>CAWEFR010000001.1:0-2144593 GCA_963808335.1 Terriglobia bacterium
TGGAGCAAAACAAGCAATCGTGATGGATTTCACTTCGGAATTGCCAGGTCTTGTGCCGCGTATCCAGTCTTCCAGTGCACCGATTCCCTGAGGCCGCATTTGGAGGTATTGACGGGTGATATCTTCGCGGCTTCCCAGGTTGATTACCGCCTCCCATACGATCGTTGAGGGTTGCGGTAGGGAGCCTGCAACGCTGTCAGCGCGTTGAGACCCCGCTAGATCCTTGCTCGCAAACTCACCGACCGTCTTGTAATCGGCCTGACCATCTTTGATCTCGGCCACCATGTCGCGCTGCCAGTTCCTATTCAAATCCGTTCTGTAACGAGCGCAGACGCCAAGACGAGTGCTGCAATACGAAAGCGAGGTCGAATCTCTAAGTAAAGACACCTGTGCCTTGCCATTGGGGGGAAGTTGAAAACCTGCAGGTGAATCGTCCCAAAGTATCTCCCATTTGAGGACCGCTGCTAGTTCTTGCTGAAATTTAAACTGGCTGCTATCCTCGGCTCGCGTTGCGCTACTTACGACCGCGATGATTCCAAACAAAACAACATTCCTTTTCATTAGCGTCACCTCGGTCGCCTCGGCCTCGGCTTTCGAACTGGAGGAGTACTGGACAGGCCCCAGAATGTTTCGCCCCCGTTCTTGCGCGCGTCGCGCCAACCGGTGTAGCCGGCATTCCCTGGGAAAGTGGTTGTCAACGTTGCTGGCGCTTGGTTCCAGAAAAGCAACGTCAGGCCGTTGGGTTTCACCCGTTGGATTGCGCCGGTTTCTAGACCACTCGCATACTGTATCGATGCGAGGACGCCCTCGCAGTCTTGATTTATCCCATTCACTAATGGGCCTGAAAAAGCATCTGTTCCGAGAATTCCTTGGAGCTTCTGCGCGACGGCGCCTTGCATATGCCCGTCGGAGTCGAAGACGTGATCCAAGTTTCCAGAACTATCCCGATACTTCGCTATATCGATGATAATCTCGTCCAGCCCTCGACCAAGACATTGGCCCAAGGGGCATACCGCAGCTCCGCGCTGGTTATAAACTTTAATGCGACCGTTATCAACGTCCCACTGGTTCAGAACAGCAGTGCCAAGCGCTTGGAGGTCCTGCAGGTACGCGGTATTAAGTTGACTGCCCAGCGGAGCGGAGCTATTAAAATCCGTGGCCGTAATTGTCCCGCCCTCGTGCCAAATAATTTGAGCAAGCAGGTCATCGCCACTTGTTCCTGTCATCACTTGGGAGACGGTCTGGCCGCCAAATATGCCGCCCGTGATCTTGGCATCGCCGCAGCTCGTGTGACCGGTGGGGTCTGTGAGGTTAGCGGGGTCGCCATTCGCGTAGGCGTATGCATTCCAGCTTCCGGGATCAGAGAAATCAACATTGTCCATTGACGGATCCGGTGTCATGAACCGGCCCGTGCCGGGATTGTGATACCTTTGATCTGCATAGTCCAACCCAGTTTCCGCATCCCTGAAGTACCCAGTAAACTTCTCTGTCCCGTTGGTTGTCGCCGAAGGCTTCTCTTGCCCCCAGGGATAGTATTTGCCGATTGAGCCCAGGCGATCCGCACCAATAAATCCACCCGCGTTCTTGATCAATTTGCCGCCGAAGTAGTAGTTCGTTCCCGTCTGCGATGCGTACCAAACCCAGTTCGCTTGCTGCCCCTGTTGTGCCTGGTTGGTGTACGTCAATTGATACACCGCTAGTTTCTGGCCGTTGACACCCCAGAATGTCACCTCGTCCGTCGTCAGCGTTCCGCTGGTGAACAGTCCCCGCCAGACTCGCTTATTACCGGGCGCATAACTGTAGGGAAGGGAGGATTTGTGATTCCATTTCCGAGCCGATTGCGCGGTTCTCGACATCGTAGATGAATCCATGCCCGGCGCCGTCCACCTGCGCAGGTATTATTGCCGTTCGCGTCCACGCACGAACCGTGATTGTTCGCGTCGTAGCTGCCGTGTAAAACCGGCGCGGACCCGGCCGTGACGTTCTGATTCGTCAGATTCCCGAAGCCGTCGTACTGGTAGCTCTGGCCCCAGGAACTGTTCGTTGCCGTGGCGCTCGCCAAGCGATTCAGCACGTCGTAGGTGTAGACTGAACCGTCTCGCCGCTGATGGCGTCGGTCTGTGAAGTAATTTTGCCGTTGTTTTGCGTGCTCGAATAGCTGTAGCTCATGCTCACCGGTCGAGCCGGAGATCAGCCCCGTCAACTGGAGCATCGAATTGTAGCTGCGGCTTTCGTTGAGCTGTCCCGATATCGTAAGCAACTCGTTCGAGGGACCATAGGTCGCTCCGGAAATAATCGTCGAGCTGGCGGCCAAGTCCGTCATGGTGTTCATCCGGCCCATAGTGTCGAAAGCCCATCCCAGATTCGGTCCGGTCACGGGAGCCGACGACGGGCCCGATCCGGGATACTGCACGCTGGTCATCCTTCCCTCAGTATCGTACACATACGTCGAATTGAAATCGAGGTTGGTGGCGGCCGGCGCAGCGTGCCCAATTTCGAGGGTTCTCGTGAGGCGGAGACGCTTGCCGATCTTCCCTCCTGGCTGGCTGTAGTTGTACATCTCGATGAAGGTGGTGTCGCAATTGCCGGAGCCGTTGCTATAGGTGCTCGATCCGCCATAAGACTGAATCGCCGTTGGTCGGCCGGCTGAATACTGGCCAGAATAGTTCGAATCGAACGGATTGGTGTCGTAAAAATACTGCTCCTGCTGGCAAGTGTCTTCGGCGTTTGAAAGACCTTGAGGATACCGCTGGACTTCCGTGAGCCGCGCGTAAGAATCGTAGGTGTATTTGACCACCTGGCCCTTCGCGTCCGTCTTAGTGGCTATCTTGTTGTTGGTAGTGTTGTAAGTGTAGGTGACCGTGCCGTTTTCAGGATTCGTCGCGCTTTGAAGGTAGGGACCGTTGTACACGAACGTGCGAGTCTGCGTGCTGCTTCCCCGCGTCATGCTGACGCCCGATAGATTGTTCCAGACATCGTAGGTGTAGGTCGTCACCTGAGACGATCCCGTGTTGAAACTAAAATTCGCGGCCACCGACTCCGCCGCGCTCATGGTCAGGTTTTGAGGCGTTGTTGTTCCGGTGAGGGCCCCGCTGAAGCCGGAGAACGCGTAGCCGCTGTTGGCAGCCGCATTCACCGATACCACCGCGCCGCTGTTCTCCCACGCGCTCGCCGGGCTTATCGAGCCTCCCGTGCCCGCGCTCGTCGTCAGATAATACTGCGTCGTGAAGTTCGCTGTGTAGGTAATCGACGAGGATGGTACGGTGACCGAGTGGGACTCCGCTCCGCTATCCGACCAGCTTGCGTAAATGTACTGCGTTCCCGTGCCGCCCGATTGCGGACTGGTGCTCACTGCGATGGTGTGGTTCGATCCCGGAGTCCACTGGAAGGTGCATGGCGCGGTGCAGTTGGCGCTGTCAACGCTGAGCGACAAGCTAGACGGGGAGCTGGTCACGGTCACCGTCACCGTGCTGCCCCCCTGCTGCTGGGGCGAGCCGACGGTCATAAATCCTGAGGGCGAGCTCTGGTTGTTGTATTCGGTTTGAATCCAGCCGGCGGAACGGACATTGGAGGAGATTTTGACCTCGTCCAGTTTTCCGCCGTAATAGTTGGCGCCGGCCGCGTTGCCCATCTCTGCATAGTTGGCGACGTTGTATGCCGTGCTGAACGTCCCCGTTCCAACCGAGGCCCCGTTCTTGTACACGGTAATACTCGACTCGCTACGGCTGACGGCGATGGAAGTCCAGGTGTTGGAAGCGACATTCACACCGGATACGCTGGCAGTCGAGTACGCGCTGAAGCTCGTCCCGTTATCCACTCCAATCACGTTGCTGCTGCCATCAAAGTAAATGTCGTTGAACGACGACGTTCCCCCCAGAATCGTCATGTAAGCATGCGGGAAGCTGGAGTAAATCCAGAACTCGGCCGTATACGTCTGGACGAGGTTGCTGATCGCGGTGAAGCTGATGCCGTCGCTTGAACCGTTAAAGCTCGCGCCACCGTCGATCTGGCCGGAGGTTGCGGTGGGCGAACTGATGGTGCCGTTGTTCCCGTTCGCGGTCGAGTCGCCGGCCGAGAGCGTGGTTCCGTTCGGCAAGTGCCATACACCCTGATAGTTGCTGTCCCATACCCCGGTCGGGTTCTGCTGGTTCGACGCCCCGGAGTTGCCGTAGTACACGTAGATCACCGTCCCCGTTTGCAGGGACGGCACCTGTACCCAGGCCACCAACTGGCCTGACGAGCTGTTGTAGGTTTCAATCTGGTGGTTCAGTTTCGTCACGCCATCCGATGCCGTGAACAGGATGTCGTTTCCGCCCGACTGCGTGTGCCCCACCAAGTTCGAGTCCGTCACCGAATACAGCATCGGGAAATTCGTCAACGTGCCGTTGACCTGTCCACTATTGATCGTGATCGGCTCGCGATAAGCCCATGAGCTGCTGTACCAACTTGAAGACCCAATGCTGTAACTGGCCGAAGCGACGGAGCTGTCGGTAAATCCCGATTCATAGGCGATTGCTTTCAACGTCTCGCTCGTGCTCACGGTCACCGGACCGCTGTAAAGCGTCCCCGCGGTCTCGCTCGGGGTGCTGCCGTCAGTCGTGTAGCGAATTGAGGCTCCTGAAGAGGTCGTGCTGATCGTCACGCTCTGCGCCGACGAGTATGTCCCCGCCGCTGGACTGAAGGTCGGTGTCCCGACCGGATTGGTCTGCTCGCCACCCACGCTCAGGAAGCTTGTGGGCGAGCTCTGGTCGTTGTATTCGGTCGTAATCCAACCGGCCGAGCGGACATTGGAGGAAATTTTCACTTCGTCCAGCTTTCCGCCGTAGTAGTTGATGGTCGCGTTGCCCATCTCGCCATAGTTGGCGGTGTTATACGCCGTGCTGAATGTTCCCGTGCCCACTAGCGTTCCGTTTTTGTAAACCGTGATGGTCGATCCGCTCCGCGTGACGACCAATGAAGTCCAGGTACTTGATGGGACGCTCACTCCGGACACGCTCGCGGTTGAGTAGGCGCTGAAGCTGGTCCCGTTATCCACCCCAATCGCGTTGCTGCTTCCATCAAAGTAAATGTCGTTGAATCCGGACGTTCCCCCGAGAATCGTCATGTACGTATTCGGGAAGGTTGAGTTCACCCAGAACTCAGCCGTGTAGGTCTGGACCAGCGTCGTAATGGGGCTGAAGCTGATCCCGTCACTTGTTCCGTTGAAGCTGGCTCCGCCACCGATCTCCCCGGCCGTAGCCGCGGGTGAACTGATCGTCCCATTCCTTCCATTCGCGGTCGAATCGCTAGCCGACAGGGTCGTTCCATTCGGCAGATGCCATACGCCCTGATAGTTGCTGTCCCACACCGCGGTCACGCTCTGCTGATTCGAGGCGCCGGCGTTGCCGTAATACATGTAAATGACCGTGTCCGTGGTCGCTGAAAGCGATGGGATCTGCACCCAAGCCGTCAGCTGTCCGGTAGAACTCGTATACGTCTCGATCTCGTGGTTCAGCTTCGTCGCGCCATCCGATGCGGTAAACAGGATGTCGTTCCCGTTCGACTGGGCCGATGCGGCCAGGTCGGAATCCGACGCCTCGGAAATGAGCGCGGGAAAATTCGTCAGCGCCGATCCACCCGATACCTGCCCATGCGCGATCGTGATCTGCTTCCGGTGGGTCCATGAGGTGTTGTACCAACTCTGGGCTTGGCCCACCGCCAGGAACTGAGCGGCGACCACGGCAAGAAGTCCGTGTCTCGATAACGATTGAAAATGTTTGGTCATCGCTATCTCTCCTTATTCCCCGCTCGGTTCCGTGACCTGAATCAGGTTCCCAAACGCATCCATCGTGAATATCTTCCAGTGGAGAGCCGGATCGGTGACCTTCACGGTGTTGCCCTGGTAAACATAGGTGGTGGTGCTCGCGCCGTCTGGCGACAATACAGAGAGCGTTCGACCGAGGCCGTCGTAGGTATAAACGGTCCACGCGGGAGTTCCGCCGACGATATGCGGCATCGCCTGCTTCATGAGCTTTCCCATTGGGGAGCAAGCGCAGGGCCCGTACACGCTCTCCGCCTGGCTCTTCGTGGCCCCGGTTGAATCGCCGGTCTCGGCCAAGATGGTTCGACCCAAGCCATCGAGGGTCTTTCGGGTCCACCGGCCGCTGGACGTTGTATACCCGCTTCCCGGCGGAGCCGGTGTGTCCGCGATGATGGTCGTCACGGTGGCGGGCGTCGACAGACTGTACGGTGGACTGTTGTAGTTGTTGGCCGTTACTGCGCCGAAAGGCGACGTGGTGTTGCTCGGCCGGGCATACTGATCGTAAAAGGTTGATGAGGTGTCTCCGTTCGGTCCGGTTTCATTGGTCAACCCGAGGAAGGAAGACCAGCCTAGCGTGGTGGTCTGACTGCCGACGCTCAACTGACTTGGCGTGGCGAAATTCGACGAGATACTGCTGGAGACCTGGGCCGTGACGCCGTTGACCGTGGTGCTCACGACGTTTCCTGAGGCATCATAGTTGATTACACTGGTGCCGCTCGGACTCGTAGTACACGCGACATTGCCGCGGGTGAGATAGCTGGTCGTGAACGAGGAATCCCACTCGCGCACGCCCGTTCCGGCGGTTGCCAGCACTGCCTGTACACACGTCCCGTTGAGCCCCCCGCTGCCATAAGCATCGTAGACATTCGAGGCGAGCGCTATTGCCGAGCTCCCCCGCCGGCGTCACCGTCGCCGACACGAGACGGTTATAGATGTAATGCGCCGTGTAGGCGCCCGAATTGGGGTTCTGGTAGAGGTACGTGTAGTTGTAGGTCCTGGCCAAGGAACCCGTCGTCGGTCCAAAGTTGTAGTTCAGCACCTGCAAGACATTGCCATAGATGTCCACGGTCTGCGCTGTGGCCTTTTGAGCTTGATACGATTGGCCGGGATCGAGTGTCGTCACGTTGTTTGAGATGTAGCTGTTACCCGTCGAATCTTGCGTCCAAGTAAAGTCGTTTCGAGTTGCTGCCGCTCCTCCTGGCGTTTGCCGGCCCTGATACTGCGTGACCAGACCCATGGAAAGGCCGCTCGGGCCAAAAGCCCAATACTTTTCTCCCGAGCCGCTCGGGTCATCGATCGTCGTGAACTGATGCACGACACCAGTAACGGGAGTTTCGTGCACCAGAGGGTAAGAGAGCTGACTTCCGGTCGTGCCATCCGGTGACAAATATCTGGTGGTCACTTCGCGATAGTCGGTGCCGCTTGGGTAAGCCGTCGTTCCGTACGCGTATGCCAGGTATCCACCATATGGCAGCAGGATTTTGGTGAGCTCGCCGCCAGTACTCTGCTGGAAATAGTGCGTCATGCCAAGATTCGTCACGGTCACGTGGTCTAGAAATGTGGTGGTTCCGAAACTCTGACTGTTGATCGGCGAAGCGATCGCCATGCCAGAGTCATAGTTGAAACTGTATGCTTCACCCGTGTTGATGCTGTTAGAGATGCTCGTCAGATGCGGGATCGGGTCCGTGTTGTAAGTGAAATCGTAAGTAGCGTACCCGCCGTTGTTGCGGCTGGTCGCGCGCACATCCTCGATCTGAGTAATCCGCGCGCTGGAGTTCGCCCAGTTCGCTCCGGGCGCGGTCTGATATCGGATGATGATCTGATTACCGTTCGTGCTTTCCATCAAGGTGGGATGCATCACTCCCGAATCAGGTTCGGTTGCCGCCGAAATGCAGGCGAAATCCCAAAAGCTGCCGTCCCGCAGGTGAAGCGCATTTGCGTTCGCGTCAAACCAGATGTAAACCGACTCCTTCGAGCTCCAGACGTTGCCGGTGTTCTGGTCGAGGCGATATTCTGTGCCGTTCGAGTCGGTATACAAGTAATAGGACGCCGTAAGTCCGCCCGGATTCCACACCGGCGTAATCGATCCGGCAAGCAGCTTCCATCCGTAGCCGTAACCGACATCGGCGCCAAAATTCCAGGCTCCGCCTGAGTCCTGACGCCAGTTCTGCGAGTTGTAAACCAGATTCAACGGGACGCCCCAACTGCCGCGTCCGATCGCCTTGAGCAGTGGCAAGGTAAAATTCAGATTTCCCGAAAGAACATCGATGTTTTCGTTTCCGCCTCCCCAGTAGGCTCCGGTCGGACGCACGCCTACGCGTCGACCGTCGGGCGTTGCCGACGGGAACGGTGGGTTGGTGGGCACGTTCGGCGTCGTTACATTGACTGTCGTGCCGGCTGAGTTCCAGTGAAAGTCGATGACCGAAAGGGTGTAGGTATACGTCGTGTCCGGAACGACGGTGGTGTCGATATAGGAGAGCCCTTGGGTCGTCGTAACGACCTGCCCATCGCGCCACAGCTGGTAGCCCCAGATGCCGGTTCCGCTCGCGCTCTCCGTACCCGCGGGCCAACTGATACTGACCTGATTGCTGGTCGCGGAGGTCGAAATGCTCGATGCCGGAATTGTGTTCGGGCTGACGGTAGAGTAGGGTCCAAGGTTGATCTCGCTCAGCAGGTTACTGCCGTTTCCGGTACCATAAACTAGCAGCTCAGCTTGACCGCTGGGGCCGAGTCCTGGAGAATCCTGATACCACACTACCTCCGCATTGTTCACGTAGATAATAACGTCCGTGGCGCTCTGTATAGCGCCATCCGGGCGCGTGACGGCGCGTACGATAGAGTTATCGCCGAAATTGAAAGCGGTACCCGTCAGCGATACAACTTGGGGGTTAAGGTGACTGTCGAGGTATTGCTTATAGAGTTGGATAGCGCTGCCATTGCTGACGATATTGACCCAGTAGTAGGTCGCCACTTGAGAACTAAAGGGGTTGTAGGCAAGGTACAAAGAAAAGGAATTACTTGTCCCCCGCACGGTGACGCTCACGTCGTTGCACGATTGATAGTTGGATAACATGGCACCTTGGCTTCCGTCACCGATCCCGCCGTAGTTTCCGGCGGCATACCATTCCGGCGTCATCGTGCCAGTTACGGTCCAATTCGACCAATTCGGCGTGTGCAGATTCTCTGTGAGAAAGTAGGTGTAAGCCAAGCAGGATGAAACGAATACGGCCAACGCTCCAGCCAGTACAACCGCTTTAATAACGAGTCGTCTCATTGTGCCCTCACCCCGGACCAACCGAACTTGAAGCCTTTCTTGTACTGCTGAAATGCAGTCTCGACATCGGCCTGAGTGGTTTTGCCGCGCGCAAACGCCGTCACGTTCTGGCCTGTGGAGCTGACAATCGGCTGGAGGTCCAGCGGCGTCGCACCCACGAACTCCACTAACGCCATGGTGCCGTCATCGCTCAACCACATCTGAAATCCAATTACGCCTGTATGCACCGCCGACGTGGGAACCTGTGTCGGCGGAGGGATAAACATTGGCCGCTTCGGATCGTCTTTCGTCCCCGTGCCGATCATGGGTACGATGGCGTATACGCGGTGATACATCTGCCCTGGATCAACGCGGTGAACCGAGTCAAGCCGCGGTTCCGCACTCGCAGTAACTGGGGACGGCGCGGTAGCGGCCGGCTGTTGCGACCAGACTTGGCCAGAGAAACAGACTCCCAACATCGATAGCGCGACGACTCGCATAGACACACTTCTCCCGAACGTGAATTTGACGGAAACTAAAAAGCTAGTTCAAGATCCGACCGCTTCTTAACCGACGGTCCTGAGTCTGCACACTTCACCCCTCGGCAGTGATCCGCTGGACCACTTCACTCGGCCGTTATTTTTTACGAACAGATTTCAGCAGCGAGCTACACAAATGCCTCGAAATCAAGTACTCGCCAACGGATTTATGCAATCTTGAAACGAGCGCCGAAAGAAGTCAAGAACTTTTTTCGTGTATTCAGGCGTAGTCTCGCCCGCTTTTGCGAACGATCCGGGGCTCATAAAGACTCTTGTGTTCTGAATTCAGAACAGACTTGATCTAACCTACAGACACTAAACAATCTTCAAAATATGGAAAGCGGGGCAGAAGCGCGAGTTCTGTTCTGAAATCAGAACAGCATCGACAACGTTTTAATGACAGGATTCGCTTAAAAAAGATCGACTCAAGAGCCCAGCTGCGCGAGAGCTGGCGCGGTCACTCGGTGGTGTTCACTCATTAGGTCTGCTTAACTTGAACATAACTCTAGGAAATTCACCAAGGAATGAACCCGCGTAAGGCACCCGCGCGGCACACCTTATCTGCCCTGTCGGTTCTAGCCTCGACTCTGAGGACCATCCAACCACGCAACCGTCGGCGCTCCGACCTGACCTTCCTTCGACCGGTCTTGATCGATTTGACGAAACCTCGCGCCGCGCTTAGACTGAAAGCGAACTCAAACCAAATCGGTAATATTAAGCATGAAGGCGCTTCAAAAGGAAACCCACTATATGGAAGACTTCTCCTTCGACGTGCATATCTTCAAGGAAGGAAATGCCTACGTCGCGTACGTCCCCGCGCTTGACTTGTCGACCTGCGGAGCGACGGACGACGAAGCGAGAAGAAACATCCGCGACGCCGTTCGCGGGTTTCTTGCCGCAAGCGCCAACATGGGAACTCTCGATGAAATCCTCCAGGAAGCCGGCTACGAGCGCGAGGGTGAGACTTGGCGCGCGCCAGAATTCGTCTCGGTCGATCGCCTCACGATGAGCATCAAGTAGCCACATGGCCGCTATCCGGCCGGTCCCCTATCAGCGGCTAATCCGTGTATTCGAACGGGAGGGATTCCACTACAATCGCCAGGAATGCGACCACGTCATTTACGTGAAGACGGGCCTCAGGCGGCCAATCGTGATCCCGATGTACCGCGAAGTTCCAATCTTCATAATCAAGAACCTGCTTCGTACTTCAGGCATGACCCGCGAGCGGTATTTCGAACTACTCAAAGACCTGTAGCGCGCCCTTGGCTTGCGCCTCTGCCGCTCCCCTGTTTCAATTACTTTTAACCGCCCATCCTGCAACCGCAGCGGGGGAAAAACCCGCTTTGCGGCGAGCCCCGGTTCGCGCGGTGAACTCAAGGAACCCACTGCGTGGGCCGACCGGTAAGGGCACCTGACACGCTCTAGCGAATTCTGTGAGCGGTGGTCTTACCCGCGCAAAAACGGAAACGTGTGTTCGCGGCCTAATGGCTGGTGAAGGTTGGGATTAACGAACTGCACTCCCACGCCGATGTTCAAAATGGATTACCAACTACTCGCCGAGGAGTCTGGCGTTTATACTTGGTGTGGCGATGAGCTTATTCGCCTGAGGCGCACCGTATCCATGTAAGGACTGGTGCAAACACTCGATCGAGCCGGCCATTAACGATTCTTGCAGCTTCGATGCGATCCCGCTGGAATCGAGGCGATCCCTTAAGGATGTCGCACAATGGGCAGTTCGCGACATTGAACGTGGGAGAGGCAGGCATTCGAGTGCCTCAATGCCCGTGATAGTGGGCGAATGTCGCGTCACGGTTCGTAATTGCGACATCCTATCTGAGGCGATCGCTGGACGGCCCGATTTCTTCGAATCTGGACAGCTCCTTACTTCCTTCTCTGGCGGGCCGAGCAGTTGACCTAGCCGTCGACCTTCTCCCGTTTGAGACCTTTCATCATGATCAGCAGCATCACGAGAGGGGTCTTCGCTACGACGGCATGGTTCAAGTGTGGCGGCATATGCGCGAAGGCGCCAGCCTTCACGCCCTGGGTGTCGGCCCCGAGGGTGAGTTCCGCCTCGCCTTCAAGGAAATAGAGCAACGCGGGCATCGGTGCAGTGTGCGCGGAAAGCTCATGCCCGGCGGAAAAGCCGAACAGAACCACCTTCACATCATCGTCGTTGTAAAGCGTTCGGCTAAGGATGCCGCGCTGCGGCATCTCAATCTCTTTGATCAGTTCCGGGGTGAAGAAACATGCTGGATTCAAAATGGCGCCTCCTGGTTGTGGTTGCCCGAAGCTTCATCGGCGCCGCTGGAGGGAGCTTCCGTCACCGCGTGCGTACGTTCCTCTCGCCGGTCCTTCATCTCCTGAGCGATGGCCTTGATTTGGCCGACGGTGAGCGCGCGCAGGGCGAGTCGAGTCAGCATCTCATCTTCGGACTGAATGTGAGGGCGGTACAGCGGAAAGCCGCGCTGCGAGTTCCCGGTAACGGCTTTCCAATGAAATGGAGTGGTCCGCAGCGGCGGCCAGCTCTTCAGCGACGCCTTTCAGTTCCGTGAACACGGACTCCGCCGCGCGGTGCTGTTCTTCGAGTCCATCCAGATAGTGCAGCTCTTCGGGTGTCAGATGCGGCCGCAGGCGCGGGAACAGGCTCTCTTCCTCGTCCCTGGTATGAAGCGCACCGCTCGAATCCAGAAACAGGATGCTCTTGCGAATCGCCTCCAGGGCGGCCGGCTTGTCGCCGCGCAGATGATCGGCCGCACGCTCCAGCGTCGCGAGGCGGTCTTCAATCCGGCGGTGGCACGCCATCAGGTGCTCCACGGGCGTGTCGATGGTTGCAGCGGTCTGCCCGATACGGATCATACAAGCTCCTTCACTACAGAATCACGCCACCCCGCCCGCATGTGTTTTCACATGCGCGGGCGGCTGCGCATGAAGAGCAGACCGGTGACCACATAGACGCTCACCAGGCGCTGGAGCTGCACCTCCCGCTCCGATGGTCCACCAATGGTGACAGGCAGCCTAGCCGACAACATTGCCGTCCTCCTGGCCCGCCCTTGCCATTTCCACCGCCCGAGGGAAGAGGAGATCGTTCTCAACAGGACGCACATGTCGGCATAGATCCTGCCGGGCCATGTCCTGCGCCGTCGTCTGCAAATCTGCTTTCATAGTCCGTCCTACTAAGTATCAGTTTCGGGCAGTAAGCGCCGGATCGCAGTGACCGAAGTCACACGATCGATCAAATCTCGGCTTCGGCTTCCCGTTGCAGTCCTTCTCGATCGGCGACGACGATTTCCCGATGGTTCACTTGAATCAGTCCAGCAGCCTGGAAACGGTTCAGGTTCCGTGAAACGACCTCACGCACAGTCCCCAGATTCAACGCGATTTCCTGTTGGGTCCAGGGTAAGGCAAACGAAGTGCCATCGGCTTGATCGGCAAGTTCGAGCAGAGTTCGCGCCAAGCGTTGGCGGACCTTGCCGAACGTAACGCTTTCAATCAGTGCAACAAGGGCACGCAGCCGACGGCCGACGACTGCCAGAGCTTGGAGGGGCAACTGGGGGTGCTGGAGGCAAACTGCCCGAAAATCCCGCTTGTGGATGAAAAGCGCGATCACCTGGTCGACGGCCTGCACGGAAGCCGGATACGGCCCACCGTCGAAAAGCGGCAGCTCCGCGACCGTCGCCGGGGCTGTTTCGACAGCCAGGGTCAGCTGGCGTCCAGACGACGAACTTTTGAAGATCTTGACTGAGCCCTGAACCAGCAAGAACATACCTTCGCAGGGATCTCCCTCGTTGAACAACAGCTGCCCGGGCGAAAACGGACGATTGACGGCTCGTTTCGTCAGGTCATCGATGACCTCCGGCTCCAAACCCGCGAACATGGGAATCCGCTGGAGCAGCTCAGTCCAAGCCGTGCTCATATAGCTTCTATTTGACTATAGCCGCTCGGCAGGTTCTGCGTGACCCAATGAAACCAGTTGCATCACCCGCTGAAAAAGGATGTCGTCTTCCAGGTGAATGTGAACTCGAAGGTCTGCTTCGAGGTCCTTCAACTCCGGCGGTTGATCACCAGCTGTCAGGCGCACCTTATGGAGCAAGACGGCGAGCCGCCACTGATCTTGCTTCATTCTTGGAATCAGGTTGCGTATCGCCGACGCGGCGTGTGCGGGCAGAGGCCAGCCGGCATCCGCGTTTTCTTCGCATTTCCGGATCGCTGGAAACAGCACTTCCGCCTGCAGGCCCAGATTTGCATCCAGCGCATCCTCGAAAAGGCGAAGCGCGGCTTGCGCGGCCGGCGCTTGCGCCATCCGGCGTCTGAGGCCGGGCAGTTCCAATCGGAAGCAATCGTGATACTCGAGAACGATGTGGCGAACCAACTCGTGCAATGGCACTACTGACCAGTTCGCCGCCGGCGGAGTCCCCCGCATAACTTCTTGAATGATCCTTCGGCCGAGCATGATCCATCCCGCTCGGCGGGTCTGTGACCAGAGTCACAGAATCGGGAACGAAGCGGACTTAAGCTTGGCGCGATGACGAGCGCACCTGAACCGTACCAGACCCGAGCTCCTGTGCAACTTGGCGCAAGCGGGGCGCGGTTTCTGTGCCAAGCGACCCAACACGAGCCGTTCACAGGCCCGTTCCGCGGTGGTTCGCGTGCTCGGCATAAAGAGATTGCGTGGCCGAGCTCGAACCGTCACGTCAATCAGGAGTCGCCAGAGGTAGTCAGATGACGGATCCGTCGCGGGCCAGCGGATACCGAACCATGATTCCGGATGTCACGTTCTGGAAAGACATGGTTCCCTGCCAGGCCGCTTGCCCCATTCACACCGACGCCGGCCGCTACGTGCAGCTCATTGCCAGGGGCGAATACGAAAAAGCTTATCTCACCGCGCGATCGCCCAATCCCTTCGCGTCGGTGTGCGGCCGGGTGTGCGCGGCTCCCTGCGAGGATGCCTGCCGCCGCGGCAAGATCGACGGGGCGGTGAGCATTCGCGCCTTGAAGCGATTCGTCACGGAGAAGTTCGGCGTCGAATCGCTCGCGCCCGACACCCAGGCCAAGCTTCTTCAGATCGAGACCGAGCCCGGCAACAAGACGCCGTGGCACCTCCCGATGCTGCGCGTCAGCCGCAGGCACGTGGCGCGGGGACAAAAAGTAGCGGTGGTCGGCGCCGGACCCGCGGGCATTTCGTGCGCGCACGACTTAGCATTGATGGGCTATCTGGTCACCATTTTCGAGGCCAGCGAGACGCCGGGCGGCATGCTGGTCCACGGAATCCCGGAATTCCGGCTCAGCCGCTCCGTGATCGACAAGGAAATCGATCGGGTTGTCGAGATGGGTGTCGAGCTGAAGCTGAACGCGCCGCTGCGTGTGGGCTTCGGGATTCAGCAACTGCGCGAGATGGGGTTCCAGGCGATCTTTCTCAGCATCGGGGCGCAGCGCGGCCGCGACCTGAAGGTCGAAGGCTCGGAGTTGGACGGAGTCGTGAAGGCGGTGGATTTCCTGCTGAACGTCAACCACGGCTACCGCGTCAGTCTCGGCCGCCGCGTGGTGATCATCGGCGGTGGATTGGTTGCCTTCGACGCGGCGCGGATGGCGCTGCGCACCGCACTCGAGGAGGAGCAGAACCGGCCGGGCAATGAAGGCGTACTCGCTTCCGCGCTGGATGCGGCGCGCGCCGCGATTCGGGCCGGAGTGGCCGACGTCCGCATGCTGAGCCTGGAGTCCTTCGACGAGATGCCCGTCATGCGCTCGGCGCAGGGCCGTGAAGAGTTCGAGGAGGCGCGCAAGGAGGGCATCGTCTTCCAGACGCAGCGCAGCGCCAAGAGATTTACCGGCGAAAACGGCCGCGTCCGGGCGATTGAACTGATCGGCGTCCAGCGCACGTACGACGACGCCGGCCGCTTCGACCCCGTCTTGAACCCCGCCATTGAAGAGCGGCTCGAAGCCGACACCGTCATTCTCGCGATCGGCCAGCAGGCGGACGTGGCGTTCCTGAAGCCCGAGGACGGCGTGCAGTTGACCCCCCAATTCACGATCAAAGTTGACCGGAACACGCTCGCGACCACCGCGCCGGGAGTTTACGCCGGTGGTGACGCCGCCTTCGGTCCGAGAAATATCATCGACGCGATTGCCAACGGCAAGCGTGCCGCACTGTCCATCGACAACCATCTGCGAGGCGTTGAGGAGGAGGCGGAATTCCGGCTTTCCGTCACCAAGATTCCCACCAGGTCTTACGCCATGCCGGAGGATTACGACGACTTCGACCGCGAGGCGCCTCCGACCATCAACCTCAACCGGCGCACCGGAATTTCCGAGGTGGAGTCCAGCTATTCCGAGCCGGAGGCGAAACGCCAGGCCAAGCGCTGCCTGCAATGCCACGTCCAGACCATCTATGACCCGGAGAAGTGCGTGCTGTGCAATCGCTGCGTCGACGTGTGTCCGGAATACTGCCTGCGGCTGGTGCCGATCGACCAACTCGACCTCGATCCGGAGGACGCCCGGCGCGCGCATGAATTCTACGGCACCTACGGGGAAGAGAGCGGCGGTCTGTCCGCCATGATCAAGGACGACGAGAAGTGCATTCGCTGCGGCCTATGCGCCATCCGCTGCCCAACCGACGCGATGACCATGGAGGTTTTCTTTTATGAAGAGCATGAAGCTGTTTCGTAAAGTCGAGCCGGGAGCCGCCGGTGCGGCTGGCGACTCACCGACCAGGCGATCCTGGATGGAACGGATCAGCCTCGGGGCGCTGCTGGCATCGGTCGCGGGCATGGGAACGGCGATGGTGCGCTCCCTTGTGCCGAATGTTCTTTACGAGCCGTCGCAACGATTCAAGGCCGGGCTGCCAGACCAGTTCCCGGAAGGCGCGACGTTTCTCGAAGACCAGCGGGTCTTCATCTTCCGGGAGCAGAAGACCTTCTACGCGATCTCGGCCGTCTGCCAGCACCTGGGCTGCACCGTGAAACTGGTCAGTCTCAACCAGCCGAAGACAGTGACGGTGGACGGCCGTCCAATGGAGGAGCACCGCGAATTCCATTGCCCCTGTCACGGCTCGAAATACTATGGCAACGGCATCAACTATGCCGGCCCGGCGCCGCGGCCGCTCACGTGGTATCGGCTTGCGGTTTCACCCGACGACGGGCAATTGATCGTCGATCTTTCCGAGCCGGTCCATCGCGACTTCCGGCTCTCGGTCTGAGGAACCAACATGACCACCAAGAAATCTATCTGGGAGAAAGTCCTCTGGACCTGGAAACCGGCCACGGAGCGGGAAGCCGGAGATTCGGTGGTTCGCAACATTCTTCTCCACTGGTTCCCGGCGAAGGTGAGCCGCGACAGCCTGAGCTACTCCTACTCCTTCTGGCTGGGCACGGTCTCCATGGTACTGCTTCTGGTGCTCACCCTGACGGGCATGATTCTGATGTTCCTGTACGTGCCATCGGTGGAGCGCGCCTATCAATCCATCAAGGATCTCGAGTTCGTGGTTTCCTTCGGCTCGTTTCTCCGGGCGGCGCACCGCATTGCGGCCCATTTGATGGTGGCCGTGGTGTTCCTGCACATGGTTCGCGTATTCGTAACGGCAGCGTATCGAAACGGGACCGCGGCCGGGCAAAATCGCCCGCTGAACTGGATCGTCGGCGTGGTCTTGCTGCTGGCCACCTTCTTGCTTTCCTTCACCGGCTATCTGCTTCCCTGGGACCAGCTCGCATACTGGGCCATTACGGTGGGCACCAATATCGCCAGCGCGGCCCCGCTCATCGGCGACAAAATCCGGTTCCTGCTGCTGGGTGGAAATCAGATCGAACAGAATACCCTGATCCGTTTTTACGTTCTGCACTGCTTCTTCCTGCCGGCGCTGGTCCTGTTTCTCTTTTCGTGGCACATGTGGCGCGTGCGGAAGGACGGCGGACTGGCCTCGGTCGACCGGCTGTCGCTGAAGCAGAAGAGTGAGAAGACGGCGCCGGCGAAAGCCAAGACTTACTCGCTGCTCGGGCTGGCGCGCGGGCGGTCGGTCCAAGTGGAGACGGCTCTGGTGGATTACGACCGCCACACGGTTCCCAGCTCGCCTAACCTGACGCGGCGGCTCCTGGTGGTGACCGTGGTCACGCTCCTGATTGTTTCGATCCTGGCCGTCCTGGTGCCGACGCCGCTGGAGGCCCCGGCTAATCCCAAGGTGACGCCGAATCCGGCAAAAGCCCCGTGGTATTTCCTGTGGT
Organism: Terriglobia bacterium; assembly: GCA_963808335.1. GTDB lineage: Bacteria > Acidobacteriota > Terriglobia > Bryobacterales > Bryobacteraceae > Palsa-187. The sequence goes on from CAWEFR010000001.1 coordinate 17,803, forward strand.
TGCAGGAACTGGTCACCGACACGACGATTCATATCGGGAGCGTGACGATTAACGGCGCACTGGTTGGGGGCATTCTGATTCCAGGTCTGCTGGTGCTCGCCGCGTTGTTGTGGCCGTATTTCGACCGCACTCCGCTGAGTGTGGTGGGAGTGTGGTTTGCGCGCGCGCGAACCCGTCAAAACCTGGTTTTCCTCGCGGTGGTGGTCCTGATTCTGGTTCTCACGATTGTGGGCACCTTCTTGCGAGGACCGTACTGGAAATTCTACTGGTTTTGGGAGGCGTGGCCGCCGGTACCGAAGAACTTCTGAGAAAACTTATGGACTGGAAGAAACGCGACACTCTTTGGATCTACGTTTTCGGCGCCGGACTGCTGGCTCTCACGGGCTTTCTGTACTGGGACCAGTTCACGCCCGAGTGGACGGGCTATCAATCCGAGTTCCATGACCTGGTTGCTAAGAAGTTTGGCGAGCAGCGCGCGGCGACGATTCCGTCCGGCATCCAACAGGTTTGGGTGAAGGAGATCAACCGCACCGACCGCTGCACGACTTGTCATCAGGGAATCGAGTGGAAGGGATTTGAGAGCGCACCGAACCCCTACCGCACGCACCCCAAGGAGATCCTCGAAAAGCATCCGGTGTCCAAGTATGGCTGCACCATCTGCCACGGCGGACAGGGTTACGCGACCACAGCCGCCGGAGCTCACGCCGTCGATGCGGAAAACTGGGAGCAACCGCTGCTCGGCCCTGAGTTGGCCAAGGCGTACCTGGTCAGCGACCGGCACGCATTGCTCGAGAGCAACTGCAACGTTTGCCATCGCAACGACCGGGAAACCAAAGGCGCCGATTACCTCAACTACGCCAAGCAACTGGTGCGCGACAAAGGCTGCCGAGCCTGCCATACCATCAATAACCGCGGCGGAGTCATCGGACCGAATCTCACCTATGAGGGCGATCAGAACTCCGAACAGTACGATTACTCGCGCATGCCGGGCCGGCCTTCGGTGTTCGGCTGGCACTTGGCGCACTTCAAGGACCCGAAGTCCATGTCCAGTGAAACCGTGATGCCGAACTTCGGGCTCGGCAGCAAGGAGGCGCAGTCTCTGGCGATGCTGGTGATGAGCTGGAAGAAGACCGATCTTCCCATCGACTACATCCCGGGGGCGGAGACCGCCGATGTGCCGACGCCGGAAGAGAAGACCAAAGAGGAGCAGATGCTGCATGGCGAAGGCGCGTTCTTCGTCCGAAAGACCTGCTTCATCTGTCACGACGTCAGCGTGCTGGGCGTCGAGTCCGCGACCAAGATCGGACCGGATCTGTCCATCGCCTACGCCGACGTGCAAAGCCGCTTCGGCCGGACGCTGGACGATTTTTTGCACAATCCGACCGGAACGATGGCAGTGGTCTTGTCCACACAAATTCACTTAACGGATGAGGAGCGCAACGAAGCCATCCGAACCTTGACGGCTGCTTATCAAAAGAAGCAGGCGCTTGAAGCTAAGAAGCCCGGAGCGAAGAAGTGACGTATTCGCGCTGGCCAAGAGGGGAAAGGGAGAGTCTCAACATGAAATCGCAATCCAAATTGTTCAGGTGGACCGCAGCCACGGCGCTGCTGGTGATGATTCTAGCCGCAGGTTGCGCCCGGAAGCCGAAGACTGCGCAGCGCGGCGACATCGCCGAGGCGGCCATCGCCTCCTATGTAGCGCCGGGCGACCTGGACGAATACTATGTGTTTTATTCCGGTGGTCAATCCGGCAACGTATACGTGGCTGGACTCCCGTCCATGCGGCATATCGCCACGATACCCGTCTTCACTCCTTACCCAGGCAACGGCTACGGCTTCGACAAGGAAACCAAAGCCATGCTGGGAGGCTTCACCTGGGGCGACGTTCACCATCCGGCCATCAGCAAAACCAACGGCGATTACGACGGCCGCTGGCTGTTCGTGAACGACAACGCCAACAATCGCATGGCCCGCATCGATCTGCGGGACTTCAAGACCAGACAGATCTTCGGTCCGATGCCGAACGTTTCGGGCAACCACGGATCGACGTTCGTGACCAACAACACCGAGTACATTCTGGGTGCTTCGCGCTTTTCCATTCCGCTTCCCAAAGGCACCTACGCACCGATCGAAGAGTATGCCACCAAGTACAAAGGTTTGGTGTCGGGAATGGCCGTGGATCCAAAAACCGGCGAGATCAGCATGGGCTGGCAGATTCTGATGCCGCCCTTCGACTGGGACCTTGGCGCCGGCGGCAAGGGTCCGAGTGAAAGCTGGGCCTTCTGGACCTGCTACAACTCCGAACGCGGCACGGGAAAGCTGGAAGTAACCTCTACACAGAAGGACCGCGACTACATTGCCGCAGTCAACTGGAGAGAAGCCGAGAAGGCCGTCAAGGAGGGGAAGACCAAGATGCTCGGCGGCGTGAAGGTGATCGACCCCAAGGAGACGCCGGGTTTCGTGTTCCTCATTCCCTGCTCGAAGAGTCCGCACGGCGTCGATGTCAGCCCGGACGGCAAGTACATCATCGGCAGCGGCAAGTTGCAATCCATTACAACCGTATTCAACATCGACAAGATCAAGATGGCAATCGAAAAGAAAGATTTCACCGGCGACGAGGACGGAATCCCGGTACTGAAGTACGAGGACGTGAAAGACGCCGAAGTCAATGTGGGACTCGGGCCGCTGCACACGCAGTTTGACGATCAGGGCTATGCCTACACCAGCCTGTTCGTCGAGAGCGCCGTCGCCAAGTGGAAGCTCGGCACCTGGGAAGTCGTCGATAAGATTCCGGTGTCTTATAACATCGGACACCTCGCAGCCATCGAGGGTGACACGATGCATCCTCAGGGCAAGTATTTGATCGCTCTGAATAAACTCTCCCACGGTCGTCACCTGAGCGTGGGGCCTTCCCAGCCGGAGAGCTCGCAGTTGATCGACATCAGCGGGGAGAAGATGAAGCTGATCTACGATGCCTTCACCGAGCCAGAACCTCACTATGCGCAGATTATCCGTGCAAGCAAGCTGAAGCCGATCGAGATCTACACCAAGGAGGAGAACAAGAATCCCAATGCCATTTGGGATGTGAAAGACGCCAGCATCAACCGCAACGGCAACAATGTCGTTGTCAAGATGACCGCCGTGCGCAGCTCCTTCGAGCCAAACAAGATCGAGGTGAACCAAGGCGATCACGTGACCATCCATGTCACCAACATCGAACAGACCACCGACGAGCTGCACGGATTCGGACTGACCGACTACAACATCAATATAGTTATTGACCCAGGTGAGACCAAGACCATTGAATTCGTCGCCGATAAGCCGGGCGTGTTCGCCTATTACTGCACGAACTTCTGCTCAGCGCTCCACCAGGAGATGCAGGGCTATCTTTTGGTGAAACCGAAGGGCGCCGCCGCATCGGCGGTAAATGCCATTCCCGCCCCGCACAATCGAAAACGGCTGGCCGCCGCCGCGGTCCCAGGCGGGAGCAACGAATGACCGAGAGCTGGTTGGGGAAGGCGAACCGTTTCTTCGAGCTGCCACTCCAGTTCCGGAGCCGCGTTCTGGTGCTTGTGGCAGCCGTGCTGCTGGTGCCGTCCTTCCTGTTCCCGCTGTACCAGATGACGCTCTATTCCAACCAGTTCCCGGACGGCTTGGTTCTGAAAATCTACTCGTACACGCTTGAAGGCGGCCAGACCAGCAATCGGGACGATCTTCGAGAGATCAATAGCTTAAACCACTACATCGGCATGCGGCCGCTGCTGGAAAGCGATTTCAGCGAATTCAAATGGATGCCGTTCGCTCTGGGCGCCTTTGCGCTGCTGGCGTTGCGGGCGATTGCTTTCGGAAAAATGTCCAAGCTGGTCGATCTGGTGGTGCTGTTCCTTTACTTTGCGCTGTTCTCATTGTGGAGCTTCGGCCATCGGCTGTACCAATACGGCCATGTTCTGGACCCGACAGCGGCCATCAAGGTGACGCCCTTTACACCGCCGCTGTTCGGGACGCAGCAGATCGCGAATTTTACGGTGAATAACTATCCGGGGCCGGCAACCTATCTGATCACCGCATCTCTGGTGTTGATGATTGCCGCGCTCGCATTGTCGGCCCGGCAGAGGGCCTAAGGAACCCTGGTGCGAATTTGGCTGGCGATCTCGATGGGATGCCTGCTGCAGGCAGGCACGCTGGTGGTCGGCCCAGGCGGCCAGTTCACCGAGGTTCGCGAGGCCATTCGTGCAGCGGCGGCCGCCGATACGATCGAGGTACGCGGCGGGACCTATAAGGGCAATCTGATTCTCGATAAGCCCGTCGCACTGGTGGGCGCGGGTTGGCCGGTATTGCAAGGCGACGGCACGGGAAGCGTGATCACGGTGGCGGCCGCCGGCTGCTCCATCCGAGGTTTCCGGATCGAACACAGCGGGGGAATGCTGGTCGACGAAGATTCGGGCATTTTACTCAAATCGGACGGCAACCGCGTCGAAAACAATCAACTCAACGACGTACTTTTTGGAATCTATTTTTTCCAGTCAAGCCACAACACCATCGCAGGCAACTTGCTCCACGGGCGTAAGGAGCTGGGCTTCGGCGAACGCGGCGCGGGCATTCATATCTGGAATTCCGCCGGCAATACGATCGAGAGGAACACCATCACCGACATGCGGGACGGCATGTATCTGCAAAACGCCGATGGGAGCGTGATCCGCGGAAACCGGGTCTTCGGCGTGCGGTATGGCCTGCACTACATGTATTCGAATGACAACATCTTCGAGGACAACATCTTCGAAAACAACGTTGCCGGGGCCGCCATCATGTATTCGCGCAATATTCAGTTCCGGCGTAACGCCTTCGTCCACAACCGCGGCTTTAGTTCCTTCGGAGTTCTCTTCCAGGACAGCCAAAATTGTGTCTCCGAACAGAACCGGTTTGTCGACAACGTCGTCGGAATTTTTATGGAGGCACTCCACGACAGCCGCTTTGAACGGAATCTCATAGCCTCCAACGACACGGCCATCGAAGTGTTTTCCAGCGCCGAGCGCAACGATTTCGTCCGCAATAATTTTATCGCGAACCTGAGCCCCATCAGCATCGTCGGCAAGACCAGCAACATTCGGTGGGATCGCGACGGGACCGGGAACTACTGGAGCGACTATCAGGGCTACGATCTCGACGCCAACGGCATCGGCGATGTGCCGTTCCGCATTCAGAACCTGTTCGAGCATCTCGAAGGCGACCGTCCGCGCCTGCGGATTTACTTTTTCAGTCCGGCGTCGCAAGCGCTGGCCGCCGCCGAGCGCAGTTTTCCCGTGATCGAAGGCTCGCGCGAATTCGACCGTTACCCGCTGATGAAGCCGGTCGACCTCGAGATCAAGATCGCGGGGGATGGGAACGCGCGCCAAGGCTCGGCGGCCTGGGCCGGGGTTCCCGCGTCGATATTCATGATCGCCGCCCTGGTTCTGTGGAGGGGTCAAAGACGATGATCGAAGTACACGGTCTGGAGAAGCGCTTCGGCAAGGTGACGGCTCTTGCTGGTCTCTCGTTCCGGGTCGATCCCGGCGAGACCTTCGCGCTTCTCGGCCCGAACGGGAGCGGAAAGACCACGACGCTGAAGTGCCTCGCCGGGTTGGTCATGCCGTCCGTGGGACGCATTCGGATCAATGGCATCGACCTTGCCGGCGAACCGGTAGCGGCAAGAGCCGCGATCAGTTACCTGCCTCAACGCGTCGCTTTCCCGGAGCAGGTGACCGCGCGGGAAGTGCTGGAGTTCTATCGCCGCCTGCGGCGTTTGCCGCCGGGCCCGGTCGAAGCAGCGCTGGCGCGTTGCGCATTCGGCGAAGCCGCGGACCGTATGGTCAGCGAATTCTCGGGCGGCATGATGCAGCGGCTCGGCATCGCGGTGGCGCTCCTGGCGGATGCCCCGATTCTCTTGCTCGACGAGCCCACGGCGAGCCTGGATCCGGAAGGTGCGGCCGGGTTCCGTGCGCTCCTCGGTGCTCTCCGGGAACTGGGCAAGACCATCGTTTTTTCTTCCCACTTGCTGTCCGATGTCGATCTGCTGGCCGACCGGGTCGCGATCCTGGTCGGCGGACGCCTGCGCGCCGTCGAACCCATCGCCGCGTTGCGCGCGGACCTGAACACACAGTCGCTTCTCCGCGTACAGCTTGGCAATCCGGGCAAGCGATTTTGCGCGGTCGCGACCGCCGCGGGCGGTTCCGGCGTGCGTTGCGCAACCGATGGCCTGACGATTTCGGCCCTGCCCGAGGAACGGTATCCGATCCTCCGGGCGATGGAGGCAGCGGGGGCGGAGATCCTCGGTTTCTCTACGGCGGAGCCGTCGCTTGAAGATATTTATCTGAGGTACATCCATGAGGATTCTTTTGATCTGCCTGCTGCTGATTGCGGCGGGCTGCGGGAACCAGTTGCCGCGGCCGGCTGAGATCGAAGAGAACGACATGTGCGCTCAGTGCAAGATGGCCATCTCGCAAAAGCAATATGCCGCGGAAATGGTTGACCGTGACGGCAACGTGTACAAGTTCGACAACCTCGATTGCATGGTCCGCTACGTTTCCGGACACGGTCTGAAGGAAAAAGCCGCGGCATGGTTCGTCATGGATAGCGACGGCAAGCAGTGGCTGGATCCGCGCCAGGCATTCCTGGTGAAATCGGCCTCCATACCTGGACCGATGGGCAGCGGCATTCTCGCGGTGAAGGATCAGGCCACGGCCGGCGACCTTGCGCAACGCTTCGCGGGCCAGGTTCTCCATTTTGAGGATCTGTGGAGCCACTAGGGAGGAGCACATGAATCTTGCCGCCGTTTTCACGATTGCCCGTCAGGAAACCCGGATCAACATCCGCAATCGCTGGACGGCGCTGTTTGCCTGCATTTTTGCGCTCCTCGCGCTGGCGATTTCTTATTTCGGCCTGGTCACCGAAGGCTATGCCGGATTCCAGGGCTTCGAGCGAACCACGGCGAGTCTGCTGAGCCTGGTGCTCTACCTGGTTCCTTTGGTCGGGCTGACCATGGCGACGCTCAGCCTCACGGGAGACCGCGGAGCCATGGAGCTGCTCTTTTCGCAGCCGGTCGCCCGCACGGAGATTCTGGTTGGCAAGGTCTTCGGGCTGTTCGGCTCCATGCTGACCGCGATGCTATTCGGTTTCGGCGTTGCCGGGACGGTCATCGCGTCTGAGGTGGGAGCGGAGGGGCTGCTCCGTTTCCTTTTCTTCACGATCATCGCTTTGCTCCTGGCTTTGGCGTTCCTCTCGCTCGGCGCACTGCTGGCGATCGTTGGCGTGACGCGCGCCCGGGCCTTCGGGCTGGCGCTGTTGGTCTGGTTCTTCCTCGTGTTGTTTTATGACCTACTTATTATGGGAGCGGGATTTCTGTTAAGGGAGAAGGCGGCGAACCTGCTGATTTTTCTTTCCCTTTTGGGCAATCCCGTGGATTTGGCCCGAGTCGCGGGCTTGATTTCGGCAGGCGATGCCACCATCTTCGGCGCGGCCGGAGCCGCACTAGTCAAATTCCTTGGGGGCCTGAGTGAGGCCATCCTGATTTCCATGTTAGTTGTCTGGACCGTAGGCCCAATCGCACTGGCCAGCAAAGTACTCAACCGTCGTGATCTCTAGTGAGGGTGTGCGTGACGGACGCGAAGTGCCTGAACGGTGATTGTCGGCATGGCTTCGCTTCGCCGCGCCGCACTCGTCACGGTCAGGAATGCTCTGGTGCCGGCTCGGAAGCCAGTCCAGTTCCGCCTGCGATCCGGTTCCGAGGGGACTTTATTCCTCAAGAGGAAGTCGTTTAAGAGAGGATCGTTCGAGAGGTCGCCGCGAGCCTTGACTACGATTCTCCTTGAGCTATGAACATCTCAACTGGAAATATGCCAGAAACGACTTCCTTCGTCTCCGCGCTGTTCGTTCTTCGGGCATTCGCGCCTCGTCCATGGCTTTCCGAGCTCAGTTCATCGGGCCCCTAGATTGTGGCCGGCGACCCTCTCCGCTGGCCTCACGCTCGAAGCGGCTGATCAATTCGTAGAAGGGGCACACAATGGCTGGAAAACAGTGGGGCCCAAAGATAATTCACGAAGCCGTCAAATAGTGTGAAGGAAGAGCATTGACTCAACACCGAAGATGAACGCAAGGCCGCGATGGGCGGCCGCATTGCACCCGAACTACATTTTCGATGTCGATGAGAAGGAAGTTGAGATACCCGGCGATGCTAAGCCAGGCGAGTGAGGAGGGCCGGCGCATGAAACGCCTTTTTGCGCGGCCATCGTCTACTTTCTCTCCCTCGCCGAGGCACTTACCCAGCCGCGCTGCTGCGTCCCGAAGGTCCTGAAAGTCCGCGATGCTGGTGCAATCAAAAGCCGCATGGGTCTTATGCCCACTAAACTCTCGAGCCTTCTTCTCGGTTACACCAGCGTCGCCGAAGATCGCACTGAGGAACGGCGCAGATCGTGAAACAGTCGGCCGGAGACGCCAGCGCGTTTGCATGCGTCGTCCTACATCTTGCGCATTATGTGATGGGTGAGTGGCTTGCCTTCGGCGAACCGGTCGTTGGTCGGCCGCTAAGAAACACCGGAGAATGGATTGGGATGCATCCGACCCGGAGGACGCCCAGAACCACGGGCGATTTCTCAAGTTCAACTATCATAATTCAGTTAAGTGAATCCTGAACGAAGACGTTACATAGCCTGGCTCCTGCTGTGCGCGGCGTTGGCTGTGCACGTCGCCGATGAAGCTTCGACGGGTTTCCTCGATTGTAACCGTCTGAGGAAACCTGTCTTGATTGGGCGGTCGATGCTGCCGAAAATGGCAGGATGCGAAGCAAGCAGGAGATCCGCGGCATCGTCGATGGCTTTGTAAAAAGCGGGATGACGCGGCGGGAGTATTGCGAGAAGCACCACATCCCGATCACGACGTTCGACTACTGGCGTCGGGCACAGAAGAGGAAACCGAAGCTGGTTGAGGTGGCGATAGAAGCCCAGCCGAGCGCGGGATTCGCGGTGGTGTTGGCGAACGGACGGCGGATCGAAAGCTCCTGGAAGTTTGCCGAAGCCGATCTGCTGCGGCTCATTCGCGCGGCCGAGGGATGAGGCGTGTTCGGGCTGGGGCTGGCGACGAAGATCTACGTGGCCATCGAAGCCGTGGATATGCGCAAGGGCTTCGAAGGATTGTACGGACTGGTGCGCGATCAGCTCGGGCAGGACCCGCTGAGCGGCTATCTCTTCTTGTTTTCGAATCGGACACGCACCCGTTTGAAAGCCCTGGTGTGGGATGGCAGCGGATTGTGGGTGTGCGCGAAGCGTCTGGAGAAAGGTCGCTTCCGTTGGCCGGCGGCGGGTGAGAAACAGCGCAGCGTGACCATGCGCGCTGAGGAGTTGGCGATGCTGGTGAACGGGCTCGATTTCAAGCAGGCGCAGCCACGCAAGTGGTACCGGCGTTCGGCATAAAAAACTCTGGAACATTTTCATCTCCTCGCGTAAAATAGAGCTTCTCCCACCGTGAACGCTCCTACGCGCATCGCTGAACTGGAGAGACAACTGCACTGGGCGCAGTTGGAAATCCAGGCACTCCGGGAACAGCTGCGGCAGCGGCGGATTCAGCAACTGGGTCCAAAGAGCGAAACGCTGAGTAACCTGCAACTGGCTCTGCTGACCGAAGAAGAACCGAGCACGACACGCGACGAGGTGGAAGCGGAAGCGCGACGCGAGAAGCTGACGCGCGCTCCGGAGCGCGAGAGCAAGCCCCATCCGGGCCGCAAACCGCTGCCGGAGGATCTGCCGCGCGTCACCCACATCCTGAGCTGCCACGAGCGCACGTGCGCGTCCTGCGGGGAGGAAACGACGGTGATCGGCTACGACGAAAGCGAGCAACTCGACGTCGAGCCGGCGCGCTATTTCGTGCGCGTGACCAAGCGGGAGAAGCGAGCCTGCCGGCGTTGCGCGACGGTGACGGCGGCACCGCTGGCTGAGCGCATTGCCGAAAAAGGATTAGCCAGTGATGCGGTGGTGATCCACACCATCGTTGCGAAATATTGCGACCACCTGCCGTTGTACCGGCAAGCAGTGATGATCGAGCGCGAAGCGGGCGTGGAGATCGGACGCGCGACCCTCGATGGTTGGGTGATGCGCGTGGGCGAGCTGCTGGGGCCGGTGGTGGGAGCGATGCGGCGGGATCTGCTGACCGCATCCTATCTACAGGCGGATGAAACGCCGGTTCCAGTGCAGATGCATGATCGGCGCGGGGAAAACCATCAGGCGTATCTGTGGCAATACGGAAAGCCGGGCGGTGAGACGGTGTTCGACTTCTGCCTGGGACGAGGGCGTGAGGGTCCGCGCAAGTTTCTGAGCAAGTGGGAAGGGATTTTGCAAACCGATGGCTATGCGGCCTACGACGACATCGGCAGGCCGAAGTTGGTGCACGTGGGATGTTGGGCGCACGCGCGACGCAAGTTCGTCGACGCGGTAAAAGTAAATCCGCAAGATGCCGCGGCGGTGGCGATGGTCACACGTATGGACGCATTGTTTCTGATCGACCGCGATGCGCGCCGCCGCGCGTTGAGCGCAGAAGATCGTCAACGGCAACGGCACGAATATGCCGAGGAGTGGCTCGCAGAGATCCGCGGCGCGTGCCTGGGCCTGGCTCGCGAAGCGCTGCCCAAGAGCGCGCTAGGGCAAGCGGCGGCCTACACCTTAAATATGTGGGCGAAGCTGCGACGGTGTTTTGATTACGCGGAAGTGGAGTTGTCTAACAACCTGGCGGAGAACTCCATGCGTCCTGTGGCACTGGGACGAAAGAACTGGCTGCACGTCGGCAGCGCACAGGCGGGTCCGAAAGTGGCGGCGATTCTTTCTGTGATCGAATCCTGCCGAAGGCTGGGTGTACCGGTGAAAAACTACCTCGCCGCCGTACTGCCCGGATTGAACCGCCGGACCCTTCCTGAAGTTGCACATCTCACACCCGCACGCTGGTCCGCCGCCCGCGCCTGATCTCCCCTGGTTTCCTCAGACGGTTACCCTCGATTTGTACAATCCAGCGGTGATCGCCATGGGCCTTCCGGCGCTTCGATTTACGTTTCCAGTCTGGATAACACTCCTGGCTCTGGCGATCGTGGGATTGGTGATCCTCTCCTATTGGGTACGGCGCGGAACGTGGTGGACCGTCCACGCTGGCCACACCTTTGCGTTTCTTGTACTCGCCAACGGAATCGCGCACCTGAGTTTTTCGATCCACAGGCACGCGTGGATGTCCGGAGCTTACACGTCGCTGCTGTTGGTGGCCGCGTCGCTCAATCTGGGGATCGCTACTGCCCGCCGGACTTCTCATTGACTCGTCACCATTATCGGCTCTCCCCGCCCGCGACTCCCGTCTTCGACGCTTCGCGGACTTTATCAAACCGCCTATGCAATGACTCTGGCGGACTCGACAAAACCTCTGGTCATCAAGACCGCGCCCGGAACAACAAGTCGCACTTACGAACGGTGACGCGACATCCGCTGGTTTTCGCAGGACAGCATGCTTCAAAGCTCACTCTTACCACGTCCGATGTCGGGAACTGCCAATTAGACGACATTAGTCACCCGGAACCACCGAAGAAAAATCATGTGGGAGAGTGTCGGATGAGTGTGCAAGGGGTCGGTTGTGTACGGACAGGGTATCTCTCAGCCCGTGCGTTGGCAGGCGCAGTACACCCAGATTTACTCCGACGACATCGAGACCATCGCCCCTACTTCTGACTCCGGCATTTTCGCTCGGCCCGGCGGGCTCGCGTTCGAAGCCCGCGCTATCGCGGCGTTGAATCCCCTCGCCTGCAATTGCACATGATGTCAAGCTTGGAGGGTGGGAATGGCCAGCAGGAATGGAGATGTTTATTCAACTTCAATCCTTGAAACGAGCCGTCCCAACGAGATCAAGGAGGAGTTACAGGTTAAAGCAAACCACGCGAGTTTCAGTCATCCCCTCGATCGCAAAGCGGATCCCCTCCCGGCCAATGCCACTCATCTTCGGCCCGCCGAACGGCATCACATCGAGGCGATAATCGGTCGAATCGTTGACGATTACGCCACCAACGTCCAGACGTCGGACCGCGGTGAAAGCATCTCGCAGAGATTCTGTGAAGATCGCAGCGTGGATGCTGTAGCGGACGCTGTTGGCGACCTCGATGGCCTCATCCAGTGACCCGACGGAGTACAGCGACACCACCGGTCCGTAAACCTCATCGCGGTCGAGGCGCACACCGAAGGGGACGTGCTCCAGGACCGTTGGCTCAAACACCGCACCCAGGCGTCCCCCTCCGGCCAGGACGTGCGCCCCGCCCGCGACCGCCTCGGCATTCCATTCCTCCACGCGCCTGGCCTGCGACTCGTTGATCATGGCGCAAACGTCGGTCGATTCATCGCGGGAGCAACCGGTCTTGAGCGTTGCGACTTTTTCGAGGAACCGGCTTGCGAATTCCGGATAGATGTCGCGATGGATCAGGACGCGCTGGACTCCAATGCAGTTCTGACCCGCTTGTGCGAACGCGCCGGCGGCGATCGCGGGCACGGCCCTCTCCAGATCCGCATCGGGCAGAACAATCACCGGCGAGTTCGATCCCAGGTCCATCAGCAGTTTCTTGATTCCCACCGAACGCGCGATCCGATCGCCCGTGACGACGCCACCGGTAAAGCTGACCACCCGCACACGCGGATCGGTGACCAGCGTTTGACCGACCTCCAGATCGTGTCCGGTGATGACGCTCAAGCGGCCCTCGGGCAAGCCTGCTTCCATCAGGTCTCGCGCCAGCCGCAGCGCGGATAGCGGCGTCGCCAGCGACGGCTTTAGAACCACCGCGTTTCCCGCCGCGAGCGCGGGGCCCACCTTGTGCGTGGCAACCGCCAGCGGATCGTTGAACGGCGCGATCGCGGCGACGACACCGGCGGGAACGCGGAAATAATATCCGACGCGATTTTCCGACCCCGCCCGGCTGTCGAAAGGCAGCGTCTCGCCATTGATATGACGCCCTTCTTCGGCCGAAAGACGCAGCAGATTGGCGGCTCGCGGCGGCTCGCGGCGGGCTTCGCGAATCGTCTTGCTGCCCTCCGCCGCAATGTCGCGAGCGTATTCCTCGGCTTGGGCATCGATTCGCGCCGCGGCCCGCTGCAGCACTTCGTAGCGCGCATGCGACGGAAAATCAAGCGCCAGCGACGCTACCGCGCGGTCCACTGCCTCCCGTACGTCTTCAGCGGTACCGGACGAGATCAATCCGGCGAGTTGTCCGTCAAACGGATTCCGAACTTCGATGCAGGGTAGCCGTCTCGTCCATGTACCGCCGACGAGGATCTCCTGCGGCAGAGCGGACTCGGAGACGTCCGTCTCCGGCGCAAGCATTAATGAATCCTCCAACCATTCACGGGCCCACTGTGGAAAAATTTCTCCGGCGTCATCACTCCGTCCTTCTTAAATACGATCCCATCCTTCATTACGAACGGAACATCGCGCAACGCGTCGATATCCTGCAGTGGATTCCCGCGCATGGCGATCAGATCAGCCGGAAGTCCCACCTTAATCGGGCCGCGTTTATCGTAGATATCCGATACCAGGTAGCCGTTCGTAGTCATAATTTTCAGAATTTCGGGGGCGGGAATCTGTGCAGCTTTCCAACTCTTCAGAAAATCGAGGACCACTTCACCTCGCGTCATTCCGGGAATATAGTAGTCAGCGTCGGTCGAAAATGCCATCTTCACATGATTGGCATATGCGTTTTTCATTCCCTCGGTTTGACGCTGAAATCGAGCCTCGTTGGGCGAATGATAAGAAGAGACCGGCGTCTCCGTGCCGACGCGCCAAATTCCTTTCTTTGCCATCGCTTTGTGCGCCTCGTCATCGAGTGCATTGGAGTGCTCGATCGACCAGATCCCCGCTTCAATCGCTCGCATCGCGCCCGCGTGCGTCTGGACGTGTCCGGCGACTTTCAACCCGGCCTTTCCGGCCTCGGAGACAAACAGCTTCATCTCGTCAGCCGTGTATCCGTAGGGCTTGCAGTCGACACAGATCTTAATCACCTTCGCTCCGAACAGGATGTTGCGCCGCACCGCTTTGACGATCTCATCGGGCGTGTCGGCGTTGAGATATTCTGGGTAGATCAGCATTTCCCGCTCGGGCACCGGATTGAGCTGTCCGCCGAATCCGCCGATGATCAGACCGGAGTTGATCAGTGTCGGGCCGGGGATCCAGCCTTGTTCAATCGCCGCGCGCAGAGCGGAATCCGCGTAGTTGGCGTTGTTGCCAAGATCGCGCACAATGGTGAAGCCTTTGACCAGCATGGTCATGCCGTTCGATACCGCCTGAATCGCGCGGATCGCGGTCGAGTCCATGACGCTGGTCAGGTAGTATTGATTGTTTTCCGGCTCCATTTTGTAGGTGATCGCAAGGTGATTGTGGGCGTCCACCAAGCCAGGACTTACATAATATTGAGAGAGGTCGATAACCTCCGCGCCTGCCGGAATCGATACGTTCGCCCCGATCGCGGTGAATTTCCCGGCGTCAACTAGGACAATCTGATTCGCGGCGGCGTTACCGGTTTCGGGGTCAACCAGGTGGCCCACTCTGAGCGCTGTAACTTGCGCGCATACAACCCCAGGTACCGATACGGCTGCCAGCACGAACCACAAATATCGATTCATCTCTTGTCTCCTTCTAAGTGTGTTATTCAAACCATGCACGAAGCGAATCCTTGACACGCTCAAGAGTCTCCTCAAAGTTAGCCTCGCTTTTGACGCAGCTTAACGCGCTACGCTACCACTCCCAGTGGAATCGGCGATTTCACCGACGTAGCTTATGTTGTCGCCCTTCTTCATAGATGGAACCGCACAGATGTAGAGCACGACGCCAGCGATCGGAGACGTTACTTCCGAAATCCTTTCGCCGAAGTAGTTGGTGATATAACCGAGCCGGGTTCCTTTTTGGACATATGCCTCGGGCACCACCAGCGGGTAGAAGATGCCTTCCTGCTCACTGACCACCGTACTGTAGCGAGCGATCCACAGGGGGTGTTCGACCGGCGTCACCTTGCCAGTCAGCATCTTGAGATAGACCATCACGTTCCTGCAGCCGCGCATGAGCCCTTCGACATCTTCCGCATTGGTCGCGCCGGCGTGACCCGCCTCCGCAGTGACCGACGGCTTTCCCCTATCCTGGGCGAAGCGCGTAATTGCAGAGGTCGCGCCGGCCGGACGCCGGGCGTTGGCCCGCGGTCTTTGGACGACGATGTGATCGAATCCGAAGGCGAGAACCATGCCTTTTGAAACCGTGTCCAGGCGCTGGTTGCCTGTGTCGGCCCAATACGTGTACTGGCGCAGATTCTCATCCAGATCGCCTCCGTGAAGATCAATCAGGTAGTCGCACATTTCGACAACCTGCTTCCCGATCGCCCATGACACGCGCTCCGTCTGGGTCCCGTCCGGTTTGCCCGGGTAGAGGCGGTTCATATTCTTGTTGTCGACCGGATTTAAATGTGGGACTTTTTGCAGAAACGACGCGGGATTTACTAGCGGCACGATGATCAAGGCGCCGGAGAGGCTGGACGGGTCGATTGCCCGGGCTAGCTTTGCCAGCGCTACGATCGATGCATACTCGGTTCCGTGAGAGCCGGCGATCAGTGCTAATTTGGGTCCCGCACTGGCTCCATTGATGACGATGACTGGAATGTTCGAAGCGGCGTCCGACCCCGCGGGCACTGGAATGAATCCGGTGGCTCGTTGACCGGGTTTCGCGGTAGCGGTTCCCACCGTCAGGTCCGCGGCCTGTCCCACGCTCAGAATCAGGAGTAGTTGAAGGATCCCACGCATGGCAACGTTCCTCACGTCTTCACTTGTTTCCCGGAGAACTGTTCGCCGGAGGTTCAGCGAGCTCTCCGACGTAACCGAGATTGTCTCCTTTTTTTACCGACGGAACAGCTCCGATATATATCAGCACGCCGGATAGAGGCGCAACGATATCCGAGACCTTTTCTCCGAAGTAATTCGTGATGTAGCCGACCTTCATTCCTTTCTCAACGTAGGCTTCCGGGACTGCCAGGGGATAAAAGAAGCCTTCCTGATCGCCTTTGAGAACCACATAATGCGACAACCAAAGCGGGTGCTCCAGCAGTTTCACGGTGCCCGGCAGCATCTTGAGGTGGCGCATGACGTTGACCGTGCCGTGCATCAGCGCGTCCACATCTTCCACACTCGCCGTGCCCGCATGTCCGCCCAACACGGTGATACACGGTTTCCCAAGAGTGATTGCCGTATTGTCGAGACTTCGGCCCCCGCTCTTGATGACAATCATGTTGAGTCCAAATGCGAGCAACATATCGCGCGTGATGCTATCGATGGGCTCCTTATTGGCTTTGGTCCAATATGCAAACGGCAGGATGTTCTCGTCGAGGTCACCGCCGTGATAGTCGATTAGGTAGTCACACCGTTCAATTACCTCGTTATAAACAGCCGCCACAATCCTCTCGGACTGGCTGCCATCCGATTTGCCAGGATAGTTGTTCATGCCTTTGTTATCGATTGGATTCCGATGCGGCACTTTCTGAAGGAACGAAGCAACGTTGACGAGTGGAAGAATTATGAGTGTTCCGGACAACTCGGCGGGATTGGTTGCCTGTGCGAGCTTTGGCAGCGCGACAATGGAGCCATATTCGGTTCCATGAGAACCAGAAATCAGGCCGAGTATGGGTCCGGGTTTGGCTCCGTTAATAATAATGACCGGTATCTCGGCGCCCGAATCACTTCCGGCCGGCACGGTGATAAAGCCAGTTGTTTTTTGTCCCGGGTGAGCCGTCACAGTTCCCACAGTGACGTCGGCTGCCTTTCCGATTGTACAGAATGCCGCGAGGACGAGCAGCCCGCTTGAGAATTGGAGGCCTAGGCGCATTTCTACTCACTTGCGATTAGCGGCTGCCGCTTCCCGTCGTGGGATCCTCGCCGATCTCTCCGATATAAACCACGTTGTCTCCCTTTTTCATCGTTGGGACCGAGCAAACCAAAGTTATGACTCCTGTTAAAGGAGCAACCACATCGGAGATTTTATTGCCAAAATAATCGGTCACATACCCGACGATCATGCCTTGCTGGACATACGCTTCAGGGACCACCGACGGATAGAAAATGCCCTCGTACTCGCTCTTGACGATGGTGAGTTTGCTGATCCACAGGGGCTTCTGCAAAGACATATTGACAGGGCCCCGAAGCATCTTCAGGTACCGCATCACGTTCCGGGTTCCATCGATCAGCACCGCGATATCGGCGGCCTCCGTGGTGCCCGCACGCCCCGCTTCCACCGTGATGGACGCCTTTCCCAGGCTGAGCGCCGTGTTGTCGAGACCGCGTCCGCGAGCCTGTTTGATGATAATCGTCTTCAGACCGAACGCGAACACCATGTCGCGGGACATTTTGTCGAGATCCGCCTTGCCGGTGTTAGTCCAGTAGGAATACGGGTGGAGGTCTTCGTCGAGGTCGCCTCCATGGTAGTCGATCAGGTGGTCGCACTTTTCGATGACCTGGTTATAGACAGCGTAGGCAATGCGCTCGGATTGGGTTCCATCCGCCTTTCCCGGATAGCCGCCCACTCCTTTGTGATCGATTGGATTGACGTGAACAACTTTCTGTAGAAAAGAGGCGACGTTCAACAGTGGGAGGATGATCAGCGTACCGGACAACTCGGAGGGATCCACGCGGGCAGCCAATTGGGCCAAGGCGACGCTCGAAGCATACTCGGTGCCGTGCGCGCCGGCGATCAGCGCAAGTTTCGGACCGGCGCTGGCGCCGTTGATCACGATTACAGGCAGATTGGTCGCTGCATCGACGCCGGCGGGGACCTCAATGAATCCGGTCGCCTTTTGTCCGGACCGCGCCGTGGCGGTGCCGACAGTCACGTCCGCGGCCTGCCCTGGCGCAGCAAGACCCAGTACCAACCCGAGCGCGATCGTCAGCCAAGGCATGCGGTCCTTCGTAAGTGTCATCGACCGCGCCCTCCTCTACCTCTTCCGCCATACACGGGCCCGCCGTGAAAGAATTTCTCGGCGAGCACGACGCCGTCCTGCTTGAAGACCATACCATCCTTCAGGACGAATCGCACATCCTTTAGAGTATCGATGTCTTGTAGCGGGTTGCCGCGGACCGCGATCAGATCGGCCGGAAGACCGGTCTTGATGGGCCCCCGCCGCTCGGCGATATCGCAAATCTGGTAGCCGTTGATGGTCATGATCTTCAGGATTTCGGCCGCCGGAATATTTGCGTCCTTCCAGCTCTTCAAAAAATCGATCACTACCTGGCCGCGCGTCTTTCCGGGTATGTAGTAATCCGCGTCGCTCGAAAAACCCATCTTTACGTGGTTCGCATACGCGCTTTTCAAGCTCTCCTCCTGACGCTGATATCGAACTTGGGCCTGCGGAGACTTGGGATTGATGCGGTTGAAGACCGTCATCGTATCGTAGTCGACTAATGGGAACTCCGTGCCAACCCGCCAGATCCCTTTCGCCGCCATTAGCTTGTGAGCCTCATCGTCGCAGCCGCCACAGTGCTCGATGGACCAGATGCCGGCCTGAATGCCCCGCATCACTCCGGCTTTGGATTGCGAATGCCCGGCCACTTTCATGCCCGCTTTCGCAGCTTCCGAGATGAACAGCTTGATCTCGTCCACCGTGTAGCCGTACGCTTTGCAGTCGACACAGATCTTGATCACTCGGGCCCCGTACAGGATATTCCGGCGAACCGCCTTTATGATTTCGTCGGGGGTGTCCGCGTTCAGGTATTCGGGATAGATCAGCATTTCCCGCTCGGGCACCGGATTGAGCTGCCCGCCAAACCCGCCGATGATCAGGCCGGAGTTGATAATCGTTGGCCCCGGCACCCAGCCCTGATCGATCGCGACGCGCAGAGCGGTATCGGCGTAGTTGCCGTTGTTGCCCAAGTCGCGCTCCATGGTAAAGCCGGAAGCAAGCATCGCGAAGCCGTTAGATACGGCCTGAATACCGCGAATGACTGTCGAATCGAGGACGGTGGTTAGATAGTATTGGTCGCCCTCAGGCACCAGCTTCTGTGTCAAGGCGAGATGGTTATGGGCGTCAACCAATCCCGGAGACACGTACATTTGAGACAGATCGATCACTTGGGCGCCCGACGGAATCGGCACGTTGGCTCCGATGGCGCCAAAGGTTCCGTTCTCAACCAGGATCACCTGGTTGTCGCGAACTGTCCCGGTCTCGGGGTCGACCAGATGGCCAACCCGCAGTGCGGTCACCTGCGCGGTCACGACGATCGGAATCGCCATCCACGTCAGGGCAACGAGCCAAAGTCTCTTAGTCATTGATTTGCCTTAAAACTCGAACTGAACACCACCCTGCTGCTGGCGTTTCGGGAAGCTCCGAGAGCGGCCGCAGGTAATTGCTCGAAAGCTGGCTTCCTGTGTAACTGACCCAGTTGTTGTCGTTCAAAGCGTTGTACATCTCCCAATAAAGGCTAGCGGAAAAACGCTCCTTAAACCTGAAAATCTTGCTGAATCGGATATCCATGTCCTTCTCGCTGTCGCCGCGCTGATTATTTTTCGGGGCAACTCGGGCGTACACGACGGTGGCATTCGTGATGCTAAAGGGGAGGGGACTGCGATACGTTCCAAGCGCGGCTATCGAAAACCCCCAAGGAAGGGAATAAGCGATGTTTGAGACGAAGTTATGACGGCGGTCGGAGTTGTCTGGCCCAACATCGATGTTCAGATTCAACGGATTCGTTGCACTGCCGCCCGTGATATTGGTATTGTCGTTCGATGTCGCCTTCGAAAGAGTGTAGGACCCTCCTAACGTGAGCTTCTGCCATCGGTAGTCGGCGCGGGTTTGCAGCCCGTCGTATTTTATCCAGCCGACGTTGTCAAGCATCGTGATCGCGGAAAAACGCGGATCCTTCTCGTAATATAGGCCCTGAGCATTCTGTGCAAGATTGATGTCCTCGGCGACTAGAATTCCATGCCCCTGCGTGCGAATATAGTTTGCTTCAACGTGGAAGCCGGAATGAAACTCATGCGCAACTCCGAGGGAGATCTGCGTGGTGTATTCGTTCTTAACGTGCGAATTGAGCCCATAGATCGAGTTCGGCAACCTGGGAAGATTACCTAGGTTGGGAAGCGCCGGAAAGTTTTGCGCCAGAAAGGCCTGCAACTGTGCCTCGCCAGTCGCGGGAGTCGATGAGGTCCAAAACGGATTGAGCGTTGGATTCGCGTAGTTAAAGGAGTAGTGCGCAGTGGTCTCGAGCGTTTCGGCCTCGTAGCTATCGTTGTAATTGAAGTGATTTTGCGCATAGAACATTCCGAATCCACCGTGGAAAGTGGTTTTCTTGTCCGCGGTGGGGGCCCACACAAAACCACCTCGCGGTGCCAGGTCCTTTTTGTCCGGCTGCATGGTCTGCAAAATCGGTCCGCCGCCGGATGTCTTGATGATATTCTGGTTATAGGAGTTGATGAATTGATTTCCTTCGGTGGACGTATAATCGATGTCGTAGCGCGCGCCGATATTCAACATCAGGCTTGGTAAAACCTGCCAGCTGTCCTGGACAAAGAAGCCCGGGTTCCAATGCGATGCGGTGACGATTGGACTTCCGAAGATCACACTGTAGGCCGACGGGTACGTGGTGGGATCATTGATATTGAAGATCGAATCCTTCACGAACGACCACTGGCCCTTTTCGGAATCTTCAACGTTCATGAATATCGTCATTCTTTGGACATCCACTCCGGCCTTAAGCCGGTGGTGGCCTTTGATCAGCGAGAAGTTGTCGCTGAGTGTCAGGTTGCT
This sequence comes from Terriglobia bacterium, assembly GCA_963808335.1. Classification (GTDB taxonomy): domain Bacteria; phylum Acidobacteriota; class Terriglobia; order Bryobacterales; family Bryobacteraceae; genus Palsa-187. Next base: position 38,606 of record CAWEFR010000001.1, read on the forward strand.
TTCGCCTTCGAGGCCGTCGAAGGATGTGCACCCAAACGTTGCGCCAGGATAGGATCGTGACGAGTAAATTCCGGTAACCGCAGATCCCTTGGCAAGTAAGTCGGACCCGCCGGCATCCGCTAAATTACAGATGATCCAGGGCTTGTTGATCCCATAATAGACCCTGGCTTCATTAAAGGCGTTCGAGCTCACGGTCGTGGACGCGGCACCATTGAGATTCCAGAGAGGACCTCCCCAGGTGTAGCGCGGCTGAACGGTGTCCAAGGCCGAGTTATTCAAACTGACGTTGGTTTGCTGCAGCGCCGTGTTGGTATAGCGAAACGTGGTACGCGTCTTGGAATTGACATTCCAATCCAATTTCGCGACCGCGGCGTGTTGGATCGTGCTCTGCGGGATTACGGTTTGCACGCCCTGATTAATCCAGAATTGCGAGATTCCGATCACCGTAGTGGATCCCAGATCCTGGTATTCGTAACCCAGAAAGAAAAAGAGCTTGTCTTTAATGATCGGCCCGCCCAGAAAACCTCCCAGCCGCTGCTGGGAATACGGCGGAGTCGAGCTCAGGAATTGGGGTACGCCAGCCGACGGGGTTGCCAGGGTCGAGGGCCCGTTAGTGTATTTGCCAGACCAGGGCGGGCTATCCAGCACGGCGTCGCGGAAATAGCCATATGCTCGCCCATGAATTTCGTTGGTCCCGCTTCGTGTGATCACATTCAGCATCCCACCCACGCTTTGACCGTATTCAGCCGGATAGGAGTTGGTTAGAACCTGAAACTCCTGAATCCAGTCCTGCGGGAAAAAGTTCGCCTGACGCCCATAAAATTGCATCACGTTGGTTGCGCCATCCACCACGATGTTGTTGTCATATTGGCGCTGTCCCCCAAACGAATACCCTGTCCCGGCGTTGGTGCCGCTGTAATTTGAAATGGTCACACCTGGCGCCAGCTTAGCCAGGCCGGAAATATCACGGGCGAGCGTAGGCAGGTCGTTAATCTCTTTGATACCAATATCTTCGCCGACGGTTTGTTGTGTATCTATAAGAGTGACCGGCTCTTCCACGGTTACGGACGACTGCACTGTCGCGACCTTGAGAATGAGATTCAATTCAAACTCGCGTCCGATGGTCAGTTCTACATTACTTTCGACCGGCGCAAAGCCGCTGAGTTCGACTTTGATCAAGTACTTTCCGGCGGGAAGGTTTGGCAGATAAAACTCGCCAGCGTCTCCGGTTACGGCTGCGCGGGTTGTGTTGGTATCCAATTGCCTGGCCGTGAGAGTCGCTTTGGGAAGGATCGCTCCCTGCTCATCACGGACCGTCCCTCGGATACTTGCCGTGGTCTGCGCGTAGATGCGTCCGGGTAGCACCGTTACGACAACGAGGAGGGCCATTGAGGCCGCAGGAAGCTTCCAGCACAAGGATCGAGACGCCATACTCACCTCCCTAACAGGTTGAAGGCAGTCTATGCCGCCCTGAGGTGCCGCGTATTGAACAGACTCACGCCGGATTGAACGTTTTAAAGATTTTTCGGAAGGGCCTTGTCGAAGCAAGCACGGTACGCGGCAGGCGTCATGCCGGTGATGCGCTTGAAAACGCGCGAAAAATGACTTTGATCGGAGAAGCCCGTGGCTTGAGCGATCGTGGCCAGTGAGTCGCTTGATTCGGATAGTTGGCGAGAGGCGTGGTGAACGCGGAGTTCCCGCAGATAATCGACAATACTATGCCCGTATTTCTGGCGAAAAGTGTTGCCCAAATACACCGGATGCACCTGGACTTGTTCCGCTATGCCGGTAATCGTAATCTGCTCTCGAAATCTCTCATGAACGATTTCCCTCGCCTGGGTCAACCAGCGCGGCGTTCTCGGTCCCGGCTCCTTTGGGAATCGCATGACCACAGCGATCATTTCGAGAACCATGCCTTCTATGGCGAGGGCCGAGGGCGTATCCGTTTCACTGAACTCGTCATGCATCTTTTTCATCAACGAGGCCATCGAGCCAAGTTCAAACACGGTGGGGGCCACCGGCAGCGACACTTCGCCGAACCGGTCGGCCCACCCCGGTTCAAGTTCAAGAGCAAACGACACGGCGCCCGCTTCCGACAACGTCGTGTGAGGTTCGCCCGCCGGACAAAACATGATCCGCGAGCTTTGAATGTCCTGGGTTCCCCGTGTATATGCGTTCGTGTACGAGCCTTCCAGGGACCAACCGACCAGGCCGCGGTCGTGATAGTGCTTCGGTGTACGGGAGTGTTGCGGGAGCACGGTTTCAGTGAGGCGCAGCCCTGGAACGAATCGCCGTTTGACGATCGTTCCTAAGAAGTCACGCTCGACTGGGAGAGTGGGGGCCATATGAACAGTCCGTTTCTATCACAAACGTCGTGCGGGATCAAGCGTGACGAGCTCACTTGAGGTTTCGCTCAAAGAAATCGAGCATGCTGGCGTTCATTTGCTTCGCATGAGCGCCCGTTACTCCATGCGTTTTCTGAGGATAAAGCATCACCTCGAATTGCTTGTCCATCCGCTGGAGGGCATCCATTATTTGCAGCGCGTTCTGGAATGGTACGTTGTCGTCCTCGAAGTTGTGCACGATCATCAGGCTTGCTGTCAGATTCTTTGCCTTCGCAAGCAGCGCCGCGCTGTTATAGCCGTCCCGGTTTTCGTCGGGCAGGCCCATGGTGCGTTCCGTGTAGATGGTATCGTAATTGCGCCAGTCGCTCACCAGCGCTCCAGCGATTCCGCAGCGGACTAGGTCGGGTGCGTTTAAGAGGGTGTACAGCGTCATGAATCCGCCGTAACTCCACCCGTGCATCCCAATCCGCTTCGGATCCACAAATCCTAGCGAGATCAGGTGCTCGATGCCCGCCTTCTGATCCGCCAGTTCCCGTGCGCCCAGGTTGTGATAAATCGCCGTCGCGAAAGCATGTCCGCGTCCGAACTCCCCGCGATTACTCATTTGCCAGACCACATAACCCTTGTGCGCATAGACCTGGTCGATGTTCACGCCAGACCATACATTGCGTGGCGACTGAAGCGCCGGCCCTCCGTAAACAGTGACGATCGCAGGATATTTCCGTCCCGATTCGAACCCCGCCGGCCTGATCAGTCGAGCGTAGAAGAGCGTTCCATCCGGACCGGTGAACGTAACCATTTCCGTTGGCAGGATGTCATACTCCTCCATTTGCTTGCGGTCCGCCTCTCGAAACACGCCGAGACCACTTCCGTCACTGGAATGCAGGGTTGTCCGCGGCGGAGAGACGAGGCTTGACTCCGTGTCGAGATAGTACCGTCCGCCCGGGCCCATCGATATGGCGTGGGTTCCGGCCCCGTAATCCATCCGCCGCTTCTCGGTTCCATTCAGGGTGATCGAATAGAGATGGGCCTCCAGCGGACTCACTTCGTTGGAGACGAAGAACACACGACCACTATCCTCATTCACTCCTGAAAGGTTCCGGATCTCCCACTCACCGGATGTCAACTGCTTCACACTGCTTCCGTCATTCGAGTAGAGGTATAGATGGTTGAATCCGCTACGCTCGCTCAACCAGAGAAACCTCTTGCCATCCTTTAGAAAGCGCACGTCATCGTGCACGTCGATCCAGTACGGATCGCTTTCTTTCATGATCACCGAAGCGCGGCCGGAATCAACGGTCATGGACAGCAACTCCAATCGATTCTGCACGCGATTCATTCGGACGACGTAAACGCTTCTCGAATCCGGCATCCATCCACCGCGTGCGACTAGATAAGAGTGGCGCGTGTCTCCGAGGTCGAGCCACCTAGTCGAACCGCCCGCGGCCGGGATGACCCCTAGACGCACGTCAGCGTTGTTGTCCCCGGCTTGCGGATAGCGCTCCGGCTCATATCGTGCGTGGAGCCGAAGCATGTCAACCTTGGGCAGGAGCGGTTCGCGGCTCACATCAAACTGCAGGTAAGCGATCGACTTCGAATCAGGCGACCACCAGTGCGCGGTGCCAAGTTCAAGTTCTTCCGGATACACCCAGTCCAGCCCGCCGTTGCGCAGCGACTCAGTGCCATCACTGGTGAGGCGGGTCTCCCTGCGCGTGGCAATCTCGAGCGTGTACAGATCCCATCCGCGCCTGAAGGAGATCATTTTGCCATCCGGCGAGAGCTTCGGATCGTGTTCGTAATCTGGCGTAGTGGTAAGTTGCTCCCACTTGGCGGTCGCTAAATGAATCAGGAATAGATCACCACCAGAGAGGTACAAGAGTTCTCCGCCGGAAGACGACCACTGGAGTACTGAATCGCGTACGCGGCGGTTTTGCCACTCGGTCGTACCGTCTTCGGGGGCCTTTACCGCTGCCGCGTCCATTGCGTCCGTGCGGATCAGTTCTTTTCTGCGCATGGTTGCAGGATCAAAGATCATGAGCGTATGTCCCTGACGAAATACGAACGATTTCCCGTCAGGCGCCCAAACGGGTGAGCCTTCTGCTTCGCCCCGCCGCGGTGAATCCGGGATGGATTCGAGCGTGACCGGTTTCTTCTGACCCGCGACAGGCAAAACAAGCGCCAGGAACAGAATCAGTTTTCTCATTTCCAAGGCACCAACAACCGAAAGGCTTGTCCGAAAACTAGCACGAGGATCGTGATTTTCATCTGTTCTGCTTTGGCCGCCATCACAAACCTCACCGCCCCTGTCCTAGAGGTGATAACGCACAGCGGATTGGTGTCCACGGCGATGTTGTCAGCAAAATATCCTTGCGCGAGCAGACGATGATCCTTTTCGCTTTGCTAGAGCTCAGATGACCTGACCGAAAATTTGTACCAGCTCGATAGTGAGTATAACTCGATGTGCAGAACGCGACCAGGGCGGTTCGTTGCCTGCACCTGAGAATCGGGCGGGTTGGCGAGGAATGGAGTTCAGGCCGCGCGCAGCGAGTTCGCTGTCGGAGCGTGTTCGCCGCCAGAAGCGGGCCGACAGAAAATCTTGCAGGCGAAAGGAGCCTCGACTCTTGGTCCATTCTAGGCGGCCGCCATCCCACTCGGCAGTGCCGACAATACTTGGCCCCTATGTGTCATTCTGGATTCCTTGGTTTGCAAATGACAGAGTGACGCCGGACAAGTTGGCAGTTCATGATGAAGTTTTGGCTGCTAAGAACACAGGGCTAGAGAGCGAATGCTATAAGCACCGCGTCCGCTCCCGTGCCGGTCGCGACCACCACGTATTGCCGCCCGTCTTTTCCGAGATATGTCATCGGCGTGCCCGTGACGCGGCGCGGCAGAGGGAAAGTCCAGAGATCGCGACCCGTTGCCTTATCGATTGCGTGAACCGCCGCGTCGCCGCAGCCTGCGAAAACCAGGCCACCTTTGGTCACGATCACACCCTGCGCTCCCGCTACGCCTAGCTTTTCCGGGAGTTCGACTCCTTTGAGCGCGGGTTGATTACGAAGCTGCGGTGTATCGCCAAACACTTCATGCCAGGCGATTTCGCCAGCGTTAAGATTCACCGCGGTCAAATAGCCGTAAGGCGGCTTGAACAGCGGCAGGCGGCCATGGAACACCGCTGGCGAATCCCGATCCATGGCGTAATCGGCATCGTTGTCCGCGGTCCGTTGGGGTTGAATTACTCGCGCAAGCGCTCCGTTATTGCTCGTTTTAACGTAGATCGTACCCGTTTCCGGATCAAACGCGCCGCCACCCCAATTCGCTCCGCCGATCACGCCGGGCCGCATCAGTGTTCCCTGAAGCGACGGCGGCGTGAAGAGCGGACCCAGTCGATATTTTTTCATCTCGGCCTGCGCTTCAGCTTTCAGTTCAGGCGTAAGGTCGAAGGCGTCATCGAGCGTGACGCCTTGGTCGGCGATCGGCGGAGGCTTGGTGGGAAACGGCTGCGTCGGCCAAGCATGCTCGCCGGGAACGTCGCTCGTGGGAACGGGACGTTCCTCGATTGGCCACACCGGCTTGCCGGTCACTCGGTCGAAGACAAAGACGAAGCCCATTTTCGTCAACTGAACGACCGCGTCGATTTTCGTTCCATTGACCATCAGCGTGACGAGATTGGGTGGCGAAGCGAGGTCATAATCCCACAACCCGTGGTGCACCAACTGTTGATACCACCTTAGTTTTCCCGTACTTGCATCCAGACAGACAATGGACTCGGCGAAGAGATTTTTGCCGGGCCGCGCTCCGCCGTAAAAATCGTTGCTCGGCGTGCTCACCGGGAGGTAAACCAGGCCACGCACTGAGTCGACCGTAAAGGGCGCCCACACGTTAGTGTGTCCCATGAATTTTTCGGATCCACCGCCCCACGTCTCCGAGCCTAGCTCGCCGCTTTCGGGCACTGTGTGGAACGTCCACGCGAGCTTGCCAGTGTGCGCATTGAAAGCTCTTACATCTCCCGGCGGGTCCTTCTTATACACCATGTAATCGTTGACGTTGCTGCCCACGATCAGCAGGTCCTTGTAAATGACAGGCGGCGAGGAATTAGAGTAGTGTTTCGGGTTTACCTCCCATCGCATGTCCCGGATCAGGCTGATCACGCCGTTATCGCCGAAACTGGTTACAGGTTTGCCGGTGGTGGCATCCAGGCAGATCAGCTTCTGGTGGACGTTGAGAAAAATCCGGAGCTTCGCGCCGTCCCGCCAGGGCGCGACTCCGCGATGCGAATAACGGGTGTTCGGATCGGGACCGTCTTCGTACGCTTTGGGATCGTAAGTCCACAATTCATGTCCGGTGATAGCATCGAGCGCGATCACTCGGTAATAGGACGAGGGAAAATACAGCACGCCGTCGATCATGATCGGTGTGCCTTCGAACGGTCCCGGCGTGGAACCGAACTGCGGCATCGGCACCTCGCCGCTTTTCCATTCCCACGCTAGCTTCAGCTTCGAAACGTTGGATCGGTTGATCTGCTCGAGCCGAGAATATTTTGAGCCGCCGTCATCGGCGCCGTAAACTGGCCACTGCTGCGCCGCTAATGGCATCACGATAAGCAGCCCCCAGACCCAGCGCATCATAAACCGCGTGCCGCGTTCTTATAGACTTTCCCGTCCTTCATTACGAACACCACCCGACGCAGCGCGGTGACGTCCTTAAGAGGATCGCCCTCGACTGCGATCATATCGGCCACCATGCCGGGCGCGATGGCGCCGATTTTGTCGCCCATCTTGAGGGACTCCGCGGCGACGGATGTCGCGGAAAGAATCGCTGCGCCCGTATCCTGCCCCCCCTTTTGAATACGATAGATTAATTCTTCGATGTTGTGGCCATGGGCGCCGGCGACGGCGTCAGTGCCAAAAACGATCTTTAGACCCGAAATCGCGAGAGCACGTTTGAACGTAGCGAGCGTGATCGGAATTGCTCGCTCCATCTCACCCATTTCGTCTTCGGTGTAGTTACCGATCCCGAGGAACTTGGGTCTGTTGTTAAGATAGTTCTGCATTACCAATCCGATGTTCGGATCGTAATACGTGCCCCGCGAGGCCAGTTCACGCAAGGTTTCATCACTCGCAAAGAAGCCGTGCTCGACCGACGTGCAACCGGCTACTGACACCGCTCGAATCGTATCGTCTCCGTAGGCATGCACCAGCGTTCTCAGCCCGGCTTTTCTCGCTTCATCGCACACAGCCGCAATCTGTTCGTTGCTAAGCGTCTGGTGGCCACCGTTCTTGACGCTGCCAGCTGAGGCGAACATTTTGATCAAATCCGCGCCGTCGGCTGCATTTTTGCGGACGGCTTCGCGAAGCTCCTCGACGCTTAACCTGGTGTTATTCACGCCGCGGACCAACGTCAACAATCGCGGTCCAGGCTGAACGCCGCGATTGATCGCGTCGCGAACATCGCGGTCGAGCGGGCTACCCACGCTCTGAACCGTCGTGAATCCGGCCATTAGCGTGACATAGGCGTTCTCGAGCGCGTAGCCCATCGCTTGCGCTTCCGAGATATCTCTGGGCATGTACCGGCCATCCGGTCCGAAATGCCACGTGATGTGCACGTGAGTATCGATTAAGCCGGGAAGCATCGTCAGATTGCGCAGATCGTAGGTTGCCGTGCCGGCGGACGATCTGACTTCTTGGATCTTCGAACCTTGAACAACAATCGACGTACCGTGAAGGACTCGGCCTCTTCCGTCAAGGATCGTTCCCGCTTGGATCACGATCGGCCGATCCTGTGCGGCCAAGAGAACAGGCAGCAGCAGGAATGCACTATAGTGTTTCATCGCGTTTCGTCACATTAATTTAGGCGGACGGCGGTGGTGCCAGTCGGTGGCTTGCTGAAAGGCGGCGGCCGCGGCGATCAAAGTTTGTTCGCTCCATGCTGAACCCAGGAAGTGAAGGCCTGTGGGGATATTGTTTTGACCGAAGCCGTTCGGCACTGTGATCGCCGGCACTCCGGCGACGTTCCCGGCGGGAACCAGGGGCGCGGCTTGCGGCTGTGGAGCTGCGGAGGTCGCGCCGCGACTACCGCCCGCAGCGGGACGATTAAACGGTTCATCGACACGGCGGGAAACCGCCGTAGTGGTTGGTCCGAGCAAGGCGTCATACTTCGAAAGCAGCTCGTCGAGCGCCAAGCGGGCCAGCTTTCGGACCCGCTGTGCCTGGAGGTAGTCTACGGCGCTGATGGTCGTCCCAATATACCCGCCGATCCGATCCGCGTGGTTCTGCATCTCCCTCATCCGGCCCGTTTCCACCAGTTCGCGGAACGCGGCAGTTCCTTCTGAGTAGAGGATCGTACTGAGAATCTGACCATAGGGAAAGTCCGGGAACTCGATGTCGTGAGTGATATCGGCAAACTTCGACAGGACCTCGACCGACTTCTCAAAATTGGATCTGACCTCAGGCTGAGCGCGCTCGTACGATCCTTTAACGACCCCCAGCTTGAACCGCTTATTATGCGAAGGGAGCGCGGCATAAACGAATTTTCTCCGGCTGGTCGCGTGGTCGAGCCTATCATAGCCTGCAATAGCCGAAAGGACCAAGCCGCAGTCATCCGCACTCCGACAGAGAGGCCCAACTTTATCGAGCGTCCAGCAAAGAGTTGCCGCCCCGTGGCGGCTGACACGACCGTAGGTGGGCCGCATGCCCGCGAGACCACAATGACTGGAAGGTTGAACGATCGATCCGCCGGTCTCACCGCCCACCGAAAAAGCGACGAGCCCCGCGGCAGTGGCGGCGGCGGGGCCGCTCGATGAACCTCCACTGAAATACTCCGGATTCCACGGTGTGCGTCCCGGGCCGGTGAAGGAAGCGTCGGCGGTGTTGTACCCGAGTCCACCGACCAGTTCCACCATGGCGAGTTTGCCCAGAAGAACCGCCCCTGCATCGGCAAGCTTCGTGATGATCGTGGCGTCATAGTCGAAGACCTGGTTTCGATACGGCGCCGTGCCCCAGGTGGTTGGGATGCCCTTGGTTGCGAAGGCGTCTTTTGCGCCGTACGGGATGCCGTGTAGCGGACCTCGATATTTGCCGGCGACGATTTCCCTCTCTGCGGCTTTGGCTTGCGCCAAAGCAAGGTCGCGAGTGACCGTCACCACTGCGTTCAACTTGGGGCCGATGGTCTCCAGCCGTTTGAGATAGGCCTCCGTGAGCTCGACTGGTGATAGTTTGCGCGTGCGGATGGATTCGCCCAGAGAGCGTACGCTAGAGAACAGGACGTCTTCGGTGACCATAAACTCTATCAATAGCCGAACGGATGAAACATAAAATCCGGCTCGTCGGCGTTCGTGATTTTAACCTTGCCGATTGTCTCGGCGTTTCGCAGCATGCGCTCAATGCCGCGTTTGATCTCAGGCATGTCGCCGTCGGTTAAATATTTCCCATAGCGCAGGTTCACCAATTCCGCGAGCGCATCCACCTGGCCCGCGAATGGTGAGGAGATCTCCTGCGCCTGCGCGTACTCCGCCGCGCAAGCGACGCCCAGCGGCGCGGCCGCAATGCTCTGCAAGAATCTCCTTCGATTTCGTTCGGCCATCTACGTCTCCTTCTAAATGCTTCAACTTCGACCACGCCTGTCGAGCGCACGCCGGAAAATCGTATCTCTGTATTCACGATTGCGTCCACTATGCATACCATGTTTGAACGATTCGGACAACCGTTTTCGCCTGTTCTGGAGCCGATCGCCAGACATAACTCCCGTGCGGTCGTCGGCTCCGGGATCGAAGGATTGCGAGCGCCAAAACGCCGATCGGAGGACGAACACAGGTAGGGGATCTCAACGGCAACCACAACCCTGAGGTGGGGTTAGCCAAGCGGCGGTATTTCGCTTCGGACCCAAAAATATGCTTGTAAAGTCCCGTTCCCTTCTATATACTTGATGGCCACAAAGGGGGGCTCAGTCATGGGCATTCTCTCTCCAAGTACACCGAGCCGTACGAATCTTTCGGCTACTATGGCTCGCGTGTCAACTGAACGAATTCTGGCGCTCCCGATTGTGATGATCGCGCTGTGTGCGATTTTATTTTTCACGCCGAAGCTTGCCGTCGCGCAGTCTACCGGAACAGTGCAAGGAGTCGTTAAGGACTCGTCGGGAGGCGTGGTGGCGGGAGCCACCGTGGTTCTCGCCAATGCCGCGACTCAGCTGAAGACGGAAGCGGTGACGACGTCGGCCGGAACATATTCGTTCGTCTTCCTCCCGCCGGCGCAGTACATGATGACAGTGGATCACTCGGGATTTAGCCGCTTTGTGCGGGAAAGAATCGTCGTGGATGTGGCTGCGGTGGTAGTGGTTGACGTCAGCCTTCAGGTGGGAGCGACTACCGAAACGGTTACCGTGGCAGGCGCCTCCGAACAGATTCAATCTGCCTCATCGGACTTGGGCCATGTCGTCGACAACACGATGATGACGTCATTACCTTTGTCCAGCCGGAATTTCACTCAAATTCTGGCGCTGTCGCCCGGGGTTACTGCGAATGTGATCGATGCGGGAGCACTCGGCCGCAACAGCGTCAACATATCCGCCAACGGCGCGCGCTCATGGGATAACAACGTCGTATTGAACGGCATGAATGCCGACAATTCGATGTCCCAGGGCTTCGATGATGCACCGGACAAGACCGGCATTCCGGTGCCCGCTCCCGACGCGATTGAAGAGTTCAAGGTTCAAACGGGTCTGTACGACGCGGAGTTCGGCAAAGAAGGCGGCGGGACTGTCAATATCGTCACGAAATCCGGGACCAACGAGTTTCACGGGACTGCCTTTGAGTTTTTCCGCAACACTGCTTTGGACGCCAATACTTTCTTCCAAAATCTTAGCGGTTTGCCAACCCCGGTCTTCCGTCAGAATCAGTACGGAGGCACCGTGGGAGGACCAGTGGTGAGGAACAAGCTCTTTTTCTTTGTGTCCTATCAAGGCACGGATCAAGCGAACGGTGTTTCGAGTTCATCGAATAAGACCACGTTTCTGCCCGTGCTCGGCGACCGGTCGCGTCACGCGCTGGGCGCGATTTATGGCGGACAAACCGGTGTCTTCGGAGGCGTCCCGATCGCTTCCGACGGCTCCAACATCAACCCAGCCGCGCTCGCGCTCCTCAATGCGAAACTACCCAATGGCCAGTATGCGGTCCCGAGCGCTTGTGTTCTGACCAATTCTACGACCGGGTATTGCTCGCTGACCGCCCCAGCCCTGTTTCACGAAAAACAAATTATCGCGAACGGGGATATCACTCTCACGGGGAAGCAGCGGTTGAGTCTGAAGACGCTTTACTCGCACGATCCCACATTCTTGCCCTTCTCGAGCGCGAGCGTGCTCGGATTTGGTGAGAACGACTATCATTCAAACACGAACATATCGCTGTCGCATACCTACACGATCACCCCGACGATGGTTAATGAAGTGCGCGCCGGCTACCAAAAAAGTCTTGACATACAGACGCCCGTCACACCCATTACGTCGGCACAGTTGGGCATGGCCCCGGCGATCTTGCCGGATGTCGCGCAGATTTCGATCACCGGCGAATTCAGCGTGGGTGCAGGCCAGAATCAGAACCAGGTCATTCGGCAAACCGAGCTTGAAGTCGATGACACGCTCGTCAAAGTCATCGGGAAGCACCAGATTAAAGTCGGCGGGAACTTTAATCCGACGCGCATGCTGTACTCCGACCTCTTCGTCCAGCGCGGAGTGATCAGCATCCAGTCCTTCCCCGATTTTCTACTCGGCATGAGCGGGGCGCAGAACGGGACGCCTTACAGTAACCTGAGTCAAACACTGATTGGGAACGGACGGCCGACTGCGTACCCGAATTTTAATAACTTCGCGGTATTTGCTCAAGACGATTTTCGAGTGAATGATCAGCTTACCCTCAATCTGGGTCTTCGCTATCAATTCAACGGCCAGCAAACCTACGGGGATGGAAAGATCTCGAACTGGGACTGGAGGCTCTATCCCAAAGGCATCCCTCCCCCAGGTGGGACGTTGGAAGGCCTAGTATTGCCGGCCAACGTACCGTCGAATGTCCCGATACCCGCCGGAGTGACGAAACTCCCCGGGGATACGTTTGTCGATCATGAGTTTTGGCTGGGATTTTCGCCTCGCGTCGGCGTGGCTTGGCGCCCCGTGAAGCGATTGCAAAACCTAGTCGTGCGCGTCGGTTACGGAATGTTTTTCTCCGCCGTTACGGGTACCTACGCGATCGGAACGACCGCGGGAGAACCCTTTTACGAGTCCATTTCGGCAGGCGGGTCCGTCAACCCCAACGTGACCTTGCAAAATCCCTGGGTCAGTGTTCCGGCACTTTCGGCCTTTCCCATTTATCTTCCGATATCTCTTGGAACCAACCTGATCAACTACCCCTACGATCCCCTGATGAAGCCGCCGAGAACCCAAACTTACAGCGGAAATATACAAGGCGAATGGAAGAAGATATTGATTACGGTGGGATATGTGGGAAGCCAAAGCACGGACCTGCTCGCTTGGGCGACCCCGAATCAGGCGGGTTTAGCGAGCCCGAGCAATCCGATCAATGGACAGACCACCAATACTCTGGCGAACCTCCTCATGAGGGTTCCCTATGTCGGGTTCGCGCCAGGTAATAACGGTGTTGGTGAGTTCATGGATATTTCCTGTCCCTCGGAACAGGCCTGTTCCGCGAACCCTTACAGCGGGAATCCGTTTTGGAGCCGTTATAATTCCTTCCAGGTCAGCGCGACCAAGCGCTATTCGAACGGGTTAAGTTTCTCCGGGGCGTATACCTGGAGCCACTCCGTCGACGACCTCAACGGAAGCACCTCGGGCCGTCAGCAGTCGCTGAATGGCACCACCGGCGACTATCACAACCCGTCCGTCGGGCCTTCGAGCTTTATCCGCACAAACGTCTTCACAGCCAGCTATCTCTATGACATCCCGAAACTCGCGGCAGCGAAGGGAGCGCTGAGCGCGGTAGTCAACGGATGGTCCCTTTCAGGAGTCGTGATCATCGAAACCGGGCTGCCTTACAGCATTACGGACAGCCGGGGAGGCACTATCGTGGGCGGGCAAGGCGATTATGTGCAATTTGCGCCCGGCATGGGTCCTAGCGACGTACCGATCAGCAACCCAACGCGCTTACACTACTTCAACACCAGCGTTTTTGCTCCTCCGCCGGTGATCGGAAACGGGACATATTTCGGGAATTCTCCGAGAAACTTCCTGACGGGTCCAGGATTCTGGAATACCGACCTCTCGGTTGCCAAGGCATTCCCGATCCGTGAACCGATGAGGCTGGAGCTGCGCGTGGAAGCCTTCAACCTGTTTAACCACCCGAACTTCGGGAACCCGGGATCGAATTTTTCCACTCTTTCATCCTTTGGGATCATTTCGAGCACGGTAAGTTCTCCGCGCATCTTTCAAGTGGCTTTGAAGTTCCGCTTCTGAGAAAGCCGCACGGGTAAGACATGAGGCACCTTACGCTGCTTCTGGTGGGCGCGTACTGCGTCCAAGCCCAAACATACCGCTTCGGTAAGATTTGGGACGGCCAGAAAGCTGTGGACCGACGCCGTGATCGTGATCGACACGGATCGGGTAAAGAGTATTGGCTCGTCGCGTATCGACGCGATCGACCTGACTCGCTACACCGCTCTCCCCGGTCTGATCAACGTCCACACGCACTTGACCTACGTGCAGGATTCAAGCAGCATCAGCCAGTCGGGAAGGAGCGCAGGTGTCGTGTACCTGTCGCAAGACGCTGCGCGGCGAACGCTTGAGACCGGCGTGACGACGGTGCGCAATCTCGGGGCGAACGACTACCAAGACATCGCCATGCGGGACTTGATCAACGCGGGACTCATGGTGGGCCCGCGTATGTTCGTCTCCGGCTACGGTCTTTTCATTACGCGCGCCGGGCGCAGCGGTCCAGGCACTGCCGATGGCCCGGCAGAGGTGATGAAGGTAGTGCGTCAGCGGGTCGCCGCTGGAGCCGACAGTCATCAAGATGATCGGCTCCACAGGCGGCGGACCCGATGTCTCAGGAGACGAAACCTTTACCTTCGAAGAGATGAAGGCGGCCGTGGCGGCCGCTCACGCGTTGGGCAGGCGGATCGCGGTCCACTCGCACGGGCCAGTTGGCGCTCGCGACGCCGTGCGCGCTGCCGCGGATTCAATCGAGCACGCCACCGACCTGGATCCGGAGACGATCGCCGAAATGGCGCGGAAAAGGATTTACTACGTGCCGACAATCGATCACAATCGTTACTATTCGGAGAATCTTGCGGAACTGCACTATCCGCTGGACGCTACCGCGCGTCTGGAAGATTACATTGCGCGGAATCTGGAAACGGCGCGCCAGGCGTACCGCGCCGGAGTTGTTTTTGCTATGGGATCGGATGTCTGCTGCACCATGTATGGCCAGAACACGCGAGAGCTCGCCTGGTTCGTGAAGGCCGGCATGACGCCAGAGGCCGCTCTGCGCACGGCCACCATAAATGGCGCGGCGCTGCTCGGAATGGAGGATCGCTTGGGCCGCCTCAAGTCCGGATATTTCGCTGATATCGTCGCGGTCGAGGGCAATCCTCTCGAAGACATCGCGGCAGTTAAAAAGGTCCGCTGGGTGATGAAGGCGGGGGTCGTAGTCCTCGATAAGACCCAAAGCCCATAACTACTGGATAAAGAGAGGAAAAAATCATGATTCGATTCGCCACGTTTAGTGTCACGTTCCTGCTCGCCGTTTTCAATGCGGCCGCCGCGACCAAGGCCATCAGGTTTAAGAAAGTCTGGGACGGTCACCGCATCATTTCGAACGCCGTGATCGTCGTCGAGGATGACAGGATTCGAAGCGTCACCGAGAACGACGCCGTTCCCCCGGGCGTTCAGACGATCGACCTGACGCGCTACACCGCCATCCCGGGCATGATCGATGCGCACACGCACGTCACCTATTACTGGGACGGCGAGCCGGGCACAACGCCACGGCGGCAGGGGCGGCGACACGTCGCAGTGACCGTGGTTTTATCGCAGCGCAATGGTCAGAAAGCGCTCGAAGCCGGCGTGACGACCATTCGCGACCTGAATGCCACCGGCGGCGCTGATATCGATCTCCTCGATCTGATCAATATGGGCGCCTTGGTCGGTCCGCGAATGTTCGTCTCCGGAGCCGGGCTGCATGGTTTTGCGAATCGTCCCGGCGTGACAGACACCGTGGCGGAGGCCATCAAGCAAACGAAGGCCGTGATCGAAAGCGGCGCGGACTGGGTCAAGGTTTTCGGATCTACCGGCGGGTTCGACAACGTCACCGGCGACCAGACGGTGCGTTATGAGGAAATGAAGGCCATTGTCGAGACAGCTCACGCGGCCGGCCACAAAGTCGCGATCCATTCCTACGGGCCGGCCGGCGCGCGTGATGCGATCCGTGCGGGAGCGGATACGCTCGAACACGCGACCGACATGGATGACCAGACCATCGCGCAGATGGTTCAGAAGAAGATCTGGTATGTTCCCACCATCGATCATAATCAGTACTATGTTGAAAACGCCGATGTGTATAAGTTTCCGGCGGGCGCGAAGGAAAACCTGACGGACTACATTCATCGCAACTATGAAACGGCAAAGAAAGCGTACCACGCTGGCGCGCGCATGCTGGTAGGTTCCGACGCGGTGTATAACGGATTCGGGCTGAATATGCGGGAACTCACATGGTTCGTCAAGATGGGAATGTCGAATGAGCAGGCGCTCCAGACAGCGACGGTGTTGCCAGCTGAGATGCTCGGCATGGGGAAGAGCCTCGGATCGATCGCGCCGGGTTATTTCGCCGATATCGTCGCGCTCGACGGCGACCCGCTTGTCGACATTGAAGTAGCGATCAAGAACGTGCGCTGGGTGATGAAAGGCGGCGAAGTGGTCGCCGACAAGACCAGGTCGGGAATGTGAGAAGGAGAGTCGAATGAACCGAATTCTTTTGGCAGGGGCCGCTTTTTCCGCCTTGCTGGTCGCCCAGCAGCAGATTACGATCCGCGCCGGAACGCTGCTCGACGGCAGGGGCGGCGTGACGCGGAACACGACGATTGTGATCGAAGGCTCGCGAATTGTGAAGGTCGATCCCTCGATCACCAACGTCACCTACGATCTTTCGAAGCTCACCGTGATGCCGGGCTGGATTGAAGGGCATAGCCATCTGGCGTCGCACTTTGACCGTGAAACCGGGCGCGCCCAGGCGAGCAAGAACGAGACGCTCGAACAATCCACGCTGTATTTGATGGAAAACGGCTACGCGACCCTCATGGCCGGCTTCACCACTGTACAGAGCCCCGGCGCCGCGATCGATAAAGACCTGCGCGACTTCGTGAACACCGGTCCACTGCCGGCTCCGCGCATTCTCACTTCGCTAGGCCAGATTCACAGCGGGACGCCGGACGAGATTCGCGCAAAAGTTCGCAAATTTGTCGCCGACGGCGCCGATTTTATCAAGCTGTTTGACACCAAGAGCATCCGCGAAGGCGGCGGACCTACGATGACCATGGATCAGGTTGAGGCCGCTTGCGGCGAAGCGAAGAGATTGGGCAAACGGACGATCGTTCACGCGCAGGGCCCGGAGGGAGCGAAAATGGCTGTCCTTGCGGGCTGCACTTCGATTGAGCACGGGAATCGTCTCACCGACGAAGTTCTCGACTTAATGGTTCAACACGGCACCTACTTCGATTCGAACAACGGCATCCTGATTCACAATTATCTGGAGAACAAAGAACACTATTTCGGCATTGGCAACTACAACGAAGAAGGATTCATGTTCCTTGAAAAAGGCCTCGCGCCCGGAGCCGATTCATTACGGCGAGCCATTGCTAAGCATGTGAAGATTATCTTCGGGACGGACGCTGTGGCCGGTACGCACGGCCGTAACTCCGAAGAGTTCATCTACCGCGTTCACGACTCCGGGATGACGCCGATGGCGGCGCTGATTTCTGCTCAATCACGGGGTGCAGAGGCGCTGGGCATGCAGGACCAGATCGGCAGCATCGCACCCGGGATGCAGGCCGACATCATCGCTACCGATGGCAATCCAGTAGACGACATCGCGAATGTCCGCCGCGTGGTGTTCGTGATGAGAGCGGGGCGGACATTTAAGAACGTCAAAACGGTTACACCGACGGTAATCCTTTCCCCGAAGAACTAGAGCGAAGGGCCGCAATTCGGGAACTCGGGTCGACGGATTTCGAACACCATCGGTTGATTTTGGCAGGTCTTGAGAAAGGAGCCAGACCGCTCATTTGTCTGGGCTGATGACGATTCCAGCAGCCTGAGACGCTCGAGTTCCTGCGCCTTTTCCTTCCGGGCGTGCTGCACCGGTTAGGCGCGCATCCGCCAGTCCGGGGTAACGGAACCCACGTGACCCTCCATGCGGGTTTGCCCAGGGACTTCACCATAACGCCGATGCGGCTCCCGTTAGTCGGCGCGGCACAACTCTTGGAGCACGCGTCTCTAATTTGGGAATGAAGCATTTTAGAATTAGCAAATCCGAACGAGCCGATGGTTGCATTTGGTTGCACTTAAACCCAGCTTTTTGACCTAGAATGAATCGGCTGGATCAATGTTTTCAGTAGGATAGGCTTGGTCGAACGCAGCCCTGAAAAGGTGGGTCGCGGCGGTTCGATGGCCGTCCCTCGCCACACTTCCGGCTATCCGGGCCCATACGTTCACAGTCTCAGTTTGAGATGCCACATCTAGGCTGGGCGCATTCGATCAGCGGCGAGGATTATACTCCGCGCCTCGAGGCTTTGCGCATGCCTTGGGCGCATCCCGACACGCTTTCCTCACTGTCGTCACCCCGACGCCCAGCTTTCGGGCGATCTGTCTCCACGAAAGCCCTGCCCGCCGGAGTTCGATCGCGTCGTCACGTCGAAACACCGCGCGTGGTCTTCCGATCGGTCGTCCGGATCTGGTTCCTTCCGCGCGGGCTCGACTCAAACCGGCTCGGACACGTTCACAATTTCGCACTCGCTCTTGTTTGGCGATGGTTTTCAGGATCGCAACGATTGCGTCCCCGAACGTGCCGCACGAGTCGAGGTAAGGTTCGGTGAAAGATCGATACCCTATTCCGTAGCTGGCGAACTGGTCGAGGTACTTTATAGTCTCCAGTGGACCCTCGAGCGTGAAGCGATCGAGTGACCAAAACAAGACCACGTCAAACTGGCACTGTGCGGCATCGTTCAAGAGCCTACGGAATTCGGCGCGATCAGAACGGCTGCCGCTCTCGTGATCGATGTACTCGGCCGCGACCTCCCACTTTTGGGTAGCGGAGAACTGTCTCAGATGCGTGAGGTGATTCTCCGCATCTTGCCTGTCGTCTTGTGCGCAGACGAGCACATAGATTGCTGCCCTCATTACAGATCACCTGAAGGGAACAATCAGGGGAAACGGGATTTGACCGAACCTCCCTGAGGTGTGATGAGGGTGACCTACAGACCGCGCCCAAGCCCCAAGTTCATCCCGCTGGCGCATCCCAGCGGACCAAAAGTTTTGGAATGAAACGGAATGAAACTCGGTTTTGGAACAGCTGTAAGTGATTGGAAATGCGGTGGCCAGGGACGGAATCGAACCGCCGACGCCAGCCTTTTCAGGGCTGCGTTCAATCAAGTCTATCCTGCTGAAAACATTGATCCAGCCGATTCATTTTATGTCAAAAGCTGGGCTTAAGTGCAACCAAATGCAACCAAACAGGCTCGTTCAGATTTGCTCAGAATCATTCAGGTGTCGCAAAGACCACCATCGACTGCGGATGTGAACCTTGGTTTGACTCATGCGCAGGGGATCCGATGCGTCGGGCCTCTAGAGAGTGCGCCGCTCAGATCGCGTCGCTTAAATGTTCAGGCGCTGTTGTGCGGTCGCCAAGACTTTGTAACCCATATCGTCGTAGCCTTTCAGTCGCCGGTCGTACATTCGCGCGAGCATTCGGACGTTAGTATCGACGTAATCATAAACTTCGACGACACGCTTGCTGTCGTGGAGCCGATGCAGTCGCCCGACGTATTGTTGGAGCGTGCCCTTCCAGGAAATCGGCATCGCCAGGAACAGCGTGTCGAGACGCGCGTCGTCGAACCCCTCTCCGATATAGCTTCCCGTTGCCAGAATTAGGCGTTGCTCGCCTTCCGGTACGCCGGCGAGAGCCTCGCTAACCGCGCGGCGCTGCTTCCGCCCCATTCCTCCCTTTAGCACAATGACATTGCGAACCTTACCCGCGAGAGCAGATTCCAGTCGGCTGAGATGATCGGTTCTACCAGTCAGGACAAGAGGGGAACGTCCAGATTCAACGGCGTCGATCACGTCTCGAACAATGGACTCGTTACGCTCCTGGTCGGTAACAAGAGCAGAATAGACATCCTGGATTGTCACATCTGCCCCATCGCCGTTCATTCGAAAATGTGTGAGCTTCGGTAGGACCAGGTGGTCAAAGGGAGTCGAATCGGTCATCGCGCGTGCGCGCAGACTGTATCGCGTCGGCCCACATTGCATGTAGATGATTGGATGATGCCCGTCTTTCCTCGTGGGCGTCGCCGTCAATCCAACCACGAACTTCGCTTTGATCTGGCGCATCACCCGCTCAAATGTGAAAGCCGAGAGATGGTGGCACTCGTCGACGATGACATGTCCATATTCGGCCACGAGGTCCTTTACCTTTTGATCGCGGTGTAGGCTCTGAACCACCGCTACTTCGATGTTCCCGGTCCGTTTGGTCTTGCCTCCGCCGATTTGCCCGATCTCGTCGATTGGAATTTCGAGGAACATCGCCAGCCGCTCCCGCCATTGATCAAGCAACTGCTGACGATGCACCATCACCAGCACGTTGGTCTTTCGTTTCGCGATCAACCAGGCCGCAACTGCGGTCTTGCCAAACGCCGTCGGCGCACAGATCAGTCCGTCGTCATGACGCATGACCTTGACGACGGCTTCTTCCTGTGTTGTCCGCAACATCCCGTGAAACTCGGCTTCAATCGGCGTACCCGCAAAGCGCTCGTCATGCACGATCGTTTTGATGCCGTTTCCTTCCAGAAGCGAAAGAACTTCCGTCAGACAACCGCGAGGCAACGCCACGTGCCGAGGTAAGTCTTCTCCGCAAGCGATGACGCGCGGCTTGTCGAAAGTCGAGAGCCGCATTGCCTGTGCCTTGTAAAATTCCGGATTCTGGAACGCCGCGATCCGGAGAAGGCAGTTCAGCATTTCCGGCGGCAACGCCTTCTTTTCGATAAAAATTAGGTTAGATCGAACGATTTCGATCGTCGATGGGAGTGGCTCTTTGATAGGCTTGTCCCGCTGCTTCCGGGAAGGAGGCAACGTCCATGGATCGGGTGCTTTCTCGTCGTCGATGCTGGCGGTTCGAACGCCGATCAAATCGCCATGCTGGAGGGCGTCCGAAATCAACCGCTCCGCTGCGGACTGGGCCATGCGCTGAAGAGACGCGAGGTAGCTCCACTGGTCAGCATGCGGCCGCAATTCGTCATCGAGAAATTCCGTGAATCCAGATTCGCGAGGGATCTTCTGAAGCGGTAGAGCGATTAGGTTGCCGAAGCCACCTTTTGGCATCGTATCTTGATTGGGGAAAAATCGATCGTACGAATCAAGGCCCAATTGATGACGTCGTTCCATCGTTCGCGTGAGCAGCAACGAACCCAGTCTTCGGGCCACGCCGGCGGGAACAGGGCGGTCGAAGAAGAACCAGATGTGCGCACCGTTGCCGGAACGAGAACGCTCCAACGCCGCGGGCACGCTCAACTCGCGACAAGTTGCGAGGAACGCCAACGCGTCCTCCTTCCATGTCTTTTTGTCGAAGTCAACGGCGAGAAACCAACAGGTTTCGTCCAGCAGGAGCGAATACACGCCAAGCGTTTGTTTGCCCGCGAGATGAGCATGAATTGCTTCGTCAGTCAGCGGAATATTCTTGCGGGTTTCTTTATCGACACGTTTTCGGTCCTCGGCCCTGGCTGCGTTGTACGCCTTCCAGTCACGCTCGGTTCGCGGCGAGTAGCCGGAGCGACCATCAGGACTCTCCCACCTCTGCGCGTAGACGTCATCGCGCCCGCGGAATAGGGACCTGAACAACGCAACCTTTCCCGCGGTGCTGAGCTTGTGCCTCTCCGGGGCCGGGTCCACTGGTCGCTGCGTCGGCCTCGGAACGGACCCCGGCGCAATGCCGTGTTGAGCAAGGAGACTTCGAAGCCGTACGTTTTCCTCCGCTAACTGGAGACACTTCCGGCGGAGGCCGTCGACTTCGGCGCTCTCAATTTGATCTCCCTTCACCAGTTCATCATCTATCAGAAACCCATTGCCCTGCATCCAGGTGCAATGCGTTCGGGTCCCGGATCAGCAAGCCGCATAGCTGTGGCAAACGAACCGTGCACTCCACACACCAGTGCCTTGTCTTCCTGTACTTGGCTGACTGGCACCAACGCTCGATTCGAACCGGCGTCTTACCGGTCACCCTGCTCTGATGCGGCAGGGTCCCGGTTCGAGACGACCCCTTAAGAATGTCGCAAAATGGGCAGTTCCCGACATTGGACGGGGGAGAAGCAGGCATTGGAGTACCTCCATGCCGATGATAGAGGGCGGATGTCGCATCGCGGTTCGTAAGTGCGACATCTTTAAGTACGCCATCTCTTCTGAGGAGCGTGTTGTGCGGTGACTGTCATTCCGGTGATCGGCTGTTGGCCTCCGCGGATTGAAGGTCGATACCCGCGCGCTCGCCGTTGATCAGCACGACGCCTGCGTCGAGCAGTTGTTGGCCCGTGAGGTCGAATTGCTCATAGCGGCGCAGAGCGCTCAACGGAAATATGAATTCCACTGCCGTTCCATCTTCGCCCTGAACGCTAGCGCCGGCGAGCCGGACGGTGGAGCTGAAATCAATGCCCGTAAAGTCAGCGCTGTCCTTAAAGTAGGCAAGAACAGGGCGGATCAGATGCGCGACGTGGTGATCGAAGGCAAGCGCTGCCAGTTTGTATTGCGAGCCGGAATCGGAGGCCGCTAAGGTCGTCGTGATTGGTATCTGAAGATATTGGCCGCCACGAAACGCGATGAAGGATGGTGGAGCATGGGGCACGAAGTGCGCCTGCGAATCGAGTTCCTTCATCATCTTGGCGAATGCGTCGCTATATTCCGCGTCTAGTTTCGTGGGCGCATTCGAGGGAGGCAGCGGCGTGGCGGGCGTCGGAGGAGCAGCGGGAGCGGAAGGCGAGGCAGGAGTGGCCGGGGCGGACGGAGCGGCGGATTCTGGGATCGTGGGGCTGTCCTTCACCTCGCCGGGCCAGAACGATACGGGAGCGCCATTGAGGTACGCGGTTCCCTGCAGGACCGCGGCGGCGCGGCCAGCTTCATCGTGAGCCTCCGCCAAGCGTTGGGCCGATGCTTTCGGCAAAATCAGGACAACGTTTTCCGGCGTTTCAGTCTCGACGCCCAACACTTTTCTGATAACGTGGTGGGAAATCTCCAGCGCGAACGCTTCGGGAACTTCGGCCCGCGCGAGCGCGGACTGGGCCGCCTGCAAAATCGGCAGCATTACCTCGCGATAGGTCTGGCGGGCGCGCTCTTCGTTGGTCATCCGCTCGGCGGCATATGCCGCGAAGTAGTTCCCCGTGATCTTGAGTACGATCTGCCCTTGAAACCTATCGAACTGAATCGAGCGCTGATCGCTGCGCTCCTGCTCGCGTTCGCTGAGGTCCAGTCTGCGGCTGAAATAGAAATGATATGGAAACTTATGGCCGGCGAGCGCCGAGGTAATCGCATGCAACTCATCCAAATGGGTCTGTTGAAGACCGCGGATTGTCGGGTCCGCAATCTCGGCCGGCGACAAGACTTGCGCCGCAGCATGGCACGCCGAAGGCGGTCAACATCGTAGCCAGAAGGCTCGAACTAGGGATTCGCATAGAACACTCCTTGGGGACGATACGGCGGATCGGCGACCGCGCGGATATAAGCCGCCAAAGCGTCGATATCAGCTCGCGGAAAGCGTGGGACTGTACGGCGGCATCTCCGGAGATTTGCCCAGAGCCGGGCCACCATGACTAATGATCGCGATGAGGTTCGCAGGACTGATCTGGTTCAACGTCGCCCCATCGGAGAAAGCGTGCGGCGGTACGCTCAAGTTATCGTGATTCGATACTCTCTCGGCGGTGGATTCGGGATTGTGGCATCGAGAGCAATATTTCTCATTCAATACGCGCCCCAGCGTCTGCTGGTAATCGAGGGCAATCTCGGCGAACGTCACCCGAAGCGGTTTCCCGGCCTTATCGCGGGTGGTTGCAACCAGTGAATATCTTCCGGATATGCCGCCGAGCCGAACCGCTGAGCTGAACTGGCCGTCTGTTCCGGTAAGTCCCGAGGGCGGATTGAAGACCACGCCGGGGGCCGCAGTGAATTCCACCAGCGCGCCTGCGATTCCGTTGCCCTGCGCATCGTTGACCTGAGCCACCACCGGTTGATCCAGCGCCGCGCCCACGCCAGCAATTTGCTGTTCCCCGCTGATGTCGACGATCGCGACGCCGAGAGCCGAGGCCGCCGGCGCGGATGGGGGAATCCGGCGACATCCCGCCGCTAGCAACGCAAAGGCGATCAGCGTTCGCTTCATTTCGATGCTCCTTGCTTGGGAGCGGCCTTCTGCTGCATCAGAAACGCCGTGATGGCGCGCGCGTCATCGTCACTCATGTTCCAGTTCAACTCCATGGTGCCCGGACGCAGCGCCTGTGCGTTCTTCAGCCAGTGGAAGATCCATGCCGCGTTCAGCCTCAATCCCACCTGCGTCAGGGTTGGTCCGATATAGCCCTTGTCCTTGTTCGGATCGAGAATGTGGCACGAGTTGCAGGCGTACTTGCCGTAGTAAAGATCCCTGCCTTGGTTGGCATCGGCGGCGCTGAGTTTTGACGTATCGATCTGGTCGCGATCGAATGCTGGCGTCTGGTACACGGTCATGATGTAGTCGGCCAGAACGTTGGCCTCCTCGTCGGTAAGGTTGAACTTCGGCATGCGGCGGATAAGCGCGGGCCGGAGCGTGTTCGGAGCTTTGAGGAACTTCACCAGCCAGATTCGTTGCACCGAACTGCCTTCCCACGTCAGGTCCGGCGCCATATCGCCGCCCCGACCGTTGATCGCGTGGCAACTGAAACAGCGCAAGTCGGTCATCAACTGGCCCGCCCGCCCAGCCGGCTGATAGGTGGAAGGCTCCGCTGCCGGAATTCGCAACGCGGCCGGAAGAGTTTTGCGCGCGGCTGGTTTGCGCCAGAAGCGCCGTAACCAGCGCGTCCACTTGCGAATCCGACAAAGTGAATTGCGGCATCTTCAGCGCGTTTCCGAACGAGCGAGGCTTTCGGATCTTGGCCGAGATGTAATCGGGCAGCGTGTGCGACATCCCGGGCACGAACACGATTTTCGAGAGCGGCAGGCTTCCCACGGCGGTCAATTCGGGAGCGAAGTTGTCCTGGTGGGCGACGCCGTTGATCTCGTGGCAGACCGCGCACCCGCGCTCGACCACCAGAGCCTTGCCGTGGGCGATTTGCGCAGGCGTGGCGGCGTCCAAATGAACGTTAGCGATAAAATCGGGGTCGGTCTTGCTCGCGAGAAATCCCATCAGCAGGCCGATGTCCTTCGCCTCGAAACGGAAGTGCGGCATGGCGGTACCGGGATCGTAAACCTTGGGATTGCGCAGCCATTCCGCCAGCCACTCCGGCTTGGCCTTCGAGCCGACTCGCGTCAGTTCCGGTCCGACATTGCCGCCCACCATCAGCCCCGCGGCGTTTTGCATCGCGTGGCAGGAGGCGCAGAACGATTCTCCGTACACGCTCGATCCTTGTTGCAGCGCGGCAGCGTCGTCTTTGGCCGGGACCGGCGGAGTCTTTCGATCCGTATCTGCAATATAGGGCGTGCTTTGGCTGATGAGGAACGCGGAAATATCGCGCGCGTCATCGTCGCTTAGCTGGAAGTTTGGCATGGTGGCCGTCGCGGCGTAGGACTGCGGATTCTTGATCCACGCGAAGATCCACTCCCGAGTGGTCTTCGCGGCGATGTGTTTGAGCGAGGGCGGATCGTCGGTCGCGATCATCGTGCGGTCTTCCGGCGATGTCACCTTATGGCAATGCACGCAGCCGTAGCGGGCCAGCATGGTTCTTCCGGCATTGAGTTGCGGCGTTCCGGTGAGCGGCCGCTCGTGGCACTGGCCACAGCTCGATTCGACGTAGCGCGCCGGCAGGATCGGCTGTTCCCAGGCCAGTGTGCTGCTGTGGGCTTCCTCGACCGTAGTCGCCGCGCCTTGCCCCCGATGGCACATCACGCATCCGAACTCGGTCAAAGAATGCGGAATCGGCGGATGCGGTTGGAATGGCTGCGTCCCGATGCCGGCGAGCGAGGCTTCCTTCAGGGCGACGTGACAAGTCGCGCAACGGTCGACGACGCCCAAGTCCGGCAGCCAGATCTGTTGCACACCTCCCTGAAATCGCCGCGCTAGCGACACACCGTCGCTGCGATTGCGAATCAGGCTTTGGTATTCGTTCTGGTAGTGCAGCCATTCGCGAAAGTGATCCTTAGCGGGTACGATCGCGAGCACCAGCAACAGAACAATGCTTAACGACCCGAACGCACGCGCGCTGTCTCCGAACAGGAAGCGACCGGCCGAGAGGATTTTTTTTCGCAGACTCATTCCGCCCCCCACGGCCAGACCAACGCCCAACCCGCACCCCGGAAAAACGTCCCCAGATACCGTCAATATGATCGAGGCGGTCAGAAACCAGGACATGATCCAGAACGAAAGCGGCTTCAGATTCAGCCACCGCAGGAATGCTCCAGGTTGCGGCGACGGGAAAGCCCCGAGAAACATGACTCCGGCGATCAATACAGTCGGGACGAGTACCGCCTAAACGTCGAACCAAGCCAGAAACATCACCATGGCGGCGACGATTGTCGCCAACATGCGCATCTTCTTATCCCGGTTCCGAATCCAAAAACCTTCGGCCTCAATGTTGATGCCGAAATAAGGAATCACGATCAGCGCCAGGACCACCAGGGTCGGAATCAAAACACCTCCGACCACCGGCGGGAAATAATGCAGAAGCTCCTGAAGGCCGAGGAAGTACCAGGGAGCCTTGGCCGGATTCGGCGTCTGCATCGGATCGGCCAGCCCTTCGAGCGGCGCGTCCCAGAACAGCGACAGCAACGCAAGCGCGAGCAGGACCGCCTCTACCGCGATGGCCGCCCGCAACAGGACCTCCGGGTAGGTCATTACGTATTTGTCGTCCCGCGCCTGGACCTGTGGCGAAGTGCGCCGCGTGACGAACGCCACCCGCATCGGAGTGCGGCGGCTGTCCGAATCCATCGACGCCGCGAAGTCCTTCGGATCACTCATCGGTCTTCTCCCCGGTGTACAGTCCCCCGTCTTTGCGAATCCGCCAGAAGTGAACGGCCAGGAACAGCACGGCGATGAGCGGCAGAATCACGCAGTGCAATACATAAAATCGCAGCAGGGCGTTGGCGTTCACGGTGTGGCCGCCCAGAATGAGAAATCGGATTTTCGCGCCCAGCAGCGGTACCGCCGAAAGAATATTGGAACCGACAGTGATCGCCCAGAACGCAAGCTGATCCCACGGCAAAAGGTAGCCTGTGTAGCTGAGAAACAGCGTGACCATCAGCAGAATGACTCCGATAACCCAGTTGAATTCGCGCGGCGGGCGATACGCGCCGCGATAGAACACTTTGAACATGTGCGCGAACACTAGTAGCACCATCGCATGCGCCGACCAGCGGTGCAGATTTCGCAAAAACACGCCCGCCGAAACGACGAACTGCAGATCCTTCATGTCCGCGTAGGCTTGCGGAACCGAAGGATGGTAATACAGCATCAGCAGAATGCCGGTCACCGTCAGAATCAGAAAGCATCCCAGGCTCAGCGTCCCGAGATACCAGGTGACGCCGAACTCCAGCGCGCGCCGCCGGACCTTGACGGACGCTAAGTGAAGAAAAACGTTCTGCTGGACCGCGAGCGACCGGTGAAGATTGCTTTCGCCACTTCCGGCCCGGAACACCGAGCGCCAAACCCGCGTATTGCGCAATCCGGCGAGTTCCCCAAGGAGATTGGCCATGTTAGATCCTCACGAACTGCTTTTGCGCGAGCGGCTCGGAGCGGTCGATGAGCAGGTTTCCGTCGTCGTCCACCCACGTCTTTAGCCAGGGCAGAGGGCGCGGAGCCGGGCCGTCGAATCTGACTCCATCGATATGGAACTTACTGCCGTGGCACGGACAGGCGATAATGCCGAGCTCCGGTTTCCACGCCGTGAGGCACCCGAGGTGGGTGCACACGGCCGAAAGCGTATAAATGCCTTGCGCTCCGTGCACGATGTAAATCCCGCTTTGCGTATCCGGGGTCACAGAATCCGGCGGGTAGCGGTCCGGCTTTCCGGCGTCCACGATCGGCGAGGGCTCATAGAGCACGTTCGGCGAGAGGAATTCGTAGCCGAACACGGCCGACCCAGCCCCGACAATGGCGATCGATCCCACGCCGATTTTCGTGAATTTGCGGCGGTTGCATTCCTGGCATGGAGTATTGCCGCCCTCTGGCTTTCTTACGTCGTCTGGCATCCTATTCTCCTGGCATTGGAACGGCCGGCTCGCGATCCTGTAGCCGCATCGAGTACGCTTCCATCGTGATTACATTCACCGGGCATCGCTCTGCGCAAAGGCCGCAGCGGATACAGCGCGTTTCATCTTTGAGCATGGCCGCGCCGGAGATGATCCCAAGCTCCTCAGCGGCCACGTCGTCGAGTTCCACGTGGAAGATCTCGCTGTCGTGGCGAATTTGGTCCAGCACGTCAGAGGGGAACTCGATCCGGTCGAGCGACACAAGCTGAATGCAGTTCTCGGGGCACACATCGACGCAGCCGCCGCAGAGAATGCATTGCGATCCGTCCGGTTCATTGCCCTCGAAGACCGTATTGACCCAGCAGCGCAGGCACCGCCGCGCCTCGCGCATCGCGGACTCCTCGTCATAGACCAGCTCGACTTCCGTAACCCCGGTGCGCCGGTCGAGCGGAAGCATGGGGATCGGCTGCCGACCGATCTCCATGTAGTCCGGGAACATCCTGTGATGCGACAGAATCTCAACTTCGATTTCGGGATCGGGATGGGCGCGCCCGGTGAGGTACTCGTCGATGCCGATGGCGATGCGCTTGCCATCGCCCACGCTGTCGATAATCAGCCGCGGTCCGAAAACGCAATCCCCTCCGGCGAAGACGCCTGGGGCGCTTGTCATCAACGTGCGGCGGTCGGTCACGATGAGGCCGCGAGGCGATATGTCGACGCCATCCTCCGGCCTCAGGAAATCGAGCCGTGGAGCTTGGCCTATCGCCAGAATCACGGTGTCACACTCGATCGTCGATTCGCTGCGCTCCTCAAACGACGGGTTGAATTTTCCTTGCGCGTCGAATACCGATTTTGTTCGGACGGTCTCCAGTCCCACCACCTTGCCATCGCGACCCAGCACGCGCTTAGGACCTCGCCCGTCGTGCAAACGGACGCCCTCGACCTCTGCCTCTTCGATTTCCTCGGCCGCTGCCGGCATCTCTTCGCGCCGTTCCAGGCACACGATGCTGACCTCTCGCGCGCCCATCCGAAGTGCCGAGAGCGAGACGTCAACCATTTCGCGCGTGGCGACTGCGGCGATGTTTTCGTCGATAGGCGTCGCGCCCTCCAGATCGACCCGGTGCTGCTTCAGCACTTCACGAACGGCGGAGCGTGCCACGTCCATGGCTACGTTTCCTCCGCCGATCACGACCACTTTTTGGCCGATGCTGAACCGGTACCCGAGGTTCGCGTTCAGAAGAAACTCGATTCCCTTATGGACTCCGTCCAGGTCGACGCCGGGAATCGAGAGGTCGCGGCTGCGATGCGCCCCGACCGCGAGCACGACGGCGTCGAAGCCCCGCTCGCGCAATTGCGAGATTGTGAAATCCCGGCCCGCCGCCGAATTCAATTTGAGCGTGACATCCCCGGTTTCCAGAATTTCGCGAATCTGCGCCTCGACCACGGCGCGCGGAAGTCGATACTCCGGAATGCCCAAGTGCAGCATTCCGCCGGCGACCTGCGCGGCTTCGAAGATCGTGACCGAATATCCCATCAGCGCCAGATCGTGCGCCGCCGACAGCCCGACCGGTCCGCTACCGATGATCGCGACCTTGTAATGTAGCTTTGGAGCGCTGCACTTCTTGGCTTCGAGAGGATGGCGCGATTCCGGCCCGTAGCGTTCCGTGAGAAAGCGCTTCAGCGCCCGGATCGAGATCGGCCGGTCGATAGCGCCGCGGCGGCAAGCGGTCTCGCACGGATGCGCGCACACGCGGCCACAGACGCTCGCCATCGGGTTCGGATCGCGCGCGTAGCGGTACGCCTCCTCGAAACGCCCCTCCGCGATCAGCGACACGTACCGCCCCGCGTTGGTACCCGCGGGGCATGCCATCATGCACGGGAAGTTCGTGTTGAGCCACTCGCGATCGACGCGTTTATTTCTCAGCCGTTCAAGCATGATGAACGCTCCTGCCACGCGAACGCTACTTCGTCAGACTGAACTCCACTGTCGCGTTGCCGGAAACGGTCACCGGCTTGGATTGGATCTTCATGCCCTCGTGCCAGGCCGAGACCGTGTAGCTTCCATCCGGCACATCGGCGATCTTGAAATTTCCGGATGCATCTGTCTCGGCGAAATATGGGGTCGGCGACACAATGATGAATCCGGACATCTCCGGATGCACGTTGCACAGCAGCGGCACGACGCCGGGCGTGTCAAATTTGAACGAACGCTTCTCTCCGGTCGGCCAAGTCCCCATGTTGTGACTCATCTTCTTATTTCCGCTAATCGACGGCCAGAAGATGTTGTGCTGCACCTTATCGCTGTTCAGGAATTGCACCGTCGCACCCAGCGATACTGCCAGCACGTGCGGCTGAAACAGCAGCGACTTCTGATCCATGACTAACGGCTTGGCCGGTGCTGGGAATGTTTTCCCTGGAATTGCTTCTATATATACGACCGACCCCGCCTTGCCTGGACTGACGGTGCCTGAAATTACGCCGCCGCTCGCCAGGATCGTGGTCGATACGAACAGGAAGCATTCAATAGGTCGTTTCATTGTTCTTAATTTCTCCTAAGGTTAGTAAACGAATTCGAGCGCGAACAGCGCCGTATTCACGCGGAACGGGTTCGCAGCGACTGGGTTACCGTTCGCCAGGGTCGCGAGTGTTACGAACTGCCGCGGCCGGATCTGGTATTCGAAGGAAGCCTTGATGTTGGCGTGAATCAGGAACTGCACGCCCGGCGTAAATCGGTCCCGACTGCTGTTAAATGGGGCGAAATACGACGTGTCCGTCGCGAACTGCAGGCCATTGATTCGGTCCGCCGAGGAGTTCACCTGATCCCAGCGCATGATCGTCATGATCCAGGGGAGCACCAAATAATCCGCTTGCACAAAGCCTCCGCTGAATGTTGCGGCAATGCCGGGCACGAACCCGGCGACTGTCGCGTTGCTCGAGCTCAGCGGCAACGGGATCAGCGCGCCCGACGCGTCCACCGGCAGCACGTTCGAGTCGTGGCCGAACATGTACAATCCGTACACGTTGAAGGTCCGATAGTTAAAGCTGAAGTCGCCGCCGACACGATAATATGGCTCGTTGTTATTGAGGATCGGGGTGACGCTGCCCACCGTCGCCCCGGCAAGCCTCTGAAGCGAGTCCCCATACATGTAGAAGGTCCCCAGGTTCAAGTACGTGTGATCGTGAGGCCCGGTCTTCCCGGCTGCCTGAATGTCGTGCCGGCTTTTGGGATCGCGCTCCAGATTAAAGCGGTAGGACGCGCGGGCATAGATGTTCTTGAAACCGGAATCGGAACTGAACCCGACTCCACCGTTCGCGCTCGCAGTAGCGGAAGGAACATACGGGAACAGATTCGCCGCCTGAGAGACTCCGGTCGTGTTCTGATCGAAAACCGCGACCGAGTAGTGATACCCGCCGTAAAGATGTCCGCCGCTGAGTTCGATGCCTCGCGCCACACTGCGCGAAGGCTAAACTGATTGTTGACGTTCTGTTGCTGCGCTCCCGGAATCGCCGCGCCGATATTGGCTTCCTGATAAATGTCATAAGGGCTCAGGTTGATTGTCCGGGCTTGCGTGAACGGCAAGTCCAGCTCGAATTGGCCGGTGCGCAAGAGACAGCGAATCCTTCGGCAATTTCATAAACCGTCCGATGTTGACGAACTTCAGATAGGCGTCGCCCAATCCACCCGCGCTGTTGTCGCCGGAGACGCTGAGGTCGTCGTCCACCCAGAACGCGATGTCGCTTCCGAAATTTCCCGCGGTGAAGATGCTGAAGAATCCCGCCTGGAAATCCGTCGCGGGAATCAGTCCCGGCACGGTCCCCGGAGCCGCCAGCGAATTGAACTGGTTTCGATTCGATCCCGTGTACTGAAAGAACTGGTTGTACCGAAGTCCCACCGGGGGCATGCCGGGAATCTCGCCAGGCCAGATCGAATTGGGGAATGAGTCTTTGGTCGCGGGAGCGCCCAGCATCACCGGCGGTTCCTTGATGTAGGTCTCATCGTCGGTGGGAAACTTGAAGCCGGCGTCCTTGAATGCCTTGCCGAAATCGTTCAACTTGGGAAAGTCGATATGGCACGTCTGGCAAGATGTCTGATACTTTCGCGCGAAAGGAGGAATCGCGTAGCTCTTCGATGTGCCGAACAACATGAGCACTGCGGCTCCTGCAACGACGCTGGGAATTAAAGTTCTACCGAGCCTGGGCAGCATAATCGCCTCTTCTCGTTTGAGATTTTCGAAAACATTGAACTTCGGGTAGCATTTGGATGACCATCGGAAGTCGAGCAGGCGGCTGGCAGAAAGTGCCTTTCACTCTAAAGGGCACAGTGGAGTCCAGAAGCGGGTTATCGTTCGAGTTCGGGAGCCACTTGGTATCGGACTCCAAACGTCATCGCTGCGTCAAATCGCGCAGAATCACGGAGAAACTTGCTTGAAATGCCGAGCCGGTCGTGCGTCAAGAGCGGGAGTTCAGGTACGCGACCACGTTCGAAACATCATCAGGCGCTAAGTGCGGCCAAGCCAAACCCTTTTGCTTCATTTTATCGAGCATCTGCGGGCCGTGTGTCCAAAGCACATGGATCATCGTACTCGTTGTATAGCCAACGTTTCTTCCCGGCAGCTTCGGCGCACCCGACTGCGGGTCGTTATGGCAGGCGGCGCAGTGCTTCGCTTCGAAGACGCGCGCGCCTCGCGCTGCATTGCCCGGAGGTCCTAAGTACTGGCGCTCCCAGATGTAAGCGACGATCTTCCGCATATCTTCCTGGCTTGTTCGTGGAACATCTTTCATTTTAGGAATGTGGTTCCACATGACGGCGGCAACATCGAGCAACGTCATATTCGACAGACGAGTCTCCAGAGACATGGAGCCCGTGTGGCAGCGGATGCACGTTGCTTTGAATGCTGCCTCGCCGGATGCCGGGTCGGGCAACGAAAACTCCCCGGGCGCTTTCGGAATTTGCGGTAGATTCTGCAAGTACAGTGACAGGTCTGTCAGTTCCTGCCCGCTGAGGGTCACCCAGCCGCGCTTGTGTTCGGCCAGCGCGTTCTGCATCGCCTCGACGTGGTCCCACATATCGTGAACCAGCAGAATCGGATCGCTCAGCGATTTCCAGGTGCTGACCGGGTGGCCGGGGCCGCTGCCGGGCTGATCGAGCGAGTGGCATTCGGCACAGTGTTTGGCGTCGAAGACCTGCTTGCCGCGCTCCGCTTCCCCCGGTTTCTCAAAGAAACGAATAGAGAAGAAGTAGGCAAACAGGTCGTCGCCGTCCTGCTCGCTCACCTGAGGGCGTTCGATTCCCTGGTCTTTCATGGAGGCCCACATGACTGGCGCGTGGTTCCACATTAAGCTCGCCAGAACAGCGGGGGTGAATCGCCGGCCCATGGGGTGGCTCAGGTCGGGAGCCGTGTTGCCACCCTCTCCCTGCTGGCCGAAGCGCGGAATGTCGTTGGCGCGAACACTGTGGCAGCGCAGACAATTTTCGTTTCTCAATACGGCGGCGCCGCGTTGCGCGTCACCGGCATTAAGATGGTTCGCGCAGGTCGCGAAAAAAAGGCCTGAAGCGGCCAGGAAAGTTCGCCTCATCGGATTCGCTCCCTTGGTTAAGGTGTTTAAGCAATCTTCAGGCCGATTGGGAAGCCCTTCATCACCATGGCTTGAATGAAATCCAGGCCTTGGGTTATTTCAAAGCATCCTGGCCTAATGGCGCACCGTCTGGCACGGTTTTAGGGTGTCATGACTCAATTCATGAATCTTATGCAATACGTGTAGCTGACGATACTTGGTCTCCTGCGAATTACGTTTTGGTCACTGATTTGCGTGAGAGCACAGAACCGGGAATGACTCGGGCGTTAAATTCCCGGCGAGCAATGAGGAAGGAAGGGACCTATGCCATCCCAGATGCTCTCACGATTTCTCAGGCTCATTATCTTCATCACGGCAGAGTGCCTGACAATCAAAGGCGGGGACATTACCGGAAAAGTCAGCGGCGGGAAGGGTCTTTCTGTGGTGTACCTGGAAGCCATTCCCGGCAAGACCTTTCCAGCTCCCGCGAAAACTTTCATCATGGACCAGAAGTCGCGCACGTTCCAGCCCCATGTTCTAGCCGTGCCAGTGGGAACCACGGTCGAATTTCTCAACAGCGACAATTTACCTCACAACATTTACTGGCCCTCCATCAACGGAAACAAAAAAATGGGCCACAATATGGGGACATGGCCCGTGGGGCAGAAGCGCGCGTTCAGATTCGATGCGCCTGGGATCGTGCCGCTGCTGTGCAACGTCCACGCCGAGATGTCGGGTTACATCGTCGTGACCCCGACCCCGTTTTTCGCCGAAACCGACGCATCGGGAGCCTACCGGATTGCCGGCGTTCCGAATGGCAGCTACACGGTCACGGCATGGCATGAGGAGCTCAAGACCGCGTCCACGCGCATCACGGTTTCAGGCGACACGACGCTGGATTTTGACTTGTCTAAGTGAATTCCTTGTTAGCGATCGTCTGAATTGCTCGTTGAAACGCGTGTCTTCCGTGACGCTCAGCTCTTGAAGGAGCGACTCAAAGCGACTCAAACCGCTGATCGCCTCGTGAGTCTGTCCTCCAGCAACGCATCATCCTGCGCGATCAGGCGGGCACACGAAAAGCCCTTTCCCGGACGCCATGATTTCTCCTTCCCAGTGGAGAGAGACATCTCGTGAAGAACTAGGCGGGTTCCGTTTTGGTTGCCTGCTAAACGTTGATTACAGGGCATGGTGCACGACGGATAATGTCGTACGCGTTCTTGCCCAACCGGCCAAAATCGTCAACCTTGCCCCGACCGATCACGACTACGTCCGCCCGGTGCAGCTGCGCTTCCTCACAAAATCGACTCCCGATTTTGCCGATCACAACCGAGGTCGGTGCTTTCACGCCAGTCCTGCTCTGAAGGCTCTCGACATTCCCCAGCGCCTCCAGTACCATCCGATCCAGCTTCCGCTCGGTGAGGTGCAGCGACGGTTCGTCTGGTATGGCTATGACATGAACGAATCGAAGGCATGCGCCGACCTGTTCGGCAAACTGCGCCGCCCACTCCATCACCGGCGAGCTCTCCGAGGTCCGTTCTATCCCGCAAACCACTGTTTGCGGAATAGGGTCCGCGGCCAGCTCGGGCTGGTCGTTATGGACATTGGTCCACACGGGACACTGGGCGTCATGTACAACCTTGGCAGTTACCGAGCCGAGCAATAGACGACGAAGTGGCCCGTAGCCGTGGGTGGGCATCATAATAATGTCGACGCCCTGCGTGTCCGCGAACCTCGCGATCACCTCGGCTGGTTCACCCAACTCCACTATTCGCTTGACATCTAGGTGCGCAAACGCTTTCCGAAAGACGCCATCCATGCGGGGCTCCAAGTCCTCCATCAATGGCGCAGCATCAGTCAGGGCGGATTCGCCCGGTACGACGCTCAATA
Organism: Terriglobia bacterium; assembly: GCA_963808335.1. Lineage (GTDB taxonomy): Bacteria > Acidobacteriota > Terriglobia > Bryobacterales > Bryobacteraceae > Palsa-187. The sequence continues at coordinate 74,005 of CAWEFR010000001.1, forward strand.
GGATTAGCTGTGCACCAAATCGACTGGCCATAGCACCGACAAACGGAGCCGTCGCATAGGTTTGCTCGGAAAAGTCGAGCGGAAACAGAATGCGCTTGATCTGCAGCATGTCAGAAGGCTTGGGCACGTAACGTTCCACTGCACTTTTGTATTGGAGTCAAAGAGTTCTAAGCGAGTTAGTTGCGTTCGGATGCGTCATAACCCACTGTGTACTGAGTTATCGCACAATTTTCACAGACAAAACGGGCGCTCTGGTCCAGAATGAGTACCATTGCATGGGCAGCAGGGAATCTCGATTTCCCTTAGACCCGGCAAACTGCCGGATTCCCGGCCGAAGTGTGCGCCAACTTCGTCGTAACTTCGATGCGATTATCCCTGGTTCAGCATGACTCGCAGGAGCACAGATAGCTCCGGGAACTCAAGCATATGAGACTGCGCAAGAATCACCTAATCAACGGCAACAGCGGTTTGAAAGTCTGATCTTCATGTCCGTGTCGCCGCGCGCCGCGCAGGCCCCCGGTGCTCGCATCGTCGCTGACGTTCATGATTTGGTCAAGCCTTCGATCTACCTAGATTAGGAGCTACCAGGCCACATTCTTCCAGACCCCTCTCATATGTCCGGTACACATGCTCGAACACTCCAGACCAGGACTGGAAGCACGCGAGTCGGCGAGCCCCGCGACCCATCTCGCCGCGCAGTGCTTCGTCTTTCATGAGCTGAAGGACGCTCAGCGTGACTGCTTCGATGTCCTTTGCAAGGAACCCTGTTATTTGGTGTTGAACTCCCACGCGGACGCCAGTCTCCGGACAGACGACTACCGGAACTCCCGATGCCATTGCTTCGAGCAGCACCAGCCCGAAAGTGTCCGTTCGGCATGGAAACACGAACACGTCCATCCTGGAATACGCTTCCGCAAGCGCTTTCCCACGCAGAATGCCGGGCAGTTCGGCAGATTGAAGGGTCTTCTTGAGCCATTCCTTTTCGCTTCCTGCTCCAATCAACAACAACCGGAAATTCCTTTGGCCGGCGCTACCAGGCTTCGCTCTAACTCCGCGAACAAGCGAACGTTCTTTTCCGGAGTCAGACGTCCCACATAACCAATGCAAAACGCGCCGGTCGGCGGTCCGCGGCGAGTAGGTGAATAAACTTCCGTATCTACTCCATGAGGCATAAAGAAAGTGGGCCTCCCCGTGAGCTGCTGCAATAGATGAATCATGGATTCATTGGGTGCCATCAGGAATCGCGGCAAGCGGTAGGAGCGCATCAGCGCACGCAGGCTAAGATCCTCTCCCGCCTGGGCGACGCGCTTCCGCCACACGGGCGGCACGTTAGAAAAAAGCTTGTCCAGGCGCCGGCCCGCGTACTCGTGCAGATTTGCGTGCCACGAGGCGACCAGCGGAATCCCCAGCGAATGAGCTGCCCAAAACCCTAACACGCCAAAATCGCCCGGCCCGGTGATATGCACCAGGTCCGCCCGGAACAAGCGGAGCTGATCGGTCACGCAGTTCTTGTACCGACTCAACAACAAGTCGCAACGCAAGTCGTAGTCCAGTGGGATCGCCGCCAAGCTCCTCTTGAGTTCGATGGTAGTGAGAGACTGCTGGTAGGTCACCCGTGTACGAGCTCCGCTATGGACGCTTAGGAACGGAATCTTCTGGCGCAGAGTGAATGCTTCGAATTCCCGGCTGAGTGTGGCAACTCCGTTAGCTTCATCGAATGAATCGGGGAAAAAGGCGACACGCAGCGCTCGCGTCAATTCGAATCAGTTGCCTCCCGAATGGGCGCCAACCTCTTGCTCGTGGTGTACGGCGGATGCTGTTTTTGAGCCCCGCCCTTCTCGGTAAGCGGCTTCAGGCATCATGAAATCCACGAGGTCTGTTTGCAATTTCGTGACCAGCGATGGTTGACAACAGAACGGACGCTCGGAGATTGCACGACCAGAATAGTGGCAATGGTACCAACGTGTGCGGTCGCCGCTTGTGGACATTGCCGCCGCCGAGCACCATCCTAGGGGGGTGGCAATTTGACGCCTGACGTGTCGTGACGTCCACCCAAGCAGGACTTGGAAGATACTCGAATGCTCCGCGTTTTGTGCCGGGCCTGTGTTCTTGGTGAGTTGGCCTATATGAAGATCAAACCCCCGCTGCATGTCCGATTCGAGGCGAGAACGATGGAATAGTGAACGGAAACGATGAGCCATGATCCGATGCAGCCGCATTCTCGCTCCCTTAGGCGCTCTCGATCAAAAGTTGGACGGCGGACGAAAGCCGTTCCCAACTTCTCAGCTCAAGTTCTAACTGTCTCTTGCCCTCCCGCGTGAGCGAATAGAACTTGGCTGAACGGCCGAGATCAGACTCCTTCCATTCGGCGCTAATCCAGCCTTGCTGTTCCAGCCTATGTAGCGCCGGGTACAGCGACCACCTGCCCAACCGAGAGGACTTCCCCTGAGAGTAGCTGAATGCGCTTGGCAATTCCCCATCCATGAGCGGGTACTCTGGTAACCGTCTTTAAAATGAGCAGATCCAGCGTTCCTTGAAGCGAATCGGACGGTTTGGGCATTGATACCTCGATCATCGACAAATAGGCAACCGAATCTTACGATGCCCTCGACGAGTAGTCGTTAAATACCGGCCAGTGTTGAAGGAGTCTCTGGCGACCTCACCTTGGGCGCTTTTCTTTTTCGTCCGAGTGTTTTCACTCTTGACGGATCTTCGGCCAGGCCACCTGAACGACATGGCGACTACACCGGTGGACGGTTTCCGACGCGGCTGCGCGTTGAGCCGAAATCAACGTGCCTCCGAAGCGAGCACTTTCGCAAAGGCGAAACACGAAGGCTAAAATGGAAGTTCGTTACCGCTGATGCCTGGTCGTAAGTCAGCATAAATGGGGGCAACAACACAGTTGACTCACCCGAGTCTGCTACAATCGGAGGCGGCAAACGGCGGTTGTTGCCAGATCCGCCGCTTCCGAGGAGGTGTTGCCGACGATGGATAGAGCGACAAAAGCAATGCTTGTGTTCTCGGGGGTCTGCGCAATTGGAACCCCGATCAGTGTTGGTATCGGGATTCATGCAGCACACATATCAGAGCGGCAGCTCCGAATCATGGAGGAACAGAGGCCACAGCAGGGATCTCCGGTTCAGGAGCATCCAGTGATTCCATTGGCAATTGATTACACGCCATTTTACTTGGCGTCAGCGTTGGCTATCTTGTCGATTTGCTCTCTCATCGGGACCATTATCTATGTTAGATATTCACGACGAAGGCAAATTGAAGCGTACGAAATCGCGCATTCAAAACTGAAACTGCATTCTGCATCTTGGGGAAATGTTTTAAGTAGAAAATCCGTTTTGGACGTTATATCGGCACTACCCCGTGAAGGTCTGACATTCCTTGCCTCTAACGATATCTTGAAGTGTGATCCTGCTGAGCAAGATGACAATAAGTACATCGAGGTCGAATACTCTTTCGGGGATGGCACAAGAGAGAAACTTGTTCGTTATCAGGGTAAGAGGGTTGTATTACCAGAGGACGCTTGGCTACGATCAGAAAAGGAGCGTATAGAAAAGTCAGAAACCGCCCTGGAAAAAAGCCAGCGGATTCAAATTGACGCGCTCAACAAACAGATTACTCCTGGGCCAGTCGCCACATCTCTGCGGTTGCAGTTCGGTCAACCTGGAACGATGGCTACTATGATTGAGCAGCAAAACATATGGCGATGGTTCACGCTCCAACATGTAATCCTCCACCAGGAGAAAAAAGGCCAAGCGCCAAAACAGATTAGGATGTGGACGATTTACTTGAATTTCGACGCGCCGGTGATCCTGAAACAATTGCAAATATTCGCTAACGGTGCGCTTCCGATGCATGAGGTCAAGGAGTGCAATCCACGCTTCGCCATTATTACATTCGCTGGTGACATCGTTGGCTTGGAGGTCACGATCAGTGCTGCACTCTAACCATGTTTTCGTCGTAGCGGAGGTGCTTTGACTACTTGTTTAAGTAACTTCTCAAACCGTCGATATTCAGGCGGCTTCTTTGCCTTCACCGGCCTTGCGTTGTCCTCGGCCTTGTCGTTTTTTACTTCTGACATCCGAGTCACCCCTTCACCCGCGCATAAGTCAGGCGCTTGCCCGCTATTCCTGCGAGCACCTTCTGGAAGCGTTCAGCGTCCGTGGCTTTTCGCTCATTGTAGCGGAAGGATTGTTCGTCAAGGTATCTGAATAAATGGAACGGCTCAACACTAACGTACGTGCCCTTGATGGAGCGCTTCAACAGCGACCAGAAATTCTCCATCCGGTTCGTGTGTACGTTGCCGTCAACGTACTGCTCGGCATGGTTGATTACCTTGTGCGCATAGTCAGAGTCCAAGCCATCGTAAGAGAGCAGTTCGTCGGTCATCACCTCGGAGCCCTTACGGACGTTCTCACGCACGATGCCGGTGAGTTCGCCCTTGCGCCGCGTCTCGACGTGGTGAAGGCGAACCTTACCGGTCTTGCGGTCCAGCAAACCGAATACGATCTCTTTTCCGCCAGGGCCGCGACCGTGTACCTTTTCTTCGCGTTTGTGCTTGTGCATAAAACGCGCCGCGCCGCCGATGAACGTCTCATCGGCTTCGATGGTTCCGGTCATTTTGTTGATGCTGCCCTGTTGCGCGTGACGGATTCGGTGCATCATGAACCATGCGGTAGCCTGCGTAACCTTCAACGCGCGGCCAATCTCATAGCTACTGATTCCGTTCTTGCAGTTGGCCAGCATCCACATCGCACAGAGCCATTTGTCGAGTCCAACGGGGGAATCCTCGAAGATGGTTCCAACCTTCACCGAGAACTGTTTCTTGCATTCCAAGCACTTCCACATCAGCCGCGTTTTGAGAAACGAAAGCCGTTTAGAATCACAGCGCGGACACACCGGACCCCGCGCGCCCCACTTGGCTCCGGCAACAACATTCAAGCAGACTTGTGGGTCCGAGAAAACCCGGATGGCTTCCATCAAGCTACTGGGATAATTGAAGTTAACCGTTTCCATGCATCAAGTATAGCACAGGAGTCCTGGTGAGTCAACTAGATTGTTACCCTTTTTTAATACCCGGCAAAATCAACCGTCAATTCGACCAGCCTTCTCATGGAGGACCCGACAAAACTTAGGGGAATCACTCGCGTCACGGCAGCCCTATCCGGGCCACGAACGCCCGGAATCGTGCCTCGTGTCTGACCTCGCTAAACATCGGGTGCACTTTTAAGAGGATAAGCGCGCCGCTCCGCTCTGCAAAAGCCTTTTCCAGCCACTGAAGCATCGCGTCCACATCGCCCGAGCACGCGTATGCGGATGCCACCAGATAGGACAGTCCGAAATCCTGTTCCGCCTGACGCTGGAGCCGTTCCGCGACCTCCCGGGCTTCGCGTTTCCGGCCCGAAGCCGCGTAAAGATAAGCCAGTGCCGATAGTCGGGACGGATCGTTCTCAAGTCGCCCCTGTTCCGGCTGCCGCTTGCCCAACACCGCAGCCGCATTCCCGAAACGGCGCTGTCCGTTGAGCGCCCATGCCAGCCAGCAACGCGCCAGCGAAAACGATGGATCCAGTTCCAGCACTCGCTGGCTTTCCAATACCGCCTCATCCAGCCGCCCCGTGTAAATGTACACCTCTGCCAGATCCGCCATGATGATGGGCGACGCCGGGTCCAGCGCTTGCGCGTTTTTCAATTCCTGAATCGCGTCGTTCGAATGCCCGGTCACCAGCAGATTCACAGCGTGCCATTGATGCGCCGTCGCGTAACTCGGGTTCAGGCTCAGCGCGCGTTGAAACTCCTGCTCCGCCTCAACCCATTTCCAGTCGTAGTGCATCAGGATGAACGCTAGGGCCGTATGCGCTTCGGCGAGGTCGCCATCGAGCTCGATCGCCCGCATCGCTGCGGCCCGCGCCTTGGCCATCGCCGCCGGCCGCGGCATCACGCGATTGGGATTCGATCCGAGCAGTGCATACGCATCCGCCAGGCCAGCATAGGCCGGCGCGTACCGGTCGTCGATGTGCGTGGCCTTCTCGAATTCTTCGATCGCCTTCTGGTGCGTCTCCGGCGTTCTGCGGCTCCACAGGTAGCGCCCGCGAAGATAGGCCTGCCAGGCTTCCGCGTTGCCGGTGTAACGCCGGCTCAGCCGCTCCCGCTCGCTGGCGATAAGATCCAGAACCAGACCCGTGGCCACCTGCCCCGCGATCGAATCCTCCAGCGTGAACAAATCTTGATACCGCTCGTCAAATTGACCGCTCCACAGCGAGACGCCGTCCGGCATGCGCAGCAGTCGCACGGTCGCGCGAACAAAGTCTCCGTCGCGCTGCAGGTTGCCTTCGAGCACGGCATCCACGCCCAGCTCGCGGCCCGCGACCACCGGATCCGACGCGGCGTCGCCGAACTTGCGGATGGCGCTGGTCGGCAGCACCGAAATCTGCCGCAAAGTTCCCAGCCGGTTGATCAGGACGTCCGCCATCCCCAATCCCAGGTAGGGCGTGTCGGCGGAGATCGAATGGAACGGCAGCACCGCCAGGCTCCGTATAGCCGCGTTCGCGGCTCGCGCCTTCGCCGGCCGCGCCCGCATCAGGGCCAGCGAAATCCCCCGCCGACCGACGCCACCAAGACGCAGGCCGCGGCTGCCCACCAGATCCATCGCCGCGGCGGCGTAACCACGTCTCGATTCGTCCGGGTGACCGGCGCCGAGAACCGGTATCCACGTCTGGGAACGGTCTCAATCCAATCCTCTTTCAACGCCTTGCGCAGCGTCAGGATATTCTGCGCCAGAATCCCTTCTTCCACGAACGTCCCCGGCCAGACCGCCTCCAGCAGCTCTTGTTTCGATACCGCCCGGCCGTGTCGCCGCACCAACGCGATCAGGGTGTCGAGCGCCTTAGGAGTCAGCGCGACGTGTTGCCCGCGCTCCACCAGCGTCTTTTCCCCGGCGTCCAACCGAAAGCCGTCGAATTCGTAAACCTCGTCTTTCGAGAGATTTGGCGATCTGCTTTGATCGTCGTTTGATCCATGTTTCATTGAGGATTGATCGCTTCCACAGGACTTTTCGGCGCCCGGACCTTCATTCTGTATATGCCGCCCGCTTCAGTCTATCAGGCTGTCCGCGGCTTCGAGCGCAGGAGGACACAAGATAATGATAAGAGCGACTTGGATTCTCGCAGCGGCTGTGGCGGGGCTCCCGTTGAGCGCGGGCCCGGTTTCGATCACCAATCCGAGCTTTGAGACGGTGGTGAATGCAGCTGGCTGTTCGTCCAACAACACTCTGACCGCGGGCGCGTTCATCTCTACGGATGCCTTAGGCAGCGGGTGCGTGAATGCCGATCCGTTGAATGGGACCTGGACCCCCTCGGGCGATGTCGGAGTCTGGGCTCCGGGCACAGGCTTCTATCCTTCGGTGCCGAATGGACAGAACGTCGCTTTTACAAACGACGGGAGCCTTTCTCAGATCCTCGGCTCGAATCTTGCATTGGGCACCTACACCTTAAGCATCTACATTGGAAGCCGCTGTGACAGCCATCCGCTTACCAATTACAACGTCGAGTTGCTCGCCGGTGGCAACATCATCGGGTCGGATAGCGACAACGCCTCCATCCTGTCCGACCTCGCTTGCGGCAACAAAACGGTCGGCTCCTTCGCGCTGGACACGCTGGTGATCCCGGTCGCATCCAGTCCCTTGGTGGGAGACCCCCTGGAAATCCTGATTTCTTCCGTCGATAACGGCGACATGGGTGTAGGCGACGACTTTCAGGCGGCTTATGACGCCGTCGCCCTCAATTACTCCACCGCGAGTTCGAACGTACCGGAGCCGGTGTCCTGGCTGTTAACCGCCGCCGGACTCGCCATCGTGCTGCGCCGCCGGTACTCGAAGTAATTGAGCCTTGAGAACCCGTCCGAGTTATGACGGTAGGACGAGGGGGACAGACATGGAGCTTATACATGGCGAGCGAAAACGGAATACTCCATTGCAGACGACCTTGGCGACATGCCGAAAAACGGCCACCGCACGGAGGAATCAGCGACAGCGGCATATATACGTGCTTCGTAAGCTTCATGACCGGCTAAAGCTTATCGAAGTCCTCAGCCGTCTGTGCCCGCGGGGTCCTCTCAGATCGCGGTACTGAAGCTTGAGGACAGTTCACGGCTTAACCAGGCACGGGCGGCTCGCCATTGGCGATCAACTGTCCGTGGCGCTACGCCACTCATCTCCGCAATCTCGTCTACCGAAAGCCCTCCGAAAAAGCGCATTTCCGCAATACGCGCCCTGCGTTGATCCAGGTGATCCAGCCGTTCCAAGGCGCGGTGGACGTTCTAAAAGCTGCGCCGGATGCTCAACCGCCACCACCATGGCATTTTCGAGAGAGACAATGACTTGATCTCCGCCGCGTTTTTCGGCGCTCGCTGCCCGCGCGTGATCGACTAAGATCCGGCGCATCAACTGCGCAGCCATTCCGAAGAAGTGCGCTCGGTTTTCCAGCTTCCACTCTCTTTGCTCAACCAGGCGCAGCCATGCTTCATGTACCAAGGCGGTCGGTTGTAGCGTGTGATCGACGCGTTCCCGGCGCATGCAGGCGGCAGCCAAGCGGCGGAGCTCGTCATAAACGAGTCCTACCAGCTGCTCGGCGGCGCTCTTGTCGCCGGCGTTAAGACGATGCAGGAGTTGCGTGACTTCGCCCTGGGATGAATCCATAAACCGGAATTACTGAATTGTAGCCGTTTTGCCATATAATCGGTGGAACCGATTCACGACGGGGATAACGGTAGGAGGTCTGGTTGACGCCGGAGCGGTGGCAGCAGATTGCAGCGGCATTCGAGGCAGCGCTTGAGCGCGGGACAGAAGAGCGTAGCGCATTCCTGGCGATTGCGAGTTCTGATGACCCCTCGCTTCGCGCTGAAGTAGAATCCCTCCTGTCTGAAGACGCACTACAAAACGAGACCGCGCCACCACGCGTCGACGCCCTGACCTTGGTGGGCGAGCACATCGGTTCGTACCGCATCGTGCGCATGATCGGAGAGGGGGGTATGGGCACCGTCTACGAAGCGGTGCGCGACGATCAGGAGTTCGACCGGCAAGTTGCAATCAAACTGCTTCGGCCTGGTCTTTTGTCCCGGCAGCTCATTCAGAGATTCAGTTTGGAGCGCCGGATTCTCGCCAAGCTGAATCATCCGAACGTCGTTGCCTTGCATGATGCTGGCACAACCAAGCTAGGCCAGCCGTATCTCGTCATGGAATACGTGGAGGGCGGAGTCCCCATTGATGTCCACTGCCGGAATCGCGGTCTCGATGTTAATGATCGCATTCGTCTCTTTCAAACCGTGTGCCACGCGGTGCAGTACGCTCATCAAAACCTGATCGTTCACCGGGACTTAAAGCCTCAAAATATTTTGGTGGCATCAGACGGTAAGGTGAAACTCCTCGACTTCGGTATCGCCAAACTGATGCCCGAGGAAGCCCGGCCTGATGATATTGATCTGACGGTATCGGGATTGGCCCCGGTAACTCCGATGTATGGGAGTCCGGAGCAGATGCGAGGCGAGCCGATCACCACGTCAAGCGACGTGTACTCGCTCGGCGTCATCCTTTACGAGCTGATGACCGACGCGAAACCGTATGGGGCTCTCCGGTGGCCTGAGTTGCAACGGGCGATCTGCGAAACGGATCCACAGATCCCCAGCGTGGCAGTGCGGAAGTCGGCATCGAGTCCGGGGTCTGGCGAAAAGCTTGTAAAACGGCTGTCGGGCGACCTCGATGCCATCGTCATGAAGGCACTCCGGAAGGAGCCGGAACGCCGTTACCAGGCTGCGGCCGAACTCAAGGAGGATTTGGAGAGACATCTGGATGGCAGGCCGGTGCGAGCTCGGCGAAGCACGTTCACCTACCGTGCCGGAAAGATGATGAGACGCCATCGAATCACGTTCGCCGCAGTCATCGCAGTGGTTGTATCGCTGGCCGGCGGTCTCATTGCGACGCGTGCACAAGCGCGTATCGCGCAATCACAAAGAGCGCTGGCCGAGCGAAGATTCGCAGAAATACGCAAGCTGGCAAATTCGTTCCTGTTTGAATTCGACGACGCCATCGCAGGGCTGGCGGGATCGACGGCCGCCCGGCAACTGGTGGTCCGCAAAGCCCTCGAATATCTCAGTGCGCTGGCGAAGGAAGCGCGCGGCGACGCCCAACTGCAGAGCGAACTGGCGACGGCATTCGAGCGCGTCGGGGATATTCAAGGGAATCCCATGATGGCGGACCTGGGGGATCGTGCTGGGGCCTTGCAGAGTTACCAGGAAGCCCTGCGCATTTGGAATTCGATTTCAGCCGAAAAAACGAGAGCCCCAGAGGCACAGACGCGAATCGCACTGCTCCATCAATCGATGGGGGATGTCCTTTCCGAAGATCAACGCAATGAAGACGCATTGGCCGAATATCGGACCGCGCTGGACGTACTGGAAAAGCAATCTCCCCAACTTTCTGAGCCGAAGATCGTTGTGGAAAGCCGTATTGGGACCGAATTTGCAAAACTTGGACGCCTCGATGAAGCGGTGCGGTGGAGCGAGCGCGCAGTGAAAGAAGCTCGCGCGCTTATGAGCGCCGGCATGGATGAAAACACCAGGCATGATCTCTCGGTTATCTATTCCCGAGCCGGGAAGGCCCTGTTGCGGGCCGGCGCCATCGACGGCGCCCTGGCGATGCACCGCGAAGAAGTAAGCATGTGCGAAAGGTTGGTGTCGGCGGCAACGCCGGAGAAGAATGCCCACTACCGGAGAGATCTGGCACTCGCCTATCGGAACCTCGGCGATGCGTTGGCCGGCAAGAACCAATTGAACGCCGCGCTGGCGTTGTACGAAAAGACCAGGCCGATGGACGAAGCACTCCTCCGGGTTGATCCCGCCAATTCCCAGATTCGGATGGAACTGGGAGTGGCTTTCTCAAAGGAGAGCGCAGTACTGGAGCGCCTAGGCGACTTACGCCGCGCCGAACAGGCGTCGCTTCGCGACCTCGAATTGAGTGAAACGCTCCTGAAAGACGACCCTTCAAGCTCAGCCTACCGCCGCATGTACTCCTTTAGCTTGTATCAAATGGGCAATCTGTTGCGGAAACAGAGCCGGACCAGCGAAGCACGGCGGTATTATCTCCGGCAGGCCGAGATTCTGGCGCCGATGGACAAGGCATCGGATCAACTCACCCAGAAGCAACTGCTGAACTGCTATCGAGCGCTGGGCGAAATCGAAATCGATCGAAATACGGCAGCGGAATACCTGAAGAAAGCTGTCTCCGTCGCTCAGAACCTCGGGGACGAAACTGCCGCCGCGGCTCTTCGGCGCACACTAGCTACCCTTCGCTAAACCGCATCAGAAAAAAATCTCCAAACGAGTGGCGTCGTTTGCGGCCTCTTTACGCCACTTCTAGCTGAGAGGCGAAACACGGACTTTCGATTTCCCGGGTGGGGATTTCGGGAAACGCCACCGTGATTTGTGGAGGAGTGGTGACAACCATTAAGAAACTATTGTTCAGTTTTGCGCCGATAGCCTGGTCGTCGTTGGCCTTCGGTGCCACTCTTGTCGTGCCGAACGGAGCTGCTTTAGGGCCCGGAAACGCTACTGCTCCCTATCCCACAACGCCTCAGTCCCTGGAATTCCAGGAGTTGCTCGGGGCCGGGCAGTTCCATTCCAACCCGATCACCATCACCGGGATCTCTTTCCGCGCCGCCACCGGCTCCGGACCGATTAACGCCAGCATCGGCAGCCTGACCGTGAATCTCTCGTCGAGCCCCAATTTCCCGAATTCAAGTGGGAGCGCAACGCTGATGAGCTCGACGTTCGCAAAGAATGTCGGCCCGGACAAGACCCTCGTTTTCTCCGGCAGCAACATCGCCCTGAAGGACTCCGGTTGCGCCGCGCCCGGCCCGTGCCCATTCGATATCAATCTCGTTTTGCAGACGCCGTTCGTCTACTCCCAATCTAAGGGATCGCTCCTGATTGACATCGTGGAAACGAATCTCAGCGCCACCAGCGGCGTCCTGGATGCCGCCTCGTTCAACGCGCCGGGCGGCGGAGTCGCAACGGTTGTCGGAACGGCCGGCTCCGCGACCGGCACGTTCGCCTACTCGGGGCCCATCGTGCAGGTCACCTATACGACCTCGGCGCCGGTGATCACCGGCGTGGTCAACGTAGCGAGCAACATCCCGCCAGGCATGCCGAATTACGGAATCGCGCCGGGTTCCCTGTTCGCCGTGTATGGCAGCAATCTGGGTCCGGCGGACCTGTCGGTTTCGCAACTTCCCTTATCCGCGTCCGGCCTGTCCGGGAGCTCGATCGCGATTATGCTCACGTCACCCACACCAGCGCTGGTGAACGCGCCCATTTATTTCACTCGCCAGGATATCGTGGTCGCAGTGATGCCATCGAATACGCCCCCGGGCAATGGCACCATGACGCTGACCTACAACGGCCAGACCGGGAATATGCCGATTACGGTGTTGCCGTCAAACTTCGGGATTTCCAACAACGCAATCCCGTTCACTGACAATGGGGTCGGCGTCCTCACCAACGCCGCTGTGACCTTCGCCAATTTCAAGCCGGTCACCACTACGAATACCGCCAAGCCTGGAGATATCTTGACGGTCTGGGGCACCGGTCTGGGACCGACGCCCAACGGTGGCGACGACATCTCCGCTCCGCCGTTCGGCAACATCGGAAACGCCCCTCAGGTGTTCGTGGGAGGAATTCCGTCGCCGTCCGTGAGTTATTGGGGAAGAGCGCCGGGATTGATTCCCGGGCTCGATCAGATCAACTTCCAGGTGCCGCCAGACGCTCCCTTGGGATGCAATGTGTCGATTGTCGTCCAGACGACGAATGGCACGAGCAACGCGCCAACCATTGCCCTCGCTGATACCGATGGCGCCACCTGCTCCGACCCGACTCAAGTGATCACGTCCTCTGACCTCACCGTGAGCAGCGCGAAGGTACTTGTTCTGCAGGCTCAACAAACCATCAATATTACGGGTAACGCCGGTGGACCCGCGTCAGGGACAGTGTCGGGCAGGGCAGAGGTTGATATGTTCCAGTTGACTCAGGCCCAGATCGCGGCGCTGGCGCCGGGGGAGAACGTCAAGCCGACCTTCGGGAGTTGCTATGTGGGAATCAATGCCAACCCGAGCGCGAACGGTCCATTCAACCCCACGCCGCTGGACGCGGGACCCGCCATCACCTTGACTCCCGCTTCCGCGACTGCTGTCACTCTCAGCGATCAGAACGACGGCCCCGGTTTTTACCGGGCCGACCTGGGGTCAACCGCGCTTCTTCCCAACGGGACATTTACGCTTCCCGGCGGAACCTGGAGCTTTTCGGATGGCGCGGGAGGTCCCGATGTAGGCCCTTTGAACTTTAATTTCCCAGTTCCGCAGCCGGTCCTCTGGATGAACCGGGGCTCCCTGATTAGCAGCAACATAACCCGGAGCAACCCGCTCACGATTTTATGGAGTGGCGGGGACTCCAACGGCTATGTCGATATCCAGGGCTATGCGCAGGCTGGTAGCCCTCTGAGCGGGATCTACTTCGTCGGCTTCGAGTGTGCGGCGCCGGTCTCGGCGGGACAGTTCACAATCCCACCCTCGATCCTGCTGGCGATGCCCCCGACCAACTTCGGAAACCTCCAGGTCAGCACCGTCGCGCTGCCGAGCATTGTGGGCAAAGTCCCGGGCTTCGATGTCACACTGGGAGCTTCCGTCTTCCAGACCCAAATTCCGGTAACCTTCAAGTAGGGAATCCCGACGCTGCTTCGGGCGCATGGTCATTGATCCGAGTCAGCGCATCCGATCAATGGCTTACACAGCGGAGAGGTAGTTGAAAACCACGTTTTCTGGGGAGCCAAACTTCCAATTCGGTCTTCTCCTTTTCCTTTCTATAACATTCCTGGTTCGAGTGCCGCAGGATTTCGAACGATTCGAACAAGGTGGTCTGCATCGTGCCGTCCTTCCAGGCCGCCTTTTCCACTAGCGTTTGGAGCAACCGACGCTGCTCGCTTGCAGGTTGCTGGAGGAACAGCTCGCTCGCCCGACTCGTCACGCGAAGCATGTCGACTGCCTGATCGACGGGTGCCAGTGCGGCTTTCTGGATGCCTTGGATTTTGCGTAGCACACCATCCTGCTCCCGGCGCAACCCGGCGGCGTGCTTATCGAAGTACTCCTGAGTGATACGCCCGTCGAGCTTGTCCATGTACATGCTTCCAATGCGGACTTCGATTTGGTCGTAGCGGGCCTGGAGCATCCTGATCGTCTCCGCACGGGCCGCCTGTTCGGTCCGGTCGGAACTGAGGACAGCGTCGCCAAGCCATTCGAGGACCGCCGGCGGGATGACCAGTTCGCATAACACGTTGGCGAACTGGCTCGAAAGGATTTCCTCGCGCGCATACGGCTCCGGGCATTTGCCCCGGTTGCCGGTGCAGTGGTAGTACACGTACGTTCCCTTTTTCAGCTCGCCGACAAGCAGGCAGAGCAGTGCGCACAGTAGACTATTCCGGTGTACGCGAAATCGTGCTTCACTCTGCGAGTGCGATTCTCGGCGCGAGCATCCAGTAATTCTTGAGCGCATGCAACATTCGCGCGTCACCAGCTGCTCGAATGTGCCGGGATATGTGGAGCCGTCCCAATCGAAGCACTTTGACCGGCGTATCGTCCGTGCCCACAACTTTCGAAGCCAGCACGAAGCGCTTCAGCCGTTTATACAGCGGCTCCCATAGCGCGGCGCACTGCGCGACCCATCCGCACATGGTTTGACCGGATATCGCGACAGCCCGTTTGACTCTGAGACGCGAACTTCCTTGAGGATCTTTGGAAGATACTTCGCCCCCTCAGTTTGTTTCGTAGCAAACTTTGAACTGGGCGGACACTGAAAAATCGGATTGTGCAGGGAACGCTTCTCCGGGGGAAGACTTTACAGGCTCCGACTAACGGTCCGGGACGTTGATCTCCATCGCATTGACTGTAAAGATCCTTAGTCATAGGCTACCAACGTGCTCGATCAGCAACATGCGACGCCTATTCAATACCGATGCAAAACTCGCATTAACGTTTGTGACGGTGGGTCTAATCCAGACACGCACTTCGTCTATATCGGGACCACGCCAGTAGGTCCTCCGTGAAGATACTGACGGACGGGGTGAAGGTAGCAGCGTTCACCCTATTCCCGGCAATAGCCTTGGCTCAGGGCGGACCGCCGTTTCGATCGGACGATCCCGATACGCCAGGAAACCACCATTGGGAGATCAACCTGGGATTCATCGGTGACCGCAGTCCTTTCGGGGGTTCTTATTCAACGCCGGATATCGACATTAACTACGGTGTCGGGAAGCGAATCCAACTCAGTTACGAAGTGCCCTTGAGCGTTCAGGAGATAGGCGGCGACTCGAGCCATTTTGCTGCCGGCCTGGGGAATTCTCTGCTGGGGGTGAAATACCGTTTTTACCAGCGTCACTCAAAAACCCGCGTGCGCGACGGCGAGCGCGAAGTCAAGTTCAGCTTGTCGACGTACCCTCAGCTTCTCTTGAATAATCCGACCCGCGCGGTAGCCCGCGACATTGCGGAGCCCGCTCCCCAACTGCTTCTTCCTTTGGAAGCAAATGCCAACTACGGATGGATCCGCATCAGCGGAGAAGTGGGCTACTGGCTCACCGGCAAGGATGTTTCGAACTCGTGGATTCAGGGGATCGTCGTGGGTCACGAATTCAGAAAGGACACAGAACTGTACGATCAGCGCGACGTGCAGGTCGCTGCCGGGACCCAAATGCTCCGGGAAACCACACTGGGTCTCGGTGGCAGAATCCCGATCGTCAAAAGCCAGTGGCTCCGCCTGATCGGGATGGGTGGCCACGGCTTAGTCTCTGCCACTCGATCCAACGGCCAACCAGGCTGGATCGCGTACATAGGTATCCAATTCCTATCGGATAAAAGGAGGAGACACGGTGATGAGTAGTCGGTTAGCGGACCCCGCGCGTGCCAGTGGGGGATGAGGTGGAGTCCGCGCCAGCTGTCGCGAGGGTAACGGCCGGTTTGTAGTCCATCACGTAGTGTTGGATCGCGCGTTCAAAGAAACTCATGCCATTTGATTTCGCCTCGCTGAGCGCCTTCTTGTTATCCCACTGGTCGTGCGAGATACGGTAGACCGCAATCATCATGCCCGTGCGATCCGCCCCGCGCTTGCAATGCACAAATACAGGGCCACTGGCCGAGTCATTGAACAGCGCCTCAACGGCTGCGACCTGATCGTCCTTGGGAGTCGACATGCCGTGCATGGGAATGCTGACATAGCGCATGCCTAAGTCCGTGACGACTTTCTGCTCGGCTGGCTGGGAATGCTCACCGATGTCGCGCAGATCGATGACAGTCTTGATTCCAAGCTGCGCGAGATCCTTGAATCCGCTATCGGTGGGCTGCGCGCCGCGATAGACGTGATCATCTACTTTCTGAAAGTTAGGAAGGTTCTCATTCTGACAGCTGGCCCACGCGGATGTTAAGGTCAGACTGGTTGTAAGGCAGAAAATGGCGGCTCGCCGGCGAAGGTATGAACGGTGTTGCATGTTAGACCTCTGAATAAGTGCCCGTTTGGGTCGGGCAGCCATCAGGGTCTAAGAACCGTCCCCTGGCTGGGGTGCGCCAACTTCTTCGGCTCACTCTACTGGATGCTTCGCCCGCCAGAAAGGTTGCGCTGCAAAGTGTGCCAACAGTGGCCTTCTTCTTGCACCGGAAGTGGTGACAGTCGCGGCCGCAGCACCGAAGGGAGAAGCCCATTATGTCCAGTAATTTACGACGACTTGTATTCTTACTTGCGTTTGTGGTCTCTGCCATGCCGGGGGCGAACAAGAGCGGCAAAGCCGGAACGGCCGAACTCGGTCATGGCGCTAAGGCGGTGCTCTGGCGTGATTCCACTGATCTCGCGTCCCTAAATCTGTTTTTCGGATCGGGAGGCGAGGACCATCAGCCCCGTGGAACATTTACATTCATTCAGGAAGACATGGAGGGCTCCAATCCCAAGTTGGACGTCCGCGACCAGGAGGGAGTCAAGTGGAAAGTGAAGCTTGGCGCCGAGGCGCGTCCGGAAGTCGCGGCGTCACGATTGGTATGGGCGGCCGGGTATTTCGCGAATGAAGACTATTTTCTAAAGGATCTGCATGTGCAAGGTTTGCCGAGCCGTCTGCATCGCGGTCAAGACCTGGTGGCCGCGGATGGCACCTTACACAATGTACGGCTCAAGCGGTCTATAAAGGGCCAAGAGAAACTCGGAAACTGGCGGTGGAGCTCAAATCCCTTCGT
Organism: Terriglobia bacterium; assembly: GCA_963808335.1. Classification (GTDB taxonomy): domain Bacteria; phylum Acidobacteriota; class Terriglobia; order Bryobacterales; family Bryobacteraceae; genus Palsa-187. Next base: position 91,323 of record CAWEFR010000001.1, read on the forward strand.
GGGCACGCAGGAGCTAAATGGCCTGAGGGTACTGATGGCGCTCATCAACAATTGGGATCTCAAGGATTCGAACAACGCTGTTTGCGAGGCAAAACACGACTCGGCAGAACTTGAACAGGTCTACCTGATAAGCGACCTGGGCGCCAGCTTCGGTACGACCGGACTCACCTTGCCGATCGACGCGTCCAAAGGGAATCTCGATGCGTACAAGCATTCGAAATTCATCAGCTACCACACCCCGGATTACGTGGACTTTGGCGCACCCAGCCGGCCGACGTTGATCGAGCTCTTCAACTTGCCGATGTTTATACACCGCGTTGACCTGCGCTGGATTGGCAGGCACATCTCCCGTGCCGACGCCAAGTGGATGGGACAGGTGCTAGGCCAGCTTTCGCAGGAACAAATTCGCGATGCGTTCCGCTCTGCGGGTTACTCAGCATCAGAGGTGAATGAATTCGCGAACGTAGTCCTAGGCAGAATCGCCGAGCTGAACGGCTGGTAAAAACGTTTCAAACTGTTTCGGGGTCGGAATCGGTAGGTCTTACGGCGTCGATGAAACGGAGGTCTTGAAACCACGGGCAGTTTCTGAGTATGGCGATCAAACTGCACATTTTGAAGTTAAGGAAGCGGCATGGCCCGAATTGACTTCAAGACGTTGGGGCGTCGAATCGTAACGTTTCTGGAAAATGCGGGCGACTTCGGGCTGTTTAGTGCCCGCGTCGTTCGCGATACTTTCCGCCGACCCTTCGAGGTTCAAGAAATCGGCCGACAGATCATCGAGATCGGTACGCGCTCGGTTCCGCTGATCATCCCGTGCGGCATGGCGCTCGGAATCGTGATGTCGCTTCACACCCGGGTATCGCTGGTGCGCTTCGGCGCGTCCTCGATGATCCCGGCGGTCATGACCATCGCCACCTTCCGCGAGCTCGGTCCGATGGTGACCGGACTGCTGGTCGCGGGACGAGTCGGCGCCGGCATCGGATCAGAACTGGCTGGGATGTGCGTCACCGAACAGATTGATGCGCTGGAGTCCCTGGCGATTGATTCTTTCAAGTACCTTGTGATCACCCGCGTGACGGCCTGCGTGCTGGCGCTGCCCGTACTGACGATCCTGATGGATTTCTCCGGGTTGATGGGCGGCCTGTTTTCAGAAGAGACGGTCTCTCACATCTCGGCAATGCTCTACATTCACCGTGGTTTTGCGGCAATGGGGTGGTCGGATTACATTCCAACAACGCTCAAGACCACGGTCTTTGGTTTCATTATTGGCGCTGTGTCTTGCTTCCTCGGTTATACAGCCACGCAGGGCGCCACTGGCGTCGGACATGCCGCCACGCGGAGTGTTGTTCTTTCGTCGCTATTGATGATTTTGGTGAATATCATCCTCGTCAAACTCACCTTCTTCTGGTTTTCATAAACATGAGCCGCCACGCCGATTCTCTAATACGTCTCGATCATGTAGCGAAGTCCTTCGGCCGGCGTGTGGTCTTGGAAGATATTTCGTTCGAGGTCGCGGCCGGTGAGGCGTTCTGCATCCTGGGCAAGAGTGGCGGTGGTAAGAGCGTGACCCTGAAGCTCATGATCGGTTTGCTTGCGACCGACCGGGGAAGCATCGTGATCGATGGCGAGGAATTGAAAGCACTCGATCGGAAGAGTCTGCTAGAAGTCCGCAAAAAGATTGGGTTCATGTTTCAAGATGGCGCACTGTTCGACTCGATTCCGCTGGGGGAAAACCTGGCGTTCCCGTTGCGACGCCACACCTCGAAACACGAACAAGAGATCCGGGAGATCGTGCGCGAAAAACTTTCCGAAGTTGGCCTCCAGAAGGAATTCAATAAGCTGCCAGCAGATCTTTCGGGCGGGATGCGCAAGCGCGCCGGGCTGGCTCGGGCGTTAGTGCTTGATCCTCCCATCCTGCTGGCGGACGAGCCAGGAAGCGGACTGGACCCCTTGACGGCCGCGAAGATCAACGGACTGCTGCGGGAGCTCAAAGAAAGGCAGAGAACCACGCTGGTGGTCGTCACACATGACGCCGCGCGAGTGCACGGATTCGCGGATCGGCTCGGCGTCTTGGACCGGGGGCGAATGATCGCTTGCGGCACAATCGAAGAGTTGGCTGACAGCCGCGACGAACTGGTGCGAGCACTCGCATCCGGAGGGGAGGCGAAAGATGTTTTCTCGAAAAGCTAGCGTGGGCGCGTTTCTTATCGGCGGAATCCTGTTGTTCGGCGTGGGACTATTCTTGATCGGCAGCCGGCAAAAGGTCTTCACGCGCGGATTCCATGTGTATTCCGATTTTACAAGCGTCTCTGGTCTGGAAACTGGCGCAAACGTTCGCGTGTCCGGACTGGAAGCCGGCGAGGTGGAAGAAATTCAGGTTCCCTCGCAGGCTTCCTCGATGTTCCGCGTGAAGCTGCGGCTTACGGAGAAGGTCCATCCTTTGGTGCGTCAAGACTCGCTCGCCGTAATTCAAACCGAAGGATTAGTGGGAGACAAGTTCGTGGAGATCGACAAGGGCAGCGACCAGGCTGAGGAATGCCGGGAGGGCGGAACGATTCCGAGCAAGGAGCCGTTCGATTTCGCGGACTTGGTGCAGGACGCCCGCAACCTGTTCAAGACTACCAACACAACCCTGGAGAGCGCGGGCCAAGTGGCCGACCACATGAATCAGACATTGAGCACTTTCCTGACGCCGGAGAGCGACGGGAAAAACGGAGCACCGCACTTGAACGAAACCATGGCTAGCGCGCAACGTGCCATGACCAACTTAGCGGACGATACGGAGGCGATGAAGCACAACTTTTTCCTGCGCGGTTTCTTCAAAAAGCGGGGATTCTACGATCTGAGCGACCTTACGCCCGCGCAATATCGAACCAGTAAGTTCGTGAAGGACAAGTCTGTAAAACGGGTTTGGCTCGACAGCGGCCAGATCTTTTCTTCCCCCGCCAAAGGTGCGGAAGAATTGTCCCCGCAGGGGCGCGAGGAAGTCGACAAGGCCATGGCCGATTTTGTTCCCGACTTGCCGAACCGTCCCATTGTGGTGGAAGGCTATTCCGAGCACGGATCACCGGATGAGCGTTTTCGGCGGTCGCAGCAGCACGCACTCGCCTTGCAGCGTTATCTGCAGACGCGCTTCAAGCTGGCAGCGAACCTGGTGGGCGAGATTCCCCTAGGCGACACCCCGCCAGACTCGACGGGGAAGCAGCGATGGGACGGCGTGGCGCTGGTATTGCTCCCGTGAATACGCGTTTCCAGATTCGCGAGTTGTTGAAACCTCACTCGAGAGCTCTAGTCGCCGGAGCTTTCGCAGTGACCGGTGAAGCCATCGCCGGTCTTCTGGAACCGTGGCCCCTCAAGATCACTCTCGACAATGTTCTAAGAACGCATCCGGTTCACGGATGGCTGAACCAACTGGTTCTGCGGGCTGCGGGAACCGGTAAGTTAAGCATCCTCACGTTCGCCGCCGCGGCAGTGCTGGTGATAGCCGCTTTCGGAGCAGCATGCTCCTACGCCGAAAAGCGAATTACCACCACCGTTGGTGAATGGGTGGCGCACGATCTGCGAAGTACGCTGTATTCCCACATTCAGCGTTTGTCGCTGGCCTACCACGATCAAAAACGTATGGGCGACTTGATCAGCCGTGTAACCAGCGACCTCGACGCGGTTCAAGGATTCATCGCTTCCGGACTGCTGGGCGCTCTGATCAGCAGCCTCACTCTGGTGGGAATGGTGGGGGTGATGTTATACCTCAACTGGCGCTTTACGCTGATCGCGCTGTCCGTGGCGCCAGTTCTATTCGTAGTTGTTTATTCCTACACACGCCGCATCAAGAAGGCTGCCCGGGAAGTCCGGAAGAAAGAGGGTGAAATTGTTTCTGTTATCGAGGAAGTGTTCTCCTCGATCCGCGTAGTAAAGGCGTTCGCGCGAGAAGACTATGAGCAGCGCCGCCTGGAGGAGCAAAGCCTGGCAGGTCTGGAGATGGCCCTGCGGGCTCGCAACCTCAAGGCCAAGATTTCGCCGCTGGTGGAGATCATCGTCGCTTGCGGCACCTGCCTCGTGCTGTGGTTCGGCGCTCGAATGGTCCTTGAAGGAAGCTTGCGCGAAGGTTCCCTGATTGTGTTCATTTGGTACCTCGGCAAGATGTACAAACCCATGCAGGAGCTTTCGAAAATGACGGATACTTTCTCGAAAGCCGCCGTGGGATACGAGCGCATTAAGGAAGTACTGGAAACGGATGGCCAAGTGAAGGACCTTCCAAATGCGCGACCAGCTCCCCGGCTCAAAGGGCGGATCGAGTTTCAAGATGTGACTTTCGGCTACGACGCGCAGAGTCCGGTGCTCACCAACGTTAGCTTTACAATCCAGCCGGGCCAGACGGCTGCGCTGGTTGGCCCTACTGGAGCTGGAAAGACCACCATCATCAGTTTGCTTCCGCGCTTCTACGACCCATCCTCGGGACGCATCACGATTGATGGGCGCGATGTGCGGACATTTACGCAGAAATCGCTGCGCCAGCAGATCAGTCTTGTATTGCAAGAAACCGTTCTGTTCCGCGCTCCCGTCTGGCACAACATCGCTTACGGCAAGCCTGGCGCGACCCGTTCCGAGATTCTGCGCGCCGCCGAGCTGGCTAACGCCCACGAGTTCATCGAGAAGATGCCGGAAGGGTACGACACGATTGTCGGTGAGCGGGGCATGACCCTTTCCGGAGGGCAACGCCAACGGATCGCCATCGCCCGTGCCATTATTCGCAACACGCCGATGCTGATTCTCGATGAGCCAAGCTCCGGGCTGGATGCGGCATCGGAAAAGCTGGTTTTCGAAGCCCTGGACCGCTTAATGGAAGGCAAGACCGCAATTGTGATTGCCCATCGGTTGTCCACCATTCGACGCGCTGATGTGATTTTCGTGGTCGACGAAGGGCGGATCGTCGAAAATGGCCGGCACCAGGATCTTCTCGAGTCGGGCGGCTTATATGCGGAGCTCTATGAATTGCAATTCCGCGGAGTTGAAGCTGTGCAGCCGACCTCCTAAAGGAGGCTTAAAACCCTGAAAGATCAGGCGGCAGAGTAGGAGTCGGTATTTGCTGCAGCGTCGCGCGAGATCTGCCGCTTTTTCTTTACTCCAGCTCTAGTAAAGACAACGCGGTTAGAGAACCATCGCCGGCACAAATGCCTTCTTTTGAATAAGCGTGCGGTTCCCACGGCCGGTACCAATGCAAAACGGTTGCTAAGCTGCAAAAGCGATAGTAGATGAGACTCTGGGTACTGCCCGACGACGGTCTAGCTCCGCTGCTGAAGGGCATTGACATTGCGCAATCCAGCATCGAAATCATGATCTTTAGATTCGATCGGACGGATGTCGAGAGTGCACTCGCACGCGCTGTGAGCAGGGGCGTGGCGGTCCGCGCGCTGGTGGCGCATGCGAACAAAGCGGGCGAAGACGGCCTGCGCCAACTGGAGCAGCGGCTGCTCGCCGCGGGCGTGAGCGTGGCGCGAACAGCCGACGACCTGGTACGCTATCACGGCAAGTTAATGATCGTAGACCGGCATGACTTGTATCTCTTCGCCTTCAACTTGACTTCGCTCGACACGGAGCGTACTCGAAGTTTCGGGATTGTCACCAGTAACCGGACGCTTGTCCAGGAGACGATTAAGCTATTCGAAGCTGACACCAAGCGTCTTCCCTATACGCCCCGTGCGCGGACGCTGGTGGTCAGTCCCGCCAACGCCCGCAAACGGCTGGCCGCGTTCATCCGCGGAGCGAAGAGCGAGATCCTGATTTATGATCCCGCGGTCAGCGATCCCGCTATGATCCGGCTCCTTGAGGAGCGGTCCCGGGCGGGCGTCACCGTTAAGATCATCGGCCGGCTGGCGCGCCGAAGCTCGAAGCTTGAAGTACACAAACTGCCCCGGCTGCGGCTGCATACGCGAACCATGGTTCGTGACGGGCGGCACTCCTTTGTGGGGAGCCAAAGCTTGCGGGCGGCCGAACTCGACACACGCCGCGAGGTGGGCGTGATATTTTGCGATCACAGGGCCGCTACCAGGCTCGCGAAAGTCTTTCAAGAAGACTGGCAGCTCGCCGAGACAGCTAAGGAGCAGGCGCGCACGGACGAGAAGGCGCCCGCTGAGAAAGTCGCCAAAAAGCTGGCCAAGGCGGTAGCGAAGGAACTGCCGCCCGTCGCGCCCGTACTCGAAGAGCTCATCAAGCAGATGGGAGTAGAGAAGACCGAGGTAGATCTGATTCCCGGCGAAGTGGAGGCGAGTGTGAAAGACGCAGTGAAGGCAGCGGTCAAAGAGGTCGTGCAGGAAGCTGTCGAGAGCGTCACCGAGGAGAAGAAGGAGAAAGAGTCCGATGCAGCGTAGCGGATCATTGACGACTCCAGTACAACCCCGAGACGTGTCTGACGCACAGGCCGATAGCGAGCTTTATCGGGCATGAAGGTGGGCGCCCCGCTCAGATGGAGGCGGTGGGCTGGACTATCCGCCCTTAGGCAGGCCGTGGCCGCCGCCGCACGTAGGGAACGGCTTTGAGCACGCAACCGTTCGTCACCGCGAGCATTTCGATGTGCGTTTCGTGCGCGCGCATCAACGCTTCCGTACGAGAACCGTCTCCGACGCAAGCGAGCGCTTCGACGGCGACGCTATACTCCCAGACGGCCCGGCTGTATCGCTCCTCTCCTCGCGTCCGATCCTTCACCACGAAGGTGATTGTCATGACTGTTTCAGAGATCACACCAGCGACCGCAACGTTTCGACCCTTTCGCAGAATTTACGTAATAGGCAGGCTATCGCCAGACGCCCTTGACCGTCTCCGGCGGTCCTGAAGATGCTGCGCCTCAAAGTAGCAACGCCGCCCCGGCCGGAACCGGAAGCGGCGTTGGGGAAAGACGGGCGGTGGCCAGCTACTTGGCGATGCGGTAGCTGCGGTCCCGGCGGCGTTCTTCGAAGATTCGACCTTCTCCCCGCCCTTGCTGCCCAGCATGCTGTGACGAAGCCGCGGACTGTGTGCTTCTGCCAGCCCGTGGTCTCCATGATCTCAGCCAGCGTTGCACCCTTGGCGCGCTTCATCATCGCGATCACTTCCGCTCCCCTGAAAAACCACCTGGACTTCACCGAATCTTCGCCATTTGGCGATGGTTTTTCATTTTTATCAGTGGGCCGTAGCCCATGGGAACTTTCTTGTGGCTACGCGCCTCGGTCGTGTCCTTCCGCGTCCGGGCGGTCTTGGCTTCCTTCTTCGGCGCGCCAGCCTTGGCTTTGGAACCCTTGGCGCCCTTCTTCTTGCTGGCACCCTTCTTCGAGGGGGCCTGCTCCGGGGCGACGTGCGCGGCCTGTTCCGCAATGGTGGCGGCTTTGTCGCAGTTTTCTGTGGTCATTTGAATCATCCTTTTCTGCGCGGGCTTCGCGCATGACGATCCATGACTCGGGTCCCGTCAAGCGACTGGTGAATACGCACTGGCACGCTGACCACACGGATGGAAATGACTGGCTGCATCGGGCGGGCGCGTCGATTCTGGCTCACGAAAATACGCAGCGGCATCTTTCGAAGGCAACGCGCGTCGAAGGTTGGGATTTCACCTTCCGACCTTCGCCATCGGGCGCCATTCCTGCGGCAACCATGAATCGCGAGAAAGTGTTGCGCTTCAATAGCTCTTCGATTCACCTCGAATATTATGGTCCCGCACATACCGACGGGGACATTTTCGCGCATTTCCTGGAGGCGGATATCTTTCACACCGGAGACACTTGGTGGAACGGCTACTATCCCTTCATCGATTATTCAACCGGTGGAAGCATCGACGGCTCGATTCGTGCTGTCGAAACCAATCTGGCCAAGACGACCGAAGAGATGATCATCATTCCAGGTCATGGCCCGATCGGACGCAAATCCGATCTCAGAATATACCTTGATCTGCTGGTGGCCGCCCGCGATCGCATCTCAATCCTTAAACGTCAAGGCAGATCACTCCCGGAAGTGATTGCTGCGAAACCCACCGCGGGGTACGACGAAAAGTGGGGCGGAGGACTCATCAACCGAGCCAACTTCACTGGGCTGGTTTACGAGGGCGTATGAGCGTCGGTGCCGACCGTTTTGTCGCTTCCATTAAAAAGGGCTCCACTCTGCCGATTTGCCGTGGTCTGACGCAGTCCTTCCCAAATCCTTGAAGAATCGCCTTGCGTTTTCTCACAACAAGAGCGATGGATCGTCATGCGCGAAGCCCGCGCAGAAAAGAATGACTCATATAACCAAGACGGAACCCAGCGACAAAGCCGCGTGGTTTCCCATTGCACTGCGGGAGCCGTCCGTGCACGCGGCGACTTTGAGCCAGCCCGCGCTTCCCTTCGGTTCGTCGAAAGCGGCGCAGGACGCGCTGGGGATCAGACAGGACGATCTCGACTACGTGCGCGATCACCGCAAGGAAGTACCTTTGATTGGACTCCACTTTAACGGGGATTGCATTCTGCACGGAGGAGCGATTCAAGTCACTCACCAGCTTTTTCGGCGACCAATTCCACGCAATCGTAATTCCATCCCAGAAACATTACTTGACCGCGCATTCCCAGCGCGCAGTTCTAACGTTCAGCTACGATCCCAACGTCCCGGAGATCCGCCCGGCGGTCGAATCCGTGATCGCCGAACTGAGGAAAAAGCATTCTGAGCGCGGCCTTCACGCTCTCTTGATAATCCTTCTGGCAAGCAGCGCTCCAGATAGCTTGTTACGAATTTATTACGAATTTTGGATCCCGACATGCACTGCAATCGATATCCACATGAAGACGCAAGTGCTGCAGGCGATCGGCGAAACCGAGCTGCAACGATCGAGTGCGGTGAACGCGGCCCTGGCGGCTAATGATCGATTGAAGTACTATTTCTCGCTCTTACAGATTGCATCGGCACATGCGGACCATCCGGATCCGAGTCCCGCCACTCTGCGAAAAGAACGCGTGGCGTGTGGTGTGGACGAGCCCGCTTTTGACGACATGGCGGCGAATTCGCGCCGTCAGAACGGGCGCTATCGGCTGCCCGGCTGCGCCAGAACGCTAGCGCGAATCACGCAGGACCTGCGCGTAATGGCGACGCCGGTTCTCGCCGGCAAGGGCGGAAAGTTCGGCGAGCGCATGGAGCGCCTTTTGGCGCAACTTCCGGTCCCGGAGAGTGATCTGATTCCCGCTACCGCTGTGGATGCGATCACGCGCGCCGGACATGGCAAAACGGACAGCATTCACCAGCTTGTGATGGATCTGCATAAGGATCTCAATCGGATGCAAGCGGAACTCGCCGAAGAAAGTTTGGACGGTGCGTTGGTTTATCACATCGACGATGCGGACCGCCCGCTGATCACTGCGTTTATGGAGGGGTTAAATCGAACGGCACCGTTGAAGTTCAAGCATCCCGGCCTCGCCACGACGGCGACGCGCGTAGGTGACAAGCTCGTCATTCAAAACGATATCGGCACCACGGACGCGCACGTCATCGTCATTCACGTGGAGGGGATGCGCGTTCGCATCACTTACGCGGACATTCATGTCGAGCGAATCCGGTTTTTTCGGGATATGCTCCAGCCGCACGCCGTGGTCTGGGAGACGGATCAAACCAGGCAGTTGGAAGCTTCCGGCGACACCTTTCGCATCATCGCGGGTATTTTCAAGGCACAAACTCCCGCGGCGCTGCTGGAGTATCTCAGCTTTCTTGGCTCGCGGCTGGTGTTCCTGATCGATTGGAATCGCGCCCGCAAGCAGTTGCGCGGCTTTCTGCGCGGAACCCAGCGTGTCGAACTGCTGGCCTGGGCGGCCCAGGAGGAGATCGGGCATCGCGGCTTTCTCGAGTCCGGCGGCGCGCGGCTGATCAACGAGGCGATTGAAGAAACCGCGGGTTCCTCGATGCATTTTGGCGATCGCTTGTGCGATGTGTTGGGCGATGCGCCAGCCTTGGAATTCGTCCGCTTCGTGTTCCGTCAGGCGACGCAAGCCCTCCGCGAACATCCGTCATTGGGCCTGCTGCGGGATCGCATACGCGCCGAATTACAAGTCCATTTCAGCAGCGAAGGAAAACGCCTGCTGCAACTGGCGAACGAACATGCAGGGATCGTTTTCGAGATTGCATCGCTGGTACGGGACGCCATTCGGGGTGTGACCGCTCAGAATGGCCCGCAGAGCTACCACAAGCTGGCGAAGCGCGCGCGTGCGTTCGAACATGACGCCGATCAACTGGTGATTGCGAGCCGCGACGCCGTCCGCCGGCGGCCGGAGTACAGCGCGCTATTCCGCATCGTCGAAACGGCCGACGATGCCGCCGACGGACTTGAAGAAGTCGCGTTTCTGCTCGAATTGCTGATGAACAGCAAGCCTGATGGCGAGGCATGGGACGCGCTGGCGGCCCTCGCCGACATACTGACCGGCGCGACGCAGGAGTGGATCAAGGCGCTGAGCCACGCCGTTCATGTCGACCGCGGACGCGGAGGCGCGTCGCAGGAAGATGCCGGCGATTTCCTGACGGCCATCGATGCACTGGCAGGATTGGAGCATCAGGCTGACGATGCCGAGCGGGCATTGACGTTCGCGGCTGTCCAGCACGCTCGGAATTTCCGGCAACTGCATGTTTACGTCGCCATGGCGCACAGCCTGGAAGAGGCCGCGGATGCCCTGAAATGGGCCGGTCTCCTGGCGCGGGACTATCTTCTCGGAAATGTGTTGGCGGCCTGATGTCGAAACCACCGACCATTCCGTTTTATCCGATCGCGCCGGGAGCGTCCATGCCCCCGGGCGGCCCTCAAGAAGTCGGAAACAAGGCTTGGAACCTGATGCGGATGGCGGCAGAGCATCTGACCGTCCCCGCCGGCTTCGTCCTGCCGACCAGCTGGTGCAGCCGACTTCGAAGTGGCGAAGACGGTGGTCTTGCCCAAGTGCTCGAGAACGGGATGGAGTGGCTTGAGAGCGCGAGCGGCCTGGGCTTCGGATCAGCTCGGCGACCTCTTCTGGTCTCGGTGCGATCCGGCGCCGCGGTGTCGATGCCCGGCATGATGGAAACCATCCTGGATGTCGGGCTGAACCGGGAGACGGTGGAAGGATTGATTGGCTTAATGGGCAATCCTCGTCTGGCCTGGGACTGCTACCGTCGATTGGTGCAAGGTTATGCGGAAGTCGTGTGTCACCTCCCCACGCAGCCCTTTGACCAGTTGCTCGAAAGACAGTTGACCGGCGCGGAAGCGGAAACAGCGCGGCAACTTGATTTCCGAACCCTGCGCCAGTTGGTTGGAGAAATGATCAGTCAGTTCGAGGATCTCGCGGGCACGCAGTTTCCGCAGGATCCTGGTCAACAATTGAAACAGGCGGTTCTCGCGATCTTCCGCTCCTGGGATTCACCCAAAGCCGCCGCGTATCGCAAACTCAACCAGATCGACGATGAGGCAGGCACGGCGGTGACCGTTCAAGCTATGGTGTTCGGCAACGCCGGTGGAGGATCCGGATCCGGCGTAGCGTTTACACGGAGTCCGGTCAGCGGCGATCCGGAGCTGTACCTCGATTTTCAGTTCAACGCACAGGGAGAAGACGTGGTTGCGGGCCGCCAGGTGCCGGAGGATCAGGACAAGCTTCGCACCAAGCTGCCGGAAATCTGGGCGCAACTGGAGTCGACCGGAAAAGTACTGGAATCGATTTTTTGCGACGCCCAGGATTTCGAATTTACTCTCCAGAACGGGACTCTATATCTGTTGCAATCGCGTAGCGCGAAACGAACCCCATGGGCTGCGCTGCGAATCGCGGTCGACCTGGTTGAGGAAGGTTTAGTGCAGCCCGCCGAAGCTCTTTCGCTCCTGGCTGGAATCGATCTAGCGTCCGTGGCACGGACCCGCCTCGCTTCTCCCGGAGCCGAGCCTCTCGCGCAGGCCAACATCGGCGGCATGGGGGTGGCCGCGGGAGCAATCGCCCTGGATGCGGAAGCGGCTGAGCAAATGACGAAGGAGGGCCTCTCCGTGATTCTGGTCCGGCGGGAAACATCCACTGCCGACATTGCGGGTATCGCGACGGCGAAGGGCATCCTGACCGCTTACGGCGGACGCACGTCGCATGCCGCTGTGGTCGCCCGACAACTCGGTAAAGTGTGCTTGGTGGGATGTCCCGATTTACAGATCGATCCGGATCGACGAACGTGTAACATCGGGGGACGAAACCTGAACGAAGGCGATTCGATTTCGCTCGACGGCAACGATGGCAGCATCTATGCCGGAGCGCTCGCCGTAATTGAGGAACGGCCCGAACGGGAACTCGCCAGAATTGCAAGCTGGCCTCCGATCGACTCATCGTGTCAAGGCCCCCAGATGGGGCTAGTCCGGTCTGCCCGAGTTTGCCCTGGTCTGAAGTACTCCGCCGATATTCTTTAATGAATTGACTTGCGTTTTCTCTCGACCGGAGTGATGGATCGTCATGCGCGAAGCTCGCGAAGAAAAAGGATAATTCAGATGACCAACACGGAAACAATTGGCAAAGCCGCCAGAGTGCGGAACAGGGCGCGCACCGTCGCGTCCGAAACGGGCCGCTTCCAAGAAAGCCGCGAACCCATGCCCAATGCACCGACGGCTTGGCCGCAACCCAAAACATAAGTCTTGACAAAATATCACATTAGATATAATCTAAATACTTCATGGACGCCGAGGCGATTAAACGGTCCTTGGAAGGCAGCGGGTTGCGGTGCACTCCGCAGCGCTACGCCGTGATGGCATTCTTGATGGAACACAACAGGCATCCCACGGCTGCGGAAATCTTCGAAGCCGTGAATCGCGTGGATCCGCGCTCTTCAAGGGCCACGACTTATAACAATCTGCGGGACTTGGTGCAGGCGGGTTTGGTGCGTGAAGTGGCCGTCGAGGGCCGCGCCGCGCGATTCGATGCGAAAGGCATGCGGCATCACCACTTCATCTGCGACCGCTGCGGCAATGTTGAGGACATGGAGTGGTACGACGTGCCCAGGCCTGCCTCGGGCTCCCTCGGTAAGCGGATTCTTCGCGAATGCGAACTCATTTTCCGGGGGCTCTGCACGAAGTGCGCTCCGCGGCACGCTTCCCGTTAAGTGTCATAGGCGTATGGATACGGATGAATCGCCCGAATGGAAACCAGGATGGGTTCGTAGTTCGTCACAGTTTTTTGACTAATTCGAAAGAAGAGGAACACATGGAGAAACACACCACTGCAGCTGCCGGGGCGTCTGTCCCCGATAATCAGGAGCAAAACATATCACCCGAAGCCAAGTGCCCGGTCACGGGCGGCGCTCGCAGACACACAGTGGCTGGGGCCCCGACGAATGCGGGCTGGTGGCCGAATCAGCTGAACCTGAAGATCCTGCACCAGCACTCCCCTCTGTCCGATCCGATGGACAAGGAGTTCAATTATGCCGAGGAATTCAAGAGCCTCGACCTGGATGCCGTGATCAAGGACCTCCATGCCTTGATGACGACATCGCAGGACTGGTGGCCCGCCGACTACGGCCACTATGGGCCGTTCTTCATTCGTATGGCGTGGCACAGCGCAGGCACGTACCGCATCGCCGACGGCCGCGGCGGCGCAGGCTCCGGCACACAGCGTTTTGCGCCCCTCAATAGCTGGCCGGACAATGTGAGCCTCGATAAGGCGCGCCGGTTGCTCTGGCCGATCAAGCAGAAGTACGGCCGGAAAATCTCCTGGGCCGACCTCATGATTCTCGCCGGTAACGTCGCCCTGGAGTCGATGGGGTTCAAGACCTTCGGTTTCGGCGGCGGGCGCGAGGACGTCTGGGAGCCCGAAGAGGACATTTACTGGGGGCCTGAGGGCAAGTGGCTGGCGGACGAGCGCTACAGCGGCGATCGTCAGCTCGACAATCCTCTCGCCGCTGTTCAGATGGGCCTGATTTACGTGAATCCGGAAGGGCCCAATGGAAAGCCGGATCCAGTCGCCGCGGCACGGGATATCCGGGAGACGTTCGCCCGCATGGCGATGAATGACGAGGAGACGGTTGCCCTCATCGCCGGCGGACACACGTTCGGCAAAACCCACGGCGCTGCCGATCCGAGCAAGTATGTCGGTCCCGAACCCGAGGGCGCCGGCATCGAAGAGCAAGGCTTCGGCTGGAAAAACACCTTTGGCAGCGGCAACGGCGCCGACACGATCACCAGCGGGTTGGAGGGCGCATGGACCACCAACCCGGTGAAGTGGGAGCAACAACTACCTGGAAAACCTGTTCGGCTATGAGTGGGAACTCACGAAGAGCCCCGCCGGCGCGCACCAGTGGACTCCCAAGGACGGAGCTGCAGCGGGCACCGTTCCGGATGCCCACGATCCGTCGAAGCGGCACGCCCCGATGATGCTCACGACGGACCTCGCCCTGAAGATGGACCCGATCTATGCGCCGATCGCGAAGCGCTTCCTCGAGAATCCGCAGGAGTTCGCAGACGCGTTCGCCAAGGCGTGGTACAAGCTGACGCACCGCGACATGGGGCCTCTCTCGCGGTACCTCGGCCCGCTGGTTCCCGCGGAGCCGCTGCTCTGGCAGGACCCTGTTCCCGCAGTGGATCATGAATTGATCGGGGAGCAGGACATTGCTGCCCTGAAGGCCAAGATCCTCGCATCCGGACTGTCCATCTCCCAACTGGTCACGACGGCCTGGGCGTCGGCGGCAACGTTCCGCGGCTCCGACAAGCGCGGCGGGGCGAACGGGGCGCGCATTCGCCTCGCGCCGCAAAAGGATTGGGAAGTGAACCAGCCGGCCGAACTGGCGAAGGTCCTGCAGAAGCTGGAGGCGATCCAGAAGGATTTCAACAGCTCGCAGTCCGGCGGGAAGAAGGTCTCGCTTGCTGACCTGATCGTTCTGGGCGGCTGCGCAGCCGTCGAGGAAGCTGCGAAGAAGGCCGGGCACGACGTGAAGGTTCCCTTCTCGCCGGGGCGCACGGATGCTTCGCAGGAGCAGACCGATGTGCACTCGTTCGCCGTACTGGAGCCGACCGCAGACGGGTTCCGCAACTATCTCCGGAAGCGGACAGCCGAGTGATCGGCGGAGGAGCTGCTGGTGGATCGGGCGCAGTTGCTGACGCTGACTGCCCCCGAGATGACGGTTCTCGTCGGCGGCATGCGCGCCCTGAATGCAAACTTCGGGCAGTCCAAACACGGCGTCTTCACCAACCGGCCCGAGACGCTGACGAATGATTTCTTCGTCAACCTGCTCGACATGAATACGAAGTGGCAGGCCTCCTCTACATCCGAAGGCGTGTTTGAGGGGCGCGATCGCGCGACGGGCGAAATCAAGTGGACCGGCACCCGTGTCGACCTCGTCTTCGGTTCGAACTCCCAGCTCCGGGCCATCGCGGAAGTCTATGCATGTGACGACTCGAAGGAGGCGTTTGTGAAGGACTTCGTGGCTGCGTGGAACAAGGTGATGAACCTTGATCGCTACGACCTTGCCTGAGCTCGGCGGAAAAGAGACCGGCAACCTGGTACTAACCCCCGTTCCTGTTGTTTGGATCGGCAAAACCGAAGTCCGTAGGCATCCGGTGAACACCACTTGGCGAGCCTCAAGCGATTCGCCGATACTGACGGCATGTCGAAGACACGAGAAAAGCGGCACGAGTTCTGGCGCGAACTGATTGCGAAACAGCAACAGAGTGGCGTTTCGGTGCGCTCTTTGTGCCAGGAACACGCTGGAGGAAGGCACCTTCGCGATGCCGTTTTCTGAGTCCGATGAAGCGCGGCGCGAGATCACCGCAGCCAGTTGGGCGCGCTGTTGAGCGGCTCGATCTGAATCAGGCCAGGCGCCGGAAGCGCTATCGGCGCAAGAGCACGGAAGCTGCGTAAACATTGGCGATCGAGCCTCTTTTTGCTTGTTGAAAAGGACTCATTGCCAGACGGCAACATTTATCGTCTATAAAAGGGGTGGACACCCGGCTAGGGTTGACCTGCGCTGCCGAAATCTAAGCGACGCTTCGGTAATGCCGCGTAGTGGATTCAATCGTGTCGAAGCGATTGCAGTGGGTCTGACCGGGCGGCGCGCATGGCTGGAATCCAACAAGCAAATAGAGCGACGCCCACCAGACCTGTAGGGACAAATTGCGAAGGTAAGCGGGTCATGCACTGAAACCTCGTACAGCATACTGGAGTGAAGGGAGTGAAGGAGTGAAGGTGAAGGGGGTGAAGGGGGTGAAGGGGACAGACAGAATCGACCCGCGCGAAAATACGTAAAACGATCCCTATAAAACCCTCGCCACGAATTGACTTGCAAATACGAGGGACGCTCAGCTCCGTCCCCTTCATGAAAATAGCAGTTTTAGAGAAAATCACGGAGGGTGCCCCTTCATATTAGCCAGGCGGGAAGTAGCTGATCGATAGAAACGACACCGCCAGGAAGGAATGGTGAAAGCGTTAGACTGCTCCGTTACGGCGAGGCGAATCCCGCGCGGGCGGCCTTCGATAAAAGCGCACAGAGCGTGAAGGCATGAATCAACGCAGGATTAGATCAGGCGCATCCGCCGGAGAAGCTCGGTGAAACGCCGGTCGGAGCGGAGCGGGTCGTAGACGGGATCGGCCTTGAGATATAAATATCCAACTTTTCGATCCACCGATTTTCCGAGCCATTCAAACGCGCGGCTCTTATCACCCAAACCGAGATAGATTCGCGCAATGTCACGCGAGCGGATAGACCCGGTCTTCGAATGCTCAAGGTCCGCCAAAATCTTCTGTGCGGCCGCCGTGTTTCCGGTTACCGCATAGGCATACCCCAGACGGCCCGCGGCGGAAGAATCGTCGGAAAGCCGGCTCGCTTCGAGGAGTTCGGCTAGTCCTTGCGGATACATCCCGTTCACGATGTAAGTGGTGCCCAGTCCCCAATGTGCGAGCCTGAAATTCGGATCGAGCATCAAAGCTTTGCGGTACTGTTCAATCGCCTCGTCATAGCGTCGGGCAAAGAAAAGCGACCGTCCCATTCCCTGCGCCATGAACGGCGATACAGGGTCCAGATCGAGGGCGATCTTCTCCTCTTTCAAAGCTTCGTTCAGTTGACCCGTGGTGATTAAATGGACGCTGTACAACCGGTGCGCGACTGCGTCGCCCGGGTTCAGCTCCATTCCTTTTTTGAACTCTTTCTCCGCCTGGTCCCAGTCGAAGTCGTAGTCGAACGCCATCGCCAGATCCAGATGGGCCTCGCCGAGCGAACTGTCGAGCGACAACGCCTTCGACGCTGCGTCCCTGATTTTCGGGACCACCTCCGGCGTCGGCGTGTCGGTGAACACCGGGATCTGCGCGTAGCAATGCGCCAGCCCCTCATAGGCCTCCGCATAATCCGGCTCGATCGCGATCGCCTGCTCGAAGTAACCGATCGCGGTCCTGATGTCCTTAGTGTCGAGCTTATCCCAAAAGAAACGACCTCTCAAATACGCCTGATGCGCCTCAGGGCTCACTGGCCCGCTCGCCTGGAAAACGTCCCGGTGCAGGAATCCGTTGCCCGAAAGACGGACTCCGAGCGCGGAAGTAATCGCGTGCGAGATCTCCCGCTGAATCTCAAGCGCGTCTTTCAACTCCTTGTCATAGCTCTGGGACCACACCCGATATCCATTGGCTGTATCATCCAGCTCCGCCGTGATGCGCAGCCGGTTTCCGGACTTTCGCACGGTGCCTTCGAGGGCGCCTCGCACATTCAGGTCCCGCCCGATCTTGCGGATATCGACGGTCTTGTCCTTGTATTGAAAAGCCGATGTGCGGGCGACGACATGGAGACCAGGCACGCGCCCCAATGAGTCGATCAGTTCGTCCGTCAGCCCGTCGCTTAGAAAATCGTTGTTCTTATCGCCCTTGTCGTCGCTGAGATTCAGAAAGGGCAGCACCACAATCGATGGACTCCCGGCCAACGCCGTTGTCCGCCGGTTTGACTGGATCATCCAGACCGCGGCGATGGAAAGCGCAATCGCGACCGACGCCGCCAACAACCACGGAGCGGCTTGGAATTTCCTTCTCTTTTCCTCCGGCTCGATCGCCGCGTGTTCTTTACGTGGCGTCTGAGGCGAACCGATCTCCAGATCGGGGATCGGCGCCGTCTGCTCGACGACGGCTGGAATTCGGAACAGCGGAGCGTAGCTGCCCTTCCGGAATTCAATCCGCAAAGGGTCTTCTTTGCCTTCGGTCTGATAGTAGCGGGTCAAGCGCGATCGCAGCTTGCGCGCCTCGGTCCGGACGATCGTATCCAGTCTCGGATCGAAGGAAGGGCTGCGGCCAAATACTTCGGTCCCAACCGAGTACTCTTTGATGAGGTCGCCGCGGCCGAGAATCGTCTGCTCGACGGCGTATCGCAAGAAACTCCGCAGGCGCTCCGAACTTTGAAAAGCCGGGCTGGAAACGATCTTTTCCAGCTCCTCGCGGATGGATTCGGAGGCCACGTGAAACTCGGCCCGCCTCCCGGATTCCGGCTGCCCATTCGATCCCGACATGGGGAAATGACCCACTTTCAATAAGTTAAACCTGTGCGCTCACGTGAGCGCCCACGCGAACCATCGCGCATAAGAGATTGTACAGAATAATGTCGAGGATGTGAAGATCGCCCCTGCCGGGGAGGGTCTGTTTTTCCGGCGATTCCGGAGCGGCGCTGCCTAGAACACTATCTTCATCGCGTACTGCATCTCACGAGCTGTATTGTTTTGGCCCGTGATCTGCCCGAACGACGCCGTATCCGCGAGCAAGTTCGGAAAACTGAACTGCGGGTGATTCAGGGCGTTATAAGACTCCACGCGAAGTTGGATCTTCATCCATTCGCGTACCTTAAACGTCCGGACGATCGACACGTCCAGGTTGACCAGTCCCGGTCCTTCGATCACGTCCCTGCCCTCGTTTCCGAACAAATACTGAGCGCCGGCAGCCCCCGATGGGAGCGGCACGTGGAAGCAGGACGTATTAAACCATTCGTGCGGGGTATGCGGAGCATTGGCGTTCGGGTTACAGGTCACGTTTGGCCGGTCCGTCGATCCGCCGCTGTTGGTATAGTTGCCGGACAACGCGGCGGTCAGCGGCGTGCCCGTTTGCCACTGGAACAGCGGGGCGATCTGCCATCCGCCCACGATCTGCGCCAAGACGCCCTGAGTCGCCCATTGCTTTCCCTGTCCGAACGGCAGCTCGTAGACCGGGCTGATCACGAAGCGGCTGCGCACGTCGAAGCCCGAAAGACCTCGTCCAGTCGTGAAGTTATATTGATTGGTAAACGGGCCAAGGTCGTCGACGGACTTCGACAACGTGTACGATGCCAGGAAAGACAGGCCGTAGCCATACTGTTTCCGGAGGCTCATCAGCATCGAATTGAAGCGCGAATTGCCGTCGAACTCCGTGTAGGTGATCGTGCCCCAGGCCGGATAGGGCCTTCGCGCGTTCACCTGGGTAGGCGTACCCGCTCCCGGGGCAGGCTGGTTGATGTTCTGGTTCAATTCCAGATGGTTGCCCGCGGAACCCATGTACGTGACTTCGGCGAGCATATCCTTGGTAAGCTGGCGTTGAACTCCCAGGCTCCACTCATAAATTCTCGGGTTGGTCAGATTCGGGAAGACGCCATTCAAATTGTTCTTGATGACCGCATCCGAAGCCGGAAATGGATTCGTGACTAAGATGGGCTGCGTCAGACTGGACGTATAAGTATTGTTCACCGGATACGCCGCGTAAATTCCCGACAGGCCGTTATAGTAGGAAAGATTGTTGAAGAAGGTTCCTGCCCCTCCGCGGATCACCGTCTTGCCGTCGTGGAACGGCTGCCATGCAAAGCCCAGCCTGGGACCGTAGTCATGCCAATCGAAGCCGAGCAGATGTTCGCCCGGGCCGGCGGCAGCATATTCAAGATACGGAGAAGTTCCCTGAATGATCGGGAGGCCCGTCGCCGTGTTGAAGTTGATCTGGTGCCCGCCGTAATCGAGCGGCGGCGTATTCATTTCCCAACGCAACCCGAGATTCAGTGTCAGGTTGGAAGTAACTTTGTAATCATCCTGGATGTAGGCGCCGATGTTCGACGCGCGAAGATACAGTTTGTTCGCGTAGGGCTGATTGCCGGTGCTCGACGGGAGACCCAACATTAAGTCGGCCATTCCGTAGCCTGACGTCGGCCCCTGGCTGGTGTTGGAGAAGGTAAAGCTGCCGGTCGCGCTTCCGACATTCGCATTATTGGAGGCGAAGTGGGTCAAAGAACCCCCGATTTTAATCGTGTGTTTGCCATGCGTCCAGGAAACGACATCGTTATACAGCCAGTGCGGATCGCGGCGGAGAAACGACGCCTCTCCGAGCAGCGTGCCATAGCCGGTGGCGGCCGTTTGCGGGATTCCCAGGTGCGGAAGGCTCGAAATGGTCGTGATGAACGGCGAAACCCCGAACTGTCCCCAGAAGGGGACGCTCGCGTTTTGCGGGATCGCGGGTTGCGCGGTGTAACTGAACGCCATCCGCGCTTCATTCACGATCGACGGAGAAAAAATGTGCGTCTCGGATAGACCGTACACTTCGGAGCGCTGATTCACCAGCGCGCAACCGAACCCGGGAAAATTCCCCTGGCATCCGGCGATGCCGATGGAGGGCTCGAACGCGTTGTCGTTATACCAGTTCGCCGTTATGTAGCCCGAGTCCTTCGCGCTGAAGGTCTGATCCAGCTTCAAGCTGTCCTTATTCATATGTTCGACGCGCGTTTCGCTGAAATTGAAATTATTGCTCGGCAACTGTCCCACCGGTGTGGGAGAAGTCGGCGCGGGATAGAATGCGATCAGAGCCTTGCCGATGGCGCTCAATCTATTGGAAGGGATAATGTTGCCGCCGAACGGTGCTCCGTTGTTCGGATCCTTGATGACCTGTTTCGGCAGCAGCGCGCTGAAGTCACCGGTATCCATCGCCAGAGTCGGAACGGTATTCAGGGCCGTTACATCTTCGGTTTGGCGCAGTCCTTCGTAAGCGTAAAAGAAGAAGGTTCGATTCTTCTTGATCGGCCCGCCCAATACGCCTCCGTAGTTGTTCTGTTTGAAGGACGGAAGCGGCCCAGCAGGCGCGAAGAAGTTTCTGGCGTCGGTGGCCTGGTTGCGCAGAAACTCGAATGCGGTTCCATGAAACGAATTCGTTCCGGATTTGGTGATCATGACGACTTGGCCGCCGGTGCCGTACCCATACTGGGCCGGATACACCCCCACCAGAACGTTGAATTCCTCGATGGCATCGATGGACGGCCGGAAATTCGGTATGGTCTTCACTTCGTCGTTGTTATCCATGCCATTCAGGGTGAAGTTGTTACACCCCTCGCAGGATCCGGCGACGTTGATTCCGCCTCGATACCCGAGGCCGGATCCCTGCACCGGCGGCATCACGCCGGGCGTGAGCTCGGTCAACGACCAGAACACCCGCCCATTAAGCGGCATCTCGAGCACCCTGGTTTGATCCACCACGGCGCCCAATTCGGCAGAATCCGTGTTGACCGCCCCTGTCTCCGCCTCGACGGTCACGTTTTCCGTCACCGCCCCAACTTCAAGCTTGATATCGAACCGCGCCGTCTGCGCCGCAGCCAGGATAATGTCCCGGCGGGTCTGAGTTCTGAAGCCGGTCGCAGAGACTTCCAGGTCATACGCGCCCGCCGGCAAGAACGAGAAGTTATAGACGCCCGATTGATTGGTCTGGGCGGTTCGAACCGTGCCCTGTGCGTGGCTGGTCAGTTTCACGGAAGCAGACGGGATGACGCTTCCGCTGGTGTCCTGAACCGTGCCGGAGACTGCTCCTTCGTCCTGTGCTACCGCGAACGGAACGAGAAATAGAAGTGCAAATAAAGCCACCCGTAACTTCATATGACCCCCTTTTTCCGGCCAAGCTATTGACTTCACAACCCCTTACGAAGTTCAAGCCCGACCCCGCACAACCGGTTGAGGGTTGGCCAACACCCTGGCTCCCGACGCACGACGCTCATGGTAGGCCATACCCCTGCGGAAAGCAATTGTGACACGGTGATTAATTAACACCGCTCACGTGAACTTTCGCAAAGATCGGGACAGATTAGTTTCGCGCGGGACGACCTTGTCCGCCCCTGCGACGATCGAATGGGTGGAGGCTGGCCTACTTGATCTTGTATCCGCCGTCGGCCCGCTTTTCCCGATGCGTGGAGTGACAGCCAGCGCAGCCGCCGCTCAACTTTTTGAGCGCAGCGTCTTCACCATCGCCATTTCCCGCAGCCGCCGCCACGGATAATTCGTGTGCCGCCGTGCTCATACCGTCCGCCAACGCGGCTGGATCGGTTGCATTTCGCTTGACGAAGAAGGTCTGAACGTCTTTGAAGATCGCTTCCAGCTTCTGCGACTCTTTGGTTGCATCGGGATGCGCGCCAGCCAGGACCGCTTCTTTAAGACTTGTATTAGCCGCGCTGACACTCTTCATCAATGCCTGGAATTGCGGATCTTCCGGAGGCGCCGAAGCCGACGTGTCGCGCGCAGCGGCAGCCTTGTAACGCCGGCCGCTGCCCAGGATGGTCTCCCCTTCGATCGCGGTCAACTCGGGAGCCCCGAGTTGCAGCAGAAGAGCGATCGTTTCCGGATGCGCCAGCGGAACGCTGCTCCGCAGACTGGGAGCGTTCGCCATATCGGTGACCGACCATCTGAGCTTAGTCCTGGCGTCAAGCTTGGCGCCTTTCGAAACCAGGAACTTCACCAGGTCATTGTCGCCGCGATAGGCCGCGCCGTGTAGGGGCGTGTAACCTTGATTATCCGCCGCGTTGATATCGAGCCCCAGATCCAGGCAATACTGCACCGCTGCCATCCAGGAATCGGGCGCGGTCTGCGAGAAATTTCCCGCAAATCCCAGCCCGGCCGCCACCATCAGCGGCGTAGTGTCCGCCGCGGAAGGAATTTTCGGATCGGCCCCATGCGCCACCAGAAGCTTCATCGCCGGGACATCTGTGGCTTGCGCCGCCCGCCAGAACGCCGTCGTCCCCACCGTGCTGATCCACTGCTGGTTGTGTGATGTCGGCCGGAACCACAGTTTTCGCGTCAGCTTGGCGTTCGGATCGGCACCGTGACCGAGCAGCGCCTTCATCAGCTCCAGATGCGTGACTTTTTCCTGAACCGTAAGCGGATTCGGCGCCCACGAAACCGGCGCATATTGCATATCGATGGCCGCGTATAGCGGCATGAGTCCATCGACGTTGGCGAGGTTGGGATTAGCGCCGTGCTCGACCAGATATTTCCCGACCTCATAATGGCCGTTGCTGACCGCGATCACCAGCGGACTGGTGTGATCCCCCGCGCAGATCTGGTTCACGTCGGCGCCCGCTTCAAGCAGGGCGCGCACAGCGTCCAGACGGCCGTCGCGCGCCGCAAATAGCAGCGCCGTCATGCCGCCCATGGTGGTGTTGCCGCCGTTGACGGTCGAATCGCCGCCCCGCGCGGGAAGCGGATTTCCATTGTCATCCAGGCGCGCCACTTCGAGCTTCACCACGTTGGTGGCGATTTTAAGATCCGCGCCGTGCGCCGCCAGAATCTTGATGACCCCGGCGCGATTCTCGGCTGCCGCGTACATCGCCGCCGTCTGCCCATGCGCTTCTTCGCGAGCGTTCGCGTCCGCTCCGTTATCGAGGAGAGCCTGAATCGCGTCCGCGCTGCCAGAAGCTGCCGCCAGCATCAGAGGCGTGGTGCCGTGCACAAAGCGTGAGTTCGGATCCGCGCCCGCCTGCAGCAGCACCTTGATCATGGCCGCGCTTCCGTTGGTCGCCGCCATCGACAGCGGAGTCAGACCGCCATCCCGCGTGGTGGCTTTCACATTTGCCCCGGCCTGAACCAGCGTTTGCGCCAGCTCCACGTCGTCGCGGAAGGCAGCCCAATGCAGCGCGGTCATACCGTCGCCCTGCGCGGCATTCACGTTGACTTTCGCCTTCAGCAGGGAAAGGACGCTGTCTTTGTCCCCTTGCATCGCCGCATTGGGGAGCTCGGTATCAACGGCCGCCGCCGACGCCAGCATCGCCAGGCAAAGTCCGCCGACCAACCCCGTGACCAAAAGTGTGTTGCGCATAGGGCCTCCCGTCCTGCTAAATCGCCACTTCTCCCGTGCTGTCCCCGATTTTCTCATCGTTCACGCCGAGCCGATGCATCAAGGTCACCAGGACGTTCGCCATCGGCGTTCCCTGCGGGCACCGCAGGTGCAGATTGCCCCGCAACTTTCCGTTAGCGTGGCCCGCCAGGAACAACGGCACTCGTTTGTGCTCATGGACGTTGGAGTCGCCCATCGGACTGCCATACAGCACCACCGAATGATCCAGCAGGTTGCCGTCGCCGTCCGGAGTGTTTTTCAGCTTGTTCAGAAAGTAGGGGACCATGCCCACGTGATAGCGGTTGAGCTTGGCAAACTCGGCGACCTTTTCCGGATTCTCTCCGTGGTGCGACAAAGCGTGGAATGGAGTCTTCACGCCGCTATCCGGGAACACCCGGGAGCTGACGTCGCGGCCCATCTTGAAAGTGGAAACGCGCGTGACATTGGCCATGAAAGCCAGCACCTGAAGGTCGAACATCAGCTTGACGTGTTCCTCGAACGAATCCGGCACGCCGATGGGGGCTTGCGGTAACGCCCGCGCCTCGCCGCTCGCATTATATTTTTCGATTTTCTGAATGCGGCGCTCGATTTCGCGCACGTCGTCCAGATAATCGCTGAGCCGTTTCGTGTCGCTCGGATCCAGGCCCTTCTTGAGACGGGCCACTTCCTGGGTGATGGCGTCGAGAACGCTGCGATCCGCCTGTCTTCGCGCCAGCCGCTCCTGCGCGGTGCCGCCATCGCCGAACAGGCGCTCGAAAGCGACGCGCGGGTCGATCTCCATCGGCAGCGGTTGCGTAGGCGACGCCCAGGAAATGGTGTTGGCGTACACGCAGCTATAGCCGTATCCGCACGCGCCATTCAGCGAGCCCACGTCCTCGATGGCGAGCTGAATCGACGGCAGCGGCGTGTCCTGGCCGTGAGCCTGCGCGTAAATCTGGTCCACCGACGTGCCGCAATAAATATCGGAACCCTCGGTCTGCCGCGGATGGGAGGCCGTGAGGAACACCGAAGAAGAACGCGTATGGTCCGCGCCTTCCTCCGGCAGCGCCAGCGCGCGGGCGTTGTTCAGGTCCGTGTCGCTGATGATGGTCAGGTAGTCGCGAAACGGCTCAAGCGAGCTCAGCGTCGGCGTGAATTCGAAATCCGGGCCCTCCTTCACCGGGGACCAGTAATGCTTCACAATACCGTCGGCGCTGCTGCCCGCCGCGCCATGAACCATTTCGATGCAGGCCAGGCGGCTCAACGGCGCGGCTGCCGTCTTGCGGATCGGTGTCTGGGCGGGCACCATGGAGTCCAGCAGCGGAAGCGCCAGGGACACCCCCATGCCGCGCAGGACCGTGCGCCGCGACAGATGCTTTTTCGTGATCAACATTGTTCTGCTCTCCTTACCGATCGATCAATTTAACGCTGGGCCGCGTTTCCGCCGGCGACATCCGACGACGTCGCATCCCGCTCTTCCGCTCTCCTCATTTGGAAGGGAGTGCTCTTGACGATTCCCAGAACCAGCGAGGTAAACCGGTTGTCATTGCGCGACGCATCCCGGTCGATAGTCCGCACCACTGGCATATCGTAGTATTCCACACCTCTGCCCAGAGCGTACGTCAGCAGTTTCTCGGTGAAATTCCGGACAAACATGTCGGAACGGCGCACGATGGCGTTGCGCAGGCTCACCGGCCCGTCGACTTTGGTTCCGTCGTAAAGTTGACCGCTGGTCTCTACCGGGTAGGGGCCGTCATGGATGCGCCAGGCACCGGTCGCATCGAAATTTTCAAGCGCGAATCCAAGCGGGTCCATGATCTGATGGCAGGAGTGGCAGGGCTCGTTGGTGCGATGCTGCTCCAGCCGTTCACGCACCGATAATGCCTTCGCTCCCTCCATGTTTTCCTTGAGCGCCGGCACATTCGGGGGTGGCGTGGGAGCGGTCACTCCCAGAATTTGCTCCAGGATCCATTTGCCGCGCTGCACCGGAGAAGTCCGGTTGGCGAGCGAAGTCGCCATCAGGACGCTGGCTTGTCCCAGTAGCCCGAACCGGTTTTCATCGGTGATAGCGAGGCGCCGGAATCGGTTGCCCAGAATATCGGGGATCCCGTAGTGCTTGGCGAGACGTTCGTCGATAAACGTGTAATTCGCCGTCAGCATGTCGACGATGTTGCGGTCTTCATGCATGATGCTGTCGAAGAAAAGCTGCGTTTCGCGGCGCGCGGACTGCGTCAGATTATTGTCCCAGTCGGGAAAAACGTAAACATCCGGCTGCATGTCGCGCAGATTGCGCAACCCCAGCCACTGTTCGGCGAAGTTGGTCGCCAAGGCTTCCGAGCGCGGATCGGCCAACATGCGCCGCACCTGCTGCTCGAGCACCGCCGGATCGCTCAGCTTCTTCTGGCTGGCGGCCGCGGTCAACGGATCGTCCGGGGCGCTGCTCCACAGAAAATAAGACAAGCGGGACGCCAGTTCCAGGTCGCTGATCCGGAAATTGCTACCCGGCACGGCGTCGGCAGGCGGCCGCTCGAAGCGGAACACAAACTGCGGGTCGGCGACCAGAGCCTGCACCACCATTCTGATTCCCGAATCGAAATTTCCTTTGTTCCGCCCGGTTTGAAACAGGCTGAGCAGCATTTCAAAGTCCGCGTCGTTTGCCGGCCTCCGATACGCTTGGCGCGCCAGCGTCGCAATGATCTTCCGTGCGCACGGCAGCTCATCGCCCGGCGAAGTGGGCCGACAACTGAAGATCTTGCGCCGGCTTGGAGTGTCGCCAACTCCCGTGACATTGTGAGGACCGTTGATCCCAACGTCCCGCAAATGGGGAACCGCCGTCAATCCCGGAATGTGACCGGTCGAGAGATCGGCCAGCGCCTGCTCGAACGGCATCTGGAAATCTTCCACCGGCCCCGAATAGGTCTGTAAGAACGAAACGGAAATGGTTTGCGGACCGGCTTTGATCTTGATCGGCGGCGACCGCAAGTCATCCGACACCTTCATGTTGGGATTAAAGTCGAGCAGCGCGGCCCGCTCGCCGTTAACCGCGATTTCCACCTTCTGTTCGCCCGGCTTCGCGCTCGCCCCGAAAACCGGGCCGATGCTCGAATAGTAGAAGGTCATCTTGAAAATGTACTCGCCATCGGCCGGAAAAGTGTGGTGCATGACGATGCCGCCGCGTGTGCCAAACGGCGTGCCGTCAACATGATGGGTCTGGGAGAACGACTGCGGGATGTGATAGGTCTCAACCAGTGGGCTCATGCCGGGATCGCCAACCGCCAGCCGGCTGACCGCCCCCGCGGCCCGAACGTACCCTTCCATAAGTGTGGGGGATATATTGAGCACCTCGGCCATATTGTCGAAACCGTGGCTGGAATCGTCGGCAGGCAAGTATCCAGCCGGATCGATGTCGAGCGCGAGAAGGTCGCGAACCGAATTGGCGTATTCGAATCGATTCAGCCGGTGGAGAGAAGGCCGCCCCGGATTGGGATGCGCGAACGCAGCCTTGTCGATTTGCGCTTCGAGCCCGGCGGCAAACGCGCTCATGGTAGCCAAATCGGGGCGCGGCATGCCGGCCGGAGGCATCAGGCCAGCCCGGACTTTACGGATCACTTTTTCCGAAAGCTCCGCGTTTTGTTCAGCATGCGTGAGATCCAACTTCGTGAGCGTGATGCCTCCCGACTTAAGCTTGTCGTTGTGGCAGCCGGAGCAGTACCGGTTCATGAGCGTGCGCTGCTCCGCCACCGCTAACACTGGCGACTGCGCCCGCGCTAAAGCCGCGAAAAGAATCAACACGCTGCCGCTTCGAACCAAGCGTTTCACCAAGTTTCCCCTCTTCCGCATGACCTGCTCCCAGGATATAGAAGCTACAGAGCTGATGCTATAACATGCCTAAGGCCTGAAGCAAGCCTCAAACGGTTGCCGCTCACGTGAGTTCACTCTCTCTAACGTATTGAAAAAAAGTTGGCTTGGCGTTGGACCAGAAGATCGGTGGCCTTGCCCAGATGAACCACGGCGGTAGTCATCAAGCCCAGGCCCGAGTGGTGGTGTTCGTAGTGGCACCCGCGAAAATGAGGGCTAGAATTGCAAACGCGGCTATCCGGACGTGTCTAAGGGAACTGCGGCGGCGGAATCCGCTTCTTGGTCGCCTGTTCAAACGCATACCCCAAGCCGATGATCCTCGGCTCGCTGCAAGCCGCACCCGTGAATCCGACCCCAAACGGCGCAGGTTTCGCGTCGAATCCCGGAGGGAACGGCGGCGTCGGATTGTTCGGCACCATTCCGAAAGGAACCACCATAATCGGATGGCCAGCGCGCGCGGCCAAGTCCGCTCCGCTGCCGCCCGGCGTCAGAATTGCGTCGAGATTGTACTGTTTCAGCACGCCGTCGATGCCGCGATCCCGGCTCAACAGCTTGTCTTTCGCGACGTCCGCTTCATTGCGGTCGCGATCCGCGTTCAGGTCCATCTCATCTGAAATGTCCAGACGCGATTGCCCGTACTTGATCGCGCCGGCCTTCACGTGTTGTGTGTTCCAATCGCGCAGCTCGGTCAGGGTTTTCAGGGGAGCTTGAGGTCCCAGCGTAAGCAGCCAAGCGTTAAAGTCGCGCTTCATGCCGTACTTGAAATTCACCGAGCAGTTCGCGTCATGTCCCTTAGCTTGCTCGGCGCCGGAACAATACGGCCACTCGAGGAAATTATTCTTCGAGTCCGGATCGACAAAGCTCGGCACCTCCGCCGGGTCCACGATCACCGCACCCTGCTTGTTCAGTACCGCGATCGCTTCTTCCATCACCTTCATTTGCTCGAGGTTCAGTCCGCCGCCTCTGCCGGACCGGGCCGCCATCGGCGAGGCTACATAGTAGAACGTCCGCGGAATCCCGATGCGTGCACCCTTCAGGGCATCCGCCTTTAGAAATTTCGTGTAGTCGCGTCCAGGCGGAGGTGTGCAGAGCTTAGTCGCATCGTCTTTCGGATCTGGCGAAGGACTCTCCAGCGCCCCGAACAAAATCGCCGCATCCGTCACCGTGCGCGCCATGGGGCCCGCAGTGTCGTGATCGGCCGTGATCGGAATCACGCCATAACGGCTGATGCGGCCGATGGTCGGCCGGATTCCGACCAGCATATTCGCATTCGATGGACTGATCACCGATCCGCCGGTATCGGTTCCCACGCTCGCGGCCCAGAAACTGGCCGCAGTTCCGATCCCCGAGCTCGATCCGCCGGTTTGCAGAGCCGGACGTCCGTCGAACGATCCCGGACGCGGATCCATCCGCGGATCGTAGGGATTGTAGGCCTGGCCGTTCACGCCGTTGTAGTTGGCCGGCATCGGATCGGGGTTGCCCGCCACCCAGTTGGCCAGTTCCGAAAGCGTCGTCTTGGCGATGATGATCGCGCCCACATCTTCCAGATTCTTGGTCAGCGTAGCCTCATAAGGAGGAATCAGATTCTTGAACGCCAGCGCGCCGCCCGTGGTCGGCATGTTGGTGGTATGGATGTTGTCCTTGAGCGCGATCGGGATGCCGTGCAGCGGCCCTCGCACATGCCCCGCCTTTCGTTCGCGGTCGCGCTCATCGGCTTCCTCGAGCGCCTTGGGATTGATCGCGATGGCAGACTTCAGCGTATGCTCATACAGCGCGATTCGGATCAGGTATTGAGAGACCAACTCGCGCGAAGTGAGCTTCCCGTGCTCCATCGCCGTGCGCATTTCGGGGATCGTCGCTTCAACGACTTTGAATTTTGCCGGACTCTGCGCGAGAAGATTCGCGGCGATCGTCAATACCAGAACGAAATTTTTCATTGGTGAATTGTAGCAGGCAACCACCAACCTGGTTGCTTTCCAACAGAGCATTCCGGCAATCCTTCCGTATTTTCAATCGCTTTGTATTGGCACACGCCGTGCTTTTCGAAGGACGCGTCAGGAGGCAGTCATGAAAAGCAAATTGCTCGCTGGATTGATTTTGGCAGGTAGCTCTCTCTTTGCCGGCCCGCGCATCGCGGTCGGTGTCGGATTCGGCGTCCCAGCCCCCGTGGCTCCGGCTTATGTCGAACCGGGATATGTTCCGCCGTGTCCGGGCCCGGACTATGTCTTCATCGACGGTTATTGGCAACTTCGCCATCCAATCGTCGAGCATCGGGATGTCATCGTTCGTCACCGCGGGTTTGACCGCGATTTTCATCATCGGTAAGCGGCTATTCGTGCCGCAAGGCAATCAACGGATCGACGCGCGTTGCTCGCAGAGCCGGCAAGTAACCCGCGATCCCCGTGACGATGATTAATCCCACAGTCGCGAGCGCGATGCTCATCGGGTCCTGTGGCGTCAGGCCGTAGAGGAAACTCTGGACCAGCCTGGTTAGCCCGAACGCCACAGGCAATCCGATCAGCGCTCCGATGCCGATCATCCATGCCGTATCGCGCAGCACCAGCCATAGCACGGTCGTGGGCTCGGCTCCCAACGCCATTCGAATCCCGATTTCGCGGTAGCGCCGCGTGACGTTATACGCCATGACGCCGTACAATCCGACCGCGGCCAGCAAGACCGCGAGGCTACCGAAGAATCCGCATAGCGTCGTGACCGTGCGTTCCTGCGCGATGGTGTTGTCGAACTGATCTTCGAAAGTTTGGGTTTGCAGCACGGGAACCGCGGCGTCGACGTTGGCCATTTCGTGGCGCACCGCGTTGATTACCTGCTCCGGCTTCCCATTGGTTCGAATGCAGATGGTCACACTGTGGGCGCCGAAACGCCACACCGGAACGTAGATCATCGGATCGACATCCTTGCGGATATCGAAATATTTCGAGTTCTTCACCACGCCGACGATTTCGAACGATTTAGCCATGTCGAACTTGTCGCCTTGCGTAAAGTGGCGGCCCAACGGGCTCTGATTGGGGAAGAATTTCTTCGTAAACGCCTCGTTCACGATGGCTACGGGCGCGGGCGGAGGCAGGGGCTCGTCATCTGGACGTGCGCCTTTCACGGGCGGCTTGGGATCGGGAGAAGTCGCCGGGTTATCCTCGGGGCGAAAATCGCGTCCCAATAGCATGGGTATTCCCAAGGTTGCGAAGTAGCCGGTGCTGACCGCGTTCATGTCGATCCAGGGCTTTTCGTCGGCTCTGCGCGTGTACCCTTCGACTGAAATGCCCGAGTTCCAGCGATTTCCGGCGAGCGGCGTGATGTCGGCCAGCGATGCGACTCTCACATCCGGCACCTCACGAAGACGGTCAATCAGGCGCTCGTAATAATCGCGCGTGCGCTGGGCCTTGTATCCAAGCGCGGAGGGAATGGTACTGACCAGCAATGCACTTTCCCGCCGGAAACCGGGATCGAGCGATTCCAGATTCGACAGGCTGCGCACGAACAATCCCGCACCGATCAGTAGAAGTAGGGAAATGGCCACTTGCAGGACCACGAGTGCGCGGCGCAGATCGAAGCGGATCCGCCCGGCGCCCGTGGACTCATTCTTGAGCGCTGAACTGAGATTCGGCCGGGTGGTCTGGATTGCCGGCGCGATCCCGCACAGCAGTCCAACCAGGAGACACATTCCGAAGGAAAACGCGAGCAAACGCCAGTCCGGCGTAAGATCAAGTTGCAGCGGGACTGTGCGCTTGGGGAAGAATGTCAGCAGCACACGCACGCCCCACCACGCGATTCCGATTCCAACGATGCCTCCAAGGACGGCAATCACCAGCGTCTCGATCACCAGTTGGGAGATCAGCCGCGCGCGCCCCGCGCCAACCGCAAGTCGAATCGCGATTTCTCGCTGGCGGACCGTGGCGCGGGCCAGCAGGAGATTCGCGACGTTGGCGCACGCGATCAGGAGCACCAGTGCGACTACGATCATCAGAACCATCAGCGGCTTTTGGAGCTGATTACGCAGATAGGTATAGCCGCCGCTGGCTTCCAGCAGTGTGCCGCGATTGCGAAGCGCGTAGTCCTTGTCAAAGGCTTGCGGCTTCTCCTCGGGATCACCCGCCAGGATCTGCTTCCACAGCAGATCGGCTTCGGGTTTGGCGGCCTGCATCGAAACTCCGGGTTTGAGACGAGCGATGATCGTCAGCCACCAGATGTGGCGCGAATTCCACTCGTGCGCACCGCGTAGGATTTCGCGATACATCATGATGGGCGTATACATGTCGGGATGAGTGCCGATCGACGCTCCTGTGAACCCCGGACGCGATACGCCGATGACAGTAAACGGCGATCCATTCAGCGTGACCCGGCGGCCGACGACGCCCGGGTCGGCGCCGAATCGCCGCTGCCAAAAGCTGTAGTCGAGCACTACCCAGGGGTGCGCATCTTCCTTCTGGTTGTCGTCGGGGGTGAACACGCGACCGACCGCGGGCGTGACGCCGAGCAGATCGAAATAATTGCCGGAAACGATCAGGTTCGACACCAGTTGCGCGGTCGCCCGACCGCCTTCATCGGGAACTTCGAACGCAACGCCCGATCCTCCGCCGCCGTAAGCGAGCACCCCCGCGAAGGACTTGTTGTGGTCGCGTATGTATTCGTAGTCCGGATTGCTGAAGCCGACGGAAGGCTTGTCCGGGTTCAGCGCGAAGGCGACCAACTGCTGCGGTTCGCGGACGGGCAGGGAGCGCAACAGGACCGTGTCGATCAGCGTGAAAATCGCGGTGTTGGCGCCGATTCCGAGCGCCAGGGACAGAATCGCTACCGACGCGAATGCGGGATTTTGGCGAAGGATGCGAATTGCGTAGCCTGCATCCTGGGTGAGGGTTTCAAGCGGGCGCGGGCGCATGCGCTCCTCCTAGACTAGGCCTGTTGGTCCCGACAGATATGACGCGCCGGGTACTCTCCCGTTGGGTCGAAACGTCAATTTCCTGTTAATTCAGGGGGTCGACGCCGAGGAGCTCCGGTCAGACGATCGGCCGGTCGCGAGCAAATATGGCCTGCGCAAATGACAGTACAGGCCGGACGCCGCCGCTGTCTCGACCGAGGCTGACGACTAATTCGAAGTCACAGGCTGTGAATTGCCGGCGGAGTTCGTCAGGGTGACGACAATGGTCCCGATCTGGGTTGAATCCCCCTGAACCGTGAAGCCTTGTGTGTAGGTGAACTGACTGCCATATTGGGTCGAATCCGAACCCTGGAACCACGGGCTGAACAGACTTCCCACGCTGACGGTCACGTCCGGAATTTGAGCGGCGGTTCCTACGGGATTGAAATGGAAAAGTGCCTGCGTCACCTCGCGCGGCGTCGAGTAGCCGACTATGCTCAATTGCAGACTGCCGCCGTTCCGCGTAACGGTCACCGACCGGATCACAGGCACGGCTCGGGAGATCTGGATGACCACATCGGAGACGGGAATCGATGCTCCGCCGCCGGTGAGCGTCATGTGAGCGCGAATTGTGCCGGAAACGGTGCCGGTCTGAATCAAAATCGCGGGCACCTGGGTCGAGTTGGCCGGTATCGTAAAGGACAGTGTGCGCCCGCCCGCCGAGAATTGGACCGCCGGATCGTCGGCGGGATTCACCGCGTCCGGCGCGAAGGTCAGGATCACTTGCCCCTGGATTGCCAGCGGGTACGGCGCTCCGATCGCAAAGGCGATGGAGGGTTGCTGCATCGGGCCGGTAGTCGGCGGGCCCGAGAACGTCACCGTCGGAGGAGCCGGAACCGTGATCGTGAAGGTAGCCGCGCCTGACGCCGGCGCATTCGGGTTCACCACGGTGACGGCGGCGGAACCAGCGCTGGCGATCAGAGAAGCACTCACGGACGCGGTCAGTTGCCCTCCATTGACGAAAGTCGTGGCCAGCGCGTCGCCATTCCAGTTCACCGCGGAGCTGGCTACAAATCCGCTTCCATTCACCGTAAGCGTAAACGTCGATCCTCCCGCAACCGCGGAGGCCGGGCTCAAAGTGGTGATGGTTGGCGAAGGGGCGGAACTGATCGTAAATCCGGCCGTGTTCGATTGCGTCTTGTCGGGATTGACCACTTGAATCGTCGCGCTTCCAGCCTGCGCCAGCAGGCTCGCCGGAACCGCGGCGGTCAACTGGGTCGCACTGCCGAATGTCGTCGCCAAAGCAGTTGAATTCCAGTTCACGACTGCGCCGCTTAGAAACCCGGCGCCCGTCACCGTCAGCGTAAACGCAGCCGCGCCAACCGTCGCCGAAGCGGGATTAATGCTGGCGATGGTGGGCGCCGCCGGATTGATCGTGAACGTCGCCGTGTTCGATTGCGCCTGACTCGGGTTCGTCACCAGCACGGTCGCGCTTCCGGACTGAGCCAGCAGACTCGCCGGAACCGTCGCGGTCAACTGAGTCGCGCTGCCGAAGCTGGTCGCCAAAGCGGTCGAGTTCCAGCTGACGACAGCGCCGCTCAGGAATCCCGTGCCCGTCACCGTCAGCGTAAACCCGGCCGCCCCGGCGATCGCCGAATTGGGATTAATGCTGGTGATGGTAAGGGGCGTCGCGCTGATCGTGAACGTCACCGTGTTCGATTGCGTGTTGTTCGGATCGAGCACCTGAATCGCCGCGCCTCCCGCTTGCGCCAGCAGCGTGGCGGGCACTTGCGCGGTAAGCTGCGTCGCGTTGCCGAAGGTCGTCGCGAGAGCGGTCGAGTTCCAGTTGACTATTGCGCCGTTCAGGAACCCTGTGCCCGTCACCGTCAGCGTAAACGCGCCGCTGCCCACGACTGCCGAAGCGGGATTAATGCTGGTGATGGTTAATGGCGCTGGATTGATCGTGAACGCCGCCACGTTCGACTGCGTCTGATCCGGGTTCGTCACCAGCAGGTTCGCGCTTCCGGGTTGCACCAACAGGTTCGCCGGAATGGCTGCAGTCAACTGCGTCGCGCTGCCGAAGTTGGTGGCCAGCGGGGATCCGTTCCAGTCGACGACGGAGCCGTTCACAAACCCTGTGCCAGTCACCGTGAGCGTCAGCGTTGCGCTTCCCGCCGTCGCCGAACTGGGACTGAGGCTAGTGATGGTGAGGGGTTTGGGCGTGATCGTAAACGTCGCCGGACTGGAAACGGCTTGTAGAGTATTCTGCACGCGCACGGCCGCCGTTCCAGCCGCGTTGACCAGGCTCGCGGAGACCAGCGCGGTCAACTGGGTCGGACTCACGAAAAATGTGGTGAGAGGCGACCCGTTCCAGGTGATCACCGACCCGGATATGAAGTTGGCGCCGTTCACCGTGAGGGTAAGCGACACGCTGCCCGCGACCGCCGACGAGGGCGACAGGCTCGTAATCGAGGGGCCGGCCACGGCCAGAGCCGCGGTGTTGGAAACCAGCGGTCCGGGATTGGTCACCGTGATGCTGACCTGCCCGGGAGCGGCGAGCGCCGAAGCCGGAATGGTCGCCGTGAGTTGCTGCGAGGTCACCAACGTGGACGAGGTGGTTGCGCCG
This sequence comes from Terriglobia bacterium, assembly GCA_963808335.1. Classification (GTDB taxonomy): domain Bacteria; phylum Acidobacteriota; class Terriglobia; order Bryobacterales; family Bryobacteraceae; genus Palsa-187. Next base: position 126,685 of record CAWEFR010000001.1, read on the forward strand.
TTGACTTGCACGGTGCTCGCCGCGAAAAAATTGGTTCCATTGATGGCGATGTTCACCGGTGTCGTGGACGCGGCGACCTGCGTCTGGCCCAGGCTGGTAATCGTCGGCGCCGGGTAGTTTACTGGAAACTCCGCGACTCCGGAAGTCAGGCCGTTAGGCTGTACCACTGTGATCGCGAGGTTGCCGGCCGCGTTCAGAAAGCCCGCCGCGACAGTCGCCGTAAGCGTCTGGCCGCTTACGTAGGTGGTCGCCACGGGCGATCCGTTGACTTCCACGAGGCTGCCGGGAAAAAATCCGGATCCGGTGACAGTCAGCGTGAACGCGCTTCCGCCAACCACGCCACTAATGGGACTCAAAGTGGTGATCGCTGGAGTCGGGTAGCTGATGGTAAACGTGAGGGCATTCGAAACTCCGAACTCCGCGGTCACCGTGATCGAGGCGGTTCCCGGAGTCGTCAGCAAACTCGCAGGGATGGACACTGTGACGAAGTTCGCATTCGGGCCCACCGATGACGGCTTGATCGAAGTTGGGGATCCCGACGAGGGCGACCAGTTCACGGCAAGACAGGGGGCGGCGGCGCAGTCAAGAAGATTAGCGCCGTTGATGGTCATCGTGAATCCAGCGCTCCCCGCGATCGCCGAACTCGGATTAAGACTGCTGATAGTGGGTTTCGGCGCAGTCTGGCCCGCGACGGGAAGCGTAGCCAGAGCAGCGGCGCCAAGAATCGAAAGCAACGTCCAGCCGAGTCTCATTGTCCGCCTCCGGACGCTTCAGGCGCCGTTATCGCAGGAATGAAGACGATTCGCGGATTCGCGTCGTCGCCATCAAAAACCCACAACGGTTGATCCGAGAGACCGCCGAGCTGGAATACCGCGTTGCCTGCCAGGCGCGCGATCGCCGACACGTCGCAGCCGCACGAAAATGCCGAAGGAGCATTTACGCCCGTAAGGTCGATTCGGACCAGCGATTGATCCACGGCGTTCCCTACTAAGCCCCACTGGCCGCTCCCCGAGACATTTACCGCGACCGGATCGCTGATGCCGTCGGCTTGGGTCGCGATCACGCTGACCGCGGCGCCGGAATCGGCAAGCTGAAACTGTAAAATTTGGTGCGCGGCGCGATCGGCAACCAGCGCCGAGTTGGAGTCTCTAAGAAAGCTGATCGCGGACACCGATGCGGCCGAGCCCACCGACTGCGTTCCGCTGGTCGCGCCGATCGCGTAGAGTTGTGAGGAGCCGTCCGCGGCGGCGAAGGCCGCGAGCACCGTTCCGTCATCCGAGGCCGCGATCGCCTGAAGAGCCGCGCCGAGCGAGCTGACATCGATCTCCTGGCTGAGGCTCGGCGAATGCGGCAGTCCGGTCGCCAATTGGATCGTACCGGACGGCCCCACGAGCACCGCCGTTCGACCACTTGGGCTGAACACCATCTTTGAAGGGATCCAGGCAGCGCCGCCAACCGGCGTCACGAGTGGCGCGGCCCTCAGGCGAATCAGGTACAACTGCGAGTCACTGGAGCCGATTCCCAAGGCGAATTCGTGACCAGGCGAGACCACTGCCGACGAAAACGTAGCTCCCGCGTCGAGCGGCGCGCCGAAATGGGCGGCTCCTGGAAGCCCGATAATCCGGCGAAATGCTCCGGTGCCGCCGTCAAAGACCACGCCCAGCGTTGGACCTTGCGGCGCTTGCGCATGGGCCACGGCGCCCGCCAGCCATAATACTCCGAATAGAGTTCTGTTCAAGCGATCCTCCGAAATCATACGTTTCTGTTTTAGTGAGGCGGTCCCACCGAGCCGCTGCCGACCGTAACGGTAGGCGGAGCCGAGATCGTAGTTGCTGGAGAGGTTGGGGAACCGCCGCCGCGCGTCGCCGCGACGACCCCGGCCGCCACGGCCGCGCCCGCGATGACCGAGATGGTCACCCAGCGTGCGGTGTGCGTCACGGCTACGGAACCCGCGTTGGTCTGGCTGATGATCGCGTGCCCGGTCTTGCCCTGATAGGACGCGTTCACGCGGATCTCAAATTTCCCGGTCAAGTTGTTGGGACGTAAGCCGCGAGCAATCGCTTTTCCGTCGGCGTCCGTCACCGTCGAAAGCGTGTTTCCGCCGCCTACAAAGCTGCCGCCGGGTCCATTGCCCGGCAATGTGAACACCACGATGGCTCCGGGTATGCGGTTGTGGTTCTCGTCTTCCACCTGGACAATGGGCTCGCGCGCGGTGCGCTGGCGAATATTGTTGATCGCCTGATCGCCATCCAGGATGGTGATTTTGAGCGAGTCGGGCGGGCTGTCCTGAGCCTGCATGAGCGCCGCACCGGCGACCGCGATCGCCAACCAAATTCGCGCTATTTCCAGCTTACGCATTCGCCCCGCCCTCCAATGTCTGAGGAGTAGTATACACGTCCTATGTGTAATGAACCGAATACCGCAAACGTTGCAAATCTAAGGACCGCGCCTGACTCTGCCGTACAATAGATCGGACGATGCCGGGAAAAGATCAGACCGTCGAGGCTTTGGCCTCCGTACTTGGGGACAAATACGACATCCTTCACTGGATCGGGGGAGGAGGTATGGCGGAAGTTTATCTGGCTCGCCATCGCCTGCACGGCGGTCTGTTCGCGGTCAAAGTTCTGAACGAATCGCTGGCGAACGAACCTCGCATCGTGGAGCGGTTTCTCCAGGAAGCGCGCACCGCCGCGACGCTGTCGGGCCACCCGAACATCGTGTCGATCTTCGACATCGGCGAGGGCGGCGGGCTGCATTACATCATCATGCCGTACATCGGCGGCGAGGATCTGCGCCGGTATCTGGAGCGCGAAGGCCGCCTGCCCGAGCCGGAAGCCGCATTCGTGGTCGCGGAAGTCACCGAAGCGCTGGTTTGGGCCGCCTCGAAAGGCATCGTGCATCGCGACCTGAAGCCGGGCAATATTCGCCTGGATCCCTCCGGCCGGGTGATCGTGCTCGATTTTGGCATCGCCAAGGCGGGCGATCAGCCGCTGGGCCTGACCGTCGCCGGCGAACGCCCGGGAACACCGTACTACATGAGTCCGGAGCAGATTCGCGGCGAAGTGTGCGACCAGAGAAGCGATCTCTACACCTTGGGAGTCATTTTCTTCGAGCTTCTTTCCGGGAAGCGCCCCTTTGACGGCGATTCCTATCGGGCGATCGAAGACGGCCACCTGTTCGGAGCGGTGCCGGCGCTCGATACCGATCCGGGCTGCCACGCGATCATCTCGCGCTTGCTTGAGAAAAATCCCGATGATCGCTATCAATCCGCGCGGGATTTGGTGGCAGATCTCAGAACTCTCAGTTCGAGCCTCGCCGCGCCCGCGTTGCGTCCTCAACTGGATGAGTATTCACCGTCGGCGGAAAATACGCCGCAGCCGCGACGGGAAACCCGTACCTCCGGCCAGCCGGTGATGCCTCCGAAGCGCCGTTCGTCGAGCATGGTCTGGCTGGTGCTAGCGGCGGGGATTTTACTGACTGCGGGCGTGATCGGGTTCGCGTTTATGGCCAAGCCTGGCAAGCCCAAAGTCGCCAAGGAGGAGAAGCCGCCGGAGATCCACAAAGTGGATCTGCCCGCAACCGTCAGCGGTGCGACCGGTGCCATGATTCTGGTCCCGGCCGGGACATTTATCTTTGGCAGCGATGCTCCCGAATCGCCAAACCGGCAGCAGTCGGTGGACCTTAAAGCCTTCTACATCGATCAGACTGAAGTTTCCAACGACACCTACCGAAAGTTCTGTGATGCCACCGGTCACAACCAGCCGGACAATCCCGACTTCCGGCGGCAACCCGGACTTCCTGTCACGGGGGTCACTTACGACGACGCTCAGGCGTTCGCCCGATGGGCCTCTAAGCGTATTCCCTCAGAAGCCGAGTGGGAAAAAGCCGCGCGTGGTATCGATGGCCGCACGTATCCCTGGGGAAATGAAACGATGAGCGCGCCGCAAACATTACAGTCTGTAGATTCACTTCCTGAGCGGAAGAGTCCGTATGGCGCCTTCAACATGGCCGGCAATGCCTGGGAATGGACCACGACTCCGTTCCCGGTCACCACGCGCGAGGTCGACGACATGAAGCGGGTGCTGGGGATTAAATCGCTGTCGCTGCAGTGGTATAGCATTAAGGGAGGCAGTTTTTCTCCTCATCAGGAGGGGTTCTTTCGCAGTTTTATGCGAAGAGGGTGGCCTGAGGATCAAACTTCGCCGTACATCGGCTTCCGGTGCGTGAAAGATGTCCCATAAATTTTGCCTGTTAGTTTCCTTCATGATCGCCGTGACGATCAGTGTCGCGAGGGCCCAGGATTCGGGCGTTTCGGCTCGGGATATGTTTTATTCCGCGGCCGACCTGGCCGGAAAAAAACCTCCGGTGGCCGATAAATCCCCGACCAAGAAGGCGCCACCGCCCACCAAGTCGACAGCGGCTTCCTCAAAAGGCGGGACCACCGTTAAGGTGAACTCACCGGTGCTGGGCTTGCGCTATTCCATTCTCAAACGCGAAACGCCCGACCGCTACGCCGAAGTATCGCCGGACACGGTGTTCCACGCCCACGACATCATCCGCCTGAGCGTTATGTCGAACGAAAAAGGCTACTTGTACATCGTGCAGCAAGGCTCCAGCGGAACCTGGAGCCCGCTGTTTCCAGACCCGGCCATCAACGCCGGCAAGAACTCCAACTACGTCGAAGCCGGCCGGAGATATGAGATCCCCAGCGGGAAAGGCGAGGGTTTTGAGATGGATGAGCGTTCGGGTGAAGAGAAAGTTTTCATCCTGTTGATGCGCGAACCCGAACCCGACCTAGATAAAATCGTGATCTCGCTGCGGCAAGCCGGCCAGCGGCAGCCTGCTTCCGCCACTCCAGCGTCCATCGACAATTCCGTGATCCAGCAGTTGCGAGAACAGGTCCAGTCCCGCGATCTGGTCTTCACCAAGACTGACGACGACGAAAAAGCGGTGTACGTGGTCAACTCCGGCGCGAAATCGAACCCGGATTCGCGCGTGGTCGTCGACGTGAAGCTGAATCACAAATAGAATGCGGCTCTTGGCGCAGCTTGTTGTTTTCATTCCGACGATGGCGTTGTGCCAGACGCCCACTCGGATGGAGATCGTCGTCGAAAAGAAGACGGCGGCGGGAATCAAAACCATGGACCCGGAACATATCTTCGAACAGGGCGACCTGGTCCGGTTCCGCTTCAAGAGCAATTTCGCCGGTTACCTCTACGTGATGAATCAGAGCACGTCGGGAAAATCGGCATTGCTGTTCCCGAAAGACGAAACTGGCCGCGATAACAAAGTGGAGAGCGGACGCGAGTATTTGCTGCCCGCGTCCGGTCTGGGCTGGTTCAAGATTGAAGGACCGCCCGGGCATGAAATCGTGTACTGGGTGGTGAGCCCTACCGATCTGTCCCTGCGCGAGCCGGCCGCGTCTCCGTCGATCCCCCCGGCAACGGCGCCTTCGCCGGATCAGCTTCCACCCGGCGTCACTCCGCGCTGCGACGATACCGTTTTTCGCGCGCGCGGCGATTGCGTCGATACTTCTGCAGGCGCGAGGCCCGTGCCAAAACAAGAGGCCGTTCCCGACAGCTTGTCACGCTTCGGCGCGGACCGCGATCAGGATCTGATCGTCGCCCGGCAGCAGAATCGGACCACCATTTCTTCACCCGACCGCCTGAGTGGTCCTGTGATTTACGAGTTCCACCTGGCGCACAAATGACCAACCGAATTGGATGGGTGGTGGCGATCGGATTTGCCTGCCTGGCGCTGGCGCAAACGCCGCCCAAACCTCAGGAACGCGACCTGAAGCTGCACAAGGACGAGCCGCCTCCGGAAGTGGCTGCAAAGGTGGAAATTCCGCGCAGCTACGCGCTGGTGATCGGAATTTCTCAATACAAGAATCTTCCCGAAAAAGGCCAGCTCAAGTTCGCCGACCGCGACGCCAATGAAATTTTCACTACGCTGATCAGTCCGGAGGGTGGGCAGTTTCCCGCCAACAACGTTCATCCGCTGATCGGACCGCGCGCAACCTTGGCCAACCTTCGCCACGAGCTGGAAGAGTGGCTGCCCTCGGTCTCCAAAGAAGACGATCGTGTTCTGATTTATTTCGCGGGTCACGGATTTGTGAGCGGCGGCCGAGCGTATCTGGCTCCTTATGACGTTGACCCCGGCAACATCTCGCAGACCGCTTATCCCATGGATGTTCTGAGCGACGTTTTTGGCGCGAAAATCAAGGCGAAGTGGCGCGTCCTGCTGACCGACGCCTGCCACAGCGGGGCCATCCTGCCGGCCACCGATCCGCAGGCGATCAACCAGCGTTTACAGAGCCTGAATCCGTCCGTTTTTTCGCTCACCGCCAGCCGCGATCGCGAGCAGTCCTTTGAAGGAACCAAATGGGGCGGCGGCCACGGCGTGTTCACTTATTACGTCTACCAGGGCTTGCGCGGCGAAGCCGACGCTTCAGGCGACGGCATCGTGACCGCGGACGAACTCGCCGATTACGTGCACACCAATGTCCGTAGGGAGACGAATCAGCTACAGAATCCGACGTCGGAGCGCGGCAGCTTCGACCCGCGCATGGTTCTCGCCTATAACCCGTCGCACGTCAAAGTGCATCCGCCCGAAGGATCGAAATTCGGGCGGCTGGTGATCGAAAGCAATATGGATGGCGTCGAGGTGTTCGTCGATGGACAGTCGCAGGGAGTGGTGAACAAATCGGCTCCGCTTTCGCTTCCCGGGATTGAGCCCGGAGTCCACAGCGTTCGCGGCGTGAAGATGGGCTACGAGCCGTATGGACCCACGGACCAGAACGTCTATCCCGGCCAGGACACCACGGTTTCCGTGCGCATCACCGTAGTCAGGCGCAAGAACCAAGCCGCGGTCGAGGCTTTCGACAAAGGTCTTGCCGACTACACCGCGGGCGGCAAACAGAACTACCAGAAGGCTGTGGATCAGTTCACCAAGGCTCTGCAAGCCGATGGGGGCTACAGCCAGGCCGCTCTGTATTTAGGCAGCACGTACAACGCCCTGTTCGATGAGCAGAAGGCTGACCAGTATTTCCGCAAGGCCATCGAGATCGATCCGGATTATGTGGAAGCCCGCGCCCGCTACGGAGGCATGCTGCTCGATCGCGGCGATTTTGACGGAGCGATCCGTCAGTTAAACGCCGCGGTGCAAAAGGAGCCGAACCAGTCGTTCGCGCATTACCTGTTGTCGATCGCCTACGCGCGCACCGGCGCGTTCGATCAGGCGGTGCGGGAAGCCGGCGAGGCGGTCCGCCTCACTCCCGCCAATGCCGAAGCGCATTTCTGGCTGGCCGAGTCCATGCGGATGTCGGGGAAATGCAAATCGGCGATTCCCGAATATCGCGACTACCTCCGGCTCAGCGATTTCGACAGCAAGCTGGCCGGCAAGCTGAATTACTACGTCCTCGGCTATCTGATCGGCATGGGAAAGAAAAAGCGCGCCGCGCAACACGACATCTGGATGGATCTGCGCAACGAAGCCAACTTCGGATTGTGCGATTGCGAGCGGCTGGCCAAGAGCTTCGACGAGGCGATCAAGTTCTGTCAGACCGCGCTTGCCTACGATGCGCAGGACCCTTTTTCGCACTACGCGCTGGGGGTCGTGTTCCTGGAAAAATATAACGCCGCCGGAAACGCCGGATTGCTCGCCGCCGCCCAGCCTCACTTTCAGGCGGTGATCGATTTCAACCAGGATTCGGAAGAAGCGGCGAAGTCCAGGAAGTATCTTCAGAACATTGGCGCGGTACTGCAAAAGCTCCAGCAGTAGTTTAAAACGAGTCGATGGTTTGCTTGCGGGCCTGTATGAGAAATGACGATCCACCGCTCCCGAATGTAGTTGCTTATGCGAGCCGCGACCAGAGGAAGCGGTCGATATAGCGGGATTTCACACAGAGTGACGCGCCCGCTTGCGGGGTGAGCGGGAGCAATCCGTTAGAACGTAATCCGTCCGCCCAGCCGGAGCAACCGCCCCATATCGATGTTCGACGGTTTTCCGAGGGAGGAGCCGATGGTGGTCACCTCGCTCGTAATGGCGCCGCTGTTGAAGGTGTTGTACAGGTCAATCATCGGCTCGATCCCGATGCGCTCGCGGAATTTGAATACCCGCGAGAAGCGCAGATCGAGCAGGTTCTGCCACGGATAGCGGAACGCTCCGGGGGCCGCTGCCAGCACTGCTTGCGTCACCTGCGTTAGCCCGGGCACGATTGCCTGCGTCACGTTGTAGGTGCGCGACTCCGGCAGACCCGAATTTTCACGCAACGAGCCTGAAAACTCGATTTTGCCAGGCAACTGATAAGTGAACCCGGCACGAAGCTGATACGGCTCGTCATAGCCCTCGTTGCCGGCGTAGTTGATCAGGTTGTTGGGATTGTTCAAGTCCGTGCCGGTGCCGCTGGGCGTTCCGTAATCTTTGCCGATGGTGAATCCGGCAAACACGGTCGCCTTTTGAATTCGCGAATTCACCTGGAACTCCACGCCGTTGTAATGCTCATACAGACTCGGCATGGTTTTCTGCAACAGATTGAACTTGCCCAGCGTCGAGGGAAGCTGGTTATATACCGTGAGAGATCCGCCGAGGGGGTTGGTGATCGTGACCGGAGTGTAGTCATCCGGCGTCACGGCCAGGTTCACCACGCCGAACAGATCGTAGAAGTTCCGCCCGTAGTAGCCGACGCCTACGGAAGTGTTGGCGCCGATCTGACGCTGAATCATCACCGTGTATTCCCACTGATAGGGGCGCTTCATGTTCGGATCGATGTGGTTGTTGTTGCCGGAGAACCCGGTGCAGCCGGTCAGCGCCTGGCCGGGTGTCGGCGGCGTGAGGCTGGTCCACGGGCAGGTGGAGAAAGCAATGAAGTTCGGATTTACGTTCTGGGCGAGCGAGGTGCCCTCCAGCACGTCATACTTGCTGACACCGCCCTTGATGGCCGTCTTCCCATTGCCGAACACGTCCCAGGCAAAGCCGAAGCGCGGCGACCAGGTGTTCCAGCCGACGATTCCGTTTTCGGCCGGGAACGACCGCGCCGGCTGCCAGTAGCCGCCGGGCGCGCCCTGCGCTGGAATGCTCATCGACATGTAATCGAAGCGGATACCGAGGTTCAGGGTCAGCCGCGGGTTGACGCGCCAGGAATCTTGCAGGAACCAGCCCAGATCCGGATTCATATCCTCGCGATGCGTCAACGGGGTGTTGTAAATCCGGACCGACGTCGGCACGCCGTTCGACAGCAACTGGATCATGTCGCCGTTCATCTGGAAGCTTTCCTGGAAATACCCGCTGCGGTACTGGATGCCGGTCTTGAGGTTATGCGAACCGGTCACGTAGGCGGCGTTCGCGACAACGGTGGTGTAAGAACCGCGATCCAGGTCTTGGCGCGGCGAAATGCCGGTCATGGTGGAGTTGACGATGTCCCACTGCGCGATGGTCCCCGGCTTGGCGCCCGGCTCGAAGAACAGGTTGTAGTTCACCGGCATGTAGGTCGCGCCGACGTCCACCAGCAGCCGGTTGGTCACCGTGGAGGTCCAGTGAGCCTGGCCCATGTAGTTCATCCAGCTTTTCTGCTGGACATCGGCCAGCGGATCGGAGAACGCCACGCCGATCAGATTGTTGGGGCGATGCCCGCGAAACTTGAAGCCGCGATCGTAGCTGACCGAGAGCTTGTTGTCCTTGTTGATCTGGTAGGTCAGGCGCAAGCTGATGTCGGTGAGGCGAGTGTCGTCGATGGCTTGCGCGCCCTCCGGCGTGAACGTGTTCGCCAGGAAGTTGTTCGATCCCCAGCGGCGGAAGCTGGAAAAGAACCACAGGCGGTCCTTGACGATCGGCCCGCCCAGCCCGGCGTCCAGATCGTAAATCGTATCAATCTTGTTGCGGGCCTTCAACCCCGCCGCCACCAGCGCCGCACTGGAATTGTCCGATTGCATGGATTGCGTTGCGCCGGTTCCAAAGACCGATCCGTGGAACTGATTTCCGCCTTCCTGGGGGATCATGTTGATCTGGATGCCTCCCACGGGCGCTTCCGCGGGCAGCGAACTGGTCAGGAAGGTCTCGGCTTGCATCATCGTGTCGTTATAGTAGAATCCGGTTTGGTTGCCGGAGAAGCCGGTGTGCTGGATCATCATGCCGTCTACTTCGAAGACGTTGTCGTCGGCGTTGGAGCCGTGCACCTGCAAGGTGGGCTGCTGCATACCTTGGGTGCCGCCAACATCGGGCGTCGCCGTGGATACGCCGGGAATGATCTGCCCCACCGCGAAGGGATCGCGTCCGGTGGGAATCTGGTCCAGCGTAGTGCGATTCATCTCTTTTTCGGTGAGCGAGTTCTGTACGTCCACCAGCGGCGGCGCGTCGCTAACCGTCATTTCCTGCGCGGTTTGGCCCACCTGAAGCTCGACGTTGACAGTGACGGTGAAGGAGGCGCCCAAGGTAATGCCCTCGCGCTTGACGGTGCGGAAACCCTCGTGCGAGAACGTGACGGTGTACTCGCCAGGCCGGAGATCGACGATGCGGTATTCACCGTTTCCCCCGGTGGTGGTCGCGCGCCGGCCTTGGATCAGCGCGGGGCTCGATGCCTCCACGGTCACTCCGGGAACCAAGGCGCCGGACTGATCGCGAGCCACGCCCGCAATCGCGCCCAGTTCTTGCGCGAACCCCGGAGCCGCGCCGATGAGAAAACACACCCCGAGCACGAATCTTTGCGTATTCATTTTTTGCCCTCTTTTGAACGTGAGCGCGACTGGATACACGAATAGCGGGGTCCTGCGAACGCCCTTCGCGCTCTCATTGGGACTACCCGTCAAGAACATCACCACCGACTTGTAAAGTCGCGTTGATTTATTATCTACGTAGCGCGAACGTTGTCAAGCCGAATTTCAATCCGATTGTAATCTTGATCCGCGAGCCGCGTTTTTAGCGAACCGTTTTGACGGCGATGGACGGAATGCCGCGCTGGGTCAGCACTTGGTTGAACTGAACCACGTCCTGACTCAATAGGTTGTTGAACTGCCGCCGGAGCTCCTGGATCTGAGCCGTCAGTTCACGGTTTACGGCGATCTGCTGTGCGGTGGGTGCGAAATCGTTTTCCTGAAGCTGGCTCGCAATGTGCGTCAGTTTCTCGATCAGTTGGGCCGGCCAGCGCATGCCGTCCTGGCCCCCTGTGATCCGCAACTGATGGAGATGTTCCTCGAAGTTGGTCAGCGTGGCATCGAGCGCGGTGGCTTCCTCATTCAAGCGAGGCTTCAGGTCCTCCACCTGCTTGCGCAGGATCTCGATTTGATTGACGATGTCTCCAGCGGCGTTCAGATTGTTCCTGATCGACTCCAAAAACGTGAATTGCGCGTGGATATCGGCCTCGGTCCCGGCTGAGTGCGGGTCTTTGAGAACGGTCAGCTTCTGCGCGAGATCCTTGCCTCCGGCGGTGAGCTTGACGGTGTAGACGCCCGGCGGCGCCATCAGGGTCACGCGGCCGCCGGCCAACCGGCCCTCCGGCGGAACACGCATCCAGGAGCCGTAAATCGGAGGCGTACGCAGCCGGATCTCGCCGGAAGGCGTGTACCGGAAATCCCATTGCACGCGATTGATCCCGGCATTTTTCGTTCCCCGCAGGGTACGAACCGTATCTCCTTTGGCGTCGAGAATGGCAATCTGAACGTTGTCGGCGGGGGCCGAGCTCAGGTAATAATTCAAATCCGCGCCGTACGGCGGATTTTGCCCGTCCGTGGCGTCGTAAGAGACAGCCATCGGGGGAGTGATTCCGCGGAACCGGTACGCCGGCCGTGGAGGAAACAGATACGCCGGCGCGCCGGTTACTTCCTGAGTCAGCTGCCGGAGTGGAGTGATATCGTCCAGGATCCAGAACCCCCGCCCGTACGTCGCGAGCACCAGATCGTGGAAATGCTCCTGCACCGCGATCCCGTACACCGGCACGTGCGGCAAGTTATTCTGCAGCGGCTGCCAGTTCTCGCCATCGTTGAAGGAAACGTAAAGGCCGTTTTCGGTTCCCAGAAAGAGCAGCCCGCGGCGCACCGGATCTTCCTTGATGCAGTGAGCGTAGCTCAACCGCGATTTCGGGATGGTGGCGCTCAGATTGGTCCACGTTTTACCGAAATCGGAGGTTTTGTAGACGTGCGGATCGTAATCGTTTTCCTGATGCAGATCCACCGTGATATAGGCGGTTCCAACGTTGAACTTCGACGGCTCGACCGTGTAGACAGTGCCCCACGGCGGCAGGTCCGGAATGTTGGCGCTGACGTTGGTCCAGGTCTTGCCGCCGTCGCGTGTGACCTGCACCTGTCCGTCATTGCTGCCAGTCCAGATCACGCCGGCTTGTTTGGGCGATTCGGCGATTGACAGCAAAGTATCGCCGTACTCGGGCCCGATGTTGTCGCCGGTCAAGCCTCCGGAAGATACCTGTTTGCTCTTATCGTTCAACGTAAGATCGGGACTGATCACTTTCCAGCTTTGCCCGCCATCCGCGGTCATGTGCACCACCTGGCTGCCGGCGTAAACGCGATTGTGATCGTGCGGAGACATCGCCACCGGGAAAGTCCAGTTAAAGCGATACTTCAGTTCGGCTGCCGGGTGTCCTTCGGTTTGGTCCGGCCATACCTCCACCGCGCGATACTGCCGTGTCCGCTCGTCGTAACGGTCCACCGTGCCTCCCAGCGGACCCGATGCGGTTCCGCTGGCCCAGATGATGTTCGGATCGGACCAGTCCGGAATCGTCCAACCGCTCTCGCCTCCGCCGACCGTCATCCATTGATCGCGCGAGATCTGCGGAACGAAGTTGCCGTAGCCAAAGATCCGGCTGTTGCTCGGCCCGCGAAACGACGGCCCATCCTGGCGGTTTCCGTAGACGTAGTAGGGAATCTGGTTGTCGACTTTCACGTGATAGATTTGCGCGATGGGAAGCTGCACGCGATTCCACGTCTTCCCGCGATTCACGGAAATGCCCACGCCTCCGTCGTTGGAAACGAATAGACGGTCGGCGTTGGAGGGATCGATCCACATGTCATGGAAATCCCCCAGCGGCGGCGCGCCGATCACGTGTCCGCCGGCCGTGTCGGGATACCCGCGCAGCACACGAAGTGTTTGGCCGCCATCGTCCGATTTCGCGTACGACGCCGTCAAGAAATACACTTCGTTTTCGTTGTCCGGCTCGACAGACATGCGGGAGTAGTAATGCGGCCTGCCGGCGACGTCGTGGCTCGAAGTCATCTGCTGCCAGTTTTCGCCGCCGTCGTCGGAGCGCCACAGATATCCGCTCGCGGTGGGCTTGTCCTTCCACGGCTCGCCTGTTCCGGTTTCGATGATGGCGTAAATCCGCTTGGGGTTGCTGGGGGAAATCGCGAGACCGATCTTGCCCACCTCCTGCTCCGGCAGGCCGTGGCCGCTGAGCCGGGTCCAGGTGGTCCCTCCGTCGCGCGAAACCTGGATTCCGCTTCCCGGGCCGCCGCTTTTCTGCGCCCAGGTGTGAATCACGAATTGCCACATGCCCGCAAACAGGACCTTGGGGTTCGCCGGATCCATGACGATGTCCGAACATCCCGTATCCTCGTCGACGAACAGCACCCGCTCCCAGCTCTTTCCGCCGTCGACGGTGCGAAACACTCCACGTTCGGGTTGCGGTCCGTAGCTGGTGCCCAGCGCCGCGGCGAAAACGATATCGGGATTCTGCGGATCGATCACAATTCGCCCGATCCGACCGGTTTTCTCGAGGCCCATCAGCGTCCACGTCTTGCCGGCGTCGGTCGATTTATAAATTCCCATTCCCAGCGAGATGTGGCTGCGAATCCACGTCTCACCCGTTCCAGCCCAGACGATGTTGGGATTCGATGGCGCAACCGCAAGCGACCCGATGGAGGAGACCGGCTGATCGTCGAAGATGGGTTGCCAGGTGGCGCCGCCGTCCGTAGTCTTGAAGATCCCGCCGGACGCCGAGCCCGCGTAATACACCCACGGATTCCCGCTGACGCCGGCGACCGCGGAGACGCGATTCCCGACGGGCCCGATGTACCGGAAGTGGAGTTGACGGTACGCGTCCGGGCTAACTGTCTGCGCCCAAACCGGTGCGCAGAGCGACACGCAGACCAACGAGAGAAGACGGAAGGTGTTGTGAGTCATTACTGTTTAAACCGCTTGCCATTGTATCGCCGGCAACGCGACGGCGCTATTGTCTTCGTCTTGCGGGCGGATCGGGGTCGACATCATTTACCCACAACTCGACGCCCAGATGGGTATCCGCGCCGAGTTTGCGAAACAGCTCCCCGGTATCCTTGCGCGCGATAAACGTTCCGCCGATATAGATGCCTTGCGTGATGAAGTAGGGAGTCCAGCCCCGGCGGTTGCGCACGTCCAGCTTCGCGCCGTGATCGAACAGGAACTGGACCAGAAGATTGCTGCCCATGTATGCGGCGCCATGCATCGGAGTCAGCGCGTCGGCGTTGACGCCGTTCACGTCGCCGCCCAGGTCCAGCGCGACCTTGACGGCTTCGAGCGCGGCGAGTTGCAGCGGCATCGTGGTGCTCTGATACCAGCGCCGCCCGTAGCGATCCTCACCCTCAATGTAATCGACGCCCGCGGCGGTCATGATGGGCGTCGTCTTGTCGCGAGTCGCCAACAGCGGATTCGCGCCGCCCGCCGCCAGGATGCGCATGATACGAGCATCGTCGTAGTGCGCGGCGAGCCAGAACGGCGTCGCCCCGATGGGACTCACCTGCATCCCGGTGAGCGCGTTCTGCGACCGGGCGAGAAACGGCATCGGGCGTTCCAGGTGCGCATTCGGGTCGGCGCCGCGATCGAGCAGTAGTTTCACCACGTCAGGCATAGCCTGTTGGACGGCGGAGTGAAGCGGCGTGCGGCCCGCGCCGTGCTGATTGACGTCGGCGCCGCGCTCGATCAGAAATTTCGCCACTTCCGGGTGCCCGCTGTCGATGGCGGCCAGCAACGCGCCGGCTTCGGTGTTGGGCTTGTAGAGACGCCGGGCGTTAGTGTCCCCGCCGATCCCGTCCGGGGCGGAATCGTTCACATCGGCGCCGGCGTCGAGCAGTATGCGGAGGATGTCCAGATTCCCCTGCTGCGCCGCGAACAGCAGCGCCGTGAAGCGATTTTTCGATCGTGCCTTGACGTCGGCGTCGTGACCGATCAGCAACCGGGCCACCTCCAGATGATTCTGCGCGACGGCGAGCATCAGCGCCGTCTGGCCACGCAGATTTTCCTTTGCATTCACGCGCGATCGAGACGCGAGCAGCAGGTTGACGGCTTCGAAATTGCCGGAATACGCCGCGGTCATCAGCGGAGTCTCCCCGGTGGATCGCGCCAGGGTGGGATCCGCGCCGGCCTTCAGGAGTTTTGCGACCATCGCAAAGTCGCCGTTCAGGCAAGCCAACGATAGAGGCGTCACACCGGTATCGTCGGCAGCGTTGACGTTTGCTCCGGCGGCGATCAACACGTCCGCCATCTTCAGATGATTCCAATGAGCGGCCCAGTGCAGCGCGGTCGCGCCGTCGCCCTGGGTTTCGTTGACGTTCCGGCTCCTCGCGATCAGCGCACGAAGAGCTTCGAGATCCTGATTTTTTGCCGCGTCGACCAGCGGATGCTCGCCGGCCAAGGCGACGGCCGCCATCGCTACCAGCAGAGTCATGCCGCGGACCGCCATAAACGCTATGATAATCCTAACGTCCTTATAACTCTTATGCGCGCCGGCCGAGTTGTCCTCCTGCTGCTAAGCGGCACTCTCGCCGTTGCCGCGCCTGTGGACTCCAAGCCATATCGCGCGATCCTCGATCGATACTGCATCGGCTGTCATAACACGAAAAACAAGACCGGCGGGCTGACCCTCGAAGGCGTGGATCTTTCCGCCGTCCCCACGCAGTCCGCGGTGTGGGAAAAAGTGATTCGGAAGCTGCGCGCGAACGCCATGCCGCCGCCGGGTTTGCCGCGGCCCAGTCCGTCCGACCGGCAAGCCTTGGTCGCGTGGCTTGAAACCTCGATCGATCGAGCCGCCGAGACGAATCCAAACCCGGGCCGCACCATCACCCATCGCCTGAACCGGACCGAATATTCGAGCGCCATTCGCGACTTGCTGGGGTTCGAGATCGACGGCGCCGCATTTCTGCCCCCGGACGATTCCGGCTTCGGTTTCGACAATATCGGCGACGTGCTCTCCATCTCGCCCATGCTCACGGAGCGGTACCTGTCTGCCGCGCGGAAAATCAGCCGCGCCGCGGTAGGCGATCCCGCGATTCGCCCCGCCACCGAATCGTTCGAGATCGACAAATACATGAAGCAGGACGACCGGGCAGGCGAAGACATGCCCCTCGGCTCGCGCGGCGGCATCGCGGTGCACTATTATTTCCCGGTCGATGGCGAATACGTCGTCAAGATTTTTCTGCTCCGCACATATGAAGGGATGATTCGCGGCCTCGCCGAACCGCACCAGATCGAAGTGCGCCTGGAGGGAAAGAGACTGAAGCAGTTTAGCGTTGGAGGGACCGCAGCGGACACAGACGGGCGGCCGCGCACTCTCGGTCCCAATCCGGAAGCCGAAGGGGCGGAAATCCGGTTCGCGGCGAAGGCCGGACCGGCCGTCCTGGCCGTCGACTATGTGAAGGAGCTGGCGGCCGCCGAAGGAATGCTGCGGCCCACATATCCTGTGAATACGTACGAGTACGCGGGCGACGTGACCATTCTGCCGGGCATCGGCCGGATCGAGCTGCGCGGGCCATACAACGTGAAAGGGCCGGGCGATTCCCCCAGCCGCCAACGTATTTTTGTGTGCCGCCCCGCGGGTCCAGCCGAGGAACCGCCGTGTGCGCGGAAGATTCTGGCGACGCTCGCGCGGCGCGCCTATCGAAGACCGGTGAGCGCTGGCGATCTCGATCCGCTGCTGCGCTTTTTCGAGGAGGGCCGCGCCAAAGGGACGTTCGATAGCGGCATCGAACTCGCGCTCGAGAGAATTCTCATGAGCCCCGATTTCCTGTTCCACGTCGAATCCGAGCCGCGCGACGCTCAACCGGGCGGCGTTTACCGCGTCAGTGACTTGGAACTCGCCTCGCGCCTGTCGTTTTTTTTGTGGAGCAGCATTCCCGACGACGAACTGCTCGACGTGGCCGAGCGCGGGCGGCTGAGAGAGCCGGCGATCCTCGACGGCCAGGTGAGGCGTATGCTCGCCGATCCGCGGTCTAAGACCTTCATCGCGAATTTCACCGGCCAGTGGCTGTATCTCCGGAACATCCGCATGGTTTCTCCCGATCCCTACACGTTCCCCGATTTCGATTCGAATCTGCGCGAGGCCTTCGCGCGAGAGCTGGAATTGTTTCTCGAAAGCCAGGTGCGCGAGGATCACAGCGTGATGGATCTTCTCACCGCTGACTATACCTTCGTGAATGAGCGGCTCGCGAGGCACTACGGGATTCCCAACGTGTACGGGAGCCACTTCCGCCGCGTCACGCTGACCGGCGACCGGCGTATGGGGCTGCTGGGAAAAGGCGGAATCTTGATGGTGACCTCCTATCCGAACCGCACCTCGCCGGTGTTGCGCGGAAAATGGCTATTGCAGAATATTCTGGGCGCGCCGCCGCCATCGCCGCCGCCGAATGTCCCCGCACTCGACGAGAATGTATCCGGGACGCAACCGCTTTCGGTCCGCGAGCGCTTGGAACAGCATCGCCGGAATCAGCCGTGCGCGTCGTGTCACGCGACCATCGACCCGCTGGGCTTCGCGCTCGAAAATTTCGACGCGGTGGGATCGTGGCGGGAGCGGGGTGAAGACGGAAAGCCGATCGACGCCTCGGCCTCGATGATCGACGGCGCCAAGCTGGACGGCCCAGTCTCACTGCGAAAAGCCCTGACCGATCGGCGCGAGGATTTCTCCACGGCCGTCGCCGAAAAATTATTGACGTACGCGCTCGGCCGCGGGATCGAATCCTATGACGCGCCGGCCGTTCGCAAAATCGTGCGGGAAGCCGCGGTGGAAGACGATCGCTGGTCGGCGATGATTCGGGCCGTTGTCCACAGCGTGCCTTTTCAGATGCGAGTGCCCGCAAAAGTATTAGAGTAAGGACAGGCCCCATGATCGTCACGAAGAAACGCCTGGACCGCCGGACCTTCTTACGGGGCGCCGGCGCCGCGCTCGCCCTGCCCTGGTTGGACGCGATGCAGCCCGCGTTTGCCGCACCCAGCCCGGCGAAAGCGGTCAAGCGGCTGGCGATCGCCTACGTTCCGAACGGCATCATCATGGACCACTGGACGCCCGCCCGCGATGGCGCCGCGTTCGAGCTGCCGTCGATTCTTGAGCCGCTCGCTCCGTTTCGCGACCGGATCCTGGTCCTGAGCGGGCTCGGCAGCCGTCCCGCTTTTCCAGAACCGGGTGAAGGCACGGGCGATCACGCGCGCGCCGCGGCCACCTTTCTGACCGGCGCTCATCCCAAGAAAACCGAAGGGCCCGATCTTCGCGCTGGCATTTCAATGGATCAGATTGCCGCCGCGGAGATGGGGAAGCAAACGCAATTATCTTCACTCGAACTGTGTCTCGAATCGAGCGAACTGATCGGCGGATGCGACGCGGGTTATAGCTGCGCGTATGCGAATACGCTTTCCTGGCGGGACGCCACAACGCCTCTGCCCATGGAAAACCAGCCGCGCGCGGTGTTCGAGCGCCTGTTCGGCGATAGCGACGATACCAGCAAGGCCGCCCGCCTGGCCCGCATTCACGAAGAACGCAGCATTCTGGATTCCCTGCTCGATCAGATCGCGAACATGCGGCGGAATCTGGGTCCGGGCGATCGCGACAAGCTCTCGCAGTACCTTGATGCGACTCGCGATCTGGAGCGCCGTATCCAAAAGGTCGAGGAGCAAAGCTCGCTGGAGCTTCCCGTAGTCGAACGGCCCACCGGCGGGATTCCGGGCACCTTCGCCGAACACGCGAAGATGATGTTCGATTTGCAGGTGCTGGCGTTTCAAGCCGACCTGACGCGCGTGATCACGTTCATGATTTCCCGCGAGATCAGTCCGCGTTCCTATCCCGAGATCGGAATCTCGGACGCGCATCACGCGCTGACACACGAATCGAAGCCGGATTCGGTGGAAAAAGTAATCAAGATCAACACGTATCATATGAAGCAGTTCTCCTATTTCATGGAGAAGCTGCATTCCACTCCGGACGGCGACGGCTCCCTGCTCGATCACGTCGCGCTGGTTTACGGAAGCGGCATCAGCAACGGCTTCGAGCACACGCATACGCGGCTCCCGGTGCTGGTGGCCGGCGGCGCCACGGGATTTCAGCTTGGCCGCCACGTCCGGTGCGCCGAAGATGTGCCGCTTGCCAATCTGCATCTGACGCTGTTGCGTCAGCTTGGTGTTTCGATGGAACGGTTCGGCGACAGCAATGGGGAACTTGGCCGGCTTTCGCTGGCATGAGTATACTCGTTCCTGGAGAACTCGAATGCGACAATTCTGCTTAGGTCTTGCTCTGGCAATCGCGACGTTCGCGCCAACCGGGTTGGCTCAACCGGCCGCTCCGTACAAGGTGCTCAAGGCGGCGAAGGTGGGCGGAGAAGGCGGCTGGGATTACATCTATGCCGACGCCGCTGGACGCCGTTTGTACATCCCGCGCCGGGGAAACCCCGCAACCCCTGCCGTCCAGACACGGCTGACGATTTTCGATCTCGATACGCTCGAGCCGGCCGGAGAGATTGCCGGTGTCGGGGGCAATGGCGCCGCCGTCGACCCGAAGTCAGGTCATGGCTTCACCAGCAGCAACCCGGTCTCCATGTTTGACACCAAGACAAGTGACGCTCATCAAGACCATCGATGTAGGTCCTGCCGCACGGCCGGACGGCATCTACTTCGATAGCTTCAATGAAAGAGTGTACGTCTTCAGTCACCCGACGAAGGACGCGACGGTGATCGACGCCAAAGACGGCGCCGTGCTTGGCACCATCGATCTGGGCGGCGTGCCGGAGCAGGGCGTGGGGGACGGCAAAGGCATGCTCTACGTGGTCATGCAGGATGCGCAGGGCAGTGTCACGGCCGTCGACGTCAAGACCATGAAGGCGGTCGCCCACTACCCCCTCGGGGACAAGGGCAGGTGCAACGGGCTCGCACTGGACGCGAAGAATCATGTGCTCTTCGCGGCGTGCGCGAACTCGGGAAATCCGCCTGCCCAGCCGGCGCAGCCGATGATGGTGATTCTGAGCGCGGAAGATGGCAAGATCTACACGAGCCTCCCGCTCGCCGGCGGGTCAGATGGCGCCGTGTTCAACCCCTCGACGATGGAGGCCTTCAGCACGCATGGCAACGGCACGTTGACCGTCGTCAAGGAGAAGAGTCCGGCCAGTTTCGAGGTCGAGCAGAATCTGGAGACCATGAATGGGGCCCGAACGATCACGTTCGACAGCAAGACGAACCACATTCTCACGATGAGTCAAGAGCGCGGGCCGGCGCCGCCTCCACCGGCCGGCGGTGGCCGCGGGCCACAAGGGACACCGGTCCCAGGTTCGTTTACAATCCTGATGATCGGCAAGTAAGAGCAGGCTATTTTCGGGCGCCAACGGGAGTGGCTCCAGGCCGGGCGTGAAACATTACGCCATATTGCGATGCGGCGACCCGTCTGGAACGAATCGCTCTTTAGCGTATCGAAACTGTAACGCGCATCTGCAATAATCGCGGAAGATGAGTACACGCAGGGACTTCTTCCGCCAAGCCGCCGCCTTCGCCGGTAGCGCGCAAAGCATGAGTGCGCTACTGGCTTCGATTGCACGGGCCTCGGCGATCGATCCTGAACAGGGCAGCTCATTTCTCGACGCCGAACACATCGTGATCTTCATGCAGGAGAATCGCTCCTTCGATCACGCGTTTGGAACGCTGCGCGGGGTCCGGGGGTTCAACGATCCGCGCGCGGTCACGCTTCCGGACCAGAAGCCAGTGTGGCTGCAAACGAATTCTGCGGGAGAGACCTACGCGCCTTTTCGATTGGACTTAAAGGACACCAGAGCGACATGGCTGGGATCGCTGCCCCACGGCTGGCGCGATCAGACCGATGCGCGCAATCACGGAAACCACGATGGCTGGCTGGACGCGAAGGTCTCCGGGCGCAAAGACTGCGCTGGTATGCCGCTCACCATGGGCTACTACGATCGCCAAGACCTTCCGTTCTACTACGCTCTCGCCGACGCGTTCACCATTTGCGATCAAGCTTTTTGTTCTTCGCTAACCGCAACCACGCCGAACCGGTTGTTCCTGTGGACGGGCACGATTCGCCAAAAGCCGGACGCGGCTTCCGTACCGCACGTGCGGAATTCCGAAGTCGACTACCGATCCACGGTTAGCTGGAAGACGTTCCCGGAGCGGCTTGAAGAAGCCGGGGTTTCATGGCGTATTTATCAGAACGAACTGAGCGTTCCATCAGGTCTCGAAGGCGAGTCAGACGCGTGGCTCGCGAACTTCACGGACAATCCGCTCGAGTGGTTCGATCAATACCACGTCGGATTTCGCAAGACGCATCTTGAGTATCTGGAACGAATGGCGGCTGCGCTTCCGAAGGAAATCGAAAAGCTGCGGGCCGAAGGGGGTCCGCAAAAGGAGCTGGCCGCGAAGGAAAAGCTGCTCCGATATGTAACCTCGGAACGAGCGCATTGGACTACGGAAGCGCTCGCGAGATTATCTGAGCGCGAACGAAGTCTCCATCAGAAGGCGTTCACCACGAACGAAGCGGATCCCGGCTATCGGAATTTGTCGACGTTGCGCTATCGCGATGGCGCTGCGACACGCGAAATGGCGATTCCGAAGGGCGACCCGCTGCACCAATTCCGCAAAGACGTGGACGGCGGCAAACTGCCGGCGGTTTCCTGGCTGGTCGCGTCCGAGCGTTTCTCAGACCATCCCGGGTCGCCGTGGTATGGCGCCTGGTATGTCGCCGAAGCATTGAACATTCTGACCAAGAACCGGGCGGTATGGAGCAAGACCATCCTCATTCTCATGTACGACGAAAACGATGGCTACTTCGACCACGTTCCGCCGTTTGTCGCGCCGGAGCCAGGAAATCCGGAGTCCGGCAAGACGTTGCCCGGGATCGACGCCAGCTTGGAGTACTTGCCGCTGGAGCAGGATTTGCAGCGCGCTCCAGCAAAAGAGGCACGCGGCGGTCCGGTCGGCCTGGGTTATCGCGTGCCGATGATTGTCGCGTCACCCTGGAGTCGAGGCGGGTATGTGTGCTCGCAAGTGTTCGACCACACGTCCGTCTTGCGTTTGCTCGGACGCGTTTTGAGTCAGCGCACGGGAAAAGACATTCAGGAGACGAATATCACCGCCTGGCGCCGAACCGTGTGCGGGGATTTGACGAGCGCGTTCCGGCCATTCGAAGACAGTTCGGCGTCGCTACGTTTTCCGTCGAGAGATTCGTTCTTCGAACAGGTGCACCGGGCGCAGTTTACGCCTCTGCCTTCCGGTCACCGGAAGCTCACCGCGCAGGAGATCGCGCATTTCGACAAAATGCCGCAGCAGGAGCGCGGCGTGCGGCCATCTACAGCTCTCCCGTATGAATTAGCGGCCAGCGGCGCCCTCAGCACGGACAGGGCGAGATTCGAGCTTGTGCTTGAGGCTAGAAACGGAATTTTCGGAAATGCGGCTGCCGGAGCTCCCCTTTCACGTGTACGCGCCCAAAAACTTCCGCGATCAGGCAAAACTGCGCACGCGCGCCTATGCCGTCGCCGCGGGGGACCGCGTGACGGATTCCTGGGAACTGGCAGGGTTCGAGAGACGAGCTTACCACCTCCGTGTTTGCGGCCCGAACGGTTTTCTGCGCGAATTTGCCGGCGATACCGAGGATCCGCGCGTGGAGATTCAGTGCGAGTACGCCGGCAGCGACCTCGAGGTTCGCATGGCAAGTCTAGCGGAACGGGATTGGACCGTGCAGGTCAAAGATCACGGGTACAAGACCGGCGACCATACGCTAACGATCGAGCCGGGCGGCAGACGAACGCTGTTTATGTCGCTTGGACAGAGCCATCGCTGGTATGACTTCAGCGCGACGATCGCCGGGGTGGATCGATTTCTTCGTCGCTTCGCGGGGCGTGTGGAGACCGGAATGAGCGGGTTCAGCGATCCAGCGATGGGGCGCGTCGAGATTTAGCAATTCCGATTACAAACGCGGGAGAACGCGTCTCATAATGTTATTCGAGGTGCAAAATGGCTAACGATTGTGACGCCGCAAAGCTGGACCGTCGTCAGCTTTTGAAAAATATCGTCATCGGGACGACTGTTGCCGGCTTGCCCGCACTCGGGGCCGGAAAGGGTTTGAGAGGGACGGCCATCAACCACGTCTCTTATCAGTCGGCCGATTACAAAAAGACGCGGGATTTCTACGTCGGCCTGTTCGGATTTCAGGCGTCCGAGGAAGACGACAAGCAGCTATATCTGTGGGCAGGGGATGCGTTGATCAGCGCGAAGAACACGCCCGCGGCTAAGGCGCCCCGCATCGATCATTTTGGTCTTACTGTGGATCCGTGGGACCTGAACTCCGTGGAAGCTGCGCTCAAGGAGCGGGGGTTGATGGTTCGCGTCAGTCGCAACGATCCTCACGATGCGCAGGGCAAAAGCGCGTTCACGCGCGACCCGAATGGCTACAACTTGCAACTGGGCGCCAGCGATCTCGAAATCAAGCCCGCTCCGGTCGCTTCGCGGGCGCCGCTCAAAGCCATTGGCATCAATCACATCTCGTACCAGTGCGCCGACTACAAAAAGACGCGCGATTTTTACGCCGAGCTCCTGGGCGCGCCGGTTTCCAAGGACGACGGTAAACAGGCTTACCTCTGGTTCGGCGACGCGTTCATAGTAGTCAGGAACCGCGCAGACGCAAGCACTGAGCCGCTCATAGATCATGTCGCGTGGACGCTGGCCGATTGGGATAAAGACCGAGTCTCAGCCGAACTGAAACGGCACGGTCTCGACGCGCACTCCGACGCCGCGGGCAAGAGCATCCTGACAAAAGATCTTAACGGCTATACGCTCCAGCTCTGCAATAAAGATCTGGAGAAACGACCCTGACGAACAACGTCCTTGGACGCGGATTCACGCGGTTTGCATCGACCGCTGTATTCGCAGGATCATGTGTTCCTCGTCCACGTAAGCCGCGCCGATCTTGAGCGCACGCGGCTCCGTGCCGTACTTCTCGAATCCCAGCGAACGATAGAGGCAGATCGCGGCGGTCTGGCTCGCCGCCACCGCTAGAAGAATTTGTTCCAGCGACGGATCTTGCGCTGCCATCTGAATGAGACGAGCGATCAGCGCGCGCCCTGTTCCCCGCCCTCTTTGCGACGCCGACACGTAAACCGCGTAAATGCGTCCCTTGTGTCGCTCCTTCTGTCCCGTTTCGCGCATGAATGTGGCCGTTCCGGCCAGGGCGCCGTGCTCGAAGGCCCCCAGATTGATCGTGCCTTCCGGCGTGTTGCGAAACCGGCCCGCGATGGTTCCGATGGGTGTCCCGCGATGCTCTTCCACGGCTTTGCTGAATGCAAACGGCTCGGCTTCGAGGGCTTCAAGTCGAATCCGCCACCACGCGGCAGCGTCGGCTTCGTGAAGAGTTCGGACCTCCATGGTTCATCGTAACGCTTTGAAGGGCACACCCACGGTAAATGCGCTAGTCCCCCGGGTTCAGTCGTACTGGAGGAAATCGGCCAAGACTCTAAGCGACTTCCTGTGGCTCGGCGACCGCAATCGCCCTAGCGCAATCGAAAAAAGTCGACCGATGGAAAAACTATGCGGACCCGTTTATTCGCGAGCTTGGGGGGCGGCCTGTTAGGCCTCGCCGTTGCGTCCCCGATCAATGCCAGTCTAGACTTGCCGAAAGCGCTTGCGTTCCTCGGATGCTCGTTGGCCGGGCTGGTTGTCGGATACGTCGGCAGCATGATGTTTGACGTATTTGCCGGACAATCCGGGCCCGATCGGGGCGATTCCGGAGGGTAGCTACGGCACCTACATGAAGTCGATTGGCGAAGCGATCAAGCCCTTCCTCGTCGATCCAGCCCAACTCCGGGCCTATGTTCGCTTGGTGACGATAGAACTCGACGCCGATCCGCACATTAAGCGCGAGGAACGAAAGCTGGACCGCTCGCCGGGCCGTTTGCGACGCGTGTTGGGGAAGGCGGCGGAGGTGGTGAGGGATTGCGGCACCACGACTCGCGCAGGTCTCGGCATAGCGGCCAGTATCGACCCCCTTGTCACGTTCTCACCAATTCTGATCAATCTTCCGTCGGCCCAAGATTCCGTGATGAAACGCAACACCTCAATGAATCACGTTCAAGATAGGAGAGTCTGAATCGCAATGTGCCGTGCTGTTTGGCTGATGGGGGTAGTCGTTGCGGTATTCTAAAATCGTGCGTGATGTTCATTCGGAATCAAGGGGTTGGTCCCCGTAAATGAAGGCACGCGTCTTATCGTCCCAGCCAGGCATCCAAAGCGCTGCTCCAGTCAAGATTCCGAGCTTGCCCGATGTCGAAACCATCGTAATTGGTGCGGGACCTTATGGGTTGTCGGCTGGCAGTCACTTCAGGTCCAAAGGACTTGACGTCGCGGTCATCGGCGAGCCGATGGACTTCTGGGCGACCAAAATGCCGGCAGGCATGCTTCTGCGCTCACCAAGAGAAGCTTCCAGCATTTCTCATCCGCAAGCGCAGTTCACCTTGGATGCTTACGAAGCGGCGAGCGGAACGAGGAAGGTGAAGCGCGTCTCGTTAGAGACTTTCGTCGCGTACGGCATGTGGTACCAAGCGCAACTGGGCTCCGCGCTCGACCGGCGAAACGTCTCCGAGGTTAGACGAAGCGGATCGAAGTTCAAACTGACGTTGTCCGACGGCGCGGTAGTTGCCAGCCGTCGAGTCGTCGTGGCCGCGGGGATTGGGGCCTTCAAAAAGCGGCCCAGCGCATTCTCGCAAATTTCACCCGGTAAGCTCTCTCACTGCTACGATGGTTACAATTTCAGAGAATTGCGCGATAAACGCGTGGCCGTGATCGGGGCGGGGCAAAGCGCCCTGGAATCGGCCGCTTTGCTTCGGGAGGCGGGGGCCAAGGTAGAGGTGATTGCCAGAATTCCAGCGCTTCGCTGGATCGGAATGCACAAGTGGCTGCATGCAGCTCGGCCCGATCTCGCAAGTTTTGTATTCGAAGCACGACGTGGGGCCGGTTGGCATCAGTCGTCTGGTGGCTCATCCCAAATTGATGTTTCACGTCCCCATGGGACTGAAAGATCGAATTCGAACGCGCGCTGTTCGACCGGCTGGGGCTCCGTGGCTCATGCCCCGCTTGCCTGAAGTAAAAATAACCATGGGAAAAACGGTTCAGTCCGCACGAGAGATCGGCGCGGAAGTGCAACTGGTTCTCGATGATGGAAGTGAACGGCGCGTGGATCGCGTTCTGCTGGGCACCGGCTACCAGGTAGACATCGCCCAGTATAACTTTCTCTCGAGGGAACTTTTAACGGATATTCGCCGGCTCGACGGGTACCCGCATCTGGGGCCGGGCTTCCGTACTTCCGTACCCGGGCTACACTTCATCGGAGCGACCGCCGCACGAAACTTCGGCCCGCTCCTGTACTTCGTCGCAGGTACAGAATTCGCCTCGCGTGAGCTAACGTCTTACGCAGTTCGGAATCGCACTTGACCGCCAGCCAAACGAGGGACGCTGCTGGAAAGGAACCGGTCGGCGCGTTGATCGTTGGCGGCGACCACCCCGGACTCGCGGTCGCGCGGAGCCTCGGCCGGCGAGGTGTTTCGGTTTGTGTTGTTGACGATCTGCCTTGCGTTTCTTCTTTTTCGCGATATGTGACTCGCGTGGTAAGGGTGAAGGAATTGCGAGACGAACCTAAAACAGTCGAGGCGATTCTGGAAGTGGGGAAGCGCTTCAACCTGAGAAATTGGATTTTGTATCCTACGCGAGACGAAACTGTGGCTGCCTTCTCGCGCTATCGCACCGAGCTCCAAAACTTTTTCACCGTTCCGATCGGAGATTGGAAGAGTGTCGAATGGGCATGGGACAAGAAGAAGACCTACGAACTTTCTGAAAGCCTGGGAATACCGTGTCCGAAAACTTTCACGATCGGTAGCCCGGATGAGCTACAAGCCCTTTATCCTAAGTTGCCGCTTGCAATCAAACCGGCGATCAAAGAGAATTTTTTTTACGCGACCGGCGCCAAGGCCTGGCGTGCAGATACCGCCGAAGCATTGAACGCTTTATACGCAAAAGCTCGCGGGCAGATACGGAAGGAAGAGATTCTGATCCAGGAAATTATTCCTGGAGATGGATGCGAGCAATACTCCTACTGCGCTTTTGTTCGCCACGGAGAGCCGCATAGCATTTTGGTCGCCCGCCGCGCCCGTCAACATCCCCGCGAATTCGGGCGAGCGGCGACCTACGTGGAAACCGTTGAGCTGCCCGCAATCGAGGAACTTTCGGAGCGGTTCCTTCGAGCTATCCGTTATCACGGTCTGGTCGAGATCGAGTTCAAGCGCGATCCTCGAGATGGACAATACAAATTGTTAGATGTAAACGCCAGAGCTTGGGGATTCCACGGCATTGGGTCGGTTTCGGGCGTCGACTTTCCATACCTCTTGTTTGCCGACCAGATGGGTCTCGCGACCGAGCCGTCGCGCGCGAAGACGGGAGTGGGATGGCTCCGGCTGCTGACGGATATACCGACGGCATTGTCCGATTTTGCCCATGGCAGTTTAACGGCGGGCGCATACATTCGGTCGCTTCGTGCGACTGAAACGGAGTCGGTCTTTAGCCGAGACGACCCGTTCCCGTCGATCGCGGAACTCGCGCTCCTCCCGTATCTTTTCGCCAAAAAGTATTTGTAGGGATCGACGGTGGTGCGGATACTCGTACGAGTCTGCACGTGCTGGACTACGATTGGACGTAAGCATCCGGCGAACAGGTGGAACAACTCGAACGCGAGCTCGGGATTCCGTCGCCGGCCGCGACGCCGTGAGAGGTTGTCGAAGACTCGCAGATCTGGTCTATCGGGCCTCCGCTAAGCGTCCCGATGAATGCCGATTTCCCGCAAGCGACTATTAGATTTTTCTGAGTTCGGCTGACAAAGATCCAGTGTACCAGTGTAGTCAACGGCGAGATCGCCCGCCAGGCCTCCCAGCACACCTCCGGCCGCGTCAATTACAAGGAGGGACAATTCATGGACGGGCAGGAAACGTGACGACGCTTGGTCCCGTCAGAACTTCACCTCGTGTGAAGGTATACCAAAGCGAAGTCGGGTGGTGCTTAGTGGAAAAGGGGCGCCGTCGGCGATTCAGCCGTCAGACAGGACCTACGATTTTTGCGGGGTCGAGAGCGCCGCCGATGGGCGGAAGCGGGGTGAAGTGCGAAACTAACTCTAAAGGTACCGCACAGGAGATTCAGTTAGAACATTCCACGGGCAAATCCCGTTCGACGATCTGTCGGCCAATCGTGTAGTCCGCCAAGCGACAAGCTACGCCAAATACCGTCTCGCCAGCTCGTGGAACTACCCGAACGACCTCGGCCCGGCAGCGCAAGACCATGTCGCGTTCTAGGGGCTCGCGAAGCTCCGCACCGAGAATTACGAGTTCGCATTCAAGAAACTCGCGGGGGGAAAACATATGGTCGGTGATACAGAAGAATCCCTCACAGCTGATATCTTCCGTTTTCGTCTCGATTTGAGATGTATCCCCTGGACGGTGCAGACGCAGAGGATAGGTCAGCCTCAGGCGCGGACGTCGACGTTCGATCCGGCGAATCGCCGGTCACGAATACTGGCAGCAGCATAGCTGGGCTCACCATCTCACAAGATCCGCCGTCACGGTATCTTTTACGCGTGGCGGGAAGTAAATCTTACGCTGATAAATTGACCATTGCCTTCGATACACTCGGAAAAGGCTCAGTCGCCACAACGTTAAGCAATCTAAATGCCAACCGCGGATCAGAATCAATCGAAGCGCAAACTCCGAACGGCGACGTAATCCTTTAGAAACAATGCCATTTGTTTACAGCACCGTCTAGCTCTTAGATTCGTTTTCCTCAGAAATAACTACCTCTGTTTGTTACGTATAGGACCAGCACCTGTGGATAAGATGTGGAAAAAACAAATCTTGTCCGATCCGATTCGGAATCTCCCCTCCTGTATGATAGTCTTTCGGAAAGTGGGATCTTCTCTGAACGCGAGCGGGTTTTTTGCCCGCATTTTTTTGGCTTTCGCTCCGATAGTTGCAGCACAGCAGTTATCGCTGCCGGCGCAGTCCGCCGGCGCCGGAACCAGTCTTCTCGTTTCGGCTGTTTTCACGCCAGGGCCCGACCCAATCAGCGCAATGCAATTCGACGTGCAATATGACAGCTCCGCCATGAACTTGGTAACCATCCTCGGCGACGCCGCGCGTGGTTCCGATAAGAGCTTGTATTACAGCGACTTGAGTCCAAGCGACAGGCGCTTCGTCGTGGCCGGGCTTAATCGGAATACGATTCCCGCAGGCCTGCTCTTTAACCTTTTCATCATCGTGACTCCGAACGCGTCGGGCGGCGTCCACGCGCTGACCCTTACAAATCTCAGCGGCGTCAATCAAACTGGCTCGTCGGTGGTGATCGCGGGTGTGAACGGCTCGGTAAGCATTGACTCTACGACGGGTGCGAGGCTTCAACCTGCCGGCGTTTTAAATGCGGCGAGTTTGGAATCGGGGTCCGTGGCTCCCGGCGAAATCGTTACGTTGATTGGGTCCAGCATAGGTCCGACGGCGCTTGCCGGCACCAGCGTGCTTTTCGATGGAAACCAGGCTCCCTTGCTCTATGGAGGGCCAAATCAAATCAATGCGATCGTTCCTTTTGAGATTTCGGGGCAAAACGTTACCCAGCTGTCGATTACAAACGGCGGCCAAGTGATCGCGGGGTTCCCGATGCCTGTGTCAGCCGCCGCACCCGCGATCTTCACGCTTGACGCGAGCGGCGGAGGGCAGGGAGCAATCCTCAACCAGGACTTAAGCCTGAATTCTCAGTTAGATCCAGCTGACCGCGGTTCCATCGTCGTAATCTACGCGACCGGTGCGGGCCAAACCGACCCGCCGAGTGTCGATGGCCAAGTTACGGCTGGCGTTTTCCCGTCTCCCGTACTGCCGGTTTCGGTTCAGATTAGCGGAATCGACGCGGAGATCCTTTACGCGGGCGCCGCGCCAGGATTATTCGCCGGTGTTCTTCAGGTAAACTGCAGGGTGCCTGGAGATGCGGCACCCGGCCCAGCGCCAATCCAGCTGATCATCGGAACTGCCCGTAGCCCTTCGGGTGTCACCGTGGCCCTTCGATAAAACTAAGGAAATCAAAGGAGATATGGGATGGCACCTACTCCTACTCGTGTTGCACCTAGTACCTAAAGAGGACCCAACGGAGTGCCGATTCCCTGAATGAAGTACTCGTCACCGGAAAGTACCGAATTTCGGTCCAAGAAATGCTTGGCTATATTAGATCCGGGACTGAAGGAGCTTAGTAATGTCGAAAACGAGTTTTGATGTGCGTTCTCGCACTCCGCGACGCGGGTTGGTGTTCGCCGGCCTTTTAAGCCTGTGTTCATGGGCGTGGGGTCAGACGATCAGTCCCTGCGATCTCAACCAGGACGGACAGGTCAACTCTACAGACGTCACCCTCGCCGTGAACATGGCGCTGGGAGCGGCAACCTGCACGGCGAATCTCGAAGGAGCGCACGTGTGCACGGTGGTGACGGTGCAGCGTGTCATTAACGCTTCTGAGGGCCAAGCATGCGTTACGTATAACACCCATGCAACCACCTTAAATTGGGTCGCCAGCTCTTCCTTGAACGTCGCCGGCTACAACATCTATCGTGGGATCACCACCGGCGGACCCTACACGAAAGTGAACTCCTCTCTGATTACCGGCACGAACTACACCGACGCATCGGTTCAGGCCGGGCAAACGTATTACTATGTCGCCACGACCGTGGACACCAGCGGTAACGAAAGCGGGTACTCGGGGCAGATCAGCCTCGTGATACCGAACCCCTGATCAGTTTGTTTGAATCGAGAGCCGTTTCAAAGCCTCCCGGGCGTCCGAAGCGTAGACGAAATTGGGTGTGCGCTGCAAAGCTTGTTGCAGAAACTGCTTAGCGGATTGTGAATTGCCTACTCTCGTGTACGCCATTCCCAGGTGATACAGGTAAATGGGGTTATTCGGCTCTTTTTGCACAGACTGCCGCAGCTGCCCAATCGCCAATGCTGCCGAGCCGAGCTTGTAGTATGCCCATCCCAGGGTATCGGCTGCCGGAGCGGAGTCCGGCATTGCCCGCTTAGCGGTCTGGGCCAGCGATAAGGCGACGTTGACATCACCCCCGTGCTCCAGGTACAGGAACGCTAGTTGGCCCGCCGCTACAGGAGACTCGGGGTCGATCTGGTGAGCCTTTTCCCACAGCTTTCTTGCTTCGTCCCAATTCCCGTCCCGAGCATACCAAGCCCCCAGGGTCAAGTAGTTCGAGAACGTACTCGGATTTCGCTCGATCGCAGCACGCAGGTCCGTCTTGGCTTTCTCGATGGACCCCTTGGCATAGTCGATGTTGGCAAGCAGAGTATACGCGTCCGGAGTTTTCGGGTTCAGCTTGATCGCCTCATTCACGCTGGCTTCCGACTTCGACAGGTCCTTAAGGTCGTAATAGCCGAGCGCCAACAGAAAATGTAATCCAGCATTTTGGGGCTGCTCGGGCAACACGGCCGTAATCCGCGTTACTGCCTCTTTGCTGCGGCCTTGCTGCGAATAAAGTTTCATGAGCAAAGCAAGAGCCGGCAACGACGCCGGATTCCGCTTGAGCGCTTCCTGCAGAAGAGTCTCGGCGCCCCTTACGTCTCCTCTTGCCAGAACCACCCTCGCGTTGGCGACGTAGGCGTCCACCGAACCAGGATTCGCTTTTAACGCCTCGCCCGCCAAACGAGCGGCTTCGCCGTGGGCGCCATCCTTGGTGGCCAAGCCGGAAAGCGCGAGAGTCGCATCCGTCATGGACGGGCGAAGTTCCAGAGCGCGATGGAACGAAGACTTTGCGACACCCCCCAAGCCGAGCGATCTCTGAGCGACTCCGAGATAGTAATACGCGTCGGCCGAGCGGGGGTCAGCCTTGGAGGCCTTATCAAGCTCTGCCACCGCTTCCTGGAACTTGGCTTGCGCAATCAAGATGCGGCCGTGCAACAGCAATCCGCGGGGATCGGCGGGTTTCGATTTCAAAAGTTCCTCAACGACGGCCGCAGCCTCGTTGACCCGATTCGAATCCATCAAGACTTGGGCCAAGGAGGCTTTTACCGAATCGTCCTTCGGTTTGGATGCCCTAAGCGACTGGAATTCCGCCGCCGCTTTCTCGCTTTGGCCCGTCGACATGTAATACAACCCCAGCGCCTGGAACGCCCGGGGATCGTCCGGCGCGATCGCCTTCAGTCCGCGATTGATCTGCTCGGCCTCGGGCAGCTTCTTCATCGCCACGTACGTGCGCGCCAGCAGGAGTTGCGGGACCACGGCGTGACTGTCCAGCTTCGCTGCCGCCTGCATCTGAGCCGCGGCTTCCTCCAATTTGCCCTGAGAGAAGTAGAACTCTCCCAATCCAACCCTTGCGTCGACAGACTTCGGATTCCGCTGCATTGCGTCGGTGTAAGTCGTTTCCGCAGCCGCCGGCTGACCCGATGAGAGTTGCAGAGCACCAAGGATGGAGTAATACTCCACACGCGCGGGATCTAACTCGATGGCTTTTTGAAACTCCAAAATCGCATGCTGTGAGTCGTGGGTCACAGCGTAGTTTTCACCTAACGTTGCATGAGCCTGGGCGTTCTTAGGATCGCTCTTGAGGACTTTGTCGATCGCGGATTGTGCCTGGTCATACTGCTTGCGGGCGATCAGCATCGAAGCAAGCTGGAGCTGCGCGTCGGACTTGCCCGGTTCGAGAACCACCGTCTGCTGAAACTCGCCGAAGGCTGCGTCATGGTTGCCCATACTAAGGTAGGTTCGGGCGAGTTGATAGTGCGCCTCGGCATAGGCCGGATCCAGTTGAATCGCGTTCCGCAGTTGAATCGCGGCGGCCTGGTAGTTGGCGGCCTCGAAGTACTGCTCTCCGCTGTTCAAGTATTTAACTTTCTGTTTGCTCGGGTCGGAACATGCCGCTAACAGCAGCACGCCGGCAACCAGGGTCGTAACAGCGCCCTTCACAGACCGGCTCCCCGCGTAAATCGTCATCATTACTTCCACGGTATCAGGCGAAATTGCAGTACCTCAATAGGGATGTTGGCAGGTACGCTCTAGAACCATTGGGGAGCCTTGGCTTAGCGGATGACAACATGACCTTCGACTCCGCTCAACTTCAGCGTTTTCAGACCTTTCGTCACAGCTTCCACCTGTTCGATGCGAACCGCGGATGTTCCAGAGTGTGCGTCGGCACGGACCTGAAACCGCAAGACTGCGATGGGACCGTTCGCGATCGGCTTTCGGCCGCCCGCAAGGATGCACACGTAGGAGTAAACCTGAGGTCTCGTGCAGGTAAGCGATTTTCCCGATTCCTTTGCCGCCCCGCCGGCGGAGGGCCCGCTGCTTTCAGCTTCGAGAAGCTCAGCGGGAAAAACAGCCGCCCACTTCAGGGTAGCTGGCGCCTCTCCGGCGGCCGAGTCCAAAGAGATATCGACAGCAATCTTTTCCCCCGGGGAAGCCGAGACCGACGAAACGCGCAGTTCTTGCCCAAACGCGGGCCACGCGCAGAGTAACACCCAGATCCAAGTGCTTTTCGAGGGCACGCCTCTACAATCGCACAACCTTCTCCGAAGAATATCCCTTGAGCGCATTGCGTGTGTCGACAATCAAGCGCGCGCGCTCCACGATGGCCGCGTAGTCGAATTTCTTGTGATCGGTGACGATGACGACGCAGTCGGCCTGTTCGGATCCTGTGAGCGGATCGATCGCTTGCATTTCCTCGGCTACAAATCCGTCGGGGCGCAGCCTGGGCACGTAGGGGTCGCTATAGGTCACGGTCGCGCCGCGCTTGCCGAGCAGGTGGATCATATCGAGCGCCGGCGATTCGCGCACATCGTCGATGTCGCGTTTGTAAGCCACCCCCAACACGTGTACGCGCGACCCCCGCAGAGGCTTGGAGTACTCGTTCAGCGCATTCTGAATTTTGTCGACGACGAAATGCGGCATCTGACCGTTGATGTAACCGGCAAGCTCGATAAAACGGGCCTCGATGCCGGCCTGCTTGGTTTTCCAGGATAGATAGAACGGATCGATGGGAATGCAATGGCCGCCCAGGCCGGGACCGGGGTAGAAGGGCATGAACCCGAACGGTTTCGTCGCGGCGGCGTCGATCACTTCCCAGACATTGATTCCGATTCGATCGCACATCAGCGCGATTTCATTCGCCAGGCCGATGTTGATCAAGCGGAAGGTGTTTTCGAGCAGCTTCACCATCTCAGCGACGCGCGTCGAGCCTACCGGCACGACTTTTTCGATTGCCTGGTGGTAGAAAAACGCGCCGATTTCGGTGCAGGCGGGCGTGATTCCGCCGACGACTTTGGGTATGTTGCTGGTCTGAAAGTTCGGGTTGCCAGGGTCGACTCGCTCCGGCGAAAAGCACAAAAAGAAATGTTCGCCGACCTTTAGATCCGGGCGCGCGAACATCGGCAGCATGAGTTCGTCGGTGGTGCCGGGATAAGTTGTGGATTCCAGGATCGCCAGCATTCCCGGATGAATATACTTGGCGATTTCCTCGCAGGCGCTGACGATGAAGCTCATGTCCGGATCTTTGGTTTTGCGCAACGGAGTCGGCACAGCGATGTTGACCGTGTCCATTTCGGCAATCGCGGCAAAATCAGTGGTCGCTCGCATCTTGCCGGAATTGACCAGCGGCTCCAATACGGACGTGGGCACGTCTTGTATGTACGATTTCCCGCCGTTGAGCGCATCCACCTTGGCGGGATCGATATCGATGCCCGTCACGCTGAAGCCGGCGCGCGCGAACTCGACCGCGAGCGGAAGGCCTACGTAGCCCAAGCCCACCACGCATACCTTCGCCTGGCGCGTCTCGATCTTCCTCCTTAGTTGCTCGAAGCAGTTTACTTCAATCTCAATTTGAGTGTCTTTATAGTCTAAGACTTGCATCGTTGCTTACCTCATCAGGCTTCCGGCGCCGGAAGCGGTTGTGTAGTTATAGAACGGTCGCTGAGAGAGCTCGATTCCGGAACGTTGGTTCCGCGGCCCTCGGTTCGGATGAGCAGGAGAAGCACCGGCGCCAACAGGGCCAGAGCCAAAACAGAGAACGGCAAGCCGCCGTTCCGATGGAGCCGGCCATGCAGAAAGCCGGGATCGACGTAGACGCCGAGCGCGGAAATGGTCACGATCCGCACGGCGTTCTTGAAGATGACGATGGGGACGGTCGCCAAAGCCAGCGAGGCTCTGGCCCAACTCGACCTGAGAAACAGATAACCTGCCGCGATGCTACAGATGAACAGGGACAGGCTGGAACGTATTCCGCTGCACTCCTGGGCGACTTCAATCGTGACCCCGGGCAGCGCGAATCTGACGGCGCTTTCCCTGAGAACGGGTATCCCGGTCAGCTTGAACAACCGATACGCGGTTTCCGCGGATCCTCTCTGCAAGACCACGACGACGTGATCCAGGAACCAGGGCGGAATCGGAATCAGCAAGAGAAGGAAAAGGAGCGGGAACATCGCGCTTCGGGCTGCCTGAGTTCCGTAACAGCATACAAACGCTCCGGCCCAGACGACCACGGCAGCCAAGACGCTCGCGGAGAGAATATACGCAGCGTCCCGATGCGATAACGAGGCAGCGAGAAAGAAAAGCGCCAAGCCGCCCACCACCAGTGCCAGCCCTGCCGCGGGACTATATTGCGGATTGCGAAAAATGTTCCTTCTGCTAAGCCATACAAGACCAAGGCCGATAAACGGAATCGCAAGATTGGGAGTGTAGCGGTCATCTCCGATGGCGAGGTTCATCAGCTTTTCGAGCGGCGTGCGAAAAAGAATCAACGAAGCCGCGCAGACTCCTAGAAAAGGAAGGTGGCGAATCACCGGGCGGACCGCGTCGACCGTCGATCTGGATTGGGACAGCATGCTACGCTAATCTCTTCCGCAGAAGAAAAACTGAGGAGGAAGCCAATGGCGATTGCAGACGCCGATCTCGTACGGTTCGATCAGGAGCATCTAATTCACCCGCTCCACCATCCGAACGACCACCAAGACCCGCTCATTTTCGTCAGAGGCCGTGGCGTGATGATCCAGGACATCAACGGCCGCGAATACATCGATGGACTTTCCGGTCTGTGGAACGTGAACGTGGGTCATGGCCGGGCGGAGCTGGCGGAGGCCGCCGCCGCGCAAATGAAGGAACTCGCGTATTGCTCAGGCTATGCAGGATCGTCGAACATTCCGGCGATCGAACTGACGGAGCGCGTGCTGGCGATCGCTCCCGGGAACATGCAGGCCGTTTTTTTCACTTCGGGAGGCGCCGAAGCGAACGAGTCGGCATTTAAGACGGCGCGCTTTTACTGGAAAGCCTGCGGCAAGCCCGAAAAAGTGAAGGTGATCGCGCGCAACGAAGGATATCACGGGGTCACGCTACAGGCCATGAGCGCCACCAAGATGGGCGCGTACTGGAAGATGTTCGAGCCGCGGGTTCCGGGGTTCCTTCACGTCCAGACCTGTTATCCATACCGTTTCCAGGGAGCGAGGCCATCCGAGACCGTTGGCCAGGCGGCTGCGCGCGAACTCGAGGAGGCGATCCTTCGGGAGGGTCCCGACACGGTTGCCGCTTTTATTGGCGAACCGATCCACGGAGCCGGAGGCGTCATTTATCCGACCGATGATTATTGGCCGCTTGTGCGCGAAATCTGCACGCGCCACGGGGTACTCTTGATCGCAGATGAAATCATCACCGGCTTCGCCCGTACGGGACGCTGGTTCAGTGTGGAGCACTGGAATTTCCAGCCCGACATTCTATCCTTCGCCAAGGGCGTAACCTCAGGCTACCTGCCGCTGGGCGGAATCATGGTAAACAAACCGATTAAGGAAGCCATGGACTCGGTGAAGCCCGAAGACCGCTGGATGCACGCCTACACGTACTCAGCTCACCCGACCTGCTGCGCGGTTGGGTTGAAGAACATCGAAATCATGCAGCGGGAGCGGCTTTGTGAGAATGCCGAAAAAATGGGCAATCGGCTCCACGCGGCTCTCCTGGCGACCTTCGGCGACCACCCCAACGCCGGCGATATCCGGGGCGGCAAGGGGCTTCTGGCGGCGGTGGAGTTTGTGGAGGATCGTTCAACCAAGAAGAATTTCGCAGGCGACCGAAAAGTCGCAGCGCGCATCCAGTCTGAAATGATGAAGCGTGGAGTCGTGACGCGGACTCGCCCAGCGGCCGGCGCGCATCCGGCGCCGGGCGACTCGCTGTACTTCGCGCCTCCGTTGATCTCCACCGAGGAGGTGATTGACCGATTCGTCAATGTTGCGGCGGACGCGGTTAAGGCGGTGCTAGGACCGTAGCGGCCAGTTTATTTGACTTCGACGGCGGCTACCCGGCGGCTCGAGCCCGCCTCGAGCGCGCGAACGCTGCGTTTCCGGCTTTGTTTCTCCTTCAACCGCCGCTCTTTTTGAACGCACAGTTGTTTCAGCCAGTTGCCGTAGACTCGAGTCGCGGCGGAATGCCACGTGTTCGCGACGCTCTGTTCAGCTAGAGGCATCGGGAAATGCGCCAGCGTCTCCTCGCGCCGATCCGACATCGCCCGCTCTTGCAACGCCGTCAATGCGTGGGCAGTATTTCTGTCGAAATATCCCTGCGGCAACAGCGGGTACGCCTCTCTTTCCCGGCGGAGGTATCGTCCGATGTCGCGGCGATATTCGAGGAGCAAAGTATTGGCAGCGTACTCCGGATGGCCCTGGAAAAAGACGAACATACTTTTCCGCTGCTTCACAAAAGTGTCGACGCCGCCCTCTTTTGATCGCGCGAGAATTTGATATCCGCAATCGGTCAGGTCGTTCGCCGGCAGATCGTTCCACCGGGAGTGCGGCACGCGCCGATGAGACGGAGCGCCAGCCATCAAGGGATGATCCGCTTCAGGCGCGCACCTGAAAACGCCGCTGAGCTTGTCGGCACGCCGCTGCCGCGCGACGCCATCCAAGTGAAGAACCGCGGCATGCGCGGCTAGGCAGGACCAGACGGTCGAGTGCGTATTCTCCTCCGCCCATCCGAGCACTTTGGTCAGGCTTCCCCAGTACGGCTCCTCCGGTAGACTCGGCGCTAAGGGCTCCGCGCCGGTCACAATCAGACCATCCAGGCGGCGATCCCACAAATTTTCGATGCCGGAATAATATCGGCTGATGCGGCGCCGGCCCCACTCGTTCCGATGAACGTCGGGCAAGGCATAAAGCGAAATGCGTACGGCCATTCCGCCCGAGGCTGCGTCGAGAAGCGCGACGAACTGGCGCTCGGTCGCTTCCAGGGCTCCATCCGGCATGTTGTTGATGAGGCCGATCTCGAGGCACCTCGCTCCGGATTCGCGGAATTCGGTGGACGAGATGCCGTTGGCGGCCAGATCGTGGCCGGATGATCCTGCGTCGAAACAGATGGGCATCTTATTTCTTTCGATGGAGTTAGCGCTTTGCCTTGTCAAGCGCTTGGTCTAGGTCCGCAATGATATCGTCGATATGTTCGATACCGACGCTGAGTCGAATTGCTTCCGGAGTGACTCCGGCCTTGCGTTGCTGTTTGGTCGACATCTGCCGGTGCGTGGTGGAGGCGGGATGGCAGGCCAGGGATTTGGCATCACCCATGTTGACGAGACGCTTGACCAGCTTGAGCGCGTCGTAGAATTGCTTGGCCGCCTCAAACCCTCCCTTGACGCCGAAGGTCATCAGGGAGCAGGCTCGGCCGCCGAGGTATTTCTGCGCGAGCGCATAATACGGGCTGTCGGGAATCCCGCGTAGTTCACCCACTCCACG
Source organism: Terriglobia bacterium (assembly GCA_963808335.1). Taxonomy (GTDB): domain Bacteria; phylum Acidobacteriota; class Terriglobia; order Bryobacterales; family Bryobacteraceae; genus Palsa-187. The sequence continues at coordinate 165,678 of CAWEFR010000001.1, forward strand.
CGGCGATCGTTGTGGAGAAACTCGGCGACGGCCTTGCCGTTTTCGACGTGGCGCTCCATCCGCAGCGCGACGGTCTCAATTCCCTGCAGCAGCAGGAAAGCGCTCAAGGGCGCCAAGACGGCGCCGGTGGTTCGCTGGTACACGCTGCGGCAGCGCCCGATATACGCTGCCTTCCCGAAATGTTCGGTGTAAATCAGTCCGTGATAGGAAGGATCCGGCTGTGCTGAACATCGGGAAACTTGTCCGCGTGCTCCTTCCAGGGGAACTTGCCGCTGTCGACGATGGCGCCTCCGAGCGTGGTGCCGTGCCCACCCATGAACTTGGTCAAGGAATGCACTACGATGTCGGCGCCGTACTCGATGGGCCGCAGCAGGATTGGCGTGGCGACCGTGTTGTCCACGATCAGCGGCACGCCGTGTGTGTGCGCCACGCGAGCCAGCGCTTCGATGTCGCAGATATTCCCCGCCGGATTGCCGACAGTTTCGCAGAACACGGCGCGCGTCTGCTCGTCGATCAGTTTTTCGATATCGTCCGGCATGATCCGACTCGGCGAAGCGGACGTTAACACCCTGGCTCGGCAGAACGTGCGCGAACAGCGTGTGGGTGGTTCCGTAGAGCTGCGGAACCGAGACGATGTTGGTGCCGGGCTCGGTCACGTTCAGCACCGCGTAGTTCATCGCGGCCTGGCCCGAAGCTGACGCACAGGGCTTCCAATCCGCCCTCGAGCGCGGCGACGCGCCGCTCCAGCACCGCCATGGTCGGATTGCTGATGCGGCTGTAGCGATATCCCTCGACTTCCAGGTTGAACAGTGCCGCCCCATGGTCGGCGCTGTCGAATGCATACGCGACGGTCTGATAGATCGGAACAGCCACGGCCTTCGTCGTCGGATCGCCCGAATAGCCGCCGTGAATTGCGATCGTTTCCCATTTCATTGGTTTCATTGGTCCGCTGCCGGAAGACGATTTCATTGCGTGAGGCGGTTCATCTCGCTCACGACGTGCTCGATATCCGACTCGGTGGTGCGAAAACTGGTGATGCACGCCCGCAGAACGGGGGCTCGGCCGCCCAGCCGAACTTCCGACATCCACGCGATCTGCCGCTCATACAGAGCCGCCAGGAACTTGGTGGTGTCGAGGCCATCCCGGGTGAAGCACACCAACGGCAGCGGCGTCGAATTGACGATGCGCCAGCCGGCGCTTTTGAGCGCTTCCCGCAGCACGTCGCCCATGCGAGCCTGGTGCTCGATCATTTCGACGTATCCCGATTCTCCGTAATGCGCCAGCGCAAGGAAGAGCTTCAGGCCGATAAACCGGCGCGACCACTGCACGGAGGTCGTGTAGGGATCGGTAACCGGCCCTGGCCGCTTTCGCGCGGCATGTAGGACGTCTCCGCGCGAAAAGCCTCGGCCACCGTATCCGCATGCCGGCAGAAGAACATTCCCGCTCCCATGGGCACGGAGAACCATTTGTGCGCGTCGCAGGTGATCGAATCCGCGGCGTCGATTCCGGCCAGGTGACTTCGAAGACGCGGCGAAACGATGGCGGCGCCGCCCCACGCCGCATCGACGTGAAACCATAGATTCTCCGGCGGCAGAATCGCGCCAGTTCCGGCAGCGGATCGATCACGCCGGCTGCCAGTCGTCCCGGCCGTGCCGACGACCATGAAGGGCGCGAATCCGTTCTTGCGATCTTCGGCGACACGCCGTGCGAGATCCCCCAGGTCCATCTTCAGATCGGCGTCGGTCGCGACGGTGCGGAGCGCCTCGCGTCCGAGTCCCGTCATGTGCGCGATTTTGTTGAACGAGTGATGCGCCTCGCCGGTCAGATAGATCACCGGCGCTGCGGCCAGGCTGCCGAAGACCGCGTTCGCCGTATTCGGGAAAGGCCGGGTCAGAGCGACGATGACGGCGGAGAGATTGGCCTCCGCTCCGCCGGTGGTGAAGGTGGCGCAGGCATCGTCGGGCAAGCCGAACTTCGGGTCAGCCAGCCGAGCGTGTGCCGTTCGATTTCGTTCGGCCGCCGGCGAGGTGCGCCACGTCGCGAGTTGCGGGTTGTACATCGCGACCAGCGTGTCCGCGACAACGGCCGCAGGCGTCACGCTCGGATTGAAAAGGCCGAAGTAACGCGGATGCGTCACCTGGACATGCCACGTTTGCAGCATCCGTTCTACGTCGGCGCCGACTTCTTCGAGAGGCAGCGGCTTGGAAAAGTCGTAGTGGGAGTCGAGATAGGAGCGGATCTCGTCACGGCGTGACGTTCGGAACGATGGGGCCGCTCGCAATGTCGGACTGCATTTGCACGACCGCATCCCGAATGGCGTTTATTGACGTACGCGCGGCGGAAGTTGCCCCACGGTCGACGGTGATTCTTTCAACTGGCATGGCTAGGGACGGATTTGGCCGGCGTGGATGCTATGGTAGAGCGCCTTGTCGAGCCGGACAAACGCTTCCTGTTCGGGATGATTGAAATACAGATCGTCCGCGATGGCGGCGGGATCGAATCCTTGGCTCACGAGGTCGGTCTTGGTGTATTTGAAAGTTCCCGTCACTTCCATTTCATGTCGAATGCGCAAGAACAATGGACGCGCGTAGCGGGCCAGGCGATGATCTAGATCGGCGCGCAGACGCTGCCAGATCGAGTCCTTTGCCGGCGACGAGCGCCGCCATGCCGGCCCGGCCATCCGCGCCCGGAATCGCCACGCCGTAGACATTGGCCTGCTTGACTCCCGGAAAAGCGCAGATCGCCTCCGAGACCTCAGAGGTCGAAACGTTCTCGCCTTTCCAGCGAAAGGTATCGCCGATGCGATCGACGAAATAGAAGAAGCCGCTGCTCGTCCTTCCGCATCAGGTCGCCGGTGCGAACCCAGGCGTCGCCGGGCTGGAAAACGTCGCGCAGAATTCTTTTTTCGGAAGCTTCATCGCTGGTGTAGCCCTCGAATCGGCTGCCCAAATTGGACGGGTCGTTCCCCAACGCGGCCGATCGCCTCGCCGGGTTCATTCGGGAGCGCAACGAACGCAGAAACCCTGTTCATTCCGCACCGGCTCGCCTTTGTCGACGTCGAATCTTACCAGCGTGGGCGCGGAACCGATGCGCCAGGTAGGCCGGGATGCGCCCGATTGCGCCGCGCTCGCCTTCGACGTTGAACAACGACACGCTGCCTTCGGTAGCGGCATAAAATTCGAAAATCCGGGGGATCCGGAAGCGGGTCTTGAACTCGTCCCAAACATCGGGCCGCAATCCGTTGCCGCACGCCATCCTGATGTTATGCCGGGCGTCTTGCGCAGATGGCGGCGTGTGGAGCAAGTAACGGCACAGTTCGCCGATGTATTGGAACAGCGTGCAATCCCAGCGAGATGATGTCGCTCCAGAAATGGCTGGCGGAGAATTTTTCGCGGATCACCACCGAGCCGCCGCCGACCAGAACGGCGCCCGGCGCCTGCACGCCGCCGACGCTGTGATACATCGGCAGGCAATTATACATCGCGATCCGCCGGCTGAGTGTCCATCATGCCCGCGAACCAGTGGCGTCCACTGCATGACGCGGGCATGGCTGACATTGGCGGCTTTGGGCAGTCCAGTCGTGCCGGACGTGTAGATGTAGAGCGCGCGATCTTCAATCGTTACCGGCCGGCGCTCGGACTCGCTCAGCGGCTGCCCGGGACGCTGCTCGATGTCGCGATCGATGCGGCGATAGGAAGTCTGACTGGCGCCATGGGCCCAGATCGTGGGCGCGGCTGTAATGTCGGGCAGCGACTCGCGCAACGCATCCGCCAGCTCGGCGGCTACAATCAGGTGTTTGGGCGCGACGATGTTGATGCAATGCGCCAGCGAACGGCCCGTAAGATTAGTATTCAGCAGCGCGACCACGCCGCCGATCCGGGTGATGCCGAGCCAGATCGCCAGGTATTCAGGCCGATTGGGCATCAGCAGGCCGACGCAATCGCCTTTTGCGAGACCTTGGTCGAGCGCCCACCGCGCATACTGATTCGAGCGCTCGCCGAGCGCACGATAGGTCAAACTTTCGCGCTCGGAAAGCAGGGCAGGCGCGTCGCCCCAACGCGAAGCGAGTTCCTCGATCACCACGGGAAACACACGATCGGGACGGCTGGCGATGGGCGCGGTCAGCTCCAGCGCGCGGAGCCAGGCTTTGGAAACGGACGCTGCGCTGGTTGATGGCCTTGGAGTTTGAACTTCCGTCATGCCGTACTGCCCGCGTCGACGGTTAGCACCGTTCCCGTGATATTTTTCGCTCCTTCACCGAGCAGGAACTCCACGCGCGTTGGCCACATCATCGACATCCGCGAGGTGGCGGAGGGCGCTGCGGCGCGCGATCTGCTGCCGCTGTTCGTCCTTTAGTCCCTGGGTCATGTCCGTATCCACAAAGCCAGGGGCAATCGAATTTACGTTTACTCCCATGCGCCCGACTTCCCGCGCCAGCGATCGAGTGAAACCGATGAGGGATGCTTTTGTGGCGCTGTAAACGGAAAGGCCGCTGTACCCGGCGAAGGCGGTGATCGACGCGATATTGACGATGCGCCCGCCCCCATCGGCCATCATCGACCGAACCACATATTTCGTGAGGACCATGGGCGATACGGTGTTTAACCGTACAAGCTGCTCGATTTGAGAATTGGGCATCAGGGCCAGAGCGCCGTCGAAGCTCATTCCCGCGTTGTTGACCAGGCCGTAGATGGGGCCGAAATCTTTTCGCAGATTCTTGACCAGACGGGAAATGCCTTCGATTTCGCCCAGATCGAACGGGACGAAATGGAAGGATCCGGGATTCGCGCGTTCGGCGGTCTCTCTGGCCGAGGTGAGCTGGCTGGTTTCTTTGCGCGCGACCGCGATGGCACGGTATCCCGACGAGGTTAGCTTACGCGCAATGCCCAGGCCTAATCCCCGGCTCCCGCCGGTCACTATCACATTACGCATGGCCGCGCATCAATTTCCCTGTTTCGGCGACCGCCAAAGCTGGAACAAAGTTGATCACAGCCGGAACTTTGTGGGATGGGAGCGATTCTCGGCAAAGCAGGAGAATATTACGCTTAAGTTCAGAAAGATCGGCACTGTCAGGCTCCCCGTTCAAAACCACGTCAGCAACCACCAGCGCGCCGGTGATGGGATTTTTTCGGGTGCGCACCAGCGACATTCGAACCTGCGGGTGGCGATTAATCACCGCTTCCACTTCTTCCGGATGTACCTTTAGCCCACCCACGTTGATCACTCCGTCCCGCCGCCCGACGAAATAATAACGGCTCTCCCGCAGCTCGACCATGTCGCGCGTATCGACGAAGCCGTCGGCGCCGATGACCGGATCGGCGTAGTGGCCCAAGTAGCGATTCGCAACTCGAGACGACCGAATCCGAAGAGAGCCATCTTCGACTTTCATTTCGACGTCGGGGCCGTGCCCGATCAGACTTGCCGGGAAACCTTCGAGTCCATCGGTTACGTCGAATGCGACACCGGCCTCGGTGGAGGCGAAGGCATGGGCGACTCTGGCCTTCGGATAGAAGGATTGCAGGTAGTTCAGAATCGCCTGGTCCGCAATTTCTCCCGACAGACGGACATACTGCGGATCGATCATGTGCGCCGCGGGACTCATGAGCGCGCGGCGCCAGTGGGAGGGCGTTCCGGAGATGTGGGTCACTCCACGGCTGCCGGCCCGGACCAGGAAGTCCGCGGCCGACTCCTGGTGACTCGACAACACCATCGGCGCTCCGGTAAGGATCGCGCGCAAGAATATCTGGAGGCCTCCGTAGCGGCGAATGTCGTAGAACGTGCTCCAGACCGCGGTCTTTGAAGGCGCGCTGACGTTTGCGATTGCTCCGCTCAGACTGGCCAATGTGTGGGAGACCAGCTTGGGCAGTCCCGTTGTACCGGAGGTGAGCAGAATCCATTCGGTTTGAAACGGTTCGGCGCGATCATGATTGGAGCGGACGATCTTCGGACTGCACGTGATGAAACTTTGAACGCTAGGTGTGTCAGACCGAAATGAACTCCCATCGGACACGATCACATCGACGGCGGCCGAAGCGATGACGAAACGAAGATGTTCGAACGACAAATCAGAGGGACAGAGAACCAGTCTGCCTGCGACTCCATCGAGTTCAATCAGCGCCAGGGCCGCCGTAAGCTGATCCTTGGTCGAGATCAAAACGGACTTACCGCGCAGTTCTTCACCTCGGCCACCGAGGGTCGAGCCGCGAACCAGATCGCCCAAAGCGACGGTCGCATCGGCTCCGCAAAGAAAGCTCTTCGACACGTTGTCGGCTGAGCTAAGCGCGTTCCAAAGCGTCCTGCTACTACACTGAGTATTCATAAACGTAGACGACCTCACCCAGAGCCACGAAGAATGTGCATCTCGGTCAGCATTGAACCGCTTCTGTTCCTCTCCTCATAGGCGACTCCGAGCAACAGAGCGGCTGGACAGATTCGACGCGGCACTTAGGGCGTATCGAACTCGCCCGTCGTTACTTCCCGGCGTTTTCATAAAAGCTGACAAGTTCGCCGAGAGTCACGGGAAAACGTGAATCTTCACCAATGCCGGCCGTGAACGGATCTATTCCTAGGGTATCCTCGAGCCGAGCGATGATGATCGCGAAGCAGAGCGAGTCGAGTCCCGATTCGAGAAGCGGCAGGTCATCGACGAGAGACGGCAATGATTTGTCCTGTTCTTTGGCGACTTGTATCACTTCAGCTATAACATCCGTCCTAACACTCATAAGCAATTGTCCCTTTGTTCCTTTTCGTCATGGTGGTCACTTTCTTTCGCAGGTGGTAGCTGCGCGCCAGCGGCGCTAGAAATTGTACATCCTCAATGCTTTCCTGTAACTTTTCACACGAGCTCAAACTGCTCGGCACGAGCTGGCGCTTTCGCCGCTTCAAACTGCGGCATCAACGTAGCATCGCCATCGTATGGCGTTGCGTACCACGCATTTTCCGATCTTAATGAGCCATGCAGATCGTGATCAGCGGCCTTAAACAAATAGGGGGAAGAGGGGTAATTCCTAGAGTAAGGATTCCACTCCGAGCAAATGCGGCGAATTAAACGGGGAAAGCCGAGCACTTCGAACACGTGATGTTTACTTCTGCGGGCATATTCAAATCCGGCGATTAGCAACTCTTGCGCAACGAAGGATTCTTCGTCTTCCACCACAATGTCAGCGAGGTAAGCCTTGCGGATCCCGTCTTTTATTTTCGTAACAAGTATGGCGTAGCCTACCATCCGCCCGCTGTAATCACAACGCAAAACGATGGGCCTCCGCTGGTCGCCAGGAATATCGAAGTGCCAGCGCAGGGCTATTGCGGACCGGTCGGTCATCAAGCGCGTTGTGACAGCAACTTTTTTTTGCCAGAAGACATCGAAATCATCGTCGATCGCCGAGGGCGAAAGCTCTCGCACGTCGCATTTTTGAGTTCGCGCGTGCGGACACCTACGACGCAACACTTGCTCCGCTCGGAGCAGCTGAGAGCCTACATGCCTGCTAAGCGTGGCTATGGTACCTTTTACGCGGAGCGCTTCTTGCAAGGCCGAAAGAAAGCCGGGGGCGTCCACTACCCAAAAAAGGGCAGTGTGGTAATCAGGCTGAGGCAGCGGCTGCGCTTTGAATGCCTCGAATATCTTGCCCGACGCCTCACCCGCCGATGTCGCAACCAGTAGATCGACTCCTTTTTGACGACAATACGCCGAGACTAGCCCAGCAGTATATGCTCGGCATTCGGGTCGGACCACCAGTCCGTGAGTCGCGGCGACACTCAGCATTGTCCCACGGTAGAAGCAGCGTAGAGGAATGTTGCCAAGATAGCCGACGATGCCTTCATCCGCTTCGAGCACCCAGCCGATCGGCATCTGCTTGGAGTCTTCAACCACAGGGTTGTTCTTCCAAAGCCTTTGCCAATTTTCCAACGAATCCTGCTTGAGCTTATAGCGAGTCTTGAGAGCTGATACGGCGGCGCAATCGGCAAATTTAACTTCACGAAGGCGTATCGGGCTATGAAGGCCGTCTGGCCTCGAGTCTGCCAACCCTCGCACCGATTGGAGGCGTTTCAGGACGCGGTCCGTGATGAGTTTGTCCAATCGGAGCATGGGAACCTGTCTTTCCGTGTCATCTCGAAACTAAAGCGTGGACAAAAAGTTTAATCGCCAAGGTACCCTATCCAAACATAAATTCACTGACTCTCGCACTGATATCCGCGGAATGGCGGCACGCAAACACTTCGATCCATTCGCAACCCCCTGGAATGCATCGATCACGATTATCCAGCAGAGCGCTCGCGTTTTGCGCTGATGTCCGCCCTCTGTGTCACAACGTGCAAGCCCAAGAATGAAAGAAGGCGGGACCCATGATCACACACCTTAATAAGATATCTGAGAAACAAATGTTGCCCGATCACTGCGAGGATGGGTAGGATCAACACGTAAGATGGGATCGCAAGCAAGGACTTCGTGGCATTCTTCAACCGATCCCTGGGACTCTTTCCAACATTGGCGCCTCGGAGTAGCGCTCGCTTCAGCAAATAGCTGCGAGTACAGCGCGAGGGCGGAACCGACTCGTAGACAGCAGCTTCGTCACACCAAGCAAACGTGAACCCTCCGTCTATCATGCGGCGAAAAAAGTCCATATCTTCGCCCGCATTACCGAACTCCGGTCGAAACGGGGTATCGACTCCATTCAGAATCTTTCGCTGAAATAGTACGTTACCGGTTCGTGACTCATACCAAGCCACCCTGTATCCTGTCGGGTAGGTAGGCCTCTCGAAGAATCTTCCCCTCTTCACCCATTGAGGTGGATCGGAGTCAAAATGGGGCTTCACAGGGCCCAGAAACCCCGTTGACGTTACATGCCTTCTGGACCTTATACAGATTGCAAAGCCAGTCGTCCGCCGGAAACTCGTCGTCGTCTATGAATGCGATCAGGTCGCCCTCAGCATTCTTGATAGCGTGGTTCCTTGCGAGGGCGATGTTTGGTTCCGGTTCCATGCAATAGGTTACCGTAGGCTGGCAACCGGGCGAAAAGCTAACCACGATGTCCTGTGCGGATCGCATCCGGTCATTGTCGACGACGACGATGGAATATGTGAATAGACCTTCTGTCAACTGATTGGCCAATTTCTTCAGCAGCCGATTCAAGAGTGCTGGTCTCTTGTAAGTGCATATACAGACCGCAATATGAGGCTGTTGGTGCATCGAGTCAGCTGCGCATAAGGCGTGCGGGGAAGGAATTGTCTTCAAGCTGACTGTCGAGCACGTAAGCCGCCAAAGCCGGTGTGACGGAGATAGCCAGTTGCCCGCTCATAAGTGGCTTAGCGTACCGGAACAGCGCCATTGCTGCCGGCGGCGGTCTGATGAATGATCGTTTGGATCAGGGTTCGAAGCAGATCGACGCCCTCGAAAATGTTGGTCTTCGGTTCCGGCGGGTCAAGTGCAATCTCAGCCGCCAGCGACTGATAAAGCTCCTCGGTATGGGTGATGTCGCAGATGCCGTGCACATCGGTGTATTCCTTCTCCGCCGATCCTTGCCGCTCCGCGAGGTCCGCCAACAAAGCCATAAAGCGCTGGATGAACCCTTCGAAGAAGGCCATCGTGATGACGATCGGCACTCCGGAGAGCTTGCCCATAAACAGACGGACTTTCGACATGTCCTTATAGACCGCCGCGCCATCGGCTTGTGTCGGGACAGCGTTGGCCGCCATGACGAATCTTCGAAGCATCCCGGGATGGCAGTCACGCACCTCTTCGCGGAGGTTGTCGATGATTTTGAGACGAGCCTCTTCCGATTTAACCGAAAGGAGCGCCGCGGTCATCCAGTAAATGAAATTCCCCTCGAGCACGGAGGCGTAGCGGGCGATAATCCCGCGCCGTTGCTCGGCAGAGAGTTTCTGGGCATCCGGCATCGAAGCGAAAAGGCTATCGATTTCAGAGTTAATATGCTCTTGAATGGACGATACATCAAGTCGATCCAGAGTTTGAACGGAAGCTGGTGTGGTCATAAGTCTCCTATTAGAGATACCGCAAAACTAATCACTTTGCTACGGAACTACGGTACTTTCGGTACCAGAACGAACGGCACATTGGGACAATTGCTGAAAACCGGGTCCTGCGAATAGATTACGATTAATGAAGCCGCTCGGGGAATTTGAAGGCGCCGCGTCGGCCTGTATCGTCGACAGGCCGCTTTAGCCGATATGCCGGTACATTACCGCGCCAACCTTCCGGAAGACGCTGTCAGGCAGGTAGGGAGAGGCGCGCTTTATGAACCGTTCCTTCCATCCAGTGACCGTCGGCATGGCCTTCCAGTTCGGGCAACTTGATCGGGACTGTACGAAATAGGTCAAAGTCGAACGCTCCGCGCCCCAGCGATCCTTAAAAGTAATGAGCCCCTGGTTCTTCCATTCAGAACGCCCCAGGTCGAACACACGCAGCCCGTCCCTCTTTGCCTCCAGGATGGAACGCCAGAGCAGCATCTGCATCCCCCCAAGACGGTGCCACCGCTCATCGGAGCACCCATACTTGTAAACCAGCGTATCTTTGTGCTGTAGCGTCAAGATCGCGGCAACGGCCTGCCGGTCCTTGACGGCAACTCGAATCTCCAGCGCTTCTCCGAAGCATTCCACCAGGTTGCGGAACCAGTGTGCCGGCTGAGGCGGAATCAAGTGTCGCCGCCGGGTTCGAAACCAAAGATGATTGAAGGCCTCAAGCAGGAAGCCAGAGCGCCCCGCTTGATAGTGGAGGCCCTCCCGCTCCGCGCGGCGAATTTTTCGCTGCGTCGAGTCTTTGTGAAGATTCCGATAGAGCGATGCGACGCTGGGCCTCAGGTCCAGGCGATGCAAGCAGTAGGTGGAGTCGCCTACGGTGTCCTGAGTCACAGCGGGAAGAGGACCAATCGGGCGCAGCTCAATATAGCGCAGCTTCCGCGTTTTCATTTGTTCGGCCAAGGCCAGACGTAGGCCGGACATATCGGATTCGCCATCGACCAATATGTCGCAGTGGTCGGCGAAGGGGAGCGAAACCAGCCGCCGTCCCGTCAACCGACTATCCACGCGACAAAACACGGCGGCATTTCGCAATTCCGACTCTGGAGGACAAGTGGTGAATCCGATCGGCTCGTATCCATAAGTGCGGCGAAGCGACTCCAGCCAAGCCGACGAATGAAAGACAGAGGCGTCCGCGTGATGCGATAACAACTGGTTCCAGCGGGCGTCGGCCAACGGGTCAAAACAATACACCGATCGCGGCTCACGCGCCGGTGCGGAGCTGGAGATTTGCGCGCGAGAATGCCCGCGAACTACGCGGCTCATTTCTTCCCGTAATACCCAGCATACTGAGAGTAAAGTCGATTGAGACCTTCGGCGCCGTTCAGAACGATCCCAACCACGTGTTTTCGGCCGATCAACCTGAGGGACTCTTCAATAGCTTCGCGGCCGGTGCGACCGGCGCGCGCCACAAGCAGGGTTGCATCCACTTGCCGCGAGAGTGAAAGAGCGTCCGTGAGGGGGAGGACCGGAGGTGTATCGATCAGAATCCAATCGAAATGCGGCACGACTCTTTGTATCACGGTCGAGAGCGCATCAGATTGAAGGAGTTCTGTCGGATTGTCGCGCGGGGTGCCAGCCTGCAGCAGATACCAAGCCAGCGGCTTCACCTTTCGGATCTGCTCCATCGGGTCCAGGCCATCTTCCAGGCATTCCGCGAGCCCAGCCCTTGGCTGAAGGCCGAGGCTCTTTACCAGGCTGGGGCGATGCATATCACCATCGATCAGCAGAACAGAGCGTTTTCCCCCTTCTGCTAACGCCGTCGCAAGACTAAGCGCTATGGTCGACTTGCCGTCCTCCGGAACGGGACTGGTGATTGCGAGGCTGCGCAATTTTGCCAATTCCCTGAGCTCATGGAGGCGCATTTGCAAATACCGGAACCGGTCGGCGCTCGGACTTCGAGGATCCGTGAGCCGCGCAACTTTCCCCGCTGGGTCGATTTCTGCCTTCTCCGCCGGGATGTACTTGAGCGCCGAGACTACTTGAACCTCTTCGGAAGGATTGAACGAGGCGGACTTACGTCCGTGAACCCTGGGCCGGCCCGATTTCCAGAGAAGCTCTGAGAAGTTGATCATTACGCTCTTGTTTGAGTGACTTTCAAGAAATTACGGATTCGGCTAGCCTTTGCGATATACGTAGAACTCGGCCCCGAACATCGCTAGCGTCATGGCGCATCCGGCCACCCATTCCAATGCGATTCTCCAGCCGCGCACGCGGCTTTCGGCCCGCGTTCGCATCAGAGGAACGCCCAACACGAGCGGCAAAGCGAAGCTGTTGGCGATGGCCTTTTCCGTATAGAAGGAACTGTCTCGGGTATTGATCAAGAACGCCAGCGCCAACCCTAACGCGAGGCCCGCGCCCATTCCTCCCAAAGCCATTCTCAGGCGTTTGGGACTGGACGGTCTCTGGGGCACGGTGGGCGGGTCCACAAGTCGAAACTGCTGACCCTCCTGGTTCTCCTCCAGATTGGTCGTCATTTGAGATTGCAGTTTTTTGTTCAACAGATTGGTATAGTCTTGCTTGAAGAGATCGTAGTCGCGGAGGATTTCTGAGAGCTGTTGTTCTCGGACCGGCGTTAGATTGAGGCGAGTCTGGTATTGTTCGCTCTCCGCCTTTAACTTCTGCTGCTCCTTGTAAAGATTCGCAATCGCGACGACATTGGCCTCGGCCTGCCTGATGATTCCCGCCAAGGCCGGGTCATCGGTAGTTTCCCCATCCTGGGCCTTTCCCGCTACAGGAGCGCCCGTTTTCAAACGGTCAAGCACCGCCTGTACCCTCGCAATCTCTTGGTCCTTCTTGATTACTTCCGGATAAAGCGGAGTGTATCGTTCCAACAACGTCGCTTTTTCCGATCGTAGACGACTCAGACGGTCGTTGATGGGCGCTTCCGCAGATGCCTGCTGCTGATGGGCCACCAATAGGCTGGCGTTCACCGCCGCAAGACGCTCACGTACATCGGTCAGAGCCGCCAAGTTTGCCTGCTGCTGTTCGGGCAACTCCCCAAGATTGCTGCTTTTGAACGCTTGCAGTCGCTGCGACTGTTCCGCTAGCCGCTGTTTGGCGGCGTCGAGCTGCTCGCTCAGAAATCTCGTGGTATTCGCCGCCTCCTCTCCCCGCGTCCTCAAGTTTTGTTCGATGAAGAGCGAACTCAACCGGCTGGTCACTTCCTGAGCCAACTGAGGACTAGAGGCGCTAAAGGTGATGGTAATTGCATTAAAATCGGCCCGTCCCGCAGTGGTTTCTAACGGCTGTATATCGATGTCCTTCTGGCGCATCCGGTCGATCAGAACCTCCGGCGCTTCATGTTCCTTCTCGTTCGCGTACAAGCCCAAGTCGTTGATAATACCTAGCAACCGGCTATTGGAAAGAACTTCCATCTTCATGGCCTCAACCGCCGCCGGCGTGGTGGTGACATTGTCCGGCTCCACATAGCGCTGTGAAACCTGTTGCTGGACCACCAGGAGCGTGGCTTGTGATACGTATCGATTCGGGAGCTTCATCGCAAACGCGATGACCGCAAGCGAAGTAATACAGGTGCAGGTGAGTATCCACCAGCGGCCATGCGTCAGGATTCCGACAATTCGCCCGATCGCGTCGTTTAAATTGCCTTCGGACTCAGGCTCAGGGGCTTCGGTAATCGTTTCAGTTCGGTCAGACATTTCTAGCAACATTCTACGGGAGCGTCTCGCGAGTCAGGCGCAGCCTTATCGAAGGACTCACCTCGCTCACGGCAACAGCGAACGTCCAGTTTTCTTTCAATGAACTCACCCCGCGCGTCATGCTCCGCCCCGGCAACGGGGTATTGACGCAACCACCCGGAGGCGTGCGCCTGCCGACAGGTAGCGCAGAACGTCGCCCGGAATGGGATCGCGTCGGACTCATCCGCTCGTGCAGCGTTCAATCGCCAGTGGTTGGCGATGTCCGATGGATGCGCAACCCAAACGTCATCGCGATAGCGGGAGCGGACATAGTCTAAAAAGTCCGCATAAATTGAGGCAGCATACCGGTCCTCACGTTTGTCGGGATCCTGAAAGAACATATAATCGGGATGGATCTTGATGACCGCCATTCCCCCTTTTTCGGCGATCCAGTCGAGTTTTTCGCGCCAAACGGCATCACTCCGCTCACGCATCAAGACGTAAAGAGTAAAGTCTTGGGGCATAGTATAGGGTATTTCGACGAAGCCACGACCGTTCCCGTTCTTCGATCCAACCCAAAACGGGAAGATCCGGCCCAGGCCGCAGCCTTGCGGTTCAAATGGGTCGGAATCGTAGGAGGAGACGCTGTAATCTATGTCCAACTCACACATCCACGCTAAGTTGTGTAGCGCGGAGGCGCTCACAAAACCGCGTGTTCCCCAGCGTTCGAGAACGTCGTTAATCGCCTGGCGGCGCTGATCGAATAGGCGCCGGCTAAGAAACAGCTTTCCGTCATGAAACAGATCGTGAACCATGATCGAAAAGCCCCGTTCCGTCAAGGTGTGGCGCAACCACTCCGGAGTGGAATATCGTTTCGGAACGAACGCGAATGTGGAGCGGAATCCTCTTTCTTCCTCCATTTCCGCAACTTCCAGACAGCGCGACAAACCATACTCGCCTTCGACATCGTGGGTTAGCGCCAAGGCAAACCTTTTGCCGTTCGGCCAAGGGGGCGCAGACGGAGACGGCGTACTGGCCGGCTCGTAGATCGGCCAACGGTCACGGCTAGAACGATACAAATAATTCACCTGCTGTCGTCGCAGGAAAATCTGCAAGGATCGGGGAATTAATGGCCGCAGGGCGTAGTATAGCTCTCGAGTCATATCGGTCTTACTGATCGGTATTCGCGGTGCCAGCCTTGAGCAGAGACGCCGGTTTGCGCCCAAGACCCGTAGGTATGTTGTGAGATATTCCGAACGGTCGATTACCGGGCCGAACCGCCGTTGCGATTATTGCGCAAAAGAGGTCCCAGAGAACGTTGGCGGAATTAACGTGTTCGAACGTCGAGCCGTAGCAATTATTGGCGTTGAATGTCTTGGGGACGGTATTGCTAAACGCTCCTCCCATCACAGTCTCAAAGCACACCCGAGCCGGAATCCTATAGGCAAATCCGCCAGAGTTGGCCAGATCGCCGCCCGTTACGTCGGGTCCAATCGCCGGCCATGGCTGAGTACCCCAAAAAGCTGGCTTTGCGGGAAGGTAAAACGACTTGGGCAGGGTAGTGCCCGAAGGAACCGGGTTCGGGTAGTCCGTCAGACCAGTAGGGACTTCGCTTGTGCCGGCGCATGTCGTGCTCCAGCCTGGGTCGCTGGAGTTTCCGCACCAGCGCACGGCATTCGTCACCACGTCCCAGTTGCCCCAACGCATGGTGGTGCTCAGGCCGTGGGTGTCGTCGGGAATCGATCCGCTGGTCCCTGTGCCAAGTCCCTTGTCGATGCCCATTACCGCGTAGTCGCCATACGAGAAGCTGTTGCCGTCTCCCGCGACGATGGCGTAATGCGTATGGTATCCGACGGTTCCGAGGACGTTACCGATGATGTTCGAGAAGCGCGTCAGGCTGGCGATAATGATCGCCGTCGTATAACCGGTATTGGCCGGCGCGTCTAAAACGCTCTTGCCCCACAAGCGATTGCGGAAAAAAGTGTGGAATTCCCCAAAGCCGAAGTAATTATCATTTACCGTATTGATAGCGTCGTTGCCCTCAAAGAGCAGGTTGCTTGAGCAACAGCCGTGATTGTTACTCAGGCCCTCTTCGTTGCCGCCATTGGTGGTGGTACCACCGGGTATATGGTAGTTGTACGAGACGATGTTGCCCTCGCCCTGCTCCTGCGTGAAGCCGGTTCGAACGCCCTGCACAATATTGTTTTCGAACAGCGTAGAGGAGCACGCATAACAATCGACCGCGTACTCGTCGGACCAGTTGAACTGCCCGACGATATAAGAATCCCGAATCGTGATCAAGGTGCTGTGATTGGGGAAGACGTAGTGCGGCGACCCACCCTTATAGCTGTTCTGCCAAAGCTCCACGTTCTTCATCCAAGACTTTGCCGCGAAGACGAAGCCTACACAGGGACAGCTGCCGTTGACTTGCAAGTTCTCCACGCCAACGCCGACCACGGTGGGATTATTGCTCCACCAGGCACGATATGCCTGCGCGCCCCAATGGGGCGAGTGGATCGGAGGTGAAATCCCTACGGTGCATGGACTGGCTGTGGAGCAGGTTCCGCCGGTGATGCTTTGCACTTGGACAATCTGGAACAAGCCCGCCTGCGCCGAACCGTCGGCGGCCATACCGGATGCTGCCTGAGTGCAGATGCCGCTCGTGAGGCACGTGAAGATTTGAGGAAATGTGTCAGCGCTCGTGCTCGTTCCGTCAACGGCTTGGTTGAGCTCGATCACATCGCCGACAGCCGGCTTGTGCGAGCCAGTCGTTTGAGAGCCGAGCTGAAGCGACGTTGCTCCCGCGGCCGGAGCTACAGTAAGGCTACCCACGTTATCGGGAGCGGAGCCATCGATGTTGGTGCCGCCCTCGACGCATATCACGGAAGGATGAGCTTCGCCGCAATAGGGACTGGTAGTCCCGAAATCCAGGATGGTCTGGTCCGGCCCCATTCCGCGCAGCGTCACGTTGCTCTGCCTGAGAATAAGCTGGCCGCTCAAATAGAAGGTTCCAGCTCCAAGCTGGACAAACGTTCCCGCGGGGCAGGCGCTCATCGCTGTGGTAATGGTCGAAGGAGACTGCCGGGTACCGCTGGTCCCGAAGGCGGCGATGGTCGCGCCGCACTGGGTTCGGTTGGTCGGAATGGCCCCGGCCCCGATCTGGGTCCAATCTATCGAACGGCTGGGAGCGAGGACGCCATTCGGACTCTGGGCGTGCAAGCACCCCAAAAAGCAAGCAAAAGCGGACAAGATGCGAAGTCTCATGGTAGTTCTGTTCACCCTATCGCTGGTCTTCACTAGTGCCAACTGTACACTAGTACCAGACCATCGGCAAGTTTGCCGCCCGCCTTTAGGGGGATGTCAAAACAACCGCATTTTGGCCTGAAGGGCCGCAAGATCGGATCAGTCATCGCAAAATCAATAACTTAGGGCTCCAAGCGATGGGAGAGCGCCCTGGCGTAGCAGATTTCGTGTCGCTCAATGAGGTTCTGGATGCTGAAGTTCCTGCAAACGAAGTCCCGGCCGCGCTCGCCCATGCGAGTCCGCTCGGGCTCGTCTTGCAAGAGCCTCCCTATATGATTGGCGAGAGCCTGTACGTCGCCCTTCTCCGCCAAAAGCCCGGTCACCCGCGGCAAGAAAGCTTCTCTAACCCCGCCGCAATCGTAGGCGACGACCGCTTTCTTCATGGCCTGGGCTTCGAGGAGGACTCGTCCCAATCCCTCTGAATGGCTTGGGAGCACGACCATGCTGCTCAGCCCGTACCAGTCCCGCAGTTCGTCGACGCTCTTTTCCCCAAGGAAACGAACCCGCCCGTCCAGTTCCGGAACGGCGGCAGACCGGCGAAGTTCCTGGAATAAAGCCTCGGAATCGACGGCGCCCGCAAAACAGACCACGAAATCGGAGTCCCGCGCGGCCAAAAGCCGGGCAGCCTGAATCAGGTCCTGATGGCCCTTACCCGCGTCGATTCGCGCCGGCATCAAGATCACGGAACGCGATGTGAACGGCAACGGCCGTGCCTTTTCCGGAGCAAAGAACTCGGTATCAACTGCGTCGGATAGGTTTACACATCGCCCCCGAAGCCGCTCGGGAATGCCTAGAGCCGATACCGTGCCGATCGCAGCAGCCCGGTCGACCGAGGTCAGGGTCTGCCGCGCCTCCAGCCGCGCGTTGTCGAAGTGATTAATAAAGACGAAGGGAACTTCGGCTTTGAGCGCGTCCGCGGCCAAGGCCTCGGTGTCATAGCTCAGCCAATGGAAAACCAGCAAATCCACCTGCTTGCCGGCTAACGCGCACGATAGATAATCGCTGAGAACCGTGGTTTTGTACCGAAAATGACGGCCCTGGTGATGGAAGATGCTTCTAATAGAAGATAAGATTGCCTGACTCCGTCCCTGCCCGTCTTTCAAGTGCTGTTGAAACGTTTTGCTGCAAACGTATTTGGCACGGCCGGGGAGATCGAGGAACCTCGACTCCGCCGTTCGGATCGGAATCGGCAACCAATGGATCTGACCGAGGCCAACCTTCTCCGTTTCGACGGCGTCGCTTGCGTCATTACCGGCTGCGTAGGTCTGGAGAATCGTCAAGCGGTGGCGTTGAAGAAGACCGCGATCGAGATGGCGAAGATACTGCTCGACGCCACCGGACACGCGCCGTCGGCCGACGTGCGCGTAGCGCATGATGGTGACGCCGTCGAGAGCGCCGGGGGCCAGTGGCTCATTCCCGGGGATCGGCGGGTCTAGGAGTTTACTGCTCGTAGACATTACGCGTTACGACTTGAACCTTGGAGTGAGGAGCCCCCAGCAATTCCAAAGTTTCGGCAACAGGCCGAATCCATGCCCTGGACTCAACCGCGTATCGCACCACTGTTTCGAAAAAGTCCGGACTGCATCCGAATGGTGTGGGATGGTCGGAAATATCGTGCGTTGCGAAGATCAGCCAGCCTCCGGCTTGGCGGTTTTCCTCGATCACGCTTTTGACCGCGTCAAAGTTGTTTCGGCTTTTTTCCAAGAAGTAGGCCGATAGCAGGTTGAGATCCGTTAAGCCAACGTTGAAACTCTGGCCGCCGCCTCGGCTGCCAATAAAGTGTTTGGCGACCCTCGCTTTCGTGAAAGGCCGAGGATAGCTGATTGGATAGGAGAAAGTCCGGAAATCACCGCCGGGAAGCAGTTCGCCGAGAGCGGCGCGGTTCTTCAGGATCGACTGTTCGAAATCGTCCGCCGCAGTGTCCCAGGAATGACAGTGCGAATACGTGTGGCATCCCAGTTCATGACCCTGCTCGCAGACCAGCTTCAGATCCGCAGAATCGAAGATGCGGCCGGATGGCGTGTCGTGGCCCATGATTCCCAGCGATGCGTAATAGGTTCCCGCCAGCCCGAACTGCTTCAGGATGGAGCCGCCGACCTGTATGGCCGACTTCGGGAAATCGTCGAATGAGAACGAAATTAACGGTTGCTGCGCTGGAATCAAAAACGGCCTGCGAAAAAACCGCTTCGAGACCTGTCGTTCATAGTAGCCTCCAACTCTCGCCCAGGCCTTTGATGGTGACATTCTAGGACTGCTGTACTCCGGCCAACCGGGCGAACCGGGCGGGTAAAAGGTCGCGGGCTGCCCATCCCAACACACGAAGGGGCGCACGCAGGTTGAACACACCAACGACGATCAGTAAGTAGGCAGCGACATACGCGAGACCAAGGATCAGGGCTCTCAGAAGACTGTTGAAGTCGGTCAAAACCCAATGCCTGAGACCGAATCCGAAAGCGGCCGCCGTCAGCGACCCTATTAACGGGCGGCCGACCGTGCGAAGCACCATGGCGGGTCCGATTTCAAGCGGTCGGCCAGCATAGGCCACAGCCGGCACGAACAGGACAAACATAAAAGCCGTGTAACTGACGGCGACTCCCATGGGACCAAAGAGCAACCCGCAAAACAGAGCGATTACCTGGACGATGGTCGCGAAAACGCCATAACGAACGCAGCGGTCCGTGCGCCCGGTGCTCACGTACAGCCAGCCAGAAGTGCGTTCGACAGCGTGGGGAATTCCGCGCAGCGCGAGAACGCTCAGGATCAAACCGGCGGTCGACCACCGTTTCCCTAACAAAACGACCACGATGTCCTGACTGGTTACGGCGAGCAGGCCAAAAATAGGCATCGTATAAAACGCGAGCGTGGAGAGAGCCTTGGCCCACGAACGCCGGAACTCCTCCGCATCATTCTGGAGCTTGCTGAGACCTACGATGGCCACTTGATGAAGGGTAAAAACGAGCACATCCAGAAGGTTGTAATAGACGAAGAGCGCCTGCTGATAATAGCCAAGCATCCTCGCGCCGAGGCTGCGGCCAATTGCGACGCGATCGATGTTTCTTCCGCCAAACTCAATCAGCGCCGATCCCGTCAGGTGGAGACCAAACCTCAACATCTCCCGAACGCCCTTCGTGATGGTGGGTTTCCCCGGTATCCAGCCGCAACGCCACCACACGCCGACGGCCATAAAGCTGTACATCGCAAGGGAGCGCGTTACCAGGGCCCAGTACCCGAAACCAAAGAACGCCATCACGATCGCCACGCATGCGCTCAAAAGATTCGATAAGAGCTCGATCATTGACAGGTCTCGAAACATGAGACCCCTGCGCATGAGAGCCTGATGTTGGTTGATGAAACCGACGACAACGAAGTTGAGAGAACCGACGACGGCAATCGTCGTTAATCGAGGCTCGCCATAGAACCGCGCGATGAAAGGACCGACGCCGGCGGCGAATCCGGCGAAGATACAGCCCATCAGGACCGTCATCCAGAACAGGGCGCTGGCCTCACCCTCGGTGATGTGGGCTCGTTGAACTAGCGCGTCCCGTGTTCCGAGATCTACCAGGATTGGCGCGAATCCCGTGATCGCGCCAACCATCGCCACTAACCCATAATCTTCAGGGGAAAGGAGACGGGACAAACACAGGATTGAAACGATCTGACCGACAGCGAGCCCCAACCGCGTGACAACAGTAATGGCGCCTCCGCGGACGGATTCGCGCCCCAGGCTAGCCGTGGCCGCATTGTCTGCGAAGTACCGTTTGACCGTCGGCGGATTGACTTCGGTGGATGTCAATGTATGTGTGCTCGGAGAAACTGAATTTTATGGGGCCAAAAAGTTAGTCAAGCTTGAATTCGTTGCGCCAGTTGCCATTGTCGGCCAGTTTAGGCTGCTCTTTCTTATCCAGTACATAATTGCCGACGACCAGGAAATCCATCTCGGTGCGCATGAAGCATCGATAGGCGTCCTCGGGCGTGCAGACAACCGGCTCTCCGCGAACATTGAAGCTGGTGTTCACGATCACGCCGTATCCGGTCTTCTGCTTGAATTGATTGATCAACTCCCAGTACCTTGGATTCGTATCCTGGCTCACGCTCTGGATACGCGCCGAATAGTCGATGTGCGTAATGGAGGGAAGGTCGGAGCGTTTGAAGTAGAGCCGGTCGTAGAGGGGCCAGTCGTGATATCCATCGGGCACAGGGACTTTCCGGTTCTCTTGCACCGGCGTAACCAGCAACATGTAGGGGGAAGGCCGATCCAGATCGAAATACTCCGCGATGTCCTCTTCAAGGACCGAAGGGGCGAACGGACGAAAGCCTTCGCGGTACTTGATTTTAAGGTTCATCTTTTTCTGCATCTCAGGGTTTCTCGCGTCCCCGAGAATACTGCGGTTTCCGAGCGCGCGCGGCCCAAATTCCATGCGGCCTTGAAACCAGCCGACGACATTTCCGTCCGCCAGGTCAACGGCTACCTCGGCGGCCAGAGTCTCGAAGTCGTCATAATGGCGCGCCTTCGCGCCCGCTCGTTCCAGGGTGCGGCGAATCTCTTTATCTGAGAATTCCGGCCCTAAATAAGAACCCCTCATGGAGTCCCGGCGTTCCTCGACTTGACGCTCATGTCCCTGATGAATATGCCAAACCGCGCAAGCGGCCCCGACCGCGCCGCCGGCGTCGCCGGCCGCGGGTTGAATCCAGAGATCGTCGAAAATGCCCGCTTTTAGAATTTTTCCATTGGCGACGCAGTTGAGAGCGACGCCTCCCGCCAGCACCAAATTCTTGCTCCCGGTCAACTTGCGCGCCGAGCAGGCTAGCCGGAGAACGATCTCCTCGGTCACCTGCTGAATCGCGAAGGCCATATTCATGTAGTCCTGCGAGATCTCGGATTCCGGTTTGCGGCGCGGTATTCCGAATAGCCTCTCCCACTTCTCTTCGTTGGCCATCTTCAGGCCGGTAGCATAATCGAAGTACTCCATGTTCAAGACGATGGACCCGTCTTTGCGCATGTCCACGAGTTCTTCTGTGATCTTTTTCTTGAACGTGGCCGTCTGCTCGGCTTCGGGGCTGCCGTACGGCGCCAGTCCCATGAGCTTGTACTCGCCGCTGTTTACGGTGAATCCAGTGTAATAGGTAAAGGCGGAGTAAAGCAGGCCCACCGAGTGCGGGAACTGGAGTTCTCTTAGAATCTCAATGTCTTTACCCTGACCGTGTCCGATGGTGGTAGTGGCCCATTCTCCAACACCGTCGACGGTTAGAATCGCCGCGTCTGCAAAGGGCGAAGGGTAGAAAGCGCTCGCTGCGTGAGAGAGATGGTGCTCGGGGTAGTAGATCGGAATACTGCCCTCTCCGAGTTCGGCGAGGTGTCCGGAGAGCAGCCGCTTCATGAACAGTTTCTCTTTGATCCAGACCGGCATTGCCGAAAGGAAGCTCACGAAGCCGCGTGGTGCAAACGCGTGATACGTTTCGAGCAGCCGCTCAAACTTGAGGAACGGCTTGTCGTAAAAAGAGATGGCCGAAAGATCTTCGTAATGAACTCCCGACTCTTCGAGCACGTAACGACACGCCTTGATCGGAAATGACGGATCGTGTTTCTTCCTGGTAAACCGCTCTTCTTGCGCCGCGGCTACAATCTGGCCGTCGACCAGGATAGCCGCCGCGCTGTCGTGATAGTACGCGGAAATACCGAGAATCGCGGTTCTCATACTTTTGGTGCTTTTCATGTGCCTTGCTTTGCTTAGAACCTTGGCTATGTTGTCTGCCCAGGTTTTTGAGCGCCGCCGCTTGTCCGGTTACCGCACTTCTTGGGCGCTGACCGGAGTTCTCGCAGAAGCACCCGTCGGACCGCCCAAAGTGGAACGCGTTCCTTGTCGTTTCAAAACCCCGGCGACCGCCTCTGCGATCACCCTATATCCGTTTTTGCTGGGGTGGATGTCAGTGGCGGTACGGGCATATAGTTGCTTCCCGACGGATCCTTGCAACGACGGCAGTACGTCCACATAGGGAATTGCCGCGTCATTCAGAAAGTCGAAGATCTTCTTCCTGGCCACACGCTCGTTTACTATCACGTCGTTGAGCACGTTGCTGAGGGGAAGGTGAGAATCGCGCTCAATATAGGCGGAAAATACCGACTCCTTTGTGGGTATGACGACGACAAGAAAGTCCGTGCCGTTTTGACGACTGATCTCATTCATCTCCTTCAAGAGCCGGAACGTGATCCGCATGCCTTCCCTGACCGCGGGGCTCCCCTGATTGATTCGGTGAAAAATTCCGACGGGCAGAAAAGCTTCCAATATGTTTTTCTCAGGAACGGACAACGTCGTGGCTGAGCCGGGATAAAGCTCCGATGCGTGCCTGATCTGGTAATCTCCTTGGATCAGTCCGGTAAGCGGTCCGTGGAACAGCAATTGATACACCACGCTGTGCCAAGCCAGCCAGACGCGCGTCGCCTTGAACCAGCCGGAGCGCGGCTCGGTTGGCCAAATGTCGGGATCGACATTTTTGTCTGGAAGCTCCCGCAGGTATGCCCAGTGGTCAAGACCGTACGTAATCAAAAACGCATTCTCGAAATCGTCACCCATGTACAGGCCGCAGATCACCAAGTGCGGCTTGAGTTTGAGCGCTTTCGGCAGGAGATAGAAATACTGATTCGGGCCATAACCACCCAGGGCCATGTTGTAGACAGTAAGCCCACTCAAACGTCCTAACGCGTAGGGCCACGAGTCGACCATGGTTGCAGTATTGCCGTAGGTGTGAGAATCTCCAATCGCGACGATGTCAACTTCGACCGGCACCTTCTTGTTCCGGAACCCCCACGCATCGAAGCCGCCAGCCCTCGTGTGAGCTGCAGGAACCGCGCCAAGCACGTCGTCCTTTACCATGTCAACTCCGAGATAGTCGGCCGGGTGCAAAAACAACCGCAGACCGACCTCGCTGAGCAGTAACGCAATGACTACTGAGCCGGCAAGGACCGCGAGATTCAGTAAGATCGTTCGTAGTTTCATCGGTACTTAGCGGAGTTTGATGCTAAAATTCAGTATGAACCGCTTCGGTCGCCGGGAGCGCGATTCAGTCACTGGCTTTTGCTCGCAGATCGCTAATCCGGCGGGAGTCTCTTTTTTCATTCGGTTCCTTTCTCCGTCAAAACGCCGGACTCGTCGGGCTAAAACAAGGTATAGATGAAGGGAGCGATAGCTGAACCGCTGGCAAACACCATGAGGGCGCCAAACATCAACAGAATCACGACGATCGGCAAAAGCCAGAATTTTTTTCGATCCTTCAGCAAACCCCAAAGGTCCTTAAGAAAATCCATTTCGTTCTCTCCTTTGTGTATTAGTAGGGCCTTTCCAGGTCCCTCGCAATAAACTTCTGATTTCTCACTACCATGACAGACTCCTCGCTTCTATGAAAAACGCGGAGGTTCAGGGAATCTTTGCCGCTTAGACGCCGGATAATCCCCAGCGGGGTCACGACGCCAAAGTATACGATTGACATCAAGATCTTCGAGACAACCGTGCTCAGTAGATCGGAAATCCCCAGCCATACCACGGCAAATGGCCGAAATACCGTGGGCATCGTCATATTAATGACCTGCGCTGCCATCGCAACAGCTAGAATTTCCTTTCGCTTCCAGGCCAGGAACGCGATCATGAGCATGAGGACGATAGCCATACCTGTGTCGCGGCTTTCGTCTTTTGTGATTTTCCGTCGAATGAATTCTATCATAGCCAGCTATTTCAACCTGTAACTAAAATTGTAAGATCGCAGAAGGCGATGTCGCGCCGACGCCCGGCGCCCACAACGATTCTCAGTGATGTGCTTGATAGGCCCAGGCCGAAGCGGCGTCTGCCGGTATCGATGGCTTTTTCACTTCAACTGATTTTCGGGGCGAGAGTTTCGGAACTACGGTCGCAGCCAAAAGGAGAGCGATCCACACCGGATGCATCATCTTGAAGGCACTTTCCGAAAGATTATACATGGCTGCGGTAACGAAAAACGCGAGCATCAGGCCGCTACCGTCCTCCTGCCTCCGAAGCGCGGCGATGATGTTACGGTATCCGGTAAACATGATGACAGCGATAAAACTCAACCCCACCCAGCCGAGATTCAGGTACATCTCGATGTAACCGTTGTGCGCCTGGTTCGGCGGCTGCCCGATGCGGACCCACGCCTTCGCGAGCCGTCCTCCCAGCCAAAAGCTCTCGTACCCCGCCCCGAGGAGCGGGTTTTGAGCGAGCGGGAGAACGGCACTCCATATGTTGGTCCGTCCCGTAAAAGAGGAGTTTCTTCCGACGGTTTCTACGAGACCCGAGCCCATATTCAGAAACATGGCGGAAATCACCACACCCAGCACTCCAAAGACAAGCAGATGAACCAAAGCCGGCTTGCGGCGGATGGCCGGAATGCTGGTCGCCACCATAATGCCGCCTGCCAGGATCCAGCAGGAAAGGCCAGTCGCGCACTGGGACTTCAGCAGTAGCCAGCCGCCCAGAGCGATAAGACCTCCATACCCGATCAACGACATCATCCTACGGCTCCGCGACTCGGTCTGATAGGCGCGAAGAAAATACCAGGTAAAGGTAAGTCCGAAGATCGCGCAGACCATCCCCAGCGCATTCTTGTCGGTTCCTACGCCCGTCCATTCGGGCGCTCCGGCGATAGTATAACAACGTCCATATACGGGGAAGTACAGGATCAACACCACCGAGAGCGGCAATAGCACGCTTCCGACGCCGGTGAACAGACGCTTGATCGCGGCCAATCGATTCCGTTCCGTCAGGATGATGAAGACCATGACGATGTCGCCTGCGCCCCTGAACCATCGCTTAAAGGAGACGTCCGGATAGTCAGACCAGATGGCGCTGACGGCGCAGTAGGCGAAGTACGCAATAATCGGCCCATTCGCTCGCATCAGGGCGCCAACCTGCCGCCGCCTGGCGAGCAGCACGATGATGCCAAGCGCCAACAACGCCGACAGGAACGCCCGGTCCACCGGACTTCCTTCGAGGTACCGGTCTGCTCCCTCTCCTGCCGGTCTTAGTTGCATCCATTCAGATAGATTGCGCGATCCGCAGATCGCAAACCAAACCGCGGCAACCCAGAGGGCGCTGGAGACGCGAGCCGCTCGCTCGTTGCCGTTAAATCCCGAGCTCACGAGAACACGGCCCCATACAACCAATCGACCGCGTTGGCTTTAGCCCGCGCGCGATCCACTGCTACGACGGTAATCATGGTCAGGCACAAGGCCGCAACGAAGGAAATCGGCAAGACGCCAGCGCCGAGATCGATGTGACGGAAACCACTCCGGAGCACCTGAAGAATGGCAACTTGGGCCAGATACGCCAGAAGAGAGTACTTGCCAAGCAGAATCACTTGATCCCGGATTCCGTCGAGGCGGTTGGCGCTTCCCGCGCCAACTGAATAAATCAAGATCACGCTAAGGCACACGCCGACGACTTGCAAAGGATAATAGACGTTCCACACCGTAATCGCGGCCAGATATCCCAAGTACGCCAGGGCGAACGCGGACCGGTGACGAACCACCGCGTTGATCTTCTCAATAGGTAGATATCCGAAAATGACGCCGAGCAATCCAATCGCGAGCAGTTCCAGATTCGGACTTTGAAGGTCGTACACATATAGGACCCCGATCCCGAGCCAGAACACAATAACGGTTGCGTGAAAAGCATACTTATCGAACCGCGACAGGATCAAGAGGCCGGCCGACAACATGAGGAGGTATGCAATCGGGATCAAGATACCGAAGATAGCCCCCTTCCCGAACCCTGGGACGAAGACGTCGCCCGCGACATAGACCGCCAGAAAGTTTCTGAGCGACCATTCGCTGAATATGCGTCCGTAAGATTGCGGAGTGATAAACGCCACGACTAGGTTTAGCAATGAAAACAGCGCCAATATCTTGACGCCTCTTTGCAGTAGCCGCCGTGGGAGGCGCAGGTCCGAAATATCGTACTTTGAAAGATATACCTGCGAGATCAGGAATCCCGTAATAAAGATGAAAGAAGGCGTTAAAAACCTTAAATATTTGAAAAATTCATGATTGGGCCCGATGAAGTAGTCGAGCCAGTGATAGAGCACCATGACCAGCACCAGTGCACCCTTCGTGAAGTCGAAGGCTGCGACGCGGCGCGGCTTGCCGGTTGGGGTGGCTGTTAGTGCAGCTTGGTGAGACATGCGAGATTTTTGGACAACGTGAGCCGAACTGCCGGAACACCCGGCGTTCATTTCGCATCAACGAATCGTCGATGCATAAGCTCCAGCGTCAGCAGCTTATGGATCGTCGAGGTATAGTTCTGATTTCCCTTGAGGTGTCCACGAACAAGACCTTCCACGGTTTGCCGGTGAAGATATGGCCGCGAAAGAGTCCGCGTATCAAGCAAGATCTCCCGAATGTACTTCGACAGCGCGTCTCGATACCAGACCCGGAAATGTTTGAATTTGTGCCGGCCCAGGAACAGACGCTCCAGGCGGAGCGGCGAGAGCAGGTGGTCGATCCGAGCCATCCACTGCGGCATGCCGTAGTCGTACGCGTACTCGGCCTTGAACGTGAACTCTAGGAATCCGCGGGACATGGCTGCCGGCAGGCCGGCCAGGTCTCCGGCCAAGCCGCGATCGGTTGGGATCTTTTGAAGATTTGGATCTCCTTCGGCGATCAATCGAAGGCAAACGTTGTTGTCTTTGAGAGCGGATTGTGGAGCCCGGAAGACCGTCCTGACGAAGTCATTGTCCAGATAGGGAGACCGCAAAGAGAGTTGGGTCTCTTCGAGCGCGAGAAGTCCATAATGATGCCACGGGGCTTGCCGGAATACCGCGAATGAGAGTGGATGCCCGTGAAGCAGGCTGGCATAAGTGTCGTTCGCGCGATTCACTTGAGCCATGAGCTCCGGGCGGAAGACGTCGAGCGTCGGCTTCACCGGCTTGAAGGCGCGAACCCGCCGGAGTACTTCTCCGCCATAGTTTCCCGTGATCCGGACGGGAGCGATACTCGCGGCTTGCTCGTTCGCGTACAGGTCTGGCGAAAACGTCACATCGACACAGCCATCGGAAAGATAGACCGTGCGCTCGGCGTAATGGCTAAAGCGAGACAGAAACTGGCTTCCGACCGGAATCACATCGTGGGATTGCTCGCAGGCGCGCGCCACTTGGCGTGCGAGCACGACATCCTGACAGTCCCGGAACATTCCTCCGAAGGAGTAACAAGGAAGAGCTCCGGGCGGAGACTTATACCAAGCCATGATCATCCTGGTGTCCAACCCTCCGGTCAAGGACATTCCGACGGTCTGGTTGCCGCTGAAGTACCGAGGTAGATTGCGCGTAAAGACTTCCCGCACCGATTGGTAGTAGACTTCGGGCTCAAGCGGCTCCTGGTTTTCCCATTCTTCGCGACGGAAGTAGATGCCTTTGCCCTCCAACGCACCGCCTCGAAAGACCCACGAGGAAGCCGGCGGCACCACCTGAATTCCTTTGAAGTAGGTGCGGTTCTCGAGGACGCAGCCACATGAAATGAACTCTCCGAGGGCCTGCGGGTCAGCAACTCTGAGCTCGGGACAGACTTCCAGAATGGCTTTCGCCTCAGCCGCGAAATAGAAGGCTTCGCTCGATTCGTGATAGTAAATCCGGTGCATCCCGAACCGATCGTTGAAGAGCATCGCCGTCCCGTTTCGACGATCCGCGATCAGTCCGTGAAACCGCCCGTTTAGACGGCCGGCGAAGGCCGCGTCATCATCTTCATATAGATGTACAAGATAGCTCGGCGCCTGATTGGTGAACGTGTGTCCCCGGTGTCTCAGCTCGGCCGCGATTTCAGGCTCCGAAAATTCTTCGCCGGAAAAAATCAACGTAACGTCAGCGCGTTCATTCTGAGCCGGCGGCGCATCGGCGAACGAACCCCGCCGCGAAATCGAGCCTACGTACACTCCTAGGGATTCATCCGTGTGAACATAGCTGTTGTATGAAGACTCATGGCGCATCGTCTCCATCATGCGCGTAAGCTGCGCCGTGGCCCAGCCGGCGTTCCTGTGGGTAATGAGTCCGACAATTCCTGGCATGTGAGGTAACGGGCTAATTCAGCCTGAGGTTACGTATTGGAGCCGGCGGGAGGATTTGAACACTCCGTCTGCCGATTACTGTTCGACTGCTCTGCCATTGAGCTACACCGGCTTATGAAACTCTTGAGGTCATACCACTTCGCCCGGAGACCGATCCCAAACACGATGGCTCGGTGGGGAAGAATACCCAAGAGCCCCCTATGTATACCCATCTTCAAGCCGAGCGAGCCCCAAAGAGTCAAAGGTACATAATACCTGGGAACCAATATTTCCTCAAATCCATTGCGAGTTTTGAACTCCCGCAATGAGCTCTCCCGCTTGTTTCCGTAATTATAGAATCCATACGTGAGGCAAGAGACACCCTTCTCTTCACACGCTTCCACGATTTTCGCCATCAACGCGTTCGCTGGCCTCTTGTCAGTCTGGCTCGACTTGGGCACGAAATTCAATATCGACGCGACCTGTCCCCGATAAACCACCTTCGCATAACCAATCATTTCATCATCGCAGACGGCACAAATGAAGTCGCTGCGATCTACAAACGCGGAATGGTCTATCCTGGTTTGGTCCAGACTCTTTCCATAATGCACGTTGGGCGTATTCTGCCGTACTGGAGAATCGTTATTGACTCCCATGATGCCCTTCAAGAGGTCCTCGCCAAACTCCATGACCTTGACCGTCACGCCCCGCTTCTGCGATCTCCGCACGTTCTTCCGGCCTTCCTGGGGAAGGCTTTCCCACCATTGCTTGAACGTAGACAACGAGACGGCGGCGACACTGTCCATCTCCCGATAGTATTGATACTTTGGCTGAACCGAAGTGGGCTTTTGCGAAAACGTAAAGATATCGGCCCTCGGTCCGCCGGTCTCTTTACTCTTTAATTCTCTAACGCAGGCTTCGGGATCGTCCAATTCAGCCTCCAGCCATGCCTCATCGTGAATGGAAGCAATTTTGAGCCACTTCCCGCGAGCGATAATGCGGTTGCCGCCAACAGCAAGCGCTGGAACGTTAACCCGCCTGCCCTTAATGCTTATCTCAATATGCTCAGCTGCCATGATTCTGTCCAAAACCGTTTAACTCTCTCGTTCGGTGACCAGTCTCAATCCTAGAAACGCCAGGAGCCGGGAGCAATGATCGCAAAGCTTGATCAAATAGCTGATAAAGAGGTGTTGTCCCAGGATCGCGAGCAGCGGTAAAGCCAGGGTGTAGCAGGGGACGGCGATCAATGACTTGACGGTATTCTTCAGCCGGTCGGTTGGATGTTTTGGAAAGTTGCTGCCGCGCAGAAGAGCACGTCTCAACAGATACCGCCGGTTGCACCGGGATTGCGGAACGGTCTCGTAAACGGCTGCTTCGTCACACCACACAAACACGCATCCCGTGTCCATCATTCGGCGAAAGAAATCCATATCCTCTCCAGCCGTCGCAAATTCGGGCCGGAACGGTAGGTCGTGGCCCTCTAAAATGCTTCGCTTAAAGAGTACGTTTCCGGTGCGGGCTTCATACCAGTTCACTTTGTAACCCGTAGGATACGTCGGCCGGTCGAAGAATCCCCCTTTGGTTACCCACTTGGGCGGGTCGCACTCGAAATGAGGCCGGACCGGGCCGAGAACTCCGTCCGCGCCGTGCGCGGCTTGGGCTTCAAGTAGAGTATAGAGCCAATCATGCGCCGGAATTTCATCGTCGTCGATAAATGCAATGAACTCGCCGTCAACGTTCTGCAACGAACGGTTTCGAGCCATGGCGATATTCTGTCGTGGCTCAACGCAATAGGTCACCGGAGTCAGATTCTTGGACGAAAATGCTTTTACCACGTCCTGCGCTGAGCTTGCGGCGTCGTTATCCGCGACGACCACAGAATAAGTGAGGCGCCCTTTGGTCGTCTGATGCTCCAAGCCCTCCAACAATCGGCTCAAGAGCTCCTTCCTCCGGAAGGTGCATATGCACACGGCAATATGAGGAAGGCGCATGGGTACAGTGGCGCTGGCTAGCGTGCGAGCGCCTTCGAATATTTGGCGATCGAAGACACTTTTCGCCGGCTTTGTTCCGCCATGCTTAAAGCGGGAAGGGCCCTGCGGAAGGCACTGCGGGTCAGAGGGAGTCCAAATGCGCGTGCGTGACATCGACGCGATCTTAAGCATCGGAGCACCGCTTCTTCGGTGAGCGATCCATCAATGTCCAGAGCCATCGCCAACGGAAATGACTGTCGCGCGGTGTGGAAATCCATACCGACAAAGGGAATCGCGCTGCCAGACCCCAGCAGTTCCGGAGCCGTCTTGCTGGGCGCCCAGCCGTCGTACTTTCGATTCCACACTTCGATTCCCAACAGGCACTCACCCCAGTACGGCTCGAAACATCGCCAGGCTTCCCGCCTGGAAGGATGCGCGAGTACGGCGACGCCGTTCGCGGCGCGAACTTGGCCGAGCATTTCGGCGGTCGGCAGATTCTCCGCGAGAAATGAGACGCCCCACACCAACACGTGCACCCGGTTAGCTACATCGCTGTATTCAATCCCGGGCACGACCAGCATCTTGGAGGAACTTGCCCGGGCACAGGCATCCCGAAACTCCTGGTGGCGCGTCGCGGAAAAACCGCGATCGTGTTCCGTCATCATCAAAACTTGATAGCCGCGACTGCTGAATCGCTCGCAAAGGGAGTCAAGCGAACAACTTCCGTCGTAGGACCACTCGGAATGTATGTGACAGGCTGCCAGGAACTCCATAAATCCCTAGTTACTCGATTTAAACAAATTTCCGTAAATCGTATAATAGCAATCCGCGAGAAACACTCTCGCATCGTCGCGCCGCCAGTTGTAGTAAACGTCGCCACGGTGAATCCGAAGGACCTCGCGCAAGGTCTTCGGCAGGGACGGCCAGTTCGTCAGCGCTTTGGATTTGGGACCCCGGAGAACGAAGAGCAGGTTCATGATTTCGCGGCCGACGTGCCTGCAAACCAGTCCTGCAGCGGAGGAGACGGCCCTGCCTGCCGGTGAATGCTCATCCAGCGCCAGCATGACGTGCCACGCCGGATATTCAAGCCCCTGATGGCGTGAAAGCGCCATGCTTCCCCAAGGCCTGCCGT
Source organism: Terriglobia bacterium (assembly GCA_963808335.1). Lineage (GTDB taxonomy): Bacteria > Acidobacteriota > Terriglobia > Bryobacterales > Bryobacteraceae > Palsa-187. The sequence goes on from CAWEFR010000001.1 coordinate 197,791, forward strand.
TGATCTCTACGAACCAAGGCTTTCCCGCCGCGTCGCGCAGAAGTTCGATCATGAACAAGCCGCGCCACTTGGCCGCGCGGACTAACGTCTCCACCGTTTCCCTGAGGTCCCGGGGCACCGACTGCGAAACGCAGGCGCTCGATCCAGATCCATGAGGATTCATCATCCGCAGCCTGCGGTGAGCGCTCCACGCCCTGACTCCGTCGGGAGCGGCCAGGCCAAAAATACCCTCTCCCGTCCCAACGATAAAAGGTTGGACCAGAAGCGGTATACGCTCGGCCCACTCTGCAACGGCGCGTTCCAACCCGCTCCGATTCGCACAGATCCATTTCCGGCAGCGGTCGATACGATCTTCACGCGTCGGAACACACTGCGCGGGCTTGAGAATTACTGGAAACGACTGCGCATCGCAGAACTCGAAGATCTCGCGCGCGGTTTGCGCCACCAGGGTCTTGGGGACGTTGAATCCGGCTTCGAGCGCCATCCGGGTCTGCACGCTCTTATTCAACGCCAGTTCCGCGCACGCACCCTGCGGACCGGCCGAAAGCCAACCTTGGTCAAGACGCACTTTGCTGCTGAGCCAGACCGCCGTATCGTCGAGGGGAAACAGGATGCATGGCGCACCGCCATCAGCCTTTGAACTCAAAGACGCCGACAAAGCACGGAGATCTGAGAGCGCCGCGTCCAGACCGGACTCCGGTGCGCTGATCTCATGAACGACGACATGGTGGCTATGCCGTATCGCGGACGCTCGCCCTTTGCGAGCAAAAGCAACCACGTGGAACCCCTGATCCACCAAGCTCCAAACAACTTCGGGGGCCGCGAGCGCCTCCGCGAAGCCAACTAGGACTGTGGTTCGTGACATACAGGCTAAACGAACTGGTCCGAACTCACAATGCCCGGTAGGACTGTTTGTTGAGCTGCCCGAGGGCGATCCGGCAAGGCTCACTCATCAAATACTCGTATTCCGCCGGGCTGGCGGGATGCGTCATGAGTTCGACGGCCGCTGTCTTTGAAAGCTCAAAGACGTGTATCAAACGCTGGTGCCGCAGGCAATCTTCCAGAGAAAAAAAAAATCCGTTGATTTGTAGCTACGAGCGAGCATCGAATCAACTACCCGGCGGTAAGCCCGATTGAAAATGCTCTTCTCGCCCGACTTGAACGAGAAACTTCGGCGGACCTTCTCCTTGGGCGGGATAATCTTATCGAAGAGCATATTGGTGCACAGATGAGCGTGGTGGTGCCCGTCGACGTGCGACGGTTCGCGTCCGTACAGCCGGACGAACTCGTCAAATTGAGCTTGAAAGGTATATTGAAAGTGTCGCCGCAGCGCCGGATGATAGATGCACCGCGAATATCTGGTCGACGTAATGAACCGGACGATTCGATCGTGGCAATCGAGCAGCATCCTCGATTTGACCTTACCGGTAAACAGTTGACTCAGGTTCAAGTGTAATCCCAGATCGATCGCAGACTCTTGCGCGACTTCGGCCGCGCGGTCCGAATCCGCCATGAAAACCATCGCAGTCGCCGAGGTAATACTTCCGGCTTTATAGCAGGCAAGAGCGACCTCGGTCTCCGTTCGCGTACGGCCGAAATCGTCAGCGTTTATGATGATCATGTTGGGGACTTACTCGTGCCAAATGCTTTCTTGACTCGCGACCGGAGTCGAACTGGATTTAATGGTCTTGAAGGACAGAAATGCCGCGAGTCGTTGCATTTGCTCCCGTCGGCGGAATTCCACCAGTTCGCGTGAGACTGGACGCTCCTGACGCCGAACACATGCGAAAATGTATCCGCCCAACAAGGTTAGCCCGCCCACGACGTACGGCTTCTTTGCAGTCTGGTAAACGGTTCGAAAGAGTTCCCATAGCGGGTGTCCCCCCAGCGCGTAGTCGAGAACGCCGGTTCTGAACTTCACCCTCAGGACGCCGTATCCAGCCGATCCCATTTCGCGATGATGAAAACAAAACTTTTCGGTGAAAGTTCGGGTTTTCCAGCCCCGCATTCTTGCCGTGATCACAGCGATATGATCCACGCCGCCCCGTCGCGACGGCCGGTATCCACCGATATCCTCCAGGCACTTGCGCCGGAATAGCTGGCAAGCGCCCGAAACATGCTCAATGCTCACGAATCGGTAATCGTATGTGGAACTGTCCTTAAACGGAGTGCCGACCAGACCAAGAGCCGGATTCTCGACAAGCTTGCCTAGCAATAAGGAAAAATACTCTTCGTCAAACGAAATGTCAGCATCCATACTGCCGATCATGTCGTAGTCGAGGTCTTTGACTCTTGCGTATCCCGCGTTGAAGGCATAAACCTTGCCCGCGAAGTTTCGATCGCGGCGTTCGGGCATCCGGACCAACTCGATCCAGGGATGCTGCGCGGAATACTTGCTGACGATGTCGTCCGTTCCGTCGGTCGAGCCGTCACTCACGATTACCCACCGCATCGGCCGGACGGTCTGGGATACCACCGACTTGATTGTCAGCTCAATAAACTGTGCTTCGTTCCGTGCGGGGGTAATCAGGACGTAGGTCGGAGTTGACATACTAGGCCTCGATTGCAAGCTCCGTTGCAAGCGTGGAAAGCGCCAGGAGCATCCACGCCTGCGACCACCTCATATACGAGGTCCGGATGGTACACAACCGAAGAACTCTGTAGTAAAAGAATCCCTGGTCGTTCCACATGTGTTTCATCGCCCATTGAAATACCGAACGCGCCAATCGCACATTGGCAGGATCGGAGGCCCGAAACGTAAGCAGGGTAATCATGCTTTGAGCGATACAGTGAATATCGATCGGATAGGTGCGATTGTGGAAATATCTGACTGCGCCGTCCTCGCGAAAAAAGTGGTCACGATAGAAATCAAACCCGTGCTGAATACACGAATCGAACTCCGCAGTTCCCGCGGACTGGGAGATCGACAGCAACGCGCACAGGTTGTATCCAGTATGGAAATTGTCAATCCATCGCTGTGACGGCTGCTCTCCATAGTTCCAGGAGCCATCTTTGAGCTGGCTTGCCGCGGAGTAGCGGCTAACCCTGAGGGCCGGCCGGATGAACTTCTCGTCTCTCGTGTGCTTGTATACCCGGCACAACAACGCGGCGGCAAGCAGGTTCGCGTTGTGCACCGAAGTCCGAACTGAGGGAACTGGATAACTGAACCCCGCCACAGAATCCCCGCCCGTCCAGTAAAGCTCGTTCAGCATATACTCCGCTGCGCTGACGGCCATACTCAGACATTGTGGCTCGTGGAATTGCTCATAGGCATCCATTAGCGCTCCAGCGACAAATGAAGTGCATACCAGGTTTGGAGCGCCCGACGGCACAATCAAGGCGCGGCCCTGCCACGGGAAGCTATATCCCCAGCACGAGTACGGAACACCGGGTGACCGAAGGGCGATCAGTCGCTCGATCATTTGGCCGGCCAGCTCTTCCTGGCCCGCGATTCCGATTCTGGAGAGCTTCAGGAACGCCGAGAGGAACAGCCCGATTGCCTTCGGATTTTGTGTCTTAGGGATCAGCGCGAGCCGGCGAGGGTTAATGGGACTCCGCTTCAAAGCCTGGGTGAGGACCAGCCGAGGAACTTTGCGATTTAGAAAGGGAAAGGAACGAAAGATCCTGCTATTCAGCGCGTCATACGGGTCGTAGCCCGACCAATCGTTCGCTTGGCAGTACTTCGACAGCTTGTGGATTACACTTTCGATTTCGCTATCGATGCCTCGCAGGTCCATCGGTTGCGGCTGAGCGGATGACGCTGGCATCGTGTTTTTCAAGCGCAAAATTGACCGGCAAGACGTTCTTCCGTCGAAGTCTTTTCGCAATAGGTTTGCATCAGCACGTCTAAAATGCGCACCGCGGCCCGCCCGTCCCAGTTCTTGGGCGCAGCGACGCCACTCGTTTTATGCATCTGCCGCCGGATGGCTTCCCTGATGGTTTCTTTCCTTGTCCCGCCCAGGATATTCGTCCCGCTGTCGATCGTGACCGGCCTCTCAGTATTGTCCCGTAGGGTGACGCAGGGAACTCCCAGGCACGTGGTCTCTTCCTGAATTCCTCCGGAATCCGTCACCACGAGAGTTGCATGTTTCATCAAGCAAACGAATTCCAAGTAACCTAAGGGATCGATCAAAATCATCCCTTTGCGTCCTGTTCCAAAGTCTTCCGCATCCGAACCGAGGTGGAACTGCAAGCTAAACTCCCTGATTCGCTGCTGCGTCCGGGGATGCACGGGAAAAACAATGGGGTAATCCGCCGCGAGCTCGTCAAGCCCCGCCAGGATGTTCAAAAACGCATCTCGATTGTCCACATTCGCCGGCCGATGCAGCGTGAGGAGCGCATACGGAGTTTTCAGCATGCCGTTGTCCTTCTGCGATCGAAGCTTCAGCTTTTCTAAAATCTTAGAAGCTTCCGCTTTTTCTTTGAAAGCGAGCAGCGAATCGATCATGGTGTTGCCGGCGAAATGGATCCTGTCGGCCGGCACCCCTTCGTTTTGAAGGTTTCGGAGTCCACTCTCTTCCGTCACGAACAACAGATCGGCGAGCTGGTCGGTGAGGATTCGATTAATCTCTTCCGGCATCGCGCGATCAAACGATCGCAAGCCGGCTTCGACATGGGCGATGACGGGCCGCTTGCCGCAATCGTCAAAAGAAATCTTGGAAGACACCAAAGCGCAAGCTAGCGTGGAGTTCACGTCTCCGACGACGATCAACACATCGGGCTTCTCATTCAATAAGACCGGCTCAAAGAGCCGCATGATCTCCCCAACTTGCACCGCATGGGTTGCAGACCCTACTCCCAGATGAACGTCCGGGACCGGAAGGCCGAGATCGGCGAAGAACGAATCGGACATTGCCTGGCCGTAGTGCTGGCCGGTATGAACGAGAATGTGTTGAATCGCTTCCGGCCCGCGTCCGCCGCCGGAAGCGCTTTTCCAGCGTTGGTTGTGGGCCCGGATCGCCGCGATAATAGGCGCCGCCTTCATGAAGTTCGGGCGAGCGCCCACCACCGTCATAATCTTCATCTTGAATCTTGTCCTTGACGCGGACGCAGCCCAGTCTGCTGGAACGATCGCGGCAGGAAAACGTCCACCATCGTCGGCGCGTTACTCAGACACTACGCTTCGCGCTGCCGGTTGATCTTGTGACTCCGCGAGCATAATGATATCGTGCACGATCTTGGTCAGCGCCGCACGCTCGCTGCGTTCTGGAGCTTGAGAACTTGTACGCCGGGCGAGGACAACTTTCTTGCGAAGATCTTCAGCGCCTTGAATGAGCACTAGCCGCCCGTTCTTTTCCAGATATCGATCCACAGCGCCGATCTTTCCCTGAAAAATGCTGTATACCGGAACACGCAGGGCGGCCGCTTCACGGTTCATCGTTCCTCCGCCGCTGATCACCAGATCGGAATGCCAGATCAAGTTAAGCCCATCTTCCGCTTCAGCCGGAATCGTAAGTTTGCCTTCCGCGAACATCTCAGCCCACGATTTCCGAATCGAAGATCCTTGCCTCTGATTTCGCGGCAGAACGATCACCCGGACCCCTTCGTTCTCCGTGAGAAATTCGATCGTGGCCGCGAACAATTCGTCGCTCTTGGGATTATGGTAGTGCGCTTCGCTGGCGGGCGGGCGCAACAGGACCGTGATGCGTCGACCATCGATGCCCAGACGAGCCTTCACCGAGGAATCCGGCTTAAAGGTCGGAACGTAGACATCCTCTTTGATCCCGGGATATTGAAGGACGGCGCCGGCTCCCCCGCCGGCGGATTCCAACTGCGGGATCACCGCGGGAGTCATCAGCCAAGTGGGCTTCAGAAACACAAGCTTATTCGTGAACTCATAGTCGAAGATGTGCAAAGACGGAATCCCGAGCAAGGCGGAGGCCAGCGTCTGGGAGCGAGAGCCATGTGCGACCGCCAAGGCCGGTCTTTCTTTGAGCATCAGCGGAACCAGCTGCGCGGCGCGAAGACAGGTTCCGAAAACCTTCAATACCCAGTTCTTGCCCCAATGACGGCCGACGCACTTGTAGTTGAACTGAAACAAGTCCGCCAAGTCGCGCACTTGATATGCGTCTCGCGCCGTCAAAATGACTCGATAGCCGCGCTGAGTGAGCTCCTCAATAATGGGCGCAAAGAAGGGCACATGAGGAGAGTTATCCAAGTCGATCCAGATACGTTTAGACGTTGAAGGCAAGGGCTGCACAGCGCCGCCCTTGGGCGCCTCGTTTAAGTCACGTGCTGCAAAATGGTTCATTGGAGTACGTCCGAAATCGAAAAATACACTCCGGAAACGTTCCTTCCTGTTGCCAGACTATCGATGCAGTCCCGCAAACATCGTCAGCCGACCCGGACCGCAGGGACGAGGCTCGCGACTTCGCTTACCACTCGTTCTTGCTGCTCACCCTTGAGCTGCGGGAACATGGGCAGAGACACAATCTCCAAGGCGGTCGCTTCCGCGACCGGGAAGTCTCCCGTCCGATACCCCAGCGAAGCATATGCCTTCTGGAGATGCAGCGGAATTGGGTAGTGGATCCCCGTCCCGATGCCAACTGAAGCGAGCTGCTTCATCAGGTCCTCGCGATTTTCGACTCTAATGACGAAAAGGTGATAGACAGCCTTGCTCCGCTCCGGTTCGTAGGGCAGAATGAGGCTGGTTTCCTGGCCAGCGAACAAGTCCCGGTAGCGCGCAGCCGCTGAGCGGCGAAGCTCGGTCCATTCGGCAAGATGCTGCAATTTTACGCGTAACATCCCGGCCTGAATGGAATCCAGGCGTCCATTGTATCCTTCGACGTCGTGATAATACTTCTGCGCCTGCCCGTGGTCCCGAAGCATGCGCATCTTCTGTGCGAGCTCCGCATCATTTGTCGTGATTGCGCCGGCCTCGCCGCAGGCTCCAAGGTTCTTGCCAGGATAAAAGCTGAAAGCCGCCGCCCGGCCCATCGACCCAGCCTTGCACCAGCGGTTCTGCTTTTTGGAGAAATATTCCGCTCCGTGAGCCTGGCAGGCATCTTCAATGACGATCAGGTTATACTTCTCGGCGAGCTCCAGGATCGGGTCCATGTCCGCCATCTGGCCATAAAGATGCACGGGGATCACTGCCCGCACCCTGGCCCCAGACTTGCGATCGAGCAGCGTTCTGGTCTTCGCGTCAAAATCGCATGCGGTCTCGATATATGCGCGCAGCTTCTCCGGATCCAGGTTGTATGTGGCTTCGTCAATATCGACGAACACGATCCGACGCGCCGGCTTGCGAAATCGCTTCCGTAGTCGCGATGAACGTATTTGGAACGGTGATCACCGCGTCACCCGTTCCGACACCAGCGGCAATCAACGCAAATCTCAACGCGTCCGTACCGCTCCCGACACCCACACAATGCTCGGCTTCGCAGAACTTCGCAAAGTCTTGTTCGAAGCCCTGGACCATGGGCCCGCCAATGAAGCCGGCCGTATCCAAAGCCTTTTCGAATACTTCGCGCAATTCCGCGCGCAACTCCTTATGCGGAGTTACCAGATCAAGAAATGGAATGTTGTTGTTCGCAGTCATTCTGCCACCTCGCAAGCAAACTCTTCAACCTTTCGCAACACGCGAGCCGGGTTGCCCGCGACGATGGTATTGTCCGGAACGTCCTTCGTAACCACACTTCCGGCGCCGACCATGGCGTTCTCGCCGATGGTGACATTCGCCAGAATGGTCGCGCCCGATCCGATGGAGGCGCCCTTCTTCACCAACGTTGTCTCCACTTTCCAATCCTTCTCCGTCTGCAATCCGCCGCCTTCGGCAGTCGCGCGCGGGTAGATATCGTTGATGAACGCCACGTTGTGCCCGACGAAGACGTTGTCCTCGATGGTCACGCCTTCACAGACGAAAGTGTGGCTGGAAATCTTGCACCTGGAACCAACGCGCGCGTTCTTCTGAATCTCCACGAAGGCCCCGATCTTGGTCTCGTCCCCGATTTCGCAGCCGTAGAGATTTACGAACTGCGCCAACTTGACATCCTTTCCGAGCTTGACGTCCGCCGCAATGCATCTGAAGTCGTTCACGCGTACACCGCCTCTCCTTTCCGGCTCAAAGACTCCTCGGCCGCCTCGAGCATGCGTACGACCCGCAATCCTGCCAGCCCGTCGTTGATGGGCGGCTCGCCGCTGCTCGATGCACTCGACGAAGTAAGCCATCTCGGCCTTCAGCGCTTCGATCGCTTCCGACTTTCGGCGCCCACATGTCGCCCGAGCGGTAGCTCACCAGCAGGTTGTACACGCCTTCGCGGCTGGTCATATTCACGCCCCGGTCGTAGACCTTGATCTTCTCGTCGGCTTCCAGGTCGTTCCACACCACCATCTTCTTTTCGCCGCCGATCAGCGTAGTCCGAACCTTCACCGGCGAAAGCCAGTTGACATTGATGTGCGCGATGACGTTGTCCGGGTAGTAGGCCGTCAAGTAGGCGACATCCGTCAGCCCGTTCAAGATGCTTCTCGCCCGTCGCGACGATCGCTTCCGGCCGCTCGCCGATCAGATAGTCGACGATCGACAGGTCGTGGGGCGCCAAATCCCAAAGCACGTTCACGTCGTGCTGGAACAAGCCCAGATTCACGCGGGTCGAGTCGTAGTAGTACAGCTTGCCGAGCGTGTTGTCGTCGATCAGCTGGCGAATCTTCCGCACCGCGCCGGTGAACAGGAACGTGTGGTCCACCATGATCTGAAGATTCTTCTGTTCCGCCAGGTTGATCAATTCCTCAGCCTGCGCGGAAGTGGAGGTGAACGGCTTTTCGACAAAAACGTGTTTGCCGTTTTGCAGGGCGCGCTTCGCCAGTTCAAAATGCGTCCACACCGGCGTGATCACCGCGATCGCGTCGATATCCGGCGACGTCAGCAGTTCCTCGGCATCGTGGGTAACGTGGACGCCGGGAAATGCCTGCTTGGCTCGCTTGAGCGCTAATTCACTCTTGTCGCAGATCGCCACGACCTGCGTCGAATCAAGACTTCGGAGGTTGCGGACGATATTCGGGCCCCAATATCCGTAACCGATAACTCCAAATCGAATCATGCTATATCCTCCGGTTGACTAATTAGTAGGCACCGTCGCCGGCAACCACGGCGCGGGGCGTTTGCAACAAAATCTTCAGATCCATCCACACCGACCACGACTTTGCATATTGCAGGTCGAGGCGAACCATTTCATCGAACGTCGTCCTGCTCCTGCCGTTGACCTGCCACAACCCGGTGATGCCGGGTTTCACGCCCAACAGGCGTCGACGGTGCCAGAATTCGTAGGATTCAACCTCGTACGGGATCGGCGGCCGCGGACCTACCAGCGACATTTCACCCTTGAGCACGTTCAGAAACTGAGGGATCTCATCCAGGCTCGTTTTTCGTAGGAATGCGCCCACCCGCGTCACCCGCGGATCGTTCGTGATCTTGTAGACCTTGCGCTGCGAACCGTTTGCTTGGTTTGAATCGCTGGACCCGGCGATCAGGTTCTTGACGTATTCCTGATGAATGGCGTGATCGTTATTCACGTACATGGAGCGAAACTTCAGGAACGTGAACTTGCCCCCGTACTGCCCCACCCGCTGCTGCCGGAAAAAGACCGGGCCTTTCGACGTCAGCTTTATCGCGACCGCAACGGCCAAGAACAGCGGGGAAGCAAGAATGAGGGCGGTCAAACTGCCGGCGATATCGAGGCATCTCTTCACGAGCTGAGAGGATCGCCGGGCGCGCGCCGAGTCCGGGTACAGAACTGCCTTTGCCGAGCCAGTCCCTTTATCCCAGTCCTCGGGAAAGACATAGCAGGACAAATGGATTTGGCTTGTCTGATGACCCGTCAACTGCTTCTTGAGCAGGTCGCGGATCTTCCCGACCAGCGCGTTCCCAATCAAACGACCATCCGTCGAGCCGATTTCGGTGAAAATCAACCCAACGGCGGCTCCGTTCTCATACCAGCCCTTGATGTCCGTCTCTCGGAACGAATTCGAGAGCAGGCTCAGGATCTGACGGCAAGCTCCGTGCTTTTCGCCGCCCTTAAGAAGACTCGCAGACTCCAGGAGCACAAAGATGAAGGGGCGCCGCGACCGCTCCGTTCTCCTCTGTTCTAAATGAAGTCTTCGGATGAAGGCGTCCTCGGTGAGAAACCCAGAATCCGGTATGGCATTGGGAAGCATAGTTCAAACCTTGGATGTTTATGAGAAAGCTGCCGGTGCCGTGACGCGCGCCGCGGGCTCCATCCAATGACGCTCAATTTCCACAGCGATCGATTGCTTCAGAATACTCAGACCCAACACCAGCCGATGTTGACGTTCGGCCTGAACCAGGAACCCTTCCAGGCCCATCAGCGGCCCATTTGAGAGCTGAACTCGCGACCCGGTCTCGAGGAATGGCCAAGGCTCGACCGAGACTTGCGCCCGGAGCGCGTCCCGAATCGCCAAAATCTCCTCGTCGGCCAGCGCGGCTGGACTGTTGCCGATTCCCACCAGGTGCATCACTCGAGGAATGGTCAACAAGGAAAACTTGTCTTCCGCATGGAAGCGGCAGAATACATAGCCTGGAAACAAGGGCTCATCAACCAGCTTGGAACGATCCGACCAGCGGTGGCGGCACTTGTACAGCGGCAAGAATTCTTCGAACCCCTTGCTTCGCGCCGCCGCGGCGACGGCCTTTTCGCACCGCGACTTCACGCGAAGGGCGAACCATTGCCGATTAGGCTTGGTGTCCACGTTGTCCTTGGGAGATTTCCGAAACTCAGAGCGGCTGAGGTCTGCGCAGCTCTTGGGGCAAGCTACCGCCCTTTCAGTCCCAATGGGCATTATTCCTTTGGGCCGGCGGAAGCCTCCTAATGAGCACTTGCTCTGCCAAACTCCCTCCGCCGGAGAAGTTGTTGGTTATAAATAACGTGCTGGAACTCCGCCGTTCGTTTCATGCGGCGAACTGTGGGAATCGAGGAAGACAATTGGGATTTTGAGACAAAGTGGCGCGACTCGATCGGTCGCCGCGGACAGAAGTGCAATTGGCGCGTTTGAGGGGGGATACTAGTACGGCAACTGAATTTCTGATCTTGACATGATGTTTCTAAGCCGTTACGATAGCTGTTGCAGATTCACTAATCAGCAGATTTTGATTCGTCGGAGGACGATTAACAATGATCAAAGCACCACAAAAATCGTGGGCGCTAATGTTGGGAATGATCGCGTGCACGGTCCCCAGCGCTTTCGCCCAGTGCGCTTCAGGGGGTCCAGCCCCGGCAGGATCAGCCTGCATGAACTTGAATAGTCCGGGATCGAACGTGATGGGTTACGTCTACGTGGGCCCCTACTACGCCATGATCAACGGCGTTGAGACGGCAGTCATATGCGATGACTTCGGGGATGAGAGTTACGTCCCTGAAACGTGGACGGCAGATGTCTTCAACGCTCCGAACTATGTGATCAGTCCGACGGACGAGACGAGAAATGCGTACAAATATTCTGTGCTGCCTCAGCCCCAGCCTTACACGCTTGCACAAGATTACAACATGGTGGGTTGGTTAGCCACCGAAATGCTGGCCTATTCAGGCAATCAGACCACTGTTGGCGACATCCACTATGCTCTCTGGGCCGTTTTTGATCCGACGGCACTCCCTTACCTGCAAAGTGTCGACCCAACCGACGCTGTGGCGGCGAGCACCTGGTTGTCTAATGCCGCTGCTTATGCCAATAACTCGAGTTTCATTTCGTCGTTCACGATTTACTCGCCGGACACGAACTATCCGATTTCTTATCCTGGCAGCACGACTAACCCGCCACAGGAGTTCTTAGTGCACACCCCCGAGCCGGCGGCCTTGGCGGTCTTAGGTCTCGATCTATCTGGTTTGGCGGGCCTAGTCTTTGTGTTGCGTCGACGGATGCGCCAGTCGCACAGCTAGGCTGGATTTCACTTCTCTCTTCCCGAACCCGCGCCCTACAGCCAGCAATCGCCGGTTTCTCCGGCGCAGCCGCGTGGTTGATGATCGATAAGGAAACAAGCGGTAACAGACGGACTCCACGGGTGTATACTGGGGTCCGTCCCCAGTGAACTGGGACGCATCCGAGAAACAAGGCGCGTCGCACATGAAGGCGGTCCTCAGAACGGTGGCAACGCTGGGAACAGCGGCTCTGGCGGGATGGCTCGCCATGAGGCTTCTTCCCGGTGGTTCGACCGCTACTGTCGCAGCCCCTTCCTGGAACCCAAAGACCGCGGCTGCATACCTCGACCGAAGGGCGGATTGGTGGATCAATTGGCCTGGTGCCGCTCGCGGTCAGGGGACTGTGTGCATCTCTTGCCATACTGCGCTGCCATACGCGCTTTCGCGCCCGGAGCTTCGAGACGCGCTTGGCGAAGATGCCGCATCCACTAACGAACGCAAGCTCCTGGACAGCGTGACGAAGCGGGTGCGGCAGTGGAACCAGGCAGCGCCGTTCTACACCGATGAGGACGGCTCAAACAAGCTGCTCCAAGCTCGCGGAACCGAGTCCGTGCTGAACGCCCTTATCCTGGCGAGCTCCGATGTCCGGACCGGAAAACTCAGCGCCAACACGCGCTCCGCCTTCGAGAACATGTGGGCCCTTCAGGTGAAGGCCGGCGATGAAAAAGGTTCCTGGCCCTGGCTTAATTTTGGATACGAGCCTTTTGAAGCGAAAGATTCGGTGTTTTATGGAGCCTCGCTCGCGGCAGTGGCGATTGGCGAAGCTCCTGAGAACTATCGCACCACTCCGGACCTTCAAAGGAACCTTGCGCTCTTGCGCGAATACCTCAACCGTGAATACCCCAGCCAGTCCCTCATCAATCAAGCCGCGTTCCTTTGGGCCTCCGCAAAGTTGCCGGGAATTCTGGCACCGAAGCAGCAAGCCTCGATCACCGCGGCGATCCTGGGCAAGCAGCAGTCGGACGGAGGCTGGAGTCTGACCTCCCTGGCCTGGACATGGGGCGGATCGAGTCTGAAAACACTCGTCAAGCTGTGGGTGCGATCGGAAGACACAATTCTCGAAAATAAGAGTGACGGATACGCCACAGGACTCATTGTGCTGGCGCTCGAGCAGTCGGGCCTACCGCGCGACAACATCCAGCTACGGCGGGGCCTGACTTGGCTGGCGCATAATCAGAGCCAGGCCGACGGCCGATGGCCCGGTTATTCGCTAAACCATCGACGCGAGTCATCCGCGACCGGACTCTTCATGAGCGATGCAGCCACGGCATATGCGGTGCTCGCGCTGACGGGCTTTGACCGCCCCCGACCGGAATCATCGGACCGCCCTTCAGTCCTGCCGCGCCGATCTTCTGTCGATCGACCCCATTTGCCGGCTCCGAGAAAGGTGAGATAATCAAGGAAGAAGATCGGAGTCCCCTCGCGAAACGGGTTTTGCAGCGCCGATCCCGTTCAGACGAGGTGTTATGTACGAGAAATTCTTTGCCCTTTCGAAAACGCCGTTTTCGCTCGTTCCGGATCCGGACTGCATCCATCTGACTCCCCAGCATTCGGATGCAATCAGCGGGCTGGCCTTCGGCGTTCTGGAACGCAAAGGATATTTGGTGATGACCGCCGAAGCTGGGTTGGGCAAGACCACTGCCCTCCGTGCATTATCCCGGCTCTTGGCAGAATCGAACGTCGAGTCGAGCGTCATCTTCGCGCCAACCCTTACGGCCTCCGAGTTTCTCGAGTTGGCAATGCTCAATTTTGGGTTCAAGGATATCCCTACTAGCAAAGCGCAACGCCTGAAGCTGCTGGAAGAGTTTCTCGTTCGGTCTGACGCCGAAGGGAAAGTGATGGCCCTGATCGTGGACGAGGCCCATCAGTTGAGCCCCGACTTGCTCGAAGAAGTCCGGCTGCTTGGTAACTTTGAGACCACCGACCGCAAGCTATTGCAGATTGTGCTCGTGGGGCAGGATCAGCTTAATGACCGGCTCAACCTCCCGCAGTTGTGGCAGTTGAAACAGCGGATCACGCTTCGTATGTCGCTTCACCGGCTCGATCGCCAAGCAGTCGAGGAATACATCAAATTCCGATGGGGCCACGCTGGCGGAACTGAGCCGATCCCTTTCAGCACGGCTGCGATCGATGCAATCGCCGGTTGGTCCAACGGTATTCCCCGGCTGATCAATGTAATCTGCGATAACGCTTTGCTGATCGCCTTCTCGGATACAAGCGACACCGTGGACATTCAGCTGGTTCGCGACGCTTGCATGGAGCTCTCGTTGGCCACGCCGGCCATCACGCGACAAGCGGCGCTTTTCGACGGTCCCAGACTCGTGCCGCCGCCCGAAGAGAAGTTCCCATTCGAGCCGGGCGACCAGGCAACACCCGAAATTCCTGCGAACGGTTGGGCTGCCTCGCGTCCAACACTGCTAAAGCGATGGCGCCAGCTCTCGGGTTCGCAGCCGCGCAAGCCTACCCGGTCCAGGACTGGCATTCTGTCCTTGAACCAGCCCTGACGGAAGCGTCCGACCGAATGAAATCCAAGCTCCTCGGCGCTTTGTGCTTCGCCGTCTTATGCATCACTCTGTACCTGGGTCTCTCGCCTTTCCATTCCCCGCGTAACAGCGTTGCCTGGTTGAATGGCGCCAACGGCGTTGCCTTCGGCAGATACGGAACCATCCTCTGCCGCGGTTCTTTGAGCACGGCCGGCTCCCACCGCGACGCAGGCGGGAGCATCGAGATGTGGGTCCAGCCGGACCGGTGGACTCGCTCCACGCTAATGGCGCTCTACAGACCTGAAAAGTCCCTGTTGTTCACACTGGGCCAGTCTTTGACCGACCTCGAAGTCCGTGCCGAAGAGGTGGATGATTCGAAACAGAGGATCAAGGGGCACTTCTACGTCCGCGGGGCATTGGGCGCCGCGTTACGACAGAAGAAGCCGGTCTTCCTAACCGTCACTTCGGGCCCGCGGGAAACGATTGTGTACCTTGATGGTTTTCCGGTCACAGGGGCGCCGGGATTCCGGATTCCTGACGGGGCAATCACCGGCCGGCTGATCGTGGGAGACACCCCATGGCAACCGAATAGCTTTCGTGGGCAAATCCGCGGGGTTGCGATCTACGACTTGGAACTGAGTGGGACTCAAGTCTTTCGGCACTACCGGACCTGGACGGACAACGGACGGCCGGATATTGATCGGAGCGAGCGCAATCTCGCCCTCTATCTTTTCGAGGAACACCATGGAAATGTGATCCGTAACTACGCTGCGCCGTCCGGCAATCTCTATATTCCGGACAGATATTCGGTTGTCGATAAGATATCGCTGGAGCCATTCTGGACGGAATTTGACTTTTCGAGAAGCTATTGGAGCGGAAATCTCAAAAATATAGTTGGCTTCATTCCTGCCGGCTTTTGTTTTCTTGCATACTTCACGATCGCCCGCCCCGTTAAGCGGGCTGTACTTCTCACGATCATTCTCGGCGCTTTAGTCAGCCTGACCATTGAAATCGGCCAGGCCTTCCTCCCGACCAGGGATTCCGGCACCACCGACATCGTCACGAATACCTTCGGAACCTATATAGGTGTGTTGTGTTACCGATACGTCTATCCGATCGTCGTCGAACGCTTTCCACAGCTAGGCTGGTTGACGGCGTCCCCGGAAGTTAGTGAAGCGTTGTCTGAATCGAGTTAGAAGCGCCCGACTCGTTGCTCACCGCGACCGAAATCGACGCAATCGCACTTAGCACAGACTGGCCCGCCGCCACCGATGCTTGGAAGGTGAACGGAATCGACAACGTAAACTGGCCGCCAAACGCCTGGGATGCCGTGCTTGCAAACCATATCGTGGACACCGGCTTGACGTTGATGGTGAACTGCGAAGTGGATAAGGAGAATCCCGGGGCTGCGGTGAATTGCACCGCCAAAAACGTCAGGGAGCGTGTGGTGGTGAAGCCGGTCACTTGAATCGTGAATCCGGTTGCCGATTGAGCCGCGATCTGGAGAGCGATCAAAGACGGGGACGCCGAAGCCACGGAGAATTGCAAAACGGTCGGTGCGGCGGGCGTCAAGTCGACGTTACCGGCCTGGGTAGCAAACGACGGCGTCAACGTGATGCCGCTAGCCACCGTGCCCGTTTGTAATCCCAGTTGCGTTCCCTGCCCCGCGAAAACGGCGGCGATTTGATTCGCCGGGATTACGAACGCCACGGTTCGCCCGCCCGTCGCAAACTGGACCGCAGGGTCGGCCGATAGAGTGCCCGCAACGGTCATCGTCAGCGTGCCGGAAATCGCGACGGGATAAGCATTGGCAAGCGTCAAGCCAACCGTAGGCTGGGACATGGGAGCGGTAGTTCCACTAGGTCCGCTAATCGTGTAAGACGGAAGCGGCGGCGGTTGCGTGCCCGATCCAACTAAGTTGATCGTCGTAGCGTCGAGCAGCAGAGTTCCATTCGTGAATCCGACCGTCGTCGGCGTAAACTTAATGGTTACGTGAAAGTCTGCGCCCGGAGCCAAAGTGACTGGCAAGGCGGGAAGCCCCGACAACGAATAGGGGCCGCTCGCCTGCCCCACGCCAATATTTGAGATGGTCGCTGATAGCGTCCCTGTGTTGGCGACATCGAAACTCAACTGCTCGGATTGGGATATGGTGACCGGGCTGAATACTACTGACGTGTTCGTGCTGTTCAACGTGATCGTGGTTCCACCGGCTACATAAGAAAAAGTCAGCAGCGGCCCCAATCCGTTACCGCTCAGTTTGAAAATATCCGAGTTGACGATGAGAGTTCCGGTTTGCGCACCTGGCTGCGTGGGCGTGAAGTTCACGTTGAACGTGATGCTCGCGTTGGGCGTCAAGGTCTGTGGAAGTACGGGGACGTTGCTGAGACTAAACACCTGCCCGGCGAAGTTGATCGAGCTCACAGTGCCATTCGCGGTCCCGGAATTGAGAACTCGAATCGTCAAACTGCTGGTCTGCCCCACATTCGTATCGGGTAGGGCAATGATCCCGCCGGGAGACACGGCAGTCGGTGGGCTGGTGTTGAGCAGTTGATACGTGAAGGTCGGCGAAGTCCCGCTCCCGGTCAAATTGATTGTGACCGCCGGGCCCGCGCCGAACGTGACCGTGATTTGACCGGCGTCGGTACTGGCGCCGGTCGGCGTATACAAAACCAACACCGGTAACTTCTGGGTGGCGACCACCGTAGCGGGAAATAGCGGCGTTCCTTGCAATCGGAACGCGCTGCCGGAAATAGAGATCCCCTGAACCGTGCCCGACCCGCTTCCCGTATCCGTAATATTCAGCGTCGCTTGCGCTGTCGTGCCGACCAGCGTCGGAGCAAACGGTATCGTGCCCCCGGATTGCAACGGAACCTCGTTCTGGACCGTCTGCAAGACATAGCTCAAAGTGAATGCAGGCGCCGTACCCTGAAGCGAAAGCGTGATGGCATTGGTATTCGAACTGGTCGGAGACAGCGTCTCGACAAACGTGAGACTCATTTGCGAGGCGGCTAAACTCGAACTAGTCGGAGTGAACTGGATGTTGACTATAAAGCTGCCGCCCGGCGCCAGAATGATCGGAAAGGCGCCGGAAATCGTCGCCTTGAAGTTTAAAGAACCGAAGATGTTCGGCTGTTGCAGAATGGTCACCTGCCCGCTGCCCGTGTAGGTGGCTTGGAGCTGCGCGGTCTGCGACTGGCCGACTGGAGCCAAAAATGGCACGATCGCCCCGTTCTGGACATTGATCGCATTCTGCCCCTGGGTGAACAGCAACGAAAACGGGATGGTCTGGGCAGCGGCCGTTGCAGCCAACGCGACCAGCAATCCGCCCAAGCCGACGCGCCGCGGAATCATCTCGGCCGTTCCTCAGGCCGGTGGTCGGCGACGATCGGCGTGGCCGGCACAAAATAGACCGCCGGTTGCACGCTGTTGGTGAAGGACCACAGCGGATCGCTATTGACGGCCCGGCGGCTCAGCAGAAAGCCATTGTTTCCGAGCGGTTCGATGATCGCCGGGTCGAAGGAAAGCGCCACGCCGGCGAGGTTCTGATGAGTTGCGTCGTCAAACGCGATCAATTGGCGGCTGCTTCGTCCGGCCACGTAAAGAACGCCGCGGTTTGCGGAATCGCGGGCCGGCCGGATGGCAACCGCGTCATCGACGCCGGCCGGCCATGTCTGACTCGCCGAAGTTGACAGGCTGATCTCGGATACCTGATTGGTCGCGGAGTCCAAGGCGTATAATGACCCGCCATCCTTAGAGAACGCCAAGTCGATCGGTTGCGCCACCGCCAGCAAGGGCGAAAAGCTTTGGCCACCCGCAATCTGATAAACTCCGGCCTGGTTTCCGGTGACTCCAATCGCTATGATTTGCCCGTTGGGGGAGGCGGTGACCGCATTGAGCGTGCCGCCGAGAGCGGAAATGCTAATCGGCGTACCCACGTTGATCGACGCCGGCAGGCCGGTAACAGTTTGAATCCATCCCCCGGTTTGCGAATACAAAACGGCAGTTGAACCGTCGTCGGACCAAGCCACTCTTTCCGGAGTGAAGCTTGATGTCGGCAGCACCGTTTCCGACAAGTTACCCGAACTTAGGCCGGTAACCACCACAACTTCGCCGCGCCGCAGGAGAATCGCATAATCCTGGAGCGGAGCCACGGAAGCAAATTCGACCTGACGCAAAATGGCCGGACCCAAGGACGCCGATCCCAAAGATCCGATTACAGCGCGGATCGTCTTCGTGGGCGCATCATACGTAAAACCTTGAACCGGCCCGGAAAGAGCGGACGGTTGCGCTCGCAGCGCAATCGACGAAAATGCGGCAAGGATTAGGAACGTTCTGGACATTACGCTACTGAGGTCCGCCTATCGTCGGAGAACCGGGCGTCGCCGTGACCACCTTCGGAGAACTAGAGCCGGACCCGCGAGTCGCAAGGACAATCGCCGCAGTCACTCCTGCTGCCGCCGCAACAATGGCGATCTTACCCCAACGCGAGGACCACCACCTTTTATTGTGAGCTTTCCCTTCCTCTGTGATCCGGGTCACGTTGGTCATAGTGATCGTCGCGGATCCCTGTTCATTACCGCGCGAAGCCGTCACCTGGACCTGAAACGTCCCTACCTTTCCGTTCGCCATCCAGCCGATCGCGGCCGCTTGGCCATCGGCGTTGGTCCGGAACGTTTGGACATTCTTGTTTTCGGGAAAGGTTGCGGTCGGACCTTCCAACGGGAAACGGAACACAACGTCCACGCCCTCAATCGGCTGATCGCTCTGATCGGCGACCTGAACCACCAGCGGAGACATGACCTTGCCTTCCAAGTCATTCATCCCCTGTTCTCCCGCAAGCGCCTTCACCTTCAGACTTCGAATGGTGGCGGGCTGAGTGACCGGAGCGGCTTGTGCCGCCGCTGGAGGCGTCTGCGCGTCCCCGCTGGGCGTGAACACCAGCAGCACGCTCAGGATACATGGTAGCCAACGCCATGTTCGCCGGCTATTGCTAAACAGCATATTCTTATGAGCTTACCGCATTCAGCGCAACTGCGGCTACAATATGCCCGACACAGCCAGAGTTACCAGGAGATACGGCAAGGTGCTGAGCATCGAAGTGCCTACCGGCGTGAGTACCGCCCGCAAGGATGCCCGGGGAACATACAGCATATCGTTCGGCAGCAACGGCACGTCGTTATCCTTTCCTTCGTAAATGCGATTGAGATTGACTTCAATTTCCGCCCGTCGTGTAGTTCCCAGCACCGGCCGCAGGATCCGGACCTTGCCTCGACTCGCATTCGGTGTGAAACCTCCCGCCTCGGTCAATGCCTGGGTCACCGAAATCGACGGCTGCTCGCCGAGCGGAATGGCACTCGGCTTGACCACCTCGCCATTCACGTAGACCGGCTGGGCGGTTCCCGCAGTGACCAGGTCGTAGGCCATCAGGACGATATTTTCGGCCGGGTTTACGTTCTGCGTCAAACTATCGAGACTGATCTCGACGCTGCTGAACTTTCTCTGCGGATCTTGAACGGCGCCGGCCAGCGGGATGGCTCCGTATTCGGCGCGCCGCGTAATCTTGATTCTCCGGCTCGCGGTCGGCTGCAATCCCCCGACCGTCGCCAGCATCGCCACCAGCGTACGGTCGCCTTGAAGTGTATAAATTCCCGGAGTCCGGAATGCACCCAGGAAAAAAACTGGCTCGCTCCGGAACTGTACCATGCTGATGCTGACTTGAGGCTCGCGGATATAATCGCGGAGCCGTTGCGTGAGCAAGTTTTCCAAGCCTCGGACGGTCAATCCCGCGACGTGCACCCGTCCGACCAAAGGCAAGTCGATAAAACCGTCAGAATCAACCCGGAACGGACGTTGATTCAGTTCCGGAGACTGCGGAACCTGGAGCAGGATCTGATCGTTCGACCCTAGTTCATAATCGGGTCGAACTACATTAAGCGTTTGCGCCGGATTCTGAGCGGTCGGCTGGGGGATTTGTCCTGATACAGCGAGGCTCGTGGCAAAAATAACCAGGAGAACGGGACGCTGGTGACTCGGCATGAGTCATCCTAGCATACTCTTACCAGAGTCCCAGCAGTACTCTGTGGCGCTCGAACCGGCGCGGAATTCACCGGCCGTAACCAGCTCCGATCGACCTCCACGGACACGGATCGCTGCAGCAAGTGAACAGACACCACCAGCCGGTAGGCCTTCTTCACTTCCATGAGCATTCCTTCCACTCCGGTCAGCGGTCCGCGTTCGATAACCACCGTCTGCCCCACCGCCAGAAATGGCCACGGCCCCACCAGAAGGCCAGACCCAACCATCCTGCGGACGTTCTCGATTTCGTTGTCTGGTATCGCCGACGGTCCCTTCCCAAAACCAACCAGTCCGACGACTCCCGGGATCGTGAGCGCCGGCATGCGATCATCAGGATTCAGCCGGCAAAAAACGTAGCCCGGAAACAGGTATTGATCGATCTGTTTTTTCCGGTCCGACCATTGGCGCTCAGCCTTGTAGCTTGGCAGGAATTCCTCGATGCACCGGTCGCGCAGATGCATCGCCGCGACCCGTTCATAATTGGACCGGACGCGCAGCGCAAACCAAGGATAAACCTCGGTTTCTGCCTGCGCGAAATCAAATTGCGAAATTGTACTCAACGAAGCCCCCGAACGACCATCTTCTCTTGTTTCTTTACACCCCAGCATCACTGATCCAGCGCGGTTTGTCAATGGACCGCAGGCACTAGAACAAGCCGCCCAGACCGTAGCACAAACAATTCACCGGCTCGTCACTGCACGGTAATCTAAGTGCCTTTTCAAGCAGGCCGCGAGACCTTGCTCGCCCGTTCCTCGATGGCCAGCTTCTTCATTTTGTATAACAACGCCTTATAGTCAATCTTCAATGCGGCCGCCGCCTGTTTTCGATTCCAGCGCGTACTATGCAGCGCGTCCATAATCGCCGCCGCTTCGGCCTCCTCTTTTGCACGACTCACCTCCTGCAAAACGGGCTTCCTGGCGAAGGTCGACTCTTGATCCACGGAAACCACCACTTCCTCGTTTGCGATCCCTCGGCGCATCCGCTCCAGTTCGCCCGCGATTACATGGGGATCGCGCAGAACCATCAACTTCCTTATAATGTTTTCCAGCTGCCGAACGTTTCCCGGCCACGGGAAAGATAAGAATGCATCCTGCAATCCGGGCGTCAACGGAACCGGCGGAGCCTCCGGAGAACTGTGCCGGTTGATCAGGAACTCCGCCAGGCTGAGAATGTCCTCCTTGCGTTCGCGCAGCGAAGGCAGCACCAGCGTAAAGATGTTGAGCCGGTAGTAAAGATCCTCGCGAAAGGTCCGCGTCCGTATCGCCGACAGCAGGTCGCGATGAGTCGCCGCGATCACCCGAACATCCACGCGCACTACTTCCGATCCGCCGACGCGCCGGAACTCCTGATCCTGAAGAACTTGGAGCAGCTTCGCCTGAAGCCGGATGTCCATATCGCCAATCTCATCGAGCAACATGGTGCCGCCGTCGGCTAGTTCGAACAGGCCGGACTTCTTTTGGAACGCCCCCGTGAAGGCCCCCCGTTCGTACCCGAACAGCTCGCTCTCGATCAGTTCGGACGGAACCGCCGCGCAGTTCAATTTCACAAACGGCTTTTCCGCACGGGAGGAGAGCGCGTGTAGTTGGCGCGCCAGAACCTCTTTGCCGGTGCCGGTTTCGCCCTGAATCAGAACCGGAACGTCGCTCACCGCCACCCTCTGAATCGAGGACATCAGCTCGTTCATCACGGGATTTTTCCCGAAGAACATCCCGCCCCCCAGGCCACAAGACCTGTCGTGCGCGGGCCGACTCTCAGGCCGGGACTTTAGCGCTTGTTCAATGGCCAGGCCCAACTCCTCGTGGTTGAACGGCTTGGCTAGGAAGTCAATCGCGCCGCCTTTGATCGCCTGAACGATATTGGGCGGCGAAGACATGCCGGACAGCATAATCACAGGAACGTCAATTCCCATTCTGCGGATGTCGCGCAGCGTCTCCCAGCCGTCTTTGTTCGGCATCATGATGTCGAGCAGAACCGCGGACGCCGGCCGTCCGGCGTTCAGATGACTGACGACCTCTTCCCCATCCACCGCCAACTGCACGTCGTAGCCATGACAACGTAAAGTCACTCCGAGATAATCCCTCACTTCGGCGTCGTCTTCGCCGACGAGGATGGTTCTTCGCGTTAATCCACTGTTCACAAGTCTCTCCGATAATTTCGCTAGGCGGACAAGGCGTTCTGGACATTCCCCCGAAGGTCCGCTCGCCGATAGGGAAGCACAAACGAGAACATGGCTCCGTTCTGATACGAGTCCGCCCAGATATGCCCTTCGTGGCGGCTCATGATAAGACGGCAGATCGCCAGGCCGAGACCGCCGCCGGACCGGTCCTGGGGGCCCGCATACGACGTGTATTCCTCAAAAATGTCGCTGATGCGCTCGGAAGGAATTCCGGGACCGGTGTCCTTTATGTCGATTCGATAAGAGTTCGGCGATGGTACGTTGTCCATCCGCCGCTCCCGGGGCGCGCTGCCCCCGACCAGAAAACGGCGCTCCCAGAAATACGGGTATCCGAACACTTCAATCGACCCGCCGCGGTGCGTAAACTTGCACGCATTATCCAGCAGGTTCAGCAATACCTGTTCGATTTGCGAGGACTCGAAATAAAGCGGATGGAGGGGAGCCGCGATCTTGTCGGCCTTGATCGAAATCTGCTTCTCAGAAGCCAGCGGCATGATTTCATGCAGCGCCTGCTTAATCCGCTCATGAATGTCGCCCTCGCGGAGGTCCGCTTTGCGATTGACTCTGGCGCCCACGCTCAGGTCGGACATCGCACAAGCCATGCGCGAGATCCGCCTGGCGCTGTGTTCCATCCGATTCAGCGCTTCCTTCTGTTGATCGTTCAGGGAGCCCAACTGACCGCTGGCAAGGAGACCGCAAAAACCCGACAGCGCCGTCAAAGGAGCGCGGAAATCATGCACCGCCCGGGCGATGAAGTTAGTGCGCTGCTGGTCGTATTCCTGAAGCCGCAAATTGGCATGAAGCAGACGCTGCAGAAGGTCGTCGCGATTCGCGCGGATCCGGTCCGCTCCCGCGACGGGGCCGTTGTCCTTGATGGGAACAATCGACCCAAGGAATGTTCGCAGGACTGCCCGGGTAACCGGCTTCAGAAGTATATGGCCTTCCGCCGCGGGCGCGCTTCGCAGCAAGGATGGTAATTGCGACGGAGGGACCAAGTAGAACGTCTTGCTACTCTCGAACTGATCCTCCAAAGGATTCGCGCGCCCGGGTTCGTAATCCCAAAGGCAGATCTTCGAACTCACGGTCGCGTCGCCCTCGCTGCGGACCGCAAGGTGATCCTCAGTGTCCCCTAACTCACGCAGGACATCACGGCAAAGTGCTACCAGTTCCGGATCGGCGGATACTACTGAAACTGTCAACGCCGAGCTGACCAATACCGCACTCTTACCGGTCGAAACTTGAACCGGGCTGGGCATAGCGTATACAGCTAACAGCCGCCGAGCCTGCTATCCCTGTCGGTAATAGCAGTTGCTCTTCGAGATCACACCCCAACCCCTTGGGTGTGATCCTTTGGCGCCCACTTTCCTCCGTTTTAGACTTTCTGCACAACGCGCCCTAAAGCTTCACCGAGACCCACCGGCGATAGTCGTCACTCCGCAACTCACCAATCAAAAGATCGGCAAGATATCCTTTTCTTTAGGTTCTCAGTCAGAATAAGCTCTCCGGGTGCACTCTGTCAATGGAGGAATGACCGATTGAGGAAACAAATTGGTTCTTCGTCAAAGCTTTTGGTACCACTCTACATCACAGTACGCAAGGCAGTGCCCTGACGCTCTACGAAGCCACAATCGACGCGAAGGTGATTCGGACGCCGGAGGGGCCATCGGCAAGAGTCCTGAGATCGCTGGGCCCTCAGCCCTCGGTACTTGGTAAAGTTTACTATTATATCCCAAAAGTACCGGCTCCATGAGTCTGTGAAAAACAAGTAACGCTAATAACTGCATTTAGAATCAACGATATAACGAAATATTCGCGTATGGAGCTTCAGATGCCCTAGGAAGCGCACTCTGACGAAATTAGTAAGTACTTTTAAGACAAGAGCCTGCGCGCTTCGCCCAATCGACTCCTAACCTGGGGCGAAGCTAGGATTCCACTAGTACTAGTAGTTTTGCCTTAGTAGTTTTATGCCTTTTTTCCTAGAGCGGACAACTGGTATTGGCAGCGGGAGGACTTTAATACCGTGATTAGCCCAACAGTAAACGCGCGGCCGGCTCGACTTTCGATCCTGGTTGCGCTCCTGTCCAGCCTTGGTATCGCGCAAACCGCCTCTTTAAGTCTTTCCTCTGGTTCGGGGGCCCCCGGCAGCGTGGTCACTCTAAGCTTAGTGCTGTCGGGAACAACAACGCCTGCCGCGCTCGAATGGACCGTGACCTATCCGACCGCGGACATCGCTTCGCTCACTATCGTTGGCGGCCCGGTCGCCACGGCGGCGGGAAAGACGGTGACTTGCAACAGTACCGCCGGCACCGCAACCTGCGACATCTGGGGCATGAATTCCAACCCGATATCGAACGGCATCGTCGCCAGCCTCGCTTTCACCGTTTCGGCGGCAACCAAGGACAGCGTAACCGTGGTTCAGCTTTCGAATGGCGATGGCGCGTCATCGGCCGGCTCGACGGTTTCAACGTCGTCGGCCGGCAGCACTGTCACAATTACCCAGGCGCCGGTGATCGGCAGCGCCCCTTCCGCCAGCGGTACCGTGGGAACTCCTTTCTCCTATCAAATCGGCGCTACCAACTCACCGGCCAGCTACGGGGCGACGGGGCTACCGGCGGGCCTGTCGGTCAACACGTCGACCGGCTTGATCTCCGGAACACCGGCCTCCGCCGCGCTGGGAACCTGGAACGTCACGCTGAGCGCGACCAACGGCAGCGGTACCGGCAACGCCAACCTCAACCTGACCATCCAGGCCGCAGGCAGCGGTCCCCCCTGGTACAACTCCTCATGGGCCCACCGGAAACAGGTCACCATCGCGCACACGCAGGTGTCCGGTGGAGCGGCGCTAACCAACTTCCCGGTGCTCTACTCGGTGGCGGGCGACGCCAACTTGGCCGCGGAGGCCCAGCCCAGCGGGAACGACCTTCTGTTCACGGCATCGGATGGCGTCACCAAGTTGAATCACCAGATCGAATCCTACAATTCCAGCACCGGACAGCTCGTTGCCTGGGTGCAGATCCCGGCGCTGTCGAATTCCGCCGACACCGTGATTTACATTTACTACGGCAACGCCAGCGCCTCCAGCCAGCAGAACCCGACGGGGACGTGGGATAGCAGCTACTCAGGCGTGTGGCATCTACCGGACGGAACCACTCTGTCAGCCAACGACTCGACCGCGAACGGCAACAACGGCGTCATCAGTTCGCCGGTAGCAACCGGGGGCGAGATCGGCGGCGGTGCGAGTTTCAATGGCTCCAGTGACGGCATCAGCTTCAATCCCATCGGCAATCTGGTCCAGACTTACACGGCGGAGTTCTGGGTAAACTCGAGTTTCCCTCATCCTTACATGACCATCCTGGGGGGGGCCTCCAGTTTCAATGACATTTACTTCGACGGCAGCGGCAACGCGATTGCGGTAGATAATGGCACCAGCTTTCGCGCTTATTCGACCGCGATCGTGACCGGCGTGGGCGTGCCTTCCAACACCTGGACTTCCCTGGCGGTGACCCGCAGCGGCTCCGGTATCAGTGTTTATAAAAATGGGGCTCTGGTGGGCTCGGGGACCTTCAGCACACCCTATAACGCCGCGAACTTTGCCGAAATGGGCAATGGGAGCGGCATTAATTTCTATGGCGGAAAACTGGACGAAGTCCGCATCTCCTCAAGCGTCCGTTCCGCAGGCTGGATTCAGACCGAATTCAACAACGAGAGTTCACCGGCTTCCTTCCTGAGCGTTGGTAGCGAGCAAACCGGGGGCGGCACCAGCAGCACCGTATCGATCACGGTGACCACCGCGCCAGCCGGATTGGCGCTCACAGTGGACAGCACTCCCTGCACCGCTCCTTGCAGTTTTCAGTGGACACCCACTTCGACCCATACCATCGCGGTAACGACATCCCCGCAAGCCGGAGGGGCCGGAACGCAATACGTGTACGCAAGCTGGTCGGACGGGATGGGTCAATCCCATTCGATCACGGTGCCGTCGTCCGCGGCCAGTTATACTGCCAACTTCACCACCCAGTACATGCTGACTACGTTGGCGAATCCGCCGGCAGGCGGGATCGTCAGCCCCGCAAGCGGCTGGTTCAACAGCGGAACTCCCATTGACCTGACGGCAGTGGCGAACACCGGCTATACATTCTCCGGCTTCACCGGAACCACGTCGTCGAGTACATCGCCATTGAATTTCAGCCTGACCGCCCCGATCACCGAGACCGCGAACTTTAGCACCGGGACCAGCGGTCCAGGCTGGTACAACACCTCCTGGGCTCACCGGAAACAGGTCACCATCGCGCACACGCAGGTATCCGGCGGGTCGGCTCTCGCCAATTTCCCGGTGCTCTATTCGGTAGCGAGCGACTCCAACCTGGCGGCGGAGGCCCAGACCACCGGGAACGACATCCTGTTCACGGCATCGGACGGCGTGACGAAGTTAAACCACCAGATCGAATCCTACAATTCCAGCACCGGCCAGCTTGTCGCCTGGGTGCAGATCCCGTCGCTCGCGAATTCGGCCGACACGGTGATTTACATCTACTACGGCAACGCCAGTGCCGCCAGCCAGCAGAATCCAGCGAGCGTCTGGGATAGCAACTATGCCGGCGTGTGGCATCTGCCCAACGGGACCACGTTATCCGCCAACGATTCGACCGCGAACGGCCACAACGGCACGATCAGTTCGCCTGTGGCCATCGCCGGCGAGATCGGCGGCGGTGCGAGTTTCAACGGCTCCAGCGACGGTGTTAGTTTCAGCCCGATCAGCAATCTGGCGCAGACGTACACGGCGGAGTTC
The DNA here is from genome assembly GCA_963808335.1 of Terriglobia bacterium. Taxonomy (GTDB): domain Bacteria; phylum Acidobacteriota; class Terriglobia; order Bryobacterales; family Bryobacteraceae; genus Palsa-187. Next base: position 225,241 of record CAWEFR010000001.1, read on the forward strand.
TGGATCAATTCGAGTTTCCCGCATCCCTACATGACCATTTTGGGGGGATCGTCCGGTTTCAATGATATTTATTTCGACGGTAGCAAGAACACGATTGGCGTCGACAATGGCACCAGCTTCAGCGCCTACTCGACCGCCAGCGTATCGGGTCTGAACGTTGCATCCAACGCGTGGACTTCCCTGGCCGTCACGCGCAGCGGCTCCAGTATCAGTGTTTATAAGAACGGAACGCTAATGGGCACGGGAACCTTCAGCACGCCGTACAACACCGCGAACTTCGCCGAGATGGGCAGCGCGGGAGGCATCAACTTCTACGGCGGAAAGCTGGATGAAGTCCGCGTCTCATCGAACGTCCGTTCCGCCGGTTGGATTCAGACGGAGTACAACAACGAGAGTTCGCCGGCTACCTTCCTCAGCGTCGCCAGCGAACAGAGCAACGGCAACACGGTCGCCACACCGACTTTCAGCGTGCCGGGAGGTGCCTATTCCTCGGCGCAGAGTGTGACGATCAGCACCGGCACTACTGGAGCCTCTATTCGCTACACCACGAACGGTACCGCGCCGAGCGAAACTGTGGGGACATTGTACAGCGGTTCGGTTACGGTCAGCAGCAGCGAGACGCTCATGGCGATCGCGTATGAAACGGGGCTTGCCGACAGTTCGGTCGCGTCGGCCACTTACACGATCGGTTCTACGGGCCCGACTTGGTACAACGCGTCATGGAACTTTCGGAAGCCGATCACAGTAAACAGCGGACAGGTGAATGGAACGCTCACCAATTTCCCGATGCTGTATTCGGTGACCGATGCGAATCTGGTTGGGAACACGCAAGCCGGTGGGAACGACATCCTGTTCACGGCGTCGGACGGCGTGACAAAGCTGAATCACCAGATTGAGAGCTATAACAGCGCGACGGGGCAGTTGCTAGCGTGGGTGCAGGTGCCGGCGCTGCAATCCGGGACCGTCATCTACGTGTACTACGGCAACGCCCTTGCCTCCAGCCAGCAGAATCCGGCGAGCGTCTGGGATAGCAACTATGCCGGCGTATGGCATCTGCCCAACGGGACCACGTTATCCGCCAACGATTCGACCGCGAACGGCCACAACGGCACGATCAGTTCGCCTGTGGCCATCGCCGGCGAGATCGGCGGCGGTGCGAGTTTCAACGGCTCCAGCGACGGTGTTAGTTTCAGCCCGATCAGCAATCTGGCGCAGACGTACACGGCGGAGTTCTGGATCAATTCGAGTTTCCCGCATCCCTACATGACCATTTTGGGGGGATCGTCCGGTTTCAATGATATTTATTTCGACGGCAGCAAGAACACGATTGGCGTCGACAATGGCACCAGCTTCAGCGCCTACTCGACCGCCAGCGTATCGGGTCTGAACGTTGCATCCAACGCGTGGACTTCCCTGGCGGTCACCCGCAGCGGCTCCAGTATCAGTGTTTATAAGAACGGAACTCTGATGGGCACGGGAACCTTCAGCACCCCGTACAACACCGCGAACTTTGCCGAGATGGGCAATGCCGGCGGCGTAAACTTCTACAGCGGAAAGCTAGATGAAGTCCGCGTCTCATCCAGTATCCGTTCCGCGGGCTGGATTCAGACCGAGTATAACAACGAGATTTCGCCGGCTTCCTTCCTGAGCGTCGGCGCCGCCCAGTCCAGCAGCGGAGGCAATACAACGGCTAGCATGACTGCGGGCGTGATCCGGCCCAACACGGGTACGATCGCGCTGGAAGATACGGTGGTAGTGAGCACGGGCTCAGACTGGTACGACGCCGCGTGGACCAACCGCAAGGCTATCACCATCAACACCGGCCAAGTAAGCGGGACGCTGACCAACTTCCCGATGTTGTACTCAGTGACCGACCCGGGCTTGATCGGGACCACGCAAATGAATGGGAACGATATTCTGTTCACGGCATCGGATGGCGTGACGAAGTTGCATCATGAGATCGAGAGTTTCGATGGCGCGACTGGAACGCTGGTGGCGTGGGTGAAGGTGCCCGCGCTCGAGGCGGGAACCGTGATTTACGTCTACTGGGGCAACTCCGGAGCGCCGAATCAGCAGAGTGCGCCAGGAGTCTGGGACAGCAATTTCGACATGGTGCAGCATTTCGGGAACGGATCGACGCTGAGCACCAGCGATTCGACCAGGAACCAATGCAACGCATCGACGCTGAGCTGCAACTCTGCCGGCGCCGGGAGAGATCGCGGGTGCAGCGAGCTTCACCGGGAGTTCGATCGACTTTGGACCGTGCATCGCGCTGAACAATTCCGCGGCACAAACCATTTCGTTATGGGTGAAGGCCCGAACCGGGATGGCGGAATATGCGCGCTTGATCGACAAGGGGTCCAACCAGGAATGGAGCCTGATGTGGAACTATATCGGCGGAAGCAATCGGTTGAGCATGCACAGCCTCGGTGGGACGGAAAACCTGGTGATGTCGGCCAACCCAGTCGCGGATAACGCCTGGCACAAGGTGGACGTGACGATCGACGCCGGCGGAAACGCGAGTATGTACATCGACGGCGTGCTGAGCGGACAAGCGCAGGCGCCCGGCGGGCTGTTAAGCAGCGCCTCCGGGACCCTCCGGTTGGGGCAACACAGCGCCGGCGGGTACTTCTATTTCGGATTGGCGGACGAATTGAGGATCTCCAACATCGCGCGCTCGGCGGCCTGGATCGCCGCGGAGTACCACAACGAGAAATCGCCAAACGAGTTTTTCACCGTCGGGCCGCTCGCCAACCAGTAAGTCGCGAAGTAATCTTCGAAATCCGCCGATCTTTCTCACGAGATGGCGCGGCTCACTCTGTTATTCTTTCAGTTAAGGCATGGCAAGCGGAGATTTCGGTGCGATTCCATATTGTCGCCTGAGCCAAGTCCGGTGCGTATGCGGGTGAGGGTTAAAGCCAAGCTCCGAGCCGGAAAAACCATCATCGGAAGCGACGCAACCCGCCCCGATTACCCGCTCCGAGGGATCCCGTTCCTGGTTTCGGTGTTGGGGCACTGCGTGTTAGCCGCGACGCTCATGTCCGTGACCTTCCCCGCCAGCGAACCCAAGAGACCGATCTACGACGAATTCATAAGGCGGCACGACCACCAAATTTTGTACTTTGACCGGCGCCCGAAGGTGCCGAATGTGAATCCTCTCAAGCGAGTCGGCAACACGCCGAATCCGCGCGGACTTGAGTTGTCCAGGCAAGCGATCATCGCCGCCTCGCGGAAACCGAAATCGGAACAGGTATTCATTACAGCGCGCGCGCCCAAAGTGCAGATCCGCCAGGATGTGCCCACCCCGCTCCTGGTCACCAGACTCGATTCGATCATCCCCACTCCAGCAGCTCCGGCCAAGGTAACGCCAAGAAAATTCGTTCCGCCGCCACCGTCCAAACAGGAGCCGAAGCTGCCGATGCAGACCCCCGTGTTGGACGCACCGGCTCCGCCTGTTTCCGCCGCGGCTCCCTCGCCGATCATGGCGCAGACCATGACGATGCCGACCATCACCGCGCGTGTCGCGCCTCCCGCTCCTACCGCGCATACCGGAAACGCGCAGGCCGATATCGCGGTCGCCAGTCTTCATCCCAATCAAGATCCAGACGCACCGGTGCCCAACGGCGAGCGCCCGGGGCGCTTCTCGAAAGCTCCCACGCAAGGCCCGGCGTCGAGCGGCGATGCAAACGCCGCGGCTTCTCTCATCGTTCCGGATCTGACCATACGCAAGCCGCAGCCAGAGGCCGCTCCAATGCCTCCGCCCACCCACGAAATTCTTTATGCGGAAAGGGTGCGCAGCGTGCCATTGTCCACTTTGTCGGTTCCATTAAGGCCCTCCAGCCGGATGATTCCGCAGGAGGTCGACGCGCGGTTCCAGGGGCGCAGCGTTTACACCATCGTCATTCCGATGGAGCGAATGGTGACTTATACCGGAGATTGGATCATGTGGTTTGCGGATCGGGGGTCGAAACCCGGCGAAACGCCCGTAGTCCGCGCGCCGGTCCCGGTCCGAAAGATCGAGCCGGTCGACCAGCCGGCGCCCAGCGATCGGACCAGAGAGCGAATCGCATTTGCGGCAACTCTGGGGAAGAACGGCAGGCTCGATGGCATCACCCTGCTCACCAAGACAACCGCTGCCGTGCAGCGCGCGGTGTTCCAGGATGTGACCGCCTGGGAGTTCCGGCCGGCGACGCGCGATGGCCTGCCGGTGGACGTGGACGTGGTGCTGGAAATCCCCTTCAGCATCCCGACGGCGGTCGCGAGAAGCGTGCCACCGCAATAGAACGGTGACCCTGGTTATAATTTATTCACGGGAGGGTTCCAGTGCCTCAAGTCTCGGCCGGAGCGACGCGCCTGGATCCCTACAAGAATTACAAACTTCGGCTGTGGGACGGTAACCGTGTCTACTTTGGTGGCAAGTTTACCGGGCTGATTCCTCCTGTCGACGTAGTTCAACGCCGGGCGGGCGGCGGCTCGCCAACGCCTTACAAATTGCCAGAGCGGAGTAAATACGACCTCATCACGTTGAACATGGGAGTTACTGAGAACGTGTCATTCAGCGACTGGGCAGGCCAAGTGGCTGGGCTACTTCCTCCATCCGAGGTAGTAAAGTACCGGGCGGGCGGGGACCCGATTATCCGCAAATCGCCGGGGCGGCGCAAACACGATCTCGTCACCCTGAACCGCGGAATTACGGAGAACCAGTCGTTTAACGATTGGGCCAATAGCGTTGAGAACTTCGGGTCGGATCCGGGCGAGGAAGCGCCCCCGCGCAATCGTCTAGGCGGCATCAGCCTCCAGCTTTATGACGAAGCTGGAGCATCCGTCATCTATTACCAAATCAAGGGGAGCTCAGTATACGAATTTCCGAATCGGCCGCCGAACGGCGCTCGCGTGCACAGCCTCTTCCCAGGAGACGCGAAACGAATTCAGGAACAATTCGCGGAGATTCTCGAAAGCTCTCTCAGAAGATTGAAACCGTAGCTTCGAATCCATTTCTATCGACGGTCGCGGCGATTGAGCCACGCCGCCAGCAGAAAATACAATACCACCCAGACGACCGCGTACACGAAGAATCCGTAGAAGTTCGCCCCGAAACCGTGAGTCATTCCATCCTCGTTCTGCTGAAGAGCAGTCGTATGATCGAACCCGCGGCCAGGAACACGACCACGGCGCAGTCGCTCAAGACCGTGGGCGTCAGCCAGCGCTCGCGAAAGCCCGCCTCGCCCGGACGCGCGACTTCGAATTCAACTTGATTGGGGATGTTGGCAAGTTCGGCGACATACACTCCCGAATCATTCTGCTTGAATACCGGAAACATATCGCCCGTCATCGCGAATCCGGCTGGCAACGCCGCTTCGATGACGATGGAGGCGGGAGAGCCGGCGGTCGGGATTTCGGGAACTGCCAGCGGAATCCGCACGCGATGACCGTCGCCGGCCGCGGTATAGCGCAGATGATAGGTTCCGCCCGCCGGCACAGCGTAGTCGAGGGTCGTCCGATTCAAAACGTCGCCGTCAAGCGTGTATGAAGGCTTCTCCCACGCGTCTCCGCCGATCGTGACCGCGATGTCTACGCTGTAGGAGTGAGCGTCGCCGCTGCGGATCTCCGCTCGGTACTGCGCGACGCGTGGCCCTGCAGAAACCACAGCACAGAACGCAGGAACGGCCATCAAGAGGATACGGCCCAAGATCCCTCCCGATTGCGGCTGAACGCACTCACTAGAAAATACAGCAGCGCGCTCACGGCGATCCCGATTTCGACCGCGTCGAACGCCGGCGCAATCCGGGCTCCCCATGCCGACCATGCCAGACATCCGATCGATCCACCTGCCATTCCGGCGATCGCTCCCGCCGGAGTTCCGAAACGCGAGTTCAGGCCGAACACAATCGGTACAAAAAAGAAGCTGGGGATGAATCGCGTCTCGATGACCACTAATTCCTGCACATCCGTGAAGCGTTGCAGCGCGAACCAGATGGGCACGACTCCCAATACGAAAATACCGATCCGGTTCAGGAGCAGACGTGACCGGTCCGAGGCGTTCGGACGCAGCAGCTTGCCGTAAAGGTCATGAGAAACGCCCGCCGAAACCACCAGCAGAATCGCGTTCGAAGACGACATGACCGCCGAGATCATCGCGACAATGAACAGCGTTCCCGCCAGCGGAGAAAGGACGTTCAGCGCCATCACGGAGCTGGTCTGATCGATCGAGGCGAGCCTGGGAAACAGCACCCGCATCAGCAGGCCGATCATCATCACGCAACTGCCGATAATGGCCTGGAAAAGAAAGCAGACGCCGATCGCGGTGCGCACCGTCGCTTTGCTGCGCATCGAATAAAAACGCACCATTTCATAGGGCGCCGCCGCCATGGTGAGTCCGAACGATAGCGCGAGCCCCAGCATCTGTTTCCAGTCGTAGAACCATCCGGTGAGCCGTGGATCGAGCGCGGTGAGCACTTGACCAGCGTGCGTGAGTCCGCCGGCACGATAGAGGAGCAGCGGAACCGCGATGATCAGCCCGCCGAGCATCACCATTACTTGAAGAAAATCGATGTAGGAGCTGGATCGCATGCCACCGAGCATCGTGTATACCAGCGTGCTCGACGCGAGCATCAGCATCGCCCAGCCCGGGGCGAGCCCGAAGATCGCCTGAAAAATTTCGCCGCACGCCTGATATTGCGCGACCAGCAGGATCATGTACGCGAAGATGATCAGAATCGCCGAAAGGCCGCGCGCCAGGCGGCTGGAATAGCGTGCGGCTAGAAAATCGGGGACGGTCACGGCTCCGAATTCGCGCAGTTTGGGCGCGACGAACAACGCCGAGATCAGCCATCCGAACCACACGCCGGGCCAGACCCACACGAAGCTCACACCGGCCAGATAATGCCGCCCGACGGTGCCGACGAACGTTCCCGCGCTGATTTGCGTTGCGGCGAGCACTGCGCCCCCGACCCACGGGCCAATCGACCTGCCGGCGACCAGGAAATCTTCTTCCGTGCGCGTCTTTCGATAGCCGAGGATGCCGATGAAGATCAGCGCGCCGACATATGCCGTCAGCACGACCGCGAACGTGAGGCCGACGGTCACTTAAAACCGTTCGGCGATAAAACGTGCGGAGTCCAGTTGATCCACAATCTTGTTGCGTTCGCGGATCAACTCCGTTTGCAGGCAGCGATAGAGCTGATGGTTCTGGACCAGCTCCGGCAATTGCGGCGCACGGTCGAGCTTTGGGACGATGGGTAGCGACACGGCCGGATCGTGATCGAACTTTTCTCCACGCGCGTAGTTGATCGGGACCAGAATTCGCGAAACGTCGATAATCGCCTGGTTGATTTCGCGGCATCGTTCGGCCGGAGCGGATTTGGACATGCGCTCGAGATTTTCAAGCGCTGACTTCAACTCCGACGCCGCCTGGATTGCCGGAGAAAGATCCAGATGACCCTGGCAGCTTGCCTGATACTTTTCCAGTTGGTCGAGAATCTCCGCGGCCGCTCGAGAATGTTCGAACGGAAAGACATCGGCGTTTAGAAGTCGAGTGATCGCGGCGACGTAGATCTTGATATCGGTTACAAGGACATCGGGATCGCCCACTTCGAGCACATCGCTTTCGGTGTGCCACGCGATATTCCCTCCGCATCCGCCGACCACGTAGTTGTAGCCGAGTTCCTTACGGCGCGCCGGCGGGATGTTCGATAGCAGCATGAAAAATCCCGTTAGTCCGACCTGGTTGAACGAATAATCGCCGGCGCGCAACGGACGCTTGCCGCGCGAATCCTGGCCGGTCACATCGCGGATCACTTCGCGGCAGAACGAATCCGCCTCGCGCATCCACATCACGTCTTCCATGTATTCGGTGGCCTCGCGGCAGCCGGGCGAATCGATGTTGATCTGCGCGATGCAGTTGCGCGTCAGATCGCGCGCGAATTCGTCGGCGAACCAGGTCGACCCGGCGTAGCGGCCTTGAGAATGGCCCGGCCACCAGCACACGCGCAGCGACCGGCGCAGCTTGCCGCGATGCTGAGTGAACACGCGCGCCAGTTCGAGCAGCGCCGCGTCGCCCGTCGCGTTGTCGCCGATTCCTTCATGCCACGAATCAAGATGGCCGTGCACCATCACGAACTTTTCCGGTTCTTCGTAGCCTTCGATCCAGACGGTGTTCAGAGGACATTTGACCCAGCCCTCGTCCAGCTTGGTTTCGACGCGCACGCGAACCGCGCCGGATTTCGTAAGGTCTATCAGCTTGGCGCCGTCTTCGGCGTTGATGCAGATCACTGGAGATTTGGGCTTATTCTCAAGACTGGTCAACGTCGGCGTCCCCCAGATGGGCGTGCAGATCCCTTCATGGATCGCCGCGCCGGGATGCACATAAATCTGTGCGGCTGCTCCCCGCCGCTCGTAATCGCGGACGCGCATCGGCATCGCCATGCCTTCGCTGATGACGATTTTGCCGGCGATATCCTGATCCGCGCCCTGGCCGCGTGTCGAGAACATGTCCTCAATCCGCTGCACTTTCGGCGACGGGATAAAAATCGCTTCCGCTTCCACTCCCGGACACGCGGTCGAGAACGCTGGCGTTTTGGCTCGCATGGAACCGACGCCTGCGGGAGAAAGAATCTCAAGCCGTGCGCCGCGCGGGACGCTGATCAGCAGCTCCGGCGCATGCATGGTTACGTTGCAGCCCCAGCTTTTCAGTTTGTCGTGGATGTACTGCGCCGCGTCCCATTCGCCTTTGGTGCCGGATTCGCGGACGATCCGCATGAAGGTCGTGACCAAATCCCATGGCGCGTCTTTCGATACCGTGGACCGAATCTGATCTTCTACTCCAGAGACTGGAATTGCCATACCGGATTGATTCCTCCAGACCTACTATAATTCGGCGACCGGTTGCCGGGAGTTCGTTAGCGACGATCCACCGCTCCCCGGGTTTTCACGCGGGCTTCCGCTAGAAGCGAATCTTCGCGCCGAGCTGAAATACGCGTGGGTCCATGGCTTGTGAAATGGTTCCGAACGTCGCGGTGCCGACGCCGGTCGCGTTGGGGAGCAGGAAATTGGCGTGATTGAGCGAATTAAAGACTTCCGCCCGCAGCTCAAGCGACAAGCGTTCCGTGAATTGGAATATGCGAGCCAGTTTCAGATTCACGGTCGCCAGACCGGGACCTTCTACGATGCTTCGGCCGGCGTTGCCGAACGTGTACTGTGCCGGCACCGAAAACACCGAAGTGTTGAACCACTCCTGCGGAGTGTGAGGAGCGCCCGAGTTCGGATTGCCGCTCACGTTCGGCCGCTGGTTGGTGGTGGTTCCGACGTTGGCGATATCCAGTCCGAGCAGCGGAGTCACCGGCATCCCGGTGGTAAGCGTGCTGATCGTGGAAATTTGCCAGTTTTTCAGGAAAATGTTGCGGAACGGCACGTCATAGCTCAGGCTGATTACCAGGCGGTGCCGGCGGTCGTAGCTCGATAACCCATAATCCGCGGCGCGATTCAGCGGATTCTGGTTGGCGACGCCGTCTTGCGTGTTGTCGAGCGCCTTCGAGAAGGTGTATGCGCCCAGGAAGCTCAGCCCTTTCGAAAAGCGATGCTCGTACTTGCTTTGTAGCGCTTCATATCGGGCGACGCCGGTCCCGTCGGTCCAGGTAATGGTGGTGTAATTCGGGAACGTCCTGCGCGGCTGCACGGTTCCCGGTCCGGGCGCGGGCTGGTTCAAATTGTAGGAGCTCGCCAATCCGTCCGTATAAGAACCGACGTAAGCCACCTCCGCGACACCGTGCGAGCCAACCGATTGCTGTAAGCTGACTTCCCAACGCTCCGTGCGGCCTCCGTGATAGTTCGGCGCGACGCCGCTGGTCGCGAGCGTAGAGGCCGCCAGATTCGACGGGAATGGATTCGACAGAGAAATCGTCGGCGTCGTTGCAGACCCGACGAACTGCCCTTGCGATGCGATCGGCGCCGCGATGAACCCGGCCGGTTCGAAGATATTGTGAATCAGCGATTCGTAATAAATTCCGTAGCCGGCGCGAACCGACGTGCGGCCTTTTCCGGTCGGGTCCCATGCGACGCCTGCGCGCGGCGCAATGTTCTTGTAGTAGTTGTTGCGAATTCCGTCGGGGATACCGTTGGTGCCCACTCGAACCGATTGCCCGAGGGACGGGCTGAACGCTCCCAGCAGGTTCGTCGCCGACGTGTCCGGGGACTGATATTCATAACGCAGCCCGAGCGTGACGGTCCAGTTGCGGGAGACCCGCCAGTTGTCCTGAATATACTCGGCAAGCTGCCAGTTCAACTCGCTGTTCAGCGGCGGACCCAGCAAATTTGCGGTCTGGGCCGGGTCGCCGAGAAGGAGGTCGGCGATCGCATTCTTGCTGTATTGTCCCGTGAAGGTGAACGAGCCTTCGGGATTGCTGTCGTCGGTGATGTCCATGCGATAGTGCCGGTATTCGGCTCCGATTCGAATCGCATGATTGCCTACGTTATGCGTCAGCGCATAGGCGATCTGCCAGAGATGATGAATGCGGATGAAGTCATTGCTATTCGGCGTCATGCCGGTGTAACCGGTGAGGCTGATGGTCGGCGGTCCGCCGGAGATGCTGTTCGCCGCAGTGGTGGCGGTAGTTCCGCTGTTAATCCCCAGCATCTGGTCCCAATTCTGCTGGTTCGCGACAACTTTTTGATTGTTCACGTGACCGAAGCCGACGCGAAACTCTTGCACCGTGCTCGGGCCGAACACGTGCGTCCATTCTCCGCCGATGTTGTAGTTGTGCTTGACCAGATTCGTCCACGATATGGGAAACGGCCCGGGCGAGGTGTCGAGAGTGGTCTGGAAGTACGAGGAAAAGCGCGCGAAAAACGTGTTCGATTGAGATTTCGCGTAATCCGCGCGGGCGGTGGCGACCTGGAGATCGTTCGGCGCCAGCGGCGAGGAGACGAAGTTCTGGCTGAGTCCGGGACCGGTCGGCGCCGGAAACAATTGCTGGAGGATCGCGCTACCCACCTGGTTGATTCGGGGAGTTGGGATCTGGTTCCCGCCGAAAGGCTGGCCGGTGGTCGGGTCGATAATCGTCGTGGGAATACCGCTGAAGTTCCCGCTGCGCTCCGCCGCTGTCGGAACGGTGCCGACTTGCGTCACGCCGGCGTGGTCGATGGTGCTTTCGTATCCGCCGAAAAAGAACAGCTTTGGATTCGCGCCGGTTTGCAGCGGGCCGCCCACGGTTCCGCCAAACTGGTTGTATTTGAGCGGAGGCGTGGTCTTGGCGAAAAAATTCCTGCCGTTCAGGGCGTCATTGCGGACGAACTCCCAGGCGTCGCCGTGGAATCCGGAACTGCCCGATTTTGTCACCAGGCTGACGATTCCGCCGTTGGCGAATCCCACATCCGCGCCGAAGTGGCCGCCCATCACCTCCAGTTCCTGAACGCCGTCGACGGTCGGAAACGTGAGCGTCTCTCCCGTGGTGGGGTCGTTGTTGTCGAAGCCGTCGAGCAGGTAGTTGTTCTGCGTGTCCTGTGCGCCAACGATGTTGATTCCGCCACCGCGCGTGGCAAGATTCGAATTTTGCGCCTCGTCTTGCACGCCAGGCACGGTCAGGCCCAAGTCGCGGAAGCTTCTCCCGTTCAGCGGAAGATCGACGATCGATCTCTGGTTTACGACTTCTCGCGTGGCGCTGTCGCGCGTATCGACCAGCGCGGCCTCCGCCTGAACCGTCACCGATTCCTGCACCGCACTGAGCTGAAGCGTAAAGTCGACGCGGGCGGTCTGGTTGGCCAGAAGCCCGATCCCGGTCTTTTGCACCTTCTGAAACCCCTTGCCTTCCGCAATGATGTCGTAGGTGCCGGGCGGCAGCAGCGGGGCATCATAGTTTCCCGAAGAGTTCGTGGTGACGGCGCGGGTTTGTCCAGTGGCGGTGTTGCGGATGGTTACCGCGACTCCAGGCACGACGGCTCCGTCGGGTGCGCTGACGGTTCCCTGGAAGCTGCTGGTGCTCTGGGCCAGAAGGAAAGTTGCGAATGCAAGCAGCAAAACGAGGCCGCGAAAATAACGAGGAGACAGGATCTGCATGGTCTTCACCCCATCATGAGCGCCTATCGGAACTTCGTGGTTTCTTAGGCCCCAGTTGTAATGTTGAGATAATATACTGAAATGCAATCTTGAAATCAAGAGCTTTCTCAATAGCTTGCATAGTTGCCAGACAAGCGTTAGCGCCACAGACGGGTTACCCTCGTGCTGTAATGTTTCCTGGCGCGGCTCGATTTTCCGGAACGAAAAACGGGAGCAAGTCCTGTCCGCTCACTCTATTGAGCACGCATGTTGTGGCCTTGACACTGGAGATTTATACTTCTATAATTTCAGCGAATGCAGGCTCCCGGCACGCGCGCGAGCGGGCCTGCGTCGATCCGAAAGGAGTGTGCATGAAGCCCGTCTTGTTTTTCGGTGCGGCTCTGTTGACGGCGCCCGTATTCGGGCAGGCTCCTTCCGGTGCAACGGCGAATCCGCAGCAAGCGCTGGTGAATAAATACTGTGCGGGATGCCACAACGACAAGCTGAAGTCAGGCGGTTTTTCCTGGACGAAGCTGGATATTTCGAATCCCGACCGCAACGCGCCGGAAGCGGAAAAGGTGATTCTTAAACTGCGGGCGGGCATGATGCCTCCTGCCGGGATGCCGCGTCCTCCGGCCGAGCACCTGAGAGCTTTGGCGGCCGCGCTTGAAGCGGGCGTTGATAAATCGGCGGAGGCCCATCCGTTTGCGGGCGCACCGGATTTGCATCGTCTCAACCGTTCGGAATATCGCAACTCGATTCACGACTTGCTGGATCTCGACGTCGATGTGTCCTCCCTACTGCCGCCGGATGACATGAGCCATGGTTTCGACAACATGGCGGATGCGCTGAGCATCACTCCGGCGGTGATGCAAGGATACGTCCGCGCGGCCGGCAAGATCAGCCGGTTGGCGCTTGGGGACACGCAGATTACGCCGTCGCAGGCGATGTACAACGTGCCGAAGGTGGTCAACCAGATGCGCCACGTGGAAGGCGCGCCGTTCGGCACTCGCGGAGGCGTTTCGGTCGTCCATCAATTCCCGGCCGACGGAGAGTATAAGTTCAGCCTCACGCTGTATTATTACTATCTGGAGCAATTGTTCGGCGTCGCTTTGCCGGCGAATCTCACGAATCAGGAAATCGAAGTTTCAGTGGATGGCGCTCCAGTTTACTCGTTCAAGATCGATCCGAAGACCAAGGAGACGCAAGCTTCCTACGTGACCCCGCCGGTTGCGATCAAGACGGGTCCGCACCGAGTTTCGGCTGCGTTTCTGGTGAAGGGTGATGGGCCGATTGTCGATACCATTCAGCTCGATGAACAGACGCTGATCGATGTCAGCACCGGCGTGCAGCCCGGGATGACGACGCTGCCTCATCTGCATACGATGACCATTACGGGGCCGGTCGCCATAAGCGGAGTTTCCGAGACGCCGAGCCGGCGCAAGATCCTGACTTGTCATCCCGCGGATGAGAAGGACGAGCTGCCGTGTGCGAAAAAGATCATTGCAAAGCTTGGCCGCGACGGTTACCGGCGGCCATTGACAGACGCGGACGTCGAGCGCTTGCTGAATGACTATCAGTTCGGGCGCAACGAAGGGAGCTTCGACACCGGAATCCGGATGGCCGTACAGGCGTTGATCAGCGATCCTCAATTCGTGTTCCGGTTCGAGCGAGATCCAGCAGGCGCAACTCCCGGCACCAACTACCGGTTGAGCGACCTGGAACTGGCTTCCCGATTGTCGTATTTCGTGTGGAGCAGCGCGCCGGACGATGAGTTGATCACGGTCGCCGCCCAGAACCGGCTGCATCGCCCCGAGGTGCTGGAGAAGGAAGTACGGCGCATGCTGGCGGATTCGAAAGCGGAAGCGCTCTCGACCAATTTCGCCTCCGAATGGCTGCACCTTCAGAACCTGAAAGAAGTGGACCCGGATGGGGTGATGTTCCCCAACTTCACTCGCAACCTGGCAGTGTCGATGCTGCGCGAGACGCAACTGCTGTTTGGGAGCATCATGCGCGAAGATCGCGACGTGAAGGATTTGCTGACGACGAACTATACCTTCGTCGATGAGGTTTTGGCCAAGCATTATGGGATTCCGAACGTGATGGGCAACGCCTTTCAACGCGTGGCTCTCACCGATCCGAACCGGTTTGGATTGCTGGGGCAGGGTAGCTTTCTGACGCTGACGTCGCAGGCCAACCGGACCTCGCCGGTTCAGCGCGGAAAGTACGTCATGGAGGTTCTGCTGGGAGCGCCGCCGCCGAATCCGCCGCCGAACGTGCCGCTGCTCAAGGAAAACGTCAATAACGAGAAACAGCAGTCCGTGCGGGAACGCATGGAAGAACATCGCGCTAATCCTGCCTGCGCGGGGTGCCATAAGATGATGGACCCGATCGGCCTGGGGCTGGAGAATTTTGACGCGGTGGGATTGTGGAGAGCAAAAGACAGCGGCGTTCCGGTTGACGCGTCGGGCCAGATGTATGACGGCGCGAAGCTGAACGGTCCGATCAGCATCCGAACAGCGGTCTTGAGCCACTCCGACGCGTATGTGCGGAATTTCGCCGCGAATCTGCTCTCGTATGGCTTGGGCCGGGTGATCGAATATCGCGATATGCCCGCGGTTCGCGGCGTGGAGCGCGAAGCGGCCAAGAACAACAACCATTTCTCCGCGTTCGTTATGGGAGTCGTCAAGAGCGTTCCGTTCCAGATGCGAACGGCTGAAGCGGCTGCTCCTTCGGAAGATGTTGTCGCGGCCGAGAGGCGTTAGATTTAGAGACCAGGAGAGTAAGAAGACAATGTCGGTCATTACCAAGAAGCATCTTTCCCGGCGCACCGTTCTTCGCGGAATGGGAGTCAGCGTAGCGCTTCCATTGCTGGACTCGATGGTTCCCGCGCAGACGCCGCTACACAAGACCGCGGCGGTTCCCCGGTCGCGGCTGGCGTGCATTGAAATGGTCCACGGAGCTGCGGGCAGCACGGTGGAGGGCACGGGCAAAGGCTACTGGATTCCTGCCAAGGAAGGCCGCGACTTTGACTTCACCCTGTCTCTGAAACCGGTCGAGCCGTATCGGGAATACCTGACGGTCATCAGCAATACCGATCTTCATCATGCCGAGGCTTTTGTAGCCGCCGAAGATGGGGCGGATCATTTCCGGTCGAGTGCGGTGTATCTGACTGCTTCGCATCCCAAGCAAACCGAAGGCTCCGACGTTCGCTGCGGGGCCTCGCTCGATCAGGTCTACGCGCAGGATTGCGGGCAGGATACGCCCCTGCCGTCGATTCAGCTCTGCATCGAAAACGTCGATGCCTCGGGATCGTGCGGGTACAACTATAGTTGCGTGTATTCGGACACGATCAGTTGGGCCGATCCGACCACTCCGCTGCCCATGACGATTGATCCGCGTATGGCCTTCGAAAATCTGTTCGGCGATGGCGGGTCACAGGCGGAACGGTTGGCGCGCCAGAAGGAAAACCGCAGCATCCTGGATCAGATTCTGGGCGAGAGCAGCCAGCTCAAGAAGCGGCTTCCGGCCAGAGACCAGAACCGGCTGAACGAGTATCTCGAAAATGTTCGTGAAATCGAGCGGCGCATCCAGAAGATCGAGCAATATAACGCGAGCGGCGCAAGGCGCGAACTGCCGGCGGCTCCACTGGGAGTGCCGGATTCCTGGGAAGACCACGTGAAGCTGATGTTCGATTTGCAGGTGCTCGCGTTCGCAGCGGAAGTGACGCGGGTCTCGGCGTTCAAGATGAGCCGCGACACCAGCCAGCGCGTGTTCCCAGGTAGTGGCGTCAAGAGCCCGTTCCATTCGCTGTCGCATCATGGCGAAAAGCCGGATACGGTGGAGGAATTGGCTCGGCTGAACCGGTATCATGTCACCACGGTGGCGTATTTCCTGGAGAAACTGCGCAACACGCCGGACGGCGACGGCAATTTGTTGGATCATTCGCTGGTGGTTTATGGCAGCCCGATGGGCGATTCGAACGTCCATGGGCACCGGAGGCTGCCTTTGTTCTTGGCCGGACACGCGTGCGGCCAGGTAAAGGGGAATTTGCACGTGGCCACGCCGTCCGGTACTCCGATGGCGAACGCGTGGCTGGCGGTGCTGAAGCGCCTGGGTGCAAAAGTGGATCAGTTTGGAGATAGCAACGGAGTGCTGTCGATTTAGAGGAACGTCATTTTATGTCTTGGAAATCTCTGGCTTGCGGATTGTGCTTCGCGATGTTTGCGGCGGCGGGAGGCGACAACACGATCGTCGCGCCCACACCCGGAGATACACGGCTCGCGGACGCTGCGCAGCGCGGCGACACGACTGCCGTCCGATCCCTGCTGAAGAGCGGAGCGAACGTAAACGCGGCGCAAGGCGACGGAATGACGGCGCTGCACTGGGCGGCCTACCGGAACGATCCTGAAATGACGCAGGCGCTGATCCAAGCCGGCGCGAAGGTCAAGGCGGAGACGCGGCTTCAGAAACTGACTGCTATTTTCATCGCATCGAAAGGCGGATATGCGGGCGTCCTGGATTTACTGCTGAAGGCAGGCGCGGACGCCAATTCGACCAATTCAACTGGTTCGACGCCGTTGATGTTCGCGGCTGCGTCTGGGAACGCCGACGCGGTGAAGGTCCTGCTGGATCGCGGCGCGAATGTGAACGCGCGGGAAAATACCTGGGGCGAGACGGCTCTGATCTTCGCCGCAGCGTTAAACCGCACGGATGTAGTCAAGATGCTCCTCGCCAAAGGGGCGGACGCGAGCATTACGACGAAGGTCGAGCGGCTGGATTCGAACAAAGGTTACGATCCGGACGAAGTGAACGAGAAACCCAAAGGCGTAAAAACAGAGGAAGACGCTGCCCAAGCGGACGCTGCCGCTAAGGCCGCGGCGAAGAAGAGGGCGGACGACCGGCGAGCAGCCGCTGCCAAGATGCGTTCGGCTGAGGCGATGGGCGGCATGGCGGCTCTGCATTTCGCGGCTCGGGAAGGTCATCTGGAGACGGTGCGTACGCTGGTGGACAGCGGTGTCAACGTAAACGAGCCGAGCGCAGCGGATCAAACCAGCCCGTTGCTTCAGGCGATTTACAACGGACATTATGACTTGGCCAAGTATCTGCTCGATCATGGCGCCGATCCGAAGCTGGTGAACGCCGATGGACTCGCGCCGCTGTATGCGGTGGTCGACATGCAGTGGGCGAATCGCACCTGGTATCCGCCGGCCAGCATCGCGCAGGAGAAGACCAGCTATCTGGATCTGATGAAGGAGGTCCTGGACAAGGGCGCGAACCCGAACGTGCAGATCAAGAAGAAGGTTTGGTTCCGCAGATTCCACGACGACTGGATCGACTCACCCGGCGCGACGGCGTTCTGGCGCGCGGCGCAGGCCAACGACCTGCCTGCCATGAAGCTGCTGGTCCAGTACGGCGCGGACCCGAAGCTGACGACCATCCATGGCGCGACTGCGCTGATCGTCGCAGCCGGTTATGGATTCGAAGATCAGCTCAGCACGGTGGTGCCGGGTACGCGATTTGAGGTTGTGAAATACCTGGTCGACGATCTTCACCTTGATGTGACGGCGAAGGACGACTTCGGGTACACGGCGCTGCACGGCGCGGCCTATGTGGGCGCGAACGACATCGTCACGTACCTAGTTTCGAGGGGCGCCGATGTGCACGCGAAATCGCACGGAATCATCCAACAGGAAGGGCAGACCGTTTTCCAGGCTCCTGCGGGCCAGGGCGACACGGTGGCCGACATGGCGAACGGACCGCGCACGCATGGGATCCAGCATCCCGATACGGTGGCTCTGCTCGAAAAGCTTGGCTCTGAGAACTCGCATAACTGCCGCTCGGCGGTGTGCCTGCCCGGGACCAGTTCGACGCGTCAGTAGAAGTTTCTTCGCTTTTGGCTCAATCGTGCAGCTGGTTGAAAGAGGGGACAGACCGCTCTGTCCACTACCGCGCTTCCTCTCGTAAATCACGACTTCGGATCGGGGACAGAGTAGTCTGTCCCCTCTTTCAACCAGCTGCACGGTGATGTATGCTTCATAGAGCCGTTACACACGCACCAAAGGAGTCGATTATGCGTTGGGGACTGATTGCGATCTGCTTAGTTATTATTTCGGGTTGCTCGACCAAACCGCCTGCTCAAGCGACCGCAAAGTCTGTGGGAAAGAAACTCGGCATTCGTCCCCACGGCGACGAGACGATTCAGCCGGACTTAAGCAAGACGCCCGACGATTTGAAGAAGGTCTACAGCTACATCGACGAGCACATCGACGATCACGTCGAGAATCTACAGAAGTGGATTCGCCAGCCGAGCATCTCGAACACCGGCGAAGGGATTCCCGAAAGCGCGGAGATGGTGAAGGGATTCTTCGATCAGCTCGGCTGCCAGACGACGCGGGTTTACGACGTCGGCATCACCGAGTCGGGCGTCCCGGAAATCCCGTGGTCTACGCGAAGTGCGATGAAGGCGCGCCGCAGACGCTGGCCATTTACTGGAAGTACGACACCATGCCGATCACGCAGCCCGACGCGTGGAAGAATCCGCCGTTCGAGGCGAGGCTGGTGGAGCAATCGCCGTTCAAACAGGTGCTGATCGGCCGCGGCGCCACCAACTCCAAAGGGCCGGAGATGGTCCAGTGGAACGCGCTGATGGCGTTGAAGAACGTGCTGGGCAAGCTGCCGGTCAACCTGATTTTCGTTGCCGAGGGCGACGAGGAGCGCATGGATATCGGCCTGCGCAAGTTCGTGAAGGATCATCCAGATCTGGTCAAAGCCGACGCGATGCTGATGTTCGGACAGCAGCAGCCGTCGGGCGCGGGCGGGTGTCGGGCGGATCGGAAGGCTGCGTCTACATCGAGCTGACCACCAGCGGAAAGGCGTGGGGCCGCGGTCCCACCGATTCCGACATTCACGGAACGCACAAGCGCGAAGCGGACAGCCCGGCGTGGCGGCATATCAAGATGCTCGCGTCGCTGGTGACCGATGACGGCAACACGCCCAAGATCCAGGGATTCTTCGACAATATCGAGCCGCTGCAAGCTGCCGAGATCGCGCGGCTGAAAGCGCCGCCGCCAAAGTGGACTTGAAAGTCGCCGCCGAGAACATCGGCGTGGCGCGCTTCATCTCCGACGATCCGTTCGAAATGCTGAAGATGAGCCGCTACGGGACGTCATTCAACATGGACGGCATCTGGGGCGGAAACATGTACGCGGGCGGCGCGGGCGCGATCCTGCCCAACAAGATCACGTCCAAGCACAACATCCGCTACGTGCCGAACATGAACGGGCTCGACATCGTCAAGCGGATCCGCGCGCAGCTCGACAAGAACGGCTACAAGGACGTGGAGATGAAACTGATCGGCGACGTGCCGTGGTCGAAGATGTCTTACGACACCGACATCGCGCGAGCCATGACGCAGATGTATGACACGTTCGAAATTCCGCACGGGCAGCCGGCGCAGACGGATACGATCGTCGCCGGCGGCTACTGGCCATCGTACTTGTTCTCGAACGGGAAGGTGGGGGAACGCGTGGCTCCGGTCTCGATGCCGATCGGCGGGGGCGGCGCGGGCCACGGCGGAATGGCGCACGCCGCGAACGAGTATTTCGTGATTGAAGGCGCCGGTAAAGTGTACGGGATGGCGGGCGCCGAGAAATCGGTCGCGACGATCCTCTACAATTTCGCGCATTCGAGCAGCGCACCCGCTGCCGCTCCGAGCGCGGCGGGCAATAATTAGGCTAAATGGCGCTGATTTCGGTTCGGGACCTGGTCAAGACCTATCAGGTCGGCGAGGTTCCTGTGCACGCGCTGCGCGGCGTTTCGCTCGACATCGAGGCGGGCGAATTCGTCGCTGTCGTCGGGCCGTCGGGGTCGGGCAAGTCAACGTTCATGCACATTCTCGGCTGCCTCGACTTGCCGGATCGCGGCCAGTATTTTCTGGAGGGCCGCGACGTGTTGCGACTGAGCGACGATGAGCTGTCGGCGATTCGCAACCATCAGATCGGGTTCGTGTTTCAGGGCTTCAATCTGCTGCCGCGAACTTCGGCGCTCGAAAACGTCGAGCTGCCGCTGCTGTACAACAGCGGCGGACAGCTTTCGGCGGGCGAGCGGCGGAAACGCGCGCGAAGCGGCGCTGGCCGCGGTCGGCCTCGCGGATCGCGCGGAGCATCATCCGAATCAGCTCTCCGGCGGCCAGCAGCAGCGCGTCGCCATCGCGCGCGCGCTGCTGAACCACCCTTCGATTCTGCTGGCCGATGAACCGACTGGGAATCTGGACAGCCGCACCAGCGTCGAAGTGATGGACATTTTTCAAGCGCCTGAGGGAGGAGCGGGGGATCACCATTGTCCTGATCACGCACGAGCACGACGTGGCTGAATACGGTTCCCGAATCGTGACGTTTAAGGACGGGCGGATCGTCTCGGACCGGCCCAACGAACGGCAGCGTGTGGCTCGCGGCGAGCTCGCGGAAATGCCGCAGGGCGCGGAGGAGAGCGCATGAGGCCGCTGAAACCGAGCATCCTGATCGCTCTGCGGGCGCTCAGCAGGAACAAGCTGCAGACCGCGCTGACGATGGTCGGAATGACGATCGGCGTCGCGACCGTGCTGACTATGATCTCGCTCGGCAGCGGCGCCGAAGTGGCGATTGAGGATCAGGTGCGTGCGGCGGGCATGAACCTGATCCTCGTCACGGCGGGAAACTACAAGACGAAGACGCAGGATGACGTGGGCGCAGTCGAGGAGCAAGCGCGTTTGCTCGAGCCTCCTGTTCTGGTTCCGGCCACGTGGAATCCTCGCGAACAGGCGTCGTTCGTCCCTGTGTTTCATCCCGAGGACGATCCGATGGAGAAGCACGACCATCCGACGGCGAGCCAGCGCCTCGGCGATTCCGAAGCCGGCCTGGGCGCCGCGGCAACGTTGACGGCCGGCGACGCGGACGCGATCCGCAAGATCGGCGGCGTGCAGTACGTTTCCGAGGGAATCCACGAAAATGCCCATGTCGCGGCCGGTTCGAAGCGCTGGTTCACGCGCATGCACGGCGACGATGTTTCGCTGCCGTTGATTCGCCGCGCGTGGACGTTTTCGCACGGGCGATTTTTCAGCAAACGCGAACAGTCGAATGCGGAGCAGGTGATCGTGCTCGGGTCAGTCGCGAGTGAGCGGCTGTTCGGCGACGAAAATCCGGTCGGAAAGAAAGTGAACATGTGGAAACAGCCGTTCGAAGTGGTCGGCGTAGTGGGCAGCGGAAGCTGGCTGGTTGCCGCTGCGGCGGGCGACGATCAGTTCGACGCGGTCTACGTTCCGTTCACGACGGTGCAGCGGCTGCTGAATCTTTCGAAGCTGAACGACATCAGCGTCACCACGGCATCGAGCGGCGAAGTGACGCGCGTTTCGCGGGACATCACGGACCTGCTGCGCGCGCGGCACAAGATCGGCTTCAAGGATCCGGACGATTTCACGGTTACCAGTCAGGCGCGGCAGGCGCTGGCGCAAGGCGGGATGCGTCCCGAAGTGGCGCGCTCCGTGGTCGGCAACGTCGCAGGCCTGGAGAAAGTCACGCTCGAGCAGCTCGGAAAAACGCTCGATCGCGCCAGCCGGACCATGACCGCGCTGCTGGCGAGCATCGCTGCGGTTTCGCTGCTGGTCGGCGGCATCGGGATCATGAATATCATGCTGTTGTCGGTGACCGAGCGGACGCGCGAGATCGGGATTCGCCGCGCCGTCGGCGCGCGGGCCGCGGACGTGCTGCAGCAGTTCCTGATGGAGGCGGTCACGTTGAGCGTGGTGGGCGGCCTCGCCGGCATCGTGATCGGCATGCTGATCTCCGGCTTCATTTCGTACTGGGTGCAGTGGTCGGTCTCGATCTCCGCTCTGTCCGTGCTGCTCTCGTTTGGAATCGCGGCCAGCGTAGGAATTTTCTTCGGCTACTATCCGGCGCGCCAGGCGTCGCGCGTCGCACCCATCGACTCGCTCAGGTACGAATGAAGCTGATCGGCTGCTTTCGGATCGCGGTGAAGGCGCTGCGCCGCCACAAGCTTCGCGCGGGACTCACGATTCTGGGCATGACCATCGGCGTCGCCGCGGTGATCACCATGGTTTCGCTCGGAATGGGCGCGCAGGATACGGTGGCACAAGACGTTCAGTCCGCCGGCACGAATCTGATTCTGGTGCGCGCCGGGAATTTCACGCGCGGCGGCGAGAGCTCGAATATCGCGAGCGGGCTCGGATCGGCGACCACGCTCATCGCGGCGGATGCCCAGGCGATCGGAGAAATTTCCGGCGTCAAGCATTACGCCGTGGGTGTGAGGCTGCGTGGATGGGTAAACGCCGGTGGTCAGAGAGTCTACACGCAAGTTCTCGGCACCGACGTCGATTTTCCCGCGATGTATGGCTGGTCTTTTTCGCGCGGGCGCTTCTTCACGCGCGACCAAGTCGCCTCGGGAGCCGCGGTCGCGGTGCTTGGCGCGTCGGTGCGAGACCGGTTGTTCGGCGGCGAGAATCCGGTGGGACGCGCGATCGAGATCCATAACCAGACTTTTCGCGTGATCGGAGTCACGTCGACTACAGATGAGGATCAGGTGGAGATGGTCTTCGTTCCGTTCACAACTCTGCAGCAGTTACTCGGGATCGAATACGTTCACACCATCGTCGTTTCCGCGAAACAGGCTGGCGACGCGACCGGAATCGTCGATCAGATTCGCCCGTTGCTGCGGCGGCGTCACGGCCTCGACAACGATCAAACTCGCGTCAGAGTGCAGCAGAGCGGCTTGCTGGGCAACCAGATGCCTCAATCTGGAACGGGAGGATTCGTTCCCGACGATTTCACCGTGAAGACGCAGGCTGCGGAAGCGTTGACCAAAGGTCTGTATACTTCGGTGACCGCGTTCGTCCTGGCGAACATGCCGAAAGTGGACCAGATCAATTTGCAGGAGATGGCGGGTACTCTGAACCGCGCCGGCGCGACCATGACCGCGCTGCTGGCGGCGATCGCGGCTATTTCGTTGATCGTCGGCGGGATCGGCATCATGAACATCATGATGGTTTCGGTGACCGAGCGAACACGGGAGATCGGGATACGACGGGCGGTGGGCGCCCGAAAGCGCGACGTGCTTCTGCAATTTCTTGTGGAGGCAGTGACGCTCAGCTTGTGCGGGGGCGCGATCGGAATTGTTCTGGGATTCATGGCTGCGTTGGTGGTCACTCAATTGTTCGGATGGCCGGCGTCGATTCCCATTTGGTCGATTGCGCTTGCCTTCGGGATCGCGGCCGCGGTCGGCGTGTTTTTTGGATTTTATCCGGCGCGACGCGCTTCGCGGCTGCATCCGATCGATTCTCTTCGATATGAGTGACGCGGGCCCCGTTATTCTGGCGCTCGCCTTGTGCTTCTTCACCGCCTGCGGACCTCATCAAAAGAAGGCCGAGGCGACTGGCCCTGCGGTGGAGCAACCGCGCGTCGGCTCGCCGAAATTCCGCGGCGCCGCTAAAGTTGGCGAGCTTGAGGCGGACGTTTCCGTCACCGCCGGGGGCGAATACAACGTTTCTTTCCTGGACGAGGCCGGCGACGACTTGCCTGCCGCCAGCGCCTCCAACGTATCGCTCCAAGTGGATCACGAGACCGTTAAGTTCGCAATCAACGACACCGGCGAAAGCTGGGTCGCGAAGGCAAGACCGCCGCGCGATGCCGCGACGCCGGTGCATCTCGCCTTCGCGTTTCGCGGCAAACCAGCGTCGGCGGATGTTCCGCTTACGCAGGTCGATTTGCCGCTCGATTACGTCTGTCCGATGGACCCGGATATCCGTTCTGCGACGCCGGGCACGTGCTCGCGCTGCGGTATGAAGCTGGTTTTCGGGATTCCCGATCCGGAGGAGTATCCTCTGCACGTCAAAATCGAGCCCGCAGAGTTTCGTCCGGAGGAAAGAGTTCAACTTGTTCTTACGGTGGAAAACCCAGCCACGCAGAAAATCGTGAACCATTTTGAAGTGGTGCATGAGCGGTTGTTTCACCTGTTCATCGTCAGCGCCGATTTGAAGTATTTTCTTCACGACCATCCGAAATTCGACCGCGCAGGAGATTTTCGCTTTGACACGAGCTTCCCTAAGCCCGGAATGTACCGACTGCTGGCCGATTTCTATCCCAGCGGCGGAACTCCGCAGCTCGCGCCAAAGACGATCTTTGTTCCCGGACCTCCGGGCGCTCCCGTCGAACTGGCCGACGCCCAACTTTCCCCCGATACTTCACTGCAGCACGGCACGAACACCGACGCTGGTCTGGTTATGCAGCCACAGCGCCTGGCCGCCGGATCCCCAGCGCGACTCGTGTTTCATCTGAACCCAGGCGACGGTCTCGAAAAATATCTGGGCGCGTGGGCGCACATGCTGGCCGCGAGCGACGATCTCATCGATTTGCTGCACGAGCATCCCATGAGTGCCGATGGCGGCGCGCAAATCGAGTTCGATCTGATTTTTCCGCGTGCGCGAACTTATCGGATCTGGGTTCAGTTCCAGCGAAAAGGCGTGGTGAATACGGTCGCGTTCAACGTTCCCGTGCAGTGAGGAGCGCGACGCTGGCATCCGGCACGGACATGAGAATTCGCGTCCCGGCCGGAAGGCTGATTGGCTTGCGGAAGAAGTACGTCCGCGCACGTTTCGGATCATAGCGATAAAACCAGATCAACGGCTCGATCGCGCCATCTGGCTTTTGAGCGATCACGCGGAGCGAGGCTCCCTCGGGCAAGGCTTTCGGGCGAATCGCCGCGAAGGTCATGGCAGTGGGCAGTCGCTGGTGGTCGGCCGCGATCCATTCCGGCCCGGTTTTCACTTCGGATTGTTTCGGCATGGTCTTGACGGGATCTTTTTGCAGGAACGCCGGATCACCCTCGGGCGCGCCTGAGGCGGCCCAGTTCGAAATTAGCTCGATCTGCTCCTGCGTGAGAGACTGATCGTCGAGCAGCTCGCCGAATCCCTTGACTGCGCCGAATGGCGGCATCCGCCGCTCGGAAACGGCGGTGGCGATCGCCGCGGCTCCGGGGTGCACCTGTTGGAACGTCGCTAGCGGAAATGCAGAGCCGCCGTCCCGATGGCAGGAGGCGCAGTGCTTCGCCATCAAGCGCGAGATTTCGCGCGACCATGTCACCTTACCCGTAACGTCGTGTGCCTGCGCCGCGATCGCAAGACTCAAGCTTCCGATCCACCAACGAGCCATCATTCTAAAATCACGCCGGCGCTCTCCGTGGTCACGCCTGGTAAACTGTCGCGCCGCCCGTCACCGTGCGGACGATTTCGATGTCTTTGATTTTCTCTTTATCCACGGTGTGAGGATCGTCCGCCAAGACCACGTAGTCCGCCAGTTTGCCCGGCGTGATCGATCCTTTGATCGCTTCCTCATGCGAGTTGTAAGCGCCGTTGATGGTGTTGATCCGCAACGCTTCGTCCACGCTGACTCGCTGATTCGCTCCCCAGGTCTCTCCATTCCACCCAGTGCGAGTCACCATTCCCTGAATGCCCATCCGCGGGTCGAACGGCCCGGGGCTGAAATCCGATCCTGCGGCCGCGGGAATTCCGGCGTCGAGGAAACTGCGGAACGCCATGCATCGCTTCATCAGCTCCTCGCCATAGAAATGGAATTTGTCGGAATTGTAATACGCATACGAAGTGAACACGGCCGGAACGATCCCGCCCGCTTTCATGCGCCGCAAAATATCGTCGTTAATCAACGTGCAATGCGTGATCTTGTGCCGCGCGTCAGCGCGTGGAAACAGACGCTGCGCGCGTTCGACGGCGGTAAGCACCATATCGATGGCGACGTCTCCATTGGCGTGGCAATTCACCTGGATGCCGGCCCGATGCACCCGCTCGATCCAGGCGTTGAGGTCGTCCTGCTTTTCCGTGATGTTGCCTTTGTATGGAGGTGTCACGCCGATGTAAGGTGTGCTGAGCGCCATGGTACGCTCCGAGAACGACCCGTCGACGGTGTGCTCCGACGTCGCTCCCAGCCGGATCCACTCGTCGCCGAAGCCAGTCGAAATACCGGCAGAGATCATCGCCTCCAGAACTTTCCCGCTCGACTCGTAGCTCACCCGGTGCAGAAGATCGCCGCGCGCCCGTACCTGTTGCAGCGCGAACAAATCGCCACTCTCGTGATGTACGCTGGTCAGCCCATAGCGAGCGAATTGCTTGGAAATGTAGGCCAGCCCGTCGCGATTGCGCTGCTGCATCTGTTCCGCGGTAAACGTCTGCCGCTTGCCCACCCGGTTGATCGCGCCCGTCGCCCGGTCGGTAACTCTGCCGTTGAGCTCGCCGTTGGCGTCGCGGTCGTAGGTTCCGCCCGGCGGATTCGGCGTGTTCTTGTTGATATCCGCCATCTCGAGCGCCTTGCTGTTGTAGAACGAGGTATGACCGCCGCGATGATGAACCACCACCGGATGATCCTTCGAAACCTGGTCGAGGTCGTGAACATTCAGCAGGCGATTGTCCTTCACCTTGGTGTCGTCGAAGAAAAATCCTTCCACCCAAGTCCCCGGCGGCGTCTCGCGAGCCTTCGCCCGGAGTTTTTCGACGATGCTGGCGATGGTTACAAACTCGACCACGTAGGGATTGCCGACCAGAACTTCATACAGCAAGACGTTGCCGGTTGCGTGATTGTGGCAATCGATGAACCCGGGCACTACCGTCATCTGCTTGGCGTCGAAGGTCTGGGTCCGTTTGCCGATCAGCGCCTTGATATCTTCTGTGGCGCCCACAGCCGTGAAGCGGCCCGCCTTGACCGCAAACGCCTCCGCCTTCGGAGTTGCGGCGTCGACCGTGTAGACCTTGGCGTTGAAGACCGCCAGATCGGCATCCTGCGTGTCCGCGGCCCGCGCGGCGCCTAGCCATGGACCGCCCGCGAAAGCGGCGATGCCGGCGCCGGTCAGGCCTAAGAATCCTCTACGGCTGTGGCCGTGATTTGTCATGCTGCGTCGTCCCCCAATCTTCCTTCAACCGCCAAGGTTCCCATATTAGCTCCAATATTCGGCCCGAGGCTAACACAAGTAGCGCGGTCCCGGAAGCTGGGAAGGACGCGGCGGCTCTGTATCAGTAGCCCCACGGATCGGCGTAGCAACCAGGATAGGGGATCCAGTTTCCAGCCGGATCGTAATAGCCGGCTGGATTGCAAGCATAGGGATCGTACGAATAACCCCAGGCGGGTCCGCCGTAATATCCAAACCAACGGCCCCCTCGGTAGTATCCGCCACGGCCGTAATCGTGGTCGCCGCGATAGGCATAGCCGCGTCCACCGAAGTTCGACGCTCCGCCTCTGAAGCCGCGCTGCGCGCCACCGAAGCCGCCTCCGCCTCCTCTAAAACCGCGTTGGCCGCCGCCGAAGTTGCCTCCGCCTCCTCTAAGACCGCGTTGCCCGCCGCCGAAGCTGCCTCCGCCTCCTCTAGAACCCCGCTGTGCACCGCCACCGCGGCCGCCGGAGAAGGCGTGACCTCCACCTCCACCTCCGCCATGCCTTTGCGCCAGCAGGGAAACCGGACTGGCAAACGCGAGCAGCGATATCACCACCAGCGGAAGCGTCGATTTCTTTATCAGGTTCAAACATCCGCGTTTCATGAGCGACCTCCTTCAAACTGCACTTCAACAGGTGCACTTCAGGCACCCATTTGCGCGAGGTTGAAAAACAAGGCCGTTGCGGGGAAGGATACAGCGCCGACGGTAGCTGAGAATCACCGTGGTGGTGGTAGTGGACCGCCGTTCACCTATGGTGCCGGGGTTGAACTGGCGCCCAGCTTCCTTGGCTGCGTCATCGCTCCATTGCCGGCGGAGTCCCAGGCGGCGAATCGTACCCACTTCCTGCCCGCGGCGTTAAACGGGATTTCGAAGCGATGGCTGCTCATGGGCGGCAGATCCGTGGACGAAAGCACCTGCCGATTAGACGTTTTGCCGTCTCCCCACACCACTTCAACGAAGTTCAAAGGGAAAGTCCACTCAACGTCCGCAACAATGGTCTGCTGCGCCCCACCTCCGCGGATGTCGTAGGACCGGATCAGCACCTCGCCGGAGGTAACGAAGGAATCCCCATGCATCAGCGCCTGAATCACCGGACTCATATCGTAGGAACCCGGCAATGAGTCCAGTTTGACGTACGTCACGGGCGAGCTCGAGTAAATCTCGTCGCCCGGCTGCTGATGCCGGACCTCGGAAATCGACAAGATATACTTGGGCGGAATCGGTTTGTCCGCGACCCAATTGTTCATCTCGTCAAACAGCGGCTGGCAACGGTATTCGCAGAGCCGCTGCTCGGAGCGGTCGAGACCCATGCCCCAGCGGAAGCCGACGCCCTGATAATGCGGATCGTTGAAGAAAGGGAGATCCTTCACCGAATCCGGATAACCCGTCGAACCCTTGGTACGCGGGTGGGGCATATTGATCAGGACATCTTCGGCGCGAACCATATTCATTAAGTCATTCGCGTCGCCGATGTGATAGATCTTGCCGTACTTGGGGTGTACTTCGGTGAGCAGCTGACCGGCGGCGCGCCCGCTGGTCCAGTACACCGGATGCGAAAAGAGCAGATCCGTATGGCCGCCGAGCGGGCTTCCGAAATACTCCTGATCCGGCATCACCAGGAAATGGCGATCGGAATGGCGATGCGCTCCCTCGATTGCGTTGTATCGCACTTGCAGCTCGTCTCCGCCCCGGCCGCGTCCTGCGCCGGTGGTTGAAACGGCAGCGCCACTTCCGCCCGATTGCATAGGAGGCTTCCCCGGAAACGCCGCGCCCTGGGGCGCGCGCTCCGGCCCAAACCCAACCGAATCGATCTGACTGACGATGTTGATGCCCAGCGCCTTGAGGGCGACCAGGTCCGGAATCTCCTGGTCGAGACTGCCGGCCGCGCCCAGCCTCTGGCCGAGATCCATATGATAGTGATGGTTCATCACCTGGTAGCCTGGCAAGGGCTTGTACCGGTCGGCATGCGTGAACGCCAGGGCCCCGTCGTAAGCCGCCGCGGCCGCTCCCGCGCTCGGATAAAGGAACACGGTCATGCGCTGCACGGCGCCCGGACGCGCACTATACAGCGCGAAATTGGCCTGATTCTCCGACTCATCTTCGTGGTCGGCCTGCCGCACGCCCAGGGAAAAAGTAGAGCCGGAATCCTGGCGGTACCAGTTGTAGCCGAGGTTCACCGCGATCTCCCGCGCCCAGAAAAAGTTATGCGGCGGCGGAAACATTGCGATCGATCCGGCTCCTTGTTGGGCAATCACCAACCGGCCTGTTGTCTTGATCGGGACATCGCTGCCGCCGCCGGCCGCATTCCATTGCGACTCCTGCCACGCGCCGGCGGTGTCGCGCCATGCGACACGGGAGCCGCTCGCGATCCGCAATCCGGTAAGGCCGGCGTCGTACTTGTAGGCTACCCAGGGATGGCCGGTAGTCGCGAGAACCTCCTGTTGGATCAGATTGGTTCCCCGGAACACGGTGAATTGCAGGCTTCCGGTGAACACGCCTAGCTGCACCCCGGGAAAGGAGATCTCGAGGCGCGCGCCGTCGGTCTTGACGGCACACTCTTTCACACGATAGATCGCGGAAGCTCGCTTGATCTCGTCCGGCCTCCGCGGTAAACCTGGCTGATTGGCCACACCGTCCGCCGGCGGAGGATTGCCGCTGCGTCCGCTGGGCGCGCTTAAATCGAGCGGGGCGTCCCAGAACGGATCCCATCGATATTTGTCGACGATGTCCGGGGTGAGCTCGACATCCAGCCCTCGAAGCGGACTGAGTTGTTGGTTGCTGATCCGCCTCAGGCCGGTCACTACGCGAAAATCTGGGCTGACGTTGGTTGCGAGGATGTTCCATCGCGCGCCTTTGCTGCGGAGCGCGAGTTCGCGAATCGTTCGGCGTCTGATGTTCAATCGCGAGCTCCAGACGCAACTCCTGTTCCTGGCCGCCGTCCCATGTCACCGTCAGCATGTTGCCGGCGGCTTTGGCAGCCAGGCCTCGCACGGCTTTGTACCGATCCATATTGCATCCCAGTGGATCGGCGTTGAGGATGGAAGCTACGGCGGCAGCGATCCACGGGAGATGTTTGCTCATGACCCTCCTTGTCAGGCTCATTGTATGAGAAACTCCGCCTGTTCGCAGCCCGCGCATGCAGTTATTTTTGTTGAGAGGATCTTGTTTTCGGGAGTTTCCGAGAGGCTTGACCATGCTCGACACGCAAAGCGCGACGCTCGGCAATGTGCGCACTTCGCAGGCGATTAACGACCTTCCACTGAATGGCCGCGACTTTTTCGCTTTGACGTATCTGACGCCGGGCGCCAGCAGCTCCGGAACGGGATACACGATGTCGCGCGGGGCCAGCAATCAGTTGGGACTGCAAGGCGTTTCGGTGAACGGAATCCGCAACGGCGACGGCACCACGTATTTCGACGGAATCCAGTCGCAGGATAACGCGTACGGCAACATGATTCTGCTTCCCAATCAAGATGGGATTCACTCAGAAATACAACTTCATCGCGAGCTGGATCTCGCGCGACGTGCGCTGGAAGAATGCCGGATTGCCGGCGTAGTTCAGCGTGCCCGCGCCTGAAACGCCGATGGTCGCTGCCCCGCCGTCGCTCCGGATTCGTTCGGATTATCGAACTGCGGCTTGTTGAAGATGTTGAACACCTGGGCGCGGAACACGCGGTTCACCATTTGCTCGTCGATTTCCGGGCCACAGGTCTCGATCGCGAGCATGTCCGTCTCGATGGTCGCCAGATGTTCCCGGCATTCGGCCAGATAATCTTGTACCAGTTCGTCGTCGAGGTTCGGTTCGCTGGTCTTTTTCCCCTATCAGTTCCCGGACACGCTGAAATGCTGGTGCATGCGCATGGTCTGGAACAGCGCCAGAAGATCCTCCGACGCGTTCACGACCGCAAATTGGCCACCCACCTTGCGCAGCGAATTGTGCGCGGACATCAACAGGCCGATGCCGCTCGAATCGACCATGCGAATCTCCGCCAGATCCACCACCAGCTCCCGCACGCCATCCCCCACCATTTCCCGCATCTTGGAGCGCAGCTCGGGCAGCGTCGCGGCGACGATGTTCACTCCCTCGGGCCGAACCGTTGCTTTGTTGTCTTCGCGTGTAACCACGATCATGGTTGTCTTCCTTTTCTAGAAACGTTTCACCATCGTCACCAAGTTGCCGCTGTCGTTGAACCGGACCCAGTTTGCATACGTATGCAGGATTTCCATCCCACGGCCGGAACAGTCTTCTTCCGCGGCCATATTCTCCCGCTTCGCGCGCCAGTCGAAACCCTCTCCTCCGTCCGCAATCGCGATCAGAAGCGTGCGCCCCCTCAGCCTCAAGAAGCATCGGACCTGCTTGGCCGGATCCGCGTTGCAGCCGTGCACCACCGCATTCGTCAGCGCTTCCCGCAGCAGCAACTCCGCCGCGAAGCAGTTCACACGATCCAGCATCAACCGGCTCCGCCGTCGGAATTCGACGAAGAAGTCCTCGATGGCCCCTAACGTCGCCGGCAGCGCCGTTCGCAACTCGCAGTCGATCCGTCCATTTTGAGTCATGGCTCCACCTCCACGGCGAGCAGCAGCAGATCGTCGTCGGCAACCGACTGTTCCTCGGCTCGAACTTCGCCCGGAATCCTCGCGACCGCGTCGGCCAGCGGCTCACCTCGCAGACGGACGCATGCATCCACCAGACGTTCCAGTCCTTCGCGTCGTCCGCCGCCCGGCGACGATTCAATCAATCCGTCGCTGTACATGAAAAAGCGATCGCCTCTCGACGCGGTCAGCTCGGTGCGTTGCAAAATCGCCGCGCCGAACATTCCCAAGGGATCGCTATCCAGCTTGACGGTCTTCGCGGCGCCGGATCGGCTGACCAGAATCAGCGGAGGATGCCCCGCGCTGATCACCGTGAGCCGGTTGGTCTGCCGGTTCAGGCGCGCGTAGCAAGCCGTCAGGTACTGCTCTTCGCCCAGCATCTGGCCCATCACCGAATTCACGCCGCGCATCGTGTCGTCCGGCGAGAACACGGGACCCGCGTACTGCCGCAGCAGCGCCTTCACCGCTGAAGTGAGAAACGCCGCACTCACCCCATGCCCGCTGATGTCCGCGACGAAGTAGGCGAAGATATCGGATCCCAACGAGACCACGTCGTAGAAATCGCCGCCCGCAGCTTCCAGCGGCTGATAGTGAACCGCAAATCTCGCTTCCGGGCAATCGGCCGGACTCAACAGGATTGCCTGCTGGGCGTGCCGTAGCTGATCCAGCCGCGCGCGCTGCTCTGCGACCAGCGCACGGTTTGTCGCGCATATGCGCAAATGGACGCGCACCCGTGCCAGCACTTCCTCGCCGTGCACCGGCTTCGCAATATAGTCGACTCCACCAATCTTCAGACCGGCGACTTTACTCTTCACGTCGTCGAGCGACGACAAGAAAATGATGGGAATGTTCGCCGTAAGCGGGTCCGACTTCAAGTGCGCGCAAGTTTCAAAGCCGCTCTCGCCCGGCATCAGTACATCGAGCAGAATCAGGTCCGGCTGTTCGCGACGGCTCCGTTCGCGCGCGGTTTTGCCGTCGCCGGCGGTCAGCGTGCGAAACCCTTCGGCCGACAGGATTCCCGTCACCAGATCTAGGCTGGTGCGTGTATCGTCCACCACCAGAATGGTCGGAGCATCCAGCCCGGTCTGCGCAGGTGTCGGTATTTCTTCGTTCAAAACCGAGTCGCGGTGGGTCACCACTGATACTTATCGGTGAAGCCGGCCGCATCTTGAACCTTTCGACAGTTTTGATACCATCGGATAACCCCCGATTGGAGATCGACTTATGGACATCAACGTTGGGAAGCTCGTGCCGGATTTCAAGAATGGCAGGATCAGCCGCCGCCAGCTACTCGCTCTCGCCGCGGCATTGCCCCTCGCGGCAGCGAAGGATGAAGCACCGTTGCAACTGAAAGCAACCTGGGTAAACCACTATGTCTATGTCGCTCCCGACCTCATGAAGACCAGTGACTGGTATCACGAAGTCTTTGGCATGCAGATCGACCACCGCAACGCCAAGGAAGCTCACTTATGGTACGGCGACGCGGGTGGCGATACCTGCCTGATCATGCGCCAAGCGCCGGCCGGAACGACCCAGGCTAAGATCATCAACTTCGCCTTCACC
Organism: Terriglobia bacterium; assembly: GCA_963808335.1. Taxonomy (GTDB): domain Bacteria; phylum Acidobacteriota; class Terriglobia; order Bryobacterales; family Bryobacteraceae; genus Palsa-187. Next base: position 258,411 of record CAWEFR010000001.1, read on the forward strand.
ATCGATCGCTGGGACAAGAAAGCCGTGGAAGCGGAGCTGAAGCGCCGCGGTCTGAGCCCCGTTTCAGACACCGACAAGTGTTTCCGGTTTAAGGATCTGGAGGGTTTCGACATCGCCGTGTGCGCCAAGAACTATATGAAGCGCCCTACTCCTTCCACGGAAGCGCCGCAGGTGTGGAAAGCCCTCAGCGCCAACCACGTCGTCGAGAATTCCGCCGACTATCCAAAGCTGCGCGATTGGTACAAGGACTTGCTGAACCTCAGAATTTCTCACGACTCCGGCCGCGACGTTTACATGTGGCTGGGCGACACCGTCTGGATCCCTACGGCGAGCCGCGCTGGAGGAAAAACCTCGGCCGAACTCGGAACGCTCGATCACGTCGCTTATACCATCGCCGATTACAACAACGATGCGGTCAAAGTCCAGCTCGACCGGCTGCAAATGAAGCCGCAGCAGGACACTCCACTCAGTTTCAACTGCCGCGACGTAAACGACTTCAAGACTCAGGTGTGCGACAAGCAACTGGTGATCGAGGCCGAGAAGAGACCGCCCAATCCCGGGCGGGGCCGCGGGAGATCTGGCCCCGGCGGAACGCCCGCTCCCGGCCAAGGCCGCCGTTAGGCCCAATCTTCTATCGAATACCGGCGGCCCTAAGAAACCCAGCGCGTCTTCTCAACGCGAATTGATGTGCTGGCGGTCGATATCTCAGTGCTGGCGAAATGGCGTGAGGAGCGAGTTCGGCGTCGAACGAACACGGGCAGCCATGGTCTCCACCGCCTCGCCCGTCTGATGAATCGAGGTCATCGGGGAACTCTTCGAAATGCGGCGGATGATCGGATCGACCGCCCGGCGCAGCGCAGCGGGAGTCGATCTGTTGCATCCGCGTTGCTCCAGGTGAGGCTGTGCCGCCGGTGCGCGTCCACTCGAATCGACCTCGATACGAATTCGCTTTCGATCGCGTCGTGCTGAAAAACGGAGTGGTCCGCCAGCATCATGGAGAACCGGTCTTCCCCCGGGCGGCCGATTGCCTTGGCCGAAATCACGCCCGGACGGAAATAATCGTTGTAGTGCGCATAATCGCGCGCAACTTCTGACATATCTTGAAGTTTCGCGTCCGGATAGAACGCCGCGCCAGCCCAATCGTGAATCAACCCTCCAGGCACTCGCTTCGCCGTATGTGGGCCCACCGGGTTAATCAAAATTTGACCGGCGAACTCGCGCGGCGCGCTCCGGCGATTCGTCGAGCCAAAGAAAAGAATCGCCCGGTTGCAGCCGCTCTTGAAGACGCGCGTTCGCGGTTTGAACATAGTCACCCAGGCTTCGAGTGTTTGTGTCACGTACTGGAGACTTCACCATTCTTGCGCCCTCACCTTCGAGGTTGCACTTAATACACCATTCGCAAGTGACTCCAGCGATTTGCGTAGTCCGATGTTTTGCGGCAATCGTTGCCGAAGCGTAGAGTGAATTTTGACGCTCAGTATCGGATCGGGCCGATCTTCGCCACCACCCTTTCGAGTTCCGCGATGCGCCGCTTCTGGATCGCAGCCTCTCCCGTGAGGTTTTCCGCCTCGGCCTCGAGAGCTCGAAGGTCCGGCTCAGGCCGTTCCAGCACCGGGTGGACGAAACGGGCATCGACGTAGAGACGGATTTCCACGTCGCTCGTACGCGGCTTAAACGTCGCGCTCGTCAGATCCGGAGGCACGGCGACGGTTGTCCGATCTTTGCCATCCAGAATTTCGAGCGTCGCGCCCTTCCCGATCGATGCCGGGCTCCAGGTGATCCGCAAATAGCCGGAATCTTCGCGGACTTCCAGCCCGGTTTGCGAGGAGCGCCTGGAATTGGCCCATACAGGGAGCGAATCCGCGACCACGAATGTAAGGGCGCAGGCGATCGCCACACCCCACGCCCATCTCTCCATGCCACCCATCTCGAGGATTTAGGTTTTCTCCGAACGGTTGGTTGACAATGCCTAAACGAGGCGGCCCGATCTGCGGGGCGAACAACTGCTGCATTGCGCTTCGGCGCCCGCAAAGGGAGAGCGGCCAAATGAAAACTCTTCTGAGGAGACGCTTCCGGAGAAAATTCATTTCCGCATTTAAATTCGTTGGCGAAACAACAAGGGCAATACCTCCGCGGCCATCTTCCCGGCATCCAGGCCGCCCCCCAGAAACGCCGCGATATCGCGTGCGTTTTCTTGCGGCCGCGCGACCAGGTCCGGGTAGTCGACCCAGTGCACCGCTATCTCGGAACGCTGGTTCAGCCACGCGGTTACGCTGCGCAAATGAGCTTCGAGCGCGGTCTGCATGAATGCGGGCGGTACTGGCGGTTCTCCCCGGCTCAAGCGGCGGATCATCTCAGCCTGGGACGCAACCACTTGCGGAATCGGCCGGCGCAAGAAGACGATCCTATACTCCTGACTCATGGGAAGCGACATCAGCAAGGTAGAAATCACCTTCACAACTTTTCCTTCCGCCTGCGCGATCAAGCCTGGATCCCGGGAAAGTTGTTTGATCCGCTCCCATTCGTAATAGCCGCGCGGATTGTCCGTGTCCGCAGTGCGGATGCCGTCGGTGAGCGGCGTCAATCCTCCCGCTGCGAGCATTTGCATCATGAGCGAAGTGCCGGAGCGCGGCAAGCCGCTGACGATCGCGATCAAGACGCTTGCGCCCGGGCGCGGCCACGCTGCCGGCGCTCCTGGAGCCAATCCGTGTGCTGCTGTGCGCGACTCTTATCCCCGCGGCGCCGCGAATGGATTTTCTCGAGCCAGCGGTGCGCGGGAGTGAATCCGGGCGCGATGGACAGCGTCGTTTCGAAGGCCTGAATGGCACGCTTGAAGCGGCCCAGCCGGACCAGCGCGATGCCCAAGCAGAAATGCCCCAGTGGAAGAAAATGCTCCAATCCCACGGCCGTGAGCGCCGCTTCGGCAGCTTCCGCACCGCGCTTCTGCCGCAGCCGCACCCGCGCCATCCATACATGCGCATCGGCGCTGTCGGGATCGGCTTCGATGGCTTTCGCAAGAGCGCGTTCAACGTCGGCGGTCTTTGCCTGCCGGAAGTATGTCTGTGCGATGCGGACATGCAGATCGGGGAGCCGGGGTTCGAGTCGCTCGGTGCGCAGCAGCGCTCTTAGCGCGCCATCGGTGTCTCCCTGCGCGAAATGCATTTCGCCGCGCGGCCAATTCGCCACAGGGAGCGGCGTTTCCGGCTTGGCGAGAAGCGCCTCCAGCACCCCGCGGGTGTTGTCATGACGTTTCAGCAGTGCATACAACGTCGTCAACAACAGCTTGGATAAGAGTAACACGGTCACTTAAGTCGATCAAGACAAAAGTTAAAGTTGCGATGCGTAATCCGGAGTCCGGCGATTTCGTGCATATATAAAAGTGTATGCGGCGGGAACGACGTACACCGCCGGAACGACGGTTGCCGTCAGTCCGCCGATGATGGCGCGTGCGAGAGGCGCATACGGTGCTACCCCGGCTCGCCTTTTTCAAACAACCCTCGCATGCCAGTCATGCGGCTCCCCCTGTTACTTCACTTCGACCAGTTCGATCGCCTCGCGGCTGGGACCTTCGATCATCACCGCGCGCGTGTCACCGAGCTGATAGGCCGTCTGTAAGAACTTGACGTTCTCCTTTTGCAGCTTGGCGATCCAAGCGTCAAGATTCGCAACGCTCAGCGCAAAGTGATCCGCGAGATGTCCCCGCGTCGGCGCCAGCGGCGAGTCACCCTGATTCATGTACCAATTCAGCGCTACATCGTCGAAGGCGACACCGGCTTGCGGGACGCGATACATGCCTTCCTTTTCGAGCGCCGGCCAACTGCGCTCCGCGCCGCGCGCCTCCTTGCACTCTGCTTCCGAGCGAACCGGCCCGCGACCACCCGTGGGAGCATTCAAATGTGTCCGATACCAGAGTTGCGCGCAGAACGGATCGTCCTGATACATGTGTACGTGGTTGAATCGTTCCGCCGGCTGGTTGCCCAGATATTCGATGATCGCGCCGTCCGGGCCGCGGATGTAGCTGAAGCCGGCGCCGCCCCTGGGCTGGAGACCTTGAGCCTTGGCGTCGGCGATCTGCGATTGGGTGCGTCCCAAGGCTCCGCCAGGCCCGCCCGCCCCTGGGCCAAGTATCGCTGTTGACGTAGACGAAACTGTCTCCGGCGCCGGTGTATAGCGGCAGAACCGTGGTGCCGATTTCCTGGAACCGTTTGAGGCTGGCTCGCTCATCGGTCACATACCAGCCGAAGTGCCAGAGCGCCGTTTGCGGCCTCAAAACCGGCGGCGCGCCGACCTGAGTAAATAGGATGAACACGTTTCCGGCTTTAAGCGCCGGCATCCCGCCCCATGCCGACCGGGACGCGCTCGGAAAATTCTTCGCATAAAAATCGATCGCGGCGCGGGGGTTGGTCGAGTTCAGATGCAAATGATGGAAGCCCGGCGTGTGGAGGCTTTCAATCTCCTGAGGCCGGCCGGATGGCACGAAAGTCAATCCAAGAATTGCCGCGGGAATCAGCATTCTGATCATAGGCAGACGTCATTGTAACATCACTCCGAAGTCAACCCGTATCTGCATTCGACGAACACTTGCGGTGCTCGAAGTTCTAAGCACTACTAATACCTCGTTCTAAGACTAGTAATAGCTCCGTTCTACGACTAATAATACCTCATGTAACGTAACAACTTGGTGTTCCAAAATGTAACGTCACTAATGAGAATATCTGAGATTATTCCTGGGTTTCACCTGAATTTCTCGAAACAAAGAGCTGTAGATCGGCTCTATGTTACGTAGGTCAAGCTTTAGGCGCCTGCGGCTCGCAAGGTCGGAGAAGTTTCTAAAAGAGGCAGTCGTGACGCCTGACAGTCTGGCCAAATCGATGAAAGGGCATCGGGGAGTCTCGATGGTATGGAGGAACACAATTATGGCTCTATTTAAGTTTTCTGGGGCGAATCTACCTAGCGTAGTTTCTGCCTCAGCGTCATTTGTTCAAAAGACCCGCGGGAGAGGATCGACGCGAAATGCGTGGATCGCGCTGCCGGCGCTCGCAATCGTGATGATGCTGCCGATTCCGTCGATGGCAACCACACTATTGCAAGACGGCAGCAGCCTGGTTTTTACGGGCGATGCGACCGTTAGCGCGATTTCGCTATCGTGGTCGTGCAATCAACCGGGGGACAGCCCGTGCGCTGCCGGGACCGGCGACTTTTCGGTGGGCAGTTCAACCGATACATTCGCGACATACAACGGCACGTTCGGCCGGATTATGAATATCACCGAAGCCGGACAACCGATTCAGAACACTCCCTTCGCAACTTTGGCCGATTTCATTACCTTCCTGAAAAACACCAACATCACGCTCGACTTAACGGAGATCCCAGAAGGAACGGATCCTACGTCAGCCACTTGCACCGGCTCGAATCACTGCACGCCTACAAATGCGGCGTATGCGAATGCCAACAATCCGGGGGGGCTCTCTGCGTTCAATTTGGATTACAACACGACCTCCAACACTACCACCGCCTCCTTCTCTTTTCTGGGGATTGTGCATGACAACGTGGGTGGGGATAGCCCCAACGCCGCGAGCTTCGTCGGCAGCTTCGCGGAACCTATTATCGGCCTGAATCCGGAACAAGTGCTCGCAGAGCTCGCGGACGGCGGCACTCTGACCAAGGGCTATGGAGAAAACGGAACGCTCACAATTTCCATGACTCCTGAACCGATGACACTATCGCTGATGGGCGTCGGTCTGGTTGGCGTCGGGCTGATCGGCCGCCGCCGCCGGCAAAAATCGAAAGGTTAAGAATTCCGATGGCGGCGCGGACCGCCTGACGACGTTTCGTACCTGATACGGGGACCTCGGGGGCGATTAAATCGCTCATCGGGTTCCCGTTTTTTTGGCTCGGTACCTAGATGGGCCTAAAGGCTACTCGCTCGGCCACCGTGACGTGAGAGGGCCGGACCGAATTGCCGACCGCCCGGTGAAGATGGAGCAGATCCTCGCCGCAGCTACCCCCGTGCTCGCCGGAGATCACCGGGATGTCGCGGAGAGCCGCGGAACACTCCCGGATCCATCCGGCGTAGCGCGGACTGGGCGACGTGGAATCGAATCGCAGCAACTCCATGTCGCATCGGTAGCCGGGATCGTAGTATGGCGGGATTTCCACTCCTCTGGACATCAACGGCGCTCCTCCAACCCGTCTCAGGATGGACGCCGAGCCATGGCGCGTCGTGGCTGTGCTCAGGCCGCGCGCGCCTCCCATCAGTTGAGACAGCGCATACACCGCAATCAGCGACTTGATGGCCTGGCCGGTGTGGCGCAGATTTTCGCTAATCGCCCAGCCGCCTAACTCGACGTACGAGAATCCTCGCCTGCGGGCAAGATCCAGTTCCGCCTCAATCCCATCGCGCACCGCTGCGCCCAACGCCGCGCAATGCGCGATCGTCGACCTCGATACCGTCAATTCGGAAAATGCCGTCCCCGGGTCATGCGCGAAATAGCGCATGCAGGCCGTGACGCGACCGCGCTCGTCCACGGTCAAAAGGTGCCAGCTCAGACTGTCGGCCGGTTGTACATGGCGTCCGTCCCCGGTCAAATCGCAGCTTCGGATGGCGCCGTCCTCTGCGTAGATTCTGCCGCGTAGCCGTTGTGCTCCCGCCAGAAGGTCTTGATGAACGGACCCGTCTACAATGACCTGTCGCGCCAGCCTGAGATGACACTCAGGCGGGGCAAGCAGAACAAACGACTTCATCCGGCCTTCGCCCACTAGCTTCATGGGAACCTCTCGCTGACTAAACTATCGCCCGGCGGGTACTCTTTCAACATCGGGTGAATGCCTAGGTTTTCAACGAGCGAACGTCGCCTTGGCATAATAAGCGATCAAAGTTAATGAGTTGCGGAACATATTACCGGTCGTAAGGTAAAAATGAAAGAAATCTGACCCGCCGTGAGGAGATTTTTGTAGTATCAAACGACAACTAAATGGCTTAGAGTCGAAGGTCCTTTGGTTAAGAAAATGCACCCTCTGGGCAACTCGTCATACGCGTTTTGTCCTTCAGAGAAGTCAAGTGTAACGTTACAACTTGTCGAGGGAGAGTATTATTTAAATGCAGCATCGAAGCTCGCAGGCCCCGAAGTATCCTCGGATGAGCCTTTTAAATGGATCGCCGCGAAGGTTGGCGCTGTTGGGACCTGCGGCTTCCGCGGGACTCCATCGATTCGCACACGTTCAAGACGATCGCCAGCGCTACGAAGAGAAGCTCGCCGAGGCCCAACGGCTGCGCGGCGGTGTTTATCTGCGTTTGGGCGCGATTGAGGCGAGCCAGCTCACGGCCGGGCGCCACCAGGCTCCGGTCGACAATGAAAGCTGGCATCTGCTGGTGCTCGACCAGGCGGATCGGATTTGCGGTTGCCTGCGGTATCTCGAACATTCTAACAGCACGGAGTTTTCGCAACTGGGTCTCGCGCACTCCGGACTGGCCCGCTGCCCCCAGTGGGGGTCCCATCTCAGAGCCGCTGTCGAGGACGAGCTGCAGCTGGCGCGCCGCTTGAACCTTCCGTACGTCGAGGTCGGTGGCTGGGCCCTGCTGGAGCGATTTCACTGCACCTCCGAGGCTCTGCGCATGGCTCTGGTGATGTACGCGCTTTCCCGAACGTTGGGCGGAGCCATCGGCATCACCACCGCGAACCACGGCAATTGCTCGGCCTCGATTCTGAAACGAATCGGCGGCCGTTCGCTCGAACGCGGCCGCCGGTTGCTTCCGCCCTATTACGATCCACAGTACAAGCGTGAGATCGAAATTCTGCGCTTTTGCTCGTGGACTCCGAATCCTCGCTACGCTCGGTTTATCGACCGGCTTGAAACGGAGATTCTTTCGCTGCCGGTGTTTACCAACAGCGTTCCGCCTGTCGAAGAACCGCGCGCATTCACCGCTGCCGCAGGCTGGTCTGGCCATACAGTTTCGACGGCGGACAGCCGTTGTTTTGGGTAATGGGTATGGGTGTATCTCCCAGAGTAGATCTCAGAAAAGCGCGTAGTGCCACGATCCTGCGAAGAAGCGCGGGGGCGGCGTGATGCCGTACGCAGGGGCGCTGCTTTCCGCGGGTTTGTTGTTGGCGTGCCTGGCGAGTTTCGGTTGGGCCATGCGCAAGTTTTTCGCGCGCCCGGCCGGCTCTACCGCCGGAATGAAACTTATCAGCGCCTGCGGAATTGCCTTCGCGATTCTGCATCTTGCTGCAATCGCTTTGTCTCCCGCGATTCCATGGAGTCGAGGCCTGTCCGCGGCTCTGCTTTATCTGGCCGCGCTGACGCTGTTTTGGTGGGCTCTGCGCAGCAACTCGCCGCGTCCCCTATCCGCTGCATTTTCACCGGATACGCCGGAGCACCTGATGGAGCACGGACCATACCGCTTTGTCCGCCATCCTTTTTATTGTTCTTACCTGCTAGCCTGGGCAGCCGGGTTCGTCGCCACCGCCCAGACCTGGCTTCTGCCGACGGTCGCCGTGATGCTGGTCATTTATGTGCGCGCGGCGAAACTGGAAGAGGAGAAGTTCACACGCAGTCCCCTGGCTGGAACGTATGAACGGTACCGCTCCCGCACGGGCTTGTTCCTTCCCAATCCGGTCAAGCTGCTCGCCCCGCGGCGTCCGGCGGCAAGGTAATCAAGCGAATGAGATTGGCCTGGCACAATATCGCGCATGACCGGACGCGGTTTCTGGTGACCGTGGCTGGAATTACTTGCGCGACGTTGCTCATGATGATTCAGGGCAGCATTCTGGTGGGATTTCTGGCGGCGTCATCGAGGATCATCGACGCTAGCGACGCGGACATCTGGATTGTAGGCCGTGGCGCGTCCTGTTTCGAATTTCCAGTCACCATCGAGCGCCGTTTCGTCGACCTGGCGCACGGGGTTCCGGGTGTCGCCGCGACCAGCCGCATCTGCACCCGCATCGTACAATTCAGGAAGACCACTGGAGATCAGCAACTCGTCACCATGATCGGCGCGGACCCCGGCGCGGGCCCGCGATTTCCACTTCCTAAGGTCTTGGGCGAAGATCGGGCGATCGAACCCGAGTCGCTGCTCATCGATGAGAGCAGCAGTCATCTGTTGAATCCGGCCGGACAACTTCCTCTCGCGGTGGAAATCAACGACCGGCGCGCCACCGTGATCGGGCAGACTCTGGGCTTCAGTTCGTTCCTCGGAACTCCCTATGTATTCACGTCTTATCCCGATGCCGCGCGTTACGCGGACCTGCGGCCGGCGGAGACCATGTTCATTTTGGTCCGCACGCAGGCGGGCGCGGCGGTCGAGGAAGTCCAGCGGCGCCTAAAGGATCGTTTGCCTACCGCCGATATATGGACGAAAGCGGAATTCGCCCGAAAGGCGCAAGTGTACTGGACGTCACAGACCGGCGCGGGCGGCGCAATCCTCGCCGCGGCTCTTCTCGGCTTTATCATCGGACTGGCGGTGGTTTCCCAGGCCGTGTACGCGACGACGATGGAGCGTATTGAAGAATTTGCAACGCTCAAGGCGATCGGTGCGAGCCACGGTTTTGTCATTCGGGTCATCGTCGGACAAGCGATCACCTGTGGAATCACGGGATTTCTGCTCGGCGTGCTGCTGAGTGCGCCCATGATCCGTCAGGCCCGCTCCGTCATCCCCTGGCTGTCGACGCCCGCGTGGCTGCCGTGGGCGACTTTTCCGCTCGCACTGGCGATTTGCATGTTGGCATCCGTTCTTTCGGTTCGCGCGGCGCTGGCCGTCGAGCCTGCCAGGGTGTTCCGTGCGTGACCGGATGCTGGCCGTAGAAAACGTCAGCGTTTCCTATGGACCCAAGGGCAACCGGACGCGGGCGCTCGACCGGACTTCGCTTTCCTTTGCCGCCGGAGAATTGACTCTGGTCATGGGGCCATCCGGCAGCGGCAAAACCACGCTGTTGTCTCTGCTGGGATGCCTGCTCACGCCCGACGAAGGATCGGTATTCATCGGAGACTCCGAGGTAAGCGGCTTGAGCCAGCCCGAGCGCACGCGGATGCGCCGGCACATTGGATTTATCTTTCAGGCGTTCCGCTTGTTTCAGGCTTTGCCCGCGCTTGAAAATGTCCTCGTCAGCGCGGACATCTCCGGTTCCCGGCATAAATATGTTCCGATCGCGAAGCAGTTGCTGGCCGATCTCGGACTCGCCGCCAAACTGGATCTGAAGCCCGATCAGCTCAGCGGCGGCGAGAAGCAAAGAGTTGCCATCGGCCGCGCCCTGTTGCTGAATCCGTCGATCGTTCTCGCCGATGAGCCGACCGCTTCGCTGGACGCGAAGGCGAGCGTGCAGATCGGCGAGATTCTCAGAAGTCTTGCAGTTGAACAACGCCGTACGGTTGTGGTGGTTTCGCACGACCATCGCTGGAATCACTTTGCGCACCGGACTATCGTTTTAGAAGACGGGCGTCCGGTTGGGGATAGGAGAAACATTCAATGCGAAAAGCGTCCTTCCGAATACTCATTGGCGTAGCCGGTTTTCTGGCTGCCGCGTTCGTTATCTACGGGCCCACGACGGTCCCGACCAGCGCCTCGGTGCGGTCCGCTCAGGATCCGTCCCGTTCGATTAAGCTGGCAAGTCCGGGACGGATTGAGGGGCAATCCGACGCCGTCGATGTGGGCGCGGCCACGGACGGAGTGATCCAGTCGATCCGGGTCCACGAGGGGCAGAAGGTTTCGAGGGGACAGGTCCTCGCCGAACTGGATTGCCCGGACCTGCAGTCGACTTTGCCGGTCGCCGCGGCGGAGGCGGAGAGCCTGCGGCAGGGGCGTGCGCGCCTGCTGCGAGGCAGCCGCGCGGAAGAGCGCGCGGCAGCGGCGCAGCACACGGCCGCCGCCAAGGCGGTGCTGGCGCAAACCACTGCTCAGTACGATCGTCTGAAAGGGCTGGCCGATGCGGGCGAGATTTCGCGCGCCTCCTTCGACGCTGCCCGCCGCGATCGTGACGTTGCCGCGGCGGAATACCAGCGCGCCCAGCGCAATGAGGAACTGGTCAACGCCGGACCTCTCACAGAAGAAGTGGCCAAGGCCGACGCGGATCTGAGCGCCGCCACGGAGCGAATCAAACTCGCGCAGGATAAGCTGAGCAAGTGCGTGGTCCGCGCACCCATCACAGGCACCGTGTTGCGCGTATTCTTCAACAAGGGCGAATCGTTTGCCCTTGGTTCCCCACGCCCCATCCTGACCATGGCCGACCTCACCGGCCGCCGCGTGCGCGCCGAGGTGGATGAGCGCGACGTGGCCAACGTACACCTTGGCCAACAGGTGCAGATCTCTTCGGCGGCCTATTCCGGACGGACCTTCAAGGGCACGGTAACGCGAATGTCGCCGATGATGGGAAAGAAGTCTGTGCTCACCGGCGATCCCGCGGACAAAAGCGACCGCGATGTTTTGGAGATCACTGCGCAACTGGAAGACAGCGCCAAGGCGCTCCCTCTTGGATTGCGCGTCACCGTCGAATTTGGAAACTAGCCCGGCTCTCGCGGCCATTTAGTTTCTCTGCAACGCTCGCAACGTTGCACGGGTCTTATGATCTGTCCACTCTCTGACGAGTCCGCGTGAAAAGCCCGTTAAGGGCTTATCGAAAAACCCACGGCCCGCATCGCTACCTCACGGCCGACGGCTCGACTGGCTTCCGAGTCGCGCACGTGAGAGTGTGTGTGAAAAGTCAGCGGGCTTTCACACAGCCTCGTGAGCAGCGATTTTCGGAGTTTTTCAACACGCTCAGATCGACCACTGCCTCGCGTCGCGGCTCGCACAAGTTGGCGAGCAGCGCCATTCGGTTCTCGCCGATTCGGAGCCGCGCGCGTCAGGATGCGTTCGTTGAACCGCCGAAACGTTACCGAGTTTCGGCGATCTATCCTGACAGGAGATTCATATCCGTAAACGAAAACGAAGAAGTTTCCTCTTGCTGCTGGCTTCTTCCATGCTGCATGCGCAATTTGGCTCGCCGGCGCCGCCGGGGCAAGTGCCGCAAGCGCAACAGCTTCCGCTTTCAGGGCGGTCCCAAAGCGGATCCGTGCAGCCGGTCCAAGCGCCTCAGACGGCGCAAGGGGCGAATTCCGTAAGCACTATCAATCCGTCTGTTCAGGTTCAAGGGGTGTATCAAGGAAGCGTGCCGGCAGGCGCTGTTACAGCGCAACCCGTAGCTTTGACGATGGAGGAGACAGTCAAGCGGGGGATTCAGTACAACCTGGGCGCAATCAGCGCGACCCAGGCCGGGAAGCAAGCACGGGGCCTTCAATTGGCGGCGGCGGCACAACTGCTGCCGGATATCAACGGGAGCCTCCGGGAATCCGTGCAGCAGATTAATCTGGCGGCGGAGGGGTTGCGGTTCCGCGTACCCGGGTTCAATTTTCCAAGCGTCGTCGGTCCCTTCAACTACTTCGATGCCCGGGCGACGTTTACGGAAAGCCTCAGTGCGACGGGCGTCAGGAACTGGAAGGCCGGCCGGGAAAACGCCCGTTCCGCGGAGCTGTCCATTCAGGATAGCCGGGAACTTATCTCACTGGCTGTGGCCGGGTCGTATTTGCAGCTTATTTCTTCGGCTGCCCGGATTCAAACCGCGATGGCGCAGATTGAAACCGCACGAGCCGTGCTTCAGCAGGCGGTCGACAAGAATCGCAACGGCCTGAACGCGCGCATCGACGTTAACCGCAGCCAAGTGGAGTTGCAGACGCAGCAACTGAGACTCACGTCGCTCCAGAACGACTTCGATAAACAAAAGATCAGCCTCGCGCGCTTGATCGGAATGCCGATGGGGCAAGCATTCACGCTCGCCAGCACGATTCCGTATCGCCAGCCCCCTCAACCCGATGTCGACCTTCTCATCCAGCAAGCGTGGAAGGACAGGCCCGACGTGAAAGCCGCGGAAGCTCAGGTGAAGGCGTCTGAATTTGCGAAAAATGCGGCCGTTGGGGAGTATTATCCGTCGATCGAGGTTTCAGCCGACTACGGAATCATTGGCATCAACCCCGGCAACGATGCCCGCACAACCTTCATGGCGTCGGGCGGCGTCCGGTTCCCGATCATGCGCTCCGGGCGAATTGGAGCCGACGTCAGGCAAGCCGACGCCGCGCTGGCGCAGAGAAAAGCGGAGCTTGCCGACGCCAAAGGTCGAGCCGAGCAAGACGTGCGGAATGCGGTTCTGGACCTGAACACAGCCATCCAGCAGCTAAAGGTCGCCGATTCCAGCCGCGCGCTGGCTTTAGATACGGTGGAGCAGGCTCAGCACCGGTTTCAGGCGGGTGTGACGGACACGATCGAGGTGGTGCAGGCGCAGGAGTCGGTCGCGACGGCGGAGCAGGATTACATCACGGCTCTCTACGCCTTCAACCTCGCCCGCGTGGCACTGGCGAGGGCAATCGGACAAACCGAGCAGGGAGTGATTCGAATGCTGGAGGCGCCATGAAGTCGGAATGTGCATTTCTTTCCTGCTTCAAGAAGAAATGTCACGCCGAAGCACGCACAGCCATCTACTCTTCAGAGCTGCCTAAGTGAAACGCGACGATTCTCCATTGATTCCGGAACCGTTTTCTTCCGAAGCGGTTCAAAATGAATTGGCGCGGATCCTGGCCGATCAGAAATTCTTGCGCTCAAAGAAGTTGCGCCGTCTGCTCCAATTCACGGTAGAACAGACACTTCAAGGAAATGCCGACGCGCTGAAGGAGTACATCATCGGCACAGAGGTGCTGAATAAACCCGGAACCTATGACCCGCGGCGGGATTCGCTGGTTCGTGTCATGGCCAGCCGCCTGCGTGCGAAGTTGAAAGAATACTACAGCAACGGCGGGACCGAAGACGCCGTAGTGATCGAGCTTCCCAAAGGACAATACGTTCCGCGTTTCCAAACCAGGGAGAGCCGGCAATCGGAGATCGAGCAAAAAGTGCACGCCCGCAATGCCTGCTCGCACGCAAAATTCCTGGCGGCCAAGTTCACCGCGGAAACACTGGCGGAAAGCGCCCAGCTTTTTCAAGACGCGATGGAAGGAGATCCCCGATTGGTGGCGGCGCACGCCGGACTCGCCCATGTTTACGCCCTGCAGGCATTTCTAGGCTTGCGCCGTCCAATCGAAGCGTGGCCGTTGGCCCGCGCCGCCGCGAAGACCGCCCTGGAAATGGACGAGATGGGGTCGGAAGCGCATCTGTGCCTGGGAATGGCGGAAGCTTTTTTCGACTGGCGGTGGCCGGCGGCCGAGTCGCAATTTGGAAAAGCGATCGAGACCGACCCGTACTCCGGCGCCGGACATTTGTGGCGGGCTCTTGCCGTGCTGATTCCGACCGGGCGAATGCCAGCGGCACAAGCCGAGATCGCACAGGCTCGCGAACTTGCTCCCGCTCCGTTCCTCCAGGAGGCCGAGGCGCTGACCTTATATTTTGCCGGGGAACATCAGCGCGTGCTGGAACTCACCGAGCAGCCGGTGAACAAAGAGGCTGGCTCAAGCTGGCTGCTATGGACGCGTGGCATGGCGCTGGCGGCGGTGGGGTGGTCGCAAGCCGCGGTAGACCTGCTGAAACGGATCGACCAGATCACGCCGGGATCGCCTCGAGTGCCTAGCGTCGCTTGGGTACGTTTACGCTCTTTCGAACCAGCCCGAGCAAGTGCGGCAAGTTACCGACACGCTCGATGAATTGCGGGACCGCGGCGTCTGGAGTTCGAATTACGACCGCGCGCTGATGCAACTCGGGTTAGGAAACCGGGATGAAGCGTTGAAGCTGCTCCAATCTGCATTGGAAGAACGCGAACCGTGGTTGGTTTACTTGAATGTCGATCCACGCTTTCGGCCATTGCAACAGGAGTCCGCGTCCATCGCAATCGCCAGGCAAGTCTTTCCCGAGGTGTAACGAACGAAGAAGACCGCGATGTGCGATTCCCCGCGGCGTCCGTACGAGAGCAATCCGAAGCTCCAGACGCTACGAACGCAAACCCCATCGAGTGCAGGGCTATAATTCGACCATGCGCTCTATCATCATTACTCTTCTGCGTCCACCGGTCTGCTTTTTGCCGCCGACGTTGCCCAGGAAGGCGTGCGCTGGTGGTCGCACATTCAGGTGCTGGCGGACGACAACATGGAGGGCCGCAATACTGGCAGCGAAGGCCATCGTCGCGCGGCTCAGTTCGTATCAGGCGAGTTCGAGCGCGCCGGACTCAAGCCCGCCGGCACTTCGGGCTATTTCCAAAGCGTGAAATTCGACGTGCGTTCCATCGATGAACCGGCGTCCAACCTCGCGTTGGTGCGCGACGGAAAAGCGACTCCGCTGGTGCTGGGCGAAGATGCATCCTTCAGCCTGCGCGCCGACTTGACTCCCCACGTGGACGCGTCCGCCGTATTCGTAGGTCACGGGCTCGTCATTCCCGAGATGAATATCGATGAGCTCGCCGGGCTCGATCTGAAGGGCAAGATCGCGGTGTTCTTGAACGGCGGCCCAAGCTCCATTCCGAGCCCGCTGAAGGCGCATTATTCCTCCGCAGGTGAGCGATGGAAGGCGTTTCAGAAAGCCGGCGTCATCGGCATGGCCACGATCGCGAATCCGAAGTCGATGGACATTCCGTGGGATCGCGCAAAACTCGCGCGCCTGAATCCCACTATGAGCTTCGCGGACAAGAAGCTGATCGAGACGCAGGGCGTGCAATTTTCGATCACCGTGAATCCGGCGAATGCGGAGAAGATTTTCGCCGCCTCCGGCCATTCCTTCGCGGAGATGTTGAATCTCGCCGACGCCGATCGGCCACTGCCGCATTTCCCGCTGAATGTGGGCTTTCGAGCGAGTGTGAAGCTGGGTCATTCACAAGTGGAATCGCAAAACGTGGTGGCCTTGCGTCCCGGTAGCGATCCGAAGCTTAAGAACGAATATGTCGTCTTCAGCGCGCACCTCGATCATTTGGGTGTCGGCCAGCCCATCAACGGCGATCGCATCTACAATGGCGCGATGGACGATGCTTCGGGCGTAGCGTCGCTGATCGAGATCGCCACGATGATGAAGGAGCGTGATCTGCATCTGAAGCGCAGCGTGATCTTCGTTGCGGTCACTGGGGAGGAAAAAGGAGAACTCGGCTCCACCTATTTCGCCAGTTATCCGACCGTGCCGAAGAAAGACATCGTCGCCGATATCAATATGGATATGTTTCTGCCGCTGTTTCCGTTGAAATATCTGGAAGTGCAAGGTCTGGCTGAATCGACACTCGGGAACGACATTCGCGCCGTCTGCGAAAAGGCCGGAGTGCAGGTTCAGGCCGATAAGGAGCCGGATCGTAATCTGTTCATCCGCAGCGATCAGTACAGCTTCATCAAGCAGGGAGTGCCGGCGCTGGCGTTTAAGTTCGGCTATATTCCCGGGTCGCCGGAAGGGGCGATCGCGAAGGATTGGCTGAAGAATCGATATCACGCGCCTTCGGACGACCTCAGCCAACCCGTGGACAAGACCGCGGCGGCTGAGTTCAATCGCATCCTGCTTGATCTGGGCGCGCGCGTGGCGAACGCACCCGGCCGTCCTCATTGGAACCAGAACAGCTTTTTCAAACGTTTCGCGTCGGGTGAATAGCGCCGCTAGATCGCTGCGGCCTTGGCGATTTCGGCAGCCGCCGGTAGTTCGTCGACTTTCCAGCACAGGTCGATCAGCCGCCGGATCCCGTCTGGCGTCAAGATTCCTTCTGCAAGATCCGTGAGTTTTGCCTCCAGGGCCGCGTCGGTCAGCGGACGCTCGACGCTGCCAATCGCATGCTCGACGAACTTTTCAAGACGCCTGCCATCCTGGAGAGTCAGCGCGATCCGGACCTGATCTTCGCGAATCGCAGGGTCGACAATGGTCACCACCCGGTCGCGCAGCCCGATGACCGTGGGGTCGTGCACCAGTCGATCGATGAACTGCTTCTCCCCAGCCGCCCCTTGCACGATCGCGACGGCAACCGCGTAATACACGCTGAACTTGCCATCAAGTCCGGTCTGCGGAGCCTTCTTGCCGGTCAACTCCAGCACCAACGGATGTACTCTGAGTTCGACTCCGCGGATCTGATCGGCGGTGAGTTTGTTTTCATTCCGGAGCTGGATACAGCCGTCGATCGCGGGATGAATCACCACTCCGCACGCAAATGGCTTGTAGGTATTGAGCGAGATTTCATACGTCTGGCCCAGCTTTTCCGTGATCGCACCGTAATTCCGCGAGGTGCTGAGCACATTGGCCCAGCCGCGCTTTGCCTCAATCCCATGATCGGAGCTGGTGAAGTTGCGCGAGGCGAGCAGCGCTGCCGTAAGTCCATTTTGCGCCGCACGGCCGGGATGAAAGCTCTTGGTCATGGTTCCGAACATCTCCCGCAGGCCGACCGGTTGCGTCGCCGCGATGCCCAGCGCCCATACCATTTGTTGCTCGGTCAAGCCGAGCAGCTTGCCGGCCGCGGCGGCCGCTCCGAATACGCCGGTGGTGCCCGTGATGTGCCACCCGACGTCGTAATGCGCGGGATAGACGGCGTTGCCGATCCTGCATTCGACTTCAACACCCAGCACCAGCGCATTCAGAAACTCGATCCCGGAAACGGCCTGATGTTCGGAAAGCGCCAGAATCGCCGACGCGACCGGTCCTGCGGGATGAATGATGGTCTTCAGATGCGTGTCGTCATAATCGAAAATGTGCGAGCTGATGCCGTTCATCAATGCGGCGTGCAGAACGTCAAGGCGCTCCTTTCGGCCAAGCACACTGGCCTGTGCCGGCCCCGAAAATGCCGAAAGAGCCGCAATCGCGATATCTACGGTCTGGTGTCGCGAACCTCCGACGGCGCAGCCCACCCAGTTCAGAAGCGTGCGACGAGCTTCCTGGCGCACCGCCTTCGGCACATCCGAAGCGCCAGCGGACACTACGTATCGCGCCAGCTTTCGCGTAACGTCCTTTGCGCCATCGTCATCCGGCGCGGGTTCCCCTTGCGCCGCACCGTCGATCATCCAGGGAGCGAGCGCCAGCGCGCCCACAAAATCACGGCGATGGAATGGAGCCATATTCCAGATTGTCTCTCACTAAGACAAAATGTGTGATTTCTCACCGCGTTTCGACCTCCACCACTTCCTGGACCGCGTCTTTGACTTTCTCGCTCAGCCGGTCGATGATTTTGATCTCCACCCCGGCTTTAGAACGATCTTCAGCGGCCACGGTTCCAGCAGATTGGCCGCCGCGTCGCCAATAACCGCAAATATCCCGAGCGCTAACGCCTTTCTGTGCGGCTTCAGCGGCTCGGGCAAGCCCAGTAATCTCATGTCCGGCAAATCTGGCGTGATTGTAGCGTCACCTCGGTAAAAAAGTGCAGCGCATCGAGTTACGATGGTCGAAAGTTGTTCATCCTGCATTGATGGCCCTGCTCTTGCTGCCTATGATGCGTCGGCGCACTTTTATAAATCGAAAAGGAGACACAGGAATGAATACCGACCAGATGACGGGTCAATGGAAACAAATGAAGGGTGCAGCGAAGCAGCAGTGGGGCAAGCTCACGGACGACGATCTGGAAGTGATCGACGGACAGCGTGAGACCCTGATCGGGAAACTGCAGGAACGCTACGGGATCGCGAAGGAAGAAGCTCAAAAGAGAGCCGACGAGTGGTTGAAGTCGACTCAGTTCGACGGCCCGCGAGGCCGCACACGGACCGCCGAACGCCAGCACGCTTCGAAGCACTAAGATTCTGTCCGGGCGGCGGGTACGGGAAATCGTTTCCGCCGCCAATGATTTGGAGATCCAATGAGATTCAACTTGATGGCGTGGATCGCGAGTTTGTCCGGAGTTCTGCTGGCTGCTGCCTTCGCGGCTTTCCTTTTCTTCGTGCCCCTGATGAGCGTGGCCGTGGTTTCGAGCGTCTTGCTGATATCGGTGCTCATGTTCGGCCTTGGGGTACAGGCGGGTCGCCGAACCATTAGAATCACGCGCCATCGGAATTCGTCCCGGCCGATGCTGTCCCATTGGAGCGCACCTGTGAAAGGGAATCAGGCATGATGCGAAAGTGAAGTCCGGCGAATATCGGCTTTATTCGCGCACGAAAGACGCAAGAACAGGCAGGCGCAAGAATTTAGGCACCCTCAAAAATCGAGCGGCCGCCGAACGGCGAGCGCGCCGCGCAGTACTTCAAGCGGGCGCACTGAACGTTAGCGCGAGACTCTCTTGCGGTGCGGCCGTGTCCGGCGAGTCTCCGCTGCGGGTTTGGGAACAGCGGCAGGCGCCGGCGGCGTTTGAACAGGATAGCGCTCGCGCAACCACTTCTCGACGATCTCCCTCTGCCCGGCAAGCAGCAGGCGCTGCCAGCTCACGACGCCGGTACGCTCGTTGTACTCCGCCATCAGGTACGAGCCTTCGTTGAACACCTGTATGAGGTCCGCCTTGGACCTTCTAAACTGGAAAGCAGAAAGAGTGGCTTGGTGCTTTTGCATCTTCCTATAGAATAGCAACCGCACCAAGCGATTTATCGATACGGCTCTCTCGCCGGAGGCTAAACATATTTAAAATGTTGAATTTACACTCCCGGACCGTCGATGATGTTGATTCCCATCCCCATGTTCGGAGGGGCGATCTCCTGAAAGGGAACGTTCAGGAATCTTGCCACTTGCGCCGCCATGGCGGTCTCGGCTCCTTGGCCGCTCATTAAAACGGTCGAGCCGACTGACGTGGTGGAAGAAGTCTTCTGATGATCCAAGGCGAGTTCCCGTCCGTCTTTAAAAACAATCACCGACTGCGCGACCAGGGCCGGCTGCTGCGCCGGAGGGTTCCCATCCCCTGACGAAGGCGCGTTTTCCATGCGCCATTGCTTGCGAGTCTCGATTCGAAAAACGTCGGCGATAGCGTAGGTCGCCTCTTTTGCCCCCAACAGGCGTTTCTTTTGGTAGCGAAGCTGGCCGCTTGCGCGGTTGGCGTTCACAGTGATGGAAGAACTCATCAGGGTCACGCCGATGCCGAGGACGATCACGGCCAGTGCAATCCAGACCGCGTAGGGATTGGCATTGCGCAGATAGTACCCGCCAAGTGCTCCGGCGATGACGAAGGCAACCCCGATCGCGACGCCGGTTGCGCCGCCTTCCTTAAGCTCCAATTCATCCGCGGAAAGGTTCTGATCTTCATATGGTTGACGATCGGCTGATCTGTCTCCAATGCTCTATGACGCGCAATCCGACGCGAACCCGGCTCATCCGCGCGGAAAAAACTCGCGCAAGCCTTTCATCTAAGCTAAGAGTCGATGGAAGAGAAAACTTTAGGCATGGGCGCAAAGATTATGCGCCGGGATTTTCTCAACAATACGCTGCTCGGATTCGGAGCGGCGCTGCTCAGTCAGCCCGCTCCTGCACAGGAACGAGACACGTTCACCGGATATGGCGGGGTGGGAGATTATGCCGCGTCGAACGGCGACCCATGGCCGGTGCTGTCGGTCGGGCACAAGCTGCGCGATGGGGCCTATAACGCGCTCGGACCGGACGTGGTGGATACCGGCGAATCGTTCGATCTGTTGGTGGTCGGCGGCGGATTGAGCGGACTGGGCGCGGCTTACTATTTCGCGAAAGCCACCGGAGGCAGGAAGCGCTGTCTGATCCTCGAAAATCACCCCATGTTCGGCGGGCATTGCAAGCAGAATGAGTTCCTGGTGAACGGCCAGCGGCTGATCGGGCCCCAGGCGTCGAACGATTTCGGCGTCCCGGCCGAAGCATCGGGATCGCAGATGGATGAGCTGTTCACCGAGCTGAAAATCCCGCGCGAGTTCACGTGGCAGGAATGGGATCGCGACTTGAAGCCGTTGCGCATCCCCCGCGACAACTATTCGCACATGGATGGGATCAACGACACGCAGGTGGACGTCGGATACTTCTTCGATCAGCCGAAACGGGCTTGGGCGCGGAATATTTTCGCGAATGGGCTTAAAGACGCTCCGTTTTCTGAAAACGTGAAACGCGATTTGATGAAATGGCGGACGACCACCGGAGGGAACGAGGAAGTTCGCCGGCACCTCGACACGATCACGTATAAGCAATATATCGAAGGTGATCTTGGCCTCAATCCGGAGGTGACTCAGTTCGTCGAACCGGTGGTCGGGTTGATTTGCGGTGCGAGTCCTGACGCGGTTTGCGCGCGAGCGGGCCATAACCTGGTGAGTCCGATGAACGCGCGGGCGACCATTTCCTTTCCCGGCGGAAATACGACGTTTGCGCGGCACCTGGTCCGGTCTCTGATTCCCGAATCGATGCCGGGCGAATTGAGTTTCACGGATGTGCTGAATCAGTCCATTCGTTTCGATGCGCTCGACAAGAAGGATACGCCGGCGCGCATCCGGCTGAACGCGACGGTGATCCGCGTGGCGCACGAAGGCTCCGGCGTGGTGGTGGTTTACGAAAAAGGCGGGCAACTGTATCGCACGCGTGCGCGGGCGGCCGTGGTGGCATCGCCGGGTTGGGTGAACCGGCATACGATCGCGGACCTTCCTTCGAACATCCGGGCCGCGTATGACGAGTTTCAATACGCCCCGGCGATGAGCGTCAACGTCGCGCTGACCAATTGGCGCTTCCTTTATAAATTGGAAGCGCCGGCGGTGCGGTACTTCGGCGGCGCGTTCGGATGGTCATGCAACATCCGGCAGAACATGGTGGCGGGCTCCTATCATCCGCCGCTTCATCCGGACCGGCCGACCGTGCTGACTTTCTATTTGGGCCTTTATAGTCCAGGGCGTCCGGCAGCCCAACAAGGAAACCTGGGCAGAACGCGGATGCTCGCCACCAGCTATGCGGATTACGAACGCCAGATACGCACGCAAATGACGATGCTGTTCCGGGACGCGGGGTTCGATCCAGTGAAGGATATTGCCGGAATCATTCTGAATCGCTGGGGACACGCGCGGGTGATTCAGCCTCCGGGATTCTACTACGGCCGCGACGGGAAGCCGGCGGCGCGGGAGATAGTGCAAAAAGGCTTCGGCCGGATCGCTATCGCGCACGCGGAGTTGAACGGGCATCAGAACGCGACGGGAGCGCTGATGCAGGGCCGGCGCGCAGCGCAACAAATATTGAGCGCCTAGGGGGCTGTCCCGGTCATTTCAATAGTGAAGTCGCTCCGTATCGAGCTTTCTGATTCGCTCGCTTACGAGTCTGTGTGAAAAGTCAGCATCCACCGCTTCCTTTGGTCGCGGCTCGTTGCCAGCTCTCTCAAACATCAGCAACTAAAACGAGCCGCGACCAAAGGAAGCGGTGGATCCCGCGGGTTCGAGCGAATCCAGAGTTGCCGGAAACGGTCACTTGTGAACGCTGATCGCGGTCACGACTCTCCAGGTGAACTCGACAAAGTTGTAGAGAGACGGTTCGAGAAGGCGCTCTACGTCGCTGTGCGCTCCGTAATTGATGTTGTCCTCTTCAGTGGAAGAAGGTCCGATTCCGTAACTCTGGATTCCTTTGGCGCGCAGCTGCGCTTTGTCGCTCGCTCCGGTGGACATGGTGGGCAACACCGTCGCGCCCGGATACATTTGCCGGCTTACTTGTTCCAGGACGCGATACATTTCGGTATCGAGACGCGATGCGGGCGAAGGTGGACGCGTCGCGGGCAACGGCACAATCTTTACGGCCGGATCGTCGATGACGCGCTTCATCTCTTCATAGAATTTCGGAATATCTTCATCCGGCAGGGCGCGGATGTCGAGGGTGGCCTCGGCTTCCGAAGGGATTACATTTGGACCGACTCCGGCTTTCATCATCGTGGGCACGACTGAGGTTCGCAACATCGAATAAAGTCCGGGCTCTTTTTCGGCGAGTTCACGCTGAGCCGCCGCCGCGCGCTGCGGGTTCAGAAGAGCGTTGTACCGAGCCGCTTTCTCCGGCGTACTAATGGTGGCCAGCTTTTCGAAATAAGTTCGCGTGGTGTCGTTCAGACGCATGGGCGTTTCCCAGCGGCCAACCTTCTCGACTGCGGCGCCCAGGTGAATCAGCGCGTTGTCCAGTCGCGGAACGGAACCATGCCCGGAGGTTCCGGTGGCGACCAAACGGACGCGCGCCGGGACTTTTTCCGCCGTGCCCAGACTCACCCTGGTGACGTGCCCGCCGTCGAGCGTCGCGCCGCCGCCCTCGGTGAGAGAATACTCGGCATTGATGTCCTCGATGTGCTGGTTCACCATGAAATTGATGCCGACGCCGGTGACGTCGGCTTCCTCGCCGGCTTCGGCCAGGAAGATTACATCGCGGTCGAGAGGCACATTCCCGCGTTTCAGCAGCAACATCACCATCAGATTGGCCGCGAGGTTGGGTTTGTCGTCGCGCGTGCCTCGGCCCCAGATATATCCATCCTTGCGAATCGCGCCGAACGGGTCCACGGGCCACTTCTCGCGTTGGACGGCGACCACATCCGTGTGGGCGAGAATCAGAAGCGGTTTCTTGCTCCCGTTGCCTTTGAGTCGCGCGACCAGATTCGCCCGGCTCGGATTGAGCGCGAATGTTTTGGTGGGAATCCCTTCCGCCTCCAAGACCTTCTTCAGATATTCGACGGCTTTGGTTTCATTTCCCGCAGGCTCGCTGGTATCCATCTGCACCAGCGCGCGGTAGTGGGCCAGAATTTCGGTTTTCTGCTTGTCCCAATCGATGGAGGGACGCTGCGCCGGCGCGTTCGCGGCGGCGAAAAACAGGAGGCAGGATGCGGATGTGAGTTTTCCGAGATGCGGGCTCATTGGTCAGACGGTACCACAGGTTCCCGTCGCTTGAGCCAGTCGATCATTTCGCTCTTATAAGTGGTCAGCCGTTTGGCGGCTTCCCAAAATTTCAGGCCGTGACCGGCTCCGTCGACTGGGTAGACGTCGCACTTCGCACCTGCTTGCCGCATCTTGTTGCACATATCCACGGATTGCTGGAACGGGACCACGGTATCGGCGGTGCCGTGAATCAGCAGGAACGGCGGAGCACCGGGATGAACCGCGTTCATCGGCGACAATTCGCGCAGATATGCGAACAGCAGGCCTTCGAAGGGTGTACCTTTCACTGCTTGCCGCAGGGAGTCCGGGATGAATGGCATGGTCTGAATCAGAGTCACCAGATCGCTCGGACAGTATAATCCGACGACGGCATCCACGTTTCCGTCAGGACCCGGCTTCAGCGCTGCCATGGCAGAGAGCTGCGCACCGGCAGACTCGCCGACCAAGGAGATCCTGGCGGGGTCCACTTGATACTCGGCGGCGTGCTCTTTCACGAAAGCGACGGCTTGCCGCACATCGTCCACAGCGCCTCCGAGCAAGGCCGCGGTCGCGATGGCGGGCTTGGAGCCGTAATCCGCCGGATTCACGCGCCGGTAGCTGATCGAGAACCAGGCAAACCCGGCATCGGAGAGCGGTTGCAACAGCGGCTGAACGCTGTGTTTTCGATCGCCCGCCACCCAAGCGCCTCCATGAACGACGATGGCCGCGGGAAACGGTCCGCGGCCATCGGGAACATGAATATCCATTCGCAGACTGTAGCCGGCGGGACGTCCATACTCGACATCCATGTACGACGCGGCAGCAGCGTGCGAAGAAAAACCAGCCATGATCAGGAGCGCGAGTGCAACTTGAGTGGCGAATCGAACCACAGTTTCACGATAGCATTCCCGCTCCCGATTCTCAGGCTTATTGGACCAGAGCGGGGTCGATCTCGACTCCCCAGTTCTTCCACTCCGGCGCTCCATTGCCGTCGCGCAGCGTGATGTCGGCGAACCCGACGCTCACTTCGCGGGTCAAAATCACGTCGGCATTGTCAACTTTAACTTTGGAACCCATTACCTCGACTTCGGCGCCGATCGGGAAATTGGTCTTGAAGATTCGAAGAAAATCGGCTGGAGCGAGATAAACGTCGAACGTGCCGGTCTTCGCTTTGACGGTCAAGTGCACTCCTTCGAGCGGACTTCCCGCCGGCGCCTGCCGAACGGCTGCGATGGTGCCCCAGACGTCGACGACGGTGGACGGGTTGTAGGCCGGCTCATTCGGCTTCGTCGTAGCCGGATTGGCCGCGGCAATCGCCGCAAAGGCGAGCGTGAACGTAGCAATACCAAGGGTCCTCTGGATGGACTTCATAAAACATTCTCCTCTTGTCTTGAATTTTCGAGGATATCCTGCGCTTCGGCCGAAGCGCCGATTACCGGTTCAACCGTCCTCGCAATTGAAAAGATGTTTTCCCTTTCGTGGAGGTTACATGCCGGAGCGCACAGATAAAGAAAGAAAAAAAGACTCGGACGTGTAACCTGTCACGCTAAGGATGGCGTCGCGGGCTTATATCCTCGTCCGGAACTGCCGATATGCAAAGCATGCTGCATTGTGTCCTGATTTCCTCAAATCCGCAATTGACGCGCGAATTGGAAGTCGCATTGAAGAGAGTTCCGGATCTGGAGCTCGCCAAAGTTTATGTCGAGGGCCTTTCCGCAAACGACCTGTTGCGGACCATCCGCGTCCGGAAAATCAACCTCCTGCTGTTCTGCGTCGACGATCTGCTGCGCTCGCAGTCGCTGGCAAGATCGATCGACGAACTGATGCCCGGCTTTCCGATCATGACGGCGGGAACCCATGAGGACGCCAATGTCCTGCTCCGCGTGATGCACTTGGGCGTCCGCGAACACGTGAGCTCGCCGATCGAGGATACGGCCTTACGCGAGGCCTTGGAAGCGGTCAGGCAGCGGCTGACGACCCATCCGATCGCGACATTCAAGCAAGCCGATCTGTATACTTTCTTGCCCGCCAAGCCCGGCACCGGCACCACCACTATCGCGGTCAGTACCAGCTGCGCGCTCTCTGAGGAATTTGGGGCGCGAACATTGCTGCTCGATTGCGACATTGCCGCCGGTCCGGTTCAGTTCCTGCTCAATCTGGGGGAAAGCGCGTCGTTTGTGGACGCCTTGAACCACGCCGACAGCTTGGATGAAGACTTGTGGGGGCAGATGGTGGGGAAGTGGGAGAAGCTGGAAGTCTTGCATGCGGGCCGGCTGGATCCGCCCTCCGACGTGAATCCGGAGAATCTCCAGCGGCTCTTATCCATGGCGCGTGCGCAATATGAGGTCATCTGCGCCGACCTGCCCAGCAGTCTCGATCCGCTTTCGGTGGCCTTGTTGCGAGAATCCCGCAGAATTCTGCTAGTAACGACTCCGGAGGTGGTTCCGCTCCATATGGCTGCTTCACGGATGCGCCAGTTGGTGAAGCTGGGGCTGGAGGATCGCGTCAGCCTTTTGCTCAACCGGAAGGCGAAAAGCGGCGTGACGGATTCAGAAGTCGCAGGCGCGGTTGGTGTTCCGGTCCGCCTCACTTTTTCAAACGATTACCACGGCGTGCAGGGCTCTATCCTCAGCGCATCGCCGCTTCCGCACAATTCCGAGCTCGGAAAGAGCGTGCTGGACCTGGCCCACTCACTGATGCCGCACCTGGAATCGAACAAGGCTACGCACCACCGGCGTTTTCTCGAGTTTTTCCGCATTTCCCCCGAATCGGAATCGGATTTGATCATGCGCGGTTAGCAGAACTGGTCAAGGCCGAATCGCGCCTGCATTTCGCGCCTTCCCAGGCTGCTGATACACAGCGCCCGGCTATCGAGATCCTGGGTGATCCATTTTCTCTTGAGCAATAATTTCAGGATCGCCGCGCCCATCGCGCCGCCGATATGGAAA
This sequence comes from Terriglobia bacterium, assembly GCA_963808335.1. Taxonomy (GTDB): domain Bacteria; phylum Acidobacteriota; class Terriglobia; order Bryobacterales; family Bryobacteraceae; genus Palsa-187. The sequence continues at coordinate 285,041 of CAWEFR010000001.1, forward strand.
CGGCGCTCGCTCCAATCCAGGCACGGGTAGGCGAAGCGGCGCCTCAAGCTTCGGGCACCTTCGACATCGACGCCGAGGGCCTCGAGCGCTTTGATGCCTTTCGCAGTGAGATCGTAGGAATTGCCGCAATCGGTTTCGAGCCAACCCAGTTTCATGAACCGGTCGTGAAGCGAAACGCCCAATGTGCCCGCCAAGTGGTCATAACAAGTCCGCGCGGCGCGCAGGCGATTTGGCGTAGTCGGCACGAACTTATCGCGAGAATCGCCCGCCAGGATGCTCAAGCCTTCCAGCGCGCGAGCCACATCGGAGCTCTCCAGGCTGTAATATCGATGCTTTCCCTGCACCAGCACTCTGACCAGACACTCCGTCTTCAGCCGGTTCAGATGTACGCTGGCCGTCGACGGACTCACGCCGGCGACCACCGCGAGTTCGGTGCTGGTTCGCGCATGATTATCCATCAGACCGTAAAGCATGCGCGCACGCGCCGGCTCGCCGATGGCGGCGGCGATTCTGGACACCGCGTCGTCGACATCCATACTTTGATGTTAAACGAAGTGTCATCTCGCGGCAAGGTGTACCTTACCGAAGGATGCCGACCATCGACCGCCGCGAAGCCATGGGAGCCGGCGCGGCGCTGTGGGCTTTATTGGCCCTCGGTTGCGGCGCATCACCCGCCAGGAGAACATCGATGACCATTGCATGCTTCATCCGCTATCAGATCGACCCGTTTCAGCGAGAGGACTTCAAGAAGTACGCCGAGAACTGGGGCCGCATTATCCCGCGATGCGGCGGACATCTGATCGGATATTTTCTTCCCTACGAAGGCACCAACGACATCGCGTGGGGATTGATTGCGTTCGATAGTCTCGCGTCCTATGAAACCTATAAGGCGCGGCTGAGAACCGACGCGGAAGCGCGCGAAAATTTCCAGATGGCGCAATCCAAGCGCTTCATCCTGCGCGAAGAGAGGAACTTCGTGGAAGTGGTGGACGGGACTTTCGAGCTTCCTTCGAAGCTGGATCACCAGCCTCCGCGAAATAAGTGAACCAGCTCGATCACCAGGATGGCCACCACCATGGCCTCCAGTACAAACGCGCGCGCCTGGTGAAACTGATTCATCATGAATTCGTAAAGCTCGCCGGCGATACGCAACTTCTGCTCCACCAGGTTTCGATAATCGGTAACGCCCACGCGGTGCGCGGCAAGGCGGTAAGCGCGCGCATAAAACATGTCGCTCAGGAACTTGATCGCGTTGTCGGTGCGCTCGGTCAGCTCCGTGATGTCCAGACGCAGAGTATTCAGCCGTTCCGCCTCGCCTGCCATTTTCCAGCGGCGTACAGTGCCGCGATGCTCCAGGGATTTATAGACACGCTCGAGTACGCGCGTGAGCACGTCGTCATAATGACGGAATTCCAGCAATTGCGTGTTGGCGTATTCCAGCAACTGGATGGTGGGCGCAGCGCCGGCCGGCGTATCGTAGACCAAGGCCGCCACCCATCCGGCGACCAGCAGATCGGTCGGATAGTAGGACAGGCTGGAATTTAGCACTTCGTTGCGCTCCGCCTCGGATAGACGCATCGATTCGCCGCGCACGATCTGCGCGATGCTCTCCCCGCAGGTGGCCAGCATTCGAGCAGCCGCCATCGGTTGGCCGGCCTCGTCCAGCGCTTCCTGGATCTGAATCATGTAATAGTCTTCGCTGAGCTGCGCCGAATACGGCTGGTGGAGCGCGGGCAGCGCCCGTGGAAGGCGCGCGTGCAGCAAATCCGAGGTGAGTTTCTCCATCTCCGGCGCCAGCACCCACCGATTCGACAGGCGAATCAGCTCGTCCCAATCGGCTTCGAATTGAAGCGTCAGCTCAACACTGATAATTCCGTAATCGAAGTACTTGATCTGCGCTTCGAATCGTTCGCCGGATTGAGTGGTCACCGGCTCGGGAAACTCGATGACGGGAGGCCGCTCAAAACGTACGTATTCGGGCGCGGGATGCTTGAAGCTCGGCTGCGGGCGGACTGCCTGGGCTCCGAGCAAGGCATGCAACTGGTCGAGGCGAATTTCTTCGGCCACATCATAGAGCACCAGCACCCAGAATGAGCCTCGCAGCGGCGGCATCCCTTAATTGTCACGCACCCGATGGCCGCGGAATAGAATATCCTCATGACTCTTCGCCTGCTACTGTTTGCGACTCTCGCGTCCACGTCGCTTTGGGCGCAGCTTGCGCCGTCGGGTTTGCGCTGCGAATATCTGACCGATCCGATGGGGATCGATACGCCGAATCCGCGGTTTTTCTGGATTCTTCAGCACGCACAGCGCGGCGCGTCGCAGACCGCATATCAGATCGTCGTGTCAGGAGGAAATGAAGTCGTGTGGGATTCGGGCCGAGTCGCATCGCCCGAATCGACGCACATCGCTTACGCGGGCAAGCCCCTTCAGAGCGGGAAGAGTTACACGTGGAAGGTTCGCTATTGGGACCAGGCGAATCAGGCAAGTCCCTACAGCGCGAACGCGCATTTCGACATGGGATTGCTGGCCGCCTCCGACTGGCAGGCGAAATGGATTCGCGGCGGCGAATCAGGTGCGCAAGGAGTTTACTTTGGATGCGAAGCCGGTACGCGCGCGAGCGTACGTTGCCGGCATCGGGTACTACGAACTGCGGATCAACGGCCACAAGGTCGGCGATCACGTGCTCGATTCGCCATACACGCCTTACGACAAACGCGTCCTCTATTCGACTTACGACGTCACCGACATGCTGCATGCGGGGGCAAACGCAGTAGGGCGTGATGCTCGGGGAAGGATGGTTCGCCTCGCGCGCCGCGATCGTGCAGATCCAGGTTGAAATGGAGAACGGCCGCCGTGCGACCATCGCGAGCGACGCGACGTGGAAAAGCGCCCAGGGCCCGATCCTCTCAGACAGCATTTATAACGGCGAAGTTTACGACGCGCGCAAAAAAACGCCGGGATGGGATCGCGCGGGATTCCAGGACGCGGGCTGGGAGCCGGTGAACCTGAACGATCCGCCGAAAGGCGTTTTGTCCGCGCAGATGATGCCGCCGATTCGCGTGGTCGCGAGTCTGCCGGCGCTTAAGATGACCAGTCCGAAGCCCGGCGTGTGGGTCTACGATTTGGGCCAGAATTTCAGCGGCTGGACGCGGCTGGAGGTTCGCGGCCCGGCCGGCACTGCGGTGAAGTTGCGCCACGCCGAGTTGCTCTACGACGACGGCACGCTCAACGTGGAAAATCTTCGCACCGCCCGCGCTACCGACGTTCTACATTTTGAAAGGCGGCGGCGAAGACGAGATTTACGAGCCGCGCTTCACATATCATGGCTTCCGCTACGTTGAACTGACGGGATTTCCAGGAACGCCGCAGATGGACACGCTGACTGGTGAAGTGGTGCACTCCGATGTGCGGCCTTCCGGCGGATTTTCGAGCTCCAAGACGGTGCTCAACCAGATCCAGCGCAGTATTGTCTGGGGGATCGCGTCGAATCTCGAAAGCATTCCAACCGATTGCAACCAGCGAGACGAGCGCATGGGATGGATGGCGGATGCGCACCTTTACGGCGAAGCGGCAATGCTCAATTTCGATATGCCTGCTTTCTACACCAATTTTTTGCGCGACATCCGCGACAGCCAGGATGACGACGGCAGCGTGCCGGACACCGTGCCTCGATCTCGTTTCGCGCGCGGTCCGGCCGACCCCGCCTGGGGCAGCGCCTATCCGCTGTTCGTCCTATATATGTATCAGCGCTACGGCGACCGACGGATTCTGGAGGAACATTTTGACGGCATCCGTCGCTGGACCGATTTCCTGACCTCGCGCGCTACCGACGGAATCGTGAGTTTTTCCAAGTACGGCGATTGGGTGCCGATCGAAACCACTCCCGGTCCTCTGGTCTCGACGTTTTACTATTACTGGTCGGCGGACATCGTCGCGCGCGTGGCCGCGATCCTCGGGAAACCGGAAGAGGCGGAGCGTTACCGCAACCTCGCCGCCGGCATCCGCAGCGCGTTTCACAAGAAATTCTTCAATCCGGACATGAATACGTATGGCAGCGGATCGCAAACGTCAAACATCCTGCCGTTGTTTCTCGGTTTGGCGCCGGACGACGTGCGCGGCGCATCGGTGGGACGCCTGCGAAACGATATCGTGTACGGGCACAACACGCACATGACGACCGGAATCGTCGGCGCGAAGTATTTGTTCCCGCTGCTGACGCGCACCGGCAATTCCGACCTTGCCTATGAGCTCGCGACGGATACCAGCTATCCGAGTTGGGGCTACATGGTCGAGCACGGCGCCACCACCTTGTGGGAGCTGTGGCAGGACAAAACCGGTCCGTCGATGAACTCGCACAATCACCCGATGTTCGGCAGTATCGGCGCGTGGTTTTACGAAGCTCTGGCCGGGATCAACTTCGACGAACAGGAGCCGGGGTATCGCCGCATCCGAATCGCGCCTCAAGTCGTGCGCGATCTGAACTGGGCCTCGGGGACGCTTGAAACGGTTCGAGGAACCGTCTCATCTTCATGGTCGAGATCTGGCGCGGCCCTTCGGATGGAGTTGACCATCCCTGCCGGAAGCGTGGCGGAAGTACACGTGCCCAAACTGGGCTTGAACGACGTAACGATACAGGAAGGAGGCCGCGCCGTGTGGAAAGCCGGAAAGTTCGAGCCGGGCGTTGCGGGAATCGATAGCGGAAAGGAATCCGCGAGCGAGATCGTTCTCGAAATCGGCTCAGGATCGTATGTGTTCGAGCGAACCGGCAATTGATCTAATGGAAGGAGGACTTATGCAAACTCGAATTGCCTACATGAAAGCAGCTCCCGGAACCTACAAGGCCATGATGGGACTCGAGGAATATCTTCATAGCTGCGGCCTCGAAACCGGTCTTCTTCATCTCATCAAACTGCGCGCTTCGCAGATGAATGGATGCGCCTACTGCATCGATATGCACTGGAAAGATCTGCGGGCGATCGATGAGACCGAACAGCGGATGTACGGTCTGGACGCTTGGGAAGAGTCTCCGTATTACACCGATCGTGAACGCGCGGCTCTTGCGTGGACTGAGGCAGTGACGAACATCCGCGACGAGCACGTTCGCGATGAAGTGTACGAAGAAGCACAAAAACACTTTTCGGAAAAAGAATTGGCGGATCTGACATTCGCCGTGGCGGCGATTAATGCTTGGAATCGGCTCGCCATCGCGGGCCGGACCGAGCCCGGTCACTATCAGCCGGCCAAGCACGCGGCCAAGAAAGCTTAGGAAGCGAGAGCGGTGGAGCGATATGCCCCACCGCAACCAACCCGCTTAGGCTAAGCGCTCTGCGCTTCGACGAACTGCGTCTCGTCCGCGGACGGGCCGTACATTCCAGGAATCTCCACGCCATTCAACCGCAGGTAGACACCCAACTGCGCCCGATGATGAACCAGATGATTCATGATCGTGCCGCGCATCACCGCCGCGCGCGGCATTGACATTATGGTGTTCCCGGCGTAGATGAAGGTCCAGGTCTTCTGCCAATCCGCATCGGACATCTCGGCGATCTTGGCTCGCGCATCGGACGCACCTTGATCGAATTTTTTGAGCAGCTCCGCCCGCGTAGCGCAGATCTGCGGCTTGTAATCGGATTTCAGCTCGAAAACATCCATTTCGAGCACCAGGGTCCAAGCCGGCAACTCCGCCACGTGGCTGGCGAGCCGGCCCAGGGTCATCGACTTCGGATGCGGCTGATAGTCGAATTTCCCGTCGGGAACGCGCTCCAGCAGCTTCCGGGTGTTTTTCATCTCTTCGTCATATTCGGGTAACAGCGTTTGACTGAACGGCATCTTTTCATCTCCTTTTTTTAAAAACCGACACTCAGAACATTACCAGCCCTTGCGGACAGAATCGGTCCGCAATGAATGTCACAATGAAAAAATATTGGAGACCTCGGCCCGGTTGTTGCGGTTGCTGTCTTTATTCCAGGCTCAGCGGTATTGGTCCGGCGCGGAGCTATCGGATCGGCTCGAAGTCACCGCGCGCACTCTGCGGCGCGACGTGGATCGGCTGCGCAGCCTGGGCTATCCGGTGAACTCGACATCGGGAATCGCAGGCGGCTATCAGCTTGGGGCAGGCGCGACGCTGCCGCCGCTGCTGCTCGATGACGATGAAGCAGTCGCCGTGGCCGTCGGCTTGCGAACGGCCGCCAGCGGCACAGTCTCCGGCATCGAAGAAGCGTCGATACGGGCGCTTTCCAAATTGGAGCAGGTGCTCCCCTCGCGATTGCGCAGCCGGGTTGCGGCTCTGCATGCTTTCATCGTGCCGTTGGCCAATACTGGTCCGACCGTGGACGCCGGCATGCTTTCGGCGATCGCGGCCGCTTGCCGCGACAATGAGAAACTCCGGTTCCACTACAAGAGCCGCGATGGCGGCCCGAGTGTCCGCGATGTGGAGCCTCATCGGATGGTTCATACCGGACGCCGATGGTATCTGGTCGCGTGGGACCTGGGCCGCAAAAACTGGCGAACGTTTCGCGTCGATCGAATCGAATCGAAGCCTTCCTCCGGGTCCCGTTTCACGCCGCGCACGCCGCCCGATGGCGATTTCGCGGCCTATGTGAAGCGAAGCATCTCCTACGCCCCTTATCCGCATCAGGCCAAGGTGATCCTACACGCCCCGTTCGAAACCGCGGCGGAACGAATCCCGTCCATGGCCGGGATTCTCGAAGCGATCGACGAGCACACATGCTTGTTGCACACGGGAGCCTGCTCGCTCGATACCCTTTCCGTGTACCTCGCGTTAACAGGGTTCGAATTTGAGGTGCAAGAACCGGCGGAATTGGTCGAACGCCTACGCGAGCTGGCGGAACGGTTCCATCGCGCGACCAGCCATAAGTCTGTATAATCGACGGTGCCATGAATGACCTTACGTTCATCTCCGCGACGTCGATGGCGGCTGCAATTCGCGCCAAACAAGTTTCCAGCCGGGAACTGGTGGACGCGCACCTGAAGCAGATCGAACGCGCGAATCCCCCTTGAACGCAGTTGTGCGCGTGCTTGCGGATCAGGCGCAACGCGAGGCCGGCGCGGCGGATGAGGCGCTCGCTCGCAGCGAATCGGTTGGCCCATTTCACGGCGTACCGATGACCGTGAAGGACGCCTGGGAGCTGGCGGGAGTCCCATCGACGGGGGGCACGCTCGGCCGCGCGAACTACATCCCGGAGCATGACGCGACGGTGATCGCGCGTATGCGCGGGGCCGGCGCGATCCCGATCGGGATGACCAATCTTCCCGAAATGTCCTTCGCCCTCGAATCCGACAACCTGGTTCATGGCCGCACGAATAATCCGTACGATACGGCTCGCACGCCGGGCGGCAGCGGGGGAGGCGGAGCGGCAGCGATCGCGGCAGGGATGAGTCCCATCGAGATCGGTGCCGATCTGGGTGGCAGCATCCGCTTGCCGTGTCATTTTACCGGAATTGCCGGGATCCGCTGCACCACTGGACGAGCGCCGATGACGGGTTATTTTCCGCCGTCGCTCGGGTGGGTCGCGCGATTTTGCGCGTCCGGCCCGATGGCGCGTAGCGTTGAGGATCTGGCCGCGGCGCTGCCGGTGATCTCAGGCCCGGATTGGATCGATTCCGGCATTGTCGATGTTCCCTTACGCGGACTGGAAAGCCGTGCCTGTGAAAGGAATGCGAGTCGCGGTGCACACGACCAACGGAATCATGCCTGCGCGCGCCGACGTTGCCGCGACGGTGATGACTGCCGCGAAAGCTCTGGCTGACGCCGGTGCGATCGTCGAAGAAGCCATTCCGACCGGCATTTCCCAGTGCCTGGAAATCTTCTTCGGGATCTCCAATGCGGATGGCGGCGACGGTCTGCGGGCTGCGCTGGCGATCGCTGGTACCACGCGCGTGCATCCGCTGCTTGAAGCCGCGCTCGCGACCGCGACCGTGCAGCAGACTGCTGGAACGCTTCAATCTCTGTGGGTACAAGTAGATCGGTACCGGACCGCAATGTTGGGGTTCCTGAAAAACTACGATCTGATTCTGTGTCCCGTAAACGCACTGCCGGCGATTGAGCATGGAACCTGTTTCCGCCCGGATATCATGCCCTCTTTCAGCTACACCATCGCTCACAACCTGACGGGTTGGCCTGGCGCAACGGTGCGCTGCGGAACATCGACGGAAGGCCTTCCGATCGGCGTTCAGGCGGTGGCGCGGCCATGGCGCGAGGATGTCGCGCTGGCGGCGATTCACCACCTCGAAACGGCTTTGGGTGGGTACCAGCGGCCGCCGCTCGCCGCTTCGGCGTAATCACGAGGCGCGGCGCGGGCGCACGTTAAACTCGAGCTTCCAGCGCCGCCCGTCACGCGCGACGAACCACAGTTCCAGCATTCCGGTTTCCGTCACCAGGCTCTCCAGCGTCACCGGCACGGTCTCACCGGCTTTGCCGGGAAGCGTCACCTCCATCGGCGGAATCTCCTCCACTTCCGGTGGAATTTCCTCCAGCATCGCGCCCGGCCCGTCATGCTTCCGTTCCACGGATTGGAATAAACGGAATTGAGCGCGCTCGCCGATCCGCAGGGAAAACTGGCGGTCCAGGAACTGGTGTCCCGCCCCCTCCTCCATTCCAAATGGCACCACAGTGAGCAGCTTCAGCGGCGGCCGCATCCCTGGAACCGCCGGCATCGACATTTCAATCCCGATGTAGTAACTGCGCGGAACGCCGCCGCGGACGCGTACACCCTTGCCCTGTCTGGCAAGCCCGTAATACGCCGCGCCACGCGCGACCGCGTGCATCAGATCGTCCGCGACCAGCGGTGTTACCGGGCTCGGCATCCAACCATTCAGCGCTTCGAGAATCCGCTTCTGGACCAGTCCCGCCCGCAAAACTCCGCCATTGAACAGAACGTGCGTAGGCGTCGCCGCTTGCCGGTGGAGAAAATGCGCCAAATGCCGCGTAATGGCGGCATCCGCGGCGTAAGGCAGCCCCAGCTCCGACAATCCGCTGTACCTGACTTCCGGCGCATCCTCAAGCGCGACAATTGGCAGAAATCCGTCCAGCAAGATGCGATTCAAGTCCTCCCGCTTTAGCTTGGTCTTGACGCTGCCGCCCACCACGCCGGTTCCCCTGCCGAGGATCGTAATGGGAAGCGACGCCTGAGTGGCCCCTTCTGCCAGCAGGCTTTCCTTCGCCGCCCGGCAGTGCTGCCACAGCGCGTGAAACTGGATCGCATCCAGCTTTTGCGGTAGCGTCTGCGCCACGCTGTGTGCCAGAGCCGCGTCCATATTGTCGCCGCCCAACAGGATATGATCCCCAACCGCAATGCGCTCCAGCGTAATCTCGCCGGCCTGCTCGCGCACTGCGATCAGAGAAAAATCCGTCGTACCACCGCCGATATCGATGACCAGGATCAGATCGCCGACATTTACCAGTTCGCGCCATCGCGAATGTCGTTCAATCCAGTTGTAGAAAGCGGCCTGCGGCTCCTCGAGAAGAACCACACCGCGGTAGCCGGCTTCCTCCGCGGCCTTCAGCGTAAGCTCACGCGCGACTTCATCGAACGAAGCTGGCACGGTTACCAGCACCTGATGAGCATCGAACGGCGATTCCGGATGCTTCGCATTCCAGGCGTCGCGGAGATGGCTGAGATATAAACGGGACGCCCCCACCGGCGAAATCTTCTTGATTCCCTCCGGTGCGTTCGGCGGAAGAATCGCGGCGTTGCGGTCTACTCCGGCGTGCGAAAGCCACGATTTCGCGGATGAAACCAGCCGGCCTGCGTTCTCCAGGCCCTTGCGTTGAGCCAACACCCCCGTGACGGGCGCGTCGTCCTCCAGAAATACAAACGAGGGCAGCAGCGGCTCCTCGCGAACTTCGCCTGGATGCACCAGCTGCGGAATCTGGAAGACCTCGACCGTCTCGCCCTGCGTATAGGCAAGCGCGGAATTGGTAGTGCCGAGGTCGATTCCGATGACAGGCTTCATTGAGTTAACTTTACGTCACTCTTCTCAATAAAGCCTGTCTTGATCGTGACGGCCTAGCGGCCTCGCCCTCTACCATGCTCTTCTTCCCTCGCCCGGCCTTCCCGCGGAGCCGCGCGTTCATGCTCGGAACGCTCGTGGAGTTCGTGCCCTTCCGGCACACGCTCCGCCGGCCCCCACCGGTGAACGCCTTCGTAGGGATGCACGTAAACACCGCGATTGATCCAGGTGCGTCCCCACGGAGCATTGTTGATGTACACCCGGTGGCCGCCCCAGTCAAACCTGCCGAATCCCACTCCCCAGCCCCACGGCCGGAAGTAGGCGCCGAGGCCGATTCCGAATCCGAAGCGAATCGCTCCGCCGACGAAAAACCCCGGCCGGGGAGCGAAGAAAACGACCCCCGGATCATAGTACGGCACCGTAATGAATCCCGGATCCACCGGCATAATCGTAATGTAGGGTCCGCCTCCCACCACAATCTGGGGATTACTCCTAAGATATCCGTACCTCTGCGCCTGATGGCGCTGGCGCTGCACGGCATCCATGACTTCTTGCTGCTGCGTCATGAAGGCGTTGCCGATCTGCGAAGTCCAATTCATGTCGCCGGCCATCATCTCGAGCACCGACGGAAACGGGAGCAGCGCTTGCACGCTAGGATCCCACGGCAAATGATCGTTCTGGATCGCGTTGGCCAGCTCTTGTCCCCTCAGGTAATGATGCTGATCCGCCCACCGCGCCGCATCGGGAATCTGATCGGGAAACGTAGCCGCGGCAAGAATCTGCGCCAACAGCGGGTCCGGATACAGAGCGATTCGCGCCACCAATTGATCCAACTGCTGCGGAGGCAACGGAGGCGGAGGCGCCTGCGCGGACACTGCCACAGCCCCCAGCGCGCCCAACATCACCACAGCCAACGTCGCCTTCTTATGTACCGCGTTCAAGGTTCGCATATCTTTCCTCCAAAGATCTCACACCGGAAGACGATCTATAATTCGCCGGCGTTTCGAAGTTTATCAAAATTAATGCACTTTCCCCGATTTGGCGTCCGGAAAAGTAAACTCGCGGATCAGCGGCGGGCTCTGGTCGAAGTCGCTATAACGAATCCACAAGGGCCGCACCACGAAGTAGACAATCCCCGGCCAACTCATGCGCGCGGGACCGTCGGGCCAAGCCTTGAAATATATTTCCTGGAATCGTTCCAAGTCCGGCGATTTTAGTTCTTCGGCTTCGCCCTCGTATTGGACCGCCTGCTCGCCTTTCCCCCAGCCCCCGATCGCGAAGGAACATGCGGGCCTGGCGATTAGATTCGGATATTTGCGGGAACTCTTGACCGTATCGAAAATAATTTCGAGCTCTCGCGTCACCGCGATTCCTACCAGAGCCGACTGAGGCGTGCCTGCGTTTCCGATGGTTCCGAGAACACCCAGCTTGCAATTCGCCAGAAACGCGTACAGATCGTCCTCAGTCATGCACGCTATTTCGATACGCTCAGCCCGTCCACCTGAACTTCCAGGAGATGATTGATGCGGATGCCATAGATTCCGTCGGTTTTCAGGCCGTCTTTCGGCATCGAGTGCACCACTTCGCCGTTGACGACATAGTCGATCTTGTCTGCCCCGACGCGAACTTCCAACACGTTGGTGGATTTGCCGCTTGCGTCCGGCTTCTTCACCGCGTCGCTGGGCGTCTTCGGCGCGACGGTGTCGGTTGAGGCGTCCCCGTCGCGTCGTTTGATCAGCCACGTCCCGTTCTGTGCGACCACGAAGTACAAATATTTCTCCTGCGGACCTTCGAGATCGCTGCCGCCGAAGATCAGACCATAGTAATTGGTGTGGCCGCTCGGCTTCATCAGCGTAAACGTGCCCTTCAGGGTGTAAGTTCCTGTCGCGGTATTCGCCGGATTCCAATAAACCGCAGCTTGGGGATTCGTGGCGTGGAAGCCGGCCCCACTGGTAACGAAACTGATCCCTCCGGACGCGTCGGGGTCCGACGCGGACGCGCTACGATCCACGCGCATCTTCCAGCCTTTCGGCGCTTGCGCGAACAAGGCAACCGCGACCACTCCAAGAACTGCAACACGAACATGTTGTTTCATCGCAAATCCTCTTTCTTCGAAACGATTATATACCGCGATCCGCGGCCGATCGCGCTAACATGAAAGGTGATTCGAGTTTTCTCCCGCAACAGAACCTATTGAACCCGGAAACCCAAGTCATCGAGAGCCGCGCAGCGAAGATTCTTCGCGAGCTGTTCCAGTCCGGACGCCCACTCACTTACATCCGTTCGCCCGAAGAGCAGCGAGTCGCACGAGTGTTGCGGGAGGTCGGGCGCGGACGACTCTCTTCGACGCCGTTGCCAGTCTGGACCTGGAGCCTTACGGAGGGGATGCGTCGCGATGAGGAAGCTCCAGAACCGGGCTTGCAATCGCCCCGCACTGCCCTGGATTTCATCGCGTCGTACAAAGGCCCTGCGATCTTTCATCTCAAGGACTTCCATGACCCGATGCGGGAATCCGCGGAGATCCGGCGCCGCCTGCGGGATCTTCATGAGAGCTGTCTCGATCAAAATAAATTCGTCGTCATTACGTCGCCGGTCCGCTTCATTCCAGAAGAACTCGAGCGCAGCGTCATGTTTCTCGAGCTTCGGCCTCCGGATCTGGTGGAACTGGTGGAGTTTCTGCGCGATGAAACCCGTCCGGGCACGGCTGAAGCCGTGCTCCGTCAGGTCGCGCTTGCACTCCAGGGACTGACGCTCGAAGAAGTCCGCTACGCCTTGCGCCGTGTCCTGGCCACCGGCCGGGATTTGGGGCCCGACTCCCTCCCGGTCCTGCTCGAAGAGAAACGTCTGTTGATCAATCGCAGCGGCGTCATCGAGTTTGTTGCCGAGGGAACCGTCATCGGCGAAGTCGGTGGGTTGGAGGGCATGAAGAAATGGCTGCTGGAGCGCCGCAAGCTATTTCAAATGCGCGACAACCTGACGGAAGAGATCGTGCCGAAAGGCGTCCTCATCATGGGGATTCCAGGTTGCGGCAAGAGTCTGTGCGTCAAGGCGATCGCCTCGGCCTTCGAGCTCCCTTTGTATCGTGTCGACATGATCGAGATTTTCTCGGGAAGGCACGGTAAGCCCGAAGGAGCCTTCGTCGAAGCATGCCGGATGATGGAGGACATGGCTCCCGCCGTTTTGTGGTTCGACGAAATCGAAATGGGCATCACGTCGACGGAATCCGGCGGAGAGCAGGGCCGGATTTTCGCGTTTTTCCTCACCTGGATGCAAGAAAAGGCGCGTGGACTGTTCGTGGCGGCCACGGCGAATCGAATCGATCTTTTGCCGGCCGAAATGATTCGCAAAGGACGGTTCGACGAAGTGTTTTTCGTAGACCTGCCGCTCGATGAGGAACAGGTCGAAATTTTCAGGATTCACCTGCAGCGCCGCGGAGTGGACGCGAGCCGCTTCAACCTGGCCCAATTGACGCAGTTTACCGGGGGATGGACCGGCGCGGAGATCGAGCAATGCGTCGTATCGGCCCTGACCAAAGCAAGACTCGAGGAGCGGGAACCCACCGAACAGGACCTGATCGGCGTCGCGGTAAAGATCGTCCCGCTCTCCCGGACGATGAAGGAGCAGATCAATCACATCCGAAGCTGGGCCTTCGAGCGCGCGGTCCGGGCGTCGCCGCGTCCACAAGGCCGCTGAACCGCGGCTGAGCGAAAACCCGCTATATTAACCGCATCCTTTGGTCGCGCCCCTTTTAGGCTGCTGCTGCTTGAGAAAGCTGGCACCGTTGGGTTCGCTTCCGAGCGGCGCGCCATTCTCTCTTGACGGAAATCGATATTTCTACTATTATAGAAGTATGGAAGCTTCACGGGCGAAAGCGGTTCCCGAAACCGGCCGCACCGCTGCCTACGCCGACATGTTCGCCGCACTCGGGGCCGAGCCCCGGTTGCGGATTTTGCGCGCGCTGCTGGCCGCGCATCCCGACGGACTGGTGGTGGGCGAGATCCAGACCGAGTTGGGGATCGCGGCTTCCACGTTGTCGCATCACCTGGAGAAACTTAAGAACGAGGATCTGATCGCGGTGCGGCGGGAGAGCACTTTTCTGCGCTACTCCGCCAACACTGCGGCGCTGGAGGAGTTACTTGGATTCCTCTACGCCGAATGTTGCACGCGCAACAAGGCCATCAAACCGGGCAAGATCACCCAAATTTGCAAATAGGAAGGTCGACATGGAATTGAAAGAAAAAGTCAAAGAAAAATACGGCGAAGCAGCGCTTCGCGTCAAGACAGGCGGCAGTTCGTGCTGCGGAGCGGCCCCGAGTTCACGCGGCTGCGTGGATCCGATCACATCGAATCTCTATGACTCGGGCCAGGCCGGCGAGATTCCCGAAGAAGCCATGCTCGCGTCACTCGGATGCGGAAATCCGACGGCGTTAGCCGAGCTTAACCCGGGCGAAACGGTTCTCGATCTGGGCTCTGGCGGTGGCATCGACGTGCTGCTTTCGGCCAAGCGCGTCGGTCCGGCCGGCAAGGTTTACGGCCTTGACATGACCGACGAAATGCTTGCGCTCGCGCGCGAAAACCAGCGCAGAGCTGGAATTGGAAACGTCGAATTTCTCAAAGGCGAGATCGAAAGCATTCCCTTGCCCGACGATTCCGTCGACGTGGTGATTTCGAATTGCGTCATTAACCTCTCCGGGGATAAGGATCGAGTCCTGCGCGAGGCTTTTCGCGTCCTGAAGCCGGGAGGCCGTTTCGCGGTCTCCGACGTGGTCGTACGCGGCGAGGTGCCAGCCGAAGTGCGGCGCAGCATGGAGCTGTGGGTCGGCTGCATCGCCGGGGCGCTGCGCGATGACGACTATGCCTCCAAGCTGGCCAAAGCCGGTTTCAATTCGATCGAAATTGAGCCAACCCGCGTCTACAGCATCGAGGATGCGCGCCAGTTTCTGGCGGGCGAAGGCATCGATGTGGATGCAATCGCGCCACAGGTGGAAGACAAGTTCATGAGCGCGTTTGTCCGCGCGGTGAAACCTGCCGCGAAGGAGTGTTGTGGCCCGTCGTGTTGCGGCTGAAGCTCTCGGAACGGCATTCCTTCGAGCTGCCGTCGTCGGATCCGGCATCATGGGCGAACGGCTGGCCGGCGGCAACGTCGCGATCGCGCTGCTTGCCAACACGACTGCGACCGATGCGGAAAGCGTCGTGGTGCCACACTCGGAAGCCGAAAACAGCCATGCCCGATAAACAGCGAGTCTTGATTCTCTGCACCGGAAATTCCGCCCGGAGCCAGATGGCCGAAGGACTGCTGCGCCGCGACGCCGGAGACCGCTTCGACGTCTTCAGCGCGGGGACCAAGCCAAGCCGGGTTCGAGCGGAAGCCGTTACCGTCATGCGAGAGCTGGGCATCGACATATCGAGCCATCGATCGAAGGGCGTGGATGAGTTCGCTGGCCAGTCCTTCGACTACGTTCTGACGGTCTGCGACAACGCCAGGGAAAGCTGTCCGATATTTCCTGGCAAGGGCCTAACAATACACAAGAACTTTGAAGATCCGGCCTCGCTGCAAGGCTCGGAGGAGGAACGGCTCGTCGTTTTCCGGCGTGTTCGCGACGAGTTGAGGAACTATCTTCGCGCGTTCCCGCCTTCCTAGACCGTTTTTCCGCGGCTTGTGAAAAGTCAGCATCCACCGCTTCCTGCGGTCGCGGCTCGTGGCTGGCTCTCTCAAATATCACAACTTAAACGAGCCGCGACCGGAGGAAGCGGCTGATCTACGGGCTGTCACACATACCTGTCAGGGAGCGGTTCGGTTAGGTTGATGATGGTTCACAGAGCTCCTTTCACGCAGACTCTGAGTCTTCGCGGATTTCGCCGGTGGCGCGCCCGGATACGCACCCAACGCTCCGGCAGTATACAATGACCGCTATGACCCGATGCCTTGGTGTCCCTGTGCTGGCGTTCTTGATTTGCGGCGCGATTCCGGCCGCACCGGCGAGCTGCGACGGCCTCGCGAAACTCGCGCTTCCAACCACAACCATAAAAAAGGCCGAATCCGTGCCCGCGGGATCCTTCACGCCGCCGGGCACGCCGCCGATCCCGAATCTCCCGGCATTTTGCCGCGTGACCGGCGCGATCAAACCGTCGGAGGACTCCGACATCGAATTCGAGGTGTGGATGCCGGCTTCGGGATGGAACGGCAAGTTTCAAGGTGTCGGAAATGGGGGATTTGCGGGGTCCATCGACTATCGCTCGATGGCCGCCGCGATCGCGCACGGCTATGCGACGGCCGGCACCGATACCGGCCACGCCGCCGGAGCGACTGACGCCAAGTGGGCGCTGAACCACCCGGAGAAGGTCGCCGATTTCGGCTATCGCGCGATTCACGAAACTACGGACAAAGCCAAGTCCATGGTTCACACGTTTTACGGCGACGCCGTGCGGCGTTCTTACTTCAGCTCGTGCTCCAACGGCGGACGCGAAGCCTTGGTGGAGGCGCAGCGCTTTCCCACCGACTACGACGGCATTATGGCCGGCGCGCCGGCGAACTACTGGACCCACTTGCTGATCACCGCGATGTGGGACATCCATGCCTTGCAGGCCGATCCGGATGCCTACATTCCCGCCAAGAAGCTGCCCGCGATTGAAGCTGCAACGGTCGCCGCGTGCGACGCGCTGGACGGCGTGAAGGATGGCGTGATCGACGATCCCACCAAGTGCCACTTTAAAGCCTCGACACTTTTGTGCCAGGGTCCCGACGCGGATACGTGCCTGACGCAGCCGCAGGTGACGGCGCTCGAAAAAATCTATTCCGGACCTCGAAATTCGAAGGGCGAGCAGGTGTTCCCCGGCTTTTCGCCGGGCGGCGAGACCGGCTTCAACGGATGGGGCGGCTGGATCGCAGGCGCCGGACCTGGAAAGAGTCTGCAAGCGATGTTCGGCATGGGCTTCTTCCAGGACATGTTGTACAACGACGCGGCGTGGGATTTTCACAAATTCGATGTGGATCACGACGTGAAACTCGCCGACGATAGTCTGGCGCGAACGCTGAACGCGACCGATGCGGACTTGAAGCGTTTCAAGGATCGCGGCGGCAAGCTGATTATTTATCACGGCTGGAGCGATCCCGCCATCCCGCCGGTGAACAGCATCAACTACTATCAGAGCGTCGTATCGAAAATGGGCGCGAAGAACGCGGCGGCGTTTGTTCGTCTGTTCATGATTCCGGGAATGCAGCACTGCGGCGGCGGTCCAGGACCGAGCGACTTCGGACAAGGGTCGATCTCCGGGGGCGATCCGCAACACGACCTGAACGCAGCCCTGGTGCAGTGGGTGGAGAAGGGTGCGGCTCCGGAACAAGTGATCGCAACCAAGTACAAGGGCGCATCGCCCGCGAGCGGCGTGGTCCGCACCCGTCCCGTGTGCCGCTATCCTCAGGTGGCGCGTTGGAACGGAACAGGAAGTTCCGACGATGCCGCCAATTTCACTTGCGTGGACCCGGGATCGAGCCACTAGTAAACCGTCCCGTCTGCTGAAACGTCCGCATCGACCGCTTCCTTTGGTCGCGGCTGATGGCCGACTCTGCGAGCCGCGACCGGAGGAAGCGGTCGGCCCAGCGATTAACAATCAGGATCGCGGTTTAGAGGTCGCCGGAAATATCTTGCGCGAATATCTTGCGCGAGTCTTCGCAGGACATGGGAACGCGATACAATGGCATCCGTCAAATCGATTCCCAGGCAGGAGGTGCGTTATGGCCGATCTCACCCGGCGAGAAACTCTACGAAAAGGGCTGGCCGCGACCAGCTTGCTGGCTTTGATCCCGGATTGGGCTATGCCAGCTCTGGCTCAAAGCGAGACCGAGGTTCCGTTTACCGACATTCCGAAAACTTTCAATCCCAACAATCCGAATTCACCGACGCGTCTGCTGGATATCCGGAAGGTCGACGGGATGCTCACGCCCAAGGATCAGTTTTTCGCCGTGAACCACTTCAGCAGGCCCGAAGTAGACCCGGCAACCTACCGGCTGAAGTTCACGGGAATGGTGAACAAGCCGGCCGAGCTTTCGCTCGCCGAGCTTCGCGCGATGAAGTCCACGGACGTGGTTTGCGGATTCGAGTGCTCCGGCAACAGTGCGCGTTCGATGCAGGGTCTATCGTCTTGCGCCCGGTTTACCGGTGTGCGGCTCGCTACCTTGCTTAAACAGGTGGGGGTCCAGCGGGCCCGGGAGGTAGTGTGTTTTGGCGTGGACCGCGGACCGCAGGACGTGGTGTTCCGGCAGCAGACTTTTAAAATTGAGCAGCAGTTCGGGCGCAGCATGACGTTGGAGAACGCGATGAAACCGGAGCCGCTGGTCGCCTTCGCGCTGAACGGCGAGCCCTTGACCCGTGAGCAGGGGTTCCCTGTGCGTCTGATTGTGCCCGGCTGGTACGGCGTGGCCAACGTCAAGTGGCTGTCGGAGGTGCATCTCCAGGAAGACCGGTATCTCGGGAACTATCAGGCCCGCTGGTACCGGACACTGCGCGGCGTCGGCGGCAGCGGGCAGGAGAACGATCCGCAGACCCAGTGGGTGGAAACCGAAATCACGCGCATGCAACTGAAATCGATCATCGCTCGCGTGAGGAAGAATGGAGACGTGTGTCAGGTGCTCGGGTTCGTGCTGAACGACGGCACGCCGCTGAAATCGGTGGAAGTGCAAATCGACGGCGGTCCCTGGCGGAGGGCCACTTTGGATTCTGCAAACACGCCGTATTCGTGGAAGCTATTCACGTATCGATGGGAAGGCGCCACGGCTGGCGAACATACGCTGGTTTCCCGAGCGACGGATATCAACGGCCAGGTGCAGCCGGCGCAAGCCGACTTGAGCCGGAAGAAGACGTTCCTCGAAGACAACGCCCAATTCCCGCGCAAAGTTATGATCGCCTGAACCACGCGAGGCTTCGAGTGAAAACCATTTCCACGAACGGGCTTCTGTTTTTCGCCATCACCAGCGCCTGTGCGCAAGATCGTTTTCCGGTAATCCCACTCGATCAGATGACGCCGGAGCAGAAGAGCGTTGCGAACGCAATCATGGCCGGCCCGCGTAAGACCCTCAACGGGCCCTTCAATGCCTGGCTTCGAAGTCCGGAGCTCGCGGACCGCCTGCAAAAAGTTGGAGAGTACGTTAGATTTAATTCCAGCTTGCCGCCGCGGCTTAACGAGTTCGCCATCCTCATCACCGCGCGCTATTGGACTTCGCAGTACGAATGGTTCGCGCACTATCCGCTGGCGATCAAAGCCGGGCTCGATGCGAAAATCGCCGCCGACCTGGCGGCAGGCCGCAGACCCGCGGGGATGAAAGAAGACGAGTCCGTGATTTACGACTTCTCAACACAACTGCATCGGGATAAGAAGGTCACCGATGCCGTTTACAAGGCTGTTGTCGCCAGGTTCGGCGAGCAAGGGACGATGGACCTGATCGCAGTGAACGGCTATTACGACGTGGTTTCGATGACGCTGAGCGTCGCGGAGGTCGGGCTTCCAGCCGGTGAACCACCGCCGCTGAAGCCTCTCATGCCGGACCGATGATGGACCGATCGAGAGCCGGCTTCGCGAAATCGTGATGAAAGAGATTTACTATGAACGCTAACCTTCTGCTTCCTGTCGCATTTGCCGCCGGCCTCCTTTCCGCGCAAAATCAGCCGGTGCTCGGAGAAGACGCGGTCAAGGTTTCCGAGCATGTCTGGACCATTTTCGGGTTCCCCAACGTGGCGATCATTGTCGGGAACCGCGCCACCCTGGTGGTGGACACCGGCCTGGGACCGCGCAACGGCGCGACGATCGCACGCGTGGCAGCGAAGCTTGCGCCCGGCAACCAAAAGCTGTTCCTGACGACAACCCATTTCCACCCGGAGCACGCCGCCGGAGACGCGGGATTCCCGCCGGGAACGATCCTGATTCGCGACGCGGTTCAGCAGCGTGAGATGGAACTGCATGGAAAAGAAATGGTCGACATGTTTGCCGGACGTTCCGCGCTCCAGAAGGAACTGCTGGCGAACGCAACCCTGCGCACGCCCGATATCACTTTCGATACCGAGGCAAAGATCGACCTCGGCGATGTCGCCGCGCGTCTGCTCTGGTTCGGCGGTGCGCATACCAAGGGAGACGAGCTGCACGTTTGTCGAACCGGATCGAACGCTGGTCTCCGGCGACGTCGTGCAGAACAAGGTTGTGCCCAACATTTTCGGCGACGGCGGTACGCCTTCCAGCTGGCTGAAGGTCCTGGACAAAGTGGCCGCGCTGAACGCCCTGCGCGTGCTGCCGGATCACAGCGCTCCGGGCGATGGCTCCATGGTTGCGGCGGAGAAGAATTTCATCAGCGATCTGCGCACCCGCGCTCTGGAGCTCAAGAAGCAGGGCGTCTCGGCTGACGATGCGGGCAAACAGCTTGGCGCCGAGTTCAAGTCGAAATATCCAGACTGGCCGAGTATGAATGTGACCGGCTTCGTCCGCAGCATCTACGCCGAATAGATTTGCGCCGCCTCGCGAGCTTGGTTCACGCCGTTCAGCGCTTCGCTCAGCAGCGCGGCCAGTTCCTGCACGTGCGGCAGCTTGAAGATCGCATCCGCTGCGCCAGGCGTTTCGCGGATCGTGAATCGCCCCCTCGTAAATTCGTTCCACGCCAGACGCGGATCGGGCAGGATTCGTGTGCTGTGCCGTTCCGCGGCCGCGATAAATTGAATCACGTCGCACGCGACCGGCTTCGGCTCGTAGCTCAGGCCCGCCTGCCAGTTCGGGTGCTTCCGCTTTTCGAGTGGCTCGACCACGCGTTTCAGCCCGGCCCCGATCAGAAGGCGCCTCCGGACCATGGCCGCCTTGCGGCGGAATAATTTCCGCAACACCCGCAGGTGCGCGTTCGCCTCGCCAAACGCGACGCGACGATCGCGCTGGAGCAGGGAGATCGCCTGCCGGCCATATTTTTTCCAGTGGCGGACCACTTTCGGATACCCCGGTGCGGCGACTTCGAACAGCACCACCAGGCCGACCTGGTCGCCGCGCGCGACCAACTGGCGCGCCATCTCGAACGCGACAATTCCGCCATAGCAATGCCCGCCGACGATATACGGCCCCTCGGGCTGAACCGATTTGAGAACAGCGATCAGCCGCTCGACCGTTTCCTCTACCGTGTACACGCCGCGCTCCTCAAGCGATCGCGGATCGCGGAGCACGTAGAACGGCTGATCCGGACCCAGGCTCTGCGCGAGGCACAAAAAATAAAGCGGATTTTCATCCGCACCGGGAAGACAGAAGAACGGAATCCGCGACCCGTGCGGCTGCAGCGGAATCGCAGCCTGCGTCTCGCTCCCGCCGCCTTCTTCCATCATCGCCGCCATTCGAGAAAGGGTGGGGGCGCGCCAAAGCACGGCGAGCGGAATCTCGCGCGCGAAATGCGTTTCCAGAAACGTGATCAGCCTGGTGGCTTGGAGACTGTCGCCTCCCAACTCGAAAAAATTATCGGTGGCGGAGACGCGGGACACACCCAGCACTTCTTTCCAGATCTCCGCCATCTGCTTTTCTGCCGGAGTCGTCGGCTCTGGAAGCTCCGGCTCAATCGGCGATTTCGGCAGATCCAGCAACGCCAGGGCTTGACGATCGATTTTTCCGCCGGCGGTCATGGGCAGCTCGGCCATCGGCACAAACACGGCCGGAAGCATATGCTGGGGCAGGCTCTTGGAGAGAAAGGATCGCAGTGAGGCCGCGGTCGCATGAAGTCCGTGGAACGTGACAAATCCGGCCAAGCCGTGTTTTCCTGCGCCGTCACGATTCGAAATCACCGCACACTGGCGGACCGCCGGATGCGCCGCCAGCGCCGCTTCGATCTCATCGAGCTCCACCCGGAAGCCGCGGATTTTCACCTGCCGGTTGGCGCGGCCCAGGAAAACCAGATTTGCGTCGGGAAGCATGAACACGATGTCGCCGGTCGCGTACAGACGGCTGTCGGGATCATCGCAGAAGCGGTCCGGCACGAAGCGCTCCGCCGTCTGTTCCGGCGAATTCAGGTATCCGCGCGCGACTCCGGGTCCTCCAAGGTAGAGTTGCCCGGGGACGCCCACCGGAACCTGATTACCATCGCCGTCGAGAACGTAAACGCGCATGTTCGCGATCGGCCGCCCAATGGGAACGAACCATTCACTATCCCAGGCCGACGACCCCGCTTCATATACGGTTGCGGTGGGTGAAGTCTCGGCGGGCCCGTAGGCGTTGAATAAGCGAACTCTGCTTCCGACGGTCTTTTCCCAGATGCGGATCGACGCGGGATTGGCCTTCTCCATTCCGATGATGGCGGCGCGCAGAGACTGGGGCGCCGCAAGGTCGCCGTGTTCCATCGCCGCGACCCATTCGTTGAACCACGCGCTGGGGATTCCGGTGATGGTGATGCGCCGAGCTTCGAGAAAGCGCAGAAATTCGCGCACCGAGCCTTTGCGGTTCCAGCCCAACACCAGCGTAGCGCCGCTGCACAGATAGTTGAAAAGCTCGGCGACAAAGACGTCGGTTCCGACCGATGCAAACTGCAATCGGCGGTCGGTTTGGCGGATGCCGTACGCAAGGCACGCACCGAAGGTATGATTCGCCAGCGCGCGATGCGGCACCACCACAGCCTTGGGCTTTCCCGTGGACCCGGACGTGTAAATGGCATAAGCCGCGTCCGCGGGCGTCGCGACGTTGGGAAGATTTTCAGACGATCGCCCTTCGGGGATTGGACCGCCGTCGCGTAGAACCAGCTTCGGACGCGCGTCGGCGATCATCGCTTCAAGCCGCTGCTCCGGAAAAGACGGATCGAGCGGAAGGAACGCCGCGCCTGCTTTGAGTACGGCTAAAATCGCGACGATCGTCTCCGCTGAAGGCTCCATCGCGATCGCGATCAGAGCTTCCGCGCGCATGCCCGCTTCGCGCAAGTACCATGCCAGCCGATTGGCTCGCTGGTTCAACTCATCGTAAGAAATCGAGCCACCCGGGCCGTCGAGCGCCACATTGCCTGGCGTTCGCCGCACTTGGTCCTCGAAAAGCTCATGAGCGCACCGCTCCGGATTTTCCGCAGCGCAGGCGCGATTCTGTTCCCCCAGCCAGCGTTGCTCTGTTTCCGTGAGCATGTTCAACTCGGACGGACGTGCGTCCGGCTGCGCGATGAAGCCTTCGATCAACGTTTTCAATTGATCCATCGCGGCGCGCATCATGCGCGTGGAAAACAGATGCGCGTCGAAGACGAGTTCAAGGCTCAGCACCGGGCTGCCGTATGCAGCCAGCGTGAGTGGAGTATCGGTGCGTTGGTGCCGGCGGATCGTAACATTGCCCCAGCGGCCGCCCAGGGCGCGCAGGGCCGCCTGCGGCGTCTCATGCTCGAAAACCAGTACGCTCTCGAAAGGCGGCATGCCCGCTGGAAGTCCGCTCCACTTCGAAATCTGGTCGACCGGAGTCTGTTCAAACTCTCGCATCGCCAAAGCGCGGCTGCGGATCTGTCGCAGCCACGGGCGCGTGCGTGAATCGGCGGAAATCGTAACACGGAACGGAAGCGTGTTGATGAACAGACCGACCTCTCCCGCTGCTGCGTTCCGCCCGGCGCGCGTCACGCCGAACACGACGTTGCGTCGAGAGCTGTACCGGCTTAACAGCAGGGCCCATGCGCCTTGCACCACGGTATTGACGCTGACGCCGCAGTCGCGCGCGAACCCGCGAACCTGCTCGGCCGATTCCTCCGAAAAAAAAGCGGACTCCTTCGCGAATCGCTTGTCGTCTGGAGCGGCCGCGGGACCGATGCGATCGAGGATGTACTCGGTGGTTTGCGAGATTCCGTCGAAGCAATCGCGCCAATATTGTTCTGCGCGCAGCGGGTCCGGCAGAGCGGGAACAGGTTCAGAACCGGCTGGATCGGCTGCTCGGATTTCTCCGTCTCGAATCAGCGAATCGTAGGCGGCGAGCCATTCGCGCCAGACAATTACGTAGGATCGTCCATCGAGCAGCGCATGGTGGCTGGTCCAGACCAGCGTCGAGGCGCACGGCGAAGTGAAAATCACCGTGAACCGAATGGGAATCCCGCTGCGAAAATCGAACCCGCGCCGGCGGTCCTCGCGGAGGAGTCTGTCGAGCTCGACACGCTGCGCTTCGGGCGGCATGGCCGTCCAATCCAGCTCCCGCCATTCGACATCGCAATTTTCGTGACACAGGAGTGAAACCGGATTCGCTCCGTCGAGCTCGATTTGGCAACGCAGCGCCGGATAGCGCCGCGCCGCGACTTGCCAGGCGCGCCGCAACACAGACGCGTCCACCTTTTCAGGCAGTTCGCAGACCTCCTGCATCACGTAGATGCCGGAGGCGGGCGCCCGCAGCGACGACAACACCATACTTCGCTGCAAGGACCGGATCGGCAGCCGCTCAGGAGCGCCGTTCATGCTTCACCGGACATGTCGGTTCGAGGGCGGAAGACGAACGTCGGGCAGCGATCGCCCAATTGATAAGTTGGCCTGAACATCGAGACTTCGTCAAACCAGGGAAGCAGGGTGGCGCGCAGTTGTGCCACCGTCGGAAACGCGTATACGGTGCCGGCTTCGCGGTAAAACTCGATGGTTTCCACAGCGGATTTCTCCCACCCCACACCCGCGGGCAACTGCCGCCGATCGAGGTTGCGATCCACCCAAAGGCGATACACATCCTTCACCGCCACGCCGCGTTGCGCCGATTCCTGCGCCGCCATCAGCAACCGCAGCTTAAAGGCGTGAAAGCTGCCCATCAACCCTCGGCTAGCATCCGCGAACACCGCTTCCGGAGTTTCCGGCGCGGCGGGCTGGACGTAGCACCGTAGAATCAGGATGCCGTGGCGCCGAAGCACGCGGAAGACGGATTCCGCCAGCGCTTGAAACCCGCTCGCATACTCCAGGCTATTGATGGATCCGTCGCCGATCACCACATCGCGCGACGCCTGCTGCTGCGGCAGAGCGAGCCAGTTGGCACACACCACCGATCGCTTTCCCGGGAGATTTCCCGGCCAAACCGCCTGAGTCATGGGAAAGGACCGATCGACTGCCAGCAGCGACGATTTCTCCGGCCAGCGCATCCCGGCGATTTCGGGCGTCACGCCGAGCAGCAAAGCGCGGAGCGGCTCGTCTGGATGAGAAACGCTACACCCGCTCGCTACCCGTTCCATGAAGCGAATGTCCTCAGGCGACGGCCGCAACGGAGCGCCGAGGCGGGAGAATGCCCGCGCAAAGTTGTCCCAATACGAACTCGCCCGCCCTGGCAGCATCTCATCATTCTAAGTACAAAACGGTCGGATCGAAACCGGCCGCGTCCGGCGCCCTCCGCGTCCGCAAAGATGGAGTATCTGGAAGATTCCCAAAAGCCAATTTGGCCCGAAACCGCAAATCGTGGAACAATTTATAGGACAATGCGTCTATATGGCAGGAGAAACCATGCAGGCGCCGAAGAGCCTTGCATTTTTACTCGCCGCCGCCGGTTCCCTGTGGGCCATCCAGGAACCCGAGTATCGCCTAAGCGCCGAAGCGAACCTGGTGGTTCTTGACGTGAGCGTGAAAGATGCCTCCGGTTATGTTTCTAACCTAACCCAAGAAAATTTCCAGGTTCGCGAAAACGGCAAGCTTCAGCGGATTAACGGATTTAGCCATGGCGACGATCCGGTGACCGTCGGCCTGGTGATCGACGACAGCGGAAGCATGCGCTACAAGCGCATGGCGGTGATTAACGCCGCGCTCGGATTCATTGACGCGAGCAATCCAAGAGACGAAGTGTTCGTCGTGCACTTCAACGATCGCGTGCGCCGCGGTCTCCCCGATGACATTCCTTTCAGCGACGATCCAAAACTTTTGCGCGCTTCTTTATTCCGGAATCCTCCGGAAGGCCGCACCGCGCTCTACGACGCCGTGGTCTCCTCGCTTAAGCACTTGAATGAAGGCCGGCAGGAGAAGAAGAGCCTGCTGCTGATCAGCGACGGCGGGGACAACGCCAGCCGGAGCCAGCTCAGCGACGTAATCGATGCCGTAGGCGAATCGCGAGCGACCATCTACACCATCGGGGTCTTCGACGCCGACGATCCGGATCGCAACCCGGGATTGCTGCGGCGGTTATCCTCGGTGAGCGGTGGGGAATCGTTTCTACCGCGCGAAACTGACGACCTGAACGCCATCTGCCGGCAGATCGCCAAGGACATCCGCAATCGCTACACCATCACGTATGTCCCGTCCGATTCGAACGGGAAGCCGCTGCGTAGCGTCAGCGTCACCGCGACCTCGCCAGCCGGAAAGAAGCTTTCCGTACGGGCGCGCACATCCTATAAATTCCCGAAACCACTTCAAGAAAACTAGGCCTGCGCGGGCCGGTCGCAGATCTCGCGCATCACACGTTGAAAATTCCCGCCCAGAATCAGCGCGATATTTTCGCGGCTATACTTGCGGCGGACCAGCCCCTCGGTTAAATCGAACGCTTTGCGGCTATAAGAGATTCCGTCGAGATCGTAGCGCCGGGGCCCTCTGTGGTCGCGGCCGTCGAGATCGACATCGGTTCCCATCGCCGCGTGTTCCACACCGACCGATTGCGCAATATGATCGACGTGATCGAGCACATTTTCGATATCGGCGCGGCCGCCGTTGTGGACGAACGGGCGCACCATGGTTACGCCCATCACGCCGCCTTTCGCCGCCAACCGCCGGATCGCGTCGTCCGTCTTGCAGCGGGCGCTGTAGGGAACCAGGCTTCGGCAGTTGGAATGCGTCACTAGCACGGGCTTTCGAGAGGCTGCAATCACGTCGCATGTGGTTCGGTCCGCGCAATGCGAGATGTCGATAGCCATGCCGGCGCGATTCATCCGCTCCACGATCCGCGCCCCGAAATCGGTAAGCCCGGGGTCGCGCGAATCGGAGGATCCGCCGCCCAGCCGGTTGCGATCGTAGGTCAACTGAGAAACACGCTGCCCCATGGAGAAAAACCGGTCGACGTCCTCTTCGGTCCGGAAGTGCTCCGAGTTCTGGAAGCCGAGCATGATTCCGATCTTCTTCTCCGCCCGCGCTCTCAGCAGATCGGCCGGGGAATCGATGCGCAGAAACTGTTGCGGATGCGCGGCAAGAAAGAAGTTCCACCGGGTGATATCGTCCAGCGATAATTGATAAATGTCGCCTTCGGTGAAGCCCACCGCGGGAAGAAACACGCCGATGCCCGACGCCTTCAACCGGGCCAGATCCGAAGGCTGAAAGCTCTCCGGCCTGGTCTGCCAATCGATCAGCTTGCGGTAGTTCAACGTCAAGAGCCCAAGCATATCGACGACGAGCGTAGTCTGAATCAGATCCAAGGTGAGCGCGGAGTACTCCACTGGGCTTTGCGCGAAGATGCGAAAGCGGCCCCGATTGATCAGCGGGGCCGCCAGGGTACCAGCCGCCGCCCTGAGTACACTTCTTCTGGAAAGCAAGAGCTTACTTCGGAAGAGTCAGTGTACCACTCGGGCGGTTGGATTACTTCAGTTGGACTCCGTAAAAGGTGAAGGAAATTTCACCTAGGGCGCGTCGCAGAGTTTTCGTTTTCATGCGTCCCTCCCTCACGGTCGTGGCCCGGCGAGCAGCGTTCGATGGCTATCGCCGATTCAGAGCCGCGCGTCAGGGAGCGCGTATGGCAACAAAACGGCCGCGACAACCACTCTCTGCCGATTCGGCACCATCGCTGCTCGGACTGAGCCGCGAAGGACGGCAGCAGTGCCTGCCAACTACTTTTTCGCGAGCAGCTCCGCGATCTTTTTCTCGAAGATGGCCCGATCCGTCAACCCAACGTGGACCGCGGCGACCTTGCCGTCCCGGCCGATCAGCAAAGTCTCCGGCAGCGAATCGACGCCGCCGTAACGTTGCGCCAGCTCTTCGTTGCCGATCACCACCGGATAATTCATCTTTTTCGCTTCGACGAACGGCTTTACCAGTTTCCAGCCGTCGTCGTCCATCGAAACGCCGATCACGCGCAGCCCGCGGTCCTGATACTGATTCTCAAATTCGATGAACCACGGAATCTCGACTTTGCAGCCTCCGCACCAGGTGGCCCAGAAATCCAGCAGGACCACTTTTCCTTTGAAAGCCGACAACCTGACCTCGGCGCCGGTCGCGTCTTTCAGCGTGAAATCGGGAGCGGTTTCCCCTTCTTTCAAAACCTTTTCGTCCGCCTTCACGACGCTTCTCGAAAACAGAACCTCGCACGCGTTCCGGCAAGGGACCCATACCCGCTGGGCGACCTCGGGGAACGCCAACAGGCAAACGCAAGCGGTTCCGGCCACGGCCGCCGCCCACGTCAATCTCTTTCGCGCAGTCTTCAGCGCGGCGCGCCGATTGTTGAATCGAGCCATGCCATCCGTTGTGTCCGGACGCCAGGCAGCGTCTGGATTCAGCTTGGCCAGCCGATCGTCTACGTTCATTCCATTATTCTGTTCCATATCGCTTCATAAACTCCCTTCGGAACGCCTCCTGCGCGCGGTTGAGCAGAGTTCCAATCGACGCCGGATTCAAGTCCAAGGCAGACGCTAATTCATCGTAGCTGAGGCCGTGGCCCCGCAGGACCAGCAGTTCCGCCTTCCGTGGCTCGATGGCTGCCAGCGCCAGCCGGACTCTTGCCTGCTCTTCATTGGCGGAACGAACCTCCTCCGGCGTCGGAGCGTACCGCGACGGCCGGAAAAGCCGTTCGTAACGTGCCCGGCGGGTCTTGCGCCGCAGTTCGTCCAATCCGGTTCGGACCGCGGTCCGGTACAGCCAGCCCTCGGCGCCATCGCCTTGGGCTGAAGGATTCCGCCACAACTTCAAAAACACCTCAACCGCCAGCTCCTCCGCGCGTGCCGGGTCCTGCACCACCCTGGCAATGACGCGGGCAATGCGCTCATATTGGGCGCGAAACATCTGCTCGAAATCGAACGGCGCGTCATTCGCTTGGTTGGCTGAAGCGCCATCCACCACTCCGCTTCGTGCGTTCACGGTCATAAAACGCCGCCCGAAGGAAAACTGTGACAGCTTTTGTGGAGAAAAACGAAGTTAAACTACCGGCTCCATGCCGAAGCGGCGCAGCAGCAGAAACTCGGAAAGGTTATCGGTGGTCAACAAGCCGAGCAGGTTGGTGCGATCCATCACCAGCGCGCAGCGGCCGGCCTGCGCCATCAGCGGGAGCACTTCCGGCAAGGTCGGTAGCAGGCTCGAGCCAAGAGGAATTCGCGATCCATCACGCCCGCGACGTAAGCGTCCGGGCCCTCCGAAGCGAGCGCCTTCAGCAGCAGATTGCGCCCCAGCAGCCCGACCACTTGGTCGCCGTGAATCACCGGAAAATCCTGTTGCGAGGTGGACAGCAGCAGATTCGCGGCATCGCGAATGGTGTGGCCGTGTTCCAGCGTGCGGAACTCGGTGATCATCGCCGCGCGGACGGGAATTCCGTGCGTACAGCGTGCGTCCCATAGCCGCCGCGCTTTCCTGCGCCGCGCCCAGATAGATGAAGAACGCGAAGAACACCAGCATGAACTGCGGCGCCAGCAATCCGTAGAGGCCCATGCTGATCGCCAGCATCCGGCCCATCCACGCAGCCGTACGCGTAGCCTGGTCTTCGGGCCGAATAAAACACAGCAGCGCGCGCAAAATGCGCCCGCCGTCCATCGGAAACGCCGGCAGCAGGTTGAATCCCGCCAGCAGCAGATTACCGTAAGCCAGCCGGGCCAGCGCGTTCGCGTCCGTCGGTTGCAGCAGATCCGCCACGTTGATCGGCACGGCCTGGCGCATGTAGAACATATACACGAAAATCCCGGCGGAGAGCAGAATGTTCACCATCGGGCCGGCCCCGGCGATCCATAACTCTTCGGACGGCTTCAGCATCCGCGCCATACGCGAGAGCCCGCCGATGGGGAACATGACAATCTCGGTGGTCCGCACTCCAAAACGCATTCCGACGAAGGCGTGCGCCATCTCGTGCAGCAGGACGCTGGCAAACAGCCCTACCAGGAATACCGCGTAGCGGCTGCTGGTCTGGCGCGCACCCAGATCGGTAACCACCAGGAAAATCACCAGCAGAATGAACGTGAAGTGTAGACGGACCGGAACCCCGAAAAGGCTGAACCCCTTCATCGTACCCGCGGTCACGCCCGGTTCGTTCGAAGTGCGTGCAAGCTCCACAGGTCAACGATAACAGAACCGCCTGAAATTTAAGCTACGCAAAAGACCTGAGTCGATTTGCTGCGAAACCCTAAATTGGCCGATTTTTCGCAGTCTTTTGAGGCGAAACCCGGGCGATCAGAACACCCAGGGGATGCGCCGCACCGCGGCTTGCGATTTCTTGCTCGGCAGCGGACCGGAACCGTCTCCAACGCTCGATTTGCGCATCGGCGAGATTGGAGAAATCGAGCTCGGAATCCACGAATTTCACCTGACGGTCGAGCACCATTTCAAGCGTGGTCCCTTTGGCGAGCACGGCTTCAGGACCTCGCGTGAACAGCACGCCGATCAGCCCTGCGGCGGCGCCTGCTGCTGCCCCGATGCCCGCGCCCATACCCGCCGCGCCACTCGCGGCTCCGGCTAGAGCGCCTACGCTGGCTCCCGCGCCGGCCGTTTCAGCGACCGTGCGAGCATCGCCGGCTTTATTTCCCTCGCTCTTGATACTGCCTTCCTTGCGATCCAGTTCCTCGCTCGCGCGTCCGTCCAATCCGCTGACCCGAGCCCTGAAATCGCGCGTGGTTCCGTTCGGTAGCGTGATCGAATCGAAGCGCAGGTGAAATTCCCCGCGTCCCTTCACTTTTCCTGGCCGCAGCACATCGGTGATGGTCCCGGAAACATAGCTTCCCGGCGGAATCACGATGCGTCCGTCCACCATGATCGGGAACACGGTCTCCAGATAAACACGATCGCCCGGCACCGAATTCTTGGTGCTGACGCTGTTGATCAGGCTCAGCGGAATATGCGTTCCAGGCTCGACCACGAATTCTTTCTTCACTTCCGTTTTGGCTTCTGGAGGCGTCGTATCCTGCGCGATCAGCGCACCGGCCACCGCCAGCATAGGAATTATGCGCGCAAACATAATACAAAACTCCCTAATCGCCAGTGTAGCCCACATTCGCGATAACGCAATTCGATTTAATTTGCATCGTCCGCGGAAGGCCCGTACAGCCCCGGCACCGGAACGTCATTCAGACGTAGATAAACCCCGAGCTGCCCACGATGATGAATCATGTGATTCATAATCATGCTCCGGTAGACCGCCGTACGCGGCATGGTGAAAATCGCCTTCCCTCCGGCCAACAGCGACCACTGTTTGTTCATAGTCTCGTCGGAAGCTCCCGCCAAAGCCGCGCGCGCCTTCGCGACCCCTGCATCAAATGTCGCCAGCAGCTCCTTAGCCGATTTGATGGGTTCCTGCTTCTGCGGCGGAGCACCCGGCGGCGCGTAATCGAATGAATCCTGGCTCAAGGTAAGAACCGTCCATTCCGGCATGGTCGCCAAGTGCCCGGCGAGCCAGATCATCGTCCCGGACTTCGCATGCGGCTTCCAGGAAAACTTGGCTTCGGGGCATCGCTCCAGCACGGATCGAGTCTTGGACATTTCGTCATCGAATTCCGGTAGTAAGTTTTGGCTGATTGACATGTTGAGAGATTCGCCTATTCTTCGCCTCTTGTCAAGGCTTTTTATTGGACCGGTAGAAAGCGCCGCGCCGGGCTGATCTGATCCGCCGTAGCAATCCTGATCTCGGGATTCGGAGGAGTGCTGTCCGGGAGCCGCAGGTTAATTTGGAATAACCCCGCATATCCCGGCGCCGCACCGGCATAGCCGATTCGCGACGGATCCACCGGGACGCCGTTCAGCAGCACCTGAATCGGGCTGGCCAGCGGTGCAGCGAAAGTTTCCACCTGGTTAGGAATCGCAGGCGGATTCGTTGGTCCCAGCCCGCCGGCCCAGAGCACAACCCATTGGCCCGCATGCGCCGGGGCCGAGCCTGTGACCACGCTCCCATCCAGGAACGTAGCGAGCACGGTAGTCGCGTCCGCAGGAAAAATCGCCGGCGCAGTCGCGTTGAGCTGGATCGTCACCGGCGGTCCCGCATATCCATCCGAAACCACCTGCACCGTCGCGGGCCCGGCGATCAGGTATGACGGGATCAGCACGTTCACCAGTGTCGGAGATACGTACCAAAGATTGGCGGGACTGTTGTTGACCAGCACCAGCACGCCGCCCAGACTCGGAGGAAGCACCCCGCCACTCACATCGGTAAGCTGCCGCGTCACCGTCGACAGATTTTGCCCATAGATGCTAATGAACGTGTTGGGCGCGTAGAACCCGGCAATGCTCCCTGCGGAATTCGCGATACTGTCCGCGGAGTAGGACGGCGCTCCGGGGCTGCCACTCGAATCGGCCGATGGCCCGAGCGCGAGGGCCGCCAGCAAAACGGCGGCAACCATCTGA
Organism: Terriglobia bacterium; assembly: GCA_963808335.1. Lineage (GTDB taxonomy): Bacteria > Acidobacteriota > Terriglobia > Bryobacterales > Bryobacteraceae > Palsa-187. The sequence continues at coordinate 317,437 of CAWEFR010000001.1, forward strand.
TCACACCGAGTCTATCACGGAGCTTTGGTAAGAAGGGTCTTATACAACTCGAAAAACTTCGCGAAATCCAGGTCGAGCGTCACGTCCACAGGCGTTGCATCCGGCGCGATCGTCTTATCCAGCGGAATCACCGCGCCATAGTTCTTTCCGAACGTCGTGTCCACATCCAGGTACGAGGTTTCCCGCTTGGTGACAAAACTCGGGTCGAGCAGATACGCCGCCGCCAGGCAATCCCAAACGTAAGTCTTGGCGTCCGGATTTTTTTCGAATCGCTTGGCCAGATCCTGGCGGAACATTTGCGTGATCGGGGTTTTCACGCCGGCGATCTGTTCGTAATGCGCCTGATCGATCGGCGCCCGATAGCAGATATCGAGCCCGAACATGATTTTTTCAGGGATCGCGGAACGCAGCACCACCCGCGCGGCTTCCGGGTCGAACCAAAAGTTAAACTCCGCCGCGCGGCCGTCCTCGTTGTTGGGAACGTGAACGCCGCCGCCCATGAACACGACGCGTTTGATCTTCGTCTCGATCTCCGGATGCATCCGCAGCGCAATCGCGAGGTTCGTCATCGGCCCCAGAGCCAGGATGGTCACCGGCTCGGGATACTTGTCGAGCGTATCGGCCAGAAACTCGACTGCATTCTTACCCGACGCGCGGCGCTGGGTGGTTTTCTTGGGCGCGGGCGGATCGGTGCGGAACGCACCCATGTACTTCACCGGGCCCCACTCGAGATTTTCTTTCTCCACCATCGCCTTGGTGTGGATCAACGGGGCGCGCGCTCCCAGAAACAGCGGAATGCTGGGCCGTTTCATCATGTCCATGATGCGGAACATGTCCTCTGCCCCTTCGAGCGGCCACAGATTGCCGGGGACCACCGTAACGCCGAGCACTTCCACTTTTTCGGGCTGTTGCAGCAGCATCACCAGCGCCGCGCCATCGTCGTTGAAATAGGCGCAATCGGTGTCGAAAATGATCTTGTCCTGCGCCCAACCCAGGATCGAGATGAACAGAAGCGGGAGCAGCGTTCGCACGGACTCAGTTTAGCAAGCGCGCCAGAATCTCCGGAATCTCGAACACCGCCCGGTTTTCAATTTTCGAAACGTTCGCGCGGAATTGATCCAGCTCGGCCAGCATCTTCGTTACCGCATCCCGAATGCCGCGAAAATCCGGAAGCACCAGGCCCGCGTGCTTCTCGCGCACCCATTCGGCGTTGTAGCGCTCCTGCGGCAAAGTCCACAGCGTTCGACTCGACGATCACCGGCAGCTTCATCGCCACCGCTTCGCTGATGCTGCCTGGCCCCGGTTTGCCGATGAAAAAATCGGCCAACCGCATGTAGTAGGGGATCTCGCTAGTGAATCCTTCTACGAATCGCGGAGCCTTCGCCGGCAGCGAGCGCAGTTTCTTCGCCAGCGCTTCATTCTTTCCGCAAATCATGATGAGCTGCGTGCCGGGAAGGCCCTTCGCAATATCGAGCATCACTCTGGAGCCCTGCCCTCCGAATAAAACCAGGCCCGTAGGCTGCTGCCGATCGAGCCCGTGTTTCTGCCGCTCCGCGGCGCGGTCGATTTCCACGGGTTCGTAGAAACGCGGACGCAGAATCATGCCCGAGGTTTCAAAAATGCGCGCGTCCGGATAGCCCAGCGATCGCGCCTGCTCGGCCGCTTTGCCGGTGCCGCAGATGACGAACTGCTCCTGGCGCTCCAGCCAAAAATGCGGAGGATAATCCGCAAAATCGGTCAAAATTGTTACAAATGGTACATTGGGGAGTGTGCTTTTGAGACTTTCGCACATCGCGCGATTGAAATTCGGCACCAGTGAGACCACCAGGTCCGGCTGCGTTTCGCGCCAGTGACGTTGCAGCATTCGTAACGTGGGACCGTGATACAGGCGGATCACGGCATGCATGAATTTCAGCCCCTGCGCCGCGCCCAGCGTCCAGCCCCTCGCCAGCATCAAATTGTAAATATCTTCCAGGCGGATCCCGGTCGTTTTGCGAAAAACATCCAGCGAGTGAAGTGTTTCCTGCAGATTCACCAGCGTGATCTCCCACGGACGCTTCTGTTGCTCGATCACTGTTTTGAGCGCGGTAGCCGCCGCGCGGTGGCCCCCGCCGGCGTCGAAGTAGATGAATTGGACTCGCTTTACAATTTCGTTCACAAATGTTTTATAGCACCGTCATACGGGTGTCATACCAGGGGTTTAAGAGTGTAGCATGGCGGCATCCATAGCCAAGCCGAACGCGGTCAGATGGCCGCACGCGCAGCGGGCCGTGCGCGTCACCTTTCGCTTTGTCGAAGCCGGCGACCATCGGCTGATGCGCCAAGTGAATCGCTGGCGTCCGCCGCGTTGGCTCCGTTTGTGGATGATCGCGGCCACGCGAGGAGGCGACGGATGGCTCTGGTACGCAATGGGGTTGGTGGTAGCCGTGGCGGGCGGCTCGGAACGATTCCGGGCGCTAGGCGCAGCGGCGATCGCCGTGGGATTTGGTATTGCCCTATTCCTCAAATTGAAGAGCGCCTTCGGACGGAAGCGCCCCTGCGCTCTGGAGCCGAACTGCTGGGCGACCTTGCTTCCCCCGGACCAGTTTTCCTTCCCATCGGGTCACACGATCACGGCGTTCGCGGTAACGGCGGCGCTGGGCGCGTACTATCCGGCCATGCTCCCCGGCCTGTTCTTCTGCGCGGCGAGCGTCGCGGCATCCAGAATCCTGCTGGGGATGCACTTCCTGAGTGACGTAATCGCCGGCGCGGCGCTGGGAACAATTCTCGGTTACAGCGCCGCCGAATTCTTCCGGCTCCTGCCATTTTGACCACGTTGATCTGCGTTGATCGGCGGCCAAATCGTCAGCTTCTTAACTCAGCCGCGATCTCGTGTGCGGCCGCGCGCGCCTGGTCGATCGCTCCGATGGGAAAGCTGATCGCGCCCACTTTCGGATGCCCTCCGCCGCCGTAGCGCTCGCAGATGCTCGCCAGGTTGAACTTCACCGGACGTTCCGACCACGGGTTCGAACCGACCGATACCTTGGTCCGGAAACTCGACTTGCTCACCGAAACGGTGTAAGTAGATTGCGGGAACAAGTAGTACGGAATAAATTTGTTGTAGCCTTCCATGTCGTCGGCCGCCAGATCGAAATAAACCACGCCATCCTGGCACGTCGACTGTCTGCGGATCACGTCAATCGAGCGCAAGTGCCGGTCGTGCAGCGGCCGGTAAATCGCTTCGATTTCCGGGTCCGCCGCAATCGCCTCCAGCGTCTGATGCCGCATCTTCCGGATGATCTTCTGCCCCAGTTCCGAGCCCTGCGCGCCTTCGATCACCAGGGTCAGCCGCGTGGCCGGATCGCGCAACTCTACCGCTTCGTGAGCGTCAGCGTATTGCGCGCCGTCGATGATGTCGGCCCATTTCACCAGGTCTTCCAGGTCCGGCGCCACGAATCCGAACCGGTCCCGCGCCACCGTGCAGATGTATTTCGTGCACGAGCGGAAGCTGGGATCGTACATCTTGCGTCCCGAAGTATCGTGCCGGAAATGCTCCGCGTCTTCGGGCGTCAGAAATGCGCTTTGATGATGATCGAACCACCAGGTCAGCCGCGGATCGGTGGAGTACTTGAAATCGACGATGGCATTCTCATCCCCGTCGAAATAGCCGGGCTCGAACAACTGGTCGGCTTTGTGGGCCAAGCCGGTATAGGCGAACTCGGCGCCCGGATGAAACCTGGATTCGATGAAGCGGCTGAAGAACGCGGCGGAGGCCGCTCCGTCGAAGCAGTGATCGTGATAAAGGATTCTCACCCGCATTTCAGACATTTACCCAGGAAAACTTGTTAGTGTCTCTCAAATGAGACCCGCAAGGCAAGTGGCCCGCCTGCTCTAGGTATATTTTTTCCGGGCCCATGGATCGGTTTGATAACCTGAAGGAGATGCGGCTTCGTCTCTGTTTTCTCCTGCTTCCCGCGCTGCTCCCCGCGCAATCGCTCAAGGACTTTGCGAAAAAAGTCACCGAGTTCACCCTCCCCAACGGCCTGCACTTTCTGGTCATCGAACGGCATGAAGCGCCGGTGGTGTCCTTCCACACCTACGTCAACGTCGGCTCGGTGGACGATCCCGCGGGGCGAAACCGGCCTCGCGCACATGTTCGAGCACATGGCCTTCAAAGGCACCCAAACCATCGGCACCAAGAACTGGCCGGAGGAAAAGAAGGCGCTCGATGCCGTCGAAGCAGGTCTACGACCGCCTGGATGCAGGAGCAGCAGCAAAGGCTTCCGCGCCGATCCCAAGAAGATCGAAGCGATTCGAAGCCGAGCTGAAAGCCGCCATCGCCAAGGCCGACAGCTACGTCGAAGCGAACGAATACGACCGCATCGTCGAATCGAACGGCGGCGTGGGCATGAACGCCGGCACCGCCGAGGACTCCACCAATTATTTCTACAGCTTCCCGTCGAACCGCATCGAGCTGTGGTTCCTGCTCGAATCGGAGCGCTTCCTGCATCCCGTGTTCCGCGAGTTCTATAAAGAGCGCGACGTGGTGCGCGAGGAGCGCCGCATGCGCGTCGAATCGAGCCCGCAAGGCAAGCTGGTGGAGGCGCTGCTGGCGACCGCCTTCGCCGCGCATCCCTATCGCGAGATGCCGGGCGGCTGGGCCAGCGACATCGACAACTTCCGCCGCACCGAAGCGGAAGCGTTTTACAAGATCTATTACACGCGCCGGCAACATCACCATCGGCATCGCCGGCGACGTGAATCCCGGCGAGGCGCAAAGGCTCTGGCCGAGAAATATTTCGGACGGTTGCCGAAGCGTCCGCTGCCGCCCCTGGTGCGCACCGTCGAGCCGCCGCAGGAGGGCGAGAAGCGCGTCGCGGTGGCATCGCCCGCGCAGCCGTTTCTGATCGATCGCCTACAAGCGGCCCGGATCAGTATTCGCAAAGACGACGCCGCGCTCGACGTGCTGAGCGATGTGCTCTCCGGCGGCCGCACCGGCATGATCTACAAGGAAATGGTGCGCGACAAGAAGATCGCGCTCGGCGCCGGCAGCCAGTCGACGTTTCCCGGCGGCAAGTATCCTTCGCTGTTCCTGTTTTTCGTAGCGCCCTCGCAGCGGCCACACCGTCGAGGAAAACGAGAAGAAGTCTGTACGAAATCATCGAGCGCGTCAAGAAAGAAAAGCTCGACGCCGAAGCTTTGCAGCGCGTCAAGACCAAGCTGCGCGCGGCGCTGATCCGGAAGCTGGACAACAACTCCGGCCTCGCGTCGGAGCTGTGCAGCTACTACGTCGCACTATGGCGATTGGCGCAAGCTGTTCACCGAGCTCGACGAGTACAACAAAGTCACCGCCGACGACGTGCAGCGCGTCGCGCAAGACGTATCTGGTTCCAAGCACGCGCACGGTGGCGTACACCTACGCGCCCGCGCCCGCAACCGGAGGCGCGAAATGAAGCGCCGCACTTTCCTGGCCGCGTTCACGCTGGCAACGCATCGCCGCCGGCGCAACCGCCGTTACCTTCTTACAAGGACCTGAAGTATCCTCCGCTGCCCGCAGGTCAAGATTCCGGAGCCGGCTGCACTTCACGCTCTCCAACGGCATGCGCATGTTCCTGCTGGAGGATCACGAGCTGCCGCTGATCCGCGGCCTGGCGCTGGTCCGCACCGGCAACCTGTTCGATCCGCCGGACAAGCACGGCCTGTCCGAAGTGATGGCCGACGTGCTGCGCTCCGGCGGCACCAAGGCCAAGACCGGCGACCAGATCGACGAGGAGCTGGAGAACATCGCGGCGTCGGTCGAAAGCGGCATGGACGAAACCAGCGCCAGCGTGAGCTTTTCCGCGACTGAAGGAAACCGCGGACCAGGTGCTGCGCGACGTTCAAAGACGTGCTGACCGAGTCCCGAATTCCGCCAGGACAAGATCGACCTGGCGCTCGTCGCAGCTTCGCAGCGCCATCGCCCGCCGCAACGACGACGCCAAGTGCGATTCCCGAGCCGCGAGCTGACCCGCATCCTCTACGGCCGCGACACGCCCTACGGCTGGCAGATCGAATATGCAGACCTGGCGCGCATCCATCGCGACGATCTGATTCACGTTCTACCGGCGCTACTACTTCCCCAAGAACATCATGCTGGCGGTGTACGGCGATTTCTCCGCGGCCGAAATGAAGGACAAGCTCGAAAAGCTGTTCGCGGATTGGAACGTGGAGCAGCCGCCCGTGCCGCCGTTCCCGCCGGTCACCGCCAAGCCCGCGCCGGGCGTCTATCTGCGCCGAAAAGGACGACGTGACGCAGACGTTCTTCTCCATCGGGCGAACTGGGCGGCACGCTGCGCGATCCGGATTATCCGGCGCTCGAAGTGGCCGCCAATATTCTGGGCGAAGGATTCAGCAGCCGCCTGGTTTCGCAGATCCGCACCAAGCTGGGCTACGCATACAACATCGGCGCGGCGCTGGGCGGCGAACTACGATCATCCCGGCACGTTCCGCATCGAGCGGCAGCACCAAATCGGCATGACCACCGCGGAAACCATGCAAGCCGATCCAGCGCCGAAGTGGAGAAGATGCGCACCACCGAAGTGACCGAACAGGAGCTGGACGAAGCCAAGGAAGGCGTGCTGAACAGCTTCGTGTTTCTTCTTCGACAGCCCGGCGAAGACGCTCAATCGCGTGATGCGCTACGAGTACTTCGGCTATCCCAAGGATTTTCTGTTCCAGTACCAGAAGGCGATCGACGGCGGTGACCCGCGCCGACGTGCTGCGCGTGGCCAAGGAGCATATCCATCCCGAGGATCTGGCGATCGTCGCCGTGGGGAATCCCAAGGAGTTCGGCAAGCCGCTGACCGCGCTCGGCAAAGTGAACGCGATCGATCTGACCATTCCGGAGCCGAAGCAGGAAACCGCGAAATCGGACGCGGCGAGCCTCGCCCGCGGCAGCCGAGCTGCTGCGAGCGCGCACAACAAGCCATGGGCGGAGCGGAGAAAATCGCGGCCGTGAAAGATACCAGCGAATCCGTCGGAGCTGAGCATGGACCCAGCCGCCGGCGGTATGAAAATGAAGCAGCGCAATCGCTACCTGGCGCCCGGCTACTTCCGTCAGGAGGTAGGAACTTCCGTTCGGAAAAATCGTCACCTATTCGGACGGCAAGACTGGATGGCTGTCCACGCCGCAGGGCGTGATGCCGATGCCGCCGCAGGTGCTGAAACAGGTACAGGACGAAATGTTCCGGGAACTTCTGCGCGTCGTTCTCGCCGATCGCGATCCCTCGGTCAGAGTCGACGCGGCCGGCGATCAGCACGTCGAGATCTCCGGGGCCGGAGGGCAAAGCGTCAAAATCGAGTTCGACCCCTCGACCGGCCTTCCCGCGCGGGAGACTTATCAGGCGGCCGGTCCGGGCGGCGTCGCGTCGACTCGAGGAGATTTTTGAAGACTGGCGCGACGTGGACGGTGTCAAAGTTCCGTTCAAAGTGACCATCGATCAGAATGGCAAGAAATTCGGCGAGGCGGTGATCCAGGAATTCAAGATCAACACCGGATTGAAACCGGAGGAGTTGAGCCAGAAGCCATGAAGTGGACGCTTCTGGCTGCTCTCGGCCAGCCTGATGGCGCAAACGCCGGCCGAACAGCGCGGGAAACAAATCGTCGACCAGGCGGTGGAAGCGCTGGGCGGCAATGCGTTCCTCGCCCTGGAGGACCGCACCGAAACCGGCCGCGCCTATTCCTACTATCGCGACGAGATTTCCGGGCTCTCGATCGCGAAAATCTATACGCGCTACATCACGGTCGCGCCGGACAAGACCGGCGAGCTGCAAGGCCAGCGCGAGCGCCAGGTATTCGGCAAGAACGAAGACTCCTCCGTGCTGTTCACGGAAGACGGCGCCTGGGAGATCACCTGGCGCGGCGCGAAAGAGCTGCCCAAGGACCGCCTCGACCGCTATCGCGAGACCCTGCTCCGGAACATTTTCTATATTTTGCGTCAGCGGCTCCACGAACGCGGCATGATCTTCGAATTCCGCGGCTCCGACGTGTTCGACAATCATGCCGGTGAACATTGTCGACATCACGGACTCGGAGGACCGGCTGGTGACCGTGTACTTTCACCAGTCGACCCACCTGCCCGTGCGCCAGGTGTATGCGCGCAAGAATCCGGAGACCAAGGAGCAGGATGAGGAAGTGACCCTCTATTCGCGGTATCAGGAAACCGCCGGGATTGAGTGGCCGCACCAGATCCGCAGGGAGCGGAATGGCGAGAAGACCTACGAGATTTTCGCGGAGCAGGTGAAGATCAACACGGATCTCACCGACGACCTGTTCTCGCTGCCGCCGCCGGGCGCCAAACAGCCGGAAAAAACCAGAAAAAAGTAGCGTCTTATCCCGGTGTATCGGCGGCCAGCGTCCGGGCCGGACTCAACAGCGTTTCCACCCGCTCAAGCAGCGCCCGCTGCGTGTACGGACGGCGGATCTCGTTAGGTCCGTTCTCGAGGTCGTCCACCACGCGCAGCATTTCCATGCCTGGATGATCGCGGCGCAGCTCTTCGGCGGCTTGGCTGGCGGAGTCGTCCGCAATCAACAGATCGAGCGACCCTTCGTGCACCTGTCCGATGGCCGCCGCTTCGGCGCCATCGGCCGCCTCCAGAAGGTTGTACCCGTTCGCCTCGAAGAAATTGTGGATTTGCAGGCGGACGCGCTCGCGGTCGTCCACCAGCAGAATGGAGCGCGCTTCCGCGCCGGCAGGCCGGGGCAGCAGCGGCTGGCCGATCACTGCCGGCAGCAGCATTTCGAAGCGGCAGCCACCCCCGGCCGTCGGCTGCGCCGAGATATATCCGCCGTGCTCGGTCACGGTCGCGTGCACAATCGCCAACGCCAAACCGTCTTCACCGGTCGAGGACGGCTCGAACAGCCGTTCCGGTTCCGGCTCCTGTCCCGTGTAGGTGACGGCGAGCATCGCGTGTCTCACCATGCGGCCGTGAGAAGGCAGCTCCGCGCACCCGGTTTCGATCAACACGCGTCCGCCGTCCGGCATTCTCGCGCAGGCGTGCAACACCAGGCTCATCAACGCCTGTTCGAGCAGCGTCGCGTCCGCTTTTACCCGGCTGATTTTCGGATCGGGCCGCATCGACAGTTCGACGTTGTGCGGCAACACCGATTCAATCGTCTTGGCTGCGCGGCGCAGAATTCCGTTCAGGCTGATCGCTTCCTGCTCGCTGACCTGTCGCGTGCCGAAGGCCGCAAGCCGGCTGTTGATCCGTCCGGCAGCGGCGGCTGCCTGTTCGATCTCTTCCGCGGCCTGCCGAGCAGGCGAATATTCGCTGAACTGCCGCAGAAGCTGACCCGCCTGCTTGCTGATAATCGACAGCAGGTTCGAATAATCGCTCGACACGCCGGCTGCCAGACGCCCCACCGCTTCCAGCTTCAGGGCCTGGCGAATTTGCCGCTCCTCCCAGTGGCGGGCGCTGACGTCGCGCAGCGTCAGAACCGCGCCTAAAGTCACCCCACCGGCGCGAACCGGCCCGGCCGAGCCTTCCACCATCATTTCCCGCCCGCTCCGCGACACCAGTTTCCATGCGCCCGTCAGAGGCACCGGACCATCCCTCAAGATCGCCAGCGCCACCGGATCTCCCGCGTCTTCCTCGGAATCCTGCTCGGCCAGCGGGACGATTTTCGACATCGGCTGCCCCGCCGCGTCCGGCTGCGTCCATCCGGTGAGCACTTCCGCCGCGTGATTCAGCATCACCACCCGCCCGTCCACGTCCGAGACCACCACCGCATCGGCCACCGAAACCAGCACGGTGCGCATCCACGCCTCCCGCTGCTCTAGTTCGCGGTCCATCCGGTGTTTGTACATCGCCATCTCGATCGAAGTGTTCAGCGACGCGTGGGCCACCGGCTTGACGATATAGCCGAACGGCCCGGCTTCCTTCGCCCGCTCAAGCGTGGCGCGGTCGGCGTGAGCGGTCAAGAACACCACCGGAACATGATACTTGTCGCGAATCGCGGCCGCGGCCTGCACCCCGTCCGCGTGCCCGTCCAGGCGGATGTCCATCAGCACGATCTCGGCCTCCGCCGCCTTTTCGATGGCTTCTTCAGCCGTGGACGCCGTCCCTATCACCTGGTGCCCCAACGCTTCCAGACGGCTGGCGATATCGTGCGCGATCAACCCCTCGTCTTCCACCACCAGAATCTTGCGGGAGCTCGCCGGGTCCATAGTCTAGTTTTCCGGGAAAAGAACGCGGAATGTGGTCACCGCCGGATCGCCGCGGTGCAGTTCGAACGAGCCTTTAAGCTGGCGGCTCAGGATGCTGACGATTTCCAGACCCAGCGATTTCGGTTTCTTGAGATCGACGTTGTCCTGAATGCCAACGCCGTCGTCCGAAACGGTCATCTCGATGCGGCCGTCCCGGCGCTTGCCCCCGATGCTGACCGAACCCGCTCGGCCATCGGGAAAGGCGTGCTTGAGCGCATTCGAGATCAGCTCGTTCAGGATCAAACTCAGAGGAACCGCCCGATCGACGTTGAGAGGAATCGGATCCACGGCAATCGAAAACCTGAACCGCTCCGGGTCTCCGTGGGCGCGAAGTACACTGGACACCAGCAGTCGCACGTGGCGAGCCAGGTCGACGCCGGCAAAATCCTCCATCTGGTAGAGCTGCTCGTGGATCAGCGCGATCGATTCGACGCGGCTCTGGCTGTCCCGCAATACCGACTCCACCTCCGTTCCTTCGAATTCGTCGGCCTGCAGCCGGAGAAGGCTCGCGATCACCTGCAGGTTATTTTTCACGCGATGATGCACCTCCGTAAGCAGGACTTCCTTTTCGGCCAACGAGCGCGCCAGTTGGTCGCGCTCCGCCTTCAACTCCCGAAGCATCCCCACCTTCTGCGTCGCGGTATGGATCGCCCAAATTAAACCATCCGCGGTGAGATGATCCTTAATGACATAATCCTGTGCGCCGGCACGCACCGCTTCCAGTGCGACCTGTTCATTGGCGATCCCGGTCAGCATCACCACCGGCGGACTCTGCTCGTCCTTCCGCAACTGGTCCAGAAACTCCACACCCGTCATGTCCGGCAGCTTGTAATCCAGCAGCACGCAATCCGGCGCCACCGCGCGGCAGGTCTTGAGCCCCTCGTAAGCGACGTTTTCCTCCCAGAATTCCAGCCGTGACCCGAGCGCGTCCTCCAGAAGCGCGCGGCAAAGCCGGCGGTCTGCGCGGGAGTCGTCGACCATTACGACCTTCAATTGAGTTTGTGGCGTCGAGGACGGTTTTCTCTCTTACCAAATGCGGCGGCCTGCAATGAAAAGGCCGCTCCCAATTGGAGCGGCCTCGGATTTGGAAACTTGATTTATCCTCCCGGCTATGGCCTCGCAACGTTCTCGGCTTGAAGACCCTTGGGGCCTCTTTTCACCTCGAACTCCACTTCTGCGCCTTCTTCGAGCGTCCGGTATCCGGACATCTGGATGGCTGAGAAGTGTACGAACACGTCCTCGCCGCTGGCCCTCTGGATAAATCCATAGCCCTTGGCGGCGTTAAACCATTTCACAACACCCTTTTCTCTCACTACTGATGTCTCCTGTTCCATTCCCGGCAAGCGGGACGTTGCCTTACAAAACTTCGGCTATTGTCGCACGTTACTTCTTTCGCTGCAACAGAGAAGAAGCGATTGGCGCCCTTCCGGAAGTGAACCGCCACTGAGGGGTCTGAACTGGAAAGCCTTCTATTACGTTCAGTAGTACTAGTCATATGCCTGTTCTAAGTGCACCGGTCGTCCGATAAGTACTCAGGTCCTCTCTGTGCGCAACGGGATGTCACGAGAAATATGTTAACCTCTAACCGATTGAAGAATCGATTGTTAATAGCCAGCGCGACGATTTTCTTAACCGGCTGCGGGTCGTCCGGCGATTTCAACTACGGCAAGGTCAAAAGCATCATCGAAGCCTCGCCGGTACGCCTAGACGCCGAATACGTCATGCTAAGCCAAGGCGAGGTGGATTGCGGGGTCCAAAACGACCTGTGGGACGCGCCATCGGACGCCGGCGGCCACACGGTGGCCCGTTTAAGTCAGAAGGGTCGCGATCTGAAGTTCGGCGATGACGTTCGACCTCAGCGATTTGCCCCGGCCTTACGTCCAGATTCGCGGCGATTTCAGCCTGGCGGTGGCCGAGATCACGGCAGACAAGGACGGTCCCGAAACAGGGTCCAAATTGGTGGAAGCAAAGGTCGGTGTCCCATTCCAGCACTCCTGCTTCCCGAATCCGCTGCCGCTCATGGGCGTGAAAAAAGGCAACTTCCGCCAGGACGTGTCACCGGTGGTGCTGTTCCGTTTCAACAACGGATGGTATCTGGACAAGTTCGTCCACAACTAAGTTCAGTGGCTGGCTTGATAATGCTGCGCCAGTAGGTCTTCCCCAAAGTCGCCCGCGAAATCGCGCCACACGCTGTGGATGTGGTTGGCGTTGTTCTGAGTATCGTCGTACTCGATCAAGAAAACCGGCGTCTGGATGCGGTAATAATGCGGCTCGCCCTTCTCGATCCCGCCCGACCAGGCGAAAAACAGGTTGGCTTGCGTTTTGTGGTATTGATCCATGCGCCAGTCGGCGATCTGCGGCGGGAAATTGGAGGCATATTCGCCCACCAGCTCCGTCAGGATCTCCTTCTGCTTGGCGGTCATTTTCGCGAACGGCAGACCGTTCGGCTGTCCATTCAAAGCTGCCTTCCGCGAATCGAACGTGATGATGTCCTTGGGCGCAGTCTTGTCGACAATCGCAATCGCCCGCTGCGCATCCGTCAGCGACTTAACCATGTCGCGGCCCAAATCCTCTTCCCGCTTGAGCGCTCGCAGGCCCGAGCGCGGACCCTCCTTGACCTCGGCCGGATTCGCGCCAAAAAAGTTCGGGCTCGACGCAATACGCCCGTTCACAATCGTGAAGTTCAGGCTGATGTGGTGGCCTTCGAAGCGATACCCCCAAGTTCCCTGCTCCGTGGGTTCGCCGAAGATCGACACGTAGTATTTCTCCGGATCGCGTTCCGGCCCCTTGCCGCCTTTTTCCATTTCCTTCAACACCTGATCGAGGCTCATGATGGTGTGCGCCTTGATCACCCCGCGCTGCGAAAGCCCGGCGGCGAGCAGCGCCTCCGCCAGGTGCTTCTGCTCGGAGTTCATCTCGCGCAGCGCCACGCCTTTGCGTTCGATGGGAACAAAGTGCCAGTTCATGCGCTCCTCGGTCGCGAACGGGAACATGGTGCGCGCGCGAAGATCGGGCGGCAGCGACGCCAGATACGCTCGAGCGGCATCTGTCATGATGCTGTTGGATTGCAGGCGCTCGTAAGCGGCGGTCAGCAGCGCGAGCGCGAATAGGGACAGGCCAACACGGGTCCAGCGATGCATGGGGCACCTCTGGTTGTTCACTATATAACAAACCGGATGATAGGATAAAGAGCGCGAATGAGACGATTCCTTCTTTTTCTCAGCATCGGCGCGGCGGCGATTGCTCTGGTTTTGCATGCGCAAACCCCGCGCCCGAGATTTTCCGTAGTCGAGGCAAGCATTCCCGACATGCGCACCGCCATGGAGCAAGGGCGAGTGACCTCGCGCGAGCTGGTCACCCAATACCTGGCGCGGATCGGCATGTATGAGGATGTTCTGCATGCGGCCGTGGCTGTAAATCCGAACGCCCTCGCCGAAGCCGACGAACGCGATCGCGAGCGTGCGTCCGGGCGCATCCGCGGTCCGCTACACGGCATTCCCGTGGCGTTGAAAGACAACGTCCACACCACTGAAATGCCCACCACCGGAGGCGCGCTGGCATTCTCCGGATACACGCCGCCCTACGAAGCGACACTCACTAAAAATTTGAAAGACGCCGGAGCCATCATCATCGCCAAGGCTACGCTCACCGAGCTCGCCAACTGGGTCGCGGGCACGCCCATGCCGATGCCGGGGAATTACAACGCCATCCGGTTATGGGGCATGAATCCGTACGATCCGCGCCGCGACCCGCGTGACGCGTTCAACGATGGCCGCGGCGCGATGAGCCCGGCCGGTTCCAGCTCCGGGATCGGCACGGCGGCGAGTCTGTGGGCGGCCAACGTGGGAACGGAAACGTCGGGGTCGATTCTGGGTCCTTCGAATCAGAACATGCTGGCCGGGATCAAGCCGACGGTGGGCCGCATCAGCCGCTGGGGCGTGATTCCGATCACCGCCGATCAGGACACCGCGGGTCCCATGGCGAAGTTCGTCTCCGACGCCGCCATCATGTTCGGAGCGATGGAGAGCCCTTCGCCCGATCCGAACGACCCCGCAACCTCGCGTTGCACTCCCGCGCCCGGCCGCGATTATTCGAAATTCCTGAAAGCGGATGCGCTGAAAGGCGCGCGCATCGGGATTCCGCGGGCTTTTTATTATGACAAGCTAGCGTCCGCAAACGCGACTGCCGGACGCGGAGGTCGCGGCGGCGCTGGCGGAGGATTGAACCCGGAGCAAGCCAAGCTGATGGCTGACGCAATCGACGTGCTGAAAAAACAAGGCGCCGTGATCGTCGACCCGGCGGACATTCCCACAATCAAGGAGCTGGCCGGATGGAATTTTTGCTCGGGACTGAATAACGCGAAGGGAAAGGACGCCGATTGTTCCGTGGTCGTGAAGTATGGAATGAAGCGCGATTTCAATAAGTGGCTCGGCACCCTGGGGCCATCGGCTCCGGTGAAAACGCTCACCGAGCTGCGCGAGTGGAACATCCGCCACACCGCAGCCGGCGCGATCCGCTACGGGCAGTCGAACCTCGATATTTCCGACGAAATGGATGTGACCGCGGATCGCACCCGCTACGACATGGATCGCGCAAAGGACATCGATCTCGCGGGCACGCGCGGCATCGACGCCGTAATGAAGAAAAATAATCTCGACGCGCTCTTGTTTCCCGGCGCGAACAGCGCCTCGATCGCGGCGAAACCCGGCTATCCCACTGTGATCGTCCCGTTCGGCTTTGTGCCCAACGTACCCGATCCGCCGTTTCCCGACGGTTTCAACGCGCGCCCGCAGCCGTTCGGCGTCGGCTTCACGGGAATGGCGTGCAGCGAGCCTCGGCTGATCGAACTGGGCTACGCCTTCGAGCAGGCGACCAAGCGCCGCCAGCCTCCGGTTGCCGCTCCTTAAATTTTGCGCACGGTTCTGTTTATCTTCGGAACGCGGCCCGAGGCGATCAAGCTCGCGCCGCTGATTCTGCATCTGAAACGGTTCGCGGATCGCTATTCGGTAAAAGTCTGCGTGACCGCGCAGCATCGCCAGATGCTCGACTCGGTGCTGGGCGCGTTCCAGATCACCCCGGATTTCGATCTGAACGTGATGCAGCTGGGTCAGTCGCTCAGCCAGTCCACCGCGCGGATTATCGGGTCGCTGGAACCGGTTCTGGCGGAAGTAAAACCCGACCTGGTGATGGTGCAAGGCGATACCACAACAACGTTCTGCGGCGCGCTGGCTGCATTCTATGCAGGAGTCGAAGTGGCGCACGTCGAGGCCGGATTGCGGACCGGCGATCTGCGTCAACCGTTTCCCGAAGAATTGAATCGCGTGCTGACCGGCAAAATCGCGGGCTTGCACTTCGCTGCGACGCAAGCCGCCGCAGAAAATCTGGCGCGCGAAGGAATTACGAAGCACGTCTGGATCACTGGAAATACCGGAATCGACGCAGTGCTATGGGTTCGCGATCGCCTGGAACAAGGCAAACTGACAGCGTCCGGCGACCGCTTCGAAACACCCGCCAAGCGACTGGTCTTGGTAACGGCGCATCGCCGCGAAAGCTTCGGCGAAGGCTTCGAACGAATCTGCACCGCCCTCGCCAAGATCGCGGACCGCGGCGACGTGCACCTGGTATATCCGCTGCACCCCAATCCCAACGTGCAGGACGTAGTGAACCGGCGTCTCGCCTCGCATCCCAACATCCTGCTGATCGAGCCCATGGATTACGTCCCCTTCGTCGACCTGATGCGGCGAGCATACTTGATCCTCACGGATTCAGGCGGAATTCAGGAAGAAGGTCCATCCCTCGGCAAACCGATTCTGGTCCTCCGCGAAAAAACCGAGCGTCCCGAAGCCGTGATCGCCGGCACCGTCAAGCTGGTCGGTACGGACGTAAACCGCATCGTCGAAGAAACCACCCGCCTGCTGGACGATCCCACCGAATATCAGCGCATGTCTCGCATCCACAACCCGTACGGCGATGGTCACGCAAGCGAACGGATCGAAGCCGCGATCGCAAGTTTTTTCGCTTCTTGACAACCCTTCGCACGCATGCTAAAAATCTAGCATGCTCGATGCGATCCAGCGCGACCTGCGCTATGCGCTGCGAACGCTGGGTAAGAACCCCGCCTTCGCCGCGACCGCCGTGCTGACGCTGGCGCTCGGAATCGGCGGCAATACCGCGATCTTCACCGTGATTCGCGCCGTTTTGCTGAGACCGCTAGCCTATCGCGAGCCGGACAGGCTGGTGCGGCTCTCCATCGACGATCCACATACCAACGTTAAGGACGCGGGATTCAACCAGGTCCGCTATGAAGGCTTGAAATCGTCGGCCAAATCGTTCAGCGATCTCGGCGCATTTTTTATCTCGACGGAAGACATGACGCTCTCCGGCGCGGCCGAGCCGGAATCGCTGAAAGTGGCCCGCGTTTCGGCGAACTTTCTGGACATTTTGGGGCTCCGGCCGGCGCTCGGGCGCGGGTTTCTGCCTGAGGAAGACGCGCCCGGCGCGCGTCCCGTCGTGATGATCAGCGCGGAGTTGTGGCAGCGGCGATTTGGGGCGGACCCCGGGATCGCCGGGAGGATCGCGACCCTCCAGTCCACCCCGTACACCATCGTCGGCGTGCTGCCGGCGGGTTTCCAGTTTCCCACCTCCGGCGTGGACGCGTGGGTGGCCCGGCCTTCCGAGTTCTCAGCGCTTCCGCCGCGGGTCTGGCGCTTCACCACAATCCTGGCCGGGCTCGCGCGATTGAAGCCGGGGGTTAGCCTGGAGCAGGCGCGCGCGGAAATGGACGTGCTCGCGCGGCAATACGCGGCCGCGAATCCCGGCGGGGCGCAGACCACCATGCGGGTCGCGCGCTTGCAGGATCAGTTGGTGGCCAACGTGCGCCCCATGCTGTGGACCTTGTTCGGAGCGGTGGGATTCGTGTTGCTGATCGCCTGCGCCAATGTCGCGAGTCTGCTGCTGGCGCGCGCCACTTCGCGTTCCCGCGAGTTCGCGCTACGAGCCGCGCTGGGCGCTCCCCGCTCCCGGCTGATTGGGCAACTGCTGGCCGAAAGCCTGCTGCTCGCGTTGACCGGAGGGGCGCTCGGCGTCCTTCTCGCGAAATGGGGAATCGGCGCGATCGTACGTTCGGCGGCGTTGGGCCTGCCGCGCTCAGGAGAAGTCCGGCTGGACACTATGGTGCTCGCCTTCACGGTTGCAGTTTCCGCGGGAGCGGGAATCCTGTTCGGGCTGGTCCCGTCGCTCCACGCGTCGCGGCCCGACGTTGCGGAGGCGCTGCGCGCAAGCGGCGAACGAACCGGCCGGACGGCTCCGCGCGGGCGTTTGGGCCTGAGCACGCGC
This sequence comes from Terriglobia bacterium, assembly GCA_963808335.1. Classification (GTDB taxonomy): domain Bacteria; phylum Acidobacteriota; class Terriglobia; order Bryobacterales; family Bryobacteraceae; genus Palsa-187. Next base: position 334,995 of record CAWEFR010000001.1, read on the forward strand.
GGACTGTTGGTGATCGCGCAGGTCGCGCTCTCGGTGATCTTACTGATCGGCGCCGCTTTGCTGATCGAAAGCTTTGCGCGCCTGAGCGGCGTCGATCCGGGATTTCGCAAACAAAATCTGCTGACTATGCAAATCGCGCTTCCCACGGTTCGCTATAACAGCGTTCAGAAACAGCGGGCGTTTTTTGAATCGCTGGTCGCGCGGGTCGGCAATTTGCCGGGCGTGCGCAGCGCCACCGTGATGCGCACACTTCCCATGACGGCTCGTTATGCTACCAACGTGGCGGTGGCCGAACAGCCTCCCGTCGACCCCAAGGATCGCCCGTCCGCGCAGCTACAGACCGTCACTCCGGATTATTTTGGGACGCTCGGGATTCCGCTGCGGCGTGGGCGGCAGTTCGATGCGCGCGACCAGCCCGAGTCTGGAAGATTCTCACTGATCGTCAATGAAAGCTTTGCGCGCCTGTTCTGGCCGCAATATCCGCGCGGACAGGACCCGGTGGGGCAGCACATTCTCCTGGCCGGCACCCAGCAGCCGTTCGAGATCGTAGGCATAGTCGCGGACGTTCACGAACGCGCCTTGGACGTTGAAGCAATCCCGGAAATCTACATTCCCCTTGCTTCGACTCCTCTTCAAACCGCGGCGCTGGCGGTGCGCACCGATGGCGACCCGCGGCGTTTCGTCAACTCCGTTCGCGCTCAGGTGCTGGCGATCGACCCGGACCAGGCCGTGTCGCACGTGAAGACCATGGAGGAAGCAATCCAGGATTCCGTGGGCCAGCGGCGCGTAACGCTGGTGCTGCTGGGGTCCTTCGCGGGTGTAGCGCTGCTGCTGGCGATGGTCGGAATCTATGGAGTCATCGCGTATTCGGTAGCGCAGCGGACTCAGGAAATGGGGATCCGCCGCGCGCTAGGCGCGCAAGGCCGCGACATCTTGCGGATCGTCCTCGCGCAAGGGCTGGGCCTCGCGCTCATCGGAGTCGCGATCGGCGTGGGCGGCGCGTTCGCATTGACGCGCGTGATGCAAAGCCTGCTGTTCCACGTCAGCGCGACCGATCCCGCCATCTTCACCGGGATCGCTCTTCTGTTCGTCCTGGTCGCGCTGGCGGCGAGCTATGTTCCGGCGCGCAGGGCAATCGACATCGATCCCATGGCAGCCCTGCGATAACTTTCAGCGCCGCAGCATCCGGCGAGCCCCCAACAGCAGCGCAGGCGACCGCCGGGAAAGCCCCCACTCATCCGCCACACCGCGATTGCCGGACATATAAGTTGGATAGGCGTGAATCGTCGCGCTGAGATCCGCGAGCGTCAATTTCTTTTTCATCGCCAACGCGAATTCTGCAATCATCTCGCCGGCTCTCGAACCCAAGATCGTCGCGCCTAAAATCGTGCCCTTCCGCGGTGTCGCGAAAATTTTGATCAGACCTGCCGATTCGCTCTCCGCAACCGCCCGGTCGATGCGTGAACAGGGAAGTCTGTAAACCTCATAGCGGATATTCCGATTCTTGATCTGATCCTCGGATGCGCCCACATGCGCCAACTCCGGATCGGAATAAGTGCACCACGACGCGTTCGGATCGAGCGTCGCACGCGATCCCAGCAGCGCGTTCTTCACCGCGACCTGCGCCATGTGCTCGCCCATATGCGTGAACTGATGGCGCCCGGTCACGTCGCCAGCCGCGTAGATGTGCTTCACCGCGGTGCGGCAATGTTCGTCGACGGAAACGCCGTACTCGGTCACGCGAATGCCAGCGGACCTCAGATCGAGATCGGATACGTCGACGTGCCGGCCCGTGGCGAACAGAATCGCGTCGGCGTCCAGGCGCGCGCCGTTCGCCAGCGTCGCGACCACGCCCGGCGCGATCTTCTCAACGGTCGCCCCAAAACGAATGTCGATGTTTTCCTCCCGCAGGGCGGACTCCAGGAGATACGTGAGTTCGGAATCGTCACGCGAAAGCACTCGATGACCGGCCTCCGCCAGCGTCACCGCCAACCCGAGCCGTCGAAACGCCTGCGCCATTTCCACTCCGCAAGGACCCGCGCCCACCACGATCAAGCGTTTCGGCAACCGGGTCATCTCGAACACGGAGTCGCTGGTCAAGTACGGCGTCGTGTCGATCCCCTCGATTTTAGGAAGCAGCGGACGGCTCCCGGCGGCGACCACGAAATAGCGGGAACTAATCTGTTCACCGCTCGAAAGCTGAAGCGTGTGCGGATCCTTAAAGCGGCCGCGCGCGGGAAACATCTTGACACCGCGCAGTTCAGCGCGATTCTCGTGAACCTTTTCGCAAATCGACTGGACCTGCCGCATCACCGCGGCGAAGTCGACCACCGGCTCATTCGATGCAATCCCGTAGCGCTTTGCCGTGCGAACATGGTGCGCGACTTCCGCGGCCTTCCTCAGCGCTTTGCTCGGAACGCAGCCGGTCCACGTGCAGGTTCCTCCCGTCCGGTTGGATTCGATCAAGGCCGTGCGGGCTCCCAGTCGAGCCGACAGTTGCGCCGCGGCCAAACCCGTTGCTCCCGCGCCGATCACGGTCATGTCGAATTCGGGATTCATTCCCGGTTAGACGAAAGTAAACCAGGGAAGGTTCGTCGAAACCGTACAATTAAGCATGCGGGAACCGGTTACCGTGTGTCCATCCGAGCTCGATTCGATCCCCGACCGCCCCGCCGTCTTCCTTCTGTGGGCCGCCGAAGGACAACCGTACCTGGCTCGAACGGCCTTGCTGCGAAGGCGTTTGCGGCGGCTGATTTCAGAGCGCGACCGGGTCTCTCGCGTCTTAAATTTGCGCGGCGTGGTCGACCGGATCGAGTATTGGATCACCGGATCGCAGCTCGAATCGGCGCTGATTCATTTGGAATTAGCCCAGCGCTATTTCCCCGAAGACTGGCCCAGAATCACGCGCCTGCGTCCGCCGGTGATGGTCCGGTTGACCCTGGACAATCCCTTTCCGCGGACCATGGTGACGGCGAAGCTCGGAAAAGGCTTGTTTTTCGGACCCTTCGCGAGCCGCGCCGCCGCCGAGCACTTTGAAGGCGGCGTGCTCGACCTGTTCCAGATCCGCCGCTGCGAGGAAAATCTGACGCCTTCGCCCGGCCATCCCGGCTGCATTTACGGCGAAATGAATCGCTGCCTGCGTCCCTGCCAGCAGGCGGTCTCGATCGACGAATATCGCGGCGAAACGGCGCGCGTCGAGCAGTTCCTCAGAACCAACGGCGCGACCCTCATCGAAACCACCGAAGCCGCGCGCGACCGGGCCAGCGCCGAGATGCAGTTCGAGGAGGCGGAACGGCTCCATCAACGCGTCGTGCGCATTCGCGAAGTGCAGGCGCGCGCCGGCGATCTCGCCCGTGCGTTGGATTCATTGAACGGCGTCGCGGTGGTCCCCTCCGCCGATCCCGACGCAGTAGCGCTCTGGTTCATGACCGGCGGAAGCTTCCGCGAACCTCGCGAACTGTGCCTGTCGGAAACGGCGGGCGCGGGCCAATCCATGGATCACCGCGTGCGCGAGATCGCCGCCGGAATCGAACCCGGAGCCGCGCCCAATCCGGAGCATCTGGCGTTTCTCCTGCGTTGGCACGGATCGAGCTGGCGCGACGGCGAATGGTTAAGCTTCGATTCGCTCGACCGGCTCCCGTATCGCAAACTGGTGAACGCCATCGGCCGCGTGCATGCCGCCAAAACAAAGTAGCGATCTGATCGAGCCTCGCCGGTCCGGCCGCTTCCTCCGGTCGCGGCTCGTTACGAACGGCCCACGAGCCGCGACCGCAAGGAGCGGTCGGCATCCCAAATGCAAACAGCCGTTACTGCTTACCCAAGTCCAGCGCCATAATCGTCTTCCGATCCCGCAAATACAGCCGAGTCCCCACCAGCGTAGGCGGCGTCCAAGCGATATTTTCCAGCATCGAAACCCTGGACAAAACTTCAAACTTCTCCGGCGTGGCGCGGCACAGAGCCAGCGTGCCATCTTCATCAGCCAGAATCAGCTTCCCGTCGGCCCACAGAAGCTGAGCCTTGGCGAACCCGCGCTCGCGCCACTTGATCTTGCCGGTCTTCAACTCGACAGCACTCATCAGCGGCGGACCGTTATAGCCGCTCGAAATGTACACATACCCGTCACGCTGAATCGCCGTGCCGAGGTGCAGCTCCAGGTGCGGATCGTACCAAAGCTCCTTCACGGTAGTCTTTCCGCCCTCCTGATGCAATTGCACCGTCCGAGCGCCTACGCCATAAGCCGACGCGACAAACATCAGATTCCCCGGCGCGTATACCGGCGTGCTCACCACCAGGCCGTATTGCGTTTCGTGAGGATGGCTCCACAGCAGCGCGCCGTTATCGGGGTTGAATCCGAACACCGTTTTCGCCCCGACCGCGGCCACCTGAGTCTGCCCGTCGACGTTGATCAGCAGCGGCGACGAATAGCCGTTGGTGAACTGTAGCGATTTCCACACCACCGCGCCATCGCTCTGCCGCAGCGCGATGGCTCCATCGCCCGCGCCGCCCGACAGATAAATCAGCGTGTCTTTATAAGGAAGGGCGTGGCATGCGTAGCCGAATTCCAGATGCGTGCCATGAAATTCGCGGTATAAATTATGCGACCATACCGGCCGCCCCGTTTTCTTGTCGATCGATTGAACGAACCCGGTCGCGCTCGCCGTGATCAGCCGGTCGCCCACGATTTGCGGCATCGCATACGGCCCAGGACCGACTTTCTCCGCAAAGCTGTTCTTAAACGGGTTGCTGTATGGATACTCCCAGATCGTTTTGCCGGTGGCCGCGTCCAGCGCCGTGATCACATCCTGATCGCCGCGCCGGAAACCGGTATAAAGGACGCCCTTCTCCTCCGCGATCGCGGAATATCCATCGCCAAGCGTTCGAGTCCAGATTTTCTTGGGACCCGCGGCCGGCCAGGAATCGGCCAGCGCAGGAGCATTGACGATAAAGTCGCGATTCTTCCCGCCCCACAGCAGCCAATCCTCGCCGGCAGGAAGCGCAACCGCCTTTGCCACGGCTTTATGAGCCGTCTGTGCGTTGGCGACGCACACCACCACGAATACCGCGAGCTTCAAGCGCCGCATGAGGAAGTTAGACGCCGCGGCGCTCGATTTGTGCCGTTAGACCTACGGGCTTACGCCGAAATCGAAGCTGACATGGATACCGCGAATTTTCGGGTCGAAGACCGACACGATCGCGTATTCGCCGTTTTTCAGGGCCGTCTTCGGCGTCACCAGCAGAACGTCCTCTTTGTCATGCGTAATATCAACGTCGATCAAATCACCCTTGCGAAAATGGGCCCACTCCCGGAAATCCCCACTGACCGGCATCTTAATTTCGCGATAATCCTGCTTCTCGATCTGCTTCACCAGGTAAATTCCGCTGGTCGGCGCGAATCCTCGCACGTAGAACGTCGGCTTGCTGTTCGAGGTCTGAAAAGCCGCATGCGGGCCCGGCGACTCCGCAATCGCATCGCTATGGCCAAAACCCAGCAGCCATCGCGCCGTACCCCCCTCAAACGGCAGCATCGTGTTGGCCGGCAGACCGATCCAGCCCGCGGGTGAACGGAAATAGACGCCGGCCAATGGCGGCGGTCCCGGCTGCGGTTGAGCCACGGCAGCGGCCGCTAAAAGGATCCCTATAATGATCGAGCCCTTAGTACGCATGCGACCATTTTACGGATCGGCTAGGGTTTTTCAATATGCCGTAGTAAGTGATTGTGCTAATAGTACCAACCTTAACGTTTCACGCCGAAAGGGCCTATGTCGTAACCTAGTAAGACGAATGGCCGAATCTCCTATCATCGCGCGCAGCCAGGATTTCGCTGCGTGGTACCAAGACGTTGTTCTGCAAGGCGACATGGCGGAGCCCGCCGAGATCGTGAAAGGCTGTATGGTGATCAAAGCCAACGGCTACGCCGTCTGGGAACTGATCCAGCGCGAGCTGGACGACCGCTTCAAAGCCACCGGTCACCAGAACGTCTATTTCCCGCTACTGATCCCGCAGAGTTTTCTGCAAAAAGAAGCCGAACACGTCGAAGGATTTTCGCCGGAGCTAGCCGTAGTAACCATCGCGGGCGGCAAGACGCTCGAAGAGCCCTACGTGATCCGCCCCACGTCTGAAACCATCATCGGGCATTTCTTTTCCAAGTGGATTCAGAGTTATCGCGACCTACCGCTGCTGTTCAATCAATGGGCCAACATCATCCGCTGGGAGCTGCGGACGCGCATGTTCCTCAGGACCACGGAATTTCTGTGGCAGGAGGGCCACACCGCCCACGCCACGCACGAAGAAGCCGTCGAAGAGGTCCTCCGCATCCTGGATGTGTATGCAGACGTGGCGGAAAACGTGATGGCGATGCCGGTGATCAAAGGCGCGAAGACCCGCGCCGAAAAATTCGCCGGCGCCGCCAGAAGCTATTCGATCGAAGCCATGATGCAGAATGGCTACGCCTTACAGGCCGGAACCAGCCACGATCTGGGCCAGAATTTCGGCAAAGCGTTCAACGTCCAATTCCAGACCCGTGAAGGAAAACTGGACTACGTCTGGCAGACCAGTTGGGGAGTCAGCACCCGCCTGGTCGGCGGCCTGATCATGAGCCACTCCGACGATAAAGGCTTGGTTTTGCCCCCCAAGCTCGCGCCCGTGAAAAGCGTTCTGGTGCCGATTTATCGCAAGGACGATGAAAAAGGAAAAGTGCTGGAAGCGGCGCATCGCCTGGCCAAAGAAGTAGGCGCAAAAGTCGACGAGCGAGAAGGCCAGTCGCCCGGCGCAAAATTCTTCCACTGGGAGCGCCGCGGAGTCCCCATCGTTCTGGAACTCGGCCCCCGCGATCTCGCATCCGGCAATGTAGTAATGAAGCGCCGCGACACGGGGGCCAAAGAGATCATTCCACAAACGGAGCTGGCCGCTCGTCTGCCTGCTACGCTCGCGCAGATGCAGACGGATCTATACGCGTCAGCGAAGCGGCGCATGAAAGAGAACACAGTGCTCGCGAGTTCAGTCGGAGAAGTGGAGGAAATCCTAAAGGACGTCACGGCCGAAAAAGGCGGCGGCAAATTCGTAATGGCCCACATGAAAGACGACGCCGCCTGCGACGCCCGGATGAAAGAATTCAAGGCCACGATCCGCAATATTCCGTTAGTAGATGAGTTTGGCGGCCCCGGAAAATGCATCGTGACGGGCGAGCAAGTAGACCGTCGAGTAGTGATCGCGAAGTCGTACTGAACGGGGAGCTGCTCGCCTGTAAGTCAATGATCAAATCTGGCGTCGCGCTTCTGTTATTGTACCGGGAGGATGAAAAGCACCTGGCGAATCAACTACGGTCGTACAGCGCTGATGATCTTGGCGATCTGCGCCACCGATGCTTCAATCCTTCGAGCTACCGATGACAAGGAGCTTCTAGAGAATGCTCGCAAGGCTTATTACAACCTAAGTAGCCACGGGTTGCTTGAATTTCGATGTCAGGTCACTCCCGATTGGGACGTTGTCGCCGCAACCGCCAAGCTGGACGCCACGGGCGAACAGCTTCTTCACCTGGCTAGAAAGACGCGTTTCAATGTGGCTGTGGGGCCGGACGGCAGCTCTTCCGTCTCTCGGCAATCCGATATCGCGCCTCCGAACCAACAGATCGCCCGGCGACTTCTTCAGATGAGCACGGGTGTGGAGCAAATGCTCACTGGTTTCTTTCAGGCTTGGGCGATGTTCATACACGGCTTCCCAGCACCTGACAAAGGCACCCCCTACAAGATCGAAGACGTGGATGGACAATACCAGATTGCCGAAAAGTACCGGCTGTTCGATATCGTCTTGTCGATGAACCATCAAATGATGCTGACCGAGCTGAGATTGACGAGTTCCGACTTAGAGGGCGTTTTTCGGCCGCGATTTTCCAGGCAGCCCAAGGGATACCTGCTGACGGCTTTGGAAAGTAGCTTAACGACGAAGTCGCAGACCGCGGAATCAGCCTTCACCGTCGAATACCAGGAAGTGGAAGGACTTGAATTGCCGAAAACTGTCGTTGCGAAGGCTGGCAGCGTTCGAATCCCGCTGAACTTTAGCGACTATCACATCAAGACCGATAAGAGACAGTGATACTGACGCAACAGGCGGCTGAGCCTTCGCGGCATGGCGCTCCGTGGTCCCTTGTCGCATTAGCCGCACGACCGGACTGAGCCACGACCACAGGCAGTGGTCAGCCTCACTTTTGTAATCGACTACCTCCATCCATCCGCAATCCTCGACGCATCCATCCCCCGCATCCGAATCAGAAAGTACACCGCCAATCCCCACATCACCCCCACGCTCAGCCACGCCACCAGCGAATGACTTATCGCCCACGGATTCGACGCATTCGGCACCGCCGACGGCACCACCCCCACGGTCTGATTTACCGCCGAGTGCATCAGCATCGCCAGCAGCAAACTCCCATTCGTCTTCGCATACAGCCACGCCATCGCTACCGACAACGCGACTCCTCCCGCCACGAACGCCGGAAATGACTGCCCGTAGTTATCCAGACCCGGAACAAAAAACAGCGGCAGATGCCAGACCATCCAAACCAGCCCCAGCACCAGGCTCGCTCCGCCCAGTCCGATGCGAGCCGCCAGGCGAGGCAGCGCATACCCGCGCCATCCGATCTCCTCGCCCGCCTGCGCCGGAGTCGAGAATGCAATCGCCACCGGCAGAATAAAGAATTCCCCGCTATCGAAGCGCGGCCACGATCCCGCGACGCCCCGATGCAAAATCGCGACGATCAGTTTAATTCCCGCCAGATAGCCTATGGCGAACACATACCATCGCGCCCCAACGTCCCACAGGAGCACGCGGCCACGCAGCGCCCGCACTCCCGCTTTGCCTCGGTCGAGCGCAGTGAGCCCGATCGCCACCAACGAGGGCGCAAACGTCCCCAGCAGCAGCAACGGCACCCGAACCACCGCGAGCGAGGGAAAAGCCAGCGCCGCGATAAAGCAGGTCCACGACACGGCGTAGGTGATGGCGAAGAATCTGATTACGGAGCCCACTGCGCCTTTCATTGTCGAATACGCCGATGTGGAAGCCTACGTGCCCCTCTACTTCTGTGGCTATGCGTTTGCCACAACTTACGGCTAGAGATCGGAAATAATTTCGGGAGTCTGAAATGAAAACCAGTATTTCTGCAGTAGTACTCGGCGCATGTTTGATTGGTTTAGCGGGATGCAGCAAAGTAAAGCCTGACCCGGTTCAGGCGGCTGCGAATCCGCCCGCGACGGCGGCGCCCGAGCCGCCAGCTCCACCGCCGGTCACCCTCGATGCCGGCACCAGTTTTCGCGTCCGAATGCAGCAGACCCTGGACACACGCCGCAACCGCTCAGGCGATTCGTTCACGGCCGCGCTTGATGAGCCGCTGGTTTCGGGCGATCGCGTCATTGTGCCGAAAGGGACCCTGTTCCAAGGCCACGTTGTCGAAAGCAAGCCTTCCGGACGATTCAAGGGGCGCGCGGTACTGGAATTGAGACTCGATTCGTTCACCCTGAACGGCGAGACTTACGACATTCGCTCGACCAACGCGTCGCGCGTCAGCGGCGGTCATAAGAAGCGCGATCTCGCCATGATCGGCGGAGGTTCCGGCGGCGGAGCGCTCATCGGCGCGGCTGCCGGCGGAGGAGTTGGCGCTCTGATCGGCGCAGGCGCGGGCGCCGCGGCGGGAACGGTCGGAACCGCGATCACCGGAAAACGGCAGATCAGAATCCCAGTTGAGACGGCCGTGCGATTCACTCTGCGAAGTTCCCTGGTTTTGGGGAGCTGAATCGCTCGCTCACAGTTTCGGAGCCGCGCGCGTCAGCGAGCGATTTCAGTTGGGATCGCTCCCTCACGGTCGCGGCTCCGCAAGGCCCATGCGATGGACCTACGGCGCCGGAATAATCGGGACCTTCGCCGCGTTCATCGCATCGTTAAACTTCACGACCTCCCCACGCAGCGCGTCCATCCGTTTCCCCGCATCCGCGATCGCCGCCTTCACCACCGCGATCTGATGCAACTGGCTCTCGCTCGGCGCCGCTGAGTACGATTCCAACTGCTGGATCATCTGCTGCACCCGCTGCGGCAGCGCCGGGAGCACGAAATCAGGCTCCGGCTTCGCCAGCTCCGCGCGGCGCTCTTCCGGCGACACCTGCGCTTCGCCGCCGAATCCGCGATTGACGAACAGAGGCCGCAGATCGTCCAGCGACTTCTTCAACTCATCCGCCATCTTCTTCACGTTCTCCGGCGGCTTCACGCCGTCGGGACGCTTCCACGAGGCTTCCAGAGACGTCAGCGACGAATCCGACGCGTTGTACCGCTTGCGCAGCGCATCGGCCTGCACCGTCATCGCGACCAATTCGTCTGTCGCCGCGCGACGCTTCTGCCGATCCGCCGAGCTGAACCACGTAATCCGCGGATCATCCTCAATCGCGAACTTCTTGCTGTCTTTGTTCGACCCGATCTGCACTTCCACCGTGTAGTCCGCCGCAGGATCCACCACCGGACCACCCAGTTGCTGCTGTCCTCCCCCCGACGCGGCGGCTCGCTCAGCCGCGGCTTCTTCTTGCGGCGTCGGCGGAACCGCCCGATCGGCGCGCATGTTCCACACGATTCGATTCACGCCCGCATCCACCGACTTCGGCTTCAGCGTCGCCAGCAGCTTCCCTCCGCGCGAGATCGTGATCTTCACATCTTTTACTTCCGGCTTGTTTTTAACCCAAAAATCGATGATCGCCCCGTGCGGCGGATTCTCGCCCATGAAATAATCGTGCGCATCGAAATCGCGCTTGGCGGAAATCTTCCACTCGACGCCCGGCCGCACGTTGAACACCGTGACATCGGAGCTCGCGGTCTTCGCGTTCATCTGCTCCAGGCTGGAAATGCTATCCATGATCCAAACCGACCGCCCGTGCGTCGCCAGAATCAGATCGTTGTCGCGAGGCTGAATCTGTATGTCGTCCACCGGCACGCGCGGCAGATTGTTCTTCAACTCCTGCCAATTCTCCCCGCGATCGAAAGAAATGTAGAGTCCAAACTCACCGCCCGCGAACAGCAGATCGCGATTGCGCGGATGCTCGCGAATCACGTGCAGAGTCCCTTCATTCTTGGGAATCCCATTCGTAATCGACTTCCACGTCTCGCCGAAATCCGTGGTCTTGAATAAATAAATGTTGTAATCGTCCGACCGATGCCCGTCGAACGCGACGTAAGCCGTCGCCGCGTCGTAAGCCGACGGCAACACGCGGCTCACATAAGTTCCCTTGGGAACCCCCGGAATATTGGCGACCACGTTCTTCCAAGTTTCGCCATCGCGCGTCACCTGCACGTTGCCGTCGTCGGTTCCGGCCCACAAAATCCCGGCGCGAACCGGAGATTCGCTCAAGCTGGTGATGGTCGGGAACGCCGCCACGCCGTCATTGCGCGACAGCATGGTCCGATCCTCCACCTTCTGGCCCATGATGCTGAGCGTCTTGCGATCCACACCCGAGGTCAGGTCCGGCGAGATGCGCTTCCAGTCGTCACCCTGATTGATGGATTTAAAAACGAAGTTGCCTCCGTAATAAATCGTCTTGCGATCGTGCTTCGAGTCGACCACCGGCGAGTTCCACTGGAACCGGTAGCGCGCCATCTTGTCGTCATCCTCGCGCGGCCGTATGCTGCGCGATTCATGCGTGCGCAGATCCCGCCGCAACAAATTGCCGTCCTGCGATTCCGCATATACGATCCACGGCTCCTCCTGATCGATCTGCGCGTAAAATCCATCGCCGCCGGCCACCGTGTACCAGTCATCCTTGGTGATGCCGCGCGTATTCGTAGTCGCGCTGGGTCCGCACCAGGAACTGTTGTCCTGCAACCCCCCGCACACCTTATAAGGACGCCCCATGTCATAAGCGATCTCGTAAAACTGCCCGATGGCCAGATTCTCGCGCGAATCCCAACTCCGCCCCGCGTCGTGGCTGAAGTGAATCCCGCCGTCGCAGCCGACGATCATATTGTCCGAATTCGCCGGATCGATCCAGATAGCGTGAAAATCCACGTGAATCCGCGTGATGCGATTCTGCACGAAAGTCTTGCCGCCGTCCTCCGAGTACTCCATGTTCACGCCCGCCACCCAGATCCTCTGATCGTTGTTGGGATCGACGCGCACCTGGCTGAAGTACATGGGCCGCGGATTCGTGCTGCTCATCTTTCTCCAGTGCTCGCCCTTGTCGTCGCTGCGATAGATGCCCGATTCTTCGCTCTCCACCAGCGCGTAAACCACGTTCGGATTCTTGCGATACACATCCAGAGCGATGCGCCCCATCTCGCCCTTGGGCAGGCCGTTGGTCAATTTGGTCCAATGCGCACCGCCGTCGGTGGTGCGGTAAATCGCGCTCCCCGGACCGCCGCCGTTGAAACCGAACGCCGTGCGCCGGCGCTGATACGCAGCCGCATAAATCGTATCCGGATTCAGCGGGTCCATCGCCAGATCGGTCACGCCAGTGTCGGCATTGATGTACAGACTCTTCTGCCACGTCTTGCCGCCATCGGCAGTTTTGAAAACGCCACGCTCTTCGTTGGGACCCCACAAATGCCCCTGCGCGGCGACATAAACAATGTTCGCGTTGGTCGGATGAATCACGATGCGCGGAATGTGATGAGAATCCTTGAGACCCATATGGGTCCACGTCGCGCCGCCGTCGGAGGATTTATAAACTCCATTGCCCCACGACGAGCTCTGCCGGTTATTCCCTTCGCCGGTCCCGACCCACACCACATCGGGCTCGGACTGCGACACGGTCACATCGCCGATAGTGGAAACGGCCTGCTCGTCGAACACGGGCTTCCAGGTCATGCCGCGGTTCACGGATTTCCAGACGCCTCCGGACGCGGTGCCGGCGTAGACGATGTTGGTATTGCTCTCGACGACGGCGAAGTCGTCGGTGCGCCCGCCCATCGCCGACGGCCCGATCTCGCGAAACTTCAAGTTTTTGAGCAAATCGACGTTCTGAGCAAGCGCAAACGCCGGGAGAAGCAGAGCGAGGGAGAGAATGCGTTTCATCATGGTTATCGTACTACTATCGGCTCCGTAGAGAAGCCTGCAGCTGTAAACATTCTGTGCCGACTACATAAACTCGGATTATCGGAAGCAATGCCCCCACCACGAACGCCAGCTTGAAAAAGACAGTTCGAAACGCTTCTCTGCTCCTGCCTGATTCTCAAAGAGCATCGTTTGGTGTTCCAACAGGGAATTTGCGGAATTGCTTCGCAAGAATGGCGGCCATAATACAGTTCCGGGTGGCAAGACCCCTCCCTCCCTCGCCATAGCGCGCTCTGTTGATCGGCGGCATCTCGGCCCGCGGAGAACCGGTACTTTTCTCGTACCCCGTGATTTAGCTCTAAAGAAAATGCATTTCTCTGACGACTGTATAGCAGATAACGAGGCGTACTCCGCCAGAGGTGAAATAAGAATGCGACGGTGCCAGTTGCTCGTTCCGATTCTGTTGCTCGGCGGCATCTCGGCCGCGGCTCAGGCCAGTAAGATCAGGATTCAAGTCCTAGAGTCCTCTTCGGATGAACACGACTACAACATTCCGGGGCGTCTTGTGTGTACCCAATTGTACGGCTGCATGGCTCGAGGTGCAGAAACCGCCGCGGTTTACACGATCAAGGTGAAAGCCAAGATCGTGAATTCATCCGTCCAAAGCCCGCCGGACCGGCAAGCAAATGACGAATCCCCAGGCATTGCCATTACGCTCACGTGCCAGCTTCGCAAGAAAAGCGACGAGAAGCGCTGTACGAGGCTTGTGCCGGGGGTCTATTCAGCCGAACCCAAGGGCAAGGACAAATTGATCGTCTATGCCTGGGCGAATCCGGTTTATGCTGGCGACTTCAGCAAGGCCAATAAACTGGAATTTACGACCGGGGCTGGTGAGCCGTAGGGCTCGAAGGGCCTGTCCAGGCCCGTCGGTTCGGGTTTGCGTTCGAAAGCACCGGCGGAACAGGCGCGGGGACCAGCTCCGTATTCAATCGACGGCCCTCGGGCTTATCGGAGCCGTGCCCCTGATGCTTTGAGAGAGGTTCCGTGATTTTGTGAATTATCTCCCCGGTTGCCTCATCCTTGACGCGCTCGTGATAAATTCCCGAGTGCTGCGGGAATCCCGGAAGGTCGTGATCACGATCGATCAGACGTTGCTTATCAACCCAACCTCCCGTGGATACGCATCGCTCAACTCCCGAGAAGAACTCCATTCGTTGTTTTTCCGGACTGCGAAGAGCGGGAGCTTTGACTACCCCCTTCACGCTATCTCGAAACTCGATGCTGTCCTCAAGAACAATGTTGATCGGATGCGCCGCACCGCCGGAGTTCTCTTCCATGTCGCTCTCTCATTAGGGTATCTCACAGTTCAAGGCGCAAGTCTCCTGACCAGCTTTACTAGACGATAAAGCATGCTATCGTCTACCGTCGAGGCGCCAACCGACTCACCGGTTAGCGCTCTTCGCCGCCGAGTCAACTAAACGCGGCCATCGGCTACTCATCGATCCTCTGAGTAGTCTTGCGCCTCAAATACCAGCACGGAGGATACCCCAAGTGCGGCCTCAGCGACTGCACGCAACTCTTCGACTCAGCAGGAACATTAAAATCAAACTCGGTCTTCTTATTCTTCAAATGAATCGCCGGGTACGGCTGCACATGAATCGACCCCAGTGAAGCCGTTCGCTGGTTCTCCACGGGCGATGCCAAGCCAGTTCGAGACCTCATGCGCGATCTGGAAAGGATTGAATCGCGGCGAACCTTGAGCGGGCCGTTTTCTCCATTCGAATCGAAACCGCTCCGCACACCAATAGAATTATCGAAAATTCCCGCCTCTACCGAAAAGAAGATTTTTCTTGACAGAAAAATGTTCCGGTGCTTAAATCGATCCATGCCGGCGACGTTGCAAATCGTACAGAGCCCCGAAAAAGCGGGCGTCTTGCTCCAGCCCGGCCGGCTTCGTCTCCTCGAACAATTAACTGAGCCCGATTCCGCCGCCGGACTCGCCCGCCGCCTCGGCGTACCTCGGCAGAAGCTGAACTATCATCTGCGCGAACTGGAGCGCGAAGGCTTCCTCGAGTTGATCGAGGAACGCCGTAAAGGCAATTGCATGGAACGCGTGGTGCGCGCCGTGGCCCGCGAATTCCTGATCGCTCCCCGGACCCCCGATCGCATCACAGCGGATCGCGTCACTGCCGACCGTTTCTCCGCCGCTTATCTCGCCTCTACTGCTGCGCGCATGATTCGCGAGCTTGCCTCTTTCTGCATCCGTGCTCGCCGCGCCGGAAAACGCGTCGCCACGCTTACGCTCGAAACCGAGATCCGCTTCGCGAGCGCTGCATCCCGCGCCGCTTTCGCCGAAGAGATGACCGCCTCCATTGCGCGCCTCGCGGCGAAATATCATAACGAGCGGGCCGAAGGAGGGCGGCGTTTCCGCCTGCTCTCCGCCGTTTATCCCGCCGTCAAGCTGGAAGAACCTGCGAGCGAATCCGCAAATCTGGAGTGAAATATGAGCAGATCCCACGAGACCGTCATCGATATCAAAGCAACCCCCGAAGAAGTCTTCCGGGCCATCACCGACCCCGCACAGATTGTGAAATGGTTCTGCGACGAAGCCCGTGTGGACCCGCGCGTCGGCGGAGAATACTACTTCGCGTGGGGCGGGATGGGCGCGACAACCACCATCACCGCCTGGGAACCCGGTAAGCATTTCGGCACTTCGAGCGAACGTTCCAAAACCTACGGCCACAAAGGCCCGGTGGACACCGGCGTTGTACAAAAGATGTGTGTCGATTACTACATCGAATCGCTGGGCGGAGGAATCACGCGCCTCCGTCTGGTTCAATCCGGTTTCGGCCCCGAAGCAGCCTGGGACGACGAGTTCGCCGACACGAAATCCGGCTGGGCGGACTTCCTGAAAAAACTAAAAGGGTTGTTCGAGAAATAATCACGCATGCAAAGAATACCCTGGAGCACAATAGCGCTCGGCTCGCTGTTGCTCATCTCGATCTGCTCAAAAGGAGGACAAGAAGAGCAATCTCCGCAACCTGAAACCTCGAAGCCGCCGGTCAAACCACTTGTCAACGTGGAGCCGCGCGGGCGCATCCTTGGAATCGGCGGTGTCTTCTTCAAATCCGCGAATCGCGATCAGATGCGCGAATGGTATTCGAAGCATCTTGGAATTGCCGACAAAGGCTCAGGCGCGACGCTTCCCTGGCGCGAACACGACGACCCGCAAAAGGAACACGTTACCGTTTGGACTGTTTTTCCCGCCTCCACTAAGTATCTCGATCCCAGCCCCGCACCGTTCATGATCAACTACATCGTGGACGACCTGGATGCTTTGCTCGACCGCTTAAAACAAGAGGGCGTAAAGACTGACCCCAAACGAATGGATGAATCCTACGGTCGCTTTGCCTGGATCTATGACCTGGATGGGAACAAGATTGAGCTCTGGCAGCCGTCCGCAAAGCCCTAAAGGCCTTCCACTGCACTTACTCAATCGTGCGTCGTCCCAGTCGAGCCGGCAGCAGCGGCTATTGGCTGTCGAGTCGACCAAACGCCTCGATCCGCTACTCATCGATTCTCTGCGTCGTCTTGCGCTTCAAATACCAGCACGGAGGGTAACCCAAGTGCGGCATCAGCGACTGCACACAACTCTGCGACTCCGTCGGAACATTAAAATCAAACTCGGTCTTCTTATTCTTCAAATGAATCGCCAGGTACGGCTGCACCTGAATCGACCCTAGCGGAGTCGTTCGCGCGGCCAGGTAATCCGAGCCATACACCACCACCAGCAACATCGCCGTAAACAAAGCCGCGCGCTTCATTCGATCGAAACAACCTGCATCTGCGCGAGCCGCTTGTAATACCCGAGCAACGCATCAGCGCTGATCCTTCCATACGCCGCGCTCAGAATATCGCGGATCTGCGCGACCGAACGCTGCCCGTCCGCCAGATTCACCGCTTCATACTCGACAATTTCGCGCTCCGGAATTCCCGCCAACGGATCGGGCCCCGAAAAAGTCTTTCCGCTGAACTGCGCATATCCGCCCGGCACCACGTCCATCAGTCCGATCATCGCCGGATTCCGCCGCGGGACCATCGTGAATCCGGTCTCCGCTTCCGGCGCCTGCTTCCCGAACGCCGCCAGTGCCTTCATGGCTTGATTTTCGCGCTGGTTGATCTCCTTGGTCAGCGAAGGAATCAAAGCGTGCGCGCCCGGCGCGAACTCCGCTATCGACGCCAGCGTTTCGCGCTCCTGCCGGGCCGACTCGACGATCAGATTCGCCGCTTCGCGAGCATCCGACTCAGTCAGCGCCCGCCGCAAGGCTTCGCTCTGCCGCTTGCCGCCGCGCGCGAACACTTCGGCCACTAACGGACGCACGTCCCCGCTGCCGATTCCGGCCAGAAAATATCCCGAAGCCGCGCCGATCACGGCTACCCGGCGTAATTTAGTTGGATCGATGTTCGCCAACCGGTCGCCATCGGTGTGAATAAACGCGTCCGGCGCATCGCGAAAATAAATCGCGGGAATATGATAGGTCGATTCGTAAACCTGGTGATCGCTACCCATGCTGAACGGAGTAAAATCCGCCCACAGCGCGTCTTTGGAACCTTCATTCGAAAGAATGCTGTCGGACGCGTCGGCCTCCAGGATCATTTTCATGCTGCCGTGAATCACGTACTCGCCGAACACTTCCGCAACGTCGTTCACCAGGCTCGGAATCGACGCGGGCGTGCGATCGATATGCAGGACTGAGTGCGTAATCTTCGGATCGCCGCCCACCATATCCATGTGAATCACAGCTCGAATCCGGCCCGCGATATCGGGATGCCGAGCCAGGTAACAAGTGGTCCCGGCAATCTCCGGCGGAAAAATAAATCGAATGGTCCGGCGCGGACGCGGCAGAGTGCCTTCGCGAATCAGCTTCGAAAGAATCCGCGCGTCTTCGAGGATCGTCGAGCAGCCGCTGGCGTTATCGTTCGCCGACGGCTTTTGATGATCCAAATGGCAGCTGTAGACAATCTCTCCCGCATCGGCCTCAGTGCCGGGAATGGTCGCGATCACCACGTCGAAAGATCCCGGCGCTCGTCGAGCATTCACCGCCGCATGCAAACGGATCGCCTCGCCCCGAGCCAGCCGCGCCCGAAATTCCCGAGCCTGCCCCTGCGAGATCATGAACGCAAACTTATTCGGCTCGTAGTAAGACAGATGACCCCACCGGACCAGCTTCGGATGCTCATCGATCCAGATCCGGTCCTGATTCTGAAAGTAGCTGAGGATTCCCACGGCGCCGCGCTCGACGGCCATCCGCTGCACCTGTTCCGTCTGCCCCCCGGCCAGAACAATCTTGCCGCGAATGTTTTTGTCCGTATAATCTTTCGCCGCGGTGCCTGCGCCCACGTCGACCAGCTCCGTAGTCACGTCCGCGCCTTCCGAGAAATCGGCCAGCACGATCGGATTCTTCGACCAGTCCCCGATGACGTGCGGCTGCGGCGCAATTTCCGTCAGAACGGCGCTCGAAATCTGCCATCCCAAATAGGATTTGAAAGTGTTGTAAGTCGTCTTTCCGTCGGCCGGAAAATTTTCGATGTGCGCGTCTAAACCATATTGTTTAGCCTTCGCCAGAATCAGGTTCGCACCGTCGTTGAAACCGGTCGTAGCGGGAACGCGATGATGTTCCCCCAGCGCGATGATGGTATCCAGCGGCAGCTCGCCCGAAGCCTCTTCGACAATAGCATTCAGCCTCGCGTCAGGCATCAAAGTCGTCTTCTGCGCCCACGCCGAAAATCCGCAGATCAATAAAATCGCCGTTCGCATCGTTTGTCTAATCCTACAACGCGTCACCTCCGACCGCATGCTTCGCATGGCGGCTCATTTGTCCGCACCGAGCCGCCATGCGCAGCATGCGGCCGCCCTTGACGGCTCACTCAACCCACCGGAGGTCGATCCAAAGTGTTAAACTCCGTGCCAATAGGAGGATCTTATGGATCGCCGAGACTTCTTCCACCTCGCCGCCGGATCGGCTGCCTTAGCCATGTTTCAGGACAACGCCGTCCAGCGCGCCGCCGCTGCTTCCGAATCCGTCAATGGACGCAAACCCGAGGACGTTGCCCGCGACGAGGATTACTGGACCGAAATCCGCGACGCCTTCACCATCGACCGCAACATTATTAACTTCAACAACGGCTACGTCAGCCCGTCCCCGAAGCCGGTGCAGGAAGCCATGCGCCGCTACCTGGAATTCAGCGACATGGGCCCCTGGCACACCATGATCAACAATCTCGAACCCAAAATCGAGATGGTCCGCCGCCGCCTCGCCGACACCGCCGGCTGCGATCCCGAGGAAATGGCGATCACCCGCAATGCCAGCGAATCTCTCGAAATCGCGCAGTGCGGCATCGACTTGCAGCGCGGCGACGAAGTGCTAACTACGAATCAGGATTATCCCCGCATGCTCACGACGTTCCGCCAGCGCGAGCGCCGCGAAGGAATCGTGCTCAAAACCATCTCTTTCCCGGTCCCGCCTCCCAGCATGGACGACCTGTATCAACGATTCGAGCGCGCCGTCACTCCCCGTACAAAAATGATCCTGGTCTGCCACATCACCAACCGGACCGGGCAGATTTTCCCCATCAAGCGGATCTGCGAAATGGCGCATGCCCGCAATATTCCCGTGATCGTCGACGGAGCGCACGCCTTCAACCATTTCCCATTCAAAATTTCCGACCTCGATTGCGATTACTACGGCACCAGCCTCCATAAATGGACCTGCGCGCCGGTGGGCACCGGATTCCTGTACGTCCGCAAGTCCCGCATCGCCGGCACTTGGCCCTTAATGGCCGCCTCCGACAAGCAGGATCATGACATCCGCAAGTTTGAGGAAATCGGCACCCATCCGGCGGCCAACCATGACGCGATCAGTACCGCGCTGGTGTTCAATGAGAACATCGGTATCGAGCGAAAAGCGGCCCGGCTGCGCTATCTAAGGGATCGCTGGGCGCACCGGCTGGCGGAAAATCCCAAGGTCAAAATTCTGCACAGCCCCGACCCCGCCCAATCCTGCGGAATCGGCTTCCTGGCCTTCAACGGCGTCGACCCCGGCAAGATTCACGACGCCCTGTGGACTAAGCACGACATCCTGACCGCCCGCGTCGCGCATGAGGAGTTCGACGGTCTACGGGTGACCCCGCACGTGTACAGTACTATTCGAGAAATTGATAGTTTTGCCGCCGCAGTAGAACACGAATTGAAGGCTTAGTACAACTGTTGGTACCGGCGTAGCTTTTAGGGATCTCCGAGCAAAAACCCGTTGACATTGTAGTCGATTAGAGATAAACTCGACCGAACCGGGGGATAGGTCTACCGGACGGTCGGTCGATCAAAGTTTGAGGCCGGCAGGACTTTTAGGTTAAAGTGCAGGTTTTCAAAAGTTGCTTCAGGGAGGGATCGGGCCATGTTGACCAGGATAGCTTTGTGCGTGGCGCTTATGGGGTTAAGCGTCATGTTGTTCGCGCAAGCTCCGACAGGAACTATTACGGGAATCGTCTCCGATGAAAGCGGAGCCGTAATCCCCAACGCAACAGTCACCATTACCAACAAAGCCACGGGGATCACCCGTACGGCGACCACCAACGCGGAAGGTTACTATAGCGCGCCGGCCATGGCTGCCGGCGACTATGAGATTCGCGTGGAGGCACAAGGCTTTAAAACGTCCGTGCGCGACGCCACGGTTACGGTAGGCGGCAACACCCAGGTCAACATGCCGATGTCACTCGGCGGGACCAAGGAAGTGGTAACCGTCGAGGCCGCCACGGCTCAAATCAACTACGATAGCAACACGGTCGCGGGCGTGATTGAGCGCGCCAGCATTGCGGACCTGCCTCTGAACGGACGCAGCTACCTCCAGCTCGGCGCACTCGAACCCGGCGTGACGGTAGCGACCGGCACGGTGGCGCAGTTCAACGTGCTGTTCACGGTCAGCGTTCTGGGCGCGGGCAACCGCACCGCCGTAACGATGGATGGCGGCAATATTTCCGACAACATCGACGTCGGCGGCGGCATGTCGTCCATGAACTTCTCCCAAGATATGATTCAGGAGTTCCAGCTTTCCGAAGTCAACTTCGATCTGGCGACCCCCATCGCGGCCGGCGGCGCGATCAACGTCGTCACGCGCTCGGGCACCAATGACTGGCATGGCAGCGCATACTTTTTCTATCGCGACCACAATATGGCCGCCTATCCGAACCTCCAGCGCATTCCCAGCATTCCAAATCCTTTCTTCGTGCGCCGTAATCCGGGAGCCACGCTGGGCGGGCCGATCAAGAAGGACAAAGTGTTCTTCTTCTTCAACTATGAATTCCTCAATCAGGTGGCAGCGACCAGCATTCTTAACACCGATCCCGCCTTCAGCGCGCTGGAAAATACCTATGGCAGCCCATACGTCAGCAAGCAGATCAGCGGGCGCATCGATTATCACATCAGTGCCAACCACAATCTGTTCATACGCTATTCGCACGATGGCAACGCCGGCTTTGGACAATCGCTCGAAAACGGAGATCCGTCCAACTGGGCGCACAATACCAACTGGGCCGATCAAGCCATCATCGGGTTAACCAGCTCGCTGACTCCTAACATCGTGAACGATCTGCGGTTCCAGTACAATTACTGGGGCAATCACAATTATCAGGCGGTGCCGTCGGATTGCTCAGCGCCCTGCACGGCCGGAATCCTGCCGACCATCTATACGGTGGTGGGAAGCAACGCTGCCGCCATGGGCCCCAACTTCAATGCGCCTCAGGGCCGCAATACCCGGCGTTTCGAACTGGTCGAGGCATTGAGCTGGCAGAAGGGCTCCCACCGGCTGAAGTTCGGCGGCGATCTCAATCCGACGAATTCTGCCGGCCTGTGGGGCTTCTGCACGCCGATGTGCGTGGGCTCGTTTTCGCCCTCGTATCTGAAGGCCAGCTTCGCCGGCCCGGCTGCGGCCCTAATCCCGGCGCTTTGGCCGACCACTCCAACTTCGCTCAAGACGGAAGCGGATGCTCTGAATCTGCCCGTTCTGAACCTCGCCAGCAGCATTTTCAGCGGCGTCGGTGTGGGTTCGGTTTCCACGCCGGCCGCCTACGACTACAACCAGAACCGGCACTTCAATCAGTACCGCATGTACTTCCAGGATGTCTGGAAGATCAAATCGAACTTCACGTTCAACTACGGCTTGGGCTGGAACGCGCAGACCGGCTTCTACAACTCGGATGTGCCGCGGCCTGCGTACCTGGCTCCGATTCTAGGTTCGGGCAACCTGGGACCAACGGCGAATAACACCAAGGAATTCCAGCCGGCATTCGGCTTTGCCTGGAGTCCGTTTAAGGACAACAAGACCGTGATTCGCGGCGGCGCGGGCATTTACTGGGATAGCACTCCCGGATACTACAAACTCCGGGAAGCGTCGTCGATCGACCCTCCGGGCGCCGATCGGAACACGCTGGCCGCCAGCGCTTTCACCAACGATATTCCGGGGCCGTACGGCGGGTCCGGCCTTCTGGCGATCGGCGCCGGGAGCAGTTGCCCGATCCCCGGCCTGCCTTGCACCGTGATCCCGGTGGGCGCTCCCCTTCCGCTGGGCGCGCTCACGAACATGACCATCGCCCAATTCCAGGCCCTGGTGAACAGGCAACTCCCTGCCGTCGAAGCTATTCTATCGCCCCAGAATCCTCAGAGGAGCGGGCCTTTCCCGTACGCCAATATCAACTACGCCAAGCAGGGCGTCGAAATCTATCCGCAAAACTTCCCACTGGCGCGCAGCTATCAGACCTCAATCGGCGTCCAGAGAGAGCTGGGTTGGGGTCTGGTGTTGACGTCCGACTGGGCCCGCCGGCAAGGCGAGAACGTTAGCCTGGGTGAAGTGGATCAGAACCTCTACAATCGCTTCGCGGGCAGCACGACGCCCGTTCCCGTCATTCCGATTTGTCCGACCAGCCCGGATTATAATCCCACCCACGAGTGTTCCAGCGGGACCATCACCTTCTGGACCGATCAGGGCCGCGCGATCTACGAAGGCCTGCTCACCAAGGTGCAGAAGCGCTTTTCGAACCACTTACAGTTCACGGTTTCCTATGCATTGCAAAGAGCCACCTCGGAAAACGTGTGGGACGACGCCCACTACATGGCAGGCTACGGGCAGTATCTGGCGCACAACAATCTGACCGTCGCAGGAACCTATAACTTCCCGTGGGGCTTTACGCTCAGCATGAACTCGTCCTTTATCAGCGCAGCGCCGACGACACCGACGGTCTCGACCTCTACCGGCCTGATTCTTCCGGGCACCGTTCCCGCCGGGAGCAGTGAGCCGCTTCCCGGTATCGCTTATGGCTCCCTCAACGCGGGAACCAGCCATTCTCAGTTGGCATCGCTGGTGTCGGCTTACAATAAGAACATCATCGGAAGCGTGAATGCGAAAGGCCAGACGATCCCGGCCTCGGGCTCGGTCATTCTGCCGCAGAATTACGCTTTCGGCGCTCCCATCATGACGCAGGACTTCCGCCTGACCAAGACGTTCACAGTCAAAGAGCGCTACAAATTTAACATCCTGGCGGAGATGTTCAACGCCTTCAATATCTCGAACCTGACCGGATACTCGATGGCTCTCGACACCGGCGCCGCCACCAGCGTCTGCCAGCAGGGTTCGCAGGCTGGTCAAAGCTGTAGCTTCGGCCAGCCATCGTCGCGCGCCGGCCAGTTGTTCGGATCTGCCGGAACGCGCGCCGTTCAATTGGGCGGCCGCTTCACGTTCTAAACTGCCTGGAGCTTTAATGGATTGAGCGGGAGTCCCGAAAGGGTCTCCCGCTTTTTGTTTGGGCGTAGAATAACTACTGACAAATGTCTACGCTCAAATTCGCGATCCTGCTCGCCCTCCCCGCATTCGCCCAAACGGCGACCCATCCGTTCACTACTGCCGATTACTCTCACGCGGAAGAATTCATGGGCTACAAGACGACGCCTCTGGTCTACGGAGCCGTCGCGCGGCCAACCTGGATCGAAGGCGATCGTTTCTGGTATCGGACCACCTCAGCCGCCGGAACCGCGTTCGTGATGGTAAACGCGGCTACCGGCGCCAAGGCTCCGGCGTTCGACCATTCCAAGCTCGCCGCGGCTCTTACAGCGGCATCCGGCACAACCTACGAGGCCAATCACCTGCCCTTCATGGATTTCGAAATGACCGGCAGCGCGATTTCCTTCAACGTCGGTCCGCGGCGCTTCAAATGCGATCTCGCCACTGCGCAGTGCACCGCCGAAGGCGGCGGAGGCCGGCGAGGCCGCGGCGGCAACAACGAATCTCTTTCACCCGATAAACGGCGCGCGGTTTTCATTCGCGACAACAATCTGTGGTCCCGCGACGTCGAAACGGCGAAAGAAACCCAGCTCACCACCGATGGCGTGAAGGATTTCGGCTACTCGACCGACAACGCCGGCTGGGCTTCCAGCGACCGTCCCATCGTCGCCTGGTCGCCGGATTCGAAAAAAGTCGCGACCTTCCAACAGGACGAGCGCGGCGTGGGCGAAATGTACCTGGTGAACACCCAGGTGGGCCATCCCGAGCTGAAAGCCTGGAAGTATCCCCTGCCCGGCGACGCCGTCATCACAACCATTCAGCGCGTGGTGATCGACGTGGCCGATCCGCACGTGGTGCGTTTGAAAATGCCCGCGGATGAGCACCGCTCCTCGCTATGCGACAACGTCGCCTGCCGCGGAGGCGAATGGAGCGACGTCCAATGGAACGCCGATTCCTCGGCGGTCGCCTTCGTTTCCACCTCGCGCGATCATAAGCAGGAGCATCTCCGCATCGCCAACGCCGCCACCGGCGAGATTCGCGATGTGCTGGAAGAATCGGTTCCCACGTTCTACGAATCCGGCAACGGCCGCGTCAACTGGAAATATCTGCCCGCTTCGAACGAAGTGATCTGGTTCTCTGAGCGCGACAACTGGGGACAGCTTTATCTTTACGACGCCGCGACCGGCCGATTGAAGAATCAGATCACCACCGGCGAAGGCAGCGTCAGCCAGCTCCTGCGCGTGGATGAAACCAATCGAACCGCCTATTTCCTCGCCACTGGGAAGGAGAAAGGCCGCGATCCGTATTTCATCCATTTTTATCGCGTCGGCTTGGACGGTAAGAATCAAACCCTGCTCACGCCCGAAGACGCCAATCACGAAATCACGCTGGCTACGTCGGGAAAATATTTCATCGACAGCTACTCGAAGCCCGACGTGCCGTCCATAACCGTTCTGCGAGATGAAAACGGAAAAATGATCGCCACGCTCGAAAAGTCGGACATTTCAAAGCTGCTGGCGACCGGCTGGAAGCCTCCGGTTCCTTTCACAGTGAAGGCTCGCGACGGCATTACTGACCTGTACGGACTGATGTTCAAGCCCACCAATTTCGATCCCAACAAAAAATACCCGATCGTCAATCACATCTATCCTGGTCCGCAGACGGGAAGCGTCGGAAGCCGCAATTTTTCAGCCGCGCGCGGCGATTGCCAGTCGCTGGCCGAGCTCGGTTTCATCGTGATCGAGCTCGACGGCATGGGAACGCCGTGGCGCTCCAAGAAATTTCACGAAGCGTATTTCGGCAACCTCGGCGACAACACGTTGCCGGATCAGGTGGCCGGAATGAAGCAGCTCGCCGAAAAATATCCGTGGATCGATCTCGACCGCGCGGGAATTTACGGCCACTCCGGCGGCGGATTCGCGACCGCCGACGCGATGTTCCGCTATCCCGATTTCTTCAAAGTCGGCATCTCGGAAGCGGGCAATCACGATAATCGCGAGTATGAAGACGATTGGGCCGAGAAATGGCAGGGCCTGCTCCAAAAGAACGCGGACGGCACCACCAACTATGACAATCAGGCCAATCAACTGGTCGCGAAAAATCTGAAAGGCCATCTGCTGCTGGCGCACGGGACCATGGACAACAACGTTCCTCCGTACAACACGCTGCTGGTGGTGAATGAGCTGATCAAGGCGAATAAAGATTTCGACCTGCTGCTGCTGCCCAATCGCAATCACGGATTCGGGAATGAGCCCTACATGGTCCGGCGCCGTTGGGATTATTTCGTGCGCTACCTGCTGGGCGCGGAGCCTCCGCACGAATTTGAACTGCATCCGCCGCCGCCGGCGGAGGGATCGCGAGGGCAATAAACATGTTTCTAGCCGCGTTGATTGCCGTCACTTGCGTCGCGCAGAATTTCGAAGTCGCGTCCATTAAGCCGGGCGCGCCGCCGGGTTCGCGAGTTCGCGTGGGCCTGATGCGCGGCGGTCCGAAATCGCCTGACCCGGGTCACTTTTCCTGCCAGAACTGCACCCTGATGATGCTGGTAACGGACGCGTTCAACGTGCGGCCGAGCCAGGTCTCAGGTCCACCTTGGATGACCACGGAGCGATTCGACATGACCGCGAAGATCCCGCTCGGCAGCACCGAAGAGCAAGTCCTGGTGATGGAACAGAATCTCCTGGCCGAGCGTTTCAAGATGACGTTTCATCGCGAAAAGAAGGAAATGCCGGTGTACGAACTGGTCGTCGCCAAGGGTGGACCGAAGTTCAAAGAAGCGGCTAAGGACGCGGCTGCCAAGAACGACGATGAAATTCTGCCCAAAGATAAAGACGAACGTCCCGCCGCTTACGAACGAACCATACATGGGTACAGAATGCTCATGAAAAGCGGCCAGGTGAAGATTCACGCCGATGGCGAATCCATGCAGGAACTCGCGTCCAGCCTCTGGAGCGTCGCGGGAAGGCCCGTGCTCGACGCCACGGGATTGACCGGCGAATACGAGTTCACGTTAACCTTCGCCGCCGACATTCCCGGCGCGCGTGGACCTGCCGCGCCGCCCGCCAACGGGCCTCCGGTGGCCAGCGCCCCAGAAGGCGATCCCGGTCCCAGCTTGTTCACGGCCGTGCAGGAACAACTAGGGCTGAAGCTCGAATCGAAGAAAGGTCCGGTCGATTCGATCGTCATCGACCAATTGGAAAAAGCGCCTACCGGGAATTGAAGGACTGATACAGCTCCTTCTGCCGCTCCGCAATCGCGTCCCATCCATACAACCGCTCCGCGGTTCCGCGAGCATGCCGTTCCAGCGCGATTCGTTCTTCAGGATGATCCAGCAGCCTCTGAATCGCGCGCGCCAGATCCTCCGCGCCATCCGCGATGATCGCGTCTTTCCCCGACTCGACCTCCAGCCCGTGCACTCCCGCGCGCGTCGAAACGATCGCCTTCCCCATCGCCATCGCTTCCATGATCTTGATATTGGTTCCCGCCGACGCCACCAGCGGCGCGATCACAATCGTCGCGCGCCGATACGCCGGCCGAACATCGGAAACGAAGCCTTCCACTTCGACGCCGGCTACATGCAAATCCCAGAACCGTTCATGATGCAGACCCGCGATCACGTGCAGAGTCGCGCCCGGAATCCGCGGCCAGACATCGCGTAGAAAGAATTCGAGCGCCAGCACGTTCGGCCGATGCGCGAACGACCCGATGAACAGCAATCGCCGAGGCTCCGGCGCGATCGCGGAGGGCTGAAAGCGATCCAGATCCACTCCGTTCGCGATGATGACCGCGCCCGGCACAAGCTGCCGGTCCTTCTCCGACATAACCACAACCTGATCCACCCGCCGCCAGGCATCCCTTTCGAAATTCAGCCATCGCTCATACTGCCGCCGGGTCTCCCAATCCTCCTGGCGCGCCAGCATTTGCGCGAACAGATCGTAGGTGATGTCGTGCTCCACCAGAATCGTGCGCGTCGGCCTGCAATCGCCTGAATACTGCGCCATCTGAGTAAATTCGAGCTGGACCACTCCCGGATTCCATTTGGCGATCGTATGCCGTAGCGCGGCGTGAAACGGACGCGAATCGAACTCCTCCACCGTATCCGGCCGCGCAGTCGACGGCAACGCGTGCGTGCCGGGCCGGCGCACCGTGACAATCTCGACGCAAATCTCCAGCAATTCCGCTGGCGCGGGGCGAGCTTCTTCGACGAAGCAAACCAGCACCAGATCGAAATCGCGCGCCGCGCGCCACATCAAGTTGTAAATCCGCACCGCGGCGCCATGCGCAAGCGGAAAAGGCAGATAAGGGCTAACAACCAACACCACCGGCTTCGACGACGCCGTTTTTCCCGGAAAGACAGCGACGCTTCCATCCGTCAGATCGAAAAAGTCGAAATGTGAATCGTGCACCACCACGCTCTGCCGCGATGCAAACGCCAGCGCATCCACTTTCTTCGCCAGATTCAAGCGCACGATATTCTCGCGCCACATCCTCCGATCCCCAGCCGCGCGAGCCAGAAAGCGGATGTAGTTGAACTCCAGCGCGCGGTCGAGCTGATCCGCACTGAAGTATTTCGATGTGGTCGCGCGATGCAGGTGCAGCACCCGCGCATCCCGGCAGTAAACCGAAGCCCAACCGCGCTGCCACGCCCGCACCCCGAGGTCGAGATCTTCGACATAAGCCGGCTCGTACACCTCGTCAAACCCGCCCAGCGCCGCCAGCTTCGCCGCATCGAACAGCGTGCAGCCGCCGCTGCCGTACAGTACCCAGGTCAAGTCTTCACCCTCTAGCGGCTCATCGCACCGCACTGGAAAATCGGGGCCTGGCCGCATCACCGTTTTCCCGGTTTCCTCGCGACGCTGTCCTTCGGGAAAGAAAATCTGCGCGGTCGACGCGAACAGCCCCGGCACGCGATCGAACGCCGCGCGCAACGCCGCCAGGAATCCCGGCTCCGCCAGCATGTCGTTATTCAAAACACACACGTGCGAATAGCGCGCGCGCCGGATGCCGCGATTAATCGCACGTGAGAAAGACAGCGCCTCCGCGCTATGCTCGACCATCACCGACGGAAAATCGGAGGTCAGAAACGCGACCGTGCCGTCGTTCGATCCATTGTCGACCACGATAATCTCGTCAGCATCGTAAATGCGCGGCAGGCACCGGTCCAGCAAATCCCGCCCGTTGCGCGACGGAATCACCACCGAAATCCCGGCCGGCCTCGCCGTCGACGGCAACGGCTCCTCGCGCAACGCGACGCGGCGTACCATCGCCCCCCGCAACAACGCCAGCCGATAGAAAATCGGCCGCCGAAACTCCTTCGGATGCACGACCCGCCACAATTGCGTGTAGATCCAGCCCCCGGGATTCAACTGCCAGCGCACGAAATTCTTGGCGCGCCACAAACAATGCCGAGCGATGGTCCCCACGCTACTCGGCCGCAGCATGAAATGCTCGCCCTCTTCGTTGAACGCGAGAAAATACAGCGGCGCCACCGCGAACCCGAGCATCCGCAGGCCCCAATACGGCGTCCTCGGCTCCAGAATCACCGCGGCAATGCGAATCTTCCGCCCCGCGAGCTTCGCCTTCACCAGCTCCCGATTCTCGCTCCAGTTGCGTTTGACGTGGAACCGGATCCATTCGCCTTCACCCGGAGGAAATTCGGAAACCACCACCAGCGGCAATTCCGGAAAAATGGTCCTCATCCGTTCAAGGACGCGCGCAACAACGTCGCCGGATCCGGACGCGAACAATACCTTGACCGCGGGTTTCAAATCAGTTCGTCGAGCTGGAACTGCCACTCGCCGCGGCAATGCTGATCCCACAGCGCCAGGGCTTGCGCGCAAAACGCCGTCGACACCGGATTCATGAACGGCAGCATCTCCCCGTTCTTTTTTCCGAACCAGAATCCGCCGCGCAGACGCGGGTCCGTCGAGTTCGATTGGTAACCCGCAGCCCGTTCAGCCTCTTCGCGCGCAGCGGCCTGGTCCAAATCGCACCCACACTGGCGATGCGCGATCAGCCGCACGCGCAATAGCTGCGCGCAAACATCGGATCGCTCAAACTGCGGCCCGATCTCCCGCAACAGCGATCCCACGCGGCGCATTCCCTCGCTCAGTGCATCGCCAACCTCATCCCGATCCGCCACAAACAGCAGCGCCTCCAGAAAATAACAGTACGCGTGTAAACGATCCATCAATCGTTCGCGATCTTTCTCGCCGCTCAAAAAAGACTCATGCGCCGTCAGCGAATACGCGAGCATCGCGTCGAACAGCCTCGGCGCGTATTCGTCATCCACCTCGCGCCACGCCAGCGCCGATTTCAATTGATAGCATCCCGGCGAGCGCGACCACTGCGGTTCATACGGCAGCGGCTGTTTCTCCGGTAAAGTAATGATCGGATGAAAAACTCCCTCGCCCGGAAAATCGAACGCGAGTGAAAGCGCGGCCTCGATCGCGCGCTCGCGGAACTTTGCCTCGCCGGTCGCGCGAAACGCGGCATGCAACCCGCGCACGATAATTCCGATGTCGAAAAAATACGCCAGCCCCGATCCCGGCTCAAACGGGAACGTATGGCTGAACGCATCCCACGCCTGATCGGTCAGATAGGTTGCCGCGCGAGACGCGGCATCGATCGATCCCAGCGAGACCAGCGCACTGACCGCATACCCGGTTATTTCGGTTGAAACACCGGCGTTCCGCTGCAGGTCTGACCGGTAGTACCGCGCGACACCGCCGCTGGCCTCCTGAATCCCGGAATTTAGAAACCAGCAGCGGGCTTGTTCGAGAAGGGAAGTCAATCTTCGATTGTATAATGACGGCCCTCATGCTCTCATGGAGCGTCATCGCAGGCGAGCAGACCAGCATCATCGCGCCGCGGTGAAAGAACTCTGGCGAACATCTTTAATCGTCACCTGCCACGGCGCGTAGCCGCGCGAGGCTGAGTACGCGTCGTCCTCGAATTGAAATGCGACATCGATAAAGCCGCCGGCTGCCAGCTCATCCGCGCGCCCGGCGAAATTCCATGCCTTCGCGCGAATCATTCGGCGGTCCGCTTTCAATCGAACGAATACGTGCTTTTCTTTGCGAATGTCCGGAGCCGCCACCACTTCAATTCCTTTCGCGATAAACACCGGCGAAGGATTGCCGAATCCGAACGGCGCCAGATTCAGAACTTCGGCAACCGCTTGATCGTTAATCTCGCGAAACGCAATTTCCGCGTCGGCTTCCAGAGCGGGCTCGAAATCGGCGGATGTAAGCCGGGAAGCCGCGTGCGCGCGAAAGCGCTCGCGAAAAGCATCCAGGTGCGCGGAGGAAAATGTAACTCCCGCGGCCTGCCGGTGGCCGCCGAACTTGGTGAACAGCTCCGGCATCGTTTCCAGCGCTTCCAGCAAATGAAACGCGGGAATGCTGCGCCCCGACCCCTGCGCCACGCCATTTTCGATTCCCAGCACAAATGCCGGCCGGTGAAATCGTTCCACCACGCGGCTGGCGACGATGCCCACCACGCCGCGATGCCATCCCTCGCCCGCGAATACCAGCGCGGCATCGCCATCGGTCACCGGCTGTTCGATGCATTGCTCGAAAATGACGCGCGCGATCTCGGCTTCGGTCTCCTGCCGGTCCTTATTCAGGTCGTGGAGCTGCCCAGCCAACTCGCGCGCCCGCTCCGGATCCGCGGTCAGAAACATCTCGATCACGTCGCTGGCGCTGGCCATGCGGCCCGCGGCGTTGATGCGCGGCGCGACGCGAAACGCCACTTGCCCGGCGCTAGGCGACTCGCCCTCTAAAAGCCCCGATACATCCAGCAGCGCGCGCAGACCTGGATTCTTCACCTCCCGCAGGCCCGCCAGCCCGAGCTTCACGATCACGCGATTCTCGCCCGTCAGCGGAACCACGTCGGCCACCGTGGCGATGGCCACCAGCTTCAGCAGCGATTCGATCAGCCGCTCGCCGGCGCGGTTCTTCCCACCCAAATGCCGCGATCAGCGCTTCCATCAGCTTCAGCGCCACGCCCGCGCCGCACAGGTTTTTCTCCGGATACCGGCAATCCGGCCGGTTCGGATTCAGCACCGCGACCGCAGGCGGCAGCTCGGCTTCCGGCAGATGATGATCGGTGACGATCACGTCGATCCCGAACTGCGCCGCGTGGCGCACCACGTCGTTCGCGCGAATGCCGGTATCGACGCTGACGATCAGTTTTACGCCGTCGGCCGCGGCCTCTTCCACCACCTCGCTGCGCATGCCGTAGCCGTCGCGCAGCCGGTGCGGAACATGAAACGTCGCCGAGCCGCCCAGCAGATCGATCCCTTTTTTCAGAATCACCACCGCGCTGGTGCCGTCGACGTCGTAATCGCCGTAAAGCAGAATCGGTTCTTTTTGTTCAATCGCCCGGCGCAGCCGCGCGACCGCTTCCGGCATCGAAGCGAGCAGACCCGGATCGTGCAGGTCTTCGAGCGTGGGCCGAAGGAAACGCCGCGCAGAGCCGGCATCCCGTAGCCCGCGCACCCACAAAGCGCGCGCGGCCGGGGCGGCGATTCCGAGGGCGTCCGATAAAGCCGCGACGCCCGCAGGATCCGTGGGTGCGGTCAGCCACTTCATGGATCAGTTGTTCGACAAAAACTCTCCGCCTAACAGCGAATCGTCCTCTCCGAGCCCCTCGTCCATTTCGTGCATAAGCTCGTTGAGTTCGTCGAACCATTCGGTGCGCAATTCGAACCGGTACACGCGTTGCCCCAGATCGAAACTCAACTCGATCTGGCACACGAAGCCCGCGTATCCGCGCAGGCCGCGGAGCTGCTTCTCCGCATCGCGCCGCTCTTCGCGGAGCAGCTCGTCCACGCGGTCCATCAAGTCGTCGACGATCTCGGCGTCGAACTCGTTCACATACATGTTCACCAGCTTGACCCCCGCCGCTTCCGCCGCTGCGACGAAGGCCTGATAGTCGGGACGCCGCCGGCTGTCCCAATGGATGGTGGGCAAGTCTTCGCCATCGCGCTGCTGGCCGTAAAATATCGCGATGCCGCGCGAGGTCAGATACTCCTGGATCTCAGTCGAAATCTTATCGAGATTATTTTTCATGAGTGGTACGCACCAGAATATCGCCCGGTCCGGCCAAATCGCGCGCCAACGGCGTCACGATGGTCTTCGGTCCGATGAAGAGTTTACGCGATTCCGCGATCGCGCGGCGCACGTCGTCTTCGCACACGAAGTCGACAATCGCGACCGCGGGAGCCTCGAAAGTTGGCTGCGGCGCCGGAGGCACGCTTCGTAGCGCCGGAGGCACGCTTTGGAGCGCCGGAGGCGCGCTTCCATGTGTCCGAAGATATTTTTCCACGGCGGCCACAATTGTATCCCGATCCACCCTCCCCTCAGCGGCCGGCGACGCCCCCCGCGCATATGCCAGACGTTTGATGTTGATCAGATGCAGCGGACCGATGTTGTCGCTGGTGCTGTTCCCCGCCACCGCCCCGCATCCCAGCGTCATCGCCGGAAACACGTTCGTCTCCATCCCGGTCGACCCTTGCGGCGTGGATGCATTCGCGATCACGCGATACGCCGGCATGCGCAGCGCGTATTCGCGAATCCGCGCGTCGTCTTTCGCATAAATCCCGCACGTGTGACCCAAGCCGCCGAACCGCAGCACCGCTTCGCATGCATCCAGCGCAGCAGCGAAACTCTCCACGAAATACAGTGACAAAACCGGCGACAACTTCTCCGCTGAAAGCGGATGTTCGCGGCCGATGCCGCCGATCTCCGCCGCCAGAATCGAAGCATCGGCAGGCGCTTCGAATCCAGCCATACTCGCGATTTTCTGCGGCGATTGTCCCACGCAATCTTGGTTAATGCCGAAATTCTTCCCGATCAGCCTGCGCTCCAGCGCGGCGGTCTGCGCGGAATCGCACAGAAACACCTTGCATCGAGCCAGCTCAGAAAGAATCTTCGCGCGCAACGTGCGCTCGGCCACCAGCGTCTGCTCCGAAGAACACAGCGTGCCGTAATCGAAGGATTTCCCGGCAATAATTTTTTCGACGGCCTCGGCAACGTCAGCCGAAATGTCGACGAGCACGGGAACATTTCCCGGTCCCACGCCGAACGCGGGCTTGCCGCTCGAATACGCGGCCTTCACCATCCCGCTTCCGCCTGTCGACAGAATCACCGCCGTGCGCCGATGCCGCATCAACTCCGTACTCGCTTCAATGGTCGAGGTGCCGATACATTCGACCGTTCCCTCCGGTGCGCCGGCCTGCTCCGCTGCCGCAGCCAGCATCGCCGCCGTTTCGCACGTGCACGCCCGCGCCCGTGGATGCGGGCTCAGCACGATCGCGTTCCCCGATTTGAGCGCAATCAGCGTCTTGTAGATCGCCGTCAACGTCGGATTCGTGGTGGGAAGAATCGCCGCGACCACCCCCACCGGCTCGGCGATCTCGACAATTCCCTGCTCCGGAATCTCGCGCAGAATCCCCACCGTGCGCATCCCGCGCATACGCCGCGGCAACACCTCGGCCGCGAGCATATTTTTCGCCAGCTTATCGCGCGCATTGCCGTAACCGGTTTCTGCGACAGCAAGCTCCGCCAGCCGCTGCGCATGAGTGCGCGCAGCCGCCGCTACCGCTTCGACGATCGCGTCAACCTGCGATTGCGAAAAAGTCCGGTAGCGAGTCCATGCGGAATAGGCGCGTTCCACCTTGCCGCGGACCTCTTGAATGGAAACGAGGTCGGGGTCGGCAACCATCTGTTAGCCGGGCGCTTTTTCGCTCTTCTTCGCCCCAGGCAGGATTTTTTCCACGTCGCTGTGCGGAGCCGGAATCACGTGCACCGCCACCAGTTCGCCCACACGTCGCGCGGCGGCGGCGCCCGCGTCCGTCGCGGCCTTCACCGCGCCAACGTCGCCACGGACCGTAACAGTTACAAATCCCGCGCCGATGTACTCTTTCCCCGTCAGGACGACTTTGGCGGTCTTCACCATCGCGTCGGCGGCTTCAATGGCGCCGATCAGGCCTTTGGTCTCGATCATGCCCAGGGCTTCCATGAGCGTCTCCCCTCGGATTTCGTTGAATGTACTAACCTACCACAGGATTTGCATCGTTTTAGCCTGTCATCCTCAAACCCCGGCATCCGTCATACTTCATGTGGCCCCGGAGAGTGTAACCTTGGGTACGTTGCGTGCCATCATATTAAGAGCGATATCCAATCGCAATTCCAAGGAGAGGACCTAACATGAAGAATCGTTTAGTTTTATTGTTCGCGATGTTGGCCATGGCTTGCATGGTCGCGCTGGGCGCGGACGTCACAGGGAAGTGGACCGCCGAAGGACGCGGTGGAACCCAGACCTTCACCCTGAAGCAGAGCGGCTCGACTCTGACCGGTAGCGTGGAAGGCGGACGCGGCGGCGCAGTCGACATTTCGAACGGCAAAGTGGACGGCGACAACGTGTCCTTCGAAGTCACTCGCGATATGGGCGACAAGGGCAAGTTCACCACCAAGTACACGGGCACGGTTTCCGGCGGCACGATGAAGCTGTCGGCGGACAGCGGACGTGGACCTCGCGACGTCACTCTGACCAAGCAGTAAGCTCGGGAACATAGGCGCCGGCGAGGGAGGTTCGTCATTTTTATCTCGAGAAATCTTCTCATCGCCGGCGCATTTGCGATCACGCTAAGCTTTGCACAAACCGGGCAGGTCAAATCCGAAGGCCAGCCCATCCCCGGCGCCACCGTTCGCGCCACCCAGGGCGATCGCATTCTTTCCACCTTGACCGACGAAACCGGATCGTTCAAGTTCGATGGAATGACGCCGGGAGCCTGGATCGTGGAAGTCGACATGTTCGGCTTCGACCGGGCTCGAAAAGAAGCGCAAATCGCGCAGACTCCGACGAAAATCGATTTTACCCTCCAACTGCGCGACCGCACGCGTCCAGGCGGTCGAGGCGCGCAGGCTACTGAAGACACCCTGGAATCCCAGTCCGCGAATGCTGCCAACGCCTTGATGGGCGCGGAAGCTCCGGCGATGCCACAAGCCAGCGCCGACGCGGCCAACGATGCTCTGCTAGTCAACGGAAGCGTCAGCCAAGGCTTGCAGACCAATGCCGGCGATATGCGTCCTGACGATTTGGGCGGTCTAGGCCGCGGCAGCTTCGGACCCGGCGGTCCCGGTGGTCCAGGAGGTCCCGGCG
This sequence comes from Terriglobia bacterium, assembly GCA_963808335.1. Classification (GTDB taxonomy): domain Bacteria; phylum Acidobacteriota; class Terriglobia; order Bryobacterales; family Bryobacteraceae; genus Palsa-187. The sequence continues at coordinate 371,010 of CAWEFR010000001.1, forward strand.
GAGCTGGTGGTCCAGGAGGACCTGGAGGCGGCTTTGCCGGCGGCGGCCGAGGCGGCGGTGGAGGAGGCGGATTCGGCGGTGGCCGTGGAGGCGGAGGCGGCCGCGCCGGTGGAAGAGGCCCGCGCAACGGCAACCCGGCATTCATCGGAAACCGGCGCGCCAACAACAACCGCATCACCGGATCGCTTTACTACCAGATCGGCAACTCGGTTCTAAACGCCCGGCCGTTCGCGGTGAACGGCATCCCCGAGCCCAAGGCCGCCTACGCCCAAAACCGTTTCGGATTCTCGGCCGGAGGACCGCTCTTCATTCCCAAGCTCTTCAATTTGTCCAAGGTCTTCTGGTTCGTCAACTATCAGGGCAATCTCTCGCGCAACGGCATCGATCAGGCCTACAGCGAGCCCACTCCGCTCGAGCGCATGGGCAATTTTTCACAGACCAACGCCATCATCTACGACCCCACCAACAACGCGCCGTTCTCCGGCAACGTCATTCCCACTACGCGCCTCAGCTCGATCGCCCAAGGCCTGCTCGGATACCTTCCACTGCCCAATCAGAACGTGCCCGGCGTCAACCAGAATTACCGGCTGATCGTCGCCAATCCCAATAACACGCAAAGTCTGAACACGCGCCTGAACACCACCTTCACGCCGAAGGACACGCTGGCGGTTACCTTCAATCTCCAGCAGCGCAACACCTCCACAAACCAGTATTTCGGATGCTGCGACAACCTCGACGGGCAAGGGATCAACGCCAATATCAACTGGCGGCATCGCCTGGGCGCGAGAAACTTCAATAACGTGACGCTCAGCTTCAATCGCAACACCAACACCGCGATTCCGTTCTTCGCCGGCGGCCCGAACGTCGCCGCCGAGCTGGGGATTGAAGGCACTTCGCCCAACCCCGCAAACTACGGACCGCCTTCGCTCAGCTTCACCAATTATTCGAGCCTCAGCGATACCAACGAAACCCGCAGCGCCGTCTGGAGCTACGGCCTCGCCGACAATATTCAAATCCACCAGGGCAAACACAACTGGAGTTTCGGCGGCGGCTTCACCCATTATTTGAACAACACCATCACCGATCAGAACGGCCGTGGATCGTTCAGCTTTTCCGGGCTGTCCACCGCGGGCTACAACCCGGCCGGCCTGCCGATCACCGGAACCGGTTACGATTTCGCGGATTTCCTGCTGGGCCTTCCCGAATCCAGCCGCCATCCGCTACGGCGATTCGGCTACGTATTTTCGCAGCAACGGATTCAACGCCTTCGCCGTCGACGACTTCCGCGTGACCGCGAACCTGAGCCTGAATCTGGGCCTGCGCTACGAATACTTCACGCCGTGGCATGAAGAATACGGCCACGTCGCGAATCTGGATATCGCGCCGGGATTCAGCGCGGTCGCGCCCGTGCTTCCCGGCCAAGCGGGACCGCTGACCGGCGCAGCGTTCCCCAACACGCTGATGCGTTCCGACAAGAATAATTTCGGACCGCGCCTGGCCATCGCGTGGAAGCCGTGGGCCAAGGGAAAAATGCTGATCCGCGCCGGATACGGCCTCTACTACATTCCCAATCAGTACAACAAGTTCGAATCCACGCTCGGCGCGCAGCCGCCGTTTGCGATCACCAACAGCGCCACCACCAGCACCGCGGACATCCTTACTTTGGCCTCCGGGCTGGCCTCCGTTCCCGTTGGAAAATCGGTGACCAATACCTACGCCGTCGCGCTGAACTATCTCGACAGCTACATCCAGACCTGGAATTTTTCGATTCAGGAAGACCTGCCCAAGCGGCTGGTCGGCGAGATCACCTACACGGGGTCCAAAGGCACGCGGCTCGACATTCAGGAAGCGCCCAATCAGGCCCCACTCGGCTCGGCGCTCACCGGCTACGCGAATCTTCCCATCGCCAACGCCGGCAACTTCACGTTCGACGATCCGGTGGGAAACTCGATCATGCACTCGATGCAGGCGCGCCTGACGCGCCGCTTCCAGCGCGGCCTTTCAGCGAATCTCTTTTACACGCTTTCAAAATCGATAGACGATGTCGCGCTGGCGCAGAATTTTTACAACCAGGCGGCCGAACGTGCGTTATCCGCCAATGACCGGCGGCACGTCGTGACCGCGAACTGGGTGCTGGGCGTCGCCCGTGGATGCGACCAAAGGCTTCTTATCGCACCCCGCGTGGGCCGCCAAGGCTCTCAAGGACTGGACCATTTCCGGCAGCCTGACGGCGCGAAACCGGAACGCCGCTGACGGCTACGGTGAACGGCAACCGCGACGGTACTGCTTCGCTCGCGCCGCTGCGCGCCAACGCCACGGGATTGCCGGTCGATTCAGGCACGGGCTATTTCAATGCCGCGGCGTTTTCCGTTCCCGCGGCGGGAACGTTCGGCGACGCCGGCCGCGACACTATCACCGGACCGGGCATGTTCGTCATGAATTTCGTCGCTCGCGCGCAGCATCAATCTGCATTCCGAGCGCCGCCGCCTGGAGTTTCGCGTCGATTCGACCAACACCTTCAATCACGTCAACCCGGCCGGCCTGATCACCGTGGTCAACTCCGCGCAGTACGGTTTGATCACCAACGCCGGCGCGATGCGGCAATTGACTGCTACCTTGAGGCTGACGATTCTGATGAAGCGCTTGATGCTGTTTTTACGGTCGCGACGCTGCTTGCCCAGAACCCCACCTTCACCACCGAAACCAAGCTGGTGATCGTCGATCTGAGCGTCAAAGACAAGTCCGGCCGTCCCATCACGACGCTCAAGAAGGAAGACGTCGAGATCCTACGAAGACGGCGTACGCCAGGAGATCCGCATCTTCGAACTGCAAAAACTCAGTGGAGAGCCGCTGGCCCCGCTGTCCTTCGCCACGCGCCAGCCGGGAACGGTGGAGGAAAAAGCCACGCCCGCGCCCAAGCCCGCTTCGGTCGCGCCCGCCGCCAACAGCGCCATCCGCTATCAGGATCGCCGCCTGCTGTGCTCTGTTCTTCGACATGACTTCCATGCAGCCGCCCGAACAGGTCCGCGCGCAGGACGCCGCTATCAAATTTCTGCAATCGCAAATGACCTCCTCCGATCTGGTCGAGATCATGACCTACACCACCGCGATCAAAGTGGTCCAGGAGTGGACCGACGACCGCGATGCTCTGATCTCGACCATCAAAAAGCTCACCCTGGGCGAAGGCGCCGACCTGGCGGACCTGGCATCCACATCCGCCGACGAGGGCGACGACAGCGGCAGCTTCGCCGCCGACGAAACCGAGTTCAACATCTTCAATACCGATCGCAAGCTGAGCGCTCTGGAAGACGCCGCCCGCAAGCTGAGCCTGTTTCCCGAAAAGAAAGCGCTGGTATATTTCTCGAGCGGCATCGGCAAAACCGGCGTCGAAAATCAATCCCAGATCAAGGCCACCGTGAACGCCGCCGTTCGCGCCAACGTCTCGTTTTATCCCGTCGACGCGCGCGGATTGGTGGCGCTGCCTCCCGGCGGCGACGCCTCGCAAGCCTCCCCGCGCGGCACCGGCATCATCACCGGAACCAAGCAGCAAGGCATGCGCAACAGCTTCAATGATTCGCAGGAAACCCTGGTCACCATCGCCGCCGACACCGGCGGAAAGGCCATGCTCGACACCAACGATCTGACCATGGGCATCCGCCAGGCGCAGGAAGACATCAACAGCTATTACATCGTCGGCTACTACAGCAAGAACTCCGCCGAGGATGGAAAGTACCGCCGCATCGACATCAGATTGGTTTCGAAAGACCTGAACGCCAAGCTCGATTTCCGCAAAGGCTACTACGCCTCGAAGACCTGGCAGAAATTCAACGCCTCCGACAAAGAGCGCCAACTGGAAGAAGCCCTGACCCTGGGCGATCCGGTGAACGAGCTGCCACTGGCGCTTGAAGTGGATTACTTCCGCGTCGCCCGCGATCGCTATTTCGTGCCGATTTCCGTGAAGATCCCCGGCTCCGCCGTGGGGCTTACCAAGAAGGGCGCGAAGCAGACCGCGGATTTCGATTTTATCGGCCAGGTGCGCGACGCATCCGGCAAGCTGGTTTCGGGAGTGCGCGACGAAATCACGGTGAAGCTGGATGAATCAAACGCGGCCAAACTCGGCCAGCGGAACCTGCAATACGACGCCGGCCTCACGCTGGCGCCCGGCGCCTACACGCTGCGCTTCCTGGCGCGCGAAAATCAGAGCGGCAAAATGGGCACGTTCGAAACCAAGTTCGCCATCCCCGATCTGAACTCCGGCAAATCCCTGCGCCTCAGTTCCGTGATCTGGAGCAATCAGAAGGAAGCGGTTGCCGCGGCGGTCGGCACAGCGGGAGCCAACAAAAAACTGCTCGAAGCCAGCCCGCTGGTGCAGGACAGCCAGAAGATCGTCCCCAGCATCACCCGCGTCTTCCGCAAGGATCAGACCATGTATATCTACTTCGAGGTCTACGATCCCGCCATGGACCCGGACCGCAAGCTGCCCAGCTTGTCAGCGCAAGTGGAACTGCTGATGGGGGCGAAAATCGTCTACACGTCGCCGCCGGTGCGTCTTTCGAAGCTCGGAACCAATCGTCCAGGCGTAGCTCCCTTCGCGTTCCAGATCCCGCTCGCCAAGTTGTCCGCGGGCCAGTACATTTCTCAAGTAAACGTGATCGACGAGAATGGCCGCAAGTTCGCGTTTCCGAGAAGCGAGGTGGTTCTGCTGGCGCAGGAAAATACCCCGTCTCCGTCGCAGAAGTAGCTTTGCGGCGTGTGTCAACTACGCGCTATCAGGTAGCCAGGTGGACACCGAGAATCAGTCCACCGAACACCACCACGGCTGCCAGCACATACAAAGCATAGCGTACCATCCGCCCTTTGCTGGTGCTGACCCGGTCCTCATCTCTTTTAATCTGCTCGTCGAGGCTGTCAAACATGGGAACCTCCAGAAGAAACCGTCTTTATAAGGCCGCTATCCGAGCTAGGGGGATTATAGACCCATTCGTGGAGGAAAGGAAGCCCTCTTTAGGAGCTTGTGAGAACCCCGTAGCGGCGCGGGGCCGACGCATTCAAAACATCGGCAGCTTAATGAGCCGCGACCGCAGGGAGCGGTTGATGTCGCGGGCTTTCACACACGCCGCCCGTACCCGATCGCCAAGCAACGGAATTACAAGCCCATCCGCTCGAGCTTCCGGTATAGCGTCTTCCGCTCGATCCCCAGGATCTTCGCCGCGCGGCTCTTGTTGCCATTGGTCGCCGCCAGCACGCGGCGGATCTGCTCCGCTTCGGTATCGGCCAGCGTTTCGCTCGCCGTGTTCGCGCGAATCCATCTGCTCGATCGCCTGCCGCACCGCCGCATCGTCGATCCGCGCCGCCCGGCGCCAGGATGGTCAGCCGCTCCATCATGTGCTGAAGCTGGCGGACGTTGCCCGGCCAACTGTACTCCTCCATCGCCTTCAACCCCGAATCGGTCAGCTCGCGTGTCCAGCTTGTAGCGCTCGTTGTAGCGCTTCAGGAAATAGTGGACCAGCAGCGGAATGTCGCTGGCCCGCTCGCACAGCGGCGGCACGCGTCAGGCGCACCACGTTCAGGCGATACCACAGGTCTTCGCGGAATTTGCCTTCGTCCACCATCTTCTGCACGTCGCGATTGGTGGCCGCGATCACCCGCACATCCACCTTCTTGGCCCGCGCCGATCCCAGCGGGCGGATCTCGCGCTCCTGCAAGAAACGCAGCAGCTTTAACTGGAAACCCAGGTCAATATCGCCGATTTCGTCCAGAAATACCGTGCCATTTGCGGCCGCTTCGAACACGCCCATGCGGTCGCGATCGGCGCCGGTGTAGGCGCCCTTCAAGCGTCCCGAACAACTCGCTTTCGAGCAGCGACGGCGCGATGGCCCCGCAATCCACCGGCACAAACGGCTGCTGCGCGCGCTTGCTGTTGCGATGGATCATGCGCGCGATCAGTTCCTTGCCGGTGCCGGTTTCGCCTTCGATCAGCACCGTCGCGTCGGTCGGCGCCACTTTCGACAGCGTCTTGTAAATCTCGATCATGCGCGGCGAGCTGCCGATCATCTCCGTTTCCGGCAGATCGTCGATGGCCGCGGCTTCGTCGTTCGTCTTCGTCTCCGCTCAGCGATTTCTCGGCGCGCTTGATGGTCTCGATCATGTGCGCCATCTCGAACGGCTTGGCCAGATACTCGAAGGCCCCGCCCTCGGTCGCCTGCCATCACCGTTTCCATGCTGCCGCGGCCGGTCATCAGAATCACCGCGCAATCGGGATTCTGCTGGCGTGCGGTGCGCAGCACGTCGATCCCGGTGCGCTCGTCCAGATAAATATCGGAGATGACGATCGGGTAAGCTTGCGCTGCGCAGCCGGTCGATCGCCTCGCGCGTGGAGGCCACCGCATCCACCGCATAGCCTTCCAGCTCCAGGCACATCACCATGGTGTTCCGGACGGACTGGTCATCTTCGACGATCAGCAGTTTCTGCATTGTTCGAGCTGCGCTCGGACATGCCCGCCTTCAATCACCATGGTAAAGCATGAGCCTTTTCCCGGCTCGCTGGTCACTTCCATCCGGCCGCCGTGGTGCGTGACGATCTGCTCCACAATGGACAGCCCGATGCCGGTTCCGGCTTCGCCGGACGCTTCCGCGCGCTTGGTCCGGTAGAACTTCTTGAAGATGCTCTTCAGTTCCTTCGCGTCCATGCCGATGCCTTGATCGCGAACCGATAGCCGCAGTTCGCCTCCGCGTCGCTCGGCTACATACGTGTACTTCGGTTCCCGCGGGCGAATACTTCACGGCATTGGTCAGCAGATTGTACAGCGCATATTCCATCAATTCGCGATCGCCGGTAATCGTGCCCTCCACCGCGCGTATCGAGCGAACATGAGATTTGTTTCCGCTCTGCCAATGGACATCGCGCGACGCAGACAAGCGTCCACCAAATCCGCAGCCGCGAACGGTTCGCGCTTCAGTTCCATCTGACCGTCCGCCAGCCGCTCGACATCGAGGAACGTCTGAATCATCCGGGCCAGCCGTTTCGATTCCGAGTTGATCATCTCGCTCAACTGCTGGCGCTTCGCATCCGGCAGCGCATAGCGAGTCATGATCTCGCTCGACCCCTGAATGGCCGTCAGCGGCGTCCGCATTTCGTGCGCCGCCCAGTGAATCGCCTGCTGGTAGCGCGATTTTTCAGACTCCGAGGTCCGCAGCTGCTCGCTGGACAAAGAAATATTGAAATGCCGCCGCGCCGCCCACCGACAGCCATGCGACGCTGACCGGTTCGAAAAAGGGAAACACGCGATCATGCGAGAAAAACTGGATCGGCGTCCACAGCGCCAGCGCCAGTACGATTCCCGCGAACAAATATGCCTGCCAACCCGACCGCAATCCGAAAATCAGTCCTGCCGCGGCCGCGAACAGGATGCACAGCAGAAATTCGACGTCGTCGCGCACCGGCTCCAGGAAACGGTTTCGCGCGATGGTTTCGTAAATTTGCGCGTGCAGCTCCACGCCTGGGATCTCCCGATCGAACGGAGTCGCCGCGCGGTCGTTCGCCGCCACCGCAGTCACGCCGACGAACACCGCCTTCCCGCGGATCCGATCGCGATTCTGCCCAATTTCGAGCGCGGAGATCTGCGGAATTCTTCCGGCAGGCAAATACCGGATGTACATCAGCCGTCCATTCGATCGCCCGGCGGGGATCGTCACGCCTCCGGTATCGACTTCGTCCGGAGTCTCCGTCGGCACCGTTTCGCCGTGCATCAGGCTAAAGGCTTGAAGCGCGAGCGCCCAGCGCCGTTTCCCATCCGCAATCTCTTCAAGCGGAGCCATGCGATTCACGCCATCGGTCGGATCGCGATACACGTGCCCCAGCGCAACGTCAGCCCCGGCGAATCGCGGCAGCGGATCCTCCCATTTCGCCTGCCTGTTGATCGTGATCAGATCGCAAGGCAGCACCAGATTTTTCGTTCCTCGAAGCGCAGTTTCCAGCGCGCGATTGCCTTCCACGTCACCGGTCTCGTCGGCAAGCAGTACGTCGCCGGCCACCGCGGCAGGTCCTGCGGAATTAATTTCGGAAACGGCCTCGGCCAGAATCGCGCGCAGATTGCGTATCCCGCCGCGCTTGCCCAGCGTGGGCTCGTCGATCGCCACCACCACCGACCGGGGCGTCCACGGTTCTTCCGGCTGCCGCGAAACCATCCAGTCGTAAAAGATGTTATTGACCCGCTTGGCCGGACGCGATAGCCCGATCACCATGCTGATGCCGTAGCAGCCGGCGATCACGCCGACATAAGCCGCGGTGCGTTTTGCCTTGGTCGTCACGTCACTTCGCCGACTAGCTTCTCCACTTCATTCGCTTCGCGCGGCAGCGCGCCGCTCAGATTCTTCACACCCGTTTCCGTCACCAGCACGGTATCCTCAATCCGCACGCCGATGTTTTCTTCCGGAATATAAATCCCCGGCTCGATGGTGATCACCATCCCCGCCTTCAGCGGAGCGTTGTTATCGCTCTCATCGTGCACATCCAGTCCGACGTGATGCCCCAGCCCGTGCGTGAAATATTTCCCCAGCGATTCGCCGTGCAGGTCCTGCCCGTGCGAATTGATGTAGTCATACGCGATCTGCTGGAGCGACTTTTCGCCGCGCATCTTCACGCCCGGCTTCACCGCGGCCATCGCCGCTTTCTGCGCGCCCAGCACGATCTCATAAATCTCGCGTTGCCGAGCCGTGAATTTTCCATTCGCCGGAACCGTGCGCGTCACATCGCTCGCGTAATCCGAGCATTCCGCGCCCACGTCCATTACCACCACTTCACCCGAATCCATCCTTCGGCGATTCGCCATGTAATGCAGCACCGTGCTGTTCGGCCCGCTCCCGACGATGGGAGCATAAGCGCTCCGCTCGCACCCGAGCTGCTCATAAGTCTCCACCATCTTCGCCGCCACCGAATATTCGTAGATCCCCGGCTTGATCTGTCTTCCACGCCGCGAAATGAGCCGCCACCGAAGCGTCGGCCGCTTTCGTCAACAGCTCGATCTCGGCCGGCGATTTCACCATCCTGAGTTTCGCGATCTCAGGCGCCGCGGACGATTCGTCGTGAAACGGCGCGAACTGCACCAGCTTCTGCGCCTGCGGGTCCCCTGGCATCGTGTACACATGCGTCGACGATTCCAGAAGATGCAGGAACGTCACCTCGATCGCGCGCCTCGGCAAGACCTTGGCGAATCCGGTCCGCTGCGGCGCATCGGCATCGTCGGCTCCCAGCTTACGGCCCGTGAAAATCTCCTGCCGGGGATTGCGCTCCGGCAGAAACAGAATTTCATCGTCCTTGGTAAGCATCATCGCCGCGCCCGGCTCGCGCCAACCGGAAAGATACAGAAAATTAGTGTCCTGAAAAAAGCTGACGTGCAGATCCTCAGGCTCATTCGCCGCGAACAGCACCATCACCCCATCCAGCGATTTCCGCAACTCCGCCCGCCGGGTTTTATACTCATCCGCCGGAATGCCGTCCGCAAACAACGGCCCGATGCTCAACAGCAGGCCAAGAAGAAACCGCATTTCCCTATGGTAAATGAGCCGCGGCCGAGGAAAGCGGCCGGATTCCCTACCCGCGATAATCAAGTACAGAGATGCAAACCCATCCCGCCAATGCCGACTTCGCCGAATACGTCGCAGCGAGCTTCGCCAAGCAAAACGCCATGCACCTGATTCGCGCCACGATGCCGGTGATCGAACACGGCCGCACCGAAATCCACGTGCCGCACTGGGACGGAATCGAACAGCAGCACGGCTTCGTCCACGGAGGGGTAGTTGGGATGATCGCCGATTCCGCCGCCGGCTATGCGGCCATGAGCATGGTGGCCGCCAGTTCTTCGGTCCTGACCGTCGAATATAAGCTAAACCTGGTTGCCCCCGCCGACGGCGAGAAACTCATCGCCCGAGGCGAGGTCGTCCGCCCTGGCAGGACGCTGATCGTGACCAGGGCAGAAGTATTCGCTGTCAAAGATGGCCACGAAACTCTATGCGCCCTGATGCAGCAGACCATCATGGTGATGCGCGGAAAGACCGAGAAGTAGCGTCCCTTCGGCGGCATCAGACCCTTGCGATGCCCGTGACGTGGATTTGGAAGATTACCAGTGGTGTCCTGAGTCAGAAGTTCGTTGTAATTGTTGCCCCTTGCAACGCCCGTCATCCCGAGCGCGGCGAGGGATCTGCTTTTAAAGCGCTGATAACAGCCGAACGAAAAGCAGATTCCTCGCACCGCTCGGAATGACTTTGGGGGATGGCCACGTAGCCTCGGCATGTAATGCTGCGATTTTCCAACTCAGGACGCTAGCCGAGCCGCGACCGCGAGGGAGCGGTCTAGAAAAATAATAAATCAGGCGGAGCCGCGACGGTCACGGAGCGATTCCACACGCGTCAACTATTGCTCACACTCAACACATTCCCATCCGGATCCGTAAACCAAGCCACCCGAATCGACCCGCCAGGCACATTCAAAATCCCCAGCTCATCCTGCTTGAACTTCGGATAAATATTGAACGTCACGCCTTGGCCCCGCAGCGCTCTCACCGTCGCCTCGACATCCGCCACCTGGAAACCGAGAATCGTATGCTCATGCGCCGTAAAATCGGGCACCACCGACACGCGCAGCGTGACTCCACCGGTGTTGAAAACAGCGGCGAAGTTGTCCTCATACGCTAACGTCAACCCCAAAACGTCGCGATAAAATGCAGTGGAGCGTTCCCGATCCCGAGTGCAAATGACAATCGTAGGCCTCGCGGTTTCCAGAATCCCCATCTATTTACCACGCGTGCGCCACAAATCGAGCAGCAACAACCCCGCCCCAATCGTAATCGCGCTATCGGCCGCATTGAACGACGGAAATTCATAGGACCCGAAGAACAACTGCAGAAAATCCGTGACCGTACCCCGCGTCGCGCGATCCCACAAATTCCCCAGCGCGCCCCCGAACACCAAAGCCAGTCCGGTGCGCATCAGAGCCGTATGGACCATGCCGGCTCGCGACGGCCGCCACAAGATCGTCCCGATGATCGCCATCACGGCAATCGACACCGCGATCAGCAGGACCCCTCTCCACTGGCTGGTCGATTCCGACATCATCCCGAACGCCGCCCCCGGATTTTCCGAATGCACGATGTTGCAGAAGGCCGGAATCACCGGAATCGTATCCCACGGCGAGACGCGCATGCGGATCATCGTTTTGGTGACGCGGTCCAGCAGCACCACCCCGGCGATGATCGCCGCCGACTGCGCTCTATAGTTCATCCTTCATTTCCCGCAGGGCTGCCGCGCAAGCGTCGCACACCGTCGGAAACTCGGCGTCCTTGCCCACTTCCACCGAATATTTCCAGCAGCGCTCGCACTTCGCTCCGTCGGCCCGCTCCACCGTCACGCCCTTTTCGCCCGCGTCGAACGCCACTTGCGAGACGATGAACAACCCCGGCAGATCCGCCGCATAGGGCTCGATATCGCCATATCCCCGCAGCCGCACCCGAGCCTCCAGCGGCGCGCCGATGAACTTCGCCTGCCGCGCCTCCTCCAACGCCTTCAGCACCGTCGACGCGCACTTCCATCAACCGGTCCCACTTCGCGAGCGCCGCCGAATCCAACCCCGACGCGAGCTCGTCCGGCTTCGGGAACAGTGCCATGTGCACGCTCTGCGGCGCATCCACAGGTTTCGCGGTGTATCCCCAAACTTCTTCCGCCGTGAACGACAACAGCGGAGCCAGCAGCCGCGTCAGCGCATAGTGGATCTTATACAGCGCCGTCTGCCCGCTTCTTCGGGCCCGGCTGCGCGTCGCCGACGTATACAGACGATCCTTCAGCACATCGAAATAGATCGAGCTCAGATCGGCCGCCGCGAAATCGTAAATCGCGCGATACACTTTGTGAAACGCAAACTCGTCGATACCACTCAGCGGCATTTGCGCGACCAGGTCCTCAGCGCGCGCCAGAATCCAGCGGTCGATCTCCAGCATCTCGCCGACGGGCACCGAATCCTTAGCCGGATCGAAATCGTGCAGATTCCCCAGCGCATAGCGAAACGTATTGCGCAGTTTCCGATACGCCTCCACCAGCCGATCCAGATATCGTCTTCGACAGCCGGACATCTTCCGTAAAATCGACCGACGCCGTCCACAGCCGCAACAAATCCGCGCCGCCCTGTTTGATGATCTCCTCAGGCTCAATCGAATTGCCCTTGGATTTATGCATCGCGTGGCCCTCGCTCATCGAGCGTCCAGCCATGCGTCGCGCATTCCCGATACGGCGACGCGCCCTTCAGCCCCACGCCCACCAGCAGCGAGCTATGGAACCACCCGCGATACTGATCGCCGCCCTCCAGATACATGTCGGCCGGCCAAGGCAGATGATTTTCCGGCGTCAGCGTTTCCAGATGGCTGCACGCCGGAATCGAACCACACATCCAGAATGTCGTTTTCTTTCCGGAAGGACGCTCCTCCGCACTTCCCGCACTTCGCGCCCGGTCCGATCAATTCTGCCGCCGATTTTTCATACCACACGTCGGCCGTATGCTCGCGAAACAGTCGCGACGACGCGATCCAGAACCTTGCGATCGGTGAACGGCTCCTGGCACCCTTCGCAATAAAACACGGTGATCGGCACGCCCCAGACCCGCTGCCGCGAAATGCACCAGTCCGGCCGCGTCGGCGATCATGTTCGACATGCGCTCTTCGCCCCACGCCGGAGTCCATTTCACTTTCTTGATCGCTTCGAGCGCGCGCCCGCGCAGATCGTTGCGATCCATCCCGATGAACCACTGCTCCGTCGCGCGGAAAATGGTCGGATTGTGGCAGCGCCAGCAGTGCGGATAACTATGCTCGATCTTGCGCATCGCCAGCAGCGCCCCGTGATGCTACAGCAGATCGATGACGATCGGATTCGCTTCCCACACCGTCTTGCCGATCAATTCCTCCGGCAGCCGCCCCTCGGCGCCCTCCGCGTGAAAGAATCGGCCCGCCGCATCCACTGGGCAATACACCGCGAATCCCGTTGGCCTGCCCGATCTCGAAATCTTCCTGCCCGTGTCCCGGCGCAGTATGCACCGCGCCCGTCCCTGCTTCGAGCGTAACGTGATCGCCCAGAATCCCCAGCGAATTGCGCTCCAGAAACGGATGCTGGAACACCGTCCCGTTCATCACGTCACCGGTGAATTCCGCGATCACCTTCGGCGATTCCCACCCGCAAACCTCGGCCGTCGCCGTCACCAGATCCTTGGCGACGATGTAAACATCGTCATGAACCTCCACCGCCGCGTAAACAAATTTCGGATGATACGCGATCGCCATGTTCGCCGGCATGGTCCACGGCGTCGTGGTCCAGATCAGGCCCCAAACCTTTGCCGCCCAGCGCCGGATCGATCGCTGCCGGATCCGAGTCAGCGCGAATCGAACCCAGATCGACGGGCTGGTATGATTCTCATACTCGACCTCGGCCTCCGCCAGCGCCGTCCGATCGTGAATGCACCAGTTCACCGGCTTCAGGCCCTTGTAAACATAGCCCGCGATCCAGAAAATCGACGAACGCCCCCGCGATCACCGATTCATAGTCGGCGCTCATGGTCAGGTACGGGTCTTCCCAGCGCCCCAGTACGCCCAGCCGGATGAAATCCTTGCCGCTGCAAGTCGACGTATTTTTCCGCGTACTTCCGGCACGCCGCCCGCATCTGCGCCGGCGTCATCGACGCCTTCTTCGGCCCCAGTTCGCTTGTCGACTTGGATCTCGATCGGCAGCCCGTGGCAATCCCATCCGGGCACGTACGGCGAATCGTAGCCCTCCATGGTCTTCACCTTGACGATGAAGTCCTTCACGACTTTGTTGAACGCGGTGCCCCAGGTGAATGCTGCCGTTGGCGTATGGCGGCCCGTCGTGCAGGATGTAGGTCGGCCGTCCCTGCGCGCGACTCGCGAATCCGTTCATACAGCTTGATTTCGTCCCATCGCGCGAGCAGTCTTCGGCTCCAACTGCCCCAGATTCGCCTTCATGGGGAAATCGGTGCGCGGAAGGTGGACCGTCTTCTTCAAGTCAATGGTCTTAGCGGCTTCCATCGGGTATTTACTCATCCTAACCGATTCCAGTCCTGGAACTGAACGCCCGGCTCGTGAAACCGGCCTGGAACCCATTGCATAAAACGTTTCAGCTCAATCGGTTGAACGCGAGGATCGCATGTCCCACTTTCCTGTTGACAGATGATTAAACTCCGATTAAGATTCTCTTTCGCCGTTCGTGACGGAGGCGAAGTCAGCAGTCAGATCAGAGGCCTAAAAGGGTCCACGCATGACGTTTCAAGTTGGTGAGAAGATCGTTTACCCCAACCACGGGGTCGCGACCATCGAGAATATCAGCAGCCGCGCTTTTGCAGGCCATTATGAGCGGTTTTACCTGCTCCGCCTGACCTACAACAGCCTGACCGTCATGGTCCCGTTTTCCCACGTCGGCGATCTGGGCCTGCGCAAAGTCACCCGCAACGGCGAAGTGGCCCGCGTGGTCAGCTTCCTATCCGAAGGCCGCTGCCATCGCCATCACGACTGGAAGGACCGCTTCAAAGAGAACACCGAGAAAATGGAGAACGGCAGTCTTCTGGCCGTGGCCGAGGTCATGAAGAGCCTGCTGATTCTTCAGATGCAGAAACCGCTCAGCTTCCGCGAAAAGAAAATGCTGGACCGCGCCCGCCACATGCTGATCACGGAGTTTTCAACCTCGCGCGGCTTGAATGAAATGGAAGCCGCGGATATGCTCGACAAAGCGCTGGCCAAATCCCAGCTACACCTGCCGCCACCACTTTAAAAAAGCCTTTTTCAAATTCCTTACTGGATTCTTTCGCGGGTGCGTTCGCGCGTGACCAACTCGTCGAACACCGCCAGAACCTGCTTGCGATACTGATACACGCGCTGCAGTTTCTCGCGCACGGCCAGCTCATTGCGATGCCGTTTGATCAGTTTGTCAAGCAGTTTCTTAGGAACGTCGATATCGCGGCGCAACGTCTCAGCCGAATGCCCGCGCAGGAACAGGCCGTAGAATAACGCCGCTTCGCGTTGCGGCGCCGACGGATCGAATTCTTCCCGGAACGCCATTGCTTCAGCCACAAAAATCGCAGTATACCCTCAAAAATCGCAACGCGCAATAGCCCCGGAGAGTAATCACTTGGGATGCAGGATAACGTCTGGAGGACCGGCCGCTTCCTGCGGTCGCGGCTCGCGTAAAGTGCGGAGCGCGAGCCGCGACCGAAGGAAGCGGCCGGTGCTGAAGTTCCAGGAGCAGGGTCAAACCGCCGGAGGACCTGCGACGTTGTCGTTCTTCACCGCCACGGTCATCGTTATTTCTACCACAGCAGGCGCCGATCCCTACAGAAATCTCGTCATCAAATCGCGATAATGAATTTTATGAGACTGTTGTTGATTCTTTTGGCCGGCTGTATCCTTGCCCATGCCGAGACTTTCTCTGGAACCGTGGTCGACGTCATGTGCAAAGACAATCAGCTCGCCACCCATCCCCGTCAATGCGCCATCTCCTGCGCGAAATTCGGATTCGGCCTGAAAGAAGCCGACGGGACCTTTCTGAAGTTCGACGAAAAAGGCAACGCCCGGGCCCTCGCCGCACTCAAGCGATCCTCCAAAGCACAGGACCTGAGAGCCCAAGGGAGCGGATCAATCGAGGACGGCATTCTCAAAGTCGACTCGATTCGGATTCATTAAATCCGCGCCCGCCGCAGCTTCACCCAGCCCGGAAACACCGCGGGATTCTCGAGCCAAGTCGTCATCCACAACAGCATTTCTTCTTTCTCCGGATGTTTCCGCGACGCCCAGCGCGCATGATCCTTGGCCACGATCACCAGCCGCCGCACCACCATCTGGCGCGCTCGATCCCCCGCGCGTATATTCGTCGACCAAAGCCAGCAGACTCGCTTCCAGCTCATCGAAACTGGCCTGCCGGACGCCACCGACCATCGGCGCGAGCTCCACACCCGACTCGCGCAGCAGCTTTCTCAAATAGCTCTCCGACACCGGCGCCAGCGCCTCCCGAATCGAAGCAAACTCCGGTCCCTCACCTGGCGTCGCGATCAATATAGCATCGAATGGGGGTTGTTAGCCGAGGAGATAAGCATCAGCTGAGGAGATAAACATATGTTTCAACGTATCCTGATGGCCGCCGCGCTCATAGCGGCAGCCCCACACGCGGTTCCGCAGAGCGTGAAGATTAAAATCGAAGCCATCGTGAACGCAGCGTCGTTTCAACCCGGATTGCCAGACGGCGGAAGCCTCGCGACGATCTTTTGCTCAGGCCTGGATTCCAGCCTCACCGGACAGGCGGGCACGGTTATCGCACCCGCTTCATCCCCGCTGCCCACGCAGTTGGCCGGCGTACAAGTGAGTATCAACGGGGCGCCGGCCCCGATCCTCGCTGTAGTCATTCCGCAGGCGGGCGACCCAACTAACGCCCAGATCAACTTTCAGGTGCCGATCGAGCGGAATGTCTCCCTCACCACAAACGTCGGGATGGCAGGCACCCTGAGCGTCGTTGTCCAGAATGCATCGACACCGGTGGCAACCGACACGTTGACGACCCTGCCGACGCCGTCCGAAGACACTCGGTTATTCACGGGGGTACTTCCCGGCGGCTTTTTTTCGGACGCAAACGGCTATGCAATCGCGCTGCACGCCTCAGACCTGAGCCTAGTTACGCTTCAGAACCCTGCTCATCAAGGCGAGACCATCACTGCGTACGCGAATGACTTCTTTCCCGTCTGGCCGCCGCCACCGATCGGCTTCCCGACACCACCAGAGCCGCTCTTCGAGCTTTTGCCCGGGGCTATCACCGGCATCGGTTCCCCTTATTTCCCTTATTTGCAGACTTACGTTAAGCCGATTCCCCAAAATCCAGCTACCTTCTACGCCCTCACTCCAGCGCTCAAGGTTACGTTTCAGGGTCTCGCCCCAGGAATGGTGGGGGTTGAGCAAATCAGCTTCGTGGTTCCCGAGCACCAGCAGCCTGGCGACTGGCCGTTGTTCTTCAACGTGGGCTCGTGTCCCGACGGCAGCGGGTGCTGCAACGGCTGCGGTGGAAGCCTATCAAGCGCATACGTAAACCTCCCAGTAAGGTGACCCGATGAAGACGTTCACTCTATTCGCCATTCTTGTCCTTCTCGCATTGAAGGCCGCAGCTCAAACTCTTATCGGCACGGTAATCGCGGGAGATACGGCATCTGAAAGCTCAAGTGATTGGGTCGCTTGAGGACGGCGTCCTCAAAGTCGAGTCGATTCGAATTCGTTAAATCCGAGCCCGCCGCAGCTTTACCCACTCGGGAAACACCGTGGGATTTTCGAGCCACGTGGTCATCCACAGCGCCATTTCTTCTTTCTCCGGATCCTTCCGCGACGCCCACCGCGCATGATCCTTGGCCGTGATCACCAGCCGCCGCACCGCCATCTGGCGCGCTCGATCCCCGCGCGTATATTCGTCGACCAGCGCCAGCAGACTCGCTTCCAGCTCATCGAAACTGGCCTGCCGGACGCCACCGACCATCGGCGCGAGCTCCACGCCGGACTCGCGCAGCAGCTTTCTCAAATAGCTCTCCGATACCGGAGCCAGCGCCTCCCGAATCGAAGCAAACTCGGCTTCGGCGATTCTCGAAGGCCGCGCGCGATCCAGCCACTCGGCCAGCTCACTCCGCTTTCCGCGCTTTTTTGCGGTACTCTCTGGTGGCTTTTTCATGACCGGCCAGCGTGGTCGAAAAGTTGTGCCCGCCGCCCGACGCCTTGGCGACAAAATACAAATAATCCGTTTCAGCCGGGTGCAGCGCGGCCGCGATCGAATCCGCGCCCGGGTTCGCGATGGGCCCCGGCGGAAGCCCCGCATGCTGATACGTGTTGTACGGATTCCGGCTCGCCAGATCCGATTTGTGAATCGCATTACGATAGCGATGATCCAGCAGCGCGGCATAAATCGTGGTCGGATCGCATTGCAGCAGCATGCCTTTGTTCAGACGATTCGTAAACACCGCCGCCACCAGTGGACGCTCCTCCGCGACTCCCGTCTCTTTCTCCACCATCGAAGCCAGCGTCACCATTCGATGCGCATCGGCAAGGCTTCCCGCCGTCAACTTCTTCCACTGCCTGCGAAACTGCTCCGTCATCTGCCGGCACAACTCCGGCGCCGTAGTCGAATGCGACAGCCGGTACGTCGCCGGGAACAAATAGCCCTCCAGCGAATTCGCCGACTGATCCAGGTCCAGAATCAGCTTCGGATCCCCGGCCGCGCTCAAAAAATCCTCGGCCGGAATCGCGCCTGCCGATTCGAGCGTGTGCGCGATGTCGAACATGTTGCTGCCTTCGGTCACCGTGAACTCGAAGTAATACACGTCGCCGCGCGCCAGACGGTCGAAAACCTCGCCCACCGTCGCGCCGCGATCGAACTTGTATTCTCCGGCTTGCAGTTTCGCCGACGGATGCAGCGCCCGCTCCATCCAGAACTGCCATGGGAACCGGATCACGCCCGCCTGCGCCAGCACCCGTCCGATCTCCGCCGCACCGGTCCCGCGCTCCACCGTGACGAACGTCTGCCCCTCAAATCCCTTGTACGATTCGCGAAAGAACAGCAGCCCCGCGCCCACCCCCAGCGCGATCAGCACCGCCGCCCCCAACAGAATCGCCCGCTTCATCAAAACCCGTTCCGCAAGCTGTCCAGATAGCTTTCGAGCAGAATTACAGCGCTCAAACGATCCACCGCGCGAGCCCGTTTCTCGATGCCGATCCCGCTCTCGCGCAACACCCGCTGCGCTTCGACGGTGGTCAGTCGCTCATCCCAGTACCGGACCTCGACGCCGGTATGCCTGGCCAGCCGCTCCGCGAAATCGCGAGTATAAACCGACTGCCGCCCCTCCTTGCCGCTCATATGGATCGGATTGCCCATCAGCAGGACCGTGACGTCCCGCTCCTCGATCAGCTTCGACAGCGCCGCCAGGTCCGCGCGGATGTTGGTGCGCTCCAGCGTCTGAAGACCCTGCGCCGTGATTCCCAGCGGATCGCTCAACGCCAGCCCGATGCGCCGTTTTCCCAAGTCGAGCGCCAAAATCCGGC
This sequence comes from Terriglobia bacterium, assembly GCA_963808335.1. Classification (GTDB taxonomy): domain Bacteria; phylum Acidobacteriota; class Terriglobia; order Bryobacterales; family Bryobacteraceae; genus Palsa-187. The sequence continues at coordinate 390,116 of CAWEFR010000001.1, forward strand.
CTTTGGTTGGATTTAGCTGGTAATCCACGCGTCCTCCCAATTATAGTGATAGTCAATGGTGGTGCCCGTTTCACCCACGCAGCGGTCGCTCCAGGTGGGCCTGGGGATCATCGCGCTCGGCGCGGCCATCGCGCTGCTGTACGTGGGCCGGGTATTTTTCATCACCGTGATCATCGCCTCTATGATCGCGTTTCTCCTGGACCCCGTCGTGGAACTGTTCATGCGCACCCGGCTTCCGCGCGGCGTGGCGAGCTTCGCGGTATGCAGCATCGCCCTGGTTTTCCTGTATTTCGCCGGACTCGGGCTATACACGCAATCGATTTCCATTCTCAACGACGTCCCAGCCTACAGCGACCGCATTAATGAGCTGGTCGACAACGCCGTCGCGCGCTTCGAGCGATTCGAGCAGGGCATTTATAAAACCGTGATTCCGAAGCGTTTTCAGGAGCCGGTCATCCCACCCGCCGAGTCGCCGGCCGCGGCGGCGCGTGGCAAGAAAAAAGCGGCCGTCCCTCCGCCGGCCCAACCGCCTCCCGTCCAGGAAGTGCGCGTGCGGCCCGAACCCGGCTCCATGGTCAGCTCCATTTCGGACTATCTCAGCTCGTTTTACAGCATCGTCCTGATGGCGTCCTTCGTCCCGTTCCTGGTGTATTTTCTGCTGAGCTGGCGCGACCATCTCCGCTCCCGATTCCTGATGCTGTTCGAAGGCGAAAACCGCCATGCGGCCGAGCACGCCTGGGCCGGCGTCGGCGAAATGGTGCGCGCCTATGTGATCGGGAACTTCCTGCTCGGCCTGGTGCTAAGTCTGGCAAGCTCCATCCTGTTCGCGTCCGTGAAGCTGCCCTATTGGCTGGTGGTCGGCCCCTTGAGCGGATTCCTGAGCCTGGTCCCCTACGTCGGCCTTCCGATGGCGATGGTCCCGCCGATGTTCGCTGCGCTGCCGATGGCCGCGAAACCCAGCCTGTACCTGTTTCTCGCCGCCAGCGTGACTTTGCTTCATCTGTTCGCGCTGAATCTTCTGTATCCGAAATTCGTCGGTGCGCGCGTGCACCTCAATCCGTTGGCAGTCACCGTCGCCCTAATGTTCTGGGGAATCCTATGGGGCGGCATCGGACTCCTGCTGGCCATCCCGCTGACCGCCGCGATCAAGGCTGTTTGTGATAACGTGAGCGGCTTACAGCCCTGCGGCAGACTCTTAGGCGACTAACCTCGTGAGCAAACAATTCTGGACATTTCTAGGAATCGGACTCGCCGTGGTCGCGGCCGGGATTTTCTTTCTGCTCTTTTCGACCAAAAGCGCGCACCTGGAACTGGACGGAAAAATTCTCAAGGTCCGCGTCCTGTCGCTGAACCCGAACGCCAGCATCGTAGTGGTCGATTTTCGCGAAACCAATCCCAGCGACGTGGGCTTTCTGGTCAAGTCCGTCACCATGAAACTCGATCCGGCTTCCGGCGACGCCGCCGACGGCACTCCCATTTCGAAGTTCGATGTCGAGAATGTGTTCAAGTACGAAAAACTGCTGGGTCCCAAATACAACGACGTCCTGAGCATCCGCGACAAAATCGCTCCACATCAGACCGTCGACCGGATGGTCGGCGCGCGATTCGAGCTGGGCGAATCGGCAATTGAAGCGCGCAAGGCCATCCGTCTCCAGATCGAAGACATGGACGGCACCGTCGCCGAGCTGGTCGAAAAGAAGTAAGCTCCCCCTCCCGCGCGTTAAAAAAGCCATTAAAAAGTCTGTCCCCCTTTTTCAATAAGCTCCTAGGGCGTACGGAATAGCCGCTGAGTACCGGTATCAGTGCACCTGTTCATTTCCAGGTCGCCAACGCATACTGAGTGCGGACCCAATGAAAGCGATTTACCTGGCTTCAATCCTGCTGGCGCAAGCGGGAACGATTTACAACATCACCGATCTCGGCACGCTGGGAGGAACCTCTGCACAGGCATTCGGGCTCAGCTCGAACGGATTCGCCGCCGGCGCCGCGAGCACGGCTTTCGGTTATCAGCACGCGTTTGTTTGGAACGGCTCAGGCATGACGGATCTGACTCTGAACAGCGGCGCGAACGAAGGGATGGCCGCTGCGATCAACGCCGCGGGCCTGGTGGCCGGAACGCAGTTCATCGACGGCCAGGCGTTCGCGACATTGTGGATGGACGCGACCGCGCAATCGATCGCGGGCGCCGGTTCGTATGCGACTGCGATCAACGGCGGCGGCCAGGTCGCCGGAATGTTTACAGCGGCAGGACAGGGGCACGCGTTCGTCACGTCATCGAACGGCTCGGTCATCGACCTGGGCGAATTACCTGGCGGCACGTGGTCCGCGGCATACGGCGTCAACGACAGTGGTCAGGTTGCGGGTTATGGCAACGCCGGCTCGGGAGTGTTTCGTGGGTTCGCTTGGACGCCAGGAGCGGGCTACACGGAGCTGGGAACGTTGGGCGGCGCGAACAGTTACGCGATGGCCATCAACAATGGAGGCGAAGTAACCGGCAATGCTCAGCTCGCCAGCGGATACTCGCACGCGTTCGCCAGCACGCCCGGCGGCGCGCTGGTGGATCTGGGAACGCTGGGCGGCAACTCCAGTTATGGATATGGAGTCAACGACGGCGGCGAAGTGGTGGGGTATTCGTATGTAGACGGCTCGGGCATCACGCACGCCTTCCTGTTTGAGAACGGAGTGATGATCGATCTGAATAACCTGATCGGTCCAAATTCGGGATGGGTGCTGACCGCGGCTTACGCGATTAACGGCGGCGGAGAAATCGCCGGATCGGGATTATTCGACGGTGTCGAACACGCGTTCCGGCTGGATCCTGAACTGGCGGCGGCGCCGTCCGCGGCCGCGATTTCGCGAACCCCCGAGCCGTCTACTTTGAGCCTGGCCGCCATCGCCGGCGCGATTATGTTTCTGTGGCAGCTTCGCCTTCGTCGGCTGCGGCAGGACCCGAGGCCAGCGCCTCAGCGATCAAGCGCTGCGCTTCGGTAACGTGCTCGCGCGCCACTTGCACTTCCTGGCCGGTGCTGGGGATCGGCGTGCCGCCGACGACGACCGCCTCAATCCCGTTGGCTTGCAGAATGTTCTGGATGGTCTGCGCTTCCATTTCGGTGGACCCCGAGCCGGTCGAAAACACGGTCTCCAGGTCGAGGGCGTGCGATTCGTCGATCTCTTCTTCGTCCTCATCGTTCATGGTCGCGACCAATTCCTCGGCGCGCCCGCGGTCGGACGGAGGCACGCGGACCTCCCACACGCCCTCGGGGACGCCGGGGGCGCTGTCGTCCACCAGGGTCGGCGCGATCCCCTCCTGCTGTAACGTTTCCGCGACAGCCGCGGCTTCTTCTTTCGCGTCGGTGTCAGCGGATCGAAAAATGGTAACTAGTTCCATCGTTCCGAGCATAGCGCGTTAAACTAGGAACATGGAAGATAATGGAAAATTTGTATGGTTCCTGGCCGGTGCGGCGATCGGGGCGACGGTCGCGATTCTCTATGCGCCGCAATCGGGACGCGACACGCGGCGCATTATTAGGAAGAAGACTCGGGAAGGCCGCGAAGCTCTGGCGGATACCAGCCGCGACCTGATGGAAAGAGGCCGCGATCTGTACGCCAAAGGCCTGCGGGTCGCCGACGAAGCCGCCGAAATGATCGAGCGCGGCCGCAAACTGGTCGACAACTAGGGACCTGTCGCGGAGACTGTGTGAAACCCGCTACACTGGCCGCTTCCTGTGGTCGCGGCTTGCAATTTGAAGACATCGGCAACGAGCCGCGACCACAGGAAGCGGTGGATCTAAATACCGTTATCTCAAAGGACAAATCATGACCACTCCCGCCGCGTCGCGGCCCCTTCCCACGTTCTCTAATGAAGCTGTCTCCGCGTTTTCGAAGCCTGAAGAAATTCGCGCCGCGCAGGCCGCGCTCGCCCAGGTCCGCGCCGAATTGGGCCGCACCTACGAACTGTGGATCGCCGGCGCGCGCCACAAAACCGGCGACCTGCTGAACAGCGTGAACCCGTCGAAGACTTCCGAGATCGTCGGCCGCCATCACAAAGCCAGCGCGGAGCTGGCCATCAAAGCCATCGAAGACGCGCACGCCTATTTCCCCGAATACAGCCGCACGCCGGTGGAGCGCCGCGTGGAAATGGCGGCTCGCGTGGCCGGGATCATTCGCTCCCGCAAGCTGGAATTCGACGCTTGGCTGGTGTTAGAGGCGGGCAAAACCTGGGCGGAAGCCGACGGCGACGTTTCCGAAGCCATCGATTTTTGCGAATATTACGCGCGCCAAATGCAGCGCCTGGCGAACCCGGAGCCGCTGGTGCAACTGCCCGGCGAGCGCGATGAGATGGTCTACCTGCCGCTGGGCGCGGGCGTCGTAATTCCGCCATGGAATTTCCCGCTGGCGATTCTCACCGGCCTGGCCGTTTCCGCGCTGGTGACCGGAAACACGATCGTGATCAAGCCGTCGAGCGAAACGCCGACGATCGCCGCGAAGCTCGCCGAAGTGCTGCTAGAAGCCGGTTTCCCGCCGCGCAGTTTCAGTCTGTGCACCGGAAGCGGAGCCGTCATCGGCGATGTTCTCGTTGAGCACCCCAAGACCCGCTTCGTGTCTTTCACCGGATCGCGCGACGTTGGTTTGCGCATCAATGAGCTGGCCGCGAAGCCGCGCAAAGGGCAGATCTGGATCAAACGCGTGGTCGCCGAAATGGGCGGCAAAGACGCCATCATTGTCGACCGCGAAGCCGATCTCGAAAGCGCCGTCGCGGGCGTGGTGCAAAGCGCCTATGGGTATCAGGGGCAGAAATGTTCGGCATGTTCGCGAGCCATCGTCGACGCGGCCATCTACGATCAGTTCGTCGAAAAAGTTCGCGAGAAAGCCGCCGCGATTACGGTCGGTCCCTCAGAAGAACCTTCCAATTACATGGGTCCCGTGATCAGCGCGAGCGCGAAGAAGACCATTCTCGATTACATCGAGACGGGTAAACGCGAAGGCCGCCTGGTCGCGGGCGGCGACGCGGCTCCCGGCGACGGCTATTTCATCCAGCCGACGGTGATCGCGGATGTGGATTCGAAGGCTCGCATTTTCCAGGAGGAAATTTTCGGGCCGGTGCTGGCGGTGACCAAGGCTCGCGATTTCGATCATGCGATTGAGCTCGCCAATGCGACGGAATATGGCCTCACGGGTGCGATGTATTCGAAGAATCCCGAAAAAATCCGCCGAGCCCGCGAAGAATTTTTCGTCGGCAACCTGTATATCAACCGGAAATGCACCGGAGCGATGGTCGGCGCGCATCCCTTTGGTGGATTCAATATGTCGGGCACGGATTCGAAGGCGGGCGGGCCGGATTATTTGCTCCAATTCCTGCAACCCAAATCGATCGGCGAAAAAATCTCCTAGCGTCCTGGCGCATGTAAAGATAACGACACACTTAGCTCACCTAATGGAAATGGCCCGCGAGAGTCGATCCGACGATTCGCGATTCGTGACCGTAGCTGGACAGGTGCCTGCGAAGGCTGCCTCGATGTACAATCGAGCCGGTGAACCACACGCATCCGATGCTTCGAGCCGTGCTGAAAAGTCAGTATCACGCGTCGCTGGCGATGCTCCGCGAAGCCGTCGACCGCTGCCCGCCGGAGGAGTGGTTGAGCACCAACCACAAGAATGCGTTCTGGCAGGTGTCGTATCACGCTCTGTTCTTTGCACACCTGTATCTTCAGCGCGACGAAGCTGCGTTTAGGCTGTGGGGACAGCATCGCGGCGAGGGCGACGGCATCGCGGGTGAGCCGTACACGCAAGCGCAGGTGCTCGAGTACTGGGAGTTCTGCGATCGGATGGTCGACGACGCCGTGGACGCGTTGGATCTCGACGGCACCGAAAGTGGCTTCAGCTGGTATCGCATGTCCAAGCTGGAGCACCAGTTCGTCAATATCCGCCATATCCAACATCATGCCGGGCAACTGATCGACCGCGTCCGCTCGGCCGCCGACGTCGGGATTCACTGGGTGGCCGCGCGCGAGCGCCTTGGTGAGTCAAGTAATTCATTGCCAAAGTAAAAAGTAAAGACGCCCGGCGAAAGCTCACCAAAGTCCTATGACGACCAGCAAAGCATAGAAGATCGACAAGGCCAGCGCCTGCTGACCGATTCGATGCAACGGCATCTGCAACGATGCTGCGTCCTTCTGGCGTCTCAACTCCCATAGGTAACCGGACGCGGCCAGCACCAATGCAGCCGCGATCCAGAAGCGTGAAAGAAGTGCGAAGCACGCGGCTGCAATCAGCAGGACGGCTAGCGAAATGAACACGGCGCGGCGGGAACTCGTGGTTTCGATCGCACCCTTGCGCACCGCGATTCTCGCGTCCAGCCGCGCATGCACCACGAATATGCCGGCGGCGGCCTGAAGCGCGCACAGCAGCCACAGTATCCAACACCATCCGGGAATATCGCCTCGAACCGAAAGGCACGCGGCCAGCGAAGTCGCCGTTAACGCTGCCGCGCTTGCGACCTGAAACCATTCGGACCGCTGCTTGTTTCGCACGTTGACCATCACCGCCAGAACCGTGAACGCTCCCGCACCCAGGAAAAGCAGCGAGTACCAACGCCAGTCTCCGGTCAGCATGAGCACGATGCCGCACACGGCCAGGACCGCCAGTTCGACCGCGGCCCATCGTTGCGCGACGCGTGTCTCCGCGTGCTCCTGCTTCCACACCATGCGCTGGCGCGCGACGACCACCAGCGGATCTTTAATCGCGAACGCGAACACGATGGCAACCAGCGCGATCAGTTCGGTCCAGCGTACTTGCCGCAGTAAGAGCGCGGCGCAAAAGAATGGCGTGAGCAGCATCGCGGTCGCGCCATGCTCGCGCGGAATGAAGGTGCTGGACCGCGGAATCACGCGGAACGGCGATTATCGGCGTGCATCTGCGTCCATCTGCGGCTGCAAATATTGTTTAAACCACAGCGCTTCGAAATAGTAACGATGCACCATGTCCCAGGGCGGCCATCCACCGTGATAATTGCCGGGATACCGGATGAACTTCGCGGGGACTTTCTGCTTCTTTAGCGCGGTGTACATCTGCTCCGCCTCTTCGATCGGCACGCGCATGTCGGATTCGCCGTGGACGAACAACGTCGGCGTCTTCACCTTCGCCGCGTAGGTCAGTGGCGACAGAGCGTGCATCCGCTCGGCTGCGTCCGGCATCCATGGCGAGCCGTAGAACTCGCTCTCTTTCGTGCGCGGGATGTCGGCGGTGCCGTAATCGCTCAGCCAGTTCGAAATTCCCGCGCCGGTGACCGCCGCGGCGAAGCGAGTGGTCTGCGTGATGGTCCAATCGGTGAGAAAGCCGCCGTAAGAGTAGCCGGTGACTCCCAGGCGTTTCGGATCCACAGGATAATGCGCCAGCGCATAATCGACGGCCGCCATCACGTCCTGATAATCCAGCTTGCCCCATCCGCCCCACGTGGCCCACAGAAATTTTTCGCCATAACCTGTCGACCCGCGCGGATTCGTGTACATCACCGCATATCCATTCGCCGCCAGCCACTGAAATTCGAAATCGAAATGGCTGCCATAAGCTCCGTGCGGCCCGCCGTGGATGCTCAGGATTAACGGCCGCGGAGTCTTCCCGGCGCGCGGATTCATCATCCAGCCCTCCACTTGCGTGCCGTCCGCGCTTGGAAAATGGACACGTTCTGCACTTGCAAGATCGACGTCGCTCAGGAATTTCGAGTTGAAATCGCTGAGCTTGGTCTCGCCCGAAGCGTCGATCTTCGCCGAAAATGCTTCCGCGGGATGCGTGGGATCTTGCGCCACGTATGCCATGCGGTCGAAGGCATTGGAGAACGTGAATCCGCCCAAGGCTCGCTCGCCCTTGGTAATCTGCACCGGATTCCCGCCGTTCGCATTCATGCGGAACAGGTGAGTGTCGCCGCCGACCTCGGCGCTGAACCAGATCGCGTCGCCGTTCCACGTTGGAGCGCCTGGAATCAGATCGAAATCGGGCGTCAAGTTCTTCATCGCGCCTCCATCCGCCGGCATGCGGTAAATGTCCACTGCCGCGCCGTGATTCTGCCGAGCTTCGATGATCTGATTCAATCCCTGCCGCCGGCGAAAGATCACGGTTTTTCCATCCGGGGACCACGCCGGAGAATCGTATTCGAATCCGTCGTCGGTCAGGCGATGGATCTGTCCTTGCAGATCCACCACCCACACATCCGCGCGTTCATATGAATATTCGTCGCGCTGGTGCGAGTTAGCGATCAGCGCCAGTGCGCCGCTATCGGGTCTCCATGCCACTGCGGTCACGTCGACGTTCAGATGCGTCAGCTCTTTCGGCGCCCCGCCATCGCGTGCGACGACATACAGCTCCAGCGGAGGCGTCGCCGCGGGATCGCGAGGATCGGGGAGATAACCGCGCTGATCGAAGCGGACGTTCATCCAGTCATACATGCGGCCTTTGAATCGCGTATCGAGCTGCTTCTCGAACGCCGTTTTTTCGCCGCGATTGACCGGCGGCGGAGTCTTCTTGGTGAACGCGATCCAGCGGTTATCGGGACTGAAAATCGGCATCCCGCCGACGCCGGGAATCTGAAACGCCTCGCCGCCGGCGCGGTCCATGCGCAGAAACCAGATGTCGCCGTCGGCTCCGGGAGCCTTGCGACTGGATCGAAACGCGAGCAGCTTTCCATCGGGGCTCCAGCGCGGGGCCGATGCGTTGAATGCGGCGCTGGTCAGACGCGATGCTGGCGCGGAGCCGTCCGAGGGAGCGATCCACAGCTCGGTATGATGCGCGTTTTCAGCTTCGATGATGGTAGAGCGCGCGAACACCACCCAGCGTCCGTCGGGCGAAATCGCGGGCGTGGCCGCGCTTTCGACGCGATAATAATCGTCGAGCGTCAGGGGCCGGCCGCCCTGGCAGATCGCCGCCGGTAATATCAGGAGCAAGGTCACGCCCAGATGCTTCATGGCGTGCATTATACCTACATTAAAGCTCGATGAAAACGGAATCGAACGCGGCGCGCCTGGGTTAATTTGTGTAGGAGGAGGACCGAAATGAAACTTAAACTCGCCATTCTTCTATTACTGGCCGGGAGCACGGTATTCGCCGGCCCCCGCTTCTTCTTCGGCGTCGGCGTGGGAAATCCATATTACGGCTACGGTTATGCTCCCTACGGCTACGTCCCACCGCCGGCTCCGGTGGCCGCTTACGCGCCCTATCCTGGCGCCGGATATTCATGGGTGGGAGGCTACTGGTATCCCTACGGGTCCCGTTGGGCGTGGCGCGCGGGTAACTGGGCCGTGCCGCCGTTCCGTGGGGCTGCGTGGGTGGGGCCAAGGTATTACAGTGGTCGGTACTATCGAGGCTACTGGCGGCGATAGCTTGATTTTTTCGGCGGCGGCGGTGGCGGTGGTGGCGGTCTTTTCGGCGGTGCAGGTGGCAACTGTCCGCCTCTTTTTTCGAGTGGCTGGGCACTCACACAATGGTCCAGGCCCTGTCGGCGGGAAGCTCGTGCTCTACTTCCTCCCAACAAGCTCGCCTTACGGAATCGTGCGGCTCTTCGTCGAGCGCGCTTAGAGCGTTCCGAAATGCAGCAATCTCCCTCTCTCTGGCTTCGTGACTTTCGTCGATATCGGATAACTTTAGATCCCGCAACAAGGACCAGATTCTGTCTTTGATGATGGAGTGCCCCAACACCGCTCGTTCTAACTGAGAGTACTTCTCTTCCAGGCCGAGCACCGGGCCGATGGCGGCTGAAACCGCGGCAACAGCCATCAGGACTTGGAAGACCACCAGCCACACGCCTTGGCCGTTCTTCAGAAGGCCGGTCAAAGCAGCGCTGGCAGCAACCGCGGCAACGATATTGGCCGACGTAATCAGGCGCTTTATTGTCCTCGCTCTCTTCTGATAGTAGAGTTGGTTGAATCGTTCTACTTGCAGGTCCGTGAAGAGACGTTGCATCACCTCTTCGCGACGTGAGATCGAAGCGGTATCTGTTTGTGTTGGCATGGCAACGCCCTCGACTAACAGTTTACCGCTTGGCACACTACTCGCCTCTTGCCGTACTCTCCGGCGAGGCGGTACCTTGGTACTTACTCTCCTATGTTGAAAATAAAAGTCGAAGCTCCCGACGACCTCAATCCTCAGGAAACCTCCGAATGGATGGAGGCGCTCGACGAAATCATCGATGAGGCTGGGCCCGACCGGGCCAGCTATCTGCTCGAACGCCTGATGGAGCGCGCCGCGAACCTCGGCGTGCAGCCGCCGTTGCGCTGGAATACGCCGTACATCAACACCATCCCGCCGGAGGAAGAAGTCGCCTATCCGGGCGACCGGCGATCGAGCGGCGGATCAAGAGCCTGGTCCGCTGGAACGCGATCGCCATGGTGGTGCGCGCCAACAAGTACGACGCCAACATCGGCGGCCACCTGGCGACCTATGCGTCGCTCGCGACGCTGCTCGAGGTCGGGTACAATCACTTCTTCCGCGGCTCGTATCCGGATCCGGACGGCGACGCAAGTTGCCCGGCGATTTCGTGTACTTCCAGGGTCACGCTTCGCCCGGCGTGTATGCGCGCGCGTTTCTCGAAGGCCGGCTGAGCGAAAAGCATCTCGAAAATTTCCGCCATGAGCTGCGCGATCATCCCGGGCTTGTCTTCCTATCCGCATCCCTGGCTGATGCCGGATTTCTGGCAGTTCCCGACGGTGTCGATGGGGCTGGGCCCGATCTCCGCGATCTATCAGGCGCGCTTCATGAGGTATCTGGAGAATCGCGGCATCATCCCGGAAACCGCCGCGCAAGGTGTGGGCGTTCCTGGGCGACGGCGAAACGCGACGAGCCGGAATCGCTGGGCGCGCTGACGCTGGCTTCGCGCGAGAAGCTGGACAACCTGATCTTCGTGGTCAACTGCAACCTGCAGCGCCTGGACGGGCCGGTGCGCGGCAACGGCAGCATCATTCAGGAGCTGGAAGCGGCGTTCCTGCGGCGCGGGCTGGAACGTGATCAAAGTGATCTGGGGCGCGGGCTGGGACGATCTGCTCGCCCGCGATTCGAGCGGCCTGCTGCTCAAGCGCATGCATGAGTGCGTCGACGGCGAATATCAGACGCTTCCGCGCGCATGACGGGGCGTTACATCCGCAAGGAATTTTTCGGCAAGTATCCGGAGCTGCTCAAGCTGGTGGAGCACATGACCGACGACGAGATCTGGGATCTGCGCCGCGGCGGCCACGATCCGATCAAGGTCTTCAACGCCTACCGGCGCGCCATGCAGACACACGGGCCAGCCCACGGTGATTCTGGCCAAGACCGTGAAGGGCTACGGGCTGGGCGAAGCCGCCGAAGGCCGCATGACCGCGCACCAGCAGAAGAAGCTGAGCGACGCCGACCTGATGAAGATCCGCGACCGCTTCGAGCTTCCGCTTATCGGACGAAATCGTGCGAGCACATCGATTTCTACCGGCCGCCGGAGGATTCGCCGGAGATGCAGTATCTGCGAGCGCGCATCGAGGCGCAGGGCGGGCCGCTGCCGGAGCGCAAGGTCAAGCCGATCGAGATCAAGGCGCCGCCGCTCGAAGCGTTTCAACGATGCGCTGGACGGCTCGCGCGGCCGCGAGGCGTCCACTACGGCGGCGTTCGTCAGCGTCTTGAAGGCGCTGCTGAAGAATCCCGAGATCGGGCAAGCTGGTGGTGCCGATCATTCCCGACGAGGCGCGCACCTTCGGCATGGAGTCGCTGTTCCGCGAGTACGGCATTTACGCGAGCCAGGGCCAGCGCTATAAGCCGGTCGATTCGAACGTGCTGCTGTATTACAAGGAAGCGCAGAACGGGCAGATTCTGGAAGAGGGCATCACCGAAGCGGGCTCGATGGCTTCGTGCATCGGCCGCGGGCACGGCGTACGCCAATTACGGCGTGCCGATGATTCCGTTCTTCATCTACTATTCGATGTTCGGGTTCCAGCGCGTGGGCGATCTGGTCTGGGCGTTCGCCGATTCGCGCGGCAAGGGATTCCTGATGGGCGGCACCGCGGGCCGCACCACGCTGCTCGGCGAAGGATTGCAGCATCAGGACGGGCACGCCGGTGCTGGCCAGCGTGGTTCCGACGTGCGCGATCTACGATCCGGCGTACGCTTACGAGCTGGCGGTGATCATTCAGGACGGCATCCGGCGCATGTATCAGGAGATGGAAGACCGCTTCTACTACCTGACGGTCTACAACGAGAACTACGTGCAGCCGCCGATGCCGGAAGGCGATGGAATCCGCGAAGGCATTCTGCGCGGGCATTTACAAATATCAAGCGCGGCGGAGAATGGTCCCGCGGTCGGCGCAGTTGTTCGGCAGCGGTCCGATCCTGAATGAAGCGCTGCGCGCGCAGCAGATTCTGGCCGAGCGGTACCAGATCGCGACCGACGTGTGGTCGCGTGACCAGCTACAACGAGCTGCGCCGCGAGGCGCTGGGCGTGGAGCGCTGGAACCGGCTGCATCCGGCTGAACCGCGCGAAGACGCCGTACATCGTCAAGGCGCTGGAAGGCGCGAGCGGGGCCGATCATCGCGTCGTCGGATTACATGAAGGCGGTGCCGGATCAGCTTGCGCCATGGCTGACCGGGACGGCTGACATCGCTCGGCACGGATGGGTTCGGGCGCAGCGAGAATCGCGAGCATCTGCGGCAGTTCTTCGAGATTTCGGCGGAGGCGATCGTGCAGGCGACGCTGTCGGCGCTGGCTCGCACGGGCGCAATTCAGCCGCAGCGCGCGGAAGTAGCCATCGCGGAGATGGGGTTCCATCCGGAGAAGAGAGATCCGTCTAAAGTCTAGTGGTTGAAAAAGGGGACAGACCGCTCTGTCCACTACAGAGCCGCCTTGCGTTGCGGCGATCGCGTGCTTCTTGGGACAGAGTGGTCAGTCCCCTTTTTCCGCGTGGATGTCGCGGGTTTTCACATTAACTTGTCATGCGCCTTTCTTCGATCTTAATGGGGCCCCGATCCGTTTCATTCCCTCAACGGCTTGGGTCTACTCTAACCCGCATAGCTTAGGGGCCGGATCGATGTTCCGACGTGACATCCGCCGCGCGCAGACCCTTGCAGCAGAATCTAGAATGCTGCTCCTGGTCGATCCAGGCTCTCCGGCAGGCGAGCGCCCGAACTCCTTGCTTGAAAGATAAACGCATATCACGCAGAGGGCTGCTGCGCTGAAGCGGGAACTTGCTCAGACGCAAGGAAATACACCGCGATAAGCTTTAGGGAATGCTCTACATCACTGAAGACCAGGTCCGTGAACATCTGACCATGCACCAGGCCGTGCGGCTGATGCGCGAGACGTTTGAAGAGCTCCGTTCTGGAGCTGCGCAGAATCAGCCGAGGCGGCGCATGTTCCTGCCGACGGGAACGGTCCTGCACAGCATGGCTGGGTCGTGGGGGAAGTATCTGGGAACCAAAGTTTACGCGACCAACGCGCGGCATGGCGCGGCGTATTTTTTCTTCCTATTGTTCGATGCGGAGACGGCGCGGCCGCTGGCGACGTTTGAAGCGAATCACCTGGGGCAGATCCGGACCGGGGCGGCAAGCGGATACGCGACCGATATTCTGGCCGCGCCGAAAGCTGCGACGCTGGGGATCATCGGCTCGGGATTTCAGGCAAGGACACAGCTTGCGGCAATGCGGGAGGTCCGCGAGCTTCGCGACGTTCGGGTGTGGAGCCGCGATGCGAAGAATCGGGCTCGGTTTGCGGCTGCAAATGACGCGCGTGAGGTTGGGTCGGCGGAGGAGGCCGTGCGCGGGGCTGAGATCGTGGTTACTGCGACGTGGTCGAAAGACCCGGTGCTGGACGCAGCGTGGATTGCGCCGGGGACGCATATCAACGCGATGGGATCGAACCAGGCGCAGCGCCGGGAATTGCCCGCGGAATTGATTCAGCGCGCGGATTTGATTGCGGTGGATGCGCTGGATGTCGCGAAGATCGAATCGGGCGATTTGATTCTGGCGGCGGTGGATTGGAGCGATCCGCGGATCGTGGAATTGGCGAAAGTGGAATCGCGGCCGGCGGGGAATCCGGTGACGATTTTCAAGTCGAACGGGTTAGGCGTGGAAGATGTGGCCGCGGCGGCTTACGTGTATGAAAAGATGGCCACACATTCACACAGATGAACACCGATACGCGCTGAGATTATTCTTGCGCGGAGAGCTGGGAGTCGGAGTCGCGCCAGGCGCTTAGTTTCAGGCGGCGGCAGACCCAGCATAGGCCTTCCGTCGACGTCGGGGCGCACTCGCCTCCGCAAACTGAACATTGCGCGGGCTTTTTGATGCGGTCCGCTTCGATGGCGCGGCGCGCCTGCTCGATGATGGCTTCCGGGACTACCGTCTGCGGAACCACCGGCTCGGCAACGGGCGTGCGCTTGCGTTTCACCATTCCTACTATAACAGCACGGTCAAGCCGCACGTCCAGAAGACACTCGGGGCAGGATATATCCCGCGTCGAGCGAGGCCGAGCAGTGCGGGCATCTTTGCCCCGGCTTGACCATCGCGTGGCGGACGCTGTTCACGATTCGACGCTGAATTTCTGCGTCGACAGTGTGGGTGCACATGGGACAGTACACTTTGGCGTTTTCGGCGGGCTGGGGTTTGGTCACCGGTTGATCCCTCCTTACAGCAATGGACGAGCGAAGCATGGAAACAGATCCGTATTTCTTATCGGCTGAAGTTCCAAATCCGAGTAGCCGCGTCCGATAAGAGAATCGAATGGTGGAACAAGAAATCGGCTTGGGGCTGGAGGCGCATTGCCGCAGGGTCGCCGCATGGTCGCTGGCTTTGGACGAGGCGGCCAACGCCACGGCGGACAATGCCGGCGAGATCATCGAGCTGGCCGATGCGCTGGATGAGCACTTCGCTTGGGAGCCGTTTAGCGAGCCCGGCGACGCGGTCAACCCTCTGGCGGAAATCGCCCTCGAATGCCTCAGGATGACCAGTGAAGAGGAACTGGACCGGTCCATACGGGAACTCCCGGTGCTTCCCGGCATCGCGCTGCGGGCGCTGCGCATGCTCAATAGTGACGATTGGTCGGGCGCGGAGATTGAAAAGATCGTCTCCGCCGATCAGACGCTGGCGGTCCATATTCTGAGCGCGGCGAATTCGCGGGGCAAGCAGATCACGTCGATTGCGCAGGCGATCATATACCTGGGCGCTGGCTGGGCGTCGCGCATCGTTTATGCCGCGTCGATCCGGCCGCTGTACGCGAGCGGGCGGCTGCGGGATATCTGGCATCATTCGCTGGCGGCGGCGCAGGCGGCGGAGAGCCTGGCCAGAGTTTCGCGCGCGGCCGATCCGGGGGAAGCGTTCCTGGCGGGGCTGGTCCACGATATCGGGCGGCTGGCGATGGAGACGTTGGGGCAAGGATTCCAGCCACGATTCAGACGGCTGACGGAGCGGGGTTGCGAGCCGCTGCTGGTGGAGCGCGTACTTTCCGGGTTCAGCCACGCGGAGGCGGGCGCGCGGGCGCTGAAGCTCTGGAATTTCCCCGAAGCGCTGGTGGAGGCGGTGGAGTTTCATCATCAACCCGAGAAGAGCGCGGGGAAGCTGGCGGCCCTGCTGTTTCTGGTGGAGCATTGGCTGGATTCGCGGGAGGATGCTCCGTCGCTGGTGCGGTTGAACGTCGCGCGGCAGAGAACCGGCTTGAGCGTCGAGGATCTGGACCGGTTCACGGTCAAAACCGACCGTTGGATGGACGAGCTTCGCTTCGTCTAATCTTGTTATTCTCGGAAGTTCATGTCGAAAATCGCATTTCTGTTTCCCGGCCAAGGCTCGCAGTTCGCTGGAATGGGCAAGTCGCTGGCGGATGCGTATCCCGAAGCGGCGCGCGTGTTCGAAGAGGCCGATGACGCGCTGGGGTTTGCAATCTCAAAGCTGTGCTTTGAAGGTCCGGACGAGCAGCTGAAGTTGACGGAGAACACGCAGCCGGCGCTGCTGACGGTTTCGATCGCGGCGCACGCGGTTTTGAAGAGCAAGGGCGTTGCGGCGGATTACGTGGCGGGGCACAGCTTGGGAGAATATTCGGCGCTGGTGGCGGCGGGGTCGCTCGGGTTCGCGGACGCGGCGCGATTGGTGCGGCAGCGCGGGCGATTCATGCAGGAAGCGGTTCCGGCGGGAGTGGGCGCGATGGCGGCTCTGCTGAAATTGCCGGTCGAGGCCCTGGCCGGGGTTTTGGAACAGGCCGCGCAGGGCGAAGTGGTGACGGCGGCGAATTTCAACACGCCGGATCAGGTAGTGATCGCGGGACATGCCGCGGCGGTCGCGCGCGCGATGGAATTGGCTAAGGCCGCGGGTGCGAAGCGAGCGATCCTGTTGCAGGTGAGCGCTCCATTCCATTGCCCGCTGATGCGGCCGGCGCAGCAGCGGATGAAGGCGCTCCTCGATGCGGCTGAATTTCACGATCTCGAGGTGCCGCTGATCAATAACTGGCAGGCTCGCGAGATTCGCACGGGGGCTGAGGCGCGGGAGGGGCTGTATCAGCAGATTCCGAATCCGGTAAGGTGGTCGGAGACCATCGTCGCGCTGGGTTCAAAAGGTGTCACGAGATTTATTGAGGTCGGCGCGGGAGGCGTGCTGAGCGGACTGGTGCGGAATATCGACCCGTCGGCGAGCGTTTCGAAACTCGGTTTGGCCACAGATGAACTCGGATGAACACAGATCGCCGTTTATCTGCGGCTACAATAAAAGTGAATGTTTCCGGAACGATATCACGTGGGACCAGTGTCGATTGCGCCTGCGACGGTGCTGGCGCCGATGGCCGGCGTCACGGATACGGTGTTCCGGCGCCTGATTCGCGCGCAGGGCGGGTGCGGGCTGATCATGACCGAGTTCACCAGCTCCCATGGGGTGGTGGCGTCGGCGCGCGGCGACCAAGCCAACGCGCACGTTTCGCTACCTCTATTTCGAGCCGGACGAGCATCCCGATTTCGGCGCAACTGTTCGGGTCCGACCCGGAGGTGATGGCGGAGGCCGCGCGGTTCTGCCAGGATCAGGGGTTCGACACTGTCGACATCAACTTCGGCTGCCCGGTGAAAAAAGTGGTGACGTGCAATGGAGGGTCCGGGCTGTTGCGCGATCTGCCGCTGGTCGAAAAAATTTTGCGCTCGGTTCGCGCGGCGATCACGATTCCGCTGACCATGAAGTTCCGCGCCGGCTGGAACGATCGCGAGCTGGTGGCGGTGAAGATGGCTCGGCTGGCCGAGGATTGCGGGCTGCAGGCGGTCGCTCTGCATCCGCGCACGCGGGAGCAGGGCTATAGCGGGCACGCGGATTGGACGCGCATCGCGGAAGTGAAGGCCGCGGTGAAGATTCCGGTGATCGGCAACGGGGACATCGTGATCCCGGAGGACGCGGTGCGCATGGTGCGGGAAACCGGGTGCGACGCGGTGATGGTCGGTCGCGCGGCATCGTCGAATCCGTGGATCTTCCGGCAGATTCAAGACTACATCGCGACCGGACATTACGAACGTCCCACCGAAGACGCGCGTTATGAGCTGATGCGGCGGTATTACACGATGCTGCACCGAGCATGGCTCGGCCGACGCGGTGGGCAAGATGAAGCAGTTCGCCACGTATTTCACGCATGGCGTGCGGAACGGATCGCGGCTGCGCGCGGATATTTATCACGCGCAACGATGCGGCCGGGATTCTCAACATGGTGGATGCGTTTTTCGAGCGCGAGTTGAGCGCGGCTTAGCGCGAGATGTAAAGCAACCCCAGGCGGTAATCCACATCGGCGCCGCGGCGATCCCCCGAGGCCTGGCGGGATTTCGCGCGCGCGAAGTAGGCGGGCGCCTGACCGGGCTCGAACCGGATCACCTGGTCCAGATCGGCGATGGCGAGGCGATGTTCGCCCAGGATCTGATACGTCGCGGCACGCTGGTAATAATTGTCGACGTTTTGGTTCAGCTGCAGCGCGTGGTTGAAATCATCGAGGGCTCTTTGGGGATCGCCGAGAGCGCGCACAGCGCAGGCGCGAAGATTGTAGGCCTGGCTCAGGGTTGGATCGATCTTCAGAGCCTCGGTGGCGTCGGCGATGGCGCTCCGGTAGTCTTTCCGGTCGATATAGACGCCGCTGCGAGCCAGGCGCGCCACGTTGTCGTTGGGGCGCAGCGCCAGGACCTTGCTGAAGTCGCGAATGGCCGGGTCGGTTTTCGAATCGCCGGCGTAGGCGCGGCCGCGCAGCAGGTAGCCATCGGCGAAATCGGGCTTGAGACCGATGGTGAGGTCCAGCGCGAGGATCGCCTGGTTGTAGCGCGCGATCTTGAACAAACGCACGGCGTGGTCGTAAGATTCCATCGCGCGCAAGGATTCGACGTTGCGTTTATAGATCCAGGATGCGATGGCGAGGGCCAGCAGAGCGCCGGCGCAACAGTAGATCACGATGCGGCGTCGGCGGCGCGCTACGTCTTCAGGTGGTACGGGGATTTCGATCAGCGAAGAACTTCGCTTTGGCTCGGGCGTGGGAATGGTCGTCCCCGCCGGATCGCCGGGCCAGTTCGGCATTTTGACTTTCTCTTTATCATAAATGATGATGAAACAGGTGCAAATGATCACCGACGGGGCCTGCCTGGGCAATCCGGGTCCGGGCGGGTGGGCGTGCATGCTGCGCTTCGGGTCCCAGACGCGGGAGCTGTACGGGTCGGCTCCGCAGACCACGAATAATCGCATGGAGCTGACGGCCGCGATCGAAGGGCTGCGGGCGTTGAAGGAGCCGTGCGAAGTCGAAGTGGTGACGGATTCCGAGTACGTGAAGAACGGCATCACTCAATGGATCCACGGATGGAAACGTAACGGCTGGAAGACCAGCGCGAAGAAGCCGGTGGTGAATAAGGATCTGTGGATGGATCTCGACGAGGTGGTTTCGCGGCACAACGTCCGGTGGACTTGGACCAAGGGGCACGCGGATCACGAGGATAATAATCGATGCGACGAGCTGGCGCAGAGGGCGGCGCGGGAGCAGTTGTAAATAACTAACGGGACTACCACTACTTTGTCGCCGGCGGAAACCTGATTATGTCGCACAAGAGCGTGTGTAGGACACAGCGGTGTGTCCCCTTTTTGCAACAATCCTCTGAACCAGGAGTTCTAGTACTAAGAAAGTTGCAAGTCCGTGAAACGAAATTATTAGGCCAGTCACGATATAAGCGAGGATGATGATGGATCACGCGGAAGCGATCAAACTGGAGGCGACCGAGCGGTACCTGCTCGGCGATCTCTCCGTTTCCGAAGTTGAGGAGTTCGAGCGGCATTTCTTCGACTGTCCTCAGTGCTCGGAGGAGCTGAGGGCGCTCGCGATCCTTCAGGACAATGCTCGCGCCGCCTATATCGAGCAAGGTCCGCGTCCTTACGCTCCCAGCCTGCCCGCACCCGAGGCAGAGATCGACCGAGCAGGCTGGTGGGCAGCTTTCACGCGCTCCTGGCGCATGCCGCGGGTCTTGGCGCCGGCGCTGGCCGCGATGGTGCTGGCGCTGCTGGCCGGCTACGAATCCGGCGTGCGATTCCACAACGACGTTCCGCAGCCCGTTTCCGAATATGCGCTGTATGCGGCGTCGCGAGGCGACCTGACGGCGGTCGCGCCGCCGCGCGGCGCGCAGTTTTACACGCTCTACATGGACCGGACCTGGGAACACGAGTATGGACACTACCGCGCCGTGTTTTTGGACGACGGAGTCCCCAATAAACCGGTTCGCTATTCGCTTTCGCTGCCGGCGCCGGCTCCGGGACGCGAGGTCCATGTTCTGATTCCCGCGCGGGCCCTTCCTTCGGGCCGTTACACGCTGGTGATTTACGGGCTGAGCGATGTGGAAGAGGACGCGAGCAAGGATACCGAGGTCGCGCGCTATCCATTCAGCCTCCGGTTCGAGTAAGCTACAAGCTACGGCATGAAAATAGACTTTCTGTACCACGCTGAAGCTGTAGCCGCGTCCGGATATCTGACGCTGCCGATCCGGGAAACCATGGACATTCAGGCGTCCATCGCCTTGCCCGTCATCGGCGGGCATGGCTCTGTGCGCGCCGAGAAATTCCATCACCGCCATTACTTTTCTTTCCACCGCGCCGAATCGCACGTGGTGGGAAGTTTTAGCGAGAAGGACCACGCGCACGGAACGCTGGCCACCACTACCGTTGAAGGTCTGAATATCATGGACGTGGTGACGTGCGACCGCATCGTGGCCCGCATCACCACCAAACATCCGGACCAAACCCACCCGCCCGACAAAAGAGAGAAAAGCTTTATCGCGCTCGGCTCGCGCTTTGAGAACCTGCGCATCGCCGGGCACCCGATCGATGTGAAGCTTGCCACGGACTTGTTCGCGAAGCACAACAACTGGCGGAGATTGGGCGTCGCCCACGCGGAAAACCAGAAGGATCGCGAGGAGATCAACAAACTCTCGCACCTCAAGCCGAAGAACGGCGGATTCCCGGAATCCAACGGAATGGCCGTCTGCACGCTGTTCCGCAATCCGGAGGATCTTCCGGGCGGTCTTACCTGGAACGGCCACGGGATTCACGTCGAACACTTCGGCACCATCTATCTGGCCGAATATTTCCTGACCGCGAGCTATCACCGGCTGCTGATGCTGCATGTCGACCTGGGATGCTCGGTGGAAGGATGCTACGGCGTCGGCGGAGCCGGAGGAAACGGAGACCCGTCGCCGAGAAACTAAGTGCGCTCCGCATGCATTTTCTCGCTTGCCTTGTGCCTCTGCGCATGCTCCAAGCCCTCGCCTGAAGCCTCTTTCGAAAATGCCAAGTCCCTCCTTCGGGAGGGGAAACTCGATCAGGCGCTGGCCGCCGCGGACTCTGGTCTACGCGCCGAACCGAGCTGGCGATTCCGGCTCCTCCGCGCCGAGATTCTCCTGGAAATCGACCCGCAGAAGGCGGTCGAGGCGCTTGACGCTGCCGGGACTCCGCCGTCTCCGGAACTGCTGGCGCGCGTCGAAATGTATCGCGGATGGGCCGCGTATCTGTCCTCCCACTATTCCGACGCCGAAAAAAGCCTGAACCGGGCGCGCGAACTCGCGACGCCGCTCGCTTTGCCTTCGCTTCAGGCCGAAATTCAGATCGATCTCGGCACCGTGCTCGCCCAGGAAGGCGAATCCGACGCCGCCGATGAAAACCTCCGCGCTGCGCTGAAGGAGGCCACCGAACAGCAGGATCCGCGCCTGCATACCATCGCCTTGAACACCCTCGGATGGTTCCTGCTCTTCACGCATCATCCCGAGGAGGCCATCTATTGGTTCGAACGGCAGCGCGATTCCGCGGAGCGCATCGCGTGGACCCGCTCGCTCGCCAATGCGCTCGGCAATCTCGGAAATGCGTATTACCGGCTTGGGGATTACGATACGGCGCTTCAATACCTGAATCAGGCGGAGCAGATTTTTGAGAAGCTCGGCGACCGGCGCGCGCAGCAGATCTGGCTCGGCGGCATTGGCAACGTACTCTACGATCGCAAGGAATTCTCGAAGGCCCTGGTCAAATACCAGGCCGCCTTGTCGATCGCGCGCGACCTTCCCGGTTCGTACTGGAAGTCGGAGTGGCTGGCCAATCTCGCGCTTACCAACATCGAACTCGGCGATTTTGCCGTGGCCGAGCAGTACACCAACGAAGCCCTGCGTTTGAAACAGGAGCTGAAAGACAGTTCCGAACTGTTTGCGCAAGTCGACCAGGCCCGCATCGCCCTGGGGCGCAAAGACTATCCCAACGCGGAAACGCTGTTTCGCGCCATCCTCGCCACCCCTTCCGACGATTCCGCGTCCATGCTCCAGGCCGATCTCGGACTGGCGCAGTTGCTGGTGGAAACCGGCCAACTCGATCGCGCCGACGCGCAGTACCGCGCCGGCATCGACCGCGTGGAGCGGCAGCGTTCCGGTCTCCGCCGCGACGACAACAAGCTGACCTACCTCTCCAGCCTGATCGAGTTTTATCAGCACTACGTCGACTTCTTAGTGACGCGCGGCGAAATCCCGAAAGCCATGGAAGTCGCCGAATCGAGCCGCGCGCGCCTTCTCGATGAACGCCTCCGTTCGAACGCCAAGGCGCAACCCGTGACGGCCGCACAACTCCAGCGCCTGTCCCGATCCACCGGCGCCACTCTGCTTTCATTCTGGCTTGCTCCGGGCCGGTCGTTTCTCTGGACGGTCACGCCGGACCGCGTGGAACTGCACGTTCTGCCGCCGGAAAAACAGATCGCGGAGCTGGTGGAGGCGTACCGGGGCTTCATCGAAAATCTGCGGGATCCGCTGGAGGCTGAATTTCCCGCCGGCCGCCAGCTCTCGGAAATTTTGCTGGGACCCGTTCGCAGCTTGCTGAAACCCGGCGCACACATGATGATCGTGCCGGACCGCGCGCTCCATTCGCTGAATCTCGAAACCCTGCCCGATCCCGACCAGCCCTCGCGCTATGTGATCGAGCGCGTGACCGTGGAGGTCGCGCCGTCGTTGGGAATCCTGACGGAATCGCGCCGCGCGGCGCCGGCGCAGCCTTCGATTCTTCTGATCGGCGACCCCGAGCCCGCCGTCGAAGAATATCCGCGCCTGCCCTACGCCTCGCAGGAAATGTCGCTGATCGAGCAGAAATTCGATTCGCGAAGTTCCGTGGTTTTGCAAGGCTCGCGCGCGAATCCGGCCGCGTATCGCGAAGCCGGACCCGCGCAATTTTCCTGGATCCACTTTGCCGCGCACGCCACCGCGAATCGCGAAAGCCCGCTCGATTCGGCGCTGATTCTCTCGCGGCATGAGGGCGGATACGCCCTGTCGGCGCGCGACGTGATGAACGTCCCGCTGCATGCCGATCTGGTCACGCTATCGGCCTGCCGCAGCGCGGGCGCGAAAACCTTCTCCGGCGAAGGACTGGTCGGCCTTTCGTGGGCCTTCCTGCGAGCCGGCTCCAAAAGCGTAGTCGCGGGCCTGTGGGACGTGACGGACCTGTCGACGGCATCACTCATGTCGGATTTCTACGCTCAGCTAGCGAACCACGTCGCCCCCGCGGAAGCCCTGCGCCAGGCCAAACTGGTGCTGATCCGGTCGAAGAGCGCTTATCGGAAGCCATTTTATTGGGGCCCGTTCCAGCTATACGCAGGCGCGGCGTTTTGATCGATAACTGGTTTCCAATGATAGAATGCTGGGTAATGAAGTATCGTGTTTACCTGGAACAGGACGAAGACGGCGTGTTTGTCGCCACTTGCCCAGCGCTACCAGGATGTACTTCTCAGGGCGCAACGCGCCTGGAGGCAACCGCGAACATTCGGGAGGCCATCGAGGGGTATCTGAAAAGCCTTCGCAAACATGGCGATCCGATACCTCCGAGCATCATTGAGGAGGTCGTTGAGGTTGCTGGTGGATGAAGCTGCCATCGGTCTCTGGCAGCGAAGCGGTCAAGGCGTTCCAAAGGGCGGGATACGAATTCGACGAGCAGCACGGAAGTCACATTATTCTTCGACGGGCCGACCCGCCGCACCGGCGCCTCTCGATTCCTAACCATAAAGAACTCGCTAAGGGAACCCTTCGAGCGTTGATTCGTGAGGCCGGGTTTACAGTGGAAGAGTTCATACGGCTTCTTTAGAATCGTCAGCCACTTCTTGTTCTTTGTGGCGGCCTTTGTTTCCCGTCGCGTTAGGTCTGCTGATCTTGCCTGGCCGGACTCCCGCGCCGCACGAGGGCGTCGCGAATTGGCCGTCGCAACGGCGATGCTCCGCGGAGAAATCCTCTCGCTTCGTCGGCTCGACGGTTGACCGCCGCGGCGAGCGAATCCTGCTACCGCAGACGAAGAACGGCGAGGGCCGAATCGTTTATCTGAACAATCTGGCGTTGCAAGTTTTCGACGCACTCCCCGTAGATCGCGGGAACCTGACAGCTCACGTTTTCGCCGATGTGACGGGCGAACAGGTTTCCATGGCGTTCAGACGTGCGGCAAAGGCGGCGAACATCGAGGATTTTCGCTTCCACGACCTGCGACACACGGCCGCGTCGTGGCTGCG
This sequence comes from Terriglobia bacterium, assembly GCA_963808335.1. Lineage (GTDB taxonomy): Bacteria > Acidobacteriota > Terriglobia > Bryobacterales > Bryobacteraceae > Palsa-187. Next base: position 414,108 of record CAWEFR010000001.1, read on the forward strand.
AATGCAGGGGGCTGACATTCACACCGTCGCTCAACTGCTGGGGCATAAGGATCTTCGTATGGCTGCGAGGTATCAGCACCTATCCCCAACGTTCCTTGCCGATGCAGTAAAGAAGTTGGATCACGTGTTCGGGGATCGAGCAACGATCGCGGCCGCGTAAGCCATTCGGGCAAGTCGCTAAGAGAATAGCTCCAATCGCCCTTCCTAGAGGTCCTCTGGAGCGAACAAAAGAGAGGCAGGCGAGAAACAGGTAGTCTACTTCTGGTTCTCCACGATCCATTTCGAAACCGCCTCAGGAAGACCACGCCAAGCTGACGGTGCCGGTGCAGCTCCTACAAAAATCCGATCGTTCGCAGCTAGAACGGTGGACAGTTCGTCACGAATAGCTGATGGTGCCTCTTCCGTGAAGACGAGGTATGCTGAATCTCCCAAGCGCGCCCAGCTGCGCGATTTGATTTTCTTGATGAGGGGCTCGCTGTTCTGGCCAGGATCAACAAGGTTGTAGTAGATAAGTAAGACCCGCTTCATGATTTGCGTCCTAGCTTGTTAATGTGAGTTGCAATCAATGTCACAGCCTTGATGCAGTCTTGCGCATCTTTCTTTGTGATCGATTGTTCGCGCGGTGGATTCTCACTGAGGTCATAATCACCTCGATGCGCGATTGCGTGTCGCCTCGTGGTAAACCTGTCGAGCTGCTTACACATCGTTTCTTCGTTCTCTCCCGCGCTGATGGCAATCTCGTGGAATACGTCCGCATAGCCAAGGAGCTTGATCGACTCGCTAATCTGGCGGGTGCCCTGAAACGATTGTCGTTCGAAGTCATTGCGGAACGCCTTCTCGACGCGGTCCAAGAGATCATCCTTGCGTGCCGCCTCCAATAATGCGTCCTCTTTCAAGAAGTACTTGATGCGGTCGGCTAGCGGCCCAGGAATCGCCATCGCCTTGTCTGCGAGGATGGACCGGATCCTGGTAATCACGAACGATCGGATGAAGGCATCGAGAGCCGAAATCGCTAAAACAATTGCCGCCCGATGGGCGTCCGCCAAATACCTTTCCGGTTTCGCCTTCTTTCCATGGGCAGCTTCGTGAATCTTGAGTAGGTTCTTCGCTCGCTCAATGCAGCGATTGAAGATTTCAAAGGACCCAATGGCTGCACTCGACGGGCTGGTGCTGTGAGTCGTAGCGGGAGCGACGGTCGACTCTGCGGATGTCCCAGATGAGCCGCTCTTTGAAGCATCAACATCTTGAGACTTCTTGGGCATGCTCGGCTTTTAATTACCTATTGCTACGTGAGGATGTCTTTTTTTCAGCACGCATTTATTGAATGGAACCGGAACGGCGAACTTGGGAACCGTCAAAACTGTTCTTAGTGCGCTGATGAATCGGCCGGCAATCTTTGTGCCCTCAGTCATTTCGGGGTGAGCCTTCATCGTCTTCATCATGATACACGGGCATTCCTAATCGGTGTGGAGCTAAGACATGCGGGCAGTAACCCCTGCAGGTTCATGTTCTATCGTCACCGTAGCGTCACCGTCACAGCGGAAGAGATGGGCCGCAACGCAGCTATCTCTTCTGTGTTGTTTGGCGTCCCCAGGGGGATTCGAACCCCCGTTACCGCCGTGAAAGGGCGATGTCCTAGGCCGGGCTAGACGATGGGGACGCTTTCAGTGGACTGCTTCCAGAGTAACAGCGCGGTACCGGAACTACAGACGTCTTCAGATACGCGATGAGGTCGTTCTTTTCGTCGGCTTGCAACATGTCGGCGATAGGCCGGCATTCCGTTCGCCGCCGGCGTTGATCAGGCGCGCACGTTCGCTTCGGTCACCTTTTTGCCGTTCTTCAGCTTCTCGTGCTTGAACAGGCCCTTCAGCCCGGGACCCATCTTCTTCTCCTCGCTGTCGGCGTTGTGGCACACCGTGCAGTTCGATTCGAAAACGTCCTTACCCTTGGCCGCGTCGCCTTCCTTTTTCTGCCCGAAAACTCCGCGGGGCGGCAAGCAACAGCCCGAAGCAACCGGCTGCGATCAGACTCTTCTTCGTGGATAGCATAACTTTAGTTTACAATCTCGGGGTATGGCTCTCCAAGCCGGCGATCGCGCGCCTGAGATCCGCTCCGGCGCGTTTCAGCTTTCCAAGCTCCGCGGCAAGCGCGTGGTGCTGTTCTTCTTCCCCAAGTCGGATACGCCCGGATGCACCAAGGAAGCGTGCGAGTTCCGCGATGCGTCGAAGAAATTCACTAAGCTCGAAACCGAAATCGTCGGCATCTCGCCGGATAAATCCGACGCGCAGCAGAAGTTCGCCGCGAAGTACGATCTTCCGTTACACCTTCGTTCCCGATACGGACCACTCCATCGCCGAAGCCTACGGCGTGTGGAAGGAGAAGAGCATGTACGGGCGCAAATACATGGGCATCGAGCGAACCACGTTCGTCATCGGCGCCGATGGAAAGATCGAGAAGATTTTCCCCAAGGTGAAGGTGGAAGGACACGCGGCGGCGGTGCTCGAATCGCTCAAATAGTTCCTTCGCGGCCGTCGATGAATAAAGGCTTCGCCGGCGGCTTGCCTTCGCACCAGTATCGGTCGAAATTCGTGATGCCGGCGAGTTCGATCAGCACGTCCTCGTCCAGCGCCTGGCGGCCGGTGTACGATGGCGGCTCCTGGGCGAAAATCGCCATGCAGGCGTCGCACAGAATTTCAGGAGTCCTCCACTGGTCGCGCGTCGAAAGGCCCCAGTTGATCGACGCCTGGCTTTCGATGATGGTCCGCGGCCACAGCGCATTCGCGGCGATGCCGTCCGCGGCGTGCTCGGCCGCGATCCCGATCGCCAGGCGAGCCATCCCCATCTTGGTGATCATGTAGCAGACGCGGCCGGGGTTCGGCGTGGTGGAAATTCCGGGACACATATTGAGAATGTGCCCCCAGCGCTGCTTGATCATGTGCGGCAGCGCGTAGTAGGAACCCAGATACGCGGCGCGCACGTTCACGCCCATCATCAGGTCGAAGCGCTTGGGCGGCGTGTCGATCACTTTTTGCCACCACAGCGCGCCGGCGTTGTTGATCAGAATATCGACGCGGCCGAGCTCGTCGATGGTCTGCTCCATCATGGCGCGGACGGCTTCATCGCCGCGGACATCGGTGGGGATCGCCAGCGCGCGGCGGCCGAGCGAGCGAATTTCGTCGGCCGTGTCGTAGATGGAGCCGGGAAGTTTTTCGGTGGACGTTTCGCTTTTCGCCGCGACCACAACGTCGGCTCCTTCCTGCGCGAGCCGCAGCGCGAGCGCTTTTCCGATGCCGCGGCTGGATCCGGTGACCACCGCGACGCGGCCGCTCAAGTTCGGGTGCAGGGGGCTGCTCATCGTATTCTCCAATCAAACTAAGCTGTGCGACACGCCACCATCCACCGCTCCCTGTGGTCGCGGCTCGTGATCGGCGCTTCCGATGTTAGCAGTGAGCCGCAGCCGCAGGGAGCGGGTATGCGGGCTTCCACACGGGCTCTTGCGGTCACCGGATCTGCAAGCGGAACTCACCATAGACGGATAAGCTTCCACCATCCAAAACCGGCCGTCATCCAGATTGCCAAATTGCACACGCTGACTACCGCTCCCACCTTCCACCAGTTTTTTAGCGACACGTAGCCCTGCGCGAAGAACATCGGCGTGGGCGTGGTGCCGTAATTCGTCAGTCCCGCGGAAAAATTCGCGAAGCATGCGAACGCGAACACCACCAATCCGATGGGAGCCCCTTGCGCCAGCAGCACGGCGAGAAACGGAGGAAACATCGCCAGGATGTGCGCGGTGATGCTCGCAAACGCGTAATGCGCATAAAAATAAATCACCAGCGCGATCAGAAACAAGCCGAACCACTCGAATCCGCCGAACGCGCGCGCGACGCCTTCCGCGAACGCGCGGGTCACGCCGTAATCGTTCAACGCCTGGCTCAAGCGAATCAGGCCGCCGTACCAAAGGAAGATATCCCAAGCCGCGCGCTCGTTCTTCACGTCTTCCCAACTCAGAACTCCAGTGACCACCAGCACCATCGCGCCGCCGATCGCGATCACGGTGATGTCGATTTTCGTGGCCGAAGAAGTCGCCCACAACCCGCAGACCAAAACGAACACCGCCGTCACGATTTTTTCGTTGAAACTGAACTGTCCCAGCGCCGCGAGCTGTTTCGCCGCGAACTCCGGCGCTTCGGGCGTGTGCCGGATCTGCGGCGGATTCAGTCGCATGACCACCAGCGGAATCACCAGCAGCGACAACGCGCCGGGAACGATTCCCGCCAGCATCCAGCCGAGCCAGGTGACGTTATATCCGAAGCCGGCGGCCATGCGCGCCGCCACCGGATTGCTTGCCTGCGCGGTGTAGAACATCGCCGAAGTGACGCAGATGCTCTGATACACCGACGGAATCAGAAACGACCCGAGCAAATTCGCCGTGGCGCCGGGCGTCGAGCCATATAGCTCGGCGATCGATCGCGCGACCGGTAAAATCACGCCGCCGGAGCGCGCCGCGTTCGACGGAATCACGCTGGCGAGCACCAAATCCGAGAGCCCCAGCGCATAACTCACTCCCAGCGAGCTTTTCCCGAACAGGCGCACGAAAAACAGAGCGACGCGTCGCGCCAGGCCGCAGTTCATCAGCGCGCGGGAAATGAAAAACGCCGCCATGACGAGCCACACGGCCTTGTCCGCGTATCCGCCCAACGCCTGGTCGATGGTCAGCCCTCCGATCACGGCGCTCAGCATGATGGCGATCAGCACCAACGCCCCCGCGGGAATCGGCTGCGCGATCGACCCGGCGATGGTCGCGAGAAAAATTCCCAGCAGCCGCCAGCCTTCCGGTTTGATCGCCGCCGGCCTGGGAATCAAGTAGACGATGACCAGGTAGATCGCGGCCAGCATCGCCATGCCGCGGATCACTCGCTTGCGGTCGAATTTAATTTCCGGCGCCATGGGCAAGGTGCAAGAATACGTGATTCGCCCGCGCATGTATCCTTGGGAGCTTGTTAAAGAAGGGGGCCAGAGTTCTGTCCCCCTTCTTTAACAAGCGCCAAGAACTCACGGTTTCGATAGGCCACCCTTTTCCATGGCCTCCCGGAACCGGATTTTGGCGCGATGCACCAGGACGCGCAGGTAGTCGCGATCGACGTTGAAACGTTTGCAGATCTCGGTTTTGTCCACCTCTTCGAGGAACACGGCGCGCAAAATTTGCTGATCCTTCTCAGGCATAGTAGCCAGCACGTCGCGAACCAGTTCCTTGCGTTCGCGCGTGACCAGGCTGCCCTCGGTATTCACGCGGCGGTCGGCGACGGTCTCGGCATCGTCGGGCATGGGCGGATGGCGGGTGGAGGCGCGCAGCAGCTCCATCATCACGTTGATGCAGACAGAGTGCACGTAGGCCCCCAGGCGCTCGGGATGATCCAGGCTGCGGTCGGACCGGACGAAGTTCAGGACGCGGAGAAAAGTTTCCTGGCGGATGTCCTCGATCAGCTCCCAGGAGCGCAGGCGGTAGCGCAGGCTGATGCGGATGACGTTGGTGAAGTGCGTGACAAAGTGTGTCTCGGTGGCGTGATCTCCGTCGCGGAGACGGTCGAGGTATTCGCGGTCGAAGGGCGGCGAGGTCAATAGCTTAGGATACTGGATAACGGTAAACGTTACAGCAGCGACTTGCAAGCGTGAGCCAAAATAGAAGTATACGATGCTGGCCTTATCCGATCCCCTGGTCCAGGACTGGTTCAACGCCCGGTTCACCGGCAGTAACCGAGCCGCAGCGGCTGGGCTGGCCGGAAATTCGCGCCGGGCACGACGTTCTGATCTCCGCGCCCACCGGATCGGGCAAGACGCTGGCGGCGTTTCTGACCGCGATCGACCGGCTGGTCCGGCAGGCGCGCGAGGGCGCGCTGCCGAACGAGCACGGAAATTCTGTACGTTTCGCCGCTCAAGGCGCTGAGCAACGACGTTCACAAGAACCTGGAGATGCCGCTGGCTGGGATCGCGGAGCTGGCGCGCGCGCGAGGGCATCGCGCTTGCGCCGATTCGCACGGCGGTGCGCACCGGCGACACGCCCGCGGCCGAGCGCGCAGCAGATGGGCAAGCAAGCGCCGCACATTCTGGTGACCACGCCCGGAATCGCTGTACATCCTGCTGACGGCGGAGAAGCCGCGCGAGATGCTGCGCGTCCGTGCGGACGCTGATCGTGGATGAGATTCACGCCGTGGCGGACGACAAGCGCGGCTCGCATCTGGCGCTGTCGATGGCGCGGCTGGAGGCGCTGGCGGGCGGCGCGCTGCAGAAGATCGGCTTGTCGGCGACGGTGAGCCCGATCGAAGAAGTGGCGCAATTCCTGAGCCCGAACGCGCACATCGTCCACGTCGGCCACCGGCGCGCGATGGAACTGGCGGTGGAGGTTCCGCGCGACGAACTGGGCCCGGTGGCGAGCAACGAGATGTGGGGCGAGATCTACGACCGCGTGGCCGAGCTGACGCGCGAGCATCGCACCACGCTGGTGTTCGTCAACACGCGGCGGCTTGGCGGAGCGCGTGGCGCATCACCTGGGCGAGCGGCTGGGCGAGAACGCGGTGCTGCCGCATCACGGCAGCCTGTCGCGCGCGCTGCGCCTGGAAGCCGAGCAGCGCTTGAAAACGGGCGAACTGCGCGCGGTGGTGGCGACGGCGTCGCTCGAACTGGGCATCGACATCGGCACGGTCGACCTGGTGTGCCAGATCGGATCGCCGCGCTCGATCGCGGTGGCGCTGCAGCGCATCGGGCGCTCGGGACACTGGGTCGGCGCGCTGCCGAAGGGCCGGCTGTTCGCGACCACGCGCGATGAGCTGATCGAGTGCGCGGCGCTGGTGCGCGCGATTCGCGCGGGCGAACTGGACCGGCTGGAGATTCCGCGCGCGCCGCTGGATATTCTGGCGCAGCAGATCGTCGCGGCGTGCGCCTGCGACGATTGGAACGAAGACGAGCTGTTCGCGCTGGTCCGCGGCGCGCTATCCGTATCGCGAGCTGGCCGCGCGCGATTTCGACGCGGTGGTCGAGATGCTCTCCGAGGGCATCGCGACCTCGCGCGGACGGCGCGGCGCGTTTCTGCATCGCGACCAGGTGAATCATCGGCGTGCGCGGGCGGCGCGGCGCGCGGCTGATCGGCGATCACCTCCGGCGGCGCGATTCCGGACACCGCGCAATACCAGGTGGTCGCCGAGCCGGAGGGCACGGTGGTCGGGAACGGTGGACGAGGATTTCGCGGTCGAGAGCATGGCCGGCGACGTCTTCTGCTGGGCACCACTTCCTGGCGGATTCAGCGCGTCGAGCCGGGACGCGTGCGGGTGGAAGATGCGCACGGCGCGGCGCCGTCGATTCCGTTCTGGCGCGGCGAGGCTCCGGGGCGGACGCGCGAGCTGTCGCAGGCAGTGTCGCGAGCTGCGCGGAGATCATTGCGGCGTCGCCGGATCCGGTCGCGATTTCTGCACGACGAGTGCGGGCTCGACCGGCGGGCGCGGAGCAGGCCGTCGAGTACGTTCGCGCGGGCGCGCGCGCTCTGGGCGCGGTGCCCAGCGCAGGACACGGTGGTCGCCGAGCGATTCTTCGACGAGGGCGGCGGCATGCAGCTGGTGATCCACGCGCCGTTCGGGTCGCGCATCAATCGGGCGTGGGGGCTGGCGCTGCGCAAGCGCTTCTGCCGCACGTTCAATTTCGAGCTGCAGGCGGCGGCGACCGACAACGGGCTGCGTGCTTTCGCTGAGCGATCAGCATTCGTTTCCGCTGGAAGTGGTCTTCAGTTTTCTGCGGCCGCATACCGTGGAGCATGTGCTGACGCAGGCGCTGCTGGACGCGCCGATGTTCGGCGCGCGCTGGCGATGGAATGCGTCGCGCGCGCTGGCGGTGCCGCGTTTCCAGGGCGGGCGCAAGGTGCCGCCGCCGATCCAGCGGATGCGCGCCGACGATCTGCTGGCCGCGGTGTTTCCCGATCAGGCGGCGTGCGCCGAAAATCTGACCGGCGAGATCCGCATTCCCGATCATCCGCTGGTGAACGAGACCATCGACAACTGCCTGCACGAGGCCATGGATCTGGACGGCCTGATCGCGATCCTGGAACGCATGGACGAAGGGCCGCTGCGCACCGTGGCGGTCGATACGCCGGAGCCGTCGCCGTTCTCGCACGAGATTCTGAACGCGAATCCGTACGCGTATCTGGACGACGCGCCGCTCGAGGAACGCCGCGCGCGCGCGGTGCAGCTGCGGCGGACGCTGCCGCCCGAGGACGCGGCGGGCATCGGGGCGCTGGATCCGGCGGCGATCGCGGAGGTGGCGGCGGAATCCTGGCCGGTGGTGCGCGACGCCGACGAATTGCACGACGCGCTGCTGACGCTGATCGTGCTGCCGCCGGTGGCGGAATGGCGCGCGCTGTTACGATGAGCTGGCGCGGGCGGGCCGCGCGTCGACCGTCGACGGCGACATTGGGTGGCGACGGAGCGCCTGCGATCGCGTCGGCGATGTCGCTGCGCGGTCCTGCGCGGCTGGATGGATTCGATCGGTCCGGTCACAGCCGCGGAGCTTGGCCGAGCGGCTGGGCTTGCCGCTGAGCGACGTCGAGATCGCGCTGGCGCAGCTCGAAGCGGAAGGCCAGATCCTGCGCGGGCAATTTTCGTCCGACGCGAGATCGCGAGTTCTGCCACCGGCGCATTCTGGCGCGCATCCACCGGCTGACGCTGGGCCGTTTGCGGCGCGAGATCGAGCCGGTCACCGCGGCCGATTTCATGCGCTTCCTGTGCCGCTGGCAGCACCTGACGCCCGGAGCGCAACTGCACGGCGTCGACGGACTGTTCCAGTTCTCGCCAGCTTCAGGGCTACGAGATTTCGGCGGCGGCGTGGGAATCGACGGTGCTGCCGCGGCGCATCGCGCAAGTACGATCCCGAGTGGCTGGACCGGCTGTGTCTGTCGGGCGAAGTGATGTGGGGGCGGCTGTCGCCGCATCCGGCGCTCGAAACGCGAGGGCGCGCGCCGGGTGCGTCCGACGCGCGTCGCGCCGCTGGCGATTTTCCTGCGCGAGGATGCCGCGCGGCTTGCTGCCGGCGGCGATGGACTCCGGCCCCGCTGTCGCATCGCCGCGCAGGAAGTGCTGGCGGCGCTCGAACAGCGCGGGGCGTCGTTCTTCGACGACCTGGTGCGCGCCACCGGGCGCCTGGCGAGCGAAGTGGAGGACGGGCTTTGGGAACTGGTGGCGGCCGGGCTGCGTCACCGCCGACGGCTTCGAGAATCTGCGCGCGCTGATCGATCCCAAGCGGCGGCGCGGCGAAGGGCGAGGACGGATGTGCGCGTCCGCGGCACGCGGCCGGACGCTGGGCGCTGCTGGAACGCGGCACGCGGCGAAGCCGGACGCGGAGTTCTTCGCGAAGCAGCTGCTGGACCGCTGGGGCGTGGTGTTTCGCGACGTGCTGGCGCGCGAAACGCTGGCGCCGGCGTGGCGCGACTTGCTGGTCGTGCTGCGGCGAATGGAGGCGCGCGGCGAGATTCGCGGCGGCCGCTTCGTCTCGGGCTTCGTCGGCGAACAGTTCGCGCGGCCGGAAGCGGTGGATCTGCTGCGCGCATATTCGGCGGTCGGGCGGAGCCGAGCGAAGAGATCGAAATCGCGCTGGCCGATCCGCTGAATCTGACCGGCATCATTCTGCCGGGTCCGCGGACCAGCGCGTTGGCGCAGGGATCGCTGCGATTGCGCGATGGCGTTCCGCAGGTCGCTGCTTAAAATGGCCACAGATTAACGCCGATAAACGCCGATTCTTTAAGCCGCCCAGTTTTCGATTTTCAGGCCGTCGATCCGCGAGAACTCACGCACGTTATTGGTCACCAGCGTGACGCCGAGGCTTAACGCTTGCGCGGCGATCAGAAGATCCAGCGCCCCGATCTGAGCGCCCTGACGCTCCAGGCCGGCTCGAATCCTTCCGTAGGCATCGGCGGCGTTTTCGTCCAGCGGTTCGATCGAAATCGTTTGCCTTAGCCTCTCCAGAGTGGCCAGATTCTGTTCCACGCGATCGCTCTTCCAGGCTCCATATGCGAGTTCCATATAGGTGACAACCGAAAGTGCGACGTTGCCGGGCGGGGTCTTCTTCAGCCGTTCGAGAACCGATCGGGGACGGTTCTTGAGGATGTAAATGCAGATATCGGTGTCGAGCAGGAAGCGCAATCAAAGGCCCCGGCGTTTCTGCGGCAGACCCTGGTCGCGGCCGCTCTTGAAGAAATCATCGGAAAAGCTGGTGAGGAACGTCATAGAGCTCCGCCATATTCTTGCGCGGCTTCCGGATCACGAGTTCGTCGCCTCGGCGCACGATTTCCACTTTGTCCGTATCGAGCTGAAAATCGCGTGGGATTCGCACGGCTTGCGAGTTGCCGCTTTTGAAGACCTTGGTAATCGCCACGCTTTAAGTATATACGAAGCGTATATACGCGCTACCACCACTTCGGCAAGGGCAGCCAGCCGCGGCTCAGGTAATCGCTCAGGATGAAGACCAGCAGGATCGCCATCCAGAAGAAGCCCGCGCCGACGAATAGTTTGGTCATCGAACTTGACCGGCGCACGTCCATGAAGAACCAGACCACCAGCGTTCCCTTGATGACGGCGATGGTCATCGCGCAGATGAAGTTGTACTCGCCCAGTTCGAGTTTCGACACGCCAACGGTGGTGATGGTCAGGACAATCAGCGCGATGAATACGAAGGCGTAGGTGCTGAACGGGAACAACCTGATGGGTCATGATGTATGTCCGATCAAATACAAGAGCGGAAACAGGAAGATCCACACGATATCGACGAAATGCCAATACAATCCGATCATTTCGACGGGCGTGTACCATTCCGCGCTGAAACGGTTGCGCGACGCCATGACAATCAGCGTGGTCAGCAGGCCCGCGCCCACAATCATGTGCATCGCGTGCATGCCGGTCATGGCGAAGTACAGGAAAAACAGAATTTGCGCCTGGTGGAAATATTGCGACTCCGCGTAGCGGAAGCCGGGGCCGGGAATGTGATGATCCACCCATTTTTCGTGATACTCGACGTACTTTAACCCCAGGAACACGCAGCCCAGGATCAGCGTGAGCACCAGGAACATGATCAAGCGCTTTTTTCTGCCCCAGCTGCGACGCGCGCACGGCCAGCACCATGGTGAAGCTGCTGCAAATCAGCACGCCGGTGTTGATGGCGCCGATGGTGACGTTCATGAAGTGGCTGGTGGACGCGAACGCGTCCGGATACATGATTGCGATACACGGTGTAGCCGCCGAACATGCCGCCGAAGAACATGATTTCGGTGAGCAGGAACACCCACATCCCGAGCGTCGACGATTCCAGCTGCTGCGCACTGTCGTCGAAGTGGTGCTGCAAGCCTTGCGCGTGATGTGGCGCAACGGATGGCGTCAGTGTGCGCCATCCCCCACCTCCTCGTCCGGAATAATTGTACGCGGGTTCGGTCACCACGGGCGGAACGTCAAAGTTGAACGTCGGCGGCGGCGTGGGCGACTGCTCCCATTCCAGGCCCTTGGCGTGCCACGGATTCTGCGGCGACCTTGGCCCGTACTTCCAGGCCCAAGCCAGATAAATCAACGGCATCAGGTAGCCGATTCCCAGCATGGAGGCTCCCGCGGTCGACAGCACGTTGAGCATGTGAAATTCTCGGCGCATAGGTGGCGTAGCGGCGGGGCATTCCGAGATAGCCCAGAATGAATTGCGGGAAAAACGTCAGATTAAATCCGACGAAGACCACCACCAGCCGCCAGCCTCGCCCAGTTTTCGGGATACAGACGGCCGGTAATCTTGGGGAACCAGAAATGGATGCCTCCCATGTAAGCCATCACCATTCCGCCCACCATGACGTAATGAAAATGCGCGATCACGAAGTAGGTGTCGGTCAGGTGAACGTCGACGGCCATGGTCGCCAGGAACAGACCCGTCAAGCCGCCGATGGTGAACAGGCCGATGAATCCGAACGCGTACAGCATCGGGCGTTTCAAAGGAAATCGACCCGCGGTACATGGTCGCGGTCCAGTTGAAAACTTTGATGGCGGAGGGAACGGCGACCAGGAAGCTGATGAAGGAGAACACCATGCTCGCGTACATCGATTGGCCGGCGACGAACAGATGATGGCCCCAGACCAGGAATCCGAGCACCGCGATCGCGACGCTCGAAAAGGCGACGAATCCGTAGCCAAAAATCGATTTTCGGGAAAAACACGCGACAATTTCGCTGATCACGCCCATTCCCGGCAGAATCATGATGTACACGGCCGGATGCGAGTAGAACCAGAACAGGTGCTGGAACAGCACCGGGTCGCCGCCCAGGTTCGGGTCGAAAATTCCGGCGTGAAGAATGCGTTCCAGGCCGAGCAGCACGATGCGTGATCGCGATCACCGGCGTTCCCAGCACCTGGATCAGGCTGGTGGCGTAATGCGCCCAGACGAACAGCGGCAGACGCGAACCAGGTCATGCCGGGCGCGCGCATCTTGTGGATCGTGACGATGAAGTTCAGGCCGGTGAGGATGGAGGAGAATCCGGAAATGAAAACGCCGATCGCGGCCAGGATCACATGGGTGTTCGAATAGGTGGAGCTGAACGGCGCGTAGAAGGTCCAGCCGGTGTCGACGCCGCCGCTGCACGATGGCGATCGATGCGCGAAGATCGCCGCCGACGATGTAGATGTACCAGCTCAGCAGATTGATGCGCGGGAAGGCGAGGTCGCGCGCGCCGATCATGAGCGGGATCAGAAAATTTCCCAGCGTTGCGGGAATCGACGGGCACCAGGAAAAAGAACACCATGATGATCCCGTGCATGGTGAACAGCTTGTTGTAGGTGTCGTGCTCGAACAGGCCGTTGGGCGAAAGCAGATTCAGCCGCATGCCCACCGCGAAGGCGCCGCCGACGAAGAAGAAGGCGGTGATGGAGAACAGATACAGCAGCGCGATGCGCTTGTGGTCGGTGGTGAACAGCCACGATTTCCAGCCGTAGTCGGCGTTCAGATAGTTGGTACGTTCTCCGGCGTGCTGAGGCGGAACGCCGTGGTCAACGTGCTCATGATGAGTTCCTCATTGCTTTGCCGCCCTGGTCGCGCTAGGCACGGGCTTGGTGCTGGGAGTGGGCAGCGACAGGCTCTTGATGTAGACGATCAGTTGCAGCAGCGCCTCCTCGCTGATCTGCCCTTGGAACACCGGCATGATGTCGCGCTTGGTATCCCTTCACGATTTTCGCGTTGGGATTGAGAATCGATTCGCGAAGATAGGCTTCGTCGGCGAGCACCGTGCGCCCGTCGTCGAGCTGCACCGGATGCCCGTAAACATTGCGCAGCGACGGGCAGCGGCCCTGCTGGTCGAGCACGTGGCAGGATACGCAGCCGTACTGCTCGAACAATTTCTCGCCCTGCTCCGCCATCGAAGCTTCCGGTGGCGCCGCCGGCCAGCCAGTTCTGATACGCGGCCGGCTCCATCACCGTGACCCAGCCGATCATGCTCGGAGTGGTTGGTGCCGCAATATTCGGCGCAGAAGATGTGATAGCGGCCGGGCTTGGTGGCCTGGAACCAGAAGGTCTGGTAGCTGCCGGGCACCACGTCGTGCTTCAGGCGGAAGGCGGGCAGGATAGAAGCTGTGGATCACGTCTTCGCTCGCCAGCGTCAGCTTCACGGGGCGGCCGGTGGGCACGTGCAGTTCATTGATTTCGCGCTGGCCGTCGGGATACTGAATTTTCCACATCCACTGCTTGCCGGTGACGTAGATATCCAGGGTGTCGCGCGGCGGCGTGTAGTTTTCGAAATACAGCTTGGTCCCCCAGGCGAACATCACCAGCATGAGCCAGAACGGAATCACGCTCCAGGTGATTTCGAGCGGAATCGAGCCGTGAATCGGTTTGGGAGGCGGATCGTCCGGGCTTCGGCGGCGGTATTTGAACGCAAAGACGATCACCGCAGACGAAAATCAGCAGCCGTCATCGCGATGCTGACTACCAGCAGGTAGACGTACAGCGCGTCCACCTGGCCCGGCGGTGGTGGAGGCGCGCGGCGGAAATATGGAAAAGACGCCCATTACGTAGCCCTCGCCGCGCGAAAATCGCGGCGGAACATCACCAGCATGAACGTCAGCAGACACCCCAACGTCAGAAAGCCGCCGATGCGGAGCACGTTCATGATCACCAGTCCGTACTTCCCGTTGGCCGGATCGTAGTGATAGCAGTACAGCAGCACCGGCGTCGACGGGCGAGCCGATGCGGCCTTCGGACGCCTCCACCAAGCCGAGCCTTACATCGCGCGCCGGATAATCGATGCCGTAGAAATAGCGGGCTACTTTGCCTTCCGGCGTCAGAATCATGATCGCGCTGCCGTGCGCGTACTGATTGGTAGCGCGTCATAGGCGTAGCGGAAGCCGACCGAATCGGCCAGCGAGCGGCTGGAGGCTTCGGGGCCGGTGAGAAAATGCCAGCCGTTTTCGGAACCGGCGCGGTTGTACTCCTTCAGGTAGGACTCTTTTTTCAGCAGCCGCCATCTCGGAAGTTTCGCGCGGATCGAAACTGACCGCGACCACGTCATATTCCTGGCCCGCGGTCATCTGAAGGCCTGCGACGGCTGCGAACCACGCCGTTCAGAATCATGTTGCACAGCGACGGGCATTGATAATAGACCAGCGCGAGAATCACGGGTTTTCCCAGGTACTGGCGCAGCGTGACGGTGCGGCCGGATTCGTCGGTAAGCGGGATATCGAGCGGAACTTGCGCTCCCATTTTCTGATCGATGCCGACGTTGCGCAGCGGCGGGCGGCTTGTAGGCGGTCTGAGACGCCTGCGCGAAAACGGCTCCTGCGAGTAGTGCTAAAGCAAAGAGCAGCTTCATTTCTTGGCCGCCTCCTTTCTTGACCGGGAAGCCGCGCTGCAATTGCAGCTCCATGGCCTGGTCGATCGGAATCCGCACGATTCCGAGCGGCTTGTCGGTCCAGCCATAGGTAGACAGAATTTTGTCTTCCTGCGCGTGCAACTCCTGCATCTCGATGGCGGGATGCTCTTCCATGCGCGGCGCCGGCGGGAACTGCTGGGTCGCGGTTTCCGCCATAGGATTGGAAGGCATTTCGCTCAAGGGATGGTCCGCCAGATATCGAAAAATTCCATACACCAACAGCGCGACCAACATCGCTCCAACGGCGAGGCCATGCCAGGGTCACCACCACCGGCATCGACGTGAGCGTCTTCGACCTCATGCCCCGGCTGTTCGATGTGTTCCGTGTGTTCCATCTAGAACGCCACCGTCTCCCTGGGCGCGCCCTGCAGCCGCGGATCCCGCAGCGGAACCAGCGGGCTCGATTTCAATTGCCAGAAAAATCACCGCCAGCCACAATCCGCCGACCGCGACCGGCGTCACGAAATCCAGTCCAGTGAACTTTGAGCTGCTGGTTATAGAACGCCGGCTCGACGATCCAGTACACATCCACGATCCGGATGGCGATCATCAACATGCAGACTTTCAGCAGACGATCCGCGTGGCGCTTGACGCCGCGCATCAGCAGCAGCACGAAAGGCGCCGCGAAATGGAAAATCACGATCGTCAGCGCCACCCATCCCCACCCGCCGCGCAGACGCCGCAGATACCAGGGAATCTCCTCCGGCAGATTGCCCGCCCAGATGATCAGGAATTGCGAAAACGACAGGTACGCCCACAGCACCATGAACGCGAACATCATGTTGCCCAGGTCGTGCAGATGCTGCTTGGTCACGTAATCCTTGAGCGGAGGCCGGCTGCGACAGCACGATCACCAGCGCGATCATGAATGCGAACGCCTCCAGCACCTGGCCCACCAGGAACATGGCGCCGTAGATGGTCGAAAACCAGTGCGGCTCCAGCGACATGATCCAGTCGACGAACGCGAAGGTGGTGACGAACGTGAACACCACCAGCCCGGGCGCGCTGGTTCGATGCATTTTGCTCGATCAGGTGCGGATCGCCGCGTGCGATCCTGTTCACGGCCGACCAGCCGCTGAGCCGGTACGCGTAGAACGTCCACACCAGCGAAATAGAACACCGCGCGGCCGATCAAGAAGGGGATGTTCAGATATGCCGCTTTGCACTGGAGATTGGCGTCGTGCGCCGCTTCCGGCCGCGCCCATACATATAAGGTAGGCAGGCTGGCCAGAATCGGAATCAGAAAGATGAACATGTAGGGCAGCGTGCGCGCACCCGCCTCGCACATCCGCCGGATCACCATGCCCCACTTGCCGCCGACGGTGTGATGCAGCAGCAGAATTCCCAGGCAGCCCAGCGCCATGCCGGTCCAGAACAGATACGCGTAAAAGATAAGAGCGCAGGAATTGCTCGCGGTCGAGAATCAGCCCGACCAGTGCCAGCAGAACTCCGGCGATTCCAACCAGCAGGGAGCGCTGCTGCCATTGTCCGAGCTGGGTGCTGACGGGATCGGCCGCGGTCATTTGGCTGGCTCCTTATTGGCTGGCGGCGCGGGCGATGGAATCGGCTCCACCGCTTTCGGAGTGATCGCGTTCTTATCGAGCTCGCCGCGCAGATCCGCGGGAACATCGTCGACCTGCGCGTTCTGGCTGAGCTGAAGGACGCGGATATAGGCGGCGATGCGCCACCGGTCGTCGGGTTCGACGCGCGAAGCGTAGCTGGGCATCGCGCCGAAACCGTTGGTGATGACGTCGAAGAAATGTCCCACCGGCGCTTTGATCAGACTTATCGGTGTGATAGGACGCCGCCTGGCGGAATCCGCGGCGCACCACCATCCCATTGCCGTCGCCAATGCGGCTGTGACACGGCGAGCAGTAAATATTGAATCGCTGCCTGGCCGCGCTCCAGATCCGCTCTGCGTGATGGGGAACGGGAAGTAGTCTACGTCCTCGCTGTTTACTTTTCCGGTGTAGCGGGCCTGATCGATGCGCAGGTGGCCGCGCGCCACGGTTCCTTCCACCTCCGGCCGCGCGGATCGGCCGTCGCCGAAGAAGTCGGTGGCGGCGAGAGGTTTGTAGCGGGGCTGATCGTGCATATCCTGGCGGCAGCCGGCCAGCGCGAACGCACGAGCCAGCGAAGCAGCGAGATGCTACGGCGCAACTTCCATCACCTCCCGCGGATTCAGCCGCTCCAGAAACTCGCCGCGTGGCGTCCAGATCGAACTTCGGATCGGTCGCTTCGATGCACAGGAAAAACGGTCGCGCGAGGCGCGCTCGAACGCTTTCACGTTGAATACCGGATGATACGGCTGCGGGAGCCCGTTGAGCGCCAGCATCCCGATCACCGCCGTGAGGCACGCAATCAGCACCATGGATTCGAACGTGATGGGCACGTACGCGGGCCAGCTATTCAGCGGCCGTCCGGCGACGATGTGCGGATACGCGACCACCGTCATCCACCAGCACAGCGTGAATCCGCCGGTGGCGCCGCAGCAATCCGGCGATAAAGACGAGGCGCTGCACCATGGTGCTGCGGAACCCGATCGCCTCCGCCAGTCCCTCCACCGGCATCGGCGAATACGCGTCCATGTGCGCGATACCCCGCCGCCGCGCGCCTCATGCGCGGCCGTCGAGCAGAGGCTCGGGCTGGTCGAACTCGGCCATCAGACCGTAGATGCGCTCGAGTTGTCCGGCAGCTTTAGTCTCCGTGAGCATGCGTCGGCTCCAGTGTTGCGTGGACTACTTCGCGCATTTCGAAAATCGAGATCGCGGGCAGGCCGCGAATGAACAGGAACATCAGGCACAGAAAGACGCCGATGGTTCCGGCGTAGGTGCTCCAATCCCAGATCGTCGGATAGTACATGCCCCAGGACGACGGCACGAAATCGCGCGTCAGGCTGGTGACGACGATGACGAAACGCTCCAGCCACATGCCCACGTTGACCACCAGCGAGATGCAGAACACGCGCCAGGACGTTCATGCGAATCTTGCGCGACCACAGCAGTTGCGGGATCAGCGATATTGCAGAGGATCAGCAGCCAGTAGGTCCACCAGTAGCCGCCCGCCCACATGCGGTTGTACAAACGCGTAGCGCTCATACTGATTGCCGCTGTACCAGGCCATGAACGCTTCCATCGCATATCCGTAGGCGACGATCAGGCCGGTGCCCAGCATCACTTTCGCCATGCACTCGATGTGGCGCATGGTGATCAGGTCTTCCAGGTGGTACCAGCGGCGCACCGGAATCGCGAGCGTCAGCACCATGGCGAATCCCGAATAAATCGCGCCGGCGACGAAGTAAGGCGGAAAAATCGTGGTGTGCCAGCCGGGCAGAATCGCCACTGCGAAGTCGAAGCTCACCACCGAGTGCACCGAAACCACCAGCGGCGTCGAAAGTCCGGCCAGCAGCAGGTAGGCTTTCTGATACCGCGCCCAATGCTTGGCCGATCCGCGCCAGCCCATGGCGAGCATGCCGAAGATCTTCCGGGCCACGGAGTCGCCGGCGCTTGTCGCGCATGGTGGCGAAATCCGGAATCAGCCCGGTGAACCAGAAAATGAACGAGACCGTGGCATAGGTCGAGACCGCGAACACATCCCAGATCAGCGGGCTGCGCGGCTGCGGCCACAGCCACATCGTGTTGGGATAGGGCAGCAGCCAATAGGCGAGCCACGGCCGTCCCAGATGCAGAATCGGAAACATGCCGGCGCAGGCCACGGCGAACAGCGTCATGGCTTCGGAAAAGCGGTTGATCGACGTGCGCCAGTCCTGTTTGAGCAGCAGCAGGATCGCCGAAATCAGCGTGCCCGCGTGGCCGATTCCGATCCACCAGACGAAATTGACGATGGCGAATCCCCAGGCGATGGGGATCACGATGCCCCAGATGCCGACGCCCGTGTAGAACAGCCACGTCACCGCAACCAGCAGCACGTTCACCAGCATGAAGGCGCACGCGAAGCCGATGAACATCTGCGGCGGCGTCTTGCAGGAACGGCTGGTAGACCACGCCGCCGATCTTGTCGGTGACGGTGCCGAAGTCGTGGCCCGGCCCGAGGACTTTGTCTTGGCCCGGGATCGAGGTGGCTACCGCGTCGATTCGCTGATCTTCAGGTTCGATGACTCATCCCTTCTCCAGATCCGGATTCGGATTGCGCAGCCGCGCCAGATACGTGGTGCGCGGACGCGTGTTCAATTCTTCGAGCAGGCCGATAATCGCGCTGCTGGCTGCTTCAGCTTGGCGACGCGGCTGTTGGGATCGTTCAGATCGCCGAACACGATCGCCTGCGCGGGGCAGGCCTGCTGGCACGCCGTGACGATTTCGCCATCCTTAATCGGCCGATCCTGCTTTTTCGGCGTCGATTTTCGCGCGATTGATGCGCTGCACGCAGTAGCTGCACTTCTCCATCACGCCGCGGCTGCGCACCGTAACGTCCGGATTGCGGACGCCGTACAGGCTCTGCGTGTCCCAATCGGAATACAGGAAGAAAATTGAACCGCCGCACTTTATACGGGCAGTTGTTGGAGCAGTACCGCGTGCCGACGCAGCGGTTGTAGACCATTTCGTTCAGCCCTTCGCCGCTGTGGACCGTCGCGGCCACCGGGCACACCAGCTCGCACAGCGCGTTTTCGCAATGCATGCACGGCACCGGCTGGAAATACATTTCCGGATCGTCGAGCGAGCCCTGATAGTAGCGATCCACGCGCAGCCAGTTCATGTGGCGGCCCTTGGCGACCTCCTCCTTTCCGACGACGGCGATGTTATTTTCCGACTGGCACGCGACCATGCACGCCTGGCAGCCGACGCATGCGTTGAGATCGATCGACATGCCCCATTTGTGCTGGTTGTACTGCCACAGCGGGAACAGCGTGTGCTCGTCCGGCACCTTATTTTCTTCGGGGCGCGCGAATTCGGGGTCGCTGTGATACTCGGCGAGAGTGGCGGCGCGGAACGGATCGCGCTCCTCCATGGTCTGGGTGTGCTGCGTGTTGGCGAACTTGTAGCCGCGCGATTTGCGTGTCGATGCTCGCGCCGCTCACGTGCCACAGCGCGTTCGTGGCCCGCAGCGCGATACGCGTTGAATCCGACACCGTTGGCGATTCGTCCCGCGCGCGTGCGCCCGTAGCCGAAATGCACGGTCATCGATTCATCGGCATGTCCCGGCAGGACCCACACCGGCCCATCGCACTTTGCGGCCCCCGACCTGAATCTCGACGACGTCGCCGGTGGTGACACCGTAGTGCTCCGCGCTCTTGGGCGAAATCCAGACGGCGTTGTCCCAGGTCATTTTGTTCTGCGGCTTGGGCATTTCCTGGAGCCACGCGTTGTTCGACATGGCTCCGTCGCCCACGGCAGGATCGGGACGAAACACAATTTCAAGCCCAGTGGCCGCGGTCGCGGTGGCATCGGGGATTTTCGCGGCAGGCGCCGGTTTTTCGGGAAACGCCGTTCCGGCGATGACGCCGTCGTGCAGCGAGATCTGCCAGAAATCGTCGAAGTCCGCGCCTTTATGCTGGGTCTGCCAGTAATCGCGCACCGTCTCGTGCGCGGTCTGGTCGGCGCGATTCAGCAGGACATTGATCACTTCGTGCGCCGATTTTCCGTCGTAGAGCGGCGCGATCAGCGGCTGCACGATGGACGCGGTCCCGTCGTAGGCGCGCGCATCGCTCCAGGATTCCAGGTAATGCGCTTCGGGCACGTGCCAGTGGCACCACTCCGCGGTCTCGTTCGATGTAGAGCCCAGGTGCGCGCGGAACTTCACTTTCTTGAGCGCGTCGAGGAAATTGCAGATCGGCGGGGGCATCGTAAACGGGATTGCCGCCGAGAATCAGCAGCGTCTCCACGGCGCCGCTGTTGCATATCATTCACGAGTTCGCGTGAGCGAGGCGATCTCATCGACGGGATTCGCCTCGACCGGGTCGGTGTAGATGACGGTCTTGCCGGTATTGCCGAGCGTCTGGTTGAGCGCGTGAGCGATAGCGTGGACCCGTGGCGGCTGATGCTCGCCGGCGATCACGATGCTCGCGCCGCGATTCGCTTTCAGGTCCTTCAAGATCGCCGCGACTGCGCGGCGTCGCCGCGTTGCCCGATTGCAATGCCGACGCGAATGACTCGACATCGGCGGTCCGCATCCGGAAGCGATGGTCCGCCATGCCGCCGGTGATCGAAGGAGTCGCTTCGGCGACGTACAGCCGCGGCGGCGTGGCGTCTGGGTCTTCGGCCGCCGCGCGCCGCCGGTCGCGCTGTAATCGCGCGCGTAGCGCAGATCCGCCCGGCATTCCCGAGCACAGAAAATCCGCATCCAGCGAAACGACCACGTTGGCCCGATCGAAGCGGTAGATCGTGTTGAACGGCTTCCCGAACGCCGCCATCGATCCTGCCCGCGCCGAATGCCGCCCGCACGGCTCATACTGATGCCACTTCGCTTCCGGATACGCCGTCAGAAATTCCTGGATCTGTGCGGCCAGCGTCGGCGAGGTCACCGTCCCGGTCAAGATCCGGAACCCGCCGCCTTTCTTCAATCCGGCGACATCGCGCTCGTCGGTGAGCGCCGTCAGGAAATTGCCCCACGTGTTGATGTGCCCGTTGCGAGTCACAGTCTGCGAGCGGTCCGGATCGTACAGCGTCAGAACGCTGGCCTGCATGAATGTGTCGGTGGCGCCCAGGCTCGCGGGATGCTGCGGATTGCCTTCGATCTTGGTGGGCACGTCCCAGATGACTTTCGACCAGCAGGCCCGTCGCGACGCCCGCCGATGCTCATCGCCGTGGCGTAAAACAGCGGCTTGCCGGGAACAAAATCCTCCGGCTGGCGCACGTAGGGAACGATCATTTCCTTCGGCTGCACGGTGCAGGCCGACGCGCCGGCGAGCGCCGACGACGCTCCCATCAGCGTCAGGAATCTGCGGCGGGATCGCGGATCGTTCCAGTCCGGCGTGCGATTCGGAAACTCGTCTTCGACGAAGGCGCGAAACTCCTCGGTCTGCGCCAGTTCTTCCAGACTTCGCCAGTATGTCGTTCATCACCGATGACACGTCACACAGTCCGTCAGGCTCTGAATTTTGTATTCGGCGACCAGCTTCGGCCCGATCTCATCCTGATTCGGCGCCGGAGTCTCGTAGGCCGGGTTGAACACCTCGATTTCGGCCGGACGTTGCGCTCCGGATTGCGGTGGCACTCGATGCACCACTGCATGTACAGCGTGTTGACCTTCCACGTCAGCGGCATCTTGTCGACCCGGCCGTGGCAGGTGGAGCAGCCGATGCCCTTGTTCACATGAATGCTGTGGTTGAAGTACACGAAGTCCGGCAAATCGTGGACGCGCGATCCATTCGAGCGATTTGCCGGTCCGGTAGCTGGCCCGGACCGGCTCCAGCATGTCGGCATTGGTCCAGATCTGCGAGTGGCAGCTCATGCAGGTTTCGGTGGGAGGAATGCCTGCGAACGCCGAGGTCTCGACAGACGTGTGGCAGTAGCGGCAATCGATGCCGTCGTCACCCACGTGGTGTTTATGGCTGAAGGGCACCGGCTGGTCGCGATTGACGATCGACGGCGGTGGTGAACGCGCCGGCGTTCAACCTGTAGGCGGCCCAGACGATCCCTGAGACCAGGAGGAGAGCACGCAACAATGCTGACCTTCGCGAGGCTGTTCGAGCTGCGGTGAAAGATCTGCGCCACGGCAAACCCATCCACTTCGCGCCGCCAGAAACGCTTCGAAGGGGCGGCGGTTAAGGTCCCAGCTTAGACCCGCTCATTGCCGGATCATATACCGTCGCAAGAGTATTTCCTGCGACGCCGTAATATGCCAAGTTAGATCACGCAGTAACGCGAAAGTTTCCACAGCGGATGGAACTTACGCAGTGAACAGAGTAGTGCGATTCATGACCGGCGTCAAGCCCCTATTCGAGCCTCGGCCGGGAGCGATGCCCGCAGCGTTGTACAATATATCTGGTCCGCGTGATCCGCTCATGAGCACTGAAACCCTTAACGACGCGCGCCTCGCGGAAGAAACTACGCCCGGCAACTACTTCGTTTCGAACTACCCGCCGTATTCCTTCTGGACCCCGGATCGGGTCCAGGAAGCTTTCGGCGCGCTGGACCGGGCGCCGGCTCCGGGAACGCCGTTGGGAGTGTATCTGCACATCCCGTTCTGCCGCAAGCGCTGCCATTTCTGTTATTTCAAGGTCTACACGGACAAACACGCCGATGAAATTGAAGCGTATATAGACGCCGCAATTCAAGAGCTTTCTTTGTATTCAAAGAAACCATTTATCGGCGGGCGTAAACCTAAGTTCATTTATTTCGGTGGCGGGACGCCATCCTTTATATCGTCGAAACAACTGACTCGCGTGGTCGACCGGATGAAGCAGATTCTTCCCTGGGACCAAGCCGAAGAAGTGACTTTCGAGTGCGAGCCGGGCACGCTGACCGAAGGTAAGCTTCGAGTTATCAAGGATCTGGGAGTCACCCGACTGAGCCTGGGGATTGAGAATTTTGACGATCGTATCCTGGAAGTCAACGGCCGGGCCCATCGGTCGAAAGAAGTGGACCGTGCTTATAACTTCGCACGCTCCATCGGATTCCCACAGATTAATGTCGACCTAATTGCCGGAATGGTTGGCGAATCGACTGATAATTGGAAAGAATGCGTTCGTAAAACGATCGCACTTTCTCCCGACAGCGTCACGATTTATCAGATGGAAGTGCCGTATAATACCACGCTGGTGAAGGAGATGAGAATTCACGGCCAGGATGTGGCTCCAGTGGCCGACTGGAAGACCAAACGCGGCTGGGTGGACTATGCGTTCGGCGAAATGGAAAAGGCCGGGTATAGCGTGGCCAGCGCCTATGCGGTGGTGAAAGATCCGTCGCGCACGAAGTTCCTGTATCGCGACCTGTTGTGGACCGGCGCGGACATGATCGGGCTCGGCGTGGCGTCGTTCTCCCACGTCGGCGGGACGCATTTTCAAAACCTGCACGATTTCGATCCTTATATAGCGTCGCTCCAGGCGGGCAAGCTTCCTATCTTCCGGGCGCTGACGCCGACCGCGGAAGAGCGCATGATCCGCGAGCTGATTCTGCAAATGAAGCTGGGGCAGGTTCATCGTGATTATTTTGAGACTAAGTTCGGAGTCAACGTAGAGGAGCGCTTTGCCAGTCCCCTGGCGAATCTGCGTGAGCGCGGATTCCTGGCGCCGGATCGCGACGATCTGACTTTATCGCGAGACGGTTTGCTGCAAGTGGACAAGCTGCTGCACGATTTCTTCCTGCCCGAACATCGCAGCGCCCGATATGCCTGACTACGATGCCATCGTCATCGGCGGCGGACCCGCTGGGTCCACCGCAGCCGCCATTCTGGCCCAAAAAGGCCGCAAAGTCGTCCTGCTCGAAAAGGAAAAATTTCCGCGCTATCACATTGGCGAATCGCTGCTGCCGTATGGATTCTTCACCCTGGAACGGTTGGGCGTGCTGGACAAGATCAAGAAGTCGCACTTTGTGAAGAAGTTCAGCGTCCAGTTTGTGAGCGAGGACGGGCGCTCATCGCAGCCGTTTTACTTTCACACGCACCTGAAACATGAGGCCGCGCAGACTTGGCAGGTGTTGCGCAGCGAGCTGGACCAGATGCTGCTGGATAACGCTCGGGAAAAGGGCGCCGAGGTGATCGAAGAGACCACGGCACGCGAGCCGATCCGCGAGAATGGCGCGATCAAAGGGGTGAAGGCTGTCGACAAGAGCGGGGCAGAGTGCGAGTTTCGCGCGCCCATCACCATCGACGCGAGCGGCCGCGATGCGTTTTTCGTAACGCGCAACGGCTGGAAGATCCGCGATGCGTACCTGAACAAGATCGCGGTGTGGACCTATTATAAGGGCGCGCAACGCGACCCCGGCGTCGACGAAGGCGCGACTACCGTGGCCTATGTTCCAGAAAAAGGCTGGTTCTGGTACATTCCGCTGGCTGGCGACGTGGTCAGCGTGGGGGTGGTGGCGGAAAAAGATTACCTGATGAAAACGACTCGCGATCTGAAGGAGATTTTTCATCAGGAAGTCGCCAAGAATGTCTGGGTGCAGCAGCATCTTGCGGTTGGCGAGCAGTTCGGGCCGTACCGGATCACGGGAGAATATTCTTATCGTTCGCGCTACTGCGCCGCCGACGGATTGGTGCTAGCGGGCGATGCGTTCGCGTTTCTCGATCCCGTGTTTTCCTCGGGAGTAATGCTGGCGCTGCGCAGCGGGGAGCTGGCCGCCGACGCTGCCGACGCCGCGCTGACCGATGGAGACTTTTCCGCCGAACGATTCACCGCCTACGGCGCCGAGTTCTGCAAACGCATCGAATCCATGCGCCGCCTGGTGTACGCGTTTTACGATCACGAGTTCAGCTTCCGCGGGTTCCTGAAAAAATATCC
Source organism: Terriglobia bacterium (assembly GCA_963808335.1). Classification (GTDB taxonomy): domain Bacteria; phylum Acidobacteriota; class Terriglobia; order Bryobacterales; family Bryobacteraceae; genus Palsa-187. The sequence goes on from CAWEFR010000001.1 coordinate 439,427, forward strand.
GCACCTGCATGGCGACGTGACGGATTGCCTGATCGGCAACTGGCTGAAGGATTTCGAGCCGATGTACGAAGCTATGGCTGAGTTTGCCGGGAACATTCCGGCGCCGCTCGCCCACGGCAAGCCGCTGACGGAGTCGATGGCCGCCGCCGATTAAGGATGCAACTCTCGAAGCTCCGCGCGCTTTTCTCTGAGATCGGCGGACGTAATCCTTTCTATTCCACAAAACTGGCCGGGATCGATCCGAACATTCCCAGTCTTGAATGGTTTTTCGAAAATGTTCCCTTTACCCTTAAGCACGAGCTGATTCAGGACCAGCACGCGCATCCGCCCTTCGGGTCGAACTTGACGTATCCGCTCGAGCGGTACACGCGATTCAGCCAGACCAACGGAACCACCGGAGCGCCGCTGCGCTGGTTGGATACGCCTGAAAGCTGGGACTGGATGGTCGGCAACTGGAAGCGGGTTTTTAGCGCCGCAGGCGTTTCCGCGGGCGACCACATCTTTTTCGCGTTTTCGTTCGGACCCTTTCTGGGGTTCTGGGTCGCGTTCGATGCGGCGTCAAGATTGGGCTGCCTGGCGATTCCGGGAGGCGGGATGCGCAGCAGCGCACGCCTGCATGCGATTCTCGATAATCATGCGACGGTGCTGTGCTGCACGCCGACTTATGCGATTCGGCTGGGGGAATCGGCGGCGGAAGAAGGAATCGATTTGGCGCCATCGAAGGTGCGCACGATCATCGTCGCGGGCGAGCCGGGTGGCAGCATCAAAGCCACGCAGGCGCGCATCGAGACGCTATGGCCCGGTTCTCGCGTCGTCGATCATCACGGCATGACCGAGGTCGGGCCGGTGAGCTACGCTTGCCCGAAGCGGGAACGCGTGCTGCACGTGATTGACGATTCCTATCTCGCGGAAGTCATCGATCCTTTAACAGGACGCGCGTCGACGAAAGGCGAACTGATTCTGACCAATCTGGGACGCCTCGGATCGCCGCTGATCCGCTATCGCACGGGCGACATTGTCGAGCGGTCGGCTCAAACAGTTTGCGAATGCGGTAGCAGCGATCTCGCGCTCGAAGGCGGAATCCTGGCGCGGACGGACGACATGGTGGTGGTGCGCGGCGTCAACCTGTATCCCAGCGCGATCGAGGAGATTCTGCGGGCTTGCGACGGGGTGGCGGAGTATCGGGTGGAAATTCGCACGGAGCGCGCGCTGTCGGAGCTGAGCATCCAAGTGGAGCCCTCTCATGACGATTATGGTCTGGCGCATCGACTGGAATCGGCGCTGCGCGACACGCTGGCTCTGCGCATTCCGGTGTCGCTGGTCCCGCGCGGATCGCTGCCGCGATTCGAGATGAAGGCACAACGATGGGTCCGTCTGTAGTACCTTCGTTAATTGCGAGGCGAACACTATCTTCCACGTCCGCTGCTGCGCCGCACTGCGAATCTTTCGCTGATCCGGTACCGTCTGCTCGCGTTTTTCGCGGTGCTGGGGCCCGGATTCATCACGGCCAACGTCGATAACGACCCCGGCGGCATCCTTACCTATTCGCAGGCGGGCGCGAAGTTCGGGTACGCGCTGCTGTGGACGCTGATCCCGACAACGATCGCTCTGATCGTGGTGCAGGAAATGGCCGCGCGCATGGGCGCGGTCACCGGCAAGGGGCTTTCCGATCTGATCCGCGAAGAGTTCGGACTGCGTGCCACGTTCATCACGATGGCGATCCTGAGCATGGCGGATTTCGGTAACATTGCGGCCGAGTTCGCGGGGCTCGCTTCGGGAATGGCGGTGTTCCGCGTCACCAAGTATTTCGCGGTGCCGGCGGGAGCCGCGCTGGTATGGGTCGTCATCGTACGCGGACGCTACAAGCCCGTGGAACGCCTGCTGATCGTGTTTTCGCTGATTTACTTCGCCTATCCGATCTCCGCATTTCTGGCGAAACCGGATTGGAAGCTGGCGCTGCATGATACCGTGATTCCGCAGTTTCAGCAGCGATCCTTCTTACCTGGTGATGATCGTGGGATTGATCGGCACCACTATCACGCCGTGGATGCAATTTTATTTGCAGGCATCGATTGTCGAGAAGGGGGTCGACCGGCGCCACTATTCGCTGAGCCGCTGGGACGTGATTGTGGGCTGCATTGTGACCGACGTGATTGCGTTTTTCATCGTGGTGGCGTGCGCGGCGACCATTTATAAGAGCGGACACGGCGAGATCAACGATGTGGGCGAAGCCGCGCTCGCGCTAAAGCCGTTCGCGGGACAATTCGCGACGCTGTTGTTCGCAATCGGGCTGATTAACGCGTCGCTGCTGTCGGCCGCGATCCTTCCGCTGGCGACGGCGTATAACATTTGCGAAGGGCTCGGGTTTGAATCGGGCGTGGAGAAGCGATTCGGCGAAGCTCCGATTTTTTACTGGCTGTACACGCTGCTGATCGCCTGCGGCGCGGGATTCGTGTTGATCCCGAGACTGCCGTTGTTGAAGGTCCTGTTGTTTTCACAGGTGGCAAATGGAGTTTTACTGCCGTTCGTGCTGTTCTACATGCTGACGCTGATCAACCGCAAGCGGATCATGCAGGAATTCACGAATAATGTGTGGCAGAATGCGATCGCTTGGTCGACGGCGATTATCATGATCGGGTTGACGGGCGGGATGATCTACGCGGCGTTCAAGTATTAGAGAGGGACTCCGGTGCGCTAGCGCTGAGCCTCGATCAGTTTCCTTGCAACGTCGCGAGCGATGTCGAGTGCCTCGGCAACCGTTGGACCCTGAGCGACCAAGCCGGGAAGTTCCTCCGAGGTCGCAAGAAAGACGCCCTCCGGCAGCTCTTCGACATGTATCTGAATCGCCAGTTCCATTCGACTTGATCGTAACACTTCAGGTCTTGCACGAGATCACTACTGTCATATCGTCGGCCGGCGGAGCTTTCTTGCTGAATCTATCGGCTTCGAAGGAGATCCACAAGCTCCTCTACGGTGATTCGGCAATCCCGCGTTATCTTCACGAGCAGGCCGGGTCCGATCGTTTCCCCGGCATGCACCGGGACGACTGTACGCCGACCGTCCGCGTGACGCAGCAGATGATGACTGCCTCGAATGCGTACGATCTGGAATCCGGCTTTCGTTAACGCGGACGCCAACTCTGCGCCAGTCACGCGCGGGGCTCGGCTCATGCCGCGAACGCAACCGTGACGCGCTGGATTCCGACGAATTCGAGCTTGCCAGCGGGATTGCCGTCAACCTCTAGACAGAGTTCGATGGCTTCGCGGATCCGCTCCATCACTTCATCGAGCGAACGAGCCTGAGTGTGGCAACCCGGCAACTGCGGAACGGAAGCCACGTAAAACCCCTCTGAGTCGCGCTCAATGACGACGTTCGAACTGTTGCTGCATAACCGCCTCTTTATCCGATTCTACGTCTTACGCGCGATCACTACCGTCACATCGTCCGCGGGCGGAGCTCCCTTGCTGAACTCGGTGACCGCGGCTTCCACTGCATCCACGATCTCCGCTGCTGGACGCTCTCGCATCGATGCGACCACTTGCGCCAGGCGCTCTTCGCCGAAATCTTCGTCGTCCGGGTTCGCTGCTTCCGTCACTCCGTCGCTGAATAGCACCAGCACATCGCCCGGCTCCATTTTCACGCGCGATTCTTTGTACACGGCCATGGGAAGAATCCCCAGAATCACGCCGCCGCCGGCCAGTTTTTCGAATCCTCCGGCCGCACGCACCAGCAGCGGAGGATTGTGGCCGGCGTTGGTGTAGACCAGCTCCCCCGTGGCTGGATCGGCAACGGTCATGAAGAAGGTGATGAAGCGATTGTCCGGGCAGTTGGTGCAAATCGCTTTATTCAGCCGCGCGATTTTGCGGGCCAGGTCGTCGGCCTCTTCGAACAGCACCTGCACGCGAGCTTGCAGGCTCGACATCAGGAGCGACGCGGGCATTCCTTTGCCCGCCACGTCGCCCACCAGCATTGCCAGGCGGCCGTCGGGGAACGAAATATAGTCGTAATAATCGCCGCCCACGGTGTGGCAGGCGGTCGTGTTTCCCGCGATGTCAAGCCCAGCGACCGTGGGCGCGGCCGAGGGCAACAAACCCTTCTGGATCAGCGCAGCCTGTTGCAGCTCCTTGGCCATGGCGCGCTCGGCTTCTTCCACTTCGCTCAGACGCGCGTGGTCGATGCGGATCGCCGCGACGTTGGCCATCACGGTGAGCAGATTCAGATCTTCGCGCGAGAATTCCCGAATCAGGTGCGGCGAATCGACGTAGATCAACCCGATCACGCGATCGTTGGTTTGTAGCGGCACGGCCATCATGCTGCGGACTTTCTGCGCGACGATGCTCAGATGCTCGCGCAGGGCCTGGTCGTTCAGGGCGTCTTTCACCAGCAGCGACGCTTTTTCTTTCAACACGCGGTCGCGAACGGTTTCTGAAATTTTGAAGCCGTCGCCGCGATGCGCGCGCACTTCCAGATGGCCGTTTTCGAGCGTCATCAGGACTCCGCGGCCCGCGCACACGGCTTCGACGGACAGATCCATGATGACCTGGAAGAGCTCCGACAAAGGGCGATGCCCGGCCAGCTCCCGGCCCGCGCGAATCAGGGCGCGCGTCTGCGGGCTGCCCTGCATCACGTAGGTCTTATTCATGTCGTCCGGTTGCGGGCCCAGCACGCCGTCGAGGCTTTGCACCACCGTGGTCGACGCGCTGGAGACGCTCTCGGTATGCTCGACGAACACCACCGTACTTGAATCGGCGGCTGGAGTCGCGCCGGCGAACTCGATGGTCAGATGGCCGGCGGAAATGCGGTCGCCGGACTTGAACGGCGTGGGCCGGTCGATGCGCTTGCCGTTGAGCAGCGTGCCGTTCTTGCTGCCCAGGTCCTCCACTTGCCACTTGCCTTCGCTGGGATCGCGCACCAGCGCCAGGTGCTGGCGGGAAAGCCCGGCGTCGTCGGGGTAACACAATTCGTTGGCGCTGGACCGTCCCAGCGAGATGCGGTCGCGATCCAGAGGAACGGAAATGGTCTTCCCGTCAAAATTGCGGATGATGAGTTCTTTAGTACTAACTTGAAGCGTCGGCGCCACCCAGATAGCGTATCACGCCGGTTTTGGACTCGTTTCTACTTCGCTACTCGAGGCGCGAGGTGTGCCGCACAACCCGAGCGCCGAGAATTTGCAGCGCGGCTGGAGAAAATGTTTCTTCCAATTCCCGGTATTCATTCGGAGCGCACGTCTTGCATTTTTGAAATATACCTTGCGCTCCCGCGGCGGCCGTTCGCCAGGAGCAGTACTGCAAGTTTGGCTCGCATGCCTGAGATTGTGCGGCAAATAACTATTGATGTCCAGTAATAACGGGGCTTGCGCGATATCGCGCTATGGTGATCTAATGTATCCCTCGGCCGATTTTTTTCATCGGACAGACACACAATTTTGATAGACTGAGGCCATCATTCTTTAGGGAGGGTCCACATGGGTTTTCGTCGTGCAGTATCTCTATTTGCGCTCATGGCAGCGTTCGCGCTTATGACCGCATCGTGCTTCGGGCAGGCGGCCGGCGGTGTGGCGGGGATTTCGGGCATCGTCAAGGACGCGAGCGGCGCTGCCGTTCCGCATGCCAAAGTTGAGATCTCAAGCGCCAGCCGCGGCGTGGTTCGCACGCTTGAAACCAACGATTCCGGCGCCTTTGCGGCTCCTGCATTGCTGCCCGGCCCCGGATATAAAGTCACCGTCACCGCTGCCGGATTCGCGACTTATGAAGCCAAAGACCTGGACCTGGAGGTCGGCCAGAACATGAATTTGACGGTGGCGATGGCGGTCGGCCAGACCACCACTTCGGTGGAAGTGAACGCGGCCGCGCAGCTTCTGGAAGATACGAAATCGGACGTTTCGCAAGTGGTCAACACGCGCGACATCATGGAGCTGCCCATCAACGGCCGCCGCGTCGACTCTTTCGTGCTGAATACGGCGGGCGTGACCAATGACGCGACGTTCGGCTTGCTGACGTTCCGCGGGGTCGCCGGCAACAATTCGTTTCTGCTCGACGGCAACGACAACACCGAGCAGTTCTATGACGAGAACGCCGGCCGCACGCGCATCCAGTCGCAGGTGTCCGCGGACGCGGTTGAGGAGTTTCAGGTCGTCTCCACGAATTTCTCGGCGGAATACGGTCGCGCCATGGGCGGCGTGGTGAACACCGTGACCAAGAGCGGCACCAACGCCATTCACGGCAGCGCGTTCTATTTTCTGCGCAGCACCGGCTTTGTCGCGCACGATCCGTTTTCGGCTTTCAATCCCCCGGAGCACCGCGTCCAGACTGGTGGAACAGTGGGCGGCGCGATCATCAAGAACAAGCTGTTCTACTTCCTCAGCGCCGATATCACGCGTCGCAACTTTCCCATCGTCGATAGCCTGGTGAAAGCCGGTTTCGTGAACACGTCGACCCAGACCTGGGTCGGCTGCGGAGCCCCCGCGTCGACCGCGCAGTGCAACGCGATCAACGCGCTGCTGCCGCGTTTCTTCAGCCAAACCCCGCGCACCGCGGACAACGACCTGTACTTTGGCAGGCTGGACTACCATTTCAACGATAAGAATGCCTTCAGCGTGAGCTTCAATTTCCTGCGATGGCTGTCACCCGAGGGCATCCAGACTGGTATTTCCTCGACCAGCGGCGCGGGAATTAACGACAATGGCGACGATAGCGTGGCGGTTCGAAACGGCAAAGCCACCTGGACCTTCGTTCCCAACGGCCGCTGGGTAAATGTATTCCGCTATGGCCTTGACACGGACCGGCAGGCGGATGTATTCGATTCCCTGAACATCACTCCGGCGCTTGGCTACCTCTCGGTAGCGGTGGCCGGCGTGCAGGTCGGGAACGCCCTGACGTATCTTCCTCGCGTCGAACCGATGGAGACGCGCAATGAATTCGCAGACGATTTGAGCTGGGCGAAGGGCAAGCACCTGATCAAATTCGGCGCGACCGTCGAACACGTGCAAGAAGATATCAGCTACCTCAGCGGCCGGTTTGGATCTTATTCGTACTCCACAGTGACGAACTTTGCTTTGGATTATACGGGCAACACCGGCGCGAAGAATTACAGTTCATTCTCACAGACTTTCGGCAATCCTATTGTGGATTACCCCATTAAGGACGTCGGATTCTATGTCCAGGATCAGTGGAAGGTCACCGATCGCCTCACCGTGACGCTCGGAGCGCGCTATGAGCACACGATCGCGCCGGCGCCGCCGGCCGCCAATCCATTGTTCCCGCTGACGGGCGCTTCGCTCCACACCGGCGCGCTCGATCTGATGCCGCGCATTGGATTCGCCTACCGCTTGAACGATAAGACCGTGATTCGCGGCGGGGCGGGCACGTTCTACGCGCGCCTGGTGGGCGGCCTGCTTGACGACGTTCTAACCGGCAACGGTTTGTATCAGGTATCCGACAACCTGAGTAACGCCGCGCTGATCGCGCAGGGGCCGGTATTTCCAAACGCCCTATCGGGTCCATTGACCGGACTGACGCAGGGCGCTTCCACGCTGGACGTCCTGTCGCCTAAGCTCAAGACGCCTTATTCCGAGCAGGCTACGATCGCGGTGGAGCGGCAGATCGGCAAGGACATGGTGCTGACGGTTTCGGGAATTTTCAGCCGCGGCGTCAATTTGTATGGCACCGAGGATATTAACGCTCCCGCGCTCGGCGCGCCGTTCACTTACACCATCGACGACGCCAATGGCAACAAGGTCGGCACGTACACCACAGGCGTCTACACCGGCGCACGGCCGAATCCGAACTTCGGGGCGATTTACGAGGAAACCAACGGCGTCAGCAGTTGGTACGACGCGCTGGTGGCAACCTTCGACAAGCGCTTCTCGCATGGCTTCCAATCGCAAGCCTCTTATACCTGGTCCCATGAAATCGACGACGGCCAGGGAGCCGGCACCAACGCGATCTTCGGATTCAGCGACGCGCTGTGGACTTACAACGGACAATATGGTTTCGACAAGGGCAGCGGCTTACTCGATCAGAGGCAGCGGTTCGTCTACAGCTTTGTATGGGCGCCGGAGTTTATGCACTCAAACAGCCTCTTCGCGAAATACGTTGTCAACAATTGGGCTCTTTCGAGCATCACTACCCTGATGAGCGGCCGGCCCACGGGAAGCCTGACCATCCACCTGAACGATACCCCGGTAACCGGCATGTTGTACAGCGCCGACGCACTTGACGGCTTTAACGGAAACTTCCGCGTTCCGTTCTTTCCGGTGAACAGTCTGTACACTCCGTGGGTGCAGCAGGAAAACTTCCGTTTGACCAAGAACATTCCGATTCCCAAAGAGAACATCCACCTCAGCCTGATGTTCGAGGCATTTAATATCGCGAACAACTGGTCGCCGACCAGCCTGGCGACGCAGGCCTATACCGAGGCGAAGGGCGTACTCACCTACACACCGACGGCCTTCGGCTATGGATTATCCGACGGAGGGTTCCCGGACGGTACACAAGCCCGGCGTCTGCAAGTCGCGGCTCGGATCACTTTTTAGCTGGCGTTGTTTTAGGCCGCGGATGGACGCTGACCGGCATCCATCCGCGGTTCTTGCTATTTAGCGTTGGCTGACTTCGCCGGCTGCTACCCGCCGGTTGAATTCTGTGGATTTATTCTTCGGAACCGTCAGCGGCTTCCAGTTCTGATGCTGATAATGTTTCGCCAGCATCACGATTTGCCCCACGTGATACGAGTAATGCCCGACCTGCCGGTTGATGGCCTGCATCACCGAATGAGCTTCGCCTCGAATGGTGATGGTGCGGGTCAAATCCGCGTCTGAAAGCGGTTCGAGCGCTCCGAGCAGGCAGGCCCACCCGCGCTCCCAGGATTCCATCAGTGCGGCGCGGGTCGCCGGCGGTAACACGAACTCGGAGTCGCGGTCGCGATCCGGTTTTTCGCCGTCGCTGGTGAGAAAATCGGTCCAGCGCGACCGCATGTTTCCGGCCATGTGTTTCACGATAATCGCAATAGAATTGTTTTCTTGGTCGATCGCCTGATAAAGCTGCGGGTCGGTCACCTGCGCCATCGCGCGCTCGGCGAGCTTCTTATATTGCCGGAACAGCGCGATCGAATCTTCCACATAGGAAGTCGTAAATTTGAGCGCCATGCGGCCATTTTACGACAGCCGCGCTCGCATCCACTCAAGGAAACTTCGGTTTCGTTTCACGCCGGTAGGCGCGGCCGTAACGGAGCGGTTATTATGGCTTTCGTGATGACCAGCCGAACTTGGCGAGTCGCGGGGGCGGTTTTAGCGCTTGTCTTGGTGCTTGCGGCCGGCGGAGTCTTGTTGGTCCGGCGGACCCGCAAGCCTGCTCCGAAACCCGCGCCGGTTCCTTTGGCTGCACCTGCGGAGTTCGTCCTCTCCGGTCCGGTGCAGCCGCGCAACACTCTCGCGGTCGCGGCACCGATCCAGGGCGTGCTCGAAAGCTGGTTCGTCGAGCCCGGCCAGGAAGTGTATCAGGACCAACTGCTGGGGAAGATTCGTAGCCCGGAGCTGGAATCGGCGGCCCAGCAGGCACAGTTCGATCTGGATCAGACTGGCGCGCGCATCGCCATGCAGAACGGCGAACAGCTTGCCGCGAAACTGGAACAGTCGCGCGCCGAAGCGGAACAAAGCCGCGCGCATAACGAGGTCGATCAGACCGAGAAAGCCTACAACCGCCAGAAAGGCCTGTGGGATGCTGGCGCGACTCCGCGGCTTGCGTTCGAAAAAGCCGAAAAGGATTACAAGGATGCCAAAGCCGCGCTGGACCGGAGCGATGCCGCAGCGAAGCGCGCCACAGATCACGTGGAATCGGTTGGGCGCGATCTCGATGCGGCCAATCGGGCAGTGGCGGAAAAGACGCAGGCGCTGGAGCGCGCCAAGGCCGCGCTGACCTCCGGCGACGTTCATTCGCCCGCCGACGGAGTCGTCCTGGCGCGCAAGGTCAACGCTGGAGATCCGGTCGACCCGGCGATCAAGGATCTGGTTCAGATCGCCACCGAACTCACTTCCTGGCAGGTAATTTTGCCGGCCGCAGCGTCCCTCAGAGCTGGTCTCCATCGGGGCCAAAGCGTGACCGTTCACCTGAGCGAGGATGATTTTCCGGGAACGGTGCGCGATGTAAGCGATGCCGGCGTGGTGGTCGATTTTACGAGTAAGAATCCGATCGCCAAGCTCGACCTGACCGCACAAGTTAAAATCAAGTGATGCAATTTCTGCACGAGAGCCTGGTCGAGCTGATCACGCAAACTTCGACCAACCTGCCACCCGATGTGCGTGAAGCCATGGGGCTTGCCATCGCCCATGAAACGCCGGGCACGCAATCCGCGCAGGCCCTGAGCATTATCGCTTCGAACATCGACATGGCCGCCGACGATGCCGGACCCATATGCCAGGACACGGGGATGCCGACGTTTATCGTCCACACGCCGGTGGGGGTAAACCAGATCACGTTGAAAAAATCCATTCGCGAAGCGGTCGCCGAAGCGACGCGCCGCGGCAAGCTGCGACCGAATTCGGTGGATTCGCTTACCGGAAAAAACAGCGGGGATAACCTCGGCATCGAAACGCCGGTGATTCATTTCGAACAATGGGAGCAGGATGAAATCGAAGTCAAGTTGATCCTCAAAGGAGGCGGCTGCGAAAACAAGAACATACAGTATTCGCTGCCTGCCGAGCTCGATCATCTGGGCCGGGCGGACCGGAATCTGGAAGGCGTTCGCAAAGCGATTCTCCACGCGGTTTGGCAGGCGCAAGGCCAGGGATGCGCGCCGGGCGCGGTCGGCGTGTGCATCGGCAGCGATCGCGCGCACGGATACGATCTGGCGAAAGAAACGCTGTTCCGGACTTTGGACGATACCAATCCGGTGCCGGAGCTGGCCAAACTGGAAGCCGAGATCATGGAGCAGGCCAATAAGTTCGGCGTCGGCGCGATGGGATTTGGCGGAGGGGTTTCGCTGATCGGATGCAAGATCACGGCGGCGAACCGGCTGCCGGCCAGTTTTTTTGTTTCGGTCGCGTACGAATGCTGGGCGTTCCGGCGGCTGGGGGTGCGGCTGGATGCGGCCAGCGGCGCGATCGCGGGATGGCTGTATCGCGATCCGGCTCGTCCGGTTCAGAAAATGACGAAGGGCGAAGGATTTCCGCTCACCGGAGGCGAGATCGTGCTGCGGCCGCCGCTGTCGGAAGCCGATGTACGCGCGTTGAAAGTGGGCGACGTGGTGCTGATCAGCGGCGAAGTTTTCACGGGGCGCGACGCGGTGCATGCGCACTTGATGAAGAATCCTCCGCCGGTGGATCTGCGCGGTTCCGTTCTGTATCACTGCGGTCCGGTGATGCTGAAACAGGGCGAGACATGGAGCGTGAAGGCCGCCGGGCCAACCACCAGCAGCCGCGAGGAGCCGTATCAGGCCGACATCATCCGCAACTATGGGGTGCGCGCGGTGATCGGCAAGGGAGGAATGGGGAAAAAGACGTCGGGCGCGCTGAAGGACGCGGGTGCGGTGTACCTGAACGCGATCGGCGGGGCGGCGCAGTACTATGCGCGGTCCATCGAAAAAGTACTGGGAGTCAATCTGATAGAGTTCGGGATTCCCGAAGCTATGTGGCATCTGCGGGTGAACAACTTCATCGCGATCGTCACCATGGATGCGCACGGCAACAGCCTCCACGCCGAGGTGGAGCGCGAAACCGGCGCGCATCTGGGCCAACTGCAAGAGATCTAGGTAACGAGTTTGTGAAAACCGGCGCGATCCACCGCTTCCTCTGGAGAGACTGGTTGGGCCTTCTGGCGCGACGGTTCCGCGCCAAAGAGCGCATCTTCGCTGAAATCTACGACCGTTCTGATCCTAGATGCTGTATATTAAGAGCAGGTTCCAGGCTATTACTAATTGGACTGCCAGATGCAAATGAGTTGTCACCGCTGGGAGGCGGTGGACCTTGACTTGGAAGGCAGATTACTGGACACTGGGAATCGACCTGCAAATGAGTTTCAAAAGTAAGTCAAAAACCAGGAGCGCGAGCGAAGGGGGCGGTGTGCGCACCCTGCACGAGCTAAAGCGCGGCGAATCCGGGATCCTGGAGCGGCTGGATTTGCCGGAAGACGACGCGCGGCGGCTGATGGAGCTGGGGTTTCTGCCAGGCCATGCAGTCACGCCGGCGCATTCGGCGCCGGGCGGCGATCCGCGGGTGTTTCGCGTGGACGGATCGGAAGTCGCGCTGCGCCGCGAGACCGCGCTGCGGTTGATTCTCGCGCTAGAGGAACGACGACTCATGGGCGATTGCCACGATTGTCCCGCGGCGACACTGCCGCTGCCTCCGCCCAACAACGCGGCGGCACATCGTGGCGATCGTCGGACCGCCCAACTCCGGAAAATCGACTCTGTTCAACCGGCTGACCGGACTGCGCCAGAAGGTCGCGAATTTCCCCGGCGTGACGGTGGAGCATCGCATGGGCCGCGTCGAAGCTGGACGCCGGCCGCGAAGTGTTCGTGGTCGATCTGCCGGGCGTCTACAGCCTGAAGCCGCGCACCGAAGACGAGCGCGTGACGCACGACGTGCTGCAGCGGCGCGATGAAGGATCTGCCCAAGCCGGACGCGGTGCTGCTGATTCTCGATTCCACCAACCTGAGCCGCCACCTGGTGCTGGCCGCGCCGGTGCTTGAGCCTGGGACTGCCGACGCTGGTGATCCTGAACATGGCCGACGACCTGGCGCGCGCGCGGCGGCGAGGTCGATGCGGCGGAGCTGGCGATGCAGCTCGGCACGCCGGTGGCGCTGGTGAGCGCGGCGAAGGGCGAGGGCGTCGACAAGGTTTTTCAGTTCCTGGCGGGCGCGACGCACGCGGCGGCCGCACAAGCGCCGCTGATGCAACTGCCGGTGATCCAGGACATCCCCAAGTGCCGGGCCTGGGCGGCGAACGTCGGGCAGCAAGGCGAATTATCACGCGCCCGCGCCGCCCATGTGGACGCGCCGGCTGGATGCGATCTTTCTGCATCCGGTCGCTGGACCGCTGGTATTCCTGCTGGTGGTGATCGGCGTATTCCAGACCATCTTTCGCGGGCGCGCAAGCCGATGATGGACGCGGCTGCAGGCGCGATTCGAGACTTCGGGCAACTGGATCGGGTCGATGCATGCCGGACAACGCCGCTGCGCTCGCTGGTGGTCGACGGCGTCTGGAGCGGCGTCGGCTCGGTGGTCGTGTTCCTGCCGCAGATCCTGCTGCTGTTCCTGTTCATCGGGATCCTGGAGGACTCCGGCTATCTGGCGCGCGCGGCGCTGATCGCGGACCGCACCATGGCGCGCTTCGGCCTGCAGGGCAAGAGCTTCATTCCGCTGCTTTCGGCCTACGCCTGCGCGGTGCCGGCGATCATGGCGACGCGCACCATCGAGAACAAGCGCGACCGCATCGCGACCATTCTGATCGCGCCGTTCATGACGTGCTCGGCGCGGCTGCCGGTGTACACGCTGGTGATCGCGGCGTTCATTCCGGACAAGCCGCTGCTGGGCCTGTTCTTCGGCACGCGCGCGGCGGCGCTGCTGGGCTTGTACGTGCTGGGATTCCTGGCGGCGATCGTCACGGCGCGGCTGCTGAAATCGACGGTGCTGAAGAGCACGCGGTCGCCGTTCATGCTGGAGATGCCGCCGTACCGCTGGCCCACCGTGCGGTCGCTGGCGCTGCGGCTGATGGACCGCTCCAAGGTGTTCCTGCGCCGCGCCGGAACGGTGATTCTGGCGGTGGCGGTGGTGCATCTGGGTGCTGGCGACATCTGCCGCTGCACGACGGCAAAGCCTCCGGCGATCGAGCACAGCCTGGCGGGAATGATCGGGCACGCGGTCGAGCCGGCGATCCGGCCGCTGGGCTTCAACTGGAAGATCGGCATCGGGCTGATCACGTCGCTGGCGGCGCGCGAAGTGATCGTCGGCACGCTCGGCACGATCTATGGGATCGAAGGCAGCACCGAGCAATCCACGGACTTGCAGCAGCGCCTTGCGTCACGACCTGACGCCGGGCGGCGCGGCGGCGCTGCTGGTGTTCTTCGCGTTCGCGATGCAGTGCATGTCGACCATCGCGGTGGTGCGGCGCGAAACCGGCGGCTGGAAATGGCCAGCGGTGCAGTTCGCCTACATGACGGCGTTCGCGTACATGTGCGCGTTTCTGGCGAATCGCATCGTCACGTATTTTGCCTGACCCATCGCCGCCGATTCACGCTGCTGGGGAGCGAAGTCGAGTCTGTCAGAAAACCACAGAAAATAGCCCCTCGCTTGCGAGTGTGTGAAACTTCAGCATCCACCGCTTCCCTGAAAAACCACCTGAACTTCGCCGAAGTTTCGCCATTTGGCGATGGTTTTTCATTTTCATCGGTGGGCCGTAGGCCCATGGAGACTTCCTTTGATCGCGGCTCGGTGCCCGCTCTCCCAAATATCAGCAAGTTAAACGAGCCGCGACAGCAGGAGCGGTGGATGTCGCTTTTCACCCAGACTCTCGCGCACGCGGCTCGGCAAGTGAGTGCGAACAGAACCGGCGCTTTAGAAGACCAGCCTCAAGGCCATCTGATTCTGCCGGGCCGGCGTGCCGAAGGCGATGGTCGAGCTGATGGTTCCGAAGGCTGAGCTATCCGCCGTGGTGTTCGGGTTATTGAAAATCGGATGGTTGAGCGAATCGAACGACTCGGCGCGGAACTGGATTTTCAACTTCTCCTTGATGTTGAAACTGCGCACCAGCGAGAGATCGAGCGTAACCAGACCAGGGCCTTCGATGATGCCTCGACCGGCGTTGCCCCAGGTATACGTATTGCTTGCCGCCCCGTTGACCGGAGGGAGCGAGAAGCACGCAGTGTTGAAAAACTCACCCGGTGTCCTGGGTCCGCTATTTGGATTGCAACCGGCAACGACGTTGGGCCGGTCCAATGCATCGGCGGTGTTGGTATAGTTGCCGGAGAGCGTGGGCGTGAGCGGCGTGCCGGTCTGCGCCTGGAACAGGGCCGAAAGCTGCCAACCGCCGGCGATCTTCGATCCGATGCCATCGGTCAGGAGATACTTGCCTTTGCCGAAGGGCAACTCCCAAACCGGGCTGATGACGAAGCGATAGCGGACGTCGAAAGGCGACAATCCGTACGCGGTGTGGAAATTGTACTGATTCGAAGCCGCATTGCCGCCGTTGGACCCGAAGTCGTCGATCGATTTGCCGTACGTGAACGATGCCAGGAACGAAAGGCCGTAGGCGTAGCGTTTGTTGAGTCTGGCCGCCAGCGATTCGTAGTGCCCATTCCCGGAGAATTGATACCAGCTGATGGCCCCCAGCGGAACCCCATTGTAAGAGGGATAGGGGCGCCGCGCCTGCACCTGCTGGGAGCTGCCGGGCCCCGGGAGAGGCTGGTTGATGTTCTGCGTCAATTGCAAGTGGTTGCTGTCGTTTCCGAAGTAGTCTAATTCGAACAACATATCTTTCGTAAGCTGCCGCTGAATTCCCATGCTCCATTCGTAGGCCCGAGGATTCTTGAAGTTGGGGTCCGCCCCCGCTAGCGAAAGCGCCGTGACTACGCCGCTCCCCGCAGGAAAGGGGTTGGACAACAAGAGCGGGGCAGACAAGCTCGAAGCGTAATTGTAGGAGAGGGTGAAGGGATAGCCCTTGAAAAGGCTGCCTAACCCGTTATTGATATTCAAGCCGTTGAAGAACGTTCCGGCTCCTCCACGGATCACCGTCTTGCCGTCATGAAACGGCTGCCAGGCGAATCCGACGCGCGGTCCGTAGTCCTTCCAATCGTAGTTGAAATCCTTATTGCCGAGGTTGCTGACCGGCACCGTTGCGAGCGCGCCCACTCCCGGATTCTGCTGGGTCTCCGGCGCGCCGGTAGTGGGGTTGAACGTGGTCATGCGATTCGCATAGTCGATCGGCGGCGTATTCATTTCCCAGCGCAAACCGAGGTTGAGGGTCAAGCTGCTGCTGACCTTCCAATCGTCCTGGGCATAAACGCCGATGTTGGAGTTGCGTCCGTAGTATTTCTCCTGATACGGGGTGTTGCCGCTGCTTGCGGGATAGCCCATCAGCATGTCGGCGAGGCCATAGCCGGTGGTCGGTCCGGTGTTCGTATTGGTGAAGGAAAGGGACCCGTTATAGGCGCTGCTCGAAAAATTGTTGGTTCCGAAGTGCGACAGATTCGCGCCGACTTTGATGGTGTGCTTGCCTTTGGTGAGCGAGAAGTTGTCGTTGAAAATCCAGATGGTATCGGCGCGCCGCTGGGAGCTGTAATTTCCGAATCCGCTGCCGCCGGTGAAGTAGGAAGTCACCGTGGTCAGGGGAGGTCCCATGTATCCGGAAGTGGCCTTCGACAGGCAACCGGTACACGGGTTGGCGGGTGCGACCAGGGTCGGGGTGATGCCATACGGCCCCCAGAAGTCAGTTAAGTTCTGCGGCGTGCGTGGCTGGATCAGCATGCTGGTTCCGATACGGATCTGGTTGACCATGCTCGGCGAGAAAATGTGCGTTTCCGCCAAGCCGTAGACTTGAGACAACTGATTTACCCAGCAGCCGAAGCCCGGCAGATCCTTGGGCTGGCACAACGCATTGTTCGGCTCATACGAAGGATCGTTGAAATAATTAATAGTCGCGTAGCCGGAGTCCCTGGCGCTGAAGGTCTGATCGACTTTCAAGCTGTACTCGTTCATCTGCTCCTGGCGCGTATCGTTGTAGCTGTAATTGTTCTTCGGCAGCACTCCGGCCGGAGTGGGGAAAGTGGGCAACGGGAGGTAGGCGATCAGCGCCTTCCCAATGGCGCTGAGCCGGTTGGCGGGGATGATGTTGCCGCCGAACGGAGTGGCTCCCGCGCAGGAGGTGGCGCTGCACGTAAGCGGATCCTTAATGGTCACCGGGATGCCGCTGAAATTGCCAATATCCTCGTTGGCAGTCGGGACCGTGTTCAGAGAGCTGAATCCGGAGGCTTGGCGTAAACCTTCATAGCTGAAGAAGAAGAAGGTCTTGTTCTTGACGATGGGCCCGCCCACTGTGGCGCCGAAATCGTTCTGTTTGAACGAGGGCGTGGGACCGGTCTGGAAAAAGTTTCTCGCGTCCATCACCTGGTTGCGCAGGTATTCGAAGGCCGATCCGTGAAAGCTATTGGTGCCGGACTTGGTGGTGATGATCACCTGGCCGCCTGACCCGTACCCGTATTGCGCCGAATACACGCCGGTCAAGACGTTGAACTCTTCAATCGCGTCGATGGACGGCCGGAAGTTGGGGGCGTAAACGTCGGGGTCGTTGTTGTCGAATCCGTTCAGCAAGAAGTTGTTGCTGGTTTCGTTCTGCCCGGCGACGTTGAATCCGCCGCGGAAACTGAGCGACGAATTTTGCGCCGCGGGCATGACATTCGGAACCAGTTGCGTCAGCGACCACATCTGGCGGCCGTTGAGGGGCATCTCGGAGACCTTGGTGTTATCCACTACGCCGCCCACCTCACCCGATTCCGTGTTAACCACCGCTGCATCGGCAACCACGGTGACATTTTCGTTGACGTTTCCGATCTCCAGGCTGACATCGATACGAGTGTTTTGCGCGACCGCCAACGGAAAATTCGGCCTGGTCTGCGTCTTGAAACCTTGCGCGGTTACTTCCAGATCGTAGGTTCCGGCGGGAAGGAACGTGAACTGATACACGCCGGACTGATTGGTGGTTGCTGTGCGGACCGTCCCCTGCTCGTGATTGGTGAGCTTGACGGTTGCACTGGGGAGCACGGCGCCGGAACTATCCTGCACCGTACCGGAAATCGCGCCCTCATTCTGCGCGAAGGAGAGAAGAGCAAAGAAGAAGAGTCCCGACAGGACCCCTAGGAAGCGTCGAGCCATCGCAAGACCTTTCTGATTTCGGACCCACAATACCGAAATCGATGAGGCATACTTTATCAGATTTGAATCACGACGGGAAGCCCCGTCGCCGCGAGGTCTACCTGGACCCGGCCACTTTCACTACTGTTGCGTATTCGGTTTTCTCCACCTGATCCACCAGCTTCACGCGATCGGTGACGCCTTCGGAGAGGCGTCCGTACAGCTCTTTCTCGCCTTCCGTGGGCGGCGCGTCGGCCATGGACGCGAAATCCAAAAGGCGCGCCAGCTTGCTGTCGATTCCGGTGGGATAGTTGATCAAATCTTCACCGGCGCGGGCGCGGAACTGGACCAGACGTTCCTCGATAGTATACAACTTGTCGTTCAGCGCCTTAAGCGCACGATCCAGATCGGCTGAGTTTTTCCCGTCCTTCTTCGCCTGCGCGACCATGTCTTCGGCGCGCTTGCGCATATCGCGGATGCGGCGAACGGTCGCCATGGTTTGCTCCAGGCGGTCGCTGACGCGTTTCATGAACTGGAACTGCTCTTCGAGTTCGGCGTCGGTGTAGGTCAGACGCGGATCTTTCACCAGCTTGAACGGCTGCGTGTAGGTCTTGCCCGCGACGGTGAACTCGACGCGATAATTGCCGGGAGCCGCGAGCGGGCCGACAGCCTGACCTTGAAACACCGCGTCGGGAATTACGCTGGGCGGAGCGTAGCGGAAATCCCAAACGAAGTTGTTCGCGCCTTGCGCCGCGGTGGCGCGGCTTCCCCTGCCACGTCGTCCGCCTCCGCCGCCTCCGCGACCGGCGACGGTTGGCGCGGCTCGGCCGCTGGTGTCCATAGCGAACGTGCGGACGTCTTCGCTCGCGCCGTTGCGCTCGCGGACGATCTTGAGCGTGACCGGTCCGGAAGGCGCGTCTTTCAGGTAGAAGGGAATATCCACGCCGGCGGGTGGATTTTCGCCGGTTCCTGATGGATCATTCCCGAATCCGCCGGCCGCACCCGCATTGGCGCGGAAACGAACGGTGGTCGCCGGAGTGAACAGATGCACGCGATCGCCGAGCGAGGTCGCGTTGAACTGGCGCAGCAGCGCGACGTTATCGAGAATCCAGAAACCGCGGCCGTGCGTGGCTGCGACCAGGTCGCCGTCCTTGATCAGAAGATCGTGCACGGGGACGACCGGCAAGCCCAGCTTCAAGGATTGCCAGTGCGCGCCGTCGTCGAAGGAGACATACGCGCCGGTTTCTGTTCCGGCGAAGAGCAGTCCGGGACGCTGCGGATCTTCGCGGATGACGCGCGTGAAATCGTAATCCGGGATGCCGGTGACGATCTTGGTCCAGGTCTTGCCGTAGTCGGCGGTCTTGTAAAGATACGGACGATTGTCCTGCAGCTTGTAGCGCGTCGCGGCGACGTAGGCTTCGGCCGCATTGTGCGGCGAAGGTTCGATGATGCTGATGAGAGCGAATTCCGGAAGATCGGGCGGAGTTACTTTGGTCCAGGTCTTCCCCGCGTCGCGCGAGACCTGGACATAGCCGTCGTCAGAACCGGCCCACATCACATTCGCGTTCACGGGCGATTCGGCGAAAGAGAAGACGGTCGCGTACCATTCGGGTCCATAGGCTTCCCGCGTGATGGGACCCCAGTATGGCTCCGTCTCTTCGTGTCCGTAGGACGGCGTGTGTTCCAGCGTTTTCGGATCGTGGCGCGTCAGATCCGGACTGATCACCTGCCAGCTCTGGCCTTCATCGGTCGACCGGTGAACGTACTGCGAGGTGACGTACAGCGTCTTCGGTTTGGTTGGCGACGTCATGACGGGGTAGGTCCACCAGAAGCGGAAATTGATGTCGGCCGCGCCCCAGCCGTAATGCGTTTCCGGATTCGGCGAGATGTCGCGGACCTGTTTGGTGCGGCGGTCGTAGCGCGTCAGCCAGTGATGATTCGCCGCGTAAATGATGTTCGAATCGGTCAGATTGGTGGCGATGTAGCCGTCTTCGCCGCCGCCCACGGTTTCCCAATCCTCGATGGTGATGCGTCCAAAATCGCTGCGGCTAGGCAGCGCCATGGTAGTGTTGTCCTGCTGCGAGCCGTAAATGTGATACGGAAACTGATGATCGGCGACGACGTGGTAAATCTGCGCGGTGGGCTGATTGAGAATGGTCGACCAGGAGGTGCCGCCGTTGAACGAAATGGTCGCGCCTCCGTCGTTGCCTTCGATCATCCGGCGCGGATCTTCGGGATCGATCCACAGATCGTGATGATCGCCGTGGGGCGGACGGAAGGGCTCGAATTTTTCACCGCCGTCGCGGGATTTCCACGCGCCGACGTTCAGGACGTAGATCAGATTGGGATCTTTCGGGTCGGCGAAAATGTGATGGTAATACCAGGGCCGCATGGTCAGCTCGGCATCGTCGGTCAGGTGACGCCAGGTTTGGCCAGCATCGTCGGAGCGATACAGCCCCTTCTTGCCGGGCTCGGCGTCGATCAGGGCCCAGACGCGATTCGGCATGCTGGGGGCGATCGCGATTCCGATGCGTCCCTTCGGACCGCCGGGCAGGCCGGGACGATCGGTCAAATTGGTCCAGTGCGAGCCGCCGTCGGTGGACTTGAAGAGTCCGGTACCGGGGCCGGCGCTGGTGAATCCCCAGGGATAGCGATGCTCATCGAGAGTGGAGGCGTACATGATGTCCGGATTCGTCGGGTCCATAACCAGATCGGCGGCGCCGGCCTGATTGGTGCTGAACAGGACTTTTTCCCACGTCTTGCCGCCGTCTTTCGATCGGAACACGCCACGGTCCGGACTGGGACCCCACGGATCGCCGAGCGCGGCGACGTAAACGAGATCCGGATTCTTCGGATGGACGCGGACGCGCGCGATGCTGCGGGTGGCGATGAGGCCGACGTTGGTCCAGGTTTTGCCGGCGTCGGTGGATTTGTAGACCCCGTCTCCGTAGGACGCGTTTCCGCGTACGCAGGCTTCGCCCATACCGGCATAAACGATGTTGGTATTCGACGGCGCGACCGCTAGCGCGCCGACCGAACCGGTTTTCACGAATCCGTCGGAAACGTTGTTCCAACTGACACCGCCATCTTCGGTTTTCCAGATGCCGCCGCCGGTGGCTCCGAAGTAAAACACCAGCTTATTGACGGGATCGCCGGTAACAGCGACCACTCGGCCGCCTCGCGACGGCCCCACCATGCGCCAGTGAAGAAGCTGTAAGTATGAGGGCTCGACAGAAGCCAGTGAGGTTCCAGACTCCGGCTGCCATGCGGAAACGATCAGGGCCGAGGCGGCGACCAGAGTACTAAGTGCGAGGAAAGATCGACGGTTCATGATGACTAAGAAGTTTACAGCGTGCAGCATCGATCAGCAACAGCCGTTTGGGTTACAAGACCCACTCTGTCTGTGGTAGTCCTGCGTCAGGCCGCATAGCCTGGCGCCTTTCCCGGTCTCTTTCTCTTGCCAGATAAACGCGATAGCAATCCATGCGCGGTTGGCCCGCGATTTGCATTGCCAGTATCCGTATGAGGAAGACCCTCAAAGAAGCGGAGCACCTGATTCGGTTCGTGGTTCTTTTGGGGGTAATGCTGGCGGCGTTCCTCTTAATACGAGCGGCGATCGTGCCGAAGAGTTTTGGCCAGTATGGCCACTATCGCGGCGCGGCGCTGGAGGAAATCAAGGCGCGGCCGGTTTCCTTCGCCGGCCATGCGACCTGCGAGATCTGCCACGACGAAGTCGCCAAGACCAAGAATGCGGGCAAGCACGCCGGAATCGCGTGCGAGGCCTGCCACGGACCCTCGGCAGGCCATACCGAAGATCCCAGCGCGCACAAGGCTGTAAAACCTGATCCGGCCACAGTGTGCCTGCACTGTCATGAGGCGAATCCGGCAAGACCGAAAACATTTCCGCAAGTGGTCGTGAAGGACCATGCGGGCGATACTTCGTGTGGCACGTGCCATCAACCGCACAGCCCGAAACTTTGAGGAGCGAAACGAATGGAAGTGAATCGGCGCGAGTTGCTCGAACAAGCCGGGAAGTTCCTGGTTCTTTCGGGAGCGGCGCGGGTCGCGTTTCAGACCATGACCGGCGAAACTCCACCGGACGCGGATAAGTACAAAGCCGCGGACCACTGGTGGGGCATGACGGTGGACATCACCAAATGCATCGGCTGCGGCAATTGCGTGAAAGCCTGCGCCGAGGAAAACGACGTGCCGGAGGGATATTTCCGCACCTGGGTGGAGCGTTATCACGTCAGCGATCCGATGCAGGAGCATCCGCAAGTCGACTCGCCGAACGGCGGCATGAACGGTTTTCCGGTCCTGAACTACGCCGCGGAGGGTAAGAGTTTTTTCGTTCCGAAGCTGTGCAACCATTGCGCGGACTCGCCGTGCGTGCAGGCTTGTCCGGTGGGCGCGACGTTCGAATCGCCGGACGGCGTGGTGCTGGTGGATCAGAAATATTGTCTAGGATGCCGCTATTGCGTGCAGGCGTGTCCTTACGGCTGCCGCTATATCGATCCGCGGAAACATACCGTCGACAAGTGCACGCTGTGTTATCACCGCATCACGCAGGGCTTGACCACCGCGTGCTGCGAAGTATGTCCGACAGGTGCGCGCAAGCTGGCCGACTTCAAGGATCCCAAAGATCCGGTGCATGAGTTTATTCGCGACCATCACGTGGAAGTTTTGAAACCGCACCTGGCAACGGGGGCGAAAGTTTTTTATCACGATCTCGATGGCGTGGTTCGGTGAGGAATGACGAGGTGAAGGAGGAGTATGCCCCCAGGCGTTGATGGCTTCATGTACCCGAATGAAGTCGAGCTCCAGTGGAGCATTCTGATCGTTCTGTATCCTTACATCACCGGTCTGGTGGCGGGCGCGTTCATTCTCGCCTCGCTGGCGCGCGTGTTCCACGTGAAGGAAGTGCAGCCGACCTACCGGCTGGCGCTGTTGACGGCGCTCGCGTTTCTGCTGGTCGCGCCGCTGCCGCTGCAATTGCACCTGGGCCATCCGGAGCGGTCCTTGGAAATGTATCTGACGCCGCACAAAACCTCGGCGATGGCGATGTTCGGGTTCGTGTATCTCTGGTACCTGCTGATCGTGCTGCTCGCCGAGATCTGGCTCGATTTCCGGAAGGAAATCGTTCTGAAATCGCGTTCCAGCTCCGGGATCATGAGGATGATTTACCGGGCCCTGACTCTCGGATCGCAGAATATCAGCGAAGCCTCGCTGCGCATCGACGATCGCGTGGGGTGGGTGATCACGGTAATCGGAATCCCTTCCGCGTTTCTGCTGCACGGCTACGTCGGGTTCATTTTTGGATCGGTGAAGGCGAACCCGTGGTGGTCGTCTCCATTGATGCCGGTGGTGTTCATTTTCTCGGCGATGGTGTCGGGAATCGCGGCCGTCCTGCTCACCTACATGGCGACCAGCAAGCTGCGCGGCAAGATCATCGACATGCCGTGCGTCGATACCATCGCGAAGTATTTGTTCTACGTTTTCATCATCGATTTTTCGCTCGAGATGCTCGACCTGGTGCATCGGATCTACGAATCGGACGAATCCTTCCGCAGCCTGGATTTCATGGTCCACACGCGTTTGTATTTTTCGCATGTAGTGGTGCAGATCATGGCGGGGACGCTGCTTCCGCTGACGCTGCTGGCGCTCACGCAGCTCAAAACTTTGGGCGAGGCCGTGCGCCGGCGGATTTATACCGTCTCGGGGATCCTGACGCTGATCGGAATTTTCGCGATGCGCTGGAACGTGGTCATCGGCGGGCAATTATTTTCGAAAAGCTTTCTGGGATATACGACTTACAAGATGGAGTTCGCGACGCGGGAGGGATTGCTCACCGCGATCGTATTGTGTCTGCTTCCGATTTTCATTTTATGGGCGCTGGTGAAGCTGCTTCCGCCGTGGGAGGGGCACCAGCCGGCTTAGGTGCATCTGGAGGGCGTTCGTGGACGCTTCTGCGGTCGGCCCGAATCCGAGTGTTACGCCGGAGGACCTGCGCGAGCTGATCCTCGAAATGCGCGCATTGGAGCGCCGCGTTTCGATCCTCGAGCAACACACCCCGGGACCTGCGCTCGCGCCTCCGCTGCCCGCCGTTCCGCTGGAGCATCTTGAAGTTTCCTCCGAAGCGGTCCCGATGGCAGGATACGCATTGCTCGGCATCGCGGGCGCTTACCTGCTGCGCGCGCTCACCGAGCTCGGAACGCTGCCGCGGGGACTCGGCGTCGCCGCGGGAATCGTCTACGCCGCGCTGTGGCTGTGGCTGGCCGCGCGCACTTCCGCCGAACGCCGGTTCGCGGTGGCCGCGCGCGTTTCCACATCCATGCTGATCTTCGCCCCGCTGATCTGGGAATCGGCGGTACGATTCAAAGCTTTTTCCGGCTGGACCGCAGCCGCCGTAGTGTTCGCGTTCTGCGTCGCCGCCCAGGGGATCTCGTGGCGGAAGAATCTGAGGACCATCGCGGCAGTGGTGCCCGCCGCTTGCGCTGTGCTGGCGCTGGCACTGCTGATCGGGACTTATTCGCTCGCTCCGTTCACCGTCGCCTTGCTGGCGATCGCCGCGATGGTAGAGTTCGCCGCGATTCAGGATCATGCCACGGGAGCCCGTTGGGTGGTGGCGGCCGGCGCCGATGCGGCCGTGCTGGTTCTTACTCTCCTGTTGCGACGCCCGGAGGGTCTGCCGGAAGGCTATGCGCCCGTCTCCATTTCATCCGCTTTGGCGATCCAGGCCCTCTTGCTGCTGATTTACGGGGCGAGCGCCATCATTCGAACGCTGCTGCGCGCGCGCACGTTCGGGATGCTCGAAATTGCCCAAACGGCTGTGGCGTTTGTGCTGGGAGCCGGTGGAATTGTAGCGATTACCGGCCGCGATCTTCCCATCGCGATCTTCGCGCTGGCCTGCGGGGTCGCGTGTTATGTGCTAGCGTCGCGGCTCACCGAAGGCAGAAATCGGCTCGCCTATGCGACCTTCGGGCTGCTTCTGGTCGCCTCAGGCACGTGGTTGATGATGTCCGGAATCGCGCTGGTCGCCGCATGGTCGGTGCTCGCGGTGGTCGCGTCTGTCTGGAAGCGGGTGGACGCGCATGCGGCCGTCTTTCTCTGGCTCGCGCTGCTGGTTTCGCGCGTAGCCGAACGCGCCGCCGCGGTGTTTTTTGGCGGCGAATCTTTCCCTGCGGCTCCGGCCGCGATCCTTCTGATTGCGGCGGCGCTGTCGTATCTGATCGTACGGCGGCGAATGCCCGCACTCTTCATTGCCGTGGGGCTCACGGGGGTGGCAGCGGGACAGCTTATGAGCGTGCTCCGGTTTCCTTGTTCCGGCACGATCGTGCTCACCGCTGCCGCCCTCGTTCTTGCCTGGTGCGGCACGCGTTGGCATCGAAAGGAACTCGTCTGGCTGACCTACGCCTTTATTGCAGCGGCGGGACTCCGCATCATCCTGCGCGACCTGCCCACGGCCAAAGCGATCGAGCTGGTGATTCCGCTGCTGCTGTTTGGCGCTGCACTGATTCTGCTCCCCCGGATGCTGCGAGCCCGGGAGACCTGACTACTCCCGCCAGAATCGATAGATCGTCGTCGAGTGGAACTGCTCGCCAGGCCGCAGGACGGTGGATGGAAACTCGGGACGATTCGGCGAATCGGGGAATGCCACAACGCGGCGCCTTGGCTGGATCGCGAGTCACCAAACCGGCGAGACGGCTGCGGGGCTCGGCTAAAATCGCCGGCAGGACTCGTTTGGCGGCGATGTCGCCCATGTCGGCGACCAGCCAATGGAACATCTAGGAGCTTGTTGAAAAAAGGGGACAGACCGCTCTGTCCACGACCACGCTTTCGTGCGAAATCAGCGGGTTGCGGACTGGGACAGAGTAGTCTGTCCCCTTTTCAACAACCTCCTAGATATCGTGGCGAGGCGCCAGGAGTGTGTTGAAAAATCCGCGGCTCGCATCGCTCCCTTTACGGTCGCGGCTCGGCAAATGAGTGCAAACAAATAGGCTCTCTTCCGAAGGCGAGCGCGTGAGCGAGCGATTTTCGAGTTTTTCAAACAAGCTCCTAGCGCCATGACCTGCGTAGCGCCGTGGGCTGCGGAGATACAAAATCGAGCGGAAAAGTCATACCCAAGTCAAATTGGGCGCGAAATAAATGCATACCCCCTTGACTTGGAAATCGAATTTTAATATTCTGCCGCCTAATTGATTGGTTTAAGCGTAGGCCAATCCAAGGAGATCGAGATCCATGATTAGATCGACGCTTATCCTGTGCCTGAGTCTTGGGGCACCCGGCTTCCTGTCAACGGGGTTGTATGCGCAAGCGCCAGCCGGAGCGATTTCGGGAACGGTGGCTGATACCAGCGGCGCCGCCGTCCCAAACGCGACCATCACCATCATCAACAAGGCCACCGGAATCGCGCGCAGCCTGGCGTCGAACGCGGAGGGCTTGTATAGCGCCCCGGCGTTGCCTCCCGGCGATTACGAGGTGCGGGTCGAAACGCAAGGGTTTCGCACCACCGTGCGTCCGGCGACCGTAGTGGCCGGAAGCACCACCACGGTGGACCTGCAATTGTCGGTCGGCGAGGCGAAAGAGGTGGTACTGGTGGAAGCCGCTACCGCGCAGATCAACTACGACAGCAACACTGTGCAGGGGATTATCGCCCGGCAAAATATTCAGGATCTGCCGCTGAATGGGCGAAGCTCGCTGCAACTGGCTTCCCTGGAGCCGGGCGTCACGGTTTCGCCCGGGAGCACGGCGCAGTTCAACGCGATGTTCAACGTGAGCGTGCTGGGATCGAACGGCGGCGCGACAGCGGGCAGCGGCGTCGGCCCTCTGATCACCATGGACGGCGGGACCATCAACGATGAAATGGAAGGCGGCACGTCGATGAACTTCTCGCAGGAAATCGTGCAGGAGTTTCAGATCCAATCGGTGGCCTTCGATGCGTCGATGGGGATCGCCGCGGGCGGCGGGATCAACATCGTGACGCGGTCGGGAGGCAACGATTTTCATGGCAGCGGGTATTTCTTCTATCGCGATCACAACATGGCGGCGTATCCGGGGCTGGCGCACATCCCGGTGGCTCCCAATCCGTTCTTTCAGCGCACGAATCCCGGCCTATGGCTCGGCGGCCCGATCAAGAAAGACAAATTGTTTTTCTTCGTGAACTACGAATATCTTCACCAGACCGCGGTGCTGGCCGAGCAGGAGGATCTGCCCTCGCTGCAGGCCTTGAGCGGAATCTGGCCGGAGCCGTACCATTACAACCTGTTCAACGCCCGGTTCGACTATCACCTCAACGACAAGCACACCGTTTTCCTGCGCTACGCGCACGACGGCAACCAGGGATTCGGGCCGTATGCGCTGACGCCGCAGCCGGCCAATTTCAATTACAACTACAACTGGTCGGACCAGGCGATTCTCGGCCTGACCAGCGCGTTCACACCCAACCTGGTGAACGATGCCCGGTTTCAGTTCCACTTCTGGGAGAACAACGTAACCGATGCCAAGGCGTCGGACTGCCCGTCGCCGTGCATCGGCTTCGGGCTGCCGGCGATTGTGACGATGGTCGGATCGGGTACCTACGGGACCGGGACCAGCGTGAACTCCCCGCAGTTCCGGCAGGCCCGGTCGCTCGAATTGAACGACACGTTGAGCTGGCAAAAGGGGAAGCACCGGCTGCGATTCGGAATCGATTACGAGCACATGGGTACGAAAGTGGTGCCGTGGGATTACTGCGATCCGGGTTGTCTGTACGTGATGTCGCCGGAGACGGTCAAGGGACTGGGTCTGGCGAGCTTCTATCCGAATCTGCCATCGAAGATCACGTCCACCAACGATTTGCTGAATTTGCCGTTGTATAGCTTGACATCGTCGATTTACAGCGGCGTTGGCGTGGGCAACGGAACTTTCCCCGGGTTCTACGACCACGGACAAGGCAACAGCAACAACCGCATACATCCCTGGGTGGGCGATACGTGGAAGGTTACGCCCAGCCTGACGATCAACGCCGCGCTGGGCTACGATCTGGAAACCGGGTTGTTCTACTCCAATCTGCCGTTGCCGCAGTACCTGTCGCCCATTCTCGAAGGGCACACCGGCGGCGTTCCGTATGGATTGGGCGCGACACAGCCGAACAAGGCGGATTTTTCGCCGATTGTCGGGTTCGCGTGGGCCATCGGCAAGGACAAGAAAACCGTGATTCGCGGCGGTGGCGGCATGTATTGGGACACGCAGCCGATCTGGCAGCATTTCCGCGAAGGCGCGGCGATCGGGCCGCTGGGCGACGGCCGGACCACGCTGGCGGCCACCGCGTTCACCAACACGATTCCGGGAATCATCAACTTCAACACCGGTGCGCCGCTGGCGGTGGGAGCGCCACTTCCGCTGGGGCTGACCACCATGACGCTAGGACAATTCATGGGAATCGTGAACGCGCAGCTCCCGGGGCTCCAATCGAGACTGGCGCCGACTCCGCCGGCGAGCGGTCCTTATTCGGTGAGCGGAATCGACGTGGCCAAGCAGGGCGTCGAAATTTACCCGTCGCAATTCCCGCTGCTCAGAAGCTATCAGACCTCGCTCGGCGTACAGCGCGACCTGGGACACGGCTTGGTAGTCACGGCCGACTGGGCGCGCCGGCAGGGCGAGAACACCAACCTGGGCGAATTGGATCTGAACCGGTATGCGCGCACGTCCGATGGCATAGCGCCGGTGATCCCGGTGTGCACGCCGGCCCAGTATTACATTCCAGGCCAGGAGTGCTCCACGGGATCGATCAGCTTCTGGACGCCGGAAGGCCGCTCAGTATATGACGGGCTGCTGGTGAAAGTGCAGAAGCGCTTCTCGCACCGTTACCAGTTCCAGGCGTCCTATGCGCTGCAAAAGCTGGTCACGGAAAACGCAGGCGTGAATCTCGACAATTACTTCGCGGGTTATGGTCCGACGCTGGCGCCGCAGAATTTCAACCTGGCCGGCACGGTGGATCTGCCGTGGGGATTCAAGATCAGCCTGAATTCCTCGATGATCAGCCGGGGGCCGGTGATGGCGTCGGTGAACGGGCTGGATTTCAACGGATCGGGGAATACGACGCCGCCGCTGTCCATATTGGACCCGAATCTCCCTTACAACTGCTTCAATTCTGGATGCGGAAAACAGCAGCTTCAGCAGGCGGTGACCTATTACAACGAAAATTACGCCGGGAAGACGCCGCTCAACAGCAAGACACCCGCGCCGTACTTGGTGCTGCCGCCCAAATACGGGCTCGGCCAGCCGCTGATCACGCAGGACGTGCGGGTCACCAAAGAGTTCGCGTACAAGGAGCGTTACCGGCTCGCGGTGTTCGGAGAAATTTTCAACGCCCTGAATATCGCCAACCTGACCATATCGAATTATCAGTTGGACGCTGCCAATAAGGCGCTTCCCGGATTCGCGGTGAACAACGGTGTGGTGACTCCAGGAGCCGGTCAGACCTACGCATTCGGTCAAACCTCCTCGCGAATCGGACAGGTGTTTGGATCGGGAGGACCGCGCGCGGTTCAGGTGGGAGCCCGGTTCTCGTTCTGACCGCGCTGGTTAATTTACCGGCGTCCAAGTGGGATCCGGATCGTAGCGGGTGATCGGGAGCGGTGCGCCGCCCGCGGGAGGAGCGATGTCTTTCTGATAGACCACGCCCTCCTGATTCACGATGAACGTGTGGATGCCGGTCACTCCGTATTGGGCGGGCCAGGCCACCAATCCAAAGCCGCCCATGAGCTTGTTCTTCACCACGTAGTTATGGGCGCCGCCGGGCGCATGGGAGCCTTGTCCCTCGAGGATGCGGAAAAAATATCCGTGATAAGGTTTCAGCGCGTTCTTCTGCCCGTCCCAGGTGGCATCGATCAGGCCTTGGGGAACCAAAGCCGCGAGTCCGTCATTCGCTCCGGCGGCGCTCTTCATGTGAGAAGCGTATTTTAGGACTCCGTCTTTATCGTGAATTTCGGAAGCATACTTTTTCTGCGCTTCGACGTATCCGGCGCAGATTTCAATGGCGTCGAGCTCATGGGCGCCGATCCGCCGCGCGTCCATCTCGACCTTCGCTTGGGACGGGTCGAAGCTCCATTTCCCGCCGGAACGCACCATGGGAACCGGAAACGGCCAGTCTTCATCGCCGATAGACAGAATCACGCGGTTGGGATCGCGGGGATCGGCAATCAGTTGGTGTTTGGCGCGGGCGAGCTGAGAAAACTGCGCCTGCTCGGCTCGATCCTGATCGGGATTGCCGGAGGTCAGAATTGCATTTCCCTCGGGACCGAAGATGGCAGCCAAGCCGGCGCTATCGTGCTTCTCCGCGCCGCTAAGCAACGCTTGCGCCGCGGCGTCGGCCGAATCGAAGCGCTGCTGGGCGAAGGACGGCGCGGCCAGTGCGAGAACCGCGGCACAGCAAGTCGAAAGAACACCGTTCGTCATTACCGCCGTCCTCCTCTGCCGCCGCCGCGCATTCCGCCGCCACCTCCGCGGAAGCCACCGCCACCGCCGCCACGGAAACCTCCGCCGCCGCCGAACGTGCGGCCCGCGCCCATGCTCGAAAAGCCGTGGTCGCTTTGCATGCGAGTCGCTCCGCCGTTGTGATAGCCGCCGAAAACGCTGTGGTTGCCGGTGTAACCACGCTGCTCAAATCCGGGAGATCCGAAGCGCTGCTGTCCGAACTGCTGACGGCCGCCAACCGCGCCACGATTGAAACCACCCGCGCCGCCAAAGCGATTGGCTACCGCGCGATTCCCATAGGGGACGCCGAGGCGATGTCCGGGGTCATGGCCCCAAGCGGAGCGGCCGAACGGCTCGCCATGAAAATGATTGAATCCGTAACGATGGAAGAAAGAATGATTCAGAAAGATGCCGCCGCCGTACCAGTCCGGCGTCCAACCCCAGCCGCCCCAGCCCCAACCTCCCCAGCCTCCGAAATATAGGCCGAGATCGATGCCGGGATACCATCCGAAGCCGACGTCGATTCCTGGGTACAGCAGCGGCGGGTAATATCCAAAGGCCGGCGGTCCCCACACGTAGACCGGATTGTAGTTGGGCACGTACCAGACGTCGGGGTTCGCAGGTTCAATGTCGATCACGGGCTGGCCGCCCTGATTCTGCGTGGTCACGGTTTCCTGCGGGGTGGATTGAAGTTTGCCGCGCGCCTGCGCCTGGGCGCGCATCCGCTGCACCGCCTGCATCACGTCCGCCTGGTTGGCGAGAAATGCGTTGCCAAGAGCAGTCGTCCATGCAATGTCCTGGCTCAGGCGCGCCAGTACCTGCGGGAAGGCGACCAACCCTTGCACGCTAGGATCCCAGTTCTGCTTCTTGGCTTCATCCATCAATTTGGATGGTTTCCATTTGGAATGGTCCGCCGCCCATTGTTCCGCCTCGACGATCTCCATGGGATAAGTGGAACCGGCCAGCACCTCGCCCAGCAGCGGATCGGGATAGAGTGCGATCGGGGCTACCAGGTCGTCGAGCTGCTGAGGAGAGAGCGGCGCGCTGTTGGCCGGTGGCGGCTCCGGCGGGTTTTGTGGCACCGGCGCCGCACGGACCAAAAGAAGGGCCGCAAGCAGCGCCGCGCCTGTTCCCAGTTTCTTGGTTTCGATCCGTAACATTTGGCACCCGCCTTGGCAACTTCAGTTTAGGCGCGACGATAGCAACCCGCCATACCATCGCGGCGGGAGTTTTCGGGCATGGGAGACAGTAGCACAACCATTAGATCGATGAAAAAGCATTATGTTTCTCATAGTTTCGCGGTTCGCCCGACCAGCCGGATCGCGTGCGCCGTGCCATCGTATAACCGATGAAACGCGAACCAAATGCGACCAGGATTTTAGTCGAGCACATCCTACGGCACGCCAAAGAATATCCGTGGGTGGTGCCGGCCAACGGCAGACTCACGCTGGTTTTGGAACCGGACATAGTGGTTATCAACCTGTTCAACGCACAATACCGGCAACCGGGGACCACGACTACGCATAGTCATACCGTGGATTTCAAGTCCGAGATTATCGCTGGGGAGATGCGCCAGTATCGTTATGCACGGACCAAAGCCGAGACGCCGGGCGCGGCTCATTATGGCTGTCAGGAGCTTACGTTAGACGGCAAGCTGATGGGCCAAGCGACCGATTGCTATCTGCTCGAAGGACCGCAGGAGGTTTATCGCGCGGGCGAGTCCTACGAAATCACGGCGCCCGAAATTCACAAGTCCGATCCGGAAGACGGAACGGTGACGCTGATCACACGTCAATTCAAAACCACGCCGGCGAGCGTGTTCACCTTTTGGCCTTACGCGAAGATGGCTGCCGGGACGCAGAGCGGCGAAAAGATCATTCCCGGAGCCGCTGGCGAAAAGGTTTTGGACGAAGCGGTTTCGCACGCGCTACGGACTTGGTTCTAGCTGGGGACCTGCTTTATGAACCGTGTCCAGCACCTCTTTGACTTTCGCCAGCAGTTCGTCGCGGCTAAACGGCTTCGGGAAGGTATGAAATTCTTCGGTCGCATTCTCAACATTCACGCGGTCGTCGTCCATGAGCCCGGCGATGATCAGAATCGGCAATCCGGGACATTTGGTGCGCAGGAAATCGGCCGCCGTGCGGCCTGGCATGCTGTTGATGTAGGGCCGCGTGATGAGCAAGTCGGGCTGCATCTCACCCACGCGGTCGACGGCCCCGCCCAGGCCGCCTGCGGTGACGACCAGATAGCCGGCGTTTTCGAGCGCATCACGAAGGGCGGATCGCATTACCGAATCGGAGTCCAGCAGCAGGATGCTGGCATTGGTTGGGGCCAAGTCCTTCATCGTGAACTAATTCGCCAGGGGGTTGGGTCGAATCTGGAAGTGGACCACCTTGCTCTGCGTTCCCTCCCCGGTTTCGCTGTGGAACGGCGTGCGCGTTCCCCAGGTGGTCCAGACGCCCTTTCCTTTCCAGCCGGCTTTCGAATCGTCGATGCGGCCGTCCATGCCTTTCGCGAAGAAGCCCAGCGGATACGGCACGCGCATCACTACAAATTTGCCGTTGACCAGGGCCATGAGAGAGTCGGACCCGTTGCCGGTGATGATGGGCGTATTTTTCCCCAGTCCTAACGTGTCGAACTGATCGACCCAATCGTAATAGTGAGAGTCGGCGCTGCCGGAGTCCTTCACGTTTTTGAAATTCGGTCCGGGCGTGGGATATAACGTCCATCCTTCGGGACAATGCTGGCCGGTCGCGTTGGGGCCGCTCAGCGGGCCTTTGCATTTGCGCCGGTCGAAGCTGGCCAGATGCCCGCTTCCGAGCGCGACCCAAGCCACGTTGTTGCGATCGATGTCCATGCCGCGCGGCGAAAAGCCCTGGACCTTTGCTTTTGGATTGTTCCAGGGAACCTCATAGTATTCGGCCAGCGCGGTTTCTGGCGGATTCGAGCCGGGATTCAGCCGGACGATGCCTCCGGGGAATCCCAAGACGCTGCCCCAGATCGCGCCGTCGGTACCGATTGCGAGGCCGTAGAACGCGGCGTTCAGGCGGGCGTCCCGGGTGGGATCGGTATGCGTCGTTATAGCGGAAGACGTGCCCAGGCTTTCGCCGCTGGGCGCCGTCAGGACTCGTTGCTCGGACTCCACGTAGGCGTCGCGTTTGCCGTTGCCGTTGGTGTCGAGAATCAGAGCGGTCCAGCCTTGCGATTTGGCGGCGTCATGGGTCTGATCCCACATTTTTGTATTCAGCCAGCCGACGACGCCTCCACCGCCGCCGCTGCTGGTCCAGAGAGTGTTGTCGGAATCTTCGGCGAACAGCAGGTGGTGCGTGGCGAAACAAGTATCGACCATTTCCGTTTTTTGAGTTTTCGGATTGTAGACGGCCAATTGGCGGCCGGATCGATCGACTGGGGTGAGCTTCGCCGAAATCAGGCTGGAGCCGGCTTTGCAGAAGTCGGGGTTGTTTGCGGCGCGGATTCGCGAGGTGTACCAGAGGCGGCCCTGCTGATCGAACATCGGATTGTGAACCGTGGTGTGGCTGTCCCAGATCGGCTCGTCACCCCAAAAGGGTGACGCTGCTACGGGTTTCGGCTGACCCGGCGTGTCGGGATCGCGATACGGGATTTTCACCTGGCTGGTGGTGGCGTGAACGGGATCGAGAACCGGCAGATAATCGCGACTCTCTTCGGGCGAGCCGTAGATCAAGCCGTTAGCGTTCACGCTCGGGTTGCGCTTGTCGGTCGAGATTTCATCGTGCAGGTAGGCTTTGGGATCGGCCCAGTCCCACTGCGTGATCACCACGTTGCGCTCGACGCCCTGTGGGCGCGGCGGAGCTTGCGCGGGCAGTTCGCCGTGGGCGATGCGGGTGGTCCAGTCGGCGAACTCGGCGGTTGCGCGCTCGGGGCCGAGCTGGTTCAGTCCACCCACCATCGCGTTGCCCGCTTGCCCGGATTGCGCGCGGCGCATCCAGGCCTGCGCCGGCGAATCGAGGCTTTGAAACATCAGCGGAATGGTGCGCGTGTACAGGTTGCCAAGCTGATGGCAGGACTCACAACTGTCGGTCTTGACGAGGTGAATCCACTGGCCCTGCGTTTTGACGTTCGGCGAAATGCCGTTTCCTGAGGGACCTTTTCCGGGAAATTCGCTCTTATCCGGGATCTTCATCATGGCGTACCAGTAGCTGGCTGGGTACAGTTGCGCGGCGGTTTTCGCGTCGGGCGCGACGGTGGGCTTCAGATCCACCAGCTTACCCGGCTCGGTCTGGACTTTGGGCGAATCCACGAGCCCATAGCCGCGCGCCCAGACGGTGTACTTGGCTTTGGGCAGATCGGGGATGAGATAGCGGCCGCGATCGTCGGTGACGACCTCTTTGATGTAGCGAGTGGGCAAATCGCTGGTTTCCGCGATCACCCAGACGCCGGCTTCGGGTCCCTTACTGCTGGTGACTACGCCGCCGATGTCGTCGGATTTGATTTTGACCGGCGCGCTCTGCTGGGCGTTGAGCTGGGTGCGGGGCGCGACGAGAAATCCGGCGATCAGGAGAGCCGCTACGCCGGTGAGTTGCAGAATTCGAATGGTCCGCATGTCGAATCTCCTTTTTGCGCGTGTTCTCAATCCTGGAGTATATACCCGACAGGGCACAAAAGACTTATACTGATATCCGGCCGTTCATGCGTCGCGCACTGGCATCGATTTTGCTGGCTGTGTTCAGCTTCCTGCTGATCGCTCCGGTGGCGTTTGCCGATCCGGAATCGAATCTGCCTGCGTGCTGCCGGCGTGACGGGGCTCATCACTGTTCGATGGGCGCGACGATGAACGACGAAGCGTCCGGCTCTGGATTCCAGGCCGCACGTGACAGGTGCCCGGCGTTCCCGATCGCTTCCGCCTCGCCGACCGGCGCCGAGTTCGCGTTGGCCAACAGAGCCGGCGTGGTTTCTCGCGCCGAACTAAGTTATCCTTCCGTTCCGTTTCAAACTGAATCCCGGTTTTCCGTTTCTTTCAGTCGATCCCGCCAAAAGCGGGGACCTCCTGCCGTTGTCTGTCAATAGCTAAATCTTGACCGACAACATTTTCAGGAGAGTTGAATGCCTAGGATAGGTTTAATATCCATTGTATTGTTTTCATTTTTTACCGCGCATGCAGCCGACACGGCCAGCGTGCGCGGAATCGTTCACGATCCTCAGCATCGGCCGCTGCCGGGAGCGCAAGTAGAGCTCAGAAATTCCACAATTTCGAAAACCGTGGCGTCGGATGCGAATGGGGAGTTCGTGATTGACGAAGTTCCCGAAGGCGTGTACACGATTGGCGTTTCCGCTTCCGGATTTCGTCCCTTCGAACAGCAGATTCATGTCACGGCGGGCAAGACACCGGTGTTGCACCTGCAACTGGAGCTTGCGGCCGTCACGTCGAGCGTCGAAGTATCCGGAGCCGCGAGCAAACTGAATACCCAGACGTCCACTGTCGAAACCAACGTCGCCTCGACGCAAATTCTGCAAACGCCCGGGGCCGATCAAACCAACAGCCTCGCCATGATCACGGATTTCACGCCGGGAGCATACATGGTTCACGATATGCTCCACATGCGCGGCGGCCACCAGGTGAACTGGTTCTTCGACGGAATTCCGGTGATCAACACGAATATCGCGGCCAACGTGGCGCCGCTGATCAATCCGAAGAACGTGGAAGAACTGGAAGTGGAGCGCGGCGGATTTTCGAGCGAATACGGCGACCGGACCTACGGATTCTTCAACGTCGTGACGCCTTCCGGATTCGAGCGCGACAACCAGGCCGAGCTGATTCTGTCAGCGGGAAACTTCAATTCCACCGACGATCAGCTCAACTTTGGCGGCCACACGAAGCGCTTCGCCTACTATGCAAGCGTCGACGGCAACCGCTCCGATCTTGGCCTGGCGACGCCAGTGTCGCAGGTGATTCACGATCAAGCGAGCGGCGTCGGCGGGTTTCTTTCGCTGCTGTATAACCCCAGCGCGAAGGATCAATTCCGCTGGATCGCGTCGCTGCGCGAGGATCATTACCAGATCCCGAACGATCCGGACGCGCAGGCCGCGGGCATCCGCGATCTGGACCTGGAGCACGACTACCTGTTCGGGTTTCATTGGACCCACAGTTTTTCGGACGGGGTGTTGTTCACGCTGTCGCCGTATTTTCACTACAACAACGCTCATTATCTTGGCGGGCCGAATGACACGCCTTTCGTGCTGAACGACAATTCGCGGTCGAATTATTTTGGCGGCCGATCCGTGCTGCAAGCGCAGAAGAAGCGGCATAACGCGCGGGTCGGAGTCGAAATATGGGGGCAGCATGACAATACGTTTTTTGGTCTGGCGGCGAATCCTGGCGGAAATGTTTTGAACCAGACGGAGCGGCATTGGGCGAATTCGAACGCGGTGTTTCTTGAGGATCAGTACAAGGCGACGTCATGGCTCACTTTGGATCTGGGCCTTCGCTTGACGCATTACAGCGGGCTGGCGAATGAGAACGCCGCCGATCCGCGACTGGGCGCGGCGATTCGGATTCCCAAGATCAACTGGACGCTGCACGGTTACTACGCGTATTATTATCAGCCGCCGCCGCTCGACAGCCTGGCGGGTCCGGCGCTGGATTTCGCCATGGCGCAAGGGTTCGGGTTCATCCCGCTTCCCGGGGAACGCGACATTCAGCACGACATCGGTCTGAACATCCCGGTTCGCGGGTGGTCGGTCGACGTGGACAATTTCCACACCAGCGCGCGAAATTTTCTGGACCACGACGTGGTCGGCGATTCCGGCATTTTCATCCCGCTGACGGATCTCGGCGCGATTATTCACGGAACGGAAGTCACGCTGCGATCGCCGACGCTGTTCCAGATCGCGCAATGGCGTGTCGCGTACTCGAATCAGATCGCGCAAGGCATCGGTCCGATCACCGGCGGCTTGCTCGAATCGGCGCCAACCGGCAATTTCCTGCTCGATCACGATCAGCGCAATACGTTGACGTCCGTTCTGTCGCTGACTCTTCCGGGCGAGATGTGGATGACGCCGGCATATCAGTTCGGTTCGGGGTTTCTCAATGGGAACGGTCCGTCTCACCTTCCGCCGCATTCGACGTTCGATCTCTCGATCGGGAAACGAATCGGCGAGAACTGGACGATTTCAGCCAATGCGGTGAATATCGCCAACACGCGGTACCTGCTGGATACCAGCAACACGTTCGGAGGGACGCACTACATCAACCCCCGCCAAATCTATGGTGAAGTAAGATATCGGTTTCACTTTTAGCATGCGTAGACTGGCTTGGGTATTGGGCGGCGCAATTACGGTGATGGTTTTGGGCTGCGCGGCTACCTTCTTGACGATACGCGGAGCGCACGGCTTCAGCGCACTCGACGCGCCGACCATGACCGAACGATGGATCGCTCAAACGGCGCGCGCTATGGCGATTCCGGAGGCGGCGAAACGTCTTGCCAATCCGGTGGCCGACTCCGCGGAGGTGCTCGCCGAGGCGCGCGCGCATTGGGCCGATCACTGCGCGTCGTGCCATGCCAACAATGGGAGCGGCGATACGGAAATGGGGAAGCACTTGTATCCTCCCGCGCCCGATATGCGCAATGCGGGGACGCAAAACAAGACCGACGGCGAGCTGTTTTTCATCATCCAGAATGGAATCCGCATGACCGGCATGCCGGGCTGGGGAGCCTCCGGGCACGAAGAAGATTCCTGGAAGCTGGTTCGTTTTATTCGCCATCTGCCTGGACTCAGCGCACAGGAAGAGCTCGACATGCAAGAATTAAATCCGAAGAGTCCCGACGAATTGAAGGAAGAGCGGGAAGAAAAAGATTTCTTGAATGGATCCAAACCAAATGAACCAACACCGCATCATCATTAAACGTCTGATCGCGTGCCTCGCGCTGATGGCAGCGCTGGCGATCGCGCATGGCGGACTCGAACACGTCATGGGAACGGTCGCGAAAATTTCCGACGCTTCCATCACCGTCACGACCGCGGCCGGCAAGACCGTCGAAGTCACGCTGGACGCCAAGACCACTTACTCGCGCAACAGCCAGGCGATTCAGAAAACCGACTTGAAGGTGGGGGATCGCGTGGTGATTCACGCGGAAAAGAACGGGGTCAAACTGGTGGCGCACACGGTGGAGATCGGCACGGCGACGACAAAGCCGGCGCAGCACTAAGTCCGGCGTTCGTGGAGCCCGTTTGAAGATCCGCTGGTTTTTCCTTTTCTTTTTCATCTCCGGTTTTTGCAGCTTGCTGTACGAGGTCATCTGGCTTCGCCTGAGCATGGCGAAATTCGGCGTGACCACGCCTATGGTGTCGATTGTGCTCTCGGTGTTCATGGCGGGATTGGGCATCGGGTCATGGGGCGGCGGAGCTCTGATGCGGCGGTTGGGGCGTGTGGCGCCGGCGGTGCCGCTGCGTTTGTACGGAGCTCTGGAGTTGTGCATCGGCTTGTCGGGTCTGCTGGTGCCGGCGATCATCGACGCCGGGTACAACCTGGTGCGTGACGCCGGGCGCGGCGTGGCATGGGGTTCGTCGGCCTACTATCTGGTGTCGGGCGCTTGGGTCGCGGTCGCGCTGCTGCCTTGGTGCACCTGCATGGGCGCGACGTATCCGTTCGCGATGGCGGCGATTCGCGGTTTGAGCGACGAAGAATCGCAACACTCCTTCAGCTATCTGTACTTATCGAACGTGCTGGGCGCGATCGCGGGCGCGCTGGTGCCGGCAGTTTTCCTGATCGAGCTGTTTGGATTTCGCGGAACCCTTCAGATCGCGAGCGCACTGAATGGACTGCTCGCCATGGTGGTGTTCGGGTATAGCTTTTCGATGGGGAAAGCGCCTGCGGCGGCCTGTTCCATGACGACGGAGGCGCCGGCGTCTCGGCTCGCGGGCCGGGGTTTTATGGCTGCTGTTCACGACCGGCCTCTGCAGCATGGCCATGGAAGTAGTGTGGACTCGCGAGTATACGGTTTACCTGGGGAACGTCGTGTACGCGTTTGCGGCCATTCTGGCGGTGTATCTGGGGGCGACGTTTCTCGGGTCGACGGTCTACCGAAAATGGATGCGGAGGCACGGGCAGGCGGACAGCTCGGCGGCGTGGATTTGCCTCGGCTTCGTGGCGCTGCTGCCGCTGGTTTTCGCCGATCCTCGATTGCCGGTGGGAGATCAGGAGACGCACCGGTTCCGCATCGGGATTGTTCGCGCGCTTCTGGGTATCGCGCCGTTCAGCGGCATGGTTGGATTTTTGACGCCGATGCTGGTGGATCGATGGTCGGGCGGCGATCCGGATCGAGCGGGGCGTGCGTATGCGATGAACGTGCTTGGCTCGATTGTGGGTCCTCTGGCGGGCGGCTTCTGGATTCTGCCGTGGGTGGGGGAGCGGTGGGGATTGTGTCTGGCGGCATTGCCGTTGTTCGCGATCGGCTGGAGGAGCGCGTCCGGCGGCGCACGCTTGCGGATATTATTTGGCTCGGCAACGGCGGCGGGCGTGCTGATGGCGGCGGTGACGCGCAGCTACGACATCGATTACCCGGACAGAATCGAGCTGCGGGATTACACCGCCACGGTGATCGCGACCGGCGAGGGGATGGAAAAGCGGCTTCTGGTGAACGGCATCGGCATGACGATGCTGACGCCAATCACCAAGATCATGGCGCATCTGCCGTTGACGATGCTGTCGCGGCGGCCTTCGAACGCGCTGGCGATTTGCTTCGGCATGGGCACGACGTTCCGGTCGATGTTGTCGTGGGAGATTCAAGCGACCGTTGTCGACCTGGTGCCGAGCGTGCCGAAGTTGTTCGGCTATTATCACGCGGATGCTCCGGAGCTGCTGAAATCGCCGCTGGCACACGTCGCGGTCGACGATGGACGCCGGTTCCTGGAACGATCTGGGGAGAAGTTCGACGTGATCGTGACGGATCCGCCACCGCCGCTTGAAGCCCCAACCTCGAGCCTGCTGTATTCGCAGGAATTCTATTCGGTGGTGAAAGCGCATCTCGCAGACGGCGGAATTGTGCAGATCTGGTGTCCGGGCGGAGACGACGTTTCGGTGGCCGCCATCGCCAAGGCGTTGCGCAGTTCGTTTCCATACGTGCGCGCGTTCGGATCGATTGAAGGCTGGGGCGTGCATTTCCTGGCGCGGATGGAGCCGCTGCCCGCCGAGGATAGCCAGGCGCTGGCGCGGCGGCTACCGGATCGGGCGGCGGCGGATTTGGTGGAGTGGGATGAGGGGTCGACGCCGAAGAAAATCTTCGCGGATGTACTGAGCCGGGAGCGATCGCTCGATTCATTGATTGCGCCGAAGGCGGATGTTTCGCCGATCACCGACAATCGGCCGATCAATGAGTATTACCTGTTGCGCACGCTGCGATCGAAATAGTCAGTGAATCGTTGCGCCCACGACGGCCCGGATCATGCCGCCGCGCGCGCCAGGCTTCGAGGCGAATGGACTATCGTTGGGAATCCGGTAGCGGCCATTGTCGCTTATGCGGCTGGCCATGGTGTCCAATCGGGGTCGAAGGCGAAGCTGATGAAACCGTTCACGAATCCACTGCCGGTCGGGAGCCTGTGAAAAAGACCGGGGTTCCCATGGGCGCCGTTGAAATTGAGGTAGGTGGCGAAGGCCTTCGTAGTCTTGTCGAAAATATACAGCAGACCGTTCAGGTCGTTTACGAAGATCCGCTTCTTGGACCCACCGGGCTCATCCCGCATGAAGTTGATCCTGGCGAGAAGGCCCATGATCTGGCCTTTTCCATCCATCGCTTCCGTCATCGGAAGGGTCGCATAGTCGCGGATTTCAAGCGTGATTTCGGGCGCTCCGGCCGTCGAGGCGAGTACGCCGCAGACGATTCGCGTTTTCCCCATGCTGGAGCCTATGGGGTGCTGGGCACGCCGCGAGGGTCTGGTTTCACCGTTACCGGCTGCGTGTATGCTCGGCCTTCCACGGTCAGGCGCACGGTGTATTGCCCGGGCTGCAAAACCGGGGCGCCTCCCCGTCCGCCGCCACCGCCGCGACCGCCTCGTCCAGGCGCGGAGCTGGCAGCTTCCTGCGCGCCTCCTGAAGGCGTGCAGGAGTCCTTCGGTGGCGGAGCGGCATTGCCGCGTCCTCCGAAGCCGCCGCGGCCCGTGGCGCCTCCGAGCGCGATGCGATGCATTCCAGCAGAAGCCGATGGCGGTTGCACGGGTTGCTCCCAGATCGCCTGAACATTCAAGGTTTCGGTATCCGGCCGCCGGGCGGGCGTGTCGCTGGCCGCGCAGGCGCGCCGCACTCCGTTGCGATCCAACAGCTCGACCGTCAGCGGCTGGCTCGTATCGGTCTTCAGCCAGTAGTACGCCACCACGCCGGACGGCGGATTGGAGTGCTGCGGCTCCTCATGTGGGAGCGGAGTGCCATTCATGCCTCCGGCGTGAATGCCGTAAGTTTCGCCGGGTTTGAAAAGGTAAGCTCTCTCCGAAGCGATCTGAGAGCCCTGAGCGGCGATCTCGCGCAGCGCGGCCATTTGATCCAGCACCCAAAAGCCGCGGCCGTACGTGGCGACGGCCAGATCGTCTCCGTGGACCACAATGTCGCGAACAGAGGTGACCGGCATGTTGATCTGCAAGGGCTGCCATTGCTCGCCATCGTTAAAGGAAACGTACACGCGCAGCTCGGTGGCGGCGTAGAGCAGGCCCTTGGCTTGGGTATCCTCTTTCACGGAGTTGACGAAGGCGCCCTCGGGAATCCCGGCGACTACGTTCTGCCAGGTTTTGCCGCCGTCGTGGGTGCGATAGATGTACGGCTTGTTATCCGCGATGCGATGGCGGTCGACCGACGCATAAGCGGTTTCGGCATCGAAGTGTCCCGCTTCGATCTGCGAAACTTTGCTCCAGGGCGTCATGGCCGGAGGCGTGACGCTCTGCCAGGTTTTGCCATCGTCGCGGGTGACGTGAATCAAGCCATCGTCCGTGCCGGCCCAAACAGTGGAAGCCACCAGCGGCGACGGGCCGAGGGCGTAGACGACGCCGAAACGGTCGGTCATCGGCTGGTCGATGTCCTTGGCCGTGACCGGATCGAGAGTCGAAGGCACTGCGGGTTTCAGACGCGTAAGGTCGGGGCTGATCGTTTGCCACGTGCGGCCGCGATCGCGGGAACGCATGACAAATTGATTTGAGTAGTACAGCGCTTCGTCGGCCAGCGAGAAAACTTGCGGAAGCGTCCATGTCTTGCGATTGGGATTGTTCGGATCGGACGGCGGCAATTGTCCCCCGAGCGGTACCGCGATGTTCAATTTCTGATCGCAACGCCCGTTCCCATTGCCGTAGAGAATGTTGCCGTCCTTGGGATCGGGCACGACGGTGTTGCTTTCGCCAGCCAGGCACGTCGGCTCCCAGTTACGGAACGACAACACGCCTTCAGGCGACCACGTGCTGACGCCTACTCCTCCGCTGTCCTGCTGCGCGCCGTAAAGCCAATACGGAAAACGATTGTCGGCGGCGACGTGATAGATCTGCGCGGTGGGCTGGTTGTACCATGTGCTCCAGGTTTTACCGCCGTCCACGCTGACGACGGTGCCTTGATCGCTGCTGAGGACCATCCGTTTGCCGTCCAGCGGATTGACCCACAACTGGTGGTAATCGTCGCCGCCGGGCGCGCCTTTGATTGGAACAAAGGTCTTTCCGGCATCGGTGGTCATGTAGGTGGCGGTGTTGATGACGTAGGCCTTGTCGGGATTGGTGGGATCGACGGTGACGGCTCCAAAGTACCAGCCTCGGCCCCACAACCGGTTTTCGTTGTTCACCAGTCTCCAGTTGCCACCGGCATCGTCGGAAATGTAGACGCCGCCGCTGGGTTTCCCGGCAGGCGCGGGCGTTTCGGCTGCTCCGCGTCCAGCGCGCACAGGCGCTACTCCCGATCCAGTGTCATCCACGACGGCCCAGAGGCGGTTCGAATTGCTGGGCGAAACCGCGATGCCGATCTTGCCCACAAACTCGTCGGTGGGAAGCCCGCCGGTCAATTGCTTCCAGGTGTCGCCGCCGTCGATCGATTTGTATAGACCTCCGCCGGGCATGTTAGACGGCGCATAAACCGACCATGGCGGGCGCCGAGCCGCCCACAGCGAGGCGTACAGCACGCGCGAATTCCTGGGATCGATCGCTACCTCAATCGCGCCGACATTGTCAGGATCGCTGGCCTTGAATAAGATTTTCTTCCAGGTCGCGCCACCGTCAGTGGAGCGATAAACGCCA
Organism: Terriglobia bacterium; assembly: GCA_963808335.1. Classification (GTDB taxonomy): domain Bacteria; phylum Acidobacteriota; class Terriglobia; order Bryobacterales; family Bryobacteraceae; genus Palsa-187. Next base: position 482,951 of record CAWEFR010000001.1, read on the forward strand.
CGGTCGGGGTTGGGGGCGTAAACGTGGCCGAGGGCTGCGACGTAAACACGATTCGGATTCCCGGGGTCGACGACGATGCGTCCGATCTGACGAGTCGCTTCCAGGCCGATGTGGGTCCACGTCTTGCCCGCGTCCATCGACTTATACATGCCGATGCCGAACGAGTGTTGACTGCGGATGTCGGGCTCGCCCGTGCCGACGTAGACGATATTCGGATTCGACGGAGCCGCCGCGATGGCGCCGATCGAGCCGATCGGGATGCCGTCGTCGGAGATGGGAAACCAGGTGCGGCCGGCATTTTCGGTCTTCCAAACGCCGCCGCCAACCGACCCGGAATAAAAAGTGTCGGGCTGGCTCGCGTGGCCGGCAACGCCATACGTGCGCCCGCCGCGCATGGGGCCGACATCGCGCCATTCCAAACCGCTCAGCAGATTGCTCGGGTATTGCCCGGCGGAGTCGGTCTGCGCAAAGTTTTGAAATCCCGCCAGGACCAACAGGCACAGCGGGGTGAGAATCGCAAGAAATCTACGCCGACGTGACATGGAAGTTGCTCCTATGCAAGAAACACTTTATCACCGGTCACGTGCCGTTGCGCCACTTTCGGAATTGTCCGGGCGACACGCCGGCATAGCGCTTCAAAATCCGGCTGAGATGGCTTTGATCGGTGAATCCGGTTCGCGCCGCGATCTCGGCGATGGGCGCATCGGTTTCGAGCAGCTCCTGGCAAGCCGCTTCCACACGCAATCTGCGGATGAAATCTCCCACGCAGCACTGGTAACGTTTGCGAAACGCGCGAGCCAGGTGAACCGGGTGCACCTGCACGGTGTCTGCAAGATCCGTCAGCGTGAGGTGCTCCCGGTAACGATCGTGCAGAATCTCGTTCACGCGCCGCAGCCAATCCGGCGCATACCGGTCCACATCGCGCAGGCGCGGTTGGAGCGTCTCCGCCAGCAGTTCGACTCCCAAGCCCTCCGCGCATAGGGCGGACAGCGGGTCCGATAGTTTCAACGTCTGCTCCAGCCGCAGCGCCAGTTGCATGCAATACGGACTGGTGACGGCGTGCTGGCGGTCCGTCGCAATGCCCCGATGAGCGATCCGTATCAGGAATTGTGGACGGATCTCCACAACCAGAAGGCGTGCTCCCTGTTCGCAGAATCGATTGGAATGGGACTCTCCAGCCGCGTGAAAAATCGTCCCACCGGTGGTGCATTCCCACGCCGTCGTCGGGGATTGCTCGAGATAAGCCCCGCGCAAGGCAATCGATAAATAGGCGTGTTCGTGCGAATGGACCGGAAGCACCTGATTGGGCGCATACCTCACCTTGATCAAGCTGAAGTTTCCGACGCTGCGCGTTTGAAGGATCTCTCCGCGAAACTCTTCCCTGAAAACTGGTAGCATGGCGTCCTCGATGCACATGCGGGGTGCGCGTCCAGCATAGCACTCCCGCGCTAATTCTGTACTAGAGCTAGAGACGTACAAGACATCCCCAGGTACTGCCGGTACAATAACGCCAACAATATAGACAAGGGGTTACAGTCGCCCGAAAGGATAACACCATGAACGCAGACACGGCTTCCGCCAAAGCGCTTTCCATTCATCGTACGCTTCGCATTCTGACGGCAATACTTCTAGCGGGGGCTTGCGTTTGGGCGCAAGTCGGGACAGCGTCCATCCGCGGCGCGATCACGGACCCCTCCGGCGCCGTGGTCCCCGGCGCCCACGTGGTTGTGAAAAACGTGCAGACCGGCACCAGCATGAATCTGACTACTGACACCGACGGCCGCTACGTCGCGCCCACCCTCCCGATCGGCTCCTATGAAGTCCAGGTGCAAGCGCAGGGATTCGAGACCGGAGTGCGGCAGAACATCGTCCTCGCGGTCGGTGAGCAGCGCGAAGTGAATATTTCGCTAACGGTCGGCCAGATGTCGCAGCAGGTCGCGGTGCAGGAAAACGTGGCGCAAGTGGACACCTCGACGTCCATGGTATCGGGCCTGATCAGTCAACAGCAGATGCGCGACCTGCCGTTGAACGGCCGGAACTTCGAACAGCTCATCGCTTTAACCCCGGGGACGGTACCGGTCACGAACGCGTCGTCATCGGCCTATATCGGACGGTCGATCACGTACTCCTATGCCGGAGCGCGCCCGGTCGGCCAAGAAGAAATGATTGACGGGCAAGATATTCAGGACTTTTGGGGACATGGTTCGGGAGCGGCCGTCCTGGGGACTTCCTTGGGGGTGGATGCGATCGCGGAATTCCAGACTTATACCAGCACCGCGAGCGCGCAGTTCGGCGGCGCCAATGGCGGCCTCAACGCGGTCACCCGGTCCGGCACCAACAGCCTGCATGGGTCGGCATACTACTTCGCCCGCAATTCGATTTTCGACGCAGATCCGTACTTTGTACCGTCTACGGGCAAGCCGCCGTTTGAACGGAACCAATACGGCGGAACCATCGGCGGGCCGATCAAGAAGAACAAGATGTTCTTCTTCGCCAATTACGAAGGATTGCGTCAAACCCTGGGGGAAGCATCGGTGGTGATTCTTCCCAATCAATCAGCTCGCACCGAAGTGCAGAATTATATGGGGACCCTGGCGCCCGGGAGTTCCCAGGCAAATGCGGAGCAGCTTGTCTTTAATGCCCTGCAGGCGGTTCCGTTACCAACCGCCAGCGCCATTAACCTGGGCAACGGCACTTCGCAGGAGGTGATTAGCGGAAACCAGAATGGCGTCGAAAATTATGTCGTCGGCCGGTGGGATTATACGGTTTCGCAGAAGGATACAATCTGGTTTCGACTGATTTACGATCATGCCACGCTTTCCGAGCCATTTGCGGCCAACAGTGTGGCTCTCTACCCGCAAGCCGCGTTTGACCACAATCAATTTGAGAATCTCGGCTGGACCAGGAATATTTCGAGCACTCTGATCAATCAGGCGCAGTTCAATTTCACGCGCACAGCTCAGGTCGGGAATACGCCGAACAGCAATCCGGCGTTCGACTGCAACCCCAAGAATGGATATGACTGTTGGTACAGCACTCCGGGCCCAGGCAATGTGTTCGGACTCGTTACTCCAACAGCCCCGATTTTCGACTACATTCAGAATAAATACGAGGAGCGCGACCAGCTTATCTGGGTCAAGGGCGGCCATTCCATTTCCATGGGAGGGTGGGTGGTGCGGCAACAGACTTTAACCAACACTCCCGTAAATCCTGGCGGCAATTACTATTTTTCATCGTGGGGATATAGCGCGAGTGGCACTCCAACGGCGAATTCGTTTCTGACCGGTCAGCCGTACCAGTTCGTAGGCGCGCTGCCGGGTTTTGCTGTCAGCGCCCGGAACTTCCGCGAAACAAACGTCATCGGGTTTATCCAGGACGACTGGAAAGCACGGAAGAACCTCACGATCAATCTAGGACTGCGTTATTCGTTCGCGACAAATCCTTACGATGTCAACAACGCTCTTTACGCTTTCGTTCAACCATACGCAGCGAACCCGGCCTACGTAAACGTACCGAAGGCGTTCTCCAACAACCCGAACGGGAAGAATTGGGATCCGCGCATCGGTTTAGCTTGGTCACCGTTTAAAGACAATAAAACGGTAGTTCGCGCAGGAGCCGGTATTATTCACTACTTATATCAGCCCAGAGACTACGGGGTTGGGTACAATTTCTCACCTCCGTTCGACCAGGTCGCGGTTGCGTTCCCGTCTTTCTCGATTCCTGCGCAATTCCAGTGCACTGCGGCTGCGGCACAATGCACCCCCACACAACCATCCATTCACGACGCATTGGGCTACAACATCACAACGACGCCTTATGTGATTCAGTACAGTGCGAACGTGCAGCGCGAAATTCCGGGCGGAATCATCGTAAGCGGAGGACTGATCGCGTCGGAGAGTTCTCACCTGCCGGACATGGTGGAGTTAAATCCGCAAATCAATTCCGGAACGACACAAAATCCGGTATTCTCGACCCTGCAAACGGTGAACGGAGCGCAAACGCTGGTATCAAACCCCAGAATCAATCCGAACTTCGGAATGATGGGTGAGATTATGCCTTGGGCGCATGCGAGTTATCATGCTGTGCAGTTCCAGGCCAACAAGGCCTTCAGCCGCGGTCTGCAATTCCAGTCGAGTTACACCAACTCGCGTTGCTACGACAATGGCTCGGGGGCTTACGCGGTGGATGGCGGCGGCGGCGTTACTCCTCTCCCGCCGTATCCGCTCTCCCGGAACAACGGGAACTGTAGCTTCGACCGCCGGAATAACTTTACCGTGAATGGGGTTTACGAATTGCCATTCCACGGCCACCGGTTGACGGAGGGCTGGCAGGTCGCCAACCTTTTCGGATTCCACACAGGACTGCCGTTCACGGTGGTCTGCGGGTTCGATTGTCTCGGCTTGGGTGAGCAGAACAGCGCGAACTACGTAAACGTTAATCCCGGCGTGAATTTAAATAACGTGGTTCAAACCGGCAATATCAACCACTATTTCAACACGGCAGACTTCACTTTGCAGCCACTCGGAACGCTTGGGAACGAGAATAGGTTTTCGTTCTTCGGTCCGTCACTCGCCGACGACGACATCGCGCTCGTCAAGAACACGAAAATTCACGAAAATATGAACCTTCAAATCCGTGTGGAGGCATTCAATATTGCGAATCACCCGAATTTCTCGAATCCCAACGCCAGCTTGTTTACTGGGCCAACCTCGCCGAATCCGAATGCGGGTAAGATCACCGGCACGATTTCGGCGCAGGGAGGATTGCCATCCTCGCGCCAGTTGCAGTTCGCCATGAGATTCCAGTTCTAAAATGAATCTCATGAAGCGGTTTCTTGTTTTGTTCGCCGGCGCGTGCCTGGCGCTTGCCCAGCCTAAGTCGCCCGAGCAGACCTTCGGGTTTAAAATGGGCGCGGACGGGAAGCTGGTCAAATGGCCCCAGATTGTCGCCTATTTTCATTCCCTGGCCGCGTCATCGAACAAAGTAAAAATCATCGACGCCGGGAAAACATCGGAAGGCAATCCGATGATCGTCGCGGTGATCTCGTCTCCTGAGAACCTGGCGAAGCTGGATCATTACAAGGAGGTCTCGCAGCGTCTGGCCAATCCGCGCGGCTTGAATCCGGACGAAGCGGAGCGCCTGATTGCCGACGAAAAGGTTCTGGTCGCGGTGAGTTGCTCGATTCACGCGAGCGAGGTTGCGGCCACGCAGCTTTCCATGGAACTCGCCTACGATCTGGTCACCAAAGACACGCCGCAAATCCGCCGGATTCTCGATCAGGACATCGTGTTGCTGTGGCCATCGCACAATCCCGACGGAAACATCACGGTGGTCGACTGGTACAACCAGAACGTCGGCACAAAATATGAAAGGGCGCCGCTTCCCTGGCTGTATCACAAATACGTCGGTCACGATAACAATCGCGACTGGTTCATGCTGAACCTGGATGAGACCAAGGCCGTCACGAAGTTCTATTTCAAGGAATGGTTCCCGCCGGTTCTTTACGATTTGCATCAAATGGGCCGCACTGGGGCGCGGCTTTTCGTGCCTCCGTTCCTGGATCCGTTGAATCCGAACATCCATCCGTTGATCTGGCGCGGAATCAATTTGCTGGGAACACATATGGCGGAAGCCGAGGAGCAAGCTGGCCACAGCGGAGTCGCGCAGAACATCTTGTACACGTCATGGTGGGAAGGCAATTCGCTCCAGCAGCCTTGGTTTCACAACATGGTAAGCGTACTGACCGAAGCGGCGTCGCCGGATGTCGCCTCGCCGGTCACGCAGAAACTGAGCGAGCTTACGGGAAACACGCCCGGTCTGCCTGAGTATGCCTTGCGCGAGAATTTCAGCAATCCATGGCCCGGCGGCACGTGGCATCTTCGCGACGTGGTCGACTACGAATACACGTCCACGATGGCCGTGCTCGACACCGCGGCGCGCTATCGCGAGGATTTCCTGCGCAACTTCTACAACATGGGCCGCGAGGAAATCAGGAAGGGCGAAACCGAGCCGCCCTACGCGTACGTGGTTTCGGCGGCGCAGCGCGATCCCAATACCGCGGTGAAGATGATCAATCTGTTGATCGACCAGGGAGCCGAGGTGCATCAGGCGACCGGCGCGTTCACCGCCGATGGCGTCCCCTATCCGAAGGGATCGTACGTGCTGCTCCTTGCGCAGCCGTTCCGGCCGTTTGTGAAGGACATCATGGAGCCGCAGCATTATCCCGATATCCGGGCATTTCCAGGCGGGCCGCCGGTTCCTCCCTATGACGTCGCGGGCTGGACGCTGCCGCTACAGATGGGCGTTTCGAGCGTCATGGTGAAGAATCGCTTCGACGCGAACCTTTCGCCCGTGACACGAGCCGAGCCGCCCGCGTCGGACGTGGCCGCCGGCGGAGCGAAGGTGAGCGCGTTCCTGTTGGGCCACGAAGAGAATGACAGCCTGGCGGCGGTAAATCGCCTGTTGAAGAACGGTTATGACGTGTATTGGTCGCAGGCCGGCTTCACGAGCGGAGGGAAACAGTTCGCTCCTGGAACGGCCATTATTCCGGCACAGGGAGCCAGGCAAGCTCAAGTCAGGAGCATCGCGCAATCCTTGTCGCTGCCCCTTGTGGCGGCACAAGGGCCACTCAACGTCGCAGCCTATAAATTGAAACCGCTGCGCCTCGCGCTTTATAACCCTTGGGGCGGAAACATGGATGAGGGCTGGACCCGGTTGATGCTCGAGAAGTTCGATTTTCCCTATGAAGAAATCCGCCCGGCGGATGTCCGCTCCGGAAATTTCAAGGGGCGCTTCGATGTGATCGTGTTTGCCGACCAAGCGCCAGATTCGATCGTCAAGGGAATTTCAGCAGATCGGATCCAGCCGGAATACGCGGGCGGGATCAACCAGGAGGGTCTGGATCATCTGAGGGAGTTCGTCCGCAACGGAGGCAGCGTCATTGCGCTCGGTAGCGCGTCGGAGCTTTTCATCAAATCCTGGGGGTTGCCGCTAGTGGACGTGGTGGCCGGATTGAAGACTACCGATTTCTTCTGTCCCGGCTCGATTCTGGCCGTGCATGTCGACCCGACCCATCCCGCCGGTTACGGGATGCCGGATAACGTGTCGGCGTTTTTCGCGCGCAGCTCCGCGTTTGAGATTCAGCCTTCGAATTTCGCGCCGGGCGGCCAGGTTCGCACCATCGTCAAGTACGCGGGCGATCACGTTCTGCAAAGCGGCTGGATTCTGGGCGAAAGCCATCTATACGATCGTGCGGCCGCCGTCGACGTGTCGATGGAAAAGGGTCACGTCATCCTGTTTGGCTTCCGGGTTCAGAATCGCGCCCAGCCGCATGGGACGTTCAAGTTATTCTTCAACTCGCTGTATTATGGGGCAGCCGAGAACACCCAGTTTCACGCCAGCCCCGATTAGCGAAAACACAGTGATTAGCGGAAAATGAAAAGTATGCCGAATAAGCGCGGGTTCGCGGGACTTCTGATTGCAATTTTGCTGGCAGCCGCTTCGCTTGCCGCTCAGCCGAAGTACGAAGTTTTCGCGATTCGTTATGGAACCCTCAAAGATTTCAAGATGTCCGGTCTGGTCGCGGGCGCAGACCCGGCGCGCAGGATGGATATCGCCCTGTTGTTCTGGCTGGTCAAAGGCGAGGGCCGCAACGTTCTGGTGGATTGCGGCTTTTACCGCGATCAGTTCATGAAGCAGTGGAAGCCGGCCGATTACGAGAAGCCATCGGTCGCGATCGAACGCGCCGGCCTGAAAGCGGACAACGTCACCGACATCATCATCACGCATATCCATTGGGACCACGCCGACGGTTTCGACCTGTTTCCCAAGGCGAAAATCTGGATCCAGAAAGACGAATTGGAATACTACGCGGGCGAGGCCTGGAACGGCAAGAAGCGGACCGCGGCCGATCCAGATGATCTGTTAGGCCTGGTGAAACTGAACACGCAAGGCCGCGTCGGACTGGTGAACGGCGACGCGCAGGAGATTATTCCTGGAATTACCTGCTACATCGGCGGGAAACACACTTTTCAATCGCAGTTCGTCGGTGTGAAAACCGCGGGCGGCACGGTCGTGCTGGCCAGTGACAACGTGTACATGTACGAGAACATCGAGAAGCACGTGCCGATCGCCGCGACGCTAGACGCCGATTCCAACCTACGCGCGCAGGACCGGATGAAGCAGATCGCCAGCGATCCGAGACTGATTATTCCCGGACACGATCCAGCGGTGATGACAAAATTTCCGCAGGTCGCGCCGGGAGTGGTGAAAATCCAGTAATTTTACATCCCCAATCGCTGGCGGATCATCGCGTAGTATTCTTCCTGACTGATTTTGCTGCGCGTATCGATCACCATCTTGGCGTCATCGCCGGCGATGTATCGAAGCTGATCGGTTCCGTCGGTCGCGGCCTGAAAGATCACTTCCGCCACCAGTTCCGGAGTCGACGCTCTTCGACCCTTGCTCCAATTCTCGACGAATTTGTTCACAAAGCCGTCGTAAACGTCCAGGCCCGGCTGTTGGAGACGATCCAGCGAACGGGTGCTGAAGTCCGTCGCGATAGACCCCGGTTCCACTACTTTCACCCGAATCCCAAGGGGATTCAGCTCGAAGTTCAGCGATTCTGAAAATCCTTCGACGGCCCATTTGGTTCCGTGATACAAGCTGAACAGCGGAAACGTCGCTCGTCCTCCAACCGAGGAAATGTTGATAATTGTTCCGCTGTGCCTTTCGCGGAAATGAGGCAGGAACTCTCGCGTAACGTACATCAGTCCCGTGACATTGGTCGCGTATTGGCGCTCGATCTGTTCGTTCGTCGCGGCTTCGAACGGGCCGAAGGTTCCATAGCCGGCGTTGTTCACCAGGACGTCGATGTGTCCAAAAGCCTTCAGCGCTTGTTCCATGGCCGGCCGAATGGTGGCGGGTTGGGTTACGTCCAGGGCGCACGTGAGAACCTTTTCCGCGGCGAGATCCGCGTGCTCCGCGGGGTTGCGCATGGTCGCGGCCACGTTCCAGCCCTTGTCGCGGAAGTACAGCGCGGAGGCTCTCCCGATACCGGTGGAGGCGCCAGTAATGAAGATAGTCTGTGGCATGGGATTTTCACGATAGCAGAACGATGCAGGCGAGCGCTGCATAGCCGTCACTCGTCCGTTAATCTTTGCCGTTCGCCGGTTTTCGAAAGCCTTCAAGCCCGGCCGGCTTTATTCTCGACTGGTATGAACCCGACGCGAGCTTTAGCGGGAGGGCGGGCCGAAGCGCAATTCGAGCAGACTCTGAAGGTCACCGGCCCCGTGACGCTGGACGTGAGCACAAAATGCGGATCCATTCGGATCCGGCGCGGTCCGGACGGATGCGTCTCCATTCGAGGAGTTCTGCGCGCACATCCGTCGCTGTTCAGTTGGAGCCATCCGGAAGAACAAGTCCGGCATCTGGCTGCGAATCCGCCGATCCGGCAGGACGGGAATTCGATTCAGATCGGGGACGTCGCGGATCGTTGGCTGCTGCGCCGGGTTTCTTTTCTGGTGGACGTTACCGTGCCGGCCGAAACCAGGGTTCGTGCGTTTGGCGACTCCGCCGGACTCCGCGTCGAAGGGATTAACGGCCCCGTGGATTGCGAGACGGATTCGGGCGAAATCCAGATCGGCCAAGTCAATTCCCAAGTCAGCGCATGGAGCGATTCGGGCGCAATTTACATTCGCCAGGCGGCCGGTTCCATTGACGCGCGAACCGATTCCGGCAAAATCGAAGCGCTGGAGATCGGCGGAGACATCGACGTCCACACCGATTCCGGAGCCATTCGAATCTCACAGACTGCGGCGGCCCCGGTGTATGCGCGGAGCGACTCGGGTCGAATCGGCGTGAAGCTTGCGGAGAGCGGTGGATACACGCTTGGCGTGCGCACCGACTGTGGGCGGATCGAGATTCCCGTGATGGCGCGGGCCAGATCCTCGGGCCGCGAACTGGAAGGAACGATTCGCGGAGGCGGGCCGGCCGTGTACCTTGAAACCGACAGCGGCGATATTGAAGTCGTCTGACCTTCGTCGATACGTTTACGTGCTGGTACTTTATCGCGATTTGCCCCCTTGGTACCAGACGACGGTCTAGAACTTCGTATACGGTGAAGCTATTCGCTCTCGTGTGCGGGCCTGCGATGCTTCGATTGTGAACGGAGTTCGATCGGGTCTGCTCTGGCTTTGAGCACATTGCTACCATGAGAGCGTGCGCAACGTCATCATCATCGGCTCGGGATGTGCCGGCAATACAGCCGCGATTTACGCCGCTCGGGCCAACCTGAAACCGCTGGTCATCATCGGACATGAGCCCGGCGGGCAGCTTTCCATCACCACCGAAGTCGAGAATTTTCCGGGGTTTCCCAAAGGCATCCAAGGGCCGGAACTGGTCGAAAACATGAAACTGCAAGCCGAGACATTCGGCGCTGAATATGTTTACGGCACGGTGACCGAAGCCGACCTTTCCCAACGTCCTTTCCGCGTGAACCTGGAAGGCGAGTGGCACGAGGCTCGCACGCTGATCGTCGCGTCCGGCGCTTCGGCGCGCTGGCTCGGATTGCCAAATGAGCAGGCACTGATCGGCCACGGAGTAAGTTCCTGCGCGACCTGCGACGGCGCGTTTTATCGCGACCGCAAAGTGATGGTGATCGGCGGCGGCGATTCCGCGATGGAGGAGGCGAATTTCCTTACGCGGTTCGCATCCGAGGTCACGCTGGTGCATCGAAGGGAGCATTTTCGAGCGTCGAAAATCATGCTGGAGCGCGCGCGCGCGAACCCGAAGATCAAGTTTCTGCATACTACCGTGGTGGAGGATGTTTACGACATCGCGCAAAATAACGTCACCGGCGTGCGCCTGAAGAACACCGGGAACGGCAAGGTGTGGGAGCAGGAAGTGGACGGCTTTTTCGTGGCCATCGGGCACATTCCCAACACCGAGCCGTTCAAGGCACAGCTCGACTTGGACCACGACGGCTATATCGTAAGCCACGGCGGGGCGCGCACCAACATCCACGGCGTGTTTCACGCGGGCGACGTGCAGGACCGGATTTACCGCCAGGCCATCACGGCCGCGGGAGCCGGATGCATGGCCGCCATCGAAGCTGAGCGCTTTCTTGAAGCCGAAGGCCACTAAACTCGAGGCCGCCGGGCGCGGCCTGCTGTTCATTTACGTCCTGATTATCTTGGCGCCGTTCAGCTTCGTCCCCGAATATCCATCGGTGGACCACACCTGGTTTTTCGCGTTGAACTGGGGCGCTGCGCACGGGCTGGCCGTGGGAAGGGACCTTATCTGGACCACGGGCCCATTGTGGTATCTCGCGTTTCCGATGGACATCGGCAATAATCTGTCGCAAGCGCTCATGTTCCAGTGGATCGAGTGGACGGTTCTGGCGGCGATCTTCGCGGACCTGTTGTTCCTATGTGGATTCGCACTGCGCAACCTTGCGGCCTTCGCGGTTTTCTTCGGACTTTCCGCGCCGTTCTACGCGCCCACGTCGGGTCCGGAGAACCGGCTGGCGGCGGGAGCGCTGGCGCTGTTGATCGGCGCACGCTTTCGGGGCGGACGAGTTCGATACATCGCCGCTATGGCGCTGGCCGGACTGATTCCCCTGATTAAGCTGACCGGCGGCATCCTGGTTGCCGGAGCGATCCTGGGATTCGTCGCGGAAAGCGCCTGGCGGCAGCGGTCCAAAGCGTGGGCGGACGCCGCGCTGGCCGCGACGGTGCCAGCAGCGGTCGCGATGATAGCGTGCCGGGTGACGATGCCGTCGTTTGCATCGCTGCTTCTGTATATCAAAGGGAGTCTTGAGGTCACCAGCGGGTACAACGCGGCGATGTCGGTAGTCGGCGACGCGACGGACTTGGGCGGCGCCGCAGCGATGCTGTTGTGGATCGGAGTGCTTCTATATTTCGCTGCGAAAACGAATCCCGAGCTGGGACGATTCTTCGCATTGTTGCTTCCGTTGCCGCTGTTCCTCACATTCAAGCATTCCTTCGTGCGGCAGGATATGCACGTCGTCAACTTTTTCTGCTTCGCGGGATTGGTGCTGGGTCTGTTTTCGCTGGCGATGTCGATGGAGGGCCAGCGAATTGGGATTGTGATGTCGATTGCGATGCTTTATGGCATCACGTGGTACGAATTCGTGCCGGCCCATATGGCTCCGGACGCCTACGCGATGGTCGATGGCGCCGATGAACTGGAGCACGTCCGCGAGGCGCTACATCCGGCTGCGCTGCGGGCGGCTTTGCGGGCATCGTCCGAAGCTGCGTTTCCCGCGGAAGCGCGGCTGGAGCCGGAGCTGCGCGCGATCATCAGGGACGCGCCCGTAGCCGAAATGTCGCTGATCTACAGCAGCGCCCGGATCGATGGACTGAATCTGAAGTTGTTCCCGGTGGTGCAGCGATACACGGCCTACAACTCGTACCTGGACAATCTGAATGGCGCTTGGCTGCGGGAACACGGGCCGCGATTCCTGATCGCGGATTGGGAGGCGATCGACGGCAGAGATCCGTACGCGGAAACTCCGGCGATGTGGCTGGAAGCTTATCGCTGGTACGATACGCGGAAGCTCGGGAGCCGTCACCTGTTGCTGGAGCGGCGGGACCAGCCGCGGTTCTCCAGCCTTCGCCCGGTGATTAAACACGACACACTCCTGGACCAAGCCCTTGAGTTGAATATGTCCGATTTCTGGTCGCTATCGTGCGGGTATCGTCCGATCGGGTTGCTGCGAAAATTCCTGCTGCGGGTGCCTCCGGTGACCATCACGGTGGGTGATCGAAAAGCGGCTCGCGTCCCCATGGAGGTGTTGAGCTCGCCGCTGAGGGGACGCGACATGCCCGGGAGTTTGACCGAACTCGCGGAGATGTTCGATGCTTCCGCGGCTGTCAGGCCGCCGGTGAAGACCGTTTCGTTTGGAGGACCTGGAGTCGTCAACTACGGCCCGGCCTGCCAGGTGGAGTTTCTGACAGCCCGTTAGTTGTTCATCCGCGGACGCTGGAACTTGGTGTTGATATACTTTCCGGCTTCTTCCAGCGCGCCAAATGTATTGTCCTTGGTCCGCAGCGCCAGGCGGTATTCATTCACCGCGCGATCGCGCTGATCGCTGATGTCGAAAATCTTGCCCAGGTAGATGTGCGCCCAGACTTCGGTCCACTTGGGCGTCAGATCGCCGGTCAGCGCTTCGCGAAATTCGTTGGCGGCCGGCTGCCAGTTCTGCTGCAGGAAGAACAGCTCGCCAACGCGATAATGCGCCAGGGAGCTGTTGCGCGTCACTTCCAGCGCCTTCTGATATTCTTTCAGCGCTTCGGAATATTCGCCGACTTCCGTGAACTGCTCGCCGCGCTGGATGGCGACCGCGACGCGCGTCGGGTTGTCGCAGTGCAGCACCTTGTTTTCCGGATCGAGCGAAACGGTGTTCGGTTTGCCGAACGTTTCCACGGCAAATTCGGAAGACGTGCCGACCACTTCGATTTTCTTGTCTCCGGATTGCCTTCGGTCTCGCACCTGCAGATCGATCGGCATGCGGAACAGATCCAGGTCCTGGGTGACTTTTCCCATCACGCGGAAACCCGGCGATTTCTGCGTGCGGAAGATTGTATACTCCATCTTGAATTCCGGCGCGCCGCTCGATTCGATCCATTCCATGAAGAACCAGTTCAGCTCCTGCCCCGCGATCTCTTCGGCGAGCTTGCGGAAATCGTCGGTGTTGATGGATTTCCACGCGAACTTTTCGGGAACCGCCTTCAGCAGCTTCATGAAATTGTCGTCGCCGATCACGCCCCGCAGCATGTTCAGCACCGCCGCGCCTTTGCCCGCCGTCGCGGCCCAGAACTCCGGCGAATAATCTTCCAGGCGCGCGGATTGGATCAGCGGCGGCTGATCCACAGTCAACGCCTGCAGTAGGTGTCTGTGAACTTGCGTCTCCAACGCGCCGGCGCCGTTGACGTGCTCCGCGTACAGGAATTCGGCGTAGCGCGCCAGGCCGTTTTCGATCCACATATGATTGCGCGTGGTCGGCGAAACCAGCGTGCCCCACCATTGCCGCGCCACCTGATTCGCCACCAGTTGCTGGTTCACCTGCTTGCCGATGCCCTTGGGCGAGAGGAACAGCAGGCCGGGCGCCGCGTATCCGTTGGGAGTGCCGTCTTCCGTCTCGACCACGGTCAGGTCTTTCTTGATCGGCGAGCCGAACAGGCCCGTGAAGAACGTCATCGCCTTCGCGATTTCCTCGCCATAGGCGGCCGCCATATCGGCGGATTCGCGGAAGTAGAAATAATGTCGTGACGCCGCCGGAGTTGATCGGCTTCGGATCGCCTCGCACCACCGCGAAACTCCCGGGAACGATGCCTGCGTGAATCGGAATCGCGTGGACGTCATCCCGTCGGGCGCTGTTTCGTCGGAATCGATGCCGCTGGCGACGACTTTATATCCTGTCGGGCACCGTGACTTTCAAGTCGGAGCTGAACCGGTCCGTAGTGTAATCGTTCACCGGGAACCAGCGCGCCGGATACATGAGGTACGCGAAATCGGGATGGATCGCCGCGAATTTGATGCCGAATACCGGCGATTCTTCATTGCCGGTCAGCTTGCCGTCATAGATGAACGTCAAGCGCGGCGGGCTTGCCCTTCTGCAAGCATCTGCGGCAGATTCAGCCGAACGCTCATGTCGGCCTGCGTGCGCGACGCCGGGATCTGCGCGGCCGTCCTCGTCCAGCACTTTGGTCAAACTCAGCGCGTTGTTCAGCTCGAAGGTGAGCGTGTTGGTGTCGTCGAGCGGCGTGAAGCGCACCAGCGCCGTGGCGTTGATAGTCTGCGCGGCCGGGTCGATCTGCGCATCGATCAGGTAACCCTGCACATCGATGCGCGCTCGTTGTCGCCCGGTCCTGCGCGGTGCGCGGTCAAAGCGACCACCATGGCCGAATGCGACTTTACTCAACGCGAACGGTTTCTTTGCTCTCACTGAACACCTTCTCAATCCATTCCGCCGCGGTCTCCATCGGATCGCGCTGGCTGGCGAGCCTGCGGGCAACCTCCGCTAAATCCGTCGCGCATCGCGGCGCGCGCTCCGCCGTCTTCCAGCAACCGGATGGCTTCCGCCGCGATTCGCTCCCCCGTCATCTCGCCCTGGATCAGCTCGGGCGCGATCGCGCCTTCCCGCCACCAGGTTCACCATCGACAAAAACGGCGCACGAACCAGCCACCGCCCCAATATCCAACTTAACGCGTTTACCCGATAAAAGGTCACCATGGGTACGCCGAGCAGCGCCGCCTCAATGGTAACCGTCCCGCTGGCGGCCAAAGCGAGCTCCGCGTGAGCAAGCGCATCCCAGGTCGATCCTTCTATAACTTGGATGGACGCGGCGTATGGGTTCCCAAAATCTTGCGTTTTCATGCGCCGAACCCGGGGGGCAGGGCCAGAACGAATGTGACGGTCGTATGCGGCGCGATCCGGCCGACGGCGTCGAGCAGAAAAGGGATATGCCGCTCCACCTCGCCATGGCGGCTGCCGGGAAGCAGAACCACGATGCGGCGATCTTCAGGCAGATTGAATTTCCGGCAAAACTCAGCGCGGGTCATGGACGGCTTCACAATGCGGGCAAGCGGGTGGCCGATGTACGTCGTCGGGACGCCATGCTTCTGAAAAAACGCCTCTTCGAAGGGGAAGATGCAGAGAAGACGGCGTATGGTCGTGCGCATGGTGCGGACGCGGCCCTGCCGCCAAGCCCAGGCTTGCGGAGCGATCAGATAGACCACCGGGATTCCAAGGCGGCGCAGCTTCTTAGCCAGCCGGAGATGAAAATCGGGAGAATCGGTAAGGACGGCGATATCGGGGCGCTCGGCCGCCACGGCTCGGACCAGCTTGCGAAATTCGTTCCAGATACGCGGAATGTGCGCGACCACTTCGACCAGGCCGACCACGGCGATGGACCGGGAGTCGACGATGGCGCGGACGCCCGCCGCCTGCATCCGCGGTCCGGCGCATCCGAAGAATTCGGCGTCGGGATCGCGGGCGCGAAGGGCTTCCACTACGCGGGAGGCATAGAGGTCGCCCGAAGCTTCGCCGGCGGAGATAAAAATACGCACCTGAAAACAAGTTTATCCGCAGAGGAACGCGGATTCACGCTGATCAAAAATCCGTTATTGCAATGGGGCCGCGACGGCGCCGGTGACCGGCGCGTTCTTGCCTTTCAGGTATTTGTCGTACCACGCGAGATACCGCTCATACCGATCCCGAACATAGCTGGGCCGCGAGATCCCGTGAAATTCGTTGGGATAAATGATGAGCTGCGTGTCGATGCCCAAGCTGCGTAGGGCCTGATACATCTGCTGGCCACCTTGCACCGGAACGTTGAAGTCGCGCTCTCCGCCCAGGAACATGGTCGGCGTCTTGATGCGATCGGCGTGCAGGAAAGGATACGACATCTTCACGTATTTTTCCCAGGCATCCGGTTTCCAAGGCGGACCGATCTCGTTATCGTACTGAATAATGTATTGGTCGGTGCCGTAGAACGAAACCGTGAAAGCAGTTCCAGCTCCGCTGGTGGCAGCCTTGAAACGCGTGTCGGAGGCGATCATGTAATCGGTGAGGATTCCGCCGTAGCTCCATCCGCCGACGCCCATGTGATCCGGATCGGCGACGCCCATTTTGATCACGCCGTTGACGCCTGCTTCCAGGTCCTCCACTTCATAGTGGCCCCAATCGGCGGCGATCGCCTTTTGATACTTGGAGCCGCGGCCGTCGCTGCCGCGATAGTTCATGCGAAGCACGGCGTAACCGTTGGCGGCGAACCATTGCGCTTCGATGCTGAGCGAGTGCGCATCCTGCCCTTTCGGTCCGCCATGGATCCGCAACAGGAACGGAACCTTGCTGCCGATCTGATAGCCGACCGGATACGTCAGCAGGCCGTGCACCTCGGTACCGTCTTTGCTCTTGAAGCTGACTTCTTCGGTTTTGCCCCACTCGATCTCCGCCATCACTTCATCATTGGCGTGGGTGAGTTGGCGAAGTGCGCCGTTGTCGAAGGCGTAGATCTCGTTGTGCTTTGAATCCCCGCCCGACATCACGACGGCACATCCGCCGGCATGATGGCGCTGTCCCAACACAACCGGCTTTGCGAACAGGGGCTCGGCGTGGCCGCCATTGACTGGGATCTGCGCGCCGTAGACGGACATATCGTCGGTCACAGTCACGAAAAGAAATTTTCCGTCTTCGCTCCAGGATGGCGCCGAGACGCCGCGGTCCAGGTCAAGCGCGGCTTTGACCAAGGTCGGAGGGGCCGATCCGTCGGAGGGGACGATGGCCAGATGCTCCTGGCTGTAGGCGCCCCACTTCTTCTCTTCTCCTTGCAGGAAGGCGATCCATTTGCCGTCGTGGCTCCACTCCGGCTTGCCGCCGCGACCGCCGCCGCCGCGGGCCTCGATGGGCGTCAAAGCTTTTTCAGTCGTGCCGGCTTTGGCCTCGGCGACGAAAACCTGGCCGCCGGGATCGCGATCGGGGTCGGCGACGTGGTTGCTGGAGAAGGCGATCTTCGTGCCGTCGGGAGACCAGGAAGGTCCACCTTCATCCCAAGTCTTCTGAGTCGTCAGGCGCTCGAGTTTCTTGCTCGCGATATCAAACAAATAGATGTAAGTATGGCGGCCGGAGAGCAGGTAACCTTGGACGTCCTGCTTGTATTTATATCGATCGATCACGATCGGCTTCGGAGCGGGCCCGCCGGCGCCGCCGCGTCCTCCACGTCCGCCGCCAGCGGCCGCCGGAGTCGCGGGATTGTCGGGGTCCGGATTATCTGGATCGGGATCGGCAATTACCAGCGCGATGCGCTTCGAATCGGGCGACCATTCGTAGCTCGACAAGCGGCCTTTCACATCTGTAAGCTGAAGAGCTTCGCCGCCGCCTCTTGGCAAGAGCCAAATCTGATTTCCGCGCGCAGCACCAGGACGCGACGAAGTGAACGACAGATATTTCCCGTCCGGGCTCCAGCGTGGAGCGGATTCGCTTTGGTCGCTGTTGGTGATCTGCTGGTTGTTGGAGCCGTCGTAAGAGATCATCCAGATGTGTGCGTTGCCGCCCTTGTCGCCCTTCACGTCGATCTGAGACATGACGTAGGCGACATATTTCCCATCGGGCGAGCATTGTGCGTCGCGGATGTCTTTAAACCGCGCGATGTCGTCGAGTTTGAACGGGCGGCGCGACTGGGCGCTCAGTGTGATCACCGAAACGAGGGTGATGAGCAGCGTGCGATTGAGCAGCATGGGTCTAGTCTACACCTGTCGCAAGTGCGCTGCCAGCGGCTTCTGATAGCATGACCTTCATGTTGAGAAGACTACTGCTCGGTGTTGTCGTAACGGCGTTTGTTGGCTTTGCCGCGGATACCCCAGGGGGCCTGGACGGGTTCGACGGGTTTGCGCAACACACCCTGAAGGATTGGAAGGTGGCGGGATTCGCCATCGCTGTGATTCAAGATGGCAAGGTGATCTACGCGAAGGGTTACGGGCTGCGCGACATCAAACACAATCTGCCGGTGACGCCGAAGACGATTTTCGCGATCGGCAGCGCGACGAAATCGTTCACGGTGACGTTGCTCGGCGTGCTGGTGGATCAGGGGAAGCTCGATTGGGACAAACCGGTGCACGAGTATCTTCCCGATTTCCGGTTGATGGACCAGTTCGCGACCGAGCGCATGACGCCGCGCGACCTGGTGACGCATCGGTCCGGACTGCCGCGGCACGATATGACCTGGTACAACTCGCCGTTTTCGCGCCAGGAGCTGTTTGAACGCCTGCGTTACCTGGAGCCGAGCAAGGATTTTCGGACGACTTTTCAGTATCAAAATTTGATGTTCATGACCGCGGGTTATCTCGCCGGGCACATCGCGGGGATACCGTGGGAACAGCACGTCCGCAAAGTGATTTTCGAGCCGCTGGGGATGTCGAGCACGAATGTGTCGGTCACAGATTCGCAAAAGGCCGCGGATTATTCGCTCCCTTACACGGTGGTAAAGGAAGAGATCACGGAAATGCCGTTCCGCAACATCGACCTGGTGGGGCCAGCCGGGTCGATCAATTCGGACGTCGAGGACATGGCGAAGTACGTGATCATGCACATGCAGAAGGGCAAGGGGATTCTGTCGGAGAAGAACGCGGTCCAGATGCAATCGCCGCAGATGTCGATTGCGGGGCCGGGCAGCGACAAGGAACTGGGCGCGCAAAGTTACGGCATGGGGTTCTTCCTGACCACGTATCGCGGTCACTACCTGGTCCACCATGGCGGGAATATCGACGGCTTTTCGGCGCTGGTGACCTTCATGCCGCAGGACAACTTGGGGATGGTGATCCTGACGAATCAGAACGGCAGTGCAGTGCCCACCATCGTTTCTTATAACGTCTATGACCGGATGCTGGGGCTCGACCAGGTTGAGTGGAGCAAGCGGATCAAAGAACAGCAGGACAAAGCCAAAGCCAGCGCCGACGAAGCGAAAAAGAAGGGATACACCGCGCAGCGGATGGGCACGCATCCGTCGCACGAACTGGCGGAGTACGCGGGCGAGTATGAAAACCCGGCCTACGGGGTCGCCAAAGTGGAGCTGGAATCCGGAGCGCTGAAATTCAGCTTCCATGGCATGGGCGGGCCGCTGAATCATTTCCATTACGATGTGTTCGAAGTCGCCGAGCGGGATCTGGAGCCGTTTTCAAAGATGAAAATCGAGTTCCATACGAATCTGCAAGGCGATCTCGATTCCCTGGCGCTGCCGCTCGAAACCACCGTGAAAGAAGTTGTCTTCACGCGGCTGGGCGACCGCAGCATGAATACGCGAACGTTCCTGGAGCCGCTGACAGGAGCCTACGCGCGTGGTCCCGCGACAGTGACCATCGCGATGAAAGGGAACGACGGAATCACCATGACGGTTCCCGGCCAAGGTACCTTCGATCTGGAGCCGGTGCGCGGAACGAAGTTCAACGTGAAGGGACTGACCGGATACAGCCTCGAGTTCAAGGGCGACGACCTGGTGTTCTATCAACCGAACGGGACCTTTACGGCGACGAGGAAGAAGTGATCCCTGGATTCCCCTACGAACGTCGCCATGCGGTCGTGAACGGGCGGCGGATGTCGTATATCGACGAGGGAAAAGGCCGTGCGGTGCTGTTGCTTTCCGGCAATCCGACGTGGGGATTTCTGTATCGGGATTTCATTGAGCCGCTCAAAAAAGGCGGCTATCGAGCGATTGCGCCGGATTGGATCGGATGCGGATACTCGGACCATCCGCGCGTGGATGCGGCCCTGACGTTCGCGCATCATATCGCGGACCTGGTCAGCCTGATCGATCAACTGGAGCTGCGGCAGTTCACGATCGTCGGGCAGGATTGGGGCGGCCCGCAGGGCGTGGGCGCGGCGCTTCAGCGAGTCGAACGGCTGCGGGCTCTGGTGTTGATGAATACGTGGCTGTTCACCGGGTTAGTCAGTAAGTTTCACGCGTCGCCGAAGCCGTGGACCACGTGGCACGCTCCCCTGATCGGGCAATTTTTCATGAAACGGCACAAGGTGCTGTCGCAGCATGGTCCGTCGGCGACCACGGTGCGCGGGCTGTCGGAAGAGGAAGCTCGCGGGTATCATCACGTATTCGACGAACCGGATTCAGATCATGTAGTGCTAACCTGGCCGCGAACGATTCCGATGCGCGAAGGCGATCGAGGCTGGGAGGACATGCACAGGATCGAGAAGAGATTGCCGGAGCTTTTCTCGACGCCGGTGCTGCTGCTGTGGGCGCCCGGCGATGAGGTTTTCCCGATCGAGTTCGGAAATCGATTGAAAGAATTACTGCCGCACGCGAAGGGACCGATCGCATTCGATCGCGCAAGGCATTTCTTGCAGGATGACCGGGGGCCAGATCTGGCGGCTGCAATCGTGGAGTTTTTGAATGAACTTCATTAACCCGGAGCCCGAAGAGCTTTCGCGTGTGCGTGCCGACCCGCTCCTGTGGGAACAGGAGCTCGACGTGCGGCCGGAGTTCGCCGAGGCGGTGGAACGCGCGTGCGGAAAGCGCGCGGGTCGCGGCTATTTTCGTAGCGAGCATGACCACTTGTATGCGATCGAGCTCGCGGATCTGGGGCGCGGAAGGCCGTCGATGGCGATGGTGCTCGGGTTCTGGGACCGTTGGGAGCCGCGTCCGCCGGAGCATGAGATCGACCTGGATTTGCTGGCGCTGTGCGATTGGCTGGCGCGGATCGGTGGGCTCAATCCGGCCGACGTGTCGAAGGTCGCCCAGAGGGCTGGCATCGCGCCGGCGTGGCCGGAGGCATCGGTGCTGCGAACTCCCGATGAACGGTTCGCTGCGCTGCCTGGGTTCGAGTATTCTCCGAAATACATCGAGGTCGAGCGGCTGCGGATGGCTTACGTCGAGGAGGGTTCCGGCGACCCAATCCTGATGCTCCATGGCGAGCCGACGTGGGGATATCTCTACCGGCGCATGATTCCAACTCTTGCGAAGGTGGGACGCGTGATCGTACCGGACCTGATCGGGTTCGGGCGATCGGACAAGCCGGTGGCGCGGAACGCGTACAGTTATAAATCGCACGTGCGTTGGATGCGGAAGTTCGTCGCGGCGCTGGATCTACATCGAGTTACGCTGGTCGTGCAGGACTGGGGCGGATTAATCGGCTTGCGGGTGCTGGCGGACGTTTCGCAACGCTTCGCGCGATTGGTGGCAATGAACACAGGACTACCCGTCGGCAGTGCGCCCAGTGAAGGTTTTCTGAAATGGCGGCGATTCGCGCTCGGAGTGGAAACGCTCGACGTAGCGGCGTTAATGCGACGGGCTGTGAAACGCCTGACCGAAGCGGAAGCCGCGGCGTATCAAGCGCCGTTTCCAACCAGGCAGCATCAGACCGGCGCGCTGGTGTTTCCGGCGTTTGTGCCGGTCCGCGAGGAAGACGCGGGAGTGTACGAAAATCGCGCAGCCGTGGAGCGGTTGAAGGCGCTGGATCTGCCGGTCCTGTTACCCTGGGCTACCGGGGATCCGATCACAGCAGCGGGCGAGCGCGAGCTGCGGCGGATCTTCAAGAACGTCGCGCCGCCGCTGCCGATCGAAGGCGCGGGACATTTTATTCAGGACGACGCGGGCGAAGTGGTCGCGGAACATATAAAGAAATGGATGGAGGAGACGAGTGTTTGATCTGACTGGAAAAGTGGCGATCGTGACGGGATCGTCGAGAGGAATCGGCCGCGCGATCGCGGAAGCGCTGGCGCGCGCCGGAGCGAAAGTCGTGGTTTCGAGCCGCAAAGCGGAAGCGTGCGAGCCAGTAGCGGCCGCGCTTCGCGCCGAGAAACTCGAGGCGGCTGCGATTCCGTGCCACATCGGGCGTCGCGAAGACGTGGACGCTCTGATCGCAAAGACAAGGACAAAGTGGGGGCAGATCGATGTTCTGGTTTGCAACGCCGCGATCAATCCTTATTACGGTCCGATGACGGGATTGACCGATGAAGCGTTCGACAAAGTCATGGCTACGAATGTCCGCAGTAATCTATGGCTGGCGAATCTGGTCCGGCCGGAGATGGCCGCGCGGCGCGACGGTGCGATCATCATCGTGTCGAGCATTGGCGGACTAAAAGGTACGAATACCTTGGGGATTTACGCGATTTCGAAGGCCGCGGATATGCAACTGGCGCGGAATCTCGCAGTCGAATGGGGGCCGGACAATATTCGCGTGAATTGCATCGCTCCCGGCTTGGTCAGGACGGATTTCGCTCGCGCGCTGTGGGACAATCCTAAATTGCTCGAAACAACTGAACAGCGCACGCCTCTACGCCGGATCGGCGAGCCCGACGATATTGCCGGCGCGGCGGTATTCTTGGCGTCGCGCGCCGGAAACTGGATCACCGGGCAAACCATCGTCATCGACGGAGGGGTCACCATATGAAAGCCGCGGTCTTGCGCGAAATCGGGAAGCCGCTGACGATTGAAGACGTTCCGACGCCCGAGCCGGGCCCTGGGCAGGTCCTGATTCGCGCCGAAGCCTGCGGCGTGTGTCATTCGGATTTGCATTTGGCCGACGGGGACTGGGACCTGCTGAAGCCGATCACCAAGGTTCCGCTGATCCTGGGTCACGAAGTCGCGGGGACGGTGGCCAAGCTGGGCGAAGGCGTGACCGAACTGCGCGTCGGCGATCGCGTCGGCGTGCCGTGGATTCACTGGACTTGCGGCGAATGTGAATTTTGCAAAGAAGGCCGTGAGACGCTGTGCCTGAAGCAGAAGGTCACGGGTTGCATGGTGGACGGCGGTTTCGCGGAATACTTACTGGCTCCCGCGACGCATGCGCTGAAAATACCGGCGGGATTGACTTCAGTGGAGGCGGCTCCGTTACTGTGCGCTGGGCTGACGGTGTATAAAGCGCTGAAGGCATCGGGAATCGCGGCGGGGCAACGCCTCGCGGTGTTCGGAGCGGGCGGGCTGGGCCATCTGGCGATTCAGATCGCGAAAGCCATGGGAGTCCACGTCGGCGCGGTGGATGTCGCCGACGACAAACTCGAGTTCGCGAAATCGGTGGGCGCGGAATGGACCGTCAACTCGACCGCGGAGCCGGTGCATAAGCGGATGCGTGCCATGGGCGGGATGCACGTTGCGATGGTGACGGCGGCAAGTCCCGCTGCCTACGAAACCGCGCTACGCTGCCTGCGGCGCGGAGGGACCGTGGCAGTCGTTGGCATGGCGAATGAGCCGTTCAGAGTTTCCGCGGTGTCGATGGTGTCGGGGGAGACTCGAATTGTAGCGTCGGCAGTGGGAACGCGGGACGATTTGCGCGAGCTGTTCGGACTAGTCGAAAAATTCCCGATCCGCTGCAAGATCGAGACGCGGCCTCTAGATCAGGTCACGCAAGTCTTCGATGAGTTGAAACGCGGCGCCGTCCTGGGCCGCATCGTTCTGACGATGTAGTTAGTGGGTCTCTAAAAGTCCTTCGAAAAACTTCACGGCTCGCGGATCTTTGGATTGCCCCAGCCAGAACATCGCCTGCTTCCGCACGGCCGCGTTGTGATTCGTCTTGGCGACCTCAATCAGAATCGGCACGCCGTCTCCATTACGCATCTGCGTCAGCGCAAACAGGGCTTTCTTTTTCACTTCCGTTTCCGGGTCGTGATCGATGGCGTTGCGAATCGCATCTTCAGAAATCTGGCGCGTAGCCTTCTGCGCGAGCCAGAACAGCGCCTGCCCGCGCACGCGACTGCTTTGATCGTCGCGCGCGATCCGTACGATTTCCGGAATTGCCCCGGTTTCCTTGCTTTCAGTGAGCGCGAACACAGCGTGCTCGCGGACGCGATCGCTGGGGTCGTCTTTCAGGATGCGCAGAAGCGATTCGTAGCCGTGCCGTCCGCGAGCATTTCCGAGCCAGAACGCAGCCTGCCGGCGAGTCTCCTCGGGTTGCGATGTTGCGGTTAACCGATCGAGCGCCGCATCCGCCGCAGGATCGCGGTGTAAAGCGATAGAGGAGATCGCCCCGTCGACGATGCGGCGTGTGGCCGACGAAGTCTGCGCTTCAAGCAGCGCGATACTTTGCGCCGGATTCACGCCGGTCAGCCAGTAAAATGGCAAGCCTCCCGCGTCAATATTGCAATCGATGGAGAAATTGCGGATCTTATCCACCTGCCGATTTTCGACGCGGAAGAAGATGTAAAACTCCGCCGCGCCTTCCAGGCGCACAGGCCCAGTCGAGGGCGGAAAAGCGGCGTTATCTCCCATTCGCGGCTCCAGCGTGCAGCCC
The DNA here is from genome assembly GCA_963808335.1 of Terriglobia bacterium. Classification (GTDB taxonomy): domain Bacteria; phylum Acidobacteriota; class Terriglobia; order Bryobacterales; family Bryobacteraceae; genus Palsa-187. The sequence continues at coordinate 507,710 of CAWEFR010000001.1, forward strand.
TGGCAAGTGACGCCGTTGTTCGAGTTCCAGCAGCACATCTGCCGGTCCCCCGGAACCTGCGGCGCGGCATAGGCGATCCACACTGGCCCGGTTTGCGCGCTCAGAATGCCGCGAAACGTCGCGTCCAGCGATCCCGTGACAGCGCGCGTTTCCATTCGGGCGTTCTGAAGATGCGGCTGCGCCGCCAAGGGCAGCGTCAGAGCAAAAAGGAGCCGTTTCATTTGTTGATGATCTCCATCAGATAATCCGATGCTTCTTTGCAGGACTTCGTCTGCATCTGGCCCAAGCGGCGAACGCCTTCGGCTTTCAGCGACGTGTCCTTCTCCGCCCGGATCGCGTCGACGAGTTGCTTGCAGGCGCCGTCCTGCCACAGCGCGGTCATGATTTGCACCCTGATAGTCTTGTCGGATTCGCTGGCGTACATCGCAGCCAGGGCATCGGCAGCCTTGGTGTCGCGCATCATGCCCAGGCGATGAATGCCATCGCTTCGCAACCGTGCGTCCTTCTCGTTCTTCGCGATATCGATCAGCTTATCGACGTCGCGGCTGAGCCAGATCGACTCGATGATCGTTTCTTTCAAATCCGCGTTAGTCTCAGTGGAATAAAGCTGCGCCAACTCGGTAGTGGCGCGCACCAGGCCTAGATCGCGGATCGCCTCGCGCCGCAGATCGACGTTTTGTTCGCTCTTGGCGGCGCTGAACAGGTGCGCGGCATCGCGCGAAGTCATCATGCTGCGCAGGACCGCCCGCTTCACGCTTACGTCGCTGACGGACGCGTAAACGTCGGCCAGTGTCTGCTGGCTGTCCTTGGACCGGAACGCGCCCAGATAACCCACCGCGCGAATCTGCAGATCCGGATTCGAGCCGCCTTTGGCATATTGCGAAACGATTTCCCGCGCCTTGTCGCTGCGGACCTGCGACAGCACGAACAGCGCCCGTCCCTTGATCCCCAGGTTGTTCTTGGGATCGTTGATCACCTTCTCTAGCAGCGGAACCGCGCGGTCAGGCTCCGTATTCATCAGCGAGTTGATCGCGAGAATCTTCAAATCCTCGTCCGACTGGCTCTCGGGCGACGCGCCGGCGCCTTTGGCCTGCTGGATCTCCACTTGCAGCGCCTTGGCGTCGTTAATCCAGTGGCTCTGCGGAAACTGCTTGGGAATTTCGGCGAGCGCCGCCAGCGCTTCATCGCGTTTCCCGAGTTTGTTCAGCGCGTAGGCCTTCCAGTAATAGGCTCCATCGGCGCGGGACCACTTCGCTTCGATCACGCGATCGAAACGGTCCATGGCGCGCTCATACCGGTGATCGTCGATGTTACCGATGCCGTCGCGATACTGCTCGATATTGCGATCCTCAGCCTCGCGCGCGCGATCCACAGCTTCGCGGGCCCGGTCGCGAGCCTCACGAGCACGATCTTGCGCTTCCCGGGCGCGATCGAAGTCCTGTTGGGGAGCGAACGCCATATCGCCCAATGGATGAAACTGGAATTGGAAGCCGTCGAGAAGCGGCTTGGCGAACTCCAGTGACGCCCCGGCCCGATCCATCTGCTCACGGAGATCCGGCCACTGAAACTTCTCCATCGCTTTACTCATTTCGGCCTGAGCGCGCGCCATGTCTTCCTGCATTTTTCCCGACTGGATCAGCTCCAGCGCTTTGGCGGCCCCGATCTGTGCCCGCGCAATGTCGGCCTGCGTCTGAGGATCGAGTCCCTGGCCGCCGGCGAGGGCAGCCCCCATGGTTGCGATCACCACTACTGATTGAATCGATTTCATTTTTTTCGTTTCTCCCGTTTACAAACTCGCTCCGCCGGCTTGCGGAGCGGCCTGCCGCTGCTCCACCTGCGTACCGAAGACTTTCACCTTCAAAAGAATCCCACGATCCTCAATTTCCTTTCGCAACTCATCCAACTGCTTTTCCGACATCGCCGACGGGCTGTGCGCGATTTGCAGCAGCACCCGCTCCAGATCGTCCAGCAGCGACGCCGTGGCCGTATCGCCCGCGCTGGCCGCCGTTTGGCGATACAGACGATTCGACTCGAGCAAATCCTCCGCCGCATGCTGCTCAAAAGAAATATCGAGAGATCCGTGCTCGGGCGCACCCGCGTTTGACAGCTCCACCAGGATCATCTGGCTGCGTTCCAGATGATCGCCCACCGCGACCAGCAGCACTCGTTCGCGAACCTGCGCGTCGGAGATCTGCGATCCGGGCTTATGCCAGTTCCGGCCGGCTAAGAACGCCGCCACCACCAGCACGGCCATCGCCGCGGCCGTGGCCAGGGGTCTCCAGGTGAACCACTTCATCGCAACGCGGCGGCGCGGCAGTTGACGTTGCACCGCGCGCCACACCTGCGCTTCGTAGTCGGCCGGACGGTCCGGCACGGGCAGACTGTCGACGGAATTCAGCACACGCTGCAGCGCGTGATACGCGCCGCGGCAGGAATCGCACACGTCAAGATGCTCCTCGACGCCGGCAGACTCCCTTTCGCCGTAGTAATACAGCACCAGTTGTTCTTCGTTAAGGTGGTTCATGACGCTTGATTCACCAATGGCTCCAGCGCGCGACGCAGCTTCTGCACCGCGCGGAAAATACTGTGTTTCGCGGCATTGCCCGATAGGCCCAACGCCGCACTGATCTCTTCAATCGATTGCCCTTCGAAATGCCTCAGGACGAACGCGGTCCGCTCCTGCTGGCTGAGCTCGTTCAAGGTGCTCGCCACGCATTCCTGCACTTGTCCGCTGAACAAAAGCCGATCGGGCCCCGGCGCCGGCGACGGCAATGCGTGGATCATCTCCGGCATCTCCTCATTCGCGGGCGACGATTCGCCCAGCGCCACTTCGCCGTGCCGCTTGCGCCGCCTTACCAAGTCGAGCGAATAATTCGCCGCGATGCGATACAGCCAGGTGCTGAAGCTCGATCGCGCTTCATAACGGTGAAGCTGCTTATAAGCCCGCAGGAAAGTTTCCTGCACTACGTCTTCGGAATCCTGTTCGTTGCCGGTCATACGATAAGCCAATCGGAAAACACTACGGCTGTGCCGGTCGACCAGAAGCCGGTAGGCATCCCCATCGCCGGCCTTGACTCTGGCGACTGCCAGGCTGTCGCTGTCTTCCATTCACCCTTTAGACTGCAACGGCTTGCGGCGGTTAGCCAGTCCCATGCCTTTCGGCCAAAAGCGCCCGTTGATGCCACAATTGGAGTTGCGTGCGTCAGCTTCGATCCTCTGAGTGGCTGATCGTGGGTTATTTCACCTACGTTGCGGTGGCGGGCGCGTTTTTCGGTATCTTGTGGAAACCATGGGCGCTGCTCGCGGTGATCCTGGCCATCATTCTGATCCTAAGCCGGTTCCGCCTCGCCTGGACGAGGCTGGTGCGCGATATAGTGCCATGTGTATACGCTCTGGCAGCCTATCGCGAAATGAACTGGTTCACTCCGGCTGTGCACGATCATCGTCTGGAACGCACCTGGATCGTATGGGACCGCCGGCTGCTGAACGACTTTCATTTTCAGTCGGCCATTGAATCCCTGGGCGCGCTGTTCCCTTCTTATCTCGAGCTGTGCTATGTGCTGGTCTACACGGTAGCGGTGAGCTCGGTGGCACTGCTGTTCGTCAATCGCAGACGCGATCAGATCAATCGATTCTGGCTGGCGTACTTGGCCGGGACGTTGGGAGCTTACGGGCTGTTTCCTTATTTCCCGTCGGAGCCGCCGCGAACGGTGTTTCCGGGCGCGGATCTCCCGCACATCGAGACCATCGTGCGCCGCTTCAATCTGTGGATCGTCGGCGGGTATGGCATTCATTCGAGCGTCTTCCCCAGCGCACACGTTTCGCTCGCGTTTTCGGCCGCTTGGGGTTTGATGGCGACCATACCGGAGCGCCCCTGGATCGGCCGGATCATGGCAATCTATGCATTTTCGGTCTTCGTCGCGACCATTTACGGCCGCTATCACTATGCGATCGACGGCGTCGCCGGGATCGTAGTCAGCTTGCTGGCGATTGCTGCACTGAAGCTTTCGAAGCGCTATAGTGACTGAAAAGCTCGAAAGGATCTCGAATGAAACTCCTCGCACTGCTGTGCCTGTCTGTTTGCGTGTTCGCCGCCAACGTCAAGACCGAACCTGTGAAGGTCCAGAAAGCCAACTATGAACTGGCTACGCATTGGACCGCGCCGAAGGTCGGGAAACTGGTTTTCGATATGGCCGTGACTCCGCACTGGCTCGAAAGTGGCGACCGCTTCTGGTACAGCTACGAGACCAGCCACGGCCGGCACTTCTACCTGGTGGATCCGGCGAAAAAGGCCAAGGCTCCGCTGTTCGACAACGCGAAGATGGCCGCGATGCTGACCGAGATCACGCGAACCCCCTATGATGCCCAGCATTTACCGATCCGCACCGTGAAATTCACCCACAACGACACCAAGTTCGAATTCGAGCTGCAAGTGGAGCGCGATGCCGACATCAACGGCAAACAAGTCGTCATCGGAGGCGAGCAGCAGACCGATCAGATCACCACCGCACAACCGGAAGACCCCCAGCAAGGCGGCCGTGGCAATGCGGCCACTCCGCCGAATCCGCGTCTTCGGACGCTGTATTTCGAATACGACCTGGCGACGGCGAAGCTGACGCTTCCGCCGGAGTTCACGCCCGAGCCCCGCAAGCCCGCCTGGGCGTCGATCTCGCCCGACGAGAAAACCGTCGTCTTCGCGCGCAAAGACAACCTCTTCACGATGGACGCGGCCAGCTTTGCCCTGGCGCTGAAGAAAGCCGACGATCCGAATATTAAAGAAGTTCAGCTCACCAAGGATGGCGAGGACGGATTCAGTTACACGCGCCACATCTCCGGCAGCGAGTTGCAGCAACAGCAGCAGCAGGAAGAGCAAGGCACGCAGACCCAGGACAATCGGCGCGATAAAACTGGCCGCGTGCCGCCGATCACGGTTCACTGGTCGAAGGATTCGAAGAGGTTTGCCGTAGTTCGCCGCGATGAGCGCAAAGTCGCGGATCTTTGGGTGATTCATACGCTCGAGAATCCGCGGCCGACGCTTGAGACCTACAAGTACGCGATGCCCGGTGAAGCCAACGTCCCGCAGTCGCACCTGGAAGTGTTCGATCTGGCGACGTCTACGCGCAAAGAGATCAAAGCAGACCGCTTCAAAGACCAGACCCTGGCCGTCTTCGACGCGAAAGTCACTGCGCGCCAGCGTGAAAAACAGCGGACCGACGCGCAATGGGTCGCCAATACCTCCGACAAACTCTACTTCCGTCGCATGAGCCGGGATCAGCATAAGCTCGATATCTGTCTCGCGAATCCGGACACGGGCGAGGTGAAGACGGTGATCGAGGAGCGGCTGAACACCTATGTCGAATACAAGCCTCTGTGGCTCATTAACAACGGCGACGAACTGCTGTTCTGGAGCGAGCGCGACGGCTGGGGCCACTATTATCTGTACGATTCGGCCGGCACGCTGAAGAATCAGGTGACTTCGGGAGAATATGTCACCGAGGACATCGAGAGCATCGACGAGAAGGCGCGCGCGGTGACGTTCATGGCGGAGGGTCACGAATCCGGCGAAAATCCGTATTTCACGCATGTCTACAGCGCCAAACTCGATGGCACGGGACTCAAGGTGCTGGACCCAGGCAACAGTTCGCACACAATATCGATTGCCGACGACGGAAAATACTTGGTCGACAACGCGTCGACCATCAGCACGGCTCCGCGGTCGCTGCTCTATGACCACGCCGGCGCGCTCGATCTGGATCTGGAAACCACCGATACTTCAGCTCTGATGGACGCCGGTTTCCACATGCCCGAATCCTTTCAGGTGAAGGCCGACGACGGATTGACGGACCTGTACGGCGTCATGTACAAGCCGTTCGATTTTGACCCGAATAAACGCTATCCGATCATTGCGTTCGTGTATCCGGGCCCACAGACGGAAAGCGTCACGCAGACGTTTTCGCCGAAGAATCCCAACGTGGCGCTGGCGCAGCTCGGCTTTATCGTGATCGAGGTGGGGAATCGCGGCGGGAATCCGCACCGCTCCAAGTGGTATCACACCTATGGCTACGGCAACCTGCGCGACTACGGATTGATCGATAAAAAAGTCGCGATTGAGCAATTAGCCCGGCGCGATCCGTGGATCGATATCGAACGCGTCGGGATCACGGGCCACTCCGGCGGCGGATTCATGTCGGCGGCGGCGATGCTCGAGTATCCGGACTTTTTCAAGGTCGCGGTGAGCGAATCCGGAAACCACGACAACAACGTCTACAACCAGAACTGGAGCGAAAAGCACCACGGAATCAAGGAAATCGACGGCCCGGACGGCAATGTGAAATTCGAATATTCGATCGACAAGAATTCGGAGATCGCCAAGAACCTGAAGGGCCACCTGCTGCTTTCAACCGGCGACATGGACGATAACGTCCACATGGCCAATACCATGCGCCTGGCCGACGCGCTAATCAAGGCGAACAAGCGATTCGACCAATTTATCTTGCCGGGACAGCGCCACGGCTACGGAACCGATGCGAATTATTTCTTCTGGGTGCGCGCCGATTATTTCTGCCGCTGGCTGCTGGGCGATTTCGATCAGCGCGTCGACATGACCGAGGTCGATCCGCCGGAAGCGCCGCGAGGGGCGGCGCGCGGCCGGCGGAACTAACTTATCGCAGAATCTGTAGCGCTTCCAGGGCCTTCGACGCAGCCACCTGATCGCCGTCGCGGAAGTAGATCACGTAACCGAAGTGCCCGTTGCCATCGGTGACGCCACTCGACGCGTAAATGCTGACCCCCGCGTCAACCAGCGCTTTCTGAACCTCGGCGATGGCGCCCAGATGATCGTCGCCTTGAATCAGACACGCATACTGCGGCCCGCGCAGCGTCCAGCCGAGCTTCTGGGCCAGCCGAACGAAGCTGTCGCTCCGATCCGGAAAAATGGTGAACTCGAATTGCTTCGCGCCGAACGGCACGGCGCTGAACGCCAGGAGGTTGATCTCCTCCGACGCCAATTTCGCCAGAAGGTCGTACGCGTTGGCAGGTTGATCCTCAACCCTGGTGTAGAAATACTGCATGATTCGAACGCTTAAGGCCATGACCCACTCCCTTTCCGAATACGATCATTACATATGTGCCGGGTTGCATTGCGGGTGATTTTCGAGGACAGTGAACTTAGATGAGGAAGTCTTTTTTGGCAGCGCTCGCGATGTGTTTGGCCGCAGGTGTGGCCGCAGGTGTGGACGATGTTCAGGACCAGCCGGGCGGCCCGACGCAACTGGTGATCACGTATCGCTGTCCCCCGCCCCGCCGCGCCGCGTTCCGGCAGTTCATGACCGAGCAAGGCATTCTGCGTTTCGAGCATTGGAAAAAAGACGGCCTGTTGCAGGATTACCGGTTCCTGTTCAACTGGTACGTCGACGTGGACGCGTGGGACGCCATGGCGGTGCTGACCTTCCCGAGCTATGCACAGGTCGAAAAGTGGAGAGAGATCGAACGTGCCAGTCCCGGCGGCCTGGCCCGCGACGCGCTCGATATGGCGTGGCCGCTAAATACATATTCCGCCGATCTCCTCGCTTCCGGCGCCGAGGAACAGCACGACCCGGGGCGCAGCGTGTACATGGCCATCGCCTACGATCTGCCGACTCCGGCCGAGGCGCGCGATTATGCGAATGCGTACCTGGTCCCGCAGGCCAAGGGCTGGATTCGCGAAGGCATCCTGGCAAGTTACAACATCTACACGAATCATTATCCAGGCGCAAAGCGCTGGCAGGCCCTGATGATCCTCGAATACAAGGATCTGGATTCCTTCGCGCGCCGCGACGAAGTGAACGCGAAGGTTCGCGCTCAGCTCAAAAACGACCCAGCGTGGAGATCTGCCAGCGAAAAAGCGAAACCGGGCGTGGAACGCGAGCCGGTGATGGCGGATCCGGTTCTACCGCATTAATTATTGTTCGGCAACGACTTTACGATCTCGCCCACGAAACCTTTCGCATCGCCGAACAGCATCAGCGTGCGATCCATATAGTACAGCTCATTATCGATGCCGGCGAATCCGGGGTTCATGCTGCGTTTGATCACCATCACGGTGTGCGCTTTGTCGACGTCCAGAATCGGCATGCCGTAAATCGGGCTGGTCGTGTCGTGGCGGGCGGCCGGATTCACCACGTCATTCGCGCCGATCACCAGCGCCACATCGGCTTCCGCGAAATCGGGATTGATGTCTTCCATCTCGTGCAGACGATCGTAGGGGATGTCGGCTTCGGCCAGCAGCACGTTCATGTGACCCGGCATGCGTCCCGCCACCGGATGAATGGCGAACTGCACATCCACGCCGCGCTTGGTGAGCGCGTCGGTCAGCTCGCGCAGCTTGTGCTGCGCCTGCGCGACCGCCATTCCGTAGCCGGGCACGACGATCACTTTGCGCGCGCTGGCAAGAATCTCCGCGGCGTCTTCAGGCGTCGCCGAATGCACCGGCTTGGTGGAAGTCTGCGCGGCAGCGCCGGCCTGCACCTGTCCGAACGCGCCGAACAACACATTGGTGAAAGACCGGTTCATGGCTTTGCACATGATCACCGAAAGAATGAAGCCGGACGACGCGTTCACCGCGCCGGCGATGATCAGCAGACGATTGCCGAGCGCGAATCCCATGGCCGCGCATGCCGCGCCCGCGTAGGAGTTCAGCAGCGCGATCACCGTAGGCATGTCGCCGCCGCCGATCGGCAGAATCAGCAGGACGCCGAACAGCAGCGACAATCCGGTGAAGGTCGGAAATACCCAAGGCGGCGTGGGCTCGACGATCATCCAGACGCCCGAGGCCGACCGCGAACGCGAACAGCGCCAGGTTGACGAAGTTTTGGCCGCTGATAGGTCATCGGCCGCGTCGGAACCAGTTCCTGCAATTTGCCGAACGCCATAATGCTGGCCGTGAAGGTCAGATAGCCGAGCACGCGTCTCGATCACCAGCGCGACCATGGTGAATCCGGTGATCGGCGTGTCCCGCGGAAACGTCAGCGATAATATTCAGCGGTTCCGACCAGCGCCGCCGCCAACGCGCCGAAGGCGTGCGAGAGCGCGGTCAACTGCGGCACCGCGGTCATCGGCATCAGATACGCGAGCGGCGCGCCGATGGCCGCGCCGATCGCGAAGCTGATCAGGATCCACTCATAGTTGACCACTTCGTGGCGCAGCAGCGTCCCGACCACCGCGAACAGCATGCCGATCTCGCCCGACAGCACGCCCGCGCCGCGCCGTCACCGGGGAGCTCAGCCATTTGATGGAGAGAACGATGGACAGCGCGGCGACGATGTAGGCCGCCTGCCAGACGCCCCCGGCAGTCCGTTCACTTCGCGCGCCTTCTTCTGCTGAACATTTTCAGCATGCGGTCCGTGATCAGGAATCCGGCCGACGATGTTGATCGTGGACGACGTCACGGCGATGCAGCCCAGCACTTTGCTCAGCGTCGGCGAATCGCCGGCGCCCGCGATCAGAATCGCGCCGACCACGGAGATGGCCGAAATCGCGTTGGTCAGCGACATCAGCGGCGTATGCAGCAGCGGCGACACTCGGCGCACCAGTTCCAGTCCGAGCGGCACCGCCAGCACCAGCACATACAGACTGACTTCCAGTTTCATTGCTCATGTTCATTCACTCCGACGCAGAGCGCCTGCACCTTCTGGATTCACCACTTCGCCCTCCGCGCGCCACCAGCGTGTCGCGCGTGATTTCGTCGTTCAGGTCGATATTTAGCTGACCTTCTTTGTCATCATGTTTTTCAAAAACGTCACGATATTGCGCGCGTACATTTGGCTGGCGTGGTGCGGAACCGTGGCGGGCACGTTCATCGGCCCCATCACCGAAACGCCCTGTTCGATCACCGTTTCGCCGGCGACGCGTGACTTCGCAGTTGCCGCCGCGCTCCGCCGCCAGATCGACAATCACCGAGCCCGCGGCCATGGCGTGCACCATATCCTTCGTCACCAGCAACGGAGCTTTCTTGCCGGGAACCGCGGCGGTGGTGATCACCACGTCCTGCTCCTTCATCACCGCGCCATCTGCTCGCGCTGGCGGCGAATCGTGTCTTCATCCAGAGCGCGCGCGTATCCGCCTTCGCCCTCGCCTTTGACGCCCAGATCGATGCTGACGAACTTCGCGCCCAGGCTTTCGATCTGTTCTTTCACGGCGGCGCGCACATCGTAACCGCTGACCACCGCTCCCAGCCGCCGCGCCGTCGCGATCGCCTGCAGACCGGCGACACCGGCTCCGATCACCAGGACTCGCGCCGGAGGCATGGTGCCGGCTGCGGTAGTCATCATCGGAAACAAGCGCGGCAGCGCGTTGGCGGCGATCAGCACGGCTTTATATCCCGCGATCGACGCCATGGACGAAAGAGCGTCCATGCTTTGCGCGCGCGTGATGCGCGGGATGAACTCCATGGAAAACAGCGTCGGCTCCGGCTTGCGCATAACGCGATGCGATGGCCGGATCGCTCAGCGGATCGCAGAATCCGATCGCGATGACATCGTTGTTCGGCCGGCGTTTGCGGGACGCGAACATGCAGCAGGATCTGCGCCTGGAGGCGAACCTCCTCGGCGCTGCCGACGTGCGCTCCCTTGGCCGTGTAATCGCCATCCGTGAATCCCGATTCGAGTCCCGCGCCGCGCTCGATCCAGGTTTCGATGTTCGATTTTTTCAACAGATCGAGCACGCGTGGAACCACCGCAACGCGCCGCTCGGATGGAAAAGTTTCTTTAAGAACCCCGACGATAAGTGCCAACTGTTGCGTGACCTCTCGGTTTACCTCTATAGATCCGGAATGAATAGGCGCTCTCGCAAGACGCCTAAGTTACGAGTGCGGCCGCGAACGCAGGCCACAAACCATCATAACGTCTTCGGACCTGCGTTTCGGCTTACCGGAAATCTTCCTGAAGCTGATCGAGCGCCGCTGAGCCCGGGCAAAGCTTCTCGTACGGGAGCTTCGACAGCGCGACCGGGACCGTCTTGTTCAACTCATGCATGTCGGGGACGGATTCGTCGACGTACAGCAGCCCCGTCACCACCTCGCCGTTGCCGTGATGCTCCTGCAAGTAGCTGTAGACCTTCTCACGATCCGTGGGATCGTAATCCTTGGGCACGCCTTTGAAGCGCACAACGCTGCCGTCGTGCATCGCGACGCTCACAGCGCCGTTCTGGCCGATGTTGGCGAGAATTTCGGCAGCAGGCGGGACGAAATCCGTCTCGTTCACTTTCAGCATGTTGTTGCGAGTATGGAGGTAGCTCTTGGTCGAGCCGTCGTGATCGTTGAACGTCACGCAAGGCGAAATCACGTCGACCAGCGCGAATCCGCGGTGCGCCAAGCCGGCTTTCAGAATCGGCACAAGCTGCTCCTTGTCGCCTGAAAAGCTGCGCGCGATGAACGTCGCTCCCAGGCTGAGGCCGAGCATCACCGGATCGATCGGCGCCATGCGGTTCGGCTCGCCGCGTTTGCTCTTCGATCCCACGTCGGCCGACGCGGAAAACTGACCCTTGGTCAATCCGTAGACGCCGTTGTTTTCGATGACGTACAGCATCTTCACATTGCGGCGAATCGCGTGGCACATGTGGCCGAGGCCGATGGACAGCGAATCGCCGTCGCCCGAGATACCGATGTAAGTGAGGTCGCGATTGGCGGCGTTTGCTCCGGTGGCGATCGCGGCCATGCGTCCGTGCGCGGAGTTGAATCCGTGCGCGCCGCCGACGAAATACGTGGGCGTCTTCGAAGAACAGCCGATGCCGCTCATCTTGGCGATCATGTGCGGGGCGAGCGATAGTTCCCAGCAGGCGCGAATGATCGCCGCGGTGACCGAATCGTGCCCGCATCCTGCGCACAGGGTCGACATCGAACCTTCGTAGTCGCGAATGGTCAAGCCGAGCGCGTTGCGATGCAGGCTCGGATGAATGGCGACGGGTTTGGCAATGGACGGCAAAGTCTAGTTCTCCAATTGGCTTAAAATTTGATCGATCACGTGCTTGGCGCTCAGCGGGAATCCGCCATAGACCAGCACGCTGCGCAGCTTGTCTTTCGGGACACTGGTTTCCAGCGTCAGCAGCGACCGAAGCTGCGCGTCGCGATTCTGCTCGACGATGAAGCTGAATTCGTGCCCGTTCAGGAACGCGTCCACGCTCTCATCGAACGGAAACCCGCGCAGGCGCATGTAGTCGGCGGGAATGCCGCGGCGTTCCAGAATATCGAGCGCCTCGCGCACCGCCGGATCGCAGCCGCCGATGGTGACCACGCCGAACTTCGCGCCCTTGCGCCTTTGCAATGATCGGCGCGGGAACGAACTTCGCCGCGGCCTTGTGCTTCTTCAGCAGCCGATCGACCACTTCCTGATATTCGTCCGGCATTTCCGTATAGCCGCCGAGCTTTGTTGTGCCCGGATCCGCGCGTGAAAAACGCGCCCTTTCGTGGACGCCGGGCAGCGTGCGCGCCGCGACGTAGTTTTCGTCCTCGGGGCTATAGCGGAGGAATTTCGAAATCTTCTCGAGATCCTCCGCGTTGCAGCACGCGGCCGCGATCCGGCCGGTAAGAATCGTCCCAGGTGAGCCGCGGCACCACCCAGTCGTTCATGCCGATATCCAGATCCGACAGCATGAACACCGGCGTCTGAAAGCGCTCCGCCAGATCGAAGGATTTCACGGCAAAGTCGAAACACTCGGCCGGATTCGACGGGAACAGCAGAATATGTTTGGTGTCGCCGTGCGAAGCGTAGGCGCACTCGAACACGATCGCCCTGCTGCGTTCGCGTAGGCATGCCGGTCGACGGACCGACGCGTTGAATGTCCATGATCACGGCCGGAATTTCCGCGTAATACGCCAGACCCAGCAGCTCATTCATCAGCGAAATTCCGGGCCCTGAGGTGGACGTGAACGCGCGCGCGCCGTTCCAAGACGCGCCGATCACCATGCCGATCGCGGCTAGTTCGTCTTCGGCCTGGATGATCATGCAATTCATTCTCGCCGGTCTCGGGATCGCGGCGATACTGCTTGCAGAAATCGGTGAACGCGTCCATCACCGACGTCGAGGGAGTAATGGGATACCACGCCGCCACCGTCGCGCCCGCGTAAACGCAGCCGAGCGCCGGTGGCCGTGTTGCCGTCGATCAGGATCTTGTCTGCCGTTCGCGTCCATCTTCTCCAGACGGAACGGCAGCGGGTCGAAATGTTCCTTGGCGTAGTCGTAGCCCAGCCGCAGCGCGGTCAGATTCGATTCGCGCAGCGATTTCTTGTTCGCGAATTTTTCATCCAGAAGCTGCTCGCACAATCTGCATGTCGACGTCCAGCGCGGCAATCAGCGATCCCGCGTAGGCGATGTTCTTCATGAGAATGCGCTCGCGCGAATCGCGGAAGTGCTGATTGCACATCTCGGCGAGCGGCACGCCCAGAAACGTGACGTCCTCGCGATGCAGGTGCGGGTCCAGCGGCCAGCTCGAATCGAACAGCACGATATCCGCCTTCACGCACTTCCTTGATATCGCGATCGTAGGTATGCGAGTTCATCGCGACCATCAGATCGTAATCGAGCGCGCGCGCCGTGTAGCCGTCCTTGTTGACGCGAATCTCATACCACGTGGGCAGGCCCTGAATATTCGACGGGAACAGGTTCTTTCCGGAAACTGGAATGCCCATGCGGAAAATCGCCTGCATCAGCAGGCCGTTCGCGCTGGCCGACCCGGTTCCGTTCACGTTCGCGAGCTTGATCGCGAAATCGTTGACGCGGGTACCGCGGTGTCTATGCTGGGACTGGCGAGTTGCATGCCGCCCTCCCTGCGTACGGAATCGCGAGTTCAAATTTCTGCATGTCCCACGCCGCGGTGGGACAACGTTCGGCGCAGAGGCCGCAGTGGACGCAAAGGTCCTCGTCTTTAAGCATGAGTCGTTTGGTTTGCGGCAGCGGAGCCGACGCAAACAGATCCTGAGTCAGGTTGATCGCCGGAGCGGAAAGCCGTCCGCGCAGCTCTTCTTCATCGCCGTCGCGGGCGATGGTCAGGCACAGCAGCGGGCAGATGTCGATGCAGGCGTCGCATTCGATGCATTTTTCCGCGATGAATACGGTTTCGATGTCGCAATTAAGGCAGCGCTGCACCTCGCGCGCGGTCTGCTCGGCATCGAACCCGAGTTCCACTTCGATGGTCAGCGTTTGAAACCGCTTCAGCAGGTCGACGTGCGACATCTTCTGCCGGGGCGCGGGATTGTAATCGTTGTGATAACTCCACTCGTTCAATCCCATCTTCTGGCTGATCAGATTCTTGCCGAACGCAGGCCGGTCCGTCACCGGAACGTCGTTGCAATAATTGTCGATGGAAATCGCGGCTTGATGGCCGTGCTCCACGGCCCAGATGATGTTCTTCGGCCCCCACGCCGAGTCGCCGCCGAAGAAAACACCGGGGCGCGTCGACATGTAGGTCTTTTCGTCCACCACGGGCGCGTCCCATTTATCGAACTCGGCGCCCAGGTCGCGCTCAAACCATGGAAACGCGTTCTCCTGGCCGATGGCGAGAATCACATCGTCGGCGGGAAGGAACACGGTGTCGATCACCTTGGAATTCTTCGCTTTCGCGTCCCATTCCAGGCGCTCAAACTCCATGCCGTTGAGCTTTCCGTTCTCGATCACAAAGCGCTTGGGCGCGTGATTGATCACGATCTCGACGCCCTCTTCTTCGGCGTCCTCCAGCTCCCACGGCGAGGCTTTGAAATACCCACGCGGGCGCCGCGCCATCACCTTGATGTCTTTCGCGCCCAGCCGGCGCGATGACCGGCAGCAGTCCATGGCCGTATTTCCGACGCCGATAATCAACACCTTTTCGCCAACCGAGTCACGTGTCCAAACGCGATGGATTCCAGCCAATCGATGCCGATGTGGATGCGATCCGTGTCGTGGCGGCCGGGAATTTCCAGCTCCTTGCCCCGCGGCGCGCCGCTGCCCACGAAGATCGCGTCGTAGCCTTCACCCAGCAGCGTCTTCATGCTCTCGATCGGCGAGTTGTAGCGGATGTCGACGCCCGAAATCGAGAATGGTCTGGCACTCTTCGTCGAGCACGTGGCCGGGCAGCCGGAACGCCGGAATATTGGTGCGCATCAGGCCGCCGGGCTGGTCGTTCTTTTCATAGATCACGACTTCATAGCCGAGCGGCATCAGATCGTTGGCCACCGTGAGCGATGCCGGACCGGCGCCGATACACGCAATGCGCTTCCCGTTTTTCTTCGTCGGGATTTTCGGTAGACGGCCCGAAATATCGCCGCGATGATCGGCCGCAACGCGCTTCAGCCGGCAGATCGCGACCGGTTTGCCGTCGAGCCGTCCCGCGCCGGCACGCCGGTTCGCAGGGACGGTCGCACGTGCGGCCCAGAATGCCGGGAAACACATTCGATTCCCGGTTGAGCATGTAGGCGTCGTGTAAATTGTCCCTGCGCGATCATCCGGATGTATTCGGGAACATTGGTGTGCGCGGGACAGGCCCATTGGCAATCGACGACCTTGTGGTAATAGTTGGGATCGTCAACGTTGGTACGGTTCACGGGGTGGTTTCCCTCTTGAGGATGTAAATTCCATATTACAACTTGCGCGGCGTCTCCCGCGTTTTACAATGATGGGGCCATGCGTTTGCAACGAGTGCTTGCGCTTGTACTCGTCTTCGGCGGAACGGCCTTTTCCGAACAGGGCACGCTGATTGTGCACTTTCTCGGTCTTCCGGTCGGCCAGGAAACCTACGAGCTGAACGAAAACGTTCTGCGCGCGTCCTTCGAATATACGGAGCGCGGGTCGAAAGTCGCGGCCACGGCCACGCTGCGCATGAAGCCCGACCTGACGCCGACTCAGTTCGACGTGCACGGCAAAAGCTATCGTCCGTTCAGCGTGGACGCCTCGGTTACTCCGGGTCCACAGCCCGGACCATTCTTCACCATCAGCGGATATTCTCCGCTTTCGGTGCAGATGATGATGCTCCGCTACTGGCTGAGCCACGGCAAGCCACGAAGGATGGCGCAGCTGCCCGCCGGAACCGCTGATGCGGACCTGATGGTCGAAGAGGCGGGACATGACACGGTGGATGGCGTCCGCATGACCCGCTACTCGATTGGCAACGTGGTGTGGGGCCGCGAAACGGTGTGGTTGAACGATCGCGGTGAGATCGCCGCGGCCTCGACGTACGCCGGCAATCTCCCGCTGGAAGCGGTGCGGGAGGAGTATAAGTCCGCCTACGCAGAATTGATGAAAAGCGCGGTTCAGGATCGGATCAAGGAACTTGCGGCGCTTTCGAAGCAGATTCAACCGTTGGCCAAGGGTACCTTCGTCATCACCGATTCCACTCTGATCGATGGCAACGGCGGCCCACCCGTGCCCGATGCGGTGGTGCTGGTGCGCAATGGAAAGATCATTTCCGCCGGAGCGAAGAACCAGGTCGGGATTCCGCGCGGCGTGCAGATCATCGATGCGCACGGCGGCACGGTCCTGCCTGGCCTGTGGGAAATGCACGCCCACTTCGCGCAAGTCGAGTATGGACCCGCCTATCTGGCCGCGGGAGTCACCACCGCGCGCGATTGCGGTGAGGAATTCGAGTTCATCACGGCCGCTCGCGATCTGATCAACAAGCGCGGTGGACTGGGACCGCAGCTGATCCTCGCAGGCCTGATCGACGGAAGTGGAACCGGCACGTTCGGAACGACCTGGGCCGATACACCCGAACAGGGGCGAGCCGTGGTCGCCAAGTATAAAGCCGCGGGATTCGCGCAGATGAAGATTTACAGCCGCATCAAGCCGGACGTACTCCGCGCGATCGCGGCGGAGGCGCATCGCGTGGGGATGAGCGTGACGGGCCACGTCCCGGAAGGCATGACGGCATTTGAAGGCGTCGAAGCCGGAATGGATCAGATCAATCATCTGGGCCCCGTGACGCAAGCCGTGCGGGCTAAAGGACTTGACGAAACGATCCGGTTCCTCAAGGAACATCGCACCGTGATCGATCCGACGCTCGCGTGGGGCGAACTGCTCGCCAGGCCGAAGAACGTCGACATTTCGTCGTTCGAGCCCGGATTCGCCAAAGCGCCGTACACGTTGACTTCCGTGATCGGAACTGCATTCGGGCAGGGCGCGCGTCTTACGAGCTCTTTGGAACTGGTGAAGGCTCTCTTCAAAGCGGGAATCCCAATCGTCGCCGGGACCGACAAAGCGGTGCCCGCGCACAGCCTGCATCGCGAGCTCGAACTGTATGTGCAGGCCGGGCTCACGCCGATGCAGGTAATTCAAGTGGCAACCATAGGATCGGCGCGCGCGATGGGAATGGATCGTGAAGTGGGAACGGTGGAAGCGGGCAAGCGCGCGGACTTGATCATCGTCGACGGCAACCCGCTTCAAAATTTCGCCAACCTGAGAAAAGTCACGCGCGTGATCGCCAACGGACGCGTGTACGATCCCGTCGAGCTATGGAAGAGCGTCGGGTTTCGGCCCTGACAGCACCTTACGGATCGCCGCGATCACCGCGTCGGGCCGGTCGAGCTGGATCCAATGCCCGGTTCCCTGAATTATTTCGACGCTTCCATGGGACGACAGACGCGCGATCCGCTGGTGATCGGCACGCTGCGCCGGGCTCGCATCGGCTGCGGAGAGCACGATCAGCGGCACGTTGGTCGCGCCGAAATCCTTCAGTACCGCAGCCGCGTTTTCAGGCAGCGCTTGCAGATAGCGAGCCATCGCGCGAAAGCACTTCGGATCGCACCAATGCGCCTGGATCATCGGCCAGACCTCCTGCGGCAGCTTCTGAATCTGGCCGACCATGCGTTCCGTGAACGCCGCTCCTCCGCGGCCGCTGGTAGCTCGCGCGACCAGCTTTGGCATGCGCCGCGATCCTCGGGCCAGGCGATTCAGCGTAAAACGCACCACGCCGAGACGCGACAAAACCTCGCCGCATCGTGCCAGTAGGATTCCCCGACGCAGGCTTCGCAAATGAAAACGAGACGGATGGGCCCACTCGTCGACGCCAACCGGATCGAGCAGAACTAATCCAGCCAATTCAACCGGATAGCGCGCTGCGTAGCCCAGCGCGACCAGTCCGCCATAAGAATGCGCGACCATGACCCGCGGCGTGGTGACTTGTACACGGTCGAGCATGGTGCGTAGCTCTTCCACCATTTGCCAGATCTCGCGCGGCTTGCGGCTCGAATCGCTCCAGCCCAAGCCGGCGCGATCGTAGCTGACGGTCTGGGCGAAAGTCGCGACTTCGGGCTGAATCAGGCGCCAACTCAATGACGTAGCGGCAATTCCTGCTTCAAAGATCACAGGAGGCCCGGCGCCGGCCACGTCGGCATGAAGCATGGTGTCGCCAACGCCGATCAAACGGCCGGGTGGAGGGCATCCCTGCGCATCCATCGTCGCGCCGCGCCGCTGATACAGGATTCCAGCAGCGAGCACGGCGACGATCAACAGCAGGAAAATTATCAATCCGAAACCGCCCATTCGCCGGGAACAATGGGTCGCGTCCGCGGCAGTTTTCCGCGATACGCAAAGTACCCGGCAACCGCGAGGATTCCAGCGAACACAGCCAGCTTGATCAGATCGGCTTCATGCGACCGGGGCAGCGTCTTCCAAAGCACGCCCAGCACCGGCTCGGCAGCACAGACGGCCCATACGGTGCCGTAAAAGTAGCGCCGCTCCGTTCCCTCCCCTTTGGTCGACCGGCGAACGCGCGGCAGAACGCCGAGCGCGCCGCAAATCCACAAGACGATCGCCAGCGGGAAGTAAGCCGCATCGTAGATCTGGCGCAGTCGCCACAACCCCGTCGCGACCGCGTAGACCAGCCCGGCCAAGTTAAGAACCGCGAACGCAATCAGATCCGTCCACGCGAACGTGTAGCAGACACAGCGATACAATGGGTTCGGTTTGTCTTCGGTGAAACGCAAGATGTAAGGCTTCGGCTCGACTCCAGGCAAGCGGCCGCGCAACCCCGCGATTCCGGTGCCGAGAAGCACGGCGCCGAGCCAGGCCGCCATGCGAGCGTCGAAACCATGTTCGAAAAGATCGAAAGTCAGCGGCCCCGGGGCGATGAAAAACACGAAAATCCAGATGGGCCAGTGCGCGACCCGGTAGGTAACTTTGTTACGCTCACGGAAGTGGGGCGGTTTCGCGGCGGGAATGGCCACTTGCTCGTTATAGCACGCGAGCTGAATCGCGGAACTGGCATCGCGCGTCTAACAATAGGATGTTGAATCGAAGAGCAGTGGTCGGCCGGGCGGCGGGGATCGCCGCACTCGCGACGTTTGCGCTGCGTACGGCGCCGGCTTTCTGGCAGCGTGTCCGAGATGATCGCAAGCGCGAAGTGGAGCCCGCTCCGCACACGCCAGACGTTGGCGCGTGGCCCAAAACAGGCTTGCACGCGACGTGGATCGGTCACAGCACGGTGTTCTTAAGCATCGACGGATTTACGATTCTGACGGATCCGGTGTTTTCGACGCGCATCGGCGTGAGCATCGGACCGATGACGGTGGGAATGAAGCGGCTGGTGCGGCCGGCACTGACGCTTCGGGACCTGCCGCGGCCGGATCTGATTCTGCTGTCGCACGCCCACATGGATCATTTCGATCTGCCCACACTGCGCGGTCTGGAACATCGCGAAACGCCGGTAATCACTGCGTTTAACACCAGTGACCTGCTGCGTGTCAAGCGCTATCAATCCGTTCGCGAGCTGAAGTGGAACGAAACGGCTCGAGCCGGTCCCGCAACCATTCGCGCCATCGAGGTGAATCACTGGGGTGCGCGCATGCACAGCGACACGTATCGTTCCTACAACGGGTATCTCATCGAGGCGGGACGCTATCGCGTTCTGTTCGCTGGCGATACGGCTTACACGGATTCGTTTCGCGCCATTCGAAGTTCAAAACCCGTGGATCTGGCGATTATGCCGATCGGCGCATACGATCCGTGGATTCGGGTTCACTGCAATCCGGAGCAGGCGATGGCGATGGCGAATCATGCGGGCACAGAGGCCATCATGCCGGTGCATCACCGGACCTTCGCGCTGAGCCGCGAGCCGCTCACCGAGCCGCTAGAACGGCTGCTGACGGCCGCGGGCACGGCGCCGGATCGAGTGTGCATTCGCGATTTCGGCCAGGAACTTCACGCATGAATCCATACGCGAAGTTTTTGGGAAATCGCAATCCGCGCGAAGTGATCGGCGAGACCAGCGCCCGTCTGGCCGCGGTGGTCGCGGGCCAGGGTCCTGATGCAATCGATCGTAGTCCGGCTCCTGGAAAGTGGAGTTCGCGCCAGATTCTATGCCATCTGGCCGACTGCGAAGTGGTTTTTGCGTTCCGCATCCGGCAGGCGCTGGCGGAACCAAATCATGTGATTCAGCCCTTCGATCAAGACGCGTGGGCACGGCGCTATTCTGCTGAGCTCACCGCGGATGCGGCGCTGGAACTATTCCGTGCGGCGCGAAACTGGAATCTCGCGCTGCTCGAAACGGTTCGACCCGAGGATTTTTCAAAACCGCTGACGCATCCCGAGCGCGGCCAGATGACCTTCGAGACCCTGCTCGAAACCATGGCAGGGCATGATTTGAATCATCTGGCGCAGCTCGAAAAAATTTAACCCAATTACTCTACTGGGGATCCACCGCGCTCGAACAGGATCTTCGTAGTGGTGCCACCGATGCGGATTTCGTTCACCCACGGCTTGTTGTCGGAGTTTTCGATCTGCACTTGAGTGGACTGATACTTGTGATCGGCGGATTCGACCTTCGCCGGAACTTCAACTACGTTCTTGCCGGATTTGAAGGTTGCCTTATTACCTTCAACCTGAACCTTATACTCCCCTGGTTTTAGCTGCTTTCCAGCGATTGTGGCAGATTGGGCGAGAGTGATGTGGTAAACGTTCGATGCCGCACTCGCGACTGCGAGCGCAAGGGTAGCGAATGCGATTAGAACCTTTTTCATATTGGTTATCTCCTTGATTTTGAGGCCCTAGAAAGTCTCCGATTCCCTGCTATCTCCGGGTTGGCGACGTGTTTCTAGTCTCGCTTGTACAGACGTATCCCGCAGGGTCAATGTTACGGCCACCGGTATGAATGTAACGTTGCAGCCGTTTGAAGCCAAGCCGGCGCAGCTATTTCTTCTTATCGCCCTTGGTCATCCACTCGGCGATGCGGTGCGCGGGGAACACGGCCAACGCGATGGCAATGATCACAATGAAGAAAACAAACAGCAGGCCTGCGAGAGCCATTTAATTCTTCTCAGCCGTGAAGGTTCCCTTGCCGACTTCGCCGTAGTCGACGGTTCCCTTCATCTTGGTGGTAGATTCGATGGTCCCGGAATATTTCGCGGAGCCGGCATCTCCGCCGAAGCTGAATTCGACTTTGTCGCCTTTGACGGTACCGGTGACGTTCGCCTCGCCGAACTGGCCATGATAGGTGCCGGTCAGCTTTTCTCCCTGCTGCTTGAAATCGAACGTAGGACTGCCGCTGCCAGCGTCCAGAACCACGTTGAACGTCCACTTCCCCGTGATGTCGGCCGCAAAACTCAATGCGGCGGACAGTAGTAATACCGCGATGGTCCTCATGGGGCGAGCATATCACGCTAGGCTAGGGAGTGGTCAAACATGCCCAAATCGTTCCCTCGTCCTGAACGGCCGCGCGGGCGGCTGATCGCGATCGGCGTCGCGGTGCTGGCGCTGCTGATTTTCGGCCGCTCGCTGTGCGGCATCGTGATCGATTATTTCTGGTGGCGCGAGCTGGGCCAGGTGCCTACCTGGCTGCTGATGTCGTTCTATCGATATGCGCCGGGCGCAGCCGCGTGGCTGCTCGTGTTCCTGGCCCTGTGGGTAGCGCACTTGCTCGGCATGAGGAAGGCGGGCGAGCGTCTGCGTGATTACCGGATCTACGCACGGATCACCACGCTGGCGTTGGTGCTCATCTCTTTGATGGTCGCGCTGGCCGCGGTGGATGGATGGACCGTCGCTCGCTATTTCGGCGGGCACGGTTTAAAGCCGGCGGGCGAATGGCACGATCCGGTTTTTAATCAGCCGCTGGGATTTTACTTTTTCGATTTGCCGATGTACAGCATGTTGATCAACTTCATGGCGGCATGCGCGCTGGGCGCGGCGCTGGCGTACTATGCAGCCGCGCGCGGCTGGCAGATTCGCCGCGAATTTCCGGGATTTGCGTCGCGAGGAGAGATCGATTTCACGGAGTTGCGCACGCTGGGGCGGCTGGAATCCGGCATGCTCAAAGGGCTGCTGACGGTATTCCTGGTGATGCTCGCCGCCGATTTCTGGCTGGGCCGCTACGATCTGCTGCTGACCGATCACGGGAACCTGATGGTGGGAATCGACTATGTGCAGCAGAATTTCGGGCTGCCGCTACAAACCGCCAAGGCTGGCGTGGCGATTCTGGCGGCGCTGCTGATCATCGCGGAGCGCCGCAAACTCGCGATGGCGTGCGCGCTGGTGCTGGTGGTGGATTGGGTGCTGCCGCCGATGGTGAGCGCGCTGTACGTGAGGCCCAACGAGCTGACGCTGGAACGGCCGTTTCTGGTCCGGCACATCGAAGCGACGCGCGCGGCGTATGGTTTGGATCACCGGGCGCGCGAAACCGAGTTTACCGCGCACGCCGAAGGGCGCATCGATTTCGACCGGAATCGCCCGCTGCTCGACAACGTGCGCCTGTGGGATTGGCACGCGTTTCACGACACGCTGAGCCAGATCCAGCCGCTGCGGCCGTATGCATTCGCCGATACCGACATCGATCGTTACGAAATCAACGGGAGGCTGCGGCAAGTGTTGCTGGCGCCGCGCGAACTCGACCTGAATATGCTCGGCGACGCGCGCAATCGCTGGATCAACAGCAATCTGATTTTCACGCATGGTTACGGACTGGCGCTGGCGGAGGCGAATCGCATTACGCCCGAAGGACTTCCGGTGCTGCTGGTGAAAGACGCGCCGATTCAGGTCCTGACGCCCAGCTTGAAGATCGCTCGCCCGCAGATTTATTACGGCGAAGCTTCGCACGATGGAGTGTTCGTGCGCACGGCACAGCCGGAGTTCGATTATCCTTCCGGATCGAGCGAAGTGACCAATCGCTACGACGGCCGCGGCGGGTTCCCGATGTCGGCGCCGGGAATGCGCGCCATCGCGGCGGTTTCAGAGGGCGA
Organism: Terriglobia bacterium; assembly: GCA_963808335.1. GTDB lineage: Bacteria > Acidobacteriota > Terriglobia > Bryobacterales > Bryobacteraceae > Palsa-187. The sequence continues at coordinate 530,877 of CAWEFR010000001.1, forward strand.
CTGGAACATCCTGCTGACCAACGCGCTGACTCCCGAAAGCCGAATGATGATCCGCCGGCGAGTGCCGGAGCGGCTGGAAACGCTGGCCGAGTTCATCACCTGGGACGGCGACCCATACCTGGTGATTACCGAGGACGGGCGCCTGGTTTGGATCGTCGACGGCTACACCACCAGCGATGCGCATCCGTATTCGCGTGACGTTTCGATGGAAGGCGCGGGCCGATTCAACTACATCCGCAATTCGGTCAAGGCTACGGTGGACGCGTACCAGGGCGACGTTCACATGTACGTGTTCGATCCGGACGATCCCTTGATCGGGGCATATCAGCGGCTGTTTCCGACGCTCTTCGAGCCCGCCTCGGCGATGCCGGCCGATCTGCGCGCGCATACTCGCGCGCCGGAGACGTTGTTCCGGACGCAGGCCGAGATTTATCGGACCTATCACATGCGCGATCCGGAATCGTACTATAACCGCGCGGATCTATGGGACTGGGCGACGTACACCACCGGACAGGGCGGCGCGCCGCAGACCGTTCCGCCGACCTACATGATCGCGATGCTGCCCGGCAACAGCGAGCCGGAATTCCTGCTGACGATTCCGTTCACGCCGCGTAACAAACAGAATCTGATCGGGTTAATGGTGGCGCGTTGCGACGGCCCAAATCTGGGCGAGCTGGTGTTTCTGGATCTGCCGAAGCAGGAAATCATTCCGGGGCCGATTCAGGTGGAAGCGATGATCAATCAGGATCAGACGATTTCGAAGGATCTGACGTTGTGGAACCAGCAGGGCTCGCAAGTGCTGCGCAGCCAGATTCTGACGCTGCCGATCGACAACACTTTTCTGTACGTCGCGCCGATATACATACAGGCATCGCAGGCGCGGATGCCGCAACTGAAGAAAGTCGCGCTGGTGGTGGGGAATACGCTGGTGTACGAGGACACTTACGAGCAGGCCATCGCGGATCTGGAAGCGATCCAGAAGGGGCAGGCTCCGGCGAAAGCGGTGACGCAGACCTCGCAGACAGCGTCGACAGCGGCGGCGCCGGCCGCGCCATCGGCCGATCCGCGGATCGAGGAAATCCGCCAGCATTTGAAGCGTTATCGGGAGTTGGCGGCGCAGGGAAAATGGGCCGAAGCGGGAAAAGAGCTGGAGGCTGTAGAAGCTGCGGCCAGGCGGTAAAATTAGATCAGGTGGCACACGATCATCATCATCACTCGCAGGCCGGTAAGGGGCGGGTGTTGTTCATTTCGCTCGCCGTAACCGTCGCGTTCGTGGCGCTCGAAACGGTGGCGGGGTTTCGCGCCCACAGCTTGGCGCTGCTGTCGGATGCCGGGCACAACCTGACGGACGCGTTCGCGCTGCTGCTTGCGGGGATCGGGTATTATCTCCAATCGCGGCCGGCGGATCACAAGAAAACCTATGGATACCAGCGCGCCGGAGTGCTGGCGGCGTTCGTAAATGCGCTAACGCTGATCGCGCTGGCCGGGGTTCTGTTCTATGTGAGCTATGTCCGGCTGATGCATCCGCAGCCGGTGGCGACGATGACCATGATCGTGGTGGCGGCGATCGGGCTGGTGATTAATCTCGGGATTGTGGCGGGAATCGGCGGCGGGCACGACCTGAATCTGCGAGTCGCGTGGCTGCACATGCTGGGAGACGCGGCCAGCTCGGCGGGCATCATCGCGGGCGCGATTGCGATTCGGTATACCGGCTGGCTGGCGATCGACGCGATGCTGTCGATCCTGATCGGCTTCGGGATCGTGTGGTCGGCGTGGGGGATCATCAAAGACTCGCTGAATATCCTGCTGGAGGGCTTGCCGAAGGGGTTAAGGCTTTCCGATGTCACCGGGGAGCTGGGCAGGCTTGACGGTGTGATCAACGTCCATGACCTGCACATCTGGAGCCTGGGATCGGAAGCGCACGCGTTGAGCTGCCATGTGCTGATCGAGGACATGCCGCCGTCGGCGAGCGAATCGATTCTGCGCCGGATCAACACGGTACTATGCGACCGCTTCGCCATTCACCACACCACGGTCCAGTTCGAGCACATCAAGTGCGCGCTGGCGGAAGCTCCGTGTACGACGGTGAATCAGGCTTCTAAGCAGCATCAGCATTGAGCGCCGGTGCGAACATGCGAGCAAGGGACCGCTTGCTTGCGAGTCTGTGCCAAAACCCGCGGGATCAACCGCTCCCTTTGGACGCGGCTCGTTCAGTCGCGGGCGGTTTCGAAATTTCTCGTCGAGTTATGTGTTTTAGAGACTGCACTTTTCGTGTTCACGGCGCGGTGTGCGGACCGGAGCAGTGTCTAGACTGAGGGCGCTGGGAGGCGAGTAAGAATGTTCAGTTTCAGACGACCGGCGCTGCTGGCGGTCGCGGCGGCGTCCATGGCGGCGGCGCAGCCCGCGCTGACTACGATTCAGGATCTTCTCTATCGCGCTGATGGGACGCGGTTTAACGGAACGCTATTCATCGCGTACGACGCGTTTCAGGCGGGCGATACTTCAAACATCGCGACGGCGAACCTGTCGCTTCCGATTGTGAACGGCGTGCTCAAAGTGGCACTGGTTCCGACGACTACCGCGTCTGCCGGCGCGCAATACAACGTGACGTTCAACAGCCAGGGCGTGAATCAGTTCATGCAGGTTTGGGCGGTGCCGCCGAGCACGGCCACATTGCGGGTACGCGACGTTTTGGTGTCGCAGGGGACGGTGGTGGGGCCGCCGCCGGTGACTACTGCGATCCAGATTTCAGACGTGACGGGGCTCGAGAGCCAGCTGACGCTGCGGCCGCAGGACGGCGTGGGGTTCACGCTGGGACGGGCGGCGGTGATCAATTCGTCTGGGCAGATCGACGGCGCGTCGGGAAGTTTGAGCGACTGCGTCAGGGTGGACGGAAGCTCGGGCCCGTGCGGAGCCGGCGGCGGGAGCGGGCTGTTCCCGTCGTTTTCGGATAGCGAGATTCCGTCGGGAGCGATCAACGGCGCGAACCTGGTGTTCACGTTGGCCTTTCCGCCATCGCCGGCCGCGAGCCTGGACCTTTCGCTGAATGGCCTGCTGATGAAACAGGGGGGCGACTATACGCTCAGCGCGAATACCATCACGTTCCTGGCGGCGTCCACCCCGCAGACCGGGGATGTGCTGGTGGCAAGCTACCGGTACGCCAACCCGAGCAATCCGCTGGGGAGCCTGACAGCGGCCCAGGTGATTTGCAGCAGTACGGGCGGCGCCACATCGGCGACGTCGCTCACACAGCTGGGGAGTTGCACGATTCCGGCGGGGCTTCTCGGCAATGGCGACCGGGTAGAGGTGCAGTTTCAATATGCCCATACGGGGACCAGCACGGGGTTTACGGGAGCGATCCAGTGGGCGGGAGCGATGATCCTTTCGAGGACCGCCGGATCGACGGAAACGGCGCTAATCGGGCGGATGTCCTTCGGGATCTCGGCAACGGGGCAGAACTGGGATTCGCAGAATTGGGGAAACAGCCTTAGTTTCGCGGCGGCCGCGGGATCGGCAAGCGCCAATACGACCCAAAATCTGACCGTCTCGTTCCTGGCAGACACGGCCGCCGCGACGGGGGACACGGCGGTTTTAGGAAATTTCACCGTGGTGCGATATCCTGCACAGTCAAATCCTTAGAGGGACATACTTAGATCGAGCTTAAGCAGGGCACCTTAGTACGAGTCATTAAGGAATTTCGATGGCATATACTACGGTCAATTTGTCCTTGTTTGCCTCGACGATTTCCGAGAAGATAGTTGCAGGAGCAGTGCAAGGTGACGACGAGGTGACGATCATGGTGAGAAACTACCAGGCGGCCGGAAGCAGACTGTGGACGGATGTTCGCGGCCAGGACATGATTGAGTACGCGCTACTGGCGGCAGCCATCGCCATTATTGTGGCCGGGTTCTTGCCGCCGGCAGTCATGCCCGCGGTTAGTACGATTTTTTCCAAAGTAATTTCCGGCTTCAACGCGAGCTAAGAGCGTCGTAGCCCACGATTTCCAACCTAGAATAGCCGCGAGCGTTGCTCTCGCGGCTATTCTTTTTTCAGCCCCCCTATGCTAAGCCAATCTGCCCGATTCCTATAGGAGTCTGCGCGAAAACCCGCGAGATTGACCGGTTCCTTTGGTCGCGGCTCGCTAAGCTGCTGAATTTCAGAGGACCGCGACCGCTGGAGCCGAGAACGTCCGGTTTTCACACAGACTCCACAGGGAAGCGGCGGGGCTGTCTTGTTACCATATTTCTTTCGCATGCTGCGCTTTGAAACAGCCGGGGAATCGCATGGGGAGTGCCTGGTGGCGACGCTGCTAGGGTTGCCGGCAGGCGTCCCGATTTCGCTCGAAGCCGTGGATCGCGAGCTGTGGCGCCGCCAGCAGGGCTATGGGCGGGGCGGGCGCATGAAGATCGAGAGCGACCACGCGCGCATCGTGAGCGGCGTGCGGCATTCCATGACCTTGGGCGCCCCGATCGCGGTAATTCTAGAAAATAAAGATTGGAAGAATTGGACCGAAGCGCTGCCGGTGGAAGATTCCGAAGGCGCTGAGGACAAGAAAAAACCAGTGACTCGGCCTCGGCCGGGACATGCCGACCTGGCGGGCGCGATCAAGTACAATTTTCCGGATGCGCGATATGTATTAGAGCGCGCGAGTGCTCGGGAGACGACGGCTCGGGTAGCGGTGGGGGCGCTGGCAAAGGCGTATCTCAAGGAATTCGGGATCAGCGTGCTGAGCCACGTGATCGGAGTGGGGGAAGCTCGGCTGGACCGGGCGGCGCGATGGGAAGAATTGGTCCAGTTGAGCCAGCGCGACGAAGTATTGCTGAATTGCGTCGATCCGGAGGCCGAGCAACGCATGAAGGCGGTGGTGGATCACGCGTATCGAACCGGCGACACGGTGGGCGGCGTGTTCGAAGTGGTGGCGCACGGCGCGCCGCCGGGGTTGGGATCGCACGTGGCATGGGATACTCGCCTGGACGGGAAACTGGCACAGGCGATCGTGTCGATTCAGGCCGTCAAGGGAGTGGAGGTCGGATTCGCGGCGGAGGGCGCGGCGGCGTTCGGCTCCAAAGTGCAGGATACGATTCATTACGAGCGCGAGGCGCGGCGCTTCCGGCGCGGCGCGAATCGGGCGGGCGGGTTGGAAGGCGGGATGACGAACGGCGAAGACATCGTGGTGCGCGGAATGCTGAAGCCGATTTCGACTTTGCGGCGTCCCTTGGAAAGCGTCGACCTGACCACGCGTGAGCCGGCGCTGGCGGCTTACGAACGCAGCGACGTTTGCGTGGTTCCGGCGGCGGGGGTGGTGGGCGAAGCAATGGTGGCCTTGGTGCTGGCCTCGGCGATGATCGAGAAGTTCGGCGGGGATTCGCTCACGGAAACAAGGCGAAATTTTGAGGCATATCTGGAGCAGGTGAAGAATTTCTGATGGTTCATCCGATTGTGAAGTACGGTCAGCCGGTGTTGGAAGAAACGGCGCAGGAGATCACTGAATTCGATACGCCGGAGCTGCACCAATTGATCGACGATATGTTCGAGTCGATGTACGCGGCGCGAGGAGTCGGGCTGGCGGCGACGCAGATCGGGATCGGCAAGCGCGTGGCGGTGATCGACGTGTCGACGGGCGAGGATCCGTCGGCCAAGCTGGTGCTGATCAATCCGCAGATCGTGTCGCGGGAGGGCGCGCAGACCAGCGAGGAGGGCTGCCTGAGCCTCCCGACGTTCCGCGAGCCAGTGACCAGAGCCCAGAAAGTCACGGTGCGGGCGCGGGATGCGAAGGGCGCCGCGTTCGAGCTGACCGGCGAGGATCTGCTGGCCCGCGCGTTCCAGCATGAAACCGACCATTTGAACGGGACGCTGTATATCAGTCACATCAGTCCGCTGAAACGCGATTTGATCCGGCGGAAGATCCGGAAACTGCAAAAGGCCGGGGAGTGGGGGTGAGGCTGGTCTTTCTGGGAACGCCGGAGTTCGCGGTGCCGTCCCTTGAACGAACCGTTGCGGCGGGACATGAAGTGATGGCGGTGTTCACACAGCCGGATCGTCCGAAGGGGCGGGGCCAGACCATGGCGATGCCGCCGGTAAAAGTCGCGGCGCTGCGGTTAGGGCTTCGGGTCGAGCAGCCGGAACGAGTGAGGCGGCCCGAGGTGGTGGAGCAGATCCGCGGCATGGCTCCGGAGGTGATGGTGGTAGTGGGTTATGGGCAGATCATTCCACAAACCATTCTGGATATTCCGCCGCTGGGGATCATCAACGTGCACGGGTCGCTGCTGCCGAAGTATCGCGGGGCCGCGCCGATTCAGTGGGCCATCGCGCGCGGCGAAACGAAAACGGGCGTGACGACCATGCGGATCGACGCGGGGTTGGATACGGGCGACATGCTGCTGAAATGGGAGACCGCGATTGGCGAGGAGGAGACGGCGGTGGAACTCGGGTCGCGGCTGGCGGTGGCTGGGGCGGAGTTGTTGGTGCGGACGCTCGCCGAGCTGCCGAGGATCGTGCCGGAACACCAAGATTCCTTGCAGGCGACGTATGCTCCGATTCTGAAACGCGAGGACGGGCATCTGAACTGGGGCATGACCTCGTCTGAGATTCTGAATCGAGTGCGCGGGTTCGCGCCGTGGCCGGGATGCTACGGATTTTTTCGAGGACAGAGATTTCATATCTGGAAGGCGACTCGGGCGGCGATGGAATTGCGGCCGGGAGAACTCAAGGCGGCCGGGCGCAGGTTGTTTTTGGGTGCGACCGGCGAGTCGATCGAGTTGGTGGAGGTCCAGTTGGAGGGCAAGAAACGCATGGCTGCGGAGGCGTTCTTGAACGGAAATGCGATCGAAGCGGGTGAGTCGCTGACATGACTTTACCGCTCGGGTATCGCTACGCATCGATTTACGCGGGGATTCGCAAGGTCCCCAAGGACGACGTGGCGCTGATCGTTTCGGAGACGCCGGCCTCGGCCGCGGCGGTGTTCACGAGGAATCGGGTGGTGGCGGCTCCGGTCGAGCTGGCGCGAAAACATCTGCGCGTGGGGCGGGGTCGGGTTCAGGCTCTGATCGTGAATGCGGGGAATGCGAACTGCGCGACCAGGACCGGGGAACGCGTCGCGCTCGAATGTACTCAGGCGGTCGCCAGAGCGATCGGTGCGAAGACAGAATATGTTCTTCCCGCATCGACCGGTGTCATCGGGGTCGAAATGGATGGGCGCTTGATCGTCGACGCGGTGCCGAAATTGGTGGCCGGCCTGGATGCTCTGCGATTCGACGACGCGGCTGGCGCGATTCTTACTACGGATACGACCGGCAAGACGGCGTTCGCGGAGATTAAGGGCGCGCGAATCGCGGGGATGACCAAAGGGTCAGGCATGATTCAGCCGCGCATGGCGACTACGCTGGGGTTCGTCATGACCGATGCGAGTCTATCGCCGGTTGAGCTGCGCGGCGTGTTGAAACGCGCGATCGAGCGAAGCTACAACCGGATCTCCGTGGACGGAGACACATCGACCAACGACATGGTCGCGGTGCTGGCGAACGGCGCGTCTGGAAAGAATGTGTCGCTGAAAGCGTTCGAAGGCGCGTTGACGGAAGTGCTGGAATCGCTGGCGCAGCAGATCGTGCGGGATGGCGAAGGAGCGCGGAAGCTGGTGACCATCGAAGTGGAGGGGGCGTCGAGCGATGCGGCGGCGGAAAAGATCGCGCGGGCGATTGCCAATTCGCCGCTGGTGAAAACCGCGATCGCGGGGTCCGATCCGAATTGGGGGCGCATCCTTTCGTCGGCGGGGAATGCCGGGGTGATTTTCGATCCGCGGCGCGTGAACATCGATTTCCAGGACGTTGCGGTGTGCCGGGACGGCGTCGCGGCGGACTTTTCGGAGGACGAGCTGAAAAAGAAACTCGACTTGCCGGAGTGCATGGTCCGGTTTTCGATCGGCGGGCGGGGTCGCGGGAAGGCGCGGTTCTGGACCTGTGATCTGACCGAAGATTATATTCGGATTAACGCGAGTTACCGGACATGATTCGGCTGTTGGTCGCCATCGGCGCGCTGGCGATGGCGGATTCTCCGGAAATGGTGAACTTCCTGCGATCGGTGGCGGCGGACTTGGCGGAGGCGCACGAAGACCATAGCGCTCGGCAGTTTATGGAGCATTTCGACAGCGCGATGCCGGGCTTTACGGTGCTGCGAGATGAAGTGGAAGAACTGGCGGGGCGCGGGGAGGTTGGGTCGGTGATCGAGATCGCGACCGAAACGGGCGAAGATAATCGGCGCACGCTGGAACTGGATTGGGTGCTGGAGATTCAGGATCAGGCTCCACGGCGCAAAGTGGTGAAATGCACGGTCGAAAAGCAGGGCAAGAATTGGAAGATTACCAGTCTGGAGCCGATAGACTTTTTTAAGTATTGACCCGGCCCAGATAATAAGACTTCTTGCCGACGCGCAGAACGAACATCGTCTCCGACGCCAAGTCCTGCCAGCGAAGTTGAGCATCGGGGGCGGAGACGCGCCGATTGTTGAGGTACACTCCACCGCCTGCGATTAATCGAGTCGCGTCGCCTTTAGATTTCGCGGCGCCACTGCGGACCATGGCGTCGGTGACGCGAAGTCCGCTGGCTAGACTTGCAGCTTCGACGATGAACGAGGGAACGTCCGCGAAGATTTCGGCGAGATCGCGATCTTTGAGTCCGCCTATTTCTTCGCCGAAGAGGACATTCGAGGCTTTGCTTGCCTGAACAAGCGCTTCTTCGCCATGCACGATACGGGTGACTTCCTCAGCGAGCTTCTTTTGCGCGACGCGCAGCTCTGGCGGCTTCGAACAGAGCTCCGCGATTTCGGTGATTTCCAGGAACGTAAACAGTTTCAAGAATCGCTCGACGTCGCGATCGTCGGTATTGATCCAATATTGATAAAACTGGTAGGGACTCGTCTTATTCTTATCGAGCCAAACCGCATTTCCGGCACTTTTCCCGAATTTCTCGCCCGAGCTGGTGGCAAGAAGCGGAAATGTGATCCCGAAAGCTTGTTCGGCGCGCATTCTGCGAATTAATTCGATACCAGCGGTAATATTTCCCCACTGATCGCTTCCACCGGCCTGGATTTTGCAGCTATGAGCGTCATAAAGCTGGAGAAAATCGAAGGCTTGCAGGAGCATGTAGCTAAACTCAGTGTAGGAAATTCCATGCTCGCGATCTTCCAGACGGCGACGCACGGATTCTTTCGCGAGCATGTAATTTACCGTGAAATGCTTGCCGATGTCGCGAAGGAAGTCGAGATAGCTTACCCCTCCGGTCCAATCGTAATTGTTCACCATGATGGCGGCGTTATCGCCTTCGAAGCTGACGAAGCGCTCAAGCTGGCGGCGGATGCCTTGGCAGTTGGCGACGACGATTTCCGGGGTCATGAGCTGACGCTCCGCAGTGCGGCCACTGGGATCGCCGATCATGCCGGTGGATCCGCCGACCAGAACGATCGGACAATGGCCCGCGCGCTGAAATCGGGCGAGCATCAAAGCTGGAACCAGACTACCTACGTGAAGGCTGTCGGCGGTGGGATCGAAACCGATGTAAATCGCTTGCCGGGGCTGGCTGAGAAGCTTATCCAGGGCGTCACGATCGGTTACCTGGTCGATGGCGCCGCGGCGGTCGAGGTCATCGAGAAGGTTCATCGTTTTTCGAAAGTAAGCATGTATTGATTATTCCCGGTTCGCTCATGCGTGGAAATTAAATGAAAGCCGTTGGATTCGATTTCCTTGGCTACGTCATCGCGTTCCAGACGCACGTGATCGGGGCGGTCCTTTTTATAGAAATCGACGATTACTAAACGACCGCCGGGTTTCAGCGCGTGGGCGATATTCGCGAGCATTTTATCGGGATAATCGAAGTGGTGATACACATCGAGCACGAGGGCGGTATCGACGGAACCGGCGGGAAGCTTCGGATCCGGTTTCGGTGCCGAGGAATAATTTCGCATTGGTTAGCTTGTCGGTGGCGACTTTGACTTTGGCGCGCTCGAGGAAATCGGGCGCGATGTCTTCGCCGAACACTTTGCCGGAAGGTCCGACGGCGCGGCTGAGGAACGGAAGCATGTAGCCGATGCCGGTGCCGATGTCGGCGACGGTCGATGCCGGGCTTGATCTCCATCGCCGCGATAATCTCCTCGGGCTTCTGGTTCTTGTCGCGATTGGGGTTGTCCAGGGTCTTGGCGACGCTTGTCGCGGCCTTCCTTGGTCTTGTAACCCTTGTTGGCGTTGGCGGCGACTTGGGGACCAGCGCGGCCACAGCGCAAAGACAGAATCGATGCGAACGATTCTTCATAACGATTTCTCCATCGGCATGGCGAGCGGGGGCTCGATCAAGAAGTTTAACTCCGCCATGCGCGCGATGGCGGCGCGGATGGATTGTTCCGTGGTCGGGCTCCACGGTGATCACGAAGGGCAGGTCGCGCCAGTTGGCTTGCGGCAATTGCAGAATAGCGTCGATGGAAATGTTTTCGGCGGCCAGCGCGGTGGCCAGCTGGGCGATGATGCCGGGGCGGTCCTCCACGCGGAAGCGCAGATAGTAGGCGGACCGGTGCAGCGTCACGGGGATGGGCAGATATTCGCCCAGCCGCGCGTGGGCGAACGGCGAAACGCGCTCCGGGCTGCCGGAACGGATCTCGCGCGCGACGCGCATCAGGTCGCTGACCACGGCGACGCCGGTGGGATGCGAGCCCGCGCCGCGGCCGTAGTAGAACGTATCGGCGCCATATTTGCCGCGCACCCAGACGGCGTTGTACGCGCCGCGCACGCTGGCCAGAATGGTCGATTGCGGAATCAGCGACGGACGCACGGAAAGAATCAGGCCGTCGGGCGTCTGGCGCGCGGCGCAGATCAGGCGGATGGTGTGATGCAGCTGGTGCGCGTACTCGAAATCGACGGGCGTGATGCGGCGGATGCCTTCGGTGTAGATGTCCTCGGGGACGATCCGCTCGCCGAATGCGAGCGCGGAGAGAATGGCGAGTTTCGAGCGCGCGTCGAAGCCGTCGACGTCGGCGGAGGGATCGGCTTCGGCGTAGCCGGCCTTCTGCGCTTCGCGCGAGGACTGCGTCGAAAGCGGCGCCGCGGCTCTCGATCTCGGTCAGGATGTAGTTGCAGGTGCCGTTGAGAATGCCGTAGAGCGTCTGATGCGATCGCCCGAAATGCCTTCGCGCAGGACCGCGTGAATCGGGATGCCGCCGGCGACGCTCGCTTCCATGGCGAGATTGATGCGGGCGGCGATGGCGCGATCCCAGAGCTCGGCGCCGGCGCAGCGCCATCAGCTCTTTGTTCGCGGTGACCACGGATTTCCCGGCGGCGATGGCGGCATCGATGATTTCGCGCGCGACCGTCGGTGCCGCCGACCAGCTCGGCGACGATGTGGATTTCCGGATGGTCGACCACCTCGCGCCAGTCGGTGGTCTTGAACGCGCGCGAACGATCTGGCGGAAGCGGCTTGTTATGCGACGCTGCGGCTGCACACCGCGCGCACGCGCAGCGGAAAGCCGAGCTTGAGCGCGATCTGATCGGCGTTTTCGGTGAGAATGACGAGCGCGCCCGTGCCGACGTTCCCGAGGCCGATGATGCCGATGTTGACCAGTTGCACTACGACGTTTGCGGCATTCTCTGCTTTACTTAACGACGAGACGGAACTCGATCTACCAGCACCAGCGCGTCGGGCGTGACGCGGACTTCGCCCAGATCGAAGCGGCCAGCTCCTGTTGGTACGAGCGCGCTCGGGGGTCTGAGTCCAGCAGCTTGCGGGCCTGATCGCGGATTTCGATCTTGAAATCCTTGGAGATGCTCTGGCCAGCGCGGCGCGGACGCGGCGGATGTAATAGCGAATCCTTGGCGTGGAGACGTTCACATCCGCAAGGCGATGGCGCCGTCGTGCGGAACCGGCGACGCCGTCATAGTGAGATCGAAAGAATCGCCCAGCCCGACGCATCCGCCGAACAGATCGACCGCGCTGCGGCCGCTGAAGCGCGCTGTGACACGCAGGCGTGCCGTCGTCGCTGTCGATATGCGGAGCTTCCAGATACGCGAACTGGCACGCGTGGTCCGGTTGCCGCGCACATAATGGCGTCCATCCTGCGTGAAAAGCTGGTCGGCGATGATGCGTTCGAGCGCGGCGTAGCGGAGCTCGAGTTCCGCGCGAAAAGGCAGGGATCGCGACAGCAAAAGATCAGCGCGGCGCAAGTCGTTCGCCATCGTGCGTTTGTATCATTGTAGGTGATGAAGCTGCTTTGTCTGATTCGTGATCGTGTTTTGCGCTGGCGTTGCGCACGAACCCAGCCGCCGCGCCTCCCGGGAGCCCGCCGGAAGATCCGGGCCCGGCTGCCGAACGGAAAGTCGCAGCAGCGAAGCGATCGTCAAGGACGACTACAAGAAGAATCTCGAGGAGCGGCAGGCGCTGGTGCAAGCTGGCCGAAGAGTTGAAAGCGGATCTGGAAAAGGACGACGCGTACATCGTTTCGGTGAAGACGATGAAGAAGACGGAAGAGATCGAGAAGCTGGCGCAAGAGTATTCGCGGGCGGCTGAAGCGCTACTGAAATGCCGCGGCGTGTGCTAACCTGGAGCGTTTACCCGCCATGCCTGTCACTCGCGAAAAATCCCAACTGATGAGCGCCTCCGAGATCGACCGGACGCTGGTCCGGCTGGCGCATGAGATTCTGGAGCGAACCGAGGATCTGGACAAGCTGGCGTTCATCGGCATCCGCCGGCGCGGCGTGCCGCTGGCGCAGCGGCTGGCGCAGAAGATCGAGGCGCTGGAGCAGCGCAAGATTCCGGTCGGGATTCTCGATATCAATCTGTATCGCGACGATCTGTCGACGGTGTCGCATCAGCCGGTGGTGAACTCGACGGAAATTCCGTTTTCCGTCACCGGCAAGGACATCATCCTGATGGACGACGTGCTGTACACCGGCCGCACGATTCGCGCCGCGCTCGACGCGCTGTTCGATCACGGCCGTCCGGCGCGCGTGCAGTTGCTGGTGCTGATCGATCGCGGCCATCGCGAACTGCCGATCGAGGCGCAGCTACGTCGGCCGCATGGTGCAGACCACCGCGAACGAGATCATCGAAGTGAAGTTTCAGGAGATCGACGGAATGGAGAAAGTGCTGCTGGTGGAAAGGTCGCCGAAACAGGGGGCTGAGAGTGCCTGACGGGTCTGCTGGGCATCGAAGATCTGACGCGCGAAGAGATCCAGGCGATCCTGGATCGCGCGCGGGATTTTCAGCCGCGAGAACCGCGTGCGCAAGCTGGATCTGCTGCGCGGGCGGATGGTGGTGAATCTGTTCTTCGAAGCGTCCACGCGCACGCGCACCAGTTTCGAAATCGCCGCGAAGCGGCTTGGGGGCGGACGCGATTTCGATCACGGCGCAGGCCTCCAGCGTTTCCAAGGGCGAATCCCTGGTGGACACGCTGAATACGCTGGCGGCGATGCGTCCGGACGCGATCATCATGCGCCATGCGGCATCGGGCGCGCCGCATTTTCTGCAGCGCCATCTGGACACGCCGATCATCAACGCGGGCGACGGCACGCATGAGCATCCCACGCAGGCGTTGCTCGATGCGCGCACCATTCTCGATCGCGGGGCGGCGCTCGAAGGGTTGCGCGTGGCGATCATCGGCGACATCGCGCACAGCCGCGTGGCGCGATCGAACGTGTATCTGCTTTCGAAGTTCGGGGCGCAAATCGTGCTGTGCGGCCCGGCGTCGCTGCTGCCGCTGGAACTGAAACAGATCGCGCCGGGAATCACGCTGACCACGAATATGCGCGAAGCGATTTGCGAGGCCGACGTGATCATGATGCTGCGCGTCCAACTGGAGCGGCAGCATGAGGCGCCATTTCCCGCCAGCGAATATTTTCAATTCTACGGCCTGCGGCTGGAGCATCTGGAGCTGGCGCGGCCGAACGTGATCGTGATGCATCCGGGTCCCATCAATCGCGGACGCGAGATTTCTTCGGAGGTGGCGGATTCGCAGAGATCGGTGATTCTGAATCAGGTGGAGAACGGAATCGCGGTGCGAATGGCGGTGCTCGAAAGGGTGATGCGTGGCGTTGGTAATTAAGAATGGCCGCGTGATCGATCCGGCGTCGGGCTTCGACGGCATCGCGGATGTGTGGATCGAGGACGGCGTGATTCGCGGCGATCGGGCGAAGGCTTGAGCGGCGCTGAAGTTTTCGACGCGTCGGGGCTGATCGTCGCTCCCGGCTTCATCGATATGCACGTGCATCTGCGCGAGCCTGGGTTCGAGCACGCGGAGACGATCGAATCTGGATCGCGCGCGGCCGCGGCCGGCGGGTTCACTTCCATCTGCCCGATGCCCAATACGTCGCCGGTCAACGACAACGCGACGGTCACCAGTTACATCATCGAAAAGGCCCGGCGGCATGCCGTCGTGAACGTGTTCCCTATCGGAGCGATTACGAAGGGCAGCGCGGGCGAGGAGCTGGCGGCGATCGGCTCGATGCAGGAGGCGGGCGCGGTGGCGATTTCCGACGACGGGCGGCCGGTGATGAACGCTCGCGTGATGCGGCGCGCGATGGAATTCGCGCGCAGCTTCGGAATCCCCGTGATCGACCATTGCGAAGACCTGCATTTGAGCGCGGGTGGCGATATGCATGAAGGGTTCGAATCGGTGCGGCTGGGGCTTGCGCGGGATTCCGGGATGCTCGGAAGACGTGATGGTGGCGCGGGATATTCTGCTGGCGGAGGTGACGGGCGCGCGCTATCACGTGGCGCATATTTCGTCGCGGCACGCTGTGGACATGGTCGCGTTCGCGAAGGCTCGCGGGCTGGCGGTGACCGCGGAGGCAACGCCGCATCATCTGGCGCTGGCGGACGCCGACATGATTCCGTACGATTCGAACTTCAAGATGAAGCCGCCGCTGCGGTCGCAGTGCGACGTGGGCGCGGTGGTGGCGGGCGTAGTCAGCGGAGCGATCGACGCCATTGCGACCGATCACGCGCCGCATCCGGGCAGCGAAAAAATGCAGGAATTCGAGAAATGTCCGTTCGGAATTTTGGGACTGGAGACGGCCATCGGAATCGCGCTCGAAAGCCTGGTGCATCCAGGAATGATTTCGTTGATGCGGTTCGTGGAATTGTTCACAATCGGTCCTGCAAAAATCCTGGGATTGAATCGTGGGACTTTGGCCGCGGGCGCTCCCGCTGATGTGACAGTCTTTTCGACCGATCGCGAATGGACTTACGACGTGAACAAATCGCTTTCGAAGAGCCGCAATTCGCCGTTCGACGGTCGGACGTTTCGGGGAGGACCGGTGGCGACGGTGGTGGATGGTCGGGCGGTGTGGCGATCTCCCGTAAATATGGGAAACTAAGACCGTGAAGACGACGTTGGAGTTTCCAGACAAGGTTTTTCGCAAAGCCAAAGCAAAAGCCGCGGAACGCGGAATCCCGTTGCGGCAGTTCGTGACGGAAGCGGTCGAGGCGAAACTCCGTGAAGGCGAGAATGCAAGCGAGAAGCCGTGGATGAAATCTTTCGGCGGTCTGCGTCATCTTCATAAGGAAAATGTCCGCATTCAGAAGATCATTGACGAAGAATTCGAGAAGATCGATCCCGAGGAATGGGTCTGATCCTCGACACCAACGCTCTTTCCGCGGTGGTTGACGGTGATCCCGCTATAAAACCGATGGTTCAGCGGGCGACCTCGGTGGAGATCTCAGTGATTACTCTTGGAGAGTATCGATTCGGGATTTCACAATCGACACGACGAGCGCAATGCGAAAAATGGCTGCGCGATTACCTTGAGCTCTACAGCATCCTGAACATCACGAATGAGACCACTCGCCATTACGCGGACCTGCGCGTTGCGTTGAGGCGCGCAGGCACTCCGATTCCCTCCAACGATCTCTGGATCGCGGCGCAGAGCCGGCAATACGATCTTCCAATCCTGTCCCGCCACCAGCATTTCGAGCGGGTACACGAAGTGCGCCGCCTAAGTTGGTGACGCGCTCGACGGGTCGCGGCGGTTTCCGCACTCCTCGCACGGGCAGATTTCCGGAAGTGATCGAAAGAATAAATGCCGGTGTTGTGCCCGTCGCTCCATTCGATGCGGATGGCGTAGTTGCCCACCGGTTCGACGTTCAGCATCTTCAGCGCGGGCTTGTACATCTGGAAAGGACTCGCAGGGCGCCGAGTAGTTCGATTTCTGCGGCTCCGTGCCGTGCGCGCCGGTGCAGGTGGCGCAGGGGCATTCGTCGCGCAGGTAGGCCGAGCGCGTACTCGCTGTGATGGCCGTCTTTCCAGTCGATCTTGATGCCTTTGGACTTGGAAATCGCGATGTGTTCGGGGTCGGCGCGGTCATTGTCAGTTGTGACTCGCTCGATGTCGCGCACGCCGGAGATGCGGCGCATGGCGGACACCACGCTTCTCCAGCTGCTTCTTATCGCGCACCTCGACGGTCATGTCGATCACGCGCCGTCGGCGTGCGCCGTCTCGGTGCGCGCTTCCAGGCTGCGGATATTGGTCTGTTCGTTGAACAGCACCGAGGTGAGCTGGTTCAGCATGCCGGGCCGGTCGTCGGTGTGAACGATCATCTTCACCGGGAACGATTCCGCGGCGCTGCGCGCCCATTCGACGTCGATCTTGCGCTCCACCTCGTACATCAGGTTCTGCACGTTGGCGCAGTTGATCGAGTGCACGGCGACGCCCTTGCCGCGCGTCACGTAGCCGACGATGGCTTCGCCGCGGATCGGGTTGCAGCACTTGGCGCGGTACACCAGCAGATCGTCGATGCCTTTCACCTTGATGACCAGGTCGCTGCCCATCGGCGGGCGTGACGGCGGAACGCGATGGCGCGGACGCGGCCGGTTCGGCCGGCGGCTCGAGCGGCATCTGATCGGGCGCAAGTTTCTGCAGGACCTGGCGCGCGGAAAACTTGCCGTAGCCGAGCGCGGCGTGCAGATCCTCCATCTTGCTGTAGCCGTATTCGGCGGCCACGGCTTCCAGTTGGCTCTTGGTGACTTCGCGCCAGCTGCACGCCGAGGCGCCGCGCTTCCTTCTCCAGGTACTTCTCGCCGATCTCGATGGCCTTGGCGCGCTCCGTCGTGTTGATGACGTGCTTGATCTTGTTGCGCGCCTGCGAGGTCTTGACCAACGCCAGCCAGTCCTTGCTCGGCAGGTGGCCGGGCTGCGTCAGGATCTCGACCACGTCGCCGTTGCGCAGCGCGGACTTCAGCGGCACGATGCGGCCGTTCACCTTGGCGCCGACGCAGCGTGTTGCCGACGTCGGAGTGGATGGCGTAGGCGAAATCGATGGGCGTGGCGTCGCGCGGCAGCACGATCACTTGCCGCGCGGCGTGAAGGTGTAGACTTCTTCCGGGTACAGGTCCACTTTGAGCGTGGACATGAACTCGCCGGGGTCGTGCATGTCGCGCTGCCATTCGACCAGGTGGCGCAGCCAGGCGATGCGCTGGTCGTCCGCGCGGCGCGGACCCTTGCGGCCTTCCTTGTATTTCCAGTGCGCGGCGATGCCTTCTTCGGCGATGCGGTGCATCTCCTCGGTGCGGATCTGGACTTCGAAGTGGCGCCCGCCGGGCCCCACCACGGAGGTGTGCAGCGACTGGTACAGGTTGGGCCGCGGAATGGCGATGAAGTCCTTGATGCGTCCCGGAATCGGATGCCATTCGTTGTGGATGACGCCGAGCGCCGCGTAGCAGTTCTTCACCGAATCGGTGATGATGCGCACGCGCCAGCAGATCGTACACCTGGTCGAGCGTGATCTTCTGGCGCTTCAGTTTCTGGAACACCGAGTAGGCGCGCTTGACGCGGCCATCGACGCGCGCCGGAATGCCTTCGCGGGCCAGGTTCACTTCCACCGTGTGCTTGATCTCGTTGCAGGAATGCTTCGTTGGACGGCGCGGGCGGCTTCGAATTCCTTGAGCAGCTCCGCGGAGGCTTCCGGCTCCAGGTACTGGAAGGCCAGATCCTCCAGCTCGCCGCGGACCTTGCCCATGCCGAGGCGGTGCGCGATGGGCGCGTAGATTTCGATGGTCTCCTGCGCGATGCGCTCCTGCTTTTCGCGCGGCAGCGAGCTCCAGCGTGCGCATGTTGTGCAGGCGGTCGGCCAGCTTCACCAGGATGACGCGGATGTCGTTCGACCATGGCCAGCAGCATCTTGCGGACGCTCTCGGCCTGGCGCTCCTCGCGCGAGGCGAGATTGAGCTTGCTCAGCTTGGTGACGCCGTCGACGCAGCGCGCCACTTCGTCGCCGAAATTCTTGCGGATCTCCTCGACGGTGACGCTGGTGTCCTCCACGACGTCGTGCAGCAGGCCGGTTTCCAGGCACCATGTCCATGTGCATGTCGGCCAGCATGGCGGGCCACCAGCAGCGGATGGACCATGTAGGGCTCGCCGGAGTCGCGCTTCTGGCCCTGGTGGCGCTCGGCGGCGAAGCGGAAGGCCTTTTCGAGCGGCGCAAGATCTTCGTTGGGGCGATACTCGCGGATCCTGGCTTCGAGTTCGCGGTAGAGCTGTTCGACGGGATCGTCGGAGCGGACGGGACGCGGGCTCGGCAGACTCGGCGGATCGGAGGCACGCTACTTCAGTGTAGCAGGTGCGAATACAGACGGCGAGCTGTTGACGTGACCAGCTGTCACCGATGCGGGTCCATCACGACCTGCATGCGCTTACTTCGCTCGGCTCGGCCGATGATGCCGCCGGTGGTCGGCTTCCGCGCGGCTTTGACCTTCTTGGTATCCAGCGCCTTCTGCACCCAGTCGTCGGCGATCTCGATCTGCTTCTTGTACTCGTCCGTGTTGTCCGCCAGGTCGGCGCGTCTCGCGGATCAGCAGGTTCATGTACGCCATGGCGTCGTCGTACTCGGGGTCGATCTCCAGCGCCTTGTCCAGATCCTGCAATACCTTCGTCGATGACCGGCGCCGTACTTGCGTCTTGCAGCTCTTCCTTGACCTTCTTGTCCTTGATCGGACCGGGATCTTCCGGCTTCATGCTGCAGGTTGGCGCGCGCCGGTCATAGCGCCGGATACCACTTGGACCAGGCGATGACGCCCAGGCTGTAGTAGGCTTCCTTGTTCTTCGGATCGACCTCGATCAGCTTCTCGTACCACTCCGCGGCTTCGTCGAGCTTCGCCATCTTCTGGTCGCGGCAGTGAGTGACGCCTCGTTATAGGCCAGCGATGCCAGCGACGCCAGCGCCGTCGTGTCATTCGGGTCCTGGTCCAGCACCTTCAGGAACTCGTCCCTGGCCTTGGTCGGCCATCTCGATGTTCTCCGGCGAATCGGCGCCGGGAATCCACTGCTGCATGTACGCGGTGGCCAGATACAGCGCGCGCGTTGGGATGTCGGATCGAGCTCGACGGCCTGTCTTGAAGTGCTCGACCGCCTCGCCGATACTTGGCGTTCTTGAAGGCCTGCACGCCCTTGTTCAGCTGATCGCGCGACTTCAGCTTGTCGCAGCCGGTGCCGCCAGCAAGCATGCAGCGCCGGCCAGCGCGGCCGCAGTCAAACGTCGCTTTACGCATACGATTCTCCTCTGACTTCATTATTCTACTGTCCGGCCTCCACCTTCGGCGTCATCAGACCGACCTTGTCGATGCCCGCGCCCTTGGCGATGTCGATCGCCTTGGCCACCGTCTCGAAACTCCAGGTCCGGATCGCCTTTCACGAACACCACGCGCTCGGCGCGCGTCTTGAAGATTTCTTCCAGCCGGTCCCGCAGCTTGGCCTCCTCGATCGGCTCCTGGTTGAGCTTCATCGACTTGTCCTTGTCGATCACGATCACCACCGTGCGGTCCTGATCGGGCTGCGGCGGCGGCTGATTCGGCGGCGGCGGCTGCGGCACCAGGGCCTCCAGGCCGTGCGGCGTCAGCGGCGTGATCACCATGAAGATGATCAGCAGCACCAGCAGCACGTCGATCAGCGGCGTCATGTTGATGTCGCACTTCGGCGCCGCCTTGCCACCACCCACTGCCATTGCCATAACGAATTCTCCTTAAACTCGATTCCTGAAACTACTACTGCGCCGGCGTTGCCGGCTTGCGGCCGCGCCGTGCGGACGTCCTGTTCCTGAATCTGCTCGGTCAGCAGCCCGAGCTGGTCCACGCCCGCGGCGCGCAGATTATCCACCACATCCTCCACCGCTTCGTACTTGGCGCGCGCATCGGCCTTGACGTAAACCGTCTTGTCGAGCTTGTTGGTCAGCAGGTCCTTCACCTTGCGCGGCAGATCTTCGAGCGGCATCTGGTTGTTGCCGGGGCTCAGGAAGACTTGCCGTCGCGGGTGACCGCGACCAGGATCGCGTCCTCCTTGTCGGCGGCCTGCATGGCGATCGGGTTCTTGGTCTTCACCATGTCCACGCTGACGCCCTTGGACAACATGGGCGTGATGACCATGAAGATGATCAGCAGCACCAGCATCACGTCCACCATGGGCGTGACGTTGATGTCGGCGACTGGCGGCGGCGCTTTTTTCTTTTCCATATCATCCTATTCTCCTCTCGAGTCTCGGCAGCCAGCGCCGGGAGCCCGCGTTCGGCGCGCCCCGGCGCATGATTCAACTCGCTAGATCGCTAATCCGAATCTTACTTGCCGGCGCTCGGCCTGCTGCGACCGCTTCAGGAAGTAGTCGATCAGCTCGGAACTGGAGTTGCCCATCTCCACGTCGAACGCTTCAATCCGGTTGGTGAAGTAGTTGAACATCCAGACCGCGGGGATGGCCACGAACAGACCGACAGCGGTGGTCACCAGGGCTTCCGAAATACCGCCGGCGACGGCGCCCAGACCGGTGGACTTCTCGGTCGAAATGCCCTTGAACGCGTTGATGATGCCGACGCACCGTTCCGAACAGTCCCACGAACGGGGCCGTGGAACCGATGGTCGCCAGCGCTCGAAACGCCGCGCTTCAGTTCGGCGTGCACGATGGCTTCGGCGCGTTCCAGAGCGCGCTTGGAAGCTTCGATCTCTTCGCCCGGAATCTCCGAGCTCATCTGATGCGCCTGGAATTCCTGCAAGACCGGCCACCACAACCTTGGCCAGGTGGCTCTTCTTGTAGCGGTCGGCGATCTTGATGGCTTCATCCAGCTTGCCTTCGCGCAGCGCGCCGGCCACGGCCGGAGCGAACTGCCGCGACTGCTTGCGGGCGGCGTTGTAGGCGATCAGGCGGTCGATCATGACGCCGATCGACCACGCCGACATGATGAACAGGATGATCACGACCAGGCTTGGCGGGCCAGCCCATCTGGCCCCACATGGCGCGCGGGTCGAAACTCGACGGGCGCCGCCGCTCTCCTGAAGAAGCATGAACGCCCAAACCTGCAATTGTAAAAACATTGTTTGTTCTCCTGCGAGTTGAAATTGAAAGCGGGCGGCTTGGGAGCCGACCGCTCTGGACTTACTGACTCAACGTGAAATTCACGTCGATCTGAGTGATCACTTCCACCGGCTCGCCGTTCAGCAGAGTCGGCTTGTAAACCCACTGCTTCACCGCTTCGATAGCGGCCGGAACCAGCAGCGGATGGCCGCTGACCAGCTGCAGATTCTGAATCGTGCCGTCCTTGCCGATGATGGCGGTGAACCGCACCACGCCCTGAATGCGCGCCTGCTTGGCCAGCGGCGGATAGGGCGGCGTCACTTTCTTGATCAGCTTGGCGGCCTGCACGTTGCCGCCGACGCGGATGCGCTGCGGAGTGCGTCGGCTTGACTTCCTTCACGGGAGGCGGAGGCGGAGGCGGCGCCGTCGGCACCGATCCGATAATCCGCCGATCACGCCGCCGGCGCCGCCCGGAACGCCGCCCGGGACGCCGCCGACCACGCCGCCGCCGGCCATCGGAGGCGGCAGCTCTTCTTCCTGAATCATCGCGACGTTCTTCGGAATCTCCTTGGGCGCCATCAGCCGGCCGGCATCGAACTGCCGCGGCATCACCTTGACCACTTTCTGGCGCTACCGGTGGCGGCGGGGGAGGCGGCGGCGGAGGCGGCGGCGGCGCCGTCAGGAAACTGGTCAACTGTCGCCTTGCGGCAGCACGTCGGTGTAGATCAGCGGAATCAGAACGCAGCACGATGACGATCAGCGACCTGAATCGACGAACGATACGAATACCGTCCAGCCCTTCCGTGGTCTTTCCCGTCGCCATCTACGAATGTTTGTTCAAACATATCCATTACTCCTTTCCCTTGCCCGCTGCCGCTAGGCCAGCTTCGCACTGCCTTCCGCGTTCCGCCTTGCTCGCGCCGGCTTCCCTGACCGGCGCGCTGGCCGGAGCACCGGCGCCGTCCTTCCTGCGCTATCCACGAAGTTCTGCCAGAACACCAGGATCGGACTGGCGATGAAAACCGACGAATACGTCCCGACGATAATTCCACACACCAGCGCGAACGAGAAGCCGTGCAGCACCTGGCCGCCGAACAGAAACAGCGACGAGCACCGTCAGGAACGTCAGGCCGCGAGGTCAGCACGGTCCGGCTCAGGGTCTGGTTCACGCTGATGTTGATCAGCGCTTCCAGCGGCTCCCGCCGCATCATCTTCAGATTCTCGCGGATGCGGTCGAAGATCACGATGGTGTCATTCATCGAATAGCCGACCAGGGTCAGCAGCGCGGCCACCACCGTCAGCGAAATCTCTTTGTTGAACAGCGAGAACAGCCCGATGTGATGATCGTATCGTGGAAACACCGCGATCACCGCCGCCACGCCGTAAATCCATTCGAACCGGAACGCGATATAGACCAGCATTCCGCCCAGCGCGTACAGCGTCGCCAGAATCGCCTGCCTGCTGCAGATCCGCGCCGACCTTCGGGCCCACCATCTCCGCCGACAGAATCGTGAACGGGCCCAGCGAGCACTCCTGCTTCAACGCCTGGATCACCGCCGGCGTCACAGCCTTGACACGCAAGACAGTTCGTCGAACGAGTTCAGGATGCCGCCCTTGTTGACGCGCGATAGGCCTCGATCGCCTTGACCAGGTCCTGCAAGTCTTGTTCGGACAAGCGCAACGCCGGCCTGCAGCAGCGGATCGCGCAGGCGATCGGCCAGCTGCTCCGCCGAGGAATTGTTCAAATCCAGCTTTCCGTTCTGCGCCGCCGAACGTCGAACGCAGCGTGTCCTCGATGATCTGGCGGTTCGGCGTTCAGCTCTTTCTCGTCGGCGATCTCGGTGCCGACCAGCACTTCCTGCGTGCCGGTGATCTGCTGGACGGAGATTTCGCCCTGGATCTTGCTGCTCAAGCGCGCTGCGGATCTGCTGTACCGGAGGTTCCTGGTTGAACCGGAGCATACATGCAGCGCGCCGCCCTTAAAGTCGATGCCGTACTTCGGCCCGCCCTTCATCGCCAGACTGATCAGCCCGGCCACCGTCAGCACCAGCGAGGCGCTGATGAACGGCCACTTCTTGCCGAGGAAGTCAAAGTTCGTGTTCTTAAATAATTCCATCGAGCCTATACTGCCGGCTTAGTGTTACAGACACCGGCCAGCTGTTCCAAAGTTCCCTTCTCCGAGAGCCTTGGCATTTTTCCGCGTACGCGGCCTATCAACATACCACAAAACCCGTGTCAGTTCAAACTACGTCAAATACTCAACGTTACCACCTGCTTCTGCTCCCCAGCTCCCAGTCGAAGATCGTCCTGGAAACGAACACCGCCGTGAAAACATTGGCGATCAAACCGATCACCAGCGTCACCGCAAATCCCTTCACCGGCCCGGTTCCGAACAGGAACAGGAAGGCGCAGGAAACCACGGTGGTGACGTGGGTGTCGACGATGGTCCAAAACGCCTTGCTGAAACCCGCGTCCACGGCCGCGATCACGGCCTTGCCGGCGCGCAGCTCCTCGCGGATGCGCTCGAAAATCAGCACGTTCGAATCCACCGCCATACCGATGGTCAGAATCACGCCGGCGATTCCCGGCAGCGTCAGCACGGCGTCGAAATAGCTCAGCGCCGCGACCAGAATGATCGCGTTCAGAACCAGCGCCAGCGTCGCGTTGATCCCGCTGCGCTTGTAGTAAACCAGCATCACGCACACCACCGCGAGCACGCCCGCGATGCCGGCCAGCGTCCCGTCCTGGATCGAATCGGCGCCCAGCGACGGCCCCACCGTGCGCTCTTCCAGATACTCGACGCCGGCCGGCAGCGAGCCGGCGCGCAGGTTCAGCGCGAGATCGGCCGCTTCCTCGTGGCCCGAAAGCCCGTCGATCCCGCCGTTATCGCTGATCTTGCTCTGAATCGTCGGCGCGCTGAGCACCATCTTGTCCAGCACGATCGCCAGCCGGTTGCCGATGTTGCGCCGCCGTGAACGTCTCGAAGCGCTTGGCGGCGTCCTGGGTCAGAACGAAACTCGGTTTCCCAACCGACCGTGTTCGACTCCTGCTGCGGACGCGCGTCGCGCAGGTCGCGGCCGGTGATCACCGGCGTTGCGGCGACAGGATATAGTACTCCGGCGGCGCGCCGCCGCGCGGCTCGCTCTTTGACGAGCTCGGCATCCAGCGGCAGAACGCCGCCCTTGCTCGCGCGCGCTTCCTCGCGCGAAGCGAACGGCCCGCCCTCAGCACTTCGTCGCAGTTCCAGCACCGCGTGCGTCTTCAGAATCTGCTTGACGCGCGCCGGATCGTCCACGCCGGGCAGCTGCACCAGGATCTCGGCTTCGTCCGTCGACCCGCCGCGCTGCTGCACGCTCGATTCGGCCAGACCCAGGCCGTTGATCTTGTTGCTCGATGGTGTTGATGCTCTGCGTCAGCGTGTCGTCCTTCAGCTTCAGCGCCTAGGTCGGCTTCATGGTCATGCGGTAGTCGGTCGGAGTTGACCGGCGTCAGGATCCAACGGTGCTGTAAGTTGTCGTTGACGATCTGCCGGAAGTTGCCGGCCTTGGTCGCCGGGCACGCCCTTGACGTCGATCTGGATCGTGTCGGCGTCCTCGATGCGTCTGCGGATCGTTGCGGTCCATCTCCGCGTAGGCGATGCCGGCCTTGCTCAGCTCGTCCTTCAGGCGCTCGATCACGCGGTCGGCTTCCGCCTTGAACGCGTCCTGAACCTGGACCTGGAGCACCAGCTGGCTGCCGCCCTTCAGATCGAGACCCAGCCGGATGTTCTTCTTCCAGTTGTCGACCAGCTCCGCCTTCGACGTCGGCAGGCCGATGATGCCGTAGACGCAGACCAGGATGACGACCACGATCGCGATGGCCCTGAACTTGAGATTGCTTTTCATGATGCTTACTTCTTTTCCTCTGTCGGCACTTTTTCCTGGTTGACCAGGCTCGACACCGCGCTGCGCGCCACCTGCAGCTTGATGTTATCCGGCTTCACCCGCAGGATCAGCGTGTCGCCGGTGATGCTGACGATGGTGCCCACGATGCCGCCGGTGGTCAGCACTTCGTTGCCGCTCTGCAAGCTCCGACAGCATCTGCCGCCTGCTGCTTCTTCTGCCGCTGCATCGGCATGAACACCAGGAAATAGAAGATCGCGACGATGAAGATCAGCGGCAGGAAACTCATGACCGGATTCGAGGTTCCAGTCGCGGGCGTCTGCTGTAGGAGTAATAACGCGAACATTTGGGGGTTTCTTCTATCTCGGCCCGTCTTCCGATACGTGCAGAGACACGGCCTTCAGGAATTCGGGGAACTTCCCAAGTAATATAGCCTGCCTGATCTCCCGCATGATGTCAAGGTACCGCCGCAGGTTGTGCAGGGTGGCCAGGGTCGAAAACGTCATCTCCCCCGCCAGAAACAGGTGCCGCAGATAGGCCCGCGAGAAGTTCCGGCAGGTATAGCACGGGCAGGACTGCATCGAGCGGCCGCGGATCCTCTTTATATTGCGTCTGCTTGATGATCACGCGGCCCTCGGATGTGAACAGGTACCCGTTGCGGGCATTGCGCGACGGCAGCACGCAATCCATCATGTCGACCCCGCGCGCCACGTATTCCGGCAGTTCCTCCGGCATCCCGACGCCCATCACGTAGCGCGGCCGGTCGCGCGGGAGCAGCGGCGCGTCGAGATTTCCGCCATTTCCAGGCTGAGCGCCCGCGGCTCGCCCGACCGAAAGCCCGCCGATCGCGTAGCCGTCGGCATCCAGGTCCAGAAGCTGCTCGGCGCACTGGCGGCGCAGGTCCGGAAACATGGACCCTTGCACGATCGGGAAACAGCGCGCTGGCCGTCGTCGCCGTGCTCCCGATAATGCGCATAAGCTCGTTCGCGCCCAGCGCACGGTCCGCTCGATCGAGACGCGAGCCGCTTCGATGGCTCGCCGGATACTCCAGGCACTCGTCGAGCACCATCATGATGTCGCTGCCGAGAGCCAGCTGGACATCGATGGTCGATTCGGGCGTGAACAGGTGCGCGTCGCCGTTGAGATGCGACCGGAACAGCACGCCTTCTTCGGTGATCTTGCGCAGGCTGTTGAGGCTGAAGACCTGGAATCCGCCGGAATCGGTGAGGATCGCCCGCGGCCAGGCCATGAACTGGTGCAGTCCGCCGAGCTTCCGGATGGTCTCGTGCCCGGGCCGCAGGAAAAGATGATAGGTGTTGCGCGAGGATGATCTTCGCGTCGAGATCGTCGATCAGGTCGCGCGGAAGAAGCCCTTTGACGGTCGCCTGCGTGCCGACGGGCATGAAAACCGGAGTCTCCACATCGCCATGAGCGGTGTGAAGAATCCCCGCGCGGGCGCCGGTAGTAGGGCAAACGGCCTGAATCTCGAATCCGAGCACAGATTTTATTGTAGGTGTTGATAAAATCGTGACAACGATGAAGACGTTTCTACTGATTCTTGCGTGCTTTGGGACGGCCTGCGCACAGGTCGACAAGCCAATCTTCAAGTCGGACACGATGAGCCCGCAGTTGGGCGGAGCGGCAGGACTGCTGGAAGCGGTTTGCCCGGGAAGCGTGATTGTCGGTGACAAGGTCACGTGTCGCGATGCGTGCCGGACACTCCCAGGGTTTAATCAAGACACCGCCGACTGGGAGATCGTTGGCGTTTTGCGCGGACACTTCCTGGCCGGCGATAGCGAAGATGCGGTGCTCGCGCAGGAAGGCTGCCTCGATCACGCGTCCCACTGGGGCGGAAGCATCCTGCTCACTAAGAGAACCGGCATTTGGAAGCAGGTGTGGTTCAAGAGCGGGTTGATCACCAAAAACTGCCACAAAGTCTCGGCATCCGATGGTCGCGATTTACTCGTTTGCGAACTCGAAGACTGGCATCAAAGCTTTGGGGAACAGGACCTTGCCGTTATTGATCTGAAAAGTCCGAAGGGCAATGACGATGCGATGATATTCAGAGCGACAGACTCCGTCAAGGCATGTGGCGGGGTTTACGCTGGAGTGGAACCACCTGATCCCCATGCCGTTCACTCCTATATCGAGCGGGTCGACTTTACCGAACATGAAATGACAATTTACGCGAGTTGGGGAATCATGAAGCTGACGAATGCTCAATTGAAGGATTGCGAAAACAAGCGGTATCAGAACGTGCCCACGAAGCTCTTCAAGGTTGGGTTCCTCTTCGACGGCAAGACTTATCGCCTCGACCCCGCCAGCCGCAACGCGGCGAAGCTTTTCAGCGAACCGTGAGCGAGATCGGGTCGCCGTTCGACGGATCGAAATACTCGAAAAACTTCAGCACATCGGCGCGCGTCCCGGCCGTCACGCTGATTTGCCCTGAATTCAACCCGCGCACCAGCGTCATCCGCCCCGCGATCAACTGATCCAGCGCCCGCTTGTCGAGACTGATCGCCACTTCCGGCTTGGCCGGCGCCGATTCGTCGAACTGCGCGACGCCGCGGCGTATTTCGATCCCGTATTCCTCCTTCACATCCGGAAACCGGAACGCCATGGTGGTGTGAACGTCGAGCGTCGCTTCCGCCTTCAGGCGAGTCGTCAGGCCTTCCACCCATACTCGCGCCGGCAAAGCGGCGATGGTCTCGGGCGACCCGAAGTTCGCGCGCGCCCGCGCCATCACCGCGCCGACGTCGAGCGTTCCATCCAGCTCATGCGCGGAGGCGAGATACCAGTTTCGCCAATTGGTATTGATCGAGGCGTATCCGAGCTTGCGAAACGCCGCGGCTTTCACCGCACGCGCGTCTTTGTCATCGTGATTCATTCGGATCAGGTACGTCGCAAGTTCCGCCGCCCATTGCGCGTCGCCGGCGTCCATCGCTTGCCGAGCCTCGCCCAGCACGCGGTCGCGCCCGCCCATCAACATCACGTGCCGCCGCGCGGATTCCGCCGGCGGCGTTGGATCAAGGGCCACCGGATCGCCTTCGAACCATCCCAAATATCCCACGTAAATTTCCCGCACCGAATGCGAAACCGTGCCGTAGAATTCGCGCAAATACGGGGCATAACTCTCAAGGTGCTGCGGAAGCTTCACGGCCGCCACCAGTTCGTCCGGCGTCAGGCCGCGATTCATGTAGCGAATAGTCTGGTCGTGCACGAACTGAATTCCGTCGCGATAATTGCGCATGACCTCTTCTACTTTTTCTTTTCCAGATACCGGCTGGCCATGCGAGGGGACCAGATGTTCCGCGCCCAGCGCGCGCATGCGATCGATGCTTTCCACCCATACCACCGGATCGCGAAAACTGGCCCCACGCAGTGTGTGGATGTTCGGAAACGCAGGCCCCTGGATCATGTCGCCCGAAAGCAGCACGCGCGAATCCGGCAGAAAAACGTTCAGATGATCGGGTGTTTCGCTCGGCACATGGATCAGTCGAAGCTTCACTCCGGCGATGGTCAAATCCAATGTTTCCGCGAACGTCTTGGTCGGCGGGATGAATGAAGTGGTACCCGGCAGGTACAGCGGCCCCAAGCCGTAATTCATGTCTTTCCGTTCTTCGGCCGTCATTCCGGCGCCAAACGAATACGAGCTGCGTACGCCCAGAATCGGCCCGATCAGCTCGCCTTGGGTGACGTAATTCTTCATCAGCGACTCCTGCGCGTAAATCGCCACACGTCCCTGCGTGACATCATCCGTAGAGGCAAACGCCTTCACGCCGCTGGTGTGATCCGGATGGAAGTGCGTATAGATTACAGCAACCACCGGCTTCGGCGTGATTTTTCGAAACTCCTCGCGCACCTGCTTCGCCGCTTCGACAGACGACAGAGTGTCGACGATCATAACGCCATCGTTCCCCTCGATCATGATCGAGTTGCCGAGCGAATAGCCCACGGCGGAGTAAATGTTCCCCGTCACGTGGTAAATCTTTTTCTCAAACAGCGACGTGTGTTGGGCAAGCTCAGGCTGAATCGATTGGGCAGCCGCCAAGGAGGAGAGAAGCAGCAACGCGCGAAAGGAGGCCATGCGGCGATTGTACATGCGCCGGCCAGCGCTGTACACTTTCTATCGTGAAACCTCTTAGGCTGGCTTTTCTCACACTGATCGCCTTCGCGCTGATCGCGCAAACCTCGCGCTCACGAATCGAAACCGGGTTCGATACCATTCAGGCGTCGAAACTCCGCGCAGATTTGACGTTCCTCTCATCGGACGCACTCGAAGGACGAATGTCGCTGGAACGAGGCTCGGAAGTTGCCATTCAATGGATCGCCGCGGAGTTCGCCAAGGCGGGATTGAAACCCGTCACCGGCGATTCTTTCCTGCAACCGGTGCCGCTGGTCGAATACCGGATGGATCGCGAACAGACCTTTCTGAAAATTCACTCCGCCGGAGCCGAGCAGAGCTACCATGCTCCCGATGCCACCGGCAATTACCCGAACGACGGCGTATTCAAAGGATCGGTGGTCTTCGCCGGCTTCGGCATCACCGCGCCCGAGCTTCACTATGACGACTACGCGGGCATCGACGCGCGCGGCAAAATCGTACTGGTCTTCAATCATGAGCCGCAGGAGGAGGACGCCAATTCGATCTTCAACGGCAAAGGCAACACGCGCTACGCGAACCCCCGCGCCAAGATGATGATCGCCCAGCGGCATGGCGCCGTGGCCTTGCTGATCGCGCCCGATCCGAATCATCGCGCCAGCCAGGTTCGTGGTCCCCTCGACGGAGCCTCGGGTCGCGGAGGGCAGCCGCAACGCACTCCGCGTCCCACGCAGGCCATCGCCGAAGAGGATTCGATTCCCGTGTTCAACGTGAGCGCGAAGGTCGCAGAAGCCTTGCTCGCTTCGACCGGCAAGACGCCGTCCGCGCTTCAGACCGCGATCGATACTACACTGAAACCGCAATCCCGCGCGCTCAGCGACGCGGATGCGGAGCTGCACGTCGTCACTTCGGCGCGAAAACGAGCGGTGTCGTATAACGTGATCGGGATGGTGGAAGGCAGCGACCCTCAGCTTTCTAAAGAAACCGTGCTGTTCAGCGCCCATTACGATCATGACGGCCTGGCCGCGAACGGTGGCATTTATCACGGCGCCGACGACAACGGATCGGGAACCGTAGGCATCGTCGCGCTGGCGCAGGCGTATTCGAGAAATCCCGCAAAGCCGAAACGGTCTCTGGTGTTCGCCGTATTCGCGGCCGAGGAACGCGGGCTGCTCGGGTCCTATTACTACGCCGCCCATCCGCTGCGGCCGCTTGAAACCACACGAGCCCAGATCAACTTCGACATGATCGGCCGCGACGAAAAAGACAGCTCGCAGACGCATGGACTGATCGACATTGCGGCCGATACGTCCAATGAAGTGAACCTCGTCGGCACGAAATACAGCCCCGATTACCGCGCTGCCGTGATTCGAGCGAACGAGATGGTCGGCCTGCACCTCAACTACAAATGGGACGACGATACGGTGCTGAACGTGCTGTTTCGCAGCGATCAGTATCCGCTGCTGCTGCACGACGTCCCGGCGATGTGGTGGTTCACCGGCTTCCATCCGGATTATCACCAGGTGACCGACACGGCGGAAAAGATCAACTACCCGAAGATGGAGAAGATCTTGAAGTTGGCCTACGTGACCGGCTTCGATTTCGCGGACACCGCGAATCCGCCAAAATTCTTCGCGGCGGGCGCGCCGAAGTAGCCTCGCTGTTACCATAGTGGGATACCCCCACTATGGCCCTGCGGTTCTACAACACCCTTACACAACAGGTGGAGACTTTCACTCCACTTTCGGATCGCGTAGTGCGCATGTACACCTGCGGGCCGACGGTCTATAACTACATCCACATCGGCAACCTGCGGACTTTCACGTTCCAGGACATTCTGCGCCGCTGGCTGCGCGCGCGTGGATACACGCTCGACCACGTGATGAACATCACCGACGTTGAAGACAAAATCATCCGCAACGCCGCCGCCGCGCATAAATCGATTTACGATTACACCGCCGTCTATACCCAGGCCTTCCTGGAAGACATCGCCACGCTGCGCCTGGAACGCCCCGAGCGCATGGTGAAGGCCACCGAACACATTCCCGAGATGGTCTCCGCCATCGAAAAGCTGAGCGAGCGCGGATTCACCTACGTCAGCGAGGGATCGGTCTATTTCCGCATTGCCAATTTCCCGAGTTACGGCAAGCTCTCGCATAACGATTTCAGCGGCATTCGCGCCGGCGCGCGCGTCGATGTCGATGAGTACGACAAGGACGACGCTCGCGATTTCGTCTTGTGGAAGGCCAAGAAGCCGGATGAGCCGGGCTGGGAAACTCCGCTCGGCGCGGGCCGTCCCGGCTGGCACATCGAGTGCTCGGTGATGGCCATGAAGTATCTGGGCGAAACGCTCGATATTCATACGGGTGGCGTCGACCTGATGTTTCCGCATCACGAAAACGAGATCGCGCAATCGGAAGCGCTCACCGGAAAACCGTTCGTGCGCTACTGGCTGCACGCCGAGCACCTGATTGTCGAGGGGCAGAAGATGTCCAAATCGCTGGGCAACTACTACACGCTCCGCGATCTGCTCGACAAAGGCTATGCGCCGGAAGCTTTGCGGTATCTGCTCGAGTCGGTGCCATATCGAAAGAAGCTCAATTTCACTTTCGAAGGTCTCAAAGCCGCGGCTACGTCCATCGAACGGCTGCGCAACTACAAACTGCGCCTGGAAACCGCGAAACTCGCCGAAGGATCGAACGAAAAATTGGTGGAGCGAACCGAGGCCGCGCGCCGCGCGTTCGGCGAGGCGCTGGATGACGATCTGAACACGGCGGAAGCCCTGGCCGCCGTTTTTGAGTACATTCGGGACACCAACACCGCGATGGACAGCGGCGAGTTTCGCGCCGGAAACGCAGCGAATGCGCTGGAGCTTCTGAAAGAGTTCGACGCCGTCTTCGATGTGCTGCGCCCAACCGTCGAGGCCGGCGGTTTGTCGGACGCGGAAATCGACGCGCTGGTGGCCGAGCGCATGGCCGCGAAAAAATCGCGAAATTTCACACGCGCCGACCAGATTCGCGCCGAGCTCGCCGAAAAAGGCGTGGTTCTCGAAGATACCAAGGAAGGAGTGCGCTGGAAGCGCCAGTAGCGAAACGCTATGAAAATCGAAAGCAAGCTGGTTCACGCGGGAGACCGGAAAAAAGCCGGTGACTTTATCCCCGTCACGACTCCCATTTACACCGCTGCCAGTTATTTCTACGATTCCATGGCCCAACTCGATCGCGTAATGGGCCGCGAGGAAGAAGGTCCTTCCTACGCGCGCTACGATAACCCCACCAACAATGCGCTGGAAGAACTGGTGAACACGCTCGAGGGCGGCGGCGGCACGGTGGCGTGCGCATCGGGTATGAGCGCGATGCAATTGGGAGTTATGGCCGCGCTGCTCGACCGTCCCAAGCGCATCGTCGCCGCCAACGTGCTTTACGGCGCCACGGTCAGCATGCTGATGAAAATCCTGGAGCCGTTCGGCATCGAAACCACGTGGGTGGACATCTGCGATTTCCCGGCAGTCGAAAAAGCGGTCGCCGAAACCAAGCCCGGCCTGATCATCATGGAGACGGTCTCAAACCCACTGCTCCGCGTCGGCGCGATGGATAAGATCGCACAGATGGCCAAGAGCGCGAACGTGCCGCTGCTGGTCGATAACACTTTCGCGACGCCGCTGCTGGTCCGGCCCCTGGAACTGGGCGCGAGCATCGTGATCCACAGCGCGACCAAATACATGGCCGGGCATGGCGACGTTCTGGGAGGCGTGATCGTCGCGGATAACGAATATTGCGGAACCATACGAACGCTTTCGCGCACCGTGGGTCCGGTGATGAGCCCGTTTGAAGCTTACCTGACCATGCGCGGCATCAAGACCATGGGCCTGCGCGTCGAACGGCAGTGTCAAAATGCATGCCGGATCGCAAGGTGGCTCGCGGCGCACCCAGGAATCGACCGCGTCCACTTCACCGGCGACCCGGCGCATCCCGACGCTGCCACCATTGCCCGTCTGTTCCCCAAGAATCTCTACGGCGCGATGATTTCCTTCGAGTTGAAAGGCGGCCGCGCCGAAGTGTTCCGCTTCATGGAGCGGCTGAAGATGATCGTGCGCGCAACCTCGCTCGGCGACGTCCACACCATGATTCTGTATCCCGCCATGGCCTCGCATCGCGATTTATCGCCCAAACACCGCGCCCGCCTGGGGATTCACGACGGTCTGGTGCGAATCTCGGTCGGAATCGAAGCCCCAGAGGACATCATCGCGGACCTGGAGCAGGCGCTTCAGAAAGAGTGATCGCGTTAAGGGACGCGGACAACATCTCCCGGCCCCACGCGGTCGATCGCTACGGCCAGTTCCTCTCGCAGCTCTCGATAGAATTCAACTTTGTTCTTTGGCACCTTCACGATAATGATGCCGAACTTGAGAGATGTACGGTTGTGTTCGTGCTCAAATCCGCGGTCAGCGGTAAGAAGCACATCGAACCGTCCATTGCAGCGCCGCACGATCTCATGATCGGGCAGCGCGTGCCACCCCAGGTCGAAGGGCTGTAGAGACCGCGTGATCTGAGAAGAGTTCAGCGACTCGTGGATCGACGCAAGCGTCTATGAAGACTCGCACGCGAGCTGTTCAAGAGTCAGATTCTTGGTTAATTCCAGAAACGACACAACCTGCTCGCGCGGAATATAGGGATAAATCGCCAGAAACGCGTCTACGGTCTCTCCTGTTTCCAGGAAGTCGATCAGCGTCTGTACCGGGACCCGCGTCCCGCTAAAGCATGGCGTCCCGTGCAGAACGTTCTTGTTTATGCTGATGACGGCTTCAAGTGCAGCACGCCGTTCGGCGGTCATATACAACCAGATTACACGAGATCACGGGCGTCTCAACGACCCACCAGGTCCCGCGGAGCGTCGATCCAATAATCCGGGCCCCACTTGGCCAGTTCCGCCGGATCGCCGTATCCGTACCGGACCGCGCAGGTCTTCACCCCGGCGCGACGCCCGGCTTCCATATCCGCAGCCGCATCACCGACCAGTAAACACTCTTCGGGACCCACGCCGAAAACCTCCAGGGATTTCAACAGCACATCCGGTTCCGGCTTGGCCGGAAACCCGTCGGTTCCCTGCACGTGATCGAAGTGTTGCAGCAAACCGAAATGCTCCAGCACGGCCCGAGTTGTCGGCGTTCCCTTGGTGGTCGCCGTCGACTTGCGCCCGCCCAGGCTGCCCAGCATCTCCGCTACGCCGGGATACACCGAAGTCGAGGCATGTTTCCGCGCCAGATAGATCTGCCGGTATTCGGCAACCATCTCATCCATGGATTCTCGAGGAAAATCCAAGTCCAGGAACAAATCGATCAGGTGCCGTCCGATATACCGGCGCAGAAACGCCTCGGGAACATCGCTTCGCCCGCGGGCGATCAAAACCTGCTGGATCGATCCACTAATGTCGCGGACCGAGTCCACCAGCGTGCCATCTACATCGAACAAATAAACCGCAAACGAAGGAATCACACGTCTATTGAAACGCACTACCGAACCGCGATGAGCGCGCCGGGAAACGTCGGGTAGAAATTATAAATGCAGACCACCGGATTGTCCCCGCTCGCCACGCCTTTCGGAAGGGTAAGGTTGATCTGATAAAGTCCCGGGCTGACCAGCGCGCCCACCGCCTGCGCGTTGAGTCCGGAGACCCAGCAACTCAAGCCCGCGCTCGACAGGCTACCGCTTTGCGTGGCCGATCCGGCGACGACTCCGCCGCCGACCGGTGGGCCAAAACCGGTGCCGTACAACGAAACCGTCTCACCCGCTTTCGCCGGCGTGCTCAATCCCGGATAAAGGCTCGCCGGCGCCATCAGGCTCGAATCGAGGTGCCGGGCCGCGATGTGTCCCATCGCATCGAACGAAAGAAAGGCCGGCGAGGATCCGGATCGGAACGTGACCGTGTCGGCGATGAAAACCCCGTTGCTCGTGAGGGCAATTTTCCCCGGCGACGGATTACCGGTTGGCAGAAGCGGCGCCAGCACGTTGATCTGATCGTCCGCGCAGTTTGGATTCGTTTTCGCGCTGCAATACCAATAGATGTATCCCGGCCCGGCGCTGAACTCGACGCCCACCGAACCGAGCTGCGTCGGCATCTGTCCGTTCGCGAAATCCGGCGCATTGCTCCAATCGACGCCCGTCGAAGGCGTATCCGCCGGTACCAGGTTTTGCCCGTGAACCTCCAGCCATGTGTTGTACGCGACCTGCGGCAATCCGTAGATCGTTTTCACCTGAGTAATCACTGGGCCCGGTGAGGTGGTCATCGTGCCGGTCACCGTAAATCCTGCGTCAGTACTCGTGTAGGAGATCGCGCCCGCGGCATTCGCGTACTTTCCGGTTCCGCGTGCGACATTTCCGGTGAAGGTCGCTGGCGGCATGATGCTGGAGCTTCGACGCAGGCGGGTAATTGAACCCGAGCGTCAACGAATCCGTGTTATTGAAATTGATCGTGACGGTGCCGGTAACCTGCCCCGGCGACGGACTCAAGTAGTAGTATCCGAGGATCGTCCCGGTCGCGTTTCCGAGACTCCCGCTGACGGTGATCGGCGTGGAGAAATAGTCTCGTTCGCGCATGGCCGCACCGCAGCACCAGCCGCGAAAGCCGGTAAGCGTGAGCGGAGTGGTGCCGCCGTTCACGGTTAGCATCCCGGAACCGGTTGTGGTCGCCGGCAGATTGATGAAGCCCGCAACGTCTTTTACAACCGTCAGATCAAGCGATCCCGATGCGCCGGCGTATGCCCCCGTGCCGCCGGTGATCGTCCCGCCCGACATCGTTATAGTCGTCGTCGTCGGATCATAGAGACCGAGATCGCTTTCGCTGAAGCTGATCGCGATGGTGTCGATCTCATTGAACGCCAGCTCAAACGTGATTTGGACCGGTCCCATAATGCCGCTGCTGCCAATCGATGGGGAGGAGCTGGTTAACAGCAGAGTCGCATTGCCCAGCGATCCGACCGAACCGGTCTGCGCCAAAAGAAGCGTATTCGACGAAGTGTAACTCTCGTTCCCGGTCGTCAGAGTCAGGTTGAAATTGGTTGAGGTTTGCGCCATCGCCGGGGCGGCGCATAGGGACATCAGAGATACCCAGGCAAGTACTCGCCAGCAGTTCATGGTTCATGAACCTTCCGATTAGTCTACAACACGATCCGATTGTTTTATATACGAAAAGATGAAGGGATTCAAGCGCGAAACAGAGCGTTGACCCTTACGCTGGCTGCGGTCCGCCCTCGAGCATCCCCGGAACACGACGGCCCGTTTCAGGCTTAATCACCTGCTGGGTTCCGTCTCCGCTCGGCGGAGGCTGCACGGCGGCGAGCGTCTTGCCGTCGATCAACTGGTGCACTTCGCTGCCATCCAGAACTTCGCGTTCCAGCAGCGCCAGCGCGATCCGCTCCAGCGCATCCGACCTCTGTTCGATGATCTAACCGCGCGCGATTGTATCCGCTCTCCACCAGCTTCTTCACCTGTTCGTCGATGCGGATGGCCGTCGCCTCGCTGTAATCGCGATGCTGTGCGATCTCGCGGCCCAGGAAGATCTGCTCTTCCCGCTTGCCGAAGCTGAGCGGCCCCAGCTCGCTCATGCCCCACTCGCACACCATCTTGCGAGCCATCTCCGTCGCGCGCTCAATGTCGTTGCCCGCGCCGGTGGTCACGTGATGCATGAAGACCTCTTCGGCGATGCGCCCGCCCATCAGGATGGCAAGCTGCGCCTCCAGATACACCTTGTTGTAGCAGTGCTTGTCGTCGATGGGGAGCTGCTGGGTCAACCCCAGCGCCATTCCGCGCGGAATGATAGTCACTTTGTGCACCGGATCCGCTTCCGGCGTCAGCGCCGCCACCAAGCGCATGGCCGGCTTCGTGATACGCCGTGTTCTTCTTTTCTTCGTCGCTGATGATCAGGCTCTTGCGCTCGACGCCCATCATCACTTTGTCTTTGGCGAGCTCGAAATCGAACTGCGTGACTACCTTACGATTCTGCCGTGCCGCGATCAGCGCCGCTTCGTTCACCAGGTTGGCCAGATCCGCGCCCGCGAATCCAGGCGTCCCGCGTGCCACTACCGACAGATCGACATCGTCGCCCAGCGGCGTCTTCTTGGTGTGAACCTTCAGAATCGCTTCGCGCCCCTTCACGTCCGGCCGCCCGACGACTACGCGTCGATCGAATCGGCCCGGCCGCAGCAGCGCCGGATCCAGCACGTCCGGCCGGTTCGTCGCGGCCACTAGGATCACGCCTTCGTTGGATTCGAAGCCGTCCATCTCGACCAGCAGTTGATTCAGCGTCTGCTCGCGCTCATCATGGCCGCCGCCGAGACCCGCGCCGCGATGCCGCCCCACCGCGTCGATTTCATCGATAAACATGATGCACGGGGCATTTTTCTTGCCCTGCTCAAACAGATCGCGCACACGCGACGCGCCCACGCCGACGAACATCTCGACGAAATCCGAACCCGAAATGGAGAAGAACGGGACATTCGCCTCGCCCGCAATGGCCCGCGCCAGCAGCGTTTTGCCGGTTCCCGGAGATCCGATCAGCAGCACGCCCTTGGGAATCCGCCCGCCGAGCTTCTGGAACTTCTGCGGCTCGCGCAGGAATTCGATGATCTCCTGCAATTCTTCCTTGGCTTCCTCGACGCCCGCAACGTCCTTGAACGTCACCTTCTTCTGTTGCGACGAATGCAGCCGCGCCCGCGACTTTCCAAAGCTCAGCGCCTTGTTCCCGCCGCTCTGCATCTGGCGCATCATGAAGATCCAGAATCCCAGCAGAAGCACGAACGGGATCGCATTCACCAGGATCGAGACCCAGTTGCCTCCGTTGTCCTTTTCGACCTTGATCGAAACGTGCTTGTCGAGCAGCAGCTTCGTAAAATCGTTGTAGTTGGTCAGAACGACGGAATGAAATTCGTCGCCGTTCTTGTATTTCCCGCTGATATCGCCGGTCGAGCTGTTCAGCACGATGCTGTCGACCTTGCCGTCCTCCACCTGCTGCACCAGTTCCGAAAACTTCGGCTGCTGGCCGGGCGGTTTGCTGCCCTTGAACACCAGCCAAACCAGGACCACCAGGCACAGGATGATCAGCCACAGGACTGCGTTTCTAACGCTTGAATTCATGACCTCTCCACATACATACTACTTATACAGACGCGCGAATGTTCACTTAGATTCAAAGCGCGCCGTTTCCTTGAACCGAGCCGCTATCCCAAATTTGCAGCACCGGGGATTCCTCGTAGCCAGTTCCGCAGTCCACGGCGAACTCCGCTGCTGCGCCAAACCCTCTGGCCCACAGGATTTTACCCTCAAATTCAACAATCGGCCACGACTGGCGCTGCCAGGAGGGTATCCGGGCGCTTTGAAACATTTCCCTAATCTTTTGATCCCGCGATTTGCCCACCGGGCGGTAGTGGTCACCAGGTCTCCACGCGCGCAACTTCAGACGCGCGGCCAATTCCAACTTAAGATTAACACAGCCGGATGCGACGGTTGGCTGGACCTCGAACCGGATGCGGCCGACGCCGTCCGGAGCGGTGTAAGTGCCTGGAACGACGACACAAACCGGCTCTGGAGTGGGTGCACCGCCGGGCCGGGCGAAATGCAGCCATTCGAACGACCGGGTCACGACCACGCCCGGCAGACGAAGCCGGCCGTCGCCGGTTGGCCTGCCAGCCAGTTCAATAATGCGCTCCACGTGCTCAAACTCGACCCCGCGCAGATCCCCTTTTGCCTTCGCGATCGCACGCCGGACATGTCGACGGGCTACCGCCCGCGGAGACGACGCCAGTTTTTCCACGCTCAGGTCACTTTGGCCCGGATCGAGCGTCGCCGCCCACCACCGCTCCTCTTCATAGGCAAGATCCGCCAGATGCGCCAAGGATTCGCCGATCTTCGGATTCCACTCCCGCGCAAGCTGCGGCAGCAGTTCATGCCGGATCCGGTTGCGAGCGAACCGCGATTCGCGATTGCTCGAATCCTCGCGCCACGCAATCTTATGCGAGCTCAAATATTCGACCACTTCGGTGCGTGTCACGTCAATGAAAGGACGAATGAAACCCTCGCTGGTTACCGGATGAATTCCCGCCAGACCCGCCAGCCCCGATCCCCGCAGGAACCGGAACAGCACCGTTTCCGCCTGATCGTCACGAGTATGCCCCATCGCCACGCGAGTCGCCGCGCCATCGCGAATCAGGGATCGAAAAAACTCCACGCGAGCGCGCCGAGCCGCCTGCTCCAGGTTACCGCGCACTTCGCGCGGGTCCGACGAGGCTCGATAGAACGGCAGCGCCTGTTTCTCGGCCAGCGCTGCGACAAAGCGCTCGTCTTCTTCCGATTCCTCGCCGCGCAGTTTGTGATTGAAATGCGCCACGCCCGCCACGGCGACTCCGGCTTCGCGCAGGACGTGCAGCAGGCACACGGAATCGGGGCCGCCAGACACCGCAACCATCACACGGTCGCCCGTCGCCAGCATGCTATAACGAGAGATGGTTTTGAGCACCCGCTCCAGCACGATTCCCCCATTCTATGACTCCTGAAATTCGAGAACGCGCCGGCCGGATCCGTCTGCTGCTGATGGACGTCGACGGCGTCCTGACCGACGGGCATCTCATCAACGTCCCGGGGCCCGACGGCAAGATGTATGAGACCAAAATGTTCGATTCGCAGGACGGGATCGCGCTGCAATGGCTGAGCTGGCACTCGATTCAGACCGGAGTAATCAGCGGCCGCCTTTCGCCCGCGACCGAAGAACGTGCCCGCCAAGTCAAGATGACCTACGTGTATCAGGGACACATTGAAAAGATCCCGATCCTGGAGGAAATCCTCCAAAAGAGCGCCATTGCGTCCGCCGACACGGCGTATGTTGGCGACGATCTTACCGACGTCGTGGTGATGCGGCGCGTAGGATTCGCGATCGCTCCCGCTAACGCGCGTCCCGAAGTGAAGCGCGCCGCGCATTACGTCACCACGGCCTCAGGCGGCGCCGGCGCAATCCGCGAGGTGGCCGAGTTACTTCTCGAAGCGCGAGGCAAGTGGGCAGACATCCTGCGCAAATACGAAGCCGAGTAGTATCTTAGAGCGCTCGTACGAAATAACCCTTTGCTGGCGAGTCTGTGTGAAAACCCGCAGGATTGACCACTTCCTTCGGTCGCGGCTCGTTTAAGTCGCTGATGTGTGGAGGTGCCGACCCCGAGCCGCGACTGCAAGGAGCGGTTAATCGTCGGTTTTCACACAGACTCTGGCGCGCGCGGCTCGGCAAGCGGCTTAATGTAACGGAGGCCCGAACCGAGCCGCGACCGCCAGGGAGCTGTGGTTAATATCGCGGGGTCCACACAGATCACAATCTACTACTGGACCGCCGACGTCAAATCCCCCTCCGCCGACCAGTACAGAGCATTGAACAGCAGCGGCAGCGTGGCATGGGTCTGCGCGCGATGCTGCGGGCGGATCCCGAACAGCACCACCTTCCCCGGATTCGTCTCGATCGCGACCACCGCCGCGCGCCCCAGCATGTACTCTTCTCCCCGCAGCCATCCCGACGCCTTCGCACCGGTATTCGGATACCGCGCGACCACGCTGACCTTCTGCGACGAAAATCCCTCCGTGAGCTGGAAGAACGGCGAGTTGATGTAAAACCCATACGTGTCCGCCGCGGATCCGAATCCCATGGGATGCGAAGTATCCACCTGCAAATTGACGATGGTCCCCGGCGCGTAATGCTGTTCGCGATTCAGCGTGCGCTTCAGCTCCTTCACCGGCAGCGGCATCTTATCGACCAGCAGATTCGACGCTTCGCCGAGCGCGATCAGCGTCCCGCCATGATCCACGAAATCCTTCAACGCGTCCATGCCCTTCTCTTCCAGCCCGCCTTTATATTCCGGCACCGTGGTCGAGAAATTCTGTCCCTCGATCATGTCGCGCGCCCGCTGATCGGGAAGAATGATCGCATCGAATCGTTCCCGCAGCTTGCCCGCTTGAATATCTTTGTTGTGCAGCGTCGTGTAGGGAAATTCGTAGCGCTCCAGAATCCAGCGCGTCCAGCCTTCGTCCATATTGCCGGTCCAGGATTGATACATCCCCACGCGGGGCGTCTTCAGCGCGGTACCCAATTCGCGCGGCGCGCTCGTCGAGTTCTTCATGCTCACGTCGAATCCGGCGACGGCTTTGGTCCACGACTCAGGCTTAGTGACCGCCTGCACCATCGCGGGATCGGTCCCATGCGGCTTCGAAATCGTCACCTTCGCGCCGTCTTTCAGGAGACGATTCACGATCACCGCGCTCTCCGCGCCGTCGTACGGGAAACTCCACGAATTGGGCGATCTCTCCGCATTCAGAGTGAACTTCGGCTTCGCAGCCACGCGTTCCAGCGCCAAATCCGCGGCCAGAGCCGTCTTCGCGAACACTGTCTTCACGCCGAACTGCATCCCCAGCGACCACGCGGAAACGTCGTAAGGAGCCTCCGCCGGAGCATTCGGCGCGCGATGCACTTCCGGGTAGGTCTGCATTTCGATGAGATCCTTCGCGTAGCGCGCAAATACCTGGTCGAACGGGATCACATACGTTCCCGCCTCATACGGCTCGCCATCCTGCACGAAATTCTTCTGCGCTCGCGACACTTCCACGCCGCCCAGCATCAGCTTGTCCACCAGTTCCACCACTTCGTTCGGATCGTGCTGCCCCGCCACCGGAATCAGCAGCGCAAAGCTCTTGTCTTTATTGCCGAACCCGAGCTCGCCCTTTTTCCCCAAATCGATGGTGTCGCGATTGATGTCGTAGATTTCATGCAGCAGCGACTCGCGCCGGTCCGCGGCCGCATCCAGCAGCCCGAAGGTCGCGATCAATTCGTAATCCACGATGTCGCGGAGCCGCCACGTTCCCCCCAGCCACGGACGCGGATACTCGGTTCGAGGAGCAATATCGCGCGGAGCCGGCAGCGGCTCATCGGGATGCTCGGCCTGGCGACGGGCTTCCGCTTCATCGGGCCGTCCCTGCGTCGGCACCGATGCCGTGGTGTTCGTCGGATCGGCTTTGCGCTGGACCACCGGCGTCGCGATGCGCGCGCTGGCCACTTCCGTCAGCAGACCCACTTCGTTGTGCCACCATCCGCTCCACGCCATCGCGCCTTCCCAGAAATTCGTGTACGTCGCGTTATAGATGATGCCTTCCTTGCCTTCAGCCTCCAGCGCGGCGGCTTGCGCCTGCCCATAAATCGTATTCAGCCGATAAATCAACGGATGGACGTTGGGATTGATCGGATCCGTCGCGGGCATGGTGAAAATGCGCGCGGCGGCATTGCCTTGCTGATGCTCGTCCAGCCAGATCGATGGAAACCAGTCGTGCCA
Source organism: Terriglobia bacterium (assembly GCA_963808335.1). Taxonomy (GTDB): domain Bacteria; phylum Acidobacteriota; class Terriglobia; order Bryobacterales; family Bryobacteraceae; genus Palsa-187. Next base: position 573,508 of record CAWEFR010000001.1, read on the forward strand.
CAGCACCTGCGCGGTCATCTGGCTCTCTTTCTGCGAAAGCAGAAACAGATCGCGATTGTCGTCGTGCCCGACGTAGGGATGGTACAGATACGGCATGTTGCTCGCCTCAAACGGCGTGCCGAGATATTTGTTGTACCAGTCGGTCACCATGATCTGGCCATCCGGATTGGCCGACGGCTCCATCACGAGGATGGTGTTGTCCAGGATTTTTTTGATATCGGGCGAGTTCTCGGTTGCCAATCGATAAACCAGCTCCACCACCATCTGCGACGCGCCGATCTCGGTCGAATGAATATTGTTCGAAATGAACACGACCGATTTTCCATGCGCGAAAATCTCGTCGCGCTCCGCATCCGTCGGCGCGCCGCTCTGAAAATACAGTTTGCGTTGTAGTTGTTTGTAGCGATCGAGATTCTTAATAGTCTCCGGCGCGCTGATCTCAACGATCACGAATGGATTGCCTTGCGTCGTCGGACCCACCGTGCGGACCCGCACACGATCCGAGTTATCCGCGATCTTGTGCAGATACTCGACGATCTTGTCGTAGCGCGCGAGTTTCTTGTCCGCGCCGATGCGGAACCCGAAGAATTGTTCCGGCGTCGGAATCGACTGTCCCGGCGTTAATAGAGCGAATCCTAAAAAGACAGAAAGAGTGCGCAAGCCCATTCGCCTAGGGTACTAGAAATACGTTGAATCATTCGAGGGATCTTCAAGTTACAAACGACGACCTCGTCATTCCGAGTGGTAGCGAGGAATCTGCTGTTTGCGTGTTGCCAACGCTTTAGAAGCAGATCCCTCGACTGCGCTCGGGATGACTTCGTAAGGGGATGAGATGTAAGGAGGGCATTTCTTATGCAACGAATCTTATGCAACGAACTTCCGAGACACCACGCTAATGCACGTCTTTCAAGCGCAACGACAGCGTTGCGAGAATGCTGAAAACCACGGGAAAGATCGCCAGGAAACCCAGGCACGTCCACAACCGGTCCGGCGGATGCGGGCTCTCCTCGAAGAAATAATGGACCAGCGCAAAATCGTTGGCGACCTTCGTGGCCGGCCGATCCGGATGCCGCGCGTCGCGAAAATCGACCGCCATCGGCCGGTCTTTATTTTCGATCACCAGCGCTGCCTCAAACGCCCAGCGCGCCGGCATCACCGTGGCGATCTGCCGGGCGACTTCGTTCTCGACATCCACCAGCCGCGTAACCGCGCCGCCGAAAAAGATCATCGGGAGCAGGGCCAGTGGAACCAGTTGGATCGCGCGTTCGCTGCTCGATACCAGCGAAGAAATCAGAAGGCCGAAAGCGACACCCGCGATCGCGGCCAGCCAGCAATCGAGCCACAGCATGGCCCAATTCGCCTTCAAATCGCACGCGACGGCGACGGTCGAAACCAGGATCGCGCACTGCACGCCGCAGATTCCAGCGAAAAACGCGAGCTTCGATCCGAGATAGGCAAACAGGCTCAACCCAACCATCCGTTCCCGTCGATACACCGCGATTTCGCCGACGATTTCGCGCGCGGCATTATTACATCCGAACCAGATGGCGGAAAATGTCAGGAAAAACAAGCCTTTTCCGATGCGCAGGAATTCCTGAAGATACTCGCCGGGACCGTATTGCGTCTTGGTTTCGAGCGTCCCGGTAATCAGCACGATCCCGATGGCGACGATCAGCGGCTGGAGCATCAGCATCTGAATCATGGACCAGTTGTCGGATACCTTGATGCGCCAAAGCCTGGAAAACAAAGTCTGAAACTGGTGCAGCGGCGAAGGCAGGTTGCGGCGCTTGGAACTCGGCGCAGCGGCGGGAACCGGGCGCGATAGCGGGTCATAAATGTAGGTTCGATACAAGGGCGAGGCTTGATAATTCGCCTCCCATTCGCCTGTGGTTTTTTGAGGATTCTTCTCAATCGCATCGAAAATCGCATCGGCGCCGGTCATTCCCTTGGACCCGGCTCCGTTTAGCGAATGAAAATAGGCCGGCGCTTTGCTCACCGGGCCGAGGAAAATCAAACGGCCGGGTTGCGGCGCGGGCGGCGGCGTCAACCGGACCGTGTGATTGTCGATGACGCACAGGTCGTCGAACATCTCAAACACGTGAACCGCGGGCTGATGGATGGTCACGATCACGGTGCGGCCTTCATTGGCTAACTCGCGCAAAGTCCGGACCACGCGCTCAGAATCAGAAGAGGAAAGGCCGGAGGTCGGCTCGTCGAGAAGCAGCACCGAGGGATCGGCCAGCAACTCCATGGCAAGATTCACTCGCTTCCGCTGGCCGCCGCTGACACCACGTTTTTCAGCCGACCCGATGATGACGTTGGCCTGATTCGAGATACCCAGGCGCACCATAATCTCGTCGATGCGTCGCTGAATCTCGGCGGAAGAATAATCCACCGGCAATCGCAGGCGCGCCGAATAGAAAAGCGCGCTCCGCACGGTCAGCTCAGGATGCAGAATATCTTCCTGTGGAACATAGCCGAGTGACGAGCGAATTTCGTTGAAGTGCGTATACAGGTCGCGTTCGTTGAACAGGACCCGTCCGGATTTTGGCGGCGTCTGGCCGGCCAGCACGCGCAGCAGCGTCGTTTTGCCTGCACCGCTCGGACCCATCAGCGCGACTAAACGCCGCGCCGGGACATAGAGGCGCACGCCATCCAGATTGGTGAAGCGGCGCCACGGGCTTCCTACTTCCGTCGCGATTCCGTCACCGCGAATCTCGACTCCGGTGTCTTTCGGCGCGGCCACCGCCAGCGTGCCCTGCGCGCCAATCGAAAAACGATATCCCGCGATCCCGATGACCTGATTCGGGCTCACCGGCACGCGGCGGCGCCCGACGCGCTGCGAATCGAGAAAGGTGCCGTGGGTCGAACCGAGATCCCATAGATAATATTCGTCTTTATCGGTGCGCAGCAGCCCCGCGTGATTGCGCGACACCATGGGATTCGGCAGCACGATGGTCTGCTTGTTGGCCGAGCTGGGTTCGCGTCCGATGACCGTAACGCCGCGCTCGACGTGCAGTGCGAGGAGACCGGGCGGAGGCGGCCCACCGACGGGTGTTTGCGAGGTCCGGCTAAGAGTCGGATTGGACCCGGCATCGGGAGCGGGCTTGCACAATGCCTCGAATACCAGGCGCGCGGGGATCGGGTAACTGCCGACGTAAATCAGGTCCGCCGGCTCCAGCCAGCTCACGCTGATGCGGCGATCGGGAGAATTCAGCGCGGTGCCGGCCGGCGATCCGAGATCTTCAATGCGCGCGCGCCCTCGATCCAGGCACGCGCGGGCATGGCGGGCGGCTACTCCCGATCCCGCTACGCGCACCTGGCATTCCGGCGCGCTGCCGATGAAGATCCACTCCGGGTCGTTGGGCATGCTGAGCAGCGGCAGCGGGAAGTTGCGCCTGTATCGTCAGAGGCGAAGAATCGAGCCCGCGTCATTAGGCATTATAAGGAACTGTCGGATACTATTTGAGGAAAGCCAACCACGACTGTGAGCGCCCTGTATAAACTCGTACGGGTCCTGTTGCCGATTTTGGCTATGGGTCCGGCGTTCGCGCAGAAGCCGTATGAAGCCGACGTGATCGTGATTTCCGATACGTCCGGCAGCATGCAGGAGAACGATCCCCGCAACTCCGTGGTGCTGGTGACCAGGCTGTTTGCCGATATCGTGCCGGGAAAGTTGGCCGCGGTGCGTCTCGAAGACGTGAATCGCGAAGGCGCCAGATTCGGAGCGGCTGAAACCGGCGAGCGCAGCCCCTGCGGTCCGGATCGTCCCGGCGAGGTTTGCCGCACCATGAAATATCCGCCCGGCGCTGAGGACCGGATCGTCCAGCAACTGGTACTGGCAGCGGTTCGGCAGGGGCGTGGAGATGCGGCGTTCAAAAGTAACGTAAAGGAACTCCTTCACCCGGAGGCTCCTTACACTTCCTACAACCTGGGCCTCCGGACCATCGCGCAGATTTTCAAGAACAACTCCTCGCCATCAACCACGCCTAAGTTCGTCGTATGGCTATCCGATGGAGCCGGCGATTCGAAAGACTGGAACGTCGCTAAGCCCGAGTGGCGCGGACTAATCGACAGCGGAGCGCAGATCCTGCCCCTGGTGTTCAGGAGCGGCGGTCCGAACAAGTTATCCGAATTGAGCCTGCAACCGGACCTGGTGGATGGCTCTCCGCAGGGGATCATCGCCGCGTTCGCCAATGCGTTCCGCAAGATCGTGCAGGCGCCCTATCGCGTGGATGGACGCGTCGCGCAGAATCCCACGTTCAGCATCAAGCCGCGCATGGAGCAGGTTTGGGTGGTGATCTACGGCGATGCGTCGCTCGGCAATGCGTCGATCTCGAATGGCGGCCAGACCGTGCAAGCCGATTATGCGGCCGATTCCTACAACGGCTACGCCTATCGCGTCGTATACATGAATAACCCGGCGGCGGGCAATTGGACCATCTCGGCCGTCGGCGGGGCGAACGCTTCTTACGCGGTGATTCAGCGCTCGACGATCACGCCCAAGATCAACGTACCGCCGGAGGTTTCGCCGGGAACCCCCTTCAAGCTCGATATCTCGCTGCAAACCGGAGGCGTCGATCTGGGGGCGAGCGATCTGCCGGATGGCGTTCAAGTGGAGGCGAGAGTCGACGGCGAAACCGTGAAGCTCGAAAAGGGCGCGGACGGTCATTTCACCGCGATGGTGACCCCCAAGAGCGCCGGAGCCATCCAGATCACGGCGCACGCGTGGAACGAGTACATGAACGGAACCGCGAAAGCCACGGTGCAGGCGAGAGGCTTCTTCCGGTACACCGGCCCGCCGGTCGCGATCGATTTCGGACAGCTTCGGTCGGGCGAGACGGTATGCCGTCCGCTGTTGTTCTCCGCGCAGCAGGAAGGGGCGATTCCGTTTGAGCTGCGGACGATGCGGGCGCTTCCTTCGGATCACGAATTCGAGCTGCGCGCGGGCGGAAAACGCGAGTCTCCCGGAGGTTCGCCGATCAACTTGGGGCCGGAAGAGACAAAGGAGATTTGCCTGGTGACCGGTCGGCTGGCGCCGGCATCGAAGGCGAGCGCGGAAAATTACGTGGTGCTGGGCGTCGCTGGGCACACCGAAAGAGACACCTCGGTGGAAATTCAAACCACCTGGACCGTCAAGCCGCTGACCTTCTGGGAGAAGTGGGGCTGGCTGATCCTCCTGATCCTGGCCGCAGCGCTGGTGTTTTTTATCATTTACGGATGGATCAAGCCGAACCGTTTCCCCACCGGACTGGCGCTACAATTCGCGCCCGCGTATGAAGAGCTGGACGACCAGACTCCGCAACCGGTGAAGCTGTGGCGGGGCGTCGGGATCGGCTGGTATCGCGACGCGCGCGCATGTCTGCAGGACAATTTTCGCGTTACGCCGAAAGTGAAGGGATCGGTAGCGATTTTACAGGCCGGCAAGCGGAAAGCGGTGATGGTGCGCTGGGGATCGAGAACGCTGTATCGCGAAGTGGGATTGAATGAGTGGGAAGCGGTCGCTCAGAATGGCCGCCGCACGGGACATGGCGAGACGTATCGTGTAGGCGAATCGGGTCCATACTTCCGGATCAGTTTGCGGGTGGGGTCATGAAGCGGATTTTGATCGCGCTGGCGCTTCTGAGTGCCGCATTGCAAGCGGCCGATCAGCCGCACAAGCATATTCGGGTGATCGTGGACACATCGGAATCGCTGCGGCGAACGGATCCGTCCGGTCACGTGAAGCTCGCCACGGCGCTGCTTTACGACCTGGTGTGTGGAACGCTGGAACTCGCCGACAGTTTCAAGATCATTCAATTCGATCCGGACTGGCGCAAGAAGGTCAGCAAGGCTGCTCCGGTGCCCATGACCTCGGGCCCGGTGATCGACATGGATCGCGATTCCTCGCATCGGGCCCAGGTGATCGCGGGCATTCTGAATCTGCCCTACGATCGTGACCGGACATACTTCTATCCAGTCATTAACGAAGCCTACAAAGAACTGAAAGAAGCGGGTACCGCGGATGATAATCGCGTGATCGTTTTGATCACCGACGGCGTTCCGGAGCCGGACGCTCGCGAAGAGGAGAAGCGGCTGCTGAAAGAACTGGCCACGTCGTTGAAGCAGGACAAAATTCACCTGTATATTCTGGCGTTTGGCGCGGAAGTAGACCAGAATTCGAAGTGGTTTGACGATGCCTTCACGTTCGGTGGCGCGGATGGAGTGAGCGGCGCGCGATTTCTCGGCAAGGACACCAGCCATCTGCTGAGCGATACCGTTGAGATTTTCAGGCAGAGCTTCGGATATTCCAAACAATCGTATTCTTCGGCTCCTTCGCAGATCCCGGTGGCCGAGCAGACCTTGGCTCGCGCGGCGGTGGTGGCAATTTACGATCAGGGCAAAGAACCAGGATTCGCGCTGACATCCGCGACGGGAAAGTCCGGCTCACAACCACTTCTGAAAGCGGTCGGAGTGCCCGATCAACACGCTATCGGGACACCGAGGCCCGCCAGCTACGCTTTGCAATGGCTGATTCCGCCAGAAAAAGGCGCATACGCGTTTCACCCCACCGGGAACCCGATCGAGGTCGCGGTGCTGCGGCCGATTGCGGTCACCATCACGATCCGGCCGGCGCGCGGCTATCCGGATCACGTGGTGATGGCGGGAAAAGAGAGCCCGTTCGAAGTGGTGGTCACGCCATCGAGTGGAGCGGAAGGCGATCCGGGGAGCGATTTGACGGTCACATTTTCGCTGCATCACGTGACCACCGACGATCATCGCGATCCAAAAAAATATCCCGCGGCCGACACGCAAGGCACGTACGTCAAGGGAACCGGACGGGTTTTCAAGATTTTGCCGAAGTTCAGCGACGATATTCCGGGGAAATACCAGGGCTTCATCGACGTGGAAGTGAGCCGCGGCGACGTGGTGATTCAACGCTCCGGCGAATTGATGTATGCGGCCACCGTGTATCCGTTCGTATCGCTATATCCGAATCCGAATCCGGGAGAAGCCGCGGTCAGCAACTCGCGCAAAGAGGCTCGCGCGGGGGAAACTGCGTGCGCGACGGTGCGCTTTCAGGGAACCCTCAAGAACCTGACAGAGAACGATTATCATCTGGGGATTCGGCTGGGTCCGTCGGTGGAATTGAAGAACGCACTGCGCGGGGCTCGCGTGCGCTTCGGCGATGCGTGGCTGGATACGAGTCTCGATACGTGGCAAGCGGCGATTCCGGTGGACCGGCAGGGGCTGCCGTCGAAAGAGATTCCGATCTGCGTGACGCTGGGCCGACCGTCGATGGGCGCGCTGAACCCTCCGCTCGATATTCCGATTCAGTTCGGCTTCTGGCACCAGGCGGGCGATCCGTATGAGCAGTTGAAAGTCGTCGAGGATTTCACGCTGCACCTGAGCGTCGCCGAGCCCGATTTCTGGCAGACTTGGGGAGCCTGGCTGACGCTGCTTTTTAGCCTGCTGTTGATGTGTTTCCTGGCGCTGTTCTGGAGAATGCGGCGGATTCTGGCGCCGGATCTGGGGGTTTCGCTGGGCAGAGAGACGGCTCCACTGGCCCCGGCGAGGCTCGGCGAAGGGTCGATTTTAGCGCGCTGGCTGGGAATGCCGGAAGATCGCGGCGTCACGTCGATCGCGGGGGACAAGCAGTTGGGGTGGGTGCGTCCGGCGGATCGCGAATTGTACGCCTTCAAGCCGGGCCAGGGATTCGGCAACGTGAGCTTCCAGGAGAATGGGGAGTGGAAGTCGCTGATGGCGCAAGAAGATGGCACGTTCCTGGTGGGCGCGGGGCAGACCTATCGCGCCGGGTTGGGCGCCGAGGCGCAATTGTTCCGGATCGAGTTTGCCGCGCAGCGGCCCAAGTTGTAGTACGCCTTCGTATCTTTGGCTAGTTGAGGCACAATATAAACCATGGCATCCGAACCTGAGATCCCGCAAGCTTCTATCGTTCCCACGATGTTTATCGGCATGGGCGGCACGGGGTCGCGCATTGTCGACCGGATCGCGATGCGCGCGGCTCGGCTGCCGCACTGGGAATCGCATCTTCGCGCGCTGACGCAGTTTGTGTGCGTCGACACCAGCCACTCCGATCTGAAGATGCTCAGTTATATTCCGGAGAACAACCGCATCCAGATCGGCGCGTTCGATAAGCAGCGCGCGGTTTCAAATTACCGCGAGTCGAACGATCAAAAAGCTCTGCAATGGCTGGATCGGGGATACACGCCGCGGCCGGGCGTCAAAGATGGCGCGGGGCAGATTCGCGTGGAATCGCGCCTGGGGTTCCATTTCAACAGCGCGCGCATTCACGACAAGCTGGATCAACTGGTGCGGGCGACTCTGAAGGCGGACAATCCCTTTCGGCAAATCCAGCCGAGCCAGTTCTATGTGTATATGTTCTGCTCGCTCGCGGGCGGGACGGGATCGGGCAGCTTTCTTCCCATGAGCTATCTGATTCAAAGCATTGCGCGATCGATCGAGTGGGAGCCGCGGGTGTTGGGGTATTTCGTGCTGTCGTCGCTGCTGACCAAGAAGGTCGCGCCGGATCTGCACCAGGATATTCACGCCAATACCTACGCGGCGCTGAAGGAACTGGAGCATCTGACCAAGCTCGATTATCCCGAGACGCTGGTGGAGCGTCCGCAGGGCGAGCCGTTTGTGTTCTGGAACAATCCCGTGGACCGAAGTCTTCCGGTAGTGAAAGAGCGGCCGTTTTATCTGAGCATGCTGATCGACCGGCCGGATCATCTGGAGCTGCCGGAGCTGGAGCCGGTGGTGGGCGACGCGGCGTTTCTCGAAGTGTTCAGCCCGGTGCTGGGCCGCATGTCGGCCGAAGTCGACAACTACGACAAACACTTGCAGGAACTGACGCGGACTCCAGGAAAACTCAAAGCGGTGGGACGCGGATATTCGAAACATTTCGGCGCATTCGGCGTGGCCGCGCTGGTGCTGCCGGGATACGAGTTGCTGGAATATTCGGCGCTGCGGTTCGCGGCGGAAGCGCTGCGGCAGCAGATTACGTTCGGGTCGAGCGATGCGTCCGCGACGATCAATGCGAAGTTGGCCGATCTGCGCGTCAATTATGACGATCCGAAGTTCGGGCGCATGTCGGAGAGCGAGCGGCAGGCGGCGATCAATAAGGCGTTTTTGCTTTCCATGCTCGCCATGGCGGATGAGGACGAACAGGACGGGTTGACGGAAGGCGTCTGGTACAAGCTGGTGGAGGACGTCGACACCGGCAAGCTGACCGGCCGCGACGAGCATGGAAAGGAACAGCGGTCCGAAACATTGACCGGTCGCGTGTTGAGGCTGCTCGACGAAGAACGCGCGCCGATCATGGCGGGGATTTCGATTCCGTCGCCGAACCTGTTGCCGGTGCAGCCGGAATCGCTGGGGAATTACAACGACATCGTAACCAAGTTCGAAACCGCGATCAGCAATGCGCAGAAGAAGATCGAAGAAGGCAAGCAGCGCCTGCGCACCAGCGCGAAGAACGGCGACGTGATTGAACGCCTGAATCCACGCCCGTCGCCGCTGCAAGAGCGCTATCTTGTGATCCGGCTGCTGGAGAAGCTCGATTCGACGCTGATTCCGGAAGCGGAAGCGAAACTCAAGGCGGCCAGCGTAAAGAGCTTTAGCAACAACAAGGTCCAGGAAAAATTCAAGCAGGAAGTTCCCACCAGCCTGAGCGACGCGGCCGGCGCGAAGAAGTTCGGGATCATGAAGGACCGCGAAGCGTTCGAAAGCGTGCGCGACAGCGTGCAGATGGATTTTCAGCAGACCGGCGTCGCGCAGAAGAATTACTTCGATTCCGATCTAAGACTGGCGCAGCTTAAATCGCTGCGCGATTATCTGGACGGCCGCGCTCGGCAGTACGCGACGCTGGCCACGCAGATGAACGACTTGGTAAATGACCTGGAGCGCGAGGCCGAGCGGATTCGCAGCGGACTGGCTCTCGACCAGCCGCGGTTCGCGCTGAGCGTGGAAGTGTTCGAGACGCTCGACGAGCCGAAGCGCCGCATCTGGCGCGAAGTATTCGACGAGCTGTTCGTGCGCGGCGGCAAAGGGCAGACCACGTTCGACCGGCAGGTGCTGGCGACCGCAATCGCGGAGCAGCTCCGGCCCGTGCAGGATCCGGGAACGGGGAAATTCATCCCGAAGCCGGATTACAAGCTCGCTGGGGATCTGAAGAACGCTTTGATCGATCTGGGACGCACTCGACTGCATTCGGCGATTTACGGCAGCGAGAACGAACGCGGGCTTACCATCGAGACCGGGCTCGAACTGGAGGCTCGTATCTGTCTGCGATCGGGGCCGGGCGTACTTGTGCGCGAGGAACAGATCGCGGACTACATCGAGCGGAAGCTGCGGGCTTTTTCGCTGCTGACGGGAATTTATGCGCGGTTGGCGAAAGTGGATACGGAGACGCTCGACGATGGAGTGAAGCTGGCGCGGACGCGAAACCTGGTGATCCAGGATTCGGCGCTCACGCCGCGATTCGTAGAAACGCTGCGCAAAATGCTGGCTCGCGACGGGCGAGAACCGCAGATTTCGCCGTGGAAACCCTGGCCCAATGTACACATAGCGGTTGCGCACGACATGGATTTGCCGATCCCGCTGTACTATTTCTCAGCGGTGATCGGAGAGATTGAATCGTCGTATGAAAAAGTCGCGGCGGATGAGCGGCGCAGCTATAACCTGCACATCGACTATCACTGGGAGCAGGCGTTGCCGAATCTGAATCCGTCGAAAGACAAGTTGAGCACGACGTGGGCGCTGGATACGCTGCTGGAAGCGCTGCTGCTGAAGGTGATTACGCAGAGCGAGAAGGGATGGACGTGGGCGGAGGTGGGCGAGTCGCTGGGGATGAATCTGGCGTCGGCGCTGTACCGGCTGGGCGAGTATCACCGCAATCCGATTCTAAAGAAAAATTTCGATGACAGTTTGCAGAAAGCGGCGGCGCAGGTGGCCGCGCCGGAATTGCAATCGCGCACCGAGAATCTGTTGACGTACATCAAGAAGACGCTGCTCGACATCGGTCTGGATGCGCAACGCGGGTTGAAGACGCGCGAGGACGGGCTGGAAGAGCCGATCTGGCAGGCGTTCGAGGAGCGGCTGGAGCATCGTCTGCAAAGTTCGGCGCCGGCGGACGGTGAGGAGCAGAAAACGCGGTCAATGCGCCGGACGTTGAGCATTTAGCGTCGCGAGTTCCGCCGTATACATTGAGATGCCGACGATTCTGATTGGATACGGCGGGTATGGGCTGCGCGTTTTGCATTCGTTTCTTTCGGGAGCCGCGGCGCGCGGTGCGCTGACCTGGGACGAGCGCACGGCGGTCGGATCACTGAACGAGCGGCGCCTGGAATCCATGTCGCTGTTTTGGATTCCCGATACCCTCGATTTGCCCGAACAGGAGCTTTCGGGAGCCTTCACGTCCGACGGCGGTTACGAGCTGATGGACGATCTGTACGCCCAGGTGGAGCACGTCACCGGCGCGCGCGACCGGCTGGCTGAAATTCTTGCGGACGCGGTGGAGCGCGAGAAAAAGCGGCTCACCGAGGTGACGCGCGGCGGGATGTCGGGCCTGGATGTGATCGCGATCGCGCAACCGACGCGCGAAGAAGTGGTGGGCGCGCTGCGCGATCTGATCGAACCTTCGATGATGAGGCTGGCCGAAGATCCATCGCTGGCTTCGGCGCAGGAAGGCGGCGGAAATTCGCTGCTGAATTTTCTCGAGATCCTGGATTTTGAGGATTACTGGGCTCCTCGGATGGATCCGGTGCGGCAGGCGCTACACCAGGTCTTAAACGAGCATCTGGAAGGATTTTCAGCAGGGCGTCCGACGTTGGGACGCATGTATTTATTCGATGGAACGACTCCACAAGGGCATCGGCCGGCCGATTCGCGTTTGCAGGAAGCCGTGCTGCTGCTGGAACTGCTTCTGCTCGAAGGATTGCGCCGGGAGCCGGATGCACAGGCTTTATTCCGGCGAGAGCGGATCGACGTCCCGCCGGTTTGCACCGTCGGGATTCGAGTGGTGGAGCGGAGTTCAGGGCTGCTGCGACGGCTGGCCGCGGCGAGTTTCGCGCGCGGATGGCTGGATCACTTGACGTTGAATACCGTGGAGGCGGAAGATCCGTTCGCCGAAGTGGTGAACCGTTTTCGCGGGCAGGAAGTGGCGAAGACGATCAGCGAGCCGGCGCTGCGGGCGGCGGCTTTGCGTGCAGTGTCGAACGTCCAGGAGCGGTTGCTGACCGCATCGCGCAGCGAGGCCGATTGGGGACGATTGCTGCGCGAATCGGCGGAAAAGGAAGTGGACGCGGCGGTGACGCGGCTGACACAACAGGCCGGCAAGCACACGGCGGCACTGGGACCGAAGCTGAATTCGTTTCGCGACGACCTGGAAACAGTCGTCACGAACTGCCTGCAATCGCGCCGTCCGCCATTGCCGGTGGGCGCGGCTATCGAGGAGCTGCAACGGCTGCAACAGGAATTTTCAAGCGTCGTGGTATCGAGCGAAAGCGGAGCGCCGCCGCCGGGCGATCCGTACGCGCAGGCCGAAGAGATGCAGCGCGAGTATGCGATGTACCGGCTGAAACAGGTGAGGATTCCACAGCTCGCGTCGAAGTGGTGGGCGGTGGCGGCGATCGTGTTCGCGCTGGCGATGGGTCCGCTGCTGCTGCAAATTTTTTCGGATGGCTGGCCGAACAGTCCCGTTCCGGTGCCGGTGCAATCGCTGGTGTCCGCGATTCTGGCCGGTGGGACGTTCTGGGTGCTAGGAAGGTTCGCGATTCAGCCGGTGTTGGAGCGGACCGCGGAACGCGCGCGCGATTATTACACTAATCCGCAACGCGGGCGCTTGTCGGAGCGTTTGCAGAAAGCCGCGGCATCGCCCGCGATCGCGGGCCGCATCGAGGGCCATTGCCGGTCGTTATTGGCAGGGCTTCGGCAATATTTGTTGGGCGCGGCGGTGGGCGAATTGGTGAGGCAGCGAACCATGCTCGCCAAGCGGCGCGATGAGATGGAGTGGCTGCGGCGGCAGGTGGGCGAATTTCTCTTATCGAACGGCGTAGATGCGGCAGGCGCGATTCCGATTTTCATGGAAGGGCGCGCGGCGCCGGATGTACGGTATTCGCTCGAAAGCAATCAGGATCTGGCGACCATCGCGCAATCGCTGCCGCGCGATGCGGGGCGATTTCGGGAGATGGTGGAGAATTCCCGGCTATTTTCGGATTGGTCCAAAACGTATTGCGATACGTTTTTGCATCCGCTGCCGTTTCTGGATCAATTGAGCGAATCGTTTCGCGATCCGCTGGAGCTGGACGAGCGCGAGACGGAGCGTCGCGCGGATCTGATCGCCACGTTCCTCAGGAAAAAAGTTTCGATGAGCGTATGCTTCCACTGGCTGGCTACCGATGGCCTGCCTCCGACGGCGCGCTGGAGCATTTTTCCGCGATTCTGGAAGACGTTTCCAGGCGTGGAGTTCGCGCTGGCTGACGCGGGGTTCGCTGCGCGCATCATCACGACAGACAAGACCGAGCGCCTGTACCTGGTGGAGACCATTCTAGGCGTTCCGGCGGATCTGCTGGTGAGGATCAAATGACGGGCTTATTCCTGGCGTTCGTGCTGGTAACGGCCGCGGGTGCGCACGTCATGGCCGCGCGGCGCGTGGCTTCGGGGGATTGCGGCGGATTTTGGGCGCAGGTGCTGGAACGGCTGGCGATTTGGTTCGGCGTTCCACTGCTGCTAATCTCGGCGCTGCACACCGCTGCGCCGGCGTGGATGCCGTCGAAACCGGAAGTCTGGTTGGCGATCACGGGCGCGGTGTGGGTAGTGCTGCTGGCGATGGCGCTGGCGAAGCCTCCGCTGCCGGAGGATGGGAGATGGATCGCGGGGACGCTCGATTTTTCGCCGTATCGATATTGGGTACTAGCGTTTACGTTGCCGTTTCTGCCGGTTCTGTTCCGAAACTCCGGCGCGTGGAGCGATGGAGTCTTCGCGGCGCAGTGGGGCGTGGCGGTGGCGTTCGTTGTCGCGCTCGGCGGCGTGGCTGTCAGCGCGAATCCGGCGCAGCCGTGGTCGGCGGCGTCTTCGTCATTCTTGACGACTCCGCCGGCGCGCGTGGAGTTGTCTCCTTGGCCGGATGAAATGCAGAGCCGCGGCATCGCGCTGCGCAAAGTGATGGAGTGGGAGGCGCCGGGGCAGATCGAGGAAGGAACCGGAGGCGAAGACTGGCACCGGCGGCTGGAGTTCGCGGGCTCGCCGGGTGTGTCGCGGACGCTGTGCGGCGCCGTCGCCGGGCTGGTGGGATCGGCGCCGGTTTCCATCGAAAGAAATGCGGTGGTGCTCGCGCCGGATCATTGCGGGCAGGAAGAAGTGGTCGCGCTGGCGGCTACCGAGTTGACGCGCCGCTACGGCGAGGCGACCCTGGTGATCACCGCTGGGCCGCGGCCGGCGCTTGGTCGGGAATTGACGCGATGGCTCGGCCGGTTGGGCGGCGAAAGTCCGGCGCGGCTGGCGGATTTGTCGCGAGGCGATTCCTCGGATGCGGATCTGTTGCTGGTGGATGCGGAAACGCTATCGGATTCGCTGCTCGATAAGCTTCGCGTGAGCTTGCAGCAGGAGGCTGCGGGAGCGCCGCTGCTGACGCGAATCGGCCTGGTGGTCTGGTGGGATGCGCACGAGTTTTCGGGCGTTCTGGCCGCGCACGTGTGGGCAGTTTCGCGAAGGCTGGAACGATTGCTGAGGTGGCGGCGCGGGTTGCCGCCGCGTGGGCTGGTGCTGGCGCGGCGCGCGGCCGATCGCGAGGGACAATTCCTGGCGTTCCTGGAGCATCTGCTGCCCTACGCATGGAAAAAAGAGAACGAGTTCGAAGTGGCGACAGAGTTCGCGCGCCACACCACACTGTACCGGCTGGAGGATGCATCTCCGGCGACGGCCGCGGAGGCTTCGCTGATATCGGACTGGCCAACGCTGCCCGCGGAGGCAACGCTCGAGCGGATGCCGGAGTCGCGCGCGATTGCGGAAAGCGCGGCCAGCGCGGGGGCGGAGATTCTCGACATTCGTCCGACCGAATTTTTGTCGCTGCGCGAGATGATTTGCCGGGGCGGACGCTCGTCGCCGGAAGGAATCCCACATCACGTGGCGCTGGCGGCGCCTGAAAATCCGTACGTCGATTTTCTGCTCTCGGAGTATGCAGGGTCGAGCGACGCGGGCGGATCGGTGCAGTTGCTGGCGGCCGAAGGGCATCCGCAGCTGGTGCGGCGGCATCTACTGCTGGCTTTGCGCGAGGCGCCCGACGCGCTGACCGGACTGCGCTCCACGTTCCATTGGGAAGAAGCCATGCTGCGCGATGCGCTTCAGCAGTTGAGCGCGGAGAATCGGCTGAGCCGAGTGCCGGTGCGTTTTCTCGATTCCGAGGGCCGGCTGCAGCGCGATTCGATTTACACCAGCCAGACGCCGGGCCAGGAGGCGGTGCGGTCGTTCGGAATCGTGGGCGGAGATGCCGTACCCCTTCGCGATCCCAACGTCGCCGAGGGGTTGCTGCTGGAAGTGGATCGCGAACGGCTGGCGATTGACGCTTATCCGTTGCGCGTGTTCGAAAGCGGGGGGCGGAGATATCGAATTCAGCCATGGCCGTCGTCCCGCCCGAAATGGATCGCGTGCTCACCCGAGCAGAATGACGTGGGGACGTGGCGCTTCGCGACGGGGAGAATCACTTCGTTGAAGCGGTCGCGGGAATCGCTGACGACTCGCGGCTTGGAGCGCTATCATGCGCGGGTGCAGTATCGCGAAGATGTGACCGATATTCTGGAAAGGGATGCGGCGGGAAAATTCCGGACGGTGGGAATCGACGCGGTGCGCACGAATTTCGAGACCGAGGCGCTGATTCTGGAGTTCACGGGCAAGGCTCCGGAGTGGAGCGAACTGGTCAGCGCAGCGGCGGCGTTGCGCCATTCGTTGCCGGTGCACACCGGCCTGGATCAGGATGTGCTGGAAGCGATTCCTTTCGAGCTGGGCGGGAAATCGGGGATCGCGCTGGTGGATTTGTATCCGGGCGGGATCGGACTGGCGGGCGCGATCCACAAAGCGCTGTGGCTAGTGCCGCTGCTGTTCGACCGCACGGCGCGTTGGATCGCGCAATATCAGGGACCGGGCGGGGATCGGGCGATCGCGGGGAGTCCGTTGATCCGAACTTTGGGAATCTCACGCCTGAATGTGCAAGGGGCGCTGCGCCTGTTCGCGGCGGCCGGACTATAAATGGGTCAGGACTTGGCCAATACTCGCAGCCGGCTGGAGGCGCTGGCGGGGATTCCCGCGCAGGCGGTGCAGTTCCATGCGAAACGCAACGCGCTATTGATTCGCATCGACGGAGACGCTGGGGACGGCGCGGCGATTGCGCAGCAGGCGCAGCAGCTCGAATCGGTGGCGCCGCAGGTGCAGGCGCTGTTCGCGGCGACGCAAGCGGCGCGGCAGGCGATTGCGGATTTGCGCGCGCAGACGCCGGTGGTGAGCGACGAGCAGGCGCGGACCGCGATCGAAGAATGGACCGACGAATGGTCCCAGATGCTGGGGTATATCGAGGATCCGGCGCTGGAGTCGCGGGCGATCGCGGCGACAACGAAGCAGGCCCAAACGATCAAGGAGTGGAGCCGGCAGCGGCAGAGGGCGCTGGGTCCGCTGGTGGCGGCGCGCGAGTTGTCGCTGGTCGCGAACGCGCAGGTGAAACCCACGATCGAGGCGCGCCTGCGAAGCTGGACTACGGAATTTTGCTCGGGCAAGGTCGACGAGGCGTGGGCGGTGAAGGTGGAGCGCGAGTTGGACGGGCTCCGGCAGCGCGGAAGCGGCGCGGCGAAGACGGTTCCGTTCAAGGGCGCGCCGGCGCCGGCGCCGGTGGTGGAGAAATCGCGGCCGGTCACGTCCGGTCAGGCGGTGATGCAGTTTCACAAGATCGCTCTGGCGCTGGCGGACTGCCGCGACATGGCGGAAGCGCTCGGATCGAGGGCGGAGCAGGTGGCGGAGCTGACGGCGCGGCAGCGGCAGCTTCGGGAATCGGACGGCGTGACGGTGGCCGACGTCGAACAGTTGCTGGCCGCGGTTGAGGCGATGCGCAAATCGTTGGCGGATGCGGCGCAGAGCCGTCGTGACGCCGCGATGGAGAAACTGGAGCGGCGCTGGCGGTGGTTCAGAGAACTATACGACCGTCGCGGCGATATCGCGGACATGATCGAGAAAGCTTCCGCGATTCGCGGCGACCATGCGAGCCCGCTGGAGGAGTTTTTCAAGCTGGTGGAGATCGCCGAGGACCGGATTTATTCGGTCGCGAACAATAATCGCGGGAAGCTTGCGGCCGCCGGGCATGCGGCGATTCTGAAGGTGCGTTCGAAGATCGCGGAGCTGCGGGGGCGATGCAGGACATTGAAGGCGGATGCCGCGCTGGCCACGATCGAGAGCCGCATTCCAGCCGACCCGGACTCGCAAACGATCGCCCGGCGAGCTTTCGACCTGCTCGACCAATGCGAGGAACTTCAACGGGAAGCGGGAGGGATCGACGAAGACATCACGCGGCAGCAGCAGGAGATTCTGACTCGAGCCGGCGACCTGCGACGCATCGCGCGGGAGATTGTCGCGATTACGGAGTCGGCCGACGATGCACGCCGGATCGACGCGATCCCGGCCGAGTTCGATACGTCGCGGTCACTGGAAGAATTCGCGGGGCAGATGGAGTCCATCGCGAAGGACATTGAACAGCGGCGGGCGAAGGTCCGGGAAGAGAGCGCGGCGCGGCTGGGGCGGCTGCGAAAAGAAAATCTCGCGTGGGTGAATCTGGTGGCGGAGTTCGCACCGGAAGCGGCATCGCTGATCGCGAACGATCCGCCGCCGGAGGAACTAGCACCGCTGCGGGCGTTCCTCGACCGCGAAGTTTACAATCGTGAACGGTTGAACGATCTGGCGGCGTCCGCGGCGGCACAGGTGCATCTGCGGCGCGAGAAATCGATCGAGAAGCTGAAGGGATTACTCAGCGAACCGGCGTTTCACAGCCATCCGGATCGGCCGCTGGCTGAGACGCTTTCAAAGGAACTGGCGGCTCTCGGCGTGCTCGCGACGCCGCCGCCGCGCGACGAATTTGAGACCATGCTGGGCGCGCTGCGCCAGTGCGATGCGTTCTTCTTTCGCATCGAGCATGCGCGGCGGATGGTGCTCGAAGGATATGAGGAGCTCGCCGGGCGCTTCCGGCTTATGCGCGACCGCAATGGAACCATCTACCGGCCGGAGTTGTGCCGCCGCTTGAATCTGTTGTTGCAGGGAGTCCGGCTCGGCATCGAGCGACAGGAATGGGAGCCGCTCGGGTTTCAAATCGCGCGTGCGCGAGAATTGCTGGGCGCGCTGGAGTCCGACGCGCAGGCGCGATTCAGCGCGGACGTCGAAAACCTGGCGGCGACGCTGAAGGAAACGATGCAGGACGCACGCGACCCGTCGTATGCGCGGCAGATTCAAGTCGCGCTCGATCAACTGGAGCAGGAAGGAACCTCGGAACCGCCATCGCCGCAACTGGTGCGGCGCCTAAATATGTTGGCGGGGCGAACTGTGGGGACCGGGCGATGAAGATCATCACCATGTGGGGGCCGTCGTCGTCAGGAAAAACGGCGCTGTTGTCGCTGCTGTACCTGCGTTCGAACGCGATCGATTCGGGCTGGCAGATCTTTCCAACGGCGGAATCGCTTCCCGAGATCATTCAGCAGAGCAACCAGATCAGCAAAGACAACCAGTTTCCGATGGGCACCAAAGAAACCGACGAGCGCGACATTTCCTACGACTTCAAATCCATGGCGACGCAGGAAGTGTTCCGGCTGCAGACCAAGGATCGCGCGGGCGTACGTGCGGAGAGGATGGACGGGGATCTGCTGGCGAGCCTGGTGAAGGCCGACGGGATCGTGCTGATGCTGGACCACGCGCGTGGGCATCGCGAGACCGAAGCGATCAATGCGCTGAGCTCGATTTACGTGGAGCGGTCTAGGGGCAACAAGTCTGTGGCTGCACGCGATCCGCGGCCGCTGGCGGTATGTTTGTCGAAAGTCGACCGGCTGATCGAGACGCCGGCGGACCTGAGGCGAATCGAGGAGACGCCGGAAGAGTTCGTTCGCGGCTACATCAGCAAAGAGTTGCAGCGATGGATCGAACAATACCATTCTGCCGCGCGATTTTTTCCAGTGTCGGCGGCGGGGGTGCGGCTGAGTTACGGGATCGTCGAAAAATCAGTGTTTCTGGACGAACGGCTGGCGACGCGCATCACCTCGCGAGGCACGCCGATCAACATCGTCGAGCCCTTCACGTGGCTCTTCAACCGCCTGCAAAAACAGCCGTGAAAATCGACGCGTGGCCTTCGTTCGGAGATTGGCGGCCGCGGAAGGCGGATGAGATGGTGTGCCAGCGCGCGGTGTACGGGAAGGTCCATCGCGCACCGACGGATTATCGCTGGATCGCGCACAGCGCGGGGATCGCGCCGGGGAAAATGAAACTGGAGCGCGAGATGGCTCTGGGAAGCGAAGATGCCCCGGTGACGCTGTACGCTTGGAGATTCGATGCGCTCGGCGCATACGCGATCAAATGTTACACAAGCCGCGCGGTGGACGCCGCCGGGCGCCCGGCAGGGCTTGAAAAGCAGGTCTTGTATGTGCCATCGACAACGGATGTGCCGCCGTCGGCGTTGGCGTTTCTGATGCTCGCCGAAATTGCGGGCGCTGAAGATTCGATCTGGTGGGAAGCGTGGCGCGATCCGCGATGGCAAAGCATGAATTTTTTCTTGCCGGTCCCGGAGGTGCGCGTGCGCGTAGACGGGCTGCAAGAGTTAATCGAACAGGGCCGTGCGGAATTGCGGGAATCGGCGACGGACGGGGCGCTGGAGCAGTTTTTTGCCGCGACCGAACGGGTTCCGCCCGCGATTCTTCCGGTCGAAAAACCGCTACCTCCGTTGGCCTTGGCCGCGTTGCTGCTGCCGTTTGAACGCGAATCGACCGAGAAGATGGGGATTGCGGGCGGGTGTCCTTCGCGCGTTCTAGACCGGACGAAACTCGCCCATTGGGATGGAATCGCGTGCAGTGAAAATGGGACCTTTACCAGGAATCCTCGCGGCGCGCGGCTCGCCGGAATGCTAAAAACAGGACCGCCGTCGCGGATAAGCGGCGGCGAAGTTTCCTGACGGGATTGCTCGAACCACGTTGCACGGCGGTTAATACTTCGACGTGCCCGGAAGAACTTTGCCCACCCCCGGCTGCGATTTGGGAACTCCGGGCGGTGGTCCGGAAGTTGCAGGTTGCCGGGCGGGCATGCCCTGCATTGGAGTTGTGGTGGAAGTGCCGCGGCACATCAAAGAAAATGCCTGGACCACTTGGCTGCCTCCTCCGAGAATGCTCGATGCGCCGACGAACCTTCCCACCGCGACGGAGAAGGCGCTCGCGGCGCCGGCCTGGCATTCCGATTGACTGCCACTGCCGAGCGCATCGCCCGATCCTCCGCTCCAGGCGACAAACTGGCGCTGCTGGCTGACGTTGATCGCATTCGCACCGGTGTTCACGATTTTGGCGCAGTCGAACCGAATGTCCTGCATGTAAAGGTTGCCGGGAGTAGCCGAAGCCGCGTACCCGGCAATGGCGGAACCGGCCGGGCACATGGCGGTTCTAACCGCGCCGCCGCCCTGCGCATTTCCCGCGCTCTTTCCCCAATAGGGCGTGCTCCAAGAAGCGTTCGTCACCGGCGCGCAGGCGATCTGAATATAGTCGACCACGGCGCCTTTGCGCGAGCGTGCGCCAACGATGGCATCCGATGGGGAATTGCAACGTAGCGAGCCCACGAACGAGTAGCTGCCGAAGCCCGCGCCGCCCACCTGTGGCGTCTCCGTCTCGCCCGGCCGGGGATTATCGGCCATCTGTTGGGCGAAAAGGCAGATGGAAGCCAAGGAGAAGATGATGGTGAGTTTCATGCGGAGTCCTTTACACACAACCCAGGCGCAGGTCCACGCGCCAATATTAGCGGCGGATCCAGCCATTTTTTGATGGCAGAGGAGAAATCCGCGTCCGATGTTTGGGTCCACTCCGGAAGAGTCGCCAAGCGCGTGTACTGGTCGCGCGCGCGAGCCAGCAGCTCCGGCAGATCCGCGGAGTAGCGATCCTGCGCGCCGGGGGGATCGTGAAAAACGGTCATCACTTCGACCCCGGATTGATGCAAAGCGTCGATCTCCTCTTCGACGCAGGCTTCGCGAACCGCGAGATTCGTCAGAGGATCCGGCGGCTCGACCAGCGAATAGCCCGGCGAGTGGCCGAAGACGATCAGCAATTTGCGCGAGCTCTGCCGCCATCTCGCCTGGCGAGCGGCACGCAGCCCGTCCGCCAGACCGTCGAGAAAATCGCCGCCGGGGCTGGGCGGAAGATCGAGGAGCTGCTGCTCGAGCGGTTCGAGCCCGATCGGCTCCAGACGCCGGCCTTCCGGAATCGGCGGATGGACGAGGTAGACGGGCTTGAGAAACGAATTCGCCAGCGCCGGCATGGGCTGATCGCCGAATGCCGCGGCCATCGCCCAAAACTTGGGATAGCGGGCGCAGGCCAGGCCGGCGCAGTCACGCAGGCGCTTCGCAAAATCGCGCCAGATGTCGGCGAGCTGAGGTCCCAGAAGGTATTCGAGGCCTTGAGGACCGGCCGGATGCAGGCAGGTGCCGTCGACGAGAATCAGCAGATCGAGCTCATCGCTTTGCGAAGGACGCAGCAGGAGTGGCGGGGGAGGCTCCTCGGCCGGCAACAGGAGAAAATCGCGATGGGGACAAAACGCGCGCACCGTGCCTGAGTTGGCTTCGAACCGTACCGTAAGGCGCTCGCCGGGCTGCGCGGGGATTTCAATCCAGCTCACGACTTTGCCGTCCTCCCGGACCAAGACTTGCAGACCATCGGCACCCGGGGCGAGTTCGAGCCTGGCTTCACGAGGCTCGTTTTGATCGGCCAGAGGGAGCGGAACGCGGCGAATTTCTGCGGTGGCGCGGTCCAGAACGTCGAGCGTCAGCATCGTTGAGGTATGGGAGGGCAACTGCCGTCTATTTTACTCAGCTTTACTCGGCCGTCATCAATTGGTTCGGTAGAAGAAAACCTCGTGTGGATTCCCCCAGGCGGCTGGACGCGCGAACTGCGGATCGTAGAAGTATGGTCTACCATTCTTGAGAAAGCCGTTGAATACGTGCCCGTCGACAAAGACCAGGCCACGGCCGCCCTCGCCGGCATTTATGAGAATCTGCTCAATGCGGGCCTGATCGGTTGTGATCGGAATACCCTGGCGAGTCGCCAGTTTCTCAAGCTGGCTCAGATACTGCGACAGCCCCTTGCGCCCATAGGTATTGCGCAGCACCTGGATGATTTCATTGCTGGTCATCGTAGGCGCGGCCGGCGCGGCAAACAGACGGCCGTTGGCGAGCGACCGGTCAAATGCGATCGCAGTCCGGAAGCAGTTGGTGGTGCTTCCCGTCGGGTTAAATGGCCCCCCTGCGACAGGATACGTGAAGTTGCCGAATTCGCCGGCGAACTTGTTCATTAACCGGAGATTGACGGCCGCGTCCCGGGCGACGCCATAGGCCTTGGACCCGACCAGCGCCGGCGCCTGCTGTCCGAAAAACTGCGCGGGGTCGGTCAGGAAGGTGTTCACCGCCTGCGTGGCCATGTCGAGCAGGTTTTGATTAAAACTCGAATTGTCGGTCGAAAGAAACGCGCACAACTGTTGCGCCGGCACGCCCAAGCCATCGCCCTGCGAACGCGGCTGGGCCAGGAACTGCAACATTCCGACGATGGATTGTTCGACTCCAAAAAAGAAGTGGTCGCCGGCGACCTGCACCATGTCCTGAAGCTGCTGCGTGCCGTTTTGGATCTGCGTCGCCAGGCGCGACAGCTCGATGTTCCCCTTGCCGCCTTGGTATCCGCCAACGCAGTACATCGAAAATTCCTGCACCACGGGAACGGGATTGATCACGCCGTAGCTGCCCAGGAAATAGGGCACGGCGGTGGCTCCATTGGTGTTGCAGGAGGACCAGAGCTGGCTTTGAATCAGATCGCCGAGATCCCTTTGCGTGGTGCTGTCGAGGCGTTTCCGGTAAAGCTGCGTGGCGGGCTCGATCGGCGTTATCGTCTTGCCGCTGATAAATGCAGTGGGTGGAATATTTCCCACTTGGGAGCATTCGATCTGTGCGTCGTAGGCGTAAATTCCGCCGAAATTGGTAGTGGCGCGGAAGCCTGAGACGATGGCGTCCCCGCTGCACGTCTGGTCGATCGTGACCGTGCCGCCAGTGTTGCCACCCGCGCTGGCTTCCCAGTTCGCCTGAGTCCAACGGCACCGGCTATTGGCATTGCAAGTGACTGCGGCGCAGGCGATCTGCATCAGGTTGATGGCGCTGCCGCGGCGGATGCGCAGCCCGACCAGCGCTTCCCCGCCCTGGCACCGCAGGACCCGCAGTCCGGCCTGGGTGCCCCAGACGACCTGTTTATCCTTGATGGTGCCGCCGACCTGGACGGCTCCGTTTTCTCCCCCATCGCGGGGCGTCTGGAGTTGCCGGATGACGGCCTGCGGCCAGGCCGGGACGCTGAGAAAAATCGAAAACCAAAGTGCGACCAGCGATTTACGCAACATAATTGTCCGTCAAACTGAGACTATACCGCAGCGGATCGGTACCGAACCGGTTGGGTCCCGAGGTTCCTTTCACAAATATTAGCGGAATCGCGGCAACGATTCCTGCCAGTGGGATGCAGGTGAGGAGCACATACCAGCCGCTGCGATTGATATCGTGACAGCGCTTGATGGCTTGCAGCACATCGGCGATTGCAAAGAGGATGAGCAACGCGGATACCAGAGCGGTGGCCGTATCGCTATCGGCAGAGAGAAAGTTGAGCGTCGCGGCGATGGCGGCGGAGGTGACGAAGTAACCCACCATGATCCCCACGCGGCGGAAGAAGAACGTCCGCCTGCGGATTCGTCCTTGTGCTGATAAGAAGTTGTCCATTGTCTTTGTTCCCTTTCAATCAAATAAGCGAAGGCGACGCGGGAACCTGCTCAATTAGTAAGAATGAGCAACAAGGCGATTTTTTTTCGCCTACAATGCCGGATGACTTCCCGACATGACACCTGAGCAGAACCGGCAGATTGAGGCGCTATTCGACGAGGCCGTCGATCTTGCGCCCCCGGCCCGCGAGGTCCTGCTGGCCGCGGCGGAGCCTGAGATCGCAGAAGAAGTGCGGGCGCTGCTGGCGGGTCTCGACAATCCGTTGAAGATCGAGCCTGCGATCGGCCCAGCGAAGCTTCCGGCGACTCCCGCGGCCGGGGACGTGTTCGGCGCTTACCGATTGGAAGAAAAGATCGGCGAGGGTGGATTCGGCGTGGTGTTTCGGGCGACGCGCCAGGTGGGCGAGACGCGGACGCCGGTGGCGATCAAGTTTTTGAAGGTTGCACTTGCCAACGAAACGGCCATTGAGCGATTCGGGCTGGAGCGGCAGGTCTTGGCGAAACTCGACCATCCAGCGATCGCGCGGTTGCTGGATGGCGGAAGCACCGAAGGCGGCATTCCTTATTTGGTGATGGAGTACGTGCAAGGCGAGCCCATTACGAACTATTGCGACCGGCATCGGCTGGGGATCTCACAGCGGCTCGAGTTGTTCGGCCGCGCTTGCGAAGCCGTGGAATACGCGCACCGGCATCAGTTTTTACATCGCGACATCAAGCCCGACAACATATTCATTACCGAAGACGGCGCGCCGAAACTGTTGGACTTCGGGATCACCAAACTGCTGGCTCCGGGCGCGATGTCACTGAGTTTGCCCGGGCAGAATCTGTTCACGATTACGCACGCGAGTCCGGAACAGATCAACGGCGAGCCGCTCACGGTGGCGACCGACGTTTATTCTCTCGGTGTGGTGCTGTATCAGCTTTTATGCGGGAGGCTGCCATTCTCGCCGAAGGATCTGGGAGCCGTGGCGGCGGCTTACGCGATTCTGAAGCGGGAGCCGACACAGCCGAGCAAGGCGGTTCTGCTTCGCGATGAAGTGCTGCCCGCATCGATCAGCGCGACGCGTGGAAGCCGGCCGCGGACGTTGCGGCGTCTGCTTGCCGGAGACCTGGATGCGATAGTCCTGACGGCACTGCAGAAGAAGCCAGTGGAACGATATCCGTCGGTGGAGGCCATGCATTTGGACGTCGACCGATTCCTGGGGGGATGGCCGGTGGAAGCGACCCGGCCAGGGTTGGGAGATCGGGCGCGGAAATGGGTAGGGCGGAATCGTGTCGCCGCTGCGATCTTCGTGGTCGCGTTCTGCTTTCTGGCTCGCGGGTTGGTGGTTGCCGAGGCGCGAGGGTTCGAGGCAAACCGGCTTCGAGATGAGGATCGGCGCGCGGTTCAGGCCGCGCAGCGGATGGCCGGGTCCCTGGTGCTGCAATCCTTTCACGATGAGGGTGCGGCAACGCCGCAGCAAAAGGAAGCGCTATATCAGGAGGAACTTCGAATTCTGGCGCGCGTGGATAAGCTGCCGGCGGATGTGCGGACCGAAATCGAAACCGCGCGCACCGCCGCGTATGCGGAGCTGCTCCACGCATGGATGGGAGCTGGGACATCGCGAAGACGCCGAAAAGCTGGTGTCGACGGCGCTTCAGAGCCTCGACGATCTGCTGCACGACAATCCACGCGACGCTTTTCTGAAAAAGCTGGAGCGTTACTGTCTGGAACATCGGTACCACTATCGAATCGCTTTGGGGCTGGCGAGCGAGGCGCAGGCCGATCGCGACCGGCTGGTGAATCTGGAACCGTTGGATTCGAACGAAAAAGGAACTCCATGGGACCCGCGGCAGAACTGATCGGTCAGGAGCTAGGGGCGTGGCGGGTCGAAGAACTGCTCGGCGCGGGCGGGCAAGGCTCAGTCTACAGGGCGCGTCGCGTGGAAGGCGGGTTCGACCAGACGGTTGCGATCAAGGTTCTGGACGCGCGCACAATTTCTCCCGCAGCCGCGCGGCGCTTCGAAGAGGAAATGGAAAGCTTGGCGGCGCTGAATCATCCTTTCATCGCGAACCTGCTGGGAAACGGTACGACCCCCGATGGCCGGGCATATTGCGCGATGGAATATGTCGATGGCAGGCCCATTGACGCCTATGCAAATGAGCGCGGGTTGTCGATCGACCAGCGGCTGCTTCTGTTCAACAAGGTTTGCGAAGCGGTGGCGTTTGCGCATCGCCACTTGATTATTCATCTGGACCTGAAGCCGGCGAATATTCTGGTGACGCGCGATGGGAATCCGAAGCTGCTCGACTTCGGGCTGGCGCGGCGCGTTTCCGGATCCGGCGCGCGGCCGGTCGCACATGCCATGGACGCCTTTTCGCGGCCCTACGCGAGTCCGGAACAGGTTACGCCGGGAAGCCCAGTTTCGACGCTGTCGGATGTGTATTCGTTGGGCGCGGTGCTGTATGAATTGCTGACTGGGCATACGCCGCTGCGGCTCGACGGGCTGGCGGAAGAAGCAGTGATTCACGCGATTCGCGAAGAGCAGCCGGTCAATCCAAGTATCGCGGTGCAGAATTCGCGGTCTGTGCCGGGACCGCTCGGCAAGCCGTTCATTTTTTCAGCGCAAAAGCTGGCGGAAATGCGGGCGTCGACCCCCGGGGAGCTGCGGCGAAAGCTCCATGGCGACCTGGATAACGTCGTTCTGGTGTCGCTGCGAAAAGAAGAACGGCGGCGGTATCCGTCGGTAGAAGAAATGGTCCACAACGTCCAGCGGCACCTGCGCGGCAAGCGGGTCCACGCGAAAGCTTCGAGTCCCGCGTATAGCGCGGTGCGGGCGGCTCGCGGCAGTCCGATGGTGGTAGTCGCCGTAGTGCTGTTGCTGTGCGCGATATTCGCAAGCACCGCGTTGCCGCGCGCGATCGGAGAAACCGTGGACGCGACCCGCCGCGAGCAGACTGCCCTCAGCACCTTTGTGTGCGAGAGCGATGCCGAGATTCGCGCGCGGGTGATTCCTGCGCTGGCCGGTCTGGACGTGGTTTTGCAGAATCTCGGTCTGCGGTTATCACAATTGGAGCGCGCGGCGGGTTGCCCGGGTGACAGGAGATAATCGAATCCATGTTCTGCCCAGGCTGCGCCAATCCTGTGGACCCGGAAGTGATTTTCTGCTCGCGCTGCGGTTTTTCTGTGCGGCGCGCGGCGGACCCGGTCCGCTACGCGAGCTTCCTGAGACGCGTGGGGGCAACATTCATCGACCTGGCATTGATGATTCCCGTAATCATGCTGATGGTGAGCCTATTCATGAGGCCGCCGACGGACGAGGAGATGCAATTGGCGCGGCGCATGAAGGCTCAAGAAATACACTCGGAAGCGCAGGCGGACTGGATGCAGTTCCGGCTCCAGCAGCGTATCGGGGGGTTGATGCTGATCACGTTCCTGGTCGGGTGGCCGTACTTCACGCTGCTCGAAGCGTCGCCGATGCAGGGCACGCTCGGAAAAATGATCTGCGGCATGAAAGTGACCGACCTGGACGGCCGGCGCATTCGTTGGGGTCGCGCGAATGGCCGCTACTTCGGGCGATGGCTCTCGGGATTGCCGAGCTGCATCGGATTCCTGATGCCGATCTTCACCGAGAAAAAACAGGCGCTGCACGATCTGCTCGCGGGGTGCCTGGTTTTGCGGAAGTAAGTCAGCTTTCCTTTTTCAGTTCTTTCTGCATCCACGCTTCGGCGAACTGGCAGTTCCGACGGTACTTGATCAGTGGGACTCCGAACGCAGCCGCGCCTTCATCGTTCGTGAGGCCGAGAAAATATTTCACTTCCATGTAGCCGGCCTGCTCGGGATGGCTTTTTTCGAGCTTGGCGAGCAGTTCATGGACGGTCAAAACGTCGGCCTTCAGATTGTTTTCTTCCGAGCCTTTGAGCAGACCCTCTTCTATTTCCGCCTGATCTTTCGGGTTGGGACGCTTCTGCGCTTTGCGGCTGCGCGCGTAGTCGATCAGGATCTGGCGCATATTGCGCGCCGAAACTCGAAGCAGATGCTGAAGGTCCTGAATGGAGGCGAGGTCGTCCTTCTCGTTGCCCTCGGGCGGGGCAAGCAGGCGCAGCCACAGGAGATTCACCAGTGCCGATCCCGTTGCGCCGAGCGTGTGATTCTTGCGTTCGCCGGCCATGAGGATCTGCGCGATGCGTTTCAGCTCGGGATAGGCGCGGGCGGTGAGTTGATTGCGAGCCTCGCGGTCGCCGGAGCGCACGCGATCGAGCAGGTGGCGGATTTCGTCTCCAGTTTGCGGAGCCATCGGTCTATCATATTCCGGCCAGTCGCGACTGGGTTAACGCTTCTTCGGCTTCTCGCGCTCGGCGACTTCTTTTGCACGGAACTTGGCGATGCGTCCGATCAACTTTACGGGGACGGGTTGAGAGAGCGGGAAGCGGATGGTTCCCTTACTGATTTCGTAAGGTGCAAGCTCGTCCTTGAACGCGGTGACCAGGCGCTCGGTGGCCGGATAGAGCGAGTAGTGCTGCTTCCAACCAGCGAAATAGAGCATGCGGCCACCATGCAGTTTGTACGCGGGGATTTTATAGGAGATGATTTCGTCGGCTGCGGGCACGGCCTTACGGATCGTATTCCGCACGCGCTCGAGTATGCGCTGGATGGCCTGGGGTTGCGAGGCAATGTAGTCGTCGACGGATCTGAAGCCGGTTTTCGCCATCGTAAATACGTGTTCTCTTGCCGGCACAGCGAGCCACTACGATTATGTCATGCGCGTGGTCACGAGACGGGCTCGGATGCCGTACAGCTGGCGCATTCTCACGAAAAACGCCCCTTCTGGCGATGCCGCCGAGTGTCGTCATCTCAATCGACGGTTTGGCGACTCCACGACCAAGTGGGTTTCAAGCCACCAGAATTTTGGGTAGAAATCACGTTTGAGTTATTTGCGCTTCCAAACCCAAACCGATGCAGTCCTTAGTCCCTGTGCCAGACGTTCCTTGCCACAACTCTTCCAGCGGTGTCGATATAGCACCACTGACCATTCAGTATGACGAGAGCCAAGCTGTCTACAAAATCGAAGGCGTGGTCGAAGCGGAATGGGATCACGAGTCGACCCGACTTGTCGATGTAGCCCCACAAATCCCCGCGTTCCACAGCCGCTAATCCCTCTGAGAATGCTGACGCTTCGTCAAATTTGTACGAAACAGTTAACTTCCCGGTGCCGTCGACGAAACCGCACTTGCCGTTGTTACAGACCTCCGCCAACCCCTCCGAAAAGCCATATTCACTGCGGCCTTCCAAGTCGAACGCGACTTCCCCCGAGGGTCTTATGAACGTTGATCCTGCATCGCGGTGCATTAGAGCCAGTCCATTGATAGACGTGCCCACGCTCGTGAACTCGGGAGTCCGAACAATCTCACCCCCCCGATTGATAAGGCCAAAATGCTTCTCGCCTTCGCCCCAGAAGCCCGCCAGCCCATTCGAGAACGGTAGGACGCTGTAGAAATGCGGCGGAATGATAGTTCTTCCCGACGCATCGATGAAGCCCCATTTACCCCCATCTGTTGTGATTACCTCGCCGTCGGCGTCCCGTTTTCCGCCGACGCAAAATGCGGCGAGACCTTCCGAAAAACTTTCGACAGCCTCGAACTGCGGCTTGATTACTACCTCTCCGGCTGAATTGATGAATCCCCAACTGCCGCCATATATCCAGACAACGTTCCCTGACTGTTTGCGTTTTGCGTCAACCCGGACTGCCGCCAGCCCCCCCGCAAAGGGCTTAATTTCGTCGAACGTCGGGCTCACGACGAACTTTCCGGTCGAATCGATGACGCCGGACTTCCCTCCCTTCGTGACGATGGCGCGATTCTGATCGAAATGCCCCGCGGAATCGTATTGGGCCGGGATTGCCATCTTCCCTGAAGTATTCAGGTATCCCCATAGCCCTCCTATTCGGACCGCTGCCAACCCAGCGAAGAAATCTTCCGCGTCCGCAAACTGAGGCGGTATGACTACGTGGCCCCGGCGATCGACGTATCCCCAACTTCCAGCTCTCTTGATTAGGTAGAACGGGCCGGACCCCTTCTGTTTGACGGGAATGAGATCCGCGTAAGACGTTGCGGACGCTACTGCTGATAAGAGTACCGTCGCGACCAGCAGGGCAGTAGACCGAACAATCATCACCTATACTGTGACACCAGTAGGAGATGTTTGGAAGGGGACATCCGCGCGGAGGTCAATTTGACGTGTAACGCCCAAACCGGAGATGCGCCCTGCACAACGTACCAATCATCCTGAATTCCGAGTCATGGCGGATAATGGAATACTACCGACAGGAGACTCTATGCGTCGAGCAACCTACATCGCGATGATTGTTTTGGCCGCCACCGCTTCCGCGCAACGGCGCGGGGGGCAGGGCCAGGTGGACGCGTTCCGCTTCCGCTTTGCCGGGCCGCTGGCGGGCAATCGAGTCGCCTCGGTCGCCGGTGTGCCTGGCGACGTTAACACTTATTACGCTGGCGCGGCGTCGGGGGGCATTTTCAAATCCGTCGACGGCGGATTCGGCTGGACGCCGATTTTCGACGATCAGCCTGTCGCCGCGATCGGCGCACTCGCGGTGGCGCCGTCGAATCCGAGCATCGTGTGGGCGGGAACCGGCGAGGCGTGGGCCATTCGCGACAGCGACGTGATGGGCAACGGGGCGTACAAATCGACCGACGCAGGCCGGACGTGGACGCACATGGGCCTCGACGAAACCGGCCGTATCGGGCGTGTGATTGTGCATCCGACCAATCCGGATATCGTGTACGTATGCGCGCTCGGCCGCATGACGGGACCGCAGCAGGAACGCGGCGTGTATCGAACCCTCGACGGCGGCGCGCATTGGGATCGCGTGCTGTTCGTCGACGAGAACACGGGCTGCTCCGGCCTCAACATGGACGCGCACAATCCGCAGAAGCTGTTCGCCGGGACGTGGCAAGTGGAGATGCACACCTACGGCGAGATGAGCGGCGGCGCGGGAAGCGGCGTTTACGTGACGCGCGACGGCGGGAACACGTGGCATCGCGCGGCGTCGCCGGGTTTGCCGAAATCGCCGGTGGGGAAAGTGGATGTCGCGGTGGCGCCGACGAATTCGGATCGCGTATACGCGCTGATTCAAACCGCGGATCAGGGGTCGATGTGGCGGTCGGACGATGGCGGCACGAACTGGCGGGTGGTGAACTGGGATCGCGCGCTGATCGGACGCGCCGGGTATTACATTCATCTGGCGGTTTCGCCTTCCAATGAAAATGAGGTCTTCGTATCGAACAGCTCATTTCATCAATCGCTCGACGGCGGCGAAACGTTCCGCCCGACGCCATGGGGCGGGGACAATCACGACATCTGGTGGGACCCGACCAATGCCGACCGCTTCGTGATCACGCATGACGGCGGCATGAACATTACTACTTCGCACGGCCGCGGGTTCAATCGCGTGACGCTGCCAGTGGGGCAGATGTATCACGTGTCGGTGGATAACCAGGTCCCGTATTACTTCTACAGCAACATGCAGGACAACACCACCATGCGCGGGCCTGCGGTGCAGGTCGGTTTCGGCGGATTTGGACGCGCGGCGGAGCCGGGCTGGGACCGCGGCATGGGAGGCTGCGAATCGGGTTTCACTTACGCGGATCCGACCGATCCAAACATCGTGTGGGCGACTTGTTATGGCGATGAAGTTACTCGCTGGGACGCGCGGACCAAGCTGGCGCGATCGGTGAGTCCGTGGCTGCATACGCTCGATTCGCCGCCGAATGACGCGAAGTACCGCTGCCACTGGACGGCTCCGCTGGCCATCGATCCGTTCGATCACAACACGGTGTATTACGGCTGTCAGGTGATCTTCCGGACCACCAATGGCGGGCAGAGCTGGAACGTGATCAGCCCGGATCTTTCCACGCAAGATCCGAAATACATCGTGCCCTCCGGCGGAATCGTCGGCGATAATCTGGGGCAGTTTTATGGCGAAGTTGTGTTTGCGATTGCTCCGTCGACGGTCCAGAAAGGCCTGATCTGGGCGGGTACCAACGATGGCAAGATCTGGTACACGAAAGACGCCGGTGCGCACTGGAATGACATGACGAAAAACGTTTCGGGGATGGCGCCGTGGGGGACCGTCACCAGCATTCAGCCTTCTTTCTTCGATGCGGGCACTGCGTATGTTTCGGTGGATTATCACCTGATGGACAATCGCGAGCCGTTCATCTACAAGACCACCGATTTCGGCGCTACCTGGACGAAAATCACCGGCGGCTTGCCGAGCCATCAATTGTCGTATGTGCGCATCGTCGCCGAAGATCCGAATTGCAAGGGACTGCTGTTTGCCGGGACTGGCAATGCTCTGTTTTATTCGCTCGACGACGGCGGGCATTGGACTAACCTGCAAGCGGGTTTGCCCCATGCGCCCGTTTCGTGGGCGGTGGTGCAGAAGCGGTTTCACGACTTGGTGGTTTCGACGTACGGTCGCGGGATCTACATTCTCGACGACATCACGCCGCTGGAGCAGATGGCGAAGGGCGTGGGATCGGACACTTCCGTTTCGCTGTTCACGCCTCGCCAGACGATTCGAATCCTGGGCGGCGGGCGGGCGTATTTCAATTATCAGCTCAAGAATCCACCCAAGGGGCAGGTGCAGGCGGCGATCCTCGATGCGGACGGCAAAGTGGTGCGGCAGTTGCGTGCAGTTCCCGCGGCTCAGGGATTGAATCGCGCCCAATGGGATTTGCGTTACGACGCGCCGCATTTGATCGCGCTGCGGACTACGCCGCCGGAGAATCCGCACATCTGGGAGGAGCCGCGGTTTCGGGGCCAGGATTCGCGTCCTATCACGCATTGGGGAGCCGCGCAAGCCGAAGTGGGACCGGTGGCGCCTCCGGGAAAATACACGATGCGGCTCACCGTCGACGGCGAGTCTTACACGCAGCCGCTCGAGATCGTGCGCGATCCGAGCAGCACCGGGTCCGATGCGGATCTTCAATCGGCCGCGAAACTCCAACTACGGATTCGCGACGGGATCAGTTCGGCGGCCGACATGGTGAATCAGCTCGAATGGATGCGCAAGCAGCTCGACGACGTGCAGAAGATGCTGCGCGCGGATCGGGGCAAGGCCGAGTTACTGAGATCCGTGCAAAACATGGAACAGAAGATGCAAGACGTGGAATACAAGCTGGTCTCGAAGGCGCTGACCACCAGCGACGACAAGTATTTCATCGCGGCTTACAAGATTTATTTCAACCTGCTGTGGCTGAACGGCGAGGTTGGCACAGGAGCGGGCGACGTCGCGGGCGGTGCAGATTTCGGTCCCACGGATACGGCGAAGAACCTGAGCGACATGATCGAAAAGGATCTGACGGCGGTGCGGGCTGAATATCGAACGCTGATGGATAAGGACGTCCCTGCGTTCAATCGCACGCTGGTCGCCGGCGGCGCGACGCCCATCGCGCCGAATAACTGATCATTCTTGCCTAAGCGCCAGAATCGGGTCGACCCGGGTCGCACGCTGGGCCGGGATGAAGGCTGCGACTAGGGCGACTGAAGCCAGGATGATCGCGACCGCGACGAAAGTCAGCGGATCCGTAGCCGTCACGCCGAACAGGAACTGCGAAAGCACGCGCGCCAGGCCAAACGCCGCCGCAAGGCCAATGACGATTCCAATCGCGGCCAGGCGCATGCCTTGCCCGAGAATCATTTTCATCATTTCTCCGCTGCCCGCGCCCAGCGCCATGCGGATACCGATCTCCTGCGTGCGCTGCTCCACTGTATACGCCATCAATCCGTAAATTCCCACCGCGGCCAGAAGGAGCGCGACAGAGGCGAACACGGTCAGCAGCAGCATATTGAAGTTCTCGCGCGTGGTGGAATCGGCGACCACCGTTTCCATAGTGCGAAGTTTCGATGGTCCCAGACGCGCGTCCAGTGACTCGAACTCGCGCCGGACTGCGTTCGAGAGCGACAGCGGGTCGGTCTTGGTGCGGATCGCCCAACTCGCCGGCACCAGGCTGTTGGCGAGCTTCGTGATTCCGTCCGTGGCCTGGCCCTCCGGAATGTACATCACCGGAACCATACCTTGGCCGAGCCCGGTCTCTGTCACGCTGCCGACGACTCCGACAATCTGGTGCGGTCCTTCCTCAAAATCCTTGCCGAGCCCCTTGGCGATGGTCAGGCGTTGGCCGAGCGGATCCGCGTTGGGCCAGTATTTCTTCGCGAACGCCTCATTGACAATGACGACGAACTCCGATTTTCCAGTATCGCGCCGGTCGAAAAATCGCCCGCGCAGCAAAGGGATGCGCAAGGCTTCAAAGTAGTGTGGCGATACGAAGCGCCACTGCTCATCGCCTTCCCACTTCCCGTTCTTGGGAGCGCGGCCGTCGATGGTGAACGGCATGTCGATGGCGGTACCCTGCATCGGAAGAACCAAGGCTGTCGCGGCAAACTCGACGCCGGGCAGGCTTTCGAGGCGATCCGTCGCCTGGCGGATCAGATCCTCCACTTGGGCCGTAGTCTGGTAGCGCTCACCCGACATCGAGACGTTGAGCGTCAGAACACTGGTCGGATCCAGGCCCGACTTGACCGATCGCAATCCGGCGAACGTGCGAATCATGAGCGCCGCGCCGGTAAGCAGGATGATGGCCAGAGAAATCTCGCCGGCGACCAGGATCCCGCGGATCCGGTTATTTTTCAGTCCGGTTCCAGCACGGCTACTGGATTCTTTCAGCGCGGAGTTGACATCCATGCGCGACACGCGAATCGCCGGCAACAGGCCGAACAAGATACCGGTGAGCAGAGAGATCGCGAACAGGAACGCGAGCACCCTCCAATCGATCAGGCTCAGCGCCGCCGAGGAATGTTCGGGATCGTTGATGCGCGGAATATCTCCGGGACTGAAGGCGAGCAGCACTCGAACGCCCGCCGCGCCAAGCGCCAGACCGGCAGCGCCGCCGGCCAAGGCGAGCATCATGCTTTCGGTGAGCAACTGGCGCACGATCCTGCCGCGGCTGGCGCCGACCGCGGTGCGGATCGCCATTTCGCGATGCCGCCCCGCGGCGCGCGCCAGCAGCAGGTTCGCCACGTTCGCGCACGCCATCAACAACACGAAGCTGACAGCGCCGGCCAGGATCAACAGCGCCGGCTTCACGTCGCCGCCGATGGCCACGCGCAAGGGAACCACGCCAACCGACTCAGTGGGGTCGGTAGTGTCAGGATACGCCGCGCGGAAGCGATCGCAAATCAGTTTCAGCTCAGCTTGCGTGGAAGCGATCGAGGCGTCCGGACGAAGACGGCCGGCGACCACATAAATGTGCCCCTGATTGTTGCTGTTCGGGTCGAATTGCTCGGGCACATACAGATCGGTAGGAGGGTCGGCCTGATACCACTCCGGCAGGACACCGACCACAAGGTACGGTTCAGAGTTGAGAAGGAGGGTTTTCCCCGCGATCGAGGAATCAGACGCGAAGCGGTTCTTCCAAAGGTTGAAGGTGAGAACGGCGAATTTGCCGGCGTTCGGAAGGTCTTCTTCAGCCGAAAACGTGCGGCCCAGGATTGGTTTCACGCCGAAGACGTCGAAGAAGCCCGACGTCACGTGCATGCCATTTACGGGATTTGGCCGGTCCCCCGACCCGAGCGACATGGAAACGCTACCGAAATCGTAGGCGGCCATCGATTCGAACGCCGTCGATCTTCTCCAGGCCATGAACTTCGGAATCGAGACCGACGATCCATCGCCGTTCGGAAAATGGCGTTGGACGCGCATGATCCGCTCGGATTCGGGAAAGGGGAGCGGGCGCAGCAGAACCCGGTCGATCACCGAAAAAATCGCCGTGTTGGCGCCGATGCCGATCGCCAGCGCGAGTACCGCGACGATCGTAAAGCCGGGGCTCTTAATCAGAGTTCGGAAGGAATGGCGCACGTCGGCGATCGGGGTCCACATGTTGACTCATACGCACGGCGACGCCTGGCGGTTCCGTTATTTCGAACCGTCGTGCGCGGCGCGCAGAAAGACGAGAATCGATTCCAGCTCGGGAGCGCGATAAGAATTCAATACCGATGCATGCGTCCACATAGCCCCATCGCTGAGCCGCACTGCGTTCGATTCGACCGTGCGAAGCACCGGAGGGATGGTGGTCAGATCGTAAAGCACGGTCCTACGGCCGCCCTGGCTGACTATCAGCGCTGGGAATCGTTCGCCCGCCACATCGGCGGTACGGACATGCGACGCGGCGAATTGGCGAAGTTCTGCGACACTCGCCGGAACCTTCTCGATAGGAGCGACCGCGATGCCCAGCCCGTCCATCTGATGACACGTCGAACAGCGCGCGAATCCGCGAACCGAGTCGGAGAACAGCTCGCGTCCGCGTTGCGCATCGTGATCAAGCGTGCGCGGCGCGGGTCCGGAAGTTCGCGGTTCGATTCCGTTCAGGCTCATTACATACGCGACGACAGCATTAAACTCGGGCCGCGCGAGGATGGTGCCGTATCCCTGCATCGCCGTTCCAGGAACGCCCGCGCGCGTCACGCTAGTGATGTAGGCTTCGTCGAATCCGCGCCCGGCAAGCTTAGGTGCCCCGCCGCCTTCGCCTTTCACGCCGTGACAGTAGCCGATCGCGCATGTTTTCGCGAATACCTCAGACCCTTGTTGCAGAATCCCTTGCGGCCGCGCGAACCCTGCGGCAAGAACTAGCAGAAACGCCAGCTTCACTTCCGGTCCTCGGGCAGGGCGAAGACCATGAGAGTCGACCCGGCGCGAAACATTTCCGCCTCAGGCCATACCGGAGTCAACGCGTTGCTCACCAGCGAGCCCCATCCGGTCGGGGTCGCGACGAACTGGCGCCCATTGACGGAATAAGTCACCGACGACCCGCGATGTCCCGCGCCGGTCTGAAAGCTCCACAGCTTCGCGCCGGTACGCGCATCCAGCGCAAAAAAGTTCCCTTCCGGGTCGCCGGTAAACACCAGGTCTCCCGCGGTGGCTAGCATCGAAGCGAGCAGCGAATACTTGTAAGAGAAGCTCCACTGGCGCTTCCCGGTCACGGGATCGTAGGCGTCCACATGGCTGTGCGCCGGGCCATCGGGAGGCGGCTTCA
Organism: Terriglobia bacterium; assembly: GCA_963808335.1. Classification (GTDB taxonomy): domain Bacteria; phylum Acidobacteriota; class Terriglobia; order Bryobacterales; family Bryobacteraceae; genus Palsa-187. Next base: position 610,609 of record CAWEFR010000001.1, read on the forward strand.
TGATGAAGTTTCCCCCGAAAAAACTGCCGCCCTCGACCACTTCCTGTTTGCCCACAACGAGGTCGCTGCAAACTTCCAAACTCGGAGTGTAGATCCAGCCGGTGCGCGGCGAAAACGCGATCTGGTTCCAGCTTTTGCCGCCGGCGGCGCCGGGGCAGATGTAGGCGGGCTTTCCTTCCACCGGCTCGTTACGGCCGATCAGCTTTCCGTCCTCGGTCACGCCTTTGATCCAGTTATAGTTGTCGACGATCGGGTACGCGCCTAAGAACTCGCCATTGGATCGATCGAGCACAAAGGCGAATCCGCCTTTATTCACATGCACCAGCAGCTTGCGCATGCGGCCATGCACTTCACGATCGATCAGTATGCATTCATAGCTGGAATCGAAATCCCAGACGTCCTTAGGGATCTCCTGGTAATACCAACGAAGCTTCCCGGTATCGGGATCGAGCGCGATCACGCTGTTGGTGTACAAATTCTGTCCGTCGCGCTCGCCCGCGTAAAAGTCGGATGCGGCGTTTCCGACTCCCCAATACACCAGGTTCAGATCGGGGTCGTAGGAACCGGTCATCCACGTCGCTCCGCCGCCGAACTTCCAGCTATCGCCCTTCCACGTCTCGTGACCTTTTTCGCCAGGACCGGGAATTGTGTAGAAACGCCACTTCAGATGGCCGTTCCTGAGATCGAATGCCGTGAGATAACCTCGATGCGCCGAATCTCCTCCGGTCCCGCCCACGATGACCGTGTCTTTGACAATCAGCGGAGCGGCCGTGATGTTGCAGCCGCATTGCTTGGAATCCTCGACATTCACTCGCCACGCTTCCACGCCCGTCTTCTGATCGAGCGCAACAACGTAGTTGTCGTACGTTCCCAGAATGACCTTGCCGCCGCTGACAGCGACTCCACGATTCTGCGGGCCGTAAGGGACCGCGCCGCGCGGCTGCGGATACTTGTACTGCCAGATGAGATGTCCATCGGCCGCATCCAGCGCGTAAACGTGAGCGCGCGATGTGGAAAGATACAGAACTCCGCCGATGACGATTGGGGTCGCTTGCAAACCCATCTCATAATCGCCGGTTTGAAACGCCCAGACAGGAGCCAGGCGCTTCACGTTCGCGGTGTTGATCTGATCGAGCGCGCTGTATCGCCAGAACGAATCGGTGCCACCGTATTGCGGCCAATCCGCGTGGGTCGCCCCGTCTCCGGCTAAAGCGGAAGCCAGGACGGCAAATAGAGGGAGAAACCTCATGCTTCATCCATCATAATAGGAAGCATTCATGATCCTTCGGCCGGAGACTCCAGAACAGCTCGCGGAAACGTTGCATAATGCGGCGACGCATCATCGCACCATTCGTCTCGGTGGATGTTTTTCGAAAGATCGTCTGGGAGGCGAGGTTACTCTGGCGGACACCACCGCGTCCACCTGTTCGATGCGCCGCGTTCTCCAGTACGAGCCGCACGATCTGACCATCAGCGTGGAAGCCGGAATACCGTTTCGAGAGCTTGAGAAACTGCTGGCATCGAACCGGCAGATGCTTCCGCTCGATCCGCCGTGGCCCGAGTCGACCGTCGGAGGAGTGGTGGCGGCAAACTTAAGCGGTCCACGAAGACGACTCTACGGGACCGCGCGCGACATGATCATCGGCATGACGTTCGCCACGCTCGAAGGCAAACTGATCCGGAGCGGGGGCAACGTGGTGAAAAACGTCGCCGGCCTGGACATGGCGAAGCTGATGGTCGGCTCTTTTGGAACGCTGGCGGCCATCGCCGTAGTCAACTTCAAAGTGTTCCCGATGCCGGAGGGCTCGCGCACCTTCGTGATGAACTTCACCACCGCGGCGGAGGCGTTTGCCGAACGGGATCGCATCCTGCGCGGAGTTCTTCAGCCGTCAGCCATCGACATTGTGAACTGGCCCGCTGGATTCCGGTTGCTGGTGGCGGCGGGAGGAAATCCGGCGGTGCTCGATCGCTTCGCGCGCGATTTGCCGGGTGCGTCGGTCGCCGACGATTCCGTTTGGGAGGAAATCAGAGACTTCACGCCTCGCTTTTTGGCTAAACACCCTGACGGCGGCGTGGTTCCGATGGCGATGAAGCTCACCGAAATGCCAGGAGCGATGGCGAAGCTCGGCGTACCTGCAATAGGGCGCGCCGGCAATGGCGTGATTTACGCGCATTGCGCGCAGAATCCTCCGCCGATTTCCTGGAGCGGCGATTTCGCGATGATGGAAAAGGTGAAGGATATGTTCGATCCGGAGCGGCTGCTCAACCGGGGGCGCTTGTATGACCGTATCTGACGCGCCTCGCCAGGCCGACCTGGATCAATGCGTGCACTGCGGGCTGTGCCTGAACGCTTGTCCGACATATCGCGAGCTGCGCGTCGAAATGGATTCGCCTCGCGGGCGAATTTATCAAATGACGCAAGTCGCCAATGGCGCGCCAATCACCGAGTCGTACATCGAACACATCGACCTGTGCCTGGCCTGCCGCGGGTGCGAAACGGCATGTCCATCGGGAGTCCATTACGGACGTTTGGTGGAAGCGGCGCGCGCCGATATCGAGCAGCGCGTCAAGCGTCCGCTGGGCGCACGTATTTTGAGAAAAGCCGCCTTCGCGTATTTGCTGCCGAGCCGCGGGTTGCTCCGGATGGCAGCGAGGGGTCTGCGGACTTATCAAAGCCACGGCTGGAAACTGGACGGCAGACTGGGAGAGCTGGCGTCGCTCGCTCCGCCTGTTGAAATGCCGTTCTTCGATCGCAACATCGGTCAAGTCTTCGCCGCGTCAGGCGAGCGGAAGCACCGAGTTGCGTTTCTCTCCGGGTGCATCGCGAATGTTTGTTTCGCGCGACTGAACGAAGCTACGGTGCGGGTGCTGCAAGCCAACGGCTGCGAAGTTACCATTCCCAAGAATCAGACCTGTTGCGGAGCGCTGCACGTCCACGCCGGACTTCGGGGCGTCGCGCGGAAGCTGGCGAAGCAGAACATTGACGCAGTCATCGATGGCGGCTTCGATGCGATCATCACCAACGCCGGCGGCTGCGGGTCCACTCTGAAAGAGTACGGCGAGCTGCGGGAAGACGATCCGCGCGCCCGCCAGTTCGCCGCGCTGGTGAAGGATGTGAACGAGTTTCTTGCCTCGATCGATTGCAACCCGCGGCTCGGCGAGGTGCGCGCGACCGTAACGTATCAGGATTCCTGCCACCTGGCGCACGGCCAGCGCGTGCGTTCGGCCCCGCGTCAATTGCTACAGAGCATCCCCGGTCTGACTCTCAACGAAATGCGCTCGCCCGACCTGTGCTGCGGCAGCGCAGGGATTTACAACATTCTGCACACGGATATGTCGATGGCCCTGCTTGAAAAGAAAATGCACGCCGTCAACGATACTGGCGCGGACCGGATCGCCACGGCGAATCCGGGATGCATGCTGCAACTCCGCGCTGGCGTCGAACGCTGGGGGCGGGGGCAGCGCGTTTCTCACGTCGTCGAAATCCTTGACGAAGCCTACGCGAACTATCAACAATCGAAGAACCATGGGTAAAATGCTTCCGCTCCTGCTGCTGATCGCGCTCGATGCCGGCGCGCAACCCGTCAACGCGGCGTTCGTTCGCGAGAATTATTCAACCACCCTCCGCAGGAACCGGCCAACGCGATCAGGCTCGGCGGCTACCAGCAACTGGTGCGAGGCGAACCGTTTCGCGGCAAATTCCGTAAAGGCTTCGAAAAACCCATCCCATTCGAGCCTGGAAAGCCTGATCGCATCGCATTCCGCATGCCGGACGTCGCGCATACATTCCGCCAGGGCCACCGGATCATGGTGCAGATCCAAAGCTCCTGGTTCCCGCTGACCGACCGAAACCCGCAAAAGTTCATGGACATCCCCAAGACCCATTCGACCGACTTTGTGAAAGCCACCGAACGAATTTACTTTGGCGGCGCGGACGGATCGAGAATCGAAATGCTCGTAGAGCCATAACGCTAGTCCGCGCGCAACGCTGACGCAGGCTCGATCCCGATGGCGCGCCGCGCTGGAATCAACCCCGCCGCGAACAGCACCATGGTCAACACAATCGCCGCGGCTGCGAACACCAGCGGATTCCACGGTCCGACGCCGAACAGCAGGGCTTGAAGCATTCGCGTCGCCGTCAGTGCCAGCGGCAAGCCGGCCGAGATGCCGATTAACGCCAGCGCCGCGACCTCGCGCAGAATCAGCAGCAGAGTATCGCTCCTATCGGCGCCCAGCGCCATTCGAATACCCAGCTCCCGTGTGCGCTGGCTGACCCCGTAGGAGATCACGCCGTACAATCCGACCGCGGTGAGAATCAATCCGAGCAGACCGAGCGAGCCGACCACTTCCGCCGTGATCTGATAGCCCTGTGCCGAATAGCGGATCAGCTCATTCTCGGTGGTAATACCGGAAGGATCGAGCGACGCATCCACGGCTTTCAGCTCGCGTCGGGCGGCCTGCGCGAGCGCGGCCGCGTCGCCCTGCGTTTCGATCAAGAACGTCACTTCGGGCTCGAAGTTCGCCCAGTAGGAAAGGTAAAGCTGCGGCTCAGGCGTTTCGCCCACCTCGTTGAAAGGAGCGTTCTTCACCACGCCGATAATACGATGGTCGCGGCCGGCGAGGGCAATGGTCTGATTGATCGGATCGGCGCCGGGCCAGAAGCGCTGCGCCATTCGCTCATTGATCAGCACAGAATTGGCGCCGGGTATCTCGTCGTTGGCTTGAAATCCGCGGCCGCGCAGGATGGGCGTGCCCATGGTCGAGAGAAAATTCGCGGTGACCGAATTGTACTTGATCTCGTCTGGCGCAGCGCCGGCATATTCGGTACGGCCGGGAAACGTCACGCGCTGGAAAATGCCGTTGCTCGAAAGGCTGAGCGGCGCGCGCACAGCCGCCGCGACGGAGCGCACCCCAGGCAGGGACTCGAAGCGCGCGATGCATTGCCGGTACTCCGCCGGCTTCACGTCGGGGGCGTTCAGCCAGACCAGCAGGAGTTCTTTACGCGCGAAGCCAAGATCGCTGGTGCGGGTATTTGCGAAACTCTGGATGAGGACGCCGGCGCTCGCCAGCAGCGTCATCGAGACTGCTACCTGTGCGGCGGCCAGCCAGTTGCGAAGCGGGTATCGGCGGCCGGCTGCAAAAGCCGCTTCCCCTTTGAGCGCGGGAACCACGTCGGGCCGCGACGTTTGCCACGCCGGCGCGAGCCCGAACAGCGCCAACGTCGCCGCCGACAACGCGAGACTGAACCACAACACGCGGGAATCGAAACGAAAATCCAGGGCCAGATGAAATCCCGGCGGCTGAAGGATCAGCGACGGTAGCAGCGACAGGATCGCCACGCCGATTCCCAAGCCGAGCAGAAGTCCCGCGGCGCCGATCAGCGTGTTTTCGGCCATAAGCTGACGGACCAGACGTGCGCGCCCGGCGCCCAGCGCAATGCGAACGGCGATCTCCCTGCCGCGAACGCCTGCGCGCGACAGGAGCAGATTGGCGACGTTGACGGACGAGATCAGCACCACCAGCAGCACGATCGCGAGCAGCGCGAGTCCGTTCGTGCCGGCCTGCTCCAAGCGATAGTTCAAATCCGGCACGACGCTGAGGCGGCGCCCGCGGTTGTCGGCCGGATAGGTTTGTTCCATTCGTGCCGCGATGGCCGCGGCCTGCGCGCCGGCCGTCGTCGGGCTCGCGCCCGGCGCCAGGCGAGCGATCACGTGGAGCCACCGGAAATTTCGCGTCTCCAGTTCTTTTTGGTCGCCCAGCATCGGCCAGGACTGCGCAGGGAACCACATTTGCCGATCGCCGCCGGTGACGATACCGCGAAAGGTCTCCGGCAGCACGCCAATGACAGTCACCAGCACATCGTGCGCGCGCTGGATGTGAATTTTCTTGCCGACGATGCCGGGATCGCTGCCATAGTGGTCGGCCCAAAAACTATTGCCGAGGACGACCACAAGTGGCTCGTCCTCAGCCGTGAAGACGCGGCCCAGCGCCGCCTGAACGCCCATCGCCGTGAAAAAATCGGGCGAGACCAGATTCAACGTGATGAGCCGGCGGCTGTCCCCATCGACGAGGAAGGCTCCGCGCCCGCCTACGGCGACAACCTCGCTCAGGGCCGGCGCCTGGCGTTTGACGTCGACATACTCGGGGTACGACAAGGTCGCTTCCCGATCCTGATTCGTGATGCCGAAGATGCGGACGATATCGCCCGCGCGCGGAACGGCGAGCGGACGGAACCATAACCCGTCCACCAGGCTGAAAATCGCCGAATTCGCGCCGATCCCAAGGGCCAGCGAAAGCGCAGCCACCAACGTAAACGCCGGCCGGGAAGCCAGAACGCGAAAGGCGAGACGAAGATCCCGGATCATGCTACATTGACGCGCGTAAGACGGCGCGGTGTCGCCGGAATAGAATGATATCAAGTATGAACGATCTGCGCTATGCCGTTCGCATGCTCGCTAAGACTCCGGGGTTCACCGCGATTGCCGTGGCCCTGCTGGCGGCAGGAATCGGCGCAAACGCCGTTATTTTCTCGGCCCTTGACGCCGTCTTGCTGCGCCCGCTTCCGGTTCCTCATCCAGCGGAACTGGTGCGGATGGTCCAGAAGACGCCGCAGCTCGGTACGCGCAGTTCGTTCAGCTATCTGTATTACGAGGCTCTGCGCGACCATTCGACTACGCTCTCCGCCGTGTTTGGGGAAGAAGAGTGGCGCGTCGCGATGAATGAACCTCGGCCGGCAGAGCAACTCCAAGTTAACCTGGTCACGCCGGAGTTCTTCACGGTGTTGCGTGTGCCGGCACTTTACGGACGCACACTCATTCCCGACGACGCCAAAGATACTCCGGGGGAGATTCCCGTGGTCCTGAGTTACGGCTTCTGGCGTCGCCGGTTTGACGGTAATCCGGAAGCAGTCGGCCAGACCATCACATTGCACGGCCACAAATTCGTGATCGCCGGCGTGATGCCGCGCGAGTTCAACGGGACCGCGATGGACACTTCACCCGACGTGCGGGTCCCCGCGCGAGCCCTCTCGCTTATCGAGGATTGGGAGGATCGTCCGATGCATCTGGACGACTTGCCCAATCTCTCTCTCTGGGACGCCTGAAGCCTGGGGTGACGCGCGCGCAGGCTGAGGCTGAATGTTACGCGATGTGGCGGGCGGCGACCATAGCCTATGTCCAGAGCCACCCTAGCGATTCGCCGAACCTTGACGCCGAACTGCGACGCGGCATGAGTCTCGATCCGCTGGATCGAGGAACTTCCCTGCTCCGCGACCGGTTCGGCACAGCGCTCAAGATGCTGATTGCTTCGGTCGGTCTGTTGCTGCTGATGGTATGCGCCAACGTCGCCGGCCTTTTGCTAGCACGTAGCGCCGCCCGGCGCGAAGAAATCGCGGTACGTTTAGCGATGGGTGCGACACGCGCGCGCCTGGTCCGGCAGATGCTCACCGAAAGCTGCTTGCTGGCGGTGCTCGGATCGGCGGCCGGGTTATTGCTGGCGCTGGTCGCAACGCCGCTTCTGGTGCGCGCGCTGCCGCCGATTCGCGATCTCTACACCGCCCGTTTAGCGCTTTCGCTCGATCTGACGCCGGACCGCCGGGTTATGCTTTTCTCGATTGCCATTTCCGCGATCACGGTGCTCTTGTTCGGACTGGCCCCGGCCATCGCCGCGGCGCGCAACACTCTCGACAGCGTCCTGCGAGGTACTCGATCAGCCGCTGGATGGCGCGGCCGCCAGGCCTTGATCGTGTTTCAAATCGCGCTGTGCACGGTGCTGCTCGCCGGCGCGGGCCTCTTAGTTCGAACTTTTGAACAATTGCGCAGCGTCGACCCCGGCTTCGATCGCGATCACCTGGTAACCTTCACGACGGATCCGTCGCTTGCGGCGTACACGGCCACGCAAGCCAAGGCTCTGCGGCTCGCATTGATCGATCGCGTCCGCCACATGCCGGGGGTCGAGAGCGTAGCCGTCGCGAGCCGTCCATTAATGCGCGGCAGCGGCGTAAAGATGACGGTGGTCCCGGCCGGGCAGCACGTGACGCCCGCCGATTTTCTGAACACCAGCACGAATTCGGTTACCGCGGGATATTTCGACACCCTGGGCATGCGGATTTTGAACGGCCGGGACCTGACCGACGCCGACAATCGAAGCAAGGTCGTGAGAGTCGCGGTAAATCAGGCGTTCGCCGCGCGATTCTTCCACGGAGTCGACCCCGTCGGAAGCCGCTTCGGAAATCGAGGCGAAGCCAACCAGTTCGAGATCGTCGGTGTGGTGAGCGATGCCCGCTACCGGTCGTTGCGCGAGCCCATGACTCCCACGTTTTACAACCTGTGGCGTGACGACGAGGTTCAGCCGATGCAGCTCGAGGTCCGCACGCGCGTGCGCCCGCAGTCGATCATCGAGCCGGTGCGGCAAGCTATGGCCGCACTCGATCCCGCGCTACCGTTTACTGAGATCGAAACCATGTCGGATGAAGTCGAAGCGAGCACGGCAGGCGAACGCCTGACAGCGGCGTTGGCATCGATTTTCGGCGCGCTTGCGGCCGCGCTTGCCGCGATCGGAATCTACGGGTTGCTCGCCTACGCCGTGGCGCAGCGGCGCCGGGAGATCGGGATCCGCATGGCGCTGGGTGCGCGGCCTCTCGATATCGGCGAAATGATCGGAACCCAAGCACTCATCATGGTGGTTGCGGGGATCGCCCTCGGACTTGGTGCCTCTCGACTGGCTGGTCCCTGGATTCGCGCGCTGTTGTACGGCATCGCGCCCTGGGACCCGGTTTCGCTGATGTTGGCGGCGTTGTTCGTCGCAACCGTAGCCGCCGCCGCGACGGCGATTCCGGCGCTGCGAGCCACCTGCGTCGAACCCGCCTCGGCCTTGAGGCAGGAGAACTAAGCTACGATCGACTGATGATTCGTTGGATTTACCCGCTCCTCTGTGCCGTCGCGCTGGCTCAGGATCCCATCGCGCCGCATTCTGCGTTCGAGCCGCCGGCCGCGAAAGCCGCCGCATCGCTCGCGGCCAGCACCAAGGATTCGCCGCGAGATCTGCTCACCACCGGCGAAAAGACGAACTGGAATGAGACCGCGCCTTACGCCGAAGCGGTCGACATCGCGCACCGTCTGGAACGTGCTTCACGATTCGTCAAAGTTCTCGACATCGGAACCACGCCGGATAATCGCACCATGATCGCGATCGTCGTGTCCAAGGACCGCGCGTTCACGCCGGAAGCGGCGGCAAAAACCGGCAAGGTCGTCATGATGATTCAGAGCGGCATTCACGCGGGCGAGATTGAAGGAAAAGACACGGCCCTGATGCTGGTTCGCGACATGACCGTCTCCAAGCGTTTCGCCGCGTGGCTGGATCACATCATCTTCGTAATCATCCCGGTGTTCAACGTCGACGGCCACGAGGATTTCAGTCCCTATCACCGGCCCAGCCAGAACGGCCCGAAATCCACTGGCCTTCGCGCCACTGCGCAGCGGGTGAATCTGAATCGCGATTACATCAAGGCCGATACGCCGGAGATGCGCGCCTGGCTGCGCGTGTTCAACTCCTGGATGCCCGATTTTCACATCGACAATCACGTCACCGACGGCGCCGATTTTCAATATGACGTGACCTGGGATATGGCTCGCAACCAGGACCTGGCCGATCCGGCCGGCGCGTGGGTGCGTGAGAAATTCGTGCCCGAGCTGGATCAACGCATGGCCGCGGACGGTCACATGGTCGCGCCCTATGGCGCGCTGCGGCAGGTGGCCGGCAAGCGCGAGTTCTTCATGGAAGTTTTTTCGCCGCGCTACTCGCATTTATATTCAGCAGTGCAGAATCGGCCTTCTCTGTTGGTCGAAAGCCACAGCCTGAAGACCGCGAAAACCCGAGCCTGGGCGCATTACGACATCATGCGCCACACCGTCGAGACGATTCTCCTCGATCCCGAAGCGCTGCGGCGCGACGTGCGTGAAGCAGACCGGCAAATGATGGCTCGCGCAGGCGATCGCAACGCCGCACCGGTCTATCTGGCTGGAAAAGCGAGCGACAAAAGCCGGCCGCTGGTGTATCACTCTTTGAAAAATGGACCGTTCAAAAGCGAAATCACCGGTGCGATGGTCAACCGGTTTCTCCCGGAGCCGGACGACATCAACACCGTCATCCATGACCAGATCGACACCACGGCCGAGGCGAAAATGCCGCTCGGCTACCTGATCCCCATCGCATGGAAAGAACTCGCCGACACCCTTGCCCTTCACGGCGTCGAAATCGAGCGCACCGCCAAACCGATCGAGCAGGAGTTTGAAACCTACCGTTTTTCGAATACAAAATACGCGGCAACGTCGTTTGAAGGCCGCGTGATGCTCGATTTCGACGCCAAGCTGGTGACCGAGAAAGTTAAGATCCCCGCGGAATCCTTCTGGGTCCCAATGAAACAGCGTAGGGCACGGCTGATTCTAGCCATGCTAGAGCCGCAGGCTCCGGATTCGCTGGCAAAATGGGGATTCCTGGACCCCGTCTTCGAAGGCGGCGGCCGTGGAGGCGCGGGCGTCGGCGAATATCTTTCCGAGCCGATCGCCCGCCGCATGATGGCCGATTCTCCGGAGCTGCGAAAAGAGTTCGAAGCGCGCCTCGCCTCCGACCCGCAGTTCGCGGCCGACCCTCGCGCGCGCCTACGCTGGTGGTTCGAAAGATCGAAATACGAACCCGGCGACCCGGGCCGCTACCCGGTGGTGCGCGTATGGGAAAAGACTTGGTAAATACCTAAGCCGACTAAGTATTCTTAGCCATTTTGTTCTTGAATAAACTGTGATATAAACGCGGCATGTCGAAACATATCGTCGTTTGTTCGGACGGGACCGGAAACACGGCGATCAAGGATCGCGGGACCAACGTCTTTAAGCTGTTCGAGGCCGTGGACCTGAACGGGCATCGATTCGACCCAACCCTGACGCCGCAGGTCGCCATTTATGACGACGGCGTCGGAACCGAAAGCCTCAAACCGCTGAAAATCTTCGCCGGCGCCACTGGATGGGGCCTGACTCGCAACGTCCGGCTGCTTTACAAGGAACTGTGCCGACTCTACGATCCCGGGGACCAAATCTTCCTGTTCGGATTCAGCCGCGGTGCGTTCACTGTACGCACCCTGGGCGGGCTCATCAATAGATGCGGAATTCTCGACACCAGCAAGCTTGACTCGGCGGGCGCCCTCGAATCCGCGGTGAAAAAAGCATACGGTGTTTACCGCAAATACTACCGGACCGATTTAGCCAAAATATTTCTCCGGGAGCCCGATCCGTCAGCCGAAACCCAGGCGTTCCGAGATCTATATTGCCTTCCCGGCGACGTTCCCATCCAGTTCGTGGGCGTGTGGGATACCGTCGATGCCGTCGGCACGCCCTTCCGGATCAGCGATATCATCAACGCGACCATTTACCGCTACAAGTTTCCGGATCAGAAACTGAACTCATCGGTCCGGCACGCCTGCCATGCGATTTCTATCGACGACCAGCGGCACACGTTTCATCCTTTGCTTTGGGAAAAAGATGACCGCATCGAACAAGCCTGGTTTTCAGGCGCCCATTCGAATGTCGGAGGAGGCTATCCCAAGCAAGGCATGTCGCTGGTTGCGCTCGACTGGATGATGTGGAAGGCGCACGGCTTCGGCCTGCGGCTGATCGCTACGGATCGCGACTTATATCACCAGCATGCCAATGTCGACGACAAGCTGTACGATCCGCGCGCGGGATTGGGCGTGTTTTACCGGTGGCTGCCACGCGATATGAGAAAGATGTGCGCGGCTGCTGCGGGCGAAACTCCCGCGATCCACGTGAGCGTGCTCGAACGCATCGCGCACGGCACCGAAGATTACGCGCCGGGAAATCTCGACCCAGATGCCTTGATCGTAACCACCGCTACCGGGAACCCCGCGATCGACGATGCATCGAACGAACGCGCCCGGCAGCTAAAAATGGTTCTGCGCGCGTCGCATTCGGCCGGCCCGCTGCTCGAGCAAATGCCCAACACCATCAAACTGGGCGTCTTCTCCTACTATCTTTACCTGATCACCTGCACGGCGATGGTGCTGGCCGCCCTGGTTCCAGTGGGCGAGTCCCGACTGAAGCCGTGGGTGATCGCGAAGCACGCGTTTCTAGTGCTCTATAGGACCGCCACCATGGACTTCACGCCCGCACTCCATTCGTTGCAACGCCTGGCGACCGATCCCGAACTCGCAATCCCGCTGGTCGCCAGCTTGTCTATGTCGCTGGTGCTGTCCCGCATCGTGGACGCGCGCATGCAGACGATGTATTCCGAGTTCTGGCACAACCAACAGCCAAAACTCCGCGAAGCTCTAAAGGCAGCGCACGAAACATCGCGCCAGGAAGCCGTGGAGGCGAAGGCGGCTGGACAATAAGGGCGCTGGGTTACCGCTGCGCGCCGGTTCTCCGCGACTGGCGAGGCTCTTCCTTGCCGGCGTCCAAATGATCCCAGTTCAGGATCGTGTTGAAGCCCAGGAAATAGGTCCCCTGCGTCTGCCAGCGCCAGAAAGGCCGTAGCGCAAACATGACGATATGCCCTTTTCCCAGCGGCACATCAAGCGCCGCCGCGCGTCCCGATAGCGCCTGTCCCCCGGCCAGCGTTCCAGAGAGCAACATATCGTTCGGATTTGACGGGAACTGGATCACCACGCGAGGACGCGCATCCTCAACGATCCCGAAGGCGCGCATCTGCTGCCGCATAGCCGCCATGTCCTCGGCCGGCGATGGCTGCGCGGCAACCGCCGGTGTACTCTGGTCCCATGGCGAAACGTGGATCGGCACCGCGTTAGGCGTTATGTTCTGAGCCGTTGCGTCCGCACCGCCGCCGCCCCGTCCACCGCCGCCGCCGAATCCGCCCGGCAAGCCGCCCGCGCTGAACACCGGATCTTGATTGAAATACACCGGTAAGTCTTTGCCATCGTATCCGTAGGCTATCGGGCTCTTCTTGTCGGCGATCATCGCCCGCAGAATCGATCCGCGAGCGAACAGTTGCGCCGGATGTTCCACTGTGACGCCGCTGGTCAGTCCATAATCGGCAACGAACGCCGCGGTCGATCCTTCCGTGATCAACGTGCCGCCCTCCTGTACGAACTTGGCGAGTTCCGCCAGTCCTTCAATTCCCATTCCTCCGCGAATGTCGTCGCTCTGATCGAGGACGCCCAGGTTCGGCGTCATCTCCGACTTCTTATACGGCACCGGGTCGGGTCCCACCTTCGGAATACCGGTCAAGTGCGACTGCGAATTTCCGCCAACGTGCGGAAAAATGATAACGTCATACTTGGCGCGCAAACCGCCGTCGCGCAGCCTCTGGTCGGCGAAATAAGTGTATGGCACGCCGTAGTTATCGAGCGCCGCGCGCACCCAGCCTTCGTCCTGCGTGCGCTGCCAGGAGTGCACATAACCGATGCGCGGCACGTTCATCTCGTGAGTCTTCACCGAAGGCGCCGATGCAACGGCCCACGCGTTGAGACCCGCTTGTTGAAGCGAAGCGCGCACATTCGCGTCCGCGTTGGGGATAATGAACGCTCCGGCGCGGAACTGATGGCCGTTCATCGTGAAATCGTCCTCAGCCGCCAGCATCTTCACGCCGGCGTTCTTGAACCGGAACGCCATCAGCGCGTTGTCGGTGGTATGGTCGATCACTAGCGTGCTCCCGCTGCCGTCAATCGACCCGGCGGGTTTTGCGTCCGCGCTGAGCATCGTCATCGGATGATCCAGCACGGCCTTATCGGAAATCGCCGTCAGCTTGACGTTGCGCATGTACTGCATGGTCCAGCCGGTGTCGTCGTAGGGACGCGGATTCGAGGGCGGATAATTCTGCACGCTGAAATACATGTCGGCGACGGTGCGATAGGGCTGATCGGCGCGAATCACGTAATCGCCCGCCGCGATCTCGACATCGCCCGCTTTGAACGCGGAAGTCGCTGTGTGAACTTCGACGCCTTGATGACGCAGGGCGTTCACCATATCCGCTGCATCGAGTCTGCGGCGCTGCCCCGCGGGAATCACCCACGCATACGTCGGACCGCTCTTTCCCTTGTCGACCGAACGCTTATTCTTCGCCCAATAATTCTCGAGATACAGCTCTCTATTACTCGCAACTTGATGCAGCGCGAACAGGAGCGCCGATTCCTGGATGTTGGTGTTATTGCGCGGTCCCCACTTGATCGATGGCAGCGGCGGATTGGGACGATACCATTCATGGCTGGTCACCGTCTGCTGAAGTCGAAGATTCTCATTGATATCAGGGCCATAGCTCTGCACTTCATAGAATCGGCCGAAGGAGTTGTGCGTGAGCGCGATCCAGAACAGATAATTCGGCACCCAGCCGTCGTAGTAACCGTACGTCCACACGCCGGGGACGCCGCGCTTGGCCATCTCCATGATTTCGGTCTCGCCCAGCAGCCACCACTCATCGATCTGAATCGGGTCGAGCGACGGATTGTAGGGACCCGTTCCCGTCGACACATAAAATAGGACTGCGCCTCATGCAGATCATGCAGAATCGTGGGGTGCCAATCGAGCACGCCCTTCGTGATGTTCTGCGTCAGCTTCAGAGTACTGGCCCATGCCGTCGCGATTGTTATCGTGGGCGACGTATTTCCCCCAGTACATCAGCGGAGGCCGCTGTTTGCCGGTCTTTTTGCCGTAATAATAAGTGTCCACCTGCCGCTCGCGTCCATCCACCTCGATCACCGGAGTGATCAGGACGATCAGTTGTTGCGAATGGTCTGAATGAACGGCGTCTCTTCGATCATCAGCCGATAGGCCAGCTCGATCAGCATCTCCGGCCCGCCGGTTTCGGGTGAATGGATTCCGCTGTTGACCCAATAGATCGGCTTTGCGGTGTGGAGAAGCTGCTGCGCCTGCTCTTCGGTGGTCTTGCGCGGGTCGCCCAGCGCGGCGAGCATGTCCTTTATACTTGTCGATGATCCCGGATGGTCGCTTCGTCGGCGATCGCAAGCAGCACCTGGTCGCGGCCTTCTTCGGACTGTCCCAGTCTCCAAAACTTCGCTCGCGGCGACGCAGCGGCGAGCGCTTCGTAGTAGCGATTCGATGTCCTTGGCGTAGGTCAGCTCGCCCGGCGTGCCGGGAATGCGGCCGAAAAACTTCAAGCGGCGATGGCACGGTATCCGAAGCCGGCATGTGGTCGACCAGTTCCGTGGTGATTCGTGAATCCTGCAAATATTGCTTGATCAGCCGCGTGTACTCCTCGTCCATCTTTTGAGGAGCCGGTGTGGCTGGCGCGGCCTGCGCCTTCTTGGCGGCAGGCTTCTTCTGTCCGTAAGCCGGAGCGAGCGCGAATACGAGCAGGGTCAACAGCGTGGCGCAGCGAAGTCTCATAGAGGGAATGCTACCACCTCCAGCCCACGGCGACTTTAAGAATCTCTTGACAATGTATTATAATACTAGTACACTATCTGTATAGATGACTAAGGCAGCGACCACCCGCGTCCCGTTCCGCTTCCGGCTGGATCTGGCGAGCGGCGTGCCGGTTTATCGCCAGCTCATCGACCAGGTGCAGGGCGGAATCGCCTCGGGATCGCTCTCCAGCGGGGATCAGACTTCCCACCGTTCGCCAGGTGGCCGTGGATCTCGCCATCAATCCCAATACCGTTATGCGCGCGTATCGCGAGCTAGAAATCCGAGGCGTGCTCGAAACTCAGCAAGGCACCGGCACGTTCATCTCGAATCGCAAGCCACAGCACAACCAGGTGGAGCGAGACCGGCAACTCGATCAACTGGTCAGCGATTTCGTGGCGCGCGCCGGAGCCGCCGGATTTACCGTGCAGCAACTAGTGGAGTCCTTACGAGAACTCCTGTCGGATACAGAAAGAAAGAGGAGATAATCCCATGTTTGACGCGAAAGCTCGACCCTTACGTAGGAACACGACACTCAATGGCCCCAGCGTGGCGGTCGCAGCGATTTGCTGGGGAGCAGGCGCGGCCGCAACCTTGATCTCGAACCAGCCGTGGCCCGCGCTCGCGGGAACCATCATCGGTTTATATTTCCTGTTCGCGATCAAAGTGGTACAGCAATGGGAAAAGGTCGCGTTGCTGCGGCTCGGCAAGTACGCCGGCCTGCGTGGACCCGGCGTATTCATGATCGTGCCTATTGTCGACACGTTAAGCGCCTATATCGACCAGCGCGTCCGCGTGTCGAGCGTCAGCGCGGAATCCACGCTCACCCGCGACACCGTTCCGGTGAACGTAGACGCGATCGTCTTCTGGCTGGTGTGGAACGCAGAAAAATCTATCCTGGAAGTGGAAAATTTCGTCGACGCGATCACCCTAAGCGCACAAACCGGGCTGCGGGAATCGATCGGGCGTCATCAACTTGCGCAAATGCTCAGCGAACGGGAGACGCTCGGCCGGGAACTTAAGGAAGTGCTGGACGAAAAGACCACGCCCTGGGGCATCACCGTGCAGGCCGTGGAGATTCGCGATGTCAGGATCCCGGAACCGCTGGAAGACGCGATGTCGCGCCAGGCGCAAGCCGAGCGGGAACGACAGGCGCGCATTATCCTGGGCGAAGCCGAAACACAAATCGCCAACAAGTTCGCCGACGCCGCGAAAGTCTACGCCGATAATCCGGTCGCGCTGCACTTGCGCGCCATGAACATGTTGTATGAGGCGATTAAAGAGAAGGGCTCGATGGTGATCGTGCCGTCGTCCGCGGTCGAGACCATGGGACTGGGCGGCATGCTGGCCACCACCAGTCTTGCGCGAAATCCCGGGGTCTGATCCAGTTGCCGCTGGGTGCTATGCTCGGTTCAGAGCCGTACCCATGGTTTCCTGGAAGGCACTCTGGCGCGTTGGTTGCGGCCTTGCGTTCGTGGGCGCGCTCTCTGCCTTCCAGCGCCCGTTTCGGCAATATCACGGCGTCGAATATTTTGAGTTCGACTTGCCGGCGGATTATCAGCAAAAGGGCGAGTGGGCCTTCGCCCGCTTAATGTTCCCTCCTGGACCGCTGGACGGCTACTATCCTCGCTTTCAGGGCGACTGGCACAAAGGCATGTCGCTGTGGACCCAGGATTACCCGCGCGCCGACCGCCACTTCTCGCTCGCCCTCCGCCGGCTGTCTCGCCTGAGCGTTCGATCCGTCGAGCAACCCGTGGAACTCGAAGACAACGGCGACGTCTACAACTGGCCCTGGCTATATGCCGTTCAGGTGGGCGAATGGGGCCTGAACGAGGAGGAAGCCAGAATCCTACGCGAATATCTGCTGCGCGGCGGCTTCTTCATGGCCGACGATTTTCACGGCGCGGCCGAATATCAGGAGTTCGCCAAGAGAATCGGCTTCGTGTTTCCCGACCGTCCTATCGTCGACATCCCCGACAGTGACGCCATCTTTCACACCGTGTACGATCTCGACGACCGGTTCCAGGTTCCGGGCCAGGCTCATCTACGGCTGGGATACAAGAACAACGGCCCCGACAGCATCGGCGCGCACTGGCGAGGGATCTATGACGACAAAGGACGCGTGATGGTAGCGATCACCTACAACTCCGACATCGGTGACGCGTGGGAGTACGCCGACGACCCCTACTATCCCGAAAAGTTCTCCGGGCTCGCGATTCGCGTCGGCGTGAACTACGTGATCTACGCCATGACGCATTAGCTAGCTTCTTCATCACGCCCGAACCGTCTGATATCCTGGGTCCAAAGTGCGCATCCTTCAGCTCACCGCCGGGGCCGCGGGCATGTATTGCGGGACTTGCCTACGCGATAATTCGCTCGCCACGGCACTGCTTCGGATGGGCCACGATGTCACTCTCGTTCCGCTTTACACACCCACGCTCACGGATGAGTCGAATGTCAGCCAGGACAAGATTTTCTTCGGCGGAATCAGCGTGTATCTCGAACAAAACTGGGCGCTGTTTCGCAAAACGCCGTGGCTGCTCGACCGCTTGTGGGATTCGAAAGTGGCGCTGAAGGCGGCCGCCAAACGGACCATTCCCGTCGACCCGCATTTTCTCGGAGCCATGACCGTTTCCATGCTCGAAGTGGAAAATGGACGTCTCAAAAAAGAGCTTCGAAAGATGCTGAGCTGGCTGGAATCCGAGCCGCGCCCGGACATCATTAATATTCCATACACGCTCCTGATCGGCCTGGCGGCGCCGCTCAGGAAATCGCTGGATGCGCCGATTTTTTGCACGCTGCAAGGCGAGGACTTGTTTCTCGAAGGCCTCCACGAACCCTACCGCGAGCGGGCGCTCGGCCTGATCCGGCAAAACATTCCCCACGTCGATCGTTTTCTCGCGGTCAGCGACTACTACGCCGAATTCATGTGCCGTTATCTCGGAATCCCGGAGCACAAAATGGAAGTCGCGCGGATTGGGGTCAGCACGGAGGGCTACCGCGCGTCGCTACCGGCGCCAAAACCGGCCGGCCAGAAAATTCGTATCGGCTACTTCGCCCGAATCGCGCCGGAAAAAGGGCTGCACCTCCTCGCGGAAGCGTATCGCCTGGTGCGGGCGGAGGAGCCGGATTGCACTCTCGAAGCCGCCGGCTATATCGCGCCCGAACATCGCGCGTATCTCAACGGAATCGAGCGCCAGATGGAGCGATGGAATCTCCCATTTCACTATCACGGCGTGGTGGATCGCGAGCAGAAGATCGCTTTCCTCGAAAAGCTGGACATGCTTTCGACGCCGACTGTCTACGCCGATCCGAAAGGCATTTTCGTGCTGGAGGCGATGGCCGCTGGAGTCCCGTTCGTTCAGCCGCGTCATGGCACATTCCGCGAAATGGCGGAGAAGACCGGCGGTGGGATCCTGGTCGAACCAGACAATCCGCGGGATCTGGCCGCAGGCTTGCTTCGGCTGATTCGGGATCCAGAACTGCGGGCCGGCCTGGCGCGCAAAGCTTACGAAGGCGTTCGTGCGCACTACACCGTGGAGCAGATGGCCTCGCAGACGCTCGCGGCCTTCCTTCGACAGCGCACGGGAGCCGCGGCTGTTTCCTGATGCTGGAAGCTCGCGATGTTTCAAAATCGTACCCCACGCCGCGCGGCCCCTTGCCGATTCTGAGCGGCGTTTCCCTGGAACTCGATCAAGGCGAGACGATCTCCATCGTGGGCCCGTCCGGGACTGGAAAAAGCACGCTGCTGTATATCCTTGGCGCACTCGAACCGCCCACCAGCGGCACGGTGACGCTCGATGGCCGCAATCCGTTCACGCTCTCCGACAAAGACCTCTCGGCCTTTCGCAATAAAGAGGTCGGATTCGTTTTTCAGGACCACTGCTTGCTGCCGCAATGCACCGTGCTCGAAAACGTGCTGATCCCGTCGATGGTTGCCTCCGATAACGGAGCAGCATCGCGCGCGCGTCAACTGCTCGATCAGGTTGGTTTGTCCCAGCGCTTGGAGCATCGACCGGCCGAGCTTTCAGGCGGCGAGAAGCAGCGAGTGGCCATCGCGCGTGCGCTCATTCGCGCCCCCAAACTCCTGCTATGCGACGAGCCGACCGGCAATCTCGATCGCCATACCGCCGCGCACGTCGCCGATCTGCTTCTCGAGATCAACCGGGTCTCGAAAGCGATTCTCATTGTCGTGACCCACAGTGCGGAACTCGCCGCTCGTTTTCCAAAATCGTTTGAGTTGATTGAAGGAAAGTTAATGGCGCGATGAAGATCAATGGAGTCGTAGAAACAGCCGTTCACGTTGAAAATGTGGCCCGGTCCGCTGATTTTTACCAACGCCTCTTCGGATTTCCGAGCCTGGCCGCCGACGATCGTTTCTGCGCGTTGGCCGTTCCTGGAAATGCCGTCTTTCTGATCTTCAGAAAGGGTGGCTCGCCTCGATCCCATTCACACACCGGGTGGCATGATTCCGCCTCACGGCGGCTCGGGCCACCTGCATTTCGCGTTCAAGATCTCCGCGGAATCATTAGCCGACTGCGAACGCGAACTCGTCGAGCTGGGCGTCGCAATTGAGAGCAAAGTCGACTGGCCGCGCGGTGGATCGAGTTTATATTTTCGCGACCCGGACGGTCATCTGGTGGAGCTGATCACACCCGGCTGCTGGGAAGTTTATTAGTCGCATGCGAACCCGTACGCTGGTCGCGCGCAATCTGGTTTACTATTGGCGCACGAATCTGGCTGTGATGCTAGGCGTCGCCACCGCGGTGGCTGTGCTGACGGGAGCGCTTGTGGTGGGCGATTCGGTCCGCGCCAGCCTGCGCGACCTGGTGCTCGCGCGTCTCGGAAAAACTGAAGCCGTGGTTTCGAGCGCACAGTTGTTCCGTGAGCAACTGGCCCGCGAAGTTCCTGGATCTGCTCCGATGATCGTCATGCAAGGCTTGGTCACTCACGAACGCGACCGCCACCGCGCGGCCAAAGTCTCGGTGTATGGCGTCGACGAGCGTTTCTGGAATTTTCACGGAGTCGCTCAGCCAGCGGACTCGGACGCTCATCTGAGCTCTGCCCTCGCCCAGCGAGCTGGGAGCGCAGCCCGGCGATGCGATCCTGATCAGGGTGGAAAAGCCGTCTGCGATTCCGCTTGAGTCGCTGCACGGGAGAAAGGACGATCCTGGGCGCACCATTCGCCTGAACACGGGCGCCGTGCTCGATTCGAAACAACTCGGCGATTTCTCGCTGAGCCCCACGCAGGGCGACGTCTACGCGGTCTTCGTGCCCCTGCGGCGCCTGCAACGCGACTTGGCGCAGCCCGGCCGCGTGAACACGCTCCTGCTCGCTTCCGCCGTATTTCCGAAAGATAAGGTTACGCTCGACGATCTGGGCGTGAAAATCCGCGCACTCCCCGACCGCGATTCGCTGGCGGTTGAAAGTGACAGCGCAGTGATCAGCGACGCCCTGTCGCAAGCCGTGAAAGAAGTGGCCGGCGCGAACGCGCATCCCGTCTTCACGTATCTTGCGAACTCTATCCACGACGGCAATCGCGAGGTCCCTTACTCCGTGGTCACCGCGCTCGACCGCGGCTGGCAGCCTGATTCGATCTACTTGAACGATTGGGCCGCGAAAGACCTCGGCGCGAAAGTGGGCGACCCGGTCACGCTCGATTATTTTTACTGGGAACCGTCCGGCAGCCTGGTCACGCGCTCGGCCTCGTTTCACCTTGCCGGCGTTCTTCCAATGACCGGCATTGCAGTCGATCGCGACTTCACGCCCGATTACCCCGGCATCACACAGGCAGACACAATCGGCGATTGGGACCCTCCTTTCCCGGTCGATTTGAAGCGCGTTCGCCCGCGCGATGAGGATTATTGGAAGAAATATCGAACCGCTCCCAAGGCGTTCATTTCGCTCGAAGCCGGACAGAAGCTGTGGGCGTCAAGATTCGGCAAAGCGACCTCTATTCGCATCGAGAGCGCCTCCGACGCCGACGCGTTTGCTTTAAAGTTGAGAGAAAAGATCGACCCGGCCGCGCTCGGCATGGCCGTCTTTCAACCGCGCGTGCAAGCACTTGCCGCCGCCAACGGTTCCACCGATTTCGGCGAATATTTCACGTATTTCAGCTTCTTCCTGGTTGTCTCCGCGTTGCTGCTCGCGGGTTTATTCTTCCAGCTAGGAATCGAACAGCGCCTGCGGGAAATCGGGACCTTGCGGGCTGTCGGCTTTCCCGCGTCGCGTATCCGGAGACTGTTCATCTCGGAAGGATCTGTCCTTTCGCTAGCGGGGACCATCGTCGGCAGCGCTGGAGCGGTCGCCTACGCCGCCTTCCTGCTTTATGGCCTGCGCACCTGGTGGCGAGGCGCGGTCGGAACAGGATTATTGACGCTCCACGTGTCGCTGGATTCGGTCGCCGCGGGCGCGATCGGAGGAATGTTAGTCGCGTCCGTATGCATCCTGCTGACACTACGCAGCCTGCGCCATGCGAGCGCTCGCGATCTGCTCTCGGGAACTCGCGGCGTCTCCGCTGCGCCCGAGCGGGGGTCCCGCGTCCTCCGTATCGTCGCGGCGATCTCCGCGCTATGCGGTATCGCGCTGGTGGCGTGCTCGTTCGCCCACGTGATTCCCGATGCCGCGGGATTCTTCGGCGCCGGAACGCTGCTGCTGGTCGCTGCGATCTGTTATGAATGGGCGCGATTGCGCGCGCAAACCGGCGCCGTAGATAGCGTCGTCCACCTTGGGATTCGTAACGCCGCGTACAAACCCGGCCGCAGCGTCCTGTCCATCGCTCTGATCGCATCGGCGGTGTTCCTGGTGGTCGCGCTCGATGCTTTTCGCCAAGCTCCGGTCGCATGGTCCGATCCGAAATCAGGCGCCGGAGGATTCCCCTTCGCCGCCGAGTCGCAAGTGCCCCTCTTCTGGGATCTGAACACCGCGGCTGGCCGCGACAATCTGAACATCGCGAACATTCGCGACGCCCATTTTTACGCCTTCCGCTTGCGTCCGGGCGAGGATTCAAGCTGCCTCAACCTCTACGAACCCCGCACGCCGCGCATCCTCGGCGCTGGTCGCGATTTTATCAAACTTGGCCGATTCTCTTTCACCGAATCGACCGGCGAAAAGAAGAATCCCTGGTTATTGCTTACCGAATCGCAACCTGACGGCGCAATACCCGCCATCGCCGACGCGAACTCGATCACCTACGTGCTCCACAAGAAGATCGGCGACACGCTTGAGGTTGGCGGCGCGAAGCTCCGCCTGCTAGCCGCACTCGACGACAGTGTCTTTCAGAGCGAGCTGATCGTTTCAGAAGACAACTTCGTCCGCGCCTTTCCCGATGAACAAGGATTCCGCTATTTTCTCGTCGACGGACCACCAGTCATCGCCGCTCAACTCGAAGATGGTCTCTCCGACTACGGATTCGACGTCGTGTCGACTCCGGACCGCCTCGCCGCCTTCCATCGCGTCGAGAACACCTACTTATCGACTTTCCAGGCTCTGGGCGGCTTGGGCCTGCTGCTTGGCACGCTCGGCCTCGCCGCGGTGCTGCTGCGAAACGTCCTGGAACGGCGAAAGGAACTGGCGCTGCTGCGTGCGGTCGGCTACCGGCCGGAGCATCTTCGCACCATGGTCATCGTCGAAAACGCATTTCTGCTGATCGCTGGAACAGTCATCGGAGCCGCGTGCGCCTTCATCGCCATCGCACCCGCATTCCTGGCCCGCGGAGGTCATCTGCCGAATCCATCCCTCGCACTCCTGTTGCTCGCCGTGCCGGCCGCCGGGATGATCGCGTCGCTCGCGGCCGTCCGCGCCATTGCCAGAGCGCCCTTGCTCGAAACCCTCCGCGCGGAATAGGCGTGTTGTATTCTGCCTAAAGTATGAGGACCGCGATCGCCGTCGCTCTCTTCTCGTGCGGTCTCCAAGCCGAAAACTGGCCGCAGTGGCGCGGACCGAACCTCGATTCCACCAGCGGTGAAACCGATCTGCCCATCCGCTGGTCCCCCGGCGAGAACATCACTTGGAAGCTCCCGTTGCCCGCCTGGAGCGGGGCGACCCCCATCATTTGGGGCGATTTTGTTTTTCTCAACGTCGCCGAAGGCGGCAGCCTGTACCTGTGGTGTGTCGATCGCCGCGGTCCGTCGATCAAGTGGAAAGACCTCCTAGGCGACGGCGACCACAAAGAGCGCAAGCAGAACATGTCCTCGCCCTCGCCGGTCACGGATGGAAAGAACGTCTGGGCGCTCACCGGAACGGGCATGCTAAAGGGCTTCGATTTCGCCGGCAACGAAATCTGGTCGCGCGATATTCAAAAGGATTACGGACGATTCGGTCTCAACTGGGGCTACGCGTCGAGCCCGCTGCTGTTCGAAGACTCACTCTATGTCCAGGTCCTGCATGGAATGCGCACTCGCGATCCTTCCTACCTGCTGCGCATCGATAAAAAAACCGGTAAGACCCTTTGGCGCGTGGAACGGCACACACCCGCGATACTCGAATCGCCGGACTCTTACTCGACCCCCATCGTCGCTGAAACTCAGCTCATCGTTCTGGGCGGCGACGTCGTCACCGGCCATGACCTGAAAACCGGAGAAGAACTCTGGCGCATGACCGGCTTTAACCCGACCCATGATCGCAACTTCCGCACCGTCGCATCCGCCGTGTATCGCGATGGCATCGTCTACGCGCCCACTCGGGAGCGTCCTCTTCAGGCGTTCAAAATCGGCGGCCGTGGCGATATCACCAAGTCCAATCTGTTGTGGCAGTTCAACAACGGACCCGATGTTCCCACGCCGCTGGTCGACGGAAAGTATTTTTATTCCGTGAACGATCGAGGTATCGTGTGGTGCTTGGATGCCAAGTCCGGCCAGCAGATCTACGGCGCCAAGCGCATGAAGCCGGGCACCTATTCGAGTTCTCCGATTCTCGCCGACGGGAAGATCTACATCACCAATGAAGACGGCTTGACCACGGTACTCAAATCCGCCCCTCAGTTCGAAATTCTCGCCGAAAACAATATGAACGATTGTTGCTTGAGCACCATCGCCGTTTCCGAAGGCCAGTTTTTCCTGCGGACCGCGCAAGCGCTGTATTGCATCGGCCCACGACGATTATCGAAGCCACCAGTTCAATGAATCCGCGGCGGCCATGAAAAACTGATCGCGCGTCGAATCCGGCATGCGCGTCCAGTTTCCCTCCGGCTTGTAATTCGGGTCGTGAAACACCCACAAGTCCGCGGATGCGCCGGGCCCGAGAATCGGCGCACTCGCGGTACATACATAATTTTCGTTGTCAAGGGTGAAGCGCATTTCCGCGCGGTCGATGCTCCCCGCCTTCACGAACCCAGGACGGCCCGGATCCTCAGTCGCGAAAAAATATCCCCCACGCCCAGGAATGTAGAACATCGCATACCGCCCGGCGACCGACCCCGCCGGCGCGGGCGACCGCGGTCCGCCGGCGATCGACACACGCAGCCCGATGAAATGCAGCGCGCCGCTCGCGCCCTCCTGACTCATCTGCACGCGAATGCTCTCGCTGACCTTCAGCCCCATCCCGGGAATTTCGAACAGCCCGATGTCGGCGCTCTGCCCCGACCCGAGCGGTCCCAATTCCTGGTCCGAAGAAAGCGACGGTACTGGTTTGCCGGCATCCGCGTTCGGAAACCTTGATGCGAATTCATTCTCCACCGGCCTGGCCGTGGCGCGTAGTGAATCGCCGGCCGGCGACAGATTTACTGCCAGCTCATAAGCAAACACCATCAGCTCGTTCTGATCGCGAAACATCCGGTAAAAGCTGTTTCCGGATGCGCGCGCCATCTCGACTTTCAAAGTCTCCTCCCCGGTGGGCTGGCCGAGATGCGCGGTGATTTCGAGTTGGACGCCGTTATTGAGCGAGATCGTCGAAGAGACCTGCGCGTGGCCAAGCACGCCTGCCGCGAACATCCACGCAAAAACACGTCTCACACTTCATTATGACTCTCGCACGCAGTCCTGTGTTTCCAGGCTATTCGGAGCGCAAAGCAATCGCCGGATCGACTTTCGACGCTCTCCGCGCGGGTACGTAGCTTCCCGTCAGTGCGACCCCAGTCAGCAGTACCGCCACTCCCAGAATCGTCGCGATGTCGGTCGGATGAACTTCATACAGTAGGCTTGCGAGGAGCCGCGTGAGCCCGAGTGACGCCACGAATCCGGCGGCCAGCCCCGCGGCAGTGAGCGCCAACCCCTGCCGGAGGACCATCCCCGACACATCGCTCCGCTTCGCTCCCAGCGCCATCCGGATGCCAATCTCCCTTGTTCGCAAACTCACCGCGTACGAAATCACCCCATAAATCCCGATCGCCGCCAGCGCCAGCGCCAGCACGCCGAATAAACCGAGCAGCGCCAGGGTGAAGGTACGCTCGGCGAGCGACGCCGCCAGATACGTCTCCATCGGAACTACATCGAACAGCGGCTGCGTCTTATCCACGGCCAGAAACGCGGCGCGCACTGCGCCTTCCATCCGCCGCGGATCCCTGGTGGTTCGCGCGACAAACGTATAGGTAAAGCTCAGATCCTGCGCCTGAGGAATATAGGCTTCCATATTCGGCGCGCGATCCAGGCCGTACTGACGAACATCGCCCGCCACCCCGACGATGGTCATCCACGGCTTGTTGTCGTCGCGCCCGCCGAGTTGGATATGCTTCCCAATCGCGTCTTCCTTCGGAAACAACGTGCGCGCGCACGATTCGCTGACGATCGCCACGGCGGGTGATCCCCGCCGGTCCTGCTCAGTAAACCAGCGCCCGCGCTTGAGCGGGATGCGCATCACATGAAAATAATCCGGACTGACGGAATAGCGGTCGACGTCGGGTGCTTCGTTCGGATTCGCCAGCGGCCGGTCTTGAATATGGATCAGCGCGCGATCGAAGTTGGTAAACGGAAGCGTGCTGACCATCGCCATGCTTTCAAATTCTCCGTTCGCCCGCAAACGATCGAAGACCTGGCTGTAGTAGTTCAGCTCCACTCTCGGATCCGCGTAGCGCTTGGCGTAAACGTAAGTGTTGGCCGTAAGCAGGTTTCGCGCATCGAAGCCCGGGTCGACGTTCATCAGATGGACGAAACTCTTTCCCAGCAGCCCTGCTCCCACCACCAGAACAAACGCTAGCGCAAACTCCACCGTGACCAGAGCATCGCGCAGATTCACTGTGCCGCGGCCTCCCGTCGATCTTCCTTTAAGCCCGTCCGTCAGATCCGCGCGCGATGCCCGTAGCGCCGGCGCGAGCCCGAACAGCACTCCCGCAAGCAAACTGGCGCCCACCGCGAACAGCAGCACCATGACGTCGATCCTCACCTCGACGATGCGAGGAATCTCGCGCGGCGCGGCTGAGGCAAGCACCGAAGTTCCCCCCACCGCGAGCAGTATGCCGCCGACTCCTCCCGCCAGCGCGAGCGCCAGGCTCTCCGTCAGCATCTGCCGGATCAGCCGCCCGCGTCCTGCGCCGAGCGCTGTCCGCAAGGCGATCTCCTTGGCGCGCCCTGTGGCCCGCGCCAGCAGCAGATTCGCAACATTCGCGCAGGCGATCAGAAGCACGAAACTCACCGCGCCCAGCAGCACCCAAAGCGCCGTACGAACCTGCCCAAAGACCTCTTCGAGCAGCAGCGTGATGTTCATTCTGTCATTGGAATTGTAGGCATCGGCGTGCTCCCGCACGATTCCGGCCAGCACCGCATTCAACTCCGCGCTCGCCTCACGCGTCCCTACACTCGATTTCAGCCGAGCGATCAACCGCAGATGCTGACACCCCCGGCACGCAAACGCTTGATTCAGTTCATACCCGAGCGGCGCGAAAATATCCCGAGCCTCGTCGGACTGCCCGAGCGGCACGGGCCGGAAATTTGCCGGCAGCACGCCGACAATAGTGAACGTCGATTCATTCAAACGCACGGTGCGCCCAACAATGTTTGGATCTCTACCGAAATTCCGCGTCCATAGTCCATCGCTGATGATCAGGACGTGGTTCCATCGATCCGCCCGGTCGTCTTCGGCGGCGAACGTCCGCCCCAGCCGCATCTTCACGCCGAGCGTGTCGAAGTAATCGTAATTGACGCGCAACCCGTTCATCAGTTCCGGATCGCCCTGGCCGATCAGCGCGCTCCGCCAGCCACGGTAGAGCGACATCGACTCGAAGGACCGGCTGCGCGCCCGCAAATCGTACGTGGTGGTGAAATCGACCGTGAGAGGCCGAACCGTTCCCGGCTCCGCTTCCGCAATTGTCACCAGGCGGTCCGGATCGCGGTACGGAAGTTGATTCAACAGCACCGCTTTCACCACGCTGAAGATCGCTGTGTTGGCGCCGACTCCTAGCGCTAAAGTAATCGTCGCCACCAGGCTGAACGCGAGGTTTTTCCCGAACATTCTCACCGCAAGAATCAGATCGAGCATGATCGTGATACCGGCCCGCCGGTTTCCGGTTACAATGCGTCTCATGAATCGGATTGCGTTTTTGTTCGCATTCTTCGGCGCGTCGCTGTACGCTCAGGATGTCGTCTACGTGAAAGCCGGCCACTTGCTGCTGGACGCGACCCAGTCGCCCATCTCGCCAGGCGCACTGATCATCACGGACGGAACGGTGACTTCCGCGGGAGCGAACGTGCAGCCGCCGGCTGGCGCGCGCAGCATCGACCTGAGCGCTTACACCGTCATGCCTTCCATCCTCGATGCGCACTGCCACCTATGGACCGGGCCTTTTCTCGATACGCCATCTCCGGCCTACTCGGCGCTCAAAGCGGCGCAGGCCGTGGGCTACGCGGTGCAATCCGGAGTCGCCGCACTGCGCGTCCTCGGCAGCGGCGACTTCATCGATGTCGCCATGCGCAACGCCATCGACGACGGCACCATCCCGGGTCCGCACATCATCCCCGCGGGCCACGCCCTCACCATCCCCGGCGGCCATGGCGATCGATTCGCTCTCCCCTATTCAATGCCTTTGAACGATCTCTACACTCCGTTGAACGGCTTCGTCAGCTCGCCCGAGGACGCCGAGCGCGCCGTCCAGCTTCAGGTGAAGTACGGCGCGAAAGTGATCAAGCTCGCTGCCTCCGGCGGCGTCGGGTCCCTGCTCGATTCGCCCGCCGACGCCCATCTCTCGCTCGCTGAAATGCGCATCGCCGTGGAAGAAGCGCACATGCATCATCTGAAAGTCGCCGCACACGCCGAAAATCTCCGCTCCATCATGGAAGCCATGCAAGCCGGCGTCGACTCCATCGAACACGGCTCGGAGCTCAACCAGGAAGCGGTCGACTACGCTAAAGCCCACGGAGTGACCCTGGTTCCCACGTTGAACGTCGTCGATACATTTCAAACCTTCGGAGAGCGCCAGCATCTGCCCGAAGTCATGATGTCCAAGGCACGAACTCTCGCCAAATCGCATTTTCCGAGCTTTCAACTCGCGTTGAAGAACGGCGTGACCATGGCGGCCGGCTCCGATACCTTCTACAGTCCCGGCGGCGTGACGGTTCTCGATGAGCTGGTGACGGATGTGAAGTACGGCATGACGCCGCGACAGGCGCTCACCGCAGGCACGATCCAAGGCGCGATCTTATTGGGTCTGCAGAAGCTTGGCCGCCTCACCACTGGGATGGAAGGAGACCTCCTGGCGGTGGAAGGCGATCCGCTAGCGGACATACATGCACTCGAAAGAGTCCGGCTGGTGATGTTTCAAGGAAAAGTGATCGCCGACAAGCGCGAGCGTCGTTAGGGATTCTTATCGAAACGGGTTCTCACGTCGCGAAAGAATTACGGGTGCCGCCCGAGCCGGAGATCGGACGCCGTTTTCGAGGTCTGTCCGAGCGGTCGGGAGACTGCTCGAGATCGAGGCGGTGAACGCGAGACGGTTGTCGCGCGGAGCGGCGGTTCCGCGGACGGTTCGCACTTGATTATGATAGGAGGCGGTTCTTGAGCGTACATTTCGAGGCGTACGGCCGTCAGGTAGCGGAGGTGCAGTTATGCGATTCCGGATCGCAACGTTGTTCGTCCTGTCTTGCGCCGTTTTTCGCGGAGACGATTCGTCAGGGCCGAGGCTTTTAGATCTTAACATTGTCGCTCTCGACAATCACGCCCAGCCGGTCACCGACCTGACGCTCGACGATTTCCAGGTAACCGACGCCGGAAAGCCCCAGAAACTGGTCTTCTTTCGCCATCGTGACGGTTCGCTGTGGCAGGCTCCTCATCTGGCTCCGAACGAATTCTCGAATCGGGCCGGTTCGGGGATCCCTCACGCCACCGTCATTCTGTTCGACTTGATGAACCAAAGCTTCGGATCGCGCGGCTACTCTGCCAACCAGATCGTTCACAGTCTGGAGAATCTCGAAAGCGCGGATTACCTGTACTTGTACATTCTGGACATTGAAGGCCGTTTGTTCGCCGTCCATGGCTTGCCCACCGGAGGGGAAAGCTCCCCGCCCGGAACGGCGCCCTGGACCAAACAGATCAAGCCTTTGCTGGACCAGGCGCTGAAGGCCGTCCTGCGCGTCCGCCCGGTAGACGTCGATGTCGCCATTCGGGTGCAGCTGACCTTTGCCGGCCTGGACCAAATGGCCGTCGAGTTATCCCGAGTGCCGGGGCGCAAGAACCTTGTCTGGGTTACCGATGGGGTGCCAATTGGTCTCGGACCCATGCGGTCCGATACCGGCGACTTCGTGGATTTCACGCCGCAAATGCGGCTGTTCAGCCAGGCTCTGGAACGATCCGGCGTGGCGATCTATCCGGTGCGTCAGGTAATGCTCGGAAGTCCGGACCGGATCGGGGCCGCCTCGGGAGGCGACGGCGCTACCGGAGGCACCGGGTTGGGTCTACAAAGCATCGCGACCCTGGAAGAGTTCGCGAATGTGACGGGAGGCCGCCCAAGCTCCGGAAAGGACATCGGGGCTGCCGTAATCCAGGCGATGAACGACGTACGCATCAGCTACCAGATCGGATACTATGCGCCCGAAAACAACTGGGACGGCAAGTTTCACAAACTTCGCGTCACCTGTAAGCGGAAAGGCGTGCATCTCCAGGCCAAGACCGGCTATTATGCCTGGGCCAACGCGCCGGGAGCGCAGTCCGAGCAGGCGATCCGGGCCTTGGTCGCGACCCCGTTCGACGCGGCGGAGATCGGGCTGCGGGCCAGCCTTTCGGTGGATCCGAAAAACAAGCAAGTGGGCCACTTCGACGCGCGCATCGACGCGAAAGACATCGCTCTGGCTGAAGGAGGGGATCACTACGACGGCCAGTTGAGAATTGCGCTCGTAGGCTACACGTCCGATGGGCGGGCGCAAGGTTCCCAAGTCGTGCCGCTGGACCTGCACTACACAACTCAGGAGCGCGACAAAGCTCTGAACGAGGGTATCGGCGTGTCGCAGAACCTTTCCCTGGCCGATCCGTTCAAGAAGGTTCGCCTGATTGTCTACGACCGCGGCTCCAACGCGATCGGTTCGATCACCCTCCCAGTGAACCTGCCAGCGCCGTAGCGCAGTTCGATTGCGGCGCTCGGACAGGAGCGGCTCCATCCCTGTCTAACCGCGCGCGGCCCGAATCGCGCACACTGGTAAGGATGCGGAACTTTGACGATCTCTCCGAGCGTGAAATGCTCGCGCTGGCGATTACCCTCGAGGAAGAAGACGAGCGCGTCTACGCCGACTACGCCGAAGGGCTCCGTGAAGACTTTGCCGCCTCGGCAGCGGTATTCGACGGGATGCGGGAAGAAGAATCGGGGCACCGGCGCAGGTTAATCGAGCTGTACCGGCAGAAGTTCGGCGAACACATCCCGTTGATTCGCCGCCAGGATGTTAAGGGTTTCGTGCAACGTAGGCCCGTGTGGCTGATCCGGCCTCTGCGTTTAGAAGAAGTTCGCAAGCAGGCCAGCACCATGGAGGTGGAAAGCCGCCAATTCTACCTGAAAGCCGCGGCGCGGGCGAGCGACGCCGGCATCCGGCAGTTGCTGGACGATCTGGCGCAAGAAGAGTACTCGCATGAGAATCGGGCGGAGGAGTTGGAGAAGAACCTGCTGCCGCCGGACGCCAAGCAGGCCGAGGACGATGCGCGGCGCCGGTTGTTCGTGCTCCAGATCGTGCAGCCGGGGCTGGCCGGTTTGATGGATGGTTCGGTTTCCACACTCGCGCCTGTGTTCGCGGCGGCGCTGGCGACTCGGAATCCGTGGGCGGCGTTCGTGGTCGGCTTGGCGGCGTCGCTCGGCGCGGGCATCAGCATGGGCTTCGCCGAAGCGCTCTCCGACGACGGAAGCATGACCGGCCGCGGGCATCCCTGGATGCGCGGTGCGATCACGGGATTGATGACGGCGCTGGGAGGCGTGGGTCACACGCTGCCGTTCCTGGTGCACGATTTCCGCATCGCCATGGCCGCGGCAGTAATCGTCGTGATCGTGGAACTGGCGGTGATCTCCTGGATTCGTCATCGATACATGGAGACGCCGGTGTGGTCGGCCGCAATGCAAGTCGGCTTGGGCGGGGCGCTAGTGTTTCTGACTGGTGTGTTAATTGGCAGTTCCTAGCGCCAGATCAGGATCTCACCTCTCTGCGCTCCTAATCCGTGCTTGCGTGTGGTAAGTGTGTTTGAGTGCCTGGCGCTCAACGTCAAATTTCGAGGCTACTTTGTTCTTTCCGTTGGACATCTAGGGACCGTAACGTCTTCAGAATTTCTAACAATTCTGGGAAAGCTCGGCCGTCTGTCCCGTGTAGCCGGCTTGGGGAAGGATGGGCTTCCCCGGTGACAGTTACGGACGCGCTGGGTCCAATCCTGCCCCCTCGCCCTCCTCCCCGTCCTTCGTTGGCGGCTGCCCTCGCACAAGTTGCCGCGCAAGAGGAGGAGACGTGGACCTGAGACGTTTAACGCTTACGTTAGTTTCATCCGATAGATCAATCACGGCTTATCGCGATTAAGAACGCCGCGGAGGGAGATCGGGATGGATACGTCAACGGTTCGCATCATTTGCATGGCTTTGGGAATCGTTTTGCTGGCGGTGATTTTACTGCGGCGCAAAAGGAACGAAGAATAGCTCGCTGGCCGGGCAAATGTGGAAGGCATGAACATACGGGAGAACCCACTTCTCTTGGTCAACGCCAACTCCGCCGCCAAGTCGGGCTCCGCGTTCACCGGGTCAACGTCCACTTGTGATATGTTGAATCTGTCGTGGGATGGACAGTAAAGTGGACAGTAAACGAGAAGGGCAGAGGCGAAGGCTTCCCAGACTGGTTTACTGTCCACTTTACTGTCCATTTTGCGGTCAAAACCCATGGTTTTGGATGGACGCAATAGACGGAATAGACTCGCGGTAGAGCGGCCTAAGTCCTTTGAAAACAGGTAAATAGAAGAAAAGCAAGGCAGGCGGGAGTAATTCAGTGGTAGAATGCCAGCTTCCCAAGCTGGACGTCGCGGGTTCGAGTCCCGTCTCCCGCTCCATCTTTTCAATAACTTGGGCGAATCCAGCAACTTCCTTCACTCCATTTCACTCAGTTAAGCGGTGAGAACGGCGTTTTCGAGCTGTTCAGCCGCTTCGGCGCGCCTGGACAGGGCCGCCTTGGTGTAAACATCAATCGCCACGCCGATACCGTGTCCGCGCTGGTCGGCCGCGACTTTGGGATCGATCCCCGCATCGTGGCCCAGGCTTGCATGCGTTCTGCGCAGCACCTGAAACGTGGCCCACTGAAGCCCAACCGTTTCCAGCTTGGGCTTCATGTGCCGGTACCACACGTTGTCCCTCCACATCGGGGTGGAAGGGTTCTCCGAAGCGAATACCCATGCATCCGGGTTCTCCGGCACCAGTTCCATCCATTCCTTCAAACGGCCGACCGTCTTGGGAGGAATGGCGACGGTACGGGTGGAGCTGGTCGTCTTCGGCGTATCGATGTCGCCGCGGTAGAGGCGCTGCTCGATCCGAACCTTCCGGCAATCGGAACTGACATGCCGTCGCTGCAGGCCGAGCATCTCACCGGGGCGCATATGCGGGCGGGCGGCGCATCGAGGGATTCCCGTGCATGGAGTACCGCGGCTATCAATGGCTTGACAGCGAAGACGGCACCGAACGCATCGCGATTCTCTTCGGCGAGCGGGTGCTGGAGGTCGAGGGCCACCGCCTGGAGCTTCTGCTTCGCGACATCGATGACATGCGCAGGCGGCATCTGGTGGAACTGACGGAACGCGACGCCACGCTCGCCTTCAATACGCCGCAGGAAAACGAGCCCGTGATCACCCGCATCCGGTCTTACCCGGAGTTCGGCGAACTGCTGGCACAGATCAAAGGAGAGAACCCACGTGAAACCCGATTCACTGAACGAGTTAAGCGATGACGAATTGAAAGCGGTCATAGGCCGCGCAAACGAGCTGCTGAAAGAACGCGACCGGCAGCGCAAGGACAAGGCGGTGGAGGAGGCGAGGGCGATCCTCGCGGGCGCGGGCTTAAGCCTCAAGGATGCCGCCGCGGGCAAAGCCCATAAGGGCGGTAACGGCAAACCGCCTTCGTATCAGGGCGGCCATTATTACCGTCATCCGTCCAGGCCCGATCTGGCATGGAACGCGAAAGGCCAGAAGCCCGGCTGGCTCCGCGATCTCGAAGCGGAAGGCCGCAGGGCCGTGGAAGTTCCGCCCGAGCATGCCAATGACAATATCCCGCCGCTGGTAAAGAAGGCGGGATAGCGCGCTGAAAGGGGCGGCAGTCGATACCGCCGCCCCAATACCATCCACAAACCGAAAAGGAGAAACACAATGAACGCTCGAAGTGTCTCGATCTGCGCCAAGCGAAAGCTCGGCATCGCTGCCGCCCCTTTGGTAGGTTACGCCGCGGTCTTGGCGTCGGACTTGTCCTCGCGCTTGGCACGCGGGCGCTCGAAGGTCAGGTCGTAGCTGTCCTCGACGCCGTTCTTCTTGTAGAGATTGTAGAAGCCGGACGAGAAGGCGGGATCGTGGAAGCTCACCGACAGGTACTTGCCGCTCTTGCCGCTGCGCTCCCAGGCCGCGCCCAGGCGCAAGTCGCCGGAGTAGATCTCGAAGGCCGGCGCGTTCTCGTTGGTGCGGTTGAGCACCCGCGTGAACTCCGCCGGAAGCTTGAGGCTGAGCGTTTCGATCTTGCCCGCAAAGCCCGTGTCCGTCTTTTTGAAGAATCCGATGTTGTAAGCCATAACTTGTCTCCTTTTGGTTTGCCGAAGCCGCCCTATGCGGCCTCGTTTGCGGCCAGGTATAAGCAGGCGTCCAAGGGAGCGGGTCATAGCATTTTGCCTCGCGAGGAATGCGCGCCCTTTTAAGCGCAGGGGAAAATGCGTTATTGACCCTAGCGAGCGGCGGCTGCACCGTGGCCGGCAACAGAACGAGGCAGGCATGGGATGCGGAGAGGAGACCGGAAGGGGACGGAGCGTGGCGGACGCTCACGGAGTCAGGAAGCGAATGGGCTTCATCGGGTTAAGGCATAGGTAATCGAGCCGAGATTGCTGATGGTGGCAAACACCTCAGTGACCACTAAGAAGTATGACAAATACCTCCAAATGAGGGCACCCTGGTACTTTCCGCAGCTCCGCCAAACGCCAACGGACCAGATTATCGCGTAGAGCATTTCAAATCCGACCAGAGCATACAAGAGGATGTCGAGAGTGTTGCTCAAGATCGTATGAGGTGCAGTGCCGGGCAGTGAGACCACAAAGCCATAGATTGACGTAAAGACCATGAAGCCATACAGCCAAACGGCCTTGGCGAGCGGAATCTCGCCTGCCCATAGGCTCCAAAGGCCAAGCGGATCTTGCCGAATAAGCGGGTTTTTGATCATCCGGCCTGAAAGGCTATCTGACGATCATTCCGGGGTCAATGAGCTGGCGATGGGGACGGCTGCGTAAGCCGCCCCATCCCAGGAGGTGTCGGCTAATACTCATTCGGCAAGAGCAGGGTCGTCGCGGAGCGGTCGGCCTCGGTGATGATCCAGAGCTTGATGCCGATGCTCGGCAGAACGTAAGCCGAGAGGATGCGGAAACCCTCCTTCACGGAGAGTTCGTTCTCCTGCCGGTCTTCCTCCGATAAGGTTCCCCAATCGCCCGAGACGTGGCGCTTCAAAAGCGCCACGGCATCGGCGCCCTCGGCGGCAAGCGCGTCGAGGGCGCCGGGCGTGGAGACGATACGTCCAAGCGGAAACAGCGGCTTGAAACCATCGTCCATCGCCGCCTCCTTAAGCCCTAATAGGTTCGGGAAGCCAGCCGGTGCCCGCCACTTCGCGCTCCGCGAAAGCGGCAAGCTCGGCCTTCTTGAGCTTGTCCCAGGAGCGTTTGGCCGGGATGCCTTTGGCCTCGGTGATGGCTTTCACCACTTCCGGCCGTCCCACGCGGGTGAAGTAGTTCGTGGCCGTGGGCGTGAACCATTCCCGCATGTCGAGCTTCAAGGCTGTCACGAGTCCAGCGGCATGTGTAAGCCGCTCGCAGTCCGGGCGGTCGCTATTGCGCCTGACGCCGTCCACGAGAAGCGCGACGCAGAAGGCGAGAAGCTTGAGCAGCGTGTCACGCTCCTGCGCGAGGCACCAGTGCCACAGGGCTTCCTTGCCCTGCGGCAATTGCGCGCGCCAGTGCTCGGCGGCTTCCTTGAGCGCATCGCCGCCCTGTGTGGGTTCGGCGGAGCGCGGCGGGAAGGCTTTCAGTTGCAGGACGCCGTCGTACCTTGAGCCGCTCAGGAGCTGGA
Organism: Terriglobia bacterium; assembly: GCA_963808335.1. GTDB lineage: Bacteria > Acidobacteriota > Terriglobia > Bryobacterales > Bryobacteraceae > Palsa-187. Next base: position 646,668 of record CAWEFR010000001.1, read on the forward strand.
CCGCAAGGCAATGCACCGTAACTGCAAGCGCCACGTCCGGCTGCGCCATGAGGCTTGCGCCAATGGCGGTAGAGCGGTGCGTGGTCAGTCTTTCAACGAGCGTGGCGGAGAAGGGCGGCTTCTCCTTCGGCGAGTCATCATCGCCGGAACCCGCGTCATGGGAGGTGCCGTCGTCCTGCGGCAGGCCTTCCCGTCTCACGAGGCCGCGCTCCACTTTGAGTTCGCCGTCGTAGTCAATCGTGACCACGGCCCCGGCGATGGCCAGCTGCTCGGGTGTGAAGGCTTCGCCCGAGTCTTCCAGTTCCTCCATGCGCTCCTGTATCGCGTCAAGCCGCGCGGAGGTCGCCTCGTCGTGTTCGTCCTGCGAATCGAATAGAGCTTCATATTCCTCGGAGAGCCGCTTTTGCTCGGCCTCGGCCTCCTCGGAGAGTGGCTGCCGCTCGGGATACACACGCTTGAAGTCCGGCAGCTGCTCAAACCCGAATTCCAGCGCGCATTCTACCCACTTCCAGCCTTCGGCGCGCACGCTCGCGGCTTCGGCTTCGAGCTTTTCAAGGGCGAGGCGGTTAAGCAGCTGGGAGTCGAGCAGGAACACTCCGGCGTCGCCTTCGGTGAACAGGTCGCGCTTTAAAGCGCCCCCCGCTTCCTCGTAGGCGGCGACGGTGACAAAGCGCGCGCGCTTGTCGGTGCCGGCAGTGTCGTCGCGAGTAAGGGCGCGGCGGATGGATCTTGGGTCATATCCGATGGCGTCAAGCTCGGCAAAGACGCGTTCCTGCGCCTGCGCGTCGTCGGTCACGGCGAAGGCCTGAACTTGTTCAAGGTTCAGGTCTGCCCCGCGGTAGGCCTCGAACACCACGGGGCTCACGCGCGCGAGCCTGAGGATTCTCTTCACGGCCTCCTCGCGGATGCCGAACCTCGCGGCGATGTCGGCGGGCGTATGGTCCGCATCGACCAGGTCGCGGAAGGCCTCGTACTGATCCGCCGGGTGCATCGGGGCGCGCATCACATTCTCCGTAAGCCCAATCTCGGTCGCGTCGGACGATCCCGGCACGATCCGGCAGGGCACCGGCGCGTCGTGCGCGATAGTCCCGGCTTCCGCGAGCCTGGACAAGGCGCGAAAGCGCCTGCGGCCCGCGATGACGGCAAATTTGCCGCGGGCTGCCTTGCGCACGACAAGGGATTGCAGGACGCCGTGCGCGGCGATGGAGGCGGTAAGCTCATCGAGCCCTGCCTCCGCGCCGGTCTTGCGGACATTGCCATCCCAGGCGATGAGCTTGTTAAGGGGTATCGAGGCGATGGAGTGGCCGTTCACGGGCGTTGTGGTCTCCACCGGATGTAAGGTTGCAATCATAGCCATAGCTGCTCCTTTTTGGTACATGGAGACCGCCCCATGCGGTCTCGCTTGCGGCGACAGTTCCAGCGGGCGCAGACAGCTTGCGGGTCATAGAATTTTGTTCGCGCGAGGAATGCGCGCCCTTTAAGCGCAGGGGAAAATTCGTTATTGACGCGCGAGCGCCGCCCGCTTATGTCGCCGCGCCAGAAGCGAGACCGCAGGGGGCCGGAGGGAGCGGAAAGAGCAGGGGGCTAACGCTGGCAACCGCGATGGACGCGTACCGAGAGCACGGTGCGGCGGTCAGGATCTGCCGGGGCCGAAGGGTTGCGGATGGTAGTAGCGGACTTGTGCGCAGCGCAGCGTCCTGCCCTCAATCAGCAGGATTTGCTCGCCCTCGCGCAGGCGCATGATCTCCTCGCCTGAAATGTCCCCGAAGATAGCGGCCAGATCCTGCGCCATGCGGCGGTTCCTGGCGCCGAAGGTCTGCACCACCGCGGCATTGTCGAGAAGCGTGTTCGCCTGCGCGCCGTAGGCCTGCATCTGCGCCACGTTCTGCCAGAAGGTCCAGAGGGTGAGGCCCCAGGAGCGCATCAGCGTTGCGGCGGTAAGCAGGGCGTCGATGCGGCCCAGGTTGCCGATCTCGTCGCAGAGCATCAGGGTGCGGTGTTCGGGCGGAGCCTTGCGCCGGGTCATGGCGAGTATCAGCCCGGAGAGCCAGAGGCGCAAAAGCGGGCGGTAGGCCGTGAGGCGAATCGGAGGGACGATGATGTAGAGCGACATGGGTTCGCCCGCGATAAAGGCGTCGAGGTCGAGGCTCGTAGTATCGGTGAGCCTGCGCGTGAGGTCGCTGTCGAAAAGCCGTAAATGGCTCTGGACCGTGCCGAGCACGCTGGGCCTCGTCTCGCGGTCGGGCAGCTGGAGAAAAGATGCGAACGCGGCCCTCGCCGCGCGGTTATTGAGGATCTCCTTGTCGTCCATCAGGACGGCAATCCGATAGACGACATCGTCGTTAGTGAAGAGATCGAAGAGCGCGCTTAAGCGGCGCTCCTCGTGCGGGCGGTTGGCCAGCAGCCATGACGTGCCGCCCGCGATGATCGTCTCCGCCCAGTTGTTCCAGAACGGGTCGCGCTCATTGGCGGGGCGCTCGATGAGTTCCGCGGCGAAGCTGCGGGCGACGGCGGCGGGCTCGGTGCCGCAATGCGCGGCAAGGTCGAGCGGATTAAGCGAGCCGGTTGTTCCCTCGTCGCGCAGGTCGAGGACATGGACTTCCTGCCCCATCGCCCGCCTGGCCTCGGCCGTCGCGGCGTGAACCTCGCCTTTCATGTCGAGGACGATGAGCTGGCCGGGATGTTTGAGCGCGTTGCAGATGACCGGCCGGAGGTCTTGCCCGTGTCCGTGGGCGCGAAGGTCATCAGGTGGCCTCCGCCCGAGTAGGTGATCAGTTCACCGGCCTGCGCCGGTTCAGGGGACGCAAAGCCGATCCTGCGCGGGGCGGAGATACGGCGGCCGAGGATGTATCCCTGGGACATAGGAACAAGGGTGCAAGAGCATGGCGTCACGGCGGGGCGTCCGTCAGGCGTTTGCTTGGGGGCGCGGGGCTATTTGCCGTGCGCGGTGCAGACCCATGTTTGCCCCGGCCCCCCGGCATTCTGCCAGTATCCGGCGGTGCATGCGCCCGAGCCGGAGCTGGATTCGCCGCCGCCGTCCATCGCGCCGAAGAGCATGCCGAGCATGAGCAGGCGCGCCATATTCTCCCGGAACTGGCGTTGCTGCGAGGAGGCACGGGCTGCTTCCGCGTCGCCGCGTTCCTCGGGCTTCTTCTGCGAAAGAGGACGAGTTGCCGCGGCGCTATCGCCCCAGCTTGCCCGCCACTGCGCCGAATGCGGATAGCCGGGCTTAAGGGCGTATCCCAGGCTGAGTGCCGAAGCGAACGGCGTAAGTTGTAACTTCTGAAAGATTCGGCTGTAGTGAATCGCCTTGGCACCTCTCGCGAGTAGCAGGCTTTGCTCGCGCGTGAGCGGTTCACCCTCAGTATCAGGATCTTCTACGAAGGTGGCAGCCCGCTGCGTCGCCGGGCTTGCATCGGTGACCAGCTTTGTCGCCACGATGTAGCCTTTGGTGGTTCGAGGAATGTCTTGGCTGTCAACGACACGGACACGCTTGAACTGCTCTCTCCAGTCGTTGAATGTCGCGTTTTCGAATTTAATTGCCGAGAAGCGACCCTTTGCCTCCGCAAGAAAAGGGTTGCGGTCGTCTCCGCAAAGATAGTCAGGGACGTCCCCTTTACAAACTCGCTCGACGCGCATGCCGCCGAAAGCAGAGTGGGCAGCCTTGCCGAGAACCTCACTCATATGAGCAAAATGAACGATTCCAAAGTGATCCGACAACATCAATCGGCAGAATGCCTGACCAATGCTGGTCGATAATGCGATTCGCTCCGTTTTGCTCGCACTCGCCACGTACGCGTTAAATCTGAAATCAGCCGCGGGACTGATATGCCGAAGATATTCGAATGAACTGGGGTCGGGATCGGGTGCTCCTACAGGAAAACTATCGAAATACTTATGAAGGAATAGCTGTCCGAGATTGATTTCAGTTGTCATGGCGGGAGCGTCAATCGCCGGGTTAAAACGCAGGCTGTGCGGTATCGGATTAACCTTGTTCAGGTGAAAATCGATGTTGCGATTCATGCTTTCCTGCGCGCCGCGAACTTCGGCCTTGCCTGCTCAACCTTTAGCAAACGTCCTGACGGCTGTCATTTTCCTTGAGAAGTACGATTGTACCCGGTTTCACAGTTCCGTATGTCATTGGGGAACAAGGGAGATGGGTGCAATCAAGGGGCGGTCCACATGCAAGGCAGGTGCTCGCGAATATGCAACACGGCCCAGAGCACGTTTGACAATTACGCATATAGCGTACATAATAACGCAATATGCGTAAGCTCCGGACCCTCGATGCTCTGCTGCCGAAGACCCGCCAGGGAATCCTTGCGGCAACGCTCGTGCAGCCCGAGAAGGCATGGTACGCCTCGGAACTCGCGCAACGGCTCGGCGTGCCCTCTTCCAGCCTCCAGCGCGAGCTGCAGGATCTGACCGAAGCGGGCATCTTGAAGACGCACCGTCAGGGTCGCATGGTCTATTATCAGGCGAACCGCGAATCGCCGGTTTTCCCGGATCTGCGTGGTCTGCTGCTCAAGACCGCCGGGCTGGTCGATGTCCTGGCGCAGGCGCTCAAACCCGTCGCGTCGAAGGTGACGGCGGCCTTCGTCTATGGTTCCATCGCCGCGGGCAGCGAGGCAAGCGACAGCGACATTGATTTGATGGTCGTGGGCGAGGTGTCCCCCCAGGATCTTGCTTTGCCGCTCCGGCGCGCGCGGGAATCGCTGGGCCGTGAGATCAATCCCACCGTCTATTCCCCGGCGGAGTTCGAGCGCAAGCGCGCCGCAAACGATCACTTCCTCAGCCAAGTATTGGACAAGCCCCGGCTCGCCGTGTTAGGTAACAAGGATGAGCTGGGCAAAGTTGCTGGCGGATAACCGGGTGACCGCGCTCCCGCCCAGCAAGGCGGAGCTCGACAACCTGCGTTCCATCGTTGCCCGCAGCCTGAGGGATGTTACGTCCGCAGGCCTCTCCGCCGATTACCGCTTCGTCATGGCCTATGATGCCGCCCGGACGCTGTCGCTGCTGGTGGTGCGGGCTTGCGGCTACCGGCCGCGCACCGTCGGCGGGCATTACCTCACCTTCCTGGCGCTGGAGGCGGCCGATCCGGCCTTTGCGCAGTTGTCGGCGTATTTCGACGGCTGCCGGATAAAGCGAAACCAGTGTGAATATGATTTTGCCGGTGGCGTGACCGACACGGATGCCGATAGCCTGCTGAAATCCGTCCAACAGTTCGCCGTGGATGCGGAAGCGTGGATCAAGGCGCGGTATCCGCAACTGGTTTAGAAGGGGGAATCCAGCGACTGCGCACTCCTCCAGGAGACGCCCGTACAATGTCTTTCTATTCCCAAGCCTGTGCGTGTTGGAATAATGCCGCTATCTCCGCTTCGCTCGGCTTCTGCTTCGACTGGAAACGGAACGTCTGGTATCCCGCCGCCTTCGTGATGGCGTCACGGTCCCGGTCGGCTTTGGCGTCATGAGTCCGATCATCCAGTTCGATGATGGCAATGACCTTAAGGCTAACGCGCTCGCAGACGACGAAGTCCGCAATCTTGCGGTCAAATCTCACCCGGATCGACCAGCGGGCCTTTCGCGAGAGCTTACGATCAACCGTCAGCAGGGCTGCAAACGGCACCTGCGGAAACACATGGTAGGCCGATAAGGCCCGCTGCAGGCGGTGAAAAAACTCAGTTTCGTTAGGCGTGAGCAGCGGTTTGCTCTGAATCCGCGAAAGCCACGGCTTACGAGGCCAAAGCACAACGATAACCACCAAGATCAGCAAAATAGCGGTCATGACACTGGACGGTTAGGTGGGGACGGGATGTGCAGAGAAGAACATGGCCATGCGCCCTCTATAGCTGCCGCGGAAAATCCCCGCAAGGCTGACCCTCGCGGGGACCGGGGCGGAGCCCCGGCGGATTGAAATGAAACAGGGGCGCGAGGCCTCTGCCCTTTCAGGCCGCCGCGCTCTGCTTCTGCTGCAGGCCGGTGAGGTAATCGGCGGCGCGCTGCGCGTGGGCGGCGGCGGAGAAGATCGCCCGCTTGTCCTCCTTGAGGACGCTCAGCCAGTGGCCCAGGTAGTCGGCGTGATCTTCCCGCACCTCGGGCGTGATGCCAAGTTCGGCGCACAGGAAAGCGGCTCCGAGTTCCGCCACCAGTTCCTCGCGCGCATAGCCGTGGTCGCCGAAGCGCTTCTTGCCGAAATCCCTGTCCAGCCGGTGCCTGGGTTTCGTCCAGTGGGTGAGTTCATGCAGGACGGTCGCGTAATAGCTCTCCTTGTCCTTGAAGGCCTCGAAGGGCGGAAGCTGGATGAGGTCGCGGGCGGAGACATAGAAGGCGCTGTTGCCGCCGTGCTGGATGGTGGCCCCGGTGCCGGTCAAGAAGGCCTCGGCCTGCGCGATGCGCTCTGATAGTGGCAAGGGGTTCTCGGGCTGCGCGTAGTAATGGGCGGGCAAGCCGTCCACCTGCTCGACGTTGAACACGGTATAGCCCTTCATGAATGAAAGGAATCTCGCGCTCCACGTCCTCGCCCTGCTCGTTCGTCTCGGTCTTGCTGATCGTGTTGGCATAGACCACGAGGCAGCCGTGCTCGCCCTTGCTGACCTGGCCGCCCAGTTCCTGCGCCTGCTTGTAGGTCATCCAGATAGGCGCGGCGTAGCCCTTCGCCATCGCCTCGCCCCACAGCAGCAGGATGTTCATGCCCCGGTACGGCGTGCCGTTATGCCGCAGCGGTTTGGTGATGCGTCCGGCGGCGTGTTCCGCGCTCCACGGTTTCATCCACGGGCGCACCCCCTGCTCCAGGTCGCTGATGATGCGCTCGGTCACTTTGGTATAGACGTCTTTGCGGCCTACGCCGTTGGCGTCCGCAATATGCTGTGCTGTTCATGTTCCGTTCTCCTTGAAAATGGGCTTTGCGAAGTGCTGTGCTCATGCACATGCACTTCTGCCCACCGGCGAGGTCGGGGGTAGCAAGCGTCAAGGGCGCATGACCGGGAGGGGAATCACCCGGCCTGCACAAGCCGGGCGCTTTTTCCGGCGCGGAAGGTTGGGGACACCCGGTCATGCGGCGAAGCTTTACCCTTGCGCGGCGCGAGGGGCGGAGCCCCTTAGGAATTCTGGTTTTTTTCAAGAAGGGATCTGTGCCCGCAAAGCCGTTTCCTTTTAACGATCTGTTAGGAAATCTGTGACACATTACGCCCGGAACCGCTTTGCGGCGGAGTGTGGGGAGAAAGAGGGCATGTATGGGCGAGCCAAAGGGAGCGGAGGGAGAAGTGTCCCTGCACCTGGCTGCGTCGATGGGGAGCGTTAAGGCGGTGGAAACTCTCCTCGCCGCAGGCGCGGACATAAACCAGGTGGATGGTGCCGGGCGGACAGCCCTTCATCGCGCGGTCGCCGCGCAGAAAGTGGAAGCCGTTGAGTTCCTGCTGGCGCGCGTGGCCGGTATCGGTGGCAATGTCGGCACCCGGCAGACGGCCCTGCACAAGGCCGCAGAAAAAGGCGGCCTGGAAATCCTCTCCATGCTGCTCGAACAGGGCGCCGATGTGAACGCGGAGGATGAATTTGGCTGGAAGCCCCTGTATTACGCGGAAGCCAACGGCCACGCACGCGCCGTAAAGATGCTAAAAGAGAAAGGCGCACGTGACCGCAGAGTTAACCCTCAAGGCAATCCCCCGGCAGGTGTTCCTGAGCGCAGAGGCAAGGGAGCTTAAGGCTTCAAGGGAACCCTCAAGAAATCGCCGGGCCGTATTGCGGCCCGTCAACGCGTGGAATGAAGTTCGGGAAGCCCGAAGGGTACAACAAGGAAGCTTCGCTTCCAGGAATGGAAGTTTGGGGCCTTGGCGTTGAACGTTCCGTCCCCTCCCCGTTCGTCGATCCCTCGTTGGCCCCTGTCCCTTCATTGCCAAGCTAATTTTTCTTTCCAACCGGAATGTCGGTGCTGTGAACGGTGTTGCCAGTATTCGAAATGAAGTTGAGTAGGAGATGCTGGGATGGTTATGGAAGGGCTGGCGTGTAGAAGCCCTTCCATAGGAACCGAAAGTCCTGGATGGGCTTGAGGTTCCAAGACCTGTCAGTAGGAGACGTCCTTTCCGAAAGGAGCAGTTTTGCACTAGGGCTAAGTTCAATTTCTTTAACTTCTATATTCAGGGGATAAAAATTTTTCGCAAAACAGTCGGTTAACAGGGCACACTCCTACCAACAGGGCGGATATCCACTACTAAACGGGCAAATCGTTGCTACCAGGCGGGCGAGTATCTCCTACCAACAGGGCGGATGAAGCCCGGTGGCTGTGGATATTTCGAGGTCTCCTACCAACCGGGCGCACGATCTGCGAAGGCCTTGAAACGCTGCGATCTTCGCAAGCAGGAGGGATGGTTAAGCATTCTTCGGCAGGGTCTCCTACCAAGTGGGCGGAATGCGAAAGGACGCTCGCAACAGCGTTTCCTACCAAACGGGCGTGCCAGCCGGAAGCGTCGTTTGTGGATAAATCTGCCACCCCAATTTCGTTCCAGCCGGGAGGTGATCTCCTACCAACCGGGCGGCACCGTCGGATCGGATCGGCTGCCGCGGAGAATGATCCCGTACGCACCGGCATCGAAGGTGATCTCCTACCAACCGGGCGCAGAACTCCTACCCTACTTGACTTCAAGTAGGGGTAGTGTATTGCTTCCTGATGGCGCTTGTCAGCAGGACCGTCGAACAGAAGACCAATGCTCATGGGTTCCCGAAACCAGGCGAACTTATTGAGATGACCGGCACGCATGTGCTGGAGGCGAACGATCGCGCGGTCCTCAATCTTCTCTATCAGCATGCACACGACAGTGGCAAGCTTCTCGAAGAGAATGCCGAGTGGGAAATTCCGCTCTCGACCATACGGCAGGCGATTTCAAAGCACGAGAGTACCGACGGGCTGAGGGATACGCTCACCCGGCTCATGACCGTGAAGGCGACGGTTGCATATGTGGCGGAAGGCAAACACGGTTCCGACGGCCCCGAACAGCGCGTGGTCATTACCGGCCTGTTTGACTTCTTCGACGTATCGGCGAAGGAGCTCGCAAAGCGCGCCACACTCCGGTACGGCCTTCCGCGCAAGCTGGCTCCGATTCTGGAAAGCTCCGGCCGCTGGGGACGCATCAAGGCGGAAATCGTCTGCTCGATGACCAGCAAGTACGCCATCGCGCTGTACGAACTCATTCAGCTGCGGGCAAACATGGACAAGAACATCGAGACCTTTCCCATCGACCGCTTCCGGGAATTGCTGGGTGTTCCTCCGGGCACCTATGCCCGCGGCGACAATTTTCAGAGGAAGGTGCTCGATCCGGCGGTCCTGGAAGTCAACGGACTCTCGGATATGAGCCTGAGCATTGAACAGGAGCGTATGCATTCGCGTGCACCCATCCAGGCAGTGACGCTCAGCTGGTGGCGAAAGTCGGGTGAAGAATTCCATGCAGCGATGAAGGAACGGAACCGCAGCAAGATCGGGCGCATGGCCCGGCTGCGGGGCCAGGTCGAAAACGCGGAAGTGGTCGAGACGCCGATGCGAGGCCCCTCCCCTGTTGCCCGGACCAAGTCGCCGACCGAAGCGACCGTCGAGTACATGCGCAGCAAGGGCGCTCCGGAGGAAGATATTCAGGCCTTTGTCAAAAGCCAGCAACGGCGATAAGCGTCCGGCCGCCAGGTTCATAGGCCTCTGCAGGAACCGTTGACTAAGGAATCCGAAGGCTTGCGAGCGCCCCTACCCTGCTGCCTTTCGCTTGGCCGGATTCACGGCGCGGCGCCCATATTCTGCTTCCATAACGCTGAATACCTTGCGAGCGAGGCTTCGGACCGGCGGTGACGGCGAATCCAGGGATTCAGCAAGAAGATCCGACGCCGAATTCACAAAAGGAATCGCCTTCATGATGACGCGTGACGGATATTTCTTCGAAAGCCGGTTGATGTATCCTCGCGCGGCCGGAATGGCGAAGATGTTGGTAGGCCAGGCCGTGGGCCATGCCAGCGCATTGCTGATGCGGTCCATGTCCTTGGAAACCGTGTCCATGTCCTCGTGAGACGGTCGGAACGGAAAAATACAAAGATCGACCGTATCCGCAATCGCGGCGTCAAACGCCGGGCGATTGCCGCCGCCGTCTATAATCAGCCATCCGCCGGAAGTCTTGCGGCTCGCTTTCAGGATATTCGCCAGGTCATGCGGTTCCCGACCATCAAGCACTTCGTAGGGCCTGCCTTTGTCGCGTATTTCCCGATCGGGGTCGGTTAACACATACGCCGCGGCGTGACCGGAAAGGTTGGCTCCTAAACAGGACAGATGCGCATTGGTGGATTTGCCAACCCCACCCTTACTGCCGCCCCAATAGACAAGTTTGGTCGCGCTCATAGGACACTCCTCTCCAGGGCTTCCAGCATGATTTGTTGGGCCGACACGACCCTGCCCTCTTCCCGTGTGCGCTCGGCAGCCCTGAGAACGAACTTGTTCAACAGCTCGCTGCTGGGCCGCAACGTGATCGGCACCGTATCGGACTCCTTGGGTTTTGCCAGTTTCTTCCTGGCACGCGTGGGGGCGTGAACCGGCTCGCTTACTGGAGACGTTGCCGCAGGTGCCGGGGAAACGAGGACCGGCGGTGGTACTGCAGCCGCGCCCGCTGGCTGCTTGGCGGCGGCCGCGAGCCTGGCCGCAAGGTCGCTGGAATTGGCATTTTTCTTCATTGCTAGCCCATGCTGTGGTTGCACGATGGTACGGCATCACAATAGCGTGATTGCGAACCATTGCAACGCCGCACCGCTGTGGCTGCGTGGTGTCGCAGCATTTTGTCGTTATGGCGTTGCAATAGTACGACACCACGGCCCCGTAATGGCTCAGTAGTGTAGTGGTGTGGCGCTGAGTCGCTATAGCGCTGCGGCGTTTCGATGGCGTAATGCTAGCATGTTCCAGTGTCACGATGGCGCGGCGCTGCAACTTTCCAGTGGCACGCCTCTACGGCGTCATGCCATCGTCGCATTACGCATGTGTGCTTTTGTGATGTCGCGGTGCTGTGATGGCTTGGCGCTACGCCGTCCCGGCGTTTCGTCACTGTGCCGTTGTGATGTCGTGGCGTTGTGCCTTCGCGATGTTACATGCTTGCGATGTTTCGCCGCTCTGCGGCTGTGATGGCGTGATGCTTCACGGTTACGGCATTGCGCCACTGTGATGTCGCAATGTCATGGAAGGCTAGGGGGCTGATATCCGGTGGTTTTCCTTCACTCCACTTTCACTCACTTAAGGGGCGGATTCGATGTGGAATGCCGGAAGTCGCTGAATTCCTTGGCCCCGTATTCGCCGCCGTAGACGCCATTGTCTTGTATTTTCAATCTACGGTCATTTTCCCAAGCTGGACGTCGCGGGTTCGAGTCCCGTCTCCCGCTCCATCTTTTCAATAACTTGGGCGAATCCAGCAACTTCCTTCACCCCATTTCACTCAGTTAAGCGGTGAGAACGGCGTTTTCGAGCTGTTCGGCCGCTTCGGCGCGCCTGGACAGGGCCGCCTTGGTGTAAACGTCAATCGCCACGCCGATGCCATGGCCGCGCTGGTCGGCCGCGACTTTGGGATCGGCTCCCGCATCATGGCCGAGGCTGGCATGCGTCCTGCGCAGCACCTGGAACGTGGCCCATTCAAGCCCGACGGGCTCTAACCTGGGCTTCATGTGCCGATACCGGCAGGCCAACCCGGACGGTTATCGCTATTCGCGGTTCTGCGAACTGTATCAGCGCTGGCGCTCGAAACTCGACGTGGTGCTGCGGCAGAAGCATAAAGCCGGCGAGAAATGTTCGTCGATTGGGCGGGCGCAACGATTCCGGTGTATGACCGTCACTCCGGCCAGGCTTGGCAGGCGCCGCTGTTCGTGGCTGCGTTGGGCGCCAGCAGTTATACCTTCGCCGAATGCACGCGTGATCAGCAGATGGAATCGTGGCTGCGGATGCACGTGCGCGCGTTCGAGCACTTCGGCGGCATCCCGGCGCTGGCGGTTCCCGACAACGCCAGAACCGGCGTGACCAAGGCGCACCGCTACGATCCGGATCTGAACCCGATCTACTACAACTTCGCTCTGCACTGTAGACCATCAATCGCGTGTGCCTGGCGCCCCTGATAGTTGGTTATCATGCGTACGGGATCCGCTTGTGAAACCGTGGTTGGCGACCCCACCGCAATGCCGGACGCCTTCAGATAGCTGGCCGCGCCCCACTTCGCCGCCCGCCGGAATAACCATAGGTTTCACGTGGTCGACGGTGTAACAAATGGATAGCATTCCGGTACCTGGCAAGCAGGTGCGCACCTTCCGCGAATGCGATCAGAAATCGTGTTGGCACCAGCCGGTGCCGCCCACCAAAGCACGCGAGCCTTACCATAACGAAGTTGTCAAACGCTGGGCTGCGGAGATCATCAGAATCACTGTTGCGCAGCGCGACCTTTCGCTAACCGGTGGGATCCGTATGTCTAGCGCGAAAATGGATTGCGAATTGTAAGCCCATCGATCGCCTGGCCGTCTCGCATGTCCTCCGTAGTAAAGTGTGCTGGCGCCAGCATGGAGCGCAGCCGCGATGATGAGTGAATCAAAGATTGAATACCCGTATCGCTCGGCAATGTGCACGGCTCTCTCGTGGGTCTCGACCGTAAGTGGCACGGGCTCTGGACAAAAGACGCGAAGTATGTCAAGGGCGCGGCGAACTTCCTCCCAGCTCTTGTCAAGCTTGCGCCGCGCCACAGCGACGAACTCGTTAAGGACCTGAACTGATAGTGCTCCTCCCGCGGCCAGCAGAGTTTCGGCCACCTGACCGCGCGTATCGTCTTGGCGGAAGGCGTATAGGATGACGTTGGTATCAAAGAACGGCTTATCGTTCATTGATCTCTTCGCGATTGAATTTGAAATCAGGAGGGAAGGACCACTTCATTTGACGGAGCTGCTCGAGCGCCCTCTCTTTGGACCGGTCACGGGCCACCTTGAAGTCGCGTTTACCTGCGATGGAAATCTCGATTTCGTCTCCCTCTTTGAGATCGAGCGCTTCGACAACCACAGCGGGAAGACGCACAGCCAAACTGTTGCCCCATTTGGAAACCTGCATAAAAAGATATACCTGCCCTATTGTATATCCATGCAAGCTTGGAAGCAACCGTCGCCTGATTCTTACCGTCTTGAGGTACTGTCAATTACCTTTCCATACTCGAACCATCGTAGGTATCCGGTGCCGCCGCGATCCGCTCCGCGCGATCGTCAAAGTCGCTGCGGACCACCAGGGAGCCGGGCTCGGCCGACTTGTGCGTGGGGATGCACGCCAGCAGTTTTCCGCCCACCTTGAAGGCCGCCGCACCGTACGCCGCGCCCTCCTCAACCCCTGGCAGCTCAACCGCGAGTTTGCGCACGGTATCGAAGGTGACAGGCTTCGCCATCCGGACTGTCGTCTCAAGCTCCGACGATCTGAACGCTGATTCCTTCCGGGTCTTTGATGTGAAAGCCGGCGTCCAGATTGCTTTCGGGATTTACCCCGCGCGCTTTCAGGCGCCGAGTCGCGGATTCCTGGTTGAAATTTTCCACTCCGATCGCAAAGTGATCCACCAGACCCGTCGGATTCTTGTGGTGCAGGGAAACCAGGACTTTTCCCGCACCCAGCCGCACGATCTCGTTGGGCTTGTCCTCACTCACCACCGTAAATCCGAACATCTTTTCATAGAAGGCAATCGAACGAGGCAGATCGCTGACCTGAATGCTGATGTGATCGATCCTGATTCCTTTGATGCCGGCCTCCTGGCCTTGCGCCGCGGAGTTGGCGCCGGTCGCCGCGGCCAGCATCGCGAGACCCTGAATTAACTCCCGCCGCGAGAGCGCACCTCGCTCGAAGCGGTTCACAAGACTTGCAATCATTGCCTCCATACAGTCTCCAGGGTTCGAAGTTTCGCGTAATCATTGTGTCACAATTCCTTTGGTCGCGATCGCGGTTCGCGGTGTCAAGCGTTATCGGCGCCACGTTAGCCACATCCGACGCTTCGTAGTCCCGCCGAGTTCCGGAAGTGGCGTCATGCTAACCGGAACCGGCCGCTAAACCGGGCTATCCCTCCAACAACTTAGCGACCTACAATATTCGCACCCCCTCATTCGTCTACAAGCATAGATGAAGGAGCGGCGAGGCTGGAGCGTATGGCACCCGAACAGGACCAGCGGATCTCCGAAGTGGTCAGGCAGGAGCAGTCCCGCCTGCGCAACTTCATTCGCCGGCGGGTGCCCGATCCGCGCGACGCGGAGGATATTCTGCAGGATGTCTTTTACGAGCTGGTGGAAGCGAACCGCCTGCTGATGCCGATCGAGCACGTCACCGGGTGGCTGTTTCGCGTGGCGCGAAATCGCATCACCGATTTGTTCCGTAAAAAGAAGCCGGAGAGCTTCAGCGAGACCGCCATCGCGGACGTGGACGACGAACTACTGCGATTGGAAGACCTGCTGCCTTCGCCCGATGCCGGACCGGAGGCGCTTTACGCCCGCCACGTCCTTCTCGACGAGCTCGAGTTGGCCGTCGAGGAACTCCCCGAGGAGCAGCGCGAGGTATTTGTGGCGCATGAACTTGAAGGGCGCAGCTTTAAAGAGATCGCCGCCGAGACCGGCGTGAACGTGAATACGCTGCTCTCGCGCAAACGCTATGCGGTGCTGCATCTGCGCGAGCGGTTGCAAAGCATCTACGAACAATTCAAGAAAGTGTGAGGTACTGAACATGAAGAGAAAGAAATTGTTTTTCCTGGCTCCGTTGGCGATTCTGGGGATTGCGGCGTTGATTGCCATTGGCGGCGAAGTAGTGCTGCAACTGTGGAATTGGCTGGTGCCGTCCCTTTTCGGCTGGCGACAGATTACCTTCTGGCAGGCGATTGGAATTCTGGCGCTGAGCCGGATCCTGTTCGGTGGATCTGGAGGCCACGGTTCCTTTCGCTCCAGTTTTCGCCGTCGCATGGCCGATGGAATGGCGGACCGCTGGGAACACATGACTCCTGAGGAGCGAGAACGATTCCGGCAAGGCATCCGCGGACGTTGCGGCTTTGGCCCATCCACCAGCGAGAGCAAAGGGCAATGAAGCCATTTCGACAGCGCCCAAAGCAGTGCCGATCGATTCCGGTAATCGGCCCAATCGCCGTCGCGACCGGGGCCTCCGGCGGAATCGGAGACCACGGTCGCCATCGCCCAAAATATCGAAGAATCGAGTCGGTGTCGAAATTCTCGACCGTTATGCAAAGCAGACGGTAAGATTCGGCAAACATTGTCGTGGCATCAGGCGGGTGATCAAGAAATCACACGGATGGATGAATCGCGATTCCGCCGTTCCCAGTGCGAATGGCCGCTACTGGATCGCGATCGTCAGTGCCGACTGGCTGGTCGCGCTGCCTACCATCACCGTGATCGGAACCGCGCTGCCGGTGGGGGCGAGTTGCGGAATGGTCACGTTGATCTGCATCACCCCCGCGACGACACCCGGCGTTTCGCCGACGAATTGATAGGAGGTCGCCGGGATGCCCCCAAAGCTCACCGTGACCTGCTGGGCCGGCGAAATCTGCACCGCCGTTACACTCCCGTCCACTCCGGCGGGAACGGTCTGTCCTTCCCCGGTGACGTACAAGATTACGGTCGTGCCTCGCGCCGCGGCATTATTCGCCGAGTTGACCGTCAGGTCCTGATTGTAAATCGCTCCCTGGCCGAACCCCATTGCATTGGTTGCAAAAATCCCCGGCAGCGTCGCGACGACCGGTATCGTGAAAGGCGCAGACTGCCCCCCGTTGTAGGTGGCAATTACTTGTGCGCTCGTGGAATTAGCAACTTCATAAGGAACGATCACCGTGCTGGCCTGGGCGCTCACGAATACGATCGGCGCGGCGACGCCGTTGAACGTGAACTGTGTTTGTCCCACTAGCGTGCTGATATTTCCGCTAGGGGTAAGCTGCGCGGTCTGCAAGGCCGCGGGACCGATGCTCGCGCCCTGGATCAGCACCGCTTCACCCGGCGCGACGCCTCCCCCGGCATAGCTCGCCGCGTTGCTGATGGACGAGATGGACACCGTCGTGGTCGAGCCGCCGAATCGGGCGATAAATGCATCGCCGACGGCAACGCCGGCGAGTTGCGTGTCGCTGCCACCGTACTTACTTTGATACGCGCCGGTGTTGGACACCGGAAAATCGGTCGAGCTGGTGCCGCCGGCGATGATGACTCCACCCGTTCCATCGACAGCTACGCCGCCCGCCCAATCTCCGCCCGACCCACCCAAATATGTCGACAGTGCCAGCTTGTGGGTGGTATCGACCTCGGCGAGGAAGGCGTCGCCGGTAGGGAAGAACCCATTCGTGTCGCCGCCGTAGGTACTTTGGACGGCTTGTCCCGCCGTTGGGAAATCCTTTGACAAGCTCTGTCCGGCCAAATAGATATTGCCGCTCGAATCGAGCGCAACGCCCATCACCCGATCGTCGGCGGAGCCTCCGATGTAGCTGGAAAATAGGAGTTGGCTGCCCGTAGGATCGATTTCCGCGATAAACCCATCCCCTGCCGAGGCCTGCGAATTTCCGCCCGCGCCGTGATAACTAGACTGGAACGCGCTCTGTATCGGAAATTTCGAGGAGAGCGTAGCCCCACCCACGTAAGCGTCGCCCTTGGAGTCGATGGCAATGCTGAAGCCGATATCGTCCCTCTCCCCGCCCAGATATGTCGCGTACATTTTTTGGCCGGCAGGACTCATTTTCACGACGAACCCGTCGCCCAACGAATCGGTGACGGCGTAGCCAAAAAAGTTGCCTGTGGGAAAAAGGGTGCTGAGCACGGAATTCTGACCACCGCCTCCCCCGTAGGTCGTCTGAAACGCACCCTGCGTCACCGGAAACGAAATACTGGTAGTGAACCCAGTGAAATATGCATTTCCGGTGCTATCCACAGCGACCGAAGTGGCGGCGTTGTTGCCTGCGCCGCCGAAATACGTGGAATACAGAAGTTTCGAGCCGTCGGGGCTCAATTTCGAAATAAACGCGGATGCGGCCCCCGTCGCCGCGCTTGGGGAGGACATCTGGATGGCGTTGAGCACGGGAAAATCGCTGGAACCGGTCGCGCCGACGGCGTACGCGTTGCCGGCCGAATCGATCCCGACGCTGCTGCAACCGTCCGCTTTACTGCCCCCAATCAGAGTCGAATACACCAGTTTGTCGCCGGCGGGACTAAGCTTGGTCACAAAACAGTTGAGCGGATCGGTGAGATTCTTGGTAGTGAGGTTGCTGTTGCTCGTGACCGGAAAATCGGCACTGGCCGTCATGCCTGTCAGGTAGGCATTTCCGGAGGCATCGAGAGCGATTCCTAAGCCGGTATCTCCACCGGATCCGCCGATGTGCGTTTCGTAGATCAAGCTCTTTCCGTCGGGGGTCAACTTGGCGACCAGCACGTGGCCCAAAACTCCCGACGTCCGGCTGACGTACACGCCCGGCGTACTGGGGAAGTTTTCGGCATCCGTGCCGCCGATCATGTACGCGTTGCCGGAACTGTCCGCGGCAACATGAGCGGCCGCTTCCGCGTTCGGCCCTCCTAGGTAAGTCGCATAGGTCAGCAGAGGGTCGATCACCAGCGGGCGATGAAGATCGTAAACGCCGACTTCAAATCCGACCACTCCATCTTTTGGTGTTTGGAACCGGCCTTCGATGTGATTCAGTTGCCCCTGTTCGCCTCGCTGATAAAGGAAGGGCTGTTTCCAGCGAAGTGTGCGCCGGCCTGCCGTAAGGGCGAGCGAGCCGTCGCTTTCCAGACGCACCTCATCGGCGCCTGTAAAGCGAATGCGGATCGCCGCCGGATCGCCGCCGGGCTGGACGATGAAATCGTTTTCCAGAAATCCGCCCGTCCCGTGATAGACGACATCCACGCCAGGATAAATTCCGTGAAATGCGACCCGGCCGAAGATCGGAATATTGGTGTGCCAGTGGTGAGGATCGTTTCCAATCAGGTAGTTGACGCGCCCACTTAGCGGCTCCTGGGCATCCGGTTCGACGCTTCCGAGGGCGCCTTCGAGTTCCGCGTGAATCGTGCGCGATTGCGTTCCGATCCACCTGGACCCGCGCAGCTCGAACACCGCTTCGGCGGAGGATAGATAAATCGAATGGCCCTTTCCATGGGCCAGAAAGCGATAGTTCGGATCGGCTTGTCCCAGGTTCGGTTCGAAGCGGATCGCGCTGTGTTGGGCAGGGGACGGAAGTCTGTCGTAAGAACTGCTCCCGCTGCCGTTCCCAAGCACGCTGCAGCCGGAAAGGAATGCCGCCACGACCCCAACCCCGGATCCAAAACAACCGAAAAGCAACAGCCCTGCGACTCCCGTCCAAAGCGTAACCGCAAATCGCCGCTTTGCAATGGTTTGAGCTACCCGTTCGATCATGTAACCTCCGAATGTGATCTATTCTACATCTTCCGATGGCCAAGCCGGTTCAACTCCGCGATCGTGATCGCCGCGGCAGCGATCATCAGGACTCCGCCGATTTGATCGACAGTCCATCCGCCATAGCGCAGAGGTTCCACGTGGAGCCGGTCCACTAAGAAGCGGAATGAGCCATACAAAAACAGAAAAGCGACGTAAAAGAAACCCCGCGGTCTCGGTTTTCGATCCAGAAATAGAAAAAGCCCTGCCAGTGCGATCAAGAACAGCGCCTCGAGCAAGCCCAGATCGTAGCGAGTACCGCCTGGATAGCGCACTCCCAGAACGCTGGAGGTGCGAATGCCGGGATGATCGTGTACCAGGTAGCAGCCCACGCGGCCGATCCACCAGGCGAATGGCACGGCGAAACAACTCGCGTCCGCATAGATATACCAATCCCGATAGGGGACGGAATTCCACCGAAGAAATCCCAGCGCGGCGAGGTATCCTCCGATGAAACTCCCGAAGGATGCCTGTCCGTTTAGAACTTGGAGCAATTCCGCCGGATGCGTCGTGACGATCCGCCACGCGTCCGGCGAATACAGAAACTTCGCGACGTGACCGCCGAAAAACGCCGCGACGATTACGCTCAGGCCCAGCTTGGTGAATTGTTCCCGGTCGATCCCCTTGAGCTTCGCCCGGTGCGTGGCGATCAAGTACCCGGTGGCGATTCCGATCGCCACCAGCGCCGGAAAAGGATCCAATCGATATCGTCCGGCGTGCCAGTTGGTCGTATCGATGTACGGGAACATGTACGGAAGAGGTCTAAGTTTACACCTACCCAGCCGCCGCAGGTGGGACACGAACACGAGGAGAATCGCAAAGCCATCGTGGCAAGGCGATTCCAGTTCGCGTTTCTTTCTCCCGTTGAGCACATCACCGAAGAACTGTGTGAGGTGTTGGCCGATAGCCAACCAACGCATTCCGGCGTTTCGCCTTCTGAGAAGGCTTGCGATCACCAAGTCGATTCTGTTCGTTCCCGCGTGGAAGAACAAGAGTGTGCCATGAAAACCGAAACGCAACGGGATGCCATTCTCACCGCGATGCTCGACGTTGTGCGCCAGCGAGGCTTTTGTGAAGCGCCTGCGTCTGGCCAACAAGGTTGCGCCGGGAGGCTTTGGTACAGCGTTAGGATTTCGGTACTTCGCTCTAGGGAGGCGGCGATGAACACAATTCTGATTAGCGGCGGGTCGCGGTTCATCGGGAGCCATACGATCCTGCAGCTGCCGGCCGCGGGCGCGCCATTCCGTCCTTTCATCGCGTCCATGGTCCTACCCGCATCCTTCTGTGAAAGCGGTTACGCTTCGCAATCTCGCGACCATGAAAAGCGGTATGTTGACGCCCCTGAACGAGGGTCCGCTGGGGGAAGTTTATGGCCGTATCTCAATACCTATCTGGCGATGCCGTTGGTCGGTACGCCGGGCGTCACCTGCTCGTACAACAATGAGGACTTCACCATTCTCCACGGCGTGATGGAGCCGGTGAGCGGACAAGATTACACTACATGGGTCACTGAAAACGTGCGACGGATGAGCGAATTTCCAGGTTGGCGCCCAGGCGCGCACGTTCCATCCCGGGCGATCGCGAGCAGCGTGTAGCTGATGGCGCAACCCGCCCTAATCCTGTTCACCCAGAGTTTGGACATACGTTTGGCCGTACGGATAGAAGAGTTCCTTGCGGCCTTGCTGCCACGCCGCTTTGAGTTCGGGCGTTGTGATGTCCCAGTCCGGCCGGCATTTCTTCGCAACGGCACGTAGGTCCTGGCGCAGATCTTCCAGAGTGGGCCGGCCGAGGAACCAGTAGCCGTTGTAGATCTTATAAATCACAAGGCCAGGCTCGAGCACAATCACGTGGGGAATCATGGGATTGTGGACAGGATCAGTGTATTCGGCGATATCGAGGCCTTTTTGGACCATCCGTCCCACGTCGGAGAGGAATGGCCAGTGGGCGCCGACTCCGCTGCGATACTCATTCGTCTCAGTGATATTGTCGGTGCTAATCGTGACAAGCCGGCAATAGGCAACCTCAAGCTCGCGATGGAGTGCGACCAGCCCTTCAGCCTGCCGGCGGTCCTTGGGGCAGTAACCTCCGCGGCTGAGGACAAGAACCATTGGATGTGGTCCTTGCAGCTCGGAAAGCTTCCGGCGTTTCGCGGTGTGGTCGGAAAGCTCGTAGTCGGGGAAGATGGCCCCTGGAACAATGTCAGATCGCATATGGAATCCGCCTTTTCTTGTGGAACATCATAACGCTCAACGGGAAGAACCGACAAAGCCTCGGACCCATGCGGGCGATCTCATCCGCAGCCGTGTCCAATGCGAAATGACCGGTGTCGAGAACGTGAACTTGAGCGTTCGGCACATCCCCGAGACCTTCGTGGACACCTCGCGTTTTCGCGGGACGTGTTATCGCGCGGCCAACTGGAAGGTGATCGGCGCGACGGCGGGCCGTGGACATCTCCCGCCCACGTTTGAGCAGACATACCAGGGCACTCATTGTCAAAATGGGGCTCCCTTCACCCGGTTCCCGTACTCTGGAGGAAAGTGCACAACGGTCCCGCTGTCGAGAATCAACCCGTCCAAACCACCTGGCCCGTAGTTGAAGCTTCGTACGACTCCGGTGATCGTCGTTCGTGAGTGCCTCGTGATCAATGAGTTCAATGACTTGTAGACGACGTATGCAGAAAGCAGCAGGAAACACGAACCGACCGTGGGCAAGGTAAAGGCGCTCGGCTCTTTCACGTCTGGCGGCGTCTCTCCTGCTGAAGGCGCCACAGCAGAGCGGCTCCGCTCGCCACCCCGACAAAACTGTCAAGGCCAAAGCCCACCAATGCTACGCTGCCCGCGATGAGACCAGAAATCAGCGCCGCCACTGCTTCGAGACTGTTCCAAAGGATGGTGAAGTATTCGAGGCGTCGGCCGTGTTCGATGAGTTGGGCACGTTCAGATACCACTGACGCCTCCCGGCTCGTGGCCGCTGCTAGCACCGAACCACGGGTAGACCGCGGGTAGTACTAGCAGCGTGAGAAACGTCGAGGTCACAATTCCGCCGATGACGACTGTCGCCAGTGGACGCTGCACTTCTGCGCCAGCGCTGGTTGAAAGTGCCATGGGCAGGAAGCCCAGGCTCGCGACCGCGGCTGTCATCAGCACAGGCCGCAGGCGGAGTAGAGTGCCCTGGTAGACGGCTGTATCCAGCGGTTCCCCTCCCTCGCGGAACCGACCAATGAACGCCACAAGCACGAGTCCGTTGAGGACAGCGACACCGGAAACGGCGATGAAGCCCACTCCGGCGCTCATGGAGAACGGCATTCCACGCAGAAGGAGCGCAAGGATTCCGCCGGTCACGGCAAATGGGACACCAGTGAAAACGAGCATTGCCAGCCGTGCTGAGTGGAATGTTGCGAACAGCAGCATAAAGATGAACAAGAAGGTGACTGGGACAACGATCAGCAACCGGTTCCTTCCGCTCTCCAGGTTCTCCCATAAACCACCCCATTGCATGATGTAGCCCGGCGGTAGCTGCAATTCCCGCGCCACGTCCGCCTGCGCTCGCTCGACGAAGCTCCCGATATCGCGCCCACGAACATTAACCTCAACTGAGATGCGTCGCTGTCCGTTTTCGCGGGCAATTTCGACAGGGCCTATTTCCGTGCCGATATGTGCCAGCTGCGCAAGAGGAATTCTCTGTCCATTCGGTGCGCTCACCAGCAGGTTTGCGAAGTCCCGTGCATTCTGCCGGACCTCCGGCCTCAAGCGAACCACCAGCTCGAAGCGACGGAACCCTTCCAGCACGCGGGTTGCTTCGGTGCCTGCGATAGCAGTCTGTATGACCTCTTGCACGTCAGCCACATTAATTCCGTAACGCGCTATTGCAGCCCGATCAATCGCGACTTGCAGCACGGGCTGACCGCTGGTTTGCTCGACCTTGACGTCGGCGGAGCCAGGCACCTTGGCAAGTATCCGAGCCGTTTGATCCGCCCGTTCCCGAAGCGTGACCAGATCATCTCCGAAAATTTTGATCACTACGTCGGACCGCGCTCCGATGCCTTCGATCAGCTCCTGCATACGAAACTCGATCGGTTGTGAAAAGGAATAGGCTTGCGTGGGCAGGACCTTAAGCCGTTCCGCCATTTTGGTGACGAGTTCCTCCCGGCTACTCTCTGTTCTCGATCCTGCTATGGGTTTGAGGAAAACATACGTGTCGCCCATGTTTGGGCCCATTGGATCGGTCGCTATCTCTGGCCTACCGATGCGGCTAACCACAGTGTCCGTCTCGGGGAATTCGCGCACAATCTTTTCAAGTGCAGTTGTCATTCGCACGGCTTCGGACAAAGACACGCTGGGCAAACGGTTCACGTTGATCGCGATTGCGCTTTCATCTAATTTGGGCAGGAACTCGGCTCCCAGAAACGGATAGAGAGCGATGCAAGCAATAACGAAGAGAGCGGAGCCCACTGCCGTCAGCAGGCGATGCCGCATTGCTCCCCGCAGGATGGGCGCGTAGAATCGGGCGATGAAATGAATGATTGGATTGTCGGCTTCAAAAGCCTTCAGGGGCTGCTCTTTCGGAATGCGGCGCGGCTCTCGAAGGAGGAGAGCCGCTAACGCTGGTATCAGGGTCAGGCTGAGCACCAGGGCACCTGACAGGGCAAAGATTACCGTAAACGCCATCGGCCGGAACATCTTCCCCTCAATGCCAACTAAAGACACGATAGGCAGGTACGCGGCAATGATAAGGATCTCGCCTACCTGTCCAGCCTTCCGCACCTCAACGCTGGCTTCGCGGACCGTGGCGCGCCGCTCTTCGCCGGAGAGAGCACGACCCAATTCGCGCCGCTTCTCCCCAAGCCTGCGTACGCAGTTCTCCACAATGATTACAGCGGCGTCGACGATCAGGCCGAAATCGATTGCGCCAAGGCTCATGAGATTCGCCGAAATCCCGAAATATCGCATTCCGATGATCGCGACCAACATTGCCAATGGAATCGCCGAGGAAACGATAAGGCCGGCGCGGAACTGGAGCAGAAAGAGGAAGAGGACAGCCATGACGACCAGCCCCCCCTCAATCAGATTGCGCGTCGCCGTTCGGACGGTACTGTTGACCAGAGTGCTGCGATCGTAAAATGGCTCGATTTTCATGCCCGGCGGAAGAGCCTTTTGTACCTGCTGCAAACGCTCGGAGATTCGCCCGGCCACTGCCCGACTGTTCTCTCCTTTGAGCAACATGGCAATACCCATCACGGTTTCGCCCCTGCCGTCACGCGTTGCAGCACCTTGCCGGATTTGCGCGCCGCGCCGTATTTCTGCGACTGAGCTGACATACACCGGCGTGCCCTGGTGTGAGGCCACAACAACATTGCCGATATCACTTTCGTTCTGGATCAAGCCCACACCGCGGATTAGCTCTTGCTCGCCTCCGTGTTCGAGATATCCGCCACCCGCATTGGTGTTGTTGACCGAAAGAGCATCAATGACCTTGCGCAGGGTGAGGCCGTACCCGGTTAACTTCGCGGGATCGACAAGAACCTCATACTGTTGCTCCTCACCGCCGAAACTGTTGACCTCGATCACTCCAGGAACGGTTCGAAGCTGTGGTTTGATGAACCAGTCGAGCAATGTGCGCCGGTCCATAAGAGAGTAAAGGTTCTTGCCTGACACGTCTTCCACAGTGAATTGATAGATCTCACCCAAGCCCGTCGAAATCGGCGCGAGTTCGGGCGCTACGCCCGGCGGGAGGTCCCGTTCTACGTCGCGCAATCGCTCAAGCATGAGCTGTCGGGCGGCATACAGGTCCACGTCGTCAGGAAAGACGATCGTTACTTGCGAGAGACCGAACTGAGAGAGGGAGCGGATTTCCTCTTTGTGAGGCAAGCTGCTCATTGCGACTTCGATCGGCGAAGTCACGTACTGCTCCATCTCCAGCGGTGTAAAGGCGGGGGCGACCGTGTTGATCTGAACTTGATTCGTCGTGACGTCCGGAACGGCGTCTATCGGCAGACCAATTGCCGCGTATATGCCGACGCCCACGAGACCGAGAGTGAGGAGGACGACGAAGAGCCGCCAGCGGATGCTCCAGGCGATGAGTTTGTCGATCATGACCGGTTCACTCCTTCTCTTCCTTCAGTTCCTTGCCGAGAAGAACCGATTTGACGGCGAACGCCCCCTTCGAGACTACGGGCTCGCCTTCCTTCAATCCGCGAGTGATTTCGATTCGGCCATCGCCCGGGGAACCAGTTTCTACCTGGCGAGCGGAAAACTGTGAAGGCGAGGTCCGCACGAACACCGTTGGTTTACCTTCGATGTCTTGTATCGCGTCCGTGGGAACGGAAAGCGCCGCCCGCTTCATAGATGTCGGAAACTGGACCGCGGCGAGCATGTCCAGTTTTAGACGGGCACCGGGATTTGCGACTCGACATCGCACGGCTGCGGTGCGCGTCTGAGGATCGATCAGATCGCTGATAGAAGCCACCCGTCCCGTGAAGTGCTCGCCAGGATAGGAATCGATGCTAATTGATGCAGCTTGTCCGACACGCACCTGGCCCAGATCCTTTTCATAGACTTGAGCCTGAACGTAAACTGTCGAAAGATCGACGACCGAGAAAAGCTCGGCGCCAGCCTCAACTACGTCGCCAGGTGCCGCCGCCATACGAATGATCACGCCGGCGAAGGGTGCCCGGATGGCTGTCATGGGAGCTGGATCGCCTGAAGGGTCGGTAATTCCGAAGCGACGCAATCGAGCAGTTAATCCCGCAATCGTGCTCTCCTGCGCACGAATGCCTTCCTGGAAGCCCTGTTGTTCGGCAAGACTGAACTCATACTCTTTCTGGGGTACAGCCCCAATCTCAGCTAAGCGGCGGTTACGCTCAACTTGGCGCTGCTGCGCTGCGAGCTGGATCTTCAGGCGCTGTAGCTCTGCCTGTGCGGAGTTATATTGTGTCAGGATCTCGCCGGCTTCGATGTTGTCCATCTGAGCGAGCACTTGGCTGGCGACGACGCGATCGCCAAGCTTGACCAGAACGTCCTGAAGCCGGCCGCGAGTGAGTGGGCGAATATGCGCGATGCTGCTGTCGATCGCCTGCACCGTTCCAGTCGCCTGGAGCTGTTGGGTCATGGGGGTCGCAGCGGCCGGTGTGACCGCGATGCCACTGCGCTGTTGTGCTTCGGGCGTGATTTCTACCGTGCTTGCCTCACCCTTCGATTCCCCCTTTTCGTGCTCCTCTGAGCCTGCTTTTGCAGCTTCGGTCTTGCCCTCCGGGGCTGACGCGGTCTTCTCCTTATTGCAAGAGACAATCAACAACGCGCAGACGATTAGAAACGAGAATCCTTTCATGGCAGCAGTCCTCCTGTAAGGCGCTCCAGACCAGCTAGGGCGCGAGCTACTTGAACACGAGCATCGAGGTATGTGAACTCGCTGTCGGTAAGCCGGCGTTGCTCATTGAGCACATCAATCAAACGCAACTGCCCCAGTTGATACGCTTCTCGCACAACTGCCAGATTCTTGTTGGACTGACCGACTACGCCGTCGCGAAGCAAATCACGCATTCTCTGAGCCGCCGTCCACCGTTCGTAGGCGCTCTGCACCTCAAGGGGAATCGTTGATTCCAGGTGCTCGCGTCTCAGCCGAGTACTCGCGGCGCCAGATTCGGCGGCTTCGATGGCACCCTGATTACGCCGTTTCGTTACCAACGGTAAGGAAACTCCGACACTCAGTGTGTTGAACTGGTCCCGAATTGGAGTGAGCGCGCCCGAGGATGTAAGTCCATACTTGTTCTCAAAGCTTTCCTGGAGGTGAGTGTATCGGGCCGAAACGGTCACATCGGGATGCGCCTCCGATTTGGCAAGCGCCGATTCCGCTTCTCCCTGCTGTTCGAGAATGCGCGCAACCCGCAGGTCGGCTCGCTTCTCTAGCGCGCGGGTAATGAACTGCTCCACCGAAAGGCCCACCCGACCACCTGTTGCTGGGCCAATGACGGGCAGTGCTTCGCTGGCCTTCAACCCAACGAGACGTCGTAGCTCCAGCTCAGCCGACGCGAGCCGTCCGGTCGCATCGGCTCGTTGAGCATCCGTCCGGCTCTGCTCCACCGCGAGCAACTGCGCTTCGAGCGGCGCGGCATCGCCTTCGCGGACGCGGGCCTCTGTTAGCCTTAACGATTCCCGAAGGTTGTCCGACACCCGATCGAGCACCGCGATGCGCTCCCTCTCGTAGACCACCGACAAATAGCCTGTCTCGATCTCGTACGCGATCTGGGTGCTGCGCTCGTCGAGTTCAGCCTCGGCCAGAGCGACCGCGGAGTCAGCCACGCGCACACGATTCTTGCGCTTGCCGAAGGCTTCCACCGGCTGTACGAAAGCGGCCGAGAATTCCTGGTCGCCAGGACTGCCGAGCGGCCAACCGCTCAGCCCTTCGGCTTCTATGCTCGGCGCGGGGTGCACACTGGCCTGTCGTGCCAGCCCTCGCGCTTGAGCAACACGCTGACGCAGCGCCAGCACCTCCCGATTTCTATCCAGGCTGGTACGTACCAAGTCCTCCAGCGTGGTCCGAGTTCTTTCTTGCGGTTTTGCGGGAGCGCACGCGAATAAGGCGCCCAAGCAAAGAGGCAAGACACAGTTCCTCTTCATGGAATCTCCTTTAGAACAGAATCGATGGAATTTGTAAGGAGAACTAGAAGCGAGGTGGATGCTCGATCCCACTGGGCGGAACGTCGGGAGTTTGGATTACTTCATAGGCAACCGCGCGTGAAATGAATCCAATCGACGCTAGGGGCGTTATCGGCGCAACAACCACGATGTGGGCACAGCAGCAAAGACAGCCGTCGCCCGAGCCTCCTTCACTGGAGTCGGGCGTGCCGTGGCTTGAGAAAATGCAGGAATCAGGCGAAATGAGCTGGCAGGCAAAAATCTCCGTCGCCGCCATCAGCAGCACCAAGAGCGTGATCACGCGCCGAGTTGTCGGCCATACGGCCATGGCTTTCTTGTCTCTTTATCTTGCCACAAGAGCGTCCATCCCAGGGGTTCCCACTGATGCCACGCAAAATGCGCCCGGCTGGAAGGCATAAGCCCGCCCGTGGCTCAAGTAATTAAGTGGAACAGGACGCAGGGATGCCAACCAGTTCCGGCTAGCCCTCGATATGATCGATCGCACGCCGGAGCTTTTCATTCACCTGCTGCGCGAGCGGTTCCATCGTGGGTTTGCCGACCACCGAGAGCATCTTCACCGCATCCACCGCTCCCACATGCACCTTGTTGGCCTGTTCATACACGATGACGTTACAGGGAAGAAACAACCCGAGATCGATCTCCTCCTGCAGCGCGTGATGGGCAAGCGGCGGATTGCACGCACCTAGAATCACGTATCGTGGAAAATCGACGCCCAGCTTTTCTTTGAGTTTGGCCTGAATGTCGATTTGGCAGAGCACGCCGAATCCCTCTGCTTTGAGGGCCGCTTCCGCTCTTAGAACTGCATCCGCGAACGGTAGAGCTACCGTACGCATGTAGCCATAACCTGTGTTCGGCATATCACTTTTCACTGTACCGGTGAAAACTCGTTTTGCACAGTCGCCGTGTCGTGCACTACCTGACCACGATCGGTTGGGTCAGCAGTGATCTGCACGTACAATGACAAATAATGAACTGATCGAGGAACGGAGGGGGTTATCCACTCCGCACTCGCCAGAATGTTCTCGGCGAGGTCGAGAGCGATGTAGATGAAATTGCGGATGCGAGATTCCCTGCATTCCAAAAGGCTGAACAGCGTTCAACAAGGCGCCCGCATCGTCTTGAAACAACATACATTGAAAGCAGGGCATTTCCGGCCCATGCAGGAAACCGACTTGGGCGAATTGGATCGTATGATTATTTTCAACAACTTAGAGCTCGGTCACCTGGACGGATTCGGCCTGGGTGGCAATTGGAGACAGAACGTGCCGAACAACTCGATGCAAATCACTGCGCAAAAGTTAACTCAAAATATCCAGATCGATATCGACCCTAACAACCCAAATCTGTTGGGTGGTGGTGACGTAATGAGTTTCTTCGGTCATATGGGAAACGTTTTGCACAACACCGCCACTGGGACCGATACCAATTACGCCAATGTGGCTTCCGCGCTTAGTCTCAATCTCTACAACTGTCACTGATGAACATGAAAACATTTCAAAGGTCACGGAGACATTTCATGCGCCAATGTGCGGGAGCGTGCGTGGCTCAAATCGTTGTTCCGCGAGTCGAAGCGCAGCGTGGCCGGGAGGTGACCGAGGACTATACCCGGGTTCCCTCGCAATTCAGACTGGCCACGGAATTGAGAGATGCGAGCCTGGTTGCTGTCTCGCTCGACGGCACCAAGTTGGGACTGTACGCCACAAAGCACCCGTTGATGACGTTCAAAATCAAGAAGGATGGCGAACGCACTTATCAGGGCGAATCGCCGAATAATGAAGCGATCCGCATTATTCAGACAGGTTCTTGGAACGTAATCTACGCACGCGAAGCTCCGTGCAGCCCCAACGCACGTGGAGTTTTTCAAAGATAGTGAGTCACTGTTTCTAGAAACGCTGCTTACGCCGCCCGATTTTCGTGAGGGTTGGCGGGTGGTTATCGATTTGCGGACAAAGGCATTACGCGAATACCGTTATACGCGCGTTCCTAAGGGGCCGTATGTCGACTATTACGCCCTCACCGATCATGCTGTCCTCGGGGTCCATTCCGAATATCCAGGCACTAGAGTGGCGCTCACGCTCGCGAAATTGCCAGACTTCCACGAAGAAGCGCGCGTCGCCTTTGCTTTGCCGGGGACACGCGATCCAGATCCAAGACTTCATGACAGTGACCCGATTGTCTCTGCGGACCGCACGACGCTGGTTTACGCGTTTAGTCGCCGAATCGTTTGTTGGCGGGCCGTGGACCTCAGTATCGCCTGGATGCAGCGAATTGAGCCAGATTTCTATGGCGTAGGTAACCTCGCTATGACTCCCCGTGGGGACGTGGTCGCCGCTGTTGTCATGGACTGGGTAACCGGTGAACGCGTGCCACGCGACTATGTAGGCATTTATCGCGGGAGCGATGGCGCGGTTGTAGGAAGACTGCAGGTAAGTGGGCGGGACGGCTTGGCGATATCGCCAGACGGAAAGCGGATCGCTATCGGGAAGTGGGCGTCGAAGAACCAGGATATCCAGCTCATTGTCGAGATGTACGACGTTGAGACCGGTCAGATCGTCGCAAAGTGTATGCACGATGCGGTTCAGCCGGGACGCTATCAGGTGCTGAACGCATCTTTTGACCATCAAGGAATTCAGTTCACGCCAGATGGCGCGTATCTCGTGACTTCCGGCAATAATCAGGTCAAGATCTGGGAGCTCGAACGCGCCGCGAAATGACCTTGCTGATCGGGGCGGAAAAACGATGGCAGTGCTGCGGAGCTTCGTTGCATCCTGCGAACTGGCGAAGGGTAAGCATCCGGTGAACACCACTTGGCAGGCAGCGGCAGGTGGCCGATACTGGCGACATGTCGAGGAATAGCGCCGATATGGGAGAGACGGCCAATGTGCCTATTTTGTCACCGTAAACAGCGAGTTCGTCATCATTCCCATGACTTGGCCGTAGTTCGTTTCAAGGCGGATCTGGCCCGTACCAGCCGTCGCGGCGGCTAGAATCTGAACCGACGCCGTGATCTGAGTTCCGGCAGAATTCACCTGGACGTTCGACACCGTGATGTTCGGGTCCTGCTGGCCCATGCCGCCGCCCATTCCTCCGCCCATCATTCCGCCACCCATGCCCCCCGCTGTCAGAGTGAACTCAAGTCCCTGCACACCCTGGAAGCCCGATCCCGTGATAGTCAAGGTGAAGCTGCTTCCAGCCGCCCCGCTGCTAGGCGCAATTGAGGAAATCAGTGGCATGGTGAACGATCCTTGCCGCTCAGTGCTTCCCGCATCGATTCGTGAAACGACTCCATAACTGCCCAGATCCACCACATCTAGAGTCCCCGTTCCTTCAGCGAGGACAAGCAATTGGTTCTTGGCCGCGTTGACCCCGAGCGCCATGGGGCCTGGGTCGACCGGGAATGTCTTCACCACAGCGCCGGAAACAAGATCAGCCACTGTCACACTCGCCGTCATCTGATTAGCGATGTAAATGGTGTTGCCGTTGATCGCGACTGCACCAGGCCCCATTCCATTCCATGTGCTCGTGCCAACCTGGGTGAAGGTTTTGGTTTCCAGATCGAGGATCAGGAATCCATTCGCCACGGGCGTTGTGATGACGGCTTTATTCACCTGCGCGGACATCGCTACTTCGTGCGGACGCGATCCCGCAGGTAAGGCGACGTTGGACACGCTGTAATTGCCGAGGTTGATGATCGAAATCGAAGCGGCCTCCATGTTGGCCACGACCGCCGTATTTCCAGCTACCGCGATTCCGCTCGCTCCGAGGCCAACGTTTATCGTCTTTGTAACTGTCCCGCTGGCGCTGTCGATGACTGAGACGGTTCCGCTGGCGCCGTTCGTTACCAGGAGGTTCGACCCCGAAAACGCCAACTGGCTCGGATAGTAACCGGTTCCGACGACCGACATCAGCTTGTTCTGAGAGAGATCAATGATCGCGACAGAACTCTTCGCGCTTAGCCCAACAGGGTGATTTTGCGCAGGTGAATGATAAGGCGCGGGATCCCCAGCCGAGCAACGCGCGCACTACCGCTCCCCATCTGCGTAAGACGCTCGCCCGGTACTACACAGAAGATGGCGGCAACGACGCGGTCACTATCGAGCTGCCACCGGGGAAATCGTAGAGGCCGCTGTTCTCATACAACCCGCGCTCCAAGGTCGAGCGATTCTACCGTCGAGGGCTTGCGCACATGCATGCCTTACTAACGTCCGAAGACCCGCGGACGGCGCACCAGTGCTTCGCCGAGGCAGTAAAACTCGAACCCACCTATGCGCTTGCCCACGCCGCAAAAGCCGATGCCGAATTCAGGGAAGCGACCTACCGGCCCGATGCGCCGCCGCGCAAGTGGATAGCACTCGCGGAAGCGTCGGCGCGGGAGGCGCTCTTCTGGAGTCCGCAATGCTGGCGGGCGCATGTCGTCCTGGGGGCTGTTCATTGCAGCTCTCGAAAAAGCAGTTCTTACCGCTTAACTGAGTGAAATGGAGTGAAGGAAGTCGCTGGATTCGCCCAAGTATTCTGGCGGTGAGGGTGGGATTCGAACCCACGGAACCCGCAAAGGTTCAACGGTTTTCGAGACCGCCCGATTCAACCGCTCTCGCACCTCACCGGCTATTCCAAAGTAGCCGATTTCAGGCGCCCGCGGCAACTCGAACGTTGATACAATCTCAGTTCAGATGCGCACCTTTACGATGTTTCTAGGAATCTGCGGCGCGCTTGCCGCTCAAAATCACAGGCTCACATTAGAAGATCTGCTTTCGGTGGAACCCATCGGCGAAACGGCGCTTTCGCCGGACGGCAAGACGTTTGCGATGACGCGAAATGGGCAAATTGTTTTAATGCCCGCGGAAGGTGGCTGGCCCGTCACACTGACCAGCACGGCGGCGGGAAAGTCGGGGCTTAGCTGGTCGCCGGACAGCCGCTCGATCGCCTATGCGAGCCAGGGAGGCATTTGGGTGGTGCCCGCCTCGGGCGGCGCGCCCCGGCGTGTTACGAATGCGGCGAACGGTCCGGGAGATCCGCGCCAAGCGTCCGACCGGCAGCCGCAATGGTCGCCGAAAGGCCGCTGGATTCTCTTCGAAACCGGGCGTCGGGGCCACAACAACATGATGGTGGTGAGCGAAGACGGTATGGCGACCGATTATCTGACCGCGGCGAATGTCGACGAAGAGGGCGCGTCGTGGTCGCCGGACGGCACGCGCATTTCCTACACGGCTCGCGCACCGGAGTATTTCAGCGGGAAGCTGAACGTACTGAAATTCGATCCGGCTAAAGGGCAGGCCGCTGCCGATCCCGTTACGCTTTACACGTCGCCCACGGATCGCGGCGGCGGGTGGTCGATTCGGAAAGCGCAGTGGTCGCCGGATGGACGCACGCTTGCCGTGGTGCTTCAGGACAGCGGCTGGGACAACGTCTATCTGATCCCGGCGTCCGGCGGCGCGCCGAAAGCGTTGACGCACGGCGAGTATGAAGATACTAATCCGGTCTTCTCTCCCGATGGAAAATCGCTGGCGATCGTGTCGAGCCGAAGGAATCTGGAAGAAAGCGACATCTGGATCGTGCCGGTGGACGATTTGGCGCCGCGCCAACTTGCGAAATTTGCGACCCCCGGGGTAGAATCGCAGCCGGAATGGTCGCCGGATGGCAGCCGGATTTATTTCCACCGCAGTTCGCCCATGGAATCTACGGATCTGCTGATGGCCGCAGAGGATGGCAGCAGCACACCGAAGTATCTGACGCATACCACGCCCAAGAATTTCGAGACCGGACTGGTGATGCCGGAAGCAGTGCACTTCCACAGCAAAGATGGCATGGACGTTGCTGCGATCCTGCACAAACCGCGCGGATTTAAGGCTGGAACGAAGTATCCTGCCGTGCTTTGGATTCACGGCGGTCCGGAGGGACAGGACACGTTCCGATTCGATTCCTGGCCGCAGTACCTGGCGCAATCCGGATATGTCGTTCTTCAGCCGAACTATCGCGGCAGCACTGGTTACGGCGAGAAATTCAGAAATCTGAATGTCGAAGACAGCGGCGGCGGTGAAATGGACAACGTCGCGGCGGGGGCAGAATATCTGGTGAAACAGGGGATGGCCGATCCCAAGCGCCTGGCCATCGGCGGAGGCAGCCATGGCGGCACGATGGTCGGCTATGCGGTGACCAAGTATCCCGACCTGTTCGCGGCCGCGATCGAGTTATACGGCGTGGTCGATCGGGCGACGTTCAACGAACGGACGAACCGCAACACAGCCATTCGCTGGATGATGAAAATGGGCGGTGCTCCAGAGGAGAAACCGGAGGTGTATCGCAAGGCGAATTCCCTGGCCGATGTTGCGAAGATCAAGACGCCGCTCTTGGTCATGCATGGGGAAAACGACCCGCAGGTTCCACCGTATGAATCGGCGCAGTTCGTTCGAGCGCTGAAGGAACACGGCAAAGTTTACTACTACTTCACGTATCCGAATGAGCTTCACGGGTTCAGCCAGCGCGATCATCGTCTGGATGCGTGGCGCCGGCAGCTCGCGTTTCTCGAAAAGTACATTCAGCCGCGTTACGGAATTAGCAGCACGTCGACGGATGACTTGCTAGGGCCGCCGGTGGCAACGCGGCCGAACCAGTAGTTACTCGGATCGAAGCGTATCCGCGGGATTGAGGCGGACGATCCTGGACGCGGGAATAAAGCTCGCGATCGAGGTGGCCACGATCAGCCCTGCCGCAACCCCGGCAAGAGTAACGGTGTCGGTCGGCTGGACTCCGTAGATGAGGCTCTTCAGGAATCGCTCCAGGCCGATGGCCAGCCCAGTTCCGGCTGCCACGCCTCCCAGGACCCACAGCAATCCCGGGCGAAGCGCGGTCCAGACCGCTTCGCTCGAACGTCGATCCCAGCGCGAGGCGGATGCCAAGCTCTTTGGTCCGTTCGCTGACCAAATTCGCGATCAGTCCGTAAATCCCTAGCGTCGTCAGCAGAATAGCGAGCCCGGCCAGTGCGTCGACCAGCGACGCCAAGAACCGCTGGAACCGGAATGATCCCATTTTCAGGTCCGAAACCGATCGAAATTCCGCCATCGGCAACATGGGATCCGCGGATCGGGTCGCGCTTTCGATGGCGGCTTTCACCTGTTCGCCGGAAAGCGGGCTCCGGACGATCCAGTTCGGAGAAAACCAGGTATGCACCATTTGAAGAAATCCGTCGCTGGTCTGAGTCGCGGGAATATAGACGGTGGGAACTTCGGCGATGATCGATCCATAATCGCCCCAGCCGGGTATTTGCTGGACGTTGCCGACGACTCCGATAATCTGCCACTGTGCGCCTTCGATACCAACGGGCTGTCCGAGCACCTCTTTATTCTTGAAGTAAAGATTCACCAGCGCCTGGTTCACCACGGCCACGCGAGCGGCATCGGGACCGTCCGCGCGGGTGAATATGCGGCCTCGAAACAACGGGATGCGCATCGCTGTGAAGTATTCCGACGTGACATAAGTCAGGTCCGTGATGTTGAATCGCGTTTCGCCGGGAAGGCGCAAGCCGTCATTAAGCCCGCGCTCGTAGGGAAGATTCAGGCTGACGGCAGCAGATTCGATCCCCGGAATCTCATGCAGACGAGCGTTCACGGTGTCGAAGAATTGGTTCATCTTTTCCGAGGTGTAGCGCGCGTCGGCCATCGAAAATCGCGCGGTGAGCACGTGATTCGGGTCGAATCCGGGACTTAAGTTCCACAGAAACAGGAACGTACGCAGTAGAAGTCCCGCGCCCACCAGCAGTGGCACGGTCAACGCGACCTGGCCGCCAACCAATCCTCCGAGCGAGACAAACCGCTTGCGGCCGACGACCGTTCGCGACCCGGTTTGCGCCGATCGAAGATCGACGTGCGCGGCCTGCCACGCCGGAACCATCCCGAACCCGATTCCGGCCAGCAAGGTTAAGAACAGCGTCGCCAACAGCACACGCCAGTCGAGTTCCACTCCCTTGAGGAACGAAAAGGTCTCCGCGCCCAGGGCTTTAAGGGCCTGAAGGCCGGCCCAGCCTACGGCGACCCCGGCCGCGCCTCCGAACAGGCCGAGAACGGTGCTCTCCACCAGCAATTGCCGCACGATCCGGATGATCGGCGCACCCAGCGCGAGGCGTGTGGCGATCTCCGTGACACGTCCGGACGCGCGGGCCAGCATCATGCCTCCGATGTTCACGCACCCTAGGATGAACACCGCCGCGACCGCGGCCCACAGGATCATTAGAGGCCGCAGCAATTCCAGCGTCATGCTCTGCTGCAAACCTTGCAGATCGAGCTTTACGTCCGCATCTTTGCGATACGATCCGAGCGTCTTCAGCTCCGGCACCACCGACGCCACCTGCGAGGAAGCTTCCACCCAGGTCGTGCCCGGACGCAGTCTCGCGATGATTCCGTAATTGCTTCCGCTGCCTTCACCGGTGCGCTTGGGGCGCAGGGGCGTCCACAGTTCGGCATCGGTGTTGGACCGGAAACGCGACGGCATAACGGCGACCACAGTGTAGGGCTCGCCACGCAGCAGTATCGACCGGCCGACGATGCTGGGATCGCCGTTGAAATATTTTTTCCACAAAGCATTGCTCAGAACCACAACGGGTGGTCCGCCGGCGCGATCTTCCACCGCGCTGAATTCGCGTCCCATCTCCGGCGCAATCCCCAATACGTGAAAGAATCCGGTAGAGACGCGCTGCAGCTTCACATAAACGCCGCTGCCGTTCACGCCCATGTTGACACCGGTCCATCCGCCGCCGTAACTGGCGACTTCCATCGAAGTAGTGCGATCTCGAATGGTTTCCCAGGTGGTCCCGTCGTGAGAATCGCCGTTGTATTCCCCGCGGTAGATCGTTACCACCTGGGCCAGGCGGTCCGGCTCCGGGTACGCGAGCGGCTGGACCATCGCGGCGTTCACCACCGACAATACTGCCGTGTTCGCGCCGATGCACAGCGCCAGGATGACGATCACGGTTAGAGAAAAAGCCCAATTCTGGCCGATCAGGCGAAACGCTAAGCGCAAATCCTGCATGGCAGCTCCCCTTCCAAGAGATATACGAGCCAGAAGCGATACCGTTCGTATCTAAAGTCGGTTACAGGCTGGAGTTGGTTACAGACTCGCGAATCGACCGTCCGGCTGGAGCCGGTAGCGCCGGCCCCGCCAGACGATCGTGTTACCGAAGAAACCCGCGATCCAAAATCCGAACGCAATCAGGTCTTCAACCGGCAACAGAAGCCATTCGATCTTCGCGTGCAGCACCCGCGCCGACACGACATAGGCAGCGATGGTGCGCATGATCCAGGCCGCCAGGCAAGCCGGCCACCACTCCGGCGCGACCACGCACAGCAGACCCGCAAACGGAGCCGGCATGGTTAAGAGCTGCCCGATGTAACCCGCGGGACGCGATCGACGGGTGCTCCGCAGCCAGCGCAGGCGGTGCGCCGCATTGCTTCGCAGACCGGCGTCGCCAATGTGATGCTCGATCACATAGGACGAGAGGACCACGCTGAATCCGGCTTCGGCGGCGAGCTTTCCCATGACGAAATCCTCGGCCAGAAAATCTTTGAGCCGCTCAAATCCGCCGATGGATTCGAGAACCGAGCGCCGCGCCGCAGTGGTGGGTCCCACCGTGAAGCGCATCCCTTCGATCATCCTCGCCACCAGAATTCCCGCGATGAAGTCGGTGTTCAGCCCGGTCGCCTCCAGTTGCGACCAGAGACTTGGGCCGGGAACGGCGCGATAGGGACACGTCACCACGCCGACGCGCGCATCTTGGAACTCGGCCGTAAGCGTCCGCAGAAGCTGCGGCGTGACCCGAACATCG
This sequence comes from Terriglobia bacterium, assembly GCA_963808335.1. Classification (GTDB taxonomy): domain Bacteria; phylum Acidobacteriota; class Terriglobia; order Bryobacterales; family Bryobacteraceae; genus Palsa-187. The sequence continues at coordinate 683,569 of CAWEFR010000001.1, forward strand.
CTATCGCTCATCACCACCAGCTCATGCGCCGACGCGCGCACCATCGCGTCCAGCGCATGGACCTTCGCGTTGGCATACGGCGGTTCGCCGGTGAAAATCACTCGCGAGGGAACATGCGGATATTCGCGCTGGAGTTTTTCGACCACGGCCTCTGCCGGATCCGAAGGGCTTCGCAGTGCGAATACCATTTCGAAGGCCGGGTAATCCTGTTCAAAGAAAGTCCGCAGGTTCGATTCAAGCCCGTTATCGAGCCCATACAACGGTTTCAGAATGCTGACCGGCAGCGGATTCGCGAGCGGGGGCGGAAGGACCGCGCGATAGCGAATGGCGGCGGCGATCGACAGCAGCGATGCAACGACCGTGCCGCACAACAGCAGGAGGAGCAGTATCGTCGTCACGTTATTCGGATTCGGCTCGCTTGGGCCGGTACAGATCCATGGGGTTCAAGTTAACGTCGATGGCAACCTCCACGGCGCCAGCCATCATCTCTTCCCAACTCTGATTCCGCCAAGGGACTTCCTTCGCAGGATCCGCGAACCAGGGCGGCATTTTCTTCGTCAGCGCCGCCTGGCGGATCGCTTTCGCCCACGTGTCCTCATAGGTCAGCAGCGGCATCGGTGCAGCCTCGCCAGAGCAATGACACGTCTGGCAACTGCGCTGCAGAACCGGCAGGACGTCTTTGTAGAAAGTCGGCGCTGCGCGGAGTCCGGCCGCGAGTGTACACACGATCACCCAAAAAAATCCCCGCATGGATATAGCTTACGCCCATTCGGCCGCCTATGGAGCAGGCCATGTGCGCTACCCTGATCTGAATGCCTCTGTTCCAAGCGATCATCTTGGGCATCCTCCAGGGATTGACCGAATTTCTCCCCATCAGCAGCAGCGCTCACTTGGTCATCGTGCCGTGGATCCTCGGCTGGGACGACGGCGGGTTGACGTTCGATGTTGCGCTGCACGTGGGCACGCTAGCCGCGGTGGTTCTGTTCTTTTTTCGGGATTGGATCCAGATTATCGGGCAAGCCGTGGGGCTGAACCTTGGCCACGACATGACGCTCAGAAAGAATCCACACCTGCTGTGGCTGCTGATGGCGGGAACCGTTCCCGGCGGGCTCATCGGTTTCCTGTTCGAGAAGCAAGCCGAGACGGCCTTCCGCAGCCCTTATATAATCGCCACGGCAGCGATGGTCATGGGTGTGATCATGTGGATCGCCGATGCGGCGGGGCGTAAACAGAAAGATATTGGGCACGTTTCGCTGGCCGACTCGCTCGCGATCGGAACTGCCCAGGCTCTGGCGGTGATTCCGGGTGTATCGCGCAGCGGATCCACGATCTCGGCGGGTTTGTTTTGCAACCTTGATAGAACCACGGCGGCGCGATTTTCTTTCCTGCTCTCGACTCCGATCATCGCGGGCGCGGCCGCCAAGAAATTCTGGGATCTGCACAAGCACCCAGGCGGACTGCCGCATGACATGCAGATGGCTTTCATCGCTGGAATCCTAGCCAGCGCCGTCACCGGATGCATCGCGATCGCGTTCTTCCTGAACTACCTGCGCAGCCGTTCGCTGGCGGCGTTCGTATGGTACCGGATCGTTTTTGGCATAATAGTGATTGCCCTGGCCCTTTTCCGCTCCAGCGGAAGATGAGATATTTAGGACCTACTTCACACGCGAGGCTCAATGAAGCCGTCGCGGTCGTGTTTCTATTCGCGGGATTGTTCATTTTCTTCAGTCTCGCTTCATACCACCCGCTCGACCCATCCTGGGACACCGTCGGCGCCACGAAGGCGGCGAACCTGACGGGGCGCGTCGGCGCGTTCGCTTCAGACCTGTGCTTGCAAACTTTCGGCCTAGCCGCTTACGCGATGCCCGTGCTGATCCTGCTGCTCGGCTGGAAGTGGATTCGCTCCTCGCCGATCCAAGCGCCGGTCGCGAAGACCGTCGGGGCGATTATGCTGATCAGCGCCACCTGCGCCGCGTTTGGGCTTACCGGGTGGAAACCGATCTCAGGTGCGATTCCCGCCGGCGGACTCGCCGGGTCGCTGATCGCCGACAGTCTCGTCTCGTCCTTGAATCTCATGGGCGCCTGGTTATTCACCGCGACGGCCTGGATCGTTTCTATCTATCTGGTTTCGACTTTTGAAGTCTCGCGTCTGGCCGTATGGTTCAGCGGTCCCATCGCCTGGGGCCACGCGCTCGCCGCGCGATGGAAGGAGTGGCGGGCCCGGCGCGCTCGCATGGCCAGAGAACGGGCCGAGAAACGCGAACTGCGTAAGGCCATGGCGACTCCGCGCCAGCCGCTAACGCAGGAAGCAGCACCGACGCCACCTTGGGAGCCGGAGCCGGAAAAGCCGATCGAGATTGAAGACATTCCGATTCGGGCCCTTGACATGACTCCCGCGCGGCCGGAACCGGTCGCGCCGCCTCCGCCGCCTGCACCTGTGGCAGCGCGCGCTGCTCGGGTCGCGCCTGCGCCGTCCCCTGAATCGAAGGCCCGCGAGTTCCGCATTCCCACAACGGACCTGCTCCAGGAACCCGCCGCGCGCAGCTCTTACGATAGCCAGGAGCTGAAGGAAATCGCGGCTCGCATCAAGTCCAAGTTCGAAGAGTTCAACGTGCTCGGCTCGGTGGTGCAGATCAATCCCGGACCCGTGGTGACCACCTTCGAGTTCAAGCCCGAAGCCGGCGTGAAGTATTCGCGCATCACCACGCTCAGCGAGGATCTGTGCCTCGGCTTGCAGGCCGAATCGATTCTGATCGAGCGCATTCCCGGCAAGCCGACGGTCGGCATCGAGGTTCCCAACTCCAAGCGCGAAGTCATCAGCCTGCGCCAGATTCTGGAATCGGAAGAATTCCACGATTCCGCTTCGCCGCTGACCGTCGCGCTGGGCAAGGACATCAACGGGCGCATCAAAGTCGCCGCGCTCGATTCGATGCCGCACCTGCTGATCGCCGGTTCCACCGGATCGGGCAAGAGCGTGATGCTCAACTCGCTGATCATGTCGATCCTCTACAAGGCCACGCCGCACGAGGTGCGCATGATCATGGTGGATCCCAAGCGCCTGGAATTCGGGCTGTACGAAGGCATTCCGCACCTGCTGACGCCGGTGATCACCGACGCCAAGAAAGCCACCAACGCGCTGCGCAACGCCGTGCTCGAAATGGAGCGGCGCCTGAAGCTGCTGGCGTCGCCAGGGCGTCCGCAACATCGAGCAGTACAACAAGAAGGTCCGGCAGCTGCAGGCCGCAGCCGCGCAGCCTGTTCGAAGAAGAACCGGAGCGAAGAAGAGCTGGAGCAGATCCCCTACGTGCTGATCGTGATCGACGAGTTGGCCGACCTGATGATGCTGGAGCGCGCCAACGTCGAAGAATCGCGTCACGCGCCTGGCGCAGATGGCGCGCGCCGTCGGCATGCACCTGGTGCTGGCGACGCAGCGTCCCAGCGTCGACGTGATCACCGGCCTGATCAAGGCGAATTTCCCGTCGCGCATCAGCTTCCGCGTGGCGACGCGCGTCGATTCGCGCACGGTGCTCGACGTCATGGGCGCCGAACATCTGCTGGGCAAGGGCGACATGCTGTTCCTGCCGCCGGGCTCGTCGCGCCTGACGCGCGTGCACGGCTCCTTCGTGAGCGAGGCCGAAACCAATCGCGTGGTGGAGTTCTGGAAGCAGCAGGCCGAGCCGGAATACGACCAGACCTTCCTGATCGCGCCGCCCGCCGACGACGAAGATGGCGACGGCGAGGAATTCGACGGCACGCGAAGATCCGATGTACCAGGATGCCGTGCGCGTGGTGCTGCGAAATGGGCAAGGCGTCCACGTCCACGTTGCAGCGCCGCCTGCGCCTGGGCTACGGCCGCGCGGCGCGCATTCTCGACATGATGCAGCGCGACGGGATCATCGGCCCGCCCGACGGCAGCCGCCCGCGCGAAGTGCTGAAGCGTCCGGACTGGCTGGAAGAAGTCGAGAATCAAATGCGATGAATCGACTACCATAAAGAGGTTAGGAGCCAGCCCCAAAGTGTTTTGCCGTGCGTTGCGTTTCGTGTCCGTGCTTTTCTGCCTGTGCCTCGCGCTCTACGCCCGAACGCCGCGGCCGGTTGCCCGGGTCCTGATCCTGACTCCGGACCGCAAGAATATCATCGATGTCGCCAAGTACCGGGGGCACACCGTCGTGCTGGTGATTTTTTCCACCGAGTGCGCGGACTGCATCAAGACCCTCGACATCATGAACAAGCTGGAGAAGGACTTCGGCCCGCAGGGACTGCAGGTCATCGGCGCCGCTGGCGACGACCGGGCCAAGTATCTCCTTGAACCATTCATCAACCGATACCGGCCGCTGTTTCCGGTCGGGTATTTGGATCAGGCGGGGATCATCAAGCTGGCCGACGTTCCCAAAGACGTTCGGCCGGTCGCGCCCATCGTCCTGTTCATCGATCGCTGGGGAATGGTTCGCGAACAGTATTACGGCGATCACCCGATCTTCAAAGACGCCGAGAAATCGCTGCGCGCCCTGACCATGGGCATGATGAAGGTGACGCCGGTAGGAACGTCGAAGCCACCGGCTCCGGCTCAATAACGATGAAGCTTATTTGACGTCACCGCAGGCATCACCAACCCACTTGGACGTCATGTTGATGTTAATCGTCATCGGGTGAGCCTCGTCGCCTGAAACCAGCTTGACCGTTCCCTTGATATTTTCGCGGGACGACGCTTCGAAATGCATGGTTCCGGTGCCCTTCATGGGGCCGGAACATTCCATCTTCATATCCACCACGCTCGCCGAAGCGTTCAGAAGTGTCGTCTTGCAGTTCGGGTTGCGATCGGCCATCTCTTCGAGCGATTTCTTTTCCAGCTTTTCCTTGGTCATGCAACTCCGGTTCGTGTGCGTCGTGGGCCCCCGTCCCGATCGGGCCTTCAGCACGGCTTCGACGCGCGCACGCTGTTCCGGCGTCATCTTGCTGGTGTCGATGGGCGGCATGCCATTCATGTCTGAAGTAACGGTCGTTTCCCAAAGCCCGGTCTTGACGTCGAACGATTGCGCACGGCTGACCGTCGCGCCGGCCGTCAGAGCCACAAACGCAAGCATGTAAGAATGTTTTGGGCAGCGCATAACGCTCAGTATACACCGCTTTACAACTCGAACTCGATCCCTTGCGCCAGCGGCAGCTCGCCCGACCAGTTCACCGTCACGGTCTGGCGGCGCATGTAGGCTTTCCACGCATCGCTGCCCGATTCGCGCCCGCCTCCGGTTTCTTTCTCGCCGCCGAACGCGCCGCCGATCTCCGCGCCGCTGGTGCCGATGTTCACGTTCGCGATGCCGCAATCGCTGCCGCGCGCGCTCAGGAATGTCTCCGCGGCCGCCAGGCTGTTCGTAAAAATCGCCGAAGAGAGCCCCTGCGGAACATCGTTGTGCCACGCGATCGCCTCATCAAGCGTGTCGAACTCGATCAGATACAGAATCGGCGCGAAGATTTCTTCCTTCAGAATCGGCATCGACGGATGCGCCTTCACAAGGGCCGGCTCGACGAAGCAGCCCTCCAGACGCTCGCCGCCGTACAGCACTTCCCCGCCCTGTTCCCGAATCACGATCGAGGCCGCGCATCATATTTTCGACCGCATCGTGAATCGATCAGCGGCCCCATCAGCGTCGCGGGGTCCATCGGATCGCCGATCCGTATCTGCCGGTACGCGGCGATCAGCCTCTCCGTGATCTTCGCCGCGATTCCTTTCTGCAGAAACAGCCGGCGAATCGACGTGCATCGCTGCCCCGCGGTGCCTACCGCGCCGAACAATACCGCGCGCACGACCAGATCCGGATCCGCATCGTCCATCACGATCACGCCGTTGTTCCCGCCCAGTTCCAGCAGGCTCCGCCCCATCCGTTCTGCCACCGTCTTCGCGACGATGTCGACCCATGCGGCACGAGCCCGTGGCGCTGATAAGCGGCAACGCGCCGATCCTCGATCAGCCGTCTCCCGACCACGTCATCGCGTCCGATCACCAGGTTCAAGCACGCCCTCCCATCCATGCTTCGCGAGCACGCCATTGCAAATCTGCTGCACCGCGATCGCGGTCAGCGGCGTCTTGAGCGACGGCTTCCAGACCACCGTATCGCCGCACACCATCGCGATCAGCGCATTCCAGCTCCACACCGCCACCGGAAAGTTGAAGGCGCTGATGACTCCCACCGACTCCCAGCGGATGCCACTGCTCATACATGCGGTGGCCCGGGCCGCTCGCTGTGCATCGAAAGCCCGTAGAGCTGCCGCGACAAGCCCGACCGCGAAATCGGCGATGTCGATCATCTCCTGCACCTCGCCCTTGCCTTCGGCGAGGATTTTGCCCATTTCGAGCGTCACCAGTTTGCCGAGCTCGTCCTTGGCTTCGCGCAGCTCGTCGCCGATCTCGCGCACGATCTCGCCGCGCTTGGGCGCCGGCAACATGCGCCATCGCTCAAACGTTCGCGCAGCCTGCGCGACTACCTGGTCGTAATCTGCTTCGGATGCGAGCCGCACTCGTCCCAGCTCACTCCCGTCCGCTGGGTTATAGGAAATCAATTCCTCGCCGGAAGAGCCGTCGATCCAGCGCGCTCCGCAAGCGCCCGGGTGTGTTTTATGAAGGATTTCAGTCATGAGCAAGAATTGAAAAGCCCCGTGGACCGGTTTCGAAATCGCGACCGGCCTTGCGTGCCTCGCGTTGAATCCGCTCTACGATCGTAGCCTGAAACGCGGGCTCCAGCCATCCGTCATGATCGTGCGCCGCACTGATCTTCCACGCCGCCTCGCGCGTCGTCGCGCCGCTGCGGCTTCACCGCGCGTACGTGCAGCGGATCGCCGATCAGGTCGCGGCCGGTGGCCTCCAGTGCCGCACGCGCCAGCGCCTCCGGATCGCACGGCAGCAGCGGCGCGAGCGTCGCATAGGTTTCGATGCCGGCATCGCGCAGCGCTCGCACCGTTTCCAGGCGTTCTTCGATACGCACGCACAGTGCGGCTCATACAACTTGCGCACTTCCTCGCGATCCGTGGTGATCGAAAAACTCACACGCAGCGTCGTCTTGCGCGAAAGCGAGCCGAGCCGGTCGAGATCGCGCAGAATCAGCGGGCCCGCGCGTCTGCAAAACAAAGATCCGCGGCGGCGAATCGATCAGAGCATCGAGAATCCGCGGCATCATGCTCTTGCTGAGCTTCCGCGGGCTGATACGGATCGACCAGCGGCGAGCAGTAGATTCTTTGTCCAGGCCGCAATTCCCGCCGCAGCAATTCCGCTGCATTGGTCTTGAACGTCGTGAACTGTCCCCAGCGCTGCCAGTCCTCGGGCTGCAATCCGCCATAGATTCCCAGCGTCGGAACGTAGCAGTAGGTGCAACCGAACGTGCAATTGCGCGCCGGCGTAAGCGAATGCGTGAATCCCGCTTCCGCGATAAATCCAGAGGTCGGACTCAAGATGCGGCGCGCGATCTGGTGACGATGCGTGGCCCTACTCCGCGACGTTCTTCGATTCCACCAGCGCCCGCACCTCCGCGATGAACTGGTCCACCGGTTTTGACGCCCATGTCGCGCGTGCTTGCGATGCCGCACCGACACGCTGCTCCGCTTCGGCCTCGCGGTCGCCCACCACCAGCATGTACGGCACCTTCTGCAACTGCGCATCGCGGATTTTCAGATTCACTTTTTCGTTGCGGTCGTCGAGATGCGACCGCAGCCCGGCCGCTTCGAGCCGCGCGTGAACCTTCCGCGCGTACTCGACGTGCCGGTCGGTGATCGGCAGCACCGCCGCCTGCACCGGCGCCAGCCACACCGGGAAAGCGCCCGCGTAGAGCTCGATCAGATAGGAGACCATCCGCTCCATCGTGCTGATGATCGCGCGATGAATCATCACCGGCCGATGGTGCTTTGCCGTCCGCGGCGATATATTCAAGCCCGAACTGGCTGGGCAGATGGAAATCGACCTGAACGGTCGAGTAAGTTTCTTCGTGCCCCATCACGTCGGCAAGCTGGATGTCGAGCTTCGGCCCGTAAAACGCCGCTTCGCCGCGTAGCTTCTTTGTACGGCAACTCGAGCGAGTCCATCGCTTCGCGCAGCACCTGTTCGCCCAGCTCCCACATCGCGTCGTTGTCGACGTATTTGCTCTTATTCGCCGGATCGCGCAGCGAAAGACGGTAGCTGTATTTCGTGATCCCGAGGTCGTCGATAGGCCCGCTCGACCAGCTTCATCACGCCCGTGAACTCGTCCTTGATCTGATCGGGCGTGCAGAAAATGTGCGCGTCGTTCAGCGTCATGCAGCGCACGCGGCTCAATCCGCTCAGCACGCCGGAGCGCTCGTAGCGATACATCGTGCCCAGCTCGGCGAGCCGCACCGGCAGATCGCGATAGCTGCGCAGCTTCGATTCGTAGATCAGAATGTGATGCGGGCAGTTCATCGGCCGCAGCACCATCTGTTCGTTTTCCAGATCCATCGGCGGAAACATGTCTTCGTGATAATGTTCCCAGTGCCCGGAGCGCTTGTAGAGATCGATCTTCGCCAGATCCGGCGTATAGACGTGCTGATATCCGCGCTCCCGCTCCCGCTCCAGAATGTATCTTCGAGCAGCCGGCGAATGGTCGCGCCCTTGGGAAGCCACAGCGGCAGGCCCGCGCCGACCAGCTTCGTTCACCGTGAACAGCTCGAGCTCCTTGCCCAGCTTGCGATGGTCGCGCTTCTTGGCTTCTTCCAGCCGTTCAGATAATCGTCCAGATCCTTCTTTGAAAAAAACGCCGTGCCGTAGATGCGCTGCAACTGCGCGTTCTTCTCGCTGCCCTTCCAGTACGCGCCCGCGATCGAAAGCAGCTTGAACGCCTTGATCTTCTTGGTCGACGGCACGTGCGGCCCGCGGCAGAAATCGATGAATGCGGGTCCCAGCGTGTATTCGGAGAAGACGTCGCCCGCGCGCTCCGTGATCAGCTCCACCTTCATCGGCTGATCGGCGTAGAGCTTCAGGCCTTCGTCTTTTTTCGTGTACTTGCGCTCGTAGGGAAGGTCGCGCGCCTGGATCTCCCACATGCGCTTTTCGATCTTTTCGAGATCTTCCGGCGTGAACGGCTGCGCGCGCTGAAATCGTAATAGAAGCCCGTTTCGATGGGCGGGCCGATGCCGAGCTTGGTCTCCGGAAACAATTCGAGCACCGCCGCCGCCAGCAGATGCGCGGTCGAATGGCGGTAGACTTCCAGCGCGTCGGGATTCTTGGTGGTCAGAATCTGGAGCTTGGCGTCGGCTTCGAACGGGCGGTTGAGATCCCACAACTCGCCGTTGACGCGCGCGACGATGGCGTCGTCGGCCAGCCGCGGGCTGATCGACCGCGCGACATCGATCGGCCGCGCTCCCTCTGGAACACTTTGTGACACTGCCGTCCGGAAGGGTGACCTGAATATGTCATCGGTAATATTCAGGTTAACCAAGAATGCGGGCCGCTGCACTCGAACGAAGCTCCATCCACGTGCATCGAAAGGCGAAAACCACTACGCTTTGGCTGCATCTACCTTCTCGCCCAGCCCTTCGGCGACCCCGCGGCACGCCCGTGATTGTAAGATCCTGCCCCTGGCCAAGCCGGCCTTCCGCCGAGTCGGCTATGTGCAGGCGCGCAATCGTTTCCCCAGCAAACCGAAACACGCTTTCATCGCCTGGCTGAAGCATTTGGATCAAGCCCGCGGCCCGTTGTAATAGATTCGCTGGGACGGCCCGACCCGAAATAACCGCCCGTTCAGCCAGGCGCCTAGGGTTCGCATGGATTGGTATATTGGGTTAAGATGTCGCTTACTCCAACCACGGCGCCGCCGGTATTCGATGAAGCTTCGCTCGTCGCCAAGGCAAAGGCGGGTGACGCGCAGGCCTTTACAGACCTGGTGAATCGGTACGAACGCAAGATTTACCGCCTTGCCAAGCACATCACCCAAAACGATGAGGACGCCGAGGACGTCCTGCAGGAGAGCTTTTCTCAAGGCCTACGAGCATCTGGACGGCTTCCAGGGTAACTCCAAATTTTACACCTGGATCGTCCGCATCGCCGTCAACGAAGCGCTGATGAAGCTGCGCAAGCGCAAGGGCGACCGCACGGTTCCTCTCGACGAACCCGTGGATACAGGCGAAGAAATGGTGACAAGAGAGATCGCCGTCTGGGAGGATAACCCGGAGCAGCGCTATTCTCGCGAAGAAATGCAAGAAATTCTGGATCGACGCGGTGGAGAGTTTGAAGCCTGATTTTCGCACCGTTTTCATCCTGCGCGACATCGAAGAACTGAGCACGGAAGAAACTGCGGAAACGCTGGGGATTTCGGTTCCAGCCGTCAAAAGCCGATTATTAAGGGCCCGCCTGGCGCTGCGGGAGAAGTTGACCCGCCAGTTCAAGCGGAAGGGGGAAGACGCTTTTGCTTACCTGTAAACAGTTCCTGCAGGGAACTGAACGATTATCTGGACCCGAACACAGACCCGGATCTGAAGCGGCACCTGGAGTCGCACGTCACTGAGTGTCCCAACTGCTTCGTCATGGTCGACACCACGAAGAAGACTTTGCAGGTTTACAAAGGCTGCGAGCCGCAAACCATTCCGGAAGACGTGAGAGCCCGCCTGTGGAAGGCGCTGGAGCGCAAGATCGCGGCGAAGAAACAAACGCAGACTTGAATCCTCAGGAAAGCCGCGCCGGACACCGATTTTCAAAGAACGGACAGCGCCGGCATTGCGGGCTTTGCCGGACCGGGAACTCGAGCGATTCTTGACCTTCGAGAAAAGCACGCACCGCTGACCGCGCCGAATCCGGATCGAGACTAACCTCTACCGCCGAGTCCGAGCGCAAGTAATATAACACCGCACGATCTGGCATCCTCCCCACATACCGCTCCAGTGCGAGCGCATACAAACGGAGTTGCATCGCGTAGGCGTCCGATCGCGACTCGTCACGATCGGTCTTGTAATCGACCACAATCAACTCGCCCGATTCCTCAAACCAAAGATCGATTTGCCCGCGCAGCACGACATCCTCGAAGTAAAACAAAAAGTCGAATTCGCGTTCGATACGGGGTGCCCGCGCCGCGCGCCGTCCCAGTTCGCTCAGAGAGAAACGAGCCGCGATTTCCGCCGCCTCCGGCGATCCGGGTTCACCGGCCAGAATCCGATGCACCTCCAGCCCGGTCGCAACCCCGCCGGTCCCCTGCGCATCGCCGCGGGAGACGGAATTCAACAAGTATTTTCGTGGACAGATATGAAACGTGGAGACCGCCGTAACGGCCACCGTTGCATCGTACTGCCTGCTTAACAGCGGCGGATCGACCAGCAGTTCCGCGTTCTGTTCGGGTGCGGTCTCGATCATTTCCGGCGGTTTCAGGGGCTGGTCCGCCGCCATCGTCACGGGAATCGCGGCCGCTAGATCCTGCCACCCGGACGATTGTTTGCGCAGCGCATGCGACAGAATCAGCCGATTCTGCGCCCGTGTCATGGCCACGTACAGAAGACGATTCTCCTCCGCCTTCTCCTGGCGCTTCAACTCCTCGACAATCCTGGCGTGCGCAGTATCGGATTGTCCTTTTCCGGTCGCCAGATTCCGCCACTTCGCGCCCAGCCCGGCCACGTCCGAGAAAGCGATCACCGGTTTGCGCCGGTCGGGAGCGTGGTGCAGAGCGCTGACGAACACCACCGGAAATTCCAGTCCCTTGGCGGCGTGAATCGACATCAGACGGACGATATTGCCCGCCTCGGCCGGCGGCGCTTCGGCTTCGGATTGCGTGGCTCGCAGAGCCTCCAGCTCCGCCAGCGCCTCGGCGAGCGGCTGGTTGCGGTGTTCGCGCCGAAGACGCCCCAGGAATTTCTCGATGTTCGCCTCCGCGCGCTGCGGAAGCCCGCAAGCATAGCCCGACTCATCCAGCGCAGTCGCCAGCAGCCGGTCTGGTCCCACAAATCCAGCCCGCGTTCTTAAGCCCCCGAATCGCGCCTCGAAAGTTTCTCTCCAGCCGTCCCGCCCAAGGCGATAGATTTCTTCATCGCCGAGTCCGATAAATGGACTCCGCAGCACTCCGACCATGGCGATATCGTCCAGAGGATTTACCAGCGTCGCCAGCAGCGACATTAGATCGCGAATCTCCCGCGCCTCCATAAACGTGCGGCCGCTGCTCACCAGAAACGGGATTCCAAACCGGTCGAGTTGGCGCTCAAACGGTTCGGCGGCGCTCATGGCGCGCACCAGAATCGCGATGTCCTTATACTCGTACTCTTTCGAATCGCAAAGCTGGCGGATTCGCGCCGCCACCAGGCTCGCTTCCGTCTCCACTGGATTTTCGCCGCCGCCTGCCAGCCGTTCGACCTGCGTTCCCGATCCGCGCGAGGCGATCAGCGGACGCGCTTCAATCCCGTTCTGCTGGTCGAGCATCCGCGACACGGCATCCAGAATTTCGCTATAGCTGCGATGATTTTCGCGAAGATCGTCGACCGCCGAACCCGCGGCGATCAGCGCGCCGCGATAGTCTTCGAACACCTCCGGCTTCGCGTGGCGAAAGCTGTAGATGGATTGATTGATGTCGCCGACTGCGAAAAACCTCCGGCGAATCAGATTCACCAGGCTCCACTGCAAACGATTCGTATCCTGCAGCTCATCCATCAGGACTTCGTCGAACCGCGCGGCAGTCGCCTCCCGCACTTGGGCGTCGGATTCCAGCAGCCGGATCGCCTGTTCTTCCAGATCGCCGAAATCGAGCGATGCGTCGCGGCGCTTCTTCGCGCGATACAGAGCGTCGATTCTGGATACGGCCGCTCGCAACAGGTCGAGCAAACCGGCATTCACCTGCCCCATCCATTGCTGCTGCAGTCTCGGCACGAGATCGTCTTTCAGCTCGCGCAACACTTCCTCCGCGCGAGACCCCTTGCCGATCCGGTTTTTATAGAACCTCGATACCGCCTCAAGAGACGCAAAGTGTTCCCGGCCGATGTGTTCCGGCAGAGCGAGGAACGTTTCGGCCCATGCGCGAAATGCATCCGCATGCGCCCCGGATGCCCGGCGATCCGCCAGGGCCTGCTGCGCCCGCTCCCGCGCGAGCGGCCAGAACGTCCGCCGGAGCCTCGGCGGGAGCCAGTTCGCGAACATCCGACACCCGCATCGTGTCATAGATCTCCAGCAGACTGCGCGCCAAGTCGGGCTGCCGCCAGTCATCCGAGGTAGAAAGATCCAGCGACTCCAGAAGCCGGCGCATGTCTTCCGGCCGTTCCTGGAACAACGCGTCCAGCGCCTCTTCAGCCGACTCCCGCGCCAGCCGATTCGCTGCGACATCCTCGATCACCGCAAAATCCGGCGCGAGCCCCGCGGCGACCGCGTGTTCGCGGAGCAATCGCGTGCAAAATCCATCGATGGTGGAGACCCACGCACGCTCGATCGCCGGGCGCAATTCCGGTCGCGCCGCGAATCGTTTAATCAATCTCTCCCTGATTTCCGTCGCTGCCTTTTCGGTGAACGTAATCGCGAGAATCCGCGCCGGATCCGCCCTGCACTCCTCCACCAGCCACGCGAAGCGTTCGATCAACACGCGTGTCTTGCCGGATCCAGGGCCGGCCACGACGCACACGTCCTGACCGGTGCGGCGGACGGCGTCCTGTTGCGCGCGCGTAAGGCTCATTGCGCTGCCGCCGTCCGAGCCCGTGCGGCGGATTCGACGCGGCAGATATCCCGGAAGTCGCACCAGCCACACTTGGCCTCATCCGCCGGCTCCGGCGCGATTCTGCCCGAGGCGATCGCGTCGAATACCTCCGTAGCCGTGGTCGCGGCGGCCTCGGCCAAGTCCTTCAAGGTTCCCCGCGACTCGCCGACGTCCTCCAGTCCGGCGATCGGCAAATGCCATCCATCCCACACGACATCCTTGCGCAATCCGCAGTAAAACATACCCATAGGCTTGAGGCCGAAGCACCGCTCCGCGGCGAGCAGGTACAAGCCGCCCTGGACCAGATTCCCGGCGGCGTTTTCTTCAATTCGCTCTCGAATCTTGCTCCCCGCGCTGTACTTGTAATCGATCACCAGGGCCTGATCACGAGCGCCGATGTCGATTCGGTCGATGCGTCCCGTGATGGTCACCAGCGGATTCAGGGGAAGATTGAATGATTCCTCCACGCGGCTCGACCAGCCCAGCGCGATCTGCCGATCTGCCAGAAACGTCTCGAAATTGTGCAGCATTTCGAGCCGCACGGCTTCCGTGCGATAGGTCGCCGGAACCCGCGCGCGACGGCACTCCTCCGCGAAGATCTCGTCGAACACGGCCGCGCCCAGCAGCGGCATGCGGCTGAGCTCCGCCAGAGCGCGATGCAGGATGTTTCCTTGCAGCAACACGTCCAGCCGGTCGCGCGGCGCTGCCGGAAGCGCGCGCAGCCGCAGCGATTTCGCGGCGAAAAACTGAAACGGACATTGAAGGAACTTCTCGATAGAAGTCGTCGCGATTTTCCGGTGTACCCTAGCCAGGCTCGTGAGCAGTCCAGCGTCCTGAATGCTGGCGGAACGGGATGACGGGACTGAGTGACGCGGACGCGGCCGTACGCGCGCATCGCACGCTTCTGCCTGCCCCTCCGGCAGGAACAGCGATGGGAGCGCATCCTCGCCTTTTTCGTTAAAACGTGCGTAGCTGAGAATGGTTTTATGCGTCGCACGCGTGACCGCGAGTTCAAACAGGAACCGCTCTTCCCTCTGCCGTTCGGCCGACGTCTTCAGACCGGCTCTGCATCGAGCCACATCGTTCAATAACGGGTCTTCGCCGTAATACCGGGGAAAGTTCCGCTCCACCAGGCCGCATACGAACATCACGGGCAGTTCCCATTGCCGCGCTTCGAAGACGTCCATCACGTGGACCACGTTGCGGCGCCGGTCGGGAACGCGCAAGCGCTCCAGCGCCAGAGTCGCGTCCACCTGCTTCCAGAAATCCGAGAGCATCATCGGACCTTCGCCCAGCACCGACGCGGTTTGTTCGAGTGCGGCCTCGAACCCATCCAGAGCGGCCGCCGTCGAACGCAGGACCTCGAGCTGCGCGCGCGACTCGCCGCCGGAAATCGCGGGATCCGGAAGTAAGCGGCGCAGAGTCTTGAGACGAGCGCCCCACGCCGCCGCGTCGAGGCGTTCCTGTCGCCACCCGGACATCGCGGCCATCGAATGCACAACGGGCGGAACGTCTTCGATTCCAGGAATCGGCAATCCCGCGCCGGGAAGCCGCTGGCGAAGTTCGAAATCGAACCGGTCCCCTGCCGGCGTCGCGCCGACGCCCGAAACCGGCATGCGCAGAAACGCGAGCAGCGCTGCGTGATCCCAACCGCCGAGCATCGTGCGCACCACTCCTGCCAGGAAGCTGACGGCAGGATGCTCGATCAGTGGGTCGGCGAAGTAGAACCGCGCGGGGATTCCGAAGCGCGCGAAGGTGGTTTCGAGCGCAGGCGCGTAAGGATCGTGCGTTCGCACGATGACGCCCATTTCGCGAAACGGCCGTCCGCTCGCGGCTTCATCCAGGATGCGGCGGGCGGTCTCTTCGGTCTCCCGCTCCAGGGTTGGCGCAGAGAACACGAGGGTCTGCGCGTGCCGAAGTATCTGATTGAGTTTTCGTTCCCCGAATCCGAGCGAGAGTATCCGGCCACGCGCCGCTGCGGCGCCGGCCCAATCCGGGAGCGTGACCGTCACGGTGGCGCGACGCGCAATGCTCTCGATCAGGCACAATTCTTCGGGAGAGAAGGAAAAGAATCCGTCGAGCACCACGTCACCGGAAAACTCCCCGGCATCCGCCGCGGCTGCCGCCAGGCGATCGCGCCGCAGGGCCATACCGCGGACGTGAAGAGCGCGCCTGACGAACCCGAACACGGACGCCAGGTCATCTCCGACCGCATCCGGCGGCGCTTCCTCCATCAACGCGGCCACAGCTTCGCGAAAGCCCCGAAACTCGGCGACTCCGCGAAATCGATCCAGGCGCAAGCTTTCGAGTGCATCCTCGATCAGCCGGTCGACCAGCGCATCCGGCGCAAGGGCCGGCGCTCTGCCATCCAGAAAATGAGCGAAAGTCGTGATGCGAGTGGGACGCACCAGGTGGCCGGCACGCGCCAGCTGGTTGCAGACGTGTTCGGCCATAGTCGCACTCGGCGCGAAGAAGAGCGAGCACGGCACGGAAAGGAAACGATCGAGTGCGGCGCGGGACTTTCCCGACGCGGGTGGTCCCGTGATCAACAGCGAGTCAGCCAAAGTTCACTATAAGCCAGGCGAGGAGGGCTTAATGAGGAGCCAATTCAGGCGCCAGATCGGTCATCATCTTTTCAAACTTTTCCCGCTGCTCAGGATTGAGGATCGCGATGATGCGCGTCTTGCCGGTGGCTCGCAGATCGTCGAGCTGCTCTTCCAGGCTCTGATAATATTGCCCGAAATCGTCGAGCACCATCCCCAGTTGCTCGGTCTGTGGACCCGAGAGATCAAGCTGCGTCTTGAAGCGGCTCAAGATCGCCTCACGGTTCGTGGCTTCGGGCGCAGCGGAGGTCGACCGGTGCATTCTTCCGTGGATGCCCACTTGCATCGTGAGCGCACCGGCCGCCGCTCCTGCCAGAAACACGAGCGCGAGCGTCGAGAGGATGCGGGGATTCTGCCAAGGCGCGCGTTCGGCCGCGACCATCATCCCTACTGCTCCCGGTAGGTGACCAGATTCACCAGCACCGCGGCGCGGTCAGGCTGTCCGGAGTTCATCGTTGCTAAGCCAGGCTGACCTTCCCCCGGAAGCCGGTCGGAGAGAAATTGAACCGTCGGGCTAGCCGCGAGATTCTGTTCCGACATCTGTTCCGCCGTCACCAGATACACGCCCGCGAGCAGCGCCAAAGCCATGGAGGCGACGGCGATGCGCCGGCCAAAGGGTGAATCTGAAAAAACGCTCCAGATGGAGACAGCGCGTTGCGCCTCAATCCGCTCCATCAGACGCGCATAAAAACCCGGTCGCGGCTCGGCTTCCACTCTGAGTTGCCGCAACAGACGCGCCTGTGTCCGCATAGCCTCGACTTCTCCGCGGCACTGGTCGCATTGGTCGAGGTGCGCGGCGCATACCGGTACATGCGATTCCGCCAATACCCGTTCCAGGTGATCCTGAATCACGCGATGCATGGTGTCCTTCCCTCAGTCACTTCAATTGCACGAGCCAAGTTTCGCGAGTCTGATGCCCGCTGTTTCTGCTCTACTTACCGAACGGCCGCACTCGGCCGAGCCGCTGCGCCGCCTTCAAAAGCTTCTGCCGGGTCCTGAACAATTTCACCTTTATTGTATTCTCATTCAGCCCGGTCATCGCCGCCAGCTCTTCCACCGAATGGCCTTCCACTTCCTTGAGAAGAATCAGGCTGCGATCTTCGGCTGAGACCTTGTCAAGCAGCTTGCTCACCAAGTCCTGCTGCGCCAATTTCCGATCCATCGGCGTCGACGGATCAATCGCCGGCTCGGACGCCTCCATTCGCGTGGCGTCCTCCTCGGAAAAATCGCTTTCGTACACCAGCTTACGGACCCGCTTTTTCCGCAGGTAGTCGTAGCATTCGTTCACCGTAATCTTGTAAATCCAGGTCAGCAGCGAGCTGCGGAAATCGAAGTTCCGGATCGAAAAATAAATCTTCGAGAACACCTGCTGCGCGATGTCTTCCGCGTCGTTATGATTGCGCAGGATTCCGTAGATAATCGAGAATACTTTGGCTTGATAGCGGTCCACGATCTCGCGGAAGGCGATTTCATCTCGAGCCTGCACCCGTCGAACCAGTGCCGCTTCTTCGCTGTTCTTATGATCCACTCGCGTCCTGGTCCGGGGGCGTTCGCCCACAGCCGGAAACGGAAGCGCTCCAATCAGGCCATTCATAAGCTACCTGTGTCGACGCGGGCCGAAGGGGAGGGGTTTCAACCATTTCCAAGACCTTGCTCCGGGTTGCTGCAATGTGACGCGAGAGGCCGTTTTAGAGCCCCGTCATGATGGTCGCACGGCTCCCCCACGATAGCAGATTCGCCCGCTAAACTTGAAATTCGCCCCCTTCGCCGCTACAATCAAGGTGAGGAACAAAACGCCATGGTTCAGTTGACGGAGACGGCAGTCCACAAGGTCCGGGAGATTCTGGACACCCAGGAGCCGAAGCCCGCCGGGCTGCGGATCGCGGTGGTCGGTGGCGGTTGCTCGGGCTTCAGCTACTCGATGGCCTTCGAGAATGCGCCCGGGATGCTCGACAAGACCTACAACTTCGATGGCTTGAAGGTTTTCGTCGACCAAGCCAGTCTGTTGTACCTGGAGGGCGCGGAAGTGGACTTTGTCGAATCGCTGGAAGGGTCTGGATTCAAGTTTAACAACCCGAACGTGAAATCGACTTGCGGCTGCGGAAGCTCGTTCAGCGCTTAACCGCAGACAGATCAAGGGAATCAGAATAGGGCGCTGTCCTTGGGACCGCGCCCTATTGTTTTGCCGCAATGCCCGAAATACCCGTCACCGAAAGCCCTCACCCGGGCTCGGCAAGACTTGACGAGCTCGCCACGCGGGAAATTCTCGCGCTCATGAATTCCGCTGATGCCGAAATACCGGCAGCCGTGGGCCGTGAAATCCCTAAAATCGAGCGCGCTATCGACGCGATCGTGCGCGCGGTCGAGCATGGTGGCCGCCTTTTCTACATCGGGGCCGGTACCAGCGGACGCCTAGGAGTCCTGGACGCCGCGGAATGTCCGCCCACTTTTAGCGTTTCACCGGATTTGGTGCGTGGGATCATTGCCGGCGGCTCTTCCGCGCTTCTGAGGTCGTCGGAAGCCAGCGAGGATGACCCGGAAGCTGGCGCGCGGGATTTGACGGATTCCGGGTTCGGGCCAGGAGACGCCTTGGTCGGAATTGCCGCCAGTGGCCGGACTCCGTATGTACTCGGGGCCGTCGCTAAAGCCCGGAGTCTGGGGGCGATCACTTGTGGAATCAGTTGTGTACCGGACTCGGAACTATCCCGTGCGGTGGTTTTTCCGATCGAGCCAGCGCCAGGTCCGGAGGTTCTGACCGGTTCTACCCGTCTGCGGGCCGGGACTGCGACCAAGCTGGTTTTGAACATGATCAGCACGGCCCTAATGATCCGCCTGGGACACGTGTATGGAAACCTGATGGTGAACGTACAGCCCTCTAACCGTAAACTGGAGGATCGGGCGCTGCGAATCATTGCGGAGGCCGCCGGCGTTTCCTATGAGCGGGCCACGGATTTGCTCGAACAAGCCGGACGTAACGTCCGGACGGCCATCGTAATGGGAAAAAAAGCCGTCTCGCGCAAGGAAGCTGAGCGGTTGCTGGCTGACGCAGGAGGGCGGATTTCGGGAGGCTCTAAAAGTGAATGGATAAATTTGTCATTCAAGGCGGCGTACCACTCGAAGGGGAGATCGCTGGTGAGCGGCGCCAAGAACTCGGCTTTGCCGGCGCTGGCGGCGTGCCTTCTGACGCGCCGATCGCGTCACTCTCGATCGGATTCCGCCGGTCCGCGATATCGCGACGATGGAGAAGCTGCTCGCTCACATCGGTGCGAGCGTGTCGAGCGAACACGGCCGCGTCGAGATCCAGGCATCCGCAATCGAGCATCCCGAAGCTCCCTATGAACTCGTAAAAACCATGCGCGCTTCGAGCCTGGTGCTGGGGCCGCTGGTGGCGCGATGCGGGCGCGCTCGCGTGTCGGTGCCGGGCGGTTGCGCGATCGGCGCGCGGCCCATCAATCTGCACGTCGCCGGACTGGAGCGGTTGGGCGCGCGCGTCACGCAGGAGCACGGTTATATCGAAGCCGAGGCGCCGAACGGCCTGACGGGCGCGCCGTTCGCGTTCGACCGCATCACGCGTCACAGGAACCGAAGATCTGCTGATGGCGGCGGTGCTGGCCCGCGGCGAGACGGTCATCGAGAACGCGGCGCGCGAGCCGGAAGTGGCCGATCTGGCGGCTCTTCTGATCAAGATGGGCGCGTCACATCGAGGGCGCGGGCACCTCCACGATTCGCGTGCAAGGCGTCGACCGAGCTGCATGGCGCGGCGCATGCGATCATCCCGGACCGGATCGAAGCGGGAACCTTCTGATCGCGGCGCCGCGATTACGCGCGGCGACCTGATCGTGCGCCGACTGCGAGCCCGAGCATCTGCGCGCGCTCATCGCGAAATTGAAGCAGGCCGGTGTCGAGGTTACCGAAACCGCTCACGGATGCTCTGCGCGTGAAGGTGACAGGCCGCCTGAAGAGCGTCGACATGACCACCGAGGAACACCCTGGCTTCGCCACGGATTTGCAGGCGCAGTTCATGGCGCTGATGACCCAGGCGGAAGGGATCTCGATCATCACCGAGACGATTTTCGAGAACCGCTTCATGCATGCGCTGGAGCTGGCGCGCATGGGCGCGAATATTCGCCTGGAAGGCCGCCAGGCGATTGTCGCGGGAGCGATGCCGGCTTTCGGGCGCGCAGGTGATCGCCAGCGACTTGCGAGCCAGCGCGTCGCTGGTGCTGGCTGGACTCGCCGCGCAAGGCGAAACCATCATCGATCGCGTGTACCACATCGACCGCGGCTATGAGAAAATCGAGGCTAAACTGGCGGGCGCAGGCGCCCGGATCCGGAGGATCAATGAGCACGCCGCACAAGCAGCACAATAATGGATTTCTCGCGCTGGTGAACGACGCCAAATCGCGCGTGAAGGAAATCAATGTCGACCAATATCAGAAGATGCCGCGCGAGAGCCACCTCCTGATCGACGTCCGCGAAGATCACGAGTGGCAGGCCGGCCACGCCGCCGGGGCGATCCATCTGGGTAAAGGCATCATCGAGCGCGATATCGAAACCAAAGTTCCGGACAAATCGGCCACGCTGGTGCTGTATTGCGGCGGCGGATTCCGCTAGCGCTCTAGTGGCCGACGCCCTGCAGAAGATGGGCTATACGAACTCGATTTCTCTCGATGGCGGATGGCGTGCGTGGAACGCGGCAGGATTGCCGGTGGAAACACCGTAGCGGCTTAGAACGGGGATGCGCCGTCTCCGAACACCTCGGCCAGCATCACGTAGATGATCAGGCCCATGGAACCGGTCGCCAGGAAGCCGATCAGCCTCGAAAATCCGGAGTTCATGAATTCGAACCGCAGCAGCAGCGCAAAAACCAGGCCTACGTACAGCAGGTACGGATTGATTTCGAAACTCGACAGGTTGGTGAATACCAGGGCCACGAAGTAAAACAGCAACGGCAGATTGCTGTCATACCGCTTCCGCAAAATGAAAATAACCGCAGCGAAGGCCAGCGCGACTACCAACAAAGCGGACACGTTCGTGGAGGTGGGCTCCATGCTCTTTCATCGGCGGACGAAGGGGTTTTCGTTAGGAGCTTGTTGAAAGGCCCGCAGCGGGCATCACTCCCTCACGAGTCTGTGCGCAGAGCATCGGCCAGTTCTTCCTGGCTGCACTTCGGCCGGAAGTCTCCTAGCTGGGCGAGCTCGGTGGGGTTGCTCTCTCTATGCTAGCTAGCGCACTCACAGGCACTTTCATCGCCATCGGTGGGCCGTAGGCCCAGGGTGACTCTCTGTGGTCGCGGCGTCGACGCGGGATAAAACCGCTAGGAGCGCAGCAAGCTCGCGTGCTTGAGCGCGCCGGGATGCGCGGCTAGAAACTTCCACAGCCAACCGCCGGTGAGATTGGTCTTAAGCGCTTCCGCGAACTGCTCGGGGGAAAGCAGCTTGACGATCTCCAAGCGCTGGTCCCACTTCCGATCGTCCCATCCGGCTATGCGTTTGTTGAGCCGATGCGCGAGGCGCAGATCGGCGCCATATCGTTTGCGCCACCGTTTTTCGAACTCGGCGAGCGCCCGGCTGGAGGTGTCGCCGCGCGCGAGGGCATCCGCTGCTACTTCGCCCGCCATGCGCCCCGCGTAAATCGCCCAGCGAATCCCTTCGCCGAGCAGGCTTGAAGCATGCCCCGCCGCGTCGCCTGCGCCGAGGATTCCATCGCCCGCGTAGGCCGCGGCAAACCGCTCGGAAGGGATCAGGCCGGTGTGATGCTCCACCGGCTGGGCGTCCTTCAATGCGGGCAGCGATGCCACGAAGCGGTCGAGATACTCATCCGGTTTTGCGGAAGAGTCCGGGTGAATCACGCCCACGCCGGCCCGTACCCGATGACGCCCCCAGGGAAACACCCACGCGTATCCGGAAGGCGCGATCTCCCTTCCGACCGAGACGATCGCCTCGCGCTGGTCCCATTGCGGCGCGACCAGGTCGTACTCGGAGCCGACGCCGAAGCGTCGAAACCCCGGGTTCAATCCCGCTTGCTTCAACAGGGTTGATCTGTAGCCGGTGGCGTCAATTAGTACCCTGCACGAGAACTCAGCGTCGCGAGTGCGGACTCCGGTGACGACGCCGCGGTCGAGAATCGGCGTCGTGGCTGCACTCGCGAGGCGGATTTGCGCGCCTGCGGCGATGGCTCGTTCGGCCAGAAACTGGAAGACTCCCCGGACATCGATCACGCACAACGTGGGGTTCGAATACTCGAACGCCGCGGCATTGTTCGGGGAAACAAAGCGGACGCGCGAGATCGGGTGATAAAGATGGCTTGGGATGCCCAACGCGTCCAATTCATCGATAAAACTGCCTCCGCTGGTGCGGATGGGCGATCCGATCTCGTGGTTCTGTTCTAGTACCATCACGGAATGCCCGCGCCGCGCCAAAGTTTCCGCCGCGGCCAAGCCTGCGGGACCTGCTCCGGCGATAATCGCGTCCATCGCGTTCATGGTTTGTAAGGGGCCGAGATCGCTTTATCGTAACAGATGATTTGTGTTATCCTGCTGGTTTCTTAATAGCTTGGGTAGTAAGTCAGAGTTTGCCCGGAAGGTCTTCTTTGAGGTGTCGCCGCGCTGTAGTTTCCTCGAATTCATCTGCTCTTTCAGCGATTTTCAGCCAAATGGAACCTTCCGGCTAAGGCGACCTTAGCAGGGAATTAAGTGAACTATCCGGCGAAATTGTAAGAGCAGCCTCGATTGCTGAAAGTACTAGAACCGCGTATCATCGGGACGGAATGACGAAACTGGAGCCTATGGAAACTATGGACGCCCCACTCAATGGCAGCCCGGAGGCATCGGAAAAGAAGAAGGCCACGGTGCGAATCCTGATCGCCGACGACCATCCGATTGTCCGTGACGGCCTCAAGAAACTGCTCCTGCTGGAAGACGATTTCGAAGTGGTCGGCGAGGCCGGCGACGGCCGCGAAGTTCTGGACAAGGTTCAGGAACTGGACCCGGACGTGCTTCTGCTCGACCTGCGGATGCCCAACCTCGACGGGCTTTCGACGCTTCAGGCGCTGCAGCAATCCAATCGGCGCACCCGCGTGATCGTGCTCACGGCTTCCGAGGACAAGAACGAGTTCGTGCAAGCCATGAAGCTGGGATGCAGCGGCATCGTTCTGAAGCAGACCGCCCCGGATCTGATTGTAAAGAGCATCCGCAAAGTGCACGCCGGCGAAATCTGGCTGGATTCGCACACCACCGCCGCTGTCATGCGGCAGTTCCAGACCGGAACCGAGAGCAGCGGCGCCGCGCAGGGCGGCAAGGGACGCGAACGCAGCCCGCTGAGCGCGCGCGAACGCGAAATCGTGGCGCTGGTCGCGCAAGGCTACAAAAACAAGGAAATGGCCGAGAAGATGTTCATCAGCGAGCAGACGGTGAAGAACCATCTGCACAACATTTTCGACAAGCTCGGGGTTTCCGATCGTTTAGAGTTGGCTCTCTACGCGATCCACAAGGGGTTGCACCTGACCGGCGAGCCCGCACCCCGCTAAGTTGAGAAATATCCACCGCTTCCTGCGGTCGCGGCTCGCGGCGCTTTCAAACGTCAGCGGTGACAACGAGCCGCGACCAGAGGAAGCGGTCGGTGTGGCGGGTTTTCACGCAGACTCCAGAAGCAGGCGATTTAGACTGTCTTGTCCTTGGCGTAACACAGCGGATTGAGCGAGCATTCGCCGCAGCGTGGGTTCCGGGCGACACATAACGCCCGTCCATGCAGAATGATCTGATGGGAGAAGAGAATCCACTTCTCTTTCGGAATCGCCTTCATCAAATCCTTCTCGATCTTCACGGGATCGGTTTCTTTCGTCAGATCCAGGCGCCGCGAAATGCGCTGGACGTGTGTGTCGACCACCACTCCTGAAGCAATCCCGAAAGCCGTGCCGAGCACGACATTTGCCGTCTTGCGCGCCGCTCCCGGCACTTTCAGAAGGTCCTCAATCGTGCGCGGAACCTCGCCGCCGAAATCGCTCAAGATTCGCTTTGCGGCTCCGATCGCAGACTTCGCTTTGTTATTGAAAAAGCCGGTGGAGCGGATATCCTGCGCCATCTCCTCCTGATTTGCATTGGCGAAATCGCGGATGGTCGGGTATTTCCGAAACAGGGCCGGAGTCACCTCGTTCACGCGTTTATCGGTGCACTGCGCGGAAAGAATGGTCGCCACCAGAAGCTCCCAGGCGTTCGAATGATGCAGCGCGCAAGTCGCATCGGGATACATCTTATCGAGGATGGCAAGAATTTTCTTCACGCGCGCTTGCCGCTCAGCGGCCGTCTTGGGGCGGGTAGCCATAGGCAGCATCATAAACGATACGACCCATCGTGTGCCGCTAAACTTGAAACTATGCAATCGGGAATGCCGAGCCGCACGGCGCTGGCGGCAGCGGCTCATCGGGCTGCCCATCAGGTGTTGGAACAAGGCCGCATCTTTGAAGATCCACTGGCATTGCGCATTCTGGGTGAAGACGCGGGGACCGTCGTTCGCGACGCGGAAGAGCATCCGTCGCGGCGGAGAATGCGACTTTTTATCGCCGCCAGGACCCGATTCGCGGAGGATTCCTTGGCCGCCGCGGTAGAGCGCGGGGTCCGTCAACTTGCCGTGCTCGGCGCGGGCCTGGACACGTTTGCGTATCGAGCCACGCCAACAAGCCTGCGTATTTTCGAGGTCGATCATCCCGACACGCAGGCGTGGAAGCGGCACAGGCTCGCTGAAGCGGGTATTGACGCGCCTGGCTCGTTGACCTTCGCACCTGTGGACTTCGAGCGGCAGACGTTGTCCGCGGGATTAGAAGCCGCAGGCTTCGATCCCGGCCAGCAGACTTTCTTCACCTGGCTTGGCGTAGTGCCGTATCTGACAGAAGCAGCCATCTGGTCGACTCTGAGCTTCATCGCGAGTCTACCCGGCGGCGCACACGTGGTCTTAGACTACAGCGACCCTCCCGAGTCGCTTTCGCCCGAAATGCGAGCTTTTCACGACCGGCGTGCGGCGCATGTTGCGGAAGCGGGCGAGGCCTGGCTGAATTACTTCGAGCCGGACCAGCTTCGCGCGAGATTGACCGATCTTGGGTTCCGCGAAGTTGAAGATCTGGGACCTCCTCAGATCGCCGCGCGCTATTTCCCACAGCGTGTGAATTCGGCTCCCGAAAAGGGCGGCCATATCGTGCGGGCGAGCACTCGCGTAGCCCTATAATCAAAGCTTGCCGCTGCTTACGCTCACCATCGCCGTGGAAGCGATCGCCGGGGCGCTGCTGATCGGGCTCCTGATCGGGGCTCAGCGCGAGGCCGCGGGAGGCGAGAAGCATCCCGGCCTCCGCGATTTTCTGGTGGTGTCGCTGGTCGGGGGCGTGTGCGGAATCCTGCAAAATCCATGGCTGGACGGCGCGGCGCTGCTGTCAATCGCGGCGATTTTCGCGGTATTTCACTACGAAGAACGCAAGGAACGCACCGGGATCACCACGGAACTGGCGGCGATCGGGACGTTTCTGCTGGCCTTGCTCGCGGCGTCGTATCAATATAGTTTTGCAAGGCCGCTGGCCGCGGGCGTCGCGATCGTGGTTGCGATCTTCCTGGAAGCCCGGCAGCGGTTGCACACGCTGCTTCGCGAAACCATCACCGAGCAGGAATTTAACGGCACGCTCGCGTTTGTGGCCGTGGTGCTGGTGATCTATCCGCTGCTTCCCGCCGGCTTCTTTGGGCCGTATTCGTTCTTTTCCCCGCAGCAGGTATGGAAATTCGTGATTCTGATCTCGTCCATTTCGTACCTGGGCTACTTCTTCGAAAAATTTCTGGGCGAAGAAAAAGGATTGATCTACACCAGCATCCTGGGCGGCCTGGCGTCGACTACGGCGGCGACCCTGCGCTTCGCCAAGATGAGCAAACAACGGCCGGAGGAAGCGATCGGGCTATGGCGGGCTTTCGTGGTCGCGAATACGGTGCAGTTTCCCAGGACGTTCTTGATCCTGGTGGTGACGAATCAGGAACTGGCGCTGGCATCGGCCTGGCCGCTGGCGGCGATGATGGTGACCGGGATGATCCTGGCGGAAATTCTGCGGCGTTGGCCGCACAAGCCTGTGACTCAGATGGCGATGCAGTCCGGGAACCCGTTTACCATCGGCCCGGCGCTGCGCTTCGGCCTGCTGTTCACGGCGGCAGTGTTCATCACCAAGGCGGCGATGGCCCGGTACGGTTCGGACGCTCTGTATGGAACCAGCCTGGTGGGCGGCCTGGTCGACGTGTCGACGGTGATCGCGCCCGCGGCGGATATGCTGCGATCGCACGCCCTTTCGATCGGTCTGGCGGAGGCGGCGGTGCTGCTGGCGCTGGTCTCCAATGCGATTTTGAAGATTCTGGTCGCGCTCCCGGGCAATCGTTTGTATATCCTGCGCGTCACCGGCACTTTCGTTCTGTGGACGGTAGTCGGGGGCGCAGTATGGCGGTTTACGGCGAAAGTTTGACGACTCCGCGCGCCTACGCTAGGATAGGTGTGCGGGGTGGAGCAGTCTGGTAGCTCGTTGGGCTCATAACCCAAAGGTCGAAGGTTCAAATCCTTCCCCCGCAACCAACAAGATGTTAGGGGCATGTCTCCAATGCCCTAGTCCGATTGAGTCCATTTACCCGACCCCGATCGCTTTCTCCAGTGCATTCACAGCGTCTCGCCTGCGCCAAAACGCCGGCTGCGTGTACACGTTCTCGTTTACATCCACCGTGTGGCCCATCTGCTCAGCTCTAATGAAGCCGTTTGTGAACCCCGAGTTGACGTCGATTCGATTTACCGCCGAAATTCCGAGTGGGGAAATCGTGGCCGCGCCGAAGGTGTACGTAGCGCCGGAGCCGCGGCCGCCGGGTGACCGGTAAGCGGGCTATTCGACAGGTTCGGACGCGAACACGCGCTCCGGCTTCTTTTCGCGCTCTTCGGTGAGCGTCGCTTCGGTCAGCAGCAGCGTGCTCGCCACCGAAACGGCATTTTCGAGCGCCACCCGCACCACTTTGGTCGCGTCGATGATGCCCGCCTCGATCAAGTCCACGTACTTGCCGGTGGAAGCATCCAGGCCGAAGTTTCCTTTGCCGGATCGCATGCGATCGACCACCACTCCGCCGTCCAGCGCCGAGTTTTCGGCGATCTGGCGCGTGGGCGCTTCGAGCGCTCTCTTGAGAATGCGCAGGCCGGTCTTTTCGTCCTCCTCGGCCTTGGCTTCCTCAGCATCCACGGCATCGATCGCGCGCAGCAAGGGCCAGCCCGGCGCCCGGCAGCACGCCTTCGGCGATGGCGGCTTTGGTCGCGCTGATCGCGTCTTCGAAAGCTTCCTTCAGCTTCTTGGCCTCGGACTCCGAAGGAGCGCCGACACGAATCACGGCCACTCCGCCGGTCAGCTTCGCCAGCCGCTCCTGCAGTTTTTCTTTGTCGTAGTCGGAGGTGGTCTCCTCGATCTGCTTGCGCAGCTCCCGGCAGCGCCCATCGATGGCGGATTTTGCTCCGCCGCCGCCCACGATGGTGGTCGTGTCCTTGTCGATCACCACGCGCTTGGCTTTGCCGAGCTGCTCCATCGTGACGTTTTCCAGCTTGATTCCCAACTCTTCGGCGATGAGCTGGCCGCCGGTGAGGATGGCGATGTCCTGCAGCATCGCCTTGCGCCGGTCGCCAAATCCCGGAGCTTTGACGGCCGCGCAGGGAAGCGTTCCGCGGATTTTGTTCAGGACCAGCGTGGCCAGCGCCTCCGCCTCGACGTCTTCGGAGATGATCAGCAAGGGCTTGCCCGCGCGCACGATCTGCTCCAGCAGCGGCAGCAGGTCCTTCACGTTGCTGATCTTCTTCTCGTGAATCAGGATGAGCGGCTCGTCCAGCGCCGCTTCCATGCCTTCGGGATCGGTAACGAAATACGGCGAGATAAAGCCGCGGTCGAACTGCATGCCCTCGACAATCTCGAGCACGGTTTCGGTGGTCTTGGATTCCTCCACGGTGATGGCGCCTTCGGCGCCGACCTTCTCGACCGCTTCGGCCACCATGTCGCCGACGACTGAGTTATTGTGCGCAGAAATCGTGGCCACCTGCGCCTTTTCACGCTTGCTGGTGACCGGGCGGGAAAGAGCCCGAAGCGAATCCACGGCCGCTTTGAGACCCGCGCGTGAGCCCGCGCTTCAAATCGACCGCGCTGGCGCCGGCGGCGACGTTGCGAACTCCTTCGGCCAGAATGGCATGCGCCAGAAGCGTCGACGTGGTGGTGCCGTCGCCGACCGCGTCTCCGGTGCGTTCGGCCGCTTCCCGAACCATTTGCGCGCCGAGGTTCTCCTCCGGATCCTTGAGCTCGACTTCCTTGGCGATGGTGACGCCGTCGTCGCAGACGATCGGCCGGCCGAACTTCTTCTCGATCAACACGCACTTGGACTTTGGGCCCAGCGTCACGCGCACCGCGTCGGCCAGGATGCTGGCGCCTCGCAAAATGCTCTGACGGGCATCGGCATGAAATTGAAATTGTTTGGCTGGCATGAATTACTCCTTTGGAATCCTTGACTAGGTGCAAGCCGGATGCCATCGCCAGATGCCATGGAACGTCACTTGCACTAGTCGCTCTGCGGAGGTGCATCCATGAAACTGACATTGAGCGTGATCAAAGCCGACATCGGCTCCATCGGCGGCCACGTGGCTCCGTCCAAGCGCCTGCAGGAAACGGTCGCAGGCCGTACATCCGGGACCGGGCGCGCCGGCCTGCTCCTGGATCACTACATCAGCCACACCGGCGACGACATCGCGATTCTCATGACGCACACGCGCGGCGAAGGCGACGAGCAGATTCACAAGCTTGCCTGGGACGCGTTTCGCACTGGAACGGACGCGGCGCGGCAAGAAGGACTGTACGGAGCCGGTCAGGATCTGCTCAAAGATTCGTTCTCCGGAAACGTGAAGGGGATGGGTCCGGCGGTCGCGGAGATGGAAATCGAAGAGCGGCCGAATGAGCCATTCCTCTTCTTCGCGGCCGACAAGACCGATCCGGGCGCCTACAACCTGCCGCTGTATCTGGCTTTCGCCGATGTGATGAACACGCCGGGCTTGATCCTGTCGCCCAAGATGTCGCAAGGATTCCGCTTCGTGATCATGGACGTGAACAACACGGCCGGCGATCGCGTGATCGAGCTGAATGCTCCAGAGGAGCTGTACGATATCGCGGCGCTGCTGCGCGACCCGGAGCGCTACGTGGTGGAATCGGTGTGGTCCCGCGCGAGCGGCGAGCAGGCCGTGGCCGTCGCCACTTCGCGCCTGCACAACATCGCCGGAAAGTACACCGGCAAAGACGATCCGGTGATGCTGGTGCGCGTGCAGATGGATTTCCCGGCCACCGGCGAAGTGCTGGCGCCCTACGCGATCGGCCATTTCGTGGCCGGATGCATGCGCGGCTCGCATCAGATGCCGTTGATGCCGGTGACGCTGAATACCGGTATCAGCTATTTCGACGGACCGCCCGATCGTGAGTTGCGCCGGATTCTGCGTCCACAATGGCAAGCTGACGGAGCCGATCGACGGCTTCGCCCAGCCGTTCTGGAATACGGTTCGCGATCATGTCGCGAACAAGGCGATCGAGATGCGCCGCCAAGGATTCGTCGGCACCGCCATGCTGCCCATGTCGGAGCTGGAGTACACAGGGATCGCGGAGAAGCTCAGGTACTGGACAAGCGATTCCGCATCCGCTCGGGGGCGCCAGTGTTGGCGTGAAAAAACCATGTTTCAGCTTCAAAGAATACTGGTTCCAGTCGATTTTTCAGACAACAGCGTGATCGCAGCGAGTCAGGCTGGCGCGCTGGCGCGCCGTTTTCACGCTGAGATCACCTTGCTGCACGTGAGCGAGTTCCTGATTACTTACCCGGCAAGTGGCCCTCTAGGATTTGGGATCACTTCACTCGAAGCCGAGCGAGCCGAGTATCTTAACCGGCAGCGACAGTATTTAGATAAATTCGGCGCCGAAGAACTGAGCGGAGTCCCCGTCAGGCGCGTGCTGTGCTGCGGCGATCCCGCCAAACTCATTGTCGGGCGATCACGTGAGGAGCAATCGGATCTGATTCTCATTTCCACTCGCGGTCACGGCACCTTCCGGCGATTTCTCCTCGGTTCGGTCACGGCCAAAGTGCTGCATGACGCGGAGTGTCCGGTTTGGACCACCACCCATCATGCGGAACCCTCCGCGCACAGCCCAAGCGACGCCGGTCGCGTGATGTGCGCCGTGAAGCTCGGACCCGAAAGCTCAAATGCGATCCGTTGGGCGAGCGCGTTTGCAGCCGAATCGGGCGCCAAACTTAGCGTGAGCAACGTCGTACTGGACCAGCCGCCCAATCTTCCTGAGCGGTATATGTTCCAGTGGCACGAAGAGGCGCACTGGGGCGCTGACGAGCAACTGCACGCGTTGTTGCACGACCTGGGAATTCGCGCGGATGTGCTGGTGGTGAGCGATGGCGACATCCCGAAGGCGATTTCCGCCGCGGCTAAGGAGCAAGGCGCCGGACTGTTGGTAATCGGGCGGACTTGCACGAATCGTGCGACACGACCGCTTGGCAGTCACGCGTATTCCATCATCTGCAATGCTCCGTGTCCGGTAGTGAGTATTTGATCTTCAGGAGGCTTCCGGGATGGCCCCAAGCTCCTACAATGCGCAGGTAGGGTGTTGCCCAACCGTCATAATTACTCAGCGGACGATGGTCGGATAAAGCTTCGCCGCGATCGCGGTCAAGAGAATAAGCCCCAGTAACTGTACGGCAAAATCAAACCCCAGTCCAAACTCGATATGACCTTCTTGCACCATCAGGTACCTCAACGCGTCCACCTGATACGTCAAAGGATTTACGGTAGACAGGTGACGTAACCACGCCGGCATCATGCTCAGCGGATAAATCGCGTTGCTAGCAAAGAACAGCGGCATCGTAAGGACCTGTCCGATTCCCATGAAACGCTCGCGCGATTTGACAATGCACGCGGCGATCAAGGAGAAAGTCGAAAAAGTCGCCGCGCCGAGGCCCACGACTGCGAGGACTCCGATGATCGCGTCCGCATGGAGCCGCAGCTTAACTCCGAGCAGGAACGCCAGGAGGTACACCACGGCCGCCTGGCACAAACCGCGAATCACTGAGGATGCCGCTCTTCCTAACACCAGAGCCGTTCGCGGAGCCGGACTCACCAGAAATTTATGAACGATCCCTAGGTCGCGTTCCCAGATCAACGATATGCCGTAGAAGATTGCGCCGAACAGCACGCTTTGCGCGAGAATCCCAGGCGCCATGAAGTCGAGGTATCGCAGGCCTCCGGTCGGGATGGCCCGAGTCTTCGCGAAAACCTGGCCAAACACAACCAGCCATAAAACGGGTTGGATCATCCTGGTAAGCAACTCCACCGGATCGTGAATCAGCTTGCGGACATCGGATTCGGCCACCGCCGCAGTCTGTTCCAGGAAGATCATTGGTTCGAATCTATTCCAGACGTCGAGCCGTGGAACGAGTTTGAGCGACATCTCGCAGATTTCCCCCTTCAGCGATCGAAGCGCCTGAGTAGTGGATAAAAACGTCGTCTAAGTTGGCGCCGGCTCCAAGAGCGCTCTTTAGCTCCGCGGGAGATCCCGTTGCCAGCAGACTTCCCTGATGCATGAAAGCGATCGTGTCGCACAAATGATCGGCCTCTTCCATGTCATGTGTGGTCATCAACACCGAGGTCCCGAATTGGTCGCGTAAATCGGAAATGCGCTGCCACACCGCATGCTTCGCCGTTGGATCCAGTCCAACGGTGGGCTCGTCCAAGAAAAGAACCAGCGGCCGATGCAGCATGGCCTGGGCGATCTCCAGGCGACGGATCATTCCGCCGGAATAGTGTTTCACCAACCGTTGGCTTGCGTCCGTTAGTTGCATGAACTCCAAAGCCTGGCCAATCCGGTCGACTCGATCCGCTCGTGACAGTCCATACAACTTCGCCGAAATCAGCAGATTTTCATAACCGGTCAGATCGCCATCGGCTGACAGCATCTGCGAGACGTACCCTATCTGACGGCGAACGTCCCTCGGCCGCGAAACGATATCGAATCCCGCAACCAGGGCGGTGCCGGTACTCGGCGGCAGGAGCGTCGTCAGCATTTTGATGAGCGTGGTCTTACCAGCTCCGTTCGGGCCGAGCAGACCGAAAATGGTTCCCGATGAGACCGAGAACGTGAGACTCTTTACAGCCACCAGGCCGTCGAAACGACGAGTGAGTTTCAAGGTGGAAATACTGGGCGAATCCTGAACGATCATTCGACCTTCACTTCCGGGTGCTCCTCTATTGTCGCCGTAGTCATAGCGCAGCGCTGAACCAGTTTGCGCCCATTGTTCGTCTTGCAATGAAAGCAGTGCACGTTCGCCACCGGTCAGGCGCGTCATCCCTCCACGTCTTGAGCTGCCGGAAGTGCGGCATTTAGCGCAGATATTGAGCCGGTGCGCCTAACAGGTGAGCCTGAATACTTCGGGTCAGGCCCACGGAGTCCATGCCGCATATGCGCGAATCCGCGAGGGTGGGTGGTCTCAGCCACTCGTGCCATTTGGTTTTTTCTGGTGGTCGACGTGCAGCCCTTAGAGAGAACGTCGCACGCAAACGACCGACCGACAACAGACCCATGGATAGCGAGCAAAAAAATCGCTTGATCTTCTCGACCGTAAATTTCGCGGTGCTCATCGTCGCGATCTATCTTGTCACCCGGCTCATTCCGGGAGCGCCATCCAAAGCGGTTTCCTACAGCGACTTTCTGGTTGAGCTTCGAGCGGATCATTTGAGTGAAGTTCAGGTTACCGAGCACGAGCTGATTGGCGTGCTCAAGAGCGGTGCGGCGCAGTCCAAGAACGCCGGCCAGCCGCAGACGATCACCGCTACCCGGCTGCCGGGGGTGGACGAATCAGAACTCCTGAAGGAGCTGGAAGCACATCCGGTGAAGTTCCAAGGCCGCATCGACCAAACTTCGTGGATCTGGAACGTCGTGGGTTGGATCCTGCCGTTCCTGTTTGTCGTCTTGATCTTCGGAATGGGAATGCGGCGCATGAGTCAAGCGGGCGGAGCCTTGACGTTCGGGAAAAACCGGGCCAAGATCCACGATGAATCCAGCAAAAGCAAGGTTACTTTTGACGATGTAGCCGGCCTGGATGAAGCCAAGCTGGAACTCGAAGAGGTGGTGGACTTTCTTCGCCAGCCAGCGAAGTACCAGAAGCTGGGCGGCCGGATTCCGAAAGGTGTTCTTCTGGTGGGGCCACCGGGCACGGGCAAGACGCTCTTGGCGAAAGCCGTGGCCGGTGAAGCGCAGGTATCTTTTTTCTCGCTCTCAGGGTCGGAGTTTGTGGAGATGTTTGTCGGCGTCGGCGCGGCCCGAGTGCGTGACTTGTTTGAACAGGCCAAGCAGAAGGCGCCCTGCATCGTATTTATCGACGAACTGGATGCGATCGGCAAGTCGCGGACGTCCGGGCGGGCGGTGGGATTCAGCAATGATGAACGCGAGCAGACACTCAATCAACTCCTGGCGGAAATGGATGGATTCGACAGTTCCGAAGGCGTAATCCTGATGGCGGCCACGAACACGCCGGAGGTCCTGGACGCTGCTTTGCTGCGCGCCGGCCGCTTCGATCGGCAGGTTCTTGTGGATCGTCCAGACCTCAAGGATCGCGTCGAGATTTTAAAGGTTCACGCTCGCAAGATCCATATGGCGGAAAATGTCGACCTGGAGACGATCGCCGCGCGAACGCCCGGAATGGCGGGCGCCGATCTGGCCAACATCGTGAATGAGGCGGCGCTGCTGGCCGTACGCAGGGGCGCGGAAAGTGTCGAAATCCGCGATCTGGAGCAAGCGGTCGATCGAGTCATGCTCGGTCTTGAGAAAAAAAGTCGCGTCATGAGCCCGGAAGAGAAAGAACGTGTTGCGGTGCACGAGTCCGGCCATGCGCTGGTGGCGCTCTCGGTGAAGCACGCCGATCCCCTGCATCGCATCTCGATCATTCCGCGGTCGATTGGCGCATTGGGCTATACGCTCCAATTACCGACGCAAGAGCGCTATTTGATGACCAAGCCGGAACTGGAGGATCAGATCGCCATTCTGCTGGGCGGCCGCGCGGCGGAGGAAATTCACTATGCGGGAGTCATCTCGACCGGTGCGGCAGACGATCTCGAGCGAGCCTCTGAGCTGGTCCGGCAAATGGTGACGCGCTTTGGGATGAGCGAACAGCTCGGGAAGCTCACCTATGGGAAGCCGATGTCCGGACCATTCCTGAAATCGCCGTTTGATATCGAAGAACGCAACTACAGCGAAAAGACCGCTGAGATGATCGACGCGGAATCGCGGCGCATTGTCGATGAAATCTACAGTACTGTAAGACAGATCCTGCAACGGCGGCTGGCGGCGATGGACCGCATTTCCCAAGAGCTGGTTCGCAAAGAGACGTTGGAACGCGACGAGCTGGACCGGCTCATTTTGGGCGTTGAAAGCCGCACCGAAGCCTCACAGCGTGATGCTCAGCCCGTCATGAGCGATACTTGCATCCACGCCGAAATCTGAGCCGAGAAGCCGGACTTTCTCGGCAGCCTCCTCCGCATCGCTCATGACGATCTCCGAACCGCAGTGAGAGAAGATCGCGCGGCGGACGCCTTCTTCGCGGCACCATTTGATCTGCGTGCGAATCGATGCATGTCCGATCACAGTTTTACCGCGCCTGCGGAGAATCCCACGCGTAATCGACGCGCCATCGCCGATATAGAGATCGATCGCGCGAAGGGCTTCGCCCTGGTCTCGTATTCGTACCAGGTCCGGAACATAGAAGATGCTGTGCCGGCCCGACGTGATTCTATATCCGACCGCGGGCGCGCGAACCGAGTGTTCCACCGGAAACGCTTCGAATCCGATCCCGAATAATTCGAACCTGAATCGCGACCGGATCACGACTTTCGAAGCGATCCGGGCAGTACCGATCGTGGTCCATGTCTCCGCGGTGGCATAGACGGGGCAGGAAGCCCCTGTCTTTAGCCCAGCGGCATGGTCCGGGTGCGCATGCGTGAGCAGGATCGCATCCGGACCAATACGCTCGATCTTGCCGGCCCAGTCCGCGCCGCAATCGATCATGGCTGCCTTGCGGCGCCAGGACACCAGCAGCGACGAATGCATGCTATGCAGTGGCGTTCTTGCTTCGATTTCTCCCCGGGTTCCCAGAAACGTCAGCTTCACACGGGATTCCGCCAATCTCTTTCAGACCGGTTGTACAACGCTCCGGACAAGCTCTTCGATCTTCTTTTCGTCGGGAATTCGCAGCGCAACGTCGGCTTCGGAGATCATTCCCACGACGTGTCCCGCTTTGTCTACGGCCGGAATTCGCTTGATCTGATGCCCTTCCATCAAATCCAGCGCCTTCTGATAGTCGTCATCCGGCGAGCAGGTTATCACCGGGCTCGACATAATGTCGTGCACGGTCGTCTGTTGTGAATCGCGACCGGGAGCCACAACTTTCATCGCCAAATCGCGATCTGTCAGGATGCCGACCAACTTGTTCTCCGGCAAGCTGCCGACCACCGGCAGGGCGCCGATATTGTGCTTCAGCATCAGCTTCGCCGCGAGCGAGGCGCTGTCGCTCGCCTGACAGAAGACCGGATCCTTGGTCATGATATCCCGGCACTTTTCGGGCATCACTCGGGCGATATTCAATTCCGACTCGCCGTGATCTTCGTAGCCGGATGCTCCGCGCTTGCCTTGTCCCCAAGAACCGGGCCAAACCATGGGAGCGTCTCCGGGCGGGTGCGGACCCGACATCGGATACACTCCGGATGGGCCAACTCGATCTTTTCGCCCAGCGCCTCCCCCTGGAAGACCGCTGGCGCGGGTACTTTTTTTGATTTTACGTTTCGTGGCCATAATAAACCTCAAGATCATACCGGCATTCGTCGTGCCAATCCCCGCGTTGCGCAAGCTGCGTTGGAGGCTGTCTGTGGCCGTTGTGGCGGGTCCCGTCGCTCGAAGGGATTACACCCATGGAGTCCGGCTTTTGGGGAGGTGCCGCGCTGATTGGTCCTTCACGTGCCCGTATGGTTGCGAACGAAACGAGGTAATCCGATGACGAACTGCGATGGATGCGCACAGTGGGAGCGCTTTCTGCTCGAGGCGATGGTCGCCGCCGACAAAGCCGAAACAGGGCTGCGGTGTTACTTGATCACGCACGAGCGATTTGGCGGGGTTTCTGATATGGATGAGTACGAAGCTTTGAGAATGGATCAGGAGAATGCGACCCAAGAACGACATCGCGCGTATACGGGCTTGATCAGCCATAAGCGCGCCCACAGCAGGTGAACAAAGGGAGAATAACTTCTGGAACCTTGAACGGGCCTTTCACATCAAAAGTCACACATGCGACCGTGAGATGCGGCTCAGCAGGTGTAGTCGACACGAAATCATCCTTTGATACAGACCATTGGTTCGAGCCGCGCGACACGTCGCGAGAGTCCGGCCTTTTCCGCAGCTTCCACCACCGCCGTCACATCTTTATAAGCTCCCGGCGCCTCTTCGGCGACTCCGCGTGACGAGGGTGAGCGGATCAGAATGCCT
This sequence comes from Terriglobia bacterium, assembly GCA_963808335.1. GTDB lineage: Bacteria > Acidobacteriota > Terriglobia > Bryobacterales > Bryobacteraceae > Palsa-187. The sequence goes on from CAWEFR010000001.1 coordinate 720,416, forward strand.
CGGCCGGCAAGATCGTCGATCAGTTGGCGGCCGCGCCAGAGCTTGGTCGCCTGGTGGCGGCTCATCTGCCGCCCGGCTCCGTGGCAGGACGAGCTGAACGATCGTTTCTCGCTTTCCCCCATTCCCGCCAGGATGTACGATGCCGTGCCCATCGTGCCGCCGATCAGCACCGGCTGCCCCATCGGGCGCAGAGCTTCTGGAATCGCAGGATGATTCGGACCGAACGCACGGGTCGCGCCTTTGCGATGAATGAAGAGGCGCTTCGTGCGCCCATCGACTTTGTGCTCTTCCACTTTGCAAGTATTGTGGGATACATCGTAGAGCACCGTCAGCTCGGCTCTCGGCACTACTTCGGCGAAGGCGCGGCGGACCAGGTGAGTGATCATCTGACGGTTGGCCAGCGCACAGTTAATGGCCGACCTCATGGCACCAAGATATTTCTCTCCAAGCGGAGATTCGATCGGCGCGCACGCCAGGTCCCGATCCGGCAACTCAATTCCGTATTGTGCGGCCTGCATCACCATGTCACGAAGAAACTCTGTCCCGATCTGATGACCAAGCCCGCGCGATCCGCAATGAATGCTCACCACGATGTCGTCGAGATGGATTCCGAAAGCGCGAGCCGACGGTTCATCGAAGATCGCGACGACGCGCTGCACCTCAAGGTAGTGGTTTCCCGATCCGAGTGTCCCCATCTCCCTCCGTTGTCGATTCTTGGCGAAATCCGAGACCACGCCCGGCTGAGCGCCGAGCATCCGGCCGCGCTCCTCAGTCCGGTCCAGGTCCGCCTCGACGCCGTAGCCCATGCGCAACGCCCACTGCGCGCCGCCGTCGAGCATTTCATCCAACTGTGAATCCGTGAGATTAAGCAGGCCCCGGCTCCCTACACCGGCAGGGATGTGCCGATATAGCGCGTCCGCGAGCGTTTGCTTGACAGTCGTAATGTCGTCAGACTTCAGGCCCGTCAGCAGAGTGCGAACGCCGCACGAGATATCGAATCCCACACCTCCCGCCGATACGACGCCTCCTTGCTCCGGATCGAATGCAGCCACGCCGCCGATCGGAAATCCATACCCCCAATGTGCGTCCGGCATCGCATAGGCGGCTTTCTGAATGCCGGGCAAAGTTGCTACGTTCACGATCTGCTCATAGACCTTCGCGTCCATGTCGTGTATCAGGTCTTCGCTTGCATAAAGGACGGCAGGAACGCGCATCTTGCCATGCGGTTCAATCTTCCACTCAAACTCGGACACGCGATTTAGCAGCGTCGCTTCCATAAGCCCTCACACATCCACGACACATTGCGCGACCCATTCCCCCGCCGCGTTCCGGCCGACGAACAAGCTGGTATACGTGGCTCCCTTAACCTCCACGGCCGGCTCGTGACGCGCGATGTCGACATCCTCTCCCCAGGCTCTGCCCCGTAAGCGATTTCCTTCGATGCGCACTTCAAAGCGCCGAAAGATCATTCCACGGACCGCCATTTCGTAAATCAGTGCGTTTAGCCAGTCGACCAGCAAAGTTTCGCGGTTCTCGGCCTCGCATTCGACGGCGACCATTCTTCTTCCCACCACCCGCGAAGGATCAGTGATGACGCCCACAAGGGCGAGCGCCGCGTGCTCATAAGCCGCCTCTTTGGTTGGGGCGATTCCGCGGACGCCGATGTCGGCACCGTGCGCAAAATGCTCCCACCGAGCTGTGCATTCCTTTGTCGACTTGCCCACTTGCATATCACTAGGGGCGTGCTTGCACTTCGTGTTTCTGCTCCCGCGAAATCAGTTTTGCAAGTTCACCCAGCTCGTCGGCCAGTAGTTCAACCATGTCATCGACAGCCACGATCCCTGCCAATGCGCCTTCCGCATCAACCACCGGAACTCTTCGAATCCCGTTCGTCCGCATCTTTCCGATCGTTTGAAACACGCCTTCCTGCTCCCGTACGGTGACCAGATCGCGGGTCATGATGTCTTCAACCGCGAGGCTGGCTGCATCTAACCCCAGCGCCAATACCTCGACAACAATATCCCGGTCGGTAACGATCCCGACAGGTATGCGTTTCCCATTAGCCTTATCTGTGACGACAAGGTCGCCAACATGATATTGGCGCATGAGTTTCGCCGCCTCCCGAACGGACATCCCGCGTGACGCAACCACGGTTTGACGGATGCATAGTTCTCCAACCGGCATGAGTGTTCTCCTTCGGTAACGTTCGCAGCATGCCTCCGGCCAAACTGCGAGACAGGTCAAACCCGCTTCGGTCCACGAAGTGCACGGATCAAGGGCGGCAATCCAAGACTTGGAGCTGACTTATGGAGTTGATGGATGTTCTTAATAGTCGCCGGGCGGTTCGAGAATACGCCGACAGGGCTGTGGAACGGCCGACAATCGAGCGGCTGATCAATGCCGCAATCCTCGCGCCCAGCGCTATGAATCTGCAACCGTGGGCTTTCGCTGTGCTGATGGGCCGGGAGCGGATCGACCAACTGGGCGCGCGCATCAAGAGTTGGCTGCTGGCGAATTTCTCCGATACGATGTACGGCCCATCCATCCGAGGGATGATTGAAGATCCAAAGTACGCCTTGTTCCATCACGCGCCGGCGTTGGTGATGGTCTTGGCAAAATCGTCTGAATCGCAAGCTCTGGAAGACTGCTGCCTGGCCGCGGAGAATCTGCTGCTGGCAGCGCGCGACGAAGGGATTGGCAGCTGTTGGGTTGGCTTCGCGCGTCCCTGGCTAAATCTGCCCGAGATCAAGCACGAACTCGGGTTGCCGGAGAAATACCACGTCGCCGCTCCCATAGCGCTGGGATATCCGCTGGTGTGGCCGAAGTCGCACGGCCGCAACGCTCCTGAAATTCAATGGTTGGGATGAAACTGTATGACACTACCTCCACAGATCACGCTGCGAAATATGGAGCCGGTTCCAGACCTTGAACCGGCTGTGCTCAAGGAAATAGCGGCTCTCGAACGATTCTTCAAGCGGATCATGAGTTGCCGAGTCGCGATTGAGGGACCAAGAGGCCGGCGTTACGGTGGTCTATATCATGTGCGGATCGACCTCGGAGTCCCCAACGAGGAGTTGGTGGTTGAACACGTGCCCAGCCTTCACGGAACTCTTCAGGACATCGGGGCTTCGAAGAGTACCAAGCAGTCCGAGCCGAAGCGGGACCGCCGTGAGGTACACCGCGCGATTCACGACGCGTTCCATGAGATGCGCCGTCGTTTGCAGGATTATGTGCGGCGGTTGCAAGGACAGACGAAGCAGCATGAGGCTGCAGGCCAGGCGAGAGTCGCGAGGCTTTTTGAGGATTACGGTTTCCTCGAAACACCAGATGGACGCGAGATCTATTTTCACCGCAACAGCGTCTTGGATGGGCGCTTCCACCTCCTACGCATTGGAAGCGACGTGCGTTTTGCTGAGGAAACCGCGGAAAAAGGTACCCAAGCAAGCTCGGTCCAATTAGTCCGCTTGACCAAGCAAGCTCGCAACGCCGCCAGGACCGCGGTGCTGCGGAAACATCGATGAGCCGAGTCGTTCTTGTTCGATATTTTGTGCGGGGAACTCAGGAAGTGCGCGACAACAATGCGGCGCCGTGTTCTGCCACGGCGCCGCACTTCCTCATCGAAACCACCGCGATCTTTTTCTTTACGCCGCGGCAGGCTTCGTTTTCGTCCCTTCCTCAACTGTCACTTGGTGGATCTTCTTTTTCGCCTCCGCGACGGGCAATGAAATCTTTAAAACACCCTCGGTAAGCTCAGCCTTTGCCTGGTCTGTCTTTGCCCCTTCAGGCAGCGGGATCGACCGATAGAATTGGCCGTAGCTTCTCTCCCAGCGGTGGAATCCTTCGTGATCCTCTTTGTGCTCGCGTTTTCGTTCGCCTTCGATGATGAGAGCGTCATCGGTGAGCTCGACTTTCACTTCCTCCTTCTTAAGGCCGGGAAGCTCCGCAGTCACCACTAAGTTGCCGTTGCACTGCTGAATATCGATCGCAGGGGACCATGCTCCTCCGTCAGTCGCCGGCGCGGCACCACGAAGGATTCGATCCATTTCGTCGCTGAAGTCGCGCATCAGCGCAAACGGGCTCTGGTGGAAAAAGCTTCCGAATGGAAGCACCGGCTTGAAGAACTCCTTGAACTCGGCCGGCGCGGTTTCCCGCTTTGCGGGTGATTTTTCTTTCGTCACATTCACTTCGGACATGCGTTACTCCTTTTGTTTTCTTCGGTGATTAATGGACTCCCGCGAGGGAGCCGTGGGCTCATGCAATCCGGCGCTGCCTAAGCAGCCACAACGTGGATCTTGGCAGCGCGATGCGCGCAGATTCCTTGCAGCGTATGCACTACGTCTTCATACGACAGTTCCGCTTGCTTCTTGCCATCGCCTTTTTCCGATCGCAGAATGATGTCGTTCATCGAGAGAATGCCTTCCAACGCCCCCGCGCGATTCACGACGGGCAACCGATGAATCTTCTCTTTGCGCATCGTCTTCAGCGCAGAGTGGACGTCATCATCCGGCTCGCACAGGACCACCCGAGGCTTGGAGACATCCGCCGCAGTAATTTTCGAGGATTTGCCGTCTCTCGTGCTCAAAGCAATGCAAATGTCACGATCCGTGAGGATGCCGGTCACTGTGCCGCTTTCGTCCACCAGGGGAAGAACACCGCAGTCGTTCTCAAACATCAGCGCGCCGGCCGCCGCAAGGTTGGTCTCAGGACGGCAGGCCGTAACCCTCTTAGTCATCAGTTCACGCACTTTCATCTCGGCCTCCTTTTTTCTGGGAATCGGATTGGAAGGTGCAACTTGAGGACCGCCCCCAAAGCCTCGCGCCTTGTGGGCCCTGACTCTTCACCTGGGTCAAATCTGGGTGATAGTGCCGGGGACCTGTGCGTAGCAGCGCAAGTGGAGTAAGAATGCAATAAATCTCGTCTTCGACTTTACGGCGATGAGTCTTACTATTTAGCAGGAAGCGACTTATGCGACAAGCCCGGTGGCCTGGGCTCGGTGTAGCTTGAGGAGCGGGTTCTGGTGCCTCTCAAACCTTCGGGCCCAGATGAATCCCAAACTCTGCCTCAGTTCGCGCTCGTTAAAGGGCGAAGACAGCGCGTGGAACGCTCCGGCATCCGCGAGTTCCGGCCAGTCAATCACATCCGAAAATCGGTGACATGCAATCGGGAGAGCGGTGGGCGCAGCGTCGAGCACTGCCCTCAGAGCCAAGCTCCACGAGAGGCCCAAAGAGTACGGCTCGAAGAGGACGGCGACAAATTTGCGGTCGGCGCTCATATCGCGTACGCGGTCGAGGCTCCGGACGTTCTCAACCGACCACCCGAACTCGCTAGCGACGCGGTCGAGCGCGCCGGGAGGAAGATTTCCGAGTAGAATTACTGTGCCATTCGTCATTGATTTGTGCGTTCAGATGCAATTCGAGGACCGATGGCATGGTCATGATCGGACCGGTCCCAATCTGACAGGTTGCGGCTGGGGACAGTCTGTCCCCTTTTTCACCAAACTTCTAAGTGGCCGGCATCGCATGGGAACCGCTGCCATTAAGAAGCTTTCCGCTCACCGCCGCTCATAGCGCCCCATGTACACAGCTTGGCCGATGGCATGTTTCTTGAGAGCCTTTTCGAGCGTTGGCCGCTTCGCTCCTTCAGACAAGCCAAGCGTAGGAGTGTCGAGCGCGAACAGGCGGAAAAAGTACCGGTGCGGCCCTCCGCCCTGCGGGGGACAGGGACCGCCGTATCCGAGCCGACCGAAGTCATTTGTTCCGGATTTTCCGGATGAAGCGTGTTCCTTGCCCTCCGGAATCGCGTGAATGTGAGCCGGTATGTCCCACACGACCCAGTGGTTCCAAGTGCCGTGCGGCGCATCAGGATCATCCATGATCAGTGCGAAGCTGGCGGTTTCAGAAGGTTCGCCAGCCCAGTGCAATGCGGGGGACAGGTCGTCTCCATCGCAGGTGACTCGCCTCGGTAAATCGCCTCCATCGGCGAAGCCCAGCACCGTAACTTTGAAATCCCCCTTGCTCATATGACGTTTCAACTTGCACGTCCGCTTCCAGGGCCGGGCTTGGCACCCGGCTGTCCAGGCGGATATAAAGGATTTGCCGCGGCAGAGAAGGTGCTCAGTACTAAGTACCCAACACGGGACGAAAGGTGAAGTTTATGGCAAACATCGCGATTCAGAAAGTGGATAAATCGGATATCGATCGCCTCCCGATCTTCGAGGAAATCGGGAAACGGTTGGATGTTGTCCGGCAGAACGCATTTGAGCTTTTCGAGAAGCGGGGCCGGGAACTGGGCCATGCGCTCGACGACTGGCTCAATGCCGAGCACCAGGTGTTCGGTTGGCCTGCGGCAGAGTTGGCAGAATTGGATTCGAAGTACGAAGTCGAGTTGACGCTGCCCGGTTTCGAAGCCAAAGAGATCGAGATCACGGCCACACCCTCCGAGATTATCGTCCATGCAGTGTGCAAGGCGGAAAAAGCAGAGGCACGGAAAGTCGTATGGACCGAGTTCGGATCGAACGATGTGTACCGCAAGTTCGAGATGCCGCAGCCCATCGACGTGGACAAGATCCAAGCTTCGCTCGACAAAGGCTTGCTGCATATCATTGTGGCCAAAGCGCAAGCGGCAAAGCCGAAGGCGATTGAGGTTGCCGCAGCCTGATCAAGATCACCGGGCGTGAGCCGGCTTTGGACGGGTCGACGAGCTGCTCGCCCAAGGTTTCCCCCCTGCGGCGGCACGGACCTCATCGAGCTTATGCTCGAGCTGGACCCGAATCAGGGCGGCCACGAGGCGCGCGAACCGCCGTCGGCCGCGGACCAAGGTGGCCAATCTGCTTGGGTCAGCCGGAAGACCGAGCGCCTTGGCGCACTCCAGAGTCCGCTGATCCGCGAACGGGTACAGTTCCCGCCAGGCAAGCTGCGCTTCCCGAAAGAAGATATTGACGGCGACCTCGCCGACCCCCTTGAGCTGGTCCAGAAGCTTCCGTTCGCGCGTAGGATCTCGTCCAGCCACTTCGCGAAGTTTCCGCAAATCGCCCTGATACATATCGATGAGCATTTGCGAGGTTTCGCCAAGCATTCTGGAAGTGCGCTCATCGTAACGCACGTAACCGCCTTCATCGAGTGCGCGAACACGCTGCTCCCATGTGCTGGCAGCCATCTTTTCCGGCGTCGTCCAGCCCCGCTCGAACAGAACCCGCGCGGACCTCAATGCAACATTGTGGCTGATGCGCGTACTGAACAGCATTGCGCTGATCAAAAGGCAGAAGAGCGGAGAGGGCTGATTGACTGCCGCATCAATCCCCAGATCCTCCGCGAACGTCCGCCCATACCGCCGCATCAGGATTTCTACGGGGGTTTCCGCCATTGGCCGCCTTCAGCCGGCTCGGTTGACAGAACTACCGGCGCGCAGCGCGCCTCAACTTGAGGACCTCTCGGTTCGAACTATCCTTCCTCATGAGCAGGGTTCCCCGTTCCATTAGATCGCTCTCGAATACAAGGAATTTCTCACCTTCCGAGTTCACGACGCAAAAACGGTCATCTTCGGCTTCTCCGATCACGTCAATGGTCTTGCCTTCCGGAATGGTGGTCGCGGCCTGATGATTGTCTCGATAGGCAAGCGCCATGAGAGGGGCCTTGAGGCGGCATAGCATGACGAACCTCCTCGTTACCTTCGAGATACCTGTAGGTACTATACCCGCTTTTTGGCTGCTTCGCCAGGCGTAATCGAATGTGCGCCCGATTCTTCTTGGTTGACGAAGATTTGCCATGAAATTGCCACGGAATATAAACTATTGTTGCGTCCGCCGATTCGTTTTTCTCGACCTCCGGCGTCCATCGCTGCGCAACTGAAGAGGCGGCCTGGTCAATGGCGGCACGTCTGCCATACATCGACGCGCACGCGCACGATCAAGTTGTTGCCGCAATGGTGGAACACGGATTGCTGACCTGGAATATCGGGGGCGCGATGCATTTCTTCAGAAACCTTTTCAGAAGAAAACACGATCGGGCGGCATCGAATGATCAATTTGCGTCCCCGGTCGCCCAACGGCTCGCCCAAGAGTTTCCCCGGTTTCGGGAATTGGAATTCGAGCGCACTTTTGACGGCGATCCATCATATGGCAGGGCTACCGAAGACCGGATCATATGCCGCGAGCGATTCGATCTCGAACTGCAGGAGGTAGACGAGCAAATCAGCCGCCGCTCGTCCGAATAAATCCATGTTCCCCAAAGACCGATCTCGGCAAATCGCCGAGGAGTCTCTGCGCCGCCACGCGCTGTATGGCGGCAAAATCCAGACCGCGCCCAAATGCGCGATTCGCGACTTCGGCGATTTCTCGTATTGGTACACACCGGGCGTCGCCGCACCTTGCCGCGCCATCGTTGCCGATCCGGACCGGGTTTGGGAATACACCAACAAATCGAATCTGATCGCGATCGTGACGGATGGATCGCGCGTGCTCGGACTCGGTAATATCGGACCCATGGCGGGCCTTCCCGTGATGGAAGGCAAGGCTCTGCTTTTTAAGTATCTTGGCGGCGTGGATGCCGTCGCGATCTGTCTCGCCACACAAGATCAGCGCGAATTCATTCGCACGGTGCAGCTTCTGGAGCCATCTTTCGGGGCCATCAATCTGGAAGATATCGCGCAACCGCGTTGCTTCCGGGTCCTCGCCGAACTTCGTAGAACCATGACTATTCCCGTGTGGCATGACGACCAGCAAGGGTCGGCCACGGCGCTGCTGGCGGGCTTGATCGGCGCGCTCAAAGTCGCTGGGAAGCGGATCGGCTCGATCCGGATCGCCATGATCGGCATGGGCGCGGCGAATTTCGCGACCTATCGCCTGTTGAAGGCATACGGAGTGAATCCCGCGCAGATTGTGGCGTGCGATACTCGGGGAACATTGCACCGCGACCGGCGCGACCTTGAAAAGTGCCGCGACGAGTTCCGCGAAAAATGGTTGGTCTGCATCGAGACCAACCCGGATGCGGTCACCGGCGGCATCGAACAGGCGCTGCGCGGAGCCGACGTGTGTATCGCGTTTGCGTGCTCGGATCCACACGTGATTAATCCGGCCTGGATTCCAGCCATGGCTCATAATGCGATCGTCTTCGCGTGCGCCAATCCAGAGCCGGAGATCTGGCCCCAGGATGCAAATACGGCGGGGGCTCTCATCGTGGCGACCGGCCGCGGCGATTTTCCAAATCAGCTGAACAATTCGCTGGTCTTTCCCGGAATCATGCGCGGCACACTCGACGCGCGCGCCTCCACGATCACCGATGAAATGGCAATCGCTGCAGCCCTCGAATTGGCTCATTGCGCGGAAGAGCGAGGACTTCGCGAAGATGCGATCCTCCCAGCCATGGACGATCCGCAGGTTGCTCCGCGAGTTGCCGCAGCAACAGCTTTGAAAGCGCAGGAACAGGGTTTGGCTCGCGTCATTCGTTCACGCGACGAATGGATTCGCGTTGCCACAGAACGGGTTCGGGAATCCCGCAGGATTTGTGAAGCTGTCATGGGCGCGAGAGCAAGCGAACCGGCGGCGGATGTGGGTGAAACCGCACACGTCATCGTGAGGTGAGCTACTTAAATCGGTTTCCGCGCGGCTTCGTGATTTCCCCGATGTGGTTTCTCAGTTGCTTCTCCTAAGTTGAACCGCAGGAGGTAAGTGCCATGCCTTCAGCAACTGAGGCAATCGTGTTGGATCTGGTGCGCGATTCCGCGCATCCAATTGTTCACGGTCACGAAGATTACGATCCGCTCCTCCGATTCATCGGCGATGCCCGGTTCGTCTTGTTGGGTGAAGCTTCGCACGGGACGCATGAGTTCTATCGCGAGCGCGCGCGCATTACGAAACGGCTCATTACAGAAAAGGGCTTTACGGCCATCGCCGTCGAAGCCGACTGGCCGGACGCCTATCGAGTGAACCGCTATATACGCGGCGCAAGCGCGGATCCGGATGCCGAGGAAGCGCTCGCCGGCTTCAAACGTTTTCCCGCGTGGATGTGGCGTAACGCCGACGTTCTGGACTTCGTCGGTTGGTTGCGTGAGTACAACGATTCGCTCCCGCCGGGGACCAAGAAGGCCGGATTCTACGGGCTTGATTTGTATAGTCTGCATACGTCGATTGAAGCGGTACTGAATTACCTCGAAAAGGTCGACCCGGAGGGTGCGCGGCGCGCACGCTACCGGTACGGCTGCTTCGAGCATTTCGGTGAGGATCCGCAGGCTTATGGCTACGCGGCAGGATTCGGTCTCGGCGACACCTGCGAATCCGAGGTGGTCGCGCAGTTGATCGAGTTGCAGCGGCGCGCGGCGGATTATGCCCGCCGCGACGGACGCATCGCGGCGGATGATTACTTCTTTGCCGAACAAAACGCCCGCCTGATCAAGAACGCGGAGGAGTACTACCGCACCATGTTCCGCGGGCGCGTTTCTTCCTGGAACCTTCGCGATCGCCACATGGCCGAAACGCTCGCCGCACTGGTGGAGCATTTCGAGTTTCAAGGCAGCCAATCGAAGGTCGTGATCTGGGCGCACAACTCGCATTTGGGCGATGCGCGCGCCACCGATATGGGCCGGTCCGGCGAGTGGAATGTCGGTCAGCTCGCGCGGCAGCGATACGGCCGCGACTGCGTGCTGGTCGGATTCACAACTTACACAGGCACCGTGACCGCCGCATCCGACTGGGGCGCAGCCGCCGAGCGCAAACGCGTCCGTCCGGGGATGTCCGGCAGCGTCGAATCGCTGTTCCATGACGTGAACATCCCGGCGTTCCTGCTCACGCTGCCCCGGAACAGCCATGTTTCGAACGGTCTGCGTACGCCGATGCTCGAACGCGCGATAGGCGTAATTTACCGCCCTGAATCGGAGCTGGCGAGTCATTACTTCCACGCATCCGTGTCCGATCAGTTCGACGCGGTCATCCACTTCGATCAAACTCGCGCAGTGGAGCCGCTCGAGCCCAGTACCGAATGGGGCATCGGCGAGCCGGCCGAGACATTTCCTTCGGGAGTGTAGACCGATGGTCAATGAAGAGATCGCCCGCATCTTCGAGCGGATGGCTCACGTGCTGGCTTTCAAAGGCGGAGACCGGTTTCGCATCATGGCCTACGAGCGCGCGGCCGTATCGATTCGCGACCTGAAAGAGGATCTCGCCGGCATCGCTGAGCAGGGAAAACTCCAGGATGTGCCGGGCATCGGCAAGGATCTTTCGGAAATGATCCAGGAGTACATCGGCACCCAAAAAATGAAGCGGTACGCACAGGAATGCAAAGGCATACCGGATGAGCTGATCGATCTGATGAGCATTCCTGGCCTTGGCCCCAAGACGCTCGCCCTGCTTCACGAAAAGACCGGCGTGACCAGCTTTGAAGGTCTCAAAAGGTGCCTGGAAGGCGAAGCCGTCCTCAAATTGAAGGGCTTCGGCCAGAAGAAAATCGACAACATCAAACGCGGGATCGATCTGTGGCTCGCCAGCCAGCAGCGGATGCTGATCAGTGTCGCGTTGCCGCTCGCCGAAAATCTGCTTGCCGAAATTCGAAAAATCAAAGTGATCGAGCGTGCCGATGTCGCGGGCTCTCTGCGCAGGCGGCGCGAGACGATCGGCGATGTGGATGTGCTGGTAATTTCTAAAGATAGTCCGAGTGCGTTGAAGCACATTACGGAACTGCCTGTCGTGAAACAGGTCCTCGGGCTCGGCGACACCAAAGCGACGGTGATGATCGAAGGCGGCATTCAGGTAGATGTTCGCGCCGTCCCGCAGGAATCGTATGGAGCGGCCCTTCAATATTTCACGGGATCGAAGCAGCACAATATTCATCTGCGAACCCTCGGTCGAAGGCGTGGGTTGAAGTTCAACGAGTACGGTGTGTTTCGCGGCGAGAAAAGGATTGGCGGCCGGGAAGAAGCCGATGTCTATCAGTCCCTCCACATGCCGCTGATGGCGCCTGAGCTGCGCGAGGATCGCGGCGAAATTGAAGCTGCACTCAAAGAAAACCTGCCGAAGCTCATCGACGTTGGCGACCTGCTCGGCGATTTGCACACGCATTCGACCTATTCGGACGGCAAATCGACCATCCAAGAGATGGTCGAACGCGCCGCCGAACTCGGCTACGAATACATCGCGCTGAGCGATCACTCGCCGTCGGAGCGCGTAGCGCACGGCCTCGATCGCGGCCGGCTGGAAAAGAAAATCGAAGAAATCGAAGCTTTGCGCAAAAAGAGGAAAGACCGGCTGCCGCACATCCTGATCGGCTCCGAAGTGGACATTCTCGGCGACGGCAAGCTCGACTACCCCGACGATATTCTCTCGAAGCTCGATGTGGTGGTGGCGGCGATTCACTCCGGTTTCCGCCAGAGTAAGGACCGGATTACCGGACGCCTGCTCGATGCGATCGCGCATCCGTATGTCGATGTCATCGCGCATCCCACCAGCCGGCTGATCGGCGCCCGCGAAGCTCTCGAACTCGATTTCGAACGGGTCATTGCAGCCGCGGCAAAATCCGGGGTCGCGCTGGAAGTGAACGGATCCATGTACCGGCTCGATCTGAATGAAGTAATGGCCAGAGCCGCACAGGAAGGGGGCGCCTTGCTGGCCATCGGCTCGGACGCGCACAGCACCGCGCAGCTCGAATGGATCCGTTACGGCGTCTTTCAAGCCAGGCGCGGATGGGTCGAGGCGCGATCGGTGGTCAACACATGGACTTGGACAAAGCTAACCCGCTGGCTGAAGCATCGTGCGGCAGCGGCGGCATAGGAGAAAGCCATGATCAGGCAAAGTTTGATCGCAGTTATCGCGATGACGGCGACAATCGCCATCGCACAGGAAAAGATTCCGGTTCACATGACCGTCACCGTAGAGGCGGCTCATGGAAAGGAGGTCCCGGAGCTCAAGCGCGAAGACGTAATGGTTTTTCATGGGAAAGAACGTCTTCCCGTCACCGAGTGGACCGCGCTCCAAGGAGAACAGGCTGGGCTGGAGCTTTTCATTCTGATCGACGACGCATCGGCCATGAATCTCGGATCGCAGTTGGCCGATTTGCGCGAATTCATCAACCGCCAACCGGCGGGCGCGCTGATCGGCATCGGATACATGCACAACGGAATCGCCGATATTAAACAGGACTTGACTTCCGATCACGCCAAAGCGGCGCAAGCCCTGCGGCTGCCGTTCGGGAGCATTGCCGCCGGCGCAAGCCCGTATCTGGCGCTCAGCGACCTCATCAAGAGATGGCCGAGTTGCTGCGTGCGGCGAGAAGTCTTGATGGTTTCAAGCGGAGTCGACCCGCTGGGCGGAACCGGTCCGATCAATCCGTACCTCGACAGTGCGATCGAGCAGGCGCAGCGTGCCGGCACGATCGTGTACGCGATTTATACGCCTCGCGCCGGGCATGGCGGCCATAGTTTATGGCGCATGAACTGGGGGCAGAACCAGTTAACCCAACTCGCCGAAGAAACCGGCGGCGAATCGTACATGCTGGGGTTCGGACCGCCGGTGTCGATCGGACCGTATCTGACCGATCTGGCGGAGCGCCTGACGCATCAGTATTCGGTGAGTTTTCTGATGAAGCCGTTTGCGAAGCCCGAGTTGGCGTCGATTCGATTTACCACCGAAATTCCGAATGCGGAAATCGTGGCCGCGCCGAAGGTCTATGTAGCGCCGCAGCCGCGGCCAACGGGCGACCGGTAATCGCGCTACGGCTCCTTTTCACGCTCTCCGGTGAACGTGGCTTCCGTTAGCACCATTGAGTTATTGTGCTCAGAAGTAGCGGCTACCTGGGCTTTTTCGCGCTTGCTGGTCACCGTATGGAATTGAAATTGTTGGGTGGCTTTAAATCAGTCCTTCACGGGAGACCTGTTGTTCTCAAGGTGCACACCAGGTTCCGAGTTCCATGGAATTGCGAACGCGCCGGTGGACTCTCACGTGCGCTCATATTTCGGGAGTGCGATCTCCCGCGCAAAATATCTGACTTAAGAAAGGCGCTACGTACTTATGGCGCGATCTCGTGTAGCGGTTTTGAAGACGAGTCCGGCAACCGTGATCGGCGACTATGGGCGCCTGATGCGGCTGGCGGATTATCAAAGCTACTTGCCGCGGGAGAACGAGACCGCTCTCAAAATCAACATCACCTGGCACTACTTCTATCCGGCCTGTTCCACGACCCCGTGGCAGCTGGACGGGGTGATTTCGACGCTTCTCGCGGACGGCTACTCGAAAGACAAGTTGTACGGATGCCACAACCGTACCGTGGTGGTCAGCGCCAGGCGTGGCGAGATCGCCAACAAACAGAAGCAGGTTGTCGTCGACAAATATGGCCTGCGCAACATCCATCTGTATGAAAAAGACGAGCCATGGATTCGTTACACACCCAAAACTAAAATGCGAGTTTTGGATCAGGTCTATCCCGACGGCATCCGCATTCCCAAGCGGCTGATCGGGTCCAACATTATCCATTTACCAACCATGAAAACCCATGTCTTCACGACCATGACCGGGGCGATGAAGAACGCGTTCGGGGGGCTGCTCTTCGAGAAACGCCATTGGACTCACAGCGTCATCCATGAAACGCTGGTCGACCTACTCGCGATTCAGAAGGAGATCCATCCCGGGTTGTTCGCGGTGATGGATGGCACCTTCGCCGGCGACGGTCCGGGGCCGCGGTGCATGGTGCCGCACGTCAAGAACTACATTCTTGCGAGCAGCGACATGGTCGCGATCGACGCGGTCGCTGCTAAGATGATGGGGTTCGATCCGCTGTCGATCAAGTTTATTCGGCTTGCGCACGAGCAGGGGCTGGGCTGCGGGGATGTTCGAGAGATCGAAGTGGTGGGCGAAGACATCGAGTCCGTGAATTTTCACTTTCACGTTGGCGATACCTTGGCGAGTCACGGCCAGAAGATGATCTACTGGGGTCCGCTGAAACCGCTGGAGCACTTCCTGTTGCGGACCGTGGTTGCTCCCTGGTCCTACGCGGCTTCGTTTTTGTATCACGATATTTATTGGTACAACCTGATTGGCCGCGCGAGAGTGAAACAGGCGCTTCAGACGGACTGGGGCAAGCTCTTTGCCTCCTATTAGTTAGCGCATCAGCTACACTAGAGGGATGTTGTCTGCCGACCGCCTCAGGCTGAGTTTCACGCGACGCAACGGCTTCAAGCTGGCGTTTTCAGCTCTCTGCGCGCGATGCGCGCGCGCGGCTGAATTCACGGGGATTGCCGATCTGATACGGCGCATCCCGCCGAGGTCGGGAAACGCCATGAGCGGCTCGCAGTTTGCCGAGGTCGTTTCGAATCTGGATCGCCAACAGCGTGAGCGCGCCATCCTCGATCAATTGGAGGCGGGCAATCTACCCGCTTTCCTAAGGAAGCTGATCCCCGTCGAATTGAGATCGATCGCCGCTGTCGCGACGATATTCGTGATGCCCGAATATCTGGCGATCGGATCCGACCGCGATTTCCTGCGGATTCCGATGAATCTTCACACAGCAACGGCGATTGCGGGTCGCTTCGGCTTTGTCCTGCCCACGACAAAGATTGTCGACATCATCTACGACCAGTCCACTTGCCGGTTCGCTCCACAGCCGCTGCCCGCTGGTCCGCAGATGACATCCACGCGCTATTACCAGATGCATAACGCGATGATCGACAGGCAATTCCGGGCTCGCGATTTTGCGCGGAATCTGCTGACGGCGGGTCACAAGAAGGATGTCGTCTTGACGAATCGCCTTATCCGGATGCCGGGACGAATTGCGATTTACGGGTGGCATCGCGCGGCAGGCATGCCGATCCAACCTCTCAGCACCGTCCACGGCGCTGGTTATGCCGACTATAGTCACGGAATCCGGCTGGTCGCGCGGTTGGCTCTGGTCGAAGGCAAACTGCGGCCGGTTTCCGAAATTCTCGGGGACTCGGCGCTTGCCGATACGCTCAGCGATGAGGGCGTCATCCGCGTATCGTCAATTCTCGCCACCGCCTAGGAGCTTGTTGAAAAAGGGGACAGACTACTCTGTCCCTAGTCGCACACCGCTGACTTCGCGTAAGAGCGTAGTTGTGGACAGAGCGGTCTGTCCCCTTTTTCAACAAGCCCCTCTAGTGTCCTGAGTCAGAAAATCGCAGCATTACATGCCGGGGCTATAATGACCATCCGACCCCAAAGTCATTCCGAGCGGAGCGAGGAATCTGCTTTTCGTTCGGCTGTGATCAACGCTTTAAAAGCAGATCCCTCGCTGCGCTCGGGATGACGGGCATTGTAAGTAGGACTACGTGGGGCAGCAATTATCCAACGAACTTCTGACTCAGGACACTAGATTACTTCAACGTCTTACAGCAGCGGAAACTCAGGTGATAGTTCGAGTGGCTGTGCTCATCCATGACGCGCGAGCCGTGCCAGTACGGTGCCCGCCAGCGGCACCAGTCCTCGTGGGCTCGATACGCATCGAAGATGAACCAGCTTCCCTTCATTTCCGTGTATCCGAGTTCCTTGCTGCCGAGGCTCGACATCTGGCTCTCATTAAGCGGTAAATTCATGTGCTCCGCGGCGTTTCCGTTCAGATCGTAAACCTCGAGCGGGCTGTGGCAGTCCGGAAAAGCTCCATCCGGAAACGTATTGGAGCCGCATCCGGCCCAACTTCCTCCATTGCATCCCGCCGTTTTCTGGCTGGATGTGGCGCAAACCCCTTTGCGGTATTCGGGCCCGTAGCTCCAGCTTTTCGTGGCCGCGTACTTTCGGTTGTGTGCAATTCTCATGCGCTCAATCGCGGCGTTGGGACTTAGGCCCTTAGCCAGGTTCCATTCGTAATCCGGTGGCTGAAGGTTTCCGGCGCACGCGCCCTCCCATTCATGGGCGTCGCACAGGCGTTTGCCCATGGCCGAACAGATTTCCGCGGCTTCACGAGCTTTCACCCAAACCACGGGATATTCGGTGGGGATATCGGGGAACTCGAACTGGTCGATGCAAACCTTGGCGTCTTCCGGCTCTTGCGTGGCAGGGTCGTAGAGCGGCGCCATGTATTTGGCTCCGCAGATTTTCTCGAACCGGGAATTCTCGTAATTGACTCCCAACTTCTTCAGCTTGGCCTGCGCCTCCTCTGGCGTCATGGGATGCCGCGTTACGGCGGGATTCCCTTGGCCCATGTAGCCGGATTTCGCGAAGATCTGACGAAGGGCGCTCATTTGCGCGTCGGACAAGCGATGCACGCGCTGCAATTCGCGAAACAATGCGTCGTTTTGGTCCTGTAGAGAAGCATGTTGGGCCGGAAGCATCGCGCCGGCCAGCGCCATCGTCCCCAAGATCACCACGCGTGAGATTCTCATGGGTTACGCATCACATAGAAAAAATCCCGGTTATCGGCATATCCCAGGAACCTTGGAACTATCTCCCCGGAGGCCGATTTATCGAGTACGCTCATTCCCTTCAGCAGATGATCCACAAACAGTTGCGATCCTGCCTTTCGATACATCGCCAGGTACGTATGTTCAAGAGCATTCATATCCAAAAGCATGGCGTAGTCGCACCGGTAGGCCTGAAAGATGCGAGCCATCGCAGAAGGGGTCGCGTCCGAAAAAACCGCATAGATGAGGAAGCGTTTTGCGCCTCTTTGCTGTAAAGCTATGGCAGAGCGCATGGTGCGCAGTTTCATGTTTTCCGAACCCGACCAGTTGCCGGCGCCCCAGCGATTTACCAGCGGGCCAGGAACTCCCGTTTGGGATGGCGGATCGAAATCGATCACCGGCACGCCATTTTGACGGGCATGTTTGATCCTCGCCAGAAGCTGATTATCATCGTCCGTCCACGTTTTCATTCCCAATGATCCGTCGTCGAGCACGAACACCGTCGCGAGTCCAGGTTGCAACTTGCTGAACACAACACCGTTTTCGATGAATCCGTAATGGCTTCCACGATTCCGCAGGGCCAGATCGCCGGACTTGAAACCTCCATGCATCCGTTTGAACCCGCCCGTGAATGTGGCAACCGTTTTACCGGCATGTTCCGGACTCACCAGACCAGTCGCAATGAGAGGGCTGAAAGTCCCGATTCCGTCCGGCCCCGGTAACTTGGGATCCCTCATTTGTTCCTGGATATGCTCCGACCATCCCACTTTCGGATGCTCCGTGCCCAACTCGTAGCCAATCTCGAACCGGCGGAGATCGAAGGCGACCAGATAACACAGCGCGGAGGCTTCGACGCTGTCCAGATTGTTGACCTTCGTCGGGTAGCTCTTGAGGATGGCTGGGTCAATCAGATTCGGCTGAAGAATGCTGACGTAAACGCCAGGGTTCCCATTGGCCGCATACCAGGCTCCCGGCATCAGGCCCGCTCTTGCCGGCCCTTCCAAATCGATGCCCAAATTGGCGGACCCAAGCAGCCGATCTGCAAATTTCTGGTCGATGGCGGCGGTTGCCGGAAGGCCGTTGCCTGGTTTCGCGATCTCGACTGACTGAACTTCGGTTTCGATTTTTCCAGTTTCGAGGTGCGCGTCGCCCATAAGGATGTGGCCAAGGGCAATGATCTTCTCGCCGCCCCACACGTGTTCCCGAAGAAATTCGGTCGCCGCCTCCAAGGTTGTGCTGTGCCCGGTCGCGGCGTTTCGCAAGTAAATTCTGCCTTCGCACAAGGAATAGAACGCGAGCGCCGAAGTCCGGCCTTGATCAAGAGCGTTGGCCGATTCGACTCCGAAAAGGTCGCACGAAAATCGATGGTTTCCTTCGACAATGGTCAGGCCCGCCGGGTCTAGAAGAATCTTCCTGCCAGGGGGATTTGGGTTCTGCAAGTGATACGAGACTTCCGCGCCGCCTTGCCATTGAACCTCGAGCAAGTACCACGCGTTGATCGCCGGATTCAAATTGACCAGGGTCGCCGTACCCTCCTTTCCCGATTTGTTTCGGATGTGAATGGAGTTCACCTGGCGAAACTGCTGCAACTCGAGAATCGTTTTCGGCGCATCGGCTTGGTATTCCTGTACTCGGCTCTGACCACTGGCGAAGATGCTCAGCAAGCTCAAAACTGTCAGCCCGCATGCTGATTTTGCCCGCTTCGTCATAAAGCCAACACGATAATGACAATCATCACCAGAATCAGGATCCGGCTGGTCCGGTCCTTCAGGGCGAAGACCAGGGGATCGTCTGGCATCCGGCCGCGGTGCGCGTTCAACCATACGTTGCTGATCCAGTAAAGCAGCAACGGACACAAAAACCATATGAGCTGATACCGTTCATACAGCATCTGAGCTTTGTCGCTGTTGATATACAGAGCGAGCACCAATACCGCCAGATATCCGCTAGCGATTCCCATGGTGGCGAGCAGTTCCGCATCGGTAAGTTCGTAAGCCCGCGCTTTGGCTTGATCGCCTTCCGCGCGCCGCATGATGGCGAGTTCGCCGTAGCGCTTCACCAGCGCCAAACTGAAGAACAAGAAGGTAGAGAAGGCCAATAGCCAGTGTGACGGCCAGATGGCGACAGCGGCGGAACCAGCCAGGATCCGCACCGTGTAAAGACCGGCCAGGAAGATCACATCAAGGATCGCAAACCTTTTCACACACAGCGAGTAGGTCAAACTCAGACCGAGATAAGTGAAAGCAGCCGCAACAAAAAGTCCGGAAACGAGCGTACCCAAAAGAGAGCCGAAACAAACCAGCAGCGGAATCATTTTCAGCGCGTAAGAAATAGGCAGATTGCCTGCCGCGAACGACCGGAATCGTTTGCCGGGATGATGCCTGTCCGCTGGCAAATCGAGCAAGTCGTTCATCAGGTAGCCGCTCGATGCCATACATCCCAAGGCTAGAAAGGCCAAAAACAGCTTGCCCAATAATGCGAATTCATCAATCCGATGGGCTGCAAGCAGCGGCACAAAGACCAGAAGATTCTTCAACCAGTGCTGCGGACGTAACGCTTTCAAACAATCCGCGAGGCTGTACCTGGAATCTTCGAAGACGCGGTCGACTTGCGCCACCCCGGCGACGCTGGAACGCACGCCGGAGCTTGGATTCACGACGATCGCTTTCCTGGCGGCCGCCCAAACCGAAAGATCGTGCCGGTCGTTCCCGGCATAATCGAAGCCGTTTTCTCCGAACTCCTTCACCAGCCGATCCCGTTTTGTCTGGCCTGAGAGATTGGTGGTCCCGTCGCTGGCGAGGATCAGATCGAACAGTCGCAAGTGATCCGCGACCTGCCGCGCAATCTGCATGTCAGCGGCGGTTGCCAGGACGATGGTCGATCCGCCAGCACGCCGCGATTTCACATAGTTCAACACCTCTTCCCTATAGGGCAACACAGCAACGTCCAACGAAACCCGGCGGGCAACTTGCTGCTTAAAATACGCCCGGCCTTTGAGCAGCCAAAACGGCAGACTCAAGATTCGCCACGGCTTTTGCTTCAGCAACCCAACCAGGGACTCCGCTAGAAGATCCGTTTTCACCAGGGTCCCATCCAGATCGACTGCCAGAACGGGCCGTCCAGACCGCTGCTCCGGCGATTTAACATCAAGGACCGCCGTTGCATTCATAGTCACCTGCTCTACTGCCTGCTCTACTGAATGTTCAGCAGGTTTCCCACCAGCGTGGGCTATGTTTCCTAACACCCGCGTGTCGAGCTCTTGCGCGATGGCACCCACTTTGAGCCAATGGACTCACGCCCGCGAGCAGCCAATCTACAGGTTCTAGTCGGTCCGCGAGGCCACCACGGCAGCGCGGGTCTGGCGAAGCCACCCGATCGTCAATTCCCTCGACAGACGCTCCACGAACGGCTCGATCAGCCAGCGCAGCGAGGCCGGGATGTTTCGGCTCAGCGCAATGCTTTCTTGCTCGACGTACACGCCATCGTCGCTCTCGTCGAGCTTTAGAATGCTGAAAGCGCGCCACATATAGCCGCTCCCGTCATCGGAAGCGAGGGTGCGCTCGCCGGGTTCGCCGTAATTATGAACCTCCCGGAGCGAAGTGCTGCGGGCAACTGAATACCACCGGTGCTCGTCAAGCCAATAGAAACGCGACTCGTATTCCACATCAAGTGCAACCGTCACGAGAAGGGCTTTTCGAACATAATGCACGCGATATGCCTCGCGGTCGGTGTCGCGCGATAAAAGGTTCGCATGGCGGATCGTGGGTCCATAGTAGTCGGCGTAGCGATCGTAGTCGTCAAGCACGGCCCACACGTCGCGTATCGAGACGTTCGGGATGAAGATGGCGCCAATCCAATCGTGAATTAACCCGTGTGGAATGGCACGGGAAGGCTTCCGATTCATCGGCAAGGCTACGATCTCGCCGTTCCGGAGTCGCTCGCGCCGGCCCGGAACTTGATCCATCCACAGAACTTGGCTGGCTTCCTCACTTCGCAATCGCGATTCCGCAGCTTGAATATATTCATCCCACGCGCTGAGGGTCGACGGCCTCAATTCGGCTGGGATCATCGCCGGCGCACACGCAACGAGCACGATTATGGATCGAAAGCCGAACATGCCTATCAACATGCCTATCAACGGGTGCACTTGCGAGACCGAACTTAAGCCACACCGAAGGCTCGGCAGGCAACAGGAGTTCCCTACTCTACCTGCCGACCGGGAGCAGGATTCGCGAAGGATGATCCGGATCGTGAAGGATCTGTTGGTGTGCGACGTGAAAGCCGACGGCGTCGGCCAAAGGTTCCCCCGATCCGAGGTTGCGGGCGTAACGGGGGTGTGCGCCGCTGGCGACGATCACGCGCATGCGGTGGCCCTGCCGGTATCGGTATGCCGTAGGCCAGAATTCGACGTGAACGTGGCGGGTCCCGTCGATTGAGGCGCTGGGCCGGTGGGGGCGAGTGCGGATGTAGCCGTCGCAGACATTCGTCGATCGGCCGCCGGGATCGACATCGCAAAGGACCAGGAAGAAATCGGTGTATTCGAGGCTGGAGCGAAAGAACAACTCCGCCGACACGGGCCCGATGACTTCGACGCTGGTGGCGAAGGGCTCGGCCGTAAACAGCAGGACATCAGACCGGCGCTCGAGCTGAGCCATGTCGCCGGTGGGGCGAACGCCGCCGAGCCTCGGACCATGTACCGCGGGCGTTGGATCCGCGGGGTCGTAAGCGTAACAACTGGGCTCGCCAGGGCCGGGTCGATTGGTGGACAAGCCGCCTCTCGCGGAAAAATAGAATGCCATGGGACTGGCGGCCAGCGGAGGCCAGGAGTCATACTCGCGCCACTCTTCCGCGCCGATCACGTAAATGCGCACTGGGGCGCGCGGCGGAGCAGGTTGATCCAAAAGATGCGTCCGAAACAGGGGCAGAGCCTGACGGACGGTTTCTCCCCAGGCCTCGACGGCCGCATGCGCCCAGGGTCCGATCGTGAGGGAGGCAACGCGGCCCGCGGCTTGCATGGCTGTATAGTCCTTGATCTGCCAGGGAAGAAAAATGTCATACCAGCCGCTGATCATGGCGGTGGGGGGAGCCGCCGCGGCGCTGTCCGCGAAGTTGACCGGCTTCCAGAATGGATCGTCCGGCTCGGCGTGATCGACCCACTCCTTCCACCAGCGCACGTGTCGGCCCAGCGCCGAAAGGTCTGCATCGCGCAATGGCAGACCATCAAATGCAGGGAGGCTCGGCGATTGTTCCTGCGACTGTGGCCACCTTCCGCTGAGGAGCAATGGCACTGTCCCGGTGAGTTGCGGCTGCGTAAGCTCTAGCGTCCATACGAGGCATCCTTCCAATGTGAATCCCTCAAATGCGTAGGTTTCCGCGCGAGCGTCGGAAAGAGTCGCATGCAATACCATCGCGGTGATTTGCGACCCGGCGGCATGCACCGCGGCCCACGCCGCATTCCCCAGATAGCTGGTGCCGAGAAGAGCAAGCTTGCCGCAGTACCAGGGTTGGCGGATTAGCCAAGCGACGGTCGCGGCGCCGTCGTGTTCCTCTTGAAACATCGGACTCAGTGACCCACCGCAACCACCGGTCCCCCGGCAACTCTGCAACAAGACTTGAAAGCCGCGCTCAGCGAAGAGGAGGGCAAGGTCACGGAATTGATCGCCGCGCCCGTAGGGACTTCGAATCAGGATGACCGGAAGGTTTTCGCCACGCTCTGGGTAGTAACGGTCGGTGAGCAATTCGACGCCGTCGGACATCGGTACGCGAAGGTCGTGATGCTCGACGATGTCACGCGTGCAGGCGGCCGGAAGATGCCAAAGGTGGGCGAGAATCCGGCTGCCGATGCTCATTGAGCGGCTCGGCCTTCCTTGCGAGGAGGATGAAGAGAAACTGACACGAACGTACTGAGCTTAGCCTACTATTGCGTGGGCAAATCTTCATCCAGAGGGCGGAATGGCCCACGGGTTGCAGGCTTTGGAGGTAGAGATCGTAATCCCCGATGGCATCGCTCATCGCGAGCTGCGAAAAGGCTACGCCGCCAACTTCAGTGGCGCCGAGTGAACTGCCTGCTTTCCTTCGAAAGATCGCTCAATACGACTCCGAGTTCGTTGTATACGACGACGGATATCGCGGATGGACATATCGCTATCCTGACATCGCCCGGATGGCCTGGGGTTTCGCGGCTCGCCTGCGCGAGTCCGGCGTGCGCAAAGGCGACACAGTCATGATCTGGTCCGAGAGCCGGCCAGGTTGGATCGCGGCGTTGTGGGGATGCCTACTCGAAGGCGCCGTGCTAGTGCCGGTGGATCCGCAGTCGTCCGTCGACCTGTTTCACAGGATCGAGCAGAAAGTGAAACCGTGCAGGATTCTGATCGGAAGCCGCGTGAAGCCGGTGAGCGGGCCGGTGTGGCTCGTCTCGGACATCGAGCAGGAAACGGGCGAACCGCCAGCGGAGTTCGCGGAAATCGGCGCGGATGATATCGCCGAGATTGTCTTCACGTCCGGCACTACAGCCGAGCCAAAAGGCGTGATCATCACGCACCGGAATCTTGCCGCGAATCTGCGGCCGATGGAAGAGCAATTATCGCCATACGTGAAATATGTCCGTCCGTTCTTTCCGCTCCGCATCCTGAACCTGCTGCCGATGAGCCACCTGTTCGGTCAAGCTTTGGCGACGTTTGTGGCGCCGCTGATTCCAGCCTCGGTGGTGTTCATGTCCAGTGCCAGCGCACAGGAAATCGCGCGGCAGATTCGGTCCAGGCGAGTGACGGTCGTAGTCTCGGTTCCCAAGGTCCTCGAAGTTCTGCGTGAATTCATCGTCCATCGCTTTCCGGATGCGGCCGATGCTGGGAACGTCCGCGGCTGGTGGCCCCGGCGCTGGTGGCGGTTTCGCAAAGTGCATCGTTTATTCGGCTTGAAATTCTGCTGCGTGGTTGCGGGAGGAGCGCCGCTGAGCCCGGATCTCGAGCAGTTCTGGAGTGGCCTTGGATTCGTCGTCGTGCAGGGCTACGGTCTGACGGAGACCGCGCCGATCATAAGCTTCAGCCACCCTTTTCACGTGCGTCCAGGCACCACGGGGCAGCCGTTAGCCGGCGTGGATATCAAGATTGCAGATGACGGCGAAGTGTTGGTCCGCGGCGAGAACGTCAGTCGCGGGTACTTTCAATCTCCCGCAGAGACCGTGGCCGCTTTCCGGGATGGCTGGTTTCATACAGGGGATATTGGAGAACTCGATGCAGAAGGACACCTGATCATCCACGGCCGAAAGAAAGAAATGATCGTGACGCCCGAAGGGCTAAAGGTGTTTCCGGAAGACGTTCGAAGGAGTTCTAAATCAGGTTCCGGGCGTGCGCGACTCGGCGGTGATCGGCACGAATCGCGTTCATGCCGTGCTCCTGCTGGAACCGGGTGTTCATGTGGATCAAGTTGTAGAGCAGGCGAATGCGCGGCTGGAAGAGCATCAGAAGATTCGCTCGGTCACGATCTGGCCAGGGGATGCGCTGCCGCGCACCGAGACCACTCGCAAGCTGCGCCGCGCGGAGATCGCACGGACGGTCGAGCAAGGACTGCCTGGACAGCCGAAATCGGAAAGCACTGACGTGCTCGACATCGTCCAAAAATACGCCCCCGGCCGCACCGTTACCTCGTCGACCACACTTGACGAGCTGGGACTCAGTTCCTTGGACCGCGTCGAGTTGATGATGGATTTAGAAGAAAAGCTGGAGACGACTATCGATGAGACCGCTTTCGCCACCGTGACTAAGGTCGGGGATCTCGCGCGTCCGATGGCGGCATCGGAACCGATGCGCTTTCCCGCCTACAACCGCTGGAGAATCGCGAAGCTGATTCGGCGCGTTTCCCTGGCGACGATCCTGCTGCCGCTGACGCGGATGGTGGCGCGAACGAAGGTTTCCGGCCTGGAGAACCTGGAACGCATCCGTGGACCTGTGATCTTCGCTGCAAATCATCAGAGTTATCTCGATACGCCGGTCATTCTGGCCAGTCTTCCTGCGCGCATCAGGCATCGCCTCGCGCCGGTGATGTGGAAGGAGTATTTCGATCCGCACTTTCACCCGGACCGCTACTCGCTTTGGGCACGGTGGCAAAATAGCGTCATCTACCGGCTGGTTACGCTGCTCTTCAACGCCTTTCCGGTTCCCCAGACCGAGACCGGAGGACGTCAGTCGATTCGTTATATGGGAGAGCTGGTTGAGCAGGGCTGGTCGATTCTGATCTTCCCCGAAGGAGAACGCACTCTGACAGGAGAGATCGGGCGCTTCTATCCGGGCGTCGGGATGATTGCGTCCCGGCTGCGACTACCTGTGATCCCGATCCGGCTCGCGGGCGTGGACCGAGTGCTACATCGCACGGCGACGTGGCCGCACCCCGGTCCGGTCGAAGTCAGGATCGGCGCGCCCATTCTCTTGACCGGAGAATCGTATCCGGCGCTGGCTCGACTAGTCGAGGACGCGGTTCGAGCTCTATAGGAATCCCGCCATAACCATTGCTGTATTCACCGAGCTCGAACAGCTGATGGTGTCGGATCTCCATGAAGACCCATCTGGCCTGCGTGAAAGCGCGCAATACTGGCCGAAATTCTTGAATCGCGAATGACCGAACTCGATTCGGTTCAGACGTTTGCCGAGTTCACGCGGGCTGGCGCGCCGAGTGCACGTCCTAGGATGAACCCAGGAGGACGATATGAGTAAGCTTCGAACCGCTGCATGGCTGGCGTTCGCGTGGACGTTACCGCTTTCGGCACAAGGCACACCACCCGCGGGCGTCACGACGAAAATGCTGGTAACCGTGGGCCATTACTTCGGCCATGAACCGCCGGTACTCACTAAGAACGACATGACCATCAAACAGCAGTTCGATCCGCTGCCGATCACTAATCTGGTTCCACTGCGCGGCGACCGCGCCGGCATGGAACTGTTTCTGCTGGTCGACAACTGCTCGAATTGCGAGCCGGGCACGAAGTTCGAGGAGTTACGCCGGTTCATTACTTCTCAACCGGCGACCACCGCTGTGGGTGTCGCCTATATCCAGGATGGACTTCTGAAGATTGCCGAAAATCCGACGCTGGATCGCGACCGCGCCGTCAAAGCGTTGAGCGCTCCGACGGGAAGTAAACCAACGAATCCGTTTACGGCCGTGACAGAGCTGATCAAGATCTGGCCTCAGCACTCGCCGCGCCGTACGATTCTGATGATCTCCAACGGGGTCGATCCGGGAGCGGGCGACGAGCTGCAAAATCCGTCGGCGGACGCGGCGCTCGCAGCAGCTGAGCGCGCTGGTGTTACGGTTTTCGCGATTTATCATCCGAACGCGGATTACGCCACCAGTGATTTTGGCAAGATCTATTCGGGCCAGGTTCAGCTCGCGCACCTTGCCAGCGAATCGGGCGGCGAAGCATATTTCCTAAGCTTCGGGCCGCTGCCGTCGCTGGCGCCGTTTCTGGCTGATATCTCTGATCACCTGGCGAATCAGTATCTGGTGGAGTTCCTGGTCAACGCAGCGCCGCCGCCCGGCGAGCTTCAGACGGTAGTCGTGAAGAGCACGATCAAGGACCTGGATCTGATGGCTCCCGACAAGGTATGGGTGCCGGGACGGGAAGCAGAAGTCGGTCCGAAAAAGAAGCGGCCGTGACGGGAATACTCAAACTCGCCTACAAGCTGCTGGTCAACGACAAGGCGAAGTTCACGGCGCTGCTGGTGGGCATTACCTTCGCCGTGTTCCTGATGATCGCGATGACTTCGCTGTTCGCCGGGGTCCTCAATCGCGCTTCCGCGACAGTCATCAATCTGGGCGCGTCCATGTGGATCATGGACCCGTCCGTCCAAACCGTCGCGAACACGATCGGCATGCCGGATTACGTGCTGGACGCGGCGCGAAGCATGCAGGGCGTCAGCTATGCGGTGCCGGTTTACTCCGGAGGCGCGCTGGTGAAGCTTGGCCGACGGCGCCTACCAGGCAGTGACGTGTCGTGGGACTGGACGATACCAGCCTGTTCGGCCGGCCGCAGCTTCTGCAGGGCAAGATCGAAGACATCTACGGCGAGAACGGCGTTCATCGTCGTCAAGGATCCCGAGTTTCCCAAACTGGGCAATCCGCGCATGGGAACGGAATTTGAGGTGAATGATCACCGCGGCGTCATCGTCGGCATCGCGCACGGTGGCCAGCAGCGGCCTGTTCGGCGTTCCCACGCTCTACACA
Source organism: Terriglobia bacterium (assembly GCA_963808335.1). GTDB lineage: Bacteria > Acidobacteriota > Terriglobia > Bryobacterales > Bryobacteraceae > Palsa-187. Next base: position 747,959 of record CAWEFR010000001.1, read on the forward strand.
ACCTACGAGAGGGCGCTTCAATACATCCCCAACCCGCGCTTCACGATTTCCTACGTTCTGGTCGAGCCCAAGAGCCCCGCGGACGTATCCAACATCAAGCAAGAGGTGCAGGCGCTCGGCTACCTGGCGCTGACCAAAGACGAATTCATGAGCAAGATATCGGCCTTTTACATGTTCCAGACCGGCCTGGGGATGAACCTCCTGATCATGACCGTCATGAGCTTTATCGTCGGTCTCTCCATTTCGGGCCAGACGTTTTACACGTTCGTTCTGGAAAACCTTGAGAAATTCGGCGCCCTCAAAGCGATGGGCACCAAGAGCCGCGAATTGATCCTGATGATTCTGTTCCAGGCGAGCTTCACGGCCCTCACAGGCTACGGTTTGGGAATCGGACTTGTGCGCTCTCACCATCGCGCTCGCCAAGCTGCGGCTTCCGGACTATGCCGCGCATGATCACGTTTTGGAATCTCGGGCTGGCCTTCGTGATGGTGGTGATCATCGCTGCCGTTTCCAGCTATTTCGGCGTCCGCAAGGTGTTGCGGATCGAGCCGTTCGATATTTTCCGAGGCTTGATATGCCGGACACAGCCATCACAGCAACCGGCGGTCGTCAAGTGGTTCGGCGAAGGCGAAGCCAGAACCGTGGCCCTGCGAGAGGTCAGTCTCGACGCCTATTTCGGCGAAATGCTGTACATCGTGGGCCCGTCCGGGAGCGGGAAGACGACCTTGCTCAGCGTGCTCTCGGGCATTCTCAGGCCGGATTCCGGCAGCGTCTCGGTGGAAGGAGCGGACATCTGGAAGCTTTCGGCAGCGACAAGCTGGCGGATTTCCGCCTGCACAAGATCGGGTTCGTATTCCAGGACTATCATCTGTTTCCGCGCTTGACCACCGCTGAAAACGTGGCGATTCCATTGATTCTCAAGCGGCAGAACTGGAGCGAAGCCATCGTCGAGGCCACCAAGTATCTGGAGATCGTCGGCTTGAAGGGCCGCGCCGACCTGCCGCCGGTAAAGCTGAGCGGAGGGGAACAGCAGCGCGTCGCCATCGCCCGCGCCATTGTCGGACAGCCCGACATCCTGATCATGGACGAGCCCACTGCCTCGTTAGACGGCGATACCGGCCACGCCATCGTTCAGTTTGTGAAGCAGAACGTTCTGAACGATAAGCGCTGCATCCTGATCGTCACGCACGACAGCAGGATCTACGAATTCGCCACGCGGATTTTGAAGATGGAGGACGGCCGGCTGACTGGAGTTGAGAAGGGAGGCACCATATGAGGAAGCTGATATTCGCATTATCCTTCATCGGTCTTCTTGCCGGATGTGTGGTGGCTTACCTGTCGGGTATCACCCAGCCTCCGCTGCCGCCGGCTTTTAGTCCGGCCACCAATCCTTATCCCAACGGAATTTATGCGGAAGGCATGGTGGAAAGCGATCAGCCGAGCGGGGAGAACATCAATGTTTATCCGGAGGTGTCGGGCACGGTGAAGCAGATCCTGGTGGCCGAAGGCCAGGAGGTCAAGAAAGGGGCGGTCCTGTTGGTGATCGACGACTCGATCCAGAGGGCCACCGTCGGAGCAACTGCAATCCCAGGCGCAGGCCGCCTTCACTCTTCTCGAATGAGCTGAAGGCTCAGCCGAGAAAAGAAACTCTGGACGTGGCCGAAGCTCAGGTGGTGTCCGCGCAGGCGGCGTTGAAAACCGCCCAGGATGAACTGGATAAGCAACAAGCTGCCTACGATCTGAACCCGAAATCGATCAGTAAAGATGCACTGGACAGCGCCGCGAATGCGGTCGCAACGGCAAAAGCCAACCTCGAAGTGGCCCGGAAGCAACGCGACCTGACCAAGGCCGGCGCCTGGATTTACGACATCAATAACCAGGAAAGAACCTACAACGCGCTGGTACAAATCTCACTTATCCGCAAGCGCGCTGCTTGCCAAGTACACGCTTCGAGCGCCCAGAGATGGAATAGTGTTGGCGATCAATCCTGACTGTAGGGAGCTTCGTCTCGGCGCAAGGCGCTTACGACACCTATACGCAGGGCATGGACTCCCGTGCTCGTGCTGGGAAGTCCTCAGCGCTCATCTGAACGTGCGCTGCTACGTCGACGAAATTCTGGTGCCGCGGCTTCCCGATCCGTCCAAGATAAAGGCGCAGATGTCGGTCCGCGGGTCCGACAGTCAAGATCCCGCTTGAGTATGTCAGAATGCAGCCATTCGTTTCTCCCAAAATCGAACTTTCCGACCAGAGGCTGGAGCGGGTGGACGTCGGGTCTTGCCGATCATTTTCCGGATTCGAGAATGCCGAAGGGTGTGAATCTTTATCCCGGCCAACTGGTCGACGTGTATATCGGTGAGTGAACTATGGCCAGAGTTTCATTTACGTTCGACATTGGCTTTGGCGCTCCTGATGCATTGTTGACGGCGTGCAACATCGGCCCGAAATACACACAAACCATCCACGCCGGTTCCGCCGGCTTACAAGGAGCTCGGAGCGCCAAATGTCGAAGGCGACTGGAAGCCGGCTCAGCCAGGCGACGATGCTTGGCGCGCGGCAAGTGGTGGGAACGATTCAATGATCCGCAGTTGAATGAACTGGAAGAGAAGCTCAATATTTCAAACCAGAACATCGCCGCCGCGGCGGCGCAACGTTCAGGCCGCGCGCGCCATGATCCGGGAAGCCCGGGCGCAATACTTTCCCACCGTCACCGCCAACCCGGGCATCACCAATTCTCGTCTCTCGACCGCGTTCGGGCAATCCGTCGGCGTCACATACTCGACGTTTCGCTTCCGTTGGAAGCTTCCTGGGAACCCGATCTATGGGGCCGCATTCGAAACACCGTGAATGCCAACACATTCGCGGCACAGGCCAGCGTGGCCGATCTGGAAAATGTGCGCCTGTCCGCCCAAGCCGACCTCGCCGCCGACTATTACGAGCTTCGCGCCCAGGACGCGCTGAAGCAGCTACTCGATTCGACGCGTCAGCGCCTATCAGGAGGCTCTCGAACTGACCCGCGACCTGTACAATTCCGGACTTGGCAACGATGAAGCCGTGGCGCAGGCAGAAGCGCAATCAAAAGCCACGCAGGCGCAGGACACAAATCTTGGCGTTCTCCGCGCACAGTATGAACATGCGATCGCGCTGCTGGCCGGCCAGCCCGCATCGACGTTTTCACTTTCCGCAGAGGCTTTAAAAGCCACCCCTCCGAGCGATACCCGTTGGGCGTTCCGTCCGAGCTTCTGGAACGCCGACCGGATATCGCCGCGGCCGAACGCGCGGTCGCGCAGGCGAATGCGCAGATTGGCATCGCGAAGACGGCCTTCTTCCCCAGCGTCACTCTGAGCGCTTCCGCGGGACTCCAGAGTCTCTCGATCGCGAAATGGCTTCAGTGGCCGAGCCGGATTTGGTCCGTAGGTCCGAGCCCTGGCGCAGATCGATTTTCGATGCCGGATTGCGTAAGGCCACCGTCCAGCAGTATCCAGGCATCTTACGATCAAACCGTTGCGAACTACCGGCAAACCGTGTTGACAGCCTTCCAACAGGTAGAAGATAACCTGGCGGCTCTCAGAATTCTGACGCAGGTCATCGAGCAACAGGATTCAGCGATCGAATCTGCCGATCGAAGCCTTCAGGAAGCCGAAGGTCCGGTACAAGGCCGGAATCGATCCTTACCTCAATGTGATCGCGGCGCAAACCGCTTTGCTGAACGACCAGCAAGCCGCGGTGACTTTTCGAATGCAACAGATGGTGGCGAGCGTCCAGTTGATTAGGGCAATGGGCGGCGGATGGGATGCTTCGCAGACCCCTTCTCCAAAGGAACTGAGTTCCCCAGCTCCACGCGCGCCCGCCTCTAGACATTGAATCAGCGGCACTGCGCCCATAAGCGTGTTATTTCGCTCAGTCGCAGCCGGAGCGGCTGTTACCTTGGTGAAACCCTTAGTGATATCAACATCAGGATGATCGTCGAAGTGGCACAGCTAGTGCTCCCACACTTGTAGAGGATATATCTCATGAAAGGCCGCGCAATCTTATCTCTAAGTTATTTTGCTTTTCCGCTTCTTTTTGCTCAGGCGCCGGTAAATGGCGACGGAAACTGGCCGCGGGAGATCGACACCGACAATATTCATTTGGTCGTGTATCAACCGCAGGTGGACAATTGGAAGGACAACCGCATCGAGGCCCGCTCTGCCGTAATCGTTACAAGGAAAGGAGATCCGACCCAGATCTTTGGCATCGTTTCGATCAACGCAAGGACGGAAGTCGATCGCGAATCGAGGCTGGTGGCCTTCAACGACATCACCATCAAAGACGCGACCTTCCCCTCCGCTCCGGCGCTGCAATCAACGCTGCTGAAAGCCGTGCGGGAGAGTGTTCCAAGTTGGCCGCAGACCGTTTCCCTGGACCGGCTGCTGGCCGATCTCGAAATTACCCAAGCGGAGACGAAAGCCGAGTCGATCCGGTTAAAGAACGATCCGCCCAAGGTCATTTTGAGTCAGTCGCCCGCGGTGTTGATCCTGATCGACGGGGAGCCGGCGTACCGTCCAGTCGAAGGCACCCGTTACACACGCGTCGTCAACACACCCGCGTTGATGTTGTTCGATTCGTCAGCCGGAATTTTCTATCTGGACGGTGGACCCTGGTGGATGACGGCATCGTCGCTCAAAGGGCCGTGGACCGCGGCGCCGAACCCTCCCCAGGATCTGGACGATATCCGGAAACAGTTCACCAGAGACGAGGACAAAGAACCTGTATCCCAGACAGCCAAGTCGTCTGCGCCGAATCCGCCCGCAGTTTACGTGAGCACCGTTCCGGCGGAACTACTGGTAACACGCGGCGAGCCGACCTACGCTCCGATTCCCAAGACCAGTCTGCTGTACATCACGAACTCCGACTACGACATCTTCATGGACACGAAGACCCAGCAATACTACACGCTGATCGCAGGCCGATGGTTCCGCGCCAAGTCGATCGAGGGATCGTGGGAATGGGTCGCCGGCGAGCAACTGCCGCACGAGTTTGCGCGCATCTCTCCGGACAGCGCCAAGGGACACGTGCTGGCGTCGATTCCGGGAACGGAGCAGGCCCGCGAGGCCGTGATCGCGAATCAGATTCCACAGACCGCCACAGTCCGGCGCGGCGAAGCCAAGGCGGAAGTTCTCTATGACGGGTCTCCGCAGTTCCGGCCTATCGAAGGGACCAGCATGGAGTACGCCATCAATACTTCCTCTGAAGTGATTCATGCCGAAGGACGCTATTACCTTGTTCAGCACGGCGTTTGGTTCGTAGCGGATTCTCCGCTCGGTCCGTGGATCGTAGCCGATATGATTCCTCCGGTGATCTACACCATTCCGCCGAGCTCTCCGCTGTACCACGTCCGTTACGTGTACGTCTATGGCGCCACACCCGAGTATGTGTACGAGGGCTATACTCCCGGCTATCTGGGAGCGTTCGTGTCCAACGGAGTGGTGGTGTTTGGCACCGGATGGTGGTATCCGGGTATGTTCTGCGGAGACTTCTGGTGCGGTTGGCCCTGGACCTGGGGACTCGGATTCGAGTTCAGCTACTGGGGCGGCGGCTGGTTCTGGAGGCCGGTGGGCCATTACTGGTGGTATCACACCACGCCTTTCACGCATCGGATTTTCGCCGAACACTGGAACCCGCATTGGGGCGCTGCGAATCAGGCTTGGATTCATGGAAACGTGAACGCCTATAGTCATTGGTCGGGGAACGCGGTTGTAGCGCGCAATTTCCAGCAGCGCGGAACGTTATCGACGCAGGGCGGAGCCACGCGTCCGGATCTGTACGCCGGCCGCGAGGGTCAGATTTATCAGCATCGTCAGGATGGCTGGTATCAGCAGAATCGATCTGGCGAATGGCAGAAAGCGCCCGCGAATCCTGGACTTGAGCAACAACGCGACTCGCGTTCGCTCGGCCAGTCCCGCCAGAGAGAATTCGAAAACCGGGGGCAGAGGCCGGGTATACCCAGAACGGTCGCGCCGCCGCGAATGTCCGCACCTCCACGGATGCCTGCTCCTCCGAGGTCCGCTCCTCCGCGTGGACGCGGCTAGAAAGTGTGGTTGAGCGGTGAAGTTTTCGGCCCTGGCCCTCGATTTCGACGGGGCCATCGCGCAAAGCGACGCGCATGATCACGAAAACTCTGCGCTATGCCGCTAGAATCCGCAGTGCGACAGGCCGCGCTTTTCGAGGTATTGCTGATGGTACTCCTCGGCGCGCCAAAAATCGGAAGCCGGCACGATTTCGGTCGCGATGGGTTTCTTGAAAAACGGCTGGATCGCCTCCAGGGACGCCCGCGCTTCCTCCTCCTGCTCCGGCGAGTGGAAGAAAATGACCGACCGGTATTGGGTGCCCACGTCCGGTCCCTGGCGATTCTTTTGGGTCGGGTCATGATTTTCCCAGAACACACGCAGGACGTCCTGATAGCTGATGACCTCGGGATCAAAGGTCACTTCGACCACTTCGGCGTGTCCGGTTTGGTCCGTGCATACATCCTGATACGACGGCCCTTTGAGCGAGCCGCCCATGTAGCCGACTTGCGTCGATTTCACTCCCGCCAAGCGGCGGAACGCAGCTTCCACGCCCCAGAAGCAGCCGGCTCCGAAGGTTGCCTTTTCCACGCTTGCTTGCTCCATGCTTCAATTGTAGATTGTTGAAGCTGCGAATTACCAACTCCAAAGGGCGCGTCCTGGCGGACAGCGCCAACATCGCCGACACCAGCGCGAAGCGCCGCATGGGGCTGTTGAAGCACACACGGCTCGACCCCGGCCAAGGCTTGTGGATCGCGCCATCGGAAGGCGTCCATACGTTCGGCATGAAGTTTCCGATCGATGTGCTGTTCCTGAATCGCCACAAGAAGATCTTGAAGATACGGCCGAATATGGTCCGCGGACGAATCTCTCTCAGTCTCCGCGCGCATTCGGTTTTGGAATTGCCGGCCGGGACCGTCGAAGAGACCGGCACAGTAGCGGGCGAGCAGCTCGAGTTCGAGAAGTACGAAGCCTAGCGGCGTGTCGCGGGTTTTCCGTTATCGCGGCAAGAATCGCTCCGTTCCAGTGACGTGCCAAATCCGCGGCCCCGCGGAGCCGAGCGCGTCAGCAAGCGAATGTTAGCGAAATGCCGTTCATTCGCTGACGGTCCAGTGCCGCTGATCGCGCGTCAGCAGCTCATCGGCCTCTTCCGGACCCCACGTGCCGGCGGCATAGTTGGGGAATTTCCGCGGCGGCAGCGCGTCCCACACGTCCTGAATGGGAGCCACGACGCTCCACGCGGTTTCCACCATGTCGGATCGCTGGAACAGCGTCGCGTCGCCGAGCATGCAGTCATACAGCAGCCGCTCATAGCCGGTGCTGGGAGTGGTTCCGAAGTAATCCTTGTATTGAAAATCCATTTTCACCGGCCCGATGCGCACCAGCGGGCCCGGAATTTTCGCGCCAAAGCTAAGCGCGATGCCTTCATCGGGTTGCAGCGCCAGCACCAGGCGGTTTGGAGTCAATTCCTCGACGGTCGTCTTGCGGAACAGCAGAAACGGCGCGCGCTTGAACTGGATGGTGATCTCCGTGGCGCGCTTCGGCATGCGCTTGCCGGTGCGGATGTAGAACGGAACGTCGGCCCAGCGCCAGTTATCGATGAACAGCTTCAGCGCGACGTAGGTTTCCACTCGCGAGGTGGGCGACACATTCGGCTCAGTCCGGTAGGCGGGCAGATGTTCGGACCCGCAGTAGCCGTCGCCGTATTGGCCGCGCACGGAACGGGTCAGAACTTCTTCGGGCGCCATGGGCGGAATCGCTTTCAGGATCTTGGTCTGTTCGTCGCGGACTACGTCGGCGTCGAACGAAATAGGCGGTTCCATCGCGGTCAGCGAGATGAGCTGGAAAATGTGATTCGGCACCATGTCGCGCAGCGTTCCGGAGCTTTCGTAATAGGCGCCTCGCGATTCGACTCCCACCGTCTCCGCCACGGTAATCTGTATGTGGTCGATGTAGCGGCGGTTCCAGATCGGCTCGAAAATTCCGTTCGAGAACCGGAACACCATGATGTTCTGCACCGTTTCCTTGCCCAGATAGTGATCGATGCGGTAGATCTGCTTTTCGTTCAGGACTTCCCGGATCTCGCGGTTCAGCAGGCACGCCGACTCATAGTCGCGCCCGAACGGTTTTTCGATGACGACGCGCCGCCATCCGTTTTCTTCGTCGGTCATCTTCGCCGCGCCCAACTGCTGAACAATGGTCGAGAAATACTGCGGAGCGGTGGCCAGATAATACAAGCAGTTTTTAGTCCCGTGGTCGCGTTCGACGGCGTCCACCTGCTGCTTGAGACGCGCGAACGCCTGGGGATCGTTGAAGTCGCCCTGGACGTAATAGATGCGCTCGGAAAACCAGTGCCACAGGTCGGGATCCACCTCGGTGGTGGCGAACTGCTTGATCTCGCCGCTCAGCTTGGTACGGAACTCTTCCGTGCTGCTGTCGCCGCGGCCGAAGCCGATCAGCGCGAATTCCTTGGCCAGCAGGTGATCTTTCGCCAGGTTGTAGAGCGCGGGAATCAGCTTGCGTTTGGTCAGGTCGCCCGCGGCGCCGAAGATCACCATCGCGCAGGGGTCGCCGCGATGGGCGCCGTGTTGAGTCTCGATTGCCATTGGTCTCCTATTATCCCAGTGCTTCCACGACGGCCGCGCGCAAGGCTTCAAGGCCCGCCGCTGGATCGTGCAAGTGGACTCGCAGCGCGCGGCGCTTGCGTTCCGCCAGCACCTCGAAATCGCCGCGAGCCTGCGCCGCTTTTACGACGCCGAAGGTGTACTTCTGTCCCGGAACTGGCACGTCCGCCGCGTCATCGCAGGTCACCTGCAGGAACACGCCTGTGTTCGGCCCGCCTTTGTACGCCTGGCCGGTCGAGTGCAGAAATCGCGGACCGAATCCGAGGCATGTCGCGACGCGCTTGCGATCCCGCACCGCGGTTCGAATCTGCTGCAAGACCGCGTCGTGCGCCGCGTTCATCTGGACATACGCGAGCAGCGCGAAATAATCGCCCGCGCCCAGGCGGTTCAAATGCGCGCGCAGATAACCGGCGAGCTTGGTATTCGATCCAAGCGCAGCCACGTTCGCATCGTTCGAGGAGAGACTGATCCCTCCCGCGCTGAAGAACGGCTTTTCGGGCGGCAGCGATCCGGCGGACTCGTACTGCGAAGTCAACTTCTTGGTCGCGATTTTGCTCGCCTCCACGTCCGGCTGGTTGAATGCGTTGATGCCCAGGATCGAACCGGCAACCGCGGTCGCGATCTCCCAGCGGAAAAATTCCTGGCCTAGATTCAGCGTTTCAGAAACGTCGATGCGGATCACCGGGTGCCCGGCTTTCGCCAAAGCGTCCACGGCGCGATCCTGCGACTGGTCCGGCGCGGCTTGCAGGCGCAGATACGCAAACAAGCGATCGTTTCCGTAAGCTTCCGGCGCGGCGACCGGCTCGCGATCCACGGGAATCAGTCCTTTTCCGTCTTTGCCTGTCGATTCCGCGATCAACTGCTCGAGCCACGCGCCCAGATCGGAAATTCCGGGCGAAGTGACGAACGTCACCTTATCGCGCCCGCTCTTGCCGAGCGTGCCGAGAATCAACCCCAGCATCACGCCGGGATTCTTTTGAATCGGCACGCAATGCGAACAGGAGATGGCCATCACATCCGCGCGATCGAGAAACGCGGGAGCATCGATTCCCATGATCGCGGCCGGAACCATGCCGAAATCCGAGAGCGCGGAGTAGCGGCCGCCGATGCTCGGCACGCCGTGGAAAATATGGCGGAATCCGTCGCCCGAAGCGACGCTCTCCATCTTCGAGCCGGGATCGGTGATGGCGATGAACCGGCTCGCGGCCTTATCGGCGCCAACGGTCTGTTTCACGCGCTCGAAGAAATATTGCTTGAAGATGTTTGGCTCCAGCGTGGAACCGGATTTACTGGACACGATGAAAATCGTGTTCGCCAGGTCGATCTGATTCTCGAAAGCCTTCACTTGTGCGGGATCGGTCGAATCCAGGACATGCAGCTCCGGGTACCCGTCGATCTTTCCGAAAGATTTTCTCAACACCTCCGGACACAGGCTGGAGCCGCCCATCCCCAGGAGCAGGGCGTGTTTGAATCCCGCCTGTTTGATCTCCGCGGCGAGATTTTCGAGATGCGCTTTCTGCGCCAGTTGATCCTCCGTAATCCCGAGCCAGCCGAGCCACTGCCCTTCATCGGACCGGGTCCACAAGCGACGCGTCGCGCTCCCACAAACGGCGGACTTTCCCTTTGATCTGCCAGTCCTCCACCGCTTCATCGACCCGCTTGGAAAGATCCGCGGATAGCGAATACGTCTGCGCATCCACCGCGGATCCGACGGCGACTTTGCACTTGGTATCCACGGCGTTCAGCAGTTTGTCGAACGCCTCCGCGAAAAGCTTCACGGCTTGTTTCAGCAGTTCGGCGGTGACGTCCGCCATGGAAATACCCGCCTTCGCCAGCGTTTCCATGGTGTCGTGAGCACCCACCACGTCGTCTTCCAGGCTGGCGCGCGGTCTGCCGTGATCGCGGAACGCGTCGAACGTCGACGGCGGAATCGTATTGACGGTGTCGGGCCCGATCAACTCCTCGATGTACATCACGTCGCGATAGGTGGGATCTTTGGTGCTGGTGCTCGCCCACAGGAGCCGCTGCACGTGTGCGCCACGGGCTGCCAGCGCATCCCATCGAGGCCCGCGGAACAGATTCTTGTAGCGCTGATAGGCCAGCTTGGCATTGGCGATCGCGATTTTACCCATCACGCTCTCCAGCAGCGCGCGCTCGGATGCCGAAGTGACGGTCTTCAGTTTGGCTTTCACTATCGAGTCGACCAAACTGTCGATGCGGCTGACGAAAAAACTGGCTACACTCGCCATCTTCTTCAGATCTCCGGGGCGTTTTTCCAGGCCCGAAAGATATGCCAGCGCAACCTTCTCGTAAACGTCCTGGGAAAACAGCAGCGTGATGTTGATGTTGATGCCTTCGCTCAGCAACTGCTCGATGGCGGGAAGGCCTTCCGGCGTGCCGGGGACCTTGATCATCACGTTTTCGCGTCCCACCGTTTTCCACAGCCGCCGAGCCTGGTCGATGGTAGCGCCGGTATCGGCCGCCAGGAACGGAGAAACTTCCAGGCTCACGTAGCCGTCGCGAAACCCGGTTTTTTCGTACGTGGGACGGAAGGCGTCGGCCGCCGCCTGGATGTCGGGAATCGCCAGCCGCTCATACATGGTCATGGCGTCGAGCACCGTTTGTTTTTGAAGCTCGGCCAGCGAATCCGCGTAATCGGTGCTGCCGGTGATGGCCTTCTCGAAAATCGATGGATTGGACGTCATGCCCGTCAGGCCGTCGTCGGCGATCAGGCGCGCCAGCTCGCCGCTGGTGATCAGGCTGCGGCGGATATAGTCGAACCATATCGATTGCCCGTAATCAGCCAGCTTCTGCAAGGGATTCATGATTTGCTCCTCTCGATTTCGCTCTTGGCCGCCGTCACCACCGCATCCGGTGTGAACCCGAATTTTCGCTGCAATTCCTTCAACGGCGCCAACGCTCCGAACGTCGTCATGCCGATGTTGGCGTTCGCATAGCGGCTCCAGCCCATGGTCGACGCCTGTTCGACGGAAACGCGCGCCGTGATGCCGGGCGGAAGCACGCGGTCGCGATACGCCCGCGGCTGGTGATCGAACAATTCCCAGGAAGGCATGCTGACCACGCGAGCCCGGATTCCCTGCCCCAGCAGGGTTTGGTATGCGTCCACGCACAGGCTAAGCTCGCTCCCTGTGCCGATGAGAATCACTTCCGGCGCGCCGCCGGGCGCATCGGCGAGGATGTAGGCGCCTTGAGCCAGCCCTGACGCGGCCGCGTATTTTGTTCGATCCAGCGTCGGGCAGTTTTGACGCGACAGGATCAGCGCCACCGGCTCATGCCGCAGCTTCATGATCACCCGCCACGCTTCGCTGACTTCGTTGGCGTCAGCAGGCCGGATCACGATCAGTCCCGGAATCGCGCGCAGGGAGACCAACTGCTCCACCGGCTGATGCGTCGGACCGTCTTCGCCCACGCCGATTGAATCGTGCGTGAAGATGTGGATCACCGGCAGTTCCATCAGCGCCGAAAGACGAATGGGACCGCGCGCGTAATCGCTGAAAATCAGGAATCCCGACCCGAACGGACGAATCTTAGTCAGCGACAGGCCGTTCAAGATCGACGCCATCGCGTGCTCGCGGATTCCGAAGTGAAAATTGCGCCCGTCGTAATGCCCGGCTTCGAAATCGCCCGCGCCATCGAAGGTGAGGCGCGTTTTCGTCGACGGCGACAGATCTGCCGATCCGCCGATCAGCCATGGGACCTTCTGCGCCACCGCGTTCAGCACTTTAGCGGAAGAATCCCGCCCGGCGAGCCCTTTCGCATCCGCCGGAAACACCGCGAGCGCGCTTTCCCAACCCTCAGGAAGCTGGCGATGCTGCATACGGTATAGATGATCGGCCAGGTCCGGATGGCTCGCTTTGTACGCTTCAAACTTTTCCAACCACGCGGCGCGCAGGCCCCGGCCGCGCGCGCCCAGTTTTTCGTCGAACTTTTCGTAGACGCCGGCAGGCACCAGGAACTTCGCGTCCTCCGGCCATCCATAGTTGCGTTTGGTGAGCTTGATCTCTTCCTCGCCCAGCGGCTCGCCGTGCGCGGCGTTAGTATCCTGTTTGTGCGGCGCGCCGTAAGCGATATGGCTGTCGACGATGATCAGCGTCGGCCGATCCACGGATTTCTTGAAAGTCTCGAACGCGCGCGCCAGCATCGCCAGATCGTTGGCATCGCCAACTCTTGTCACGTTCCAGCCATAAGCCATGAATCGCGTGGCAACGTCTTCGCTCAACGTCAGAGCCGTATTCCCTTCGATGGTGATCTTGTTGTTGTCGTATATCCAGCACAGGTTGCTCAGACGCAGATGCCCGGCCAGCGACGCGGCCTCACCGCTGACGCCCTCCATCATGCAGCCGTCGCCGCACAGCGCATAGACGTCGTAGTCGATCATTTCAAACCCGGGACGGTTGAAATAATTCGCCATCCAGCGCGCGCCGATCGCCATTCCCACGCTCGTCGCGACGCCTTGACCCAACGGTCCGGTGGTCGTTTCGATTCCCGAGGTCCAGCGATATTCGGGATGCCCCGGGCACTTGCTGTTTAACTGGCGAAACCGCTTGATGTCGTCAAGCGACACCGTCAGCGTGCCTAGCTGTTCATACTCCGGATTCACCGCCTTGACGCGAGCCAGATGCAGCGCCGAATAGAGCAGCATAGAGGCGTGGCCGATCGAGAGCACAAACCGGTCCCGATTCGGCCAAATGGGATCGTCGGGATCGAAGCGCAAGAACTCCTGCCACAGCGTGTAGATCACCGGCGCCATCGCCATGGGCGTGCCCGGATGTCCGGAGTTAGCCTGCTGGACCGCGTCCATGGACAGCGTCCGAATCGTATTGATGCAAAGCTGGTCGCTTGCGGTGGTTCCGGTAGAAGCGGAAGACATCTTCGCCGAGCCTCCTGGGGACGGAATGTGAGTTTCGAGAAGGTGCACCTCGATTGTAGTCGATGGCCCAGGCTCCGATCCAATACCAGGTTCATGGTAATTTTGCCGCCGGACGCGTGAAACGTTTGGCACCCGTGCGCTATCTTCCAAGGCTCACTTGAACTCAGCCGCCGCATGCGACTGGAGCGTAGTAGTATAGATGAGCGGTCGCGTTGCGGCGCCGGAGGGCCGCGCGGCGCCGATTGATTTATGGAAGGGAGGCGATCCGCTATGTGGAACCGCCGCAAGGAAGAAGTGCAAAATACGTTCAAGCCGGCCTCGGCCCCGCCGACCTCGTCCGAGCTTGCCAAGGAGGGAATTCCGATGTCAACACTCCCGGGACGCAGCAGCGCCAGCGAACCCCATTTCGAGGCGCATCGCGGGGGGCAGGCTGTGCTCGGCAAATCCGTGCATCGTGAAAGGACAGATTTTCAGCCGGGAAGACCTCACCATCGACGGTGAAGTGGAAGGAACCGTCGAGCTGCAGGAGCACCGGCTGACCGTGGGTCCCAACGGAAAAGTGAACGCGAGCGTGAAGGCGCGCGAGATCGTGGTGCTGGGGACCATTCACGGCAACGTGGAAACCACGCGACAAGATCGACATCCGCAAGGAAGCCAAGCTGGTGGGCGACATCCGGACGGCGCGCATCGTGATCGAAGATGGAGCTTATTTCAAGGGCAACATCGACATCGTGCGCGCGGAGGCGCCTCGCGCAGCCGCGCAGCCCGCGCCCAAGCCGCAACCGGTGGCGTCCGCGCCCGCGCCGAGTTCCCCCGCGATGGCCGCAGGAGCTGGCGATCACAAGCGCTGATTCGCTTCTCCGGCAAACCGCCCCTGGCGGCTCACAGGTGACCCTCGTTGGAGACTCGGCACAGTCACGGCCTGGATCAATTCTGCTCGTCCCTTGAAGAGCGGCCCGGCTTGTCCATCCTGGACCTGGCCGGCGCCAGTCAAGCCACCATCAGCTTCCTGACCAACTACGGCCATCGTCTGTATTCGGACGATTTCGTGCATCAGCTGGACCAGTGTTTCGGCGACGGCGATTTTTACGAAAACCAGGCCAATCCGCTGAAAAGCGGGCAAATTTCTGGACACGGCGCTGAATTTCCCGGATGCTCAGTTCGACGGCGTTCTGGTATGGGATACGCTTCAATTCGTCAATGGCCCGTTGCTGCTGACGGTGGTGCAGAAGCTGCACCGCATGCTGCGTCCCGGCGCGAGCCTGCTGGCGTTCTTTCACACCGAGGAGCGCGTGGACACCATTCCCACTTACGCCTACCGGATTTCGGATCATCGCACCATCCAGCTGGTTCCGCGCGGGACGCCGCAAGCCGGCGCAGTTCTTCAACAACCGGAGCCTGGAAAAGCTGTTTCAGGATTTCGAATCGGTGAAGTTTTTTCTGACGCGCGATCATTTGCGTGAAGTGATCGTTCGTCGTTAAGGTATGTCAGGCGCTAAGGTAGCATGCGGCGCTAAGCTGAAGAATCCCACATGTCCCTTGAAGACGATCTGTTCGACGCAGCGCCTGCGCCGCACCGCGCGAAATTGAGGCGCTCGGATTCCGCGCCTACGGGCAGCGGTTCGATTTCACCCACACCATCCCGCAGATTCTGGCCGACGTACAGCGCGAAGACCGCGGAGGAGCTCGCCGATAAGCCGCGGGTGCGCATCGCCGGCCGCATTCAGACCATCCGCCGCATGGGCAAGGCCGGATTCATGCACCTGCTGCAATCCGGCGAGCGGCTGCAGGTCTACGTCCGCAAGGATGCGGTGCCCGAGCACGAATACGCGCTGTACGAAGTGCTCGACCTCGGCGACATCGTGGGCGTCGAAGGCTACCTGTTCCGCACCCGCACGGGCGAGCTGAGCGTGCACGCCGAAAAACTCACGTTTCTCTCGAAGATCCTGCTCACCATGCCGGAAAAGTGGCACGGCCTGGAAGACGTCGAGATCCGCTACCGCCAGCGCTATCTGGATCTGATCGCGAATCCGGAATCGCAGAAGATTTTCGTGACGCGCGCGCAGAATCATCGCGTCCTGCGGCGCCAGCTCGAAGCGCGCGGCTTCATCGAAGTGGAAACGCCCATGATGCAGCCGCTCTATGGCGGCGCGACGGCGCGGCCGTTCGTCACGCATCACAACACGCTCGATATGGACCTGTATCTGCGCATCGCGCCGGAGCTGTACCTGAAGCGGCTGATCGTCGGCGGCCTGGAACGCGTCTACGAAATCAATCGCAATTTCCGCAACGAAGGCATCTCGACCCAGCAC
Organism: Terriglobia bacterium; assembly: GCA_963808335.1. Lineage (GTDB taxonomy): Bacteria > Acidobacteriota > Terriglobia > Bryobacterales > Bryobacteraceae > Palsa-187. Next base: position 763,830 of record CAWEFR010000001.1, read on the forward strand.
AACCCCGAGTTCACCATGCTCGAGTTTTACCAGGCCTACACCGACTATCAGGGCCTGATGGATCTTCACCGCCGAACTGCTGAAGCAGACCGCGATCGATGCGACCGGATCGGCCGATGGTCGAGTATCAGGGCACGAAGCTCGATTTCGGCAACGTCCGCCGGATGTCGATGCAGGAAGCGGTGGGCGACGCGTCTCTGCAAAGGCCACGCGCTGGTGGAAGCGTTCGAGCGGAACGTCGAGCCCACGCTGATTCAGCCCACCATCATCTACGAGTATCCGGTGGAAGTTTCGCCGCTTTCGAAGAACAAGCGCGAGCGATCCGGCCTTCGTCGAGCGCTTCGAGATCTACGCCGCCGGCATGGAGATCGGCAACGCCTACACCGAGTTGAACGATCCGCAGGAGCAGCGCCGCCGCTTCGAGATGCAGCTCGCGCATGCGCGCGGCCGGCGACGAAGAAGCGCACCAGATGGACGAGGATTATCTGCGCGCGATGTCCTACGGCATGCCGCCGACCGGCGGCGAAGGCATCGGCATCGACCGCTTGACCATGATCCTGACCAATTCCAAATCGATCCGCGACGTGATTCTGTTCCCGCTGCTGCGGCCGGAAGGCGAGATCGGAATCGCGGACGAAGCTGCGGCGCGCGGGCCCCTGATCGGAATGTTCGAGCTGTTCATCGCCCGCCGCTACCTGCGCGCCAAGCGCAAACAGGTGGTGATCTCCGTCATCACGGCGATTTCCGTGATCGGCGTGGCCGCGGGCGTGATGGCGCTGGTGATTGCGCTGGCGATCAACAACGGATTCAGCAATACCCTGCAGCGGAATCTGTTGGGCGCGACAGCGCACGTCTCGATCCAGGAAAAGGAACCAGCCGAAGGCATCGACGGACTGGGAGCAGATCGCGGCGCAAGCTTGCGCAAACTGCCGCACGTCATCAGCGCGACGCCCGGCCTCTACGAGCCGGCTATATCAGCGGACCTGTACGCAGCACCGGCGTCATCATCAAGGGAGTCTCTGTCGATCCGGGCGTTCCCGTTGCCGGACGCGCTGTCCGCACCTGAAAAGCGGCTCGGTCGAAGGCTTGCGCAGCACCACCGGCCTGCCCGGCATCATTCTGGGCGCTCGACTGGCCGAATACATCGGTGCCGTCGTCGACAAACCGTGTGACGCTGATCATCCCCAACGGTAAGCTGACGCCTTTCGGCATCGATGCCCAGCTACCAGCGATTCCTGCGTCGTCGGGCATCTTTGAAACCGGCTTCTACGACGTCGACGACACTTGGGCGTTCACCTCGCTGCCAGTGGCCCAAAGACTGTTCGATCTCGACGACGTAGTCAACAGCATCGAGCTGCAAGCTCGACGATGTTTACAAGCTCCGGAAGTAGCAGCGCGAAGCCGAAAAGATCATCGGGCCGAAGCTCGCCGCGACCACCTGGCAGGAGCAGAACCGGCAGATCTTGAACGCGCTGAAAATGGAACGGATGGTCACGGTGATCACCATCGGGCTGATCCAGATCGTGGCGGCGCTGAACATTCTGATCACGCTGGTGATGATGGTGATGGAGAAGCACCGCGACATCGCGATCCTGATGTCGATGGGCGCCCGGGCCAAGCAGATTCGCAATATTTTCGTATATGAAGGCGCGTTGATCGGCGCGGTCGGTACTGCCATCGGCCTGGTGGTCGGCTATACGTTGTGTTACTTCGCCGATCGTTACCACTGGCTGCCGCTGGACGAACAGGTCTATTCCCTGGCTTATGTTCCCTTCGACGCCCGCTGGACCGACGGCGTCTGGATCGCCGCTGCGGCGCATGGCCGTCAGCCTGATCGCGACGATCTACCCGGCGCGCAGCGCAACCCGCATCGCCCCGGTCGAAGCCCTGCGTTATGAATGATTGCGGCCCCCAATTCGCTTCAGTGTAACCGTAAGTTGATATTTTAGCCGGATCGATCGTGATCAATCCGAAGATCAAATGGCGTGCGCAACACCGACGCACCGTTCGCGGCGGCGGGCCTCCCGGTGCTCGGCCTAATTCAAGACTACGATTCCATCGGGCGCAGCCGCTACGACGCGATGAACCTGTCGTATCGCAAGCGTATGACGAAGAACTTCACTGTCAACGCCAGTTACGTGCTTTCGCGGGGCTTGGCCTATAACGGTCTTGAAGGGCCGGTGATTCCGTCACCGGCCCTTTTTCCATTACACTAGACTTTTCCATGCCTACGCTGATCGCAAAGCCCACGCCGATCCCCGTTCCCGGCGGCAAGCTGGTGGAAGAATACATCGGGTGCGTCAACTCCGGCGACCGGCAGGCGTCGGTAGCACATATGCATAGCCCCGCCGGTTGGTCCGAGCCCGGGCAGCGCCCCGATTTCGATGAATTCACGGTGGTTCTCAGCGGCTCGCTGCAAGTCGAGCATGAAGGCGGTGTTATGGAGGTAACCGCGGGCCAGGCGGTGGTCGCGCGGCGTGGGGAATGGATCCGCTACAGCACGCCCCTCGGTGCGGAGTATGTCGCGGTCTGCGTGCCGGCCTTTACTCCCGCAACGGTGCACCGGGATTCATGAAACTGCGCTTGCATGGCAATCAGTTACGGCTCCGCGTGAGCCAATCCGAAGTCGCGCAACTGGCGGAAACCGGGGTGGTTAAGGAAACCGTCACGTTCGCTCCAGGACAGACTCTGAGCTACACTCTGGAGGCGAGCGCCGCGGCAACCGTTGGGGCCGTTTTCGAGGAGGGACAGATCAAAGTTACGCTCCCGCGACCCGAGGTAACTCATTGGATCCAAAGCGATCAGGTGGGTATCGAGGGCTCGAGCGGGCCGTTATCGTTGCTGGTCGAGAAGGATTTCCAGTGCCTGCACGGGTCGAGTCCTGAGGATGCGGACTCGTTTCCGAACCCGCTGGTCAAGTCCAGCCTCGATTGACAGTAAGATGTCGGCTTACTATGATGTAGTGTTGTTCGCACTCACAAAGAGCGCACTCAGCTCGTCCTGAGTAATTCTTATGATCAAAGTCGAAGGGCTTACCAAGCGATACGCCCGTAAAGTCGCGGTCGACAACATCTCGTTCGAGGTCGAAAAAGGCCAGATCGTGGGCTTCCTGGGTCCCAACGGCGCCGGGAAGACCACCACCATGCGCGTGCTCACCTGCTTTCTGCCGCCCACCTCGGGATCGGCGCAGGTGGCCGGGTTCGACGTGCTCGAGCAACCCGATGGAAGTGAAGAAACGCATCGGCTACCTGCCGGAAACGCCGCCCGTTTACCCGGAAATGGAGGTGCACGAGTACCTCGAATTCGTGGGCCGGATCAAGGGCGTTCCCACGGCCAGACCTGCCGCGGCGGGTCGACGAAGTGTGCCGAGAAATGCGCCGTCGCCGACGTCCGAACAAGACGCTGATCGGCAAGCTGTCCAAGGGCTACCGGCAGCGCGTCGGGCCTGGCCCAGGCGATCATCCACAATCCCGACGTGCTGATCCTGGACGAACCGACCTCCGGCCTCGATCCGCATCAGATCATCGAAACGCGCGACCTGATCAAGGGCCTGGCCGGGCGAACACACCATTATTCTTTCGACCCACATCCTGCCCGAAGTGGAGCAGACCTGCGAGCGGGTCATCATCATCGCCAAGGGCAAGCTGGTGGCGACCGATACGGTGGCGAATCTGACCAGCCGCCTGCGCGGCGCGGAAACCGTGGCCGTGGAAGTGCTGCCGCGCAACGGCGACGCCCGATCCAGGAGCCGGTGCAGCAGCGCCTGGAACAGGTGGCGGGCGTCAGCCGCGTGATTCCCAAGGAACAACGCGACGGCGAAGCTGCATTTCACCGTGGAGAGCCTGGAAGGGCGGCACGTGCGGCCGGAGCTGGCGCGCGCCGTGATCGAAGCCGGCTGGAATCTGAATGAGCTGCACGCAGTCGGGCTGAGCCTGGAAGAGATCTTCCTGCAACTGACCGCGACGCCAGAGGATGTGAAGGAGGAGCCGAAAGAGGCTCCGGTCGCGGAACCCGCCGGAGAAACCAAATGAATACATTCACCATCGCCCGCAAGGAACTGAACAGTTATTTCCGCTCGCCGATCGCCTACGGCGTGATGGCGTTTTTCGCGCTGATCGCCGGCTATTTCTTCTACGTCGCGGTCGTGTTCTTCGTCCAGCACGAGCATGCAGAGCGCCATGATGGGGCAGTCCTTCCCGATGAACGTGAACGAATGGGTGGTGCGGCCGCTGCTTTCGAACATCAGCGTGATCGGGCTGTTCCTGATCCCCATGATCACCATGCGGCTGTTCGCCGAAGAAAAGCGCACCGGCACCATCGAGCTGCTGGTGACTTCGCCGCTGCGCGATCTGCGAAATCATCCTGGGCAAGTGGCTGGCGCGCGATGGCGCTGTACGCCGCGATGCTGGGGATCTCCGCTGCTGAGCATGCTGATGCTGTTCGCTGTACGGCAAGCCGGACTGGAGGCCGATGCTGGTCGGCTATCTGGGCCTGCTGCTGCAAGGCGGATGCCTGCTGGCGATCGGGACGTTCATTTCGAACTGCACCAAGAATCAGATCGTCGCCGGCGTGGCCGGCATTCGGCGTCTGCCTGCTGCTGTGGGTGCTCGACTGGGTGTCGCAGTTTCGGCAGTTCAGTCACTGGAGCAAGTGATCTCGTATCTCTCGGTGCTGCAACACTTCGATTCGTTCGCGCAAGGGCGTGCTCGATTCCAAGGATATCGTCTATTACGTGTCGGTGATTTTCATCGGACTGTTTCTGACGGCGCGGTCGATGGAATCGCTGCGGTGGAGGGCGTAATATGAACAACTCCTGGATGAAGGCCCGCCAAACCAAGTTCACGGCCTACACCATCGTTTATGTGTTGATCGTGGTGGCGGTGGTAGGCGGCTGAATTTCCTGGCGAACCGCTACAACAAGATCTTACGACACCACGGCCAACAAGAAATTCACGCTTTCCGATCAGACCGCTCAAGATCGCCAAGAATCTGAAGCAGACCGTCACCATCACCTATTGGGACCAGCCCACCGCGTTCCAGGGCGCGCACGATCTGCTGGACCGCTACAAGAATCTGTCGCCGAAGATCGACGTCAAGTATGAGGACGTCGACAAGAAGCGCACCGCAGGCCATCGCCGCCGGGCGTGAAAACGCTACGGAACCATCTTCGGTCAACGTCGGCAACAAGACGCAGGAAGCCAAAGCTCTGACCGAAGAAGAAATCACCGGCGCGATGGTGCGCGCGCTGAAGGGCGGCGAACGCACGGCGTGCTTCACGCTCGGCTCGGGCGAGCACGCGCTCGACCGATACGGACCGCGACGGCTATTCGGGCGTCAAGGACCTGATCGAGAAGAACAACTACAAGACCGACACGCTCAAGCTGCTTGAGAAGCCGGAGATCCCCAGGGACTGCACCATCCTGGTGGTCGGCGGGCCCGCGCACGACTATACTCCAGCCGGAAGTGGACGCGATCAAGAATTACGTCGAAAACGGCGGGCGCGCGCTGATCATGCTGGATCCGCCGCTGAAGTTCGCGCAAGCATGGAAATCGACGAGAATCAAGCGCTGGTCGAGCGTGCTGTCGGCTGGGGCGTGACCGCCGACAAGGACCTGGTGCTCGACACCAGCGGCGTCGGCCAGCTGTTCGGCGCTGGGTCCGGAGTATCCGCTGGTGACCAGCTACGAATCGCACGCCATCGTGCGCGAGATGAAGGACACGCCGACGCGGTTTCCCGATCGCGCGGTCGCTGGAGGTCAAGAACGGCGACAAGACCACGGTCGAGAAACTGTTCGAGACCACCGACGACAGCTTCGCGACGACTGAATCTGACCTCGCCCGAGATCAAGCCGTCGAACAGCGACAAGAAGGGTCCGCTGACGCTGGGCGCGGCGGGCACCTATACGACTGGCAAAGAGAGCGGCAACGGACGGTTCGTCGTGGTGGGCTCTTCGCGCTGGATCGCCAACGGGTTCCTGCGCTTCAACGGGAATCGCGACCTGTTCATGAACATGATGAACTGGCTGTCCTCGGACGAGGATCTGATTTCGATCCGTCCGAAGGAGCCCGAAGATCGGCGGCTGAACATGACCGCGCGCCAGATGGCCATGGTGTTCTATGCCAGCGTGGTGGTGATCCCGCTGCTGATCGTCGTGGCGGGCGTGGGAGTGTGGTGGAACGCAGGACGGTAAGGGCAACCGCATGAAGCTTGCTCGTTTGTTGATTGCAGCCGCTGTTGCTGGCCGGATTGGGCGGGGCGGTGTGGTGGTCGAATCGCTCGGAAGCCGCCAAAGCCAGCAAGCCCGCCCCGGATGCTCCGCCGAAGATTCTTGCGCTCAAGGAGGACGACATCCAGCAGATCGAATTCAAGCATCGCGACGGCGAGGACACCATCGTCAAGAAGGACGACTCCGGCAAGTGGACCATCACCGCGCCCAAGCCGCTGGCCGCCGACCAGACGCCGTGAGCGGCGTATCAGTTCGGCGGCCATCGCTCACGTCGGATCGGGTGGTGGATGAGAACGCGACCGACCTGGCGTCCTACGGCCTGGCGCCGCGCGGATCGAGGTGACCGTTCACCATGAAAGACGGCAAGACGACGAAGCTGCTGATCGGCGAGACGCGACTCCGACGGGCAGCGATGTTTACGCGAAGCTCGACGGCGATCCGCGCCTGTTCACCATCGACCAGCTCCAACAAGGGCAGTCTCGACAAAGCGTCCAAGGATCTGCGCGACAAGCACCTGATGACGTTCGACCAGGACAAGATCAGCCGCGTGGAGCTGAACGCCGAAGAAGCAGGCCTATCGAGTTCGGCCGCGTCGAGTCAGAACGAATGGCAGATCCTGAAGCCCAAGCCGATGCGCGCCGACGGCTTCCAGGTGGAAGAACTGGTTCGCAAGCTGAACGACGCGCAGATGGATACCAACGTTTCCGACGAAGACGCCAAGAAAGCCGCGGCCGCGTTCGCATCTGCGACCCGGTGGCGATCGCCAAGGTCACCGACGCCGACGGCACGCAGACGCTGGAAGTCCGCAAGATCCAAGGACGACTACTACGCGAAATCCAGCGTGGTGGAAGGCGTCTACAAGGTCACCAAGGATCTCGGCGAAGGCCTCGACAAGTCGCTCGACGATTTCCGCAACAAGAAAGTGTTCGATTTCGGCTTCAACGATCCGACCCGGATCGAGATCAAGGACGGCGCGAAGACAGCGACGTACGAAAAGTCCGGCGACAAGTGGATGTCGGGCGGCAAGACGATGGATTCCACCAGCGTCCAGGCGTTGATCGACAAGCTGCGCGACCTGGCCGCCACGAAGTTCGTCGACAGCGGCTTCACCACGCCGCTGATCGAGCTGACCGTGGTCTCGAACGACGGCAAGCGGACCGAGAAAGTGCAGATCGCGCCAGCCGGCGACGAACTTCATCGCGCGGCGCGAAGGCGAACAGTCGCTGTATGAGCTCGACGCCAACGCCGTGAAGGATCTGCGCGCAGGCCGCAGCCGACGTCAAGGAACCGGCGCCGGCAGCCGAAGAAGATAGTGCGATCCGGAAATCAGCGACGCTATCCGGCTGCGCGCTGATCACCGATCTCTACCAGCTCACCATGGCGGCGGGCTACTTCGAGGCCGGCAAGACCGCGGACCGCGCGACGTTCGAGCTGTTCGTCCGGCGTCTGCCGCACAATCGCAACTTCATTCTGGCCGCCGGACTGGCGCAGGCCGTCGAATATCTGCTGAATCTCCGGTTCACGCCGGAAGAGATCGCTTATCTGCGCACGCTGCCGCAGTTCGCGCACACGCAGCCCCGCGTTTTTCGACATGCTCGCGGAGCTGCGCTTCACCGGCGACCTGTTCGCGGTGCCCGAAGGCACGCCGCTGTTCGCGGGCGAGCCGTTTCTGACGGTGCGCGCGCCGCTGATCGAAGCGCAGATTCCCGAAACCTATCTGCTGGCGACCATCGGATTTCAATCCATGATCGCGACCAAAGCGGCGCGCGTGGTGAAAGCGGCGCTGCGGCCGCGAGCGTGGTGGAGTTCGGAACCCGCCGCGCGCATTCGCCCGAAGCCGGCGTGCTGGCCGGCGCGCGCGGCCTACATCGGCGGCTGCGCGGGCACCAGCAACGCCGAAACCGGTTGCGCTACGGCGTTCCGGTATTCGGCACCTGCGCGCACTCCTGGGTGATGTCGTTCGCCCACGAGCGGGCGGCCTTCGAGCAGCTGCAGAAGCTGCTGGGCGAGAGCACCGTGTACCTGATCGACACCTACGACACGCTCGAAGGCGCGCGCCGCGCGGCGGCGCTTGGGCGTCCGCTGTGGGGCGTGCGGCTCGACAGCGGCAACTGGTCGAACTGGCGCCCGCGGTGCGCAAGATCCTCGACGACGCCGGCCTGCACGACGCCAAGATCATGGCCACCGGCGATCTGAACGAGTACAAGATTCAGAGCTGGTGGCCGCCGCGCGCGCCCATCGACGTTTTCGGCGTGGGCACGGAACTGGCCACTTCGGCCGACGCGCCGTCGCTCGGCGTGGTCTACAAGATGGTGGAGCTGGAAGACGCGCGGCGAGCGCCGCTACACGCTGAAGCTCAGCCACGACAAGCACACGCTGCCCGGCGCGAAGCAGATTTTCCGCTACGCCGATCACGACGTGCTGGCGCGCGCCAGCGAATGTCCGTCGTGCCCGCAAGGCGCAGAGCCGGCCGAGGCGCTGCTGCGCCCGTGATCATCGGCGGCCGACTGGTGGAGCCGCTGCCGCCGCCGCCGAGGCGCGGCGCTATGCCGCCGAGCGCCTGGCGCGGCTGCCCGGCGCCTGCCACAGCCTGTTCGAAGCGACGACGCCTGGCGAGTGGACATCAGCCCGGAGCTGCGAATGCCTGAATGAGCGTGTCAGCAAGGGAGTGGCGCAGATGAAGACGGTCTTCTTCGACGTCGACACGCAGATCGATTTCTTGTATCCCGCAGGCGCGCTGTACGTTCCGGGCGCGGAGACGATCGTCGACCGCATCGCCGCGCTGAACCGCTTCGCGGCTCGCACGGAATTCCGGTAATCTCGACCATGGACGCGCACACCGAAGACGACCCGGAGTTTCGCGTGTGGCCGCCTCACTGCGTCGCGGGCACCACGGGACAGCAGAAACCCGCGGCGACGCTGCTCGAGAATCGCGTGGTGGTGCCGAACGCTGCGTGCGATCGAATGCGCCGCGCAGATTCTGCTCGAGAAACAGACGTTCGATTGCTTCACCAACGTGAACCTGGCCCGGTTCTTAAGTGCATTGGGCGCCGAGCGATACGTCGTCTACGGCGTGGTCACGGAAATCTGCGTAAAGCTGGCCGCGTTCGGCTTGCTCAAAACCGGAAAGCGCGTGGAACTGGTGACCGACGCGGTGCGGAGCTTGCGCGAAGAGGATGGATCGAAAACGCTGCGTGAGTTCGCGGCCGCGGGCGGCGTATTGACCAACGCCGAAACCGTCATGGGCGGAGCCACCACCTGACGCCTTCGCCGACGGTCGGTAAAAACAGGCGGAAATGATGCGCGGCGCGGGAGGCGGCGTACGCGGCGTTGCGGGCGTTCTTTTTCATCTTGCGGACCACGGTCATTTCTTCGTCCGGGAGATGAACGCCGTCCACGGGGCCGGGGATTGACGCGGGAATCAGGCGGCGGCGCAGCACGTCGAAGCGGGCGCCCGCGGAGTCGAGCAAGCTGGTGTGCAGCCAGAGTTCATGCTTATTCGGTCTGAAATTCGCTTCGACGGGCGACCAGCGATATACCTCGAACCAGCGGCGAGCGCGCGTCGGGAGCGCGGCGATTTCGGCTGCGGCGGCATCCGGAAGCGAGCAGGCGAACCATTCTTTCGCGAGCAGGAGTGCCACCGCTTCGATGCGCCTGAGCGAGGGCGAATGCCACTCGGTCCAATGGTTCCAGAATGACGGGTCTTGGTGCGTGTGGAGGAATCGCGCGATCTCCCAGACATGGGACGGCCTGACGTTTCCGCGCAGCAGATGCCTGGTGAGATGCAGCGCCGCGTAACCGAGGCGATCCACAAGCGTGAGTTGATTTCCTTCTCGGCGGTCCCAGAAATCGTCCAGGCCTTCGGCTGGAAGGCGTTCCGTCGGCGAGTCCCAGAAGCGGAAATGCACTTCCACGGCGGGCGGAAGATCGGGATCGAAGTAGTCGCCGCGCCACTGCCAGCCGGTTTTGCGAACCATGGTCGGCAAATGGTCCATAGCGAGCCCTTCCATTCCGCCAATGGGTTCATAACCGAGGTGGCGCAGCGCATCGCGAGCGATTTCTTTTTGCGCGGGTGGAACGTAGAGATCCAGGTCATACTGCACGCGCAGGCGCGGATCTTCGATGAAGTCGGGCACGTGGGTCATGCCTTTGAGGACCACGTGATCGAAGGCGGGGGCAATTTCCCGGTATGCTTCGGCCACGCGCGAGACTCGAATTGCGTTACGCGCGAGAGTGCCTTCGACATGCTGGCGAACTTCTGCGTCAAACTCGAAGCGGGAAAGCAGGGGCGTCAGTTGCGCGCGATCGGTGAAGGCGAGATCGTCCGGAGTCAGGCCGCTCAGGGCGCATGAGGTCCGATCGAAGCGCAGCGCATCGAAGATGGCTCGCACGCCCGGGGTCATGATTCCAACAGATCGATGGCGGCGTCGAGGTTCGAGTATTCGAGCGAAAACACCTGGCTTGCTTCGAGTAGTGTGTCGAATCCAGCCTGCTGTTCCGCGGAGATTTGCGAGTCCCACCAATAGAATATCGGCTCGCAAATCGCACGTGCGGCAGCGTTTTCGACCGGAGTCAGACGCGTGGGACCGCTTTCCGTTCGGTGTAAGATCACAATGCGGTCGACTGGCGTGCTTCGCGCCGTGGCGATTCCCGGCAATGCCAGCGTTCGCAAATCCAGCCCGATTTTTCCATTGCCGCGCAACGCGGGAGTGAAAGAGGCGAGTTCCGGGAAGAATCGCGGAGCATCGGGACGAAGGCGGACACGATGCGGATGGCCAAGCACCAGGCGTTCTTTCGCGCGTCGCCGGAGAAGATAGCTCGCATCATCGCTCAGGAAATTCCAGGCGCGCCGCGCACAGGCATAAGAGAGAGAACTCTTGCCGGCGCCCGAATCTCCACATAAGAGCACACCTCGACCTTCACGCGCTACACACGCGGCGTGAAACGGCGTCAGATGCAAGGAGACAATGAGTTCCAGCGCCATCGATTCAAGAAAATGGTAAACGAAATGCGGAACATCCGCGACTACGGCTTCGGTAAGCCACGCGGTTCCGCTTCGCGTCTGCGTATCGCAGATTCCAAGGTTCCTGGCGTCGGCGACGAACGTGAACAGATGGCCGTGCGCGTGAAATTCCGTGGAGCGCGACGCGGGCGCATCGCCGGGTGAAACTTCGAAATGCAAAACCAGCGGCGGCTCGTCGAATGATTGGGTCCACTCGCCCCATTCCAGGCGGGCCGCGCGGACCGGCGCGTCCGAATTGCTCGACACGACCATCGGGAAGCCGAGCGGATAAAACATTTCCTGACAGTGTGGGGAGGAGGCCAATTCCAGGGGTAACAATGATTCTATCACGTGCATCGGCCTTTATACGAAGATAACCGCAGGAGCCCAGGTGCGATCGCAATCGAAAAAAGTTGTCTTCTTCTTCCCCGCGTTTTCGAGCACCGAGGCCACGGCGCCGCTGGGGATTCTTTCGCTCGCGACGCCGCTGCTGCGCGCCGGCTTCCAGGTGCGGCTGATCGATTCCACCATCACTCCAAATTTCAAACAGCGGGTCATCGAAGAACTGGACGACGCGTTGTGCCTGGCGGTTTCACTGGTCACCGGGCCGATGATTCGCGAGACCGTCGAGATCGCCAAAGAGTGCAAGCGGCTTTATCCTGAGATGCCCGTCGTGCTCGGCGGATGGCATCCGTCGCTGCTGCCGGATCAGACGCTGGCCGCAGAATACGTCGATGTCGTATGCAAGGGCCAGGGCGAAGAAGCGATGCTCGAAATCGTGCGCCGCATCGAAGCGCGCGAATCGTTCGAGGGAATCGAGGGCGTCGGCTACAAACAAGACGGGCGCATGGTGTTCAATCCGCCGCGTGCCTTGAAACCGATCACGGAAATGCCGCCGAAGGCGTACCATCTCGCCGATTTCGATGCCTATCAGCGCGTTTGCGGGCGGCGGTGGGCGATGTACATCACCAGTCTCGCGTGTCCGTACAATTGCGGATACTGCACCAACGCTGGAGTTTATGGCCGCAAGTGGAACGCGCTGCCGGCGGCGCAGGTGGCCGAAGAAACTACCGATCTGGTGACACGATACGGGCTTAGCCTGCTGTGGGTCGTGGACGACAATTTTCTGGTCGATCGCGAGCGCGCCCTCGGGATCGCCGAAGGGATTCTGCGCACGGGCGTGAAGTTCGATTGGAGCGTGCAGGCGTCGACGAACCTGGTCACGCGGCTCTCGGTGGAGGAGTTGAAGCTGCTGCGCCGCAGCGGGCTTTCGCAAGTGGTGCAAGGCGCGGACAGCGGTTCGCCGCGCGTCATGCACCTGATGAACAAGGATTTTCAGAAGCTGGAAACGGTGTATCAGGCAGCGGAGAAACTCAGCGCGGCCGGAATTCGTCCGTCTTTCAACATGATGTTCGGATATCCCGGCGAGACGGAGAAGGAGCGGCGGCTGTCGATTGAGCTGGTAATGGATATTTGCCGCAAATATCCGGGCGCGGAGTTCTGGACCAATATTTTCACGCCGTATCCGGGTGCGCCGGTGATGGAGCGAGCGTTCGAGCTGGGCATCGATGTGCCGAAGACGCTCGAAGGATGGTCGGATTTTTTCCCGCGCTACACGGTGCTGCCGTGGCTCAAAGGAGCCAAGCATCGCGAAGTGCAGACCATGCGCGAATACCTGCGCGTCGCGTTCAACCGGGTGCCCATCGCGAATTGGGACAAGAGCTGGCTGAACCAGACCGTGCATGAGCTGATCAGTTTCCCGGCGCGCTGGCGCCTGGATCACGATTTCTACAAATATCCGGTCGAGCTGTGGGTGAAGGATCTGGTCAACCAGGTGATTTCGCCGCCGAAGCCGAAGGTGGACGCGAAACGATTATCATCGGAACCGGTGACGTGTTGATGTGAAGCGCTGGGGTAACGCGTGGCAGATATTCTCCTCACCCATTCGAATCACCTTTATTCGGACCGCAAGCAGGTGCGGAAGATGCAGCCGTATCCGCCGCTGCAGACGCTGATCGCCGCGGCATTCCTGCGCGAGCGCGGGTATTCGGTGGCGCTGTTCGACATCGCGCTGGCGTCCGATCCGGAGGAAGAGTTTCGCGCCGCGCTCGAGACAGCAGCGGCCACGAATGGTGGCGGTCCTCGAGGACAATTTCAATTTCCTGACCAAGATGTGCCTTACCTGCAATCGCGAACTCGCCTTCCGGATGTGCGCGGCGGCGCGAGAAATGGGGACTCCAGCCGTCGTGAACGGCTCGGACTCGACCGATCGGGCGCGGCTTATCTCGAGGCCGGCTTCGAAATGGTGCTGACAGGCGAATTGGAAGGGACGCTGGAGGAGGTCGCGCGACTGATGGTGCGCGGTGACGGCTCACGGGAAGGCACGGCCGGCCTCGCGCATTTCGCAGGCGGCTTGCGGCGCACCGGTTCTAGAGCGCCGATCCGCGACCTCGATTCGCTGCCGGACGCGGCCTGGGACCTGGTCGATGCCGACGCTTACCGCGCGGCTTGGACGGAAGCGCACGGGTATTTTTCGCTGAACATGGTTTCGAGCCGCGGCTGCCCGTATCGCTGCAACTGGTGCGCCAAGCCGATGTTCGGATCGAATTATCATTTCCGCTCGCCGGGGCGCGTCGCGGACGAGATGCTGCACTTGAAGCGGTCCTTGCGCGCGGATCACATCTGGTTCGCCGACGACATCTTCGCGCTCTCGCCGCAGTGGACGCGGACGTTCGCGGACGCAGTGGAACGGATCGGCGCGGCGATTCCGTTCAAGATGCAATCGCGCTGCGACCTGATGACGCGCGATACCGTGGGCGCGTTGCGGCGCGCCGGCTGCGCAGAAGTGTGGATGGGCGCCGAGTCCGGATCGCAAAAGATTCTCGACGCGATGGACAAAGGCACGCGCGTCGAGCAGATTTACGAGGCGCGCGAGAATCTGCGCCGCCACGGCATCCGCGCCTGCTTCTTCCTCCAGTTCGGCTATCCCGGCGAGAACTGGGACGACATCGAACAGACCATTCGCATGGTGCGCGAAACGGCGCCCGACGATATCGGCGTTTCCGTTTCCTATCCGCTGCCCGGCACCGGATTTCACGCGCGCGTCGCCGCCGAGCTTGGGGAAAAGGCAAACTGGCGCGATAGCGACGATCTGTCCATGATGTTTCGGGGCGCTTATTCGACCGAGTTTTACCGCGAGCTCGCCGACGCGCTGCACGCCGAAGTCCGGGGCGGCAATCCGCGATTGGGATCGCGTTTACGAGCTGGAAAAAATCTCCGCGAGGCCGGCGTCTGGTATGGACCTCCTGCTGACCCACGGCTATTTTCTCGGCGAAGACCCGAAGGAGCGCGAGATCATGAAGCCGTACGCGCCGCTCGGGCTGCTGTATCTTTCTTCGCACTTGCGCGCGCGGGATTCGATGTGGAGATCTACGATTCCACGTTCGGCTCGCGCGCAGGAACTGTTGCGTTTGATCGAGACGGAGCGGCCGTCGACGGTCGGCATTTACGGGAATCTGATGACACGCGGGCAATGTGCTGGCGATCACGTCGGCTGCGCGCGCTTGCGGATGCCGCGTGGTTCTGGGCGGACCCGAGCCGGCGAACTATCCGGACGAATATCTGAGCGCGGGCGCGGATGCGATCGTGAATGGCGAAGGCGAAGTGTCGCTGGAAGCTCTGCTGCGCGCGTTCGCGGCGGGGGCCGAGCTGTCGCGCGTTCCTGGAATTCAATATCGCGAAACCGGCGGTTCTGTCACGCGAACGGCGCCTGCGCCGCTGATCGCGGACCTGGACCGCAACCGTGGCCGGACCGCGAGCGCATCGACATCCCACGTTACTTGAGCGCCTGGCGGGAGCGGCATGGGCGCGGCTCGGTTTCGGTGATCACGGCGCGCGGCTGCCCGTATCATTGCCGCTGGTGCAGCCACTCTGTATACGGGAAGACGCATCGGCGGCGGTCGCCGGCATCGGTGGCGGAGGAGGTCGAGTGGATCGTCGAACGTTATCAGCCTGAGATGCTGTGGATGGCGGACGACGTCTTCACCATTCATCCCGGCTGGATCATGAAATACGCGGCGGAGATGCGGCGGCGCGATCTGCGCATTCCGTTCGAATGCATCACGCGCGCGGATCGCATGAACTCCGCCGATGGCCGAAGACCCTTGCGGAGCTGGGATGCTTTCGCGTGTGGATCGGCTCGGAGAGCGGTTCGCAGAGAATTCTGGACGCAATGCAGCGCGGCGTGCGCGTGGACCAGGTTCGCGAAGCGGTCCGGCTGCTGCGTGAACACGGCATCGAGACCGGCATGTTCCTGATGTGGGGCTACGAAGGCGAAGATCTGGGCGATATCGAGGCGACCGTGGAGCACGTGAAGACTTGCCGCCCGGATATTTTTCTGACCACCGTTTCCTATCCGATCAAGGGCACGCCGTACTATGACGACGTCGCGCCGCGCCTGGTGCGGATCGGCGAATGGACGTAAATCGACGGATCGCGATGTGCGCATTTCGGGCCGTCACTCGCGGCGTTTTTATCAATTCGCCGATCAGCTTTTAAAGAGCGAGGTTGGTGGACTCATCACCGAAGCTGCGGCGGCGCGCCGTGGTTTGCGAGAGAGCTTCGCGGAGGTGGAAGCGTGATGCTTGCCGCGGAGCGCCAGCGATTTGTCGACGATTACCTGCGCATCCGCCGCGCGGAGGGCCGCGGCTCTGACGATCCGGCGTACTACCTGGCGCTTCCGTATCGCGACTTAAGCGGTCGACTGGTGGAGCAGTGGAAGATGCGTGGACGCACGTATCGGTATTTTGAGCTGCGGGTACTGCCGACGATGGAGCGCGGGCGTCCGCTCGATCTGCTCGATTTAGGCGCGGGTTGCGGATGGATGTCTTACCGGCTCGCGCTGCGGGGCCATCGCCCGGTTGCGGTCGACCTTCTCACGGATGGCCGTGACGGATTGGGCGCGGCGCGCCACTATCTTGAACACGCCGCATTTTCGCGATTCAACACCGAG
Source organism: Terriglobia bacterium (assembly GCA_963808335.1). Classification (GTDB taxonomy): domain Bacteria; phylum Acidobacteriota; class Terriglobia; order Bryobacterales; family Bryobacteraceae; genus Palsa-187. Next base: position 780,070 of record CAWEFR010000001.1, read on the forward strand.
TTCGATCAACTTCCCTTTCGCGACGCGAGTTTCGACGCTGCGCTGTTCAACGCATCCTTGCATTACTCATCCGACTATTCAAGAACATTGCGCGAGGCCCGCCGTTGCATGCGGCCGGGCGGGCGCATCGTGATTCTGGATTCGCCCGTTTACCGCGTGCGCGAGCAGGGCGAAATGATGCGCCGGGAGCGACACCGGCAATTTCTGGCGCAATACGGAACCGAGTCCGACCACGTGCAAAGCATCGAATACCTGGACATTCCGACGCTCGATTCATTGGCGCGCGAATTCGGAATCGAGTGGCGTATTCACAAGCCGTGGTATGGACTCGCGTGGCATCTTCGCCCGGTGAAAGCGTGGTGGAAACGCTCGCGGCCGCCTTCGCGCTTCTGGATTCTGGAGGGAATCCTCCGATGATTCTCTTCTTTAATCCGCGCGCGACACGGCCCAAAGAACCGGCGCTATCCGCTGTCCATCCTCGCCATCGCGGCCATGATCGAAGGCAAAGAAGATTATGCCATCGTCGACGGCAACAGTGATGACAATCCTCAATCATCGATCGAACAAATCATGCTCGAGCGGCCCGTCCGCATGCTCGCCGTGACGGTGATGCCCGGACCTCAGATGAAGGCGTGCCTGCCGGTGTGCCGGTGGTTCAAACAGGCATATCCGAGTGTGCCCATCGTGTGGGGCGGCTATTTTCCTTCGATTTATCCGGATACCGCGCTGAATGCGAGCTACGTGGATTTCGCAGTGCGCGGGCAGGGCGAGGAGACGTTCGTTGAGTTGCTCGCCGCGCTCGGTGGCGATCGGAAGTTCGCGGGAATTCGCGGCCTCTCCTTCAAAGACGATTTCGGCCTGCATGTTCACAATCCAGAGCGGCCGATGCGGTCGCCCGGCGATTTTCCGGTGATGCCGTATCACCGTCTGGACCCCGCGAAGTATCTGTTGCCGTCCTTTCTGGGGTCGCGCACGGCCGTGCATCAGGCGAGCATCGGCTGTCCCTATCAATGCAACTTCTGCGGCGTTGTGGGATTTTCCGGATCGCGCGAGAAAATGGAACCGCCTGCGCATACGGCGCACGTGCTCGGGATCCTGAAGCGCGATTACGGAGCGAACGCAGTCCAGTTTTACGACAACAATTTTTTCATGCGCGAGGATCAGGCTCGCGAGCTGGCGGATCGTCTGACGCCGCTCGGGATGAACTGGTGGTGCGAAGCGCGCGTCGACGCTGTGCTGCGCTATTCGGATGATACGCTGCGCAAGATTCGAAATTCAGGCTGCGTCATGATTTTCTTTGGAGTGGAGTCGGGGTCCAACCGGAAGCTTCAGGAAATGAAGAAGCAGATTACAGCGGAACAATCGCTGGAGTTGGCTGCGCGTATGCGGCAGGTTGGAATCGTTCCTGAGTTTTCGCTGATCTTCGGCGATCCTCGCGATTCCGAAACCGACTTTAACGATACTGTCGCCTTCGCACGCAAAGTCAAAACGATTAATCCCGATGTCGAGATTATCGTCCAGACGTATGTACCCGTCCCGCAGCGCCATGGCGAGATGTACGGCAAGCTGGATAATTTCGAGTTTCCGACGTCGCCTGACGAGTGGGCCACGGACCGCTGGTTCCGTTTCGCGATGCGGAAAGATCCCGAGTTGAGCTGGCTGTCGCCCGAACTGCGCCGGAAAATCTATGGCTTCGAAACTGTCATGAACGCGCGTTGGCCGACGATTCAGGATTGGCGGCTTCCGAGTTGGGGCCGCGTGATGCTCAAGAGCCTGGGGATCTGGCGCTACGCTTTCGGCGCGTTCGATAATCCGATCGAGCTGCGCTGGGCGCAGAAAATGGTGCGGCTGAAGCAGCCGAGATTAGAGAGCTTGTGATTGTTTCCGCACGCGAAGGCTATCGGCAGTGGGCGTCGACGTATGACGACGCTCCAAATCCGATGGTTTCGCTGATCGACCGTCATCTCCACGTTGGAGACACGCGCGGGAAAGTGATTATCGATGTCGCATGCGGAACCGGTCCGCGGGCCGAGAAGCTCGGCGCGATCGGCGTCGATCTTTCTTTCGAAATGCTGGCGCGCGGGAAGGGACGGTTCGCTCAAGCCGACGCGCTGCATTTGCCGTTTTGCGACGGGGCCGCCGATCTGGTGCTTTGTGCATTGGCGCTTGGTTACATTTCACCCGTTCATGAATTGATGCTGGAGCTTCGCCGGATCGCGCGGCGCGGCGCAACGATCCTGGCCGCCGATGTTCATCCTAAGGCGATCGCGGCGGGTTGGAAACGCTCGTTTCGGAGCGGCGCTGAGGTTTACGAGGTCGCACATCATCCGTACTCGTTCGAGGATTTAGAGGTCGATGGACTGGTGCTCGAAGACGCGCGCGATCTCCACTTCGGAGAGCCCGAGCGCGCTATCTATGAGATCGCGGGCAAGAGCGGTCTCTTTGAACAAGTGCGCGAAGTTCCGGCGGCGTGGATCCGAAGATGGGTCCGGCAATGATTCTCTCCGGTGCGCGCGTCGCTCTAGGGTCCTCCAGGGCGGCTCTACTCGACGTGACGATCAAGCGTGGCATCATTGCCGCGCTTGGAAAGGCGCCCGGCGGCCTCGATCTTCACGGCCACCTGATTCTGCCCGGCCTGATCAACGCACACGATCATCTGGAGTTCAATCTGTTTCCGAGACTCGGGCGCGGCCCTTATCCGAACGCGACCGCGTGGGCGAATGACGTCTATCGTCCCGACGAATCGCCCGTCCGCGAGCATCGGCGCGTCGCCAAACGGGTCCGTCTATATTGGGGCGGAATCAAGAATCTGGTGAGCGGCGTGACTACGGTCTGCCATCACAATCCATTCGATCGGAAAGTATTCAATGCCCGTTTTCCAGTGCGCGTGGTCGGCGAATTGGGGTGGGCCCACTCGCTCGCGTTCAGCGCCGATCTCAGGGATCGGTATCGCCGGACTCCCCGCGGGCGGCCGTTTATCGTGCATGCGGCCGAGGCTACCGACGCTTCGGGACTCGAAGAGATTCACGCGCTGGATCGCATGGGCGTGCTCGACGGAGCAGTTTTGGTGCATGGCGTCGCGATTGATGCGAACGGCTGGCGATTGCTGCGGGAGCGCGGTTCGGCGCTGATCGCGTGTCCCGTCTCGAACGTTTTCACGCTGGGCAGGACGTTGAGGCGCTTTGCACCCGGCGTGAAGGTCGCCTTGGGCACAGATTCCGCGCTTACCGCAAGCGGAGACCTTCTCGACGCTTTACGTTTCGCGCTCAGCGAGTGCAGCCTCACGCCGGCGCGGCTGTATCGGATGGTCACGGAGGAAGCAGCAGCGGTCTTGCGTCTGAAGCGAGGCGAGGGCACGCTTGGCGAGGGAGGAATCGCGGATCTGACGGTGATTCGCGATACCGGCCTGCCTCCAGCGGAGGCGTTGCTCGGCGTCTGTCAGGCCGAACTAGTAGTGATCGGCGGACGCATTCGCATGATGTCGGAGCGACTCGCAGAGCGATTGGGAACGCCGACGGACTTCGAGCGGCTCCACGTAGCCGGGCGCGGAGGAATGCTGATTGATGCTCCAGTACCCGAGTTATACCGCGCCGCGGCTTCTATTCTTCCGCAGCCGGTGCGACTGGCTGGAAAGGCGGTCGCAGTATGAACCACGCGCTCGAGTCGCTACCGGTTCTGGTGCTCTATCCGCACAGCCGCTGCAACTGCCGGTGTGTGATGTGCGACATCTGGAAGACCGAAACAGCCGAAGAGATCAGCGCAGAAGAACTGGAACGCCATCTTATCGATATGGCGAGCCTGAAGGTCGAATGGCTGGTCTTCTCCGGCGGCGAACCGCTCATGCATAGCGATCTATTCCGCCTGTCGGCGCTGGCGTGCAGGCGCGGCATTCGCACTACCGTCTTGAGTACAGGCCTGCTGCTCTCGCGCTACGCGAAACAGATCGTCGAATCGGTGGACGACATCATCATCTCGCTGGATGGTCCACGGGAGGTTCACGACGCGATCCGCCGCGTGGCGGGGGCGTTCGATCTGCTGGCCGCCGGCGTGCGCGCGTTGGGACCGGACTTTCCAGTGGCCGCGCGATGCACGGTTCAGCGCGCGAATTTTTCGAAGCTGCGCGAAACGGTAAATGTAGCACGATCGCTCGGCGTCCGGTCGATTTCGTTTCTCGCCGCGGATGTGTCATCTACAGCGTTCAATCGGCCGAACGGCTGGCCATCCGAGAAGCAAGCCAGCGTGGCTCCCGCAGCCGGCGAGATTCCGTTGCTCGAGGCCGAAATCGAGGCACTGATTCAACAGGAGCAGGATAGCGAGTTCGTTCTGGAAAGTCCCGAGAAACTTCGGCGCATCGTGCGGCACTTTCGCGTTCATCACGGACTAGTCGAGCCCGAAGCGCCGCGCTGCAATGCGCCGTGGGTCTCCGCCGTGGTGGAAGCGGACGGCGCGGTCCGTCCCTGTTTTTTTCATCCGCCGATTGGAAACGCGAAAAAACAAAATCTGGCGCAGGTGATCAACGGACCGCGCGCTATCGAGTTTCGATCGGCTCTTCAGGTAGCGGAGAATCCGGTCTGCCGCCGGTGTGTGTGCTCGCTCTATCGGCCTGAAGGGCGAGATTCCGATGCAGCGTGAACCACAAATATATGACGCCGCAGACCTGAACCACCGCCGTCGCGAGCGTGATTCCGGCGATTCCCATCCAGCGCGTCAAAATCAAATCCAGAGCCAGATTCAGCGCGGCGTAGAGCGCGCTGGCACGCAAGATCAGGCGATTGGCCTTCATCGATGAGATCAGCCGCAACACCAGCGCCATCACCATAGACGGCGGAATCGCCAGCAATGCAAAGCGCTGCACGGTCATTACCAATCCGGTGTCGGCGCCGGTGAACTGTCCGCGCTGAAAAAACAACTGGACCAGCGGACCTGAAAAAATCCACATGAGCGCGATGAACGGCAGCGTGATGGCGAGAATGACCGCCGCATAACTTCGCAGGCTGTGCCGGATGTGTGCCCAGTCTTGGCTGACGGTGAGTTTCGAAAAGTGAGGAAGAATTGCTGTCGCCACCGCGGTCGGACCCATGGCCATCAGCACGGCGCTCAGTCGCGTCCCGTAATTCAGCGCAGCGACGCTGCCGGACCCCAGCATACCCGCGATCGCCTGGTCGATCAACGGAGCCCCGCCCAGCAGCAGAACGCCGCCGATCACGGGACCGTATTGCGCCGCAACCTGATCCAGCGCCCAGCTTCGCCCGCACCAGCGTGGTATCACCGGAAATCCGTGGCGGACCGCGAAAATCGCCAGGATCGTCACCTCGACCGCGGCGCCCACCAGGGTTCCCGCCGCCAGCGAATACACGCCCCACGCGTGCCCGTAGCGCAACAGGAATATGATCGACGCCAACGGCGTCAACCCCGGAAGCATGGCGGGAATCGCGAAGCGGCCCTCGGTGTTGAGCATCGATCGCCAGGTAACCGCGAACGCCGTCAGCGGGACGATCGGAAGCATCACCCAAAACAGCGAGCACGTCAACGCAAGTTTCGCAGCATCGAAACTGGATGCGAGAACCCGCAGGATCCACGGCGCAAGTGTGGCCAGCGCGACTCCCGCCACCGCCAGGATTCCCGCTCCCACCGCCAGCACCGTTCGATACAAACGATACGCCGCCGCGCGTCCTTCCAGCTCGCGAACCTGGATGAACGTCGGCACCAGAGCCGAGTTGAGCGATCCCGCGAGCGTATCGCAAACGAACGCCGGCAGCAGGAATGCGATCAGGTATGCGTCCAGCCCGTCGCTCACTCCGAACGCGCGCGCCATGAAAACCACCTTCGCCGCGCCCACCAGCTTCACCAGGCCGGTGTACGTCCCGACGGTGGCCATCTGGAATAAGACGCGCAAGGACACCGCGCGCCCTCGAATCCCAAGCATGCTTTCCTTCAGGCTAACAGATGCTAGACTGCAACCAAGCGGATGCGGGTCGCGATCGTTCACTACTGGCTGACGGGGATGCGAGGCGGAGAAAAGGTGGTGGAGGCGCTATGCCGTCTGCTGCCGGAAGCCGATCTTTTCACGCTGTTCTACGATCCCGAAAAAATTTCGCCGTTGATCCGTTCGCGGCGCGTCACGGCTTCATTCCTGAATCCGCTACGGCGCTTTTATCGCTCCTTGCTACCGCTGATGCCGATCGCGCTCGAGAATTTCGACCTGCGTGAGTACGATCTGGTGATCTCCAGCGAATCGGGTCCCGCCAAAGGTGTGCTCACCGGATCGAACACCCGTCATGTGTGCTACTGCCACACGCCAATGCGGTATTTATGGGATCTGTATCCGGCCTATCTGCACGAATGGACGCGGTCGCGGATCAAGCGGGCGGCGATGGCGCCGTTCGCGAACTATCTCAGGCTGTGGGATTACGCTTCCGCGGCGCGCGTGGATGAATTCATCGCCAACAGCGCCAACGTACGCAATCGAATCTGGAAGACGTATCGCCGGGACGCGCGCATCATCTATCCCCCAGTTCCGGTTGAAACGTTCCGCTGTGAACCAGCGGAGGATTACTATTTGATCGTCAGCGAGTTGGTTGCGTACAAGCGGATCGACATCGCGGTGCGGCTTTTTTCGAAAGCCGGGCGCAAGCTGCGCATCGTGGGCGACGGGCCGGATTTCGCGCGTCTGCGCAAAGACGCCGCTGCGAATATCGAATTCTGCGGAAGGGTTTCCGATGAGGATCTGCGGTGGCTCTACGCTCGATGCCGCGCGTTCCTGATGCCGGGCGAGGAAGACTTCGGCATCACCGCTGTGGAAGCGGTGGCGAGCGGCAAAGCGGTGATCGCGCTTGGCCGCGGAGGCGTTCTTGAAATCGTCCCCCCAGAAGGGGCATTCTTTTACGACACGCCCGACGAAGAATCGCTCGGACACGCGATTCAGGCATTCGAGGCGGCGCAGGTGCCTTCCGATTTTCTGCAAGCCTCGGTCATGCGATTTGCCGAAGCCGAGTTCGATAAACGAATGCGCGAAGTGATCTCCGCGCAAGGTTATACTTCAGAAAGATCGCATGCTTCGTGACCGTCTCGATCAAGTGGAACAGCGTATACAGGACGCAGCGCGCCGCGCGGGCCGTCTGCGCTCCGAAATCACGCTGATTGCAGTGACAAAAAAATTTCCGGCGCAGGTGATGCGCGAAGCTTACGAGCTCGGGCTGCGTCGAGTTCGGCGAGAATTACGTGCAGGAGTTTGAAGACGAAATATCCCGCGTTGGCCGATCTGACGGACGCCGAATTTCATCTGATCGGCCATTTGCAATCGAATAAAGCTCGCTCGGCGGCGGAACTGTTCCAGGTGATTGAAACGGTCGATTCGGAAAAGCTTGCGCGGCGGCTGGATCAGGCGGGCGCGCCGATCGAAGTCATGATCGAGGTGAAATTATCGGAAGAGGAATCGAAAGCCGGCGCGGCGCCGGAAACGCTGCCGGAGCTTGATCGACGCGATTCGCGATTGCCCGAACCTGCGCCTTACCGGGCTTGATGACGATGCCGCCGTGGAGCGACGATCCGGAAGTGACGCGGCCGTATTTCCGGCGGCTGGCAGCGCTCGCGCGCCAGCATGCGCTGCCGAAGCTTTCGATGGGCATGTCGCACGACCTGGAAGCGGCGATCGAGGAAGGCGCGACGCACGTCCGCGTGGGCACGGCGCTGTTCGGTCCACGGCGAAAAGATATGAGAGTCGGATTCTTCTCGCCGCTCCCTCCGTCGCCCACCGGCGTCGCAGATTACTCCGCGGCGCTTGCTCGCGGCTCTGCGCAAGCACGGCCAGATCGATGTCGAGCCCGCGCATTCAGATATCGCGCTGTATCACATCGGCAACAATCGTCTGCATCGGCCGATTTATCGGCGCGCGATCGAGCGAGCCGGGAATCGCGGTGCTGCACGATGCGGTTCTTCAGCATTTTTTCCTGGGCACGCTGGATGAGCGCGGCTACATCGAAGAGTTCGTCTACAACTACGGAGAATGGATGCGCGAGCCTGGCGGCGGAGTTGTGGAAGAACCGGGCTCGCTCGGCCGCCGATCCGCGGTACTTCGATTTCCCGATGCTGAAGCGAATCGCGACGACCTCGCGCGCGGTCATCGTGCACAATCCCGCCGCGGCGATGATTGTCAGGCGTCATGCGCCGGATGCTCGCGTCGTCGAGATCCCGCATTTCTTCGTTCCGCCGCCGGAGATGCCGGACGCGATCGACACACTGCGCTTTCGTTCCACGCTGGGCTGGGTCCGCGGACGCTGCTGGTGGGCGTGTTCGGACATCTGCGCGAATCCAAGCGCATGCCGGTGCTGATGCGCGCGATGCAACGCGCGTGGGATCAGGGTGCCGATGCGCGCCTGCTGATTGCCGGCGCTTTCGCCTCTTCCGATCTCGAACGCGCCATCGACGCCGTTGCTCGGCGACCCGCGCATCCTGCGCGTGGGGCATCTGCCGGAGCGCGAGTTCTGGCGCTACGCCGCCGCCACGGATCTGTGCGTCAATCTGCGTTTTCCCACTGCCGGCGAGAGCTTCCGGCATCGCCGTCCGGATGATGGGGATCGGCAAGCCGGTGGTCTTCACCGCCGGCGAAGAGATCGCGCGCATCCCCGAAAACGCTTGTCTGCGCATCGACCTGGGTCCGGCGGAAGAAGAGATGCTCGCCGCAGCCATCGCGTGGCTTGCGCGGGACCGCGAAGCGGCCATTGCCATCGGGCGGCGCGCCGCTGAACACATCGCGGCGGAACATGACCTCGAGAAAGTCGCCGGACTCTACTGGGAGGCGATCAGTAAAACGTGAGCGGCCGGGTTTCCGTGCCGATCCAGACCGGACGCGGAACCGCATCCCACGGCGCCAGGGTCATCGCGTGCGGTTTCAGCACCAGCAGCACTTCGGATGAATTCTTTTCGATATCGTTCTGACTGAACAGCCGGCCCAGAATCGGGACTCGCGACAAGCCGGGAAATCCGCTTTGCGTGTCGGAATGAGCTATCTTGGACCAGACCCGCGACCACGGCCCATTCGCCTTCCTTCAAGCGCACCTTCCCCGTGAATTTGCGGTTGGCGATGATGGGGATTCCGCTGCTGGTCTGCGCGCCCAGCACCTTGAACTCGGTGTCCAGGTCCAGCGTCATCTCGCCGCCGTCGTGCACCGACGGAGTGACTTTCAGCACCAGCCCAAGTCTTCGTAATTGATGGTCGGCGGCGGCGTGTACACCGTACCGACGGAGCCGCGCCGTATTTCCGACGTACTGGTTGGTGATGATCGGATAGCGGCTGCCCACGTGCAGCGACGCGGCCTGGCCGTCCAACGAGACCACCTGCGCATCCAGAAGCGCGTCGAGTCGGAGCGCGACATCATCGCGCGTAACCGACGAGTTCGTAATCGCCAAGGCCGAACAGCGTCGGCCGCGCCGAAGTCAGCCGCTCGATGCTTCGAAGCACCGCCGGAAGCGTCTTGCGAATCCCTGAAAGTTCACGATAGAGAACTGAGTCGGCAGAGACATTCCGAACTGAAGCGAGGAGGTCTTGTCGACTTCCAGAAACTGGACGTCGATCTCGACCTGCGCGCGCAGCTTGCGAGAGGTTCGTAGAACATCTGCCGCGCGGCGTCGATCTTGCTGGCCTGGTCGCGCAGAAAAACCATGATGGCGCCCGGGATCGGTGACGATGCGCCGGATGTCCAGCGTCTGCTGCACCGCGGTCATGATCTCCTGCGCGTCCTGGACCGACATGCGTTCGGGAATCGGAATCGCGACCGCCATGGTCGGCGACCGCTCCGTTCGTTTCTGCGGCGTGTCGCGGACCACCAGCGCGAGCTTGCGCATTCACCGGCACCAGGAACGAGTTCCCCACGGTTTCGAGCGCCCGAAAAGCTTCGGCAAAGCCGACATCGTCGATCCGGAACGTGAACTGCGGCGGCGATTGATAATCCGCTTCAAACACCACCAGCAGGCCGTAAGCCGCCGCGACTTTCTCGAAAATCATCCGGGCGTCGCCCTTCAGATCGAAGCTTTTCTTTCCCGGTTCGAGGCGGCCAGCCGCGGCGGTGGCAAGCGCCCTCCCGCACCTCCAGAAGATCCCGCGCCGTCAGGTTCGCGGATTGGACCGCCTCCGGATGCGCTTCCCGCACCAGTTCCGGCCGCCAGATCCTGGCGCGCGGATAACGCCGCCGTCGCCTGCAGCGCTTGCTTGTGCGCCGCGTAATTGAGGTTCGCCGGATCCAGCGCCGCAGCTCGCGCGAACAACAGAGTAAGCGTGCAAGATATCCCCGGCGCGTTCGGCCTTCTGATCCGCTCTTTATAGAGACGCTCCGCAAAATCTGCACCGGCACACGTCGCCGTGCAGGCGACAACGCAATGATCAGGCAGCGGAGAAACTTCACCACAGTAATTGACGCTCGCACCGGTCCGCCGCGTGCATAAACGTTTTACGCCCGTTTCTGCCGATAAGCCCGAGGGAGGAAGTACTTACGCATGGCTACTTTTGCGCCGGTCCGTTCGCGCTTTCAATCCCGGCGGTCCCGCAGAACTTTGCCGAACTGGGCATCTCCGAATCGCTGGTGCTCGATCTGGTGCTCCGCCGCATGGTGATCGAAGGGTATTCGCAGCCTCGCCGGCCTCAGCCGCTCGCTGCGCGTCTCGCGTGCCGATCGTCGACCTCGCGTTCAAGCACATGCGCCCGCAGCAACTGGTCGAAATCAAGGGCATGAGCGGCAACGATTACAACTTCATGCTCTCCGCCGCCGGCAAGCAGCTGGCGGGCGAGCGTTTTCAGGTCTCGCAATACGCCGGCGCCTGCCCGGTTTCGCTGAAGGAATATCACGCCGCCACCAAGGTCGCAGGCCGCCAAAGTTCACGTCGACCGCCAGATGCTGCGCCAGGCCTTCTCCGATCTGGTCGTGACCGACCGGATGCTGGACCAGCTGGGACCGGCGATCATTTCGCAGAATTCGATCTTCGTTTACGGCCCCACCGGCAACGGAAAAACCAGCCTGGCCGAACGCATGCTGCGCGTGTACCAGGACGCGGTCCTGATTCCCTACGCGGTGGAAGTGGACAACCAGATCATCAGCTTGTACGACCCGGTGGTGCATCAGCCGCTCGAAAACGACGATGCCGACATCGATCCGCGCTGGATGATCTGCAAGCGGCCCTGCATCGTGGTGGGCGGCGAGCTGATCCCCAGCATGCTGGAACTGCGCCTGGACGAAGCCTCCGGCATCTACGCCGCGCCCCTGCAGATGAAGGCCAACAACGGCATCCTGATCATCGACGACTTCGGCCGCCAGCTGATGTCGCCGCGCGACCTGCTGAACCGCTGGATCGTGCCGCTCGACCGCCGCGTGGACTACCTCACGCTGCGCTACGGCGTGAAATTCCAGATCCCCTTCGAGCTGATGGTGGTGTTCTCCACCAACCTGGAACCCTCCGACCTGGCCGACGAAGCGTTCCTGCGCCGCATCCACAACAAGATTTACGTGGAGGCCGTGGATGCCCAGAGCTTCGATCAGATCTTCGCGCGCGTGGTGCAGTCGCGCAACATCCAGGCCGAGCCCGACAGCGCCGAGTATCTCCGCAAGCTGTGCCTGCGCGAAGGCCGCACCGAGCTGCGCGCCTGCTATCCCGCCGATATCTGCAACATCCTGCTGTCCATCGGACGGTACGAAGGCCGCGGGCCGATCATGACCAAGGCGGAGCTGGAGCGCGCCGCGTCCCTGTATTTCGCCAAAGGTTGAATTGCGTTAGCTGTCAGATCAGCCACCTTGCCACGCGCGCAAGAGTCTGTGTGAAAAGTCAGCATCCACCGCTTCCTGTGGTCGCGGCTCGTTGCCAGCTCTCTCAAATATCAGCAACTTAAACGAGCCGCGACCAAAGGAAGCGGTCAATCCCGCGGGTTTTCACACAGGCTCGCCGGCAAGCGGTTGACTGTTCAAACTACCGCGCTGAACTCTTTCCAGGGCTTTCCCTGGGACTCTGCGACCCCCGCGTAGACCACGTGCCCCCGATAGGTGTTCACCCCCTCGCGAATCGCCGGGCTGTGCGCGCACGCGGCCTCCAGGCCGCGATTGGCGAGCTCCATCAAATACGGAAACGTCGCATTGTTCAGCGCGAACGTGGACGTATGCGGAACCGCTGCCGGCATATTCGAGACGCAGTAGTGCAAAACGCCGTCGACGAAATAAATCGGGTCGGTATGCGTGGTCGCATGGGAGGTCTCGAAACAGCCGCCCTGATCGATGGCGACGTCCACCATCACGGCACCCTTCTTCATCTGCGGAGAGCATGTCGCGGCGCACCAGCCGCGGAGCCGACGCCCCCGGGATCAGTACCGCGCCGATGACCAGGTCCGCCAGGCGCAGCGATTCGCGAATCGTGTACTCGTTCGAAGCCAGCGTGACGATCTGGCTGGAATAAATGTCGTCGAGTTCCCGCAGACGGTCCAGGTTCCGGTCGATGATGGTCACATGCGCGCCCAGGCCTACGGCGATCTTCGCGGCGTTGATGTCCGACCACGCCTCCGCCGATGATCACCACGTTCGCCGGTGCCACGCCCGGCACGCCACCCAGCAGGATACCGCGGCCGCCCATGGGAGCTTCCAGATATTGCGCGCCGACCTGCGACGCCATCCGGCCCGCCACTTCGCTCATCGGCGTCAGCAGCGGCAGCGAGCCGTCCGCCTCGCGAATGGTCTCATACGCGACGCCGTTCACGCCTGCTTCGAGCATCTTGTCGGTCAGTTCCGGCAGCGGAGCCAGATGCAGATAGGTGAACAGCACCAGTCCCGGCCGCAGGAATGGATACTCGGATGGCTGCGGCTCCTTCACCTTCACAACCAAGTCGCTCTTCGACCAGAGCTCGGCCGCGGCCGGAACGATCTGCGCGCCGGCGTGGCGATATTCTTCGTCAGTCAGCGAGCTGCCGACGCCCGCACCGGCCTGCGCCAGCACCTTGTGGCCGGCTTCCACCAACGCCTTCGCCCCGCTGGGCAGCAATCCGACACGTGCCTCATGGTCTTTAACTTCCTTGGGAACGCCAATGATCATGTTGTTTGTTAACGCTGCTGAACCTGGGACTTGTCCCCAAGCGCGGCATCCACCGGAGGGGTGCGCCTGGGTCCCAAACCGAGCGCAATCAGGGACAACGAGCCGATTTTTCCATCGTCCGTTAGACTCTGCTCGCGCTGGAACCGCTTGAGAGCGTCCACCGACGACGGTCCCCAGTTCCCGTCCACGGGACCGCTGAAGTAGCCCTTCTCGGCCAGCGACTGTTGAATTTCCCGGTAACGATCGGGCGTCGGCTGCTGCTGGACGTACCTGCGGCTGGCAACCACGGGTTTCGAGGTCCTCGAGGAACGCTTATGCGCAACGGTCGAAGCGGGCTTCGTGGCGCCCGCTGGCGTCGGCTTCGCCACCGAAGACGCGACCTTCGCTTTGGAGCCGGATTTCTTGGAGGTAGCGGTCTTCTTCTGCGCCGTCGAGGGACCCTGCGCAGCAAGCCCCCCGGCGGCCAGCCAAGCCACCGAAACCAAAAGAGTCATTAGGCGCAAGTGAACAGTCTAGCAGAAAACGCTATGGGTCTTCGGGCTAGTCCTGAGGCAAAGTACCACTCAGGAAGCGGGTGACAGTCTGCTGAGTGGTCCGGCCCCGCGGGCCCGCCACAGGCGACGAACGAACCACTCGGAATGCCACGGCATCGCCCGGCTTGAGCGTGGACTGGACCTTCTTGATGTCATCCACCGAGCTTACCGGCTGGCGGTTGATCGCGATGATGATGTCGTGCTCCTGCATGCCGACTTCTTCCGCGAACGATCCCGGCTCGACTCGGGTTACGGTCACCCCCCGCTTATCGGGCGTCAGTTCACGTTCCTCTTCGCTCACCACGCGCGGTGAGAATCCGAACTTCACCTGCGTTGAGGGCGTCTCAGGCTTGGCAGGTTCTTCCGCCGGAGCTTTGTTTCCCGCCACGCTCGGTTCATCCGCATACACCTGAATACGATCCTGAATGGTCAGCTTGAAGTCCAGCTTCTTGCCGTCGCGGTCACGTTCAGCGTCACCTGCGTGCCCACCGGAGTGTCCGCCACGCGACCGGTCAGATCGTCGCCGTCTTTGATCGGCTGGCCGTTCAAACCGAGGATGATATCTTCGGCTTTCATTCCGGCCTTGTCGGCCGGGCCGCCGGATTTGACCTCGCCGACGATCACGCCGTGGTCGAATCCCATGGCCTTGATCAGCGTATCGGCCTTATCCTTGCTCCACCGCACCCCGATGGACCCGCGCGTCACGCGGCCATCGCGAATGATGTCGTTATAAACTTTGGCCACCATGTTGATGGGCAACGCGAACCCGACTCCCTGCGATCCGCCGTTCTGGGTCGCGATCATGGTGTTCACGCCCACCACTTCGCCGCGGATGTTCAGCAGCGGTCCGCCGCTGTTGCCGGGGTTGATCGCCGCATCGGTTTGAATGAAGCGTTGGAATTGCTGCGAGCCCGGGAAATCCCGCCCCGTCGCGCTGATGATCCCCGCCGTCACGGTCGCTTCCAGGCCGAATGGCGAGCCGATCGCTACCGCCCAGTCGCCCACCTGCACGCCGTCCGAATTGCCGATCATCACCGGCGTCAGTGTGCGCTTCGGCTCAATCTTGATCACCGCGATATCGGTCTCGCGATCCGAGCCGATCAGTTTGGCCCGATATTCGGTGGTGTCGCCATGCAGCTTTACGTAGATGTGATCCACCCCGTCGCCGTTGGAATCCGAAACCACGTGATGATTGGTGATGATGTAGCCGTTCTTGTCGACGATGAAACCAGTGCCCGATTGCTCCCGGCGGAACGCCTGCGGCGGCAGGCTCTGTCCGCCTCCGGCTCCGTTTCCGCCGCGATTCCCGAAGAAGCGCCGGAACAGGTCCATGCTGTCGTCGTTTCCTTCTTCATCGGGATCTTGCTGCGGGTTGCGGCGCATGTGCGTCTGCTGCGAGTTCTTGGGCATGTAGTCCGCCGTGATGTTGACCACGCTCGCGTCCAGTTTCTTGGCTAGCTTGGTGAACTCGTTGCCCACTTCCTGGGCCTGCGGGATGACCAGCGGCGCCGCATCCGGCGCGGCTTGCTGATCTCTGGCCGCCTTGACGCCGGTGTTGACCAGCGTCCCGATGAGAATCCCCACCGACAATGTGACCAGCAGTAACGTCGTGGACAAGAGCTTCTGCTGGCGCATCTTGTCGTAGAGCTTCATGTCGAACAGCTTCATGTTTTACCTGCCTCGTACTATTATAATAGAGGTCTCGTTCCATGGATGCCTGCCGCCATCGTCAGGTTTCAGGGAGCAGTCCTCGACTATCTATCGGCATAGACGAATGCCCGCTACAAAGGTTGCGTCCTGACCCCTACTCGGTGGCGAGCAACAGGCACAGCGCCAGCAGGATACGCCTGAGCCCCAGTTCCCTTCCCTCCGGCTGGAACCACTCCGCCGCGGTGTGGGCGCCTCCGCCCTGGCCTCCGGCTCCGATCGATACTGCCGGCATCCCGAGTGACAAAGGAATATTCGCATCCGTGGAGGAGCAATCCAGGTGACTGCGAATGCCCAGGTGCGTATCCACCGCGCGCAGGCATTCGAGGATCGGCGCATCTTCACCCAACCCGCCGCCGGGACGCGAGCCGATCTCCTTGATGCGCCCGGCTACGCGCCCGCCGGCGCTGCGCGCATTCTCTATTTCGAGCGCGCGCTCGACAATGGAAGCCAGCAGCGCCGGCCATGCGCTCGATCCGCTCCGGGCTCTCCGACCGCAGATCGACCTTGGCGCGCGCTTCGCTCGGAATCGAGTTGATGCTGGACCCGCCCTCAATCACTCCGAAGTTAAACGACGATCGCGGGCTTGCCTGCGCGTCTACGGACGCTTCATCCGTGAACAGAGTGACCGCGCGGCTCAGCGCGTGAACCGGATTGCCATGCCGTAGTCGCTCCAACTGTGTCCGCCGGGACCGGTGATGGAGACGTCGAACCGGCGGCTGGCCAGCGCCTGGCAGGTGATGTGATCAGTGTTGGGACCATCCAGCACCAGAAACGCCTTCAATCGCGCGCCGCTTGCAGGACGGCACAAATAGCGCATTCCGCTCAGGTTGCCCTCGCCCTTCTTCACCGACATTCGCGACCAGGAGGGGAACCAGCGGCGTGTTTTCGACCGGCGGCGCCGCCTTCCAAAGCCGCGGCCAGCGCCAGTAACGCGGCAAGTCCCGCGCCGTTGTCGGCAACCCCCGGCCCCAGCATCCGGCCGTCGCCCACAACCTTGATCTCTTCCGGCGACCGCGGCGCGAGCACCGTATCGAGGTGCGCTGTCACGGCCACCGCCGCCGCATCGCGCTGTCCGGGAAGCGACGCGAGCACGTTGCCCGCCCGATCGAGCTTCGCCTCCCAGCCCAGGGAGCGAAACCGCTCCGCCATCCATTCGGCCCGCTTTTGCTCAAAAAACGTCGGCGCCGGAACACGGCACAGCTTCAGGTGTTGCTCGTTGATCCACGCGCGCTCACGGCGGAACCAGTCCATCGCCGCACGCACGGCGGCGGATGCGGCGAGTTCGGAGACGGATTGCCCGAGCGCAGGCATCGAAGTCTCAGTCTACCCGACTTCAAGCCGTTGCTTGTCGCTTAGATGTCCGCCTTTGGGTACCGTTTTCGCATCCATTCGACGAACTTGTTCGGGGCGGCCATGGTCGACAACCGGCCTTGCCGCACCAGCGCCCAATCCTCGAACTCCTTGGATTGCTTGATCTCGGCGAGCGTCGTCGGGGGTTCCAGCCGTCCGGCAAATTCGAAATCGGCCACCGCCGACTTCGGATTTTTCGGATCCGGCCGGCCCGCCGACCGCACGATCGCCATTCCGACGACTCCCGAAACGCCACCGCTATGATACAGAAACACGCGATCACCCGGACGCATCTCCTTAATTGCACGAACTGCTTGTGGATTCGTGACGCCATCCCAAACGGTTTTCTTTTCCCGTTCCAAGTCGTCGAGGGAATACGTTTCGGGATCTGTTTTTGCAAGAAAGTAGCTCATAGATGGCTCCTGGACTTAGCGGGGGTTCCGGTACCCCGGTAACTGGACAGGGTTCCGGACCCGGCTGTTTCATCGATGATAGCAGCGTGCAGTGCGCTAAGGTGAAGCGGCTGAAGGTTGTACAATGATTAAAGAGCCGCACTGGCGGCAGGTTCAAAGGAGTTTAGACGTGGCTCGTAGAAGTCCAGGGGTACTGGCGGCACTGATCGTTTTCAGCGGCATCTGCGCGGCGCAAGGCCGCCAACAACAGCAATCGACCACCACGCCGCCTTCCCCGGTCCCCGAAAAGAATGAAGCGCCCAAAGTACCGGCTTCGATCAGCCCCGATGCGACTGGCCTGCCGATCGACCCGAAGAGCTATGTCATTGGCCCTGAAGATATTCTGAACATCAGAGTCTGGCGCGAACCCGACTTTACCGGCGCCAAGGGCGTCCGGCCGGACGGGAAGATCACAATGCCATTAATCGGCGACGTGCAGGCCAGCGGTCTCACGCCGCAGCGGCTGGCCGACCAGTTGAAGCAAGCCATCTCCGAATTCATGAAAGCGCAGCCGGACGTAACCGTGGAAGTGATCCAGGTGAACAGCAAGAGCTATTCGGTGACGGGCGAGGTGGCGCGCCCCATGCGATATCCGCTGGTGCTGCCGAAAACCGTATTTGACGCGATCACCGAAGCCGGCGGGTTCCGCGACTTTTTCGCCAACAAAAAGGACATCATCATCCTGCGGGCGGACGGCAAGACGCGTCTGCATTTTAACTACGACGACTGGGTAAAACACGGGAATACGAATAAAAAAAATCAGAATGTCCTGATTGAAAACGGCGACACCATCCTGGTCAAGTAGGAAAAGTCACGCCATTAAAGAAGATTTAGGAATCGGAGAAGCCGCGCATGCAGCCAAACGAAAGTGTTAGTATCGCCCGAAGAGCTCTCGACGTCGAGGATTATATCGACATCGGGCGCCGCCATAAGGGTTGGATTTTCGGCCCCTTTTTGTTTTGCGTCGTGGCGAGCGTCATCGGCGTTTATCTATGGCCGGACAGCTACGTTTCCTCCAGTCTGGTGAAGATCACGCCTCAGCAGGTTCCCGAGAGCATGGTGCAATCTTCGGTAAACCAGCAGATGTATGACTCGCATCACCTCCATGGAGCAGGAGATCCTGAGCCGCGGCGTGCTGACGACCATCATCAATACCTACGATCTCTATAAGCGTGAGAAAACCCGTGTTCCGATCGAAGACATTCTCGACGAAATGCGCAAGAAGATCCACATCGACTTCCTGGCGGGCTCGAGCCTGGGCGCCACCCGCAGCATTCCCGCTTTTTCCGTCACGTTTTCTTATTCGGACCGATACCTGGCGCAACGCGTGGTGCAGGATCTGGTGGGAAGATTTATCGACGCCAACGTCCGCAACCGGACCAACCAAACCTTTCAGACCACGCAGTTCATGAAGGACGAAGAGGACCAGGCCAAGAAAGACTTGGACGAGATCGAAAACAAGCTCACCGCCTTCCGCGTGCAGAACAACGGCCGTCTGCCGGATCAAGTGCAGGGGATGATGCAATCGATGCAGGCGTTGCAGTCGCAGGTGACCGCGCTCGACGCGGCCATCAGCCGCGCCAACCAGGACAAACTGCAACTCGAATCGAATCTGCGGATCGTAAGGGACCGGATCGCGGAGCTGAACAAGCTGCCTCCCACGGAAGCGACGGCGGGCGTGGCGGAGAGAAATGAACGGCTGGCCGAAGCGGACCGCGAGATCTCGCAATGGGAGGATGCGTTAAGAGTTCTACGCCAGCGTTACAGCGACAACTATCCCGACGTTCAGACCGCGCTGGGCCGTCTGGAAACGGCGAGGCAAAAGCGCGCGGACGTCCTGAAGGACGACGCGGCTAAGAAAGAAGCCCAGGTTAAAGAAGACGCCAAGAAAGGCAAAACGGCGCCTGCGCCCCGGCCCGAGACTCCGGCGATCGCCAACGAGAGGCGCAGCGCCGAACACCAGCGCCAAGCAGATCCAGAGCCAGATTGCAGGCAAGGACCTGGAGATCGAGGATTATAACAAGCAGATGGAACACGCTCGCCAGTCGCTTAAGGCGTACCAGGCGCGCGTCGACGCGGTGCCGCTGGGCGACAAAGAGTATGACGACCTGCTGCGGGATCAGGCCGTCGCCAAGCAGCGTTATCGTCGAGAATGAGCAAAAGTACGAAAAAGCCGAGATCTCGCAGGAAATGGAGACGCGCAAACAGGGCGCACTGTTGGAGTTGCTGGATCCGGCTTCGCTGCCGCAAACGCCCACCGAACCAAAGCGTCCGATGGTGATCTCGATCGGCGCCGGCCTCGGTCTGCTGCTGGGCGCAATGATCGCGGGCGCGCGAGAGATGAAGGACACCTCGCTCAAGAATCTGAAAGACGTGCGGGCGTATACGCAGATGGCGATCCTGGGCAGCATTCCGCTGCTCGAAAACGATTTCGTGGTGCGCCGCCGCAGGCGTTTGGCCTGGCTCGGCTGGACCACGGCGTGTCTGGCGGCGGTGGTGATCATGTCGGGTTCGGTGGTCTATTACTACGTGACCAAAATCTAACGGCGGTCTAACTCATAAGGAAACCAAAGCGATGAGCCGAGTACATGATGCGTTGCGCCGCGCCGAACAAGTCCGGGATGCTTTCTCCGCCTTCCACACGGGCGCAAACCGAGGCGCGCACGGCCGCCGGCGACGCTGGATGCGGGTCCCAACCTGAGCGGTTTGCTCGAACAGGTGGAGGAGATCCCCTTCCGCACGGCGCCCGATTCGCTGCTGATCGACGTATCGCGGCCGCACGAAGCTCCCATGGAGGAGTTCCGCACGCTGCGCACGCGCCTGAATCACATGAAGAGCCTGCAGCCGATCCACTCGGTGGTGGTGACCAGCGCGTCCCCGGCCGAAGGCAAGTCGCTCTCGGCCGCGAACCTGGCGCTGGCCGAGGCGCACCTGGCCGGGCAACATGACGCTGCTGGCGGATTTCGATTTCCGCCGGCCCATCATCCACACCCTGTTCCGGATCGACCGCAGCCCGGGCATCACCGATTATCTGCTGGGCAAGGTTCCGCTGCATCAGGCGCATGCGCAAAATCGCGGGAACGAATCTGTACATCATGCCGGCCGGGCGAGGCGGTGATCAATCCGCTGGAACTGCTGAATCTGCGCGAAGTGAAGCTGCTGCTGGACCGGCTGCCGACGCTGTTCAGCTGGATCATCCTGGACAGCCCGCCGCTGCTGTTCGCGGCCGACGCCAATCTGCTTTCGACGCTGTGCCACGGCACGCTGCTGGTGGTCCGCATCGGGCACACCACCATCGATTCGGTTACGCGCGCCATGCAATCGCTGTGCAACAACAACGTGCTAGGCATCGTGGTCAACGGCGCGCGCCGCGGCGAGCTGTACAGCAAGTACACCTATTATCACTCCTATTACACGCCCAAGGAAGACCGCATCAATCGCTCGGAAGAGATTTTGGAGCCCGAAGAAGCGGCGGCGACTGAAAAGATAATCGAGTAATTCTGATCAGGCGCTGAAGCTGGCTGCGTAGCGGCACTCGGCGCGCAGCGGACAGGCTCCGCAGGCGGGATCCGTGCGGCGGCAGATCTCCTGCCCGTGCCGCCGGAACAGATTGTGCGCCGCGATCAGGCGCTCGCAATCGAGTCCGGCGATTTCGGGTTCAAGCGCTTCCTGAGTTCGCCGATACATCGTAGAGTAATTTTGGTGCTCCTCCGCGAACCCGAGCCGGGTGACCACTCTCAGTCCATTCGATTCAAGCGCCAGACGCGGGTACGCTCCTGCGAACAGTAGAATCTTTTCGGCTCCCGGCTCGCCAATCATGGGAAACTTCGCCAGCGCTTTTCGGGCACCCTTGAATTCGAGCGCCAGGACCCGCCGCAGATCGCCGTCGAACTCGTCTCTGACCAGTTTGGCGGATTGATGCATCCGCAGCGCCCGCACGTCGGCATAAATTCCGCCCAGCGCGGCGATCTCGGTTAACAATTCCAGCGGCGCATTGAGGATCTTCTCGGGTGTCGTGCCGACGCGTTTTTTCAGTTCTCGAAACGCCCGCTCGCGCCGGTCGTCGGTGCAGAGATAGCCGGCTTTTTCGAGCAGCAGCATCTCGAACGGATCGCGAGTAAGTGGAGGCGCGGGTTGGCCGTAGTGTTTTCGCAGGCCCGCGAGAACTTTTTTCAGGTCAGGCACGCCGCAATACCAGCGCGGAGTTCTTGCTGCCGAACGCGATGCAATTTACCACCGCGTACTCGAAATCGGCGCGGCGGCCCGGCTCTGGAATGTAATCGAGATCGCACTCCGGATCTGGAACTTCGACATTCGCCGTCGGCGGTAGAACGCCGTCGCGCATCGCCAGCAGTGTCGCGGCGACACCGGCGGCGCCGCAAGCTCCCTGCGGATGGCCGATCAAACTTTTCAAAGACGATCCGGGCAGCCGGTAGGCGTGATCGCCGAAGGCCAATTTGACCGCGCGGGTCTCGATGCGGTCATTCAGCTCAGTGGAGGTGCCGTGGTAGTTCAAGTACCCCACGGCTTCAGGGCTGATTCCGGCTTCTTCCAGCGCCAGGGAGATCGCACGCGCCGGCTCCTCCCCGCATTCTTCCAGGCGGACACGATGATACGCCTCGCAGGTCGACCCGTAGCCTGCGATCTCGCCCAGGATCGAGGCGCCCCGCGCGCGCGCAGCCTCTCTTTCCTCCAGCATGAAGAACCACGACCCTTCGGCGATGACGAAGCCTTCGCGGTCCTTCGAAAATGGCCGCGAGGCGCGCTGCGGCACGTCGTTCCACTTGGAGGCGAGAATCCTCATGGCCATGAACCCGCGCAGAATTAACGGCGCGATGGGAGCGTCCACGCCCCCGGCAACCATCCGGTCCAGCACGCCCGACTGAATATTTCTGTAGGCGTACCCCAGCGCATCGGTGGAGGAGGTGCATCCCGTCGAGATCACGTGGCTAGGCCCCCGGAACCCGAAGCGCATGGAGACTTCGCTCGCCAGCGTTCCGATCGTCGACGTCGGCACCACGTACACGGAGCATTGCCGCCAGTGGCCGGTGTGGTAAAGGCGGTACTGTTCCTCGGTAAACTCGTGGCTGCCGCCGCCGGAGCCGACGATGACGCCGATCTGCCGCAGCTCGTCGCGAGTCATCGCGGCGGGTTCTATCCCCGCCGAACCCAGCGCTTCCTGGACGGCCGCGATTGCCAGCGGCGCGACACGCGACACGTGCGGCCGGTCCTTGGGCGAGACGTAATCCTCCTCACGGAATCCCTTGACCTCGCCCGCAACCTGGACGGCGAATTCGGACGCGTCGAACCGGGTGATGGGCCCGATCCCGCTGACCCCAGCCCGTGTCGCCGCCCAAAAGGTTTCGGTTCCGATGCCGTTCGGGCTGACGACCCCCATTCCGGTGATGACGACGCGGCGTTTCATGGAGACCCAGAAGTCAGAATAAACCCCTTGCGCGTGTGAATCCCGGCCTCATGTTCTGCTAGAATAGCGGTTTCACGCTTGCGCCGTATCGCTCCGATGTGATTCTGTCTGTCTTCGGTGAAACCAGCAGCGGCAGGTGGGCGTCCTTTGTTAAGCGCAGAGTGGAAAGGAACCCGGTTAGATGACGTTTTCCAGGCCTGGAAGCCTGCGCGCGGTGGTGGTCTGTCTGCTGTGCTCGTTCCCCGTGTTTTCCCAGCAGCGACAGCAATCGCCGCCTCCACAGCAGCAACCGCCGCCTCAGCCGCCTCCTCCCAAGCCCGTAGAGCAGAGCAAACCCGCGGAACAGAAGAAGAACAATCCGTTTGAAGCCGTCCCCGAGTCCACCGATCAGCCGCAGCCCCCCAAACCCCAGGCACCGAAACTCGAGGCCCCCAAACCCGCCACTGAGGAGGCGAAACCCAATCAGCCGATCGAGAACGTCATCGAGAGCATCGAATTCCGCGGCGCCCGCCGCGTTCCTCAGGACACGCTGCGCGCGACTGATCTTCACCAAGAAAGGCGACCAGTACGACCGGAGCAGCTGCACCGCGATTTCATGGCGCTGTGGAACACCGGCCGCTTCGACGACATCCGCATGGAGCGGGAGCCGGGCAGGACCGGCTGGATCATCACGTTCGTCGTGACCGAGCGGCGCGTCATCCGCTCCATCAAGTACGACGGCATGAAGTCGATCACCATCTCCGAGATTCTGGACCGGTTCAAGGAGCGCAAGGTCGGGCTCAGCGTCGGAATCGCAGTACGATCCCAACAAGGTCCAGCGCGCCCGCGTGGTCCTGCAGGAATACCTGGCCGAGCGCGGGCGCCAGTTCGCCACCGTGGAGCCGGAGATCCAGCCAGGTTCCGCCCGTCCTCGCTCGAAGTCACCTTCAAAGTGGACGAAGGACCCAAGGTGAAGGTCGGCAAGATCAACTTCGACGGGCAACGACGCACATTCAGCGACCTGCTGCTGATCCGCGGGCGATGAAGAATCTGCATCCCTATCGGCATTCCGTATTCGATCTTCTTCGAGAACCTGTTCCCCAAAACCTACGATTCCACCAAGCTGGAAGAGGACCAGCAGCGCATTCAGCAGTTCTACCAGGACAACGGCTATTTCACCGCGCAAACCACCGACGCGAAAGTGGACAGTCGTCGACCGTCGGCGGCGGCAAATTCCGGCTGCCGCTGATCAAGTCGAACCAGCCCGGGCAAAGCCGCCAACATTCATATCAGCGTGGAAGAAGGCCGCCTGTATCACCTGAACAACATCAACTTCGTCGGCGTGAAGCTGTTCCGCACCCCGGACGCTGATCTGCAAACCCGTGTTCCGGATGCAGCAGGGCGACGTGTTCTCCACCGCCAAGCTGCGCAAGGGCTTCGAGGATCTGCGCAAACTGTACGGCCAGTTCGGCTACATCGATTTCGTGGCGGAGCCGAGCTTCGAGCCGATTCCCAACACCGACAAGATCGACCTGACGCTGACCGTCGACGAAGGCAAGCAGTTCTTCGTGCGCCGCATCGATTTCTCGGGCAACACCACCACGCGCGACAAAGTGATCCGCCGCGAGCTGCTGATCGACGAAGGCGACGTGTTCAACACGCACCTGTGGGAGCTGAGCATCCTGCGCCTGAACCAGCTCGGCTATTTCGAAGTGCTGAAGGAGGACGAAGCCGCCGACATCAAGCGCGACACCAAGACCAACACCGTCGATATCACGCTCAAGGTGAAGGAGCGCGGCAAGAACTCGATGCAGTTGAACGGCGGCGTTTCCGGCATCTGCCGGCAGCTTCATGGGCTTCTCCTATTCCACCAACAACTTCCTCGGGCTGGGCGAGACGCTCAGCCTGTCCACGCAGCTCGGCACGCGTGCAGACGCAGCGCGCAATTCGGCTTCACCGAGCCGTACTTGTTCGACATGCCGCTGCAGGTCGGCTTCACCGTGTTCACGTCGCGGTTCAATTACGACCAGGCGCGCGAGGCGTCGATTCTGGCCGGCGCACAACCTGATTCCGCTGTACAACGCAGCTGGGCACCCAGAACCTGCTCAACTACGTTTCGAATTCGCACGGCTTCACCACCTTCGCCAGCTATCCGCTGAAGCGCAGTTTCGCGCGCGCTGGGCATCAGCTACGGCTACACCATTCAGAACATCAAGACGCTGACCGACGCGGCGGCCACTTACTTCGACTACCTCAACTTCCAGAGCATCAACGGACCCAATTCGCTGAGCGGCATCCGCACGTCGACCATCACCCCCAGCTACACCTACAACTCGGTCAACCACCCCATCACTCCGACGGCCGGGAAGGCGGTTTCGTTCTCCCTGCAGTTCCTCGGGCAGCTTCCTGGGCGGCAACGTCAACCAGATTCGAGCCGGTGCTCGACGCCAAGTATTTCCACAAGTCGCCGCTGAATCCGAAGCACGTGATCGGCATTTCACGTGCTCGGCAAGTAGGTGACCGGCTACGGCGGCAAGGTGGCGCCTCCGTTCAATCGCTTCTACATCGGCGGCGAAAACGACATTCGCGGATTCGACATCTGGGGCATCAGCCCGATCGCATGCGTGCCGAACCAAGCCACGGTCCACGTTCTGAACAACGACGGCACGCCGCGCATGCAGAGCGGACTCGACGCCAACGGCAATCGAACCTCAGTCGGACGTCTACCAAACCATTCCGACCTATCAGATGGTGTTTCCCGGCGGCGATACCGTGGGCGTGGGGAACGTCGAGTACCGCATTCCCATCTTCGGGCCGGTGACGCTGGCTATTTTCGTCGACGCCGGCATGGACAAGCTCTCGCGCGGCAGCCAGTTGCAGTTAAACCGGACCGCATCTCGCAGCTTGAACGCGATGTTCCCGGAAGCGGCGTTTTCGAACCGCGCCGTGGTCGCCGCCGGAACGCAGATCCCGCGTATCTCCACCGGACTTGAAATCCAGGTGTTAATGCCGGTGGTGAACGCGCCGTTCCGCGTGTACTGGGCCTACAACCCGATGCGCGTCGATCAGAATCTTCAGCCGCCCATCGTGGCCGACCGCAGCTACTTCCCGAACGCCGCCACGTTTTCGAACGCCCTGGCGCAGTTCGGCCAGTCGGTCCCTTTCTTCGAGCAGGCGTCGACGTTCCGATTCACTATCGGCCGTACGTTCTAGTGTAGGATATTAAGATTAAATGAGGAGTTTAGTTGTGAAAAAACAGAAGCTCGCGCTCGTCTCTCTGGCTGCTCTGATGGCTTCGGCCGTGGTCGCCCAGACTGCCACCCCGGCAGCGCCCGCTGCGGCCGCAGCAGCCACCGGACACGTCCCCACCAAAGTCGGCATCATTCAGGCCCAGAGCGCCCTGGTCAGCACCAAGGACGGGCAGAAGGCGATGCAGGAGTTTCAGGCCAAGCTCGAGCCGCGCAAGAAGGATCTGGAACGAAAGGCGGCCGAAATCCGGGAACTGCAAGACAAACTGCAACGTGGCGGCGCGGCGATGGCGGAAGCGGCCAAGACGGACCTGACCCGCACCATCGACGTGAAAACGAAGGCTTACAATCGCGACATGCAGGACGCGCAGGACGAAGCCGACCAGGAACAGCGGAAACTGCTCGACGAACTGAGCGGCAAAATGACCCAGGTGATCGAGAAATACGCGCTGGCGAACGGTTACGCGGTGATCTTGAACGTCAGCGATCAAAACACGCCGGTGATCTACGCGTCAAACCAGGTGGAGATCACCAAGGACATCATCGATTTGTACGACAAAATGAACCCGTCCACCGGTCCGGCGACGCCTCCGGCGCCCAAGCCGACTGCCCCGGCCAAGCCGACCGCTCCTCCGGCGACACCCACGGCCACGCCGGCAAAGAAGCAGCCTCAATAGCTCTACCCGGGAGTAATCCAAAAGCTCTCGCGCCAGGTTTCCCCCGGCGCGACGTGCGGTAGCTTGGCATTCGCGAGGTTAAACGCGTTGGTCAATGCAGTCATCGGCTCGAGGCATACGAATCCTCGCCCCGGCGGCGCATAGACGATGGCCACCGGGTACTGCGGTCCAAAACGCACGGAAACGCGCGGTCCCGGACCTTCGAGAACAAACTCTTCCCCAGTCAAGCCTGTAAAAACCGTGTCAAGCGACTCGCCTTTCAGGGGAAGCGGGTCCCGCGGCGCGACCGGTTTGGTTTCTCCGGTGGGAATCAGCTTATCCGACAGCACCACCTGCTCGCGCGCCGCGATCCGCACCGTCCATTCGTCGCGAGGCGAGCCGGTGAGCTGGAAATAGGGGTGATAACCGATGCACAGCGGTATCGGTTCCTGGCAAAGATTCTCGACCGCCGTCTCCACTTCAAGCGAGCCTCCGCGCAGCCGGTGCGTCACCTCTATCCCATGCGCGAAGGGGAACTGCGCCATCCAGTCCGGGTATCGCCAGAATTCGAGCCGGCTGGTTGACGTCGACGCATCATGGAACTTCAGCTTCCATCGATCGGTGAAGGCGACCAGACCGTGGATCGGCAGATGATTCGCGTCGAAGCGTAGATTCCCCAGCCACGGGTTCAGCAGGTATTTCTTTCCATTCGCGAGATATGCATCGCCGTCGATGCGATTCGCCCAGGGCGCGAGCAGCGGGATTCCGGCGAGCGTTGGCGCATGCCAATCCGGCGGGGTCCACAGAATTTCCTCCCCGTGAAACGTCATCGAGCCGGCGTTATTGCCGAAAGCGGTGTTGATGGAGACGGCGAGGTCTCCATCGCGAAGCTGGATCATTTACTGATCGTCCGATTCGCGCAAGTCGAGGTCGGTGTATTTGCGGCAGCACACGCAAGGTCCCGGCGTATAGGTCCGAATCGAGCACACGCTGCACCAGTACGTGACCATCAGGCTCTTGCCGTCCTTGTGGACAAACATCGAGCGCGAAGTGATCAGGCCGGCCTCGAACTTATCCGGCCCGCTCCAGTGCCCCAGGACTTCGAAATCGGCGTTCTTGAGCCGCTCATCGGCGAGCACGCCCATGGTGGCATCGTCGCCGTGAAGCTGGATCCGGCGGCCGCCGGGGAGAACCAGCACCGGCTGCTCACCGGTCTCCAGACGCCCGCGAATGCCAATCGCGGCATCGGCCGCAAGCAGCGCAGGCGCGATGAAAACAGCAGCAGCCATCGCCCTTCTGGTCACGTATTTATTACATCACTTCTTCGGTCCAGTCCTCCAGGACCGCTTTCACCTTGCCGGTGAACTGATCGGCCAGCGCGCCGTCGATCAGGCGATGGTCGAAGGTCAGCGCGAGATAGCACATGGAGCGGATGGCGATGGCGTCGTCGATCACCACCGGCTCCTTCTCCACCGCTGCCGACGCCCAGGATCGCCACCTGCGGCTGGTTGATGACGGGCGTGGCGAAGATGCTGCCGAAGCTGCCGAAGTTGGTGATGGAGAACGTGCCGCCCTGCACTTCATCGGGCTGGAGCTGGCGCGAGCGGGCGCGCGCGGCCAGATCCACGATGGAGCGCTGCAAGCCGACCACGTTCTTTTCGTCGGCGTTGCGGATCACCGGCACGATCAGGCCGTTTTCGAGCGCCACCGCGATGCCGATATTGATATCGCGGTGATAGATGATGTTGGTGCCGTCGATGGACGCGTTCAGCAGCGGGAACTGCCGCAGCGCGGCCGTCGCGGCGCGCATCACGAACGGCAGGAACGTCAGGCCGAAGCCGTACTGCGCCTGGAACTGGCCCTTGACGCGGTCGCGCAGCTTGGCGACGCTGCGTCATGTCGACTTTGTGGACGGTGGTGACGTGCGCCGAGGTGCGCTTGCTGAACACCATGTGCTCGGCGATCTTCTGGCGCATGGTGCTCATGGGCTCGACGCGCGTGGCGAGGCATCTCGCCGGGCATGTGCCTGCGCGGCTGGCGCTGCGGAGTCGGCGGCTGGGTCGGCGCGGGAACTGGCGGCAGGGAACGGCTGGCCACGGCTGCGGCGGCGCGGGGGCTTGCGGCGGAGGCGGCGGAGGAGCGGCGCAGCGGCGCGGCCTGTGCCGGCTGCTGCGCCAGATACGCTTCCAGATCCTGTTTGGTGATGCGCCCGCCGGCGCCGGTGCCTCTGACCTGGCTCAGATCGATATTGTTCTCGCGCGCCATCTTGCGCACCAGCGGCGAGAGCGGGCCGGCGGTCTCTTCGACCACGGTCGGCATCGGGAGCCGCGACCGGCGCGGGTGGCGGTGGCGGCGGCGGCGCTGGTAGCTTGACTGAGGAGCCGCTGCGGAACGGCGCTGCGGTGCGGCGGGCGCCGGCGCTGGCGCAGATGCCGCGGCGGGCGCAGCCGATGCCACCGGCTCCATCGCTGATGCGTCCGACCACGGTGTTGATCCCGACCGTCTTGCCTTCCTCCACCAGAATCTCCGCCAAGCGTTCCGGCGGCGGGCGACGGAATCTCGGTGTCCACCTTGTCGGTCGAGATCTCGAACAGCGGCTCGTCGCGCTCCACGTGCTCGCCGGGCTTCTTCAGCCACTTGGTCAGCGTTCCTTCGACAATGCTTTCGCCCATCTGGGGCATTACGACGTCGATCATATCTTTCTCCATTATTGCTCGGTCGAAGACGCGCGCGAAGCTGCGTTCGAGCGCCGCGATCACTTGTTCGCGGCTCGCGTGCGACACCCAAGCGCCCGCATCGACGTCACCGGCTTGGTCAAGCCGCACGGCACGATGTACTGGAAATAACTCAAGTCCGTATCGACGTTCAGCGCAAAGCCGTGGGAGGTGACCCAGCGGCTGATGTGCACGCCGATCGCGGCGATTTTGCCCTCGTTCGGTCCACACGCCGGTTGCGCCTGTCGAACGCGCCCGGCTTGAATGCCGAACTCGGCCAGCGCGTCGATCAGCACCTGCTCGATCGCGCGCACGTAGGCGACCACGTCGCGCTTCCATTCGCGCAGATCGAAGATCGGATAGCCGACGATCTGGCCGGGGCCGTGATAGGTGACGTCGCCGCCGCGGTCGGTGTGATGAAACTCGATGCCGGCGCGCTCCAGCAGTTCCGGCGTCGGCCAGCAGATTTTCCTCGTGCCCGTTGCGGCCCATGGTGACGACGTGCGGATGCTCGACGATCAGCAGCTGATCGGGAATCTCCCCGCGCTTGCGGCGCTCGACCAACTGGCACGCTGCAATTCGCAGCGCGTCGCGCATAGCCCATGCGGCCCAGGTCGCGAACCGCGCACGGCCGCCGCTGACTCGCGACACTTCAGGCATTGATGGCCAGTCCGTAGACGGCGTTGAACGCCTCGCCCATGGCTTCGTAGAGCGTCGGATGCGCGTGAATGGTGTGCATCAGCGTCTCGACGGTGGCTTCCGCTTCCATCGCCAGCACGCCTTCGCTGATCAGCTCGAAAGCCTCCGGGCCGATGATGTGGACGCCCAGGATCTCGCCGTATTCTTCGTCGGCGACGACCTTGACGAAGCCGTCGTGCTGCCCCAGAATGCTGGCCTTGCTGTTCGGCCGCGAACGGGAACTTGCCGATCTTCACCTTGTGTCCCGCGGCGCGCGCCTGCGCTTCGGTGAGCCCGACGCTGCCGATGCCCGGCTCGGTATAGGTCGCGCCGGGAATGCGGTTCCTGTTGATCGGAGTCGCCGGCTTGCCGGCGATGTGCGCCGATCGCGACCATGCCTTCGGCGGTGGCCACGTGCGCCAGTTGCGGCGTGCCCGCGACGACGTCGCCGATCGCGTAGACGCCCGGCTCGCCGGTGCGCTGGTACTGGTCCACTTTGATGAAGCCGCGGTCGAGCTCGACGCGCGTGCCTTCCAGGCCGATGTTTTCGGTGTTCGGCTTGCGGCCGACGGCCACCAGCAGCGTCTCGGCTTCGACAGTTTCCTGCTTTGCCGTTCGGCGAGAGTCGCGGTGAAGCGCACGCCGTTGTCGTGCTTCTGAATGTTTTCGACGCGCGCGCCGGTTTCGACGCGGATGCCGCTCTTCTTGAACACGCGCTCCAGTTCTTTCGAGACTTCTTCGTCTTCCACCGGCACGATGCGCGGCAGCATTTCGAAGAGCGTCACCTTGGTGCCGAAGCGATGGAAGCAGGACGCGAACTCGACGCCCACCGCGCCCGCGCCGATGATCGCCCATGCGACTTCGGCACTTCGCGCAGATCCAGAATTTCGATGTTGGTGAGGATGCGCTTCGGCGTCGGGCTGCAAGCCCGGGAGCATGCGCGCTTCCGAGCCGGTGGCGAGCACGATGTTCTTGCGTTTCCAGGATCTGCGTGCCGCTGTCGCCGGTCACTTCCACCTTGCCCGGACCGGCCAGGCGGCGCGTAGCCCTTGATCCACGTCGACCTTGTTCTTCTTCATCAGGAACTCGACGCCCTTGGAGTGCTTGGCGACGATCTTGTTCTTGCGATCGCTGCACCAGCGGGAAATCGAGGCGCGGATTATCGCAATGGATGCCGTCTTCTTCGGGATGCAGGAAACGCTCCCACACGTCGGCCGTGTGCAGGAACGCCTTGGTGGGGATGCAGCCGACCAGCAGGCAGGTGCCGCCCAGTTTGGGGTCTTTTTCAATGATCGCGGTTTTCAGGCCGTACTGGCCCGCGCGAACGGCCGCCGAGTACCCACCGGGACCGCTCCCGATGACGATCACGTCGTATGTCATTTATTTTCTAGTGTAACATTCGGCCCGAATTCTCAGAACGTGATGCCGATCAGAAACTGAGCCTGATTCAGGTTGGACGGAGCAAAGCCCTGCGCGGCGGCGATGCTGGCGTCCGATCCCCAGCGCGTGTAGCGTAATTCCGGCTCGATGCGGATTCTGGCCGCCTTCAATTCCACGCCAACACCGAAGGTGAAACCGGCCTTTGAGAAATAGCCGCTGACTGCCGATCCCGTCGCGCGAAAGCTCGGTCCAGCTTCGACGTAGGGCTTTATCAAGGGAAGATGGAGAAACCGGTACTTGCCTAACACCGGAAACTCCCAAGAGTTGACATTCGTAGCATTGTGGAACAACGCCGTGCCGTTGTTGATCTCCTGCGTAAGGTTTAAAGGATGATAGAGCGCGTCGCCCTCCACCGACAGGCCCAGAGGAAGATGGAGTTCGACCATGGGACCGATCACGAATTCGTTCGAATCGGAAAACGTTCGCACAAAACTGCTGCCGGATGTCGTCGTAACATCGGAAAACGCGCCTGCGAACGGGACACCGCCTCGGACGCCGAACGAAATCGGCTGGGCGCAGACGATGGAAGTGAGAAGAAAAACCGAAACCGCGAAGATCTTCATATGAATCAATGGATGTGGCGTGATGCGGAGCCGTTTCGAAAAGGCGAAATTTAGTGGAACGAACCGCGGGCCGCAATGGAAATCCTATCAGAAGTTGCAAGTGGCCGTCACAGGTGATGGTGCAGACCTCAGATCACGACTTGCTCAGCCGGATGTTGGCCGGCGATGAGGACGCGTTCACGCTGCTCTATCGCCAGCGGCAGGGCGCGGTGTATCGGTTCGCGATGCAGATGACGGGCAGCGTGGTGATCGCCGAAGACGTCACGCAGGAAGTATTCATGACCTTGATCGAGCACGGGCGGCGATTCGATCCGGCACGGGGAGCGCTGGCGTCCTTTCTGTATGGAATCGCGCGCAACTGCGTGTTGCGGCGGTTGGAAAAAGATCGCTGGACGGATGCGGAACTGGAAGATTCCGCGGGCGAGGACCACCTGCTGGAAGATCTGACACGGCGCGAAACCATCGACCAGGTTCGGCGTGCAGTGCTGAGTCTTCCGGCGACGTATCGCGAAGCGGTGGTGCTGTGCGATCTTCAGGACGTGAGCTATCAGGATGCGGCGGATGTGCTGGGGTGTCCGGTGGGGACGGTTCGGTCGCGGCTGAATCGGGGGCGGGCAATGCTTGCGCGGAAGTTACGGGGAAGGGCGGCGACGGCGGGCGCCGGGGAGAGTGTCGCATGAGTCCGGAACAAGATATTCTGGCGGCGCTGCGGGCGTTGGCGGACGCCGATCGAGCCACGGAAGCAGCGCCAGCCGTAGAAGGAAAGCTGCGTCTCGCGTTTCGCGGCAAGGTTCGTCAGCGCAGGATGAAGAAGATCGCGGCTTGGGCGATGGCCGCGGCGGCGGTGCTGGTGGCGATTCTGTCGACTTACGAGCGTCGCCCGCGGCAGGAGAAAGCTCATGCGGCCCCGAAGGCCGTGGAGCCGCTTAGTGTGTCACATGCCGCTCCGGCGATCGCGCCTGCGACGCGGAAGAACCCACGGGTTCGCCGTGCCCCGCCGCGGGAGATGGTTACCGATTTTTTCCCGCTGGTGGACGTTGCTCCGCCGGTGGAGCGCGGGGAGTTGGTGCGTGTGAGTGTTTCCGCAGCGGCGATGCAAGCCGTCGGCCTGCCGGTTCGTGAGGATCGGCTTTCAGACCGGGTCCAGGCCGATGTGCTGGTGAGCGAAGAAGGTTTGGCGACGGCGATCCGGTTTGTGAAATATTCTCAGTGAGCCTTTTAAGGAGAACGACGATGAAAACGCTAGCTATTGTGCTTTTCGCGGCCGCGGCTTGCGCCCAGGACGTGTCCGACGCGGCAGCCAGGAAGATGATCGACGAGGTCAAGGCCCGCACGATGGAACAGACGTTCGCCTACGTGGGCGGCCAACTGCTCAACGGGAATCCGGTAAAAGGCGCGCCATATTCTGCCGAAGCCCTGACAGAGAGCACCCAGACGCTGGCGGACGGAAGCCACATCGTGAACCGTTCCTCGTCGACTCTTTATCGCGACAGCGAAGGGCGGGAGCGCCGCGAAGAGTCGATCACGAAGCTGGGCGCCTGGAACGCCGAAGGGGAGCCTGCCAAAGCGGTGTTCATCTCAGACCCGGTGGCGAAGGTCAGCTATTCGCTCGACGCGAAGGCTCATACGGCGCAAAAGATGCCAATGTCGATGGGAGGCGCGATGGACAAGGCCAAGATGACCATTCGAGCTTTTGGATCGGTGGACGGGCAGGCCATGCCATTGCCGCCACCGCCGTCGGCCACGGGTTCCGCGCCGGTGGTGATTTATTCGGAAAGGACGGTTACGTCCAGTTCGATGAACGCGAACGGGAAATCGCCGGCTAAAGTCGAGCAGCTCGGCACGCAGCTGATCGAAGGCGTCCAGGCGGAAGGGACTCGCACCACCGTAACGATTCCCGCGGGGCAGATCGGCAATGAGCGGGATATCAACATCGTCTCGGAGCGCTGGTATTCACCGGAACTTCAAGTCACGGTAATGTCCAAGCGCAGCGATCCGCGCACCGGAGAATCGGTGTACAAGCTCACTAATATCAATCGCAGTGAGCCGCTGCATACGATGTTCGAAGTCCCGCCGGACTATACGGTTGCCGCGCCGAAAGACATGCACTTTGAAATCAGAACGAGCAAGGATCAGGACCAGTTTTAGCCGATTCGCAGCGTCTGTGTCACCATAATGGTAGATGCGCGCTCACCCGATTTCTCTCTTCGGCGCGGTGATGTTCCTTGCACCGTCCTTATTCCCGCAGACGGCGCCGCGCAAGACGGAATCGCTGCGTGATCTCAGTTCCTCTTTCGAAACCCTCGCGGCTCACGTGCGCCCGTCCGTAGTCCAGATTTTTTCGACCGGTTACGTGGCTTCCGATGAGACGGAAAGCACCAGCGCCAGCAGCCTGCTTTCGACGCAGCGCAGCACCGGATCAGGAGTGATTCTTTCGGCCGACGGCTACATCGTCACCAATAACCACGTAGTGCAAGGCGCGCGGAAGATCGAGGTGCGGCTGGCCTCGTCGAGTCCGCAGCAGGCGCGCGAAGCGACCTTGGTCGCGAAGGTGGTCGGCCTGGATCACGATATGGACTTGGCGGTGATCAAGATCGAGAAAACCGGTCTGCCGTTCCTGGCGTTCGGGGATAGTAACGATCTGCGGCAGGGACAACTGGTGATGGCGTTCGGCAATCCGCTGGGCCTGGAAGGATCGGCATCGATGGGAATTGTCAGCTCCGTCGCGCGGCGTCTGCATGCGGAGGATCCTATGGTTTATGTGCAGACCGACGCGCCCATCAATCCCGGAAACAGCGGCGGCCCGATGGTGGATATTGACGGCAAAGTGGTCGGAATCAATACATTCATCCTGACGCAATCGGGCGGCAGCGAAGGCATCGGCTTCGCGATTCCGAGCAACGCGGTTCGCAACAGCTACGACCAGATCCGCAAGGATGGGCATGTGCATCGCGGCCACATCGGGATCGTCGCGCAGACCATCACGCCGGCCATGGCGAAGGGTTTGCGGCTGGCGCAGGATTGGGGCGTGATCGCTGCCGACGTGATTCCCGACGGACCCGCGGACAAAGCCGGACTAAAAGTGCGCGATATTCTGCTCACGCTGAACGGGCGGACCATGGAGGACGCTCCGCAACTGGAGACTGCAATCCTGCGCCTGAAACTATCCGAGACGGTCAATCTGACGGTGCTGCGCGACGGGCAAAAGTTGGACTATACGGTTCCGGTGATCGAGCGCGACGACGATCCGCAGCGATTCGCCGACATGGTGAATCCAGAGGACAATCTGGTATCCGAAGCTCGGCATTCTGGGGATCGAGATCAACGAGAAACTGGCCGCGATGCTGCCGGAATCTGCGCCACGACTATGGAATCGTGGTGGCGGCGCGCTCCCCGAATCCTCCTTACACGGGCGGTGCGCTGGCGGCGGGCGACGTGATCTACGAGGTGAATCGCACGCCGGTGGTCTCCATCAAGGCGCTGCGCGCCACGCTGGACGCACTGAAGCTGGGCGATCCCGCGATCTTGCAAATCGAGCGCAACGGCAAGCTGATGTACATCACGGTTGAGTTCGAATGAAGCTGCGACGGACGCCGGGAGTTTGGCTATTGGCCGTCGTTATGGCGTTGTCCGCGGCGGCTCAACAGAAGAAACGTGCGACATCCCCCAGCGCCGCCCGCGGAGCCTGCGCCTGTTTATCCCCTCGAGACATTGAAGGTCCAGGGGAATCCGCGCGATTGCGGCGGAAAAGATTATCGCGGTATCTGGGCTGAAAATCGGATCGCCGGTAGTGAAATCCGATTTCGATAACGCCCGCAATCGGCTGCTCGCGACCGGAGCGTTTGAAAGCGTCGGCTACGAATTCAAGCCGAGCGCCGACAACAAAGGTTACGACGGCCTGATTGAGGTGGTCGAGGTCGATCAGCTCTATCCCTACCGTTTCGAGGAACTTCCGTTAGCCGACGACGCGCTTCGCGCGGCGCTGCGCAAGCAGGAACCGATCCTCGGGGACAAAATTCCGGCCACGAAGGAAGTGCTGGATCGCTACGTCGCCGCGCTCCAAAACGTGCTTGGAAAAAATTTGGGAGAAGGCGTCAAGGTGACGGGAAAACTTTACTCGGATGTGCCCGGACAATTGATGATCGTGTTCCGCCCCAACACGCCGCGCATGCAGGTGGCCGAAGTTCGATTCACGGGCAATGAAGTTCTACCCGCGACACTCCTGATCAGCACGTTCGCCGAAGTCGCCGTCGGTACGGGATTCAGCGAGACCACGATTCGCATGCTTCTCGATTCGAGCATCCGGCCGTTATACGAAGCGCGCGGGCGCATCCGCGTCGCATTTCCGAAGATCGCCAGCAAGCAGGCCCCTCTGGTCGACGGCGTGATCGTGACCATCACGGTGAGCGAAGGCCCGTCCTACAATCTGGGCGAAGTGACGTTCTCCGGCGTCGCGCAGGCCGACATGGCCGATGTGCAGAAGACCGCCAAATCTTAAAGCCAAGGACATCGCCAATTTCGATGAAATCAAGGCCGGCATGGAGCGAGTCTTCGAGCGTTACCGTGGCAAAGGCTATCTGCGTGTCAGCGGACACGTCGATCGGCAGGTCAACGACGCGGACCACGCGGTCGCCATAACGGAGGTTCTGGATCCCGGGCCGCTGTTTACCATGGGCAAGCTTGAAATCGAAGGTCTCGACATCGTCACGCGAACCTGAAATCCGCAAGATCTGGACTTTAAAGCCGGGCGCGCCGTTCCAGCCGGAGTACCCGGATTCGTTTCTGAAGGGCATCCGCGACCAGAACCTGTTCGACAATCTGGGCAAGACGCGCGCCGAGACGAACATCGACGAGAAGTCTCACACAGTGAATGTCAAACTGTATTTCACCGAGCGCGGAAGAGGAACAAGGTCGAAAGAAGAAGTCGCCCCTGTTATTCTAGATAGAAGTGTCGTCGCCGCTGAATTTCCACCTGGAACACTACGATGGCCCGCTCGACCTGCTGCTGGACCTGATCCGCAAGCAGGAGATCAACATCTACGACATCCCCATCGCCCAGATCACGCCGCAGTATCTCGAATACATGCAGCAGGCGGTGGAGATGGACATCGAGCTGAGCGCCGAGTTCGTGTACATGGCGGCGACGCTGATCCATATCAAGTCGCAGATGCTGCTGCCGCGCGATCCGGAGCTCGAAAAGCTGCTGCCGGAGGAAGATCCGCGCAAGGAACTGGTCGACCGGCTGCTGGAGCACGAGCGCTTCAAGAGCCGCCGCCGAGATGCTGCATCAGAAGCGCGTGATCGAAGAAGCGGTGTGGTCGAATCCGCAGATGGAGCAGTTCCGCGCCGAGGACGACGATCCCGGGCTGGCCGTCACGCTGTTCGATCTGGTGAAGACCTTTCAGGGCGTGCTGGAGCGCGCCAAGAACCGGCCGGTTTATGAAATCGGCACCGAAGACGTCTCGGTCCCGGACATGATCCGCTATCTGCGCAATGTTTTCGAGAAGGAACGCGCGACGAGCCGGTTTCCGCGCGCGAGCTATTCGAGCGCCAGCGCAGCCGGCGCGCCATGATCTGCCTGTTCCTGGCGCTGCTGGAGCTGGTGAAGCTGCAGGCCGTCGGGCTGGTGCAAGAAGGACTCGTTCGGCGAGATCGGACTGAAGCGGCTGAAGGGATTCGAAGCGGCATTCGGCGGCGGAAGAGCGTGATGACCGCCATCGAGGAAGGATATAACTAGAACGCACGAATGGATGAACTCGGACGTAACCCAACTGGCCGAAGAGCGTCCCGCGGCCGGACGATGACGCGCAGCTGAAGGCGATCCTGGAAGCGATCGTCTACGTGACCGACGAGCCGCTTTCCGCGCAGCAGATCGCCGCGGCGCTGGGGCAGCCGATCGATAAGGTCAAGCGGCTGCTGGACGAGCTGGTGGCGGAGTTCGCGAAGCCGGAGCACGGCCTGACCATTCGCGAAGTGGCGGGCGGCTACAAGATGGCCACCAAGGCCGGAGCATCACGAGGCGGTGCGCGCGTTCGTGAAGAAGCTCACGCCGCCGTTGAAGCTGTCGCTGCCGGCTCTGGAAACTCTGGCGGTGATCGCCTACAAGCAGCCGGTGACGGCGCCGGAGATCATGGAGATTCGCGGCGTGCAGGGCGCGGGCGTGCTGAAGACGCTGCTCGACCGCAAGCTGATCGCGGAATCCGGGCGCAAGAACGTGGTCGGCAAGCCGATCCTGTACAAGACCACCAAGGAATTCATGGTGCAGTTCGGGCTGAAGGACTTGAGCGAGCTGCCGACGCTGAAGGAATTCGAGGAGCTGGGCCGCCTGGAGATTGTCGAAGCCGGAACCCGCCGTCAGGAAACCGCAGCCCGAAGTTCAGCCGCCGAAACGCCGCCTGAAAATGGCTGAAGAGCGTCTACAGAAAATTCTGTCGCAAGCGGGCATCGCCAGCCGGCGCAAGGCCGAGGAGCTGATCGTCGAAGGCCGCGTCACGGTGAACGGCGAGACGGTGACCGAACTCGGCTCCAAGGCCGACCTCGAACCGACCACATCAAGGTCGACGGCCAGCTGCTGCAGCAAGCCCAAGCGGCACATCTACATCGCGCTGAACAAGCCCAAGGGCTGCGTCACCACGGTGTCCGATCCGGAGGGCCGCGAAACCGTGATGCACCTGCTGCGCGGCGTGAAGGAGCGCGTCTTTCCGGTGGGCCGCCTGGACTACCACAGCGAGGGCTTGCTGCTGCTGACCAACGACGGCGAGTTCGCGCATCGCATCACGGCTCCCGCCAGCCACGTGATCAAGACCTACGTCGTGAAGGTGAACGGCGCGCTGACCGAGGAACAGGAGAAGGTATTTCGCGAAGGCGTTCCGCTTGCACGGCCGCAAAACCTCGCCGGCCGAGCTGAAGCGGATCAAGCACGGCGCGAATCCATGGTACGAGGTGAAGATCGCGGAGGGCCGGCAGAATCAGATCCGCGATCATGTTCAAACATTTCGGCCGGCTGGTGGAGAAGCTGCGGCGCGTGAAGATCGGATTTCTCGAGCTGGATCTGCCGCCGGGCCGATATCGCGCTCTTGACACCCAAGGAGATCGAGCGCTTTCGAAAGATACTCAAACTCGATGCGAGCATTCCTGAGATTCTGAAGTCCGCTAAGACGATCGCCGTGGTGGGCCTGTCGGGCAACCCGATGCGCCCGAGCAACGGCGTGTCGGAGTACATGCAGCGCTTGGGCTACCGGATCATTCCCGTGAATCCGAATGAGACCGAAGTGCTCGGCGAGAAGAGCTACGCGCGCCTGGAAGACGTACCCGAAAAAATCGACATCGTCGACGTTTTCCGCCGGCCCGAGCATGTGCCGGGAATCGTCGAATCGGCGATCCGCGTCGGGGCTAAGGCTCTATGGCTGCAGGAAGGCGTGATTCATGAAGACGGCGCCGGTCGCGCGCGAGCCGCTGGACTCGACGTGGTGATGGACAAGTGCATCCTGAAGGAGCACCGCAAGCTTCTGCGATAGTTATTCGCCGCTTTGTTGCAGCAGCTTCGCCACCAGCGCCGTCCAGCCGGTCTGATGGCTGGCGCCGATGCCCGCGCCGTTGTCGCCGTGGAAGTATTCGTAGAACAGCACGTAATCGCGGAAATGCGGATCGGTCTGGAACTTGTCCGCTGCCGCCGAACACCGCGCCGGCGGCCGTTGGAATCGCGCAGGAAGATCCGCGAGAGCCGGCGCGACAGTTCAGCGGCCACGTCGCCCAGATTCATCCGCCGTCCCGAGCCGGTGGGAAATTCCACCTGTATGTCGTCGCCGAAGTAGTGGTTGAACCGCTGCAGCGATTCGATCAGCAGATAGTTGACCGGGAACCACACCGGTCCGCGCCAGTTGGAATTGCCGCCGAACAGCGCCGGTGCTCGATTCGGCCGGCTCATAATCGCACGCGATATTCCTGGCCGTCGACCGGCAGCACGGAACGGATGCTGCCTCGTGATACTTCGACACGGAGCGGATGCCGTGCGGCGAAAGAAACTCGGTCTTCATCGAGCATTCGTTCCAGCACCCGGATCAGCCGCGAGCGCGCCAGCAGGCTCAGCAGCCGGCGCGATTCCATGCCCTCGCGGGACAGCGAGGCGATGTTCCCGCACAGATCCGGCCGATGCTTGCATGAACCACTCCATGCGCCGGCGGAATCCCGGCAGCTGTTCGATGATCTGCAGGCTCGATGGTATCCACCGCGAACAGCGGGATCAGGCCGACGATGGACCGCACGCGCATCGGGATCGATCTGCCCGTCCGGCAGGCGCAAGGCGGTCGTAGAAAAAGCCGTCGGTCTCATCCCACAGCCCGCCGTCGCCAAGCCCGTTCATGGCGTGCGCGATGTACAGGAAATGTTCGAAGAACTTGCTGGCGACGTCTTCGTAAATCGGATCGACCTTGGTGGCCAGCTCCAGCGCGATCTTCAGCATGTTCAGGCAGAACATCGCCATCCAACTGGTGCCGTCGGATTGTTCGATATAGCCGCCCGTGGGCAGCGGCGTGGAGCGGTCGAACACGCCGATGTTGTCCAGGCCCAGGAAGCCGCCTTCGAAGATGTTGTTGCCGGTCGGAGTCCTTGCGATTCACCCACCAGGTGAAATTCATCAGCAGCTTGTGAAACACGCTTTCCAGAAACGCGTAGTCCGGCATGCCCGGTGAGCTTGCGGTCGATCTGAAACACGCGCCAGCAAGCCCAGGCGTGCACCGGCGGATTCACGTCGCCGAACGCCCATTCGTAGGCGGGAATCTGCCCGTTCGGATGCATGTACCATTCGCGCAGGAACAGGCTTCAGTTGGCTCTTCGCGAAATCCGGATCCACCATGCGCCAGCGGGATCATGTGAAACGCCAGGTCCCAGGCCGCATACCACGGGATATTCCCACTTATCGGGCATCGAGATGACGTCTTCGTTGTACAGGTGGACCCAATTGCGAGTCGCGTCCGTGCCAGCGCGCTGCCGGCGGCGTCGGCTGGCCGGGATCGCCCTTCAGCCATGTCTCGACCACGAAGTGATAAAACTGCTTGGACCACAGCAGCCCGGCGAAGGCCTGCCGCTGGACCCGCTTTCCGTCCTCGGACAGAGTCGGCGGGCGCGAAGCGAGTAGAATTCGTCGGCCTCGCGCGATTCGTTCCGCGAACAGCCCGTCGAAATCCGTCGATGGCACCAGGCGCGATAGGCTCGGTGCGCTCGGTCAGGCGCAGACGAATCGATCTTCGGTTTGGCCGGGCGCGAGGTCGAATCTGATACCAGGCGCACGCCTTGGTGCCGCGTTTGCGCCGGATTCACCGCGTCCTCGCGGCCGTGGATCACGCGCTGGTGAAACGCGTCCTTCACGTACGGGTCGCGCGTTTTCGAGTCCCCACAGCGCCTGCGCGTTGGTTTCGTTTTCGGTGAACAGAAGCGGCGGACTGGCCGTCCAGCGTGAACCGGTACGAGCCCAGAGTCTCGCGTGCTCGATCGTCGATCGCGCCGTCGGCGTGACGCAGCGACGGCCGTTTCGGCTCCTGGCGTCCCACGTCCAGGTGTTGCGAAACCACAGCGTCGGCA
The DNA here is from genome assembly GCA_963808335.1 of Terriglobia bacterium. Taxonomy (GTDB): domain Bacteria; phylum Acidobacteriota; class Terriglobia; order Bryobacterales; family Bryobacteraceae; genus Palsa-187. The sequence continues at coordinate 821,459 of CAWEFR010000001.1, forward strand.
GCAGGTGCAGCGGCGCGGTCTCCGGCCCGCGATTCGTCACCGTGATCGCGGATCAGAATGTCGTTGGCGTCGGCTTTGGCGTACTCGACGAAGATGTCGAAGTAGCGATTCTCATCGAAGATCCCGGTGTCGATCAGCTCGAATTCGGGATCCTGCCGGGTCCGGCTGCGGTTTACGTCGAGCAGTGCTGATAGGGAAACTCGGCCTGCGGATACTTGTACAGGCACTTCATGTAGGAGTGCGTCGGCGTGGAATCCAGGTAGTAGTACATACTCCTTCACATCCTCGCCGTGATTGCCCTGATTGCCGGTGAGCCGAAGAGCCGCTCTTTCAGGATCGGATCGCGGCCATTCCAGAACGCCAGCGCGAAACACAGGCGCTGGTGATTATCGCAGATGCCGGCGATGCCGTCCTCGCCCCAGCGATACGCCCGCAGGTGCGAGTGCTCGAACGGAAAATACTCCCAGGCGGTTCCGTCGGCGCTGTAGTCTTCGCGCACCGTGCCCCAGGCGCGCTCGGAGAGATAGGGACCCCAGCGCCGCCAGTGCTGCTCCCGGCGCATGGCCGAGATGCAGCCGGCGTTTTTCTGCATCCATGAATCGATTCTAAACGGTTGCCCTCATGGCATTCGGCAGAGCGTCTCGAATCAGCGTGATCTCCGGCGGATCGCTGAGAACGATGGTGACCACGTCGAAGCGGACGCGGTCCCAAGGAATTTCAGTCTTGCGCACGTACCGCGCGCGACCCGCAACAGATGGAGGCGTTTTTCCTCGCCGATCGCGCGCTCCGGAGGGCCGAACTCCGTGGACGTGCGCGTTTTCACCTCGACGATCACCAGAACATCGCGCTCCCATGCGATCAGATCCGCTTCCGCGCCGCCCGAAGCGGTTCGATAATTCCGCGCAACGATGATGAACCCTTGGCGTTCAGAAATCGATGAGCCAGGTCTTCGCCGCGACGGCCGTTGGCCCAGTCGCGGTCCATGTTTTCCGCCGCCGGCGGTCCCGAAGTTTATCAAGCCAGCTTCCGATCACTTAACCACCCTGAGCCGCCACTCGATCACTTTGCCGCGCACCACGTAACACAGGTAGTGTTCCCAGAACCGGCGGTAACGCGGGAAACGCGTTCACCAGCCAGCTCGAATCCCAGTCCATCTCCACAAAGCTAGTAGCTTCACGCGAACGGAAATCTCTTCAAATCTGGCGGATGTGAATAGTAGCCGAAGCCACCATGGTCCTCGCCGAAATAGCGCAGCGAAAAGCTGTTCAGGTGCCAGCGATGCGTGGGATCGCAAAACGAGCTGAAATCCGTGTAGTGCGGCGTGACGATATACACCTCGCCGCCCGGCGCGCACCAGGCGGTGAAACTCCTCCATGGTGCGAATCACGTCCGAAACGTGCTCGATGACGTGCACCGCCTGTAGCGCGTCGAAACTCGAATCGCGAAACGGATACGGGAAGCGGTCCAGTTCACAAAGGACATCCGCGCGGCTGCGACGGGTTGCGATCGATGCCGATCGCGCCCTCCTTTTTATTGATCCCGCAGCCAACGTCGAGGATTCGCATGGAGAATTCACGATTGTACGTTATACGGCGTGTACGGTTATCATGGATCTCTTGCCGCTGCTGAAAAAGCTATTTCAGGCGGGCCGCACGCGGACCCTTCTGCTCGCGCTCGCACTTTTTCTACTTAACTTTTACATCTGCCGCGAGCTGTTCCGGATCGAGTACCTGCGCCACATGGGATCCATTGAAGGCGCCTATATCGGCATCAGCCGGTATGTCATGTCGCATTGGCGGGACTTGACATGGTTTCCGCTGTGGTACGGCGGCGTGCCGTTTCAGAATACGTATCCGCCGCTTCTGCACTTGGCGGTCGCGTTCGCGGCACAAGTGTCCGGCGCGTCGCCGGCGCGCGCGCATCACTGGGTAACGGCGCTCGCATATTGCATGGGACCCATTACAGTTTTCGCGCTCGCCCTGCGGCTGACGGCGTCCCGCTGGGCGGCTTTCGTCGCCGGAGCCATCTATTCCTCTTTGTCGATCTCGGCGTGGCTGATTCCCGTGATTGCGACAGACTTGGGAGGCCATTTCTATCCGCGGCGGTTGCAGGCGCTGGTCTTCTACGGCGAAGGTCCCCATATTGCGGGGATGACGCTGTTGCCTGTCGGGCTGTTATTCCTCGACCTCGCAATAACCCGCCGTCGAGCCCGTTACTTCGGGATCGCGGCGATCTCCTTCGCCGCCGCCGTATTGGCGAACTGGCTCGCCGCCCTCGCGCTGGCGCTTATGATCGCGGCATATGCGATGGCATCGATCGGAAGAAGCTTTCGGATGGTTTTCCTGCTGACCGGAGCGATCGGCGTGACGGCGTACTGCCTGGCAATGCCGTGGATTCCGCCTTCTACCATCGCGGTAGTGCAGACGAACGCCAAAACGGTGGGCGGCGATTTCAGCACCGTCTACCATTCGCTGCCGCTGTGGGGTCTGGCGATGCTTGGCGGGCTCGGACTTTTGAAGATTCTGGCGCGGCGGCTGGCGTTCCACCTTCAGTTCGCGATTTTTTTCACATTCTTAACCGCCCTGTTGACCTTGACTTATGCATGGTGGAATATTGCTATCGTCCCGCAGCCGATGCGTTATCACCTGGAAATGGAGATGGCCATCTCGATGCTGCTTGCCTTCGCGGCATACGAAATTTTCAGGAGACAGCCGCGCTGGGTCGCCGGTCTTGCCATCGGAATGCTGGCCCTTGCGCTGGTGCAGCCGATCCGCTTGTCGAGGAACTATGCACGCAATTTTCTGCTTCGAACCACCGATATCACCAGGACCACCGAATGGAAGACGGCCCACTGGCTCAATCGGCACTGGAGCGGCGAGCGCGTCATGGTGCCGGGGTCGACTTCCTTCTGGTTGACGGCTTTTTCCGATGTTCCCGAGCTGGGCGGCGGGTTTGACCAGGGCATTCTCGGGAACTCAAATCGAATCGCGCATTATGAGATCTACACCGGCGATGGCTCGGGTCCGAATGACGCGGAATATTCACGCCTTTGGCTGGAAGCGCTCGGCGTGCAAGCCGTCGCGGTAAGCGGACCGGCCAGCGGCGAAATCTACAAGCCGTTCCGGACTCCGAAAAAATTCGAAGGCGTGCTCGATCCCTTACGACGCGAGGGAGACGACGTGGTTTATCAGATCGGCCGGCCCCACGCGTCGTTGGCCCGCCTTGTGCCTCGATCATCGCTGATTGTGCGCGCTCCCGTGAACGGTATTGATGTCGACCCACTCCGCGTGTATGTCGCCGCGCTGGAGGATCGGCAAATCGCGAGCGCGAAATTTCTCTGGATCGACGCGCATACAGCGGAGATCGCGGTCGATCTGCAGGCTGACCAGGCCGTTTCGGTGCAGATCTCATGGCACCCAGGCTGGCACGCGACCATCAATGGAAATTCGATTCCGGTCCAAGCGGACGGGTTAGGACAGATCGTGGTCGATCCCCGGATGGCGGGCGACGCGACCATCCGGCTGGAGTATGACGGGGGAACGGAGATGCGGATCGCGCGCCTGCTCCGCGCGCTCGCCGCGATTTTCCTGGCGGCGGCCTTGGCGCGCGACCTTCTGAAAAGGAGTCAATAGCGGACCGATTCGAGAAAGAGTCCCGACGCGGGCGCCGTCCATGCGGCGACGTCGAGTTCGGGATTCTTGCGCCCGGCGAGCAGCCCGCGGAACTGTTCCACCGTGACTTCGCCCAGACCGACCTTCACCAGCGCCCCGGCGAGCCGCCGCACCATTTTCCAGAGAAAGTGCGACGCTTCGATCCGGAACACGATCAGGTGATCGTCCCGCCCCACTTCCGCTGCTTCTACGACCACCGTGGTCGATTCGCCGGGCCGCGACGGATCGGCGGCGCGGAAGGCCACGAAGTTGTGCCGTCCCACGATCAGGGCGGCGGTTTCCTGCATCTTCTGAAGGTCGAGCGGTTCCTTAATCCACCACACGTAGCGCTTGGAAAGCGCCGTTTTGCGCGTCGAAATCTGATAGAAGTAGGTCCGTGAAACGGCGTCGTGCCGCGCGTGAAATCCGGCTGCCGCGGCGCTCACATCGAGAACGGCGATCGACGAAGGCAGCTTGTCGTTGAGCTCTCGCAGGATCTGCGCAGGCGCGAGTTTCCGGCGCGGATTCGCGAACTTGACGTGAGCCACCTGCCCCAGCGCGTGGACGCCAGCGTCCGTGCGTCCCGACCCCTGGACATCCACCGTGACTCCGAATAACTCGCCGGCGACGCGCTGAAGCTCGCCTTGCACCGTGCGCGCGTTCAACTGCGCCTGCCAGCCGGAAAACTTCGACCCGTCGTATTCGAGAATCAGTTTGAAAGTCTCGGGTGCGCTCAGTTTGTGAATCCGACTTGAGGAAGTGTGGAAAGGTTCGAGGGGACCCGCTCGCCCGGTTGCGAGAGGAGGGTGCCCCACAGCACGTACAATCCCGCCGAGGAGCCGGTCATCAACGCGCCCACCAGCGGCGCGGAGCCGCGATCGAAGTGCATCGCCAGATAACCCGCCGCGATGGTTGCAAAGTACGCGGTAAGCAGAAACGCGTGTCTGATCGCGTTTGCCGGAACGCCGCGCGGGAACATCATCGCGAACAAGGACAAGCACGAACAGATCACACACAGCGCCGAGCCGGAGTACCGCGTTGACAGCGAGATACAGTAGTAGGCCAGCCGTTGCGGAGCCACTCCGTGGAAACGCAGAGTATCCAGACCGCTGGCTGCCGATACCGCCAGCGCAAGGAACAGCACCACCCACATCGAGCCTTTCGAAATCGCTTCGACGTTACGATAGGCCGGCATCATCTTGCGCCACAGTTCGATCACGATCACGATGCGCAATCCGCACAAAATCGCTGTGCTCGAAGCCCACGCCAGAATATACCGCGGATCCGCGGGTCCCCCGGCCAGCCACACGAACGATTGCAGGGCGGCCGCGCCCAGATAGACGGCGAACCACGGGTAGGACCGATGGGTGTGAGTGTGGACTAAGCGGCCGAGCGCAAACAGCCCCGCCGCCGCAGAGGCAATGTTTAAGGCGAGGCGAGGGTCCATCGCCAAGATTGTACTACGATCCGGCGTTGCCGCTTTCGGCAGTCCCTCGCAGGAGGGCGCTCGCGCGCCCTGATGCGGTGTCTCTACTTCACCGGGCCGCAATCGGGCCAGCAATTGGGCGGAGGGGCATCCGGCGCCGTGACGACCACCCGGGCTCCCGCGCGTTGCGCGCCGATCTCTGCCGCAAATGCCGCGACGCCCAGCGCGATGGTCAGGGTCAAGAAAATCTTTTTCATGGGTTCTCCTCAGTCGGTTAAATTGGACCGTGATTTCGGTCTGATGTCGAGGATACCGCGAAAAAGCCTGGAAATGTGCGTCGAATAATATGTAATCCGGCGTAAAGGGAATCCATGAAATGGAAGAGGGAAACCCCTTAGCGTACGCGGAAACACGCTTAGGGCCGCGGGTCGTCCGCAAGCTCGCCGATATAGCCGATGCTATCGCCTTTTTTCATCGAAGGCAGTGCACCGATATAAATCACCACACCCGAGACGGGTGACGGCACGTCGCGAACCTTTTGTCCAAAATAATCCGTGACGTAACCTATCGCCATCCCCTGCTTTACGTAGGCTTCGGGAACCACCAAAGGATAAAAGATGCCCTCCTGGTCGGCGGAGACCGTGGAAATGCGGCCGATCCATAAGGGGTGCTCCACCGGTTTAACGGTCCCGGCGAGCATTTTCAGGTGGCGCATCACATTTTCCGTGCCGTGGATCAGCGCTTCCAGATCCTCGGCTTCTGTCGTGCCGGAGTGGCCTGCCTCGACCGCGATGGCCGGTTTGCCGATGCTCTGCGCGTAGCGCGTAATCGTGACGGGACCGCCGGGCGTCGGCGCCCCTGGCTTCTGAATGATGATGTGGTCCATCCCGAAGGCGAGCACCATCCCGCGCGTGATTCCGTCCAGATGCGCGTTGCCGGTATCGGCCCAATACGAGTACTTGCGCAGATTCTCGTCCAGATCGCCGCCGTGATAGTCGATCAGATAATCGCATCGCTCAACCACATTCTTGGTGATCGCCCAGGAGGCCCGGTCAGTTTGCGTTCCATCCGCCTTGCCGGGATAAAAGCGATTCATGTTCTTGCCGTCCACCGGGTTGACGTGCGGAACTTTCTGCTGAAACGACGCGAGATTCAACAGCGGCACGATGACCAGCGTTCCCGACAAAACCGACGGGTCGATCGACTGCGCCAACTTCTCCAGAGCGATAATCGACGCGTATTCGGTCCCATGCGCTCCGGCCACCAGCGCGAGCATCGGCCCGGCTTTCGCGCCTTGAATCACGATGACGGGAATGTTCTCCGCGGCGTCGACGCCCGCGGCCACCGGAATGAATCCGTTCGCTTTCTGACCTGGCCGAGCCGTGGCGGTCCCGACGGTCACATCGGCCGCGTAGGCGGTCAAGCTCGCCGCCAGCATCGCGATCGTTAATTTCCGCATAGATTATTGGCCGAAGATGAAGCGTCCACGCCGGGGATCGGCCGCGCCGTTCAGCACGCCGTCCTTGGACAAAACCACGACCGGAGACGACAAGTTGCTCCAGTCTCCGCCGAGCTGCACGTGATGGCCCAGCGATTCCAACTTCTTCGCCGTATCCGTAGGAATCCGCCCCTCCAGGCTCACGCGGCCCGGCACGAACTGGTGGAATCCGAAGGACGCGAAAAAATGTTCGGTCTGGAACCGCGGAGCTTCCACGGCCTGCTGCGGCGTCATCCCGAAGTCGAGAATATTCAACAGCACCTGCAACAGCGCCTGGTCCTGATTGTCCCCGCCCGGCGTCGACATGGTGATGTACAATTCTCCGTCTTTGGCGATCAGTGTGGGACTCAGCGTCACCCGCGGGCGCTTTCCCGGCGCGAGCTGATTCGCGTGACCGGGCGTCAACACAAAAGATTCCAGGCGAATCGACAGCGGGATGCCCGTATCGCCCGCGATCACCGATGGCAGCCACGCGCCGCTTGGCGTCGCCGAAAATCCGTTGCCGAACTTGTCCATCACGTCGACGCAAGTCGTATCCTTGCCGTCGCTTCGGCCGGGAGTTCCAGTGGCTGGCGCGGAGGCGCCCAATTGCCCCGGACGGCTTTCCATAGAGGCGTGCTTGGCATCGATCAGCTTCCGGCGTTCGGCCGCGTAGGTTTTCGACAGCAGAATTTCTTCCGGAATCTTGCTGAACTTCGGATCGCCATAATACCGGTCGCGATCGGCAAACGCCAGCTTCACGGCTTCCATCACCGTGTGCAGATATTCGGCGCTGTTATGGCCCATCGCCTTCAGGTCGTATCCCTCAAGAATATTTAGCGCTTCGAGCATTACCGGTCCCTGGGTCCAGAATCCCGGCTTGTAAACCGTGTAGCCGCGATACGTCGTGGATCGCGGTTCGTCGGTCTCCGCGTGGAACTTCGCCAGATCGTCGAAGGCGATCAGCCCGCCCACCGATTCGCTGAAATCGGCGATCCGTTTCGCAATCGATCCTTTGTAGAAAATATCGTGGACCGCGTGGATCTTGGCTTCCCGGTTGCCGTGCGCCTTCTTTTCGGCAGCGGCCATCTCGCGAAGAGTGCGCGCCAGATCCGGCATGTGAACCAGCTCGCCGGGTTTGATCAAAGTCCCATTCGGGAAATAAAACTTCTTCGATACCGGCCAAAGATCCAGCACCGGCTGGGTTTGCGCCAGGGTTTGATTGAAAATCTCGGTCATCGGGAACGCGTCGGCTCGCTCGATGGCCGGCTCCACGACTTGCGAGAACGACATGGTCCCGTATTTTTCGAGCGCCAGCAGCACTCCGTCCACTACGCCGGGCGTAATCGCGGCGCGCGGGCCAAACGAAGGAATCGGCGCGACGGAGCGTGAATCCTCCCACGGCTCAGCCTTGCGGCGTTCGTAGAAATCGACCGTAGCTTTCGCCGGCGCCACGCCGACCCCACTGATCGCGACCACGGGCTTGCCATGCATCTTGATCAAGATAGGGACTTCACCGCCCAAACCGAAGTGGTCCTGTTCGGTGACCGCGGCAGCCAGAATCGCAGCCGCGCCGGCATCCACCGCGTTGCCGCCCTGCTCCAGAATGCGATAACCCGCCTCCACCTCCATGCTGTTCCCCGCCCCGATCATCTGGTGCAGACCACGCACGGCCGGGAACATCGTGCGATCCTGTGCTGCTAAGGGGAGCGTGAGGAGCACTAGCGGAAACAAGAGTTTCATACGGTTATCCTCTCATTTTCCAACAACTTTTTGTACTTCCGTAACAGTTCGTAAACCACGACCCCTCCGGCAGTAGCCACGTTCAGCGAGTGTTTCAGCCCGAGCATCGGAATCCGCACGTGCGTGTCGGCCAGCCGCGAAACTTCGGGACTCAAGCCATCTACCTCATGTCCAAACGCGACGCAGACCGGAAATCGCGGTTGCCAGTCGAACAAATCCACGCTGCGGACGCTGGTTTCGATCGCGGCGATCTCATAGCCGCGAATGCGGAGATCCCCGATAACGGCGCCCGCTTCGCCAGAGTGGGCCCAGGGCACCGTTTCCTCCGCTCCCAGCGCCGTCTTGCTGATCTCCTTTTTCGGCGGGCGCCCCGTAATCCCGCACAAATACAATTTCTCGATCCCGGCCCCGTCGGCGGTGCGGAAAAACGCGCCGACATTATACAGACTCCTCACGTTCTCGAGCAGCATGACCACCGGCAACTTCACGATGCCCTCGTAAGCGGAGGCTTGCAGCGTGGCGCGATAGGGGAGGCGTTCCAAGGTCTCACTGTAAACGGTAAAGTAGTAACTTGTGATTTTACTGGACGGCGAATCTCTGTCGATGGCGCACGTCAGTGCCGTGGCGCTTCAAAATGAACCGGTGGGAATCGCGGCGACAGCGGTCGCGGCCATGCAGCGATCGCGATCCGTGGTGGAGCGCCTGGCAGCCGGCGACGCTCCGGTCTACGCGGTGAATACCGGCGTCGGCCTGCTCGCCGACCGCCGCGTGCCGCCGGCCGATCTGGCTACTTTGCAGCGCAACGTAGTGCGCTCGCACTGCGCCGGCGTAGGCGAGCCGCTGGGACGCGCAGAAACCCGCGCAATGATGCTCATCCGCGCCAATGTGCTAGCGAAAGGTTACTCGGGCATTCGTCCGCTGGTGGCGGAACGCCTGTGCGACTTGCTGAATCGCGATGTGACGCCCGTCGTTCCCGCGCGCGGCAGTGTCGGAGCCAGCGGCGATCTGGCTCCGCTGGCCCACATGGCGCTGGTGCTGATCGGCGAAGGCGAAGCGGAACTCGCAGGTTCGCGCATGTCTGGCGCTGAGGCGTTGAAACGCGCCGGAATCGAGCCGGTGGAGCTGCAATCGAAAGAGGGCATCTCGTTACTGAATGGAACCCAGGCGATGCTGGCCGTCGGATGCCTGGAACTCGAACAAGCCGAGCGTCTGGCGCACGCGGCCGACGTCATCTGCGCGATGTCGCTCGACGGGTTGAAGGGAACGCCGCGCGCGTTCGATCCGCGGATTCACCAGATCCGCCCGCACCCCGGCCAACGCGATAGCGCCGCGAACCTGGAACGCTTGCTCGCGGGCAGCGAGATTCGCCAATCGCACATCACGTGTCGACGCGTGCAGGACGCCTATTCGCTGCGTTGCGCGCCGCAAGTGCACGGCTCGGTTCGCGATACCCTCGCCGAGGCGCGCCGCGTGTTCGAGATCGAGCTCAACGCCGTCACCGACAATCCGCTGGTGATCGGCGATGAAATTATTTCGGGAGGAAACTTTCACGGCCAGCCGCTGGCGTTCGCGCTGGATTATCTGGCGATCGCGCTCACCGCTCTGGCGGGAATTTCTGAGCGCCGCATCGACCGCTTGGTAAATCCCGCGCTCAACGAGGACCTGCCCGCATTTCTCGCCGGACACCCCGGACTCGAATCCGGCTTCATGATGACCCAGGTGACGGCAGCCGCGCTGGTCGCCGAGAATCGTGTGCTGGCGAATCCCGCGTCCCCGGGATCGATTACCACCAGCGGCAACAAAGAAGATTTCGTGAGCATGGGCATGACCGCGGCGCTGAAACTCCAGCAGGTGGTCAAGAACACACGCGCCGTGTTGGCGATCGAAGCGCTGACCGCTGCACGCGCTGTAGATTTGTTGGCGCCGCTCAAATCGAGTCCGCCGATCGAGCAGGCCAGGGCCAAGTTGCGCGCGGTGTGCCCCGCCTGGGACGGCGACCAGGTTTTTTCGGATCGAATCCGCATCGTCGACGAGTGGCTTGCCCGTGGAGGCGTCGACGGAGTTTGAAGGAACGTTCGCGCAAACGCCGGCCTCCCGAGCAATCCCAGGCGACAGCCAGGCCCGGCTTCCGTCACATACCCGACCTGTGGATTTACATTTTTCTTTTCGCCGCCGTCGTATTGGTTTATAGCCAGGTCCGCACTCACGAATTCATCAATTATGACGACCCGTTGTACGTGACCGAAAACGCGCACATCCGCAACGGGCTGACCAGGGCGGACGTTGCGTGGGCCTTCACCACGGCGCACGATGGGAACTGGATCCCGCTGACGTGGTTGTCGCACATGCTGGACTGCCAGTTGTTCGGACTGCAAAGCGGGCTTCATCACCTGACCAGCGTCGTGCTCCACGCCATCAGCACCCTGCTGGTATTTGCGCTGTTCAAGCGGATGACCGGGGCTCGTTGGCCGAGCGCGTTCATCGCGGCGGTATTCGCCTTGCATCCGCTGCACGTCGAATCGGTGGCATGGGTGGCGGAACGCAAAGACGTGCTGAGTGCGCTGTTCTTCGTGTTGACGCTGACCGCTTATGTGATTTACACCGAGCGGCCATCTGCTTTGCGATACTCGCTGGTGATCGCGCTGTTCGCCTGCGGTCTGATGTCCAAATCCATGGTGGTTTCGCTGCCGTTTGTCGCACTTCTGTTGGATGTGTGGCCGTTGAAACGAACGAAAGGCGTGCTCGCACTGATCCTGGAAAAGTTGCCGCTGTTCGGGCTGGCGATCGGCGCTTCGATCGTCACCTACATGGTTCAGAAAAGCGCAGGGACCGTCGCGGCTCTGGACCAAGTCCCGCTACCGATTCGCGTGGAAAACGCGCTCGTTTCCTACGTGGTTTATCTCGGGCAATTCGTCTGGCCGTCGAATCTCGCCGTGGTTTATCCATACTCGATCCCCGCCACGTGGCAATGGATGACGGCTGGCTTGGTGCTGGTCGCGGTGACGATTCTGGTTCTGCGCGAACGGGTCCGCCGGCCCTATCTGGCGGTTGGATGGCTGTGGTACGTGGGAATGCTGATTCCGGTGATCGGCCTGATTCAGGTCGGCGTCCAGAGCCACGCGGATCGCTACACCTACTTGCCGATGATCGGCATCTCGATCATGGTGGCTTGGGGAGCGGCCGAAATATTCCGCGACAAACGAGCAGCCATGGCGGTTGGCGGTGTCGTTTGTGCGGCGTGGGCGCTGGCGACCTGGTGGAACCTCGACTACTGGCAGAACACCGTCACCCTCTTTCAGCATGCGATCCAAGTGACCGATGGAAACTACGTCGCCTATAACAATCTCGGCGTCGCGCTGAAGCGCCAGGCCAGGATTGCCGACGCAATCTCCGATTTCGAAGCCGCCCAGCGAATTCGACCGCAAGATTCAGAAATTCAGGACAATCTCGGCGAGGCCCTGATCGCGGCAGGCAGAGTCGACGACGCCGCGCCGCACCTCGCCGAAGCGCTTCGGCTACATCCCGATTTCGCCAAAGCCCACATCGATTTGGGCGGTGCCTTCGTCCGGACCGGTCGGATGAAACAGGCGGAAACGGAGTATCGCGAAGCTCTTCGCCTGGCGCCGGATTCTTCAGAAGCGCACTACGGATTGGGAGGCATTCTCGCCATGGAAGGCCGGACCGGCGAAGCTCGGCCACACTTGGAAGTCGCGCTGCCTCGGCTCATAGAATCGGTCGCGATGAACCCAGACAACGCCAACGGTCACTACAATTTGGGCCGGTTGTACGCGATCATGGGGCGCACCGGAGAGGCGATCGCGCAGTTTTCGGAAACTGTCCGCCTCGCGCCCGAGGATGCGGAAGCGCACTTCAATCTGGGCATCGCGCTCACACAGGGGAATCGGCCAAGTGAAGCTCTCGATCAATTTGCAGCCGCGATCGCTTATCGGCCGGACTATGTGAATGCCCACTACAACATGGGCAAAACGCTGCTCGCATTAGGCCGCATCGGGGAGGCTGTCCGTGAATTCAGGGAAACTCTGCATTTACGCCCCGACTTCGCCGACGCCCAACAGAGTTTGAATCAAGCCTTACAGGCGCGCCGTTAGATCTCCTAAAACGCCACAGGCTCAACCGAGTTGGTCCGCTGCTTCAGTATCTGCTGAACCTCGGAATCGGTCACTTGCCGGAAATCGTTGTACCACTCGCCGACGGCGAAAAAAGGTTCCGGCGTGGCCAGACAAATACACTCGTCTGCTTCGCTTCTCACCTTCCGGCACGCCTGCGCGGACCCGACCGGCACTCCAATGACCAGCTTTTTCGGATGAACGCTACGTATATGCCGGGCCGCGGCCACCATGGTGGACCCGGTCGCCAGGCCGTCGTCCACTAGAATCACGGTCCGGCCGCGAAGATCCGGAGCCGGGCGGCCGCTGCGGTACAGCTTTTCACGCCGCTCGACTTCGTGCACTTCGCGAGCCACCACGGCTTCGAGTTCTTCATTGGAAATGCGCAGGTCGCGGATCAGTTCGCGATCGAGAACGCGAGTTCCGCCTGCAATCGCGCCCATGGCGAGCTCCGGCTGCCAGGGAACGCCTAATTTGCGGACCACGATGATATCCAGCGGAGCATTCAACACTTTCGCAACTTCAGCTCCCACCGGCAGACCGCCTCGAACCAGCGCCAGCACGATCGTGTTGCTCCCGAGTTTACGTAAACTGAGTTCAGCTCCTAACACCCGGCCCGCATCGGACCGATCCTGAAACGGCAACTCCACCATAGCGTCCCTCCCTGAGATCATTAACGCTGCGCCCGATCTGTTCGTCGACGTGTTGCAGCTCCAGTTCGAGCAGTTCCCGCCAGATGATCCGCTCTTCAGCGGCCCTTTCAAAGAGCGGGTCCTGCCGGTGATTGCGCACCATCCAGATCCTTTGCAACCGGGTGAAAGCCTGGGCGAGGCGCCGGCGCGTGGGACAAATGGGAGGTCCAACGCTCGGCTCGACGCCGTCCAACAGATTCAGCGTGCAGATTCGATTCTTCCCTTTCATTCGCCCAGGGTTATGCAATTGATGTTCCAGCCATTTAGAGCGTTGGATTAGCGGCTTACAGGTTCCTTCCCGCGGAACTGAGCGAATTCGCGGCGCTTCCTGCGCACCTAGACCCAAATTCCCGATTGCCGCATCCGCTAGACTGTGAGTGCTGCTTCATGGACAACGCGCTTAACGCACTTGAAGTCGATCGCTTATCGGTTCGGTTCGGCAAGCTGTCGGTCCTGAAGGACCTCAGCTTCAGCGTCGCGAAAGGGACCACGCTGGCCGTCATTGGACCTAATGGCGCGGGAAAGACCGTGCTCTTTCAATCTCTTATCGGGTCCGTTCCGTCCGAAGGGACCATCCGCTGGGCGCCGGGAGTCAAAATCGGCTACGTTCCTCAGAAGCTCGACCTGGAGCGGGACGTTCCTATCACGGGTGCCGATTTCCTTCGTGCGCGCCGCAGCTTGACGCGCGGTCCGGAGGCCGATACGCCGCGAATTCTTGAGTTGGTCGGCATTTCGAAAGAAGTCAGCCAAAGTTCGATCGGAACCCTCTCGGGTGGCCAGTTCCAGCGCCTTTTGGTGGCATTCGCATTGTTGGGAAATCCCTCGGTTCTCATGCTCGATGAGCCCACCGCGGGAGTCGACGAGCCAGGCCAGAAGCAGCTCAACGAATTGATCCGTCACCTGCAGAAAGAGCGGGGATTCACGATCTTGTTCATCTCGCACGAGCTTTCAGTAGTGTACGAATACGCCACGAATGTGCTGTGCTTGGGCCGGGGGCATGCGTGCTTTGGACCGCCCAGGAAAATCTTGACGCCGGATCTGCTGGCGGAAATCTATGGAACGCCGGTAGAGTATCACGTGCATGACCGCTGAGAACCTGCTGCTGTCGATCGCCATGGCCATCGCCGCGGGGCTGGTGGGCTGCTTCGCCGTGATGCGGCGCATGGCGTTGGCCGCGGACGCGCTCTCCCACGTAGCGCTGCCCGGCATCGGCGTGGCGCTGGCGCTGCATATCAATCCGATCTTCGGGGCGGCGGCGATGCTGTTTTTTGGCGGGCTGCTGGTCTGGGCCTTGGAAGGAAAGGCGCGAGTTGCCCCGGAAGCCTTGATCGGCGTTTTATTCTCGGTCGCGCTGGCGGTCGGCAGCATGACGACCTCGGGAGAGAATCTGATCGATGCTCTTTTCGGTGGCGCGGGCGCTTTGAGCTGGCCGGAGATTCTGTTCGGGCTGGTCGGGTCGAGCGCGGTGATCGTGTTCATCGTGACCCAGAGAAACCGGCTGGTGGTGATGCTGGTTTCGCCGGATGTGGCGCGCACCGCCGGGATCAACGTCCGGCGGCTGAATTTGATCTACATGCAAATGTTCGCGCTGACCATCGCGTTAGGGTTGAGATTTCTGGGCGTGCTTCTCATGGGAGCTTTAATCATTATTCCCGCGGCAACCGCCAAGCGTCTGGCAGGGAACCTGACCGGTATGCTGCTGGCGGCCGTCATCGTCGCTGTGGTGGCGACGGTGGGCGGGAGCTGGCTGGCTACTTCCCTGCACCGCGAAACCGGCCCTTGGATCGTCACCGTCGCCGCTGGATGCTTCCTGCTTAGCTTCCTGCGCCCCTGACGGGTTTGGCGATTCGGTTGCACACTCTAACCGTGGAGGTGTGCTATGCCGGGATGGTTAAAGTACGTTCTGCTGGCGCTGGTTCTACTGTTTCTGATTGGCGCGTATCCGCTCGCCATGCAGTTCGAGACGGGGTCCATTCAAGGCGAGATCACCAACGACCTGGGTCCGGTGGCCAAGGCCTCTGTCGAAGCTCACAATGTGTTGATGGGAGCCGTGATGGCGGGCGCCGCAGCTCGTACCGAGTCGGATGCCGCCGGCACTTACCGCCTGAATAATCTGCGCGTTGGACGCTATTCGCTATGGGTGGAGGCGGCCGGGCATGAGCCGATCTGGGTCCCCATGGTGATCGTAGAACGCGGCCGGACGACGCGCCAGGATGTTCACCTGACTAGAATCCCTACGATCCCGACCGGATTATAGATATCCGCGTTCGACCAGCGTCGCGATGATGCGCTGAGCAGCCGCTTGAGGCATTTCCCGATCGCCGTGGACGGTGACGTCCGGGCTTTCGGGAGGCTCATAGGCCGTCTGGAGTCCAGGCACGCCTTGCGATCCACCGTCGCGGCCCTTGCGATAAATTCCTTTCGGGTCCCTGTTCACGCAAACCTCGAGCGGGGAATCCACGAATACTTCCAGGAATTTCGGGATCTGCCTGCGCGCCTGGTCCCGGTAGCGGCGCCGGGTCGCGGTAGCATCGAAGATCACTGGGACGCCGTGCTCCAGCAGAATGGTTCCAACGCAGGTCATCTGGCGATAAAACAAGTCCCGCTCCGCCTCGTCGTAACGAGGATGCGGAGTAAAAACGCGTCGCAACACATCCGATTCGAGCACCGCAACGTCGATCCCGCGTTCCGCCAGGCCGGATCTCAGCGCGGACGCCAAACTCGATTTTCCGGAAGCCGGAAGGCCGGTAATCCACACTGCGAAGACTTGTCTGGAGTCACGCTCCACAGTAATCATTGGCCTTTCGGGGATCGAAGCTGTCACATTCGAGCACCGCAACCACGAACGCCAGCAACTTCCGGCGCACGATATCGGAAAGCGTCGGGTACCAAACCGGGCTGGCCATCACGAGCCCGCGGAAAGCCAGGAACGGCGCTGCCACGTTCAGCATTTCGCGATCTCCGCTTTTTTCCAGATACCGGTCCCAAAAACGGAGAAATAACGTTTCAAATTCGCTTTCCAGCCGCCCGCTCCGCTGCAGCGAGAAGAACAAGTAGTTCATGGTCAGAGACGTCACATCGTCGGCCGGATCTCCGTACTCGCCGCGGGAACGATCCAAGACCAAAAAATCGACCGTCGAGCTAAATAGAATGTTCCATGGATGAAAATCGCCGTGGACTTGGCGGAGCCGGTGCGTGAAACCCTTCAGCCGCCACCGCCAGCTTACACTCAGATGCTCAATGTTCTCTAGCCAACTCGCCGGAGCCAGGGGATGTGGAGGATACGAATCCACAATCCCCATGATGCACTCGCCGTGTCCTACCAGTTCGCGGATGCGGCGGACATAAAGGCCAGGATCGCTCCCAGGCGCTTTGTGAATCTCAACCAGGTAATCGCATAGCGCGTCCGCCCGTGTGAGGTCGGGTTCCGTGAGCTCCGCGCCATCGCGCAGCCTCTCCAGGTCATGCGCGTAGATCTCCCCTTGCGCGTATTCGGTCAGCAGACCAAACTCCTCCACATTGCCGACGGAGAACATCTGGCCCTCCGGCAGAAATCCGCAGACATCCAGCGATCGGACGTGCCGTGGAAGACGATTAAAGGCCCGATGCTCCCAAATCAGTTCCTGCGCGCGATCGGCCATGTGCTCATGACCGAACGGACCCGGACTCATGGTGTGAAGCACGGCCGTCCGCCGGTCGCCACGCACTTCAAAGTCGACTCTGAGCGGGGCGCCGTAGCCATAGCTCTTGAGGTCGCGTGAGCCGTCCTTCCCTGCCAGCAACGTCACGCCAAGCACGGTCGCGGGCGCGCCAAACACCGACTGGAGATACTGCTCAACGTCTTCTCGCCTCAGATGTTTCGTCAGACTCTCGGGCTGCTGCGCGATCCGGCCAAAAAACTGGGGCAATTCGCTCACGGCCTTCATATCCCCGTTCAGACAGGCACTTAATCGGCCAAAGCCCATGCCCTCGTGACTTCGAAGGACTGTTACGGTCCGCCAACCGCCGGTGCGTATGGACCCCGGCTTGCACAAGCTAAAAGCGCCGAGACCAAACGGCGCAGGAACTTTATGATCACCGAAAAAACATCCGAATTGGAAGCGCTGCAATTGGGAGCACTTCGCGAAATTCTTGAGTCGACCGGCCCGTGCGTAACTCTCCTGCTGCCACCGTATCATCCGGGAGAGCCCGCTCAACCTGGAGCCGCGCTTCTCAAAGCCCACCTACAGGACGCCGCCCAGCGGCTGATCGAGAGGAAGTTTCCGAGAGCCGCCGGCGAGCATCTGTTGGCGCCCCTCAAAGATCTGGCAGATGACCCAGCCTCACTCGTCGGCTCACGCTGGGGCCGCGCTGTATTTCTGGCTCCCGATATGTTTCGCCAGTTCCAATTAAACCTGCCCGCCCAGCCATATATCACCGTGGCTGGCTCTTTCGCAATCCGCAGGCTGCTGCCGGAGCTCTCTGTTCCCCGGCTGTTCTACGTTCTGGCGCTTTCGAAAGAATCGGTGAGCCTGTTCCGCTGCACTCATCATCGAGCCGAGGCGGTGGAACTGCCGGGTGGGGTACCTGGGACCCTACGGGAAGCGATGGGGTTCGAGCCTCCCGATCACAACCTGGAGAATCGTTCGGCGATCGGCCCCTCCACCGGCGCCATGCATGCCATCCGCTTCGGTACAGGCTCAGGCCGCGAGGTGGAACATACGCATCTCGCCGACTTCTACAGAATGGTGGACCGCGGAATCCAAAAGCTACTCAATGAGCCCGGAATTCCTCTCGTTCTGGCCGGAGTGACCGAAGAGACCGACGCGTATCGCGCGATCAGCACCTATCGGAACCTGGTGAGCGAAAGCCTCCGAGGCAGCGCGAATCTCACCGCCCAAGGCGCCGAACTGCTATTGCAAGCATCTTCGATTCTGCGCGCGGAAGAGATCGGGCGCGAGGCGAAGGCTTTGACGGAAACAACCGAGCGCAGCGCCCCAGGGTTGCTTTCTACCGACCCGGATGCCATTCTGCATGCGGCGTTCGAGGGCCGTGTGCACGAATTGTATGTCGATGAAAGCACGAAGCGCGACGGCGTTTTCCAGAGAGGGGATTACAGGAGCTGCGGTGAAGAGGATCTATTAAATCTGGCGGCGGTTCAAACCATTCTCCATCGCGGAAAGGCGTTGGAGCTGCCTAACCGCATGATGCCGGATGGAGCCGTCGCGGTCGCCAAGATGCGCTTTTGATCAGGCGGATCGATTCGTGGACGTGCCTTCGGCGTAAAGCTTTTCGCACTCGCTCTCCCGCCCGCGAACGATCCGCTGTCCATTCAGCGGACCTCGTTGCGAAGTGATCACGGTAGCTTGGCGCTCCTCCGGACCGCTATCGCAGTACAAGACCACCCAGTCACGAACGCGTCCGAGTGCGTGCGCGTGCCCGGTATTCGAATACAATGCGGTGTAATGGCGCTCGCCGCGATGCGTATGGAGAATGGGGAGCCAAGCTTCGCTGTGCGGATTGAAGCGCCGCGGCGCGATGGTGGGCAGCGTGCCCGCGGCGGCCTTCTGACGATACTCGCGGTCGACATCCAGCAATTCTTCTACGGACGGCTCACCGCTGCCGTGGTGTAGCCCCTGACTGCGAACGCGCCCCAGCCGAGTCGACAAAGTATCGACGATGCCGGCCAGCTTCTTCTTGCCGATTCCCGCGAGATCGTTCAAACGGCCGTCGTGCGCCGCCGCTTCCAGATCCTCGAGTGAGTCGATTTCAAACTCGCGATGAAGGCGCTCCGCCAGCACGGGGCCGATACCCGGGACTGATTCGAGCAGCGCCACCGAGTCGGTTTCGCCGCGCAACCGGTCGAGCATGGGCAGACGCCCGCTGGTTACCAGAGTCCGCAGCGCCGTTGCTAAACGTTCCCCAACGCCGATGATCGAGCGCAGACCCTCTTCTCCCTGTTCCCGGTAAATCTCCGAAAGCGGCTTGGTCAGATGACGAACGCCAGCCGCGGCTCGACGATAGGCCTGCACCCGGAAGGGGTTCGCACGCTGGGTTTCGAGAAGATCCGCAACCTCCTCCAAACGGCGCGCGATGTCAACGTTTTGCATACTCAGCCTGTCGAGTTGAGATGGGTTCGAAACCAATCTCGGGCCAGAGCGGCGACCTGGTCCAAAGTGCCTGGTTCTTCGAACAGATGCGTTGCACCCGCGATTACCTCGAGGTTATGTTCGGTTTGGCGCGGGAGTTGTGCGATCGCGGAGCGATTCAGGTCCAGGACGACCGGATCTTCCTCGCCGACGATAAACAGGGTCGGCGCCAGTACCCCGCGCAGCGCTGCTCCGGCCAAATCCGGTCGTCCTCCACGCGAGACGACGGCCCGCACCACGTCGGGGCGTTCCGCGGCGGCAATCAGAGCCGCTGCCGCGCCTGTGCTGGCCCCGAAATAACCCAATCCGTACTGCTTCAAACTCGGCTGACGGCCGATCCAGTCCGTAATCGCGACCACGCGCCTGCCAAGCATTCCGATGTCGAAACGGAGCTCCGCGGTTCGAACGTCCAGCGCCTCTTCCTGCTCGGTGAGAAGGTCGATCAGGATGGTCCCGACGGCGCCGCGATTCAGTACATTCGCGACATGGCGATTCCTGGGGCTATGCCGGCTGCTGCCGCTGCCATGCGCGAACAAAGCCAGTCCTCGAGCATGATCGGGCAGGAAAATATCCGCGGCCAGCTCGATCCTGCCCAGAGGCACGATGGTGGCGACCTGTTGCATTTTATGGCTCCTGTGTCTGCTTAGGACAGTGCAGTTAAGGTGCCATTCGCGCTAAATCCACGCCAAATCGGCGCAAGGGCCAGCCGGGCTGCGTGTTCTCCCGCAGCGATCATGCGCTCGATCGCCAGCGAGCCCGGCAGATACCCGGCAAGCGGAACTCGAGGATAGACCAGGACATCGGTGTGAACCACAGCGGAATGATAATGCGAAGGATAGGTGCGGCCAACCCGCGGATGATGGGGATGAATGCCGACCCTCCGCAGTAACGAGCTGAGCTCCCAAACATCGGAGCCGATGATGAAATCCGCCCCCATCTTCCGGCAAGCTTCCGATGGCAGGACACATGTGATACCGCCATCCTTGAGCCGCATTCCGTTCCGTCGGACGGACCGCCGGATTCCGCGCAGCGCGCAACTGGCGCTGATGGCGGAAGCAAGTTCGCCCTCCGTGATCACGACCGTTCGCTTCGCGGGAACCTCAGTGGTCAAGGCAGCGAACGGAATCTGCAGGCCGCTGAAGGTTGCAGGAAGGTGCTGAGCGCAAAACCGCTCCAGGGTCTCGCCATTCAGAAGACGGGGCCAGAAGACCGTGCGAGCGAGCGCGGCGATTTCGCGCCAACCCATGCCGGCGGCGATCATCGCGCCAATCAGGCTTCCGGCGCTGGTTCCTGTCACAAAAGCGGGCTTGAGGCCGGCCTCCGACAAAACCTTGAGGACGCCGATATGCGCGAGTCCGCGCACGGAACCGCCGCTGAGGGCCAATCCAATATGATGGGAGCGAAGGCGATGCAATCGGGAAACCAACCTCCATTATACCGGGATCCACTGCACGGGACTGAATTTGAAGCCGAAATCACCCGGCTAGCCGCGTTGCATCCGCACTCGCAGACCATCTCTTCGCCGGCATTTCACAAGGTTGGAAGAAACCGCCTGACGCGGGCCATCGATACCGTGCTCAGGTTCGTCCGGCGATATTTGCCGCCAATCCACTGGATGGCGATTCGGGCCCTGGCCGTTTTGTTGTATCTGTATTCTCGTGCGGTGTCGGCCACCACGAAAATCGTCGCCGTGGGAAACTACCAGTGGCCGGAGATTCCTGAAGGTTCGGTACTCGCGGTCTGGCACGGAAGCGCCCCTTCGGTGCTGGCGGCGTTCGCGGCGCGTAAGCCCACGATTCCGGTGATGCTGATGGTCTCCCGCGATCCGCGGGGGGATTGTGTCGCGGTACTCTGCCGCTGGCTGGGCTTCGAAATCGTCCGCGGCGACGCGGAGCACGGCGGTTGGAAAGCTCTGACGGTAATCGCGAACGAATTGCGCAACGGCGCGTCTGCGCTGATTTCTCCCGATGGCGGTGGGCCGCCGTTTGTTGCCAGGGTTGGCGCCGCGGCGCTGGCGTCCTCCGCCGGCGTACCCCTGATCCCGATCGGCGCGTATTGCCGCCCTTCGATTTTCGAGCGCCACAAGTGGGACGCCGCCCGCAACCCGCTGCCGTTTGGGCGCATCGCGATCGCGTGCGGCGAACCGCTGCGGTTCCCCGCGTTTGACGATGCCGGCTCGCTTGAAACAGCGCGTAAACAACTGCAAGACGCTCTGAATCGCGCCGCGGACCTGGCGCGAAGCGCATGATCGTCGACAAACACGCTTTAGCCGTGGTGAGCATCGTGGGCAGCGCGCTCGACGTGCTGGGGGCGCTTTATCTAGCCTACGATCTTCTGGGCGGCGAGCACGGTCCGCTGCGAACACTGACCAGGGGAATCACTTATGGGGCGCTATTCGGCGGAGGATACGCTCTGACGCTGGGACCGGTCTTCGGCCTGGCGAGCGGCATCGCGCACGGTCTCACGCTCGCCTGGGAGTTTCCGCGAGCTTCCCGGCACGGGCCTAAACCAGGGTTCTGGTATGACTCCGCCATGAGCGCGATTCGCGGAGCCGGTTTCGCGTTGGGGGCGGGCTACTTATTCGGGATCAAATTTGGCTGGACCTTTGGAATCCTGAGCACCGTTGGTCAAGTAGTCGCCTATCGCTTCGGCATCCGGCCGACGTTGGACTATGCGCCCGCGAAACGTCCGCGGTTAACGAAGTTTCAAGCGCTGGCGGTGGTGAATCGGGCTATCGGTTATGGCTTTGCCGGATACATCAGCGCAGCCATCGCGCATCAGCGCGGGCGCGCCGTGACATGGGGGCTGGCGGCCGGGTTGGCGGTTGGCGCGGTTACGGCCGTAGGGAACGCTTGCACGCCCTTGATCGAATGGACCGCGGATCATATGCCGCAGAAACGGATGGGCGTCTTCGGCGTCGGCTTGATCCTGATCGGATTTGCGTTGCAGTCGGTCCAGTATTGGCTGGCCCTGCTGGATGTGAACATCCGCTAGTCGTCTTCGCTGCCGACCCCGGTGGGGTGGCGTTCGCCCCGGTCGATGACTCAGAAAATGATCTTCGCGCCCAGCCGGATAATGCGAGGAGCTGTCTCGGTAAAAGTTTGATTCATGAACGTCGAGGGCACATCGGTGTACAGCGTCGGGATGCCGAAGTTCGGATGATTGAACGCGTTGGTCGCCTCCGCGCGAATTTCCAGCTTCAGATTCTCCCGCACGGCGAAATTCTTGTAAATCGAAAGATCCACTCGCTGGAGGCTCGGACCTTGCAGAATGTTGCGCCCCACTCCGAAAGGCGTGCCGAAATACTTATCCGCCGCCAGAGTGTTGTAAATCCAGTGGACGCTCGAGAACGGCACGGTCTGCGTCGGATTCGCCAGGTTCACTAGCGTGCCGTTGGAGAGGAACTCGCCTACGGAATTCAGCGGCGCGCTCGAAGTCGCCAGGAAGGGACGCATCGAATCGCCGCCGCCGACGAAGCTGGAATCGGCGGAATCTTCGAGCGGATTGACGTTCAAGTTGTTCTGAACCGGCGTCATTGGCCTGCCGGTCTGATAGACTTCGAACGCACCGATGGTCCATCCTCCCGCGACCCTGTCGTACCAATGGGAAGTTCCCTTGAGCCACGGCATGGTCCAGGTCGCCGTCACCGAAAGCGCTTGGGGAACGTTGTTGTTCGACAATCCGCGCTCACCGGCGCTGGTATTGAAAGGATCCTGCGCAAGTACGACCGAACCGGAGCTAAGGAACGAGTATACTTCGCTGATGTTGTCCATCGTCTTGCTCCAGGTAAAGGACGCTCCCAAGGTGAGCTGATTAAACAGGTCGCGGATATTGTATGTCGTCTGCAGGCCGTTATAATTCGAGTGGCCGCTGTTATCGCGCAAGCGGATCACGCCGTAATTGGGGTTAACCCTGCCGTTGCAGGTTGCGCAGTTGGAATTCACGCCCGGCGTCACTCCGGTCGGAAGAACGTCCGCAAAACCGTTGTTGACGAAGCCGGCGACATAGGGGTTGCCGTCACGGGTGGCGAACAGATCCACCCCCTGTGTACCGACATAGCGGACCTCGAACCCCATGTTATTGCCGACCCGGCGCTGGACTCCCAGGGTATAGCTGGTCGAGTAAGGATTTTTGAAATTGGGGGCGAACAAGGTCTGGTTCAGAGTGCGCGGGTCCACGCCGGGCGGAGGAGCATATACGGATTGCAGATTTGCTCCGGTAATGTTGGACGGCATGGCGGGGAAGTTCCCGGTGAGAGTATAGGCGAACACCACGGGCGCCGCGGTCGCCGCGTTCAGAAACAGATTATAGAACGCCGGATCGTACGCGATGGCGAAGCCGGCGCGAATTACGGTCGCGTCCTTGCCTAGCACCTTACCGAGAAATCCGTCATGGCCTTCCGGCGTCCACGCCAGTCCAATGCGCGGCGCGAAATCTTTGGAGGGCGCGGGAAGATTTGGATAGGTTCGGTCCGCCAGCGGCAGCGCCGTGTTCCAGATCGCCGTCGACGCATTGCTCTCGCGCGGCACGGTTTCCTGATTGAGCAGGTTGATCGGTTGTCCCGAATATTCGTAGCGGAGGCCGAGATTGAAGGTCAGGTTGGGACGGAACCGGAAATCGTCCTGGATGTAATAACCCTGATCGAGCTCATGCGGCTTTTCCGTGGGAATCCCGGCGGCGCCGCTAAAGGACGACGGTGTATTGTTCAAATACTGTTGGAAGTTGTTGTAGGTGTATACGCCGTCCACGTTCGGCAGGAATCCGAGCGGGATGTTGTCGTTAATAAGCTGGAAGCCCATTTTGAGCGCGTGGCGGCCCAGTTGCATGCTCACGTTGTCCTGATACTGATAGCTGTTCACCAGGCGATACTGCGGCAGATTGTAGGCCAACCCGTAGCCAAGATAGCCAGTGATTCCTACGTTCGCGATGTTCTGCGTCAACTGGTTGAAGCCTAGCGTATTGCCGCCGAAGTCGTCGAACTCGCTCTTGATGAAGCTGAAGCGGAATTCGTTCACCAGCGTCGGCGTGGCGGTCCATATCCAGCTTCCGCCCGCCTGCTGACTGTGGCTCGGAGTGCCGATAAAATACCCGGCCAGACCGTTGCTGGAAGCGTAAGGGGTGTTGTTGGTCTGATCGTAGAACTTGCCGGTAAGCTGCATTTTATCTGAAAGGTGATAGTCGACGTGCGCACCGGCATCCCAGGTATCGGTTGGCGTGGACACTAAGCGCTGGACGGTGGCGAAGGGTACGCTGATCGTCGCTCCGCTGGGAGTAGTTATGTTTTGATTCACCGTGGTGCCGGGGATGAGGCTGAGGCTGCCCACGTTAGTCGCGTATAGTCCATATTTCACGTAGTTTGCCAAAGTCGGGGAGTTCGGGAAGTACGCCTGTAGTTGCTGGAGACCGGCGGGTGTCGGCGCCAGCGAAGTGGGCGTACCGATAAAATCGTTGCCCTGGCGGATCCATTCGCGCTGCGTCCAGATGTTGAAGAAGAGTTTGTTCTTGACGATCGGGCCTTCGAACTGCCCTCCCAGAATCGAATCCAAATACTTGGGCGGGTTCGTCAATCCGGTGGCGCGCTGGCGATTATCGAGCGCGGTCCAGTTCTGATCGTCGCGCCGGAAATACGTGCCGACGCCATGGAACGCGTTGGTCCCGGATTTGACGCGAATGTTCACGATCGCGCCCGCGTTGCGGCCGTATTCGGCGCTGTACTGATTCGTAATCACTTGATACTCGCCAATTGCTTCCAGGTTGCTGAAGGCGTACCCCGGACCGGCGATGGTCGGGTCGTTATTGTCCTGTCCGTCGAGCAGAAAATTGTTGGAACGCGCGCGCTGCCCGTTGGCGGAAAAAAGCAAGCCGTTCGAGTTGATGTTTCCGAAGCCAACCACCACGCCCGGCGACATCAACGCCATCCGGTCGATCCCGCCCTGAAGGCCCGGCAGCGTGAGCACGGTTTCCGACTGGACGTCGGTGCTCAATTGCGCCGTATCGGTGACCAGCAACGGCGCCGAACCTTCCACTGAGATCGTTTCACCCACCGATCCGACTTGCAGCGTGGAGTTGACTACCGGCTCGTGCGCCAACTCAACCACAACGTCCTTGGTCTCGGAGGTGCGGAATCCCGTTGCCTGCACACGAACGGTGTAGGTTCCGGGCGCCAAGAACGCGGCCTTGAACACGCCGGCGTCGTTGGTGGTAAGCGGAGTCGTAACCCCGGTAGCCTGATTAACTACCTCAACTTTTGCGCCGACCACCACCGCTCCAGCCGGATCAGTAACGGTGCCGGACAATGCCCCGGTGGTAATCTGAGCCCAGGCTGCGCATGCGAAAACGCAGAAAGCAGCCAGAAATCGGAGTGACGACACACTCCGTGAAACGGCAGTGCCGGAAAAAGCATTATTGAACATGTGATCTCCCTTGAAGCACGGTGAGAGACGTCCCGGTCCCCAACACGTCTGGGGATTATATCACCAACGCGCTAATTTTACGAGGGTGCTGTTTCAGGTGTGACTGGGATTGCACAGGCACGATCTTCCAAAAATTGGTCCCGCTCATCCTTGAATTAGGCCCGTCTATCAGGTTGTTCGTCACCGGCCGCGGGTTCCGTATCATCATACAGATCTAGCACCAATTTGACGAAGCTCGTCTGGGGAGGAAGTTTGCGGCTGTTTCGATTCAACGCTCTATTTCTCATTGCCGGAGCCGCGTGGGCACAGACGCCCCAAGCAGCCAGCCCGCCCGCCTTGATCACTATGGACGACGCGGTCCGGATCGCGCTCGCCTACAATCAGTCCCTGCGAGCGCAGCGGCTCAATATCGACCAGAACAAGGCCGAGGAGATTACGGCGGCGCTTAAGCCGAACCCGACATTGTCAGCACCTGGTGGACACGATCCCGATTGTTTTCGCCGCAGACCATCCGCTTCAACACGCAGATTTATGCCGAGTCGCTCTCCTACACGTATGAGCGCGGCGGCAAGCGCGAAAGACGCCTGTCGGTGGCGAAGGACAACACCGACGTTTCGTCCAAGACCGTGACCGACAATGAGCGCCAGTTGCGATTCCAGGTGGTGCAGGCGTTTATCAGTGTCTTGCTGGCGAAATCCGTCCTCCAGTTCGCGCAGGACGATTTGGCCAATTTCTCGCAAGAGGTGGAACTGAATCGCGCGCGCGTCAGGGCTGGCGATCTGGCGGAAGGCGACTTTCTAAAAATATCGCTGCAGAAGCTCCAGTTCGAGCAGGATGTCTCCGCCGCGGAGCTGGGCCTGGTCCAGGCCAAAGCGACCTTGCGGCAGTTGCTCGGATACCAGTCCGTAGCGGACAACTTCGATGTCACCGGGACGCTGGCGCACAAGAAGCAAGTTGTGCAGCTGGCGGATTTGGAGACGCAAGCGCTGGCAGCGCGGCCGGATTTGCAGGCCGCGCACAGCGGCGTGAAGCTGGCGAGCGACACGGTCTCGCTGGCCTTCGGCAACCGCGCCAAGGATTGGACCTGGGTCGAGCGACTACACCTACCAGAGCATCGGGCCCAACGGGACCGGCAACGCGGTCGGGTTCTCGTTATCGTTCGATCTTCCGATTCACGACCGGAATCAGGGCGAGATCGCGCGCAGCCAGGCGGCGGTGCGCCAAGCTGTGGAAACCGAATCCTCGGCTGAGGTCGGCGTTCGGACCGACGTGGTCAACGCGTATTACGGTCTCCAGACCAACGAACAGATCGTTTCGCTGTACGAACGCGGCTATCTGGATCAGGCCACGCAGTCGCGCGACATCAGCACTTACGCTTACCGGCGGGGCGCGGCGACGATTCTCGACGTGCTCGACGCCGAGCGCAGTTATCGCGCTACGCAACTGGGCTACCGGCAGGCCGTCGCCGCGTACATGACGCGGCTGAGCAGGTGAATCAGGTCGTGGGACGCAGGTGATCCAATGAGATACGTGGCTTTGGCTTGCGATCGTTGCGCGCCGCTGCGCGCTCTGCGTCCTGCGCAATCGAATCCGGCCGCGGGCGCGCCCGCAACGACGGCGGCGCAGGCGAACGCAACTTTGTTTCAGGTGCCCGCAGAACCAGATGGAACACCTCAAAATCGTCGAAGTTCGAAAGCCGTCTGGTCGCCCGCCGTGCGCACCACGGGCACGGTGGATTGGGATGCCGACCACACCACCCAGGCGATCACCCAGGTCAACGGGCCGATCTCGCGGATCCTGGTGGACACCGGAACCACGGTGACGGCGAATCAGCCGCTGCTGTACGTCTCCAGCCCCGACGTCGCCAACGCCGATCTCCACCTACCGGAAGGCGCGCAACCGGCTGGATTATTCCAAGCAAACGCTCGACCGCAGCAAGGAACTGCTGGATCACAAGGTGATCGCGCAGAAGGATCTCGAAGCCGCCGAGCAGGATTACAACGACGCGACCGCCGAAGTCGAAAACAGTTTGCAGGCGCTGAAGATCTTCGGCGTCACGCAGCAGGAAATCGACCAGGCGCAGCGCCAGGGCGCGGCCATCAATCCGCAACTGGCGGTGCGCTCGCCGATCGCCGGCGTGGTGGTGCAGAAGCTGGTGTCGCCCGGCCTGGTGATCCAGGCCGGCACGACGGCCTGCTTCACCATCAGCGACGTCTCCACGGTCTGGGTGCAGGGCCACATCTACGACCGCGACCTGGCATCGGTGCGCATCGGCGACACGGTCGAGCAGACCAATCCGTCGTTCACGCAGACGTTTCACGGCACGGTGTCCTACATCGGAGCGCTGCTCGATCCGGCCACGCGCACCACGCCGGTGCGCATCGTGACGCAGAACCCGGCAGGGACTGCTCAAGAAGGACATGTTCGTGGACGCGGTGATCCACACCAAGTCCGGGCAGCAACGTGCTCGTCGGTGCCGACGTCCGCGATGCTGCGCGACGACGAGAACGAGCCGTTCGTCTACGTGCAGGTCGAGCCGGGCAAGTTCGCGCAGCGGCTGGTGACCATCGGCGGCGCAGCAGGGCGACGAGACGGACGATCGCGAGCGGGCTCAAGGAGGGCGAAAAGGTGGTTGCCGAAGGCAGCTTTTCCTGCAGTTCGCCAACAGCATTCAATAAGGCACACCATCATGATCGCCCGCATCGTTTCCTTCGCGCTCTCGCAGCGGTTCACTGATTCTGATGGCGGCGCTGGCGCTGATGGTCTGGGGCGCATACTCCTTTCCAGAAGCTGCCCATCGACGCCTATCCCGATCTTTCGCCGCCGCACGTGGAGATCATCACGCAGTGGCCGGGCCACGCGGCCGAGGAAGTCGAGCGCCTGATCACCATTCCGCTCGAAGTCGAGATGAACGGCATTCCGCAAGCTCGGAAGCGCTGCGCTCGATTTCGCTGTACGGCCTCTCCTCGCTGCGAGATGAATTTCGAGTACGACACCGATCCGTATTTCGTGCGCGAGCAGGCCTTCGAGCGCATGGCGCAACGCGACGCTGCCCGTCCGGACGTGCACGCCCGGCGTCTCGCCGCTGTTCAGCCCCAGCGGCCTGATCTACCGCTACGTGCTGGCAGAGTCCGGACCGCACGCCGCAGGAGCTGAAGATCATCGAGGACTGGGTGCTGGAGCGCCGCTACCGCGCCGATCCAGGGCGTCGCCGACGATTCCGGCTTCGGCGGCACCACCATGCAGTACCAGGTGCTGCTCGATCCCAACCGGCTGTTCGCCTACGGCGTCACCGTGCCGCAGGTGTTCCAGCAACTGAGCGAACAACAACGCCAACGCCGGCGGCGGCTTCTATTCGCAGGGCGGCCAGTTCTACTACATCCGCGGCCTGGGCCTGGTGCAAGACACCGCAGGACATCGGCAACATCGTCGTTGCGCACGAAGAACGGCATCCCGATCTACGTGAAGGACGTCGCCAAGGTCGAGATCGGGCACGCGCCGCGGCTGGGCCAGTTCGGATACATGAAGCAGGACGACGCGGTGGAAGGCGTCATCCTGATGCGCGTCGGCGAGCAGGCGCAGGTGATGCTGAAGCGCGTCGAGGAGATGACCAAGGACCTGAACGAGCACGTGCTGCCGCCGGACGTGAAGATCGTGCCCTACTACGACCGCAGGACTGATCGAGGAGACCACGCAAGACCGTGGAGCGACAACCTGCTGCGCGGCATGCTGCTGGTGCTGGTGATCCTGGGCTCTTCCTGTTCAGCGTGCGCACGGCGCTGATCGTGGCCGTCACGATTCCGTTCGCGCTGCTGTTCTCGTTCATCTGCCTGGACTGGCGGCACATTCCCGGCCAACCTGCTGTCCATCGGCGCCATCGATTTCGGCATCATCGTGGACGGCGCGGTGGTGATGGTGGAGAACATCTTCCGCGAGCTGGCCGCGCGCCACGGACGAGGACTACAACCTGATCGACGTGATCCGCGCGGCGGCGCACGACGTGGAGCGGCCCATCTTCTACGCCATCGCGGTGATCATCGCCGGCTATCTTCCCATCTACGTGCTGACCGGGCCCTCGGGACGGCTGTTCCAGCCGATGGCGGACACCATGTCGTTCGCGCTGCTCGGCTCGCTGCTCTGCGCGCTGACGCTGCTGCCGGTGCTGTGCTCCTATTTGCTGCGCAGGCAAGATGCACGAGCCGAGGTGCGCGCTTGTATCGAGCGGATCCGCGCGCGGCTACGGCGCGATGCTGGGCTGGTGCCTGCGCAACCGCACGGTCTCGATGGTGCGTGCTGCTGGCGATTTTCGCGGCGTCGCTGCTGCTGATTCCGCTCATCGGCGCGCGAGTTCATGCCGCACCTGGACGAAGGCGCGCTGTGGGTGCGCGCCACCACTCCCTACACCATCTCCTTCGACGAGGCCTCCAAGCTCTCGCCGCAGATCCGCGATATCCTGCGGAGCTTTCCGCAGGTGACCACGGTGGCCAACGAACTGGGCCGGCCCGACGACGGCACCGATCCCACCGGCTTCTTCAACAACGAATTCTACATCGGCCTGAAGCCCTACGACGATCCGGCCTGGCAGGGCTCGATCCACACCAAGCCGCAGCTGATCGAGGCGATTCAGACAGAAGCTGTCGGCGTTTCCCGGCGTCATCTTCAACTACACGCAGCCCGCCGAGGACGCCGTGGACGAGGCCGAAACCGGCCTGAAGAGCTCGCTGGCGGTCAAGATCTTCGGCGGCGACCTGGCGACGCTCGAAGACAAGGCCAAGCAGGTGAAGCGCATCATCTCGAAGGTTCCCGGCATCACCGATATCACCGTGGTGCGCGAACTGGGCCAGCCCAGCCTGACCATCGTTCCGGACCGCGCGAAGATCGCGCGCTACGGCCTGAACGTGGACGACGTCAACACCCTGGTCGAGACGGCCATGGGCGGCAAGGCGGCCACCCAGGTGATCCAGGGCGAGCGCCAGTTCGACCTGGTGGTCCGCATGCAGGAGCCGTATCCGCAAGGACATGAGACGCCATCAAGAATCTGCTGATCGCCACGCCCGACGGCCAGCATCTGCCGCTCAGCCAGTTCGCCGACATCCAGGTCGAACAACGGCGCGTCGTTCATCTATCGCGAATCCAACTCGCGCTTCATCGGCGTCCAGTTCAGCGTGCGAAGGCCGCGACCTGGCGGGCGCCGTGGACGAGGCGCGCCGCGAAGTGGATGCGGCAGGTGAAACTGCCCATCGGCTACACGTTCGATTGGGGCGGCGAATACAAGGACTACCTGGCGGCGCAGCGAGCAGATGAAGATCATCGCTGCCGCTGACCGTGCTGCTGATTCTGCTGATCCTGTTCGCGCTCTACGGAAACCTGAAATTCCCGCTCATCATTTTCTTCAGCGTGCTGGTGACCGAGCCGGTGGGCGGACTGCTGGCGCTGTGGCTGCACGGACACCAATTTCAGCGTCTCGTCCGTGCTGGGATTCGTGGCGCTGATGGGCGTGGCCGTGCAGACCAGCGTGATTCTCTATTCGTTCATCAACAAGCTGCGCCTGGAAGGGAAGGACATCATCGACCGCCACGCTACGAGGCGTCGCTGCTGCGGCTGCGGCCCGATCATGATGACGGCGCTGGTGGCCTGCCTCGGCCTGCTGCCGGCGGCCATGTCCACCGGCATCGGCAGCGATTCGCAGAAGCCGTTCGCCATCGTGATCGTGGGCGGCCTGCTCTCGCGGCTGCTGCTGTCGATCTTTCTGTCGCCGGTTCTGTACGCGCTGGTCGCGCGCGAAGACGACGTGCTGAAGGTCTGACGTTACTCCACCGGCGGCCCGGTCTGCTTCACGATGACGATGTCGCCGAGCCGAACCCGCAGGTACAGGTTGGCCGCGGGCGGCGCGCTCTGCCGGTGGAACTCCGCGCCGAACATATACCGGCTGCGATCCTTGCCGTCGAAATCGGAATACACGTCGCCGGCCGCGCACCGGGCATCGATGACATCGTGCGCGTCGGCCGCCAGCGTGACCGTGATCTGCCCATTGACCACGGTGGCGTGAATATCGCCATGGACGCCGGAAACGTTCACGCCTCCGCTATTGTGATCGATCGTCAGCTTCGAAGCGCGCGGCGCGTGAATGCGATAGTGAATTTCGACATCGCTGCGGCGGCTGAGCGGATGCAGGAGTGCGTTCAGGGGAGGGTACACCGTGGAAACGACCACATCGTTCCCCTCTTGTTTCGTTGCGATTTGCACGCGATCCAAGCGACCCTGCGCGCCGGCGCGGTCACGATCGCCGTAATAATGCTCGCTCGACCGGACCACCGATACTTCCACCTCGGGGCGGTCCCAACCGTCGACGTCTACCTCGCCGAACGAGTTTTCGAGGCGGATCGCTCCCACAGCGGCGACGTTAAACCGCGCCGTCTGCTCCGCGCTGGCGAGGTGTTTGGTGCGATCATCGGCCAGCAGCGGCAGCGTCATCGCGATTGCAGCCAACCATGGTTTCCGCATTTTAGCCTATGACTCAAAGTAACATTTGCCGCCACACGTGCGCCCCGCACCAAGGAAGAGAAAGATCCTATAGCGGCCCTACTCATAACGCAAGGCGATCATCGGGTTGGCATGCGACGCGCGACCCGCGGGAATCCCGCTCGCGACGGCTGCTACGATCACGAGAACTAGGGGCAGGCCCAGGAGAGTCAGCGGATCGTAGAATGGAGCGCCATACAGCAAGTCGCCTGAACCCGGAGACGTTAGAGTCGAATGGAGAAAGCCGAGAGTCCCGCTGCGGCCGCAATCCGAGAACCTCAACAGGAAAGATGTTCGCTCGACGCCGTCTCGGCAGACCGGCCTTACGGACATGTCATCATTCGTCCGCAGCTTGGGAAACCGCGGTGTTTCCGCGAGGCGAAAGGTCTCTATTATCGCGGAGGTTAAGCTTCAGGCTTTAATCGTGAACCTGAACCGCATGTCTTCGCCGAACCACTGCACATAGTTCGTTCCCCAACTGTTATTGAATAGGCTGAAATGAATCCCCTTGGAAAGATCCGGTTGCGCGTTCGAGAAATAAATAGGCGACTTCTCTCCAAGCGCCACCAATGGCGCATCCAGAGTCTCGATCGTAAACGCGCCCCGGTCATCCCGATAGCCGAGCCCGCTGGACACAGCGTGCATGTGTCGATTTCCCCCGCGAACGACATCCGCCGGCGACACGGGTTGTTCCACCTTGGAAAGCACCCAATTCTCCGTCCTCGGCGCAATGGGATTGAACGTCAACCACATTGCTTCCGGCAGCCGGTTTGCACGCTTGCCGAACCACAGCAAGTTCAGATGGATCAACGGCTCCGATTTTGGAAGCGCGAGATCCAAGTACAACTCAGCCGGCCACGCGGTGACCGTAGGCGCTGGGCCGCCAGCGTCCTCAATTTGCATACGAGCCACGATTCGATGCGCGTGTTCGTCTTCGTGCGCCAGGCAACTGGTCAGCTTTGTATTCCACACCCGGCCCTGCGTCCCAAACTTTTCGATGTTCGGTTTGCCGAAATCCTTGGGCGCCCAATCCGTCTGAACCGTGATGTAGCTGGCGAGGAATCGATCGTAATCCGTTTTCGAGAGGGTCTGGTAGCTGAACGACGCCAGCGGATGTTCCTTCGACGACCATTCCCGGTTGCCGGCCTGGCTGCGCAATCGCACCACGGCTCCCGTCGCGGAGTCCAGCCCTATCGTGAAATGAGGAGTTTCCATGGGCATCGAAGCATCGTGCGCTTTCCAGCGAGAAGTACGGGGCCGGACTGGACTTAACCGCTTCAATCGCTGCTCGGCCTCGGCTCGGAGAGTTGGCGGAAGCGTTGCGATCCCTTGGTCGATGTCGGCGCGCTTCTCCACCCAACTGCCGGTAACCGTCTGGTACTTCGGCTGGTCCAGCATCTGCGCCAAGGCATCCGGCGGGTAATGTTCGAAATCCAGCCAGGTCTTGGTGTCGGTTCCCCAGGTGTGCTCGGCTGCCAGGGCAAACTTCGCGAGAAATGCCAGATCCACGTCATCGCCCGCGCGAAACTTGCCGTCACGAATCCATTCGGTTCGCACGCGGAGCATCTCGCGATAGCGCGCGAGCTTTACGGGATCGCTCGCCACGCCATAAACCCAAGTGTCACCGATTTCCTGGGTCACAACCGGCAGCGCGTTCTTATAAGGTTCCACGGCATTGGCGATGTCGGTCAAGCTCGAAGCCCGAATCGCGGCATTCGGAAATTGTTGCCTCAGATCCGCATAGACCTTCCGGATTTCTTCCATGGTGTGGGGGCCCGCATTGTCGTCGCGAACCTCGACCGCGACAGCCAAGTCCGATTCAGGCACGCGGACCACGCCGCCGTACTCAAGACGGTGATACATCATCGTGACCGATGCCCCATTCGGGTCCCGCCATACAAAGGCTGAAGGCACCTCGGGTGCAGTGCTGGCAGAGTTAACACCAACATCGAGTAACGTCACACCGTTCTCTGCGAGCGGGCCAATGAGACCCCGGGAATGACCCGGAACGTCCGTCATCTTCGCGCCCGTTGTCTTGCGACCGAACCGGCGGTCCAGCGACTTCGAGAAGCCGAGGGCGCCGGTAATCGCGGATAGGTTCAACAACTCCGTCTGCCAAGTGAAGGGAAGCGCGTGCCAGGCGATGTCACCCTGCGCAATGGCTTGCTCCATTCGGTTACGCTCGCCCGCGCTGGCTTGCTCGAGATATTCATAGAGCAACCAGGACCCGGTGGTCCAGACATAGCGCTCTTCGCCCGACTGCCGCAGCGCACTGGCGATCCGGATTGCCGCCGGGAAATATTGCTGGAAATATTTCCGGATCACGGCCGCCTGCGTATCGACAAAGCCTACGTCCAAATGACACTTGAACATCACCAGGACCCGCCGGACGCTGAGATCCGCCGCGTCTGACCGACCTCCGAAGGCGACATACCCCGCAGCTCCAGCCAGATTCGAGACAAACCTGCGGCGATTCATCTGTTCACTTTACCGCCGTCCCGGCTGCGGCGGCCCGCGCCGCACCATCAGTTTGATCGGCCGCACTTCGTGGCTGGAGCTTCTCGCCGCCGTCGCGGGGCGGCGTTGCCCCCTTAAATCGCTGATCCTTGTACTGCGCCGGTGTGACCTTGCTGATTTTTTTGAAAACCTGGCAAAAGTACGCGGAGTCGGAGTAGCCGCTGTTGGCCGCGACTTCCTTGAGCGTCATGTTGTAATTTCGCAAAACGAATTTTGCCCGGTTGACGCGCACCAGGTTTACGTAGTCGCTGTACCGCATGAGGCCTTCCTGGCGAAAAAGACGCGAGACGTGGGTGGGCGACAGACCAAAGTGTTCGGCCACGATTTCCCGGCTGATCGAACCTCGAAAGTTCTCCTGCACATAGAGGCAGATGCTTTCATAGGTCCGCAACCCCTTGCGCGGCCGCTGGGCTTGCACGGAGCTGAACAATCGCAGGCAGGAATGCAACAGCGACTCGGTCAACAGCCGCGCTAAAGGTCCTTTCGCGTGGTTGGCGGCGAAGATGGTCAGCGCGCTGAGCAGGTTTTCCGTCAGTCCGTCATACGACCGGTGAACGTTCGTTTTGAGAGCGCTCGCCGGAACATCGTTGCCCCCCTTGTGCCGAACCAGACTGACGCCAATCTGCTTGTTGCCGAACAGAAATGTCAATACTTTCACCGGATGCGCCCAGTCCGGCAGATTCCAAGCGTGCCCGGGAACGAAAACCGCGTGTCCCCGCACCGGGCGAATCGACTCCGTTTTTCCGTTACGGGCCAGTTGCATGCTGTGGAACCCCTCCAGGGGAATCGACAGGCGCGCGAAGTTGGTGACGTAGGCGAGGGGAGGCGGAGCGAGGCTGCCATCGGCGAAATGAACCCGCCGGAGACGATTGCCGCGCAGAAACAGATCCAGCACGTGAACCACCGCGCGGCGGGCTTCATCGGGAGCGTCTTGGATTGTTACACGCATATGCAAAATGTCACATTACTACAACAAATGTCCCATGTCTACGGCTTGAAGATTAGCGGAAATCGCAGATACTTACAAATAGTTTCGGAGTTGGGAAGGCTCGGCGTCGGACGTGGTGGCACCGTTTCGCACGCCAGGGATATGTGTCTGCTTTACTTTCAGGTTGCCATTGTGTCCTTCAGGAAAATTGTCTGACGAGATACCGGAAGTCAGCTCCGAATCGGAAGAAATTGGGGAGGAAAGAGGAAATATGAACCAAGGTTGTTTCATACGACTCGTTTTGCTTTTCGTTATGGCGTGCGGCGCACTGTTTGCGCAATCCGATTACGGCACGGTCGTTGGCTTTGTAAAAGACCCGAGCGGTGCGGTCGTGCCGAAAGCGAAAGTGACCGTTCGAAACGAGGCCACCGGGGTCGAACGCCAGACCACGACGAATGAATCCGGCTACTATGTGGTGCCGAACCTCCCTCCGGGCCGGTACACGATGACGGCCGAGGCGGCCGGTTTCAAGAAGTTTGAAACCACAACCAATAAGCTGGATTCGAACTCGACGCTTTCCATCGACGCATCCTTGACGGTTGGCTCGGCGACGGATACGGTCGAGGTGGTCGCTTCAGCGGCGCAGCTTCAAACGGAATCGGCCGCGGTCGAGAAACTGGTCACCCGGTCGCAAATCGATTCGCTCGAGCTCAACGGACGCGATCCACTGTTTCTGGCATCGCTTCAACCTGGAATGCGCAGCGGCACGACGCTCGGGGACTTCACGTTTAGCCTGACCAATGGCGGATATTCGGTGAACGGAGCGCGGTCGCAGGACACCACCATTACGTTCGATGGCGCGCCCGCCTTGCGGACGCGCGGCAACGGGACCAGCATCGGCGTCGCCGACGTCGACTCCACCGAGGAGGTCCAGATCATGACCGCCGACTACGATGCCGAGTACGGGCGGGCGTCGGGCGGACAGATCCGCATCGTCACCAAGGGCGGCAGCCAGCGGTTTCATGGCGCGGCTTACGAGTATTTCCGGAACTCGGCCATGAACGCGAACACTTGGTCGCGCAACCAAAGCGTGACCACCAACTTCGCTTCGCCGTTCCGTTACAACCAGTTCGGATTCAACCTGGGCGGCCCGGTGATCATTCCTCACGTGATTCCAAAGGGGAAGATGTTTTTCTTCTTCGGCCAGGAGTGGGCGCGGTACCGCAATGCTCAGACGCAAACCCAGGAAGTCCCCAGCCTGCTGATGCGGCAAGGCAATTTCAGCGAGCTGTTGGGGCCGAACATCTACTACAGCACGCCGAAAGTTATCTACGATCCCTTAACCTGCCCATCGGTAGGCGCTGCGAGCTGTGTTCCGTTCTCGGGGAACATAATTCCCGCCAACCGCCTGAGCCAAAACGGCAAGGCGATTCTGAGCATGTATCCGGCACCGACGCCCGGTTACCTTAGCGGCAACCAGAACTGGATCGCGGCAGCGTCTCAGCCCGAAAACCAGCGCAAGGAGACCATCAACTCCGACATCCTGCCCACTCAGAACGACAAAATCCAATTCCGTCGCACCGCTCTCGCCTACTTCGAGCTGGATCCGTTCGACCAGGGAACCAACCTCACGCCCAAAGAGTTCAATCGGCCGAATCAGGCGGGTTCGGTAAGCTGGACCCACACTTTCACTCCGACGCTGCTCAATGAGGCTCGCGCCACGGTCAGTCTGGACGACGTTTACATCCCGGTGATCACCACCGCAGCCGGATTCAACCGCCAGCAGTTTGGCATCAACTATCCGTACATTTTCCCCGCCGGTAAAGATCTGCCCAACAAGGTGCCGTCGGTGAACGTGCCGAACATGTATCCCTTCAGCGCCGGCCCTTATCCGTCGCACTCGACCGGCCCGATCTACACGGCGTCCGATACGTTGACGAAAGTCTGGAAGAACCATACGTTCAAGGCCGGATTCTTCTTCGAGCGTTCCGGTGAAAACGACGGCGACCAGATCAACGTCAGCAGCGTCCCCGGGGGCAGCAATAACCAGAACGGCACCTTTAACTTCAGCGACGCCCGTTCGGGTCTGGGCGCGACGTCCGGCGTGGGCGTTGCGAACCTTGCGATGGGGCTGGCGGACAGCTATACGGAAATTGGCCCGCGCGCGTACACGATCTATCGCGGATTTCTGTACGAATGGTTCGCCCAGGATTCGTGGAAGGTGAGCCAGCGGCTGACCGTCAACTACGGCGTGCGGCAGACCATCAACGTACCGTACAAAGCGCTGTGGGGTAATCAAGTATTTTTCGATCCGGCGCTTTACAATGCTTCGCAAGCTCCGCAAGTCGACAAGACCACCGGCAACGTGATCGTCGGGACCGGCAATCCCTACGATGGCATGGTGATTCCCGGCAGCGGGTGGCCCAGCGACGCTTGCGGGCATGGCGTGACCGCGGCTTGCGGAACCTCGTACAACAGTCTGTTCCAGAACTTGCCGAGCTATTATGCGAACATCACGGCCCAGTTCCAGCCGCGGCTGGGAGTCGCGTACCAAGTGAACGATAAGACGGTGATCCGCGCGGGCATCGGCCGCTATCTCACGCGCATGGGTCTATGGGACAACATTTTTCCAGGCGCCAATTCGCCGTTCCAGCCGTTCGTGACGGTGAATAATGTGTCCGTCGATAATCCGACCGCCGCTCTGGGCGGAACGCAACAGGCGGCCATTACGGTGACCACCATCGCGAAGAACCTCAAGCCACCGGCCGCGTGGAACTGGAATTTCACGGTGCAGCGGCAGTTGTGGTTCCAGTCGGTGCTCGAGGTCGCCTACGTCGGACACCGCGGTCTTGATCTGCCCCAGGTTTACGACGTCAATCAGCCTCAACCCGGGACAGTCGTTTCGGGCACCAATGTCAATGACGTTCGTCCCTACCGCGGCTTCGCAGCCATTCAGATGGAGGAAAGCGTCGCGACATCCACCTATAACGGCTTGCAGGTGACCTGGAATCGCCGCTTCAACAACGGCTTCAGTTTCGGCTCCTCCTACACGCTGTCCAAGAGCCTGGACAGCGGATCGAACTATCGCGACATCGTTCCGGACACCTATAACGCTTCGAACATGTGGGGACCCTCTGAATTCGATTCGCGCCACGTCGTGGTATTCAACTACGTGTACACGCTGCCGTTCTTCAAGGACCAGAGCAAGATGTCGGGAAAGATGCTGGGCGGCTGGCAGATCAGCGGCGTGAATCAGTACCAGACCGGAACGCCATGCAGCGCTTTCGGTACCGACCGATTATGCCCAAGTTGGAGAAGTGGGCAGCCTCGGTTGTGGCCAGACGAGCGGTGAATTTTGGAACATGAGCGGCACTCCCGCAACTCCCGGCCAATTTTCCAATAGCACGGCCAGTCCGACTCAATATTTCTCCACCACCAACTCCAGCGGACAGCCGATCTTCACGCAGCCGGCCGCGGGCACGTTCGTGCATCAGAAGGGTGTTCGTGACGCGATCTACGGTCCGGGTTTCGAGGACTGGAACCTGGGTCTGTACAAACAGTTCGCGTTCAACGAGCGCCATGGCTTGCAATTCCGCGCCGAGGCGTTCGATGTCAACAATCATCCCAACTGGACGACCACATCGGCGATGTTTAATCCAACCTCATCGAGCTTTGGCAAGGTGACCAGCAAGACCACGCTCTCGCGAAACCTGCAGCTTTCGCTTCGGTATTACTTCTAACGCGTCCAGGCGGAACGCCCAAGCCGTGGCGTTCCGCCATCCGCGGGGAAGATTTCGTGCAGAATGGTTGGGGATGATTGAGGCGCTCAAGCAGTTGCGGCAGCACCTGCTGACCGGTGTTTCCTACGCGATTCCGTTCATAGCATGCGGCGGAATCCTGATTGCCGGCGCGATCGCGTTGGCGCCGATGACGGCCACCGGCCCCGACTTCACGAGCGCGCCGCGGCTCAAATTCGTCCTCGACATCGGATCAGCCGCTTTTTCTCTGATGCTGCCGGTGTTGGCCGGCTACATCTCGTACTCGATCGTCGGCAAGCCGGGGCTGGTGCCTGGTTTCGTGGGCGGATACCTGTCCGGTGAGGTCAAGGCCGGGTTTCTCGGCGCGATCCTGGCTGGCCTGCTGGCTGGGTATGCGGTGCATTGGATCAAGAAGGTGCCGGTATCGAAATATATTAAGCCCATCATGCCCATTCTGATCATTCCGATCTTTTCTTCGGCGTTTGTCGGAGTGACCATGCTGATGTTGCTGGGTCCTCCCATCGCCGGTCTGATGACCGCGGCCGGAGCGATGCTCAAAACGATGAGCGCCGGAAGCAGTATTGTGCTCGCGATGGTGCTGGGCGCAATGATCGCGTTCGACATGGGAGGGCCCATCAATAAGACTGCATTTTTTTTTGGAGCTGCGATGATCAAGGACGGAGACTACCGGATCATGGGTGCTTGCGCCGCCGCCATCTGCACGCCGCCGCTCGGCATGGGACTGGCGACCTTGCTGCGAAAGAAGCTCTGGAATCAGGAGGAGCGTGACGCCGGGTTGGCCGGACTGGCGATGGGGCTGATCGGCATCACCGAAGGAGCGATTCCATTTGCCGCTTCCGATCCCTTGCGGGTGATCCCTTGCCTGATCGGCGGATCTATGGTCGCTTCGGTGGTGGCCATGATCGGTGGAGTTGGCGATCATGCCCCGCATGGCGGGCCGATTGTGCTGCCCGTCGTCGACCATCGGCCGGCATACGTGATCGCGATTCTGTGCGGCACCCTGACCACCGCGGTGGCGATCAACATCGTAAAGGCGTGGTCCGCCAAGTCGCGCCCGGCAGCGGTAAGGGAAGCAGCATGAAGATTGTCGCCGTGACCGCGTGCGCCACCGGCATCGCCCACACCTACATGGCGGCCGAGCAGCTCGAAAAGACCGCCAAAGCTCTCGGACACCAGATCAAGGTGGAGACGCAAGGCGCCATGGGGGTCGAAAACGAACTGTCGGAGAAGGATATACAAGAAGCGCAGGTGGTGATCCTGGCCATCGATATCGAGGTGGAAAGACGCGAGCGATTTCACTCCACCAGAATCATCCAGGTCCCTATTCAAGAAGTGATCCGGAACCCCAAGAGTGTTTTCGAGAAGATCCAGCCGTGGCCGTAGAATTCCAGTTTTCTTGCCCCCTCGCGAACGGTCTTCACGCGCGCCCGGCGAGCCATCTCGCCGACGTGGCGCAAAGGTTCTCCTCGCTGGGAACGCTCACCAACGTTCGCCTGGCGGCGCAAGCGGACTTGAAAAGCGTGCTTTCCCTGATCGCGGTGGGCGTGACCTCCGGCGACCGCTGCGTGGTTCGGATCGAGGGATCGGATGAGGACGTCGCGTTGGCGACGCTACGCCGTTTCATCGACCAGGAGCTGCCGAGGTTGGACCAGCCGATGGCTCTTCCACCTCGAACCGGTGCTGTTCCAGCTTCCTTCCAGGCGGCGGGTATCGACACAGCCGCTGTGCGAGCGCACTTTGGAACGCCGGTCTCGAGCGGCATCGGTCAAGGCAAGGCCGTGATCATGAGTATGATCGCGATCCCGCACGACTCCGCGGAGCGCGCCGCCGATCCGGTAGAGGAACGTCCGCGCGCGGAAATGGCATTGCGCGCCGTCCGCGCCGCAATCGAGAAATCCCTCTCCGCCGCGACTGGCGCGGAGGCCGCGATCCTCAGCGCCCATCTGGCGATCGCCAGTGACATTTCGCTCGCGGCGAAGATCGCAGCACGGATCGAGCAAGGTTGGTCCGCCGGAAGGGCCATCGCCGAAGCCGGCGAAACCTTCGCCGCGGTTTTGCGGAGGTCGGACAACGAATATGTCCGGGAGCGTGCCGACGACGTGCAAGAGATCTGCCTGCTGCTGCTCGAACAGATCCAGGGCACGCAGTTAGCCCCCGCGCCGCCGCTCGCGGAAGCTTCCGTGATTGTGGCCGAAAGTCTCGCGCCGCAACAGTTTCTCGCTCTAAACCGGACATTTCTCAAAGGCCTGGTGCTCGAGACTGGAAGCACGACGTCGCACCTGTCGATTCTGGCGCGTTCTCTGGGCGTCCCGATGGTCAGCCGGCGTTAAAGACGTCCGCACCGTGATGTCGCAGGACCAGCGGATTCTGGTCGATGGTACGCGCGGCTTCGCGATCCTGGAGCCCGCGCCGGAAGTGTGCGCATTCTACGAGCGTGAACGAAAGTCCGTTGCGCGACGCGAAGCATCGCTGGCCGCGCGTGCGAGAACACCCGCGATGACCCGCGACGGCCGGGTGATTGAGGTCGCCGCCAACATCTCCTCGGCAGAGGAGGCGCTGGCGGCATTTGAAAAAGGTGCCGATGGCATCGGTCTCTACCGCACCGAGATGCTGTTCCTGGAGCGCGGGTCGGCGCCTTCCGAAGACGAGCAATTTGCAGCCTACGATGCCGCGGTCCGCGCGGGCGGTGGGAGGCCGGTGATCATCCGCACCATCGACATCGGGGGCGACAAGCCAGCCGCCTACCTCAGGCTGTCTGCCGAAACCAATCCGTTTCTCGGGTTCCGCGGCGTGCGGATGTACGCGGCACACGCCGAACTGGTGGAGTCGCAACTCCGCGCGATCGTCCGCGCGTTGGCGTCGGGTCCCGTATGGGTGATGGCGCCGATGGTATCCTCCGTCGAGGAAGTGCGCTGGATCAAGGCTCGGCTCGCCCGCGGAATCCGGCTGGGAGTGATGATCGAGGTGCCGGCGGCGGCGTTCATCATCGATCGCCTTGCCTCTGAGGCCGACTTCTTCAGTATCGGCACCAACGACCTGTGCCAGTATTTTTTCGCCGCCGATCGCGGGAATCCGGGAGTGGCGCGCCTCGCCAGCGTGCGCCATCCTGCGTTCCTCGGGTTTCTGAAGGAAATCGTTACGCGCTGCCGGGCGCGCGGCAAATGGGTTGGCATGTGCGGAGAAATGGCCGCCGACCTCCGCAATATTCCGCTGTTGATCGCCCTCGGTCTGGACGAACTCAGCGTCGCCGTATCCGTCCTCCCGGCGGTGAAAGCCAGGATCCGCGCCTGTTCCGCTTCTCAGTGCGAGACGCTGCTCGATCGCGCCCTGGCATGCGAGTCGGCCTCAGACGTGGATTCCCTGCTATCGCCGGAGACGCCGCTGCTCGATCCCGAGCTGGTCGTGTTCGACTCGGCGTGTGAAACCAAAGGTGAGGCCATCCGCGCCCTGACGGATGCGTTCTACGCCGCCGGCCGCACCGAAGATCCGGAGTTGCTGGAACATGCCGTGTGCGCGCGGGAGGCGATTTACTCGACTGGCCTGGGCCACGGATTCGCCGTGCCGCATTGCAGTTCCGACGCCGTGAAGGCGGATTCGATTGGCGTGCTGAAGCTGGAGCGGCCCATCGAGTGGGGCTCGCTCGATGGGAAACCGGTGCAGATGGTTCTCCTGCTCGCTTTGCGGGCGTCGCAAAAGAATGGAACCCACCTGCGGATTTTTTCGAGTCTTGCCCGAAAACTGATGGATCAGGAATTCCGGAATCAATTGGTGACGGCACAGGACGCGAGTTCAGTGGTCGCCAGCCTGTCCCGCGAACTGGAGATCGGCACAGGATGAGAGTCGCTGGCATGCACCCCACCAACGACGACGAGTGTCTGCGGTCCACATCGCCGCGGGCGGATTTGTCGCAGAATGCGAAAATATCAGCTTGAAGCCGGAATACGTTTATCAGCCGGGACGTTTACTGCGGCGCCTGATTCAT
Source organism: Terriglobia bacterium (assembly GCA_963808335.1). Lineage (GTDB taxonomy): Bacteria > Acidobacteriota > Terriglobia > Bryobacterales > Bryobacteraceae > Palsa-187. The sequence continues at coordinate 864,843 of CAWEFR010000001.1, forward strand.
AAGAGCGACCGGGCGTCGCCCACCGCACTCACCGCATTCGGGTTCCCGCTCGACGTTATGCCCGACGAGCTGATCTCGAACTCAATCCGCCGCAAGGGTATGTACGACATCGTCACGGCAGAAGCCGTCTATCGCCTGCTGGAGCCGAAAGGGCAGGCCATCGATGCCGGGGCGCATGTCGGGCTAATGTCGGTGATTATGGCGCTACGGGTTGGTGCGGAGGGAACCGTCCAAAGCTTCGAGCCGCACCCGGCGGTTTATGCGCTATTACGCGCGAACGCAGCCCGCCTCAACCAGGCGCTGGGAAACAATGTGATTCGAACCTGCAACCTGGCGCTTTCGGATTCAGTTCGACGGGCGCCGCTGTTCTTGCCCGAAGATTGGGCGGCCAACACCGGCGTGGCACGTCTGGACGCGCCTCAGAGTTCCACGCCGGCACACGCCACCGTCGATTGTGAGACTCTGGACGATGCTGGCATTTCAGAAGCGCCTCAACTCATGAAGCTCGACGTGGAAGGGCATGAACTGACGGTCCTCCGCGGCGCGGCACGGACGATCGAGAAGCTGCGGGACATCGTGTTCGAGGATTTCGGATCCTATCCGACGCCGGTAATGTCGCTGCTGGAGCAGAAGGGGTTTCGCGTCTTCGCACTTTTCCGGACCCTCTCCCGCCCCATTCTGGCCGGACCCGACCGCCACGACGTGCCTGAGAACGCGGACCCTAACTACCTGGCGACGCGCGATGCCGAACGAGCGCGCAAGAAATTCGAGTCTGGCGGCTGGCGCGTGCTCCGCCCTTTGTTTGCCCGTCCGGACAGGATGACGCTGGATTAGGGAATCGAGCCAAGGACTAGCGGGAAGCTACTGTTGCTTCTTGTCTTCTGGCTTACCCGCAGGGTCCTTCGGCTTGTTGCCTTCTTCCTGCTTCAGCGCCGGAGCCTTGCCCTTGATGATCCCGAGAATCTCCTCGCCTTCCACTTTGAGCAGCGGCGGGGCGCCGAGCTTGGTCAGCAGCGCGATTGTCTCCGGATGAGAAAGCGGAACACTGGTGCGCAACGACGGTCCATTGGCCATGTCGGTAACGGACCAGCCTCGGGCGGTGCGGAAGTTGAGCTTCGCTCCCTTCCCGATCAAGTACTCGACCATTTCGTTGTCGCCCCGGTACGCCGCGCCCATCACCGCGGTGTACCCCTGCGCGTCCTGCGCATTCACGTCAATCCCGATTTCTTCCACCAGATATTTCACCGCGGGAAAGAACGAGCCGGGGGCATTCGTCGAAAAATTGCCCGCCCAGCCGACGCCGGCCGAGACATGCAGAGCCGAGTCTTTTTGAGAAGAGACGGCTTTCGGATCAGCCCCGTGCGCGACCAGGAACTTCATCGCTTCGAGATCCGTCGACTGCGCCGCGCGCCAGAACGGCGTCGACCCCGGCAGCCTGACCCAGGACTGGTTGTGGTCCGCCGGGCGATACCAAATGCCGCTCTTGAGAGCCACGTTGAAATCCGCCGTATGCTCCGCGAGCAGGTGCAGCAAATCCATGTAAGACGTTCTTTTCCTTCGCCGTCTCGGGGACCGGGGCCCACGAAAGCGGCGCCCACTGGCAGTCGATCACGGCATACGCCGGAGTCACGCCACCGTCGTTGGCCGCACTCACATCCGCGCCGCGCTCGATCAGATATTTGGCCAGATCGAAGTGCCCGTTCTCGATGGTCATGACCAGAGCTGAAGTATGGTCACCCTCGCCCGGGCGATTGACATCCCCTCCACTCTCAAGCAACGCCTTCGCGGCGTCAATGTAGCCGTCGCGCGCGGCGAAGTGCAGCGCCGTCCATCCGCCCATGAAGCTGGCCGTCGCACCGCCGCGCGCCTGCTGTGCGACTTGGCCGGGACGCTGCGCAGGTAACGGATTGCCATCCTCGTCCAATAATTGCCGCTCGACTTTAGAGACCGCGCTGACCGCGTTCAAGTCCGCGCCCTTCGCCGCGAGCAGCCGCGCCACTTCCGCGCGATCGAACCCGGCAGCGAACATCAATGCAGTTTGTCCATGCGCCTTTTCTCGGGCATTGACGTTGGCACCCGCTACCAGCAGAGCATGGACCGCCTTAACATCGCCCGAAGCGGCGGCCAGCATCAACGGCGTAGTGCCCAGATCGTTCGCCAGATTCGGGTTCGCACCGGCCTTCAGCAGCAGCGCGATCATTTCGCCGTGGCCATTCCGCGCCGCCAAAGCCAATGGCGTCAGCGCCTCCACACGAGTGGTGAGTCTCACATTGGCGCCCGCCGCCAGCAGCATCCGCGCCATGACGACGTCATTCTTCAGGGCAGCCCAGTGCAGCGCCGTCATGCCATCGCCTTGCGCTGCGTTGACGTCGGTTTTCTGCTGAAGCAGGGTCCGCACGCCGTCGCGATCGCCCGTCATTGCCAGATTCGCGAGTCGGGAATCCGCCGCAAGAGCGGTTAGCACCATTGAAAATCCAACGATGATCGTTCTCATGGAAACGCGCCCCTCCTTAGATCGCCAATTCGCCGGTGCTGTCGCCGATCTTATCCACGCTCACCCCAAGCCGATGCATCATGGTGAGCAGCAGGTTGGCCATGGGAGTGCCCGGCGCGCATTTCAGGTGTAAGTTGCCTTGAATCGTACCGCCAGCGCGGCCGGCAAGAAAGACCGGAATCTTTTTGTGCTCGTGCACATGCGAGTCGCCCATCGGACTGCCGTACATCACCAGCGAGTGATCCAGCAGATTGCCGTCGCCGTCCGGAGTTTCCTTCAGCTTGTTCAGGAAATAAGGCAAGGTACCCACGTGGTAGGCGTTCAGCCTTGCGAACTCGGCGATGGTCTTCGGATTTTCGCCATGATGCGAAAGCGCGTGGAACGGAGTCTTCACGCCAGAGGCCGGATATACACGAGAACTGACGTCGCGGCCCATCTTGAACGCGGCCACGCGGGTGGTCTCGGTCATAAAAGCGAGCGCCTGCAAATCGAACATCAGCCGCACGTGCTCGTCGAACGAATCCGGAACGCCAATCGGCGCGTCGGGCAGCGCCCGCTTTTCTCCCGATGCGTTGAACTTTTCGATCTTCTGAATGCGCCGCTCGATTTCCCGTACGTCGTCCAAGTAATTGTTCAGGCGCGAGCGGTCGCTTGGATCCAGGCCCTTCTGGAGGCGCGCCACGGCGTGGCCGATCGTGTCCAGAATGCTGTTGTCCTCTCCTCGGCGAACCGCGCGCTCCTTCGTCGTGCCGCCAGCGCCGAACAGCCTTTCAAACGCCACGCGAGGATCCATTTCCATGGGAAGCGGGTTGACCGGCGAAGCCCACGAAATCGTGTTCGCGTACACGCAACTGTATCCATAGCCGCATGCGCCGGAAAGCGAGCCTACATCCTCGATGCAGAGTTGAATCGACGGCAACGGCGTGTCCTGGCCAAATTTCTGGGCGTAAATCTGATCGATCGAAGTCCCGGCAAGAATGTCAGCGCCTTCGGTCATTTTCGGGTGCGCCGCCGTCAGGAAAACGGCGGACGAGCGCGTGTGATCCGCTCCTTCTTCCTTGGCGGTCCAGGAGCGCGCTCCGTTCAGGTCCGTATCGGTGACAATGGTCAGATAATCCCGGAACGGTTCGAGAGACTTGAGTGCCGCTGTGAGTTCGAAATCGCGGCCCTCGATCATCGGCGACCAGTAGTGCTTCTGCTGGCCGTCCACGGTACTACCGGCCGCGCCGTGCACCATCTCGATACAGCATAGTCGTGTTTTTGGCGAAGCGGCGGTACGATTGACTGGCGTCTGCGCCGGGACCATAGCGTCCAGAAAGGGCAAAGCTAGGGTGACGCCGGCGCCGCGGAGTACAGCGCGCCGCGATAGATGCTTCTTCGTGATCAACATGCGTGTCTCCTCACCTGAACCGCTGGTTCGCCGCCGGCGGCGCGCTACCGGACGCGGGCGCCTGCTCTTCCGCCTTCCGCATCTGGAAAGGCACGCTCATGACAATCTCTTGCACGATCGAAGACAGCGAGGTGTTCTTTTTCGCCGCTTCGCGATCGATGGCCCGCACCGTCGGCAGGTCATAATACTCGACTCCGCGCCCCAGCGCGTAGGTCAGCAGCTTCACGGTCACGTTGCGGATAAACAGGTCTGACCGGCTCACCAGCGCGTTGCGCATCGCGATGACGCCGTTAACTTTCGTGCCGTCATAAAGCTGCCCGGAGGCGTCGATCTTGTTGCCGAGGTCGGTAGTCCGCCATGCGCCTACTGCATCGAAATTCTCCAGCGACAAACCGATCGGATCCATAATCTGATGACAGGAATGGCACGGTTCGTTCGTGCGATGTTGTTCCAGGCGCTCGCGGACCGATTGCGGCTTGCTTCCCTCCGCGTTTTCTTTGAATGGCGGCACGTTGGGCGGCGCAATGGGCGCGGTCACACCCAGGATCTGCTCCAGAATCCATTTTCCGCGCACCACCGGCGAAGTTCGATTGGCGTAGGACGTAACCGAAAGAATCGCCCCTTTACCCAGCAAGCCATAGCGGTTCTCGTCGTCCAAGGTTACCCGGCGGAAGTCGTTTCCGGCGATATTCGGAATGCCATAATGTTTCGCCAGCCGCTCATCAATGAACGTGAAATTCGCGGTCAACATGTCGGCCACGCTGCGATCCTCGTGAAGAAATGCCGTGAAGAACAGCTCGACTTCGCGGCGCATGGACTGGAAGAGGTTGTCATCGGAGTCCGGAAAGAGATACAGGTCCGGCTGAAGATCCTTCAGGTTCCGAAGATACAGCCACTCGCCCGCGAAATTCTTCGCCAGCGCCTCTGACCTTGGATCGGCCAGCATGCGCTGAACCTGTCTTTGAAGCGTGAGACGCTCATGCAACTTGTTCTGCGCCGCCAGCGTGATCAGTTCCTGATCCGGAGCGCTCGACCACAGGAAATAGGAAAGCCGCGAGGCCAGTTCCAGGTCGCTGATGCGATAGTTCGACCCTGGCGCCACGCCATCCGGTGTCCGCTCGAAACGAAACATGAAGGAAGGATGCGCCAGCATGGTCTGGACCGCCATCCGGATGCCACTCTCAAAATCGCCCTGATTGCGGCCCTTCTGATAAGCAGTCATCAACTCTTCGATGGCGGCGTCCTTGGGCGGCTCTCGGTAGGCCTGGCGCGCCAATGCGGTCACGATCTTCTTGGCGCAGGCGCCTTCGTCTCCGCCTTGCGGACGGCAGATGAAAATCTTCTGTCGCGAGGGGGTTTCGGAAACGCCCGTAACGTGATACGGACCGTTGATGCCGAAATCGCGCACGTGCGGCAGCGAAGTCAGGCCGGGATCCTGGCCCTGATAAATATTGCCCAAGCTGCGCTCATTGGGCATAACGAAATCCTGAAGCGGTCCGTCGGCTTTGCGGATGAACGCCGCCGAAACCATTTGCGGGCCGGCCCTCACCTTGATCGGCGGGGTGCGCAGATCGTCGTCGACTTTCATCAACGGATTTACATCGAATAGCGCTACGCGTTCCCCGTTGATCGCGACTTCAAGCTGCTCGCCTTTGATGGTGGATCCGAACAGCCAGGTGTTGGTCGTGAAATGCAGTGTGGTCTTGAAAATGTACTCGCCGTCGGCGGGAAAATTGTGCGTTACGGCGATGCCGCCGCGCGTACCCATCGGAGTGCCTTCGACGTGGCGCATCTGCGAGTAGCTTTGCCCGAGCTGATAGGTTTCGACCACCGGCGTCATTTTCGGATCGCCGACGGCCAGTCGAGCGATCTTGCTTGCCGCCCGGATATAAGCGTCCATCAGCGTCGGCGAGACATTCAGCACTTCGGCCATGTTGTCGAAGCCGTGGCTCATGTCATCGGCAGGCAGCAGATCCTCGGTGTCGATGTTCAGGTTCAACAGATCGCGCACCGAATTCGCGTACTCGGCGCGATTCAGACGGTGCAGGGCCGGCCGGCCCGGATTCGGGTTTTTCAGTACCACCGCGTCGACTGCGTTTTCGATCGACGCAGCGAAATTCACCAGCGTGGCTTGATCCGGCTGCGGCATCCCGGCGGGCGGCATCATTCCGGCGCGCAGCTTGCGGATTACCTTTTCAGATTGTTCCGCATTCTGCTCCGGGTGCGCGAGGTCGAGCGTCGCGAACGAAAAACCGCCGGATTTGACGCGGTCGTTATGACACCCCGCGCAGTACTGCTTCACCACCGCCTGCTGTGAGGCGATGCTCATCGAAGCCGACGTCTCGGCCGTGCCAGGGGCGGCCAACAGAGCCGCTAACATCAGGGACGGCAATGCTTTATGCACAATCCCCCTCCGGGTTTTGTCGCCCGCAGGCTAACATACTCAAGCCAAGAAAACAAGCCATACGCTAGGCTTCAGAATGCCGCGGCGCGATTTGCCGCACCCGCCCGCGTAGGCTCTCCCAACGCAGCCGCATACGGTCCAGGTACAGATAAATCACCGGAGTTGTGTACAACGTCAGCGCCTGGCTGAACAACAGCCCGCCGACGATCGCGATTCCCAGCGGCCGGCGCATTTCCGCCCCATCGCCCCGGCCCAGCGCCAGTGGCAATCCCCCCAGCAACGCCGCCATGGTCGTCATCATGATGGGACGGAAGCGCAGCACGCACGCTTTGAAGATGGCTTTTTCGGGAGTCAGTCCCTCACTTCGCTCGGCCGCGATCGCAAAATCGATCATCATGATCGCGTTCTTCTTCACGATGCCGATCAGCAAAATGATTCCGATCAGCGAGACGATATTCAGCTCGTTGCGCGTGACCATCAACGCCAGCAGCGCGCCCACGCCCGCCGACGGCAGCGTCGAGAGAATGGTCAGTGGATGCACCAGACTCTCATAGAGAATTCCCAGGACCAGGTACACGGTCACCAGCGCGGCCGCGATCAGGATCGGTTCGCTCGATAGCGCGTCCTGATAAGCCTGCGCCGTGCCCTGGAAACTGCCGTGAATGGTCGAAGGCAGTCCGATTTCGCGCTCGCCCTGTTCGATCGCCGGCACCGCCTGGCTCAGAGAAATTCCTACGGGAAGGTTGAACGAAATGGTCACCGACGGAAACTGGCCCTGGTGATTCACGGAAAGCGGCGCGTTGCTGGGCACATAGTGAGCCACCGCGCTCAAAGGCACCTGCCCATTGGTGCCGGTAAGGTAGATAAACTTCAGACCGTCGGGATTCTGCCAGAAACGGGGATCCACTTCCATCACCACGTGATATTGATTCAACTGCGTGTACATCACCGACACCTGACGCTGCCCGAAGGCGTCGTACAAGGTGTCGTCGATCAGTTGCGTCGAAATTCCCATGCGCGAAGCGGTCTGGCGATCGATCTCCAGACCGGCTTGCAGACCCCGATCCTGTTGATCGCTGTTTACATCGGCGAGCTCCGGCAGAGAACGCAGCTTATGGAAAATCAAAGGAGCCCATTGGTTCAATTCCGCAACGCTGTCGGACTGTAAGGTGTATTGGTATTGTGCGCCGCTCGCCCGGCCGCCGATGCGCAGGTCCTGTACCGCTTGCAAATACAGGCTCGCTCCCGCAACCCTGGCGAGCCTCGGCCGTAGCCGCGCCATTACCTGATCGGTGCTCATCCCATTCCGCTGCGCCAGGGGGATTAGCGTAACGTTCATCGTCCCGTTGTTGATGCTTCCCGCTCCGCCGCCCTGTCCTCCCACCGTGGCATTGAGGCTTTCCACCGCAGGATCCTGCATCACGATATTCACAAACTGCAGAATGCGGGAGCGCATGGCCTGGAAGGACGTAGCCTGATCCGCAATGATCGTACCGCTCATTCGGCCGACGTCCTGCTGCGGGAAAAAGCCTTTCGGGACCACGATATACAGATACACGCTGAGGCCGATGGTACACAGCGTAACCAGCAGCATCACCGGCTGATGTCGCAACACCCAACCGAGTCCCTTTTCATATCCACGCCGCATGACGTTCGACCACCCAGCCACTGGCCCGGTACCACATGCCGTGGTCCTCTTCCGCACGCGAAGGCGGCAGCCGAGCCGCCATCATCGGCGTCATGGTGAGCGACATGGCCAGCGACAGCACGATGGCCACCGAAAGCGTAATCGCAAATTCGCGGAACAAGCGGCCCACGATCCCCGCCATCATCAAAATGGGGATGAATACGGCAATCAGCGACGCGCTGATGGTCATCACGGTGAACCCGATTTCCGCGGCTCCTCGGAGCGCCGCTTGCATCGGCGCCATTCCGTTCTCCACGTGCCGGGTGATGTTCTCGATCACCACGATTGCATCGTCCACCACGAAGCCGGTCGCGATGGTCAGAGCCATCAAGGACAAGTTGTCGACGCTGTAGCCGAACAGATACAGCGCTCCAAACGTGCCCAGCAGCGAGATGGGAACCACTACGCTCGGAATCAGAGTCGTGCGAACGCTGCGCAGAAAGACAAACACCACCATGATCACCAGGCCGATCGAGATCGCCATGGTTTCTTGCACGGTGACCACCGAAGCGCGAATCGTAATCGTCCGGTCGCTTAGAATCGTCATCTGCATGGAGGCCGGCATGGACGCCTTCAGAATGGGCAGGACCTCCCGGACGCGATCCACCGTATCTACGATGTTCGCTCCCGGCTGCCGGTTGATCCGCACGATCACGGCGGGGTTTCCGTTCACGAACCCCATGTTCCGGATGTCCTCGACAGAGTCCTCCACTTTGGCGACGTCCGAAAGCGTCACGGGAGCGCCGTTGCGGTACGCCACCACCAAGGGGGCGTAATCCCGGGCCTTCAGAATTTGATCGTTGGTGTGCAGCGTCCAGGAAAGCGCTCCGTCCGCAAATGCGCCCTTGGGCGAATTGACGTTGGCTCTCGCCAGCATCGCCCGCACATCCTCTAACCCCAGGCCGAAATGGTTGAGCAAGGACGGATTCACCTCGACCCGTACGCCCGGCAGCGCACTTCCGCCGACGTTGACTTGTCCCACGCCGTGGACTTGCGACAGCTTCTGTTGCAGAATCGTCGAAGCCGCATCGTACATTTGGCCGGGCGTCATGGTCGGCGAGGTGAGGCCGATCTGGAGAATCGGATAGTCGGCGGGATTGACCTTGCGCCAATACGGATTCCGTGGCAGATTCGCGGGAAGCTGGCCGCGCGCGGCGTTAATCGAGGCTTGGACGTCTCGCGCCGCCGCGTCGATGTTGCGGCTGAGGTCGAATTGAAGCGTGATATTCGTGGAGCCCAGCGTGCTCGTCGAGGTCATTTCGTTGATTCCGGCAATGCGCCCGAACTGCCGCTCGAGCGGCGTGGCCACGGAGGACGCCATCGTCTCCGGACTTGCGCCCGGCAGGCTGGTGGAAATCGAGATAGAAGGAAAATCGACTTGCGGCAGCGGCGCCACCGGAAGACTTCGATAAGCGACCACTCCGGAAATTCCCAGGGCGACAGTCAACAGCGTGGTCGCGACGGGCCTTTCGATGAACGGCGTTGAAATACTCATATCCCGGTAATTCCGATCAGGCTATCACGGATTCTCACAGAACGTAAGCCGCTTGCATCCCAGATTCCCATGTGGGAATAGAGTCGTGCGATGCTCGCGCCTGTAAATCGATACGAGGGAGCGATGACACCCACAAGCGCTGCGGCGCGGCGGCGGTCCGCTAACGCCGTCTGCCGGGCGTCACACATGTCGCACCCACAAGGAAGCCATCGCCGTCTGTCGGACCGGAAACAGCACATGAGTCGCGCGTTGGTGCCCGCCGGGAAACGGGTCTGATAGAATCCATCGAGCCCACCAAAACGTAGAAGGTAGCCGCAAGTACTCCCCCGACCTGCTGCGCGGTGGACCGCCTGTAAAGACAGGCCATGGCTGATCGTAGCAACGTTACGCCTCGGCCTCCACAAGGACAACGTTGCTTTCTCGGAACATCCGCTTGGGCGCCGATAGGACATATCGGGCACGCCTCCCGTGACGGGACTGGTCCGTCGCGTCATTTCCCTCGGTGCGATCTGGCCAACAAACGCGGAACCGCCCCCCTCCCGTCGGAACCGGAAGCGGCGTTGAACAGCTCATGCCGGCAACGCGTTTGCCCATTCGCCCTACTTCGCGATGCGGTAGCTGCGCTCCCAGGCAGCTAACGGCGCACGCTCCCAAGAGTCCGACATGCCGACTATGCGTCAAAGGATGTCTCTTCCCGACATTTTCAACGCTCCGATCATTCTGACTTGAATGCGACGACCCGCCAGCGTCCATTACGCTTCTCGATGTCGAAGCGATAGACTGGGCCGTCGCCAAGCTCGACGCGCTTTTTCCCGTTCCGAGTTGGAGTCACTTGAATGGCAGCGCCGGCAAAGATTAAAGGAGGTAGGTCGCGTATCATGCGGTCAGCCACCTGCGCGGAACCACAGTAACCTAGGAGCGCGGCATAATCGCGCTGCTCCGCGTATTCGATGGCTTTTGCAACCGGCAAAAGGTCCGGCCGGTTATAAACCCGCGAGATGAAGATGGCATTGTCTCCCGAGAGGTCGTAGGTATCCACCGCGCACATGCTGGGATTGTCCCAGGTGTCTATGGGGGAGAACCAGCAATAAGGGAGCGTTACCCGCAGGCCGTCGGTCTTAAGGTCGCCGATTTGCGGGAACCCAGGCACTGCGTCCAGCCCGAAAGCACCGGATTGCTTAATGATCTGGGCGAGACCGGCAATACGTTCGGGGTTCCATTCGCGCGCATCATACGCTACGCCCGTACTGCCTGCGCAACCGACATGGCCGAACCTTGCTAAGAACCGCGCATTCCCGGCAGGGCCTCGGTGCAAAGCGAACAGACTCAGCGTTGATCGCGCAACCTCAAGGTCAGCCAACCCTTCTTTATCGGAGCCGATCTCGCTCCACAACGCATGCGCCTTTCCACGCAGTCCTTCAGGGATGCCGAAAACAAAGAACCGCTCGTGCGACCGAACTCCCATCCTTACAACCAAGGCAGGAGCGATATCCAGTACCTCAAAACGAAAACGATTCTCTTCCGGCCATCCGGTGTTGATCCTTGCGCTCTCGTCCTCAAGCCGCTTGAGCGCCGCGCTTGCACGGTCCTTCGGCGCTCGCGCCGCAGCGCTGTCATTGAGTGCGTCTGCGACGATGCCTGCAGCAGAATCGAACAGGCGAGATTCGATGGCGGAAGTGTGCCAATTGTTTTCGTTGCCATAAGGAGGACCGCACGGGCCCGGCGAGTACGCGACCAGGTCCCGCAGAGACCGGCGGAACACGTCTTGAGGTTGCCGCGTCCCTCCGGACTGTTGCGTCACATCTCCTTGCGCCAAGCCCTGCGAAGCCATCATAAGAAACACTACAAGGATAGCCGCGGCCCGGATCATTTAATGACGATTTTAACGCTCCACCTATTCGGAGGATAGCGGCCATACGGCCAACTTGACGGAAACGGCCTTTCCGCTGAAGTGACGCGCGAATGGTGCCGACAATGAACCACAACAGGCACGAGATCGTTGCGCAGATCCGTTGCCCCACAGACGGCGTGGCGGCGCCCGTTCGCGCACGGGCCGTGAACGAACGACAATCGGGGAAGGAGTATCGTGTTACCAAATTTCGACCTCACTCCTGGTGGAGTTACTGTGACGTCGACTTTTTGGATTCTTCGGCGCGGATGCCAGCCAGAATGCCAGCCAGCGAATAGTTGCCTTCATGGCAGGCATACTCGTAAACCGGCTTCGAGGAACGATGCAGCGGGATCATCAGGCTCCAGGGCCTTGCATACGTATCCGGATCGTCCACCGTAATTTCGTACCGCAGCGTGTTCGCATCCCGCAGCGTGAACCGCTCAATAATATGGAGCTTCTCACTCGATATGTTCTGAAACGCGCGAGGCCGATAGTTTGTCGTATCCACCACCAGCGTGTCGTCTTCCCAATGCCCGATTGAATCTCCTAACCATCCCTGGATGTTCTCCGGCGGGTGAGGACGGTTGTTCATTTTGACCACACGTACGTCGTGGAACATCTCCGTCATGATCATGACCGCGCTTGGCGTTTCGACGATCTGGTAATAGCTCTGGTATCCGGCAGTCAACTGCGGTGAGCCGTACGTGATACACCGCTCGCCCAGAGGCCGGTCCTGGACACTCCAGGAACGCTCGATTGCCTTCCTTGCTGCGGCACGGGCCTCGATGGCCCGAGGCGTGAGGGCGGGCACGCGGCCGTCGGAGGGATCTGTAATCAGCGATGTCCGATTCTCCCACGTGCGCTCGTCATTCCACTCGGAGCCATAATCCCCCGTCTCACCGTCAGAGCTCTTGAAGCCCTGCCTCAGACCGAGCACATTGTCCAGGACAGCCGGATAAAACCCGTCGAAAAACACCGCGTCCGACTTGCCGGTGAACAGCTCCTTGGCTTTCTGCCGCATCTTTTCCACTTCGGCATCCGTGAGAGTCGGACGGTCGGCGATTTCCTTGGGCCGTTGGAGCGGAGTGGCGATGTCGTTTTCCCAGAAGCCCTGAAAGTCAGGATGTCCGTCCGGCGTCCGCAGGGGCTTATATGAGCCCTGAGCAAACGTCGGCACCGTGAGCGCGGCAGCGCCGATCATCAAACCCAGACGGCAGCCTACAATGACGAAATCTCGAAGAAGCATGCAGCCTCCAGCTAAAAATGTCCTTGTTCTCTCGTTATTGTACAGCCGGAGGCGTCTACCCGAGCGGCTTTGTTGCCGAACGCTCTTTGGCGTGAGTCAGATGGAATTTATAGCTAACAGACGCCGTCCTCAGCCCAGGTTGGATCCTACGTGGCTCCGTGCAGCTGTATGCCGCCGCCCACCGTGACAATGCACTTGGCACCTCCTGGGCAGCTTTCGCCGCCATCCCTACTGCGAAATGCGATTCTTCTCCAGGAACGCGCGGATCGAGTTAAACGCCCGCACCCGCTCGTCGGCCTTGAAGTTGCCGTGCCCGCCGCCGGGGATCTTCACCAGCTCATTCGGCACTCCGGCGTTGGTGAGCGCATCGCGCAAACGTGTCGAATTCGAAAAAGGAACGATGGGATCGGCATCGCCCTGAATGCTGATAATGGGCGGTAGTCCCTTGCGGACGTAGGTGAGGGGCGAAAGTTTCCGAGCTAGCTCTTCGCGATTCGGCAAGCCGCCGAACCATTCAACGGCGTACGCGCGCTCGTTCGGACCGCTGAGCATGTCATTAAGATCAGTGATGCCGTACCAGTTCACGATCGCGGCGACTTTCGGAACTCCAGCGCCGCGTCCCTGAAAGTTGATGCCGGGACACTGACGGTCCAATTCCGCGGACTCGGGGATCATGCCGGTGGTGAGCGCCAGGTGGCCTCCGGCGGACTCGCCGCTGGTGACGACCCGCGAAGTGTCGACGTTGTAATCCTTGGCGTGCGCGACGACGAACTTCAGTGCGCACAGGCAATCTTCCACGGCCGCTGGCGCGAGCGCGACATGCGAAAGCCGGTATTCGACGTTGATCACGTTCCATCCCATTTCGAGCCAGGGCAGGAACGACATCACAGCCGACTCTTTAGTCCCGAGCACCCAACCGCCGCCGTGGATGAAGATCAGGGTCGGTTGCGGCGTGGTCGCGTCTTTCCGCTGATAAACGTCGAGTTTCGCTTCGTATCCGCTCCACGTGCCATATACGACATTGGGGCGAATGTTGTACTTGGCCTGGCTTTGGGCGGCCCAAGTATCGGCGGGAGCCTGGCCGAACGAGATAACGGCCGTGAACGTGATCACACCAATAAGCTTCAACATGTCGAGAGCATATCAAATAGGACGAGGAGCGAGTATCTCCTCAAGCTCCTGTTTACCGGCAACCCGATCATCGGCAATCCGGGTTATAAAAGACTACGGGTGAGCCGGGCGCGACACTCCTTGACAAGAGACCACATTCGGAGGGCTTAAAGACGAGTCGCATGCCAATTGCCCTGCTAAATACTATCACTTCTTAGCGCCTGCGGCTTAGTTCTATGTTGGATAACGGGCAGTTCCGAGGGGTTCTACGCTGTCGACCTCGACGGCGGAACGGCAGAACTAACGTTCATTCAATGTTCATGAACGCCACTATTCATGCCGCAGCGCGACCACCGGATCGATCCTCGACGCCCGCCGCGCCGGTGCATATCCCGCCACGAGCGCCGCAATCGCCATCGTCACGATCGCCGCCAAGATCGACCACGGATCGTTGGCTCTAATTCCGTAGAGGAACGATTCGACGACCCGCGAGGCCGCCCACGCGACCGGCAATCCGACCGTGAGTCCGATCGCCCCCATGATCGCGACCTGCCGCATCACCATCCACACCGCGCGGCCGCGCGGCGCGCCCAGCGCCATCCGAATCCCGATTTCTCCCGTGCGACGCGCCACCATGTACGACATCGTCCCGTACACCCCCACGCACGCGATCGCCAGCGCGAGAATCGCAAACCCCGAGCACAATCGCGCGAAAAGAATTTCCTGAGTCATGGTCTGCTCGACCATGATGGCTTGCGTCTTGATGTGCGTCACCGGCACGCGCGTGTCCGCCTGGCGAACGATCTCCCGCACCGCGGCCACCACGCCAAGAGGATCACCCGTGGTCCTCAGCGAATACGTCATCTCGCTTATACGCCCGAACGGAATCTGGTTAAACGGCACGAACGCGATGGCCGGCAGCTCTTCTTTCAAATCGCCGTAGCGAAAATCCTTCGTGACGCCGACGATCTCGAATACGAGAGGCGCCTTGCCCGGCCGCGCGTTAATCACGATGTGCTGCCCCAGCGGCATTCGCCCATCGAAATTCACTTTCATATACTTCTCATTCACCACCGCGACCGCGGCCGACCGCCCGAAATCGCGATCGTCAATCTCGCGCCCGGCGATCAGCGGAATCTTCATCGTCGCCAGATAATACGGTCCGACCATCAGCACGCGCGTGTCCTGGTCCGGCACCGCCTGCTTGCCGACCGGCACGACTGGCGTGTACCACGATCCTTCGCCCACCAGCGGCGTCTGCGCGACGCTCACGCTGTGCACACCGGCGATCGAGCCGAAGCGCATCTGCAAGGTGCGATAGAACGCAAAAATCTCCGACGTTTTGTGCCCCGCTTGCGCCGCATCGAGTTTGAACAGCAGCACGTTGTCCCGATTGAACCCCAACTGCACCGATGCGAGCTTCGAAAGCGTCCGCACGAACAACCCCGCCCCGAGCGCCAGTAGTAACGACAACGCAATCTGCCCGACCACCAGCACATGGCTCAGCGTGACTCTTCGCGATCGATTGTTCGCGCGCACTTCCTTCAAAGTCGGCATCACCTCGACGCGAGTCGCCTGAAGCGCCGGCGCGAGCCCGAACAGCAGTCCGGTCAACACCGACAGCGCGATCGCGACCGCCAGCACGTGCCAGTTCAGATCCGGCTTCAGCGTCAAGGGGCGGGTGCCGCTCGAAAGCAGCAGCGTGAGCGATCGCACACCCCACATCGCGAACAGAATCCCCGCCGCGCCGCCGATCGATGCCAGCAGCACGCTTTCCGTGAGCAACTGCCGGATCACGCGCCAGCGCCCCGCGCCAATGCTCAGCCGCACCGCCATCTCCCGCCGCCGAGCCGTTGCGCGCGCCAGCAGCAGATTCGCGATATTCGCGCACGCGATCGCCAGAATCGACCCGACCACGCCGAGCAGCACGAACAGCGGCTTCGAAAAATCTCTCCGCAGCGTATCGAGCCCCTTCGCGCCGCTCTTCAGGGCCAGTTCGGGCAGATGCGCGCGCTCCTGATCGTTCTCCGCCGTCGATTCCACCCAGCGATGAAATACGGGTGCGAGCTGAGCCTGCGCCTGAGCCATCGTCATCCCCGGCCGCAGCCGCGCCGAAATCAGCAGCCAATAGTAATGTTCATCAAGAAAGCTCGCCGCATCTTCCACGAGGTGCAGCGGCAGGTACAGTTCCGGCGATTGCGCCGGATCGAGCCCCGAAAATCCCGGCGGCGCCACGCCCGCCACCGTGTAGGGGCGATTGTTAACGAGAACAGACTTCCCGGCAGCGCTCGCCGCGTCGCCGAACCGCCGCTGCGCCAGATCAAACCCGAGCACCACAACGGGTGCCGCGCCGGCGCGATCGTCATCGTCGATCAAAAATCGTCCCGCCGCCGGCGCGAGCTCCAGGCCCCGAAAATAATCGCCGGTAACCAGCTCGCCCGTAGTCGCCTCGGCTTGCCCTCCCGCATAGAAGTTCGCGCTGCGCATCCAAAAGTAGCCGAAAACGTTTGAAAACACGCAGGCGTTGTGCAGAACCTCGAAGGCCGGATATGGAAACATCCCCGAACCCGTGCCGGCGCCGTCCTTCCACGCGCTGCCACTCCCACCGTGCAGCACCGACCCGCGCATTCGCGAAATCGACGCGTGCCAGTTCAACGTCACCAAGCGTTCCGGATTGCCCACCGGCAGCGACCGCATCATCAGCGCGTCCAGGAAGCTGAAAATCGCCGTGTTCGCGCCGATCCCCAACGCGAGCGACAGCGCCGCAAGTGCCGTGAACGCCGGATTTTTCAGCATAGTGCGCGCCGCGAAGCGCACGTCCTGCAACAATTGCTCGACCCAAGTCCATCCCCACGTCGCGCGCGTATTCTCCTTGATCAACCCGACGTTGCCCAGTTCCCGCCGAGCCGCATCGTACCCGCGCTCCTGTGCCTCTTCGTCCAAATGAAACGCGAGCTCGTCGGCAAGCTCCGCCTCGCGCCGCCGCCGCGAAAACAGCCAACGCAATTTTCGAAGGTTCGCGTTCATGAGCGTTCATCTGCCGCTAAAATCAACGCCATTGCGCGGGCGAAGGCATCCCATTTCGTCCGTTCGCTCGAAAGCTGCCTCCGCCCCTCGCGTGTCAGCTTGTAGTACCGCGCCCGCTTGCCCTTGTCCGACAACTCCCAGCTCGCCTCGATCCATCCCTTCGCCTCCAGCCGATGCAGCGCCGGATACAGCGATCCGGTTTCCACTTGCAGCAGCTCCTCCGAGGTCCTCTGGATATGTTTGGTGATCGCATGCCCATGCGCCGCACCCCCGAGCAAGGTCCGCAAAATCAACAGATCGAGCGTCCCTTGAAGTAAATCGAGTTTCTGATTCATAGTGTAGTCATTCTACTCTACAGTTAGTAGACTGTCTATATCAGAATTGGTTAGCCGCGAAGCGAAGATTTGTCTCGAACCCGCGCAGTCTTGGCCTCACGATTCAGCCCGCTACGCGCGCTTCGACACGAATAGAGGAACGTGCATCAAAGCTGCCCGTGCCGTTAACACCACACATCAGGCCGAACAACCAGAAGTCCGCGATGGCGACTATACCCTCATGTGGACTACTTCCGGATCGCTGACCATCTGTCCGGAGTTGCCCATAACTTCCGGGAACCGGGCTCGTCGCTCAACGAGGAAATTACGTGGCGCGGAATGAAATTGACAATCTCGACGGAGCCGGATACAGTTGAGGCAGTGCGCTAACAGGGCGTCTCCTACCCGCGGCGAGGGAAGCATCCCACCTGTTTTCGTTTTTGAGGCGGCCGTTACCTTCTTTCAGCCTGGTATCAGCGGGACACCGGCAAATATGAAAGGAGGTCTTGTGACCCCGTCGAAGTTCTTACCCCTTCACTCGTCTTTTGAATCCATCCGGAAGCAAGCAAAGAAATTGGCGCGCCAGTTCGCCGGCGCCGACGCGGATGCACTCGCCCGTGTGCATGCGCAATTGCCGGCTCCGGCCCTTCCTCTATCGTTACGCGACGCGCAGTTGGTGCTCGCCCGAGAATACGGTTTCGCCGGCTGGCAGGATCTTCGCGCCGCAGTCCTCCGCCTGGAAGGCAAGGGCTTGGAGTGGGCCGCCGCGGAGGCGGAGCGCGCCATCCATGACAACAAAGTCGAACGATTAAGGCGACTCGTTCAAGAGTATCCTGCGCTTCTATCGTGGCGCGATGATTCCGGAGAATCATTGCTTGGGTTTGCCACCGGCTCGTTTGGTGACAGCGGCGATCCTTACCGGGAGAAGATGTTCACGCGCATCGACTGCGCCGAGTTTCTCCTGGATGCGAGCTCTACAGTAGAGCCGGCGATATGGGAACGCGCAATTAGCACCCGTGCGAAGGGAGTGTTGCAGCTTCTCTTGCGCAAGGGTGCACTGCCGCGCACGCTGGATGTTCTCGCGGCGCTGGGTGACATCGACGGCGTACGTGATTGTCTTGAGTCAACACGCCCCGGTGGCGATGTCGCCACCGTCACGCATGCGTTCCTTTGTGCCTGCGGTTTTCAGCATAAGGCGGTCGCCGCTCTCCTTCTCAGCCGTTGCATCGAGCTCGACCCCGCGCTCGGCGAGCGAGTGGAGAAATGGCGTGGACGAAGCGGGTTCATCGACTACTTGGCCGAACATCCAGTCTACGGAAGCCCCTGGCCGACGGTCGTTATGAACGAACTGCAAGCGGCGATGCATGGAAATGACCCGGAAGAGTTCAACCGGTGGCTATTGCGGGAACCCGATCTGCTCGGCGAATCCAATGTCGGGCTTCAGGTCGGGTTAATTGAGAATGCGGCGTACAAGGATCGGGGGCCTTTCATCGCTCGACTGATAGAGCTCAGTCCCGCGCTAAGGGTGAAGCGCCCACCTTCGTCCGCGCTGGAATTCGCGCTGGAGTATGGGAACGCGCATCTCATCCCTTTATTGACTCAGATTTGGCCGCTGCCCGACGATCTCCCTCACGCGGCCGGCGTAGGGGACTTCGCGCGAGTCAGGGGTTGGTTTGATGAGGCCGGCCGTCCGAGGCTGGGGAGCCTCAGTCAGCATCACCCGACCAACCATCCTTCCTGGCTCCGGAATCTTCATTGGATGCCCCCGAACGCCCAGCACGTCCTGGACGTCGCGTTGGCATGGGCGTGCATGAATCGCCAGTTTGAGATTGCGGATTTTCTGCTGGAGCACGGAGCCAACATCAATACGGACTGGAGCACGCACGAGCCGGCAAGCATCTTGCATGAGTGCGCCGTCCACGCGAACTACGAAGCAGCGCAGTTTCTCATTGACCGCGGCATCGATATGACGATTCACGATTATCGCTGGAACGCGACCGCGGAGGGGTGGGCGCGCCACGCTGCCAACGACACGGACATGGCGGACTTCCTGGCGCGTGCCGAGCGCACACGAAAAGCGCAATCCCTTTGAACCGGAAAAGATCATGGCGTTCGAGTGGGTCCGCCGGGGTAAACTTGACGGGAAACGCGTGCGGCAGGCGCTGCACCCAATGCCGGGCGACGTGCTGCGGCACGTGCTCGGGCAGGGGATGGCGATGATCGGGCTGGGAATCGTCGCTGGGATTGCCGGGTCGCTCGCGCTAAGCAGAGTGCTCGCGACGGTGTTGTATCAGGTGCGCGCAAACGATCCACTGACGCTCGCGGCTGTCGCGATGGCG
This sequence comes from Terriglobia bacterium, assembly GCA_963808335.1. Classification (GTDB taxonomy): domain Bacteria; phylum Acidobacteriota; class Terriglobia; order Bryobacterales; family Bryobacteraceae; genus Palsa-187. Next base: position 884,240 of record CAWEFR010000001.1, read on the forward strand.
CTGGCGGCAGTCGGCCTTGCGGCGTGCTGGATTCCGGCGCGCCGAGCCTCGCGCGTCGATCCGCTGGTTCTATTGCGCTACGAGTAGATTTGCTTAGGCGGTAAGTCACACATTTGCAATGGCCCACTCAGTCGATATGCTTTGCTCTCGCTTGATTTTGGTTTGGGTTGCAGGTGAATCATCATCGGCTGTTTTGCCGCTTCCGTGCTTATCGGCCAGATCTGGACTGCCGACAATGTCGCTTAACGCGACTCTTTATTCAGTACGCCGGATTCCAATCCTGCCACAGCTCGAGCTGAACCGGTTTGCTATTGGTAGCCGAACGGCTGTGCGGCCCAGCGGTTCTTGATTCGCGAGGATACCGCTATTAGTGACGTTTCACGTCATTTATAGTCCAATAGGATCATGAGCTGGGTCATCGTATCGCTCTCAATCGCTTGCATCTTCGCCGGAGAACCCGAATGGCCCCGGTTCCGTGGACCCTCGTCCAACCCATCCGCCGTCAACTCCAATCTCCCAGACACATGGTCGAAAACTTCTAATATCGAATGGACTACGTCCCTCCCCGGTCTCGGTTGGTCTTCTCCGATCGTCGCCGGCAGGAACATCTTCGTGACAACCGTCACGACCGACGGCAAAGCGAAACAGCCACAAGTCGGCACCGACTATTCAAACGATTACGTCGCCGAACTTTCGAAGCAGGGTTTCAAAGGCCAGGAACTTCTGGATCGCCTCAACGCGCGCGATTTCGAACTCCCTAACGAAGTCTCACTCCATTATTTCCTCTATTCCATAGATCTCGATTCCGGCAAGATCAACTGGAAACGCGAATTCCATTCGGGTCACCCTCCCGGGGGCCGTCATCGCAAGAACAGCTTCTCCTCGGAAACCCCGGTCACCGACGGCAACCGGGTCTACGTTTACATCAACAACCTCGGCCTTTTTGCCTACGATCTTGACGGCAACAAGGTTTGGAACACACCGCTCGAAAACTTCCCGACCATTCTCGATTTTGGCCCGGCCTCTTCACCCACTCTCGTCAACGATCTCGTCATCATCGTCAACGACAACGAGAAACAGCAATTCATCGCGGCGTTCGACAAGTCTACCGGCAAGCAAGTCTGGCGCACGGATCGCTCAATCCACGTCAAAGGCTCCGATCGCCAGACCGGTTGGTCGAGCCCGTACATCTGGAAAAACTCCCAGCGCACCGAAATCGTCACGATTGGCCCCGGCCTCGCCATCAGCTATGATCTCGAAGGCAAGGAACTGTGGCGCCTCGGCGGCATGTCCGCTATGCCCATCCCGAGCCCATTCGCCTACGACGGCCTTTTGTATCTCAACGGCGGGACTGCTAAGGTCCTCGCCGCGATCAAACCCGGCGCGATCGGCGACCTTACCACCCCAGACGGTGCCAAGCTCAACGATTTCGTTGCCTGGCTTCAGCCCAAAGCAGGAACTTATCTGCCGACCGAGCTGGCCTATGAGGGAGGACTCTACGTCCTTACGAACAATGGCATCCTCACGCGCTTTGACGCGAAAACCGGCGTGCAGACTTACAAAGCTCGCGTCGGCGAAGGCGGGGATTTCACAACATCGCCGTGGGGCTACAACGGCAAGATTTTTTGTATGAACGAAGAAGGCAAGACGTTCGTGATCCGCGCCGGCGACAATTACGAGTTGCTCGATTCAAACGACCTCGACGAAATGGCCTTGGCCACTCCCGCCCTCATCGGCGATCGGCTGATCCTGCGCACTGAGAGTCACCTGTACTCAATCCGCCACAAGCCGAAGAAGGGTCAACGTTAGTTCGAAGCAGCGCTTTGGCTGCCATCGGCATGATTCCTGCGAGAACACGGTGCGAGTTGTGCCTCGCGTCGCCGGCCTGGAAGTGAGGCCTTTGTGAGCGTCGGCATGCGGCTGGTTCGCGATATTAGCACCGAATATTTCCTTTGCGACAAGTACATGCGTTTTCGAAGACTCGTGCAGCGATTTCGCCTTGTTGTGCCCTCAAGCCCGAGGTAATGTTCACATGACGTGGTTACCGATAATGGCAATAAAGGGCCTTGCTATATCGCCCGCTCAAATTAAGCGCGATTGAGCACCTCAAGCGAGCGATTAACGGGAATCGTGCCGTTTTTCGCCCTCGAAGATCGGTGAGGTCGATTTTTTGTTAAAATCCGCCCAATGGTGCGTGAGATCGCAGGATTGTTGACACTGGCCGTCGGTGGCCTTTTCGCCGCAGGACGCGATGTTGAGATCGAAAAAGTCGAAGCTACCTATCGACTTAACGCAGATAACACTGGCGAGATGAGGTTTCACGAGCGCGTTCGAGCGCTGACGGCGCAGGGACGCTCCGACGTGAGCCGCATTCAACTTGCGTATGTAGCCGGATTTCAGGAAGTCGAAATCCAATCGATCCAGACCCTGAAGAAGGACGGCACCATCGTAAACGGCGACGTGTCCAGCGCCTTCGACGCGAATTCATCGAACGATCCCCTCGGGGCATATTTCAGCGATTCGCGACTCAAGGTTTTCATCGCGCCAAACGTCGAAACCGGGGACACAGTTGAGTATGAAGCCGTCATTCATATCCGTCGTTGGCTGAAGCCTGGGGATTCATCGCACCGGCCACGGAATCGGATTGGATATTCACGAATGGACGTATTTGGTACGGGGAAACAAGACCCGTCTTCAACCCGGGATCTGCTTCAGCGATGAGCTCATGATCGCCATTTACGGCGAGTTCGGGGTTCGCCTGGAAGACTGCATGTACATTGCGGAGGACGGGGCACGCATGTTTAGTAAGCCGAGCCCCGCGATCAAACAGCCGTTCGGCTGAGACACGACTTCATTTGGGGTAAATTCCGCAAACGTACCCGAAGCTCTTCACCGATAATGATGACCCATATCGGGCGAGGCTCCGACCGGAACCTTGGAATCCGTGAGACGCATCCCATCATGCCGAAGATCAGTTGGATTTTTTTGCCCTACCGATTCCGCCTTCCGGGCCGCCACCATGTCCGCGTTGACGGGGCACCAGGCGCATGGAATCGACTCTGACGCTCACCGTATCGTTCGTGCCGCAGTCTCTCAATACTCTCTTTTCGCTCATAAGCTAGCTACTGACTATAGCGTGAGTACTTATGCAAGAACGAGAGCGCGACGATTGCCCCAACCAGGAGGTTTCCGCATGCGTCGACCCACAGCATCCCATGAGCGCCAAAATTCTTCGAAGCCAGGCCATCCAGCCAGGTCATGTATGCGATCGGAATGTTGCCCGCGGCCGACGCGATACTGTATCGGGTGCTGGCATGCCGGTTCAGGGACCCTGCCGTCTCTATGATTAAGGCGGTAAACCGGCTCCAGCAAAACCCGGTCGTGCCGAGATATAGTACGGCTCCTGCCAGATAAATCGCGGGCCGGTCGGCGATCAGCAATGTCATCGTCGCTAAAGCATTCGTCAGGCCGGCCGCGGCATACGCCGCTTTCCGGTTCCAGTGGTCGGGCAGTAGCGAACCGGCTAGGGAACCCAGCGCCAGAACGATTCCTCCTCCGATTCCGTTGATCCAGATCACGCCCGCTGCGCCCACGCCATACTCTCTTGCAATCGCAGGCAGGAGTGCAAGGATGGCTCCCGTTCCCACCGGCGACGCGGCCAGCAACAGGCTCCAACGATGATCGCGCCGACGCACGAGATCGCCGATTTCGGTGCGGATTTCGCGGATACGGTCCCCGGCGCCGGCAGATTGCGCCGGTCTCGGCTCCGCAATCGCAAGGATTGCGAGGGCCGGGATGACGGCGACGACACCGGCCGCAACCCCTAACGGCAAGGGCGCCAGTATCCCGGAGAGCCACAAGAATAAAGCCGCGCCGAACGCACTCCCAGCAAGTTTCCCAGCCTCGCACCAGGCGGCGGCCCTGATTTGCGCCGACGGAGACAGCAAAGTCGCCATTAACCCGCCGCAGCTCGCCAATACCTGCGACGCCGCAAGGGCCCCGAATAAGCCAAGAATCGTCGCGCCAGCGAGATTGCCCGCTTGGGCGGAAGGCAGGGCCAATGCCAAGCAAGCGCCGACTATGATCGCCCAAATCACCAGCCAGATCCGTCGGGGGAGCCATACATCCACGAAGGGCGCCCAGAGGAAGTGGATGATCCAGGGCAAAGACAGCAGCGAAATCGTACGCGCAATGCGGTCCAAAGAAATGCCGGCGCGCGCCAGCAGAAACGGGAGCACAGTCGCGACGAATCCGAGGTAGATTCCCTGGGGCAGAATCAGGGAGCCGAAGAGCGAAGGCGGCGGCGATCGACGCGTTGCCGAGGACACTGAGTCGGTAGGCGCTCCGGAAAGCATGGTCTTCGATACGGTGCGCCGGCTATTCCGGCAGTCCCGCCTCTGTCAACATTCGATCGAACTCGGGTTGGCTCTGGAGTGGCGCTAAGTATGGGCCACTGCGCGCATACAAGCAGTCACCGTCCCGGTCTTCGATCGCTTGATGCATGATTTCCATGGCCCGCGACGTCTCACCGACCCAACCATAAGCGGCGGCCATGGCAATCGGGGATTGATATCCGGCATCGCCACGCTGTTCCCATCGCCTCAGAACCTGTCTGGCTTCGGAGCGCTGACCCGCCTGCGCAAGTACGATGACGAGCGCATGTTGGACCTGAGAAAATTCCGGCTCCATCTCGAACGCACTTCGCGCGATTCTCAGACCCTCATCGTACTTCCCGGCCTCGATGTAGTTGCCGGCGAGGAGAATCCGCGTGCGGACGTTTTCAGGATCCAGCTCCAACGCGCGCAAACCCCACTGGATTGCCAGCTCGAATTGCCGTGCGTGATACCACAGGCCGCAGGTCCTGCTGGCCTTGGCTCCGGACCCTGGGTCCAGCCGCGCCCATTCTTCCAGATTGAGGGCCGCTTGCTGGCAGTTTCCGTATGAAAGCTGGAGGATTTGGGGCCAGTACGAGGCTCCGTCGGCGAGAGTGTCCCTGCACGCGAGATCGAGTGTTTGCTCGGCTTGATACCGATCCCAATTGTGAAGGAGATTCACCGCTCCTTGCGCCGACAAAGCGTCGCCAAGTTCCGGAGCGAGCGCTAAAGCCCGATCGGCAGACTTCTGGGCCAGATCCCCGTGTTCCTTGAAAGGCGCCATTCCGGATTCGCCGGCGCTCAGATGTGTCTCGGCCAGAAGCGAGTGTGCCGCGGCGAAATAAGGATCGCGTCCGAGGGCGCGCTCCAGAAGATGGAACGCCCGTCTGGTTCCGTGCGGAGTCAAGGTCAACGCCGCTTCCCGCGCTTTGGTGTAAAACGCGATGGCCGCCTGGTCCGTCGAATGGCGCGTAGTGACTTGAAGGCGATTGCGTTCGTCGTAAGTGATTCGGAGCCGATGAGCGAGCTGAGTCGCGATGTCGTTGCATAGTTCGAAGGTGTCGCCGCGGTCTCCGCGCACTTCGATGAAAGCATCGTTGATCCCGGTAAGACCGTCGATCCACTGCACCGTCACCCGCAGCCCGGTCCCGGATACTTCTTCCACCAATCCTTCGAACAACACGTCTGCTCCGGCGAGACGGTGGTATTCCCGCTTGTCCCCGGTCTTTGTGGCCAGCCAATGGGCGGTGGTCCACGGAACCACGCGCGCCTGACCGCTGGCCGCCAAAGCGCGCATGAGGTTCAGCGTCATTCCCGCGCACAGATGCGTATCGTCGCGAAACCCGATCGGCAGGAACGGAAGAACCAGCACCGCCAACTTCGCGGACTGAGCCGCAGAAGGAAGCCCAGTCGCCGGCGGCAACGATTCGCTGGACACCAGGCGAGGTTCGTATTGTTCCTTTTCAATGACGATTTGAAACCGATTCAGGCGGCCCTCGGCGTTGTAATACTCCCTTAGTTTCGACCGCAATCGGCCTGTCGCGGTCCGAACCCCGCAATCCGTCGCCGGATCGAAACTCGGCGAATATCCGAGCGCCCCCGTCGCAATCGCAAATTGAGAGAACGCTTTGGTCTCGCCCGAAACGGCGTGTTCGACCAGCCAGCGCAATAGATCCCGCTGTTTGACGGCTTTGGCAAACGTCGCACTCGCGAGGATGCGTGCCAGCTCGTGGCGGAAGTCGTCGGCGGTGCCTGGCTGCTCGGGCATTTTCGCGACGGCGACCATTCTATCAGACGCCCGGCCGAAACCGGGGCGAACGTTACGTCACGTGTCGAGACTACCGCCAGCCTTGGAACTCCCAAACAATTGAGATAACACGCAACGAGGAGACTCCCATTTCATGCGACTCACAACCCTTGCCGTCTTAACAATGCTGGTAAGGCTGGCGGACGCAACCGGCTTCACCTACGTGCCGATTCCCGGGACCAACAACATCCAAGCCCTCACGAAGACCTTTCCAACGGGAATTTTTACAGCAAACAACGTTCTGGCGACCCCGTTCAGCATCTCCGCCGCTCCGGGGAAATGCGGACCTTCGGGAGCGGCGTCATGCAACTACTACGACGGGTTCGGATTCTCGGGTAGCGGAGAAAGCATCACACTGAATGTCTCCGTCATTAGCCCCACCGACGTTTACACGCTGATAAACGCGTATAAGCCCGCGCCCGGCCAGCAATTGGCCACAATTAAGTTCGTGGGAAGTGGCGGTGCGAGCTTGACGTTTCCTCTCATTGGCGGAGAGGACATCCGGGACTACAACAATTCGGGAGTTTGGGCCAACACTCTGACCAACGGAATCGCCGGCGTCCAGGCCGTCAACGCATTCGCGTGTTCCGTTCCTTCAACTTGCATGGACGCGTCGGGAGCCCCCGGCAACCTGGTAATCGACGAACAGCATTTCTCGCTTGGCACGACATTTGCAGGAAAGACCTTAACGCAGGTCGTTTTCACAGACACTTTCAACGGCTCGTCCCCAATTCTGTTTGGCGTTACCGTAGCCTCTGGAGTGCAGGCTCCCAACTCATGGACCACCGGCGCACCTATGCCCACGCCGCGCACGGGTGTTTTCACCGGCGCGATCGGCGAGAAGATCTACGTAGTTGGCGGGAACAACAACTCCGGCGTAATGGGCGTGAATGAGGTCTATGACACGACCACCAACACATGGACGACCGCCTCGCCAATGCCCACGCCGCGCTCCCTGGGGGCGTCCGCTGTCGTGGGAAACATACTTTACACCATGGGAGGCGGCAACAACACCGCCGCGGTGAACACCGTGGAAGCCTACGACCCGTCAAGCGATACGTGGACAACCAAGGCCTCCATGCCGATCGCCAATGGCAGCGTGTATGCGACGGTTGCGAACAACATCATCTATGTCGTCGGCGGTTGCTGCAATGCGGGTGGCGTGAGACTGGCAAACGTGATGTCTTATAACCCCGCCACCAATATCTGGAGCGTCCTTGCGCCGCTGAAGACTCCGAAATCGCAATCCGCCCTGGGATTCCTGGGCTCGATGGTTGTCTCTGCGGGAGGCCTGCTCACCAGCTTTAACGCCACCAACGACAACGAAGGCTACAACATCGCGAACAACACGTGGTCGACGCTCGCTCCGCTTCCCACGCCTCGCCATGCGGGCTGCTTCGAAACGGTGGCCGACACGTTCTACTTCGCGGGAGGGCATAGTGTCGGCAACGGAAGTCCCCTCGCGACGATGGACTCCTATAACTTCGATACGAATTCATGGACCAGCGGTCTTGCCACCATGCCGCACGCCGCCGTGAACATGGGATCGGCCGGCGTTGCAGGGCGTCTTTACTGTTTCGGCGGCTCCGACGCGGGCGATCCCGGCCAGGGAAACGTTTTCAACTACGTACAAATCTATCAACCGCAGATTTCTGCCGTTCCCAGTATCCTCACCGGAGGGATTGTGAATGCGGCCAGCTACGCTGCGTCGAACGGCGTTGGATCGCCCGTCGCGCCGGGCGCTCTGGTCGCGATTTTCACTTCCACGCTGGCGACGCAACCGGCTAACTTCAACACTGCATCTCTCCCGGATTCTCTCGCCGGAGTCGGCGTGACGTTCAACGGGATTGCGGCTCCCCTCGTTGCCGTTTCGCCCACGGGCGCGTTTCCGTACGTCAGTGCGCAAGTGCCGTTTGAGGTCCTCTCGCCCGGCCAAACCTCGGCGACCGTTCCAACCGTCGTCACCGTGAACAACGTCCCGTCTGCTGCGGTCCGGACGTCGATTGTGGCTAGCGCACCGGGCATTTTTACGATTCCCGCCACCGGTCAGGGAAACGCGATCTTGGTTTTTATCAATCCCGCGACCAACGCCCCTGCCATAGCCGGCCCGACGACGGCATCGTTAGGCTACCCGAGTGCGCCGATCCCGCGCGGCACCGGGGCCTTTTTTTACGTCACTGGCCTGGGCGCGATGACGCCCTCGGTCCCGGACGGCAGCGGAACTTGTCCCGCGCCCGACGGAGTCTGTAACGCCAACGCGATGCCGACAGTGCTGGTGGGAGGCATCACAGCGCAGGTGGCCTTCGCGGGACAGGCCCCCGAGTTTCCAGGGGTGTTTCAAGTAAATATCACCGTTCCTCAGAACGCGCCAACCGGTGACAGCGTTTCCCTGGTGGTTCAATCGGCCGACGGATCGGTGACCAGCAACACCGCGACGATCGCGGTTCAATAAGGATCAGCCGCGTAGGACAAAAAAAAATCGCAATCACGCATAGACGCCGATAATGTCGGTTTGTCAGGCCGCCCGCTTGCTGGATCGCGACGTGCTGCGGTCCTTTCCGCTAGGTGATCTGAAACCAGCGTGAACGGGGTTACTCGATGATGTATCGACCCCGCAAGCTTTCCAAGGCGAAACCGCGATTAAAAAGTGAGCCCAATGCTGAGACCCGCGCCCGGCCTTCGCCGTGACATCTCCCAATCGAATGCTACTCTAGAAACGAACACGGATGTGAATAGATTGGTAATCAGTCCGATGACCAGCGTGGCAGCGAATCCCTTGACGGCTGGGGTTCCAAAAAAGAACAAGAAGGCGCATGAGACGACGGTCGTGACGTGCGTATCCACCAGCGTGGCGAATGCCTTCGCGAATCCCGCCGCCAATGCCGATGCGGCCGTCTTACCCAAGCGAAGTTCTTCACGAATCCGCTCGAAAATCAGCACATTACTATCCACAGCCATACCAATGGTGAGGACCAGACCGGCAATTCCTGGCAAAGTCAGTACCGCTCCGAAAGAAGCGAGCGCGGCAACCAGCAATACGCCGTTCAGGGCCAGTGCGAGCGTCGCGTTGGCGCCGGCCCAACGGTAGTAGAGCAGCATCGCGGCAACTACCGTCGCAAGCCCGAAAGTTCCGGCCCGTAGGCCGTCACGGATCGAATCGGCGCCCAGCGAAGCCTCAACAATCCTTTCCTGCGCGACTTCGATTGCCGCAGGCAAGGCGCCCGATCGCAAGTTCACCGCCAAATCCTCGGCTTCTTGGAGAGTGTGCGCGCCGCGAATCTCTCCGGTGTCGCGGATGACATCTTCGATCACCGGCACGCTGAGGATCTCCTCGTCGAGAACGATCGCGCTGCGGCCGCCGATGTGCGCTCGCGTGTATTGCTCAAAACGCCGCGCCGCGTCCTGGCTCAAGGTGAAGGTCGTGACCGGGCGCTCCATCGTTCCGGCGGCCACGCGTGCGCCGCGAAGATCCGTTCCGCGAACCACCGGCTGTCGGTCCAGCAGGTACCAAGCGCTTCCCCCATCCGCCTCCCGGGTGGCGAGCAGCTTCTGGCCGTAGGGCAGGATGCCTCCATGGCTCGCGATCGCGGTCTCCTTGCTGGTGTAGGGACCGCCTTCAACGGAATACCATTCAAGCACCGTGCGACTTTGCAACAAGTTCCTGATACGGGATGGATCGCTGATGCCGGGAAGCTGCACCAGCAGTTCGCTGCCCCGGCTACCGTACGGCTGAACGGGCGCTTCGGAAAGGCCGTAGGCATTAATGCGACGTTCGAGGATCTGGCGCGTTTGTTCGACGACTTCACGGCGTTGCGCGGGAGGTACGTCGTCCGTTTTCACCCGGAGGATGAGACTGGCACCGCCGCGCAGATCGAGCCCCAACTGCACCGGCCAGCGCACGATCACGAAGACGCTGGTGAGAACGATCGCGAGAATCAGCAGGCTGCGGCGAATGAGTATTCGATTCATCGTCCACCTCCCTCAGGGAGAGCTGGATGCCGAACGCCTCGTCCTAGGCGGCGCTGCTCCCAGGCGACAAGAATCGGGCTCGCGATGAAAATGGAAGAGAAGGTGCCTACAACGATCCCAGTTACGAGGACGAGCGAGAATCCATGCAACACCGGACCGCCGAACAGTAGCAGCGCCACGGCTGTGATCAGCGTCAACCCTGGGACTCTTGCCGGCGGCGTTATCGCATGGGATTGGGTCCGACTCCCAGCGGCCATTCGCGATCGTGATTGTGGGCGGTCTGATCTCTGACCTGCTGATGAGTATCTTCCTGCTCCCCACTCTGTATGTGTGGATGGCGGGTGAGTATGATGTACTGCCGGAGAGAGAAGCGGAATTTGACGAACAAGCGTAAGGAGGTTTTGAGCGCCGACCAGGAAGATCGTCGAATACGCCAGATTCGGACCTATCTTTTCCATGAAGGAGTGCGCCGCGTGGGCACGCCGGCCTCAAGGCAAGCGCCGGCGCCCGTGGCCGATGCTGCTTATCGGGGCGTTCTTTCACTGCCGATCAAAGCTTCAAACCAGAAGAAGAACCGCACGCCCAGCTGCAGCTCTCGCGGCGCATTCGTCTGATAGACGAGCTTGCCGAAGTTCGAGCTGCCGAACAGTGTGTTCGGGTTGGCGAACAGCGGCGTGTTGAAAGCGTTCAGCGCTTCGGCGCGGAACTGGCCGTGGAACCGTTCCTTCACCGCGAAATCCTTAGAAGAGCGATATGTCCCAGTTCGCTTCGCCAGGGCCGCGATAGTTGATGTTGCGGCTGAGGTTCCCGAAGGTAAACGCCGGGGCGAGCGTGAACGCTGCCGGATTGATGTAGTTGTACAACCGCTGCTCCGGGCTGCCCGGCTCGACGGGACTGACGCCGGTCGCGTTTGGCCGCTGCTCGCCGGCGCCGATCACCGAATTCTGGTTGGTCTGATAGATGAATAGCGGGAAGCCGTTCTGGAAAATCGACGTTCCGTTCACAGCCCAGCCGCCCACCACATAGTTCAGGACCTTGTTGTCACTGAGGAACGGCTTAAAGCGAGCCGTCGTGGGAATCGCGGAGCGGACGCTCGCGGCGGTGTTCAAGAAATCGGGGGTAAAGAACGCCCACGCGCACCGCTACCGGCACACACTGGCCACCAGACTTCTTGCGGATGGCGCCACGTTCGAACTGGTAGCGGACATTCTGGGGAACAGCCCGGCGGTCGTTCGAAAGCACTATGGCAAGTGGTCGAAGGGGCGTCAGGACAACATCGACCGGGCTCATGTTTGCGCATTTTCGGACCGCGGCAATTACAGTTCCAGTCACACCGCAGTCACACGAAAATTCTGGAGCTGTAAACTAATGAAAATACAATGGTTAAAATGGTGCGGAGAGGGGGACTTGAACCCCCACGAGATTGCTCCCGCTAGCACCTCAAGCTAGTGCGTCTGCCAATTCCGCCACCTCCGCAAGGTGGGATTCTACTTCTTCTGCTCGTTCGGCTTCGGGACTACCGGAGCCGGAACTGACCTGCTGCGTTCCCTCTTTGCCGTCTACGGAAGGCGTCACCGTAATCGGTACCGTCTGTCCCGGCTGCGGCACCGCAGGCGCGTCTTGTTGCTGCGCCGGAACCGGCTTCGTCGCCTTCTGCAGCAGCGCCGGGGACCCCTTGCCCGCCCGCGTCGCCAGGATCGAAAGCGACAGCGACGTCACCATGAACAGCGCCGCCGCGATCGTGGTCGCCTTCGACAGCACCGTCGCCGAACCGCGCGGACCGAACACCGTCTGCGATCCCATGCCGCCAAACGCTCCGGCCAGATCCGCCGCCTTGCCGCTTTGCAGCAGCACCACGACCACCAGAAACAGGCACACAATGACATGAATAATTGTCAGAAGAATGACCATACGGACTACCAGCGTGGGATCTAGCCCTCATGTTACCACGCGACTCATTTATAGGCCGCGATCCCCGTCACCCGCTCGCCGATCACCAGCGCGTGGATGTGGTCCGTGCCCTCGTAGGTCTTCACCGTTTCCAGGTTGCACATGTGGCGCATGATCGGATATTCGTCCATGATGCCGTTGGCGCCCAGCAGGTCGCGCGACTGCGCGCGCGCAGTCGAGCGCCATGGCGCACGTTGTTCCGCTTCAGCATCGAAATGTGCGCCGGCTCCAGCTTGCCCTGATCCTTCAGCCGCCCGACGTGCAGCGCCAGCAACTGCGCCTTGGTGATCTCCGTGATCATGTCCGCCAGCTTCTCCTGCACCAGTTGGTGCGAGGCGATCGGCCGTCGTCGAACTGCTTGCGCAGCACGGAATAGGCCCGCGCGGTTTCATAGCAATCCATCGCCGCGCCGATCACGCCCCAGCCGATCCCGTAGCGCGCCTGCGTCAGGCAGCCCAGCGGGCCTTTCAGCCCCTTCGCGCCCGGCAGCATCGCGCGTTTCGGGCACGCGGCAATCGTTGAACGCGAGGCTGGACGTCACCGACGCCCGCATCGACAATTTGCCGTGAATCTCCGACGCAGTGAATCCCGGCGTGCCGCGCTCCACCAGGAATCCGCGAATGCCATCCTCGGCGCGCGCCCACACCACCGCCACATCGGCCACGGAGCCGTTGGTGATCCAGGTCTTTTCGCCGTTGAGCACCCACTCCGATCCCTCGCGCCGCGCGTGGTCAGCATGCCCGCCGGATTCGATCCGAAGCCCGGCTCGGTCAGCCCGAAGCAGCCGATGCGCCTCGCCCGATTGCAGCTGCGGCAGCCAGCGCTGCTTCTGCTCCTCGCTGCCGTAGGTGAGGATCGGATACATCACCAGCGCGCCCTGCACGCTGACGAAGCTGCGCAGGCCGGAATCGCCGCGCTCCAGTTCCTGCATGATCAGCCCGTACTCGACGTTGCTCATCCCGGCGCAGCCGTAGCCTTCCAGGTTCGCGCCGAAGAATCCCAAGCCGGCCCATCTCCGGGATCAGCTCCGGCGGAAACCGCGCGTCGCGGAAGCAATCGCGGATCAGCGGCAGCACCCGCTCATCGACGAACTGCCGCGCGGTCTGCCGCACCAGCAGTTCCTGCTCGCTGAAGCAGGGAATCGATCAGAAGGTAGTCCACGCCGGGAAATCGGGCCATGTAGGAACTATTCTAGCGAACTCAAAAAAAGCAGGCCTGGCTTTTCATGGTTTTTCAGGCGATGGCGCCGGCGCGCTCCCGCCAACTCTGCCCGTGCGCGCGTCGTCCAGGGAAACGTGATTCGACTCGAGCGTCGTCCCCAGCGTCTGATCGAGCGCTATGCGAGCGTTGCTATAGGCCACCAGAGTGGCGATCTCGGTCGACTGTGCCGTTTCGAGATCCCGCTGTTGCGTAATCACAGCGTACGGCGTCGATAGTCCCTCGGCGAGTTTTTTCTGTTCTTCGTCGAACAGCCGCTGCTCCAGAATTCGATTTCGCACGGCGGCCTGGTATCGCGCGCGCGCCTGCCGCACGGCCACCCCGTAATTGGAAACCGCGACCGTGAGCTGATTCAGATCCTTGCTCAGCGCAAGCTGGGTCTGGCGAAGCGACAACTGGTCGATGGCCGCATCGGCCTCCGCCTGGCGGTTGCCGATGGGCGCCTGGAAAATGGCCGCGACACGATTGGTCGGGAAATTTCGCCGCAACAACTGACCGAAGGCGTCTCCGAAGTCGCCTGTGAAGTACGGGTTGGCGGTCTGAGTGCCGCGGCGGGTCACGACGACTCTGCCCGTGCCCGACAGCCCTGCGTCGCTCTCGACGCCAATGACCCGCAACGACGGCAGGATGCCATTGCGCGTCCCCAATGCGGAAATTTCCGCGCTGGTCACTCCCAGCCGCTCCGCTGCCAGATCGGCCCGCCGGGCTAAGGCGGTGCGCACCATTTCATCGAGCGGCGGAAGATCGTCCTGTTCGGGCACGACGATGTGATCCAGTGGAATAATCTCCGCGGAGGCCAGGATCGGGTCCGCGATACCCGTGCGGCTCAGCAGATTCTTAAGCTGCACTTCCTGCTGGCGGAGCGTCGTCTGCGATACTTCCAGGTCGCTTTGCGTGGAGGCCAGTTGAGCCTCCGCCGTGGTCACATCCAGCCGGGCCATCAACCCCGCCCTTTCCTTGATGGTATTTTCGCGAAAAAGCTCCTGCGCAACGTCCACCGCCTCGCGCTTGGCGCGCAGATCCTCGTAATCCGCAACCAGCCCGTAATACGAGTTCAACACGCTGGCGACGGTATTGATCACCTGTGTCTTGAAGTTCAAGCCCGCCGCCTGGACGTTCAAGCGGCTCACCCGAATGGTACGGTTATTCACGGCCACGCCGAATCCGCGCAGCAGGCTCTGCGAAAAAAAGATGGAAAGGTTCGGCGCCGAAGACGGATTCAGAAACGTCGGTGGGCGCGTTCTCATGCAGATAACTGTCCTTATACGTGACGGTGACATTGCCGCCGGTCAGGAAGCCTTGCTGGTAGCTTCCCGAAGAAGTCCGCGTATTCGAAATCAGCACTGTGTTGATGCTCTGCGTGGCGTTCTGCTGGGGCGTGGAGGTGTGGCTGAACACCGTCGTTTCCTGCAGAGTCGGGTCCAGCGTCTCGGTGACCGGGCCGATTTCCGAGATGGTCGCGTTGCTGGCGGCGCCGCCGCTGACGCCCGCAAAACCGGTGGTAACGCCGGCCGCCGCCTGGCTTCCCGCGACCCCTTGGCCGCTGGCCACCGATCCCACTTGGGAAGCGCCGCTCGGCACCCCCGGCAGTGCGCCGCCCGCCTGGGATCGCTCGAGCTGCCACTCGGACGAAATCGGGTTGTAGCGCGCCACTTCGATATCCAGATTATTTTCGAGAGCCAGGGCGATGGCGTCCTGCGCCGTCAGATACAGGTTGCCGGCGCGCATCAATTGCGCCAGGCGCGAGGAGTTTGCCAGACGTACCGGCGGCACGCTCGGAGGCAGATACGGCCGTACCATCACGGACCCCGAAGGACGAATCGGAGTCACGTCAGGCTGTTGCGCCAGCAGGATCGAGGCTGAGCATACCCAGCACCATCCCGCCCGGACCAAGGTTCGCGTTCTCACCGCGGCTCCTGCTTCGGCAAATTCGCCGGCAACATGGACGGACCGCGATACGGTGCCCGCTAAAGCTTCGTCAATCGTAATGTGATTATTCTGTAGCGTCCGCCCCATCGCCTGGTCGAACGCGATGCGCGCATGGCTGTAGTTGGCCAGCGCCTGCACTTCGGTGCTCTCGGCGCTCGCCAGGTTTTGCTGATCGAGGACCAGTTGATACGGCGTGGACAACCCCATCGCGTAGCGCTTTTGATCCGCGTCCAGAGTCTGCTGCTGAAGCACGCGCGCTTTGTCGGCGGCATTGTAACGAGCCCGGGCCTGCTGAAGGCCGATCACCCCGTTCTGCACATCCACGCGCACCTGGTTGATGTTTTCCTGCAAGCCCAGCTCGGCCTGGCGAAGCCCCAACTCGCTGGTCACGAAGTCCGATTGCGCGGCCCGGTTGCGCAGCGGAATATTCAGCGAAAAGCCCGCCGAGTAGTTGGGGTAGTTCCGGCGAAAGATCTGCGCCACCAGATTGCCGTAACCGCCGGCCAGGTACGCCACTCCCGGCGCACCTTCCCCCAAGGCGGTGAGCGAACCCGTCAGACCGTTGTTGGTGAGTTCGGCAAACACCTGCACGGTCGGCTTCAACGCGTTCTTGATTCCGGTCAGGTTCATTTTGTCGCTATCGATATTCAAACGGCTTTGCTTGATCTCCGGCCGGTTGGCGAGAGCTTCTTCCACCAACTGCTCCGGGGGTTTGATTTCATCGGATTCCGGCAGCGTAATCGAGTCCAGCGTGACGATGTGCACACCCGCCAGATCGGGACTGGCCACGCCATTCCGGCTCAGCGCATTCTTGAGGACCGTTTCCTGCTGCAAAATGTTGGTCTGCGACACCAGCAGATCCTGCTGGCTGGTATACACCTGCGCTTCCGCGCGCGTGATTTCAATGGGCGCGAGCGTACCTGCCTCCACCTGCTTGCGATTGTCGTCGAACAGATGCTGCGCGGCTTCCAGTTCACGGCGCCGGGCGCGCAAGTCCTCTCCAAAACTGACCAGATCCCAGTAAAGATTCAGCACCGCGGACACCGTGGTGATCACCTGCTGGTCGAATTGCAAGTCGGCCACCTTGATGTTGTTCCGCTGCACGCGAATGTTGCGCCCATTGACCGCCGACCCGAAGCCATACAAAAGATTCTGCGTCACCTGCAAATCCAGGTATCCCGAGGTGTAAGGATTCAGATTGTATTGCGCGCTGTTCACATCGATGTATTGGTTGGAATAGGTCATCTGCGCGCTCATTCCAAAATCCCAATTCTGCTGATAGACGGCCTGAAAGCTGCGTTGCGCCTGGATCAGCGCGGTGGTCCCCGTCAGCACCGTGTTGCTCTGCGGACTGGTGGCGTGCGCCAGGTTCAGCGATGCGGTCACGGTTGGATCGAGCGACGGAATCGGCGGACCCAGCTGAGTCACGATGCCGCCACCGGAGCTTACACCCTCTCCCGCGGTTCCCACCGTCCCAACGGTCGCCACCGAAACGCCGGCCAGACTAACACTTTGCGGACCTGCGGCGACACCGACGCCGACCGATCGCAACGCTCCCCCACCCAGCGCGCGGGTCAGGACTTCCTGCGCCAGCAGAGGGCCATAGCGCTGTACTTCGATGTCCAGATTGTTTTCGATCGCCAGTGCGACCACATCCTGTGCCGAAAGATATAGATTGCCGGCGCGTATTAGATTTTCCAACCGCATGGAATTCGTCAGATTTACCGCCGGTACGTTTCGCACGCGGTACGGGTGTGTCAACCAGTTGAGGAATCCTTGCGCGGGCTCAATCCGGATCGCACTTTCGTTCTCAGCAGGGCCGGCCACCAGCGACACGGCGAACCAGCACACAAACCACAGACGCATTACTCCCACCTCCCTGAGGTAACCATCGTACCTCGAATGCGCGGGTCCAATCACCATAAAAGTATGAAATGGCGAGTGATCCGAACGGCATACGGGCCCTTCGACCCGGATAATTTCAACCGAACCAAGCCGGGACCAAAGCAAGCGGCCCCGTCGACCCGCCGCGACAGCTTACTAGGATTGCCGTTTGGGGCTAGAATAGGAAACCGTGCAGCGAGGGTCCCTAAAGGAGACAACCACATCATGAAAAAGACGGTTCTGAGCGTTTCCCTTTTAGTCATCGGGTCGCACTGTGCTGCGTTTGCCCAGTGCCAGGTTCCCAAAGACGGAATCTACATGTTCGACACAGAGGTGAAAGAGCTGTTGAAGCACGCGCCGCCGGCGGTGGATCAGCAGCTTCGCGTGGTCGATCTTTGCAAGTACAACCTTGCGGTCGGGATTATTCATCGCGGACCCACCGGCGCGTCAGCCGGTCAAGGTCGCGGCCAGGCCGCCGCTAAGGGTAAGGCCAAACAGGCGGCGAATATCGAGCGGTGCAATAGCGGACCGGCCCCTGAGAATGCAGCGCCCAGCGGCGTCGGCGGCATCTCGCACGACGATGAAACGGAAACATACATCATCGTTTCCGGAGGCGGAACGCTGGTCACCGGAGGCGCCATCGTCAACGGCGCTCGATCCGGACCGGAAAGCGAAGTGACCAAGATTCTCAACGGACCTTCCTGCAGCGGGCGAATCGTCGGCAATGTAACGAAGAAGCCCGTGGTTCCAGGCGACATCATCATCATCCCGTTCGGCGTGCCGCACGGCTGGACCGACATCGCGGATCACGTGGACTATCTCAGCGTGCGTCCGGATCCCGACCACGTTTTACAGACCGGCTACGTCAATCCGCTGATCCAGAAGTAACTGGCGCGTGACATCCACCGCTCCCTAGCTAGCGAGTCTGTGTGAAAAGTCAGCATCCACCGCTTCCTTGGTCGCGGCTCGGTTCCGGCAATTGTCACATCAGTTACTGCGGAGCCGCGCTCGTAAGCGAGCGATTCAGAGTTGCTAAATCCACTAATACAACGGCCGCAGCGCTGGATAGAGGGATCTGTAAACCGAGTGTGCTTGCGCGTAGCGGTTCGACTCAGCGGCGCGCGGCCCGATCGATTCCGCCTCCCGAACTACTGCTCTCGACGCTTCCGCAACCGACGCGAATGCGCCGGTGCCCGCCATCGCCAGCAGCGCGGCGCCGTAAGCCGAGCCTTCCTGCGTTTCGAGCATCGTCACGCGCTTTCCGAAAACGTCGGCGAAAATCTGGCGCCAGACCGCGCTGCGAGCCCCTCCGCCGGAGAGCCGGATCGATTCCGCCTGCACTCCCAGCGAAGTTATCACGTCCAGACCATCCTTCAAACTGAATGCGACTCCTTCCAGCAGAGCGCGGATCAGATCGCCGCGCGTGTGCTTGGCGGTAATGCCGATCCAGCCGCCGCGCGCCGTCGAATCGAGATGCGGCGTCCGCTCGCCCATCAGATACGGAAGCCAGTAAAGACCCTCGGCCCTAGCCGTCGCGGCTTCGGCGATCAGATCCTCGTAACTCGATCCCGGCGCGAGCTGGTTTCGAAACCACTGCAAGCTCAGCCCCGCGCCTTGCGTCACGCCCATCACGTGCCACGCGTTTTCCACCGCGTGACAAAACGTGTGGACCCTCCCGGCGCGGTCATATTCCGGAGCCGTGAGCTGCGCGAACACAACGCCCGACGTCCCGATGGTGCATGAAACCAATCCTGGCTCGACGATTCCGTTGCCCACCGCGCCGGCCGCCTGATCCCCCGCGCCCGCCACCATCGGCGTCCCTTCGGCGAGTCCGGTGGCGCGCGCGGCCCGCGGGTGAATGCGCCCGGTAACGGCGCTGGACTCGAAAACGCGAGGCAGAAACGTCCGGTCCACGTCGACGCGGTCCGCCAGTTCGAACGACCAGCCACGGTGCACCACATCGAAGAGGCCGGTTCCTGAGGCATCCGAGACATCGCTCGCGAATTCACCCGTCAGATCGAACCGCACGTAATCTTTGGGCAGCAAAACGTGGCGGATTCTTGCATAGTTGGCGGACTCATGTTCGCGCACCCATAAAAGCTTGGGTAAGGTGAACCCGGTCAGCATCGGATTCGCGATCGAATCGAGAACGAACTCGGCGCCCGCACGGTGGTTGATCCAATCCACCTGTGCTTGCGACCGCTGGTCGCACCAGATCACGGCCGGACGAATGACGCGCCCATTGCGGTCGAGCAGCGTCAGGCCGTGCATCTGACCGGAGAGCCCGACGCCGCGTACGTCGCGGCCATCGATCTGCGATTGTTCGAGGACTCCCCGAATGGCTTCCCGCGACGCTTCTGCCCAATTTTCAGGCGACTGCTCCGCCCACAGCGGACGCTCCATGCGCATCGGCTCGTGGGGGACCGCGAACTGGGAGTGCACACTGCCGCGCAGATCCACGAGCAGGGCGCGGCTGCCGCCCGTGCCAACGTCCAGACCCAGCCAGTATTCGCTCATTTCGAAAAAGCCGAAAAAGTCGAAAAGGGAAGATACGCCGCGCCGTACAACCCGGCTTCATTGCCAAGCGTCGCGCGCTCCACACGCGTGGGCGCGTTGCGATAGGTGAACGACCGGCGCCCGATTTCAGAAAGCATGGCCGGCGCGAAATAATCCCAGGCCGGCAGCGGTCCTCCGCTCAGCAGGTACAGCGGAAAATTGAAAACATTGATCAGCGTTGCCAGCGCAATGCCCAACGCTTCTCCCACCGACTCGAAGATCGCCCTCGCTCTGGGTTCCCCGCTCTCGGCGAGCTTGAACACATCCTCCGACGTCAGTTCGCCGCCGAGGCCGATCAGTTTCGCCATCGCCGAAATCGCAGTCGCCGAGGCATGTTTTTCCAGGCAGCCGGTGTTCCCGCAGCCGCACGGATTCCCATTCGGAACCACGGTCATATGCCCCAGTTCGCCCGCCATCCCGACGTGTCCATGCAGCACGCGCCCGCCGGAAATGATTCCTCCGCCGACGCCGGTTCCGAGCGTCAACAGCACCAGGTCGTCCACTTCGCGGCCGGCTCCCATCCATTTTTCGCCCAGCGCGGCGGCGTTGGCGTCATTTTCGAGAATCAACTTTGCGCCGAGTTTTCGCTCGATTTCATCGCGGATGGGATAGTGATTGAACTCCGGCAGATTGTTGGAGCCGACGATCACTCCCTGGTCGATCAGAATGAACCCGGGAACTCCGGCGCCGATGCCGGCCAGGCGCTGGCCGAACCGCGCGCGCAGCGTCTCAATCGCCTGCACAATGTCGGATACCACCGCGTCGCGCCCGGCCTTCAGATGCGTCGACCCCGCGACCTTATCGAGCAATGTGCCCCGATCGTCGATGGCGGCCGCGCGCAGATTCGTTCCGCCGAGATCGACACCGATGGAATATTCACCCATGCGGTCGCATCATAACATTACTTCGGCGGCCTTCCGATGGAGCACAGCGGATCTCCCGCTACCACGTTTTGCCAGCTCAATGCGGGGATGGACAGGTAATAACTTTCAGCCAGGTTGCGGCCCTGATAATACGCGGGCAGCAGGAAATCGGGGCGAGGATTCATGATCAGGTACGGCTCGTCCGTGTGGCCCGAAGCGCCCGTCACGCCTTCCTGGATGTAATCGCCGGTCATCGATTGCGGGCTTCCGGCGAACCACAGTTGAGGCGAGTTCCAGTTGCTCAGATTCCAGTCGCCGGGCGGACGCGCGAAGGTGCGCGCGTTGCTCGATACGTATTCCGTCATGATCGCGCCCGGCAGCCACTGGAAATGCAGGAACCGCTCATGGCGATTGGGATCGTTCGATCCCCAGCTTGCATACCCGATCACGTCGGCCTGGCGATACAGCACGTGCGCGGACTCCTCCAGAACCACGCGATCTTTCGGAAGCTGTTTTGCCGCCGATTGCAGCCATTCGTCTCCCAAAGGATCGCCCGCCCGCGCCAGGTCGATCACGAACTTGCCTTTGTTGGCCGCTTCGAGCGACCGGTCGATCAAGCCTTTGACGCCTTCGAAATCGTAAGCGGTCAAACGCGTGACCAGATAGATGGGAAATTCGGGATGGCTAAACTTCGCATCGCGTTTGCCGAAAAACGGATTCGGAATCGACCCGGCGATCGGGTGCGGCCGAAGCGTGTGCATATCCCGATAGAGCAGCGTAAGTTCGCTGTCGACGGAGGCCGAATCCACCGTCAACCCGCCTCCTGAACCGCCCCTCGAAATCCGCAGCGGCACGCCCGACGTGGTCACCAGATAGAGAATCTGTTCGCTCAGCTTCCGATGCCGCAGGAATCCTGCGATGGGCGCGGCGATATCGCGGTCAAACTGGGCGCGGGGGATGGTCTCCTCGGTGCCGCTGCGCAGACGGCACAGGTTCGACATGGGAATTCCGCGGCGCCGTGCATAATATTCGCCGATCTCACGCGACAAAGGAGAATTGTCGTTGACGACAATCAGAACGTTGGCGGGGCCTTGCGCGCGAAGGAATCCGCCCATCGTCAGCAACCACGCGAGCAGGCCCGCTTTCATTTCCCGCGTCACAACCTCATTGTCGCGCGCCAACTCCCGTGTGCGCGATGATGAATCGAACGTGGCCAGTTATCCTGATTCGGTCCGCTTCCTGTACGCCCTCGGCAACGAGGTCAAGACCGCCAGGCTCGGACTCGACCGGATTCGCAAAGTATTGCACGCTCTGGGCGATCCGCAGCGGGCGTATCGCGTGGTGCACGTCGCAGGCACGAACGGCAAGGGCTCGACCTGCGCGATGATCGACGCGGGCCTGCGCGCGGCCGGAGTCCGCACCGGCCTGTTCACGTCGCCCCATCTGGTCGAGCCCACCGAGCGCATTCAGGTCGACGGCTTCCCCGTTACACCGGACCAGTTCCAGCGGGCCTTCACCGTTGTGCACGAAGCCGCTGAGGCGCTGGATCTCGACTGCCATCCGACCTATTTTGAAACCGTCACCGCGATGGGGTTCTGGCTGTTTCGCGAGCTGCACGTCGAGACCGCGGTGGTAGAAGTGGGCCTCGGCGGGCGCCTGGATGCGACCAACGTGGTGGAACCAGCCCTGACGGTGATTACACCCGTCGACTTCGATCATGAAATTTACCTGGGCCACACCCTGGAAGCGATCGCCGCGGAAAAAGCCGGCATCTTGAAGCTCGGTGTTCGCGCCGTATTTGCGCGGCAGCGCCCCGAAGCAGCGGCGGTGCTGGATCGTCGCGCCGCGGAGTTAGGCATCGCGATTCATCGCGCCGCGGATTTTCCGGTGCGCGATCTCGAAATCGACGCGCGCGGATCGCGGTTTTCGGGGCTGTGTTGTCCCCTTGCGGGCGAGCATCAGGTGGAAAACGCACAGACCGCCGCCATCGCATTAAAGGTTTTGAGCGTAGACCCGCGCGGCATCGCTGAGACTCGATGGCCGGGCAGGCTAGAGCACGTTTCGCCGAATCCCGACATTATCCTCGACGGCGCGCATAATCCCGCGGGGGGGCGCGCGCTGGCTCAGTATTTGCAGCGATTCTACTCGGACAGAAAACGGTGGCTGATCTACGGCGCGATGCGGGACAAATCGGTCGAAGAGATTGCGGGCATCCTGTTTCCGCTGGCCCAGGAGTTGATTTTCACGGCGCCGCGATTTTCCCGCGCCTTACGGCCGGAGGCCTTACAGGAGATCGAGGATCGCGGCCACATCGCTCCGTCAATTCGCGAAGCCCTTGATCTGGCGCGCAATCACGCCGCCGCGAGTGATGTGATCGTCATCAGCGGATCGCTTTTTCTGGTCGGCGAAGCGCGCGCTTTACTGTGCAACGATCTCCGGCAGCCGTATTAGGAGTTCGTCGAAAATCTCCGAAAATCGCCCGCTCACGCGAGAGTCTGCGTGAAAAGTCAGCATCCACCGCTTCCTCTGGTCGCGGCTCGTTGCCAGCTCGCTCAAATATCAGCAACTTAAACGAGCCGCGACCGAAGGAAGCGGTCAATCCTGCGGGTTTTTCACACCGCCTTGTTAAGGAGCGATATAACTCTAGTCGATGGATTTGTAGGCAGACAGCGTCAGGAATTCCGGAAAATCAGTGCTGGTCATCATCTGCTTGAAAAGTTCCGCGGCCTGCCCGCCGTGAGCCTGCTGGTCCGTTGCCTGGCGAACCAGGTCCGCCGTCACCACGCGGCCGTCCTTCATTTTGGCCCCGTGTTTCACCCACTGCCACACCTGCGCGCGGCAAATCTCCGCCGTGGCGGCGTCTTCCATCAGGTTGTAGATCGGCACGCAGCCCGACCCGCGCAGCCACGCTTCCAGATATTGCACGCCGACGTCGATGTTCCACCGCAAGCCCGCTTCGGTGATGTCGCCTTCGGGAACCGTCAGAAGATCCTTGGCCGTGACATGCACATCCTCGCGTTTCCGGGAAATCTGATTCGGCCTCGGCATATGCAAGTCGAAAACTTCTTTGGCGACCGGCACCAGCCCGGGATGCGCCACCCACGTGCCATCGTGCCCGGCGCGCACTTCGCGAAGCTTGTCCTGCCGAACTTTTTCAAGCGCCTGCTCGTTCGCCGCCGGATCGTTCTTGATCGGAACCTGCGCCGCCATGCCTCCCATGGCGTGGATGCCGCGCCGGTGGCACGTCTGGATCAGCAGATCGACATACGATTTCAGAAAATGCCGGTCCATGGTAACCTGCGACGCGATCCGGCAGAACAAACTCAGGGAAATTCCGGAATTTCTTGATGAAGCTGAAGATGTAATCCCAGCGCCCGCAGTTTAGTCCCGCCGAATGGTCGCGCAGTTCGTACAGGATTTCGTCCATCTCGAACGCCGCCAGAATGGTTTCGATCAGCACCGTGGCGCGAATGCGTCCCGCGGCGGCACGCCGAGATCGTCCTGCGCGAAGTTGAATACGTCGTTCCACAGGCGAGCTTCGAGATGGCTCTCCAGCTTCGGCAGATAGAAATACGGCCCGCTGCCCGATTCGCAGCAAGGTTCGCGCGTTATGGAAAAAGTACAGACCGAAGTCGAACAGCGATCCGGAAATCGGCTGCCCGCCCAGCAGCACGTGCTTTTCATTCAAATGCCAGCCGCGCGGCCGGACCATCAGCGTCGCGATCTTCTCGTTCAGCTTGTACTGCTTGCCCTCCGGACTGGTGAATTCGATCGCGCCGGTTCACGGCATCGCGCACATTGAGTCTGGCCGTCGACGTTGTTGTGCCAGGTGGGCGAATTGGCGTCTTCGAAATCCGCCATGAAAACATTGGCGCCGGAGTTCAGCGCGTTGATCACCATCTTGCGATCCACGGGGCCGGTGATCTCCACGCGCCGGTCTTCCAGATCACGCGGAATCGCAGCGACGGTCCAGTCTTTCGCGCGCATCGCGGCCGTTTCTTCGAGAAAATCCGGGAAGCGGCCCGCGTCGATCTCCGCCTGCCGAAAACGTCGAAGCGTGAGTAGTTCCTGGCGGCGCGGCTCGAACTCGGCCGCCAGACGAGCGACGAAATTCAGCGCGTCGCTCGAAAGAATCTCTCCAGAAGAGCCACTGGCGGGCGCGGTGAGTTCCAGTCCGGCTACAGTCATAAAGTTTGCCTTTCTGCGTACGCGGCTTTTGAAACCGGCGAGTGTTGTTTCACCGGCAAAGGCATTTTGCGAAGCACTAGGGCGATGCACGTCGCCAGCAATGCCAGCACGGCGCACGCGTAAAATCCGTAGTTCCAGGATCCGGTTTTTTCGTAGAGCTGCGCCGCCACCCCGCCGCCCATGATCGAAGCGACGCCCTTCGCGCTATAAATAAATCCGTAATTGGAGCTGGCGTTCTTCGCGCCGAAGAAATCCGCGCACGCCGACGGCAACAGCGAGTAGACTTCGCCCCAGGTGAAGAAAACCAGCGCGATGGTCGCGACGAACAAGGCGGCCGACGTGTGGCCAATTGTGACTACGCCCATCAACGCCGCGGCATGCAGCAGAAACGCGACCAGCATCGTGTTCTCGCGCCCGATCAGGTCCGAAACCCATCCCCAGAACACGCGTCCGCCGCCGTTCGCGATCGGATTCAGCGTCAAGCGAAAGGGTCAGCAGCCGCGCGGTGAACTTCAGCGTCTTCGCCATGGGACCCACCTGAGCGGTAACCATCAGGCCGCCGATGCCCATCATCAGCGCCATCGCAAACAGCATGTAAAAATGCGGAGTCCGCAGCATTTCGAGCGAATTGAAATCCTCGCTGTGGCTGCGCACCTGAACGCGAGCGGCCGGAACGGTGGCGGTCTTCGGCGGATTTTGCAGAACCTGCGCGGCAATCACGATCAGCAGGCCCTGCACGATGCCGGTGTATAGAAACGCGGCACGATAATTCTGCGTGTGAATCACATATGCGATGGCCGAAACGAACAAAGCCGCCCCCGATCCGAATCCCGCGGCGATCAGTCCCGCAGCCAAGCCGCGTTTGTCGGGGAACCACTTCAGTCCGATCCCCATCGACCCGCAATACACTAACGCCGCGCCGAATCCGGCCAGCGAGTAGAGAGCATACAACTCGGGAAGCGTTCGCGCGACGCCAAGTCCCGCCCAGCCCGCGCCGCACAGGAAACCGGCGATGGAAAGAAACGCGCGCGGACCCAGGCGGTCGATCAGCCAGCCGGAACACGGCATGATCCACGTTTCGAAAGAGATGAACAGCGTGAAGCCCCATTGCACATCGGAAAGCTTCCAGCCGGTGGCGGCGCGGATCGGATCGACGAACAGAGTCCAGCCGTATTGCAGGTTCGCGATCATCATCATCGCGATCACCGCGGCGCTCAGCCGCACCCAACGATTCACTTCGGCACTCCTCTCGAAACCTGATCCAGCAGCCGCGTGGCAGCATACACGGTTCGCGTATGCGGCATCGCGACGCCCAGCCGCTCGCCCAACTCCACCACCGCGCCCACTACCGCTTCCAGCTCCATCGGGACGTCCCGCTTCCAGATCCTGCAGCATCGACGTTTTGTGCTCGCCCACTTTTTCGGCGCCGGCGATTCTCTGGTCGATCGAGACCGGCAGCTCGATGCCCAGCTTCGCGGCCACGGCTTCAGCCTCGGTCATGATATCGCGGACCAGGGCGCAGGTCACGGGTCGCGGACCATCTGCGCCAGCGTGGCGCGGGTCAAAGCGCTGATCGGATTGAACGCGACATTGCCCAGAATCTTGACCCAGATTTCGTGTCGAATCCGGCGCCGTGACCGGCGCGCGCAGCCCGGCTTTGATCAGCACTTCCGCGATCTTCCGCACGCGCTCGGACCGCGAGCCGTCCGGCTCGCCGAGTGAGATGCGGTTGCCTTCGGTGTGCCGGATGACGCCCGGCTCCAGAATGTCGGTGGAAAAATAGACGATGGAAGCGACCACGCTGCGCGCGTCGATGGAAGCCGCGATGACACCGCCGGGATCGACGCGTTCCGAGCGGACTTGTCCGGTGAAATACCACCACGGGACACCGTTCTGCGTGCTGACGACGGTCGTGTTCTCGTCGAATCAGCGGCTTCAACAGCGGCGCGAGCTGCGTCAGGCCGTGAGCCTTCACGCCCAGAAAAATGACGTCGACGTCGCCGGCTTCCTTCAAATCGCCGATCACGCGCGGATGCACTTCGAAATCGCCGTCGGGGCTGATCACGCGCAGGCCGCGCTGCTGCATCGCGGCCAGGTGCGGACCGCGCGCGAACAGCGTCACATCTTCGCCCGCCAGCGCCATTCGCGCTCCGATGTAGCCGCCGATCGCGCCCGCGCCGGCGATCAGAAACTTCATCCCTGGGCTCCGGCGAGCGCTTTGGCGACCGCTCCGCGCTGGATTTTTCCGGTCGCCGTGCGCGGAATCGTCGTCGACGATGTACAGCTTCTTGGGACGCTTGAAATCGGCGAGGCGCTCTTTGCAGAAGGCCAGAATCGCGGCTTCATTGTCGGCTTCGCCCTCGCGAAGAACGACGGCCGCCGCCACTTCTTCGCCCCACGTCGGATGCGGAACGCCGAAGGCCACCGCTTCGGCCACGGCTGGATGCGCCAGCAGAACTTCATCGATTTCGCGCGGCGCGATTTTTTCACCGCCGCGGTTGATCAGTTCCTTAATGCGCCCGGTGAGCGTCAGATAGCCCTCGTCGTCGAGAAACCCTTGATCGCCGGTGCGGAACCAGCCGTTGGTGAACGATGCGGCGTTCGCCTCGGGATTGTTTTCGTAGCCGTCGACCACGTTCGGGCCTTGGATCACTACTTCGCCGCGCTCTCCGCGGGCAAGGTGGTTGCCCTTCTGATCCATGATGCTGACGTTGACGCCCGTGCCCGGTCCTACCGAGCCTGGTTTCCGCACAGCCGGCGGCTGCGGATTCGAGCACATCTGGTGCGACGCCTCCGTCATGCCGTAGGCTTCCAGCACCGGCGCGCCGAACACGCTTTCCATCTTCGCCATCATCTCCGGCGGCAGCGCCGCGCTGCAGGATCGAATGAATCGCAGACCTTCGCTTCCCTCCGGGCGCGTATCGCCCGCGCGGGCCAGCAGCAGATGATGAATCGTCGGAACGGCGGAGTACCAAGTCACGCGGCAGTCGCGAACCGTGCGCCAGAACGACAGCGGATTGAATTTGGCGGGCACGACGACGGTTCCGCCGGACAGCAGCGTCGAAATGGTGGACGCCACTAGTCCGTGCACGTGGAACAGCGGCATCGCGCACAGCGCGACGTCGCCGGGAGTGAGGCCGTAGTGGGTGACGATATTGTGGGCCGAAGCTGCAATGTTTCGGTGGCGGATCGGCACGCGCTTGGGCCGCCCGGTGCTTCCGCTGGTGTGCAGAACCAGCGCGATGCCGTCATTCGACGCGGACGGCGATTTTCCGCCGTGCGGCGCGCCGGCGATGCGCACAAATCCGCTCGCGTCCATTTCGAGCGAATGCACCGGCACTTTTCCTTCGGCGGCCTTGCGAGCATCCGCCGCAGCGTCGGGCGGGCACAGCAGAATTTTCGCCGAGGTATCCTCCAGAAAAAAACTGAATTCGTCCTGGCGATATCCGGGGTTGAGCGGCGCCGCGGTCCCCGCAATGGAGGCGGCGAGAAAACTGACGATCGCGGGCAGACCGTTCGGAAGCACCGTAGCCACGCGGTCACCTGGCGAAATACCCAGCGCGGCCAGCGCATCGGCCATGGTCATCACCTGCTCGCGCAGATTTTTGTAGCTGACCTGAATTCCGGCCTCGGGTAAAATGATAGCCGCGTGTTCAGGTGGCGCGGCGAAAAGAAGTTCCTGAAGATTATTTGGATGGGACATGGAAAGACAGAGCTTTCTTCGCGATGTTATCAAACTTCAGGGATCCTCCGTCGAGTAACGTGCGATGGAAGTTCCTCCCATCGGGCGGAAATGTATCCCCAAAATCGGTAGTGTTTGTGACTGAGGCCATGATGCCAAGCTAGAATTGCATTAGGTATGCGGCTACGGACTATCGAATTGTGTTTTTGTTCGATCCTAACTGCCATCATCCTAACCTCGCGCGGAGAGGCGGCTGACAAGAAATTGTTAGGAGATGGCGGTCCGGCCAAAGAGGCTGTGATCAACGGGCCCATTGCCATCGCCGTAAGCCCCTCCGGCGTTCTCTACGTCGCGGAGAGATTTCGAAACGTGGTTCGCCGGGTCGATCTCGCAACCGGTTTGATCACGACTCAGCGGACCATGGACCCTGTCGCCCCAATTGGCGGGATGGTTCTCGACAAGAACGGGGACCTGATTATCAGCGAATTCACGAAGAACCGCATCAAGAAAATCAGCACAAATACTGGCGCTATTACGACACTCGCCGGTATCGGCGACCGCGGGTTCAGCGGCGACGGAGGACCCGCCGTGAACGCGGCGTTGAACGGTCCGCAGGGGCTCGCGGTCGATGTTTCCGGGAACGTGTTCTTCGCTGACGCGGGCAATCATCGCATACGCCGTATCGATGCTGCGACCGATACGATTACCACGGTGGCGGGCTGCGGAAAACGGGATTCCAGCGGCGACGATGGCCCTGCAAGCCGTGCGGGTGTTGAGTGGCCAGCCAGTGTGGCCGTCGACGCGACCGGTAACTTGTTTGTCGCCCAGAGTGGCTACGCGCCCAACAGTCACCGCATCCGTCGGATCGACTCGGCAACTGGAATCATTCGCGACAACAGTCCAGCGCTCTCGGGTCAGCTGGGCTCGCCGGGCGGACTGTTGATTGACGCAAGGGGAAAATTGCTAGTAATCGACCATGACCGCATTCGACGCATCGACAGCGCAAGCCGAGTCATCGACGACGTTGCAGGTTCGGTAGCGGGATTCTCGGGCGACGGCGGACCCGCAACGTCGGCGCGACTGAATGCCCCGTCCGCCATTGCGTTGGACGCCGATGGCAATCTATTCATCGCCGAATTTGTGAATAATCGGATCCGTCGCGTAGACTGCAAGACGGCGACGATTCGAACTGTGGCCGGCAGTGGCTTGCCTCATCGCGTTGACATTCTTCGTTAAACCGGGCGGCGCGTGGGCAGCTTAATCACGCATATAGCTTTTTCGATAACTCGTCTAAACTCCACCCTATAGCGCTTCGTCGCAGGCGCTCCGGAACCTTCCCGCTCATAGCTTAGGGCGAGTGCACATAGCGATTCGTTCGTTATCGAGAAATCCGGGATTCATGGCGCTTGCCGTATCGACTCTGGCGGTGGGGCTCGGCCTTGCTGCCGCACTTTGCAGTGTCGCCGATGCGATTCTGTTTCGGCCCCTGCCGGTCGACCGGCCGCGGGAAATCGTGCGGATTTATACGGCGTCGGCGGATCAACCGCTTGGATTTGTTTCCAATCCCGATTTCGAGGATTTTCGGGACTCATCGCGGACCATGGCCGGAATAATCGCCGAGACTCAGGTTCTGATCGCGGTGGGCAGCTCGCCGGCGCAGATGCGCATGGGGCTGGCGGTGAGTGCGAATTATTTCGACGTCCTGCGCGTCGCGCCGGCGGTGGGGCGAACTTTTCGCGCCGATGAAGCGCGGGACGCGGTGGTCGTGCTCGCGCATGCGTTTTGGAAGGCGCAGTTCGGAGCGAATCCGGAGGTTATCGGGAGCACGATCCGGCTCGGAGGCACGCCGTTTACCATCATCGGAGTGGCGCCTGCGGGTTTCGCGCTTGACCGCTTCACGCGCGAGGACTTCTACGTGCCGATGGGTGTCTACGGCAACGGCCTTCTTCCGGTAAACGGGCGTCCACTGGAGGAGCGTGGACGAAGGTATCTGAGAGTCTATGGACGGCTGGCACCGGGCGTCACTGCAGATCAAGCACGCGAGGAGTTCGCGATTCTGGCAGCGCGCCTCGAAGCGAAATATCCGGACACCAATCACGGGCGGCGAGCCGTTGTATTCACCGAACGCGAAGCCCGCGCAGCCGAAGGAACTATGCCGGCCTTAGCGGATCTGTTGCTGGCGATCGCGGTTCTGATCCTGGCGATCGCGTGCACTAACGTCGCCGGATTGATGCTGATGCGGGCCGACGCGCGTGCGCGAGAAATGGCGGTTCGGCTCGCGATCGGGGCGACGCGCGGGCGGTTGCTGGTCGACGGCGTGAAAGAAGGCGCAGTGTTGGCGACGTGCGGCGCGGCGTTGGGAATCCCGCTGGCGTGGGCGGCGACTCGCATGCTCGCGCGCGCGGCGACGCTGCCAACGGATTTCGGGTTTGCGATTTCGCCGAGGATCGACGCGCGGATCGGAATCGTGATGTGCAGCGCGGCGGCGATCGCGGCGATTGTGTGCGGATCGGCTCCAGTGCTGCGGCGGATCGAAATCGCGACGGTTCTGAAGTCGCCGCCGCGAAAGTGGAGAAACGCGCTGGTGGGCGTCCAGATCGCACTCGCGTCGGCGCTGCTCGCTTCCGGCGGATTTTTGATGAACGGAATCGCGGCGGCGAGAAAAATCGATCCTGGGTATCGGACGGATCATGTGCTGGTGATGGCGCTCGATCCGGGACAGGTTCGATATGGCGAGGCGCAGACGCGGGTTTTTTACGGCCAGGTTCTCGACCGCGTGAGGCGTTTGCCGGGCGTGCGTGCTGCGGCGCTGGCGCAGTCGGTTCCGCTGGGATACACGGGGGCGCAGCGGCAAATCACGATCGGCGCGGAGACCAGCAGCGTGTGGGTCAACATCGTGGGCAACGGGTATTTCGATCTGATGCGCATGCCGATCGTTGAGGGGCGCGCGTTCGATTCGCGTGACACGGCGATGAGCGCGCCGGTCGCAATCGTGAATCAGGAATTAGCGCGTTCATGCGGCGTGGGCCGCAAGTTTCGAATGAACGGACGCATGGTGGAGGTAATCGGCGTGGCGCGGACCGCGAAATATTTCCGCTTGAGCGAGCATCCGACGCCGTTTCTTTATCTTCCGTATTCGCAGAATTACGCGTCGCGAATGGTGTTGCACGTCGAACAAAGCGGAATGGCACAGGCGGTGATTCGCGAGATTCACTCGATCGACGCGGCGCAGCCGGTGAGTGAGGTTCGCAATTTGGGCGATTATGTTACGCAGGGCGCGATGTTCAATGCTCGCGTCGCCGTGAATGTGCTGGGCACGGTGGGGTTGTGCGGGCTGGCGCTCGCGTTGGCCGGATTATACGGCATCATTTCGCAATCGGTGACGCGGCGTCGCAGAGAGATCGGCATTCGCATGGCGTTAGGAGCGAAACGACGGGCCGTGATGTTTCTGATCGTGGCGCAGGGCGCAAGGTTGGTTATTGCGGGCGCGATTTGCGGGTCGGTGGCGGCGCTCGCGTGCGGGCGGCTGCTGTCGGCCCTGGTGGCCGGGACGGAAGTGCGGGATTTTTCTATGCTGTCTGCGGCCTCGGTCGTCGTGATACTTGCTAGCTTGGCAGCGTGTATTGTACCGGCGTGGAGAGCGTCGGGAATCGATCCAGCGTCCGCGTTACGCGACGAATAGCCGGCGGAACCCGTCATTTCTGAATCATTTCGAGCTTTCGTCGACCGTGAAAGCCGCGGGTCGCCGTTTACCTTTCAATTGGCGAGAGCCAGAAAGGGGAACGACATGGGAGATCCGATCGTCATTTATCCGCCCGCCGGCTAAGCGCCGCGCAAGCGAGGGAGCGAAGGCTCCCTCTTACTCCTGCTTGAACAATTCCTGGCGATCGACGTGGCCACCTTTGAAAAACACCATCGAGATTCGTTCGGTGGACGAAATGTCTTTCAGGGGATTGCCGTCGACAAGAAGGAGGCTGGCTTCGTAGCCCTTGCGGATCAGGCCGATTCGATTATCCGCGCGCAGCAGCCGCGCGCCGTTGTACGTGGCGGCCTGCAAGGCGACGGCGGGGGGAATGCCGGCTTCCACCCAAAGCTGGATCTCGCGATGGATGCCGGGGCCGTGAATCACTTGCGTGTTGCCGGAATCCGAGCCGGTGACCAGCATGATGCCTGCTCGATACGCCGCCATTAAGTTTTGCTTGGAATCGTCAAGCGACATCGGATGCGCGCGAAACGCAGCGCGCAGTTCTTCGAACTGCGGCGATGCGATCATCTTCTTGGTGGACTGGAGGAGCTTCGGCGGGGCCACTTGCTGGACTAGCGTGCGATCCAGCAGGTCCGTCTTTTCCTGCGCTGTGGCGATGAAGGCTTCAAAAACGGCCAGCGTCGGGTCGTAGGACACGTTCATTTGCTTCATGCGGTCGAATAGGGCTTGTGGAATCGCATCGAGCATGGAGCCGTGCTCGATGCCGTTCACGCCGGCGTCCAGCGCGTCGGCGACGTCGTGGGCGTTGCCGGTGTGGCAGACGATGGGCAGGTTGTCGGCGCGCGCCTGCTCTGCGATGGCGCGCAGCAGGACGGGGTCAAGGCGAGGAATCGGGTGGCCCGGAAAGCCGCCTTCGAGAATTGCTTTGATTCCGTCGACGCCGAGTTGTTTTAAATCGTCGACTTGCTTGCGGGCTTCTTCCGGCGATTTGGGAAGGCGCACGAGCTGCGCTTGGAACTGCGCGCGCATGGCTTCGGGGACATACTGTGCATACTCGGTGCCGTGACCTCCGGGCGCGGTGAACATGGGGCCGACCGCGAACAGCTCGGCGCCGTCCTTCTCTCCGTTGCGAAGCGCGGCGCGCTTTTTGAGCATCAGATCCGTGGAGTCGCCGACGCTCTTCACGGCGGTCACGCCGCTGAACAGGTATGCGGCGAGCTCGCGATCCATGAACGCGTCGGTTTTGGTGTATTCGGCGGGATCTTCCCAGAATCCGCCGGGCGAGCCGAGGTGCACATGCACGTCGATCAATCCGGGCAGCAACGTCTTTCCAGCCGCATCGACACCTTCGGCTTTCAGGCTC
Organism: Terriglobia bacterium; assembly: GCA_963808335.1. GTDB lineage: Bacteria > Acidobacteriota > Terriglobia > Bryobacterales > Bryobacteraceae > Palsa-187. The sequence goes on from CAWEFR010000001.1 coordinate 917,728, forward strand.
TTGGCATCCGGCGCGGGACCGGTGTAGATTTCGGCGATTTTGCCGTTCTTGATCAGCACCGAGCCTTGCTCGATTACGGTGCCATCGCCGAGAAACAGGCGCGCGTCGCGAATCAGCCAGGTGTGATTGCGCTCCATCACTCGCGCCAGCACTTTTTCTTTCACCATGTTGTCCTTGGCGCGAGCTTCCCAGACGCCCATGACCAGAAACGGCGCGAGCACGGCGACGATCCACAGCTTCGCGGACGCCTTCATCTTTTCGTCCTTTTCCCAGCGGAAAAGTTTCAGCGCCAGGAATGTGCCGACTAGCGTGGTGAGCAGGAGGATTCCGGCGGCGGGCAGGTTGTCCCAGAATGTTTCGTGGCCTTGCAGAATTCCCGAGAGGCCGGTGGACAAATACGTGGTGGGGATGAACTGCGCGATGATTTGCAGCCACTTCGAGAACATCGCGATGGGAAAGGTCGCGCCGCCCAGGAACAGCATGGGAAAGTACAGAAGCTGGACGATGATCTGGCTTTCCTGCATGGAGTTCGCCACCGCGCCGATGATACTGCCGATGGCGCGAAACGCCATCAATCCGAGCAGGACGAAAGCGTATAGAGAGATCGGATTTTCTAGCGGCGGCATGCCGTAAACCCACCGCGCCAGCAGCAGAGTGACGAAGGTCACGGGAACATAGTGGACCAGACCGGTGACGAGCTGGGCGACCAAGATCGGTCCCGGCGAGATCGGCGCGACCTTAAAGCGGCGCAGGATATTCGCTTCGCGGTCCATCACCGTGCGCATCCCGGCGCCGAACAGACCCGAAGCCAGAACGCCGAGGGTCAGCACCATGGTCACGATCTGGACGATGACGCCGCCCTGTTCGGCGTGCATGAACTGGCCAAAAATGAAAAAGAAAATCAGCGGGAAAATGTAGTTGAAAAACAGCACCGTGCGATCGCGCATGGTCAGGCGCAGATTCATCCGGATTTGTGCGATGTAGGCTTTCATGTCAGTCCCTCAGCCGCTTTCCCGTGAGCTCTATGAACACGTCTTCAAGCGTCGGGCGCTTCAAGTGAATATCTTCGAGATCGAGGCCGCTCTGGTCGATCCACTTGATTAAGTCCGGCAGCGTCCGCGCGGGCCGCGTGGAGTATACAGTCAGCAGCAGGCGATCTTCACTCAAGGCATGTTTCGCCGAGTCCTGAAAGTTCGGCATCTCGGCCGGCATGGGCTGCGCGGTGCGGATATCGATGCGCGATTGGTCCACGGTCTTGGCCTGAATCTCGCGCGGCGTACCCATGGCGATGATTTTTCCTTCATCGATGATCGCCACGCGGTCGCACAGGCGCTCGGCTTCTTCGATGTAGTGCGTGGTGAGAAGAATGGTTCGCTTAGCGTCGCGCAGCTCGCTGATCAGGCTGTGAATTTCGAGGCGAACCTGCGGGTCGAGTCCGGTGGTGGGTTCGTCGAGGAAGATCATGGAAGGATCGTTGACCATGGCGAGGGCGAGCGCAACGCGCTGCTTCTGGCCTCCTGAAAGGACCGAATAGTAGTCATTGCGCTTGTCCCAGAGCTGAAGGCGTTGGAGGAGCTTGTCGCGATCGATGTTTTGCGAATAAAACGCGGCGAACAGGGCCAGCGATTCGCGCACGGTGATTTTGTCGGGCAGATTGGTGGATTGCAGGCAGACGCCGATGCGATCCTTGATGGCTCGCGTTTCAGTGGCAGGGTCGTAGCCGAGAACCGTCACGTCGCCGGCCGTGCGCGGCCGCAGGCCTTCGAGGATCTCGACCGTAGTGGTTTTGCCGGCGCCGTTGGGGCCGAGAAGTCCGAAGACCTCGCCCTGCGCGACGTTGAAGTCGATGCCGCGCACAGCTTCGAAATCCCCGTACGACTTTCGAAGGCCCGAGACGTAAATCGCCGGACCCTTTCCGTTTTCCATGGGTCCTATTGTAGCGGCGGGGTTCGATTTGAGGCTCGAAAACCGGCGAATGACGGGATTTTTGGGACGAGTGACCGGGGAAAAACCGCTTGCTTGCGCGCGCGGCTCGGCTAGTAGGCGATGTGAAAGACCCTAAGCCTTCTGCAGGCGGCGTAGCGTGTATTGTTCGGGGGTCACGGTGCCGTTCTTGAGTTTTTTCCAGTCGTCCATGACGCCAATGAGGCGGCCGCTGATGTGATTGGATTGCTCGGAAGCGAGAAACCAGGCTAGCTCCAGTTGCTTTTCGGGAGGAGTGCCCCCGGTGAGGCGGGTCTGCTCGGCGTGCTCGGTTTCGCGCCAGCCGGACCGCTCGCCGGCTGCCAGGATCTGGTCTGTCATGTGAGTGTAGGTATCGCCGGGGGAAATGCAGTTGACTTGGACGTTATGGTCGGACACTTCGGCCGCCACGCTTTCGACAAAGCGCGCTACCGCGGCTTTGGTGGCGGCGTAAACCGCGAAATTCGGGCGTCCGCTGGACGCTCCGCCGCAGGCGAGTACGATGATTTTTCCCGACCGGCGCGCGATCATGTGGGGCAGCACGGCGCGGCATGCGTTCATGACGCCGATCAGGTTCGAGTGAATTAGATCCGGCCACGATTTGGGCGAGTTTTCGACGAATGGTCCGATGGGGCCCTGAATCGCCGCCGCGCAGATCAGGACATGCACGGGGCTGTTGAAGTGGACACGCATGCGCTCTACCGCGGCGGAAACTTGCTCGTAGTCGCTAACATCGGAACGGATTCGCAGGGCGGAACCGCCGGCATGCTCGATTTCGAGATGGCAGAGATCGAGCTCGGCTTTGCTACGCGCCAGCAGTCCGACGCGTGCGCCCTTTGCCGCAAAGCCAATGGCGAGACGCTTGCCCACGCCCCGGCCCGCGCCGGTCACCAGCACCGAAACCGCCTTCGAGGTTGGCACGCCCATTACCTTAATACAATTACTGCGACCAATAGCCGTCCACCCAGCCGAATCCCAGCGCGACTACCAGGCCGACAGCGGGAAACAGCGCGGTCGCGACTGCCGTACGCACAGGCCAGCTCCAGTTTGAGAACAGTGCAACGGCCAGTTGCGGCGCGCAGATCAGGGCCATGATCAGAGCCTGCCCGCCGGTCCCGTAGCTGCACCAGGGGCAGTGATGCCCATGCTGCGCGTGAATATTGCACATCGCGTCGGCTCCGGCCCACAGCGAATGGCATCCACACCGGAAGATCCAGGAACAAAAATTGATGAAGAAGGCGCTGGTGATGGTGAAAGAGAAAAGAAACGGAGAGAGCTTCATGGCGATCTTCGTGGCGCCTGAAATGATCCTACCTCCCTGCGTGCCCGGCGACCCGGGCGTGTCCCAGCATCCGAACTACATTTTCCATCAAACGCAAGCCGCAGTTCCCGTCGAGGGTGAGAATCGATTCGGGGTGAAACTGCACGGCTTCCATGGGCAAATCGCGATGACGCACTCCCATGATGACGCCGTCGTCGCTCTCGGCGGTTACTTCCAAGCATGGCGGCAGTTTTTCTGGAATCGCGTAGAGCGAATGATAGCGGCCGACGCGGAACTCTTCGGGGAGCCCCGTGAAAATGCCAACGCCGCGGTTGCGGACCATCGAGGGCTTGCCGTGCATCGGGTAATCGAGCACGCCCAGTTCCCCGCCGAAGGCTTCGACCATGGCTTGCAGACCCAGGCAAACGCCGAAGACGGGGATTTCGACCTTGGCGGCGCGGCGAACCAGCTCAGGCAGGCCGAAATCAGAAGGACGGCCTGGTCCAGGTGAAATCAGAATCAGCGACGGATCGATGAGCTCGATCATTTCGGGCGGGAAGCCGGCGCGATAGGTGATCACTTCGGCGCCGGTTTGCCGGGCGTAATTCGCGAGCGTGTGGATGAAGCAATCTTCGCTATCGACCAGCAGGAGCCGTACACCGCGGCCATCTTCCGTCGAAGCATGATAGCGCACGGGCGCGGCGGGCTGGGCATTGAGGGCGCGGAAAAAGCTGGTAGCTTTCAGGGCGCACTCGCGATGCTCGTTTTCGGGAATCGAGTCGTACAGCAGGGTCGCGCCCGCGCCGTAGGCGGCGATGCCGTCTTTGAGATGAATCGTGCGGATGGTGATTCCGGTGTTGATGTCGCCGTCGAGCGCGATCATGCCGACCGCGCCTCCGTACCAGCCGCGGGCGTCTTTTTCCAGATCCTCGATCGCTTGCGCGGCCCATTTCTTCGGCGCGCCGATGATGGTGACGGCCCACATGTGGGTCAGAAACGCGTCCAGCGAATCGAAACCTTCGGCCAAATTTCCTTCCACGTGATCGACGGTGTGGAACAGCCCTGCGTAGGATTCAATCAGGCGGCGTCCGATGACGCGCACCGATCCGGGCTCGCACACGCGCGACTTGTCGTTACGGTCGACGTCGCTGCACATGGTCAGCTCGGATTCTTCTTTGGTGGAATTGAGCAGCTCGCGGATGCTGTCGGCATCCTGCAATGGATCGCCGGTTCGGCGCGCGGTTCCGGCGATCGGACAGGTTTCCACGCGCCGGCGTTCCACGCGGACAAACATTTCAGGTGAAGCGCCAATGAGCTGCTCGCCGCCGAACTGGAGGAAGAACTGGTACGGGCTGGGGCTCGCCTGCTGGATTCGCTCGAACAGCTTCGACGGGCTGCCTGAATACGGTGCGCGGAAGGTCTGGCGCAGCACCACCTCGTAGTAATCGCCGCGGCGCATACCTTCACGCACGGTTTCGACTTTCGCCATATATTCCGCGGCGGTGTGGTCGGATTCGATGGGACCGGGATCGGAGGGTTTGGCTCGCTTGAGACGCGCGGCGGTGCGAGGCAGGCCGTGCGTGGTCAGATCGCCGAGCGAGAAATCGTACTGGAAGCGCTCAATCTGCTCCTTCTTGCGATCCATGAAATAGATGTCGTCGCACAGGAACAGATGGAGATCCTTGACGCCGTGGCGCGGGAGCTTTAAGTGGATCGGGTCGAACTGAAGCAGCAGGTCGTATCCGAAGGCTCCGACCAGGGCCAGGCGCGCGGCCAGGGGATGGCGCAGTTCATCGATTAAGACCCGCAGGATGGAAAACGGAGACGGCTGTTTGCTGCGTTGCTCTTCTGAAAAAAGGTCGGCGAGAGGCTTCAGGCGGCCTCGGAGGGCTCCATTCTCGATCGCGAAATTTTCCCAATGGGGGTGATTGGCGAGAAGTTTCTCAAAAATGCGATTCAACACTTTGCCGCGCTCGTTCAGGGGCTCGAAGCGCATTTCGCGTCCGGCAGCGATGATTTCTAGAGGAGGCGCGACGGCGCCGAAATCCCATCGGGAGTAGCGCTCTGGATATTCGTATCCGGAGGAGAAATACACGCCTCGCTGGGTATCCAGTTTGCGCAGGAGGGCCTGCAATCCTCGGGCATAGGGGACTTTGGAGACGGTCCTGGTTACTGCGATCTGACTGGGTGTCGAATAGCTTTCCGGGTGCATGGAACCACTTTCAGGTGGGGTCATTAAAAGGGTATCACGGAGAGTTATTTCAGCCGCAGATGAACGCAGATCAACACAGATTGAAAGCGGTTAGGCTGATACTCCCACGAACTCGGCGAATACTTCGTTTGAAAGAAGAACGCCGCGGGGCGTTAATCGGACTCGCCCGTCGACCGATTCAAGCAGGCCTTCGCGCAGAAAGCGCTCGATAGCGGAGTTGAAGGGCGACCAGTCGCCGTCGATTCCTTCTGAGAGCCGCAGACCGAGGAAGAATCGTTCCGAGACGGCATCGGCCGGCACAGGCTCGCCCGCGTGCGGATTTGCAACGTAGTCAGACGCCGATTCCGGGTTCTGCCAGCGCGACTCGCCGTCGAAAGAATGCGCGTCGGCTCCGAAGCCGAGGTAGGGCTCGCGACGCCAGTATTTCAGGTTATGCACGGACTCGAATCCGGGACGGGCGAAGTTCGAGATTTCGTAGCGATGCAGGCCCAGGCGAGCCAGGCGATCGACGGCCGTCTCGTAGAAATCGGCGATTTGATCGTCCGAAGGGACATCGGATGCGCCGTAGCGTTGGCCGCCCAGAAGGATTTCGCGGCCCAGGCGGCTGTCTTGGTCCACTTCCAGCATGTAGACCGACGCGTGCGGGGCACCGAGTTTCTCGATCCAATCGAGCGACTGAGACCAGCTCTCAGGCGTCTGGCCGGGAAGGCCGGCAATCAGGTCGATATTGATGGAATCGATTCCGGCTGCGCGCAACAAGCCGATCTCATGCTCGACCGTTTCCGCGGTGTGCTTGCGCCCAGTACGAGCCAGTTCGCGCGCGATGAACGATTGTACTCCCAGGCTGACTCGATTGATACCAGCGCTGCGCCACGCAGAGGCTTTTTCAGCCGTAATCGTGCCCGGAGCGGCTTCGATGGTCGCTTCGCGCCACGAGCGGTCCGGGATTTCGGCGAGGATGGTTGCCGGATCGATCTGGCTCGGCGTGCCGCCGCCGAGGTAAACCGTTTCCGGGGTCCAGGGCCATGCCGTTTGGCGAAGTTCGGCTTGCAGGGCGTCCAAATAGCGCGATTCCAGGCCGCGCGGGAAGACTCCCGAGGCGAAGTTACAGTACGTGCACTTTTGGGCGCAAAACGGATACGAAATGTAAACGCCGGGCATCTACAAGCTTACCGGAGCGTGTTCATTCATACTTAACGATTACACGATAACGTGTTTTTAGCGACTTTCGTCCAGGTGGGTGCATCTGTTACCCTTAGGACCGTTCGTCCGTCAAGCCAACATGGAACCCGGCTGTATCCGACATACCGACCTGCCCGCAACTTCGCGGTTGTTTGCGGACTTCACCTATCATTTTGACCGGGTTTCGCGCTTTTATCGTCACAATCCCCACGATCCGGCTGCGATCGATGCGGCGGCTCGAGAAATCGACTATCCCGCCGAACGCCGCGCCGCGATGGTTCGCGCGCTGGCGGCGCAGAACGGGGAACGCGAATCTCTGAGGCGGCTGGCGCTGCCGGGCACGGTCGCGGTGGTCACGGGCCAGCAGGTGGGGCTTTTTTCGGGACCCGCATATACGATCTACAAGGCGATCACAGCGGCGCGCGTGGCTCGCGATCTGACGGCGCGCGGGATTCCCGCGGTGCCGGTGTTCTGGCTGGCGACCGAGGATCACGATTTCGCCGAAGTGAGCCATGTGTGGAGTTTCGATGGCACGCATCAGCCGATGACGTTCGGGGTCGAGCCCCCGGCGGGGTCGAACGGCAAGCAGCGCCCGGTGGGAGGCATCGTGCTCGACCGGCCGCCGGTCGACGAACTGGCCGCGTCCCTGAAATCGTGGCCGCATGGCGAAGAAGTCGCCGCGGCGGTAAGGGATGCGTATCGGCCCGGAGCAACCATGGGTGCGGCATTCCATGCGTTGCTGGCGAAGCTGCTCGACGGGCTGGATCTTCTGTTTCTGGATCCTTTGGATCCAGCGATACGCGCGATCGGCGCGCCGTTTGTGGCCGAAGCATTGAGCGCGGCGCCTGAATTGAAAGCTCGGTTGCTGGAGCGGAATCGCGAGTTGGAAGCGGCCGGGTATCACGCGCAGGTGCATCTAGAGGCCAAGACCACGCTGTTCTTCCTGCTGGAAAACGGCGAACGGGTCCCGGTTCGCCGCGCGGATTCCGAATACGGCGAACTGCGCGACCGCGCCGCTGAGGTTTCTCCCAACGCGCTGCTGCGGCCCGTGGTGCAGGACTATCTGCTGCCGACCGTCGCATACATTGGGGGTCCCGCCGAGCTCGCTTACCTGGCGCAATCGCAAGTGATCTACGACCGGCTGCTGGGCCGAATGCCGGTGGAGATGTCGCGCAGCTCATTCACGCTGCTGGAGCCACGGGCGGAAAAACTTCTGGGACGTTACCGGCTCACTTTGCCTCAGACTTTCGTGAACGAGGAGTTTCTGAAGGATCGGATCGCACGGGCGCTGGTTCCGGAAAGCGTGGAGCAGGCGTTTGCAGACGCGGCGGGTGGAGTGGCGCACAACATCGATTGCCTGCACCGGGAGCTGGAAGGGTTCGATCCGACGCTGGCGGCATCGCTCGAAAAGAGCCGCGCCAAGATCGCGTATCAGCTCGAAAAGACGCGGCGGAAGATCGAGCGGGAAACCATGCGCCGTGACGCGCGAGCCGTCGCCGACGCGCGCTATCTGACCAATTTGCTGTATCCGCATCGTCATTTGCAGGAGCGGTTCTATTCGATTCTTCCGTTCCTGGCAGCGCACGGCATGGATCTGGTGGGCCGTTTGTACGACGCTGCGCAGCTTGACTGCCCGGATCATCGCGTGCTGACCATCTAGCGAATATGCGCGCCAACACCGTCAAACAGGCCCTGAAGCAGGGGAAGCTCCAGGTGGGGTGCGGTTTCGGGCAGATCCGTTCGGTGGATGTCGCAAAATTGCTGGCTTCGGCCGGCTTCGATTGGACTTTTCTCGACAGCGAGCACGGGGCTTTCGGAATCGAGACGCTGTACGACTTGTGCCATGCTTCCTCGACCGCCGGGTTGTCGCCCATCGTGCGCGTGGCGGATATGCAGTACGCGCTGGTGGCGAGGGCGCTCGATTGCGGCGCGCAAGGCGTGATTTTTCCACGCGTGGAATCGCCGGAGCTTTTAGAAAGCGCCGTGAGCTGGACCAAATTCCCGCCGGTGGGCATTCGCGGCTTCGGGCTGGGGCCGCAACACATCGATTATGAGCGGTCGACGATCCCGAAGATGCTGGAGCACATGAATCAGAACGTGATGGTGGTGCTGCAAATCGAGACCCAGCTCGCGGTGGAGCGGCGCGATGAGCTGTTGTCGGTTCCGGGCCTCGATGCGGTACTGATCGGACCCGTGGACCTGTCCATTTCGCTGGGCGTTCCCGGCGAGTTCGAGCATCCGAAAATGGTGGCGGCGATGGAGCAGATCCGCGACGCGTGCCTGAAACACGGGGTCGCGCCGGGCACGCAGACCCGAACGCTTTCGCTCGCGAAATTCTGGAAAGAGCGCGGCATGATTTTCCTGGGAAGCGGAAACGAGACCGGATTCCTGTTTGAAAGAGCCACGGAGGTCGCAACGGCGCTAAAGGGATGATCGCGCGAGTCTGGCACGGATACGCGAAGCCTGAGCATGCCGATGCGTATGAGGCTTTATTGAAACCGGAGCCATTGCCAGGGGTCGGGAAAGTGCCGGGATACAAGGGTAGCTATCTGCTGAGGCGTGAAGTTGGAGCCGAAGTGGAGTTCATCACCATTCTGCTGTGGGATTCGATCGATGCGATTCGCGCGGTCGCGGGAAACGACTATGAAACCGCGGTAGTCCCGGAGGAGCGGCGCAAGTATTTATCGCGGTATGACGCGAAAGCGGCGCATTACGAGGTTGCGTCGATTCACGCGATCAGCGGTCTGGCTCTTTAGCCACGAAGCGCGCGAGATCTTGGTCCTTGCGAACCGCATCGACCGGGAAGGCCTGGTTGTGTATCACGACATAAATTCCCGGCACCAGAATGCGCGCGGCGAAAATGCTTTCGGTCAGATTTTGAAGCCCGTCGCTGGCTTCGAAGCCAAGAGGGGTCATCGCTCCGGTCAATACGATCGGAAATTTGAGCTCGCCTAGGGCGCGTTTGAGGTACAGGCCGGTCTCGACCATGGTGTCGGTTCCATGCGTGATGACGATGGGCGCGTCCAGACGTTGCCGCACGGCGTCCAGGACGAGCGCGCGGTCGGCGTCGGTCATCTCCAGGCTGTCTTTGTTCATAAGGCGCGTAGTGTCTATTTCAGCGTCGGGCAGGCGCAGGCGGCCCAGGTAGATTTCGATCTTGCTATCCAGATTCTCGACCGAGCCGCGTTGTTCGGAGTAGATTTTTTCGATGGTGCCGCCGGTAGTGATGACGTGGATTCGCTGCATGGCGGAAATTTCCATCCTAGCGCGGCGCCGCTGCATCTAAGATAGGGACATGAGAGTCGCCATTGAAGGAATGCACTGCGACGCGTGCGTCCGGAGGGTGCGCAAGGCGATCGAGAAAGTGGCTGGCGCGCGTGTTGAAGATGTGCAAATCGGGTCGGCTGTGGTTTCGATCGATCCGAAGGACGAGCCGGCGATTCTCGAGGCGGTGCGAAACGCGGGGTACGAGCCGCGTCTGTCAGAATGACCGAAACCATACATATTCACGTCGGAGGCATGACCTGCGCGGCGTGCCAGAGCCACGTGCAGCGCGCCCTGGAGCGGACGCCGGGCGTTCGAACCGCCGCTGTGAATTTAATGACCGGAGACGCGACGGTGGCGTTCGATCCGACCGCGGTCGGTGCGGACGCGCTGGTCGACGCGATCGTCGACACCGGCTACGAAGCGCAGCTTCCAGCCGCCGGGCGCAGCGCGTTCGAGGAACAGGAACAGCGCGAGCGCGCGCAAGTGGAAGAAGCTCGGGAACTCGCGATCAAGGCTGTGGTCAGCCTCGGGCTGGGCGCGATCGCGATGTTTCTTTCGATGCGCTGGATGCACGAGGCAAGCGTTCGATACATTTTGCTGGCGATCACCGTGTTTGTGATGGCGTGGGCAGGACGGCAAATCTATACCGGCGCGTGGACGGCGGCTCGGCATGGATCCGCGGATATGAACGCGCTGGTCGCGTTGGGCACCGGAGCCGCGTTTCTATATTCGCTGGCGGCTACGATCGCGCCGGAGCGGCTGGGCGTCCACGACGTTTACTACGAATCGGCGGTGCTGATTCTGGCGTTTGTGCTGTGCGGGCGGGCGCTGGAGGCTCGCGCGAAACGGCAAACGACGAGCGCGCTGCGCAAGCTGATCCAACTCGGCGCGACCACGGCTCGGGTGACGCGCGATGGCGCTGAAATCGATCTGCCGGTCGGCCAGGTTCGCCGCGGCGACCTCATCCTGGTGCGCCCTGGAGAAAAGCTTCCAGTGGATGGCGAGGTCGCCGACGGGTCCAGCTACGTGGATGAATCGATGCTGACGGGCGAGCCGGCGCCGGTCGAAAAGCGCGCGGGGAGCCAGGTTACAGGCGGCACGCAGAATACCACCGGGAGTTTTCGATATCGGGCCACATCGCTCGGAGAAGCGAGCGTGCTGGCGCGCATCGTGGCGCTAATGCGAGAGGCACAAGGGTCGCGCGCGCCCATCGAACGGCTGGCGGATCGCATTAGCGGCGTGTTTGTGCCCATCGTGGTTGCGCTTTCGATCGCCACATTCGCGGCGTGGATACTGGCTGGCGGGAGCATGACTAAAGCGGCGGCCAGCGCGGTCGCGGTGCTGATCATCGCTTGCCCGTGCGCGATGGGGTTGGCGGTACCGACTGCTGTCATGGTCGCCACAGGGCGCGGCGCTCAGATGGGTCTGTTGATCAAAGGCGGCGAGACGCTCGAGAAACTGCGGCGCGTGCATACGCTTGTGCTCGACAAGACTGGGACTGTGACGGAGGGCAAGCCGCGCGTGGTCGACGCGAAAATCGATGATGCGGGGTTGCGTTTGGCGGCGGCTGTCGAGCAGCGATCCGAGCATCCGCTGGCCCGCGCGATCGTCGAATTCGCGGAGGGCCGCGGTTTGTCATGGCCAGATCCTGTCGATTTTCACGCGACTCCGGGACGGGGTGTCGAGGGCGTGGTCGACGGCAAGCACGTGGTTGTCGGCAATCGTGCGCTGCTGGAGGAAAGAGGCATCGCATCGGGCGGCGGGGAAATTCTGGTGGCGGTGGACGGGAGATTCGTGGGGTCCGTCGAAGTAGCCGATCCGGTTCGCAGTGGCGCCAAGGATGCCGTTGGCGAATTTAAGAAACTTGGGCTCGAAATTGTCTTGCTGAGCGGCGACCGGAAGGAAACGGCGGACGCCGTCGCGCGCCGGGTCGGGATCGATCGCGTGGTCGCGGGTGTTCTGCCGGATGGAAAAGTCGCCGAGATTCGCCGTTTACAGGGTGAAGGCAGAGTGGTGGCGATGGCCGGCGATGGAATCAACGACGCGCCCGCGCTGGCTCAGGCCGACGTCGGATTTGCGATGGGCTCCGGCACCGATATCGCAATGGAAGCAGGCGACGTGACGCTCTTACGGCCCGACCTGGGGCGGATCGCACGCGCAATTGAACTATCTCGCGCGGCCATGAACATCATGCGGCAGAATCTGTTTTGGGCGCTGGCCTACAACGTGGTCGCAATTCCGGCGGCTGCACTCGGCCTTTTAAACCCGGTGATCGCCAGCGCCGCGATGGCCGCAAGCTCGGTGAGCGTCGTCTTCAACAGCTTGCGTCTTCAGCGTAAGAGGCTTTAAGCCCGCGCTGCGGAGGACTTCATGGTTTCCGTGGTCTCTTCTTTATAAAGGTAACAACCGGCGACCGAAGCCAACAGCATCTCCACGAGTTGAACCGCCGTACCGGCGAGCGCGAGTTTGACCCCGAAGATGTGCAGAAATACGGGAACCGCCGTACCCATGGCGCACGCCGCCGCCCACATGATCAGTCCAGCGCACATTGCCGTTCTCGGACCCGCTCCGAACCGCGGCCGGATCGCCGCGTAAACCCACACCGTCAGAATGCCCAGCGCGAATCCCCATAGGTTGAATGCAATGATTTGATTCGTGGACATGACAGAGGGGCGATTGAGGCTGGTCATCACGGAGGCCCAGCGACTCGCCAGGATCACGCCATTTGTGATCCCCTCGAAGATGTTAATCACCAGTCCGGCGACGATTCCGCCGATAAGCACCCGACTCAAATTGATTTGGCCCATAACGCTCCTTTCGATCGAACGATAGTAGTGCGCGCCGCGCTGAAACGCAAGGGGTTATAATTCGGGCTATGCTGAGCAACCGTAAATTAGCGCTTTTTGTTGCCGCGATTTGCTTCATGATGAATGCCGCCGCGCAGACCGTCGCGAACGCGCATTTTCACCATCTGCATCTGAATGCAACCGATCCGGCGGCCGACATAGAGTTTTACACCACCAAATTCGACGCTGAAAAAGGCAAGTTCGCGGGAGTGCTCGACGGCGTCTGGACACAGAAAAGCTGGATCTTGTTCAGCAAGGTCGCGACCGCGCCGAAAAACGACATCACCAGCACGATCTGGCATTTCGGCTGGGGGGCGGAGGACATGAAGGCGACGTATGAGAAGCAGGTGGCCAGCGGGACGAAGTTTCAGACGCCCATCACCGACATCAGCGACATCGGCGGCGGCAAGGAGATGGGGCGATTTTTCTATGCCTATGTGGATGGCCCCGATCACGCGCTGATCGAGCTGAACACGGCGAATCATCATCACTTCGGCCATATTCATTTGCTGAGCGACGATCCCATCGCGGCCGGCGACTGGTACGCGAAACAGTTCGGCGTCACCGTGCGGAAAAGCCCGCAGGAGCACATGTACCGCGACGTTCAGATCGGGCCCAGCTCGTCTTTCATGATGGACAACGTGAACGTGATTATCTATCCGGTGGGCTACGCGCGCTCCTCAAAATGGTCGTATTGGGAAGGCCGCGACACGTTCGAATCGACCAAGGGGCACGTGGTGGACCACATCGGGATCAGCGTCGACAATCTGGATGACGCGGTCGCGAAGCTGCGCGCGGCGGGCGTGAAGGTCACCGACGAGCCGCGGTCGGCCGCGGGCGGAAAAATCAAGTTCGCGTTCATCGAAGGCCCCGACAAGATGAGGATCGAGGTCATCGAAGGGCACGCGAAGAAAGATTAGGTTTTAGCCGCGGCTTTCTTTTCGGTGATCTCATTGCGCAGGCGCCGCATGCCGCGCAGCCAGCGATCGTAATCCGCAGCTTTACGCCGGAAATACTCGGCGGTTTCGGGATGCGGAAGAATCAGAAAGCGCTCCTCCGCGAGACCTGCGATTACGGAATCGGCAACCTGCTCCACCGAAACCGATCCTTCGACCAAATAATTGTCCGGGTCCTGCATCAGCATCGCGGTGCGAACGCCTTGCGGGCACAGCGCCGAAACTTTGATGCCGCGATCTCCGTAGGTCATCGAAATCCATTCGGCCAGCGCGAGCGATGCATGCTTGGTGACCGCGTAAATCACCGACTCGATGGAGGTCAACAATCCCGCAGCGGACACAGTTTGCAGCAGATATCCCTCGCCACGCTGGAGCATTCCCGGCAACACGGCGCGCGCGGCCTAGACATGCGCCAGAACGTGAAGATCGCGCATGCGCATCCATACCGAATCCGGCGCGTTGATGTCGCCCTCCACGAAAATGCCGGCATTCGAGCAGAACAGGTCGATCACGCCGAAGCGGGCGATGGTTTCGTCGACCATGCGTTTTATCTCGGATTCCTGGGAAACATCTACACGCATCCCAACGCCGCCGATCTCCGCGGCGACTTTTTCCGCACCCGCGCCGTCGATATCGGAAACCACCACGGCGCGCGCGCCTTCGGCCTTAAACCGCCGCGCCAAGCCTTCGCCGATTCCGTGGGCACCGCCGGTCACCACGACAACTTTGTCTCGAAGGTTCATGCTCGGTTATGATACCAGCCACGTGGCCAAAAGATACGACGTGGCGATCATCGGGGCGGGAGTGTTCGGCGCCTGGACCGCCTTTCATCTGGTAAACCGCGGCGCTCGTGTTTTGATTGTCGACCAGCACGCACCCGCGAATTCGCGCGCCAGCTCCGGCGGCGAGACGCGCGTGATCCGCATGTCTTACGGAGCGGACGAAGTCTACACGCGAAGTTCCATCCGGTCGCTGGCGTTGTGGAAACAATTTTTCCCGTCAATGTTTCATAAAACGGGAGTCGTGGTGACTGCCGCTGCGCGTGATCCGTATCTGGTAGCGACCAGGGACACGCTGGCGCGCTGCGGATACGAGTTCGACTGGGCGGAAGTTTCCGAGTTGAGAAGACGGTTTCCGCAGATCCGGTTCCCTCGTGGCTCGGCCGCGGTGTATGAGCCGGACAGCGGCGTCCTGATGGCGCGCCGCGGAGTGCAGGCCGTAGTCGAAGCAGCGGTTCAGGCGGGAGCGCGTTATGAAACGCGGCGTATAAGCGAGCCCGACCGCAAGCTTGCGGAGATGTTCGTCTTTGCCTGTGGACCGTGGCTGCCGAAGATATTTCCTGATGTGATCGGACCGCGCATCCGGCCCACGCGGCAGGAAGTTTTCTTTTACGGGGCCGACCCGGGCGATCGCCGCTTCGCTGAGATGCCGGTCTGGATCGCGTTCCGGGAAGGCGTGTATACGATCCCGGCGCTCGACGGGCGCGGGTTCAAGGTTGCCATCGACGAACATGGCCCGCCGTTCGATCCTGAAACCGGCGACCGCAGTGCGTCGCATTCGATGATGAACCGGGCGCGTTCGCTTTTGAAAAAGGGATTCCCGGAATTGGCCGGCGCTCCGCTGCTTGAGACGCGCGTCTGTCAATACGAAAACACCTCGAATGGAGACTTCCTGATCGACCGGCATCCGGAGATGGAGAACGTCTGGCTGGTTGGCGGAGGGTCGGGGCACGGGTTCAAGCACGGGCCGTTTGTGGGCGAATATGTCGCGGGGCAAATCATGGGCGACGGAATCGCCGAGCCGAGATTTTCGCTCGCGTCGAAGGGGCTAAGGAAGCACCGCACTGTATACTAGCCACTTCACCAGGCCGTAGACCACCGGCACGCTGAACAGCGTGAAATCGATGCGGTCCAGCCAGCCGCCGTGGCCGGGAAGCGATGTGCCGCTATCTTTGACTCCGGCGCCGCGTTTCATGGCCGATTCGCACAGATCGCCGAACTGGCCGGCGAGGTTGCCCGCCGCGGCGATTCCGAGCACGATTCCCAAAGGCTCCATCGGCATGCGCCACCGCAAATAGGCCGTTCCGGCGGCCACTCCGAAAATCAAAGAAGCGATCGCACCTTCCCACGTTTTCGCGGGACTCAACCTCGGCGCCAGCTTGTGGCGCCCGAACGCGCGTCCGACATACAGAGCGGCCGTGTCGCCAGCCCAACTGAGCAGCAGCGCGAACATCAGCCAGTTAGGATCTATGGCGCGCAGATCGATGGCGCAGCGCCAGGCGCCGAAAATGTACACTACCCCGAGCGTGAATGCGGCAGCAGCGGCCATCGATTCCGAAAGATCGCGGACACGAACGGCCAGCAGCAATCCCGCCAGCGCCACCAGGACCGTCACAATTTGCGGCTGTGGCGCGAGCATCAACGCCATTCCAGCGATCATTCCAGGCCAGCCCGGGCGCGCAATGTGGTTCTCAGCGGCGAGCTGGTCGAATTCGTGAAACGCGGTCAGGCCGATGATGGCCAGCGCGGCGACGAACGCCCAGGTGGGGCCAAACAGCACCAGCCAAACAACGACCGGGATCAGGACCAGCGCGGTCGCGACGCGCTTCATCGACCGGGAACGGAGACCGGCTCCATTACGCGCGTATCGGGCAGGTTCGCTTCTTGGATTCCGCCGAAGCGGCGGTCGCGCTTCTGGTAATCGAGAATGGCGCGCAGCAGCTCGGTGCGCGTGAAGTCCGGCCACAGCGTTTCGGTGACGTACAACTCCGCATAGGCGATCTGCCACAGCAGGAAATTGCTGACACGCGCATCTCGCCGGAGGTGCGGATCAGCAGATCGGGATCGGGCATGCCAGCGGTGTAGAGGCGAGCCGAAATCGCTGCTTCGTCGATCGTCGGCTCCGCGGCGCGCATCGTCGACCAGGGCTTTCACCGCGTCGACCAGCTCGGCGCGGCCGCCGTAGTTGATCGCCAGGTTCAATTGCAAGCCCGAGTTCGCGGCCGTGCGAATCGATAGTCGATTCCAGTTCCTCGCGCACAAATGCGGGCAGCTCGTCCAGCCGGCCGATGGCGGTGAAGCGAATGTCGTGGCGCATCATCTCGGGCAGCTCGCGGCGCAGATACAGGCGCAGCAGGCGCCACAGCGTTTCCACTTCAGCGCGCGGCCGCTTCCAGTTTTCGACCGAGAACGCGTACAGCGTGAGCGCCCGCAAGCCCAGGCGCGCGCAGGTTTCGACGGTGACGCGCACGGGTTGGATTCCCGCCTTGTGGCCGGCGACGCGCGGCAGGCTCCGGCGGCGGGCCCAGCGGCCGTTTCCGTCCATGATGATGGCGATATGCGCGGGCAGGCGGGCGGGGTCGATCGCGCGCGCCAGCAAATAATCCGGATCATGCGGCGCGAGCACGTCGAATAGGGCCTTCATCGCCAATGGACCATGGTAGCAGGTGGGTTTATTCTAGGACTACTTTACACAATAAAGTACTTGACGGGTCGCGATTGTCGGGTTATGATTCGTTCATGGCCTCGGTCCAACCGATTCCCAAGCGCCAGCCGATCCCGATGCACGCGCATGCCATGGACAACCTGCGCTACATCCGCGAAACCATGGAGCGCGCGGGTTCCTTCACGGCCGTTCCAGGATGGGGCGGAGTGGCGATGGGAGTCACCGCGTTGGCGGCCAGCGTGCTTGCGGCGCGCCAAACCTCGCCCGGGGCATGGCTGGCGACGTGGGTGATGGAAGCGGCCTGGCGACCGCCATCGGCATGCTGGCGATGTGGCGCAAGGCATTGAAGGCCGGGATGCCGATGTGGTCGGCTCCGGCGCGCAAATTTGTGTTCAGTTTCGTGCCGCCGCTGATCGCTGGGGCGGCGCTGACGTTGGTTCTGTGGCGCGCGGGCGCCTCGGCCGCGATCCCGGGCGTCTGGCTGATGCTTTACGGCACCGGAGTCATGACGGGCGGAGCCTTTTCGGTACCGGTGGTGCCGGTGATGGGCGCGTGTTTTCTGATCTTAGGAGCGCTGGCGGTACTGTGGCCACCGGCTTGGTCCGTTCCGTGGAACGACGTGTGGCTGGCGGCGGGATTCGGCGGGCTGCACATCGTTTTCGGAGCCATGATCGCGAGGAGGTACGGTGGCTAAAAACAACGCTCTGCGCGACACACCTTTCGAAGTCCAGAAGCCGGCGCAGGCCATCCCGGATCTGGACCGGTTGATTCATCCCCGGATCCGGCTGGGGATCATCAGCGCGCTGGCCGCGGCGGATGCGCCGCTGACTTTCAATGACTTGAAGATCTGCTGCAAACCACGGACGGAAACCTGAGCGTCCACGCGCGGAAGCTGGAAGAGGCGAAGTATATCGCCTGCACGAAGTCGTTTGACGGGCGCGTGCCCAAGACGGAATATACGCTCACGCCTGCCGGGCGGAAGGCGTTCGAAAAGTATCTGGATCACATGGAAGCGATCCTGCAAGCTTCTAAGCGATGACTCCCGCGAAGCGATTGGGGGCATTCATTCGGAGGAAGGCTTTGTAATGAGAAGTACTTTTGAGAAGGGAATCCATGTCGCCATCATCATGGACGGCAACGGCCGATGGGCCAGCGGACGGGGATTGCCGCGCGTCGCGGGCCATCGCGCGGGAGCCGAGGCAGTGCGGCGCACGATCGAAGCGGCGCCGTCGCTGGGCATTTCGGTACTGACGCTGTATGCGTTTTCGGCGGACAACTGGCGGCGTCCGGCGCATGAGGTTTCGGCGCTGATGAAGCTGTTGGGGCGATACCTGGTGCAGGAGAGCGACCGCTGCGTCGCCAATGGAGTGCGCCTGGAGGCCATCGGCCGGCGCGACCGGCTGCCACCGAATCTCGTCGCGCTGCTCGAAGAAACCGAGCGAAAAACCGCGGCTGGGCGAAAGCTTCAGTTGCGCCTGGCGATCGATTATTCGTCACGGCAGGCGATTGTGGATGCGGCGCGGTCGCTACAGGAGGGTGAAGACCTTGCGAGCCGCCTCGGTCCGGACGTGGATCTTCTGATCCGGACCAGCGGCGAACAGCGGCTGAGCGATTTTCTGCTGTGGGAATGCGCCTATGCCGAGATGGTGTTCACCCGGCGCATGTGGCCGGAGTTTGGGGTCGAGGATCTGGCGTCGGCAGTAGAAGAATTTCGCCGCCGCGAGCGCCGCTTCGGCGCGGTAACAGCGCAGCGAACGGCCTAAACGCGCTTCTGTTATTCTTGCCCCATGAGAATCGGCGTTTTCACACCACTGCTGTCGCAATTTTCTCTCGACAAGGTTTTTGAAAAGCTTCGCACGCTGAATATTTCGACGGTCGAACTGGGCACCGGCAATTATCCTGGCGATCCGCATTGCAAGCTCTCCATGCTTTCCGATCGGGCCGCGCTGAAAGACTTCAAACAGAAGCTCGCCGATAACGGATTCACGATCAGCGCGCTTAGTTCCCACGGAAACCCCCTGCATCCCGACCGGGACGTCGCCAAAGCTTATCAGGAAACCAGCCGCAATACGGTTCGGCTGGCGGAGAAACTGGGCGTTCCGGTCGTAGTCGATTTCTCAGGCTGCCCCGGCGATAGCGACAAGGCCAAATATCCGAACTGGGTGACGTGCCCGTGGCCACCCGAGTATCTGGACCTGCTCGCCTGGCAGTGGGAGAAGAAAGTCGCGCCATATTGGATCAAACACGCGAAATTCGCCGCCGATCATGGCGTGAAAGTCGCGATCGAAATGCATCCCGGCTTCGTCGTGTACAGTCCGGAGACGGCATTGAGGCTGCGTGAGATCGCGGGAAACAACATCGGCTGCAACTATGATCCCAGCCACATGTTCTGGCAGGGAATCGATCCGATTAAGGCCATCCGCGTTTTGGGCGATTCGATCTTCCACGTGCACGCCAAGGACACGCAGATTTATGACGCGAACCTGCCGAAGACGGGCGTTCTGGACACCAAAAAATACACCGACGAGCGCAATCGCGCCTGGATTTTCCGAGCCTGCGGCTATGGCCACGCCTATACCTGGTGGACCGAATTTATCTCCACGCTACGCATGTTCGGCTACGATTACGTCCTGTCCATCGAGCATGAGGACACGCTGATGTCGCCCGACGAAGGCTTGACCAAGGCTGCGGCTTTTCTGAATCAAATCGTGATCCGCGATCAGCCGACCGCGCCTTGGTGGGTTTGATTGCGACAGTTGTTGACACTGTCGCAATTGTCGCGTATGCTGAAGCTGGATGAAGAAAGAATGGACGCTGCCGGAGCTGGCTGAAGAAGCCGGAATTCCCGCGCGAACCATTCGTTATTACATTGCTCGCGGATTGCTCCCGGGTCCCTTGATGGCCGGCCGGGGCGCGATCTACGAAGCTCAACACCTGGAACGCCTGAACGAGATCCGAAAGCTGCAGCGCGAAGGGCGAATGCTGTCCGAAATCGCGCAAGATCGATCTGAAAAGGCGCTCCCCGAACCGCAAGCCTGGTGGCAATACCACGTTTCCGACGGAATTGTTGTGCAGGTTCGCGCCGACCTTGCGCCTTGGAAAGTGAAGAAGCTTCGAAAGGCGCTGGCCGAGCTGGCGCCCGGACTCAAGGAGGACGAACGTGGCGTTTGAAGTTCGCACCGCGGAAGGAACCGCGCTCAAGCTCGCGATGCAGAGATTGTGGCTGACCGGACAGGTCCTGCCGGTCGGCGCGCGTCTCAAAGTCCGGCATGTGTTTCGCAATGGCGAGGATCAGCGGCTGGAAGTGGTTTACGCGTTCATGTTGCCGCGCGACGCTGCGCTCCGAAGTTTCGAAGTGAAGGGGACTGATTTCGAAGTCCACTCCGAGTTGCGCCGCGTTGAAGAGGCCGTGAAAATTTATGAGGCCGGGATTGAGGCGGGACATCTGGCGACACTGGCCCGCGCGTATCGCGATGGCGTGGTGAATCTCACTCTCGGCAATCTCCGCAGCGGCGAAGAAGTGACGGTCACGCTGGAAATCCTGGGCGGCGTCGAACTGCATGACGACGGCCTGCGATTTCGTTTTCCCTTCACGCTGGCGCCCGGTTACCACCCGCGCGCTTGCGCCAGTCCGAGCGGTGAGCTGGAATTGCCGGCGCCCGAATTTGGCGACGTGATCCTGCCGAAGTTCATGCCGTCGGCCGAAGCTCTGCATGAAATAGGATTCGATCTCGCGATTGAAGTTCCAGACGCTGATGAAATCGGGTCACCATCGCACGCCGTTCGGGTAAGCAAGCAGCGCGTAACGCTGGCTACCGGGGCGGACGTTCCCGATCGCGACCTGGTGCTGGATGTGCGCGCAGCCGAACGGCGAACCCAGATTCTGGCCGGCGCCGGACGATTTGCGATGGTCGTGCCGTCGACACGGTTCGGCGAAAAAACCACCGGCGCGCGCAAAGTAGCCCTGGTGATCGATCGTTCGGGCTCCATGGGCGGACAGCCGATGATCCAGGCGCGACGTGCGGTGGAAGCATGCCTGGGCGCGCTTTCGCCTGACGATCAGTTCGCTCTGGTCGCCTTCGATGATCAGGTGGAAACATTTCGACCCGCGCTGCTACCGGCGACAGCGGAGAATCGCGACGCGGCGCGCACATTTTTCAAAGGCATCGAGGCGCGCGGCGGAACTGAGCTGGCGCAGGGATTCACGGCCGGCGCGCGACTGGTGGCGGGCGGAGGCGACGTGCTGGTAATCACCGACGGCCAAGTCATGGGTACCGAGGAAATCCTGGCGAAGGCGCGCGGGCTCGACGTCCGGATTCATTGCCTCGGAATCGGAAGCGCGAGCCAGGACCGCTTTCTAGCATTGTTCGCTTCGGCAACTGGCGGCGTCAGCAGATTCGTCACGCCACAGGAACGGGTGGACGTCGCGGCCGTGGATCTTTTCGCTTCGATCGGCCGCCCGGTGGCCGTGGACGTTCGTGCGAGTGGCGCGAACTTTACGCCGGAGCCGATGCGCGCCGTGTTCGCGGGCAATCCTTGGGTCGCTTTCGGCGAGGGTGAAGCGGCGACGGTTCAAGTGGACTGGCCCGGCGGCTCGTTTTCGGAGACCATCGCGAACTCACGGCCGGAGCTCGGCGATACGCTGCGTCTGCTGGATGGCGCGCGGCAAATCGCCAGCCTTGAAAGTCGTATGACGCCCGCCGCGGCGCAGGAGATGGAAGCAAAGCTGGTCGCGCTCAGCACGGAGTACGGACTCGCCAGCCGCGCGATGGCGCTGGTCGCGGTGGTGGAGCGTCCCGGCGACGAAGCGGGAGCGCCGCCGGCGACGCGAGTGGTTCCCGTCGGGATGCCGCAAGGAACCAGGTTTGACAGCTACTTCGCGCCGCCGGTGGCGACGGGTCAATTCGCGCTCGCCGCGATGCCGCTCCCGCCGATGCCCGCAGCCGCGCCGCGCGGAAAGATGGCGTTGTTCCGTCGCGAGCCGCCTCCACCGCCGCCGGACGATACCGACCGCATGCTGGAAATCGCGGCGGATCTCGCGCCGGATGGCGGCGTCACGGGGAAAGATCCCGAAGATCGCGCGCTGAAGACCGCTTCGGCACTCCTGTTTTTCCTATCTGAAGGACACACGCCATCGCAGGGCGCTTTTCGGGCGCACGTGGAACGCATGATCCAGTTTCTTGAAAACAGCGATGTACGGCAGGACTTGCTCCGACGCCTGGTCGCGTTCGCGCGCTTCGGGCGGAAACCGAAAAATGCGCGGGCCGAGTCGTGGAAGCAGATTGAAGCCGCGATCCTCTAATCGATGTCGATATCGCGCACCGGAGGAGGTTCGTCGGGATTCTCTTTTGCGACCTTGAGCATCTCGTCGAATTTCTTGTTGAGCACGTCGTGATGGCTCTTGTGCGCTTCGACCGATTTCTTGAACACGTCCTCACGCCGGCCGGCCTCGCCCTTGAGGCGCTGAACCGCAGTCTCAAAGTCCGCGATGGACGGCGGCTTTACGTGTTCTTTGTGCCGGATGACAGCCTGCGTTTCTACATCGATATGCAGTTCCGCCTGGCAGCACGGGCAGGTGACAGTGATCAACATCTTGCCCTTCAGTTTACCGCACGAAACGGCTATAATCGATGCATGAACAGGCCTTCCACGGCCCGGCCATCTCTGTTTGGTTCCGACTAAGCCCGCCCTCGTGCGAGCCGTCTCTTTTCCGTCACACCAAGAACCCAAAGGAGTCGTATATGAAAACCGTGGAATCCGTCCGTGCGGACCTTCCCAACCTGGTTACCGCTCTGCCGGGACCGAAGGCGCGCGCAATTATCGAACGGGACGATGCCGTGGTGTCCCCTTCCTACACTCGTTCCTACCCGCTGGTGGTCGCGCAAGGAAAAGGCGCGATGATCGAGGACGTCGACGGCAACCGCTTCCTCGACTGCACTGCCGGAATCGCGGTGGTTTCAACCGGGCACTGTCACCCAAAAGTAGTCGAAGCGATCCAGCGGCAAGCCGAGCGGCTGATCCACATGTCCGGTACCGATTTCTATTACCAGAACTTCGTGGAACTGGCAGAGAAGCTCTCGATGCTGGCGCCCGGCGATATGCCACGGCGCGTCGCCTTCGGCAACTCGGGTACCGAGGCGATCGAGGCAGCGCTCAAATTGGCGCGCTATCACACCGGCCGCAGTCAGTTCATCGCGTTTTTTGGATCCTTCCACGGGCGAACCATGGGATCGTTGGCCCTGACCGGAAGCAAGAGCATCCAGAAGAAAGGCTTCTTTCCAGTGATGCAGGGCGTGCACCATGTGCCGTACGCGAACTGCTACCGGTGCGCGTATGGCAAAACGCCCGATTCCTGCGCCGTCGAGTGCGTGAAGGTGATCGAGGATCAGCTTTTCCGCCACACGCTTCCTCCCGAGGAGGTGGCGGCGATCTTTGTCGAGCCGGTGCAAGGCGAAGGCGGCTACATCGTTCCGCCCCAAAAATTTTTCGACGAGCTGCGGCGCGTTGCAGAACAGAATGACATTCTGATCGTCGCCGACGAAGTGCAGTCGGGCATGGGCCGTACGGGGAAAATGTTCGCGTCGGAACACTTCGATCTGGTTCCGGACATTATGGCGCTGGCGAAAGGGATCGCCAGCGGGATGCCATTGGGTGCGACGATAGCGCGCGCGGACCTGATGAATTGGCCGCCGGGCTCGCACGCTTCCACGTTTGGCGGTAACCCGGTGTGCATTTCCGCGGCTTTGGCAACGATCGAACTGCTGGAGCAGGAATTGGTCGAAAACGCCGCGGTCGTGGGCGCACACATGAAGGCCCGGCTCGCGGATTTTCCGCAGCGCTTCCCCGTGGTCGGCGACGTGCGCGGGCTCGGATTGATGATCGGAATCGAGATCGTGCGCGATCAGTCGACCAAGGAGCGCGCGCCGGATCTGCGTGACCGCATCGTGCAGATGTGTTTCGAGCGCGGCCTGCTTGTCCTCGGCGCAGGACCTAACTCGATCCGGTTAAGCCCGCCGCTGGTCATCACGAAGGACCAGGCGGATCACGTCGTGGACACCATCGCAGAGTGCTTGAAAGCACTCTGATAAGCTTTTCGTTGTGCGCGTCGCCGGGTTCTTGCTAGTGCTCAGTGTCTGCGTGTGTGCTCAGGAAGAGCCGGTCCGATTCGGGACCACCGTGGTCCTTCCATCGGGACTTCGCGGCGAGGTCTATCATATTCGCCGCAATACGACCAAGCTCCCGGATTTTCGCAAGCTGAAACCGGTGGGAACCGTCTACACCGCGTCATTGAATATCCCGCCGCAGGATTTTCGCGCAGGATTCCCCGGCGTCACCAAGCGCTTCGAGTGGTTCGCCATCGACTACACTGGCAAGTTCTGGATCGACAGGGCGGGCGAATACCAATTTGTGCTGACCTCCGATGATGGCGCAAGGTTGTACATTGACGACAAGCTGGTGGTCGACAACGACGGCGTTCACGCAACCAAGGATGAAACTGGAAGTGTCACGTTGATCGCCGGGGTCCATCGGATTCGCGTGTCTTATTTCCAAGGACCGCGCCTCCACGTCGCCCTGGTTCTGAAAGTCGCGCCGCCTGGAGAGGACCCGCGCGTCTTCAGCACGGACGAGTTCAAGCCTCCGCTGCACCCGGAGAGCTGGCCGCCGAAACCATAGCAGACACTGCGGCCGTTGGAATATCATGAATGTTCCCGAGGTGATCCAACATTGATGGCGCCAATGATGTTCCTGTTTCTGATGCAACAAGGACGAGGCGGAGGCGTGCCCCCTCCCGGTCCCGCAATCGGCGGACAAATCGATGAGGCGCCGGCAGTCACGCATCATTCGATTCAAGTGGGCGGCAAGACGCTCAATTACACCGCGACCGCCGCACAGATGCCCCTGAAAACTGCTTCGGGCGAAACCGAAGCACACATTTTTTATGTCGCGTATACACTCGACGGCGCGGACCCGGGCAAACGTCCCCTGGCGTTCGCATTCAACGGAGGACCAGGCTCGGCATCGCTGTGGGTGCACATCGGCGCGATGGGGCCGCGCAGTCCCAAGCTGCTGTCGAACGGAAACATGCCGCCACCGCCCTATCAGATGATCGACAACCAGTACACCTGGCTGGATCAGACAGATTTGGTGTTTATCGATCCGGTGGGAACCGGATACAGCCGCGCCAAGGATCGCGAAGTCGCTCAGCGGATGAACGGCGTCGCGGGCGATTTGCAATCGGTGGGCGAGTTCATCCGCATGTACTTGGTCCGCAACAACCGGCAACTTTCGCCGCTATTTCTGGCCGGCGAAAGCTACGGGACCTTCCGCTCGGCCGGCCTCGCCGGTTATCTGATCGACCGCGGGATCGCCTTTAATGGCGTGATGCTTATCTCGACTACGCTGAATCTCGAAACTATCTGGTCGCATTCGGACGACCTGGTCTACGCGCTGGAGTTGCCCACCTACGCAGCCGATGCCTGGTATCACAAGAAAGTCGCGCCGGATTTGCAGCGCAAGGACCTGAAATCGCTCTTAAAAGAAGTCGAGACCTTCGCGATGGGCGAATATTCTTCTGCGCTGAACAAGGGCGACGAACTTCCGCCCGCCGAGCGGAAGGCCGTGATCGACAAACTGGTTCGTTATGCAGGCGTGGATGCGAAGTACATTGACGAAAGCAACCTGCGTTTCGATGTTGCCCACTTTTCGCGCGAGCTGTTGCGCGACAAACATCAGACCATCGGGCGATTGGATGGCCGCCTGACCGGTCCATCGTCGCTGAATACCGGAGAAACCAGCGAGTACGACCCGTCGAGCACGCTCACCACTCCGCCGTTCACGGCCGTGTACACCAGCTATCTCGAGAAGAGCTCGGCTACAAGACCGACATGGATTACTACGTGACAGGCGGCATTCTGCCGTGGGACTACGGCGTGCAAAACGGCTTCGGCGATACTACCAGCCTGCTGCACAACGCGTTTGCGAAGAATCCGTACATGAAAGTGATGGTGGCCGCGGCGTACTTCGATCTGGCCACTCCCTATTTCGCGGCCGAGTACACATTCAATCACATGGGCCTGGATCCGGAGATGCACAAGCGGATCACTTGGGATTTCTACCAATCCGGCCACATGTTGTATATCGACAGCGATTCGCACGCCAAATTCAAGAAAGACATTACGGACTTCATCGCGAGCGCTCTTCCCTAAGGAGACCCACATGAAAAACATGCCGTTTCTGTTGACGCTGGGAACGCTGCTGGTAAACGCGCAGGCGCGGAAGCCGTTCACCGTGGTCGAAGCCACCATCCCGGAGATGCGGGCCGCACTCGAGCAGAAACGCGTCACTTCGCGCGAGCTCGTCACGCAGTACCTGATCCGAATCGCGACGTATGAAGACCTGCTGCACGCCGCGGTCACCGTTAATCCCAACGCATTGAGGGATGCCGACGCGATGGATCGCGAGCGCGCCGCCGGCCACGCGCGTGGTCCGCTGCACGGGATTCCGATCGCGCTCAAAGACAACATCCATACGACCGATATGCCAACGACCGGCGGAGCGCTCGCGTTCCGAGGATACATTCCGCCCTACGAAGCGACACTAACCAAGAACCTGCGCGACGCCGGAGCGATCATCATCGCCAAGACGACTCTGATCGAGCTGGCGAACTGGGTCGCCGGCGCGCCGACGCCGATGCCTGCGTACAACGCAGTGGCCGGCTTCGGATTCAATCCTTACGATCCGCGTCCCGATCCGCGCGAAACTCCCGGCGATGGGCGAGCGGTGTTGTCACCCGGCGGTTCCAGCTCCGGCGCCGGGACGGCCTCCAGCTTATGGGCCGCCAATGTAGGCTCCGATACCGGCGGTTCGATTATCAATCCGTCGAATCAAAGCATGCTGGTGGGGATTCGTCCGACTCTGGGACGCATCAGCCGCTACGGGGTGATTCCGATCACGGCCGATCATGATACGGCGGGTCCAATGACCCGGACTGTGACGGATGCCGCGATTTTACTTGGTGTACTCGAAAGCGCCACGCCTGATCCGCATGACGACGCAACTAAAATCTGCACGCCGCCGCCGGGTCGCGACTATACGAAGTTCCTGAAAGCGGATGGCTTGAAAGGGGCTCGCATCGGCATCCCGCGAACATTTTATTACGATCGCGCGGCGGGCTCGGGCGGCGGAGGAGGACGAGGGCGCGGCGGCTTGAATCCGGCTCAGGCCAAGTCGATGGAAGAGGCGATTGAAGTTCTGAAGCAGCGCGGCGCAGTTATCGTGGATCCCGCGGAGATCCCCAGCTTCGTCGAGAAGGATCCCAAGAACAACTTCACGCAGTGGCCGTACTGCTCGGGAGCGAATCAGGCCAAGGGCCACGACGAGGAATGTTCCGTCAACTTCAAATATGGAATGAAGCGAGACTTCAACAACTGGCTGGCAAGCCTGGGACCGACCGCGCCCGTGAAGACGTTGACGGAGCTTCGACAATGGAATCTGAAGCACGAAAAGGCCGCGATCAAGTTCGGGCAATCCCGCCTCGACATTTCGGACGAAATGGACGTTCGAAGCCGACCGCGCGCGCAACGACGCGGATGTTCGCAAAGACAATCTGCTGAGCCGCACCAGCGGCATAGACGCAGTGCTGAAAGCGAATCGTCTGGACGCGATCCTGACGCCGGGCGGGAACGGAGCGGACCTGGCCGCGCGATCCGGCTACCCGATCATTGTCGTCCCGTTCGGTATGGTTCCCAATAATCCGCAGCAGCAGCCGTTTCCCCCAGGATTCGACGCCCAACCGTCGCCGTTCGGCGTGGGTTTCACGGGCACGGCCTGCACCGAACCCCGGTTGATCGAAATCGCGTACGCCTTCGAGCAGGCGACCAAACGCCGCATCGCTCCAAAGGCGACGCCATAGTTGTTTTGAGCAAGATACGGTGTTATCCTCCTCGATGGCGATTTAAGTCTGGGAGGACCCATCCATGCGTCACTTGAAGTTCACTGTCTGCCTGTTCGCGATGTATGCCGTAGCCGGATTCGCGCAATCGAAAAACGAACCCCAGGTCGAGTTCGGGATGATGACTTGGCCTGAAGTGAAGGCGGCCATCCAAGCCGGGAAGACCACGCTCTTGATTTACAACGGCGGCACTGAGCAGCGGGGTCCGCAGAACGTGAACGGCGGCCACACTTTGATCGCTACCGAAGTATCCAGGCGGATCGCCATCAAATTGGGGAACGCGCTGGTAGCGCCCGTGCTGCCGTATTCGCCGAACAGCGCCAGCGCCACTTTGCCTGGTACGCTTGGACTGACTCCGGAGATATTCAAAGCGGTCAACGAGCGGGTCGCCGAGGAAGGCATCAAGACCGGGTTCAAGAACATCGTGCTGATGGGCGACCACGGCGGAGGGCAGAAGGAGCTGGAGGAGCTTGCAAAGGAGCTCGACTCGAAGCATTCCTCTGAAGGTATTCGCGTGATCTTCTGCGACCAGGTTTACGCGGGGACCAAAGAACATCCGGGCGCGCAGCCGGACTTTGAAAAATGGCTGGCGGATAATGGATACCCATCGGGCGGCCACGCCGGAGTTTCCGACACATCCGAGATGTTGTATCTGGGCGGGGATCTCGGCTGGGTGCGCAAGGACCTTATCAAGACCGCGTTAGGCGATCCGGTCGGCGGCGGCGGCGGACGAGGCCGTGGCCGGGACCCCAATGCCCCGCCTAGAGTCAACAACGGGATCACCGGCGATGCCCGCAAATCCACCGCGGAGCTGGGTAAGCGGTTTATCGATATGAAAGTCGATTACTCGGTCCGCGAGATTCAAGCGCTGCTCGGGACCAAAGCCGCGCCCACCGCGCAGCAATAGACTAGAACTTCTCTGGTTTTTCGGCAGTCGGGCGGCTCGGCTTCGGATCGCCAGCGGCCGGAGCCTCGGGCGCCGGTGCCCCGAGCCTTTGTAGAAGAGCGACCGTATCCGGGTGCTCGATCGGCAAGTGGGCGTTCAGCTTCGGACCATTCGCCATATCCGTGACCGTATAGCCGCTGCGGCTCTTGACGTCCATCTTGGCGCCTTTTTCGACCAGAAACTGGACCACCTGGTTGTCTCCCCGATAGGCGGCGCCATGGAGCGCGGTGTAGCTGAAGACGTCCTTCGCATTGATATCGGCGCCGTGATCCAGGCAAAACTCGACCGCAGGCATCCATGAGCCGGGTGCGTTCTGCGTAAAATTCGCGGCCCAGCCCACGCCCGCGGCGACCATCAGCGGAGTGTCGCCTTCATTCGATGCAAGATTCGTATCGGCCCCGCCCGCCGCCAGGAGTTTCATCGCGACGACGTCCGTGGCCAGTGCGGCCCGCCAGAACGCCGTCGAGCCGGCGGTGCCGATCCAAAGCTGGTCATGGGACGTTGGCCGGAACCACAACTTGCGCACGAGCCTGGCATTTGGATTCGCGCCGTGATCGAGCAGCGCCTGGATTAAATCGAGATAGCCGACCTTCTCCTGCACCGTCAAAGGATTCGGAGCCCACGACACCGGCGCCCATTGCATGTCGATCGCCGCGTACAACGGAGCCAGGCCGTCCTCATTCGCCAGGTTCGGATTCCCGCCATGCTCCAGCAAATATTTTCCGAGCTGCATAGTGAACGTTGCTGATCGCGATCACCATGGGTGTGCTCTTGTCCGCGCTGACTGGATTGACGTCCACTCCTGCCTCGACCAGCGCGCGCACCGCTTCCACGCGGCCATCGCGCGCCGCGAAGTGCAGAGCCGTCAAGCCACCCATGATGTGCGGCGCGACTCGCCGTCCGGCCAGCGCTGCGCCCACCAGGTCGCCGGGCTTGGGAGTCGGCCGCGGCTTGATCGGATTCCCATCGTCATCCACCGTAGGCTTTTCCAGGCTGACCGATTTGGTGACCATCTTCGAGTCCGCGCCCTGCGCCATCAGAACTTTGATCGCTGCCGCGCGGTCCTCTGCCGCCGCGAACATCAGCGCCGTCTGGCCATGCGCGGTATCCGTCGCATTGACGCTGGCTCCATGCGCCAGCAACACGTTTACCGCATCCGCACTTCCGGAGACCGCCGCCTTCATCAGAGCTGTCGCACCCTCTGCCGAGACTGAGTTCGCGTTGGCGCCGCCTTTGAGGAGCGCTTCGATCACCGGCGCGTTCCCGTTCGTACACGCGATCAATAGCGGCGTGATTGCGCCATCGCGCGTCGCGGCCTTGATGTTCGCGCCCGCCGCGATTAACATCTTCGCCGTCTCCAGATCGTCGTTGAACGCCGCCCAGTGCAGCGCGGTCATGCCATCGCCCTGCGCCGCGTTCACGTCGGCCTTTTGTTGCAACAGAAAGTGAACGGCCCTCTGGTCGCCGCGCTGAACGGCATCGGCGAGCCGCGTATCGGCCACGGCCGCCACCAGCGCGAAGCTGCACAATCCAGCGATGAAGCGCATTAGAGGGCAACCTCTGCGGTGCTATCGCCGATCCGATCCACATTCGCGCCGAGCTTATGCAGCAGCGTCAACAGAACATTTCCCATCGGCGTTCCACGAGGAAATCGGCGCCTTCTTTCGCCGGCGACCAATAATGTTTGGCCGTGCCGTCGACGGTACTTCCCGCCGCGCCGTGCACCATTTCGATACACGCCAGACGGGTCTTGGACGCGGCGGCAGTCTTGCGCAAGGGCGTCTGCGCGGGGAATCATGGAGTCGAGCAGCGGCAGCGCAATCGAAACCCCCATGCCCCGCAGAACCGTGCGCCGCGAAAGATGCTTCTTCGTGATGAACATTCAGTCTTGCCCCCCGGCATTGGTCCCCGACGACTCCGTGTCCTCGGCCCGTTTCATTTGGAATGGCGTGCTCTTGACAATCCCCACGACGAACCACGAAAAACGGTTGTCATTCCGCGCCGCTTCCCGGTCGATGGCGCGAACCGCCGGCATGTCGTAATACTCAATGCCGCGGCCCAGCGCGTACGTCAGCAATTTCTCCGTGAATGTTCGGAGAAACGCGTCCGAATGCTCCACCAGCGACAGCCGCAAACTCACCGGACCGTCAACCTTGGTGCCATCCACCAGCTTGCCTACCGGATCCACCGGGAACCCGTTATCGTGGATGCGCCATGCGCCTACCGCATCGAAATTCTCCAGCGACAGTCCGATCGGGTCCATCATCTTGTGGCAGCCCGCGCACGCGGGGTTTGTTCGATGCTCTTCCAGCCTGACGCGCACCGGCAACGGCTTGGCGCCTTCCGCGTTCTCTTTGAGCGGCGGCACGTTCGGCGGCGGATTCGGCGGAGGCGCGCCCAGCAGATTGTCCATGATCCACTTCCCGCGCACCGTCGGAGCCGTCCGGTTGGCGTATGACGTAACCGTCAGGATGCTTCCCTGCCCCAGCAGCCCGAACCGGTTAGGATCGGTCAGCGCGACGCGGCGGAAACGGTTGCCGGTGATGTTCGGAATCCCGTAGTGCCGGGCCAGGCGCTCATCGACGAAGGTGTAATTCGCCGACAGCAGTTCCGCGACATTGCGATCCTCGCGAACGAAGCTGTCAAAGAAAAGCTCGGTCTCGCGCCGCATCGATTGCCGCAGGTTGTTGTCGAAATCGGGATAGACGTACACGTCGGGTTGAACGTCCTTCAGATTGCGCAAATACAGCCACTGCCCGGCGAAATTGGCCGCCAACGCTTCCGCCCGCGGATCGGCCAGCATGCGCCGCACCTGCTTTTCAAGAATGGCGGGATCTTTCAGCTTGCCTGCGCTCGCCACCGCGATCAGTTCCTCGTCGGGCGCGCTGCTCCACAGGAAGTACGACAGGCGCGAAGCTAGTTCCAGATCGCTGACGCGATAATTCTTCCCCGCCGCTACGTTCGCGGGCGTGCGCTCGAATCGAAACACAAACTCAGGATCCGCGACAATCGCCTGCACGGCCATTCGGATCCCCGAATCGAAATCGCCTCGATTCCGGCCGGTCTGATACGCGCTGAGCAAATCCTCCAGATCCGCCGGGGTCACCGGGCGCCGGAACGCCTGTCGCGCGAGCGACGAAACAATCTTCTTCGCACAGGGCAGCTCATCCGAACCGGCCTCCGGGCGGCACGTGAAAATCTTGCGGCGGCTGGGCGTATCGCCCACCCCGGCTGCCCGGTATGGCCCACTGATCCCCAGGTCCCGCAGGTGCGGCAGACCGGTCAGTCCGGGAATATGGCCCGTTGAGAGATCGTCGAGCGCGCCTTCGAACGGCATGACAAAGTCCTCGACCGGTCCGTCGAACCTCTTCAGAAACGATGCCGAGATTCTTTGCGGTCCCGCCTTCACCTTGATCGGCGGCGTCCGCACATCGTCGGAAACTTTCATGTTCGGGTTGATGTCGAGCAGCGCGGCCCGCTCGCCATTCACTGCGATTTCGATCTTTTCGCCCTTCTGGCTGGCGCCGAACATCGGACCGATGCTCGAGTAGTAAAACGTCATCTTGAAGATGTACTCGCCGTCGGCAGGGAAATTGTGCACCACAGCGATGCCGCCGCGCGAGCCGAGCGGAGTGCCTTCCACGTGCCGCGTCTGCGAGAACGCCTGTGGGACATGATAGGTCTCCACCAGCGGGCTCATCCCCGGATCGCCGACAGCCAGGCGGCTGATTTTTCCCGCCGCGCGGACATATCCTTCCATCAGCGTCGGCGAGACGTTCAGAACTTCCGCCATGTTGTCGAATCCGTGGCTGGCATCGTCGGGCGGCAGGAATCCCGCAACGTCTACGTCCAACGCCAGCAAATCGCGAACCGAGTTGCCATATTCGGCTCGATTCAGCCGGTGCAGAGCGGGTCTGCCAGGATTCGGATTGGCCGCCGCGACTTGATCGAGCTCGTCTTCAATCGACTTAGCCACAGCATTGATCGTCGCGGCATTGGGCCGCGGCATTCCCGCTGGAGGCATCATGCCCGCGCGCAGTTTAAGAATCACTTTTTCGAATTCCGGCGCGCCGGGTTTGGCGCGGGCGCTTAGCGACAAACCTCCGGTCTTCAACTTGTCGTTATGACAGCCAACGCAGTACTGGTCGAACAGTGCAACGCGGCGAAGTGGTTTGTCCGCTCGCGAAGGCAGCCAGTGCGAGCCCCACGCTGCTCGTAAAGGCCAGTCTTTTCATTAATTTCTCTCGGTGGGCGACACTCCAGGCTTGGTCGGATTATATTTCCCGGATATGAGGGAGTCAAGCCTGTCTTGTCAACGGCATAACTTCGCTGCGAAAAAAGCAACCTCGCGACCCCGAATACCCGCCAGCCAAACAGATTGACGAACCGTGCACCCGAATGCTATCGTCATCAGTTCGCGATGAATGCCTCGCGCGAACCTTGAATCATGGCGCGCACCACCACTTTCACTCCGGCGCAACAGCGAGCCAACGTTCGCAACGCAGTCTCCGCTGGGTTTCTCGGCTGGACCATCGACGCGTTCGACTTCTTCGTCCTGGTCTTCACCATTTCCGCGATCGCCAAGGAATTCGGCCGGTCCATTCCGGCCATCGCTTTAACCATCACGGCCAGCCTGGTCACTCGTCCGATCGGCGCCTTCGTTTTTGGCCTTCTCGCCGACCGCTACGGCCGCCGCGTGATCCTGATCGCCAACATCGTCTTCTACTCGTTGATGGAGGTGCTGTCGGGCCTGGCGCCCAGCTATCAGGTCTTTTTCGCGCTGCGCCTTCTGTACGGGATCGGCATGGGCGGAAACTGGGGGGTAGGAGCGTCACTCGCCATGGAATCGGCCCCGCCCAAATGGCGCGGGATGCTTTCGGGACTGCTGCAGGAAGGCTACGCGGTGGGCAACATTCTAGCCGCGGGCGCTTACTATCTGATCTTTCCGCATTACGGCTGGCGAGCGATGTTCTTCATCGGCACAGTCCCGGCTCTGTTGACGATCCTCATCTGCCTGCGCGTGGAGGAGCCGGAAGCGTGGCACGAATCCCGCACCGACTGGACCACCTATCGCGCGGCCATTTTCAAGAACGCGAATCTTTTCTTCTATCTGGTCGGCTTGCTCGCGATGATGAACTTCATCTCGCACGGCACCCAGGACCTGTATCCGACCTTTCTCCAACGGCAGCGCCATTTCGACGTGAATACCACCGCCATCATTTCCGCCATATCGATGTTCGGCGCGATTCTGGGCGGACTCACGTTCGGCCATTTTTCAGATCGCCACGGACGCCGGATCACGATGGTAGTGGCGGCGCTGCTGGGCGCGTGCACGATTCCGCTGTGGGTTCTGGCGCCGAATAAGCCGCTGATCATGGTGGGCGCTTTCTCCATGCAGTTCATGGTGCAAGGGGCGTGGGGGGTCATCCCCGCCCACATCAATGAACTCTCACCGCCTCAGTTGCGCGGATTCTTTCCCGGACTGGCGTATCAATGCGGCGTGTTGATCGCTTCGAGTATCAGCTATATCGAAGCCGTCCTGGGCGAACACTTCAGCTACTCGACGTTGATGGGACTCTTAGCCGCCACGGTGCTTATCGTCGGCGCGATGGTCATCTGGGCCGGTCCCGAAGCCAAGGGCGTTTCGTTTGTAAAACAGCCCCGCTGACGGCCTTCTGCTAGGGCTGCAGCGTCAACGTAGCTTTTCCGGTGGGACCGTTATAAATCAGCTCGAGCGAATGGATGCCCTTCGCTTTGCCGTGGTATTCGAAAAAGATCAGGCCGGCCTGAGGCAGCACGCGATCTCCTTCCCCGAGCGAAGCCTTCTGGACGCGACGCGCAATCGCTCGCTGCACTTCGATGGGGACATGAACCACCGGCGGCGGCGATCCGGGATCGCTCTGACCACCCCCTCCGCCGCCAATGCTGGTCTTCGATTTCGCCGCTTCCTTAGGAGGCTCCCAATCCGGATCCTTGACGTTCCCGGTCACTAACCCATAAGGCCGGCTTTCGAGGGACTTTTTTTGTCCGTTCACGCGGAGCGAAAAGTCGGAATACGCCAGCTTCAGCTTGGTGTCCGGCGGGCCAAACAAACCGGTTTCGACGACGATGTAGTCTTCCGTCGAAAGCGTCTTTTCCGGCGTAACGACAAAGTGGCCGGTAAATTCCGCGCCAATGCTGACGTTGCCCGCCTTGCCCTGGGCTTGATAATCGGTAGGTGACGCCCGCGGCGGGATCTCCTGCCCCTCTCTCGCCTGTGCTGGCGTGCCTGGAGGATTGGGAGCTTGTGCGGAAACGTCTAACGCGGCGAGTAACGCGGCGATTACGGCAAAGTATTGCATTCCAGCTCACACCTTAACATAGAATCTTGGATTTTCGCCGGGTTGAGGCAGGGTCCTTGCGCCGGACCTCCGTTCGCAGTAAGCTTCAAGCAGGAGGTAGTTTCATCATGAAACTCCTGCGGTTAGTCCTTCTTCTCTCCCTTCTCCCGGTATTTTCCTTGGCCCAACGCGGCGGCGGCGGTGGCGGTCACGGCGGTGGTGGCGGAGGCGGTTTTCATGGCGGAGGCGGCGGCGGAGGCGGTTTTCACGGCTCGGCCGGCGGCGGTGGCATGTCGCGCGGATTCAGTGGTGGCGGCGGTGCGTATCGCGGCGGCGGGTTCGCAGGCGGCGGGGGGTATCGCGGCGGATTCGCAGGCGGCGGCGTTAACCGCGGCTTCGGCGGATACGGCGGAGTCGGTCGTTACGGCGGATTCCGCGGCTTCGGCGGATACGGGTACGGGCGCTTCGGCTTTGGCCTCGGATTCGGATACGGATATCCGTATTATGGCTACGGCTTCGGTTGGCCCTATTGGGGGCTCGGCTATGGCGGCTATTATGGCGGTTATTACGATCCCTACTACGGTGACGGATATTATCCCGATGCTTCCTACGGCAATTCAGGAGGCGGCTATTATCCTGACAACTATTACCCCAGCAACTACAGCTACGGCAACACGCCGGAGCCGCCCGTGGTAATCAATCAGCAATACTCGCCGAATCCTCCTTCGCCCTCCAGCGCCAGCGAATCCTACTATCGCCGTCCGGACTATTACCTGATCGCGTTTAACGATCACACCATTCAAGCCGCGATCTCATTCTCCGTCGATGGCGACCAGATCCACTGGACCACCCGCGAGCACGTCGAAAAATCGGCTCCTCTTTCGACCGTCGACCGGCGGTTCAGCGAACAGATCAATCGCGACCGGCGCGTCGATTTCCGGCTGCCGTAATTTGAATCCGCGGGCGCTGATAAACTGAAGTTATCAGCGCCCCCATGATCAAATCTCTCTTCGGATCCTCCCGTTCGAGCGAGCCGAATCTTCTAGAACGCCTGAAAGCCGGCATCCAGAAGACCCGCGCGGGGCTGATGGAAAAACTGGAAGACGCCGTCAGCGGCCGCAAGGAAATCGACGCCGACGTTCTGGAGGAACTGGAGTACGCGCTGATCACCGCCGATATCGGCGCAAAAACCACTGCTGAAATCCTGGAGCGGATCCGCCAGCGCATCGATCGCCACATGACCGGCGACCTGAGCGAACTAAAAGCCCTGATCCGCGAGCATCTGCTCGAAATTCTGCAAGCCACCGAGCGCCCGCTGCCCCAGGTCGCCGAGCCGCCTGCGGTGATCATGGTGGTCGGCGTCAACGGCGCCGGCAAAACCACTTCCATCGGCAAGCTCGACGCGCCGCCTCCAATCGGAAGGCCGCAGCGTCCTGCTGTGCGCCGCCGACACGTTTCGCGCCGCGGCGATCGAGCAGCTGGAAGTATGGGCGCAGCGCACCGGCGCGGAACTGATCCGGCAGCAGCCCGGCTCGGATCCGAGCGCGGTCGTGTTCGACGCGCTGCAGGCCGCGCGGGCGCGCAAAATCGATTACGTGATCGTCGACACCGCCGGCCGGCTGCACACCAAAACCAACCTGATGGCGGAGCTCGAAAAGATGCGCCGCACCGCGGCGCGCGTGATTCCCGTCCGCTCCGCACGAGGTGCTGCTGGTGATTGAAGCCACCACCGGGCAGAACGGCCTGGAGCAGGCGCGCAAATTCACCGAAATCGAGCGCGGTCACCGGCATCATTCTGACCAAGCTCGACGGGACCGCGAAAGGCGGCGTGGTGGTCGCGATTTCGCGCGAGCTGAATCTGCCGATCCGCTACGTCGGCGTGGGCGAGCAGTTGGACGACCTGCTGCCCTTCGATCCCGAAAACTTCGTCGCATCGCTTTTCGACTAATGCCCGGCTACATGGAAGAAGCGTTGGAGCTGGCCGCGCGAGGCCTCGGCCGCGTTTCGCCGAACCCCGCTGTTGGCGCCGTGGTTGTGCGCGACGATAAAGTCGTGGGCCGCGGTTTCTACACCGGGCGGGCGTGAAACACGCCGAAGTGCTCGCGCTTGAAGAAGCGGGCGAGCGCGCCCGCGGCGCGACGCTGTACGTCACGCTGGAGCCGCATTCGTTTCAAGGCCGCACGCCGCCCTGCACCGACGCGATTCTCCGGCTGGAATTCGCAAAGTGATCGCGCCGATGAAGGACCCCAACCCGCAGGTCTGCGGCCGCGGCTTCGCTCAATTGATGGAAGCCGGCATCGAAGTGGAAATCGCCGGCGATTACGCCGCGCGGGCCGCCTGCCTGAACGAAGCCTTTATCCATTTCATGCGCACCGGACGCCCGCTGGTGACGCTGAAAGCCGCCGTGACGCTGGACGGAAAAATCGCCGCGCCGGAAGATAATGAAGGCTGGATCACCAGCGAGACAGCGCGCGCCCACGTGCAAACGCTGCGTCATGCCATCCGACGCGATTCTCACCGGCATCGGCACCGTGCTGGCCGACGATTGCCGCCTCACCGACCGCAGCGGCCAGCACCGAGCGCGCCCGCTGCTTGCGGATCGTGCTCGATTCGCAGCTGCGCCTGCCGCCCGAATCGCGTCTGGCGTCGTCGTGTCAGAACGACGTACTGGTGGTCACGACCTCCGCGGCGTCCGCCGAACGCCGCCGCCGCCTGGAAGCGAAGGGCGTGCGCGTCGAGGTTCTTGAAGACTCGGGCGGCCGCGCGAGCCTCGCTGCGACGACGGAGCTGCTGGCGCGCGAAAAATATCTATCCTGATGATCGAGGCCGGGAGCAGAGTGAACTGGACCGCGCTGGAATCGGGCGTCGCCGACAAGATTTTCTTCTACTACGCGCCGAAAATCCTGGGCGGCATGCAGTCGCTTCCCGTGGCCGGAGGCGCGGGCCGCCGCCGTCGCGCGGATGCCATCCGTTTCCGCGATGTGAAAGTGCATCCGATCGCCCCCGACGAATTCGCAGTGGAAGCCTGGTTGATAAAAGATGTTCACCGGAATCGTTGAAGAACTGGGCACGGTGGTTCACGCAGGCCGCAAGCTCACCGTGAAATGCGCGCTGGTGCTCGAAGATTTGCACGAAGGCGCGAGCATCGCCGTCAACGGCGTCTGCCTCACCGCGGTCGAAATCTCGTCAAAATTCCTTCTCTGCCGATCTCGCGCCGGAAACTCTGCGCCGCAGCAATCTGGGCGATTTATCGGTCGGCGCGCGCGTAAATCTGGAACGCCCGGTGACGCCGGTGACGCGTCTTTCCGGCCACATCGTGCAAGGCCACGTGGACGCGACCGGCGAACTCGTGTCGCTCGATGCGCTGGGCGACGGGAATTATTGGCTGAAGGTTCGCGTTCCCGCCGAGCTCGATCGCTATCTGGTCCACAAAGGCTCCATCGCCATCGATGGAATCAGTCTCACCATCGCGCAACTGGATCCGGGACCGATCGTAGGCGTGACCATCATCCCCCACACGTACTCGCACACATCGCTGGGCTCGGCTAAGCCAGGATCGCGCCTGAATCTCGAAGTTGACGTGATCGCCAAGCACATCGAAAAACTTATGCAGCCCCATTAGAGTGGCGTGTCGCAGAGTTGTCGTTATCACGCGTCCACTCCCGGGCGAGTTTGCGTGAATAGAGGCGACAACCGCTCCGTGGCCGTCGCGGCTCGGTTCGGGCCCTCTGTCACATCCGCCACCTGCCGAGCCGCGCGCGCCAGCAAGCGGACTTTCACAGTAAGGGAGTGGCTGCGACTGGCCATTAATCGACGAACAGGGCGTGATAGATCAGATGCGTCGCCGCATCGATCCATCGATTCAACTCGACCTCGGAAAGCCCGGCCGCTTGCCCCAGCAGATTCCAGAAGAAGCTGTCCATCGCCCGCGCCAGGCCGGCGATGTCCACACCGCGGCGCGCCCCGGGGAACTTTTGAAATGCCGTGAACGCCATCGTCAGGCGACCCGTTGTCCACGCCTGAATCCGCTCCTGTTTACGAGCCAGCTCGGGATCGGATCCGATTGCTTCCTTCCATGCCCGATAAGCGCCCAGGAATTTCACGTCCGTCGAAAAAGCGCGCGACAGAAATGACCGGAGCCGGCCGCGAACATCCGTCGATGGCTGCGGCCGCAATTGCAGCTCGCTCAACCGTTCCAGCAAATCGTCCATCAGCACCAGCAGCAACTGCCGCTTCGACCGGAAGTGCTGATAAAACCCTCCCACCGCGAGATTCGCCCGCTGCGCGATCTCTTCAATGGACGTCCTCTCGTAACCCTTTTCGCCGAACAATGCCAGGGCGGCCCCTTTCAGGCGATCCCGCTTCTCGCGGCTCCGCTTCTGCATCGGCGCCGGCAGCAAATCCTCGCCGCCGAGCAGATTCGGACGCGCCGATTCATTTCCCGGCAAGCGCGCCTACCAAACCGCCTGCGCAGCAGACGATCATCCAGCCTCCGAAAAGCCCAGCCGCCTCCGGAGCGATGTTCGGAAACACCACGGGAAAAAATGCGCTCGAAAACGGATCGAGCAGCAGCGTTGCCAGCAACAAGGAGATCGCACCCGCAGGCCATTCCTCGCGCGGCAGGTTAAGCCGGCGGCACAATCTCCGCACCAGCCACGCCACTACTGCAAAGCTGACGGCAAACAGCAAGACGATCCGACTCCCATGACCGGGATGCAACCAGCGTTGTCCCCAAAAGCGCAGCGCAAGGGTTGCAACCAGCCAGATCGCGAAGCCGTAAATCGCAAGTTTGATCTTCATATACGAACCTGAATTCATATTCATATACTCAGAGCCAAAACACAACCGTACACCAGGCAGCTTAAAAAAGCGTCATCATAATAACTATGAGAGCCGTTCGCCTGACGATGGTGGTGTTCGCGCTCGGCATCGCCGCCCAAGCGCAGTATCCGGGACAGTATCCTCCGGGACAGTATCCGCCAGGTCAATATCCCGGACAATATCCGCCGGGCCAGTACCCCGGTCAGTATCCGCCGAACGGACAGGGCGGGCCAATCGGCCGGCAAGGCCGCGGCCGTAACGCTCCCCAGAACACGACGGTCCCCATCACGACCTATGGAATGATGCGCGCGACCGCGGGAAGCCAGTTTGTGATTGAAGCCGACGACCACCGCATCATCACGTATCGCTTGGCGTCTTCGACCGTCGTTCAGAAAGATACCAAGAACGTGCTCATTTCGACCTTCGGTCCCGGCGACCACGTGGTCGTGGATTCCACCGAAGACGATCGAGGCTACTACACGGCCACCGAAGTTCGATTCGACCACGCAGGCACGCCCGAAGAGCGCGCCGCGGCAGCCGAAAACTGGGATCTTCCCAGGCTCGACGGCCAGGCAGCCACGTCCACTTCCGCTTCGGCTCCGCAGCGCGACCCTGGCGACGATCGTCCGGTATTGCGGCGCAAGAATGACGACGGCAGCAACGTGCAGCCGGCTCAGGCTGGTCCAGCGCCTACACCGCCCCCCCAGCAGCAAGCGGCCGTGAATCCCGACGATCTTCCCGATAGTCGCCCGACAACCACGATGCGCCCGGCGGACTTGCCTCGCGACGCCAACGATTCCGGCCCGCCTTCGCTGCGGCACGGAACCCCCGCGCCCAAGCTCCACGTACCAGCTCCCGCGGCTTCGGCCAGCAGTGGAGAATCCGCTTCCGCCGGGCCCGTAATTCCTTCGAAGCCCGCCGAGCCGCGTACTACCCGCGCCCAATTTGAAGAGGACGCTGTGATTGCGAAGGCGCGCGACGTGGCAGCGCAGTTCTCCGGCGTGTTGCCCAATTTCTTCTGCCAGCAGGTGACCACGCGGTATGAGAGCGAACATCCCAAGCAGGGTTGGGACGCGCTCGACATCGTGACTTCCGACGTGGCCTACGAGAACGGCAAGGAATCCTACAAAAACATCAAGATCAACAACAAACCGGTAAACAAGGCGATGGAGGATATCGAAGGCACCCACTCCACCGGCGAGTTTTCGAGCATTCTCGAAGGCTTGCTCGATCCTGGCA
This sequence comes from Terriglobia bacterium, assembly GCA_963808335.1. Taxonomy (GTDB): domain Bacteria; phylum Acidobacteriota; class Terriglobia; order Bryobacterales; family Bryobacteraceae; genus Palsa-187. The sequence goes on from CAWEFR010000001.1 coordinate 959,135, forward strand.
CGGGAGCCACCTTCCGCCGCACCGGCACGGAAACGATTCACGGCCGCACCACCTACGTATTTCACTTCGAAGTGCCGCGCGAGCGTTCGCACTGGCGCATCGAAGCGCCATCGCAGCTCTATTACGCCGCCTATTCAGGCTCCATCTGGATCGACAAACAGACCTCCCGCGCGCTGCGCATTGAGCAGCAGGCCAAGAGCATGCCGATCCTGTTCCCGTTCGATACCGTGGAAACCGCCACCGATTACGACTTCGTCCGCTTGTCCACGCCGGAGCAGTTCCTGTTACCGGTGGACGCCGAAGTCCTGAGCTGCGTCCGCGGCACCAGCACCTGCGCGCGAAACAAAATCGAGTTTCGCAATTACCGCAAGTTCGGTGCGGACACGAGCATCACGTTCGAGACCAAGCCTCAGCCGCAGCAATAACGGATCAGCGTTTTGGCACCGAAATTGTAAGACTGCGATACTTCATGCCGCCCGTGTGGTCGCCCTGTATGTAGAACACCCCGGGCTGCGCCTCGTTCGAATCCAGCGCGCCGCCTGTGATTCCGGGGATCTCCTGGTGGTTGATGATCGTGGTGCCGTCCCGCACCAGCGTGAGTGTGCGTCCCACCAGCGTCGCGTCGAAGCTCTCCCACTGTCCCGGTTTCCGCGGCATATCGACCGACGGCGCGATAAACCCGTAAATCGATCCCATGCTGTGGAAGTTGTCCGGTTCCTTCTCATAAGCGACCTGAATCTCATAGCGCCCGCGCAGATATACGCCGCTGTTTCCGCCGTCGGGGCAATTCAGCTCGAAATGCAGTTTGAAGTCGTCGAACTTGCGCGTGGTGCGAAGATTCGCGCCATGTTCCTGATTCAGCAGCACGCCGTTGTCGGCCACCCAATGATTCTTCGATGCATCGTCGGGCTCCCATCCGGTAAGGTCCTTCCCGTTGAACACCGCCTCGGGACTGGACCATGCCTTGGGCTCGGGCCGCTTTAGCTCCGGCGCGCGCACGCCCGCCACCTGCGCCACGGAATCGGCGCGTTTCTGCGTGCCGGTGATCTTATCGCCCGCCACGGTCAGGTCCCACGTGATCCCGCGGCCGAACGACAACGTCAGATGCGATCCGTCCAGCTTCACATCCTTCGCCGGTACCACGCTGCCGGAGCGAGGCTGAACGCGCACCTGTGGCGTCCCGTCTTTTTCCACTAGTTCCATCCAATCCGGATATTTTTCGCTTCCCGATGTGATGTCGATATCCCATCGCCCGGCGAAAGGGCTGGCGGCTTGGAGCAGCGAGGCTCCGATCGTGAAGGCAATGCAAAAACGAAGCATCTGTATAGTGTATCGCCGCTAGCCGGCCACCAAAGTCGGCGAACGAACCGCACGAGATGGGGCGAACAGAGGCGGCGATGGGCTACCCTGAAATATGCCTCAAGCGACTTACGATGACGTGAATCTCATCCTGAAGCTCTACAATTTCCGCCGCGAGGAACGGCTGCGTACAGCCCGCGCCTGGTTTTCCGCCAACTTCAAAGTGAAAACCGCGGCCGACTTCAACAAGCTGTGTCCCGTTGGCTCCGATATGAACGCCTACGCCCGCCAGGTGATGACGTATTGGGACATGGTGGCGTCGTTCATCCATGCCGGCGTGCTCAACCAGGAGTTGTTTTTCCAGAGCGGCCGCGAGCTTCTCTTCGTGTGGACCCGCGTCCAGCCGATCCTCGCGGAATGGCGCGCCCAGTACCAGGACCCCAACTATCTGAAAAATCTCGAGACCGTAGGCGCCGCGTTCGCCGAACACGTCAAAAAACTGAGCCCGGAAGGCTACCAGAATTTCGTCGCGCGGGTCATGCGTTAGAGCCACCCGTGCGGCGCGATCCTGATTTTTTCGGCGATCAAGAGCTCGCCTTGATTTACATCGCCAAGAAGCTGAAAGAAGCCCTGCGCCTGGAAAAACTCCTGACCGATGCCGGCGTCGACTATCTGGTCGAGCCCGACAAGTACAGCGGCGGCATCATCTTCCGCAGCGAGCGGGTAGGCGCGTTTTTCTACGTGGAAGAAGACGCCCGCCGCGTCGCCGATGAGGTGATGACCCGTAACGGGTTCATTTCATACGGGCCGGCCGCCTAAATCCATGAGCCAGGTACCCTTTTCTCAGTACTGGTAGCCTTGAAAAATCGCCCGTAAGGTCTAGGCTCATCCACGTTTCTGTGGGATTCTCTAGTTGCCGAGGGCCGGTTCGGAGGGCGGCCTTCGGCGCCGGCTTCTTCTCCTTGTTTCATCGCGCGGCGTTCAAGGGACGCCGCGCTTTTTTAAGCCGACGCTACGCGGGCCGCCTCGAGCGCCGATTCCATCTCGCGCCGGTATTGCTCCAGCAACTTCGCATTCGCCGCCTCGAAGCGCATCACCAGCACCGGCTGCGTATTCGACGCGCGCAGCAATCCCCAACCTTGCTCGAACAGAACTCGCACACCGTCCACATCGATCACTGGCCGCAGTTTATGAAAGTGCTCGGCCACGCGCTCTACCACTTGGAATTTCGCCTCATCTGCGCAATCGATGCGGATCTCCGGGGTCGAAACTGTCTTCGCCACGCCCGCCAGTTGCGCGGAAAGAGGCTTGCCGCTGGCCGCGACAATCTCGATCAGACGGCACGCCGCATACAACGCATCGTCGTAACCGAAATAGCGGTCCGCGAAAAACATATGGCCTGACATCTCGCCCGCCAGCTCGGCGTGCTCCTGTTTCATTTTCGCCTTGATCAGCGAATGCCCAGTCTTGTACATGATCGGATTCCCGCCCAGCCGTTTCAGCTCGTCGTAGAGCACCTGCGAACACTTCACCTCGCCGATGAACGTCGCGCCAGGCTTGCGCGTTAGGATCTCGCGTCCGTAGATCAACAACAGCATGTCGCCGTAAATCACTTCGCCATTCTCATCCACGGCTCCAATGCGGTCCGAGTCTCCGTCAAACGCGATCCCGAGATCGGCCCGCGTCGACTTAACTTCTTCGCGAAGCCGCGCCAGGTTCGCCGGCACCGTCGGATCGGGATGATGATTCGGAAACCGTCCGTCCATCTCGAAGAACAGCTCCGTCACATCGCAATTCAATCGCTCGAACAATCGATGCATCACCGGGCCCGCGGTCCCATTGCCCGCGTCGGCCACTACTTTGACACGTCGTTCGAACCGGAACTGGGGCGCGATCTCATCCACGTAAGAATTCACCAGATCAACAGATTGAGAAGTGCCGCGGCCCTTTAAGAAATCGCGAGCCTCGATCACCCGCCGGACCTCCTGGATCTCATCGCCATGAATCGTCCCCGATCCGCAAACCGTCTTGAACCCGTTAAACTCGCTGGGATTGTGGCTGCCGGTGATCATCGCCGCCCCGTCGGCTTTCAGATGAACCGCGGAATAATACAGCAGAGGAGTAGGAACCACCCCGATGTCAGTGACCTCGCAACCGGAGTCCATCAGCCCTTCAAGCAGCGCGTCGCGCAGCCTCCTGGAACTGAGCCGGCAATCGCGGCCCAGATTAATGCGCCGTCCGCTTTTCCTCTGAAGCACAGTCCCCAGCCCGCGCCCCAGATCGACGACATCAGGACTGAGCAGCTCCGTTTCTGCCACGCCGCGAATATCGTATTCGCGGAAAATAGTCGACTTAAGCATAAAAATCTATTGTGACGCAGGGTTGCGAAGGGCCGCTACTTCAGACGACGGAACTCATCGATCGTGATTCCAAGCTAGCCAAGGATTTGGCGGAAAAGCGGTCCACCGATCTCTCGGCTGCCGTGGATAGGAATCGTTGTAGCGCGCCCATCTGCATGCACCCAGCGCTCGTGGCTTCCCCTGGTACGACCCCGTTTGAATCCAAGCTTGACCGCTGCGCGGCGAAACTCCTCTGCTCGCGCTAGGCATGCACGATTTCGGTCGTGTCGGCCGGAAGTGCACGTCCCTTTTCGAGGTATTCTTCGGCGATCATTTCGAAGACGCCCTTCAGCTCCTCGAGCGCCTGCTCGCGGCTGTCCATCAGGGCGTAGCAGCCCGGGATCGCCGGGATCTCCGCTACCCAACCATCCGGCTGATTACGATAGATCACTACTTTGTAATCGTCGAATCCCATCGGTCCCATTCTACACTGGTGTCAGTATGCGAAAAATCGCTTTCTTCTTACTCGCCTCGCTTTGCGCCACCGCGGAAGTAAAGACTCTGACCCTGCGCCAGGCACTCGACCTTGCCCTTACCCAGAATCCCGACCTGCTGCTCTCGCGGCTCGACCAGCAGAAAGCGCGCCAGCAAGTCATCATCACCCACGACCCCTTCGTCCCCAAAGTCGTCGCCGGCAGTGGAGGCGCGAAAACCTGGGGATACCCCGCCAGCATTGACGGCAACGCGCCCTCTATCTTTCAGACCCAGACGCAGTGGACCCTTTTCGACCGCTCCCAAAGCTACCAGGTCGCCGCCGCTCGCGAAAATGTCCGGACCTCCGGGATCGATGCCAACCGCCAGCAGGATGAGGTCGTGTATCGAATCGCCTCTCTCTATCTCGATGCCGCGCAAGCTGCCCTCAGCCGCCAGGCCGCCGAACGGGAAGTGGAAAATCTTCAGCGAGTCTTCGAATTAATTCAGGCTCGCGTCGCAGAAAAACGCGAGATTCCCATCGAAGCCAGCAAAGCCAACCTCGCGCTTCAGAAAGCCAAGAACACGGTCGAGAATCTGACGCTCGATTCGATCAATGCCGAAACGTCGCTCGCCATGGCCCTCGGCCTGGCGCCCGACGATCGCGTTCGCGCCTCCGAGGAGCGTCCCGCCCTGACCGTCCCCGTATCCGAGGATCAATCGATCCAATCCGCCATCGAGCTGAGCCCTGAGCTGAAGCGCCTGGAATCGGTCATGCAATCGAAGCGGCTCGAGATCAAAGGCTACCAGGCCGCGCGCCTGCCGAAAGTCAGCGCCGTCGCGCAATACGAGCTGCTCGGAAAGTACTATTACCAGAATTACTATCAACAGTTCCAGACCAACAATGGCCAACTCGGCGTCTCCGTCACCGTTCCGCTCATTGCCGGTCCCTCCGCGCATGCCTACATCCAACAGGCCGAAATCGAGATCGCTAAGATGAAGATCGAAGTCGACCGCACGCGCAGCCGCATCACCGCCGATCTTCGCCGCGCGTTTCAGGAAGTGAAGCGCGCCGAGAGCGCGCGCGACTATGCTCACGCGGATCTGGACGTCACCCGCGATCAGATCTCCATCGATCTGGCGCAGTACAACGAAGGCCGCCTCCCCATGGCGACCGTCGAGCAGGCCCGCGCCCTCGAAAATGAAAAATGGCTGGCCTATTACGAAGCCCAACACACTGCCGATCGCGCGCGTCTCAATGTCCTGCGCCAAACCGGGACCTTACAGGCGGCCCTGCAATAGCCCGTCGTTGACCCGGTTTTTTCCGCCGTTCGCCGGTTTCCCGAAGCTTTCCCGGGCCCTGTAACTTATCTTCGATCCAGAGGTATTTACAGGCATGACGTTCAACGGAAAAGGCAAAACGTTAAAGCTGGCCGTCGCGGGGGCGCTTGGCTTTGCGATCGGCTTCCTGTCCACCTTGCACGCGCAAACGCCGCAGCGGTTCGACCTGAAAGTGCGTCAGGATTTCTTCGCGGGATTCGCCGGCGATACCGAAGCGCTAAGCCGCGGCATGAAAGCCTCCGACGCCGCGCTCGCGGAAAATCCAAAATACGCCGAAGCGATGGTTTGGCATGGCAGCGGGCTCCTATTCCAGGCCGGACAGGCGTTTCAGGGCGGCGACCAGCAGACCGGCATGTCCTTGTGGACTCGCGGTCTCGCGGAAATGCAAGCCGCCGTCGATCTGGAGCCCGATAGCGTCGGGGTGCGCATTCCTCGCGGCGCCGTGCTTTTGCAGATGTCGCATTACCTGCCGTCTCCCGAAATGGCAAAGCCCCTGATCGCCGACGGTCTCGCCGACTATCAGCGCACCTATGACCTGCAAAAACCCTACTTCGATACACTCGGCACGCATCCCCGCGGCGAACTTCTGTTTGGATTAGCGGAAGGTTATAGTCGCGCAGGCGACCAAGCCAAAGCTCAGAAATTGTTTGAGCTCATCCGCGCCAGTCTGCCTGACACCGCATACGCCAAGCGCGCCGGCATGTGGATGGAGACGAAATCCCTGCCCGTCGATCAAACCCGCTGCGTCGGCTGCCACGTGTCGAAGTAGCTACAAGGCCGTCTGCCGGTCGAGCGCCTCCATCACGCGCCGGTAATCGCCATCCGAGTGCAGCGTCTTCGCCGCATTGCGAATCTCGTTCCGCACGGCCGGCTTGCCCGAGGAGCGCTCCACCGCTTCCACCAGCACGCGAGCCTTATCGCCATCCGAGTTGAGCCGCGACGCCGCTTGTACCGCCGCCACCAGAACATCATTCGAAGCATCCGATCGCGCGACCACATTCGAAAGCACGCGGGCCTTGTCGCCATCCGACGGAATCCGGTCGGCCGATCGCACCGCGTCGATCAGAGAAGCCGCTCCCACGCCGCCCCGGTTCACGACGGCCAACAAAACCCGCGCCCGGTCACCCGATGAATTCACTGCATTGGCCGCATCGAAAAACGCGCGCCGCACGCCATCGTCGTCCTTCCAGAAACTCGCCGCATTCGCCAGCACGCGAGCCTTATCGCCATCCGACGGAATCGTCGCTGTGGCCCGCAGCGCGTCCACCAAGGTGTCGCGATGGTCGCCCGAGCCTTCGATCACGGCCACCAGCACGCGCGCACGGTCACCCGACGAGTTGATGGATTCCGTAGCGCGGAAAAACGGCCGCCGCATGTCTTCGTTGCCGCGATAATGCTGTGCGAGCTCCACCAGCAGCGTCGCCTTGTCGCCATCGGACGCGATGCCCGCGGTCGATTTTGCGACGGCGCTCAGCGTCGCCTGCGTTGGATCTTCGCGCGCAATCTCGGTCAGCGCGCGGCGCCGGTCGCCGCTGGAATTGATGGTCGAAACCGCATCGAACACGTAATCGCGCAGATTGTCCTTCAGCGTGTATTTGGCCAGGAAGATCAAAATCGACGCTTTGTCGCCGTCCGAGGCGATTCCGCGCACCACGCGTAGAACGGCCTGGCTTTGATCCGTATTCAGGTTACCGATCGGCACCAGTTCCTGAATGTAGCGCCGTTTCGCTCCGCTGCTGTGAATCTTAGCGATCTCGCTCAGAACGCCCTGCGCTCCGCTCTTACGCAGAATCCGCCGCACCCGCGCGGCCGCGTCGATTCCCGTTTCCCGCAGTATTTCGGGAATGGATGCTCGCAGCCATGCCCGGCCTTCCTCATCCAGCGCGCGCTCCCGCCCGTCGACGGTGTAGCGCCGCGTCATCGCTCCATCGCCCATAACCTGGTACCGCCGACTCGAAAAACCGTGGGACTCCTCGTAGGAAAACCATCCTCCCGGCGACACGCTTTTCACGTCGGATTCGTCGTCTGTGAATTCAACACTACCGTGAATCCGACCATCGCGCCCGTTGAGCCCGTCGCGCGAGTGCCAATCCACCTGATCGTTGTTACCCCACAAATCCACTTGCGGAGAGGGCGGAGACGGAGGAGAAGGAGGTGATGGTGGACTCGGAGGCGAAGGAGGAGAAGGCGGACTCGGCGGCTGCGGCGCTTCAGGAGGCGCAGGAGGCTCGGGCGGCGCCGGCGCGTCGGGAATGTCGGCACCAACGCTTGCGTAACGCTGCTCTCTGATCTCCTCATCGATGAATTTCCTGGGAGCAGCCGAAGGAGCTGGCGCAGACGGAGGCGCCGGCGGGTCCGGTAACTGCTGAATGCTCTGCTCCAGAGGCATCCCGAACGCGACCAGCCCCGGAGCCTTCGCCGCCATCCATGCGAGCACGCCCAGCGCAACTATGACCACAGTCAAGCGAGCCTTCAACAACCGCGTTCCGGTATGACGCGTCCGGTCGAGCAGCATTTCGACTCTTCGCGCCAGATGCGAGCGCTCTTCGGTCGCCGCGGCCGCCACCAGCGATCCGCGCACCCCTCCCGACAACTCGACGATGCGCGTCAAGCATTCCGCATAATTGCGCGCCCGCCCCGTCGCTTCGACCACAAAATCGTCGCACGCGATTTCCCGTTCCAGGTCGATGCGGCGCGCAATCAACCGCACCACCGGATGCAGCGCAAACAGCGCCTCCACCATTCGCTGAAGCATGAGCGCGTAATCGTCGCGCCGCGCCAGATGCGCCGTTTCGTGCAACCCGACCTGGTCCAATTCGGACCCATCCAACTCGGCGAACAGAGTCGCCGGGATCAAAATAGACGGCCGCAGGGGCCCGGCCGCAATCGGCGTTGCGATCTCAGACGAGGCTGCCAGCGCAATGCGCCGCCGCGTCCCGCAAATCGCGAGCCATGTAACAAGTCGATCCGCTAAGTGTGCCGGGGGAGCGAACGCGTGCGCCTTTCGACGCTCCAGCAACACGCAACTGATCGCCAGCCGCACCAGCATGAGCAGCGCGGCCGCTCCCCATGCCATCAGAATCCGAGCCGCCCACGTCCCGCCCGCAATTTCCACCGGAAACTGCGGCCATCGCGTTGGAGTTTCACCATCGCCTGCCACAAACTCAACCGGATTCGAAGCGAAGGTAGCCGCCGGCCCTTCCATAGCAGGCGCGCTCTCAATTACCGGCGCCCATTCGATCGCGCTCTCGGAATGCCCAGGCAGAAACGCAACCGGCAGCAGCACCACCACGGCCAGCACAGCCCACCAGATTGCATATCGTGTCGCCGCGTTCAACATGCGTCGCGGAGCGATCCTCAACGCTAGCCACGCCGCGGCGGTCACCATCGACCCGAGCACGGCTCCGTTTACCAATGCCGCCAGAATCCGCGCCGTCATGATTTCGCCTCCTGGATCCGCTGCCGCAGCCGTTTCAGCTCCTCGGAATCGATCTTCCTTCCTTCGATGAGATTCAGCATCAACAACTCCGGCGAATTCTCGAAGAACCGGTGGACCAGGTGGCTCACCGCGCTTTGCCGCGCCTGTTCCCGCCCCACCACCGGATGATAGACGAACGCTCGCCCGTCCTTGGTGTGCCGCAAATAGCCTTTATTTTCAAGAATCCGCATGGTGGTGAGCACGGTCGAGTATGCAAGTTGTGGATTCTTTGGCAGCGCCTCGACAACATCCGAAACCGTAGCCGATCCCTTTTCCCACAACACGTCCATAAGCCGCAGTTCTGCATCGGTCAGATGAGAAGACTTCTTTCGCGCCACGCCGCCTCCACGATTAACGAATTAATAGGTCAACTGTACACCGAGGGCCGAATCGGTGTCAATTATAAAATTAATAGGAAGCGCGGGTGGAGCTATTTCTTCGTCAGCACGCTCGTCGGCAGCACCACGCGAGACGGAACCTGCTTCACCTTAGCCGTGAACGTGACGCCGTCGTTCGAGCTCCGCACCCACAGCGTCTGCGTCGCGCCCTTGGCGAACTGAATCTCCACCGGCACGTCGATCGAAAAATCGTCGTCCACTCCGCTCTGCGCGATCGACCCGGAAATCTTCACCGCCGGCGCCACGCCCTTCACCGAGGACTTCAGCTTCAGCTCCGGCACACCGGTCGCGAACACCCAATTGTCGAAAATGGCGTCGACCCCGCTTGCTCCCGTCTTGGGAGGAGCGAATTCCTTCGCCAGATCGCGAAACTGCTCGGTCGAGATCGCGCGGAACTCATAGCGTTTCCGCATCTCGCCGAGCATCTTCAAAAATCGATCGTCGCCCATGCGCTTGCGCAGCATGTGGAAAATCCAGGCGCCCTTTTCATATGTAATGGATCGCCATGCATCGCGGATCCCCGCCGATTCGATGCGCGGTCCCCACGTGATCGGCCCCGCCGACTCCACCGTGCGCCCCTCCGGATCCTTCGCCAGCAGATGGTCGCGGTAATCGTCCAGCACGCTGTCCAGCGCCTTCGAGCCTTTCTTCTTTTCGAGCCACAGCAGCGCTGAATAGCTCGATAGGGCTTCCATCAACCATTCGTCCTGATACGTGTCCACCGTCACCACGTTGCCCCACCACTGATGCGCCACTTCATGCGCCGCGATCAGTTCCGAAAAGAACACCTGGTGACGCTCATCGCGCAGCATGGGCGGCCGCTGGTTCGGATTCAGATACGACAGCGTCGACAGATACACCAGCCCCGGAAATCCCTGCCCGAAGGTTGCCGGAATAGGAGCCACCGTCAGTGTCTTCAGCGCCGGCGGACCGAAGTTCGACGAATAAAACTCCAGCGCTGACGAAACGTCCTGCGCCACGGCTCGCAGCCGCGCCAACGGATCCGGCGCTATCGGAGCGGACACCGATGCGGCGTTCAACGGGTCGATCGACGGCCGCCGCATTCCCGGCGGCGGTTCGATCGTTGCGGGCAGCGGTTTGGGTTGCAGCGCCGTCTGAAGATGCCGGTTCCCATACACGTTGATGGTGAACCCCGGCGCGCTGCCCGGCACTTTTTCGTAGTCGCCCAGGTTGAACCCCGCCAGGCGGATCGGGCTGGGCGTGCGCCACCGCGTCACGCGACAGTCGCCGTCGGTGCGATCCTCCGCCACATCGCCCGCCGCCACCAGCGTCAGCGCTTTCGGATAGCGGAACGTCAAGTCGTAGTTGGCGAACGCCTCCGCCGCGCGGGGATACCAGGTTGCGCGCGCGCTGACGAAAAACACTCCGTCCCCCGCCGTCGTGATCACGGACCCTTCATGATCGAACTCGAACTCGTGTTCGCTGTTTGCTGCCAGCGCTTCCGGCGCGAGGGCCAGGAACACGTCGTTCTCGCTGCCGCGCAACGCCCGTCCGCGCAGCGATTCCTGCATGAAAAGCTCGGCCGGCGCACCATCGATCCGCACCGCTGTGACAGTCATCTGCGACGAGATATCGAATGGAAACACGCGCAAAGGCCTGGCGCCGACACGAACCTTCACCCGCGTCGTCACCTTCATCTTCAAGTCCGGGTCCAGCGCCGCCTGAATCCGGAAGTCTGACGGCGTGAACCACGGCGCCTGCGGCTTCTTCACCCCCGTGCGCGCGCTGCGAGCCGCGAAGCTGGTCCAGATGTTGTACGTCAGGCGCCCGTTGCGTTGGGTCAGCTGCCCGGACACGATCTGTTCCCGCGACCGCGGATCGTACACCATGTCGAAGCTACCCAATTTCCGTCCATCCAGGGCGAGAAACAGCATCCCGCCCTCCTCTGCCGGCGCCAGCAGGTCCTCCACCATCCGCATCTGAAAGCCGCTCTGGACATTCTCCAGCACCGGCCCCCATCTTTCCGCCATCGCCACGCCGATCTCCGGCGCCTTGCGCCCCGTGCCTTCCTTCCCGATTCGATCCACCAGCGCCTGCGCCGAGGCATCCGTGAAGATCATCAGGGCTTCGCGAAAATGTTCGTCCAGATTCGCCGATTGCGTGAACATCGCCAGCGACTGCCGCTCCCCTCGGAACGGCGGCAGCAACAGCACCTCCCCGTCGCCGCCCTCAACGTCGGCCGTGAACACAGCGCCGCGCCGCTGGCCCGCCACGGGCTTCGAAAAAATCAGATAGCCGTCGGTGAAATAAAGGCGGATGTCTTCTTTTTGAAAACTCACATCGCGGACCCGATAGCATTGGTCCGGATCGAGCCCGGCTTCGCGAATTGACTTAGCCAGTTCGGCCGCCGAAGGCCCCGCCGCGAACCCGTACGAGGCAACCGCCAGTACCCACAACAAGCGAAACACTGTTCCCCCAGTGTAACGCCAAAAAGTCAGTTGAAAAAACGGGACGGACCACTCTGCCCCAAGAGGGTCCGCGGTGGACAGAGCGGTCTGTTGCGCTAGATGAACATCTCTTCGTCCGCGGTAGCGTGCACCGGATTATCATTCCGCCCGCGCATCAGAAACCGCAGTCCCGCGCGCAATCCCGCCGCGACGCCTTGAATCTCGCGCAACGGCATCATGATGCCGTTGTGCACCAGGGTCACGGTTTCCTGTGCGCGATTGATGGTGTCGTCGACCACCATTTCCGCATGATCCAGTTGAATATGCGCGCGCGCCGCCGCATCTTGCATCACTTCGTCCACCCGCGCCAGTTGCTTCCGCGTCGCGTCGAGAATCTCGTTGGTCTTGAGCGTGATCTCACGAATCTGGACCTTGCTGTCATCCACCACGGCCCGCGAGCTCTCCACCAGCGCCTCCACCTTCGGCACTAATGGAATGGTCTTCTCTTCAATCCTCCGCGTCGCCTTGTAGATGCCGAACAGAAACCCGGCCTGAATGCATAAGGCGGCCGCCGCCACGAATACGAATACCGCGATGATGATAAGCAGGTTCTGATCCATGTCTTCGAGGTCCTAGTCGCTAGGATTGTTTACCGCCTCCCGGTAAGCCTGTTTGCCGGCGTCGACGGCCGCGCTCAGGTTGTCCTTATGCTTCTGGATGGTCTGCTTGCCGCGGTCGATCGCCTCGGATGCCTGGTCGCGCAAGTCGGAGCTGGCGCGTTTCACGTAGTCTGCGCCTTCGCCCGCTTTGCTCTTCAGCAATTGGCGCGTTTCCTCGCCCGACTTCGGCGCAAACAGCACTCCCACAGCCACTCCCAGCCCCAGTCCTAGGAAAAAATAAGACAGTTTGCTGTCGTCCTCCATATGGCCTCACTTCTCCTTTTTCTATATCTACCTGGTTCAAGTCTACTGCAACTCAAGGACCAGCGCACAAAGTTTCCCCTCCGGTAGTACTCTGAAGGACGAAACGTTTATTGTGCCGCGCAAAGCCTCCAAACCGCTGGATCTCGACGGCCTGCTCGCCTACGCCGCCCGAGCCCTCGCCGGCCGCGCCCAAACCTCCTCCGAGCTGCGCGAAAAACTGAAACGCCGCGCGTCGAATCTTGCCAACGTCGAGCACGTTTTGGGTCGCCTGAAGGACTCCGGCTATTTGAACGACAAACGTTTCGCCGAATCCTTCTCGACATGGAGACGCGAAAACGACGGCTTCGGAAAATCCCGCGTCCTGCACGACCTGATGGCCCGCCGCGTAGCTCCCGCGCTCGCCAAGCAGACCGCCGAGGCATCCTTCGCCGAAGTAGATGAAATCGGGATGATCGAAAAATTCCTGGAGCGCAAATTTCGTGGCAAGAATTTGGGCGTGCTCCTGGCAGATCAAAAGTATCTGGCCTCGGCTTATCGAAGATTGAGAGGAGCCGGCTTCAGCACCGGCAATTCCATTCGAGTTTTGAAACGCTACGCAGCCGACGCTGAACGCCTTGAAGAAATGGAGCTACCAGAAGAGAGTTAGAAAACTGATCGCCGTTTTGCTCAAGTCATCAGCCCTTGAAAATCCACGTCCGGTCTCTCATCGCCGGCCCCGGAAACCTCCACCCAGATCAAGGAACCGTTTAAGGAAAACCGAACGTCGCAGCAGCCTGCCAGCTAGGATGTCTTAATATCTGTCACGGTCCAACGATCGTCTCCGTTGTTAGCCCAATCGTCTCTTGGTTAATTCTTCCCACCTCGACCAGTCGTTCGTAAAAAGTGGGGAGTTGGATCAGCGCGCAGAAAACAGGTCCCAGCGCCCACGGCGGCAGTAGAGCATCGGCGACGATCACCCCGCCGATGGATACGTTCAGAAGCACCCAAGCTACGAAGCTGAGGTCTGGAATCGTAATCGTCTCTCCTCCAAAGAACTCATTCAAAAACCAGCTGGAGACCAGAATGGCCAGCCAGTACCAGAACGCTCTCGGGAAGCCGAGCCACGAAACAAGTCCGCCAACATCACGACGCATCTGCGCGAGAAGTACGTCGGGAAGGAGCTTGCTAACTTCTCCACTCTTCGCGGCATGAAGAATCAGAGTGACAACCGTTGTTGCCGCTGAAAGATAGAGCCACCAAACGGCCACAACCTTCAGCTCTGCGACTATCTGGCCAAGAGTTACGTACCGCAAGTAGAAATGATCTGGCTTCTCGTCAACGGGCAGCACGCCAGCATCCAACACGTTCGTATATTCGGCGGCAGCGCGTCGATCCATTAGGCAGGCGGTAGAATGGAACCGTCGGAGGATTAGCGTCATGCCGAAGTTTCAATTCACGGAAGAAGACTTACTCGGACCACCTGACGTTCCCGATTGCGTGGCAATAGAGCCGGCGCACCAGTGCGAAGGAGAAATCTGCGGTCTACGGCCGGAGCTGATGCTGCCCTCGAAGGAGTACGCCGAATTTGTCGCGAGGTACGGCGATCACCAAGCCGAAGATCACTCACATCTGGTTGAGTCGCGAGCGAGGCCGGGAGCACGTCGTTATGTTTACGCAGTCCGCAAGATCCGCTAACCGCCTGGCAATTCAGCGACCCTGCGGACTCCGGGAATTTTTCCACGAGTCAGATCTCTGTAAAGATCCCGGAGATTCTCCTGGAACTCCTCGATCGACTCGCCCTGAGTCATGTAGTCCGGAAAATCCTCAAGATAACCGAGCCACATTTCACCGTTCTGCCAATGAACATATCGAGCGGTGCTCATAAAGCCATTCTACGTCGCTAGAACTTCACTTTAGGGGCTTCCTTCGCCCCCGTATCCGCCTTGAAGTAGGCGTCCTCGCGCTGGAACCCGAACATCGACGCGGCGATATTCTTGGGGAACAGCTCGATATCGGTGTTGTACTTCTGCACCGCCTCGTTGTATTTGCGGCGCTCCACTGCGATGCGGTTCTCGGTGCCCGCCAGCTCATCCTGCAAGCCGCAGGAAATTTTCGTTGGACTTGAGGTTGGGATAATTCTCCACCACCACGAACAGGCGCCCCAGCGCCGAATCGAGCTGCTCGTTCGCCTGCGATCTTCTCCGCCGGCGTCTTGGCGCCCATCATCGCCGCGCGCGCATCGGTCACCGCATCGATCACTGCTTTCTTCGTGCTTGGCGAAACCCTTCACCGTCTCCACCAGGTTCGGGATCAGATCCGGCGCGCCGCTGCAGCGCGACGTCCACCTGCGACCATGCGCCTTTGACCGCTTCCCGCTCCGTCACCAGCTCGTTGCGCGAGCCCATCAGGCTGCCGCCCACCATCAGCACCAGCAGAACAATCACTCCCAATACAACCAATGCGATCTTTCATGATTTGCTCCTCCAACCGGTCCACAAACTCGACCATTCTACGAATCACATTCGCAGATACTGCGCAAACAGTTCGCCCGGATCGCCCGACCGTCGTCGCCCGGACTTGTCCTCGCGCATATCCAGCAGCATCTCAAACGGCGTCATATCCATCTTCAGCGTCTCGCGCCAACTGCTGCACCACCGCGCGCCGCTCCGTCTTCGCCTTGATCCCGCCCGCCGCCAGCGCATGCCGCCCCAGCACGCAGAACGTGGTCACCGAATCCACGCACAGCTTCAGCAGCGCCGCCGGATCCGACAACACGTGCGCCCCCTGCTGTCGCAGCCGAAAAAGCTTGGCGCGAAGCTCGTGCTCCACCTGCGCGCGGTAGTACTTGCGTGTCGACCTGCACATCGGCGATCACGTCCACGCCGTACAGCACCTTGCGCCGGTCCTTCATGTCGCGGAATTCGATGGGGAAGCAGTCGGCCGAGTTGTGCACTTCCTCTTCGCTCATCAGCAGCGGCGAGGGATGCCCGTGCTCGCTGCCACCAGCGCAGAATCGGCTCGCCTTCGCATCAGCTCCCGCGGCGTGATCTCTTTCAGCACGCACAGCACGTTCAGATCGGAAAACTTCGGCGTGATGATCGCTCGCACGCCGCCGAGCCGTACAGCACCACGGACACCAGCCGGTCGCTGAAGGCGTGCTCGAGTTTCGTCACCAATTCTTTCAGTTCGTCCATTAGTTACCGATCTACCAGCCGCCCGAAGCTCCTCCGCCGCCCGAATCGCCGCCGCCGAAGCCGCCGAATCCGCCGCCTCCGCCGCCCCGAACCGCCGCCGCCAAAGCCGCCGCCGCCCCAACCGCCGCCGCCGCCGTCCCATCATGTTACCGAGAATCATGCCGGTCAGGAATCCCGTGCCGCCGCCGCCGCGTCCTCCGCTGAACCGGCCGATGATCCACAACAGCAGAAAAAATCCGCCGATCAGCAGCGGGAACGGAATCGAGTTGCCCCGCGCCCGATGTCGGCGCCACGCGCCTGCCGACTTCAGGCCGCCAGCTCCACGCCCTTCGCTTGCGCGATCCTGCTGCCCGAACTGCTGCGCCGCCGCCAGCAGCGCGCCGCCGTAATTTCCCTGCCGCAGAATCGGCCGGATGCCGCGCAGCACGCCGCCCGCGTAGCCGTCCGGTGATGATCGGCTCGAGCCCGTAGCCGACTCGCGCGATGCTTGTGATCCTTGATCGCGAGCAGCATCAGAATGCCTTCGTCCTTGCCCTTCTTGCCGATGCCCCATTCGCGGTACAGGCGGTTGGCGACATCCTCGACCGGCTCGTCGTCGAGCGTATCCACCAGCACGATGGCCATCTGCGCGCCGGTGGCGCGCTCCAGATTGCCGCAGTAGGCTTCCAGCGTCTGCTGCGCTCGCGGCATCCAGCGCGTGCGCGAAATCGTTCACGTAGCCGGTCGGCTTGAGTTTGGAGGTGTCGAGCGCAAACGCCGCCGACAGCCAACAGCAGCGCCAGCCCGACAGCCGCGACCGATCGACATTGTTATGCTGCATTTAGCGAACGACCGGGCCGATCAGGTCCTCGCGGCGGACTCGGAAACCTTCCAGGCGTCCCAGCATCGCCACCGCCATGCTGCTTGGGATCGAAGAACTGCTGCGCCAGCTCCTGCACTTCGTCCGCGGTCACCTGCTCGATGCGCTCCAGCATTTCGTCCAGCGAGAAGAACCGCTTGAAGTACAGTTCCTGCCGCGCCAGATTGCCCATGCGGCTGGACGTGGATTCCAGGCCCAGCACGAACGAGCCCTTCAGATGATCCTTGGCCCGGCGCAGTTCCTCCGGCAGTCACCTGATGATCCACCAGCTCGCGCAGCTCATGCACGATCGACTCGATCACCTTGCCCGCCGACTTGCAGCGACGTGCCCGCGTAAACCAGCATGCAGCCGGCATCGCGATACATGGTCAGCTCGGAGTAAACCGTGTACGCCAGCCCCTGCTTCTCGCGGATGTTCTGAAACAGCCGCGAGCTCATCCCGCCGCCCAGAATCGCGTTCAGGATGTAGCAGGCGAAGCGCTGCTCATGCGGCATCGCGAATCGACGGCACGCCCAGATACACGTGCACCTGCTCCAGCGAATTCTTGTTCGCGGAACACCAGCGGCGCGTGCGGCTGCGGAGCCTCCATCGGCTTCGGGCATGCGGCCGCGGCTTCAGATCGCCGAAATGATCGCTCCGCCAGCTGCACCAGCTTCTTGTGCTTCAGATTCCCGCCGCCGTGATCAGGATATTCGACGGCGTGTAGAACTGCCGGTAGTAGCGTTCTCGACCTTGTCGCGGTCGAAGCTGCGGATGGTCTGCTTGGTGCCCAGAATCGGCCGCCCCAGCGCGTGCCCTTTCCAGAAGTTGCTGGAGAAGATCTCGTGGATCAGGTACTCGGGATTATCCACTTCCATCTTCAGCTCTTCGAGAATGACGCCCTTTTCCTTCTCGATGTCCTCTTCCTCGAACAGCGGATTGCGCACCAGGTCGGCCACCACGTCGAACGCCTCCGGCAGATGCTCGTCCAGCACCTTGACGTTGTAGCTGACCAGTTCCTTGGAAGTGAACGCGTCCAGCCCGCCGCCGATCGAATCCACCGACCGCGCGATCTGCTCCGCCGAGCGGTTCTTGGTGCCCTTGAACACCATGTGCTCGATGAAATGCGAAATCCCGGTTTCCTCGCGGCTCCTCCTCGCGCGAGCCGGTGCCGATCCAGATGCCGACCGAGACGCTGCGCACGTGCGGCATGCGTTCGGTGACGACGCGAATGCCGTTGGGCAGGACCGCGCGCTCGATATCGCGAGGTTTATGGGGCGTCCGGCTGCGCGATGGCATTTATGCCTCATTCTATCGTACCGCGCGCGATACCATGAACTCGATGCTACACTGAAGACAGTGCCGCAAACTATTGTAGGCATGGAACTTGCCGATATTCGAGGCAGCTCTGGGCCCGGCCCATCCCGCGCTTCCGCGCCCGCCAGATCTACGATGCGGTTTACCGCCAGCGAGTCACGGACTTCGGCGCGATTTCGAACCTCCCCAAGCCGCTGCGCGACGCCTGGCCAGGATTCCCGCTGGGCCTGCCCGCCATCGAACGCCGTTACGATTCCGCCGACGGCACGCGCCGCTACCTGCTGAGGCTTGCCGACGGCAAGACCGTCGAGACCGTCTGGATGCCCGAAGGCGAGCGTTCGACCATCTGCATCTCGAGCCAGGTCGGCTGCCCCGTGGACTGCAAGTTCTGCCTGACGGCGCTGCATGGGCCTGGAGCGAAACCTGACTGCCGGCGAGATCGTCGGGTCAGGTCCTGCGCGTGGCCGCCGATCACGGCCTCGCCGCCAATGTCGACCGCCTCAACATCGTGATGATGGGCCAGGGCGAGCCGCTGCTCAACCTGGCCAACGTGATCAAAGCGACGCGGCTGCTGACCGATCCCGCAGGCATGGCGATCTCGCCGCGCCGCATCACGCTTTCCACCTCCGGCATCATCCCGAAAATCGCCGAACTGGCGCGCGAGCCCGTCCGTCCCAAGCTGGCGATTTCGCTCAACGCGTCGACCGAAGAGCAGCGCCAGCCGCTGATGCCGATCACCCGCAAGTATCATCTTGAAGGATCTGATCGAGGCCTGCCGCGCGTATCCGCTGCGCCCGTGGGAAAAGCTGACGTTCGAATACGTGCTGCTCAAAGGCGTCAACGATACCGACGCCGATGCCCGCCGCGTGGTGAAACTGCTGGCGAATCTGAACGCCAAGGTGAACCTGATCGCGCTGAATCCCGGCCCGGGAATTCCCTTCGAGACCCCCGACCCGGCCCGCGTCGCCGCGTTTCAAGACGATCGTGCGCCGGTCGCTGCCCTGTTTCATCCGCAAGCCCCGAGGCCTGGACGTCTTCGCCGCCTGCGGCCAGCTAAAAAGGATGAATGTCGAATCGGTGGCTAAGATTTCTTCTTCGCTAACTTAGCCAACGCCGCCAACTGCGCCAGATACTGCTTCAGTGGACGCGCCGGAGTCCCCCACATCACTTCTCCTGCCCTTACGATCTTCGAAGTCAATACCCCGCTCCCCGACCCGAGCACCGCCTTAGCCTCAATCTTCGCCTTCGGACCGACGCCCACCTGCCCGCCGATCACCGCGTAGTCGCCCACCTCGACCCCGCCCGAAAACCCGGTCTGCGCCGCGATCACCACATGCCGTCCGATCTTGCAGTTGTGCGCGACGTGCACCATGTTGTCGAGCTTAGTCCCTTCCCCGATCCGCGTCACCCCCAGGGCTGCCCGATCCACGCAAGAGTTGGCCCCGATCTCGACGCGATCCCCAATTTCGACCCGCCCCACCTGCGGAAATTTTTCGTACGCCCCGCCGGTCAGCACAAATCCGAATCCATCCGCCCCGATCACGCAACCAGAATGCAGTACGACGTCTTTTCCGATGCTCACATCCCGGTAAATCGTAACCCGCGCGTGCAGTAAGGATCCGTCGCCGATCGAAACGTCATCCCCGATCACCGACCCCGCGCCCACCGAAACCCTGGCCCCGATCCGCACCCGAGCCCCAATCGTCACTAGCGGCCCTATGAACGCATCGCCGGCAATCTCAGCGTGTTCACCTATGACGGCAGTAGGGTGAATCCCCGGCTTGAAGTGTGCAGCGGGATGCAGCTTCGCAATCACTCTTGCGACAGCCGCTCGAGGATCGGCCGTTCGGATCATCGTCCGCTGCGTATCGTTCGCGAAATCCTCCGGAACCAGCAGGCAGCCCGCGCGCGAAGCCGCGGCCTCTTTCAATGCACGGCCATGACTAACAAAAGAAAGCTCGTCAGGTCCCGCATCTTCCAGGGACATCACCCGCTGGACGTCGCACTCCCCGTCGCCTTCCCACTTCGCTTGAAGCCAGTCGGCCAGATCCCTGACGCGCATCCTCTATAGGATGCCAGTTTGGAAGAAGAATAGGCGCCCGCCTGCGCACTTCCGTGGCGAAGCGGCAGCCGAACGCCTATTCACGGTTCGGAGGACAATCTGCAAGTCTAGTGCGGAGCGCAAAAGAAAAATCTCAAGATCATTCTTCGACAAATCTCCTTAGACGCTCCAACCGCACGTCCCACCCCTTCGAAATTTCCTTCAATAACCGCCGAGCCTCGTCTAACCGCTCGCCCTCGAACTCCCAGATCCGCTCCCGGCCCTTCCGCACATCCCGCACCAACCCCGCGCCGGCGAGCACCTCCAGATGCTTGGTGATCGCCTGCCGCGTGACCCGCGAATCGGCCGTCAGCCGCGTAATCGACTCCGGGCCTCGGGCGCTCAGCCGGACCACCAGCTTGAGCCGCGTCTCATCCCCCAGCGCCGCGAACACCGGCGCCGCGTCCTTCCATCTCGCCAGTCCGCTACGCGCCATGGGCCAAGTACTTCTCGATCAGCGTCATGCACATCGTCCAGCCGCGGTCGTTCCCCTCGAACGCCTTCGCCCGCCGAGCCAGCGGAATCTGGTCAAAGCCCGACTCGGTAAGCGTCAGCATGGTCCCTTCCGGCGTTTCCTCCAGCATAAATTCGACCAGCGTCGTCGGTTCAACCGCATAGTCCACTGCCGGATCGACCGCGCCCGGGTGCCATCGGAACGAAAACAGCCGCTCCGGTTCCATCCGGTCGATGGTGATCTCGAACGGCGTGTTCTCATACGGCTTCTGCGCCTTCGCGGCCTCGGCATCCACCGAGGTCGGCACAATCACGCCCTTCATCTGCGCGCCCGGTGCGAACTGGCCGGTGAACTTCATGCCAAACCAGGTTCCAAACTCGTGGGAATCCGCCAAAGCGCGCCACACTCGCTTGCGCGGCGCCCGCAGCAGGATCTTCTTCGCAATTCGATCTGTGCTCATTATGCAACCTTTCTATTGCATACTAGACGAGATCGCGCTGAAGCGCAACCATAAAGTTGCATGAATACGCAGTCACGCCGCCGGGCCCCAGAGCCTGGTGCGTCTGTGTGAAACACCCGCCTGGTGGCGTGTCACACACACTCAAGAACAGAGAGCATCCCCTGATAGGGCGGATAAGAAGGGGCATTCAGATCCATTCGAATGGCGAATGTTTCGGAACCTCCCTCCATTCTTTTCAGCGCCTCTACGGGGCAAGCCGTGAAGCCCCCGCTGACGCGACACAAACATGCAACTCCGGGACCCGCCCACAGTACCGCTGGTAGTTCGTAACCAAAGCCTCTTCCAGAGCTCCCACCGCATCCCGATGCACCAGGTTCACCGTCGAGCCTCCAAATCCCCCGCCCGTCATCCGAGCCCCCAGCACTCCCGGAACCTTCAATGCCGTCTCCACCAGAAAATCCAGTTCCGCGCAGCTCACCTCATAATCGTCCCGCAGGCTTTCGTGCGACTCCACCAGCAATCGCCCCATGCCGTGCAAGTCCCGCACCTCACACGCCGCTGCGAACGCCTCCACTCGTTCGTTCTCCGTCACCACGTGCCGGGCGCGTCTCCGCAGTACGCCATCCAATCGCCCGATCTGCGCCAGCGATGCGTCACGCAGACTCGAGACCCCCAGCCGCCGCGCCGCCGCCGCGCACTCCTCGACTCGGGTTCGATACGCCGGCCCCGCCAGCTCATGTTTCACCATCGAGTTGGCCGTCACCACCGCGACCTCTTCCGGCAGCGTGACTGCGTCCCACTTGAGCGACCGGCAATCCAGCAAAACCACGTTCCCGTGCGCCGAAATGAACTGATCCATCACCCCGCACGGGACCCCCACAAAATCCGTTTCCGCCGCGCGCGTCAACTGCGCGAGTTCCAGCGCCTCCCGAGCCCCGCCCAGCGCCAACGCCAGCGACACCCCCAACGCAGCCGACGAGCTCAATCCCGCACCCAACGCTACGCTGGACTCGATCAACACATTCTGCGCGGCCACCGTCACGCCTCGCCGCGAGAGTTCCCAGGCAATTCCAGCCACGCGATCACTCCAGCCTCCGCACGGAAAAAAATGGCCCGCGTCCGAAGCGCGCCACTGCGCTCCTTCCGCCAACCGGTCCGAAAATACCCGTAGCCAGCCGTCATCGGAAGGCGCGACCGCGACAACACACTCCAGGTCGATCGCCATGGGCATGACCAGACCCAGGTTGTAATCGGTATGCTCGCCAATCAGATTCACGCGGCCCGGCGCGCGCCAAACCCGCGGCTCGCCGGCCGACGGATACACTTCGTGAAACCGCGCTAGGATCGGCGCCAAGCCAGCCACAACATCGCTCCTCCGAAGATCAGCATCGTCGCCCCCGCGTACAAATTCACGGGAACATCAGTAAGCTGCGCGCGCGCCCCCGGAATCGCGACCAGCACAATTCCGGCAATGGCGAAAAAGAGTCCGATCGGTCCGCGCAGGTCTCTCATGCTCTTTACCAGAAGATCAGATTCAGAACCAGTAACGCCGCACCCACCACCACAGCAAGCGGACCCGGCCGCCGGTGCCATGGCTCGCCGGCGTCGTGCGGAATCGGCGTCAGACCGTAGACCAACCCGTGCAGTTCTCCCTCAGCCCGCGCCGTAGTCGCGAGACTGACCACCAGAGTAACCACAAAGCACACCGACCATGCGCAAATCGCGATCCAGAAATTCTGCGCCATGGTCGACGGAAATGTGTGCACCGCCGCAATCCATCCGCCCTTGTTTTCCGCCACTGTCAGTCCGTGCGTCAGCGCCGCGGCCGTCGTTCCCGCCAGCAATCCCGTGAACGCGCCGTGCCCCGTCGTCCGCGTCCAGAACATCCCGAGGAGAAACGTCGCGAACAGCGGGGCGTTGACGAACGAAAACACCAGTTGCAGCACGTCCATGATGTTGTTGTACTCCCGAGCCAGATACGCCGTTGCGATCGATAGCGCGATCCCTCCCACCGTACTCGCGCGCCCCACCCACAAATAATGGCGATCCGGCGCATTGGGCCGAATGTGGCCCTGATACAGGTCGTAAGTAAAAACGGTATTAAACGCGGTCACGTTGCCGGCCATGCCGCTCATGAAGGACGCCATCAGCGCCGTCAACCCGACTCCCAGCATTCCGGTGGGATAAAACTTCGCCATCAGCGTGGTCAGCGCCTGGTCGTAATCGAGCCCGCCCGGCTTGCTCGGCAGCTCATATCCGATTCCCATGTGACTCAGCGCGATGGCCGCGATTCCCGGCACGATCACGATAAACGGGAACACCATTTTCGGAAACGCCGCGATCAGCGGAGTCCGCCGCGCCGCCGACATCGATTCCGCGGCCATGGCTCGCTGCACGACCAGAAAATCCGTGCACCAATATCCGAACGACAGCACGAATCCCAGTCCCGCGACCAGACTGAACGCCTCCACTCCCATGGGATTTTCAGAAGTGCGCGCGGTATAGCGCCACGTCTCCGTCATCACTGCGGGCAGACGCGACGCCATCGCATGCCACCCTCCGATGCGAGCCACAGCCAGAATCGAAAGCGGCGCGAACCCCAGCACGATCAGGAAAAACTGCAACACTTCGTTGTAAATCGCGCTGGTCAGCCCGCCCAAGAACGTGTACACCAGCACGATCGCCGCCGACAACATCACACAGTTGGTGAAATCCCATCCCAGCATCAACTGAAACAGTTTTCCCAACGCGTACATCGAAACGCCGGAAGAAAACAGCGTCATCACCGCGAACGTCGCCGCGTTCAACGTGCGAGTCTTCTCATCAAAACGCAGCCTCAGATATTCCGGCACACTTCGCGCGCGGCTGCCGTAATAGAACGGCATCATGAACACGCCTACGAACAGCATCGCCGGCACGGCTCCCAGCCAGTAGAAATGCGCGGTCATCAACCCGTATTTCGCGCCCGACGCGCACATCCCCACCATTTCCTGCGCGCCTAGATTCGCCGCCAGAAACGCCAAGCTGGTGATCCATAGTGGAACCGAATGGCGCGCGGTGAGAAAATCCTCGCTCGACTGCATCCGCCGCCGGATCATTACGCCGATCGCGATCACGAACGCGAAATACAGCGCGAGAATCCCGTAGTCGAGCCAGCCCAGTCGCACGCTTAACACTCTACCAGGAGGCGAGCGAATCGCACCGCGCAGATCGACACAACAAGCGTCCGAGACCCTTCACGGCGACCAAAACAGCCGTAGGCTGGCACCGCGCAGACCGATACAAGCAGCGTCCGTGGACCTTCACGGCGACCAAAACAGCCAGAGGCTGCGGAGGCTGTGTAAGATGGTACGCACATGTGGCCGCAGACTTATGCTCCCGTTGCCGGCAGTCTTGGAATATCGGCGCTTGTCGCCGCGTTACCGATTTTCGTTTTGCTGGTCTTGTTGGGGATTTTGCGCAAGCCGGCGTGGATGGCGTCGCTGGCGGGACTCGCGGCGGCGATGGCAGTCGCCTTGGCGGTCTATCACATGCCGTTTTCGATGGCGGTCAGTGCGGCCTTCTATGGCGCGGCGAACGGGCTGCTGCCCATCGGCTGGATCGTTTTCACCGCGATCCTGCTGTATCGTCTGACCGTCGAAACCGGCAAGTTCGAGATTATTAAGGACTCCATCGGCAGTCTGACCGGCGATCAGCGACTGCAAGCCTTGTTGATCGCCTTCGCGTTCGGGGCGTTCATCGAAGGCGCGGCCGGATTTGGAACTCCCGTGGCAGTCGCGGCAGCGATGCTCGCGGGGCTGGGATTTTCGCCGTTCTACGCGGCCGGAATCTGCTTGTTGGCAAACACTTCGCCGGTTGCGTTCGGATCCATCGGAACGCCGCTGGTGATGCTGCAAACCGTGACGAAACTTCCCATGGCGACGCTGTCCGCCGACGTCGGCCGCATCTGCGCGCCGGTTTCCGTCTTTGTTCCCATGTACTTGGTATTGGTGATGGGCGGAGTGAAAGCTTTGCGCGCAGTGTGGCCTGCCGCGGCGGTGTGCGGAATCGCGTTCGCCGGAGCGCAGTTTTATTCGTCCAACTATATTGGTCCGTATTTGACCGACATCCTGGCATCGCTGTGCGCGATCGGCGGACTGATTGCACTGATGCGCGTCTGGCACCCGAAAGACGCCGTACAAGCCACGCCGCACCGGCATACGCACGGCAACGTGATGCTCGCGTGGATGCCTTACGTCTGGCTGGTGGTGTTCGTCAGCCTGTGGGGATTGACCGACGTCAAAGCGATTCTGAATCACGCCACGTTCGTATTCCCGTGGCCAGGTTTGCACGAACTGGTCCTGCGCATGCCGCCGATCACGGCCGCGGCGTCTAAGTACGGCGCTACGTATACCTTGAACCTTCTGTCGGCATCGGGAACCTCGTGTTTATTCGCCGTTTTCGCGTCGGCGGTGGTATTGCGGGTTTCGCCGGGCAAGTTGGCGCATTGGACGTGGATGACGGCGCGGCAACTCGCTTTGCCGATGCTCACGATCGCAACGGTTGTCGGGTTGGCGTTCTTGATGAACTACTGCGGCGCGACTGCAACGCTGGGGTTGGCGTTCGCCGCGACCGGCGCTATGTTCCCGTTTTTCAGTTCTTTGCTGGGATGGCTGGGAGTTTTTCTCACCGGGAGCGACACCTCGGCCAACGCGTTGTTCGGGACGCTGCAAGTGATCACCGCGGACCGGTTGTCGTTGAATCCGGCGTTGATGGCGGCAGCCAATTCGAGCGGCGGCGTGATGGGGAAGATGATTAGTTTGACCAGCGTAGCGGTTGCGGCCGCTGCTACCGGAATCAAGCGGGAAGAAGAGGGGCGGCTGTTCCGGTTCACGCTGAAACACAGCATTTTCATGGCGACCGTGGTCGGGTTGATTACGATGCTGTACGCATACGTCGTGCCGGGGTGGGTAAAATAACTTCCATCATTTGCTCGCGATAGCGGTGGATCGAGTAATGATTTTCCCATTCCTTGCGGGCTTCTCGGGCGATCCGGCGCAAATCGAGTCTCGTTGCTTTTAGGACCGTTTGCGCAAGGGCTTCGGGTGTACGTTCGGGGACCAGAAAACCGGTTTCGCCGTCGCGGATGATTTCGGGAATGCCGCCGGAGGCGTAGGCGACGACAGGGACGCCGGCGGAAAATGCTTCCAAAATCACTCGCGTGGTGGCTTCTGCGTCGCTGGAAGGAACAACCAGGAGACTCAGCCCGGAGAGCACCGATGCAACGTCATCGCGCCAGCCCAAAAACTGGACCGGCAAGCCCACTGCAAGCTTATGAACCTGGTCGACATATTCCTGCGGACAAAACATCGGTTCGCCGCAGATTTGGAACGTAACGGCCGGCAATCTTGAGGTCAAGGTTGCCGCTGCGCTGAGAAAATCTGCCTGTCCTTTCATCGGCGCGATTCGACCGATGATGCCTAGGGTCCACTGGGTTCCGAACTCGCGTTCGGTGAAGTCAATTTCCTCGACTCCGTTATAAACCACGCGCGCATTTTCGAACTGTGAAGCCACGTGCTTCGAATTCGCGACCACGGTTGCGCCCGCCTTACGGATCGCCCAGCGAGCCACTTTGAGAGCGCGCGCGTCCTCAAAGAAGTGCTGAGCCTGGAAGATTACTTTTTTCCCGCGCGCGGCCATGGCGACAGCGGGTAGAAGGCGCGCTCCGCCGACGCTGATCGCGTCGCACTGTTGACGCGCGAGCCAGCGCGACAACAGCATCGTGTCGAACGGGAAGCGTGCCGTATCGAACGCGGACTTCCGGCCATTTGAATAATTGCCGAGCGGAATCTGAAGGGATTCGGCTCCAATAGCGCGGGCGCGATCGAATAAGGGTCCCGCACCGGGTGCTGCTACAACTGCCTTCCAACCTCGTGCGATAACCGCGGGCAGCAGATCGAGCAGGTTGCGCTGGCCGCCACCTAGCTCGCTGAACTGTTCGAGGAACAGGATTTTCATGTCCGGCGAACCGCCATCGCCAGGACCCAGAGATACAGCGGGAGGACTCGCCAGAAGGTCAACAGGTCGGCCGAGAGCATTTGCACGGACTCGGCCAGCCAGAAGCAGAAGATCCAGGCGCCGTAGAACGATTTTTCCGGATCGGACGAGCGCGCGGCGGTGAATCCGGCCTTGAGGATCGCGAAATTCAGCAGCAGCAGCGCGGCAAGGCCGGCGATCCCGGTTTCCACCAGCATGCTGAGATACATGTTGTCGGCGACGACGGGCTGGCCGATGAAATCGGAGTAGGGGAGGGTTTTATATCCCACTCCGATCAGCGCGTGCCAGGGATGCTGCAACAGGAAGGTTCCAAGGATTCGCCACGATTGGACGCGCCCGCTGAGGACTACTTCGTTCGATGACAGCGCGTATTGGAGGCTGGCCCACAGGCGGGTCCAGTAGAGCGCCGCATATTCAGGAGCCCAGCGGAACAGAGCAACAATGAGCACAGCGAGCGACGCAGCGGTGGCGACGGCGATGCGGCGAATCGCGCGGCGCTTACGCTCCAGGATGGCGAGCGCGGCGATCGCCAGGGCGACATTCAGCATCGAGGAGCGGGAATAAGAAAACATCAGAGCCGTGGAAAAGACCGCCCCGCCGAGAAGCAAGACGATGCGGCTGCCGGCTCCGCGCACCAACGCAACCGCGGTCATCACCAAAAAGAACGCGCAGAAATTTCCGAGCGCGCTGGCTTCGTAAAACAGGCCTTGAGCGCGGCGATAGACTCCCGATGGCAGCCAGATGAATTGCGGGCCGAATCCGGCCGGTGCCGGAAACTGGTAGTAAAAGTCGAGGCAGGCGAAGAGCGCGGAGGCAATGGCGATGCAATAGACGAGATTCCGCGATACGGCCGCGTGCCGGCCGGGCCCGGCGGAAACGTAGAAGAACACGTACATCGAAATGGCGGCCAGTCCAACGCGAGCCAGGGACTGAACGCCGAGTTCGGTTCCTGAGAACAACATCGCGGGCGCGACGCTGACGGCTAGTGTGGCGAAGAAGAACATCAACACGCCGGGAAGAAGCTCGCGTGTAAAGCGCCATTCGCGCAGCCGCACGAATCCGGCGCCCAATCCGAGAGCGGCGATGGCGAGGGCAGGATGCGGACCCGAGTTTCCGAATGCAACCGGCAGCGGAGGGGCCAGAAGCGTAACCGCGAAAAAAAGAGTCAGCCATGCGTTGGGACTCAGCAGAATCCAGTACAGCAAAGGAATCACCACCGCTAAGGCGGCCATCGCCCATTGCGCCGGGCCTCGCGCGATGGCGACGCAGGCGGCATAGCTCGCCAGCAGCATCCCTGGCAGGAACTGATTCTTCCAGGAACTGCGGGAGACCATCATGCGGACATGCGGAACGTCAGCGTCACATACGTCAGACAGACGATAAACGCAACGGCCAGCGCCAAGGCTAGGTTCAGGATAATGTTCGGCGAGCTAGGATGTTCGGGGATGACGCCTGGATCGAGGACGCGAAGACGCTCCCCGCGCGAGCCTGCGGAAGCTTCCAAATCGCTCACGTTGGCGGCGGCGGAATCATAGGCTCTGCGAGCCGACTGCACGCGCTGATCGAACTCCTGTGCATGCGCTCCGCGTTCGGATAGAAGGGCGCCTTTGGTTTGCAACTCACGCCCGAGATCGGCCTGCTGCTTTTCGAGACTTGCGACGCGGGCTCGAACCGAGGGCAGGCGCGGGTCCGAGGCGCTGAGGGAGGCCTCGGCCAGCTCTGCGCGCGATTCGAAGAGGTCGCGCTCCAGCCGCTCGCGAGAAGCGGCCAGCGCGTCCAGTTCGTCACGAAGCGACTCCGTCGGTTCGCGGGCGCTGAAGCCGCGCCAGGCGGTCTGCTCCTGCGCGAGGCGTTTTTGGGCAAGATCAGCCCGGTGGCGCGCTTCGGCCAGCAGATCCTGATCGTTTTCGAGGTTCGCAGCGCGGGTGAGACGAACGGTTTCATCGGCCAAAAATTGCGCCACGGCCTGCGCTTGCCTGGAATCGGGCAAAGTGGTCTCGATTTGAAGGATCTTGGTGTCGCGGACCTTGGTTACTTTCAAGATGCGGCGCTTCAATCCTTCGACGGCTCCCTGGTCCTGCGAGGTACGCAGGTGAAATTTCTCGACGGCTCGCTGGAACATGGTGTCGCTGGAGGCGAATAGCTCATAAGCCCGGAGCGATTCGAAATAGACTGGACTGACGGCAGTGGAAGTGCGAGGATCGTTGCCGGCGGGCGGATCGATCACGATGGTCGCGGTAGCGGTGTACTGTTTGGGAAGCAGCAGGCTGACGACGAGCGCGAGTAGTCCGGCGGCAGCGCAAACGATGAAGATAAAACGCGATCGGCCGCGGAGATGACGCAGGTATTCGTATCCGTTGAAGGAGTCGACCTGGAAGGGCTCGGCGTGGTCCGGGTCGAGTCTTTCCCGCGTCCTTAACACTGTTGGGTTGCTCCTTATTGGGGATTATACGGGGTTGGGCGAGGGGGTCAAATAGGTGAAAGGGATCAGGGGATACGACGGCGTTAACATCCGTGTCGCGCTGGGAGCGCCGTTTGGACTTTGCCGATTCGGCTGTCTTGAAGAGACCGGGATTCTATCGCATCGAGTACGGCGCATGCCTAAGACACCGTCGCGAGTGATTGCTACGAGGCTCGCCGAAGGGTGAGTCTCGCCAGTTTCTGCGGCAGGGGGGCACCGATGGCGATGCCTCTCTCGCTTACGGCTACTCCGACCGGGGACCCCGTAACGACGTTCCCGGAGAACAGACTTCCACCAATGCGAGTGCCGCTAGCTCCTATCTGCACGTCTGGTAGCCCCAGCGCAATGCTAGAAATAGCCTTCTCCCGAGGGTTGTAGCTATATAGTTCGACGCCGTCTTTGAGAAATACAAATCCATCAACTCGGGGGCGAAAGCTCACGCCTGGCGCCGGCTCGTCTGCAAGCAACTCCACGCAGGCGTTCTCGCCGGACAGATCGAGGACCGAGATTCGATGGCGCTCGTCCTCAAGGATGGCGCGCTCGCCCCACAATAAGGGTATCTGTACATTCATGAAAACCTGATTTCCCATCCGCAAATTCATTGCTCGCCTCCTATTGCGTCGAGTAAGTCCGCCATGCGCTCCGCCACTGGACTTGTGATTTTCGGCAGCTCGCCAGCCAGCGCAAGGCTCATCAAGCCGGTATTCCACTGACGGCCCGCAAGGCTGAGTTCCGTAAGCTCTACTGAGACTTTGAGAGGGGCTGTTCGACGAATGTGAGCCTTGCCGCAAAATTTGCCCTGGTCCGTCGCGATCTCGAAACTCAAACGAGTAGCAGCGTACCCTTCATCGTCTGCACTGAACTGCAAGTCGGAAAATCGTCGTGCGGGCACCGCTTCAGGAAGGGGCACGGAATTCGCTCGAAGCTCGTTCCAAATCGACGCAAGAACGGACCTGGCAAGGATGCCAGCCGGACTCACCCGCCCTAACTGATCGAGGGCGTCATCGAATGATTTCGCCCGAAGCAACTGCGAGGCTCCAGCTTCCTCCGAACCACGCTCGTGCGAATGAACTTCGTCCCGACTTACCAACATTCCACCCCGGTGCTGTAGAGCAACGCGTAGAGCAGCCACCCAGATTACGAGATCCCGCATTTCGTCACTCTTCGCATCTACTGCTTGTGGCGATAGATGAAGAGACGCTCGGCGCTCCGCATCCCGGTAGTCATCGAGGGTGGGATCCTGAACTTCGACTGGAATTCCGGTGCTTTGCAGGGAGTCTATCAGATTGACTTTTGGAATCAGTTGTTCAGCGTCGAACGGTGGAACGGCTACACCCCACTTCTGAAGAGCGGATGATGCGCGCGTCACTTCGGCAATGGCTTCATCTCGCAGCGCCATCTGGTGGCGTTCATTCTCCAGAACAACGGTTCTGATGAGCACCAGAACGGCGCCTGCTTGCGCCGCCTCGCGACAAAACTCATCAATGTGCTTCGCAAGCCCAGTCGCCAAGAGGCGGTTCATGTGAAGGACGTCAGAGTTGAGAATGATCCGCATCGCAGACCGTACCTGTGTCTGGGGGCTGGTCGAATTCAGGAACGTGGGATAGGACAGGAAACACGTGCCGTTTACTCATTCCACTAGTACCGTTCCATTGTCCCACGAAGCGAACGATCCTGAATCCGCCTTGCCGGAGAGTTCCAGTCGCTGGTAGCGATGTTAACGTAGCGAATATGAGTCTGTGGCTGCCTTCGCTGGCGGCGCTGGTTTCGTTGTTGATTCTGCCGGGGTGGTCCTTTTACTTCGATGTGATTCCCAAGGTGGCGATTGTGCTTGCGGGCGCGGCGGTTGCGTTGTGGATGCCGTGGGCCAGGATTTCGTCGCGGCGGATGAGGTGGTTTTGGGGGATTCTCGCGGTTCAGGGAATCGCGGCTGTGATCGCCTCTGCCGCGTCCACGCACCGGTGGTTTTCGTTCTATGGCAGCACCTGGAGACGGCGGGGTGTGCTCGCGGAACTGGCCGTGTTGATTCTGGCGGCGGCTGCGGCGGGGACTTGCCGCGGCGATCGACGTTGGCTGCGGATCACGGTTCTCACCGGGCTGCCGATAGCGATCTACGCGATTTTCCAGTACTTCGGGGTCGATCCGCTGATGGATCCGGCGGGGTACCGGTTTGGCGAAGGGCAGTTCATGATCGTGCGGCCGCCGGGGACGTTCGGCCATGCGGCGTATCTCGCGACGTATCTGCTGTTTATCGTGTTTGGCGGGGCCGCGCTGGCTTGCACAGAGACCGGCGCGTGGAAATGGGCCGCGCTGGCGACGACGGGAGTCGCGGGGTTTGCGATCATGCTGAGCGGGACTCGGGCGGCTCTGCTGGGTCTGATTGCGGGGGCGGTGTTCGTCGCGGTGCGGGAGCGGGTGAGCTGGAAATGGGTCGGGGCCGCGGGTGGATTGGCGATCGTGCTGGCGGCGTTCTATATTTCGCCGGCGGGAGCGCGATTGCGGGCCCGGGCATTCTGGTCGAGTGAGGATCGGCTGGGCGGATCGCGGTTGATGCTATGGCGAGACTCGTTGAGGATGGCGGGCGGACGCTGGGTGGCCGGATATGGGCCGGAGACGTTCGCGATCGAGTTTCCGAGGCATGAATCGCTGGCGCTGGAACGGGCGTATCCGGACTTCTATCACGAATCGCCGCACAATATTTTCGTCGACGCGCTGGTTTCGGAGGGCGTACCGGGCTTGGCGGGCTTGATCGCGGTGGTCGCGCTGGGGCTGGCTTGTGCTCGGGGTGCGTTGGGAGGCGCGTTCGCCGCGATGCTGGTCAGCCAGCAGTTCACGGCGTTCACGGTTCCTACGGAGTTGTACTTCTTTTTGTGTGTGGCGATGCTGGTGAGCGAGAGGTTGCCGAAAAAGGGGACTGACCGCTCGGTCCACCGCGGCGCACCCGGGTCCGGGCAGGGCGTCGCATCTGGGGACAGAGTAGTCAGTCCCCTTTTTCAGCGGCTCATTAAGCTAACTGCGATTCCGTTCGTGGGGTTGGCTGTGTACATGAGCTGGGGCGACTTGCTGTTGGGGTTGGCTCGGCGGGCGATGGATCGGGGACAGGCTGGGCTCGCGGCGGAACTAGTGGATCGGGCTCGCGAACGCGGAGTGTCAGCGGATCTGTATTTTTCACGGCGGTTCCTGACTGCGAAGATTTGGCCGGCGGCGATTCGGGCGGCGACCAGCGCTCCGGAAACGGGCGACGATCCGCAGAATGCGCTGGTGAATCTGGCGGCTTTCAAGGCCACGGCCAACGACGCACGAGGCGTGGAGGAGACCCTGCGGGAGGCGATCGCCGCGGCCCCGAACTGGTACAAGCCGCATTGGCTGCTGGCGCAGGTGCTTGAGTTGGGTGGCCGCATGCCGGAGGCTAAGGTGGAAGCGCAGGCTGCTGCGGATCGCGATGGAGGGAAACATCCTGAAGTGGAGCAGAGTTTGGAGCGGATCCGGTCGCGTTAACCATGTGCCAGGGAGGGTCCAAAATCCTCTATTCGCCGGCGGCGGTTTTTCCGTATTCTTGGGCTATGAAGAATGCACTTTTTATCGGCATTGTACTTGCGATCGCGCCGGGGGTGTTCGCACAGGCACCCAGCGTCGCCACGGGAGGCGTGCTGAACGCGGCGAGTTTCACTAAAGATGCCAACGGGCACGGGACGGCGGTGGCGCCGGGATCGCTGGTTGCGATTTTCGGGAGTTTTCCGGGAGCTGCGGTTGCGGCCGCGGACACGATTCCGTATTCGACGTTGCTGGGCGGATTGAGCGTCGCGTTCTTGGATTCGAACGGAAATTCATTTCCGTCGCCTTTGCAGGCCAGCACCCCGACGGGGGCGTTTCCGTTCGTCACGGCGCAAGTGCCGTTCGAGATTTTGGGCAATTCGCAGACGGCGGCTACCGCGCAGGTAATCGTGACGGTGAACGGGCAGTCGTCTCAGCCACAAGCCGTGCCAGTGGTGCCGAGCTCTCCAGGAATTTTCACGATTCCGGCGACGGGACAAGGTAACGCGGTTCTGGTGTTTGTCGATACCGACGGGACTGCGAAGATCGCGGCTCCGACCAGCGCGAATCTGGGATATCCGACGGCTCCAATGGCGCGGGGCGCTAGCGGGTTCTTCTATGCGACGGGCCTCGGCGCTATGACGCCTTCGGTGGCCGACGGAACCAGCGGGATCGACGGCGTGACGCATGAGGCCAATATTCAGCCGGTGGTAACGATCGGCGGGATCAGCGCGGCGGTAGCGTACTGGGGGCCGAGCGGATATCCAGGCGTCTACCAGGTGAATATTACCGTTCCTTCGGGCGCACCGACAGGCGACGGGATTCCGCTGGTGGTGAAGACCCCGGACGGGTCGGTGACCAGCAACACGGGGACTGTCTCGATTAAATAGCGTTATCCTGGAGAATCTTGACGCAAGTTTCTCCAGCCGAGGAGCGCCGATCGTTGCTGCTGGTATTTTGCTGCACGCTGATCGGCGCGGCGGCACAGGTGTTGATCAAGACGGGTGCGGGAACGTTAGGCGAGCACCCGTCGCTGATCAAGACGGCAATCTCGATTCTTACCACTCCACAACTGTTCGCGGGTTATTCGCTATATGGGGCCAGCATGGTGCTGCTGGTCCTGGCGCTGCGGCACGGCGAGCTGTCGGCTTTGTATCCGGTGATCGCACTGACGTTCGTGTGGGTGACGGTGCTGTCGGTGGTGGTTTTCCATGAAGCTTTGAATGTTCCGAAGGTGTCGGGGATCGCGCTGATCGTGATCGGCGTGGCGATGCTGGGGCGGGGCGCGCGCAAATGAAGACACCGCTTTCGTCGATGGCGTTTGTGTTCATCGCTGGATTCGTCGGCAGCTTTGGAGCCGCATTTCTGAAATCGGGAGCGAGCCGGTTGAAGGGAATCGCATCGGTGCTGACAAGCTGGCGGCTGGCGGCTGGAATCGTCTCGTATTTATTGTCGTCCGTCTTTTTCGTCAGGGGCATCGCAGTAGGGGAGTTGAGTGTGCTGTATCCGATGGTGGCGCTCGGCTACATGTGGACCATCCTGTGGTCGAAATTGTTTTTCGGCGAAGCGATGACGTGGGGGAAGCTGGGCGGGCTCGGATTGATTCTGGTGGGCCTGGCGATGCTCGGGTTGGGGACGAAGCACTAAATAGCCACGGATTCGCACAGATACACACCGATTAAGAAATTTAGTTAGTCACTCCGCGATTCGCGAGTTGCTGGAGTTCAGCAGGCACGGAGATAGGCCTCCCGCACCACGTCGTCGGCGTCCTCGGAGCGGCGCGTCAGCCAGCGCGCCAGGTTGTAGGCCGCGTCGAAGTGGGGCATCATCGCTTGCTCGAAGCGCGCGAGTTTTGCCGGTTCTGGCACCGATTCTTATTCCAATACGATTAGCTTACCGGTCATCTTGGGGTGAAGCGAACAATCGTTAGTTATATTCGCCCGGCTCGGTGACGCGCCAGGTGAATTTCTGGCCGGTGTCGAGGACCGGTGAAGCAAAGCTCCCGTCGGTTGCGATCACTGAGGAAGCTGAAAAGGCAGGCCGCTCTGTCCGCCGGGGAGATACTCTCCTCAACGGCGAGTGCCGTGCATTCGGGGACAGAGTGGTCAGACCCCTTTTTCAGCACATTCTAAACGCCGAATTGCGTGGAGAGGCGGCACACGTCTTCGACCGAAATGTTTCCGCCGCACAGGACCAGCACCACGTGACGGCCCGAGGAAAAGTTGTCGCGCAGACGTTCGGCGGCGGCGAGCGTGCAGGAGGCGGCGGGCTCGGTAAGGACTTTCAAGCGTTCGAGAATAAACTTCATGCTGGCGACGGCTTCTTTATCCGGTACGATGGTGATGCTTTCGAGCAGGCGTTTGGCGATCTCCATGGTGCGTTCGGTGGGCGCGGGCGCTCCGAGGGTGCGGGCTACGGAAGTGATGGTTTCGAGCGTCACGATCTTGCCGGCGGCCAGGGATTTCGACATGCAATCTGCGCCTTCGGTTTCGACGCCCCACATGCGGACGGCGGGTTTCAGGGATTTTACGGCCGTGGCGACGCCGCCGATGAATCCGCCCCCGCCGATGCTGACAATGACGTCGGTGACCTGCGGCACATCTTCGAGAATCTCCAGGCCCAGCGTGCCCTGGCCCGCCATGACCAGCGGATCGTCGAAGGGATGGATGTAAGCCCAGCCCTCTTTCTCATACTCGGCAACGGCGGCGAAGGCGGCTGTGGCGTTGGCGGCGAATTTCACTTCCGCGCCGTACCCGCGCGTGGCTTCGACGTAATTGCGCGGCGTCCCTTCGGGCATCAGAAGAAGAGCCTTTAAGCCCAGCGCGCGGGCGACGTAGGCGACGGCCTGGGCGTGGTTGCCTCCGCTGACGCTGACGATTCCTTTGCCGCGCTCTTCCGGACGCAGGCTCAGCGCCTTATTGAACGCGCCGCGAACCTTGAAGGCTCCCGTCTTTTGAAACAGTTCGAGTTTGACGTAGACATTGGTCCTCAGACGTTCGCTGAGCGTCGCGTTAGCGGTCAGCGGAGTGCGCCGTATGCAGGGCGCGATCCTTTGCCGGGCGGCCTGGATTTGCGAAAGCGTAAGAACTTCAGACATGAAGCTTCTAGTTTACAGGGTTGCTGAAAAAGGGGGCAGACCGCTCTGTCCACGGCCCCTGTTTCGTTGGGTGACGAGTTGATGACCCGTGGGGACTCCAGTGGTCAGACCCCTTTTTGACCATCACGTTACTCTGTAAAGATGAAGAGTCCGTTCGCAACCGTACACTATGCCGGCAACGATTTCCTGATCGCGATTCCGCCGCGGGGGCATGCCATTCCGTTGGATATCGACGGCCAGCGATCGGCGGCGTCGAGCCCGCTGGAATTGCTTCTGATCGCGCTGGGAGGATGCACCGGAGCCGACGTCATCTCGATTCTGAAAAAGAAGCGCGAGCAGGTGACCGACTACCGCGTCGAGGTCCGGGGCGAGCAGCGCGAGGAACATCCCCGCAGTTTCCGCCGCATGGAGGTTCGGCACATTCTGCGCGGACGGGGGCTGTCAGAAGCGGCGGTAAAGCAGGCCATCGAGCTGTCGAACACCAAATATTGCAGCGTCTCGGCGACCCTTCGGCCGACAGTCGAGATTGTCACCAGCTTCGAAATCATCGAAGAGTCGTAACCATTGGTTTCTTAGCCCGTATATAAACCTGAGGAACCAGCCGTGTCTACTTTTTTCAAAGATGTCCGGTATTCCGTCAGGATGTTGGCCAAGAGCGCGGGATTTACGGCCGCCGCGGTGGTTTGCCTGGCGCTGGGAATCGGGGCGACCAGTGCGATTTTCAGCGTGGTCCACGCGGTGTTGCTGCGGCCGCTGGGCTACAAGGATCCGGCCCGGCTGGTCCGGCTGTACACCGAATTTCCGACGTTTCCGAACGGCGGGTTGCGGCGATTTCCGACGTCGCCGCCGGAGTATGACGAGCTGGCTCGCGAATTGCATTCGTGGGAGACGCTGGATGCGTGGGCTACGGGCGGAGTGAACCTGGCCGGCGCGGCGGATCCGATTCGTGTGAATAGCTGCGCGGTGACGGGAGGGTTGCTGGGGTCGCTGGGCGTTCCGCCGGAGATCGGGCGGCTGATCACTCCGCAGGACGATATTCAGGGCGCGACGCCAACCGTGGTGATTTCGCACGGGTTGTGGGAGCGGGCCTTTGGAAAAGATCCCGGAGTGATTGGCAAAGTAGTACAGATCAACGGACGAAACGCCAATCTTGCCGGGGTGATGCCGCCGGGATTTTCGTTTCCTCCAGGGGCGCTGCCCGCACCTGAATTATGGCAGCCGCTGCAATTGGGTCCGCCTGATCCCAAGCGGCGCGGCAGCCATTTCTTGTTCTTGCTAGGGAGGTTGAAGCCCGGCGTCACGTTGCGGCAGGCGCAGGATGAAATGACCGTGCACGTGGCGCAATCGAAGGCTCGGCTGGGGGCGGCGATGCATCCGTTCAGCCCCGACCTTCACCCCATCGTGATGTACGGGTTGCACGATGAAGTGGTGCGGACCATACGTCCGGCGCTGTGGACGCTGATGGGCGCGGTCGCGTTCGTGCTGCTGATCGCATGCGTGAACGTCGCCAACCTGCTGCTGGCCCGCGCGGAAGCTAGGCAGCGTGAAATCGCAATTCGCAAGGCGTTGGGCGCGGGACTGGGCCAACTGATCCGGCAGTTCACCACGGAGGGGCTGCTGCTCTCGCTGGCCGGTGCGGGCGTGGGACTGGCGCTGGCTTTGGCGGGACTGAAACTGGTGGTGGCGGCCGGGTCGGCCAGCATTCCGCGGGCAGACGAGGTGAACATCGATCCGGTGGTGCTTGGCGTGACGCTGGGAGTCTCGCTGTTGACGGCATTCCTGTTTGGAATGGCGCCGCTGGCGCAGATCGCCACGGGAACTTTGCATGACGCGCTGAAGGCAGCGGGCGGGCGCACCGCTGGGTCGATCGCGTCAAACCGGTTTCGATCCGCGCTGGTGGCGAGCGAACTGGCGCTGGCGCTGATTCTGCTGATCGGCACGGGGTTGATGATTCGCGCGTTTTGGAAACTGAGCGACGTAAACGCCGGATTCGAGCCGTCAGGTCTGCTGACCATGCAGGTCAATTTGCCGCAGACACTTTATCCGAATCCTCCGGACCTGGCGCGCTTCAGGCAGCGGGTCCAGGAACAGGTTTCGGCGATTCCAGGCGTGCAGTCGACGACGGTCATGGCGGGTTTGCCGCCACAGCGATTTATCAACGCCAACGACACGCAGATCGAGAATTTCACGCCGGTGCCGAACGGGCCGGGCCACAACATCGATTATTGGCAGACCGTGGGGGACCATTTCTTCGAAACCATGGGCATCCGGTTGGTGGAAGGCCG
This sequence comes from Terriglobia bacterium, assembly GCA_963808335.1. Classification (GTDB taxonomy): domain Bacteria; phylum Acidobacteriota; class Terriglobia; order Bryobacterales; family Bryobacteraceae; genus Palsa-187. The sequence continues at coordinate 997,549 of CAWEFR010000001.1, forward strand.
CTTCTTCGACCAGCGCGACGCGCCCGGGGCGATGCCCAGCGCGATTATCAACGAGACCTTTGCGCGCACATACTACGGCAACGAGAGCGCCATCGGCCATCGCGTGCGGCCTGGGTTCCAGGACCCGTGGCTCACCATCGTCGGCGTGGTCGCCGATGTGAAAAATGCCGGCCTGGACAAGCCGGCGGGCACGGAGCTGTTTTTTCCCTACCGGCAGGGATTTCAAACGCGCCAGCTCTACTTGGTTGCGCGCAGCACGCGGGACCCGAAGTCGCTGATCTCGGCGGCGCGCGGCGCGGTGCGCGCGGTGGATCCGTCGCTGCCGGTCTCGCAGGTCCAGACGATGGACGAAGTGATGGACGGGGTGCGATCGCGGCCGAGGTTTCTCACCACGCTGCTCGGGCTGTTTTCAGGGACGGCGCTGGTGCTGGCGGCGGTGGGATTGTATGGCGTGATCTCCTACTCGGTGACGCGGCGCACCACTGAGTTCGGGATCCGAATGGCGATGGGCGCAAAACGCGGCGACGTGCTGAACCTGGTGCTGGGGCAGGGATTGCGTCTGGCTTTGGTGGGGGTCGCGGTGGGAGCGGCGGGCGCTTTGGCGCTGACGCGATTGATCAGCGGGCTGCTGTTCGGGGTCAGCGCGTTCGATCCAATGACATTCGCAGCTATGGCGGTCTTGCTCATTGCTGTGACCGCGGCTGCGTGCATCATTCCGGGACTGAGGGCTACAAAGGTAGATCCGCTGGTGGCCTTGAGATACGAATGACGGCCGCTGATGGACGCCGATCCACGCAGATGCAAGCGCGGATCGGCGTCCGGGGTTAATGCTTCAGACGGCTGCACGCCGTGATCGCGCCGGTCGGGTCGATCGCCGAATTGCCTTCGATAATCTCGACGATTTTCCCGTCCATGTCGATCACGAACGTAGTACGGTTGGCCAAGAACGACGTCGTGCCTAACACGCCGTACTGTTTCATGACTTCACGCTTGTAGTCCGAGAGCATGGGGAAGTCTGCGTTCAGCTCTTTGGACCAATGATTGAGGGTCGCTATGAAATCTCCACTGACGGCCAGAACCTGAGAATCCGCTTCCTTGATTTTGCCAATACCAGACTGGTAGGCGGTGAGTTCGCGGGTTCAACCACCCGTGAACGCGGCCGGGAAGAACGCCAGAATCACATTCTTCTTGCCGCGAAAATCGGAAAGCTTCACGTCTTTGTTGTTGGTGTCCTTGAGCGTGAAATCGGGTGCTTCATCGCCCACCTTGAGTTGCGTATGTTGCGCCGGCGGCTGTTGCGCGAACAGTGCAGTCGCGGTTAGCGCCGTGGCAACCAAAAAGCTGAAGGGTTTCATAGGGACCTCTCTTACAGATGTTACATTAGCCAAGTGAAACTTGCCCGGCGCCTGGGTCTGTTCGACGCGACCATGCTGGTGATGGGCGGCATCGTCGGGTCGGGGATCTTCATAAATCCATATGTGGTGGCGCAGCAGGTCCACACGCCGTTTCTGATTCTAGGCGCGTGGATGGCGGGAGGCGTGGTCGCGCTGGCAGGCGCTTTCGTGTATGCGGAACTGGCCGCGCGGCGTCCGGAGGCCGGCGGGCAGTACGCGTATCTGCGCGATGCGTTTCATCCTTCCGTCGCGTTCGTGTATGGATGGACGCTGCTGCTGGTGACGCAAACCGGGGGCATGGCCGCGGTGGCCGTGACGTTCGCGCGATACCTGTTCGAAATCACGCGCGTGCCGGTTGCGGATACGTGGATCGCCGCGGCGGCCCTGGGCGCTTTGACCATCGTGAATTGCATGGGAGTCCGCTCCGGATCGAACCTGCAAAGCGCCCTGATGGTGTTGAAGATCGTCGCGATCGGTGTGCTGGTCGGCGTGGGAGTTTTTATTGCGCAGCCGGTCGCGTCGACCCATGCGCTGCTGGACCATCCCGTGTCGATCGCCAGTTTCGGCGCGGCGATGACGCCGGTGCTGTTCGCTTACGGAGGCTGGCAGACCACGAGCTTCGTCGCCGGAGAAATGAAACACTCGCAGCGCGATCTGCCACGCGCGCTGGTGATCGGAGTAAGCGGCGTGGTGGCGTTATATCTCTCGGTAACGTACGTGTACGTGCGTGCGCTGGGCGCGGCCGGACTGGCGGAAACGCATACACCCGCTTCCGCCGTAATGCGGAGCGCGCTGGGTGAGGCGGGAGCGCGCTTCATCGCCATCGGCATCGCGGTCTCGACGCTGGGATTCCTGAGCCAGGGGATGCTCACCGCACCGCGCGTGTACTTCGCGATGGCAGAAGATGGAGTCTTCTTCCGCCGCGTCGCCTGGATCTCGCCGCGCACCGCCGCACCAGTGGTCGCGATCGCGCTGCAAGGGGTGGTCGCAACGATCATCGCCGTCTCCGGGCGCTACGAGCAAATTCTAAACTATGTAGTGTCAGTCGATTTTATTTTGTTCGGAATGACGGGGATCTCGCTCATCGTGTTTCGCATTCGCACGCCTGCTTCGGAGGGTTTTCGAATGCCGGGGCATCCCTTCACAACCGCCGGATTCGTCCTCGCGTGTTTCCTGGTCGTGGCAAGCACGATTTACAAATATCCGGCCAATAGCGCCATCGGCTTGGGAATCCTGTTGACCGGCGTGCCGGTTTACTTTCTTTGGAGGAAAAATACTTGAGTTCGCAATATATGCCGTGGGCCAAGCTGCGCTCGCATGCGCAGTTCAACCTGGCGACCAGCGGAATGGCGCATTGGAAACTGCGCGACTTGCCCATCAAGATTGAGGACCTAGAACTGAGCGGGCCCAGCAAGTACGGATTTGACCCGTTGCAACAGGCTCTGGCTAAGCATTGCGGCGTGCCGGACGATCGCATCGTGGCGGCCACCGGAACGTCCATGGCAAATTACCTGACGCTGGGCACGCTACTGAAGCCGGGCGACGAAGTTTTGATCGAAGAGCCGACTTATGAGCTGCTGCTTGCGGTCGCGAGGCATATCGGCGCCACGATTACCCGCTTCCCGCGCACGCATGAATCGGGATTCGCGCTCGACCCGCAGGCGATCGCACGCGCGGTGACTCCGCGCACGAAACTGATTGTCATCGCGAATCTGCATAATCCATCGAGCGCGCTGGCCGACGAGGCGACCATTCGCGCCATCGGCGAGATCGGCCCGCGCGTTTTGGTGGACGAGGTTTATCTGGACGCCGCGTTCGAGCGCGCGCCAAGGTCGGCTGCGCTGCTGGGCGATCAGTTCGTAGTCACGTCGAGTTTGACCAAAGTTTACGGTTTGAGCGGTCTGCGCTGCGGCTGGATCGTAGCGGAGCCGGAACTGGCGCGCGCGATGTGGAGACTGAACGATCTGCTCGGAGTGATTCCCGCGCACATGGCGGAACTGGCGAGCGTGATCGCATTCGGCGAGCTGCCGCGGATTCTCGCCAATGTTCGCGTGCGTCTGGATAAGAATCGCGCGGCCCTGCACCGGTTCCTCGATAGCCGAGCGGACCTGGATGCGCCCCGGTTTGTGTTCGGCACCACCGCGTTTCCGAAATTGCTGCGAGGCAGCGTCCGGCGCCTGTGCGAACGGCTGCGCACCGAATACGACACGACCGTGGTGCCTGGCGAATTCTTCGAAATGCCGGACCATTTCCGGATCGGCATTGGCGGCGATTTGGAGCCGCTCGAGGAAGGACTGCGGCGACTGGGAGCGGCTCTGGACGATATGATGGAAAGCTAAGTGCCGCTCTGCATACTTCTGGATATCATCGGCGGAAAGAGCGCCCATCAAAGACTGAAATGAGAATCGAACGCGATTTTCTGTTCGCGACGCTCGCGGACCTGATTCGGATTAACTCGATCAATCCGACGCTCGCGGCGGGGGGCAAGGGTGAAGCGGAGATCAGCGATTACGTGGTGCGCGCGCTTACGGCGATGGGGCTGGAATTGCACCAGTTTGAGCCGGAACCGGGCCGAATCAGTGTCACCGGCGCTCTGCGCGGATCTGGCGGCGGGAAAAGCCTGATGTTCAATGCCCATTACGATACGGTGGGCGTCGAAGGCATGGACGATCCGTTTTCGGCGGCGGTCCGCGACGGAAAAATGTTCGGCCGCGGAAGCTACGACATGAAGGGAAGCCTGGCCGCGCAGATGGCGGCTGTGAAGGCGCTGGTCGATTCGTCGACTAAGCTGAGGGGCGATGTGGTGATCGCGGCGGTCGCCGACGAAGAGTACGGAAGCCTGGGCACGGCCGATCTGATTCGTCACGTGAAGACCGACGCGGCCATCGTCACCGAGCCGACGGCCGTTCGAATTTGCCTGGCGCACAAAGGCTATTTATGGATCGACGTCGAGACCAAAGGCCGCGCGGCGCATGGCAGCCGGTTCGAACAGGGCATCGACGCGAACCTGCGCATGGGCCGGTTTCTGGCGGAACTCGAGAAGCTGGAGCGCGATCTGCGTGCGCGGACTCCGCATCCGCTGGTGGGTCCGCCGTCGCTGCACGCGGCGACGATTCACGGCGGCGACGGCTTGAGCACCTACGCGGCTTCCTGCAAATTGCAGATCGAGAGGCGCACCGTGCCGGGCGAGACCGAGGCGCAAGCGGTCGCCGAATTGCAGCAGATCGTGGATAAGCTGACGGCGGCCGATCCGTCGTTTCAGGCAACGGTGCGGGCGTTTTTCGTGCGCGAACCGTTTGAAGTCGCCAAAAACGCGGCAATCGTGCAGGCGCTAAGTCGCGCGTCCGGGAACGTATTGGGACGCGCGCCCGAGTACATGGGCGACACGCCGTGGATGGACGCGGCGCTGCTTCATGCGGCGGGAATCGAAACCGTGGTGATGGGTCCGGGCGGCGGTGGAGCGCATGCTGCGGTCGAGTGGGTAGAGATGGAATCGGTGGCGCAGATGGCGTCGATTCTGGCTGAGGCGGCCATTGACTACTGCGCATAGCGATCTGGCTGCGCTGATCGCGGAAGCGGCGGATTACTTGCGCGGGCGGATCCGGCGCACTCCGGTCGAGCCGTCGCCGGGGCTTTCGAAGATGCTCGGCGTGCCGGTGTGGCTGAAGCTCGAATCGATGCAGTTGACCGGGTCGTTCAAGATTCGCGGAGCGCTATTTCGAATCTCGAAGTTGACGGAAAAACAGCGGTGCGAGGGCGTGGTCACGTGCTCGGCGGGCAATCACGGGAAAGCGGTCGCTTACGCGGCGCGCGAGGCGGGTGTGCGGGCGACCATATGCGTTCCTCGGTCGGTGGACCGGTCGAAGCTTGAAGCCATGGTCGCGATGGGCGCTGATGTTCGAGTCTCCGAATTCGACGGGTACGATGATACGGAGGACTGGGCGCGCGGGATGGCTGAGGCCGACGGACGAACGTTTCTTTCGGCATTCGACGATTATGCCGTGATGGCGGCGAACGGCGGGACGATGGCGATGGAGATTCTAGAGGACGCGCCTTCCGCCCGCGCGTTCATTGTGCCGGTGGGCGGCGGAGGGTTATCGAGCGGGTTCGCGTTCCAGGTAAAGCCGAAGGGCGCGACCGTCATCGGATGCCAGCACGCCTTGTCGCCGGCGCTAAAAATGTCCCTCGACGCGGGCCGCGCGATTACCAAACTTCCCGCGGTGGAGACGATGGCGGGCGGAGTCGAAGGAGGCATCGGCGCGCTGACGTTCGGAGTGCTGGGGCCGCGGGTTGATCGAGTCGCGCTGGTCACGGAAGATGAGATCCTGGAAGGCGTGCGCTGGATACTCGCGAATCATCAATACCTGATCGAGCCAACGGCGGCCGTCACCGTCGCCGCGTGCATGACGGGGAAGATCGGGACTCTGACGGAGCCTGCCGTGGTCGTGATTTCGGGACGCAACGTGAGCGCGGAAAGCGTGAAGAGAATCCTGTGCAGTTCCTGACGCTCGACCAGATCCGTCCGCGGATTCGCGATTTGGCGGTGATCGATCGCATGCGCGACGCCCTGATCGCGCAAGCGCGCGGCGAATGCGACACGCCCATGCCGATGCATTTGAATATCGGCGGCAATGAAGTGCACATGAAATCCAGCTATCGGCGCGGAGGGAAATATTTCGCGCTGAAAATGGCGGCGACGTTTCGGGGCGCGAGCAACGGGATGATGCTTCTCGCATCGGCCGAAACAGGCGAGCCGGTCGCGTATCTCGCCGACGAGGGTCACCTGACCGATGTGCGCACCGCCGCGGTATCGGCGATGGTGGCGCAGGCTCTGGGGCGCAAGGATCGCAGTATCGGGATTTTGGGCAGCGGCATACAGGCTCGATTGACTGCGCGTTTTCACGCGGCGGTTCTTCCGCTGAATCAAGTTTATCTTTGGGGCCGGACGCGGGATCGCGTCCAACATTGCGCCGACTGAAATTCGCGAATTCGTGGCGAAAGTCGAAATCATGAGCTCGCCCGCTGCGGTCGCGGCGGCGACACGACTGATCGTGACCTGCACGGCTTCCCGCGAACCGCTGCTGCTGATCACCGACATCGAGCCCGGTACACACATTTCCGCCGTAGGCGCGGATTCGGACGGAAAGCAGGAACTGGATGCGGCCATTCTGCGCGATGCATCGTTATTACTGGTCGATTCGCTGGCGCAATGCGAGCGGCTGGGCGAACTTCAGCACGCCCCGGATCAACGCGCGCGGGCCGTTGAAATTGGTAAATTCCTTGAACAGCCTTACGCCGCCGAAAGCTCGGTTGCGGACCTGACCGGGCTGGGCGTAGAAGACCTCTATATAGCGGAGTCAATTTATGAAAATTGAAACTTTTGAAATGGAACGGATGCAATCCACCTGGGAGAACCTCGTCGAATACGATTTGAGCGAAAGCGGCGTGCGGCCGCTCTCCCTGCGCGAGTTGATGGACATGGGCTTCGATCTCGAAACATTTCTCGACGTGCCCCTCGGCTACAGCCAGGGTAACGGCACGCTGGAGCTGAGGGAACTGCTCACAAAGATTTATCCCGGCGCGACAGTGGACCACATTGAGGTGACCAACGGAACTTCCGAGGCGAATTACCTGGTGGCGCTCAGCCAGATTCGTTCCGGTGACGGATTCGCGTTCGAGGCGCCGAATTACATGCAACTCTGGGGTGTCCCGCGCAGTTTGGGCGCGCAGGTGCGCACGTTCCGGCTTCGCGCGGAAGCCTGCTGGGAGCCCGATTGGGCCGATTTTGAGCACGCGGTGACCAGTGGAACTCGGCTGGTCTACGTTTCGAATCCCAATAACCCGACCGGCTCGATGTTATCTGACGACGCGATGAAGCGCATCGTTAAACGAGTCGACCAAGTTGGCGCGTATCTGATCGCGGACGAAGTCTATCAGGGCGCCGAGGTTGGCGGGCCGCGCACGAAGAGCTTCTGGGGCATGAGCGATCGCGTTATCGTGACCAGCGGATTGTCCAAAGCCTGGGGCATTCCCGGCGTGCGCATCGGCTGGATCGTGGGACCCAAGAGCGTAATTGCGGAGTGCTGGGCGCAACACGATTACTTGACCATCGGACCGAACAAGCTGTCGGATCAATTGGCACGAATCGCCGTCACGGCGGAGAATCGCGAAAAATGTTACGCGCGGACGCGGGCGGTGCTGAATACGAATCTCGAAATCGCGCGCGAGTGGGTGCGCAGCTTCAACGGATTCCTGGAATGGCGCGAGCCGCAGGCCGGCGCGATCGGCCTGATCAAATACAACTCGAAAATCCCCTCGCTGGAGCTGTGCGAGCGCATCCGCACACGCCAGAGCACGCTGATCGTCCCCGGCAAGCAACTGGGGGTCGAAGGATACGTGCGGATCTGGCTCGGCGGGCGCGAAGAATTTCTGCGTGAAGGCCTGCGCAGGGTCGGCGAAGAGCTCCGCGCCACATGAAACGTGTGGATCTAAGGTACTAAGGCAATTCCCCGATTCTCGAATTGAGCGCAAACACCGATGAATAGGGGAAGCGTCTAATCGGAGCCATGCCAGACGATCTGCATCTAAGCGCCCTGCACAAGTCGGTGAACTGCTATCTCTCGGTGCTGCTGTCGATGGCCGAATGCGTAGGTACATCGTGCCCCGAAATCGGCGGCCTATATCAACATCGTCTGAGCCGGCTGCGCACCCGGCTCGCATTCGATTCGTCGCCCGAAGCGCTGGAAGAAAGTTGCATTGCGATTGAGGCCGAGCTCAGAGAATATGCGGCGAAGGCTTCGGGCTACGTAGCGCAGCACGGCATCGAACTGCGGAGCGCCGTCGCTGCCCTGGAAGAGATCGTGCGGTCGCTCGCCATGCGCCAGGATTTTTACGGAACGCGCCTTCGCCAGTTCGCCCTGCAGATGGAACACACTACATATCCCACCGATTCCGAGCATTTGCAGGAAGTGGTGGCGCTGCAGGCGTCCGGTCTGTTGAGTTGCATCGAAAGCATGAGTCACGAAGCGCAGTCGCTGGTGATGCGCATGCACAATGAGCTGGCGGCGGTGGAGCGGCGCCTGAAAGAATCCGAAGTGACCGATCCTTTGACCGGCCTGATGAATCGTCGCGAAATGGAGCGGCAGATCGAATCGCGCAGGGCCGCCGGGGCGCCTCCCGTCCTGTTACAATTCCAGCTCAGCGGCGAGATCGACGATCAGGTCGCCAGGCAAGTGGCCACGAGGCTCGGCTCGCAGTTCCGGCACAAGGATTTCGTCAGCCGCTGGACCGATACGGATTTCCTGGTGCTATTCCAGGGACCGCTGGAGATTGCGCTGGCCCGCGCGGAACAGATCGTGCCGTGGGTGGCCGGGAAGTATCTGCTCGACAATGGAGACAGCGTGCAGATCGGCGTCGAAGTGAAGCTCGCCCAAGGCGAACTGGTCGCTTGAGCTGGACAACTCAAGGAAAAGCGACCGGCGGATTCTGGGAATGAGGAGCCCTCAGGCTCGCTTCAAGAGCCGGATCACTTCCAGGCATGCGATGTAAATGTTTACAAAGCCAAGCCCCGTCACCGCGCCGCGAAAATATGGGTCGTCCCAGAGGTTCTGAAGGGCGGGAATCAGCGTTTGGAAGTAATTGACGTCCCAGGTGTCGTCCAGCCAGGGGAAAATCACCAGGAACAGGCCGACCTCGAAGGCGAAGATGGCGAAGCAGATCCCCAGCAGGCGGCGCTGCCAAGTCCACGTTTTCGGGATCGGAGGCGCCTGCGCGGAGAGATCTTCACCCGGGAGCCCGGGAGTATTTTCCGGGCTCAGGGACATGCAAATAGCTCACGTTGTTCAGGATGGGGGCGCAGCGCCGGGTAGCCAGTCCACTCCTGGCGGCTGCTCGAAGCGCGCACCGGCTCAAAGCTGAATCGATGCAGCGAGGTCGGGCCGAGCCGTTCCAGAGCCGCGATATGGTCCGGCGTCGCCGTAGCCTTTGTTTTGCGCTAAGCCGTAATCGGGAAAAACGCGATCCCACTGCGGCCAGCGCGGCATCCCGGTGGACCTTGGCCAGGATCGACGCCGCCGCGATCGAAAAGCACAACGCGTCGCCATGGATCAGGGATTTTTGCTCCACCGGCACGTCCAGTTTGACGGCGTCGAGCAGCAGATAGTCGCATTGGCCGGCCAGTTGGTCGAAAGCCCGCGTGCATGGCCAGGCGCGAGGCCTGATAGATGTTGATGCGGTCGATCTCGAAGGCGTCCGCAGCGCCCACGGCCCAGGCGCAGGCTCGTTCCCGGATGCGCTCGGCCAGCACTTCGCGCCGGTCCGGTTCGAGCTGCTTGCTGTCGTCCAGGCCGCGAATCGGCCGCTCCGGATCGAGCACCACCGCGGCTGCGAACACCGGGCCGAACAGCGCGCCGCGCCCGGCTTCGTCCAGTCCGGCAATGGCCCGGTAACCGGCCTTGCGGGCGGCGCGCTCGTAGCGGCTGGTGGGCATTCGAAGGAATCCGAGCAAGCTACTCGCGCTCGCGCAGGCGCGCGGCCTTGCCCTTCAGCCCGCGCAGATAGTACAGTTTGGCGCGGCGCACGCGTCCGGTGCGCACCACGTCGATGTGGTCGACCACCGGAGCGTGCACCGGGAAGATGCGCTCCACGCCCTGCCCGAAGCTGACCTTGCGGACGGTGATGGTCTCGCCCATGCCGGTGTTATGGCGCGCGATGACGGTGCCTTCAAACGCCTGGAGGCGTTCCTTGTCGCCTTCCTTGATCTTCACGTGCACCCGGATGGTGTCGCCGGGGCGGAACTCGGGATGAGTCGCCCGCTTGTTCTTGTTCAGGATCTTCGTCATCACTGCGTTCTGCATAATCCTACTTCTCCTACCTTCGTCAACAAATCCGGGCCGCAGCCGCGCGGTTTTCTCCCGCGCCGCCTTCATCCTCCACTGCCGGATCTGCTTCGTGGTTTCCGCCGATGCAGCACTTCCGGCACCTTCCAGCCGCGAAACTCCGCCGGCCGCGTATACTGCGGACAATCGAGCAGGCCGTTCTCCCGAACGATTCGGCCACCGCCGACTTCTCATTGCCCAGCACGCCTTCCTGCAACCGCGCCACTGCGTCGATCACCACGGCCGCCGCCAGTTCCCCGCCGCTCAGCACATAATCGCCGATCGAAATCTCGTCGTCCGCCAGATGCTCGGCGACCCGCTCATCCACGCCTTCATACCGGCCGCAGATCAGCAGCAGTTCATCCAGCTCCGCTGAACTCCCGCGCCAGTCGCCTGATCGAACTTCCGGCCCTGCGCCGACAACAGCACCACCTCGCTGCTTCGACTCCGCGTCCGGCCAGATCGATTCCACAGCTTCAAAGATCGGCCCCGCTTTCAGCAGCATGCCTTCGCCGCCGCCGAACGGCCGGTCATCCACGGTCCGATGCCGGTCATGCGTCCAGTTCCGCAGATCGTGGACGCGAATCTCGATCAGCCCGGCTTCCCGCGCCCGCTGGATCACGCCATGCTCGAACGGTCCCCGGAAAAACTCGGGGAAAATCGTCAGCGACGTGAAACTTCATCATCTGACTAGACTCCAGCAAGCCCTTCCGGCAACTCCACCCGGATGATCTTCGCCGCCACATCGATCTCCCGGCAAATCGACCGCGCGAACGGGACCAGAATCTCCCGGCCGTCCGCCGCTTCCACCTGCAACAGCGGCGGACCGCCGTACTCCTCTACTCCCTTCACCATCCCTACCGGCGCCTCGCCGATCACACTGCAGCCGATCAGATCGGCGTGAGAATACTCGCCTTCCTCGGGCGCCGCGCGCTCCGCTTCCGGCACCAGAATGTCGGCGCCCTGCCCAGGCTTCGGCCTCCAGATCGAATCGATTCCCGCGAACTTGAACACCGGACGGCCGTCGTGATACCAAACCTGCTCGACTTGCGCCGCGCCGCTCGCCGGCCGTCCACTTCGAGCGTGACTTCCTTCAACTTCTCCGCGCGGCCGGGCTGCGAGCTGTAGAATTCTCCGCCAGCAACTCGCCGCGATTCCCGCGCGCGCGCATCAACCTGGCCGACTGCGATCCAACCGTCCTTCACTCGATCTGAAACTTCAGCCACTTACTCCAAAATTTCCAGAGTAAACCGCCGGTTCAACTTCATCCCCGCCGCGCCCAGCAGCGTCCGGATCGATCGCGCCGTCCGGCCCTGCTTTCCGATGACTTTACCCAAATCGCTCGGCGCGACGCGCAGCTCGAGGACCGTAACCTGTTCGCCCTCCACTTCGCGAACCGTCACTTCATCTGGAATATCCACAAGCGCTTTCGCGATTTCCGTTACCAAATCTTTCACCCGTTTTCACCCTCCTGTTGGGTCGATTGTAGCAGGTCAACGGCTACAGCTGCGGCGGGCTGCCGGCGCTGGATTCGCTTTCAACAACCGCGCCACCGTATCCGACGGCTGGGCGCCGTTCTTCATCCAGTGCGCGATCCGGTCATGCTTCAGATTCACCGCCGCCGGCTTCGCCACCGGGTTATAGGTGCCCACCACTTCCACCGACCGGCTGTTGCGCGCGCGTTCCTTCTCGATCACCACCACGCGGTAGCTCGGCTTCTTCTTCGCGCCGAACCGCGCCAAACGAATCATCAGCATTCCGTCAACTCCTGTTCTTCTATATCCAATTTTCCGATCCGGCAAATTTGCCTACTCTGTGGCCCAAATCCCATGGGCAGCTTCATCTTCGCCAGCCGTTTGCCCAGGAACCCTCCGCCGCCGGTGAAACTCTTCATCATCTTACGCGCCTGCGCGTACTGCTTCAGCAGGTTGTTCACTTCCTGCACCGACGTGCCCGCTGCCCTTGGCGATCCGCCGCCGCCGCGCGCCGTTGATGATCATGTGATTGGCGCGCTCCCTGGGCGTCATCGAATCGATGATCGCCACCAGCCGCGTAATCTCTTTCTCATCCACCTTCACGTTCTTCAGATCCTTCATCGGCCCGATCTGCGGCATCATGCCCAGAATCGATTCGAGCGGCCCCAGCTTGCGCAACTGCCGCATCTGATCGCGAAAATCGGCCAGCGTGAAATCGTCGTCGATCAGCTTGCGCTGCATCTCCTCGGCCTGCTTCTGATCGATGGTCTCTTCCACTTTTTCGATCAGGCTGAGCACGTCGCCCATGCCCAGAATGCGCTGCGCCACGCGATCCGGATGAAACGGCTCCAGCGCGTCCGACTTTTCGCCCACGCCGACGAACTTCAGCGGCTGCCCGGTGACCGCGCGGATCGACAGCGCCGCGCCGCCGCGCGCATCGCCGTCCATCTTGGTCAGGATCGTGCCGGTGATGCCCAGCCGCTTGTTGAACTCGTCGGCGGACTTGACCGCGTCCTGCCCGGTCATCGCGTCGGCGACGAACAGGATCTCGGAGGGATTGAGCAGATCCTTTCAGCTCGGTCAGCTCCGTCATCAGGTCGTCGTCGATGTGCAGGCGGCCGGCGGTATCGACCAGCAGCACGTCGCGGCCGGTCTGCGTCGCTTCCTTGCGAGCCGACCGCGCCAGTTCGGCCGGCTTGGTCTCTTCCGGCGTGCCTTCGTAAATCGGCAGCTTCAGATCGCGCGCCAGCACCGACAACTGCTTCCGCGCCGCCGGACGATACACGTCCACCGAAACCATGATCGGCGAATGCCCGTTCTTCGACAGCCAGCGCGCCAGCTTGGCGGTCGAAGTGGTCTTGCCGGAGCCTTGCAGCCCGACGATCATCATCACGCTGGGCGGCTCGTTCGCGGTGCGCAGCTTGGCCTGATGCGTGCCCAGCATCTTGACCATCTCATCGCGAACGATCTTGACCACCTGCTGCGTGGGCGAAAGCGCGGTGAGCACTTCCTGGCCCATGGCCTTTTCTTTGACGGCTTCGATGAACTGTTTGGCGACGCGGAAATGCACGTCGGCTTCGAGCAGCGCCACGCGGATCTCGCGCAGCGCGGCCTCCATATTTTCCGCCGAGAGTTTCCCTTCTCCGCGCAGGTTCTTGAATACGCGCTGCAGCTTGTCGCTTAAATTCTCAAACATGATTTGCCCCGTGTGGGCGGATGCCTGCGGTGGGCAGCTAACTTCTTTATTGTAGCGCAGCTAACGGCTTTCATCGAGAAACTTGTCGTAAGCCGTGTGCGTTCCGATCCAGAACCAGTAAAACGCGTCCCCTTTGCGGCGCGCCAGAGCGCGATACCCTCTTGTGATGCGGGCGCACCATAGCGCTCCGACCGGTTTCAAGCGCAGCGATGGATGGTTTGGATCGTTCAGGAAAAGAGCAAACTGCTTGTCAGCCTGCCTCTGGACTTCCTCCGGTAGGGAGTCGTACAGATTCCAGAATTTCGCACTTGCGTATGAGGAATACGGCATCTGCCGTGGTCAGCGGCGGCGATCCATCGGGTGGAAATTCCCGGCCTCGATCTCCGCGTCAACCTGCTCAAGGATAGCGGTCCCGCGTCCGCCCAGTGAGAAATCCGTGTCAATCTGCGAATCCCAACGATCGGCGAGCCAATGCTCGATCTCCAGCCGATCCGCTTCGGGCAGCGCCAGGATTGCGTCCTTAATCGCCTCGATGGTCATACCCTCACAATACCGCAGCGACACCGCATCGGGGTGCGCCGCGGATATACTGTTATCCATGCTTTTGGCAAGGCTCATTATTCTCGCCGCACCATTCGCGGCTGCGCAATCCCTCGATTTCGACGTTTACAGAACGAAAGTCGAGCCGATCTTCTTAAAGAAGCGTCCCACTCACGCCCGCTGCGTGGCATGCCACGTGGACGCGGCCACCGCCTTCAAACTCCAGCCGCTCGATGAAGGCAGCAAGACCTGGACCGAGGCGCAGTCGCGCAAGAATTTTGAAGTGGTATCGAGACTCGTCGTTCCCGACAAACCGGAATCGAGCCGTCTGCTGATGCATCCGCTTGCGCCCGATGCCGGAGGCGACAAATTCCACGGCGGCGGCCGCCAGTTCGCATCCAAAGACGATCCCGACTGGAAAACCATCGCCGATTGGGTTGGCCGCAAATAATCTTTTTCTTATCTGTGTGAATCCGTGTTCATCGGTGGCTAAGGAACTACGACCGTCCCATTCCGCTTCGGCACTTCACCCACCGGAATCCGCGCGACCTCTTTCCGCGTCGCCGTATCGATCGCCGACACAGAATTCGAGCCCGAGTTGGCAATGTAAATCAGTTTCCCATCCGGAGTGAACGTGATCCAGTCCGGAACCTCGCCGGTCTTCACATACCCGAGCACCTTCAGATCCGGCAGGGAATAAATGAACACCGCGTTCGCCAGCGAGCTATCCACCCACAGCGTCTTCCCGTCCGGCGCGACGCCGATCCCGTGCGAAGGAGCGCCGCCTTCGGTATGGCCGCCCGACGGTTCGCTCGGCAGCTTGATCCGAGGCTCTTCTTCGTGCGTCTTGAAGTTCAGCACCGCGAATCCGCTATAGCCCGAAAGCTGGATGAATAGCCGGCTGAGTGGACCCGTCGGCAGCCTTTTCGAACGCGATCGGCCGCACTCCCAGATCGAACGGCTTCTCCCAAACGATCTGCAAAGTCTCGGGATCGATCACAGTCAGCATTCTCCCCACGATCGATCCGGCCAGCACCCATTTGCCGTCCGGAGTCACGTAGGTATTGTGAATGCCGCCCTTTACCGCGATGGACTTGATGTTTTTCATGGTCGCCGTATCGATCACGTCGACGGCTCCCGGCGCCTGCACGATTCCGACGAAGACGCGCTTGCCATCCTTCGAAATCGAAATATTATTCGGATGTCCCGTCAGTGGAGCTTTCCCCAGCAGCTTGCCGGTCTTCGTGTCCGCCGCCCACAGCGTTTTTTCGGACTCGCAACTGATGTACGCCCGCGTGCCGTCCGGCGAGAACGCGACGCCGTGCGGCACTTCGATGTCCTTCACCTTCAGAACAATCTTGTTGGTCGCCGGATCGATGACATCCACCACGTCGCCGGCGCTGTTGGTCTGCCAGATGCGGATCGAGCTCGCCGCCAACGGCAACGCCAGTAAAAACAAGCACGAACGGGTCATGAACACCCTCCTATGGACGACTTAGATACTTCTCGTACAGCCGCGTTTGCTTGTTCGTCAGGTCGATTTCCTGACCCTTAATATACAGGTGTTTGATCTGCGTCGGGGTTTCCAGCGGATCGCCGTCGGTGACCATCAGGTCCGCCCACTTGCCTTTTTCGATGGACCCCAGCTTGTCGGCGACGCCCCAGATCTGCGCGGCGTTGATCGTCACCGCCTTCAGCGCCTCATCCTCCGGCAGCCCGAACGCGACCGCGCGCGCCGCGTTATACGGCAGATTGCGGACGAACTCGTTGTTGAAGGTGCCGAACGCGAATTTCACGCCTGCCTTGAACATATCGCCCGGAAGCGATTCGGCGTCATCGTAGGGAGCGTCTTCGTCCTCCGGCAGCGCTTCGGTTCGGCCCAGAATCACGGGAATATTTTTCGCCTTAAGCTCAGGCGCTATCTTGCGCAGCTCGCGCGGCTGCATCAGAATCACGATCTTGACGTGCTGTTTTTCCGCGAACGCGATCGCGTCGTGGATCGCTCGCTCGCCGCCGCGCGGAAACCGCAAGCGGAATCTTGCCTTCGAGCACCGGAATCATGGCTTCCATTTTCAGATCGCGCTTGAACCCGGCGCATTCGCGCCGCGCTCCTTCTGATACTGGCGCGCGCTGTCGAAGAAATCGTTCAGCTTCTGGATCTGCTGATCGTACTGCGCGTTTCCGGTCCGTAAACGTCGTCGGCGCTGCCGCCCGCGACCACCGCCGGGTCGGGAAAATCCGCGCTCTCGCCGCCGCGTCCGCCCGTCCGCCAGGCTCGGGAACATGAGCTGCATCGCCGCGCTGCGATTGATATCCATGTCTTCCCAGGTCCAGCCGGCCAGGTGGATCAGCGCGGCCTGTCCCGAGATGATCTGCGACGCGCCGCCGCCGCGCCCGCCGCGTCCACCCGCTCGCCGGAAACGTCATCGCACTGGTGATGCCGTTCACCCGGATCACCGGGATATGCTCGCTCTCCGGATTCACTGCGACCAGCGCGCGAAGCTGCGGCATGAACTCGCCCAGCTCGCCCGTATCCACCGTCACGCGTTCTGCCGAGACTTCCGAAAGGCCGATTCGGTGCCCGAATCGATCATGCCAGGATACACGCGGAGTCCCTTGCCTTCGACGATCTTCATGCCCTTGGGCGGCACGATCTTCGCGCCGATGTCGGCGATCTTGCCGTCCTGGACCAGCAGCGACACTGCCCTTGCATGGGCGCGCCCGTCACCGGATAAACATCGGCGTTGCGGATCAGGAACGTATCGTTCGCGGCACCGAACGCCGCCGCGCAAAGAACCACCAGCAGCGCGTTTCTCATTGCGGCCTCCGCGCCGGAGCGGCTTTCTTCTTGATCCTGCTTCTCCCTCTCGATCAGCTTCTGCTTTTCCGCGTCCTTCATGGGCCGCCCGCTGACTTCGTTGTCGCGATCGAAATATTTCTGCCCGTCGATCAGCACTTTCTGCACTTTGGCGAAATTCGACAGCGGGTCCTTGTCGTAGATCACCAGGTCGGCGTCCTTGCCGACTTCGATCGACCCCACGCGATTGTCGATGCCCAGCTGCTTGGCCGGATTCAGCGTCACCATCGCCAGCGCTTCTTCGCGGCTGACGCCGCCGTACTTCATCGCCTTCGCCGCTTCGGTATTCAGGCGGCGCATCAGCTCGGCATCGTCGCTGTTCAGGCTGACCACCACGCCCTTCTTCGCCATGAGCGCGGCGTTGTACGGAATCGCGTCGATGGCTTCCATCTTGTAGCCCCACCAGTCGCTGAACGTGGACGCGCCGGCGCCGTGCGCCGCGATTTCCTTCGCCACTTTGTAGCCTTCGAGCACATGCTGGAAGGTCCGGATCTTGAAGCCGTAATCGTCGGCGACGCGGATCAGCATCAGGATTTCGTCGGCGCGGTAGCAGTGCGCGTGCACGAAGCGCTTGCCTTCCAGCACCTCCTTCAGCGCTTCCAGCTTCAGATCCTTGCGCGGCGGAATCGGCTGCTCGCCGGCCTTCACTGCGGCGTCGTAAGCGTCCCATTCGGCTTTATACTGCTTGGCTTCGTTGAACGCCTCGCGAATCGTGTCTTCGACGCCCATGCGGGTCGCCGGATAGCGAGCGTTCGTCGGCGCTGCGCCGCGACCGCCCTGCGGGATTGCCGGCGCGCTTCGGATTCTCGCCCAGCGCGAACTTGATGCCCGGCTTGGCGCCTTCGAAAATCAACCCCTGCGCGTCCTTGCCCCAGCGCATTTTGATGACGATGGTCTGCCCGCCGATCGAGTTGGCCGACCCGTGCAGAATATTCGCCGTGGTCACGCCGCCGGCCAGCGCGCGGTAAATCGCGATGTCCTCGGGGTTGATCACGTCCTTGATGTTCACCATCGAGGAGACCGACACGCTGCCTTCGTTCATGTTGCCGTCGCACCGCGATGTGCGAGTGGCAATCGATGATGCCGGGAATCACGCACTGGCCCGCCGCGTCGATCACCGTCGCGCCCTGCGGGACCATCACCTTCTCGCCGACTTCGGCGATTTTGCCGTCGCGCACCAGGATCGAGCCCTTGAACGTGCCCTTGCTCGATTCGGTCATGATGGTCGCGTTCTTGAATCACGGTCGACTTCCGCGCCCAGCGGCGCCAGCGTCAGCAAGCGCCAGCCAGCAATATCTTTTTCATTTCTGACCTCCCGGATTCTCTGTCGGCGCGCCGCCGCGGCCTGCGGGCTCCGGCGCGGGGGTGTATTTCACGCCGTCGACGAATACCATCTCCACCCGCGTGCGATCGTCGAAGATCTCGCCGCGCGTCACCACCAGGTTGGCGATCTTGCCTTTCTCGATGCTGCCCAGCCGGTCCGCAACGCCGTAGATTTCGGCCGGCGACAGCGTCAGCGCGCGCACGGCATCTTCGCGCGAAAGCCCGCCGTCGATGGCCTTCTTCACCGCCCGTTGAATGTCGCGCGGCGCATCCACGCCATCGGTGTAGAACGCGAACTTCACGCCCGCCTGCTTCAGGACCTGCTGGAGTCGTCGGACGCCTTATCGCGATCCTGAAGTGTCCGATACGTGTCCTCCTCGATCCGGATCCGCGTCGCGAGCTTTCTCCGGCCACTTCAGGCTCACCAGCACCGGCGCGCCGCCTTTTTTCAACACGTCGCCCGCGCGATAGCCTTCGCGCATGCCGTACAGAATCACCGGCTGCTTCAACTCCGCGGCGAAGCGCAGCATGCGGTCCATTTCCACTTCAGCGCTGCGCCGGAAGCAGGATGCGCTTCGATTCGATCACGCCTTCGAGCGCCCGATCGTACTCCGGCCGCTTCATCCCGCGCGGATCGCGATCGTACGCCGCTTTCACCAGCTTGTAGTGATCGGCGTCCAGATAAATCTGCCGGACGTAGGCGATCACGCCCATCAGCGAGCTGGGAAACCCTCCGCCAAACCCGCGCCCCGCCGACATCGTAATGTACTGTCCCACCGACGGGACCAGCACCATTTCGTCGATCTTCGCGCCCGCCAGGTCGATCACCGACCCTTGGCCCGCGAAAATTCCACGCGTCGGAAAAACCACCGCCGTGGTGAATCCAGCATTGCGCGCCGTCTCGATCCGCCGGTCATTGGGTTGAATCTCATCGGCGGCTTTGATCCAACTCGTCGTAGCCGGCCGATCTTCAGGTCCGCGCGCCGGAGGAGGCGCGGGCGTTGCAGGTGCAGTCGCCGCGCCTCCGCGACCGTTCCCGCCGCGGCCGGCAGCCGGAGCCGCGCCCGGCATTCCCCACGTGCTCAGCCCATCGACCAAGCCGGGATAAACCGTCATGCCTGTCGCCATCGATCACCAGTGCGTCGGCTGGAGGCTGCACGTTGTCGCCGACGGCTTCGATCAATCCATTGCGCACTACCACCGTGCCTTTGGCGATCACCGGTCCGCTGACGGTCACAATCTTCGCGTTGCGAATCGCCACCGAAGTCGGCTGCGGCTGGCCGATCGCGCCCGCGCAAAACAGAATCAACGCTGCCAGAAGGTTTTTCATAATGCAATCGCTTATTATATGTCTGAAGCGCTCAGCGTGCGGCGGACGCACCAGTTGTGCGCGATTCAATAAGGACATGGCGAAAAAACAGGCCGTAGGTTACAAGGACGCGGGAGTCAATATCGACGAAGCCGACCGCGCCGTCAAAGCCATTCGCAAAATGGCGCGCAGCACCTTCACCCCCGACGTGCTCACCGACATCGGCAGCTTCGGCGGAGGCTTCCGTTTGCAGGGCTATCGCGACCCGGTGCTGGTCTCCTCCGCCGACGGCGTCGGCACCAAGCTGAAGCTCGCGTTCCTCACCGGCCGTCATTCGACCATCGGCGAAGATCTGGTGAACCACTGCGTGAACGACATCGCCGTGCAGGGCGCCATCCCGTTGTTTTTTCTGGATTATTTCGCGGTCGGCAAACTCGATGCGCGCGTCGCCGCCGAAGTGATCTCAGGCATCGCGCGCGGCTGCCGGGCGAACGGCTGCGCGCTGATCGGCGGCGAGACCGCGGAAATGCCCGGCTTTTACGCTCCCGGCGAGTACGATCTGGCCGGCTTCATCGTCGGCGCGGTGGAGCGCAAGAAGATGCTCACCGGCTCGTCCATTCGTGCGGGCGACGTGCTGCATCGGGCTGCCGTCCACCGGCTTGCATACCAACGGATATTCGCTGGCGCGCAAGCTGCTGTTCGAAGTCGCCGGTCATCAACCCAGCAGCGTTCTGGACGAACTCAGCGGCACCATTGCAGACGAGTTGCTGAAACTGCACCGCAGCTATCTGAAGCCTTTGCGGGCGCTTCACGACGCCGGCCTTCTCAAAGGCGCCGCGCACATCACCGGCGGCGGCATCACCGACAACACCCCGCGGATCCTGCCCAAAGGACTGGGCGTGCGCATCGATCGCGGCTCCTGGCCCGTCCTGCCGATTTTCGAATTGCTGCGCACGCATCGGCAATATCCCCGAAGACGATTGGCGCCGCACTTTTAACCTGGGGATCGGCATGATTTTCGTCATTTCCCCGCGCCAGTTGTCTAAAGCCGTCACAATCCTGGACAAAATGCACGAGCCGTGGTATCAGATCGGCGAGGTAATTCGCGGCTCGCGGCGTCAAATATAAATGAACCGCCTGGGGATTCTTCTCTCTGGCCGCGGCTCGAACTTCGGAGCCATCGCCGACTCGATCGCCGACGGCAATCTGGACGCCGAAATCGCCGTGGTGATCTCGAATCGCCCCGAAGCCCCTGGAATCGCCGCTGCCCGCGATCGCGGCATCCGCGCGGTGATCCTGGCTTCGAAAGGCTTGGACCGCGAAATCTACGACCGCCAACTGGTCGCCGAGCTTCACAGGAATCAGGTCGATCTGGTGTGTCTCGCCGGCTATATGCGCATCTTGAGCGGATATTTCATCCGCGAATTTCCGCAGCGTATTCTAAATATTCACCCCTCGCTGCTGCCCGCATTTCCCGGACTCGACGCCCAGCATCAGGCGCTGGAGCACGGCGTCAAGTTTTCCGGCTGCACCGTGCATTTCGTGGATGAAGGACTCGATTCCGGCCCGATCATCCGGCAGGCCGTGGTCCCCGTGCTCGATGACGATACCGCCGATTCTCTTGCCGCGCGGATTCTCAAAGAAGAGCACCGCATCTACTCCCGAAGCCATCGCGCTGGTGCTTTCGGGAAAATTCCGTATCGACGGCCGCCGCGTCATCCCGTTATGAGCGGACGCGCCAGATCCTTCGCGCTCGCCGCACTGGTCGCCGTATGGTTTCTCGCTCAAACGTGGCCTGGAATTTTCAAGTCCTTCACCGAAGACGATCTGATGAACATGTACGCGGCCTGGACCCTCCCTTTCGCGAAGCTCGCCCAAGGATTGCTGACGCCGTTCACCACTGTCTATCGCCCCATCGGATCGCTGTTCTATCGAGAGATGTATCTCATGGCCGGCCTGAATCCGTTGCCGTTCCGCGTGGCCGCCTACGCGCTGATGCTGCTGAATCTCTGGATGTTGTTCCGCCTGGTGCGAGCCTTGACCGGCTCCGCTGAAATTGCTTTGCTGTGCGCGCTGATCGGCGCATATCACAAAGGCCTGTTCGGGTTGTACGTGAACGGCGGCACCATTTACGACATCCTGTGCTTCACCTTTTTCTGCCTGGCCTTTACGTATTACGTCACCACGCGCGAACAGCACGGGAACGTGACCGGAGGGCGGCTCCTCGGGTTTTGCGTCCTGTATTCGCTGGCGCTCAATGCGAAAGAGATGGCCGCGTCTCTCCCAGTGATCCTGCTCGCGTATGAGCTGATTTACCATCCAAGGGCGATCCGCCGCCCGGCGAGCTGGATCCTCGATCGATTCGCCCTATGGGCCGCCTTCGCGATGACCCTCCTCGCGTTCAAATTGAAAACCGTGAAAGGCAGCTCCTTCTTCGGCATCGGCGACTACGCGTTCACTTTCTCCGTCCATCAATACTTCGCCACCACACTGCGCCTGATTCCCCAGGTTTTCTTTCTTCCCGAAAACTTCTTCAACACGGCCAAGGTCGTGTGCCTGTTCGC
Organism: Terriglobia bacterium; assembly: GCA_963808335.1. GTDB lineage: Bacteria > Acidobacteriota > Terriglobia > Bryobacterales > Bryobacteraceae > Palsa-187. Next base: position 1,019,583 of record CAWEFR010000001.1, read on the forward strand.
TGCCCTATGGGCCCTCGCCATCGCGGTGAAGAGCAAACCTCTGATGCTCGCTGCCGCGATGATCGTCCTGGCTCCGCTACCGATCAACTTCATCGTTTATCGCGGCTTCTTCGTGATGTACCTGCCTCTGATCGGCTGGGCCCTGTACCTGGGCGTCGCGGTTATCCTCATAAAAGACCGCTTGGCCGCACACACGCCCGGCTGGATCCCCTTGCGCGCCGGAGTTTTCATCCTGACCGCGCTGGTCCTTTTTACGATTCAATTCCGCGACCGCGCCTGGACCTCGGACGCCATCGACGCAAACATGATCCTGATCCGCGACATGCGCGCGGATCTTCTCAAAGTTCGCCCCTCGCTCCCGCCCGACGCGCGAGTCCTTTTCCTGAACGACGCTTTCCCGCTCGACACCTGGAATCCCCTCTACATCGTCCGCCTTTTGTATAAAGGTCCAAACATCGTGGTCGACCGTCTGAAAGTCCATCCCGCAGACCCCGCGCCCTACACGCTGGTCCTGGACTATCGCGATCGACACTACACCAGCGCCCCCTAGCCAAAATTCGGTAAGCTTTCGTTTATGTCCAATCGTCGTGAATTCCTCAGCGCCCTGGTCGGTGGCGCAGCCGGCTTGACTTTCACTTATCGCGCACTAGGTCAAAACCCTCCGCCGCCGATCAAGGTCGCCAAACTTACCGATCGCATCGCCCTGATCTCCGGCGACGGCGGCAACATTGCCGTGATCACCAGCAGCGACGGACTCATGATGGTCGATGGAGGCTACGCCGAACGCGCCTCCGAACTGCTGAAAAATGTCTCGGAACAGGTGGACGCTCACAAGGTCCGCCTTCTGTTCGACACTCACTGGCACCTGGATCACGTTGGCTGCAACGAAACCTTGGGCGCCGCTGGCGTGAAAATCATGGCCCACGAAAACGTGAAGAAGCGCGTCAGCGTCAGGACCACCATGGAATCCATGAATCGCACCTTCGATCCGCTGAAACCCGAAGGCTTCCCCACGCAGGAATTCTCCAAGGGCGGCAAGCTGACCTTCGGGAAGGAAAAAATCGAATACACCCACGTCCCCTTGGCCCACACCGACGGCGACAGCTTCCTGTTTTTCCCCGAAGCCAACATCATTCACACCGGCGACCTGCTGTTCAACGGCTTTTATCCCGTCATCGACTATTCCACCGGCGGATGGGTCGGCGGCATGGCCCACGCCTGCGCCGTTCTCGGAAAAGTCGGAAACGCCACCACGCGCGTGATCCCCGGCCATGGTCCCATGGCGACCAAGGAAGACCTGAAAGCCACCGGCGCCATGCTCTCTACCATCACCGAGCGCCTGGAAAAACTGGTGAAAGAAGGGAAATCCGCCGACGAAGCCGTCGCGGCCGCTCCCACCAAAGAGTTCGACGACAAGTATGGCCACGGCGCCTTCAAACCCGACGTGTGGACCAAAATCGCATACACCAGCGTTGTGCGTCATAATCAAAACGCGTGATCGGTTTTTTCAAAAATAGATTCGCGCCGCGGAGATCCGCCGATCTCGGCCATCTCGAAAACACCGTGATGGAGTTTCTCTGGTCGCGCGAATCCAATGTGTCGCGTGGCGAAGCCAACGTGCGCGACGTGATGGACGGCCTGGATCGGCCCCTGGCCTACACCACCATCATGACCACGCTTGACCGGTTGTTCAAAAAAGGCCTCTTGGTCCGCCGCAAATCCGAACGCGCCTTCTTTTATTCGCCCCGTCTGACGCAACGCGAATGGGAGCAGAAGCGCGCTGGAGACCTGGTCGCCGGCCTGCTTGCCGACCCCACACGTTCGAGCGATGTGTTGATCTCCTGCCTGGTGGAAGCCGCCGGCCAGCAGGACACCGCCTTGCTCGATGAGCTGGAGCGAAAAATCCGCCTGAAACGGAAAGAACTGGACCGCCGGAGGAAATCGTGAGCTACGCCTTCAGGCTCCTGTCCCTGTCGTTCGCCGCATTTTTCCTGGTGCATCTGGCGATCGGCTTGGCAGCGGCCTGGTTCGCGCCGATTGCGATTCGGATGGCCGCGCGAATGCACCCCCGCGCCGCCGCCCGATTCCTGTTGACCATCCGCCTGTTCCCGTGCATGTCCGCACTGGTGATCGTAGCCGCCCTTTGCGTCCCCAGTTATTTAAGGTTTGAACCCGCAGCCGCCGCCGAAGACGTGGGCATGGCGTGTCTGGCCGCGGCTTTTCTGACCATCGCGATCTGGTCGATCTCTTTCGCCCGCGCCGGCCGGGCTTGGTCAGATTCACGCCGTTACCTGCGCCAATGCGAGCGCACGGGCAATCAGCTTGATCTCGCGGGTGAACCTGCTTTAGTCGTCAAAGGAACCGCCGTCGCCTTAGCCGGTTTGATCCGCCCCCGTGTGATTGTGGCGGAGGAGGTCGTGAAGACGCTCTCGAGCGATCAACTCGACGCGGCTCTTCGTCACGAGCGAGCCCACGCCACGTCTCGCGACAATCTGAAGCGCTTGCTCCTGCTTCTCACGCCCGATGTTCTCCCCTTTTTCCGCGCCGGATTCGACCGCGCCGAGCGAGCCTGGGCTAAATTCACCGAATGGTCCGCGGATGACCGGGCCGTCGCCGGCGACGCATCCCGATCCCTATCTCTCGCGGCAGCTCTGGTGCGCGTAGCTCGCATGGGAGGCGTTCGTCAACCCTCCCCTCTCATAACGCCGCTGGTCGGAGAAGATCTAACCGCACGCGTCGATCGCTTGCTTCACGCAGCGCCACAAATCGAAAAGCCCGACCGCTGGACGCCCGCCATCCTCGCGTCGGCCGCCGCGGTCCTGGCAACAGTCCTCCTCCAGCCCGCCGCACTTTCCTCCATTCATCGCCTGCTCGAACGTCTGATTCACTAATCGCGGTCGGCTCTCGCCGATTGTCACATCAGCTACTGGTCCGCACGGAATTGGTGATGCAAGCCGGTCTCGATTTGTCGAACAGGAATCGAAGACCTCCACGGCCGCCGCCCAGTCCCGCTCACCATAGAAAAATTGTGAGAAACTCCAGTGCCCTCACTCACATCGCGCTTCGGTCGGACGGCATCCAGGAATGCGTCGCTTAGATTGCGATCAGAGATGGCTGGCGTACTTATCAACCTCCAGTCCACCGCGTGGCGGAAGTCCATGGCAACAACGTCGCAACGTCAACGCCCAGCAGGTCTGGGCAGAGTGGTAGGCGAGTACCTTTGCTCGACCCAAACATGTGGTCCCCATGTCGCTCCGGGGTTACATAGGCGATCCTGGCCGCTTGGTTATGCGCGCCCCTTACCGATTCTGGGTTACGATCGGGGGAGCTCCACTGAAAGTTGCAGATGAGAGAGAAGCAAAATAAGTTCTTCTCTCTCGCGAGGAGGTATTTGCTCGACAATTATCGAGATCGGCGATAGACTGGTGTCTGTGAAGGCCCCTAAAAAGCAGTTCAGCAAGGCGGCTCAGGAACTCGCAGGAATTTTTGAAGCGCATTTTGCCACGCTCCCGCCAGCGGAGCGCAAAAAGCGCGAACGGGATTTCGACAGGACACTTACGACCGTCGGTTCTCGCGCCAAATCCGTATCACCTTCTTCCCCACGGTCGACTCGGGGTCAATCCCTGCGGACAGGATAAGTTCGAGTACTTCCTCTTCAGTTCCCCGATCCAAGAGATTTTCGAGTTGCTGCATTCGTTTGGCCTGCAGCCTTCTAGCGGCATCTTGCGCAGGCTTTAGACTCGCCCTGGCTTGAGCAAAAGCAGATCGCGGATCTTTGTCCTTGTCAGCCACCCTGCCTCGCTATCTTCTTGCCGAATACGCGCCTCGTCGCGTAGCGCACGGAGGATTTCCGCATCAGAGTCATTTCCTGGTTTTGGGAAAAGCCCCAGCCAGAGCCTCCGCCGCCGCACTAGCCGAATCTAAGAGCTGCCCGTATTGGGGGTCAGAGGCTATCCTCGCCATCGCTGCGGTCGTTTCCGTCGTTGCTGACGTTGCGTCTTCTGCCACTCGCAGGAGCGCGTCTGCAATGGATTGCCGCGTCGGGGGAAACCGATAGATTTGTTTGCCATCCTCTGCGATTCCTTCTTGAGCTTCCCTGGAGTCAACCATTCGTTTGAGCACCATATGAATCGTTGCCTGCGGATTCTTGTACTTGCCAAGATCATGCCCGAGTCGCTCCAGCTTTGCCTTCACTTCATGCGGCCGTTGCCAAACTGGATAGTCCGCCTGCAAGATTCCTTGAATTTCCTGAGCCAGTGTCGAGTGCGCCAGGAGGTATTCAGCCTCCGCGCTCGGCTCCACCACAACTTCTTCGCTCTCACAAAGCCTTCCAAGCATTTTCAAACTTTCGCGAAGAAGCATTATTCGCCTAGCCACTTTGTCTTGAGTGGCAATCAGATCAGCCAGCTCAATCTTTGCTGTTTCGTAAGCGTTCCTGTAGTCCGCGGCAGATATAAGCACTAGCGAAATCAATGATATCACAAAAACGGATTGTATTCAAGTGAAATATCTAACAAAAACGGATAGAGCCGAGAGGCGCGCACCGATGCCGCACAAAAAACGACCTCTGGTAGTACCCGCACCCCTCCTGTACGCTGATTAGTTTCTGATGCCTCGCATTCTTCTACTCTTCTCGCTCTCCATCCTCCTTTCCGCCCAGACCCCCGACACCGCGACCATTCATGGACACGTCACCGATGCATCTCACGCCGCCGTCGCTGGGGTTGCGGTTAAAGTCACCAACGCCGTCAGTGATGTCGACCGTTCCGCTCAGACCGACGGCTCCGGCAACTTCTCCGTCACCGGACTTCCCATCGCAGGGACTTACACCATCACCGCCAATAAAGCCGGGTTCTCTGAAGCGCGACTCGCCGATGTCACGCTCGCGGGAGGCACGACCGCCAATCTCACCCTGCAATTGAGCGTCGCTGGATCTGAATCCAAGGTCACCGTCACTGGCGTACCCGGCGAAGTGCGAGCCGATTCTCCGCAGTTGGGCGAGCGCCTCGATTCCAGAACTATTCAAGAGACTCCGCTGCTCAACAACCGGATCACCTATCTGCCGCTGCTCGACGCCGCCAATCGACAGGCCATCAACCAGGGCGATGTGTTCATGAATGAGGATCTGTTCACCACCAATGGAGCCGGCCGTCGGCAGGCGTGGTTTGAAGTCGACGGCGTCACCGGCAACGATAGCTGGGGACGCCAGACCATATTTAGCACCATCCCTTCGAGTGCGGTGCAGGAAATGAACGTGCTCGAGAACGGATTTTCGGCGGAATACGGAGGCAGCACCGGAAGTGCGATCAACATTATTACCAAGTCCGGCGGCAACCAGTTCCACGGCGACGTAATGGAGTTGTGGCGGCCCGCGGCGACCGAAGCGGCTCTTTCCGGTTTTTCGTCCGCCAACGCCGCCAGCGGCAATGACATTACCAGCGATACGCTGGGCCAATCGGCGCTGGCTCTCGGCGGGCCGATTAATTCGAGCACGCATTTCTTCGTGGCCGGCGAGTTCAGCCGCGAGTATCGAGCCTCGCCAATTATTTCTCCAGTCGAGCCGGGGAGCTTCGTCGGGCATTACCGCGGCTGGCTCGCGTTCGTGCGACTGGATCATCAGATCAACGACCGCAATAACGTGTTTTATCGCGGCGATATCGACGGGTTTCACGACACTAATCCCAACGGCATCGTCGGCGGCAACAGCCTCCCCAGCGTCGATCGCGTGTTCTACCGGCGGACTTACTCAAACGAATTGGGCGAGACTGCGGTGCTCTCGCCGACGCTGCTGAACGCGGTGCGGGTGCAGTTTCAACTCGCGTCCCCGATCACGCAGTTCGTCCCGGCGATCTACAGCACGCAATACGTGGTACCCATCACCAGCGGAGGCACGTTCACCTCGGGCACGTCGCAATCGGCGCTGTTGATGAATCGCCAGTATCAGGCCAACGACACGCTCTCGGCCAGTTGGGGCAAACATCAGATCAAGTTTGGCGCGGACATGATCGTCGCGCATACCGGCGGCGACAGCAAGGAATTCGGAGGACCCGTGTACCTGGGCTCCTTCACATATAAATCGTGCGGAGCCCAGGCCGGCCAAACGCTCGCGTATTGTGAAAGCCAGGCGTACCTGGGCAGCCTGGCCAACATCGCCACGTACACCCAGAGTTACGGAAACGCGAATTACACCGTGAACGATGTTCTGTGGGCGATGTTCATGCAGGACGATTACAAGATCCGGCCCGACCTGACTCTGAACCTCGGCCTGCGCTACGAACAGCAGACCTTCACGGATTCAAGGCTCAACTTCGCGCCGCGCGTGGGCTTCGCGTATAACTGGCGCGGCGACGGCAAGACTGTAATTCGCGGCGGATTCGGCATCTATTATTCGCAAATCGTGGATAATTCCGAGGCCAATTACGCTCTGACGGGCCCCACCGGGGTATTTAACTACACCGCGGCTCCCGGCCAGATCGGATTTCCCACCAGCGTAACCGCGGTTCCGCTGCCCGCGTTTCCGGCGGGAGCGCAGGCTCCGCTGCGAAGCCTCTACGTCCGCCCCGGCGACGCGTCTTATCTGAATCAGTTCTTCCCGACCTCCACTTTGGTCGGCTATCAGAGCCAGCTTCTCAGTCCCTACTCCGAGCAATGGACTTTCGGAATCGAGCGCCGTCTGGCGACCAACTGGGTGCTGCGCGCTGATTACGTGGGTTCGCACACCCTAAAAATCAATCGGCCGCTCGATGTGGATCCGCCGTCGCCTTTCATTCGCACACAGCCGGGGCAGGTCCGCAGCGCGCAAGCCGCCAACTGCACGCGGCCGTATTGGATCTGGTGGTATGCGCAGCAAGGGGCCACCTGCAACCCGAATGCTGCAACCAATCCTCAGCCGCCGTACAGCGTGATTCAGAGCGACGTGAACGATGGCTATGCCTACTACGACGCATTGGATGTGAATCTCAGCCATCGTTTCAGCAACCGGCTCAGCATGCTCGCCAGTTATGTGTGGTCGCATGCGATCGACAATGTCGATCCCGATATTCCCAGCCAGAATCCCAACGATCCGAACTTCACCGGCAAAGTGGAAAACGGCAATGCGATTTTCGATCAGCGGCAGCGCTTGGTGCTCAGCGGGGTTTATAACCTGCCGTGGAAGATCAATTTCGGCGGAGTCGGCACGCTCGGATCGGGATTGCCGTATAACTACACCACGGGCGTCATCAACAGCGGCGATACCGGCGCCACCTCGGATCGGCCTGTGATCAACGGAGTCGTGGTCGGGCGCAACATCGGCCACGGGCGGCCGATTTACGACGTTTCTCCGTTCCTGGAACGCCCGTTCGTGCTGTGGAACGAACGCCTGCACCTGGATCTGCGTATGGAGGCGTTCAACGTGCTCAACCACGCGAATTTCGTCGGCTACAGCGGGACATACGGCAACAACACCGCCGGGACGCCTGGAACGGGTTTCGGAACGCCGCTGGTCGGGATCACGAATCAGCTTCCGGCGCGATCCGTCCAGTTTTCGGTCAAGCTGAGATTCTAGGAGTTCACCGGCGGTCTGCGTCGCAAGTCATGTCCAATAACGGCACAGTGTGCAAAAAGGGACTGGCTCGAATTTCGCCGCTTTTGCGAAAGTTGGTGCCTGTAGCCCTTTTTGCCCTACGCGAATCATATTGTTCGAGATCAGCGACGCACTCCACTAGTATCCTGAGTCAGAAAATCGCAGGATTAGATGCCGGGGCTATAATGGCCATCCGACCCCAAAGTCATTCCGAGCGGAGCGAGGAATCTGCTTTTCGTTCGGCTGTTATCAACGCTCTAAAAGCAGATCCCTCGCTGCGCTCGGGATGACGGGCGTTGTAAGTAGGACTACGTGGGGCAGCAATTATCCAACGAACTTCTGACTCAGGACGTTAGCCGTATAATAAAGGCATGACGTACATCACGCATCGCGGGCCGACGCCGGGGCCTCGGCCAAGACCCACTCCGCGGCCTTCCTAAAACTTTCTTTGGTTGTAACGTTCCAGCCAGTGATTGACGGTGGTGTAGTCATTTTTCGCCTTGGCGACGTTGATACACTGCCGGATCCCTTCCAGCGCTTCTTCTTTAGTCCCGAAGGCGATTTTCACGCAGCCTTCGGTTTCCAAAACCTCCGCGTTGAGCGGCCATTGCAGCCGCGCCTCACGGATGTATTGGAAGGCTTGCGCCTTCTTATCAACCCTGTTTGCGTCTGCCTAAAAATAGGCGAGGTTGTTTTTTAGCTCGAGGCTCACGGTTTCCCGATTCGGGTTCCTTTGGGCCAGGGCCAAACCCTCCTCGGCCAGCTGAATCGCTCGATCCACTTTGCCCGCGGTCCAGAATTTGAACGACAGGCGATGAAAGGCGTCCGTGCTCGGAGCCTCGCCGCGTTCCAGCCGCTCCGCGGCGTTCTCCCAATCCTGCTCCTTGCTCGACAGCAGCAGCACGGCGATCTCCTGTTCCGCCTTAGCTTTCGGGTCCGCCGAATCGGTCTCGATCTTCGCAATTGCCTCGCTCGCTTTGCCTTCCCGGGCGAGCGTCAGCGCCGTCGCCGGAACCATCTTGGCAACGGCATCGTCGGACTCCTTCAGCGACGGCTCATCGCGAATCAGTTGCACATTAACCTTCATCTGAAGCAGCGCCGCTTGCACGACGGTTGTCAGACCGCCAAATCCGCTCTCGACTTTCCTGCCCGTATCGCCGAACGTCGTCGAGATGGTCTGCTTCAAATCTTTGCCGCTCTCTTTTAGAGCGGCTTCGATCACCTCCTTGATCGCCGCCGAGCCGATCAGAATCGCCAGGGCATATTCGCCCGCCTTGCCGATTTCTTCCAAGGCCTTTTTCGCGTCCTCGCCCAGACCGACCCGATCCGGATGTTCCGCGAAGGATCCGATCGCGATTAGGGCGAACGCGACCACGAAGGGAATTGCGAACTTACCGTATCCCATGGCACATTGTAAGTCCGATTCGCCTATTCCGATTAGCAACCACCTATAGGTGGTGCTATATTGAAACCGTGCTGGTGCCCCCGTATATCGCCTCTTTGCGTCCCTATGAGCCCGGACGTAGCGCCGATGAGGTAAAACGAACCTACGGACTGACGCGAGTCGCCAAACTCGCTTCGAATGAGAACCCTCTGGGAGCTTCTCCGCTTGCCGTGGAGGCGATGCGCGCCCATCTTACCGGCGTGAACATTTATCCGAACGGCGGGCTGGATCTGCGCGAACGCCTGGCTGCGGAATTCAACGTCAAGGTCGCCAATGTGATCGCCGGCAGCGGATCGGACGGCATCATGTCGAACATCATTCGCGCGTTTCTGTGCGATGACGATGAAGTGCTGACCACCGAATCCGCTTTCATCGGCTTCCAGGTGCTGGCGCGGTCGCGAGGCGTGGCGTACCGGACCGTGCCGTATCGAAACTGGCACTACGATCTGGAAGCTCTGGCCGCGGCGATCACCGAAAAGACCAAGATCATTTATCTGGCGAATCCCAATAATCCCACGGGAACGATTTTCACCAAACACGAGTTCGATGAGTTCTACCGCCATGTGCCGGAGCGAGTCCTGATCATCCTGGACGAGGCATATTTCGAATACGCCAAGGACAATCCGCGCTATCCCGATTCGATGCATTACCGCTACGACAACGTGATCACCTTGCGGACGTTTTCGAAAATCTACGGGCTGGCCGGCATCCGCGTGGGTTACGGATTTGCGCATGAAGACCTGATCGCGAATCTGCTTAAGGTGAAGCTGACGTTCGAGCCTTCTTCGCTTGCGCAGGTGGCGGGAATCGCCGCGCTGGACGATCGCGAGTTCGTACACCGGTCGCTTGAATTAAACGCGCGCGGGCGGAAGTTCATCGCTAGCGCAATCGCCAGGCTGGGTTTCGAAGCGATTTCGTCGGAGGCGAATTTCGTGATGGTTCCGCTCGAAAGCGCGAGCGTCGCGGCGTGGATGACCGAGGGGTTGCTTAAGCGCGGGATCATCGTTCGCCCGCTGGGGGCGTTCGGCTTGCCGCATTGCCTGCGCATTTCGACGGGGACGGATGAAGATAACCGTCTGCTGGTGGATTCGCTGGAGCAGCACGTGAAGGAGGTTGTATGCCGCAGTTAGCAGAACAAAACATGGCCGCAGCTACCGATTTTCTTCCGCTGAATGGAACTGACTACGTAGAGTTTTACGTCGGCAATGCCCGTCAGGCCGCGCACTACTATCGATCTTGTTTCGGCATGACGCTGACTGGATACAGCGGTCCCGAAACCGGCGTGCGCGATCGCGCCAGTTATGTTCTGGAGCAGGAAAAAATTCGTTTCGTTCTGACTTCGCCGCTTACGCCCGATCATCCGATCAGCGCGCATATCCGCGTCCATGGCGACGGCGTGCGCGACATCGCCCTGAGCGTCGACGATGCCGCGGCGTCCTATCGCGAAACCACCAAACGCGGCGCGCGGGGCGTTCGGGAGCCGTTCACGGTGCGCGATGAAATGGGCGAAGTTCGGATGTCGTCCATCGCCGCGTATGGCGACACGATTCACACCTTCGTCGAGCGGCGCGGTTATACAGGACCGTTCCTGCCCGGTTTCCGCGCTGTCGAGGGTCCCGACCGGGTTTCGCGTCCGGCTGGACTGAAGTACATCGACCACATGGTCGGCAACGTCGGCTGGAACCAGATGAACGCGTGGGTGAAGTTTTACGAAGACGTGATGGGCTTTCGCCTGTATCAGACCTTCGACGATTCCGACATTTCCACGGAATATTCGGCGCTGATGTCCAAAGTGATGGCGAACGGCAACGGACGCATCAAGTTTCCTATTAACGAACCCGCGGAGGGCCGCAAGAAATCGCAGATCGAAGAGTACATCGAGTTTTACAAAGGACCGGGAGTGCAGCACATCGCGCTCGGCACAGGGAATATCATCGAAAGCGTCACCAAGCTGCGCGATCAGGGCGTAGATTTCCTCCACGTGCCCAGCGCGTATTACCGCGAACTGACGGCACGAGTGGGCAAGATCGATGAACCCATCGATCGACTGGAAGAGCTGGGCATTTTGGTCGATCGCGACGATGAAGGCTATATGTTACAGATCTTCACCAAGCCGGTGGAGGATCGCCCCACGCTGTTTTACGAAGTAATCCAGCGCAAGGGCAGCCGCAGCTTTGGCAAAGGTAACTTCAAGGCTTTATTTGAAGCCATCGAGCGGGAACAGGCGCTGCGCGGCAATCTTTGATCGAACCTAAAAGTCGATTGGTGCGTCTTATCTTGTCATGCGCGATCTCCGTTACGCCCTGCGTTCGCTCTTAAAGAGCCCCGGATTCACCTTCATCGCCATTCTTTCGCTGGCCCTCGGCATCGGCGCGAATGGGGCGATGTTCAGTTACGTGGACGCCCTGATCCTGCGCCCGCTGCCGGTTCCGGAGCCCGGCCGCGTGGTGGAAGTGGATTCCACCGCGCCCGGAACGCGCCTGGGGGGCATGTCTTATCCCGATTACGTCGATCTGCGCGATCAGACGCGGACGCTCCAGAGCCTGGTCTGCTACAGGGTGATTCCCATGGGACTGGGGACTTCGCGGGACGCGGTGTCGCAGATGATGCTTGGCATTATCGCGAGTGGGAATTTCTTTTCCGGTCTCGGCATCGATATTCCGCTGGGCCGCGGATTTCTTCCTGAAGAGGATCAGACGCCGGGTCGCGATCTGGTCGCCGTGATCAGCCATTCGTTGTGGGAGCGCGAATACGCTTCGGACCTCGGCGCGATCGGCCGGAAGATTCGCATCAACGGAACCGATTTCACCATCGTCGGGGTCGCGCCGGCCGGTTTCACGGGACCCGAAGCCTTCATCCATCCCGAAATTTACGTCCCCATGAATTCGTATCCGCAGGCGATGCCGAATCAGAATAATCAGTTTCTGGCCGCGCGGGACCAGCGCCACCTTACCTTGTTCGGATTGCTGAAGCCCGGCGTGAGCATCTCCGAAGCACATGCCGAACTCAATACTGTTTCGCACCGGCTGGCCGCGCAATATCCCGCCACGGACCGCGATCGCACGGTCACGGTTTTGAGCTACATTCGAGCCAGATTTGAGAACGACACTATCGACGCGATCCTGGCGCTGATGCTGCTGGCCATCACTATGCTGGTCCTGCTGATCGCCTGCGCGAACGTCGCGAACCTGGTGCTGGCGCGCGGTTCGGCGCGGGTGAAGGAAATCGCGATCCGTATGGCGATTGGCGCCAGCCGCGCGCGGCTGATCCGGCAGATGCTCACCGAAAGCCTGCTGCTGGCGCTGGCAGGCGGCGCCGCTGGCCTGGGCGTCGGATACGCGGGTATTGTGGCCCTCCAGTCCATCCGCATCCCTGCGGAATATCCGGTGTCGTTCGGCGTTCAAATGGATTCGCGCATGCTGGTATTCAGCCTGGTGGTTTCGATCCTTACGGGAATCGTTTTCGGCCTGCTGCCGGCGCTGCGTTCGACGCGGGCCGACCTTTCGAACACCATCAAGTCGAGCGATCAGGGTCCGGCAAAGGCCGCCTTCTGGCATGGGCGCCTGGCCGGGCGCAATCTGCTGGTGATGGCGCAGCTTTCCTTATCGGTGGTTCTGTTGATCCTGGCGGCGTTTTTCGTGCGCGGCTTTGCAGCGGCGCGCCGCATCGATCCCGGCTTTCGCACCGATCATACGCTGTTCTTTTCGCTGGACCCCAACCTGATGCGCTACGACGAAGCAACGGTCGCGGCAGTTTTATCGCAAGCTGGTGGACCGCCTGAAGGATACGCCCGGAGTCGAAAACGTGTCGCTTTCCGCCTCCATTCCGTACAACGCGAATCAGAATTCGAGGAAGTTGATCATCGATGGTTATCAGGCGAAAGCCGGCGAAGATAGTCCCAGCACGTGGGTGAACACCGTCGACGAAAATTATTTCACGGTGATGGGCACGCCGATTTTGCGCGGGCGCGCGTTTGAGTCGCGCGACACTGCGACGTCTCCTCGGGTCGCGATCGTGAATGAGACGCTGGCCGCGCGGGCGTGGCCGAATCGCGATCCGATCGGGCAGCGGTTGCGGCTCGGAAACGGCACGGAGCCGCCGCTCGAAGTGGTCGGCGTCGCCAAGAATGGAAAATATCTGTACTGGGCGGAGGCGCCGCAGATGCATGTGTGGACTCCTTTCTCGCAGGACTACAACTCGCACATGGTGGTGGAGGTGCGGACTCTGGGCGATCCGGCATCGATGGCGGCTGCGGTTCGCAATCAACTGCGCGCCGTCGACGCGGACATGCCCATCTTCAACATGAACACCATGGCGGCGTTCTTCGAGGACCGCGGGATGCTGGGCCCCCGGCTGCTCGCGAATATGGTCAGCATCATCGGGCTAACCGGACTCCTGCTGGCCGTGATCGGGTTGTATGGGGTGGTCGCCTACGGGGTCAGCCGCCGCACACGAGAGATCGGCATCCGGATGGCGGTGGGCGCGCGTCCGGCCGACGTGCTGCAAATGGTATTGGTCCAGGGGCTGATCTTCACGGCGGTCGGCGTCGTATTCGGGATCGGCATCGCGCTTCCGGCGAGCGGATTCCTCAAGACTTTCGCAGTTGGCGTGAGCCCATATGACCCGTCGATACTGATCGGCGTTCCGGTGATATTGGCGGCGGTGATGATGGCGGCGTGCTGGATCCCCGCGCACCGCGCCTCGCGGGTAGATCCGACGTTAGCGCTGCGGCAGGAGTAGCCGGCGCGTTACAATTGAATTACTGCGGCAGTGATGCCGTGTACTTGTCTTGCTTCGGTGGCGGCTCCGGGGAAAGAGCCGCCTGCTCTCACCAAAATGTTATGATCGCGCGGGATGACACGCTCTTTCTTATTCTGCGCACTGGCTTCTGCCGCATGGGGACAAACCGCACACCCGATTGTGATCCACGCGGCGCGGTTGGTTGATGTCGAGACCGGCAAAGTTTCGCGGCCGGGCGAAGTGCTGGTGCGAGGCGACCGCATTGTCGAAACGGGCTCGACGGTCACGCATCCGGCGGGTGTGGAGATCATCGATCTGGGCGATCGCACGCTGCTGCCGGGATTGATCGACGCGCACGTGCACTTGTTCCTGCACCCGGGCGCCGAAGATTTGCAGACCGTGCAGGAGTCGGTTCCGCAGCGGACCATACGCGCGACGCTGGCCGCGCGCGACGATCTGATGGCCGGTTTCACGGCGGAGCGCGATATGGGAACGGAAGGCGCGGGGTCGGCCGACGCCGCGGTTCGTGACGCGATCAATGAGGGGAAAATTCCAGGACCACGGCTGCGCATCAGTGGAAACGCCGTAGATATTCTGGGCGGGCATGAGGATGCGATCGGATATAACCCCGCGCAGCACGTGCTTCCGAATGCGACCTGGGCCAATACCGCGGCCGAACTGGTGACCGTGATCCGGCGGCAGTTCAAAGAGGGCGCGGACTTCATCAAGATCTACGAAACCGGCCGCGACGAGCTTCGCGACGGGAAATTCTTTACCGTGTATCAGTACACGGAAGATCAGTTGGCTGCCGCGGTGCAGGAAGCGGCACGCGTAGGGAAACGCGTCGCGGTACATGCCACGGGCGAGCCGGGGACGTTATTTGCCGCGCGGGCGGGCGTGGTTTCCATCGACCATGCCAATCAATTGAGCGACGAAACCATGCGGCTGATGCGGCAAAAAGGAATTTTCGCGGTTCCGACGTTCACGATTTTCGAGTATTTCGTGGATCACCCGGCCACGGCGGCGCAAGGCGCCATCGAACGAAAATTGTTCGATCTGCACACGCAGGAATTTCGCAAGCAGATTGCTGCTGGAGTCCCGTTCGCCATGGGATCCGATGTGGGACCGTTTCCGCACGGCACGCAGGCTCGCGAGTTTGTGTTGATGGTGAAATACGGGTTGACGCCGCTCGCCGCGTTGCAGGCGGGGACCATTCATGGAGCGAAGGTGCTCGGATGGGAGGGGCAGATAGGGGAGCTGAAGCCGGGATATTTCGCCGACGTGATCGCCGTTGCCGGGGATCCGCTTGAAGACATCGGCGCGGTGGAAAAAGTGACGTTTGTAATGAAGAACGGGGTGGTTTACCGGCGGTGATCAGATCCCTGCGAGCAAGGTTCGCTTGATCTTGCGGATGGCGGGCTCATTGCGGCGGTAGAAGGTCCACTGCTTGATGCGCTTGGCGCGAATCAGGCCGGCGGCCGAAAGAACCTTCAGATGTTCGCTCGCGGTAGGCTGCGTAACGCGGAGTTTGCGTGCAATCAGCAGGCCGCACACGCCATCTTTTACCAGATCGCCATCCACTTGCGGGCGAAAATGCCTGCGCGGATCGCGCAGCCAATCGAGGATCATCAGCCTGCGGCGATTGGCGAGCGCTCTCAGGGCGGTCTCGACATCCATATAGACGATTAGCCAACTTCCTAAGTACAATATAAACCATGAACCCTGTCAACCGCGAGCGAATTGCCGCGACCATGCCTCGCATCCGGCCGTATATCCGTCGAACGCCGGTGATCGAAATCGACGGCGCGGACCTGGGGCTCCCGTCGATTCGCCTGATCCTGAAGCTGGAGCTATTGCAACACGCGGGCTCCTTCAAAACGCGCGGCGCGTTTGCGAATTTGTTGACGCGCAAGATTCCGGACGCAGGGGTGGTCGCGGCTACGGGCGGGAATCACGGCGCGGCAGTGGCGTTCGCGGCGAAAAAACTCGGTAAGCGGGCCACGATCTTCGTGCCGAGTGTCTCGTCGCCAGCGAAGATGGATCGAATCAAGAGCTACGGAGCGAATCTGATCGTGGCCGGGGATCGCTATGCGGAATCGCTGGCGGCGAGCGAGCAGTGGGCCGCGGAATCGGGTGCGGCGCAGATCCACGCTTATGACCGGCCGGAAACGATGCTGGGGCAGGGGACGGTTGGGATGGAATTCGAGGAGCAGTTTCCCGAGCTCGATTCGCTGCTGGTGGCCGTGGGCGGCGGAGGATTGATCGGCGGAATCGCGGCCTGGTATGCGGGTCGCGTGAAGGTGATCGCCGTGGAGCCGGAAGCGGCGCCGACGCTCGACTACGCATTGCGGGCGGGGCGGCCGGTGGATGCGCCGGCAGGAGGGATCGCAGCGGATTCGCTGGCTCCCAAGCGCGTGGGCGAGCTGATGTTTCCCATCGCGCAGGCGTACGTGTCGAGCGTCGCGCTGGTTCCGGATGAAGCGATTCAGCAGGCGCAGCGCGTGTTGTGGGACGCTTTGAGGATCGCGGCCGAACCGGGCGGCGCGGCGGCGCTGGCGGCGCTGCTGACGGGCAGCTATAAGCCCGAAGCCGGCGAACGGGTGGGCGTTCTGATTTGCGGAGGGAATACCACGGCGGTCGATTTCAACTGATAGACTTGCTCCTCAGGAGTAATCTATGCGCACTTTCTTTCTGACGGTCCTGGTGGCTGCGACTATGGCCGGTGCGGATCGGCCCGACCGGCTGGCTGCAAAGAGTGTTTTTGACCTCGCCTCGGTTTCCGATCCACGCATCTCGCCGGACGGGAAGCGGATTGTCTACGTCCGCCATTTCGCCAACGTGATGACGGACGATCGCTACACGAATTTGTGGATGATCAATTTCGACGGCTCAGACAACCGTCCGCTGACTACAGGGAACTTCAACGACACGGCGCCGCAGTGGTCGCCGGCGGGCGATCGCATTCTGTACATTTCGAATCGGGGCGGGCACGAGCAGATTTGGGTGCGCTGGATGGATTCCGGACAGACGGCTCGCGTGACGAATGTTGGGGAAGAGCCGGGCGGCGCGAGCTGGTCCCCGGATGGATCGCAGATAGCGTTTACGATGCTGGTGCCTGAAAAGCCGCGGCAGATCGGCGATATTCCGTCGCCGCCGCCGGGCGCGAAATGGTCGCCGCCCGGACAGATTATCGACAAGCTGGTGTACCGGTTCAACGGGTCGGGATATTTGAAGCCGGGGAATCGGCATCTGTTCGTGGTGCCGGCCGAAGGAGGGGCGGCGCGGCAGGTGTCGACCGGAAATTTCACGCACGGGACGGCCGGAAATCCGGGTGGAAATGTGGTGTGGACTCCGGATGGAAAGTCGCTGCTGTTTGCGGCTAACCGTGTGGCCGATGCCGAGTATGAGCCGCGCGAATCGGACATTTATGAATTCTCGGTCGCGGATGGATCGGTGAAGCAATTGACGCATCGCAAAGGGCCGGATCATTCGCCGGCGATTTCGCCGGATGGGCGGCAGATCGCGTACGTGGGGTTCGACGAAAAGTATCAGGGCTACCAGGTGACCAAGCTGTACGTCATGAATCGCAACGGCAGCGGAGTGCACGCGCTGTCGGATGCGCTCGATCGCGACGTGGCGAATCCGGCTTGGGCGGCGAATGGCGGCGGCGTGTTTTTCGTGTATGACGATCAGGGCAATACCAAGCTCGGCGAGTATTCGCGCGACGGCGGGTTGAAGAAGCTGACCGGAAATATCGGCGGAGGAGGGTCGGCGTACTCGGGGAACGTCGCGTTCAGCGTGGCGCGCAACGACAACTTCGCCGCTACCTATACGCGTCCGGACACGCCATCCGAAATCGCGGTCGCGACCGTGAGCGATCCTGCGCTGAGGCCGATCACGCACGTGAATGCGGGGCTGCTGGCGCAGAAGAAGCTGGGGACGGTGGAAGAGATTCGCTTTAAATCGTCGAAGGACAATCGCGAGGTGGAGGGTTGGATCGTCAAGCCGCCGGATTTCAATCCGGCGCGCAAGTATCCGATGATTTTGGAAATTCATGGCGGGCCGTTCGCCAATTACGGCGACCGGTTCGACATCGAGAAACAGGTTTGGGCGGCGCAGGATTACGTGGTGTTCTATATCAACCCGCGCGGGTCGACCAGTTATGGCGAGGAGTTTGGGAATCTGATTCATCACAGCTATCCCGGTGACGATTTCTACGATCTGAATTCCGGCGTGGACGCAGTGGTCGGGAAAGGGTATGTCGATGCGAACAACCTGTTCGTCACCGGCGGCAGCGGAGGCGGAGTATTGACGTGCTGGACCATCGGCCACACAACTCGGTTTCGCGCTGCGGCTGCGTTGTATCCGGTGATCAACTGGTACAGCTTCGTACTGACCACCGACATCATGGAGCTGGTCGGCAAGGTGTGGTTTCCGGGAATGCCGTGGGATAACGCGGAGCAGTACGAAAAACGGTCTCTGTTATCGGTGGCCGGAAAAGTGAAGACGCCGACCATGGTGATGACGGGCGAAGAAGACTATCGCACGCCGATTTCCGAAGCCGAGCAGTATTACCAGGCGCTGAAGATGGAGAAAATCGAAGCAGTGATGATTCGGGTGCCGGGCGAGCCGCACGGAATCCAGCGCAAACCGAGCCATCACATGGAAAAGATGCTGTACGTGCTGGGGTGGTTCGATCAGCACAAGAGTTAGGAGGAAATTATGCGCCGGAGAGCAGTGATTCAGTCCATCATCGCGGCGATTCCGCTTCGCGGCGTGCGGGTGTGGGCGCAGACGGCGTCATTTCCGGGAGAACACGAGACGGCGCTTAAGGAACTTGCCGCCACGGTTCTACCCGCGTCTCTGGGTCGAGAGAAGATGGACGCGGTCGCGGCACAGTTCATACGTTGGGTTCGCGAGTATCGAGCCGGAGCGGAAATGCAGCCGGGATATGGATTCACCAGGGTCCGGTACAAGGGCGCGTCGCCGGCGCCGCAGTATCTGGAGCAACTGGATCAGCTCGCTTCGGGAGCGCTGGCGGAGCGCGATCTCACGGCGCGAAGGAATGCGATTGCGGCTGCGCTTCGGGCGGTTGATGTGAAGGATCTAACGTCCGTTCCGGATGGCAAACACGTCGTTGCCGACCTGATGAGTTTCTATTTCTCTAGCCCGGAGGCGAACGACCTCGCCTACAACGCAGCCATCGGAAAGGATCAATGCCGGACGCTGAAAGACTCGGGAGCGGAGCCTGTGCCGCTCAAAGGAGGCACCGGTGCCGCGCTTTGAATCCGACATTTGCATCATCGGCGGAGGGATCTCCGCGGCGCTGCTGGCGCAGAAATTATCGGAGCTGAAACCGGGGCTCGACATTATCGTGGTGGAAGCGGGCAAGCGGCTGTTCGACCTCGAGAATCGGATGAATTACCGGCGGCGGTCGATTCTTTACGGCGAAAATCCGTGGCCGGGAGATTTCATCGAAGATCAAGGGGGCGAAGGAATTATTACGCGGACCATGGCGGTGGGCGGGTCCGCGATGCACTGGCAGGGTCATGCGAATCGTTTCTCGGAAGAAGATCTGCGCTTGCGTTCGATGTACGGGCTGGCTGTGGATTGGCCTCTGAGCTGGCCGGAGCTTGAAAAATATTGCGGCGAAGCCGAGCGCCGCATCGGCGTTTCAGGCGAGCCGAGCCCGCACGCCGAGGATCGCCGCACGGAGCCGTATCCGATGCCGCCGATGCCGTTGACTTACAACCTGGCGCAGATTCGAAGCTGGGCCGAACGCGCAGAAATTCCGTTCTACGGCTGCCCGCAGGCGAAAAATACTACGCCTTTCGATGGCCGCGCGCAGTGCCAGCGCTGCAACACTTGTACAATTTGCCCGACCGGCGCGCGTTACTCGCCGGATTTCACGTTCCAGCGGCTGCTCGCGGAAAAGAAGATCAAGCTGCACGATCAGACGCTGATCCGGCGGCTGATTCCGCACGATACAACGAACCACATCGCCGGCGCCACGGGGATGCATGGCGATGAGGCGGTGGAGTATCGCGCACGTTATTTCGTAGCCGCGTCGGGATATGCGTGGACGCCGCACCTGCTATTGCTTTCGCGGAACTCGCGCTTTCCGGACGGGATCGCGAATCGCAGCGGGCTCGTCGGCCGGCACATGACCGGGCATCTATTTATCACCGCGCAGATCGAGCTCAACACGAAACTTTATCCAGGAATGAATGAACCGTTTCCGCTGATCTCGCGCCAGTTTTTCCGCTGCGCGAAGGATAAACCGTTTGTGCGGCACGATATTCAGATTTTCGAGAGCAACGCGGGCCGGCGTCCGCGCCTGCAATCGGAAAAGGGCGCGATTCTGTTCGGCGACGATTTGCTGAATGACTGGCGTTCGAAGACGGCGCGCGGCGTCGCGCGAGTGCGCATGTACTACGACACGCACCCTTCGCGCGACAGCAGCCTGACACTCGATCCTGAGAAGCGGAATCGCCACGGGGATCCAATGCCGAAGATCGTGCATCGGCTCGACGAGGCTGCGGAGGCTCGGCAGGCTGCGACGCATCAGCACATTCAAACTATCTACGAACGGATCGCGAAGGCCAACGATACGAAGATTCTGAACGTCCAGGCGAGCAACTATCAGGATCATCCCGCGGGCGGCTGCCGCATGGGCGACGATCCGAAGCAGAGCGTGTGCGACAGCTTCGGCCGCACGCACGATCATCCTAATTTGTTTTTAGCCGGCGCGCCGACGCTTCCGACCGGAGGCTGCACCAACGCGACGATCACCTTCGCGGCCCTGACGCTGCGCGGCGCAGAGCAGATCGCACGAGCGCTTTAGCGATTCTATCCTCCGGCGACATCGCCAACGCCAAGAGCAACGCACCGAAGACGCGCATTGATTTGCTTGTGGAATACCGCCAGGATTCTACACTATCTAAGGGAGACTCATTACGCAAGGTCATCTGGCCGGCTACTTAGAGCGCGCCGCGAACCTGGACGCGGAGTTCATTGTTTATGACGATGGCTATCGCGGGCGCACGTATCGTTACCGGCAGGTGGCCCAGATGGCGCAGGCGCTGCGCGTGCGGCTGCGGGCCGAGGGAATTCGCAAAGGCGATGCGGCGGCGATCTGGTCGGAGAACCGGCCAGGATGGGTGGCGGCGCTGTGGGCGTGCCTGCTCGATGGAGTCATCGTGGTCCCGGTGGATGCGCAATCCTCGGCTGCATTGTTTCAACGTATCGCGGAAAAAGCGCGCGCGCGGGTGATTCTGATCGGCGACCGGGTCACCATGCCGGCGATCGCAACGCCGGTGTGGCGGATGGCGGATATCGAGGAGGGGTCGGATTCGACGACGCTTGCGCCGGCCGACTTGGCGATGGACGACGTGGCCGAGATCGTGTTCACGTCGGGCACGACGGCCGAGCCCAAGGGCGTGATGATCACGCATCGCAATCTGCTGGCGAACCTGGAGCCGGTGGCTCAAGAAATCGCCAAATATCGGAAGTATGCCGGGCCGTTTCTGCCGCTGCGCATTCTGAATCTGCTGCCGCTGAGTCATCTGTTCGGACAATCGCTGGCGCTGCTGATTCCGCCGCTGATTCCGGCGTCGGTGGTGTTCATCACGGGAACCAGCGCGCAGGAGATTGCCAGGCAGATCCAGTCGAGGCGCATTTCGGCGCTGGTGGCGGTGCCGAAGATTCTCGAAGTGTTGCGCGAGGCTGCATCGCGCTACTTTCCCGAGGTCGGCGATGCAACGCGCGCGCGTGGACCCTGGCCGATGCGATGGTGGCGGTTTCGCCGAGTGCACCGGCTGTTCGGGTGGAAGTTCTGGTGTTTCGTTTCAGGCGGCGCGCCGCTTTCCTCCGATCTGGAGCAGTTCTGGTCGCGCTTAGGATACCTGGTGGTGCAGGGTTACGGGCTGACGGAAACGGCGCCGATCGTGACGTTGAGCCATCCGTTTCACGTACGCGGAGGGACGGTGGGGAAGCCTCTCGGCCGGCGTGGAAGTGCAGATCGCAGACGACGGCGAAGTGCTGGTGCGCGGCGATAACGTGACCAGCGGATATTTCGAATCGCCCGGAGAAACAAAGGCGGCGTTTGAGGATGGATGGTTTCACACCGGCGACATCGGCGGATCTCGACAGTGAAGGCCACCTGCAGAATTCGCGGGCGAAAGAAAGAAATGATCGTGACGCCGGAGGGATTGAAGGTCTTTCCGGAAGACGTGGAAAAAGTGCTCAACACGATTCCGGGAGTGCGCGAGTCGGCGGTGATCGGCAAGGAGCGCGTTCACGCGGTGCTGGTTCTGGAGCCGGGGGCGAATCGCGGATGAAATCGTCCGCCAGGCGAATCAGAATCTTGAAGATCATCAGAAGATCCGCCGGGTTTCGGTCTGGACGGGCGACGAGCTTCCGCGCACCATGACGACGCGCAAGCTGCGGCACGCGGAGATCGCGCAGTCGGTTGAGACGGGGGTGATCGCGCCAAAATCGCGAGACGAGATGACTGCGCTGTTGCAGAAATATGCGCCAGGCCGGACGATCACGCCCGAAACGACGCTGGATGAGCTGGGGCTTAGCTCGCTCGACCGGGTGCAGTTGATGATCGAGCTGGAGCAGAAGCTCGGCGCGGACATCGACGAGCGTGCGTTTTCGACGGTCCACACGGTTGCCGACCTGGCCCGGCCCGCGCCGGCCGCGGCCGAGCCGATCCAGTTCCCGGAATACAATCGGCGGCTGATCGCGAGGTCGATACGTCGGGTCGCGCTGCCTTTTTTTCTGCTGCCGCTGACTCGAATCTTCGCTCACATTCGGGTTCGCGGGCGGGAGAATCTCGAGGCGCTGCGCGGACCGGTGATTTTCGCGTCGAATCATCAGAGTCATATGGATGTCCCCGTGATTCTGGCGAGCCTCCCAGCGCGTTACCGGTATCGGCTGGCCACGGCGATGGCAAAGGAATTTTTCGACGCGCACTTTTTTCCGGAGCGGCATTCTGTTTCCGAACGATTCGTGAATAGCTTGCTGTATCGCCTGTCGACGTTCGTTTTTAACGCATTTCCAATTCCGCAGCGGGAGATCGGAGCGGGGCAGACGATGCGCTACATAGGCGAGCTGGTGGAAGAAGGATGGTCGATTCTGATTTTTCCGGAAGGCGACCGCAGCGCGATGGGCGAGATGCATCCGTTTCAGCCCGGTGTCGGAATGATCGCCTGGCACCTGAAGGCTCCGGTGGTTCCCGTCCGAATCTATGGTCTGGAAAAGGTGTTGAATCGCAGCGCGAAGTGGCCGCACCCGGGACGCGTGGAGGTTCGGATCGGCGCTGCGATCGAATTACGAGGCGAATCCTACGCCGAGCTGGCGCGCGAGGTCGAAGAGGCGGTGAAGAGGCTTTGACCGAACGAGAGACCGCGTTAACCGGCTGCGCGGGCCGCTCTGGTCCGGAATTCGTGCTGCAGAATTTCGAGCGCGGCGCGGCCGGCTTCAAATCGCACGACGCGTCCGCGCGCGACCAGCTTCAGGGCGCACTTGTTGTCGAGCTGCGCAGGCCAGTTGATGGAAAGCTCCACGCGGCGGCCGGGTGGCAGAATCTGATCGGTGGTGAACAGGACGCCGGAACTCGACATGTTCACGGTCTTGCCCGAAGATTCCAATTGGCCGTCTTTCTTGCTGAGGACGCGGTAGCGGACGTCCTGTTCGATGTCCATGCGGTCCGTGCCGCGGCGGTCGGAGGGGTTATTGCGGTCGCTCATCTCAACTACGAGCATGCCAACGCCTGGCTGACGCGGCAATAGGATGGGGGGCTCAAATTCGCATGGTACTTCGGTACGGCCGACGCGGCGTACGATCCGGCTAGCGGCCGAGAGGCCGTTAGCATGGCGACCGCGAGGGAGCGGTGGATGTTTCGCTTTTTCACGCAGACCCAGGCGCGTGAAGAGCGCGCCGCGCGGATACAATGAGGAGTTGCCTGCTCGCCTGGGATCCTTAGTCCGCGGTCTGGCGCTGAGCCTGACTATCGTCGCCGCCACCACCGTCGTTTGTTCACGCGTGATTTCCGTGAATGCCATCACGGCCGGATTCGCCTATCTGCTGGACGTTCTGGCGATCGCCACGGCGTGGGGGCTGATCGAAGCGGTGCTGGCGTCGGTGGCCGCGATGCTGTGCTTCAACTATTTCTTCCTGCCGCCGATCGGACAATTTACCATCGCCGATCCGCAGAATTGGGTGGCTCTGTTCGCGTTTCTGGCGACGGCGCTGATTGCCAGCCACGTTTCGGATCGCGAAAAAAGGCAGGCCGTGGAAGCGAAGGCGCGGCAACGCGAGACGGAACAGCTTTACGCGTTAAGCCGGTTCATTCTGCTGACCGAACCCACGCAATCGGCCGGAGGGCAGGCGGCGCGGCACATCGCGGAGGTATTCGAGTGCCGGAGAGTGGTGCTGTACGATGGACAATCCCGCGAGTTTTTTCGCGGCGGGCCTGAGGATTTGCCGGAGCACTTGCCGGAGGTTGAAGCCAAGCTGAAACAGGTCGCGCTGAGCGGGTCGAGCCTGGTGGACGCGGAGGCGCGGGAGCTGGTCGCTCCGATTATGCTGGGCGGCCATTCCATCGGCGGGCTGGCGTTGAAGGGTCTTTCGCTTTCCGACGGCGCGCTGCAGGCGCTGCTGAATCTAGTGGCGATCGCGCTGGAGCGGGTGCGCACCGAAGAAACCGCCAGCCGCGCGGAAGCGGCGCGGCAGAGCGAAGAGTTCAAGTCCACGCTGCTGGACGCGATCGCGCACGAATTCAAGACTCCGCTGACATCGATCAAAGCGGGGTCCACGTCGATTCTGTCGGACCGCGGGATTTCCGCGCAAACACGCGAGCTTGCGACCATCGTCGATGAAGAGACCGACCGGTTGAGCCTGCTGGTGACCGAAGCCGTGAGGATGGCGCAGATCGACGCGGGCAAGATTCGTCTGGAACGGGAATCCCTGGACGTGGGCGAGCTGTTGCGGCGCGTGATCGCACACTTTGAATCGCGGGCCGAGGGGCGGGACTTGAACCTGGCGCCGGGCGGGGAATTGCCGCACGTTTTCGCGGATCGGGACCTGATCGCACTGGCGCTGAGGCAACTGATCGATAATGCGCTGAAATACTCGCCGCCTGGCACGCCCATCGACGTGGCTACGGGATTGGAGGATGGTTTCGTCGCGATCCGTGTGTCCGATCGAGGCCCTGGAATACCGGAGCGGGAACGCGACCGGATCTTCGACAAGTTTTATCGCCGCCAGCCGGCCAAGAGTTACGTACCAGGATCGGGACTGGGCCTGTTCATCGCGCGGGAGATCGCGCGCGCGCACGGCGGCGAGATCCGGATCGAGGGCGAGCCCGGCGCGGGGTCGACGTTCTGCGTAATTCTTCCCGTTGAGGAGCGTCGAAAGTGAGTACCGGCCGAATCCTGGTGGTGGACGACGAGCCGCAGATCCGCCGCGTGCTGCGCGCCACGCTTACCGCGCACGGATACGAAGTGAGTGACGCACGCAACGGCGAAGACGCGCTCGCGGCGCTGCGCAACAGCCGCTTCGACCTGGTTCTTCTCGACATGAACATGCCCGGAATGGGAGGAGTGGAGACCTGCCGCCAGATTCGCGAGGGGTCTGAAGTCGCCATCATCATGTTGACGGTGCACGACACGGAGCAGGACAAGGTCGCCGCGCTGGACGCGGGCGCGGACGACTATGTCACCAAGCCGTTCGGCATGCAGGAACTGCTGGCCCGCATCCGGGCCGCGATGCGCCGCGTACCCGCTTCGGCCGGCGGCGGCGGCGAGACGATCCGGCTGGACAATGTCGCGATCAATCTCGCTACGCGGCGCGTGATTTCCGGAGGCAAAGAGGTCCGGCTGACGCCGAAAGAGTTCGATCTTCTGCAATACTTCGTCGCGAATCCGAACCTTCCGATTCCGCACGCCCGGCTGCTCCAGGCCGTGTGGGGTCCCGATTATGGCGATCAAGTGGAGTATCTTCGCGTGTTCGTGAATCAGCTTCGCAAGAAGATCGAGCGCGACCCGTCGCATCCGCGGTACCTGCTCACGGAGCCGTGGGTCGGGTATCGATTCCAACTGCCGGGCTGAGCATATCCTTTGACTCGCATACCCCATGGGGTATATCATCGAGAATGTATTCGAACCTGAAGCCAACTGACATGTTGTTGAAACTTTCGTCAAAGACCATGAAGAGCCGATGATCATCAGACCGCGGGACCGCGCCGTGTCGGCCGGGATTCTTCTCTTCTTTTGCGTTTCTCCAATCCAGTTGGCTGCTCAACAGACCGACGCGACCCCTCCCGCGGATGCGCCACCTTTCGAGAACTGGAACTTGTTTTATCAGGCCACTTCGATCGGCGATTATCACGGGACCTTTCACGCGCTTTACACGGGGCCGCTCAGCTTGCAGAATTATCCGGAGCGCGATGTGTCCCTCACCACCACGCTGTTTTTCGGCGCGCGCCTGGAAAAGAACACGCGGATCTTTTTCGATCCTGAAATCGCCGGGGGGAAGGGATTCAGCAACGTCGACGGGATTGCGAATCCGCCCAACGGCGAGATCCCGCGCGTGGCCGGCGCGGAGCCGAAACCGTACATCGCACGCTTTTACATCGAGCACGACTTTGGATTCGGCTCGGAAACCGAGCATGTGGAGAGCGACCTGAATCAACTGGCCGGTGAGCGCCCGGTAACCCGCTATTCGATTTACGCCGGCCGGTTTACCGTCACGGATTTTTTCGACAACAACAGCTATTCGCACGATCCGCGCGAACAGTTCATGGCCTGGGGCGTGATGTACAACGGCGCGTGGGATTATCCGGCCGATACGCGCGGCTACACGTGGGGAATCGTGCAGGAGTTTCACACCAGAAACTGGTGGTTTCGATACGGCATCGCTGCGGAACCGAAGGTCGCCAACGGTCCGCAATTCGACCGGCGGCTGTTTCGCGATCACGGCCAGTCTTACCAAGTGGAGCGCCGATATTCGATTCGAAAACGCGACGGCGCCGTCCGGCTGCTCGCGTATGCGAATCGTGCGCAAGCCGGAACTTACGCCGAAGCGCTGAAACTCGCGGAGCAAACCGGAACCACGCCGGACGTGACCGCGACGCGACACGCCGGCACGCTGAAGTACGGGACTGGAATCAGCGCGGATCAGGAGATCACGGACGATCTCGGCGTTTTTACCAGGCTGGGCTGGAACGACGGCAAAACGGAGAGCTTTGCATTCACCGCCATTGATCGTCTGGCGACCGGGGGAGTCTCCTTCAAAGGGACGCGCTGGAAACGAAAGCAGGACGTAGTGGCAACTTCTTTCACGGCCAGCGGACTTTCCGGCGTTCACGCGTCGTACCTGGCGCACGGCGGATTAGATTTTCTAATCGGCGATGGAAGGTTGAACTATGCGCCGGAATATTTGTGGGAGAGCTACTACAGCGCGCATCTGACGCGTGGCTTTTTCGCGGCGGTCGATGCGCAGCATCTGGTGAACCCGGCCTACAACCAGGATCGCGGCCCAGTTTGGATCTACAGCCTGCGTCTGCATCTGGAGTTCGGACTGAAGCCGCTTCAGGCAAAGTAGTATGGCCTCGCGATATTATAGGAAAGAACCTGCCGAGTGCTGGGACGTCGTCTAATGGTAAGACTGCAGACTCTGGATCTGCGTATCGGGGTTCGAGTCCCTGCGTCCCAGCCAATCCGATGCGCGCTCTTCAAGAACAATTCGGCCCGATAGACATTTATTTATTCGACCAGATCCTGCGTGGGCGGATCGCGCCTGGAATGCGGATTCTGGATGCGGGTTGCGGCAGCGGACGCAACCTGGTTTATCTGCTGCGCGCGGGTTACGCCGTTTACGCAGTGGACATCGATCCGCAGGCCGTTCAGAGCGCCAGTCAGCTTCAACCGGATCTCGCGCCGGACCATTTCCGGGTCGAGCCGATAGAGCGAATGTCGTTTCCCGATGCGTTCGCCGACGTGGTGCTGAGCAGCGCGGTGCTTCACTTCGCCCACGATGACGAGCAGTTCAACGCGATGCTCCATGGAACGTGGCGCGTGTTGAAGCCAGGCGGTTTGCTGTTCTGCCGGCTTGCATCGTCGATTGGAATGGAAACTCAAATCCGGCAAATCTCTGGACGCCGCTTCCAGTTACCGGACGGGTCGGAGCGCTACCTGGTGGATGAGCAACTCCTGTGCGGCCTGACCGAATCGCTCGGCGGCCGCATGCTGGACCCGCTGAAGACGACGGTGGTTCAGAATCAACGCTCCATGACGACGTGGATCGTCAGGAAAAACGGCCGGCCATCTTCGCCGCGCTGATCGCCTGGCCGACGTGCCGCTGGGTGTGCTCGGCGATGTGGGTCAACAACCCGATGACGGTAGTCGGCAGCCGCTGACGGCCGACTTCGCGCGATTCCGCGAGTGTCGCGGGGTTGAGCGCGCGAATCACGGCTTCCGCGCATTCGAAAGCGCGATCCAATTCCGCCAGCAGTTCATCTCGCGACGCGCCCGGCTCCTTTTCGGCCTTCAGTGCTCTAAGCTGCGGCTCGGAAAGCTGCGCCCCTTTCAGATACGTGATCAGCCGGTCCGTGCTGCCGGCGATATGCCGGATGTGGAATCCCACGGAGCCGAAGCCGTACGGCGTCGCCCAGATTTGCGCGGCTGTGAGTCCTTCGGTATGAGAGGCAAGATCCTCGCGCGCCTGAATAAACGAATAAAGGATGGGCGCGAGCAAAGGATCGACGCCTGCGAGAGGACCTCGGAGCCAGGGTTCGGGTAGTTTCGTCATGATTGCCCGGGCAGAGCTGATTCTCCACCCGGGCTCGACTTTTATTTGACGGAGATCTGCGTCAGGTTGGACGCTTTCCCCCCGATCGTGAGTACGAAACCGCGATCGCCCGAGGCTACCTTCGGAATCACGACGTCGGCTTGATAGAAACCGCCAACCGTGGTCGGCACCAGGCCGACGTATTCCAGCGTCGCCGGTGCCCCGGCCAGCGTTGCGCTGTAGCTCTCCGATACTGGATATTGCTGGGCCGGCGTCTGGCCGCCCGAAGTCAGCGCGTTTCCGCCCTGTACCGGCCCGCCTCCAGTGAAATACACGACGACGACATCGCCCACGTTTGCCGGCGTCGAGTCCGAGTTCAAGGAGTAGTTATCGTTGAAATTCTGAGCCAATGCGTGGTTGTTCTCGCCGTAAACCAGCACGCCTGGTTGGGCCGTCGCCGGGATGTTGATCGCCACCGCGTTGCTGACCCCGGTGCCGTTCTTCACAACCAGAGTAGCCACGCCCGGCTGAATATCCAGAGGCATCTGAGCGTTGATCAGGCCCTCCGCTCCCAGAGCCTTGTTGTCGACGGCATACAGCGGCACCGCTTCGCCGTTGACCGTGACGCTTCCATTCGCAAGCGTGGTTGGCAACGGAAATTTCGTCGCCTGCGCCGCTCCTGTGGTTAGTCCGAATCCATAGATGCTGAACAGGCTCCCGGCGGGAACGGTCAGCGAAGCGCCGGCCGCCAACTCCACAGCGAGTCCGGGATTCGTGAAGGTGGAATGTCCGTTTCCCGTAAACGAGCTGGTGGAATTGGCCAGGAGAACCTGGAAATTCGCTCCATCGGCGGAGGTGACCGTGAATGAGAGATTGTAGACAGCGCCGTTCGAATCGGTGACGGTCGCGCTCGCGGTGCAGTTCGACGCGACGGTATACTTTCCCGCAGCCGCATCTGGTGTGGCGTTGCCGCCGGTGGAAACCGTCCAGTTACCTGTGACGGCGCCCGCGCCATCGAACTGGAGCAAGCCTGAAATGGTGTTGACTCCGGCAATCGCGCCCGAGTTCAGCGAATATCCGTTGCCTGTGAATGCATACGAACCGGAGAGCGTAGCCGTCACGCAAGCTGCCGGAGCCATGCCGCCGCCGCCCGTAAAGGCGTAGGTCGCATCCTGCCCGGTCAGACTGAAGTTCTTTCCGGAGTTATAGGGGATCAGCGTATAGGTCGCGGTGTCTCCAGTGGTGATGTTCAGAGCGCCGAGGCAGTTGGACGGTAGACTATACGTCCCCGACTCCGGCTGAAGAACGCCTCCCGATTGGTTGGTATTCGTGGTCAGGCTGAATGTGACATTGCCCGCGCCGTCGAACGTCGCCGTTCCGACGCTCAGCGCAATCTTGGACAGCACCGCCGTCGAAGAAACATTGCGCCCGCTCAGCATCAACGAATGAGCTCCCGTCAAGGTTGCCGCAGTGCAGGTTACCGGAGGCGGAGGGGTAGTCGTCTGGGCCGTCGCCACGAAAGGAATCGTCAACAAACAGAGACTCAAAGTGGTTTTCATAACGGCCTCCCGCTGGCGCTGAACATGAGCAGCGGACTCGCGCCGCTGTTGATGAACGCGCCGGCCGCCGATGTGATCGTGAACACCAGAGCATAGGAATTTCCGGACGCGTCTTTGACGTTCGCCGTCGCCGTACAGCCTGACGCCACGTTATAGGTCCCGGTGATGGTGGTTGTGGTCGATGTGCCGCTGGCGGCAACCACCCAGGTTCCGGTGACCGCGCTGGTTCCATCGAACGTGAGCAGTCCGGAGATGTCGTTCACTCCTGAAATCGCGCCCGACGTCAACGCGTCGCCGTTGCCGTTGAATGCGTATGTCCCGCCGAGCGTGCCGGTGGTGCAGGACGCCGGCGTGGTGTTGCCACTGCCCAGCAGCGAGTAGGTTCCATCCTGGCCGGTGATGAAATAAGCCGCGCCCGTGTTGTACACGCCCAGGGTGTAGGTTGCCGTGTCGCCGGACGTGATGTTCACCGTGCCGATGCAGTTCGACTGCAGGCTGTAGGCGCCGGATTGGGTCTGCGGCACGCCGGATGTTTTGTTGGTGTTGTTGGTGAGGTTGAACGTGACCTTGCTCAAGCCGTCGAACGTCGCCGTTCCGATCCCTTGCAGGAGGCTGGTGAAGGCAACGCTGGAATTGAGGTCGCGCCCGCTCAAGGTTAGCGAGTAGGTCCCGTTCAGGGTCGAGGACGAGCAAGTCCCTCCGCCGATTTGCGGCTGCGCCAGAATGGGCACGGCCAATAGACACGATAGGACCAGGCACGCCGAGGTGCTATGGTGCATTTTCATTCGTTTTGATTCCCTCCAAGTGTTCTTATTTAAACACACGCATACTTCTATAAGAACCGATTCCGGCGCCGTTAGTTTCGCGGTCGCGGTATCCTCTCAGAGAAGGACTCAAGATGACTGTTTCCCATCTGCCGCCGGCCGAGCCATTGGAACGCATTCAATGCCAGTGGTGCCAGGCGATGAACCCCAAAACCGCGCTTTCTTGCAGCGCCTGCGGAGCCCCTTTGGACATCCGCAATCTGGTGAGCGAGTCGGGCTGGCGCGAGGCGCCGCGCATCCGCGATATGACCGAGATCCACTTCAGCTCGAGTACATGCCAGGTGGAAGGCGAGATCGTGCCGGTGGCCGAGATCAATTTGGGAGCCGGCGATTCCATTTTCTTCGAGCATCACGTGATGTTGTGGAAAGACGAACACGTCCCCTTGACGCTGATGCAACTATCCGGAGGGTTTAAACGAGCCTTCGCGGGAATGCCGTTTCTGATCAGCGTGGCTACCGGTCCGGGGCGTATCGCTTTTTCGCGCGATGCCACGGGCGAGCTGGTGGTGCTGCCGCTGCACCCGGGAATGGAACTGGACGTCCGGGAACACGCGTTCCTCTTGTCCTCTCACCAGATCAGTTATTCGTTCGTGCGCGTGAAAGGGCTTACGAACATTTTATTCGGCGGCCAGGGCATGTATATGGATCGATTCATCACGACCAGCACCCCCGGATTACTGATCTTGCACGGCTACGGCAACGTTTTCGAGCGGCGGCTGGGCGCGGGCGAAAGCATTATGGTGGAACCGGGCGCTTTCCTGTATAAAGATTCGTCGGTGACCATGGACGTCGAGTTCCAGAAGCTCGGCACCGGGTTGTTCGGAGGCTCGACCATGAGCATGGCGAAATTAAGCGGTCCGGGCCGGGTGGGGATCCAGTCGATGTACGTACATCACAAGACCGAATAGGGGCGCTTATGTTTTGTACCAATTGCGGCCATCCAGTTTCTGAGAGCGCCAATTTTTGCGTCGGCTGCGGGGGCCAGGTGAAGCACGCCACGCCTGCCGTGCCTGTCAATCCGCCGGCACAGCCGCCCATCACGCCGGTAATCGCTCCCGTAATTTCAGCGGTTCTCCAGGCAGTGTTCGATCCAGGTTCTCAACCGTTCCCTCAAACCTTCGGCCAACCCTACGTTCCGCCGCCGCCGCCGAATTTCACGCCGCCGCAAGCTCCGCCGCGCGATGTCGAGGAGACGCCCTCCGGCGGGACCTCTTCAAAATGTTCCTGGTGCGCCGCGGTTCTCGAAGGCGATCCGCAAAGTTGCCCCAAGTGTGGCGCGACACTTCACGCCCACAACGTCGTCACCCGATCGGGATGGGGTCAGCTGCCAGGCCGGAAGGATATGGCGAGGCTGCAGTTTGGCAACTCCGTCTGCCAGATCGAAGGCGCGTATGTGCCCGTCGCGGATATGAAGCTGGCTCCCGAGGACAGCGTCTACTTCGCGCATCATGTGCTGTTGTGGAAGGACCCGCAGGTGCAGATCACCACCATGTCGCTGAAGGGCGGCTGGAAACGCCTGTTTGCCGGCATGCCCTTGATCATGACGCAGGCGCAGGGGCCGGGACACATCGCGTTTTCAAAAGACGATCCCGGCGAACTGATTGCCCTGCCGCTGCAACCCGGCGAATCCGTGGACGTGCGCGAGCATTTGTTCCTGGCCGCAAATACCCACGTCGCGTACGACTGGTTCAACACCAACGTGTGGTTCAGCACCCGGTCCGGCAACGATACCGAGACCCATTATCCGATCGGGATGTTCATGGACCGGTTCTCCGCCGGCAGCACTCCTGGATTGCTGCTGCTGCACGCCGGCGGGAACGTGTTCGTGCGCGAACTGGGGCCGGGTCAGACCCTCCTGATCAAGCCGTCGGCGCTCATCTTCAAGGACCCGCTGGTGCAGATGCATCTGCACGTCGAGCGTCCCAGTTCGATGTTCAGCGGCTGGGGATACTGGAGCAATCGATATTTGTGGCTCCGCCTGTTCGGACCGGGACGGGTTGCGGTGCAATCGGTGTTTGAGCCGGTAGAGGGCGAGGGCGGAAATATCTCGAACTTCTCCTACGCGACTGAACAGCGCTGGTAGCCTGCTAGGCCGGCGTGGGCGCGATCTCTTCGGTAGCGACGGACCTCTTTTTGCTCTTCCGCCCCAGCCAATCCTGCATGCTAGCCATGTAGGTGTAGAACACCGGCGTCAGATACAGCGTGACCAGCTGCGAGAACATCAGCCCGCCCACCACCACCAGTCCCAGGGACTGCCGCGCTTCGCCGCCGGCGCCCCATCCGACCGCGATGGGAACCGCGCCCAGCAGCGCCGCCATGGTGGTCATCATGATGGGCCGGAAGCGGATCAGGCAGCCTTCGTAAATGGCCTTCTCGGGAGGCATGCCCTGGTTGCGCTCGGCGTCCAGCGCGAAATCGATCTGCATGATGGCGTTCTTCTTCACGATGCCGATCAGCATGATCAGACCGACGAAGGCATAAATGTTCAGATCCATATGGAAGATGTACAGCGTGATCAGCGCGCCGAATCCGGCCGAAGGCAGACCGGAAAGAATCGTGATCGGGTGAATGTAGCTTTCATACAGAATGCCCAGCACGATGTAAACCACAATGATCGCGATGATCAGCAGAACCCATAGATTGCCGAGAGAACTTTCGAACGCCTTGGCCGCGCCCTGGAAACTGGTGCTGATGGTGTTCGGCAGGTTCGCGGCGGCAAGCGCGCGAATCTTGTCCGTCACCTGCCCCAGCGCGACACCCGGCATCAGGTCGAACGAAATCGTAACCGCCGTAAGCTGGCCGTTGTGGTTGATCGCCTGCGGCCCGACATCGGTCTTCATAGTCGCCAGAGTGTCGAGCGGAACCAGCGTGCCGGTGGTGCCCTTGAAATACAGCAGCGAGAGGGCGTTAGGATCCTGCTGGAATTGCGGTTTCAACTCGAGCAGTACTTCGTACTCGTTCACCGCCGCGTAAATGGTGGATACCCAGTGCGGGCCGTAGGCGTCATAAAATGCGCTCTCAATCGCATTGGCGCTCACCTGTAGCGCCCCGGCCTTGTCCCGGTTGATCGCCACCTCCACCTGCGGGCTGGTGATCGCCAGATCGCTGGTGACGTCCCTGACGCCCGGGATCTGCGCGATCAGACTCTCCATCTTTTGCGAGTTCGAGAACAACTCCGGTTTGTTGGGCGACTGCATCGAGAACTGGTACAGGCTCTTGGTGACCTGGCCGCCGATGCGGATGGTCGGCGGATTCTGCAAATACACCTTCATTCCGGGGACCTGGTCGAGCTTGCGGTTGCAGCTTCCGGATAATCTCGCTTACCCCTTCCTTGCGCTCGGCGCGCGGCTTCAGCCGGACCAGCAACTGTCCGAAATTCGGCCCGCCGACCGTCTGCGCGGCCGTGCCGCCCACCGTCGACATCAGCGCTTCCACGTTCGGATCCGCGCGGACGATGTCGGCCACCTGCAACTGATACTGCACCATCTGGTAGTACGAGGTCCCTTGCAGCGCTTCCGTGGTCACCGAAATCTGGTCGGTATCCTGGTCCGGAATGAAGCCTTTGGGAATGTCCGTGAACATCCAGATGGTGGCCGCCAGGACGATGACGAACGTCGCCATGGTGAAGGGACGGTGGCGCAGGCACACCTTCAGCGTCGTATCGTAGGAGCGCAGCATGCCGTCGAAAAACCGTTCGGTAATGCGATAAAACCATCCACGCGTATGATGTTCCGGCGCGCGCAGGAAGCGGCTGCACAGCATGGGTGTCAGCGTGACCGACACAATTCCCGAAATCAGAATCGCGACGCAGATGGTGACCGAAAATTCGCGGAACAGGCGTCCCAGGATTCCGCTCATGAACAGCACCGGGATGAACACCGCGGCCAGCGACAGGGTCATCGACACGATGGTGAACCCGATTTCCTTGGACCCCACCAGCGAAGCCACCAGCGGCTTCTTTCCCATTTCCATATGCCGGAAAATGTTCTCCAGCATCACGATGGCGTCGTCGACGACAAAGCCCACGGAGAGGATCAGAGCCATCATCGAGAGGTTGTCCAGGCTGTATTTCAGCAGGTACATCACGGAAAAGGTTCCGATGATGGAGAACGGCAGCGCCAGACTCGGAATGATCGTGGCCGACACGTTGCGCAGAAACAGGAAGATCACCGCGATCACCAGGCCCAGCGTCAGCAGCATGGTGAACTGGACGTCCTTGTACGACTCGCGAATCGTGTCGGAGCGGTCGTACAGAATGTCCATCTGAACGGTGGGCGGCAGTTCCTGCTTGAACAGCGGCAGCAGCTTCTTGATGTTGTCGGTGACTTCGATGGTGTTGGTTCCCGGCTGGCGTTGGATGCCCAGCACGATCGCGCGTTCACTGTCGTCGTGGGTCTCGAACCAGGACGCCGTGTACCGGTCCTGCACGCCGTCGACGATGTCACCCAGGTCCTGCAAGCGCACCGGGGCTCCATTGCGGTAAGCGACCACCATCGGCCGGTATTGGGCTGCGCTCATCAACTGGCCGCTCGCCTGCAATGTGAAGGCGCGCTGCGGCCCGGTGATCTGCCCGGTGGGCAGGTTCACGTTCCACGTCTTGAGCGCCGCTTCCACTTCATTGATGCCCACCTGATGCGAGGCCATCGCGTGGGGATCCATCTGCACGTGAACCGCGTACTTCTGCTGCCCCAGCACCTGCACCTGGGCGACGCCGCTCGACATGGAGATGCGCTGCGCGACGCGAGTTTCCGCGTATTCGTCCAGGGTCCACAACGGAACCTGCTTGGAGGTCAAAACCAGGTAAATAATCGGCTGATCGGCCGGGTTGACCTTGGTGAACGTCGGCGGCGTCGGCATGCCCTGCGGCAGCAGGCGCGCAGCCTGCGTGATCGCGGCCTGTACGTCCACCGCGGCTCCATCCATGCTGCGGGTCAGCGCGAATTCGAGCGTGATCTGCGTCGACCCCAGCGAGTTGACTGAGGTCATCTGTTCCAAGCCGGCAATGGTGGAGAACTGATTTTCGAGCGGCGTCGCCACCGCGGACGACATGGTCTCCGGGCTCGCCCCCGGCAGACTGGCCGTGATCAGCAGTGTGGGGAAGTCGACGTTGGGAAGATCGCTTACCGGCAGCGCGCGATACGCCACCACGCCGAACAGCGCGATGGCCGCCATCAGAAGGCTGGTGGCGATGGGACGCCGTATAAAAGTCTCAGAAAAGTTCATTGCCAATCACACCCGGCTCGTTCCTTCGTCAGTCCGTAAATCCATACCCCGGCTCCGCCTCCATGGTCTCCGGATGACGCCGCCGCCACCAATCGAGCAAGCTCGACATGTACGTGTACACCACCGGAGTCAGGTACAGCGTTACCATTTGCGAAATCAATAACCCGCCCACCACCGCCAGTCCCAGGGGACGGCGCGCTTCACCGCCGGAACCGTAGCCGACCGCCATCGGGATCGCGCCCAGCAGCGCCGCCCACGTGGTCATCATGATCGGACGGAAGCGGATCAGGCAGCCTTCATAAATCGCTTCCGCCGGACTCTTATTGCCTTTGCGCTCGGCTTCGAGCGCGAAATCGATCTGCATGATGGCGTTCTTTTTCACCAGACCCACCAGCAGCACCAAGCCGACAAACGAGTAGATATTCAAGTCCACCTTGAACACGATCAGCGTGAGCAGCGCGCCCAGGCACGCCGAAGGCAGACCCGACAGAATCGTGATGGGATGAATATAGCTCTCATACAGCACGCCCAGAACGATATACACCACTCCGATCGCGACAATCAGCAGCAGCGTCAGGTTCTTGAGGGAGGCCTGAAACACCTGCGCCGTCCCGGTGAAGCTCACCTGCATGCTATCGGGCAGCGTCCGCGCCGCCACCGCGCCCAACCGGTCCACCGCTTCGCCCAGGGAAACGCCCGGTTTCAAATTGAACGACACGGTGACGGAGGGAAGCACCGAAGAATGATTGATGCTCTGCGGCATCGCATCTTCCTTTAACTTCACCACTTCAGCCAGAGGGATCAGAGTGCCGTTGGACGCATGGAAATAGATTTTGGAAAGATAGTCGGCATACGCCTGGTATTTCTGCTGGATCTCCATCAGAACTTCGTACTGATTGGTGGCCGAATAAATCGTCGTGCTCCACTTCGGGCCATACCCGCTGTACAGCGCATTCTCGATCGAGGTGACGTCCAGGCCGAGGGAAGCCGCCCGGTCCCGGTTCACTTCCACGTTCACCCGGGGACTCTTGATCTGGAGGTCGGAATTGACATCCGCCACAATGTCGCTTTCCTTCTCCACCGCGGCCTGGAGCCGGATCGATTCCCGCGCCAGGGCCTCGGTGTCGGGGCTCAAAATGGTCAGCTCATAGGCCGCCCGCGAGCCACGCGTGCCGATGTTGATGGTGGGCGGAATCCGCATGAACGCCTGGAATCCGGAGAAGCGGGCGATTTTCGGCCGCAGCTCGTCCATCACCTGCGCCATGGTGAGCGTGCGCTCATTGGCGGGTTTCAGAATGATGTTCATGTTGGCGTTGTTGCCGCTCTGCCCGCCGAAGCCGCCGCCCACGCTCGCCATGAACGTATCGACGTTGGGGTCCCGGCGGATAATCTCGGCCACCGCCTTCTGGTAATCCACCATCTTGTAGAACGAGGTGCCTTGCGCCGCCAGCAACTGCAAGTTGATCTGGTCGATGTCCTGATCGGGAATGAATCCCTTGGGGACCACATCGAAAAGATACAAGGTCGCCCCGATGACGGCAAAGAAAACCACCGCCATGATCATCCGGTACTTCAGCACCCGCTGCAAAGTCCACTGGTAAATCTTCAACTGCGCGTTGAAGAACCATTCCGTCATCCGGTAGATGAAATTGTGCTTCTTGTTGGGATCGTGCGGATGCAGGAACCGGCTGCATAGCATCGGCGTCAGCGTAATCGATACGACGCCGGAAATCAGGATCGCCACCGTGATGGTCACGGCGAATTCACGGAACAGCCGGCCCAGGATTCCTCCCATGAACAGGATGGGAATGAATACCGCGGCCAATGACACGGTCATCGAGACGATGGTGAATCCGATTTCCTTGGAACCCTTGAGCGCCGCCTCAAACGGCGGTTCGCCCAGTTCCAGGTGGCGCACGATGTTCTCGAGCATCACGATGGCGTCGTCGACGATAAAGCCGATGGCTAGAATCAACGCCATCATCGACATGTTGTCCAGGCTGAAATCGAGCGTGGCCATTACCGCGAACGTTCCCAGGATCGTGAACGGCAATGCCAG
Organism: Terriglobia bacterium; assembly: GCA_963808335.1. Classification (GTDB taxonomy): domain Bacteria; phylum Acidobacteriota; class Terriglobia; order Bryobacterales; family Bryobacteraceae; genus Palsa-187. Next base: position 1,057,792 of record CAWEFR010000001.1, read on the forward strand.
GCTGGGAATGGTGGTGGCCCACACGTTCCGCAAAAAGAAGAAGATCACCGAGACCACCAGCACCAGCGTGACCAGCATGGTGAACTGGACATCCTGAAACGCGCGCCGGATGCTGACCGAACGGTCGCCGCGGACCAGCAGCGTGAGCGAAGGCGGAAGTTGCGCCTGAAACAACGGCAGCAGGGAGCGCACCCGGTCGGTGACTTCGATGGTGTTGGTGCCGGGCTGCCGCAGGACGCTCAGCGTGACCGTCCGTTTGGCGCCCAAATCCTTGCCATCGGCGCCCTTGGTATAGATCCAGGATGCCTGCTTGTCGTCCTGCACGCTGTCGATCACGTTGGCGACATCCTCAAGGTAGACCGGCCGGCCGCCCACGTAGGCGACCGTCAGACGCTTGAACTGCGCCGCGTTCATCAGTTGCCCGTTGGCGTAAATGTTGTACTCCATCTTGGGCCCGTACAGGGTCCCCAGCGGAGTATTGATATTCCACTGATTCAACGCCGTATCGATGTCGTTCAGGCCGATCCTTTTGGCGGTAAGCTTGTCCGGGTCGATCTGGACCCGCACGGCATATTTCTGCTGCCCTTGAACTTGTACCTGCGACACGCCGTTGATCATGGCGATGCGCGGCGCAATCTGCGTTTCGGCAAACTCGTCGATGGTGGACATCGGCAGCGTATCGGAATACAGGCTTAAGAAAATAATCGGCTGCTCGGATGGATTTTGTTTTCGGAACGACGGCGGCGCCGGCAACCCCGCGGGAAGCAGTGGAGTTACCGCAGCGATGGCGCTCTGCACGTCGGTCGCCGCGCCCTCGATGTCGCGGTCCAGCGAGAATTGAAGGTTGATGCTGGTGGTCCCCGTGGAGCTGCGCGAGGTCATCGAGTCCAGCCCGGCGATGCCGGTGAACTGCCGCTCGAGAACCGATGCCACGGAAGCCGACATGGTGTTCGGGTCCGCGCCCGGAAGGCTCGCGTTCACGCTGATGGTGGGATAATCCACCGTCGGCAGATCGCTGACCGGCATCAGCCTGTAGCCGATGACGCCGAACAGAGCGATCCCCGCCATCAGAAGGCTGGTGGCGATGGGCCGGCGGATGAAAATTTCCGAAAAATTCACGTGCCTACCCGATCAACCGGTTTTGCCTCGACCCTTGCCCCGCCCGCGTCCGCCGCCGTCGCCGCCCCCGTCATCGTTGCCGGTTCGTACGGTGACGCGGCTTCCCGGAGCCAAACGAAGCTGGCCTTCGGTCACCACGGTTTCGCCTTCTTCCACGCCTTTTTCGATCACCAGGTCCTGGTCCACGCGCGGCCCCGTCACCACGTTCCGCGCCGTGACGGTCTTGTCGTCGTTCACGATGTAAATGAAGGTCCCGTCCTGCCCGCTCTGGACCGCTTGATTGGGAACCACCAGCGCATTCGGCCGCACCGTCAGACGAAGCACCACGTTGACATACTGTCCCGGCCACAGCTTGTGGTCCGTATTCGGAAACGTCCCCTTCAGCTTGATGGTCCCCGTGGTCATGTCCACGTTGTTGTCGACGAACGTTAGGGTCCCCACTTCGGTCGCGTCCCCAGCCTGATTCTTGGCCACCACTTGCAGCTTGCCCTGCGCCATGTACCGCTTGATGTCGCTCAGGTTCGCCTCGGGAACCGCGAACGTCACGTAAATCGGCTCGATCTGCGTAATCGTATCTAGGGCGGTCTGGTTCGCCGAGACCACGTTGCCGAGTTTCACCGTCAGGTTTCCCGTCTTTCCGTCGATCGGAGAATAAATCGTCGTGTAGCTGAGCTGCACTCTGGCGTTCGCGATCATCGCATCGTCGGATGCCATCTGCGCCCGCGAGCTTTCGATCGCCGCTTTGTCGGCCAGCACCGACTGTTCCAGAGTGTCCGCATTGGTCCGGTACTGGTCGCCCTGTTCTTTGGAAACAATGCCTTCGTCAAACAGCTTCCCGTAGCGTTCCGCTTCGGCGCGCGCATATTTCTCCGACGCAGTGTCCCGAGCCAGATTGGCCTGGGCCTGTCCCAACAGCGCCTTGTCCCGAGCCAGGTTGGCGATGTTCTGTTCCAGCGCCGCTTGCAGCGGACGCGGATCGATGACGAACAATTTCTGCCCCTTCTTCACCAGGTCGCCTTCGCTGAACGCAACCTCGGTTACCTGTCCGCCCACTTGCGGAATGATGGTGATCGTCGCGTAGGCTTCGACGTTGCCGACCACCGTGACTTCAATCGGCACATCCCTTTGCGAGACTTTCGCCACCACCACCGGCGCCGGACCACCGCCATCGAAGCTCCTGCGTCCCCCGCCCTTTCCTTTGCCGCCACCCTTGCCGCCGCCGGAAGTGTCCGGTCCCCCAGCCGTCGTCGAGCCGGTGCAGCCGTGCATCATCAGCACCGCCGCCATGAAACATACGAAAATGGCCCCAATCTTCGTACGGTCGCGGAGTTGGAAAGTAGCTTTCACGAGTAGGTTACTAGTATACTTCGGGCGGGCTTGGAGTGGAGTTGTGGCCCCGCCCGTCTACTCTAATGGGCGTTGACCAAAGCTCCGAGGTTACTGATTTACAGGCGTTTGTCGACTAGATTCGTATGCCTTTCGGCAGTAGCGCCGCCCGAATTCCCCGTTCGCGTGCCATACTGATAGTTTCCACCCGAAGCCGTGGCGTCCAGCGGCGCTCCAGCGCTTCAAAATTCGTCGGTCAAGGAAGGGAAAAGCCCATTAAACTCAAGGGCTCAAAGGCGGTGATCATCGCCATCGACGGCCCGGCCGGAGCCGGAAAAAGCACCATCGCCCGGTCTTTGGCCCATCGGCTGGGATATACCTACATCGATACCGGGGCTATGTACCGCGCGGTAGCCCTGTGGGCGATGCGCGCCAACATCGACCTCGACGATCTGCACCGGCTGGAACAATTGGCTCGCGAAGCCCGTATCGAATTCGACGGCGAGACGGTTCGTCTCAACGGCGAAGACGTTACCGCGGCCATCCGCGAACCGGGCATTTCCGATGCTGCTTCCAAGGTTTCCATTGCTCCGGGAGTCCGCCGCGCGATGCGCGAAGAGCAACGCCGCATCGGCGCCCAAAACTCGGTAGTGATGGAAGGCCGGGACATCGGTACAGTTGTGTTTCCAGACGCCCAAGTGAAGATCTACCTGGACGCCGACCCCGGAATTCGCGCCAGCCGCCGGGCTAAAGAAACCGGAGCGGCCGTCGATCAAATCGCTAAGGAAATCGAGGATCGCGACCTGCGGGACCGTTCCCGGACCGAGGCTCCGCTGACGCAGGCGCCCGACGCCGAATATCTGGACACCACCAACCTCACCCAGGCCGAAGTGGAGGAAGCGATCCTGAAAATCATCCGGCGGAGGATATCGAATTGAATGTCTGACCTTCTTGTAATGAAATTCGGCGGTACCAGCATGGGCTCTGCGGAGCGCATCAAGGTGGCCGCCCAAATCTCGGCCGACCAACACGCCAAGCGACCGGTGGTGGCGGTGGTCTCGGCCATGTCCAAGGTCACCGACCTTCTGCTCGACTCGCTCCGGAAGGCCGAGGCCGGCGACCGCGCCGATCTCGATGCGAATCTCAAAGTCCTCAATACGCGTCACTTCGAGTGCTGCCGGGACCTGATTCCCGCCGCCCGCCGGGACGCGGCATTGTCCGGTCTTCACGCCTTGCTGGCGGAATTTTCACGCATCGCGAACGGCGTCATGATGCTCGGCGAACGCCCGCCGCGCTCCATCGACGAAGCCATCGCCATCGGCGAGCGACTGTCTGCGTTTCTCCTGGCCGAGTATCTTGAATCGCAGGGCATTCGCGCCGCAGCGGTCAGCGGAGCCGAGGTGATCGCCACCGATGCGGTCTTCGGCAACGCGACACCTCTGATGGATCACACGCGCGACCGCGCCGCGCGGGTCCTTCGCCCCTTGCTCGACCAGCACATACTTCCGGTCGTGACGGGCTTCAATGGATCCACGCTCGACGGCCGTCCCACCACGCTTGGACGCGGCGGCTCGGATTTCTCCGCATCCATTCTCGCCGCCGCTCTGGATGCATCCGAGCTGTGGATCTGGACCGACGTCGACGGCATCATGACCGGAGATCCCCGGCTGGTAGCCGACGCGCGGGTTCTCGATGAGGTAACCTACACCGAAGCCGCCGAGCTCGCCTATAACGGCGCCAAAGTATTGCATCCACGCACTCTCGCGCCGCTGGTGGAGCGCCAAATCCCGGTGTGGAGTAAGAATAGTTTCGCGCCGGAAAAACCCGGCACCCGCATCGTTTCGCGTCTCCAGAGCGCGCGCGGCCCGCACGCCGTCACATCCATGACCGATGTGGCGCTGGTTTCGATCGAGCCCGCCAACTCCGTCCTCAGCGGCACCAAAGTGATGGCGCGGGCGCTCGAGGCGCTGGCGCGCGCCAACGTCGAGGTTCTGGCGATCACCAGTTCCAGCTATCGCCAGAATTTCTGTTTCCTGGTCCGGCAGGGCGAACTGGAACGCGTCATGGAGAACCTGGAAGAAAGCCTCTCGCTCGAATTCGCGCACGGCTATCTGAAGCCGGTGGAAGTGGACCGCAACGTGGGCCTGCTCGCCGTGGTCGGCGAAGGAATGCGCGGGACGCCAGGGCTCGCGGGGCGCATCTTCACCGCGATTTCCAAGCAGAACGTGAACATCATCGCCATCGCGCAAGGTTCGAGCGAATTGACGATCGCGATCGTAGTTCGTCGCGACGGCCTGGATCGCGCGGTCAGGGCGATTCACGAAGAATGCGGTTTAGCCACAGATGGACACGGATAAACACCCATCATCTGTGTGCATCTGTGTTCATTTGTGGCCATAAAAAAGCCTTGACGCGCGCTACCTCCGCGACGCTCCAGGCCTGCACCGGGCAACCCGCGGGACGTCGAGGCTCGTCGCCGTCATAGATCTCCGCAATCGACCCGTCCGCCGACTCGAGCCCTTCAATCAGTTCGCGGCAATAAGCGAGTCCCTCCGGAAAGGCCATGAGATACGCGTCGATGAACGGCCCCATCAGCCACGGCCACACCGTCCCTTGATGATAGGCGCCATCGCGCTCGGCAGGCGAGCCTTCATAACGAGGCTTGTAATCCGGATCGCCGCGCTCCAGCGTTCGCAGTCCCACCGGCGTCAGCAATTCGCGCTCGACGATACGGACCACGCCTGCTGCCGTCTGCTCCAGCAGGTCGAGGCAGGCTCGACCGCGAAAATCTGGTTGGGGCGAAGTTTCGCTTACCGGCGCTTTATCGGTGAGCACGTCGTATAGGCAACCGCGCTCCTGCATTCCAGAATTTCGCGCGAAAGCTGTCGCAGCACCAGTTCCGCTTCCGCGCCGGTAGTCTGCGTGCTCGCCGATTTCTTCGGCCCAATCCGCCATGAGACTCAGCGCTTCATGCCAAAGGGCATTGATCTCGACCGGTTTCCCGTGCCGCGGCGTGACCACTTGATCGCCGACCTTCGCGTCCATCCACGTGAGCTGCGTGCCGGCCGCTCCCGCATGCAGCAGATGATCCTCCGGATCCACTCCGATGTTGAACAATGTTCCGCGGCGGTGCCAGTCGATGATTTCCTTGGCCGCGGGATAAAACGTTCCGCGCAGGAAGCCGCGATCGCCTCCGGCCGCCAGCCACGCCCGCATTGCCTGAAACATCCACAGCGTCGCGTCGGCGGTGTTGTATTCGGGAGTCTCGCCCGCATCGGGAAAGCGGTTGGGGATCACGCCCTGCCGCACGTGCGCGAGGAAGCCTTCGATGATTTCGCGAGCCGTCGTCGAGCTTGCCCTTGCGCGATCAGCAGTCCGGGCAGGCTGATCATGGTGTCGCGGCCCCAGTCGGTGAACCAGGGATAGCCGGCGATGATGGTCGGGCTTGCCGTCGGCGCGCCGGACCAGGAAAGGATCGCGCTTGCGGGGCGCAGGTTCGGCGTATGTCGTGCCGTCAATCGACGCGCAGATCGGCGTCCATTCCCCGTGTTCACGATCGAGTACGATCACTCCGGGCGTAATACAAATCCTCCCGGAAATCCAGGCCGCGATCCAGCTCGACCAGATATTCGACGTTGTAATACCAGTCGGGACCATCTTCGAACCGGCCGCCGTGATGAAATTCCAATCGAGGCAGGGAGCCGAATGGATCCAGGCGCGCGCGCCCCAGCGAATGATAAGTCGCGATACGCAAGAAAGGCCGGACCCGCAGCGTGAGCGCCCGGTCCGCGCGATAACGGACCACCACGGCCTGGCGCCCCGGAATCAGATACACCTGTTTTTCCAGCGTCACGCCGTCCAGATTGAATCGCCAGGTCGCGCAGGGATCGCTTCGAAATTCTCCGAGAAACTCGAACCCTCGCGGCGTGACGACTGCCCGGATACTGGCACACGCCGGCGAAGCGCGGCCGTCATCGTCGACTTCCTCTTCGACGCGCGACAGCAGCACATAGCGCTCGACCGGCGGATGCAGCGAAGCGACCAGCAGCCCGTGATACCGCCGCGTATTCACGCCGGCCACGGTGCCCATGGCGAACGCGCCGGTGCCGTTGGTTTCCAGCCACTCGATTTTGGACGATCGAGCGAAGTCGCGGCACACATCGCCTGGAACGACCCTCACACCTTCTTTACGTCGCGATGGGTTTCCTTGACGCGGTACCCGGCCTCCGCCAGCCGCTTGCGGATCTCGTGCGGCGATCATCACGCTGCGGTGATGCCCGCCGGTGCAGCCGAAGGAGATGGTCAGATAGCTCTTGCCTTCCGCGATGTAGTGCGGCAGCAGGTAAATCAGCAGATCGGAGATGCGCTCGATGAACTCCATGGTCTGCGGGAACGACCGGATATAGCGCGCCACGCTGGGATTCTTGCCGCTGAGATTCTTGAACGCCGGAATGTAGTTGGGGTTGGGCAGGAAGCGCACGTCGAACACCAGGTCGCTATCGGCCGGAACGCCGTGGCGATAGCCGAAACTGGTCACCTGCACCAGGATTTCCGGCTTCGCTGCTTGCGGCCGCGGAAAGTGTTGTGGATGGTCTCGCGCAGCTCATGCACGTTGAACTTGGTGGTGTTGATGATCGGATCGGCCAGGCGCGCGGATGGGCTCCAGGCGCTCGCGCTCCCGGCGGATGCTGGCCGCGACGCTCTGGCCGGTTCCCAGCGGATGCGGCCGGCGGGTTTCGCTGAAACGGCGGATCAGGGCGGCGTCGTCGGCTTCCAGGAACAGCAGCCGCGTGGGCACCTGGCGGCGGATGCGCTTGAACAGCGCCGGGAAGCTTCTCGAGCGCCGCGCCTTCGCGGATATCCACCACCAGCGCCGCGCGGCGGATGTTGGGCGCGTTCTTGGTCAGCTCGGCGAATTCGGGATCAGATCGATGGGCAGGTTGTCCACCGAGTAGTAGCCCAGATCCTCCAGCGCCTTGAGCACGGTGCCTTTGCCGGAGCCGCTCAGGCCGGTGATGATCACCAGTTCGGTCTGACTCGCTGGACCGTGCAGGCGGCGTGTTCTGCGGATTGCAGGCCGGCATGTGGCCATCCGTTCAGGATTCGATCAGATCGAAATGGCCGTCGCGCCGGCGCACCAGCACGGACAGACACGCGCTTGTCGGCGTCGCGGTAGACCAGGTAGTCGCGATTGTCGTCCATTTCGAGCAGCGCTTCTTCGAGCGTCATGGGCTTGCGCTCGCTCGTGATCGATTCACGCGGAAGACGCGCTGTTCTCGGCGGGCTTCGCCGTGGCCTGTTCCGGAGTTGCGCTGGCCGCCGCCGGCGACTTCGTCCTCGGCGGTTTCGGCGAATCCGTACGGCGATGCTTTCTCGCGCCACTTGGCGCGCTGCTTCACCGCCTGCTTTTCCAGCTTCTCGAGCGCCGCGCTCAGCGCGGTGAACAGGTCGCGCATCCGATCCGATGCCCACCAGTTGATGATCGTAGAACTGCACCGTGATTTCGGCGTGGTGCAGATGGCGCTCCGTGGTGACCACCACGTGGGCTTCCTTTTCGCCGCGTCTTTCCAGCAGCTTCGACATCTTGGCGAACTTGCGCGTCCAGCTTCTCCTGGACTTTGGCGGGCAATTCGCCTCTGACATTCCCTTGTAGCTGACTTTCATAGATCTTGAACCTCCGTCTAGGTGCGAACGCGCCGCTGATGCGTGGACGGGATGCGCATATCTTCGCGGTACTTGGCGACGGTGCGGCGGGTGACCTGGATCCCTTCGGCTTGCAGGCGCTCGGTGATCTGCTCGTCGGTGAGCGGATGCGCGGGATCTTCCTCTTCGATCATCTTCTTCACCCTGCGCTTCAGAATCAGCAGCGGCGTCGCGCCGCCGCGACGGGCCCTGCACGGCCTCCGAGAAGAAGTACCGCAGCTCGAAAACGCCCTGCGGCGTGTGCGCGTATTTGCTCGAAACCGCGCGGCTGACGGTGGAAGGATGCACGCCGATCTCTTCGGCGATTTCCTTGATCATCATGGGCTTCAACTGATCGATGCCGTGCTCCAGGAAATCCATCTGCCGCCGCACGATCGATCTGGCAGACCTTCAGAATGGTCTGCTTGCGCTGCTCGATGTTCTTCATCAGCTGGATGGCGCGAGGCGTAGCGCTCCTTGACGTAGTTGCGGACGTCCCGGTTCGGCTCCTGATCGCGGTCGAGCATGCGCCGGTATTGCGGATTCAGGCGCAAGCTGCGGAATGTCCTCGTCGTTGATCTGGATCAGGTAATCGTCGCCGTCCTTGGAAATGTAGACGTCCGGCTCCACCTGGCGCGCGCCCGGGCCCGGAATAGCGCAGGCCGGGCCGCGGGTCCAGGTGCTGGATCACGTCGATGGCGATCTGGATATGCTCCAGCGGGCGGTGCAGCAGCCGGGCCAGCTCCTTGAACTGCCGCAGTTCCACCAGCTTCAGGTGATCGGAGACGATCTGCCAGGCCACGCCGCCCTTGCCGTTGCGGCTTTCGAGCTGCAGCAGCAGGCACTCGCGCAGATCGGCGGCGCCCACGCCCGCCGGGTCGAGCGTCTGCACCACGCGCAGCGCTTCCGTCGACGTCCGCCGGCGATGATGGCCCTCGGCGGCCGCGATCTCCTCCGGACGTCGAGCAGTCAGATAGCCGTTTTCGTCCAGGTTGCCGATGATGCTCTCGGCGGCGTCGCGGACCTCTTCGCTCAGCGCGACCAGCGCCAGCTGGGAATGCAGATGATCGCACAGCGTGACCGGCGAGGAGAGGAAGGTTTCAAACGAAGGCTTTTCGACGTTTTCCGAGGCCGGGCTCTTGTAGCCGGGATCCAGATAATCGTCGAAATAGGTGCCGAAATCGATTTCGTCGAAGGGATCGGCTGCGGCTTGCGCCTCCGGGATTTCGGGCGCGTCGACGCGGCCGCGGCAGCGCCGTCTCCAGCCATCGCCGGCTCGCGGATCGCCCAGCGCCGCGGCGGCTTCGAACTTCGGCCGCATCGCGCTTCGGCGCCTTCGGCTTCCGCCGGGCCGGCGGTCACTTCCAGAATCGATTGATCGGCCGGCTCGGCCACGCCGCTCGGCTTCGAGCAGCGGCTGCAATTCTTCGGGCGTCAGCTCCTCGCCGCCCTCGGCCGCCTCTTCCAGAACCGGGTTCTGGGCGATCTCGGCCGAGATCATGTCCTTCAGCTCCAGCCGGTTCAGCTGGAGCAGGCTGACCATCTGCACCAGCCCGGGCGTGAGGATCTGCTTTTGCTGGACCCGGACTTGCAGCCGTGGCGAAAGCGAACTCATAACTGGTCCCAGTTTATCACCGGGAGCTATTTCAGGGCGGCTTCAATCATCCAGTCGAGCTTTTGGTCGAAAAACCCGTCGTCCTCAAATCCGCGAACCCGGAAGCGGAGGTTCCCACTCGGGTCGAAGACGTAAAGCTGTGGAATTTCAGGACCTTCCAGCGACTCCGGGGGCACGAAGCGGGCCTTCAGATCCGCGCTAATGCCGTCAATGTCGATTGGGTGCAATTTTGCGTGCGAATTGCGATGCCGGCGCAGCAAATCGACCTCGGGGAGGCACGGAGCGCACCATTTCGCCCAAAACGCGACCACCAGCACTTTTCCATCCGGCGGCAACGGAAGGGGGGCTGCTGGCAGCTTCACTTCAGTCGCGAGTAGATCGGCCTTGAGGCTACCCAAGCGGCGGGCGCGTTGGACCGCTACCTGTGCGGCGCAGGAAGCATCGGGAGTCTGCCGGACAAGGCAGCGCTGCTCTCGTGCGCGTTCCGGATTGCCAACGTGGTCAAGCGCCTCGGCATATAACCTGCGTACCTTGGCTTCTTCGGCAACGTCGGCGAAGCGCGTAAACATGCGGCCGGCGTCGATCTCTTCCACGGTCGCCTGGCCGACGCGAACGGCCGCTTCCCAGCTTCCCGATTTAACGTCGGATTCGAGAACGCCCGGCCAATTCGCAGGCTGGCCCACCACGGTCAAGCCGGAGATCAGAAGCAGGCGCTTCACAACGTCCATCGTCGCACGACGTTCCGCCAACTCGCCGCGATGACCGCGAAGGCGAAAATCCAAGCTGCAATTGAGACTCCACGCGCGACGCGCATCTCTCGACCGCCGTCGTACGACAATTCGATCTCGCAGATTCCATTGCAACCGGGCACAAGATACATTTGCCCGATGCCATCCTGGCCGATGGGTTCATTCTGGCCATTCACGCGCGCATGCCAGCCTGGGTGGTAGCTGATTTGTATGGACACAACGTGCTGCGGCGCCAAAGTGGCCTGAATCGACGCGCTGTGACGGCTCGTCCACTGAAAATCCGCGGTTGGTAAATAGCCATTATCGAGCGCCGCGACATAGGGAACCAGCGGCTCGACATCGATGCCATTTACGGGGCTTCGCCGGACGAGATCCGCGCGGGTCACTACGCGGGCAAGGGAAGTGGAACGCTGTGGTACCAGATACACCGAGTCGTCGCCATCGCGCCAGAGCAACGGGAGCACTCCGTCGAACATTTTGGGATTACGAAAGTCCCGGTATGGCTGAGTGGTGTTGGGTCCAGCGACCGCCGCGGCGTGAACACCCATCGCCTTCAGCCACAGGATGGCGATTTCCGCGGCACGGTCGCCGGCTCCGTCGCCCGAGGTGACGATATAGTGCGCCACACGCACCATCTGATTGACCTCGCCGTTGTCAAATCCTCCGCTGAGCTCTGGTGTGTCGCTAAATGCGTTCAACCAGAACTGTGTGGACCCCGCGGCGAATACGCGGCCCGGGTTCACATTCCGGTCGAGCCATAGCGCTGTTTTGTACTCGATGGTTTGCTGTATGGCGATCGGCCCCATCAGGTAGCGTGCAAAACGGCGGTCCGACCTTGCAGGCACGATGGCGGCGATGATGGCGAGAAGCGCAATCGCGAAGCGTACGCGGCTCGGCACGCGGTCGAACAGCGGCTTGATCGCGCAGACGGCCGTGATCGCCAGGCCAAGTTCCATTTCAAGCTGATACCGCTCGGGTTGGGGCACGATGTACAGTTTCCACGCGTACGCGGGCACCACCAGGGCCGCCATCAAGAACGTAAAAGTCGCACTAAAACGCAGCAGCAGCGATTTGGTGATCCAGCGAATTGCCGCCACCACAACTACGTACAAAAGCGCGAGGATAGCCAGGTGTCGCCCCATGGCGGCGTACACGCCGGCGTAATTCCCCAAATAAGGCGCGTCGATTCGGATGGTGTTGACCGTCGACGGAGGAATCCAAGGGACAGCCATTCCATAGGCCAGTGCCGCAATCGGCAGCGCAATCAGGCACGGGCGAAGGTTGGTCGAGCAAACATACGCCAGCCCAGCCGCAAATAATGCGGCCGCCGCCAGCCAATTGGTCAACGCGATGGCTGCGAATAAGATCGCGCACACCACAAAATCGATGTAGCGCCGCCGCGTGACGGATCGATGGAGCCACAGGATTGCGAGCGGGAGCAGTGTGAGTCCCGCCACGTGCGGACCCTCGCCCCAAGCGACCAGCGTTTGCAGTCGACGGGGCCGCAGTAATCCTATTTCATGCCGGATGTCCGCGATGACGAACGCGGAAGGCGAGAGCACCGAGTACACCAATCCCACGAAAAAACTATAGGCGCGCGAGCCCGATAGCGCTACGCAGAGCAGGAATAGCGTCACCGGCCCCATGCAATACAGAAACGCGGTGACGATGTGATACGAAAGAGCCGGTGAGCAGCGAAAGATGCTCGCGATCAGCGCGACGATCCAGTGCAGCAGCGGGGGATAAGTGTCCTGGTAAGGGATCCCGTTATACCAAAGCGGGTACCACGTCAGATCCCGGGCATTGCGCGTGATGTAGCGCGCGAGGCCAATATACACAGCCTCGATGGAACCCATTTGGTTCAGATAACGGGTCCAAAACAGCTCGCGGCAAACGTAGAAATTTACGAGGAAGAGCCCACTGGCGCAAAGTGCCGTACGCGTCCTGCCGGAAAGATGCGCACTTGATGCGGGCACGATCCTGTAAAGATACCATCAACGATTGCCGCTCCTGTCACCGTGCACCGGAGTAACCCTGTGGCCTTCGCCTTCGAGCGCTTCAATCGCGCGATCTAAATTCGATTCGCGGACCAGAATGTAGTCGGTGTCGAAGGTCGAAATGACGAAAATCGGGATCTCCGCGCGAGCCAGCGGCGTCGCTATCGAGGCCAAGACGCCGACCAGCGAAAAATCCAGAGGGCCTTCGACTTTCAAGGCTCGCCAGCCGCGCTGGCATGGCGTCTCGATTGGGACCAGCGTTGAATCGCAGACGATCGATAGCTCCTCGCTGGTCCGGGTGACCGAAAAGAGTTCGCCCCAGGCGGGAACGGGATCGGTAGGATTCAGGCGCGCGATCGCGAAAACGGTGTTCAGAAGTTCGAGACGCACACTCTATTATGAAGACTTGAGCCCGTTCATCACGCCGTCCACCCGTAGTCAAGCCATTGCTCGCTTGCGCGCTGAGACGTTCGATGTGTTGATTTTGGGCGGAGGAATCAACGGAGCGGGGACGGCTCGCGACCTGGCGCTGCGGGCGAAAACAGCCAAAGCGAACCTGGGCGTCGCTTTGGCCGAGCAGAATCATTTCGCGTCGGGAACCAGCGGGAAGAACTCGCATCTGATTCATGGCGGGCTGCGCTATCTGAAGCAGTTGGATGTGAAGCTGGTGCGCGAATCGCTGCATGAGCGCTCGGTCCTGCTGCGCATCGCGCCGCATTTAGTCGAGCCTTTGCCGTTCCTGATGCCTCTGGCTGGAATCGCGCGCGAGATTTTCTATAACGCCGGACTGACGATGTACGACTTTCTCAGCGGCACCGGGGGCTTGCCGCATCATCGCCGCGTGCGGCTCGAGGAAGTTCGTCGGCTGGAACCTGGCTTGGCGGTTCCCGGAATGACCGCCGCGGCGGAATATTACGATGCACGGGTCCGATCCGCGCGGCTGGTGCTCGAAAATGTGTTTGAAGCGATCGCCAATGGGGCGGCGTGTGCGAACTATGTTCGCGTTGAGGACCATTCAAAGGAAGGTCTTTGGCGAGTTCGGCTGCGCGATACGATTTCAAACGAAATATTCGAGACGCGAGCGCGATCCCTGGTCGACGCGACGGGACCTTGGGCGCGCGATCCTGCGCCCAGGCTGGTGCGCGGGTCGCACATTATATTCCCACGCCTGAACGCGAGCGATCACGCCATCGCGTACTTCGAAGCATCCGGACGGATTATTTTCTTTATTCCATGGGATCACCGGACGTTAGTTGGCACTACCGACGTTGACCACGACGGTTCGCCCGACGACGTGCACATTTCGAAGGAGGAGCTCGCCTATCTGCGCGCGATTGCGGCCAGAGTTTTTCCCGCCAGCGAGGCCATGGAGCCTGTGGCGAGCTTCAGTTCGCTGCGGCCGCTGCTCGCGCAGCAGGGATCCGCAACGCAGGCAACGCGCGATCATCGGATTTTTCACGACGCGCAAGGCATGCTGCATATCACGGGCGGAAAATACACTACGTATCGATCCATGAGCGAAGAAGCAGCCGATATGGCGGCTCCTGAGCTGAAGAATGTTCATGTGACCGCCGATCATCCCATAAACGGCAACTCGGCAGACGCGATTCAGGCGCTGCTCGAGCAGGCTCCGGCGATGGCTACACGTACTAAGATCGAAACGTCGCAAATGATCCGGCTGATCCGGCAATATGGCGTGCTGGCTCCCGCCGTAGTCGAGTGTATGCCTGAGACCGAAATGGCTGATTTGACGCGGTTTGATGCCGCGCGACTGATTTTTGCAGTTCGACACGAAATGGCGCAGAAGCCGGAAGATTTTTTGACGGTCTCGACCGCGCTCGCATATGAAGATGGAATCCGGGCTGTGAGTACTGAAGCCTGGCGGCTGGCGGCTCAGGTATAATTACCCCTTTCCAGCGGACATGTCACGCAGGTTCAAGATTGGGCGGGAGCGAAGCTGCGATGTGGCGATCGCGGATGAATCGGTGAGCCGTGTGCACGCGGAAATCTGGCTTACCTCTGACGGCGCGCTGATGATGACCGATCGCGGTTCGGCCAACGGCACCATGCTGGAGCGCGCGGGGCAGTCGTTTCTTCTGAAAGATCAAGTGGTTCTGCCATCGGATGAGATCCGTTTTGGCTCGGTGACCCTGCCGGTGTCGGAATTGATCATTGCGATCGAGCTGAGAAATCCCGGCGCGCTGACGGCTCCCGCGGGCGTGGATCTGCGGCCGCCTCCTCTTCCGCCTCCGCCTCCTGTACCGAAGCCCCCTCCGCCCGCAGCTTCGGAAATGTTCCTACGCTGCCAATGTGGAGCGATCAAAAGAGTAGGGCAACTGTGCCCGGGGTGCAAGCGATGACTCCCGCGACTCTGGTTCCGAATACCACGTATCGCCAGCCGTTCTGGACGCTGCCGGACCGGCGCGTGACCATGGCGTGCGCGGCCGCGCTGGGCGTATTGTTCATCGCGGTGATGACCAGCGTGCTCGATCCCGAAGGCCGTCCCGCGAAACTGCTGCTGGACCGGAATTCGCCGCATTTTCCGTATCCGTTCACGATTCAGAACTTCGAACACATGCTGTTCTTTATCGCGCTGGGCGAGCTGTTCGTGCGCTGGCGCGTCGGTTCGAGGGAACAGAAGTTCGCCAAAATGGGGCTGCTCCCGGAGGATCCGCAGACGGTTTTGCAGGCTCACGACTTGAGCCTTCTGCGCCACCGCGTGGCCAACCAGTTCGACGACGAGCACGGTTTCCTGCCGGCGCTGATCGACATGTGCCTGCTCCAGTTTCAAAGCGGCCGCAGCGTGGATCAGACCGTGGCGGTGATGAACAGCGCGCTGGAGCTGACGGAGCATCGCGTCGACATGCGCTATGGACTGGTACGGTACATCGCTTGGCTGATCCCGACGCTCGGGTTCATCGGAACCGTGATCGGGCTGGGCGCGTCTCTGGCCGCGGTGCCGGAGGATTCCTCGAAAATCAACATGTCGACCATCGCGCATACGCTCGCGGTGGGGTTCGATTGCACCATGGTCGCGCTGGCCGAAAGCGCCATCATCGTGTATCTGCTGCACATCGTGAATGAGCAGGAAGAAAGAGCGGTAAATCTCGCCGGAACGTATACTCTCCGTAATTTGATCAACCGATTGTACGCCGGTTGAGGTTATGAAGCCGCGCAATCGGGAAATCAACATCTTCAACATGTCGCTGCTGGATATTCTGTGCGGCGCGCTGGGGACGTTCTGTTTCCTGATGCTGGTGTTGTTCCCGTACTACAACCAGGACAAGGGCCGGAGCAAAGCGCCCGACGTTCCCTCCCGGTGTCGATCCGAAGACCTATGAAGAAGCGATGCGGCGGATCAAGCAACTGGAGGAGACGCTCAAGAAATTTCAGGAGTACGCCCAGCAAATGGAAGCGCAAGTGTCGCAGGTGACCGCGCAGAATCGCCAGCTCCAGGCGGAAGCCAAGGATTTGCGCCAGAAAAATCAGCAGCTCGAAAGCCGCAACCCGATTCTCGCCATCGCGCGCTTCAACAACCGGAACGACGACTTAATCGAGATCTACGTGGAGGACAACTGCTCCAACTCCGCCGGCAAACACGCTCCGCCGGTGGACCCGCAGCACGAGCAGGGGGCGTTCTGGAACGGCGATAAGTTCGCGAGGAGCGGCGGGTTGGCGTATTTTTTGGTCCGCGACGCGCCCAAAGGCGAGTTTAAGGTGTTTCTCAAATTTCTGAAGCACAGTTCGACGGATTCTTCACTGTCGGGGTACGTCGCGATTCAGAGCAGCGAAAAGCTGGAAGTGACGCCGACGATTTACGATACTCGCGAGAAAGTGGCCGTGCTGGTGGCGACCGTCACCGTAGGCGACGATTTGAAACAAACCATCAAGATTGTTGTTCCAAAGGAATGGACCACGCCACCAAGTTAATATGATGAATCCGCCGAAGGCTCCCGATATACAGGAGAACAGGATTTTATGCCCGATAAGATGATCCGCTGCCCGGAAGGGCACTTTTACGATCCCGCCAAGCACAACGCGTGCCCGTGGTGCGCGCTTCCGCCGGACAACGGCGGCGAGGAAAAGAAGACGCGTCCCGTTCGGTTGGATCCAGCTCCGGCGCCTCCGCCATTGCCGGTCGGCGGCGGGGCTGCGGTGGCGCCTCCTCCGATCCCGGTTCCAACTCCGGCCCCTGCGCCGGCCCCGCCTGGACCAGGCAAGACGGTCCGCTATCGCGGCGCGGGCGTGGGTTCTGAAACCGAATCCGATGACAAGGGTCCGGTGGTGGGGTGGCTGGTATGCATCGAAGGCCCCGACCGCGGCCGGGATTTCCGCCTTCATCCGGAGAAAAACGCCATCGGACGCTCGCCGGCCATGGACGTCATCATTAAGAATGACAACTCGGTCTCGCGCGAGAAGCATGGGGTGGTGATTTTCGATCCGAAGCGGATGAGCTTCTGGATTCTGCCGGGAGAAGCGTCGGGATTGGTTTACCTCAACGGCGAAGTGGTCTATTCGCCCACCCAGATGAACCAGGACGACGTGCTTGAGATCGGGAAGACGAAACTGGTACTGATCCCTTTCAACAACGAGAAATACAACTGGCTGCAAGTGGAAGGGGCGTAAGAAACGTCGATGCGCTTTCTTCCCGGCAACGCGCAGCACATCGGCGCGCGCCATTCTCAACAGGATTCGTTCGGATTCGCGGACCCCGACGACGCGGCATTCATCGCACACGCGGGATTTCTGGCCGTGGTGTGCGACGGGATGGGCGGCATGGAGTACGGCGACGCCGCCAGCCGCACCGCGGTGAAAGTATTTCTGGAAGCGTATCAGCGCAAAACGCCCGCGGAATCGATTCCCGACGCTCTTGAACGCAGCGTGCGGGAGGCCAACAATCAAGTGGTCGCGATGGCGCACAGCCTGGGGTTGGCCGAAGGGATCGGCACGACGCTGGTGGCGGCGGCGGTGAGCCAGACGTCGCTGTATTACATATCGGTGGGCGACAGCGGGTTGTTCCACTGCACGGGCGGGGACTGCCGGATGATCAACCGGCCGCATATTTTCGCGAACATCCTGGACGCTGCCGTGGCGCGTGGCAACATGTCGCGGGAGGATGCCGAGCAGCATCCGGAGCGCGAATCGTTGACCAGCTTTATCGGAACCGAAACTCTCGAAGAGATTGACCGCAACGTCGAGCCGTATCCGCTGAGCCCGGGCGACACGATTCTGCTGGCCAGCGACGGCATGTTCAAGACGCTGGACCCGGACGAGATTCGCGGGTCGCTTGAAGGGCATCCGCAATCGTGGCCGGATCTGCTGGTGGATCGGACGCTCGCCAGGCAGCGCGAATATCAGGACAACGTGACGGTGCTTTCGGTGACGCTCGAAACCGAGGAGCAGGCGGCGATGCCGAGGACCACAATCCGGCTGAAGCCGGCCGTGGCGGCGACTCCAGTGGGTGTGGCTGCTTCTCCGCTTCTTCCTCCTCCTCCTCCCAGTGCGGCTGTGATGCAAGTCCCGCCGCCGGCGTGGACGCCTCCGGTCAACCCGGTCCCGCCTCCGCAGCCGACGCAGCGGGGATGGTGGCCGCTGATGGTGGTCCTGCTGCTGTTCGCCGTAGGGATCGCGGGATGGTGGTACACGAAGCACCGGAAAGTAGGCGAGCTGACGCCTGGTCCGAGCATTACCGATCCGGCGCTGAAGCGAACTGGTCCGCCGCCTATCCCCGCGCCCAGCGATAAACCGGATCCGGAGCTGAGAGGTCCGGCGGATCCCAACGCGCCACAACCGGCATCGCCAACACCGGTGCCAAATCCAACGACTCCGGCGCCAACGACACCGGTGCCGCCGTCGCCGCCACCTAAAAAATGATCAAGACACTCTCAGTGATGCTGCTCGCTTCGTCGGTTGGCGCAATCGCGCAATCGGCCCAGCAGAAGATCGTCGACATGAGTGTGCTGGTGGGCGGATTTATTTCGCAGGGCGGGAAGATGAAGCCGGTCACGGTGAGCGGCGGGGTGGTCCTGGATGCAAGGCACGTGCTCACCGCCAGTTCCTGCTGCGGGAAGACCGACCAGGGGCAAACCAAGGTGCCCGTGGTGCTGCAAGGCAAGGAAGTGATCGTGGGGCAGCCGGTTTGGAGCGGCCCGGGATTCTACGTGATCGTCGAAACAGAAAAGCCGCTGCAGAGCGGGGGACCCGTGACGTTCGCGCCCGAAAAAGTCATGCAGGAAAACCAGCCGGCGTATACCGTGGATTTCCCCAAGAATAGCGATCCGACCATCATCGAAACCAAAATCGTGGGGAAATTCACGACCAACGATTCCAAAATCGATTCTTACAAGGCCCAGCCGGCGCCGGAATCGGTGTACATGGGCGGCGGCCTGTTCAACGCGTGCGGGCAGGTGATGGGGATGAACATGTTGGTGAAGGACGGGATGCAATTCGCGGTGGTGAGCGATCATGCGTTCCCGGGAATTGAAAAGGTTGGGATCCAAGCCAACGTCGCGGATTCGCCGTGCGGAGGCGACCAGAGCAACAGCGGTCCGCCGCATCAGGGCAAAGCGAAGGAGAAAGAAAAGAGCGGCGATGGGGACGGAGATGAAGAATCGCCAGGCGGATGGCGGCTTCCCAAAGGCGGCGAATGGGTTGGCGTCGCGATTATCGCGGCGATTCTGGGCGCGGCGCTGCGTCCCGCGACTCGGCAACAAGTCGCGCGCGTGTTTACGACTCGACGGCAGCCGGTCCCTTATCCGCAGCCGCAGCCGCAGTTTTACGGGCAAGTGCCGACGCCGGTTCCGATCGTGCGCCCCAAGAGACCCGTGCTGCACGGCATCGCGGGGAAATACGCAGGAGCTTCGGTATCGCTTGAAACCGGACCCAGCGTGCTGGGCCGCGATCAGTCCGTCGCCAATCTGGTGTTCCCGCCGGAATCCGATAGCGTCTCGAAGCGGCACTGCACGGTGAGATGGGACGCGGGCCGAGGCGTGTTTGTACTCGAAGATCTGGGGTCGACCAACGGTACATTTCTGGCGAACGGAGTGCGGCTCGGGCCGAGCCAACCGTGCGATCTGCGTCCGGGAGATAAATTCTACATCGGCGATCTGCGCAACCAGTTCGAAGTGCGGATGGAGGAGTGATCCGCGAACTGCAAGTAAATCCCCGGAATGACCATGGAATTCCAGACTGCGTGGCTTTCTTCCCGCGGCGGGCGGGACGATAATGAAGATTCCTGCGGTTTTCTTATGAAGCAAGAATCCGGTTGCTGGGTTCTTTGCGATGGACTGGGCGGGCACCGCGGCGGAGAAGTCGCTTCACGGCTGGCGGTGGATGCCGCGCTCGCGTCCTTCGATGCAGATCCGCGCGTCTCGACGGAGGCGCTGGGCGCGCATATCGAACGCGCGCACGCGGCCGTGCTCGATCGGCAGCGCACGGAATCGGAACTGGCCGGCATGCGGACTACGGTGGTCCTGTTGCTGGCATCGGCAGAGGCGGGAATGTGGGCGCATGCCGGGGATTCGCGGCTGTATTGGTTTCGCGATGGAAAGGTCCGGGAACAGACGCGCGACGATAGCGTTCCGCAGCGGCTGGCCGACGCGGGTGAGATTCGCGCGGACCAGATCCGGTTTCATGAGGATCGCGGGAGATTGCTGCGCAGCCTGGGCGCGCGGCCGGAGCCGGGAGCGTCGTTCGCGGCGATGTCAGAACCTCCGCAATCTGGCGACAGGTTCTTGTTGGCGTCGGACGGCTTCTGGGAGTGGGTGAACGAATCCGAAATGGAGCAGGACCTCGCCGCCGCCCCACGTCCGAAGGACTGGCTGGAACGCATGGAATCCCGCATTCGGGAACGGGTTTCGGGCGATCACGACAATTATTCCGCGATCGCGGTGGGATGCGAGCAGAAAAATGCCGAGTCGACGCCTAAGGAAATAGTATGAACCCGAACACGTTATGCGTCGGTTGCATGGAAAACGATTCGGGCGATGCCGTGTGTCCCAAGTGCGGCCGCCCCTTCGATCTGGCGGCTCAGAATTCCTTGCAGATGAAGCCGCGCACCATGCTGCGCGGCCAATATCTGATCGGGCGCGCGCTAGGGCACGGCGGCTTCGGCATCACGTATCTGGCTTGGGACCTGGGCCTGGAAACGCGGCTGGCCATCAAGGAATACATGCCCAACGGCGTGGCGGGACGGGCGTCGGGCGCGACGCAGGTGATCGCCTACCCGGGCCAGACGCAACAGGAATTCGAATACGGACTCGACCGTTTCCTGGAAGAGGCGCGGACTCTCAAGAAGTTCAGCAATCACGCTATCGTTTCGGTGGACACGGTTTTCCGCGACAACGGCACAGCCTACCTGGTGATGGAGTACCTGGACGGCTGGACGCTCGAGGAATACGCGAAAAGCCGCGGCGGGATGTTGCCGGTGGATACGGTGACGCGCGTGATGATGCCGGTTTTCGAGGCGCTGAGCGCGGTGCATGCCGAGGGAATTCTGCACCGCGACATCAGCCCGGACAATATTTATCTGACGCGCTCCGGCAAGGTGAAGCTGATCGATTTCGGCGCGGCTCGTAACGCATTGAGCCAGAAAAGCCGCAATCTCTCCATCATTTTGAAGGAAGGCTATGCGCCGGAGGAACAGTATCGCGCCAGCGGCATTCAGGGTCCGTGGACGGATGTGTACGCCACGGCGGCCACGTTCTATCACGCCATCACCGGGCGCATTCCGCAGCCGGCGCTGGATCGTCAAGCCGAAGACAAAGTGCAGCGGCCCTCCGCGCTGGGAGTGCAGATCGGAGCGCCCGCGGAAGCGGCGTTGATGAAGGCGCTGTCGATTAAGGCCGCCGATCGTTTCCAGTCGATGGAGGATTTCAGGGACGCGCTGTCCGGCGTCGAGGCGCCACCGCCTCCTCCGCCTCCGCCGCCGCCACCACCCCCGCCGCCCAAGCCGACGCGGCGCTGGCTGATTCCCGCGCTGCTGGGCGTGCTCGCGGTTGCCGGCATTATCATCGCCTTGAATCTGCCCTCGCCGATTCATCACGACGATCCGACGTCGACTCCGACACCGGTTGAGGTCTCAACACCGACGCCAACTCCGGTGCCGACGCCCGAGGATACTCCAACTCCGACGCCAGCAACTCCCGAGCCAACCGTTGAGCCGACTCCGCGCCCGATTTTCACCCCGGAGCCGCCGAGACCAACCTACGCGCCACGTCCGACGCTTCTGCCCGTACCGACGACACCGCCGTGGGTCCCTTCGCCAACTCCGCCTCAGGCTACGCCTCCGCCTCCGCAGCCCACTGCCCCGCCAGCGAACAACTCGGCATACGGGCAGTTGATCCAGCAGGCGCTACAGCTCGCCAAGCAGAACAATTTTCCCGGAGAAATGCAGATTCTAAATCAGGCCATTCAAATGGACCCCAACCAGTGGGTCGCTTATGACCTGGAGGCGCAGGTTTACCTGTACAACTTCAATAATTTTCAGATGGCGATGCAGCAGTTCCAGGCGTCCCTGCAGCGCGGCGGCCTGGCGACGTTCCATGTCGCGCACGATCACGCGGGCAACTTCAACCAGACCTGCCACGGCTGGCTGAGCGTCTCGAAACAAGGGGCGAAGTATGAGTCATGGGATTCCGTGCACACTTTCACCCTGGAACGCGCGCAGATCCGCGAGGCGCAGACCAACACCTTCGTGGCCAGAAATTTCTCCGCCTTTCATATCCGCGCCGTGAACGGGCAGAACTTCAACCTGGCTCCGATCGGCCAATTCGCGGAAGCGCAGCGCGACTTCATTCTCAGCATTCTCAGGAATTAATTCGATGAACCTCGAAACCATTTGCGTCGGCTGCATGGAAAACGATGGGGGCGAGCCGATCTGCCCCAAATGCGGCAGCCCGTTCGAGCTTCACGCGAAAAACAGCCTGCAATTGAAACCCCGGACGTTGCTGCGCGAGCAATACCTGATCGGCCGTGCGCTGGGGCATGGCGGGTTCGGAATCACGTATCTGGCTTGGGACAACGGCCTGGAAGCTCGTCTGGCGGTGAAGGAATACATGCCCAACGGCGTGGCGGGACGCGCGTCGGGCGACACCAAGGTGCTCGCGTATTCGGATCAGACCAAGCAGGAGTTCGAGTGGGGACTCGACCGGTTTCTGGAAGAGGCGCGCACGCTGAAGAAGTTCAACAGTCACCCGGGTATCGTCTCGGTGGACACGGTTTTCCGCGAGAACGGCACTGCGTACCTGGTGATGGAATTCCTGGACGGCTGGACGCTGGAGGAATTCCTCAGAAAACGCGACGGCAAGGTGACGTTCGAAACCGCGCTGCGCCTGATGCTGCCGGTAATGGACGCGTTGGGCGCCGTTCACGCCGAGGGAATTCTGCATCGCAACGTCAGTCCCGACAATATTTATCTGACGCGCACCGGCAAGGTGAAGCTGATCGACTTCGGCGCCGCGCGCAACGCACTGAGCCAGAAAAGCCGCAATCTTTCCATCATTTTGAAGGAAGGCTACGCGCCCGAAGAGCAGTATCGCGCCAGCGGCATTCAAGGTCCGTGGACGGATGTGTATGCCACGGCGGCGACGTTTTATCACGCTATCACCGGACAGATCCCGCAGCCGGCATTGGATCGCCAGGCTGGGGATCAGGTGCGGCGGCCCAGCGACCTGGGCACGGAAATCGATTCGAAAGCGGAAGCGGCGCTCATGATGGCGCTGTCCGTGAAGGCGCAGGATCGCTTTCAGTCCATGGAGGACTTCAAGGCCGCGCTGACGGGCCAGATGGATGTACTGAATAAAACGCGGGTGATCGATCAGAACGATCCGCGCATTCAGGCGCTGGGAGAAATCCCGCCGCCTCCTCCGATCATTGAAAATATTCCACCGCCTCCGCCCGCGCCGATTCCGATTCCTCCTCCTCCGCCGGACCGCTGGAAGCTGTTTGCAGCAATCGGCGTAGTCGCGTTGGTGGCGGTCGGATGGGCGCTGACGCATCGCCCGGGTCCCGTTCCACCGGGTCCGACCGGAGCGACCGGTGTCACTGGACCGACGGGGCCTACCGCGCCCGAACCGACTGGACCCACTGGACCTACCGCGCTTGAGCCCACCGGTCCAACCGGTCCCACCGCGCCTCAACCGACTGGCCCGCCGGGCCGCCGGCCTCCTCAACCTACCGGTCCAACCGGGCCGGGCCCTGGCCCTACCGGGCCTACGCCAACGGGTCCCACCGGACCAGCACCCACGGGCCCCATCGGAGGTACCGATGAATACGGCGGCTTGCTCAACCAGGCCAAAGCCGCCTGGGCGCAGCATCAGTATCCACGCGTCCAGCAGTTGCTGATGCAGGCCCTTCAGCTCGACCCCAACAAGCCGCGCGCCTACACCGGACTCGGTGAGCTAAATATGTACGTTTACAATAACTTGCAGCAGGCCATTCAGTACGACCAGATGGCGCTTGCGCACGGCGGCGATGTGGTGTTCCACGTCATGCACGATCATGGCGTGGGAAACTTCGCGACGCATTGCAGCGGCTTCCTGCATGTAAACGCGAACGGCGTCTGGTACGAGCCGGTGGATTCAGCGGTCCACGGTTTCAAGGTAACGCACGCCCAGATTGCGGAAGCCAAGAAGAACCACAACATCAACATCGGAATCGGGCGGCAGAACCGGCCCTCGATCGACCCACACGCGTTTCATATCAAGCTGACAACCGGCCAGCACTACAATTTCGCGCCCATGAGCAAGTTTACCGAGGCTGAGCGGGACATGATCCTCAAGTATATGGGCGAGAGTTAGGTAATTCGATCGCATTGATTGCGCCGGAGTGGAGTATGAACAAGACTCTGGACCTTAGCATGGAAGTGATCGAGCATCAGCCGGCAGCAGTGCCAGCCAAGCGGCGTCGGCGGATATGGTTGTGGATTGCGATGGCGGCGGTGGTATTGACGGCTGGAGTTTACATCGCCATACCCAAGCCGTGCGGCTGTGCACCGCGGCCGGTTCCGATGCCGTGCTGCGGACCCGTTCCCGTGCCCCAGCCCCAACCGGTCAATCCGGTAGTACCGTAGCTTACTGTTGCGTCCGCGGATCGCTGCGCTTTACCTGCACACGACGGCGGCCCGAGTCGAGGTTGTCGGACGCTTTCTGCTTGGCGGCGTCGCTCACTTTGATGTGATTCACCACCGCTTTGGCTCCAGCGCTTTTGGCCATCCGGGTAGCGGCGCCTTTGTGCTGCAAAACGGTGGTTGTTCCTTCCCAAGTAGCCACCCCGCCCTGGACGTGAACCTTGAACCCATCCTTTCCGATTTTGGATTTTTCGAGTTTGGCGCGAATCGCAGCCTCAATCGCCTTATCTTCCTGCGCCGTGGTCCCTTGCGCGGGCGCCGGCGTCTTCACCGCTGGTTTGGTTTGCCCCGCCCAGAGTTCGCACGGAAGGAAGCAGGCGATCGAGACCGCGAGTATGGTTCGAAGCACTTGTTGATTAGTTCCAGACGCGGCGGAATAATCTCACAGGAAAGTTTCCCGGTTCACGCTACTGATGCGGCGAACTGATAGTCTGAAGGTTCGTGACTGGCTCCCTTTTCCGCCGGCTCCTGCTGATGGCGTCGGCACTGCTTGCGGCTACGCTGATCGCGGTCGACTATACGCTGACCCGCCCGTCCGGCGAACTGGATGCCGGCCAGGTCCGGGACCGGATTCTGGCCATTTCGGCCGGTTCGTTCATCCTCGCCCTATGCATTGCCTTTGTGGTGTCGCGATCGCTCAGCTTGAGGGTGCGGCGGTTGAAACTGCTGGCCGAAAGCTTTCCCGGAGGGGCCACGCTCGACCGACCGACGGCCGAATCGAGCGATGAGCTGGGTTCGCTGGAGCGGTCGCTGGCCGGGGTCGCCATCGAACTGCAGAAACTGCTGGACAATTTGCGCTACGAATCGGCGCGCCGCGAGGCGATTCTTTCGGGCATGGCGGAGGGAGTGCTCGCGGTCGACCATGAATTGCGCGTCACGTTCTGCAACGCGTCGTTTCTGAAGGCCATCGATTTTCGCGGCGGAACCAGCGAAGGCCGGTTCCTGCTGGAAGTGGTCCGCGATCCGGACCTGCATGAGCGCTTGCGCGACGTGTTGAACACCGGCGTTCCGCAGAAGCTGCGCTTCCAGCTCTCGGCCCACGCGCGCACGTTCGAGATGCAGGCTACGCCGCTCGAAATGCCTTCGGGCCGTGGCGCGATCGCGATTCTGCACGACATTACGGACCTGGAACGCCTGGAGCAGGTGCGCAAGGATTTCGTCGCCAATGTTTCGCATGAATTGCGGACGCCGCTGGCCGGGATCATCGGGTATGCCGATACGCTGCTCGACGGCGCGCTGGAGGATTTGAAGAATAATCGCCATTTTGTGGAGATCATCCGCAGCAACGCTGTGCGGTTGAACAACATCGCGGCGGATCTGCTGATTCTTTCCGAGCTTGAATCGAATGCGGAGGCGAATGAGCCCGATGTGATTTCGGTGCGCGCGGTGCTGGACGGCGCGATGGCGACGGTCGCGTCCGAAGCGCGGGCGCGCAATGTGGAGATGATCCGGGAAGATCTCGGAAATTTGTACGTCAGCGGGAGCCGGCTGCGCCTGGAGCAGGCGATTTTGAATCTGCTGGCGAACGCGATTAAGTTTAACCGGCCCGGCGGCGAAGTTCGGGTCCGCGCGACTCAGAACGGCGAGGGGCGCGTGGAGATCACGATTTCCGATACGGGCGCGGGAATTCCGTCGCAGGATCTGCCGCGGATTTTTGAAAGATTCTATCGCGTGGACAAGGCTCGATCGCGTCAAGTGGGCGGAACCGGACTGGGGCTGTCCATCGTGAAACACGTCGTCGAGCGGATGAACGGCGGAGTGCGCGTGGAAAGCCAGTTAGGCAAGGGATCGACGTTCACGCTTATTCTGCCCGAGACCGCATCGCCCAGTCTCTAATGAAACCCGCGGATCAACCGCTTCCTTTGGCCGCCACGTTGCTGATATCTGCGAGAGCTGGCAACGAGCCGCGACCGCGAGGAAGCGGTGCGCGTATCGGGTTTTCACACTTGCCGCGACCGTTCGGCGAACTCCTAAACTAGTTTTTATGCGAACCGCCGCGGTCCTTCTGTTTCCCGCATTGCTGCCCGCGCAAGAGACGGGCAGCTTTACCATTCACATGATGCTCCACGCGATCGGCGAGGAGCATTACGAAATCTCGCAGCCCAGAGAATGGGTCGTGATCCACTCGTCGCTTACCTACGAAGACCGCGGGAACAAGAGAACCGTGTCTGCGGACCTTGCCATGAAGGCGGATCTCACCCCGCTGAGATTCCTGGTGGTGGGCAGACCCAACGGAGAGACTACCATCGACGGCGATCAGGCCAAGGTCCGCGAAGGCGAGATTACGCGCGCTATGGAAGCGCCGCCGGCTTTCTTTGTCGGGCTTGGGCATATGCCGTTCTCGGTCCAGATGATGATGATGCGGTATTGGCTGGCGCATGGGAAACCGGCTCGGCTGCCGATCTTGCGGGCGAATCCGGCGGTGGAAGACGCTCTGATCGAGCCGGCGGGACGCGATTCGATCACCGTCGACGGGAAACCGATCGAGCTGACCCGCTATACCGTCGCCAATATTGTGTGGGGACGCGAAGTGTTGTGGATGAATCCGGAGGGTCAGCTCGCGGCTGCGATGACGTTCGCCGCCGGACTGCCGCTCGAAGCTGTGCGTGCCGAATACGAGCCGGCGTTTGACGAGCTGTTTCGCGCCGGCGTCGCCCAGGAGATGCGCACACGGGAATCGATGGAGCGGCAGGTCCCGCCGGAGCATAGCGGCAGTTTCGCCATCGTGGGCGCGACGCTGGTGGACGCCACCGAAAAGGCTCCCGTACCCGATTCGGTAGTGATCGTCCGCGATGGACGTATCGCCGCGGCGGGATCGCGCAGCCAGGTTCCGATTCCGAACGGCTTGGCGACGGTGAACACCAAGGGCAAAATGCTCCTGCCGGGTTTATGGGAAATGCACACGCATTTTTCGGGAGTCGAGTTCGGGCCTGCATACCTGGCCGCGGGCGTCACTACGGCGCGCGATTGCGGAGGCGAGTTCGATTTTCTGGTCGCGGAACGTGACGCGATTGATCAGCATCACGGGCTGGGGCCTCGGTTGTTGTTAGCCGGCCTCGTTGACGCGAGTGGTCCCAAGGGATTCGGCAATGTTTTCGCGGATACACCCGAGGAAGCTCGTGCGGCGGTCGCGCAGTACAAAGCCGCGGGATTCGAACAGATCAAGCTGTACACGTTCCTGAAACCGGATGTGATCGAGGCGCTGGCTGCGGAGGCGCATCGCGTGGGGATGAGCGTCACCGGACATGTGCCCGCTGCGTTGAACGCATTCCAGGGCGTCGAGGCGGGCATGGATCAGATCAATCATCTGAATTACGTTTCACAGATGATGCGTGTGCCGGGCGGCGGACGTGGGGCTCCGGTCGAGCTGGATTCCGAACGGGCGCGCAAGGCGATTCAGTTCTTTCTGGACCATCACACCGTGATCGATCCCACGGCGTCCTGGGGAGAAATGGGCGGCCATCCGAGCACGGTCGATATCCGGTCTTTCGAGCCTGCGATTGTGAAGGCTCCGGCTACCGTCGCGGCGAAGTTCTCGCAAGGGTCGGTTTCCGACGCGGGTCAATTTCGCGCGCGCATGGCGGAAACGGTGGCGGTGATTGGCGCGCTGCACCGGGCGGGCGTCATCATCGTGCCGGGCAGCGACACCGGATTGGTCGGATACGGGCTGATTCGCGAGCTGGAACTGTACGTTCAAGCGGGAATGAAACCGATGGAGGCGATTCAGGCGGCGACCATCGTTTCGGCGCGCGCCATGAAGCACGATCGCGATTCAGGAACCATCGAAGCGGGCAAGCGCGCCGATCTGATTCTGGTCGACGGCAACCCACTCGAAAATATCAGCGACCTGCGCAGAGTCACGAAGGTGGTCGCCAACGGCCGCATGTATGATTGCGCGAAGCTGTGGCAAGTCGCCGGATTTCACCAGTAAACGCGGTATCCTAAACATCCATGAGGAAAGTTTGTCTGCTAGTTCTGTCCGCCTGCGCCACGTTTGCCCAGGCGAAATTTGAATATTGGGCGGGAGCCACTTATAACCCTGCGGTTCCCACTCCGGCGAAGGTCCTGGGCTACGATTTTGGCGATCGAGTTTCCAGCCACGCCAACATCGTCAAATATCTCGAAGCGCTGGCGGCGGCCGAGCCGAATCGCATGAAGGTTTTCGAGTACGGCAAGACGTGGGAGGGTCGAGAGCTGGTTTACGCGGTGATCGGGTCCGAGGCGAACATCAAGCGGCTGCCGGAGATTCGCGCCGCCATGCAGAAGCTTCACGATCCGCGCAAGACTTCGCAGGCGGAGGCGCAACGGCTGATGACCGGACTGCCGGCGTTGATCTGGCTGGCGTATGGAGTCCACGGAAACGAAATTTCCTCGCCCGACGCCGCGCTGGTGACGGCGTATCATCTGCTGGCGGCGCGCAACGACAAAATGATCGGGGATATTTTCGCCAATGCGCTGGTGATGATCTGCCCGTTGCAGAATCCCGACGGCCGCAACCGCTTCATCCACGATTACGAAGTGAACGAAGGATTGGAGCCGGATTCGAATCCCATTGCCGCCGAACACAGCGAATCCTGGCCAGGCGGCCGGACGAATCATTATTATTTCGACCTGAATCGCGACTGGCTAGGCATCACGCAGCCGGAGACGATCGGCCACGTGAAGGTGCTTCAGGAATGGTATCCGCTGGTGTTCATCGATCTGCACGAGATGGGGACGGATGCGCAGTACTACTTCACGCCGGAATCGGACCCGTATAATCCGTACCTGACGAAAGATCAGCACGACGATCTGTACTGGTTTGGAAAGAACAACGCGAAATATTTCGATCAGTTCGGGTTCCGCTATTTCACGCGCGAAAATTACGATGCGTTTTATCCCGGCTATGGCGCGAGCTGGCCGTTTTACTACGGCGGAATCGCCATGACCTATGAAAACGGATCGACGCGCGGGCTGGTGGTGCACCGGTCGGACGACGTGACGATCACGTATCGCGAGACGGTCAGGCGTCATTTCGTGACTTCGGTGGCAAGCTGCGAAACGGTGGCGCAACATCGCGCGGATCTGCTCCAGACGTTCTACAAATATCAGGTCAATGCAATGGAAGAGGCCGCGAAAGATCCGGTGAAGGAGTACATTTTGCCGCGCCGCGGCAACACCACCGAGGTGGATAGGCTCGCGCAGTTGCTGGTGATGCAGGGCGTAGAAGTCAATCGCGCAGGCGCGGCGTTTTCAAGCGGCGGGAAACAGTATCCGGCGGGATCGTACGTGGTCTCGCTCGCGCAGCCGGAGCGGCGCATGGCGCGGGATCTTCTCGATCCGCAGGTTTCCATGGACGACGCGTTTTTGAAAGACGAAGAGCATCGCCGCAAGCTGCGGTTGCGCAGCGGGATCTATGACGTCACCGCGTGGTCGCTGCCGTATCAGTTCAATATTGAAGCGGTCGCGTCGAAAGATGCATCCACGGCCAATTTATCGGCGGTGAAATTCGGCGACACGCCTCCGGGAAAGATCGATGGAGGGAAGGCCGCCGTCGCTTACCTGGTTCCGTGGGGGACCACTGCTTCTGCGAAGATGCTGACCGCGAGCTTGCGCGCGAATCTTCGCGTGTTGAGCGCCGACAAGAGTTTCAAGCAGAATGGACGAGCGTATCCCGAAGGAAGCCTGGTCATCATGGTCAAAGAAAATGGCCCCGACGTGCATGACACAGTGCGGAAGCTGGCGGAAAGCTCGGGGGCTGAGGTGGTCGCGACGAATTCAAGCTGGATGGACGAAGGCCCCGATTTCGGCAGCTCTCGCGTTCCGTATCTCAAGCGTCCAGCGATTCTGCTGGCGTGGGATCGGCCGACCAATGGAGGCTCCGCGGGCCAGGCTCGATGGGTTTTGGAGCGCGAGTTCGGGTATCCCGTCACGGTGATCCGGACGCAGCAAATTGGGGGCGCGGATCTGAGCAAGTTCCAGGTGATCATTTTGCCTGAAGCCGGCGGCGGCGATGGCTATGCCGGGGTTTTGGGAACCAATGGAACGCGGCGGCTGCATGAATGGGTGCAAAGCGGCGGGACTCTGATCGGCATGGGCAGCGCATTAGGCTACATGTCGCAAAACGGAATGATGACGATTCAACAGGAAAATGCTCCGGGTTCCGATGGAGGCGCCACTGGAGGTCGCGGCGGGCGTGGAGGCGCGGCGACTGTACCGGCGACAGCTGCGGCGCCGGCAGCCACGGAAGCTGGTCGCGGGAATGCTCGCGTGCCGGGACACATCTATGCATCGGACGCGGATCTGGAAAAAGCGATTCAGCCGGATACGCAAGCTCCCTGGCCCGCGCATGGATTTCTGGCGAAGGCCAAAGTGGATCAGGAACATTGGATCACAGCCGGCGTGCCGGAAACGGTGTACGCGGTGGTGAGCGGGTCCACGATTTACACGCCGATCAAAGTTGATCGAGGAGTGAATGCCGTGGTCTTCGCGGGCGCGGATCAGGTGATGGCCAGCGGCTATTCCTGGGAGGAGTTTCGCAAACAGCTCGCCTACAAACCGCTTTTGATCGTCGAGCGCGACGGGCGCGGCAATGAGATCGGGTTCACCGCGGACCCGAATTATCGCGGCTATCAGGACGGTCTATATCTGCTGTTCATCAACGCCGTGTTTCGCGGCCCGGCGCACACCGGCGGCGGATTCGGCGGGCAGTAACCGGCTATTGCGACCACCGTCGCAACGCGGCCGATCCGGCTGCGAAAGCGGCGACGATGGCGATGGTCGCCAAGCCTCCGCCAGCCACGCTGATTACCGGTCCGAACCATGCGGCGGTCCAGCCCGATTCGACCGCGCCCAGCTGGTTCGAGCAACTGACGAAGATATTCTGCACGGAGAGCACGCGGCCTTTGAGATAATCCGGCGTCCTGGTTTGCACCAGCGATTGGCGCAGAACCACGCTGACGTTGTCGAACGCGCCGGTCAGCAGAAGCATCGCGAAGGAGAGCCAGAAGGAGCGCGACAGGCCGAAAACGATGGTGGCGGCTCCAAATCCGCCAACGGCCCAGAGCAACATCCGGCCGGCGCGTCGCGGTCGAGACAGGTGCGAGGTAAGGACCGCCATCGACACGGCGCCCATCGATTGCGCCGCCCGCAGCCAGCCCAAACCGCGCGCGCCGGTGTGCAGGATCTCTACGGCGTAAATCGGAAGCAGCGCCGTCGCGCCGCCGAACAGCACGCCGAACAGATCCAGCGAAATGGCAGGCAGAATCAGCTTGTCCGCCCGCACAAAGCGGATGCCTTCGAGCAATTCTTTGCGATCGGCGGAGGGAACCAAGGGGCTCCCTTCGATCCGCGGCACGCGGAGCAGTTGAAAGCATGCGAGGGTTAGGGCCGCGCACGCGAGCTGGACGACGTACACCGTCTTGCTCCCCACCGAAGCCAGCAGCAAACCTGCTATCGCGGGTCCGCTGACGTTGGCGATCTCCTGCGCGCTGCTGTTCCAGGTGATGGCATTGCGCAGGCCATCCTTGGCGACGATATGCGGCAGAATCGCCAGCCGCGAGGGGCCTTGGAAGGCTCGCGCGGCCGCCGTCAGGAACAGTGCGCTATAGATCAGCGTTACGGACGGCGGCCTGCTGACCAGCAGCATAGTTGCGGCGATCACCAGCGCTTGCGTGAAAATCATGATGCGGCGCCGGTCGTAGCGGTCCGCCGCGTGGCCGGCCAGCAGGGCAAACATCAGGAACGGTGCGACTTGAACGAATCCGACGTTTCCCAGCACGGCGGCGGATCTGGTTTCGAGATACAGGTCCCAGCTCACGGCGACAGAAAGCATCTGCAAGCCGAGATTAGAGAGCAGCGATCCCGCGACGAAGAAGCGAAAATCGCGGGAACGGAAGGAAGCGTAGGGGTCCAACTACATAGCTTCGCACGTCAGCTATGCCGGACCGCTTCCATCGGATCCATTCGAATCCAGCGGTGCGCGGCGAGATACGCGATGACGATGGAAAGAGCCGCCATCGCGCAAGCCACCGGCGCGAGCACAGCCCATTCCAGGCGATGAATGCCATAGAGCTGCGAGCCTAATAGAGTGCTCGCAACGATGCCGAGCAGCAATCCCGCGAAAATTCCTCCGCCCGCGGTTGCTAGGGTTTCGCGGAACACCATACTCAGCAATTGGGCCGGCCGAGCGCCTAACGCGACGCGAATACCCAGCTCCCGTCTGCGTTCGCTGACCGAATAGGAGATCGCGCCGTATAAACCGACCGTGGCCAGCAGGAGTCCCAACGCGCTCAATCCGCTGACGGCGGCGAGCGTCACCAGCGGAACGAAAAGCGTCAGGTGCATCCAGTTTTCCAGGGTGATCGGCGGAAGCGGCTGGCTGACTCCGAGATCCCGCGCCATGCGCGAAAGCGGCTCCAGCCATAGCTTCGGGTCGCCATGCGTGCGCGCGATCAGCATGATGCCAGGTTGATAGTTCTGGCGGATCGCAAGGTACAGATACGGGCGCGGCGCTTCATCGAGGTCGTCGTATTTGCCGTCGGCCACGACGCCGACCACGGTCATCGTGCGATTCCCGTTGGCGAGCCGCAGGGTTCGGCCGACCGCATCCTGATTCGGCCAGTATTTCCACGCCATGAAATGATTGATGACAATCACGCCGGGGCTTTTCTCCTGATCGCTGGCCTGAAAGGTTCGCCCTTCAAGGAGGCGTATTCCGAGAGTTGAGAAATAATTCTCGTCTGTCCGGGTACAAGAGATGAAGATTCTCTCGGGATGATCCGGAAGGCGTACCTCTTCGCGGTCGCTCGAATCGCCGCCGAGCGGCATGTCTTCGGCGACCGCGGCCGATTCGACGCCGTAGATTTGCTCCGCACCACGGCGAAGATCGTCGTAGCGCTTCAGTCCCTGTTCCGGGGTAAGTCCGTCGAGTCCCGAGAAGCTCCACATCGCGACGATGTTTCGAGCCGTGAATCCGGGGTCGACCTGGCGTAGATTGTGCAGACTTCGCAGGCACAGTCCGGTCCCGGCCAAAACCAGAGTGCAGACCGCGACTTGAATGATCACCACGGTATTCCGAATGATTCCGCGCCGCGTGCCTCCAATGGCGATCTCCCCGCTGAGCGCGGCGGCTAGATCCAGTTTCGATGCGTAGAGCGCCGGCGCCAGACCTGCGGCGAGGCTCGCGGCGAGCGTCAATCCGAGCATCAGCGCGAAGACCAGTGCTCCGGGATGCAGATCCGCGGCGAGCTGCGTGGAGCCAAACACCGGAAACGCGGCGTCGAATCGCGAGAACCGGTTCAGGACGGCGGCGGCCAACCCGTATCCGATCGCTCCGCCAAGCGCGCAGATAACCGTGCTTTCTTTCAGAAACTCCGCAATCAGACGCGTTCTCGTCGCGCCCAGCGCGGTCTTGATCAGCGTTTCCTGCCTTCGCTGCGTGGCAAGCGCGAGCAGCAGATTGGCGACGTTCGCGCAGGCGATCAGAAGAATCAGCAGAACCACCGCGATCAGCACCGCTGAAATCAGTTGTGCGGGACGGATCCAGTCAGGATGCAAGAGCGTGGCCGCGGTCACCTCCGCGTACGGGTTTCTCTCGGAACTGGGATACGCAGCAATGAGCTGGCCCCACAAGGCTTGAACTTCGGCGCGTGCCTGCGCGCGCGTCGTGCCTGGATTCAGCCTGCCGGTGAGAAGCACGATCCGTTCTTCGCGATTCGAGAGCGTGGCTTCGTCGTCGGTGGCGAGATTTAGGATCACGTCGGTGCCGATGCCGAACACGGGTCCGATGTATTGTTTCGGCGCGACGCCGACAATGTTCAGCTCCTGGTGATTGATCGTCACGCTCTTGCCGACCACGTGCGGATCCGCGCCCCAACGCTTCCAGCATGAATACGTCAAGATCGCGGAGGGAAGTTTTTTGTCATCATCGCCAGGGGAGAAGAATCGTCCCAGGAAAGGCTTGATTCCAAGAACCGAGAAGTAATTGTCGGAAACGGTGTTGATCAGGCTCAGCTCGTCGCGTCCGTTAAAACGTGTAACGGTTTTCGAGATGCCGTAGTTGTAGCCCGCCACGCCTGAGAAAGTCTGGCTGTGATCGCGGATGTAGTGGAAGTCGAGGTAAGAAAGATTGTTCTTGGTACCGTCGCGAGCGATGGTGAAGATGGTGACCAGGCGGCCGGGGTCATTCGCGGCGGGAGGACGCAGCAGGATCGTGTCGGACACACTCAAGGCCACAACCGCCAGGCCGAGTGCGATCGCCAACGAGAACACTGCAATCGAGTTGAGCTTCCAGTTCTTGAGCAGGCTCCGGATCATTCGACGGCTGTTCGCACGCCGAGGGCCAGATTTGGCTCGCGGCGGATCAATGACTTGCAATTCCGCGCGGCGTGCACGGATTTCACACTGTGCTACTGGCGATGGTTCGGCGATCCCGACGTCGGCGCCGGACGCGCGTTGGGATTCTGGTAATTCGGGAACGCCGGGCGATGCGGCTCCGGAACCGGATGCGTCTTCATCTGCTCCAGCGCGACCGCCACGGCGCGCTCCAGTTGCGGGTCGTGACCCTCATGCACCAGCTTCGGATCCATGATCCACCATCACATCGGGTGGCGTGCCGTGATTTTCCACGTCCCACTGGCCGTTGGGGTTGAAGAATCCGAAATTCGGCGAAGTCACGTTGCCGCCATCCATCAGCGACCGGATATTGCGACACACCGACCAGTCCGCCCCACGTGCGCTTGCCCACCAGCGTGCCGGTTTGCGTGTGGCGGAACATCCACGGCATCATGTCGCCGCCGGAGCCGGCCATTTCGTTGATGATCATCACCTTGGGCCCGAAGACGGAAGCCGCGGGAGTGCGATAGATCGCGCCGTAGCGCGGCTGCCACCAGCCCATCAGTGGACGATTCAGCGCGTCGATCACATAGTCGGCCACCTGGCCGCCGCTGTTGAAACGCTCATCGATGATCGCGCCCTGCTTGTCGACCTGCGCGAAGTAATAGCGGTTGAACGCGGTCAATCCGCCCTGCGCGGTGTCGGGCATGTAGACGTAGGCGAGCTTGCCGCCGCTCAACTGATCCACTTTGCGGCGATTTTCTTCCACCCACGCTTCGTGCCGAAGCTGCTGTTCGCTGGCGACGGGAACCACGGCAATTTCGCGCGCATTCGCGCCGGACGCATCGGAGGCGACGCGCATCACCACCGTTTTATCGGCCGTCCCTTCGAGCAGGCGTGAAATATCGTCCGTACCTTTGAGCTCATCGCCGTTGATCGAAAGGATATAGTCTCCGGCGGCGACGTTGAGACCGGGCTGCGGCGAGCGGCGCGTGAAGCTGCGGATTCCAGCTTTCGCCGGTGTAGACCTTCTTGATGCGATAGCGGCCGTTGGCGATCTCGAAATCGGCGCCCAGCAGGCCTCCGGCGACGCGAGCGGGTTCGGGAATATTGCCGCCGCCGCCGCGCAGGTGTCCAACGGTGAATTCGCTCAGCAAATCGTGAATGATGTAGTTTAAGTCCGCGCGCGAGGCCAGGGAATCGAGATACTTTTCATACTCTTTTTCGCCGTCCGCGGAGTTGACGCCGTGCAGATTCGGGTCGTAGAAGTAACTGCGCTCGATCCGCCAGACTTCGTGATACATCTGCTTCCATTCGGCGAGGGGATCGACGTTCACTTCCATGTCGGCGATGCGCAGCGCGCCTTCGCCTGCCTTCACGGGAGCCGACGCGGAAGCGATCACGTACTGAGGCGGTCCGGCGGGACCCGCGCCGCCACGCCCTCGCCCACCGCCGTCGGGGGCGCCCATGCGCAGCAGCATTTTTTCGCCATTCGCCGAAAGATCGAAAAGCTGCACGTTGTCGGCGAGTTTCTCCGCCTTCCGGATCTTCAGATCGTATTTCGAAAGCGTACTGCCGCCGCCGAAGCCGCCGCGTCCGCCTCCGCCTGTCCCGGGTTCAAGATAGTAAATCACGCCGGTCTTTCCGGCCGCCAGTTCGCGGTAGCCGCGCGCCGGAAGCGGCAGCGCGACGATGCGCTGCATGATGCGGTCGAAATCGATGCGCACGGGTTTCGGCGGCGCTTCGCCGCGCAGCAGCCGCGCCGCCCCGTCCCCCACGGCCTCCGGCAGCCGCGGGCTCGCCCGGCTTCTCTTCGTCGCTCTCGGGAGCCAGCGGCGAAGCGACGTTATTCGCCAGCACAATCAGGTAGATGCTGCGGGTAACGTCATGTTCGTCGCTGGTCATATCCAGACCGCTCGACGTTGGCCCGTAGTTCGTGCTCGCGGTGAAATACAGATACTGCCCGTCGCGATCGAAAGCCGGCATCAGCGCGTCGCTCATTCCATCGGTGACCTGCGTGCTCTTGGCGTCGTCGAGCGAATAGATCGAAATGGCGCGCAGCCGGTTGGGTAAGGACTTCACGTAAGCGATCCACTTCGAATCGCCGGACCAGTTGAAGTCGCGATTCAGGTCGTAGGAGTAGTCGGTGTCGACCTTGGTCAGCTTTCCGGAAGCGATCTCCACGTCCCATAGATTCAGCTGATTGTCCGTGAACGCGATGTGCTTGCTGTCGGGCGACCATTTCGGGTCGAAATAGAACGACGATTTGCCCGCGAGAGTGAGCTTGCGCGTTTCGCCCTCGCCACTCTGCGACTTGATGTGCAGCGCATACTCGCCGGATTCATCGGAGAAGTATGCGATGGATTTCCCGTCGGGCGACCAGGCGGGAGTGCGTTCCATTACGCCGGGCGTATTCGTCAGGTCGCGGATATCGCCATGCTCGGCCGGGACCGTCATCACTTCGCCGTGCGCTTCAAACACCGCGCGAACGCCGGTGGGTGAAATTTTCGCCGAGCGAATTTCGCGCGAAACGTTTTGGAAATGGGGCCGGATCTCGGAAAGGTCGGCTTCGATCTCGATCGGTACCTTGTTGCTCTTTTGCGCCGCCAGATCGTAAATGTAAACCTGCCCGAACTGTTCGTACACGATTCCGCCGGGACCGGCGCTGGCATTCACGATGTCTTTGCCGGTGTTTTCGATCAGTTTCGTTACGGCTTGCGATTGCGGATCGTAGCGGAACAGCGACATGGGGCCGCTGCGGTCCGACAGAAAATAAATCTTGTCGCCGATCCACATGGGATTGATGTCGTTGGAATCGGTGCGCGGAATTTTCACGGTGCTCAGATCGGCCAGGTTGACGATCCAGAGGTAGCTCGCCTCTCCGCCGCGATAACGTTTCCAGGCGACGAAATTCGTGAATCCGGGCGCGAACTGTCCGCCGTCGAGCGGAGCGTAGACCATGCGCTTACCGTCCGGCGAATACGAGCCGGTGCATGCCATGGGAAGCGGCAGGACGTCAGGCATCCCGCCTTCAGTCGAAACGCTGAAGAGCTGCGTGAAACGAGAATAACTGTCGCGATTGGACCGGAAAAGAATCCGCTTGCCGTCGGGCGCCCATCCGACCAGTCGATCGGGATCGGGATGATAGGTGATGCGCTTGGGAGTGCCTCCCGCCGCGGGCATCGTGAAGACGTCGATGTTGCCGTCGTATTCGCCAGTGAAAGCCAGCGTGTTTCCGTCGGGCGAGAACTCGGCTTCGGTCTCGAATCCGACCCCGGCGGTGAGCCGCTCCGCTTTACCGCCCTGCCGGCTGACGGTCCACAGATCGCCGGCATAGGAGAAGACTATTTGTGTCTTGTTCATGGTCGGCCTTTGAACCAGGTGCACGGTGGCTTGCGCGCCGAATGCGGCGATCGCCGTAGAGAAAACCAGAATCGTGGAAAGCTCCATGGCAACATCCTCTGGCAGGCTATTTTACTACTTTTCAAACACTTACACGCCGGAAACAGCTTGCCCCCGTCGAGGGTCTGATACATAGGGGTCAAGAAAGGGGCTTCGAAGTTGAAGATTTTCGCCGCAGTTTTTGGGATTTGCGCGCTGTTTTCCAGTGAGGTTAACATCGATGCGTCGACGCGAGCGGACGCGGGTCCAGACATTCGAGTCGAAAAACTAGATGCGTTTTTCAAGTCGTATCGATGTCCTGAACCGTTTCACGTCGACGAATATCTGGAGGCGGCGGATGCTTATGCGCTCGACTACCGGCTGCTGCCCGCGATCTCGGTTACGGAAAGCACCTGCGGATGGTACGCGCGCGGGAACAATCGCTGGGGATGGAATTCGGCTCGAACCAAATTCGAGTCGGTCACCAACGGCATTCGTTTCCTGGCGCGGAAGCTCGCGATCGGACGCGACTATCGAGGCAAAAGCTTGAAAGAAAAACTACGGACGTATAATCCCAACCCGCATTATGCACGCCAAGTGCAATGGCTGATGCGCCAGGTGGATTCCGATGAGGCTGCGGCGAGGCTTATGTCCGAGTCTCGCCAGCCTGCGTACGCCACGCCTGACCCAGCCGGTTCGACGGAGGACGGCGATGGGCTTTACGCTTCTGGTCAGCCGCCGCCTGCGCTGCCACGCGTTTGGTGGCGTAACCCACCATATCCTTTTCCGTGAACATGAGGGTTTGACCGTGCTCCACCTCGGTGAGGCCGGCGAGAAGGTGCCGGCACAGCAACGGGAGCTCCTGCATCGGAATCGAATATTTCCGGATCAGCGTAAGGTCCACCCCAACGAAAAACTCGGTTCGCTTCTGCTTTCGATCCGCGGCGATGCCTTCAAAGGCAAAACGCCGGATATTCGATTCCTGACGGAAACCGGCCAACACGAATTCCATTTCACTGGCTCCTTCCCGGGAAGACGGTTAAGGCTTCTCGGGTTCTCTGGTAATGGGAGCTCGTTCCAGCCCTGCCTCGTCCCCTAGCTCCCGGTATAGGGCAAAATCCAGGCCGTCGTCTTCATCCGGCTCTTCGGGCTTGTCGCCTTGCTGCTTACGCATCAGCCGTTTGGCCAACTTCTCCTGTTGCTTTTCTTTACGTGCCTGCTCCTTCTGCCGTTTTTTGAAGGTTTGTGGTCCGCGACCAGCCATGGGAACTCCCGCAAAAGAGAATAGCCGCGAGCGTTGGAGGAAGCCAAGCATGGCGGCGAAGGTTATTAAAACGGCCGGACCGCCCGGCCGGAATCAGAAATCCTCTACCAACGCTGTCCACGTCCGCCGCCGCCACCGCCGCTGCCGCGTCCGCGCCCACCGCCGCCGTAGCCGCCGCCGGATCCACCGGCCGCCTTGGGACGCGCCTCATTCACGTTCATGGCGCGGCCGTGAAGCTCAGCGCCGTTCAACTGGGCGATGGCGTTGGTCGCGTCGCGCTTTTCGGTCATTTCGACGAAGGCGAATCCACGGGGCTGCCCGGTGTCGCGGTCGGTGATGATGTTGACGCGTTCCACGGCTCCATACTGCGCGAATGCGGCTTGCAGTTCTTCCTGCGTGGTCTGATAGCTTAAATTTCCTACGAAAATGTTGGTCACGAAGAGGTGTTCCTTTTGGATTGAAATCGTCTTTGTTCAGACTGCGCTCGGACCCAACGTTCGGAATAAGCAGGGAAGCCGCCCGAAAGCACTCGTGGTGAAACGGATGTACGCAAAGACAACTTCAGTATAGCACTTCGACCAAAACAAGCTCTGTTGCCGTTCGCCTGCCGGCTACTGATTCTTCTCCGGAGATCCGCCCGAAGCACCCGATCTGATGGTCGGATACTTGATGCCGAGCTGCTCCAGATAGGTGTCGTACTTGGAAGGATCGTAGTACATCTTTTTCATCTCGTCACGATACTTCGCCATGGTCTTCTCATTCAGCCAGATGGCGGGCTTGTCTTCAGGCCGCAGGAAAGAGACATACTTAGTTCCCTTATTCTGGACATTATTGAAGTAATCCCACGCGGACTTGACCAGCTCGGGATGCACCAGAATGTCGATCATGGTCATGGCCTGAACCTTCGCGCCGGCAATCACGCCTTTATGTGCGATGGGAGTGGCCATGGAAATCGCGTTGGCCCAGTTGTGACCGGGACCGCCGGGAATGTTCGATGGGAAGCGCAGCGTGACCGTCGGCACGACCCAGGAGACATCGCCGATGTCGTCCGAACCGCCGCCCATGGGCTGCGCGCCTTGTCCCTCTTCACCGCCGCCGTCGGCTGGTTGGACACGCGGCGGCCGCAGCTCAGAAACTTTAGTCGCCAGTCCGCGAACGGGCTGTTTCAGCTCGCGTTGGAATGCCTTGGCGAGCGCCTGGTCGTCATCCGACCATTGCGGCAGCCCGACCTTTTTGATGTTGGTCTGCATGGCTTCGGCGATCGGCTGATTGAAATATCCTGGCCACGCGGCGCCCAGAAGGCGTTCCGAATATTCGGTATCGGTCATGAGCGTGGCGCCTTTGGCCATGTTGTCGCCGATGTGCCACAGGTTCATGATGTGGTCGTAATCGGCTTCGCGGAAGTAAAACCACATGGACGCGTTGGGGGGAACGACGTTCGG
Source organism: Terriglobia bacterium (assembly GCA_963808335.1). Lineage (GTDB taxonomy): Bacteria > Acidobacteriota > Terriglobia > Bryobacterales > Bryobacteraceae > Palsa-187. Next base: position 1,098,808 of record CAWEFR010000001.1, read on the forward strand.
CTGATCGCCGCCGTTGGTGATCACGTAATGCACTCGGGTCGCCAGGCGCAGATGCTCGCGCCGGAACTCGTACCCGACGCTCATCAGCTCAACTGCGTCCAGTGCGCTGCGCCCGCGCCAAGGCGCTCCAGCAGCGTGCGCGCTTTCACCTTTGAAATTGTATTCAATCGAGACCAGCCCGTTCGATCCGCTGGGGCCGTACGACACGCCGAGATTGTTTCCGACGTGCGTGAACAGCACGATATCGACGTCCTTGAACATCCCCGCGCGAACGTAGTAGGCTTTGGAACCCAAAAGCTCCTCGGCGACGCCGGGCCACAGGCGGAGGGTGCCCTGCATATGTTCGCGTTCCATCACCTTCTTCACGGCGAGCGCCGCGATGATGTTCAGCGGCACTCCCGAGTTGTGCCCTTCGCCATGCCCCGGCGCGCCTTCGATCATCGGGTCGTGATACGCGACGGCAGGCTTCTGCGACGCCTGCGGGATATCGTCGATATCGGAGCCGAGCGAGATGACCGGCTTGCCGGAGCCCCACGAGGCGACCCATGACGTGGGGATTCCCGCAATTCCACGCTCGACTTTGAAACCTTCCTTCTCCAGGATTCCGGTAAGGTATTTCGAGGTCTCAAATTCCTGGAATCCAAGTTCGCCGAAGCTGAACACGCTGTCGACCATCACCTGCGCCTGCTTTTTCATGTGGTCGATCTCGCCATTGAGGTCGGCTTTCATGGCGGTCTCTTTTTCGGGCGTCACCTTCGGCTGCGCGAACGCGCAAGCGGCGGAAATCAGGACGGCGAGCGAATACCTAAACATGGGAATCTCCTTCCGGTCGAATATTCAGGTTAATCTTCGCGCGAAGGAACTGCAAGCGCGTTTGGCGCAGGGTTAGCGCGCGAAGTCGATGTATCCGCGACGTGGGTTGGTGCTGACGAGCTTCACGCGAATCTGATCGCCGACGTCTACTCCGCTTTCGCCGCGGATCAACAGGCCCTCGGCGGGAGGCCGCAACACGCGCACGAACACGCCTTTGGGGGTGACGCCGGTCACGATTCCATTGAAGCTTTCGCCGATGCGAGGCGCCAGGGCAACCGCCGCGATGCGCTTTTCCATGACGCGCTCCACTTTTCGCGCCGCGTCCTCTTTCAGCGTGCAGTTGCTCGCGATCGAATCGAGCTGGCCTTCGTTATAGGGAGTTGGATGTTTCGCAAGCACGGATTTGATCAGGCGCTGGGCGACCAGGTCCGCAAAGCGCCGGTTCGGCGCGGTGGAGTGCGTGTAATCCTGGACGGCCAGCGCGAAGTGGCCCTGATCGGCATTCTCCGGGGCGCCTGCGCGAGACAGCACATACTCGCCCGGGCCCATCAGCTTGATTACCGCGAGTGAGATGTCCGGGTAGTGCACTTCGTCGGTCTCGCGCATTTTCGTAAGGAACGCGTTGAGCGCCTCGGAATCGGGATCAGCCGGCAGCTTCGCGCCATAGCGAGCAGCTAACGTAACGATGCGCGGCCAGCGTTCCGGCGTCTTCACTACGCGGCGAATGGATGCAACACGCGCGTTCGCCAGAGTTTGCGCCATCACCTCATTGGCCGCGACCATGAAATCCTCGATCAGGCGAGTGGCGCGATTCCGCTGACGGACAGCGAGCCCCTGAACCTCGCCTTCGGAGACTAGGGCTTCGGCTTCGACGCGATCGAAATCCAGCGCGCCCCGCCGGTGCCGGCCGGCGCACAGAGTTTGTGCAGCCTGATCCTGAAGCTTGAGTTGCTCCTGTAAATCGGGCGATTCGGCTACTTTGTCCGGAGCCGGGCCGCTGCCTTCCAGCCACGCTCCAACGCCGTTGTAAGTCAATTGCGCATGGTTTCGGACTACCGCGCGGTAAATGGCGTGAGAAGCGATCGATCCGTCGGCGGCCACGACGTACTCGATCACCATCGCCAGGCGGTCTTCATCCGGGTTCAGGGATGTCAGGCCGGTCGAGAACTCCTCCGGCAGCATCGAAAAGGTTTTGACGCCTGTATAGACGCTGGTGGTCTGCGAAGAAGCGTGGCGATCGATGGGCGTGCCGATATCGACCGCGATGTCGACGTCGGCCACGGCGACGCGAACGCGTGTTCCCGCGGAGCCGGCGGATTCGGCCACTTCGATCTGGTCGAGGTCGCGGGAGGTGTCGTTGTCGATGGACGACCACAAAAGGCCGCGCAGATCGCGGATGCCGTCAGTCGGCTGCGGCGCGGCTTTCGCTCGGAAATTCGCGATTTGGCGATCGGTGCCCGCGGGAAAATCGGGGTCGAACCCTCGGTCGATCATCTCCTGCCGGGCGGCGGCTACCAGGTCGAAACGACTCACTGGAGCGTAAAAGGAACCGAGAAAATCGTGGTTTCCCACTCCATTAGAAGTTTGCCGGCGTTGCCGACAATGTGCGAGAACAACGTAATTTTGAAGGTATCGATCGGTTTGGGCGACTTACTCATGTCCATGGCGACGCGGCCAAGGTCTTGACCCTTGTTATACTCGAGCCCCCATTGGCCGGTCTGCTTGTTGACGATCAACTGAAAGCCTTTCTCGGTGGGCCAGATGAACAGCGTATAGTCGCCCTTGGGGATGTTGACGTTCTTCATCTGCAAATCGGCGTCGGTATGCAGCGCGGTGGCTTCGTTCGCGCCCGCTCGCCAGACCTCGCCATAGGGCACCAGGCCGCCGAAAATTTTCCGGCCATGCATGGACGGCGCATGATACTGAATCGCGATCTTTTTGCCGGCGATGGTCACCGAAGTATCGGCCGGCGGACTGGTATATTGCGCGACCGCCGTCGCCGCCGCACCGGCAAACATCAGGACAGGGATCAAAGTCTTCATGGACAAGCCTTCCTCAGAATCGATAGACGAGCAACCGCGCAGAATGTTCGGGAATTACTGCAATACCGCATCCTTAGCGCTGCCGAAGTACAAGCCGTTAAACAGCAGCTTATAGGTCGCGTGCGGCTGGCTCCGGAACGTAACTTCGGGACCGAGCAGCAGCACTTTGCCTTCGCCCACCGTCGCCTCCGCAGCGGCTGTTCCGCCGTCGAGATATTGCTGTCCCCAAGCCCATCCGCTGTCGAGAGGCGTTGGACCGGAGAACCACGCCACGGCCGAAGTCTTCTTCAGTTCCGCGTTCGGCTCCATGCGGAAAACCGGGCTGTTGTCGAAAAACACGTCCACCTGATCCGGCATTCCATACGCCAGGGGATTGGTGTTGTCGATATTGGTCTTGAGCAGCGATCCGGGAATAAAGAACTTTTCCCGTGGCAGCGCGCGATCTCGTCCATCCGGGCCTTTTTCGGTCAGATAATCCTTCACCGGAAGGCCAAGCAGCTCCGCCATGCTGGTCGAGCTGCCGATGGTCACGATGGACCCGCCGGACTCGACGAACTTCTTGAGCTGCGGCATGGTTTTGTCTTCGCTGATGCGGCCGGTCCAGCCCTGATACTCGCTGGGCAGATCCTCCGGGACCTGGTTTCCGAAGCCGCCGCCACCTCCACGGCCGCCGGTCCCGGCGCGGCGATACGCGCCGTCGGTGAACACCAGAACATCGAACTTCGATTTCAGGTCGCCTGCATCCAGCGTCTGCGGATACACCACTTGGAACGGAAATTCATACTGTTCAAACAGCCACCGCGTCCAGCCCGAAGGCATGTTCCCGCCGTATTGATCGAACAACCCGATGCGGATCGGTTTCAGCTTCATCGCGTCACCCGCTGGAGCTTTCGCGACCATATGGGCCGGGACCCCAAGCTGCTTCGCGGTTTGATCGATGATTCCACGCGCGGATCCCGAAGCGGGAACCCAGATTGCGCCGGTGCCCAGATCCTCGCCGTCGGCGCTCATGTCTTTCTTGATCCAATACACGTCGGCCCCGGCTTTCAGCAGCCGGTTGATCAGTACGAACGAATTATTGATGCGATGGCTGATCAAAAATCCCGCAGTTCCAGCGCCCGTCACGGGTTCGGACGGCGGCGGCAGCACGCCATTGATCTTGGTAAACGGCCCGTCGAAGGCGTCGAGAATTCGATCGAACTTCACGCCCATCTGATACGCCAGCGTCCACCCGGTGATGTCGTAGGGCGGCTTGGGAGGACCGCCGGGATACGCGAAATCGTTGGGGTGATCCTGCGGCTCGAACATATCCATGACATGCGGCCTGAAAGCTTGCGCGGTTTTCACCACGTAGGAGCCGGTCGGATAGCTCTTGCCGGCCACCGAAAATTGCGACGTGGCTTTCATCACGGTAATGCCGTTTTTGAGCAGCGCGTTGACGAACTCTGTGGCGGTGGCGAAGTCCGCCTGATCGGACGGGAATGATGTAACCGCGCGGATCGCGCATTTTCGGATCGTGCAAAACGGTGTTGTACAGCTCGCTCGGAATCGTGGCCGCGCCTCCGCCGCCGGGAGTTAACCCGGCCGGGAGATCGCCGCCAGCCGCGCCGCCGCGTCCGCCGCGGCCACCGCGTCCACCCGCGGGAGCCATCTTCGCCGCGGCTTCTTCCATCGCCGCGATGCGCTTGGGCGTGGTGGTCCAGGTATCCTGGCTGCCTTTCTGAATCGAATTGCGCCCCATCTGATAGATGTTGTAGAGCCACGTCTCGCGATACCTGGACGCAAGGTCGAGCATGGCGCGATTGTTCGTACATTTCGTATTCGATCGACTGGCGGTAATGCCACTTCTGCCCGTTGGTGGTCGGCGCGATCGGCAGCGGCCAATCGCCCTGCGGCAACTGCTTTTCCGGTACCAGCGGAATGTCGATGGGCGTCGGGCTGCCGATGATCTCGGTTAAAATCCCGATCATGTTGTGGAAATATGTGACGGTCCGCAGACCGCCGTTCCACCACGTGGAATAATTGGCGCCGGTGCGCATTGCGGATCCGCCTTTGCCCTCGGCGACCAGGCGGCTGTGCATCGCCGTGCCCACCATCTCGATTCCCAGGGGAACCAAGCGGATCGAAGTTATAGTTGAAAGGATCGCGGAAAGGAGGCATGAAGATCACCGCGCCGGCCGGGTCCGGTCTGGTGATGGTTGTACATGATCTGCGGGTACCATTCCAGGAACAACTGGTGGTTCATGTTGGTGGTTTCCTTCATCGCCGACATGTAGAAATCGCGATTATCGTCATGCCCCACATATTTGGCGTACAGCATCGGCATGCCGTTCATGCTGCGCTTCAGCGGGATCTTTTTCGCGCATGTACCAGTTCGCTACCATCTCCTGCCCGTCCGGATTCGCCTGGACATACAACTGGATCGTGTCGTCCAGCAGCCGCATGGTTTCGGGATCCGTGCGGCTGGCCATCTGGTAAACCATTTCCATGAGCTGCTGCGACCCGACGGTTTCGCTGGCGTGCAAGCCGCCATCGATCCAGACGACCGCTTTGCCTTCGCGCGCCAACGCGTGCGCCTGGTCATCTGTCAGCCCTTCGGCATGGGCCAGCCGCGCCGAGATTTCCTTGTAATGATCGAGCTTCTTCTGATTCGCGGGTGAGGTGATGATCATCATCCACTGGCGCCGGCCCTGTTCGGTCGGTCCCATGTCGACCAGCTTGCAGCGATCGCATTCGGAGGCGATCTTCTTCCAGTACGTTTCAAGCTGCGTATAGGTGGCCATCATGTAGTCGTCGCCGATGTTGAACCCGAGGGCGTCCTTGGGCGTGGTGATCTTGGGGGCGGTTTGTGCGGCTAACAGGGACGCAGTGAAAACGAACAGGAGCAGGCGCATCGATAGCTTCATATGAGGTAGAGTGTACCTCCAAATGAGCTATCTGCGGGTGTTGCGGTAGACCTTTCCGCCCTTCATCACGAACACCACGCGGCGAACGGCGGTGATGTCTTCAAGCGGATTTCCTTCCGTCGCCACCAGATCCGCCTCGAACCCGGGAGCGATAGTCCCGATCTTGTCGCCCATGCCGAGCGATTCCGCGGCTACCGAGGTCGCGCTCATCAGCGCGTCCATCGGCTTGTCATGGCCGTCGCGGACGCGATAGATGAACTCTTCCGCATTGCGGCCATGCGCTCCGGCTACCGCATCGGTTCCGAGCACGACTTTCACTTTGTGCGCGCGCGCCATTTCCAGCACTTTGGCCGTCGGTTCGATGGCATCCTGAAGCGGTTTCAGATCGCGGATGTTGGGGAAGCTTTCTTCCTTGTCGATGTAATTGTGCAGAACCAGGAAGTTTGGATCAAAAAACGTGCCGCGTTCCGCCATCAGCGCGAGGGTTTCGTCTTTTATGTAGTCGCCGTGCTCGATGGATGTGCAGCCGGCCAGCACCGACGCTTTCGCGCCCGCGTCTGAAATCGCGTGGACGATGGCTCGCAACCCGACGTTTTTCGCTTCTCCGCAGATGGCCTGGATCTGCGCGTCGCTCAGCGTTTGCGCTCCACCCGCTCCCATTCCCGCGGTGGCGAACAGCTTGATGAGATCCGCGCCCTCGGCTTTGGTTTTGCGGACGTACTCCCGCAGAGCTTCCGGAGTCGCTGGATGGTCGCGATCCGGGGCTGCGGTCATGTTGTTAATTTGCCGAATCGAGGTGAGCACGCGCGGGCCGGGCAATGAGCCTTGATTGATCCGGTCGCGGATGTCGGCATCGATCGGCGCGCCGACGCTTTGCACGGTCGTGAAGCCGCCTTGCAACGTCAGCCACGCGTTCTCCGCGCTGTACAGTGCCGAGTCTTTCGGATCTTCGCGGCCGCTGACCAGCTTGTGTTCTTTATCGAAATGCCAGCTCAGATGAACGTGCGTGTCGATCCAACCGGGCATCACCGTGAGCCCGCGCAAATCGTACGCAGCGGCTCCCTTACCGGATTTGATCTCGACGATTTTCGAGCCTTCAATCACGATCTGCTGGTTTTTCGCGATTCCGCCCTTGCCGTCGAGCAGTGTCGACGTTTGCAGAACGATTCGATCCGAAGACTGCGCCGCGGCAATCGATGCCGCGCACAAGAACAGGCTGATTCGCATGTTCAGATTGTATCGCTGCTATGTTTTAAGGGCGCTCGGTCCCGCCCGCGTAGTAGCCTTGGCGATGGCGCGCTCTAAGCTTTTCCGGTCGCTCAGGCGACGCGACGGTCACTTTCACGTGCCGGTAGCTTCCATCTTCGGCCGCGTTCGCGGGCGAATATCCGAGCAGGTATTGATTGCGCAGCTCGTTCCCGATGCGCTCACAAACCGCCGGCAGATCGTTCAGGTTGCGCACCGGGAAATGCCGGCCTCCAGTCTCCTGGGCCAGCTCGTCGAGCATCCGAGGGCCGTTCCGTTCTTCGGGTGTTCGTTTGGGAGCGTTTTCGGAATCGAAAATCCCCATGGCGTAGACTTGCACATCCGCCTCGCGCATCGCGGCCATGATTTCGCTTTCCGTATACCGGCTTCGATTGTCGCCGCCGTCGGAAACAATGACAATGGCTTTGCGCAGGTTGCGCGCATCCTTCATTTGGATCAGCGCAAGGTGGACCGCGTCCAGCAGCGAGGTGCGTCCCCACGCGTGCGTGCGGGAGATGTGTTTGCAGATCGCGTCGGAATCGCGCGTGAAGGGGACGGCGAGTTTGGGGCGCTCGTTAAATTCGATCAGGAAGAACTCGTCGTCGGCGTTGGCCGTCTTGAAGAACGCTGCCGCGGCCTCGGTGGATTTGCGAATCTTGTTGCGCATGCTGCCGCTGGCGTCGAACAGGACGCCGATCGAGAGCGGCGCGTCTTCGCTCCCGAAGTGAATGATCCTCTGCTCCACGCCGTCTTCGAACAGATGGAAGTTTTCTCCGGAGAGATTGGTCACCGTAGCGCCCAGGGGCGTGGTTACGTGGACCGGAATCAAAACCAGGGGTACGTCGACCCGCAGATCCGCGGCGGACAGCGCTTCCGGGCGAATCCGCGGCGTAATCGGGCCATCGTATTGAAACGAGCCCTGAAAAGCGAGCGAAACCAGCAATAACGAGGTCGCAACCATCCGAACCACTCCGAATGACGGAGGCCCAGTATATCACCAGTTCGGACAGCTACTACAGTAAAATCAGCCCCTGCCGTACCCCGATCATCACGGCCTCAGTACGGGTACCTACGCCTAGTTTTAAGAAGATCGAGTTCACGTGGAATTTCACCGTGTGCTCCGAAATGCTCAATCGCCAGGCGATCGTTTTGTTGCTCAAGCCTTCCGCCATCAGCCTCAGGACCTCGATTTCCCGCGGACTTAGCGATTCCGCCTGGCGGGAGGGGCCGGCACGCACCGCCGCGCCCTCCACGGATTGTGGGTGCAGCACGACCAGCCCTGCTGCCGCGGCTTGAATGGCCGCTGCTACTTCGGCAATCGAAACGTCGCGCGGAAGAATCCCGCGGACGCCGGCGCGAAGCGCTTCTCCCATCCAAGCCGGCTGCGGATCGGACGCGAGCACCAGAACCGGGGGCGACTCCGAGGCGAAGTCGATTAACTCCAGAGCCTGGTCCTGATCCCAATCGATCACAATCAGGTCCGGATCGAGCCCCGCCGCGAGCCGGCCCGCTTCTTCCAAAGTCTGGGCCGCGCCCGCGACCTGCACCACCGATTCGAGTCCCGCCCGCAACAGCGGGGAGGATGTGACCACCAGGACGCGGGTCACAGGCGGCTATTTGCCTTTTTCTGCAATGGTAAGTTTCACTTCAGTGCGCTTACCGCCGCGCAGGATGGTGGCGGGAACCGTCTTGCCGATATAATCCCCGCGCAGGAAACTTTGCACGTCGCGCGGATCTTTCATCGGGCGTCCATCGAGCGCGACCACGATATCGCCCACCACCAGTCCGCCTTTCGCGGCAGGACTGTTTGGTTCGACGCTCAGGACGATCAGGCCCGATCCCGCCGGGTCCTCCGGCAGCGGCACGGTTTGCATCCCGACACCGAGGTAACCCTTGGCGATGTAGCCGCGGCCGATCAGCTCATTGGTCACGCGATCCACGGTGGTTCGCGGAATTGCTACCGGAGCGATTCGCGATAACGTTGAAGTCGCGATGCCGATGGCTTCCCCTTTCGCGTTTAGCACCGCTGCGCCGGAGCATCCGGCGTAGAGCGCCACATCCAGCCGCACAAACCCGTCGACTCGCCCGCCGCGCCAGTTATTCCATGCGGGACCGGTAACACTGACGATCCCCAATGCCGCGCAAACGCCGATATCGCGATGCCGGCCAACCGCAATGGCGACGCTTCCGGTACGCGCCTCGCCGCCCGTCTGAATCACCGGCATATTTCCGGCATCCAGCTTGAGCGCGGCCAGATCGCTGCCCGCGTCGCGCCCGGCAAGGGTCGCCGCGACGATGCGTCCATCGGGAAGGCCCACCTGTATATCCTCATCCCGCCGCAGCGAGTGCTCGGCGGTGACAATCATCCCCGCCTTCCAATGCACTCCGCTCGACGGCACCCGTCCACCGCCGTAAATGGCGACCACCGATTGCCCCGCCCGTTCGACGATCGCGGAAAGCTCATCTGAAAACTGAACCAGACCACTACTAGACATATTTCGAAAAAACCTCTGACCCCATCATGCGGGCTTACCGATAAAGATGCATCGGAAGAATGGGCGGATTCTACCCGGAAGATCGGCTAGGTTGCTTCGCCGCCTCGCTATGGCATTCTGTCTCTATGAAAATCGGCATCATTGGAAGTGGAAACGTAGGTGGAACGCTCGGCCAGCGCTGGGCCAAGCTGGGGCATTCGGTGACATTCGCCACGCGCGAGCGGGCGAGCATCGAGGCGGCCGTGAAATCGGCGGATGTGGTAGTGCTCGCGTTGCCGTGGGGCGCCGCGAAGGGCGTAGTCGAATCGCTGGACCTCAAAGGCAAGATCGTCTTCGATTGCACCAACCCGCTGAAACCCGACTTGAGCCTCGCCGTGGATTCCAACACCTCGGCCGGGGAGCAAGTGACGCAGTGGGCCAAGGGCGCATCGGTGGTCAAGATTTTCAACACCACCGGCGCCAATAACATGGCGAATCCGGTTTACGGCGGCGAGCCGACGATGATGTTGTATTGCGGAGGCGATGATCGAGCGAAGGCTGCGGCCGCGAAACTCGCTCAAGATCTCGGCTTCGAGCCGATCGACGCCGGCCCCATCGAAAATTCCCATCTGCTGGAATCTCTGGCAGTCCTGTGGATCTGGCTCGCGTACAAGGGAGGCGTCGGCCGCGACTTTGCCTTCCGTCTCGTCCGGAGGTAACGTAGACCTATGAAGATCTTCTTTGTTGCGTGTCTAGCGCTCTTCGGCCTCGCTCTCGTGGCCCAGGACCAAAAGCCCAACGGTGCCGCGATCAATCCACCCTGGACCTCGGCGCAAGTGGTGACGCCGGCGGATGCCGTGCGCCAGCTAAAGTCGCCGAATCCGCCGCAAGTGTTTCAGGTCGGATTCGCGGTGATGTACCGGAGCAAGCACATCCCCGGATCCGTCTACGCGGGACCTGGAAATAAAGACGAAGGTCTGGATGAGCTCAAGAAAGCCGTTGCGGGCGTTCCCAAGGACCGGCAGATCCTGCTGTATTGCGGATGCTGCCCATGGGATCACTGCCCCAACATGAAGCCGGCGTACAGTTTGCTGAAGAGTCTCGGCTACACGCAGATCAAAGTAATGGAGATCCCCACGAATTTCGCCAAGGATTGGGTCGATAAGGGATTTCCAGTGGAAGGCGCGACCGCGACAGCTCCGCCGGCGCAATGACGGATTGGAAAACGCATGGCATCCGGGTCGTGCGCGCGAATGAGCTGGACTCGAATACTCCGCAGACCCCTGGCATGACGCGGGCCGCCGCGATCACGCATGCGCGCGCCGGCGCGAGCAAGCTGTGGGCCGGAACGGTAGTGGTGGATCCCGACGCAAAGACCGGTGCGCATCATCACGGCGAGCTCGAAACGGTGCTGTACATCGTGCGTGGACGCGCGCGCTTTCGCTGGGGCGAGCAACTCGAATATATGGCCGAAGCGGGTCCCGGCGATTTCATTTTCGTCCCGCCATTCGTGCCGCATCAGGAGATGAATGCCAGTCCGGAGATGCCGGTGGAAGCCGTGGTGGTGCGCAGCGGACAAGAGCCGGTGGTGGTGAACTTGAATATCGAAGGCTGCGCGCAGCCCGAAGAAATTCGCTGGACCGATTCGTTTCACCCCGGCCGATAAATCCGTGCCCACTCACGCAGAAGTCATCGCCAGGACTCTTGCCGAGCGCGGCGTGCAGTACGTTTTCGGTCTTCCCGGGGGCGAGATTGTCGCTTTTATCGACGCGTGCCGGCGTGCGGGAATCCGGTTTCTACTGACCGGTCATGAGGCGAGCGCCGCATGGATGGCGCAAGTGACCGGGCAGATCACCGATGTTCCAGGCGTGTGTGCCGCGACGCTCGGGCCGGGCGCGACGAATCTGGTGACCGGAGTCGCCCACGCATATCTCGATCGCGCTCCGCTGCTGGCCGTGACGGCGCAGATTCCGGATGCCGCCCTTGCGACGATGACTCACCAGCGGCTGGCGTTGAACGCTCTGTTTTCGCCGATCACGAAGGCGTCGGTTTCCATCGGTTCACGGGATACCGCAAGTACGATTGCGGCGGCGATGGATGTGGCCTCGGCGGCGCGGCCGGGACCGGTTCATATTTCGCTGGCGAGCGATCTCGCTGTCAAGGAGTGCATCGATGCGCAGCGCGTTGCTGAACCGCGCGTGGCGGCGCCGGGAAATATCGCTCCGATTGCGGCTCGCCTGGCGTCGGCTGAGCGACCTTTGGTTCTGATCGGACTCGGGGCTACGCCTCAAATGGCTCCGGCCACCCGGGCGCTGATCGGCCGGCTTCAATGTCCATTCCTGGTGACACCCAAGGTGAAGGGCATCGTGGCTGAAGACCATCCGCTGTTTCTGGGCGTCGCATCGGGAATGGCGATCGATCGCGACATTCTCGAAACCATTCGCGCGGCCGACCTGGTCCTCGGAATCGGGTTCGATCCGGTGGAGTGCGACAAGACCTGGTTCGCGAAGACTGAAATCGTCTCGATCGATTCGGTATCGATGGCGGAAGGCGATTATCATCCGCTCGAAGCGATCGGGGAAATCACGAGTCTTCTTTCACAACTCAACCCGGGTCCGAAGCGCTGGCCGGCCGAGCTGCTCGAAAAGCGCCGTGCCGCGATCATGCGGACGCCTGCGGAAGGAATGTCTCCGCTGCGGTTGATCGAAGAATTGCGGACCGTGTTTCCGCGCGATGGAGTAGTGACCTGCGATGTCGGCTCGCATAAGCTCGCCATGGGGCAATTCTGGCGTTGCTTCGAACCGGGGACTTTCTTCATGTCGAACGGCCTTTCGGCCATGGGATTTGGCCTTCCTGCGGCCATCGCGGCGCAATTGGCGTATCCCGATAAACCAGTGCTGGCCGTGGTGGGCGACGGCGGAATGCTCATGATGATCCACGACCTGACGCTGATCGGCGAACTGGGGCTGCCGGTGATCATCGTGGTTTTCACGGATCGCAGCCTGAGTCTGATTCGCGTGAGCGAAGAGCGGCGCGGGATCAAGCCTTATGGCGTCGATTTTTCCCCGCCCGATTTCGCAGCCATCGCGCAGGCGTTCGGGATCCGGTCTAAGCGCGCGACGACCATCGCCGAAGTGCGCCAAAGCGTGGAACAGGCGTTGACGGCACGCGTGCCGTTCCTGGTCGACGTGGCCGTCGACTATCGCGAGTATTACGAGCTCGTATAGGCCCGCTGTATCATAAAGACACGATGATGGGTGAGGCCGCCGTTGGAGTGTTGGCCACAGCAGGGGCGATGGCCTACGCGGTGCGCGGGCGATCATCGGCGATTCTTGCTCCGTCTGTATATCACGGAGACCGTTCGCGTCGCGCGCTGGCGCTGACGTTCGATGATGGGCCCAGCGAATCCACACCGGCCCTGCTTGAGATTCTCGCCCGCCACGAAATCAACGCGACGTTTTTCATGTGCGGAGCCAACGTGCGCCGCTGCCCGTCAGTCGCACGAGCCGTCGTCTCCGCCGGCCATGAGGTCGGCAATCACACCGATTCGCATCCTAACTTCAAGTTCCATTCGCCCGAATTTATTTACGGCGAAATGGCGCTGGCGCAGGAATCGATTCGCCAGAACGCCGGCGTGATGCCGAGGCTGTTTCGCGCTCCTTATGGCGTGCGGTGGATCGGGTTGCGTAGCGCGCAGCGCCGGCTGGGGCTGCTGGGCGTGATGTGGACCGTGATCGCGCGCGATTGGGTGTTGCCGGCGCAGGGCATCGTTGAGCGTTTGATTCAGAACGCGGCCAACGGCGCGATCCTCTGCCTGCACGACGGCCGCGGCATCCAACGCAAGCCCGATATTCGCGCGACCATTGCCGCGGTCGAATCCGTCATTCCCGTGCTGAAGGAGCGCGGATTCCAGTTCGGAACCGTAAGCCAGATCTTATGCCACAAGAACTAGCAGCGTGCCGCAGACTTTTCGTTATCATGCGTCCACTCCCTCGCGGTCGTGGCTCGGCGAGCGGCGCTAGTTATCGATCGCAGATTCAGAGCCGCGCGCGTCAGCAAGCGATCGCGCATAGCAACGAAATGGCCGCGACATGCCAGTAGTCGACCGTGTCGCGCAAGTGATCGCGAAGACGCAGCACATTCCGCTTGAGACCGTCACCATCGACAGCACGTTTGAGGATCTGAAAATCGATTCGCTCGATGGCATCAACATTCTGTTCGCGCTCGAAAGCGAATTCGACGTCGATATCCCCGACGATGCGGCGCGGCAGATCAAGTCTATTCGGGAAATGGTGAGCGGAATCGAAAAGCTGCTGGCTCAAAAACAGACCCCCACCGAAGCACAATGACGCGACGCGTAGCCGTAACTGGCATCGGGGTCATTTCCGCGTCGGGACGCTCGCGCATCGATTTTTGGGGGTCGATCCGCGCAGGCTGCTCATCCATCCGGCCGATGACCTTGGTTCCCGAAGGCTCGGTGCGTTTTCCCAATGGCGCGGAGGTGCCGGATTACCGGTCCTCCGATTACATGGACGACAAGGAGGCGAGCCTGCTGGACCGTTTCGCGCAGTTCGCCCTGATCGCCGCGCGCGAAGCGGTCGCGGATGCGGGCATCGAGTTCGACGAAGCGATGCGAGAAACATCGGCTGTAGTGACCGGATCCTGCGTGGGCGGCAAAACCAGTGAAGATGAAGGCTTTCACGGCCTGTACGCGTTGAAGAACACGCGCTTCCCGCCGCTGTCGATTCCGAAGGCGATGGCCAACGCGGGCGCCAGCCGCATTTCACTCGAATACGGAATTACGGGCCCGGTGTACACGATTTCAACCGCGTGCTCATCGGCGAATCATGCCATCGGGCAGGCGTTCTGGATGGTCCGCAACGGCACCGTGGAGGTTGCCATCGCGGGCGGCAGCGAAGCGCCATTTTCATTGGGATTGCTGAAGGCGTGGGAAGCGATGCGTGTGGTCTCGCCTGACACATGCCGCCCCTTCTCGCGCGATCGCCGCGGCCTGATCCTGGGCGAAGGCGCGGCCATGCTTCTTTTGGAGCCGCTGGAGCGCGCGCAATCTCGCGGAGCTCACGTGTGGGGAGAAATCGCGGGTTTCGGCATGTCGTCGGATGCGCATCACATCACCCAGCCATCATCTCAGGGCGCCGCGCGTGCAATGCGCTCTGCGTTACTCGACGCGGGCGTCGCGCGGGAAGCTGTTGGCTACATCAACGCGCACGGAACCGGTACGCCCTCCAACGATCCCACCGAAATCGAAGCGATCCGATCGGTATTCGGCGCGCACGCTGAAAAGCTGATGATCAGCTCGACCAAATCCATGCACGGCCACGCCTTGGGAGCCGCCGGGGCGATCGAAGCCGTGACGACGCTGCTAGCTTTGCATGACGGGATCATTCCACCCACTGCAAACTTCACCGAGTCCGATCCGGCGTGCGATCTCGACGTCGTGCCGAACACGCCGCGAAAAGCCCAGGTAGAGTATGCACTGTCGAATTCGTTCGCATTCGGCGGACTGAACGCGGTGCTGGCATTCCGCGGAATGCGACAATAGAAGTGCTTGGTCGTCTACGGCATTTATTACGCCCTCGGATTCATCGCGGGAGGCGCGGTGGTCACTTACTTCGCGTCCTGGCCGTTCGCCGTTCCGCTCTACATTCTGGCTGCGTTTTGTTTGTACTTTTTTCGCGATCCGGAACGCGAGATTCCGCAGGGCGCGGTGGCGGTCGCGCCGGCCGACGGGAAGGTGGTCGCGGTGGTGCCGGACGACGCCGGGGCCAACCGGATCAGCATTTTTCTCAACATTTTCGACGTTCACGTGAACCGCACGCCCATCGCCGGACGGATCGCGTGCGTCAAATACCAGAAGGGGAAGTTTCTGGTCGCCAGCAAGGAACAGGCCAGTCATTCGAATGAGCAGAACATCATCACCGTCGATGGCGACGGCTCGCGCGTCGTCTTCAAACAGATCGCCGGGCTGATCGCGCGGCGCATCGTGTGTTACAAACGGCCCGGCGACATCGTGGACAAAGGCGAGCGGATCGGACTCATCAAATTCGGCTCGCGCGTCGATGTATTTCTGGGCCCCGAATGGGACGTGGCGGTGCGAACCGGCGAGCGCGTTGCCGCCGGTTCCAGCGTCATTGCCCGGAGGAAAAATTCATGAACCTTCGCGACCGGCTGGTGGATCCTCGCTCCCCCGACCGCAGCCCGCGCCGGGCTGCCTACGCGCTGCCGACGCTGTTCACGGCGGCGAATGTATTTCTGGGCTTTTATGCACTCCTGGCGGTGTTTCAAGGCGCGATGCTTTTCGCTCAGGATCCTTCCGCCGCGGCGTTGCAATTCCGTTTCGCGGCCATGGCGATCGGCGCGGCCGTGTTTTTCGACGGCCTGGACGGCCGCATCGCGCGCATGACCAATACCACCAGCGATTTCGGACGCGAGATGGATTCGCTGGCGGATGTGATCGCGTTCGGCATCGCACCCGCGGCGCTGGCCTTCGCCTGGGGCGTCTACTTCATCCAGCCGGTGCGTGGAATCCCTCTTGAGTATTTGCACCGCGCCGGATATTTTCTCTCGTTCCTGTTCCTGCTGTGCGGCGCCGCGCGTCTGGCGCGCTTCAATATTCAGAAGAACCCGGTGCCCAAGAATCCAGGCCGGCCCGACCGCAAGTATTTCGTGGGCCTGCCGATCCCCGCGGCCGCTGGAGCGCTGGCCAGTATCGTCTATGCATGCGATGGCGCGCTGCTCACCTGGTGGATTCTTTCGGTCGCGTGGCTGGCGCTGGTGGGCCTGCTCTCGTTTCTCATGGTCAGCACGTGGCGCTATCCCAGCTTCAAGGATCTGCACCTGACGCGGCCGCGATCGCCTCTGATCTTCGTAGTGGTGGGCAGCCTGATCTATCTGATCTGGAATTTTTCGCAGCCGGTGTTGCTCGGCGCGACGGCGAGTTACGTCGCCAGCGGCATCCTGATCCGCATTGGCGGCATCGTGCGCCGCCGCTTCAAGGCGGCGCCAAGGGAACCGGAGCATCAGGTTGGATAGAGAAATGGTCGCGGTGGTAGGCGGCGACTCGCTGCTGGCGCGAGAAATTCTGGAGCGATTGGGCGAATCGACCCCCGCGCCGCGCGTGCAATTGATTTCGGCCGCGCCCGCCGCGGCTACGCTCCTGACTGAGGAGGCAGAAGAGGCGGTGGTCATGATGCCGCTCGCCGCCGAAAGCCTGGAAGGCTCAAGTGTCGCGTTTCTCGCCGGGTCTCCTGCGTCCAGCCGCCGTACGCTTAAATTGAACCCGGACGGCGGGCCGATGTTGATCGATCTAACCGGCGCTCTCGAGGAGCAGCCCAACGCGAGATTGCGCGCTCCCTCGGCGGAAGCATCGCGGCCCAGCCGCCTCGGCGATTCAGGTGATCGCCCATCCAGCGGCGATTGCCGTCACCATGCTGCTGGCGCCGCTTTCGCGGATAGCCGCCATTCGACGCGCCATGGTGCACGTGTTCGAACCGGCCAGCGAGCGCGGCCAACGCGGGTTGGACGAACTTCGTCAGCAGACCGTCGCCGTACTGTCGTTCCAGAAACTCAACACCGAAGTGTTCGACGCTCAGGCGGCTTTCAATCTTCTGGCGCGCTACGGCGAGGAAGCGCTGGAGCCGCTGGAGTCCATCGAGCAGCGGTTGGAACGGCATCTTGCGTCGCTGCTGGCGGCGTACCCGTCCATTGCCATGCCGTCGCTCCGGTTGATCCAGGCGCCCGTGTTTCACGGCCACAGCTTCTCGGTGTGGGTGGAGTTCGAAGAAAATCCGGGCGCCGACGCGATCGCGCGGTCGCTGGAAGAAGCCGGACTGGACGTGCGGCCCGGCGATCCGCCCAACAACGTCGGAATTGCATCGTTGGAGGGTCTCAGCGTCGGCGCGATCGCGCAGGATCGCAATTGCAATCGCGCCTGCTGGATCTGGATGGTGGCCGATAATCTGCGCCTGGCCGCGGACAATGCCGTTGCCGTGGCGAGGGAGGGCCGATGAAACTCGCCGCTGCGGTCTTGGCGTCGATTGCGCTGGCGTCCTGCGGCTATCACGTCGCCGGCCACGACGATCTGCTGCCAAAGACCATCCAGACCATTTGCATTCCGGCGTTCGCCAACTCCACCACGCGCTATAAGCTGACCGATCGTTTGCCGGAGGCGATGGCGCGCGAATTTATTTCCCGCACCCGGTACCGCATCGTGTCTGATCCGAATAAGGCGGATGCGATCCTGCATGGTACGGTGTTGAACTATGTTGGCGCCGCGACCGTGGTGGATCCGGTCAGCGGCCGCTCGACCGCCGCCGACATTCACGTCTACCTTTCGATCAACCTGACGGAGCGCGCCACCGGCAAGGTGCTGTTCAACCGTCCATCCATCGACGCGCGCGAACGGTATGAGATCAGCGTCAATGAGCTGCAATATTTCGAAGAGAGCGACGCCGGGCTCGACCGCGTGGCGACGGCCGTTGCGCGCCTGGTGGTAAGCTCGATTCTTTCTAATTTCTGAAATGACGCCCGAACAGTTCCTCGACCGCTTGCAGAAGCAAGGCCCCGCGCCCGCGTACCTGTTCCTGGGTCCGGAGCCCTACCAGCGCGAGCGCTGCCGCCGCGCCCTGATCGACGCCGCGCTGCCGCCGGAGGATCGCGAGAGCGGCTTCACGCGTCACGATCTGGATCAGGTGACGCTCGCGTCCGCGCTCGACGATGCGCGCTCGTTGTCGCTGTTCGCGACCAAACGCGTGGTCTGGCTGGCTGCGGCCGAGGCTGCCTTGCCGCGCGGAGACGCCGGCGACCGGCCGGAGGAACTCGCGGCTTATCTACGCGAGCCGACGCCAGGAACCGTGTTGGTGATCGAATCCAGCCGTTACGATTTCGAAGGCGAGGACAAATCCAAGCTTGAGCGGGTGCAGAAATTCTTCGCGGCCGTTCCCGCGCAGGTAGAGTTTCGCCCATATTCGCCGGATCAAGCCCGAGCGATCACGCAGACGCTCGCCAAACAGGCTGGTTTACAGCTCGGATTGGCGGAGTTAGCGCTACTGTTGGACGCGACCGCTGGAGACGTGGCGCGAGTCGCGATCGAGATCGAAAAGCTGCGCCTGTTTGCCGGGACCGCGCGTAAGGTCACGGCTTCCGATATCGCGGCGCTGGTGGCCGACGCGCAGGCGACTACCATTTTCGCTTTGGTGGCCGCACTTGGAAGAGGGGATCGCACGCGCTCGCTGGAGATTCTCGACACGCTTTCGCGCGAGGGCGAGTACATG
The DNA here is from genome assembly GCA_963808335.1 of Terriglobia bacterium. Lineage (GTDB taxonomy): Bacteria > Acidobacteriota > Terriglobia > Bryobacterales > Bryobacteraceae > Palsa-187. The sequence continues at coordinate 1,117,581 of CAWEFR010000001.1, forward strand.
CCGCTGGCGCTGACGTTTCTCGCCACGCAGTTCCGGATGGCGCTGGCGGCTCGCGAGGCGGGACTGAAAAACGCGGGCCAGATTCAGGCTCACTTCAATCAGCTAGGCGCGCGCATTTGGCCGGAACGGGCGCGGCAGATCGAGCAGACGGTGCAGGCGTTTCCGAAAGCCAAGCTGGAGCGCGCGGTGGTGAGGCTGTTCGAAGCAGACCGGTCCCTTCGCGACGCACGGCCGGACGACCGCATCGTGATGGAAGAAATGATTCTTGCGCTAACCGATTAAGCTGCCAGCTTGCGGAGACGAAGCGTGAGCCGGCTCTTATAGCGTGCCGCCGTGTTCTTCTTGATCACGCCCCATTTTGCGGAGCGGTCGATCAGGGAGAATGTCTTCGGAACCAGTGCAGTGGCGGCTTTCGCGTCCTTCGCTTCCAGCAGCCGCCGCATGGCGCGGATCTGGTGGCGCAGGCGAGTCCTGCGGGTCCGGTTGACTTCGGTACGACGCTCGGCTACGCGCACACGTTTGAGCGCGGATACAGTATTTGCCATTCGAGCTTTCAGGATAGCGCAGCAGCGCTTTAAGGGTCAACTTGAGATCTCATCCGATCACCGCAAGATTTTTGCGTTACCAAACCTCTGTGCCAGCCGGAGACCCGAAATCAACCGGACTGGCTCGGTCAGGCTGTGGCCCGCCCGAATCCGGGCCGCTGCGCCGTTGTCGCACTTTTTCGCTTTCGCCTTCATGGATATACCAGACACGCCGTGGATTCCCAATTAACGCGCAACTCCCGGCTGGAACAACGCCAACTGTGGAGCCTTCGGCATCGCCAAGCGGGCTTTCTTATCGAAATAGGACTTGATTACGTCGCGCACGATGGGTGCGGCGGAGTAGCCGTGGCCGCTCGCTTCAAACAGCGCGACCACCACGATCTCGGGATGCTCGCGCGGCGCGAATCCGACGAACCAGCCATTCTCCTTGGCCAGATCCCCCGCAGCCTTGCCGGATTTCGCCAGATCCAGCGAAACACGTTGCGCGGTTCCGGTCTTGCCGCAGATTTCGAGGCCGGCGACTTGAGCCGACGATCCGGTTCCGCCTTCGTTCACCACTCCATACATCCCCGCAACCACGGTTTCGATATTCTCCGGCCGGAAATCGGCGCGGCGAACCGGCTCAGGCGCGGCCGCCATTTTCACCAGGTGCGGCTTGAACCACACTCCTCCGTTGGCGAGCCCGCCGATCGCGGAGGCAAGCTGAATGGGCGTCACCAGCACCGCGCCCTGCCCGATGGCGGCCGAGATGGTCTCGCCCGCGTACCACTTTTCGCGCTGCGTGCGAAGCTTCCATTTGGTCGACGGTATCAGGCCTTCATACTCGTTCGGCAAGTCCACGCCGGTCTTCTTCCCGAGCCCTGCCTCTTGCGCATATTCCGCGATCTTGTCGATTCCCAGCATATTGCCGACGGTGTAAAAGTAGGTGTCGCAGGAGTGGACGATGGCTCCGTGCAGATTCAGAGGGCCGTGATGTTCATCGCAGTGGTAGAAGTGCCCGTAAAATGTGGCGCCTCCCCCGCAGCGCACGGAAAAATTCTCATCGATGGTGCCCGATTCGAGCGCCGCTATGGTTACGAACGGCTTGAACGTCGAGCCCGGCGCGAACTGCGCCTGAATCGCGCGATTCAGCAGCGGATCGTTGGGATCGTTGGTGAGCCCCTTCCAATCCTCGGCGCGAATGCGCGTCGTGAACAGGTTCGGATCGAAGGTCGGGCCGGCTGACCATCGCCAGCACCTCGCCACTCCGCGGATCGAGCGCGACCACCGCGCCGCGCTTTCCATCCATCGCGAGCTCGGCCACGGCCTGCAAATCCAGATCGAGAGTCAGTTGCAGATTGTTGCCGGGCGTGGGTTCTTTATCCTCCAGCACCTGACGTTCGCGCCCCACGCTGTCCACCACTTGGCGTTTCTGTCCATCGACGCCGATCAGTATGTCGTTGTACTGCCGCTCCAGGCCGAATTTTCCGACGATGTCGCCCTGCGAGTACTTGGCGAACTCCGAAGTATTCAACTCCTGTTCGCTCACCTCGCCGACGTACCCGATGACGTGTGCGGCCAAACCGTTGCGTGGATACAGACGGCGCTGATTCTGGAGCAGTAGAAGCTCGGGAAAGGTTTCCGGATCGCGATGAGACTCGACGAAAGACAACTCGCCGGAAGTAAGCTCCTGCTTAATCATCATCGGAATATACTTGGGCCGCGAGCTGAAGCGCTTCAGCTTAGCGCGAATCTCGTCCGGGTCGAGATGCAGGCCCGCAGCGATCGCGTCGATATGTTCGGGCTTCAGGTTTTCGCGCGTCAGCATCACCGTGAACGCGGAATGATTGTCGACGATCACGCGGCCGTCGCGGTCGAGGATTTTTCCGCGCGGAGCGAGCAGTGGGACGGTTTTGACGCGGTTCCGCTCAGCCAACTCGCTGTTGGCTTCATGATCGCGGACTTGCAAAATCCAGAAGCCCGAAATCAGAAATAGAAAAACCACCACCGCCAGATATTGAAAGACCGCGATGCGTCCCAGCGCGAAACGCGTGTCATCTTTAAACAGGCGCGCCGGCGCTTCCGGATTCTGACGTTCGGGTTCGACGGGTCTTAACAATGTTCGACCTATCCGGCTATCCGGTAACTTTGAGTTTATCCAATATGTGATACAGCGGCACAGCGACGGCCGCGTTCAAGACCGCCAATACCAGCGTTTGTTGCGGGTCGAATTCGAGCGCTTCGCCCAGCAGCGCCCGCGCCAGCACCCAGTAGAAAAATCCGTGAAAGAAAAAAAAGAAGAATGCCAGCACACCCCGCACCACCGGATTTTCGACGTCGAAGCGCTGGCTCACCGACGCAGCGAAGTAGCCTACCAGGGTCTTCACGATTCCGAACATCCCCAAGGGGTGCGTGGAAAGCGAATCCTGCGCGAGGCCCACGCCCGCGCCGAATAAGACTCCCGCGATCGGCGACCGGCGCATCAGCGCGAAGTAGACCGTCACCAGCAGGGGCAGTTCCAGATAGCCAAGATACTTGATGAATTGCGGAACGTAGACCTGGAACAGAATCGCCGCGAGGGGAATCCCGATCATCGCGCCGGCGTTGAACTTGGAAACGCGATCTTTTTTGCGCGGCTCGGTGAATTCCTGCGTGAACTCGGTCATCGCTCCTGCTGTTTGGGCGGCGGCTTGGGCGGATCGGGAGGCTTCTGGTCCAGGCTGATGTTGTAATTGGGCGCGCCGGTTCCGCGCTCGCCATAGACGTGATTTTCCGCCGCCCCGATCTGCCGGTACTTATCGACGATGCGATCGGCATCGGAAAGTGGACCGGTCTGCGACGGCGTCACCGGCACGGCGCCCGGCTCCGGCGGAGGCGGCGCGAGCAAATGCACCGGCTGATTCGGCGGCGACACTCCCGGAATCTCGGTATGCACGCCTTCGATGACGATCAGGACTTCTTCCAGGCCATTCTGGAAGCCGCTGGGCGTCACGTAGATCTCCCGTTGCGATTTTCCGGGATGAACCGTCGTCACTTCGCCGGCCGGCAGACCTTTCGGGAAAATGCCATCGTCGCCGGAAGTGTAGAACCATTCGCCCTGCTCGACGTTTTCTTCGTTTTGCACGTAGTCTACGATCACCTTCGTGCCGCCCTGTCCTTTGAGCGTCCCGTGGACGCGGTTCTTCTGCGAAATCACCCCTGCGGCGAAAGACGGGTCGGTGACCAGCAACACGAAGCTCGCCACCGGGAAAACGTCCACCACTTTGCCGACGATTCCCGCCGGCGTGATCACGGCCATGCCTTTTTCGACGCCGCTGGTCGCTCCGCGATCGACGATGACTTCTTTCGCGCCGGATCCGGTGGTGTTGCCGATGATGTGCGCCGCCACGGTCTTCGATGGGGAATGCGCCTGGAAGATGGCCAGCGCGCGCGCGCGATCCGCCGTGTCGAGCTCCGTGCGCAGATACTGGTTCTCCATCTGGATCCGGTCGAGATCGTGCTTGATGCGCTTGTTTTCCTCGCGCACATCCAGCAGGACGAAGTAGTCGCTGAAGAAATGGGAAATGCCGCTGCGGCCGGTTTCGATCACGCGCGCCAGCGGCGTGACGGCGGTCACCGCCCAGACGCGAATCAGCCGCACCTCTCCATTGCTTTTCACCTGATAGGCGAGGAGCACCAACTGTGCCAGAATCGCCAACAGCAGTACACTCAGGTTGCGATAGCGATTGGGGAGAAACTCCATACTCCTGGTAACTTCCGCGAACATCACAGGCGCGGAACCGACACGCCCCGCGCAGATCCCAGCATCAAAACTTTCCTCGCCCCTCACGGCGGCCAAAAGTAGCCATAGGCTAGGCTACCTACTCAATCGCGATGCGGCGTAATAATTTGAACTCCGTCAACATCTTCCCTGTTCCCAATACTACCGAGGCCAGAGGGTCCTCGGCGATGGACACTGGCAGGCCGGTTTCGGTCCGGATGCGCTTGTCCAAATTCTTAAGCAGCGCGCCCCCTCCGGTGAGGACGATGCCGCGATCGCTGATATCGGCGGACAGTTCGGGCGGAGTGCGCTCCAGCGCGACGCGGATCGCGTTCATGATGGTCGCAACGCACTCCGAAAGCGCCTCGCGGATTTCGCTGTCGTCTACGGTGATGGTCTTCGGCACGCCTTCGATCAGATTGCGGCCTTTGATTTCCATGGTCAGCGGTTTTTCGAGCGTGAACGCCGAACCGATCTGCATTTTGACTTTTTCCGCCGTGGTTTCGCCGATCAGCAGATTATATTTCCGCTTCATGTACTGCATGATGGCGTCGTCCATCTCATTGCCGGCGACGCGCACCGAGCGCGAATACACGATGCCGCTCAACGAAATCACCGCGACGTCGGTGGTGCCGCCGCCGATATCCACCACCATGTTCCCCGACGGCTCGGTAATGGGCAGGCCGGCTCCGATCGCCGCGACCATGGCTTGTTCCACCAGGTATACTTCGCTCGCTTTAGCGTGATAGGCGGAATCGATGACCGCGCGCTTTTCCACCTGTGTAATCTCGCTGGGGACGCCGATAATGATGCGCGGATGCACCAGCATCTTGCGTCCATGCGCCTTCTGGATGAAGTAGTTGAGCATTCGCTCGGTGACCTTGAAGTCGGCAATGACGCCGTCCTTCATGGGCCGGATCGCGACGATGTTTCCCGGCGTGCGGCCGAGCATTTCCTTAGCTTCGCGCCCCACGGCTTCCACTTCACCGTTGGTTTTGTTAATCGCGACAATGGAAGGTTCGTTCACCACGATCCCCTTAGTCTTTGCGAAAACCAGGGTGTTCGCAGTGCCCAAGTCAATGGCCAGATCGGACGAAAAAAGACTGAACAACGACCGCAAATTCATATAAAAATCTTCAATTTAGAGGACACTGAGGGCGGGATGCCCCGCGCCATCCTCTGAAGGTACCACACGTGCTACACAGGGACAACGTTCTGTTTTATTTTCAGTAAGGTAGACTAAGACTTGCTTTCCCGCCGCGCCATTTTGGCCCTCCCCTTCGCGGCCGCATGCGGTTCCCGTCGCACGGCCGGTTATCGAGGCTATGCTTTTGTCGCGAACCAGGACGGTCAAGCGGTAGCCGCCGTGGATTTACAGGCCATGGCTGTCGTCCGGCATATACCGCTCGACGCGTCGCCAAGCCAGGTGGTGGCAGCGAATTTGCGGCCATCCGTTTATGTGCTGACGCCTGAAACGGGATCGGTGCACGAAATTCAGTCCGATCGCCTGAATTTCCGGCGCAAGCTGACCGTCGCCTCGAAGGCTGTAACCATGCAGATCGACGCCCATGAACACGCGCTCTACGTTCTGGCGCGAGATCCGCAGGCGCTGGTGCGAATTTCGCTCGACTCGTTCAAAGTCGAGTGGCGCATCGCGCTGCCGGAATCGCCGGCCGATATGGCGCTGGCGTCGGACGGGAATATTGCAGCCGTCGGCTCGGGTTCGAACATGCGCCTGGTGGATCTTGCGGGGCAGCGTTTGGGAAGACCGCTGGCGCAGGGCGATTTCGGCGCCGTGCGATTTCTTTCCGATGGGAAAACACTGGTGGGCGCGGATCGCAGCGCGCGGATTCTTTCGCTGTTTGACGTGGCCAGCTCGCGGCTGATCACCAATCTTCCGGTCGCGGTGCGCCCGGATAATCTGTGCTTCAATCAGGACGGCGGTCAGTTGTTCATCACCGGCGAAGGTCTCGACGGCGTGGTGGTGGTGTATCCGTATCACACGCCGGAGGTCGCCGAAACGGTGCTCGCGGGGCGCGCTCCGCAAGCGATGGCGGCATCCGCATCGTATCTGCTGGTCGCCAGCCCGCAATCGGGCGACGTGAGCATTTTGAACATCGCAACGCGCAGAGTCATCAAGCCGCTGATTCCCGTGGGCGGAGATCCCGGATTCATTAAAGTGACGCCGGACGATCAGTACGCGCTGGTGTTGAATCGCAAATCGGGCGATGTGGCGGTTCTGGCGGTGGAGTCAAACGGATCGAAGCCGGTTTCATTGCGCACCATAATTCCAGTGGGCTCGCGACCGGTGTGCGCGGATGTTCGCGCGGTGTAGATTTCTAGAGCGACCGCGGCGGCTCTTCTACCGATTGTTCTTCCAGGTCCGAATACGACGCGGCATGAACGGCGCGAACCAGCGCTTCGGGCGAATTCGCGTAGGATGCGGTGGGCGAAATGCCGGTGTTGCGTTTGATGTCGCGTAGCAGGGTTTTGATCTCCGAAACATCGCTGCTGATCAGGAAGATTCTATACACCGCGAAAAGAACCATCCCATAGACGATCAGCGTCAATGCCCCGCTGATGATGTACTGCAAGGTAGCCACAGGCAATCGCCTCCCGGAGGATAATCGGCAGCCCGCCGGTGGAACTTTACTCGCCTTTGAAGTCGAGCGAAGCGGAGTTCATGCAGTAGCGCAGGCCAGTGGGTTTCGGGCCATCAGGGAAGACGTGCCCCAGATGCGCTCCGCATTGTGCGCATTCCACCTCGATACGCCGCATGCCAAGGCTATTGTCCTCAATCATTCGCAGATTTTTTTCGTCCAACGGAGCATAAAAACTCGGCCAGCCGCTGCCGGAATCGAACTTGGTGCCGGAGCTGAACAGTTTCGCCCCGCAGCAGACGCAATGGTAAGTTCCATCGTCGTGCTGGTTCCAATATTTGCCCGTAAAAGGCGCCTCAGTGCCTTTTTGCCTGGTGACGTGATACTGCTCGGGCGTAAGCTGTTTCTTCCAATCGGCCTCGGTTTTCTCCATACGATTCCACTGTACCGCGTACAATGAGGGTGTTGACCCATCTCGACGAACGCACTGCCGATCCCGACCCGATTAGCCAGTTTCATCAGTGGCTCGCACTTGCGCATCATGAAGGATTGAAAGAGCCCACCGCGATGACGCTGGCTACGGCGGCGCGCAACGGGCAACCGTCGGCCCGCATGGTTTTGCTGAAGGGCGCCGATGAGCAGGGATTCGTGTTTTTTACGAACTACGAAAGCCGCAAAGGACGGGAATTGAAACAGAATGCTCGCGCGGCGCTGGTGTTTTACTGGGCGCCGCTCGACCGGCAGGTACGCGTGACAGGCCGCGTTTCAAAATTGAGCGCCGCGGATTCGGATGCATACTTCGCATCGCGGCCGCTGGGCAGCCGGTTCGGAGCGGCGGCGTCGAAACAAAGCTCGGTGATCGCTTCGCACGCGGCACTTGAAGAGAGGTTGGCGAAACTGAAGGCGAAGTATCAGGACCAGGGTCCGCCGCGTCCAACACATTGGGGAGGGTATCGTGTTCGTCCCGACGAAATCGAGTTTTGGCAGCAGGGCGAGCATCGCCTGCACGATCGCGTGCGCTATCGCCGCCGGCGCGATGGTGCGTGGCGGATCGACCGGCTCAGCCCTTGAAACTATCCTGAAGGGCGTGGAGGAGCACTATAACCGCGCCCAGACGCTCCAGGTGTCGTTCACCGAGAGCTACGCCGGTCACGGGCGCAAAGTCGTCGATAAAGGCGAGTTGTTTCTGCGCAAGCCGGGGCGGATGCGCTGGCAGTATTCGTCGCCTGCGGGACAGCTCTACATCTCTGACGGGAAATATATTTACTCCTACGATCCGAGCGAGAATCGGGCGGAGCGGATGGCGTTCAAAGAAACCGAAGACATGCGAGCGCCGCTGGCCTTTCTGCTGGGGCGGCTGAATTTCCAGAACGATTTCCGCGAGTTTCGCACGCAGCCCGATCACGAAAACATGCTCATCACCGCGATTCCGAAGTCGGACAAGTTGCCTTACTCTGAAGTCACGTTTCTGGTGTCGCCCGATGCCGTGATTCACTGGCTGCGGGTGAAAGAGCAGATCGGGTCGACCATCGAATTCACTTTCGAAGGCGAAAAGAAGAATCCGCCGATCCCGGATTCGATGTTCCGGTTCGTGCCGCCTCCCGGAGTCGAATACGTCGATTTGAGCAAATAAGCAACGTTATCCCAATCACATACCTTGTGCTTCTACACGTCTGGTGATTTAATGTGTAGAAGAGCGAGGTATTGTCGATGGCAACCAAATCGGATCTCCCACAAGGCACGCTGGACCTGCTGATCTTGAAGGTGGTCGCGCTGGGCCCGGTGCACGGCTACGCGATCGCGCAACGGCTGCAACAGGTTTCGAACGACGTGGTGCAGGTTCCCCAAGGATCGCTGTACCCGGCGCTGCACCGGCTGGAAAATCGGGACCTGCTCGCCGCGGACTGGAAAGAGACCGAGACCGGGCGCGAGGCCAAGTTCTATCGCTTGACAAAGAAAGGCCGCGCGCAGCTCGAAACCGAAGCCGCGAGCTGGGACCGGTTGACGCAAGCCGTCGGCTTGATCCTCAAAATGTCCGAGGGAGGCGCGAAATGAGCTGGTGGCGTCGGCTGTTCCGAAGGAATCAGATGGAAGAGCGCCTCGATAAGGAATTGGTCTTCCACTTGGAGCAGCACACCGCCGAACTGATCGCGCACGGGCACGATCCCGTTGAAGCGCGCCGTCTAGCCCGGATTTCGCTCGGTGGTCCGGAGCAGGTGAAGGAAAAATGCCGCGATGCGCGTGGAACGCGCTGGGCGGAGGATCTCGCGCAGGATCTCCGTTACGCGCTGCGCACGCTGCGGCAGCGGCCGGGATTCGCGGCGGTCGCTTTGCTGACGCTGGCTCTCGGGACTGGCGCGACTACGGTGATGTTCACGGTCATCAACGGGGTGCTGTTGAAGCCGCTGCCTTTTCTCGATCCCGGCCGGCTGGTTTTAGTGCAGGAACAGACGGATACGAGCACGATCTTCGGAAATCTGTGGGCTTTCACATATCCCAATTATCTCGATTGCAAACGCGAAAGCCGCTCTTTAGACCTCGCGGTGTGGCGGTTCGGTGGAGGCACGGTGAGCGCGCCTGGAGATGCCGCGTACATCGGCAGCCGCGAGATTTCGGCCGACTTGTTTCCCATGCTCGGCGTCAATCTGGTCCGCGGGCGCAATTTCCTGCCGGAAGAAGACCGGCCCGGTGCGAGGCCCGCGGCGATCATCAGCTATGGCATGTGGCAGCGCCGTTTCGGCGCCAGCCCGCAGGCGATCGGCATGCAGGTGGTTTTCGATGAAAAATCGTATACCGTGGTCGGAGTCACACCGCCGGATTTCGGAATGACCGGGATCGATGTGTTCACGCCGGTGGGGCAAAATACCGGGGCGTTCATGCAGAATCGGCAGGCGCACTTCGGTTTTCAGGTGTGGGCGCGACTGCGGCCCGGCGCGGCCCTGGGACAGGCGCAGGCGGAACTGTCGGTGATGGGCCGGCAGTTGGCGGCACAATATCCGAAATCCAATAAAGGCCGTACTTTCATTGCGGAACCGCTTCGCCCGAATGTCGGGAATGTCCGGTCCACGCTATGGTTGCTACTGGGAGCGGTAAGTTTAGTGTTACTGATCGCATCTGCGAATATCGCCAGTCTGCTGCTGGCGCGCGCGGTTTCTCGCGAACGCGAGCTGAGTATGCGCGTGGCGCTGGGTGCGAGCCGCGGGCGGCTGGCGCGCCAGTGTCTGACTGAAAGCGCTGTGCTGGGCATTGCGGGAGGCGCGCTGGGGATCCTGCTGGCTGCCGTCGGCATTCGACCGTTCATCGTGTTCTGGCCTGGGAGCCTGCCGCGCGCCCAGGAAGTCCAGCTCGACTGGCATGTACTGGTGTTCGCGCTCGGCATTTCGCTTGCAAGCGGGCTTTTGTTCGGGCTGGCCCCGGCGCTGCGCGCTTCGGCGCGCGAGTTGGAACACGCGCTGCGGGCCGGATCGCGAAACCTGGCGGGAAGCTCGCGACGGTTGCACGGCGTGTTCGTGATTTCCGAGATCGCTCTGGCGATGGTGCTGCTGGTCTGCGCCGGGATGTTAGGCCGGACGATGTTGCGGCTGTCGTCTCTTGATCCAGGGCTGAATGTCCACAACGTTCTGACCGCGCGGACGGCTCTCGCCGCCAGCACGCTGGCGAATCCCGGTCGAACGCGCGCGGCGTGGCAGGATATACTAACCCGCGCGCAAAGCGTACCGGGCGTCGAGGCGATCGCGGTGGTGGATACCATTCCGATGCGCGAAGGCAGCAACCAGATACCGTACTCGACCACGCCCGAGCCGCCGCCGGCTAACGATCCGCCAAATGTCTTGGCGAACAGCGTGACGCCGGATTATCTGAAGGTCATGGGCATCCCGCTGCGGCGCGGGCGCTTCATCACCGATCAGGACCGCATGGGCAGCGAATCTGTGGCGGTGATCGACGAGGTGATGGCGCAGCAGGCCTTCAGAGGAGAAGACCCGATCGGGAAGCACGTGTGGATAGGGATCGCGCCGGATCCTGCCACGGTGATCGGCGTGGTTGGCCATGTGCGGCAGCGGGGACCCGCGGGCGACGATCAAGCCAAGGTGCGCGCGCAGCTCTATTACCCGTTTGCGCAGGTTCCCGACAACCTGGTGCGGCGTTGGTCTCAACTGTCGTCACTTGCGGTTCGCACCGGCATCGATCCGCTGAGCGTGGTCGAGTCGCTTCGGCGCGAAGTGCGCGGAGCCACCGGCGATCAGGTGATCTATGAAATCAATACGATGGAGCAGCTCTCGAGCGCAGCCCTGGCCCAGCAACGGTTCCTGCTGCTGTTGTTCGGAATTTTCGCAGGCTTGGCTTTGCTGCTCGCCTGCATCGGGATTTACGGCGTGCTGGCCTATCTGACCAGCCAGCGTGTAGCGGAGATCGGCGTGAGGATGGCTCTAGGAGCCAGCGCGGGCGACGTCCTGCAAATGATCCTGCGGCAGAGCCTCATCATGATTTTTGGCGGCGTGGCCGTGGGCGCAACCGCAGCCTTCGTGGCGGCGCGCGTCTTGGAGCGCCTGGTGGAAGGAATGCAGCCTACCGAACCAGCGACTTTCGGGATCATGATTTTCGTGCTGACCGCGGCCGCTTTAATCGCAAGTTTTCTGCCGGCGCTGCGCGCGAGCCGCATTGACCCCATGAGAGCGCTCCGGCAGGAGTAGCCTATGGTGACTTTGGTCGCCGCGCCCGGCTGACAACGGTTTGGGGGAGCGGCTTGCGCGGATCGATGGAAGCTAACGGTAAGGTTCGCTGCGAGACGGTCCCGGTCGTGCAATCATAGGAAATGGGGTCAGCCGCTTCGCTGCGTGGGCGCTTTTGGTGTCTCATCGCGGCAACCTTTCTGGGATTTCTCGGCTTCGGCACAGTTCTGCCGGGCCTTGCACCTCACGTGCGGCACGATTTGGGTGGGTCGGATCGCACGGTTGGTTTTGTCATTGGGACCTTCTCTGTGATCGCACTGTGCAGCCGCCCGTTCGCGGGACGGCTGGCCGATCACAAGGGCCGCAAACACGCTTTTCTCACCGGGCTGGGCAGTTGCACGCTCGCAGGGATCGCGTACCAATTGCCGTGGGGCGTTAGCGCCATGTATCTTGGACGCGCGCTGCAAGGAGTCGGGGAAGCCTGCCTGTATACGGGCGCGGCGGCATGGGCGGTGGAAGTCGCCGGCGTGCATCGCAGCGCGCGAGCGCTGGGCTACGTCAGCAGCGGCATCTGGGGCGGGATTGCCGCGGGACCGCTGATGGGCCAGATGCTTGGCTCTTTCAACCACGCCGCACGGTTTCAAGTTCTAGCGGCACTTGCGGCAGCGGCTTTTCTCACGCGTGTGCCGGAGGATTACCAGCCGCCGGCTCACGGCCACAAGCGCCGCTGGTTTCGCCGTTCTCTGATTCCGGCGGGAATTTCTGTTGGATTCGTCAACGTGCATTATCCGGTCATCACGGGTTTTCTGATTTTGTACCTCGCCCGCCACGGAAACGCGGGTCCTGCCGCGTTTTCGACCTACGCGGGATTCGTTCTGCTGTCCCGATTCTTTCTGGGAGGTTTGCCCGACCGCGTTGCTCCCCAGATCACGTTCTATACCGGCCTGGTGAGCATGGCGGCGGGCTTGGGAATCCTCGCCACTGGACCTGCCTGGATGGGGGCGGCGGTTGGCGCGGCGTTACTTGGATTCGGGTTCTCATTCCCGTGGGCCTCGGTCGCATCCACGGTCCTGCGCCGGACGCCGGACGGCGAACGAGGGTCGGCCGTCAGCGTATTGAGCGCGTTTTACGATTTGTTTGTCGGCATGAGCTCCTTTTCCGCGGGGCTCATCGCGAATACCTTCGGCTATGCCGCGACTTTCATCATGGCAATCGCGGCCCTGGGTGCTGCCGCGATTGCGGGACGATACGTCTTCGCGACGAGCGAGTCAGCGCCGGCTCCTTCGCGCGCCACTGTACTCGAAACCGCTTCCGGTCTGGCTCGCGATCAGTAAAATCGATACTCTTCACTCTTCCATTTGCGATCCACGCGCGCAATCCTTTTCCCGGCATAGCCATAGTGCAAACGGATTCCGGGTAAAGCGCGAGCGAATCGCCTTAGCGCTCCTTTTCGGCGCCGGCCTTCAAGGCAGCGCAATACTTCCGCCATGTAGCCTTCTAAATCGGCGCTTCGCTGAAGCGGCCTCTCCCGAAACGCCGCTAGCGGAGCTTCGACGCAATACAGCGTTGCATGTTGAAAAAACCGGCTCCATAGTTCGAAATCAGCCGCCAACTTATAGGAGCAGTCCAGCTTCCCGCCGGCGCGTTCCCATAGCGATCGGCGGAAAAAAGTCGACTCCTGCTGAATCGCTCCATAGCTATAGCCGTTGTTGACCGGCGTGTAACGATCTTCAAGAAAAGCCTCGGCGGCGTATCCCGGAACGGTTCGGAACCGGACACAAAGTCCGTCGGCGTCGAGAGTTCCGGGACACGCAGTGGTCAACCAGTCGACTTCCGGCATTTCCGAGAAAATTGAAGCCACGGTTGCCAGCGTCCACGGGAAATAAATGTCATCGCTATTGAGCCAGCCCAGAAGATCGCCAGTGGAACGGGCGAAGCCTTTATTTACGGCATCATATTGTCCCTGGTCCGGTTCGACGATCCAGGCGGAAAGACGGTCCGAGAAACTCCGGATGACGGCGGCGCTGCCGTCGTTAGACGCGCCATCGACGATGATGTACCTCGAGATTGACGATCTCGCCCGCCAGCAGGACGCTTCGAATCGCCGGCTCCAAATACGGGACGCCATTACGATTCGGCATGACGATCGAGATTTTAATCATCATGCCGGGTGGCGCCAGTCATTATGAGTACCGCAGCCGCTTACCACCACTGTTTCCCGCGCTGTTGTAAAGACGCAAAGTGCCAGTTATACATGTAAAGCAGCCGTGTAGTGATGGTAGCCCGCAATACGAACAGAGCCGCCGTAAAAGCAAGACCGCGAGCGCGAGTGCAGGTCGGCGATTTGTCATAACAACCGTGCAAGTCGAAATGTCTATAGAGGAACCGGTATACATACGCCAGCGCACCGCGGAGAGGTCCGTATCGCCGGAGAATTCGAAAAGCCTCGCGAGCGAACAGGTCTCCCGCACGGCTGGTCTTATTATCCGCAGTGAAGTAATAGCGGGCTACCGGCTGCTCTATCCTGGCGATGGGAGCGGCGTTCTTCCCCATTTTGCACCACAGATCCCAATCGAAGGCAAGCTGAAACGTAGTATCGAGAGGAGCGCAACGGCGATGCAGATGGGCGCGCCAGAAGGTGCTTGGCTGTTCAATGAGGTTTTGAATCCCGATCTTCGGCCATGGATCACCGTGGGGAGGAATGATGGCTCTGGTCGCGTCCGCATAAATGCGTTCACACGCGCCCAGAACCACTTCTTTTTCAGGACTCGCCGTAAGAAGCTCGGCAACGCGATGTAGCGCGCCGGGTAACAACTCGTCATCCGCGCATAGCCATCCGAATACATCGCCTGTCGCGCGAGCGAAGCCCTTATTCAATGCGTCCGCTTGGCCGCGATCTTTTTCAATGATCGTGACATCGAAGCTGGCGCGAAACTGATGGATGATGTCACGAGAAGCGTCGGTGCTCTCATTGTCCACGAGGATAAGCTGAAGTTCCGGGTATTCTTGCGAAGTCAGAGAGCGCAGCGCCCGCTCCAAGATGGGACCGGAGTTATAGTTCGGAATGACGATGGAAAACCTCAGCATTGTCCCTCGCGCCAGAACAACGCTTCCGAAGCAGCCGCACCTGGCGAAAATAACCTAGATCCCAGAACCATTCGATCAAACCCGCCTGGACGCCTCTTTCTATCACGCGATGGCGGCAACGATGCACCAGCTCGCGCAGCGTGCTATACAAGCCGCGATCGGGTTGAGGCCGCCCGAGGATCGTCTCGCCGATCACGTGTCCCCGCGCAATCCCTTCGACTAACCGCGCCAGGCGCCTGGCGCTGAAGCGAGTGCTCTTTATCAAATGGGTCATCTTTAGCGACGGCTGGTAGGAACAGGAATATCCGAGCCGATACGCCATGCGCGCAAGAAGAGAATCTTCGCCGCCGATAAAACTTCCGCCCGCGCGCCCCAAGAGCTGCGCCAACGGATCGGTGTTCACGACTCTGACGAACTCCAGTCCCACATCCCGCCGGAAAACCATCCCGGCCCCAATCGGTTCCCAATGCCCCCAGCGGTCTTCGTTCGAGGTGATCGCTTCGGATCCGTAATCTCGCACCCCAAGGTACGGGAGAAGCTTGCGCTTCCAGGCTGGTATCGAGATCGCGCACAGAAGCCGCGAAATTCCACCGAAGGCTCCGATTCTGGGGGAAAGCCCGGCAATACGAACGGCTTCCTCAAGATAATCCGGGTCGATGTAATTATCGTCGTCAAGGAATACGATCAGGTCACTTGCGGCAGCTTCGATACCAGTGCACCGGGTGTACGCAATTCCCTGCCGCGGTTCGCGAACGATTCGCAGGCGCAATCCGCGGCTCCCGGACAAAGTGGATTCATCCAGAGGCGGGCTGGAATTGTTGTCCACCACCACAACTTCAAACTCCGACTTCGGCAAGGTCTGATTCGCAAGCGAATCGAGCGCCCACTCGATTACATGGCGCTGGGGGTTGAACGTCGCGATTACGACGGAAACACTCGTCATCGTCAAGTCCATCGATTACTGTCTGCGAGCGTACTGGCGGACGAGGCCAATACCAGATCCATCTGCGCGAGGTTATTATCGAACGGCCGTCGCAGTGTGCCGGCGATATCGAACAGATAGAAACCGCGCTCGGCGAAGAAAGCCACCAACTCATGCACGCGCGGGCAGCCTCGCATAAATTCGTAGAGATTCACTTCGACAATGAATATTTCAGCCGACTCAAAAATCCTCTGCGCGCCTTTCAGCACTTTCAGCTCAAAACCTTGCACGTCGATCTTCACCAGATTCGGCGGAGCCAGTCTGCCCTCGGCCATCAGTTGGTCCAGAGTGGTCACGGAGATTCGACGCTGGCGATTGGGGTCTTCCCCGGCCCAGGAAAGCAGGGAGCTGCCGTCGTAATCGGGAGTTACATTCATTACTAAATCACTGACGGCATCCCCCACGGCGGTTTGAAGATAGTGAAATCGCGTATCTTTTTCCGACAATACCTTGAGATAGTTCTCATTTTCGGTGAGGGGATCGATCATATAAAACCGGGCGCCCGGCCATACTTGAGCCGCGCGAAGGCTCCACGATCCCTTGGCCGCTCCCACGTCCAGCAAGACTTTGGGTTGGAAACGTTTCCAGGACAAATGTTGCAACGCGCGATCCATGTCGTCAGGCCCGGGGTCTATCGCCGGGGCCGAGTTCACCTGATCGAGCCAAGCCGCCTTCAGAATGCGGAACGTACGTCCGAGGTGTACAAACCGCGATCCCGCCAGTTCCTGAAGCCGTCCCTGCAGCAAGCGAAGCGACCCGTGAGCGGAGTCGAGCCGTTGTTTCAAGGACTCTCTCTCCTGGCGAACTTCACCTAATGTCATCGAAAGGCCATGCAGTTCGTTAGACTGGCGGACCGCGGCTTCGGCAAGTTTTTCAGCTTCCATGACGCGGTTCAAAGCCAACTCGGCTCGATCGTTGGCGTGGTCCGCGCGCCAGTTGGCCTCGCCGAGCTTGCGATAGGAGTCGTCCAGTTGGGCCAGCGTCTTCTGGAGGAGTTCGCCTGGACGGCCGGCCTCTTTCCAATCGTCGACAAATTCACGCAGGCGCTCGCAGGCGCGGCCTCGCTCGATGACCTCCATGGCGATCCGCCGGTTTTCAGCGGAGGCTAATTCGAGAATGTGATTCACCGCCTCCGGTTGGGCTGCGGCAAAATAGTTTGCGTGCCAAACCGTTCCCTCCCACTTGACTTCCTCCAGCTTTAAGCGATCGACATCAAACCGGCAAATCCGATATCCACCCGATTCGAGCAACCGAAATAGATGTTCCGTGCCGCTGCCGGCCGCCTGGAGATTCATTTCCGTGAATTCCGTGATCAGCAGCGGAAAGTTCCGCGCACCACCTGCCTCGAAAATTCCCTTTACGACTTCAATTTCACTTCCTTCAACGTCAATTTTCATCACTGCCGGCATGGCGCCAAATTGTTTCGAGATCTCACCCGGGGTGATGGCTTCCACGCGAATGCTGCCGGCCGACATGTCGGGATGGAACAGACTGCTGTATGCCAACCGTTCCGGCGGACCCGGATAAAAGTTCATTTCCTGCCGCCGCGAGAACAGGGCGGCTTGAACCGGCGTAGCCCAGGTGACTCCGTTGGTCTCTAAATTCTGTTTTAGCAGTGCGAAAATCGCAGGATTCGGCTCGACAGATATCACGGCACCAGTCGAGCCAACAAGCTTTCCCGCCAGAACTGAATACAAACCGGCATGAGCGCCGCAATCCAGGAATAGGTCGCCCGCGCGGAGGTATAAGGAAAGAAAGGCCTGGAGGTCATATTCGAACCAGCCTTCTCTGAGAAATCGGGCGACGTCATCCTCTTTGGGGTAGCGTAGCCACCCGGCGTGGGGAACATAAACGTCAGTCGTTAGTGAAGGCAACGGACCGGCCTCGGCATCGAGGGTGCCTTCTGAACTCGCGTTGTGGATCATGCTCAGAGTTGCTCTACCGTGGGCGCGCCCCGAACCCGCCTGGCTTTTCACCGTTTCAATCGATCAACGGTAATTGTATTTCAGTTCAGCAGTTGAACGCAAAGAGAAGCCGAGATTTAGCGTCGCGTTGGGAGGCCTAAAGCACCTTGACCTGCAGCTCACCTCGGGCCAGGCGAACCGCGGCCTCCGACCCCGGCGGCGCGTCCTCCGGCGACTTCACGATCTTCCCCCGCGCGGACACAATCGCGTAGCCCCGTTCGAGAATCTTCAGCGGGCCCAACTGCTCAAGATGCGCTTCGAGTGGACCCAGTTCCCCACGCGCCGCGCTCAGCCGAAGCTTCATTGCCTGAACCGCCGAGGCTTCAAGAGCTTCCAGACGACTCCTCGCGCGCTGGAATCGAAGGCGAACATCCAGTTGCCTGAGCCGCAACGAGACTGCATCCAGCGTCTTGTGGCGGGTATCCACCGATGCGCGCCAGCGGTCGCGCAAAGCGTAGTCGAGCTCGTCGACGCGCTGCATCTGCTTGCCGATCGCTCGATGGAGCCTCGCCTGGTCGACCGCGACGCGGTGCAGCCGTCGAGCCAGCAGCGCGATGTTCAACCGCATCGCCTGGCGCAGTTTGATCTCGGCCGCGTGGATGCGGTCGTCGACGCTCTGCCGCGTGCAAATCACCAGCTCCGCCGCGGCCGAGGGCGTGGGCGCGCGCAGATCGGCGACGAAATCGGCGATCGTGAAATCGGTTTCGTGTCCCACGGCCGAGATCACCGGAACGGCGCTGGCCGCGATCGCGCGCGCAACGCGTTCCTCGTTGAAGGTCCACAGATCTTCGAGCGATCCTCCGCCGCGCGCGACGATCACCACGTCCGCCCACTCCGATTCGCTGAAATACTCGATGCCGGCGACTACCTGCTCCACCGACCCTTCGCCTTGCACCTGCGCCGGATAAATCCGCAATGGACGGCCCGGGAAACGGCGCTCCAGGATCTGCAAAATGTCGCGGATCACCGCGCCCGTCGGCGAAGTCACGATGCCGATGCGCGCGCGGCATCGCCGGAATCGGGCGCTTGCGTGGATGCGTCGAAAAGTCCTTCGGCGGCCAGCTTCTTTTTCAATTGCTCGAAGGCGAGCTGAAGCGCGCCGTGACCCTGCGGCTCGAATCGTCTCGACGATCAACTGCACTTCGCCGCGCGCGTCATAAAAATCGATGCGGCCGCGCGCGATCACCGCGATGCCGTCTTGCGGCTTGAACTTCAGGTACCGCGCGGTCATCTTGTAGCAGACGCAGCGAAGCTGGGCGGTTTCGTCCTTGAGCGTGAAGTAATAGTGGCCGCTGGCGGGAACTCTGGTGCCCGAAATTTCGCCCGCAACCCAAATATCGGTGAAATGTTCCACCAGCAGGCCGCGCATGGCCTGCGTCAGCTCGCTCACCGAGAAAAGATCGGGTTCAGCGCCCCAATCGAGTGCGATCTGCTCCACGTTTCAGTTTATCGCTCCTATTCAAATTTTTGATTCGCCGTAGCTTCCCGCGGCGGCTATTATGTATGAATGAGCCAAGTAGCGAAAACTCCTAAAGAAGTCCTCGAATATGCCAAGAAGCATGACGCCAAGCAGGTGGATCTGCGCTTCACCGATCTCCCGGGTCTGCAGCAGCACGTCTCCTATCCGATGAGCGAGCTGGACGAGGGCTCCTTCGAGGAGGGCTTCGGCATCGACGGCTCCAGCATCCGCGGCTGGGCGGCGATCAATGAGAGCGACATGCTGCTGATCCCCGACCCGTCCACGGCCTTCATCGATCCGTTCTACGAAACCAGGACGCTGGTGATGACCTGCGACGTGATCGATCCGATCACGCGCCAGCATTACGATCGCGATCCGCGCTGGATCGCGCAAAAAGCGGAGATGTATCTGAAGAACTCCGGGCTCGCGGACACCGCGTATTTCGGCGCCGAGGCCGAGTTCTTCATTTTCGACAACATCCGCTTCGATCAGAACGCGCACTCCGGCTTCTACTTCATCGACGCCGAAGAAGGCCGCTGGAATTCCGGCCGCGGAGAGAACAACCTCGGCTACCGGCCGCGCTACAAGGAAGGATATTTCCCGGTTCCGCCCACCGATCATTATCAGGATCTGCGCGCCGAGATGGTGGAGACGATGATCAAGTGCGGCCTCAACATCGAGTGCCATCATCACGAAGTCGCCACCGGCGGCCAGTGCGAAATCGATCAGCGCTTCGACACGCTGGTGAAGTCGGCCGACAACATGATGCTGTACAAGTACGTGATCCGCAATGTGGCGTATCAGTACGGCAAGACCGTCACGTTCATGCCCAAGCCGCTGTTCGGCGATAACGGCAGCGGCATGCACACGCACCAGAGCCTGTGGAAGGGCGGGCAAGCCGCTGTTCGCCGGCGACATGTACGCGGGCCTCAGCCAGATGGCGCTGTGGTACATCGGCGGCTTGCTGAAGCATGCGCGCGCGCTGTCGGCGATCATCGCGCCGACCACCAACAGCTACAAGCGCCTGGTGCCCGGCTATGAAGCTCCGGTGAATCTGGCGTATTCGCGCCGCAATCGTTCCGCGGCCTGCCGCATTCCGATGTATTCGGCCAGCCCCAAGGCCAAGCGCGTCGAATTCCGGCCGCCCGATCCGTCGTCGAATCCGTACATGGCTTTCGCGGCGATGATGATGGCCGGCCTGGACGGCGTGCATCAACAAGATCGATCCGGGCGAGCCGCTCGACAAGGACATTTACGATCTGTCGCCGGAGGAAATGAAGAGCGTTCCGTCCATGCCGGCTTCGCTCGAAGAGGCGCTGACGTGCCTCGAAGACGATCACGCGTTCCTGCTGAAGGGCGACGTGTTCAGCGAAGAGCTGCTCGAAACCTTCATCGCCTACAAGCGCAAGAACGAAGCGGACGCGGTTCGGCTGCGGCCGCACCCGTACGAATTCGCGCTGTACTACGACATCTGAACCGCCGCCGCGTTAGCAGCGCGGGCGGATTTACGGGATCTCTAGGCGCCACGGAGACTTTTCGGCATCATCCCACCCGAAGACCAGTGTCGCCGGGTCGCCGGCAGGAAGAGCGCCCGCTTCGCTGACCTCCACGCCCAGCCACCTGTGGGCCTTTAAATCGAGACACGGGCTAAGGCCGTTGCGGAGAAAGAACACGCCGTCCAGGCTACCCGGCCAGGCTCGAATCGCGATTCTCCGGGTGGCTGGCGTGATCTGCTGAAAGACTTGCGAACAGCTGCGATCCGCAATCGATGCGACCTGATGCCAGATTCGCTCATTGTGTTGCAGGCAAGCCCAGTCGAAACCGAGAAGGACCAGCGCCGCGAAGAGCATCGCAGGTTTGGGCTGGACTGCTTCCACCGCGAAACCCAACATCATGCAGAACCCAGCCGCCGGCAGGTACAGCAGGCGCGACCCTTGAAGGTCGCCGCCGATCAGCAACTGGTGTATGGCGGGGAGCGACGAGATTACGACGAAGGCGACCGAGAACAGGATTCGGCGGCGCTCCACGGACACCGTCCAGAGCAGCCAGACGATCACGGCGACGCTCGCCGCGAACGCGACGGCCAACCCGCGAGACGGCTCGATACTCCAGTTGACGGGAAAATAGAGGGCCGACCATACTCGCAGCGCCAGCGCCTTCACGACCGGCAGCATGCGGAATGACAGGGCCTCCGGCTGGCCCGTTCGTTGGTCAATGTATCCACCGATGCCGCCCAGCGCCCACCACCGGACCGCAAACAGCACACCAGCCAGCGCCCAGAATGGCAAGGTTCGCTGCACGCCCCGCCGCGATGCGCCGGGGTACACGGCCAGCGTCAGCATCAAGAGCGCGGGGAATACGTACGCCGATTCCTTGGTCAGAATCGCCAGGGTCATCGCCAGCAGCGATCCGGCATAGCAGGCAGCGGCCCGGATCGGCGCGCGAGTGATCACGCCAAGGTGAGCGACGAAGAGAAGAAGACCGGTGAGGACAAACAAGGTCGAAATCAGGTCGAAACGGCCCGAGATCCAGATGACCGCCTCCGGCCGCGTGCCGTGGATCGCGAATAGGATGGACGCGACCAACGCCGCGGGCCGGCTCGAAAACAACCGGCTGACCAGGAGGAACACGAGCATCGAATTCGCCAGATGAACTGCCAAGCTGGCAAGGTGCCAGAAGAATGGATCGGTTCCGCCCGCCCAGGCGGTCAAGGCCAGGGCCAGACCGCCGACCGGGCGAAAGAACTCGCTCCCGCCGCCATGCTTGAACAGCGGAGCCGAATAGCCCCGCGTGGAGGCGGCCAGCGTCACCAGGTAATAGTCGTCGGACAAGAAAGCGTCCCAAAGATTCCGCCAGAATGCCGCCAGGCCGATCAGGATGACCGCCGCAGCGCTGCCGATATCGGCCCAGGCGGCTCTGATCGGCGTGCCGACGGATGCATCGCCTCTTTTCATCCGGCAGAGAAGGGCCAAGGTTGCCAACAGTCCAAAGATGCTCTGCAGGTTCAGCGGGCTATTGATTTGCGTTAGAAAATGAAACGGGCCGAACAACGCCCGGGCGGATAACAGCGCACCGGAGACGGCCGCAACGGCGATCAGAATGAATGAGACCCTTTTGCTCACAGGGAGCGCCACCGGCTGGAGAACATCGTGTGAGGCAATTTTACTCTCGGCGCCGACTCGGTCGGAGCCTGCGTCCCACTCGCTTCCCATTCAACCAGCGTTGCCCCTGCATGTCGAGCCATTCGCCTTCGGGTTCGCCTTTGATGGAGTCGGATCCGATGCGCAGCACGTTGCCGTCTAAATCTTCAACCTGCATCTCCAGCGCCCACGGGTAATTGGTTGGCGGATGGCGGATCTTGGCGCCTTTCGCGCGCAGTTCTTCGCAGACAGCGGCGCAATCCTCCACGCCGATCCACACCCATGCGCCGGGATGCCCCTGGTCGCCTTCGCACAGGAAGATGTTGCAACGGTCGCGCGACACCGACACGAAATACGGATGCTCCCAACTGACCTTGAACCCGAGAGCGTTGACGTAATAGTCGCGGCTGGCGGCTGCGTTGGCTACGCGAAAAACGGGGTTCACCCCGCCAAATTTATTCATGCGGCGCCTCCGCTACGATGGTATCGAAAGTGTCCGCGTCCATTGTACAGATTAGCGTTTCGAAAGGGGGCGTACCAAAGCGCTCGGTTCCGGAAGCTGAAGTCACGCCGCTGGGCCTCGCAGGCGATGTGCAGGCTCATCCGCAGATTCACGGCGGACCGGAGCAGGCACTATTGCTGATCACAGCCGAGGGCATCGACGAGCTGGCCGCGCAAGGCTTCCCGGTGTTTTACGGAGCGCTGGGTGAAAACCTGACCACCCGCGGCATCGATCGGCGCGAGTTGAGAATCGGCCAGCGCTATCGCGTCGGTGACGCCATCATCGAGCTGACCGGCGTTCGCGGACCGTGCGACGCGCTTAACCTCTACGGACCCGGGATTCAGAAAGCTGTGTACGACCAGCGGGCAAAGGCCGGGGACGCCAGTTCTCAGCGGTGGGGGCTCAGCGGATTCTACGCGCGCGTGGTCCGGACTGGCGCGATTCGTGCGGGCGCGCCGGTTCAGCTCCTGGATCAAATCACCTGACATGCAGCGCCTGCTTCAACTGGACTTCGACGACCGTCCGCGCGCGGCTCGCGAAATCGCGGAGATTTCCCGAGGGCTTCCGCGCGAGCTGCTGGATCGCTTCGACCTATTGCTGGCCGCCTCGCCGGCTCCCGATCAAGCTTTGCATTACTTCGCTCGCTTTCCCGTCCAACTGATCACTCCCCAGAATCTGCGTTATCTGGTTGCGATCTTCGCGCATAGTCACTTCTTGTCTGAAGATCTGATCGAACACTCCGATTGGATCGGCGAGGTTCGGGATCTCGATCTGGTGCGCGAGCCAGAGGAGTTCCACGCTCGTCTCGAGACGATTCTCGCGCCAGGCGTGCCCAGTCCCATCGAGCTGGCGATGTTCAGGCGACGCCAGCTTCTGCGCATCGTGGTGCGAGACGTTCTTGGATTTGGCACGCTCTCTGAGATCACCGCAGAGCTTTCCGCTCTTGCAGACGCGATCGTCGAAACGGCGTACGAACGAATCCGCGAGGATCTGGTCTCGCGCTTCGGCGCGCCGTCCGCGGCGTTTTCGGTGATTGCGCTCGGCAAGCTGGGCGGCGGCGAGCTCAACTACAGTTCCGATATCGACCTGATGTTTCTGTATTCCGCCAACGGCGAAACGTCGGGGCCGCAGCGGATCACCAACAAAGAATTTTTTATTCAGGCCGCGAATCAACTGACTGCGCTTCTGTCCGCCTACACCGCCGAAGGACTGTGTTACCGCGTGGACTTGCGCCTGCGTCCCGACGGTCGACTGGGCGAGGTTTGCCTGTCGCTCGAAGGCGCTCGCCAGTATTACCAAAAACGAGCGCGCGACTGGGAATTGCAGATGCTGATCAAGGCTCGCGTCGCGGCGGGCGATCGGGCGACTGGGCGCGCGCTGCTCGATTCGGTGGAACCGCGCATTTATTCGACCACGCTGGACTTTTCCGCGATTGAGGCGCTTTCGGTCACGCGCGAGCGCATCAACGAAAAGCTGGCCGCCAAGAAACGCCCGCGCAATCAGATCGACGTCAAGCTGGAGCGTGGCGGAATCCGCGATATCGAGTTTGTGGTGCAGTGCTTGCAGCGTCTCCACGGCGGGGCCGAGCCGTGGGTGCGTCAGGGCGGCACGCTGCTGGCGCTGGCGCGGCTTCAGGATAAAGGATTTTTGTCGGGCGCCGAATACGGGCAACTCGCATCGGCGTATCAGTTTCTGCGGCATCTGGAGCATCGGCTGCAGTTGGTCGACGACCGTCAGACGCACACGCTGCCCTCGGACCCGGCCGAGCTCGATGTTCTGGCCCGGCGCATGCCCGGCGGCGGCAACGCCGATACATTGCTGGCTGAAATGCGGCGGCATTTCGACCAGGTGATCGAGATCTACGAACGCGTGGTCCATTCGCGCTCGGTTGCGGCCGACGCGACGCCGCAATCCTCCAGCAACGTGGTCCGCGCGTTGGATCAGCGCGCGCCCGCGCTTTCCGCCGCGCTCACTCGAGCAGACCTGCGCCGTGGATCGCAAGCCTTTGAGCACTTTCTGGAACGCCTGACGGCCGATCGTCTGGAAGCGCTGGACACGGATCCCGATGCTACCGCTGCGACGCTCGATCTGTTCGAGCACAGCCCGTATTTCGCCGAAGAACTGATCCGGACGCCGAACCTGGTAGATGAAATCGGCAAGCCTCCCGGTGTCGAATCCGCGCCTCGCGATATCGTCGAGCTGCGGCGCTGGTTCCGGCGCGAGATGCTGCGCATTCAATCGAAGAGCATCTGCCATTCGCATCCGATTTTCGACACTCTGGCTGAGACTTCCGAGCTTGCCGACACCGTGATTGCACGCGCCTACGAGATCGCGATGGAAGAAGCGCAAATGTCGCAACCGCCGTTGGACCCGTTCTATCAGCCGTCGAATCAGATGTTTGTCATCTCGCTCGGCCGCTTGGGCATGCGCGAATTCGACCTCGCTTCCGACGCTGACTTGATTTTCGTACTCGCCGATTCCGACAGCTCCGAGATGCGATTTTGGACGCGCGTCGCCGAACGCCTGGTCGATCTGGTCACTGCCTACACCGGCGACGGGGTTCTGTTCGCGGTCGACACGCGCCTGCGTCCCAACGGCCGAGGCGGCGCGCTGGTGCAGACCGAAAGCGCCTTCAAGGACTACTTCGGACGCGCGGCCGAGGCTTGGGAAGGCATCACGTACATGAAATCCCGTACCGTCGCCGGCAACGCGGAGGGTGCGGAATCGTTCCTGCATCTTCTCCAGGGGGTCGACTGGCGGCGCTACGGCCAAAGCGGCCGGTCCAAGATGGATCTGCGTCAGATGCGGATGCGCCTCGAAAAAGAGCAGGGCGCGTCGCATCCGCTGAAGGCCGGGCGGGGCGGGTATTACGACATCGATTTCCTGCTGATGTACCTGCGCCTCAAGAGCGCGGGGATCTTCTTTAAGGTCTTGAATACGCCCCAACGGATCGAGGTGCTTGAAAGCATGGGGCATCTGGATCGCGCCGAGGCGCAGTTCCTGAGCGAAGCCGCCACGTTTTATCGAGCTCTGGACCACGGCCTGCGCGTTCTTTCCGGTCATGCCGAAGGAAAGCTGCCATCGGCCGAGGCGCAACTTGAAATCCTGGCCGCGCTGATTTCACGATGGACTCCGGTTCCGCTGAAAGAGTTAGCGGAGATCCGCACGCGGACGCGCGCGATCTTCGACGAGTTCTTTGCTTAGTGTGGTAAACTATTCAAAAGAAACAGGAGCTTTTTGAAGATGGCGAAAGTGTGTGAAGTTTGTGGCCGCGGTCCGCAGTTTGGGAATCGCATCAGCCACGCTAATAACATGACCAAGCGGCGCTGGAATATCAACTTGCAAGAAGTCCGCGCGATGGTCAAAGGCGCATCCAAGCGCATCCGCGTCTGCACGTCCTGCATTAAGAGCGGAAAAGTTCAAAAGGCCGCTTAGGCTTTTTTCTATTTCCAGGTGATTTTGACCGGCTCGCCGCGTTCGCAGGCGATGCTGTCGGTTACTCCGGAAGCGATTCCCGCGCAAGCGTTTGAAATCGCGGTGTGCAGTGCGAACTCTTTTGTCGATCCGGCGGCGGTGCGGCATTCCGTGCGCCCGTTGAACTGCATACAGGCCTCCACGCGGATTTTGGCCAGGTTCATGGTCGAGTAAATGATCACCGCCAGAACTGCGACAACAAACACAATGCCGATCAAAACCGGTTTTTTCATCGTTGTACCGCCGCGAGTTCGGTGAAGAACCCGCCCATATTGCGAAATTTCTGATAGCGCTCGTCGATAAGCTGCTGTGGCGAAAGGCCGGATAGCTCGTGTAAAGCTTCGCGCAGTGCATGACCCAGCGTTTCCGCAGCGTTGTCGGGATCGGTATGCGCGCCCTCGCCGGGCTCTGGAATAATCGCATCGATCAGGCCCAGGTCAAGAAGATCCGGCGCGGTCAGCTTCAGCGCGGCGGCGGCTTGGGCAGCTTTCCCCGAATCGCGATAAATGATCGCCGCGCAACTTTCCGGTGAAATCACGCTATATACGGCGTTTTCGAGCATATACATGCGATTCCCGACACCCAGCGCCAGCGCTCCTCCGCTGCCGCCTTCGCCGATCACGACCACGATCACCGGCACGCCGAGCCGCGACATTTCACGCAAGTTGTTCGCGATCGCTCGGCCTTGACCGCGCTCCTCGGCGTCCTTGCCGTGGTACGCGCCGGGAGTGTCCACCAGCGTGACGATGGGGCGCGAAAACTTGGCGGCGATTTCCATCAGCCGCATGGCCTTGCGATAGCCTTCCGGGCTGCGGCATCCCGAAGTTTCGAAACACGTTTTGCTTGGTATCGCGGCCTTTTTGCTGCGCCACCACCATAATCGGACGCCCGTCGAACCAGGCCAAGCCGCCGACAATCGCATGATCGTCTGAAAAAGCCCGATCGCCATGCAGTTCATGAAAGTTGGTGAACAAGCGCTGGATGTAGTCGAGCGCGTGCGGCCGTTTCGGGTGACGAGCCAACTGGACGCGCTCCCAACTCGGATTCGAAGGCAGAGGGGATTGTGAATCGGCCATTTACGAAGCGGCTCGCCTCAGCCGGCCATCACTTCCAACGCTTCGGCCCCGCAGATGCGGGCCACTTCGGCGCAAAACTCTTTGTCCGGGCCGGACTTTTGCCGCTACGTCCAGGATAACCGAGAAGTCCCTCGACTTTTCCAGGCGCAGCCGGACCTCGGTTTCTCCAGGCTTCCGGTCGAACAGATTGCGCAGAGATGCCGCGCGGTCGGGACCGCCTGCGCCGTTCACGGGAACGCGAATCGAGATCAAAGACGGCAGGCTCACGCGCGCGATTTCGAGCGGCACGATGTCCTGCACCGAAATTTTCGGCGGGGCGTTTTCTTCCGGCAATACCAGCCCGCGCACGAGCACGGCTTTGTCCTCGGCCAGCGCGGGCAACAGGCGCTCATATTGTGTTGAGAACACCATGGCATCCGACCGCGCCTTCCAGGTCTTCGATCTGCATGGACGCCCACAGTTTGCCTTCCTTGCTGCGGCGCCGCTGGACCCCGGTGAGGATTCCGCACAGCGCGACTTCGGTATTCTTGGCGAGCCCTTCCAACTCGCCGGTGGTGTGCGTCGCGAGCTCCTTCACTTTGTCCATGTACTGATCGAGCGGGTGCCCGGTGATATAAAACCCGAGCGTCTCTTTTTCGCCGGTGAGTTTCTCCTGCCCGGTCCAGTCGTTCACCTTGGGCAATGGATGGTCGGCGGCGGGCTGCTCCTCCATCAGCGTGGCGAACAGACCGGATTGGCCGCTCTCGCGATCCTTCGACGCGCGGGCGCCGGTTTCCATGGCGCTGTCGATGATCGCGAATAGCTGAGCGCGCGTTCCTTCCAGCGAATCCAGCGGCGCCGGCCTTTGATTAGACTTTCGATCATGCGGCGATTGACCGCGCCCAAGTCGACGCGCTCGCAAAATTCGTAGAGCGATCCGAAACGTCCGGCTTCGCGAGCTTTGACGATCGAGTCCACTGCCCCCGATCCCACATTCTTGATCGCGCCCAGGCCGAAGCGGATACCCTTTTCCTTCTCGTTGTCCACTGGCGTAAAGTTGAAATCGGAGGAATTCACGTCCGGCGCCAAAACCTTGATGCCCATTTCGCGGCACTCATTAATGTACTTGACCACCTGCGCGGTGTTTCCGACCTGCGAGGTGAGCAACGCGGACATAAACTCCAGCGGATAATGCGTTTTCAGATACGCGGTCACGAACGCCAGGTACGCGTAGGCCGCCGAATGAGCTTTCGGGAAGCCGTATCCGGCGAATTTTTCCATCAAATCGAAGATCTTTTCGATTTTGCGCGGCGGATGATTTTTGGCCTTGGCCCCCTCGATGAAACGGGAACGCTGCTTGGCCATTTCCTCGGGCTTCTTCTTGCCCATGGCGCGGCGCAGCAGGTCGGCCTCGCCCAGCGAGTATCCCGCCAGGCGATTGGCGATGCGCGTGACCTGTTCCTGGTAGACCATCACGCCGTAGGTCTCTTCCAGGATTTCCTTCATCTCCGGCAGATCGTAGACCACTTCGCTGCGGCCATGTTTGCGTTCGACGAAATCGTCGATCATGCCCATGGGGCCAGGCCGGTACAGCGCGTTCAGCGCGACCAGATCCTCAATCCGGTCCGGTTGATAGCGGCGCAGAATGTCGCGCATGCCGGGCGATTCAAACTGGAACACTCCGCTGGTGTAACCCTTGCAGAAGACGGCCTCGTAAGTTTTCTTGTCGTCGAGCGGCAGATCGTCAATCCTGATTTTCACGCCGCGATGACGCTCGATCAGCTTGAGCGCATCCTCGATGATGGTGAGCGTGGTAAGGCCCAGAAAATCCATCTTGAGCAGCCCGAGCTTTTCCAGGCCCACCATGTCGTACTGCGTGACAATTTCTTCTTTGTTGGTCTTATATAGCGGAACCAGTTGACGCAGCGGCAAGGGCGAGATCACCACGCCCGCGGCATGCACGGAGGCGTTGCGCGACATGCCCTCCAGACGCTCGGCGATTTCGAGCACCTCTTTCACACGCGGCTCCTTGCGAGCGAGTTCATCAAGCTGCGGCTCCACTTTGCGAGCGTCCTTGATCTTGATGTTCAGCGGCATCGCGGGGATCAGCTTGGTGATCCGGTCCACGTCGGCGAAGCTGATATCGAGCGCGCGGCCCACATCCTTGATCGCCGCGCGAGCGCCCAGCGTGCCGAATGTGATGATCTGGGCCACCTGCTCGCGGCCATATTTTTCGGTGACATACTGAATCACCTCGCCGCGCCCGCGGGTGCAGAAATCGATGTCGATATCGGGCATGCTGATGCGTTCGGGATTCAGAAAGCGCTCGAACAGGAGCTCATAATGCAGCGGATCGAGATCCGTGATGGACATCGAGTAGCTGACCAGCGATCCAGCGGCCGATCCGCGCCCGGGCCCGACGGGAATCCCCCTTTGCTTCGCGAATCGGATGAAATCCCAGACGATCAGAAAATAGCCCGAGTACTTCATCTGCTGGATGGTGCGAATTTCGCGATCCAGGCGCTCGACGTATTCGGGAAGCGCGTGCTTCAGCTTGCCTTGCGCGGCCAGAGCCTCCAGGCGCACGCGCCGCGCTTCAAATCCCTGGCGTGCCACGTATTCGAAGTAGCTGTCGACGGTGTGCTCGGGCGGAACGTCGAACTTCGGAAACGGCTCCTTCACCGGGTCGAGCTTCAATTGGCATCGTTGGGCGATGTCCCAGGTCCGGTCGAGAGCGTGTTCCACTTCGCCGAACAGCGCCATCATTTCTTCGCGCCGTTTCAGGTGGAATACGGGATTCTCGAAGCGCATGCGATTCGGATCCGACATGGTTTTGCCGGTCTGGATGCATAGCATCACTTCATGCGCCCGCGCATCGTCCTGGCGCAGGTAGTGCGAATCGTTGGTGACCACCAGCGGGATTCCCGTGTCCGCCGCGAGCCGGCTCACCAGCGGCAATACACGCCGGTCGGGCTCGAGCCCGTGATCCTGCAACTCTAAGAAGAAATTTTTCGGGCCGAACAGGTCCGTGTACTCGTAGGCGAGCCGTTTCGCATCCTCATACCGGTCCGCCAGCAGCGTTTCGTTGATATCACCACGCAGGCAGGCCGACAACGCGATCAATCCCTTCGAGTGGCGCGAGAGCAGGTCCTTATCGATACGCGGTTTGTAATAGAAACCATCCAGGTAGCCCGAAGAAACGAGCTGGATCAGGTTGCGATAGCCCTCCTGGTTTTCGCACAGCAGCACCAGATGGTTGTAGCGATTCGATTCGTTATTGACCTTGTGACCCTGCTGCGCGACATACACTTCGCAGCCGATCACGGGGTGAATGCCTTTCTCCTTGGCCTTGTTATAGAACTCGACCGCGCCGAACAGGTTGCCATGATCGGTCATGGCAACGGCGGGCATGTTCTGCTCCACCGCCAGGTCCATGAGCTGGGAAATCTCGCACGCCCCGTCGAGCAGAGAGTAATCGGTATGACAATGCAAGTGAACAAAAGGCGCGGGCATGGCGGTAATCCAATACCGGGGGAGAATTCCAGTATAGCGGTAGCGCCAAAGAGCCGCTAGTGTCCTGAGTCAGAGGTTCGTCGGATAATTGCTGTCCCACGTAGTCCTACTTACAACGCCCGTCATCCCGAGCGCAGAGAGGGATCTGCTTTTAAAGCGTTGATAACAGCCGAACGAAAAGCAGATTCCTCGCTCCGCTCGGAATGACTTTGGTGGTCGATGGCCATTATAGCCCCGGCACGTGATGCTGCGATTTTCTGACTCAGGACACTAGAACGTCATTCGTGCCGCAGCGCTTCTAACGGGTCCACGCGCGTCGCCCTTCGCGCCGGGATCAGCATCGCGAACAGCGCGATCGACACCAAGCCGAGGGAGACGCCAGTAAAGACCACGGGATCTGTGCTGCTCACTTCGTACAGCAGAGTCTTCAGAAACCACGTAAGTCCGAGCGCGCCCGCGATTCCTGCAATCAATCCAGCCGCGACGGGCACGGAGCCCTGGCACAACACCAACGCAAGCACGTCGGCGGGTCGCGCGCCCAGGGCCATCCGGATTCCCAGTTCGCGCCGCCGCTGGTCGACCAGGCAGGCCAGCACGCCGTAGATCCCGATTGCCGCCAGCACGGCCGCGATCGCCGCGAAAACGGCCATCAGTTGAATCGAGAATCGCTCCCGCGCGAGCGAATCCGCCAGCCGGTTTTCGAGCGTTCCCGCGCGCGAGACGGGCAGATTCGAGTCGAGCACCGCGACTTCGTGCCGCAACGGAGCGACCAGCGCCAGCGGATCGCCCGCGGTCTTGATCGCCAGGTTGAGCAGCATGGCCGGGATCTGGGCGGCGGGGTAATAAATGATGGGTTCGGGCGGAGCGGAAAGGTCGCGATACTTGATCGCTCCCACGATTCCGACCACCGTGCAGTTGGCGGTACCCATGGCGCAGGATACCTTCGTTCCGATCGGATCGAGATTGGTGAAGAACTTCTTTGCGACGGTTTCATCGATGATGGCCACCATCGGCGTCCCTTGGTCGTCGGCCGCCGTGAAGAAGCGGCCGCGCTTGAGCGGGATGCCCATGGCCTCGAAATAATCGGGCCCGATGCGGCTTTGGATCACGACGGGACTCGGATCGCCGGGATTGAATGGATGCCCGGTGATGGTGAAGGAACTGGCGGAATAGGTTCCGGAAAACGGCATGAAGTTGACGGCATCGGCCTTCACTACGCCGGGCAAGGAGCGCAGGCCTTGCATTAGCGAGTTTCGAAACGCGTTGGTCTGCGACGGCTGCTTGTATTGGGCCGGCGGAAGCACGACGGAAGCTGTCAGTACGTTTTCGGCACGGAAGCCGGGATCGGCGCGCTCCAATCGAATGAAACTGCGAACCAGTAATCCCGCGCCGATCAGCAGGACCAGCGACGCCGCGACTTCCAGCGCGACCATCACCTCGCGCAGCAGGCGCCGTCCACCGGTCGCTCCACGCGAGCCTTCCTTTAACGTGTCGTTCAGATCGATGCGCGAGGTTTCGAGCGCGGGCGCCAGACCGAACACGACGCTCGCGCCAATCGACAGGAGCATCGAAAACGCCAGGACCCAAGAGTTGACTTGCGGCTGCGGGCCTCGGATCAAACCGCGTGGTCCAAACTGTGCGTACAGATGTAGCCCCCCGAGCGCGAGGAGCAATCCCGCTATGCCCGCAATGGCGGCGAGCAGCAGGCTCTCGGTCAGCAGTTGCCGCACGACCCGCGATCGCGCGGCGCCAAGAGCCGCACGCACGGTGATCTCCTTGCGGCGCATGATCGCACGCGCCAGAAGGAGATTCGAGACATTCGCGCAAGCGATCAGCATCACCACGCCTACGGCGGCCAACAGCACCAGCAACGGCCGTTTCAAATCTCCGCCGACCTTCCCGGCGAGCGGGTCGACGTTCAAGAGAATAGCCGAAATTGCTCTGATAAAAGTCCGGATACTGATGCTGGAGCCGCGCGGCGATGTTACGAAACTCGGCCTGCGACTGCGCCAGGGTGACGCCCGGTTTCAGACGTCCGATCACGTCGATGAATTGGTTCCCGCGGCTCTTCGGATCAAGATCTTTTTGCGAAAACGCCATGGGCGTCCAGACATCGGCCAGGAAGCGGTATTCGAGAATCGGCGGGATCACGCCGACGACCCGGTAATTTTCCTGGTTGAGCTGAATGTTGCGCCCAATCACCGACGGATCGGACCCGTATCTGCGCTTCCATAATCCTTCCGAAATCACGGCGACATATTGTTTGCCGTATTCCTCCTCCTCGGCGGTAAACAGCCCGCCCGCGACGGGAGTGACGCCGAGCATCGAAAAAATGCTCGCCGTGATGTGCATGCCGGGGAGATTTTCGGGATTGCCGTCGCCGGTCAGCGTGAATGCGCCGTTATTGTCCACCGCGCCGAACTGGGCGAAGGTCGTCGCCATGTTTCGGTAATCGATCACTTCGGGCGGCGATGCGGGGATTTTCGCCAGGTTGAAGTGCAGCAGGTTCTCGCCGACGATGACCAGCCGGTCCGGGTCGGGGTACCGAAGTGGATGGAGCAATACCGCGTCGATGGTCGAGAAAATCGCGACGTTGGCCCCGATCGCCAGAGCCAGCGTCAGTACCGCGACCAGGCTGAATCCGGGGCTCTTGAGAAACTGACGGAGCGCGAACCGAAAATCCGAGAGCATGAATAACGGACGTAGGACGGCGGGAAATGTTCCGCCGGACCTAGGGCAGTTCGAACAGAAACATGGTCGGCGCGCCGGGATTCTGGTCGGTCCAAAAGCGCGAGGGACGTTCCGGACATCACGGCCACATACTGCTTGCCGTCGATCTCGTAGGTCACAATGCCCGCGCCGATCGGGCCGCCGGTGTTGAACCGGTACAGCACATCGCCGGAACGGGCATCCAGTGCGACGAAGCTTCCGGTGAGTTCGCCGCCGAATACCAAGCCGCCCGCCGTAGTAGTCACCGCGCCCACCACCGGCCTTGGCGACCGGTATTTCCACCGCACCGCCCCGGTCGACGCATCGACGGCTGTGATCCATCCCTGCGAAGCCTTGTCGGACTGCACCGTGCCGCCCATATATCCGCGACCAGCAATCCGTTTGACCACTTCGGCGGACTTGAACGTCGCGCACCAGTCCACTGCGCCGACGTACAACATATTCGTGGCGGGATTGTACGCCGGCCCGTTCCACTCGACGCCGCCCAGCACGCCCGGGCACGCGTGAACACCCTTGGTTGTCACCGGGGTCTCGCTGTTTTCCACTGTCGTGACCGCAGCCTTGTGGATCACCTCGCGCGAATTGCGGTCTACGGTGCGCATCACGCCGTCTTTGCCCACGGTCGCCACCAGGCTGCTGGTGTGTCCGCCAATCGATGCGGTGAACAGCGGGCTCGCCTGCGTCAGATCGTAGTCGTGCGAATCGTTGGCGACCATTTGTTTGTGCCACAACAGTTTTCCGGTGTGGACGTCGAGCACCACCATGGAATTTGTATACAGATTGTCGCCGGGCCGCTGATCGCCGGGAAGATCCGGCGCGGGATTGGTCACGGCTACGTACAATTCGCCATTGGCGGGATCGAGCGAGAACGGCGTCCAGACCGATCCGCCTCCCAGCGGAATGTTGTTCGGGTTGCCCCAGCTCTTGTTTCCCTTTTCCTTCGCGCCCGGAACCGTTTCGAATCGCCAGACCGGAGTGCCGTCGGAAAGACGAAACGCACCCACCCAGCCCGAGATGCCGTTCTCGCTACCGGCAGGGCCGATCAGGATCAGATCCTCGAAAATCAGCGGCGCCATGGTGAAGGTTTCGCCCAGGTCCGTGCTGGCGGCGCGCCGCGCCCACATCAATTCGCCGGTCTCGGCATTCAGCTCGATCAGATAACCGTCGGACGTGCCGCGCACCAGCTTGCCTTCTTTGATCGCGACTCCGCGGTTGGTGATCCACACATCCTGTCCCAGCGGATGCCAGGTGTGGCGCCATTTCGGCTTACAGTTGGTCGCGTCGACCGCGATGGTCGAGTGCGGCGTGGTGACGAACATCGTCCCCTGATACACGATGGGTCCGGTCTGAAAATTTTCGTTGTCGCCGATCTGGAACGCACAGGCGACTTGAAGCTTTGAGACATTCTTCGTGTTGATCTGGTCCGCCGCGACGTATCGCGCACCGGCGTAGTCGTGCGTGTGATACAGCCAGTCGCGCTTCGATCTGGCCGCGTCGTTCAGCTCGGTTTGCGACGGTCCGGCTCCGGGTGCGATCGCCTTGGCGTTGCCGGGGACAAAATCCGGCGCGGGACGCCCGCTGACCGCGGATGCATCGGCGCGCATCATGGTCGTCTTCAAGCCCGGGGAGTCCGCCACCAGCGGAGATCCGCCCGGCGCGTATCCATTGCGCATCAGGATGTACGCGAAGATCGCGGCATGTTGCTGCGGCGTCATCGATCCCGATTTTCCCGGCGGCATGCTGGTGCTCTGGATGGTGAGCACATCCGCCACCGGCCGCCCCGCCCATCGCCTCGCGAAGGCTTGGCCGGATAACGCCGGCGCCGATTCACCGGCCAGATCCTGGCCGTGACAAGTCCCGCACGCGTTCGCGTTGTATAGCGCGCGGCCTTGCTCCGCTTGTTCCCGCGTGAACAATCCCGTTCCTCCAGGCGGCTGGCCGGTTAACAGCAGCGAACCTGCCAGGAAGGAAAGAACCAGCAAGATGGTAGGTTTCATCGGATTGTGCGTAGTATACGATGTCTTTGCCTCGAAGCAAATCCCCCGTTCCCGCTAGGTCGCTTTGTTCCCTTAAGCGCTGCGGACGCCCAACTTCCGCAGAATGGTCATCATCGGACACCAGTTCGTGAACGCCGACTGGAACAGGTTCAGTCCGACGAACGCGGTGAACAGATACCAATACGGGCTCACCCAATAGCCCAGCGCCAGCGCTCAACATCACAAACGCCCCGGCGATCATGCGCAGATAACGTTCAACGGTCATACGAGCTTCCTCCTTCCTTAGTTGAACAGATAGAACAGGACCGGAACGGTCATGCGCGACAGCAGCAGCGAGGCGATCTCGCCGGCCATCAGCGCGATGGCCAGGCCCTGGAAAATCGGATCGAACAGAATCACCGACGAGCCGACCACCACGGCCGCGGCGGTCAGCATCATGGGCCGGAAGCGCACCGCGCCGGCGTCGATCACGGCCTGCGTCCAGCGGCATGCCCTTCGCGCAGGCGCAGCTCGATGAAATCCACCAGGATGATCGAGTTCCGCACCACGATGCCCGGCGCCGGCGATGAAGCCGATCATCGAAGTCGCGGTGAAGAACGCGTGCAGCAGGCCGTGCGCCGGCAGGATGCCGACCAGCGAGAACGGAATCGCCGCCATGATGATCAGCGGCGTCAGGAACGACTGGAACCAGCCCACCACCAGCCCGTAGATCAGGATCAGCACTGCGGCGAAGGCGATGCCGAGGTCGCGAAACACTTCGTAGGTGATGTGCCACTCGCCGTCCCACTTCATCGAGTAGCGGTCCGGGATCGGAGGGCAGCGCCGCCATGTGCTGCTCGATCTGGTAGCCTTCCGGGATTTTGATCTTGTCGATCTCCGGCCCGAGCTTGAGAATCGCGTAAACCGGGCTCTCGATCTGCGCCGGCGATGTCGGCGGTCACATAGGTCACCGGCATCAGATTCTTGTGGTAGATGCTCTTGTCCTCGATCACCTTCGTCGACGTGCACCAGTTCGCCCAGCGCGACCTGGCTGTCCGTTGCGCCCGGCGATCTTCAGGCTCTGGATGCGCTCCAGGTCGGAACGCGTGGCGCGGTCCAGCCGCACGGTGAGCGGAACATCTTCCTTCTCCGCATCCTGATGCAGCAGGCCGGCCTGGTAGCCGGCGGAGGCCACCTGCATCGCGCGCGCGATGTCGTCTTCGGAGATGCCGTTGAGGGCGGCCTTTTCCTCGTCGACCGACAGGCGGTACTTCGGCTGATCGTCTTCCACGTACCAGTCGACGTCGACGACGCCGTTGGTCTGCTTGAACAGATCGCGGATCTGCCGCGCCAGCGCGATCCGCCCGTCCATGCTCGGGCCGTAGACTTCGGCGACCAGCGTTTCGAGCACCGGCGGGCCGGGCGGCACTTCGGCCACTTTGATGCGCGCGCCATAGCGCTCGGCGATGGGCAGAATGCGGTCGCGCACCTGCTTGGCGATCTCGTGGCTCTGCAGATTGCGCTCGCTCTTTGGGCAGCAGATTCACCTGGATATCGGCCACATTCGGCCCGCGCCGCAGGTAGTAGTGGCGCACCAGGCCGTTGAAGTTGTAGGGCGACGCCGTTCCCGACGTAGGTCTGGACGTTCACCACTTCGCGCTGCTTCTGCGTCTCCTCGGCCAGCAATTGCGTCACGCGCGCGGTTTCTTCGAGCGTGGTGCCGTTGGGCATGTCGACGATCACCTGGAACTCGCTCTTGTTGTCGAACGGCAGCATCTTGACTTTGACGAAGCCGAAGTAGAACAGCGAGCACGGAGGCCAGCAGCAGGACCACCACGCCGCCGACGAAAGCTCCAGCGCAGGACGGGCCGGTGCAGCAGGCTGCCCATGAAGCGCCGGTAGAGCCGCGTGACGAAGTCCTCCCGTTCGCCGTCATGATGCCCGCCCGGCTTGAGAATCCGCACCGCCGCCCACGGCGTCACGATGAACGCCACCAGCAGCGAGAAGACCATGGCGGCGCTGGCGCCGATCGGGATGGGCCGCATGTACGGCCCCATCAGCCCGCCGACGAACGCCATCGGCAGAATCGCGGCGACCACGGCCAGCGTGGCCAGGATGGTGGGGTTGCCGACTTCGTCCACGGCTTCGACGGCGACTTCGAACGGCGGCCGCTCGCGATTGGCCGGCATGCGCCAGTGGCGCACGATGTTCTCCACCACCACGATGGCGTCGTCCACCAGGATGCCGATGGAGAAGATCAGCGCGAACAGCGTGATCCGGTTCAGCGTGTAGCCGTAGAGATAGAAGACCGTCAGCGTCAGCGCCAGCGTCACGGGAATGGCGATGAACACGATCAGCGATTCGCGCAAGCCCAGCGTGATGGCGATCAGCACGCTCACCGAGATCACGGCGATCAGCATGTGGCACAGCAGCTCGTTCGATTTCTCCTTCGCGGTGTCGCCGTAGTTGCGGGTGATGGTCATCTCGACGTCGGAGGGAATCACGCTGCCGCGCAGCGGCTCCAGACGCTGCAGGACGTCCTCGCCGACCGTGACGGCGTTGGTGCCCTTGCGCTTGGAGATCGCGATGGTCACCGCCGGATAGAAGCCCTTCCCATCGGAGAAGCGCACGTATTGCGACGGCTCCTCGCCGCCGTCGGTCACCTGCGGCGACGTCGCGCACGAAGATCGGCTTGTCGTTGGCGACGCCCGCCACCACGTTGCGGACGTCGTCGGCGGTGCGCAGGAACTCGCCGGTTTCCAGCAGATATTCGCTGGTTGCCGCTGGCGAATTCGCCCGACGGCAGGCGGCGGTTGGAGAGGCCCAGCGCGCCGACCACCTGCAAGCGGCGAAAGATTGTAGGCGCCGAGGCGCGCCGGATCCAGAGTGATGCGAATCTCGCGGCGCTGGCCGCCGATCAGAGCCACCGCGGAAACGTCCGGCGTCTGCTTGATGGTGTCGTCCACCTGCGCCGCGATGCGCCGCAGCTCGAAATCGCCGTAGCGCTTGCTCCAGAACGTCAGCGCCAGGATCGGCACGTCGTCGATCGAGCGCGGCTTCACCAGCGGCGGCGAAGCGCCGGGCGGAATCAGGTCGAGATTCGCGTACAGCTTCTGGTTCAGCCGGACGATGCTCTTCTCTTCGTCCTGCCCGACCAGGAAGCGCACGATCGCCATCGACATGCCGGGGCTGGAAGTGGAGTAGATGTACTCGACGCCCGGAATCTCCCACAGCAGCTTTTCCATCGGCTTGGTGACGCGCTCTTCCACTTCGCGCGCCGACGCGCCGGGCATCTGGACGAAGACGTCGACCATCGGCACGATGATCTGCGGCTCTTCCTCGCGCGGCAGCTTCCACACCGCGAAGGCGCCGAGCAGCAGCGAGCCGACGATCACCAGCGGCGTCAGCTTCGAGCCGATCCAGGCCTGGGCGAACTTTCCCGCGGGTCCGAGCTGGCGTTCCGCGTTCACTGCCGGACCTCCACTCTGGCTCCATCCGACAAGACCCGGCGGAACCGGGAAGATCACCTTTTCGCCGGCGGTCAGGCCGGAGAGCACTTCGACCCGGTCCTTGACTCTTGTGCCCGGTGGTGATCAGGCGCGTGTGCGCGACGCCGTTTTCCGCCACCAGAACCGATTGCAATTGGCCGCGCTCGGTGACCGCCGCCGCCGGAATCGCCAGCACCGGCCGGCTGCCCAAGCTGAAACGCCGCGCGTCCGAAGAGCCCGGAGCGAAGCGCCGGCAATCGCGGGCAGATCGATCTTGACGATGTAGGCGCGCGAAGCCGCATCCACCGCGGGCACGATTTCCGAGACGCGCGCATCGAGCGTGCGATCGACGCCGTCCAGCGTCACCGACACCGGCTGGCCCACGCGAATCGCCGCCAGCTGCGATTCTTCCACCGACGCTTCCAGCCGGTAAGCGCCTTCGCGCTCGATGGTGAGCAGCGGCGCGCCGGGCAGCGCCAGGTTGCCCGGCTCCACCGACTTGGCGGTGACCACGCCGGCGAAGGGCGCCAGCACCTCGGCGTAGCTGCGCGTGACCTCGGTGGCGCGCACTTCCTGCTCGGCCTGCGCCAGCTTCGCGTTCAGTTGAGCGCGCCGCGCCGCGCGCCATCTCGTACGCCGCTTGCGCCGCTTTCAGCTGGGCCGAGGCTTCGTCGAACTCCTGGTTCGAAATCGACTTCTTCTGAAACAGTTCCTGCATGCGGCTGAACGTCGCCTGCGCCAGATCGAGATTGGCTTTCGCCGCCGCGACGGCGCTGTCGGCCTCCGGCATCGCCGCTGCGGACTTCCTCGCGGGCGGCCTCGGCGCGGCGCGAGCTGACGTCCAGATCGCGCGGATCCAGAGTGACCAGCAGCTGCCCTTCGCGCACGCGGTCGCCCGATCTGCACCTTCACTTCGCGCACATAGCCCATCAACTTGCGCGGAGATCACGGCGGAGGTGCGGGCGCGAACCGTGCCGGTGGCTTCGTAGATCGACGGCCATGTCTCGGTCGCCGCCGTCACGGTAGACACCGCAACGGCGGGCGGACGACGCGGTTTCGGCTCGCTCGCGCGGCGCTTCGCCGCATCCGGCCAGCCAGAGCGCGAAGGGAATCGAGATCAGGAGACTTGCTTCGTCATTTAGTTCAGAACCTCCGAGTCCGCGGTCAGCGTTCCCGCGGCCAGTTCCAGCATGGCGGCGGCGATGCGCTGATCGTGGATCGCCGCCAGATGCCGGGTCCGCGCTTCGAGCACCGCCGTCTCGGTGCGCAAGCAGGTCGGTGACGTTGCTCATCCCGGCTTCGTAGCGGTTCTGCGTGATGCGAAGACTCTCCTCGGCTTCCGCGACGGCTGCCTTGGCCACTTCGATGCGCTGCTGGGCGGCGCGCAGATCGGCGTAGGCCCGGCGGACCTGCAGCCGGATCGCGGAACCGGCGCTCTGCTCCTCGGCCTCGCTCCGGCGCAGCGCGAAGGTACTTTCTTCGATGCGCGCCTTGTCGCTGAAGCCGTTGAAAAGGTTCCAGCGCAGCCCGATCGAGACCAGCCAGTTGGCGCCGCCCGCGTCGTAGAAGCGCTGCCGGTCCGCTTCGAAGGCGGCGTGAGCGCTCACCTGCGGCAGAAGATTGCTGTGCGCGGTGGCGGCCTGATTCTCGGCCAGGCTGGTGGCGAGCTTCACCTGGCGGGCCTCGGGCCGCTCCGCAAGCGCGTTCTTTTCATAATCCGCAAGGATCCTTCCGGCAGATTCAACGGCGCCAGCGGGGTAGTCGAGGCTGTGCGGCGTGTCCAGCGGCAGACCGAGCGCGTCGTTCAGCGCGGCGCGCGCCACATCCAGGTCCGCCTGACGGCGGATCTGCTGTTCGCGAACGCCGGCCAGGTGCACGCGGATCGAGAGC
The DNA here is from genome assembly GCA_963808335.1 of Terriglobia bacterium. Classification (GTDB taxonomy): domain Bacteria; phylum Acidobacteriota; class Terriglobia; order Bryobacterales; family Bryobacteraceae; genus Palsa-187. Next base: position 1,158,395 of record CAWEFR010000001.1, read on the forward strand.
ACATCCACGTCGGTGGACATTCCCGCGGTGCGGACCGACTGGGCGCGATCGAGGTCGGCTTCGGCGGAGCGCATGGCCTGGCTGGTGGCGTTGAGCTGCTCCGCGCTCAACAGCGCGTCGTAATAGGACCGGATCACGCCCGCGATCACTTCCATTTGGGTGCGCCGGCCTTCCTCTGTCGTGATGTCTTTGGTCAACTCCGCCGAACGAACCGCATGTTTGGTCTGACCCGCGTCGTAGAGCGTTTGATCCGCGGTGACCTGGGATTGGAAGTTGTTCAGAAAATCGGGCCGATTCAGCGGACCGATCTGGAAATTCTGATCCCCGAATTGATGCTGCGTCAGCAGCGAGGAGAATACAAAGACCGGATTGTCGCTGCGCGCCCAGGACTCTGAGTAGTTGACCTTCGGCAGGTTGCCACTTCGCGCCTCCGCAATTCGAGCGTTCGCGGCTTTTCGCGCGGCGCCAGAGGCCGCAATCGACTTGTTTTGGTTCAGCGCCAAGTGAACTGCGTCTTTTAGCGACATGGGATCCTGCGCCCACGCCGGTAGCGCCAATAAAGCCAGAAAGATCAGCGATTTGTTCATTCCCACTGACTCTCACGATGCAATCGTGAGGCCGGGGTGACGTCGGCGTCACCCTTTTCTTCCCGCTGCATCTTTGAAGGGACCGCTACAATTGGAAACGGCACTGGCTTTTGGAACGGGAAACCGAAGTTGAACTCGCACGGCAGTTGATTGCCGGAAATCCCGATGCGTTTGAACGCTTTGTGGAGCATTTTCGCGCCAAGATTTTTCACTACAGCTGGCTGATGTGCGGGCAACGGGAAGACGCTGAAGACGTGGCGCAGGAGACCTTGCTCAAAGTGTTCGAGAACTTCCTCGATCTGCGCGAGCCGGAGCGGGTCCGTTCGTGGGTTTTCCGCATCGCCAAGAATGCGTGTCTGATGAAGCGTCGCAAAAGCGTGTTCGCGCCATCGCGTGAGCTTTCGCTCGACGATTTTCTCCCGGCCATGGATGGAGCGGAAGGTCACGTCAGGCTTCAGATCGCCGATTGGTCCGCGCAGCCGGACGATCGCTTCATGCGAACCGAGATGAAGGAAGTTCTCGAACGGGCGATCCGGGAACTACCCGAAAACCATCGGCAGGTAGTCTTGCTGCGAGACATGGAGGAGTTATCGACGACCGAGACGGCTCAGATTCTGGAGCTGACCGAAGATGTAGTCAAGACGCGGCTGCATCGCGCGCGGCTGGCTTTGCGACAGAAACTTGATGATTATCTCCGGGCGGACGGCGGTCGGAGGGTTCTTGCCGGCAATCGATGAGGAGGCTGAGATGGAAGCTCACGAACGCGCGGAGCGGTGCAAGGAGATTTTTTCGCTGCTCTCTGACTATTTGAATCTCGAACTCCCGCCGGATGCCTGCCGGGATATCGAGAGCCACCTTGCCGGTTGCGCTCCCTGCGTCGAGTTTGCCGAAAGCCTCCGCAAGACCGTGGAACTGTGCCGCCGTTATCGGCCGGCCGAACTACCGGCCCCGCTGGGGGAGAAGGCTCGAAAACAACTCACGACGGCCTACCAGAAGATGCTCGCCGGCAGACGCTAGTGGGAGCGTGGCGCGCGCAGCGTCGCGACGCCGAGGACGACGAATCCCGCGGCGATCACGCAGCGGAGTACAACCGGCCAGGGCCCCGTGCCGAGCAGGAAATTTCGCAGCCCGAGTATCCCGAATCCCAGGCCGATACAGACGTACCACCATCCGAGCAGTCGCGAACCCACGCTCTCGATCAGACAACACATCGGCGATTCGCGCAACTGGCGGCGTATCATGGTCAATATCATAAAAACCGCCGAGCGGCCATTAGATCGATTGCCGCGGCCGCGGTAGCTCTGCCCGCAGCGGCGCAAACTCAACAGAACGAAACTCCGGTCGACATCAGAGCCGCGTATACGCCAAGGTTCTTCGTCGCCGGCCAGATGAAGACTGTCGCCAGCCTGGTCGACCTGATCATTCCGCGCACCGATACTCCCGGCGCATCGGATGCGCGCAGCCAGCGGCTGTAATGGCCCTAAGTTTGCCCTTACCCTGGAGGAAACCACGCCCAAGACCGGTCGATGCGCCAATCAACATGGCGTCTCGTGCCGAATTGGGTGTTTTGACCCGATCTTCAGGAGGGAGCTATGCCTACCTTAACTCGCAGAAGCTGGGCAGAACCGTACAAAATCAAAGTGGTCGAGCCGGTCCGAATGACCACCCGTGAATATCGCGAGCGGGCCATCGCGGTTGCCGGGTACAACACCTTCCTGCTGCGCTCCGACAACGTCTATATCGACTTGTTGACGGACTCCGGGACCAATGCGATGAGCGACCGGCAATGGGCTGGAATGATGGTAGGCGATGAAGCTTATGCCGGCAGCCGCAGCTTTTACCGCCTGGAGGAGAGTATCCAACGGGTTTACGGATACAAATACGTGATCCCGACTCATCAGGGCCGCGGCGCCGAGCACCTGATTTCGAAGATTCTGATCCGGCCCGGCAACGTCATTCCGGGAAACATGTACTTCACCACCACGCGGGTCCATCAGGAGCTGGCCGGGGGGCGGTTTGTCGATGTGATCATTCCGGAGGCGCACGAACCTGCCAACCAGCATCCGTTCAAGGGGAATGTCGACCTGCAAAAGCTGGAGGACGTGTTGCGCGCCAATCCAGGCCGCGTGCCCTACGTGAGCCTGGCCACGACCGTGAACATGGCCGGCGGCCAGCCGGTATCGCTTGAAAATCTTCGCGCGGTCCGGGAGTTGACGCGGCGCTACGGAGTGCTGTTGATTCTGGATGCAACGCGCGTCGCCGAAAATGCCTACTTCAATCAGCAGCGCGAGTGTGCCTGGCCCATTGCCAGGATCGTTCACGAAATCTGCTCCCTTACCGACGGCTGCACCATGAGCGCAAAGAAAGATCCGCTGGCGAATATCGGCGGCTTCCTGGCGCTCAACGATGAAAAGATCGCCGAAAAAGCGTGCAACATGGTGGTGATCTACGAAGGTCTGCACACCTACGGAGGAATGTCCGGGCGGGACATGGAAGCGGTCGCGACCGGAATCGAAGAATCCGTCCAGGACGAGCACATGCGCGCTCGCGTCGGCCAGGTGGAATACCTCGGCGAGAAGCTGCATGGTTGGGGCATCCCCATCGTGCTGCCCATCGGCGGCCATGGCGTGTTCCTCGACGCGCGCGCATTCCTTCCGCATGTCCCGCAGGAACTCTGCCCCGCGCAAAGCCTCGCCGCCGCGATCTACCTCGATTCAGGAGTGCGGGCCATGGAGCGCGGAATCGTTTCGGCTGGACGCGATCCCGAAACGGGCCTCGAGCGTAAACCGCGCCTCGAATTGGTACGGCTGGCGATCCCGCGGCGCGTCTATACGCAGGCGCATATGGACGTCACCGCGGAGTCGATTCTGAGCGTATACGAGGAGCGCGATCGCATGGGAGGCTTGAAGATCGCTTACGAGCCGCAGTATCTGCGTTTCTTCCAGGCACGGTTCACTCCTGTGCCGATTCAGGCGAAGGAGATCGCCGAAGACGAACGCGCTGCTCCCGTCACGTTAAGCTGAAGGATGTGATGACGCGCCGCGAACTGTTGTCGATCGCCGGCGGATGCCTTTCCGCGGCGTCGTTGCGCGCGGAGACTCCCGCAGACATCACGCTCCGCATCGCAGACCTGAATTTCGAAGTTTCTCCAGGGCGATTCGTGAAAACGACTGGATACAACGGCCAGACACCCGGCCCGCTTCTTCGAATGAAGGAAGGCAAATCCGTTGTGGTCGATGTGTTCAATGAAACCAAGGAACACGAAATGGTCCACTGGCACGGATTTCATATCCCACCGGAAGTGGATGGCGCGCACGAAGAGGGAACGCCTCCGGTGATGCCCGGCGAGCAGCGGCGCTATGAATTCATAGCGAGCCCCTCCGGAACCCGCTGGTATCACAGCCATGGTCACGCGGGCAGGAACCTGCATAAGACCACTTATTCCGGTCAGTTCGGAATGGTGATCGTCGATCCCGTGAGCGATCCAGCGCCGTATGACCTGGAGGTTCCCATCCTGCTGCACGAATGGGACGCGTATTTCGACCAGGACATGGATGTCGCCTTCAAAACTTTTTCGATCAACGGCAAAATGCTCGGCGGCGGGGAGCCGGTCCGCGTCCGTCAGGGGCAACGGGTTCTGTTCCGCATCTTGAACGCGAGCGCGACGCTGACTCACCGGCTCTCGCTGCCCGGGCATAAGTTCAACGTCGTAGCATTGGATGGAAACGCGCTGGATGGAAACGCGGTCGCTTCGCCGCAGCCCGTTCCCATGTTGGAACTCGGCCCAGCAGAGCGCATAGATGCGATGGTCACCATGGACCGTCCCGGCGTCTGGATTCTTGGTGAAACTCGCGACGCACAGCGCAACGCCGGCATGGGAATCGTCGTCGAGTACGCTGATCAAAAAGGTCCCCCTCGTTGGGCCTACCCGGAAGAGTTCGCGTGGGATTACACGCGGTTCGGCGGGAGCGAGAAACATCCCGATCCGGATGGCAAGTTCCCGATGACGATTCGCGCCGGCTCGGGGCACAAATGGACCATCAACGGCAAGATGTTTCCGAACACGCCTCCGCTGATAGTCAGCGCGAACCGCCGCTATCGGATGATTTTCGATAATCAGAGTTCGGAAGCGCATCCCATGCATGTGCATCGGCACAATTTCGAAATTACGCGTTTTGCTGACAAGGCCACGTCAGGCGTGTTCAAGGATACCGTCGTGGTCCCGGCGTGGCGAACGGTGGAGGTGGATCTGGTCGCGTCCCATCCGGGGGCGACACTGGTGCACTGCCATCAGCAGTATCACATGGACTTCGGATTCATGCTGATGATGCAGTACGCCGGCTGAACCCGCGCGGTCTAATTCGACTGAATCGATTTCAGATAATCGATCAGGTTTGAGACTCGCAGCGAGACGGTAGCCGAATCTTCGCCCAATGAGCGGAACAGCTTTCCCCAAACCGGCATGTCTCTGGAGCCGTGAGCCGCGATCACATCGTCGCCCTTGATATAGCGGATCACCCGCAGCTCGGGAAATTTGCCGCCGTTTCGAACGCTCAACTCCGTTAAATTGGCGGGCGCTCTTTTTAGCGCGTCCGCTGCCGGACCATTGCCTTTGGCGTCTTTGCCATGGCAAGTGGCGCAGTAGGTCATGAAATTGTCTTTTCCCGAAACGGGAGAGCTTGGGGTGATCGCGGTCTTTTTGATCACCGGCGCGTCCTGGCCGCTGAGACCGATGATTGCAAAAACACAAGCGCCGAATAGCAATGTAATTCGCTTTGACATACCGTCTCCTTTCGCACGGATGGTGCACGCAACTCGCCAATGCGGATCTTGTTAACAACTAGAGGGAAAATCGAAGTGGCGCTCCTGCATCCGTGAGTTGGCACCGATACCTGCGTCAATTCGCTCAACTACGCCGCACCAGGAATCGGGTAAGAGCACGCCTTTTCGATTCGTTTCCGGATCATACGTTTGCCGAACCGACTGGCTGCCGACGTGCACCTGCAAGGGCGATGTTCCAAATCCGAATTCACGGGCGAGGTGGCCAAGGCGTGGTGACCGCGGCCGAATTGTTATCGGTCGCTGCTTTCCTCGAGGGAGAGCATGCCCAGGCATTTCCGAGCTTCGGTTCCGAGCGGACCGGAGCCCCGGTAATGGCATTCTGCCGAATCGACCAGCGTGCTATACGCTTGCGGGAGCCGGTAATGCAGCCGGACGCGTTGATCATTCAAGATCCGACGCTACTTCACCAGATGGACCTGTTTGACGGCTTGTCCGCAGAAGGCTATATTCTGCTGAACTCCACGCGCGGCTTCGCAGAGCTGGGAGTGGAGGAACTCGTCAAGAAATTGCCGCCAGGGCATTGCCGTACCATCCCAGCCAGTGAGCTGGCAATGAAGCACGTCGGCCGTCCTCTTTCAAATGCCGCTTTGTTGGGCGGCTTTGCGGGTGTGACAGGCTTGCTGCGGATCGAATCGGTGGTCGCGGCGATTCGCGACCGGTTTCCGGCCAAGATCGCCGATGGAAACGCGGCTGCCGCCCTGGAGGCGTACGAAAGCATCCGGACGAAAGAGGTTCTTCATGCTTAAGCAGATTGAAGGCTCTCGCGCGGTGGCGCAAACAATCGCGCTGTGCCGTCCGGAAGTGATCTGCGCGTATCCGATCACGCCCCAGACGCATATCGTCGAGGCGCTCAGCGAACTGGTGAAGTCCGGGGAACTCGCGCCGTGCGAGTTTATTAACGTCGAATCGGAATTTGCGGCACTGTCAGTTGCTATCGGCTCGTCGGCGGCGGGAGCCCGCAGTTATACAGCCACAGCCAGCCAGGGATTGCTGTTCATGGCGGAAGCCGTTTACAACGCGTCCGGCCTGGGGCTGCCCATTGTGATGACTATCGGAAATCGCGCCATCGGGGCTCCCATCAACATCTGGAACGATCATTCGGACTCCATGTCGATGCGCGACGCCGGCTGGATTCAACTCTTTGCCGAGACCAACCAGGAAGCGGCGGATCTGCACATTCAGGCCTTCCGCCTGGCCGAGGAACTCTCCTGTCCGGTCATGGTTTGCATCGATGGCTTTATTCTGACGCACGCCTATGAGCGCGTCGACTTGCCCACCCAGGCGCAGGTAGACGCGTATCTGCCTCCGTTCGAGCCGCGCCAGGTAGTCGATCCGGCCGCTCCGATGTCTATGGGAGCCATGGTCGGCCCGGAAGCGTTCACTGAGGTCCGCTATCTCTCGCATCACAAGCAACTCCGCGCACTCGAACGCATTCCTGCGCTAGGTGAGGAATTCGAAGCTCAGTTCGGCCGCGCATCGGGCGGCCTGTTACGGGGTTATCGCACCGAAGGCGCCGATACGATCGTGGTTGCGCTGGGATCGGTGAACGGCACGATTCAGGAACGTCGTGGATGACTTACGCGAGGAGGGTGTGAAGATCGGCTCTTTGAGCATCGGCACCTTCCGTCCTTTCCCGCTGGCGGCTGTTCGTGAAGCTGTAAACGGCGCCGAGCGCGTCATTGTGCTCGAAAAATCACTGGCGGTGGGTATTGGCGGCATCGTGGCGACGGATGTCCGGATGGCGCTCGCCGGCCTTTCGACGAAGATCTACACGGTCATCGCCGGCCTTGGCGGCCGCGCAATAACCAAAGCTTCGCTCCGCAAGCTGTTCGGCGAAGCCCGACAGGATCGGTTGGAGCCTGTGACATTCCTGGATCTGAACGTCGGAATCATTCAGAGGCACCTGGAGCGGGAGAGTAAACTTCGGCGCTCCGGGCCGGTGGCCGAAAATATTCTTCTCGATATCGGTAAGGTGGCAGCCCGGATTGGGTAGGAGCAACGCATGTCGACACAAACCTTCAAGTTCTACCAAACCGGGACCTTTACAGTGGGGAATCGGCTGCTCGATGAGTCCGACCGTTCGCTGCAGGCCAGCATGGATCGGACCAACGGGCTCAATTGTGGGCATCGCGCCTGCCAGGGCTGCGGGGAAGCGCTGGGCGCACGCTACGCCATCGACGCGGCAATGCGCGCGACACACAATCAACTGATTGTCGCAAACGCCACCGGATGCCTGGAGGTCTTCTCCACGCCATATCCCGAAACGTCATGGCAGGTGGCCTGGATGCATTCGCTGTTCGGCAACGCGCCGGCGGTGGCGACGGGAATCGCCGCGGCGATGAAAGTCAAAGGAAAGAATGGAGTTCGTGTCCTGGCCCAGGGCGGCGACGGGGGCACGACGGACATCGGCCTCGGTTGCCTGTCGGGGATGTTCGAACGCAACGACGATGTTCTGTACGTCTGTTACGACAACGAAGCCTACATGAATACCGGCGTGCAGCGTTCGAGCGCGACGCCGCCAGCGGCGCGAACGGCGACCACTCCGGTGACCGGCGACGAGCCCGGCGCAAAGTTCGGACAGGGCAAAAGCGTTCCGCTGATCGCGATGGCGCACCAAATTCCTTACGTCGCCACAGCTTCCGTTGCAAATCTGCGCGACCTGGAGGCGAAGGTTACCAAAGCCATGGGCATGCACGGAGCGCGCTATATCCATGTTCATGTGCCGTGCCCCTTGGGCTGGGGTTCGGCGCCGCGGACACGATCAAGGTTGCGCGGCTGGCGGTCGAAACCGGGCTCTTCCCGCTGTTTGAAGGCGAACACGGCGAGATTACGGATCGCACGCCGATCCGGCGTCGCGTTCCGGTGGAGGAGTACCTGAAGCTCCAGAAACGCTTCGCGCACCTGTTCGGCAAACCACCCGACACCAAGCGCATCGGATTGATCCAGGCGATCGCGGACCGCAATATTGCGGTGTTCGGTCTCAATAGGTAGAAACATGCACAAACCATTTGCCACGACGCTCGACGCGGGTTCCAGCCTGGCCAATCATACGGGTAGCTGGCGCACCAGCAGGCCCGTTTATCTCGATCGCATGCCGCCCTGCAATCACGCGTGTCCCGCGGGCGAGGACATCCAGGGATGGCTGTACTATGCCGAATCGGGAGACTACTTCCGCGCCTGGCAGGCGCTGGTCCAGAACAACCCCATGCCAGCCATCATGGGCCGGGTTTGCTATCACCCTTGTGAATCATCGTGCAATCGCGGCCAATTGGATCAGGCCGTAAACATCCACGCCGTGGAACGATTCCTGGGCGATGAAGCGATTCGCCAGGGTTGGAAATTCCCGGCCACCGCGGCATCGACCGGTAAGAAGGTCCTGATCGTCGGCGCCGGTCCGTCGGGATTGTCGGCGGCGTATCACCTGGCTCGGCTTGGCCACGGTGTGACGATCTTTGAGGCCGGTCCGATGACGGGCGGCATGATGCGCTTCGGCATTCCGAGATACCGCCTGCCGCGCGAGATCCTGGATGCGGAGGTCGGGCGCATTGTCGAGATGGGCGTCGAGTTTCGGCTCAACACCAAAGTGGACGATCTCGCGGCGGCGATAAAACAAGGCGGGTTCGATGCGGCATTTTTGGCCGTGGGAGCGCATCTTGCGAAACGGGCCTACATTCCTGCCGGAGACGCCAGCCGGATTCTTGACGCACTGTCCGTGTTGCGCGGGATGGAAACTGGCGAGCCGCCCGTATTGGGTCGCCGGGTCCTGGTTTACGGCGGCGGAAATACCGCGCTCAACGTCGCGCGCACGGCGAAAAGGCTGGGCGCGACCGAGGCGCTGATCGTGTACCGCCGGACGCGCGAAAAGATGCCGGCCCATGACCTGGAAGTGCAGGAAGCGCTCGAAGAGGGGATCAAGATCAAGTGGCTCTCCACGATTAAAGAAGCGGACGAGAGCTCTTTCGTCGTCGAGAAAATGAAGCTGGATGACACCGGTTTTCCTCAACCAACGGGCGAATTTGAAACCATCGAAGCCGATTCGCTGGTGCTGGCGCTCGGCCAGGACGTCGATTTGAGCTTCCTGAAGAACGTCGAAGGACTCGCATTTGAGAACGGAACGGTGAAGGTCAACGCCCAGATGATGACCGGCTGCCCGGGGGTATTCGCCGGCGGCGATATGGTCCCGTCGGAGCGCACCGTGACAGTTGCCGTGGGGCATGGAAAGAAAGCCGCACGAAATATTGACGCCTTTTTGCGTGGAGAGATTTTCGCGGCTGCACCCAAACACGCGCTGGCCGCATTCGATCAACTGAATCCGTGGTATTACGCGGACGCGCCCCAGACCGTCCAGCCGCAGCTCGATCTTATCCGCCGCCAGGCCACTTTCGAAGAGGTGGTCGGCGGGCTGAATGAGAGCAATGCTTTGTTCGAAGCCCGGCGGTGCCTTTCCTGCGGCAACTGTTTCGAATGCGACAACTGCTATGGCATGTGTCCTGACAATGCTGTGACGAAGCTCGGCCCCGGCAAGCGCTTCCAGTTTAACTACGAATACTGTAAAGGTTGCGGTCTGTGCGTCGAAGAATGCCCGTGCGGCGCGATCGAGATGGTGCCCGAGACGATCTAGCGGTAGCATCTCCCAAGATCCGGTGGTAGCATTTCTGTTGCCCCCGTAGATGTGCAGGCTTCCGAATTTCTTTCTTGTCGGCGCACCCAAGGCCGGTACGTCGTCGCTCTATCACTATCTGGACCAGCATCCCCAGATTTACATGAGTCCGGTTAAGGAGCCGAACTTCTTTGCCGCGGAAATCCGAGAGGAAAATTTCGAGGCTGCGCGCCAACGTGCGCTCATCCGCGATCAGCGTTGTCTGCGCGAGTTCCTCGCCGGTTCGATGCGCGAACAGCGCTTCGGAGGGATCGTCCAGCACAACAAAGACTATCTACGCCTCTTTGCGAACGCCAAAGAGGAATTGGCGCTGGGCGAAGCGAGCGTTTGTTATCTGTGGTCGCCCACGGCAGCCGCACGGATCGCCGAAAGGATTCCGGACGCCAAGATCCTGATCATGTTGCGCGACCCCGCGGAACGGGCCTTCTCACAGTACCTTCATGGGCTCGGAAACGGAGCAATCAGATGGACGTTTCGCGAACACATTGAGAGAAATCTGCGCCACCGCACCCCGCAGTTCTGCATTCACTATCCGTTTCTAGAATTCGGACTTTATGCTGGACAAATCGCCCGCTACCTGGACCGCTTCGGGCGGAATGTATGGGTCGGGCTTTACGAGGATTTCAAGGCGCGCCCGAGCCGTGTGTTCGAAGAAATTTGCCGGTTTCTTGGTGTCGATCCGGGATTTGCGCCTGACATGACCCGACGGCACATGGAGACCCAAGTCCCGCGCATGGCCGCGGTCGCATGGTTGAGGCGCTCTGGATTTTGGGAAGCGGCCGCCCATTTGACCCCCACGAGTTTGCGACCACACATCCGCCGCATGCTGGTTCGCAAACCCGGGGCCGCGCGAATGGATCCGGCGGACCGGCAGTACCTCGTCGAGTTTTATCGCCAAGATATCCGCCAGCTTGAGGGTCTTATCGGGCGCGAGTTTGACGGGTGGGTGCGGACGGAACCGCTGGCTGCCATGCGGGCTGAGCGTTGAAGAGACTCTGGTTGAGAAACCGCTTGTTATGATACAGGAGTTGTCCACATGATCCAAGGTCTCTCCAACTCGACGCATGATTCTTGATGCGCTCAGCCTGAAGGGAAAGAACGCGCTGGTTACCGGATCGCGAAGAGGTTTGGGAGCCGCGATGGCGATCGGTTTGGCTGAGGCTGGCGCCAACGTGGTTGTGCATGGCTCCAAACGCGCTGGCCTTGACGACGTTTGCGGAAAGGCTCGCGCAGCGGGCGTCAAAGCTGTCGCTGCTGTGGCCGATCTTGCTGAATCAGACGCGCCAGCACGCCTGGTGGAGATTACGATTCAAGAATTCGGCTCCATCGACATCCTGATCAACAACGCGGGCATCATCCGGCGTAGCCCCGCAGTCGATTATTCGATGGAAGATTGGCACGACGTTCTGCAAATCAACCTGAGCGCGGTTTTCCAACTCGCGCAGCTTGCAGGGAAACATATGCTGGCGCAGGGGCACGGAAAGATCATCAACATCGCTTCGCTGCTTTCGTTTCAAGGTGGGATTCTGGTACCGGCGTACGCGGCGGCCAAGGGCGCGGTGGCGCAGCTCACGAAAGCGCTGGCAAATGAGTGGGCGCCGAAGGGCGTCAACGTGAACGCGATCGCGCCTGGTTACTTCGAAACCGATGTGACCACGGCCCTGCGCCAGGATCCGGTGCGAAGCCGTCAGATCCTGGAACGGATTCCCGCGGGACGATGGGGATCGCCGCAGGACCTCGCCGGAGCCGCCGTGTTTCTGGCATCCTCGGCCAGCGATTACATTCACGGCGCGGTTCTGGCCGTGGATGGCGGATGGCTGGCGCGATGAAGATCCGCGAAAAAGAAGGTTGCCGGTGGGACCTGGTCGCCCTGGGAGAGGTGATGCTGCGCCTGGATCCGGGCGACCGCCGGATCGCAACCGCGCGGCATTTTGACGTGCACGAAGGCGGCGGCGAATACAACGTCGCGCGGGGATTGAAACGCTGTTTTGGCCTCGACACCGCGATCGTCACCGCGCTCGCCGATAATCCGATCGGCCGCTTGATTCAGGATTTGATTTATCAGGGCGGCGTGGATCAGTCGCTGATTCGCTGGGTGGATTATGACGGCGTAGGGCGCACGGTCCGCAACGGATTGAATTTCACGGAGCGCGGCTTCGGCGTGCGCGCGGCCGTGGGATGTTCCGATCGCGGAAATACGGCTGCGTCCCGGATGAAGGCGGGCGAGATCGATTGGGACGCCATTTTCGCCCACACCCGCTGGTTTCATACCGGCGGGATTTTTTGCGCGCTTTCCGAGACCACGCCGGAAGTCGCGACCGAGGCGATGCACTCGGCGCGGCGCCATGGCGCGATCGTCTCCTACGATCTGAACTATCGCGCGTCGCTGTGGCACAGCATCGGTGGGAAGAATCGCGCCCAGGAAGTGAATCGCCGCATCGCGCCGCTGGTGGATGTGATGATCGGGAACGAAGAGGATTTTTCCGCCGCGCTCGGTTTCGAGGTCGATCATACTCAACTTAACATCGACCAGTTCAAGAAAATGATCGAAACGGTGGTGAAGGAGTTTCCGTTTCCGGTGGTCGCAACCACGCTGCGCAGAGCCACAACGGCGACACGCAACGATTGGGGCGCGATCTGCTACTGCGAAGGCGCATTTTACGAAGCGCAGTTCCACAAGGACCTGGAGATCTACGATCGGGTGGGCGGCGGCGATTCTTTCGCTTCCGGCCTGATCTATGGCCTGCTCACCGGCCGCGGTCCGCAGTGGGCGGTTGAATGCGGCGCGGCCCACGGCGCTCTGGCGATGACCACTCCAGGAGACACCAGCATGGCGACCCTCGAAGAAGTTCATCGTTTGATGACCGGCGCATCAGCCCGAATCGCGCGATGAAAAAACACGAAGTTAAAAAACGCATTTTGGATGTTGGGATCATTCCGGTGGTCCGCGCCGCCACTGCCGCAGCCGCGATTGATATGTCGCACGCGATTTGCGCCGGCGGCATTCCGATCATCGAGCTGACCATGACGGTTCCGGGCGGAGTCGACGCAATTGCCGAGCTGTCGCGCTCGATGCCGGACGTGCTGATCGGCGCGGGAACGGTGCTGGACGCTTTCACCGCGCAGCGCTGCATGAATGCGGGAGCGCAGTTCATCGTCAGCCCGGGGCTGATCGGAGAGGTGTTAAAATTCGCCCACAATCAGAACGTGCTGATCATCCCCGGAGCGCTGACGCCAACCGAAGTGATCAACGCCTGGAAGTACGGCTGCGATCTGGTGAAGATTTTTCCCTGTTCCAGCGTGGGCGGCCCGAGTCACATCAAAGCGTTGAAGGCGGCGTTGCCGCACATCTCCATGATCCCGACCGGCGGCGTGAATCTATCGAATGCCGAAGCGTTTCTGCGCGCGGGAGCATCGGCCATCGGAGTCGGAGGCGAACTGACCGCAGCCGCCTTTATCACGGAAACAGCACGCCAGTTCCTTGCGGCCGTCGAAGACGCCCGGTCTACGGGGCGATAATCGGCTGCGTTCCCCAGACGCCGCCACGTTGACAGTGAGCCTGATGGTTTGCAAGTCTGAATGCGATGGACCAAGGTCTGATTGATCGTCTGCGAATGGAATCTGTGCCGGCGCAAACGCACTGGATCGGCGGGAAGCCCGCGGCCAGTCGCGATGGCGCAACCCTGGACGTTCTCAGTCCCATCGATGGCGCGGTTTTCACGACCATCGCGGCGGGATCTCGAGCCGAAATCGACCAGGCGGTAGCGGCAGCACGCCGGTCTTATGAAAGCGGCGCCTGGTCGCGAATGGCGCCCGTCGAGCGCAAGAAGAAGTTGTTGAAGCTGGCCGATCTGATCGAAGCGCATGCGCTCGAACTGGCCGTGCTGGGAGTGCGCGACAACGGAACCGAAATCGGCATGGCGTACCGAGCCGAGCCTCTGTCCGCCGCAGCCACGTTCCGATACTACGCCGAAGCGGCGGACAAAGTCTATGGAGAAATCGCGCCAACCGCGCCGGAGTTTCTAGGCCTGGTCCATCGCGAACCACTGGGCGTAGTGGGCGTCATCGTGCCCTGGAATTTTCCGTTGATGATCGGAGCGTGGAAGATTGCTCCTGCGTTGGCGGCGGGAAACTCGGTTGTGCTCAAGCCCTCCGAGATTGCCTCGGTGAATCTCCTAAAGCTGGCCCAATTCGCGGCTGAGGCGGGAATTCCCGACGGTGTATTGAACGTCGTCACCGGTCTTGGTACGGTTGCGGGCGAAGCGCTCGGTCTTCACATGGATGTCGATGCGGTTGCCTTTACGGGATCCGGCGCAGTGGGCCGCCGGTTGATGGAATATTCCGGCCGCTCCAATTTGAAGCGGGTGTTTCTGGAACTCGGCGGCAAATCGCCGAACGTTGTTTTCGCCAACGCTCCGGATCTGGACCAGGCCGCGAAAACATCGGCGGTGTGGATGTTTCGCAACTCGGGACAGGTATGCGTCGCGGGATCGCGTCTGCTGGTTCAGTCCTCGATTTACGATCGTTTCATGGAAAAGCTTCTCGCCGAAACCCGGAAGCTTACCATAGGCGATCCGCTGCAATTGAGCACGGATATTGGCGCCGTTTCGAGCGCCGCCCAGTTAAAGAAGAGCCTAAGTTATGTCGAGGTCGCCGAATCCGAAGGCGCAGCACGTCTGACAGGCGGCAACCGTATCCTTCAGGAAACCGGCGGCTACTACATGCAGCCGACGATTTTCGAAAATGTCACACCGGCAATGACGCTCGCACGGGAAGAGGTGTTCGGGCCGGTGCTGGGCGTCATGCGATTCGACACCGAGGAACAGGCCGCGCGGCTCGCGAACTCGACGGTGTATGGATTGGCAGCCGCGGTTTGGACGTCGAACCTCGCCACCGCGCATCGTATGATTCGAGCCATCAATGCGGGTATGGTCCATGTCAACACATATGGCGGCTCGGATTTGACCGTGCCGCTCGGCGGATTCAAGCAATCCGGTCACGGTCGCGACAA
The DNA here is from genome assembly GCA_963808335.1 of Terriglobia bacterium. Classification (GTDB taxonomy): domain Bacteria; phylum Acidobacteriota; class Terriglobia; order Bryobacterales; family Bryobacteraceae; genus Palsa-187. The sequence continues at coordinate 1,173,495 of CAWEFR010000001.1, forward strand.
ATCGTTGCATGCCATGGAGAAGTACGTCGATCTGAAGACCGCCTGGATCGCTCTTTAAAATGGGAGTCGGCTCGCAATCGATGCTCGAATGGTCGCACGGACCGGTGCGCTAAAATACAAAGCACAAGTGGAGCAGATCGGACGCTACCAAATTCTCGGAGAATTGGGGCGTGGGGCGATGGGCATTGTGTACAAAGCCCAGGACCCGGCGATCGGACGCACCATCGCGATTAAAAGTATTCGCCTTCAAGAACTTACCGATGAAGCCGAGCGTGAGCGCCTGCGCGAACGCCTGTTTCGCGAAGCGCAATCGGCCGGCATTCTCTCGCATCCCGGCATCGTGACCATCTACGACATCGCCGAGGAAAACGGCATGGCGTACATCTTCATGGAGTTCGTTAACGGCCCGCCGCTTGAAAAAATGTTGCGGCGCGAACAGACGCCCGATAAGGAAACGCTGCTCAGCATTTTTCGCCAGACCGCCGCCGCGCTCGATTACGCGCACAAAAAGGGAATCGTTCATCGCGACATCAAGCCCGCCAACATCATGATCCATGAGGACGGCACCGCCAAGGTGACCGACTTCGGCGTGGCGAAAATCGTTTCTCAGCAGATGACGCTGGCCGGCACCATGATGGGCACTCCCAGCTACATGTCGCCGGAACAGGTGCAAGGCGGGACCATCAGCGGCCGCGCCGATCAGTTTTCGCTGGCGGTGGTCGCCTACGAAGTGCTGACCGGCGAAAAACCGTTCGTCGCGGAATATCTGCCGACGCTGCTGTACAAAATCGTCCGCGAGGAGCCTCTGCCGCCGCAGCGGCTGAATCCGACTCTCGGACCGCAGGTGGAAACCGTGCTGCGCAAGGCGCTGTCAAAGAATCCGGCGGATCGCTACGAATCGTGTACGGATTTCATCAACGCGCTGGCGACGGCCTGCAAAACGACTCCCGGCTGGATGCCGATTCCGCGCGGTTCGAGCCAGAACATGCCCACCGTCGGGTCGCAGGACGGGATGGCGGAGACCATCGACGATGGCCCGCCGCCGATGCCACCGCAACCGGCCGCCACACCCGTGATCGCGATCGAGCCGATCGCCCGGCGGATGCAGCCGGTAGAGCCGAGCCATGTCGGGCGCAACGTGATTCTCTCGGCTCTGGTCGTCGCGGCGGTGTGTCTCGGGGCATTCTTCTTTATCCAGAGGGTCACCGCGCCCAAGCAGGAAACCGTGGTGATCGCGACGCCCACGCCGGCGCCCGAAATCACGCCAACGCCGATACCGCCTCCGCCAACTCCGGAGGCCACGCCAACGCCTGTAGACACGCCAGCGCCCACGCCCGCGCCTACACCGGACGAGCCTCCTCCGCCTCCCACGCCGAGGCCGGTGCAGCCCGCCGCTGATGCGATTTTTCAACTGACCACGTCGCCCGCCGGAGCCGAAGCCATCTTCGACGGCGAACGCCGATGCATCACGCCCTGCACGATGACGCTCGCGACGGGCCGTCACACGTTCGTCGTGCGGCACGCGGGCTTTCGCGATGCGCACCGCATTATCGAGCTTCCCCAAGACACCGGCTTGATCGTCGACCTGACGCGCGCGTCGGGAACGCTCAGCCTGATTTCCGTTCCGCCGGGACTGACCGTCATTGTCGACGGACAAGAACAGTCCCGGAAGACGCCGGTCAGCCTCACGCTGCCGGTTGGCCAGCACCAGATCCGCGTCACCGACGGAAGTCGCAAGCAGGATTTTTCCGTCGATGTGCGAGACGGAGCGCTCGTATCCAGGACGATAGAGTTAACCCAATGACACACACACGCCGAAATTTTCTGTTCCTGACCGCCGGCGGCCTGCTGCTGGCCGAGGATCGCGAGAAGCGCGACATGATCGTGCGTTCGACGCGACCGGAAGATCTGGAGATGCCGCTTTCCGGCTTCTCCGACTACATCACGCCGATCGAGCATTTTTTCGTTCGCACCCACGTCTACGTGCCGGCGGTGAATTTGAGCGAGTGGCGATTGAAGGTGGAAGGCGAAGTGGGAACGCCGCTCACGCTGACCATGGACGATCTCAAGAGAATGCCGTCCACTGAACTGATAGCAGTAGTCGAGTGTGCGGGGAATGGCCGGTCGTTATACGAACCGCCGGTCGCTGGTGCGCAATGGACTTATGGCAGCATCGGCAACGGGCGCTGGCGCGGCGTCAGACTCGCGGACGTGCTGAAGAAAGCCGGCGTGAAGCCATCCGCTGTGGAAGTGCTGTTCGACGGCGCCGATGTGCCGCTCGGCAAGATGCAGGATTTCCGCCGGTCGATTACGGTGAAGAAGGCGCTGGACCCGAACACGCTGCTCGCGTTTGAGATGAACGGCGAAACGCTGCCCGTGAAACATGGGTTCCCCTTGCGCGTCATCGCCCCCGGTTGGGCCAGCGACTCGTGGGTGAAATGGGTGACGTCGATCACCGTCCTCGACAAAGAGTTCGACGGATTCTGGATGAAGAATGCATACCGGCGGCCGGATCATCCCGTCGCTCCTGGAACCGCGTTGACACCCGAAGAGATGGTTCCGGTGACGAGCCTGAAAGTGAAAAGCGTGATCGCATCGCCGTTGGATGGAACGGTTGCGCCTCCGGGCAAACCAGTAACGGTCCGCGGCGTCGCGTGGAGTGGCGATGCCGGGCCGATCGCGGCGGTAGACATCAGTGTCGATTCGGGCCGCACCTGGCGCGCCGCCGAGTTGGGACGCGAAAAATCGCAATTCGGCTGGCGGCAGTGGCAGTTCACATGGACTCCCGAACGCGAAGCTTACTACAACGTGATGGCTCGCGCGAAGGATACGGCGGGTAATTCCCAGCCGATGGTCGAGGAGTGGAATCCGTCGGGATACGGCTGGAACGTAGTGCAGACCGTGGGGGTCAACGTGACCGTCAAACCGCCGGCTTCGGCACCCGCAGCTCCCAGCCTCCTGGGCAACGCTTCCGGTCAGCCCGCTGGATTCAAAAGCTCGTGCCTGGTGTGTCATGACGAAGATATGATTCGGCAGGAGCGGCTGACCCGCGCCCAGTGGGATCGCGAACTCAACAAAATGACCGGCTTCGGAGCGCAGATCAAACCGGAAGACCGCGAGAATTTTCTGAACTACCTGCTGACAAACTACGGTCCGCGTCCGCGCAAATGACGCGCGTTAACATTTCGAAGCGACTCATTCGTCGGAGCATAAAAAACCCGCAGCAGCGGGGTGGTCATCAACGTGGTGACCAACGCCATCATCACCATCATCGAAAACACGGCCGGCGAAATGATCCGTAGATCAAAGCCGATGCTCAGGATCACCAACTCGACCAATCCGCGCGTGTTCATCAGAATTCCCAGCGCGTTGGCTTCCCGGCTTCCCATGCCCATCGATCGCGCGGCCAGCATCGCGCCCAGCCACTTCCCGGCTACCGCGACCGCCAGAATCATCGCTGTATAGGCCAGCAATTCCCGCCCAACCACCAGCCCGAATCGCGTACGCAGCCCGGTAAACGCGAAGAATACCGGCAGAAATAGAATATTGGTCAGTGGCTCAACGGTGCGCCTGGTCTCTTCGATGAACGCGATTGTCTTCGGAATCATCACGCCCGCGAAGAAGGCTCCGAACAAAGCGTGGACTCCGATCCATTCTGTAGCGAGGCTAGACAGGATCGCGACAATCAAGGCCGGGGCCAATTCGTGAATTCGCAAGCGCGCCCAGGCCGATCGAAAGATCAACATCGTGCCCGCATAACCCGCCAGAGCCGCCAGCGTGAATCCCAAGGACCGCTGCTGCAACGTCGGCGCGGAAAACGCGAGAATCGCCGCCAGGATCAGCCACGCGATCACGTCGCCGAACGCGGCGGACGCGATGGCTACCGATCCCAGGCGCGTCTCCATCAACCCGGTTTCGTGCAAAATGCGCGCCAGTACCGGAAACGCCGTAATGCTCATGCACACCGCCAGGAACAGTGAAAACGATGCTAGAGGCACGCCGGGAAGCGATAGTCGACGATACAACGCCGTGGCCAGAACGAATCCGGAAATAAACGGCACCGCGATGCTGCTGAGGCTGGACGCCAGCGCCACCGCTCTCTGATCCTTCAAATGCTGGACGTTGAGCGTCATCCCGACCAGGAACATGTAGAAGATCAGCCCGAGCTGCCCGACCAGGTTCAGTAATCCAAGGCTCGCTTCGGGAAACAGCGACTGATGCAGTTGCGGCGCGACCCAGCCGAGCAGCGACGGGCCCAGCGCGATGCCCGCCGTCATTTCACCCGTGACTTTCGGCTGCCCCAATTTTCGAAAAATCCAGCCTAGTGCTTGGGCCGATAACGCGATCACGCCGATCTGAAGAAGAAAAAGCGGAAGCACGTTCAGTCGTGCAAGGTGGTATCGAGGAACGCGCGCAGCCGATGGCTGCGGCTGGGGTGGCGCAGCTTGCGCAGCGCCTTGGCTTCGATCTGCCGGATGCGCTCGCGCGTCACCGCGAAGTGCTGGCCGACCTCTTCGAGCGTGTGCTCGCTGCCGTCCTGCAGGCCGAAGCGCATCTTGATGATCTTCTCTTCGCGCGGGCTCAGCGTCTTGAGCACTTCCGCGGTCTGCTCGCGCAGATTCAGATTGATCACCGCTTCCGACGGCGACACCACGCGCCGGTCGATGATGAAATCGCCCAGGTGCGATTCTTCTTCTTCGCCCACCGGCGTTTCGAGCGAAATCGGCTCCTGCGCGATGCGCAGCACCTTGCGCACCTTGCCGACCGGCAGCTCCATCTTGACGGCCAGCTCTTCGGTGGTAGGCTCGCGGCCCAGATCCTGCTGCAACTGCCGCTGCATGCGCACCAGCTTGTTGATGGTCTCGATCATGTGCACCGGAATGCGAATGGTGCGGGCCTGATCCGCAATGGCGCGCGTGATGGCCTGCCGCACCCACCAGGTCGCGTAGGTGGAAAACTTGTAGCCGCGCAGGTAATCGAACTTGTCCACGGCCTTCATCAGGCCGATGTTGCCTTCCTGGATCAGGTCCAGGAACTGCAGCCCGCGATTGGTGTAGCGCTTGGCGATGGAAACCACCAGCCGCAGGTTGGCCTCGATCAACTGCTTCTTGGCGATCTCGGCTTCCATGCTCGCCGCGCTCGACGATCTGCAGCGTGCGGCGCAGCTCGGTCGCGCTGGCGCCGGATTCTTCTTCCAGTTGCTGGATGCGCTGGCTGTGCTGCGCGCAGTTCCTTGCGCAGCGCGGCCGGCGCCGCCGTGCGCGCCGTTCGACGGACGTTTCCAGCTTGCGCTGGATGCGCGCGATCTCGCGCTCGATGGGCCGCAGCTCCTCGACCGCGTGGCGCAAGCTGCCCGGCCAGCGCGCGGCGCGTGCCGGAAGCTGAAATGGATGCCGCGGATCAGCCGCGAGATGTTCACCATGGTGCGCGCCAGGCTCCAGCGCAGCGAGCGGTGCATCTTGGGCTTCATGCCGCGCGAGATGGCCTGCAGTTTCTGCCGGAATTGCTGGGCTTTCTTGTAGTGCTTTTCGATTTCGCGCGATGGTCGTCGAGCAGTTCTTCGGCCTGCTCGGCGACGTTCTCGTCGGTCACCACCAGGTCCGGCATCACCAGGATGTCGCGCACCGTGGTCGGATCCTTGCGCAGCGTCTCGGCCAGCGCCAGAATTTCGCGAATCACCAGCGGCGAGCGGGACAGCGCTTTGCGCACCGCGGCCTGCCCGCGCTCGATGCGCTTGGCCAGCTCGATTTCGCCTTCGCGCGTGAGCAGCGGGACCGTGCCCATCTCGCGCAGGTACATGCGCACCGGATCGTTGGTCTTGTCGCTGAAGTCCTGGACCAGATCGAGGTCGGCGGGCTCTTCGCCTTCTTCGAGCTTCTTGTCGAACTCGATTTTGGGCTCTTCGAGGATCTCGACGCCGGCGGTGTCGAGTTCGGTCAGCAGATCGTCGAGCTCGCGGCCGCCCGGATAGTCTTCGGTCAGCAGCTCGTTGACTTCGTCGTAGAGGACGTAGCCCTTCTCCTTGCCCGTGTCCATGAGCTGCTTCAGCCGGCCGAATTTTTCTTCGCTTGCCACGCTACCCCAATGACCTTCGCGCCGGACATAGAATCCCCGTCGCAGTGAGCTTCCTCCGGTCTGATTACGTTCAGTGTACAACACCGCTTCATCCGTGCCAGCCGCGTCTCGCCCGCCAGCTTGCTTCCGTTCCAGGCGCTCCAACTCCGCGATCCAGCTGCAGCGCTTCTTCCACCGCCCTTCGCGCTCGGCCGCCTTCACCCGTGCCGCGCAATTCGTCCACCTGGCGTTTCTTCGAAATCTGTCTCCAGGCGGCGAAGGCAGGCTTGCGCCTGTTCCGAGGACACCGTTCTCCGTCAATCATCTCATCGGCTGCAACCATGTCATGCAATAGGTCCTGCGCCGGCGCGCTTAAACGGCCTTCCAGAGCGGCAAACGAGAACTCGGCGCCGGCCCCTGCCACATTGCCGCAAGCGCCTCGAAAATTTCGCGAGTTACGAAAGCTGCCGGTCAGTCTCCGGGAGCAGCGCGGCAGAATTTCGGCGCGCGCCTCTTCGCTCGAGAGCAGCGCGTTCAACAGGATCCGTTCCATGCGCCGGAATCGCCGCTGGCCGGCGCCGCCTGACGCGACCGGCGCGCGGCGCTCGGCCGCCGGCTTTCTTGAATTGATCCAGCACCAGGCCCGGCTCGACGCCCAGGTAGCCGGCCAGATCGTTCGCGATGGCGGCGCGCTCCAGCTTGTCGCGGAATCTTCTGCACCGCCGGCAGCAGAAACTTGAACGCGTCCATGCGCCCGTCGGACGACCGCATATCGAACTGCGCCGCGCCCGGTCCGCCAGCCAATGGAAATAGCTCGCTCGCGGCATCGAGCTTGGCGCGATACGCCTCCGCGCCGTTTTGCTTGACGTATTCGTCCGGATCGAGGCCGCCGTCGAGCGCCACCACGCGCACGTGCAAGCCTTCGTCGAGCAGCAACTGAATCGCCTTCTCGGCGGCGTTCGCTCCGGCGTCGTCCGGATCGAAATTCACCACCACGGTATCGGCATGGCGATGGATGGTCCGCGACCTGGCGCGTTGGTGAGCGCGGTGCCGCAGCTCGCGACCACTTCTTTCACCCCCGCCGCGTACACCCCGATCACATCCATGTAGCCTTCCACCAGCACCGCGCGATCCGACTTGCGCATGGCGTCTCGCGCGCGATGCAGGTTATACAGGACGGATGTCTTCTTGTAGATCGGCGTTTCAGGCGAGTTCAAATATTTCGGCTGATCCTCGTCGCGCATGGCGCGCCCGCCGAAGGCGATCACCTTGCCCGGATTCGTTGTGGATCGGAAACATCAGCCGGCCGCGAAAGTAGTCGTAATAACCCGGCGCCTTCATTGCGCTCGCCGCACCAGGCCGGACGCTTCCATCTGCTCCGGCGGTGAATCGTTCCTGCGCCAGACTCCGCGTACAGAGCTTGGCCGGAGGGCTCGGAATAGCCCAGCTCGAAGGTTTCGATCAGTTCCTGCGCAGACGCCGCGCTTGGCAAGATACGCCCGCGCCTCCGCGCCCTGCGGACCGCGCAGATTCGCCTGAAACAGGCTGCGCGGCGATGGCGTGCATGTCGATGCAGCGCGCCGCGCAGCTTCGATTCGGCGTCGGAGTACTCGGTGCGCTTCGGCATGGGGATGCCGTTGCGCTCGGCCAGCAGCTTCAGGGCTTCGGGAAACGTCAGCCCGTCGATCTCCATCACGAACTTGAGCACGTCGCCGCCCACGCCGCAGCCGAAGCATTTGTAAAACTGGCGCGTCTGGTTGACGTTGAAGGACGGCGTCTTTTCCTGATGGAACGGGCACAGCCCGATGTAGCGGCCGGTGGCGCCAACGCGCTTGCAGGCGCACGTATTCGCCGACCACCTTGACGATGTCGATCGAGGATTTCAGTTGCTCGACAAAATCCATCGTTTACCGCTTTAGGGCGAGAGTAACACCATCGCCCAGCGGAAGCATACTCAGCACGACTCGCGAATCGCCATGCAGCTTCCGGTTGAACGCGCGCAGCGCCGCCGTGTCTGCGTCGTTCACTTCGTTCTCGGCCACTCTTCCAGACCACAGCACGTTGTCCACCATGATCAACCCGCCCGGCCGCAGCAGCTCCAGGGCGAACTCGTAATAGTTGGAATAACTGGTCTTATCCGCGTCGATAAACGCGAAATCGAAGCGTCCCCGCTGGCCTTCTTCGACCAATCCGCGCAGAGTTTCGAGCGCCGGTGCGATCCGCAGATCGATCTTGCCGGCAACTCCGGCTTCCGTCCAGAATCGGCGCGCGACGGTAGTGTATTCCTCGCTGATATCGCAAGCCACCACGCGGCCATCGGCGGGCAGCGCGAGCGCCACTGCGAGCGCGCTATACCCGGTGAAAACACCCACCTCCAGAGTCTGCTTCGCGCCTAGCAGTTGCACCATCAGTGCCATGAACTGGCCCTGCTCCGGGTTAATCTGCATGCTCGCGAGCGGATGGGAAGCGGTTTCCTCGCGCAGCTTTTTGAGGATCGGCGGCTCGCGGAGCGAGTTCGCCAACAGGTACTGCTGAATGTGCTCAGGGAAGAGAAGGTCGCCAGCCACGATAAAAATTATGGCACGCTGAGAAAAAACAAATTCATGTTAAAATGCTTTCGTGCTTCCGGTGGACGAGTTCAAGCAGCAGACCCTCGCCAAGCTTCGCGATGTCCGGTGCCCGGACCACCAGCAGCCGCCGCGCCTGCGCTTCCACGGGTCCACGCTGCGCGACATTTCCATTCAGATGAGCGCCTGCTGCGAGAAGCTGGCCGAGCTCGCCAACCTGAAAATCGCGGGCCGTTAGAGGAGCCTGTCGAAAAAAGGGACAGACCACTCTGTCCCCAGCTAGTGTAGTGAGTCAGGAAATCGCAGCATTACATGCCGGGGCTATAATGGCCATCCGAGCCCAAAGTCATTCCGAGCAGAGCGAGGAATCTGCTTTTCGTTCGGCTGTTATCAACGCTTTAAAAGCAGATCCCTCGCTGCGTTCGGGATGACGGGCGTTGTGGGGCAGCAATTATCCAACGAACTTCTGACTCAGGACACTAGTAGCCCGCTGATTTCGCACAACACTAGCCGTGGACAGAGCGGTCTGTCCCCTTTTTCAAGCTCCAGGGCCGGTCGCGATCGGCCGGCCCGCGGACGATTCTCTATTGATAGGTGGACTTCACCTGGACCGAGATCCCTCCAAACGCGATCCCGTAGGTAAGCCCGGTCGCCGTAAATGGCGTGAAGTTCGTGGAGTTTTCAACCGACGTGGTTCCGGTCCCCGAAGGCATCGATTCCAAAATATAGGCGGGAACCGTGCCTTGTAGGGCGGACTGCGGGAAGATGCAAGTATAGCTGGCGGTTATTGCCCCGTTAGACGAGGTCGAGGTCCCGCCAATTTCAACCCAGGTGCCCGAACCGCCGCCGCTCCAAGTCGCCGTAAACCCGCTCCCCCGCGAAATCGTGGCCGCCGCGCTCTGATTGGTCCACTGGAACAACGGGCCGGCGAAGTTCACCGTCACATTCGAGAACTGGCCGACGGAGCCGGCGCCGCCGGGGCCGCCGGATCCGTTGAACACGTACGATCCCCCAGACGCGGGAATCGGTGGAAGAGCTGGTCCCGTCTCACCGTATTGGTAGAGGTACGGAACTTGCGGTATCGTGCTCAACGTTACCTGGCCCGCCGGACCGGTCATCGTAATGGTTCCCGGGTTGATTCCCGTAATCGTCGGCGGCGGACCCGTGATAACCACCGTTTGGTTGAGACTGCAACTACCCAGCGAAACCGAGCTGCCCGAGACAGCATCCGCGCCGGTTATCTGCTCAAAGATCCCCACCGCCGCGGTGGTTGTGGTTGTGCCGCTCCCGGTGGTCGCGGGCACAGTCGACTGCACCACCAACAGGTCGCCGTAATTAACCGTACCTTGCTCACTGATGGTCGAAACCTGGCCACCGCTGGTTCCGAAGATGGAATCCGAGCACTCGCCTCCGTTCTGCTCCATCGGCAGCGACGGGATATTGCTGACGTTAGTGCCGTTGACTACGATCGCCACGGAAACGTAGCATCCGAACGAAATCCCGCTGGGCACGGTCACGTTGATTTGATTCACACCTGGATACCCGCCCGAGCCGGCATAGCTGACGTTCCCCTGAACCGCGCCAAAGAAAACCTGCACGGAGACATTCACGGGAAACGCACCGGGGTTATAACTTACGTCGCTGACCGCGGGGTTCGAGCCGAGTCCAGTGAGCCAAAACACCAGGATCTGACTGGCTTTTGCCGAATTGGTGAACGTCACCACGGAGCCGGTGAAAGCGTCCGTGGCGACCGCGGTTCCAGTCGGGGTATAGGGTGCGTTCGGGGTTAAAGTGTAGGCGTCGATTCCCACGGCGGTTGCCGCTACCTGAAAACTAAACGGAGCGCTGGTCGCGCCGCTGAAGTTCACCGTTACTGTCGCGCTGCCAACGGGAACCGCGGCGGGCAAAACAAAGTTGATTTGCGTGGAACTGGCATACCAAATACCCGGTGTGAACGTCTTGCCTCCCGCCGCGATGCTAAGGGTTGCGCCGTTCACAGTGGTCGGAATGCCGCCCGCCTTGGTGCTGTCCTGCAGGGTCAGATCGGTCCCGGTGGAAAGGTTGCTGCCCATAAGAGCCACCAGGCTGCTCGGCGCAACCCCGGAATTCCCGAAGCCCGGCGGAATTCTGCTGGAGTTATTCAAGACCGCCGTGATGGTCGGCGTCCCGCCGCCGCTTCCGGTGGAGGAAGCTCCGAAGGTGGTGTATTGGAAGGAGATCGAGCTGGCGCTGGATGCCGTGACCAGTGCCTTCGCAATATTCCCGGTGTTGGTTTGCACCGCAAAAATGGCACCCGTCGTAAGCGAGCTCACCGCAATGGGCGCGGTCGACGCGAATGCCGCCAACGACTGCAAGATTGATTGCGTCAGCGCGCCGTAAGTCGAGGCTCCCGTTACGCCCGGAAGAACAGCGCCTTTCGCCGAACCTTGAAACGTCAGGCTGCTTCCCGTGAACTGAATATCGGCTCCGGAGGCGCTTGTGCCGCCCGTACTCATATTCAGGTAGCCGCCGGCGGTCATAGTCGCCGTACTGCTGAAATCGGCCAGAGCCGCAAAGGGAACGGCCAACGCCAGCACTGCGCCAACGATCCGGTTATATTGAATTCGCTTCATCTCTAAATTCCTCCTGGTAGAGTCTATCTGAAAACTGCAGGTTATAATAGTCCTGGAGCGTTATACTTTGTCTATCGCACGATTTCTTCGGCTTTCGGCTCATCTTCAGATGCTTCCGGTCCTCGAAAGCGGCGAAGAGACGCTGATCGGCGGCCAGGCCGTCATGGAGGGCGTCATGATGCGCGCCCCTCACAGCTACTGTGTCGCCGTCCGCAAAGCCAACGGAGAATTGACCACCGAAGAGCATCCGGTGCACCGGATGTCGGAGAAATACCCTATTTTTCGCTGGCCCATCCTCAGGGGATTGGGCACCCTCGGGCAGGCTATGACGCTGGGGATAAAAGCGTTGAAATTTTCCGCCAACGCCAGCTTGGACGAGGGCCAGGACCAGCGCCAGGAACAGGACCAAAAAGAGAGCCACCAAAACCGCGACACGAGTGCGAGTCAAAAGTCCCCCGAAATCTCGTCGTGGATGATGACCGTCAGCCTGGTGTTGAATCTGGGCGTCTTCATCTTTCTCTATAAGTTCGTGCCGCTGTTTCTGGCCACGCGGATCGGCAAGGCCGTTCCATCGCTTTCCAGCCGCCTGGCCACCAACCTGGTGGACGGCGGCATCCGTATCGTGATTTTCCTGGCCTTTCTGTTTCTTCTTTCCCGCCTGAAAGATATCCGCCGCGTGTTCGAGTACCATGGCGCCGAGCATAAAGTAGTCTTCAACTTCGAATCGCATCAGCCGGTGACGGTCGAAAACGCGCAGAAGTTCACGACCTTCCATCCCCGCTGCGGGACCAATTTCTTAGCGGTCGTCCTGGGAATCGCGTTTCTGGTTTATCCGCTGCTGCCCGTCGACGCATTCCTGCCCAAGTTTCTTTTACGGATCGCGCTGCTGCCGGTGATCGCCGGCGTCAGCTACGAGATCATCCGCTTCGCCGCGCGCCGTCAAGGCACGCTGATGGGGATGCTGAGCACGCCCGGCCTGTGGCTCCAGCGCATCACCACCAAGCCGCCCGACGATTCGCAGGCCGCCGTAGCGATCCACGCCTTGAACGGAGCGATGGCGCTCGAAGCCAAACAGGGCGGCGAGCTGATTATCGCCTGAGCATGGACTATCAACATAGACTGGACGGGATTGAGCGGCGCTTTGAAGAGCTGACCGCGCAGATGATGGACCCCGCGGTCCTCAACGATCCCGCGCAGTACCGCAAGATCGCGAAATCCCGCAACGATCTGGAAGAAACGGTCGCGAAATATCGGGAGTGGAAACAGGTCAGCCAACACTTGGCCGAAGCGCAGGGGATGCAAAATGAATCCGACCCCGATCTCCGCGAGATGGCGGCCAACGAGATTCTGGAACTGACGCCGCAGTTGGCCCAGATCGAAGAACAACTGAAGATTCTGCTGTTGCCGAAAGATCCCAACGACGAACGCGACATCGTGCTCGAAATTCGCGCCGGAACCGGCGGCGACGAAGCCACTCTGTTCGCCGAAGAAGTCTTCCGCATGTATTCGCGCTTCGCGGAAACCCGCGGATGGAAGGTGGAAGTAACTTCGTCGAGCGAATCCTCGGTCGGCGGCCTGAAAGATATCACTGCGCTGATCAGCGGCAAACGGGTTTACAGCCAGTTGAAGTACGAAGGCGGCGTGCATCGGGTCCAACGTGTGCCGCAGACAGAGCAGCAAGGGCGCGTCCACACCTCCGCGATCACGGTGGCCGTGCTGCCGGAAGCCGATGAGGTGGAGATCAAGCTCGAAGCCAAGGATGTTCGCATCGACACGTTTTGTTCCTCCGGTCCCGGCGGCCAAAGCGTCAATACGACTTATTCCGCGGTGCGCCTTACGCATTTGCCCACCGGCCTGGTAGTTTCCTGTCAGGACGAAAAATCGCAGATCAAGAATCGAGCCAAGGCGGAGCGAGTTTTGCGGTCGCGCCTGTATGAGATGGAGCTCGAAAAGCAGCAGGAAAAGATCGGCGCGGAGCGGCGCACCATGGTGGGCACCGGCGACCGCAGCGAGAAAATCCGCACCTACAATTTCCCGCAAAACCGCGTCACCGATCATCGTATCGGCTTGACGCTGCACCAGTTAGACCAGGTGATGGAAGGCAAGCTCGACCCCATCGTCGACGCGCTGACCACCTATTTCCAGACCCAGAAACTAAAAGAGCAGGGCGAGGCAGCTTAGGTCCACGGCATGCCGGGCCCGAATCTGGACCTGCGCATGGCCCTGAAGCAAGGCCAGACGCTGCTCGAACAAGCCGGCATCCATGCGCCTCGCTTGACCGCCGAAGTCCTTCTGGCGCATGCCATCGGATGCGACCGGGCATATCTGTATGCGCATTCCACCGATCCGTTGAAGGAGGTCTGGTGGATTCACTACGGCCGTTATCTTCACGAACGGATGGGCGGCAAGCCGACTCAGTACATCACCGGCCGCCAGGAATTTTATGGCCGCGAATTTCGAGTCACGCCGGACGTTCTGATCCCGCGTCCGGAGACCGAGCACTTAATCGAAGCGGCATTGCCGCGCGCGCAAGGAAAGATCCTCGATATCGGCACCGGCTCCGGCGCGATCGCGGTCACGCTGGCGCTCGAAACCGGCGTGCGTGGCTTCGCGACCGATATTTCTCCAGCCGCGCTGAAAACAGCGGCCCAAAATGCCCGGGTTCTGAACGCACCGGTTTCATTTGCGGCGTGCGATTTAGGGAGTGCGTTAAAAAGCGATTCCTTTGACCTGGTAGTCTCGAATCCTCCTTATGTCCCGGAAGGCGACATGATCCAACGCGAGGTGCGTGAACATGAGCCTCGGGTCGCCCTCTACGCGGGCGCCGACGGATTAGCGATCTATCGCCGCCTGATCCCCGAAGCGGCGCGAGTGTTGAAAAAAGGCGGCTGGCTGGTGATGGAACTCGGGTATCGATCGAGTGAAGCGGTTCGCGCGATGCTGGAAAATTGGGATGACGTGGAAACAGTCAACGATCTAGCCGGATTTCCGCGCGTGATCGTCGCGAAAAAACGCTAGTGTCCTGAGTCAGAAAATCGCAGCATTACATGCCGGGGCTATAATGGCCATCCGACCCCAAAGTGATTCCGAGCGGAGCGAGGAATCTGCTTTTCGTTCGGCTGGTATCAAGTCTTCAAAAGCAGATCCCTCGCTGCGCTCGGGATGACGGGCGTTGTAAGTATCACTACGTGGGGCAGCAATTATCCAACGAACTTCTGACTCAGGACACTAGGTCTTGTTCGCAAAACCCGCGATCGCCGCCAGCACTTCTTCACTGTGATGATTCGGGTCCACGCCGATCCACACTTTTGCAATCTTCCCGTTCGGGTCGATCAGGAACGTGTTTCGCGCGGCCATCTTGATCGCCACCAGATTACGCAGCGACCCATATTGCTCGCACACGCGTTTATCGGTATCGGCCAGCAGTTTGAACGTCAAGCCCTGTTTGGCGCAGAAGTCCTGATGGCTGCCAGTGGAATCCACGCTCACGCCCACCACCACCGCATTGGCCTGCTCATATTTGGCCGTGTCGCGCTGGAAGTTATGCGCTTCAATGGTGCAGCCGTGCGTATTGTCCTTAGGATAGAAGTACAGCACCACCCACTTGCCTCGAAAATCCTTCAAGGCTACCCGGGAGCCGTCCTGCGAGGGCAACGCAAAATCCGGCGCGGCCTGTCCGACCTGTAACACCGGCGCGGCCGATCCCGTGGCGCAGGCGGGAATAATCAACGCTAGCGCGATCACCAGAACGACGCAGATCTGGAGCATAGTAGCTCCTTTGTATCACAAGCGGATTTACGCGGCTAGGACCTGATTAGTCCAGCGCACCGATTCGAGATACGACTGACTGACCAGCGAATCCGCGATTCGCAGCCCCCGCGCCAGACCCTCCACCTTGTCCCACTCGCCCGCCTGGTAATGCCGCACCATCCGGTACACCTTGGCCAGATCGCTGTTCGACGCTGCCCGGTCGAGCAAAACGTCGACGATTAACGGCGCCAGGCTCACCTCGGCCAGCGCCAGATCGAGCGGCCGGTCCAGCAGCGCGTCGAGCTGCGAAAACAGGCCCACCAGAAACGCGTCATCGGCCTCTCTGATATCCGCCACGCGCGCCACGGTTTCGCAGAAACGCGCCCGCAGAATCGAGTGCGTCACCAATTCATTCGGTTTGTCGGCGGCGAGGCGAGGAAGAACCGCGATTGCGATCCAGCGCCGCACTTCATCCTCGCCCAGACGCACCAGCGCCTGGCCGATGGTGTGAATTTCACTAAGCCGGCGGAAGATCGCCGCGTTGACGTAGCGCAGCAGCTTATAGGAAAGCGAGACATCTTCGCTGATCCGCATCTCCAGATAGTCGAAATCGAGATCGCGCTTTTGCGCCTCCAATAGCAGCCGCAGACAGGCTAGCTTTCCAGTCGGGATCTGCTTGCCGCGCACCGTGGTCGGCCGCGCGAAAAAGTAGCCCTGAAACAAATCGAAGCCCTGCTGATGCGCCCACTCGGACTCTTCCTGTGTTTCCACCTTTTCAGCCAGAATCCGGATGCCCTGCGGCTGATACTTCTTCAAGATCCGCTGTTGCACCGGACGCGGCGTGCTTTGCACGTCGACTTTCAGGATGTTGGCGAATCGCGTGAGCGGTTCAAACCGCGGATGGCAGACGAAATCGTCGAGCGCGATGGTGTACCCCTGCTCCCGCAGCCGCTGGCACGCCTTGAGCACGTCGGAATCGGGCTCCACGGTCTCCAGCAACTCCACCACGGTTCCTTCCTTGGGAAGCAGCGGGCGCCATCCATCGACCAGCAGCCCACGTCCGAAGTTGATGAATCCCTTCTTGCCGCGCAGAATGTTTTCGTGCCCGATTGCAAATAAAGTGTTTGCAATCACATGGATGGTCGACAAACCCTCTTCCTGGCCGTCGTACACGATGCTTTCCGGACCCGCGCGAAATAACAGCTCATATCCGATCAGGCGCCACTCCCGGTCGAAGATGGGTTGTCTGGCGACAAACACATCCATACCGCGTATATCGATACATTTCCAGAAAAAAATAGGATCATGATGGGGAATGCGCAGTTTCCTCCACGTCGACATGGACGCGTTCTTCGTCTCCGTCGAGGAACTGTTCGACCCGTCTCTGAAAGGCAAGCCGGTGGTGGTCGGCGGCCGGCCCAACGAGCGAGGAGTGGTCTCCGCGGCATCCTACGCCGCGCGAAAATTCGGAGTGCATTCGGCCATGCCTCTGCGCACCGCCTACAAGCTGTGCCCGCAGGCGATTTTTCTCGAAGGCCATCGCGACCGGTACCTGGAATCGTCCGGTAAGGTGTTCGCGGTGCTTCAGCGGTTCTCGCCGAAAGTGGAAATGGCGTCGATCGACGAAGCGTATCTCGACCTGACTGGTACTGAGCGCCTGCATGGCCCACCCCTCGCCGCTGCGGAGCGCTTGCACGGCGCCGTGAAAAAAGCCACTGACCTGAATTGTTCCATCGGCGCCGCATCGTCGCGACTGGTCGCCAAGATCGCCTCCGATCAGGCTAAGCCGAACGGCGTATTGTGGATCGTTCCCGGCCAGGAAGCCGAGTTTCTGGCGCCGCTCGACGTGCGCAAAATTCCTGGAGTCGGCAAGGTGACGGAACGAAATCTCCACGCCTGTGGCATCCGCAAGGTGGGTGACCTGGCGGCGCTCGACGGCGCTCTGCTCGAAGAACGTTTCGGAAAATGGGGACTCGCGCTCGCCGGGAAAGCGCGCGGCCAGGACGCGGGCGGCTGGTTCGATGGAGAAGTTGGCGAAGGCGGCGACCCGAAATCGATCAGCCATGAACACACTTTTTCGGTCGATACCGCGGACCCGGCCGCGCTGGACGCGATGCTGGTGCGGCTGGCGGAAATGGTCGCGCGGCGACTGCGCGATCACCACCTTTACGCGCGAACGGTGCAGATCAAGCTGCGCTACTCCGATTTCTCGACGTTCACGCGGGCGCGGACGCTCGATCATGCCAGCCAGATCGACACGGAGCTGGCCGAGGCGGTTCGCAGTCTGTTCCACAAAGCCTGGACCGGCAAACCGATCCGGCTGGTAGGCGTGTACGGCCAATCGCTGGAATCGGGCGAAGGGCAAACCAGCCTGATCGAGGAAGACAAGACGGCTCGCTGGCGCAAGACGCTGGAAGCCGTCGATCGGATGCGCGATAGATACGGCGACGGTACCGTGTCGCTGGCCGCAGGTTTGAACGCGGGCTTCCGGGCGCGGGTGCATGACAATCCCGAGAATCTGCCTGGTAAGAATCCAAAAGAGAAACGTTAGCGAAATCTCGGCAGGAAGCGTCCGGTATGAGCTGCCCAGGCTTGGTATTGGTCGCCGAATTTCTCCCGCATCAAAGCTTCTTCTTTAGGCACGCGCGAGATCATCAATGCCGTGAATCCGCCGAACCACATCAGCCCGATCAACCAGTTCGCCGACACCAGGAAGAACGAAATCAGAATCAGATAGAGGGAGGCGTACATCGGATTGCGCACCCAGCGATACGGTCCGGAAGTAACCAGCGTGTGGCCTTCGGTTCGCACATGCAGGGTTGCCGCGAAATTTCGGCCGAGTTCATGGTGGACCCACGCGAGCGCCGCGATCCCGGGCACTGCTGCTGCGACGCCGGTCCAGCGAAGCCAATCCGGCAACGGCACCGACGCCCAAAGAATCCATTCGGGCCAGATCAGGTACGTCCACAGCGCGGCGATCCCTGCAAGTCCCGCGACCATCCGCAGCACCGTATTCATCCTGCCTTCGACCCACTGGATTTTGCCGGCCCGGATGGTCTGCGAATGACCGTAGAGACGCACCGCGAATACGGCGATCAAGATCGTGCCCAGGGCGATGCGGAATGGCGCATCGTAATGCATCGGCGACACTGTACCATATCACCCTGCTATTCTTGAATGGAACACGTGAACTTGTCTGTCGTCATTCCGATCCACAACGAAGAACCGTCCATTCTTCCGCTCTACGATCGCCTGACCGCCGTGCTGGAACGGGTGCGGAAGCCGTACGAGATCATCTTTGTCGACGACGCGTCCACCGACCGCAGCTTCGACCTGCTGGCCAATCTGGTCGAGACCGATCCGCGGCTGAAAGTCATCCGGTTGCGCCGCAATTTCGGACAAACCGCCGCGCTCGCCGCCGGGTTCGACGAGGCGCAGGGAAACGTCATCATTTCGCTGGACGGCGATCTTCAGCACGCGCCCGAGGATATTCCGGTACTGCTCGAAAAGATCGACGAAGGCTACGATATCGCGAGCGGCTGGCGCAAGAATCGCCTGGATAACGCGGTCACGCGGAAAATTCCATCGCGCATCGCGAACTGGCTGATGGCGAAAGTGTCCCATGTCGAATTGCGCGATTTCGGCACCACTTTCAAGGCCTATCGCGCCGAGGTTCTGAAGGATGTCAACCTCTACGGCGAACTGCATCGCTTCATTCCTGCGCTGGCCGCGTTTTACGGCGCGCGCGTCGCCGAAGTGCCCATCCGCAATATGCAGCGCTCCAGCGGCGGATCGCATTACGGCCTGAGCCGGACCTTCCGCGTGATGTTCGACATTTTCACCATCTGGTTCCTGCTGAAATATTTCACGCGGCCGATGCACTTCTTCGGAAAATGGGGACTGGCTGCAACCGGAATCGGCGGATCCATCCTGGCTTTTCTGGCGGTCGAAAAACTGTGGACCGGCGGCGACATCATCGCTGAGCATGGGCCCCTGATGCTGATGGGAGCGCTCGCGCTGGTCACCGGCGTGATTCTGTTCTGCACCGGTCTGCTGGGCGAGGTTCTCACGCGGACGTATTTCGAAAGCCAGGGCCGGCGGATTTACGCGGTTCGGGAGATACGCACGCGCCGTGAGCCGCGCGTGGCCGACGGAGCGCACGGCGGCCGTTAATGGCGATTCGCGCCGTCATCTTCGACTTCGGCGGGGTTATCGCGTTTCATCCGACCCAGGATCAAATCGCCGCAGCCGCCGGACTCTGCGATCTGACGCCCGCTGAATTCTGGCGCGTGTTCTGGACCCATCGCATCGACTATGACGCCGGCTTGGACCCTCGCGTCTACTGGCGCGGCGTAGCCGAGCTGGCGGGCCGCACCTTCGATGACGCTGTGATCGAGGAAATGAAGCGGCGCGAGATCGATTTCTGGAGCCACGTCGACGATCGCGTGCTCGACTGGATCGCGCAACTGCGCGCGAGCGGCATCAGGACCGGGATTTTGTCGAACCTGCCGCGTCCGCTCGCCGCGCATATGCGCGCAACCGGATTCGTAAAGCATTTCGACCAGGTTACGTTTTCCTGCGAGCTGGGCGTCACCAAACCGCAGCAGGCCATCTATGAACACGCCGTGGACGGCCTGAGCCTCGCGCCTGGCGAAACACTATTCCTGGACGATCGCATGGAAAACGTCGACGGCGCGCTTGCCGCCGGCCTCGAAGCGGAGCGCTACAATTTCTGGGACGGGTTCCTCGAAATTCCGGCTCGCTACGGACTGCCGGAGCCGGTTGCTCTGCGCCAGTAATCCTCGAACAGCCCTCGCATCGCTTCCGCCATTCCCTCGTGATCGAAAATCACAGACGTCCACGCGGGTTTGGTGATCACCGGATCCAACAGCGCCATCAATCCCTGGCGCGCATCGAGAACCGCCATCTTCAGCGGGACCTTTTCGATTTGCCGCACTTCCACTCCAGCCGCCTGATAGTTCGCCAGGAACCGCTCATGCGCCGGATCGAGCGTGCCGTGCTCCACCAGCAGCCGGCAGCTCACGCCGCGCTTGCGCGCCTGAATCACCAGCTCCGCATCAAGCGGATCGACAGCATACGGCGGCCGCGAAAATTCGAGATACTCGGTGGCGGCCTCGGCCAGCATTTTGCGGAATTGCGACGCCACCTGCCCGGGATCGCTCACGATGCGCAAATAATCGAGCGTCCCACGCCCGCCCTGGCCCTCCGAATAGGCCGCCATCAGCTCATCGATCATGCCCCGCGCCGTTCGCGATTGATCGGCCAATGCATGCTCCAAAGCCTGCGCGCGCCGCGCGAGAAAGCTGGGAATCGCCTGATCGGGCTGGACCGCCGAAAACAATTTCGTCTTTTCCTGAATTACCTGCGCAAATCCTTTTTCGACCAGGCTGTCGAGCACTTCGTAAATTTTCTGCCGCGGCACGTGCGCGCGCGCCGCCAGTTCCAGCGCCTTGAAGCGCGGATGCCCCACCAGCACCAGATACGATCGCGCTTCGTACGCGTTCAGCCCCATCGCCTGCAAGCGCTGCCAGAACCGTCGGAACTCGGCTTCAGAGAGCGATCCAGGCATGTTCGAATGGACGAGCATAGCAAATTGCTACAATCGCGATTAGGACGCAGTAATGAAACTTCCCTCCGGCCTTCCTGAAACTCTCGGGGCTCTCCGCGGCTACAAGAATTATGCAACCGCACGGCGCACCGTGAAAGACGAGCTTCGTGAGAACCTGATCTGCAAACTCGAGCGGCGCGAGCCGCTGTTCCCCGGCATCGTCGGCTATGAAGACACGGTGGTGCCGCAGATCATCAACGCAGTTCTGTCGCGTCACAACTTTATTCTGCTGGGACTGCGCGGGCAAGCGAAAACTCGGCTGATCCGGATGCTGGCGACGCTGCTCGACGAACGGATTCCATACATCGCCGGCTGCGAGATCCGCGACAATCCATTCGCGCCCATCTGCCGCGCCTGCCGCGATCTGATCGCAGAGGAAGGGCGACAAGACTCCCATCGCGTGGCTGGGTCGCGAACACCGCTACGTCGAAAAACTCGCGACGCCCGACGTGACCATCGCCGACATGATCGGCGACATCGATCCGATCAAGGCCGCGCGCACCGGACGCAATATTTCCGACGAGCTGACGGTTCACTACGGCCTGCTTCCGCGCGCCAATCGCGGCATCTTCGCGATCAACGAGCTGCCCGATCTCGCCGGGAAGATTCAGGTCGGCCTGTTCAACATCATGCAGGAAGGCGACGTGCAGATCAAAGGCTATCCGGTGCGCCTGCCACTGGATGTGCTGCTGGTGTTCACCGCCAATCCCGAGGATTACACCGCGCGCGGAAAAATCATCACGCCGCTGAAGGACCGCATCGGCAGCGAGATTCGCACCCATTATCCCGCCACGCTCGATCACGGTCTGGAAATCACCGGGCAGGAAGCGTGGATCGATCGCCAGTCTCCCGTCGAGCTGCGCGTGCCGGATTACATCCGCGAAATCGTCGAGCAGCTTGCGTTTTCGGCGCGCGAGGACAAGAAAGTCGACAAGCGCTCCGGCGTCAGCCAGCGGCTGCCGATTTCGGTTCTGGAAAACGTCGTCTCGAATGCCGAGCGCCGTGCGCTGATGCGCCGGCGAATCGGTTGCCGTGCCGCGCGTGTTGGATGTATACGCGGCGCTGCCGTCGATCACCGGCAAACTCGAGCTCGAATATGAAGGCGAGCTGAAGGGCGGCGATCACAGTGGCGCGCGAGCTGATCCGCCTGGCCGTCGGCAAAGTGTTCACTGGCTATTTCGATGGCGAAAATCTCACGCAGGTGGTCCAGTGGTTCGAACTGGGCGGATCGCTGAAGCTGGACGAATCGCAGCCTTCGCGCGAGATGGTGAAGGAACTCGGACGAATTCAAGGTCTGATGGAGAAGACCGGAGTCGCTTGGGCTTGGCGTCAGCGAGCCTGACGCCGTTCGCGCGGCTGCCGCCGAATTTATTCTCGAAGGTCTGTACGCGCATCGCCGCATCAGCCGCAATGAAGAGGGTGGCTTCATGGCAGAACCGCGCCGCCGGGAGCCGCCGCCGGAAGAACAGAAAAGAAGGAAGGCAGTATCAGTGAAGTCGGTACGCTATTCGCGCTACACCGGTGACGACTTCGGTCTCAGCGCCGAAGACCTGCTCAAAGCGCTAGCCGATTTTTTCCTCGAAAGCGGATTCGACAATCCCTACATGCAGTTCAGCGAGATGAACCAGCACTCGCTTGAAGATTTGAAGCGCGCCATCGAACAGGCCCTCCAGCGCGGCGAGATGTTCGATCCGCGAGCGCGCCGACCAGATCCGCCAGCAGCTCGAAAACATGAGCGAGGAGCAGCTCGACCAGTTGCTCAATCGCCTGGTGCAGAAACTGGTCGATGAAGGCTACATCAATACCGAGCCGCAAATCGGGCGGCGCGGGCGACGGCGAGGACGTCAAGGTCGAAGTGAAGGTCACCGACAAGAGCGTCGATTTTCTGGGATTCAAGACGCTGAAGGATCTGCTCGGGTCGCTGGGCCACTCAAGTTTCGGCGCGCACGACACGCGCGACATGGCGACGGGCGTCGAATCGTCGCGGCGCATCGAAACGCTACGAATTCGGCGACACGTTGAATCTGGACGTCGGCGCGACGCTGTTCTCCGCGCTGCGCCGCGAAGGCGTGAAGCTGCCGCTGAATCTGGAATACGAAGATCTGCACGTCCACCAGAGCGAATATCAAAGCTCCTGCGCGACGGTGCTGATGCTCGATTGCAGCCACAGCATGATTCTGTACGGCGAGGATCGCTTCACGCCGGCGAAGAAAGTCGCGCTGGCGCTGGCGCATCTGATCCGCACGCAATATCCCGGCGATACGCTGCGCTGCGTGCTGTTCCACGATTCGGCCGAGGAGCTGCGCATTGAAGAACTGGCTCGCGTCCAGGTGGGCCCGTATTACACCAATACTCGCGACGGTTTGATCCTGGCGCAGCGCCTGCTGGCTCGCAGAGAACGAAGGACATGAAGCAGATCATCATGATCACCGACGGCAAGCCGAGCGCGCTGACGCTCGAAGACGGGCGGATTTACCGCAACGCGTTCGGTCTGGATCCGCTGGTGATCAGCCGGACGCTCGAAGAAGTGAGCCGCTGCAAGCGGCAAGGGATTCTGATCAACACGTTCATGCTCGCCAGCGATTACGGGTTGGTGAATTTCATCCAGAAGGTGACGGAGTTGTGCCGGGGCAAGGCATATTTCACGACTCCGTATACGCTGGGGCAGTATTTGTTGATGGATTACATGAATCGGAAGACGCGGACGATTCATTGAGGATACACTGGAGATTCGCGATGGACCGCAGGTCACTTACGGATCAGTACTCGCAGTCGGGCCACCCCTCAATTGCTGAATTGATGAAAGACCAAGGCTTGGCTTTCCCTCGCGATCCTAATGAGCTGCTGGGCGATTTCTGGCCGGAAGACGAATCGATCCAAGACTTCCTTGCGGCCCTGCACGAGTGGCGTGGACACAAGCGATCCGATGAAGCCGCGTGACGCCCGTTGTCATTGATACGGACGTCATTTCCTTCTTATTCAAACGGGACACCCGATCCTCTTTGTACCTGCCGCATCTCAAGAACCGCGCGTGGCTCCTCGCCTTCATGTCGGAGGCTGAGATCGAGCGATGGGCGCTCCAGGCTGCGTGGGGTCCCGATCGCGTGGCCAAAGCGCGGGTCCTTTTCGATCGTTTCATTCGCGTACCTTCCTCACGCGACCTCATCTATGTGGGCGCAAGTGATGGTGGCGGCCCGCAAAAACGGAAGAAGGATGGAGACGGCGGACGCATGGATCGCTGCCACGGCATTGCTGTACGGCGCGCCTCTGGTCACTCACAATCGCTCAGACTACCTCGGCGTGCCGGAGTTGACTATCATCTCTGAGTCCTAACTCTATATCAATCCCGAAAAATCCTGACGGAGCGGCCCGCGTCAACCGTCGACCGGCTTGAAGCGCGGCCCGGTTCATTCGTGTTTTTGTTGTACGTCCCGCAGATCGCGGACCCAGGCAGTAACAGCTCGTTTGCCTTTAGGAAACGTGCCGAGCCTCCCGCATACTTCTCGAAAGGATTCTTTCCCGTGGGTAGAGCGACGAACAGCGGTTCAAGCTTCGGGTTGGATTCGGAGTCTGCTTCCTGGCTCTTCGGCGGCTTGACACGTTTGCTCGCCATCCGGTAAGGCTATCACTGCACCTTGTATTTCTCTAACAATCTCCGAGCGATAATCAGACGCTGCAATTCATTCGTCCCCCCGCCGATCACCACCAGCGGAGCATCCCGATAGAATCGTTCCACCGGAAAATCCTTCGAGTAGCCATTGCCGCCGAGGATGCGCATCGCGTCGAAGGACACCTCGGCCGCCGTCTCGGTCGCGAAAAGCTTCGCCATCCCCGCTTCCAGATCGCAACGCTCGCCCCGATTCTTCTTGTCCGCGGCCGATTCAATCAGCAGCCGCGACGCTTCGATCTTCGTCGCCATGTCCGCGAGCTTGGCTTGGATCAACTGGTGCTGCGCGATCGGCTTGCCGAACGTCACCCGCTGCTGCGCGTAGCGAATCGCCTCGTCGAACGCAGCTTGCGCGATTCCCAGGCCGCGCGCGGCCACGTTGATTCTCTCCGCCTCAAGCCCCGTCATCGCCTGCGAGAATCCTTCGCCTTCCACGCCTCCGATCAGATTTTCCGCGGGGACCACGAAATCCTGGAAGTGAAGCTCGCACGTTTCGACGGTCTTGTAGCCCAGCTTGTCGATGTCGCGGCTGACGATCAGGCCCGGCGCACCTTTTTCGATCACAAACGCGCTCATGCCGCGATGCGCTGGTTTCGCCGAGGGATCGGTCTTGGCGAGCAGCAGGAACGTGTTGCCGCGACGAGCATTCGTAATCCACATCTTCGAGCCATTCACGCGATACACCGAGCCATCACGCGCCGCCGTCGTCGCGATATTTTGCAGATCGGTTCCTGCGTTGGACTCAGAAAGGCAAATGCCGCCCCGCCGCTCGCCACTTGCAAGAGCGGGAAGGAAGCGGCGTTTCAATTCTTCAGAGCCGAAGCGCACCAGGACATCGCATAGCACCAGGTGCGTGCCGACGATACCCGCCAGTCCCAGCCATCCCCGCGAAAGCTCGGTGAAAATCCTGGCGAAGGTAACGTAATCGACCTCCGTTCCACCGAATTCTTCAGGCACATTCAGGCCAAACAGGCCCATCTTAGCCATCTGGTCGGCTAAAGCGTGAGGATACTCGCCGCGATGCTCCATCCCGCTCGCGACGGGAATCACTTCGCGATCGACGAAATCGCGAACCGTGCGCAGAATCAGCCGCTGCTCTTCGGAAACGCTTGACGGGGTATTGAGCATTGTACGATTCTACGCTCGATCAGACCGTCGATTTCATCCGGCGAAAATCCCGATTCGAGTAGAACCTCGCGAGTATGCTCGCCTAATCGTGGCGCGGCCCCGGCAGCGGCCGGAAGACCCGAGAATTCGATTGGGAGGAGCGGCGACGAAACTCCCGTTCCATTAATCTTGGACATCTGGCCAAGAGCGGCAAGCTGCGGGTCGTTCAGGACTTCCCCGGCAGTCTGAATCGCACTGGCGGGAACTCCCGCGCGATCGAAACGTTCCAGCCATTCCGCGGTCGAGCGTTGACGCAACAGGGGCGCCAGAGCCGAATCCAGCGCGTCGCGATTCTTCACGCGATCCGGATTCGTAGCGAATCGGCTCTCATTTGCCAATCCGGTCGTCTCGCACAAGCGCTGAAACAAGCGGTCGTTCGAAATGCCGATCAAAACGCGGGAATCAGCAGTCGCGAAATCGCCATAAGGAGCGAACGCGCCGATGCGAGTCCCCTGCGGCTGCGGATCGCGCCCGGTCATCTGCCGGGCCACTAAGTGGTACGCCATCCACATGATGCCGGTCTGATACAGCGACCCGTCGACGCGCCCGGCCCTGCCGGTGCGTTCGCGCTCGAACAACGCCGCCATCACGCCCAAAGCGATCCACATGCCGGTTCCCATGTCGAGAATCGATACACCAGCGCGCGCGCCCGCCGTGCCCGGCTCTCCCGTAACGCTTTGGATTCCGGTGCGCGCCTGCACCAGCGCATCGTAGCCTGGCTTCTCGAAATCGTTTCCACGCGGGCCGAATGCGGACAACGATGCATAGATAATTCCGGCGCGAGCGCCCCGCACCGCCGCCTCGCCCAAGCCCATGGCTTCCGCCTTGCCGCCGCGGAAATTCTCGACGAACACGTCACAGCGCGCGGCGAGTCTCAACGCCAGCGCGACGCCTTCCGGCTGGCTCAGATCCACGGCCAGAGATCGCTTGCCGCGATTGATTGCGAGGAAATACGCGCTCCATCCGTCCCCTGCGGGAGCCATTTGGCGAGCTTCATCTCCGGTCGACGGCCGTTCAATCTTCAGCACTTCCGCACCAAGCCCGGCCAGAATCATGGTCGCGCACGGACCGGAGATGTTGGCAGTGAGATCGAGGACGCGGATTCCGGCCAGTGGTCCAGTCGCCAATTTCCCCAATCTTCTATGTTAGCGTCCGAGCAAGCCCTCCGCGGCGGCGATCACCGTGCACACCACCACGTGCGCCAGGAACCCGTAGTGAATCCAATGCCGCGTGTAAAGGAGAATCCGGTTAATATCCTGCATGGGCCACGAGTATTGTGGCCGCTAAACCGCGGGCAGGACCAATAGTTCAATACCCTGGTTCCGGTCGAGATGGGTATGGTACGAAGCTGGATCTAAAGCGCATTCCGCTGGTACCTTGAGGTTCTTTCGCAGGACGCGGAGGGTTGAAACAGGAGTATGCTTAGTTGTACGAAAAAACCGCATCGGAATCGGCAGCTGCGAGGTGACGGTGCAGCCTTTTCCGATGCGGTCCGCCCAAGACGGGCTGGATCCACGGCTTCTACTCTGAACAAACTCCAGTCAAGGCCCGCGTCCTAATTAGTTCCTCAACCAGGTCCTTCGAAGCGGATACCGGCGATCCGGGAAGTCCATGAGTTATTGGCCGCGCTCCGTAGTGTCGAAAGCGATGCGCGGTATTTATCAATCCCAACAACAAAATCCTTATATCGCGCCCCTACAAAAAACCCCTCTGTTGCAACTTGCCCAAACGAAGGAAGGAGCGGTTTTGAACTTCAAAAAAACACCGGCTCCCGCAAGCACGCTAGTATTTAGCCACTCGCTTCTCCCGTTCGCGCCCGTTGCAAACAGAGGGCAGGTTTCAAAGTTTACTTCATCAATTCGTGTTCAAATATAGCACGCGGGACACCAGGGTGTCTCATTTTATTTTCAACGGTTTACATCCTTGCTCTGGGCTTGGTTGCACCACCGCTGCCCCGACCGGTGTGTCGCTGTGACACAATGGGCCTCAAGTGTTCTTGCGGCTTCTCTTGCTGGCCCTCCCGGTGTTCGCACAAACCATTAACGAAGAGGATTACCACGTCTATACCGACTCGCCGCGCCTGCTCCTGACTAAACAGCGTTTGCGGCTTTTGCAGCGCGAGCGGGAGCGGCAGTCGATGCGCTGGCAGCAGTTCGACGCCCTGATTTCAGGCGGCGCGGCCATGCCTGAGCCGGGAATCGCGTGGGCGCTCTATTACCGCATCGCGCAGGACCAAAGTGCCGGGAAAAATGCCGTGGAGTGGGCGCTCGGCGATACCAAGGACCTGCGGCAGATGGCGCTGGTGTTCGATTGGTGCGGCCCTGTCATGACTAAGGTCCAGGCGGACCGCTTGGGGGCGAAACTGGAGGCCGGTCTGACAGGACCATCGCCTGAAGACGTGCGGGGACGGAGTGCGCGGGCCCTGGCCGCCATCGCCATAGCGGACCGTCTGCCGGATCACGCCGACAGGGAACTCCATACGATCGTCGAAAAGTGGTGGCGCGCGATTGTGGTCAAAGGCATTGAAAGAGGCCAGCCGGTTATTCCCCGGGAGCAGCTCTATTGGCTGTACGAAATGATGCACGCGATCCGCGACAACCTGAAAATCGATCTGCGCGAATCGGCCGCCGGGTATTTCAACCAGCTCCCGGTCGATCACCTGGCGGGTCACTATCCGGCTCCGTATCCTGAGCCTGAAAACGAATATCGTGTCCCGATTTACGCCCGGAACGGTGACCCGGACGTTACCGACATGGTGATGGCGCGCGCGGTCGAGCTCGCGATGGTCGGCTATGACGCTAACGCGCTCGAAAGTCAGTACTTGCAAGGCTGGC
This sequence comes from Terriglobia bacterium, assembly GCA_963808335.1. Classification (GTDB taxonomy): domain Bacteria; phylum Acidobacteriota; class Terriglobia; order Bryobacterales; family Bryobacteraceae; genus Palsa-187. The sequence goes on from CAWEFR010000001.1 coordinate 1,201,775, forward strand.
TGATGCAGGACCGGTTCCTGATGCGCAGCGGGATGGGAATTGTCTACGAATTCATGTGGGCCAACCCGTATCAGCCGGGATTGAGCTATTTCCACGTCCCGCTGGTGTTTCACGACTCGGCCACCGGGCATGTGTTCGCACGCACCAGTTGGGACGAGGATGCGACCTGGATCGGCTACTTTGAGGGCCATCTCCAACTGTTTTCCGAGGGAAAAATCGAGTCGCTGCGGGCCGGGGCGAAGACCAAACCGGTGCGGATCGGCGACGCCGTGCTGATCAGTGTCGAAAACCAGGATGCCGCGCGCTTCCACGCCGACGCTGAGGCGGTGTTTGTCCTGAATCTGACCCCCCGCGCGATCTACGACGTCGAAGTCGACGACGAAGAGCTGTGGGAAGAGCAGGCGGACGCGGGCGGGACCCTGGTGCTGTCGTTTCCTGAGGGAACCAGCGCGGGCGTGAGAATCAAACGGCGCGATTCCACGCCCATAAAGTAGAATTGTGGCGTGACCCAAGCCGAGCGCGAACGCGCGATAGCCTATCTGGAACAGACTAAGACCGACATTCTCGATTCCACCGCCACGCTAAACGAAGCTCAGTGGCGATTTAAACCATCGCCCGAGACTTGGAGCCCGGCCGACTGCGTGGAGCACCTCGCGATCGTCGAGGCGGAACTGCTGCGGCGGATTCAGGAGCTGGCGAAAGGCCCGGCGGCGCCTGAAGAGATCCTTGCGGCAACTCCGGGGAAGGAGGATGTCATCATGAAGCTGGTGCCGGCACGCGGGCGGAAAGTGACGGCTCCGGAAGGCGCGCGGCCGGCCAATCGGTTTCCCAACACCGAGGAATTGAGGGCGCATTTCACCGAAGTTCGCGACCGGACCATTCTGTACGTGCGCACCACGAAAGATCCCGTTCGCCAGCGCGCGTTCGATCATATCGTGTTCGGTCCGCTCGACGGATATCAATGGATCATCTTCTGCGGGGCGCACACGGAGCGCCATCGGAAGCAGCTCGAAGAGGTGCTGGCGTCAGCTTAGCGCCGGCGGTTGTAGCGGGGGAAACGGGATTTTCTCGGCGTCCAGGCGCGCTTTGACGCGCCGATTCAGTTCCCGCCCCACCACCGCCTGCTTCGACGGCAGCGTTTTGATGCGGGCCTTCAGCGTGACGCCGCGATCCACCAGCCGGTCGACGCCCATCACCTCGATCGGGGCGAGAATCAGCCCGCGGTACGGTTCCTCATGCTCCAGTTCGTCGCCGACCATGCTGAGAATCGAGAGCACGCGATTGGAATCCCCGCTATGGGCGATGGTGAGTTCGATTACGTAATAAGAATAGTCGCGAGTCAGGTTGGACAGCGTCGCGATCGATCCGTTGGCGATGATATGCACCGCGCCGTTTTCGCCGCGAAGCTGCGTGGTGCGCAGATTGATCTCTTCCACCCCGCCGGAAATTCCGTTGATGATCACGGAATCGCCGATGCGGAGTTGATCTTCGAGCAATAGAAACAGCCCGCCCAGCCAATCCTTAATCACTGTCTGCGCGCCCAATCCGAGCGCCAGGCCGGCCACGCCCAAGCCGGCGAGCAGCGGCTCGATATGGAAGTTCAGCTCGGTCAGAGCCATGACCAGCGCGACCAGCCAGACGAACATACTGGCGACCTTGCTGAGCACTGAAATTAACGTAGTTGCACGCTTCTCCATCTCAATGGTGGAACCCTCATGACGCCGGTCCATCACACGAATCGTGTAGGTCCGCAGGCCCGCGAGCAGCCGCTTGGCGATATGCGAGAACATCCACGCGAGAGCGAGTATGACCAGCACATGCACGCCGCGCGCAGCCCATTCGACCCACAGGTCCGGGCTTAGGAATTCCAGCGCTGAGAGTTCGGGAAATCTGCATCGGTCACCGGTAGTGCGATAACATTAATGATAATGGCAGACCATCCGAATGAAGCGTTGCCGCCAGCCAGCAAGTGGGCGCCCGTGGTCGCGTTCGCGTGGCTGATTCCGGGCGGCGGACATTTCCTGTTGAAACGCCCGGCCAGAGGCGGATTGCTGCTGGCATGCGTGGCCGCGATGTTCCTGCTGGGATTGATGATGCGCGGAGCGCTGTTTCAATGGCAGACCGGAGATATTCTCACCACGGTCATTTACTGCGGCGGATTCATTGCGAATCTCTTCTCGGGTTTGCTGTATCTGCTGGCTAGAGCCCTCGGTTACAACCAGCCGGATGTCGCCGGGCACGTGCATGATTATGGCACCAAGTTTCTGGTCGCGGCGGGACTGCTGAACATTCTGGCAATGGTCGACGCGTTCGAAATCGCGACGGGGAAAAAAGAATAATGCCCAAGATGACCCTTTCGCATTTCGAGGCATCGCTACTATTCGCGCTGTTTACTTCCATCGTGCTCGGAATCATCACCAAGCGCACGGATCGGGAACGCATCCGCTACGCCGCCTACTGCTTCGGCTACTTTCTGGTAGCGATCTTCGGCCTAAGCTGGCTGATGTATCTGGGACACGGCTGAGGCGCGCGAAATCGGCTGAAGTTTTGCGGTCTTCCGTCGATAAGTCTCTATATTGATATCCCTGAAGCGATACCTTGAGGTGGACCATAGCGGGCTGTTGAAATCCACTCTGGATTCCTACCGCGCCGCCGTTGCCGCTACCAGTGCGTTTGGCAATCAGGCCAGCCCGTGCCTGGGCCCGGAGTTCGTACAAAACCTTACAAATCTCGCGGAAAGTCTGGCGGACGCCGAGAGCGCCGCGGCCGTGGCAGAGACCGAGCAGAAGTTCGAGACCGAACTGCAACAGGCCGGCACGCGCGCTTCCGAATATCTGAAACAAAAAGCGGCGGAGATCAAGGAGCTGATGGTGATGATCGCCAGCACCGCCGAAGCGATGGGCGAGCGCGACCATCGTTACTGCACGCAGTTCAACGCTTTCAGCGCGCGGCTTCAGGCCATTGCGGACCTGGACGATCTGACCAAGATTCGCACGTCCCTGGTCCAAAGCGCTCAGGAACTGAAATCGTACGTCGACAAGATGGCGCATGAGACTCAGGAATGCGTCCGTCAACTGCGAACGGAGTTGTCCGCGTCGCGGGCCAGAGAAGAGGAAACGGAGCGCCTGGCGAACCGCGATCCTCTCACGGGGTTGGGAAATCGCCGCCGGGTCGAGCTGGAATTGGAACATTTCGAAGAGCAGAAAAAATCCCTCTGCGTGATGATGTTCGACGTGAACGGATTCAAGCAGATCAACGATGGACTGGGGCACGTAGCCGGCGATCAGGTGTTGAAGCAATTCGCCACGGAGCTGAGAGCCGCATTCCGGCCCACCGATTTCATCGGACGCTGGGGCGGCGACGAGTTCATCGCGATTCTGGACTGCCAGCTCAAGCAGGCCGAGGCTCAGATCGGGCGCGTCCGGCAGTGGGTGTTCGGCGACTATGAGATCGTCGTCGGCGGCGTCGCCCGCAAGATCGGCGTAAGCGCGGCGATCGGCGTCGCGGCGGCGAATGCAAAAGAGCCGTACGTGAAAGTTATCGAGCGCGCCGATGCGGCCATGTACAAGGACAAACCGCGCGGGTCTGCGCCGGTCAAAAAGTAGCGGCTGCTAAAATTCACTCATGGGTCTCTCCACGCAGGCGAAGAGTCTGCGCGTCTATTCTGTTCTCCTTCTCTTCATAGGTCTAAAAGCGGCGGGAAACTTGTCGCTTGCCTGGGGCATGAAGCATTTGCCGCAGACCATGTCGGCGAATCCGCTGCCGTATCTGCGCGCGATGCTCGATCCGTTCGTTGCGCTGGGCATCCTGGCGCTGATTCTGGCGCTGTTGACGCGCATGGCGCTGCTGAGCCTGGCGGACTTGAGTTTCGTCCTGCCGGTGACGGCGATCGGCTACGTTCTGGCGGCGTTTCTGGGCAAGACATTTCTGCACGAACTGGTGACGCCCCAACGCTGGCTGGGAACGGTCCTGATTTTTGCGGGCGCGACGCTGGTGGGGTCCACTCCGCGGACCACAACGGAGGCAGACCCGAAATGAAGTGGATCCTGGTCATCGCGATGGTGGTCGCGACCGTCCTCAGCGACTTGCTGCAAAGCCACGAGATGAAGCTCGCAGGCGAGCAGTCCGTAGGCGCTCGCGGGTTGCTCCGGCTGCTGCGGATGATCGCACACCGGCGTTACCTGATCCTGGCCATCGGCTGCATGGCGGTTTCGTTTTTCTCGTTTATGGCGCTCGTCCAGACCGAGCCGCTCAGTTTCGCGGTGCCCGCTTCCGCCGCGAGCTTCATTTTCGAAACGGTGCTGGCTAAGTTCGTTCTGCACGAACGCGTCGGAGTCCGGCGCGCTGCCGGGGCGCTGATTGTGCTATGCGGAGTGGTGATGCTGGGCAGGTGATTATTCTTTCACCGGAACCAGTTTCCCGTCGCGAATATAATAGTCCGCGCCGCGCCAGCGGATGCTGTGGCGCAGGAAGCTGGTCAGCCAGATGAAGCAGGCGACCGCGTCCCACACGGGAATCAGCGGCATTTGTTTCCAGAAGCGGCGCTGTTTCAAGCCGTGGACGCCGATCATCCACGTCATCGCCACGCGCAATGCCATATAAGTGCCGAAAAACGCAAGCGCGACCGCGGTGGTGGGATGAACCGCAACGGCGGCAATCGACCACGGCAGTCCTTGAGTGAACAGCAGGCCGAAATGCCCCCACGGACGCATGTGCCGCATCACCACGATCCAACGCAGGCGCTTGTGAAGCAGTCGCGGGCATGGACTGATAGTCCGGCACCGTCTCCACCACGTACGGCAACAGCACTACTTCAAACCCCTGCTCGGCGATCAGGCGGCCTACCAGAAGATCGTCGCGCCGGCCGGTTCTCAATCGAGGTGTAGCCCCCGAATCCCGAGAGCTGCGCCCGCGTAGTGGCGATGGTGGGTCCGAGCGCGAACTTGACTCCATCCAATTGCCAGGCCACCAGGATGCCCGCGTAGAAATCCGAAGTCATTCCGGCCGTTTGCAGATGATCGGTGAACGTTTTCACTTCGGTCGGGACGTAGAAGCAGGTTACGGCGCCCACTTTCGGATCGCGCAGCGGAGCGACGATTTCTTTGAGATAATCCGGCCCCACGCGCACGTCGCTATCGCTGATCACTACGATCTTCGTGCGCGGCTTCGCTCACCAGACGAGCCAGTTTCGCGACTTTGTCATTCGTGGCGACGCGGCCGGAGCCATACAGAATCCGTATGGTTCGCTCCGGAAAATTTCGCCTCAGCCTATCCAGAACTCGGTTACCGCCTGGTCGTCCTGATCGACGCAGAATACCAATTCATAATCCGGATAATCCTGCCGGCAGAAACTGGCGAGATTTTCATACGCATCCGGATCCAGACCGCGGATCGGTTTCAAGATTGCTGACCGGCGGCGTGAAGCTCGCATCCGCGCGGAACGGCCTTTTGCGCGAAATACCGCCACGAGCTGTACAGCGCGATCAGGTAGTAGATGAACGGGATGGCTGCGATTCCCAGGAACGCGTAAACGGCCGTCACCTCTTAAGGCTACTCGACGCGAGAGGTTGATTGGCGAGCAGCAGCTTCCCGCCGCTTTCGGCGACCACGTTCAAACGGTCGCGGCCCACCAGATCTTCGAGCGCTGGGAACCGCGGAACTGCTCGCCACCAGGTAGCAGCGCTGCGGGTCCATCCACATGGTTTTCCATTGCTGATCGTCGATAAAAATATTCGGCGCGCCGGGCGCATAGGAGCCGTACACCAGATTATTGATCCGCCCGTTGAGCAGCAGCGCGTCGCGATTGGTGTAGAAGAAAATCGACGAAAACGTGTAGTAATGATGATCGACGACCAGTTTCCCTTGCGGCGCTCGCAGCAGAGCGTCGGCCAGCGGCCGCGAAGACAGATACGGGATCGAACACCACCAAGGCCATCCGCGCAGCTTGAAAAAACAGCACGGCCATCACCGCGGCGGCGAGAAACGCGCGCTGTCCTGCGGCGCGCGACGGTTCCGATCGCCCCTATCAAGAATGCGATCGCCGCCGCCAATAAAGGTGGTCGAAGATAGGCGAACGAGGCGAGCGTCAGGTCCTCCATGTGCCCGAGCGAAAGCGTATAAGCGCCGGGATTCGGGCTCAGCGCACTGGAAATATCTCCCGGCGCGGGCAGATTCCGGGCCAGAAATACAGCGTGCCCGCAGCGATGGCGCCACGCCGCGAGAATCACGCAAAGAACGCGCGTTCCGCGCCGGACCCAATCGCCTTCCGCGGCCATCGCCGACCCGAGCAGCAGCGCCAGCGCCGGATAGCAGGGCATCGAATAATATTCCTGCGTGGTCGAAAAGGTGAAGAAGACCAGGATGAAGCCGGTCCAGCACAAAGCCAGCAATCGCGTGCGTCCCGGCGCGATCCTGCGGCGTGAAAGAAAGCTTCGCGACCGCCGGGAAATACACGCTCCACGGGAACAGCCAGATCAGGTGAAACAGCCAGAAGTACAGGCGCGGGACGGTATCGTAATCGCGCGGATAGCGCAGATTCAGAAACCGCAGCACCTGCTCGTTCATGAAGAAAAACCACAGAAAGCCGTGATATTCGCCGGGAGCGCTGTGCATCGTCAGATCGAAATACGGAGGATTTCGCAGCGTCGCCAGGATGTGCCACGGCGCGGCAATCAGAAACGATGACCAGCGGCTCCGCTGACACGGATGAAAGCGCTTCCAGATCTTTGGCATAGAACAGTTGCCGCGTGACCGCCAGATAAATCACGGCCGCGCCGACCGGGAACACCACGCCGACCAGGCTCTTCAGCAGCAAGCTGACTCCCAGGCTCGCGGCCAGCAGGAAGGCCCACAAACGCGGACGCGGTTCCTCGTCGTCGATCGCGCGCAGGAACGCCCACATCGAAAGCGCGATGCTCGGCGGTGAGCATCACGTCGGGAATCAGGATGCGGGTGAAAAGAAACAGGCCGATGCAAGTGGAGATGCACAGGCCCGCGTAGAATCCGGCTCGCCTGCCGAATGCCCACACGCCGAACGCGGCGGTCAGCCAGGCCAGCGCCATCGCCGACAGCACCACCGGGATGCGCGCGGCCCAGTCGTAGGCGCCGAAAATCTTGAAAGAGCCGGCGATCAGCCAGTAAATCAGCGGCGCTTTTTCAAGATAGGGGATGCCGTCCAGCCGCGCCGTCACCCAGTCGCCCGACGTCGAGCATGTTGCGCGCAATCTGCGCCTGCACGGCGTCCACGTCGTCCATCAGCGAGGGCGGAGAAACCATGCATCCCGCGTAAACCGCCGCGCGCAAACAGCAGGACCATCGCGTACAGATGAAAGCGTTTTTTGGGGACCGCCTGATCCGCGGCGTTTGAATGCGGCATCGCTTCGTTTTTATGATAGCGACGCTAGATGACGATGCCGCGAACGTCCCTGCCGAACGTGCTCAGAAGCTGGACTCAGCGCCCACCGTGGCCGCAGCCGAAATCGGCCGCGCCCGCCGGTTGCTCGCATTCCTCCACTGCACCTGGGGCAGGAACAGCGAGATGTCGATCCGATCCTGATACTGGATCGCGATGTTCATCAGCGAATCGAGCAGCGAATCCGAAAGATAATGCGGCTGCAGGCCCAGGTCGATCAGCTTGGAATGCTTGGCGTTGTAGTAATGTTCTTCCGCCTCAACGCGCGGCGTCGGCATGTGACGTCGATCTCCACGGTCAGCCCCAGTTTTCGCCGCTGCCGCTCTGCACCATGTTGGCGAGTTCCAGCACCGAAAACTGCTCGGTGAACTGGTTGAACACGCGGCACTCGCCCGGTGCGGCCGGATTCAGACACGCAAGCTCAATGCAGCGCACCGTGTCGCGAATATCCAGGAATCCGCGGGTTTGCCCGCCCTTTCCGTACACGGTGAGCGGATGTCCCGCGGCGGCCTGCACGCAGAAACGATTCAGCACCGTGCCGAAAACTTCGTCGTAGTCGAAACGATTGATCAGCGCTTCGTCGAGCGCGGTCTCGTCGGTCATCGTTCCATACACCACGCCCTGGTTCAGATCGGTGGCGCGCAGTCCCCAGATCTTGCAGGCGAACATCATGTTGTGGCTGTCATGCACCTTGGAGAGGTGATAGAACGAGCCCGGCTGCTTGGGGAACGGCAGCACGTCGCTGCGGCCATTGTGCTCGATCGTGATGATAGCCTTCTTCGATATCGATGTTGGGCGTGCCGTATTCGCCCATGGTGCCCAGCTTGACCAGGTGGCAATCGGGCTGAAATTCGCGGATCGCGAACAGCAGGTTCAGCGTCCCCACCACGTTGTTCACCTGCGTGAACACCGCGTGCTTGCGGTCGATCATCGAATACGGCGCGGACCGCTGCTCGGCGAAATGGACCACCGCGTCGGGCTGAAATGCTTCAAACATCGCCGACAGGAATTCGTAGTCGGTCACGTCGCCCATGAACAGCTCGATCGTGCTGCCGGTCAGCTCCTGCCAAACTCGCAGCCGCTCGGCCAGCGGCTGGATCGGCGTCAGCGTCTGCACGCCCAGCTCGAAATCCCATTGCCGGCGCAGGAAGTTGTCGACGATCGCGACGGCGTGCCCCCGCCTGGAAAAATACAGGGCTGTGGCCCAACCGCAGTATCCGTCACCACCAAGTACACAGGTCCTCACGTTCATCGCTCCTAAGTTTTAAGATAAGAATCGATTCAATTCCGCAATCCGGTCTAACTCAAGAACACAGACCTCCACAAGTAGACGCGGCCAGCAGGCAAAAAGGTTATCTTTCTCTTTAACTTCCCCTGAATATATGCCAAACGGCTTATCGGGATGTGACGTCAGCGGTGGATTACGCTGACTAATGGTTAGATTAACATTTCCGCTACGAGCCCTGCAGCCCCGAGCGTGGCAAAATGAGAATTGATGTTGAAACTTCGTTGGCTCGGGCTATTTCTGCTCCTGACCTTAGCCGCGGACGCGCAGAGAGCGATGACGGTGGCGGAGGTGGTCACCTTCGTCAAGTCGCAGATCAAGATGAAAGGCGACGATCGCACCACAGCCGAATTCCTGCTGCATCGGATTAAACTGAGCGAGAAGCTCGACGATCGTACCGTGGAGGATCTGCAAGGACAGGGCGCCGGTGCCAAGACGGTCGCCGCACTGCGCAAGATGAGCGAGGAATCCTCGAGCCTTCCGGCCGCTCCGCCTCCGCAAGCTGCTCCGGCGCCGCCCCCTCCGCCCCCGCCTCCGGATTCCGTCGAAATGGCGGAAACGCTCCAGGCCATGAAGGATTACGCTGCCAATTACACCGATAATCTCCCCAACTATGTGTGCGTGCAGACTACGCGCCGGGCGATTACTCCCACCATGTCTGGATACCGGGCCTACGGCGACACCATCCAAGAACAGCTCACCTTTTTCGACCACAAAGAAAGCTACAAAGTGGAGTCGATCAACCACGAGTCGGTGGCGAACATCGATCACAACCAACTGGGCGGCGCGACCTCGTCGGGCGAGTTCGGGTCTATGCTTTCACACATTTTCGATCCGCAAACCGGGGCCGAGTTCGGCTGGGATCATTGGGCTACCTTGCGCGGACGTCGCATGTACGTGTTCTCGTTCAAGGTGCCGAAATCCGCCGGCTACAGTATGTATCACGGCGAGTCGAAGCGGGAATACATTTCGGCTTACACCGGCTTGGTTTACGCCGACCGCGAAACCAAAGCGGTGATGCGCATCAAGATGGACTGCGTGGGCATTCCTTCCGACTATCCGATCCATGAAGTCGGCCTTACGCTTGACTACAATCCAACCAAGATCGGCGACCAGGAATACGTCTTGCCATTCCATTTCGAGCTGCACTCGAAGGAGAGCATTGCGATCATGAAGAACGAAGCCGAATACCGTCTGTACCGGAAATTCGGCACCACATCGGAAATCACCTTCGGCAACGTCGATCCGACTCCCGAGGATCAGCTAAAAGAACAGCCGGCAACTGCGGAGAAGCCGCCAGTGAAGAAACAGAACCAGTAAAAGTGACGACCCACCGCTTCCTGTGGTCGCGGCTCGCGGTCAGCACTTTCAAATCTCAGCCGCTCAGCGAGCCGCGACCACAGGGAGCGGTGGATGTCGCGGGCGTGCTCCGAATCGGCTATTGATCTCTAGCGCCGCTCGCCCAGGTGTCACTTCACGCAATACAGCGTGCTCCGCCCCCGCAGATACATGTTGCCGCCCGCCACCGCCGGAGTCGCGATGAACATCTCGTCCCCCATGCTATTCGTCGCCAACACTTCGAATTTCTCCCCCATCTTGAGCACGAACACGTCGCCTTCTTCCGTCGCGATATAAAGCTTCCCGTTCACCGCCACCGGAGACGACTTCAAATTATGCGCTCCCGGCAGGCGCTGCTGTTTGTAATAAGCCTCGCCCGTGCTGGCCTTGAAGACGCTCAACATCGCGGCGTCGTTGAAGAAATACAAAATATCGTTCTGAAGCACCGGCGAAGGATTGTACGGCGTCCCGCGATTGGTGCTCCAGAGGACGGCGTCGGTTCCGGTCAAGTCGCCTTCCCGGTCGATCCGGATCGCCATCATGTTGGGCCTCTGAAAACCCGTCATCACATACGCGATTCCATCCGCCGATACCGGAGCCGGAATCGCATTCAATCCCAGTCCCGCGCACTGCCAGATAACTTTTCCCGTCGCCGGATCGTACGATCGAACTGTGGTCCCCGACGTAATCAGCTGCTTCTTGCCCTTATATACGACCATTAGCGGAGGCGACCACGAGCTCGGCTCATCGCGCTCCGCGCGCCACAGTTCTTTGCCCGTATTTTTGTCCAAAGCCAGCAGATAGGAGCCTTTTTCCTGATCGAATTTCAGATACAGCGTGTCGCCGTCGAGCATGGTCGGCGTGCCCTCCCCGAACTCGCCGCGCTTGTGCATCTGCGGGAAATCCTTCTGCCATTCGAGCTTCCCGTTCAGGTCATATACGAAAATTCCGCGCGATTCGAAAAACGCGTAAACCCGCTTGCCGTCCGTCACCGGCGTATTCGACGCATAGCTGCCATAGGGAGTCTCATGGCCGTCCGGAGGAGTCGCGGTCCTGGCCGTGCGCTCCCACAGGACCTTGCCGGTATTGCGATCCAGGCACATCACCACAAAGCGATGCTCCTTGCGCACCGCAGGAGCGTATTCATCCGCGACCTCCCCGGTCGGGATCGCCGTAGTCAGAAAGATCCGATCCCCCCAGATCACTGGCGACGAGTGCCCCCGCCCCGGTATATGCGTCTTCCAAGCCACGTTCTTGGTCGCGCTGAACTCCAACGGGACGTCTCCGCGAGCCACCCCGTCATCGTTCGGACCACGCCAGCGCGGCCAATCGTCATCGGCGGCAAACAGGGTCAGCGACGCCAGCAGGAACGCTACAATTCTCATATTCAGCGGCAGTATACAACACCGGACCGTGAAACTTTTCAGTACACAAATAGCGTCTCATCCAACGATGCCCCAAGCGGCCGCCCTAACGAGCCTTCGCATGGTTTGTGCCCTGGCGGCAACTTGTTTGCTGGCACGGGCGCAGCCAACCGGCCGGTGTGTGATTTCGGGCACCGTCGTAGACGGTTCAAGCGGCGATCCCGTCCATAAAGCGATTGTTACAGTGACGTGGCATGGCACGCCCCGATCCTGGGCCACCACCCGCACCGACAGCTCCGGCGTCTTCCGCTTCGAAGGCCTTCCCACCGGCACTTTCGACCTTCGCGCCACCAAGGCCGGTCTCGGAACCGCGGCTTATGGCGCCAACAGCGCGCGCGAGCTTGGCGGTACCATCACTCTCGGCGACGGCGAATCCCGCCAGGGTTTGAAACTCCGCTTCGTCCATACGGCTACCATCACCGGTCACGTCCTGGACGCCGATGGCGATCCTCTCCCCTTTTCCAATGTCACCCTTCTTCGACCCGGACGAAACCTTGGAGAACGAGTGCTGGTACAGGCCGGCACCGGCAGCACCGACGATCGAGGCGAGTACCGAATCCTCAATATTAGCCCCGGCCAGTATTACCTAAGGGCCAACCCGAATGCCGCCCGTCGCAACATGTTTCCGGGCCTCGCCGGCGAGCGGGAACATCTGAGGGAGGTCCCCCAGTTCCTCGGCGGAGCGCGCGAGTCCAAGGACGCGACGCCGCTCCTCATCCATGGCGGCGAAAATCTGACCGGGCTCGACTTCCGTATCGGGACGGAGCCCGCCGCGCATCTCACCGGACACATCACCGGCGTGCCCGATCTCGTCCCGCCGCCCAAACCCGACCCCGGCGCCGTCCGGATGCGCGGCGACGAACGAACCATAATAATCGCCGTCTCCCCGCTCGAGGAAGGAGTCATGCGCTGGAACAGCGGGGCCGGTGCCCAAGCCCCTGAGTACAAATTCGATCTGGGCGAAATGGTCCCCGGCCGCTACCGCGTCGAAGCCAGCGTCGAGAACGACAAGAAAACCTACGCGGCTTCGCAGGTCGTCGATACGCGCCAGATTTCAGGCGAGCTGGTCCTCGCGCTCGCGCCCGCCGTGGATATCAAAGGTCATTTTCAGATGGAGGGACCCACGGGCCAACAGAAGAATAGCTTCGAAGTCAGGCTGACCAATAACGGGATACGCCGTTCCGCGAATGTCGCCGCTGACGGAAGCTTCACGCTGCTCCAAGTCCCTCCCGGAGAGTGGCAATGGACCATCGACCCGTTCCCGCGCGGCGCCTTTCTAAAATCGGGGCACTTTGGCGATAAGGACATTACGTTTGCGCGTCTGGAAGTCGCATCCGGCTCAGATGCGCAGCTCCATATCGTGGCCAGCACGCGCGCCGCGAAAATCGATGGCGAAGTCGACGCCGGCTCGGGCGATTCGAAACGGGCTGGGATTTTGCTCGCGCCGCTTGGCGACCGGCACAACCTTGCGCGCTTTTACTACAGCGTCGCCGCCGACGACTCGGGAAAGTTCCGAATGCTCGGAATCGCACCCGGCAAGTACAAAATCTTCGCACTCGAAAAAATGGCCGGCGCCAATTTTCGAAATCCGGAAGCAGCGGACCAACTCAATGAACTGGGCGAAGAGATCGACCTTGCCGAAGGCGCATCTTTGACCCTGCATCCCAAGCTCATTCCGATGGAGCGGGCTCGCGAGGCGCTCCCATGAAAATCGCGACCTTCGCACTTCTCACCGCCGCCGCTGTCGCGCAGACTCCGAGCGGCCAGAACGGCAGTATCGCCGGAACCATCTTCGACGCTGTCACCCATCAGCCCGTGAAGAAGGCGATGGTCTTGATCAATACCAATTTCAATCCGCTCGCGGGCGGTCAGCCGCCCAATAACGGCCCGCAATCGGCTGCGACCGACGTGAGCGGCGCGTTCAGCCTCGAAAATCTTCCGCCCGGTACTTATCAAGTGGACGTGCAGCATCAAAGCTACAATCCGGGGCACAAAAGCATCACGGTGAACGCCGGCGAAAAGGCCGGTCCGGTGAACGTCGACCTGATTCCCATGGCCTCGGTCTCCGGACGCATCCTCGATGAGGATGGCGACCCCTTAAACGGCTGCTTCGTGCAGGTCCATCCCGCCGCCCACCCCGAGCAGTTCGCGCAAGGGAGCATGGGCTTTTACCGAGGTGCTGCTGGTGATGAAGGCCAATATCGTGTATATGGAATCCCGGCGGGCAAGTATATTTTGACGGCGCAGTGCAGTGCGCCTGCATTTCAGCCGCGCCCGTTCTCTGCCGGACCCGAACCGCCGCCGTCGCTCGCCTATCCCATGCAATACTATCCGCTCGCCAGCGAAGCCAAATCTGCGCAAGTCATCGAACTCGCAGCGGGAGCCGAACGCACCGGCGTCGATTTTCGGATGCGCCCTGCTCCAGTCACTTTTGTGCGCGGAATTTATTCACCCGCCGGATCCGGCGCCAATATGAATGTGCAACTGATGCCGGCCAACCCGAAGAGCCCGCGCAATTTTGGATTCCGCCAGATGCCCGATCCCACAGGAAATTCGATTCTATTTCAAATGGTATTTCCCGGTTCTTACGTCCTGGCCGCCTACTCGCGGACGGACAACAACCACATGGGCGCGTTGCAGAGGATCGAAGTCAAAGACCGACCGATTGAGACCGTCATCGAGTTGAAGCACGGTGTCGACGTGAGCGGAATTGTCGAGATCGAAGGCAACACCAACAACAAGGTTGCGCTCAACCAAATCAATCTCCAGTTGGTTCCCGAGTATCAGATCGGCGGCCCGCCGGCTCAAACGCAAGTCAACAACGATGGGACCTTCACCATCAAATCCGTGCTTCCCGCTCCGTGGCGGCTGAACGTGAACGGGCCGAACGTTTTCTTGAAGAGCGCCTGGCTCGGCGCGACCGATGTGACCGGTCACGTGCTGGACTTTTCATCGGGCACGGCCGAAGCTCTGAAGCTGATCCTGAGCACAAACATGGCGACCATCAAGGGAACGGCTCCGGCAGGTCAAATGATCTGGTTGCAAGCCGCTGAAGACTCGATATTTCAAGGTGGCCAGGGTTCCCAAGCCGATCAAACGGGACAATTCACCTTCCAATCCGTCGTCCCCGGAAAGTACCGCGTCGCGACACCTTCCCCAGGTGAGATGCCCAACGAAGGCGGCCAGGAAGTGACAGTGCACGAAGGCGAAACGGTCACCATCGAAGTGAAGCCGCCCGCGCAGCAATTCTAAGAGGAAGACCGCTTGCTCGCGCGCCCATGCAGACACCCGCGATACTGACCGCGTTTCACACGGATTCCTTTCAACACGTACCTAAGCGACCTTCTCGTCCGCCAGATGGAGCGCTGCGTCGAGCGCAGCCACTCCCTGGTCGATCTCGCCCCTCTCGATGATCAGCGGCGGCGCGATCACGAAATGGCTGATCCAGCTTTGCACCGAAACGCCATTTTTCATCATCTCAGCGGCGACCTGATCCACCAGAATCGGCGTGCCGGAGACTTTGTCCTTCATCGTGTTAAAAAGCTGCTTGGTGGCGCGATTCTTTACCAGCTCAACAGCCCAGAACATCCCGATGCCGCGGACGTCGCCGATGCTCGGATGTTTCGCTTTCAGCGCGCCCAGCTTTTCGCCCAGATATTTCCCGTTTTCACGTGCACGGTCGACCAGCTTCAGCCGCTGCATCTCCCGAATGGTCGCGACGGCGGGCAGCAGCGTCATGGGATGCGCTTCATACGTGTGACCGTGCGCAAAATAGCGATCTTCAAAATGCGCTTCAATCTTCTCCGTGGTCGCGCACAGCCCCAACGGAACATAAGCGGACGTGATGCCTTTCGCCGTCACCAGAATGTCCGGCTTGACGTTCCAGTGGTCCACGGCGAACCATTGTCCGGTTCGTCCCCAGCCGGACATCACTTCGTCGGCGATTAGCAGCACTCCGTGATCGTCACAAATCCGGCGCAGCTTCGGAAAATATTCCGGCGGCGGGACTAAAACTCCGTTCGTGCCCACGACTGGCTCGACCAAAACCGCCGCGACGTCATTCTCGTTGCGGATGATGTGTTCCAGATAATCGGCGCAAGCGAGGTTGCAGGAGGGATAACTATGCTTAATCGGACAGTCGTAACAGTTCACTTCGGGCCCGAACACGACATTCTGTCCCTTGGACGCCGGCTCCGCCGCCCAGCGCCGAGGATCGCCGGTGGCCGCGATAGATGCCATCGTGGACCCGTGATAAGACCGGTATCGCGATACGATCTTGCTTTTTCCCGTATACATCCGTGCGATCTTCATCGCGGCTTCGTTGGCATCCGTTCCGGAGGTGGTGAAGAAGAACTTCGTCAGACCTGCGGGCAGGACCTCGAGCAGCGCGCGACTCAGCTCGGCGCGCGCATCGGTGGCGTATCCCGGCGCGATGTAGGCCAGCGTGCGAGCCTGCTGCCCGATCGCCTCGATCACGGCCGGGTTCTTGTGCCCCAGGTTCACGCACATCAACTGGGCGGAAAAATCGAGGTAGCGTTTGCCGTCGCCGTCGGTAAAGTAGCACCCTTCGGCATCGACAATGCGCAACGGTTTCCAGGTCTTCTGAAATCGCCATGTGCCGTAGTTCGTCTTGCGGGTCCAATCCGCGGTTTCGCTGCCGGTCAGCGTCTCGATTTCAGCCATGATTCATCATACTGAGAATTCCCGTCCGCTCAGCGCACAAGACATAGATGGAAGCTGAAGAGGAGCTGCACTGGCTGGCTCTACGCATGGTTCCCGGGCTCGGCACGCGCAAAGCAGGCCAGATGCTGGAGGCGTTTACCACCCCGCAGGCCATCTTTCGTGCCTCTCGGTCGGAGCTCGAAGCCGTGGGCCTGCCTTCCGGGGTCGCCCAAAGCATCGCCAGCGGATGCGCTTTTGAGGAAGCCGCCAGCCAGCAGGAAAAGCTGCGGGAAGCCGGCGCGCAGTTGGTCCCGATGACCGACTCGCGATACCCTCCCCGCCTCCGCGCCGTCTTCGACCCGCCGCCCGTATTGTTCGTTCGCGGCCGCGTGGAGCTTTTGTCGTCTCTGATGATCGGTGTCGTCGGGACCCGGCGTCCCACTGCCTATGGGACTACGGTCGCCGGCAGGCTCTCCAAGGATCTGGCAGGAGCAGGGTTGACCGTCGTCAGCGGAATGGCCCGGGGAATCGATACGGCGGCCCACAGGGCGGTCCTGGAGGTAGGCGGTGATACGATTGCTGTCTTCGGCTGCGGCGTCGATCAGGTGTACCCGTCTGAAAACCGGAAGCTCGCGGAACAAATCGCCGGGCAGGGCCTGGTGATGTCGGAGTTCCCGATGGGTACCCCCGCCTATCCGCAGAATTTCCCGGTTCGAAACCGGATTATCAGCGGAATAGGCGCCGGGGTGGTTGTCGTCGAAGGGGGCGAATATTCGGGGTCCTCCATCACCGCCAAGCTCGCCATCGAGCAAAACCGGGAGGTTTTCGCGGTACCGGGTAACGTTACTTCGAAGATGAGCTGGGGACCCAATCTGCTGATCAAACAGGGCGCAAAACTGGTCCAGGAATGGAACGATGTAGTCTCGGAACTGGAGGCTTCGGATCGCCGATGGCTTGCGGATCGGTCTCGTAAACAGATGAATCTGAATGGGATAGATCCCGATGAAACCTCCGAGGAGTCCCCTGCATCCATACTAGCCGGGCCGATGAATCACTTGGCTCGGGCGGTTTTGAAGACGTTGAAACCGGATGCCGCCACTGGCCTGGATCACCTGATTGAGACGGCGGAGGGCGCCTCTCCTTCGGAACTCATAGCCGTTCTGTTCGAGCTGGAAATGGCCGGGTTGGTCCGCCAAGTCCCTGGGAAGAGTTTCCTCCGGGTTTGGACCGATTGACAGCGCCGCTCGGCAGGTCGTGGTAAGATTTCGGTTGTTTACCGGGGTTCGCCGGTCTCGCATCCCAGTTAAGGTTAATCAGCAATCATATGGCAAAGAATCTCGTGATCGTCGAGTCGCAGACGAAAGCGAAAACGATCGGAAAATATCTCGGGAAGCAGTATACGGTCAAAGCCTCCATCGGCCACGTCAAGGACCTTCCGAAGAAGGATCTGTCGGTGGACGTCGACAACGACTTCAAGCCGGTTTACGAGGTGATCGAAGGCAAAAAGAAGCTGATCCAGGAGCTGAAGCAAGCGGCCAAGGGCGCCGATGCGGTCTATCTGGCGGCCGATCCTGACCGCGAAGGCGAAGCCATCTGCTTTCATCTCCAAGAAGAGTTGCAGGAGCGTAAGAACGGCCCCAAGATCTTCCGGGTGATGTTCAACGAAATCACTAAGAACGCGATTCAGAAGGCGTTCGAGAAGCCCGGCTCGGTGAATCTGCATTTGGTGGACGCGCAGCAGGCCCGGCGCATCCTGGACCGGTTAGTAGGCTATAAAATCTCCCCGCTGTTATGGGATAAGGTCCGGCGCGGCCTGTCTGCGGGACGCGTGCAGACCGTCGCGCTGCGGCTGATCGTTGAACGGGAGCAGGAAATTCGCGCATTCAAAGCGCGGGAATACTGGACCATCGACGTCAACCTGGCCGCCAAGAAGCCGCCGCAGCTTTCGGCGCATCTGGCGAAAAAGAACGACCAGAACGTCGAGATCCCGGACGAAGTCTCCGCCAAATCGATTGTCGATGCGGTCGACGGCGGAGCGTATATCGTTCGTTCGGTTACCAATCGCGAGAAGCGCCGGAATCCCGCGCCCCCGTTCATTACCGCGACGTTGCAGCAGGAGGGTGCGCGCAAGCTGCGTTTCAGCGTGAAGCGGACCATGATGCTGGCGCAGAAGCTATACGAAGGCGTCGAGCTGTCGACAGACGAGGGTCCCGTCGGCCTGATCAGCTACATGCGTACCGATTCAACGCGCGTGTCGAGTGATGCGCTGGATGAAGTTCGAGGTATGATCGCGGAGCGTTACGGCGCCGATTATCGGCCAGCCACGCCGAATGTCTACAAGAGCAAGAAAGATGCTCAGGATGCGCACGAGGCCATCCGGCCCACTTCGGCTCTGCGCACTCCCGAAAGCGTCGAAAAATTCCTGGCCGAGGATGAGCTGAAGCTGTATCGCTTGATCTGGATGCGCTTTGTCGCGTCGCAGATGACGCCCGCAGTGTTCGACCAGACGACCATCGACGTCGACGCCAAGGGCAAGGACGGCGCTGCCTATCTGTTCCGCGCGACCGGCAGTGTTCCTAAATTCGACGGATTCCTGCGCGTCTATGAGGAAGGCAAGGACCAGAAGGATGAGGACGACGAGGAGTTGAAGCACAAGCTCCCGGTGGTGACCGCGGGCGAGGCGTTGCGCTTCAAGTCGATCCTGCCGGAGCAGCATTTCACCGAGCCACCGCCGCGATTCACCGAGGCAACGCTGGTGAAAGAGCTCGAAGCCGACGGCGTGGGCCGGCCGTCCACATACGCGTCGATTCTTTCAACCATTCAGGAGCGCGAGTACGTCCGCAAAGAAGGCGGGAAGTTCTTCCCCACCGAGCTCGGAATGGTGGTCGCGGAGCTGCTGCTTGAAAGCTTCAACGATCTGTTCGACGTCACTTACACCGCGCGAATGGAAGCCCAGCTCGACGAGATCGAAGAAGGCAAAGTCGACTGGCGCATGGCCATGAGCGAGTTCTACGACCGCTTCCAGAAGGATCTGGAACATGCAGCGGTCCATATGACCGACATCAAGCGCATGGAAGTCGCCACCGATCTGGTTTGCGAGAAGTGCGGCAAACCTATGGTGATCAAGTGGGGCCGGCACGGGAAGTTCATCGCCTGCACGGGATACCCCGATTGCACCAATACGCGCGAGCTGCCGGCTTCTGAGACCGGCGGCGTCTCCGAGCAGGACGAAACCGAATACTGCGAGAACTGCGGCCGTCCCATGGTGTTGAAAAGGGGTCGATTCGGGCAATTCCTGGCGTGCTCGGGATACCCGGAGTGCAAGACCACGAAGCAGCTCGGCGCGGCGCAGAAGCAGCAGGATGTGCCGCTCGACGAGAAATGCCCGCAATGCGGCAGTATCATGGTCCGCAAGTATGGCCGCTACGGCGAATTCGTGGCTTGCAGCGACTATCCCAAGTGCAAGTACGTGAAACAAAAGACCATCGGCGTGAAATGCCCGAATTGTTCGGAAGGCGAGGTAGTGGAACGCCGATCCAAGCGCGGCAAGACGTTTTATGGCTGCAATCGTTATCCCGATTGCGATTTCGTCGCTTGGGGCAAGCCGATTCCCGAAAAATGCCCGGATTGCGGCGGCAGCTATCTGATCGAGAAATTCCTGAAGTCGGGTCCCGTGGCCCAATGCCCGAACGCCGAATGCAAGTTCAAGAAACCGCTGGTGGTTCCGGTGGAAGCTGAGGTTGTGGCGTAATGGCGGAAGCGCTGGCGAAGCCGGATTACGGCCTCGACGCACCATTAGTCGTGAAGCGCATGTTTTCGCGCGGCGCCTGGACGCTGGCGGTCGCGCTCGCGGTGTTCTTCATCAATCACAACGAATATCCCGGCCCATCCTGGAATCTGTTGACCGCGCTGGGTTTGATTGGAATCGTGTTCCTGGCCGTGGGCGGAATCATGGTCTGGTCGAGCCGTGTGGCCAAGCCCAGCCTGCGCGACCGGCTGATCGATTCGCTGGAGTTGAAAGGCGACGAGAAAGTCCTCGACGTGGGCTGCGGGCGCGGGCTGATGCTGATCGGCGCAGCGAAACGGCTGAAGACCGGTAAGGCCACCGGAATCGATATCTGGAGCAAGCAGGACCTTTCCGGAAACTCGGCGGACGCGGCCAAGGCGAACGCCAAGCTCGAAGGCGTGCCGGACCGCGTGCGAATCGAGAATGGCGACGCGCGGAAGCTCGTTTATCCCGATAACAGTTATGACGTGGTGATGTCGACGCTCGCGATCCACAACATCAGCGATTCGGACGAGCGCGACCAGGCCATCCGGCAGACGTGGCGCGTCCTGAAGGCCGGCGGGCGGCTTCTGATCTTCGATATTTTTCACACCGCGCACTATGCCGAAGTCCTGCGCGAATGCGGGGCTAAGGAAGTAACGCTGTCAGGGCTCGAATTTCTGTGGTGTGTTCCATGCCGCAGCCTATTGGCGCGTAAGTAGCATCTGCGCGGTCTGGAAGTGGGATCGCGATTCCAGCAAGCAGCGCCGCGAGCCTTCCCGGCCTTCCACCCGCACCTGGCCCTGGCGCTCACTGACTCGATAAGCCGTGTGTGCTCCATGGTGCCAGAGTAAAGACTCCAGCGGCCAGTCTGAATCGGCGATCATGCGGATGCCGTTCTGGCCGAGCAGGATGGTCATATCCGAGCATGACCCGGCCGCTTCGGCGGCTTCCAGGATTCGCTCGGCGTGCTCGGCAAAGCTGCTCACGGGTTACATATCGCTGAACGGGGCGGGAATTCTAGTAAAAACGCTTAGGGCCGCAGATTCACGCGGATGAACGCGGATTAAAAATAGGTTCGGCCCAGCCATTCGGCGACTAACGCCGGTTTTTCGCGGCCTTCTACATCGACCGTGACGCCCCAGACGACCTCGACTCCGCCGTCCACATCTTTAATCGAATTGAGGGCGAATCGCGCGCGAACCCGGCTCCCGGCGGGAACGGCGCCGGTGAATCGGAGGCGATTGAAGCCATAGTTGACGCTCATTTTGGCGTTGGAGCGGAAATCGACGGCTTCCCGGATCAGGATGGGCAAGAGAGAAACCGTCAGGAATCCGTGGGCGATGGTTGTCTTGTAAGGCGATTCGCGGCGTGCGCGGTCGACGTTGATGTGAATCCACTGATCGTCGCCGGTGACTGCGGCGAAACGGTCGATCTGCTCCTGCGTCACCGCATGCCAGCCGCTGACGCCGATTTCCTGGCCCGTCCGGGTCCGAAGCTCGTCGACCGTCATTTTCCGTCGACCGAAAACGCCAGCAGCACGTTGCCGGCGATTCCGCCGAAGATTCCATAGCCGGAATTGGTGTAAACCATGCCGTGCGCGATGGTCGGGCCGCCGGCGTCGATGGACCCGCCCTTGGCTTGCACGCCGTTCACGGTGTCAAAGGGATGTGCGGTTTCAAAATCCCAGAGGATGTCGCCGGTCGACGTCGAATACGCCCGGAAATGGCCGTTCAGCGCGCCCGAAAAAACCGCGCCAGGTATCACCGAAACCGCCGCGGACTGTCCGACGTTTCCGCCCACGCCCGGAGCCGGCGCAGACCATTTCAGTTCGCCCGTGGCCAGATCGAGCGCGTACAGTCCCGGCGTTCCCGCTTTTCCGTTGAACCGATCCGAGACAGCCGCGTAGACCTGCTTATCGTCGGCCGCGTGGCCCCATTCGACGCCGCCGAGCGCGCTGCCCTTTCCAACCCGGGTTTGCCAGAGAATCTTGCCCTTGTTGTCAGGATCCAGGCCCCACACCACTCCCGATTTCTGCCCCGCAACGATGATCTGTTTCCCGTTCGGAAGCGTTCGAAGGACAGGCGAAGTGCCGAAATCGAAGTCGGGTCCACTTTCCTCCGGACAATTGGGACTATTCGGACAGCCGATGACGAAGTTGTCTTTGGGCTGCACCTGGCTCGACCACACCAGCCGGCCTGTTTCCAGATCGAACGCGAGAATCGCGTCGCTGGTGTTGATCTCAACGTCGGTGTAGGAATTGCCTGCCGATGCGTAAATCAGCTTGCGTTTGAGATCGACGGTGGGCGAGGACCAAACCGACGCACCGGCCGGTCCGAGCAGTTGCGTTCCGTTCTTGCTGGTTTTATAAGCCTTGGGCGGATCGAGCACTGTGTAGCTCTTCCAGATCTGCCTGCCGGTCGAGGCATCGAGCGCGGCCACGCTGCCGCGGAACGTGCAGCAGGAATAAGTCGGCTGCTGCGCCAAGGCTTCTTCGATCGACGCGACTGGAACGTACAGCCGTCCGTTGATCAGAATCGGCGCGCCAGTGATCCGAGCCACCGGATGATCGTCGAGCTTGGTCTTCCACAGCAGCGCGCCCGTTTCGGCATCGACGGCATGTGCATTGGCCTTTATGTCGCCGAAATAGGCGGCCCATTTCCCATTTGCGAGCTTGCCGATGCTGATCGCGCTGCGAACTCCGGCACCCGCGGCGTAGGACCAATAAAGGCATCCGCTGCCGGCATCGAGCGAATAGACCGTCCCTCCGACGCTGCCGACGAAAACGCGTCCACCGGCAACCGTCGGCTGCGCCCAGGCCATTGGATCCTTGGGGAAACCGAAGGCCCATTTCAGTTTGAGCTTGGGAACGTCGGAGGCGGCCAGACCCGGTTTCGGCTGGAAATGCGAATTATCGGTGTCGCCGCCCCATCCGCTCCAATCGCCGTCGCCGAGAGCGAATTTGGGCGCGGGCGTGGTGCATTTGCCCGCCATCGGCTGCGCTGCCGCCGTCGAAAACTCCTTGCCGGTGATGAAGCGGGCGATGGCCTTCCCCTCATCTTCGCTGAGTCCGGCCGCTTGCACGGTCATCGCGCCGTTGAACATCGCATTGACGACAAACTCAGGCGTTTTCGCGGCCAGCTCGTCGTGGGACGGCATGCGCTCCTGCGGCTTTCCGTCGTGGCACATGGCGCAACGAGCTTTGTACAGTGCGGCTCCATCTGGCGCTGCTGCGGCTGCGGCAGACATGGCTATCGTGAGGTATGCAATTTGGCGTAGAGACATTGGAAACCCTTCGCGTCAATTTAGCATAACTCGGCGAAACTGGCGCTGCCGGGCTCCGGTACGATACCGTAGAGATGTGTTCGCGATGGCATGGTTTACGCGGCAAAAATCGGGTGCAGAGGGCGGCGGCGAAGGCGAGAAGAGGGTCCGCACCGAGGGCCTGTGGCTGAAGTGCGAAAGCTGCGGCCAGATCATCTGGAAGAAAGCCCTGGACGAGAACCTGCAGGTGCTGCCCCAAGTGCGAGCATCATTTCCGGCTGGACGCGCGCGCGCGCCTGGCGATGCTGTTCGACGACGGCGAGTATCGAGGAGCTCGACACCGGGCTGACTTCCACCGATCCGCTGCACTTTGACGACGCCAAACCCTACAGCGAGCGGCTGGCCGCGATGCAGCGAGGCGACCTCGCTCTCCGACGCGCTGATTTCGGCCACGGGCACGCTCGAAGGCCGGCCCGTGAACATCTGCGCGATGGAGCTGAAGTTCATCGGCGGCAGCATGGGCGCGGTGGTGGGCGAGAAAATCACGCGCGCCATCGAGCGTTCCATCGACGCATCGCGCGTCCGCTGGTCATCGTTTCCGCGTCGGGCGGCGCGCGCATGCAGGAAGGCGCGATCAGCCTGATGCAGCTCGCCAAGATTTCGGCGGCGCTGATGCGTCTGGACGAAGCGCGCGTGCCGTACATCAGCGTGCTGACCGATCCGACCACCGGCGGCGTCACCGCGAGCTTCGCCATGCTGGGCGACCTGAACATCGCCGAGCCGGGCGCGCTGATCGGCTTCGCGGGGCCGCGCGTGATCGAGCAGACCATCCGCCAGAAGCTCCCCGAGGGCTTTCAGCGCAGCGAGTTTCTGCTGGAGCACGGCTTTCTGGACGCCGTGGTGAAGCGCTCCGAGATGAAGCGTACATCGCGCAATCTTGAGTTTTTCTGTGACTACAGCCACTTCGAGGTGTTTGGAACCCGCGTAAACCGCGTGCCTCCGATTCTTGCCATGCGATTAGACTTCTGTATGATTCAACTCCAAGGCGCCGGAAAACGTTTCGGCCACAAACTCCTGTTTGAAGACTGCGACTGGCTGATCACGCCCAAGGAGCGCACCGGCCTGGTGGGCGCGCAACGGCACCGGCAAATCCACGCTGCTCAAGATTCTGTGCGGCATGGAAACGCTCGACTACGGCATCGATCAGCTTCACCAAGGGCATCACGCAGGGCTATCTGCCGCAGGACGGCTTGACGCTTTCCGGCCGCACCGTTTTCGCCGAATGCATGAGCGTGTTCGCCGGACCTGCGCGAGATGGAGCAGGAGCTGGAAACGCTGCATCACAAACTGGCCGAGCTGGATCCCGCCGAGCGCGGAATACGCCGCCGCGGCCGACCGCGCTGCACCACATCGATTCAGCGAATTCCGCAATCGCGACGGCTACGCGATCGAAGCGCAGGTGGGCACGGTGCTCGACGGCCTCGGGTTTCGCAAGGAAGATTGGACGCGGCGCACCGAGGAGTTCTCCGGCGGCTGGCAGATGCGCCTCGCGCTGGCGAAGCTGCTGCTCGAAAAGCCCAACCTGCTGCTGCTCGACGAGCCCACCAATCACCTGGATCTGGAAGCGCGCAACTGGCTGGAATCGTATCTCGACGAATTATCCGCATCGCGTACGTGCTGATCTCGCACGACCGCTATTTCCTGGACGTCACGGTGAACCGGACCGTCGAGATCTGGAACAAGCAGGTTCAATTTCTACAGCGGCAACTACGATTCGTATCTGACGCCAGAAGGCCGAGCGGCGCGCGCAGCTCGAGGCCGCCTATCGCAACCAGCGCGAGCGCATCGAGCAACTGGAAGCCTTCATCAACCGCTTCCGCTATCAGGCGACCAAGGCCAAGCAGGTGCAGATCGCGCATCAAGGAACTGGAAAAGATCGAGCGCATCGAGATTCCGCCCGACGAGCAGACCATCCACTTCACGTTTCCGCAGCCCAAGCCCAGCGGGCGCATCGTCGCCGAGTTCAAGGACGTCTCGAAGAGCTACGGACCGAAGCACGTCTTCAGCGGCGCGAGCTTCATCATCGAGCGCGGCGACCGCATCGCGCTGGTGGGCGTGAACGGCGCGGGCAAATCGACCCTGATCAAGCTGCTGGCCGGGACCGAGCCGCTGACCTCGGGCTCCTACACGCTGGGCCACAACGCGACTGCCGGATTATTTCGCGCAGGATCAATACAAGGAGCTGGACCCGAACGCGCGCATGCTCGACGATCTGAGCGACGCCGCGCCGCGATCCACGCAGACCGAGCTGCGCATCGCTGCTGGGATGTTTCCTGTTCAGCGACGACGACGTGTTCAAGCGGATCGGCGTGCTCTCGGGCGGCGAGCGCAACCGCTACGCGCTGGCGCGGATGCTGCTGGCGCCGTCGAATTTCCTGCTGCTCGACGAGCCCACCAATCACCTGGACATGCGCGCCAAGGACGTGCTGCTCGAAGCGCTGAGCAAGTACACCGGCACCGTGGTGTTCGTTTCGCACGACCGCTACTTCATCGACAACCTGGCCACGCGCATCTTCGAGATCGAAGACGGCCACGTGCACGTTTATCCCGGGCAATTACGAGGATTATCTGTGGCGCAAGCAGGGCGGCCCGGAGCGTCGCCGATCGTCGCAGAAGCCGTCGCACGAACCGCGAGCCGGTCCGCGTCGCTGCCAGCGGAGCCGAAGAAGCGCGTCAATCCGATGAAGGTGAAGAAGCTCCAGGACCGGCTGAAGGAAGTGGAGCAGCAGGTGGCGGCGCTCGAATCCGAAATCGCGCAACACGAAGCCGCGCTGGCGGATTTCAAGAGCGTGGAGGAGACCATGCGGCTGACGGAACTGGTCACAGCGCGGCGCACGGAGCTGGAAACTCGCGTGGCCGAATGGGAAGAGCTTTCGGCAGCGCTCGAATCGGGCGTCTAGGGCTATGTGGAAACCCGATATTCGGACCACTCCCTGCGGTCGTGGCTCGTGGCCGGCACTTTCAACTATCCGCAGCTTAACGAGCCGCGACCAGAGGAAGCGGTGGATCGCCACGTTTCACACAGGCTAATTAACGCTTAGAGTCGAGGGCGAGGTGTGGTGTTCCTGCGCGAAATAATTCGACACGCCCAGGTTCTTGTAAACCTGCCCGGCGACACCGGAAGCGGTCGGACCGCTGACTAAACTTCCACCCGTCAGCAGGACGACCACGACCATCTTGTTCTTGCCGTTTTCAGTGAAAGAGCCAAACCAGCCCAGGTGCGTTGGCGACCGCGAATCCGTGCACGTTCCGGTCTTGCCGAAAATGGGCTCATTCGGGTCGAAGCCGATGCGGCGCGCGGTTCCGTACTCCACCGCGCCCATCATGCCGGGCTGGATCTCCGGAATCCACTGTTCGATATCCAGGCGGCGCTTCACGCGGGGGATCATTCCGTCGGCTTCCGATTGCGAGTGCGGGTATTGAAGATAGTAGAGCGTTCCGCCGTTCGCTACCGCGCCGATCAGGGCCGCGTATTCGAGCGGCGTCAGCGAAATGCCGTCGCCGAAGCTGGTCATCATTCCCATGCCGCTTTTGGGAACGGTCGCGGGCAGGATGCCGGGCTGTTCCTGTTCGATATCGAGGCCGGCCTTTTCGCCGAGTCCGAACAGGCGCGCGTAATAGCTCACCCGTTCGAAGCCGAGGCGTTGGCCGAGGCTGGCGAAGTACTGATTGTTCGACTTAGCTAATGCCGTCGGTTAAATCGAACGTGGTCCGGCCGTACACGCGGATCAGCGTTTGCCGCTCGATGATGCTCTCGCTCAGCGCCGCCAGCGCCACCGGAACTTTGATGGTGGAACACGGCTGATACCCGCTCTGAAACGCGAGCTTCTGGTTCACGATGGTCAGGATGCGGCCGGTATTCGGATCCGTGACGACGACGGTGCCATTCATCGGACCCAGCGCGTCGACGGCGGCTCGCCGAACGGTCAGGTCTTCGCCGTCGATGAAGTCGCCTGCGGTCGAATCGGCGTAATTCGGAACGCGCCACGGGCCGCTGACGATCTTCTTGGCGTGCGTGGTTCGCACCGCCACGGTGCGCGCCGGAACGACGTTGAGCGCCATCGTTTTGACAGCCGCAGGCCTCTTTTTCTTCTTAACAGGAGCCACCGCGAGGAGATTCGTTGCCCAGGCGAGCGCGATCAGAATGAGAACAGTATTCCGGTATCGAGGCAAAGCTTCTCCCTCTAATGTTAACGTTCCACTGACGACATGAACCCTAACAGTGTGCAGCAACACGTAGTACTACGTCAAGCGCAAATCATGCTGCGGTCCACCCTCCATCTATCGGCAGGATCGACCCGTTCATGAAAGACGCTTCATCTGAGGCGAGATACACGGCCAGACCGGCCACCTCATCGGCGCGTCCCAGGCGGCCAAGTGGCTGACGCTGTTCGAGTTGAGCGCGAACCTGATCCTTTTCGTGGGCGTGATATTTGTCCAGGATGCCTTCGATGAATGGTGTATCGATCGTGCCGGGGCAGATGCAATTGACTCGGAGTTCGGTGGGATAGTCCACGGCGAGCTGGCGGGTTAGGGCGATGATCGCGCCCTTGGTGCCGCAATACGCGAACCGGCGCTTGACTCCGATCATTCCCGCGACCGAAGCGATATTGATGATCGATCCATGCGAAGCGCGGATGAGCGGCAGCGCCGCGCGGGTGACGAGAAACGTTCCCTCGACGTTGACGCGAAACAGCCGCTGAAAATCCTCGATCGAACGTCTCTTCCGCGCTGCCCACCAGGCCGATCGCCGCGTTATTCACCAGGATGTCCAGGCGGTCGATCTGTCGAAACGCAGCCGTGACCGCGCTTTCGTCGCCGATATCGCAGGCGATCGCGCGAGCCCCTGCAAGCATTGCGGCAACGGACTCAGCTCGTTTCTGGTCCCTGGCCATGATGATGACGGACGCGCCTGCACGACTGAAGGCGCGGGAGATCGCTTCGCCGATGCCGCTCGATCCTCCGGTGACCAGCGCGATCTTTCCGTCCAGGCGAAACGGTGCGCTCATGAATTGGCGCTTCTTTGGCGCGTCGCCAGGACCGCGAGCGCAATGGCGATCCCGAGGAGAGCGCCGTCGCGAGCCAGCGTGGTGGGGCTCAACGCTTCGCCGACGCCGAAGCATCCGCAATCGATTCCCAAACCGCGCGCATAGGCGGGCGTCACCACCGCGCGAATTTTCATGTTTCCATTGTACGCCGCGACATACGGCCCGCCCATCGCAGGAAGCGAAGCAGTTCCCCGCGGTGCGCCCAAACGAAGGCGCGGAACTCATGCGGCGTCATGGTTTCGGCGTGGACACCCCAATACGTTTCCATGCGCCATCGAAGATAGGGACTGTTCCAGGGGCGAAGGCGATAGCCTTTCGAGGCGCGCCACAAAAACCGCAGCACTTATTTGACGAGACCCGAGGAGCCTTTGGGCGCCGGGTCCGGCGTCGCGTAGTATCCGTTGCGGGTGCGCACCGTTGGCGTTGCCGTAGCCTTTCACGGACACGTTGATCTTGCGGAAGCGTTCCGTCCAGAACGCGTGTTGGTCGGCAGGTAGCCGAGGATGTACTGATTGCGAATCTCGTGCGCGACCTCCGGCGTGATCTTGTCCACCTCGGCCAGATCCTTGGGATAGTAATCCACGCCGCCGGAAGCCTCCGCCAGCGCTTTCAGCGCGCGCTTGGCTTTGTTCGCCTCGCGCGGTTCTTCCTCGTTCAGCAAGCCGATGGAATAGATCAGCACTTCGCTCTGCTGCGCCTTGCGCACCAGTTGCTCCAGCGATCGTTGCTGGTGTTGTCGTTGCCGTCGGTCACCACCAGCAGAACTTTCTTATCCTTCTTGCCTTTGTCCTTTACGTAATCGATGGACATGCTGATGGCGTCGCGCATGGCCGTGCCGCCCTTGGTGTCGATCTTTTCGAGCGCCTCTTCCAGCTTCTTGATGTCGTTGGTGAAGGGCTGGTCCAGGTAGGCGTCGTCGTTGAAATTGACGATGAACACTTCGTCCTGCGGATTGGACGCTTTCACCAGATCCAGCGACGCCGCGGCGACTTTGGCGCGCTTGTCGCGCATGCTGCCGCTGTTGTCGATGATGATTCCCATCGAAACCGGAACGTCTTCGCGGCGGAACAGCTTGATCGGCTGCTCGACGCCGTTTTCCAGAACCTTGAACGCGGATTGCGGAATATTGGTCAGCAGTTTCCCGTTCTTGTCGAGCGACGCTCGCGTGCAGCACCACCAGCCGGGTATCGGCTGTGAACGTGGCGACTTCGTCCTGCGGCGGCGGCGTCTGGGGCTGCGCCGTGCGAGCAGTGCACGAGACAGGAGCAGGCAGAAGTGAGAAGCGAACAGGCTATTGAGTCGGCGCATAATATCCGGTGCGGAACGATCGCTTTCAGCGGCGGCAGTCCCGCCGTCTTTACCAGCTTAACCTGCACGCGGCGGTATTTTCCATCGCGGGTCGGCATTCTTCGGGCTGTAGCCGAGCACGTACTGGTTGCGCAGTTCGATGCCGATCTTGGCCGCCACGTCCGGCAGCTCCGCCAGGTTATCCACGGCGAAGTGGCGGCCGCCGGTCTGCTCCGTGATCTCGCTCAGCAGTGCCGGACCGCTCATTTCTTCCGGCGTCCGGCCGCGCGACGCCATCGGCTCGAAAATCCCGATCGCGTAGATCTGAACGTCGGCTTCGCGCACGGCGTTCTTCACTTCGCTCTCCGTATAGCGGCTGGAGTTATCGCCGCCGTCGGAAATGATCAGGATCGCCTTGCGCGGATTGCGCGCCTTCTTCATCTGATTCATCGCCATGTAGACGCCGTCGAGCAGCGCGGTGCGTCCCTTGGACTGCGATGAACGTCAGCCGGTTCTGAATCTCTTCGGTTTCGGGGGTGAACGCGACCGACCATCTCCGGCCGGTCGTTGAACTGGATCAGGAAGAATTCGTCCTCGGGATTGGCGGTCTTCATAAACTGCGTCACGGCCTGCCGCGATTTCTTCAGTTTGTCGCCCATGCTGCCGCTGGTGTCGAACACGATGCCCACCGAAAGCGGCGCGTCTTCGCTCGAAAACTGGATGATTTCCTGCTCGACTTTGTCCTCGTAAACCTTGAAGTTTTCCTTTTCGAGGCCGGTGACGAAGCGGCTCATCGGATCGGTCACCGCCACCGGAATCAGCACCAGCGTGGTGTCGACGCGAATATTGGCGCGCTTGTCGAGAACCGTCTCCGGCGCCGGTTTTTGCGTGGCGCCGCGGGAACCAACGCTGGCCTCGACGGGGTTCGGCGCGGTTACCTGCGGACCATCCGGCTTCTTGTCGTCCGCGGTCAAAAAGGCCGCCGCTGCGGCGCAGCCCACAAGACCAAGCGTCAGAAAAGACCGCATCGTCCCACCCCAATTCCGACCATTAGTATAACAACGCAATTCGCCCGTTATTGGGCGGGTGCGTAGTACCCGGTGCGGTAGGACGCCTTGAGCTGCGGCAGGCCTTTGATCGGCTTCAACTTGACCTCGACGCGGCGATATTTCCCGTCGCGCGCGGCGTTCGTCGGGGAATAGCCGATCACGTATTCATTGCGCAGCTCGATTGCGATTTTGCTGGCGACGTCCGGGAGTTCGGCGGGATTGCCCACTTCGAAAGCACGACCGCCGGTTCGGCCCGCTAGCTCTCGCAGCATATCTGGACCAGCCAACTCTTCGGGCGTGCGCGAGCGCGCCTCCATCCTTTCGAAGATGCCGATACCATAGATCTGCACGTCGGATTCGATCACCGCGCTCCTTACTTCGCTGACTGTGTAGCGGCTGGAATTGTCGCCGCCGTCGGAGATAATCAGGATCGCCTTGCGGGGGTTGCGCGCCTTCTTCATGTGGTTCATCGCCATGTAGACGCCGTCGAGCAGCGCCGTTTTCCCCTTGGATTGCGCGAACATGAGCCGGTTTTGAATCGCTTCCGTGCTCGGCGTGAAGGGTACCACCAGCTCCGGCCGGTCGTTGAACTGGACCAGGAAAAACTCGTCCACCGGATTCGCGATTTTCATAAACTGCGATATCGCTTGCCGCGAAGTTTGCAGCTTGCTCCCCATGCTGCCGCTGGTGTCGAACACGATGCCGATCGACAGCGGGGCGTCTTCGGCTGAAAACGTCGAGATCTCCTGCTCCTTCTTGTCTTCGAACACCTTGAAGTGCTCTTTTTCCATGTCGGTGACAAACTGGCCCAGGGGATTGGTCACCGTTACGGGGATCAGCACCAGCGTGGTGTCGACGCGAATGTTGGCCGACCGGTCGACCGCGGTTTCGGCTTTGTCAGCCTTAGTGGCGCGCGCCCGCGGGGTAATGGCCGGACCCGTAGGATCTTGCGCCAGCAAAAGCCCGATCGCCGCAAGACTAAAGAAACTCAGCGCAAAAGCCCGCATAAGTACTCACCAACTTGCACATAGTATATCAAGCGGGCTCCGAACCGATTCCCGCGTCTGGATTCCGCCATCCCTGTTGTGCTATATTCGATTGTGCCGCACCGGATTCTTGGCGTAATCCCCGCACGGTACGCTTCCTCCCGATTCCCCGGCAAAGCCCTCGTCTCTATCGCCGGCAAAACCATGCTGCAGCACGTGTGGGAGCGGGCGTCGCAGGCGCGCTATCTGACCGACGTGGTCATCGCCACCGATGACGAGCGCATCCGCGCCGCGGCCGCAGGAATTTCGCGCCCGCGTGGTGATGACTCGCGCCGATCATGCCTCCGGAACCGACCGCGTGGCCGAAGCCGCCTCGGCCTCCGAACGCTCAGATCATCGTCAACATTCAAGGCGACGAGCCGATGATCGATCCGGCGGCCATCGACGCGGCGGTGCTCGGCGCTGCTGGACGACGACGAGGACGTTCCCATGGGCACGCTCAAGAAGCGCATCGAGCGGCCGCCCGAAATTCACGGATCCGAACGTGGTCAAAGTGGTGACCGATCGCGCAGGGCAACGCGATGTATTTTTCGCGCTCGCCGATTCCGTATCGCGCGCGAATCCGGCGAGCGAGCCGCGCGTATTTCAAGCACATCGGGCTTGTACGTGTACCGCCGCGATTTTCTGCTGGCCTATCCGGATCTGCCGGTGGGCCCGCTGGAACGCGCCGAGCGCCTGGAACAACTGCGCGCGCTCGAAAACGGATTCAAGATTCGCGTGGTGGAAACCGAGTATGAATCGCTGGGCGTCGATACGCCCGAAGATTGGCACACGAGTCGCGGCTCTATACGAAAAATTGATGGTGACGGGGTAGCAAAACTAAATGGCCAAATACATATTCGTAACCGGCGGCGTGGTTTCCTCCCTGGGCAAAGGGATCGCGGCGGCGAGCCTCGGCTGTCTGCTCGAAAGCCGCGGCCTGAAAGTCACGCTGCAGAAGTTCGATCCCTACCTGAACGTCGATCCCGGCACCATGAGCCCGTTCCAGCACGGCGAGGTCTTCGTCACCGACGACGGCGCCGAAACCGATCTCGACCTGGGCCACTACGAGCGCTTCACGCACGCGCCGCTCACGCAGGCCAACAACCTGACCAGCGGACGCATCTACGAACAGATCATCTCGCGCGAGCGCCGCGGCGACTACCTGGGCAAGACCGTGCAGGTGATTCCGCACGTCACCAACGAAATCAAGGCCGCGGTGCGCCGCGTCTCCACCGCCGCCGACGGATCGCCGATCGACGTGGTGATCGTCGAAATCGGCGGCACCGTGGGCGATATCGAATCGCTGCCGTTTCTCGAAGCGATCCGCCAGTTGCGCCACGAGCTGGGCCGCGAGAATACTCTGTTCGTGCACGTCACGCTGGTCCCCTGGATCGCCGCCGCGCAGGAGCTGAAGACCAAGCCGACGCAGCACAGCGTCAAGGAACTGCGCGCCATCGGTATCCAGCCCGACATTCTGCTGTGCCGCAGCGAGCATGCCCTGCCGCAGGAGATGAAGGAAAAGATCGCGCTGTTCTGCGACGTCGACGTGGAAGCCGTCATCACCGCGCGCGACGTCGAAAGCGTTTACGAATGTCCCGCTGGTGTTCGCCGAGCAGGGCGTCGACGAAATCGCGCTGCGCCTGCTGGCCCTTGACGCCGGCCCGCGCGACCTGACCCGCTGGACGCGACATGGTGCGCCGCATGAAGCATCCCGCGCGCGAGGTTTCCATCGGCCTGGTCGGCAAATACGTCGAATACGAGGATTCCTACAAGAGCCTGAAAGAAGCGTTGCTGCACGGCGGCCTGGCGCACGACGCCAAGGTCAACATCACCTGGATCGAATCCGAGCGGCTGAAGTGGCCGCGAGGCGATGGCCGAGCTCGAAGCATTCGACGGCATTCTGGTTCCCGGCGGCTTCGGACGCCGCGGCGTCGAAGGGATGCTGTGCGCCATCCGCTACGCGCGCGAATGCAAGGTCCCCTATTTCGGCATCTGCCTGGGCATGCAGACCATGGTGATCGAGTTCGCGCGCAACGTGTGCGGCCTCGACGCAAGCCAACTCCACCGAGTTCGATCCGGCCACGCCCGATCGCGTGATTTACAAGCTGCGCGAGCTGAAAGGCGTCGACGAGCTGGGCGGCACCATGCGCCTGGGCGCGTATCCCTGCCTGCTCGCCGAAGGCAGCTTCGCGCGCGCGCGCCTACGGCAAGCCGCGAAATCAGCGAGCGCCATCGCCACCGCTACGAATTCAATCGCGAATACGAGGGCATCCTGAAGCAGCACGGCCTGCGGCTGACCGGCGAGACTCCGGACGGCGTCTACGTCGAGATCTGCGAGCTGGCCGGATCATCCCTGGTATCTGGGCTGCCAGTTCCATCCCGAGTTCAAATCCAAGCCGCTGGAGCCGCATCCTTTATTCCGCGCGTTCATCGGCGCCGCGCTCGAGCATCGCCGCAAGCGGCGCCGCGAAGGCGCAGCGCCGACCAGCGCAGCGACACATGCGTGCCAGCGAGCCGCGCCACGAGCGTCGCGTGATCGCTGATCACATCGTGACGCATCACGATCCGACAAAGTCGAGATCGGCGACGGCGCGCCGCTGGCGCTGATCGCCGGACCCTGCGTGATCGAAAGCGAGGAGCACGTCCACTTTCTGGCGCGCGAGATCAGCAAAATCGCCGGACCGTTCATCTTCAAAGCTTCTTTCGACAAAGCCAACCGGTCGAGCGTCGAAATCCTATCGCGGACCCGGGCTCAAGAGAAGGCCTGCGAATTCTCAAAACCGTGCGCGACGCGGGATTCGCCGTGCTTACCGACATCCACGAGCCCGCGCAGGCCGCTGAAGCTGCCGAGGCCGTCGACATCCTGCAAATCCCGGCGTTTCTGTGCCGCCAGACGGACCTTCTGGTCGAGGCCGGCCGCACCGGACGCGTCGTGAACATCAAGAAGGGCCAGTTCGTCTCGCCGCACGACATTCGGCAGGCCGCTGAGAAGGTCGCCTCCACCGGCAACAACGAAAATCATGCTGACCGAACGCGGCAGCTCCTTCGGCTACAACAATCTGGTGGTCGATATGCGCGGCCTCGCGATCATGCGCGGTTTCGGATGGCCGGTGGTCTTCGACGCGACCCATAGCGTTCAGTTGCCCGGCGCGGCCGGAACGGCTTCTGGCGGCCAGCCCGAGTTCATCGAGCCACTGGCGCGCGCCGCGGTCGCTGCGGGCGTGGACGCGGTGTTCATCGAAGTGCACGAGGCTCCGGAACGGGCGTTATCGGACGGCGCCAACGCGCTGCGGCTCGATCTGCTCGGTCCCTTGTGGCGGAAGCTGCAGAGGATCAACTCGGTTTGCACGCCGGATCGTCTGGAAGCGTCTAAAATATAGCTATGAAGCCTAACTGGCGCCGTCGTGGGTTTTCTCTCATCGAGCTGCTGATTGTCATCTCGATTATTCTCATCATTGCGGCCATCGCTGTGCCGAAGATGAACAAGCAGTTGATGCTCGCCAGGGAGCAGGCTGCGATTCGCCAGATTGGGACCATCCATCAGGCTGAAACGCAATATTATTCACAGTTCGGCGCTTACGCGCAGAGCCTGACGGCCCTCGGTCCGCCGGCGAGCGGCGCGCCGGGACCAAATGCGGCCGATATCATCCCCAAGAATCTCGCCGACGGAAAAAACAGCGGTTACCTCTTCGCGGTGACCGGCTCGCCCACCGGCTACAGCGTGACGGCGGTCCCGGAGGCGTTCAACAGCACGGGAAGCCGGACGTTTTTCTCCGATCAGACGCTGGTGATCCGACAAAGCTATACCGCCGAGCCGGCGACGGTAACCAGTCCGGAGCTTAAATAGACCTTTCGGCGATTTCGGAAGCTTCGGGCGACGCGATATTGTTGCGCGCTGCGATCAGCTCCGCTGCTTTTTCCCGCAGCCAGTTCGCTTCCCCGCGCTTGCGCAATTGATCCAGCAGCTCCGCGCGATGCTCCATGTTCCGGGCTAGTTCCATGGTGCGCTCCGGTCCGCAGGATTCCCATACTTTTCCCGCTTTCCCTAACTCGGCAATCGCTTCCAGGTAACGGCCCGAAAATTCGTTGACGTACGCCAGAGTTTCGTGAGCCACCGCGAGCCGGGCCCCCTTCTTGCGTTTGAAGGTTCCAATGGCTTCCGCCAGCAGTTCTCGCGCCCGCGCATAATTCGACCACCCGATGTACATGCCGGCCACGCCGAACTGCATCTCCGCCAACTCATCCAAGTCGCCGCCGACGATGCGCTCTTTTAGCTGCAGCATGCGCTCATACAGATGAGCCGCCTGCTCCAGATCTCCAGACGCTTCGAGCGACCCCGCCAGGTGATGCAAGTCATGCAAAGCCGCGTCCGAGGTGGGCCCGAGCGCGCCTTCATGAATCCTCAACGCCCGGCGGAGGCAGCGCTGGGCTTCTTCGTGATTCTCTTGCGCCCGATAGATCGCGCCCAGTTCGCTCAATAAATTGGCGGTATCGAGGTGATCCTCGCCGGAGTTCTCCTCATGCAACTTGACCGCTTTTTCGAGCGCGGGAATGGCGTCTTCCGACCGGCCGTTCTTGTGCCTCGCGGTCCCCAGCCGGTGGATGCGCCGCGCCATCCGCATCGGATCGGGATGCGGAATCGCGGCCTCAATGCGAACTCCTTCTTGCAGCACCGCTTCCATCGCCGGGTAATTTCCGCCATCGTGATACACTTCGGCGAGCGCGTCCAGGCACTGCACGTAGCCCGAAGGATTCGAAATACGCGCGGTCAGCTCCAGCGCCTGGCGAACCGTCTCTTCGGCTTCGTTGAGCTTTCCCTGCCGGCGCTGCGCTTCCGCTAATTCCAGCCGGAATTGAACGCGCCGTACGGAGTGGCGTTGGACGTCGGCTTCATGCAGCGCGCGTTCCAGATATTTTTCGGCGTCGGCGTAGTTGCGAGCCTTCAGTTGCCGCTCGCCTTCGACGCGATCCATGCCGCGCTCCAGGCTCCACGCCTCCACGCGAGGCGTCGCCCAGGCTGCCACTTGCAGCGACCAGCGAAACGCATTGAAGATCGGGTCCATCCGTTTTGAACCTGTAATACCCTGTCAAAATGATCGGCGGACTAGGGTCCTGACTTTAGTTTCGGCTAGTGCTTAGCCCGTGGATTAAGGAGGCTCCCTTACGGTTGAAGCCAGTTTGCCTAAGGTCCATTAGCCTAGGTATCGTCTCCCGGTATCGTCTCAAAGTGCAAGAATCAACACAATGACCCGCCGCGAGTTGCTGGCCGCCGCACTAGCCGGCATTCTGCCTCACCCCGCGCGTGGCGCGGTTGTCCTCATCGAGATGAATGGCGGACCCAGCCACGTGGATACTTTCGATTTGAAACTGGGGCCATGGACGCCGTCCTGGATGGAGCCGGTCCGTTTCGGCGGGATTCTGTTTCCCGCTGGCCTGATGCCGAATCTGGCCAGGATGCTGGATCGCGTCACGCTGGTCCGCGGCCTGGAATCAGACCGGACGGATCATCGCGGGATCGAGACTGGCTGGCCTTTCCTGCGAGCGACGGGGACGTCTTTCAAGGACGCCTGTGCGCGTTCCATCGAAATGGTTCGCGGCGGCGCGAGGCGCGTCCATATTCGCCTGGGTCACTGGGACCATCACGGCAACCTGTATCCGCAGCTGCGCGGGATCGCACGCCAATTCGACGCCGGTGTCGCGTCGCTGATGGCCGGTCTCGATTCGACCCGGATCATCGCGATGGGTGAGTTCGGGCGCCGGCCCGGCCCATTGAACCAGAACGGCGGCCGAGACCATCATCCAGTGCACGCGGCATTGATCGCGGGAAGCGGCGTCCGCGGCGGTCAAGCGACCGGGCGGACGGATGAACTCGGGAATTCGGTCGTGGAGCGGCCGTCGAATCGTCTGGCGTGCCAGCTATTCATCCGTTAAGATTGAACTAGAGGAAGTTAGCATGACGCCGCGGGGCCGGGAAGTTCTGCACGAGATCGTCGAAGCTTACATCGACACCGGTGAACCGGTAGCTTCGCGTTCCATCGCCCGCCGCCGCCGCGATCCGCTCAGCGCCGCTTCCATCCGCAACATCATGGCCGACCTGGACGACGAAGGATACCTTTCGCAGCCCCACACGTCGGCCGGGCGAGTGCCCACCGAGAAGGCGTTTCGCAGTTACGTCCAGTCGCTCAGCCTGCGGCGGATGGCCGCCGAGGAACTGGAGCGGCTGCGCAGCGAGTTCGGCCGGCTCGATTCCGTCGAGGCTCGCGTCGAGCACACCTCGCGCACGCTGACCGACATGACCCGCAGCGTCGGCATGGCCGCGGCGATTCGCCAAATGCATCCCGCGCTCGATCAGATTGAATTGGTGGCGCTTCCCGACCGGCGCGTTCTGATGGTCGTCGTCACGCGCGATCATGAAGTCCGCAATCGCGTGGTGACGCTGGATGAGCCGGTCACCGCGGACGAACTGGTCTCCATTCGCAACTACATCAACCGCAATTTCTCGGGATGGACGCTCGAAGATGTTCGCAGGGAGCTCGCCGATCGCCTGGCGCACGCGAGCGCGGCCTACGACGCCATCCTGCGAAAGTTGACGCTCCTGTATTCCAAGGGACTGCTGGACATCGGCGCGGCGCCCGAAGTTCACATGGAGGGCGCCAGCAATCTGGTGGGCCTGGACTCTGCATCTGACCAAGGAAAAGATGCGCGAGCTGTTCCGCGCGCTGGAAGAAAAGAAGCGGGTGCTGGCACTGCTCGACCGATTCTTGAGTCCAGTGAGCGACCAGGGCGTCGGCGAGATCGCGGTGCACGTAGGGCTCGGCGAAATGCATCCTTCGATGGGCGAGCTGTCGCTGATCGGGCTGCCGGTGGTGCTGCCCAACGGAATTTCGGCGGTGATCGCGGTGCTGGGGCCGATGCGCATGAACTACGCGCGCGTGATGAGCGCGGTGCAGCACGTCGGTAAAGCGTTCCAGAGCTCGTAAAAGCTCTTCTTTTTCAACGGTGTCCGCATTCGGCCGGAGACTTTGCGCCGAATGTTAATCTAGATTTTAGAGTATGTCATTCGAAAAAACGGACGGGGGGCAGGATTCCGCGGGGGTGCAGGACGCGGCTTCGGCGCTCGCCGCCATTACCGCCGAACGGGATCAGTTAGCCACCGAAAAAGCCGAACTGCAACGATCGGCTGCTGCGCAGTCACGCCGAGTTTCAGAACCTGAAGAAACGGACCGAACGCGAACGCCTGGAGCTGTTCGAATACGCCAGCATGGAAGCCGTGCGCGTCCTGCTTCCGGTCCTGGACGATTTCGAGCGCGCGCTCAAGGCCGAAAGTGCGGACGCGAAGTACGTTTCCGGGATCGAGCTGATTTACAATCGTTTCTACGAAGCCCTCAAGAAACTCGGGCTGGAGCCGATTGATTCCCAGGGGCTGGCGTTCGATCCGCAGATCCACCACGCGGTGGATATGGTGGAGACGGACGAAGCTGCCGGATCACACCGTGCTCGATGAATTTCAGCGAGGATATAACTTTAAGGGCCGCATGCTGCGGCCGGCGATGGTGAGGGTGGCGGTCCAGCCCGCGTCCAAATGAGCGTGACGAAACGCGATTACTATGAAATTCTCGGCGTCGACCGGGGCTGCGACGACCAGGTACTGAAAGGCGCATACCGGAAGCTCGCGCTGCAGCATCATCCCGACCGGAATCCCGGCGACCATAGCGCCGAAGAAAAATTCAAAGAAGCCGCGGAGGCTTACAGCGTTTTGAGCGATCCGCAGAAGCGCGCCGCGTATGACCGGTTCGGCCATCAGGGCGTGTCGAGCGCGGCCAGCCCGGGCTTCGATGGCGCGGGATTCCCCGATCTCGGCGATATTTTGAGCGATGTGTTCGGATTCTCCGACATGTTCGGCGGATCGCGGCAGCGGCGCAATCGCGCGCAGCGCGGAGAAGATGTCCGCTACGATCTCGAAATCGGATTCGAGGATTCGATGCGGGGCCTGTCGGTCGACATCCAGGTGCCGCGTCTCGAAGCGTGCGGACGCTGCCAGGGAAAAGGCGCGGAGCCTGAGGACGGCTTGGTCACTTGTCCGACATGCCGCGGGCGCGGCGAAGTGATTTATCAGCAGGCGTTCCTCTCCGTGCGCCGGAGCTGCACGCAGTGCGGGGGACGCGGGCAGATCGTGCGCCGCCCCTGCAAGGAATGCAAGGGCGACGGCTATCTGCGGCGTGAGAAGAAGCTGAAGGTCAACATTCCCGCCGGCGTCGATAATGGCACGCAGCTTCGTCTTTCGCAGGAAGGCCAGCCGGGCGCCAATGGCGGACCCACCGGCGATCTGTACGTGGTCCTGAAAGTCGCCGAGCATCCCATTTTCGAGCGTCACGAAAGCGACCTACACTGTACTGTCCCGATCAACATCGCGCAGGCGGCGCTTGGTGCGTCCATCGATATTCTTACCTTCGACGGATTGCAAACCGTGAAAGTCCCTGAAGGCTCGCAAGCGGGCGGGCGATTGAAGCTGAAATCGCTCGGCGTTCCGCATCTGCATGGCAACGGCCGAGGCGATCTCTACATCCATCTCGACGTTCGCATTCCCGCCAAGCTGACGCGCGAACAGCGCAAGCTGATGGAGCAGCTCCGGGATCTGCTGCCGGTCGAAAACGAGCCCGCCGAAAAAGGCATCTTCGACAAAGTGAAAGATTACTTCCTCTAAAATAAGAGACCGATGCGCAAGCGGCTGATCGTTCCGGCGCTGCTTCTCGCCATGACGATCGGCGTGTTCTGGAAGCTGGTGCTGACGCGCCAGTACACGTTTCTCGAATCTCCCGATCTGACCTATCAGGATGCGCCATGGCTCCAGGTGCAAGCCTACGCGTGGCATCACGGCCAAATCCCGCTGCTGTGGGATCCCTATCTGGCGGGCGGCCAATCGCTGATCGGGCAGATGCAGCCTGCGACCGCGTATCCACTTAACTGGCTGTTGTTTCTGGCGCCTCTGCAACACGGTTTCATCCGCGTGGGCGCGCTGCACTGGTATTTCGTGCTGATTCACTTTCTGGCAGCGCTGGCAGCGTACGCGCTGTGCCGCGACCTAGGCCGTTCCCGCGCCGCATCCGTGCTGGGAGCCGCCGCGTTCGCCTTTGGCGGCTACGTCGCTTCTACTGCGTGGCCGCAGTTGTTGCATGCGACCGTATGGGCTCCGCTGGCGCTGCTTTTCTCTCTCCGCGCCCTGCGCGATGAAAAGCCGCTGGTCAACGCGGTGCTTTCGGGCATTTTCCTCGGCGTTCAATGGCTGGGAGGCCATCACCAGCTTCCGACCTTTACCGTGCTCGCGATCACGGGTCTGTGGATCTTCCACATCGCGCGCGGGACCGATGCCAGCGTGCGAATCCAGAGGGTTCGCCTGTATCTGTGCCTGGTCGTGATGATGACCGCTGCCGGCGCGTTGCAGATGTTTCCCGCGTTTTCCTACGGTCACGACGTGGTCCGTTGGGTGAACGCGAGCCATGAAGTGAAATGGGATGAACCAGTTCCCTACTCCGTTCATGACGAATTCGGACAGCCGCCGGCAGCGCTGCTCGGGATCTTCATCAATGGAATTTCCGCCAACTCGAATCCGTTCGTGGGCGTGGTCGTATTCTTCCTGGCGATTTCCGGTGTTGTGTTGGCTTGGGAAAATCGCGCCGTTCGCCTGCTCGCTTGTATGTCGCTTGGCGGCTTGGTGTTTGCGTTTTCGAACTACACGATTCTTCAGGGCGTTCTTTACGCTCTGGTACCGTTTGTCGAGAAAGCGCGCAATCCGTCCATGGCGATGTTCATTTTTCATCTCGGAGCCTGTCCGCTGGCGGCGTTCGGAGTGGATGCCATTGTCACCGCGCGCTCTGAGTGGCTGAAACGTGCGGCCATCGCTGTGGGAGCGATCTCATGTCTGCTTTACGTGTTCGTCTTTGTCGCGTTCGTCTCGAAGCTCGATTGGAATGTACGGCCCGGAGAGATCGCTGTGACCGCTCTTGCGGCTGCACTGCTTGCGTGGTTGCTGGTCGCGATGCCGCGGGGTGTGATCCGGTCCCCGGCGATTCTTCTGGTCGTGTTGATGATGCTTGAATTGGGGAGTTTCGCCGGAAGAAACTGGCTGAATCGCGATCTCGGCTGGCACTATTGGCCCCTGCTGACTCGCGACCGGGACATCGCGCAGTTTCTGCGGACTCGGCCTGGGCCGTTTCGCGTGGACTATAAAGAGGACGATATTCCTTACAATTTCGGCGACTGGTACGGCATCGAGACGTTCTTTGGCTACGTTTCGTCGGCGCCCGTTTCGTTTATTCGCATGATCGGCGAGCCTCGGGAGCGCGCGCTACTGGGCGTTCAATACTATCTCGCGAAGGCGCCAGCTCGTCCGGATCAGCGCGAAGTTTTCACGGGTGAAGGCGGGATCAAAGTGTTCGAAACTCCCGGCGCGATGCCGCGCGCCTGGACCGTTCACGAAGCCACCAGCATCTCCGACCCGAGGCTGGTTCACGCGACGCTGAACTCTATCGATCTGAATCAAACCACGTTTCTGTTGGACCAAGCTCCGCCGCAGCTTGAAAGCTGCGCCGGCGACGGTGTCCATCTGATCCGCCATGAACCGCAATTCACGGCGGTTGATGTCGATATGAACTGCCGCGGAATGCTGGTCACCGGTGATGCGTATTCGAAGGATTGGACCGCCAGCATCGACGGTAAGCCGGTCCCCGTGTGGGCTGCATACTCGATCGTCCGCGGTGTGGTCGTCGAACGTGGGCATCATCGCATCGAACTGCGCTATCGGCCTATTTCCGTTTATGTGGGCGCCGCGATTACGTTTCTGTCGCTGCTGTTCGGATTCGTGCTGTGGAAGCTGTATCCTTAGAGGTATGCCCGCGGCCGGAATCAAAGACTCTCTGCGCGAGCGCGGCGTGCGCCTCACGCGCCAGCGGCGAATCCTGCTCGACCTGATCGATCAGTCCGGCCAGCATCTGGACGCCGAGAGTCTTTATCAGATGGCCAAGGAAAAAGACCCGAAGCTCAATCGCGTCACCGTCTACCGCACGCTGAAGCTGCTCAAGGAAGGCGGCCTGGTGGACGAGCTCGACCTGATGCACTACGGCGGCGATCAGCATTATTACGAAACCCGCCTGAAGCAGGAGCATGCGCACGTCATCTGCCTGCGCTGCGGCAAAGTGGAGGAATTTTTCGGCGAGCCGCTGCACAAGCTGCGCCGGCAGGTGGAGTCGCACTTCGGATTTCAGATCGTGCTGGCGCGCACCGAGATCGGCGGGTATTGCCCGCACTGCCAGGCGTTGCAAGCGCTCAGGAAGTGGCGGATGCGGCTCGTGCGCCGCTGGCCGCCAAAGGAGAACGTGGCTGATGGCCGGACCAGGGGAGGCGGCGCTGCCGGCGGCGGCGCTGCTGGTTCTGAATCCATCCGGCCAGCGCACGCGCGTGCCGCTGCTGCCGTTGCCGTTCCTGATCGGCCGCCACGCCGATAACAACCTGGTTCTGCGCGACAACCGGGCCTCGCGCAGCCACGCCCGCATCGTCGCCGAAAACGGCAAGTACGTCATCGAGGATCTCAACAGCCGCCACGGCACTTGGGTCAACGGCGAGCGCACGGCGCGCCACGTGCTCCGCAATTCGGATCGCATCGACTTCGGCGTGCGCGAATCTTATCAGCTCACCTTCACGCTCGATCAGGGCGAGATCAACCGCATGCTGGACCAGATCTCCTCCACGTCGCACTCGGGCGACATGGGATCGAACAATCTGACCAAGCTGCGATCCTGGTGGAAGTCGCGCGCGCGCTGCAAAATTCGCTTTCGACGCAGGAAGTTCTGACCGCGGTGGTCGACGCCGGCTCTGGCGGTCACCGGCTGCGAGCGCGGATTCCTGCTGCTGCGCAACGGCGTGGAGCTGGATGTTTCCGTGGCCCGCGATCGCGAAGGCCGGGCGCTTGAAGCCGACGACCTGCGCGTTCCGCGAAGCCGTGATCCAGCGTGCGCTGAATCGCCGCCGCGATCTGCTGTCGATGCATTTCGATCCGCTTGCCGAGCAGGGCATCCGCCCGGAGATGAGCATCGCCGCGCTCGAGCTGCGCAGCGTGGTTTGCGTCCCGCTGATTCAGATTCGCAGCGGAACGTCCGAAGAGACTCGTGTAGTGGCCAGCATCGAAGACACCGTCGGCCTGCTGTATATGGATTCCCGCGAAGCGCCCGCCGATCTTTCCGCGGGCAATCGCGAACTGCTCCAGACGCTCGCGATCGAAGCGTCCACGATCCTCGAAAACGCGCGCCTGATCGAAGAGGAGCGGGTCAAGGTCCGCATGGAAGACGAGCTGAAGATCGCGCGCGACATCCAGCAGGGATTGCTGCCGGCCGCGCTGCCCTCCGACGGCTGGTTTCGCGCCGCCGGGTCCAGCCTGCCTTCGACGCAGGTGGGCGGCGATTATTTCGACGTGCGCCAGGTTTCGCCGGACCTGTGGGCCGCCGTGGTGGCCGACGTTTCCGGAAAAGGCGTCAGCTCCGCGCTGCTCGCGAGCCTGCTGCAAGGCGCGTTCCTGATGGCCGCGGGCGCATCATCGACATCGAGTCATCGATGCCGCGCTCAACACATTTCTTCTGGAGCGCACGCGCGGCGAAAAATACGCGACCGTGTTTTATTGCACGCTGGACTCCGCGGGTCTGCTCAGCTACGCGAACGCGGGCCATCCCGCGCCGTTCCTGGTGAGCCCGGACGGCCGCCTGCGCAAGCTTCACACCTCGGGAATGCCGGTGGGCATGATCGAAGACGCGCCGTTTCAAATGGTCCAGACGCAGCTGGAGCCGGGCGACAAAGTCGTGATCTATCAGCGACGGTCTCACCGAGGCGGAGAACTCCGAGGGCGAGTTCTTCGATACCGAACGCCTGCGCGTGTGCCTGCGCGACAACGCGGCGCGCGATGCGATCGAGTTGCACGCGGCTCTGCTCGCTGCCGTGGACCGGTTCGCCGACGGCGGCGTGGTTCGCGA
Source organism: Terriglobia bacterium (assembly GCA_963808335.1). Classification (GTDB taxonomy): domain Bacteria; phylum Acidobacteriota; class Terriglobia; order Bryobacterales; family Bryobacteraceae; genus Palsa-187. The sequence goes on from CAWEFR010000001.1 coordinate 1,246,413, forward strand.
CGACATCACGGCGCTGGTGATCGAGTACTCGCCCGCGTGATTCTCTACACCGCCGCGCATGGCGGCTTTTCGCGCGAAGCGGTTCCCTTAGGCGGAGGGGCAGCGGTTTGCGACCACCTGGTCGAAGAGTGGACGCGCACGAAGCCCTTCGACTTTCGCCTGATCACGCCGTCGATTCTGGGTGCGTCCGCACCAACCGGCCGCGAGCTGGTTCGTTTCGGCGAGCGCGAATATGCCCGCTTCTGCCGCGCCTTCGAACACGCCGCGACGGAAGAGATTCTGCGTCATGATCCTGAGTCGACGGTCGTGCTGAGTAACGACGTTTCCGAAGGCCCCGATTTCGCAAAAGCTCGCCGCGCGCGGCTTTCGCGTGTTCACCATTTATCACGTCGACGTGGTCGCTTACGTATCCGCGATCTACCTGCGTGGCTGGATTGCGCCGGAAACCACCGTCCGCTGGTATCCGCGCGTTCGTTGGATGCTGCCTCAGATCGCTCGCCTGGTCTGGGAAAAACAGGCCGCCAGCGTCCGATATTCGCGCGGCCTGATCGTTCCCTCGGCGGGTATGCGCGATGTGTTGAAGCGCTGCTACCCGTCTTGCCCGCCGATTCATGTTCTGCCGTGGGGCGTTTGGAATGACGGTTCTCCAGGCTCTGCGGACGATCTACGCGCCGAATTCGGCGTCCCTCGCGAGGCGCGGGTTCTCCTGACCCTCAGCCGCATTTCGCCCGAGAAGGGACAGGACCTGCTTCTCAAAGCGTTGATCGAACGAGAGCACCGCGACGAGGTGTCTCCGCTGTGGGTTTTCATCTGCGGCGATGCGGCCTTCATGCAGGGCCGACGTTTCTTAGAACAACTGCGCAAGCTCGCGACGCGCTTGCGGCATACGCGTGTGATCTTTCCCGGATACGTGACCGGAGAACGCAAGCACGCTTTTTTCGCGCTCGCCGACCTGTACATCTTTCCGTCGCGCCATGAAAGTTACGGGTTGACGCTGCTCGAAGCGCTCGACGCTGGATTGCCGGCGATATGCCTGGATCATCACGGGGCGCGTGAAATCATGCGCGACGAATTCGGCGCGCTGGTCGGCGCAGACCAGCTTTCGAGCGCCATCTCACGCCTGCTGGCCGATCCCGCGCGGCTCCGCGTTATGGGTGAAGCCGCCCGAGCTTTCGCGGCGGGAGAAAAGTTCTCCAAGCGAGCCGCGATGCTGGCGGATATCCTCAAATAACGGATGGGATTCGCACTCTGGCTCGACGAGGAAGCGCGCATGGCGTGGGCGCAGGGCACGCAAGAGTACCGCCCGATGGGTGCCGCCGCCATCGCTATTACAGGCCAGTTCCGCCGCGCCGATTTTCACCAAACGCGAACGCTTCCCCGTCGTCTTCAAACTTCTTACGCGGGATTCTTCGGCTCGCTCGAAGACGTGAACCGGTATCTGCGCTCGCATCGGCGACGAAAACGGCGGACCACGCCTGCGTATCTGCGCTAGTATGATATTTTCAAATCGCCATGCCGATCTACGAATACCAATGCCGCCAATGCTCCCAACAATTCGAACTACTCGTTCTTAAATCGGCGGTGGCGGAGTGTCCATCCTGCCACAGCCAGGACCTGGAACAGCTTCTCTCCACGTTCGGGATGAGTTCTGACGGAATGCGTCAGGCGAACGCGCTCGCGGCCCGGCGGGCCAGCGTCAAGGCCAAGGATTTCAAGGATCAGAACGTCGCCCAAGCGGAATACGTCCAGAAACACCGCGACGACTAGCTCACTTCAACGGCAGAAATTTCTTGTTGATCTTGGCGACGATCACGTAGTTCGGATCCACCATCTCGTCCAGGTGAATCTCCGCCGTCTTAGACAGCAGTTCATATGCGTCCATCTCGGAGAGCCCGTTGCGCTCGTGCATCCACTTGATCAGTTCCGTGAATGCGATGCGCAGCGCGTCGTCGAGGGGGCGGTAAATTCCCACCGCCATGATGTAGTTGTCGTTCTCGAAGCGCGGCCACTGGATGGTCTTGTGCTTGATCACGTCCACTTTGACGCGCGCACGCATGGATACTTCAATTGCCGTGCCCGCGACCTCGCCGTCACCCATGGCCGCGTGCCCGTCGCCCAGGAACAGCAGCGCGCCGGGAACGTTCACGGGCAGGTACAGCGTGTTTCCGACGCTTGCTTCGGGAGCATCCATGTTTCCGCCGAACTCCGCCGGGACAATCGAGCTTCGGGCTTCGCCATCCGCTGGCGCGACCCCGACGCAGCCAAGAAACGGATGCAGCGGGATGTTCACGGTGAACTTCGAGTCCGAGGCGTGAAACGTCGCTAGGTTGCGGGCTTTATCGATCGGATAGACCCAAACTTTGTCGGGGATTCCCTTGCCCAGGATCGGCGTATAGCGGCTGTTGTTCAGCGCGCCGAATCCAGCCACGGTGCTGCCCCAGCCTTCGTTGCCGTCGACGTCCACCGCGAGAAACTTCACCACCAGCGTGTCGCCTGGCTCGGCGCCATCGATGTAAAACGGCCCGGTGAGCGGATTCGGACCGCGCGGCTTCAGTCCGGCCTTTTCCACCGCATGCCCATCGGCGTCGACGGTGTTGGTTTCAAGGGTATCGCCGGCACGGATCTTCAGAACCGGAGCGGACGGACCGTAGACGTACTTCAGGTCCTCCATTTTGAGGTCGTAACGGGCGTTTTTATTCGATTGGGCGCAGCACGCGCCCATCGATACGATCAGCGTCAGAACAGGCAGCCAGTTTTGGCTTGTCCATAGTTCTTGTAGTTTAGAACTTCCGGTGGCACTGCAAAGACGGGGAGCGCTGGTGATTCAAAGTGCGTCGCATTCGACCGATATAGTGGAGGAGGGTTATATGAACCTGAACTCGTTGGGACTTCAAGAAATGCGGCCGACAGCTCGGAGGTATCCGAGTATCAGACTTGGGCGTGTGCCCAGCCTCCACGATGCCAAGGCCGATGGGCACGATGGCGGCTGCACTGGCGGGCGGATCTGCTGGGCTCTGACCGGCACGTTTTATGGCGGAAAAGTTCAAGGAAGATTCGCGGAGAAGCTCGCGAGCTGTAGGAGTGCGAATTCTATCGGCTAGTCAATTCGGAGCGACGGGACGCGAAGGCATTCGCCCAATAGGATCCCAGACCGCGGCGCCCGAACGGACCGAGAGCCGAACTCGCCCGGCGTCGGTGCGCCGACCGCTCGCCGGGCCGTTCGCATCGTCCACTCGTAATGATTTTTGCGCCAAATCGGAACCCGATTCGCCCAGGGGCAGGCTATTCACGTCCGCCGGGAGCTTCGATTCGTATTTAGGGTGCCCTTCATCGCCTCGTCCACCGAAACATTGTTGGTTTCGAGCGTCGTGCCCAGCGTCTGGTCCAGGCCCACCCTCGAACGGCTGTAATTCTGGAGCGCCGCGATCTCCGCGTACTGCGCCGACGTCAAAGCCCGCTGCGCTGCGATCACCAGGTCGATGGTCGAGCTTCCCAATCGGAACTTCTGCTGTTCCTGGGTGAGAAGCTGTTGCTGGAGCTCGCGCGACGCGACGGCGTTGCGATACCGCAGGCTCGCCTGCCGGACCGCGATCATCCCGTTGGAGATCGCCACCACCATGTCGTTGCGATTCTTGCGCTCCTGCAAGTCGCCCTGGCGCAAGGTCAGTTGATCGATTCCCAGATCGGCCTGGCTGGCCCGGTTCCTCAGCGGGCCGCTGAAGTTCACCCCACCGACGCGCGTGTTGTATTGGCTCGAGAACACCTGTCCCAAAGCATCACCCAGACCGCCGATTTGGGACGGTAACGGACGATACGGGGAAAGCGGATTGGGGCTGCCCGCCGATCCGGTGTTCAGACTGTATCCGTAAACCGTCGCCGACGGCAAGATCGCATTCACCGTGCCGACCGAGCTGATGTCCTGCGATTCATTGTTGATCTTATCGAGCAGCACGTCCGGCCGGTTCTTCAGCGCCATCGCCACCAACTCGCGCAGCGGGGGTAAGTCATCCGACGTGGGAACCTCCAGCCGGTCTAGCGTCACGATCTGCGCCGCGTCCAGTTCCGGATCTTGCGATCCGTCGCGGCTGATCAGACTTTTCAAGGTAACTTCCTGCTGGCTGACATTCAAATCCGCCGTCGCCAAGTCCTGTTTGCGCGTGGCCAACTCCCCTTCCGCTCGATAAATATCCACCTTGGCGATCGCGCCCAATTCGATCTGCTTCTGCGTGTCGTTATAAAACTTATCCGCGAAATCGAGCGCCTCCTGCTTCGCCTTCCGGTCTTGCTGGTAGCCGGCCAGGTCCCAGTAAACGTTCACTACTTGCGCAACCAGATTCAACACTTGCGAACGGAACGTGACTCTGGAAGCTTCCGCGGATTTTTTCGCCATTCTGATGTACCTGCTGTTGACGGCAACCCCCCGTCCGCTGAGCAGTTTTTGATACGCATAGATGTATGCCCTCGGCTGAACCGAGGGATTCAGCGCGTCGCCTGGGGAATTCTCGTTCAGGTAATTCTCCTGAAGAAGAGTCTGTACCACGGAGCCCGAGAGGAACCCCTCCTGCGCATACGTCGAAAAATTACGGCTGATGTCCACCAGAGATTCGGTTCCGCTGATCTGAAGATTCGGCTGCGGATACGTCGTATGACTCCAAAGATAGGTGCCGTACACGGTCGGATCCAGGTTCGGGGTCACCGGGCCGATCTGCGTAAATCCCCCGTTGCTCTGGGGCCCGCCTCCTCCGCCGTTTCCGCCGAGCACGCCCGCGGCACTTTCTGCTCCCCTCACCCCCTGCCCCGCGATCACAGGGCTGCTGCTCCCGGCGTTCGAGGTGGACCCTTTCAACGGTCCGCCGGCTTGCTGACGCTCAACGGCCCAGTCCGAGCGAAGCGGCCCGTAACGATCCACTTGGAGATCGAGATTGTTCTCCACGGCCAGCGCGATGGTGTCCTGCAGCGTCAAGTACAACCGCCCCGCTCGAATCAGCCCATGAATCCGGTCGGAATTGGTCAGTACCACGGGAGGGACGGTCGGCCTCATGTACGGGCGCCACACAATTTTGTTGCGTGGACGCTCCACGAACGGCTCCTGAGCTTGCAACGAACCGAACAGGCAGCTCCAGCCGGCGAGAATCGCGAAAACTTTTTGGAACCTCATCGCTGGTCTCCCGGTTTCGGCGCCGGTTGTGGAAGGTTGTCCGGGATCGAGCTCTGCCGCGCCACATGCCCCGATGTCGCTTCTTCAATTGAGACATGATTCACATCCAGGGTCTGTCCCAGCGTCTGGTCGAACGCCACGCGCGCATGGGTATAATTCGCCATCGATTCGATTTCGAGCGTCTGGTCGTTGGCGAGGTCGCGCTCCGCCTGCACCACGGTCGGGATGGTCGATTGTCCGAATTTGAATCGCATTTGCTCGGCTTCCAGGGTCTGCTCTGCCAAAACGCGCGTGGCGACGGCGTTCTCATATCGCGCCCGCGCCTGCTGTAAGCTGATCACCGCATTTTTCACCTGGACCCGGACATCGTTAATCGCTTTCTGATATTGCAGCTCCAGTTGCCGCAACTGAAGCATGTCGTCCACGTAGTCGCCCTGCGCGGCGCGATTGCGCAACGGGATGTTAAAAGAGAACCCGGCGGAATAATTCGGATAGTGGCGTTCGAGGATCTGCGCGGCGATGGTCCCGCCGCCGCCGACGAACAACGGCAGGGGAGTGCAGTACGCCAATCCCGGGCACAGCGCATTCGGCGACCCCGCCAGCGCCGCGTTGTTCACATCGGCGAAAGCGGTCAACGTCGGCAGCAAAGCGCTCCTGGTGCCATCGGTGCTGATTTTCTGGCTCGCCAGGTTGATCTTCGATAACTGAATCTCCGGCCGGTTCGCCAGCGCCTGGTCAATCAGTTCATTCGTCGGCTTTAAATCTTCTTTCTTCGGAATATCGATATGATCGAGCGGCACGATGTGCACGTCGTCCAGCCACGCGTTCACGCTTCCGTTCCGGCTCAGGGTGTTTTTCAGGATGATTTCCTGCTGCGCGACGTTGGTTTGCGAAATCAGCAAATCCTCTTTGCTCTGCGCCACCTGCGCCGCCGCCTGCGTCACGACGATGGCCGGCTGCTCGCCCAGTTCCACCTCGTGCTTCTGATCTTCTAGCAGTTGTTCGGCGGTTTCGAGCGCCTTCTGTTTAATCCGCAAATCGTCGTTGAAGCTCACCAGGTCCCAATACAGATTCAACACGCCCGCCACGGTGGTGATCACCTGCTCCTTGAAATTGAGATCGTTCACCTTCTGATTGTTCTTGGCAATCCGTATATAGCGATCGTTCACGGCCCGTCCGAGGCCTTGCAGCAGGTTCTGCGTCAACTGCAAATCCATGGTTCCGGTCGAGTAAGGATTCAGCGCGTTTGCCGGACTGTTCACGCGGTAATGACTGCCGCCATAATCGACCAGAAGCGTGGTTCCCGGCGTCCAGGATTGCTGATAGGAAAAGTAATAGTTTTGATAGTCCGTCACTAGCGACGACGTGGAACTGACCGTCGTAAGGGTCTCCGGGATCGTGGAGTGCCCGAATTGTAATTGCGCCGAAAGCGACGGATCCAGCAGCACCGGCGTTGCGCCGATGGTCGGGATCAGCCCTCCGCCCGAACTCACGCCCGATCCGCCTCCCGCGATGTTCACGGCGCCTACCGTGACACCCGCTGTGCTGATGCTGGTGGGTGCGGCGGCGATCGGAACCGAAATATTGCGCGGCGCCTGCCCCGAGGCGGTTCGCAGCAGGACTTCGCGGCTCAGATACGCTCCGTAGCGCTGGATCGCGATGTCCAGATTATTTTCGAGCACCAGCGCAATCACGTCGTCCACCGACAGATACAGATTGCCTGCCCTCACCAGTTGTTCGAGCCTGGGGGAATCCGTCATCTTCGCCGGCGCGACGTATCGCCTCTGCGCGTTGAATGGCGAAAGCAGTGGCTGCACAAAGGGGATCGGCTTGCGCCCGGTGATCGTGATCTCGGGTGATGCGACGAAATTCTGCCCGGAGGCTGCGGCAATCAGAACGAGTGGCGATATTCTTCGTAAGTAGCTCATTGTAAATAAAATCCTAGGTTGACGGACGAACTTCATCGAATGGATGTTGACCCTCATCAGCTGCAATTGCTCTTCCACACACAGCCGACAGCTAAAACAATGGTTTAGAGGCAGTTAGAAGCCAACCGACCCAGTTTCTGTCCGATTTTGTGATCAAGTGTCCGGTTTCGCAACGGTTCCCTCTATGATAGTCTTTCGAACATGTATAAGCCTACGTTCGCCGCGATCGCCGGGTTCACCGCGATTGTCACCGCCCTACAATCTCAGACGCCCGTCGAGCCAGTCGATTACCCCATGCTCAGCGCAATTCGCGACGAAGGCCTGGCGCATTCGCAGGTGATGGACAACGTGAGCTGGCTCGCCGACGTGTATGGCCCGCGTCTCAACGGCTCGCCCGGTCATCGGCAGGCGGCCGCTTGGGCGCAGAAGAAATTTGCCGAATGGGGCTTAGCCAATATTCACACCGAAACCTGGCCTTTCGGGAAAAGCTGGTCGCTGGTCCGTTTTAGCGCCCACATGATCGAGCCGCAGATTCAGCCTCTGATCGCGTTTCCGAAATCATTCACGCCCGGCACCAAAGGCACGGTGACCGCGGATGTGGTTCGCGTGGATATCAACTCCGAAGCCGATTTCGAGAAATACCGCGGCAAATTGGCGGGAAAGATCGTGCTGACCCAACCGGCGCGCGACGTGAAAATGCTGGAAGGAATCGTGGTCCAGCGCTGGAACGAAACTCTGCTGAAAGAGGCAGAGACCACTCCCCTGGCTGCGCCTGCGGGCGAAGGGGGCCGCGGCGGAGGCCGCACGCTGGCCGAAAAAACTCAGGAATTCTTCGCGAAAGAAGGCGTAATCGCCGCGTTTGACCGCGGAGGCGATCAGTTCGTCGCCGGAGACAATCAGATGTCTTGGCGCACCGAGCACGTCGATGGCGGAACGATCTTCGTCCAGTCCGGCGGCCCGCATGACAACGAAAACGCCGGGAAAAACATGGTTCCCCAGGTGGTTCTCGCGGTCGAGCATTACAACCGCATGCTCCGCATCCTCGATAAACATCTTTCCGTGAAAGTCGAGCTTAACATCGAAGCCAAGTTCTACGATGAGACCGAGCCCAATGGCTTCAACGTGATCGCCGAGCTCCCCGGAGCCGAATTATCCAACGAATACGTGCTGCTGGGCGCGCATCTCGACAGCCACCACAGCTCCACGGGAGCCACCGATAACGCCGCCGGGTGCGCCGTCATGATGGAGGTGATGCGGACGCTGAAGGCCGCCGGCATCAAGCCGCGCCGCACCATTCGCGTCGCGCTGTGGGGTGGTGAAGAAGAGGGTCTGCTCGGCTCGAAAGCCTACGTCAAACAGCATCTCCTGGATACGGATGCGAAAGTGGTCAAGCCCGAGTATCAACAACTGGCCGCGTATTATAACCTCGACAACGGAACCGGCCGGATCCGCGGCGTGTGGTTGCAGGACAACCTGGCGATCGCGCCTATTTTCCGCGCGTGGATGGCGCCCCTGCGCGATCTGGACGTTCCTGGCACCATCGCACCGCGTTCGGTGAGCGGCTCCGATTATCAATCCTTCGATGCCGTGGGAATCCCCGCGTTCCAGTTCATGCAGGACCGCCTCGAATACAACTCGCGCACGCACCACTCCAACATGGACACGGTCGACCGGGTCCAGAAGGACGACCTGGTGCAGGCGGCCATCGTGGTCGCGACCTTCGCCTACGAAACCGCCATGCGTCCCGAAAAATTGCCGCGCAAAGCGGGTCCGTACTCCAAGCCGACGATCGAATCGAGCAAGTAATGCCCAACGCGGAGTTGCCGCGCGAGCTAGGGTTGCTCGACTCCATCTCGATCGTGATCGGGATCGTCATCGGCGCCAGCATTTTTCTGGTTCCGAACCTGATCGCGCAGAGTCTCGATTCTTCGGGCTGGATTCTAAGCGTCTGGATCTTCACCGGCGTGCTATCTTTTTTCGGCGCGCTCGCGTTCGCCGAACTGGGCGCGATGCTCCCCGCCACCGGCGGACAATACGTTTATCTGCGCGAAGCCTGGGGACGGCTTCCGGCTTTCCTATGCGGCTGGACCCACTTCCTGGTCAGCCAGACTGCCGGAATCGCGTACCTGTCCGTCACCTTCGCCCTGTTTTTCGCCTATTTTGTGCCGTTATTGCCGTGGCAGCAGAAGGGCGTCGCGTTGACCGTGATGGCATCGCTGACCATGGTGAATTATCGCGGTGTGCGGCTGGGCGCGGCCGTGCAAAATAGCTGCAACCTTGCGAAGCTGATCGGACTCGCGGTGATCGTGGGAGCGGCATTCTTCGCGCCGCGCGTGCCGGTGCAGCCTGCCTTCGGCGCGATTACGGCCGGCGCATTCGGTGTGGCCATGATCGCCTGCCTGCAAGCCTACGACGGATGGTCCGCCGTGAGTTTCGTCGCCGGCGAAGTGAAAAATCCGCAGCGCACCTTGCTGCGTGCGCTGACCATCGGCATGACGCTTTCCATCGCCATTTATCTGCTGGTCAATGTCGCCTATCTTAAAGTTCTGACCATCCCCGAAATGGCTGCGAACCCTCGCGTAGGATCGCTCGCAGCGGAGCGGACCCTAGGCAGTTCGGGTGCGATGCTGGTCGCCTTCACCATCTGTCTTTCCACGCTCGGATCGCTGAACGGCCGCGTCCTCACGCAGCCGCGCGTCTACTTCGCGCAAGCCTGCGACGGCTTGTTCTTCGAGCGTTTCACCACCGTCCATCCCCGCTACAAAACGCCGTCGTTTTCGATTCTCATGCAAGGCGTCTGGGCCGCGGTGCTGATCCTGAGCGGCTCCTACGAGGTTCTCATTGATTACCGCATTTTCGGCGTCTGGATGTTCAACTTGATCACGGTGGCCGGCGTGATCGAGCTGCGCCGGAAACGCCCGGATTTGCACCGCCCGTACCGCATGTGGGGTTATCCGTACACCGCTTTCGCCTTCATCGCCGTGGCGAGCGCGTTCATGGTCAACACGATGATCCATCGACCCAAGCCGTCGCTGGCAGGACTTGGAATCATGGCCTCGGGAATCCCGGTGTACTATCTCCGCCGCCGTTCGTTACGATAAAAGTGCCTCATGCGGACGTACCAGGTGAAGGTCACGCGCTCGACCGGAATCGCAACCTACACCGTCGAGTTAGAGGATCGCATGACCGTCCTCGATGCTCTGTTCCGCATCCAGTGGAATCAGGATTCGTCGCTCAACTTCCGCTGCGCCTGCCGCGTCGGCATGTGCGGCACCTGCGCGATGAGCGTCAACCGTGTCCCGCGCCTGGCCTGCAAAACGCGAGCCGTCCTACTCGATTCTTCCGTGATTTCGCTCGCGCCGCTGCCGAATCTTCCAGTCATCAAGGACCTGGTTGTTTCGCTGGAGCCGTTTTTCGAGCAGTGGAAGAAAATCCGCCCATCGCTGAATGCAGCAGACTCCGGCCAGCTCGCGGTGATTCCCGAAGATCCCGACGTTTCGCGCAAACGCGACTGCATCACTTGCGGCATCTGCTACGCGGCGTGCGGAATCAAAGCCACGCACAAAGATTATCTGGGCCCCGCCGCCATCAACAAAGCATTTCTCCGCATCCACGACCCGCGCGACCGCATAACGAAGGAGCGCCTCAAAATTCTGAATGATGAATGGTCCGGCGTCTGGCGCTGTCACACTCAGTTCAATTGCACCGCGGCGTGCCCCAAAGGGATCGACCTCACTGACACCATCGTCCGCCTGAAGCGCTCGCTGCTCGCATGAACTACCTGCTCCGCAAATACCGATGGCAGTTCAGCGGAATGGTCGCGCATCTGATTCAGCGTGTTACTGGATTGCTACTGCTCCTGTATCTTTTTCTTCATGTCCGCACCGTCCATGCCCTTGCCGAAGGCCCTGCCGCGTTCGATCACGCCGTCGCAACCTTCAATAATCCATTCTTCAAGCTGTTGGAGATCGCTCTTCTCGGCGCAGTCATTCTGCACGCATTAAACGGCGTGCGCATCACTCTGCTCGACTTTGGCCTCGCGCACAATCGCCAGCGCCAGCTTTTCTGGGCTTGGTCGATCGGCGTGGGAGCCGTGATTTTCTTAGCCGGTGCGATCCCGATGTTCCTTTTCGCGGTGCTTCGATGAACGCCGTCTGGTGGTACACGCAAAGAATCACCGGCGCGGCGCTCTTGCTGTTACTGATCGCGCACTTCTGGGTCGAACATTTTGTCTCCGCAAACCTTCTTCGCGGCGACCTGACCTATTCCGCAATTCGCGCCCGCATCGCGACGCCAGCTTGGCAAGCCATCGACATCGCATTTCTCTTGATCGCCCTGCTTCACGGGCTAAGCGGTCTCAGAAACATTTTGCTCGACTTCAGCCGCATCGGCCGCCAAGGCGCGCGCATTTTCACCGCCGCATTGATTGTCGTCGGCGCAGTATGGGCGTATTGGGGAATCGAAGCCTTCAAGAATCTCCGATGATGGACGAAATCAGCGCCGACATCCTGATCCTCGGCGCCGGCGGTGCGGGCCTCTTAGCCGCACTGCACGCCCACCGCATCAGCAAGAAACTCAAAATCGTAATCGCCGTGAAAGGACTGCTCGGCCAAAGCGGCTGCACTCGAATGGTCCAAGGAGGCTACAACGCGGTCCTGAATCCCAACGACTCGCTCGACCGCCATTTCACCGACACCATCAAAGGCGGAGCTTATCTCAATCATCAGGAGCTGGCCTGGAAGCTGGTGGAAGAGGCTCCGCAGCGCATCATTGAGCTTGAAAATCGCGTCGGCTGCCTCTTCGACCGCAATCCCGACGGAACCATTCATCAGAAAGCTTTCGCGGGCCAATCTTTCGATCGCACCGTGCATCGCGGCGATCTCACCGGCATCGAGATCATGTCGAACCTCCGCGACTACATTCTCTCCACCGATATTCAAGTCCTTCAGGAATGCCGCGGCCTGGATCTGCTCAACCACGATGGGAAAATCGCCGGCGCTCTGATGCTCGATATCCGCAGCGGCAAGATGATCGCGGTGCGCACGAAAGCTACTCTGCTCGCCACCGGCGGAGGCGCCACCATGTACCGCATTTCTTCTCCATCGCTTGAAAAATCGGGCGACGGAATGGCGATGGCTTACCGCGCGGGCGCGGCGTTCGTCGATATGGAAATGCTCCAGTTCCATCCCACCGGCCTGCTGGTCGGCGATTCCATCGCTACCGGAGGCCTGCTCGAGGAAGGCCTGCGCGGCGCCGGCGCGCGCCTCTACAATGGCCTCGGCGAACGATTCATGGAACGTTACGATCCCAAAAAACTGGAGCGCGCGACGCGCGACGTAATTTCGCGTTCCAGTTATCTCGAAATCACCGCCGGCCGGGGCGGAATTTTCCTCGACGCCAGCCATCTTGGCGAAACATTTTTGACCACCAACTTCCCCGGCATGGTCGAGCGCTGCGCCGATTACGGGTTCGACTTGATCCACGACCGCGTGGAAGTCTCGCCCAGCGCGCACTATCAAATGGGCGGAATCCGCATCGACGTCGATTGCCGGACAAATGTCGAAGGTCTGTTCGCCGCGGGCGAAGACGCGGGCGGCGTCCACGGCGCGAATCGTCTGGGTGGAAACGGGGTGGCCGATTCCATCGTATACGGAGGCCGCGCGGGCGACGCAATGGCAGATTACGTCCTCGGCCGCCAATCTCCACAAGCTTGCTCCGATATCGACCGTTGGCGCAAGCCCGCCAGCCGAGGCGAGAACCCGTTCGCCCTCAGAAAGGCCCTGGAAAATCTGATGTGGAAAAAAGTAGGAGTCGTCCGCAACGCCCGCGATCTTCAATCGGCGTTAACCGAACTCGATAACCTTGCCGAACGAGCCGCTTGCGTAAATGCCGACTCGGATCCTGCCTTCAACGCCGCGTTGGATCTGAAAAATCTGATCGTCGTCGGCAAGATGGTCGCGCAAAGCGCTCTCCTTCGCACCGAAAGCCGAGGCGCCCATTTTCGGGAAGATTTTCCCGCCCCAGATCCTTCGTGGCTGAAAAACATAATCCTGACTCCAAACGCTGCGCCCGAAACCGAACCGGTCCAATTCACACGCTTAGCACCATGACCATCTACGACGCCATCGAAACCGCCGCCCGCGAGCTTTATCTCCGAGCCCTAAAAGACATCCCCTCAGATGTTCGAGCCGCCCTAGCCGAAGCCCGTGACCATGAACACCAGGAAGGCAACACCACCGCCGAGCAGGTGATGTTCACCATCCTCGAAAATATCGACACCGCCGACGCCGAAGACACGCTAGTCTGCCAGGACACCGGACTCGCTGTATTCAAAGTGAACATCGGCTTCCCCATCGAGATCCCCGAACTCGAACGTCGTTTAAAAAAAGGCTGTGAACGCGCCACCGCCGATTATCCCTTGCGCTCGAACACGGTTCATCCCCTGACCCGCAAGCACACCGGAACCAACACCGGTGAAGGCATTCCCGTGATCAAGCTGGCTTTCGGCGCGTCCAACGCTATCGAAATCACGCTGGCGCCCAAAGGCTCCGGCTCCGAAAATATGAGCTTCCTCAAGATGCTCACGCCCGCCGAAGGCCGCAAGGGCGTGAAGAAATTTGTCCTGCAATGCATCTTCGATTCCGGCGCGCGCCCGTGCCCTCCGATGATCGTCGGCATCGGCCTCGGCGGCACTTCCGACGTCGCCATGCAGCTCGCCAAGGACGCGAGCACGTTTCGCAAAATCGGCACCTCCAACCCCGATTCCGAGATCGCCGCGCTCGAACGCGAATTGCTCGATCAGATTAACCAGACCGGTATCGGCCCGCAGGGCCTGGGCGGCGCGACCACCGCGCTCGCGGTCCACATCGAATGGGCCCACACGCATATCAGCCAGAATCCCGTGGCGGTGAACATCCAGTGCTGGCGAGGCGAGCGCGCCACCGCCGTGATCTCGCCTGAGGGGACCATCGCGTATGCATCATAAACTCACCACGCCGCTGTCCGAAGCCGACGTGCGCGCGCTGAAACTAGAAGATACGGTTTCCATCGACGGCGTGATGTTCGGCCTGCGCGACGCCACGCAGATTCGCATTTTCGACGAAGGCATCGCTCCTCCTGCGGATCTGACGGGCTCCGTCTGCCTCCACACCGCGCCCGGAGTCCGCAAGCGCGCCGACGGCACGTACGAAAAATTGTCCATCGGCACCACGACCAGCACGCGCATGGATCGATTCGCACCGGGCCTTTTTGAAACTTACGGAGTCCGCGCCATCGTCGGCAAAGGCGGCCTGCTCGAAGGAAGCGTGGACGCCATGCAGCGCATCGGCGCGGTCTATCTCGCCATCGTCGGAGGCGCAGCCGCTCTCGCCACGGTGCAGATCGAATCGATCGATCAAGTCTGGTGGGAGGATCTGATGCCCGAATGTCTGTGGAAATTTCGCGTCAAGGATTTCGGCCCGTTGATCGTCGCCATCGACGCCCACGGCAACAGCCTGTACCAGAAAATCCAGGCCCGCGCCGCGGAGCGCATCAAAGCCCTGGAATATTAAGTTGTCACTTTAAGTTATCTTGGTTGATCGAGCACATGAAATTTCTACTCCTGCTGATTCTGTGTTTCCCGATCCTGGCCCAGCGCGGCGGCGGACGCGGATCGCAAACTCCTCCCGAAGAAGGCATTCCCGTTACCGACAAACTGGTGATCGAAAAATGCAGCGGATGCCATCACGCCGACTCGAAAGGCAATCTCACCCGCATTTCATGGGAGCGAACCACTCCGGAAGGCTGGGAGGAAGCGATCAAGCGCATGATCCGCCTCAATGGCCTGACGCTGAAACCGGAGGAAGCACGCGCCATCGTGAAGAGCCTCTCGACCACTCATGGCCTCGCACCCGACGAAGCGCGTCCCGTGATGTATATCCCGGAACGCCGCAGCATCGACGAGAAAATCCCCAACGACACCGTACGTCAAGCCTGCGCCTCGTGCCATGCTCTGGGCCGCGCCGAGTCCTGGCATCGGTCGAAGGACGAATGGAACCTCCTGGTCGCCATGCATCGCGGCTATTTCACCGTAGCCGAACAATCTTTCCGAGGCACTGGCGGCGCGGCAGGCGGAGGCCGAGGTGGACGTGGACCCGCCGCGCCATCCACTGAAGAAGCGCGACCTGCTGTCGATCAGGCCGTCGACTATCTAGCCAAGGAATATCCGCTCGCCACTACCGAATGGTCCGCCTGGCGAGCCCGCATGCGCACTCCGAAGCTCTCCGGCCGATGGTTGATCAGCGGCTATCAGCTCGGACGCGGAAAGATCGTCGGCGAGATGCAGGTCGAGCCCGGCGCATCCGACGACGAATTCACCACCAATGTGAAACTGACTTATCTCAAAGACGGATCGACCGTAACCCGCTCCGGCAAATCCGCCGTATTCACCGGCTATTCCTGGCGTGGCCGAACCACATCGAAAACTCCCTCACAGCCGTCGCCATCCAATGCCGGCGGCATTCCGCCCGAGCTGCGCGAGGTGATGTGGGTCTCGCCCGATCAGTCTGAAATGGAAGGCCGCTGGTTCTGGGGCGCTTACGACGAGTTCGGATACGACGTAAAACTCCAGCGTGCCGCCGACGGCGTGACCGTGCTGGGCGTCGATCGCCCCATGCTCAAATCCGGCTCGGCCGCGCAGCGCGTGCGCATTCTCGGCGACAATTTCACGAGAATTGCTGCGTCCGAAATCGACTTAGGCACCGGAGTCGCCGTGAAGCGTATCGTCGATCAGAATCCTCAGCAGCTGACTGTTGAAGTAGACGTGGACGCAAACGCGATTTCCGGCAAGCGGGACGTGGCTGTGCGAAGATCCGTCGTGCCCAACGCCATCGCGATCTACGACCGCATCGATTACATTAAGGTCTCGCCCGACACCGCCATCGCTCGCCTCGGCGGTACCACGTTTCCCAAAGGCTTTCAGCAATTCGAGGCGATCGCGTACAACCGCGGTCCCGACGACAAGAACAACACCGCCGACGATATCGAGCTCGGCCCGGTTGAAGCCGATTGGTCCGTCGAAGAGTTCTACGATGTCTACGGCGATGACGATAAATCCTTTGTCGGCTCGCTCAGTCCCACCGGATTCTTCACGCCCGCCGGCGAAGGTCCCAATCCGCAGCGCCGCTTCAGCCGCAATAATTATGGCGATGTTTGGGTCGTAGCGTCGAGTAAAGACGCGAAGGACAAAGACGGAAGACCCTTGATGGCAAAATCGTACCTGATCGTCGCCATCCCCTTATATGTCCGCTGGGACCAACCAGAGGTCGCCCAGTGAAACAATTCGCCCTATCTCTTCTGCTAGCGTCCGCAGCCATGGCGCAAGGCACTCTGTTCCTCGGCACTTGGCCGAACCAGATCCAGGTGGTCGACGAAAAACAACAGAAAGTCGTCGACCACATTCATCTTTCCACGGGAATCGCCCACGGCGTCCAGCTTTCGCGCGACCGCAAAACCATCTACGTCTGGACCGTCGACCACAACGGCATCGAAGTCATCGATGCCGCCACGCACAAAGTGACCAACGCCTTCACACTCGACGAAGGTAATCAGATCGCGCGCTTCAGCTCCTGGGCGCCGGACCCCGAGGGCAAGCTGCTCTATCTGCTCACCGAAGTGGTCGAGAAGAAAATCGACCGCTTCGAGATCCATCCCGTTCAGTTCGCAGTGGTCGACCTGGCACAGAAAAAAATCGTACGCACCGCCGATTTTCCTCGCGAGGAAATGCAGGCGCAGCGCATGGGCCGCGCCAACTCCAACATGCACGTCTCGCCGGACGGCAAATTTCTGTATCTGATGCGCAACAACGTTCTGGTCTTCGACACTTCGAACTTCAAGCTGCTCGACAAGATCGATCTGTTGCGGCCCGAAGGCGCGGGCATGGCCACGGTAGGCATGGGCCAGGAGATCGACGCGCTTCAGCAGCCCAATGAACTGGTGACGGTATCCAACTCCATCGATCCGGTCGTGCACCGCCAGATTTTCGGCATCGCGCGCTTCGATTTGAACCAGCGTACCTTCGACTTCCGGGCGATCGGTCCGTCGACCGCCGGCATGATGGGCTTGCACGTCACGCCCGACGGCAAAACCGGCTACACCGTGGCCACCAACGGCACTGGAGGCAACAAGCGCAGCGAATTCTGGGTCTTCGATCTGACTACCAACAAGCTGGTTCGCAAGGCCGAGTTCGAAGGTCGCGCGCGCTACAGCTTCGCGGTCTCGAGCACCGGCAAGGAACTGTATATTTACGCCGCGGGCTATCAGATCGAAGTGTACGACGCGAACACGCTACAGCTTCGCAACACCATCGACGTCAACGCCGACATCACCACCGAAATGGTCGTGCTGCCGCGTTAAGAATGTGCGGAAAAAGGGGTCTGACCAGTCTGTCCCCGCGGTTATCCACCCGTTCCGCGCAAAATCAACGGCCGTGGACAGAGCGGTCTGACCCCTTTCCCGCTTCCCCAAACTTTACACCGTCAGGATGTGCGGCATCTGGAACCCGGGGCGAAGAGTCGTCTTGTTCTTTTCCTCGTTGGGAGCCACGCACAACTGAACCAGCAGCCGTTCTGATCCGATCATAAACGGCACTACCGTCCAGGCGTGTATGCGCGCACTGCGCGTCTGGAAGTTGCGGCCGAAGATCACCGTCGGGGTGCTGAGACCCATCGGACCCACCTTCTCCTCCAGCATGGTCTTCACGTTGCCGAGGATCATGTTGGTGATCTCGCCCACCGCGTCCAGCACCTCTTCGTTCACCGTTTCGCACGGGCTGCCCAGCAGATGAGTCGCCAGCGAGCACGCCAGAGTTCCCGAGCACGCGATGCTCCCGGTTCCCGACCAGGGTCCCGCCAGGCCGATCAGAGATACCAGGCCCGAGGTAGGCTCGGTTTCTTCTTTCACCACCACGCTCTCGCCCGGCGTTGCCTCCAGCTCTAGCATCGTGGAAAGCACCTCCGCGGTCGCGGCCATAATCGACTCGACTACGAATTCGCGCGAGATGAGTTCGGATTCTGTTTCGGTCATGATTTCCCCTGCTCAAAAAATTCCGCCAACTTGGTCTTGATCTGCTCCGCGTTGAATGGCTTGCGCACGTATCCCGCGGCGCCCAATTGCACCGCTTCCAGCACCTTCGCCTGGCTGCCTTCGGTACTGACCATCACTACCGGGACGGCTTTCCAGGTTTCGCTGGCTTTCAATTGGCTTAACAGCTCCAATCCGTTCATGTTCGGCATGTTGATATCGGAAAGAATCAGACCGACGCCCTGGGTCTGCAGCGCGGCGAGGGCTTCCACCCCGTCGCCGGCTTCGAGAACCGTCCCGATAGGAAGATCGGCCTGGCGCAAAACACGTTGTAAAATCTTCCGGATAGCAGCAGAATCGTCGACGATAAGTATGTCCAGCATGGAGCGTCTTCCCTCGAGAAAGCTTATCGCCGCGCTGGAGGGAACCTTGAGCCTCAGAATACTCTGGGTGAGCAGCGCCCGCCGATCCGCCGATGAATTAACATGGATCGCGTCCTAACGCAACAGGAAATCGACAACGCTTTCAAGATGGCTCGCGACCCGGCCAAGGAGGACGATCCTACCGTCAAAGCGCAGACCTATGACTTCCGGCGAACGGACCGCATCGCCAAGGATCAGCTTCGCACCATTCATCTGCTGCATGAGAACTTCGCGCGCAGCCTGGCGGCGAGTCTTTCGGCGTATCTCCGGTCGTACGTCATCGTGAATCTTATTTCGGTAGAGCAGCTCTCCTTCATGGAATTCACGCAATCACTGCCCTCGCCCACCAGTCTGATCGCGCTGGCGATGAAGCCTTACGACGGCAGCGCGGTGATTGAGATCAATCCGTCGCTGGTGTTCCCGATCCTGGAAATGCTGCTGGGCGGATCCGGAAAATCCTCCGGCAAGATCAATCGCGAGATCACGGATATCGAGCAGAGCATCCTCGACGGCCTGATGCGCGTGATTCTGCAGGATTTACGAACTGCATGGCTGGCTGTGGCGTCGATCGATTTTACCGTGGAAGCCCACGAGAGCGAACCCCAGCTCTTGCAGATTCTGGCTCAGAATGAGGCCGTGGTTTCCATCGCCATCGAGATCCGGATCGGCGAGGTTTCCGGCATGATGAATCTCGGGATTCCCTCCATCATCGTCAAGATGCTGCGCCAGAAATTCGACCAGCATCGAACCATTCGCAGAACCGAGGCCACCGAGGAGGAGCATGCACGCGTCCTGCGCCTGGTCCGCCCGGCCACGCTGCATCTGGACGCACGTTTGCAGGGACCTACACTCGCCGTCCCTGAACTTCTGGAGCTAAACGAAGGCGATGTACTCGTGTTCGATTATCCGTCCAGCCGTCCGCTCGATCTGATGGTCAACGGGAAGCTGAAATTCGACGGAGAGATCGTTCAAATCAGCGGGCGCCGTGCTCTACAGATTCAAAACCTGGTCAGCATCTACTGATCAGGCTGAGTTCGAGAATATTAGAGTTTTCCGCGGACAATCGGGTCAACAAACCGGCAGGCGGCTCGGCTTCCAGATTGATGCGCGCCACGGCCGCTTCGGCGCCTTCAAACACAATATTTTCCATCTCTTGCACGTTGATGCGCGCCAGGCTGATGGCGTCGAGCACGCTGGCCAGCACCCCGGGTCGATCCAGATGGCGGACCACCAAAGTGCACGTCACCGGCGTCGACTTGGCCAGATTCACCACGTTCGGCACTTTTCCGGTTTCTTTGAAAGTGCGCACGATGCGAACGGTTTCGGCGGCGATGGCCTCCTGCGCCTGCTCCGTGGACGCTCCGATGTGGTGCGTTCCATATATTTCCTGCGCGATCGGATCCGTAAACTCTCCGGTGCCTTCAGCGGGTTCGTTTGCAAACACATCGAGCGCCACGCGGAGTCCTTTTTCGCGCATGGCGCGGGTCATCGCGTCCTGATCGACCACCTCGGCGCGCGAAGTGTTGACGAAATATGCGTTTTTGCGCATCGCATCGAAGAACTCGGAACCCAGAAGTCCTCTGGTTTGTTGATTTAGGGCAATGTTGACGCTGACAATGTCGGAGCCCGCGGCGACCTCAATCGCCGCATTCGTGCGCTCGACGCCGAGTTCCTTCGCCGATTCGCCGGTTAAGCTCCGGCTCCAGGCGACGACGTGCATTCCGAACGCTTGGGCGCGCGGAACCATCTCGCGGCCGATCTGGC
Source organism: Terriglobia bacterium (assembly GCA_963808335.1). GTDB lineage: Bacteria > Acidobacteriota > Terriglobia > Bryobacterales > Bryobacteraceae > Palsa-187. The sequence goes on from CAWEFR010000001.1 coordinate 1,266,743, forward strand.
CGAGGCCGATCAGGCCGAGCGTTCGTCCGAAAAGTCCACGGGCTTTCGAGAATCCGGTCTTGTCCCATTTCCCCTGGCGCAGCGCGATCACGTTATCGGGAATTTTGCGATCGAGCGCGAGGATCAGACCCAAAGCCAGTTCGGCGACGGCCACCGAATTTTTGCCGGGGCAGTTCGAGACATAAATCCCGCGCCGCGACGCGGCTGCCACATCGATGGTGTTGTAACCGGCGCCGGCGCGCACCACCAGTTTCATAGGCGCGGCCGCCAGCATCGCCTCGGTGACTGCGGTCGAGCGGACCACCAACACATCGGGCCGAAGCTCGGCGGCGGCCTTTACGAGCGCTTCGTCCTTGGTTCCGGGCTGATAGAAAACTTCGCAGCCCGCCGACTTGAGGCCGTCGAGGCCGGATGGTTCAAACTTGTCCGCGATCAAAACGCGCATTCTCTTACCTTACGATATGCTGAACTGATCATGCCCGTGAAAAGACCGACGCACGACGAAATGATCGAGGTTTGCGCATCCCTGGGACTGCACATGGAGCCGGCCGAAATCGACGCGTTCCTGGATCTGATGGAGCCGACTGTGGATGCCTACAACACGCTGGAGTTGATGCCGGAGCAGCTTCCGCAAGTCCAGTATCCGCGAACGCCCGGATATCAGCCCGAAGGCGAAGAGAACAAATATAACGCGTGGTATTACAAAACCAGGATTCAGGGCGCAGAGGCGGGCATCCTGACCGGCAAAACCGTCGTGCTGAAAGATAATGTCTGCCTGGCGGGCGTTCCGATGATGAACGGCGCATCGACGCTCGAAGGCTATGTGCCGGAAATTGACGCGACCATCGTCACGCGGATCCTGGATGCGGGCGGGATCATTTTAGGAAAAGCCCATTGCGAATATTTTTGTTTTTCGGGAGGCAGCCACACCAGCGCGCTGGGTCCGGTGATCAATCCGCGGAAAAAAGGCTATTCGGCGGGAGGATCTTCGTCGGGAAGCGCAGCGCTGGTGGCGGCGGGCGAAGTGGACATGGCGATTGGAGGGGATCAGGGCGGCTCGATTCGCATCCCTTCGTCGTATTGCGGCGTGGCCGGAATGAAACCGACGCACGGGCTGGTGCCGTATACCGGGATCATGCCGATCGAGCTGACGCTCGACCATACCGGTCCGATCACGGCGACGGTCGCGGATAATGCGCTGCTTCTTGAAGCACTTGCCGGTCCCGATGGGCTCGATCCGCGGCAGGCGGGTGCGAAAACATTGGCGTATACGGACGCATTGACCGGGAACATTGAGGGGTTGAGAATCGGCGTGGTGAAGGAAGGATTTGGGCACGCGGTGTCGCAATCGGACGTGGATGAACACGTCTACAAGGGTGCGGCGCGTTTTAAGAAACTGGGCGCCGAAGTGGATGAAGTTTCGATTCCGATGCACTTACAGGGTCCGGTGATCTGGTCGGCGATCGCGCATGAGGGCGCGACCGCGCAGATGATGCTGGGGAATGGATTCGGGGTGAACTGGAAGGGCCTGTATGTGACCAGCCTGATGAGGGCGCACGATGCGTGGCGCGGGCGCGCGGATGAACTTTCGGACACTCTGAAAGTCACCATGATGATGGGGCAATACATGCTGCGCAAGCATCGCGGGTATCATTACGCGAAGGCGCAGAATCTGGCGCGGCGGCTGCGCGCGGCTTACGACCACGCGTTTGAAAGCTTCGATCTGCTGCTGATGCCGACGCTGCCGATGAAGGCGACGGAGTTGCCGGCTCCCGGCGCGTCGCCCGCCGAGATCTGCCGCTGCGGATTCGAGATGCTGCCGAACACATGTCCGTTCGACGTGACCGGGCATCCGGCGATGACGATCCCGTGCGGAATAAGCCAGGATCTGCCGGTGGGGATGATGCTGGTCGGGAAGCACTGGGACGAAGAGACGATTTATCGCGCGGCGCATGTGTTCGAGCAGTCGGGCGATTGGAAGAAGATGTGAAAACAATGGTAAATGGGAAGAGTCAGCTTCCTCCAAGAGTTTCTTGAAGAAGGGGACAGACCGCTCTGTCCACTGGCGTGGGTTATGGCGCTGAGGCGATGCCTTGGCTTTTGGGACAGAGTGGTCTGTCCCCTTCTTCAAGAAACTCCCGAGGTGAAACGATATGGTCCCCGATCTTAAGCACGCGGCGCGTATCCTCGCCAAGAGTCCGGGGTTCGCGATCGTTGCGATTCTTACGCTCGCGCTGGGGATTGGCGCGAATACGGCGATTTTTACCGTCGCCAACGCGCTGCTGCTGCGGCCGCTGTCCTTTGCCGATCCCGATCGCCTGGAGGTGATCGAAGGGTCGCCCAAGGACCGGCATAGCCTGGGCGGGGCGGTTTCCTATCCGTTTTTCACGTTTGCAAAGGAGCATCAGCGGTCGTTTACAGACATCGCGGCATGCACGTTCGAGAATTTCAGCATGACGGGGCGCGGCGACGCGGAAATGGTCGTGTCCGGAAGGGTTTCGTCGGATTTTTTCGATCTGCTGGGAGTGAAACCTGTTATCGGGCGGACATTTTTGCCTGAAGAAGACCAGCGCGGCGCCAGGCAAGTGGTGATGATCAGCGATGAATTCTGGACGCGCAAGTTTGCGCGCGATCCGAATGCGATCGGACAGACGCTGGCGCTGAATGCGGATGTGTACACGATCATCGGCGTGGTGCCTCCCAAATTCAATTTCCCATTGGTGGGGCTGAACGTCGAGTTGTGGGCGACGCGCGTGTTCGATCTGAGCTACGTCACTCCCGCGCGGGTCAATGCCGGAGGACATTACTTCCACGCCATCGGGCGGCTGCGCCCTGGAGTGACGGCCGCGCAGGCGCAGGCCGAACAGGACGTCGTGTATCAGCAATATCGCCACGATTTTCCGGGGGCGTACGATTCCACACTCGATCTGGAGATGAACGTCAGCAGCTTGCAGGACGAGTTCGTCACGAACGTCCGGCCCACGTTGTTGATTCTTTCGGCGGCCGTGGGATTCGTTTTGCTGATCGCGTGCGCAAACGTCGCGAGCCTCTTGCTGACGCGCGCGCTAGGGCGGAAAAAGGAGTTTGCGGTTCGGACCGCGCTGGGTGCGCCGAGGATGACACTGATCCGGCAGTTGCTTACAGAGAGTCTGTTGCTTTCGGTGGTGAGCGGCGTGGTTGGCGTGTTCATCGGGCAGGCGGGGACGCGGTTTCTTTCGACGCTCGCCCAGGCCACATTTCCCCAGATGGCGGGCGTCGAGATGGATGCTCGGGTGCTGATTTTCACTCTGCTGATTTCAGTCGCGAGCGGGGTTTTGTTCGGGCTGACGCCCTCGCTGCAGCTTTCGCGGCCGGATCTGAATTCGATGCTGCGCGATGAGGGTCGCGGGACGGCAGGAAATCGCAAAAGGAGCCGTGCGAGGAGCATGCTGGTGGTGGCGCAGGTGGCGCTGTCGATGGTGCTGCTGGTCGGGTCGGGGCTGCTGATTCGGAGCTTCATCCGGCTGCGCAGCGCGAGTCCGGGATTCGAAACTAAGAATCTCTTGACGATGAACATCACGATGCCGCCGGCGAAATACGCCAAGGTCTCGCAGTTGACCGCGTTTTACGATCGCGTGGTCGCGCGCGCCAGCGCCATCCCTGGAGTGCAGTCGGCGGCGCTTTCCACCGCGCTTCCGGCGGAGCCGACGCATCAGACGCCGGTGCTGTTCGAAGGGCAACCGGTGGTGGTGCTGGGGAAACGGCCAATCGTGTACATCCAGCAGCTCAGCCCGGATTATGCCAAGACGCTGCAAGTACCGATGATCGCGGGGCGCGGATTCACGGCGCATGACGACGCGCAGGCTCCGCTGGTGGCGATCATCAATCAGGCTGCGGCGCGGGCTTATTGGGCGAACGAAAGCGCAATCGGGAAACGGGCCTGGGTGGGGAATTTGCCGGATCCTTTTCAGGTTGTGGGAGTGATCGGGGATGTGAAGAATGCGAGCCTGGGGCAGGCTCCGCAGGCTGAAATTTACTTGCCGCTGCCGCAGCTGGTGTCGACGTACGTGTGCTTGAGCTTGCGGACGGCGATGGATCCGCACGGCATCGTTTCGGCGGTGCGGCGGGAGATGGCGGCGGTGGATCCGGATCAGCCGCTGACGCGCGTGATGAGCGCGGAAGAGCTGCTCGAATCGGCCAGCGCGCAGCCGCGCTTCACCATGTTCCTGTTGGGGATTTTTTCGGCGACCGCGTTCATTCTGGCGGTGATTGGGATTTACGGGGTGATCGCGTATTCGGTAGCGCAGCGAACTTCGGAGCTGGGGATTCGCATCGCACTGGGCGCGGCCAGGGGAGACATTTTCCGGCTGGTGATCGGGGGCGGGCTGTCGCTCACGCTGACGGGAATCGCGATCGGCTTGGTGGGATCGTTCGCGCTAACGCGCGTGATGGCGAGCCTGCTATATCAGACCAGCGCGACAGATCCGGTGACATTCGCGGGCAGCGCATTACTGTTCGCCGCGGTGGCCGTGATTGCAAGCTATCTGCCAGCTCGCAGAGCGACGCGTATCGATCCGACCAACGCCCTGCGAACCGAGTAAACCGAAGTTGATGGGAACCGTCCAGAATTAAGATCCATATGTTGTTTCACCGGAAATTTGTTTTGGCTCTGGCCGGCGGAGCCTTTTTATGCGCGCAGGAGAAGATCTCGACTGATGTCAACGTGGTGAATGTTTTCGCCACGGTGCACGACAAGAAGGGCATGATCGTGCGCGATTTGACGCAGGAGGATTTTGCGGTTGAAGAAGACGGGCGGCCGCAGACCATCAAGTTTTTCTCGAAGGAATCGGATTTGCCGCTGACGCTTGGGCTGGTGGTGGATACCAGCCGGAGCATGGCGACGGTGCTCGACCAGGAGCGCATCGCGAGTTACCGGTTTTTCGATCAGGTTCTGCGCGAGGACAGGGACCAGGCGTTCGTGATTCATTTCGACGCCGAAGTGGAGCTGCTGCAAGACTTGACCTCATCGCGCAAGCTGTTGCAGAAGGCGCTGGGGAAGCTCAGCGTCGGAGCGCCGCGACAACTGAATCGCCGGGATCAGCAGGACCCGGGACAGCCACGTCAGCGAGGAGGAACGTCGCTGTACGACGCCGTACTGCTCGCTTCCAACGAATTGATGAAGAAACAGACCGGACGCAAGGCGCTGATCCTGCTGACGGACGGCGACGATAATGCCAGCAGGTCGACTCTTACCGATGCCATCGAGGCTGCGCAGAAAACCAATACGCTGGTGTATTCGGTAATGATCGCCGGGGAAAATGGCTCGCCGATGGGAGGCTTCGGCGGGCGCGGAATGGGGCGGCACGGAGGCGGGCGTCCACCGATGCAGCAGCATCACGACGGCAAGAAGGTGCTGGAACAGCTCTCGAGAGAAACCGGCGGCGGGTTTTTCGACGCGAAGAAGATGTCTTACGACGGGATTTACCGCGAGATTCAGGATGAGCTGCGCGAACAGTACAGCCTCGGATATACACCGGACAAGAACCAGGGTCCGGGATATCGCACGATTTCCGTCACGACCAAGAAGAAAGACTTGATCGTGCAGGCGCGGAACGGATATTACGCCGAGAAGTAGTTACTTCTGCGCCACGTTGACGGCCGGCGTAGCGGCGGTTCCGGTGTTTCCAGTCGGCGCGGGCGCGGTTTCGCCCCAGATCCACTGGCTGAACCATTCGTAGTTGTGCTCCATCACGGCGCGCTGCTGCTTCGGTTTGTTGATGGCGTGGCCGAATCCTTTGTAAACGATCATCTTCACCGGGACGCCGCGGTCTTTCAGTCCCTGATACAGCTCATAGCCGTTGGGAATCGGCACGCGTTTGTCGAGCTCGCCGTGCTGGATCAGCGTCGGCGTTTTGGCCTGATTGATGTAGGTGATCGGCGACGTTTTGCGGTAGATTTCCGGGTCCTCCCACGGCGTCGCTTTCAGATAGTTGCGCGTGAAGGGATGAATGTCGGTGTTGACGTAGTAGGTCATCCAGTCGGAGATGCCGGCGCCGACCGAGATGGCTTTGAAGCGGTCGCTATAGGTGGTGAGGAACGCCGAAATGTAGCCGCCCTGGCTCCAGCCCATGGAACCGACGCGATCGCGATCGATGTAGCCTTTGGCGATGACGGCGTCGACTCCGCTGATGCACGTCGTCCGCATCGCCGAGGCCGAGATTGCGGACGTTCAGCGACCGGAATTTTTCGCCGTATCCGGCCGAGCCGCGATAATTCGGGCGCAGAATCACCGCGCCTTTGGCCGCGAACATTTCCATTGGATAAGTGCGATCGCCGCGTGATGGACGGACGGTCGACACCGGTGGGTCCGCCGTGGATCACCACCAGCAAAGGATACTTGCGTTGCGGGTCGAAGTCGGCTGGCTTGATCAGGATGCCTTCCATCGGCGGTTCCGTCTTTCGATTTCCATTCGAACAGTTCGCGCGTCGCCAGCTTCCACCCTTTGAGCTGATCCTTCATGCTGGTCATTGGCTTCGGCGAAAAATTCGCGATCGGAGAGACGCAGATTTCGGGATACTTGTTCGGCTCAGGCGCAGGTGAACGCGATGCGCGAGGCGTCGGCGGTGAAACTGGCTGCGCCGAGCTGCAGATCGTCGGGCGAGCTGACTCGTTCGACGGCGCCGGTCGACGGATTCAGAGCGGAACAGATGCGCCGCGGTCTTCTGCGAACGCTTCGAAATAGATTCCGGACGGCGACCATTGGACCAGGCGCGGATCTTCATCGAAATTTTCCGCGATCACGCGCGGCTTTCCGCCATCGGCGGCTACGATGGCGACGTGCGAATTCAGGAACGAAAACTCGCGCCCGGATTCGTAGGCGATCTCGGCTCCGTCGGGGGACCAGACGGGATTGCGGTCCGGGCCCGGCGCGTCGACCAGTTTTTTCACGTATTTATCGGACAGGCGGACGACGTAGATATCGGCGGTGTCGCCGCTCGATAGATCGGGGTCGCGCGTGGCGCTGAAGGCGATGCGCTTGGAATCGGGCGACCAGTGGAATCCGCCGACGCTGAACTGGGCGCCGGTGGTCAGCGGCCTCGGGCTTGGGTTTTTCGTCGTCGACTTTCACGGTCCACAAGTGGACCATGGTGTAATCGTGCTCGACGATTTCGAAATCGCCGTACTTGTCTTTGCGGTCTTTTTTGGCTTTGGGCTCGGGGCCGGTGGAGGTGAAGGCGATCATGCGGCCGTCGGGCGACCATTCGAACGAGTTCACGCCGCCGTCGAAATGCGTGAGCTCCGTGGCTTCGCCGCCGGCTGGAGAGATCACGTAGATCTGCTGGCTGCCGTCGCGATCGGAGAGAAACGCCAGGCGCTTGGAATCCGGCGCCCACTGCGGGCGCGCTCGAGGATTTCTTGGCGTGGGTGAGCTGGTAGCGCTCGCCTGTGGCCGGCATCGCCATCCAGATCTGCGTCTCGAAGGCGTTGTCGTCCCAGTTGGTTTCGGAAACCGTGTAGGCGACGTAGCGGCCATCCGGGGAGATGCGGGGCGAGCCGGCGGTTTTCAGATTCAGCGACTGGTCGATGGTCGGCGTCTGGGCCGACAGAGTGAACGCGACGAACGTCAGCAACAGGGCTCTCATGTCATCACCTCTTTAAACTCGATCCATGGCGAGAAATTCTTGGATATGCGGGTGCTCCGATTTTTCGAGATCGGCCACGGGGCCGAAATAAATGGCGTGGCCTTCGAACAGCACCACGACGCGGTCGGCCACATTGCGCATCAGATCCAGGTCATGCGTCACGATGACCCCGGTCAACTGCAATTGGTTCTTCAGGCGCAGCATCAGATGGGTGAGATGATCCGACATGATGCGGGTCGACCATGGTGGTCGGCTCGTCATAAAGGATACATTCGGGTTGCGCGGCCAGCGCGCGCGCGATGGCGACGGCGCGCTTATAGCCGGTGGAGAGATCGGCCGGGTAGTGATCTTGATATTCGAGCAGATCGACCATGTGGAGCAGTCCGTTGACCACGTCTTCCTTGTTTTTTTCATCGTAGTCGTCGCGGAGCTCCAGCGAGAACAGAATATTTTCGCCGACGGTGAGCGAATCGAACAGCGCGCCGGACTGGAACACCATGGTCACCTTTTTGCGAATCCGGCGCATTTCGGCTTCGTTGAAATTGGTGATGTCGGTGTAGGAAACGATGATGCGGCCGGAATCGGGCTTGAGAAAACCCATGATGTGGGCCAGCGTCACGGACTTGCCGACGCCGCTTCGCCCAATGATGGCCAGAGTTTCGCCCGCGTCCAAAGAGAAGTTCACGTCGACTAAAACGGGCCTGTCGAACGTCTTATATACGTTACGGAATTCGATGTAGTGTGCCTTTTCGCCGGTTCCGTTGGCCGTCATGGGGTGGTCCATTGATCGGGAGTGTTGACGTTTCGAAGCACGGCGGGGTTGGAAACCGGAAAAGGCTGAACTTGAAGGGTAGCGACAAAATCGTGCATTTTCAATACTTTGCGTTCAATCGACGAAATTGCGGCCGCGAGGCAGCGGCGGTGGTAAACGGCGCACAAAGGGTCGAGTCCGGCGGCGGATTGCGGGATGATGCAATCGGCGGCGCTCGATTCGGCGGCGCGCGAAGAGATTTTCCAGGAATTCGAGGGTCACACCGGGCATGTCGCAGGCAACCAGCAGGTTCCAGCTGGCTTTCGTGGCAGAGAGCGCGGTGTAGAGGCCGCCGAGCGGGCCCTGGTTCGCGATAAGGTCGGGGATCACCGGATAGCCCATGTAGCGGCCTTCGGGAGCGATCAAGGTTACATTTCCGGCGGCGCGCTGGACGAGTCCGGCTACGCGGTCGATCAGTGTGCGGCCATCGAGCGGCAACAGCGCCTTGTCGCGACCCATGCGGGAACTGCGGCCGCCGGCGAGCACGAACCCGGCGCGCGATTTTTGGTCCCCGGGCGCGGCCATGAGATGATGATAGCGTATGTCCGCGGCGCGACCGGTAAGGTGTGCCACGAAACAAAATGATGTATATTTGTTTTGTACTGATTGCAATGCTTGCCGCCTCCCCCGTGGTAGCAGCCGACGCATCGAGCGAGAACAAGACGCTGGTGGTGCGCGTGGACCCGCACACCGGACGCTTGGTCCGTACCATGACCGGCGGGTCCAAACCGACGCCGAAACAGATCACCGATCTGGTGGACCAGGCCGCACGCGCCCATGACGTGGATCCGCTGCTGGTTCATTCCATGATCAAAGTGGAAAGCAACTACGACGCGCAGGCGGTTTCTTCGAAAGGCGCGCAGGGCTTGATGCAGTTGACGCCCTCGACGGCGAAGATGCTGGGCGTGCGAGACAGCTTCGATCCGCAGGAGAACATCGAAGGCGGCGTGAAGTACCTGAAATATTTGCAGAGCCTGTACAAAGATCGACCAGTTGGCGCTGGCGGCTTACAACGCGGGCCCCGGCGCGGTGGAAAAGTACAAGCAGATTCCGCCGTATCCGGAAACGCAGAATTACGTGAAGCAAGTCAGCAAGCGATATAACGACGCGCTTCATGTGAAGACGGCCGCGGCCAAGGAAACGGCCGCGAAGGTCGAGGAACCGGCGCCCGCGCCGCAGGTTTTAGAGGAGAAGCATCCGAAGCTGGAGCAGTTTATAGACGAGAATGGCAGGTTGCATCTCAGAACGACGCAGTAAATCCGGTCTGCTGATCGGATGCTTCGCCGGCGCCGTGCTTTGTCTCGGCGCGCAGGGAAGTAAAGTCACGGCAGTGCGCTTCTGGTCGCTCGGCGAAGTGACGCGCGTCGCCATCGAAGTTACTTCGGATTTCCATTACAAATCGGACCGCTTGACGAGCCCGGACCGGCTGTTCTTCGACATCGAGGGCGCCAAGCCGGAGATGATCAGCAAGGGAATGCACGTGATCGCCGTGGGCGACGGGCTGCTGAAGCAGATCCGCATCGCGGAGACGCAACCGGGAGTGACGCGCGTGGTTCTCGATCTGGAGCAGCGCGCGGAGTTTACGGCATCGCAACTGGCAGATCCCAATCGCCTGATGATCGAGCTGAAGCTGAAGGATCGTCCGGCGCCGCCGCCGACCGGCAGCGTGAGCGGCGCAAGAGTGATCACTGAATCGCCGGCACGCGCCGTGGAAGAAGATCTCGTAGCGCCGCCGCTGGCGGCCGCTCTGCCCCCGATGGCTGCACGCCACGAGCCCGCTGGGCCGGTCATGACGGAAGTGGTCAAGCCTCAAGCGGCTAAGCCGGAGCCGCGACGATTTGCTCCTCCGCCGATGCAGGCTGCCGCTCCGCGAGATTCGGCACCCACTCTGCTGGCGCAGCCTCCGGTCTGGCTGGGAAGTCAAGCCGCGAAGATTGCTTCGCCGGCGCCGAGTACGGCCCTGGCTCGTAACCTGGCTCCGCCGCCAGACGTGCCGAAACCGTTGCCGCCGTACACGCCTGTCGATGCCGCTCCTGCTTCGACTCCGGTGACCGCACCAAAGGTAACGGCATCGATTCCGCCCTCCAGTACGCCGCCGATTTCCGCTCTGCCGCCTGCAAGGCCAGAACCCACGCCTCTTCCGGCCAAGCGCAATACGACTGGGGACCGGTCCCTGACGCGAGTGCTCGGATTGAAGCTGGGGCGCGTGGTGCTGGACCCGGGTCACGGCGGGCATGACGCCGGCACGCATGGATCATCGGGGTTGGTTGAAAAAGACGTGGTCCTTGACGTCGCGCAAAGACTCGGCGCGCTGATAGAATCGCGCCTCGGAAGCGAAGTGATCTACACGCGCACCGACGACACGTTCATCCCGCTTGAAGAGCGGACGCAGATTGCGAATGACCGCAAGGCGGACCTGTTTCTGTCGATTCACGCGAATTCGTCGCCATACCGGACGGTGGCGGGCGTGGAGGCGTACTACCTGAATTTCACGACGTCCAGGACGGCGCTCGAACGTCGCGACGCGGGAGAACGCGAGCTCACAACGATCGGTCTTCGATTTGCGGGAAGTGCTGCAAAAGATCGCGCTGAAGGACAAGATCGACGAATCGCGCGAGTTCGCGGCGCGCGTGGATGCGTCGCTGTACGGGCTGTCGTCGAAGAGCAATCCGGGTGCGAAGAACCGGGGCGTGAAGAAGGCTCCGTTCGTGGTGCTGATCGGCGCGTCGATGCCGAGCGTGCTGGCGGAGATCGGGTTTCTGACCAACGCGGGCGACGAGGCGCTGCTGAAGAAGCCAGAGCATCGCCAGAAAATCGCCGAGGCGCTGTATAAAGGCGTGGCGAACTACGCGGATACGCTGAGTCATTTTCAGGTCGCCAAGAGGGAATAAGCAGGGCTCGGCGGCGGACGAGTTTTTGGAGTGGTTTCCGGCCGTCAGCCGTGTGTCCCGGCTGGATATGCTCCGGCACATGGCGACGGGTTTGGCGATGGAAAATTCACTGCGCAGACGGACGGTGTGTTCCTGCACCGGCGGGTGGAGCACATTTCCAGGTTTAGCGGCTGCGCAGAATGCCGAGTCCGATCTGACCGTGAAGATTTTCGGCGGGCTCGGTGCGGTCGCCGCCGCCGAACCAGACGCGAATGCCCTCAGCAGTCACTTCGACCGAAGGATCGCAGACCACTTGACTATCCCAAAGCTCAGCGCCGGCGATGAGCGGGAAATTCAGGACGCGTTCCCAATGTATGCCGTCGGCGGATTTGGCAAGACCGATGCGGCGGCGCTCGCTAGGATCGCGGCCGGTGTAGAGCATCCACCAGGCTCCGCCGGAGGTCCAAACGGCAGGCTCGCCGACGCCATTTTCATGGAAAGAGCCGGGGCCGCCGGGCGAGAGAATCGGGTTGGATCGCAGCTTTTCCCAACGAACGCCATCGGGCGATCGCGCAAGGCCAAGCTGCTGCCGGCGGGCTCGGTCGAGACCGGTGTAGAAGAGATAGAAATTTCCGCCGGCGTGGATCACATAGGGATCGCTCACGCCGCGCTCATCGAAGCTGCCGCGCGGGCCGGGACGAAGCACGGCGTCGGCGCTCTTTTTCCAATGGACTCCATCGGAGGATCGCGCCAGGGCGATGCGAAACGGGTCGCCGGCTTCATACCAGTAGAGAATTTCGCCAGATTCGACCAGCGCGGAGCCGTTGGCCGCGATGTAATTGCCTTCCCATCCCGAGGGAGAGATTACACGGCCGATTTTACGCCAGCTAACGCCATCTGGCGAACTTGCGCTCGCCGTGTGCCACGCGTGGCCGTCGAATTCGGAGTACAAATTGAAATACTCGCCTCGAAAGCGGACTACCGAGGGATTGAGCACGTCGACGGCATCGCCGCGATTCAAGACCGGGGCCGAAGACGGTTCCCAGGTGAAGGGAGCGCGCGGGCCGGCCATATCGGCGGCGGGCAACGTGAAATCGGCGTACTTGCCGCATCCGGTCAGCAACACTGCCGCAAAACAGCAAACCCGCTTCATACGGGAATACGGATTTCGATACTGGCGCCCTGGCCGGGCTTCGATTCGAGCTGTAAATCGCCGCCCAGCATCCGCACGCGACGCTTGATGCTGACCGGTCCCAGGCGCAGCAGCTCCAGCTCGTCCAGATGAAACGAGCCACTGAAGGGGAAGCCGGCGCCGTTGTCTTCGGCTTTAATCTCGATCCGGTGATCGTGCACTCCCACCGAGATCGCCATGCGCGTGGCGCCGGAATGCTTCTGGATGTTGTTCAGCGTTTCGCGTACGATCTGCAGCAGTTCGAGCGAAACTTCGGTTTCGGCCGGGTCGTGACAGATCGCCGCTTGAAAACGTGGCGGCGATGCCGGTATCGCGCTGGAACTGGTCCACCATGCGGCTGAGCGAGGCCGGCAGGCTCACGCCTTCGTCGGCGGGCCGCATGCTGCGGACGAAGCTGCGCAGCTCGCCGACCTGCGTCTTGCACAGTTCCTGCAACTGGCGCAGTTCCTCGGCGGCCGCTTCGACGTCGCGCGCCAGCAGTTTTTTGATGATCTCCAGGCGCATCTGAAAACTGATGAAGCTTTGCAGCGGACCGTCGTGGAAATCGGCGGCGATGCGCTGGCGCTCGGCTTCCCGCGCACCTTGCGCCTGGGAACGGATGATCACGTTGTGACGCAGCGTGTGCGACATGCGCCGGTCGAGATAGCGCTTGTGAAACGAGATGGCCACGGCCACGCCGCCCGCCGCGATCGCAACCCAGACCGGCGGCGCATCTCCCGTGGGGCGAAAACAGCAAGGCGAGCAGAGCCGCCACCACGGCGGTCCCTGCCACGCGCGTCAGATCGTGCAGGACTACGGCGGAGGCCAGCAGATAAGTGCACAGCAGAGCCGACATCCATCCCGCCGCGGGCCATGCCGACCCAGCCGACGGCGACCACCCAGCTCCAGAATCCGAAGAAAGTGGCGTCCGCAACCAAGCGCAACGCCGGCGCGGACTCGGCGAATCGAAGCGCAGTTCGAACAGAGCGCCGAGGCGTAGACCAGATAGGCGGCGAGCACGCGCGATGACCGAGTGAAACGCTCATCCGCGGCGCGCACATACCAAGCCAGGCACGCCAGGGCCAGCAGCGATGCGCGCGATGCGGAGGGCCAAGCGGCCGCGGTAAGGAACCATGCTGGGAACAATCAGCGCCGGTACAGGTACAGACGGTGGCTGCGCCCTTCGCCGTCGTCGTCGATGTCCTGGACTTTTTCCGGCGTCCAGGCGGAGAATTCGAAATCGTGCGCGACGATGCGCGCGCCTTTCTTGAGCTGCTTATCGAGAATCGGAGTCACTTTATCGTTCGACATCGGCAACAGGTACACGGTGAGAAGATCGGCGGAAGAATAATCCTGCTTTAGCAGGTCGCCGTGGATGATGCGCGCGGTGGCGGAAAGGCCCAGGGTCTTGATCTTCTCCATGCTTTGCCTGAATAGTGCGTCGTCGAATTCGACTCCGGTGGCGTTGGCCTTGAATTTCTGCGCGGCCATGATCACGATGCGGCCGTCGCCCGAGCCCAGGTCGAACATTTTTTCGCCGGCTTTGAGGCCGCCCAACTGGAGCATTTTGTCGACGACGATTTGGGGCGTGGGATAGTAGGGCGCGAGTTTTTCAGTCGGCTTGTCTTGAGCCAGCAGGCAGAGAGGAGCGCAGAGGGCCGTGATCCATCGCATTAACGATCACTATACAACGCTTAGTGCTCGATATACACGCGCACGGGATTGCTCGGCTGGCCGTTCACTTCGAGCGACAGCTCCGCGGGGCCGTAGTTGACGATCTTGGGGACCGTGATCTCCACCAGGTAGAACCCGATGTAGGGCGCGAGGACGGCTCGGGTCACTTCCACGGGCTGGCGATCGAGGTAAGCCTTCACGGCAGCCACCACCTCCGGGGGATTCTCCGGCGGACCCGCTAAGCCGGTCGGCCAATCGGGTTTCACGCGGCCGAGACCCGTGGCCATGATCTGAATCCGGTCGCCGGAGTGCGCCGGATTCATGGCGTCCAGCATCAGGCCGCTTTCTCCATCCAACAGGACCGGCGAGCCGTCGCGATCGACGAAAATTGCCGGCGCGGCCGTCTCGAGCGGCACTGCGGGTAGAGTAACGCGGCCCTCCGGGCGGTCGACCGCGAGCGAAACGGAAGCTCCTTTCGCCTCGAAGGGAATTTGCAGTTGCGATTCGTTCTCATTCGCGGTCAGCACGGGGATTTGCAGATCACCCGCGCGCGCCGCTTGCACCCGCGCGCCTAGCACGCTGATCAGCGAACCGGGAGCCGTCGCGCGCGCCACCAGATCGGCGGTGCTGACCACGCGCGGATCGCGCAGCCGGTGCGGGGCCAGGGTCGCATACACGCCGTATCCATCCACGGCGGCCCATAATTGATTTCCCTGCGCGTCGAGCTTTACGTCGGTAACGGCCCCGGGAAGGCCGGGAAGCTGTCGCCATTGCGGAGCGGCCGCCAAGTTGCCCAGATCGGCGTAGGTCATGAAGACGCCGGCGTCGGTGGCGGCGTAAATGGCTCCGCTCGACCGGTCGGCGGCGACACCGTGAACGCCCACGTCAGGAAGATTGGAAGTGAAATTGTCCCAGAACGCCCCGCCGTTTTCGGTTCGCAGGACGTGCACCCGTACAGCCGTGGACGACGGATCGTGCTGCCGCGAGCCGAATACCGCCAGCGCCACGCGCGGATCGTTCGGGTCCACCCAGAATCGCTCCACCGCGCCGGCTTCGTTGAATCCGTACGGACGCCAGGTCTGTCCGCCGTCGTTGGACGCGCTTACTACGCCGCTCGCCAGCCCGACGTAGATGTATTCGCCGCCGGCGGCGAAGCTGGTAACCGGCAGGTTGTTCAGGCTTCTTGAAAGAATCTGGCGCGTCTGAAGGTCGTTCGAGGCTTCCGTATTGTCCACCGGAATCCAGGCGGTCTTTTGACCGGGCTGCCATTCAACTTCGCTCGAATCCGGAAGTGATAGCTTTACGCCGTTGTCTCCTGAAGGAAGGCTCAGCAGCTTGGCCGGCGGAAGATTCGGCAACCCTTGGTTCAGCCCGCTCCAGGATTTGCCGCCATCCATGGACCGGAAGACGCCGTTTGCGCCCACGGCGACGATCTGGTCGTGATCGTCGGGTGAAACCGCCAGGTCGCTCAGGCCGTCGCCCAGAATCGAGTTCCCACGAAAGTTGGTCAGATTATCCCAGCTCGCGCCCTGGTTTTCAGAGCGATAAGCAAATTTCCCTGCCGCGTAAAGCACCGCGGCCGACCCGGATCGCGCCCGAATCCGCGCGCCCGCCTCCGGAAGTTGTGCCACGGGTGCAGCCGACTCCGGCGGAACCGGCGCGGTCGAGGGTCTCCAGGTCTCGAAGTCGGTGGTCTCAAATACGCGTCCCGAAGCCGTGTGGATTAGAAGGGACCCCGTGGAAGAGAACCATGCGCGGTCCACAGGTCCCGTCGCCAAGCCGGCCAGCGACCGGTTTATGGCCGAGTTGCCGACGTGTCTCCAATCCACCTGTGGCATGGGCTGCGGCAGGGACTGCGCCAAAAGCCACGGCGCCCACAGTACTGTGGCGCTCAGGATACGGGATGTGGCGTAATTAAACACAGGGCTAGACCATTGTATCCTGATTCATCGGCGGTTCGGCTCAGAAACTGTTGATTCTCCTAGAGGTACCGTAGTAAGATTTGCCCGGGCAGAGACTTGCATTGCAATTTTAGTGTTAGACTGTCTAGACACGGGTTCCGGTACGAAAAGGAGACGTTCTAACAGGACTTTTTGAGCCCAGGTTTTTTCGAATATGTCTGAGCGGCACATTCCGGGCCGGGTGACGGCAAAGCTGTCACTGCTTCTGGCAGCGACCGGCGTGGTGTGTTTCGGCCAGCCGCTACCCAGCGACTCCGATCTGTATGCCGCCAAAGTCATTGAACTTTCGGGACAAGTATCGGTCCTGAAAGACTCGACGCCGTGGGCGCTCAACATCGGCGATCAGATCCAGGTCAAGCAGCTGATCATCACCGGCTCGGACGGGCAGGCGCGCTTCGAGGTTTCCGACGGCTCCACGTTCAACGTCTACCCGAACTCCCGGGTGGTCTTCCGCAAGGCCGCGCCAAATTGGCGAGATCTTCTCGACGTGCTGGTGGGCCGCGTGAAGGTGCACATCGAGCACATGTACGGTCCCAATCCCAACCGGGTGCTGACGCCGACAGCGGTGATCTCGGTTCGCGGCACGACGTTCGATATCGCCGTCGATGACGATGACGAAACGACGACGGTCGAAGTGGAAGAAGGCTTGGTGGAAGTACAGCACGCGCTGCTGCCTCGCGGCAACATCAAGATGCTGACTCCGGCCGATGGACCGCTGCGCGTGTACCGGAATGTGCCGATCGCATCCAGCCGCATCGATAAAGGCGACATCGCGAAGCGGGTGATGCGCGCGGCCGTGGACGCCATCAGCACGTGGGAGACGCGGCTCCCCAGAGGCGGGGGCGTGTCGCCGGCAGGCCCCGGCGATACGCATGGCAAGCTGCCTCCGCCGCCAGTAGCGTCGGTTCCGGCAGCGCCTCCACCTCCACCGCCACCACCGCCTCCGCCCGGATTTGTGGATTCGGGCGATCGGAACATCAGCGTGTTCGTGGTGCGCCAACATCCGCAGGAGACGCGGCTTCATAAGATTACGCGCGTCGTCTGGACAGTGATGGCGCGGTTCCTGCTGGGGCCGGAGCCGGGCCTCGATGTAATCCGCGCGGTTCAAAATTAACCCTGGCATCTCGTGAGACACTAGCGTTAGAGCTATGAAGTCTCTCCTTGTGCTCGTCTTCATTTCCATCCTGCATGCACAGAGTCCGGCCGGCGTTTCCGCCGAATGGGACATCTCCAAGACGGTGGCCGCGCTGTCCGACCAAGCCACCCGCCTGAAGCCGATTCTCGATCAGCTCACGCCCCAGGAGTGGGTCGCGAAAGGAGCCCCGGAAACTTACGTCGCACAGTGGAAAGGCGCTGAGGACGAGCTCGGATACCTGGCCAATTCAGCGAAGGCGCTCGAAAAACAGCCGGAGCGGCTGACGCTCGCGCTGGATACGTATTTCCGGCTTCAGTCGATCGAAGCGCGGCTCCATTCGCTGGTGGATGGCGTGAGGAATTATCAGAACCCGGCGGTGGGGGACCTGCTGATCGGAGTGCTGGCGGAAAACTCCTCGAATCGCGACAAGCTGCGGCAGTACATCACCGATCTAGCCGTCACCAAGGAGCAGGAGTTTCAGATCGTCGACAAGGAAGCCCAGCGCTGCCGCGGCGTGCTGAGCCATCAGCCGGCTCCGAAGCCCACTCAAAAGAAGAACAACCAATGACCGAAACTTTGACATTCACGTGCAGCATCTGCGGCGAGCCATCCACCGACATCTGCGTCCACTGCACCAAGGACGCCTGCCCAAATCATCGCTGCGAAAAATGCCTGCGATGCAGCGACTGCTGCCAGTGCGAACTGCGCCGCACGCCTCAATAACGATGCGTTCCGCGATCCTGGCGCTCGCGTTTGCCGCCCTTATGCCCGCAGCTTCTAAAATTCTGGTCCACGGCCATCGCGGCGCGCGCGCGATGCGGCCTGAAAATACGCTTCCCGCCTTCGAGTACGCCATCGGCATCGGTGTCGACGTGCTGGAACTGGATATGGCGGTCACGAAGGATAACGTAATCGTGGTTTCGCACGATCCGTACCTGGAGCCTCCAGTGTGCGTGGGACCGCACTTGAGGGCGATGATTCACGATCTGACGCTCGCCCAGGTGCGCGAGTGGGATTGCGGCAAGATTCACAACCCACTGTTCCCCAAGCAGACGCCGGTGCCGGGGACTCGCATGCCGACGCTCGACCAGGTATTCGATCTGGCGGCGAACAATAAAGTTCAATTCAACATCGAAACCAAAAGCTTCCCCGATCACCCGGAGCGCACGCCGGCGCCGGAAGAATTCGTGCGGCTGGTGCTCGAGGTGGTGCGCAAACATCATCTGGAAGACCGGGTGATGTTGCAATCCTTCGATTTCCGCACGCTTCACGCCATGAAGAAGCTGGCGCCGGAGATCCGTCGCGTCGCGCTGTGGGAGGGTGACGATCGTCCCTTCACCCAAATCGCCCAGGAAGCGGATGCGACCATCGTTTCGCCGTTCTATAAGCTGGTGACTCCCGAAAAAGTCCGCGCCGCGCACGATGCAGGGCTGCAAGTCGTCCCGTGGACGGCGAATTCTCCCGCAGATTGGGAGAAGCTCGTCAGGGCTCAAGTGGACGCGATCATTTCGGACGATCCGGCAGAGTTGATCGCGTACCTGAAAAGCCGCGGCTTGCGATAGTCCGTCGCCAGTGACCGTGTGGAACGCAACCATACACCGCTTCCTGCGGTCGCGGCTCGCGTCCTAGGCGACCTAAGGCGCCGTCGATACAAGCGGCTTATCCAGACCTATTTCTTTTTCTTAGGAGGCGCCGTCGCCTGCGCGATTACCGATTCGCGATCGCCACGCGTCCACGCCGCCTGCACCCGATCGTCGGGAAGGCCCGCGACCCTGCCGACCAGCAGGAACGCCGGCAGCGCGTGAGGCAGCGTTTTCCAACGAGCCATCTCGATCAGCGACGGGAGTGCGCGGTCGCGAATCTGCTCGATCGCGTCCGGGTCGTTCTGGTCTACCAGGATCTGCAACATGCCCAGCGCCTGCATCCGGTCGTTCCATGACAGCGAGTTCAGCATTTCGATGAACCAGGTCGGTTCCACCTTCACGCCTGAGTCCGGATGCAGTTTCGCAAACACCGCCAGGGCCTTCAGGCCACGCGTCGCGTTCACGCGAACCCCCGCGTCAGCATCCTTCAGCGCAAGTTGCAGATCGTTGACAATCTCCTTAGGGTTTTCATCGTAAGCGATCACGTAGGCTGCGATGGCGCGCTGCGCTTCGTCGCTCGAATCGCGCAGGACGTGCCTCAGGTCACCCAGATAAGTTTTGACGATGGGGATGAATTGCTCCTGAATCTCGCGGACATCCGGATTCGACGAAAGCACGTGCCCCTGGGTCAGATCCTCCTTGGTCTGGCCGATGCGGGAAGCGGCTTCGGACGCGTCCAGGAACCGGTGATAGGTGGTCGTGATGTCCTCCGGAAGATTCACTTCGCCATCGGGAGGCTCGCGCAAATCGAAGTGCGCCGCGCCTTTCTCTTCGACCCCGACGTAGAGAATCATGCGGCCCGCGTCGCAGCAGACCGCTTCCAGATGCGATTCGACCACGCCAGAGATGGCGTCGATGCGCTCCTCGGCGTCTCCTTTGGAGCGTGGCAGAGGATCGCCTTCGCGCACTCCCAGCGCCTGCCGGACTTTGGATTGCGGAACCTTATGGAGCCCGTAGAAATCGATCAGGCCAATGCGCGGACCCTCCTGGGCATAGGTCAGGGCCGCCAGGCACACGAATAGAGTAACTTGCACTGATACCAATGGACGGCGCGGCGCGGCTATACGTTCCTTGACGTCACGCTTGCTTTTCAGCCAGCGGCCCGATGATCGGCAGGAGGAATTTCTCCCGGTTGTAGGCCTTATAGATGAGGAACGCCCAAGTCGCGAAGAACACCAGGTATATCAGGAGATGCAGCATGCTGAACAGGAACAAGCCCAGCACCGACATCGCGACGCTCAAGATGCTCACCAGAATCAGGATCGCGACACACGCCGCCCAGAAGAAGATCGCCTGGAACGCGTGGAATCGGATGGTCTTGTTCTTATTGTAAGGATCCAGGACCAGAAACAGAATGCCAGTGAGCACCGTGAGGGAGTAGCACAGCGCGCTGGCGACATTCTCCTCCAGCCCCGCCGACTGTACCGGAGCCGCGGGTGGTGGCGCGAAGCCCCCTCCTCCCGCGTCCGCGGCGACGGCCGAGCCGCATTTCGCGCAAAACTTCCCCTCTACCTGCGATCCACAGTTTGGGCAGAATGCCATAAGGTCCCTCTCCTCCGTACTCGTTACTGTACTCCTATATGAGGTAAACGCACAAATCGCGAACGGTTTGTGTCACCATAACGGAAATGATTCGAACCCTGCTTCCGTTTCTTGCCGCGTCGCTTCTTCACGCCGCCGACTACAAACTCAAGGTCACGCCGGAGACCATTGCATGGGGCTATTACTGGGCCGGCGCGAAACCGGTCCTGACCGTGAGATCCGGCGACACGGTGGAGATTCAATGCGTCTCGGTCGGGAATCCCATGACACTGGAGCGCGCCGGGCTGCGCGAGGACCAGATCGAACCGGAGATTCTCCGAATCTATAAGGAAATCCCGCGGGAAGCACGCGGCCCGGGCGGCCATCCGCTCACCGGTCCGGTCGCGATCGAAGGCGCAGAGCCGGGCGACGTTCTCGAAGTGCGCATTAAAGAGATTCGCCTGGGCGCGCCCTACGGGTTCAACAGCACTGCCGGCTTCCTGGCGGACGTGTTTCCGAATCGTCAGACGAAAATCATCCAGTTCGACAAGGAACGCATGATCGGGCACTTCGGACCGGGCATCGATATTCCGTTGCGTCCGTTTTTCGGCAGCATGGGCGTGGCTCCGGCGGAAGACAAAGGCAAGATCAGCAGCGCGCCGCCCGGAGTCCACGCCGGGAATCTCGACAACAAGGAACTGGTGGCCGGCACGACGCTGTTCATTCCGATTCACGCCAAGGGAGCGCTGTTCGAGGTCGGCGACGGGCACGCCGGAATGGGGAATGGCGAGATCGACATCACGGCGATGGAGACATCGCTGACCGGCGTGTTTCAGTTCATCCTGCGCAAAGATATGCACCTGAAATGGCCGCGTGCCGAGACCCCCACGCACTACATCACCATGGGAATCGATGAAGATTTGACCCAGGCGGCGCGGATCTGCGGTTTGGAGACCATCGATTTCCTGGTTTCAGAAAAGCACCTGACTCGCGAAGATGCCTACGCGTTGACCAGCGTCGCCGTCGACATGGACATTACGCAGTTGGTGGATGGGACCAAGGGAGTGCACGCGATGATCCCGAAGAGCATTTTCGTGAAGTGATCTACAGGTGCCTCAGTGCGACCATCGGGTCGATCCGCGATGCGCGCCGGGCCGGAATGTAGCTCGCCAGCAGCGCCACCGCGAGCAGCAATAGCGGCACCACCGCAAACGTAAGAGGATCCGTCGCGGTGACCCCATAGAGCAACGATTTTAGAAGACGAGTCGCGGCCCAGGCTCCCGCCAAACCCAAAATCAGCCCGGCCGCGACTAATCGGCCGCCGTGCGAAATTACCAGCTTCGTCACGTCGGATGGCTCCGCTCCCAGCGCCATCCGCACGCCGAATTCGCAGGTTCGCTCCGCCACCGATGAGTACATCACCGCGTAAATTCCTACCAACGCGAGCGCCAGCGCCAGTCCCGCGAAGACGCAAAGCAGAACCACGTTGAACCGCCGCGGCGCAATCGAGGCGGACATCTTCTGCTCCATCGTGCGGACGTCGTAGAGGGGCTGGTCGCGGTCGATGGCGCGGATCTGATCCCGAACGACGCCAGCGAGCGCAATCGGATCGCCCACGGCTCGCACCACCAGATGCATCGCCGTGAAGCGCTGGACCTGGGCCATGGGCACGTACGCGATGGCGGGCGTCTCCGTGCCGGCGCTGTCGTCGGAGCTGTCCGTCGCAACTCCCACGATCGTGTACGGGCTGCGGTCCGACGTCAGCGAGAGCTGGTGACCTAACGAGTCTTCCGCCTGGAACAGCCGCGCGGCCGCGGTTTCGTTCAGCGTTACCGACATCGGAGCGCTGGCGCCGTCCTGCTCGCCGAGAAGACGTCCTCGCTTCAAGTGAATACCCATAGCATGAAAAAACTGGGGAGTTACTGCGGTGATCGTTAACAGCGGGGCCTGGCCCGGCGGGAACGGAGGGCGCCCGGCGATTCGGACGTTGGGTAAGATGAAGACGCTGTGATAGAAAGCGCTCGCCTGGATGCCCGGGATCGCGTTGAATTTCTCGACCGCTTCCGAATAGAAAGCGAGCCTGCGCGAATCGGTGCCCCAGCGCGACGGAATCGGATTTACGTCGGCGGTCAGCAGGTGCTCCGGCTGAAATCCGGGGTCGCGCGTCTCGATGATCCACAGGCTCTTTACCAGCAGCCCGGCGCCAACCAGCAGAACCAGCGCGAGCGCGATCTCAGAAACCACCAGGGTGCTCCGGAAGCGTTGATGCCGGGTCCCGCCGGTGAGCCCCGCCGCGCCTTGTTTCAGCGCGTCGATCACCTCGGCTTTCGTGGTCGCGAGCGCGGGCGCCAGACCGAACAAGACCCCTGTGAGAATCGCCACCGCGGCCGTGAACACCATCACCATGGGATTGATGGCGGTCTGCTCGATCAACGGCAAACGCGACCTGCCCAAGGCGATGAAGCCCTGAATCGAAAGACGCGCGAGTAGCAGACCGAGCCCAGCGCCGCCTGCCGACAGCAGTAAGCTCTCAATCAGGAATTGCCGGATCAAGCGCCCGCGCGCGGCTCCCAGAGCGCCGCGTACAGCCACCTCGCGATGCCTTCCCGCCGCCCGTCCCATCAGGAGATTGGCGACATTACAACACGCGATCAAGAGCACGAGGCCGACCGCGGCCAGCAGGACCAACAAAGCGGTGCGCTGGTCGCCGACCATTTGCCGGTGCAGCGATACGACCTTGACCTCGAAGGGAGGAACACCCGGCGGCCGCCTCATCATCCCGTCGTCGACCGGCGGAAGAGACATGCGTACGCCGTCCGCCGACATACCCGGTTTCATGCGGGCGATCACCGAGAGCAGCAGCCACGGCCCCGCCGGGTTCTCCGGAGGCAGAGCCAGTGGGACCAACAGATCCACATCCAGGTCCTGTGGAAAGCGGAACTCCCGGGGCAATACGCCAACGATGGTGTACGCGGTATCGTCCAGATCGATGGTCTTGCCGATTGCAGACGCCGCGCCGTTGAATCGCCGTTCGAACAGGCTATAGGAAAGCACCGCGGTATGCGCGCCTCCAGGACGGTCTTCTTCTTCGCTAATGCCGCGCCCCAGGAAAGGTCGTACACCGAGCGTAGGCAGGAAACTCGCCGAGACGATCGCGGTCTGAACACGCTCCGGCGCGTCGCCGCCGACGATGTTGTGGTTGGTGGACGTATAGGCAGCGACGTTGCCGAATAGCTGTGTTTGCTCGCGCCACCGCTGGTACATGATGCCGCTTGCCAGGTCCGCCTTGAGCATCGGGGCGTGGACCGCTATCCACACCAGCCGGTCTGGCTCGGCATAGGGCAAAGGCCGCAGCAGGACCGCGTAAATCACGCTGAACATCGCCGAATTCGCGCCAACGCCCAGCGCCAACGCAAGAATCGCCGTCAGCGTGAACAGCGGAGCCGATCGCAGCACACGCAGTCCGTAGACCACGTCCTTCCACGCCGTTTCGAGCGTCTGGAGAGACCAGAACGTCGCGGCATTCTTCTTTGATGGCGGCCGCGCCGCCGAACTCGATCCGCACCCGCCGGCGCGCTTCTTCCGGATCCATGCCTTGGGCGACGTAATCGCGGATCTGTTGCTCAATGTGAAACTCGATTTCGGAGTTGAGTTTCTTTTCGCGGCGGGTCATACCTAGGAGTTCTAGATATACAAGATCATATCTAGCATGTCAAGGTATCCAGCCGGGCCCTCATCGGCTGCTGATACTCTATGCCTTACAAATATTTACAAATGCGTGATTTCGCTCATTAACGCTGTTAAGTGCATGAGAACCGTTATTTTGCGCCCATACACCCATTTTTGAACGCTTTGGCGCCCCCAAAACGCATGGAACGAAATCGGTACAAATCATCGTATAGTGGAGAAGTTGGAGGTTATTGATGCGCACCTTGTCTTTGAGCTTGATGTGTGCCGCGATCGTGGTTGCGGCGCCAGTTCCGGAGCCGACGTTCTATAAGGACGCTCTCCCGGTTCTCGAGAAAAACTGCCAGGGTTGTCACCGGCCCGGCGAAGCCGCCCCGATGTCTTTCTTAAGCTATGAAAGCACGCGGCCGTACGCAAAAGCGATCAAGAGCGCGGTGCTCACCAAGAAGATGCCGCCATGGTTCGCCGATCCGCACTACGGAAAGTTTGCAAATGACCGTACGCTCTCGGACGCCGACGTGAAGACGCTGGTGGCCTGGGTAGACGGCGGCGCCAAAGCCGGCAATCCGAAGGATGCGCCGCAAGCGTTGACCTTCGCCGAAGGCTGGGCGATCGGCAAGCCCGACATGGTGTTCGAGATCCCCACCGCGTTCAATGTCCCCACTTCCGGCACCATCGACTATCAATATGTCCGGATGCCGACCAACTTCACGGAAGACAAGTACGTGCAGTTCGCCGAAGCCCGGCCTACCGACCGCGAGCACACGCATCACATCATCGCGTTCATTCGCGATCCTCACTCGCCTTGGATGAAGGATGCGCCCATCGGCGTGCCGTTCGTTCCGGAAAAGCCCAAGGCCGGTGAACGTGGCGGCGGCGGCGGTGGATTCGGCGGCGACTTCCTGGCGGGCTACGCTCCCGGGACCGTTCCGGATACGCTGAAGCCGGGCCAGGCGAAGCTGGTTCCGAAGGGCGCAGACATCATCTTCCAGCTCCACTACACGGCGGATGGCAAGGCGGGCAGCGACAAGAGCCGCGTCGGTGTCATCTTCGCGAAAGAGCCCCCCAAGGAGCGCGTGCTGACGCTGGCCGCGACCACGGCCGATTTCGCGATTCCTCCAGGCGACCCGAACTATCGCGTCGACTCGAAGATCACGCTGCAGGCGGATTCGACTCTGATCATGATGCTGCCGCACATGCACCTCCGCGGCAAGGATTTCGACTTCCGCATCACGTATCCAGACGGAAAGACCGAAACCCTGTTGAGCGTCCCGCACTATAGCTTTAGCTGGCAGCTTTCCTATTACCTGGACAAGCCGCTGTACCTGCCCAAGGGTACGACCATCGAGTGCACCGCGCACTACGACAACTCGGTGAACAACCCGGCCAACCCGGACGCGACCAAGGAAGTTCATTACGGCGAGCAAAGCTGGGATGAAATGATGTTCGGCTTCTTCGATGTAGCGGTTTCTATGGACACCAATCCCATGGACCTGATGCGGACCAAGAAGCCGCAGAAACCCACGGGTGCGGACAACCGTTAAACCTCGATGCTCCGGCATGGTGGCGACTTCGCTGCCATGCCGGTTTTCTATTTACGGAGCTATATCTCTATGCGTTTGATTGCCTCTTCGCTATTTGTGTGCCTGGCGGCCTCCGCCGCGCCGACGTTCCACAAGGATGTCGAGCCGATTCTTCAAAATAGCTGCCAGGAATGTCATCGCGCGGGCGAAATCGGCCCGATGCAGTTGCTGACCTACGACCAGGCGCGACCGTGGGCGAAAGCCATCAAGGCGGCCGTTCTGCAAGGCAAAATGCCGCCATGGCCCGCCGATCCACACTACAGCAAGTTCGCGAACGACCGTTCGTTGACCAAGGTGCAAATCGATACCATCGTCGCCTGGGCCGATGCCGGCGCACCCGAGGGTAATGCCGCCGATGCTCCCCAGCCGCGCCACTGGGTCGACGGGTGGAACATTTCAAAACCCGACGCGGTCATTCAAATGCCCAAGGCTTTCAACATGCCGGCTTCGGGCGAGGTGGAATATCAGTACATCGTGGTCCCCACCGGATTCACCGAAGACAAGTGGATCCAGCAGGTGGAGATTCGTCCCTCCGATCGAACCGTCGTGCATCACGCGGTGATCTTCCTCCGCGAGCCGGGGAACAAGTGGCTGACGGAAGCTCAGCCGGGTGTTCCGTTCGTACCGGCGGTCGAAAACGCGGGCCAGAGATTCTTCAACACTCAAGGTCAAGGTAACGACGTACTGTGCATTTACACGCCAGGCATGGTTCCCGACATCTGGAAGCCCGGACAGGCCAAGCAGATCAAGGCGGGCAGCGATCTTATCTTCCAGATGCATTACACGGCCAGCGGCAAGCCCGGCAGCGACCGGACGCGCGTCGGCGTGGTGTTCGCCAAGGAGCCTCCCAAGGAGCGCATCGTGACAGTCGCCGCCATCAACAACCGCTTCACCATTCCGGCCGGCGACGGGAATTTCAAGGCCGAGGCGGTCGCGCCGATTCAGAACGAGATGACCATGATCAGCCTGTTCCCGCACATGCACCTGCGCGGGAAGGCGTTCCAGTACGACATCATCTATCCCACCGGGGAGACCCAGACGATTCTCAAGGTCGATAACTGGAGCCTGAACTGGCAGCTGTCCTATAAACTCGAAAAGCCGATTCCGCTACAGCCCGGCGTCAAGATCAAAGCTACCGCGTGGTGGGACAATTCGCCCAATAATCCCGCAAATCCGGACCCGAAGAAAGACGTCCAGTGGGGTGAGCAGAGCTGGGAAGAGATGCTGGTCGGGTTTTTCGACGTGGCCGTCGACCCCAAGATCACCAACCGGACCATCTACAGCCGCAAATCGGAGTAAGCTGGAGTTTCAATGTTTCGCGCCGCGATTTTGATCCTTGCAGGAGCCACCGTGGCGGGAGCGCACGACATCATCTCGACCAAAATCACCTGGTCGAAAGAGATTTCCCGAGTAGTATACAAGAGATGCGCCTCCTGCCATCGCGAGGGAGGCTCGGCGTTCTCTCTGATGACGTACGAGGAAGCGCGTCCCTGGGCGAAGGCCATGAAGGAAGAGGTTCTGGAGCGCCGCATGCCGCCGTGGCAAGCCGTCAAGGGCTTTGCAAATTTCAAGGACGACCGCGGCCTGACGCAAGAAGAGCTGGAGCTGATCTCGGACTGGGTAGAAGGGGGCGCGCCCGAAGGCGAGCCGAAGTATATGCCGCAGGTTCCGAAGGCTGCAGCCTGGCAAGATCCGGAGGGTCCCGCGGGTTCGCCTGAGATCGTGGTTTCATCCGGCACGAAGCTCGATGTGCCGGCGCGCGTGCTGGCGGTTCGACCCAAGGACTGGCAGAAAAGCGCGAGCGTCCAGATCATCGCGGAGCGCCCCGACGGCACCATCGAGCCGCTGCTGTGGATTTATCAGTTCAACCCGGATTTCAAGCGGACGTATTACTACAAGTCGCCGATCGCACTTCCGGCTGGGACTGAGATCGTGATGAGTCCGTCGAACGCGGGGAGCATCGGGTTGTTTACCGCGACTTCTCCGAAGATCCTGCACAAGACCGCGGCGGCACGCTGAACTTTCGTGACTGTTCCACCCGACGCGGGCGGCCATGTCGAAATCTTCTCGCCTCTGCCTCCCGCTGAGTGTGCGGTCCGGCTTACCTCGGCGATAGACACGGAGTGGAGTGTCCTTTTCTCTTCCACGGCCCTTTTCGGCTCGAAGCCTGTGATCGGACAAGCTTCGGAATCGACTTTGCGCCCCCGTAAACGCATTTGGTATCGCAACTCGTTTCAGAGCTTCCTGTTCGCGACTATGCGCCCACAACAGGGAGGGACGCTCATTTCAGGCTCGTTCACGATGCATCCTATGGTTCGGACCTTTATGTTCGTCTGGTTCGGCTTTGTCGCGCTGGTAGGCGGAGGACTGGCGCTCGCGACCGTGAGGGGAACGCTGTCTAGTTCCTACGGCAACAACCATAGCCTCTTGGGTACCATCATTCTTCTGGCGATGCTGTGTTTTGGATTTGTTCTGATTCGATTCGGACGTTACCTTTCCCGCAACGAACCCCGCTTCATCACGGACTTTCTCATCCAGACGCTCGACGGCCGCGAACGTCCTTAGATTCCCTACCCGCGCTCGATTTGTTCCCTGAGCTCGCGTGGGTACGCCGACTTCAACTCGGGATGAGATTCGGCGAGTCTGACGAGGTCTAATTCGTCCTTCTTGCGTTTGCTCAACCGCCGACTCGGGTCGCCGTAGGCCCAGAGTTTGCCTTGCGTGACGTCCTGAAGGCTGGCGATCTTGACACGAATCCCCAGAACCTCGGACTCGACGGACCGGGCAAGAAACGGCTGGTACCTTTCGTCCGTGGTGAACTGAATCCGGAGATCGCTTCCCGGAGCCTGCGCGTTGAACGAGTGCGGATGCTCCTCGGTTTTGAAACCAAGCTCGCGAAGGCGCTCGGCGAGCTTGCCAAGGCTCGCGGAAATGACGACGAAATCGGCATCGATCGTATACACCGGTTCCACATAGCAGTTTACGGCCAAGCCGCCGACCAGGCAGTAAGGTCCGAACGATTCGCAGACTGCGATCACCCGCGCGAAGTCGGTCGCGCCTCCGTGCGTGGTCAACTCGTAGGCCTCCGCCGCAGTCACACTCTTACTTTAGACGACCGCACAAGCGGCGGCAAAGTTAACTGATGATCCCCTTCCGCACCGCGTACAGGATCAACTCCGGCACGCTGTGCAGATTCAGCTTCTGCAGGATGTGAGTGCGGTGCGTCTCCACCGTATACAAACTCAGATTCAGCAGATTCGCGACTTCTTTGTTGCTCTTCCCCTCCGCCACCAGTTGCAGCACTTCGCGTTCGCGATTGGTCAGCAGCTCGTAGCTGTCCTCCGCGCCCATCTCCGCCAGCTGGTGCATGTAATCTTCTTTCAAAATCTTGCGGACGGCCGGGCTGAAGAACGATTTTCCTTCCGTGATCGCGTGGATCGCCGCGATCAGATCCGCCTCCGCCGAATCCTTCAGCAGATAGGCCCGCGCGCCCGCCTTGAGCGACCGGATCACGTAGCTCTCGTCGCTGTGCATGCTGAGAATCGCGATGGCCGTCTGCGGATTCCGGCTTACGATCTGGCGCGCCGCCTCCACGCCGTTCAAATGCGGCATGGCGATGTCCATCACCACCACATCGGGCTTCTCCGATGCGGCCAGATCCACCGCTTCGCGCCCGTCGGCCGCTTCGCCGACCACTTGCAGGTTGGCCTGGCGCTCCAGCAGCAGGCGCAGGCCGTTGCGCATCACGGTGTGGTCGTCGGCAAGGAGGATGCGAATCGACATCTTGATTTCAGCTCGCAAGCGGCAGCTCTACGGCCACCTTGGTTCCGTTTCCGGGCCGCGACGCGACTTCGAACGCTCCGCCCAGGTGATTCACGCGCTCCTCCATGCCGACCAGCCCGAGCCCCCGCACCCGCCGCGCGTCGAAGCCATGGCCGTCGTCTTCCACCGAAAGGAGAATCCGCGACGGCTCCTGCTTCACCACCACCTTGACGCTACGCGCCTGCGCGTGGCGAGCGCAATTGTGCAGGGCTTCCTGCACCACGCGGTAAATGCAGGTCTTCAGCTCGTCCGGAAGCTCGCCCGCAGTCTCCTCGGCCGTTACCTGCACGCGCAATCCGGTGCGTTTCGACACCTCGCGCGCCTGCCATTCGAGGGCCGGCACCAGCCCGAAATCGTCCAGCATCGACGGCCGCAGCAGCAGCGTCATGTTGCGAATCACGTTCACGCTGGCCTCGGCCAGCTTCTTGATCGATTCCACGTGCCGCCGCACTTCCGTCGAATCCTGCGGGACGATTGCCGCGGCGTTGCCGGCTTCCATCAGCAGCGCCGAGAGCGATTGGCCCACTTCGTCGTGCAGTTCGCGCGAAATGGCGCGCCGCTCCTCTTCCTGCGCCGAAACCAGGCGCGCGGAAAGCTCCTTTAGTTCCTGCTGCGCACGCATGCCTTCCTCGTAGCGCTGGCTCAGCTCGCGTTCCAGGTTCAGCGTCCGGCGAATCGTGAATGCGGCCAGCAGCAGCCCAACGCCCACCGTAGTGCCCAGCATCCAGATCAGCCGCGCCCGCAGGGCGTCGAACGTCGCGTTCAGCTTCGCGTCTCCGGAATTTAGCTGCCGCATGCTGATTTGGTCGATGCGATCCACCAAGGCGAGCATCGCGTTGCGGCGCCGGACCAGCTCATTCGAAAAATAGGCGCTGCCGCCCTGCCGCTTCTGTTTGAGCTGCGTTTCGATCACGAAGTCCAGCAGCTTCCAATACACCTGGACCTCGGTTTGTAAGTTGCGGAACGGCTCGGACTCGGCCGGATCCAGCGCAGCCGCGCAATCGGTTAAGGCCCGGTCGGTATTTTGCCTGATGCTGGTCCACTTTTCCACCTGAGCCTGCGCCACCGCGCTATCCGAGGCCAGCAGGTAATCGCGCATCACGATCGCCGATTGATAAATCCCGGAGCGCACTTCGTCCAGCGCCTTGCTGCGGCGGAGGTACACGTCGCGCACCTGCGCATCGCTGCTGCGCACGTTACGCAATACCAGCAGCGCATCGATACCCGCGGCCAGCATCAGCACCAGCAGTCCGCCGAAGCCTGCAAACAGCAGCCGGCGTCCGCCCGTAAATGGACGAAATCGCACCTCGATGACCAGTCTACAGGACCAATCCTCCGGCGGAATACCGTCTCAACAGGATTGTCGCGATATAGTGAAATAGTGCTTACTTTTAGTAGACTCAAACTGAGCTTGTTAAGAGCGAAGATCGTTAAGGACAAGTACGTCAAGAGGACCCATACGGAGAGGACCATATGAAGAGAACCAAGAATCTGGCCTATTTAGGCCTTGCTGTTTTGCTTACGACGGCTGCCTGCCACAAGGCTGCGCCCGTCGCCGCCAGCCACCCGCCCGACACGACGCCGGTGGCCCCACCCCCAAGTTCGACGCCAGTGACGCCGAGGTCCTCCGGCCAACGGGCGTCGCCGAGCCAGCCCGTCGCTCAGACTCCGCGTCAATCGGCGCAAATCCCGCCGGAAGTTCGCGCGACTCTCAACGAAAAGCTGGCTCGGTTAGAAGATGCCATGTTCGATTACGACAAGTCCACCATCCGCGAGGATGCGTCGACGGCGCTTAAAGACGATGTCGGCGTGATTCGCGACATCCTGGCCAATTATCCGACGCAGAAGCTGCTCATCGAAGGACACTGCGATGAGCGCGGCTCGGAGGAGTACAACATGGCTCTCGGCGATCGCCGCGCCAAGACCGCCGAAGAATTCCTGAGCTCCATGGGCATTCCCAGCGGCCAGCTCTCGGTCCTCAGCCTGGGTAAGGACCGTCCGGTCTGCACCGATGCGGACGAGAGCTGCTATCAGCGGAACCGCCGGGCGCACGTGACGGCGGCGCCGTAACCCAATTTCTCCCGACCTGTAAAGCACCCTCCAGAAACGCGGGGCATAACGGCTTGAATCCGTTGTGCCCCGCGTGTGCTTTTGCCCGCCCTTAAGGTAAACTGATCCTCACGCAGTAAAAGCTGTTGAAACAGGAGGATGTTTCCATGAGCTGGTATTACGCGGATGCAGGACGGCAGGTCGGCCCGGTGGAGGAATCCGCTCTGGACGATCTGGTGCGCGCCGGTGTCGTACGGGACGACACTCTGGTCTGGCGCGACGGGATGGCGAATTGGCAGCCGCACGGCGCCGTACGGGGAGTGCGTCCTCCGGCCGCCATGCCCCTCCCCGCGACCCCCATCGACGCCTCCTCCGGATTCTGCTCCGAGTGCGGACGCCCGTTTCCAGGGAACCAGTTGGTGATGATCGGCAACGCCGCCGTGTGCGCGCAATGCAAGCCGGTCTATATGCAGCGCATCCGCGAGGGCGGACAGGGCATCGCCGCACGCCGTTATGCCGGATTCTGGATCCGAGTGCTGGCCGTGATCATCGATGCCGTGATCCTGGCCATCGTGGGACTCATCATCAACGTTCCGCTCCAGATGGTTCTCGGCGTGGGAGCCATAGGCGTCGGATCGGTGCCCAACATTTCCATGATGATGGGCGCCTTCGGGGTCGTGATGCTCCTCAACTTCGCGATCGCGTGCATCTATTCGTCCTTCCTCATTTCCTCGCGGGGCGGGACCATCGGGATGCTGGTTCTGGGCCTCCGGGTGATTAAAGGCGACGGCTCACAGCTCACGTTGGGCCAAGCCGTGGGCCGCTATTTCGCTTACATCATCAACTCATTCACGCTGTTCATCGGGTTCATCATCATCGCCTTCGACGATCAGAAGCGCGCCCTGCACGACCGGATCTGTGACACGCGCGTGATCTACTCTAAATAAAGAATGGCCCACGCGATCTGCTGCGGTACCTGCTCCTGGCCGATTCCGCCGGAAGCCTGGAATCGCGAAGACGTGGTGCGTTGCCCCGGCTGCCGCCGGAAAGTCGAGGTCGTGGCTTTTCCGGCGATCGAGCGTACCCGCGCCGGTCCGCTGCCGGAAGCGCTCGCAGCCGATGCCGAAGCCAGTTGCTTCTATCACGCGGAAAGCCGCGCCCTGGTCCCGTGCGATCAGTGCGGCCGCTTTCTGTGCGGCCTGTGCGATCTCGAAATCGACGGCCGCCATTTGTGCCCGGTATGTTTTCAAGCCGGCCTTGCCTCGAACCAGCTCGAAATCGCCGAGACCAGCCGCACCATGTGGGATTCCATCGCGCTCGCCACCGCCACGCTGCCCGTGCTGCTGTTCTGGCCCGCGATCTTCGGCGCTCCCACCGCACTCTATTTCGTCGTCCGACGCTGGAATGCGCCCCTAAGCATTCTTCCGCGCACGCGCATCCGCTTTTATCTGGCGGCGCTGTTCGCGCTGGCCGAAGTCGCCGGCATCGTGCTCCTCATTTGGGCCATCGTCCGATTGCCGGGGAGGCCCCGCGCGAGTTAACCCGCGATGCCTAAGCGAACTTCGATCTACCGCCGCCTCACCGGGCGCAAGCGGACGCTGACCGGCTACTCGCAACTGTGGCTCGCCGCCGATCATATCCTTCTCGTCAAATCCTCGCGATTCGTGGAACATTATCAGCGCTTCGCGCTGGCCGACATTCAGTCCATCGTGATCACCCATGCTGTGGAGGATTCGCGACTGCAAATTGGCTCGGCGGGCGCTGCCATATTGTGGACTCTGATCGCTCTGGCCGTCACCTCGCTGTTCGCCAAAATATTTTTTGTGGCGACTGGCGCGATCGGCCTTCTGATCGTCGTGCTCGACCTGGCGCGCGGACCTCGCTGCCGCTGTCATCTGTACACGGCGGTCAGCCGCGAACTGCTCCCACCAGTCGGCCGGGTGCGCACCGCGCAAAAGCTCCTCAGCCAATTGAGGCCCGCCATTGAAGCCGTACAAGGCGCTATGCCGGCGGATCGCATCCCGTTAGAAGCGCAACACTCCACCCTTCCCTTCGACGCGCCGCCGCCCGAGGTTCCACAGCCCCCCGGCTACCTGCCGGAGCTTCTCTTCGGGCTGTTTCTCGCCGACGCCGTGCTGCTGCTGGTGGACATTCGTTTCCCGCGCGCCCAACTCGGCAACGCACTCTTCACCACCGTCCTCGGCGAGATCGTCATCCTCATCTTCGCCCTGATTCGCCGCCCCGGCCGCGATCCGCGCCGCGTCATCTACGGCGTGATGATGGTCAGCATCGTGTGCATCGGTTGGGACGCCGTGGACTTAATCCGAAGCTTCTTCAACCTGGTGGCCGAAGCTTCCCGGCGCGGCAACGACCCCGGCTTTAGCATCTACACAACCGTGAATGTCTGGGGCCAGCAACGCGCGCTGTTTGCCGCCGGATGGAGAATCGCCGCCGGCGGGTTCGGCTTGCTAGCGTCATATATGGAACGATGAACGTGCTAGCCCATCCCTTGGTCGAGCAACGCTGCTCGAATCACCCTTCGCGGGAAGCTGTCGTGCGCTGCCCCGAGTGCCGCCGCTTCTACTGCCGCGAATGTGTCGTCGAGCATCGCGGCCGGATGATCTGCGCCACCTGCGTAGCCGAAGCCGCGACTAAACCTGCACTCCAAGGGCGTTTTCAGGCGATCACTTGGACGTTTTTCGCCGCCGGCGGATTTCTGCTCGTGTGGCTGATTTTTTACTATTTCGGCGTGATGCTTGCCCGTGTTCCATCCGAATTCTTCAGAGTCACATGAGCGCGATCGAAGTCCTTGAACAAGCTGTCAATCTGCTTCGGGCGGCGCCTTCGAGCGCTGTGGCCGCGTATCTCACCGGCTCCGTTCCGTTCACGCTCGCGCTCCTGTTTTTCCTGAACGACATGACCCGCAGCCCGTTCGCATCCGAGCGCGTCGCGATTTCTTCGCTCGCGCTTGCCGCCCTCTACATCTGGAAAAACGTCTGGCAAGCAATCTTCGCGCGAGGCCTGTATCAAACCCTTTCGCCGGCCCGCGCGCCTTTGAATCTCTTCCGCTTGATTCTGCTTCAGGCCGCGCTACAACCGGTCGGCATTCTGCTGGCCCTGCCGTTTCCGTGGCTGGTCGCTTTCTTCCGAAACGTGGCCCTGATGGCCGCTCTCGACGTTCCCGACCCAGTCCACGCTGCGCGCCGCCAGGCGGTTCTCTGGACCAAGCAGAACTGGGGAGTCCTTGGACTTATGTTCGTCGCATCTCTGCTCCTGTTCGCGAACTTCTTCATCGCGATCGCGATCCTGCCTCAGCTCGCGCGCAGCTTCCTGGGGATTGAAGGCGAATTCGCGCGCCTCGGCGGCCGCATCCTGAATCTTTCTACGGCCGCCGTCGCCGCGGCGCTCGCCTGGATGATCGTCGACCCGCTCTTCGATGCCGTCTACGCCCTGCGCTGCTTCTATGGGGCCTCCCTGGCCACCGGCGAAGATCTGCTCGCCGCGCTTCGCAAAGCCGTGCCTGCGGCCGCTCTACTGCTTTGCCTGTTCTTCGCCGTGCCGTATCCGGCCGCTGCCCAAGTCGATCCCGCCAGGCTCGATCATTCGATCGATCAGGTGGTCCACACGCGAGAGTTCACCTGGCGCGCGCCCCACGCCGGCCCTCAGGAGCCGCAAGGCCGCTGGGTCGGCTGGGTGCGCGGCGCGCAGGATCTCTTGAACCACGGCTGGGAATGGGTCAAGAAAGCCATCCGCGCTCTTTTTGAACCCAAATCGGCAACCGAGGCCGGAGGCAACGACGCGCCCGTAACCAGGCGCATGCTCGAAACCATGATCGGCTTGGTCATCGCTGTAATCGCTGCGGCGCTGGTAGCGTTCTTTCTGCGCCGCCGCGCGACCGTGGTCGTCGCCGAAGCGGTCACTGTCGCCGCGCCCGCCGTTAACTTGGCCGAGGATTCCGTCACTGCCGATCAGCTACCAGAAAGCTCCTGGCGCCGGCTCGCGGAAGAATGGCTCGCCAAAGGCGATTGCCGACTGGCGCTACGTGCTTTGTATCTCGCCGGTCTCAATTATCTGAGCGGACGCAACCTGGTTTCCATCCGCCGCTGGAAGAGCGGCCTCGATTATCGCCGTGAACTGGAACGCCGCTCGCGTGCGACTCCAGAAATCGCGCCGGCGTTTACCCGCAGCGTCGAAATCTTCGAGCGTGGGTGGTACGGCCCCCACCCAGTCGACCGTGCGATGGTCGAATCCTTCGCTTCAGGCCTCGGCGAAATCAAAGCGCAACTGGAGCGTGGAACCTAAGATGCGCTGGGTATTCATCGTCGCGATTCTTGCCGTTTTCGTCTACGGACTCGAACAGGTCGCCGTCTCACCGCTCGAAACCGGTGATGTTTATCCGCCGTATTCTTCCCTCCGCACCGACCCGTTGGGTGCGAAAGCGCTGTATGAGAGTCTGGCGGCCCAGCCGGACGTTACCGTCGAGCGCCTGTACAAAGAACGCACCGCGCTCGATCGCGACACGATGTTTGTCCTGGGCGTCGATCCCGTATCGTGGGCCGGGGTGAAAGATAAAACGCTCGAAGAATATGAGCATCTGGTTCAGAACGGTGGCCGCCTGGTCATCGCGTGTCTTCCCGTGCGCCCGCCTCGTGACCGCGCCGGGCACACAGACAAGCGAGCCATCGAGGAGCGCTGGCATCTGCACTTGAAATATCGCCCCGGAGTCTACGAAGAGACTGACGCCATCCCAACCGAAACTGCTCTCCGCATCGACGCCGGGCCCGAATGGCGTCCGCTCTCTGGTCACGATGCCATCGTCTGCGCGTTCGGAAAAGGCGAAATCGTCATCGTCCCCGACAGCTTTCCTCTCAGCAATCAGGGACTGCTCGAAGCCCGCGATACGCCATTCATTGCGGCTCTGGCTGGTTCCGCCCGCCGTATCATCTTCGACGAAAATCATTTCGGCGTAGCCGAGACCGGAAGCGTCACTACTTTAATGCGGAAATATCGTCTGGAAGGCGCTGTCGCGGTGCTGGCGATGGTCGCGGCACTGTTCTTATGGCGCAACGCGTCGAGCTTCCTGCCGCCGCGCGAGCTGCACACCGGCGGTGCCGTCACCGGCCGCGATTCCATGGAAGGCATGACCGCCTTGCTTCATCGCGGCGTCTCCGAAAGGGATCTGCTCAACGTGTGCTTCGCCGAATGGAGCAAATCCGCGCCGAGACAGGCCCGCGCCGCTCAAATGGAAGAAGTCCTCCGCGCCCACCGCGACCCCGTCGAAGCCTACCGCGCTGCCGCCCGCGCCCTCGCTCAGGAAGGAAAATGACAGAGAAACTCGAACAGCTCCATCAGACGCTCGAAGCCACGCGAGCCGAAGTGCGCCGCGTGATCCTGGGACAGGACGAAGTGATCGACGCCGCGCTCGTCGTGATCCTCGCGCGCCAGCATGCTCTACTCGAAGGCGTTCCCGGGGTCGCCAAGACGCTGCTCGCCCGCACGCTCGCCCACGTGCTCGGCTGCGAGTTCGCGCGCATTCAATTCACACCCGATCTGATGCCCGCCGACATCACCGGCACTAACGTCTTCAACTTCGCCCGCAACGAATTCACGCTGGTCCGCGGCCCGGTCTTCACGTCCTTCCTGCTCGCCGATGAAATCAATCGCGCACCCGCCAAGACCCAATCCGCGCTGTTGCAAGCCATGCAGGAGCGCACCGTGACCATCGATCGCGAAACCCATCCGCTTTCGCCGAACTTCACCGTCTTCGCCACACAGAATCCCATCGAATACGAAGGCACGTATCCGCTTCCCGAAGCCCAAAAAGACCGCTTCCTGTTGAAAATTCCCATGGCCGCGCCCGACCGCGACCATGAGCTGGAGCTCGCCCGCCGTATGCTCGGCGATCAGTCTCCCGAAGCGACGCTCGAGCATGGCGATGTCCGCGCAGTCCTTGCGCCCGGCGAACTGGAGCGCGCCCGCGCTGCGCTGACCGATGTTTCCATGCGCGAAGAGATCAGCGCCTACATCGTCGACATCGCGCGCCGCACGCGAACGCACGAAAGCGTTCTGGTGGGCGCGGGACCGCGCGCCACGCAAGCCTTGGTCGTCTCCAGCCGCGCCCACGCCGCGCTAGCCATGCGCGATTTCGTCACGCCTGACGATGTGAAGGCCATGGCTGTCCCAGTGCTGGAACATCGCCTGATCCTGCGCCCCGAGTTCGAAATCGAAGGCATGACGCCTGCCGAATCGGTGCAGAAAATTCTGGAAAGCGTGCCGGTGCCAGTGTGAAAATCGTTCCCGCCCCACTGTTCCTCTGGCTGGTTGCCCTGATCGGATTCCCCGCGGCCATCATCGCAGGCGTGTCTCCGCCCGCGCGTGCCGCCGCGATCGCAGCTATCTCCCTGCTTGCGATTGCCGCGATCGTCGACGCCGCGTTGCGAGTCCGCACGCTCTCCGGCATTCGCATCGAAACGCCCGATCTGGTCCGCGGCTTCAAGGATCGCGACGCCGAAGTTCGCATTCAGGTGCGCAATCCGTCGCAAAAGCTCCGCCGTCTTCGCATCGGGATCCCCGCGCCTCCGGGAATCGAATCGGATTTGGAAGACCAGCGCATCGAGATTCCGGCCTCGGTCGAAATCGCCGCCTTCTCCTGGACCTTCACGCCTCGACGCCGCGGCAGCTATCGTATCGATGCCTGTTTCCTCGAAGCCCCGTCTCCGCTCGGCCTCTGGTCCGTACGCCGCCGCGACGCCGCCGCGCTCGAAATTCGCGTCTACCCGAATCTCCGCCGCCAGGAGGATTTGAACGCCCTGCGCCGCGGTGTCGAGGGGCTCCACTCCGTGCGCCAGATCGGCCGTGGACGCGAGTTCGAAAAACTTCGCGAATACGTTCCCGGCGACGGCTTCGATGAAATTCATTGGAAAGCCACTGCGCGCCGCGGCCGCCCTATCACCAAGGTTTTTCAAGTCGAGCGCACCCAGGAAATTTACGTCGTCATCGACTCTGCGCGCCTCTCCGCGCGTCCCGCTGGAAATGAAACCGCGCTGGAGCGATCCATCACCGCCGCGCTGCTGGCCGGCGCCGCCGCCGGACGCCGCGGCGACCTGTTCGGCCTCGCCGCCTTCTCCAATCGCGTGGAAGCCTTCACCCGCGCCCGCAATGGAAAAGCCCATTACGCCGCCTGCCGCGATGCGATTTATCAGATTCACTCCGCGACCCGTCTCGCCCGATTTCGATGAGATCGCGACCTTCCTGCGCCTGCGCCTGCGCCGCCGCGCGCTGCTTCTGTTCCTCACTTCCCTCGACGATCCCGTAATCGCCGAAAATTTTGTTCGCGCCACGCGCCTCTTGGCCCGCCGTCACCTGGTGATCGTTGGAATGCCGCGACCGGAATCCGCCTGCCCGCTCTTCTCCGGCGACGTGGAATCGACCTCCGGCATCTATCGCCACCTGGCTGGGCACTTAGCATGGAAACGCCTGCGCGAGATCGAATCGACGCTGGCTCGCCAGGGCGTCCGCCTCGCGCTGCTCGATCCCACGCGCTTCAGCGGCGGCCTCATCGGCCTGTACGATGAAGTCAAGCAGAGGCAGTTGCTATGATTCTCGACCTCGGCCGTTTCGTCGAAACCGAACGACCCCATTGGACCGCGCTCGAGAAAACCCTCGACTGGCTGGCCAGCGATCCCAATCGCGAAATGTCCATCGCGGATCTGGAGCGCTTCCACGCCCTGTACCAGCGCACCTCCGCCGATCTCGCCAAGGTCGCGACCCTGCACTCGGAAAGCGAGCTGCGCCAGTATCTCGAATGGCTGGTCGGCCGCGCCTATTCGGAAATTCATGAGACTCGCGAGCGCCGTAAATTCCGCCCCTGGCGCTGGCTTGCGGTCGAGTTTCCGCGTGCTTTCCGCCGCCACATTCAGGCTTTTCAACTCGCCGTCGCTCTCACAGTGATGGGCGGCGGCGTTCGGCGCCGTCGCCGTACGCATCGATTCCGAGGCGAAAAATGTCCTAATGCCGTTCACCGAGCTGCGCATCACGCCCGCCCAGCGCGTCGCCCGCGAACAGGAGTTGAAGGGCCGTCAACTC
Source organism: Terriglobia bacterium (assembly GCA_963808335.1). Lineage (GTDB taxonomy): Bacteria > Acidobacteriota > Terriglobia > Bryobacterales > Bryobacteraceae > Palsa-187. The sequence goes on from CAWEFR010000001.1 coordinate 1,306,378, forward strand.
GCCGGTGACAAGGGCCGCTTCTCCGCTGAGCTGATGACTCATAACACTCAGGTCGCCCTGATGACCGTCGCCCTCGGCATGACCTTCGGCTTCGGCAGCGTCGTACTGCTTTTCTACAACGGAGTCGTCCTCGGCGCGGTCGCCTTCGATTACGTCCACGGCGGCCAGAGCGTGTTTCTCCTCGGATGGCTGCTGCCTCATGGCGTCATCGAAATCCCCGCGATCATGGTCGGTGGGCAAACTGGATTCGTCCTCGCCTACGCCCTGATCGGATGGGGCAGCCGTCTCTCGCAGGGCCGCCCGTCTGCGCGCCGTTTCCTCCGATGTCGTCACGCTCGCCGGCGGACTCGCCGTGATGCTGGTCTGGGCCGGAATCGTCGAGGCGTTCCTATCCCAATATCACGAACCGGTGATCCCCTACGGCATGAAGATCGCTTTCGGCCTGGTCGAGGCCTTGCTGCTCACGCTCTTCTTCGCCCGCGCCGGCTCGACTCCGGACTCGAAATGAATTCTCTCGTCATCCGTACCCCGGAAGGCATCGAGTTCGCTCTCCCGCTGGCCGGACCCTTCAGCCGGATGTTGGCCCTCGCCATCGATCTCGCGGTCATCGCCATGCTCGATTCCGTACTGCAAAAGCTCCTCGGCCCGCTCGGATTTTTTGGCGAAGATGTGGCCAGCGCGATGCACATCGTCCTGTATTTCGCGCTCACTCTGATCTACGGAGCCGCCGCCGAATGGATCTGGCGCGGTCAGACCGTCGGCAAGCGCCTGCTCGATCTCCGCGTGGTGGATGCCCGCGGCCTCCGCCTGGAGCCCTCTCAAGTCATCGTCCGCAACCTGCTCCGCGTCGTCGATGCCCTGCCCGCCTTCTATCTCGTCGGGGGGATCGCCTGCGTCCTTAGCCGCTACCGCCAGCGCCTGGGCGATTTCGCCGCAGGAACCGTAGTCGTTCGAATCCCCACACATGCCGCTCCCGACCTCGACGAACTCCTGGGCGGAAAATACAACTCGCTGGCCGAGTCCCGCCATCTGGCCGCCCGCCTGCGCCAGAAAGTCACGCCCGAAATCGCCGAAATCGCCCTCGAAGCCCTGCTTCGCCGCGACCGTTTGGACCCCGCTGCCCGCCTCGCCGTCTTCGGCGAACTCGCCGACATATTTCCGCGCGCTGGTCCCTTACCCGCCCGATCTGGTCGAACAACTTGCCGACGAGCAGTATGTCCGCAACGTCGTCGAGATCCTCTACCGCCCTCTTCCCGGACTTCGCCAGCCCTCAGTCCCAGGACGTTAGTCCCTTTCCCCCCAGCGCGTCTTTGTGATTAACTGAAAGGGTGATGGAACGCCGTAAACTCCTGACAATTTTGCCTCTGTTGCTCATCCCCGGGATGGCCTTGACCTCCTGCAGCCGGGACCCGCATGCGCGCGCGCAACGGTACGTCGATAACGGCAACAAGTTCTTCGCCAAGGCGAAATACAAAGAAGCGGCCATCATGTACCGTAAGGCACAACAACAGGATATGCGCTTTGGCGAAGCTTATTACCGCCTGGGCCTCACCGACCTGAAGCTCAACGCCCTGGGAGCCGCCGCCAACAATCTCCGTCGCGCCGTCACCTTGCAACCCAACAATGACGACGCTACTCTTAAGCTGGCCGACCTGTATGTCGTCGCCGCCGCCACGGACGCCGCTCACCGCGCGCAATTTATTAGCGACACCCGAGAACTGGTCGATAAGCTCTTGCAGCGCAATCCTCGTTCTTTCGACGCGCACCGGATCAAGGGTCAGATCGCGCTGGTTGACGCAAAGCGCGAAGAAGCCGTCAAGGAATTGGCCCAGGCGAACGCCATCAACCCGCTTCAGCCCAGCCTGGTGCTGGTCTACTTTCAGTCGCTGATCTTCAACAACCAGTTTCCGGAGGCTGAGAAGCTGGCCCGCGACATGATCGCCAAAGACAAGACCTTCGCCCCGATCTATGACCTGCTGTATGTCCAATACATGCGGCAGAACAAAACCGGGGATGCCGAAGATCTGCTGAAGCTGAAAATCGCAAACAACTCGGAGCGATCCAAGTATCAGGTGCAACTGGCCCAGCACTACTTCATGCTGCGGCGACCCGACGATATGAAAGCCGTCATTGCCCGCCTCGGCGATGAGAAGAAATATCCCGACGGCCGTCTGGCGGCCGGCGACTTTTTGTTCTTCCGAGTCCGCGAGTTCGACGCCGCCGATGAGCAGTACCAGGCCGGACTGAAAGCGTTTCCGAAAGATAAAGTCATGTATCAGAAACGCATCGTCGAGCTGTATGCCACCACCGGCCGGAGCCAGGAAGCTAACTCGCTTCTGGCCACCGTCCTCAAGGACAACCCGAAGGATGTGGACGCCATCGCCATGCGTGCCGCCCTGATGCTCAATTCCGGCAACCGCGATCAGATCAACATCGCCGCCAACGATCTGCAATCCCTGGTCACCAAGTCTCCGCAAAACCATCTGTACCGCTACAACCTGGCGCGCGCGATGGTGGCCAAGGGCGACCTCGACGCGGCTCGCCTCCAGCTGGAAGAAGCCGTGAAGCTCCGCTCCGATTTTCTGGGCGCGCGTGAGCTCCTCGCTCGAATTCAACTCATTCGCGGCGATTACGGCAGCGCGCTCAAGGGCTCCGAGGAGATCCTGGTCATGGATCGCACCAATCTCCAGGGCCATCTGATCCGCGCCAGCGCTCTGTTGAGCATGAACGACAAAGATAAAGGCCACCAGGAACTCGACTACATCATGAAGACCTATCCGCAAAGTGTCGAGGCGCGCTACCAGGTCGGCTACCTCGCCTATACGGAGCACGATTACAAGAAAGCCGAGGACATCTTCGGCGATCTGTACAAAACCAACCCCGGCAACGGCCGCGCCTTGGCCGGCCTGACGGAGACCCTCAGCAGCGAGCATCGCATGCCGGAGGCGATCGCAATCGTCAAAACCGCCTTGGCGCGCGAGCCTCAGCGCCGCGAACTGAATTTGTTCCTCGCCAACCTGGATCTGCGATCGGAGCGCTACGACGACGCCATCGCGATCTACAAGTCCGTGCTCGAAAAGGAGCCTCGCTCCGTCCAACTCCTGCTCTGGTTGGGCCAAGCCCAGGAGATCAAGGGCGATACCAACGGCGCCATGGACTCCTTCCGCCGTTGCAGCCAGCAAGCGCCCAACGACACCAATTGTCTGGTCCTGCTCAGCCTCGCCATGGAAGCTACCGGCAAGCGCGACCAGGCCAAGCCCATTTACGAGCAGATCCTCAAGATCCACCCGGACGATCCCGTCGCGCTGAACAATCTCGCCTTCATCAAGGCCGAGGAGGGTGTGGACCTGGATCAGGCGCTGACCATGGCGCAGCGCGCCGTGCAGAAAGTGCCGTCGTCACCCGATATGGCCGACACGCTCGGCTGGGTGTATATCAAGAAAAATCTCAGTGAGGACGCCATCCGCGTCTTCAAGGATCTGGTCCAGAAACAACCGGACAAAGCCGCATACCACTATCACTACGGAATGGCGCTCTTGCAGAAGGGCGACAAGCCCTCCGCCAAGAGAGAACTCGAAACCGCCCTTAAGGACAAACCGTCCAAGGACGATGAAGCCAAAATCCACGAGTTGCTGCAAAAAATCTAGGCACTCGTCGAGACCGCGGGCGCGGTTTCGCGGCGCTCACCGGATCGTCACAAATCCGTGAGCCGCTTCCCGTCTCTTCCCTACGTCGCGCCCTTTGCTGTCCTCATAGGCCTGCTGGTCGTGCACGCCATCCTGCCGCTGCGGGATTGGACGGGCCAGGCGCTCTGGCTCGCGGTGATGATCGCGGTGATCGGGTTGGTCTCGCGCCCAGTGCTCGATTTCTCCGCTCCCCACTGGACCCCCAGCGCGCTCATCGGCGTGGCCGTCTTCCTCCTCTGGATTGGCCCCGGTGTTCTTTTCCCCGGCTATCGCCACCATTGGATTTTTGAAAATCGCTTCACCGCCCACGCCAATTCCTCGCTAGATCCCGCCGCCCACGCCAATTCCTTTGCCCTCGCGCTCCGGACTCTCCGGTCGGCCGCCATCGTGCCTATCGCCGAGGAGCTGTTCTGGCGCGCCTGGCTGATGCGTTGGATCATCTCCGCGGACTTCCGCAAAAGTCCGCTCGGTGCGTACAGTCCAGCTTCCTTCTGGATCGTCGCCGTCATGTTCGCCTCCGAGCACGGCGCCTACTGGGACGTCGGCTTGGCCGCCGGCGTCATTTACAACTTGTGGATGATCCGCACCCGCAGCCTCGGGCGATCTGATCCTCGCGCACGCCGTCACCAATGCCTGTCTCAGCGTTTACGTGATTGTGGCCGGCAAATGGGAGTATTGGATCTAGCCCCGCAATGAACACCCTGGCGATCGACATCGGCGGCACCAAATTCTCCGCCGGCCTGCTTGAGAACGATTCCCTGACCCGTCGCGAAACCCGCCCCACGGATCGCGGCGGCGGGCCCGAGTGGATGCTCCGTCAGATTCAATCCATCGCGCAGCCCTGGTCCTTCGGCCGCTGCGGCGTCGGCTTCGGTGGACCTGTCGATTTCGCCCACCAGCGCGTGGCTCTCTCCACCCACGTCGGCGGATGGAGGGATTTTCCCCTGGTCGAGCGCCTCGCGGCGATGTTCGGCGTACCGGTCGTTATGGACAACGACGCCAACGTAGGCGCGCTTGGGGAAGCCCGATTCGGCGCGGGCCGCGCCTATCGCCCCATGTTCTACATGACGCTTTCCACCGGAATCGGCGGCGGCATCGTGCTCGAAGACGGGTCCATTTACCGCGGCGCCGATTCGTGGGCGGGTGAAATCGGCCACTTGACCATCCGCCCCGATGGCCCCGAATGCCTCTGCGGCGCGCGCGGATGTTTCGAGAGAATGTGTTGCGGCCTATGGCTCGAGCGCGATTACGGCCGGCCCGCGGAGCAGCTTCTGCGCGACCCTGCTTTCGTGAATGGGTACGTGGTCGATCTAGCCATGGGATTGAAAGCGGCCGTCATGCTGCTGAACCCGGCCGCGCATCGTGATCGGAGGCGGCATCGCCGCGGCCGGGGACGCGCTGTTCGAGCCCTTGCGCGCGGAGCTGCGCAGGCAGGTTACATCCTGGTCGCGTGCCCGTCTGAACGTAGTTCCAGCCTCGCTCGGCGGCGACAGTGTGCTGTGGGGCGCGCTCAGTCTGGCTTCTTGAACAGACTGTCGAAAATCGCACGCGCGTCATTCGCATTCTTCGGCGCAGGCACGTTGCTGGCCGGCACGTGACCGTTGCCGGTATTATTTCCGCTGTTGTATCCGGTGGGATGCGCGGAATCCCGCGCCACCGTGACTCTTGGCCTGAACAGCTCGCACGTGTTCGCGCCGTCTTTGGGCGAGATCCGCACCGGTACCGGCTTCAGGCATTGGAATCGCGTCGACGGCTCGAAATGCGCGCACTGCTTGCAGCAATGCAGCGCCGCGCCGCACTTCGGACAATTCCCCCGCCAGTCGACATCCGAAGGCAGCGCCGTGGAGCAGTTGTAGCACCGCGCCGCCGTCACCGCCTGCACCATCCGCGGCAGCCGCGGACCGGTAACGTCAATCGGAGGTCGTGGACCCTGCGGCCGCGGGCGTTCCTCGCGCCTCGTGTCGCTTGCGGAATAGTCGCGGTTGGAGTCCATGTAGCCGCGCTGCTTGTACTTTCGTTCGCCTTCCATAAGATTCTTGGTTGGCTCACTCCTTCTTGTAACAATTAAAGAACACACCCCTGCGTGTTCACGGGAAACGGAGGCTCAGTCACGTGGCCGGACTTTCCTTCGGCATACTGAGTTTTCGGGAGAACACTTTTAGGAGATCACCTGGTGATCTGCGGAACCGCCTGCTGGGAACTTTCGGAAGGCGCCCGCTGAATGCCTAAACCACTATGTACCACGAACCGGCCGCAGAATCCAGTGAAATCTTCGCTACTGACCTCTCATCGGCGGAGGTCGCGTCAACCTTTAGCCGCCGGCACACTAGCCTAATCGCCGTCTCCGGCCCATTTCATCGGGGCATTGCACGGCCGGTTCAACGGATCGTCACAATGATTCGGGCTCACCCGCAGCGAAAAACCCAGCCGTCCGGTTGTAAACGGAGCAAAATCCCGCCCAAACATAAACACCGTGCCGCGTTGTTCCAGCGGAGCTAAGGTCAGCACCTGGGTCTCCTCCAGGCCTCCGTTTGCGTCCACTCGCCCCACCACCGCTTCCACCCGCACGTCCTGCGGACTCAACCCCGCCAGTTCCACCGTCGCCCGCAGCGGGAACGGAGCTCCGCTCAGCACCGCCGGAGCCAGGCCCGTTCCCGACTCCACGAAATTCACCTGCGGCCATTTCTCCGTCACCATGCGATTCCACTTCGCGCGCTCGCGGGGCGCGGCAAAATGGTCCCGCACCGACTCCTCGTAGCCGCGATGCGCCGGCTCGTAAAACTGGGTTCGATATTCGCCCACCATGCGCTGGCAGTTGAAGTTCGCGCTCACATACGTCAGCGACTGCTTCACCCGCCGCATCCATTCCACCGGCACGCCCTGCTCCCGGCCCTCATAGTACAGCGGCACGATCTCGTTTTCGAGCAGAGAATACATCGCCGCCGCATGCGCTTCGTCGCGATCCGCGTGAATACGGCTTCCCGGTCGCCGATGGCCCATCCGCCCGCCTGCTCCGCCGCTTCGTCGAACCAGCCGTCCAGGATGCTCATGTTCAGCACGCCGTTGATCCCCGCCTTCATGCCGCTGGTGCCGCAGGCTTCCTCGCCGCGCCGCGGCGTGTTCAGCCATACGTCGACGCCCTGCACCATCTCGCGCGCCACGTGGATCCCGTAATCCTCGACGAACACGATGTGTCTGGCCAGCTCCGGGTCGCGCGAGTACTGGACAATTTCGCGGATGAGAGTCTTCCCGGGTATATCCAGCGGATGGGCTTTCCCCGCGATCACGATCTGCACCGGCATCCGCGGATTCGTCAGAATCCTCTTCAGCCGTTCCAGGTCGCGGAAAATCAGCGTGGCCCGCTTGTAAGTCGCGAAGCGGCGCGCGAACCCGATGGTCAGCGCTTCCGGATCCAGGACCTCCTGCAAGCGCCGCACTTCGCGACGCCGGCGCGTTCCGCTCCAGCGCGCTGGCCACCGCGCGCTCCCGCACAAACGCCACCAGCCGCCGTTTCCTGCGCCGGTGCGCTTCCCACAACTCCGCGTCGGGGATTTCGGCGATCTGCTCCCACACTTTCGCGGTCGGCGTGCGCCTTCGCGCCAGTCCGGCTGCAGATACTGATCGTAGATCCCCGCCAGATCGCCGTTGATCCACGACGGCAGATGCACGCCGTTGGTGATCGAGGTAATCGGAACTTCCCACACCGGCAGCTTGGGCCACAATCCTTCCCACATCTGTTGCGAAACGTGCCGGTGCAGCCGGCTCACCGCGTTGCGGTACGCCGAAGTCTTGAACGCCGCAATCGCCATCGAAAACGGTTCCTGCGCTGTCGTTCGGATTCCGCCGTCCCAGCGCCAACAATTGATCGAAGGAGATCCCCAGTTCGTTGCAGTAATCTCCAAAGTATCCGTACATCATGCCCGAATCGAACAAATCGATTCCGGCCGGCACGCGACGTATGCGTGGTGAAAATGTTGTTGGTCCGCGCCGCGTCCAGCGCTTCGTCGAAACTCAGCTTGTGCTCGGTCATCAGAACTCGGATCCGCTCCAGCGCCAGAAAACGCCGAATGACCCTCGTTCATGTGATACACCGTGGGCTGCAGGCCCAGTTCCTTCAGAGCGCGTAAACCCCCGATTCCAAGGACGATTTCCTGCCGGATGCGCGTGTGACGGTCCCCGCCGTACAGCTGATTGGTGATCTCGCGATGCTCCGGATTCGTGTTCTGCGGGATGTTGCTGTCCAGCAGATACAACTTCACGCGCCCCACATCGATCCGCCACACTTTCAGAAACACCGGCGTCCCGGCCAGCATCACCGATACGAGAAGTTCGCTGCCGTCGGCGCGGGATTGTGGCGTTACGGGAAGCGAGTAGAAATCGTTGATCGGCGTCCGTTCCTGTTGCCAGCCGTCGGGACCGAGCGTCTGTTGCAGGTAGCCCTTCTGATACAGAAGCCCGATGCCCGACCAGCGGCAGCACCGCATCGCTTGAGGCCTTCAGATGATCGCCCGAAAGCACCCCCAGCCCGCCGGAGTAAATCGGCATGCAGTCGAGCAGCCCGTACTCCATCGAGAAGTACGCCACCATCATGCTGGACGGCGCATTGCCGCGCGCGGCCAGATAGGCGTCGCAGGTATCGCACGCGCGGCGGTAAATCGCCAGAAAACGCGGATCGGTCGCGGCGCGCTCCAGCGTTCCCTGCGAAACCCGCCCCAGCATCACCACCGGATTATGGTTCGATGCCTTCCAGATGACCGGATCCAGGCGGCGGAACAGCGCCCGCAGGTTGTGGTCCCAACTCCAGAGGAGGTTGACACCGAGTTCGGAGAGGCGATGGAGCGCCACGGGCAAGGCCGGGCGCACCAGGAACTCCTTCAGAGGACGTATCTGGAACGACATCGATATCCGTGCAGGTATTCAGCATAGCAGGGCTGGCGGCTTAATGCGATATCATGCCCCAAGCGGAGGACAACCGATGAAAGCCTTGGAGTCGGCTCGCGCCCGGACGGATGCCCTGTTCAATCTGCTCGACCCCGAGGCGCTGTATGCGCGCCCGGTGCCCGAACGGCACCGCCTGATTTTCTACCTGGGGCACGTGGAGGCGTTCGACTGGAATCTGATGGGAAAGAAGCCGCTGCACCCTACGTTCGACAAACTGTTCGCTTTCGGCATCGATCCCGAGCCTGGGAGGGCTCCCGCGGACCAGCCGCGCGATTGGCCATCTGAAACAGAAGTAAGGGGTTATGTTGCGAACGTACGGGAAAATCTGAGTACGGTCAGCATCGATTCCCAATTGTTGAACGTAGCCGTAGAGCACCGTCTGATGCACGCCGAGACGCTCGCGTATCTGATTCATAATTTACCGTACGATTCCAAGCGCGGCCCGGCGCCGGCCGTCGAGTCGCACGCGCCCTTCGAAAATGACTTTGTCGACGTCCCGGCAGACATCGCATGGCTCGGACGCGAGCGCGGAAACGGCTTCGGCTGGGACAACGAGTTCGATCGGCATTCGGTGGATGTCCCGGCGTTTCGCATTTCGCGATTCAAGATCACCAACCGCGAATATCTGGAATTTGTGCGAGCGGGCGCGGCTGCGCCTCATTTCTGGGCATCGCGCGACGGCCGCTGGTGTCTGCGCGCGATGTTTGGCGAGATTCCGCTGCCGCTCGACTGGCCCGTGTATGTGACGCATGCGGAAGCCTCGGCATATGCGAACTGGCGCGGCGCGGCACTGCCCACCGAAGCGCAGTTTCAGCGCGCGGCCGAAGGCTCGGTTGCGATCAACACCGATTTCGAGCGATGGGACCCCGTGCCGGTGGATGAGGGCGGAGCCAATGTTCACGGAGTCGCGCAGATGCTCGGCAATGGATGGGAGTGGACCTCGACGGTGTTCGGACCGTTCGAGGGTTTTCAGCCGTTTCCGTTTTATCCGGGCTACTCCAAGGATTTTTTCGACGGGCGGCATTTCGTGATGAAGGGCGGCTCGCCGCGCACGGCCCGATGCATGCTGCGGTCGAGCTTTCGCAACTGGTTTCGCGCGGATTATCCGCACGTCTATGCAGGTTTTCGGATTGTGGAGGCACAATGAACGAGTTTGCCTGTGAAGTGCGTGCGGGTTTGACGAAAATTCGCAAAGAGCTGCCGTCCAAGTATCTCTACGACGATTTGGGCAGCGCGCTGTTCGATGCGATCACGGTGCTTCCCGAATATGGACTGACGCGCGCCGATCAGCGGATTCTGGACCGGTGCGCGCCGGAGCTGCCGCGGGAATTCGCATCGGTGGCGGAGTTCGGCAGCGGGTCCGGCCGAAAAACGCGCGTGGTGCTGGAGGCGCTGGCGCCGGACAACTATTTTCCGATCGACCTTTCGCAGCACGCGCTCGACCGCTGCCGGCGCGAGTTGGAGGGCGTATCGGAAGTGACGCCCGTGGAAGCTTCGTACTTGAACGGGCTCGCTCGGATTCCGCGTGGCGAAGGACCGCTGCTGGTGCTGTTCCTGGGTAGCACGATCGGCAACTTCGATGCGCGCTGCCGCGGCGATTTTCTGCGCCAGGTGCGTGCGGGACTGCGCGAGGGCGATGCGGTGCTGATCGGGTGCGACCTTGAGAAACCGGTTGAGATCATGCTCGAAGCTTACGACGATCCCGCGGGTGTGACCGCGTCGTTCAATTTGAATTTGTTGGGCCGGATCAATCGCGAGCTGGGTGGCGACTTCCGCCTGCGCGCGTTTACGCACGAAGCTCTGTATGACGCGCCTGAGCGGCGCATCGAAATGCATCTGCGATCGCGCGTGAAGCAGACCGTGAGGGTGCGGGACGCCGCGATCGAGTGCCGCTTCGAGGAAGGGGAATCGATCTGGACCGAGTCCTCGCACAAGTTCCACGCGGAAGAAATTCCGGAGATCGCGCGCGCGTGCGGATTCGTCTCGGAGGCGCAGTGGATCGACGAAGCGTGGCCGTTCGCGGAGAATTTCTGGCGGGCGGCTTAACGCCGTGCTGCGATTTTCAAACGTCGGCTACCGTGCCGGCGGACGCGAGGTGCTGAGCGGGCTGAGCTTCGATCTCAAGGAAGGTCAGACGCTGGTTCTTCTGGGCCGCAGCGGCGCGGGCAAGACGACGGCTCTCAAAATGGTGAATGCACTGGTGATGCCGTCGTCGGGCGAAGTTTTTGTCGAAGGACGAAGCACCGCTGAGTGGGACCCGATCGAGCTGCGGCGGCGCAGCGGCTACGCGATCCAGGAAACCGGGCTGTTTCCGCACTTCACGGTGGCGCAGAATGTTTCGATTGTGCCGCGCTTAATGGGCTGGCCCGAGGATCGGGTGGAAGCTCGCGTGAAGGAGCTGCTGGCGCGTGTGGGACTGGCCCCAGAGGAGTACGCGGCCCGCTATCCCCGCCAGCTTTCGGGTGGACAGCGGCAGAGGGTAGGGGTGGCCCGGGCATTGGCGGGCGATCCGCCCGTGCTGCTGTTCGACGAACCGTTTGGCGCGCTGGATCCGGTGACGCGGCATGAGGTGCGCCGCGAATTTAAGGCGTTGGCTCGCGATTTGGGAAAGACGACGCTGTTCGTGACGCACGATGTGCGGGAGGCGATCGAGCTCGGGGATCAGATCGGGTTGATGGCGGGAGGCCGGTTGGAGGAACTGCTGCCGGCGGCGGAGTTTAGGGGGGCGAGGAGTGAGGAGGCTCGGGCGTTCTTGAAGTGTTTAGAGGATTAAAGCGCTGAAGGGGTTACGGTGTTTCCCACGGATTGATGACGGAGACTCTCGCTTTGTCGAACTCTATTCTATCCCGTGTGACTACGGTATGGCCATAGTGAATGGCTGTCGCGGCGATGATGAGGTCCGGCTGTGAGAAGGTGTGTCCCATTTTCCGGCTTTCCTCCACCAGAAGCCGCCATATCAGCATGATATCTTCAGTCACCGGAAGAACCCGCTGATCAAACATTGGCCGCACCCGATGTGTGAGCCAGTCATTCAACGCCAGTCGGTGGCTGGGTTCACTGACAAGCTCAATGCCAAATCGAATTTCAGCAAGGGTAACCGCGCTAATGTAGAGTTGGTCAAGCGGTTGTGCGGCAACGAATGCGACAACCTTTGGTTCGGGTTTGAGTCGACGCAACTCCGACACGACGTTAGTGTCGAGCAACCACGCCATCAGAAGACGATATCGCGGACCGGCAGGCGATCGCGGACCGGTTCAAGATTCACCTGTTTATAAGGAGAAGCTTGCATTGCGGCAACCAGCGCGTCGCCGGTAGCCGGCTCGGACGATCCGGTCGCGGAGGCAGCGGACGCATCGGCTAGAATTCGGTCGAGTGCCTCGCGCACAAGGGCGTCCGCGGACAGACCTTTCGCACGTGCCACAGCGATGAGCCTAGCTTCTTCCTGGGGTTCAAGTGGCAAGGTGATAGTCATGAACTTCCCTGTATCCATTATGCGCCTTGCAGCACACGCCAGCGGTGGCGCGGGGTTTTGCGTCGTGGTTCCCTCGGTCCTCGAATGTTAGCATGAGACCATTGAAGTCCATCTCGCCCCCGACCTCGAAGCTAAGCTATCGCGCCTTGCCGCCGAGCAGGGCCGTTCTACTCAAACCCTGGTACAAGAGGCAGTTGAGCGCCTGGTTGAACTATGATGAGTGGTTCTGGGAAGAGGTTGGAAAGGGTCTAGTCGCGGCTGACGGGACGAGTTCATTGCGCACCGCGACATCCGCAAAATGATCCATCGCCGATACCCCGGCTGATGCTGGTTCGCTGGACGAAGCCCGCCGCGGACAACTGAACACGAATTTGCGATTACACTTCGGAGCATTTCAATCCGGCACAGGCGCGTCGCGCGGGGCTGGCAATCTTTGAAGCGGCAGAATCCTTGAACCGCCTCCCGAATCGTGTTCGGCAGGAACGGAAGGCAAATACCCGAGAACTGATGGTGCCGGGGCTGCCCCACCTGATCGTGTATCGCTTTCGCAAGAATGCGATTGAAATCATCCGCATTCTGCATGGCGCCCAGCGGTGGCCTTAACCAACGGCTCTAATTGAGCGATGATTGAGCTTGTGCGGCCCGGCCTTAGCGGGGAAATTCTTGATCTTACGTCTGAACATCTGGTGCTGGTTCTGACCGCTATGTCGATCGCCATCGCGATCGGCGTTCCGCTTGGCGTGCTGATGACCCGGCGGGCCGCGTGGAGAGCTCCCGTGCTCGGGCTCGCGAATATTTTGCAGACCATTCCCAGCCTGGCGCTGTTCGGATTCTTAATTCCGATTCCGTGGATCGGCGGGATCGGTCCGCGGACGGCCATTGTCGCGCTGGTGGTGTATGCGCTGCTTCCGATCCTGCGCAATACGCTGGCGGGGATTCTGGGAGTGGATCCGGCGGTGCGCGAATCGGCCGTGGCGATGGGGATGACCGATACGCAGATTCTCCGGCAAGTGGAATTGCCATTGGCCGCGCGCACCATTCTGGCCGGAATTCGCGTGGCGACGGTGACCACGATAGGCACCGCGACCATCGCGGCTGCGATCGGCGGCGGAGGGTTGGGAGTTTTCATATTTCGCGGCGTCGCGTCGGTGGATTCGGTGCAGATTCTGGCGGGCGCGGTGCCCGCGGCGCTGATTGCGCTGGCGTCCGACGGAGGATTGGGATGGATCGAACGAAAACTTGCGGTGTGACTCTGATTGCGGTTTTGCTGCTGGGCGCGTGCGGCCACTCCAAGAGGCCTCTGGTGGTGGGATCGAAGAACTTCACCGAACAGGTGGTGCTGGGCGAGATCATCGCGCAACACCTGGAGCACCGGCTGGGCAGGAAAGTCACGCGAAGACTGAACCTGGGCGGGACGCTACTGACGTATCAGGCCCTGGCCAACGGGGAGATCAGTTTGTATCCGGAGTATACGGGAACGATTGAGGCGGAAATCCTCAAAGAAACGACCTCGTCGGACCCGGCGCAGGTGTTGGAGCGAAGCCGGCTGGAGATGGCTCGCCAGTCGCAGATGGATCTGCTCAACCCGCTGGGGATCGACAATACATTTGTAATGGTGATTTCCGGAGAGGATGCACGCAAGTACAAAGTTTCCACGCTGAGCGAAGCGGCGCAGGCGACGCAGGGCTGGAAGCTGGGAGTGGGGTACGAGTTTCAGGAACGGATGGACGGCATGCCGGCGTTGAACACGTATCATCTGCCACTGTCGTCGGCGCCGCGCAGCATGGATCTGGGACTGCTGTATAAAGCCATGGAACTGGGGCAGGTGACCATGATCGCCGCGAATGCGACCGATGGTCCGCTGGCAGCCCACGACTGGACCATCCTTACCGATGACAAAAAGGCGTTCGGATCTTACCAGGCGTGCATCCTGGTACGGCACGAAGTGGAACTCGACGAGCCACGTCTGAAACCGGCGCTGGAAGAATTGTCCGGAAAGTTCAGCAACGAGATCATGCGCAAGCTGGACGAGGAAGTGGACGTGAAGCACCGCCAGACGGCGGTGGTGGCTTCGGAATTTCTGGCGCAGGCCGGACTCAAATAGCCGACGTCGTTTGTCAATACCGGAGATGGCGTATAACGGTTACACGTCGGGCTCATCCGACAAAGATTCCCAAAGAAATTTTAAATCGGAACAAACCTTGGGGCGGTATCGTACGTCTATTTAAGCAAAGCAGCTAGCCTCCGTGCGGACCCTTTCCCCAACAACAAACCCCCGCACGGAGGCCCACATCTTACCGTAACTTTTCACACAGTCTACGCCCAATTCCAGAATCGGTCAATGGCGCCAGGGAACGTCCCGCGTTCGGACACTGTGTTATCGTCGAACTTCAACTTTATGAATCTGCTCACGCAGAAGCCGTATCGGGTCCCTGACGGTTTGCACCAGTGCTCTACATCCTGTATTCGATGGTGCTCACGGGGGTAGTCAATTATAAGGACCTGAACCTGTCGGCTCCGCTGGCGGTGGCCGTAGACCACATCCAGGGTTGCCGTGGACCGGGAAGCTGATGAAGCTCGGGTCGCTCTTGGGGTTGACCAGCGTGATTCTGGTGATGCTGCTGGGGCAATCGCGGGTGTTCTATTCGATGTCGCGGGACGGGCTGCTGCCGAGTTGTTTTCGGATATTCATCCGAAGTTTCAGACGCCGTGGCGTTCAAACGTGGTGCTGATGATTTAGTTTCACGACAACAGCCCGCAACAGTTGCAGGCCCGGAGTTTTGGAGCCGCGCCGAGTTCGGTTGCGCTGGCGACCAAAGCGCGCAGTTCGCCATGCTCCGCCAGGATCGGCATAAGGGTCCACAGCACGTTTCCCCTGGGGACCCGCACGGCCGCGCGGCCGGACGCGGCTTGCCGAATCGCGTCGCGCATCACTGCGGGTTCCGGAGCGGCGGCGTGGCAGACCTCCCAAATGAAGCGGCCGTACATTTGTAGAGGGTCGCGCTCGGAGAGGCGCTGGCATACGGGGCTGACCTGCTCGATTCTGCCTTCAGGGTCGAGAATGAGATACATCGCGCCGGAGGCTTCCGCTATGGCCACGGTGCACTGTTTCTGTTTCTGAAGGTCGAGAAGCGCGGATCGCTGTTCGGTCACATCGATGAGACAACCGATGTACCCGGCATACGTGCCGTCGCTCTGGACTCGCGGCATCCCACGGGCCAGCATCCAACGGTACTCCCCGTCGTGGCGCAGCATGGGAAACTCCTGGGTCAGGGGCCGGCGCGCCTGGAAGGCGTCCCAGTATTGTTCCATGGCGCTCTCGCGATAGTCGGGGTGAAACGATTCCGCAAAGCCGTCGGGAAGCTCTTCTTCGAGGCTCCGGCCCGTGAAATCCAGCCAAGTCTTGTTGACAAAGCACGGGCCGCCGTCGGCGCCGCTATAGATAATCAGCACCGGCGCGGAGTTGGCGATGTTGCGAAAGCGGGATTCGGCCTCTTTGAGGGAGAACCCGGTCTCGCGCGCCTCACACGCCATGGTCCGCAGTTCCATCTTGCCGGCGAGCACTGCGGCGAGCTCGGCCAGAGTGTCGGCGTCCTGTGGAGAGAAATCGGGCCGGGGCTTCACGTCCGCGATCACCAGCAGACCAAGGTCGGTTCCCTCGCTCGACCGGAGGGGAGCCGATGCCGAGAACTTGAGGCCGCCGGAAATCAGTTCCTCTCCAGGATCTTCCGCGGGACCGGACCAGACGAATGGTTTCGCGAGCGCCGCGGAAAGAGAATAGATTCTTTTCAAGTACGGCCACCACTCCGTTCCGGATCCGATCCGGGTGACGACAGTGAGATCTGGCCCCAACAGCGCCATATAGGCGACGGGAACGCGGAATAAGCGCTCAACCAGTTTCGTCAGGCGCAGCAATCCATCATGCTCAGGTTCATCCAGGATGCTGTGGATGCTGGGTTGGTCAGGCGGCGGATAGGAATCTGCAATCGATGACATGCTGCTGTCACATATCGGCGCGGCGGGCGAAATATTAGCGTCGAAGGAACCATCCAAACCGCCGATAAAAGAGTAGGCGCTTGTGATTTCAATCAAAAAGTTTCTCTCCAAGGACGGCGAAGCGGACAGGGCCGCGATGCAGGCCGTACGGCTTCTGGTGCTGGGCATTGGAGAGCACGCGGCGGAAGGCGACGCCGACGTGACCGCGCGATTCCGTGAAGGGATTCAGGACATCGTGGATGTTCTGGGCGATGAGATCGAGCCCGAAGAGCTGCTGTTGCACGTGAACGCGGTTGTGAGCGCGCTGCAGGATCATCATCGCCGCACGCTGAGGCAACGGACTCTTCAGACCACGGAACTGCAGAACATCGTGAAAATGTTGACGTCCACGGTAGGGGTGGTCGCATCCGCCAGCGATACCCATGTCACGCGGCTGGGCGAAATCGAAAAGCAAGTGCTGGTTGCGTCAGAGTTGAACGACGTCCGTTCGATCAAAGCCAAGCTTTCCGACTGTCTGGGCGACATCCGCAAGGAATCCGAGCGGCAACGCAAGGAAACCGGAGAGATCATTGAAGAGCTGACCCAGGGCCTGGAATACGCCCGCAAGGGCACAACCGCGGTGCGGGAAAACGGGGCATTGGACGCGGTCACCGGGCTGCCTTTTCGGCCCGATGCGGAAGCGGCGCTGGCCCAAGCGGGCCGGACGGGAGCGGAATCGTATGCCGCGGTGCTGGTGCTGGATCGCTTGCAGACCTTTAATCTGCGGTTCGGAAGAGAGGTTGGCGACGAGGTTCTGGTCGCATTTACCCGCATGATCCGGAAGCAGTTGAGCTCCGGCGATCAGTTATTCCGCTGGAGCGGACCGACTCTAGTGGCGCTGCTGCCGCGGCAGGGCAGCCTGGAGCGCGTCCGCGGCGATGTCAAGCGCATTGTGGAAACCAAGCTGGAGCACACCATCGAGACTCCGTCGCGCAGCATCATGCTGCCGATCGCGGCGCGCTGGGCGGTGTTCCCGATGATGGCCGCGCCGCGCTTGATGTACCAGAAGATCGACGCTTTTGCGATGGTCTCGGGGCTTAGGGACTAGCGGCGTGCCGCGGAATTTCGTTATGATGACGGGTCTGTGTGAAACCGGCTATATCTACCTTCCTTTGATCGCGGCGCGCATAAGCTGCTGAACATTTGGGAACGCCGGCCCACGAGCCGCGACCACGGGGAGCGGTGGATGGTCACTTTTCGCACAGGACGGTCGCGGCGTTAGATAGCGATCTCCCGATTCAGAGACTCCCGCGTCAGAGCCTGTGTAAGAAGCGGCAAGAATCGCGCCGTAACCGCCGTGCCGCCGTTCCGGTGACGTGTCAGATCAGCTACCTGCGGAGCCGCGCGCGTGACCGAGCGTTCATTTTTCGCGTTTCACACAGGCTCGTCAGCAAGCGAGCGCGCGTAGTAACGATATTAAGCGTTCACGGTTTCTTTCCGGGTGATCGCGATTTCAGCGTACGCCTGCTGCACCGCCGCGACTCCTGCACCGAGTTTCACCGGCGCACCGTTGGCGTGCAGGATCAGTTCCAGCTCGGCGACCATCGCGAACAGGTCCGCGAAATCGAAATAGCCCAGGTGCGCGATGCGGAAAATCTGCCCTTTCATCGAGCCTTGGCCGTTGGCGATGATGGAGCCGAAGCGGTTCTTGAATTCTTTCACGATGACCCCCGAATCCATTCCGGCCGGGGCTTTCACCGCGGTAACGGAAGCGCTGGGACTATCGGGCGAGAACAATTCGAGGTTGAGCGCCTTGCAAGCCGCGCGCGTCGCACGAGCAAGCTGCTGCGCATTATCGACCAGCTTATCCATTCCCAAGGTCTTGATGTATTTCAACGCCTCGGCCATTCCCAACATGAGAGAAGTGGCCGGGGTCCAACTGGACTCGCCGTTCACCGCGTTCTTTCTTTCCTTCTTGAGGTTGAAATAGAATCGCGGCAGCTTGGCGGTATCCATGAGAGCCCACGCTTTCGGGCTGATCGACAGAAACGCGATTCCGGGCGGGACCATGAACGCTTTTTGCGATCCGCCGATGACGATGTCCAGTCCCCAGCCATCGATGTCGAGCGGCATGGTGCCGAGTCCGGTGATGGCGTCGACGACGAAAATGGCTTGCGTCTTCTTGACGGCTTCGCCCATGGCTTTGACATCGTGAGCGGCGCCGGTGGAGGTTTCAGAAGCTTGGACGAACACTCCTTTGACATCGGGATTCGCGGCCAGCGCCTGTTCGAGCGCCTGCGGGCTGACGGTTTTCCCATACGGCTGCTCCAGGAGCAGAACATTCAAACCGTATGCCTTGGTGATTTCGGCCCAACGCTCGCCGAATTTTCCAGCGGAGCAGACGATCACGCGATCGCCTGGAGAAAAGCAATTCGTGACGGACGCTTCCATCGCTCCAGTGCCCGAAGAAACCAGCACCAGAACGTCGTTGGCGGTGCCCATCAATTCTTTGAGATCGGCGAGAACAGATTTGTAAACATTGCGAAAATCGTCGGTGCGATGATGCAGATCCGACCCCAGCATGGCGTACAGAGCCTTGGGATAAAGGGGCGTCGGCCCCGGAGTAAGCAGACGTTGCTTTTTGATATGCATAGGAGTTATTTCAAGGATACCGCGAACGAATACACTAGTAACAAATGCCCCTGATCGATCAGATCCAAAAAGACATGACCGCGGCGATGAAGGCCAGCGAACAATCGCGGCTGGACGCGCTGCGAATGATCAAAGCTGCGCTGATGAAGTACAAAGTGGACACCATGAAGCCGCTCGACGAAGCGGCGGAGCTGCAGATCCTGACCACGTTGATCAAACAGCGTCGCGAGGCCGCGGAGATGTTCCGGACCGGCAATCGCCCGGAACTCGCGGACAAAGAAGAAGCTGAGTTGAAGCTGATCGAGTCCTACATGCCCGCGGCTCCGACGGAAGCGGAAGTGGAAACCGCAATCGCGGCGGCGATGCAAGAGACGGGAGCGACGACGGCGAAGCAGATGGGCATCGTGATGAGAGCGGCCCAGGCGAAACTCGCCGGGAAGAGGGTCGACGGGAAGACCCTGAGCGAGAAGGTCCGCTCAAAACTGAGTTGAGTTTTTCAAGATTGACTCTGGCGTCGCGTCGCGGTATCGTCACCCGATGAGCGCTCTTACGGGTTCGGGCGCCGCGGCCCAGTCAGCCACTGCTCTCAGTACCATCGCGCACGAGTTGCGTCAACCGCTCAGCACCATCGAATCGATCGCGTACTATTTGACGCTGGTCCTGCCGCATGGCGACGAAAAAGTGCATGAGCAGCTCGACCGGATCCAGCGGCTGGTGGAACAAACCGGCTGGATTCTGACCAGCGCGCAACAACTGGCCGAGCCAAGGCCTGCCGCTCGCGGACCGGCGGATCTGCAAGATCTGATACGCCGGACCGTAGCTGCCCGGTTTCCCTCCGGCGATGCGCCAATGATGATGTTGTGCGAAGACCTGCCGCGCGTGGACGCGGATCCGGCGTTGATCGACAATCTCCTGATGCTGTTTCGCTCCGTGTCGACCAAGGATCATCCGGTCACCGTGCGCACGTCGCCCGCGCCGCGCGGAGTAATGGTAGAGATGGAGACCAGCGCTCCCGGGTATCGGCAGGAAGGCTCGCTGTGCCCGGGGGCCACGTTGAGTCTTGAAAGCGCGCGCCGGATGGTGGACGCACACGGGGGATCTCTCGAAATCGCGGTCGACCCGGCGACTGGGATTCGGCTGCGGCTGATGTTACCATGAGGGTTTCCCCTCCATGGTTAAAGCCGTTCCCGACATCCTGGCCCGAATTGTCGACCACAAACGCGCCGAGCTTGCGGAAGCGCAATCGCGCCGCGGCGAGCTCGAAAAACGCGCCGTGGATCGCCGCGATGTTCGGGATTTTCGAGCGGCGCTAACCGCTCGCCAACCGGCATTTATTGCCGAGATCAAGAAGGCCTCGCCGAGTAAGGGCGTGCTGGCCACCGAATTCGATCCCGAGTCGATCGCGCACGCTTACGCGGAGGGCGGAGCGGCTGCCTTGAGCGTGCTAACCGATCGCGAGTTTTTCCAAGGCAGCTTGCGGGATCTGGAAGCAGCGCGAGCGGCGGTGAAAATTCCAGCACTGCGAAAAGATTTTACTATCGACGAATTTCATGTCATCGAAGCCGCGGCGCACGGCGCGGACGCGATTCTGTTGATCGCAGCCGTGCTCGATGAAGCGGAGATGACGAGGTTTCGCGAACTCGCCGCGCAGTTCGGATTAGCCGCGCTGGTGGAAGTTCACGAGGCGAGCGAACTGGACGCGGCGCTCGGGTCGGGTGCCGAGATTATCGGAGTAAACAACCGGAATTTGCGCACATTTGAAGTCACGCTCGAAACATCGCTGGAATTGGCCAAGAGAATCCCCGATTCCGTCGTCAAAGTGAGCGAGAGCGGGATTCATTCCGCCTCGGACGTGAAGAAGCTTCAAGACGCGGGTTATCAGGCATTCCTAGTCGGCGAGCACCTGATGAAATCTGCAGACCCGGCGGCGGCGTTGCGGGCGCTGAGATCGTCATGATGATTAAGGTTTGCGGAATCACGCGTCGTGAGGACGCACTGGCGGCGGTCGAAGCCGGTGCATCGGCCATCGGGTTTATTTTCTATAAGCCGAGCCAGCGCTATGTGACTCCGGAACGGGCTCGCGAACTGGGCGAATCGCTCGATGCGTTGCGCGTGGGTGTTTTCGTGGATGAAACAGCGGCGGCGATTGAGGCTGTGATGCGGTCCGCGAAGCTCGACATCGCGCAGGTTTATGGCGATGCGGCGCCGGAAGGAACGCGAGTGTGGCGGGCGATTCGAGTTGGAAACTCGCCGGCAAAGGCGCTTCAAGGCGACGACGCCCTGTTTCTGGATGGATCGGCCAACGGAGTTTCCTTCGACTGGAGCATCGCCCGCGGCGCGGCGGAAAAAGTGATCATCGCCGGGGGACTCGACGCGTCGAACGTGGCGGAAGCGATTCGCGTTGCGCACCCGTGGGGCGTTGACGCCAGTTCGGGTCTCGAATCCGCGCCGGGAATTAAAGATCACAAAAAGGTGCGGCGATTTATCCAAGCCGCTCGGGAAGTATCATGACCATTTCGCAACCGGATTCTACCGGACATTTCGGACCGTACGGCGGGCGCTTTGTCCCCGAAGTTTTGATGGCGCCGCTTGAAGAGCTGGAGCTGGCGTTTCGTGAAGCGTCGGCGGATCCTCAATTCAAGGCCGAACTCGCCGACCTGCTGAAAAATTACGCAGGCAGGCCCACGCCGCTGTATTTTGCGCGGCATTTGAGTGAATTGCTCGGCGGGGCGAAGATCTATTTGAAGCGCGAAGATCTGCTGCACACCGGCGCGCACAAAATTAACAACTGCCTGGGGCAGGCGCTGCTCGCCGTGCGGATGGGCAAGAAACGAGTCATCGCGGAGACCGGCGCCGGTCAACATGGTGTGGCATCGGCGACCGTGTGCGCGCTGTTCGGCCTCGATTGCACCGTCTACATGGGCGAAGAGGACATGCGGCGACAGCGCCTGAACGTGTTCCGCATGCGGATGCTGGGCGCCAAAGTCGTGTGCGTCAAGAATGGCAGCCGCACGCTGAAGGATGCGATCAGTGAAGCCATGCGCGATTGGGTGACGAACGTAGCGACCACCCATTATTTGCTGGGCTCAGCGCTGGGCGCGCATCCGTATCCGCTGATGGTCCGCGAATTTCACCGCGTGATCGGGGAAGAGGCGCGCGGGCAGATTCTCGAACGCGAAGGACGATTGCCGGACGTGCTAATCGCATGCGTCGGCGGCGGTAGCAACGCGATCGGGATGTTTCACGCGTTCCTGGGCGACGCAAACGTGAAGTTGATCGGCGTCGAAGCGGGCGGACATAGCGACCGTCTGGGCGAGCATGCCGCGCGATTCTCCGGAGGATCGCCTGGAGTACTTCACGGCGCGCATAGCTACGTGCTTCAGGATGAAGACGGGCAGGTGTCGCTGACGCACTCCGTTTCAGCGGGCCTCGATTATGCGATGGTCGGGCCGGAGCACGCCTGGCTGCACGACCAGAGCCGCGCGGAATACACCTCGGTGGGCGATCAGGAAGCGCTGGCGGCAGCGCTGCGCCTGGCGCGGACGGAAGGAATCATTCCCGCGCTCGAATCCGCGCATGCCGTGGCGGAGGCGATCCGGCGAGCCCCCGCGGCCGCAGGGAAAGTATTCATCGTGAATTTATCCGGCCGCGGCGACAAGGACACTGATATTTATCGCGAACATTTGCGGGAACTCGATGAGCCGAATTCAGTCGATCTTTAAGCGCAAAGCGCCTGATCGCATACATCACCGCGGGCGACCCAACGCCGGAGAAGACTCCGGAGTTGGTGGCCGCGCTCGAGCGCGGCGGCGCGGACCTGATCGAACTCGGCGTGCCGTTTTCCGACCCGATTGCCGACGGTCCCGTGATTCAGCGCGGCGCCGAACGAGCTCTCAAAGCCGGTACTACTGTAAAGAAAGTCTTGAACCATAGCACGGCAGATTCGCGAAAAATCGCAGATCCCGCTGCTCTTGTTCACCTATTTGAACCCCGTGATGCGCTACGGCCTGGATGCGCTGGCCCGCGATGCAAAGGCCGCCGGAATCGACGGATGCCTGCTAACAGATTTGAGCGTCGAAGAAGCCGCCCCATATGTAAAAGCCATGCGAGCTGCCGGACTCGACACGGTATTTCTCGCTGCCCCTACTTCGACGCCCGCCCGCCTGAAGCTCGTCGCCGAATATTCGAGCGGATTTCGTGTATCTGGTCTCTCGCACCGGCGTGACCGGAGAGCAGGCGTCGCTTTCGAACGCAGTTGCTCCCCTGGTGAACCAGATGCGCGCGGTCACCAAGCTGCCGCTCGCAGTCGGTTTCGGCATCTCAACACCGGACCAGGCTCGCGAGGTCGCGCAGATTGCCGACGGCGTAGTGGTAGGCAGCGCCTTCGTCCGGCTGATCGAACAGGGCGGCGATGTGGAAACCTTCGCGCGCTCCCTGCGCCAGGGGATTGACAAATGACGCGCGAAGAAGCGACGGCAATTCTCAGAAAATATCGTGACCAGATCGATTCCATCGACCGCGAACTGCTGGAGCTGCTGAATCGCCGCACGCGCGTCGTTGAAGAGATCGGGCAAGTGAAAGAAGCGGTTCATCTTCCCATTTACGAGCCTAAGCGCGAAGAAGACGTGTTTCGAAACGTGGTGGAGCATAACCAGGGTCCGTTGGCCGCCGACGCGCTGAAGCGGATTTTCGAACGAATTATCGATGAAATGCGCAGCCTCCAAAGAATGCGCCGCGAATCAGGAGACAAACAATGTTAGTGGTGATGCAGCAGGGCGCGACCGACCAGCAGATCCAGGCCGTGATCGACCGCCTGGTCAGCTTGGGGTTCACCGTGCACCGCTCCACCGGCGTCATGCACACGGTGCTTGGCGGCGTGGGTCCCGTGGAGGACATGGACCCGGTGGATTTCGAAGTGATGGAAGGCGTGAAAGAGTGCCACCGCATCGTCTCGCCTTACAAATTGGCCAGCCGTCATTTCCGCCCGCAGGGAACCGTCGTGAAAATCGGAAAGGTGGAAATCGGCGGGCCGCACGTAGTGACCATGGCCGGTCCGTGCAGCGTCGAAAGCCGCGAGCAGATCGAACAAGTAGCGGAAATCGTGGCCGCGCAAGGCGCGCAGATCATGCGCGGCGGAGCCTTCAAGCCGAGATCGTCGCCCTATAGTTTTCAGGGTATGGGCGAAGAAGGATTGAAGCTGATGCGCGCCGCCGCGGACCGCCGCGGACTGCTGGTGGTCAGCGAGGTGATGGATCACACCCAGCTCCCCATGCTGATGACCTACGCCGATATTCTGCAAGTCGGCGCGCGCAATATGCAGAACTTCAATCTACTCGCGAAGTGGGTAAACTACGTAAGCCGGTACTACTGAAACGCGGAAATTCGGCCACCATCGAGGAATTGCTGCTAGCCGCCGAATATATTATGAGCGGAGGAAACTACGACGTGATCCTATGTGAGCGGGGGATCCGTACCTTCGAAACGTATACGCGCAACACCATGGACATTTCGGCGATCCCGGTGATCAAGAAGCTTTCGCATCTTCCGATCATCGGCGATCCGTCTCATGGCACCGGCCGTCGCGACCTGGTTCTCCCCATGGCGCGCGCCGCAATCGCCGCCGGAGCGGACGGGCTGATCGTCGAAGTGCATCCCGATCCCGACAAGGCCGCGAGCGACGGGGCGCAGACGCTGACGCCTCCGCAGTTCGCCGAGATGATGGCGCAAATCCGCGCGATCGCGGCGGCGGTGGGCAGGTCTGCGTGACCGAAAGCAAGCCCTGGAGCGTCGTCACTGTGGCGGGCGTCGGCCTGATCGGCGGCTCCTTCGCGATGGCGTTGCGCAAGGCGGGATTCGCTGGGAAAATTATCGGCGTCAGCTCGCCTGACACGGTTCGCGTTGCGCTGGAACGCGGCGTGATCGATGAAGCGCTGCCGTTGCGCGATGCGGCGGGTCAGTCCGACCTAATCTACCTCGCGCAGCCCATTGAACGGATTCTAGCGACGCTCGACGAAATCGATCCGCACGTGTGGCCGGGCACCCTGATCACGGACGCGGGCAGCAC
Source organism: Terriglobia bacterium (assembly GCA_963808335.1). Taxonomy (GTDB): domain Bacteria; phylum Acidobacteriota; class Terriglobia; order Bryobacterales; family Bryobacteraceae; genus Palsa-187. Next base: position 1,331,168 of record CAWEFR010000001.1, read on the forward strand.
CAAGGCCGCGATTGTCGCGCGAGCGACGAAGCGTATCCGCCGCGGGCGTTTCGTCGGCGGGCATCCCATGGCGGGAAAACAAACGCGCGGCGTTGCGGAAGCCGAAGCCGAGCTGTTTCGCGGCCGTCCTTACGTCCTGACCTCGCCCGATGCCGAACTGGAACGCTGGATCAAGCGCATGGGCGCGCGCGTGGTGATTCTGGACGCGCAGGAACATGACCGCCTGGTCGCGCTGACGTCGCATTTGCCGCAGTTGGTTTCGACCGCGCTGGCCGCATCGATTGCAGGCGAACCAGGAGCCGCGCGCGTGGCGGGACCGGCAGCGGTCGATTTGACCAGGCTCGCGCTGAGCCCCTATGAAATCTGGCGCGACATTTTTGCGACCAATGCAGGTCCCATCGATGCCGCGCTCGGCTCGTTCGTTCAGAAGCTCGAAGAACTGCGGCACAGCCTGCGCAATCCGGAGATCGAGCAGGAGTTCGATCGCGCGGCGGAGGCAGCTCGGGTTTTGCGGAAAACTTGATGAACGAGAATAAACTGCTGGCCGATACCGCCGCGCGGGCGGCTCGATACGTGTCGGGAATCCGCACGCGGCGCGTAGCGCCCACGCCCGAAGACATCGCGGAATTGGAAACGCTCAGCGGTCCGCTGAACGATGCGCCCTTCGATCCCGAGCAAGTTATCGCGCTGCTAGACCAAGCGGGATCGCCTGCGACCATCGCCTCCACCGGCGGCCGCTACTTCGGCTTCGTAACCGGAGGCTCGCTGCCCGCGGCGATGGCGGCAAACTGGCTCGCGACCGCGTGGGACCAAAACACCGCTTTATTCGCGCAATCGCCGGTGGGAGCTCGCATCGAAGAGATCGCGTCAGCCTGGCTCATCGACATTTTCGGATTCCCCGCGACCAGCGGAGTAGGTTTCGTGACCGGCGCAACCGTCGCGAACTTCACGGCGCTCTCAGCGGCGCGTCATGCGCTTCTCGCGCGGGCGGGATGGAACGTCGAAGATCGCGGCATGTTCGGCGCTCCCGAGATCACAGTGGTAGTCGGAGCCGAAGTGCATGTGTCGTTGCTGAAGGCCCTGGCGATGCTCGGATTCGGCCGGACGCGAGTGACGCGCGTTCCCGCCGACGATCAGGGCCGCATGCGCGCGGATCTTCTGCCTCCGCTGAACGATCGGACTCTGGTTTGCATCCAGGCGGGCAACGTCAACACGGGAGCATTCGATCCAGCCGAAGAAATCTGCGCGCAAGCGCGAGCGGCCGGAGCGTGGGTCCATGTCGATGGAGCCTTCGGCTTATGGGCCGCCGCAGCGCCGAATCGCGCACATCTGATGAACGGCTTCGCGAACGCCGATTCGTGGGCCACGGATTGTCACAAGTGGCTGAATGTCCCCTACGATTCGGGCCTCGCGTTTGTCCGCGACGGGGCGCATCTCAAAAATGCAATGGGGTTCGGCAACGCGGCGTACCTCACTATGAGCGACCACCGTGAGCCGGCTCTATATACTCCAGAAGCTTCCCGGCGCTCGCGCGGAATCGAAATTTGGGCCGCTTTGCGATCGCTCGGCAGGCGCGGGCTAGCGGAAATGATCGAGGGAAATTGCCGCCTCGCTACGCGATTCGCTGAAGGTTTGCGCAAAGCCGGATTCGAAGTGTTGAACGACGTGGTCCTGAATCAGGTGCTGGTATCTTTCGGGAATGACGAAAAAACCCGCCGCGTGATTCGCGACGTGCAGACCGAAGGAACCTGCTGGTGCGGAGGAACCGAATGGCACGGCCGCGCCGCCATGCGTATCAGCGTGTCATGTTGGGCCACGACGGAAGCAGACGTCGACGCCAGCCTCGCCGCGATCTGCCGGGTAGCGTGCGGATAGCGCGGAATGCCGCTCTGCTATATTAGGACCTGCAGCAGGAGGCTCCCATGCAAGACCAAATCAATATCAACCAATCCTCCTTTCGAGCGCAGTAGCAAGCGCCGCAAGGGGTTCCCTTCCGAAACCAGCGTCAAGCGCGGTCTCAGGATCGTGCACGGCGAAAAAGAGTTGATCGAAAAACTCGGGCGTCAGGACCCGTGTCCCTGCGGTTCCGGCCGAAGATTTCAAAAAGTGCTGCCTGGGGACCGGAGTTTATGACGGCGAGCGCAGAAATCACTTCTTTTAGGGAATAGACCTTTGCGGGATGGCGGCTCGAACGCCGCCATCTCGATCGCTATCCCGCGCGCCTAAGCTCTTCTCGTATCACGCGCCTAAGCGTGTTCTCCAGCGGCTCCCGGCTTCGGCTCACGAAATCCCGCAGCGCCAGATTGATCAGGCTCTGATAGTTGCCGCCGCCGGCTTTGTCCACCTCGTTGCGGAACCAGTCCAGCACATCGCTATCCAGCCGAATGGTGACTCGTGTTTTCCCGGTGGGAGCCGGCAACACCGCGCCGCGCTTGCCCTTGCTGAAATCGTATTCCTGCTTCATGTGTTCTCCAGATACTGCCGGGATTCCGCTTGCGTTGCCGGCCGCGCGGAGATGATTCGAACACGGTCGCCCCGCCAGGAATACACGACCACTAAAATCCTCGCCAGCGCATCCATCCCCAAGGTGACCCAGCGCTCCTCGTTATCAGAGTCGTCCCGCAACGTGATCGCACGATCGTCTTCCAACGCCGTGACAGCATCGGCGAATTGTATGCCATGCTTTCGAGCGTTGCTTGCCGCCTTCCGGGCGTCCCATTCAATCTCGGCCACCTGTGTACGATTGTACACCAGAACTTATTTAGGGAACACCGCCTTCACCACCATCCCTCCTTGCAGAGGCCTATCCGAATACATCGCGACCGCATTCCCCTCATTCAACCCATCCACCTGAGTCCGTGTAGTGTTGGCGACCCCCAGCGTCACCTTCTTCCACTCAATGTGATCCTCAACGAGCAGGTAAACCCCGGTCTCCCCATGCTCCGTGCGCACGGCTTCTTTCGGGATCGAAATCGCGTTCTCCACCGTCTGCGCGCGAATCTCTACGTTGACGTTGGTCCCCGGCAGCAGATCGAGATCGGGATTGCGAATCAGGCACACCACTTCCCCCACCTGCCGGGTGCCCAACGCGACGATCTGCGTCGCGGTGCGATCCACTTCGCCCTCCCACTGGCGCGACGGCAACGCGTCCCACGTGATCACGGCAGGCATGCCTTTGGCGACCCGGCCCAGGTCGGGCTCGTCAACGTACACATTCACCCGCACGCGATCCAGACGGCCGATAGAGGCCACCGCGTCACCGGCATTGAGATACGCGCCCGGTTTCAAATCGAACTGATACACCGTTCCGTCAATAGGCGCGCGCACCACGCTCTGGCGGATCTGCATGTCGGCGACGCGAGCCGCGGCCTGCGCATCTTCGAGGCGAGCTTGCGCCGAAGCGCGATCGAAAGAACTCGCCAGCGCCGCGCGGCGCTCTTCAAACCCCTTGATCTGAAGCTGCGCGCGATCCATGCGTTCCTTGGCCTGATTCACCTCTTGCGCGGTCGCGGCTTGCTTTTTTTCCAGCCGGTCCAGCACTTCGTAGTCTTTCTGTGCCTGCTGCCATTCGAGATGCGCGCGATCCAGGCCGCTTTGAATCTCGGCGAGATCGGTGGCGCGTCCACCGCGCTTGATCACATCCAAATCCGCGTTGGCCTGCACGATGCGAGCCTGCGCGGCTTGCAGATTGGCGTGCGCCTCAGTCGAATCGAGCTCCACCAGCGGCTGATCCTTCTTCACATTCGCACCGCGCTGGATCAGAATCTTCTCGACCGGCCCCGGCCGTTCCGCGCGCGCCTGCGCCCATTCGATCGGCTCAACTTTGCCGTTGGTCGGAACCGCGCTGACGATGGTCGCGCGCGTCGCTCGCGCAAACTGCACCTCGGGCGGCTGCTTTCTCCATTTCGTCAATCCCCAGATCAGCGCCGCGACGGCCGCGATCGCCAGCAGCCATAGAAACGTGCGCGGCCTCATTGGGCTCCCGCGCTATGATCGAATAAGATTTGCCACTCGGCGAGCTGAATTTCGAGGGCCGCCTGCTCATGCACCGTCGCCGGCTGCGCGCGGGCGCGTTCGCAAAACGCAATGAACGCGAACGGATCCCATTTGCCGATGCGAAACTCGGCCTCGGGAAGATGGTCCAGAATTTTCGCCGCCGCGCGCGCGATCTTCTCAAACGCCGGATGCTTGCCCACTTGGCGGAACCAGTACGCCGCATTGCCCGAATCCGGCTCCTGGCGATGCACAATCGCATGCCACAGCTCGCATTCGCGCTCAGAAGAATCGTTCACCAGCTCGTGGGCTTCCTCGACGCCCGAAAAATACAGCCACAATCCCGCCATGGGAGCCGTCGGATCCGCCGCTTTCGGGAACAGATCGCCGGGTTTCAGCGTTTTCAACAGTTGATGCGCCTCAGGACACAAACCGGCCGTGCAAGTGAGCGGCATGGGACGCCTGCCGTTGCCGTCGAGCGCCAGCACACGAGCCACGTCCGGACCGTAGCGGGTGGAATCGAATTCTTCCATGCAGCGGATACGTCCTTTATTGTAAGAGCCGGGGGACGCAAATGAAAACCGCGCTGGTGCTCTCCGGTGGTGGAATGTTCGGTGCATGGCAGGCCGGGGCGTGGCGCGCTCTCGCCGATCGCTTCCGTCCCGACTTGGTGGTGGGCGCGTCCGTAGGATCTCTCAACGGATATGCCATCGCGTCGGGAGCCACGCCGGATCAGCTCGCCGGGTTCTGGATGCGTCCGGAGCTGGCAGTGCTCGGGGATTTGCCGCAAACCGTTCGCAATCTGATGCACGAACGGCCACTCGCCTCCGACTACGCAGTGGTCCTGACCGATTCGCTTCGCCTGAAGCCGCGCGTGGTCAGGAACAGCGAAGCGACGTGGCGCCATCTGGCAGCTTCCTGTGCGATTCCCGGCGTGATGCGCATGTATCGCATTGATGCGCGCTGGTATTGCGACGGCGGATTGCTGAATCCGCTCCCGGTGTACGCTGCCGTGGACTTGGGAGCGACGCATATCGTGGCTCTGCACGCGCTGCCGGAAATTCCCTCGATGTGGATGAAGCCCTTCGTCAAAGGATTCCGGCGCGCCGCCGGACATAATCCGCCCTTGCCGCCCGGAGTCGAGCTGACGATGATCAAAACGCCCCGCCCGCTCGGGTCCATGCACGATGCCCTGCGCTGGAAACAGGACAACATCGAACGCTGGATGGAGCAGGGTTATCAGGCTGCAAAAAACATTTCCATTCTGAATTGTATTGAGCGATAATCTGGCTATGCCCTCCTTTCGAATCCATCGTTTGAAGGATCATTTGCGCGCCAATTTCCGCTCCGCGCCGCACGTCGCCGGCATGGCGAGCGTAAAGCCGCGCGATTACGAACCGGGAGTTTCGATTGAATCCAGGTCGGCCTACAGCGCGTACTTCGCGCTGCGCGACGCCGGTACGCCGCTCGAGGTCGGTGACATCCTGGAGCTCGAAAACGGAACGTTACGAATCTGCAAATTTGTGGGATTTGAAGAAGCGCAGTGGATTGTTCCGGAGTCCAAGCCCGATGCCGGGGAACCCGAGTCCGCCCCGATGGAAGCGGCCGCAGTAGAATAAATGTAGAATAACTGGAGAATGGGCTGTAGTAATGGGATGTAGTGGTAACGGCGGGGGAAGTCCGATCAATTCCTTTGCCCTGGTTTCTTACCTGCCGGATCCGCTTGCCGGATACCTTGATCACCTCCGCACCGAACTGGTTACCGAATGTCACGCCAGGGCTCACGTCACCGTGCTCCCGCCGCGTCCGCTGGGGTGCCTCCCCGAAGATGCCTGGCGCGAAATACAGGACGCGTTACGCGACTTCCAGCCGCTCCGGGTGGAACTGGGCCAGGTGGACGTTTTTCCGCAAACGCAGGTGGTGTATGTGTCCCTGAAGATGGGCCACAGCGCGTTAAAGCGTTTACACGACGTGTTGAACGCAGGTTGCGTGGCCTTTGAGGAGCCTTTCGAATACCATCCGCATATCACCGTCGGGCAGGATCTGAAACCCGAAAAGGTCGCAGCGGCCGTGGAACTGGCGTCCCGCCGCTGGCGGGAATTCCCAGGCGCACGGTGGTTTGAGGTCGACAAGCTGACTCTGGTCCAGAACACGCTCGATAACCGGTGGATGGATCTGCGCGTATCCCTGCTGTCCTCGCCGGTGACGATTTAGCGGTCGCCGAACAACTCGATTTGCCCTTCATCCTTGGGCGCACGCTTGGCCGGCCGCCGTTTTAGCGCGCTGCCGATCACGCCCAGCACCTGCACCTCTTCCAAGGCCGCCCGCGGCACGAAGATTCGCTGATTCTGAAACGTCGGATCTGGCGGGATGATGTTGAATCCGTTGGGTTCAACCAGAAGCAGGTTGTTGGCGAGCATCCCCTCGATCGAATCGCCGTCGCGAAACTGCAATCGCACCCACAGACCCGGCGATTTGGGGCGCGCGGCAAAGTCCGATGCTCGCGCCAGGTCTCGCCGGCATCGAAATCTCGAACAAAACAAACAGCTTTAGTCTCGGAATAGGGAACCTGGAGCAAGCGTGCCCTCCGGCGTCAGCAACTCGACCGAATCGGCACCAGAAACCGCCCGGCGTCTGGACGAAACCGTGCAGAGTTTCCCGGTCGAAGCGGGCGACCAAGACCTTTTTGTTGGTGGATAGCAGCCACTTAACGGCCTTTCTTCGAGGATTTCCTTTCAAACAATTTCGCAAGTATTGTATCATTGGCTCAATGCAGGCGACGGTGCCGCGTCTGGCTCGCTGTCCGGACCAGCCAAGTCCTTTCTCGACTTTTGCCGCGTCGAAAAGGGCTTGGCGGCGAACTCGCTTCATTCATATCAAATTGATTTGCAAAGACTTAGCTCTGGACTTCCGATCCCGTGACAGAAGCGTCCACGGAGCATCTGGCGGCCTATGTCGAGTCTTTGTATGGCGCGGGGCTGTCGGCCCGGTCGATTGCCCGCCACATCACCACCCTGCGCAATTTTTACGCTTTCTGATGCGGGAGGGGGCGATCGAGCAGGATCCGACCGAGTTTCTGGCGCCTGCCCAGGCAATGGACCACGCTGCCGAAGTATCTGAATCGGGACGAGGTGGAGCGGTTGCTGGCGGCTCCGGCCGTTCGATAAGCCGACCGGGTTGCGCGACCGGGCCATGCTCGAGCTGCTGTATGCCACCGGGTTGCGGGTCACCGAGCTGTGCCGCCTGGAGCTGTCGGCGGTCGAGCGCGACATGGGAGTGCTGCGGGTGACCGGCAAAGGCAACAAGCAGCGGCTGGTTCCGTTCGGCGAAGCGGCGGGCGAGGCCATCGACCGGTATCTGGGCGAAGGCCGTCCGCGGCTGCTGAAGGGCCGCGCCAGCCGGTTTCTGTTCGTGACCGCGCGCGGTTCGGCTATGACGCGGCAGGCGTTCTGGAGATTGCTCCGGGGCTACGGGCGCAGCGTGGGGATCTTTCGCAGCCTGACGCCGCACGTGGTCCGGCACAGTTTCGCCACGCACCTGGTGGAGGGCGGAGCCGATCTGCGCAGCGTGCAGATCATGCTGGGGCACGCCGACATTTCCACCACGCAGGTTTACACGCACGTGGCGCGGCGGCGGCTGCGTGAGACGTCGACCAACATCACCCGCGTGCTTGAGCGCGGTGCGCGGCGGGAGTCTGAGGACAGGTTCGAATGAGCGATTACATGTTCATGCTGGAAAGCCACCTGAGCGCGGACCAGTTCCGCGTGGTGGGCAGATGCAGGAGCTGGCCGGCGCGGCCGGCGTTAATCTGTTCCTCACCGGCGGCGCGCATGCGCGACATGCTGGGCGGTTTCCCGGTGCGCGATCTGGACTTCACCGTGGAAGGCAGCGCGCTAAAGCTCGCGAAAGCGGCCGAAAAGCACGGCGCGACCATCGTTTCGACCGACGACCTGCGCAAAAGCGCCGAGATGCGGTTCCCGGGCGGCGTGACGGCGGAGATCGGCGATGGCGCGCACGGAGACGTTTCCCGAAATCCGGCGGCGAAGCCGCAGGTGACTCCGGCCACCATTCACGAAGATCTGCGCTGCCGCGATTTCACCGTGAACGCGATCGCGCTTTCGCTGAATAAAGCCTCGCTCGGGCTGCCGATCGATCCCACCAACGGCGTGGGCGACATCGAGCGCAAGGAGCTGCGCGCGATTCACAACTATTCGTTCTACGACGATCCGTCGCGCATGCTGCGGCTGATCCGCTTCAAAGTGCGGCTGGGCTACGCGATCGACGAGCGCACCGCGCTGCAATACGAAAACGCCCGCGAAGCCGAAATGCTGACGCGCATCACGGCGGAGGCGCTGGGCGCGGAGCTGCGTCACGTCGCGGATGAGCCGCTGGCCGGGGATTTGATCAAGGCGCTGGAAGATGAGAAGCTGATCGAGTTGTATTCCCCCGCGCTGGCCGGTCCCAAGCTGAACCTAGCGACGTTCCAGAAGCTGCAAAAGGCGCGCCAACTGGTTCCGGTCGGATTACCGCATGAACGGGATGCCGCTGTTCCTGACGGTGCTGATGGAGAAGCTGAACGCCAAGGAACGAAGCGCGCTGGTCTCGGCCGCGGCGCTGACCAAGGCTGAGGTCAACTCCGTGGCAGAAGCTGGAGGCCGCGGCAAAGAAGCTGGAGCGCGAGCTGAAGAGCCCGAAGCTGCAGAAGGCGTCGCAGTTATACCAGGTCCTGGTGAAAGCGCCGGGCGAGCTGGTGATGTATCTGCTGGTTTATTCCGAGCAGCGCATGGTGCAGGACCGGATCCGCAATTACTTCCAGAAATACCTGCCGGCGTCGCTCGAGATCACCGATGAAATGGTGGTGGCGGCCCAGCCGGCTTGGTTCCGGGGACGCCCAAGTTCCAGCGGGCGAAAGAAGAGATGATTCTCACCCGCCTGGATGCGCGGCCCAAGAAGCCTGCGCCTGAGCCGGAACCTCCTCCGCCCCCGCCGATGTCGAGTTTCGCGCGCGGCCCGGGCCCGCGTGCGCCGCGGTAAGATTATAGCCACCGATACACATCGATAGACACGGATAGGGAGGAATCATGCCCAAGGCAGCTTCCGGCGTCGAGTTCAATCACGCCATGCTCTATACCGGCGACGTTGCCAAATCGGTCGCGTTTTACGTAGATCGCATCGGCTTCAAAGTCGTCGAAATCTTCGAATGGCAGAAGCGGCCCGTCTATGCTCGTCTCAAAGCCCCTCGCGGAAGCGGCACGCTGGCGCTGCATCATCCTGAGCCCGGCCAAAGTGTGCCTCCGTCGGACGGCGTCCGGCTGTACTTCGAAGTGAAGGAGCTCGACAAGTTCTGCAAGAAGCTGGAAGGGGCGGGCGTGGCCATCAAGAAGCCTCCCAAATTGATGCCGTGGGGATGGATGCACGCCTACCTCGATGATCCCGATGGCCACGAGATCAGCCTGTATTGGGCCGGCGCGAAGCGGTTCCGGAAGAGTAAAATGCGCACATGAAACTGCGCCGTCGTGATTTCCTGATCGCCGCTGCCGCTCCCGCGTTTGCTGGTCCCGCGCCGCAGCGATTCGTTCCCGTTCAGCCCGAACTGTTCGCCGCCGCGGGTGCGCAACCGAACTGCTGGGGCGATTTCGATAACGACGGCGACCTGGACCTGTTCGCCGGCTTCAAAGCCGGCCTGCCGAATCGCCTGTACCGCAACGACGGCGGCAAGTTCGTCGAAATCGGTGCGGAGGCCGGCGTCGCCGATCTCACCGACACGCGCGCCGCGGCATGGGGCGATTTCAACGGCGACGGCAATCTCGAATTGTATGTCGGGTTCACGCGCCGGTCGATGACTCCGAACAAGCTGTATCGCCGCGATGGCTCGAAGTTTGTCGACGTAGCGCACGAGCTGGGCGTCGACGCGATGGGCGAGACACGGCAGGTCTCCTGGATCGATTTCGACAACGACGGCCGCGTGGATTTGTTCGTGGCGTTTCGCGATGCGCCGAACATGCTGTTCCACAACGAAGGCAATCGATTCGTCAACGTCGCGCCGGACCTGGGCGTGGACGATCCGCGCAAAACAGTGGGCGCGGTGTGGTTCGATTACAACGAGGACGGACGGCTGGATGTGTTCGTCGCCAATCAGGACGGGACCTTGAACGGCCTGTTCCGCAACGACGGCAACCGTTTCGTCGACGTCGCGCATGAGCTGGGCATGGATGCGTTCGGGCGGCCGACCAACTCCGGCAGCAACGGACCGAGCGTTGCCGATTACAACAACGACGGCCGCATGGATCTGTTCGTCGGCAGCTACGGGCCGAATTTCCTGTTCCGCAACGACGGCGGAGGAAAGTTCACCAACGTTGCCAAGGAAATGGGCGTCGAAAGCGGCGAGCACGCCACGCCGTCGAGCTGGGGCGATTTCGATAACGACGGCCGCGTGGATTTATACGTGTCCTCCTACATCGAAAAGCCGCTAAATGAGCACGATCATTTTTATCGAAACCTGGGCGATCGATTTGTGGAAATGCCGCGCCTGGAACACGGCGCGACCCATGGAATTCAGTGGGCCGATTTCGACGGCGACGGCGCGCTGGATCTGGCGATCGCCAACAATAATCCCAACGGCACGCATTATCTGTATCGCAACGTGATGCCGCGCGAGCAGGCCCAGCGATCCATTCAAGTGCTGGTGCTCGACCCGAACGGCCATCACAGCAAAGCCGGTGCGGAGGTTCGGATCTACCAGCCGGGCACGCGGACGGTGTGGGGCGGAAGAATTATCGACAGCGGCAGCGGCTACTGCTCCCAAAGCGCGATGCCGGTGCACTTCGGGCTTCCACGGAAAGGCCGCGTGGACGTCGAAGTGACCAGCATGAGCGCTTCGGGCCGAAAGACTACACGCGTCGCCAACGTCGACGCCGGCAAATTGCCGCGGCGAACCCTGATTGTGAAAGCCTGACTACTGCTGCTTTTCCTGTTGCTGCTGCTGGGGAGGAGCTTTGGCCGGATCGGGAGGCTTCACCTGGCTGACTTCGGTGGTCGCGTCCTCGATCAGGATATACAGCGGCTGTTCCAGCAGCTTCGGATCGTCGCCCTTGGTCAGGACCAGCACCTGCATGCGTCCGGGCTTGGCGAACGGTGGAACCCGCAGCGTGAGCGACGTCTCTTTCTGCTCGATCACCTTCACCTTCATATCGAACTTGTGATCGGTCAGATAGATCTCGTCGATCTTGCTGCTGTTCAGGCCAACGCCGTTGATGGTGAAAAGATCGCCCGGTTTGGCTGTTTTAGTCGAAAGGGTGTTCATTTGCGGCGCGACTTCGTCGTCGCCAGCAAAACAGGCCGTGCACGACAGGATTACCACGAGCAGGAGTGGTCTCATGATCCTTTACCTCTAGACAACATTACGGCCCATTAGTACTGCCCACAATAGGAAAACAGTCCTGCCGTAATGTATAAAATCACCGAGGCGGATCTCGGGCGAAACCATTATGAACCGGGGTAAGGTCTTTTCCAGGAGGCGGTTTTGGAGCCGGATTGCAGACTCTTGTATTCTTGATACTGGATGTTTCGGGGACATCATCGCAGGGCGCAATTGCTGTTTGCGCTGTCCGATATACTGCTGATCGCGCTGGCTTTCGAGCTCGCCTACGTGACGCGGCAGCGGATGGAGCTGCATTTCCTCTTCTACATTCTGGAGCCTGTGAAGGCTCTGTTGCTCGGCTGGTCGATGCTGGTATGGGTCGCGCTGGGGTACTGGTGGGAACTGTACGATCACATCGATGCCGCGCATCCGCGGATCATCCTTCGCGACGCTTTCCGCCAGTGCCTGCTGGGTGCGGCGTCGCTGATTCTGTTCGAGTATCTGCAACGCCTGGATCTCAGCCGTTTCTTCATCGCCGCGTTTGCGGTGTATGCGTGGGTGCTGTTGTGTCTGTTCCGGTTGAACGCCGGGAGAATTCTGCGGGCGATGCGCCGCGGATTCGGATCTGCGCATTACGTAATGGTGGCAGGATTGGGGGACGGCGCCTTGAAGCTGGGCCGCGAGTTGGAAGAAGCCGTGAACTACGGTGTCAGGCTCGTCGGGTTTCTGGCGGATGCGAATGAAACGGCGGAGGCTGAGGTTCAGCTCGACGGCCGCTATCCGGTCTATCCTTTGACCCAGCTTCCGGAGTTGTTACGCCAGCACATCATCGACGAGATCATCTTCGCGGTGGACAGCCGGCGCCTGGCGGAGCTCGAAGAAGTGTTTCTGCTATGCGATGAGGAGGGCGTGCGCACGCGCGTCGCCGTGGATTTTTTTCCGCACGTCAACAGCCAGCTTTATCTGGACCGGCTGGGTGCACTGCCGCTGCTGACTTTTTCCGCCGCTCCACATGACGAAATCCGCCTGCTGGTGAAGCGCGCGACCGATCTCCTGCTGGCGGGCGCGGCTCTGATCCTGTTGTTTCCGGTGATGTTGATCGTCGCGTTGCTGATCCGGCTGACGTCGCCCGGACCGGCGATCTATCGCCAAGAGCGCTGCGGCTTGAACGGGCGCCGATTTGTGTTTTATAAATTCCGCTCCATGAATGAGAACGCGCATGAGATGCGCGAAACGGTGCGGCATTTGAGCCAGCGCGAAACGGCGCTCAAGATTCCCAACGATCCGCGTTTGACGCCGGTGGGACGATGGCTGCGCAGATTTTCGATCGACGAATGGCCGCAACTGTGGAACGTGCTGAAAGGCGACATGTCGCTGGTGGGGCCGCGGCCCGCGGTGCCCGAAGAGGTCGACCAGTACCAGCGCTGGCAGCGGCGAAGGCTGCGGATGCGTCCGGGGCTGACCTGTTTGTGGGCCGTGTGCGGACGCGACGCGGTGGATTTCGAGACCTGGATGAAGCTCGACATGCAGTACATCGATAGCTGGTCGCTGGCGCTCGACTGGAAGATCATTCTGCGCACGATTCCAGAAGTGCTGAGCGGCCGAGCCCACTAACAATTCATTTCTTTTCTATCCGCGTTCATCGGTGGCTATTCATCCCTCCGGGCAGCGCGGTAAACTGAATCGAATCCTTATGCATCTTGTCCCTACCCACGACGAAGTGATCGACCTGCTGCGCACCACCGGCGGTTTGCGCGAGGGACACTTCGAGTACACCAATGGCTTGCATGCCAACGAGTATCTGCAAGTCGCGCTGACCATGCGCTACTATCAGGCCGCGAAGATCCTGAGCGTCGGGCTGAGCCGCAAGCTGCGCGCGAATACCGAGATTCGAGCCATCATCCCGGAGCTGTCGATCGTCGCGCCGGCCGTCGGCGGTCTTCCCGTCGCCTACGGCGTGAGCGAGGCCCTCCGCGCACACCAGGTCTACTGGGCGGAGCGCGAAAACGTGAATGAGCCGCAGCGTTTCCGCCAGTATCTGCAACTGAAGAAAGGCGAGAAGGTGCTGCTGGTGGACGATATCCTCCGGACGGGCAAGAAGATCGTGGAGCTGAAAAAACTTGTCGAGGCAAGCGGTGGCGAAGTGGTAGGCCTGGCCGTAGTGATCTATCAGCCGAACCCGACCACGCCAAGCTTCGATCCGCTGCCGTTCTACTATCTCGCTAAGCTCGATGCGACCTACTACAAAGACGCCGCGTCGTGCGATTTGTGCAGGAAAGGCGCGCCCATCGACAAGGTCTGGATTTAGCGGATCGTCCATTGTTTCGCGCATTTGCGTATTCACGCGGCTTAACGAGGTAACGCGCCGGCCGTATGATCGGCGCGATGTTAAACGATTATTTGACCACGCTCGGGTATCTTACTCCGGGCCAGTCTGCGAGGCGCGCCATCACGCGATTCCAGCGCCACGCGAAACGCACGTATCGCAAGACGGCTGCGGGCGAATCGCTCACCGAAACTCCGGTTTTCGCCGGAGCCGTGGATGGTATCGCAGGTCCGGTCACGCAAGCGGAAATCGCCCGGTGGTTGGACTTGGGTTATCGGCTACCGCTCGGATATTTCCATCTCGCCAGTATCGAGACCTGGGGCAGGCTGCGGGAAGATGCGGCGGCGGCGTGGATGACTTTAATGGCGACGGTTCGCGACATGGGAGGGACCATCGACGGTCCCTATGGCGACACCAAGCGTCCGCTGATGCAGACGATTTCGGCGGGCGCGAGCCAGTACAGTTTCCACATTTGCGGCCGCGCCGTGGATCTCAACCAGGGGTTGGGATACTCGCGCTATTTTCCAGTGTGCGAAGCGCAGGGCGCGCGGATGTTTTGGCGAATTTACTGCAAGACCGCGGATCAATCAGGCCTGCAAGGGGGAAAACGACCGGGGGTTCTATTCCACGACTTCGCGGATCAATCCGACGTTCCTCTGCCCGATGGCTACTACATGGACCTGACCGCGGAGATCGAGCGCGGCGGACTGTTCGAGAGAATCGCGGCACAAAGCGGTTGGGAACGCGACACGCGCATGAGCGAATGGTGGCATTTTCAATGGATCCCTGAAAAACAACAGACGTTTCAGGACGAATGCGAGCTGATCGGAATCACTGAAAATGAGTTGCGCGACTTCGGCTACGCCGATGCGGATCTGGATCATGCGCCGGGGTAATCCGCGTATCATAGTAGTTTGATCGACCGCCGGACTTTTCTTTTCACTCCGCTCGCGCTGGTGGCAGCGGATCGCAAACCGAACGTAGCACTGATTGTCGCGCCCGGTTGGCGCGGGCAGGCGACGCCTTGGGCGAACGATCCGGATCTTCACGCGCCCAATCTCGCAAAGTTCGCCGAGGAAGCTCTGGTTTTTCCGCACGCCTATTGCGCGGATCCACAGTCCGGGCCCGCGCGGGCGGCCATCGTGACGGGCCGTTATCCGCACCTGAATGGCGCGATTCGCGACGGCGTGCCGCTGCGGACCGAAGAAGTCACCCTGGAGGCGGTGTTGAGAGCCGGAGGCTATCATGCGTCGCCCTCGGAGCCGTTTTTCCTCGAAACGACGCTGCGCGCTCCCTTGGAGTGGAAGGCCGCGGACGCCTCCAAGCTCCACCTGCGCGACAACGTTCCCCTCGAGGGCGCCGAAACGGCCCGCGAGAGTCTGGCCAAAACCTACGGGCTGTATTCGATCCTGGACGAACAGCTTGGCAAGACGCTGGCGGCGCTGGATCACCCGGAGAATACCATCGTGGTTTTTACTTCCGATTGCGGAGCTGAGATCGGCTCGCATGGAATCGAAGGCAACGGCGTTCCGTTCGAGGAATCGGTGCGCATTCCGCTGGCGATTCGTTATCCGCACGTGTTCACACCCGGCGTAAGCGAATTGCTGATCTCGCAAGTGGACCTGATGCCCACCCTGCTGGGGCTGTGCGGCGAACCGGCGTTTGAAGGCATCCAGGGGCGCGACCTTTCGCCGCTCTTGACGGGTCAGAAAGGCGACCGGCCCGAATCGATCTATGCCGAAGGCAAGATCGGCGAGCGCGATGAGTGGCGGATGCTGGTGCAGGGGCTCGACAAGCTGGTGATCAACGAAAGCGGCGAGGTGGCCCAGCTCTACAATCTCGCCAATGATCCGTACGAACTCACGAATTTGGCTCACGATTCCGGAGTGCAGTTGAAACGCGATCAATTGCTCGCGACGCTGCGTGCGTCGCGGCAGCGGCTGCTCGATTTCAAGCGGCGGTAGACTTTCTTTCGAACGCGCTGTCGCGGATCACTTCGGCGATCTCAATTTTGTAGCTCTCGTACCATTTCGCCCGGCCGGTTTGTTGCGCCAGGCGATGGCGTGGATGATTTCGCCAGGCCGCCAGCGTCTCTTTATCCTGCCAGCGGACAATCGAAACGCGCTCGCCATCCTCGGCGTGAAACGTCTTGAAGTCTACGAATCCCGGCATGTCCTTCGCGGTCGCAAGCATCTCCGCCGCCATCTCCTGATAGTCCGCGCCGGCATCGGCGGTGAGTTTGGAGCGGAACAGAACCACAATCATGGATCGATTGTGACATAGCGTTGTAGCATCGGGCGAGCGCTTACGGTAATCGATCAGGACACGCGCGCGACCATGGAAGCTGCCTGCCGCCGCTCGATGTCTTTCAAGATAGTCCGCGAACCCATATACAACACGAAAGCCAGCGCGACGCTGAGCGCAGGAATCACCAGCATCGCTTGTTGGAGGCCGATGGCCCGTGCCGCGTCCGTGATCACCGTCGATCCGGCGGCGTCCGCGGCGCGATGTGCGAACAAGTCGCTCAAACGGCCTGTGATCAGCGGTCCGAAGGAGGCTCCGCACAGATACATCGCCATGAAGTACAGCGCCATGGTGGCGCCGCGCTGCGCCGGGCGCGACGATGTCCTGAATCGAGGAATAAACCAGGCCGTAATACGTATTCAGCGTGGCAAAAGCGATAGTCCAAAGAATTACTGCGGCCGTGAGCGCGCCTTTTGCCTGCACCGCTCCATACCAGGCGAACGGCGCGCCGATCAGCGCAATTAGCGCGCCCGCCAGCATGCGCCCGTTTTTCCGCGTATGAATGATGTGATCGCCGATCCAGCCCGCACCCAACCCGCCAATGACGCCGCCGACCATCTACACGATGCCGGTTGCGATTCCAGCAGCGCCCACTTTCAATCCGTGAATACGGCCGAACATGGCCGGCATGAAAGTGCCGATCGCGTACATATTGAAATTGAGCAGCGCGCCGCTGGCGATGATCCACCATATCGTGGGGATCTTCAGCACGCTCCACATGGATCCGGTAGGCGCGACCTCGCGATGCGTTTCGGCGGCGCCGCGTTCCGGCTCGTGCAGCGTCAGCAGGGCCGGGATCAGGAGCAGCGCCGGCGCGGCGGCCAGAACCATCGCCACGCGCCAGCCGTAGGCCTGCGCGATCGGTCCGCTGAAAAAATAGCTCAATGCGCCGCCAACCGGCACGCCGAGCATGAACAATCCCAGCACTCGCGCGCGCTTGGCGGGGGAACCAGATCGCCGAGCCAACTGGTCGCCGTCGGCGCGCACGCCGCTTCGCCGACGCCAACCCCGAGCTCGCGAGAACAGCAGCATGCGAGAAGTTGATCGCGAAGTAAGTGGAGCCGGTGAGCGCGCTCCAGATCAGGACGCCCAGGCGAGCAGTTTCTTGCGGCTGGCAGAGTCGGCGATGCGGCCGAGCGGCACGCCGATGATGGCGTAGAGCAGCGTGAAGGCGGTGCCGAGGAGTCCGATCTGGGTATCGTTGAGGTGAAACTCCTTGCGCATCGGCTCGACCACCGCGCCGGCGACGTTGCGGTCGTAGAAATTCAGAATGTTGATCGCGAACAGGACGACGATGGCGAACAGGGCGGATTTTTTCACGCTCGGCCATGCTATCACAAACCGGCCGACCGGTCGGTCACCGGGCGTGTTCAGTCGTCGGAACCACCACCGAGCAAGTCGAAACCACGGCATCTTGCTTCCCTAATACGCGGCGGCTGGTTCGAATCCTAATCGGCTTATAGAAACGTCAGGAACTCTTCCTCAGTCAGACAAGCCTGCTTAAGAATGCGATGTTTTAAGAGGGACGGTGGGATGTCCCAGTTGTGTACGGGGACTGTCACACGTAGATCGGAGCGCGTGCGGTGCAGCAAGCGCGCATGGCTGCCACGATGATGCTGGACATAGAACCCTGCACGCTCGAGCGCGGCAATGAGCTGCCTCGGCCTTAGGACCGGGAGTTTCGCCACGAGGCTACGGAATGGTCACAGCTACACGTTCCGTGGTGACTTCAGCAAGATCACTGGGAATGGGCTCGCCCGTTTCGAGGGCGCTTTCAAGAAAACAAAGAATCGCGTCGCGCGCCATCTCACGCGCCTCTTCCAGCGTCCTCCCGAAAGTGCAGATTTCAGGGATCGCGGGAACGAGAACGCTGAACCCGCCCTCTGGCATAGGTTCGAAGATTGTGGTGAAGCCGTACTCTTTCACGGTCGAGTTACCTACTGTTAAGTGTAGGGCATCACACGGATGAGTTGTAGCGAGCTACGCCGGTCACTGAGGAGAAGGCACGGCCAACTGATTCATTCGAGCTCTCGCCGCAACGACGATCTCACGAGCTGACCGGGCGTGGTGGAGAGCCGAGGCGAGCGATCTCGCACTATTGTGTTCGAGATGCGCCTTAGTGGGATACGCCGGATCCAAACCCGCTGGATTCAGCAGGTTTGGCTGCAAGTCGCTACGCAAGAATCGCAAAATCGACAGAAGTTTATCTAGGTTATCCACCACCGGTCGCTCGCCAGGGCCAAGTTGCTGATAGATGTCGAACAGACTCAACTCCTCGGCAAGCTCGATCGTAAGTTTCAGAGCAGCTGCTCGATCCACATCCTTGCTGCAGGAGAGTTTCCCGATTATCGTATCAAGGGTATCTATCACCAGTTCTTGGTGTAGGGCTTCTTCGCGAAATGAATTCATTTCCTGCTCCTTAGCTACACCCGCTGGTCCCGCCGCAGTTCTCGCACTTGTAGCACGACCCGTTCCGCGTCATCAGCCCGCCGCATTCCGAACACGTCGGGGCGTCCGCCGCCACCACGGGAAACGGCAGCGCCTGCTGCGGATCCGGCTCGGTGACTTGCAGCTTCGGGGAATCGCCGGCTTCTCCCGCCGCGTATTCGGGGCCCAGGAACTTCGCGCCCAGCCAGCGGAAAATGTAATCCATGATGGACTTCGCGTAGGGGACCGTCGGATTGCCGGTCCAGCCGCTGGGCTCGAATCGCACGTGGCTGAACTTGTCGACGAAGAACTTCAGCGGCACGCCGTATTGCAGCGCGTAGCTGATGGCCGTGGCGAAGCGTCCATCAGGCCCGAAATGGTCGAGCCTTCCTTGGCCATGGTGATGAACAGCTCGCCCGGCGAGCCGTCTTCATAGAGACCCGACGGTGATGTAGCCTTCATGGCCGCCGATCGAGAACTTGTGCGTGATCGACGTGCCGCGGTCGTCGGCAGCTTGCGGCGCATCCGGCCGGTACACGATCTCGTTCTTCCACCTTCACCACCGGCGCCGTCGATTGCCGGCTTCGCGCCCTTCGATGTTCCGCGAGCTAAGCGGCTGCACGCGCTTCGAATTATCGCGGTAAATCGCGACCGCCTTCAACCCCAGCTTCCAGCTCTCGGTGTAGGCGTCCATGATGTCTTCGACCGTGCGATTCTTCCGGCATGTTGATGGTCTTCGAAATCGCGCCGGAAATAAAGGGCTGCACCGCCGCCATCATGCGCACGTGGCCCATGTAGTGGATCGACCGCGACGCCGTTCTGCGGGCGGAAGCTGCAATCGAACACCGGCAGGTGCTCGTCCTTCAGGAACGGCGCGCCTTCGATGGTGCCGGTGGAATCGATGTGATCGACAATCGCGTTGACCTGGTCCGGCGTGTAGCCGAGCTTGATCAGCGCGGCCGGCACCGTGTTGTTGACGATCTTGATCACGCCGCCGCCGACCAGCTTCTTGTACTTCACCAGCGCCAGATCGGGCTCGATGCCGGTGGTGTCGCAATCCATCATGAAGCCGATGGTGCCGGTGGGCGCGATCACCGTGGTCTGCGCGTTGCGGAACCCGGCTATGCTGGCCGAGCTCGTAAGCTTCTTCCCAGCACCGCTTGGCGTTTTCGTACAGCGCCTGCGGGACGCGCTTGCTGTCGATGTCGCGACGTCGCGTCGCGATGCATGCGGATCACGTCCAGGAACGGCTCCTCGTTCACGGCGTAGCCCGCGCACGGACCCGTGGCGTCGGCCGGCGATGCGCGCGCTGGTCAGGTACGCCTGCCCGCACATGATGGCGGTGAGCGCGGCGGCCCAATCGCGGCCCTGATCGCTGTCGTAAGGAATGCCCATCGACATCAGCAGCGCGCCCAGGTTCGCATAACCCAGGCCGAGCGGGCGGAAATCGTGCGAGTTCTTGGCGATCTTCTCGGTCGGATACGCCGCGTTATCGACGATGATCTCCTGCGCCATGATCATGGTGTCCACGGCGTGGCGATACGCCTCGACGTCGAACTGGCCGTCGGCGCCCACGAACTTCATCAGGTTCAGCGACGCCAGGTTGCAGGCCGAATCGTCCAGGAACATGTATTCCGAGCACGGATTCGACGCGTTGATGCGCGCCGTGTTCTTCGACGTGTGCCAGCGGTTGATGGTGGTGTCGAACTGCATGCCGGGATCGCCGCACTGGTGCGTGGCTTCGGCGATCTGCGCATCAGCTCGCGAGCCTTGATAGCGGTCGCGCTTTTCGCCGTTGAGCCGCGATCTTGGTCCACCAGTCGTCGTCGTTCACCACGGCTTCCATGAACTCGTCGGTGGCGCGCACGCTGTTGTTGGCGTTCTGGAAGAAGATGGAGCTGTAGGCGTCGCCGTCGAGCGAAGAATCGTAGCCGGCGTCGATCAGCGTGTGCGCCTTCTTCTCTTCCTTGGCCTTGCACCAGATGAACTGCTTCGATGTCGGGATGGTCGGCGTTGAGGATCACCATCTTCGCGGCGCGGCGAGTCTTGCCGCCGCTCTTGATCACGCCCGCGAAGGCGTCGAAGCCCTTCATGAAGCTCAACGGGCCGGAAGCGCGGCCGCCGCTCGAAAGCAGTCCGTCTTCTTCGCGCAGCGTCGAAAGATTCGTGCCCGTGCCCGAGCCCCACTTGAACAGCATGCCTTCGGTCTTGGCCAGATCGAGAATCGATTCCAGCGTATCGCCCACCGAATTGATGAAGCACGCCGAGCACTGCGGCCGCGTCTCGCCCGGCGTCCAGCTTCTTGATCGCGTTGGTCGCTTCGTCGTAATACCAGCCGTAGCCGCGCGGCTCCTTCACGCCCACGTTGAACCACACCGGCGAATTGAAGCACGCCTTCTGCGTCAGCATCAGGTGCGCCAGATCGTCGCGGAAATTTGCGGCATCCTCGACGGTCCGGAAGTAGCGCTGCTCCGCGCCCCAACTCGGCGATGGTGTCCACCACGCGGCCGATCAGCTGGCGGACGCTGGTTTCGCGCTCCGGCGAGCCGATCTTTCCGTAGAAATACTTGCTGACGACGATGTTGGTGGCCGTCTGGGACCAATCCACCGGGACTTCGACGTCGCGCTGCTCGAAGATGACCGCGCCCTTGTCGTTGCCGATGGAGGCGGTGCGCAGCTCCCACGCGACTTCGTCATAAGGAGTCTTATCGGCCGGCATCGCAGCCGTGAAGTAGCGCGGGAAGTCCACTCCAATCCGCTCATTCACCGGCACCGGCCGACGCAAATCCTTCAGTTTCATAGCGACACCTACACCTAATTGTCCCATGGGCCGCCTTCTATGCTGGAGTTCTCATTGCGAACTTTTCGGTTACGAAAAAGCCGCTGTCGGCAATGATGACCCAATATATAGTGGCACGTCAAGAACTTTATCTATATACTGTGCATGGAGTTGCGAACCGCCCCTATTCTTAGTTTAGCAAGCTGTTGGAATCATTGGTACGAACCAGCCTCGACCAGAAAAAAACTACTACCGCAAAGATTGCCGCATCCAGCGTCAGATTGAAAAGTGACAAATGTTTTACGTTGTCCCAGGCGTCGCCCAGCGTCGGTACCAGGAACGCGATCAGGCAACAAAGGGACAAAGCCGCCCCGAACTCGACCCGAAGCCGTGCCGCAGGGACGCGAATCCAGGCGAGCAGGAAGACCACGGGAGCGGCCAGTAGCACAATCAGAATCAGTTCTCCCCATCGCGAGAGATAGCGCTGATGAAATTCGCTCCACAGGCTGAAGGCGGAGCTTCGAGCGCCCGGCGGAAGTCCGGCCGCTTGCTCGAAATTGCCGCACCATTCCGGCCGCAGGGAAAAAGCGACCGCAAGCATCCGTTTGGCGTGCCGCCAGGCTCGCGACGGATGCGAAAGATAATAGCGGCCGACCGTTGCGGAGGTTGTTCGCCCTCCGATCGCGCCACTCTTCACCATGTCGTCGAAGCCGTTGTCGGGCGACCACGCGCCCTTTCCCGAGAACCTGACGAGTTGCGGATCCAGACCCAGCGCCGCCAGGTCCACACGGGGATCTTTCGATTCAGGAAGAATCGCGAGGAAAACGGCATCGTACACGGTCGCGTTTTGCAGAGGCTTGGGACGCGTCCACATGTTTACCGCCGCCGAGATCGCGATGGCAACCGCTCCCAGAATCGCGACATTTCTTGTTCGACGCGTTTTCGCCAACCATCCCAGCCGCAGCGCCAGCGGCAATACGACCAGGGCAAGCGGGAAATTGGAAGACTTCGCGTCGACCCATAGAGCCGCCCACAGGCACCATCGAGCGATTTGCGCCGTCGAAACACGCTGCTCGCGCAGAATCGGAATGCTCTCGGCCAGCAACAACAGAAACAGAATGTGAGACGCGGGTTCGGCGTAAAACGAATTCCAATAGGCCGCGTATCCGACATCGGTCAGCGCGAGCAGCATCGCGATCCAGAGCAGCGGATGGGCGGCAAAAGGCTGCGTCACCCGCAGAAGCCACGCGAACACGCCGAGAAACGCCAGCCCGTGCACCAGACCCATCACCACGATGTCCAGCTTGCCGTCCTTCGAAACCAGCTTATTGAGCAAGACCGCCGCACCGACGAAAATGTACTCGGGAGTGGCCTGCTCTGTCAACGGTTCGCGAGCGTTCGGATCGGGAACGTATTTGCGATCCACAAACGCCCACAGCGACGCGGACCGGTCTCCCTTGTGATATCCGAACCGCCCGATCATCTTGCCGAAATCGCCCTGATCGGCGAGGCCCACGATCGGCGGGATGAATAACTGATACGCGAGAATCGCCGCCGCGGCCGCGATCACGGCCCGACGAAACCGGTCCGAGCGAGACACGCTTTATTATGCGGCTTTTACGCGACTACTTCGATCGCGACCGGCGGAAATTTGCGGCGGCCGATTTGCAATTGAAGATAACGCGTACCGGGCTGGATCGCGTCGGGCAAACGGCAATTCACCTCGAAGCGCTGCGGGCGCGGGTCCGTGCAGAAATACTCGAGATCGGAAACGGGCAGGCCGTCGACCGAGATATCGATCTCATGCGCGCGCTGGATCTCTTCGAGGATCATTTTCACGTGCCGCGTCTCGATGCGGTGATCGGCCACCAGGTTCACGCCGTCGGTGATCATGCGAATGCGCGGCACCGAGGGGCCGGGCGGAATCACGCGCAGCGTTGCGGGCGGAGAAATGCGGCGGCCGAGCCAATGAATCTCGACGGGAAGCAGGCCCGTCGCTTCCAGCTCCGGCAGAATCACGTTCACCTGCTGCAATCCTGCATTGTCCGGCGGACCGATGTAGCAAACCGTGCCGAGCGAACTGCCGACGGTCACCTGAAGATGGTGCAGGCCGGCGTCGGGCGGAAGATTTTCCACCCAGATCGAGATCGACGCGAACCGTCCACGGCACGGCGCGACCGGCTCCGAACTGTTTGCATTCGTGATGCGGCGGATGCCGACGGTCTCGCCCTGCTCCTGCACCTGGGTCTCTTTTTCCTGGAACCAGCCGCGCGGCTGTTTGCGCCAGGTGGTCCACATGTACTGCGTTCCCACGCCTTCGAGCGCGAGCACCTGAAAATCATGCAGGCGCGCGAATTCCAGAATGTCGCTGGAGGAAAATCGCGCGCCGGCCCAGGTGTCGGCAGCGGCATCGTTCCGCGTCAGCCCACTGAACTGGAATCGCGCGAGCGCGTCGGTTCTTCATCACGCGATGCGTCTCGCGCAGATATTCGAACACCACGTCGCGGCTGGGGATGTGCTGGAAAACGGCGTAGGAATAAACGAAATCGAACGACTCATCGGCGAACTCCGCCAGGCTCGATCCGTTGCTGACGTGCGGGAAAGCGTTGGGGATGTCGCGCAGTTTTTCCTTCGCGAGCGCGATCATTTCATCCGACACGTCGACGCCATGAATCTCGACGAAGTGCCGGCTCATGGGCCGCATCAGCCGGCCGGGCCCGCAGCCGATTTCGAGCGCGCGCCAGTCCCCTCGTTTCTCCAGCGGAACGCGCCGCAGCTCCCATTCCAGCCCGTTGATCACTTCGGTCGCGGTGGCGAAAAACTCGGCGTCGTCCGGATCGCGCCGGCCGAATGCGACATAATAACCCGCATCCTCGCGCGCGCGAGCGTTCCAATCCTCGCGCATCTGGGCGGATACTTCTTGGTCGCCCATGTTTACTTGCGGCTCGAATACTTGTTCAATTCGGCGATGAAGCCTTTCGCCGCCGCGGGCACGGCGACGGCCGTGGTGATCACTTCGCGATTCGTGATGGCTGCGCCCGTACAGTTCCGTGTTCCAGTCCGCGTCCTCGCGCAAAGTCGCGCCGCTCAGCGAAATTCCCGCGAACAGCCCGCGCGAACGGGACCACGTCAGGATCTCGGCGGTCATGGCTGCGTCGGTTTCCGCCTGCGTGGAGCGTCCCACCGGCCCGGCCGCAGCCGACGCGTCGCCGCCCAGCGTGAACTTGGTGGAGAGCAGCCGGTCCATCCCTTTCTTATTCATCACCAGCATGAAAACATCGGTCTCCGAGCCGCCGATTTGCAGCCCGAAGCTGCCGCCTTCGACGCGGATCGAGCCCGGCGCCGACCAGCCAGGGCCATTGCCCTTGCGGCAGGAAACGAATCCTTTGCCGTACTTCGCGCCGACGATGAACGCGCCTTTCTTCAGACCCGGCACGATCACGACACACGCGCTTTATTCAACAAATCCTGAGGAATGGCTTTGTCGGGCGTGCCCATCACTTCTTGAAACGCCTCGGCCGCGGCTTGCAGGCGCTTGGGCGCGTCGGGTTCGGCGGCGCAAAGCAAGCCCGCGCCCAGGCACAGGGCAACGAAACATTTCCTATTCATGATCATGTTCCTCCAAAATCGATGATACACAAGCGGCATGTCATTCGTACTACCATCTCAATTTGAACGGAGGGGCAACGACTATGAACCTGAAGGACCGCGTGGCAGTGGTGACGGGCGGAGGAACGGGCATCGGCCGGGCGATTTCCGAGCATTTTGCGCGAGCCGGCGCGCGCGTGGTGGTGAACTACGCCCGGTCAAAAGACGACGCCGAGAAGACCGTCGCAGGGATCCGGTCGAGCGGCGGCACAGGGGTCGCCATCGCTGCCGATGTAAGCGATCAAGAGCAAGCCAAGGCGCTGATGAACGCGGCCGTGAGCGAATTTGGACGGCTCGATTACCTGATCAACAACGCCGGCTGGAGCCAGCGCGTTCCGCATCCGCAGATGGACGATCTGACCGATGAAATCTGGGATCGCGTCTTCGAGACCAACCTGCGTGGCGCGTTCTATTGCGTCCGAGCCGCGGCGCCGCTGTTGAAACGGCAGGAAGGCTCGGCGATCGTCAACATCGCGTCGGTCGCGGCGCTCATGGGGCAAGGGAGTTCCATGGCATACGCGGCATCGAAAGGCGGCATGGTGACGCTGACAAAATCGCTGGCGCGCGCGCTGGCGCCCGGAATCCGGGTGAACGCAGTGCTGCCGGGATTCATCCGCACGCGCTTCGCCGGTTGGCCAGATTCGGCGTTCAACGAAGCGGAAAAGATCACGCCGCTGCGGAAATTGGCAACCGTCGACGATGTGGCGGAGGCAACTCTGTTCTTTGCGGCCAGCGCATTAGGGACGACGGGAGAAACGTTGGTGGTCGATGGCGGGATGGCTCCCCTAGGCCCGAGTTTATAGGGAGGATCGAATGAAAACCATGGGCAAGCTGATGGAGGATCCGTGACGTTCGAGCAGATCCTTTACGACAAAGACGGTCACGTTGCAACCGTAACGATGAATCGTCCCGCGAAGCTGAACGCGTATTCGGAAACCATGGTGCATGAGATTCTCGCGGCGCTGGCCGATGCGCGCGATGACGATCACATCCGCGTCGTGATTCTGACGGCGACCGGGCGCGGATTCTGCGCGGGCGGCGATATCAGCCGCGATTTCCAGTATCCGGCGCGCTACCGCGGGCATCGTCTGGAATCGATGCTCGAAATGCGCGAGAACATGCACGCCCTGATCCGTTTTCTGCATCGCTTCGACAAACCGGTGATCGCGGCGATCAACGGAGCGGCGGTTGCGGGCGGATTGACGCTGGCGCTGGCCTGCGATTTTCGAATCGCCGCGGAGAGCGCCCGGCTGGGCGACACGAGTCTCAAATTCGCGCTGATTCCGGATGAAGGCGGCGCGTATTTTTTCCCGCGCGTCATGGGAATGGACCGTGCGTTGAAGATGTCGCTGCTGTCCGAAGTCTATTCCGCGCGGCAAGCGCTGGAACTCGGCTTGGTGACCGAAGTGGTTCCCGACGCCGAGCTGATGAGCGCGGCCCGGGCGCTCGCCGCAAAGCTGGCCGACGCCGCGCCGCTGGCGGTTCGCATCACTAAGCGGATGATGTACAAGCAACGCACCATGGAAATGGATAATGCGCTGGAAGACGCCGCGATGGCGACGTTAGTGGTGAATTACACCGGCGACGTGAAAGAAGGCATCGCGGCTTTCCACGAAAAACGAAAGCCGAGATTTAAGGGCAAATGAAGGCTTGGAGAGTGCACGCCTGGGGTGAGCCGGAATCGATGCGGCTCGAAGAGATCGCCGATCCGGCGCCTGGCCTGGGACAGGCGAAGATTCGGAATCATGCGGCGGCGCTGAATTTCTTCGACATTTTGCAGGTGCAGGGAAAGTATCAGATCAAGCCGCCCTTTCCGTTTACGCCGGGCGCGGAAGTCGCGGGTGTCGTGGACGCCGTCGGCGATGGCGTCACTTCCCTTCGCCCAGGCGATCGCGTGATGGCGATGCCGCACGGCGGCGGATTCGCCGAAGTTTCCATCGCGCCTGCGTCCAGCGTGTTCGCGATACCCGCAGGCATGAGTTTCGAAGAGGCCGCGGCGGTACCGATCGTTTACCACACGTCATATTTCGCGTTCACGCATCGGACGCAACTGTGCCGCGGCGAATGGCTGGTGGTCCACGCGGGCGCGAGCGGCGTGGGCATGTCGGCGATTCAGATCGGCAAAGCGCTGGGTGCGCGCGTGATCGCTACCGCGGGAAGCGAATCGAAGTGCGCCTTCGCTGCCGCGCAGGGCGCCGATCAAGTGCTCGACTATTCGGATTCCAACTGGGTCGACCGAGTGAAGGAGTTCACCGGGCGCGGAGCCGACGTCATTTACGATCCCGTAGGCGGCGACGTTTTCGACCTTTCGACCAAATGCATCGCGCCGGAGGGCCGGCTGCTGGTGATCGGCTTCGCCAGCGGACGCATTCCCTCCATCGCCGCGAATCGAATTCTGTTAAAAAATATGTCGGTGGTCGGGGTGTTGTGGGGCGGTTATGTGCAGAGCCATCCCGAATATCCCGCGCGCGTTCACACGGCGTTGATGGAAATGTATAAGGCAGGTGAAATTCGACCATCGGTCGGCGCGAAATATCCGTTCAGCGAACTGCCGCGCGGACTGCGGGATTTGGCGGACCGGAAGGTGATGGGAAAAGCGGTGCTGGCGATTTAGGAGTCTTTCTCGACCATGTTGGTCACTTCCGCCGAACGGACTCCATACACTTTGGCGAGCAGACGACAAATCTCTCCCGCGACGCGATCCGGTTTTTCTTTTTCGTTCAGATCGAGCTCCACTTTGATGTAAAGGTCCGTCCGTGGCATTTTCCGATGATACGATAGTGATATCCCACGGTGAACAATCCCTGCAAGATTTGCAACAAAAGACGCGCAAAACGCTACTGTCCGGGCGTGGCGGGCGATATCTGCGCGGTGTGCTGCGGAACCGAGCGCGAGAACACCGTCGATTGTCCGCTCGATTGCGAGCATTTACAAGTCGCGCGCCAGCATGAGCATCTGGCTCCGCTGACTCCCGAAGATGTTCCCAACCAGGACATCAAAGTGAGTGAGGATTTCGTCCGCGAACACGAGCAGGTGGTGATGTGGCTGACGCTGGCGCTCAAACAGTCGATGGAAAAAGAACGTGCCGTGGATAGCGACGCGCGCGAAGCCATCGGAGCGATGATTCAAACTTATCGCACGCGCGAATCGGGGCTGATCTATGAGACGCGGCCGGCGAATCCGTATGCCGCGGCCATCCAGCAGGCGATCCTGCAATCGATCGAGGATCTGCATAAGCACGTGAAAGAAGAAACCGGGATGCACACGCTGCGCGACGCAGAAGTGCTGGGAGCGCTGGTATTTCTTCAACGAATCGAATTGCAGCACAACAATGGACGCCGCCGCGGGCGCGCGTTCTTCGATTTTCTGCGCAGTTATTTTCCGGAGCCGCCGGCAGTATCCGAAGTGGCGATATGACGGCGTACATCGTTTTTGCTCACGGGTCCAGCGTCGAATCGGCGAACGAAGGAGTTCGCACGGTTGCGCGCGAAGCGGCGAATCGCGGCGGCTGGCCGATTTATCACACGGCCTTCCTGGGCGGAGGCACTCCAACTTTAAGTGAAGCCGTGGATCAAGCCGTCTCTCGCGGAGCTTCGCACATCGTGGTGATTCCCTATTTTCTGACCCTCGGCTTGCACCTGGAGCGGGACCTTCCCGCGCTGATTCGAGACATTCAGACCCGCCTCAAAGGGATCGAGATTGAGGTGACCGCGCCGCTCGACGGGCATCCGGCGCTGCTGGATGCTCTGATCGATCGCGCGCGTGAATCGGTGGGCAAATCCTGATGCCGCGAGCACTGACACTCGGGCTGGCAGCGGTCTGCGTGTTCGTCATCGTCGCGGCCGTCATGGTCAAGCTGATGCCCTCGCCGCTGAAGGAGTCCGATGCCATGGTGATCGGCTCGGTGGCGACGCTAGTGGCGCTGCTGGTGATGTTTCTGGTAATGGTGTCAACCACCAAATCGTCTAACGTGTTTTTCAAGAAACGCCGCAAGTAATCCGCTTAGCTCACGGCGCGCAGATCCACTTGTTTGTACACGACACGGGTTTGCTCCAGCGTGGGAAAGGTCATGCCGGGGAGCTTGGCCTTAGCCGTCCCCGCCGCGACGCCCCAACGGACCGAATCGGCGAACGACTTTTTCTTATCCATGCTCCAGGTGAACGCAGCCGCCATCGCGTCGCCCGCGCCGATGGGACACAGCACGTCGACATGCGGCGGCAGGACCTCGAACACTCCTTCGGCGTTTGAAGCTACCGCGCCACGGCTTCCTAGCGAAAGAATTACGGATTCGGGACCCATCTTTTGAATCCGGTCCAGCGCCTCCAGGTATTGGCCGCGCGTGATCAGGGCACGGCCCAGCAGACGCTCAGCTTCGTTCTGATTGGGAGTAATCACGGTCGGTTTGGCATCCAGCGAATGCAGCAGCGCTTCGCCGTCGGTATCCACCAGCGTCTTCACGCCCCGGCGTTTGGCCAGGCGGATAATATCGCAATAAAATTGCGGCGGCACACCGGGCGGAACGCTGCCGCAGATCATCAGCCAGCGCGCTTTGCCAAGGCGCGCTTCCACTAGGTCGTGAATCTCCTTCAGCTCGTTGCTCTCGATCGGCTCGCCCAACTCGTTCAGCTTGATGGTGAGACCCTGCTTGTCGGAAATGGTGAAATTGGTACGGCTTTCCCGCTTGACCCGGACCACCTCGACGGGAAAGCCGAGCCCGGCGAGCATTTTCTGAATGCGATCGCCCGCCACTCCTCCCGAAGTCAGCAGCGCGAGAGTCTTGCCGCCGAAATTGTGGATCACATGCGACGCATTGATGCCCCGCCCGCCGGCGGCTTCGGTGCGATCGACAATATAGGCGCGGTCCTCGAACACAAGCTTGTCGACGCTGACCGTACGATCGATGGCGGGGTTGATGGTAAGCGTGACAATCATCGCTGCGCCTTGTCAGTTTAGCGCGGATGGTTTCCACTCCGCGCTGTGGGAACATATTATCCTGACCCAGCCACGTCATCCGGAATTCGGCGCCTACAGCGCGTTGATCTGCGTCTGCATCTTTTGGGGAACCACGTATCTCGGCATCCGGATGGCTCTTGAGTCGTTTTCGCCGAACACTCTGCTGTGCGCTCGATACCTGACTTCAGGCTCCCTGATGCTGATCGTCGCAGCGCTGCGCGGCGACCATATTCCGCGCGGCCGCGAACTGTGGCTGACCGCCGGATTTGGCATCGTGACATTGGGAATTGGCAATGGCTGCCTGGTTTTCGCCGAGCAATGGATCCCGAGCGGCCTCGCCGCGCTGTTCGTTACCACGTCGCCATTCTGGCTGGTGGGCGTGGAAGCGCTGGCGCCGCGAGGGGAACTTCTGCACCTGCCTGCCGTTCGCGGGATGCTGGTTGGCGCGACGGGAACCGCTCTGTTGGTCGCGCCCGCCGCAGCGAGCCTCCGCGCGAATCCGAAAGTGATCGGGGCGTTTCTGTTATTGCAAGTCGGATGCGCCGGCTGGGCGCTCGGGTCGATTGCCCAGCGGAAAACCGCGTCCCGCGCGCATCCCTTCGTCAGTGGAGCGGTGCAGCAGATGGCGACCGGAATCCTCTACGCGATCCCGGCAGCGCTTCATCCGGAGCCCGTGCACTGGTCGGCGCGTGGCATCGGCGCGATCATCTACCTGATGATTTTCGGGTCCATCATCGGCTACAGCGCCTACGTTTTCGCGATGGATCGGCTGCCGGTCGCGGTCGCGTCCATTTACACGTATGTGAACCCGATGGTCGCGGTGCTGCTTGGCTGGCTGGTTTATCGCGAGCCGTTCGGGGTGCGGGAAGCGTTCGCGATGGCGATCATCTTCACCGGTGTCGCGCTGGTGAAACGCGCGTCAGTCACGGTCCAGAAACTTGGCCCCGATGGCCCCGCCGAAAGCGGGCAATACGGTGAATAGCAGGAAAAAGAACGGCAGCGCCACCAGGATGTTCTTCGGGTCGCGGAACGCCGCGATGTACTGGTTCAGTTCGACGTCGGATTTTCCGTATTGCCGCCAATGATCGCGAATCGCATCCACCGCGGCCGAATCGGACATGGCGAAAACGGACACAGTGAGAAGCACGGCGATGATGACGAATCCGAAAACGCCGCAAATCCAGCCGAGATGCGCGCCGCTCAGCAGCGACAGCCGCTGGCCCGTGCGGCGGCGATAGAGAAAAACGGCTCCGAAGCCCGCCGCGATCAGGCACAGCGGTTCCAGCGCGAACGCGATTTGTCCGGTAATCGTGGAAACGACTATGGAAAGAATCCCGGCCAGCAGACCGATCCTCACCGCCAGACGATTGTGAAATCCGATGGGCGGAGGCCCTTGAACGGGAAGCGGCGGCGGTAAAGCCTCCACCGGCGGCGTTTCCGGCTCCGCCGCGAGGATCTCGCGCGTCGGTTTCGCGCATTTATGACAAAACAGCGCGTCCTCGACCAGCACCGCGCCGCAACTGCATCGTTCCCCCACGCTTCCAGTGTGGCAGGTTATCGCAAAAATATCTTGGAAGCCAAAGAATGTGCGAGATGCCGGGCCAGTTCATACGTCTATAATCTCTCTAGGAGCTTGTTGAAAAAGGGGACAGACTACTCTGTCCCCAGCCGCAAACCGCCGATTTCGCATAGGACCGTGGCCGTGGACAGAGCGGCCTGTCCCCTTTTTCAACAAGCTCGTAGTAAGTCAGGAGTCACCCATATGAAACAAGCCGCACTGGCCGGATGTCTGATGGTTTGCGCTTTCGCTCAAGGCCTGCCGCAGGGGATGGAGAAAGTCACCTCGGTCGAAGGAATCACCGAATATAGGCTCGCCAACGGGCTGCACGTGCTGGTATTTCCGGATCCTTCGAAGTCCACCATCACGGTCAATATGACCTATCTGGTGGGGTCGCGCCAGGAAGGTTCGGGCGAGCGCGGCATGGCGCATCTGCTCGAACACATGGTGTTCAAAGGCAGCACCAAGCACACGGATATTCCGAAGGAGCTGACCGCGCATGGCTCGCGTCCCAACGGGTCGACCAGTTGGGATCGCACCAACTATTTCGAAACGTTTCAGGCCACCGACGAAAATCTCAAATGGGCGCTCGACCTGGAATCGGACCGAATGGTGAACTCCTTTATCCGTAAATCCGACCTGGACAGCGAAATGACCGTAGTCCGGAACGAGTTCGAAATGGGCGAAAACAGCCCTTTCAACGTCCTGTTCGAGCGTGCAATGTCGTCCGCCTACACCTGGCATCCCTACGGCCGCGCCGTGATCGGGAACCGCGCGGATATCGAAAACGTGCCGATCGACAAATTGCAAGCGTTCTACAAAAAGTTCTACCAACCCGATGATGCGATCCTGACGGTCGCGGGGAAAGTAGAAGAAGCGAAGGTGCTGCCGCTGATCGCGCAATATTTCGGGCCGATTCCCGCGCCCACCCGCAAGCTGGACACTTCCTACACCGTCGAGCCGGCGCAGGACGGGGAACGTGAAGTAACGCTGCGCCGCATGGGCGATATTCAGGCCGTGCTGAGCGTGTTTCACGTGCCCGCGGGATCGGACCCCGATTATCCCGCCATCGACGTTCTGATCGGGATCCTATCCGACAATCCCGCTGGCCGGCTTCACAAGGCGCTGGTCGACAACAAGAAGGCGTCTCAGATCATCGGCTTCGACCTGCAACTGAATGAGCCGGGCATGGCGGTCCTGGGCGCGATCCTTACCAAAACCGATTCGGTCGACGAAGCTCGCAAAATCCTGATCGACACGATCGACAGCGTGGCCAAGGAGCCTCCCAGCAAAGAGGAAGTGGAGCGCGCCAAGACGCGCCAGTTGAAAGATATCGAATTACAGCTTCGCGATTCCGAGAAAATCGGCCTATTTATGAGCGAGTGGGCCAGCATGGGCGACTGGCGCCTGATGTATCTGGATCGCGACCGTCTGCGCAAGGTGACTCCCGAAGACGTGCAGCGCGTCGCCCAGGCGTATCTGAAAAGTTCCAACCGGACCATCGCCGAATTCATTCCCGATCCCAAGCCGGACCGTTCGGTGATCCCCGCCAAGACGGATTATGAAGCCGCGCTGAAAGATTACAAAGGCGAGGCCGCGATGGCGCAGGGCGAAGCCTTCGATCCCTCGCCCGCGAATATCGAATCGCGAGTCGAGCGGAAGAAGCTCGCCTCTGGCCTGAAAGTTTCGCTGCTGGCCAAGAAGACGCGCGGCAACACGGTGAGCGCGACTCTGCGCCTTCACTTCGGAACTGTAGATAGCTTGAACGGCAAGAGCACCGCCGCTTCGCTCGCTATGGCAACGCTGATTCGCGGCACGAAAAACAAGAATCGCCAGCAGATTCAGGATGAGCTCGACCGCTTGAAGGCGCAGGTGGAGATCAGCGGCGGCGCGACCAACGTGACGGCAACCGTACAGACCGTTCGCGAGAACCTCCCCGCGGCCATGCGCCTGGTTGCCGAAGTTTTGAAGGAGCCCGTATTTCCGGAGTCCGAGTTCGATCAGATCAAGAAATCGGAGTTGACCAACGCCGAATTCGGAAAATCAGAGCCGCAAGCTATCGCTCCCGCGGAGCTGGCTCGCGCGATGAATCCCCATCCGAAAGGCGACGTGCGTGCGACGCTCCTGCCGGCCGAGCGGATCGAAGAGCTTCAGAAGACTACCTTGGCTGACGCGAAGAAGTTTTATCAGGATTTCATAGGCGCTTCGAACTCGGAACTGGCCATCGTCGGCGATTTCGATTCCAAAGAGCTGCTGAAGCTGGCCGACGAGCTCTTCGGGTCCTGGAAAAGCCCTGCGCCGTTTCAACGGGTGAGCGATCCTTACCGCAAGATCGAACCGGTGAACCGTACCATCGAGACGCCGGACAAAGAAAACGCCATGTTTATGGCCGGAATTCGACTGAATCTAAGCGATACGGACCCGGATTACCCGGCGCTAAAGCTGGCGGATTATATGCTGGGCGGAGGCTTCCTGAACTCGCGGCTGGCTACGCGCATCCGGCAGAAAGAAGGCTTGAGTTATGGTGTAGCATCCGGGATGAGCGCGTCACCGGTCGAGAAGAACGGCACGTTCCGCATTTACGCGATCGCCGCGCCGCAGAACGTCGCCAAGGTAGAGATCGCGACCAAAGAAGAGCTTGAAAAAGCCCTGAAGGACGGCTTCACGGCCGACGAAATCGCCGCGGCGAAATCGGGCTGGCTGCAATCGCAAAAAGTGAATCGTTCCGAAGACAGCGCGCTCGCCGGAATGCTCGCGGCTCGCGATTACGATAATCGCACCATGACGTACGACGCGGATCTGGAGCAGAAGGTCAACGCGCTGACTCCGCAGCAGATTTCGGACGCCCTGCGCCGCAACTTCGATGTCGCCTCGCTGTCGATCGTGAAGGCTGGGGATTTCAAAAAGGTCGCAGCGACGAAATAAAGCGAATCGGCGGCGCGGTATTCTAGGGTCTTGTGCCTGCCCTGACGCTGCTGGTGACCGCGGACCCCACCGCTTCCTACTTGAAGCCGCTCGCGCGCGTGAGCGATGATACGCGCATTATCGTCAGTGACGATCCTGATCGTCTGCGCAAAGCCGCGCCGGAGGCCGACGTTTTGCTGAACGGCGACTTCCGCGATCCCGCGCTCTTTCTGGGGACATTTCCATACGCCCCGCGTGTGCGTTGGATACACTCGCCGGGCGCAGGCGTTGAGCGAGTGCTTTCGCCGGAAATCGTCGCCAGCCCGGTCCCCCTGACCAACGGCCGCGGCGTATTCGCGACCGCCCTGGGCGAATGGGTGATCGGAGCGATGATCTATTTCTGCTACAACCTGCCCCGCGTTATGAAAAACCAAGCCGCGCGGCGCTGGGAACCATTCGCGCATCTGGAACTTTGCGGCCAGACCCTCGCCATCATCGGCTACGGAGGGATCGGTCGAGCGATTGCGGAACGCGCGCAAGCGTTCGGCATGCGGGTTCTCACGATGGGGCGGAAAGACGGAGGGAAACTCATGCAGTCGCTCTCTGAGGCCGACTTTGTAGCCATCAGCGCTCCCTTGACGCCTGAAACTCGAGGGATGATCGGAGCCGCCCAAATCGCCGCGATGAAAAGCTCTGCAGTGATCATTAACGTCGGGCGCGGCGCGATCATCGATGAAACCGCTCTCCTGCCCGCGCTCGCATCGAAACAGATCCGCGGCGCCGCCCTGGACGTCTTCGCGACGGAGCCGCTGCCGTCCGATCATGCCTTCTACAACCTCGACAACGTGCTGATTTCGCCGCACTGCGCCGACGATCTGCCCGACTCGCGGGAACGCGCGATCACTTTCTTCGTTGAAAATTTCGAGCGCTTCCGCAACGGCGAGCCGCTCCAGAACGTGGTGGATAAACATGCCGGATACTGAAATCACTTTTGAAAATATACGCGCCGCATCCGACCGTATTCGTCCGATTGCGAAACGCACGCCCGTAATGACCTCGCGTAGCGTCGACCAGCAATCCGGCGTCGCGGCGTTCTTCAAGTGCGAAAATTTTCAGAAAGGCGGCGCATTCAAGATTCGGGGCGCATCGAACTTCATTCTTTCGATTCCCAAGGATCAATTGCCGAAAGGCGTGGTCGCGCACTCCTCCGGGAATCATGCGCAAGCGGTCGCCATCGCGGCGGAATTCGTCGGCGCGCCCGCGACGCTGGTGATGCCTGAAGATGCCCCGCGCTCGAAGGTAGAAGGCACGCGTGTGCGCGGCGCCAAAATCGTCACTTATAATCGCTTCACGGACAGCCGCGAAGCCATCAGCGCCCGTATTTCCGCCGAGACCGGCGCGACCATCGTCCCCCCTTACGATCATCCCTGGACCATCGCCGGCCAAGGAACCGCAGCCAAGGAACTGCTCGAAGAAGTGCCGGATTTGGATGCGATCGTGGTGTGCGTAGGCGGCGGAGGGCTGCTCTCAGGATCGTCGATCGCGGCTCGCCACTTGCGCCCATCCATCCGCATCTTCGGCGTCGAACCCGAGCTGGCCAACGATACCTACCTGTCCTTCGCTGCGGGCAAGCGCGTGAAAATCGAAACGCCGGCGACCATCGCCGATGGTTTGCGTTCCACCAGTCCGGGCGAGCTCACGTTTCCGATTCTTCGCCGGAATGTCGAGCAGATTCTGCTGGTGAGCGAGGATGAAATTCGCGCGACGCTGAAGTTCCTGTTGATGCGGATGAAAATCCTGGTTGAGCCGAGCGGCGCAGTCTCCGCCGCAGCCGTGCTGTTCAAGAAATTGCCGCCGGGCATCGGCCGCGTGGGCGTGATTCTTTCCGGAGGCAACGTCGATTACGAGCAACTCGCGACTCTATGAAGTGGATTGGACTCCTGCTTTTTCTAGCCGCTCCGTTTTGGGAAGCCAAAGCACCCGCGGATTGGTCCGATGAAGAGCTGGGGCGCCTGCTCACTAATTCGCCCTGGGCTCAGATGGTGACGGGGCCAGGACGGGGCGATGCGCCGCCCGTTCAGATGTATCTCGCGACAGCGGCGCCGATCGAGCAGGCCGAACGCGAATGGAACCGCCGCGCGCGACTGCGCCAGCGTGCCGCGCCGCCGCCGTCCGATCCGCTCTCGGAAGAGTATCGCGTGTGGTTCGAAGATAATCGCGCTACCCAGATCGTCCTGGCGGTGAGCATCCCCAACAACAGGGCTTTCGCCGACAACCGCGAAATCAGCCACATGCAGCAGGAATGTGTGATGCACGCCGGCCGCAGGAAATATAAAATGACGGGCCATTTCCCACCATCGCCCCGCGATCCTTATCTGCGTCTCGCATTCCCACGCCAAGTGGAAGCGACCGACAAGTCCGTCTCTTTCGATCTGTATCTGCCCGGCGTGCCACTGCCCTTCCGCGTCGTGGAGTTCAGCGTGAAGGACATGCTGCTGAAGGGCAAGCTGGAGATCTAGAGGAGTGTGTCGCAGCGTCTTCATTATCCCGCGCGGCCGCGGCTTCTTCCGAGCCGCGCGCGTCAGCAAGCGAGCGCCTGTAGTAACGAAATGACCGCGACAAGCCGCTTTGATAGACCAGTTCATCTTTGTGGGTTGGACCGGCCGCTTCCTCCGGTCGCGGCTCGTGAAAGGCGCCGAGCATGAGCCGCGACCAAAAGAAGCGGTTAATGCTGAAGCTCCAACAGCAGAGGCAAACCGCCAGAGAGCTGACGATGCTGATTACGATATCGCCGCGACAGCTTACTAGGAGCTTGTTGAAAAAGGGGACAGACTACTCTGTCCCCAGCCGCAAACCGCTGATTTCGCATAGGACCGTGGCCGTGGACAGAGCGGTCTGTCCCCTTTTTCAACAAGCTCCTAGCCTATTTCCCGCGCTTGATAATCCCGTCGAGAAGTTTTCCCGCGTTGTCTTTAAGGTTGTGGATCTCATCCGTCGCCAGCCCCTTCAGGTCCGGCTCAAACTTCGGATCGGAAGACGTACCGTGTACGAAAAACGGAACGGTGGCGTGCGTGTATCCGCTCAAATGCACCCGCATTTTGAAATCCAGCGCGCGATTCGGACTGATGGTGCCGCTTCCAGTCAGATCGCCAAGGTTCTGCGCGACCGCTTGGATATTGTCGACCGAGGTTTCCTGTTGGCTCGCTTTTACATCGGCGCTTAACTTCTGAAGTTCGGTGTTCGGTCCCTTTTGGATTCCGGCGAGGCTTTCCATCACGGACAATTTCGAACCCAGGTCGAAGCCGGTGATCCGCACGTCGTTCAGGCCGAGCGTTCCCGCCGCGGCAAGATTCTCGAGCGGGCCTTCCACGTTGAGCTTTGCGAAAGCGGTCCCGCCCTGGAGCGATGCACCCGCCGGCAGCGCGATATTCAGCGCGGGCAGCAGGCCTTCCAGCTCGCCGACCGCCATTGCCGGCGCCGAAAGATTCACCTTCAGCGCCATCGATTCGCCGCGCGGAATGTAGGTTCCGGCCAGCGTGGCCGTAGCCTTCCCGATGCGCACGTCGCCCTGCTTAAGCGTGCCGGTGCGCGTTTCCAAGTCATGCTCGACCGCGAAATCGACTTCGACCGGACGCGTCGCGGGCGTACCTCCCTTCACCAGGGTCAGTCGGTCGGCCTTTACGCGCCCGTTGACAGCGATTCGCGAGCCGTTTGAATCGACGCTCCCATCGATCGACACCAACCCGCCGATTCCCGCCGCCGCGCCGATCGCGCCCGAACTCACCAGATCGAGATGGGTCGCGGTAAGTTTTAGGTTGAACGGGGTCGTCTCCAGGTTGTCCCGACGAATCGGGCCAGCCTTGCCGTCGAGCTTGATATCCCCCCCGCCAGACACCTTGGCCGCAAGCGAGAATGGCATGACTGAAGTGGGAGAGAAGTCTTTTAGCTCGATATTCACGCTATCGAGAATTAAGGGCTTCGAATGTCCGCTCGTTTTCGCGATGGTCAAGCGGCCGTTGCTGAGCTTCACCAGGTTCACCGAAAGATCGACGGCGGATCCGCCGGCGGACGGCTGCGGTAGCGTGGACGCCGCCGGGGCCGATTTCGAGCCGAGATTCGCATAGTTCCAAGCCCCGGCGGGCGTCTGGAGCAGCGTAATCTCGGGCTGATCGATGGTGACCGCGATCACGTTGATTTTTCGCGATACGATCAGCGGCCACATCTCCACCCCGACCTTCAACGATTTTGCGTGCACGAAGGGAGTTTGGCTGAACACGGGATCGTCCGCAATGGCCAGATCGTCCGCAGATACGCCGCCGGAGAGCAGCTCCAGCTTCAGATTTCCGACCGTAACTTCCCTTCCCAGCACCTTCGACAGCTCGGATTGGAGCATGGGCCGAAATTGATTCGCGTCGATCAGGAACGGCAGCGCGATGATCGCCGCCACAAGAATCACCACCGCGATACCGACAATTCGGACGAGTCTCATGGAATCTATCTACCTCCCTCCCAATGCCGCCAGCGCGCGATCGGCCGCCGTAACGCCGCGATACTGGGCTTCTTCAAAAATCGAAAATCCGCTGAGATCGGAGTTGGCATACAACACCGGCCCGTTCTGCGCCGCAAAGCTCCGTCGCGTCTTCGATCCCAGAAATCCCGGCCCAGGACGCGCCATCGCGTGGCCGATCCGCATTACATCGATGCGCGACACACGCTCCCGGATGTCGGGATGCGCGCGCGACAGATCGCGCAGGATCTGATCGCGCCAATATGCCCAATCCCTTTCAAGCAGCATGGCGCGCGCTTCCGCGGGAGCCTGGCCGGCGAACGACCAGTAGAACGTCCATACCGAACGGTCGATAAAGGAGCGCAGGCTCATATGGGTGGCATCCACGTACCCGAGCGCCGGTGAATCGTAAATCACGTTGTCCCATGCTACATCTTCAGGCGGCTTTTCGATGGTCAAATTGGCGGTCAGCCATGGCGAGTACACGAAACCTTCGGCGCGCGGCGCTCCTTCAACGATATACGAAGCCAGAAACGTCGGAGCGGCAAAAATCACCCGCTCTGCGAGGTACTCAACCTGCTCAGTTCGCACGCGCAACCGTGTCCCATCGCGCACGATCGAGTAAACCGGAGACGAAGGCCGGATCCACGGCTTCAACCGCTCGATCAGTTTCCCCGCGATCCAGCCGTTACCCTCCGGCCACGTGAGCGGACCTTTTTCATCCGGATCGCGCGACGCGAAATAATGCACGCCCGCCCATGCGGAAGTATCGCGCGCCGGCGCTCCATAATCGTCGCGGCAGGTGTAGTTGATGTACCAGTTCAAATACGGCGACGTGAAACCATTCAGCGCCATCCAATCCTGCATGGACAGGCGATCCAATTCGTCCGCGGTTGCAGTTATGTGCCCGCCCCGCTCCATCGGGATCGTAAACCGGCCCGACGCGCGAAACTCCGCCATGTTGTCGTGGAAACGCCGATACTCTTGCCTATCCCGGCTGGCCGCGGCTACTTCCGGCTCGATTCCCTCCTGCCAGCGGCCATGCAGAAACAAGCGCTCTTGAGGCGCGAAGCATAAGCGGCGTTCATCCCACACGCCATCTTTCAGAACCCCCAGTTCTTCGAACAATTCGCGGACCAGGGTTGCACGGGCGTCGGGAACGGGAACGTAGTGCGCGGCCCATGGATAGCGGGTGATCTCGTTTTCTCCCCATCGCGAATTGCCGCCCGCCTGCGGCTCCATTTCAAGCAGCACGAAATCGCGGAACCCGCGCTTATCCAGCCGCCACGCGGCGCTCAACCCAGCCATGCCTCCGCCGACGATCACGATCGGAAGTTTTTCAATCCGCGAGGGAGCCTGAAACCGGGCATGATCGCGAATGCGATGGCCCAGCGGAAACGCGTCGTTCACGAATCCGCCGGTGATGGCCCGTTCCGCCTTGGCGGTCAAGCCAACCAGGGCCGCACTGACGAATTGCCGTCGAGTCCGGCGGGACATTAGAAAATTGGCCGTCTATTTCGACGGCGTATAGCTGAAATCGGAAACGCCGATCTCATCATTGCCCTGTATCAGGAACCCGACTTTTCCTGCCGAGAAGTCCCGGCCCGGCTCTGCGAACGTATCGAGCACCACCCATTGGCCGCTCGCATTCTTGATCCGGTGCAAGACGTGCTCCGCCGTCACCTCGATTTGAATGGTGAAAGATTTTTGGCTTTCAAGTTTATGCTGGGTCTTCTCCCGCTCCAGCTTCTTGCCTTTATCCACCACTTCCGCCCAGAAGGTCTTGTGGTCCAGCTCGTACAGCAGATAATTCTTGGCGTCGACGTACTGGACGCACCACCGGATACGTCCGCCTTTGAACACATTTCCGCCATGCACCAGCTCCACCGTGAACGTGTACGTTCCCTTGGGCCCCAGCTTATAAGGAACAAACCCGCCGCCGCGATGGGTCCACAGGTCGTCTTCTTTCTTCCATGCCGAAGGATCTTCGAAGTCCGACATGTCGCCGGTTTTCACCGGCGCAGGGGCGACATGCGTCAGCGTTATTTCCACCGCCCGGTTTTCACCCGCGGCGATCTGCACCCGTTCGGTCTTGTCCGAGTATCCCGAAGCTTTTCCGGTAAACACGTAGCTGCCGGCCGGCAGTTCCAGCAGATTCCCGCGCACCTCATGCGTTTGGCTTTCGTCCGCGCGATGATACGTCACCGCGGCGTCGGCCGGTGTACGCGACAGGTGGATGGTCCCGCTGGTATTCACCGGCACCGCCGCCAACACCACGTCGGCTCCCGACAACACCACCGGCTGGCCCGCCTTGAAATTTCGCTGCACGCGTTTGGGCGTGAACTGATCCCGCCTCAGATCGATCACGTGATCACCCGGCGACACGTTATTGCGCGCGAAGTTCCCGTCGGCGCCCACCGTCCCAATGCTGTTCTGATCCAGGAACACTTCCGCTCCCGGCGTCGCGCCGTGAATCTGAAGCGAGCTGGTCTGCACCGTCGCCGCCGGTTTCAGCTTGAACTCCATCCGCACTTCAGCGCCCTTTTTCACTTCGGCGGTCTGCGGGGGCTCGGTTTGAAAACCGTCCTTGGCGACGCGAACCGTCACCGAACCGATCGCGGGAATGCGGACTTGCCCGCGCTGCGTGCGCCGCCGGTTTTCCTTGTCATTCACGAATACGTGCACGTCATCTTCGCCGGTGGAAACAATCAGCGTCCCGATATTCAGGTCCGACTTCAAGAAAGCCGTCAGCATCGGCCCCGGACCGAAACTCTCCTTCATATTGCGCTGGTCTTTCCCATCGCCCACGATCAGTTCGTCCACGCCGGGAGTAAAACTCTTCAGATCGACGCCGGCGGGTCCCGCATCGCCTTCCGGCTGCCCGTTCACCACCAGCTTCATGGGTCCCGCACTGGTGACCACATGCGCCTGGCTCCCGAGGCTCGAAATTAGCACCGCCATCAGGTTGCGCGCGGTCACGCTACCCGTAATGACCGGCGGCTTCGCATCGGCGATTTCAAAGGAGAACGAGGCATCGCCTGCTCTTCCCGTCAACTTCACCGTGTGCGGACCCGGCGCCACTTTATCGATGATGAACTGGCCCTCCTGTAAATCGGCCGGCGGTTGATCGTCGAGCACGATCTTGCCCTGATCGAGATCGGTCAGGATGCGCACGGACTGCGGCTGCGCGGCCAACGTCAGCGCCACCGAAGCCGGCTGCCCCTGCACGACCGTGACCGAGTTCGTGGCGGGATCGTAACCGTCCAGGAACGCCATCACCTGGTACGTACCCGGGTCGAGGTCGATCTTGCACGGAGAGGTGCATTTCGCGTCGCCGTTGATCCGAATGGACGCATTCGGCGGCGTAGTGGTCACGTCCACTTGCATGGTGGTGGCGACCACCACTGGTTTCTTCTTGCGCGCCTGGTTCACCAGAAACGCGATGATGACAATCGCGACCAGCGCGCCCAGCAGCCCCCCGATCAACAACGGACGTTGCCAGCTACCCGGAGAGCTGGGGACTTTCGGCGGAACCTTCGGTGCCTTCGGACCGGCCTGCACCGGCGGCGCATAGGCTTTTCCGCTTGGCGGCATCTGCGGAGGCACGTTAGGGCCCGTTCCGAAAACCGGCGCCTGCGGTCCCGTATTGAGTAAACCTTGCCCCGGCGGCTGCACCGGCGGAGGCGTAACCCCGCTCGACAGTTTTACCGTCGGAGCCTGTGGCGAAAGCGGCGCACGCGGCGGTGGTGCGCCCATCGGCGGTATCGGGGGCGGCCCAGCCGGCTCTCCTGGTTTCGCGAACTGGCCGGAGGACATCAGCCGCACCGGCGGCGTCACCTCCGGCGGTGTCCTGAACTCCGGCATCGGCGGCGGTCCCTTCGGTGTCGAAATCGGAGGCGGAACTGGAGGTGGCGGTGTCGCCGATCTGGGAACGGCCGCGGTGGGCGGAAGCGGAGGCGCGCCCGCCGCCGGTTTGACACCTCCCGGTTGCTCCTTCAGCCGAGTGCCCCGGTTCACCAAATGTTGTTTGATATCGCCGACAACCAATTGCACTTCGAAATCGTCCGGACACTGATTGGCGATCTCGTCAAGACGATGGAAAATCGGCTTCAACGCGGCCAGATCGGTCACCAGGTCGACCTGCTGGTCCAGGCTCTTCAACTCATCCAGAGGTTTCAGGTTCTCGGCCCCCACGATGTTATCCTACACTAGCGCGGTGATTATCGCCTTCGATGCCACACCACTAACAGTATCGACCGGAGGAGTCGCGCGCTACACGGCTGAGTTGGCGCTCGCCATGGCGGCCTCTCATCCCGGCGACGAGTTCTGGCTGCTCTCCGATCAGCCTTTTTCCATGATGCCACGTGCGCCGCAAAATCTCCTCCAGGGGAGTGGTCCGCTAACGATTGCGGCCCGAAAATGGTGGCTTTGGGGCGTATATCAAGAAATGACGCGCCGCCGGATCGATCTATTTCACGGGACCGATTTTTCGGTGCCTTATCTTCCCCTGCGGCCCAGCGTCATGACACTGCACGATCTTTCTCCGTGGCTCGATCCCGCATGGCAGCCCGATGCCGGCCGGATCCGCCGCCGTACCCCGCTGTTACTACGGGCCGGCCTGGCGACCATGATCATCACCCCCAGCGAAGCCGTGCGCCGCGACGCCATCGTGCGATTCCATCTCCCCACCGACCGCGTGGTCGCGATTCCACATGCGGCCTCCGAACATTTTCGACCGGTTCCGTGCGCTCCTTCCGCCACGCCGTATTTCCTGTTCGTCGGCACGATCGAGCCGCGAAAAAACGTCAACCGCCTGATCGAAGCGTGGCGGGAAATCCGCAAGACGCGAGCAGTAGACCTGGTGCTGGCGGGACGTACGCGCGCCGATTTCCCGCCCCTGTCGCCCGAGCCCGGCTTACGAATCCTCGGCGTCGCCGCCGAAGAAGATCTCCCGTTGCTCTATTCCGCGGCGCTCGCCGTCGTGTACCCGTCGTTGTATGAAGGCTTCGGATTGCCGGTGCTCGAAGCCATGCAATGCGGCGCGCTGGTGATCACTTCGCGCGATCCGGCCATTCTCGAGCTCAGCGCCGGCGCGGCAGTGCATGTCGATGCGAGCAACACGCGCTCTCTTGTCGATGCGCTCGCCATCGCGTACGACGCTCCCCAAAACTTTGCTGCCTTGCGCGATCGTGCGTTGGCGCGGTCTCACGAATTTTCGTGGCATCGCACCGCGGAGCGAACCTGGGAGGTGTATGCCGAAGCCCGGCGCATCTTCCGCAAATAGCGCCCTGTTTGTTACGCCCGAAGACCCGGTTCCGGGCGTGGGCGGCGGCGGATTGCGATCCGCCTCCCTGCTCGAATACTTGCGGCAGCACTACGCTGTTGAAGTTGCTGGGTTCACTCTTCCCGTTCATTCGAAAAACATCGTGGCGCGCGTGTGGCGGAACGGATGGCGATTCGTGCGCGGCACGCCTCCTCTGCTCGATCGCTTCGCCGGATTCGAATCGCAACTCTCCCCCGCGCTGCGCGACCGGCGCTACGCCGTCGGAGTGATCGAGCATTTTTGGTGCGCCCCCTACGCGCGCGCCTTGCGTCCGCATTGCGACCGCCTCGTCCTCGATCTTCACAACATCGAAAGCGAGCTCGCGAGTACTCATGCCCAAGCCACGCGCAGCTTCGAATCCATCCTGCACCGCCGCTTCGCCGCCGCCTATCGCCGCCTGGAGGAAACCTGGCTGCCCGAATTCGACACGATTTTGGTTCCTTCCGAGGAAGATCGCTCCCGCGTCCACCATCCCGACATTCGCGTCTACCCGAACGCCCTGCCGGTGATCGACCGCCCCGCCGTCGACGAATGCGATTGCATCGCGTTCAGCGGAAATCTCGAATATCACCCCAATATCGAGGCCGTGCGCTGGTTCCGGTCCCAGATCTGGCCTCGCATCAAAACTCCGGTCGAATGGCGTCTGGTGGGTCGAAATCAACATGCTGTGCAAAGGATAGTGGCCGGCGACGCGCGCATCACTCTGACCGGACCCGTAACTGATGCAGTGGCGGCACTTGCGGAAGCGAAAATTTGTGTGGTTCCGTTATTGTCCGGCAGCGGAACGCGATTCAAGATCCTGGAGGCTTGGGCCGCGGCGCGCGCCGTGA
Organism: Terriglobia bacterium; assembly: GCA_963808335.1. GTDB lineage: Bacteria > Acidobacteriota > Terriglobia > Bryobacterales > Bryobacteraceae > Palsa-187. Next base: position 1,376,080 of record CAWEFR010000001.1, read on the forward strand.
TCTCAACCTCGCTCGGAGCGGAAGGCCTGGGCGCGCGATCGGGCGAACACCTGCTGATCGCCGAAACCGAGGATGCGTTCGCCGCAGCCATCGACTGGCTGCTCGCAGATCCAGACCTGCGGCGAAAACTGGGCAACGCAGGAAGGGCGCTCTATCTGGATCGTTTCACCTGGCCGTCCGCGTGGAAATCCATCGAAGGCCTCTAAATTAGAGACGCTGAAAAAGGCGGTCAGACCACTCCGTCCCCGCCGGTCCGGGTCTGATCCCTTTTTCAGCCACTTGCTAGACCCGCTTGGCCATCAGAATCGTCATGTCGTCCTGCAACTCCTCCGACGCGGTCCATTGGTGGACGCTGGACAGCACGATTTCGATGATCTGCTCCTCGGAACGGTGCGCGTTGCGTTCGATCAGATCGGTCAGACGCTCCTCGCCGAACATTTCTCCATACTCGTTTTCCGGTTCCGTGATGCCGTCGGTGAAGCACACCAGCAGGTCGCCCGGCTTCATCTCCACGCGGCTTTCGCCGTACGAAGAAAACGGAAACGCGCCGACCACCGTTCCGTTCACGTCCAGCCGCTCCGCGACGCCGCTGCGAATCAGGATCGGCGGAAGATGTCCGGCATTCGTGTAGCTGAACGACCCCGTGGGCTCGTCGTATACGCCCAGCAGAAACGTCGCGTATTTTTCCGGCGACGTATAGGCGTGAAGCTGATTATTCAACCGGCTGACCAGGCGCGATGTCGAAACCGGTATCGGCACGCTTCCGTTCCCGGCGCTGGCGGCCACTTCCAGCCAGCTTTGCAACTGAGTGCGTAGCGAGCTTTGCAAGGTCGCCATCAGCAGCGCCGCCGAAATTCCCTTCCCCGCCACATCGCCGATAGCCAGTGCGACCTGTGTATCGCGAATGCTTTCGTAATCGTAGTAATCTCCCGAAACCATGCGCGCCGGCTGGCAGATCGCCGCCAGCTTCAGCGTCGGGGTATGCGGAACCTCGCGCGGATAAAGCTGGCTCTGGACCTCGCGTGCAATCTCGATCTCCGATTGCAGCCGTTCCTTCTCTTTGGCGACCACCAGCAGCCGTTCCAGATTTTCAGTCATGGAATTGAACGACCGGCTAAGATCTGCAAGCTGGTCATTTCCCCTGACCTCAATACGATGCGAAAAGTCGCCTTCAATCATCCGCTGCGTGCCCTGATACAGGCGATGAACCGCGCCCGTAATCGTGCGCGTCATCGTAATTCCGATGATCAGAGAAATAATTTCAACAATGACGAACAGAACCAAGCCGGCAACCAGCAGGAATCCTAATATATCCTGAGCGACGTCCGCCTTCCGGTTGAACACGGCGAACAGAACCGCCGAAACACGCGAGTCCACTCCCAGGTATCCGGCATTCGTTTTGCCGGGATGATCCCAATCGGCAGTGGGAATCGTGGCAAACCAGAAGATCTCGTCATCGAAGCGATTCACGGCCTCCGGCAGGCGTCCTGAAGCCGCGGTACCGGTGAAGCGCGCCTGAATGTCGAACGATTCGCCAAAGTTGACCACCCCCAGGCTGGGCACCAGCGCTTCCAGAAACTCACGCGTCAGCGGAGCCGTAATCGTAATGTCGCCGGTCGCGGTTTTCGTGTAGCTCCACACGTAAAACCGCTTGTCCCGCATCAGCGGGCCGCGCGTGTTGGTCCATCCGTCGTGCGGCGCTGGAATGGCCGATGTCTCGGGATACCGCACCACGCGGTCTCCATCTCGCATCAAAACTTCGATGCCGGGATAACGATCCTCGTAAAACAGGTCGATCATCGCCTTGATCACTGCGGGACGCGATCGCGGATCGGTCCGGACGATGCTCTGCGCTGCATCTGCGAGGCCGTCGATGCGCCGGTCAAGCTCGCTGCTGACCAGGTAAATCGCGATCTGCTGCGCCATGTACTTGCCGCCCTCGACGGCCAGCACCAGAATCAGCAGAATCGGCACCACCGCGATGAACAGATACGTGACCAGCAGGCGATTCCGCAATCGCCACAGCGCCGCGTTGCGCAGCAGCCGCGCCGCCAGCCACACGCCGCTGATGGTCAGGGCGATCCCGATCACCAGGAGCCAGCTGCTTCGCGGCGCGAATGAGCGAATCAGTGCGTAAGCTGCTGCCAGCACTAGGAACGCAATGCCCACCCGTCCCATCCGATGGGAGAAGGCTTGAAGGCGGGCGCGCACGATGGCTACACTCTCGATTTCGCGATGGCTGGCGCTTCTTTGTCCGGCTCGAGGTAATATTTCGTCAACCCGGTCTCGAGCAGATGGAACGCGGTGTCGACATCGTCGGCAAAACTGAACAATTCCAGATCGGATTCCGAGATCATCCCGTGCTTCACCAGCGCGTCGAAGTTCAAAATTTCCTTCCAGAACTCCGACCCGTACAGAATCACCACCATCTTCTTCATCAGCTTCTGGGTCTGCACCAGGGTCAGGATCTCGGTCAGCTCATCCAGCGTGCCGAATCCGCCTGGAAACACCACCAGCGCCTTCGCCAGATAGGCGAACCAGAACTTGCGCATGAAGAAGTAGTGAAACTCGAAGCACAGCTCCGGCGTGATGAATGGATTGGGCCGCTGCTCGAACGGCAGGCCGATGTTCAGGCCGATGGTTTTGCCGCCGGCGTCCTGCGCGCCGCGATTGGCGGCTTCCATGATGCCCGGCCCGCCGCCGCTGCAAACCACGAAGCGCCGCGCCGAGTTTGTCAGGTTGTTCGACCATTCGGTCACGCGCCTCGCCAGTTCCCGCGCTTCGTTGTAATAGCGGCCGTTCGGCCCCGATCTCAAACGTCCGCGCGGAGCCGAAAAACACGATCGTATCCTGAACTTTTTCCTTCCGGAAATGCTGAGAGCGGATATAGATACTCGCTCAAAATGCGCAGCGAGCGAGCTTCCGGAGTGTCCAGGAATTTTTCGTTCCGGTAGGCGAGCAGCGGGTGCCCGGAGCGGTCGGGAATTCCGTCGTTTTCAATCATGTTCAAGCTTCGCTAAGCGTTTCTCCAATTGTCGCATTGTCTTCAGGATCTCCGGCAATTTCGGAAACGCGGTGATCGCGCGCAGCCAGTCGCGGGCGTCAAACGCAGGCGAGCCGCTCATCACCGCGCCCGCCTCCACGTCGCCGCCGATGCCGCTCTGCGCATAAATCACCGCGTTGTCGTGAATGGTCAGGTGCCCTGAAACGCCCACCTGTCCGGCCAGCAGAACGTTTTTTTCGAGCACGCTCGATCCGGCCAGTCCGGTCTGCGCGCAAATGATATTGTCTTCGCCCACGACGCAGGCGTGGCCGATCTGCACCAGGCTGTCGATCTTGGCGCCGCGCTTCACGCGCGTTTCGCCCACATGCGGACGGTCGACCGACGTAAGGGTCTGAATCTCGACGTCGTCTTCGATCACCGTGACGCCGCTCTGGACGATTTTGTGATGGCTGCCGTCGGCGCGCTTGGCGAACCCGAAGCCGTCGCCGCCGATAACCACGCCGTTCTGCAGCGTGACGCGATCGCCGATGCGGCAATATTCCCGCACCACGGCGTGCGAGTGCGCATAAAAATCGTCGCCGATCCTCGCGCCCTCATAGATGACCACGTGCGGATGCAGCACCGCATTGTCGCCGATGGTCACGTTGTCCCCGACCACTGCAAATGGGCCGATGGACGCATTCGCTCCGATGCGCGCGCTGGCGGAAACGGAAGCAAGCGGGTGAATTCCCGGTTTGGGCCGCGGCGGCTGATAAAACAACTCGAGCGCGCGCGCGAAGTCCAAGTAAGGATTGGAGGAAATGACCTGCGCCGCGGCGAGTTCAGGCGCGGGCGCTCTAAGAATCACCGCGGCGGCTCGTGTCTGTCGCAATTTATGCGCATACTTGGGATTCGCGAGGAAAGTGAGCTCGCTGGGCCCGGCATGTTCCATTCCGGCGGCCCCGGTAATCTCGATCGAGCCATCCCCGCGCAGCTCGCAACCGAGCCTGGCGGCGATTTCTGAAAGCTTCATGTTTCTAGGTTAGCCGCAGATGGACGCCGATGGACGCGGATTAAGCCCCATTTTGCAACCCGTTTCCACGCGAGGTTCGGATGTTGAAAGTTGAGCATGAGCGCCAACGTCAAGTTGCTCGCCTTCAAATAGTTGATGCACTGGGCAAAGTGTTCCGGCGCGAAGTTTTCGACGCACTTCAGCTCAACCACGATCTGGTTCTCGACCAGGATGTCGGCAAAGTAGTCTCCTACGACGCAACCCTTGTAGATGACGCGAAAACTTACTTGTGCCGTTGCGTTAAGCCCGCGGCTGCGAAGTTCCTGAAGCAAAGCTCGCTCATAAACCTTCTCGAGAAATCCACAACCAAGTGTGTTCGAGACCTCGAAAGCCGAAGCCAAAATCAATTCAGTGATTTTATCCGTGTCCATCGGCGTTTATCGGCGGCCAATAAATCTTAGTGCCGACGCCAGACAAACACTCTCACCCACGGAACTTATCCCGGCACTCAGCCGAGCAAAAGTAGTAGACGGTGGCCCCGACCTTCTTCTGAATCGCCGATGCCGGGGAAATGAAGGTCCCGCAGACCGGGTCCTTCTTCAGCTCCCCGCCGGAGGGTACCGACGGCCGAGGCTTCGGCGCCGGTTCGGATGGACGAAATATTGTCTTAGCGATGATTCCGATGACCGACCGCAGCAGGCTGATCATCAGCACTGCCACCAGGGCCTCCAGAATCAGCCGCAGGATCACTGTTTCTTCTTGGGAGTCTGTTTCTTGAACTGCGTCTCCACCGTCTGGCCTAAGGTTTGAAGCATGGCTTTGGCCGTGTCGGCGTCCTTGCCGTCGGGCTTCAGCTCCAAATATTTCTGGAACGCTTCTGAAGTCCCGGGAACCGGCACCATTTTTCCGTCCGCGCCCACGGTGGCTTTGCCCATCAGAGTGATGCCGTATTGCAGATACGCTTCGGCGTAGTTCGGATCGGACTCATAGGATTTCTTGAACGCATCGGCGGCCTGATCCGTCTGGCCGGTGTTGACCAGCACGGCGCCAAGATTGTAGTAATACTTGCCCGCTTGCGTCGGATCGAGTTGCGCGGCCTTGGTCAGCTCGGCTTGCGCTTCGGGAAACTTCTTCTCCTTGGCCAGCGCCAGCGCGTAATTGTTGTGATACTCGGGGGCATCCGGTTTCAGCTCGATGGCCTTCTGATAAGCGGCCACGGCCTTGCCCAGAGCGGCTTCCTGGTCGGCGCCGGTCTTGGCCCCGGCGAGACTGGCGTAGCAGTCCGCCAGGCGTCCCCAGACCACATTCTGAGTGGGCCCCAGCGTTGAAGCCTTCTCAAGGTTCTGAACCGCCAGATCCCAGTTCTTGGCGTTTTCCGCCTCGACTCCGGCGTTGAATGCGTCGTTCAACTCCTTGTTCTTAGCCATCTCCTTGGCCTGCTCTTGCAACTTCTTCTCGTATTCCGCTTTCTGGGCGGCGCTCATCCCGCGTTCCACCTCTTTCGCGGGAGCAGCTCCGCCAGCCGCGCCTTTCGCCGCAGCGGCCGCCAGGTCGAACGATACCGGGGTCGGATCGCCAAGCTTGGACTTGACGTTGTCCACGCTGTCGCGCTGCTTGCCGTCCACCTCGACCGAAATCGTGTAAGTCCCGATCGGAAGGCCGCCGTAATAGTAGTGGCCCTTCTTGTCCGTCTTAACCTTATAGCTGCCCTTGATATCCTTGCGTTCGATATGGACGATCGCGTCCTTTACGCCTTTTCCATCCTCGCCCTTGACATCGCCTTCGAACGCCGTGGTTTGAGCCCAGCAAGCGGCGGAAAACAAGACAGTTAGGGGTAAAGCAACCAGGAATCTTCGAATCGTGGCGGACATGGTGAAACCGACCTCCAGAAAGTGGTATCGTTCTAAATCTCAGCATACTACAGGCGTAGCGCGGGATGGAAGAAGTTACGGCATTGGTGAATCCGGATTGGACCCGGACGCGTCCAATAATCAAATTGTTGTAATCTGTTACGGCGGATATCAATGAACCGCGTGCGTCTCTTTCTTCTTCTAACGTCGATTCTGGCCGCTCGAACGCCGGAGTGGGATCGCGCGCATGAATTGTATCAGCGCACCGAGTACCAGCAGTCCCTCGCCTTGCTGCTTCCCGCGCCCCAGAAAGACGCCGCGACCCTCCAGTTGATCGGGCAAAGTTATTTCATGCTTGGGGAGTATAAGAAGGCCACTGAGTCCCTTGAAAAGGGCCTGGCACTCGAACCGAATAATGCCGAGATGCTGCATTGGCTCGGCCGCACCTATGGCCGGCGAGCCGAGATGGCGAGTCCCTTCACCGCGCCCGGCTACGCCACCAAATCCAGGCAGATGTTCGAAAAATCCGTGGCGCTGAATCCGTCGAACAAAGCGGCTACCGGAGATCTGCTGGATTATTACCTGGACGCTCCCGGGTTCCTGGGCGGCGGGATTCAAAAGGCGGAATTGCTGGCCAAGACCATCGGCGAGACCGATTCCGCCGAGGGCCACTATGCACAGGCGCTGATCGACGACCGCCGCCAGCAATTCGACCTCGCCGAGGATCACTTGCGGCGCGCGGCGGAACTGGCTCCGCGGCAGGTGGGTCGATTTGTAGCGCTGGCGAAATATCTCGCCAAGCGAGGCCAGTACAAAGAAAGTGAAGCCATGTTCGATCATGCGACGAAAATGGCTCCCGACGATCCTAAGATTCTGTTCGAGCGCGCCAACACCTACATAAACGGGAAGCGCAACCTGGGGCAGGCGCGCGAACTGCTGGAAAAATACCTGCGCGCGCCGCTGACTCCGGACGATCCGCCCCGCGAACAGGCACAGGCGCTGCTCAAAAAGATCGGGGCTTGATGTTCCACCGCGAGGCGCTGCGGTCGAGCATCGAGGCCCTGCGCGCCAATAAGTTCCGCGCGTTCTTAACCGCGCTGGGACTAGTGATCGGAAACGCTTCGGTGATTCTGGTGGTCACCATTTCGCTCACCAGCCGGGATTACATTCTCGACCAGATACAGCGCGTCGGCTCAAACCTGATTTACGCACAGTATCAAAACGGCAACAACGGCGCGATGGCAGCCGCGGATGCCGACTTTATCAAGATTGCGGATGTGGATGCGGTTCGGGCCAAGCTCGGCTCGCGAATGGTGGCCGCGACGGGCGTGATGAACAGCTTCGACCGCATGCGCGTGGATGGCCGCGAGCACGACGTCGCGATCGTCGGAGCAGACCAGTTCTATCCAGTGGTGCGGAACTTGACGTTGCTCGCCGGACGGTACTTCGACGCGAACGACGTGCATGACCGCCATCATGTGGCCCTGGTGATGGAGAAACTGGCGCAGCGGCTGTACGGATCTCAGCAAGGAGCGGTCGGCAAGGTCATTAAGCTGCACGGCCTTCAATTCACGGTGATCGGCACGTTCCGTGAAAGCATGGAAACGTTCAACCAGAGCGAGCTCACCGGAGAAAACGTACTGATTCCGATCACCGCGCTCAAATTGTTCGCGCAGATCGAGCGCATCGATCCACTTTACATAACAGCGCGTAGCCCGGGGGATGTGGAACCGCTGACCAACGCCGTGAGAGCCGTGCTCGAAGGACGGCACCGGCCGGGAGCGCGCTACTCGGTGGACAATCTCAACGAGATGCTGGCGACGGCCCGGCGCATCGCATCGGTGCTGTCGTGGGTGCTGGCAGTGGTGTCGACCATCGCATTGGTGATCTCGGGGATCGGCATCATGAACATCATGCTGGTCACGGTGACCGAGCGCACACGTGAGATTGGGCTCAGGATGGCGGTGGGCGCGTCGCGGCGCAATATTCTCGAGCAGTTTCTGGCCGAAGCGGTGCTGATCAGCCTCGGCGGCGGCGTGGCCGGAATCGCGATCGGGGTGGCGATTCCGCTGAGCGTACGGTTCTTCACGGACGACATCCAGATCCCGATTTCGTACATTTCCATCGCGGTGGCGTTCACGGTGTCGCTGGTGGTGGGATTGGTGTTCGGAATCCTCCCGGCGATTCGCGCGTCGAGGTTGAATCCAACCGAGGCGTTGCGATATGAATGACCTCGCCTGTAGCGAACACGAACTGGAGCGGCTGCTGGAGGACGTCGCGTTCACACGAAATTTCGGTTTCGCGCTGCATGCCATCGCCGATGGCGAGTGTACCCTCCTGGTGCCCTTTCAGGAAGCGTTCGAGCGTCCCGGAGGAATCGTCAGCGGCCAAGTATTCATGGCGGCGGCGGATGTAGCGATGTGGCTCGCCATCAAGACCAAGCTCGGTGTGGAAGATGCGTCGGTGACTGCGGAGATGAAGACCAACTTCCTGGGCGGGGCGAGGCAAGAAGACTTTCGCTGCACGGCCAGGGTTTTGAAGATGGGCCGGCGGTTGATCTACGGCGTCGCGGAGTGCGCAGACGCCAATGGCCGTCTGCTAACGCATCACACAGTCACGTATATTCGTCCCGAGCAGGCCGCGCGCGGCTGATGAAGTGATTATCTTTGATATAGAAACGTAGCGGCAAATCAGGCGACTTAGTGATGCCGATACGTTTCGAAACCGCGATGTCGAACGATTCTACTTTTCCTGGTGAGCAGACCGTTATCGGCCCGTGCGTTACATCCACTCCGTTGTGACGCAGCTTGATTCCCAGCGCGCGGGTCAGCTTGCCGGGACCGTTCGCCAAGTCCTCTATCGATTGCGCGGTGGGACGGCGGCGGCGCATCACCGAGATGCCGCCAAGCGGTTCCAGGGCGCGAATCAATACGCATCCGGCACGGCCCTCAGGCTCCGCCACCAGGTTGAGACATTCGTACATGCCGTAGATGAAATAGACGTAAGCGTGGCCCGGAGGACCGAAGATTACTCGATTTCGTGGCGTGGGACCGCGCGCGGAATGCGCAGCCAGGTCGTTTTCACCCAGATACGCTTCGGTCTCGACGATGCAGCCGGAAGTTTTTCCGTGCGCTACGATCTTTCCGAGCAGCGCGCGGGCGACTTCGATAGTCGGGCGCTGGTAGAAAGAGCGATCGAGCGCGCGCACTACAGCTCGAGCTTGCCGTTGATCACCATGTTCTTGAGCTGGAAACGCTGCCTCACAGTGATCGCGCGAAATTTCGCCGTGAACTCCACTTCTTTGTCTTCCAGCGAGAACGGATTGGTGTTGGGGAAGGCGAAATACGCATCCACGAGGCGGCCGTTCGGTTTGGCCATGAAATCCACCGGCCGAATGGGATCCTTGCCCTTCACCGCCAATGCGCTGGCGCCCAGGATGTCCTTCTTCTGCGAAGCGGAGTCGGGTTGAAACAGGGTCCGCATCAGACCGGAGACGACGATGATGTAATTCGGCTCGACCGCCTCGATCAGTTTCTTGGCGTCCGGCGACGTGCCGACTTCGGACCCGTACTTGGCGCGCGCCAGCGCTTCCTTAACGGGCCGCGCGCTTTGCCAGCGTACGATCAACGTCGTCGTGGGAATGGTGGCGCCATCCGAATTGCCGCCTCCGCCTCTGCCTCCCGGTTTACCCGGTTCTTCCAGGCCGCTTTCGGCCAACCGGTCGACCGGGTTCGCTTCGCCCATCGTGCCTGGCGTCCGGCTGCCCCTCTTACCGGTGTTCCCGCCCGGCGCCTCGCCACCGCCAATGGCGACGTTGGTTTCTTTCGACCAAGGGGAGCTGTCCAGCATTTTCTTGACGTCTTTGTCGCTCCAGTCGGTGAAAGGCTTGGATTGCCAGAAGTCGGCGGCCCACAGGCAAGCGGCGAAAAAGATGGCGGAGACAGCTAGTTTCTTCATGGCTAGGCAGACAGTATAACGCAGTACACTATTAAGTTCCGTATGCGCCTGTTCACCGCGATCGATATTCCCGGCGGCATCACCGGCAAGCTGGGCGCGCTGGTCGACCGTCTGCGACCGAAAGCGAAATTGAGCTGGACCAGCGTCGAGAAAATGCATATCACCACGAAGTTCATCGGCGAATGGCCGGAGGATCGTTTGGATGAAATGAAGCGGACGCTGGCAGGCGTTCGCGCGACGGGAGGGATCGAGATTGCGATACGCGGGCTCGGATGGTATCCGAATGCGCGCGATCCGCGCGTCTTTTGGGCGGGAATTGAAGCCGGCGAACCGTTACGATCGCTTGCCAAGGCGACCGATCAAGCCGTCCATGCGATCGGCGTGCCTTTTGAGGATCGCGAGTATTCGCCGCATCTCACTCTGGCGCGGATTCGCAAGCGTGTTTCGTTGAACGCGCTGAGGCGGGACGTGGAAGCGGTCGAATCGACCGATTTTGGATCGTTTCGCGCCACGGATTTTTACCTGTATCTATCGCGAGCGGGCGCGTATACGAAACTGGCAGGGTTCGCACTGGTATGACCGCGCTGCTGGCGTTGATCGCGGCATATCTGATTGGCGGAATCCCGTTCGGATTCCTGCTGGTCCGGATGACCACCGGCAAGGATGTTCGCGCGGAAGGCAGCGGCAATATCGGCGCGACCAACGTGCTGCGGACCACTGGGCGAGCCGTTGCTGTGGCGACTTTAGTGCTCGATATCGCGAAAGGATTTTTCGCGGTTTGGTTGATGGGCTATCTGACCAATGACGATCTTCTGTGGACCAGCGCCGCGGCACTGGCAGTCATGGCCGGCCACGCGTATCCGGTGTTTCTGAAGTTCAAGGGCGGAAAAGCCGTCGCGAGCTTCATTGGCGCGTTTCTGTACCTTACGCCACTGCCAATGTTGGCCGTTTTGCTGGTATTCGTGGCGATCGTCGCGGCGACGCGCTACATCTCGGCGGGATCGATTATTGCAGCGGCGTCGTTTCCGTTCGGCGTGTGGATGATTCTCCATCCACCAGCGCCGGTGCTTCTGGCGTCGGTCATCGCGGGCGCGTTTATCGTGTACCGGCACCGCGCGAACATCGGCCGGCTGCACGCAGGAACGGAAAACGTGTTCGCCTGGAAGCGAAAGTGAACCTCGCGATCGTCGGGGCGGGAAGCTGGGGCACCGCTCTCGCTGTGGTGCTCGCGCCCAGGTTCCCGCAAATCACGTTGTGGGTATTTGAACGGGACCTGGCGGCAGGGATGGCTGCGACTCGCCAGAACGATATCTATCTGCCCGGAATAGAGTTGCCGGCCAACGTTCAGCTCGCTACCGAGCTTTCAGGCCTTGCGGGTACCGGAATCGTGCTTGGCGTGATGCCGTCGCATCACGCTCGACGATTGTACGCCGAAGCAATGCCGTACTTCGATCCATCCACGATCTTCGTCAGCGCGACCAAAGGCCTGGAACAGGCCACACTGATGCGGATGTCGCAGGTGATTGGCGACGTAGCGCCGTTCCCGGCGAAGATCGCGGTGCTTTCCGGGCCGACGTTCGCACGCGAAGTGGCCCGCGGCGACCCGACGGCGGTCGTGATCGCGTCGGAGAACGCCGAAGTGGCCGCGGAGGTTCAAAGCGCGTTTTCCGGTCCCACCTTCCGGTTGTATACAAATTCCGATACGATTGGTGTTGAAATCGCAGCGGCCCTGAAGAACGTCATCGCCATCGGAGCCGGAGTTTGCCAGGGTTTGGGGCTGGGAAGTAACGCTCTGGCGGCGCTAATCACCAGAGGACTGGCGGAGATCACGCGGCTGGCGGTCGCCATGGGTGGGCAGCCGAAAACGCTAGCCGGTTTAGCAGGCTTGGGAGATCTAGTACTAACCTGTAGCGGCGTACTGAGTCGTAACCGTATGGTAGGGATCGAGTTAGCCAAAGGCAGGACGCTGGCCGATATCGTCGGGTCGACCAAGATGGTCGCCGAAGGGGTGGAAACGTGTAGTGTGGCGGTCGCTTTAGGGGCCAAATTCGGCGTGGATCTGCCGATTGTTACGCAGATGCAGGCCGTTCTGCACGCAGGTAAGAATCCAAGGGAGGCGCTTCGAGACCTCATGGAGCGATCGCTCAAAGGTGAGTGACAGGCCCCCGCAACCTTCGTCTAATCCTGGGGTTAAGCAGGATATGGAGGCTGTTGCAGCCCTGGAACGAGATGCGGAGTTAATGCTTCGTGTCCGAGAGGGGGACGATACCAGTTTCGCTTTACTGCTGGAGCGTCACCGGGCGCCTGTGGTACATTTTCTTCACCGCATGGTGCAGCATCCGGCGGTGTCGGAGGAGTTGGCTCAGGAAGTTTTCCTGCGCGTGTATCGGAGCCGTGCCACCTATGAGCCGACCGCGAAGTTCACGACCTGGTTATTTCGAATCGCGACGCATCTGGCGCTGAACTGGATTCGCGACGGCAAGAAGGAAAAGGGCCAGGAGAGCCTGGACCAGGATCTGTACGAAGGGATTGAGCGGCAAGTCCCCGACAAGCAGCCGACGGTGGAGCAGGAAATGGTATACGCCGTCAAACTGCGCGAGGTGCGGAATGCGATCGAGACGCTGCCGGAGAAGCAGCGCGCGGCGGTAGTGATGCACAAGTATGAAGGATTGGAATACTCTCAGATCGCAAAAGCATTAAGCTGCTCGGAATCGGCGGTGAAATCGCTGCTGTTCCGGGCTTATGAAACATTGCGTGCGCGGCTCGCGCACATGGCTTAGACGAGGGAATATGGTTTGTTTAAAAGATTCACGGGAAGGCGCTGAGATCCTGATGGACTACTGCGCCCGCAAACTCGAGCCGGATCGAGTGTCGGAGATCGACGGGCATCTTGCGGATTGCGCGGAGTGCCGGAACCTGGTAAATGCACAGCGCGAGCTCTGGGAGACGCTGGACCGGTGGACGGCGCCGGCCGTGTCTTCAGATTTCGACGCGAAGCTGTACGCGCGCATTGCCCAAGAGAATGCGGAACCTGCTTGGAAAAACTGGATCCGCAGAGTGTTCCAGCCTGCGGCGCCGGTGGCGATGTGGAAGCCACTGGTTTCGCTGGGAGCGGCTTGCGCGGTTCTGACGGTAGCGCTGATGGTGCACACACCCGAGCGGGCGACCAATATTGCGGTGAAGCAGGCTCACGCGGAAAGCGTGGACATCGAGCAGGTGGCGAAGGCGTTGGACGATCTGGAAATCCTGACACCCACCAGCCCGATGTAGACTATGCGAATGCGCCTGCTGGTCGCTTTGGCGGCATTGCTCGGAGTGTGGGGCAGTGTGTCTCCTGCCGCGGCGCAGAAAAAACCTACGAATCCTCCGCCGCCGGCGGCCAAGGGCGCTCAGCCCGCCAAGGGGGGGCAGAATCCCCAAGGACGCGGCGGGCAGCCGCCGGTCAATCCAGCGCACGAGCTTCAGCGCTTCCTGGGCATGCCGCCGGAAGAGCGGCAGAAAGCGCTGGCGAAGCTGCCTCCGCAGCGCCGCGCCCAGTTCGAGCAGCAGTTGCAGCGCTTCGAAAGTATGCCACCGGCGCAGCGGGAGCTGCGGCTGAGGCGTCTAGAGGAGTTTCAGAACTTGCCACAGGCTCGGCGTCCCGTGGTGCGGCAGGAGATCGAGGACTTACGCGCGCTGCCTCGCGCGCTGCGGGTAGACCGGCTGAACGGCGAAGAGTTCAAACAAAGTTTTTCGCCCCAAGAGCAGAAGTACATCCGCGAGGCGTTTCCGGGGATCGCACCGCCGAACCCATAAGTGCGAACGGATTAGCCCTTGGCTTTTTTCACTTCGGCGACCAGCGCCGGCACCACTTCGAATAGATCGCCGACGATGCCGTAATCGGCGACCTCGAAGATCGGCGCGTTGGCGTCCTTGTTGATCGCGACGATGGTCTTCGCGCCCTTCATGCCGACCAGGTGCTGGATCGCGCCGGAAATTCCGACGGCGACGTACACCTTGGGCGCGACGGTCTGGCCGGAGCTGCCGACTTGCCGCTCCATGGGAAGCCAGCCCGCGTCGCAGATGGGCCGCGAGGCGGCCAGTTCGGCGCCCAGCGCCTTGGCGAGCTCCTCCACTACCGGAATATTTTCTTTCTCCTTGATGCCGCGGCCCACCGAAACGATGATTTCGGCAGCGGTCAGATCCACCGCGCGCGCCGATTCGCGGAACGGAGCTTCGGGCTTCTGCCGGATCTTCGAAGCATCGAGCGCCGGCGTGAAGGTCTCCACTGTCGCCGAGCCTGATTCGAGCGTATCCGCGCGCCACGCGCCCGCCTGCAATGAGGCGAAGTGTGGTCCGCCGCCGGTCACCGCACGTCGCCGTTCAATTTGCCTTGGAAAGAATGGCGCACGAAGACCGGCGAGCCGGCCTCGAAGCGCGCCGCGATCACGTCGCTGACCAGCACTTGCGAAAATCGCGTCGCGAGCTTGGGCGCGAAGTCGCGGACCTGATAAGTGTGCGGGAACAGCACCAGCTTCGGGTTGGTTTTGCGGATCAGCTGCTTCGACGCGCGGCCGTGTAGCCGTCGGCCGTGTAGGCTTTCAGCAGATCGTGCTCGACGGCCTAAACTTTGGCGAGCTTTCTTCGTCGCCGCTTCGGCCGCGAGCGACGCGATGCCTGTGCCCGACCACCGCCGCTTCCACCGGCTCTCCGAGCGACCGCGCCGAACTGCTGGCCGGCGGCCAGCGTCTCCCACGACATGCGATGCCACTTGCCGCCCTGCTGTTCGAGAACCACCAGGACGCTCATATGACTCGCACCTCGAATTCAGCTTCTCGACCAGTTGCGCGGCCGCGGTCTTCGCGTCGCCTTCGAAGATCTGCGCCTGCTTGGTCTTTTGCGGCACGTAGACTTTCTCGATGACTGCGGTCGCCGGCGGGCGCGCCGCCCAGCTCCGCCGGCGTCACGCGCTTGATCTCTTTCGTCTTGGCTTTCTTGATTCCCATCAGCGTCGCGTAGCGCAGCTTGTTGATGCCGCTCTGAATCGTCAGCACCGCGGGCAGCGGCATCTCGATGTGCTGGAACCAGCCGTCTTCCAGCTCGCGCTTGACGCGGATGCTTCGATCCGTCGACCTCCACCTGCATGATGATGGTCGAGTGCGGCAGCGCCCAGCAGCTCCGCCATCACCACGCCGGTTTGCCCGGAGCCCAGATCGTCCGATTGCAGGCCGGTGAGGATCAGATCGGGATTCTCCGGCCTTCGCCGCGGCGGCCAGAAGCTTCGCGACGCCCAGCGTGTCGAGCGCGTTCAGATCCTCGGTCTTCGATGTGAATCGCGCGGTCGGCGCCCTTGGCCAGCGCTTCGCGGATGGTCTGCGCGGCGCGCGCCGGACCGGCGCACAGCACGACCACTTCGCCGCCGTGCTTTTCCTTCAACTGCAGGGCTTCTTCGAGCGCGTAGGCATCCGGCTCATTGATCTCGAAGCTCAGATCGGCTTCCTCGATCCATTTGCCCGACGCATCGACGCGCAAGCTGCGAGTCGCGGACGGGAACCTGCTTGATCGCGACAATAATTTTCATGTTCTGAATTCGTTCTACGACTCGGGCTTCTTGAAGATCAGGCAGCCGTTGGTGCCGCCGAAGCCGAAGGAGTTCGAGAGCGCATAGTCGATCTTCATCGGACGCGCGTGATTCGGAACGTAATCGAGGTCGCACTCCGGATCGGGACAATCGTAGATTGATGGTCGGCGGCGCGATCTGATCGCGAATCGCCAGCACCGTGATCCCGGCCTCCAGGCCGCCCGCGCCGCCCAGCAGATGCCCGGTCATGGACTTCGTGGAACTGACCGCGACCTTGTAGGCATGCTCGCCGAAGACGCGCTTGATGGCGATGCGTCTCGATGCGGTCGCCCACCGGCGTCGAGGTGCCGTGCGCGTTGATGTAATCGATCTGATGCGGCTCGAGCCCGGCGTCGCGCAGGCGATTGCGCATCACGCGATAGCGCGCCGTCGCCGTCTTCCGAAGGCGAAGTGATGTGATACGCGTCGCCCGACATGCCATAGCCGACGATTTCCGCCAGAATCGGCGCGCCGCGGCGCTTGCGCGTGTTCCAGTTCTTCGAGAACCAGGATGCCCGCGCCTTCGCCGACGACGAAGCCGTCGCGATCTTTGTCCCAGGGACGGCAGGCGTGCTGCCGGATCGTCGTTGCGCTGCGAAAGCGCGCGCATGGCGGCGAATCCGCCGATGCCCATGGGCGTGATGCAGGCTTCCGCGCCGCCGCAGATCATCACGTCGGCGTCGTCGTGCTGGATGATGCGGAAGGAATCGCCGATCGAGTGCGCGCTGGTGGTGCAGGCCGTCGCCGTGGCCGAGTTCGGTCCCTTCGCGCCGGTGCGGATCGAAACATAGCCCGAGGCCAGGTTGATGATGGTCGCGGGAATGAAAAACGGCGAGATGCGCGCCGGGCCTTTTTCGAGCAGGATCTTGTGTTCGCGCTCGATCACTTCGAATCCGCCGATGCCGCTGCCGATGTAGACGCCGGTGCGCTCGGCTTCTTCGGGATTCACTTTGAAGCCGGAGCCCTGGAGCGCGAATTCCGCCGCCGCGATGGCGAACTGGATGAAGCGCCCCATCTTCTTGATTTCTTTTTTCTCGATGTAATGCGCCGGGTCGAAATCCTTCACCTCGCCCGCGATGCGGCAATTGAAATGCGGTGGCATCGAAGGCGGTAATGGGCCCGATGCCGTTCTGGCCGCTTCTTGATGGCTTCCCAGACCGGCTTCCGTGCCGATTCCGACCGAAGTCAGCAAGCCGACTCCGGTAACTACAACTCTACGTTGCAAGCTTGAAACTCCCAATGAAATGATGCGCCGCGATACGGTTACGATTTCTTCTTCGACTCGATGTAGTCGATGGCGTCCTTGACGGTCTGCGATCTTCTCGGCGTCTTCGTCGGGGATGTCGAGGTCGAACGCTTCCTCGAACGCCATCACCAGCTCGACGATATCAAGCGAATCGGCGCCGAGGTCATCGACAAAACTGGCGGTGGGATCGACTTGCGCTTCATCCACGCCGAGCTGCTCGACGATGATTTGCTTGACCTTCTGCTCAACGGACATGCATCCTCCAGGGATTCTATTGGAAACTCATTGATTCTACCGAGTCGCATCCTTGTGCCGCAAGTCAAAGCGGCAAACCGGCCACCACACCGAGTACTGCCAGTAACGCCAGAAATTGGATCAAGATGGCGGAACTGCTACGTTCCGGCGAATCTTTGGTGAATATCCGGAAGGCCGCTAAAGCCGCGACCAGCAACAACATGTCGACTCGCGTCACGGCCCAGACTGCCACAGCCGCGATGGCAATGATCCCACGTTCCCGGCGGGCCAGCGCCCGAAAAGCGTGGCTACCGTCGAGAAACCAGATGGGCGTTAGATTGAAAAGATTGATCCAGGCTCCGGTGCGTGCGATCGCACCCCAGACCGGGACCTGGGTGAGCGACCAGATCGCCAGAGCCGTCAGCGCCGCGCCGGTACCCCATAGCGGTCCGGCGAGTCCGACCACGGCGTCCTGCTCCGGGGTCTTGGCGGCTTCCTTTTGCATGATCAACGCGCCGAATCCGGGGATGAACATGGGCGCGGTGGCGGCGATGCCGAATCGCCGCAGCGCGGATACGTGACCCATTTCATGGACGAAAATCGAGAGCACAAATCCGGCCGCGAATTTCCAGCCCCAGCGGGTCCAGTAGAAGCCGAAAGAAACCAGCATGGAGGCGAAGGTGCTGAACTTGGTCAAACCGAGTAGCAGCAGCTTTCCCTTGGTCAGGATGAACAGGGCAGCCACTTTGAACTTCCACAGCAGCGCGGCGAAGGGGCTTGCTTTGCCGAGCCGTTTGGCCCATTCGTTCTTACGCGGGGTAGCGGCGATTTGGGCGTCGAGGTCGGATAGGTGGCCTTGGATGGCTTGATATTGGACGGAATCTTTGGGCAGCAGGGCGAGCGCCTTACGCCACAGTTCGCGCGCGCCGGGCAGGTTGCCGGACTGAGCGGCGATCTTCGCCTGGCCGGAAAGACGCTGCATCTCGCCCGACTGACAGGCAGGGCAGACCGGAGCGGAGTCCGGGTTCGGCGAGCCGCAGTAGGGGCAGAAAGTCACGTCGATTTAATTGTACGATTCCGTGCCAAGAAGGCATGTTACACTAGGATTTTTGGCTTTCCCCGGAAATCAAAATATCCCCTGGAGGCAGTGCAAGTGGCAGATAGATTACGACATATTTTCACGTCGGAATCGGTGACCGAAGGGCATCCCGACAAGATGGCGGACCAGATTTCGGATGCCGTTCTGGACGCCGTGATGACGGACGATCCGACCGGCCGCGTGGCCTGCGAAGTTCTGGTCACCACCGGAATTTGCGTGGTCTCCGGCGAAATCACCACCAAGACATACGTCGACGTGCCGAAGCTGGCGCGGTCGGTGATTCACGACATCGGTTATACGGACGCCGAGATGGGTTTCGATTCGAAGACCTGCGGCGTACTGAACACGATTCAGAGCCAGTCGCCGGACATCGCCCTGGGCGTCGATACGGGCGGCGCGGGCGATCAGGGATTGATGTTCGGCTATGCGTGCGACGAGACGCCGGAGCTGATGCCTCTGCCGATCATGCTGGCGCACAAGCTGTGCCGGCAGTTGAGCGAAGTGCGTCGCGCGGGCAAACTGACGTTTTTGCGGCCGGATGGCAAGAGCCAGGTGAGCGTCGAGTATGTCGACGGCCGGCCGGCGCGCATTGATGCCGTAGTCGTTTCGACGCAGCACGATGACGACGTTTCGACAGAAACGCTGCGCGCTGAGGTGCGGAAGCATATTATCGATCCGGTGCTGCCGAAAAACATGATCGATTCGGCCACCAAGTATCACATCAATCCCACGGGTCGTTTCGTGATCGGCGGACCGCACGGCGATACGGGGCTGACCGGGCGCAAGATTATTGTCGACACGTATGGCGGCATGGGCCGGCACGGCGGCGGGGCGTTTTCGGGCAAGGATCCCACGAAAGTCGACCGTTCGGCGTGCTACATGGCTCGCTACATCGCCAAGAATCTGGTGGCGGCAGGTCTTGCGCGGCGCTGCGAAGTGCAGCTCGCCTATGCGATCGGCGTCGCGGAGCCGGTTTCGGTGATGGTGAATACGTTCGGCACCGGCACCGCGACCGAGGAACGGCTGGTGGAGATGGTTCGCGAGCATTTCAAGCTGACGCCGAAGGGAATGATCGAGCATCTGAAGCTGCGCCGGCCAATTTATCGCAAAACGGCCGCGTTCGGACATTTCGGCCGCACTGAGGATAGTTTCAGTTGGGAAGCCACGGACAAAGCGGCCGCGCTGAAGGATTCGGCGCACGCGGCAGTGGCCGCGCAGCCCGCGGCGGCCGCGAAAAACTGATTTTTCGTTCAGCGTCACGGCTTCCGCCGCGGCGCGAATTACATCGTTGATCGTAGGAGAATCGTGGCCCTAGTCGAAGGTTGCAAGCACGCCTTGGAGATCACCGTCCCGGTGGCGGAAGTCGACAAGGAAACCGAGCGCGTCGTCGCCGAAATTCAGAAGAAAGTGAAGCTTCCCGGATTCCGTCCGGGACACGCGCCGGTGTCGCTGGTGCGGACGCGGTTTGCGGGGGATATCCGGCAGGACGTGCTCGAAAAGCTGGTGCCGCGTTTTTTCCGCGCGGCGGTCGACAAGGATCATTTGCAAGTGGTTGGCCCGCCGAACGTTTCCGACGTCCATTTTCACGCGGGCGAGCCGCTGAAGTTCAAGGCGGAATTCGAGGTGGCGCCGGAGTTCGAACTGGGGGAGTATCGCGGCATCGTGGTGCAATACACGGAGCCCCAAGTGAGCGATGAAGACATCGCGAAACGCCTGGACGAGATTCGCGAACAGAAGGCCGAGTACGTCAATGAAGAGCCGAGGCCGCTGGTGGACGGCGACTATGCGCTGGTGTCGTTAGAAAGCGTTTCGGGGTTGGCGGAAAAAATCTCGCAGGACGAGATCATGCTGAAGATCGGCGGCGAAACGACGCTGCCGGCGTTCACTGAAAATCTGCGCGGAGCATCGCCTGAAGATGCGCGCGAGTTCGACGTGACCTATCCGGAAGACTACGAGCGGAAAAACCTAGCCGGGAAGACAGTTCGATTCCGGGCGACGCTGAAAGCGGTTCGCCGCAAGGAATTGCCGGAGCTGAACGACGAATTCGCCAAGGACCTGGGCGATTATCAGACGCTGGAAGAGCTGAAGAACACGGTTCGCACGGCATTGCAGCGGGATCGCGAAGGCAGGGCTCAGGAAGAGGCCAAGCATCAGCTTTTAGACAAGCTGGTGGATGCGCACGATTTTCCGGTGCCATCGGTTTACGTCGACCGGCAGATCGAGATTAATCTCGAAAACCAACTGCGGGCGCTGGCGGCGCAGGGCATCGATCCCAAGTCCATCAAACTGGACTGGAACAAGGTCCGCGAATCACAGAAGGACAAAGCGGCTCGCGACGTGAGGGCATCGCTGCTGCTGGATAAGATCGCCGACCGGGAGGCGATGTTGGCGACGCAGGAAGAGGTGGACCGCGAAGTGCAGCGGGTAGCGCGACAGCAGCGGGAAGCGGTCGCGGTGACACGTGCGAAGCTTCAGAAAGACGGAGCCATCTCCCGGATCGCTGGGCACATCCGCACCGAAAAGACTCTCAATTTTTTATTCGAACAGGCGCGCAAGGAAGCCGGTTCGGAACCGAAGGAATCAGCGTAGTCTCGAAAGGGAGGTTATTATGCGTTCTTTGTGGATCCTGGCAGCGTTCGCGACAGTCGCTTTCGCAGCCGATGACGTAGTGAGCGCGGTAACGGCGACGGTGAAAACCGTCGATGCCGCGACGAAAACCGTAGTGGTCAAAATGGCGGACGGGACGGAGCAGACATTTCACGTGGCCGCACGTGCGACCGTCCATGGCGGGGAAGCCGTGGGCAAGGGAAGCGCGGACGCGTTTCACGCGTTAAAAGACGGCAATGAAGTAGTAGTGCATTACACCGTGAAGGGCGCGGAGAAAACCGCCCAAGAGTTCGACCGCATCGGCAAGGACGGAATGCACGTCGCCGAGGGAACCGTAAAGGGAATCGATCGCGGCGCGAAAACCATCACCGTGAAAACCGCGGACGGCGCCGAGACCACCTATCATTTCACCGCCCACGTGACCAGCGAAACCGGAAAAGACGTGGCGGAAGGAGCCACCAAGGCCGGTAAAGTGACGGTCTACTATACGGAAGAAGCGGGCAAGAAAATCGTCCACTTCTTTAAGAGCTCTTAAGGCCGCGCGGGGCTGCGATCCGCGGCAGTCAGCGGAATGGTCACCGAGCCGACGTTGTTCGAATTACGATCGAACACGATGACGCGGACCTTCTGGATTGCATCGCCTTCCGGCAGATCCGGGGAGAGCGTGATGCCGTTTTTCAATGCTCCATCGCGCTGTTCGGGAGTCATCCGGAACGGGAACCCTGTGGGAGCGCCGGCGTTCTGTTTGCCGTCGGCGTCGTAGGCAACGTAGGTGACCGAAAGATTCCCCGCGAAGCGATCATTCTGGCGGGAGAGTTGAACGTCGTGGGCGTCGATGCGCACCTGAAGATGCACCGCCTGCGGAAGTTTCGCGCTGGGCGCAATGGAGGCGCGGACGCCAATGCCGGCGGCGTCGAACGGGCTCCACGCGGCGGCCGAGAGCGCCGCTTTTTCCTGTTCCGCGGTGGACGACTGCACCGCATACGCGAAGTATCCGTCCTTGGCCAGCACTTTGACGCCGCGCCGCGAGCATGCCACGCGCACTTTGTGATATTTCCCGTCCCACTCATCCGGAGCGTAGGAGATGGTGTAGTTCACCTGCGCATCTTCCATGGCTTCTTTGACGGCCGCGGCGATGTTGTTGTCCAAATGAACGCGGCCGCCCGTCATGGCGGCGATCTGGCTGACCGTGTCCACGCTGCCGCCGGTCGCCTGCACTTGCGCTTGAGGTTGCGGACCGGTGCCGCGCGCGACCGGTGCGGTTCCGGGCTGCGCGTCGAAAACGCCGAGATTCGGGTTAGTGGTCAATCCCGAAGCGGTCAGATCGTCCACCGGATAAACCGAAATGGTGGCGCCGTCGAGTGTCGCGCTCAGTTGGCGCAGCAGCGGCTCATACTGAATCATGATCCCTGTGTTCGACGTTTGCGGCCCGATCACCATCGGAACCCCGTGCGAGATCCACACCATGCTCTTGCGGCCGGGGAACGCCGCCAGTTGTGAAGCCAACGCCTGCAGCGCCATGTAGGTCAGACTCACACGGTCCTCGGTGTACATGTCGGGAGCCATGCGGTAGACGTGCGAAAATGCATCCTCGAGCTTCGCCTGCAGGCCCTGGGTCCAATTCCCCGCGCGGGCTTGCGCCTGGCCTTCGGGGAGACCACGAACCGCAATGGGACCGCGAGCCGTCAGCAGGTAGAGATAGACGTAGTCGGCCGATTCCAGACGCTGCAACGCGCTCGCCAGTTGGTTCCGCGCATATCCCTGTTGATTCGCGGCAAGGTTCAGCAGGTCGAGAAGAATGAGCGTCGCGGAGGGTGGAACCGCATTGGCGCGGTTGGAAAACTCGTGGGGTCCAAGCGCCGCGGGAGCCTCGGTCTGCGTTTTCGCGTCGTTCTTATGAAACACCGCGATGCGATAATGCTTCCCCTGATCCTGAACCTGAAAATCGTCGGCGGTCAGATCGGAGGCGGGCTTGCCGTGATTGTCGAGCACGACCACATTGAGATTCACCAGATGGTCCTGAGAATAGGCCGGCGCGACGCAGGCGAGAACGATCGAAACGGTGATCCATAGGCGACCCATGTGGCCAATTCTTTCACAAAGAACGGCAAAAGAGCGGGGGGCACGCTTAACGGATTAGAATAGAAGAACGTTCTCGTCCGCCCCGAATTCAGGCGAAAACGCTGAATCGGGGTGCACTGGTGAGCCATCGGAATTGAGTCGAGTATAAGTTTGGATCGCTATCGTTCTTTTCTGCCATAGCGCTTCGCCGGATTCTTCTTCGTTTCATGAAAGCCCTACACAGGATTGGTACCAGAACCGTGAAGCGCTCTCTTTTCCAAATCATCGTGACCGCTATTCTCCTGGGCTTAGCCGGGTGCGCGAACCGGCCGGGCGCGACGCCTGCCGCCCAAGCTCCGCCGCCCACGGACGTCGAAGTGGTGGACGTGGTTCAGAAGGATGTGGCAATTTACGGCGATTGGGTGGCGACGCTGGACGGCTTTGTGAACGCCAACATCCAGCCGCAAGTCAGCGGATACCTGATCCGGCAGGACTATCGCGAGGGTTCGCTGGTCCACAAGGACGAGGTCATGTTCGAGATCGACCCGCGTCCTTTCCAGGCGGTCCTGGCGCAGGCGGAAGGGCAACTGGCGCAGGCCAAGAGCCAGGTGTCGCAGGCGCGCGGCCAACTGGCACAAGCACAGGCGCAGCTCGGGCTGGCCGATATCAATGTGAAGCGCGATACTCCGCTGGCCGCGGCGCGCGCGATTCCACAGAGCCAGCTCGATAATGACGTTCAGGCGAAGGCACAAACGGAAGCGCTGATCAGGACGGACGAAGCGGCGATTCAGACCAGCCAGGCTGCCGTGCAAGCCGCGGAAGCCGCGGTTGAAACCGCGACGTTGAATCTCGGATTCACCAAAGTGCGGTCGCTGATCGACGGCATCGCTGGGATCGCGACCATCCAGATCGGCAATCTGGTGGGTCCCACTACCGTATTGACCGTGGTGTCGCAAGTGGACCCGATCAAGGTTTATTTTCCGATCAGCGAGCAGGAGTACCTGACGCTGGCGGGCCGAATAAAGTCCAACGCGACGGACATGCTGAAGCTGAACAGCGATGTGGCGCTGCACCTGATGCTCGCCAATGGATCGACGTACCCGCACGAAGGGCGAATCGCTTTTGCCGATCGCCAGGTGGACACGCAGACCGGGACCATCCGCATGGTGGGAACCTTCCCGAATCCCGGCAACGTCCTGCGTCCCGGCCAATTCGGCCGCATCAAGGCGCTGACCGGTCTGCATAAGGGCGCGCTGCTGGTTCCTCAACGGGCCGTGACCGAATTGCAGGGGCGCAATCAGGTGGCGGTGGTGGGACCGGGCAACAAAGTTTCGATTCGCACCGTGCAGGTGGGCGATCGCGTTGGCGAAATGTGGCTGATCTTGACCGGCCTGAATCCGGCTGAGCGCGTGATCACCGAGGGCGCGGCGAAAGTTCGCGACGGCATGGTAGTGAATCCCAAGCCCGAACCGGCGGGGAGCACGCGCTAGCATGTCGAAGTTTTTCATCAATCGCCCCATCGTCGCGATGGTGATCGCGATTCTGATGGTGATCATCGGACTGGTATCGATGCTCGCGCTCCCGGTGGCGCAATTCCCCAGCATTGTCCCTCCCGAAATCATGGTGTCGGCAACATACCCGGGCGCGGATGCGCAGACGCTGGAGCAATCCGTGGCGACGCCGCTTGAAGCGCAGATCAGCGGGGTCGACAACATGAACTACATGTATTCGATCAACGCCAACAACGGGAGCTCGCAAATCACGGTCGATTTCGACGTGAAGACGGATCCGAATATCGACCAGGTGTTGACGCAACTGCGCACATCGCAAGCGCAGGCGCAGTTGCCGGCGCTGGTGAACACGGCGGGACTGCTGGTGCAGAAGTCGCTGTCGGCGCCGCTGCTGCTGGTCGCGCTTTACTCTCCGAACGGCAGCTACGACAACACGTTTCTGGCGAATTACGCGTACATCAACCTGATTGACGAGCTGACCCGCGTCCCCGGCATCGCGCGCGTGCAGGTGTTCGGCGCGGGCCATTATGCGATGCGGGTATGGGTGAAGCCGGATCAGCTCGCGAAATTGCAGATCACGGTTCCGGAGATTATTCAGGCGCTGCAAACCCAGAACACGGTGAATCCCGCCGGGCAGATCGGTGGCGAGCCGTCACCTCCGGGCCAACAATTCACCTACACGATGCGCGCGCAAGGCCGCTTGATAACGCCGGAACAGTTCGGCGAAGTGATTCTGCGCGCCAATCCCGACGGCTCGAATCTCCGATTGAAGGACGTCGCGCGGCTGGAATTGGGCGCGCAGACTTACAGTCTGTTTGGGCGATATAACGGCAGGCCATCGGCGGTGCTCGCGTGTTATCAGCTTCCAGGATCGAACGCGGTGGACGCGGCGAAAGCGTTGCGCGAGCGGGTGGCGCAGTTGAGCCAACGTTTTCCGCAAGACCTTTCTTATACCGTCAGTCTGGATACGACGTCTGCCGTGACCGCCGGCATGCGCGAAATCGTGTACACGCTGTTCGAAGCGCTGGGGCTGGTGGTGGTGGTCGTATATCTGTTCTTACAGGGATGGCGCGCGACTCTGATTCCTCTACTGGCCGTGCCGGTTTCGCTCATCGGGACCTTCGCCATTTTTCCTTTGTTGGGATTTTCGATCAACACGCTGTCGTTGTTCGGTCTGGTGCTGGCGATCGGACTGGTAGTGGATGACGCGATCGTCGTCGTGGAAGCGGTGGAGCGGCATATCGAAGAAGGGATGACTCCGCGCAATGCGGCCCTGAAAGCGATGGAAGAGGTTTCGGGTCCAGTAGTCGCGATCGCGCTGATCCTGAGTGCGGTATTCATTCCCACGATCTTCATTCCCGGGATCACGGGACGCCTGTATCAGCAGTTTGCGGTGACCATTGCGATTTCGGTGCTCATCTCGGCGTTCAATGCGCTGTCGCTTAGCCCCGCGCTGGCGGCGCTGCTGTTGAAACCCAGAAAGGAATCGCGCGGACCGCTGGCGTGGTTCTTTAGAAAATTCAATCGCGGCTTCGCGCGCGTGACCAACGGATACGTCGGATTTTCCGGCGTACTGATTCGAAAGGCCGCGATCAGCTTGCTGTTTCTGGCGGGCATCGCCGCGCTTGCGGTTTTCATCGGCGGAAAACTCCCCGGATCGTTCCTGCCCGAGGAAGATTTCGGGTACGTCTTCGTCAGTATGCAACTGCCGGACGCCGCGTCTCTTCAGCGAACTTCGGAAGCGGCGCGCAAAGTGGAGAAGATCATCATGAGCACGCCCGGCGTGCAAGGATGCACATCGGTGATCGGGCTCAGCCTGCTGAGCCGCGTTCAGAACACGTATAGCGGCTTCTTTTTCGTCACCGAAAAGCCGTGGGATGAGCGCAAAAAGCCGGAAGAACAGAATCAGGCGATTCGCAATCACATCAACAGCGAGCTTCGAAAGGTGGAGAACGGCATCGCGTTTTCCTTTTCTCCGCCCGCGATTCCCGGCGTCGGGACTTCGGGCGGCGTCACCTTCATGCTGGAGGACCGCTCCGGAAGCGATCTGCAATTCCTGACCGACAACGTCAACAAGTTCATGCAGGCGGTACGTGGCCGGAAAGAGTTGGTCGGCGTGACCAACACCTATCTTCCCAACGTGCCGCAGAATTTTATTGATGTCGATCGCGCCAAGGTCACGCGGCAGGGAATCAACATCGGCGACGTGTATCAGACCCTGCAAGCCTTCATGGGCGGCTATCTGGTGAATTACTTCAACCGATTCGGCCGCCAGTGGCAAGTGTATGTCGAAGCGGAAGGCGAGTATCGCACGCGCGCGGAAAACGTCGGTCAGTTTTACGTCGCGAACAATCGCGGTCAGATGGTGCCGTTGAGCGCGATCACCAGCATCCGGTCCATCTTCGGGCCGGAGTTCACAATGCGTTACAACGAATATCACGCGGCGCAGATCAATGCGGCCGCCGCGCCCGGGTACAGCTCCGGCGCAGGCGATGGCAGCCCTCGAAGACGTCTTCAGCGCAGACCATGCCGCGCGAAATGGGATTCGACTACACCGGCATGTCGTTCCAGGAACAGCAGGCGTCGCAGGGAGTTCCGCCGGCCGCGATCTTCGGCCTGTCGCTGCTGTTCGTGTTCTTGATTCTCGCGGCGCTGTATGAAAGCTGGTCGCTGCCGTTCAGCGTCCTGCTGGGGACGCCGATCGCGGTGTTCGGGGCGTACCTGTTCTTATGGGCGCGGAATTACGAAAACGACGTGTATGCGCAGATCGGACTGGTGATGCTGATCGGGCTCGCAGCCAAGAATGCGATCCTGATCGTCGAGTTCGCCAAGGCCGAGTACGAACGCGGCGGCAAGAGCATCGAAGAAGCTGCGCTGATCGGCGCTCGAATCCGGCTGCGGCCGATCCTGATGACTGCGTTTGCGTTCATTCTTGGATGCGTGCCGCTGTGGGTAGCGGCCGGCTCCGGCGCCGTTTCGCGACGCATTATGGGCACGGCCGTGATCGGCGGAATGCTGGCGGCGTCGCTCATCGCGATTTTCTTGATTCCGGTGACGTTCGACGTGGTCGAAAAGCTCTCGCATCGCGTGGGACGTTTGGGGCGGAGTTCATGATGGGTCGCGCCCTTGTTTCGTGTTTCGCGCTCGCGCTGGCCGGATGCACAGTCGGGCCGAATTATCATCGCCCGCCGGTGAACACTCCGGAAGCGTTCCGGAACCAGACGCCGGATACGACCGCTGCTTCGATCGGCGATGAAAAATGGTGGACCGTCTTCCATGACGAAGAACTGCAAAAGCTGATCCGCGCCGCGCTCGCGCAGAACTACGACGCGCGCATCGCGGCAGCGCGGATTCTTCAGGCGCAGGCACAGGCCGGCATCACCCGCGCCGATCAGTTTCCGGCCGTGAGCGCCAGCGCGGGATACAGCGCCCAGAAGATTCCCGGATTCGCATTCAACGTCTTTCAACTGCAAGGATTGTTTTCCTGGGACATCAACTTCTGGGGCAAATATCGACGCGCGACTGAAGCTGCGCGCGCGAATCTGGTCGCCACCGAATGGGGACGGCGGCAGGTGCTGAGCACCGTGGTGTCGAACGTCGCGATGGCGTATTTCCAGCTTCGCGAGCTCGATTCCGAATTGGAGATCGCGCAACGGACGCTCGCGTCGCGAAAAGAATCCCTACAGCTTACCGAGACGCTGGCTAACGCTGGCGCGGTCAGCCTGTTGGATGTGCGGCAGGCGGAGCAGCTTGTCGAAACCGCCGCGGAAACGATTCCCGACGTCGACCGGCAGATCGCGCAGCAGGAAGATCTGATCAGTATTTTGATGGGCGAAAATCCGCACGACATTCCACGCGGCCTAGCGTTGACGGAACAGCCATTGCCAGCTACCATTCCCGCGGGGCTGCCATCGCGCTTGCTGGAGCGCCGTCCCGACATCCGCGAATCGGAACAACAATTGATCGCTGCGAACGCCCAGATCGGCGTTGCGCGAGCCGCATTCTTCCCGGATTTGCCCTTGACCGAAGCGTTAGGCGTCGAAAGCGGACCCCTTTCGAAGTTGTTCACTTCGGGCTCCTCCGCGTGGAATTTTGCCGTGCCGATTACTCAGCCGATCTTCACGGCGGGAAAACTGCGTGCGAATCTGAGGCTGGCGGAAGCGGAACACGAGCAGTCTTTGCTCGCGTATCAGCAGACCATCCAGCAGGCCTTCCGCCAAGTTTCGGACGGTTTGATCGCGTATCGCAAGTACCGCGAATTTCGCGAGCACCAGGAATTGTTGACCACCGCCGCGCACAGCGCCGCCGATCTATCCGACATGCGTTACAAGGGAGGCGCGGCCAGTTATTTGGAAGTCCTGACCAATCAAACCAACTTTTTCGCGGCCGAACTCAACCTGGCGCGCGCACGATTGAATGAGCGGTTATCGCTGGTTCAGATTTATAACGCACTCGGCGGCGGCTGGGAACAGTAGCTACTTGTAGCGCACGCCGTGCTTGATCACCAGGTTCACGTTTTGCAGCAAATCGATGTACTTCAGCACGTCCCCGCGCACCGCGATAATATCCGCGTACTTGCCCGGCGTCACCGTGCCTGAATCGTGCTCGGCTTTCATCGCGACGGCGGGCCAGAACGTCGCCGCGCGAATCGCGTCCATCGGATCGACGCCCATCGCATGCACCCATACGTCGATCTCATTCCACGTCGTCTGCGTGTGAAATTGCGTGGGGACGCCGCTATCGGTTCCGACCAATAGAACCGCGCCCGATTCCCGAAGCTGCTGGAACTTTCGCTTCAGCGTCGGCTTGCGCGGCGGCACCATGCGGAAATATTCGAGCTGATCGATGTGCCGCAGCGATTCGCGAATGTCCGTAACGATAGAGTCCGGGAGCCCTTCGTGCCATCGCGGATCGTCGATCAGCTCCGGATGGTCGCGAATGTAATCGTAGTTGTACAGCACCTCCACCGTCGGGGTCCAGAACAGCGGAGTGATGTTGCCGCGAGCAGTCCGCTCATGCAACGCGTTCACGATATCGGCGGGATATTCCGGCGCGGTCGCGATGCCGGTGTGTTCGAAATCGTCGACGCCAGCCTTCAAACCGCGTCGAATTTCCTCGGGCCGATGCGCGTGCGCCACCACCATCAGCTTGTTGCGATGGGCCTCGTCGACGATCGCCTGTACCTCCTCCACCGTCATCTCATCCTGATCGATCATCTTGATGCAATCGACGCCGGCCTGCGCCAGCTTGCGGACTTTCGCACGCGCGTCGTCGGCGCCGTGGACTCCCCAACGGAAATATTCGGTCCCCGGATACGGCTCATGCTGAAGGAATGGACCCGAGACGTAAAGCGTCGCGCCGGGGATCTTGCCGGAGCGAATCGCATCGCGCACATGGATACTCGCCTCGAGCGGCGCGCCCAGATCGCGCGCGCTGGTGATTCCGGCGAGCAGAAGCTGCTTCGCGCTAGCCGGCATGATCACAGATTCGAGCTGCGGCGGATACGTCTTGTCCCAATGCGCGTAATCGGAATGCCCACTGAGCATGGTGTGGACGTGCATGTCCCACAAGCCGGGCAGAATGCTCATCCCCGCAGTCGAGATCACTTCGGCGCCGGGCGGAACAGGAAGAGTCCCCACCTGGCCGACGGCCTGAATGCGGTCGCCCGAAATCAGAATCACGCTATTGCGGAGCGGCGGCCCACCGTAGCCGTCGATCAAGACTCCACCGACCAGCGCCTTCGACGCGGGCTGCGCCATCGCTGTCATGCAAACGGCCAGAAACAATGCGATTCGATTCATGCACTGAGAATTATGGCACGGCGACGCCGAAATCGGGTGTATGCTAACTTTCATGACAGCCTTCCGATTGTTTTGCGCACTCGCCCTTGCCGCGTCCGCGCTGCCTGCGCAGCCGGCCCTCGAAGTCACCTCACCGCTCGGCACGAAGTTTTATGCGCTCGCGGACGACAAAGGCACAGTCGCCGAGGCGGAGAAGCGCCTGGCGGCGGACCCGAAGAATCCGGAGCTGATTCTGAAGCTCGCGCTGGCGCAATCAGCGGTGCGCGAGTACCGGGAGTCGGTCGCGACGTGCACCCGCGCGCTGGCGATCGATCCTCAGAACGCCGCCCTGCTGACGGAGCGCGGGCATCGCGAAGTGGGGCTGCGGGAATTTACGCGCGCCCGAGCGGACCTGGCGCAAGCGGTGAAAATCGATCCGCAGAACATGGCCGGCTACTACCATCTGGGACTCGCGCACTATTTCCTAGGCGAGTTCGCCGCCGCCGGGAACGCGTTTCGTCACGCGGTGGAGGTGGCGCCCAATACCGATGAGCGCATCAACGCGACCAATTGGGCCTACGCGTCGCTGCGCCGCGCCAACAAGCCCGAGGAGGCCGCGAAGGCGATCGCACTGATCACGCCGGACATGAAGAACACGGAACCGCACACTTTCTTTTATTTGAGCCTGGTGCGGTTCTTTCAAGGAAAAATGTCAGAAGCCGATGCGGTGCCGCCGCAGCCTCCCGCAAATAACACGGATCAGGAAGCCGAGCTTCGTTTCGACACGGTGGCCTACGGCGTCGGCAACTGGTATCTCTACAACGGGAATCCCGCCAAGGCGCAGGAATATTTCAAGCGCATCGTGAAAGGCAACGTGTGGCTGACCTGGG
Organism: Terriglobia bacterium; assembly: GCA_963808335.1. Taxonomy (GTDB): domain Bacteria; phylum Acidobacteriota; class Terriglobia; order Bryobacterales; family Bryobacteraceae; genus Palsa-187. The sequence continues at coordinate 1,406,909 of CAWEFR010000001.1, forward strand.
GATTCATCGGCGCCGAAGTCGAGGTCGCAAAATCGGCGCACGCAAATTAATTCACGCCTGCCGATCGGTGTCGAGAACGTCCTGGAAGCGCACGCCGGCGTAATACTCCGCGCCCGCGGCCTCGCAATAGCGCACTTCGGCCAGAGCCAGCTTGGCCTGGAAGCGAATCTGGACCAGCGTTCCCGGCATCAGGGAGTGCGGCAACCGCAGTTTCATGCCGCCGCGCGACATTTCCACGATCCGGGCGTCGAACCGCGCCGCGGTTTGCAGCGGGTTCAGAACTTTCACCGTCGCCGGCTCATCCACCGGGTGGCGCGGATCCGCACGGCGTTCTTCGTGTTGAGCGCGGGCAGATCCGGCCTGGGGATACAGCGGCTTCGCACGATCGTCGGAACCCATAGGCCTTTCACACTTTCCGGCGGTTACACCGCCCGGTCCCGTTACCTAAGATCGTTGGGTTAAACATAGCACCGCGAAGCGCGGAGTGCAAAGGGGTACCGAAACAGGAGAACCTAAAATTGTTTGTTGTCGGAGAAACACCACCGGACCAGCGGCTCCGGCTGCTTCCCTTGGTTTGCACGAAGCAGATCGTCAAGCGTGGTCTCGATGAACTGGAACGAAATCGATCCGTCGTCCGCAACGCTTCCCGCCATGTACCCGTAGACGCCCTGTTTGGCGGCGTGTCCGGTGGCCGCGCCGTTGGGCAGCTTGTAGCGAACCGCGCCCGCGGTGCCCACGATCCAGCCCGGAAGAACCTGGTCCTTCCAGTAATCGTTGCGGAACACGTCCTCCATGAAAAAATGCGAATGGCTGGCCAGCAGGTACACGCGTTTGTGCGCCGCATCCCGCGCATGCAACAGCGCCTGGTATACTTCGCGTCCGCTCGATTCGCCGCGCGGCCAATCGCTCATACTGTGGCTTGATCCGAAGCTGCCGGGAAGGGCGGCGTGCATGCCGACGACGATCGACCGAATGGCGCCCGACGCTTCGTCATGCTCGATCACCGATTTAAACCAGCGGATCTGCTCAACATCGAACTGGTTCGTCGAAGCGTTGTCGAGCGCGATGAAATCCACGTTGCGCCGGATCCAGTGATAGTAGGTTCGCAGCTCGTGATCGTTGGGATCGTCCTTCAGGCGCTGTGCGCGGAGCGCGGGAGCAGTGAGCCAGTCCGCGAACTGGATCAAGTATTTTTCACGCGACCCGGGGGCCGTGGTTTCGTGATTGCCGATGCTGAGAAGCACGGGCAAATTACCGAACGGCGCGATCTGGTGCGCGATAAAATCCGGCCAGGCAATTTTTTCGTATTCTTCCAGGCTCAGCTTGCGGCTGGCGATTCCCAGTTTCGCCGGAGGAACCAGGTCCTCATCGATGGTATACATGGCCCGGAAGTCGCCCAGATGCCAGTAGAATTCCGAGCCGCTTGACCGAACCCCCGCCGCGATCGCGGGCATGACTACATCTCCGCAGTTCCGCGAATCGCCCGAAATCGCGAATTTCCACTCCGCTGCCTGGGCGGAAACGCAGAGAACCACCAGGATGTATCTCATCGATAGATGAGTGTAGGCTACTCTTCGGGCGCTTCGCCTTCTTCTTTGCCTTGACGCATGGCCTTCAGCCGCTCTTCGCGGCGCTTGGCGCGTTCCGCGGCGCGCTTGACCAGCTCGGAACCGACCAGCTCGAGCATGGCCTGCTCCGCGCCGTCGCCCTTGCGCCAGCCCAGCCGCACGACGCGCGTGTAGCCGCCGTTGCGCTGGCCGAACCGCGTGCCCAGCTTGTCGAACAGCTTCTTCACCGCGGCCGGAGTTTCGAGAAACGCCGCCGCCTGCCGGCGCGTGTGCAGCGTGTCGCGCTTGGCCAGCGTGATCATTTTCTCCACCAGCGGCTTGACCGCCTTGGCTTTGGGAACCGTGGTGACGATGCGCTCATGCTCGATGACGCTGGTGACCAGGCCCTTGAGCAGCGCTTTGCGCGAGCCGACGTCGCGCTTGAGTTTGTATCCTGATACTCTTGTGTCGCATGGTATTTACTCCAGCGCGATATTGCGAGCTGAGCCTCGCTCGTCCTCTTCGTCGTCGATCTCGTCCATTCGTCTTCGATCATCTCTTCGGTATCCGAGCCGGCGCCGAGCATCGCAGGCGTGCCCGCCGGCGAAACCAGGCGGCCCTGCGCGTCGAACTTCATGCCGAAGGTCAGGCCCAGGCCCGACAGAATTTCCTTGATCTCGTTCAGCGACTTGCGCCCGAAATTCTTGGTGCGCAGCATCTCGGCTTCGGTCTTCTGCACCAGGTCGCCGATGGTCTGAATGTTGGCGTTCTTCAGGCAGTTGTAGGAACGGACGCTCAACTCGAGCTCTTCGACCGAGCGGTTGAGCACTTCGTTCATCTGGCTCAAGGCGCGCTCGGCCGGCTCTTCGGCCGGTCTCCGGCAGCTCTTCGAAGTTGATGAAGATCGCCATGTGGTCCTTCAGCAGCTTGGCGGCCTGGCCGATGGCATCGGCCGGCGAAATCGCGCCGTTGGTCCAGACTTCGATGGTCAGCTTGTCGTAATCGGTCATCTGGCCGAGGCGGGCCGCTTCCACCGAGAAATTCACTTTGCGCACGGGCGAATGGACCGAGTCGATGGGGATGTAGCCGACCGGAAGATCTTCGTCGTTGTTGCGGTCCGCCGCGACGTAGCCGCGGCCCGACTTCAGCCGCATCTCGATCGACGAGCTTGCCGCCTTCGCCGATCGTGGCGATGTGCATGTTGCGATCCAGCACTTCGATATCGGAGTCGGTTTCGATCTGCCCGCTCATGACTTCGCCCGCGCGAATCGGCCTTGAGGCGAACCGTGCGCATGCCCTCGCCCATCATCTTGAAGGGGATCTGCTTCAGGTTGAGAATGATGTCGGTGGCGTCTTCCACCACGCCCGGAATGGGGCTGAATTCGTGCGCCACGCCTTCGATGCGCACCGCGCGTGATGGCCGCGCCTTCAATCGAGCTCAGCAGCACGCGGCGCAGGCCGGTGCCGATGGTGGAGCCGAATCCGCGCTCGAACGGCTGCGCGGTGAACATGCCGTAGCGGTCGTTGAGCGTTTCCGTATTGGCGACCAACCGCTTCGGTTTCTGGAATCCTTTGAACATATTTTTTTAGTGGCTCCTTACTACTTCGAATACAATTCGACGATCAGCTGCTCGTTCAATTGGATCTGGACCAGGTCCTCGCGCTTGGGCTGGTCCGAGCACGCGCGCCTCTCAGATTCTCGCGGTCCACTTCCAGCCAGTTGGGGCTGGGCGCGTGGGCCGTGGCGTCGCGCGCGTGCAGAATGGTCGGGATTGTTCTTGCTGCTTCTCGCGAACTTCGATCACGTCGTTCGGCTTCACCTGGAAGGACGGAATATCCACGCGGCGGCCGTTCACATTGACGTGCCCGTGGCGAACCAACTGGCGGCACTGCGCCCGCGAGGTCCCGAAGCCCATCCGGTAAATCATGTTGTCCAGACGCCGCTCCAGCATGTTGAGCATGTTGCTCGCCGGTGATGCCCTTCATGACCAAGGCTTTCTCGAACAGGTTGCGGAACTGGCCTTCGAGCAGCTGATAATAGCGGCGCGCTTTCTGCTTTTCGCGAAGCTGCAGGCCGTAGCCCACGATCTTCGGCTTGCGATCCTTGCCGTGCTGGCCGGGCGCGAAGTTGCGCTTCTCGATGGCGCACTTCTCGGTGTGGCAGCGCTCGCCCTTCAGGAACAGCTTCATGCCCTCGCGCCGGCACTGCCGGCAGACGGGACCAATGTATCGTGCCAAATCAAACCTCCCTTTCATACGCGCATGTCGCATGCGCAAAGTAGGTGCAGTTTACGGCGAATTTCGCCTTCGTCCTGCTTACTTACTCGAATCAAACTCTGCGCTTCTTCGGCGGCCGGCATCCGTTGTGCGGAATCGGCGTGCGATCCTTGATGGTCCGAACTTCGAGACCCGCCGTTGACAGCGCGCGCACGGCCGATTCGCGGCCCGCGCCCGGCCCGCTGACGTTCACTTCCACCGTGCGCAAGCCCGATTCCTTGGCCTTATTGGCCGCCGTCAGCGACGCCTGCTGCGCGGCGAACGGCGTGCCTTTGCGCGATCCGCGGAATCCCAGCGAACCCGAACTGGACCACGCGAGCACGTTCCCCATCGGATCCGTGATGGTGATGATGGTGTTGTTGAACGACGCCTGCACGTGCACCAGGCCGGCGGGCACGGATCCTCTTTTCTTTCTTCTTGAAGGCCTTCTTCTTGCCGGCCTTGGCCGCTGCTTTCGCCGTGGCTGCCATTTGCCTGCTGCTTTCGCCGATTAGGTCTTCGCGCTCGCTTTCTTCTTGTTCGCCACGGTGCCGCGCCGCGGACCCTTGCGGGTGCGCGCGTTGGTGTGCGTCCGCTGGCCGCGCACCGGCAGGCCGCGGCGATGGCGCAGGCCGCGATACGAGCCCATCTCGATCAGGCGCTTGATGTTCATCGAGAGCTCCTTGCGCAGGTCGCCTTCGACCGCGCCTTCGGCTTCGAGGATCTGGCGGATGCGGTTGACTTCGTCCTCGGTCAGATCCGCGACCTTCTTGTCGGGATTGACGCCGGCGCGGTGGCACAGCGATTGGCTGCGCGTGCGCCCGATGCCGTAAATGTAGGTGAGACCGATTTCGGTCCGCTTCTTCGCCGGTAAATCCACGCCTGCTAAACGCGCCATATTCGCGTTCTCCCTTAACCCTGCCTCTGCTTGTGCTTCGGATTCGTGCAGATCACGCGCACCACGCCTTCGCGGTGAACCACCTTGCACTTGTCGCACATTTTCTTAACCGACGCTCGAACTTTCATACTCAACCTTTCTTCAACAATTCCACGATCCTGCCTCGCGTCCGATCATGCGGCGAAAGCTCCACGCGCACCCGATCGCCCGGCCGCAATCTCACAAAATTCGCTGCGCCGCGCTCCGGCCGCATGCGCCACCACCACATCTTCGTTCTCCAGCTTCAACCGGTACGCCGCGCTCGGCAGCAGTTCCACCACCGTCCGCCTTCTCGGCCTCGCTCACGGCCTGGTCAGAACCCACGGGCCGTTCGCGGTGATCGCCACCGTATGCTCGAAGTGCGCCGAGTATCTTCCGTCCTCGGTCACCGCCGTCCACTTGTCCGGCCGCACCCGGCTGCCCGGCTTTCCCGGCGTTCACCATGGGCTCGATCGCCAGCACCATGCCTTCTTTCAGCCGCGGATTCTCGTTCCTGCCGGTCCACGTAATTCGGGAATCTGCGGCTCCTCGTGCATCTGCGTGCCGATGCCGTGTCCCACAAACTCCCGCACCACCGAAAATCCGTTGGCGGTCACGTGCCGCTCCACCGTCCCGCAAATATCGAACAGCCGGTTTCCCGGCCGCGCCTTCTCGATCGCCAGCTCCAGCGATTCGCGGGTCACTTCCATCAAGCGCTGCGTTTCCTCGGAAACCTCGCCCACCGCCACCGTGATCGCCGAATCGCCGTAATATCCGTTCAACTGCACGCCCGTATCGATCGAAACGATATCGCCGCTCTTCAAAACTCTTCTTCTGCGACGGCATCCCGTGCACAATCTCATCATTCACCGAGGTGCACAGCACAAACGGAAACTTGGTTCCCGCCGCCGGGCGTCGAATAGCCCTTAAACGCCGGCCGCGCGCCCGCTTCGGTCATCATCTTTTCGGCCGTCACTTCCAGATCGTAGCGTCGATGACGCCCTCGCCGACCATCCTCCGCAGCGTGTCCAGAATCTTCCAGACCAGCAGCCCCGCGGCGCGCATCTTTTCCAGCTCCGCTAAATTCTTGCGCACGATCATGTCTGCTTCAGGCGTCGGCGCTTTCCGCGCCAAACGCGCCTTCGATCAAGTCCTGAATCTCCCGCGCGATCGCCTGCGGGCGCGCGCGATCCGCCCCGTCTACCTCCCAACACGTGATACCCTGCCCCGTCCAGAAATTCCAGCACCGGCGCGGTCTGTTGTTCGTACGCTTTCAATCTCTGCGGCACCACTTCTTCCCGATCGTCGTCGCGAACCACCAGCTTCGACCCGTCCTAGTCGCAAACTTCCGGTACCGTCGGCGCGTTCGATGACAAACTGTACAGCGCTCCGCAGGACGGGCACTGCCGGCGGCCGGAGAGGCGCGCAATAATAACATTATAATCCACTTTCAAATGGACCACCACCGTCCGGATCCGCCGGGTCCGCAGCATGCAGTCGAGGAGCTTGGCCTGCGCCACCGTCCGCGGATATCCGTCGAGAATAAACCCGCTCGCCGCAATCCGGCTGCTCGATCCGCTCCTCCACCAACGCGATTGACCGTCTCGTCCGGGCACCAGCGCGCCGGACTGCATGATCGACGCCACCGCATGCGCCCAACTCGTCTCCCGAAGCCACCCGCTCCCGCAGCATATCGCCGGTCGAGATGTGCGGCATCCCCAGGGCTTGCTGCAGCAACTTGGCTTGCGTGCCCTTCCCCGAACCCGGGGGACCGAACAAAATCAGGCAGAGCCGGCTCATCTCATCGGGACGTTCCGGTCGCACCTCAGACGCTGCTGCGGCGGCCGCGAATCCGGCCCGCGCGCGGCGTAAAGCCTTCGTAATGCCGCATGATCAGCTGCGCTTCAATCTGGTTCACGGTATCCATGGCCACGCCCACCACGATCAGCAGCGAAGTGCCGCCGAAGTAAAAGTTCACGCCCAGGCCGTCCAGCAGCCAGCGCGGAAAATGTCGCGTCGATCCAGTTGCCGATCGCCGGCAGCCGCTGCAGCTTGATGCCCGAGATCATGATCTGCGGCAGCAGCGACAGAATCGACAGGTACAGGCCGCCGACCACCGTGATCTTGGTCAGGATCTTGTTCATGTAATCGGCCGTGTTCTTGCCCGGCCGGATGCCCGGAATGAATCCGCCGTACTTGCGCATGTTGTCGGCGGCTTCATTGGGATTGAAAATGATCGAAACGTAGAAGAAGCAGAAGAAAATGATCAGCAGCCGTGTACAGCAGGTAGTACAGCGGCGTGCGCTCCGCCGATCGCGCCCAGCATGCCGCTCAGCACCGGCGAATTCTTGACGAAATCGACCTGCAGTCAGCGTCTGCGGGAACGCCAGCAGGGAACTGGCGAAAATCACCGGAATCACGCCGCCGGCGTTGACCTTCAGCGGCAGGTGCGTGGACTGCCCGCCCATCATGCGCCGCCCGATCACGCGCTTGGCGTATTGCACCGGGATGCGGCGCTCGCCGCGTTCCACCAGTACGATGAAGCCGACCACCGCCGACCATCATGACCAGAATGATGGCCACCTGGATCAGCGGCCAGTCGCCGGTCTGAACCTTGCTGACCATCTCGAAGATCGCGTCCGGCAGACTCACCACGATGCCGGTGAAGATGATCAGCGACATGCCGTTGCCGATGCCGCGCTCGGTAATCTGCTCGCCCAGCCACATGATGAACGCCGTGCCGGTGGTCAGGCTCAGCATGGTCATCAGGATGAAGCCGAAGCCGGGATTCGTCACGAAGCCCTGCTGCGCGCCTTGCAGCGCCGTGGCGATACCGAAGCGACTGAATCAGCGCCAGGATCACCGTCAGATAGCGGGTCCACTGCGTGATCTTGCGGCGGCCGAGTTCGCCTTCCTTTTGCAGTTTTTCGAGCGTCGGAACCACCACCGTCAACAACTGCAGAATGATCGACGACGTGATGTAGGGCATGATGCCCAGCGCGAAAATGGTCAGCCGGCTGAAGCGTCCCGCCGCTGAACAGATCGAAGAAGCCGAACAGCGTGCCCTGGTTCTGGCGGAAGAACTCCTCCAGACGATTCGCGTCGATGCCCGGGAATCGGGATGTGCCCGCCCAGGCGGTACACCGCCAGCAGACGCCAGCGCGAACAGCAGCCGCTTGCGCAGATCCGGAATGCGAAAGACGTTGGCTACGGCTTCGAGAAACTTCATGACCTGTTACTCCTCCACCGGGTAATCCTTCTCCCGCTCACTTGCTCGCAATCACTTCCGCGGTGCCGCCGGCCGCCTGAATCTTTTCGAGCGCCGACTTCGAAAACAAGTGCGCCTTCACCGTGATCTTCCGCTTCAGCTCGCCCGATCCCAGAATCTTCAGCCCGTCCTTCAGCTTGTGGATCACGCCCAGCTTCCAGCAGCGTTCCGGGATCGAAACGTCGCCTTCCAGCGCTTCGAGCTCGCCCACATTGACGATCGCAAATTCCTTGCGGAAAATGTTGGTGAATCCGCGCTTGGGCAGGCGCCGGTGCAGCGGCATCTGGCCGCCTTCAAATCCGCGCATGCGCGAATAGCCCGAGATCGACTTGGCGCCCTTGGCGCCGCGGCCGGAATACTTTCCGCGGCCCGATGCCCATGCCCTGCCCGATGCGCTGCTTCTTGTGCTTTTGCCCGGCGGGCGGTTTCAGTTGACTGAGATTCATGATCGTTCTCCCCTTATTCGACTATCGCCAGCAGATGCGGAATCTTCTTCACCATGCCCCGAAAGGCCGGCGTATCCGGACGCTCCACGATGCGGTTCATCTTCTTCAGCCCCAGCGCCCGCACAATCACTTTATGCTTTTCCGGCGTGCAGATGATGCTGCGGATCAGTTTGATCTTGATCGTTCCCGCCATAGATTATCTCACCTTCTCCAGCGTCGAGGCCGCGCAGCTCCGCGACTTCGCCTCTTGTCGCGCAACTGCTTCCAGCGCGTCGATGGTCGCCTTCACCACGTTGTGCGGATTGTGCGAGCCGATGGACTTGGTCAGCACGTTCGGAATCCCCACGGCGGTGAATGACCGCGCGCACCGGCCCGCCCGCGATCACGCCGGTTCCTTCCGGCGCCGGCTTCAGCAGCACGCGTCCGCTGCCGAACTGTCCCAGCACCGTGATGCTGAATGGTGGTCGCCAGCACGTGGACCTTGCGCAGATTCTTCTTCGCCGCTTCGATGCCCTTCTTGATCGCCGCGGGCACTTCCTTGGCTTTGCCCGTGCCGAACCCGACGATCTTCGCGCCCGGATCGCCGACCACCACCAGAGCCGAGAAGCTCAGGTTCTTGCCGCCCTTGACGACCTTGGTGACGCGGTTGATCGACACCACCTGTTCCTTCAGGTTCAGGCTGTTCGGCGTCGATGCGCTTTGCTGTAGTTGTCGACATGTTCTGATTCCTAAAACTCCAATCCCGCTTCGCGAGCCGCCTCGGCCAGCGCTTTCACGCGGCCGTGATACAGATACCCGCCGCGGTCGAACACCACCGCCTTGATGCCCTTGTCCTTGGCGCGCTCGGCCACCAGCTTCCCGATGGCTTTCGCGCCCGGCGACATTGCCGCCGCTCTTGCCCGTCGCTCTTTTCGTTCGACGACGCCGCGACCACCGTGTGCCCCTGCGCATCGTCGATCACCTGCGCGTAAATGTGCTTCACGCTGCGGAACACAGCCAGCCGCGGCCGCTCCGTGCGTGCCCTTCACGTGGCGGCGGATGCGCGTATGAATCGCGCATGCCGGATGATCATTTTTCGAATCGCTGTGCCATGTTACTCTCCTCTGCCTCCCGCACGCGCCGGTCTTGCCGACCTTCTTGCGCAGCGCTTCGCCGGCGTAGCGGACGCCCTTGTTCTTGTACGGATCCGGCGGACGCAGCGCGCGCATGTTCGCCGCCACCTGCCCCAGCAGTTGCCGGTCGCCGCCGGTCAGGATCAGCGGCGTCAGATTGTTCGCCGGCTTGTCGACCTTCATGTCGATGCCGTCCGGCAGATAAAACTCGATGGGATGCGAATAGCCCAGCGTGAACGTCGCGATGCGGCCCTTCACATCGCAGCTGTAGCCGATCCCGAACAATTGCCAGCTCCCGCGTGAAACCCGGTCGAAACGCCCTGCACCGCGTTGGCCGCCAGAGCGCGCGTCAGCCCGTGCAGCGCGGCTTTGTCGTCGCCGTCGCGCTGCAGTTCGAGCATCGCCGTCCTTCTGCCGCAAGCGTGATGCCCGCCGGGACCGGAACGGTCTGCTTGCCCTTGGGCCCTTCCACCGTCAACTCGCTCGCCGACGGTGAGCTTCACGCCCTTCGGCAGCGGAATCGGCTTTTTTCCAACTCGTGACATATAAAACTCCGTTCAATCCCGCCTACCAAACGTGACACAGAACTTCGCCGCCGACGCCTTCCTTGCGCGCGCGTCGATCCCGGTCATCACGCCGCGCGGCGTGGTCAGGATGTTGATCCCCAGGCCGCCCAGCACGCGCGGCACTTCCTTCGAGCCGACATACACCCGGCAGCCCGGCCGCGAAACCCGCTCGATCCGCGAAATCACCGGCACGTTGCCCGGCGTGTATTTGAGATAGATGCGGATCGACTTCTTGGTCCCGTCCTCGGTCAGCTTGTAGTTGGCGATGTAGCCTTCGTCCTTGAGAATCTTCGCGATGTCGCGTCTTCAGCCGCGATGCCGGCACGTCCACTTTGGGGTGGCGCGCTTCCAGCGCATTGCGAATGCGCGTCAGCATGTCGGCGATCGGATCGGTTGTCGTCATTCCTTCATCACTCCCTCGCATCTCCATGCAACTCCTCACCAAGCTGGCCTTGATCACGCCGGGGACTTCCCCGGCCAGCGCCAGTTGCGCGGAAACAGATGCGGCACAGCTTGAATTTGCGCAGAAAATCCGCGCGGCCGCCCGCACCGGAAACAGCGGTTGCGATGCCGGCACTGCAGCTTCGGCGTCTTGGCGGCCTTCGCCACCGCGAGTTTTTCGTCTCTGGCAATTTTGGCGGTAGTGGCCATCGTTTCTCCTGTTCCTCTCTACTGCGTGCGGAACGGCATGCCGAGATGCTTCAGCAGCGCCAGACCCTCGGCATCGGTCTTGGCGGTGGTGGTGATGCAAATATTCATTCCTTTGGTTTTGTCGACTTTGTTGTAGTCGATCTCCGGGAAAATCAATTGATCCTTCAATGCCCAGCGTGTAGTTGCCGCGGCCGTCGAACGATTTGGTCGACACGCCGCGGAAATCGCGCACGCGCGGCAGCGAAACGTTCACCAGCCGGTCGAAAAATTCGTACATGCGGTCGCCGCGCAGCGTCACCGTGCAGCCGATGGGCATGCCCTCGCGCAGCTTGAACGCCGCGATCGACTTGCGCGCCTTGGTGATCACCGGCTTCTGTCCGGCGACTGGCCGTCAGCTCGTTCACCGCGCCGTCGATCAGCTTGGCGTTCTGCGTGGCTTCGCCCATGCCGATGTTGAGCGAAATCTTCTCGCATCTTCGGCACCGCCATGGGGTTCTGATAGCCGAACTCCTTGGTCAGCGCCGGAACCACTTGTTTTTGATAATGCTCTTTCAACCTTGCCGCCATAATCAAGCCTTCTTGTCCAGAATCTCGCCGCCCTTTTTCGCGATGCGCACGCGCCGCGTTACGCGCACCGGCCTCTCCATGCGATAGCCGACGCGCGTCGCCACGCCGCCCGAAGTCACGCAGCATCACGTTCGAGATCGCGATCGAGCTCTCGCGCTCCGCGATGCCGCCTTTGATCTGGCGCTGCGGATTGGGACGCGTGTGCCGCTTCACCATGCTCACGCCTTCGACCAGCACCTTGCCCGTGACCGCGATCGACGTCCAGCACGCGCCCGGTCTTGCCCTTGTCGCGCCCGGCGATCACCTTCACGGTGTCGTCCTTCTTGATCTTGACCTTCACCGTGAGCTTGCGGCTCGTTCTGATGCCGCTGCGGAATCTTGCGTGCCATGGACTAGATCACCTCCGGCGCGAGCGAAACGATCTTCATGAATTTCTTGTCGCGCAGCTCGCGCGCCACCGGCCCGAACACGCGCGTCCCCATCGGCTCGCCGATTTCGTTGATCAGCACCGCGGCATTCGAATCGAAGCGGATGTAGGTGCCGTCCTTGCGCCGGGTCTCCTTGCGCATCCGCACGATCACGCAGCGCACCACTTTGCCTTTTTTGATCGCCGAATCCGGCGCGGCTTCCTTCACGCTGGCCGTGATGATGTCGCCCAACCCGGCGCGCAGTCCCAGATCGCCGCCGCGCGGCAGAATGCAGGCTAGCCTGCGCGCGCCGCTGTTATCGGCTACCTCGAGAATTGTCCGCATCCCGATCATAATCTTGTCTCCTGCTAACCTTGCCGCTGGCTTCTTGCCGCGCTACTTCTTCTTGCCTTTCTTCTTCGAGACCCGCTTCTCCGGCCCGGTCTGGATCCCGATCGAGCTCAGATCGGTGGTCACCTGCACCGCCTTGCGCACCACTTCGCCCAACTTCCAGCGCTTCAGCTTGCTCATGGGGCGGCACTCGATGATGCGCACCACATCGCCGACCTTGGCCTCGCCCTCTTCGTCGTGCGCGTAGAACTTCTTGCGCTTGCTGACGATGCGCTTGTAGAGCGGATGCGGCACGCGCCGCGTGACTTCGACCACGATGGTCTTGGCCATCTTGTTCGACACCACCGAGCCGATCTTTTCGTTCTTGATGCCTTTCGTTTCCGCCATGCCTATCCTTTTTCAGTCTTCTTGGCTTTGGGAGCCTTGCTTGCCTTGGGTTTCGCCTCGGCCTTCGGCTTCGCAGCGGCCTTGTTTCGCGACTGCCTTGGGCTTCGCAGCCGGCTTCGCTTTCGCGGCCGCTTTAGTCTTTGCCGGCGCCTTCTTCACCGGCGCCGCCGCTTCCGGATTCAGTTCCCGCTCGCGCAGCACCGTCAGCATCCGCGCCCGCTCTTTGCGCAGCATCCGCAGCTTCTTCAGCCCGTCCATCTGCCCCATGCGCATCTGGAACCGCAGCCGGAACATCTGCTCGGCGCATTCGCGCAACTGCTTGTTGAGCTCGGCCGTGTCCAGCGCCCGAGCTTTATCCGCGTTCTCTTTCATTGCGCCTTACTCCGCCATGCTCCGCGCGTCACCAGCTTGGTCGGCAGGCCGATCTTCGCCGCGGCCAGCCGCATCGCCGCCGCGGCAACTTCGCGCGGTCACGCCTTCCATCTCGAACAGAATCTTGCCCGGCCGGATCACGCACACCCACTGCTCCGGCGCGCCCTTGCCTTTTCCCATACGGGTTTCAGCCGGCTTCTTGGTGATCGGCTTGTCCGGGAACAGCCGGATCCAGACTTTGCCGCCGCGCTTGATCGAACGCGTCATCGCCACGCGAGCCGCTTCAATCTGGCGGTCCGTGATCCAGCCGCATTCCAGCGCCTTCAATCCGAAATCGCCGAACGCCAGCGACGAGCCGCGCCACGCCTTGCCGGTCATGCGCCCGCGCTGCTGCTTGCGGTATTTGACCTTCTTCGGCATCAACATAGCGTTACTCCGTCTTGTCTCCCTCGGGCGTCTTCGATCCCTCAGGCGCAGCCTTCGGGCTTCTCCTGCTTCCAGCTCGGCTGCGGCGGCGCCGCCATCGGCGGCAGAATCGGAGCCGACGCGCGACGGCATTTCGCCCGGCGCGGGCTGCACAGCGCCACCGCGCTTCAGGCGCAGGCGTCGGCGCGGCACGCGGCCGCGGTCGGACGATCCCGGTCGCGATCGCGATCCCGGCGCTCGCGCGGCGGCATGCGGCGCGGCTCCGGCTCGTTGCGCAGCCCTCGCGCTGCCCGCCCGGCAGAATCTCGCCTTTATACACCCAGCACTTGATCGCCGATCACGCCGTACGTCGTGTAGGCCTGGCTGAATCCGTAATCGATATCCGCGCGCAGCGTGTGCAGCGGAAGCTGCCCTTGCAGATACCATTCCGTGCGCGCGATTTCCGCGCCGTTCAAGCGCCCCGACACGCGAACTTTAATTCCCTTGCATCCGAAGCGCAGCGCCGAATCGACCGCTTTGCGCATCGCTCGCCGGAACGCCACGCGCTTTTCGAGCTGCAGCGCGATCGATTCCGAAACCAGCTGCGCGTCGAGCTCCGGCTTGTGCACTTCCTGAATATCGATGAATACTTCGCGCTTGGTCTTCTTCGCCAGATCGCCCTTCAGCTTCTCGATCTCCGCGCCCTTGCGTCCGATGATGATTCCCGGACGCGACGTGTGAATGGTGATGCGCAGCTTGTTGCCGGGCCGGTCCACTTCAATCGAGCTGACGCCCGCGGCCTTCAGCCGGTCGCGCAGCGAATCTTTCAGCTCCAGATCTTCGCGCAGGAGCTTGGCGTAATCCTGCTTGGCGAACCACCGCGACCGCCAGGTCTTGGTGACGCCCAGCCGGAACCCGTATGGATGTACTTTCTGACCCATTTTTTACTCAGTACCCTCGACCGTTCGATCTCCCACCTTGACCACGATGTGCGCCATCCGCCGCTGATACCGGTACGCCCGCCCCATCGGCGCCGGCCGCACCCGCTTCATGCGCGGCCCTTCGTTCACGTACGCTTCGGTGACGAACAGCTTGTCGACGTCCACGTCGTTGTACCGGTTCTCGGCATTGGCGATCGCCGACCGCAGCACTTTCTCCACCGACGGCGCGATGCGCTTGTTGGTGGTGCGCAGAATATTGATCGCGTCGCCGGCCTTCTGGCCGCGGATCAGGTCCACCACCAGCCGCGCTTTCTGCGGCGAGGTTCGAATGTATCTGGCTTCCGCTCTTGGCTTGCATGTCGATTCCTTATGACGCCGGCTTGGCGGTCTTCTCCGCCGCCGCCTTCGCTGCGTGTCCCTTGAACGTCCGCGTGGGCGAAAATTCGCCCAGCTTGTGCCCCACCATGTTCTCGGTGACGTACACCGGGATGAACTTCTTGCCGTTATGCACGGCCAGCGTGTGCCCGATGAACTCCGGCAGAATGGTCGAGCGCCGCGACCACGTCCGCACCACTTTCTTCTCGTTCTTCTCGTTCATGGCCTCCACCTTTTTCATCAGGTGGTCGTCGACGAACGGTCCTTTTGCTAGCGAGCGTCCCATGTCTTATCTCTTCTTCTGTCTTCCGCGTCACGATCCACTTATTCGTGCGCTTGTTGTTGCGCGTCTTGAATCCGCGCGTCGGCTGGCCCCACGGCGTCACCGGATGCCGGCCGCCGCGAGGTTTTGCCCTCGCCGCCGCCATGCGGGTGATCCACCGGATTCATCGAAACGCCGCGATTGTGCGGCATCTTGCCCATCCAGCGCTTGCGCCCGGCTTTGCCGAGGCTGACGTTTTCGTGCTCGACGTTGCCCACCTGGCCGATGGTCGCCGCGCATTCCACCGGCACTTTGCGAATTTCGCCCGACGGCAGCTTCAACAGCGCGTAATCGCCTTCTTTCGAAACCAGCTGCGCCTGCGCCCCCGCCGAACGCGCCATCTGCCCGCCCTTGCCCGGCTTCAGTTCGATGTTGTGGACCACCGTGCCGGCCGGAATATTCTTCAGCGGCAGCGCATTGCCGACCAGAATATCGGCCTCCGGACCCGACATCACGTTGCGCCCGACTTCGAGACCCGACCGGCGCCAGAATGTAGCGCTTCTCGCCGTCGACGTAATGCAGCAGCGCGATTCGCGCGCTGCGGTTCGGATCGTACTCGATCGCCGCGACCTTCGCCGCGATCCCGACCTTGTCGCGCTTGAAATCGATCTCGCGATACGCCTGCTTGTGCCCGCCGCCCCGGAATCGCGACGAAATCCGGCCCGTGCTCGACCGCCCGCCCGTCGCCTTCTTGCCGCGCACCAGGCTCTTTTCGGGCGTCTGCTTGGTGATCTCTTCGCGCGAGACCACGGTTGGTAAACCGGCGCGTCGGGGTGGTCGGTCGGTAACTCTTGATCGGCATGCTTAGATCTCCGCGTACTCCGGCATTTTTTCGCCGGCCTTCAGCCTGACGTAGGCTTTCTTCCAATCGCGCGCGATACCCGGCGAACCGTCCGCGCCGCCGCAGCTTGCCCGCCGTCATCGACGTGCGCACCTCCGCGACCTTCACTTTGAAAATCGTCTGTACCGCCTGGCGAATCTGAGTCTTATTCGCTGCCGCCGCCACTTCGAAGCACAGGGTCCGTTCCGCGTCTTTCTTGGTGACGCCCTTTTCGGTCACCAGCGGCCGTTTGATCACATCGTAAACGCCGATCATGCCAGCGCCTCCGAAAGTTTTTTCGCCGCGGCTTCGGACAGCAACACCTGCTCATGCCCCAGCAGGTCGTAGACATTCACGTCGCGGCTCGAAACCAGCTTCACGCCTTCCAGGTTCCGGCTCGACAGCTCCAGGTTGCGATTTTCCGCGTTATCCACCAGCAGAACCGTTTTGACCGCTTCGAGCACGTTCAGCGCCTGGCGCATCAGTTTGCTTTTGGGCTCGCTAAGCGAAAATTCGTTGACTACCCTCAGTTCGCCGTCGCGCAGCTTCGCCGAAAGCGCGCTGCGCAACGCTCCCAACTGCATCTTGCGCGGCAAATGATAGTCATAGCTGTGCGGTTGCGGACCATGGACCGTCCCGCCGTGCCGCCACAGCGGGCTGCGGATCGAACCCATGCGCGCCCGCCCGGTTCCCTTCTGCTTCCACAGCTTCTTTCCCGACCCCGCCACTTCATGCCGAGTCTTGGTCGACGCCGTTCCCCGCCGCGCGCTTGGCCATGATGATGGCGCACCGCTTCATACAGCAGCGCTTCATTCACCGGCGCGGCGAACACCGCATCCGCCAGATCCACGGAGCCGACCTTGTTGTTATTCAGATCGATGATGTCTACGCTCGGCATGGCTACTTCCTCGCCCTCCGCACCATCACGTAACTCGCCGTTCGGTCCCGGAACCGCGCCCTTGATCAGCAGCACGTTTTCTTCGGCGTCCACTTCGACGATTTCCAGATTCCGCACCGTCACGCGAGCCATTCCCAACTGTCCCGCCATGCGCATGCCCGGAAACACGCGCGAGGGAAAGCTCGATGCGCCGATCGATCCAGGCGCCCGGTGGAACATCGAACCGTGCGATCCCGGACCGCCTTTAAAGTGATGCCGCTTGACCAGACCGCCGAATCCCTTGCCCTTGCTCACGCCGATCACGTCGACTTTGTCGTTGGGCTTGAACTCGTCGACCAGCACGCGGTCGCCCGCCTTCAGGTCGCCCGTGAGTGCCTTCTTCAAGCCGGAACTCGCGCATGAACTTCACGCCCTCGGCTCCGGATTTCTTGAGGTGTCCGCCGGCCGGTTTCGAAACGCCCGACTTCTTGGCGTACTCCATAAAGCCGAGCTGCACCGCATCGTATCCGTCCGTCGCCGGCGTCTTGCGCTGCACCACGACGCAAGGTCCGGCTTTCAGCACCGTGACAGGCACCACCTGCCCGTCCGCCCGAAACACCTGCGTCATCCCGATCTTTTTGCCTAAAATTCCAGGGCTCATCAGAAACTCCAAGGACTTGAACGCGCCAATCGCTCGACGCCAGTCGCTTTATTTCCCTTTTCCAAACGCCTTAATTTCCACATCCACGCCCGCCGGCAGATCCAGCTTCATCAACGCATCCACGGTGTCCTGCGTCGGCTCCAGAATATCCAGCAGGCGCTTGTGCGTGCGGATCTCAAACTGCTCCCGGCTCTTCTTGTCCACGTGCGGCGAGCGCAGTACCGTGTACAGATTCCTCACCGTCGGCAGCGGAATCGGACCCGCCACCGTCGCCCCGGTCCGCTTCGCCGTATCGACGATCTCCGTCGTCGACTGGTCCAGGATCCGGTGATCGTACGCCTTCAGGCGGATGCGAATGCGTTCTCGTAAGCTGCTCATGTAACGCCTATTCCAAAATCTCGCTGACCGTTCCCGCGCCCACCGTTCGGCCGCCTTCGCGAATCGCGAACCGCAAGCCTTTATCCATCGCGACCGGCGTGATCAGCTCAACTACCAGCTGCACGTTGTCACCCGGCATCACCATCTCCATGCCTTCCGGCAGCTCGCGACTCCCGGTCACGTCGGTGGTCCGGAAGTAGAACTGCGGACGGTATCCCTTGAAGAACGGCGTGTGCCGGCCGCCTTCGTCCTTCGACAGGACGTAAACTTCGCCCTTGAACTTCTTGTACGGCTTGATCGACCCCGGCTTCGCGATCACCTGCCCGCGCTCCACGTCGTCTTTTTCAATACCGCGCAGCAACAGGCCAACGTTGTCGCCCGCGCGCGCTTCGTCGAGCAGCTTCTTGAACATCTCGACGCCGGTGACCACTGTCTTTCGCGTGTCGCGGAATCCGACGATCTCCATTTCCTCGCCGACCTTCGCAGATACCCTTTTCGATGCGCCCCGTGACCACGGTGCCGCGGCCCTGAATGGAGAAAATATCTTCGATCGGCATCAGGAACGGCTTGTCGACAATACGCTCCGGCATGGGAATGTACTTGTCGACGGCTTCCATCAGCTCGTCCACCGTCTTTTCCCACTTCTCTTCTCTGTTCAGCGCTCCCAGCGCGGAAACTTTGATCACCGGCAGATCGTTGCCCGGGAATCCGTAGCTGGTCAGCAGCTCGCGAACTTCCAGCTCGACCAGTTCGAGCAACTCCGGATCATCCACCATATCGACCTTATTCAGAGCGACCACAATGTAGGGCACGCCGACTTGCCGGGCCAGAAGAATATGCTCGCGCGTCTGCGGCATGGGACCATCGGTCGCAGCGACCACCAGGATGGCGCCATCCATCTGCGCCGCGCCCGTGATCATGTTCTTGATGTAGTCGGCGTGGCCAGGGCAATCCACGTGCGCGTAGTGCCGGGCTTTGCGTTTCGTATTCCACGTGCGCCACCGCGATCGTGATACCGCGGGCTTTTTCTTCCGGCGCATTATCGATCGAATCGAAACTCCGGAACTTCACCTTCGGATTATGCTTGGCCAACGTCTTGGTGATCGCCGCCGTCAGCGTGGTCTTGCCGTGATCGATGTGACCGATGGTCCCCACGTTCACGTGCGGCTTGCTGCGATCAAATTTTTCCTTCGCCATATGAGTATCCGTCTCCTGAATGAAACCCTAAAATCGTTAACTCGCTACCTTGCCCTGCGCCCGGCTGGTAATCTCTTCCGCGACGCTCTTGGGCACTTCCTCGTACTGCCCGAAATGCATGGTGAACGCGCCGCGCCCCTGCGTCCGCGAGCGCAACTCGGTCGCATACCCGAACATCTCCGACAGCGGCACCATCGCCTTGATGATCTGCGTGCTGCCCAGGATCTCGGTTCCCTCCAGCCGCCCGCGCCGTGAAATCAGGTCGCCGTTCACCGAACCCATGTATTCATCCGGCACCACAACCTCTACCCGCATCACCGGCTCAAGCAGCACCGGCTTGGCTTTACGCGCCGCTTCCTTCACGCAAATCGAGGCGCAAATCTTGAACGCCATTTCCGACGAATCGACGTCGTGATAAGCCCCGTCAAACACCGTCACCTTCACGTCCGACATCGGATACCCGGCCAAGATTCCATGCTCCAGCGCCTCCACCACGCCTTTCTGGATGGCCGGAATGAATTCTTTCGGAATATTTCCGCCAAAAACTTCGTTAGCGAACTCAAACTCGCTGCCGGGCGGCAAGGGCTCAACCCGCAGCTTCACGCGAGCATACTGCCCGCTGCCGCCGGTCTGCTTCTTGTGCGTGTAATCGTATTCCGCGGTCTGCCGGATGGTTTCGCGATAAGCCACTTGCGGCTTGCCGACATTCGCGCCGACATTGAACTCGCGCTGCATGCGGTCGACGATGATCTCAAGATGCAGCTCGCCCATGCCCGCGAGAATCGTCTGCCCGGTATCCGGATCGGTCGAAACCTGCAGCGTCGGATCTTCCTGCGACCAGTTTCGCGATCGCCATGCCCAGCTTTTCCTGATCGGCCTTGGTCTTCGGCTCGATCGCGAGCTGAATCACCGGCGCCGGGAAATCGATCGACTCGAGCAGCACCGGATGCTTTTCGTCGCAAATGGTATCGCCCGTGACCACGTTCTTCAGCCCCACCGCCGCGCAAATGTCGCCCGCCAGAATCTCGGTGATCTCTTCGCGCTTATTGGCGTGCATCTTCACCAGACGCCCGATGCGCTCCTTGCGGCCCTTCGAGACGTTATAAATCGATGTCGCCCGCGCCCAGCCGGCCCGAGTACACCCGGATGAACGCCAGCTGCCCCACGAACGGGTCGGTCATGATCTTGAACACCAGCGCCGCAAACGGCTCCGCATCGTCGGCGTTGCGCACCACGTGTCTTTTCCGGATCGTCCACATCCAGTGCCCTGGATCGGCGGAACATCGAGCGGCGACGGCAGATAATCCACCACCGCATCCAGCAGGTTCTGCACGCCCTTGTTCTTAAACGCCGTCCCGCAAACCACCGGGAAAATCTTCTGCGCGATGGTCGCCTTGCGAATGCCCGCGCTGCAGCTCTTCTTCGGTAATCGCGACGCCTTCGACGAACTTGGTGAACAGATGGTCGTCGCTTTCGGAAACCGCCTCGATCAGCTTCTCGCGATAATCCTTGGCCAGATCGACCAGATCCTCGGGAATCTCGATCTCGTTGAACTCCGCGCCCAGCGTCTCGTCGAGCCACACGCGCGCCTTCATCGTCACCAGGTCGACGATGCCCTTGAACTGATCCTCGGCGCCGATCGGAATCTGAATCGGCACCGGCCGGCACTTCAGCCGGTCGACAATGGTCTCGACGGAGCGGTAGAAATCCGCGCCCACGCGGTCCATCTTATTGATGAAGCAAATGCGCGGGACCTGGTACTTGTCGCCCTGCCGCCACACGGTTTCCGATTGCGGCTGCACGCCCGCCACCGCGTCGAACACCGCCACCGCGCCATCCAGCACGCGCAGGCTGCGCTCTACTTCGGCCGTGAAATCGACGTGACCCGGCGTGTCGATGATGTTGATGGTGCAATCCTGCCACTGGCAGGTGGTCGCGGCGGACGTGATCGTGATGCCGCGCTCCTGCTCCTGCTCCATCCAGTCCATGACCGCCGTGCCTTCATGAACTTCGCCGATCTTGTAGGTCCGGCCGGTGTAATAGAGAATGCGCTCCGTGGTCGTGGTTTTCCCGGCATCAATGTGCGCCATGATGCCGATATTGCGCATCTTCTCGAGTGGTACGGTGCGAGCCATAAAATACTTCGACTTACCAGCGATAATGCGCGAAGGCCTTGTTGGCCTCCGCCATGCGATGTACGTCGTCCTTTTTCTTAATCGCGCCGCCCCGCAGGTTGGCCGCGTCGTTCAATTCATTCGCCAGCTTCTCCGGCATGCTCTTTTCCGGCCGCGTCCGCGCGTTGATCAGAATCCAGCGGATCGCCAGCTGGTCCGGCGGTTGTTCGGAACTTCCACCGGCACCTGATAGTTGGCGCCGCCCACGCGCCGCGTCTTCACTTCGAGCAGCGGCTTGCAGTTCTCGACGGCCTTCTTGAACAGCTTCAGCGGATCGTCCTGCGACCGCTCCTTGATCTTGTCCATGGCCGCGTAGAAAATCTTCTGCGAGACGGCCTTCTTGCCGTCCCACATCATCGAGTTCACGAACTTCTCCGCCAGCGTCGAGTTGTACACCGGATCCGGCACGATCTCGCGGGATTCAGGTCTGCGTCTGCGTGGCATAGCTCTATTTCGCCGGTCCCTTCGGCCGCTTGGCTCCGTATTTCGAACGGCTCTGCTTGCGATCCGTCACGCCGGCCGTATCGAGCGTTCCGCGCACCACGTGATAGCGCACGCCGGGCAGATCCTTCACGCGGCCTCCGCGGATCAGCACAATCGAGTGCTCCTGCAGGTTGTGGCCGACGCCGGGAATATAGGTGGTGACTTCGATCCCGTTGGTCAGCCGGACGCGCGCCACTTTGCGCAGCGCCGAATTCGGCTTCTTCGGCGTCGTGGTATACACACGCGTGCAAACTCCGCGCCGCTGCGGGCAAGCCTGCAGCGCCGGACTGGCCGTCTTATAGCGCGTCGGGCGTCGGCCCTTGCGCACGAGCTGATTGAACGTCGGCACGAACTTCCTCTCCATCAAAGAAATTGTTAGAATCCACCAGGAAACCGGCGCAAACACAATCCACGCCAATTCCCAAAACTTGCGAGGCCCACAAAAGAGATGGTGACTTCGGACTAGCCCATGCCCCTGACAGCGTAGAATCCGTCAGAGTAGCGGGGCCGACCCCCGGCCGGACTCTCCATCAGAAGAGCGGTAGCACGGGAGCAGAAGATCAACTCGCTAACTCTATAGAGAATAGCGAATCGGTAAAAACTTGTCAAATGGGGACGCCTCAATTTGAATCTTAACGAAGTTTAACTCTAGATTGAGTCGAACGCCTTGCGGTACTCTTCATCAGTTCGTCCAGCCTTCCCAATCTGAGCGTGAAGCAAAGGCCGTTTAACTTGCTTATGGTTCGGGATCGATAGAGTGACGCTTGGAAATTGTGGGTGCGTAAGTGTGATGTGGTTTGCCTTACGTCTAACGGTCCATCCAAGACACTTTGAGAAAACTCTTGCGTGATCTAAACCGCTCGCCAAACGGAAGGTCCGACAGCGCCATTTCTACAGATTTACGCGGCTGATGCTTCTCGGAGCATTGGTTCAAGAATGAGAGTCTCTTGTCTCTCTACACCGGTCATGTTCGTGTCTCGGTCGATCATATTCGCCCGAATAGCATCTTCCACAAGCACTGATATACATGATTCGATAGCATCAACGATGTTGGTTTTAGCCTCGTCCTCCGTATCACCCTGAGACATGCACCCCGGTAATTCCAAACATTCCGCGATGTAACCACCATCGATCTCAGCCTTACGGAAAACGATGTTCAAGCGAACGTTTCCAGCAGAGATATCGCTCAATCGCTTTTCCATTGCCACACCAATCCTCCTCTGCAATTCCCAGTCCAATATATCGACATCCTGTCGGTATCAACCCGCTATCGCTATGGACGCAAAGAATAACATTCCGGATCAGACGAATCCCCTATCTATGATGCAACTTACTGAAAACATTGCAGAAATAAAGGATGCCTGTGTTTGAAAACAGCTTGGCACTGAACAACATAGCATCCAATGCGTCTGCTTTCAAGGCGGAGTCAACCAAGTCAGTGGCTCAATCGTCTTCGCGCCCCGCGACAGGGCGCGAGCAGTTCAAGCAGTTGGTACTACAGCCACTTTCTTCTTCGGACTACGCCGTTTTTCCACAGGAGGCTGCCGATCGCTCTTCTTCAGATTGGGAAGCACGATCGTAAGCACGAATTTCTTCTCCCCGTGATCGTCGAATTTGATTACGATATAGTCCTCATTACAGGACATTACGCTCCCCAGTCCGAATTTGGGATGTTCGACTTGAGCGCCCTGGGCGAAGGCAGGTTTTGTGGCCATGTGAACCGGAGATCCTTAAGGAGGGGGATGTACTCCCTCAATTCATTGTAACAAAAGATCGTAACCCATGGGGAACTTCCTGCATCCATTCGACTGTTGTCGCGGTTGCGGAACCTCAAGCGCTAGAATGGGTTCTTGGAATCGTCACCCCTCGCCGGAAAATCGTCGTCAAGTGTTAAAGATGTTGGCCGGGTCGTCCGAATCGTGTAAAGACATGCCAGGAGTCTCTTTCATGCACCGCATCGCCCTCCTTCTTGCTTCCGCCGTGATGTTAGCGGCCCAACCCATCCCGAATCGCTATATCGTGTTATTCCAGACCGAGCCCGCCGCCAGCGCGTCGATCCGCAAGGGAATCCGTTATTCCGCTGCCGATCGGGATGTGCAGGCTCAAAAGGCCGCGGTTCAGGCCGAGCATGTTCAAGCCGAAGCCGCCATCCGGGCCGCGGGCGGAACGGTCACGCATCGATTCGATACCGTCCTGAACGGCATGGCGGTGACCATGACTCCAGGCGCCGCCGCACAATTGCGGCAGACCGCGGGCGTGAAATCGGTGACTCCCGTGAATAAGCACCAGGTTCGCCTCGACCACGCCATCAACGTACACCAGGTGGCGCAGGCGTGGCAGGCCATCTCCGGCGGCCAGGTGGGCGCCGGAGCCGGAATCAAAATCGCGATTCTGGACACCGGCATTGACGTCACTCACCCCGCCTTTCAGGGATTCGGCGCGCCGGTGCCCTCCGGGTATCCGATGACCACCAACGCGGCGGAGGTGGCCAACACCAACAACAAAATCATCGTTTCCCGTTTTTATACCGACGACGCCAACGGCATCTCGATCGCGAGCGGAACTCCTTGCCTCGCGGCGAATGCGACCCAGGATTGCGGTCATGCAACCAGTGTCGCGATGGTCGCCGCGGGACTCTCGAACAGCACGGGCCAGACCGGAATCGGGCCGCTGGTCGGCGTCGCTTCGGGCGCCTGGCTGGGAAATTACAAAGTCTCCGACGACACCGGCGCGAGCGATGACGTCACGCTGATCGCCGGCCTGGAAGACGCGGTCAATGACGGCATGGACGTCGCCAATTACAGCGCCGGCGGCCCGGTGGTCAATGCGAGCGACGAAAGCGGGCCTCCCGAAGCGGCGATCAAAAACGCCGTGGCCGCGGGAACCTTATTCGTCACCGTAGCGGGCAACGACGGACTGCCCGGGCAGCCGGCGATTGGAGCCATCGAGACTCCTGGCGCCTCGGCCGACGCGATTACTGCCGGCGCCAATGAAAATGAGCGGATGTTCCAGTTCAGCGCCTCGGTGGGATCTCTGCCTCCGGTTCTCGCCATCCTGCCCGATGCGCTGTTTGGCGTGGTAAGCGGTCCGCTTTCGGGTACCGTGGTGGATGTTGCGACCATCGACGGAGGCGGGTTTGCCTGCAACGCGCTTCCCAACAACAGTCTTCTCAACGATCTCGCCCTCATCCAGCGCGGGCCCGTAGGCAACGCATGCACTTTTGACACTAAAATCTCCAACGCGCTGAACGCCGGCGCCGCGGGCGTCATTATCTTCGATGATCAGAATGAGGCGCTGATCGACTTCACGGTCGACCTGAACTTCAACGCCGGTCTTTTCTCCCCAAGCATCACGGTGACCTCGATTCCAATGCTGTTCATCGGCCAAAGCGACGGCCAGACGTTGCAAGCGGCGGTAGACGCCAATCCCGGCATCCAGGGGAATATGGATCTGGATGGCGTAACGCCAATCCCACGCCCGACCAACATCGTCAGCGACTTTTCGAGCCACGGCCCGACGCCGGGCGGCCAGGTGAAGCCGGACCTGACCGCGGTCGGCGACTACCTGGTGAGCGCGGACGCCGTCATCAACAATCCCCAATTCCCGTATCTCTACGCGAGCGGCACCAGCTTTTCGGCGCCGCTGGTCTCCGGATCCATCGCCTTGGTGAAAGCCGCCCGGCCCGGCCTGACCGCATTGCAGTATAAATCGCTGATCGTCAACAGCGCGCCGGAGCTCGATCAGTACACCGACGGCAGCATCGCTCCGCCGGAGCTCGCCGGCGCCGGGATTCTGAACGTTATGAATGCTCTTCAGAACGAGCTGGCGGCCGCGCCGGCCTCGTTGAACTTTGCCGCCGCCGCGACCACCGGGGGAAGCGCCTCGATCCGTGCCGCCGCGTCCCCGGCGGCTGCCGCGGTAACCCAGCCGGTGACGCTCACCAATGTCGGATCCGCATCCGACACGTTTACGGTTTCGGTCACCTCCGTCGACAATATTGCGCCGGCCGGCGTCGACACTTCTTCGTTCAGTCTGGACCCGGGCGCGACCCAGACGGTCAATGTGTCGCTGAACACTACCGGCCTGCCGCCGGGAACCTATCACGGATTCATCGTGATCACCGGAACCCAGACCCAGATCTCCACGCGGATTCCCTATTGGTACGGCGTTCTGGGGAGTACGGTCCAAAATATCAACATTCTGAACTCGCCGCTGTTCGATACCGCAGGCGACACGACGCAGATCATTTTCCGCTCCGCTGACGCCGCGAACATGCCGCTCGACCCGCAAAACAATCCCACGGTGACCACTAGCAACGCGCGGGCGCGGGTGATCGACGTAGTCCCGGTCGGCGACATCCCCGGCACATTCCTGGCCGACATCGTGATCGGCCGCGCCGATACGAATGGTCTGAACACCTTCTTGATTACTGCGGACGGTGTGACGCAAAATGTCATTGTGATCGTCCAGTAGGGGTTCGCTAGCAGCGAGCTCCCAAAAGCCGCTTGCGCGCGCGGCTCGCTGTCAGCCATCCGAAGCATCACCAACCTAACCGAGCTGCAACCGTAAGGGAGCGGAGCGGATTTGGCGGGTTTCACATGGAAACTCATGAGCCAGCGCTGCCAGCTACGGTCTTTCCACAGGCTCCTGGGGAACTTCTTTCCCGCCCACGGTGTCTTTATTAGTGCGGAAGCGGTAAGATTGGTGCGAGGGGAAGTGGCGGACACCACCGTCGGTTTCCAGTTCGATGCCTGCGGGCCGGACGCGGCCGTGCCCGTACTGCGCGAGGATGAGTCGGTCCTGGTCCTGAACCTTCGCGCCGGCATCGAATCGGCGTATGAGCAATTGATCCACCGCTTCGAACAGCCTGTTTTCAATATCATAAGCCGCCTGATGGACGATCCCGCGGACGCCGCCGATGTGGTTCAGGAAGTTTTTCTGAAGATCTTCAGAAGTATTTCCTCTTTCCGGCAGGATAGTTCCCTGAAGACCTGGATCTATCGCATCGCCGTGAACGAAGCGCGAAATCACCGGCGCTGGTTCAGCCGGCACCGCCGGCAGGAAGTGTGCCTGGAAGGCGACGCGCGAAATTTTGAGAACGACGCAGGCGGGTATCGGGACTGGCTTCCCGACCCGGGACGGTCGCCGTTCGACCTGGCGCTGGACCGGGAGACAGAGTCGTTGATTGAAGAAGCGCTGCTGACGCTGAATCCGAAATTTCGCGCGGCGCTGGTGCTGCGCGAGCTTGAGGGCTTGAGTTACGAGGAGATCGCCGAGATTCTGGACATCTCCCTGGGGACAGTAAAGTCGCGCATCCTGCGAGGGCGGGACGCGCTCAGAAAACATCTCGCCGGGCGGTTGGAGCCGGCTTCGGCTCCGGAGTGGTCCCCGCAACTGGCGGATTAACAAGCGCACGATGCGATGAAGATGCGTGCGCACAGTGAGAGAGTGGTGTGGCGGTATGAAACGCGATCCTGAAAACGTGCTAAGTGACGAGACCCTGAGCCGGGCCTTGCGCAGCCTGCCGCGACGGCAGCCGCCTGCGCATCTGGCCAGTTCTCTGCGCGTGATCGCCTCGCGCGAACAGCGCCGCCTGGTGTACGGACGCGGGGCCGCGACGGCCGACCGGCTGCGTTTGTTCTTCAATAATCTAATGCGTCCGCTGGCGCTGCCGTTTGCGGGCGGTCTCTTCTCCGCCGTCGCGCTGTTCAGCATGTGCCTGGTTCCGATGTACCCGGTGCGCGGGTCGAGCACGTTCGATGTGCCCACGGGCCTGACCACGCCGGCCGCGCTTGAAACCACCGCGCCCATCGCCGCCAACACCGGCGATGTGATCGTGGACGTCACCGTGGATGCCTTGGGACGCATGGTGGACTACAAGATCGTTGGCGGTTATGCGACCCCGGACGAAAGCTTGCGCCGCAGCATCGAAGGCACACTGTTGCGCACGACTTTCATCCCCGCTACTGCCTTAGGCCAGCCGGTGGAAGGCAGAATGCGGCTGTCTCTGCGCACCATCCACATTGACGTGAAGGGCTGACGCATATCGCGCGCCGCCTGGGCCAGCATTTCCTCGCGCGCAAGTCGATCCTCGACCGCATCGCAGCGGCGGCATGTCCCGTTCCGGCTCCCGTGGTCATCGAAATCGGACCCGGCAAAGGCGCGCTGACCGAACCGCTGCTTGAGCACGCACAGAAACTGGTCGCCATTGAAGTGGATCCCTACCTGGTCCACTACCTGCGCCAGAAATTTCGCGAACCCGTGGACCAGGGACGCCTGATTCTGATCGAAGGCGACGTACTGAAGACCGACCTCGGGGCGTGGGGTCCGGCGGTGGTGGCGGGAAATCTGCCCTACTACATCACCTCGCCGATTCTCGAAAAGCTTTTCGGACTCGGGGAAAATTGGACGCGCGCTGTGTTCCTGGTCCAGGCCGAAGTCGCCGCGCGCCTCGCCTCGCCGCCGGGCCATCGCGATTTTGGATACTTGAGCGTCCAGACCCAGCTCCACGCTCATGTCGAAGTTCTGTTTCCGGTATCGAGAACCGCTTTCCGCCCGCCGCCCAAAGTCGACAGCGCAGTGGTGCGCCTGGAGCCTCGCGATGCCGCGGCTGAATTGGGAGTTTCAGATCCGGCGGGATTCCTGCGCTTCGCTTCCGCCGCGTTCCGTCACAAGCGCAAGACCCTACGCAATAATTTAGCCCCGGTCTATGGAACCGAGCTGGTCAGCGCGCTCAAAGAAACCCAACGCCGCGCCGAACAACTGAGCGTAGCCGAGTTGGTTGAGCTATACCGGAAGCTGGTCAATTCTCCGAAGGCTTCTCGGCCCGCGTGACGACGAAAATCTCCACGGGACCCTTCTGCGATTCGAGTTTCAGACCGAGCTGCTCCTGAACAGCGGTGAAGATCGAAGGTCCGTTCGGGTCGAAAGGCGGAAGCTTCACGTCCGGCGGCAACTGCAACTGCGCGAGCTGAGTTTCGTCCGGAGTCCATTCCAGATTGATGTCGTATTTCCCCGTCAATCCAGTCTTATCGACGATCGAGCGGCCCAGGAAACGCGAAAGCATGGGGATGAGGTTCGCAATTGGAATACTGACAGCGTGCAATGCCCTGGGTTGCATCATCATATTGCCGCACCGGAGCTCGGGAGGCTGACCCGGCTGTGGTGGCGGCGGGGGCTTGGCCGGATCGAAAGGAGTGCAACCGCCCTCCTTCGCTTCCGTGAGCCCCGGCCCAAACTTGCCGTCCTTCCGCGCCATGACCAGCGCATAAATCGGAAGCTCCTTGGTGCCACGTTCAACGACGAGCTGGAACCGGTCCGCCAGCAGGGACTGGAGCAGCAGCGGGAGTTCACCCTCCTTCGGCGCGGTCTCCGCTTTCGCCGAAATATCGTAGCGCGCGGAATCGAACCACGAAGGTCCGCCCGAGATCTGGAAAGGCTGAATGCGATAAGCCACCACGATCAGCTCTTTCAGCGTCATGTTGGTGACGTTGATCCGGCCACCCGGGCTGTTGCGGATGAACATCCCCCGTCCGCCGGGCGCGGACGGCTTGATCGACGCTACTTCGAATTCGGGGCGCGGATCGGTTTGCGCAATCGCGGCTACAGCCAGAGTCAGAAACGCCCCCGCTGCATATGGAACGCGCATGCCACTATTCTACGCCTGACAACTCGATCCAACCCTGGGCCGGCACCGTTTCCGCGGGCCAGCCGTCCCGATCGATGGTTACGCGGAACCGACGGCCCGCGAGCCGCGCGCTCATTTCGACGATTCGCCCCACTACCACCAGCGTCTTTGCCGGACCGGTCTCAAACTCGATTCCGAATTTACCCGTAACATCGGTATTCACCCGCACGTAAAGCTGTTCGCCGTCGGTTCCGAACAAGACGTCGCGGATCGCCGAGTCTCCGCCATGCATCGCGCCCGACCGCGTATCGGGACGATATCGACCCGCTCCCAGCCACTCGAAATACGAAGTAACTTCGCCGTCGACGATCGCATGAATCGGATTCGACGGCGGTTCGCAGAATCTCGCCCGCCTGCGATTGAAGAATCGGACGCGACAGCGCCTCCGGCGGCTTCAGGCCCAGCGCGCGATACACGTTCGAGAGATGATCGCGATACAACTGGTCGAACTCCGGGCGATTGTCGGAGCCGTGCTCCGGCCCATACCACCAGCTCCAGTCGCTGCCCTCGGCGATCAGCAGCTCTTCGTAAGCCAGCGCGCGCATGTTTTCGGCAAGGCCCGTCGCGCTTCGTCGTACGCGCGGCGCGCGTCCAGCAGCAATTCCCACGCCTGATTGTCTTCCTCCGCGCCGATCCAGATATCGAAATTCGCGTTGATCCACGATCCCGGAAAAACGCCGCCCAGCGGCCGCGCCTCGAATTTCGCCAGCGCTTCGGAAACCGTCAGCGCTTCCAGATGCGGATCGTCGGAGATGCGCCGGTACAGCTCGCGCAGGAACGGCCGGCCGTTGGCTTCGTACCATTCCCACGCGTTTTCGCCGTCCAGAATGATCGGCACCAGCGCGTCGCGCCCGCTGCGCGTTCTCGCGAATGCGCGCCAGAAAATGTTCGGCCGCTTCGGCGGGGCTCATGCGCTGATACACGAAGCCGATCAGATCGCTCAGGTAGTGATCGCGAAACAGCAGCCGGATCTCGCGGCCCTGCTGCTGCCACGAGTAGGCCTGATAGGTGAGCGTCGGGGCCGGCGTCCTGCTCCAAGGTTCGCGCCAGCACGCCGTTATCGCTCGCGGCCCACTTAAATCCGCAATCGGCTGCCAGCGCCAGCGCTTCATCGGAAACCGAGCCTTCCGAAGGCCACAATCCCACCGGCGTCCGCTGCCAGCTTGTCCTGCATATACGATCGCGCGCGGCAGCAGCTGCTCCCGCGCGTCTTGCGGATATCGAAACCGCCGCGGCAGAGGCACGCCGGGATGCGACACCGCGGCGATATCGGAATCGCAGATCAGCGGCAGAATCGGATGATAGAACGGCGTGGTCGCAATCTCGATCTGGCCGCGCGCCGCAAAATTCGCGATACACCGGCAGCACGCGCTGCCAGCGATTCGCGCTGCTTGCGCGCCATCAGGCCTGATCGTCGAGCGAATAATCGCGGCCTTTCCGGACCAGCTCCTGCAATTCCGGGTCGCGCGCCAGCAGGTCTTCATCGAACCAAGCGATCTGGCTCAACACCTGCAAATCGCGCAGGTCGCGATCGGTTGAAAGGCGATCCTCGTCTTCGTACAAGCTCGCGATACCGCGGGTAGCGGTGGATCATGTGCTCGACGTTGGCCTGAAAGAGATAGCGCCGCATGAAGCTGCGCTGCGCTTCGGTCAGATCCTCCGCGGGCATGACCGCGACATCCAGAAACGGATCGGACGCGATGCCGGCGGCGTATTCTTCGATCTGCGACAATCATCGACGGCACCAGGTTGAACGTCTGGTGCACATGCGGGAATTCTTCCAGGATCTGCACCATTCCCGCGTAATCCTTCAGCGCATGCAGCCGGGTCCACGGCAGTTTATATTCGCCGGTCCACAAATCCTTGTAGAACGGCTGGTGCATGTGCCACAGAAAACAGAGCGTAGTCATGACGCGGCGTGCGGAAAACGGCGGCCCACCGCTTCCTTCGGTCGCGGCTCGGTTACGCTTCCGATGTTTGAAAGAGCGCCACGGGCCGTAACCGAAGGAAGCGGTGGATGGTCGGGCTTTGAAACTCTTAATGTCTGGCTGCGAAATAGCTCCGCACGGGTACGGGAGGCTCCGTCCCTTTGATGGCGATCCACAAAATGTCATTCAACTCATCATCGTCGATCTCATCGGCTTCATCAAAGTCCATCTGTGCCGACCGGGCCGCCGTGGCGGAGCGCGCCGGATTCTTCTCGGTGAGCGAAATTCGCGGCTTCTCCGCCGTGTACGGCGCCGTTGTTCGGCCGTCGCAGCGAAGGCCGCATACAGCGGACGCGCCTGCCGGCGTCGAAATGCGTCATCGGCCGCATCCCCAGAATCAGCTCCATGGTCCGCATAACCGACGATTGGTTGTACATGGTGCTGTCGATGACCCCGCGATGCGTGTACGGCGAGATCGCCAGCATCGGAGAACGGTGCGAATCCACGTGGTCCGGTCCGTTCTGCGCGTCGTCTTCGATCACGAAAATCGCCGTCTTGGCCCAGAACTGGCTCTTCGAAACGCCCTCGACGATCATGCCCAGCGCGTAATCGTTATCCGCGAACAACGAAAGCGGCGCGAGCTTCCCGGGCGTCGTGCCGTTGGTGTGATCGTTGCCCAGCCGCATGATCATCAGTTGCGGCATGTTGCCGCTCGCCTCGAACTGCTTCACATCCTCCAGAAATGTCTTGGCGCGCTCCACGTCCGGATAATCCAGATCGAAGCTGCGATAGCGCATGTTGGTGATCGGGCGCAGCGCCGGGATCCTGGACGCTCTCGATCTGCACGCCGTCCGGCGCCCGCGGTCTTCTTGTTCGTCGACCCAATACCCGTAGTTGCGCACGGTGAGCCCGGCAGCCAGCGCGTTGGTCCAGAGATAACCCGCGGGCGGCGAATTGGCCGGCTCCTGCCTTCGAAATCGTAATGCTTGCGGCGGCCGGCGTAGTCGTTGGGCCACAATTTCTGCGCGTAATCCGGCGCGATCGACGCCGTCGCCCAGTTGTGCCCGTCCGCGCTCACGTCGGCATTGACGTAGAAATTGTCGAACAGCACGAACTCCCGCGCCAGCTTGTAATGATTCGGCGCGGACGATTCGTCGAACAGCATCAGCGACGGTCGCTGTTGCCTTTCCCGATTTTTCCGAACACCTGATCGTACGTCCGGTTCTCCTTGACGATGTAGATCACGTGCTCGATGGGCGAAGGCTTCCCCGGCTTCGAAACGATCACGCTGTCGTCGGGCAAACTGCACGTCCAGACTGCTGTCTTTATACGGCGACAAGCTCTGCGCGGTCTGCGTGTACCGGTCGAGCGATTCATCGGTCGAACGGATCGATCACCGACATCGTGCCGGTCTGCATCGATCCGACGTAATAGCGCCGCGCGATCGCCCTGGTGAACGTTCGAAACCTGCCGCGGCCCGGCGTATTCCGGATTCGGATAGCTCCGCAACCCGCGGCCGTTCAGCACCAGCAGCCGGCCGTCGGCGAGCGCGCGCGCTGCCGTCGGATACCAGCCCGTGGGAATGAACCCGTCGACCGCGGCTGTGCGCCTCCGAAATATCCGCCACCGCGACCACGTTCGCATCCGAGCAGGCGACGTACAACTTCTTCTGATCCGGGCTCAGCGCCACGCCGCTCGGCGTCATGCCCAGCGGATGCCGCGCCGTCATCGCCACGTTGATCGACTCGGCAGCTTCATGTCTTTCGTGTCGCTCACGCTGACGACGAAAACGTTGTTCGTGTTCGCCGCCGCCACGAACAACCGGTACTGCAGCGTCCTTATCGATGCCCTCCGGCTTGTGATCGCTCAGCACCATGTCGGTGGTGATGCGGCCCGAGGCGGACGCGGCCGCATCTCGGACGCCGGTGCGTGCCTCGTGCAGATAAACCGATCCGTCGCGTCCAGCTCGAAACGAAAAACGATTTTCCGTCGGGATGAAACAGGATCCGATACGGACGCCGGCCGGTCTTGTGATGCGCCGTCACGCTGCCCGATTGCGCATCGATCACCACGATCGAATCGTGATACAGATCCGCCGCGTAGATCGATTTGTCCATCCGGCGAGACCGCGACGTCGCCGATGAAATCCTCATGCGTGCGCTTGTCGGCGGCGCACCACCACGAATTCCCGCGCCGGCTTCAGCTCGCCGTCGGGAGAAAACGAAAACTCGAACACCGTGGCCCGCGATCCGCCGCCGACGTACACGTGCCTTCCATCCGGCGAAAACGCGAGCCCCAGCCACCCATCCGCCACCGGCACCCGCGAGACTTCGTGCGGCTGATCCACCGTCAGCACGCTGATCGACGGCGGCCTATATCCGCCGTTCAGCACCAGCAGAAATTTCCCGTCCTTCGATAGCGCCGACGACATCGGCAGCGTGTCGAGCGGAACCTGCGTGCCCACCGGTTTGATCCGCCAGCCGTTCGACAGCAGAAAGCTGCCGTCCGGCTTGCGTGCCCAACTGCTCCCGGCACGATGGCTGCGAGCACAACACGCCCGCGCACACGATCACGAATGCAAAGGCCAGATATCTTTTCATTGCGGTCCTCCTTATTCTGAGTACCTCTGGGCGATCGGAAAACGGCGGCCGATGCCGAACGCCTTGGTGGTCACCTTCAGGCCGGGCGCGGCCTGCTGGCGCTTATATTCATTGCGGTCCACTTTGTTGACGATGTCCTGCACCAGATCGAGTCGGCAGCTTCAGACTGTCGGCGATTTGCCGCGGCGTGCTGGTAATGCTCGATGTAGCCTTCGAGAATCCGGTCGAGCACGTCGTATTCGGGCAGGGAATCGGTGTCTTTCTGATCCGGCTGCAGCTCCGCCGAGGGCGGCTTGGTGAATACGCTTTCCGGAATCGCGCCGTTGTTGCCGTTGGTTCGCGATCCGCGAAAGCGAATACACCATGGTCTTCGGCACGTCGCTGATCACCGCCAGCCCGCCGCACATATCGCCATACAGCGTGCAGTAGCCCACCGCGAGTTCGCTCTTGTTGCCGGTGGTCAGCACCAGCGCGCCGGTTTTGTTCGATAGCGCCATCAGAGTCACGCCGCGCAGCCGCGATTGCAGATTCTCTTCGGTCACGTCCGCTGCGAAGCCCGGCGAACACCGGCGCCAGCTCCTCCATGAAACGTTCGATAAACGCCGTTGATCGAAATCGATCTCGAATCGAATTCCCAGCTTCTCCGCCATCTCCCGCGCGTCGCGTCACGCTGTGCTCGGAGGAATACGGCCCCGGCATCGCCACTCCCGTGACATTTTCCTTCCCCACCGCCTCCACCGCGATCACCGCGGTCAGCGACGAATCGATGCCGCCGCTCAAGCCCGATCAGAACCTTCGAAAATCCGCACTTCCGGATGTAATCGCGCGTCCCAAGCACCAGCGCCTGATACACAGCTTCGCATTCGTCGGTGAAATCTTCATGACGATTCGCCGGTCGCCGGCATCTAGTATCCGCCAGCACCAGGTCTTC
Source organism: Terriglobia bacterium (assembly GCA_963808335.1). Classification (GTDB taxonomy): domain Bacteria; phylum Acidobacteriota; class Terriglobia; order Bryobacterales; family Bryobacteraceae; genus Palsa-187. The sequence goes on from CAWEFR010000001.1 coordinate 1,441,534, forward strand.
TTCGAAGGACCGCGCCTGACGCGATCACTTCGCCCGCGCCGTTCATCGCGAAACTCGATCCGTCGAACACCAGTTGGTCGTTCCCGCCCACCTGATTCACATAAATCACCGGCCGCTGGTAGCGCCGCGCCGAAGCCCGGTAAATGCGCCGGCGCATTTCGCGCTTGCCCATGTTGTACGGCGATGCGTTGATGCAGATCAGCATTTCGCCGCCGGCGGCGAATAATTCTTCCACCGGATCGCGCTGATACAGGCGCTGTTTCCAGAACCGGCGATCGTTCCAGGCGTCCTCGCAGATGGTCAGCGCCACGCTGCTTGCCGCGCACCGTGCACAGATATTCGCGCTCCCCCGGCCGGAAATAGCGAGCTTCATCGAACACGTCGTAAGTCGGCAGCAGCATTTTGTTCCTGCCGGAACACGACCGTCCCGCGCTCGATAACGGCCGCGCAGTTCAGCGCCGCGCTTGCCCGTCTCCGATCGCGAGCGCGCCACATACCCGCAGATCACGCTCAGATCCAGATCCCGCCGTTTCGCTGCGCCAGCCGATCCAATTCGCGTTCGCTGCGATCGATGAAGCTCGGCTTTTCCACCAGATCGCGCGGCGGATAGCCGGTGATCGAAAGCTCCGGAAACACCACGAGTTCCGCGCCGCGCGCCGCCGCATCGCGAGCCGCGCGCAGTCATGCGGTCGACGTTCCCCGCAAGGTCGCCGACGGTGGGATTAATCTGCGCCAGGGCAATGCGCATGGAACCTTTATTGTACCTGCCGTGTGAAATCCGGACTCAATTCCCTGGATGGTACTCGCGCTGCTTGTGCTGATTCACCTGGTCGCGATAAAAGTAGACTTCACGCAGGTTGCCGGTCGCATACCGCTCGGCTTCATCGTTGAAATGCGGCGATTCGGGATGTCCACTTTCGCCTCCCGCCGTGACTGCCCTGGCCCGAACCTTATCGCCAAATTCGACCACCGCGACGAAGCTGTTCCCGCTGGTTCCATACCATTTTTTGGTCCCCGGGTACGCGCGCGCGCCGAACGAAGCGAGCGACCCCCACGTGGCCGAAGTGAATCCGACAGGAATGCTCGGAGCCGCGTCATTGAACGGCTGCACCAGGTCGCCGTTGATCCGCTGGAATCGATTAATTTCGCCCCACGGAGTTTTCCAGCTCCCGAAGTCGGCTTGCAGTTTATCCGACGCCGCCGCGAGTGATTGCAAGAGCTGCTCCGGCTTCGCTTGCGCGCCCAAGTAATCCTCCACCGAAACGCCTGCCGCCTGCGCATCCACCCTCCAGCGACGCTGAATGTCTTCACCCCAGAACACGGCCAGCGAAGTCGGAATCGAGTTCACCGCCCAGCGATGGTCCCATTTGCGCAGCAGGTCGATTTGTTCCGCCAACTTCGCTTTCAGCGGATTCGACGCCGTCGCCTCGTCCCAAGCCTTGATCAGCGCCGGCATTGGCTTGTCGAACCAGGTCAGATAACTGTCGTACGCCGCCGCGATCAGCGAGTCGAGCGTGAAATCCTTCTTATTCCCCAGGACCCGAACCGCGTGCAGCCCGCGCGCCGATTCCCCGTGCGTCTCGACATAAACCGGATAATCTTCCCGCTTCGGACTGCTCGGACCCGCCGCCGACCACGGCCAGTTATTCGAGTTGTACAGCCAGCCGCTCTTGGGATTCAGCAAATGCGGCGTTTCGTCGATCGACAGCAGCCCCTGCCAATCCGTCTCCGGATTGCTGCCATCCACCGGCTTCGTCAAATCGAAACTGGTGTCGCGCCGAGGAATGTAATTGCCGTGGAAGTATGCGATGTCTCCGTCGGCGTCGGCGAAAATCGTGTTGTTCGACGAATTCGCTTTCAGCTCCATCGTCTGCCGGTACGATTTGTAATCCCGCGCTTTGGTTCGCGTGTAGGACTGCTCCAGCGCCTTGATCGCGCTCCTGCATCAGCCGGATGCTCACCCATTTCCCGTTGGCCTCCCGAATCACCGGCCCGTGATGCGTGCGGTAGACCGTGAACTTCTTTTCCGCCATGCCGTGATCGGTCTTGTACGGCACCGCGATCTCGACCGTCGTCACGGGACGTTCCTCGTTTCCATACTTGTAAACGAAATGATCGCCCTTCTTGGTCACCGTTTCCAGATATTCGTCGATCGCATCCACGCCGCTCGACGTATGCATCCAGCCCGCGCGCTCGTTGAATCCCTGATAAATGAAAAACTGGCCCCACGTCACGGCGCCGTAGGCATTCAGCCCTTCTTCGCTGACCATCTGCAACTCGGACCGGAAGAAAAACGAAGTATGTGGATTGATCAGCAGCAGCGCGTGATGACCAATCGTGTTCGAAGGCGCAACCGCCACGCCGTTCGACCCGCGAGGCTCCATCATCCTCATCTTCGCTCTTGTGATGCCGGCCTCGCGCGATCCTTGCCGTAAAACGCCTCGAGCTGCCCCAGGTTCACTCGCTCGATGTCCCCGCCGATACTCCCCTCGGTGAAGCTCAGCGCCATCCACGGCTCGAATCGCTCGATCACCCTCGGCTTCACATCCGGATGCTTGGCGAGGTAGAAATTCAACCCGTCGGCAAACGCATTCATCAGCGTCTTCAGCCACGCCGGGCTCTCCGCGTATTGCTTCTTCATCGTTTCGGGACTGATGAACAGCTTCATCCGCAAGTCCTGATAGATCTTCGCCTCGCCTTCAGCCTCGGCCAGCCGCCCCATCGCGTTGATGTAATTGGTCTCGACGCGATTGAAGTCGTCCTCCGCCTGCGCGTACTCCATCCCGAAGACGGCGTCGGCATCCGTCTTCCCATAAACGTGGGCGATGCCCCAGTCGTCCCGGATGATGGTGACGTTGCGCGCCTCCCGTTCCCACCGCGTCATCTCGGCTCCATCAAAAGCCAGTAAAGAAGACGCCGCGGCGATAAACAGGCAGAGTTTGTTCTTCATGAGCGTCATTCTATCTCACGGATTTGATCTAAAATGGCCGCTATGGATTCCAACCGCCGGGATTTCGTTAAATCCGCCACTGCCGCTCTGACAACCCAGATCTTCACCGGAAATGTGCGCGGCGCAAACGACCGTATTTCAACGGCCTTCATCGGCCTGGGAAAAATGGGCCGCGATAATCTCCACTACGCGATGCGGCATCCCGACGCCGCGGTAGCCGCAGTCTGCGATGTGTACGATCGCAATCTAAACTGGGCCCGCCCGGCAGACCGGCGAACAGGCGAAAGCCGTCCACGATTTCCACCAGGTCCTGGATGACAAATCCATCGACGCGGTCTGCATCGCAACCCCCGATCACTGGCACGCCTACATGACCGTCGAAGCCTGCAAAGCCGGGAAAAACGTCTACGTCGAAAAGCCTGTCGCGTGCACAATCGAGGAAGCCGCGAAAATGATCGAAGCCGCGCGGAAATACAATCGCGTGGTCCAAGCCGGAACCATGCAGCGCTCGGCGCCTCATTTCCAGAAAGCAGTCGAGCTGATTCGCGCCGGCGAGCTTGGCAAAATCGCTTTCGTCCGCACCTGGAACTACGGCCATTCGAAACCCGAAGGCATCGGCAACCCGCCCGATTCCGATCCGCCCGCCGGGCTCGATTGGGACCGCTGGCTGGGTCCCGCCCCGCGCCGAGCGTTCAACTCAAACCGCTTCGGTGTCGATCCCGAAGATAAGTATTTTTCACGCTTCCGCTGGTTCTGGGATTACGCCGGCGGCATGATGACCGATTGGGGCGTGCACCTGCTCGACATCGTGCAGTGGGCGTTCGATGAAGCCATGCCCACATCGGCCACCGCCAGCGGCGGTAAATTCTATCTTCACGACAACCGCGAAACGCCGGATACTCTGCAAGTGACCTTCGAGTACCCCGGCTTCGTCGCCACCTACGAGAATCGCGAAAGCAATGCGCAATCCATGTTCGAGCGCGACTACGGCATCCTGTTTCACGGCGAGCGCGCCACCATGTTCGTCGATCGCCGCGAATGCCGCGTGGTTCCCGAAAAAAATCGACGCTGACCAGTTGGAGGATGCCGTCCACCAGCGGCGGCAACTTCGAGCATTGGTCCAATTTTCTGGAGTGCATCCGCACGCGGGCGCGCCCGGAGAGCGATATCGAAAAATGCCAGCGTTCCACCACCACGTGTCTGCTCGGCAACATCGCCCTCCGCACCCGCCAGCGCGTGGATCTCGACATCGAGCGTTGGACCGTCGCGCAGCCGGACGCCAAAAAGTACGTCTCGCGCGAGTACCGCGCGCCCTGGAAACTGGTCGTCTAGGAGCTTGTTGAAAAAGGGGACAGACTACTCTGTCCCCAGCCGCAAAACGCTGATTTCGCATAGGACCGTGGCCGTGGACAGAGCGGTCTGTCCCCTTTTTCAACACGCTCCTAGCGTCCTGAGTCAGAAAATCGCAGCATTACATGCCGGGGCTATAACGGCCATCCGACCCCAAAGTCATTCCGAGCGGAGCGAGGAATCTGCTTTTCGTTCGGCTGTTATCAACGCTTTAAAAGCAGATCCCTCGCTGCGCTCGGGATGACGGGCGTTGTAAGTAGGACTATGTGGGGCAGCAATTCTCCAACGAACTTCTGACTCAGGACACTAGCGAATCCGCTCGTTGACGAATCTATATGAAAACCCGTGGGATCGACCGCTTCTTTTGCCGGCTCGTTCAATCCGCTGATATTTCAAAGGATGTCCGGTTTTCACTCAGCCTCAGAGGCGCGCGGCAGCGAGCGAATGCTTATAGCGACGAAAGTTAGCCCTGCTAGCGATTCTTCGCGAGCGCCGCGCCTCGCGTCTTGACCAGCGTATCTTCCAGCGACTCGCGAGCCCTGCTCTTCACCAAATCACGCGTCCCCGGCAGCGGTTTTCGCGACAGCGAGATCACCCGCAACTCCGCGTACACGCCAGATCCCGCCGGACGCAGCCGCCAGTACGAATTCAGACGCCACAGAATCCCATGATCGTTGCCCACCGGCAGCAGATCCGTGTAGGGAGCCTTCCCGCTGTTGCTCTCCCGAATCAAATAGGACCGCGAATCGACCGTCGCGTCCCCGCCCGCATCGCGAAAAATCACGCGATTGCGCAGGTCGAATGCAAAATGAATGCCGATTCCCTCCACCCGCTCCGTCACCAGGCGCACGTCGTAGCTGCGCCCCGCCGCATCGTTGCCGGTCTTCGATGCCGACGCCGATTTCAATGCGGCGCCATAGATCTTCGCGTACGAACCGTAATTCTCCAGAACCGCTTCCACTGCGCTAACCGAAGTGTTGGGAACCAGCAAAGCTCCGATCCAGTCATGGATGTAGCCGCTGCGAATATCGTCGCCGCCGTTGGTCCCGTTCGGATTCAGATCGTTCAACGTGGCCGTGTCGCCGGTCACCGTGAGCGGCGGCAGCCCAGTCGCCATCCCACGCTCGGCGCGATCCATGTATTTGTCCCACGCCGCGATCGTCGTGCTCTGAAGTTGAGTGGTGAACACCGCGCCGGCCGCGGCGAACGTCACAGCCAGCAAGCCCGCACCCATTCGCATCGGTCTCACATCTGTATAGACGACACCCCGCCGCAGGCCGGTTCTATCAATTTTCCGTCGGAGCTTTGTCCAGGTGATCGATCACGATCAATTCGACTGGCAACTTGCGCGACTCCAGCTTCAATCCGAACTGCTGGACCGCTTGGAAAATCGATGCGCCCGATGGCTCCGACGCGGCGTCTGCGCCGGCGGGTGCACCTGGAGCCGCACCGCCTGCGGCCGCAGGTCCGGCTCCCGCTCCCGCCGGAATGTTCATGCCGGCCTTTCTCGCCACCGATCGAAGATCGTCCATGGACAGATCCAGCGCGACCTGATAATTCCCTTTCAGCTCCGTCATATCGACCACCGGCTTGTCCATGAAGCGCGACAGCATGTCGGCGAACTGCGCCATCGACGCCTTGGACAATTCCAGATGCATCATGCCGTTCGACATCGACATCCGCGTGGTCCCGGTTTCCTTACTCTTGATCACCGCCCCCGCACCGCCTTCGCCCGTCTGCGTGATGCGAATCGCGCCGTTCCCGGTGTTGACGGTCATGGTGCCCTTAGGATCCTTGGCATCCGCGGGCGGATCCGGCTCATCGGGCGGGGCATCCTTCAGCTTCGGTCCATTCTTGCCCACGATGAGCGCATACACCGGCTGCTCCTTGCTGTCGCGATGAAAGGTCAGCTTGAACCGTTCCGCCAGCAAGGCCTGAAGCATCTGCGGCACGTCGTCTTTGGTCGCACCTTCCGGCATCTTGGCCAGGATGTCGAATCGCTGCGCGCCCATCCAGTCCGGGCCGGAGATCTGGTACTGCTTCACCTTGAACGCGAGCGTCATCAAGTCCGCCAGCGACATGAATCCGATGTCAACTCTGGCTTGGTCCACGTTCATGCCGACGTGAAGCTTGCCCGCCTGGATTGCCGCCGGATTCGGAGGCGCCGCCGGCTTGATGGATGCCACTTCGAATTGCAATCCGGCCGGTTTCGTCTCAGCCGCCGGTGTTTGCGAGAATGCCGTGCCCACCGCGAGTAGCAGGCCGGCTCCAACTCCCCGAAATAACGTCATAATTCCAGCGTACTTGATTTCTTCAGGATTTCGGAAAACGCGAAGCGAGTCCCTGCCAGCATTGATAATAATCATGCTGAAGCTCCGCCGCTTCAAGCGCGAGCCGCGTAGGCCGCATCACGTACCGCGTCTCGAACATGAACGCCATGGTGTCATCGATCTTCTGCGGAGCAAGCGTGGCTTTCGTCGCGCGTTCATGCGTCGCAGCGTCCGGACCGTGGGCGCTCCAGACGTTGTGCAGGCTCGCGCCGCCCGGCACGAATCCCTCCGCCTTGGCATCGTATTCGCCGTGAATCAGGCCCATGAACTCGGTCATCGCGTTGCGATGAAACCACGGTGGACGAAACGTGTGCTCAGCCACCAGCCAGCGTGGCGCAAACGCGACGAAATCGACATTGGCCGTCCCCGTCGTGTCCGAAGGCGAAGTCAAAACAGTGTAAATCGACGGGTCCGGATGATCGAAGCTGACCGATCCGATCACCATGAATTTCCGAAGGTCGTATTTGTACGGCGCCAGGTTGCCGTGCCACGCCACCACGTCGAGCGGCGAGGAATCGGTGTCGAGCGCCCATAAATTCCCCGCGAATTTCGCGACAATCTGATGCGGCTGGTCGTTATTTTCAAACGCGGCCACCGGCGCCAGAAAATCGCGCGAATTGGCCAGCCCGTTGGATCCGATCGGTCCCAGCTCCGGCAGGCGGAACATGGCTCCGTAATTTTCGCAGACGTATCCGCGAGCCGCGCCATCCGGCAGCTCCACGCGAAAGCGCATCCCGCGCGGAATCACGGCGATTTCCTGCGGAACCGCGTTCAGCACGCCCAACTCCGTTATCAGCCGAAGCGAACCTTGCTGCGGAACGATCAGCATTTCTCCATCGGCGTTGTAAAACACTTTACGCGTCATCGGCCGGTTGGCCGCGTAGACATGAGCCGCCATGCCGCAGTTCACGCTGGCATCGCCATTGCCGCCAACGGTGATCAACCCTTCGATGAAATCCGTGGGCGCGGTTGGAATCGGAAACGGATTCCACCGCATCTGTGTCGGCGGCGGAGCCACTTCATCGAACGGCGTGCTCTTCAAATTTCGCTTGTCGATCTGCTGAAACGGCCGGTTATGCGCGGCCGAAGGACGGATTCGATACACCCACGTCCGCCGGTTCTCCGCCCTCGGCGCGGTGAACGAGGTGCCTGACAACAGCTCCGCGTAAAGACCATGCGGCACATGCTGAGGACTGTTCTGCCCGTCGACCAAGACTCCGGCCATCGCTTCGGAGACGAAGTGGTTCCCGAATCCCGGCTGATATCGTAAGTTGCTCACGGCTTCATCCACGCCGGGACTTCATCCGCCGGCGCTCCATTGATGTGCATGTCTGTATACTCCAGGGTGATCTCCTCCACCAAATCCTGCTGATATCGGCCGCTCACCTGGATGTTTCCGATCAGAACCTCGTCGAGTTTGATCGTCGTCAAGACGCGTGAGCTTCCGTCCGGCATCTCGTCCAGATATTCGATCACCACCGGCCTTGGCGGGCCAATGCGCGCGGCCCTCATCAACGCGGTCGAGTTCTGATCCACCACCTTGGTAATCTTGATTTCCCCAGCCTTGCTCTTGCTCGCATCCTTCCGTCCGCCGGTTGCGTATATGGGCTCATGGCCATAGGACCACGACGCAATGTCGAAATCTATTTCTTCCAAGTTTGGGGGCGGCCCTCCGCCCTGCGATTTGAAGTTGGGGGGTAAATGTTGTCGTCGCTTCGGATCCTGGCCGCCCGCGGTTCCTTGGGAGGAGCCGCCGCCACCAGTGACCGAGATGCCGTCGAGTTGATTTAGGTTCCCGGGCGGTCCTCCGCCCTCGACCTTGAAGTTGGAGGGTGAATACGGTCGTCTCCCCTTTCCCCCTTTTACGCCAACCACCGGCGTCTCCACGGGGAATTCAAATGCTCGGCTGCCGAGAAATCTTACCCGGAAATGGTGCCCCAAAAATCACCTCCGTGCCTTCACAATGAGTTTAGTTTACCGGCTGCCAGCCCACTTCGCGCTGTGATCCGACGACACCGCCCAAGTCCCTGCCGGCGATTCGAGTTTGAAATATGACCACGGTCCTTCAGTCCACGGGTACCGCCAGATCACGCTTTCATCCACATCCACACCGAGCCCTGGCCCGCGCGGCACCACGCACTCGCCGCGCTCGATCGCCACCGGCTGCTTCACGATCTCCGACGCCAGCGGGAACGGATACATGAACTCGCGCGTCTCGGTCGAATAGCACGGATATTCGAGCCACGGCACCACGCTCGAAGGCCAGCACACGCCCAGGTGAGCCGCCGCAATTACCTCCAGCGCCGTGCCCCAGCTATGAAACGCGAAGCGCAGACCCGCGCGCGCGATGTCCGGGAACAGCCGCCGAGCCGTCGCGTAGCCGCCCTGGCACACCACATCCATCTGAACGTAGTCCACAGCGCCGGTCTCGATCAAGTCCAGGTAGCGAAGCTCGTTCGGTTCATGCTCGCCGCTTGCCAGCGGGACCAGGCCTTTCTGCTTCAGATGCAGAAACGCTTCGTGATCGTCGGGCGGGAACGGCTCCTCCAGCCACCGTATGCCGTACTCGGCCATCTCGCCCGCCAGCCGCTCCACGGTTTCCCGCGAGTAGCTCAGGTCGCCCATGCGCCACCATGTGTGCGCATCGACCATGATGTCGAAGTCGGGCCCGACCCTCTCGCGCACCGCGCGCACCGCGGCTGCGTCTTCCTCCGGACCGCGTCCCGGCCGCATCTTATACGCGCGAAACCCAAGCTCCTTCACCCGCGCCGCTTCGGCAGCGTAGCCCTCCGGCGGCATGTACATTCCGGCGCTCCCATACAGCCGGATCCGGTCGCGAACGCGGCCGCCGATCAGCTCACTCACCGGAACATTGCGCGCCTTTCCCACCAGATCGTAGAGAGCGATCTCGACCGAGCTGTAGATCCGGCTCGCTTCGGCGTCCGTTCCCGGTCCTTGCTGAAACAGAATCCGCAGCGCATCCGGATCGGCGGCCGTTCGGCCTAGAAGAAATGGCGCGATCAGCCGGTCGATCATCTGCTTGGCTTGTACCGTTGCCTCGCCCGGCGCGTACCCGAACAGCCCCTGGTCCGTCGCAACCCGGATCAGCATGGCGTCGCGCTTGACGATGGTGCGCTCGCCGCCGTGGTAAGGAAGCCGGATCGGTTGAGGGAATGGATAGGAAAGCAGGTACGCTTCGACAGCCGTAATCTTCATCGTGGGCGAGAACCGCTACAATTCTACAACGGGCGGCGGAACACCAAAACAGCAGCGGAGAAAAAAAGCCGGGTGGAAAACGGTCCCGCCCGGCCAGAGCATCCGTAAGCTCTCCGGAGGAGAGGGCCTACGGGTAACGGAAGGAACGAAAAATGAGAAATCCCTATGCCAACAAGCCGCCGTGGCCCAGGCTCGCGACTTCCCATCCTGAAACGCGGTAACGGGCGAGCATCGGGGGCAGCACCAGGTCGACCACATTCGGCTTCGCGGACCGGAAACACCCCGGCGCGGAAAGCAGCGGGGTTTCGTCCTTATAGCCCAACAGGAGCAGATTGCCTGGCTCGACGGGCGCTAAAAATCGTTCGAGATGGCAGCCGATGCTGCTCATCGCGCGGCCGATGACGTCCTCCGGTCCCGCCGGCGCCGTGGTGGACGCCACCAGGATCACCGTCGGCTTGGCCCTAAGCAAGTGTTGCATGCTGCGCGCGACCGCCGCCTCCTCTTCTACCGACGCCAGCACGAAGCTGGGCGTCGCGCTGAAATGCTCCAGCCTTTGGCGCATGATGCTCTCGAACAGTTGCCGCGCGCGATCCCCGTGCACCGGATCGGTATACAGAACCGCGACCGAAGGCGAACGCACCGGCCGCGCTTGTAAAATGGGCCCGCGCTCCTTCAGAATGTTGATCACCGCCTCCAAATGCGATTGCGCCACCGCGAATGGCGCGCTCTTTACCGTCGCAATGCGCTGCCCCGCTTTCGCGAAGCTGAAATTCACCGCGGTCGCGATCACAATGCTCGAAATGCAGTTGATCTGCGTCAGCAGCTCGTCGTCCACCAGCACGCAGCAATCTTCAGAAGCGAACAGGTTCGCGCGTCCCCCTGCCGCCAGCCGGATCTCCAGGCAGCCGCAACCCATTTCCTTAGCCGCTTGGCATACGGCGTCGTCTTCGCCGACCTCCCCGTCTTCCAACTCCGTCACCCAAACCTGATCCAGACCCTCAGTGGCCAGAAGCCGGACGTCTTCTTCGCTCAGCACGTGGCCTTTGGCCAGCAGCTTGCGCCCGCCCGGACGGAAAATCGTGCAGCATAGGATCCGCCCCATCGATTCCTGAATGTCCACAGTCTGTGCTTTCATGGAACCTCGTCCCGCCTCAAAAATTTAATCGCGACGACCTGACTCCGCACCTAGTTTACCCCAGCTCTCGTCTTGATCCAGATTGGTCTTTCGGCCAGGTCTCAATTCAGGTGTTGCCGCACTCGGAGTCGCTCAGTACTGTAGTGGATTAAAGAGAGAAATATTCTCACACAATCGAACAGTAATGTCGAGAAATTTAATCGGTTATTTCTGCAAGACCGGCAGACGCTGGATCTCTTCGATCTGCGTAAACTGCGGTACTACGATGTCTGGTGGTCCTGGTCTAAGGCGTTTGAGCATCGCGATCTCATCGCAGGCCTGAAACTTCGGGCACCGCAAACAATCTTTCCAGGCCTTTAGCGGTAACTCGCCGCGATCCACCTCTTCGAACCCGAGTTTTCGAAAGAACCCGTCAACATAGGTAAACGCGAAAATGGAGTGCAGGTCATGCTCCCGAGCCTCTGTTTCGAGCGCCTCCACTAACTTTCGGCCCATCCCCTTGGTCTTCGACCCCGGCCGCACCGCCAGGCTCCGGATCTCGCCCGAAACCGGAGTGTAGAAATGCAGCGCCCCGCATCCCACTAGCCCGCTTTCGTCAACAGCGACCAGGAAGTCGCGAATATTTTCGGCCATCTCGAATTCCGTGCGCGGAAGCATGATGCCGTCGCGGGCATAGGCGTTAATCAACCCTACAACCTCAGGAATATCCAGCATGGTTGCCCTGCGTATTTGTGCCATTTTAGGAAACTACCCGCGTTCCAATCGTCGTACCTGCGATTAATTTATCGAGAATCCCGGAATGAGATCCCGGCGCTATGACTACTTCAGTCCTGGCGGCATGATTAATCGCGCTCAGCGCTGCTTCGAGCTTGGCCCGCATCCCGCCGCTGGCAACTCCGGACTCGATCAATTCCCGCGCGCCTCCGGCCGACAACGTAGCCAGCGTCTCGCCCGAACCGTCGCGCACGCCCTCGACATCGGTCAGGAAAATCAGCCTGTCAGCCCCGAAGGCCGCGGCGCAGGCTGCGGCCATCTGGTCGCCATTCACGTTATACATCCCTCCTCGCGCATCCCCCGCGACGCACGCGATCACCGGCAAATAACCTTCCCGAACCAAAACGTGAAGCAGCCGCGGATCGCAATGAACCGGCCTGCCCACATGCCCCAATTCCAGGTCGAGAGGCTCCGCATCCACCAGCCCCGCGTCGATTCCGGTCAACCCAACCGGCTTGGTTCCCGCCGCCCGCAGCGCCGAAACGAGCTCGGCATTCACCGTTCCCGCGAACACTTTCAACACCGCATCCAACACCTCTGGCGTGGTCACGCGAAGGCCGTTGACGAACCGGCTCTTCACGCCGCTCTTTTCGAGGAACCGCGTCATCTGTTTCCCGCCGCCGTGGACCACCGCGACCTCGTTGCCGCGGCTCAGCGCGGCGATCTCCGCAGCTAAACGCGCGCGCGACTCCGCCGCATCCAGCAGCGTCCCGCCGATCTTGACCAGCAGCCTCACAGCAGCCCCGCCGTTTCCTCGAAGCCGAGCGCCAGATTCATGTTCTGCACCGCCTGCCCCGCCGCGCCTTTGCCCAGATTGTCGATCGCCGAGACGATCACCGCGCGACGTGTAGACGCGTCATATTGAATCCCCAGATCGCAGAAATTGGTTCGCGATACGGACCGAACATCCGGCACCTGCCCCGGCTTGTACAACCGAACCAACGGCTCCTCGCCATACTGGCGCTGATAGATGTCCAACAAGTCGTCCGCGGATTTTACGTCCTTCGTCCGGAAGTAAATCGTCTCGAGAATCCCGCGATCGATGGGCAGCAGTTGAGCGGTGAAACTCAACTCGCCTTCATCGAGCCCCGAGGTTCGCAGAATTTCCGGCACGTGCCGATGGTCCAGAATCGCGTAGGTCGAGAAATTCTCGGTGACTTCGCAAAAGCCGGTTTTGAGCGACGGCTTCCGTCCGGCGCCGCTGGCGCCACTCTTGGCGTCGCACACAATGCCCGCGTCGCGCACGATCACGCCGGCCTCCAGCAACGGCCGCAGCGCCAGATTCGCCGCCGTCGGATAGCATCCCGGATTCGCGATGAGCCGAGCCCCCGCTACCCGCGCGCGGCAAAATTCGGGCAACCCGTAGGCTGCCTCCGGCAGCAATCCCGGTTGCGTGTGCGGCTCTTTATACCAACGCTCGAAGTTCTGCGCCGTGCCCAGGCGGAACGCCCCGCTCAAATCGATCACCTTGGCCCCGGCATCCAGCAGCTCCGGCGCAAGCTTCATGGACGCATCGGCAGGAGTCGCCAGAAACACCGCCGCCAGCCCCGCCGATCGTACCGATTCGGCCGTGCAAGGCATCCGCCGCGGGCCGGCGTCCTTGATGGGACGCGGCCGCTCGTCAGTTTCGCGATGCTCCAGCAGCACCGGCTCCACGCGAGGATGCCGCGCCAGAATCGCGATCAGCTCGGCGCCGCTGTAGCCGTGGAATCCGACAATGCCGACGGGTGTGAATGAGTAATTATTCACTCTGATGAATAATTATACCGCGATCTCGCCCCAGCGGTTAGGACCGCTGCTCGCTGACCGACCGCTCCGCCAGTTCCCCGACGATCGGCAATTTGTAGTCTTCGTCGTGACTGACCTTGATGATCATGATGATCCAAGCCGCGAAGATCAGCAGTTGCAGGCCGCGCGAGAACAGGTGCCGCAGCGGGAACCCGCCTTCCCAATCGGAAAGATACAGCGCCGGCGAGATCACCCATTCGACCATCAACCAGGCTACAAAGAGATACAGCCCTTGAAAGGCGTGAAAGCGGACCTGCGTTTCCTTGCGGAACCGTTCGCTCGCCAGTACTACGATCGCCGCGACCCAGCCGACCATGGGGATGTAGCACAGCAGCGACGCATTGCGGTTACTGATGCCGGCCATGATGTCGGGCGGACGCGATCCGGCGGCTTGCTGGCGCGATCCGCATTTGCCGCAAAACCGGTCTCCATCGCCGACCTGGTTCCCGCATTGGACGCAAAAAGGCATCTGTCAATAGTTACGATACGTCAGGCGAATCCGTTCCCGCCACAATGCTAGCATCAGGTTTATGCGGGCCGCGATTCTGGTTCTACTGGCTCTGGCGTCCTCGGCGCGCGCCGCCAAAACGCTGGACATCTTCTTTATCGACACCGAAGGCGGCCAGTCGACGCTGGTGGTTTCTCCTTCCGGCCAAGCCCTGTTGATCGACGCCGGATACTCGAATTACAGCGGCCGGGACGCGGACCGGATCGCCAACGCGGCCAAGGCGGGCCACGTCAAACACATCGATTACGTGCTGATTACACATCATCACTCGGATCACGAGGGCGGCGTTCCGAATCTGCTTCAGCGGCTGACGGTCGGTACCTTTTATGACCACGGACCTACCGTCGAAGAGAAGCCGGACAAGACCTACAAAGCCTACCAGGACGCGATGGCGGGGCAGCATCATGAAACCATCAAGCCCGGCGACTCGATTCCGGTCAAGGGTCTCGATGTAACCGTGGTGGTCGCGGGCGGCGCGCATATCGATAAGCCCGGCGAGGCGAATCCGTATTGCGCCGGCCTCGCTCCGAAGGACGGTGAAACCGGCGAGAATCCGCAGTCCGCGGGCGTGATCGTACAATACGGCAAATTTCGCTTCGCCGACCTCGGCGACCTGACGTGGAACAAGGAATTAGCCCTGCTTTGCCCCGAAAATCGCGTCGGCAAAGTCGATTTGTACCTGACGTCGCACCATGGCGGCGAAACGTCCAAGGCGATCTACGCGATGGCTCCGCGGGTCGCCATCATGAACAATGGGGCTCGCAAGGGCGGCGATCCTAAGGGATGGAAAACTGTGAAGGATTCGCCCGGTCTTGAAGACCTGTGGCAGCTCCACTTTGCGGTTGGCGGAGGAGCAGAGGCCAATTCGCCCGATCCCTTCATTGCCAACGTCGACGAGCCTTGCCAGGGCCAGTACCTGAAGGTCACGGCCGAGGCGAACGGAGCGTTCACGGTCTACAATCCGCGCAACAAGTACTCTAAGACGTACCCGGCGAAGTAATCCGGTTACTTTTGCTTTCGTACCATCGTCTGGACTATCATTCACCCTTATGAAAATCACGGCGCTGATCCTGACATGTTTTTGCGGGTTCACGGCTTCCGCGCAGTATAAGGCCGTCAATCCGCAAGTGTCGAAAATCGTTTCGGAGGTTTCCGAGCAGCGGATCGCCGAAACCCTGAAGAAGCTCGAATCCTTCGGGACGCGATATCTGTTTTCGTCGCAGGACGATCCGAATCGCGGCATCGGAGCGTCGCGGAAGTGGATTTATGAGCAGTTTCGCAGCTACAATCCGCGGCTGGAAGTCAGTTTCGACCAGTATCGCCTGAAGAAAAGCATCGCGCCGGGTTCGCGTATTCCGAGCGACGTAGATCTGTACAACGTAGTCGCCGTGCTGCCCGGTACCACTAATAAGGACCAGCGGATTATCATCAGCGGCCACTACGATTCGGTGAACAACACTCGCGCGCCGGGTTCGCCCGCGCCGGAACCGGGAGGTCCCCCGGCGCCGCCGCGCGATCCGAATATCGACGCGCCGGGCGTCACCGACGACGGCAGCGGGACGGCTTGCGTGATGGAACTGGCTCGCGTGATGAGCCAGTATCAGTTCGAAAAGACCATCGTGTTTGTCGCTTTCGCCGGTGAAGAGGAGGGTTTGCTCGGCAGCACTCTATATGCCGAGAAGGCGCGCTCGCTGGATCAGAAAATCGAAGCCGTGCTCAACAGCGACATCATCGGCAGCGACGTTGGCGGCGACGGGCGCACGG
Organism: Terriglobia bacterium; assembly: GCA_963808335.1. Taxonomy (GTDB): domain Bacteria; phylum Acidobacteriota; class Terriglobia; order Bryobacterales; family Bryobacteraceae; genus Palsa-187. The sequence continues at coordinate 1,457,349 of CAWEFR010000001.1, forward strand.
AAAATCGCCGCGTGAATATTTTCAGCGAAGATCCGATCGATTCGTCTTCCCGCGAAATCGCCCGCTATATGAAGGAGATCGGCGAGCGCTATGTTCCTTCGATGACTGTCGATCCGGTGTTCCGCGCAGATCGTTTCGGACGCGGCGGCGATCATACGCCGTTCAACCTGGAAGGATTCGGGGCCATCCGGGTGTCGACGCCGGTGGAGAATTTCGCCAATCAACACTCGGCTACCGATACGTTCGCCGGCACGTCGCCGTCTTACATCGCGCGCGTCACCAAAGTGAACGGAGCGGTGGCCGCGTCGCTGGCGTGGGCTCCGAAATCGCCGGAGACGACACAGATGGTGGAGCGGAACGGGCAGAAGGTCCCTACGCTGATGCTTACGCGCGGGCAGTCGCGATATGATGCGCTGCTGAAGTGGAAGCAGCAGAATCCGGAGCCGGATCTCGCCGGGTATGTCGTGATGATGCGCAAATCGACTGCGCCGTACTGGGAGCGCGAGATCTACGTCGGCAACGTGAGCGAGTACAGCATGCCCGAAGTCTCCATCGACGAAGTGGTGTTCGGCATCAAAGCCATCGATAAGGATGGCAATGAGAGTCTGGTTAGCCCGTATGTCGCGGCTCCGCGGGTGAAGCGTAAGATCGAGACTTACTGAATTTCCGCGGGCCATGAGGAGACGCGACTGTCACGGAGCGATTTTTGTGCGCCGTGAACATCCACCGCTTCCTTCGGTCGCGGCTCGTTTATCCTGAAATTTGCTGCTGTCGTCGTCCACGTACTTCATCTTTCTGGTCGCCGTCTTCCTGCTCTACTGGCCCCTCTCGCGGGTCCGATTGCTGGCGTTGAGCCTCATCCTGTTCGCGAATTATTTCTTCTACGCCAAGTGGGACCTGTTCTATCTCGCGCTGATTCCCGCGGTTTCAAGCTGCGACTTTTTCATTCGGCCTGGGCTTGCAAAGTTCGAATCGAAACTGGGTGCGGCGGCTGCTGGTCACGGCGAGCCTCCTGATGAACATCGGCCTGCTGGCCGCGTTCAAGTACATGCCGTTCTTTCTCCAGAACTGGTCCGCGGTCAGCGGCCGTCCTGCGCCCGAATGGCATTGGATTCTTCCGCTCAGCCTGTCGTTTTACGTGTTCCAGGCCCTGACCTACACGCATCGACCTGTATCGCCGCGACACCAAGGGCACCAGGAGCTACCTGGCGCATCTGGCCGCGGTTTCCTTTTTTCCGACCATTCTCGCCGGGCCGATCACGCGAGTGTCTTCGCTGATCGATCAGTTCGAAAAGCCCAAGAAGCTGGATCCGGCCGACGGCGGACGCGCGCTGTTCCTGATCGGCATGGGATTGATGAAGAAGCTGCTGATCGCGGATTTTCTGGCGGCGAATCTGGTCAATCGCGTGTTCGATTTTCCCAATCTGTACAGCGGCACCGAGACGCTGATCGCTGTGTACGCCTACGCGCTCGCAAATTTATTACGATTTTTCCGGCTACACCGATATCGCGCATCGGATCGGCGCTGCTGCTGGGAATCAAGCTGCCGCAGAATTTCAACCGGCCTTACGCGGCCGAGAACATCGCCGATTTCTGGCGGCGCTGGCACATCACGCTTTCCAACTGGCTGCGCGATTATCTGTATTTCTCGCTGCCCGGCAAGCGATCGAAAGTGATGCCGTACGTGAACCTGGTCATCACCATGGTGATCGGCGGGCTGTGGCATGGCGCGAGTTGGAATTTCGTCATCTGGGGCGCGCTGCACGGCATCGGGCTGGCCGCCGTGCGCTGATGGCAGGCGTATCGCAAGAAATCCGCGTCGCCGCGCACGAAAGCCTGCGGCGCTACGTGAGCATCGTTCGCGACGTTTCATTTCGTCACTTTCGCCTGGATTTTCTTCCGCGCTCCGAGCTCGAAAACGCGCTGCTGATCCTGTCGCGCATCGGATCGCTCAGCGTTTCTTTGGCGAACATTTCGGCGCCGCTCGGCGATCGTGATGCTGATCGGCATCCTGGCGCATTACATTCCGAAAAAGTGGTATGACTTCGGCGTTTCCGTGTTTGTGCGCGCGCCGTTTTATGCGCAGGCAGCGGCGCTGGCGCTGCTGGTGATCGGGCTGCAGTACGTGGCCCAGACGGGCGCGACGCCGTTCATATATAACAGATTCTGATGAAACGATGCCGATCAAGACCGCGACTCGACGATCCTCACGTTCGTCGGCGCTCATGCTGCTGCCGCAGGTCGCGCCGGCGCTCAAGAATTATCAATCGCTGGATCCGCGCGAATATTCCGGTGGTGCTCGATCTGCCGCTTCCGAAACTGAAAGGCACGGAGCCGAGCTGGATCGCGCAGGGCGTGCGCAACGCGCATTTGCAAGCCCGTGCGCCCAAGCATCTGTTCGGATCCGACACACGCGCTCGATCATTTTTACGAGGCGCTGCTCAAGAGGCGGGACCACGCGCATCGTGCATTACGGCGATTCGCCCACCACCGGCGATCTGATCACCGCCGACGCGCGCGCGATGCTTCAGAAAGAGTTTGGCGACGGCGGCAGCGGATTCATGCTGATCGCGCGGCCGTGGGCCTGGTACAACCATCGCGGCGTGGAGATGGATGCGTCGTCGCAACTGGAAGATCGACATCGCCGGCATCGCCCAATCAAGGACGGAATGCACGGATTGGGCGGCGTGAGCTTCCTCGGCTCCCCCGGCGCGAGTCGCGCATTGGAAAATTCGCAGCCCCGCGCAGCGGGCTGATCGAGATCGCGTATCTGATCGCAGCCCGATGGCGGCGCTTTCGCGGTGGATGCGGACGAGAAGGAAATCGGCACGGTCGAGACCGACGGCGAGCCGCGAAGGTCCCCGGCTATGCTTCCTTTAAAATTCCCGCCGGCGCAACGGGATTCAGCGTGCGCGTGACGCGCGGATCGGTGCGCCTTTACGGCGCCGAGTTTCGCAGGAGCTCGCCGGCGTGATTTATGCAGCCTGGGCATCAACGGCGCGAACATCACTCTGCTTTCGCATTCCTTCAACGAACATCACTGGGCCGCGGAGCTGCGCCACTACAATCCGGACCTGGTGATCGTGAACTATGGAACCAACGAGAGCGGCTTTGCGAGTTTCGTCGACAAGACCTGGGGTCCGGAAATGAAGGAAGCGGTGCGGCGGATCCGCACGGCGCTGCCCGGCGCTTCCGTTCTGCTGATGAGCCCCATGGATCGCGGGGAACGAAAAGACGGCGGCGAGATCGATACGGTTCCGGTACTGCCGCGCCTGGTCAACATCGAAGCGCGCGTCGCCAGCGAGACCGGAGCCGCGTTTTTCAATACCTTCGAGGCCATGGGCGGCCAGGGAACCATGGGCCGCTGGTATGCGGCCGAGCCTCGCCTGGTGGGCGCGGACTTCATCCATCCGATGCCCGCCGGGGCCAAAATCGTGGGCGAGCTTTTGTACGGCGCCTTGCGCGATGGATATCAACCAATATAAACTGCGACAATTAACCAATAGGGCGGAGGTGCAGCCGCCGGCCCTGAAAGATGCCGTCAAGAAACCGTGAAGCTCGCTAGGGTCCAACTCGGGATTGCCTTGCTCGCCTGCGCCGGATTGGCGATGGGCGCGGTACGCCGCCGATCCCAAGAAGCCGGCCAAGACGACCGCCAAGCCCAAGAAGCACCGGTACCGGTCAAGCGTCAAGCCCAAGCCCGCTACCGCCGCCGCTCCAAAGAAATCGCCGCCGAAAGCCGTAGCGCACGCAGTTCATACGACTAGCGCTGCCGTGGTACATCGGCGCGTGATACCGAAGAGTCCTCCGGTAGCCCGCGAAAGTCCGGGCCGCGGCGCACGAAGGCGTGTTCGAGAAGGTCGCTAGCGGCGCCGATATTCCGGTCGAGAATGCGTCCGCTCTGGTTCCCTTTTTCGAGCTGCTGTACCGCCATCAGAAAGGCGAAATTCCCGGGCCCGTGCGCATCCTTCATTACGGCGATTCCCATACCGCGGCCGATGAGTGGACCGGCGATCTGCGCTCGCGCTTTCAGGAAAAATTCGGCGACGGCGGCAGCGGATATTCGTTCGCGGGCCGTCCCTGGAACGGATATCGAAGGCTCGACGTGCGTACCGGGTCCACGCGTGGATGGCACACCGATGGTCTGGTCGGCCGCACTGGCGATGGAGTTTACGGCCTGGGCGGCGTCTCCATGACCACGCAATCCCCACGCGAAGCGGTTTATCTGCAAGCCGACGGGCAGGAGTTCGAGCTGTTCTATCTTCAGCAACCCGGCGGCGGAGCGATTCAGGTCTACGATAACGGCGGCCTGGTCGAGCGCATTTCCACCGACGGCGCGGAAGAGCCCGGCTATTATCACTACGAGACCGTTCCCGGCAGCCACAGACTGGAAGTGGAGACGCTGGAGCACGCGCCGGTGCGCCTGTTCGGATGGATCGCTGAAAATTCCACCGGCGTCACGTATGAAACGCTGGGGATCAACGGCGCGCAGGCTTCCATCGTGCTCGATTGGAACGAGCCGGTATTGAAGTCGAATATCGAGCGCCGCAACCCTGCTTTGATCGTGCTGGCCTACGGCACCAACGAAGCCGGCCGCAAGGACTGGACCGTCGAATCCTACACGACATGTTTGAGGAGCTGATCGGACGCATTCGCAGCGCGGCGCCTACCGCGACCATTCTGATCATCGGTCCGCCGGATCGCGATCTGCACACGCGCAAGGGCTGGCTGCCGATGGATCGGATCGACTTGATCGTGGAGGCGCAGCGTCAGGCCGCGGTCGCCACCGGCTGCGCGTTCTGGGACCTGCGCGCCAAGATGGGCGGTAAAGGGTCGATGCAGCAATGGGTCCAGGCCGGGATTGCGCAAGTGGATCACGTGCATTTCACCGGCCCCGGATATCGAGTGCTGGGCGATGCCGTGTTCCGCGATGTGATGAGCCAGTACGATCGTTTCATGAAGGCGCGCGCCGACATCGTCGCCGAAGCAGCGGCGTCTGCTACGGCTGCGGTGCCGCAGATCAAGCAATAGAGCGGTGCCACGATCCAGCGTTCATGGCGGAAAACATCACCTCCGAGTTTTACTGTCCGGCGTGCCGGCAGCCGGTGGACGATCCGCTGGTGTGCGGCGATTGCGCGTCCCTGATCTGCCGGCGCTGCGGCACTCCGCTCGAGCGCGTGGACGAATTGGGCATTGGCTGATCGCGGTCGCGCTTCTGCTCGGCGCTTGCAATTCACACACGCCGCAGCCGACCGCCGGCGTGGCTTTCGTCGGACCCTCCACGCTGAATCTGCGTAAGGATCTGGCTTCGAAATCGGCGGTGGTGGGCAGCGTGAAGCATGGCGAGAAACTCGACGTGCTCGAAACGCGCCGCCGCTTCGTCAAAGTGCGCTCGGCGCAAGGCGTCGAGGGTTGGACCGATTCCAGCCAGCTCCTGACTCCGCAGCAAATGGACGATCTGCGCCGCCTGGCCGAGAGCGCGGCCAAACTTCCTTCGCAAGGCACCGCGACGGTGTACGATCCGCTCAACGTGCATGCCGACCCCAGCCGCCAGTCGCCCAGTTTTTTTCAGATTCCGGAATCGGGCGCGGTGGAAGTGATCGGCCATCGCGTCGCGCCGCGCACCGCGTCGCAGCCGGCCGCGCTACCGGTTCATCGTACCGTCTCTTCCGCCAAGAAGGCCAAAGCAAAAGACACGAAGCGAGCGGGGCCGATGCCGGAGATGCCCAAGCCTCCTCCGCCTCCGCCGAACTGGCAGGAGCTTTCGCGTCCGCGCGCCTCCGATCTTCCGGGCTACGCCCCGCCGGCGCCTAAATCCGTCGGGCTCGACGACTGGAGCCTGGTCCGCACCAAAGACGGCAAAGTGGGCTGGGTGCTGTCCAGGATGCTGACCATGTCGATCCCCGATGAAGTTGCGCAATATGCCGAAGGCCATCGCATCACGGCTTATCTTCCACTGGGCGACGTCAAGGACAAAGAAAAGTCGGAAGTGAAGCACAACTGGATCTGGACCACGGTAAATTCGGGCGAATCCTGCGAGTTCGACAGCTTCCGTGTCTTTGTGTGGAGCATCAAGCATCACCGCTACGAGACGGCTTATATCGAACGCAATGTGAAGGGCCATTTTCCGGTGGAAACTCACGATGTGCCGGGTCAGGACGAGAAATCTTTTTCACTGGTTCTGGAAGACAAGGATGGCAAATTGAGCACGCGCACATATGCGTTCGCCAGTTTCCGCGTGCGCCTGGTATCGAAGACGCCATACCAGCCGCCTCCGCCGTTGCCGGAAGTGCGCGCGTCGCGCAGTTTCGACCCGCTCCCATCGTCGGCGCCGGCGGAAAGCAGTTGGCGTCAAAAACTCCACGACTGGCGGCGGAGGTGGTTCGGGAGGTGACTTATGGTCACGTTTTGGATGTGAGTGAAGCCGCTGCTCCGCTCGACGATCCTGCGGTCCAGTTGCGGATAAAATTCCTTGCAGAACGCGCCAACGAGGGGGCTCTTGACGACGACGAGCGGTCGGAATACGAAGCCTTGATCAATGCAGCGGATTTCATCTCGATCCTGAAGATCAAGACCGGACGGCGTCTGAAATCGAGGCTGGATTAGCGAGGGTTGCGGCGAGCGCCTTATCGATCTGCGTTCATCTGGGTGTATCTGTGGCCATTTAATCACTTCACCATCCGGATCGTCCAGAAATCCGCGGCCAGATCGCTGTTCTCCAGATACTCATACGGCAGCGTGAAATAGCCATTCAAGCCCCAATCCGCGCCCCACGAATTTCGCACGAAAAAGCGGTTTAACGAATCCATGTATCCGACCGCCAACACCGCGTGCCCGCCCACAGCATCCTCCGACGATCCCGGCATCGCGGCCACGCCCGACTCGGCCACCGCGTCGCTCTCAAAACTTTCGTACACCGTGAATCCGAACACGAACGGAAACCCCGCGGCAAGGCATGACTTCAACTGGCCGAGGTCCTGCATCACGCGGCTATACTGCACCGCCGGATGCATCTTCCCCACCTTGTAGCACTGCGCCGGCGGCCTTTCGGCGTAGTTGCTTTCGTGATACGGCCACAGCGGTTCGGGACAGGCGCCCTGATTCGCTACCGCTTTGATCCCGTCGCGCAGCATTGCACCTGAATCGGACGCGGTGGTGCCCTCGATTGCCCGTTCGTTGTAATAAATGAACAGCCGCGACGGCGTGAACGGCTGCGCCATCCTCTGTTTCGACTGATCGAACGAAATCGCCGCGGCGATTGCATTCGCGGTGCAACTCCCCAGTTGCCCCTGATCGTAAACCGGCGGACACGCCGCGCGCAGGTCCACCGCTGCCGGCAGCGCCGCGGTTTTGCGAGGCGCGCGATAAATCCGGTCCCGAGCATCCGGCAAGTCCGGAATCCATCCATAGCGCATGTGCTTCATGCCCGCAGCCTACGTCGCGACCGCGCTCCCGCCCGCCGAGTCGGACTTCTATGGAGGAGAAACAGCGAAAGTTACGCGCCGAATCCTATGCGTGACGAGTCTGTGTGAAAACCCGTTAAGCCGGCCGGTCACTTTTCACATTGACCTGAGAGGATCGGCCGCGCACCCGCACTTACTACAGAGTGATTCAGGGGATCGCGGAGGCCAAAATACGACCCGTGCGACTCAAACGACGCCGCTCGGACGTGCGAACCTGGTCGTCGCCGGGCAGCGATCTGCGAATCGAATACTCCGACGCCCTGCTGCGCGACGTGCACAGCTTCGCGATGGAGAACGATGTTTCGGGCGTCCTGTTCGGAAAGCTAAGAAACGGCATTGTAGTCCTGACCGCCGCGAAACTCTCTTCAGGCGATCCTCCGCCAGGACTCGAACCGGTGGGCATTTTCTCGGCTCGCCCGCGCGGCGAAGTGTTTCTCACCGAATCCGACTTAGAGCGGTTCGAGAAAGTGGAGTTCCGCGCGGCCGTCGCGCTGGTGGTCGCCGGAACCCGAGCCGGGTTCTTCCTTCATGAGCCGGATGGATCGCTTCGATCGATCAAAAGCCACCGCGAGTTTCCGGTTGCGGGTGGCACGGTTCAGGCAAAGCGCTGGACACTGCCTGTAGCGATGTTCGCTGGCGCGATATTGGCGATTCCTTCGCTCGCTTTGCCGGCTTGGCGCCCGCGTCCGGCGATGCATCTTGCGGTGAGAGAGAACGCCGGGCAGTTGCGGATTACCTGGAATCGCGCCGCGATCGCGGGACCGGTCGACCTTGAAATTCGAGACGGGACCACGCGAACGGTGACTTCAGTCTCATCCAATCTTTCGAGCGCCAACTATCAGCCGCGCACTGACGACGTGGAGATTCGCCTCGGCGCGGAATCGGCGCACTTCATTGGCGCTCCGGATCCGAAGCTGGAATCCGCCGGGTCGGGGATCGCTGAACTCAGATCGAAAGCCCGCAAACTGCGCTTCGTCGCGGCCGCCCAGCGCCGGCGGATCGCAGAATTAGAGAAGATCCTTTCTACAATGGATCTTGATCATTGAAACGCGCCAACCCGCGAAATCCACTGCCGCCGACGCCGAGCGTCTCGCCCGCGAACTGTTTGGCCTGAACGCCACGGCGATCGCGCTGCCCGGCGAGTTCGACGACAATTTCCGCCTGACCTGCGCCAACGGCTCGCAGCACGTCCTCAAAATTATGCGCGCCGGCTGCGAGCCGGAGTTTGTCGAGATGCAATGCCGCGCGCTGGGGCGGCTTGCCGGGCTGCCGGTTCCTCATGTTACAAGGCCGGCAGCCGTCGCCAACGGTCGCCTGGTTTGGCTCCTCGATTGGCTGCCGGGCCGTCTAATGGCGGACGCCCGCCCGCACGCTCCGGAGCTGCTGGCGAACCTCGGTCGCCTGCTTGGAACCATCGATTCGCGTCTGGCCGGTTTCGATCATCCCTCCGCGCATCGCGACCTCAAGTGGGACCTGAAGCGGGCCGCATGGATTCGCGACTATCTGCATTGCGTCGGTGAAGATCGCGCGTTGGTTGAGAGCGTTCTCGCCCGCTACGACGCGGAAGTCTTGCCGGCTTTAGATTCGCTGCGGCACGGCATGATCCACGGCGACGCGAACGATCACAACGTGCTGGTGAACCGCGGCAACGTGACCGGCATTCTCGATTTCGGCGATCTTCACTACACCGCGGTCATCAGCGAGCTTGCCGTCGCCTGCGCTTATGCGGCGTTTTCTTCACGCGACCCGTTCGCTGCGATCGTGCATGTCACCCGCGGCTATCACGCGAGCTTTCCTCTCGAAGAGCGCGAGATCGCCGTGCTGTTTCCGCTGATCCTGACGCGGCTCGCCGTCAGCGTGACCAATTCGGCTTATATGGCGAGCGTTCGCCCCACCGATCGTTACGTGACGGTCAGCGAAAAATACGCGTGGGAGGCGCTGAAAACGCTTTCCGCGATCCATCCGCGCCTGGCGCATTACCGTTTGCGCGACGCTTGCGGTCTGCCTGCGGTCCCGCACGCGGCGTCTATCGTCGATGCGCTGCGCAATTCGAAAACAGCGCCGGTAGTCGATCCCGGCCCGACCATCGTTTTCGATCTGAGCTTCGGCAGCCTTCTGCTCGGTGCCGATCCGCGAGCTTGCGAAACCGCACCGCTCACCGAAACGCTGTTCCAGAAAATGCGCGACTCCGGCGCGGCCATCGGCATCGGCCGCTACAATGAGGCTCGCCCGATCTATACCACTTCGGCGTTTTCCTCCGGCCCGCACCCGACCGATGAGCGCCGAACCGTACACATCGGTCTCGATCTTTTTGCGGCTCCGGGAACGCCGGTCTACGCTCCGCTGGCAGGAACCGTGCACGCATTCGCGAACAATGCCCAGCGGCTCGATTATGGCCCGGTGATTCTCCTGCGCCATGAAATCTCCGGCCAGCCTTTCTTCACGCTGTACGGACACCTCGATTCGGTCGACGGCCTCGCGGTCGGCCAACGCGTCGAAGCGGGCCAGCGCATCGCCGCCATCGGATCCCCTCCGACTAACGGCGACTGGCCGCCGCATCTGCATTTTCAAATCATCACCGACGATCTCGACCTCGCGACGGATTTTCCGGGAGTCGCTTTCGCGAGCCAGCGCAACGTCTGGCTCAGCCTTTCGCCCGACCCGAGCCTGATTACTCACACCGAAGCCGCGCAAGAACCGGCCAAATCGGAAACTCTGAAATCCCGCCGTGAACATCTCGGCGGCAATCTCAGCATCTCTTATCGCGAGCCTTTAAAGATCGTCCGCGGCTGGCGGCAGTATCTTTACGACGAGACCGGCCGCGCATATCTCGACGTGTACAACAACGTGCCGCTGGTCGGGCACAGCCATCCGCGCGTGGTCGAAGCGGTGCAGCGGCAGATCGCTCTGCTCAACACCAACACGCGCTATTTGCACGACAACATCACTCGCTACGCGGAGCGGCTGATCGACAAACTTCCCGCGCCGCTGAAGGTTTGCTATTTCCTCAACTCGGCGAGTGAAGCGAACGAGCTTGCCCTGCGCCTCGCCCGCACGCACACGGGCCGCGAGGATATCATAGTGCTCGAATACGCCTATCACGGCCACACTTCGACTCTGATCGACATCAGCCCGTATAAATTCGCCGGTCCTGGCGGAAGCGGGCGCAAGCCGTGGGTGCACGTCGCCCCGCTGCCCGATCCTTATAGACGCGATGATCCCGAAGCCGGCGGCATGTACGCGAACGGCGTCGCCGAAATTTTGAAGGCTGTTCAGCCCGCCGCCTACATCGCCGAAAGCCTCCCGAGCGTCGGCGGCCAGGTCGTGTTTCCACCTAACTATCTCGCCGAAGTTTACCGTCATGTGCAAGCCGCGGGCGGCGTGTGCATTGCCGACGAAGTGCAAGTCGGCTTCGGTCGCCTGGGCGATTATTTCTGGGGATTCGAAATGCAGAACGTGGTTCCCGACATCGTGGTGATGGGCAAGCCGATGGGCAACGGCTTCCCACTGGCGGGCGTCGTGACAACTCCTGAAATCGCCGCGTCCTTCGACAACGGCATGGAGTTTTTCAGCACTTACGGCGGCAATCCCGTTGCTTGCGCCGCAGGTCTCGCGGTGCTTGACGTGCTTGAAGAAGAGCATCTTCCCGAAAACGCCGCGCGCGTCGGCGCTTATCTGATGAAGGAACTGCGCAAGCTCGATGTGAGGGATGTGCGCGGTCAAGGCTTGTTCATAGGAGTCGAGCTCGCGACCGGCGAAGAGGCTTCTTACGTCGTAAACACGCTGCGCGACCGGGGTATTTTAGCGGGCACAGATGGTCCGAATCACAATGTAATCAAGATCCGCCCGCCGCTGATTTTCTCGGAAGATGACGCCGGTGTTTTCTGCGAGGTCTTGTGCGAAATCATCGCAGGATCGTGAAGGCGCGCCGGTTCCCCGGTCCGAATCGAAAAATCGCGAAGTGATCGTCGAGCGAAGCTGCGCGCTCAATTCCGAGACGTTGCATCACGGCAAAGCTGGTTCGGTCCACCAGCGAAAAGTCCTGGTCGCGGTACGATGCACCGATCTGCCACGCTGTTTCCAGGTTGGCCGACCCGACTGGCTCGATCACCGCAATGCCGCTGCGCAAGCCGTCCCAGAATCGTTCCGCGGCGCGGCGATGAATCCGAATGCGGAGCAGCGTCCACGTTTCGACCAACACATGGTCCGTAGTCACTAGAGTCTCATCGCCGCTCACAATTTCCTTCGCTCGATCGTTTGCCGCGTCGGATGCATCGACCGCGGCATACCAGATGGAGGTGTCGACAAACAGGCTCACTGGCGGCGCATCTTCGCTTCGTCCGCGAAAGCTTCGGCGATCATCGCGTGTTTGTCCCGCGCGATATTCGATCCGCTCGAACGGCCGAGGTCGAAGATCCTGGATACGTCTGCCTTCGCCGATGGAGTTCCTAGATCGCGCGTAACCAACCGTCGAACGTATTCTGCCAGCGAGATTCCCAGTTCGGTTGCGCGTCTCCGCGCGCGCCGCTGCAATTCGGGGTCAAGCGTGATCTGAGTTCGTGCCATCATGATGTCACCATCATAACATCACCGCTTCCCCATCCAAATGCAGGATATTCGCGCACGCTTCGTTCACGAATACGGCGTTGCTCGATTAGACCAGGACCGTGAATGCGTTCTCGACGCGCTCCACAGGACGATACAAAGTATCCCGCTCCACCGGCTCGCGGCCCGCTTCGCGAATCAGGCGCAGCAGTTCGCCGCGACGTAGATTCTGCGACGTCGTCGCGCCTGCGTCGTGGTAAATCTTCTCCTCGACCACGGTCCCATCCAGATCGTCCGAGCCGAATCTCTGCGCGATTTGCGCGATTTTCGGGGTCATCATGATCCAATACGCCTTGATGTGCGGAATGTTATCGAGCATCAGGCGCGACACCGCGATCTGCCGGATATCGTCGAACCCGGTGGTGGTCGAAATGTGGCTCAGCGCCGTATTCTGCGGATGAAACGCCAGCGGGATGAAGGTCACGAAGCCGTGGGTCTGATCCTGAAGCTCGCGCAGCTTGATAAGATGATCCACGCGATCTTCTTCGGTTTCGATGTGCCCGTACAGCATGGTGCAATTCGAATTCAGCCCCAGCTCGTGCGCCGTGTGAGCCACCTCCAGCCACTGCTCCCCCGTAATCTTGTGGTCGCAGATGATCCGCCGCACACGGTCGTGAAAAATCTCAGCGCCGCCGCCGGGGAGCGAATCCATCCCTGCGTCTTTCAGCTTCACCAGAACTTCGCGAGGCGTCAGCTTCGCGCGCTGCGCCAGATAGCCGATCTCGACCATCGTGAAGGCTTTCAGATGCACCTGCGGAAAGCGTTCTTTCAACCCGCGCAGCATCTGGCAGTACCAATCTAAAGTCAATTCCGGATGCAGGCCGCCCACGATGTGGAACTCGGTTACCGCTTCGGACCATCCATGGCCCGCGGTTTCCCACACCTGTTCGAGCGACATGGTGTAGGCTTTCGGATCCTTGGCGCGCTTGCCGAACGCGCATAAACGGCAGCTTGCCACGCAGACATCGGTCGGATTGATGTGGCGATTCACGTTGAAGAACGTCTTGTTGCCACTCATCCGCTCGCGGACGACGTTTGCCATCCAGCCCACGCCGAGCAGATCCGGCGACCGGTACAGAGTTACCCCATCATCGAAGCTCAGCCGTTCGCCGGCCTCCACCTTACGGCGAATCGGTTCCAGCTTCGCGTCTTCAAACACAGGCATGTTCATGTCAGGAATATATCCGCGGCCCAAAACACAAAGAATATCACGCTCACGTAGCCGTTCATGGTGAAGAACGCCGCGTCGATCCGCGACAGGTCGTCGGCTTTCACCAAACGATGCTCCCACAGGAGCAGTCCAGCGACCGCGGCGACCCCCGCAATTGCGACCGGTCCCAGCGCGAAGGATTTAACCAGCGCCAGCAAACAAACCAGCATTCCCACGTGCAGCGCCCGCGAAATCCACAGCGCGGCCGCGATTCCCACCATCTTCGGCACGCTGAAGAGTCCCGTCTGCACGTCGAAGGCGTAATCCTGGCACGCGTAAATGATGTCGAACCCGGCGGTCCACAGAGTTACGGCCGCAGTCAGCCACAGGATGCGCCAATCGAGCTCGCCGCGCATGGCGATCCACGCGGCTGCCGGAGCGATTCCCAGCGAGAATCCCAAGACAATATGCGACAGCGAAGTGAATCTTTTCGTGAACGAATAAAACATCGGAATCGCCAACGCGAGCGGAGCCAGCTTGAAGCACAGCGGATTCAGCTCGCGTGCCGCGAAGATGAATACGAACGCCCACGCGACGATGAATCCCCAGGCGAAGCGGCGCGTCAGCGCGCCCGACGGCAGATGCCGCATCTGCGTGCGCGGATTCTTCGCGTCGATATCGGCGTCCAGCACGCGATTGAACGCCATCGCGACGGATCGCGCCGCGACCATCGCCACCACGATCCAGATTAGCCTGATCCATAGACCGGCGCGCGAAAAATGTTCGTCGCGCCAGGCCAATAGGGCTCCCGTCAGGGCGAACGGCAGCGCGAACACGGAATGCTCGAACTTGATCATTTCGAGCGTCAGCCGCGTGTGTTGAATAAATTTTCGCAAGCCAGTTACTATTCTAATGAATGCGCCCGGTTTTCATTACGCTGCTGGCCGCCGTCCTGTGCGGATGCGGGGACAAACCGTCCACAGTGGAGGATCTCAACTCGGTGGAAGTGGCTTTTCCCAACGGCACGAAGATTCTGGCCGAAGCGGCGCGCCAGCAATTCGAGATCCTGCGCGGGCTGGCGTACCGCACTTCGCTTCCGGCCAATCGCGGGATGCTGTTTTACTACCCCAGGGACGAGCCGCACGCGCATTACATGTATAACGCGAAGATCCCGGTGGACATCATCTGGATGGACCACGAGCGCCACATCGTCGAGATCTCGGCCAACACGCCGCCGTGCACGATGCAATCCGCGCGCGCCTGCCCGACCTACGGCGGCCAAAAAACCTCGCGCTATGTGCTGGAGGTGAACGCAGGGATCGCCGCGAAAAATAACCTTCAGCTCGGCGACCGGCTGGATTTCTAAGGCCGACCCGAAACAAGCCAAGCTCGTTCGAGCCGGCAAGGACGGCGCGCCCATTACGAGAATTTCTGGCCGCCTATTGGACTATCGATTTCGAGAGCGCGGAGCGAGCCAGGATGCGGTTCGGGAAGCGCTGATCGCCGCGGCCCGCGCCGCGACCAGAGGAAGCGGTGGGAGTCGCCCTTCGCACAGACTCGCCACAGCTCTTGCCTGCCGCGGCATGCCGCTAGCGCGGCTTAAGCGAGATCGTGAAGGCATCCAACTCGTCGACGATCTTGTAACCCGCCGGCGGCTGAAACAGAGCCGGATTCGGTTCGCTGCGGGTGAGGTTCGTCATCTTTGTCACAGTCTCGCCCGTCGTGGGACTGGAGTTCTTCATCAGCACGGTCAGCTTCAACTCCGGCGAGTACCAGGTGTCGGTGATTATCGTGATCGGCCGGTCATTCCCGTTCGAACCCACCGGCCGTACTGTAATTTGCCGCGTTCCTTCCGCCATCAGTCCGTCGATCGATTGAGGACACAAAGTTTCAAACGAGATTTGAATCTCCGGCGTATTTACCGTAACCGGCGCATCGCCCGCCGGCGCTGTAGCGTCCACGCAGCCTTCGGCTTTCTGAATGACTTTCCTGGGGCGCGGACGTTGCGCCTGCATCGCGATTCGGTGCGTCACCTGATTTTGATCGTCCGCGATATAGCCAAACCCCACGACGGGATCGACAATTTCAGTCAAAGTAGGACCGGAATTGATCGGACGCTCTATCCGTGTCCGGCCCTGAGAATCGCGAGCCCAATGCTCCGTGCCGTCGCTATGCTTGATGTGCGTGCCGTCCTGAAGGGTCCGCACATTTTCAGAAGTCCGCTCGGCTGAATATGGGTTTCCAATGACAGGCGGATCAAATCCGCGCCATCCCCGAAAAGTCGCGTCAATTGTGCTGCCATTTTCCGACAGCGATATAAAAGGGAAAATCTGTTGCGCAGAGACGGCGCCAAGCGAAATCGCCGCCGCGCACATTAACGCGCGGGATCTTCCCATGCACAAAGCTTACGCCGGATATTCTCGGGTGACAAGGAAGTCCCACTGCGCATCGCGACCGGGCGCTTCCTGCGGTCGCGGCTCGCGATTCCCGGCAATGCTGTCGAATTGTGGACATCCTGCGGCGACGAAAAAATGAACGCTCGCTGACGCGCGCGGCTCTGCGAGTAGCCGATGTTAACGAGAGCTGGAGCCGAGCCGCGACGGCCACGGAGCGGTCTTGCTCACGTTTTCTCTGCAACCCGCCGCTCGCGCAATTCCAGATAGGTCCGGACCGCGTCCTTCAGCGCCGGCATTGGCTCAATCCCCAGCGATTCCATCTTCGCGTTCGAGAGCGCCGAGTATCTCGGCCGCCGCGCCGCTGTGCGGAATTCGCGCTCGTTGGTCGGCTTCAGCGGAGGATTCAAACCCGCCGCCTCGAAAATCATCACCGCCCAATCGAACCAGCTCACCGGAGCGCCGCCGCCCGCATGCACCACGCCGGTGATATTCCGCTTCACCATCTCCGCCGTGCGCGACGCCAGCGCCGGGGCGAACGTCGGCGACGCGACGTGATCCTCCACCACGCGGATGGGCTGCTTCTGCGCGGCCATGCGCAGCATCAGCTCGACGAAATTCCCGCGCGCCGTCGCCAGCCCTCCCGGTCCGAACACACCTGAGGTCCTGATGATCAGCGGATGATCGAGATACGCCCGCGCATACAGCTCCCCGCCGAGCTTCGATACCGCATATGCGCCCAGCGGATGCGTCGGATCTTCTTCGGTGTAGGCGCGCCCGGCCATTCCGTCGAACACGTAATCGGTGGAGAAGTGCACCAGCCGCGCGTCCGCCTGCCGGCAGGCCATCGCCAGATTCCGAACCGCCAGCGCGTTCACCAGAAACGCCGCCTGCGGCTCCTTCTCCGCGATGTCCACCTGATTGTAAGCGGCCGCGTTGATCACTAGCGCGGGATCCACTTGCGCCATGCATCGATCCACCTGCGCCTGATCCGTGATGTCGATCATGGATCGCTCAAACGCCGACACCTGGTAGCCGCGCGCAGTGAACTCCGCCACCAGCTCTACTCCGAGTTGCCCGCCACTGCCGAAGATCGCTACGCGTTCAGGTTCCACACTTCATTATGCAATGCGCCATAGAACCGGTCTACGGAAGCAGCGCCTTTTCCAGGCGCTCCAGCCGCTCCTCGAGCACCCGGTGCTGCTCTTCGAACTTCGCCGAACCGATTCGGAGCCGCGCGCGCCAGCAAGCCAATGCATACGGGAACGAAATGGCCGTGGCGGCGCTGTATCCGAGTTCCGCAGGGCCGGGGAATCGTATATCATTCAGTAGTTGGGATGAGATTGTGCCCGGCAATCCGCCACT
Source organism: Terriglobia bacterium (assembly GCA_963808335.1). GTDB lineage: Bacteria > Acidobacteriota > Terriglobia > Bryobacterales > Bryobacteraceae > Palsa-187. The sequence goes on from CAWEFR010000001.1 coordinate 1,474,325, forward strand.
TCATAGCAGGGAGGCAGATGTCGGGGGCCTTGCTGTTGAACCGCATTTCGAACGCGCTGAATGATCTCAACATGAGTCTTCAAACTGACCGGCTTGATCCAAGGCCGCCGGCAAAGCCTGGAGGGAACTGAATGAATCCCAAAATTCTCGTCGCCGGCATCGGGAACATGTTCCGCGGCGACGACGGCTTTGGCGTGGAGGTCGCGCTCCAGTTGAGCATCCGCCCGCTGCCGCCGGGTGTGGTGGTGAAAGAATTCGGAATCCGCAGTTTCGATCTCGCCTATGCGCTCCTGAATCCCTACGATCTGGTCATCCTGGTGGACACGTGCAAGCGCGGCGGTAAGCCGGGCTCCGTATATCTGATCGAGCCGGATGAGGCGCGTTTTGAAGCGCACGGCATCAATGCTATGAAAGTGCTCCGCATGGTCAAGTCGATGGAAGGCGCGCCGAACCTGATGGTGGTCGTCGGATGCGAGCCCGCCGGCTTCGGAACGGATCAAGAAGACAAGCTGGGCTTGAGCGAGCCGGTCGCGGCGGCGGTGGAGGAAGCCGTGAACCTGATCGAGAGGCTGGTCTCGCAGGCTCCGCGCCGGGAATTGGCGGGCGCAGCATCGCAGATGCACTAGAATAAACCCATGTGCCTCGCCATACCGGGGAAAATCGTCGAATTATTGAATGAAGATCGCGACCTGGCGGTGGTCGACGTTCTGGGGGTGCGTCGCAAAGTCGATGTCGGCTTGCTCGACGACGATCGTCCGGTCGCGGGCGATTGGGTGCTGATCCATGTCGGCTTCGCCATGAGCAAGATCAGCGAGGTGGACGCGCTGGACCAGATCCGCATCCTCACCGAACTCGGCGAGCAGGAAGCGGCGGTTGAAGAAGTTCGGGGGTACGGCCTCGGCGGTCCTTGAAGGAGTGCGCCATGCGATTTGTCGATGAGTTTCGCGGATCGGAGCTGATCACCAAAACGGCCGACGAGATCCGCCGCCTGGCCGATCCGCAACGCCACTACCGGTTCATGGAAGTGTGCGGCGGCCACACTCACGCCATCTATCGCTTCGGACTGAAGGATCTGCTGCCGCCGAATATCGAGCTGGTTCACGGGCCGGGATGCCCGGTGTGCGTGCTGCCCATGGGCCGAATCGACGACGGATTGTCGATGGCGGAGAATCCCGACGTGATTTTCACCGCGTTTGGCGACATGATGCGCGTTCCGGGCACGCGCGGGAGTCCGCTTGAATACAAAGCGCGCGGAATGGATGTGCGCATCGTGTATTCGCCGTCGGACGCGTTGAAACTCGCGCGCGACAATCCCGAAAAGCACGTGATGTTTTTCGCGATCGGGTTTGAGACCACGGCGCCATCCACGGCGCTGACGTTGATGACGCGCCAAAGCGGAAAGGCTGCACAATTTCTCGGTATTTTGCAATCACGTCACCATTATTCCCGCCATTCGCGCGATTCTCGATTCGCCGGATATGCGCATCGACGCGTTCATCGGCCCGGGCCACGTTTCGACGGTGATCGGATGCCGGCCGTATGGTTGGATCGCGAATAACGAAGGCAAACCGATCGTGGTTTCGGGATTCGAGCCGCTCGACATACTGCATCGGGATCGTCATGCTGCTGCGCCAGCTGAATGCCAATGAGCAGAAAGTGGAGAACCAATACAAGCGCGTGGTTCCGTGGGAAGGCAATCGCGCTGCCCTCAAAGCCATGGCCGAAGTCTTCGAATTGCGCCCTTATTTTGAATGGCGCGGCTTGGGATTCATTTCGCAATCGGCTCTGCGGATTCGCGAGGCCTATGCCGAATGGGACGCCGAACAGCGCTTTTCCGTGCCCGGCGTGCGCGTCACAGATCCGAAGGCCGCGCAATGCGGCGAAGTTTTGAAAGGCGTGCTGAAGCCGGCGCAGTGCAAGCTGTTCGGAAAAGAGTGCACTCCCGAGCATCCGATCGGAGCGCTGATGGTATCGTCGGAAGGCTCCTGCGCGGCTTATTATAATTACGAGCATCGAAAAGCGGCCGATTGCGGTGCAGACATGACTGTCAGCGCCTGCCAAGATTCGGTTTCGCGATCCTCAGGTCGAGATGGCGCACGGCGCGGGAGGCAAGGCCAGCCGCCGGCTGATCGACGGATTGTTCGCGCCGATCCTATTCGGATCGAACCCGGATCCGTTGGGCGACGCCGCACACGTGACGATCGACGGAACGCGCGTGGCCATCACGACCGATAGTTTCGTGGTCAAGCCGCTGCGTTTTCCCGGAGGCTCCATCGGCGAGCTGGCGGTGAATGGAACCGTGAACGACCTGGCGGTTTCGGGTGCGAGCGCGCAGGCGCTGGTGGTCAGCTACGTTCTCGAGGCCGGCCTGCCGACCGACATTCTGGAAGCCGAGGTCCGCGCGATGGCGGATGCGGCCCGGCGCAGCCGGAGTGACCATCGCCGGCGGCGATACCAAAGTGGTGGAGCACGGCAAGAGCCGACCGGATGTACATCACCACGGCTGGCATCGGGCGCGTGATTCCCGGCGTCGCCATATCGCCCGCCAACGGTTCGCCCCGGCGACAAGATTCTGCTTTCCGGACCCATTGGCGACCACGGAATCACGATCCTGCTGGCGCGCGGCGAGCTGGATCTGGAAGCCGATCTGCGCTCCGATACGCGTTCCGTTCTGCCGCTGGTGGAAGCGCTGGCCGAAGCGGTGGGCGGCGCGATTCATTGGATGCGCGATCCGACCGCGGCGGCGTCGCCACGTCTCTGAATGAACTGGCGCGCGATTGCGGGCTGGGGATGCTGCTCTCTGAGGATAGAATTCCGGTTCGCGACGCGGTGCGGGGAGCTTGTGAGTTGTTAGGCCTGGACCCGCTGCACATCGCCAACGAAGGGCAGTTCCTGGCCGTGGTCGACGCGGAATATGCCGAGGCTGCGCTGGGAGCTTTGCGCAAAACTCCGGGCGGCGAGGACGCGGTTCTGATCGGCGAAGTGGATCGATCAGCCTGCCGGATCGGTCCTGGTGACGACGCTGTACGGAGGCAGCCGCATCGTCGACATGCTGGTGGGCGATCCCTTGCCGAGGATCTGTTAGATGGATAAGGTCTGCGATCTGGCGAGTGATGTTGAAGATCAGCTCCTGGAGCGCAATCACATCTTTGAAGCGTTCTTCGCCCAGGAGGCGCGACGGCTCGCCGAGGCGTGCCGCGAAATGTCGGAGCGATTTCTCGAAGGGCGGACGCCTGCTCGCGTTCGGGCGCGGACCTTATGCGACCGATGCGCAGCATGTTTCCGTGGAGTTCGTTCATCCCATCATCGTCGGCAAGCGCGCGTTGCCTGCCCTGGATCTGTCTTTGCTGTTTCGTCCCTGGCTCGATGCGATTCTTCGCGCCGACGACATCGTCATGGGATTCGGCCCGCCGGAGGGCGATGCGGAGATCGAAGACGCACTGGCCATGGCGCACGCGCGCGGAGCGATGACCTTCGCGCTTCCGGGCAGCAACGGTTCGTACACGCTGGATTCTCCGTCCAGGAACCCGTTCCTCCATCAGGAGCTGATCGAGATTCTGTATCACACGTTATGGGAAACCGTGCACGTCTTCTTCGAACATCGCGAGATGGGCGATGACGTCGGCGCATCAGGATTCCTATATCCGTTTCTCGGCGAGGAGAAACAGCAGACCGGCGACATTGTGGAAAGGTCGCGGCTTCCATCCGCGCGAAGGCTCAAGAGGACGCGTCTTTGCGTGCGCAGGTGGCCAACGAACAGTCGGAGCAGATCGTCAACGCCGCGCGCGCCATTCATCGAGCGCCTGGCGCAGGGCGGGAAGCTCATCGTCTTCGGCAACGGAGGATCGGCAACCGACGCCAACGATTTCGCGATCGACTGCGTGCGCCACCGGCGGGATACCGGCCGGTTCCCGCGATTTCCCTGTCGATGGAGCCCGCCAATCTCACCGCGATCGCCAACGATGTGGGAGTCGAGCTGATTTTTCTGCGCCAGATGATCGCGCAGGCGCGGCCGGAAGATGTCGCAATTGCGATCTCGACCAGCGGCGGATCGCGCAATCTCATCATGGCGCTCGAAGAAGCCCGCAAGCGCGGATTGCTGACCGTGGCTCTGCTCGGTTACGACGGCGGGGAGATTCTGCGGCGTGGCCTGGCGGATTTTCCGTTGATCGTCCGGTCCGATTACATCCCGCGAATCCAGGAAGTGCAGGCATCCACTTATCACGTGATTCGCGAAACCCTGGAGGTGCTCGCCCGTGCTAAGTTGAACTTTTTGGAACCTCCCGTTGTCCCTACACGCGGGAAATGCGCGAGTGGCTGGAATTGAAAGGCCGCGAATTTGCCGAGTACGACGTGGAGACGGACGCCGACGCTCATGCCCGGATGATCGCGATCTCCGGAGGCCAACGCACCGTGCCGATTCTGGTCCGAGGACGGAAACGTGATTCAGGTCGGATGGCAGGGCCGCGGCTGCGTGGTCGCGGGATTCTAGTCCGCGATAATCCCGCCGTCAGACCAGTGGCAAACCTGCCTCGTCATGGCGCCTCCTGATCGGCTGGATGGAGAATCAGGCCCATGGCGCGCGCGAATGCTTCCCACTTCGATTGTTGGCTGGCGAGCTGCTTCCTTCCGAGCGCGGTCAGGCGATAGTACTTGGCGCGCTTGCCTTTGTCGGACAGCTCCCAGGACGCCGCGATCCAGCCTTTGGATTCCAGGCGGTGGAGTGCCGGGTACAGAGAGCCGGTTTCTACTTGAAACAGGTCCTCCGAGGTCCGCTGGATGTGTTTGGCGATGGCGTGGCCGTGGGCCGGTCCGGGGAGCAAGGTCCGGAGAATCAAAACGTCGAGCGTACCTTGCAGAAGTTCTACGCGCGAGGGCGGCTTCGCACTCATTGTGTAGATAGTCTACTGTATCTTGCGTAGATTGTCTACTGCCGGTGCAAAGATAATTCCAGGGCGATCAAGTCCTGCTTGATTTCAGTGGGTCCGAACCTGGTTTGCGCAAGGAATTGCTCGAATTGGCGCTGCGTGTAGGCTCGCTTGAGGAGCATGAAGCGGAAGGTCAGCTTGGTGAGGAAGCCGTTGACGGCGCCCACGTGCATGGCGTCGACGGCTTGATTGATCGAATCGGGGGACGCGTTGGCGCGCAGGTCGATGATCAGCGCCTGGCCGCCTTTCGCCAGCACGCGGTACATTTCTTGCAGAGCGCGAACCGGCTCGCTGAAGTTCTTGAAGGCGGCGCGGCAGAGGATGAAATCGAAAGACTGGTTGGCGAAGGGAATCGCGGCGGCGTTGCCTTGATGGAAATCGACCGAGACGCCCGCGTCCGACGCGTTTCGGCGGGCAATGTCGACGAAGGTGTGGCTGATGTCAAGGCCAGTGACCTGATAGTTGCCGAGCTTCGCCAGCTCAATCGCAAAATATCCCGGGCCTGGAGCGACTTCGAGGACCTTGCCGCCGGCGGGCAGTCGATCGGCGACGCGGCGGGCTAACGTCTTAAACTCGTCCATCGATTTGCGGGTAAGATTCGCGTACCACTTGGCGGTCCTGCCTTCCATACCCATGCCTTTGTACGGTTTCGATATTGCGGGTTGCATAAAAGCTCCTTCGTTGGGAGCGTAACGCGTAGACACACTGATCCCAAGGCGGATTCGGCGAGCGGCGGGCGGGAACCGGCGGACTACGTATAACGAAAGTTCAATTTAATGGGGCCCCGATCCGTTTCATTCCCTCAACGGCTTGGGTCTACTCTCACCCGCATAGCTTAGGGACCGGACTCGATGCTCCGGCGGACATTTGCCGCGCGCAGACCCTCGCAGCAGAATCTAGAATGCTGCTCCTGGCCGATCCAGGCTCTCCGGCAACGAGCGCCCGAACTCCTTGCCTAGAAAATAAGCCAGGGCCGGGGATCGCGCCGCGGGCCGAAACGGGAAGTGCAAGAGCGGGAAGGAAATCAAGCCGCGGGAGGCTGCGTCAATCCGAATTCGCGCAGATGGGCGAGCAGCTTGGTCTTATCGACAGGCTTGACCAGGTAGACGTTGCACAACTCACGGAACCCCTGGAAGACATTTTTCATGCTGCCGGGCGTGCTGGTCATGAAGATTTTCGCGCCCTCGGGAGGATGAATGCCGCGGGATTCTTCGCAGGCGCGAATCTGCTGCAAGGCTTCGTGGCCGTCCATGCCGGCCATCATGATGTCCAGGCAGACCAGGTCATAGGGCTCGGCTGCGTCCATGGCGCTGCGCACCGCGGCGACGGCCTCTTGACCGTTCACGGCAATGTGAACCGCGCCGTATGGTTTCAGGATCTCCTGAAGCAGCAGGCGGCTGGTGAAATCGTTTTCTACAATCAAACTTTTCATAACGTGGTCCTGGTTCTGCTTTCGATGCCGGTGATGTTTTGCAGGGCCCGGCTGACCGCTTCGAATCGCTGGTGCAGCTCCGGGAGACGGGCCGACATCGCCTCGAGATCTCCGGTTTTGCCGCGCTGTTCCATTTCAGAAGCCACATCTTGCAGGGCCTGGCCGCCGACGGCGGAAGCCGCACCTTTGATGGTATGGGCTTGGCGCTGGGCCGAGTCAGAGTCGCCGGCTTCGAGATACGATCCGAGCGCCACCAGTTGCTTGGGGAGATCCTCGAGGAAAACCTCGACAATGGTGCGGGCCAGATCCCGATCCCCCATGAGGCGTTCCATCAGAGCCGCTTCATCGAACACGGGAGTGGGAGCGGATTCTGGCTGCGAAATCACAGAATTGGCCGCAGCTTCGGGCAGCCATTGGTCGATCGCGGCGGAGATGGCGGCGGGGTTGACAGGCTTGGTGAGGTAGCCGTTCATGCCCGAGGCCACGCACTTTTCCCGGTCGCCCTTCATGGCGTGCGCGGTTACTGCGAGGATGGGGATCTTGGGATTGAGGACTCCGGATCGCGGATCGCGGATGAGCGCCGCGGCCTCATAACCGCTCATCACGGGCATCTGGCAATCCATGAGCACCAAGTCGTACGGAATGCTCCGCAGCGTTGCCAGCGCTTCCTTGCCGTTGGCCACCGCGTTGGCGCGATAGCCGAGTTGGGCGAGGATCGACAGCGCCACCCGCTGGCTGGTGATATTGTCTTCGGCCACCAGGATACGCGCGCAGTAGCTTCGAGCCCCGAAAGCGCGTCCACCCGGCGGGTGCGGGTCCGGGTTCTGATTCAGCGCCGCGGCCAGACTTTCATAAAGCCGGGCCGGAAGGATGGGCTTGGAAACACAGGCGCCAAAACCCCGCGGGTCGCACCATAGCGCCTGCCGCCATCGCGCGTCGCCGGTGATGCGGATGAGGGCGGTTTCGGTTAGATCGGGGTTGGCCTGGATGCGGCGGCAGAGGTCCTTCTCTTGCGGCATGTCGATGTCGACCAGGACCGCGCGGTAGGGATGGTGTGCTCGAGCGGCGGTTCGCAGCATGACCAGCGCGTCATCGGCGCCGGATGCTTGGTGGGGCTGGCAACCCCGATCGAGCAACAGGCGAGCTGTGTGCCGGCGGCTGGACTGGTGCTGTTCGACGAGCAGAATGTGCGCGTTTTGAAGCTCGACCGGCTCTTCTGGCGGAGCGGCCGGTTCGTCAGTTTGCTTTTCGAATACGGCGGTAAACCAGAAGGTCGAGCCTTTTCCCGGCTCGCTATCGACGCCGATGGCGCCACCGAGCAGGCTCACCAATTGGCCGGATATGGCGAGTCCGAGTCCGGTGCCTCCGAAGTTGCGGGTAGTGGTGCCGTCGACCTGGGTGAAGGGCGAGAAAATGTCGGCCTGGCGATTGGCGGGAATGCCGATTCCGGTGTCCTCCACGGAAAAGCGGATTACTGCGCTACGTCCATCCTCGCGATCCACTTCCGCGCCGACGATTACATGGCCGCGGGCGGTGAACTTCACCGCGTTTCCGATCAGATTTAGCAGGACTTGGCGCAGGCGTCCGGAGTCGCCGCGCAGGTGCAACGGAACGTCAGGCCCGAGGGTGCACACCAGATCCAGGCCCTTTTCCCGGGCGCGGGCGCAGACGAGCCTGGTGGCATCCTCGAGCGTGGTACGCAGGTGGAAATCCAAAATCTCCAGCTCTAGCTTGCGCGCCTCGATTTTGGAGAAATCCAGAATATCGTTGATCACGGTAAGGAGCGATTCGCCGCTGGAGCGGACGATCTCGGCATATTGACGCTGTTGGGCGGTCAGAGCGGATTCGAGCAGCAGGCCCGCCATGCCGATCACGCCGTTCATGGGGGTGCGGATCTCATGGCTCATGTTGGCGAGGAACTCGCTCTTGGCGCGATTGGCGGCTTCGGCGGCTTCCTTGGCCTTTTGGATGGCGGCTTCGGCGTGTTTTCGTTCGGTAATGTCTTCCGCGATTCCGACGACTCGAGTCATCTGGCCGGCTTGATCGAGAACCGGGAAGGCGCTATCGCGGATCCACTTCTGGTGTCCCGCGGCGGTTCGGATCCGGTATTCGGATTCGAGGTCCTCACCCTGCATTTGCCGCATGAAGACTGCATGGGCGCGCTCGCGGTCATCCGGCTCGATGGCTTCGAGCCAGTCCATGGGATTGCGATAGAGACTTTCGCAGGTGCGGCCCCAAATGTGTTCATAAGCCGGGCTGATATACAGGACTTCGGTGCCGGCGGCGTTCATCATCCAAAAGACTTCGCGGACATTTTCGGCCAACTGGCGGAACTTCTCTTCGCTGGTACGAAGGGCTTCCTCGGCCTGCCTGCGATCGGTGATGTCGGGACTCAGGCCGACGTGGCCCAGGAACTCGCCGTCGGGGGTCCAGCGGGGCTCGGCGTAGGTGGCTACCCACCGCCAGTCGCCATCCCCGCGGCGGACGCGGGTTTCGCCACGGAAAGACGTATGCTGCCGCACCGCGCGCTGGAACGCGTCAAGGTAGCCGGGAGCGTCGCCGGGGTGAAGCAGCGGCTGCCAGTTGCCTCCTTCCACCTGCTGGTACGTGGTGCCGAAGAATTCGCGGTAAATTCGATTGACGAAACGGACGCCACCCTCGGCATCGGTCATCCACATGGGAGCGGGACAACCGTTGGCGATGATGCGGAAGCGCTCCTCACTCTCGCGCAGGGCTCCCTCCGCTTTCTTGCGCGCGGTGATATCGCGAGCGATGGTGGCCGCTCCGACGGTCTTGCCAGTGGCATCTTTGATGCCGGAAACGCTGAGCGAGACGTTGATCGAATGACCGTCCTTGGCGATGCGGACGGTCTCAAATTGCGACAGCGTGCGCCCTTCCGCGAGGGCGTTAAGAAGCCGAGAGACCTCATGAGACCGTTCGGGCGGCACGATGATGGAGATGGGCTTTCCGATGACCTCGCCGGCGCTGTATCCATAGAGAGCCTCGGCGCCGGCGTTCCAGGCGGAGATGGTCCCGTCGAGCGTGACGCCGCTGATGGCGTCATCGGACGATTCGACGATGGCGGCCAGGAATCTTTGGGCTTCCTCGGCGGCACGGCGCTTGGTGACGTCCCGTTTGAGAGCGATGTAGCAGGCGATCTTGCCGTTTTCATCGAGAACGGGAGCGATGGTCATCTCCTCGGTGTAAAGGGAACCGTCTTTGCGCCGGTTGATCAGCTCGCCCTGCCAGTTGCGGCCAGCGGTGATGGTCCGCCAGAGGTCCTGGTAATAGGCGGGATCCTGGCGGCCGGATTTCAGCAGATCGCGCGGATTGCGCCCGGCAGCTTCCTCCAGAGTGTAGCCGGTCATGGTGGTAAAAGCGGCGTTGACGTATTCGATGATGCCGCAGGGGTTGGTAATGACGACGGCCTGGCCGGCTTGATTTATGGCGGCGGCCAACCCAATGTCGTTCTTGCCGGCGGCAGGCCGGGCGAGGGCGGGAGGAGCCGCCTGATCGGGCGTAGATTTCATCCTAAAACTGTTCCCAGTTTGCTCTTCGGCTAGAAATTGCACTTTTTTGTCCAAGGCTCTATAAGGTAGTGAAGAATAAGGCGAAGATGTTTCGAGGAGGGCGGCTTTGGCGGGGTAGAGTTGGTGTGAAAAACCGCAGGATCGACGGCTACATCGCAAAGCCTGTGTGAAACGCACTCTCAAATATGAGCAGCTTCGTGAGCCGCGACCGAATGGAGCGGTAGGTGGTCGCTTTTCACACAGCCTTAGTTAGGGCAACAAATTACTTGACACACAAAGGTAGTTGACGCACAATGGATACATGGACAGCGAACTCGGCAAACTACCGGAAAGCCTACAAGAGGCGGTCGTCTATTTCGCGGATGTAGACAAGGCTCACAAATGGGCCGTTGCGTTGCGTTGGCCAAATGGTATCGAATGCCCCCGTTGTGGATCGAAAGAGCATTCGTTTATCAGCACCCGTCGTATCTGGTTCTGCAAGGGCTGTAAGAAACAGTTCACTGTCAAGGTTGGTAGTATCTTCGAGGATTCACCGTTGGGCATGGACAAATGGATGTTGGCGGTTTGGCTCTTGCTGGCGTGCAAGAACGGTATCAGCAGTTATGAAATCGCCAGCCATCTGGGCATCACTCAGAAGTCCGCTTGGCACATGATGCACCGCGTACGGAAGGCTACCCAATCCGGTTCTTTCGTGAAACTGACCGGCGAAGTTGAGGTTGACGAAACCTTCATCGGCGGCAAGGACCGGAATATGCACATTGCAAAACGTGCCCGGCGCATCACCGGCACTGGCGGGAAAGATAAGACCGCCGTGATGGGCATCATGGAACGTGGTGGCAAGGTTCGCACTATCGTCGTTCCGAACCGCAAGAAGAAAGCTCTTCAGTCTGAAGTGAAAAAACATGTCGAAGCCGGTTCCGCTCTGTACAGTGATGCGCTGGCGTCGTACAACGGACTTGAATCCGAGTATGCTCACAAAGTGATTGATCACGCGATCGCATACGTTGACGGCAATGTACACACCAATTCTCTCGAAAACTTCTGGTCGCTATTGAAGCGGTCGATTTCGGGAACCTACGTAAGCGTGGAGCCGTTCCACCTGCACCGTTATCTTGACGAGCAGGCATATCGCTTCAACAATCGTGAATTGAGTGCATCTGAGCGATTCGCGGAAGCGATGGCGAATGTGAACGGCAAGCGGCTGACATGGGATAATCTGACGGGAAAGCAGGCGGATGGAGAAACGTGTGGCAATTGAGAAAGGAACAAAAACGGCAGAGACGCGGGAAACGAAAGTGTTAGGAGGTTGGCTTATGCGATTTCTTCGGCTTCGTGATTTTGCGGCCCATATCTTGAACATCGGTTTTTGGAACGCGGAAGAGTGCCTTCATCGTTCGTGTGAATTCTTGAAGTGCGGTCTTGCCTTCGATTGGCTTCGTTTTCATGTTTTCATGTTAGCGCGACGTAGCGCGACCCGAAAGTCATTTCGTGAGATCCTTCCAATCTTCTGGCGGAGCCCCACACACGGAGCATGGACACGGCTGAGAGTGGCAGTAAAGGCGGTGCCCTCGGTATTCCACCATCTTGGGGTCCGGTTTCCCGCTTGCTCCAAAGGTTCCATCGGGGAGTACGTATTGATGGCACACTGCGATTCTATGCCCCATCAATTCATATGGGACAGTTTGACTGCGCGTCCCTGGTGGCTGATGTTTGGGTCCAGGATCGTCCTTGTATGGCTTGCCGGACCTAGCGCGTTTTTCGAGAATCGCTTTTTCGTATCCGACTTCCTTGAACAACCGTAGTACAGTTGATGGGTGTACCAAGCGTCCTGGAGAAGGTTTCGACATGTCAGAGATCGCTACTAAAATCCGCCGAGAGTTGCAGCGTTACATCGACGGCGAAATTGAACTGCATCAATTTGAGGACTTCTTCGTCCCGCTTCTGTGGGATGTCGACAGTCACGACGATAGCGAAGCGAGCGAACTCGCGGGGAGCATTCATAATCTCACCGCTGAGTACTCGCGCCGTGATCGATCACTAGATTCGTTGCGAGAGGAGTTGACGAGGATCGCTCGCCCTTTCGGGAGAGTAATCGCCTTCGCGCGATCGACAACGCAAGCGGAACCATATGTGATCTCTGAGCCACGAGAGGTTACGTTTGGCTTCGGGGCTATTCGGAAGCCGCCTCAGATGGCGACGGTGGTTGGTGATCTTGTACCGCTCGAACTGGTTTATCGTGGATGATTCTTAATGGTAGTTTTGTCTTAAGATTATCGTTGACGTAAACAGAGAACCAGAAATCACCCGGCTTTTCGCTTCCGATAAACATGGTTATGGTGATCGTTTGCCCAGCCGCCCCGCCACCAGAGCGACAATGGAGCACTGGTTCTGCGGGCTCGGGCTTAATTTGTTTTCCGTCTGGACCCACTCCCCGTATTTGAACGTCGAAGTCGCCCGCTTCGTCGCTGTATATCGTTATCACAGCGCTGACCCGAACTTGTTGATAGATTGACCGTGAAGGTGATCCTGGTTCGGAAGCGGGGATTTCCGTCGGTACGGACAAGACCGCATTCGTAAGGCGAAACGCGGTCAGAATGTCGGTTTTTGCTTCACGAATTACATCCTGACAGAAGAACGCAGAAACATAGACGCGGGAAAGATCAAACGGAATGGATTCGGGCATGGTTTCCCAAGTCTACTCGCTCGGATCATTGTGCGTCAAGTAAGTTGTTGCCTTAGTTAGAGCGCGGTCAGGCCGGCGAGCTTCAGGCGGCCGGTGTAGATTGCCATGCCGAGGGCGGCGTGGACTCCCATGGCGGCTAGCTCTCGGATTTCTTCGACCGTGGTGATGCCTCCGGCGGCGGTCAGTTCATGCCGGGTGGCGGCGCGGAGACGGCGGAACCAGGCGAGGTCGGTGCCTTCGAGCATGCCTTCTTTGTCGACATAGGTGCAGAGGAAGCCTGAGCAGAAAGGCTCCAGACTGGCGATGATTTGTTCGGCGGCGACGGCGGTGGATTCGGTCCAGCCTTTGACGACGACTTTGCCGTTTTTAGAATCGAGGGCGATGATGACGCGTTGCGGTCCGACGGCGGCCGCGATTTCCGGGAGCGCGGGGGTGAAGGCGGCGGTTCCGACGATGACGCGATGAGCTCCGGCGTTGAGGAGAGCTTGGGCGCGAGCGGCGGAGCGGACGCCGCCGCCTATACGGCACTTTGCACGAGACGCGAGCAGCTCCACCAGAGCGGTGTTTTCGCCTCGATTCATGGCGGCGTCGAGATCGATCACCTGAATTTCGGGGAACGCGGAAAATTTCCGCAGCATTTCGAGGGGCGCATCGCCTTCGAGAGCTTTATCGCGGCCCCGGACGAGCTGGACTACTTTGCCGTCCATCAGGTCGATGCAGGGGATGATCATGGGCGGACCCGCACACCGTGCGAAGCGAGGAAGGACTTTAATTCGCCGACGGTGCAGGTTCCGTAGTGAAAAATCGAGGCGGCGAGGGCGGCGTCGGCATGGTCGAGGACGGCGAGAAAATCTTCGGGCTTGCCTGCGCCACCGGAGGCGATGACGGGGATGTGCGTGGCTTCGCGAACGGCGCGGGTCAATGCGCAATCGAAACCGGTCTGGACGCCGTCAGTGTCCATGGAAGTGAGCAGGATCTCGCCTGCGCCAAGTTGTTCGCCGCGTCGCGCCCATTCGATGGCGTCGAGACTCTCATCGTCGCGTCCGCCGCGGGTGTAGACGCGACGATTTCGCGCGTCGATGGCGAGCACGACGGCTTGCGCGCCGAATTCGCGCGAGAGTTCCGAGATCAGTTCAGGCCTGTGAACCGCGGCGGTGTTGATGCTGACTTTGTCGGCGCCGGCGTGGAGGATGCGGCGGGCATCTTCGACTGAACGGATTCCGCCGCCGACGGTGAGCGGGATGAAAACTTCGCGGGCGGTGCGCGCGACTACGTCGACCATGGTGTCGCGATTATCGCTGGAGGCGGTGATGTCGAGGAACACCAGCTCATCGGCACCCTGTTCGTTGTAGCGTGCGGCCAGCTCCACTGGGTCGCCCGCATCGTGCAGGTTGACGAAGTTGATCCCTTTGACGACGCGGCCTGCGCTGACGTTGAGACAGGGGATGATGCGCTTTACGAGCATAGCTGCGTGAAATTTTTCACGATCCGCTGGCCGGCGGGTCCTGATTTTTCGGGATGGAACTGGACGCCGTAAATATTGGCTTGTTCGATGACGGCGCTGAACGGGACGCCGTAGTCGCACGATGCGGAGGCCGCGGGGACGATCGGGGCGTAGTAGCTGTTGGCGAAGTAGACGTAGGGGTGGTCGACGGTCCCTTCGAGAAGGCGCGATTCGCGGAGGAGGGTCAGATTATTCCAGCCCATGTGCGGGACTCGGGCAGCGGTGGAGAATCGGCGGACTTGGCCTGCGAGGAGACCGAAGCCCTGCGCTTCGGGAGCTTCTTCGCTCGAATCGAACAGGGCTTGCAGGCCGAGGCAGATGCCGAGGAAGGGGATGCCGGCGTGGATTCGATCGAGCAGGGCGGAGCGCAGCGGATCGAGAGCGCGCATCATCTGGCCGAAGTGACCGACGCCGGGAAGGATGATTTTCGTCGCGAGGCGAAGGGACTCGGCGGTGTGGATCAGCTGGTAATCGGCTCCAATGGCAGTCAGCGTGTTTTCGACGGAGCGAAGATTGCCGGCGCCGTAATCGATGATCGAGATCACAGGAGGCCTTTGGTGGATGGCAACTGGTCTTTCAGGCGCGGGTCCTTCGAGCAGGCATAGCGCATGGCGCGGGCGAAGCATTTGAAGATCGCTTCGATCTTGTGGTGGCTGGAGCGGCCGTAGAGAACCTTGGCGTGGAGATTCGCGCCGGCATGATTCACGAAGCCGTTGAAGAAATCTTCGAGCAATTCGGTTTGCAGATCGCCGACCAGGCGGACTTTCACGAGATCGCGATAAACTAGCGCGGGTCGGCCGCCGAGGTCGAGGGCGACGACGGCCAGGGTTTCGTCCATGGGGAGGACAAAATAGCCGGCTCGATTGATACCGCGGCGGTCGCCGAGAGCCTTCGAGAAAAGCTGGCCGAGGACGATGCCGGTGTCTTCGACGGTGTGATGCTGATCGACATCGAGGTCGCCTTGGGCGGCGAGCGTCAGATCGAAAGCGCCGTGCTTGGCGAACAATTCCAGCATGTGGTCAAGGAAACGGATTCCGGTTGAAATGTTGTAGGCTCCTCGGCCTTCGATTTTGAGGCTGCCGCGGATGCGGGTTTCTTTAGTGTTGCGTTCGAGTGAGGCTTTCCTCATAAGACCGATTCGATCTGGTTGATGTTTTCCAGAATTGCGATGGCGCGTTCCTGCTCGAACAGGCGGATCAGATCCTGGCGGCGAGATTGATTTTGCGCGGCGATTCCGATGAACGGGACGTCGGCGGCCCGGGCGGAGCGCGCATCGTCGACGGTGTCCCCGACATAGACCAGTTTGCGCCCGGGATTTTGGCGCTGGATGGCGAATAATCCATCGGGGGCGGGTTTGCCGGCGGCTACGTCGTCGGCGCAGATGATGGGATCGAAGGTGAGATGCGTCGCGAAGCGGAGAAGTGAGATGGCGGCTTCGTGACGCGAGCGGCCGGTGAAAATCGCCAGGTTGTGGCGAGCGGTGAGACGTTCGAGCAGGCCCGGTTGCGGGAACCATTGTTCGCGCTGGATGAGGCCGTCGCCATTTTGGCCCAGGAAGATTTGGTTGAAGCGGTCGACCACGCGGGCGTATTCGATTCGCGTTCCCAAGTCGGCGGCGATTTGTTGGGAGAGCGCCCAGTCGTTGTTCCAGCCGCCTTGATTTTTATACTGCTGGATGAGATCGCGGGTGATGCGCTGGTTGGTAAAGTGTTCGACGGTCTGGACAATGGCTTCGCGGTAGGATTCGGAAACCTCGGTGAGGACGCCGTCCATGTCGAAGACGATTATCTGGTCCACAGTTTTTCCAGTTCTTCGAGGAAACGGGTCATCTGGGCGCGCGTGCCGATGGTGACGCGGACGCATCCGGGGATTTCATAGCTGCGGTCGCGAACCAGAACGCCGCGCTCGCGGAGGGCGTCGCGGATGGGAATGGCTCGGTCGCCGGCGCGGAATAAGACGAAATTGGCGGCGGTGGGAAAGAAAGAAATGCCCAATTTATCGAGGCCGTTGCAGACCAGGGTTCGGGCGGCGAGCACTTCGGCGACGTAGGTCTCTACCGTTTTACGATCCTGAATCGCGGCTCGGGCGGCGAGGACGGCCAGAGTGTTCACGCTGTAGGGAGACTGGGCTTTGCGGAGCCACTGGACATTTTCAGCGTTTGAAAACAGGCAGCCGCAGCGCATCGCGGCCATTCCGAAGGCTTTCGAGAAGGTGCGGCTGACGAAGAGATTGGGATGTTCGTTGATCCAGGGAAGGGTGGTCACGCCGGAAAATTCGAAATACGCTTCATCGATAAGGATGGCGGCTTCGGGGGCGGCTTCGAGAATCTTGCCCAGATTTTCGAGCGAGGTGCCGACGCCGGTGGGGTTGTTGGGATTCGCGATCAGAACGGCTTTGGTCGACGGGCGGAGCGCGGCTAACAGATCGTCGAGGGGAAACACTACGCCGTCGTCGCGATACTCCACGTCGCGGATCGCGGCGCCGGCGAGGCTCGCATAGAAGCGGTACATCGCGTAAGAGGGATTCAAGAGCACGACGTCGTCGCCGGGGTTGACGAAGGTATTGACTAATAGCTGAATGGCTTCGTCGGTGCCGTTGGTCAGAGCCAGTTCTGTGGGCGAAACGTTGAAGAACGCAGCGAGTTCGGCGAAGGCTTCGGTGTAATCGGGATACATCGAGAGCTGATCGGCGGTGAGACGCCGGGTGATGAAATCGATCACATGCGGCGAGCAGCCGATGGTGTTTTCGTTGAAGTCGAGGCGCAACTTGCCGGCTCGATCGCCGGTAGGCGGAGAATAAGGCGCCATTTTTCGGACGGCATCGCGGGGATTAGGCATTTTTTTATACAAACCGAACCTCCGCGGAGCGGGCATGCGCTTCAAGACCCTCGGCTCGCGCGAGAGCGGTTATAGATGGGACGAGTTTCGCTAAGCCGGGTTGCGTCATTTGCTGAACGGAAATTACTTTGACGAAGTCGGCGGCGGAGAGGCCGCCGCGCAGACGTGCGGTTCCCGAGGTGGGAAGGACGTGGTTGGGACCGGAAGCGTAATCGCCGGCCGCTTCGGGACTGAAGGGTCCCAGGAAAACGCTGCCGGCGTGCTTCACCAGGGGAAGAAGGCTCGGATTTTCCAGGTTGAGGTGTTCGGGCGCGAGGGCGTTGGAAAATTCGACGGCACGTTCGAGAGAGTCGAGAACCACGATGGTTCCGTTCGAGTCGATGGACTGGCGCGCGACAGGGGCAGTGGAGAGAGTTGCGAGCTGGCGCTCGATTTCCGATGCGACCGACTCGGCCAAAGCGCGCGATGTGGTCAGAAGGATGGACGAAGCGTCGACGTCGTGCTCGGCTTGGGCGAGCATATCGGCGGCGAGCCAGCACGGGTTACCCTCGGCGGCGATGATGACGATTTCGGTGGGGCCGGCGATGAAGTCGATACCAGTTTCGCCGGCGATCAGTTTCTTCGCGGCGGCGACGTAGATATTTCCGGGTCCGACGATGCGGTCGACTTTGGGCACGGTTTCGGTTCCGTAGGCGAAGGCCGCGATGGCTTGCGCTCCGCCCATCCGGAAGAAATGCGTGACGTTCAGCCAGTCCGACATCCACAGAATTTCCTGGCTGGGGTTCGGGCAGGCGACGCAGGTGACGGCGACACCGGCGACTTGCGCGGGGATAATGGTCATCAATAAGGTGGACGGCAGCGGATAGCGGCCGGCGGGGATGTAGGCGGCCATCGAATCGAGCGGTCGAACGATGTGGCCAAGGCGGCGGCCGTCGGGATAGTCGACGATTCGTTCTTGAGGGAGTTGGGACTGCGCGTACTCGCGGATGTTGGCTGCCGCGTGCTTGGTGGCGTCGATCAGAGCCGGCGCGGCGGAGGGCTGCTTGGGTTCGTAGTTGGCGTCGAGCTTGCGTGTGTATTCCGCTACGGCGGCGTCGCCACGAGCGCGAACATCGGCGAGGATGGGAGCCACGATGCGCTCGGCTTCTTCCAGGCGAACGGTTTTGCGCGCGATCAGAGTGCGGGCTTGGTCGTAATCGAGAATTTTGATCATCACATCACGATTTTGTTTAGAGGATATTCGACGATGCCCTGCGCGCCAGCTTCTTTGAGACGCGGAATAATAGTGCGCACGGTGGATTCGTCGAGGATGGTATTGACCGCGAGCCACTCGGCGTCGCTGAGATGCGAGATGGTCGGGTTTTTCAGAGCGGGCAGAACGGCTAGAACGGCCGCGAGGTTCTTTTTTTCCACGTTCAGCATCAGGCCGACTTTGCCCAGAGCATTAATCGCGCCTTCGAGCAGCATGCGGATATCTTCGAGTTTGCGGCGCTTGGCTGCCTCTTTCCAGGAATCGAGATTGGCGATCAGTTGCGTGTTCGATTCCATGACGGTCTCGATGATCCGGAGTTTGTTGGCTCGAAGAGACGATCCGGTTTCGGTAACTTCGACGATGGCGTCGGCGAGTTCAGGCGGTTTCACTTCGGTCGCGCCCCAACTGAATTCTACTTTGGCGGTGACGCCGTTCGCGGCGAGGTAGCGCTTGGTGGCGGAAACCAGCTCAGTCGCGATGACCTTGCCTTCCAGATCCTTGACGGAGCGAAAAGGCGAGGATTCGGGCGCGGCCAGCACCCAGCGCACTTTGCCGAAGCTCTGCTTGGCGTAAATGAGATCGGCGACCGTCTGGACTTGGGCTTCGCTCTCCTCCACCCAGTCGCGTCCGGTGAGGCCGGCATCGAGAACGCCGTCCTGAACGTAGCGGGCCATTTCCTGGGCGCGGATCAGCATGCACTCGATCTCGGGGTCGTCGATGGCGGGGAAATAGGAGCGGCTGCTGGTGGTGATGACGAAGCCGGCGCGTCGAAATAATTCGACTGTCGCGTTTTCCAAGCTGCCCTTGGGAATGCCGAGTTTCAGTTTCACGCTTTAGCTCCCGTAGACCGCGTTTGGATCATAGGTGCGCGATTCATGGACCACCCATGCGCCGTCATTCAGGCGGCGGAAGAAACAGCTTTCATATCCTTCGTGGCAGACGCCGGGACCGAGCGCTTCGACTTTCAGAAGCAACGCGTCCTGATCGCAATCGGTGGAGATTTCCTTCACGGCCAGGCGATGGCCGGAGCTTTCGCCTTTGAGCCACAGCTTGTTGCGGGAGCGGCTGAAGAAAGTGGCATAGCCGGTTTCGACGGTACGTCGAAACGCTTCTTCGTTCATGAAGCCGAGCATGAGAACGCGGCCGGTGAGGTGATCCTGAATGATCGCGGCGATCAATCCGTCGAGCTTGCTGAAGTCGAGTTCCATATGGCGTCCTATCCAAAATAAAAAAGCCCGCCATTTGCGGCGGGCTCTTCGATCCGTGTTTGATTTCCTATTAAGAGTAAGCCCGTCGCAATGCTGCATGCCGGTGATGATGGCGATGATGCAGGTGGACGGACATGAAACCTCACTATAACATATGCGCGGCGGATGACGCCCGCTTGGCCCAAAGGGGAACTACAGTCAGCCATCTGGCTGCGATTAATATCGCTCGCTGACGCGTGCGGCTCCGAAATTGCAGAAACCGCGGGCCTTTCCGCCGCCGGGGTCCGGTGTTAAAACCCGCGTCATCCACCGCTTCCTGCGGTCGCGGCTCGTTAGGCTGTTGAAATGTGAAAGTGTGACCGCAGGCAGGGACCGCAGACTCGTCAGGAAGCACTCATCGATTTTCGCGGACCGGACGGTGTACGCGGCGATCCAGTAACTCGTCGAATCTTCATTCGTATCGCAAAGCCTCGATCGGATCCATGTACGCGGCTTTGCGCGCCGGGTAGTAGCCGAAAAAGACTCCCACCAGGCCGGAGAACAGGAACGCGACCATGATTGCGGTGATGCTGAGCTAGCGTCGACCAGCCGGCGAAATAGGAGATGAGGATGCTCGCGGCCACTCCCGTTGCGACTCCGGCGGCGCCGCCGGCGAGCGAGAGCGTCACCGCTTCCGCCAGGAACTGGCCCAGAATATCCGTGGTCTTGGCGCCTACCGCCTGCCTGAGACCGATTTCCCGGGTGCGCTCGGTCACCGAAACCAGCATGATGTTCATGATTCCGATCCCGCCGACGATCAGCGATACGGAAGCGATCGCGGCCAGCAGAATGGACATGACGCGAGCTGAGTTTTCCTGAGCCCGGAAGACTTCTTCCATATTGCGAATCGTGAAATCGTCGTCTTCGTTCGCATTGCAAGTGGTGGCGCTGGCGGAGAAGACTCTTCATCTGATCTTGAGCGTCCGTCGCTTTGGCCCTCCTTGGCCTGCACCACGATGGAACCGACCGCGATGCGTAGTTGGCCTGGCTGACGCCGATGACTCTTTTCTTCGCGGTGCTGATGGGCATCAGGATGACATCGTCCTGATCCTGGCCGCTGGGCGACTGCCCTTTGGGCACCAGCGTGCCGATGACAGTGAACGGAGACAGTCTTGATGCGGATGGTGCGGCCCACCGGGTCTGCGCCGTAGAACAGAGTTGTCGACCACTGTCTTGCCGAGCAGCGCGACACCGGCTGTAGCCTCGACGTCGGCGTTGGTGAAGGGCTGGCCTGCCTCGATCTGGATGTCGCGAATGGGGAGGTAATCGGGCGTGGTCCCCATGACTTGCGTGCCCCAGTTGTTGTTGCCGTAGACCGCTTGCACTCCGCCGCGCACGGCGGGCGTGGCGAGCGCGACGCCATCGCATTCCCGCACGATGGCCCTGGCATCATCCTCTGTCAGCGTTGGCGCGTTGCCCGTGCCCATGCGGATTCCCGAACTGGTGAGGCTGCCGGAGAGCACCACAATCACGTTGCTGCCGATGGAGGCGATCTGCTGCCGGATCCGCTCTTCCGCCCCTGAGCCGACGGCTACCATCGCGATCACGGCCGCCACTCCGATGATGATTCCCAGCATGGTCAGCGCGGAACGCATTTTATTGATTCGCAGCGCGTCGAACGCGATGGTCAGGCTGTGAATCAGCTTTTTCATAAGACCACGGCCTCGAGATCGCGCGCGGCCTGGCGCCGGCCCTTCACGCGCTCGTCGTTCACCAGGCGTCCATCTTTGAAGCTGAGAATCCGCTCCGCAAAGCAGGAGATATCCGGTTCGTGCGTGACTAACACGACGGTGATTCCGTGTTCCGAGTTCAGGCGCTGAAAAATGGCCATGATTTCGACGCTGGTGCGGGAATCGAGCGCGCCGGTCGGTTCGTCTGCAAGGATGAGCTGCGGATCGTTGATCAGGCTGCGGGCGATGGCAACGCGCTGCTGCTGTCCGCCGGAGAGCTGGCTGGGTCGATGATAGGCTCGCTCGGCCAGGCCGACGATGGAGAGAGCTTTCAAGGCGCGTTCTTCGGCGTCGCCCGAGTCGTGGTCGTTGTACAGCAGCGGGAGCTGTACGTTCTTGATCGCGCTGGTCCGCGCCAGCAGATTGAATTGTTGAAACACGAATCCGATTTTCTTATTGCGGATTTCGGCCAACTTATCGCGATCCAGTTCGCCGACGCTGATGCCGTCTAAATAATACGTGCCGGAGGTCGGACGGTCCAGGCAGCCGAGGATGTTCATGAAGGTCGATTTTCCCGAGCCGGAGGGTCCCATGATGGCGACGAAGCTGCCTTGGCCGATGCTGGTGGTGACGCCGGACAACGCGTTTACCTCAATCTCACCCAACAAGTAGGTCTTGGTGAGATCTTCGACGCGAATCAGCTCGGTAGCCACAAGAAGCCTTTCTAAAATCCAACCCGCCTGCCGCCGGCGCCCTGGCCTTGCGATGGTGCGGCCGCCGGCGCTGCGCCTTTCATTCCGACGATGAGTTCCTGGCCCTCCCGCAGCGGGCCATCGAGAACCTGCACGTAATTGGGATCGCTGATGCCGAGCTGGAGCTGCAAGGGCTTCAGTTGGCCGCGATCGTCCAGCACGTAAACGGTCTGTTTCGGCTGCGCCTGCGGGCTGGAAACCGGGGCAGGCGCGCTTTTTCCCGTAGCGGCTGACGCTGCTCGTGGATGAAATCTCAGGGCGGCCTTGGGAATCCGAAGCGCATTCGACGCGTGGTTGGTGAAGATGGTGGCGTTGGCGGTCATGCCGGGGAAAAGCTTCAAGTCGGGGTTGGATACGGCGATCACAACGTCATAGGTGATCACGTTCTGAACGTTAATCGGCGCCTGGCGAATCTGCCAGACTTTTCCCGCGAAAACCTGGCCGGGATAAGCGTCGACCGAAAAGTTAGCCTGCTGATCCAACCGGATCGCAGAAACATCGGCCTCGCCCACGTTGGTGTCGACCTGCATTTTGGTGAGATCCTGCGCGATCACGAAAATGGTCGGGGCTTGAAACGACGCCGCCACGGTTTGCCCGACGTCCATGTTGCGGGACTCCACCGTGCCGTCCACCGGCGCGATGATTCGAGTGTGATCCAGGTTCAATTGCGCCTGCGCCAAGGCAGCGGCGTTCTGCTGGACGGTGGCCTCCGCTTGTTGCTGCTGCGCCTGCGCGACGTCCACTGCTTTTCTGGCGGAATCCGCGGAAGCCTGCGCGGCGCTCACGGCTGCCTTGGCGGCATCGACGCTGGCCAGCGCCTGATCGTAAGTGGCTTTGGCGGTGTCGTAATCTTCCTGCGAAGTTGCCTGCTGCTGAACTAGAATGCGCCTGCGGTCGACCTGGACTTTGGCGAGGTCCACCGCGCTCTGCGCCTTTACGAGATTTGCCTGCTGGCTGGCGACGTTGGCCACGGCAGTGGCGAGGTCGGACTGGGATTTTGCGAGCGATGCTTGCGCGGTGAGCACTTCGGCTTTGGCGGAGTTGAGCGTAGCTTTCGACTGGTCCACGGCGGCCTGAAAAGGAGCAGGATCGATGAGCGCTACTAACTGGTCTTTCTTTACTTTGGTGTTGAAATCGGCGTACAGAGCTTTGATGTTTCCGGATACCTGGCTGCCGACCTGCACGGTAACCACTGCGTTCAGGTTGCCGGTGGTGGTTACGGTGCTATCGATGTCTCCGCGGTCGACACGCGCGGTCAGGTACTCGATGGTGGGAAGGTTCCAGTAATAGATGGATACACCAGCTGCGGCGATTAGGATCAGAGCCGCTACCGCGAGAAGGCGTTTCTTGAGCGGTCGTTTCTTGGGCGCTTTTCGGAGCGGCGGCGTCGGGGAGACGGCGGGTTCAGCGATCTGATCTGCGATCTTCATCCGAGCGCCCCTGACTTCGGAGGTGCACGGCTGGTACCTTTTCTTAGAGCCTGTCGAAAATTGCGAAAGCCGCTGATTCATAAGCCTGAGCGAATCGTCAGGATCCACCGCTTCCTTTGGTCGCGGCTCGCAGATATCAGCAACTTAGCGAGCCGCGACCAGAGGAAGCGGTCAATATAGCGGGTTTTCACATCCCCTCACGCGGTGGTTCGATCCTAAGGGAAGCATTTAGACCTTGCCAAGAGATCCTGGGTGACTACGCGCAGGTTTGGGTTTGGTCGCTTTTGACTACCGTTCGCTGCCGAGGTTTTCGTACCACTTCAGATTGGCGGTGGAGGTTCCGATGCAGGCGACGTTTAGGCGTCCATCGCCATTAAGGTCGGCGACCGCACAGCCGGCCGCGGCCATGCCGCCTTCGTCGAGCAGCGTCTTGGTCCAATGCTGGCCGTCGAAGCGATATAGATTTACGCTGGCGCCTTTGCCGCGGTAGCCGGCGATGATCACGTCTTTGCCGTTCGCGTCCAGGTCGGCGGTTAATAATGTGTGGGCGTCGACTAAGGTCGAGTCGATCACTTCGCGCTGCCAGACGCCTTTATTTTCGGTATAGACGGCGACCTGGTATCCGTGCCAGGGCTCGATGGTGGTGAAGAATCGGGTTTTTCCAAGATGCCCGACGGCTACGTCGCTGGCTCCGCTTTTCGGCCATGCATCGGGACTGCCTGCGGTGAGTTTGGTTCGCGTGAAGGAGCCGTCCTTGGCGCGCTCGATCACATGGACTCCCTGGAAACTCGCGGTCAGGAGAGCATTGCGCCCGTCCCAATCGACGGGATAGATGCAGTGAACTACGCCTTCGTCGGCATCGGTGATCAGAGTGCGGGTCCACTCACCGGGTTTGTAGAACACCAGCGGAGTATGGCCGCGATAATCGGGAGCTTCCGCATCGGCGGCGGTGAGGGGAGCGTTGACCAGCAGTCCGTTCCACATGCGGAGACGATGAGACGTCGGGAGTTTGTCGATATCGGTGCGCTTCCATGTATCGCCGGTGCGTTCCAAGATCGATACGACGCCGATGCTGCGCTTGGCTTGCGGGGAAAATTCGTGCGCCAGCGCGATGGTATCGGGATTCACGACGGCGAGGTTGATGGGCTGGCGGATTCCATCGACGATCACGTGTTTTTCCCAACCGGGATTTTCGTACCACGCGAGTTCCTTGAGACCGGACGCCAGCGCGATCAGGTCGGGTTTGCCGTCGTGATTCAGGTCGGCGATCACGACTTGATATCCGCCGGTTTGGCCGGTGGCGATCAGGTGCTCGCGAAACTTCACGGGCTGGGCGAGGAGCGGGATTGTCAGCAGCAGGTAGAGTCGAATCATTTTAGTAGAGCGTGAAGGCATAAAGAGTGTCGCCTCCGGCGATCAGAATGTATTGGTGTCCGTCGAGCATGTAGGTCTCAGGCGCATTGGTCACCTGGCCGATGCGGGTGTGCCAGAGAATTTTCCCGTTGGCGGGATCGTAGGCGACCAGGTTGCCGCCGGCATCGCCCGCAAACAGGAGTCTTCCAGCCGTGGTGAGCATGCCGTTTCCGAGGTTTCCGCTGGTGCCTGGATAGCGGTGCCTCCAGGCGACCTTTCCGGTTTTGTAATCGATGGCGGTCAAAGCTCCGCCCATGGAACCGAGTCCGTCTTCTTCCTTGCCGCCGAGTCCCATCGCGCCGCGAGGATCGGTTTCGGTTAAGTAATACATCGAGTAGGCGTCGTTGGTCGGGACATAGAACAAACCGGTATCGGGCGAATAGCTGGGCGGAGGCCAATTGGTCGCGCCGGTATTGTCGGGCGAGACAAGCGCGCCGGGCACGGAGGAATCTTTTTCAGGATTGCGAACCGGCTGGCCTTTCTGGTTCACTCCTTTGGCCCAATTCGCCGCGATAGAGAATTTGCCGGTGAGGAGATGCTCGCCGGTGGTCCGGTCGAGGACGAAGAAATAGCCGTTGCGGTCGGCGTGGAGGGCCATTTTGCGAGGTTTTCCGTTGAAATCGCCATCGACCAGGATCGGAGTTTCCGTGGAATCCCAATCATGCGTGTCGTGGGGATTTAGCTGGTAATACCACGCCATTTTGCCGGTATCGATGTTGACCGCCATGATCGAACAGGTGTAAAGATTGTCGCCATCGCGGCTGGGAGGATTGGTATAGGCCGGCGATGGGTTTCCGGTGCCGAAGATGTACAGGTGCGTTTCGGGATCGTATGATCCGGGGATCCACACATTGCCGGCGCCGTGTTTCGCGCCGTCGAGACTGCCCCAGGTTTCGAGGCCCGGATCGCCGCTCTTGGTTGGGACGGTGTAGACGGTCCATTGGATCTCGCCGGTTTCGGGATCGCGGGCCTGCACGTAGCCGGGTTCGTCAAGGTCGTTACCGGTGCCGATGATGACGTGGTTTCCGATCACAACCGGAGCCATGGTGGAAAAATATTGCTGATTGAAATTCGCGATTTCCTTGTGCCAGCGTTCCTTTCCGGTTTTCGCGTCGAGACAAAGCAGGAAATCGTCAGGGGTTTCCATGTACAGCCAGTTTCCCCACATGCCGAGGCCGCGGTTGCCGATATGCGTGCCGCCGCGGGTCTTCCAGAAGTAATGCCAAAGGACATGGCCGTCGCGAGCATCCATGGCCCATGCATTATCGGGAGAGGAGAAGTAGAGGATGCCGTCCACTTCGAGAATGGATGCGCGAACTGCGCCGCCAGTGAATCCCGGCGCCTCGGGAGGCGCTTCGCCGCCGACGATGGTCGTGGGCTGCCCAGTGGGCGTAGCAGATCCGGGTGTGACTCTGCCGGCCCAGGCCAGAGTCAGGTGCTTAACGTTGAGTTGATTGATCTGCTTCAGGGAGCTGTAGCGTTTGCTGGAATAATCGCCTGAATAGGTCGGCCATGAATCGCCGAGCGATTTGGTGAGCAGCGCCGGATCGAGCATCTGCGCGGCGGCGAACGCGGGTAACAGGATTAGAAGTGGAGTGTGAATGACTCGCGATACCCACCGCTTCCTTTGGTCGCGGCTCGTTAAGCGGCTGATAATTGAAAGTGCCGACAACGAGCCGCGACCAAAGGATGCGGTGGATAGTCGCGTTCCGCGCAGGATGGCGATCATTTCAGAGTCACCAGATAAGAAGTCAGATTGTGTATGTCTTTATCCGAATAGGTGGGCAGAAGGTCGCGATGGGGCTTAACAGGATCGTGAATTTCGACCTTGGGCGTATCGCCTTCGCGGCGAAAGGTTTTTTGCGTTCCTTCGGCATCGGCGAGCGTGACGATAAAGTCGTCGATCCGAACCAGTCTGCCTTCCGCTTTTTGGCCGGAGGGTAGAGTCACCGTCACGGTGACTGGCGGGACGGTAATCGGCGATCCTCGACGGCTGGGCATCAGAAAAACATTTTGAAGCATTTTATGATCGGTGATCTTGGATGCGATGCCTTTAAGATCGCCGCCAGCCGAGTGGCACGAAGCGCACTTGGTTTTGAACACCTCTTCTCCAGCTTTGGCATCGCCAACCAGAATGCTGGGCGGCACCATGCGCGAGATGTCGTATCCGCCGACCTGGAAGCTGTGAAGAAATGCGGCGATGTCGGCGATCTGCTCGGTGTTCAGGTTGATCTTAGGCATCTCGCCGCGGCCGGTCTGAACGATGGTCGCGATCCGCTCGCCATTTTGATCGTTCAGGACTATGTCGGAGCGGAGAAGATTGTTTCCGCCCTCTCCGCCTCGTGCATCGGAGCCGTGGCAGAAGTTGCAATTCACGCCGTACAGCGCTTTGCCGCGCGCCACCACTGCCGGATCGGCGGGAGGACGCTTCGGAAACGACTGCCCCATCGAAAGAACTGCCGCAATCATTGTCAGGAGAATTGTTTTCACGCGAGCGCGCCCCTAGAATTTCCTCAGAGATCAACATAGCAGTTTCAGCGTGGATTGCATCCGAGCGGTGTTGTACAATTGCTAACCAAATGACTCGAATTTCAAAGCTGCTTCCTTTATTCGGCCTGGCGATTTCGTTCGTGTTCGCGGCCGAGCTTCCTACCGGCGCTCCCGAACAAGCCGGATTTTCGCAGGAGCGTTTGAATCGCATCGACGCGGTAATGCGGGATCATGTCGCGGCGGGACGACTGATGGGCGCGTCGGGACTGATTGCCAGAAACGGGAAAGTCGTGTTCCGGCAGACCTGGGGCGACTACAAGTTCGACACCATTGTGCGCATGTATTCGATGACGAAAGCCATCACGGGCGTCTCCGCGATGATGCTGTATGAGGAAGGCAAGTTTTCGCTGAGCGATCCGGTTTCGAAATATTTGCCCGAGTTCGAGCATATGCGCGTGGCGAAGGAATCGACCGATGCTTCTGGCAAGCGAATCTATTACACCGTGCCAGCGGATCATCCCGTTACGGTGCGCGATCTGTTCCGGCACACGACCGGCCTGGACTATACCGGGCCGAAGGATGAGAACGGCGATCCGGCGTATAAGAAGCTCGAAATGCTGGGAGGCGCGCCGCACGTTTCGTTCAATCTCGCCGAAGCGGTGAAGCGGCTGGCGACGGCGCCGTTGAACGATCAGCCGGGCACGACGTTCCGCTACGGATACTCGATCGACGTTTTGGGGCGGCTGGTGGAAGCGATTTCGGGGATGCCGCTGGATCAGTTTTTCGAACAAAGAGTTTACAAGCCGCTGGGGATGAAGGACTCGGGATTTTTCGTTCCGGAAGCCAAGTGGAATCGCCTGGCAACGCTGTACA
This sequence comes from Terriglobia bacterium, assembly GCA_963808335.1. GTDB lineage: Bacteria > Acidobacteriota > Terriglobia > Bryobacterales > Bryobacteraceae > Palsa-187. The sequence continues at coordinate 1,502,366 of CAWEFR010000001.1, forward strand.
CGCCGAAAAAAGGCGGCGGCATCGAGCCGACCAAGGGCGGTCCGCAGGATACATATAAAGAGAAACCGGCGCTGCTGCTGGGCGGCGCGGGATCGGTAGGGACCCTCGACGATTACGCTCGCTTCGTCACCATGCTGCTTCAGGACGGGCAACTGGAAGGCACGCGGCTGCTGGGGCGCAAGACGGTGGAGCTGATGCGCAGCGATCATCTGGGCAATCTCGGGCGTGCGGGTCTGCTGCCGGAGGGCTACGGATTCGGCCTGACGTTCGCCGTGAATCGCGGGCCGGGCACGACGGCGACGGTCGGGTCGCAAGGCGAATATTATTGGGGCGGCGCGGCGGGCACTGCGTTTTGGATCGATCCGAAAGAGCAGATGGTCGGCGTGTTCCTGATGCAGATGCTGCCGCCCAACGTGATGGCGGGAGATCAGTTCAAGCGCATGGCTTACGAAGCGCTGGTGGATTGATCGTCGCGAAAGATGGACACGGGTTTTTGCGCCGGGCGCGCGAGCGTTCCTCCGGCGATCAGGCTTCCGAATAGAAATGCGTGGGTCGCCGCCGTGGCCGCTAAGGATGGCAGATAACGGCTGGCGTGGAAGCTGTCTGCGACCAGGCGTAGAAGCCACGGGACGTCGAGTTCCAGAATCGGGCTGAAATCCCAGAGCGTGAGAGTCGCCGCGAAAACCAGGACGGCAAATACGGCGTGCGCTCGGTTCCAGCAGCCGATCACCCAGCCGGTGGCCGTGAAGATGCAGCAATCGAGCGCCAGTTGGGCGGTGGGCAGCCAGCGGATCCCCAGAAACGGCGCGATCCAGTTGAGCAGCGGGCGTCCTAAGAAGTAGCTGACCGGTAGCAGCGTCAACCAGCCGGCCAGGATGGATCGGACTGCGACGCGTAGCTTTTGTTTCAGCGCGCCTCCTGTGGTGTTCGCGATGCCTCCATCAGGTTATGTGCGCGCCGGTGGTGAGCACATACACCGAATACAGCGACTGGCTGGCGGCCATGAACAGCCGATTCCGCTTGGTGCCGCCGAAGCAGATGTTCGCGCAGTTTTCAGGCAGGCGGATCATGCCGATGCGTTCGCCGCCCGGGGTGATGATCTGAACGCCCGGACGCGCGCCCGCCCACACGTTGCCGTCGACGTCGCAGCGGATGCCGTCGGCGGCCGCGGGCGTCCATTGCTGCCGGGAATGTCGAGCTGGACGAATCGCTTGCCGTTGCGAATTTTCGCGCCATCCAGATCCCACACTCGGATCTCGCGGCCGGTGCCGGTGTCGGCGACATAGACCTTCTTGTAGTCCGGCGAAAAGCAGATGCCGTTGGGGCCGGTCATTTCGTCGGTGATCATGTCCATCTGGCCGGTTTTCGGATCGACGCGATAGACCGCTTCTTTCAGTTCCTTGTCGGCCTTGAAGCCTTCGTAGTTGCCGTTGATGCCGTAGGGAGGGTCGGTGAACCAGATGCTGCCGTCGGGATGCACGACGATGTCGTTCGGCGAGTTCAGGCGCTTGCCCTGGAATTTGTCGGCGATCACGGTGACGGTGCCGTTGTGTTCGTAGCGGACCACGCGGCGGCCGCCGTGTTCGCAGGAAAGCTCGCGGCCCTCGAAATCGAAGGTGTTGCCGTTGCTGTAGCCGGAGGGATTGCGGAACACGGTGACGCGCGTCTTCTTCGATCCAGCGCATCTGGACGTTGTTGGGGATGTCGCTCCAGACCAGGTATCGGCCCACGCCGTTCCACGCGGGACCTTCGGCCCACAGCGTACCGGTGTAGAGCCGCCTGATGGTGGTGTTGCCGACCATGTATTTCCGGAAGCGTGGATCGAGCGCGACGATGTCGGGGTCGGGATACTGAACTGGATTTTGTCCGGACCAGTCGCGTTGCGTGGGGATGGGGGAAATCACCTGTGCTCGTAAGGCGGCACCGGCAAGCGCGGTACCTAGGAATGCCCGGCGAGATTGTGCCATACCAGTAATCTATAGCACTGGCGGGGATCTGGTGCCGGTAGGTGCGTATTCAAGAATCGAACCGCGGAGAGCGAATGTCACAAACTTTCGCGGTTCGTCGCGGCGACCAAAAGTAGGCGGAGCCTACTCGTGGCGTAAGGCGTCGGAGGGATGGATTTTCAGTACGCGCCGTGCCGGAATCAGGGAAGCGACCACCGAGATCGCAATCAGCAGCGCGACAACCGATTCGTAAATCGAAGGATCCGGCTTCGCGTACAGAAACTGGGCGAGAATCCGGGTCGAGAACAACGACAGCACGATCCCTGCCGCGCCGCTGACCCCGACCACTAACATGGTTCGCGTTAACAAGAGCTTCAGCACATTGCCGGACCTTGCGCCGAGCGCCATACGGATCCCGATTTCGCGTGTTCTCTGCACGGCTGAGTATGCGAGTAATCCGTACAAGCCCAGGGCGGCCAGCAGGGCCGCTAAGGCTCCCATCAGCGTGATCGCACCGGTGGAAAGGCGGAGCGGCGCCAGCGGGAAATTCATGAATTCGCGAATCGGCATCGCGTCGTAGACGGCCATGTCGGGATTCAACTCCGCGACCGCTTTTCGCGCCGCGGCCAGCATTTCCTGGTCGCGCAGGCGGCTGCGGATGATCACGGTTGAGGTGCTGTTGTACTGCTGCTCGATCGGCTGCCAAATGGCGGGACGGGGATCTTCGGTGACGGTGGTGTACCGGCCCGCTTCCACCACGCCGGCGATTTGCCAGAACGGGCCTCCGGTTCCGAAGCGGATGCGCTTGCCGAGCGGCTCTTCTCCGGGAAGCAATTTTTCCGCGAAGGTTTTGTTGACGATCACTACCAGCGGCGCGTCTTTGCGATCGCGGTCGTCGAAATCCCGCCCGGCGATGAATCGGGTGCCCATGGCGCGGAAATATCCCGGTCCCGATTGATATATGGTGGCGGCCGGAATCCGGGAAATAGGCGGAATCGGTTTGCCTTCGAAGGTAATGATGGTCGTCGACTGGTCGATTGAGAAAGGAACCGAGCTCGACAACCCGACAGCTTCAATTCCTGGAATTGCGCGCATCTTTTCGATCAAGCGGCGCTGAAACGCGCGGCCCTGCTCTTGGTTGTATCCCTGCGTCGCCATGTCGACGCGCAACGCGACCGCGTGGTCGGGATCGAAGCCGAAGCGCATGGCCAGCGTGCTCTGAAGCGTTCGCACCATCATGACCGAGCCGGCCAGCAAGACCATGCACACCGCGACCTGGATTCCCAGATAAATGTCGCGCAGATGCAGCCCGCGCATCATTCCAGTCGCGGTTTCATTCTTGAGCGTGGGCGCGACATCGACGGAGGACGCTCGCAGCGAGGGCAGAATCGCCGAAAGAGCGGTGGTGGTCATCGCGGCGAGGACGCCGAACGCGATCACGCGCCAATCCGGCTGAAATTTCGCAAGCGGAAATTCCGATGCGGGTAGCCAGGCCTGCGCTCCGTCGCTTAACCAGATCGAACGTCAGCAATCCCAGCCCTCCGCCGGCTATGCCGAGCACCAAGCTTTCCACCAGCATCAGCCGGATGATCGCGCCCCGGCTCGCGCCGATCGCCAACCGGATCGCGACCTCCTTACGGCGGTCGGCGGCGTGAGCCAGAATCAATCCGGATAAATTCGTGCACGCGACCAAAAGAGTCAGGCCGGCGACCAGCATCAGCGCGAGGCTCAAACCCAACATCGGACCGCGCAGCGTGCTGCCTAGCAGGCCGGGAGGCGTAACGTGCATGGCGAATCCGTCGCTGGTGCCGGGATGGTCGTGCGCCATCTGGGCGGCCAGCACGCTGAGCGATGCGTCGGCTTGCTTCATCGAAACTCCAGGCCTGAGCCGGCCGAAGCTCCAGGCGTTGGCATTCATGCGGCTGGCGCGCCAATCACGGCCTTCAATGATGTTGATGGCTGAGAACGGAACCCAGATTTCGGACGCGTACAGCCGTTCCGTGCCGATGAATCCGGCCGGCGCGACACCTACTATCGTGAACGGCACGCCGTTGATCTTCGTCAATTTGCCGACAATCTGCGGGTCAGCGCCGAAGCGCGTCTGCCAGCATCCGTAGCTCAGCACGGCGACCGGGCTCGGAGCTTTGCCGTCGTCGTCGGGCGTCAGAAATCTTCCACGAGAGGGAGTGATGCCGAGCAGTTCGAAGTAATTGCCGGAAACCAGATAGCCCCAAATCCGGTGGTTGGTGCCGGCCTGGTCGCCATTCGAGATGCTGAGCGCCATCGGCATCGGGCGGATCGCCGCGACGCCGCTGAAGACCTGGTTCCGGTCGCGAATGTCCAGGTAATCGGGAAACGAAACACTGGAGCTTCGGTCCGCGCGGTAATCCAGACTCATCAGGCGATCCGGCTGGTCCACCGGAAGCGGGCGGATCAGGAATGCGTTCACGAACGTGAAAATCGAGGCGTTGAAGCCGACTCCCAGGGCCAGCGTGAGCAGCGCGACTACCAGAAATCCCGGCTTCCCGAGCAGCCTTCGGGTTGCGTAAACAACATCCCTCCATAAGGTCATGCCGCATGATTCGCAACTGAGCGGCCCATCTAATTTGATGATAAATGGGGGCTTGTTTTAAGGAGATGTCGCGCGGCCGGGAATGGATGTCCGGGTTCGAACAGTTATTCTGGAAGCGGGTGCTTCTGTTTACGAGTGTGTGTGAAAAGGCGTACATCCACCGCTTCCTTTGGTCGCGGCTCGGTGCCGGCTGGATCATGGCCGCGGCGGTTCTCAGCGGATGCGGATCTTCCGGGCCGGCCGGTTCTTCCGGTCGCGATGCGACCAGCGGCCCCCTATATACGCATGCCGTGGAGCAACTGGCGGCGTTAAATCGCGAAGCGGAGAGCGATTTTGCGAACGGAAAATCCGATGACGCTGCGGCGTTGATCGAAAAAGGGAAGCCGCTCGAAACCAAACTGCTGTCGGTTTCGCATCCGACACTGGCAGCCGTGGAGGCTCTTTCCGATCGCGATCAGCTTTACGGGCGGATGCTGTTTTCCAATCGCCACTACGGATGGGCTCGGCTGATGTTTCAGAAGAACCTGGCTCGCTGGAAGTATTGGAAGCCGCAGACCGCCGACACGGAGCGACGCTTCAAAGATGCGCAGGCCGCCATTGATGAGTGCGATCGCCATATCGACCAATAACCAATGATTTCTTTTTCGAGTATCAACAAGCAGTACGGCAAGCAACTTGTGTTCGTCGACGCTTCATTTCAGTTGAACCCGGGCGAAAAGGTCGGGCTGGTGGGTCCGAACGGATCGGGTAAAACGACGCTGTTCCGAATGGTGGTTGGCGAAGAGGAGCCGGATGAGGGCGAAGTCACGGTTCCGAAGCGGCTGACCATCGGTTATTTCCGCCAGGACGTGGAGGAGATGAGGGGACGATCGACGCTCGATGAAGCGATCGCCGGAAGCGGGCGCGCCGGGGAGCTGCATCATGAGCTGGAACGCCTGCATCAGGCCATGGAACAGGCACCCGAGGATCTGGATGCGATTCTCGCTCGTTTCGGCGAGGTGCAGGAGGAGTACGAGCATCTGGGAGGCTATGGAATCGAGGCGCAGGCGCGTGAGGTGCTGCATGGGCTCGGCTTCAAGGACGACCAGATCGACGGCGACGCCGGGGCGCTGTCGGGCGGGTGGAAGATGCGCGTCGCGCTGGCGCGGGTTCTGCTAGGGCGGCCGGACGTGCTGCTGATGGACGAGCCGACCAACCATCTCGACCTCGAATCCATCATCTGGCTGGAGCAGTTTCTCAAATCGTTCTCCGGCGCGCTGCTGATGACTTCGCATGACCGCGAATTCATGAACCGTCTGGTGTCGCGGATCGCGGAGATCGACGCGGGCGAGATCATCGCGTATACCGGCAACTACGATTTCTATGAACGCGAGCGCGCGATTCGCGAAACCAATCAGCAGGCCGCGTTCGCCAGGCAGCAATCCATGCTGGCCAAGGAGCAGCGCTTTATCGACCGTTTCCGGACCCACGCCGCCAAAGCGGCGCAGGTGCAGAGCCGGATTAAGGCGCTCGACAAGATCGAAAAGATCGTGCTGCCCAAGAAACGCCAGGTGGTGAAGTTCGAATTTCGGACTCCGCCGCGATCGGGCGACCAAGTGGCGGTGATTGAGGATCTGCACAAGCGTTTCGGTCCGCGCGTGATTTACGACGGGTTCAACCTCACGATTCGCCGCGGGGAGCGGTGGGCGGTGATGGGAAGAAACGGCGCGGGCAAGACCACGCTGCTGAAGATGATCGCCGGCGCGCTTACGCCGGATTCGGGCACGGTGGAATTGGGCGCGAGCTTGAGTATGGGATATTTCGCGCAACAATCGCTGGACGTGCTGAATCGGGATTTGACGGTCATCGAACAACTTCAAAACGATTTTCCGCAGGAGGGGATCGGGTCGCTGCGGACGCTCGCGGGCGCGTTCCAGTTTTCGGGAGACGACGTGGATAAGAAGATTCGGGCGCTGTCGGGAGGCGAGAAATCGCGGCTGGCCATGGCCCGGATGCTGTACAATCCGCCGAATTTCCTGGTGCTCGACGAGCCGACCAATCACCTGGATCTGGCCACCAAGGAAATGCTGGTGGAGGCGTTGAAGGATTTCGAAGGCGCCATGATTTTCGTCTCGCACGATCGCGTTTTTCTGCGCGGCCTCGGCTCACGGGTCCTGGAGCTGGGAGGCGAGAGCGGGACGGATCGGGAACCGCGGGTTTATCCGGGATCGTATCAGGAATACGTGCAAGCCATCGGGCATGAGGCCCCCGGGATTTATGCCTGACAGGCATATACTTTGATCTATGCGCAGACGCATCTTTGCATTGATCTTTTTGCCGGGAATTTCGTTTCTCTCCGGGCAACCGGCTTCATCCGGCTCCGCGCCGGTCGGCACTCCGACGGAGCTCGGGCTGGCAGGATATGCGAAGGTTCTCTGCTCCGCGGTCTTCGTGTCACTTAGAGACCCCGACGAGGCGTTTCACAATAGCGGCTACTGGATGATGCCGAACGATCAGCAGGATCGCAACACTTACACGATCGATCGCGAGAAAAAGACGGTGAGGGTGACTCGCGGCGGGATCAGCCGGTCGGCCAAGTTCTATGGCGACCAAGGATGCATCATACAGACGCAGGAGGGCCTTCATTTCACGCCGGTCGCAGTCAAATCGAAGCTGCCGGACGCATCGACGCAGGCGTGGCCGATGGGCGACAAGCTGGCGAAGGACCCTCCGCCCGCGGGCATCGATCGCGCTCGCGTCGAGAAGGCTGTCGATCTCGCGTTTGCAGACCCGGAGGGGCTCACGGCGTCATTTCTGGTCGTTTATAAGGGGCAGATCGTCGCCGAGCGCTACATGCCCGGGATTACCAAGGATACGCAGCTTGAAAGCTGGTCGATGGGTAAGAGCTTGACGGCAACGCTGTTCGCACTGCTGGTGAAGGATGGAATCTATCGTCTGGACGAAGCCGCGCCGGTCCCCGAATGGCACGCGCCGGGCGATCCGCGCGCGGCAATCAAGATCGCCGATCTGATGCACATGAGCGGCGGTCTTCGATTCCTGGCCCAGCAGGATCCGGATTACAGCATCGATAAAGGTTATCCCGATCATTGGTTCGTCTACACGGGGGCCGTCGACGTATTCCAGTATTCGATTAACCGGCCCTTGCAGTTTCCGCCGAATACGGAGGGACGGTATCGCAACTGCGATCCGTTGACCATTGGTTACCTGATCAAACAAGCCGTCACCAAGCGCGGCGAAGAATACCTGACGTTTCCGCAGCGAGCGCTGTTCGATCGCATCGGAATTCGACGCCAGGTGCTCGAGACCGATCCTTACGGCAACTTCGTGATGACCGGTTACGACTACGGAACGGCGCGCAACTGGGCTCGCATCGGACTTCTGTATTTGCAGGACGGTATGTGGCAAGGGCAACGCATTCTGCCCGAAGGATGGGCCAAATTCGTGAGCACGCCGGCGCTGGCCTGGAAGAAGGCGAACTATGGCGGTCTGTTCTGGGTGAACGGGGACGGCGCATGGAACCTGCCCAAGACGGCCTATCTCGCCAATGGCGCGGGAGGTCAGAAGATGTTCGTGATCCCGTCGCACAATCTGGTGGTGGTGCGCATGGGCCACTTCCGAGGCGACCGCGCTGGAATGAAGGCGCTGAACAAGGCGCTGGGCGAACTGACGGCGGCGGTCCCGTCCACGAATTAACGCGCCGTTTGACGCGCCAGCGCGCATGCGGGTTGGGCGAAGACGCGCTACCGATTCCGTGCCGCCTCGCTAACCCTCAGACGCACAATCATTTGCATTGGTACGCCGTTTGCCTCCTCATCCAGTGAGGAGCTTGCCATGTTAGACATTAAACACATTTTGTTCCCCATAGATTTTTCGGAGCGCTGCTGCGGAGCCGTGCCCTTTGTCGAAGCCATGGCGAGCCGCTATGGCGCGAAAATCACGCTTATCAGCGTGGCGCCGCAGTATTCCTACACCGGCATTGGCGATCCGGGCGGACCTGTGGTCATCAGCACAGAGGATCTTCAGGGAGAACTCCAAGCCAGGCTCGACGTGACTTTGGTGAAGGAGTTCGCGAATTTCACGGTCGAGCGAATCGCCGAACTCGGGGACCCGGCGCAGGTGATCACCGACTTCGCGCACACCAAGGGCGTCCAGCTCATCATGATGCCGACCCATGGCTATGGACCGTTCCGAAGCCTGCTGCTCGGGTCTGTGACGGCCAAGGTCCTGCACGATGCGGAGTGTCCGGTATGGACGGCGGCGCACGTGGAGGAGTCGCCGGTACGGGATCACGCCAAGTGCCGCAACATTTTGTGCGCAGTGGATGGGACGCCGAACAGCGTGGCGATCATGGAGTGGGCCGCGAAGCTCAAAAAGGATGCCGGCGCGACGCTGCGGCTGGTTCACGTGATTCCCGGCCTGAGCAACGGGTCGTCGCGCGAGACCGACCGGGTGTTTGAAGAAAACATGCGCACGGATGCGCGTCTTCAGATTGCGGAATTACAGGCTTCCGCGGGCGTCGAGGCTCCGCTGTGCGTGTGCGTCGGAAACGTGGCCGACGCGGTCCGTGAGGAGGCTCGCCGGCATGGATCGGACCTGATTGTCATCGGACGCGGTGTTCTGCACGAGACGTTGGGCCGGCTGCGGACGCATGCATACGGCATCATCCGGCACTCGCCGTGCCCGGTGCTTAGCGTCTAAGCCAGCTCTGCGGTTGTGATACGCTGGCGCGATTGCAACCTACAGGCCGGACGCGGCTTGACGTAATCGGTTTTCTTCTGATCGCCGGCATCGTGATGGACCAATCGATGCTGCCGCCCGTGGTTTCTCTGGCGAACAACGGCGATTTCGGCAAGGTGGTGGGCCACTTTTCGCTGGGATCGCCATTCGCCCTCGAGTGGTATTTCGCCCCGCTGAAGTTTCACTTCGATCCGGCGTTCACCTACCACGCCGAGTTCCGCAGCTCGGAGACGCTGCTGGCGGCCTGCGCGATCGGCCTTTCGTCCGTCATATCCAAATCCGGCGAAGTCGATATCCGTACGATCGGGCTCATTCATGGCGGAATCTTCCTGCTCGCGATGTATCTACTGATTCCCGTGTTGGGCTGTTTTTTCGGCCCGAAAACGCGGTTCGCGATTCTGGTCGCGATCGCCGCCACGTTTTGCGACGTGATGTACGTCAGCCTGTTCAACTCGTTCTATATGGATGCGTCCGCGCTGGTGTTTCTGCTGCTTACGGTGGTGTTATTCTTGCGAAGCTGGCTCTGGAAGAGGCCAGCCGACCTGATTGGGTTCGTCATCTCCAGCCTGTTTCTGGTTACCGCGAAGCCTCAGCACGTGTTGATGGTCATTCCGATGGTGGTGCTCATCATCTGTTACCGGAAGCTGTGCACGGTACGCGGCGCGCCATGGGTGGCGGCCGGCGTTCTGACAATCGCGACGTGCTGGACGGCTTTTTCGCTGCCGTCCGATTATACCCGCAATTCGATCTATACCGTGATTTACATCGGCCTGCTTCCGGATTCGCCATCGCCGGCGGATGAGATGCGGGAGTTTCAGCTCGAGCGCGCCGACGCCGCATTTATCCATACCACGGCATTTTCATCGGATGGCGGTTTCGCCAATCCAGCGTTCGTCGCGCGATTCGCGGAACGGGTTCACGGGGGTACGTTGCTGCGATTCTATATGCGGCATCCGGCGCGGGCATTCAAATTGCTTCTGCGGACTCTGGACGACGCGGGTAAAATGCGGCCAGGAAGCGGGAACTTCGATCCCGGCGAAGGGTATCCTCCCGGCGCGATAAGTCAGGCGTTCGCGCAGTGGAGCGACCTCAAAGCGCGCGTCTTTGCGAGGCGCGGCTGGCGGTACTTGTCGTTCAGCGTTGCCATCGGCGCACTGCTGCTGGTGCGGCGCTCCCGTTTGCTTTCGGCAGTGATTTGTCTGGTGATCGCGATGGGGCTCGAACTGCTGATCGCGGGCCTCGGAGATCCAACCGATGCGGCTCGCCATTTCACTTTTTTCAGCGCCCTGTCTGACATGGCCTTGCTGATCCTAACTCTCACGACACTGAGACGTTTGTATACTTAGAAGTCTAAGTATGTCACTCTGGTCACGCATCGCAAATATGGTTCGCGGCGGTCGGCTGAACCGCGAAATCGATGAGGAGCTTCAGTCGCATCTCGACGAAGCGGCGGAGCAGGGGCGCGATCCTGGGGAAGCTCGACGCGCTTTTGGCTCCGCTCTAAGAATGCGCGAGGAAAGCCGGGACGCGCGGCTGATCCCGTGGCTCGATTCGCTGCGCGCCGACGCGGTGTTCGGATGGCGGCAACTCAAGAAGAACAAAGTCACATCCGCGGCGGCGATTCTATCACTGGCGCTGGCGATCGGGGCTTGCACGTCGGCGTTCCGGCTGATCGACGCGCTGCTGTTGCGGCCGTTGCCCGTGGCCGACCCCGACCGGCTGTACCTGGTCGATCGCGAGGCGTTTTTCGACGGCAAGCGCCAGAGTTACGATTCGTTTGCGTATCCCGACTTCCGCCTGATGCGAGCCGCGGTGAAAGATCAAGCCGAGCTGATCGCGATCGCGTATGCGGAGCAAATGGACCTGACCTACGCGTCGGATCAGGAGATGGAAAAGGCCTACGTGCAGCCGGTTTCGGGTTGGATGTTCGATTCCTTCGGGTTGAAGCCGGCGCTGGGGCGGCTGTTCACCGAGGACGACGATCTAAAGCCCGGCGCACATCCTTACGCGGTGCTGTCGTACGATTACTGGACCCGCCGCTTCGGGCAGGATCCGCAAGTGATCGGGCGGAATTTTCGCATAGCCGACGACTTGTACCGGATCGTCGGTGTCTCCGAGAAAGCATTTACCGGCACCGAGCCAGGTACTGTGACGGACATCTTCGTTCCGACCATGATGCATCCCGGCGTGACGCGCTCGGACTGGACCTGGCTCCGGATCATGGCGCGGGTGAAGCCCGGCGTGGCGGTCGGACCGGTTGGCGCCAAGCTGGACGCGACCAACCGGACGTTCGAAGAGGAGCGCGCCAAGGGATTCACCGGCATGACCAGGGAAAGCATCGACAGATTCCTGGCGCCGAAGGTAATCCTGGAGCCGGCGGCCGCCGGAGCATCCGGATTGCAGAAGGATTATCGCCCGTCGCTGCTGGCTCTCGGAATACTGGTGGCGCTGGTGCTGCTGATCGCGTGCGCGAACGTCGCCAATCTGATGACGGCCCAGGCGGCTGCGCGGGCGCGTGAAATGGCGTTGCGCGTCTCGATCGGCGCGGGACGATGGCGGCTGGTGCAATTGGTCCTGGTCGAAAGCGCGTGGATCGCGTTTCTGGCGGCCGCGCTCGGCGGAGTGTTCGCGTGGTGGGCCGCGCCGTTCGTCGTCAGGATGATCAATCCGCCGGGCAATCCCGCGCGTTTGTCTTTACCAGCCGACTGGCGAGTTCTCGGATTCGGGGTCGCATTGACTCTGATCGTCACATTTCTGTTCGGCCTCGCGCCGGCCGTGCGAGCCTCCGCGATCAAGCCCTCGAGCGCGCTGAAAGGCGGGTCCGATCCGCACTCGCGGCGGCATTTGATGCACGCGCTGATCGCAGTGCAGGTTGCTTTCTGTTTCCTGGTGCTCTTCGTTGCCGGACTATTTGCCGCGACGTTCGAGCGGCTATCGCATCGTCCGACCGGCTTCTCGGCGGAACGGCTGCTTGCCCTGGATACCGTCACGCAACGGGCCCAGCCACCGGTTTTCTGGGAGCAGGTGGCCGAGCATCTGCGCGAGACGCCGGGCGTCGAGTCCGTTGCGCTGGCCGGATGGCCCCTGCTCGGCGGAGGATCGTGGAATGGGTTCATTTCGGTCAACGGCGCGCCTCCCGGCCCTGAGCTGGCTTACTTTCTGAGCGTCTCCCCGGGTTGGATCGACACGATGAAGATTCCCTTCATCGACGGGCGCGATTTTCGACCCGCTGATACATCACCCGGCGTTGCGGTTATCAACGAGACCTTCGTGAAGCAGTTCTTTAATGGCGGGAATCCGATCGGGCAGTGGTTCGCAAAAGGGAACTTACGCTACCAGGTGATCGGCGTGGTCCGGGACGCCCCTTACCGTGACATCCGAGAGCCGATTTTGCCCGCGGTTTACGTCCCTTTTCATTCTGTCAACGCTACGGGAGCATTACAGCCGGTTCGTACTGCGACGTTCATGGTCCGCACATCCAGTGCGAACCCGCTGGCGTTGGCGACGACGCTGCGCCAGGAAGTGCCGCGCGCACGATCCGAGTTTCGGGTCAGCAATATTCGGACCCAGGCGGAACTGGTCCGGGCGCAGACCGTCCGAGAACGCCTGCTCGCCATGCTGGCTTTGTTTTTCGCGGCGGTTGCGCTGCTGCTCGCCGGGGTGGGACTGTATGGCGTGCTCGATTATTCCGTATTTCAGCGGCGCCGCGAAATCGGGATTCGCATGGCGATCGGCGCACGCTCCGGCGATATCGCGCGTCGAGTAACCGCGGACGTCTTCGCCATGGTATTCGTGGGAGCGCTGGCAGGCATCGCGCTGGGGATGGCATCGGTTCGATACATCGAAGCGCTGCTTTATCAGGTCAAAGCGACTGACCTGGCGATGCTCGCGGTTCCGTCGGCGATCATTGTAGCGGCGGCGTTCCTTGCCGCTCTGCCGGCGGTGTTTCACGCGGTGCGCATCGATCCGGTGACCATGTTGCGGGTCGAATAATTGGAAGGTCGCGTGCTGTCTAACGGCATATGCACACGGAATCAATCCCCAGCCGCCGCCCAGTGCGCGATTACACCCAAACGCCGATGAACGTCTATTGGGAAATGACACAGGCGTGCGGTCTGGCTTGCCGCCATTGCCGGGCAGCGGCCATGCCGGAGCCGGACCCTCGGGAACTGACCTTGGAAGAGGGCCTGGCGTTCCTGAATCAGATTCCAGAGTTTGGCTCGCCGATGCCGCAACTCATTCTGACTGGTGGAGATCCGCTGATCCGGCGGGGGTTGTTCACGCTGATCGATGAAGCGCGGCGCCTGGGGATCGGCGTATCGATTACGCCCGCGGCGACTCCCGCGCTCACGCGCGAGGTTCTGGCGAAATTGAAAGAGCACGGCGTCGAAGGCGTCGGGCTCAGCCTGGACGGGTCGACCGCGGAGAAACACGATTCCATTCGCGGTGTACCGGGAACGTTCGAGCGCACCATGTCCGCGATGCGCTGGGCCGCGGAGCTGGAGCTGCCGCTGCAAGTGAATACTTTGGTTTCCGCCGAAACTGCGTCCGACCTGCCGGCCGTTTATGAGCTGCTGAAGAATTTCAAAGTCGCGCGCTGGAGTCTGTTCTTTCTGATTTCGGTGGGCCGCGGAAAAGTGTTGCAGCCGCTCACTGCCGACCAAGCGGAGAACCTGATGGAGTGGGTTTACGATTTGTCGAACGTCGCTCCGTTCGTGGTCGCAACAACGGAGGCTCCGTCTTACCGGCGCGTGGCCATTCAGCGGATGCACGCCCTGGGGCTCACGGGCGAAGAGATCAAGCGCAGCACGGCGGCGCGGAGTTTTGGTATTCGCGACGGCAACGGCATCGTTTTCGTGTCCAACACGGGCGAAATTTGCCCGGCGGGATTTCTTCCGGAGGTCACGGGCAATGTTCGGACCGACCGGATCGCCGACGTTTACCGGCATGCCCCTCTGTTCCAACTGCTGCATGAACCCGGCTCGTTCAAAGGCCGCTGCGGCCTGTGCGAGTATCATGCGCTCTGCGGTGGATCGAGAGCGCGGGCGTACCAAGCCACCGGGGACTCGCTTGCGTCCGACCCGCTATGCGAGTTCGTTCCGCGCTCTCGTTGAAAGCTATTTTTTCAAACTGTGGACATAGGCGACTACGTTGTCGAGCGACGCTCCGGTGACGCTCGCTGCCGGCTTCATCTTGCCTTTCCCTTCGCTGACGATCTTCTTCAGATCGGCGTCGCTCATGGCTTGAACTGCCGGCGATTTCAGGTCAGGGATATCGACCTTCATCATCTTGGCAACGCCCGGATTCGCCGTCCCGTCAGCGCCGTGACAGCTCTTGCAGGATTTGTCGTAGACGTCCTTTCCAGCCTTCGCATCCGCAGCCCGAACCGCGGTCGCGGACAGAGCGGCCAGCGTAAACGCCGTCAGAATCATTCGCATATTTTGGAACTCCCTTGGTATTGATTTTGCTTCTCGAAACTCGTGAATAGATCTCATTGGGGGTAGAGGCAGCGTCGCGGCCGATTCGCTATGCCTGGTTCCTGACAGAACTCTCCCCTCTCCATTATGCGGCTTCCAAGCACAGTCACTACAGGCGAATGAGCTAAGATTGAGTCGACCGCATGAATCCGGACTCCCCTCCGCAGGCGATGCCGTATCTTCTGGAGGCCGTGATTGGCCTGGCGATCGGCGCCTGGATCGCGGTCATGGTGAGTTTTTTCACCAAGCGTCCGCTGCGGTTGCTTTACGACATGGTGCTGGGCGCGGTTGGATATGTCGGCGGCGCGGCGGGCACGCCGTATATCCCCTGGCACCGCAATACGATTACCTATCGGGTGGGCAACACGATCGTCAGCTCAACAACGAGGCATTTTCAGTATCCGCTGCGCGTGGCTTTCGCGCTGGCTGTGTTACTACCGGCGCTGTATGAACTCTACCGCTTATTTTTGAAGCGCTCGTCGATTTCCACCTGATAGCCGCTCGCGAGGCGATTGGTCTCGTTCGCCATGCCGACTACAGCCATCAGCTCCGCGAACTGCGCATCCGTCATTCCCGCTTTGCGAGCCGCCGCGGTGTGCGATGCGATGCAGTATCCGCACTGATTGCTCGCGCTGACCGCGACGTAGATCATTTCCTTGGTCAGCGCATCCAGCACGCCCGGCGCCATGATCTGTTTGATCGATTCCCAGGTCCGGCGCAGCGTCACAGGATCGGTTGCCAGCGCTTTCCAGAAATTATTGATCCAGTCCGTGTTGCGGGTACGCATGATGTCGTCGTAGACGGCGCGGACTTCCGGGCTGGCGTCCTGGTATTCGATCACGTCAGTTCCGATTTCCGGCCGGCTCCGTACGCCCGGCGAGCGGCTTCACCACCGATCCGCCGCACACGCCCACGCCGGTATTCAGCAGCGCGTTCAGAAAATTGTAGAGGACCGAGTAAACCATCTGCTCGGTGACCGGAGCCTTATTGGGCAGGCGGAACGTGGCGGGAAGTTCTTTGTTGATTTGCAGGCGAATCGCGTGCGGCAGTGCGCGGCCGGAGCGGTCGCGCTGATTGGCGAGCTGGATCGGCGTTTGCAGCACCGCGCCGCTGGTTCCATCCACATAAAACTGGCAGCGCGAGAACCAGCCGAGGTTCGCGGGATCGGCCGCATCGAACAGCAGCAGCGGGGCTTGGCGTCCTTGCGCGTTCAGGTCGAGCACCACGCGCCGCGTCTGATCGTCGAGCCGGAATTCGAAGCCGGCCTGGCGCGCGATGTTCTCGATGAACTCGGGATCGAGCTCGAGCAGCAGCAGTTTGTGCTCGCCCGCTTTTAAAACTTGCATTCGCTGCCTATTCTAGCAGCTATAGTAAAAATACATGCGGCAGCCCGCCAACCGGTCTCTAGTACTGTTCGATATCGATGGGACGCTCCTGCGCCGCGCCGGCCCGCATCATCGCGAGGCGCTGGTGGAGGCGGTGCGCAAGGCTACCGGCGTCGAAACGACCACCGACAACGTGCCGGTGCAAGGCATGCTCGATCGCGACATCGTCGCGGAGATGTTGCGGAACGCAGGGGCTTCTTCAGCGTTCATCCGGCGTCATATGCCCGCCGTGGTTAAAGACGCCCAGCGGATCTACGCGCGCAACTGCCCGGATCTGCGACGCCGCGTGTGCCCGGGGGCCCGCAGGCTGCTTTATAAACTGTCGCGCCGAGGCGTGACTACGGGACTGGTCACCGGAAACTTGACGCGCATCGGATGGAAGAAGATGGAGCGCGCCGGGCTTCGCCATTATCTTCGCTTTGGCGCATTCGCGGAGCTAGCGGAAGACCGCGCAGGCCTGGTCCGGATCGCCGTGGAACAGGCGCGGCGCCGCGGATGGATCAACGGCGCGAGCCCGATCGCGCTGATCGGCGATCATCCCAACGACATTCGCGCCGCGCAGGCGAATCAAGTGCGATCGATCGCGGTTGCGACCGGGGTAGTCGACGCGGAGGAACTCGCCAGGCATTCGCCCGACGTGTTGGTCCCCGATCTGCGCGCATTAACCATGGAGATGTTGACCGGATCGTGAGCCAGACTTTTTCCGTCAAGCGCGCGCAGGTGGAGTTTCACAACTTCGCGTCGCTGGGGCAGCCCGAGCTCAACCTGCGCATTTATGCCGAAGAGAACACGCGTCGCGGCGAGGTGATCCGCCATCACCGAGAATTCATCGGCCGCATGACGCCGTTCCTGGAAATCGGCGCGAACGCGGGGCATTCGAGCTACATGCTCGCCAATGAGTTTGGCGCAGACGGCTTTGCGCTGGATCTTTCCGCGGATTCTTTGCGCCATGGCCGCGCTCTGGTGGACGCGTGGAACCTGACGCGCTCGCCTGTTCGCATCGGTGGAGACGCGGCCAATTTGCCGTTTGCCGATGGATCGCTTCGTTTCGTGTGCGCGTTTCAGATGCTCAGCCAGTTCATGAACATCGAAAGCGTGTTTCGCGAAGTGGCGCGCGTCTTGCAGCCGGGCGGCGTGTTCCTGTTCGCCGAGGAGCCGCTAAAGCGCCTGCTTTCGCTGCGTCTGTATCGATGTCCCTACTACAACACCATGAAGCCGTGGGAGCGCCGTCTGTACGATTGGGGTCTGCTCGGGTATGTGGTGCGCGACGTGATCGGCGCGCATCAGGAAGAGAGCTTCGGCATCCGGCAGAACCATACCATGGGGTTGAAGGATTGGCACGCGCTAGTGGAAAAATATTTCGCCGCGCATGAGTATGAAATGTTTGTTCCGGAACGTGGGTGGGGTGAGCGCGTAGTCAAATCGCTGGCGGTGCGACTAGATCCACACGGGTCGCAGTGGCGCGCGGCTCGGCTACTGGGCGGGACTCTAGCGGCCGTTTGCAAGAAGGCCGGTGCAGCGCCCGCGGAACGATCTCTTCAAAACTTCGAAACTCTGTTGCGTTGTCCCGGCTGTCATGGCGCTCTCTTGCGCGACGCGTCCGATACGCTGCGATGTTCCAACTGCGGATATGCAGCTCCGAATGAAGGCGGCGTCTACAATCTGCTCCCCCCGGACGAGCGCAAGGAACTCTATCCCGGCGAGCGCGAAGATATTATCGATTTCTCGCAGCCGGCGCATGAACGCCATCTGACGGAAGGCTGGTACGACCTGGAAGGCGTCTTCGGCAATAAATATCGATGGATCGGCGCACGCGCGGTCGCGAAGCTGACCCGCGTAAAGCCGGGCCCGCAACGGCTGCGCATTCGATGTCATGCATCGGAGCCTGGTGTCCCCGGCGAAGTTCGGGCGAGGGTGAACGGATCGCTGGTTCAGACGTGGAAGATCGACCGGACCGGATTGTGGATCCTCGAAACCGATGTGCCGGATGCCTCGGAGTACACCATCGAGATGGAAGCCTCGCCCACGTTTACCGTAGATACCGACGACCGCATTTTTACAGTGAATATCAGCATGATCCGCCTGGTGGACCCCGATTAGGAGCTTGTTGAAAAAGGGGACAGACTACTCTCTCCCCGACGGCACAGCGTTGATCTTAGATAGGCTCCAGTGCGTGGACAGAGCGGTCTGTCCCCTTTTTCGACAAGCTCTTAATTCGAAATATCGTGTGTGTGGCTTTCTTCGCGGATCGGCAAGTACACCTTGTACCACCACTGTTGGGCTGCGCTGTCTGCATATTTCTTCAGCGCGTCCTCGCTCTCGAATTCCATCACAATGGCCTGCTTGTAGCCCTCCTGGCCCTGATATTTCAGGTTCTTGGTCCACACCCGTTTGATGCCCGGATACTTCGACGGAAGCTGATGCGCAGCCTCGATGGCGGCGTTGATCTGCTCCGGTGTCGCGTCTTCCTTCCACTTCACGTTAATGATGTGAAGCACGGTTTTGGGGGACGACTGGGCCAGCGCGATCGACGCAACTACGCACAAACAAAGGATACTTAGGCAGATTTTCTTCATTTCTTCTATTATCGACATTTTCCGGAACCTGGCGCGCCACGATTGCGTAGAATGTCGCTAGGGGGGCCATATGCAAACCATTGTGCGGATTGCGTGTTTGGGTTTTGCCTGTTTGCTGGGCGGTTGCGAGGATTGGGATATCGGCGGCATTACCGATCGCTACCGCGAAGATTTTCACTTTAGTTTTCCCTTGAACTCGGGCGGCAGCGTGCAGGTGGAGAACGCTAACGGGTCGATTGACATTTCCGGCTGGGACCAGAATACGGTGGAGATCGACGGCAGCAAATATGCGAACAGCGAGGAGCGGATGAAAGAAATCAAGATCGAGGTGGTGCCCTCCGCCGGCTCGATTCGGATTCGCACGGTTCCACCCTTCGACCGCCACGGAAATTACGGCGCGCGCTACACGATTCACGTCCCACGGCACGCGGAGCTGCAAAACATCGTCAGTTCCAACGGCGCGATTCACGTGGACGCGATCGAGGGACAGACGCATTTGAAGACCTCTAACGGCGGCATTCGGGCCAGCGGCATTAAAGGCTCGTTGGATGCGCAGACCTCCAACGGGTCGTTGGAAATTTCGAACGTCAGCGGCGACACAACGCTCCGCACTTCGAACGGCGGCATCTACGCGGACGTGAAGAAAGGCAGTTTTGAGGCGGTCACGTCGAACGGCAGCATCACCGCGCGGCTGATCGAGCCCGATTCGAAGCCGGTGCGCCTGGAAAGTTCCAACGGCCACATCGACCTGACCATGGACGCCGCGCGCGAGGTGCACGCCGATACTTCCAATTCGTCGATTATCGTGCGCATGCCGTCCGCGGTGGGAGCGATGGTGCGCGCCCACACTTCCAATTCGTCGATTACCTCGGATTTCGACGTGAGCGTGCGCGGGGGAATGCTGTCGAAGCATCGTTTGGAAGGGACCATCGGTTCCGGTGGACCCCTGATCGACCTGGGGACTTCGAACGGTTCGATCAAAATTCTGAGGTTGTAGACGCTTAGTAAAATGAATGCATGCGGGTCTTTGTTCTTGCTCTTTTTCTCTACCTGAACCTGCACGCGCAAATCAAGTCGAAGCAGATCGAAGTTTTTTCCAATGTTCAGTGGACCGATACGAATGTCGACCTTCGTGCCGGCGACGTGATCGTAATCACCGCCGCAGGCGCCCTTCAGCTTCCCAAAGATAAAACGTGCGGCCCCGATGGCCAGGCGCGCGGATTTCGCGATTTGCTGAAGGTCTATCCGGTGAATGAAGCCGGGCTCGGCGCCTTGATCGGACGGATCGGGTCCAGCGATACTGCCCTTGCGTTTGTGGCGGGAGCGCGCAAGGAAATTCAGGTCCACCGCGCCGGCCGGCTGTTCCTGGGCGTCAATTACGGGAATGAATCGCTCGACGGCAGTTTTCAGGCGACCATCGCTTTCACCACGCGTGGGCCCGAGAAACCCGCTACGCCGAATTACCGTCTGCCGGCCGTCACCCTGGAAATGATCGACCGCATCCCGCGCCGCGTCACCGATGCCGACGGCGACCCCGGCGATAACACCAATTTCGTGATCGCCGGAGCAGAACAGGATGTGATCGAGACGTTTAAAGAGGCCGGATGGGTGAAGGTCGACAAGGACACCGGCTCCGCTCTGCTCAACGGATTCATCGAGACGTTGAACAAGCAGTCGTACGTGGAAATGCCGATGAGCATTCTGACCCTGTTCGGACGCCCTCAGGATTACGGCATGGCGCATGCCGAGCCGATTAAGGTGGTCGCGCAGCGGCATCATTTGCGTTTGTGGAAAGCGCCGTTCCAAGTGGATACGCAGGAACTCTGGGTGGGCGCGGCGACACACGACATCGGCTTCGATCGCGACAACCGTCCGGGCAAGAAGATTACCCACAAGATCGACCCCGATATCGATTCAGAGCGCGAATACGTCGGGCGAAGCCTGGATGAAACGGGTCTGGTGGCGAAAGAGAGTTACATCCTGCCGTCGAATGCATCGAAGGAAGCACGCACCGCCACTGGAGCGGGCTTCCACTCGGACGGCCGCGTCCTGGTCGTCCATTTGATTCCGAAAACGCCGTAAGCGTTGATTTTCTGCCAGCCTCCGCCGCATAATAAAGCCTCTGACGTATGGGCGCTGAAGGCATGTCTTCGGAAGAGTTTGCGGCGCGATTCGCGGATCTGCATCCTCCGCTGGCCGCCCAGGCTGCCGTCATCGAGGGGAACCGGTGTCTGTACTGCTTCGACGCTCCCTGCACCGTCGCGTGTCCGACGCATATCGACGTGCCGAAGTTCATCAAGAAAATCTCGACCGGGAACTTGCGCGGCTCCGCGCTGACCATTCTCGATTCGAACATTCTGGGGTTAAGCTGTTCCCGCGTCTGCCCGGTGGACGTGCTGTGCGAAGGCGCCTGCGTGATGCATCAGTACCATCGCCAGCCGATCGAGATCGGGCGGCTTCAGCGTCACGCGATGGATCGGTTCTACGCGAATTCCCCGTCGCTTGCGGCAGGCGTTGAACGCGGCAAGCGCGTTGCTTGCATCGGCGGGGGCCCGGCTTCGCTCGCGTGCGCGGCAGAATTGCGGCGCCGCGGGGTCGCGGTCACCATCTTCGATCGCAATGAAATGCCCGGCGGCCTGAACACTTACGGAATCGCCGAATACAAGCTGCGGCCGGCGGATAGCCTGAAGGAAGTCGGCCTGATTCGCTCCATGGGTGTTGAATTTCGGCTGAATGAAGAGGTCGGCGAGAACCTGGAAGAAATCGACCGCGAGTTCGACGCGATTTTCATCGGCATCGGGCTCGGACCCGTGCATCGGCTGGGCATTCCTGGCGAGGAGCTGCCCGGCGTGATCGACGCTTTGCGTTTCATCGCCGGCTACAAGACCGGCGATCTGCGGACCGGAAGACGCGTTGCCGTAATCGGCGCGGGAAACACAGCCATCGACGCCGCGACTGCTGCCGCCCGCCTGGGCGCCGAGGAAGTTCACATCCTGTACCGCCGCGGCGGAGCGGGACATGCCTGCGTTCGAGTATGAATACGAACTCGCCAAGCTCGACGGCATACGGTTTCATTGGCACGTGCAGGCGATGAGAATTCAAGGTACGGGAGCTGTGGAAGCGATCGCGTGCCTGAACGCCGAGGGCCGCCATTTCGAGTTGGCCTGCGACCTGGTGATTCCGTCGATCGGCCAGTCTCGCCTGGTGGATTTTCTCGCGCGCGTGCGCGGCGTCGAGTTCGCCGACGGCCGGGTGCAAATCCATCGCGAGACTGGGCAGACCGCGAATCCGAAATATTTCGCCGGCGGCGATTGCGTCAACGGCGGCCGCGAAGTGGTGGACGCCGTGGCCGACGGAAAGCGCGCCGCGATCGGAATCGTCGAGCACATGGCTGACCTAACCACGCATGTTCGCGGGCAGATCCGCTGCCCGAATCCGTTCTGGCTGGCCTCGCGCCGCCCACCAACTGCGGCGAGCAGGTCATGCGCGCGTTCGACGCCGGCTGGGGCGGCGCCGTCTGGAAGACCATCGGCGAGCCGATCATCAACGTCTCTTCGCGCTACTCGCTCGGTCGACTGGAACGGCCAGCGCATGATGGGGCTCAACAATATCGAGCTGATCACGCGACCGGCCGATCGAAGTCAACCTGCGCGAGATCGCCGAGGTGAAGAAGCGCTACCCGAAGCACGCCGTGATCGCGTCGCTGATGGTGGAGTCGCAAGCGCGAGGCCTGGCACGACATCGTGCAGCGCTCCGAAGACGCCGGCGCCGACGGCCTGGAGCTGAATTTCGGCTGCCCGCACGGCATGAGCGAGCGCGGCATGGGCAGCGCCGTCGGCCAGGTGCCCGAGTACTCCTGCGATGATCACCGAGTGGGTGAAGGAAGTCGCGCGCACGCCGGTGCTGGTCAAGCTGACGCCCAACATCACCGACATTCGCCCGATCGCGCGCGCGGCGAAGCAGGGCGGCGCCGACGCGCTTTCGGCCATCAACACCATCAACTCGATCACCGGCATCGATCTCGACACGCTGATGCCGCGGCCCAACGTCGACGGAGCTTCGGCGCACGGCGGCTACTGCGGACCGGCGGTGAAGCCCATCGCGCTGCACATGGTGCAGCAGATCGCGAGCGACCCGAAGTCGGCATGCCGATCTCGGGCATCGGCGGCATATCGACGTGGCGCGACGCGGCGGAGTTCATCTGCTGGGCTGCGCAGAGCGTGCAGGTCTGCACGGCGCGCCATGCACTACGGCTACCGCATCGTCGAAGACATGATCGACGGCCTGAAGAACTGGATGGACGAGAAAGGCTTCTCGCACCATCGAAGATTTCCGCGGCCTGAGCCTTCCACGCGTCACCGAGTGGAAGCACCTGAACCTGAATTACAAGATCGTCGCGCGCATCAATGCCGAGAAATGCATCGGCTGCGATCTGTGCTACATCGCCTGCTGGGACGGCGCGCACCAGTGCATTCATGTCGATGGCCATTCGAAACCGGCCGAATTGATCGAAGCGTCGCGCCGGTCGATCACGGTCACGCCGATTCCGAAGCTGGACGGCGCCGTGCTTCGGGCAATCAGCGCCGCCGCGCGTTCCGCGCGTCGACGAAGACGAATGCGTGGGCTGCAATCTGTGCTGGCTGGTCTGCCCGGTGGAAAACTGCATCACCATGGAACGCGTCGAAACCGGCCTCGCGGCCGAATCCTGGGAGCAGCGCACATGCCGGCAAAATCTGATCCGGAACGGCACGGTGGTCACCGCGAAAGAGACTCGCGCCGCCGACGTCCTGATCGAAGGCGAGCAGCATCAAAGAGATCGCGCCGGGCATTCCGGCCGAGGCCGCGGACACGGTGATCGACGCCACGGGCATGCTGCTGCTGCCCGGCGGCATCGACGCCCACACGCATCTCGACATGCCGTTCGGCGGCACCACGTCGAGCGACGATTTCGAAACCGGCACGCGCGCCGCGGCGTTCGGCGGCACCACCACGCTCGTCGATTTCGCCATCCAGCCCAGCGGCACGCGAATGCGCGACGCGCTCGATACCTGGTGGAAGAAGGCCGAGGATCGCGCGTGCATCGATTACGGCCTGCACATGATCGTCACCGATCTGGGCGAAGCCGGCCTGGAAGACATGGACGACATGGTGCGCGAAGGCGTGGCCAGCTTCAAGCTGTTCATGGCCTATCCCGAACGTGCTGATGGTGGACGACGCCACCATTTTCAAGGCGCTGCGGCCGACCGCGAAGAACGGCGCGCTGATCTGCATGCACGCCGAAAACGGCAGCGTGATCGACGTGATCGTCAGCGCGCGCTGGCCGAAGGCAAGACCGCGCCGATCTATCACGCGCTCACGCGCCCGTCGCGGCCGAGGCGGAAGCCGTGCATCGCGCCATCGCCATGGCGGAGATCGCCGGGCGCGCCGGTTTACATCGTGCATCTCTCGTCGGAAGACGCGCTGAACGAAGTGCGCGAGGCGCGCGACCGCGGCGTGCCGGCCTTCGCCGAAACCTGCCCGCAGTATCTGCTGCTCTCCATCGACGATCTGGCGCGGCCCGGATTTCGAAGGCGCGAAGTACGTCTTCACGCCGCCGCTGCGCGACAAGCAGAATCAGCCGAAACTGTGGGACGGGCTGAAGCACGATCACCTGCAGGTGGTCTCCACCGACCACTGCCCGTTCTGTTTCGAAGACCAGAAGATCCTCGGCAAGGACGATTTCACCAAGATCCCCAACGGCGGCCCGGGCATCGAGAACCGCCTGCAGCTGCATCTATCACCACGGCGTGAACGCGGGCAAGATCTCGCTGAACCGCTTCGTCGAGCTCATTTCCACCACGCCCGCGCGCATCTTCGGCATGTATCCGCGCAAAGGCGAGCATCGCGCCGGGCAGCGACGCCGACATCGTGATCTGGGATCCCGAACGCCGAGCACACCATCAGCGCGAAGACGCACCACATGCGCGTCGACTACTCGATGTTCGAAGGCTTCGAGGTGAACGGCAACGCCCGCACGGTGTTCTCGCGCGGCGAAGTGATCGTGGATAACGGCAAATTTCTCGGCACGCCCGGCCGCGGCACATTACCTGAGGCGCGCGGCGCGCGGAGGCGCATGGCAGTAATGCGCAGCACGACCCAGTCGCTCTACAACGAAGACCTCGCGCCGATTCCGCTCGAGCGCCGCACCTGGGGACTCTACAACTACGCCTCGCTGTGGGTCGCGATGAGCGTCTGCATTCCCACCTACATGCTCGCCTCCGGCCTGATCGCCGGCGGCATGAGCTGGTGGCAGGCGATCGGGACCATCCTGCTGGGCAATCTGATCGTGCTGATTCCGATGCTGCTGAACGCGCACGCGGGCGCGAAGTACGGCATTCCGTTTCCGGTGTTGGTGCGCGCCTCGTTCGGAGTGCGCGGCGCGAATATCCCCGCCGTGCTGCGCGCGCTGGTGGCCTGCGGATGGTTCGGCATTCAGACCTGGATCGGCGGGCAGGCCATCTACGCCATGCTCGAGATCCTGTGGCCCGCGGCGGCGGCATCGTCGGGCGGAATCTGGATCTGCTTCTTCGCCTTCTGGGCGCTGAACATGGTCGTGATCTGGCGCGGCATCGAGACCATCAAGTTCCTGGAAGGCATCGGCGCGCCGTTCATGCTGGCCGTCGGCTGCTGCTGCTGTGGTGGATCACGCGGCAAGGCCGGCGGCTTCGGCCCGGTGCTGCAGCGCGCCCAGCAAGTTCCAATCCACCGGCGAGTTCCTGCGCTTCTTCATTCCCTCGCTCACCGGCATGGTGGGCTTCTGGGCCACGGTGGCGCTGAACATTCCCGATTTCACCCGCTACGCCAGATCGCAGAAGGCGCAGATGTCGGCCAGGCGCTCGGGACTGCCCGCCGCGATGACGCTCTATTCTTTCATCGGCGTGGCCGTCACCTCGGCTTCGGCCGTGCTCTTCGGCGAAGCCATCTGGGACCCGGTGGTGCTGCTCGGCACGCTTCAATCAGCCCGTGGTCGCCTTCATCGCGCTGGTCGCGCTGCTGGTCGCGACGCTGAACACCAACGTCGCGGCCAACGTGGTCTCGCCCTCGAACGATTTCTCGAACCTGAATCCGCGGCTGATCTCCTTCCGCACCGGCGGCCTGATCACCGGCGTGGTCGGCGTGCTGATGATGCCGTGGAAGCTGCTGGGCGATTTCAGCGCCTACATTTTCGGCTGGCTGGTGGGCTATTCCGGCCTGCTCGGCCCGATCGCCGGCATCATGATCGCCGACTATTTCGTGCTGCGGAACGCGAGCTGGACGTCGACGATCTGTACCATCGCGACGGCATTTACGAGTACGCGTAGCGGCGTCAACTGGCGCGCCATCGTCGCGCTGGCCGCCGGAATCGCGCGTCGCGCTGCTGCGGCCTGGCCGTTCCCGCCGCTGCGCTGGCTGTACGACTACGCCTGGTTCGTGGGATTCTTCGTGGCCGGAGCATTTATCTGGCTCTTATGGGAGCGCAAAGCATGATCGCAAGTGAAACCAAAGTGCGCACGCTGGAAGTTTTACGTCAACGGGAAGTGGGAGCAAGCCGCCGGGTCGACGCTGCATCCGATCACCAATCCAGCGACCGGCGAGGTGATCGCGGAGGTGCCGTATGCGACCGCGGCGGAGGTGGATCGCGTCGGCACGGCACGCGCACGAGGCGTTTCTCAAGTGGCGCGAAGTGCCGGTGGTCGACCGCGTGCAGATGCTCTATCGCTACAAGGCTGCTGCTCGAGAAGCATGCCGACGAGGTCGCGCGGATTCTCTCCACCGAAAACGGCAAGACGCTCGACGACGCGAAGGCGTCGAAGTGCGCCGCGCGATCCAGATGGTGGAGGTCGCCTGCGGCATGCCCAGCCTGATGATGGGCGATTCGCTCGAAGACGTCGCGCGCGGGATCGACTGCAGAATCCATCCGCCAGCCCATCGGCGTCTGCGCGGGAATCACGCCCTTCAATTTTCCCGCCATGGTGCCGATGTGGATGTATCCCGTTCGCCATCGCGTGCGGCAACACTTTATCCTGAAGCCGTCGGAAAAGGTTCCGCATGACGCCGACGCGCACGGCCGAACTGCTGCACGATGCCGGCATTCCCGCGGGCGTGTTCAACTTGATCCACGGCGATAAAGACGCCGTGGACGCGCTGCTGCACCATCCGCTGGTCCGCGCGATCTCGTTCGTCGGATCGACGCCGGTGGCGAAGTATGTCTACGAGCAATCGCGCCAAGCACGGCAAGCGCGTGCAGGCGCTGGGCGGCGCGAAGAATCACCTGGTGGTGATGCCCGACGCCGATCTGCGAAAAGACCGTCGAAGCCATCATCGGCTCGGCGTTCGGCGCCGCGGGCGAGCGATGTCTGGCGGGCAGCGTGCTGGTTCCGGTCGGCGATGTGGCCGCAGCCGCTGCTCGATCTGCTTGTTGTCGAAGACTAAATCGCTGCCCATCGGCGACGGCTTGCAGCCGGGCGTCGAAATGGGTCCGCTGGTGACCGGCGATCATTGCAAGAAAGTGGTCGGGCTACATCGAAAAAGGCGTCGCCGAAGGCGCCAAGCCTCTGTGCGATGGCCGCGATGCGGCAAGCCCGAACGGTGGCGGCTTCTTCCTCGGCCCTACGATTTTCGACAACGTGACGCCGCAGATGACCATCGCGAAGGAAGAGATTTTCGGTCCGGTGCTTTCCGTGATTCGCGTGAAGACGCTCGACGAAGCCATCAATCTGGTGAACAGCTCGCCCTTCGGCAACACCACCTCGATTTTCACCAGCGACGGCAAAGTCCGCGCGCGAATACGCCTCGCGAATCGAAGTGCGGCATGGTGGGCGTCAACATCGGCGTCGCCGCGCCCATGGCGTTTTTCCCGTTCGCCGGATGGAAGAACTCGTTCTTCGGCGATCTGCACGCGCACGGCAAGGACGCCGTGGCGTTCTACACCGAGCAGAAGGTCGTCATGACCCGCTGGTTCTGATCCGATAGTGATATCATTAAGGTGATATATGACCCGTCTTCTCGTAAGTCTCGACGAGCAGGATCGGCGTTGGCTGGAGCGCAAGGCGCGACAAAGCGGCGCGTCGATGGCGGAGGTCGTGCGTCAATCCATCCGCCATGCAAAGAAGGCGGAGCAGAAGTCCTTCCGCGATCTGCTGCAAGCCACTAGCGGAACCTGGCGCGGCGGCGACGGTCTACGCTACCAGCGGAAAATCCGGCGGGAGTGGGATGAGCGTACTTCTTGACTCCGTCATTCTGATCGATCATTTGAACGGAATCAGCAAGGCTACACATTATCTCGGATCGGTAAGGAGACCCGCAATCTCTCTAATCAGCCGAGCCGAGGTTCTTTCCGGCCCGAGGATGTCGCAGCAGTCGGCGGTCATCGAATGGCTGGACCGGTTCCCGATGTTACCGATGGGAGTGCAAGCCGCCGATTTCGCAGCCGAACTGCGCCGGCAGCACCGATGGCATCTGCCGGACGCTTTCCAGGCAGCCCTCGCGCAGATGCACGGACTGAAGCTCGCAACTCGAAATACGCGAGATTTCCCGCCGGACCGGCATTCATTTGTCGTGATTCCCTACTCGGTCTAAATAAACGCCATCGTCTTGATGCCCGAAATGTCGAAACGTTTCCGGCACCGCATGTTCTTGCACATCGCCTTATCGTCCATCAGGACCATGTAGCTCAAAAACTTGGCGAAACGAGCCCGGTCGCGCTCGTCGGCGCCGCGCGGGACCTGTTCCACTTTCTTGCGCACCATCCAGCGCAACTCATACGTTTCCGACGTGCGGCAAAACGGGCAGTTCAGCGTCGCCGGCTTGGTGGTCGGCGATTCGCGGTAAAACGCTTTTTCTTCAAGAGCCATGGGCTTGCGGCTCCCCTTTATACCACATCGTTCCTGCGTACACTATATGATATGTCTCCGCGGAGGTTCTGCTTTTTTCTTTTTGCGGCGATCGCAGTCGCAGCGGCACCGCGCGGATGCGTCGGCAGCGTCGCCGTTGCGAGCTTCCGTCTTTCCGCGCGACCCGCGGCGAACAACGGACCTTCGTGGATTCCCATCCGCCAGGTGAACAATCTTCCTTCCGGCTACCGGATCAGCTATCAGCCGCTCGATCTGCCAGCGAATCTCGGCAAGGATGCCAAGCTGGCCGTGGTCCTGGTTCCCAAAGCCAATGACGGGCCGTTGACCGTGCTCGAACCGCGCCTCGCGGCGACCTCCACCGAATGGACCGTCCCCTTCGCCGTGCGCATCGCCCTGGTGGTCTTCGCGCCGCAAGGTTTGGACGAAAAACGTCTCACCAACCTGGTCACCAAGGACGAGAACATGGTCGCCGCGCTCGCCGATTACGCCGATCAGACCAGCCAGCTCGAGGCCGGCCTCCAGTTGGCGCGGGAGCTGGAGGATCAGGCCGATGAAGATGCGTCGCGTCCAGGAACGTCCGCTCACTCCCGCCGATCAAGCGATTTTCGCGTTGGTGCGCGCGCTGAACCCGGCCGTGTCGAGTTACGATCCGCTCGGGACCGGCCGCCGCGCGGGAGCCGCGACGCTGACCGGCAAAGGCATGGACGCATTTTTCGAAAATGCGGGCGGACTTTTTCCAGGCGCGGGCGCGTTGCCGATGGTGAAACAATGGCTGATGCCCGACACTGAGTTCCGCAGCGTCTATGGCGTGCCAACGGAATCCGACGGCACGACGTTGTGCGCGCAGCTCGGGCCCAAGGGCCGCAACAAGCTCGCCTATATGTGGGCTTATCGCGTGATCAACGCGGCGCCGCCCGCCGCAGCGATTCTCAGCGATACCAACGAGCCGATCGGCATGCGCGTGGGCGTTCCGCTCAAGCTCGAAAAATCGTCCGACTGGCGGCTGCTCGACCACGTTTTCGACTGGACGCTGATCGCGGGCTCGCAGCCTCCCATGCATGTCGCGGTCCGGCCGGTGCTGGAGGAACGTGCTTTGCGCGTCGATCTTCGAACCTTCAGCGGAGCCCCCGGCGAATACACGATGCAAGGCAAGTGGGACTGGGATACGTTCAAAGTCGCCGGCACCGTTCGCCTGCACAAGTTCGACGATCTGAAAGGCGCGCAGTTGACGCCAGCGTCGCAAGACCAGTTGATCGCGGGAACCGGCCCCATCGATATCGAGCTTTCCGGCTGCGATTTTCTGTTTGTCGACCACGCCAGCCTGCATCGTCCGCAAAGCGCGCGCATGATTCCTGTGGATCTGCCTCCGGTTCGCGCCGGAAACCTGCGCGTCGAAGTGGATACGGATGGTTTGCGCCCGGGTCCCTACCTGCTGGCTCTTTCGCGGATCGATGGGGCGACCACCGACGTGCCGTTGCGCCTTCTGCCGCCGAATCCGAAATTCAACGTGGTACGCGTGAATGCAGGCGAACGGGAACAGACCGTGACGCTCAGCGGGTCCGGTCTCGATCGCATTCAAAGCATGGAATCGGATCGCGCAGAAGTGGTGCTTGCGGCGGCTACGGACGACGGCGCCCGGCGCAACATGACCGTTCGTTTGCGCAACGGGGTAAAATCAGGCGAGCAAATCGCGCTTGCGGCGAAAGTGGACGGAATGGCGGGAGCGCTTCGTTTTCCAGCCGCGCTCCAAGTTGTTGGCGCACGGCCGAAAATCATCGAAGCGAAACCGTCTCTGGCGCGCGACTTGGGAATCGCACCGCGCGACGGCGAAATTCCCGCGGGATCCTGGATCAGCTTCGCCATCAAATACGAGTCGGGCGACATGCAACCGGTTCTCACGCTGCAATGCGTGCAGCCGGGGCGTACCGTCCAACCCACGAAGCTGCACGTCGGCGAGAAGCTTCCCGGCGCTCAGCTTGTTTCCGCCGGCGATGGCGCACTGTTTCTCTCGCTCGACCCCGGCACTGTGGGGCAATCCGGCTGCACTCTGACGGCGTCGATCGAAACCGACGCGCTGGGCAAATCCGATCCGTTCACGCTGGGCAACGTCGTGCGCCTGCCGCGCATCGAAAACTTTGCGCTGAGCGACGAAAAGTCCGCCGATGGATTTTACGGCGTGCTGGAAGGGTTTGATCTGGAGACCATCGAAAAAACCGGATGGGACGCAAAGACTGGTCTCGCCGCACCGGAACTGCCGCGTCCGGTGGCCGGCGAAGGCGCGAAACAGACTCTGCGCGTCTCGATGCCGTGGCCGTCGCCGAGCCCCAAGGCTCCGCTGTACGTCTGGCTGCGCGGCGAATCCGACGGACGCCCGACGAAGGTCACTCAATAAACGACATTGAAAAAAGGGGACTGACCACTCCGTCCCAAGAAGCATGGCTTCGCCTCCGTGCAAGCAGCCTCCACAGCGGACAGAGCGGTCTGTCCCCTTTTTTCAATATCCTCAATACAGTGCTCGCCGATGAGTTTGATCGAGTGGTGGAACGTGCCCTGCGGCGCATCCCCGCACAATTCCGTAAGCGGCTCGAAAATGTTTCCATCGTCGTCGAGCGCGAGCCTCCGCGTCCCGGCCTGCTCGGCTTGTACCACGGCGTCCCTCTGACCGAGCGCACTACCGGCGACAGCTTTCGCATGCCGGACCAGATCACGATTTACCAAGGCCCTCATGAGCGCATGGCGCGCACCCGGGCCGAGCTTGAGAAGATCGTCGCCGATACCGTATGGCATGAGATCGCGCATTATTTCGGCATGGACGAAGCGCGAGTCCGCCGCGCCGAACGCAGGCGCAGCAAATGATCCGCTGCCACATCACCGATCGAAATCTGACGGGCGTCGAGCGCTCGCTCGCCGAAAAAGTCGATTGGGTGCAGGTGCGCGACAAAGACCTTCCCGCGCGCGATCTGGTCGACCTAGTTCGCCGCGTTCTCGCGCTGCCGAATCCCGCGGGAACCAAGATTCTGGTCAACACCCGCATGGACGTCGCGCTGGCCGCGGGCGCGGCGGGACTGCATCTTCCCGCCGGATCGATTGCCCCCTCCCGATGGCGAGCCATCGCGCCTCCCGGTTTTCTGATCGGCGTTTCCTGCCACACCGTCGACGAAGTTCGCGCCGCCGAAGCCGAAGGCGCCGATTACGTTTTCTTCGGTCCCGTATTCGCACCGCTTTCGAAACCCTCTGACCTTGCTCCCCGTGGGCTCACTGGTCTTGCCGAAGCGGCGCGCGCGGCAAAGATCCCCGTGCTCGCGCTGGGCGGCATCACTCGCCAAAATGCTGAAGAGTGCGTATTGGCGGGGGCTGCGGGCATCGCCGCAATTTCGCTTTTCGAGACTTGTTAGAATTATGATCCGATGAGCGGTGCCGCCGCCAAACAAGCCTATTCACGTGCAGAGGCGCGCCGTCTGGTGGGGATCACCGAACGCCAGCTCGCCGGATGGGAGCAGCAGAAGCTGGTCCAGCCCTCCGTGCAGTACGGCTTCCGCGAGCTGCTCGCCTTGCAGACGCTGGTGAAGCTGCGCAAGAATCGCGTCGCGCCCGCGCAGATCCGCCGGGCTCTGGTCGCGCTGCGCAGCAAACTTCGGGGCATCGAAAATCCGCTTACGGAGCTGAAGCTCTACGCCGTCGGAAAAAAGGTTCGCGTCGAAATCGACGGCGCCGCGATGGACGCCGAGTCCGGTCAGTTGCTTCTGAACTTCGCCGCCGGCGAGCTGAAGCGCCTGGTGGAATTCCCCGTAAAGGACCGCGCCGGCGTGGAGCGCGATAGTCGCCTCACGGCCGAACGCTGGTTCCAGCGCGGCCTGGATCTGGAACAAACCGGCGCGCCGGCCGATCAAATCATAGAGGCGTACCGCAAGGCTATCGATCTCGATCCGAAATCGGCGGGCGCGCTGGTTAACCTGGGCACCATTTATTTCAATGCTCGAAAATGGCCGGACGCGGAAAAACAGTATCAGAAAGCGCTGGAGGTGGATCCTGAGTACGCGCTCGCCCATTTTGATCTCGCCAATCTCTATGATGAGCGCGGCGATCGCATCAAGGCTCTCTCCCATTATGAAGCCGCGCTGCGCATCTCGCCGAACTACGCCGACGCGCATTACAACGTGGCTCTGTTGTATCAGGGACAGAATCAGGCCATGAAAGCCGTGCGCCACTGGACCGCGTACCTGAAGCTGGACCCGGCCAGCCACTGGGCGAATATTGCTCGGCGCGAGCTCGCCAAGCTTCGCGAAGCGACGGTATTGCACGGCTCGCGGACCACGGAACCGCGCGCCTGAACGGCCGGACGTTAAAATGAAAACCGAGGTCGATCCTTGAACAGAATCTCCTTCGCATTCCGCAGCTTTCTTCTCTATCTTGTTCGGCGGCACGCTGCCCCCCGACATCGCGCAGGCATTCGGGTACTCGAAAGCCGCGCCGGTGAAGGCCGCGCCCGCTCCCAAGCCGCAAGCCGGTCCCGCCGACGGCGCAGTGCAGATCCTGTCGATTCTCCAGCGCGACGCGCGGCTGATCGATTTCCTGATGGAGGATATTTCGGCGTATTCGGATGAGCAGGTCGGCGCGGCCGTGCGCGACGTGCAGGAGCAATCGCGCACATCGCTGCTCGCGCTATCTGAAGCTGCGCCCGTGATCGACGGCGTGGAAGGGACCTACACCAAAACCGATGGTTCCAGCGCGCATCAAGTTGATCGGCAACGTGCCCGCCAGCGGCAAAGCTCCCGGCGGAACGCTGCGCCACAAAGGCTGGCACGCGGATCAAGGTCGACCTGCCGTCGTTACCTCCTGGAAACGTGCTGGCTCCCGCTGAATCGAAGATCGAGTAGCCGATGAATATTGGAATCGACCTCGGCACTACGAACTCGGCGCTCGCGTTTATCGATCCGAAAGAAGCCGTGGAGGCGGATTATCCGTCCATCCGCGTGCTGGACATTCCGCAGTATCGTCGCGCAGGGCCGCATCGAATCGCGCCGCTACGCTGCCGTCGTTTTTATACTTGGGCGATCAGGAATACGTCGGCGTCTACGCGCGCGAGCAGGGCGCGCTGGTGCCGACCAAGATGCGTTCATTCCGCGAAGAGCTGGCTCTCGAATCCCGAGGTGGATCGCACCGCGAAGATTCTTCCCTGGGACGCGCAGGAAGCCGGCCGCGTCCTGTCGCCCGTCGAAGTCTCGACCAGAATTCTGAAGCATCTCGCCGACGCATGGGCCGAACAGACAAAGCTCGCCGCTCGGCGAGCACAACGTCGTGCTCACGGTTCCGGCCAGCTTCGACGAAGAAGCCCGCGAACTGACGGTCGCTGGCCGCGCGCGAAGCCGGCATCGAAACTCTGACGCTGCTCGAAGAGCCCGCCGCAGCGTTCTATTCCTGGATCGCGAACGATCTGGCTCGATCGCAGAAGAATCTGTTCGATGGGCAGACCGTTCTCGTGTGCGACGTCGGCGGCGGCACCAGCGATTTCACGCTGATTCGCGTCGCCCGCGAAGGCGATCGTATCGATTTCACGCGCACCGCAGTCGGCAAGCATCTGCTGCTTGGCGGCGACAATCTGGATCTGACTCTGGCGTGGCTGGTGGAAGCCAAGCTCGGCAAATCGCTTTCGATCCGCCAGCGCAGCGGCCTGCGCCGCCAGTGCGCCTCTGCCAAAGAACAACTGCTCTCAGATCCGAATCTCGAAAAGCGTCGAAGTCACCGTGCTCGGCGGCGGATCGGCACTGGTGGGCGGCACTCTGCGCACGGAAATCCTCCGCGAAGAAGTTCTGGAGCTCGCTCTCGACGGCTTTCTTCCGATGTGCGAGCTCGCCGACCGTCCCAAAGAAGAAGAAAAAAGCCTGTTCCGCGAGCTCGGCTTGCCTTACGTCGCCGACCCTGCCGTCACTCGTCACTTGGCGGCCTTTCTCGCTTCGCGCGGGCGACGTCAAGCCCGACGCGATTCTCTTCAACGGCGGCTTCTTCATCCCCGAAATTCTCCGCCAGCGCGTCGCCGAGGTGATGGAACACTGGTACGGCCGCCGTCCCGTAATCTTCGAAAATCGCGATCTGGATCTAGCCGTGGCCGTCGGCGCGCGCTTACTATTCTTACGTCCGTTCGACTGGCGCTGGTCTCCTGGTCCGCGGCGGCCTGCCTCGCGCGTACTTTCATCGGCCTCGCCGGCGAGCGGCGATGCGACTCCGCACCCTCTGCCTGGTCCCGCGCGGCGCCGAGGAAGGTTCGACCGTCGAGCTCGATCCCGGCAATTTGCAGCTCGTCACCAATAAGCCGGTTTCGTTCCGCTTATACAGCTCGCGCACGCGCACCGAAGATCATCCTGGCGACGTGGTCGAGTTCCCGCACCGACGACGCCGATCTGCATCTCCACGCGCCTTTGAACGCGGTTCTCCGTTTCGGAAAAGCGGGCGAGCGCTTGGTCCCCGTGAAGCTCGGCGCGAAGCTCACGGAAGTCGGCACGCTTGAAATCTGGGCCGATTCGAAAGCCAGCGAGCATCGCTGGCGTCTGCAATTCGAGCTGCGCAAAGCCGCTGCGCGCAAGCCCCTTCGCGACCGGCGGCCGTGGTCAGCGAAGAAGCACTCGCCGCTGCCGAAGCGCTGATTCCCGAAGCGTTCGCCGATTCGACGCTCGAACCAGCCAGTCTGCCTGCGCGACTCGAACAGACCTTGGGCTTGGGCCGCAACTCATGGCCCGTCGCTGCGATTCGCAAGCTCGCCGATCACATGCTGGAACTCGCCGACGGCCGCAAACGCAGCGCCGCGCACGAGCTTCGCTGGCTGAATCTGTGCGGATTCTGCCTGCGTCCCGGCTTCGGTTTTCCCGGCGACGATTACCGCGTCGAACAGGCCCGCCGCGTCTACGCCGGCGGCCTGCGTTTTCGCCAACCAGGTCCAGAACGAAATCGAGTGGTGGATTTTCTGGGGCCGCGTCGCCGGCGGCCTCAACCGAAATCAGCAGACCGACATTTTCCAGCGCCTTTCTCCGACGCTTCTCCCGCGCGCCGCCAAGCGTCCCCCGCGCGTGAATCCCAGCCTTCTGCGCGAAATGTGGCGCGCCGCCGCCAGCCTGGAATTGCTGCCGATCCAGACTAAGACGCAACTGGGCGACGAGCTGATCGCGCGCATCAAGAAAGGCGATTTCGTCGATACCGGCCTCTGGTGCCTCGCCCGCATTGGGCGCACGCAAACTGTTCTACGGTCCCATCAACCAGGTGGTCCCCGCCGCGACCGCCACACGCTGGATCGAAGCCGTCATCAAGATCGCAAAAGCCGAGGACGCCGTCGTTGCCATGGCGCGCCGCACCGGCGATGCCACGCGCGACCTGTCGCCTGCCGCTCTCGATCAGGTGCGCCGCGCGTTTCCCGACGTCGATCTCGACGCCGAGCCGCAAGATCATTTGGCCGCGATGGGCAAAGTATTCGGCGAAGAACTTCCCGCCGGCCTCGTATTCGCCGAATGAACGAACTCGCCCTGATCGAGCGCATCCGCCGCCTCGTCCGGCCGCACGAAACTCGGTCTCTCGGCATCGGCGACGACTGCGCCATCTTTCGCCCGCGCTCTGGCGAAGATCTCCTGTTCACCACCGATCAAATGATCGAAGAAGTGCACTTCCTGCGCTCGCAATCCGCGGCTTCAGTCGGCGAAAGAGCGCTGGCGCGCAGCCTCAGCGATATCGCCGCTATGGGAGGCTCTCCGCGCTTCTGCCTGGTTTCTCTCTCTGTTCCCGCGCGGTAAGATCAAGTGGCTCGACGCCTTCTATCGCGGCTTGCTCCGCCTCGCCCGCAAGACCGGAACCGCGCTCGCCGGCGGCGACCTCGCTCATTCCGAAAAAATCTACTGCGACGTGATGGTCTGCGGGTCCATCGAGCGCGGAAAAGCTCTGCGCCGCGACGGCGCGCGCCCCGGCGATTCTTTGTTCGTCTCCGGACGGCTCGGCAAATCGTGGACGCATCGCATTCAACCCAGGCTCGCTCTCGGCCGGTCGCTGGTCGGCCTCGCGACATCCTGCATGGATCTAAGCGACGGCCTTTCGCTCGATCTACACCGCCTATGTCTCGCGTCAAAAGTCGCAGCCGTGGTCGATCGGATCCCCGTCGCGCGAAAGTCCACGCTCGATCGCGCTTTAAATGGCGGCGAAGATTATGAGCTGCTCTTTACGCTTCCCGCCGGAACGTCCCACGCCGCGCGGCACAATGAACATCGGCAAAATTGCCCGCGGCGCGCCTGGACTGGTAACATTTGAAGGCCGGCGCCTCCCGCCCCGCGGCTACGACCACTTTTCGAATCGCGGATGACCGGCCCAGCCCCACCATCGTGGATGAGGCTCTACCCTGGCCGACTCCGCTGTATCACCCATTTTGCGAGCCGATTGTACTTAAGACGGGGTTTTCCATTGACAGCCAACACGCGTTCGAAATAAAGTTTGCGTGAGCGAGAGTGGATGGGAGCAGAATGTCCTTGGCCGGGAATAACGCAGTCAGACGATCGCTGATCGTCCTGTTCGGTGCGGTGCAAGCGCTGGCACAGAACGCGCTGACCACGGTGAGCGTAGATGCGAACCTGAATCGTCACGCGATCAATCGCAACATCTACGGCATTGCCTACGGCGATGCGCACGACATTGCGACGCTGAATGTTCCGCTCAACCGCTGGGGCGGGAACTCCACCAGCCGCTACAACTGGCAAATCGACGCTCACTCGGCCGCCGCCGACTGGTATTTCGAGACCTATTCCGACAGCAGCGGCACACCCGGCGCGTCGGCCGATAGCTATGTCGCGACCACCCGTTCGGCCAACAACGGCGCTGAGCCGATGTTCACCATTCCGATGATCGATTATCTGGCCAATCTCGGCCCGAATCGAAGCACGCTGGAAGGTTTCTCGGTAAAAAAGTACGGCTCGCAGACCGCCACCGATCCCTGGAATTCGGACGCTGGGAACGGCGTGAGTTCGGCAACCGGAAAAAACATCACCGGCAACAACCCGCTGGACACCGGAGTCGCCAACAGCACTACGATCCAGACGGCCTGGATCCAACATTTCATTAGCGAGTTCGGTAAGGGCTCGACCGCGACGGGCATCAAATACTATCTTCTCGACAATGAGCCGTCGCTATGGTATTCCACCCATCGCGACGTGCATCCGAACCCCGCCAACTACCAGGAAATGTACAACAAGATCGTGGCCTACGCCTCGGCCATTCGCGCCGCTGATCCAACCGCGAAGATCGCCGGACCCGAGGAATGGAGCTGGTGGGCCATGTACTTCAGCGGATTCGATCAAGCGAACGGAACCGGCGCCGGCTCGGACTACGCCACGCACGCCAATACCTATTATTACCCCTGGCTGCTCCAGCAGCTCTACGCTTACAAACAGTCGACTGGCACGCAGCTGATCGATATCCTCACGGTTCACTGCTACAACGGAACTCCCGGCAGCAACGACGATTCTCTCTCCGCGCAGCAGACCCGCAACGCAGAGACACGGATTTTATGGGATCCGACGTTCCAGGATCCGTCCTGGTATGGGGACATCGGCATTAACGGCCGGGTCATCAACTGGATTCCCACGCTGCAGGCGATGGTGAACAAGTATCATCCGGGCTTACAGATCGGCTGCACGGAATACAACTGGGGCGACGAAGCGAACCTGAACGGCGCCACTACGCAGGCCGACGTGCTCGGGATTTACGGGCGCGAAGGCTTGGACCTGGCAACCCGCTGGACGGTCGCGAAGAACACGAATACCACTCCGACTACTTATTACGTAACGTATCTCGCCAGCCAGATTTATCGCAACTACGACGGCAAGAATTCCACTTTCGGCGATACCAGCGTTTCGGCGCAGACCGCGAATCCCGATCTGCTGTCGGCGTTTGCGAGCGTGCGCAGCTCCGATGGCGCGTTGACCGTGATGGTGATCAACAAGCAGCAGGGCAGCACGCCGGTACAAGTGAGCCTGGCGAACTTCGCGAACACAGGTACCGCGCAAGCCTGGCAGATCAACTCGGCATCGCAAACGTCGATCGCTCGCCTGGCCGACCTGACCGTGGCGAGCAATACCATCGCCACCACGGTCCCGTCGCAGAGCATCACGCTGTTTGTGGTTCCCGGGGCATCCGGCACGCGTCCCGCGCCGCCGACGGGATTGACGGCCACTGCGCGGTGAGGAACGCTCGCGAACGGTGTTGGTCAAGGACGCTGTCGCCAGCGCGATTCCCTCGGGCCGCGCCTTGCATGTCGACCCTATGATCGCGTTGCGTTATGAGTAGCGTCTCCAACCCCCGGCAGTCCGATTCGCGATAGCAGATCCGCAAAGCGCGGATCGCGGCGCAAACCATCAAATAAAGGCTCGCGCAGCTCTCGAATCCGCATGACCCGTTCACGATAGGCCTTTTCGAGCCACTCGAACGCGGAATCGCGGTCTCGCAACGCGGTGTAGACGACGGCGACATCGAGCGGCGAAACATAGCGTGTTCCGCCCATCTGATGCAGCTGCGTCAGAACCTCTTTCGCTTCCTCAGCTCTGCCGGAGCTGCCGAGGCCGAATCCCAGTGCCGCCAGGTATACCGGCGCATTGCCCGATAAATTGGCGGCTTCCCTAAACTCGCGCACCGCCCGGTCCATCTCCCCGCGCTGCACGCACACCAGCCCGAGAAACCAATGCCCCAGCGGAATGTGAGGATCGAGCTCGATCGCCCGAGTCAACGTGCTTTCGGCACGATCGTACTGCCGCGCCCGGTAAAGCGTGTAGCCCACGAAAGCGTTGATCGAAATCGAAAGCGGATCCAGCTGCCGCGCCGCCTTGATCTGGTGAATCGCCTCATCCACCCGCCCCAGCGCGGATAGATGTTCGGAGTACCAATGCCGCGC
This sequence comes from Terriglobia bacterium, assembly GCA_963808335.1. Lineage (GTDB taxonomy): Bacteria > Acidobacteriota > Terriglobia > Bryobacterales > Bryobacteraceae > Palsa-187. The sequence continues at coordinate 1,541,843 of CAWEFR010000001.1, forward strand.
GACGGCATAACTCGGATTCAGCTCAATCGCGCGTCGAAATGCAGCCTCGGCGCCCAGCCAGTCCCAATAGTAGCCCTTCCGCACATCGGCCAATGACGTATGAGCTTCCGCCAGGTTCGGATCCAGGGCCAGCGCGGCGAGAGCGGCCTCTTCGGCGCTCGGATAGACTTCAGCCGGCGGCCGGAGGCCGTGAATGCCGAGAAAAATATACGCGTCGGCCAGACCCGCATATCCCAGCGCGAACTTAGGGTCGAGCCGGACCGCTTCCCGGAAATATTCCAGGCTCTTGTTCGCACCCTCCCCGGTTTTCTTATTCCAAAAGAAGCGGCCCGTCACATAAGCTTCGTACGCCGCCGGACGAATCGCCGCGGACGGGACCGAGGTCTCGCGCGCGGGAACTTTAAGCTCGGTCCGGATCTGAGCCGCAATTTGCTGGGCCAAGCGGCGTTGCAGATCCAGCACGTCATCGAGCGGACGCTCATACGTTTCCGCCCACAGGTGCGACTCCGTTGCGGTTTCGATCAACTGCGCGGTCACGCGCACGCGCCCGGATTGATAGCGCATGCTGCCTTCGAGGATGTATTGCACGTTCAGCTCGCGGCCGATCTCGCGGATACTCTTGGAGGTGCGTTTGTACGGCATCACCGATGTTCTGGCGATGACGCGGAAGCTCCGGATGCAAACAGCCTAGCTGCGCGATGATCTCCTCCGTCATGCCGTCGCTCAGATATCCATGGAAGGGATCGTCACTCATGCTTTCCAGCGGCAGGATCGCGAGCCTGGGCTGCGGCGCCACGACGGGCTGGTTGCCGCACGGCTCCAGGGTCTGAACGGGCGCGATCAGCCGGTATCCTTTGGCGGGGACCGTCTCGACGTACTTTGGATGACTGGCGCTGTCGCGCAAGGCTTGGCGCAGCTTCCGCACGGCCGTGTTCACCGCGCTGTCGAGATCCAAAAACACGTCTTTGCCCCAGATGTTCTCCACAATTTCCGAGCGGGTTACCAGTTGGCCGTGTTTTTCAATCAGGATCAGCAGCAACTCCATGGGGATCCGTTCGATCTGGATCGCACGGCCGGAGCGGCTCAACTGAAAGTTGGCCGGATCCACCTCAAACGCACCGAAACTGACTCGAGGCGCGGACATGTGGGGTGGTCTCTCATGCCGAATCTACCATGGGAACCCGGTTCAGATGGAATCCAGCTTTTCTACAGGCCGTCTCTATTTCCATTCCAGCGCATCTGCCCTAACATCGCCAGTGAGAAAGGAGCAGCAACATGAAAATCGCAAGAGCCATGACGATCGCTGTGTTGGCGGGGGCAGCCGGGTCGATTCCGGCGCACGCCCAGTTCTTTTGTTCCAACTCGCAGTTGCAGGGTAACTACGCGTTCACGATCACCGGCCAGATTCTGGGGGGGCCGCAGGCCGGCGGAGTCGCCGGCGTGGCCATGACCTATTTCGATGGACAAGGCAACTTGAGCCAGGTGGATCATGTGGTCCACAATGGCGTACCTCCGGCGGTGGCCTGGAGGCCGGGAACAGGCACCTACACGGTAAACGAAGATTGCACCGGCACCGCGCAGATCAACTTCACCGACGGCTCGCCAGCGCTGCAGCTTTACTTCGTTTTGACGAACCTGGGTGAGGAGATCCGTACGGCGGTGAACAATGCTGGGACCAACATAACCAGTATCGGCGTCAGGCGGAATTGAGCCGCGGCGAAGATTGTCTCAGCCGCGCGGCTTGGGTCAGGAGATCATCCCGCTCTGGGAGGTTCGTCGTCAGGCCGGCGGCGAGGCGGTAGTGATCCATCGCGGCTTGACGATCGCCGCTCAACTCCAGCAGATGGGCGCGAACCGCGTCCAGGCGACGATGGCCGGCCAGGCGTCCATCTGCATCCAGTGCTGTCCCGGCGGTATCGGGATCAAACATCTCAGCTCTCCGGCGGCTTGACCCTGCTTGTGGAACTTCAGTACCCGCCCAACGGTGAACAACCAGGATGGAAAAGTCTATCCGACGGCGCTTCCGAAATCGCAGGGACAGCTTTCTAGTGCATCGAGTGAAAGCGAAAATCGTGCTTGTCATCTTTAAATTCCATCAATTCATCCGGATGTTCATGCTCTGCGAGCCATCGCCGGCCGTCGGGGTTTGCCGCGATGAGATCGTAGGCCGTCTCTTCCAGCCACAGCGTCTTGTTTTCGGCGTGAGCGTATTCCAAGGCCCGTTCCGCTTCCGCTGGATCTCCCCGGTCAATCCCGATCCAAACCGCTTGCGGCGCGAAATAGCTGATGGTCCACAGATCCGGATGAAACTGGTGAAAAGCCACTGGCGTTCCGCGGGTCCAGGTGTCTCGCTGGGCCAAGGCGAAGCGGCGCGGAACGTTGAACTCCGGACGCGATTGCGGGTAGACCAGGAACACAAAATTCCAGAAGAGCAGGACGGGAAGAAAAAACCATACCAGCGTGGACCGCAACATCGTCGCCAGGATCAGAATCAGGGGCGGCAGGTAGAACAGACGATAGAACGTGTTCTGCGGCATCCAAAAAAACAGGAACGCGGCATAGATCCCGGTCCAAAGCATCAAGTGCCGGGAGGGTCGCGAAATCGAAAATTCCTGGCGAACCGACCGTGCGCAAAAGGCGACTATGGAAATCATCAGAGCGGCCGCGGCGGCCCATGATACCCGGTCCCTTACAAAGTCGCCCAGCTTGCCGCCGAAGAACAGCCGGAGTGACCCCCGTATGGTTAAGGCCGCATCTTTGAAGACGTTGAACGAAAAACCGGAGTCCGGTGAATGTATCGTAATCCACGCGAAGAATCCAGAAAGGGTAGTGTCGTGCGATGCGGCTCGGAAAGCGATCGGGTACGCGATTACCACCGGCACAAGCGCCGCCGCGACATAGGTCCACCCGGGCCGCCCGCTGCGCCTTAAACGCATCACAGCGACCGGTATAAAAAGGATCGCAAGCTCATGAAACAACATTGCCGAGGCCGTCGCCAAACCCGCCAGAATCACCCCCCGCGGATACCGCTCCAGCAGAACCCAGGCGCATAAAAGAAGAAAAATACAGGGGACGTACGCATTCGCGTCGGAGGCGAATCGCCACCAGGTGGCGGAGAAGCCAAACACCAGCGCCCAAGCGACGGCAAGGCTCGCCGCAACCTTCCTCAGCCGCAGGCACTCGCTCAGCATAAAAACGCACAATCCCGCGAGCACGCCATTCGCCGCCTGCATCAGGAACAGCGCACGGGTGCGGAACCCGAGCAGCTCACTCAGCCGGTAGAGCCACGCTCCCCACAGGTTGTACAGCAGATGGCTGGGATAAAGCAACGATGCAGCGGTGTGGTCTTTTTCAATATTGACTGCAAAACCCACACCGTCCCAATAGTAGTTGCACGTGGGCAAGGCGAGATACAGAATCAGCGGAATGAAAAGTAGCAGAAACAGCCACCTGCCGGGCACGGCGCGGCGGCTCACCTCGCGCGGCGCATGCATCACTGGGTCCGGCTGCGCTCCAGCAGTTGCTCCGAGGTCAACCCATAGAGCGGCGGCGTCGGGACGCCCAGCATCGCCAGATATGTGTAAATCTGCCCGCGATGGTGAATTTCGTGCTCCGCCATCAGCCGCAGCCACTTCCACACGGTAAGGGATGCTCCATCCGGCGTGGTGCACTTCCTGGTTAACCCTTCCGCGCCCAAGCCGCGGACGATCTCCATCGTTTCGCCATGCATCCGCTCGGCGAAATCCATTACGGCGTCATATCCATTGGCCAATTCTCTGCCGCAGCCCGCGTAGCGGCTCGGATTTCCGCGGCACGTCTCGGCGAACATGTGCCGGTTGACCGCCGCAATATGCCGGACCAGGTCGCCGAGCGTAAACTTGCCCGCCGCAAAGGACCAATCCAGACGGTCCGGCGGAATCGATCGAGATATTCGCATGGTCCTATGATGAACTTTGCCCAAATAGTCGATAAGAACTTCAAGGTCACCCGTCTCCATAGAACTTGAAGTTAGCACGACCTAAGCCATACTCTTACCCGCGCCTACAGTACTTTCTAAGGCGAAATACCATAAGTTCCCTCTCTCAGAAAATCCCAAACGTCCGATAGATTAGTGGAGCGAATGTACTCAATGGCGAAACGCCCGTCACAGCGGTCCCGGGAGAGCGGGAACGCAATGCTCGAGATGGCGATGACGCTGATCCCGATGATGGTAATGTTCCTCGGGTTTATAAACGTCTCGATGGTGGTGTTCCTGCAAAGCACCCTCACCCATGCCACCCGTGAAGGGGCGCGGTGGGCCGTCACCTATCAATCGACTTATAACGGGTCCAACTGCGCGTCCCAGGCCGTCTGCATCGCCAGCGTGGTGCAGACCAATGCGTTTGGATTCCTGAGCGGAGGTCAAGCCAGCCTGATCACCGTGAATTACTATACGGCGAACAACCTGTCTACGCCCGTGGATATTTGCAATGCCGGCAGTTGCTCGGCGGCGCAGACGCTGTCGCCGCCGCAGACGCTGCCGAACGGAACGGTGGTGGACTACGTGAATTCGCCCGGCAACGTGGTCGAGGTGGTGGTCGCGAATTATCCGTGGAACTGGCTGCTACCGATTTCGGCCACCGGATTCAGGACGAAACCCTCCAGCATCAGCCTGGGCGCGTCGTCTATGGACGTGTTGGGCGGGCTGCAGCCGGGCAACACGACGCCGCCCGCTCCTTAAGGCAGGCGCGAGAGGAGAGGACATGTTCAACATGCGCAACCATTCGAACCGCCGGCGGGAAGCCGGCAACTCGATGCTCGAGTTTGGACTCGTCATGGCGTTTCTGGTTCCGATGTTCGCCGCGACGTTCACCATCGGCGCGGCTCTTTCAAAGAGCATCCAGGTGACCAATGTGTGCCGCGACGCTGTGGTCCTGATGGTGCGGTCCAACACCGATCCCAATGAAGGACTCGACCTGTCGCAAACGCAGAATCAACGCATCATTGTTCGTGCCGCCAGCGGCCTCGGCATGGCCTCCGATTCTTCGTTCGATCCCAGTTCGACCGGGAACGGCGTGGTGATTCTGTCCAGGGTCATCAATGTCGGTCCGACGGAATGCTCGCTGGCGGGCCTGATCCCGCACCCGAGCCCTCCGTTTTGGGATACCAGCAATTGTCCTAACTACGGTTCCTATGCGTTCGGGTATCGCGTCGTGATCGGCAACACCTCGCGCTGGACCAGCGTGTTGGGGAATCCGCCGTCCGGCGACATACTGTCGAATGGCACGATCACCGCGCATAAAATCGCCACAGACACATCCAACCGCGCCACGGACATGGGCGCGGGCGGCCTGCTGACACTGGCGGCCGACAAATACGCGCTGATCTCGGAAATGTACGCCGATGTCAGCAGTCTCAACATTTTTTCGATCTGGCACACGCCGATCATCTATTCGCGGTCGATTTCTTAAATGAGGTTTGCGATGCCACACAAGAACCGGAAGCAACGCGGATTCACGCTGATCATCTACATCCTGATGCTGACCTTCATGGTCGCCACCGCCGGTCTCGCCATCAACGTCGGCAGCATCTATATGATCAAGGCGCGGCTGAGCGCAGCCGTGGACGGCGCGGCGCTGGCCGCGGGCCGTTCGGTAAATCTTACAGAAACCGTCGACGAAGCCACCACGGCCGCGCAGACTGCCGCGACGCAGTTCTTTAATGCCAACTTCCCGGCCGGCTACATGAACACGCTGGGCACGCCGGTGGTCAATCCGACTTTCGCTCAGGAAAGCGATAACAACGGCCTGCCCACCGGCGTCCTGGATATCACGGTTACTGCTTCGGTCTCGGCCCCGACGTATTTCATGCAGATTTTCTGTGTCACGAACCTGACTTGCGTCAACAGCATCAACATCGGGGACACGGGCGTCGCCAGCCGCCGCGGCGTCGTGATGATGCTGGTGCTGGATCAATCCAGCTCCATGAATACCGCGGCGGATCCAATCAGCGGCCTCACCGCGTGTCAGGCCATGGTGCAGGCCGCGCGGAACTTCATCACGCTGTTCAGCCCGTTTGACTATATTGGCATGATCAAGTTCGACATTACCGCGCATTTGGCCTATGCGCCGGTGCAAACCTGGGGAGACGGCTCACTGGACGCCGCGATCGCAGCCATTTCCTGCGGGAGCAATACCAACACCATTTCCGCGCTTAATCTGGCCTACACTGAAATCAGGAGTGTTGGTTGGCCGCTGGCCGAGAACACCATCGTGCTGTTTACCGACGGATCGCCCAACGGCGTTAGCGCCGCGTTTCCGATTCGGGCGATTGCCGGCCAAGCGGTCGGCGCCAATGGCGATTCGCGTTGGGGCCCCGCGCTGACAAGCCCCGCGCCTCCCGTTCAGCCGAACACCAGCTACTACGACGGCACCGCGAGTTGCGTCGATCAGGGTCCCTCGGATGCAAACAGCGTCAATCAGGAGCGCATCTGCGTCAACATGCCGCTGGTTTGCCCTGCCGCCACGGTGGGCTCTTTCGTCACCGGCACCGTGGCGCAATGGGGCGATCAGGATTCTTACGGCTCGACGACTTACGGTCTGGCCAAGCCAACCGATTCGGATGCAGCCCCTGCGTGGCCGGCGTCATGCACCGGCGGCAGCGGTACCGGCACCAACGTCCGCCAGTACATCGCGTATATACCCGACACCGACAAATACGGCAACAGCTTGCACGGCGTCGCAGCAACCGGAGCGGGCGCACCCTCGCCGTATCCCAACTCCGTTTCCGGCGGCCTGGTCACGCGCGATTTCTGGCTTTTCCAAACCAGTAGTTTATGCAGCCCGGATTCGAACGTCGTGCCCAACTGTAAGAACACCGGCGATCTGTGGGCGAATCACACCACCATCGGGACTGGCTCCAACTTCTTCCCGGTGGGCAATCCCTATCCGAACGCGAACCAGTGGTCAGGCTTCTTCCGCCCCGACCAGCCTAATTCGATCGTCGCGGCGAGCATGAATGGAACCATGGTGCAAGCCAACACGATTCGCAGCGATGCGACGTATCACCCGATCATCAACGTCATTTACCTGACCGGCAACGGTACCGACTCGGTAGACCGTGAATTCCTGCCGATCGTGGCCAATTACCCGACCATCCCGGCGCTTCCCTACGACGCCGTCTATGTGTCGGGTCAGATTACGAATCTGTACACCAATCCGGCGTACGTGAACACGCAGGAGACTGGGAAATACTTCGTCACAGCGGATCGCAACCAGCTCAACTCGTTATTCGCGCAACTGGCCTCCGAACTGCTGCGTTTGAGCAAATAAATGCCGATCCTCGCGTTCACTTTGCTCGCATTCTGGCAGGCGCCTGCGGCGCCGGCGGTGCTTCGCGACGGCTGCTCTGCCTATGATCAACAAATTGCTGTGATCGGCTCAGGGGATCAAGTGGTGGTAGATCACGCCATCGCCGGCGGAGACGGGACGTGTTACCAAATCGTCGTCACGCACGATGGAAAATCCATTACCGGATACTTCCTGGGCGACAATTTGCCGGCGATTGCGGCATTCGTCAAGGAGCGGGAGAAAACCAGCGAGGTTCGTCTGGAAGCCATCGCGAATCAACCATTGCCCGCGCCGGTAGTGGCCAAACCCGCGCCGGGAACGCCGGCTGCCGCGGAAAAACCCGCGCCGCCCGTCCCTCCTGAAATCTTCGAGAATTTTTCGGGGCATACGTCAAACGGGAAAGTAGTAAGCCTCTCTGGAATGCCCGGGCGCGTCATTGTAGTCAGCTTCTGGTCGGCCCACAGCGGAACCTCAAAGAATCAGCTGATGAGTATGCTTTCGGTATATCAGCAGTACAGCCGGCGCGGCTTGTCTGCGCTGGGCGTCAGCATGGACCCGAATCCCAAGCATATCGATCAGGCCCTGGACGACATCACGCTGACCTGGCCTCAAGTGGCGGATCCAGGCGGCTTGGCCGCGCGCTACAAAGTGGATCCACGGATGGGTAAGATCTTCGTGCTCGATTCGGCGCACCGCATCGTCGCCAGCGGCACGACCATCGCGCAGTTGGAACCCAAGATTCGAGAGCTTCTGGCCCAATAGACTAGCGAACGACGCCAGTCATCGGACTGCTTGCAGCCGCGTAGAGTTTTTTCGGCATTCTCCCGGCGAGGTGCGCGTGGCGGCCGGCCTGTACTGCCAGATTCATCGCAGTCGCCATCGTCACCGCGGAATCCGCCTCGGCGATCGCCGTGTTCATGAGAATTCCGTCGTAGCCCAGTTCCATCGCGATGGCCGCGTCGGAGGCGGTGCCGACACCCGCATCGACGATCAGCGGGACTTCGGTGATCATCTCGCGCAAGATTCGAAGATTGGTCAGGTTCTGAATACCTAGGCCGCTTCCGATTGGCGCGGCTAGCGGCATCACGGCGGCTGCGCCGGCGTCGATCAGCCGGCGCGCGTTCACCAGATCGTCATTGGTGTAAGGGAGCACAGTAAAACCTTCTTTCGCCAACACGCGGGTCGCTTCGAGCAAGCCCTGGTTATCGGGGAACAGCGTGCGCTCATCGCCAATCACTTCCAGCTTCACCCAATCCGACAGGCCGACCTCGCGGGCCAGGCGCGCGGTGCGGATGGCTTCGTCGGCGGTGTAGCAAGCCGCGGTGTTGGGCAACAGGAAATACTTCGAGCGGTCGATATAATCCAGCAGGGACTCTTTCGACCGGTCGGTCAGATTCACGCGGCGAACGGCGACGGTGACCACTTCGGCTCCGGAAGCTTCATGGCAGCGGGCCATTTCCTGGAAGCTGCGGTATTTCCCCGTACCCACGAAGAGGCGCGAGGAGAACTCGCGCCCCGCGATTCTAAGCGTGTCCATAAGTCCATTCTAAGGCTGATCGCTAACGGTCAGCCTGCGTCTAAACCGCCCTGAAGGAAACCTTACGACCTACCGATATTCTTTGTGAGGGAATCCGCCCAGGCATCGAAGAATAAAACCATGAAAAAGAACAACTTGGTGAAGCTGCTGATGATCGCGTTGGTGGTCGCGATCATTTCGACCGGAGTTTTCTACGGACTGTTTGTCAACCGGCTGAGCAGCAACACGGGTAGTGGAAAGATGCTGGTAGTGGCCGCTAAAGCGCTGAAACCGGGCACAGTTTTGCAGGATTCCGACGTGAAACTGGCTCCCTGGCTGGGCGAGGCCTTGCCTAAGGACGCCTATGGAAGCACAACGGACGTGATCGGCAGCACGGTTCTGGACTCCGTAGGCGAAGATGAGCCGGTGCTGGCCGTGCGGCTGGCTTCCCGCAGCGGTAGCGGATCGGGAGTGCCCGCCGGGATGCGTGCGGTTTCGGTCCACGTGACGGATTCAACCGGCGTTCTTTCGATGTTGCGCACGGGGCAAAAGGTAGACGTGCAGGTGGTGGTGGGAAAAGGGAAAGAGACCGAGACGACGGTGCGCACGGCGCTGGAAGATTTGCAGGTATTGTCCGTCAATCCCGTAGCGGAACAGAGCTCGCAGGGCGCATCCCTGCCAGTGGTGACACTGCTCGCCAAGCCGAATGAGGCCGATGTACTGGCCGCGGCGGATGCGGGGGCGCGGGTGCGGTTGACGCTGCGCAATCCGCTGGACGATCAGACCGACGGGCGCGGATCGCTTTCCCTTGGAACGGTCATGCGTTCGAGCGGTAAGTCCAAGTAAGGCTCTTGAAGGACCCATGCTGATTCTTTCGATCCTGGCCTTTTTTGTCGTCATCTTCCTGCTGGCGTCGATCACGGTAACGGTCGCCTGGATGGGGTTCCTGAAAACGTCAGCCGAAGAGGCGGAGGCCGCGCGCCGTGATCTGGAAACGGTGGACGAGGAATCTAAGCTCATCCGCACGGATCGGTTGAGCACGCTGAACTTTTGGGACAGCCTGCTGACCCGTTTCGACTTCATCGAGATCCTGAAGGCGCGCATCGCGCAGGCGGATCTGGATTGGTCAGTGGGGCGAGTGACCCTGGCGATGCTGCTCTCTGGCACGGTCGCCGCGCTGCTGCTGGCAAAGTTCGTGGGGATTTGGGCCGCTATTACCGGGGCGGTGCTGGTGGCATATGCTCCCTATGGCTATCGTTCTCTTCAGGCGCAACCAGCGTTTCCAGAAGTTCCGCGAAAACTTCCCGGATGTGCTGGATTCGCTGGCTCGCGCGCTACGGGCAGGGTATCCGCTCTCAGCGTCGATGGAGATGATCGCGACGGAGACAGTGCCGCCGGTTTCGGTAGAAATGCGCAAGACCTCGGCGGAGGCGAACCTCGGCATGGGGTGGCCGCAGGCGCTGGAAAATCTGGCGCGCAGAATGCCGCTGCTAGAGGTGAACTTGTTCATCTCCGCGGTGCAGTTGCATGCGCGCACCGGCGGCAAGCTAAGTGAAGTGCTGGGCGGTCTGGCGGAGAACATGCGCGAGGCGATTGCGCTACAGGGCGAGGTTCGGGCGCTGGCCGCGTACGGGAAGCTGACGGGCGTGATTCTGACCATCCTGCCCATCGGGATCGCAATCATGATGTTGATCGTCAGTCCGGGATACATGCAGGTTCTGTTCGATCATCCGAACGGGAAGAAGCTGATCACGGCAGCGGTGGTATGCCTGGTGCTGGCGCACTTGGTCATCCGAAAGATCGTGGATATCAAAGTATGACGGCGCCCCTGCTGATCGGGTTTTTCTTCTTCATCCTGGCGGCGGTGGCCGCTGCCGGATATGTATTCGTGCTACGGCCCTCGCGCATCGAAGGCGCGGAGGTGCCCGCGCCGCTGGTCTTGGGCCGTGACATGCCGACGGCACAGGCGGCCGTGGCCGATATGTTCCGCCTGATCGGCGAGGCCATGCCGGGCCGGGGTACACACCACGCGGCACAACAGAATCTGATCGCCGCGGGATTCCGTTGGCCGTCCGCGCTCCGATTTTCCTGGGGATTAAATGCGCAGGGGCATTGATGCTCGGGGTCGCGTGCGCGTGGGCAGCGGTGACGCTTCAGGATAGCGGGACCGCGGCGCTGCTTCCGTTCGCGTGCGGATGCGGATTCGGATATCTGATACCGGATCGCGTACTGGACCGGTTGGCGCGCCGCCGTGTCGACCGATTGCGCCGCGGGTTGCCCGCCGCGCTGGATCTGTTGGTTCTCGCGGTGGAAGCGGGGCAGGGGCTGGACGCGGCGATTCTCGATACCAGCCGCGGGTTGCGCAATTCCTTTCCCGACCTGGCGGCGGAATTCACGCAATTGCAACTGGAACTGAAAGCCAACACCACGCGCGCCGAAGCGCTAAAGAATTTCGTCGACCGCAGCCACGATCTGGAGCTGCGTAAGTTCGCCAACTTGTTGATCGACACGGACCGTTTCGGCACCAGCCTGGCTCCCGCGCTGAAGACGCACGCCCGCTATCTGCGCATCCGTTTCCGGCAGGTCGCCCAGGAAAAGGCTCGCAAGGTCGGCGTGAAACTGATCTTTCCAGTGTTTTTCCTGATCTTCCCGTCGGTGATTCTGGTGACCCTGGGACCGGCCGTGATCCTGATCTTCACCCAGATGCGCACCTTGCTGAATCAGTGATCGCGCGATCGCATCTAAGTTTGAGTGGTAGCGGTCCGCGATTCCGATGTCAGGTTGACCGATGGGACACAGGTGCACATCCGGCCGATACGCCCGGAGGACGATCATGTACTGGTGGAATCGTTCCGGCACCTCAGTCCGGAATCGGTATACCAGCGTTTCTTTACGGCCCTTCCTGAGTTAAGCGAAGGCATGGCTCGGTACCTGGCGAACGTCAACGAGACGAATCGGCTGGCGTTGGTGGCTGAGGTCGATTCGGAGCTGGTCGCCGTCGGCCGCTACGAGCGCACCAAAGACCCAGGTCTGGTGGAGCTGGCGCTGGTGGTGCTCGACGCCTGGCAAAATCGCGGATTGGGCCGCATACTCCTTCGGGAGATCATGCGCGCGGCGGAAAGTAACGGCATCCATCGTTTTCGCGCGGACGTTCTGGCCGAAAACCGGCGCATGCTTCGGCTGCTAGTCACAGAAAGCAACATCTACGAGCGCAAGACCGAAGCCGGCGTCACGACATTACTATTTACGGCGCGTACCATTACTGCCTGAGCGCCGGGTACCTTGTGGCAATCGGCGCCACGCCCCAGACTTGGAGACGGGAAATCTGTCTCTTTATGGAGCGTACCGACTTCGAGCAGTGGAAAGCTAAAGAAGTTGCAAGACTTCTGGCGCTCGTGGAAACCGAGCGGCGTTACTACCAGGAAATGGTGGCATCGCTGCCGGTGGCGCTGGTGGTGCTTGCGCCAGACCGCGCAGTGGTTTCGGCCAATCGCGCTTTTCGCCACACCTTCGGGGTCCGGATGCAGGATCTACGGCGCAAGACGATCGAACAAGTCATTCCCTCCCAAGCGCTGGTCGAAAAAATTCGGGACGTGCACATGCACGCCGAAGCACAGCCCTACGTGATCGTCGAGGTCGAAGAACGGCAGTTGCGCGTGACGATCGTCCCGATCCGCAATTGGGACGACGAGGGCGAAATGGAAACGCTGCTGATGGTGCAGGATGTCAGCGCTTTGAGCGGCGTCCAGCCCCGCGCTGCGGTCGCCGAGGCGCCTCCGGCGATTGTTCTGGATCTACCTGCCATCACCTGGACGGCGAGGATCGGGATGCTGCGATTCACCTCCGTAAGCGGCGACGCGGTGGCGATGCTGGGATTTCCGGTTTCGCACTGGCTGAGTACACCCCAGTTTTTCGCAGACCGAATTCACCCGGAAGACCGCGTGTCGACCATGGCTTATTACGACGCAGCGGTGGCGCGGGGCGGCGATGCGAGCGCGGAGTTTCGCGCCGTGTCTTCGTCCGGCGCGGTGATCTGGTGCCGCGAAACCATTCGGGTAAGAGGCGATGTGATTACCGGCGTGCTGACCGACATCAGCGCGCGTAAGCAGCTCGAGCAGCAACTGTTAACCGCGGAGCGAAGCGATGCTCTGCATACAATTTCCAGCCGGCTGGCACACGATCTGAACAATCCGCTGATGATCATTACCGGGTACGGCGAAGAGATGCTGCAATCGCTGCCGCCGGAGAGTCCCCTGCGCGGCGACATCGAGCAGATCATTGGAGCGACTGAGCGCATCTCGGGAATTGCGGGACAACTGCTCGGGTTCACGCGCCGCGTTGCGAATCCGCCTCAACCGGTGGACGTCGCGGAGTTGGTAGCCGGATTGGAAGAGAAGATTGCGGCCGGCGGGCAGGTTTCGGTGGGAGTTGAACCTGCGAGCGAGCCGGTATGGGCGATGGCGGACCGGGCTCAACTGGCGGAAGCGATTCTGGCGCTGGCGTCGCCCGACCGGGAAGATGCCAAGGAGCGCAAACGAATCGTAATCTCCTGCCGGGTGGAAGTCATCACCGAAAAGATTTCCCCTGCGACCCTCAAGCCCGGCGTTTACACGCGGTTGACGATTCGGGACGACGGACGCGGCACGGAGACGGGGAAGAGCATTTTCGAGAGCATTCTTACGAAGGGGCCTGGGGCCGATCTGGCTCGCGCCTACGCGATTGTCCGCGAGTGGGGCGGCGATATCGGATTTTCAAGCGAACCGTTCCACGGATCGGCATTCGTGGTGTATCTGCCGTACGCGCAACCTGCCCCGGCACCCGAACCTGAACCGGAGCCGGTTCCCGCGGAAGTTGTGCCCGCGCCGGAACCTGAAAAGCCGAGAAAGACGATTCTGCTGGTGGAAGATGAGGTCGGTATTCGCGCGCTGGTCCGGAAAATCCTGACGCGCGAGAATTATCATGTGCTGGACGCCGGAAGCGCGGAAGACGCGCTGAAAGTTGCAGGCGCGTGGGAAGGTTCCACCGACTTACTGGTGACCGACGTGATCCTTCCAGGCATCGGCGGGCGGGAGCTGGCCGAGGGCCTGCGAGAATCCTTGCCCGGCCTGAAGGTGCTGTATGTTTCGGGATATACCGATGACGAAGCGGTCCGCGCAGGCGCGTTTCCGCCGGGATCGAAATTCCTTCAGAAACCGTTCACGCTGAGCTCGCTGGTGAGTAAAGTCCGGGAAGCGCTGGGCACGGAATGATCGTTCTGATAGATTAGGGCGTATGCTTCGCAGCCGGCTTGCGCTGTGGCTTAGCGTGGTGGCGCTCCCTCCGCTGGGCGCGATCCTGCTATGGATGCGCGGCGATCTGAGCGTCCTGCGGCGAATCGCGGGAACTTTGGGGATCCTGGTCCTGTCGATTCTCGAGCTGTATTACGTCTACGGACTGCGGCTCGATTTCAACGGGAACATGACCGAGTTGCATTTCCGGTGGGATCAGAATCGGCGGCAAGCTGCGCGAGTGGAAGAGAGCCGGGCTCGGCAGCAGGTCCCCGCTGAAGCACACGTTGCTGTTGAGCCCGCCCCGATAGTCGCTTCAAATCCCGCAGCGAATCCTCCAAAACTGATGCCGGTTTCGTATTGGACCGATTTTCGCGGGCCGCATCGGGATGGCGTTTACGCTCAGGCGGAGATCAATACGGACTGGCCATCCACCGGTCTGCCGCTGGTCTGGAAGCAACCTATCGGCGGCGGGTATGCATCCTTCACCGCGGGCGAAGGGCGCGCCTACACCATCGAGCAGCGGCGCGATAAAGAAGCCGTGACGGCATACGACATCGACACGGGCCGCGAGTTGTGGGCGTTCTCCTATCCTGCGCATTTCGATGAGGTGCTGGGTGGTCCGGGGCCGCGGGCGACGCCTGTGTATCGAGACGGGCTGGTGTATTCATTGGGCGCCAAGGGGGATTTTTATTGTCTTTCCGCGAGGAGCGGCAAGCCGAAATGGTCGAAGAATATCTTGAAAGACAATGACGCGAGCAACAAAGAGTGGGCTATGGCCGGATCGCCGCTGGTCGTGGACGAGAAAGTGATCGTCACGCCTGGAGGGACTAACGGCAAGTCGATCGTGGCGTATAATCGACTGACCGGCGAGACGATCTGGCGATCCTTGAACGATCGGACCGCATACTCGTCGCCCATCGAAGCGACTCTCGCCGGACGGAGACAGATTGTGTGGATCAACGCACAGCGTGCGGTAGGAATCGCGATCGAAGACGGGCGGCTGCTGTGGGAGTATCCGTTTCCGGCCACGATGGACATGAATCTTTCGCAGCCAGTTCGAATCGACGAATCGCACGTGCTGTTGTCGTCGAGCGACGCAGGCGGATCCGCACTGCTCGAGATCAGCCAGAGCGATGGCGCGTTCACCGCACATGAGGCGTGGAAGACGAATCGATTCAGGAATAAATTCAATTCGTCGGTGCTATATCAGGGCCACGTTTACGGCTTCGACGAAGCGATTTTCGCCTGCATGGATCCGAAGACGGGGGAATTGAAGTGGAAGGGCGGGCGCTACGGTTTCGGCCAGGTGCTGCTGGCGGGCGGATACCTGGTGATTACGACCGAGCAGGGCGAAGTGGTGCTGGTGCGTGCCACGCCCGAATCGTATCAGGAGCTGGCTCGATTTTCCGCGATTGAGGGGAAGACGTGGAACATCCCAGCGATCGACCACGGGATGCTGCTAGTGCGCAATACAACTGAGATGGCTTGTTTCCGGATTGGGAGGACGCACGAATGAGAATCGTATTGCTGCTTTTGGCTGCCTGTGGTCTGGCATTTTCGCAGGACGACACGAATAACGCCGCCGGGCGCGATCAGGCTCGCTCCATGGTGGTTTCGAAGTTCGGCATCGTGGCGACCAGCCAGACGCTGGCGTCACAGGCGGGCGCGCGCGTGCTCGAAGAAGGCGGCAATGCGATCGACGCGGCCATCGCGGCGAACGCGACGCTCGGAGTGGTCGAGGCGGCCATGAACGGCATCGGCGGCGATCTGTTCGCGATCATTTATGAAGCCAAGACCGGGAAGCTGTACGGATTGAATTCCAGTGGATGGGCTCCGGCGGGGTTGTCGCCGGAAGTGTTGGCGCAGCGCGGAATCACGGATATGAACAGGTCCGGCGTGCATCGGATCACGGTGCCGGGCGCGGTGGCTGGATGGCAGGCGATGCACGACAAGTTCGGGACCATGGGATTCGACAAGCTGCTGGGCGCCGCGATCTATTACGCCGAAAACGGCTACCCTGTGACGGAGCTGATCGCGCAGGCTTGGGCCGCGTCGGAAAGGAGCATGGCGAAGCAGCCCGGCTTCAAAGAGACGTACATGCCAGGCGGGCATGCGCCGAAGACTGGCGAAATTTTCAAGAATCCGGCGCTGGCGGCTTCGCTGAAGTTGATCGCGCAGAAAGGGCGCGACGGGTATTATCACGGTCCGACGGCGGAGAAGCTGGTGAGCTTCCTGAAAGAACAAGGGAACATGATGACGCTGGCGGATCTGGCCGAATTTCAGCCGGAATGGGTGGATCCGATTTCAACCACTTATCGCGGCTGGAAGATTTCAGAGATTCCGCCCAACACGCAGGGAATCGCGGCGCTTGAAATGCTGAACATCATGGAGCGCTATCCGATGGCCGAGTACGGCCACAACAGCACGCGCGCGCTGCACGTGATGATCGAGGCGAAGAAGCTCGCCTACGCCGATATGCTGCGCTACGTGGGCGATCCGCGGATCAGCAGCATCCCGACAGAACAGTTGAAATCGAAGGAGCTGGCGATGGATCGCGCCAAGGCGATTCAGCCGGATCATGCCAGCTGCGCGGTCCTTCCCGCCGAGCTTTCGGGCAGGACGCGCACGGGCAACGATACGATTTACATGTCCGCGATCGACCGCGACGGCAACATCGTGTCGCTGATCCAGAGCAATTACAGCGGTTTCGGAACGGGGATGGTCGCGCCGGGAACGGGATTCGCACTGCACAATCGCGGGGCGCTGTTCACGCTGAAGCCGAATGAGCCGAATACGGTGGGACCGCACAGGCGTCCGCTGCATACGATCATCCCGGCGTTCATGGAAAAGGATTCGACGCGCATCGGATTCGGCATCATGGGCGGCTGGAATCAGGCGCAGGCGCACGCTCAGTTTGTGGCCAACGTGGTCGATTACGGGATGAACATTCAAGGCGCGATGGAGGCGGCGCGGTTCACCAAGGGATCGTTTGAAGGATGCGACGTATCGATGGAGTCGCGCATTCCGGAGAAAGTTCGCGAGGAATTGACCGGGATGGGCCACAAGATTCGAGTGGTGCCGGCGTACTCGGGAACCATGGGCCGCGGCCAAGCGGTGGAGCGCATCGAAACCGGCGTGAACTTGGCGGGATCAGATCCGCGGGCGGATGGCGAAGCGATTCCGCAAGGTCCGCCGTTGTTCGGTCCGCGAAAATAGCTTCTAAAATTCCAGTTCCAGCGTTTCGTTCGCAGCCAAGGCGTCCCAGCGGCTTCGAAGCTCGGCGAGATGTGCGCGCATGGCCGCGAGTTGGTCCGCGGTAATTTCGGGCGGCGCGCAGACGACGACTGGGCCGCGCGAGAGTACGTCCCGAATGGTCCAGTTGAAGTCGTCAACATTGAGCGGATTTCGGGTCATAGCGTCCTGTGAAAGCTGCCCCGCGACGGCTTCGGCGATATGAGCTTCCAAAGGTAGCCAGTTCGTCGCGCCGCGCGCAAAGTCTTCGATGTTGCGGCCGGAGGCGAGCAAGCCGAGAAATCCGGTTTTGAACCCGAGCGAGGTTTCGACTACGTAATGCGTCAGATCATGCACTGGACCGAAGCCGGCGGCGGGGCCGATATTGGTCGACGTGGAGGTGCCGTCTTCTCGAACCGCCGTGAACACCACACCGGCATCGGCCTTCCTTTTGAAGCGCAGGCGGAGCATTGTAATTAGTACTAATATTTTAGTATGCGATTTGCGTTACCGATTCTTCTCGCAACTCTCCCCATTTTCGCGCAGGAGCCGTCCGAGCCTAAGCCCCCCGAGATCGATCAGCTTCAGACGGCCGCGCGCGCCGCGTATTCCAAAGGCAAGTACGCCGAAGCGCGAACGGATCTGGAGCAGGCGTGGGAGCTCGCACAGCAGCAGACTCCGCAAAACGACCCGAAACGATATGACATATTGAAACAACTATCGGGCGTGCTTTCGGCGGCGGGCGATTATGCGGCGGCGCAAAATTATGTCGAGCTTGCGATCAACTGGCGTGAGACCGCCATCAGCCGCGAGGATCCTAAGCTGGCTGATGAATGGATCGAGCTCGCGTCGCTGTGCCAGCGCCAGAAAGATTTCGACCGTGCGCTGGCTCTGTTGCAACGGGCGCAGATGACGCATATTCGCGAGAACGGCGCGGAGAGTTTGCCCGTGGCCGACGATTTCAGCCGCATCGCGCTGGTGTATTCAGGCGAGCAGAAGCCGGAATTGACTACAGCGCCGCTGCAGAGCGCGATCACCATTCGCGAAAAAGTGCTGGGAGCGGAGCATCCGGCGATTCTTTCGGAACTCGACCGGCTGGGCGCGTCGTGGATCGCGCTGCGCGAGTACGCCAAAGCGGAAGACACGTTCCGGCGGGCGCTGGTGATCCGGGAACGGCTGCTGGGGCCGCAAGACGCGGGACTGATTTCGACCGTGGAGGGCTTGGGCTACGCCCAGTTCGGGCAGAAGAAATTCGACGAAGCGGAGCCGAATTATCTGCGGCTGTTATCGCTGTGGAAGATATCCACCGGAGATCCGGCGCATCCCATGGTGGCGATGACGCTCGACAAGATGGCCGTGTTTTATCGCACGCAGAACAAGTGGGACGAAGGCACGCGCGCCGCCGAAGAGGCCAATGCGCTGCGCGAGCTGTTTCTCGCGAACGGTTTGAGCCAGGAGGCGACGGCCCGCCAGGCGCACGGGGATAGGGCGGCCGCGACGAAGCTGTTCGCGCAGGCCTTGGGTGTTCTTGACGAATCGCGGCCGGAACATGTCGACCTTCGCGCTCAGCTCGAAAAGAATTTGGAAGAGTTGCAGATCGAAGTGAAGACGCCCCCGCGCAAGGCTGCTCCAAAGAAAGCCACCGATAAATAGCGATCTACAGAGTCTGTATGAGAAGCGGCCATCCACCGCTTCCTTCGGTCGCTGTCGGCGAACGCGAGGGAGCGGTCGATCCTGCGGCGTTTCAAAGAAAACCCTATAAGCGGCGGACGACCTGCGCCATCACGTCAGCCAAAAGCTCCCGGATCGCTCGCCTCGATTGCGGATGCCGGAGCTCGGGCGTCAGTTCGGCTAACGGCTCCAGCACGAATCTTCGGTCGATCATGCGCGGATGCGGGATTTCCAGATCCGGCGGCATGAACGATGGAGTCGCCGAACAGAACAATGTCGATGTCGATCACTCGCGGTCCTTTCGCGACGCCGCGCTTGCGTCCCAATTCACGCTCGATTTTCTGCGTCCGCGCGAGAAGCTGGCGCGGGAACAGGATGGTCTCCACTTCGACCACCTGGTTCAGAAACCACGGCTGATCGGGCAGGTCGCGCGGCTCGGTTTCGTAGATCGAAGATGCGCGAAGGATGGTCAGATCTGGCGAGTGCAAGGCCTTCACGGCAGCGGCGAGGTTGGCGGCGCGATCTCCGAGGTTCGAACCGAGTCGATAAATAGGCGGTTTTCAAAACAGCGTATTTTGCGAGCCGCGGATGCGCCTGGGGACCTTGAAATAATCGAATGCCCGCTCCGTGGCGACGCGGCCGCGCGGGGTGCGGTCCAGGAATCCAAGCTGGATCAGGTACGGCTCGTAAACTTCTTCGATGGTGTCCGGCTCTTCGTCGATCGACGCGGCGATGGTGTTCAAGCCCACCGGCCCGCCGCCATATTTTTCGAGCACCGTCAGCATGATCTTCTGGTCGATCTCATCGAGCCCGAAGCGATCCACTTCGAGCAGGTCCAGCGCGCGTTGCGCGACCTCCAGATCGACGTGCCCGGCGGCGCGAACCTGCGCGTAATCCCGAACGCGCCGCAGCAGGCGATTGGCGATGCGCGGCGTGCCGCGGCTGCGGCGCGCGATCTCCTCGGCGCCCGCGGCGTCCACTTCGACGTTCAGCAGCTGCGCGGAGCGGCGCACGATGCTCGCCAGCTCCGTCGAGATCGTAGGGATTCAGCCGCAGCACCAGTCCGAAGCGGCCGCGCAACGGCGCGCTGATCAGGCCCTGCCGCGTGGTGGCGCCGATGGCCGTGAAGCGCTTGATGTCCATCGCCACCGTGCGCGCGCCGGGACCCGTGCCGATCAGGATGTCCATGCGGAAATCTTCGAGCGCGGAGTAAATCATCTCTTCCACGTCCGGCTGCAGGCGATGGATTTCGTCGATGAAGAAAACTTCGCGCTCCTGAATGTTGCTCAGGATGCCCACCAGGTCGAGTTTCTTTTGCAGCACCGGACCCGAGGTCTGCTGGATGCCCACGCCCAGCTCGGCGGCGATGATCCCGGCGAGCGTGGTCTTGCCCAAGCCGGGCGGGCCGTAGAGCAGCACGTGATCCATGGCCTCGCCGCGGTGTTTCGCGGCTTCGATGGCGATGGAGAGATTCTCCTTGATCTTGGCTTGGCCGGCGAAATCGGCCAGGCGGTTCGGGCGGAGCGCGGCTTCGAACTGCCGCTCCTCTTCGTTGCAGAGACGCCGAAACGATGCCCTGTTCGCGCATGAAGTTTCAGTGTACTAGGAGGATGTCGAGACTGACCGCTCGTCCACCATCGGGATCATGCGCAAAATCGATCGTTCGATTTGCGAACCCTCTCAACCACTTCTACGCACCAGCTTCAGCGCGCGCCGGAACAGCGCGTCGAAATCGTTGGATTCGGTTGCCGAGCGCGCCTTGGTCACCGCCGCTTCGGCCGAGGCCGCGTCGCGCCGAAGTTCATCAGCGCGGAGATCACGTCCTCTTCGGTCGTGCTGAACGCGCTTCGGGGCGCCGCGGCCGCGGCGGCGCGATCGGGAAGGCCCGACCAGGTCGAGCTTGTCGCGCAGCTCCAGCACCATGCGCTCCGCGGTTTTCTTGCCGACGCCGGGGATGCGCACCAGTTGTTCGATCGCGCCGGAGCGGATCGCCGTCGCCAGATCGGCGGCCGTCAGTCCGCTCAGCGCTCGTGATCGCGAGCTTCGGGCCGATGCCGCTGACCGTGATCAGTTTCTCGAACAGCGCTTTGTCGCTCGCGGCGATGAATCCGAACAGCGACAGGGCGTCTTCGCGAACGTGGGTGTGGATGTGCAGCTGCACCGGCTGGCCTTTTTCCGGCAGCGACGAAAACGCGGAAACCGGGATCGTCACTTCGTAGCCGACGCCGTGCACATCGACGATGACGGCGTTCGGATGCTTTTCGAGAAGCGTGCCGCGCAGATGGGCGATCATGAAGAATACAGAATACAGGAGACTGAAGCAGACTATGCGGCGGCGATTTTTCGTCGATGAGGTGCGCAACGGGCACGCCGAAATCGCGGGCGACGACGCACGGCACCTGACGCGGGTGCTGCGCGTCGAAGCAGGCGAGCGCTACGAAATTTCCGACAACCGCAACGTGTATCTGGCGGAAATCGAGACGGCTCGCAAGGAGCACGTGGTTTTCAAGACTCTTCGAGAAACTGGAAGCTACGCCGCTCACGCCGGCAATCGATTCTGTGCGCGGCGCTGATCAAGTTCGATCGGTTCGAATGGATGATCGAAAAAGCCACGGAGCTGGGCGTCGCGAGATTGTTCCGGTGAGGCGGCGCGCAGCGAGCGCGGGCTGGAACAGGCCGCCCACAAACGGGTGGAGCGATGGCGGCGAATTGCGCTCGAGGCGAGCCAGCAATCGCGGCGGGCGTTCCTGCCGGAAGTGGAAGAGCCGGTGGAACTCGAAGAAGCTCTTGCAGCGCACGGCTAACTATCGTTATGCGTTGGACGAGAATCCCGCCGTCGAATCGCTGGCGCGTGCTCTACCGGACTCACGCGGCCCATCGGACGTTGTCGCGATTCTGGTCGGTCCGGAAGGCGGCTGGACGGATGACGAACGCGAGTCGTTTACGGCCGCCGGATGGACGCCTGTGTCGCTCGGTCCGCTGATTCTGCGCGCGGAAACGGCTGCATCGCGGCAGCATTATCCGTCATCGGTTCGGCGTGGCGATCATAGTCGCCTGATAGACTTAATAATTGGTCAATCGTCTGGTTTTCGAAAATCTGAAGCACCGGCCGGTGCGAACTCTGCTCAGCGCGATTGCGATCGGCGTGCAGGTCACCATGATCCTGACGCTGGTGGGCGTCAGCAAGGGCGTGCTGGGCGATATCGCGGAGCGGTCCCGCGGCACGGGCGCGGACATCATGATTCGCCCGCCGGGAAGCTCCATTCTGGCTTTCTCCGGTGCGCCGATGCCGGAGGGATCGTCGACGTGGTGCGCCGCGAGCCGCACGTCGCACTGGCCACCGGCGTGCTGCTTCAATCCATCGGCATTTTCAAATCCATCGCCGGCATACATCTGGACGAATTCAACGCGATGAGCGGCGGGTTCCAATACATCGACGGCGGCGCATTCAAACAGCCCGGACGATCTGGTCGTGGACGAGATGTTCGCGGATCAGAAGCACCTGAAGGTCGGCGGCACGGTGAATCTTGGACTGAACTGGCATGTCATCGGCATCGTGGAGTCGGGCAAGCTTTCGCACATGTTCGCCGACATCCGCTACCTTCAGGAACAATATTCGGAGACCGGACATATCAGCGTCATTTACGTAAAAGCCGACAATCCCGCCAATACGAACATCGTCATCGAAGAGCTGAAGAAGAGGCTCGGCGAGGAGTATCCGATTCTTCGATGGAGCAGTTTGTGTCCCTGATTTCCGTGGACAGCATTCCTCTGTTAAAGAATTTCACCACGTCGTGATCGGCCTGGCGGTGATCGTCGGATTCCTGGTGGTGTTTCTCTCCATGTACACGGCGGTGCTGGAGCGCACGCGCGAGATCGGGATTCTGAAGGCGCTGGGCGCTTCGCCGGGCTACATTCTCGGCATGCTGATGCGCGAAACAACGTTGCTGGCCGTGGTCGGCTCCATTGCTGGAATCCTGATGAGCTACGGCACGCGGTGGCTGATGCAGGTATTCGTCCCGACCATGCCGATGATGATCGTGCCCGACTGGTGGCCCATCGCCAGCGCTGATCGCGCTGATCGGGTCGCTCATCGGCGCGATTTATCCGGGACTGAAGGCAGCGCGGCAGGATGCAATTGAGGCGCTGTCCTATGATTGAGATCCGCGATCTGACCAAGACGTATCACGTGGGCGAGGTGGACGTGCATGCGCTGCGCGGCGTGAATCTATCTGTCGAGCGCGGCGAGTTTGTCTGCGTCGTCGGGCCCAGCGGTTCCGGCAAGTCGACGCTGTTCCACATTCTGGGAGGACTGACGCCGCCGACTTCCGGTGAAATTCACATCGACGGGCGCGACTTGCTCAAGATGACCGATGCGGAGCGCACCAATCTCCGCAAGACGACGGTCGGTTTCGTGTTCCAGAAATACAACCTGCTGCCGACGCTGACCGCGGAGGAGAACATCGAGATCGCCCGCGACATCGCCGGACGGGGGCAGGAGAAAGATCCGCACTTCGAAGAGATGCTCCGGATGCTGGGCATCGAAGGACGCTTGCATCACAAGCCGCGCGCGCTTTCAGGCGGCGAGCAGCAGCGAGTTGCCATCGCCCGTGCCATCGTGAATCACCCCGCGATTCTGCTGGCCGACGAGCCCACGGGGAATCTGGATACCGAAAACTCGAAGATTGTCCTCGGGCTGCTGCGCGGTCTGAATGACCGGCTGGGCCAGACCATCCTGATGATCACCCACGATCCGGAAGCCGCGGCGTATGGCGACCGTATCGTGAGGATGAGAGACGGCAGAATTGTTGACTAGTTTGTAACAATAGGGTGTGCGTCCTCTTCTTGCGATGATGACTCTTGCCAGCGCCCTCTCGGCGCAATCGTTAAGCGACCGTTTTTTCGACGAATACTATTTCCCGTTCAATCCGACGCTCGCGACCTCGGCTGGCATCCACAAGTACGATGACAAACTCGAAGATTATTCCAAGGCTGGCGTCAGCGCGCGAATCGCCGCGCTGAAACGTTTGAAGCGCAGTTCGCGAAACTGCCCGCCGATCCGACCGCGACCTGGTGCTGAATTACCATTCGCGCCAGCCTGCTGGAATCGAAACGGTCCGCGAGCTGGGAGCGGAATCCCGATATACTATTCGAGCGGCATCTCCAGCAGCGCGTTCACGATCATGAGCCGCACGTTCGCTCCACCGGAGGCGCGGCTGAAGTCGCTGATCGCGCGCGAGCGGCTGATGCCGCAAGGTGCTGGCGGAGGCTCGCGACGAATCTGAAGAATCCGCCGAAGATCTTACACCGAGGTCGCGATCGAACAGATGCCGGGAATCATCGGCATTCTTCGAGAACGATGTTCCGCTGGCGTTCAAAGCGTGACCGATCCGAAGCTGCTGGCCGAATTTCAGCGTGCCAATAACGCGGTGATCACTGCGCTGAAGGATTACGAGAAATATCTGAAGAACGATCTGCTGCCGCGCTCGAACGGCGATTTCCGCCTGGGCGCGGAGACCTACGCGAAGAAGCTGGTGTATGAGGAGATGGTGGATATTCCGCTCGACCGGCTGCTGCAGATCGGCTACGACGATCTGCACGCGAATCAGGAACGGTTCGCAGAGACTGCCGCCCGGATCGATCCGAACAAGACGCCGCAGCAGATCCTGGCGGAGCTGGAAAAGGACCATCCCGCGCCGGACAAACTGCTGGAAGCCTTCCGCGACGACATGCGCCAAGCTGCGCGATTTCATCATCGCGAAGAAGATCATCACGATTCCGTCGCCGGTGCTGCCGATTCTGGAGGAGACGCCGCCGTTCATGCGCGCGCTGACGTTCGCGTCCATGGATACGCCGGGTCCGTACGAGACGGTCGCCAAGGAAGCGTTCTTCAACGTGACGCTGCCCGAAAAAGACTGGACGCCGGAGCGCGTCGAGGATTTCATGGGCGCGTTCAATCGCGGCACGATTCTGAGCACCGCGATTCACGAGGCGTATCCCGGCCACTACGTGCAGTTCCTGTGGATGCAGCACGTGGATTCGAGGGTCCGCAAGCTGCTCGGGCGCCAATTCGAACGCCGAAGGCTGGGCGCACTATTGCGAGCAGATGATGCTCGACGAAGGCTTCTCCAACGCGATCCGAAGATGCGGCTGGGCCAGTTGCAGGACGCGCTGCTGCGCGACGCCCGCTACATCGTCGGCATCGAGATGCACACCGGCAAGCGCACCATTCGAGCAGGGCGTCGAGTTCTTCGAAAAGGAAGGCTATCAGACGCACGAGACGGCCGATGCGCGAAACCAAGCGCGGCACGTCCGATCCGACGTATCTGTACTACACGCTGGGCAAGCTGCAGATCCTGAAGCTGCGCGAGGATTATCGCAAAATGAAGGGCGCGCAGTTTTCGCTGGAGGAGTTCCACGACAGCTTCATGAAGCAGGGATTCCCGCCGATCAAGATCGTGCGCCGCGCGCTGCTGGGCAACGATTCGCCGACGCTCTGATGCCCTTCGAACTTCAACTGAACCTGAAGGTGGCGCGCAAGCACGCCGACGGCGTGACCGTACACTTCAACCTGCTGCCGGAGTATCTGAATTCGAGCGGCAATCTTCACGGCGGCGTTACCGCATCGCTGGCTGATGAAGCTGCGTGGCACGCCATCGAGAATCGCTTCGGCTACGGGGCGAAGAAATCGACGACGACGGAGCTGAAGGTGAACTATCTCCGGCCGATCATCGGGAAGAAGGTGATCGCCCGGGCCTACCTGGTGCGCGCCGGGAAGACGCTTTGCGTCTCGCGCGTGGATATTTTCGACGAGAAGAAGAATCTCGGCGCGATCGCCACGGTCACGTATATGCTGCTCTAAATTCTTCCCAGCCGCCTGACCACGAAGAACGGCAGCATCACAATCGACCAGACCAGGTGCAGCGCGCCTCCGACGGCGAACCCGATGATCCGGAATGGCAGCAGAAACAGCCACACGATCGGATAAATGAACAGCGCCGCAATGGCCAGAGGCCAGCACATCACGAAGAGGATGCACCACAACAAGAAGGCGAACATCGCAGTTGTCCTTTGAATCAGGATACGTCAGGCACAACGGGAAAGTTCGAAGAAAGTTAAACCGGCGACCAGTACAACGTGCCGCCGTTCTTCGACTCCGCCGCGACGCGTCCACGGCGTTCCAGGTATTCAAGATGAGCCAGAATCTCAAACACCGCAAAATGATGATGGAACGGCGTGAGCTTTCGCGGCCAGACCTGTTCGACCAGGCCGTGCGCGGTCAACGGCTCCCGCGCGATATGGCCCAGAATCTGGCCACAGCGAGCTTCGTGATGATCCGCGGTTTCGCGAATCCGCTGGCGGTGTCCTTCAAACGCGTGGCCATGTGACGGAATCACCAGATTCACGTCGAAAGGCTTCAGCCGCTCCAGCGAATCGAGATACTGGGCCAGCATGTCCAAGCCGGGATGCCAGCCGATGTTGGGCGTGATGAATTGCAGAAGATGATCGCCGGAAATAAGATAGCGATGCTCGGGCGAATACAGGCACACGTGGCCCGGCGAATGGCCGGGGGTCCAGACGGCTTCAAGCGTGCCTCCGCGCACCGGAATCCGTTCGCCGCCTTCCAGAAGCCAGTCCGGTTTATGCTCCCGAAAATGGCGGCGAACGTCGCGCAAGGCGTGCTCCATCCGCTTCTGCATCTCTTCGGGAACTCCGGATGCGAGCATCGCTTGCTTGAAGAACGGCGCACGGGCTTCGCGCGCGACCAGTGCGAGATAGTCCGCTTCCGCGCGATGCATCAGCAAGCGCGCGCCGGAAAGCTCCAGAATTTTCCACGATAGTCCTATGTGATCCGGATGCAGATGCGTCAGGCACAGCATCCGAATGTCGCGCCACTGAACGTGATGTTCCTGAAGCGCCGATTCCAGCGATTCAAAGCATTCCTCGGTCGCAATGCCGGAATCGACAAGAAGAAATCCATCGTCGAGCTCGACCAGATGAACGTTGACCGACTCGAGCTCCCACGGCATCGGCAGTGAGATCGTCGTGACGCCTGGCGCGGGCTTACTCATGCAACAGCGTCCGCGGCGTGATACGAGCTGCGCACCAGCGGTCCGCTTTCCACGTGCTGGAATCCCATCTCGTATCCGCGGCGTTTCAGTTCGGCGAATTCTTCGAGCGTCACGTAGCGGATGATCGGCAGATGTTTCTGGGATGGCCGCAGGTATTGGCCGAGCGTGAGAATATCGACTTTGCTCGCGCGAAGATCGCGCATCACGGCGAGCACTTCATCGATCGTTTCGCCCAACCCGAGCATCAGACCGGACTTCACGGGAGTCTCCGGCCGCGATTGCTTCGCGTACGCGAGCATGTCGAGCGACCGCTCATACCGCGCGCCCAAGCGAACCTGCCGATACAGCCGCGGCACCGTTTCGGTATTGTGATTCAGAACATCCGGCGCGGCCGCCAGCACGATATCCATCGCTGCATGGGAGCCTTGAAAATCCGGCACCAGTACTTCGACGCCGCAGCCTTCGACGCGCTCGCGAATCGCCCGGATGGTCAGCGCGAACAGCTCCGCTCCGCCGTCCTTGCGGTCGTCGCGATTCACGCTGGTGATCACCGCGAATTTCAGGCCGAGCGTGGCGCATGCTTCGGCGACGCGGCGCGGCTCGTCATAATCGACCGCGAGCGGCGCGCCTTTCTGCACCGCGCAGAATCCGCAGCGGCGCGTGCAGACGTTGCCCAGGATCATGAACGTCGCCGTGCGCCGGTTCCAGCAGTCGCCGATGTTCGGACAGGCCGCGCTTTCGCACACCGTGTGAAGCTCCAGAGTTTCCACCAACTGCTTCAGATTGCGATAGTTATCGCCAACCGGCGCGGGGGCGCGTAGCCAAGCCGGCCGCGGCGCTTTGGGCTCAATGTTTACCAGCACTCGCTTCTATTGTAGCGATTCGAGATTCGATGATGCGCGATTCGTCAAAATTTTCGGCGCGGCGAAAAAATTCCGGCGTCATCTCGAAAGCGTGCCGCGGTACAAACCCGATGAGCTGGCTCGACGCGACGCGAGTGCCCAGGCGCGCGGCCTCGTCGACAATCGCATCGTACACGCGATCGAGGGGCGTATTTTCGAAGTTCGTAAGATTCATGGATACCTGCGCGCAATGTCGCGACGCCAGGTGGCGGCCCATCGCTTTCACGAACGGGAATCCGCCGGAAGATTCACGAATCTTCCTCGCGATCGCCGCGGCGACAGTCGCGTTCTCAGTCGCGAGATTGATATTGAACGCGATCAGCAGCCCTCGCGCGCCCACGACCGTCGCGCCCGCCGTTGGATGCGCGGCGATATCTCCGATGTCCGGTGGACGGCCGTCAAAACCCTTGCGCCTGACGTTTTCCAGGCGGCGACGCTCGGGAATCTTGGCCGCGGATTCGTAGAAGTAAACCGGGACGCCGTAACGGCTCCAGATTTCCCCGCCGGCGCGATGCGCCACGTCGACGCACTCCTCCATCGTCGCGCCGCTGAGAGGAACAAACGGAATCACGTCCGCGGCGCCCACGCGTGGATGAACGCCCTGGTGCTGATTCAGGTCGAGCAGCTCAGCGGCGCGGCCCACGCAGCGAACAGCGCCTTCCAGAACAGCCCCAGGAGCGCCCGCGAACGTCACGACACTTCGATTGTGATCGAAATCCGACTCGAAACCGAGCAGCAGCACGCCAGGCGAGCTTTCGATCGCGTCGACGATCGCGCGCACCTTCCGCGCGTCTCTGCCTTCCGAAAAATTCGGGACGCATTCGATCACCGCTGTACGATGATAAGAAGTGCGGAGTCCTCAAATCAAGACACAGCCGAAAGGCAAAACTCTGGATCGCGTGCTGTCGAGAGCTGGTCTCGGATCGCGGACCGAGGCGCGCCGCTGGATCGCGGCCGGCCGCGTCGCGGTGAACGGCAAGAAAATCCAAACGCCGGATGTATGGGTCGACGCCGATCGAGATCGCGTCACCTTCGACGGCCGTCCACTTGTTGCGGCCCACCCGATCTACCTGCTTCTCTATAAACCGAAAGGCTACCTGACTACGTATAAAGATCCCGAAGGTCGCCCGACCGTATACGATCTTCTTCCGGATGTCTCGGAATGGGTGTTTCCGGCGGGCCGGTTGGATCAGGACACGACCGGTCTTCTGATCATGACCAACGACACCGGGTTCGGCGAGCATCTCACGAATCCTGAAACCAAGGTTCCCAAGACGTACCTGGTCAAGAGCTCGATATTGCTCACCGACGATCAGCTCGACCAGCTTCGCCGTGGCGTGGAGCTGGCGGATGGGCCGACGCGGCCGGCGACTGTCAAACGGATTCGGGACTCGGCGCGCTGCACATTTTTTGAGATCACCCTCACGGAAGGCCGCAATCGCCAGGTGCGGCGGATGGTGGAAACGCTGGGCGCGGTCGCTCTGAAACTGGTGCGGACGCACATCGGACCTATCCAGATCGGGAAGCTTGAGATCGGTAAGCATCGCGAGCTCACATCCGAGGAAGTCGCCCAGTTGCGCGGCTGGAAGCGCGGATAGATGGATCTAGCCGAAGAGAATCGCCAACTTCGCCAACGTCTCCGGTACTTGACCAGGAATCAGGCCCACCTGGAGCAACGCCTGGACCGCGTCGAGAACAGCGTCCTTTTTCGTTTTCTGCGGTGGATCGGCAGCCGGTTCGCGAAGATTCTCGCATTGTTCGACCGCCAAAGCGATCGCTCGGACGATCCGGAATACGCAGCGTGGGTGCGCGAAACCACGGTTTCCGATCCACGCTGCCGCGGCGATGACGTTAATTCCCGAATTAGTTTGATCTCTGCTACGTCTGCGCCGGGGCCGTTCGAGACGCCTTTTACCGGCCTCGTTGGAGGGAAAGCGATTCTGGAGCCTGATGCGATTCGCGCCTGGCTCACGGCACTCGAGAACGGCGCCAACGTGGTTTATAGCGATTGGGATCTGATCGATAAAGAAGGTCGCCGGCACAGCCCGCGGTTTACGCCCGAGTTCTCCCCGGAGCTTCTCGCCGCGACTCCGTACTGGGGATGCTGCTTCGCCGCGCGAACTCAGCTGATTCGAAAGACCGGCTGGTCTGGCGCGGACCCTCACGATTTGAGCCGGCGTCTGGCCAATCAAGGTGGCTCAATCGTTAGAGTTGCACAGATCTTGTGGCACCTTCCAGACGCCCACGCATTCCCGCTGGAGCCCGCTTACGCGGTATCGAAGACGAACGAAACCGCATCAATCATCATTTGCTCGCGAAACGCGAAGCGGCTTGACGCTTGCCTCGCCTCACTTGCGCCTGCTGTCGATGCGCGTCATCAAGTAATCGTAGTGGCGCATAGGGTCGACGGCGATGATCCGGAACTGGAACGCGTCGCCGAACGGCACGGCGCGGTCAGTGTGTCCTATCGCGGAGCTTTTCATTTCGGACGAATGAACCAGCTCGGAGCATCCGCGGCGCGCGGGTCTATTCTGCTGCTGCTGAATGACGATGTGCGGCCGGCGTCGCATGATTGGCTGGAATCGATGCTGGCGCAAGCCTCCCGGCAAGAGATCGGAATAGTGGGCGCGATGCTGTTCTATCCATCGGGAGCGATCCAGCACGCCGGAATCGTAGTCGGCGACACGCTGCTTCCCGCTCATATCGGCCGTTCCCAGCGCGAATCGCTATACTGGCCATGGCTTCGGATGACCCGCGAAGTCAGCGCGGTAACCGGCGCTTGTCTCGCCATTCGACGTTCAATCTGGGACGAATTGGGTGGATTCGATTTGAGATTTCCCGTAAATTACAACGACGTGGATCTGTGCCTGCGGGCTCAAAAGCGCGGATACCGCGTGCTCATCGAAACTCGCGCCACCTTGATCCATCAAGAGGCGGCGACGCGCATTCCGGAAGTTCACGCGGACGAGCGGGAATTGTTCTGGGAACTGTGGAGCGACGTGCTCAGCGCACCCGATCCTTTTTTCAATCCTCAACTGGAGATTCGCGACGAAATGATTTGCCTGCCGCGTCCGTGGCCTGCGACCCGTTAGGAGCTGGTTAAATCTGTGTGAAACGTCAGCATCCACCGCTTCCTTTGGCGGTGCCGACCCTGAGCCGCGACCAAAGGGAGCGATTGATCCCGCGGGTTTTCACACAGACTCGCGAGGAAGCGGTGCTCGCCGCAGTTTTTCCAACACGCTCTTAAAGAACGCTGGTCTCGGTGTAGCCGCCGAAAACGTCCTTCAGCGCCGTGCACATCTCCCCGACCGTCGCGTAGGCGCGTACCGCGTCCAGAATGTAGGGCATCGTATTTTCGGTACCTTCGGCCGCGCGGCGCAGCGCGTTCAGCGTGCGCTCGACTTCGCTCGCGTTCCGCCGGCGCTTCAACGCCGCGAGCCCCTCCACCTGCTTCCGCTCCGCCGTCTCGTCGATCTGTAGCAGCTCAATGGGCTGGGCATCCTGCTCGGTGAATTTGTTCACACCGACAATGACGCTTTCGCCCTGCTCCACCGATTTTTGGAACTCGAAGCTCGCGTTGGCGATCTCGGTTTGCGGATACCCGCGCTCGATCGCGTTGATCATCCCGCCCATGTTGTCGATGTTGCGAATATACTCGTTCGCGGCTCGTTCAACATCCAGCGTCAGTTTTTCCAGGAAATAACTGCCACCCAGCGGATCGGGAACGTTCGTCACGCCGCTTTCATACGCGATCACTTGTTGAGTCCGCAGCGCGATAGTCACCGCGTGCTCAGACGGCAGCGCATAGGCTTCGTCCAACGAATTCGTATGCAGCGACTGGCATCCGCCCAACACCGCCGCCATTGCCTGCACCGCGGTCCGTACAATATTGTTCTGAGGCTGCTGCCAGGTGAGCGAGCATCCAGCTGTCTGCGCATGGAAACGCAGCTTCAGGCTGCGCTCGTCCTTGGCGCCGTAGCGATCCCGCATCGTCTCCGCCCAGATCTTGCGCGCCGCGCGGTACTTCGCGATCTCCTCGAAGAAATCGTTATGCGCGTTGAAAAAGAAACTTAGCCGTGGCGCGAAGGAATCCACCGGAAGCCCGCGCTCGATGGCCCAGTCGACGTATTCGATGTCCATCGCGCAACGTGAACGCCAATTCCTGCACGGCCGTCGATCCGGCTTCGCGGATGTGATAGCCGGAAATTGAAATCGGGTTGAACCGGGGAACCTGTTTCGTGGCAAATTCGATCGAATCCGTCACCAGGCGCATCGAAGGACGCGGCGGATAAATATATTCCTTCTGCGCGATATATTCCTTCAGAATGTCGTTTTGCAGGGTGCCGGAAACGCGCTTCCTGTCGACGCCCTGCTGCTCAGCGACCACCAGGTACATGGCCCAAATGATTGATGCGGGGGAGTTGATGGTCATGGAGACCGTCACATCTCCCAGCGGAATCCCTCGGAACAGCGTTTCCATATCGGCCAGCGATGAAATCGCCACGCCGCACTTTCCCACTTCGCCGAGCGACGTCGGGTGATCGGAATCGAACCCCATCAGCGTCGGCAGATCGAACGCTACCGACAAACCGGCCTGCCCTTGTTCCAGCAAATAGTGGTAACGCGCGTTGGTGTCCTCGGCCGTGCCGAAGCCCGCGAACTGGCGCATGGTCCACAACTTGCCCCGGTACATCGATTCGTGAATGCCGCGCGTGTACGGAAATTCGCCTGGCTTGGGAAGATCGAGTGCGGTTACATCGTCGGGACCGTAGACAGGCTCAAGGGGCAAGCCGCTCAGAGTCCGGTAAGACTTGACGGCGGTCAGAGTTTGACTCATGCATCTTCATTCTAACCTGCTATTTCTCGTCATTTCTTTACCAGGCGTCGCGTCCTGCGAGCACGCGAGGCACCGTGTGTCCCAGGATTCGCAAATATAGGAGCAGACAGTAATGCCGGGCAAGGAAAAGATCCAGGCGGCGCCGTTGCCGATAGGTCAGCCGGTTGCGTCCGCGCGTCTGCCACAAACCGGTGAGCCCGGGCTTCAGCGCCAGCACTTCGCCCGCTGATACTCCATAGTGCTCACTCCACTCAGCCTGCGTCACGGGCCGCGGCCCCACCAGCGACATTTCGCCGCGCATCACGTGCCAGAGCTGCGGCAGCTCATCGATCGAATGCCGGCGGCAAAACCGGGCGAACCGACTGGCGACCCGCGGATCGTTCCCGTCCTTGACCTCCGGCACTTTGTCTTCTGGTAGATATTCCATCAGACCGCCGCCGCTCGCGCGCCCAGACCACATCGAGCGAAATTTCAACATCCAGAACGGCTCGCCAAATCGCCCCACGCGTCGATGCGCCACTAGCGGGGCGCGTCCAGAGAGGCTGAAGACAATTCCAGCAACCACGGCCAGAAATGGCAATAACAAAATTGCCACGACGGTTGCAACCAGGCGTTCCCCGAAACTCAAAAACTTCGACATCCTGTTGAGGATTATAGGAACGAATCGCACTGTTTCTCTAGATGAGCCGGAGCACTACATGCGACCTGCTTAGCGCGCTAAGAACTCGCCAAATCGCGTTACCACGAAGCTCGAGATCGCGGGGGATAGTCCGTGCGGCGCGCCTTCGACGGGAATCAACTCGGTTCGCGCGGGAATTAGTTTCAACGCGGATTCGAGCTCCTCAAGGGATCCAAACGGATCGCGCGTGCCGTGCGTGAACAACGCGGGCGTCTGGAGTTTTGAAAAATGATCCGTGCGCGGCTGGTCGGGTTTGCGCGGTGGATGCAGCGGATAAGACAACAGCAGAAGCGCGTCCGCGAGCGTGGGATTTTCCGCGGCCGCCATGGTCGATTGCCGGCCGCCATAGGAGTGCCCGCTCAGGAACACACGACCCGCCACGATTTCACGCAGCGCCTCGGCCGCGCACGAGATTCCTTCGCGATCCCGCGCGGCCTGTGCTGGAAACGGGGGCCCGTGCGGACGTTGCTGCCGGTATGGCAAGTCGTATCGAAGTACCCACACGCCTGCTTCCGTAAACGCTTCGGCGATCGCTTTCAGCAGCGGCGCTTCGCAGTTCGAGCCCGCGCCATGCGTGATCGCCAGCGCATCACCATTGGGCGACGACGGTTCATGCAGCCAGCCCTTAACCAGATCCCGCTCAAAATGTTTCGAAGTCAATTTCGCCTTTCCCCCAGACGGTTTGCCGTCCCACGCCGGTCCAGCGCGCGATTTCCAGATATGGCACGAACTCACCCAGGTCACCCTGATATTCGGCGACTCCGACGAATCCTCCCAGGGAGTGCCGCTGGCCGGTGCGCCGGCTCAAGCGTTCTGCCTCGACGTGCCGAATCTCGCAACGCGTCATCTGGACCTGCACGGCGCGCTCGCCCATCGCCCTGAAATCGACCTCGAGCGGTCCCGAGCCATACAGCGCGCGCAGCGTGCTGATCCGGTCGCGCGTGCGGGCGAACAGCACCGCGAACTCAGGTTGATCGCAACCTTTCAGCTCGACGGGCGTCAGGAATCGTACTCGCACGCGAGTCGCATCGGCCGCAGGCGCTAGAGGCAGCCGCAATGGGACCGTCCCTTCCACCGATTCAAGCGGTGCGAATAAAGCCAGAGCCCGAGTTAGCGCATCAGCAGCGTTTGGCTCGAACAAATTGAGGCCGACACAAAATGATTGCCCAATGCCGATGGCTTTTCCATCCAGGTGAGCCACGCGAAGTACGAAAGGCCTGGGACGATCGTGCAATCCACTCGGACCGCGATCCGCAGCCGGCTGGAACCATCGCGCGTACGCACAAGTATCGCGATTCAAACAACTTCGCGCATCGACGCATTCCGGCGTGCACGACAGCCGTTTCAGGTTCTTCCCGAGGCTTCCGCGCAGCAGATTCCCGACGGTTCCCGGCCGGAAATGCATGGTTTCACGAGACTTGAAGTGAAACCGCAACGGAAGCACGTCGAACGTCATCTCAGCCTCTTATACTAGAAGATGAATGGCCTTCCGGCTCGGAATCGACTATAAACCGCGCGGCGATCAGACCACCGCCATCGATGCGCTGGTGCGCGGCCTGAAGGACGGCGAGCAGCATCAGGTTCTGCTGGGCGTCACCGGCTCCGGCAAGACCTTCACCATGGCCAAGGTGATCGAGCACTTCGGACGGCCCGGCGCTGGTCCTGGCGCACAACAAGACGCTCGCCGCGCAGCTTTATCAGGAATTCAAGACGTTTTTCCCGTCCAACGCGGTCGAGTATTTCGTCAGCTATTACGATTACTATCAGCCCGAAGCCTACATTCCCGTCCGGCGACGTCTACATCGAAAAAGAAGCCACCATCAACGACGAGCTCGACAAGCTGCGCCTGTCCGCCACGCGCTCGCCTGTTCGAGCGGCGCGATTGCGTGATCGTCGCCAGCGTCAGCTGCATCTACGGCCTCGGCTCGCCCGAAGCGTATTACGGGATGCTGCTGATGCTCGAAAAAGGGCAGAAGATCGAGCGCGAGGAGATCACAGCGCGGCTGGTCGACATTCTTTACGAGCGCCACGAGGGCGATTTCAAGCGCGGGACGTTTCGCGTGCGCGGCGACGTCATCGAGATTTTTCCCACCTACGACGACTCTGGCGTATCGCATCAGCCTGTGGGGCGACGAGATCGAATCGCTGGAGCAGATCGATCCGCTGACCGGGCAGGTGAAGCAGACCTATCTGCGGCTGCCGATCTATCCCAAGACGCACTACGTGATGTCGGCCGAAACGCGCCAGAACGCCCTGCGCAGCATCGAGAACGAGCTGCACTGGTGGAAGGGCGAGCTCGAAAAGGAAGGCAAGCGCATCGAGGCGCAGCGCCTGTGGCAGCGCACCATGTTCGATCTGGAAATGATCCGGCAAGATCGGCTACTGCCACGGGATCGAGAATTATTCGCGGCATTTTTCCGGACGGCTGCCGGGCCAGGCTCCGCCCACGCTGCTGGATTATCTGCCGCACGACGCGCTGATGTTCCTCGACGAAAGCCACCAGACCGTTCCGCAGCTGCAAGGGCATGTATCACGGCGACCGTTCGCGCAAGGAAACGCTGGTCAAGTTCGGATTCCGGCTTGCCCAGCGCGCTGGACAATCGTCCGCTGACGTTCGAGGAATTCGAAAATCGCGTGCACCAGGTGATCTACGTTTCCGCGACGCCCGGGTCCTTACGAGCTGACCAAAACTCCGGCGCGGTGATCGAGCAGATCATCCGGCCCACCGGTTTGGTCGATCCGGAAGTCGACGTGCGGCCGATTCGCGGCCAGGTGGACGACCTGCTGCACGAGATCCGCCTGCGCGCCGAAAAAGACGAACGCGTGCTGGTGACCACGCTGACCAAGCGCATGTCCGAGGATCTGGCGGAGCATTACACCGAAGCGGGCGTGAAGTGCGCGTATCTGCATTCGGAGGTTTCCACGCTGGATCGCGTGAAGATCCTGCGCGACTTGCGGCGCGGCATCTACGACGTGCTGATCGGCGTCAATCTGTTGCGCGAAGGCCTGGATCTTGCCGGAGGTTTCGCTGGTCGCCGATTCTCGACGCCGATAAGGAAGGCTTCCTGCGTTCGGCAGGATCGCTGATCCAGACCATGGGCCGCGCGGCGCGCCATCTGAACGGCCGGGCGATTCTGTACGCGGACGTGATGACGGATTCCATGCGCCGCGCCATCGACGAAACCACGCGCCGCCGCACGCTGCAGCGCGCGTATAACGAGGCGAACAATATTAGTCCGCAGTCGATCATCAAGCCGATCGACATGAATCTGATCGCCGTGGCCGAGGGGGATTACGTGACCGTGCCGCTCGAGCCGAATCCGAAGTCGAGAATATTCCAGCAGATCAGATGGACACCTACATCGCAGAGCTTGAAGAACGGATGCGCGACGCCGCTCGCAAGTTCGACTTCAAGGGGGCCGTGGATTTCCGGGAGCGAATCCGGAAACTCCGCAGCCGCGCGGTCGCCGACGCCGCCACACAATGAACACCGCGCTGGTATGCGCGGGCGGCGTGAATCAATCTTTCGTGGCGCGAATGCCGGCATTGCTGCGCTCGATTGGGCCCGTCAAGGCATCGTCGCTACGGGTAGCCCGCCGGATCACCCATACGCTCAAAGCCGGGCGCGCTGTCGATGCTTATTCCGAGCTCGACGCCGGTCTCATCTGGATCGCGGTGCCCGAAGCCGCGCTGGACCGGATCACGCTGGAGGTGGCTAGAGAAGTCGCGATCGACGATGCCATGATCGTTCTGTGCGCCACGCGGCGCGACAGTCTGTGGCCCACCGCGCTCCGAAACCGCGGCTCGCGCGTCGCCACGCTTGACGCAATCCAGGCGGATGAGCAAACGCTGATCGCCGAAGGGCATACTGGCGTCTTGAAGGAACTACAGCGTGTTGCTTCCGCCGACGGGCGCAAGCTGATCGAGATTCAGCCCGGTTCGAAAACTCGATATCTGGCGGGCGTGCATCTGGCGTCGAATCTGGCTCTTCCGTATTTCGCGGCAGCGGTGGAAACCTTGCGTGCCAGTGGATTTTCGCGACGCGAAGCCGCGCGTATTGTGGAGACTTTGGGAACCCGATCCCTTCGCGCGTATCGGAAGGCCGGGCGCAAAGCGTGGAACGGCGCGACTGCATCGGATTTACGCCAGTCGCTTGCGCGCGATCTCGACCCGCCGCTCACGGAGCTCTATCGCCATGGAATCGAGCAGGCGCTGCGTTACTTTGAAGACGAAACGGTCAGACGCACCTTTAAACAAGGTTCGGGATCTTGATGATCTTCTTCTGAATCGCGTACTGCACGAGCTGCGCTTTGTTGTGGATGTCCAGCTTGCGCATCAAATTGAACTTGTGCGCTTCCACCGTCTTCACGCTGAGGTTCAGGTCGCAGGCGATCTCTTTCACCGAATTGCCTTCCGCCAGCATTTTCAGCACTTCGCGTTCGCGCGTAGTCAGCGTGGCGAAACGGGGCAAGCGATTGGCGGACTTGATCCGGCTGCGGAAATCGTCCACCAGTTGGGAGAGCATGCGCGGCGATAAATAGCTGCCTCCGCGGCACACGTCGCGGACCGCCGCGACCAGTTGCTGGCTGGGACTGTCCTTCAGCACGTAGCCGCTGGCGCCCACTTCCATGCCTTCCACCAGGTAATCCTCGTCGTCATACATGGTCAGGAACAGAACCTTGGTTTCGGGGCGGTTCTTTTTGATCTGGCGGGTCGCTTCGAAACTCGACAGACCGGGCATGCCGATATCCATCAGCACCACGTCGGGGCGAGCTTCGTTGGCTTTTTCGACGGCATCGCCGCCATTGGACGCTTCACCGACAACTTCCATGTCCGGTTCGGCGGAAATGAGTGTTCGGATTCCTTGGCGGAACAGCGTATGATCATCCGCCAGCATGATTCGAATCTTGGCCATAAGGTTTTGCCTGGCTTTCTCCAATTGCCGCCTACGCGACTTTACTTACTTACTGATCGGCAGTTCTATCGAAATCTTTGTACCCCTCTTACTACCTTCCGTACGGCTTTCGACATCGAATTCGCCGCCGAGCAGCGCGACACGCTCTCGCATCCCGGACAAGCCGAACGATTCGCGCTTGGCCAAAGCTTCCGGAATGTTGAAGCCAACCCCGTTGTCCTCCACCGTGAGCTTCAGCTTTCCATCGGCTGAGGCGAGGGAAATGTTTACATGGGTGGCCGAGGCATGCTTTCCAATGTTGTTAAAGCATTCCTGAACAAGCCGATACGAGATGATTTCGAGCTGTTGCGGCACCGTTCCCATCTTCGACAACTGGAGCCGCACCCGGCACGGATGCAGGCGCTGGAAGCGATTCACCAATTGCCGCAAGGCCGCCCCTAATCCGAGCTGCTCCAATACCGCTGGACTCAGCGCGGCGATCAGGCGCCGCATTTCAAGAATGGTCCGTTCGGTCAGATCCCGCGCCTCGCGCAGCTTCACGCGGGATTCGTCTTCTTTTTCCGGCAGCGCCTGTTCGATCAGCTCGATCTGCAAACGAATGCACAGCAGGCTCTGGCCGGCTTCGTCGTGAAGCTCCCGGCTGATACGACGGCGTTCCATTTCTTCGACGTGCAGCATGTGCTCGGCCAGGCGGCGGACCTGCTCTTCACGCTGTGCCAAGTCCTCCATCAGCCGGGCTTTATCGGCGGCCATCAGGCAGCGTTCCGCCGCGGCAGCCAGCAGGTCCTGCTCGCGCGGCAGCCACTCGTAAGCCTTTGAAAAACCGAACTGCATGACGCCTGCGGTGTGGCCGTCGGCGGCCAGGGGAATCGACCAGCAGGATTGGAATCTCTCATGCCAGCTTGCGTCGAGCAACACGCCGGATGCGTGCGCATCGCCGTTCAGATGACGCGGTTTCGACAGTTTCTTGATCAGGCCGGGCCGGTTCGGGACCGAAAGGAGGGTCGGCTGCGGCGTTCCCGCGCGGAGTTCCCACACCTTCGATTCGTCGTTCAGCATGTAGAGGCGCCCGGCGTCGGCATGGCACACATGCACCAGGGATTCGAGAAAACGCCGCAACAATTCTTCCAGATTGCGCGATTCCAGCTCGATCCGGAACAACTCGTAGAACGCCTGCGTTTCCGCCTCGCGGACCTGGTAGTACGCGTTGTTCAGCGTCAAAATGACGCAAAAGTGGAGCTGCTCGCGAACCCACTGAAAATTCGAGTGTTCGCGCGGCAGCAGAGTTTCGAGCAGCGGGCCCAGCAGTTGATCGTACTGTTGCAACGCTTCGAGAATCGCGCTGGGAGGCAGGTTCAATTTGGCCAGCCGCCGGCCGTTATATTCCACCTGCTCGATGAATTTAAGCGGGGTGTCGCCGCCGGCCAGAATGCACGCCGCCGCACCGGGCGTAATCCCGGCCAGCGCGGTCCTTTGTTTGGGCTGAAACCCGAGTTCGCGCAGCCGATTCAGAAACTTGCGCTCGATCTTGTCCGTGTGCGGCTCGATCAAGACCGCTAAGCGCTGCAAATGCTCGCGTAGCTGGTCGCTCAATACATCAGCCGCATCGGCCAGCTCGGGCGAGATCTGCGCACTCTGCACAGACTCCAATCGGCGGGCTAGGGCTTTCTCTTTAGTACCCCGGCTGCCTCGCTTTGCCCGTTTTCGATCGCCAGATCGAGCGGGGTGCGGCCGTTCTTATCCTTTATATCGGGATCGGCCGCATGCGCCAGAAGCAGCTCCAGCACTTCGATTCGCCCCCAGGACGCCGCCCGATGCAGCGGGGTCGCCCCGGATTCAGTATCCCGAGCATTCGCGTCCGCGCCGTGCTTCAGCAGAACTTCGGCCGCGCCTTTTTGTCCCGCTAGCGCCGCGTCGTGCAATGGAGTCGCACCCTGCGCGTTCAACGAGTTGACGTCGGCCTGATGCGCCAGCAGCAACTCGATAATTTCGACTTGTCCTTTCAAAGCCGCATCGTGCAGAAGAGTGGTCGACCCCAGCGGCCCCATGCGATCCACCAGCATCGCCACGACGTTGACTTGGCCGCGCAATACGGCATCGCGCAATACCGCGGCAACGTCGAGCGCGCGAGAATTGGGCAGCCGCGCCTGCCTCAGAAGGAGATCGGCGACCTCCATCTGCCGCAGCCGCAGCGCATCATCGAGGGGCGTTGCGCCGGATTGATCCCGAACGTCCACCTGCGCGCCCGCCTCCAGCAGAACGGCTGCTACGTCGCGGTGCCCCTGTAACGCGGCGGCGTGCAGCGGTGTCGCGCCGGTTTCGGGATTCACGCCGTTTGGGTTGGCTCCCTTGGCGATCAGAAGCCGGACCATCTCCGTCTCGCCCTTCGACGCCGCGTCTTCAAGAGGCGTCGCACCAGCCGCATTGCGCGCGTTGACCTTCCCCCCTCTGGCGATCAGCAGCGCGGCGATCCGTCCATAACCGCGTCGCGCCGCAAGGTGCAGAGCCGTTTCTCCGGAGTTGTATGCGGCGGTTACGTTTGCGCCGCGATCGAGCAGCAGCTCGACCACATCCAGGCGATTCGTCATCACCGCGTAATGCAGCGGCGTCGCGCCGCCTTCGGCATGGCGCGCGTTCACGTCCGCACCCATGCGGATCAGATACTCCGCGACGTCGCGCTCGCCAGCCCAAGCTGCGTCATGTAGCGGAGTTCCGCCCACCGAATCGCGCGCATTGACCGGCACGCCGCCCGCGACCAGCGACTCTACTTGTTTCAAATCGCCGGACTTCGCGGCTTTGTGGAGTTCTTCTACACCCGGAGCACCTGCGTGAATCACGCCTGCGCACAAGAGCAGAACGGTGCTCCTGTTCAATGAACCTCCTACTTCTTGGCGAGCAACGGGTCGAATTCCTTTACCCAATCCTTCGTGTCGGCGGCTCCCTGCGACCAGTCTTTCACAATATTTCCGTTGGGATCGATCGCGAACCAGTGCGGAACGTCAAACTGAGCGTGATTTGTCGGAGTAATTTTGAAGTACGATGCGGCCACCTGGCCGGAATCGAAAAGAACCGGAGACGTCGTCTTGGTTTCAGCAATGTACTTGGCTACCGTCGGCATATTATCCGGAGGAACCACGATGGAAAGCACCGAGACCTGCTGGCCGTGCTGCTTCTTTACCTCTTCCAGCGTTTCAGCCAAGTGGCGGCAATGCGGGCAATCCGTTTTCATAAACTCGACGATCAGCCAGTGGCCGCGATAATCGAGAACATCGTGTTGGTTGAAGCTCGAATCGGGAAGGGAAAAGCTCGGCGCGCGCCGGCCGGAAAGGCCCTGCGCAGCCACCGTCAGCGCAGCGCATGCCAGCGCCGCAGACAGGAAGGTCCGCATAAACTCACCGTAGCACGATCCTATAACCACGATTTCAGCGATTGCTCATAGGGCGCTCGTGCAATTCCCCTCTCTGTGATGATCGCGGTCACGTAGCGCGCCGGTGTTACGTCGAACGCGGGATTTTCAGCCCCCATGTCCTCCGGCGCGACGGGGACGCCGAAAACATGGGTTACCTCCGAGACCGCGCGCTGCTCGATCGGTATCAGATCCCCCGATGCGAGACTCAGATCCAGCGTGGAAATGGGCGCCGCGACGTAAAACGGCACGGCGTTCTCTTTCGCGAGTACGGCCACTGAATAGGTGCCGATTTTGTTCGCAACATCACCATTCGCCGCGATTCGGTCGGCCCCCACCACCACGCATCCAATGCGACCCGAATGCAGAAAATGCCCGGCCATGTTGTCCGTGATCAGCTTGACCGGTATGCCGTCGTGCTGCAACTCCCAGGCGGTAAGCCGCGAGCCTTGCAGGAACGGACGCGTCTCGTCCGCCAGCACGTCGATGATTTTGCCGGCGCTGACCGCCGCACGGATCACCCCCAACGCGGTTCCGTAACCGGCCGTCGCTAGAGCACCGGCGTTGCAGTGCGTGAGTACGGTTTTGCGATCGGGCACCAGTTCCGCTCCGTTGCGCCCGATCGCCTGGCAGATGGCGATGTCTTCCAGGCGAATCCGCTGCGCTTCCTCGATCATGCGGCGCGTCACCTCTTCGCGCGATGCGCCGTTGAGCGAAGCGTGCAAGCGCCGCATTCTTTCGATGCCCCAGAATAAATTCACCGCGGTAGGCCGCGTCGCCGCTAACGTGGAACACACTGTTTCGAAATCGGCGCCCTCGACTACGCCCAGCGCGACGCCCATCGCCGCCGCCACGCCGATAGCCGGCGCGCCGCGAATCACCATCGTCTTGATCGCTTCGGCCACTTCCACGTACGTGCGGCAGGTGACAAACACCTGCTCGCGAGGCAGGCGCGTCTGATCGATCATTACCACGCCTGCGTCGGTCCACTGAATCGTTTCCACCATGAACTTCTATTCTGACGCATGGGTTACTCTAGGAGCGTGTCGAGAAACTCCGAAAATCGCTCGCTGACGCGCGCGGCTCTGAAGCGAGTCCATGTATTTGCGTTCACCTGCCGAGCCGCGACAGTGAGGAAGCGATCCCAGCCGCGGTCTTTCAACAACCTTCTCGGAAAGAATTAACCTAAAAGACTCATGCCCCGCAAGCGCTTCGAATGGAAGCTCCGCGACAAAACGCTGCAATTGGGCGAGCGCACGCTCATCATGGGCGTGCTGAACGTCACACCGGATTCGTTCACCGACGGCGGAAAGTATCAGGACCCGGATCGAGCCTTCGCGCGCGCCGTCGAACTAGAAGAAGAGGGCGCGGACCTGATCGACATCGGCGCCGAATCGACGCGCCCTGGTTCCTCTCGAATCTCCGAGGCTGAAGAGCTGCGCCGCCTGGTTCCCGTACTGAAACGCCTGCGCAACAAGTTGAGCGTCCCCATTTCCGTCGACACGTACAAAGCCGCGGTCGCCGAGAAAGCGCTGGAACTGGATGTGGACGCGATCAACGACCCCAGCGCGTTGACCTTCGACGCCGACCTCGCACGCAAAGCCGCGCACGCCAACGCCGGCCTAATCCTGAATCACATGCGCGGGACGCCCGATACCTGGCTGAAGTTGCCGCCACTTAAGAATGTGATCCGGACCATCGCAGCCGAGCTGGATGCTTCGGTCCATCGTGCCGTCCGCGCCGGTATCGACCGCCGGCAGTTGATGATCGATCCGGGCGTCGGCTTCGGCAAGCGCAAGGAGCAGAACGCGGAAATCCTGGCACAGCTTGAAGAACTGGCCCGCCTGGAGCTGCCCATTCTGGTGGGCCCGTCGCGCAAGCATTTTGTCGCCAAGGAGACGCCGCAGGGAACCGATTTCGCGACCGCGGCCGCCGTCGCCGCGGCCATCCTGCACGGCGCACACATGGTCCGCGTCCACGATGTAAAGGCCATGAAAGCGGTAGTCGAGATCTCGGACGAAATCGCAAGGAGTGGAGTGGAGCAGTGAGGCTGATTTCTTTAATTCTGGCGGGCGCCATCGCGCAGGCCGCCACACCCGAATATGGGTACCAGGTGGTTCACGTGTATCCGCACGACCGCAACGCGTTCACGGAAGGACTCGAATATCGCGGCGGTTTCCTATACGAGAGCACCGGCCTCGAGTACAAATCGACGCTGAGTAAGATCAAGCTCGAAACCGGTGAAGTGGTCCAGCAAATCCGCCTCGACCCGCGCATTTTTGGCGAAGGCATCACCCTGATCAACGAGAGAATCGTCCAGCTCACCTACAAGACGCAACTCGGCTACGTTTACGATCAGCCTTCCCTGCGCCGCCTCCGTACCTTCAATTACCCCGGCGAGGGATGGAGCCTCACGAACGACGGATCGCGGGTTTACATGGACGACGGCAGTTCGCAGATTCGCGTCTGGGACGCGACCACTTTGCAGGAGAAGAAGCGCATCAACGTCCACGAAGGCACCCGGCCCATCGAACAGTTGAACGAGATGGAGTGGGTGCGCGGCGAGATCTTTGCAAACATCTGGAAGACGGAACGCATAGCCCGCATCTCGCCCGCCGATGGCTCTATCGTCGGATGGATCGACCTGACTGGGATTCTCCCCCGGGCGATCGCGACGGGATCGACGTCCTGAACGGAATCGCGTACGATTCGTTCGGCGACCGCTTGTTCGTCACGGGTAAGCTGTGGCCAAAGCTTTTCGAAATCAAGCTGGTTCCCAAAAAGCGCTAGGCTTCGACCCGCGGGTAAGACTCTGTGTGAAAACCCGCGGGATTGACCGCTTCCTTTGGTCGCGGCTCGTTTTAGTTGCTGTTTGAGAGAGCTGGCAACGAGCCGCGACCGCAGGAAGCGGTGGATGCCGGCGTTCCACACAAACTCGTAACCAAGCGAACGCAGAGTTGCGAAACCCTCGTTTACCGGCGCTGGCATTTTGCGCAGAAATGCGTGCCTCGCTGGCCCACCACGATCTTCTGAATGGCCGAGCCGCAGTTGACGCAGGCTTCACCC
Source organism: Terriglobia bacterium (assembly GCA_963808335.1). Classification (GTDB taxonomy): domain Bacteria; phylum Acidobacteriota; class Terriglobia; order Bryobacterales; family Bryobacteraceae; genus Palsa-187. Next base: position 1,586,736 of record CAWEFR010000001.1, read on the forward strand.
TCACGCCCGTAGACGTGATGCAGCAGTTGAAACTCCCCGCGCTCGCCATTCGCGTCGACATAGTCTGAAATCGACGAACCGCGGTGCTCGATCGCCAGCGACAATACCTCGCGAATCGCCTGATGCAGCCGCGCCGCACGAGGCGCGCTGATCCGCGACGCGATCGCCAGCGGATGGATGCCCGACGCGAACAGGGCTTCGTCCACATAGATATTACCTAGGCCCGCCAGAAAAGTTTGATTCAGCAGCAGCGACTTCACTTTCGAATTTCGTTTCCGAAGCCGCGCGCGAAATTCCTCGCATCCGATCTCGAGCGGTTCCGGCCCCAGCTTCGCCACACGCGACGGATTCCACTCGATCCGCCCGAACTGCCGCGGATCGTCATACAGCAGCACGCCGTCATCCAGGGTAAAGACGCCATGCGTGTGCGCGCCCCGATCGCCGTCCAAGAGCAGCTTGCCGGTCATTCCCAGATGCACGACAAGAGTGCCCGCATCGAGCGAAATGACGATGAATTTGCCGCGACGCGTCACCTTTTCGATGGAGCGTCCCGCCACCCGCTTAGCCAGCTTCTTCCGGTCGCCCGGGGTGACAAATTTCGAGGTGAACGCCGCCGAGAGAATCTTTCGACCGGTAAGCTGAGGCGCCAGGGACCGCACCACGGTCTCGACTTCGGGCAATTCGGGCATTATGGAACGTCGATCAGAATATCGTCGCCCTGGACCTTTACCGGAAACGCGTCCAGCTTCACCGATTCATCGTAGTCGTTGACGCCGGTGAGGCAATCGTATTCCCACGCATGCCACGGACACACCAGCCGGTTCCCTTCGATGGTTCCCTGACCGAGCGGACCGCCGGCGTGCGGGCACTCGCCCGCGTAGGCGCGCAGCTCGCCGTTAAAGTTGCAGATCGCGTACGTGTTGCCGCCAGACTCGGCCTCCATCACCGAGCCCGCGGGCAGCGCGCTCAGCGACCCGACCTTCACAAATGACATATCCACTTTTGTACCATGCACCGTCATGGAGGCAGTAAGGGGGCAGTAAGATGGAAAGAGATTCCCCATGAGCGCAGGCTGGCGGCTCTCCGTCAATAATCGCGCGGTGATCGCTGGCTTCGTCGGCCTGCTGGTGACGATGGCGTTCGCGGAGATCGAAGGCTTGAGCGCGCTGCGGCAGATTCGCGATATCAACGACACCATTCGCGACGATTTTCTGGAACGCACGCGCCTGCTTGAAAAAATTCGCGCCGACGTGTACGTCTCCGGCACCTACGTCCGGGATTATCTGCTGGAACCCGAGCCCGGGCAAGCCGAGAGCTTTCGGAACAGCCTGCTGGAAACGCGCGCGGATATGGACGCGGCGCTCCGGCAATATCGCGCGATTCTCAATTCCGCCGATGCCGTCCCGTTTCAAGCGCTGACGGCGCAGTTGGCGGCCTACTGGAAGCTGCTGGACCCGGTGTTCACGTGGAATACCGCGCAGCGCCAGAACGCGGGATATGTATTTCTGCGCGATGAAGTTTTCCCGCGCCGCACCGCGATGCTGGGCATGGCCGATCAGATCGGCGCGATCGCCGAAACCCAGTTGAAATTGGGAAACGTGCGTGTCGCCGAGACGTTTCGCAGGTTCCGGCGCCTGCTCAGCGTCGTCATCGGATTAACCATGGGTCTGGGCATCGCGCTGGCGGCGTTCAGCGTACGCCGGATTCTCAATCTCGAGCGCGAAACCGCGGCGCGCCGGGAGGACCTGCAACAGCTCTCGGCGCGTCTGGTCGAAGCGCAGGAACAGGAACGCCGTTCGATTTCGAGGGAGCTGCACGACGAAGTCGGTCAATCGCTGACCGGCGTCCTGGTCGAAATGGCCAACCTTTCCACGTTGATTCGCAACCGCGATATCGAATCGCTTCCGGCCAAAGCGGATGAGATCAAGAAACTGGTGGAGGATTCGATTCGCGTGGTCCGCAATATGGCGCTGCTGCTGCGTCCTTCCATGCTCGACGATCTGGGGCTGGTCCCGGCTCTTCAGTGGCAAGCGCGCGAAGTTTCCAAGCGCGGCCAGGTATGGGTGAAGGTCGCCGCCGAACGCGTTTCTGAAGATCTTCCGGAGGAGGTGAAAACCTGCGTGTACCGCATCGTGCAGGAGGCCCTGCACAATTGCGTCCAGCACTCCGGCGCCCATACCGTGCGCATCGCCATTCGCCAGGATCCCGACCGCATCCTGCTTTCGATTCAGGACGACGGCAAAGGTTTTCACGCGCGTGAAGAGCGCGGCATGGGCCTGCTCGGCATCGAAGAACGAGTACTCCACTTGGGGGGCGAGTTCGCCGTCGATTCCGAGCCCGGCCGCGGCACGGTTCTGCGCGTCGCTCTGCCGCTGGCCGAATCGCAACAGGCCATTGCATGATCCGCATTCTGCTTGCCGACGATCATACGGTGGTGCGCAAGGGCCTGCGTCTGCTGCTCGAAAGCCAGCCCGGATTTGAGGTCGTCGCCGACGCCTCGAACGGCCGGGAGGCGGTCGAACTGGCCGAACGGTACCAGCCGGACGTGGTCGTCATCGACGTCGCTATGCCGATTCTCAACGGAATCGAGGCGGCGCGGCAAATTTCGGCCAAACAGCCGCAGACCGCGATTGTCTTTCTCAGCATGCATGCCGACGAAGGCTATGTCGTGAAAGCGCTCAAGGCCGGCGCGCGGGCCTATCTGTTGAAGGACTCCGCCGAGGACGATCTGATTGCCGCCATCCACGCGGTCAACGAAGGGAAAGCGTTTTTCAGTCCTGCCATCAGTAAGATGCTGGTCGAAGACTACGTGCGCCAGATGCGCGAGCGCGAAGTGGAAGATAGCTTTGAGCTGCTGACCACGCGGGAGCGCGAAATTCTGCAACTGCTCGCCGAAGGGAAGAGCAACAAGGAAGTCGCCACCCTGCTTAAACTGAGCCTGTACACCGTCGAGACCCACCGCGCCAACATTTTCCAGAAGCTGAACCTGCATTCTAGCGCCGAGCTGATCCTGTACGCGATCCGCAAAGGCGTTATTCAGTAGCCTGGTCCAACGGCTTTTTGTGCTTCGGTTTCTTGCGCAGCGTCTTCGGCTTGATCACGCGCCCGGCCTTCACCGCGCCCACGCGTTCCCGCGCGATAGCCCGCACTTCCTTCCTCGCGTCGTAAGTTTTCTTCCGTTTCTTCGTAAAATTGCCCCTGTGATACACTACGGGTGAAGGAGGGCCCAATTATGCGCGATCTGCTCCAGCCGATGCATCTGCTGATTATCTTATTGGTTTTCATGGTGCTGTTCGGCGGCAAGAAGCTCGCTGATGTGGGAAAGGGCCTGGGTGAAGGGATTCGCAATTTCAAGTCGTCCTTGAAGGGCGACGAGCCCCCCCACCGGCCGCCCCCGACGAAAAGAAGCAGGCGTAAGGCTTCCGGCGCGGTTCGCGGTATGAACCCTGCCTGACTCGGAAATTTAGAAACGAAAACCCCGCGACGGCCTTGAGCCTCGCGGGGCTTTTCGTTCTGCCCGAGTCTTCACCCGGAATTTTTAAATTTTAAATCCTACTTTTTCTTCGGCGGGACGATCGCGTCCTTCACGGCCTTGGCCACGCGGAACTTCACGACCTTCTTGGCCGGGATCTTGATCGCTTCGCCGGTCGCCGGGTTGCGGCCCATGCGCGCCTTGCGGTCCACGCGCACCAGCCGGCCGATGCCGGGCAGCACGCACATGCCGTTCTTCTTGGTCTCGCGCACTGCCAGTTCGGCGTACGCGATCATGAAGGACTTCGCGACTTTGTTCGGTACCCCGACCGCCGCCGCCAAGCTCCTTCACCATCTGCGATTGAGTCATCTTTCTGCTGCCATATTGCTCCTTTTGTCTGATTCTCCCGAATGTACATTTTTGCGGGCTGAAAGCCCAGCAATTTGCTAGTCAATCATAAGGGATCGGGAAACCCGCTGTAAAGGGGAAACTGCAAGAAAACATCGATTTTTCGCGGGTCCCAGCGTGGTCGCATCCTTTCGCGCACCTCTGATTATGCGAGCCAAAACGCGTCTGCACAGGAGCCGTGATATGCTGGCAAAGAAAAGGCGAATGAGCGAACTTACAGGAGCAGCTCGCCGATCTTGCGGCAGCGCATCGCGCGTGTTTCGCTCGACTGCGACCGGAAATTCGCCACCGCGGAGCCCGCGGGATTTCCACAAGATGTCGCTTCCGCGCCCTGCCTGCGATTACGTGGAAGAATGGCTGAGCGGAGAGGAAGTCGAGACCGCATTCGGCCGCCACTTCGAGACCGAAAAGCTGTACGAGCGCCACCGCCGCCACGGCAGCGCCGACATCGGCTCGCTTGCCGATCTGCCGCACGATCTGCTCGAATCGCTCGGCGCATTCCGCATTCGCCGCCCTCGGAATGGGCGTTTCTCGACACCGAAACCACGGGCCTGGCGGGCGGCACCGGCACGTGCGCGTTTCTGGTCGGCGTGGGCCGCATCACGCCTGAAGGCTTCCGCGTGCGCCAGTTTTTCATGCGCGATTATGGCGAAGAGGCGAGCCTGCTCGACGCGCTGTCGCGGCATCTGGCGCCGTTCCGCGTGCTGATCACCTACAACGGCCGCACCTTCGATCAGCCGCTGCTCGAAACGCGCTATCGACTGAATCGCGCGCGTCCGCCGTTCGCGACGCTGGAGCATCTGGATCTGCTGCACGGCGCGCGCCGCCTGTGGAAACTGCGCTTTGAAAGCTGCCGCCTGGTGGATCTGGAAACCCAGGTGCTGGGTGTCGAACGGCAGGGCGACATCCCTGGCGCGCTGATCCCCTACGTGTACTTCGAATATCTGCGCACGCGTCGACGCCGCGCGCATGCTTCCGGTGTTCCACCACAATGCAACCGACATCCTGACGCTCGCCTGCCTCACCGGCATCGTGCCGTATGCGTTCAAAGATCCCGCGAGCGCCGCTCTGAAACACGGCGCCGAGATGGCCGGCATCGCGCGCTGGCTGCGCGCAGCAGGCGAGTTGGACAGGCCCTCAGTTTGTTTCGCCGCGCCGTCGACGCTGGCCTGCCGGACGATCTGCTGTTCCAAACGCTGTGGGATATCGGAGCGCTCGAGCGCAAGCTGGGCGTCGAGCCGCTCGCCGTCTGGACCGATCTGGCGCTCGGCGAAAAATCCGTTCCGCGTCCGCGCGCTCGAAGAGCTGGCCAAACATTACGAGCATCGCGAGAAAAATTTCGCGCGAGCTCTCGACATGACGCGTCAGGCGCTAAATCACGAAGATTCCGCAGCTCTGCGCAAGCGCGAGAGTAGGCTTACCCGCCGGCTAAAGATTTAAAATCGGTGTGAATCGGTGGCCATTAAGCCCCCGCAGCGGCTTCCTTCTCTTTGTCGAAGCTCTCGAACGTCTTCCCCGCCTCCGCCAACCGCTTCAGCAGCGGCGCCGGAGCCCACAGTCCGATCCGTGCCGCTTCTCGAACTCCTGGATCTTCTCGAGCACCTTGGGCAGCCCGACGGTATCCGCGTAGAACATCGGCCCGCCGCGCCATGCCGGGAACCCGTAGCCGTTCAGATACACGATGTCGATATCCACGGCGCGCAGCGCGATCCCCTCTTCCAGAATCCGCGCGCCCTCGTTGACCAGCGCGTAGATGGTCCGCTCGATGATCTCTTCGTGCGTGATGTTGCGCCGCTCGATCCCGGCTTCCCGCGCCGTCTTTTCGATCAGCGCGGCTACTTCCGGATCGGGCGACGGCTTGCGGTTGGCGTCGTACAGATACCAGCCTTTGCCGGTCTTCTGCCCGTAGCGGCCCATCTCGCACAGCAAGTCCGCGATCAGCGGGACGCGCACGCCGGGTTTTTCCAGATGCTTGAACTCCTTGCGAATCCGCCAGCCTACATCGAGACCGGCCAGGTCGCCCATCGCCAGCGGTCCCATCGCCATGCCGAAATCGTAGAGCGCGCCGTCGACCGCATCTACCGCCGCGCCCTCTTCCACCAGGAACTGCGCCTCGCGGCCGTAGCAGTGGATCATGCGGTTGCCGATAAAGCCGCGGCAATTTCCCGCCAGCACGCCGACCTTGCTCAGCTTCTTCGCCAGCGCCATCGAGGTGGCGATCACTTCTTTGCTGGTTGCCTTCCCGCGCACGATTTCGAGCAGCCGCATCACGTTCGCCGGGCTGAAGAAATGATGGCCGATCACCATCTGCGGACGGCGCCGTCGCCGACGCAATTTCATCGATATCGAGCGTCGACGTGTTCGAGGCCAGAATGCAATCCGGCTTGGCGATCTTGTCGATCTCGCCGAAAATCTGCTTCTTCAGCGCCATGCCTTCGAACACCGCTTCGACGATGATGTCGGCCTGGTCGAATCCGTCGTAGGTGAGCTGCGGCGTGATCAGCGCCATCCGCTGATCCATCACGTCCTGCGAGAAACGGCCTTTCTTGACCGAATTTTCGTAGTTCTTGCGGATGGTCGCCATGCCGCGGTCGAGCGCGTCCTGCGCGGTCTCCTTGACGATCACCGGAATTCCGGCGTTGGCGTAGTTCATCGCGATGCCGCCGCCCATGGTGCCCGCGCCGATGATCGCCGCCTGCTTGATGTCGTAAGTCTTGGTGTCCTTGGGAATATCCGGAATCTTGGCGACCGCGCGCTCGCCGAAGAAGGCGTGAATCAGCGCCTTCGATTGGGTCGAGAACAGGCACACGCGGAAAATCTCGGCCTCGCGCGCGATCCCGTCATCGAAACTCAAGCGCGTGGCCGCTTCCACCGCGTCGATGGCCGCCAGAGGAGCCATCTGCCCGCGCCGCGTCTTCCGCGCCTGCTCGCGCGCCAGCGCGAAAATCGCCGTGTTCCCTGACGCGTCCTGCAGCTTTTCGTTGCGCTCGCGCGTCTTCAGCGCCAGCTTGCCCGCGACTTCTGCGCGCGAACTCGACCGCGCCTTGCAGCAGATCGCCCGTCGACGATCTTGTCGAGAATCCCGGCCGCAAGCGCTGTCTTCGCGTCAATGGGCTCGCCGAACGCGCACATCTCGACTGCTTTGGCGACGCCGGCCAGCCGCGGCAGCCGCTGCGTTCCGCCCGCTCCGGGAATGATCCCGAGCTTCACTTCCGGCTGCCCCACCTGCGCGGTCGCGACAGCCACGCGGTAATGACCCGCCATCGCGGTTTCCAGACCGCCGCCGAACGCCGTGCCATGGATCGCCATCACCACCGGCTTTTTCGAATCCTCGATTTTCGACAGCACCGGCGTCAGCGGCACTCGCGGCCGCTCGCCGGCGGCCGTCATTTTGCCGAATTCGCGGATATCGGCGCCGGCGATGAAGGTCCGGCCGCCGCCGATCACCACGATCGCCTTGACCTCCGGGTCCTGGTTCGCGGCATCGATCCCGGCGATGATGCCGTCCGGGACTCCGGGGCTCAACGCGTTCACCGGCGGATTGTTAATCGTGATCACGCCAATCTCGCCTTGGCGCGTGTAGTTAACCAGTTCGCTCATAAGCTCCTATCTTATCGTGGGAGAGAACGGTTTTCGCGCTAAGGCGATTTTACGTTAGTCCGCATCACATCTTTTCCGCATCACATCTTTAGCGATTTGACTTTGATCGTGTCGCCATCTCGCTCGCCGGTCACCGTCGCGAGAAGATGATCCACCTTGGTGGACGTTTCAGCGCAGTTGCCGCTTCCGCGCTGCCCTTCGCGTCCAGTTTCAACACCGTGCCGTCGGAGGTCACGATGGCGTAACCGCTCTTTTCGCATTTCAAGGCGCACTCCCGGGTGTGTGCGTCCGGATTCGCCTTCACTCTGGTGGAGCAAGCCACATCCACCAGCGATACATCTTTCCAAGTTTCGGCTGCGCATAGCCCCGGAAGCGCCAGCAGCAGCATTACGCTCAGTAACTTCATGTTTTTCTCCTCTCCTTGGTACCGAGCCGCGCGCTTCCGATCCGTTGCAGGAAAATCCTGGAACTTTTCGCGCCGCGACGACTCTGTAACGTGAAGGTATGAGATCAGGGGCGCTCGCGGCAAACGATCCGGCGACCGACGAAGACGTGGTTGCCCGCGTCCGCGCCGGCGAGGTCGCTCAGTACGAAATCCTGATGCGCCGCTACAATCAGCGTCTGTACCGCGTTGCCCGCTCCATCCTGCGCGACGATTCCGAGGCGGAGGACGTGATGCAGGACGCTTATGTCCGTGCTTTCGAGCATCTTCACGAGTTTGCCGGACGCGCGAAGTTCTCCACTTGGCTGACCAAGGTTGCCGTCTACGAAGCCTTGCGCCGCGTCCGCCGGCGCGCGAAAACGCAGCCGCTCGATTCTCCAGATTCCGCCGTGGATTCCGCTATGACCATCAACACCGCCGGTCCTGAGCAACAAGCCTACGATCACGAATTGCGGCTGGTACTGGAGCGCGCCATCGACTCCCTGCCCGACGGCTACCGGTCCGTGTTCGTCCTGCGAGCCGTCGAGGGCCTGGATGTCGCCGAGACGGCAGCAGCGCTGAATGTCGGCGCGGAGACCGTGAAGACGCGGCTTCATCGCGCTCGCGCGCTGCTGCGAAAGGACCTGCACCGCCGCGCCGGCGTCGTTTCCGCGCAGGCATTTCCATTCCATCTGTCGCGCTGCGATCGCGTGGTCGCGGGTGTCTTTCAAAGAATCGCCTTGCGCTGACCGCGCCCTCCCTGCCACTCTAAAGTCATGCGAACCCTCCTGGCGATGACTCTGCTTGCCGCGTCTGCCTGCGCGCAGCTCTCGCCGGAACAGAAGCAGCTCAACATAGACTCGTTCGAAAAAGTCTGGACCACCATCCGCGATAAACATTGGGAGAAGAACCCCGGCGGCCTGGATTGGAACGCGATTCACGACGAATTTCGACCGAGAATCGAAGCCGCGCCCTCCACCGACGCCGCGCGAGCCATCATGCGCGACATGCTGGCCCGCCTTCATCAGACCCATTTCGCGATTTTTCCGTCGGTCGTTTACGAAGACGTCGGCGTTGAAATCCAGGGCGATGGCGCGCCCGGCATCGATCTGCGAGTGCTCGGCAATCAGGCCGTCGTCACCATGGTCGACCCCGGCTCGCCCGCCGAAAAGGCGGGCGTAAAACCCGGCTGGACCATCGTCAGCTCGCGAGGCAAGGACCTCGCGCCTATCATCAATACCCTTCAAGCCGACCCCTCGATCAAGGAGCTCACGCTGGTTCGCGCGTTGCTGGCTCGCCTAACCGGGCCGATTGGAGGGAAGCTCGAGCGTCACGTTTCTCGACGGCGAGAACCAGAAGCGCGCGCTCGAGCTACCGCTGGTCGAGCCGCGAGGCCAGATTTCCCACTTCGGAAATCTTCCCGCCATGCATGTCTGGTTCGAATCGATGAAGATCGCCAATACGGGTTACGTCCGCTTCAACATGTTCCTGGACATGCCCCGCGTCATGGCCAGCTTCTCCGACGCCGTGGCGAGCTGCAAACAATGCGATGGCCTGATCATCGACCTGCGCGGCAATCCGGGCGGCATCGGCGGCATGGCCATGGGTATGGCCGGGTACGTCGAGGACAAACCCGACGAGAAGCTCGGCACCATGTACATGCGCGGCACCACGCTGAAGTTCGTGATCAATCCGCGTCCTGAGGTGTTTCGCGGACCCGTGGCGATCCTGGTGGACGGATCCTCCGCTTCCACTTCGGAGATTTTCGCCGGCGGATTGAAGGACTTGGGCCGCGCGCGAGTCTTCGGCGAACGCACCGCCGCGGCCGCGCTGCCCGTCGATGATCGAAAAACTCCCCAACGGCGACGGATTCCAGTACGCCATCGCGAACTATGTTTCCGAAGGCGGCAAGCCGCTGGAGGCCAACGGCGTCACTCCCGATGTGGACGTTAACCTGACCCGCTCCGCGCTACTCGCCGGGCACGATTCCGTGATCGATGCTGCGGTACAGTGGATAAAGAAACAGAGGACACCCGAATGACTCGAAGGCTGATTCTATTCGCAATTCCGTTATTTTCGTTGCGGCTGCTCGCGGCCGACGACGCGCTGCCCAAGGCGGAAACCATCCTCGACCGGTTCGTCGAAGTCACCGGCGGCAAGGCTGCGTACGAGAAGCGCAAGACTGAGGTGTCTACCGGTATTTTCGAAGTCCCCGCCGCGAATATCAAGGGCCCCCTGACCCGTTACTCAGCCGCCCCCGACAAGAGCTACATTGCGATCGAGCTCGACGGCGTCGGCAAGATCGAACAGGGAACTTCGGGCGGCGTGGCCTGGAGCAAGGATGTCATGCAAGGCGCTCGCATCAAGAGCGGCGACGAAAAAGCTCAGTCCCTGCGGGAGGGAGTTTTCAACGCCCCCTTGCAGTGGCGGAAAATGTTCTCGAAAGTCGAGACTGCCGGCATTGAGACGATAGACGGCGAGGCATGCTACAAGGTGGTTCTGACTCCTGCTGAAGGAAAGCCCGAAACCACGTACTATCAGAAGAAATCTGGACTCGCGGTCAAGACGACGGGCATCGCATCCAGCCAGATGGGCGATATCGAGTTCGAGGCGGTGGTCTCGGACTATAAACCGTTCGACGGCGTTCTCATGCCCACTAAAGTGATTCAGAAGGCGGCCGGGCAGGAGTTCACTATGACGATTGAGACGGTTAAAACCAACCCCGAGATCGCCGCCGATCGTTTCGACCTCCCGGCCGACATCAAGACTCTGGTCGACAAGAAATAGCTTATTGAGGCGCGTCCTCGGGCGGCGGGGCGTAAGGATAAAACTTGACCCGGCAGCTCCGGCATCGGAATGGCCAGCGTCCGAATATACGCGCCAATCCGGCCCACATCCCCTCGCCCCTGCTTCGGCGGACGTCCGTCGACCCGCATTTCGGGCAGGCAATTCGCCTTTCGTGCGAGTCTGATTCAGCCATGGCCTTTACCAGGAGAATAACATGCACTGGCTATTTTTTTCGATCCGGTTTATAAAGGTTAAGTGACCGCACCGTTGCAGAACGCCTTGCGCAGAGCCGGTTATGTGATCGCGATCGGGCTGATCGGCGCCTACGGCTGGATCGCATTGCGTGGACCAATGGGCGTAACCAACCTGCTGGCCAAACACCGCGAGATTCGTGAGCTTCAGGAAAGCAACCACGCGATCGAACTGGAAAATCAGCGGCTGCGGGAGCGCATCCACCGTTTGAAAGACAGCCCCAGTGAGCAGGACATGGAAATCCGCAAGCAACTAAAACTTCAGCGGCCCGGGGAAACTACTTTCATCCTGCCGGACTCGGAGAAACCGCAGCAGCCGGCTCCGGAATAAATTACCAGACCCGGCACGCCGGGTAACGCACCATCGGCTGCCCCGCTTTGCACGCGAACGCCTGTCTGAAATTCGGGCATGTTCGAAACCACGCCGTTGACCCGATATTTGCCCGGCGAGTGCGGATCGACCTGCGCCAGCATGCGCGCCGATTCGTCCGACCGGTTCTCGCACCAGATCTGCCCCCATCCCAGGAACAGGCGCTGCTCCGCTGTGAATCCGTCGCGTTTGGCCGGATGCTTGCCCGCGAGCGTATCCATCAGCGCCATGTAGGCGAGCCGCAACCCGCCGTTGTCCGCCGTATTCTCGCCCAGCGTCAGCTCGCCGTTCAGCTTCACGTCGTCCACGGCGGTGAATCCCGAGTATTCGTTCACGAGGCATTGCGCGCGCTGCTCGAACGCTTTCGCGTCCTCCTCCGTCCACCAGTCGCGCAGATTGCCTTCCGCGTCGAATTGGCGGCCCTGATCGTCGAAGCCGTGCGTCAGCTCATGCCCGATCACCGCGCCGATCGCGCCGTAGTTCACCGCGTCGTCCATTTTGTTGTCCCAGAACGGCGGCTGCAGAATCCCGGCCGGGAAATTGATGTCGTTCTCCTGCGGGTCGTAATACGCGTTCACCGTGCGGCTGGCTCATCTGCCATTCGGTCTTGTCCACCGGCTTGCCGATCTTGGCGAGCTGCCGCTGCAACTCGAACTCGCTGGTGCGCTCCGCGTTTCCATATGCGTCGTCGCGCGCGATCTTTATCGGTCGAATAGTCGATCCAATGCGCTTTGGTGCCGATCTTGTTCGTCACCGCGTGCAGCTTGATCAGCGCCTGTTCTTTGGTCTTCGGCGTCATCCAGTCGAGCTTTTGAATGTCCTCCCCCATCGCCTTTTCGATCGCGTCGACCATTTGCAGGGTCCGCCGCTTGCCCTCTTCGCCCAGCGTCTTGTCGACGAACTTCTGTCCCAGGGCATCGGAAAGCTGCGAGTCCACCTGATCGACGCAGCGCTTCCAGCGCGCCCGCATTTCCTTGGCTCCGCGACAGCGTCTTCCCGAAGAAATCGAAGGTTTCCTGCTGGAAAGTCTGCGGCAGCACGCTGGAGGAATCGTGCACCAGTTGCCAGGTGAGATAGGTCTTCAGATCGTCGAGGCTGGTTTGCACCAGAATCGATTCCATGGCGCGGATGAAAGGCGGCACATCCACGTTCAGGCTGCTCGAGCGCGGGCGCGCCGGCGCCTTCGAAGAATTTCTGCCAGTCGAAAGTCGGCGCCGAGCGAAATCAGTTCCTTCATCGTCAGCTTGTGATAGACCTTGTTCGGATCGCGCCGCGAAACATTGTCGAGCGAGCCCTTCGCCAGCGCGGTCTCGATCGTCATCACCACGTCGGCCTTCTTCGCGGCTTCCGCCGCCGGAGCGCCCATCAGCTCGAACATCCGCTGGACGTGCGCGACATACTGCTTGCGCAGTTCCACCGACTTGGCGTCGGTCTTCAGGTAATAATCGCGATCCGGCAATCCGAGCCCGCCCTGATCCAGGTCTCCGATCATCTGCGTCGAATCCTTCTCGTCCTGGGACGAGGAAAACCGGAAAAACGGTTGTGAACCGACGCGGTACATCTGAATCACGACATCGGTGATCGCGGCCTTGTCTCGCATCGCGTTGATGCGATCCAGGTCGTCCTTCAGCGGAGCGATCCCTCGTGCGTCGATCGCCTTCTCATCCATGCAGGCCGCGTAGTAATCGCCGATCTCGCGTTCCACCACCGTGCGCCCGGGCTTATCGCTGGACGCGGCTTCGAGAATGCCTTGCAGCACCGTGCGATTCCGCTCCTGCAATGCATTGAACCGGCCCCACCGCGACTGGTCGGCTGGGATCGGGTTCGCCGCCATCCATCCGCCGCAGGCGAATCGATAAAAGTCGACACACGGATCCACCGCCTTGTCGAGCGACGTCACGTCAAATCCGTTGAATTTTTGCGCGCAGCAAATCGTGGATACCAAAGCAAGCGAGAAAAGGAAACGCATAAGCCCCCAGAATAACCGAACTCTTTGAAGCATGCTAAAAACTCGCGGTCTGTCTGAAAACCCGCGGGATCAACCGCTTCCTTTTGGTCGCGGCTCATTCAAGTTGCTGATATCTGCAACGAGCCGCGACCGAAGGAAGCGGTCAATTTGCGGGCTTTTACACAGACTCTGGCGCGCGCGGCTCTGCGAGTAGCTGATGTTAATCAGGGCCGGATTGCAAACACAGGGGCGCGCTTTCCGAGCCGCGCGCGTGAGCGAGCGATTTTCGAAGTTTTTCAATGAGCTCTTAGACGAGCACCAGTCTCATCTCGTTAGTGGCGTGAAAACCGAGTTGTTCGTAAAGCATCCGGCCGTCGTCACTCGCGTGCAGAATGACCGCGCCAATGCTGTTCCTGCGGCACCAGTCGAGCGCGATTTTCATCATTTCGCGCGCGATTCCCCGGCGCCGGTAAGCCGCATCCGTATAGACGTTGAGAATATTACCTCGCGGAGAGCCCGGTCCTATCATGTGCGGAGGCCAATCCATCAGCCACAAGCCGAGGCCGGCGACGATTGCGTCTTCCGGTCCCATCGCGACCCACGCCAGGTATTCTCCGGACTCCATCTTCCGCCGCAGCCAAGGACGAAACGCGGCGGCCATCCCGTCGAGGGCCGCTTCGTCGCGATACCCCATCTCGAAGAACATGGCCCTGCGGTGTTCGGCCAGAGCGTCCACGTCATCAAGCGTGGCGGCGCGAATCGCGGTCTTCACACCGCCTCAAGGGCCTGCTCGAAGTCTTCCAGCAGATCCCGCCAGTCCTCGATGCCGATGGACACGCGAACCTGGCCATCTGTCACGCCCGCTTCGGCGAACTGCTCTTCCGTGAATCCGGAATGCGTGGTCGTTTTCGGATGGCATACCAGCGTTTCGACTCCACCGAGCGAAACCGCGTTGCGCGCGATCTTCAGGTTTCTCAGAAACTCAAACGCGGCGGCCTTTCCCCCGCGCAATTCCAGCGAAAACATTCCGCCCGGAAAATCGCACTGCGATTTGAAAATGCGGATCTGCTCCGGATCGTCGAACAGCGTCGGATACAGGACTTTCTTCACTTTGGGATGCCCGGCGAGGCGCTCCGCCACGCGTTGCGCGTTCTTGCTCTGCCGGTTCATTCTTAGCCCTACCGTGGGCAGCCGATTATCCAGCATCCAGCACTCATCCGGCTGCAAAATGTTTCCGAACAGACTCCGCATCGACCGCATCTTCTGGACCAGCGCCCGGTCCCGAGCGAGCGCGACGCCGCCGATCAGATCGCTGAATCCCGAAAGATACTTGGTCGCCGAGTACAGCACGATATCCGCTCCCAGTTCCAGCGGATGCTGGAACGCCGGCCCAAGCATCGTGTTGTCGACCATCACCAGCGGCTTCTCGCCCGTCTCCGCTGCCGTTTTCGCAGCGCGCCGAATATCGGTCATCAGGATGGTCGGATTCGCGGGCGTCTCGATCAGCACCGCACGAAGATTCTTCGCGCCTCGCATCAGCTCATCGATTCGGTCCGCTTTCCCCGCCGGCATGGCGACGCCGCGCACACCCCACGCCGAAAGAAAATTCTCAATCAGCTTCTGCGTCCCGCCATACACCGGGACCGTGTAAGCGATAGTGTCTCCGGGCCGCACAAAGGTGAACAGCGCGGTCATGATCGCGGCCATCCCGGAGTTGAATACCAGAGCGGCCTGGGCGCCAGTTTCCAGCGGGACAATCTGATCTTCCAGAATCTCCGCGTTGGGATGATTGAACCTGGAATACACCAGGTCCACTTGCTCACCCGGTTCGGCTGTCGCGCGACCGCCCATTAAATCGAAAGCGCGCTCGGCCGCTTCAGGACTCGAGAAAACATAGGTGGAGCTTCGGAACACCGCCGGCCGCGCGGAGCCCACTGACAGACGCGGATCGAACCCGCGCGTCAGAACTTCCGTGGAGGATCGCAGGAGAGACTTGGTATCAGCCATTAATTTGATTCTAGCCCGGACAAGCGGACAAAAAGTCTTTGCCCTTCGACTCTTAGTACATTGGTACGTCAGGCGATACCGCGTCGTAAATAAGCGCTCTTACCGATTGGGCGCACCTCGCGCATCCCTCACAATGCAAATTGAGGATAAACGTGCTCGAAATGCAATTTACCAGATCCGGGAAGTCTCAGTACTCGGAGACCGAAGCCGCCGAAGAACTTGGGATTTCCGTGGAGCAGCTTCGGGGCATGATCCGCAGCCATGTAGTGGACCGTGATGAAGACCTGAACAACGTCCCGGTCACCACTTTCCAGCCGTCCGATCTTCTGGTACTCAGGCTCCTCGCCGGGAAGCGATTGAATCCCATACATCGGGATTAAGCAGGTTTTTCGGCCGCCTTCCTTCGATCGCCGCCACCGCATTTTCCACCGCGATCATCGACATCCCGCGCCGGGTATCCACCGACGCCGACCCGATGTGCGGCGCCAGTACGACACTCGTGCATTCGAGCAGCCCCGGATTCACTCGCGGCTCATTCTCGAACACGTCTATGCCCGCGCCTCCGATCCGTTTCTCTTTCAGCGCCCGCGCAAGAGCAGCCTCATCTACCACCGGACCTCGTGAAGTGTTAATCAGAATGGCCGAGGGCTTCATCATGCGCAGCTCCGCCTCCCCGATATAGTGCCGCGTCGCCTCCGAAAGCGGAACATGCAGACTCACGAAATCGGATTCCCGCAGCACGCGTTCTTTGCTGGCGTATTCGGCATCACACCGAACCTGAACCGCATCATGATATAGAATCCGCATCTCGAACCCAGTTCCGCGGCGTGCCATCGCCTGCCCGATCCGGCCCATCCCGAGAATCCCCAGCGTCCGGTGATGCACGTCTTGTCCGACCAGCATGTCGATGGTCCACCGTCCCCACTTGCCGGAATGAACGAATTCATGTGCTTCCACAACACGCCTCGCCGCGGCCATCAACAACGCGAATGCGAAATCGGCCGTGGTGTCTGTCAGCACATCGGGAGTGTTCGTCACCAGAATGCCCCGCTCGCTTGCCGCCGCGACGTCGATATTGTCGAATCCCACTGCCACGTTTGCGATGATCCGCACGCTACTGTCAAGCTGCGCGATCACATCGCGCGTGAATTTATCGACAAGCTGGCTGACGATACCGTTCCTTCCTCGCGCCCGCTCCAGCAGCTCCGCCGGCGAAAGCCCATCGTCCGTCGAGACATAATCCACCTCGGCATGTGCCTTCAGGAATTCAATCGCTTCGGGATAAACCCGCTTGGTGACAAGAACTCGTGGCTGCATTGATAGAATGATAACTTCTATGGCTCAACTTGGATTCCTCGGACTCGGCATCATGGGCTACCCGATGGCCCGGCACCTTGTGAAAAGCGGCAACGAAGTCGCCCTGTGGTCGAATCAAGGCGCGAAAGCGAATCAGCTCGCCAAGGAGGGTAAGGCGACTGCCTGCTCCAGTCCCAAGCAGGTAGCCGAACGCTCCGATTTCATTTTCTATTGCGTGGGCGACAGCTCTATGGCGCGCGCCATCACTTGCGGTCCCGAGGGACTCATTGAGGGCGTTCGCCGCGGCGCGGTGATCGCCGATTGCAGCACCATCTCGCCGGCCGTCAGCAAAGAAATCGGGGCCTCATTCGCCGCCAAAGGCGCCCACTTCCTCGACACCCCCTGCACAGGCTCCAAACCCGGCTCCGAAAATGCGACCCTGACCTTCATGATCGGCGGCGACCAAGCTGCCTACGACAAAATCAAGCCGTACTTGGATCTTATGGGCAAAGTGTTCTACTATTGCGGTCCCGCCGGCCAGGGCCTGCAAGCCAAGCTGACCCAGAACCTGATCCTGGCGAACATCATGCAGGCCTTCGCAGAAGGCATGGTGCTGGCGACCAAAGGCGGCGTTCCGCCCGAGCTGATGCTCGACATCCTGGACAACAGCGCTGCCAAAAGCGGCCTGATCTCGTATAAGGCCCCGTTTATCCTCGCGCGCGACTTCGCGACGAATTTCGCTACCAAGTGGATGGCAAAGGACATCGGCTTGGCCCTGGAATCAGCCAAAGCCATGGATGTTCCCCTTCCCGCGACCGCTCTAACCGAGCAGATGCTCCGGGTGGCCATCGCCAGCGGCTACGGAGAAGATGACTTCTGCTCCGCGATCCGGGTTTTGGAAGATTGGGCAGGCACCGAGGTCAAGAAGTAGTGCGAACTTGGTCGGCGCGGAGTTGGCACGCTAGTACCCACGAACGCGTACCACATATATAACTATCGGAAAACAAAGTACTAATACCGTTCGTCCCTGCGTGTGCCCAGAAATTCTAAGGTGTTTATACAAAAAACTGTTGCAATCCGTCCGACCGTATACTAATATTGGAATCAAGCCGGGGAGGCAACTCCCACCAAAGCGAGACTAACCTCATTAAAGACCCCTGAAGCAAACCTCCCCGGCGCCCCTTTGGGGTCCAAGCAGCACAAAGAGGTTCAGGGTTCCGAGGCAGGTCGAAACCAGATAGTACCGCTCGATTAGCGGGTAATGTTATCATCGGAGTCGAGTGACGCTTCTCACGCTTCTCGGTTCTACGGGCTCGATCGGAACCAGCACTCTGGACGTGGTGCGCCGATGGCCGGACCGCTTCGGCATCTATGCGCTGGTTGCGGGCCGCAACGTATCGTTGCTGGTCGAGCAGATCGCCGAATTCCGTCCCAAAGTCGCTGTCGTTGCGGATAACCGAAGCCTCGACGAACTGCGCCGAGCGCTTAAACTCAAAGGCATACCGCTTCCGGAGCTTGCCGCTGGACCCGAGGCCCGGATCGCTGCTGCCACTGCTCCCGAAGCTGGATTCGTCATGTCGGCGATCGTGGGCGTGGAGGGCCTGGAAGCGACCTACGAGGCGGTCCGGCTCGGCCAAGCGCGTCGGACTGGCCAATAAGGAAGTTCTGGTCGCCAGCGGACGCCTGGTCGATCGGCGCGATGCAGGCCTCTGGAGCCGAACTGATCCCGGTCGATAGCGAGCACAACGGCGCGCACCAGTGCCTGCGCGCCGGACGTCGCGACGAGGTTACCAAGCTGATCCTGACGGCCTCCGGCGGCCCATTTCGCGAGACCCCCGCATCCGATCTGGCCCGCGTGACGCCGGAGCAGGCCCTGAATCATCCAACCTGGAAGATGGGCCAGCGCATCACCATCGATTCCGCAACGTTGATGAACAAGGGATTCGAAGTGATCGAGGCCTGCTGGCTGTTCGATTTCGCAGCCGAAGGAAGTGGAGGTGGTGGTGCATCCGCAGTCCAAAGTGCACGCCATGGTGGAGTACACGATGGCAGCGTGATCGCCCAGGTTTCGGCGACGGATATGCGCATGCCGATCCAATACGCGCTGACTTATCCGGAACGCGCCGATGCGCCGGTGCCGCGGCTGGATTGGACGCAATCGGCGCGCTGGACCTTCGATCCTCCTGATTTCAAGAAGTTTCCGCTTCTGAAGCTGGCCTATCGACGCCAGCAGGCCGGCGGATCGGCTACGCGCACATTGAACGCCGCCGACGAGATCGCGGTGGAAGCTTTCTTGAACGGCCGAATCTCCTTTCCCGCCATCGCGGCCACGGTGGCCGAAACCCTCGAACGAGTTCCCGTCGCGAACCCGGTTCAGTACAGGAAGTACTTGAGATCGACCGGGAGTCACGACAGGCGGCTCGAAACGTCATAGAATCGAGGTGGGGTGAAAAGCTTCCAACCGAAGCGGCCTTACGCGCGTAAGTAATTCATATGCACTTTTTAGAAAATATCTGGTGGTACCTGGTTCTGATCGGGGTGATGATCCTGATCCACGAACTGGGCCACTATTGGGCAGCCCGCTTCTTCGACGTAAAGGTGGAGACGTTCAGCTTCGGCTTCGGCCCGCGCCTGTTCGGCTTCCGGCGCGGCGAGACCGATTTCCGCTTTTCCGCGATCCTGTTCGGCGGCTACGTGAAGATGGCCGGCGAGCAGCCGGGCGACGAAGAAGCCGCAGCCGATCCGCGCAGCCTGATGGCCAAGCCGCGCTGGCAGCGCCTGATCATCACCTTCGCCGGTCCGGCGATCAATATGCGTGCTCGCGGTCGTGCTGCTGACCGGCTTGTTCATGCAGCATTTTCCCAAAGTTCCTACACCGCGCGATCCGCTGGTTGGGTACGTCGTCCCCGACTGGAGCCGCCGCCAAGGCCGGCATTCACGAAGGCGATCAGGTGGTGCAGGTGGACAGCACTGTGGACCCGAACTGGGAAGACATTGCGCTGAAGGAGATCGCCAGCGCCAATCGTCCGATGCAGGTCTGGGTGATGCGCAACGGAGAAAAGCTGCGCATTCCGGTGACGCCGCAGCTCGACGAAAAGGAAGGTTTTGGGTATGCCGGATGGGATCAGCAATCCGACGTGCAGGTCGGCAGCATCGTGCCGGGAATGGAAGCGGACAAAGTCGGACTGAAGCGCGGCGACATTCTGGTCAGCGCCAACGGACAGCCGCTACGGTCCATTTCGAAGCTGCCGGAGATCGAAAAAGCTACAGATGGACGCCCGGTGCAGCTTGTGTATTCACGCGCCGGCCAGGAACATGCTGTGACGGTGACGCCGGTGAAATCCGACATCGATAATCAGGGCGCTCCACACTGGATGATCGGGCTGACCGCGGAACCGCGAATCGAAATCACGAAGCTGCCATTCACCGCGGCGGTTCGCGAATCGTGCCGCTGGAACATGCAGAACGCCAAGCTGATTTTCCAGTTCCTGGAAGGAATGCTGGAACGGCGGATGTCTCCGAAATCGATCGTGGGCCCGGTCGAAAATCGCGGCCATGTCGGGCGACGCCGCGCGCGCAGGCGCCGCGTCCTTCTTCAGCCTGATGGCGGCGGTAAGTCTGAATCTGGCGATTTTCAACCTGCTTCCGATCCCGATCCTGGATGGCGGCGTGATCATGATGCTGCTGATCGAAATGCTGCTGCGCCGGGAGCTGGATCTGAAGGTTAAGGAGGCAGTGGTGAAGGTCGGGTTCGTGTTTCTGATGGTCGTCGTGGTGTTCGTGATCTACAACGACATCTCAAAAATCCTACCCGGCTAGACTTTCGGCGTTCTACGCACATTCAAGGAAGTAAACAGATAGAATCTATCCGTGGAACCAAGCGGAGGCAGCCAACAGCAGGCACAGCAATCCGCAGATCGGATCCGACTGTTGCGCCAGGAGCTCGCCGGACCGGAAGTGCAAGAGATTCTGGCACTGACGCCCGAACAACAAAGTCGTTTTGACGATTGGTCGCGCGCGCAACTCAACCGGCTTGCCCAACAATTCAACGTCGACACCTCCGCTACACAGAAACGCGTTTCGTGGGGTCTGCGCATTGCCTCCACCTTGGGAGGAATCGCGATCTGCGCAGCCGTCGTGCTGTTTTTTATGCGCTATTGGGGCTATTTGGGGACGCCTATTCAGGTGGTGATCCTGTCTGGCGTGCCGCTGGCAGCCTTGGCCGGTGCCGAGTTCGCCGCCACGCGCGAGCGGACGCTCTATTTCACCGGTTTGCTTTCGTTGGTCGCGTTTGCGTCGTTCGTGATGAATTTGGCTGTCCTGGGCGCTATCTTCAACATCAATTCGACGGAGCGCGCGCTGTTGGCTTGGGGTGCGTTTGCGCTGACCCTTGCGTATCGTTATGGCTTGCGGCTGCTGCTCGCCCTTGGTCTGCTCCTCTTGATAAGTTATGGAGCGGCAATGGTGACCGCGCAGTTTGGTTACCGCTGGCTCGATTTTGGCCAGCGCCCCGAATTGGTCGCATTGCTGGCTTTGCTGGTTTTCTGCACACCGTTGGTGATGCCTCACCATCGCCATGGCGATTTCCCGCCGGTGTACAGGCTGGTTGGCGCGATTGTCTTTTTCATATGCGTGCTTTCCCTTGCCGAGTGGGGAATTCCGAGCTACTTTCCGTTCCGCCACGAAAATATCGAGCGACTCTACGAATTCGTGGGCCTGATCCTCTCGGCCAGCGCCATCTGGCTGGGCATCCTACGCCATTGGAACGGCGCCGTGAATACTTCGGCTACGGCATTCGTGATATTTCTTTTCGCGCGCCTGTATCACTGGTGGTGGGATTGGATGCCCAAATACCTATTCTTCGCGGTCATTGGCGCTTTAGGCATTGGATTGGTGCTCGCATTCAAACGCCTTCGCACACGAATGGCGCAGAATGGAGCGCTGGCATGAAGCGGGCGTCGCTCCTAGCCGCTGCCGCGATTGTGCTGGTGGCGAACGCTTTTGGCTTGCTGCACGCGTGGCAGAATCGATCCGGGCCGGTGGAGACCGAGATCACGCTCACCCAGCGTGAGATTCCGCTGTCCTACAAATCCAATGACGAAGACAGCGGAGTGGCGCTCAATTTGACATGGATGAATCCTTACTGGTTCCCTTTTCCTTCGGAGCAGCATGCTTCGTGGTTGGATCAAAAGACTCTGAAGGAACTCGGCTTTGACACGGCCCTCCCGCCTTCTGATGACCGTGCAATGGAGTTTTATCAGCGACAGCGCCCAAAGCGTTCGTTTGTAGCGCTGGAATACGACGGTCCGGCGTGGAGCGAGCGTATCGAAGCCCTAAACCGTCTAGTTCAACAGCGCGCCAATTTTCCGGAAGGTTTTGGGCCAGAAACCGTGATCCAATCGACTTCGCGTCTGATCGCCATCGATGCGAGTAACGATGCCGCACAACTGCGCGCCCGCCACCCCGATCGCACATCGATCATCATCGTTCCGGCGGTCGTCAGCATCGGCGTCGAGTCCTCTGCTCCCGCAATTCAAGGACGTCCTTCAAGGGCCGCCCGGCTGTACGGCGCCATACAGGACGTGCCTTCCTCAATCCACGTTCCACTGCCGTTTAGTGACGCTTTCCGCCGCTTGCCCCAAGACCGCAGCGGGATCAAGTACAGCGTCCGTTTGCGGTATGGGCGATCGCTTGAGCCCTGGATCGCAGGAGTAGAGTTCCGGGCGCCTTAACTCCCCAACGGCCGCAATCCGACGCGCCGGCATCCTGCAACATCTTCGCGATCGCCTTCGCGATCCCATCCAGCCATTGACCGGCACATCCATCAAAAAGCTTTAAACCAGTTCCAACCGCTTCAACTTCATTCGATCCGCGCGAACATGGGCGAGGTCATACTGCGCCTGTTGGACCAGCCAGCTTTCGGCGCTGCCGCCGAAAACCTTCGACAGCCTCACGGCCATCTCCGGAGAGATGCCGCGCTTCTCGTTCACCAATTCCGATAGCGTCGTGCGCGTAACTCCGAGTGCGGCGGCGGCTTCCGTGATGCTCAGGCCGAGCGGTTCGATACACTGACGAAGCACAAAACCTCCGGGGTGGGGTGGATTTTTCATCGGCATATTTTCAAGCTCCTCTTAGTGGTAATCCACATAGTCAACGTCGAATGCGTCGGGGTCGACAAAACGGAAAATCACGCGCCAGTTCGCTCGAACAGTCACTGCCCAACACCCTTTCAACTCGCCCTTCAGCGGATGCAACCGGAAACTGGGCACGTCCATATCCGTCGCCGTCCGCGAAGCGTCCAGCCGCGCCAGAATGTCCTGCAGCTTCACCGCGTGTTCGGCCATCACGCCACGCGAGTCGTCGTCTTCAAAGAGCCGCTTCAACCCTTTGTGACGAATCGACCGGATCATCCCAGTCCGTAACGCGTAATGTAACGCATGTCACTTGCTATGATAGCGCGTCAAGCGCCTAGCGGCCGCAGACCGACGCCTGCATCCTGCAACATCTTTGCGACCATCTCCGCGATCTTTGGCGCGCCCGGCGTATCCCCGTGGATGCAGATTGTTTCCGCAGTCACCGGCACCGTCGACCCGTTCGACGCGACCACGCCTTCTTTCCGGGCGATCCGGACGGCCTGTTCACCTGCCTTCTGCGGATCGCGAATCAGCGCATCTTCGAATTTGCGCGAGCGTAGGGTCCCGTCGGGCTCATAGCGCCGGTCCGCGAACGCTTCCGCCGCCGCCTTGAATCCCATCTCGCGAAAAACCCCCAGCATCGGCGACCCGGCGAGCCCTACCAGCACCACGTCTTTATTCACGCGCGCCACTCCCTCCGCAATGGCCCGCGCCAGGTCCGGCTTGTTCACCGCTTGATTGTACAGAGCCCCGTGCGGCTTCACGTGGACGATCGCCGTCGCATACGTCGCGGCGATCTCCGCAAGCCTGCGCACCTGTTCGGCAACCGTATTCGCGACCTCGCTCAGCGGCATGTCCAATTCCACGCGCCCGAAATTTTCGCGATCGGGATAGCCGGGGTGCGCGCCGATGGTCAGGTTCCAGCGCAGCGCTTGGTCGATGGTGGTTTTCATCATCGCCTCATCCCCCGCGTGCCCGCCGCAGGCGATGTTCACCGAAGTGATCGACCGCATCAGCGACTCCTGCGTTCCATCGGCGATGTGCTCGCGGATCTCTCCCATGTCGCAGTTCAAATCGATGTGCATCGCGATTATTCCTGGTCTTCGGTGACCGCCAGCTTCGGCACCACCGTATCCGGCTTGATCGGAGGCTTGCGCTTGTGCCATTCGGTGGCGCGCTCATAGGCGTTCGCCAGGGCGAGCACCCGGCCCTCGGAAAACCGCGGACCCGCGATCATCAGCCCCACGGGAAGGCCCGCGGCGGTGAACCCGCACGGGACCGAGATGGCGGGAATCCCGTAGACATCGAACTGGCCGGTGTTTTCGAGCTCGGGATTACGCGGCTTGTCGCTTTCTTCGCGCTTGATCGACGCATCCACGGTCCGCGGAGTGTGCCTGCGCGTCGGCAGCACGACTAAATCGAAATCGCTGAACGCGTCGTCGATGGTGCGACGGATCAGCTCCAGCTTCCACAGGGAGCGAACGTAATCCGCCGCCTTCGCATTTCCGCCGTTTTGCAGCGATCGCCGCGTGGGAATCTGATACCGCCCCGCGCCGTGGGTGAAATATTCTTCGTGATATGCGTAGGTTTCCGCGTTCAGGCTGAGATTGCCGGTCGACGGCAGCGTCACGTCTTTCATGCTCTTGGTTATCTTGGCGAGGACGCCGATGGCTTCGTCCACTGCGCTCGCCACGTCGGCATCCACCATATCGAAGAACGGAGCTCGTGGAATCCCCAAACGCAAGCCGGCAATGGGCTGCTTGATCGCCAACGCGTAATCTTCCTTGGCGTGCTCCACGCTGGTGATATCCAGCCGGTCATACCCGGCGAGCACGTTCAGGATCAGTGCCGCGTCCTCCACCGTCTTCGTCAGCGGACCGCAATGATCCAGCGACAACGTCAGCGGAACAATCCCGCGAATCGGCACCAGCCCGTATGTCGGCTTCAGCCCGACCGTCGAGCAGTACGATGCCGGCGTCCGGATCGATCCTCCAGTATCCGTTCCCAGCGCGCCGAAACACAGGTCGGTCGCGACCGCGGCAGCCGAGCCTCCCGACGAACCTCCCGGATTGCGCTCCAGCGCCCATGGATTCCGCACCGGCCCGTAATAACTGGTGGCGGAGGTGCCGCCGAACGCAAACTCATGCAGATTCGTTTTGCCGATGAAGATCGCTCCGGCGGACTTGAGCCGGGTGACCACCGGCGCGTCTTCCGTGGGCACGCGATCGTCGAACACGGCGCTGGCGGCTGTGGTCCGTATGCCGGCGGTATCGATGTTGTCCTTGAGGGCGATGGGGATGCCGTGCAGCGGCCCGCGAAATTTCCCGGCCTGCTGTTCCGCTTCCAGCTCGCGAGCCTGCTTCAGCGCCTGCTCGCGCAGCACGGTAATGAACGCGTTCACCTTGGGGTTATAAACCTGAATGCGAGCCAAGCACGCTTCCACGAGTTGCGTGGGTGTGACGGCGCGCGACCGGATGCGAGCCGAAGCCTCGGCCAGAGTTAATGCGGCAAGGTCGTCTTTGGTGTCGCCCAGCGCCGCCATCGCGCCGAGCATGGAGAGAGCAAATCCGCGTCGAGTAACTTCGTACATAAGATCAAGATTACCTCGATCTCGTGACTTGGCGATACGATGAAGGGGTGAAACTGACGATCGACCTGGATCGCGAGGAAGATGGCCGTTGGATCGCGGAGGCTCTCGAACTTCCGGGCGTGATGTGTTACGGGCAGACTCGGGAGGAAGCAATCAGCAACGCCGAACGGCTCGCCATCGAGGTAATCGCGGATCGGATCGCGCACGGCGAGCTTCCGTCGTCGTCGTTAGCGGTTGCATTCGCCATTCCATCATTCGCCATTCCAGGTGAGCACCTGTTCTGTCAGTGATATAATGTCGCCCTGGGGTCAATAATTCTTACAAGGGCCTCGCGATCCAAGCCAAGCGGATCACGTCGGGGAAAACCCTTCCTAAGATGGGCAGGCAGCAAGCGAAAACAGGTCTCGCGGCTCGCGTCCTTCTGGTCCCCCGATCACGAAAGGTATGTTGAGCCCTTTGCTGGCTCGGCTTGTCTGTTTTTTGAAATCGGGCCAAAAGCGGCTGTCCTCGGTGACAGCAACAAAGAGTTGATCGAGGTTTACCGAGTCGTGCGGGATGATCCAGAACGCCTCTACCGACGTCTTTGTAGCATTCGGCGCGACCTGTCTTCATACCGCCACTGGAGGCAACTCAGGCCCAGCTCGCTCGACAGAGAAACGCGGGCGTTGCGGTTCCTGTACCTCAATCGGAACTGCTTCAATGGCATCTACAGAACAAACCTGGACGGTCAATTTAACGTGCCGATGGGAAGGCGGCCTGGCGCGTACTTTACAAAGGACGATTTGCTCCACTGCTCTAGGTTGCTTCAGGAGACTACCTTGGTTGCAGGGGACTTCGCCAAGACTCTCGAGCGCGTGAAGGCCGACGACTTCGTCTATCTCGATCCTCCCTACGCGGTGACGTCACGACGGATCTTCAAGGAGTACGGAAAGAAGAAGTTTGGCACCGCCAACGTTCCACGGCTGTCTGAGGGCCTGGTGGCGATTGTCAAACAGAACGCAGACTTCCTTGTTTCCTACGCGGACTGTACCGAAGCGCGAGCGTTGGCTCTCCAATGGCACTCAGTCCGGTTTCCGATAAAAAGACACGTCGCTGGGTTCGCCGGAGACCGGAAGAGGGCCTACGAATGGCTCATCAGCAACCGCCCGATTGTGAGCTGAAGGAATCGTGCTGAACATAGAACTCGGCTACAGAGGGTGATCCAATGAAGGCCAACGAGTATGGAGTAAAAGCAATCGGTGTGAAGAGCTTGCCAACCGACAAGCTCCGGGCAAACCCGCACAATCCAAGAATGCTCTTTGACCGAGAAGACCTACATGTGCTTCTCGAGTCAATCAGGCGTGTCGGAATCCTTGTACCCCTCACAGTCTACCGAGAGAAGAGCACCGGCAACTACGTGATTCTTGACGGTCAGCGGCGCTGGATGTGCGCCCAGCAAGCCGGGCTTAAAACGATTCCCGTCAACGAGGTCGCCGAGCCGACACTCGTCCAGAATATCGTAACGATGTTCCAGATTCACAAGCTGCGGCAAGACTGGGAGCTGATGCCCACGGCCCTCAAACTGGAACTATTAATGCGCGCGTTAAAGGAACTCAAGGAATCGCGCCTCGCCGAACTAACTGGGCTCGACGAAGCTGTCGTGGTGCGCTGCAAGAAGCTCCTGTCGTATGCCAAACGGTATCAAGACATGATGCTAGACGCAGATCCCGACAAGCGAGTTAAGGCTGATTTCTTCATCGAGCTGTACGCAGTGCGGAACGACCGGGAAGTCAAGAAGTTTTCGTGGTTCAACAAAGACACGTTCACCGACGCCATGCTCCGAAAGTTCGAACAAAAGGGCATCAAGTCTGTAACCGACTTCCGGATCGTCAAGCAGCATATAAACAACGCGGTGAAGGCGAATAAAAGTGCGGTCATCTCCAAGAGACTTCAGGAGTTTGCAGCACAGCCTTCGCTAACACCGGACTACTTGAGCATCGAATCCGCCAAGCTCGCGGCGAGTGCGAAGAAAGTTCTTAAAGCCGTGGAAGCCCTGTACGCGCAGATCCACGATATCGACATTGACGAATACTACGGAGAGAATGCGATGTGGTCCCGTCTTGAATCACTGGCACATTTGATCCGCGAGAAACTGCGAGCCCTTGGGCGACGGGAGGTCAAGTGAGGCGCTGCTCTTGCCCCCTGGGCTGAGACAAACCGTTAAGACACAGTTCGCCGTTCGCTGAAAAGATCTCGACCGGCAAGACGACATTACAGCATACTGGTGACCGGCTGGTGAAGCGGAGGCGGGCTCTGCTGGAGAGCAACCCGCCAAGGAATAACCAGCCGGAAACTCATCCAGACGATGAGCGGGGGCGTTGGCCGCAAGGCGGGCGCCCTCATCGGATGGAAAGATTTCCGGATGCCTCAGAAAACTCATACAGAAAGCTGCCGCGAAGCGGCATCCTTGTGGTGCTGCGCTTCGAACTCGGCCGGCGGCAAGTAGCCGAGCGCCGAGTGCAGCCTTTTTTGGTTGTAGACTTTCTCCAGGAACTCGGCGATGCAAGCACGCGCCTCGGCCAAGTCCCGGTATTCGTTGCGATGGACCTCTTCGTACTTCAAGGTCTTCATGAACGACTCGCAGGCTGCGTTGTCCCATGGGTTGCCCTTGCGCGACATACTGATGTCGATGCCGTTGGTTTTCAGCAAGTCCGTATAGTCGTTGCTGGCGTACTGGGAGCCGCGATCGGAATGATGGACCAGCCCGGCCTGGACGATGCGGCGCGATAACGCCATGCCTAGCGCGGTCAGGGTAAGTTGGTCTTCCATCGTCCGCTCCAGAGCCCAGCCGATCACGCGGCGCGAGTAGGCGTCCAGGATCACTGCCAGGAACACGAACTCGTCGCGCAGCCGGATATAGGTGATATCGGCCCTCCACAGCTGATCGGGTGCGGTGAGGATCAGGCCCTCAGCCAGGTTCGGGTAGATCCTGCGTGTGTGGTTGGAATCGGTAGTCACCACGAACTTCCGCTTCCGTATGCACAGCAAGTTGTCCTCGCGCATCAGCCGGTACACCAGCTTGGGATTCACGGTCCAGCCCTGATGGCGCAGTTCGGCTGTGATCCGCGGCCGGCCGTAGCAGGGCCATTCCAGCGCGATCCGCTGGATGTCGTCGCGCAGATCCATGTGGGGGTCCGGCCCCGGCTCGGCGTTTTCGCCGAAGCGATAGAAGCCGCACCGGGAAACCCGGCCCAGCTCCACCATGCGTTCGATGGTCAGTCCCTGGCCGGCCTTCACTTCTTCTTGGACCTTCCGGTAGACCGCGGATTTCCAGTCACTGCCTGCAGCATCCGCTGTTCCTCGATGCGCTGCAAACAGCCCTTCAAAAAATCAATCTCCAGAGCCTGCTGGCCGATCTTACGCTCCAGCTCCGCAATGCGTCCCTCGGCCCAGCGTTGCTTCCCGTGGCCCGGAAACGCGTTACCTGCACCGGTCCGGAACTCCCGCCGCCAGCGGTGCAGCACGTTGGGGTTGACCTCCAACGCCCGAGCCGCCTCCCCGATGGAAACCCCCTGCTCTAGCCGCCGCACGGCGGCCAGCTTGAACTCCTTCGTGAACATCCTTCTCGACAATCCCATGACTCAATTCTCCTTTGAATGGATTTTGAGTCTTAACTGGTTGTCTCAAAACTGGGGGCAAGTCCACGCCCCCTCGCACGGGGCACGCCTATAGACGCGAAAAGATACCAAAGATGGATCTCTCACTTTGGTTCCTACCGAGCCGGTATCATCAATGTGACCATTCAAAGCTGGCTAAACCAGTTCAATTCGGCGGATCAGGACTTGGCCGCGCGCATCCTGGATGCCGTCGAGTTCTACGGTCAAAGTCAGATCTACGAGGCCTATCGTCATGCACTTGCAGCACTCGACGGCTGGCACAGATCGGCTTCGCAACGAAGGGGCCGGTGGCGCTTCGCCGCGATGTCAGGGAGTGCCGGTGAGAGCGGAGACGCGATGCTTCACCACTTTCGAGTTGCAAACCGTTTGGACGCAAAACATCTGAATGAGCTTTTCGTCTCGCGGAGCGATCTTTTTCGCGAGTCTAAGTCAGCCGAAGATGTGGTGGTGCTTTTGGACGACTTCAGCGGAACGGGAACGCAGGTCTGCGAGGCCTGGAATGATCCCGTGACATCCTTCGGCTCCCTTCTCGCAGGCGTCGGAAAAGTGTACCTGATCCTCGTGGCTGCTTCAAGAGCCGCGAGGAGGAAGATCTCGGATGAGACCGCCATATGTCCCGTTCCCGCGCATGAGCTCGGCGAGGGCGACAACGTGTTCTCTGAACGCTGCCAACATTTCACAAACGCCGATCGTATCAAGCTGCTTCAATACGGTAAAATCGCCGACAAAAAGCGCCCGAGAGGATTTGGCGACTGTGGATTCGTCGTCGTGTTTCAGCACCGCGCGCCAAACAACTCGATCCCCATTCTGCATGCAGATCATTCCAAGTGGACGGGATTGTTCCCTCGACATGATTGAAGGCCGAACCCGACTACGCGGCACCCGTTGTGCCTGATTACCTCAGAACGGTTGCTCCAGCGACGGACTCTGCGGCGTAAACAACTCCGCGCCATTCTCCGTAATGTGCATGTCGTCTTCGAGTCTCACGCCGAACTCACCCCGAATATAAATCCCCGGCTCGTCGCTAAACGTCATGTTCGGAGCGAGCTTCAATGTATTTCCGCGTACCAGGTATGGCCACTCGTGTCCGTCCATCCCCATCCCGTGACCTACTCGATGCGCGAAGTGATCGTAGTTCGCTCCATAGCCCGCATCGGCGACCACTTTGCGAGCCGCTGCGTCCACGTCCTGCGCCGCGACGCCTGGACCCGCTTTCTTTACCGCCGCCGTTTGCGCCTGATGGACGAAATCGAAGACCTGTTTCATCTTCGCTGTCGGCTTTCCAAGCACGAACGTCCGGCTCAGATCGGAATGATACCCCTCCACCTGACAGCCGCCGTCGATCAGCAGGATGGTCCCTTCCTTAATCACCTGCGGCGTCACCGACCCGTGCGGAAGCGCCGAATACTCACCGCATTGCACTCCCGCGCCTCCCGGAAACCCTAGGCGTGAGTGCGCCATCGAAACCAATCCCGCGAAATCGTTCTGGGTCATGCCCTCCCGCAGGCTCTTCCACGCCGCTTCGTATGCCTGCAAAGTGACCTGCGAGGCCAGACGCATCAGCGCGATCTCATGCGTAGATTTGATGGACCGGCAGCCTGCCGTCACCGGAGTCGCACTCACCAGTTTCATCGCCGGAACCGCCTTCGAAATACCATCGGAGAACACGAACTTCACCGTCTCTTCTACGCCAACATTTCCGGTGGCGATGCCGCGTTCCTTCAATCCAGCGGCGACGCGCGCGTAGGGACTCTCGTCCTCCTGCCAGATCAGCAGGCGAGGATCTTTGCCTCCCGGTCCCAGCGCGATCTGTTCGCGCGCGCGGTCCTCTTCAAAGGCCGGCGAGATGAAGAACGGTTCGCCCTTCGCGGGCACCACCATGGTGAACAGACGCTCACTGAGGCCCCATTTGATGGCGCCGAAATATTCGAGCGAGGTTCCACCGGTCAGCACTATGGCGTCGATTTTGTTTTCGCGCATCAGCTCGCGAGCACGCTCGATGCGCGCGCGGCGCTCCTCTAGCGTGATCGGCGTGGCTTCGCTTTTCCGGCTCTTGAGCTGCGCAATGGGCGAATCGGAGGGAAGGGCTTTCGTCCCCGAATCGCGCCTCTGTGCAGCGGCAGTGGCGGTGGCGAAGCCCAAGGTTGATAAGACTCGTCTGCGTGTGATCATCACAGACAATCGTACAACGCTAGACTGGTTGGTTATGATTCGTGCGTCCATCGGAGCCTTGGCCGTCGCGGTGCTGGCACTGCTCGCGACGATGAGCTCCTACAAAATCTCGGAGCAGGCCGCGCTGAAATCGCCCGATCCGTTTCGCATCGCCGATTCCGAAGTCCGCTTCGCGCCTGCCCTCGAACTGATTCCGTCCTCCGGCGTCATCGGATACATCACCGATATGCCGGTCGGCGAGCGCACCGGCGTCATCGCGCTGATGTCGACTCAATACGCCGCCGCTCCGCGCGCACTGGTTCCCGTCGAAACACAGAAGCCCGAATGGGCCATCGGCAATTTCGATCGCCAAGGCGACTACGCGGCGCTCGGTTTGGCAGCCGGCTACACGCTGGTGCGCGATTGCGGCAGAGGCGCGGTGGTGTACCGGAGGTCGCGCTAGTGATCGATTTCTGGTCGATGTTCCCGGCGTTCGTACTGGGCTGGATCGTCGTGCGCTTGTTAGCACCCGTCAAGTCGTGGATCTTGCAAATCTCGTTTGGCGTGGGGCTCGGAGTGGGAATCACGTCCTCCGTGTATTTCTTACTGGTATGGGCCGGCATCGCGAATCGAGCGGCGGTGCTCGCGGCTGAAGCGCTGATGTTGGCTGCCGCGGGGGTGATCTTTTTCCGATTGAAACCCGCGCTTCACAAGCCGGCTCAGTTCGCGAAGCCTTCCTGGATTTGGGCGCTGCGCGGCGCTCTGATTTTGGGAATGTGCATTTTCGCGCTCGACTGTTCCGAAGGCCTCACGGCGAGCCCAGGAGGTGAATACGACGCGGCCGCGATTTGGAATCTGCGGGCGCGCTATCTTGCCGCGGGAGCACCCGCCTGGAAGTACGCAGTTTCCGATAAGACCGGCACGAATCATCCTGGATACCCGCTATTGACGTCGGGATTTATTGCGCGCACTTGGACAATCGTCGGAGATACGCGCGCATCTACGCCTGCCTGGTTCGGATTGATCTTGTCGGTGGTCACGTTCGGCGTGCTTTTCGGATCCGTGGCGCTGCTTGCGGGCGAGACCGTCGGTCTGCTTGCGGTGCTGGTCTTGCTCGCGACCGAAGGATTTGTGTCGCAAGCCACCGCGCAGTACGCCGATATCCCTTTGAGTTATTACGTGCTTTCTAGTCTGGCGCTGTTGGCACTCAGCGAATGGTCGCCGCCGATGCTGGCCTTATCCGGCGCATTCGCGGGCTTCGCCGCATGGACCAAGAACGAAGGATGGCCATTCGTTGCATTTCTTTGCGCGATTGCGCTCTGGCGCGGCGGTCGTCGCGCAGTCGCGTGGATCGCAGCGGGAGCCGCATTTCCGTTGATCTTGACGCTGGCGTTCAAACTTTTCCTGGTCGAAGGCCGCGAGGGCATGTTTCCGAAGTCCGCGTCAGAAGCTCTGAAGCTGGTCGTGACCGGGGGGCGGTGGGGCGAAATCATCGGATCGTTCGTGGGCAGTTTCTGGACGCTGGGGTTCCCATGGGCGCATCCTATCTTATTGATGGCGATTGTCGCGTGGGCTTTTGGATTCGCAAAGAAGGAGTGGTGGCTGCTACTGGCGCCACTCGGGTTGCTGGCGGCCGATTTCGGAATTTATCTCATCACGGCCAACGACCTCACCTGGCATTTGAACACGTCGAACAATCGTGTCGTGATGCAGGCGTGGCCGGCGATCCTGTTTGCATTCTTTATCATGTTGCGCCCGCCGGAAACTAAAGCACTCGCAGTGAAGCGGGCGAAAACTCGATGATCCATTCCTGGTTGTCGCGCAGACGCTCGAATTCGGCGTGCGATACATCCACAACGATGCCACCCGTAAATTCAAGACGCATCGATTGCGGCGTTTCGATGGCGCGTTTGAGTTCGGCGGGAATCTGGTTGGGCCCGGGCAGGCCGTTGCGCGCCGAGGCTTTCAGTTGTTCCGGACGAACGCAGACGGTCACGCGATCGCCCTTTAAACGACCGGGAAAGTACGGGCCATCGAGCTCGTATTCGCCGATCAGAACGCGGCTCTTGTTCCTCCCAGGGTCGAGTGAACGAATTTCTCCAGCCAGCAAATTGAAGCGGCCAAGCAGACGCGCCACATCCAGATTCGCGGGCTGATCCAGAACTTTGCGCGGCGTGCCGCTTTGCACAATTCGGCCTTCGCGCATGACGAGCATTTCTTCGGCGAGCTCGAAACACTCATCCAGGTCGTGTGTGACCAGCAGAACGGGCGTCCTAAATTCGGCACGAACTTGTCTGAGCACTTCATAGAGTTCAGCGCGCAACGGGGCATCCAGACCTTGCGCGGGTTCGTCGAGCAGCAGCAATTTGGGCGAGCCGATCAGCGCGCGGGCGATGGAGCAGCGCTGCTTCTGCCCTCCGGAAACTTCGTGCGGGCGGCGGCCTGCGGCGTCCTGAAGGCGAAAGCGGTCGAGCATTTCGTTCACGCGACGATGCCGCTCCAGGCGCGGACGCTTTTCAACGGCGAACGTCAGGTTCTCGCGCAGGGTCATGTGCGGAAACAGAGCGTAGTTCTGAAACACATACCCGCAGTTGCGCGCGCGGGGAGGCAAGTGGATGCCCGTGCCGCCGTCGAACAGGATTGCATCGTCCAACAGGATGCGCCCTTCGTCCGGGCGCACAAACCCCGCAATGGAATCGAGCGTCAGCGTTTTTCCCGATCCGCTGGGGCCGAACAGCACGGTAACTCCGGCGGACGCTTGAAATTCGATGTCGACCGAAAATCCCGCCGAATCGGGACGCGCTGGAAATGTTTTGCGCAGCTTGGCCTGAATCATCGAGTGATCCGGTTGGCGAAGGTGAGAATCAGCAGCGCCACGGCCGAGATCACCAGCACCAGAGTGCGCGCTACCGCGCCGTTGCCGGCTTCGACCGCATCGTAAATGGCTACCGCGATGGTCTGTGTTCGTCCCGGAATATTGCCCGCGACCATGAGCGTCACGCCAAAATCGCCCAGTGAGCGCGCGAAGGCTAGCGCGGCGGCCGCCATGATAGAGCGTTGCGCGAGCGGCAGCGTGACACGCCAAAACAACCGCCATTCGGATGCTCCTAACGTGCGTGCCGCGCGCTCATAACTGCGGTCCACGCTTTCAAGCGCGGCGCGAGCCGACTTCACCAGCAGTGGAAACGAGTGCAGGAACGCCGCGATCACTGCTGCTTTCCAGGTGAATACCAGTGGCGATCCGAAAACTTTTTCCCAAATCTGCCCCAGAGGACTGGCCCGGCCGATGAGCACCAGCAGATAATATCCGAGCACAGTGGGCGGCAGCACCAACGGCAGAGTAACGGCCGCGTCGAGTGCTTCCTTGTAACGGAATTCACGATTGGCAAGGATGTAGGCGATCCATAGCCCCGCCGCCAGCGCGATGGCCGTCGACAAGACCGCGACGCGCAGGCTGAGCCATAGCGGGAACCAGTCGATGGGCATGGAACGACTATTGTAGCCGTTTCGAAAGCACCCGCAGCGCGAACGCGGTGGCGATCAAGGGATCGTCTTCCTTCACCAGGTTGCTCGAATTCACGAAGCTTCCATCGGGGCGTTGCGGAGGAAGGAGCACTGATAATTCGGGCATCGCGCGCGTGATGGCGGCGGCGTAATAGAAGCGCAGGCCGGCTGCCCAGGTTTCGCGAGGTCCGCCATCGAAGCCGGGGGCGCGATCATACAAGTGATGCGCGCGCAGCCAGTTTTTCGCGCGAACCATTCGCTGATCGCTTTCGGCGACGCCACAGGCGCGCAGCGCGATAACTCCGTCGGCGGTCGTCGTGCCGTAACTGCGGAATTTTCCCGCTTCTTCGCCGGCTTTGTTGATATCGGCTTCCACGGTTGAAAAGAAAAAACCGCCGTCGGGATTCTGGCAGCGGTCCAGATACACTTGCGCACACTCCAGGGCCGGATCGGGAGGATGAACACTGGCCGCGGCCAGGCCCTCGAGCACGTATCGGGTCATCGCCAGATCTACGTGGCCGGCGTCGGGAGGACGACGGCGATCGCCTCCCATGCCCCAAGCCCCGTAAGGTGCGTCGGACCGAGTCCAGCCATTCGATTCGGTGAACTGCTGATTCCTCATGCACGCGATCATTTGTTCGCATCCCTTGGCGTCTGCCTTGGTCATCGCGCGAAGGGCCAGTCCCGTTGCGTAGTTTGGATAATCCGGCGCGACCGAATCCATCAGGCCGAGCGAGCCATCGCTATTGGTGTTGCGCTTTATAAATTCGACGGCTCGCTCGACTGCGCCTGCGGCGACCTCAGGAGTGTCCAGTAATGCGTCCAGAACGAAGGGAGTGAGAGATTGTCCCGAGCGCAGCAGCCCGTAGGTGTGGCTGTGCCATCCTCCATCGTCAGCCTGCTGCGACCAGAGATACTTTGCAGCCTTGATACGGCGTGAATCGCCGCGCGCACAGCCTGCCGCGGCGATCGCCGCGAGAAGGAACGACCGTCTACTGCGCAGGCGCATTGCGATCGGGCATCAGGTTGAGGATCGCCGCGGCAGTAGTCGCTACGCGGCCGGTGATGCAATGCTGGCCGGCCCAGGTGCCGTCCTCGTTTTGAAGCTTCAGGATCGTCTCGGTGATTTGTGCGTGCCAGCGATTGTAGTCGTCGCCGCCGGTGCGCCGCAGGCTGTCGCTGATATTGAGATAAGAGAAAAATTCTTCTCCGCCCATGGAGCCGAAGCCGGTGACGAACCGCGCGCTGGTAAGCTGCTGCTTGATCGCGTTGATCTGCGGAGCGTTGGCCTTGCGGTCCTTCTCGGTGCGGCTCAACTGTTCGAGCGCCTGTGCGCTCTGATACAGAGGCACGCCAGCCGAAGCCGCGGATGCCGGAGCGACGCCGTCGACTCTATATGTACCTCCTCCGTATCCGCCCCCGGATCCGACTGAGACAGGAGGCGTGGCCATCGCCTGCTTGGTGTAGTTGTCGGCGCGATCCATCGCGCGCGCTTCGACCATGACGCCTTTCTGCTGAGCGACATATAGACTTCGCGAAGCCATGGACGTGCCGAGAATCGGCGCCCATCCGCCACCGACGTTCCAGCTTCCGTCGGTCTGCTGATTATGCTCGATCTTCGCCACGCATTTTTCGAGCGCTTTGCGCACGCGCAGATTTTCGGTGGCCGTCGGCATAGTGCCGTCGATCTCAGAAAGCAGCATGGAAGTGAGAAACGTGTCGATGTAAGGACCGAGTTTCCGCTGGATCTGAGTCCCATTCACCTTGGTAATCTGGAGCCCGTCCGCCGGGCTTTCTTCCACATTACGCATGATGAAGTCGAGCGCGCGATTGACGGCAGGTTGATACTGTTTTCCAGCGCGCCGCAGCGCGAGCGCCGCCACGGCTGTGTTCGCTACGTCATTTCCGTTCGATTCCAGGTGTTCGTTTTGGCGGACATAGGAGGTTTCGCCGCCATCCTGCCCCCATCCGCCGTTTTTCCCCTGCACAGAAGCGATCCACTTCGCGCCTTTTTCGACGGCAATCGACACGGCTTGGTCAGAGGAATTCTTGGGGGAATTCGAGTCCCCGGCTGCCCATAATGCGACGGCGAGAATGGCTACCGCGCAGACACTGATGGCAATCGATCTCATAAGATGAGCTCCTTTCACGGTTTCGATCGCAGCCGGAGGTTTGGACGCCGGGCTGAAACGAAAAGTTCCGGCTGCTTAGACCGGGAATGCCGCCAGGAGGATTACCCTTTCACTGGCGATTAAGGAATTTCGATCGAATGGGTGGAGCAGGAGAGCTTCCGATCCGCCGATTCCTCTACCACTTCGCGAACGCTGTAGAGACCGGGGGGAGCCTGCAAGGCGAGCTTCGCGTTGAGTCCGGTTTTCGCCAAACGGTTGTAAGTGGACTCTTTGAGCGACAGATCCATGGTGGCTTCCTTAGCCGCGACGATCGTGCCTTGCGCGTCTTTGAGAGCGCTCACGAACCGGACGGTCTGTTTCAGGCGATCGCCCTGTTTCGTGAAATGCAGTTTCGAGATGTCGACATTTGCCACTACGAACAAAGTGGTTCCGCCACTCGAAGGTTTTCCAAACTGAGCGCTGACGTCCACCGGAAAATCGTCGACGGTGTCCGCGGCCATCACTTCCTGGTCGAACTTGGACGATTCGACCACCGGCTCTGTCTGAGGTTTCTCGGCCGGGGCGAAATACCCCGGCCGTGCCTGCACCGATTCGTGAGGCGCATGGACCACGGTCACCTTCAACTTGTGATAGGTCCCGCCTGCGACGCCGTCGGGAAGACGGAAACTCAGGCGATAGACCGTTTCCGGTGGGGTGCCGATCTGCAGAAAACCGGCATGCAGATCGTTGCTGTTGTGGAAAAAGCTGCCGCCGGTCCCTTCGGCGAGCGCGGCGAGCGGTTCGTTCATGGTTTCCGTGCGTTGTCCCACATTGGCCGTGTTGTACCTCACCGCCTCCAGACCGCGGGAGGCGCTTGGTCCTGCGAGCGGTACTTCTAGCGACGCCGGCATTTCCGCATAAACCCCTTTTGAGTCGAGCGCGTTGATGACCACACCAGCTTTGAGCGCGCGGCCGACGATCCGGTCCCTCTGGTCCTCGATCGTCCCGGTGAGAAAGCCCGAGGATGCGAGCAAAAGCACGCGGGCTCCAGGCATGGTTGCCAGACGCGCGGCGACATATTCGATGGACTCCAGCGTGGCTGCCGAAGTCGCCTTGGCTTGGCGCCAGGTTTCTTCCGCCTGCTGAGGCAACGCGTGGCACCGGTCCGCTAGCTCTCTTACCGCCGTAGAATCGCGACGAACCACGACGGAGTAGGCCAGGAAGGGTGTGATGCAAGCGGCTTCGGACAAGTGTGGGTGGGCTTGGATGAGGCCGATGGTTTCGATCGCTTTGGCGGAGTCCGCGGTAAAGTCGAGAGTCTGCGCTCCGGAAGCGGTGAAGATACCAATTTGAACTCCCGGCTGGAGAGCGTCTTTCACAAATCCCACAGCTGCGTCTTGCGTCTGCTTGAGGTCGTTAAAATGCCGGCCGTCTTTCGCGTTCACGTCGTCGATGTAGAGCGCGATGAAACGTGGGCGGACGGTGCTTGCTTTCAGGGAATCGGCTTTTTGGATCTCTGCCGCCTCAGTTGCCGTTGCGGCGGAATCTACGGCGAAATTCGCGATCTCACGCTCTTTCCCGTTGTCGTAGACCTTAAAATTCTCTCTGGTCAAGCCGGATACTGCGTGGGAGCGGCCGTCTCGGACGATGACGGCGACGTCGACCAACTTCGTATCGACGCGAAAAGCGTTTGGGGTGCGCGGGACATAGGAGCGGCTGGTGACCTTGACTTCATCGGGGGAAAGGCCTTGCGCGGCGAGGAACGGAATCGTCACGGCAAAGGAAATGACCGCCGATTTTCTCGAGATTTCCACCAACGCCTCCCGATTACGAGTAGTATATACCTCAGTCGGAATCGCTGGCACTGACTTTGAGCACCGCCAGGAACGCTTCCTGCGGGATCTCCACGCGGCCGACGCGCTTCATGCGGCGCTTGCCTTCTTTTTGTTTTTCGAGCAGCTTGCGCTTGCGCGAGATGTCGCCGCCGTAGCACTTGGCCAGCACGTTCTTGCGCATGGCCGAGATGGTTTCGCGCGCGATGATCTTGCTTCCGATCGCCGCCTGCAGCGCCACTTCGAACATCTGCCGCGGAATCAGTTTGCGCAGCCGCTCGATCAGAATCTTGCCGCGCTCGTAGGCGAAATCGCGTGTGGACGATCATCGACAGCGCGTCGACCGGCTCGCCCGCCACCAGCACGTCCAGCTTCACCATGGGCGAGACGCGATGGCCGGCGAAATGATAATCGAGCGACGCGTATCCGCGCGACGCCGACTTCAGGCGGTCGTAGAAATCGAGCACGATTTCGTTCAGCGGCAGCTCGTACACCAGCAGCACGCGGCCGGTGCCGATGTATTCGAACTTCTTCTGCGTGCCGCGCTTCTCTTCGAGCAGCTTGAGAATCTCGCCGAGATACTCTTCGCGCGTGATCACCGTCGCGTCGATGATCGGCTCTTCGATCTGCTTGATCTCGGCGGGATCGGGAAACTTGGTGCGGATTGTCGACCTCGATCACGCGCGCCGTCGATGGTGGTGATCTTGATAGCGCACGCCCGGCGCGGTGGTGATCAGGTCGATCTGAAATTCGCGCTCCAGGCGCTCCTGGACGATTTCCAGATGCAGCAGGCCGAGGAATCCGCAGCGGAATCCGAAGCCGAGCGCGGCGGAATTTTCGGGCTCAAAGCTGAACGCGCTGTCGTTGAGGCGCAGTTTTTCGAGCGCGTCGCGCAGCAGCCCGTGCTCGTGCGATTCCACCGGATAGAGCCCCGCGAACACCATCGCTTTCAGCGGCTCGAATCCGGGCAGCGGCTCGGCGGCGGGATTGGCGTGATCGATGATGGTGTCGCCGATCTGCGCGTCGGAAACGGTCTTGATATTGGCGAACAGGAACCCGACTTCGCCGGCGGCAAGTTCGTCGCAGGGGATCGGCTTGGGCGACTGATAGCCGAGGCCCTCCACTTCGTGCACGCTCTGGTTCGACCACAGCCGGATCTTCTGGCCCTTGCGGATGCGCCCGTCGACCACGCGCGTCAGAATGATGACGCCGCGGTAGGGATCGAACCAGGAATCGAAAATCAGCGCGCGCAGCGGAGCGTCGGGCGAGCCCTTGGGCGGCGGCACCAGGTGCACCACGGCTTCGAGCACGTCCTCGATGCCGACGCCGTTTTTGGCGCTGACCAGAATGCGCGTCGCTGGCGTCCAGGCCGATCACGTGTTCGATCTGCTCGCGAATCCGGTCCGGCTCGGCCGACGGCAGATCGATCTTGTTGATCACCGGAATGATTTCGAGATTGTGATGCAGCGCCAGGTAGGTATTCGCGAGCGTCTGCGCTTCCACGCCTTGCGACGCGTCCACCACCAGCAGCGCGCCTTCGCAGGCCTGCAGGCTGCGCGAAACTTCGTAGGTGAAATCGACGTGGCCGGGCGTGTCGATCAGGTTGAGCTGATAATCGATCGCCGTCCTTGGCGCGATAGTTCAGGCGCACGGCGTGGGCCTTGATGGTGATGCCGCGCTCGCGCTCCAGATCCATCGAGTCGAGCACCTGCGCCATCATTTCGCGCTGGCTGAAAGCGCGCCGGTGACTTCGAGCAGGCGGTCGGCAAGCGTCGACTTGCCGTGATCGATGTGCGCAATGATGCTGAAATTCCGGATGTGCGCGGGGATCCATGCAGGTATGATGAAGCTCGGAACTGGAACCTTCAATTATCCCACGATGTCCGATCGAGCCGATCGAATTGGCAAGATCTCGACGCGCGCGGACTGCAAGTTCGCGATCGTGGTGGCGCGCTTCAATCGGAGCATCACCGAGCAAGCTGCTGGAGGGCGCCCGGGAGGCGCTGCAGAAGGCCGGAGCCGCCGGCGATCGAGGTGTTCCACGTTCCCGGCGCGTTCGAGCTTGCCGCTCGCGGCGAAGAAGCTGGCGCACACGCAGCGGCTATCGACGCGATCATCGCCCTGGGCGCGGTGATTCGCGGCGAAACGCCGCACTTCGATTACGTCGCGGGCGAGGCCGCGCGCGGATTGCAGCAGGTGGCGCTCGAAACCGGCGTGCCGGTCGCGTTCGGCGTGCTGACCACCGACACACTGGAGCAGGCCGAGGCGCGCGCGGGCGGCGCGCACGGCAACAAAGGATACGACGCCGCCATGACCGCGATCGAGATGGCGCGGTTCGCAACGATATGCCGCGGCCGCGCGTTCTGAGCCATGCCCGCCCGCCATCGTTCCCGCCAGCGCGCTCTGCAGGTTCTGTTTCTGTGGGACCAGCGCAAGCAGGCCGTCGACGACGCGATCTCCGCGTTCTACGAAACGCTCGCGCTCGGAGGAAGACGATCCCGAGCGCACGCGCAGCCCGACGAGTTCATGGAAACGCTGGTGCGCGGCGCGTCCGACAAGGCCGGCGAGATCGACCAGCGCATCGCCGCAAAGTCCGAGCACTGGCGCCTGGAGCGCATGCCCGCCGTGGATCGCAACATCTGCGCCTGGCGGTCTACGAGATGAGCGAGCTGGGAACGCCCGCGCCGGTGGTGATCGACGAAGCGCTGGAACTGGCGCGCCAGTTTTCCGGCGACGAATCGGTGTCCTTCGTCAACGGCGTGCTGGACGCCGTGCATCGCGACAGCTCGAAGTGAATCCGCTGCGCGTGGTTCTGGTCTCGCCGCGCAATCCGCTGAACATCGGCGCGGCCGCGCGCGCGATGAGCAATTTCGGATTCTCCGAGCTGCGGCTGGTGAATCCGTACGAAGTCGCGTTTCGCGAGGCGCGCTCGGCGGTGAAGGCGCAGCAAGGTTCTGGCAGACGGCGCGCGAGTATCCGACGGTGGCCGAAGCGGTCGCCGATTGCGCGCTGGTGGTCGGAACCACCTCGATCGGCCATCGCGCGCTGGAGCATCCCTTGCGGCGGCTGGAGTATGGCGGGCGGCTGATCGCGAAGAAGCTGGCGACGCTGCCGGTCGCGCTGCTGTTCGGGTCGGAGAAATTCGGGCTGTCGAATGAGGACATGAGCCACTGCCACTGGCTGATGCGGATTCCCACGCGCGAAGAGCACGGCTCGATGAACCTGGGCCAGGCGGTGGCGGTGTGCCTGTACGAGATCATCCGCAATCCGGCGGCTGCGAAGGCGCAGCCCGAAGCCGCGGCGCGCCGCGCAACGCGGAGGATCTGGAGCGGATCACGGCACTGCTCGAAGAAGTGCTGGAGCATCCGGCTACGTTCACGCGCGCGTCGAAGGATCGACGAGCATGAAGATCCGCCGTCTGATGCGCCGCATGGATCTGAACGCGCACGACGCCGAAGTGTGGCTGGGAATGCTGCGGCAGATACTCTGGAAGCTGGTATCCTGATAGTCTTGCAATGACCAAGGTCACGCTGCACTACGATCTTCTGCGCCCGCTGACCGACGACGATCTTCCGAACATCGGCGAATGTGCACAGCACGTATGGCATCGCGCGCGTGCAGGTCGCGCCGGCGCTCGACAAGATCACCGTGGATTACGACGCGTCGCGTCTGATGAAGAAGGACGTCGAAGCGGTGCTGGCGCGGCATGGAGTGCCGATCCGTACGGAAGCTCAAATCGTCGCGTGAAATAGCTGCCGGATCGTTTCGTGCTGTTCCTGCCAGGAAGTCCAGACAGCCGCAGCCCATTGCATAATCGCTTCGTCGCGGGCCGCGCCAGGCTCCGCCTTCATCACCTCGACGACGGTTAAAGCGGCGCGATCCCGAGGTGGCGTAAACTTCGGCCATTCCTTTTTCCGTTGGCCGAGCTTCATATGGGCGCGTTGGACCTCGCGTCCGGTAAAGTGTTTTTCGACGGTAAGATACAGGCCGATGAGACCGAAAGCAGGTCCGATGGTTCGCGCGGCATTGGCGGCGTGCTGCGCGGCATAGGCGTCTACGACGTGTTGATGAATGAATTCGCGGCCGCCGTGAGTCAGAGTGTAGGCCGACAACTCGTGATACGATTCCGTGCAATTGGCGCCGCAAGCGGGGCAAACGGTTACGTCGCCGGTTTGTACGCTACGCAATCGATCTCGACCCGCATGTCGCTGACGAATTCGCACACCACGGTGGTCCGCGCCGGGCGCGTGTCGCCGAAAAATGTCGGCGTAGACCTCGTTCATCTGCTTGAACTCGCTGCCGTCTTTCAGGAACACGCTGCACTTCACGACGTCGGCCATGGTCGCGCCGCAGGCGTCCAGAATCCGGCGGATATTCGACAGAACCAGCTCGCGTTTCGTGGCGAATATCGCCCGGCGACGGCTTATCCGTCACCGGATCGATGGGGCCTTGCCCGCTTACATAAATAAAATCTCCGGCGCGAACTGCCGGCGAATACGGCCCTCGCGGAGCCGGCGCACGCCGGCGGAAAAACTCGCTTTGATGGCCATTAGTCAGTCTTCTTCCGGCGCGGACGCCGCTGCGGACCGGAGCCCTGCGGCTTCGAAATGCGTTTGCGAGTCGCCACGCGCTTCGGCTTGGCCGGCGGCGGATTCGGCTCGAAGATGGTGGGCTGGCCTTCGACGTAAGGCTGCGGCTCGTCTTCTTCCACTTCTCTTCCGCGGCGGCCTGCGGCTCGGGCTGCGGCGGCTCGGCGGGCGGATAAAACTCCGCGCCCAGAGTACACCAGCATACGCCCTGCTCCTCGTGCGGCTCCAGGCGAACCACGGTCTTGTCCTGCGCGTAGTTCAGGAACTCGCTGAACTCCTGGAAGCCGTAGGCGCTGGTATCGAAGTTGGGCTGCTCGGCTCTTGAACCAGCTGCGCCAGATCCTCCACCGGGACAGCCGTTTTCGATCTCCAGGCGATGGTTTTCGAGCACGTCGCGCAGCGGCGGCAGCAGATCTTCGGGCTTGAGCGTGGCGCGCTCCGGCTGCGACGAGCCTTTGCGCTCGATGATGTAGCGTCCGCCGGTGCCGCTGACGTTCACCAGATCGGCGCGCTTCAGCTTCTCGACGAAATCGGAGAAGCTGGACGCCGCCGTAGGCGCGCTCGTTGAACGCGGGATCGAGCTGCAGCATGGTGGACTTCAGCAATCCGAGCTGCGGCTGCACGCCGCGGCGCTCCAGCACTTGCAGCGCGCGCTCCACCAGCGGCATGGCCTGCGCCAGATCGAGCGGCGCGGGACGCTGGCGGCGGTCGCCACCGCGATCGGGCCGCGGTCGCCGGACGGTCGCTGCGCTCGGGCCGCGCTCACGTTCCGGACGATCGCCTCGCGGCCGCGCGGCGCCGCGAGTTTCGCCCGGGAGGACGACACTGGCCGGCACATCCGACAACAGCGATTCAAAGCTGATGAACTCGTGGCAATTCTGCTGCAGGATGGTGGAGGTGAACGCCTTGCCGCCCACCACGAACACGGTCTTGCCGTATTCCTTCAGCTTGTTCACCAGCGGGATAAAATCGCTGTCGCCGCTGACGATGGCGAACGCGTTCACATGCGTATGCGTGAACGCCATCTCCAGCGCGTCCAGCGCGAGGTTGATATCCGCTCCGTTCTTGTCGCCGCGCGGCGAGGGGATCCGCTGCACCATCTGCACCGCGTTTTCCGCCATCTGGCGCGTGGCGCCGTCCTGGCGTCCCCAGTTGGCGTAAGCGA
The DNA here is from genome assembly GCA_963808335.1 of Terriglobia bacterium. Classification (GTDB taxonomy): domain Bacteria; phylum Acidobacteriota; class Terriglobia; order Bryobacterales; family Bryobacteraceae; genus Palsa-187. The sequence goes on from CAWEFR010000001.1 coordinate 1,631,028, forward strand.
ACTTGGCGACGATGTCGCCGCGCTCCTTCAAGCGCGTCCAGCGCGAGCGATACGTCAAATTCGCGCCGCAACGTCGATTTCAGTCCGATCTCGATGTTGTCGTAATCGACAAACACCGCGATATTCAATTTATCTTGCATTTCAATTTCTTCTCCAATCCGCACGCGCCATCGGCGCCATGCGTTGCGCTCTGGTCAAGCTGTCTGCTTCACTGAGCTGCGGATGAATTCCACAATTTCCTCGAGCGAGGCGCCGGGTTGAAACACCGCGGCCACTCCCAGCCGTTTCAATTGCGCGGCATCTTCATCCGGTACGATGCCGCCTACGATGACCAGCACATCGGTCATCTGTTTTTCCTTAAGCAACTCCATCACGCGAGGCACGATGGCGTTGTGCGCTCCGGAAAGAATGGACAGGCCGATGACCTGCACATCTTCCTGAAGCGCGGCGTTGACGATCATTTCCGGGGTCTGGCGCAGGCCGGTATAGACGACCTCCATACCGGCATCCCGCAGCGCGCGGGCGATTACCTTCGCGCCGCGGTCATGTCCGTCGAGGCCGGGCTTGGCGACCAGCACCCGGATTCTATGATCCATATTTTAGAAGAGACTCGTTCCGCCGGGGTCTGTGGGAAGCCGGTGGAACACCTCACATTGATTATAGCGGTTCTGGGTGCCCCTGGTGGCAGGCGGTTGAGTAGGTTCACTAACCGGATGTTGGTCTTCGTCTTCTCTTGCGGATGACGCAGTACAAAGCGCAGCCAACGACAAAGAAGAGGCACAGCAACGCTGCTATCGAATTGACTGATCCGGGCAGAGGCTGAAGAAACTTGCCGATCAGGAAAAGCATAGCGAACAAGATAAGATCTGACGCGAGATTTATCCTTGCGGGGATTGGTACGGACGTGAGGAGTTGGGAAATGGCCTGGACACCTGCCAACTTCCAGTTTCCAGCTCTAGGCGGCGACTGTGTGACTCTTCGCGCTCTTTGTGGTTCGATATCCAATCGGTTTCTCGCGTTTCCACAGCAGCAGGTCGGTCCAAGCGGTTGTTAGCCATCCTAATCCGCCAACTAGGCCCAGGAGGGAAATGAAGGGGTGGATGGTTTCGACTTTCAGCGCAGAGAGAGCCAGAAATGTTGCGAACATGAGCGAACATCCCAACCCGAGTCCGTAAAAAACAATCATCGCGGTGGGAAGTTTCGGCTGCGTAAGGGGAATTGCCGAAGCGTCCTCCGGGCGAATATACCCGCGAACATAAATGACAGATGGTGTCTCCTGTTGCCTTATGAATTCTCTCCGCATCATACTGAGGCGTTCCTCCAAAGAAGAGATCCGTTCAGAGACATCCTCAGATCTACGTAAATGGCCTTGTTTCGCCATTTCAATCTGGATGGCGTCGCGCATTAGCGCGACCATTTGCTGAGATGAGAGGGCCCGTCTTGTTTCGGCGCCAGGATTGGGATCCAAGTACATTATCTCTCTAAGAACCTCTTCGTCGTTCATGCTGCTGCCTTCCTTAACGCGAGTTGCGCCTCTTGGAGCAGGCGGATCAAGTCGTCGAGATCTCCCTCGTCGCAGTCGAACGCAAAGGACTCAGAACGTCCGAGGCCCTCCATCGAGAAGAATGGAAACCAGCCGAAAACTCCTGCTTGCTCGGGATGCAACATATCGAATTTAATAGTGGCATACGGGCGCAGCCACGTTTCCTTTGTCGACAATTCTACTTTCTTAGCTACCTCCCAGCCGGAATCCTTTAACCTTGGGTGCTTAGAGGAAACTTTGACGAGGTAACGCGCGCGCAGTTCATCATCAACAAGAGCCCTCCTAATTGATTCGGCCCGCTCTCGGATCGTTGCTGTCCGTGCCGCGCGTTTTTTCGCGTCTTCGCCGTACGTTTGGAAAGATGGATTGTTTTCCACGTACTGGTCCACGGCGTTCCGGATATTGGCTTCAAGGAGCGGCCCTATCTCCTCATGAAAGACCGCCCGAAAGACAGCTTCATCAACGCCTGACTGAACCAGATTGGCCTTCAGACTAGCCTCGTCTATAATGAATCGCGGCTTCCCTTGCGGTCCGAAGCGAACCTGAATTTGTTTCTGCTTTAGTTGCTTCTCGGCAACGGCGAGCACGGCTTGAAATTGCTGATCTGAAGAGAGTTCAGGCATCTCACATCCCTCGCCTCAATAGATTGCGGTCAAGGCGCATGGTGCGTAGTATACACGAATTTGTTCGGCACCCTAACGCACCTCAAGCATAGTACCATTGGACCGATTTTTCAATTATCCAGGGATAGAATGGGGCTAATCCCACTCGAGGCGGCTCGCGCGCGGTGCGAGCGTGACCCTCGGTTCCGTTCCGATCCTTAGCAACGAGCTACCTCGCCGGAAATCCCGGAGTCGCTTTCACTTCTTCAATCTGCTTATCATGCCGCTCATTGTGAAGCGGGATGTACAACACCCACTGATACGCGTTCAGCGGGTTGAAGATCGGGAAGGGATGCGCGGTGAGGTGCTCCTTGAGCGGCAACTGCGTTTCTTCCACGAATTGCAGCGTGCGCGCACGACCATCGGTGAACGCGGCCATGATCTCGGCACGAGGCATTTTGCCGGTCGGCACGATCTCTTCGGGAGCCGTCGCTTTTCCTTTCCGTTGCGCCATGACCTGCAAGAGAATTTCCGTCTTTCCCGCGGTCTTGGTTTCCCAATCCGGACTCGCCGGATTCTTCAACGCCTCCTGGGCCTTCGCGAACAGCGCGCCTTCGGAGAGCACGATGTGCTCGGCGCATTCGCCTACCGACCAGCGCTCGGGAGTGGGTTTCCACTTCCACTGCTCGTCGCTGAGGCTGGAAACGGCCTGCACGAACTCCTTCTGTGAGTCTTTCAACAGCTGGACGATTTGCGCCCGTTCCTGGGGGGTCATGTTCGGGTCGGCCGCAGGCAAAAGCGCGGCGGAAAGACACAGGATCAGCATCGGTTTCATGCGGTCTCCTCAATGGTGAACACTGTAAACAATATTAACAGGATATAATCTCGCCGTGGAGCCGAACATCATTCGCGTGATTGACGCAGTTTGGATCGCACTGGGAGTTCTGTGGTGGGCGGGAGCGGCGACGGCCAAGCAGAACGCGCGAACCGAGCCGGCTCCATCGCGCCTGATGCATCTGGTGATCATGATCGTCGCGTTTGCCATGTTGTTCTATCCTCCGCTTCGCGTGGGCGTGCTTGCGATGCGCTGGCTTCCCGACACTGCGATGACGGGCTACGCAGGACTTACGATCGCGTTGGGCGGCGCGGCCTTCGCGATCTGGGCGCGCCTCTATATCGGCCGTAACTGGAGCGCGACGGTCACCATTAAACAGGACCACGAACTGGTTCGCGGAGGACCCTACGCCGTGGTCCGGCATCCGATTTATTCCGGGTTGCTGCTGGCGGTGCTCGGGACGGCGGTCGTATTCGGCGAGGTTCGCGGGTTGATTGCATTCGTGCTGGCGCTGATCGGCTGGCGCATGAAATCGCTGGTGGAGGAAAAGTTCATGGCGGAGCAGTTCGGCACGGAGTATGAAAAGTACAAACGCGAAGTGAAAGCGCTGATCCCGTTTATTTTTTGATTTTCCGCTTCACCCAGGCCTTGAAATCCGGAAGAAACTCAGGGAGAAGATTCACCAAGCCGGTACCAACCATGCTGGTTCCCCAGTTGGTTGCGGAGGCGGCGACGGTCCGGCTGACCGAAGGGTAGTAGGCATTCGACAGTCCGGCGCTCATCGCGGTGCCGAGAACGTTCGACCAGTTGAAGGTCGGGTCGCCCGAATCGGCGCGGGTGACGATAGAACGGCTGATCGCGTAGCCGATGCGCGGCCACAGCCGGCGCGAGGGGCCTTTGCGGTGATAACGGGGGTCTTCATGAAACGCGGATGCGAGAAGAACGTCGGCGAAGAAATTCTGGCTCACGATGTCGCCAACCGACGCCGCGAATCGCTTGGGATATGCGGACCAATGGCGGCCATACAACGGCGCGGATCGGGTGACCTGCGAAACCGCTGCGTTGAACGCGCCCGCGGCCAAGGTGAACGGGGCGATGGTTTCGTGATCGAAATTCGCCCACTTATCCGCGATCGTCATCGGATCAGACGTTTGAGAGGTGGTTTGATCCGGTGCGGGTGCGGGAGGCTGCCACGCGTCCTGACCCAGGACCGCCAAAGGCACGCCGATGATGATCGACAGAAACTTCACCGCTCCGACCGCAAAACGTTCTTTGAAAAATATCCGTTACTCTGCTTCTTTCATCCTAATGGAGTTTGTTGATATCCGCGAGCCGGCTCGGTTATAGTAAGTGTAGAAAAGCGGTGGAGTTCGCTTAACGCCGTCCCCGATGGCCAATGACTCCTACAGTGGTTTCGCTGCTGTGGGAGTGCCTGGTTAGACCCCATTGGCAAAACCACAATACAGTCGAATAGGAGATCCGTTCGATGGATCACGTGTGGTTTGTCGCAGCGATATGGCTTCTACTGGCCTTGGTCGCGGTACTGGCGGCTAACTGGCTCAAGATTTCAACGGCGCTGTCTGAGATCGTCGTCGGCACCGTCGCCCAACTGGTCATCGGCGCTCTGATTGGGGGCAACGTGCTGGACGCCAAGGCCGAATGGATCACGTTTCTGGCCGGCACGGGCGCTATCGTCCTCACGTTCCTGGCAGGGGCCGAACTCGACCCGCACGTGTTCCGCGAAAAATGGAAAGAATCGTCGGCCGTGGGACTGGTGGGATTCTTCGCGCCATTCTTCGGAGCGACCATGGTCGCGCATTATGTGCTGGGGTGGCCTTGGCGTCCGGCGTGGCTTGCTGGCGTGGCGCTTTCGACCACTTCGGTGGCCGTGGTGTATGCGGTGATGCTCGAACTGGGGTTCAATCAGACGAAATATGGCAAGGCGATTCTCGCGGCCTGCTTCATTAACGATCTGGGAACGGTGATCGCGTTGGGCCTGATCTTCTCGCCGTTTACCGTCAGAACTGTCATCTTCCTCGGCGCAAGCCTGCTTCTATTTCTGATCCTGCCTTTCGTCACGCCGTGGTTCTTCACGAAATATGGCGGCCGGGTTTCGGAACTGGAGACCAAGTACCTTCTTTTTCTTCTTTTTGGCGCTGGGGGCCTGGCGGTCTGGTCGGGCAGCGAAGCGGTTTTGCCGGCTTACCTGATCGGAATGGTGCTGGCCGGGACGGTGGGCAAGGATCACTTACTGATTCGCCGCTTGCGGACTCTCACGTTTGGGCTGTTGACTCCGTTCTACTTCATCCGGGCCGGCAGCTTTGTTTCGGTGCCCGCGCTGGTGGCCGCTCCGCTGAGCTTTGTGGCGTTATTCTTTGCCAAGATGATCTCGAAGCTGTTCGGTCTGCTGCCGACGGTGCGAGCGTTCGGATACGATGGCCACGATGGAATTTATTACTCGCTGATGATGTCCACCGGTCTGACGTTCGGCACCATTTCCGCGTTGTTTGGCCTGAATCACGGCGTCATCGACCAGAAGCAGTACTCGCACCTGGTGGCGACGGTGATCGGAAGCGCGGTAATCCCTACCGCGATCGCCAATTTCTGGTTCATGCCCCGGCATTTGCTGCCTGAGGAGGAGCGGGAATTGAAGGAATCCGCGTACGGCGAGCCGGCGGGGGATTTAGAGACATGACCTGTAAGGAGAATTGGGCAATTGGACAGATATATGGTGGTGTTGGCGGGCGCGGGCTTGGGTGGCCTGGCTCGATATGCGCTGGGCACATGGATCATGGCAAAGTACGGAGGAAGATTCCCCTTGGGCACGTTCGTGATCAACGTCAGTGGGGCTTTTCTGATCGGCGCCCTGATGACGCTGCTGACGGAACGCTGGCAGCCGCATCCCAACTGGCGGCTTTTTCTGGTGGTAGGGGTCCTGGGCGGATATACGACGTTTTCGAGCTTCGAGTACGAGACGTTGCAAGCGGTCCGCGATGGCGAGCGATGGATGGGGTTGCTCTACGTCGCGGGCAGCGTGGTGCTCGGTTACGCGGCGGTGTGGCTGGGCGCGGCTCTGGCCGCGCGCCGATAATAGGGACGGAGAATCGATCATGCTGAAGAAAGGCCCTGCGAAAAAGGTCACGATCTTCATTAATGAAGACACGCAACATCACATGACCGCCCTGCACGACTCCATCATGACCTTCCTGATGCACAAAGGAGTCTCCGGCGCGACGGCCACGCGGGCGTACGCGGGTTTCGGCTCCCACCAGTTGCTGCATACTCCCAAGGTTGAGGTGCTGGCCCAGCATCTGCCGATCCGGATCGAATTCGTGGATACCGCGGAAAAAGTGGATGAGGTGCTGCCGACTCTTTACGAGATGGTCTCCGACGGCTTGATCGAGGTGCAGGACACCACCGTGGTGAAGCTCGCGCGAAAATCGGTGAAACCGGAGCCCGCGCTTCCGCATGAACGCAAGGAGGGTCCTGCGAAGCTTCTTCGGGTGTTCCTCGGTGAGGCGGATCGATGGCACGATGCGCCGCTCTACGACGCCATCGTGAAAAAGCTGATGATGATGGACATCGCGGGCGCCACCGTCTACCGCGGGATCCTGGGATATGGAGCCAAAGGCCATCGGCACGAGGCGAGTTTCTTTCATCCGTTTCGCGATCTGCCGATCATGATCTCGGTGATCGACACCGCGGAAAAAATCTCAGCCGCCGCGGAAGTGATCGAGGGCATGCTCGAAGACGGCCTCATCGTGATCTCCGACGTCGAGATCGTCCGGCTGGTGCGCGGTTCCAAAGCCATGGAGGCGTGAGCGATGCACTCAGGCTATCCTGCGAAGTTCCTGCGCATTCACGTTTCGGAGCGAGACCGGTTTCAAGGCAAGCCGCTGTATGAGGCCATCGTCGCCAAATGCCGGGAGTTGAAGATCGCCGGCGCAACTGTGTTCCGCGGCCTGGAGGGATATGGCGAGAGCGCTGAAATGCATAAGGCGCACCTGGCGCGCCACGACCAGCCGATCCTGATCTCGATCGTGGATTCGGAGGAAAACCTGAGCCGCCTGATCCCCGCCGTGGAACAAATGATGGATACGGGGCTCACGGCGATGTCGGATGTGACGGTAGTCCGGGTACAGAAGAATTTTTCGCGTGTGGATGGACAATAGCAGGAATCCTTGGTTCGCGCCTAAGCACTAAAGCTTAGTTCTAATTCGGTCGATAGCCTATGTGGTGGAGAGTTCATGCTCAGGCGGAGCGAAGACGGAGCGCGGGTCTTGGTTCTCAACCTTGGCCGCAAAAACGGCAGCCGTGTGCGGCGGGCTGGCCATCCTGCTGGGGGCAGCCGTGCTGGTTGGCTGGGCGATCGATGCGACGTTTCTCATTCAAGTCGCTCCCTCGCTTCCTCCCACTCAGCGCAACACGGCCGTAAGTCTGGCACTGAGCGGGCTTGCGCTGCTGGGAATCGTTATGAACCGGGCTCGACTCATGTTCGTCGCGTCCGGGATCGTGGCGACGTTCGCCAGCGCTTCGTTACTTGAATACCTGTTTCATGTCAACTTCGGAATCGACGAGCTGCTGGGCGTCGCCTTCGTAACAACCCACTCTTCGTATCCAGGCCGTATGGCACCGGCCACCACGTTCTGCTTCCTGCTGATGGCCGCCGGTTTGGTGTTGGCGCACACCAGATTTCTGCCCAGGAAATCCACGGTGCTGGGCATCACCGGTTTGGCACTGGTGGCGTTTGGGGGAACCTGCTGCATCGGCGTGCTCTCGGGAATCGATACTACGCTTGCCTGGGGCAGCGTAAATCACGTGGCCTTTCACACTGCCACCGGCTTCCTGCTACTGGGGATCGGCATCACCGCGGTGGCGTGGGAGATGGCGACCCCCTCAGTTAGGGAGCCGCTGTGGGTGCCGATCGGCACTGCCCTTGTGGTTGCGACGGTCAGAGTCGGACTATGGGCCGCCCTTTCAGCCGAGCATCGGCCGGGGGCGGCCCTGTTACCCAACGTGACGCTGCTCGGAGGATTATCGAGCGCAATTCTGTTCGGCGTCGTGATCCATCTTGCTTTGAGGGCGAATCTTCAGCGCGAGACGCTGCGAACCGTCAATCGAAAACTGGAGTTGGAAACCGCCGACCGCGCGCGAGCGGAAGAGGCGGCGCAGGTGGCGAATCGAGCCAAGAGCGAGTTTCTGGCGAACATGAGCCACGAGATTCGCACTCCCATGAATGGGATTCTGGGCATGATCGGATTGGCGCTTGACACGCAACTGGACGCCGAGCAGCGCGATTATCTCGACACCGCGCAGGATTCCGCGGAAGGATTGCTCGTGCTGATCAACGACATCTTGGATTTTTCAAAGATCGAAGCCGGCAAACTGAGGCTGGAGACGGTCGCGTTCGGACTGCGTGAGACCCTGACCCAGATCGTCAAGACCCTCTCGCTTCGCGCCCGGCAGAAGGGCTTGGCTCTGAACCTTCGGGTGGACCCGCACGTGGTCGACGACATCGCCGGCGACCCGGTGCGGCTCCGTCAGGTCATCATCAACCTGGTGGGGAACGCGATCAAATTCACCAGCCGGGGCGAAGTCACGCTCTCCGTGCGGAGCGAGTCGCAAACCATCGGACAGGCCATGCTTCACTTCACGGTGAAAGACACGGGCATCGGCATTCCGCCGGAACGGCAGGAAGAGATCTTTTTCGCCTTCGCCCAGGCCGACAATTCCATGACCCGCAAGTATGGCGGCACGGGGCTGGGATTGACCATTTCCCGCCGCATCACGGAGATGCTGGGCGGACGGATTTGGGTGGAGAGCGAACTCGGCCAGGGGAGCTCGTTTCATTTCACGGCACGCTTCAGCGTAGCCGCGGATGTAAACCCGGACGCGGCGCAAACCGTCTCTACTTTGGCAGTTTAATGGTCGGCACTCTATCCTAGAGAGATAGTGCCAATTCATGTTCACCTCGAAGTCTGAGATTTCCCATTTGCAGGCGCTTGAAGCGGAAAGCATCCACATCATCCGCGAAACGGCGGCCGAGTTTTCGCGTCCGGCGATGCTGTATTCCATCGGCAAGGATTCATCGGTCCTGCTGCGGATCGCACAGAAAGCCTTCGAGCCGGCCCAGATTCCGTTTCCGCTGATTCACATCGACACAACCTATAAGTTCCGCGAGATGATCGAGTTTCGCGACCGGATCTGCGATCGGCTTGGCGTTAAGTTGATCGTCCACACTAATCGCGCGGCGATCGCGGAAGGCGCGAGCCCGTTCAAGCTGGGAACCGCCCGCTGCTGCGGGCTCCTGAAAACGCGAGCCTTGCTCGATGCCCTTCAGGAAAATCGCATCGACGCGGCGATGGGCGGCGCACGCCGCGAAGAAGAGAGATCCCGCGCCAAGGAGCGCGTGTTTTCTTTTCGCGACGCTTACGGCCAATGGAATCCTCGCAATCAGCGGCCGGAATTGTGGAATCTCTTCAACGGTCGAATCGAAAACGGGGAAACCATGCGCGTGTTTCCGCTTTCGAACTGGACCGAGCTGGACGTGTGGCGCTACATCGAGATGGAACGGATTCCCGTGGTCCCGCTGTATTTCGCCAAGGAACGCGAGGTCCTGGTGCGCGGAGCGCTATTGATTCCGGTGGAGCACGATCCTCCGCTCAGCCCCGGCGAGAGGCCGCAACGGGTCCTGTGCCGGATGCGCACGCTCGGGTGCACGTATTGCACTGGCGCCATCCGGTCGACTGCCGACACAGTATCGAAAATCATCGCGGAAGCTCGAAACCGCCGAGCGATCGGAGCGGGAAAACCGGATCATTGATCACGACCAGGACGGTTCCATGGAAATCAAGAAGCGCGAGGGATATTTTTAGGTGGCGGAACGGGACCTGCTGCGTCTGCTGACAGCCGGCAGCGTCGATGACGGAAAATCCACACTAATCGGGCGGCTGCTGCACGATTCGAACGCGCTGTATCAGGACCAGCTCGCCTCAGTACGCTCGGCGTCACCGGCGGCCGGGATCGATTTTTCCCTGTTCACCGACGGTTTGCGGGCGGAGCGCGAGCAGGGCATCACCATCGACGTCGCGTACCGGTATTTTTCGACGCCGCGGCGCAAGTTTATCCTGGCCGACGCTCCCGGGCATGAGCAATACACGCGCAACATGGCCACCGGTGCGTCGACGGCGGACCTGGCAGTGCTGCTGACCGACGCCCGCAAGGGTCTGCTACCGCAGACGCATCGCCACGCTGCCATCGCGTGGCTGCTGGGAATCCGCAGCTTCGCCGTGGCAGTGAATAAGATGGATCTGGCCGGTTTCGATGAGAAAGTGTTTCGCGCCATCGAAAGCGACTTCCGGCGCTTTGCCGAAAAGCTGGGCCCGCTGGAGCTGTTTTTTGTACCGACCTGTTCGCTGGACGGCGATAACGTCGTCAGCCTGTCCGAGAGGACTCCCTGGTTTCGCGGTCCGGCTCTCTTGGAGTATCTGGAGACCGTGCCGATCGCTTTCAATCTTCATCGCCAGAGCTTGCGATTTCCCGTGCAGAACGTCCTTCGCGCACCATCGGAAGCACGCCGCTACGCGGGTCAGGTTGCTTCCGGCGCGATCTCGGTAGGCGCGCAGGTCGTCGTTTTGCCGTCGCGACAGAGCGCGCGCGTCGCGTCCATCCGGATCGGCTCGCAGGAACTCGACTGGGCCGCGCCGCCGCTCTCCGTGGCGCTGGCGCTCGATAATGATATCGATATCAGCCGCGGCGACATGATCGCGGATGTGGATTCTCCGCCCGCAGTCGACCGCCGGTTTCGCGCGACGCTGTTGTGGATGAGCGAACATCCGCTGGAGGTTGGGCGTCCGTACCTGATCAAGCACACCACGCGCCAAGTGTGCGGAAGCATCGTGCGGTTGAACGACGTGCTAGATCCGACGACGCTGAATCGCCGCCCGGCCGAGACGCTCGCGCTGAATGAGTTCGGCGAGTGCGAAATCGAATGCCATCAGCCGCTGTACTTCGATCCGTATGCTGAAAACCGGCGGACCGGCAGCTTCATCGTCATCGATCCGATCAGCAATGCCACGCTCGCCGCGGGAATGATCGGCGCCGCGATGGAGGCCGGCAGCGCGACGCCGAAAACCGGCGCGGGACTCACCGTCTGGTTCACCGGCCTGAGCTCGGCCGGCAAAAGCACCATCAGCAAAGCTGTGTATGAAAAACTGTGGGCGCGCGGATATAAAGTTGAGTGGCTGGATGGCGACGCGGTTCGCCAGAATCTCAGCAAGGGCCTGGGATTCAGCAAAGAAGATCGCGACGAGAACGTGCGCCGCATCGGATTCGTTGCCGAGCTGCTGACGCGCAACGGCGTCATCGCGCTGGTTTCGCTGATTTCTCCGTATCGCCCGGTGCGCGAGGAAGTACGCCGGAGAATCGGAAATTTCATCGAAGTTTACGTTCACGCGCCGCTCGACGTTTGTGAGCAGCGCGACGTGAAGGGTCTGTATCGCCGCGCGCGGTCGGGCGAATTGCACGGAATGACCGGCGTCGACGATCCTTATGAGCCTCCGCTCGCGCCTGAAGTGGAATGCCGCACGGATGTGGAGACCGCGGCCGAGAGCACCGCGAAAGTGGTCGCCGCAGTGGAGCAATGGGTGGCTAAAGGGTCCCGTTGATCTGCGCGGCAAGTTGATCGTAACGGGCCAATTCGAAAAACGGCCGCTGCTGCGGAGCGCAGAGAAACTTCTTTTGGCCGGACCCATCGCGCCATACCAGAGCAGCCTCCACTGAAAGGTCAGCACGAGCCTGCACGGCTTCAAAGATCCGGCGCTGCTCCGTTTCCGGGCATGCGTCGAAACCGGAGCCGGGAAAAACCGCCAGGATTTCTACGTCCTGAATCGCGAATCGAGCCGCTTCAAGCCTACCCACCGCGGATTCGAAGGATTTTGGCAAGCGGGCGGGACGAGTCAAATACGCCACCAGCGGATTCCCGCTGATTTCCGGATGCGCACTTAGATACGATGCGCAGCCGAACAAAGGATGTGGGTTGCAACACGCGTCGCCCTCGCTTTCGACGAAATGCACCAAGGGATTTTTCGCGTTCCTCGCAGCGGCGCAAACCGTCAGGTAATATTCGGGCTGAAACAGGGGATGCGGTTTGCGTCCCTCCGCGGCGCCGTGAAGAATATAGTGCGCCAGCGGATTCATCCGCGTCACAACCACGTCGGGATAGCGGCGCACATAATACGCCGGATCGAACAGCGGATGAGGTCGAGGGCCATGTACGTCATCGCGCTCCAGATAATCGAGCAGTGCGTTGATCCTCGGTGGCTGTGTGCACTGACTCAAATAGAAATTCGTATCGAACAAGGGATGCGGGTTGCGGCCCTCGAACGCCCCCGTGGTGATGAAGTGCCGCAGCGGGTTGGCCGCGTCAGGATAAACTTCGCGGTAGTAATCTGCATCGAACAGACGCCGAAACTCGCTTCCCGGCTTCATCGCGCGAAGGTGCATCGCGAATCGCAGCCGGCGCATCAGCCGGGTAAATACTCCGGGCTCGCAGCTCGACGGCGCTGGTCGCGGTTTTCGGTTCACGGGCGCGCTAGGCGCAGGAGCCGGCTTCGGTGCATCGGCATTATCCCCGCGTGCGATGAGGATCGAAACGCCTTCTTTGAGCCCGCGAAGCCGCTCTTCCCGATCGGGCAGCAGCTCGAAGCGTCGCCGGACTTCCTCTCGTGCGCGCCGGAGCAGCTTAAAGTCCATCGCATTCAGCCGCAGCAATTCAGCGTATACGCCGGCATCGCAGGCGTTTCGAAACTGCTCGATTCGTTCGGCCATGGTGCTGCCCGGAGCCGCCGAATCGTTCACTGGCGCCTGGACGCAGTTCAAGCCAGGAAACAGCGCGTTCAGTTTGTGACTGGCGACCAGGCTCTCATTAAAGCGATCGACGACGCCCAAAAACGACGTTTCGAGCATCCTCGCCGTTGCAATCTCCAGATCCTCGACGCCGCGCGGCTGATCGTTCACCAGGCCGTTCGCCAACAGGTTGACCTGCACATCGTTGACGGTCCAGGGCATCTCTTCGACCATGCGGCGCGTGAAATCGGCCAGGGTGTGCTGATTGGCAAGCTCGCGAATCGGATCGCCATCCGCCGGCTTCCCGCGAAAATAATCGTAAATCGACCGGATCCGGTCGATTGGATCTCGCAGAAAGCAGATATCGAAAAACAGAAATCCCGGCGCCTGCGGCACCGGATAAAAAATCTGGTGACTCGAAAAAGCGTTGACGCGAGGATAGCGGTCGAGAAAGGCAAGCAGGTCCGGAGGCTTGATTTCGGCGTCGCGGTGCGGAAGATCGAAGGTTAAAAAGGTCTCGCAAAAGCTGCGCCGTAGAATCTCCTCAATACTCGACCCCCCGTTTTTTAGAATGTGATAGTGAAGCAGGACCAGGCGCATGCCGTCTTTCAGTTTTAGCAGCATTCGGCCGCGTCCGTTTGGCGGCCGGGGCCATTGTGTGAGATCCTCGCAATCAGTGCGCTTGAACGGAGCGAGAATCAGCGGAGATGTGGCGGCGGTGAAACGGTAGATGATCCGCAAGCTGGTGGATTATGCGCTCAACCAGCGCTTTCTGGTGATCGCCGCGGCTTTGATTCTGCTGATCTGGGGCGCCGTCTCCTTTCACAATTTGCCGGTCGAAGCCTATCCCGACGTGGCCAACAACTACGTCCAGGTGATCACCCAGTGGCCCGGCCGCGCCGCCGAAGAGGTGGAACAGCAGGTCACCATTCCCATCGAAATCGCGATGAACGGCATCGCGCACCTGGAGCACCTGCGATCCACGTCGCTGTTCGGCCTCTCCAGCCTCATGCTCATCTTCGACGATCAATCCGAGAATGACACCAACCGCCAGAAGGTCCTGGAGCGGCTGACGCAGGTTACGCTGCCCAGCGGTCTTCAGCCGCAGATCGGAACCGACTATAGTCCGGTGGGGCAGATTTACTGGTATACGCTGCACAGCACCAACCCGGCTTATGACCTGATGGAGCTGAAGTCGCTCGAAGACTGGACCTTGGAGAAGCAATTCAAGTCGGTGCCGAACGTCGTGGACGTGGTCAGTTTCGGAGGAATCACTCGGGAGTACCAGGTGCGCGTCGATCCCCAGAAGCTAATCGCATACGGCCTGAGTCTGAGTCAGGTTGAGCAGCAGTTGGCCAATAACAACGTGAATGCGGGCGGGAGTTTTGTGGAAGCCGGGCTGCAACAAATCAACGTGCGCGCGCTCGGCCTGGTGAAGAACGTCAACGATATTGCGCAAACGGTAATCAAGGCGCAGAACGGAACTCCGCTCCGCGTTCGGCGACATCGCCACAGTGTCGCAAGGACCAAAAATCCGGCTGGGCATGATCGGCCGTGCGATTCATCGCGCCGACGGCAGGATCGTCGACAATCCGGACGCGGTGGAAGGCATTGTACTGTTGCGCAAAGGCGCGGATTCGGATTCGACGCTGGAGGCCATTCACGACAAAGTCAAGGATTTGAATGAGCACATCCTGCCGCACGGCGTCACGATTGAGCCGTTCCTCGATCGCAGCAATCTGTTGCACTACACCACCCACACCGTGCTTCACAACCTGACCGAAGGAATCATTTTGGTCGCGGTCATTCTGTTTCTGTTCCTCGGAAATTTGCGAGGCGCCCTGATCGTTGCGCTCACCATTCCGTTCTCGCTGCTGTTTGCCTCGATTTGCCTCAGCCTGAACAAAATTCCCGCCAACCTGCTTTCGCTCGGCGCGCTGGATTTTGGAATGGTGGTGGAAGGCGCGGTGGTCATGGTGGAAAACATCATTCGATACCTGAGCCATCGCGAGTCCGACCCCGGGCCGAACCTGGGCCCCATTCGAGACGCCGCGCATGAAGTCCAGCGGCCGGTATTCTATTCCATCGGCATCATCATTACCGCTTACATGCCGATCTTTACGCTGCAGCGCGTGGAGGGTCGGTTGTTCAAGCCCATGGCGTGGACCGTCTCCTTCGCGTTGCTCGGCTCGCTGCTGTTTTCGATGCTGATCGCGCCGGTTCTGTGCAGCTTTCTGTTCGGGAAGAACGTGCGTGAATGGCGAAATCCGATCATGACGCTGACCACCAGGGGTTATCGAAAATCCCTGGAATGGGCCGTTCGTATGAAATGGATTCCCATCGCTGCCGCCGCCGCAGCCGTTGCTGCATCGGTATATCTCGGCTACAGCGGCGTCATCGGTTCGGAGTTCCTGCCGCATCTGGACGAGGGCGCGATTTGGGCGCGCGCGACTCTGGCTCCCAGCACCGGACCCACTGAAGGCGAACGGCTCATGGACCAGGCGCGGGTTCTGCTCGCGTCGTTCCCGGAAGTGACGCAAGTGATTTCGCAGGTTGGCCGGCCGGACGACGGTACCGATACGACCGGATTTTTCAACACCGAATACTTTGTCGACCTCAAGGCCAAAGAGGAATGGCGGCCGGTCTTCCGGCAGAACAAAGAAGAGCTGATCTCCGCTATGGACCGCGAGCTTGAAAAGCTTCCGGGCACGCTGTGGAATTTTTCCCAGCCCATCGCCGACAACATGGAGGAGGCGGTTAGCGGAGTGAAGGGCCAGCTCGCCATCAAGATTTACGGAAGCGATTTGCGATCGCTCGAAGCCAAAGGCGAGGAAATCGTCAACGTGCTGCGCACCGTGGACGGCGTCGCCGATTTGGGCTTGTTCCGTGTGATCGGACAACCCAACCTGGAGTTCGAAGTGAATCGCGCCGAAGCCGCTCGCTACGGCCTCAACGTTTCCGACGTCCAGGATGCCATCGAAACGGCGGTGGGAGGAAAAGCGGTGAGCCAAGTCCTGCAAGGCGAACAGCGTTACGATCTGGTGGTGCGCTACGCGCCTTCCTTCCGCGACACCAAAGAAGCCATCGCCAACATTCGCCTGTTGGCGCCATCCGGCGAGCGCGTGTCATTGGCCCAGCTTGGCACCGTTCACGTCCGGGACGGCGCCTCCGAAATTTATCGCGAATCCAACTCGCGCTATGTCGCCATCAAGTACAGCGTCCCGGTTCGCGACCTGGGCAGCACCGTCGAAGAAGCGATTCGCAAAGTGAATCGGCAGGTGAAGCTGCCTGACGGCTACCACATCGATTGGGCCGGCGAGTATGAGAGCCAGAAGCGAGCCTCGCGACGCCTGGCGATCATCGTGCCGCTGACCATGCTGGTGATCTGCATGGTTCTCTACACTATGTTCAATTCATTCAAATGGGTGGTCCTAATACTGGCCAACGTGGCGATGGCCCCCATCGGCGGGTTGCTGGCGCTGTTGATTACGGGCACGCATTTCAGCGTTTCGTCAGGAGTGGGATTTCTGGCGCTGTTCGGTGTCGCGGTTCAGACCGGAGTGATCCTGCTCGAATACATCAACCAGCTTCGCGCCCGCGGATTTCCGATCGCGCGCGCCGCCATCGAAGGGTCGGTGTTAAGGCTTCGTCCCATCATGATGACGATGCTGGTGGCCAGCCTCGGATTATTGCCGGCCGCGCTCTCCCGCGGCATCGGCTCGGATTCGCAACGTCCCTTCGCGATCGTGATCGTCGGCGGCCTGATCGCGGCTCTGATTCTGGGCGTTTATCTGCTGCCGACTCTCTACGTGCTGGTCGCCCGAGAGAGCGACGCGCTTCCAAAACCCGAGGATTCCGAACATGCATAAGTCAGGGAGGCCGGCTAGCCGGCGACGTTCCGTTCCTGGGGCCGGACGCGCCTCATCTCAGCCACTCCGGCTCGTTTCGCTTCATTGAAGGAGCGATGCAGTGTGCCGGCGACGGTGCCGACGGTTTTGGAAGCTCCCTCAACCTTGGCCGCAAGGCCCTCGATGCGTTTGTCGAAGAACCGCGTGGTCCACGCGAACGCCGCCGGAGCGATCAGGGCCGTTCCCACGATGCCCAAGCCGACGCCCGCCACCACCAGACCCGCGCCAAACATTGCCATCTTCTGATTTGTTTCCATATGGGTGACCTCCCCACTTCCATTGAACCAGACTGACAGCCCGACGGCGACGGCATCGACTTCAGCCGGAAACCCGGTTCCCTTTAGATCCAGGCCGCTGGATTCCTTCGCCGAATCAAAGAGTACGGCTCTTACATCAGCGATCCAGGAAAGGTTTGCGTCCGTACCTGGCCTCTTGGCGTTTCAAAATCCGGGCGTCTTGTCGAAAGTGCGTCCACATCAACGACCGATGACGTTCCTGAAATCGACACAGATGGCAAGAAAAAGTTCGGGAATTACCGAGTCGGTGCGAAGCCCGCAAACGTTTACCATTCTGACGGTTTCCTGCCATAGTGAAGATATGCCAGACCGATCGCCCAGCGGTCCGAGTGATTATCTTGCGGCGGAACGAACCTTCCTCGCCTGGATTCGGACAGGTCTGGCGCTGATGGGATTCGGCTTCGTGGTCGCCCGCTTCGGCTTATTCCTGCAGGTGTTGCAGGCAGGGCGGACGAATTTCCACATGCGTCCTTATGGGCCCTCGTTCTGGTTTGGCACAGGACTGATCCTGCTTGGCGTCATTGTCAACATCGTATGCGCCCGGAATCACGTTCACTTGGTTCGGCAGTTGAATCGCGGCGAGCCTGGATTCGATCGCCCGTCCTCGCTGGCAATCGCCGTTGCCGTGACCCTGGCAGTGCTTGGACTGGCGATGGCCATCTACCTCATTTCGGTTCGCGAACCCGCGCAGGGGCAGCTTGAAACAAGCAAGGAGGAATCCATGACCTCGAATGAGAACGGAATTGTCACGATACCCAGCCATCACTCGGTGGACGAAACGGTGGAAAGGTTTCAGAAGGTCCTCGATGCAAAGGGTGTGAAGCTTTTCGCATTGATCGATCACAGCGGTGAGGCCGAAAAGGCAGGCTCGCATATGCGCCCAACCAAGGTCCTGATCTTTGGGAATCCAAAAGCGGGAACTCCGCTGATGGTTGCCGTTCCCAGCGTCGCGATCGATCTTCCATTGAAGGCGCTGATTTCGGAGGACGCCGATGGCAGAGTCTGGATCTCGTACAACACTTCTGCTTATCTTCAGGCCAGGCACCATTTGCCTCAAGAGTTGGTTCAAAGTTACATAGGCTCCGTAGTGGATGCACTGGCGTCGAAAGCCGCGGAGTAAGACGGTTCAGAGCTTGTGTCTGGTCGGGCCGCCGGGATTTGAGCCCGGGACCTCTTGCACCCCAAGCAAACAATATCAATCGCTTACGGGTGGCCCGCACTGAAAACAAAAGACTTGAGACTGCCCGATTTGGACGCCAAATGAACGCCTGAGGGCGAAGTCCGGAGTCTGGACCCTACGATCAGACGCCGCGCTCCGCCGAGGGCAACCAGATGCGTCAGTTGACACGGAGACGAAGACCGAAGCGACTGCGGCCACCCAGGCGGCGCAAACTCAGTCCAAGCCAAGTTTCACCAAGAGTTCAGATTCAACATAGAAGTTCACTTGCCATCGAACAGAACCGAGGAGACGTACCTAAACATTTCAACGCGTTGCGCAAGACCCTCGCATTATCGGTAGCTATCCCTGGCTCGGTTCTGGCGGGAGAATTGTAGCTGACTCTGAATCGGGTTTGCTTCATTTCACCTACTGACTTGCGATCCAAACAGCGACGGCTATATACTGCCCACAGTCGCCGCTTAGGCCGGGGCGCAAGAGAAATTGCTTCGAGGAGGCTAACTGTATGGGCTCGAGATTCTCCCTCGCATTGGCTTTCGGGGCCGTTTGCGTTTTAATCGTATCCAGTGGCGGGACCGCGAGCGGAGCGCCTCTTCCCTGTTCGCTTCTGACCCCGTCCGAGGTCAGCTCCGTTGTCGGCGGAACTGCCGCAGCCGGCCAGCCGATCGGAGACAAAGGGTGCAGTAGGACGGCTCCGGGCCAACCGCCGAAGACCGTGACGCTCGTGCTTGCCGGCGAAAAGGAATTCGCAGTCGCGAAGACACCGCCGACCGCCAGTATCAAACCCGTACCCGCCAGCGGCATCGGCGACGAAGCGATTTACAACAGGATGGGGCAACTCTCATCGCTCGCCGTCCGAAAAGGGAAAGTGGTCTTTATTATTCGGATGTACGGAATCTCCCAGGATCAGATCGAGGTCAAAGAAAAGGCCATCGCCATCGCCGTGCTGCCGAAGCTTTAAGACAGGGTCGAGGCTAGCGGATATCCCTTCTTCTATTCCTGCATTCGCGAAGGGATATTACCGCACCACGCTCTACAACTTGACGTTTGTGATCTCGCAGACTGCGTTTTCGCGTGTTATTAGTACGCTACTGACAAACGTAAAGTTACTTACAGCGGTTGTATCGTACAGGGCCCAGCCTTATTATCCAAGTGGATCGAAACACCTGAGGAAATCGCGAAATTGGCGACAGGGTTGCGATCAGGCAGCTGGAATCTGAAAAAAGACGTGAGATGGCGGTAGCACGTCGATCAAGCTTTCAGACCAGCGCCGCGCTTGGTGGAGGAAGCCTTTGATGTCACGATCCAAATCCGCAGACTTCTCGCCCGCAGCGATGGTGGGACATTATCATAGATGCGCGGTCGTCAACTACGTACCCCACGGCCTAGATATTCTCCTAGCTGTGACGGTAGCACATCCGTCACCCGGATCGAGGCCCATGTTCTACGCCTGAGAGGCTTTTTATGTCACTCCCCATATCTTCATATCCCTGGTACGCATTGTCAGTCAAGCATCATCATGAAAAAGCGGTGGCCCTGGCTCTTGAAGGGAAAGGCATCGTTCGCTTTCTGCCGCTTCACGAGCGAATCGAAAGTGGTGCGCAGGTTCCCGTGTTCCCCAGCTATGTCTTCTGTAGCCTCGACATTCTCCATCGGCTACCCGTGCTCACGATTCCAGGCGTTTCTTCGTTTGTCTCTTTCGGTCGCGGGCCAGTCGAGATTTCCGAACGGGAACTGGAGAGCGTGGAGACAATGATCGAGTCTCAAATGAAGATTGAACCCTATCCATTTCTGTGCAGCGGTGTGGAGGTGTTCATCGACCGCGGCCCGCTGAAAGGTTTGCAAGGCATCCTGGTCGCGAACAAGGGCCATGCCCGCCTGGTTGTCACCGTGCCGATGCTTCAGCGATCGGTGGCGGTCGAAATCGACCGGGCGTGGGTTCGGCCCATCGCGCAACCAGTCAAGGCCGCGGCATGAGAGCGACGGGAAATGACAATGAAAGCCAATCAAAATAACACAACCGCTCGATGCGACTCACATCCTGGAGCCGGCCTCGCACAGTTCATGGAAATGCGGGGACGAAGAGTCAAAGAAGCCTGCGGCGCACTCTGGCACAGCGTCGAAGGCGGCTTATTTGTCAGCCTGCCTCATCAGCGGCGGTTCGATCCGGATCCCGAGGAGTTGGTGCGCTTTCTGTGGAGAGGCCCGGCGACGGGCGTCAGGTATCCTTCCACAGTCGCTGCCGGATTGCCGAGTGGACTGTATCAATATACGGAGAAGCAGTATGACATGTCCCGCCTCCACCGGAACTTTCGCGCGAAAGTTCGCAAAGGGTTGGAGGAATGCGAGATTGTACGGCTCGAAGCATCAGACTTGTTGACGCAGGGATTGGCGATCAACCTCCAGACCATGAAGCGTCAGAACCGGTTCGACACCGAGTTTGGATCAGAACGCGAATGGAAAAGGCTGGTCACCAGTATCAGCCGCTGCCCGTCGATTGCGTCATTCGGCGCCCTTGTGGATGGACATCTGGCTGCATTCGCGATTACGTGCCGCGAGGACGGTTGGCTGCACATTCTTCATCGGATGTCTCGCGACGAGGATCTCGTGCACTGTCCGAATCACGCGCTGGACTTTAGCATTACTCAAGAAATCACCAAGGATCCCGAACTGGTCGCGGTATCGATGGGCTACACGTCTTTGATCGCCGCAACAGAAGGGCTGCATGAATACAAGATGCGCCTGGGGTACACGTTCTCGCCCCACCAGTCCGTGGTTCGGTTGCATCCCGCGTTCGCGGCGGTGCTGCGGAGTGCGCCCGTCAAACGGTTGCTTGCCGCGGCGCGCTCGCACTTTCCAGAAAATCAACAGTTGGAAAAAGTATGTGCCGTGATTCATGGCGCCGAGAACCTATCTGGCCCGACGGTCCCTGGAGTCACACATGAACCTGGTCACGATCGAGCCATGTCAGCATAGAGATCCCAAACGCGGAACAGCCTTTTCGCGGCCATTCGTGGTCTACCTTTTCCGACGATTCTGGCATCTGCTACAGACCAAGCGTGTGGCGGGGACGTGGCGGCTTCTTAAGATTAAGCTGGCAGGACGAAAGAAGTCGGGCGTCCGTCGAATTGAAGTTCCCGGCGAAATTCTGAATCTGCAGCCTGGCGAATGGGTAACCGTGAAGTCCGAACAGGAGATCCTCGCAACGCTGGATCCCCGGGGAGCGCTGCGGGGGCTGGTTTTTGTCGATGAGATGCGCGGCTACTTCGAGAAACCGTTCAAAGTCCATAAGCGCCTGGAGCGGATGTTTCTCGAGGAATCGAAACAATACCGCAGACTGACGAACACAGTCCTATTGGAAGGCGTTCAGTGCCAAGGAATTGGTATCGGAT
The DNA here is from genome assembly GCA_963808335.1 of Terriglobia bacterium. Taxonomy (GTDB): domain Bacteria; phylum Acidobacteriota; class Terriglobia; order Bryobacterales; family Bryobacteraceae; genus Palsa-187. The sequence goes on from CAWEFR010000001.1 coordinate 1,652,627, forward strand.
GCGATCGCTGCTGCTTCGTGTTCTGGAGAGAAGCCTGGCTGCGGCGAATTCCCTCTCCGGATCAATCTGAAAGTGGTTCCTGAATGTATTACGCCCGGAGCCTGACAGCTCTTCTTTTCTTGCTTACTCGACCCCCGGCAAAGCTTGACTCCGATCTGTCTGTCTGGGTTCGGCCAAGTCTTGAGAGGGTCAATTCTTTCGACAGAGCCGAGCCGGATACCACGATTCATCTGGCGGCCGCGCGCGGCGAGGTTGAGTCTTTTCAGATCGCAGTCCGCTCCGCGCATGGTTCTAGGAAAATGAAACTCACGTTACCCGATCTTCGCAGCGAGACTGGTCAAAAGCTGGGACGGGAGAACTTCGTTCCCTACCTGGAACACTACGTTCAAGTAAAACCGGCCAGTCCGCGACAGGGAGCGAATCGGTCGCTCGGCGCTGGGTCCTATGCCGATGCTCTGCTTCCGGTGGACGCAGCGAGTCTTTCCGCGGGAGTGAGTCAGCCACTTTGGGTCGACCTCTCGATTCCGCGCGATCAGGCCCCAGGTCGATATCACGGCACATTCAGCGTTTCGACTGACGCAGCATCCGCAGGGGGAGAGATCGAAGTGCGGGTATGGAGCTTCACACTTCCACTTCGTCCCTCGCTTAAATCAAGCGTCGGCTTGCAGGGCGATCGGACGCAAGCCGCGCAAGAAGAGCTGTTGAAAAATAAACTTGCTCCCGCGGTGGCTCGCACCTCGACGGAGCGGGACTTCATCGATCGCTATGGCCTATCCACCACGGGGCTTGGATTCTGGAGCGGCGCCGATATCTCCAAGTGTTCGATGGATCAACCACCGGATGCAGATGCACTGCGCCGCGAGATTCGAAAACATCAACAGGACGTTGCGATATACAACTACACCGCCGACGAAATCGATGCTTGCGACAACCTGGTCGAGCCGCTCAAGACGTGGGCAAGACATCTGCACAGCGCCGGAGTCCTCAATCTGGTGACGATGACGCCTCGTAAGGAGCTCTTTGACGACGGGTCGGGAACGGGCCGCTCCGCCGTTGATATCTGGGTTCTGTTGCCGGTTATGTTCGACAGGGCGAAAGACGCCGTGAATGCGGCGCGCGACAAAGGCGACCAGGTGTGGTCCTACAACGCCCTCTCACAGGATGATTATTCTCCGAAATGGCTGATCGACTATGCGCCGATTAACTTCCGCATTCAGCCAGGCTTTATCAGCCAGAGTCTGGGGTTGACAGGAATCCTCTACTGGAGAGCGGACTTTCCGCCAAGGGGCGCATGGGACGAGGTGAATAACTTCGGCACTTTCGGTGAATATAACGCGCCGGGCGAGGGAATGCTGTTATACACACTCGACGCAGCTACAGGGACAATCGCACCTTCGATTCGCTTGAAATGGATTCGCGACGGCATCGAGGATTACGAATACATCGAAATGCTGAAGCGGCAGGGTTGGGGCGAGTGGGCCACCAAGCTGGCGCGCACAGTCGCGGCGGATTGGCACAATTGGTCGCAGGATCCCCGCGCTCTCGAAAAAGTTCGCCTGCAAATGGGCGAACAACTCGATCGCCTGGGTAACACCGACTCCTTCTGACTTCATTTACACAAGGACACTTTATGAAATTCCGTCTACCACAATTGTTGCTACTTCTCGCCGGCGTGCTGACGATAGGGTCAGCCTCGGCACAGGTGAATTCCCCTCCCACTACGAGCGGCGAAGTCAAGGAATACGTGCTGGGGCCCGACGATGTATTGAAGGTCTGGGTTCTCGGCGTGGACGAAATCGGCGAAGCGCCGGTCCGCATCGACAGCAACGGTTGGATCAGCCTTCCGCTCGCGGGACGCGTTCATGCAGGCGGGCTTACGGTGGAGCAACTCCGCGTCCAATTAGCGCAGGCGCTCTCGAGCGAAATTCGCAATCCCCGCGTTTCCGTCGCAATTACGGAATTCGGCAGTCAGCCGGTGGCGGTGATGGGCGCGGTCAACGCGCCGGGCGTCCACCAATTGCGCGGACGCAAAACGCTGGCGGAAGTGCTCGCGTCCGCGGGCGGGCTGCGGCCCGACGCAGGATACACCATCCGCATCAGCCGCCCAGCCGAGAACGGTGTTTTCCCTCCAGGCTCGGCGATGTTGTCCTCGGACAAGAAGTTTCAGGTTGCGGAAGTCAAGACGAAAGACTTCTTGGAAGCCAAGAATCCAGCTAGCAATATCCTGATCGAACCGCACAACGTCGTCACCGTGCCGACCGCCGAAATGATCTATGTCATCGGCGCGGTTCGCAAACCCGGTGCGTTCGTATTGCACGAGCGCGAAGGAATGTCCGCCCTCCAGGTGTTGTCGATGGCGGAAGGCCTCGGCGCCACACCATCGCCCGGCGAGAGCAAAATTCTGCGCACGATCCCAGGATCCACCGAGCGCAAAGAGATCCCGCTGGACCTCAAGAAAATCATGGCCGGCCACGCCGAGGACATCGAATTACGTCCCAACGACATTCTCTTCGTCCCGACCAGCAATGGAAAGAAGATCGCGATTCGCACGCTTGAAGCCGCGGTCACAGCCGGCACCGGGCTGGTCATTTTCCGGTAACCAAGGAGCCAATTTTATGAATCCCGTCAACCACTTACTTGAGGGTCCTGGCGAAAGTCTGGCACGCGTGAACGCCAGCGGCTTGCCCGCGACAACCACTCTCATCGATGTTCCGTTTTCAGCCAGCGACGATCGCTCGGAATGGGCTCGTTTCGCTGAGCTCGGCCAGTTACTCTCACGGCGGAAACGCATTCTGCTGATCGCGATTTCCCTAGGGCTGTTCGGCGGAGCAGCGGTGACCCACTGGTCAACCCCGCTCTATCGGGCGAGCACTTCGCTCGAAGTCCAGGGACTCAACGAAGACTTCCTCGACCTTCACCGCATCGATCCTTCGGCGCGATCGACCACCTTTTCGGCGGAGTCGTTCATCCAGACCCAAGCCGACATTCTCCAGGACGACGTGCTGCTCGACCGCGTCGCCAACCGGCTGGACCTGAAAGACCGGCCGGCGTTTCTGCCGAAGCCAGGCTTGGTGGCGACGCTCTCTGGAATTCTTCCATTCCAGGAATTACACGAATCCGACGATGTGCGTCCGCTGGATATTTTGCGGCAACAGCTTATCGTCGCACCCGCGCCACACAGCCGCATGATTCGCATTTCCTACGAAGCGAGCGACCCACAACTCGCCGCCGAGTTGGTGAATGCCGTTACCAGCGAGTTCATCGCGTACAACCTCGAAGCGCGCCTGAACGCGGCGAATCAGATCGGCGAATGGCTTGGTCCGCAACTGGATGAGATGAAAAATAGGCTCGCGCAATCTGAAGCGGAACTGACCAGCTCTTCACAATCGGCTGGAATGTTCTCCACCACCGCGACCGAGTCGGTCGCCGAGGAGCGATTGCGCAACATCCAACGCGAACTTGCTTTGGCCCAAGGAGACCGGATCACCAAGGAGACGACCTATCGGATGGTCGCCCAGAGCCCGGCGGACTCACTGCCGATCGCACTCGAGACCCCTAGCTTGAAAGAGAATCGGACCAAGTTAACCGACTTGCGCCGTCAGCGTGTCGAACTGGGCTCGCTCTACACAGACAGCAACTATCGCGTGGCCCGGATTCAGGCGCAGATTGATGAGCTGGATCGAGCCGTGCAAAGCGAAAGCCGCAGTCTCCCGAGCCGTTATCGAAGCGAGTACGACGCCGCACTCTCGCGCGAAATGCTGCTCGCGAAAAGCTACGACGCGCAAGCCGCTACCGTGAGCCGCCAGGCGCGCGAGCGCATCCACTTCGACAGCTTGAAGCGCGCCGTTGAAGACAACCGGCAGATGTATCAATCGACCTTGCAGAAGGTGAAAGAGGCAGGCATCGCGTCGGCCATCAAGCCTTCCAGCATCCGTGTCATCGGACCGGCAACGCCGCCGTCGAGACCTTACCGTCCGAATGAGCCGCTGAATCTCGGGCTCGGATTGCTGAGCGGCCTGTGCCTCGGGTTAGTGAGCGCCGCCACCGTCGATCGCAGTAAACGCGTCGTGCGCGTCCCTGGCGAGCTGAGGGCCTGTATCAACGTTCCGGAACTGGGCGTGATCCCGAGCGGCAATTACCGGTCTCTGTACGCGACCCCGCGAAAGATGATGCTCGACACCAGACCGAAGATCCATCTTGAATTGGCGAGCTGGGAAGAGAAATACTCTCCGATTTCGGAATCCTTCCGGGAGGTTCTCGCCTCTCTCGTCTACTCCGGTTCGGTGCGGTCGGTGCTTGTCACTAGCGCCGCTCCGATGGAAGGCAAGACGACCGTCGTAAGCAATTTGGCGATCGCGCTCGCCGAAATCGGCAAACGCGTACTGCTGATTGACGGCGACCTGCGCAAGCCGCGCCTGCACGAAGTCTTCGATCAACCCAACACATGGGGGCTGAGCACCGTGCTTGCCGACAAAGACTCGATCGCGGAACTTCCGGTGAACACGCTGACACGCAAAACCGCGATCCCCGGCCTATCGCTGCTCCCCAGCGGCCCGTCGACCGAACAGATTTCGACCCTGCTGTACTCGTCGCGCATGCAGGATCTGATGAATCGATTCCGTCAGGATTTCGATTACGTATTCCTCGATGCGCCACCGGTCCTCGGCTTCTCTGATGCCCGTGTGCTCGGCCACGCGGCGGACGCGGTGATCCTCGTCGCCCGTGCCAATCAGACCGACCCGAATAGCGTACGCGAAGCCGCCGGCCGGTTCCTGATGGTTGGTATCCCGGTGCTCGGGACCATTCTCAACGACTGTAATCAGCGTTCGCTTGGACAATACGGGTACCAATACCGTTCTTAAACAAGGTAATTCGATGACGACCGCAATCGAGCCCGTCTGTACGTCCTCCGTGGAGGCAACCAAGGGCTCGCTCTATCACAACATTTCGTGGACGCTGGCCGGCAACGTCGTTTACGCCGCCGCGCAGTGGGCTTTACTGGTGGCGTTGGCCAAGATGGGCAGTCCCGCGCAAGTGGGCGAGCTCGCGTTGGCTCTTGCGATCACCGGGCCTCTGTTCGTCGCCAGCCAGTTTCACCTGCGCGGCGTGCAGGCGACCGACGCTCGCGGCGAAGCGGGCTTCAGCGAATACCTCGGCCTGCGATGGATATGCACGGTCGCGGCTGTGCTGATCGCTTGCGTTCTGCCGGTGGGCTTCGGTTATCGCGCCACGCTCGCGTGGATCGTGATTAGCATCGCGATGGCGCGCGGCTTCGACGGCATCAGCGATATTTATTACGGCGCACTGCAGCAGCAGGAGCGCATGGCGCGGATGGGCAAATCGATGATGCTCAAAGGTGTCCTCTCCGTCGGCGGATTGATCTTCGCGATGGCTCTGACGCGTAGCGTTGCCGCCGTGGCGGTGGTCCTGGCCGCCGTCTCCGCACTCACGTTCCTGCTTTACGACCGCGGCAGTGTTGCCTTCGGCCGCCGGGATCCGGTCGCCGTGACAGTGGAGCCCTTTGCGTGGAACTTGCCCGGCTGCTGGAAACTCCTCCGCGTCGCCCTGCCGCTCACTATCGTGCTGGTGCTGGTTTCGCTAAACATCAATCTGCCTCGATACTTCATCGAACGGTCACAGGGTGAAGCTGAACTCGGAGCGTTCGCGGCTCTTTCATACCTGATCGTGGCCGGCAATTTGGTGGTCAACGCCTGCGGCCAGGCCACCGCGCCCAAGCTCGCCAAGCTCTATGCCGAAGGTTCGTACCGCAGGTTCTGGGGCATTCTGGGCATTCTTCTGGCGGTTGCGCTCACGTGCGGGCTGATCGGAATCGCCGCCGTGGGCTGTGCGGGCGAACGCATCGTTACCATCGTGTACAGCGCCAATTACGCGCAATATTCACCTTTGTTGACCGGCTTGATGGCGGCAGCGACGTTGCTCTACGCCGGCCAATTCCTCGGATACGGAATGACTGCCGCGCGAATCTTTCGCGCCCAGGTTCCGCTGTTCGTTCTCGTCGCAGCGGCAACCGCCGCCGGATGCGTCCTCTTGATTCCGCGTCAGGGACTGCAAGGCGCCGTCCTCGGAATGATCGCCGGATTTTCCGTGCAGTGCATCGGCAGCGCGGCAATCCTGTTTTACGCCTGGCTCGGCAATAAGGGCTAACGGAGTCTTTCCAATGTCCCCCGCCTATTCACAGCCTCTGCCCCAAGTCCGCCTGGTAAACAGCCAGACCGCGATACTTCGCGATTTCGCAGGCATGCTTCTGACGCTGTTGGTGTTCACCATTCCCTGGGAAGATCAGTTCGTCATCCAAGATCTGGGCACGCTGAGCCGCGTCGTGGGCATCGCAGCTTTCGGCGCGGCGCTACTCGCCGTCCTCGCTGATGGACAACTTCGCATTCCTCGTCCGGTTCACCTTGCTCTGCTCGCCTTTATCGTCTGGGCAGGCCTTACATGTCTGTGGTCCGTCGATCTCGACTTCAGCTTGTACATCCTCAAAACCTGGGGACAGTTGCTCGCGCTGCTGTGGCTGATTCTTGAATTCGCATCGACACCGACCCGCCAAGTGAGCCTCCTGCGAGCTTATGTTCTCGGAACCTGTGTGTCCGCGGTGGGCACGCTGATTTCGTATTCGCGCGAGTCCTCTCTCTACTGGGAGCGAAGCGTCGCGGCCGGCTTCGATCCGAATGACCTGTGCGTCATTCTCGCCCTCAGCATCCCGATGAGCTTCTACCTGTTGGCGGTCGATTCCCGCGGGTTCAGGGTCTGGCTGTGGAGACTGCATCTCCCGTTGATTTTCTGCGCCGCGCTGCTCACAGCATCTCGGGGGGGCTTCATCGCGATCTGCGGCTCGCTGCTGATCGTGCCCCTCCTGTTCCGGAATCTCACGCGTGTGACGAAGACCGGACTTCTGCTCGCCGTTGTCTTCTTTGCCACGGCGGTGATGGTGTATGCGCCAACCGCACCCCTGGAAAGGCTGGCGTCGATCCCGCAGGAAATCAGCTCGGGGACGATCGGCGAACGCGGCGCCATTTGGCGAGCGGGTTGGCAGGTATACCAGGAGCGCCCGTTCACCGGGGTAGGCATCGGAGCGTTCGCTACCGCTGTGAGCCCTTTTCTGGGCGAGGCGATCGTTGCCCATAATGCGTTCCTCACTGTCCTTGTCGAGACCGGCTTGGTCGGATTCGCGCTGCTGATTCTCGCCTTGTGCATGCTTGCCGCCAGGATCGTGCGCCTCGACTCTATCGATCGCCGCTTCTGGTCCGTGATGCTGCTGACGTGGTTTTTAGGGGCGATGTCGTTGAGTTGGGCGCATCGCAAACCCACCTGGCTGTTGTTCGGACTGATTGCCGCCGCCGGCGGAAGTGTCATGTCGAAAGGGATCTCGAAAGAAGGACGCGTATGAAACGCAAGACTCGGGTGCTGCAAGTTGTGCCTTCGCTTCGGCCAGGCGGCGCCGAGCGCATGATGATGCATCTGTTGCTCGGCCTCAACCGCTCGCGGTACTCAGTCGCCGCCGTCAGCCTTGGCGCGCGCCACAGCTCCGACCTGGAGCAAATCGCGGATGATGCCGGCGTCGACATGTACTACCTTGGCAAGCGCCGTGGGTTCGATCTGAGGATCTTCCCGAAATTCGACCGCATTCTTCGCGAGTTTCGCCCCGACGTGGTGCACCTGCATCTCAACGCGCTGCTTTATGCCGCGCCACCCTCTCTGATGCGTGGAGTACCCGCCATTGTATACACGGCGCATAACTATCCGGACTTGCTGGTGCCCCGTCCGCTGCGCAGCTTCTATCGAACCTGCTTCCACTGCGGAATCACGCTCGTTTCGATCGCTCGGAGTTTAGTACTCCCTCTTCAGATCGAGTTCAAGATTGACCGCCTGCCGCTGATTCCCAACGGAATCCCCGTCGACCAATTCCGCTATCCGGGGATGTCCAGGCTTTCCTGGAGGCGGCGCGCCGGGTTCCTGGATCACGATTTTCTGTTTCTCTCGGTCGCCCGGCTCAGCCCGCAGAAGAATCATGAATTGATGTTGCGTGCCTTCGCGGCCGATCCGAAGATGCGGGTTCAAGCGCACTTGCTGCTTGCCGGCGACGGCGAACTGCGGGACCCGCTGGAGCGGCTTGCGCAGGAACTGGACATCGACGCGCGTGTCCATTTTCTGGGGAATCGTACCGACATCGCGGAGATGATGGGCGCCTGCGACGCGTTCGTGCTTTCCTCCTGGCAGGAAGGCAACCCGCTTTGCGTCATGGAGGCGATGGCTGCCGGACTTCCCGTAATCAGCACCGCCGTTGGCGGCGTTCCGGAACTGATCTGGCCGGGAATCCATGGTTTGCTGACCGAACCGGGAAGCGTGGAGAGTTTCGCGCACGCGATGTCCACCATGATGCGTGACACCGAGTTTCGCGAGGAATGCGCTTTGCGCAGCGCGCAGCGCGCCGCAAGAAAGTTCGACGTGCAAGGGATGATCGACGGCTACGACTCGCTATATCGCCACCTGCTGACCGCCGGCCCCAAACACGTTTACGAAGGAAAACAATGTCTAACCCAATCAGAATCACTCACCTGATCACGGGGCTCAACGCGGGTGGCGCGGAAATCATGCTTCTCCGTCTGCTGTCCGCAACCGACCGGGCGCGTTTCGATGCCGACGTCATTTCGATGATGGAAATCGGCAACATCGGGGACAAAATCCGCGACCTGGGATTTCGTGTTCGTACGCTCGGCTTGCGGCGCGACCGGCCCAACCCGCTGGCGCTGCCCAAACTGCTGAGCTGGCTTCGGCAGCGGCGGCCGGATGTGCTCGCCACCTGGATGTATCACGCCAATTTTCTCGGCTCGCTCGCCGCGCCGTTCGCCGGTGGCATGCCGGTGGTATGGGGAGTTCACCACGGCCATCTGGACACCACCATAGAGCGCCCCCGCACCGTAATGGTGGCGCGCGCCTGCGGCTGGATGTCCTGGCGCATGGTTTCGAAAATCATCTGCTGCTCCGAATGTACTCGTCAGGAACATCTCGTGCTCGGCTACGATCCTTCCAAAATGATCGTGATCCGCAACGGTTTCGACATGACCGCGTTTCACCCCGATCGCAGCGGGCGTGCCGAACTTCGACGATCTTTGCAGATCGAAGAAGATGCGCCGATGCTCTTTTTCGCCGGACGCTTTCACGCGCAGAAGGATTTTCCGAACTTCATCGCGGCCGCTGCCATTCTCCAGCAACGCATGCCCACCGCGCGATTCGTTCTCTGCGGCTATGAAGTGACCTGGCAAAATCCCAAACTCGCCGGTTGGATCGATGACGCCGGATTGCGCGATTGCTTCCGGCTTCTGGGTATCCGCGACGACGTTCCACAACTGCTCAACGCGTCCGATATCTTCTGCTCCGCCTCGACCGGCGAAGGCTTCTCGCTGGCGATCGGCGAAGCGATGAGCTGCGGAATTCCCTGCGTCGTTACCGATGTGGGAGACTCCGCGTTCCAGGTCGCCGATACCGGCCGCGCCGTCCCGAAATCGAATCCGCAGGCATTCGCGGATGGATGCTCTTCCCTGCTTGAGATGCCCGCCGACCAGCGCATCGCCCTCGGTCTCAGCGCTCGCCGTCGAATCGAAGATCACTTTGCGCTGGCGCGTGTCACCGAGCAATACCAACAACTGTATGAATCGGTCGCCCGTCCTGTTCAGCCGGGGGTTCTTCAGCCTGACGCCTCTTGGGACGGCCGCCCGACAGCTTCATCGGAGGTGCGGCGATGACGGAACGTAGCGTTCTTCATGTGGTCGGCAGCTCGCGTTTCGGCGGCGGCGCGCAGATCATTTTTCCGCTCGCCGCTCGGGCGCGGCAGGAAGGCTGGCGCGTCGACGTGCTGGTGACCGATCCAACCTTCAAACAGATGATTCGCGACAGCGGAACCGGTGTCGGCATCGTCGACCTCGACGTTATTCATCGCGAGATCCGGCCGCTCTCGGACCTGCGCGGACTTTGGGGCCTCACGCGCTACCTGCGCGCGCATCCTTACACGATCGTGCACACCCATACTTCCAAGGCAGGCTTGATCGGCAGGATTGCCGCAACATTCGCTCGCGTGCCGGTCATCGTTCACACGGTTCACGGATTCGCCTTTCACGAGGCATCATCGCGCGCCGCGCGGATCCTCTATTCATCGATCGAACGGTTCGCGGCTCACTTCTGCGATGCCATAGTGTGCGTCAGCCACTTCCATCGCGAATGGGCGCTCTCGCTCAAGATCGGCACCCCGGATAAGGTCATCGCGATTCCCAACGGCCTTCCCCCGGACCGTGTGCAAGCCACGAAAACGCGAACGGAGATGCGAACCGAACTGGGTCTCGCCGGCGATGAGATCGTCCTGTTCAGTGCCGGCCGTCTCGCGCCGCAGAAAGGCTTCGAATACCTGCTGCGCTCGGTGGCCCAACTCCGCAGCCGTTCGAAACGCGGGTTTCGCCTGATTCTGGCGGGAGAAGGTGAGCTCCGCGAATCGCTTGAATCCCTTTGCCGCGAACTGAAAATCGAAAACCACGTCACGTTCCTCGGATTTCGCCATGACGTAGGCAATCTGCTCGCCGCCTCCGACATTGTGGTTCTTCCCAGCCTGTGGGAAGGCCTCTCGATCGCCCTGCTCGAAGCGCTGGCCGCAGGGAAGCCCGTCGTCACCACTCGCATTGGGAGCAATTTCGAAGTAGTCGCCCACGAAGACACGGCGCTGTTGGTCGACTCCAAAAACGTGGAGCAGCTCACCGCCGCAATCGAGCGCTGCATCTCCGATCCCGCATCGTGCGAGGCGATGGCGCGCCGCGGCGCCGAGCACTTCCGCGCCGAATATACATATGACCGCATGCTCGATCAGTACATGGATACATATCGCCATGTCATCGAAATCAAACATGCCGAAGGTGTTTATGCTCCACAATATTGAACCGTTCACGCGCCGCGCCTTCGATGCGCTTTTCGCGTTGGGCGTGATTCTGGTGCTCGCGCCCCTGTTTGGCTTGATCGCTCTTTGCATCCTGATCGAGGATGGCCGTCCGGTTCTCTTCCTGCAGGAGCGAGTTGGCGCTCGAGGGAAACGCTTCCGTATTTTCAAATTCCGTTCGATGAAGGCGGGCGCGGTTGGAAGCCAGATCACCGCGGCGGGCGATTCTCGAATCACTCGCGCCGGCGCGTTGCTGAGACGGTTGAAGCTCGACGAGTTCGCGCAGTTTTTCAACGTGCTGAAAGGCGACATGACTCTGTGCGGACCGCGGCCCGAAGTCCCCCGTTACGTCGACCTGAACGATCCCCTGTGGCGCGAGTTGCTCTCCGGCCGTCCCGGCATTACCGATCCCGCGAGCCTGCTGTATCGCGATGAGGAGCGTATTCTCTCCCAGTCAACGGATCCGGAACGCGCCTATCGCGAGTCGATTCTGCCCGCGAAGCTCCGCATCAGCGCGCGATATTTACAGCGACGGACCATGTGGAGCGATTTGAAATTAATTTTCATGACCGCGCGCTACAGTCTCTCGCCTGGTCTTTCCACGCGGAGTTCGATTGAACATGCGATTTTTCCTGGAGGTGTCTAAGTGGAACAAGTTTTGAACGTACCTTTTCATCGTCCCTCGATCGGAGCCAGCGAGATTGAGGAAGTGGAGCAGACTCTCCGCTCCGGTTGGCTCACCACGGGTCCGCGCACACATCGGTTCGAGCGCGACGTTGCGGAATACGCCGGCGCGCCACGGGCTGTCGCCGTCAACTCCGCCACTGCCGGACTGCATGTGTCTCTCGCCGCCCTGGACATCGGGCCTGGCGACGAAGTGATCACTACGCCGCTCACGTTTTGCGCCACCGTCAATACGATTCTGCAAGTGGGAGCCCGGCCCGTGCTCGCCGATATCCGCCCTGATGGGAACATCGATCCGGCCACGATCGCCCGGCTGATTACCCCTCGGACCAAGGCGATTCTTCCCGTCCATTTCGCCGGCTTGCCTTGCGATATGGATTCGATCTGGGACTTGGCGCGCCGCCACGGCCTGTTCGTCATCGAAGACGCCGCGCACGCAATGGGAGCCCGCTATCATGGCCGGCCGATCGGAGGCATGAACGGTCCACACAGCGACGCTGTCGTGTTCAGCTTCTATGCCACAAAAAACCTGACCACCGGCGAAGGCGGCATGATTACGACGGCCGGCGGCAAACTCGCGGACAGGATGCAGATGCTCACGCTGCACGGCATCGATCACTCGGCTTGGAACCGATACGACGCAAGCGGCAGTTGGTATTACGAAGTGCAAGCCTGCGGGTTCAAGTACAACTTGAGCGACATTCAATCCGCGCTCGGGATTCACCAACTGCGCAAGCTGGATTCGATGATCGAGGTGCGAACCGCTTACGCCCAGCTCTACCAGCAAGCTTTCTCCGAAATGGAGGAACTGGAAACGCCGCCCGACGATCCACAATGCCGGCACGCCTGGCACTTATATACCCTGCGTCTCAAGCTCGACAAACTGGTGATCAACCGCGCCCAGTTCATCGACGCGTTACGGGAAAAGGGCATCACCGCCAGCGTCCATTTCATCCCGATTCCGCTGCATCCCTACTACAAAGCTCATACGGACGTTGCCAGCTATGCATGTCCTGAAGCTCTCAACCTCTATCCGCGCTTGGTGTCTTTGCCGCTCTATCCGGCGATGACTCAGGCCCAGGTCCACCATGTAATCTCGTCGGTCAGGCAGATCGTGCGTGCATCGCGCCACGCGACTGCGGTCACGGTTCCCCGCGAATCCGAACTTAACCACGCTCTCGTTCCAGACTCTCGGGGGTAGTCATCATGCTAACGGCAACCTTATCTTCGACCCGGGCATCCGCCGCCGCCGAAATGCAGCCCAGCGCCATGGCCCGGTTCTTCTCGTTGCGAGGACGCCGCACGATTCGCGCCTGCGGCGCCGTCTGGTACATGGTGCCCGGCCGTTTCCTTATGAGCCTGCCCTATCAGGCGATGCTCGATCCCACACCCCAGGAGTTGCGCCGGATGATGCGCGAAGCTGGGGCCTTCGGCGCGCGCTTTCCGTCCCGTACCCAGAGTGGATTGGACAACGGCCTGTACATGCTTCGCCGCGGGGATTACAGGATCGAGACACTGCACATCAAACATCGGCCTCGGCTCCGCCGAGGTCTTCAGCATTTCGAACTCAGGCCCGCCGAAAAATCGGAGCTTCTCGCGCAGGGCTTGTCCCTCAACCTCAGCACCATGGCTCGACAAGGACGCTTCGACCGTGAGTTCGGAGAGGCCGGCCCCTGGGAGCGATTCGTCGAAGCGGCTTTCGCCTGCCCGGAGATTTCCTTTCCCGCCGCGTTCGCCGGAGATCGCCTGGCAGCCTACATGGTTACTTGCCGCGAGGAGGGATGGCTGCACATCCTTCATCAGATGTCGCGCCGGGAAGATCTCGTGAATTGCCCCAATCATGCACTCACCTACACCGTCTCGAAAGCAGGAGCCGAGGATCCGTCTCTTGACGGAGTCTGTTACGGATGCATGCCGTTGTTCGCAGCCGACGGCCTGCATGAATACAAGTTACGTTTTGGCTATGAGGTGATCCCCCATCGCTCCGTGATCCATCTCAATGCGGCGCTCGATTGCATCTTGAACCGTAGTGGCGTACGCGCCGCCGTGCACGCCGTGCGGCAATTCTTCCCCTCCAATCAACCGCTCGAGACGTTCGAAGTCGTTCTCAAGGGCGCCCGAAAATCTAGTCAGAACAGCGAGCAGCACCAAGAAAAGTGACTTTCATGAATCCCATTCTTTCCTGCATCCCGCGCTTCGGTCTGCCATACACGTCGGGCGATGCCGCAGCCGCGCTGCATGCGATTCTCAATGGCACGCCGCCTCCTGACGTCTTCGAATTTCTCGGCAACGCGCCGAAATTCTGGACCCGGAGTGGACGCCAGGGACTCCGCCTGCTGCTCGGCTCACTCGGTCTGGCACCTGGATCCGGCGTGGCGGTGCCTCTGTTTACGGACCCTTCCGTGGTCGCGGCCATCGTCGCGGCAGGACATCGGCCAGTCTTCATCGACATCGAAGAACGCTATCTGACCATCGATCCGAAGTCGCTCGAGGCTGCGCGCGGACGATTCTCCGCCGTCGTCATCGTCCATCTTTTCGGACAAATGGCGGATGTGCCGGCACTGCTTAAAGCAGCGGGCAGCGTTCCCCTGATCGAAGATACCGCGCATGCGCCGCTCAGTTCGCTGAACGGACGCCTGGCCGGTAACTTCGGATGCGCCAGCTTCTATAGCTTCGGCTCGACCAAATATTGGCCCGCCGGCGGAGGCGGATTGGCCGTAGTGAACGACGCCAAGCTCGCTCGCGACTTCGCCGCACGCATTGAGAACCTGCCTCCGGGCGCGCTCATCGGGGAGTTCCGCAATCTGACCATGCAAATCGCCAAGGCCGCCGTCTTCAGCCGTGCCCTGTACGCGATTCTTGGAAAGCCGATGCGCCGCTGGGCCGAACGTTGGACGCTTCTGGAGCCTGAATTAGACCATAAGCCGATCCTCCGCTCGCACGCCGCCGTGGCCCGCCGGCAGGCGATGAGGTTCCCTGAGCGAGTGGCCCGGCATCGTGCCAACAGTCTGCAACTCCTTTCCCGGCTAGGCTCTCTCGATGGCGTGGTCCTGCCGGACGAACGGCCTGGAGCCTGTTACAACTACCATCTATTCCCGGTGCTGTTGCGCGGTCGGGAGGAACGTGCCGCCGTCGCCGCAGCCATGTGGAATCATCGGGTCGATACTTCGATGATCTATTTCGATATCGTAAAGCAATGCGCTCGATTCGGTTACGCTGGCGGCTGTCCCGTTTCCGAATCCGTCGCCGATCGCTTGCTGACGCTTCCGAATTACGCGACGCTCCAAACCGACGACATCGATCGCGTGGCTGACGTGTTTCTGTCGAGTCTAAACGCCGTCCGAAGCGTGGCGCCGCAGGTATCGCCTTCGCTCGTGCCCTCGCATGGTTAAACCGCGTTCACAGGAGAGTTTTTATGAAACGCATTCTAGGTTGGCACCACATCGTCGACCGATTGCTGCATATCGCGATTGTCGCGGGATCGCTGGTCATCGCATTTCTGCTGCGCTTCGACTTCAGCCTGAGCCGCTCCGACGTTCACGGTCTGACCGCCGGGTTGTTGATCGCGATCGTCGTCAAGCCTGTCGTGTTCCAGTTCTTCGGATTCCACAAGGGGTGGAGGAAATACTTCGAAACCGGCGATTTGTTGCGTATCGCGGCTGGCAATGCGGCCGCCTCGATCATAGTGGCCGCGGCGGTCTATGTCATCGTCGGACGAGCGTTCCCCCGCTCCGTCCTCCTCATCGATTTCGGACTGGCGCTTCTGCTGACCGGCGCGATTCGCTTCGCGGTGGTGTTCTCCCAGGAAATCGAACGCGGCCACGGCACTCATCCACACAGCAAGCGCATTCTGATCCACGGCCTCGGCGAGGGCGCCATTTCCCTGCTGCGCGAGATTCAGTCGAATCCCATTTCTGAGTTCGAGGTGGCCGGATTCCTCGATGACGATCCACGCAATTCGCGGGAGCACATCATGGGGGCGCCTGTTCTCGGCTCCAGTTGCGACGCCGCGCGCATCGCCACGCGCATGCGCAATGCGGGCACGCCGATCGATGAAATTGTAATCACACGCAATGGCGGAAATGGGCGCGGCATCGCGGAGGTGCTTGCCAATTGTCGCGCCTCGGGGGTCACGTGTAAAGCTTTGCCACCGCTGACCGAAGTCTTGAACGGGCAGTCCGTCAAGTCGCAGATCCGCAACGTCTCCCTGACAGACCTGCTGGGACGAGAGCCGGTGCAACTCGAAAAAGACCGCATCCACGCGAGCATTGCCGGCCGTTCAATTCTGGTCACCGGCGCTGCGGGCTCCATTGGCTCGGAAATTTGCCGCCAGATTATCAAATACGGGCCTTCACGGCTGATCGCGTTCGACCAGGCCGAGAGCGACCTCTACCGCCTGGAATGCGAACTGAGCGGGCAAGGCAACGGTACCGCCTGGGTCACGGTCCTGGGCGATATTCGGAATTTCGGATTACTCAACCAGGTGATGCACGAATATGCCGTGGATTCCATATTTCATGCCGCCGCCTACAAACACGTGCCCATGCTCGAAACCAACGTCGCCGTCGGAGTCCACAACAACGTGATGGGCGCCTGGAACCTGGCGCGCGCCGCGGCGCAGAACGGCGTTGCCAATCTGCTCTTGATTTCCTCCGACAAGGCCGTCAATCCATCCAGCGTCATGGGCGCCACCAAACGTGTTTGCGAGCTGCTGGTGTCCTCGCTCTCTACTTCGCCGTTCGCCAACGTGCCGAAATGCGTGGCGGTACGTTTTGGAAACGTACTCGGCAGCAACGGCAGCGTTGTGCCTCTATTTCAGGCTCAGATCGAAGCCGGAGGGCCGGTCACCGTGACGCATCCCGATATGCGGCGCTACTTCATGACGATTCCGGAAGCCGTGATGCTCGTGCTTCAGGCCTCCACCATGGGCACCGGCTCGGACGTTTTCGTGCTCGATATGGGTTCGCAGATGCGGATTGTCGACTTGGCGGAAAACATGATCTCCGCCGCGGGTCTGGTTCCCGGTAAAGATATCGAGATCCGCTACACCGGCGTGCGGCCCGGCGAAAAATTGTATGAGGAGCTGGGGATCGGCAGCGAGCGCACGCTACCGACATCCCACGATCGAATCAAGATATTTCGTGATCCCACCTGTGAATGGTCGCGTATTTCGCGGTGGATCACCGTGCTTGACCGGATTCTGGAACGCCGGGATGCGGACCACGTGGTCGAGCATCTGTGCGAGCTCGTTCCCGAATTCCACCCGGATGCAAGATCGCACGCCGCAGTCGCGGCCCAGGCTGGTTAGTCTCAACCTGAGCCACACCACCAGAGGCAATATGCTTATTGCACGACCCAGGTCCCCTCCGAAGTCAACGTACTATTGCCGGAGGCGGTATTCGTACTCATGAAGACTTTCTTGGTCCCGTCGAAGGCAGCCTTGAAAGTGATCGGAATATTCACCGTCACCGACTGGCCGCCGGCCGTCACGGAAGCGCCGCTGGCTGAGATCGAGCACTGGCTGTTCTGTAGAACCGTGGACGAGCCAGGCGCGGCCGATGTCCAGGTTGCCGTGTTGTCGCTCGACAGCCAGATCAGATCGGCTTTGCGGTCGAAGTAGATCCAGCATGTGTTCGCCCATGCCAGAGTCGAATTAATGATCACAGTTCCTCCGTTCAAGGCCGTAAAGCCCGCCGAGTTGCTGAACGTGAACGCAAATGTCGGACTCTTGCCGGAGCCTGACGAGGGCGATACCGATACTGCGCCCGTTGGAGGCGGACCAGGCGGCGCGGAAGAAGCCGTTGTGAAACTAAACGCCGGCGAGGTGGCCGATCCGAAGCTGTTCTTCGCGACGACGCGCCAGTAGTAGGTTATCCCCCCGGACAGCGCGCCCGGACTGTAGCTGGTCGATGTCGTGTTGAGCGCCAACGGCGGCGTGGACGCCGTTCCGAAGTACACGTCGTAGGAAGTGGCTCCGCTGCTTGCGGACCACGTCAGCGCAGGCGTTGTTGACACGGCGGTGGATCCAGTCGCCGGTGACAGATTGCCCGGGACCGATGGGACGACGCCCTGTGTAGTGAACGACCAGGTGGCCGACGAGGTTGACCCGTTGCTGTTCTTCGCGACAACTCGCCAGAAATAGACCGAGTCCGCCGCCAGTGTTCCCGGCGAGTAGCTCGGCCCGCTAACGGTGATGGCGAGGGGAGGATTCAGCGCCGTTCCGAAGTACACGTCGTAGGAGATCGCGGTGTTGTCGCCCGTCCAGGAAAGAGTGAGGGAATTCGCTAAGCCCGTGGCTCCGTTCGCGGGCGATGGATTGGCTGGTGCGGACGGCGGCTGGGGCGTTGACCCTCCGCCCAAAGCATCCAGTTGTTGGCCGAGTTGATGACGCGCCGAAGTCAGGACGTTAGGGTCACGCGTCCACGTGCTCCAGTTCGCTCCCACGCCGGCGGCCACTTGGAGGGCCCATGCGCCTTGGCCCGCTGCTTTCAGCAACTGGATGTACTCGAAGTCGTCGACGCCGTCGCGCAGGTATTTCAGCCTCATCGACGGGGCGACACCCTGAATTCCGGCCGTCGAACCAGGGTACACCAACTGGCCTTCCCCGGGATACGATCCATACCCGTAGACGTTGTTCCATGGATCGCTCGACCACAGATCGATGCGCCAGTAGAGCAGTCCGTTCAGGTTGAGGCTCTGGTTGATGAAGCCCGGCTGGATGCGGAAGTTAATCGGAGGATAATCGATTTCCCACTTCGGCGAATCGGCGTCCTGAATCAGCGTATTGTAGGACCAAACTTGATCGCCCTTCGCCAGCGCGCTTTGGATATTGGCGGTGTTTGCGTCGTACATATCGGGAAGCACCACCCAGATGTCGACCGCCGACCGGCCGGTGCCAGATCCATCGCTGAACAACTGCGGCACCGGAGCCATCGTGACCAACTGATTCACGCCGGCTTGATGCAGGTTCAAACCCCATTGCTGCAGGGCGGTGTAGAGGTTGGTGCAGGCGCCTACCTCGTCCGCAGTGTAGTTGTAGAGATCGAGACCCGGCTGTTGCGCCGCCACCGTGGACTTCAACTGGCTGACGGAGGGAGGCGCGGGCATGCTGCAGGTGCCGATGTTCGCTCCGCTCCAGTAGGCAAGATTGTAATCGCGATACCCCAAAGGCAGCAGAGTCGATTCGGTGGCGGCGGGTACCGTGTAAGGCTGAAGGCGGTTGCGCAGCAACTCCTCGTTTCCCGCCAAAGTTCCGGCGGTCCAGTACTGAAAGCTCGAATGCAGGGAGGGCACTACAGGCAAGGTGAAATTCCAGACGGTCAAGGCGACGCTACCGGTAAAGTTCCCCTGCGCGGTCGTCACGGTGTAAGATCCCGTGTACTGTCCCGCAGTCGCATTCCGCGGGACCAGAAGATCGACCCAGATCGGCTGGTTCTGGCCGGCACTGACGGTGAACGGAGCAGCCACCAGCGTGCCGCTCGATGGCGGCAATCCGGTGCTCGGGTCGATGAACGGGATCAGTGCATCCGGGTACCAGCCCTTCGGTAGGGGCATGTTCGCCGATCCTGCCCACGCCGGGCTGTTGGCCGTGACGTTCACGTAATACTCGCGGAAGATGCTGTAGCTGCTCTGTGGGATGATCGCTCCTCCCGGACCGATAAGTTCCGACATCGTGACGTTGGCATTCGTCAAATTGGTTCCCGCCGGTGCCCGAACGATCACCTGAAAGGACTCGTATTCACCGCGCGCGGCTTCTAGCTGAGCCGTAATAACAGTTCCAGCCGGGTCGGTCTGGCCTACTCTAGTCAAACTCGGCGCGGTCCAGACAGTGGGACCGGTCTGGGCGTACGCTGCTATCGTCCAGGATGCCAATTGGCAAACTGCGAGGCATCCCCTCAGCCAGCGGCTTAGTGAGGACTGGATCATCGAGGTGTTGGTCATGCAAATACTCCGTAATGGTCTAATCTCTGGATTCCCAAGATAATAAACAACTTACAGGGACGTGCATAGAACCATAACAGTGCTCGAATTACTTGTCAACGTAGTGCATAAAGGCGTTGGCGCGCGACGCCTGAAGCCAGCCTGGAGGCGTTCCGCTAGTGAGAACGAAAGTTCAGTCTAAGGATCGGGAATCAGGGCTCTCGGGCGTTCGGAAGCCGCTTCTCGAGGAAGGTCAGCCCGTGTATCTGCGCAAAGTCGAACGGCATTATAAGGAGAGTACGTATACCCACTACCTTTTGGTGGAATCCGTGCACACCAAGCGAGGCCCGAGGCAGCGCATCGTGTGCTCGCTCGGCGATCTCAAGCCTAAGCCGCCCGAAGAG
Source organism: Terriglobia bacterium (assembly GCA_963808335.1). Classification (GTDB taxonomy): domain Bacteria; phylum Acidobacteriota; class Terriglobia; order Bryobacterales; family Bryobacteraceae; genus Palsa-187. Next base: position 1,672,574 of record CAWEFR010000001.1, read on the forward strand.
TGGCTGCATCTATTCGAAAAGGCCGTCGATGCCCTAAGAAGAGCTCGCCGCACGGACGCCAAGGCTCGACCGTCGGTCGCTTAGCGCGATGTGCGGCATTCGGCTCGAATACTGGGCCGAGCATGCGCGGGAATGCACGTATTTACTTAGCAGGATGCCTTGAATCAATGAGTTAGAGCGGCAAGCGGATTGCTGTAATCCCAGTCTCAGGGGGTACTCCGCTTGAATCGAACAAAAATAGTGCTCGCCGAGGCGCATCAGATCTGTCTGGCTGGTTGGGAACGGTACCTCGAGGCCGACTTTGACATCGCGGGCGAGGTCTCAGATGGCCTAGCTTTAGTAGATGCCGTCCGAACGTTGAAGCCAGACGTTGCCGTTATGGAGATAGACCTGCCGTCGCTCAGCGGAATGGATGTGGTTCGTCAGCTCAAAGAGGATGGATCCCCGGCTCGATTTGTGATCCTGACTACCCATGACGATCGTTCCTCGGTCCGTGAGGCGCTTGAGGCTGGCGCATCCGCCTACGTTCTCAAGAACTCGGCGCGCGACTATTTGGTCTCCGTGGTCCGAGCGGCTGCACGCGGAGAGGTTGGCATTGTTTCGCCCGGCATCGACGAAACAGCCCATTTTGTCCCAGCCGACGACGAGCTCGACAAGCTGACGGCTCGCCAGCGGGAGGTCATGCAGCTACTCGCTCAAGGCCTCACCCGCAAGGAAATCGCATTCCAGTTAGAGGTCTCGGTGAGGACCATCGAATTTCACAAGTATGAGTTGATGAGACGGCTGGACCTGCGGAATACCGCCGGGCTGATCACCGCCGCCGTCCGGCTCGGAATGATCTCGGCTTAAGTTCGGTTGCCCTACAGATACAGCGCTTCCAATTCGGCGTAGGCGCTCGCATCTACTTCGTCCGGGTGCGCGGCCAGTTGAACGTTGCGAAGGCCGAGCCTCGCCATCTCGAACCGGTCCTTCGCGCCGAATTTTTCGAACAGCTTGGAGAGATAGACCCTCACGGTACCTTCGGAGATCGAAAGTGTGTTGGCGATTTCCTTGTTCTTCAATCCGTCCGCCAGGCAACCCACCAGTTGAGCTTGCCGGCGCGTCAAGCCCACACGGCGACACGCCAAATAGCTCGCCAGCAACCCGCGGTCGAACCACAGTTCACCGTCGAAAACCTTGTGCAAGCACTTCACCACAAGTTCCGCCGAATAGGTCCGCGGAAGGATGCCCCGGATCCCCGAGTCCATTGCCTGATGGGCAACCGCGGGAGAAATCGAATGCGTCCACAGCACGATGCGGGAATTCGGCGCCACGTCGCGCAGGTGTTTGAGCAGGCCCACGTGAATTTCGGGAGTAAAGCTGAGCAGCAGGATGTCGGGCTGCGCGCTCTCGACCACCGAAACGACCCGTCGCAGGTTGTCCAGAACATCCTCGACGACCACGTCCGCCGCTGTCGCCAGAGCAGTTTTCACTGCCTCCGACGTTAGCGGCTCATCCAAATATATGATGACCCGCATCGTTACTTGACCCCGATTAGTGGCGGATTTCACCGCCTATTTCAAAACTACCAGTGAAGTCCGCGGCAAACAACTCGCTAAAATACGAGTATCCTTCGCGTCGCCCAGTAATAGGCCTGCGAAAAGTTCACAATAAGTAAGACCCATTTCGACGCCAGGCGACACGGGCTGGAGCGTCGAATGGCGCGGTTTCCGATCCGATCCTCAGTCCTAGCAATGGATAGCGCGTGGCTACCAGTGTGCAATTCCAAGCGATAAGGAGCCTTCCACCATGCGAAGCTTTCTGTGCCTCTGCATTTCTTTTTCTCTAATTTTCCCCGCCTTGTCCGCGGACCGTCAGACAGACCTTCCCAATCCCATCGAATTCCAGCGCTGGATGCAGAAGCATCGGCCGTTGGGCCGCAATCCCAAGGGCAAGGTGGCGCCGCGGGACGCCACCGTGGGAAGTGTACTGTCGGGCACGGGGAAGGTTCTCGTGATCCTGGTCGAGTTCGGCGGTACGGATACGTTCGAGTTCACACCTACGGGACCGAACGCATCCACTTGGGATCCGATCGGCAGAGCGGATATGTCCGAGTGGACCGGCACCGTAGGCGACTGCTCGGCAATCGTCAGCAAGTACGGCATTACCGCGCCGATCAAGTATACCTACGCCGGTCCGCTCCACAATCAGATTGAGCGCCCTAGATCTGCAACCGACCTCTCGGGATGGCGAGTCTGGACGCCGGACTTCAACGCTCAGTATTACCAAGACCTGATCTTCGGCAACGGCGTGAAGTATGATTATTCGCGACAGGACGGCTCACAAATGCTCACCGACCTGACGGGGATTTCCGTGCGCAATTACTACCACGACATGTCGGGTGGCAGCTACGATATCGCGGGTGATGTGGTGGGCTGGGTGCAAGTCCCGCACTCGGTCTGGTGGTATGGCGCCGATCCCTGCCCCGGCCGCCAGTCTTCGCCGCATCAGGATGCTGCGCAGAACGGAGGCATTCCCAACGCGGGCAACGCAGATAGCCTGGTGACGGATGCGATCGCAGCAGCCAAGGCGGCTTATCCGGACCTCGACTGGGCCTCTTATGATTCCGACCACGACGGCGTGATCGATCATCTCATGATCATCGCTGCCGGCCTCAACGAGGCCGACGCGGCTCTCCTCAATCGAACCACATACGGAGAAGCCGGAATGTGGGAACAATCAGGCGTGGTGAGCCCGCCTTATGCGGTTGCCCCGACCGTGAGTGTGGGAGCGTATGTCATGGCGACGGAAAACTCCGGCGTGGCGACGCTCGCCCATGAATTCGCCCACAGCCTGGGCGCCATCGATCTTTCTTCGACCGGGGGCGGAGCATCCTCGGCCGGATTCTGGTCCCTGATGGGTAACCACTGGACCGGTTATCCCTCGGACTCCGAGCCCACCTCGATGGACCCTTATCACCTGGACGCCTGGGGCTGGTTGAGTCCCTTCGTCATTTCGAATCCGGGCAAAGATTACTCCGTCAAAATCGGACAGACTAGTCTGTTCCCAGGTGCGAGCGGCACCTATCGCGGAGTCAAGATTCAATTGCAGGACGGGCAGTTGCCGCTACCCGTGAGTCCTCACGGAAACAATCAATGGTGGGGCGGGAATGAAGATCTGACCAATGCGACCATGACCTCCTACAAGCCGGTTACCTTGCCTTCATCGAGCGCGCTCACGCTCACTTTCAACACGGCGTATCAAATCGAAACCGGGTGGGACTTCTTTTGGATCCAGGCGTCGGCCGACGGCGGCGCGACCTGGAAAACGCTGACCAACAATCACACCACGTGCAATCACGAGCAGGATTGGATCGGTGGCGACTACGGATTCCCATCGGACCTCTGCGGAGCCAACATGGGCGGCTTCACCGGAACAAGCGCGGCGTGGCCGGCCTATGCGCAGGAATCCTTCAACCTCGATTCATTCGCCGGACAGTCGATTCTGCTTCGATTCTGGTACATGACCGACTGGGGCACTACGTTCGCAGGTCCCTATCTGGATGATGTTCTGATCAGCGCGGAAAATCAGACGGTGTTCTCGGATGGCGCCGAATCGGGCGACGCCAACTGGATCTACGGAGGCACGTGGGAGCGCAATTCCGGCACGCGCGCGTTTTCGCACGCCTACTATCTGCAATGGCGCGATATCAGCCAGGGCGCGGATTTAGGACTCTCCGGCGCTAACTTTGAATTCGGCCCGGCGAACAGCGGTCTGGCCGTCTGGTACGAAAACGAATCCTACCCCGATAACGAAATCTACCGCTACCTGTGCGATCTGCCCAGTTTCGGACCGAAAGGCCGGATGCTTCTGGTGGACTCTCAACCCGATCCCTATCGCGATCCAGATGGGATCGCCCGCGGCTTCAACAATGAAGGCGCGAATCTCGCCAGCGCCGGATTGATGCGCGATGCACCGTTCAGCCGGCAGGGCAGCACTGGTTTCACGATGTTTTCCTACCTTTCGAACCTCGCTCACGACGAAACCTTCGTGGGACGTCCCGCTGTGAAGGCTTTCAGCGATGCGCTGGGCTATTATCCCGGCGCGGAGCTAACCAGCGCGAGCCCCAACGATCCGGGTCCCCGCTGGATCACCAAACAATGGGACTCGAGCGTCGTGTTGCCGTCAAAAGTCCCGTATGCCATGAAAGCGCCCGGTCTCCTGGCGGGTCAGGAACTCTCGTTCAATTGCACTGCCAACCTAAACGCGGGCGCGTTGAATTGCGATCAATTCGGCGCCACGCACTATTACGTGCCGATGGACGGAGGCAGCGGTAATCCGGGCGATGCCGGCGGCGATTACGGCTGGAATGTTGAAATCGTCGATCAGACCGCGACGCAAGCCACACTGCACATCTGGAACTCGCACGCAACGTCCTTACCAGGAATCTCCAGCGTGACGAACGCGCTGAGCGGCAACGCCACCATCGCGGCGAATACCTGGGTCGCCATCATGGGATCGAATCTGGCGCCAGACACTCGCCAATGGCAGAGCGGCGATTTCACGAATGGCCGCATGCCTATGACGCTCGATGGTGTCAGCGTCACACTGAACGGGCGTCCTGCGTTCATGTATTACATCAGCCCCGTTCAGCTAAATATTCTGACTCCGCCTGATCTCGAGCCTGGACCCGTGACAGTGATCGTCTGCTACAACGGGACTGCAAGCGCGCCGGTGACGGTGCAGGCCGCGGAATACTCGCCATCGTTCTTCGTGACGGGAGCAAGGCCGTATGTTCTAGCCACCCACACTAACGGGCAACTGATCGGTCCCACCGATCTCTATCCGGGTTCCTCGACCCCCGCCCGGCCTGGAGAGACGATCGTCGTGTACGCCAATGGATGCGGCGCGACCAATGTTCCGGTTGTGAGCGGCTCGCCCGCGCAATCCGGGATTCTGCCGGTTCTGCCGAATATTCAAATTGGCGGGCAACCGGCAACCGTGACGTTCGCCGGTCTGATCTCACCAGGACTCTATCAGCTCAACCTGATTGTGCCGGACGACGTGACGGCGGGCGACAATGCCATAACGGGATCCTACGAAGGCTTTGCAATGCAAGCCGGCGTTGGGCTTACCGTGCAGCGATAGAATTGCTCCCACACCGATGCCCCGACTCTTGGCGACGCGAAAAAGCGACGATGCTTCCGCTGTCCGCCGTGCTCACAACTAGGCTCGATCCACGCTGTTAAATAACGGGGACGCCCGTCGGCGACAACGGAGACTTTCGGCGATTCGCGCCTCGGTGGCGGCTCGGGACCCCTTTGGCGTTCGGCTGACGGTTGGCGTTAAATAACAGGGAGAGACAGTTCGAACCAGAACAAGTGGCTCCCCTTCGTGGACACTTTAGAACTTTCTGCCTCAGCCCTGGAATGGACGGTAGAATTCTTCTTCAAGGGATTCAGCTGGTTGCAAGCGCATTCGGATCGGGCATGGTTCCCGGAGGCGCGCGATGATCCGGGCCGCGATTCATGCACGGGCGGCGGTTCGTCCGAGAATCGACGAGTTTGTTCCGGTAGGTGTAATATCAGGCGGCAAACGCTCCTCGCGGCCCGTCATTGATTGCTGTCCCGCTTCGATCGATTCTCCAAGCCCACAACGAAACGATACAACGCGGCGCACATCGCGAATAGCAATCCCGAGGCGATCGCGCCCGGAACGACGACCTCCCGATGGCCCGCCAGGTAGGAATTCAGTGTCGCCGAGAGCAGCCAGACTTGCGTCACCAACAGAATCACGATCAGCGCCATCGCGCCGTCGATAACAGTCAAACCCTCAGTCCGCCGCGGAGAGGATGGGACCATCATGCCTCCGGCTCGTCCTGCATCCGAATGGCTACTAAATCGGCGCCACGTCGTTCGAGAATCACGCGCGGCAGCGGACGCGGCGGCGGGCCTTGTAGAACCGACCCATCTCGAATAGAAAAATAGCCCTGGTGACAAGGGCACTCGAGGCGATTGTTCTTCGCGGAATATACGACTGCACAGGAAAGATGCGTGCATTTCTGGCTGTAAGCCACGTACTCGTCCGCACCCGTACGGACAAGCAGGCATTGATCTTCAGGCCCGGGATAGTCGAACAGCTTCACGCCTCCCACAGGGATCTCGCCAGATCGCGCGACCCATTTCGCCGGGTAAGTTACAGCCTGCCGCAACCGGCTCTTCGCGACAATCCACAAATTTCCCGCAAACATCCCGAGGCTCGTCAGGGTCAGGAATTTTGTGAGCTGCCGCCGGCTGACGTACCGTTCATCGGCCTGTCGAACCGAGAACTCTTCTCTCCAAAGCGGCTCGGCACTTGGGTGATTACGGTCTGGCGGTTTCAAGCGGTTCTCCTCCCCAAATGTAATCGGCCACATCGACCACAATCTCAGACGACGACGGAGTCATCATGAAGACTTTCGTCGTGACCTGCTGGCTGCCAAACTGGAACGTGTTTACGGGCTTTTCAGCTCTCGTTCGCGCGAGGTCCTCCGGACGCACGTACGCCAGCGCCTGACTGGGACACACGGTCGCGCACATGGGCCGTTTTCCTACTGAAGTGCGGTCGTAACACATGTCGCACTTCATCATCATTTCGTATTCGGGAACCAGCTTCGGAATTCCAAAGGGGCATGCCAATACGCAGTTCGAACAACCGATGCAGCGCGGTTTCAACGCCAACTGGACAATGCCATCCTCGCCCTTCTTGATCGCATCCGCCGGACACACCTGAGCGCAGGTCGGGTCGTCGCAGTGAAAACACACGAACGCCGCCGTCGCAATCGTGTTCGGGCGATCCACATAATCGAAATTGATCATCGATACGCCGCGATGGGTCTCACACTCCTCGCACGCCTTCACACAGGATTGGCATCCAATGCAGCGCGTCGTATCGATATAGAATTCGTAGCCGAACATCAGGGCGCGTCTCCGTCTGCTTTGCGAATCCGGCAGGCCGATACCTTGTATTCCGGGATCTTGCTGCGCGGATCGAGCGTGCGGTGCGTTAACTTGTTAGCGCTCTGTTGATTGGCCCAATGATAAGGAATGAAGACGGTATCGGGACGAATGGTCTTCACCACCATCGCCCGCAGTCTGATCTCATCCCGCCGGGTGGTGATCGCGACCCAATCCTTGTCGGCAATGCCGTGTTGGGCGGCGAGCCTGGGATGAATCTCCACCCGAGGCTCGGGATAAATATCGAGCAACCCGCCAATCCGCCTGGTCTGCGCGCCGGAAAGATACTGGCTGACGACGCGGCCCGTGGTCAGATAGACGGGATAATCCGGGCTGACCGGATCCCCGCTTTCGCGCCACGCGGTGACGATCATGCGGCATTTACCGTCGGGATGCATCGATTCCCCGCCTTCGAATAACCGCGGGGTTCCCGGATGATCGGCGCTGGGACACGGCCACGCCACCCCGAATTCGCGATCGATTCGTTCATAGGTGATGCCGTAGTAATCGGCGATACCGCCTTTTGAAGCCTCGCGCAGTTCGTCGAAAATTTCGCGAGTCGAACGATACGTAAAATATCTGCCCTTTCCCAAGCGATGCGCGAGATCGCAAATGATTTCCGAATCGGCCCGGGCGTGCGCCGGAGGATCGACGGCCTTTTGAATATGAATCACCCGGCCTTCCACGTTACAAGTGACGCCTTCTTCTTCCTCTTGCAGGCTCCCCGGCAGCACCACGTCAGCATGCTGAGCGGTCTCCGACATAAAGAAATCGATGACGCCAAAAAAATCGAGTTTGCTCAGCGCTTCGCGAGTGTATTCGGCCTGCGGCAGCGAGACTAATGGATTGAAGCAGATCGAAAACAGGGCCTTGATCTCGCCCTCGTGAATCGCGTTCATGATTTCCTGTGCGGTGTAGCCGGCGCCCGGCAGCTCATCGGGCTCAATTCCCCACACGCGAGCCACATGTTCGCGCGCTGCCGGGTCGTTGATCGAACGAGCTCCCGGCAACTGGTCGCATTTCTGGCCGTGCTCGCGTCCACCCTGGCCGTTGCCTTGGCCGGTGATCATCGTCACGCCGCAGCCTTCCCGGCCGATATTTCCGGTCGCTAGCGCGATATTGATCAGCGCCAGCACGTTTTCGACGCCCTTCGATTGATGCTCGATCCCGCGGGCGTGGATCGCTACTGCTTTTTCAGCGCCTGCGAACCACCGCGCCGCGCGTTTGATCGACTGGGGAGGAACGCCAGTGCGCTCCGCTGCCGATTGGGGATCGTACGGCTTTACCGATTTCGCGACGGCTTCAAAGCCGGTCGTGTGAGCGTCGATAAATTCGCGATCCTGGAGTCCCTCCCGTAAGATCACGTGAAGCATGCTCATCAGCAGGACCAGGTCCGTGCCGGGTCTGAGCGGGAGATACAAATCCGCGTTGCGCGAGATCGGCGTCATCCGGGGGTCGGCGATGATCAACTTCGCGCCATGATCGCGAGCGCGCCAGATGTAATCGGTGGTGATGGGCGCGCATTCGCCCACGTTGGCGCCGATCGCAAAAATCACATCCGCCAATGCAATATCGCTCCAGGGAATCGGACTTCGGTCGACATTGAAAGCCAACTTGTAGGCGGTGCCGGCCGACACCATGCACAGGCGGCCGTTGTAGTCGATGTGCCGCGTGCCCAGAGCCACGCGCGCGAACTTGCCCATCAGATACGCCTTCTCGGTAATCAGGGACGCACCGCCGAAGACTGCGACAGAATCCTTGCCGTATTTCGCCTGCACCTCCTGGAGCCGCCGCGCCGTAAACGCGAGCGAATCCTCCCAACTGGTCTGCTGGAATCCGGACTCCGCGCGCATCAGCGGTTCCAGCAATCGATCGGGATGATTCGACTGCAAATACCGCTTCACACCCTTCGGGCACAACATTCCTCGATTGAACGGAAACTCTTCCCACGGCTCGAAGCCGATCACGGTATTGTCGCGGACCTTCAATTGAATTCCGCACTGCTGACCGCAGAAACAGCAATGTGTCTTGACCAGGCGATCCGCCGGATTGCGCGATTCATCCTGCCAGCCACCCGGGGGTATGTATGCGGGATGTGGCCCAAATCGGCTGTTGAGATCGGCGATGGAGGCGGGTAGCTTAGCCACGGGATGAGTCCTTTAATCGAATCTGAGCGCTCGCCAGCGACTTGCGTTTACAGGGCGGGCACAGGGCTTGCCAATACTCGACCTTTCCTTTAAGCGAGTAATCGAAGCCTAGATTCGGAAGCACTTTGGTACGCAAGTCGTCGATATGCAACTTCGAGGCGAACCGCTGACCGCATCGCCCGCATCGCGCGCCTTCATCCTCGGCGCCGGCTTCTTGATACAGTTTCACCCCCAACTGGGCCGGCCTTTGAAAGATGTGGAAGAATTTCCCGAACGGAAGATAGAGCAATCCCGCGATCACTGTAATCGAGTGCAGAATCGCAAGGAAACTATACGATTCGCCGCGCAGCCACGATTGCGAAACCGTCAAAGCCAGTCCGGTAATCGAAATCGCAAATAGAATCATGAGCGGAAAGAAATCCATGACGAAGGATTGCACCGCTTGTGCGCCCGCATCGCGCATCCGGCGCCATAGCGACAATCCGATTCCGGCCAGCACCAGCACCGCCGCGATATCCAGCCCATGGAACAAAGCCTCGGCCAGCAACGTCCCGAGCGCAAATTGTCCCGCTGGAAATCCAAACAGGTACGTGACGTAGATCATCTGGTTGCCGGGGAGGCTCTTGAACGAGATCCAGCCGAACACCAGCGGAAAAGTGATCGCCATCGCCAACACGCATCCCCACGACAGACACATGTGCATCCACCAGCGGAGCGCAGAGCGCTTTCTGATGAATTGCTGTGCGACCAGGTGCGTGGTTGCGACCTTTGCCGTGCTCAACCCGCTCCTGAGCGCGCCCCGCTTCCAGAACAGTTGCCAGCCACGGTCCCAATACAAGCTGCGTCGGCGGTTTTTCAATCCACACGTTGTAGTGGTAAACCATTCCCCAAGTAGCGAAAATCACCGCAAATGTGTAGATCACCAGCGCGGGATCGAAATTTGCGAGCTTGCGCGAGCCCACCACGATGCGCCGCGATCAGCAGTGCGGTCCATAAAGTGGCCCACGATCCGGCGCGCAGCCGTTCGAACGCGCGCGTGCGCGGTAGCGTCGGCTTCGCGCTTAAGAAACACGCGCCCGTTGACGATCCACAGCAGGAACGCGGCCGCGGCCAACAGCACGAATCCCGGCCAGATCGCGCCGAGCCTGTCCTTGCAGACTCCCAGCAACAGCGGCGGGAAGAATCCGCCGACTCCGCCCATCGCGCCCACCAGCCCGGTGACGGTTCCGGTTTCCTTCGGGAAGAATTGCGGCACCAGCTTGAATACAGCTCCGTTGGCGAGTCCGAGCATCGCCGAACAGCCCAGCGCGCCTGCGGTGAAAGGCACCATCGAAGACCAAGCCAGCAACAAGGCGAAGGGAACCACGCCGATCAGAAGCAATCGAGAGTACGCGAGCGCCTCCGATTTTGTCGGAGAGCCATCCGCCTACCGGGCGCAATATCGTCGCGAACACCACGAATCCAGCGGTTCGGAAACCCGCGTCGGCGGGGAGCGAGATGAAACTCGTCACGTAACAGGCTTGGCAGATAGATCGAAAACGCGACAAAACCACCGAAGCTGAGAAAGTAGAATGCCGAAAGCACCCACGCGAGCGGCTCGCGCATCAGCACCCCCAGCATCGCACCTAACGATTTGCGTTGGACCGCGACTTCGGCATTTCGTGCGCTCAACGCGAAAACTGCGGCCCAGGCCGCGAGCAGAATCGCAGACCCGCGATACACATTCTGCCATCCGATGCTCGCAGCGAGTAACGGCCCGAGGAAAACCGCCGCCGACTGTCCGATGTTGCCGAGTCCATACACTCCCAGCGCCGAGCCTTGCTGTTCTGCACTCGAACCACGGCGAGACGAAGCCGACGCCGACCGCGAACGAGGAGCCTGCCATTCCGAGGAAGAACGCGACCACCAGCAGACTTGCATAGCTGTTGGTCAAGGGAACCGCGAACGCCGGAACCGCGGCAAACAACATCAGAACCGTGAAGACGAGCCGTCCCCTGAAGCGGTCGGTCAGCAGCCCCATCGGCAGCCGGGCAAGCGAGCCCAGCAACACCGGAACGGCTACCAGCAGCGCACCCTGACTGGTACTGAGGTGATAGATTTCGCGAAAGCGCGGCGCAAAGGCGCTAATCAGGCCCCAGACCGCAAAGCAGATCGCGAAGGAGACGGTCCCTAACGCCAGTTGGCGGCGAGGCATCGCGCTTCTGTGTTCGTCGATCATACGATAGCCCACCCGTCAGAATCTGGCGGTGATCTCCACATATCCGAGCGTCGCATCTTTCCCGGCTGGATAAATCGACTGCACCACCAGTTTTCCTGCGGCGTAACCATAGTAACCGCCGATCGAGAAATAGGAACTGACGTTGAAATCCGCGCTCGCGTCATACAGCGTGGCCAGCCCCGATTGCCCGTTCGACGGCCGGCTCGTGTATCCGAACGTCCATGGCTGATAAGCCCCGCCCCCTGTGTACCAAAGGTCGTTCGACTGCGCGAGGCGGAGCGAGTGCACATCGCTGCGGAGGGTCAGTCTCTTTGATGGGCGCAGCATCAGCTCACCGAATTCGTCGCGCGTGTTCATCATGTTGAAGAACGGAAAACGTGCGTAGACGCGCGGGGTTGGCAGGATCTGAAAGAAGGTCCCATGCGTGCCATCGTTCGGGTTCTTATCGCCGGATCCGTAATCGTACCCGCCGCGAATCCACGGTTTAACTCGTTCCAGTACCGGAGGTTGCCAGCCCGCCTCCGCGGCGAAGGCTCCTGAGCGTTGCGCAAGACTTCCCCATGATCCTCTCTGGAACACTCCCCAGAACATCGCGTCGATTGCCCCTGCGGATGTGTCGACGGTATGCAGAAAATGTCCACCATAAGTGCCGATATCGATATGCCCGGCATCGGCGCGACGCAGGGCTACGGGACGATTGTCAGTTTTGAGCACGTTGTCGCGATAATCGCTATATCCCAGTCCCAGCACGCGCCACTCGCTGGCGCTCCTCTTTGAGTGAAGTTGTCCGGTGACCGCGCCATAGAAAACGTTGATGTTCAGCTCGCCCCATCCGTCCACTTGGAATACTCCGCGCGTCGGACGAGCGCCGAAAAACGTGAAGTTCAGGGACGACCCATTCAACGCATATTCCGCTCCGTCGAAACTGCGTCCGACATCGGAAAATGAAAAGTCCCCGAGCAACCGATTTGCGATCCGGTCGCGTTTCATCGCGGCGAGTGTCACGTCCGCCGGCATGACTTCCGTGCCATCGATGAATATCATCCGGCCCACTTTTATCGATTGCCCCTTTACGCCTCCCACGTCCTTGAAGCGGACGAAGCCCTGCTTGGCGAATAGCATTGCTGCGTTCGTGCTGTTATTGTTGGCTGCGAAATAACTGCCGCCGAATCCTAATTGACCCTGCGGAGCCGGAGCGACGGCATCGTTCGGCAAACTGAGAAGGAACGGCACCGCCAACTCAATTTGCCAGTCGAGTGCCGTCGTCGCTTGCGAAACGCTCAGCCTGAAAATCGAACCGGGGAACGTGTAGTCGCTGTTCTTGGTTCCCGCAAACCAATCCCACGATTCAACCCTCGTGCGCAGCGATCCGGATAGGGTTACGTTGCCGACTTTCAAAGGATCAGGCGGATCCTGAGCGTCGGCAACCGGAATCGCGAAGCCGATACATAGAAAGATCGAAAAGGAGATAACTGTGTTCGACCTGGTAGTTCTCAACTTAATCTCGTGCACCGCCGGTCGACTTCCTCTCATCCATCTTCGTAAACATTGGCGCCTGCACCGGACCAGGAATGGCTCTAAGCTCGCGATCCGAGCAGGTGCGCGGGAGGACGCATGAGCGTAACCGCCAGATTCGCGGCAAAACAGGTCACGGCGATCAGTTCCACTACAGCCGAAACCGGCAGGACTGGCCACGCCCAGGCGGCGTAGTGTTCATAAGCTAGAATTTCTGAGCCCACCCGGAGCGTACACCCGATATTTAGCAGTGCCAGCGCGGCAAACATCAGCCGCGGACTGTACAAAACGCGCGCTCCGCAGAATGCAGGAAGGATCTTCGGGCCGATAGAGAACACCATTGTGGCGAGAAAGCCGACTGTCAGAGCGTGCCGGGACGCCCCCCAAATGCCACCCTGGCGATCGGCAACCGCAGCGAAGATCGACAGGAAGGAAGCCACCAGTAGCCACACGTAAGCTCCGCGAACGAAAGTAGGGAAGCTTCTATGAACACCGTTCAGCTTGGCGGGCTGAATCGTGTGTTCGAAAATCCCGAGCGCCATGATCGCAGCGGCGGCGGCCAGAGGAAGCAGCATCGCCGATGTCATCGCGAATCCAAGAAGCATCGCGATGACTGCGGTCCAAGCCGTTAGGACTGCGCCATAGAGCCAGGCCGGTCGAGGCGATCGCAACCCGAGAAAAACCGGCAGCCATCGGGCGTTGAATCCCCACACGGTCGGCACCAGAAAGCCCCAGGTGGGCAGCATCAGCATTCGTTGATCGAGGATCAGCGGCACAGCGGGGCCTTCGCCCTTCAGAGCCATCGAAGTCGTTACCGCCAGATTCACCATCACGGTGGCAAGGAAGCCGATCGTGGAACCAATGACCACAAGCATCCACGGCTCCTTCTTGCGTCGGTTTTCACTCGGGGTGTGTCCCGATACCGCCAGGAAGAATGTCACAAAACCAGCCGCTTCAAGAAACGCCGAAAGCGGCAGCTGCCATCGCCATCCGAAGTCGGTCATGCCCGTTCCCCACCGCATCATGACGCCGGTCGTCCAAAGCAAATAACAGATCCAGCCGCGCGATACCGCGAACGCCGGAAGATTGCCCATCTTGGACAGCGAGTAGAATCCAATGCCGAGGATGAACGTCCCCAGCCACCCGAAGATTTGAGCGTGACCATGCGCCTGAATCCAGGCGGGCGGAATCGTTTCTACCGTATGATCCGCGCTGATCGACAACAGATTCCATACGCCGAGAAACGTGCCGGGCAGCAGCATGAAGAACACACCCGTCGCGATATAAACTGCTACCAGTCGTTGGAGCTTCGATTCGCGTTCTACCATCGCACGCGCTTTCGGCAAGATGGCGATGGTTGCATCATCTATCGCCATAGCCGGCTTCATCGCAGTTTCCGTTCCATCTCCAGCGCACTTGGAAACAGAATGTTGTTTTCCAGGTGGACGTGATGGTGCAAATCGCGCTCGAATTCCGCCAGTGCGTGATATAAGCCCCGGTAGGTTGGGCAGGCGCCCTCCGGGGCCTGAAAGTCGTTCGATAACGACCGGATTGCCGCCGTCAGAGCCCCCGCGTCCTCGTGATCGGCCATCATTCTGGTAATGGGAAAGCCGACTGAATCGAAACAGGCCGGCGGAACCGCCCCTTCCGTTTCCATCTTCTCCAGGAACGGAAACAGCACTTGCTCTTCCTTTATCATGTGGGCGGACAGTTCGCTTGACATCGCGTGGAAGGTTTCTCGAATTTCCAGCAGTTCGGGATGCCCTGTTCCATGACGGCTTACCACCTTGTCGAGCAGCCGTTCGATCCGCGGCGATTCTTCACGCACGTAGCTGTGATGACGGGTGACAATGTGACTGGTCAGTTCCCGCAGCGGGCGATTCGCCCAATTTTTCTCCTCGCTCAACGCATCCGGTTGCACCGCGGAAAGCAATTCAATGGCCCGCTCGACCGGAACCTTCGCGCGTTCGCATGCCTCGTTAAGGGGTCGCTTCCCACCACAGCAGTAATCAATCCCCAACGATTCGAAGACCCGCACCGCCCCCGGATTGCGAATCGCAATTTCCCGAACAGTTTCGCCTAAATCCAATGTGGTTAATGTCATCGGCCCACCTCCAATACGATCGTAAGGCGAGCGGCGGGACGTTCTCAGTGACCAAAGTCACAAGAATCGAAATTTCACACCGCGGAATTCAGGTCGTCTTCCAGGCCATCCATACTCAGGATGGTGACATCGTGGCCGCGGACTTCGATAAACCCTTGAGATTGCAGGCGCGCCATGTTTCGGGAAACCAACTCCCGCACGGTGCCGATCTGCGATGCGAGTTCCTGATGGCTCCCGGCGAGCGTGAAGGTGAGTCCGCGATCGGTCGCGCGGTTTTCCGAACGCGCCTGTCGCAACAGCAAGGAAATCAAGCGGTGCCGCACCGTGGTGAAAGATAGCTCTTCGATAATTCCTACGAGTCTGCGCAGTCTCGCGCCCACCACCTGCAATACCTTCAGCGCGATCTCCGGATTCTCCATGCACATCGCGCGAAAATCCTGACGAGAGATGAACACGAGTTCAGACGGTTCGACAGCCGAGGCGGATGCCGGGTAGTTGCCTCCATCGAACACCGGAAGCTCTGCAACGGAGCCGCCGGGCCCTTCGATGGCTAGAACGTGCTCCCGGCCGCTCGATGAGGTCTTAAAAATCCGGACCCGGCCTGACGCAATCATGTAAAACCCTGTGCACGCTTCGCCCTCGGAGAACAACAGCTCCCCCTGGGAAACAGAACGCGAGCGCGCCCGTCTGGCAAGGAGTTCCATCTCCGCGTCTGTTAACGTGGCGAATAACGCCCCGGCCTTCAGCGCTTTGACCACATTTGAGTGCGGCAATGCCATTACAAACTATTCTCCGACACGACACTATTCTAAGTCCTTCCGCTGCTTTGCTCCGCGGCCGAAGCGGAACTCGGTGTTGCGACCCCTGATCTTGGACAAGCTTTCCGGAGGTCTGATTTCGCATCCGGAACGTGCCGTGAAACCTGACGCCGCCCCGGCCGGAACCGGAAGCGGCGTTGTAGAAAGACGGGCGGTGGCCAGCTACTTGGCGATGCGGTAGCTGCGCTGGCCGGCGGCGTTGTTCGAGGACTCGACCTTCACGCGCAACTCTAATCTGCACGCGATGATAGCTTAGTTAGAGTCGCGGAAAATGGCGGGCGGGAATCCTTTTAGCGGCCACCTCGAGGTGGTGAAGCCGTTATGGACGAGGAAGGCGAGGGCTGACGGCGGATCGACGAAATGAAAAACAGCGGAGGAAGTGCGATGGGCATCGCAAGCGCGGGACATGCGGTCTTTGCGGCCATCATGATCGCCCTCGGAATTCAGGGCCTGATCAAAGGCGATTTCACGGCGGTCTGGCAGCCGGTACCCAAGGGTGCGCCGGCACGCGAGGCACTCATCTATCTCTGCGCCTCGATCTCTCTCGCATCGGGCATCGGCCTCCTGTGGGGGCGCACAGCCGCTCTCGCTGCCCGTTTACTGCTCGCCTCTCTCGTCTTTTGGTTCCTGCTGTGGAGAGTGCGCGCCCTCTTCCTGGCCACCCTTGTGGAGGGCACCTGGAGTTGCGGAGAGACCATGGCGATGATGGCGGGCGCTTGGGTGCTGTTCGCCGCGTTCGCCACGGACGCGGACCGGCAACGGCTCGGTTTCGCCACCGGCGACAAGGGCGTGCGCATCGCGAGATTGCTCTACGGTCTTGCCTTGATCCCCTTCGGCTATGCTCATTTCGCATATATCAAACACACAGCCGATATGGTGCCTGGCTGGCTGCCCTGGCATCTGGAATGGGCGTATTTCACCGGCGCCACCTTTATCGCGGCGAGCGTGGCGATTCTTTTCGATGTGTTCGCACGGTTGGCAGCTGCGCTCTCGGCTTTACAGATGGGCTTGTTCGAGCTGCTGGTGTGGGTACCCATCCTGGCGGCAGGCCCTGTGAACGCCTTCCAGCAGAACGAGGTCGCTACCACTCTAGCCTTGACGGCCGCCGGCTGGGTGGTGGCGGATTCCTACCGCGGGACTCGCTGGGTCGCCTTCCGCGCGCGAGCCCGGCCATTCGGAGGCTAGCTTCGCGAGTTCCTTCTCGGACGCGAACAATGGAGTGTTTTTGCTGGCGGCCTAAGGTTCGGCGTGCGCGGCCCTCCGCGTTTTGCCGGGGTGCGCCGGGATAAACCGGCATGTTGTAGGGCATGAAAGAGCCCTAGCCGGCCGGCGCGCGCAAGTCGATGAGCATGTGCGCCGGGCGAGGGATCTCGACCCATCCAGTCCCGCGGTGGTCATCAACACGGCTGAGTTGTTCGCCCTCGAAGGACGCTACAAGGATTGTGGGTTATCCTGGACAGGAGTAGTCGGAGTGGAAAGGGAGTTTGGCCGTCTGGCAATCGAGGACCCGGGCCAGTGCGGCGAAAAGCCACATCGGTTCTACTGGCAGCAGCCGATACATTGTTACCAAGGATGCTGGAGCAAGGCGGCGAGCAGGCATGCCCTGCGGGATGAGAGAAACATCACGAGGATACGTTCTTTCCTAGAGACATTGCCAATCGTCATCTGGCCGATGCACGCCGCCATCGGACGTTGATGCGAACTCGCTTTTGAGATACACGCATGAAAACTGAAGGATGTACTTATGACTCCATTTCTTTTATATTTGGTTGCCGCCAGCTTGACGTTTGGCGATCGGCTATCGGGTCAAAATAGCCCGAGCGAAACCAATTCGAAGACCGCGTCCGCATTGTTAAGCCTGCCCTTGAGTTTTGAGCCCAACCGCGGCCAAACCGACTCGTCCGTAGAGTTCCTTTCTCGTGGCGCCATTTCCGGCGCCGGATACGAGCTTTTTCTGACGGGAGATAGCGCGATTTTCGCCTTCGGCGCGCTAGGAAAAGATCGCCCCCCCGCTGCGGTGCGGATGAAGCTCACAGGTGCGCAATCTGCCCAAATTTCCGCAACGGAGACTCTTCCAGGCAAAGTGAACTACTTCATCGGCAACGATCCAAAGAAATGGATTACTGGCGCGCCGACTTATGGCAAGATCGCATACCAACAGGTTTACCCGGGTATCGACCTTGTGTATTACGGCACACAGCGGCAACTCGAATACGATTTCGTTGTCGCCCCCGGAGCCGATCCCAGGCTGATCGCGCTGGAATTTTCGGGCGCAAAGCTCAAGCTCAGCCCCGACGGCGCGTTGCAACTGGCGATCCGTGGCGCACCTATCACGTTCCGGAAGCCTGACGTCTATCAATCGATCAACGGAACAAAGAAGCGGATCGAAGGCGGCTATAAACTAAAAGGCAACCGCGTCCAATTCGTCCTGGGCGCGTATGATCATAAACGCGCGCTGGTGATCGACCCGGTACTCGATTATCTGGCCTATCTCGGGGGCTCAGGCGGCGCGACCTTCATCGGTTACTCGCAAACCGCGTGTCCTCAATGCAACTCTCAAAACCCGGCCCAAGGGGTCGCCGTGGACCAATCGGGCAATCTTTACGTAACCGGCTACACGACTTCCACTGTATTCCCGTTGCGAAACGCCTTCCAGTCTCAGGACCAGGGAAATGCGAATCTCGGTATTGTATTCGTCAGTGAAATCAACCCCAGCGCTTCGGCGTTGGTTTATTCGACCTATCTCGGCGGTTCCTTATATGATCGCGGGTCCGCCATCGCAGTCGATTCGAGCGGGAACGCCTATGTAACCGGCCAGGCATGGTCGTCCGATTTTCCTGTGACGAAGGGTGCTTACCAGACAGTCTGCTCGCCCGAGCCGGGGGCCAACAACTCGGTTGTTTCCGGCTGCGTTGCTTTCAACAGCAGTGCCTTTCTGACCAAGCTCGCTCCCGGCGGATCGAGCCTGGTTTATTCGACCTTCCTCGGCGGCAGCCACAACGACTCAGCCAATGCCGTCGCGCTCGATTCTCAAGGCCGGGCGTATATCGCGGGGACTTCGATCGACCAATGCGATAGCATGCACCTTTATAAGTGTTTCCCGGAGACGGCGAATGCGCTTCTGCCGCAATCGCTGTATAACACAACAATCAATCCCAACAGCGCTAATCCCGGTTCAGCCTTTGTCGCCGTGATCGACGCCGCGGGCGCGAATCTGCTGTACTCGACGCTTTATGGAGACAAGAATCCCTCAAGCAACGCGAATAACAGCGCCACATTCGGCACCGGTGTCGCAGTGGACCCATCCGGGAACTTCTACTTGACGGGCTTTACGGCGAACTCTCAGGTCCCGACGACTCCGGGGACACTTCAGCCCTCCGGCACCAATAACCAATCCAATGGCCAAATCGTTTACCGAGGGTTCGTCGCGAAGTTCGGTCCAGTGACTGGAATCGGGGCGGGCGCGCCCTTGATGTACGGCACGTATTTGGGAGGCACGGCTACGAACGGCATGGCGGGCGGGGAGCAAGTGTCTGGGATCGCTGTCGACGCGTCGGGTAACGCCTATGTCACCGGCCTGACCCAATCCTTCGATTTTCCAGTGACGGCCGGGGCGAATGATACGAACGAGTGTGGGCCGACGACATACGAATGCCAAGCCATAGGATTTTTGTCAAAGCTCAATCCATCAGGGAACGGACTGGTGTGGTCAACGTTGGTTGGCCCGTCCAATAACGTAATTGGCGGGACTTTGAATCTGATCGGCGTCCCACGCGTCGACGGCAAAGGCAATGTGTACATCACCGGTCAAGGCGCCTACGGGTATCCGGCGGTGAATCCGGTGCAGGCCCCGGCTCAGGATCCGAACGGTGGAGTATTTGTGACTGAATACGATCCTACCGGCGGCACGATTTCCTTCTCGACGATCATTTATAGCCCTTCCGGCGGTGGCGTTTATCCGGGCGGCATGGACATCGATTCGCAGGGCAATATATACGTCGGCGGATCGGCCAGCATCTTTGATCTTCCCGTCACCTCCGGTGTGTTCGAGCCGGTTTGCACTGGCTGCGTCACACGCGCTGGGTTCCTCGCCAGGATCAACCCGAACGCTCCAGGAATCGCGCTGGTCGCGAACGCCTTCGGCGACTCGCCGCTGATCGCTCCGAATATGTGGGTGGAAATCAAGGGATCGAATCTGGCTCCGCCGGGCGATACGCGGATTTGGCAAGGCTCGGACTTCGCGAACAGCCAGTTGCCGCCGCAACTGGACGGGGTAAGCGTCATGGTCAACGGCAAGGCCGCTTATGTCTACTACATCAGCCCAACGCAGGTGAACATTCTCACGCCGCCCGATGCGATGTCAGGACCGGTGCAAGTTCAATTGATGAATAACGGGCTGGCGAGCAATGTATTTAGCGTGCAGGCGGCCGCGCAATCGTTATCGTTCTTCGACTTTGTGTCATCCAGCGGTCTTGACTACGTATACGGCCGTCACGCCAGCGACAGCTCTCTGGTCGGACCGACAAGCCTTTTTCCAGGTCTGACAACTCCAGTAAAACCGGGTGAGACGATCTTCATAGCTGGGACGGGCTTCGGGCCGACGAACGTGGGGGTAGTGAGCGGGGCGGAGACCCAATCGGGCACTTTGGCGCAGCCGTGGCCTGTGGTGACGATCGGCGGAATCACCGCTTCCGTGACGTTTGCCGGACTGGTTGGCGTCGGCACGTATCAATTCAACGTTCAGGTGCCGTCCAACGTTCCCGACGGAGACCTCTCGTTGACGGCGACGTACAACGGATTGAATACTCAACCTCATTTGCTAATCACAGTGCAGCGCTGAGCATCGTCTCGAGGAATACCGTTCGCTTCGCTGCGGCAACAATCGCGCTGGTCCCAACTTCCGCACGTCTGTCTGGGGATCGCCGTGGGTGACTGTTTGGGCCGTCGAAGCCGGTTGGCCCCACTGGGTTTTCGCTTTTGATTAACTCTGAGGACCCGCGATCGCGGGGCCGAGCGAGAGCGGCCGGGGGAATTGGAGGCTCTGTTGTGCCAGCTCGTACGCTTCGCCTCCCAGGAAGGCGGCGGGGATCCACGGTGCCGTGGCCCGCTGCCCTGGCTCGGCCGGATATCTCCGCTCGGTGTTTTGGCGCTACGGAAGGCTGCACGGGGATGTCCGCACCGGCGAGCCAACGTCAAGCGTGATCGAGGGAACCACCCGATTCAAGTCGCCGTTGTTCCCCGGCGCGCCAATGTCTCGCCGGGAAGCGCGTCAATGCAGCAGGTCCAGCGTATTATTGCCGTCGTTGACAAAATATACGCCCCTCCTGTTCGACTGGACTGCTAACCCAAATAACGTCCCTCCACCCGTTCCAGTGACATCCACACCCTTGACAGCCACTTCTATTCCCGCAGGCGAGGTTTCGACCATGTTTCCGTCGTTTGCGTTCACGGTCAGAATGTCGCCGTTAGGCGCAATACACAAGCCGAGCGGACCGTTGAGGGCGCTGCCGCCGGAAATCGTAGTTCCAGTTCCCGCGCTGTTGGTCCGTATCACGGCGTCCGGAATCGCGACGATCCGGTTGCCAAGCGTATCCGCGACGTACAGAGTTCCATTGGCCCCCAACCCGACGCCCGTAGGCCCAATCACCAAGGCTGCCGGATCGGTTCGCTCACCGAACCCCGAGCCAACGATCGTGCGCGACACTTCTGTCGGATCGCCGTCTCCTCTTGGAATCGAAAGGACGATTCGGAGGACAGTTCCATTTGTTACCGTGCCGGGGCTGGCGGCGACGGTCCCGTTCAGCACGTTGGTAACGAACAGAACGGCAGTAGAGTCCAGGTCCAGCGCCGTTAAGTCCCAGGGCCCGTTGATGTCACCGCCTGACAGGGTCTCCACCACCTTGCCGGAGCTATTGAGCACCAGGAGACAACCTGCTTCCGCCGTCGCCGATGTACCATCCTTGGTTGGCAAGCTACCCACGACGACCCATCCGGATCGCAGGACTGCCAGTGCCGTGGTCAATCCCACGCCGCCAGGGCAAGAACCGGGTAGATGACTCGCGTCGATCTGCGCAAACAGCTTCGCGGTCCCGTCTCCTGGCGAAATCTGGACGATCGTTGTTCCGGTGCCCTGAAGGTTCTTAGCGTTGTTGAAATTGCTCACCAGCACGTGACCCTTGCGCAGTTCGCCCACACTTTGCGGAACGACAGCTACTCCGTAGGGATTCAGATCGCCGTTCTCGGGTACGGTCGACGCATGTGCCTTTATGGTGTGCATCGAGCCGATGAATGAAGCGTCGCCGTCGAGAGGTGCGGGGCGCAGCGGAATGCACGACACGGCACAGAACAAAACAATTCCGGACAAGCTCAATTTCACGGGATCTTCCTCCTGCAACACTATGATTGAGTCCGCCTCGAAGATGTTGCGGGGAAATGTCTGCGCGTGGCTGGATTTGTTACGCAACCATGATTACCGTCGATAGAGTGACAAACCGCTAATGCCGCTTGACGGTCGCTACGTATTTACCAGATGCCGCGAATCTCTTGCCATTTGGCCGATCGGTAGACTCGAACGCGATCTAACCAACAGCGCCCGCCGATTCGTGCTCCGGCTTCTCCGCTTCGCGATCAGCAACCGCCGCGCATGACTCACACAACGGGATGCCCTTGACGTACAACATGGTTGGTTTTCCGCACCCTACACAAGCAACGTTTTCTTCCATAAATGCACCTAGTCATTTGTCCAGGTAACCATTCTCTGCTCTGGCATTGCGGGTGTCAAGGCCGATGTGGACAGATGTGTGGAGCGTGTGGGAACGAATCCGCCGCCGACAAAGGTAGCCCCGAAACCAAAATCGCGGCGCGTTGTTTCGATCGAAGAACGCAAGAAGCCCGTCTGAGAGATCCCGCATGGCTGCATATGCCTGCACGATGGGCCATATTTCTGAGTGAAGTGTTTGAAACGAAAAGGGGTTATCTGGTCGGGCCGCCGGGATTTGAACCCGGAACCCGCCACGGCAGCCAGAGGCAACGTGCGGTAACTGATAGATTCCACGACGCCATTTCTGCCGATCTGGCAGCAACAGGCAACGCCGACCGCTGGCGTGGCTGCACGTTGGCTGCACGGAGGCAACCAGCTAGCGGTCCTGGCCTCGCGCTACGTCGAGTTCCTGGACCACACGGCTCCCTGCAGTCGCAGC
The DNA here is from genome assembly GCA_963808335.1 of Terriglobia bacterium. GTDB lineage: Bacteria > Acidobacteriota > Terriglobia > Bryobacterales > Bryobacteraceae > Palsa-187. Next base: position 1,695,549 of record CAWEFR010000001.1, read on the forward strand.
TCAGGCGCGCGGAGCGGGTATGCCGCTGTGGCAGAGACAGCCAGCCAGACCGGCTGTCCACCACCGCGAGTATAATGATTCGCGAATGATCCATCGCCGTTCCTTTCTTGCTTCCATGGCCTCCACACTGGCAGCGCGCCTTGGTGCTGCTCCGTCGAAAACACCCAACATCATCTTCATTCTTTGCGACGATTTGGGTTACGGCGATCTGGGCTGCTACGGCTCCAAGATTCCGACTCCCAATCTCGATCGCATGGCCGCCGCCGGCGTGCGATTCACCAATTTTTCCTCCGCCGATCCGGTCTGCTCGCCGTCGCGCGCGGCCCTGCTCACCGGCCGTTATCCGACCCGCGTCGGCGTTCCGCACGTGTTTTTTCCGCAGGATAAAGGTGGCATGAATCTGGACGAAGTCACGCTCGCCAATGTGCTGAAGAATCGCGGCTACCGGACCATCTGCATCGGCAAGTGGCACCTGGGGCGTCCGGTCGAATACCTGCCGACCAGCCGAGGTTTTGACGAATACTTCGGTATCCCCTATAGCAACGACATGAATCCGCGCGTGCTGATGCACAACACCGAGGTCATCGAACAGGAAACCGATCTCTCAACTCTGACGCCGCGCTATACCGAGCAGGCCATCCGATTCATTCGCGAAAGCCGCGGTTCGCCGATGTTTCTTTTCTTGCCGCAGACCTACCCGCACATTCCGCTGGGCGCCTCCGAACGCTTCCGTGGAAAATCGTCGGAGGGCCTGTACGGGGACGTGGTTCAGGAAATCGACTGGAGCGTCGGAGAAATCCGCCGCACGCTCAAGGAAAACGGCCTCGAACAGAACACGCTCGTCATTTTTACCAGCGACAACGGCCCCTGGTATCAGGGCAGCCCCGGAAAACTGCGCGGACGCAAGAACACCACCTACGAAGGCGGGGTGCGCGAGCCGTTCCTCGCCGTGTGGCCGGGCAGGATCCCTGCCAATCGCGTGTGCGACGGACTGGCGTCGATGCTCGATATGTTTCCCACCATCGCGCGCCAATGCGGAGCCGCGTTGCCCACGAAACCACTGGACGGAATCGACATCTGGCCTCTGTTGACGGGGCACAGAGCATCCATCGATCGCGAGGCCTTACTGTATTTTGACGGCTGGGATCTGCAATGCGCGCGCTGGATGAACTGGAAATTGCACGTCGCGCGGCACAACACCGCCGCTTACACGCCGGCGCCGCCTGAGGGACGCCTCAACTATTCGCTCGCGCGTCCTGAGCTTTACAACCTCGCATCCGACCCGGATGAAAGCTACGACGTTGCGCCACAGTATCCACAAATCGTCGCCGAAATGCAGCGCAGAATCAACTCGCTGCTCCCGAGTTTCCCCGAGGAGGTGCAGAAATCCTGGGCCGAGGCGCAAAAGCGCCGCTCGAATCCCAGCGTACCCGCCGGAGCGTATCCTAGACCAAATCTTTGATTGAGTAGTTGCCCCGCGAATGAACGGTGATGACGCCGTTCCGAGGACGAATGTAAAGTTCGGAAAAGCAATTGCGGGCGTCGTGAGATTTGTACGTGCCGGCGATCATCGAGTTCCCGGGCTACAACCCGCTGCCGCCGGCGACAACCTGGGCGGAGCGGCTGGTGCGTCATCGAACGTTGCGGGCCTCGTCTAGGAGCAGTCCGCGCGGCGAATCGGTGTGGACCCGGGCAGGCTGGCGTTCGTGGGAGGCGTCTTTGGAGGTCGACGCGATCTGTTGTAGGCTGTGGGGGTTAGGTGGCCTGTAATCACCTCGGTCCGGGAGAGAATTTGCAATGCCAGCGTTCGCGATTGATGCTCGGATACGACAGCGACGAAATGACATCCTATTTCCATTAGACCTGAGCTTCCCAGCGCCACAAGGACTATTCGGTGGCGGTAACGTGCGTTTGACGCTCCGATCAGGATTGACCACGTTTGTCGGCCCCAACGGTGCTGGCAAGACGCAGGCGTTGAGGGCGGCAGCGGCTTCCCTGCGCCGAGAATCAGGGATCAACATGGTCCGGATTCTTGCGGCAGGCCGTTCGGCACCCTTAGAGCCCGGTCGTGGAGCCATCCACAATATCCGTTTCGATCCGTATCAAAGTGTCGGTGTGGGTCATTTGGGTTTGCTGGACAAACGAATTCAAATTGAAAGTATCATTGGCGACCTCCTTGCTCTCCACCTTCGCGCGGATCTGCGTGTCAAAGTCGAGGCGCGCCTGGAAATGCTTTTCCGGTCTCGATTGCGACTACAGTGGGGGCCGGGCGGAGTCGAACTGTCATTCGGTACGGAGGGGGACTTGTCTCTCTACGGATCGAACTTCGAAGCCAGCGGTATCATCCAACTGGTCGGCCTGGTTGCGGCGCTCTACGATGAGGAGGCGGGTGCGCTTCTGATCGACGAGCCAGAAATGTCCCTCCACCCCCTGCTTCAGGCGTTCCTTTTGCGCGAAATGCTGCAGGTCGCCGGAAATCCCTACGAAGATCCGACTAAGAAGGTGATCGTTCTGTCAACGCACTCCCCAAGCATGCTCTCGGTCCGCAGTCTTGCGCAGATTTCTGATCTAGTGTTTTTTACAAATCGCCGTACACCGCCTCGCCAGGTGCCCGGCGATGCAGCAGAATTGCAAAATCGTAAGCTTCAGGCGCTAATCGCCCGTCTCGGGGAAAGCCATCGGGTTGCGGTCTTCGCAAACGCGGTCTTGCTGGTTGAGGGACCGAGCGACGAGATTATCGTAAACGGGCTAATCAGTCGCTTGAACATTCCAATCTTCAGTGCGGGGACGCAGATCGTCCCGGTCACAGGCAAGGAGGAAATCTCTGAGACGGCGAAGCTGTTCCGGCTGATGGCGAAGCGAGTCGTTTGCTTGGTGGATCTCGATGCCGTGGCTGATGACAATGCGCTCGTCAACACATTCTCAACGCTTGAATGCGCCCGAGAAGTGGCGAATCAGTATGGGCAAGAAGCCCTTACGGACCTCGATCGGCCGATTCGGTCGAGAGTCGCCGAGATGACAGCTAACAACTTCGACGCCATTAGCCCGCTGGCCGCGAGGCACGCTTACATCGCTCAACGGTCACTTGACACAGAGGAGGAGAAGGCCCGCCGTCGCGCCGTCTGGGCCGTTTTGTTAACCGCCGAGACCGACGACTTAACGGCTCTGGTCCATGGCGAGCAATGGAGTGAGTTAAGTACTCAGGTCAAGGTCCTTCTGGCTGCACTCGAAGAAGTCGGCTGCTTCGTTCTGCGGCGAGGAACCATTGAAGACTACTATTTACATGGTCTCATGTCGCGAAGGAGTAAGCCGGAGTCTGCTGCTGCGGAGGCCGCAGCCTTTGCCGGCGACGACGAGCAAACTCTAATTACCCGCTACGGGGATGTAATTCGCGCTGTAACTTGCGCAGCTCCGCTGCCAGGGGTCGACGATAACGCATTTTTACGGCGGTTGTTGGCAGGGATGCTGGCGACGGTGTTTCAGCTCGTGACCCCAGACTTATCGAACGACGCGCTAAACGCTGCCGCAGCGGGGGGCGACCCGGCGGCGACAAGCATCTTTCAGTTGGAAAATGTATCGAAGGAGCACAACACCCGTGCCGTGCGGGTCCAAATTGTTTCCCGCCTCTTTCCGCGCGACGGCTTCCCGTTTGACATCACCTACGAAGACAACCTGAACCTCCTCGTCGCCAGGAAATTGCCATCGTAGGCCGGATCTTTCCTGCCGATGTAGAGTTCTGTCAGTTACACTGTGCACGGACACTCGTTGAGGCGACGATGGCCTCAAAATTCTTGGATTTTACTTCACAATGCATGCGCAATTCTCCTGTAGAATGAGACAGCACAGTGCAGTCGGCGGGCGCTTCTGGCGTCCGTGAAGGCAGAATCCTTGCCTACCTTTCGGCTCGTGGTGGTGCACGATAGAGTCTTTCTGGTGCGTGTACCACACCCTACCCCGGAAAGGCAATGCCCCAGGCGCAAATGATATTATTTTTCAATATGATACAGACCAAGATCAATTCCCGTTTCCGTTCGACAAGCACACGGCGCAGAACTACGCACCGGACTTTTGGCGTGCCCGGACGGGCATTGGGCAGCTTGTCCAGGTGCTTTTCCGCAGAGGCAAGGATCTTCTAGCCATGCTTGCGCTCTATGGCGATGGCAGCGGAGAGCACGGCAAGGGCGTTTTCGTCCTGGCTGGATACGTAGCCAACACATTGGACTGGTTCGCAATCGAGCAGGACTGGTGTCGCGAACTACAGACACCGCCGCGCATCGATTATTTCAAGGCGAGCGAATGCGTGCGTAAGGGAGACGGGGATTTTGGCAAGCAGTTTAAGGGATGGACGCAGGCCGCTGTGGACGCAAAGCGCTTGCAGCTAGCGATGGTCGTGAACAAATTCAATCACCGCATGGTGGAGGTCGCTTCGACTATCAACTGGGACGAATATCGATCAGCCATTGGCGACGACGTTGTCAAGCAGACGTACTACCATCCCTACTTTTTCTGTTTTCACGGTCTTGCGTCTCTCGCAGTCGAGGTTTCGAATAAGCAGTTCCGCGATCACAAGGACCGGCTCGCGTTTGTTATGGACACGGAGAGCAACGCGACACTCGATGTCGACGTTAAAGCACAATATGAACACGCCCGCTCCACGCTTCCCGGAGACATAGCCAACAAGATGGGATCGATCACATTCGACACAGACATTAAATTCCCGCTTTTGCAGGTCGCCGATCTAATCGCATGGAGCGTCCGTGCAGAGCGTGAGGGGCTGCCGTCTCCGGTCCTGAGCGTAATTCGAGATGGAAGCAAAATCGGCGGCTCCTATGAGCGCAGATGGAACCCATCGAAGCTAGCGCAAATGGTCATCGATACTGAAGATGAATTTAAGCGAAGATTTCCGCCTGGAGCCTTCCAGAAACTACCGCTTTAAGCCGGGCGGCTTTCCGCTGACCACGTTTTTGACGTGAGCGTTCCTTTTCAATTAACGATCTCATTACTGCCACCCTCCGTCTTGCCGGTCAGTTCGTCATACATCAAACGCTAATTGACGATTTGAGAAACGGCAAGGCTGAAGCGATCTTCGTCGTCCATAACTTAACTTTGGAACTTCCGCATGTAGGGCAGGTGACACCATTCGCCGGCCTACTGCGGCCCACCCAAGCCCCCCCAAATCTTTCGTGGTTCTCCCGGCAACGGCTTCGGCTCCGTCCGTTCCGGTTCCTTGGGCAGTGGCGGTAAGAAAACCATTTCTCGTTCCTTCTTCGTTCTGCCTTTTCCCTTCAGTTTTTCCGCCAGCGGATTCCAGCACTCAGAGCAGATGTCGTATTCCTTGCTCTCGATCTCCTTTTGCTGACACTCCTTCGCTTGGCCGCACAGGTCGCACTCGATCATCGTTTGCCCTTCCCTTCGACTGCATGATAACGCTTGTGCGGTACGACAAAACGGCGGGTGCGAACGAAATTACCAAGAATATACTGACTAGATATGCGCCACCCCGCCCTTTCGCTGCTGCTCCTCGCCCCGCTCTTTGCTCAGGAACGAACCCCTGACGACCTCCTGAAGCTCCCCGTCTCCGACGCCACCCGCATTGCTTACGGCACCGGCACGTTGCAATTCGGCGAACTGCGCCTCCCTGCTGGGAGAGGGCCGCATCCCGTCGTCATCATTGTTCACGGCGGCTGCTGGGTCGCCAAACTCGGAAAACTCGACGACCGCGCCGTCGCTCTGGATCTCGTACGCCCCATCGCCGCCGATCTCACCGCCAACGGCTTCGCCACCTGGAATCTCGAATACCGGCGCCTCGGCAACGACGGCGGCGGTTGGCCGGGCACCTTCCAGGACATCGCGGCTGGCGCCGATCACCTGCGCCAGATCGCCGCGAAGAACGAACTCGACCTCACGCGCGTCGTCGCCATCGGCCACTCGGCTGGCGGACACTTCGCACTCTGGCTGGCCGCGCGTTCCAAACTCCCCGAATCGAGCGTGCTCTTCGTCAAGGACCCGCTACGCCTCAAAGGCGTCGTCGATCTCGACGGCCCCGGCGACCTCAAGGCGACGCTTCCCCTCCAGCAGCCCGTCTGCGGCGCACCCGTGATCACCCAACTCATGGGCGGCTCACCCGAAGAGCGCGCCCAACGCTATCGCGAAGGCTCACCCGTCGAGATGCTGCCCCTCGGCGTTCCGCAGGAAATCTTCGCCGGACGCATGTTCGCCGCCGAGATGCCGGCCTACGTCGAAGCCGCCAAACGCGCCGGCGACGCCGTACACGCCGCCATCGACGCGCAATCCGGCCACTTCGTGTTCATCGATCCCGGGTCGTCCACATGGCTCCAGGTGATCAAAGCCATCCGTGCGCTAGCGGAGCCGCGACCGTAAGGGTGCGAGGCCGGCTTGTTTGTCTGAAACGAGGGCAATTGTCGGTAGGAGACTTCTTTTTTATTGAGGATCCGACAAAACGCGATAGCCCGGCGGGCGTAGGGAAGGACATCAGGGCGGGTTCATTCTTTTAATACCCATCAAAATCAAGCGCCACCGGAGTGAAGCACATCGACGAATCCCGATGCAGCTATCGCCTTCTGCTGACCACAAGGCCCCCCGCGCCTGCTTCCGACGCCCTCGACTGCCAGCGGGCTACCGCCGCACGGAGGCGGCCCACGAAGCAAGGATCGCGTCTTGGCGCTCCTTGGTGCAGTACGACTTGTCCCCTCCACCCCAGGCACAAATTGCCGCGCCATCGTCCTGTATGGTGCGACAATCCGTCTCCATTTCATGGAAGAAGAGTGGAGTCGTAACTGCCGGTGTGAAGAACGGGAAGCGTCCAAGATTCTTCAGATCGCTGCCGCTGGAATTCTTCGGTACGTCAAAGTCCCGATGACTGTTCAAGATATAATAATCGACTGCGCGCGGCTTGTCGGGCACCCGTGATTGAATCACTTTCCCACACACCTCGTCGAACTCAGGCCGAACACTTTCCAAATCCTTTTCACTCGGTGTGAAGCCCGCACGCAATGCTGCCTCATCGAATGCCTTTCTTAATGGTTGCGTCCCCGGCATGCAGGGACGAAGAATAGAGGTATGGACAGGTACAATGCCGAACTGGTAGCTGTATCGAGCGAACGGCTGTTGCCAAAATGGTAGGTCGGCCCTCAGGCGTTTTCGAAATGAATTTTCCTGATCTTTCGTGTTATAAAATGCAAGCCGCGCCCCGCTCTCGAAAATCACTAGAGAGAGCATGCCGCCCAACGTGATTTTGGGGGCGCAGCGCTGGAGACGCTCCACAGCAATCACAACTTCTTTGAACGTTCGGTCGAGGTCGTTCTGGTGAACCGTGCCGTTTCGACGTTCGAACGCTGCTCGAAAAAAGGCGTACTCCCGCGGGTATTCTTTCGATGAGTCGGCACCTGATGATTGACCTACAAGAGGCAATAGCGCAATCGTCAAGATGCTTATTGCGACCCTTCCGCTGCGCCTACAGGAGTTCATGGTAGAAGTCTCGGTAACCTGCCCTGACCGATAATTTGTACCAGTTCGATAGACAGTATAACTCAGAGCGCGAAATCCGGGTAGGGCGACCTTCGAAGTCTCCCTTCGCCTGCATCTGAGGATCTTTAGGCCGTCGAGCAGCGGAGTCCAGGCCGAGCGCAGCGCGTTCATCGACAGAGCCTGGACGCCGCCGCTCGGCGCCTTAGGGACACTCCGGCAGGCGAAGGGAGACTCAACCGGTGCCGAGGTTACGCCGCCGCAACCCAGCTCAGCGGCGCGGGAGCTCGATAGCCCAGCGCACTGTGCGGACGCACGGTGTTGTGTAATGCTTCCTCCACATCTCGATGACCACGACGTTCACCGCCTCGAAGTGTCAACGGGGCGACACGTAGGTCACGTTCTGTGCATCGGCCGATTTTCTAGATCATAGAGCATCGGCTTGCACGGAACGAGAATCAAATCAGTCGCAGGAGTAGCGTGCGCCGTCGAACAGCTAGGCATCCAGGCTTTGCCTAAGTCTTGATAATTCAATAACTTTCAGTGATGTCACCGGACGGCCGCATCACTTTGTGATTTCGGCTTGTGGCGAGACCCGTGCGCGACTACGCAGGTCTTCGCAAGAGCGAAGGAAAACTCTGGCGGCTTACATTTCGCTTTATTTCGTTTCATTTACTCGCGGTCATATCAGTCATAACGAAAAACTCCTGGCTGACACGCCCGTCACATAGCGCATTCCCTAAAAACTTGATTGCAATCGAGGTGATCGCTGTATAATATTCGCAGCCGCGAAGCAAGACGGAAACTCCGGCTTAGGAGCTATATGAAATTCAAAAACATTTGTGCGTGCGTTGCAGCATCCTTAGCGCTTCTTGCCGCCACGGCAAGAGGCGCTGATTGTCCATTAAAAATGCTGGCCGATGGTATTGAGAAGAACAGACCCTTTTACATTCAGTGCCCTCCCTTTGACGGCACTGCCATGCTTGGGACCATCGTCAACGCAACCGAGGCTAAGAAGCCAGCTTCGACTTGGGAATCTATCGACACTCCGGCGCATAGAAATCCGGGCTATCAAAAGTCATTTGAAACCCAGCCAACGTCATATGCTTCAATGCCGATCTCAACAGGCAGAACAATCTCCGCTGACGTGGCGTTCACGCAGTTGAGCAGCCTCCTCGGTGCGCAAAAAACGGCAAGCCCCACGCCAACGCCGACCCCGACACCCACGCCGACCCCGACGCCAACGCCTAGCCCGACGCCAACGCCCGCCGCAGGAGACGGCAAGAACACCAAGAACTCCACTCCGGCCCAAAAACCTGCCTGCACGTCTAAGAGTCGAACTTCCACTGGGGTTGATTTTTGCAACTTTAAAGGTGTAGTCGTGAAGGCGACTGGCCTCAGGGCGGCGTTTTATACGTTGCCAACACTCACCGACATAATGAACGGTGTCGCGTTGAATGACAGTACCAACAGTCTTCTAACGAAGGCTGGCGGTTTCTGGTTCATGCATCGCGTTCTGGTAGTGGATACACTCGATTACTCGTTTACCGGAAGTAGTTCATTTGACGCGGGTTTCCTTGACAAGCTCATAGCCTGGCTTCCAACCTTCAAGGTCGGTTATGACGGACAGAAAACTGTGACGATCAGCTCTACGACTCCGCTAACGGTCGGATACAAACTATGGCGGCCGGAACTTGGACTGAAAGGTGCCGCTGTGGGCGGAAAGCAAGTGAGCCTCGACGTGTTGGGTCTCGGCGAAAAAGAAATTACGAAGATGCTAGAAGGAAAGTGACTACTCGCGTCAAATCGATTTTTTCGCTTTTCCTGTTCGCTTCCACACATGCAATTGCACAATCGGAAGCGCGCTCGTTCGCACACTGGATCCCACGGAACCTAGACGACGACGTAAAGGATCCGGCAGACGCGGATTTCCTTCGCTTCCTTGTGCAAAATGCGACGAATCGTCAGTATACGCTGACGTCTCACGACGGCGACGGCCTCGACGCCATCATCATGCGGGAGTTCCTGGTCACGGGCAACGCTCCTATTGCTTTTGGCATTTACAAAACCGAGATTTTGCGGCGGAATGCCGCGAAGGCTGACTTAATCAGTCGCAAACGCGTGCTTATAGGCGATAGTCTAGATTTTCCAAGCGGCCCGCAGTTCTCAGGACTGGCCGTTCCAGACTTAACCCCGAGCCAGTACGCATCCGAGCTCTCAATGGCATTTCTCAAGCCCGGGAACACTCCGGAATCCTTTAAGGCAGTTCTTGTGCGTTCTGGAAAGGCCTTTACGGCATACTCAACCGCTCCAGCAAATGATTCCGCGGCTAAAGAATTGGCGTTTCTGGAGCTTCTGAGACGGCGCGTGGTTCCTTCGGCGATCAACACCTTGTTGTTTCCCATCGAAAAGCTTTCTCATTTCGATATTGTTCAGCTAATCTCACTGGCGAGCGCCGCGCCAGTAGACGCACGTCACAAAGTCTGGTCGGAGTTTATGCCGGCGTCCTCCCAGCAAGAAATTTCGTGCAATAACGTCTGCCTGAAAGCGAGCGACATCCTCTCAGTCCCCTCGATCACGAGCCCGTTTTCGACACGGCTGGTGCTTGCGGATTCAGGATTCTCAGTACCTCAAAACCTATTGGCCCCGGACGCCCGCCTTGTTTCTGTGAGCGGCCGCGACTACTCCGATGAGGATCCGCAGAAGCACGGAACGTTCAATTTCAATGAAGTCACGACGCCTCTCGGCCCTATTCCCCCCAAAGCGCTCGTGATTGCCAAACTGGAGCGGAAAGCGCGCGCGGACGAAAAAGATGAGTCGGACCAATCAGTCGAATGGGTGTGGGATCTGACAACGTTGGACACATCGATCCAAAAAGCGGCCGACAGGAAACACACCGGAGTCTGGATCTTCAACATCAGCGCGGCCGGAGCGCAAAAATACCCGATCAATCCGTACGCCGAGGCGTCTCAGTTTCTGTTTGTCGCAGCGGCCGGAAACGAGAGCAGGCCCGACCTTCACAGCGTTCCCTATGCGTTTGCTACGGATCGGTCGGCCTTCAATAACATTCTGATTGTAGGCGCCCTCGATCAAAACGGAATCCCGTTCACGCCAGCGTCTTACAGCAATCACGACATGAACCAGGTCGATATTTTCGCCCGAGGCTCTTGCGTCTGCGGCGGATTACCTCAAATCAGCGGAACCAGCCAGGCTGCTCCTCTGGTTTCTTCAGCTGCCTTCATCCTGGCCAGTGAAAACAAGTACTGGGGTGCGCAGGACATAAAGTGGAGTCTGATCTCCACGTCGGATATTAAACAGGACCTCGATAAAAACCCGAAGGTCGCGCTTCCGCGGGACTATTCGGTTGGAGGAGTCTTGAATCTTGCCCGCGCTCGCAAAACGAACCCAATCGTGATCACTTCGACGAACGCCGAATTAGAAGCCTCGGCGTTTCAGTTTCCATCAACGGGAGAAATTCCCTGGAATTCCCTCGTCCAGAAGGCGGGCTCTAGCCACTCGGTGTTGCGCCTGCACCGCGCTCGATGCGCTGCGGACAGCCCTGAAGAATGGGCGTGCTTTGAACGTTTCGTGCAAGGTGAACCGGTCGAACCCGCGGATTCGCATCACCTCTCAATCGCCACACCTCTGCGAATCCAGCTGGTCGCCGGAGGCACAAAGGATCTCAGTGCGGGAGATATTTTCAACGTCATATTCCCCATTAGCTTTCCAGCTAGCAAAAAACTGCTCCAAATCGTGCCCAAATAACGATCACGCCCAGTTCGGCCGCCCAGCGCCGATCGCGTAGGGCGCGCTCCGTTTTGTCGGCTCCCTAAAAAAGAGTCTCCTCCCCACGATTTGCGGGGTTCCCCGATTTCCTTCGGCAAACCTTCTAAAATAAGTCATTTACAATCGAGAGGTCGATCGATCTCGGGCGGACGAGGGCGGCTCGTGCACATAGTTAGGGCCGCTCGACGCTCAGTCGCCGCCGGTTCCGATTGGCTCGGGCCCGGGTGATGCCGTCGGCGTCAGGCGCAAATGTTAGTTGATCAAGCGGTTGGCCGACCTTGGCCAGATATGCTGGCGAGATCCGGGCGGAACGCGAGACGATCGCGCTTTTGCTCGAAATCTCGCTGACTCGGCGTTCATCGCCGATCTCCAGCTCCGCTTGAGCCAGACTTCGCTGCAATATCGAAGATGTCTTTGAGCTCAATGCGAAGCGTTTTCGCTTCAGGATCGACCACGCGGTACATGCCCACGTGCATACGGTCCTTGCCGATGCTGAGTCTCATGTAGTGATAGTTGGGGAACAGGACGCTCTTGTATTGATCCTCAGGCGTCCGCTCAACGTAGTGGGGTACTGCCCCGCCGCCGCCGGAAACCAGGTAGGTGACGCCTTCGTAGACGGATCGCTCGTAATTGTGAATGTGCCCGGCGCTTACTAGGAAAGCTGCGTGCGAAGTCCTGGCGGCTTTGGACAGATAATCCCGCAGTGCGATCTCGTTTGGCCTCGGATTGTGGCTCACCTGGATGTGCTGTTGAATGTCGGCGACCGGTGGGTGATGGAGAGCCACGATCACGAAATCGATCGAGGACGGAAGCCCATGGATCTGCGCCTCGATCCAGCGGGCCTGCTCGCTCTCCGGCAACAGAGAAGTATCGCTGTCCAGGGTGAGCAGATAGACTCGTGATCCGAACTGCACGGAATACCAACGCCGGTTTCGCAGTTCGGGAAACGTCGCCCACCAGTGCTCCAGCGCCTGCTGCAAATCTCCATGTAGCTCATGGTTGCCGAGCGCCGGGAACACCCGAAGGTGCGCGTCGCGCCAAGGTTTCGTCTCCGATTGAAATACGGTGTAATCATTGACAACATCGCCGGACAGCGGGACGTCGCCGTTCATGATCACCCCCGCAGGGCGCTCGGCCGCGATCTGCTCCACCAACCACCGGCGCACACGCGGATCGGTTGCTCGTACGTTGGCCTGATCTGTGAACCGCTGGTCTCCGTAGGCGATGAGCGTCAGAGGGCTCGGCAACTGACGGTCCGCGATACGGAATGTCGGCCCTGGCTCGCTAAGCAGTGGATCCGCGGACGGCGTGCCCGGCCGCTGCGCGAAAAGTGCCAGCGGGGCCGCTAACAATACAGCTCTCCAGCGGCGCGACATGCTAAAAGTCCAGCCGCAACGCAAACTGAATGCGGCGCGGCGTGCCAGTTCCAACTGCGCCCGTGTTTAGCAGCGAAGTGATTCGTCCGAAACTCGCGGACGGATTCGTGGGATCAGATCCGATACTGCCAGACGGGTTCGCGTAGATCGCTTGATTGAAGATGTTGAACACTTCCGTGCGGAAATTCAGCTTGAACCTTTCGCCGATCGGAAACGCCTTTTGCAGGGCGGTGTCGAACTCGGAGTAGCCCGGTCCTCGTGCGGCATAGCGTCCGAGATTGCCCCAGGTGCCCTTGGCCGGGATCGCGAACGCGGCCGGATTGAACCAGTTGTCGATGGTCTGGTTCGCGGCGTAGATCGGCACACCGGGTACCAGGTTCGGGCGCTGGCTGCTGTTGTTGCCGTCCGGCAGTGCGCTGGTGGGGCGCTTCAGCGTGATGTTGATCGGCATCCCGGTCCGCGCGGTGGCGATTCCGGAAACCTCCCAGCCGCCGAAAAGTTTCGAAGCGAGATCGTTCTGATTCAGATAGCGGCGGCCCTGACCAAAGGGAAGCTGATAAATCGCATTAGAGGTCATGCTGTGGCGGATGTCGAAGGGCGCGCTGCTACGATCGCAGACCCGGCAAGCCTGATCCTGGAAAGAGACGCTTTCCCCCGCTCCGATAGACCCGTCCGTGATGCCGTGCGACCACATGTACTGCGTCTGCCACAAAAATCCGCCCGTGAAGCGACGTTCGAGCGAGACTTGAAGCGCGTTGAAGCTGTCGTTTGCGTCGTTCGCTTTGAGCCCGAACTGTGAAAACTGGCTGAGCGGACGCGTGCCAGTGGCTGGATTGATCAGGTTGACGGTGTAGCGGTCGAATAGGTGGCGGCCGACGCTTCCCTGGTATCCAGTCTGAAGCTGGAATTTTCCGGGCAGTTGCTGCTGAATGAGCAGGTTGTAGCTCTGATACGACAGATCCTTGCGATAGCGATCGATAGCCTTGGGAGTGAACAGCGCGTTTTGGGGCGTGATGAACTGGTCGAGCGGATAAGAAAGATTTGCAAAATCCGACGACGTGAATCCGTAGCGTGGGACGGCGCTCTCCATGGGATCGCTGAAATCGTCGTTCTGATTGCCGCCGTAATAAATTCCGTATCCGCCGCGGATGACGGTCTTGCCGCCCAGCATCGGTGGCGCCCAGGCGAAACCGAAGCGCGGTCCCCAGTCATTGGGGTTGAGATTATAAAATGGTGTTCCTTTCGGACAGAATCCGCCGCAGCCGATAATATCCACCACGGCGGAGCGATTCAGAATTTCGTGAGCCACTGTGTAGAGCTCGTAGCGCAGGCCAATGTTGAGGGTCAGATTGGGAGTGACCTTGAACTCATCCTGCGCGTACCCCATGATGAACGTCCGGCGATCTCCGCGAATCCCTTCTCCCTCCAACACGGACGCGCTATCCGCGCTATTGTTGATGAAATCCTGGAGCGAGGCGTAATCAATCGATGAGTCGCGGATCGCGTTGCCGGAGTTGTTCAAACGGATTCGGCGGATGTCGGCGCCGAATTTGAATGTGTGCCGGCCATGAACCATGGTCAGGTTGTCGATGTAGGAAAAGGTCGTGCCGACCTCTTCATCGAGCGTGTTGTCGCTGAGGCCCGAAAAATTCGAAGAGGACACGCTGATCGGCGACGTGCCGTAGTTCCAGTTGTGATAATTGACCCGGTTCAATCCAAACTTCGATTCATTGACTGTCGTCGGCGAGAAGATGTGCTGGAATTGCAGCACCAGATTCTGGGGGATCACCGGGATCGTGTTGGTATCACCGAGCGCGTCCTGCGGGTTGTTGATCAGCGCATTGTCGATGCTGTAGCGAACGAACGCGCTGCTCTTGTCCGAGAACCGGTAGTCGAAACGGAACATTCCGGAATCCTCGCGCACGGTGTTGTGGCCCAGAATGCTGATCTGATCGGTCGCCGAGTCGACGGGAACCTGGCCTTTGGGAAACGCATTCATGATCGGAGCGAGAACCGGCGACGTGGCCAGCACCTGCGCGCGAAACGCCGCGTTGGGCACAAAGCCGATCAGTGTCTGATCGAGCGATTGGTTGAGCCCCTCAAAGTTCACGAAGAAGAACGCCTTGTCCTTAATGACCGGCCCGCCGAACTGCCCGCCGAACTGGTTCAATCGGAACGGCGGCACCACGCCGGAATCGAACGGCCCCGGCGAATCGAGGGCCGAGTTGCGCAAATAGTCATACAAGGAGCCATGAAACTGATTGCTACCGGTCTTCGACACAACGTTGATCTGCGCGCCACCCGCGGCGCCCTGTTCGGCTGTGTAGACGCTGGTGCCGACGCGAAATTCGGCGATGCCGTCCATCGAAATGCTCAGGCGCGTCTCGGCTTTCTCGGTCTGCTCCTGCACGCCGCTGGCATCGATTCCGTCGAAGGTGAAATTACTATCGTCAAGCGAGTGGCCGTCAAAGCGAATGTCGCGTTGCGCGCCGCCGCCGGTGTTGATCGCGCCCGGCGCGAGCGTCATCAGCGTGGCCCAGTTGCGGCCATTGAGCGGAATTTCACGGATCTGCGGCGATTCGATCACGCCGTCGACCTCGGCGTTGTCGCGGTTCAGATATTCGTTGGTCGCCGTGACCTGCACCGATTCGGTAGTCGCCCCGACGGCCAGCCGGACATCCACGGTGCGGACTTGACCGAATAACAGATCGACGCTGTTGACCACCGAAGGCTTGAAGCCGTTCTTGGAAATCGAGAGCGTGTAGCTTCCCACTTGCAACGAGGGGAATTCATAAAGTCCGCGCTGGTTGCTGGTGGTCTCGCGGCGGAGACCGGTCGTGGGCGAAGCTCAGCGTGACTTGCGCCTCGGTCACTAGGGCCCCGGAAGGATCGGTCACGGTGCCGTTGATGGTGGCGCGGTCCTGCGCGGCCAGCGGAACGACGCAGGTAAGAATCGAGACGAGAATGGAGAATTTCATGAGCGAACCCGAGTCTATAAACGCAAGATTGCGCTCTGATTACAAAGCGGTGTTGTTTGGGCGACAGCGCAATGTTGTGCGATGCTTCAATCTGAAGTGCTAATGGAATTCTATGCTCGTGCAAGAATTGCCGTTGTGAAAGCATGCTCTTTGACGATGCCTGCCACGCATCCGCGCGGACCTGCCTGCTGAAGAGCAACTTCGGCAACGCGATCGAGCGCGGTGATCGCCATCCAGCACTGAACGATTGGACCCTTCGGGGCGCTGATTAGCGCGCAGGCGGGCGCGGTGTTCGGAGGTACGGTCACGTCGCTCCAGTCTGAAATAGTGAGGCGCGAGACGCCGGCGTCAATGACGGAGCGACAATGGCGCTCGCGCTATGTCTCCGAAGAGTGGCGTCGATGCCCTCGGTCTTGCCTAATCGAAGGCAGTTGGCGCGAGCTTCCTGGTATCGTTTTTCGGACCGCGGCCCTCGCACAAGTGACTTCTCCAGAAGATCCTGGCCGAAATACGGCATCTCACGATCCTTGTTCTTCAAGTTGAACGCAATCAGATCTTGGTAGAAAAGATTTGCGTCCGCCTTCCTCTCTTTGATTCGCCCCGCCATGGGGTGGAGATTCATCCTGTGACAAGCATCACGGTGATCCAATAGTATTCGCAGTTCCCTTCAGCGCTTCGGTACGCGTTTGCCGCCGCTTTTTTTAGGTGTCTGAGCTTGGCGCAGTACCTCGCCAGCGAGACTTCGCGTCACCTTATTTCTGGCGTGCATCGCCTTACCCGCTTCACTCTTGAGCCTTGTCGATTCTTTTGCCATATCTCTTTCCTTTCTGAAACATAAACGTCTAAAACTGTTTCCGAGTCTATCACATCCATAGATCCAGAAAGATCAGTCGCAGATCACCGTGGGGTTGTAACACACCCACTGCCATTTGAACGCGATGTAATATCCCCCTTGACGCCGTGGCGCAGAAATGTGCCAATACACTGGCCCTTTCTGCTCGCCGCCGATAAATCCATGCTTTGTGCATGGTGGAGTGCACGTCACCGAGGCGATCCAGGCATTGCCGCATCTCTAGCGGCCTTTTCTTGGATGGGTACCTGATCCTGGAACTTTGACTCCGCATCGGATTCGGCATCTGACGGGCTTTGAGACTCGCCTTTCCCCTCGATGAGTTTACAGAAATGTTCGCGTAGTAGCTGCGGTTTGCATTCCGCTTTACCCTTGTTCATACTCGACCTCCTTCATGCCAAGATGTCAATTTGCAAAACCAAGATGGCCGGTGCACAATTCGCCCGCCAGCGGCGACGGCGGCTCGTATATTGCGAGGTCCCCGCCTTGGCTTTGCGTATCGGCATTATACTCCCAGCCGCAAGCAACCGAAATCCGTGCGCATTCGGTCCCGAGTCGAACCGTTGGCCGCACAGTCCGAACTTGTTCTAAGCGCGCAGCGCGTTCAAAAAACCGCCTGCTTTTCGAAGTCGTATACTGACGGAATATATGGCGGCGCAAAAAGAAGGCGATCTTGTCACCCTCCATTGCAACGATTGTCACGGCAATACTCTCCACACGCTCGTAAAGCGGATTCGGTTTACTGGCGAGAATGAAGAGCAGGGGTTTCATTGGTCGACAACTTATGACGTGTTCCAGTGTCGGGGTTGCGAGGAAGTGGTACTTCGTAAAATTTTCTGGTTCTCGGAAGATCCCGACGCGGAGGAAACGCTCTTCCCGCCGCCGGTAACACGTTGGCTGCCGAAGTGGCAGCACAAAGTTCCAATCGCGATCCGCTTGCTACTGGGGGAAGTCTACAATGCGATGCACTCTGACAGTCGCTCGATTGCGATGATGGGAGCGCGGGCCATCATCGAGACGGCAATGGTCAGCAAAGTAGGAGACAAGAGAACTTTCGCAAGTCATCTAAAGGCCATGGAGGCAGCAGGGCTATTGAGCAAATCCGCCGTGACGTTTTTGGAAGTTGCCTTGGACGCCGGGAGCGCCTCTATGCACCGCGCACATCGTCCGAGTCGCCAGGATCTCGATACGGTGATGGATATCGTTGAAAACTTTCTTCAGTCGTTATTTGTGCTCGAAAAGGCAACCAAGGACTTAAAAGCCTCAACACCGCAACGGCCCACCAAGCAGGTTGCCACTGCAAAACCAGCTAAAGCGACACCACTTCCCGCGAAACCGTAACCGAGGAATATGCGCCAGATTCACCCTGCCAACGATAAGTTGCGAGAAGCCGAGTTCTTCTTCATGATGATGAGCAAGCACTCGGAGCGGTACGAGTTCAAATATTTCCTCAGTGCTTTCCTGTCCGCAGTCAGTAGCTGCACGGAGCACAACAAGCTTTACTCCTCGGATGCGAGGTTCAAAGATTGGTACCGCAACATCATCGATACGGTCGTCACACCATCTGTTTTGCCCCGGCTAGCGACTCTTCGTAATAAGGAAATCCACCAAGGAGGGACCGAGACGTTCCAGCGTGTAGGTTTTGCACGGCCGGAGGACGACCCAATCGAAACTACCAAGCTCGAAATCACTATGGATTTCAGAAGTCGGAAGCCGGTCGGGACGATTCAGACCGCCGAAATGGAAAAGCCGGAACCGGTCGAGCTGACAAGCGACTGGGTTTGGGATGTCGAAGGCGGCCCGAAGGTGTTTGAGCTCTGCGAAGCCGGATTGAGCACTGTGCACCACGTCATCCGCTACTACCGGGATGAAATGAAATTCCCGGATTGATAAGAATATGAATTTTGCGCAGAGCAAGGTCGCCGAGGCAGCTCACTTTCTGAGTGTTATGGAGAACGACTGGTCCGAAAGCGATACGTTTGGGACGTGCACGAAAGCCCTGACGTATTGGAGTTGTGCCGAAAAGGGTTGGCGACCGTGCGCGAGATGATGAACAGCTACACACGGATGCAGTTCCGCGATTGAGCTTGTGGATAAACTATGCTCGAAAAAGCTAATAGGCGACCGGAGGTTTGAGAAGGCGTTTCAGCAAGTCAATCCAAGTGGCGGCCATGGGGAATGGCGCGCAGGGCCATAACGAAGACTGCCTCTTTCACACGCTCCCGATCAACGTTCCGATCGAGACGAAGTATGACGGCCGGGGCGGCGCGAACGTGTACCGTCACGGCGGCGGGGCCACCAAGAGCGGCGTGCGCATCGACGTGACCTATCGGAAGCCGTAGGTGGGGCGCGTATCGGCCGAGAATTATACCTGTAGGAGTAACGCGTTTTGTAACGGCATTTCAAAGCCCTCGGCTCAGATGATCCCTCGAAAAACTGGATGGGGCCTCTATCGAAAATCTGTCGAGGCACGAAAGTCAGTGAGCCTGTCCGCCTGTGGTCGTATCCTAATCGCGTCAGCGATCACATATCTGTTGAAATGTTGTTTGGAATCGGAGGTCGCTTAAGTATCTTTCGCATTCGATTCATCGCCCTGTATGTAGCAAGGTATTGCTCTTGTACGGCCGCCGGGGCCTTCATCTGCGCTTTGTGCACACCCTTGTAAAGATCCTCGTCCCGACGGCCCAGGTAGTTGATTTCATCAGTTATATCAAACGGGTTCGCTCGTTCATCCTCTCCGACAGGCAACGGCTGGAAGAAAACACGCAGCGATGTCCCTGGGCGATGGTGAACGTGCTCTGCGGCTGATGGATGGACAAATATTCTGGCCCCCTTGAGGCCGCTCTTTTCAGCCGTCGCGTACGCCCGCACGACGCCAGTTCCGAGAAATTGAGCCGAGTGATCACCCGATCCAAGGCTTACGTCCGCGCGAAATCGAATCGGCACGAATGAACCATGTGCAATCCCGACTCGTAGCATAATTCCGCGTGGCAAGAGCTTCTGCATGAGGCTCACCGCCAGACCCGATGCACCTGCAAACGACTGCATAGCGATGAAGGCCGAGTCAGAAAATGTAACAGATGTGGCATGGTCACCCGCCTTGTGGGCAAAGGCCACAGCTTGCTGAATAGCGACCTGAAATCGAACGTATGTGTCTACGAGTGGTGACGAGCCTTCGAGACTTGCCGTCAGAAAGTCGTCGGTTTCAGGACGGTCGTGTATCTCGAAATCGTCTTCGCTGGCGTGATGCTGTTCAGTCAATGAAGCAAAACCCAAGAGGTCGACAAACAGCACTATTGCATCCATAGATCCTAGAATCATACATGTAAAGGTCGAGACATCCAGAACCATCACCGAGCTGTCTCGCGCGATGGCTTTCGAGCTGGGACGGCCATGCCGCATGTCGACGTACAGGCATCGATGGCGAAAATTCCGAGGAGCGATAGCGGACTTATCGAGAGCTGCTGCCTCGGAGCGAGTGTACGGATGGCCGGGCAGGAAGGCATGGCGTCGCAGCCTGACGTTGCATCGCGCTTGCCGTAATCCGAAACCGGCGGTTCAGATCGGGCTGATCTGATAGTCCGGCAATCGATAGAGCACCACTTCTTCTTGAGGCTGGTTCCATCGCAGTAGCAACTGAGTCATCGCATCGACCTGATCGTCGTGAGCGCCGTTGGGGAAGGCGGCGCATTCCTCAATGAAACCGTCCACCCAGGGAAACATCTGCGGATGCGGCAGAAAAACGTTGCCGGCCTCGATCAGCGGGCTTACGCCGGAGGCCCGCGCAATCTTTCCACCGGACGGATTCACCGGCAAGATGCCCGGGATCTCGCGTGCCAGCATCTGAATGACCGCAGAGCCGTTCGCCTTGTCCTCGATCAACTTGGCGCTGCAGCCGGACCACTTTCTGGAAAGTTCGCGTACGGCCCGGACCGTGGCCGGGCAATCCATCCGTTCGCGGACTTGATCGAGCAGGAGGAACGCCGATCCCAATCGTCCCCACACCTGCCCGACGACGTAGTCCGAAGTGACCAGATCCTTGAAAGAGCAGTCCCAGGACTGCGCCTGTTCATCGACCTTTCCAATCTCCGCGGCGACGATCGACCGCTCAGTGCCATCCGGGAACCGTACGATGATGGGTGGGAGGTTTGCCCCCGGCGGCTGCCAGAACTTGAACCAGGGACGTTTAATTATGCCGCCAGCCGCGGGCGACGGTCTCTGTTGAAGCTGGCCCGCCGCGGCGTAGCTGCCGAGATTGATCTTCAGTTCAGCGATTTCCTTCGGACCGAACCGCTCCGGCCACAGCAGTTCGCCTGGTTCTGTACGAGGATCGGAGAACCCGATCACCGTCGCCCGGCCGGGTCCCTCGTATTCGGCCGGAAGACAGAGGTGCTCCCAATTGCCCTTCTCCAGCAGATGGCCGCTGAGGTCCTGCTGGTGACATCGCTGCATCACGACGACCATCGCGCTGGTCTTAGGGTCATTCACGCGCGTCGACATCGCAATGTCCCACCAGTCGATCGCGGCTTTGCGAAGTGTATCGGACGCAACCTCGTCGACCTTGTGGGGATCGTCGCACACGATACGGTCACCGCCCTCACCCGTCACCGACCCGCCGACCGATGTGGACAGGCGATAACCAGAACGGTTGTTGTCAAACCGCATCTTCGCGTTCTGATCCTCCGTAAGCGAAAAAATATGGCCCCAGCGAGCCCTATACCACGGCGATTCGATCAGCCGGCGGCAGTTCACCGAATCGCGCATACTCAGATGCGCTCCGTAACTGCTAAAGAGCCAACGCCGTTCTGGGTGCAGAATCCACTCCCAAGCCGGCCAGAAGACGGAAACCAGCAGGCTTTTCATGTGCCTGGGCGGAACGTTGATCAGCAAGTTGCGGATGTCGCCGCGCGTTACCGCTTCCAGATGGTCACACATGGCGTCGATGTGCCATCCGGGGACGAACTCCGTCGACGGCTCGACGATTCGCCACGCCAGGCGAACGAACTCGCGGAAACTTCGCGTCGCGAGCTCACGTTCAACCTTTGCGAGGGCGTTCGGTTTTGCTAAGTAGGGATGCAAGTTGCTTAAGTTCGTCATCGGTGAATACTCCTAATTCCGGGGCGGGACCGATTTCGATCGGGCCGCCGTCTGGACCGCTGTGTTCGGTCCTGAAGTAGTCCTTGTAGCCCAAGACGTTCTTGGCCAGGAAAATCGCCGACGCGACGTTCCCTTTCGCGGCTTGGTTGAAAAGCATCCGACGGATCGAGACGCGGCCTCGGGCCTTGCCGACCTCCACAATGTCGGCGACTTTCTGAGTCTTCTTGCGTCGCTCAAGCGTCTTGGCGCTGATGCCAAGAAAAGCCGCAACTTCTTTATCGGTGCATTGCAGCCCGTACAGCTTCTCCAGCTCAACCAGATCGATTTTCTTCCTAGGCCGTCCCATGGTTCACTCCTCCTCCAAAAGAATCCGTAGCTCGGCACTCCAATCCGAGAGCGCCAGGCACAATCCCTGCAGATCGGGGTGGCCGGCCATGATCAGCGACTCTATTTCCGCAATCTCCCGGCGGCATCGTGCGATTCATGCCGCAGCTCTCAATCTGTCGGTCTTCACCTGCTCGAACGTCCGGCCATCAGTCTCGAGAGTCGCTTGCTTCCCCGTCAGTTTCTGCCAACGCTCAACGACGACATCGACGTATTTCGGGTCCAGTTCGATGCCGCAGCAGACTCGGTCCGTCAATTCGGCCGCCGCCAGCGTCGTGCCGCTACCGAGAAACGGTTCGTACACGAGTTCACCGCGCTTGGTGTGATTCAGAATCGGGCGCCGCATCAATTCGACCGGCTTCTGGGTCGGATGATCGAACTTTTCTTCGTCCGATCCGCCCATAATCATTTTTGGGGAAGCAGCGTCCCAAATGGTCGTGTTTTCCCCCGGTTTGCCGAACCAGCAGGCATTCTTTTTGCGCACGTACCAACACGGCTCGTGTTGAAACCAGTAGTGCGTCCTGGTCAGCGCGGCCACGGTCTTCCGCCAGATGATCTGCTGGTGATGCACAAAGCCGATGCGAAGAAGGCCGCGAAGAACTTCCGATGTGAATCGCGACGCATGCCACACGTAAGCCGTCTGGAGACTCGGAACCAACTCAAAGGCGTGCGACCAATCGGAAATTGTATCCCCCGAGATGGTGGTTTGCGTGTGCCCTTCGGTCCGGTGCTTCAGGTAGCTGGCCTCGGCCGGTCCGCAGCCATTCAGGCCTGCACGATCGCGCCATTCTGAATCCAGCTCTACGCCGTAGGGAGGGTCGGTCACCATGAGCAGCGGCTTGCGGTCGCCGAGCAGCCGCGCTACATCAGTCGAGTGACGTCGCATCGCCACAAAGAATCCGATGTTTGCCGCAAAGCCACAGATCGCCGGCCCTGGTGACCGGATCATCTGGGACCGGTGGCGCTTCGTTGGCCCGATCCTCCAGGTCGGAGTCGATGAGGAAACGATCGATTTCGTGCTGGTCGAAGCCGGTGAGACTCAAATCGAAATCCAGCGCCCCGAGTTCTTCCAGTTCGGGTCCCAGGAGATCGAGGTCCCAGTCAGTGTCGTCGTGCGAGCGATTGTCCATCAACCGATACGCTTTGACCTGAGCCGGCGTCAGGTTATCGGCAACGTGAACGGGAACTTGCTGGAGCCCCAGCTTCTTGGCGGCGAGCAGTCGCGTATGCCCACAGATGATGACGCCGTCTTTGTCGACGACGATGCTTTGCCGCCAGCCAAATTCCTTGATCGCAGCCGCGACCTTGTCGATCGCGCGCTGGGGAATCTTGCGGCTGTTCCGGGCGTAAGGAATCGGCCTGTCGATCGGCCACATACACACCTTCAGATCGTTCATCCACAAACCTCAAGTTGGATTGGGATCTTTCGGAGGGTGCGCTTTGCGCTGGCCTTTCGAACCGGGCCCTGTTTTCTTTTATACACCTCGGCGAGTTTGATGTCTACTGAAACGAATCGCCACGGAACGAGTCGCAAGCGTTGTACCAGAGCCCGAATCATTTTCAACAGTCGATCGAGCGCATAATGGAATCGCACGATAGAACTTCACATCTTCACGTTCAACCATCGTTGTGACGAACGAGCGACAATCTTCTCGGGAGTGGAACTCTAGCGTCTATCACCGCTTGTCAGAACCGCAAGTTAGCTGGGGGAAGAAAGTTCTGACGCGCTTGCGACTGCGCGGCGATGAAGTGGTGCTCGATGGCGGTTGCGGGACTGGCCGTTTGACCGCGCAGCTTGTCGAAGCCCTGCCGCGCGGGCGAGTCGTTGGGGTGGATCTCTCCCAGAACATGCTGCGTTCTGCGCGGGAGCATCTGGCGCAGTTTGGAGAGCGCGTTGGCCTGGTCGCGTGCGATTTGCTGCATCTGCCTTTTGAAGGTGTGTTCGACGGAATCGTGAGCACGGCGGCGTTTCATTGGGTGCTCGATCACGATCGGCTGTTCTTGAACTTGCGCCGCGCGCTTGTTCCCGGAGGTTGGCTGGAGGCGCAGTGTGGAGGCGGTCCGAATCTGGCTGGATTGCGAGGAAGGGTGGACGCCCTGGCCAACACTGAGTGTTTCCGGCAGTATTTTGACGGCTTCCGCGAGCCCTGGCTGTATCAGGATGCTGCCGAGGCCGCAGACACGTTGCGGTTCGCCGGTTTTGTCGAGGTCGAAACCTCGGTGGAATCAGCGCCAACGATTCTCGACAGCGCAGAGCAATATAGTGAATTTGTCCGCTCCATCATTTTGCGGTGTCACCTGGAGAATCTTCCTACTGAACATCTGCGGGCGGAGTTCATGAGGAAGTTGACCGCTCAGTCCGCGGCTGACGATCCGCCGTTCTCGCTGGATTACTGGCGGCTGAATCTGGGCGCGCGAGCGCCAGAAGCGAAGACCTGAAGGGCACTACGACTCTGCGGTTCCGCCCAGGGATCTGTCAGCCACTCCAGATAATCCGAACTGCGGTCTTCCATGGAACGGGCCGATGCATCAAAAAGAGGACGGCTGGGTCCACATTGAAGCCACTAAGGCTCTTACGTTGGCTTCAGAAACGGCCGGCCCGTGGGATTCTCGTTGATGTCCTGCCACGCCGACGGTAACATGCCGACAGCATGATAACCCTTGGCTACGTTCGTGTTTCCACAGACAAGCAGGCGGAACGAGGAATTTCGCTCGAAGCGCAGGCAGAGAAGATCCGGGCGATGGCGCTGGTGCAAGGCGTGGAACTGAGTGAGATCATCGTCGAGGGCGGCGAGTCCGCCAAGAGCCTGAACCGGCCCGGCATGACCAGGCTGCTCGCGCTGGTGGACGCCGGAAAAGTGAAAGCCGTGATCATTGCGAAGCTCGACCGGCTCACTCGCAGCGTCAAGGACCTGTGCGAACTGCTGGAGCGCTTCGAGAGGAAGGGTGTTGCTCTGGTATCGGTAGCTGAGTCGTTGGATACCGGCTCCGCGGCCGGGCGGCTGGTGCTAAACATCATGGCCGCCGTCTCCCAATGGGAACGGGAAGCGATAGGCGAACGGACCCGCGACGCGCTGCGCCATAAGCGAAGCCAGGGCCGGCGAGTTGGGAACATAGCGTTCGGCTCCCGGCTGGCCGACGACGGCGACCACCTGGAACCGGACCCGGCTGAGCAGGCCGCGCTGGCGGAGATCCGGCTGTTGCGCAACAAGGGTCTGACGCTGCGCGGCATCGCTGCCGCCCTGAACCATCGGGAATACCGGACGCGCCGCGGTACGCCTTGGCGGCTCGAATCCGTGGCCAGAGTCGTCAAGCAAGTCGGCTCTGACGGGGCGCATGGATCAGTGCGCGCTCTCAGTAGTTTCCGTTAGTGGTGTTCTCGATAGTCCCGGTTGCGATCACGGTCCCAATGGTGATCGTGTTCAAAACGGCCGTGCTCGCCGTCCCAGTATCCGGCGAAAAAGCGCTCTCCATCGTGATGAGGAGCGACCCAGCGCGCCCCAATGTAGGGTGGTCTGGTCCAATACCCGGCGTGCCACCTGTAGTGAGTTCCCACCACGTACCAATAGCCGTCTACCCAGACAAACTCCGGTCCTGGGCTCGGCGGAACTCGATACACCCTCACCGGGGGCGGTGGACCTATTCTGATTCCAACGGAAACTTGAGCGAACAGGCATCCTGCGATCAACAACATCGATGCAAGCAATGTTTTCAAGCCTCACCTCAAAGTTAAGAGCGTACCAACGTCCCGGGTGTTTCGACGCCGGAGTGCCAACGAAAGGGTTTTGGCACCGACCGTCTAAATTGGATGAACGTACAACCATTTCGGAATCAGCATGTTGCCGCTATCGCCGATACCAAATCGGTACCATTTCGACAGTTTATCGCTCACTTTTCAGTCGATGCAAAGCGGTGGCAGTAGTCAGTTCGCGGCACAAAAAAGGGCCTCCGGCGCCGCGCGCGTCGGCCCGAGACTCCTTGCCGGGCCACCAACTCCCGTCCAGGCGCCGCCCGACGCGCCTGAGCGCGTTTCTGCGCCAACACCGGGCATTTTGGCGGGCTTGTAGGCCGAAACATTTCCACTTGGAATGTTTTGGTGGTCCTGGGCCGTCTGGCCAGTGACGCGACGGGTCCGTCGCGTCACTTACTCGGTGCGGCCGTGACCCCAGAACGCAGCAACGCCGCCCCCGGTCGGGACCGGAAGCGGCGTTGGAAGGAAGGGCGCGGCTGGCTACTTCGCGATACGGTAGCTGCGCTCCCCGGCGGCGTTCTTCGAGGATTCAATCTTTTCCCCGGCCTTGCTCCCGAGGATGCTGACGAACCCCCGAACGGTGTGCGGCTGCCAGACCGTGGTCTCCATGATCTCGGCCATCTTCGCGTTTTCGCGCGTATATAGTAAGCAGACAGTTTCACCGGACAGCGCAGCAACCGCAAAGCGGACCTCGTTGTGGGTGTCGAAAGGGACACGACCATGCGAGAGAATTTGCCGGAGCCGTCAGAGCGGATTGAGCCTGAGGTCCAGACGGCCGGAGGCACGAGCACTTACCGCTCGGTCGCCGAGCTGGCCGCAGACATTGGATTGAGCGAGCGATCCACACGCAGCGCGCTGACGCGCGGCGAGATTCCTCACATCCGCGTTGGGCGCCGGTTCATCCTGCCAAGGGCGGCGATCGCGGAGTGGCTGCGAACGGCCGGTCGGAGCCTTAAAGCGGCACCAATCTGTGGCACCCCGGATGAGCGGCCCGCCTTATTGCGCGGGTCGGCCACTCAGAGGTATCTGTCATGACGCGGGCGGTTTGGCGGTGAGCTGCGGTTCCAGGCCGTTCGAGGAGATTCCGGCAAACGCATGAAGGGCACAACTTACAAGCGCAAACTACCGTCGGGACGAGTTTCATGGTGCCTGGGTATTGATCTCGGCAGGGACAGAAACGGGAAGCGCAAACGCATCTTCAAGAGCGGTTTCCGGCGCGAGTGCGACGCTCAGGACGAACTCCGGCGTATTCTCCAAGAATTTGATGAGGGCACGCTCGTCAGGCCCGACCCACGTACCGTTGCTGATTTCATGGATCAATGGTTGGCCGAATACGCCAGCCGGAAGGTGGCGCCCACGACGTTGGAGCGCTACAAGGAATTGGCGGGTCATGTGACCCGCGCGATCGGAACCGTGGAGCTGACCAAGGTCACGACGCTTCAGCTTCAGCGCGTCTACAACAATCTGCTCGACGCCGGGAGGAAGAACGGCAAAGGTCTGGCGGTCAAGACTGTTCGGCACGTGCACGGGCTTATCCATATCGCCATGGAGACCGCGGTGAAATGGGGCTTGCTCAAGATTAACCCGGCCCACGCCTGCGATCTGCCGCCGGTGCCGCTGCGCGAATCGCCGGCGATGGATCAGAACGGCACCACGGGGTTCATGGAGGCTTGTGCTGGTCATTGGCTGCGCGATCTCTTCGCTACGGCATTCGCGACGGGAGCCCGCCGCGGCGAACTCCTCGCGCTCGCCTGGTCCGACATCGACCTGGACACCTCCACATTGACGATCCGCAAGAGCCTCGAGCAAACCAAGCATGGGCTGCGGGTCAAGGAAACGAAGGGCCGGAAGATTCGACGGCTGAATCTACCTGAGGCATCGGTGCAACTTCTTTGGAGATTAAAGGACCGGCAAGCGGAAACCCGCCGAATGTTCGGCTTCGACTACCGCACTGATCTTGACTTGGTATTCTGCCACCCGGACGGCAACTACATCCGGCCGGACGTGGTGACGAAAGCCGCGCGGCGCATCGCGAAGAAGGCGGGCCTTGCCGGAGTCTCGCTGCATACCATCCGCCACTCTCACGGTTCCCAACTACTCAGTCTCGGCGTCCCGCTTCCAGCGGTCAGCAAACGTTTAGGCCACGCGAATGTTCACGTGACCGCTACGGTCTACTCTCACGCCCTCCCCGAAGACGAGGTCGCGGCGGCGCAGATTTGGAACAAAGCAATGAGCAAAACGCTGAATCCGCCGCCGGCAAAGGTAGCTCAGAAACCAAAATCGCGCCGCGTTGTTTCAATCGAAGAACGCAAGAAGCCCGCCTGAGAAACTCCGCATGGCTGCATACGGCTGCACGATGGGCCATATTTCTGAGTGAAGTGTTTGAAACGAAAAGGGGTTATCTGGTCGGGCCGCCGGGATTTGAACCCGGGACCTCTTGCACCCCAAGCAAGCGCGCTAGCCAGGCTGCGCCACGGCCCGATTTGTTAATGACTTACAGCGATTCAACTGGCGCC
This sequence comes from Terriglobia bacterium, assembly GCA_963808335.1. GTDB lineage: Bacteria > Acidobacteriota > Terriglobia > Bryobacterales > Bryobacteraceae > Palsa-187. The sequence goes on from CAWEFR010000001.1 coordinate 1,723,772, forward strand.
AGCGCCTGGATGCTTCGCCTCATCCACTTTACCACGGCAGTATACTATGGCTCAGCATGAATCCCATGGGACAAACGGCAATCGTCACCGGCGGCGGATCCGGGCTTGGAGCGGCGACTGCGGAAAGACTCGCGGCCGCCGGTGCCAAGGTCGCGATCTTCGATCTGAATGCGAACGCGGCAAAGGACGTGGCCCAGCGCTTGGGCGGGCTCGCCGTCTCGTGCGACGTTTCGGATCCGTCGCAAGCCGCATCCGCCGTCGAGCAAGCCAGCCTGAAGCACGGCCCCGCGAGAATTCTGGTGAATTGCGCCGGAATCGGCGGGTCCCGGCGAATCGTGGGGCGTGACGGTCCCATGCCGCTCGACCAATTCGCGCGGATCATTCAAGTCAACCTGATCGGCACCTTCAATATGATGCGGCTAGTTGCGGCAGAGATGAGCACGCTCCAGCCGCTCGATGACGGCGAGCGCGGCGTGATTGTATCGACGGCTTCGATTGCCGCTTTCGACGGGCAGATCGGACAAGCGGCTTATTCCGCCTCGAAGGGTGGCGTGGTCGCCCTCACCTTGCCCGCCGCGCGCGAACTCGCTCAATTCGGTATCCGCGTCCTTGCCATCGCTCCGGGTGTGATCGATACCCCGCTGCTCGGAGGCTTGCCGGAGGACGTCCGCAACAGCCTCGCAGCCGGGGTTCCTTTTCCGAAGCGGTTAGGACGCCCGGCAGAATTTGCACACCTGGCCATGCATTGCATCGAAAACGCATATCTGAACGGCGAGGTCATCCGGCTGGACGGCGCCTTGCGAATGGCACCTCGCTGAGCGGGCTGCTAGAGACTGCAATTCAGCATACAGCCACGGGCCGGTGCGACCATATTCTCCGTTATTTCGTACTATTCCTAATGAATTATGGAAATACGTCGATTGACCTGGAAGGTAATACAGCATGGTCGACGCGCGCGAACTCCTCAACACGCTCACCCGCCGGTGGCTAAACCTGTCTTTGCGCATCAAGGGCATGGCCATTCTTGCGCTGCCGTTGGTCTCCCTCCTGGTCTCGCTCACCCTCATCGATCGCCTGGAGCAGGCCAGGACCGACACGGAGCAGCGCGTGAAGCGAATCGAAGAGGTTCGCGCCCAGCTTCAAAACATGTTCATTTATCTGATTTCCGCCGAGTCGGAGGTCCGGAACTTCGGCTTAAATGGACGTGAAGACGGGCTCTATCCCTTCGGCCTTACCCTGGCAGCCGTCGATCCTGTATTCGCCAAAGCCAAAGACCTCATGGGCGGCAATCGTGAACAGGCGGCCCGCTTGGAAAAATTGAAACTGCTGGTCCATTCGCGATTCGAAGGCCTCAAGCAGTTACGGGAGTACTACGCATCGCCGGAGGCGCGCTCCAAGGTCGCTCCGGATGAACTGCGCGCGCGGGCGAGGATTTCTCCCGATGTGATTCTGTCGGTCAATGAACTGGCACAGACAGAGTCCAAACTGTTTCAGGAAGCAGCCAAGGCCGATTCCGATCGTCAGGCCAGACTGCGGATTTGGATCTTGATCAGTATCGCGTCCGGAGTCCTGGGCGGCGTTCTGGGAGTGCTGCTTTTTACCCGCAGCATCACGCGCCGCATGGAGAGGCTGGAAAGGACCGCCTCCCGTTTGGCGGAAGGCTTGCCGTCGGATTCCGAAAGCCGCCGAAACGATGAGCTGGGCCGTCTGGCAGGGGCGATTGAAAGGGCCGGCGCGGTGATCGCTTCGCGAAGTCAGGAGTTGAAGCTCGCGCTCGAAGGCGGAGGGGTGCTCATCTGGGAATTGGATCCCGAGAGCGGCCGCATCCGCTATCACGCCGGTTCGGAAGCATTCCAGAGTGAGGCGTTGCCGGCGGAATTGCTGCCCGAAACGGCCAATGCGTGGATCGCGATGGTTCACCCCGACGATCGCCAGCACGTCGAGCTCGAACTGCATCGCATTGCGTCCGAAAGCGCCTCTTTTCAGATCGAGTATCGAGTGGTCGTGCGTGGAGGCGCGATTCGCTGGATGATCGTAAAGGCGCAATCTTATGGATCCGGAACCGGCGATCGCCGGCTTTTAGGCGTCCTGGCGGATATTACCGACCGGAAGATCGCATCGGAAGAAATTGAGCGCCAGGCCCGCGAATTGATCGGCTCCAGAGAAGCGCTCCAGCGGCAAACGCGGATTCTCCAATCGATTCTCGACAGCATGGGCGATGGCGTGATTGTGGCGGACGCGCAGGGCAAATTCCTGGTATTTAACCCGGCTGCCCGGCAGATCATGGGCGCCCGTTCCTTTGGCGAGGACGCGGATCAGTGGGCCAAGCAACACGGCCTGTTCCTGCCGGACATGGTGACCCTTTACCCGGCCGATCAACTCCCCTTCGTGCGCTCCATTCGCGGGGAGGCGGTCGACGCGGCGGAGATCTTCGTTCGTCCCGCCGGCGCTTCGGAAGGCAACTGGGTCAGCGTCAACGCGCGCCCGCTGCGCGACGAAGATGGGGAGATTCGAGGCGGCGTGGTCGTGATTCGCAACATCACCGCGCAAAAGCATGCAGCCGAAGCGCTGCAACTCGCCAAACAGGAGGCCGAGAGCGCCAATCACGCCAAAAGCGAGTTCCTCTCGCGGATGAGCCATGAGCTTCGCACGCCCTTGAATTCGATTCTCGGCTTCGCCCAGCTTCTCGAACTCGGAGATTTGAACGAACAGGCCGGCGACAATGTTCATCACATTCTGAAGGGCGGCTATCACCTGCTGGACCTGATCAATGAGATTCTCGACCTGGCGCGCATTGAATCCGGCCGGATCACGTTGTCTCCCGAGCCCGTTCGGATGCGGGAAGCTCTGAAAGACGCCCTCGATCTGGTCCGTCCGATGGCGATCGAGAAGCGCGTCACTGTCAGTCCGGACATTCCGCTGCGCTGTGACCGCCATGTCTATGCAGACCGCCAGCGGCTGAAGCAGGTCTTGTTGAATCTGTTATCGAACGCCATTAAGTTCAACCGCAGCGGCGGATCGGTGGTGCTTTCCTGTGGCGAGGCTTCGCCCGGCAGACTGCGAATTGAAGTCATGGATACGGGTCCCGGCATTTCTCCGCAGAGTTTGAAACGAATCTTCATTCCCTTTGAGCGTCTGGATGCGGAACACTCGGAAGCACAAGGAACCGGACTCGGCCTTGCGCTTTCGAAGCGGCTGCTCGAGGCCATGGGCGGAACCATCGGGGTCGAGAGCGCCGTGGGGTTCGGTAGCAAATTCTTCATCGAGTTATCGATGATGGAAGATCCGGCAAAGATACTCGAAAGCGAGCCTGCCACGATCGCGCTGATGGATACCGGCAAAGGACCACGGAACGGTACGGTGCTGTACATAGAGGACAATCCGTCGAATCTGCGCCTGGTCGAGCGAATCGTAGCCCATCGTCCCGGGGTTCGACTGCTTTCCGCGATGCAAGGCCACCTCGGCCTCGACCTCGCGGAGTTGCACACACCGGACTGGATTCTGCTCGATTTGCATCTGCCGGACATTGCCGGAGACGAAGTCCTGCGGCGCCTGCGCGCCAACCCGAGGACCTGCCAGATTCCCGTCACCATCCTCAGCGCCGACGCAACGGGTGGACAAATCGCTCGATTGCTGGAGGCCGGTGCGCGCGACTACCTGACCAAACCACTCGACATCCGGCGATTCATCGATCTTCTCGAGAAGAGCATTGCCGGGGAAGGGCAAGCCGCCTATGCAGAAAGAAATCATTCAGAAAAGCCGCATCTTAATCGTTGACGATCAGCCAGAGAATGTTCTGCTGCTGGAGCGGACTCTGCGCGGCGCCGGCTACATGCTGATCACCGGCCTGACCGATTCTCGAAAAGCGCTGGCGACATTTTCCGAGTTTCAGCCCGATCTGATCGCCATGGACCTGCGCATGCCCAACGTCGACGGATTCGCGCTGCTGAAACAGCTTCGCTCGCGCGTAGCGACCGGAGAATTCGTGCCGGTGCTGGTTCTGACCGCCGACAACTCGCGCAAGGCCAAGCAGGAAGCGCTGGCCCTGGGGGCGAAAGATTTCCTGACCAAACCTATCGAACGTCGGCGAAGCGTTGCTGCGCATTTACAACCTGCTCGAAACCCGATGGCTGCACGTCGAACTCAGAAACCACAACGAGAGCCTGGAAGAAAAAGTCCGCGCCCGGACCAAGGATTTGGAACAAGCGCAGCTCGAGATTCTCCAGCGCCTCGCCTTGGCGGCCGAGTATCGCGACGATTGCACCGGTCAACACACGCAGCGCGTGGGCGAACTGGCGGCGCTGCTGGCCCGCTCGATCGGGCTTCCGGCCGATCACGTCGAAGTGATTCGCCACGCCGCGCCGTTGCACGATGTGGGAAAGATCGGCATTCCAGACGGTATTCTGCTCAAGCCGAGCAAGCTGACCGACGAGGAATACGTTCAAATCAAGCGCCACGCCGAAATCGGGAAAATCATTTTGTCCGGAAGCAAGTTCCCGATTCTGCAAATGGCGGAGCGGATCGCCCTCTATCACCACGAGCGCTGGGACGGCGCGGGATATTATCGTCTTCAGGGCAGCGACATTCCTCTCGAAGCGCGAATCGTGAGCATCGTCAACGTCTTCGACGTGATCACGCATGCGCGGCCGTATAAACCAGCCATGGGCGTTGACGTGGCCCTGGAAGAGCTCGACCGGGAAAAGGGCAAGCAATTCGATCCCACGCTGGTCGATGCGTTTCTTGAGCTCCAGCCAAGCCGCGGGTTACGCGGATTAGGCGCCGCCATCGCCCAGGAAGAAGAATCTTTGCCGGGCCAAGTCAAAGCCGAAATGAAATAAAAACCGAGTATCACGTCTCAGAAATACGTTGAATCGTTCGAGGGATCTCCACGTTACAAACGATAACCCTCGTCATTCCGAGCGGCAGCGAGGAATCTGCTGTTTGCTGGCGTGTTGCCAATGCTTTAGAAGCAGATCCCTCGACTTCGCTCGGGATGACTTTGTAAGGGAATGAGATGTGAGAAGGGCATTTGTTATGCAACGAACTTCCGAGACACCACGCTAGCGGACCTTCTCGTCCCGCTCCACTTTTCCGTCGCGAATATGGATGATCCGATGCGCGTGCACCGCGATGTCGTGCTCATGCGTCACCAGCACGATGGTGTTGCCTTGGGTGTGCAATCGCTCGAACAACGCCATGATCTCGTTGCCAGTAGCCGTATCGAGCGCACCGGTGGGTTCATCGGCCAGCAGAATCGAAGGGTCGTTCACCAGTGCCCGGGCGATCGCCACGCGCTGCCGTTGGCCCCCTGAAAGCTCGCTCGGCTTATGGAGCATGCGCTGCTCCAGATCCACTGCGCGGAGTGCGGCTTTGGCTTTTTCGGTGCGCGCAGCGTGCGAAAGCCCCGCGTAAATCAGCGGCAGTTCGACGTTGTGCAGCGCCGTTGCGCGAGCCAGCAAGTTGAAGGTCTGAAAAACAAACCCGATCTCTTTGTTCCGGATGCGCGCCAGCTCGTCGTCATCCATATCGCTGACCAGATTGCCCGCCAGGTAATATTGGCCCGACGTGGGAGTGTCCAGGCACCCGATCAGATTCATCAGCGTCGACTTTCCCGACCCCGACGGCCCCATGATCGCGACGTATTCGCCCTTCCGGATCTCGATATCGATTCCGGAAACCGCGTGAATCTCCTGATCGCCCATGACGTAGGTCTTAAAGAGGTCCCAGGTGCGGATGATGACGCCGTCGCGCTTAAGCTGCGCGCCCCGCTCGGCCTTGTCGAGAACTGCCGCCTGTGCCATTTTGCTCTATTGTAACGGACGCCTTCGCGAAGCCTTCCGTTTAACCCTTCGTGTCGGCGATGACCGGCGCGCGATTGTCCACCTTGACCGGCGCCTCATTGCGGATGGTGCGGATCACTTTGTAGCTGCCCGTGATGATGTGATCGCTTTCCTGAAGGCCGCCCAGCACTTCGATGTCGGTAGCTCCCATGATGCCCGTGTCCACTTTGCGGAACTCGGCGTGGCCGTTGCTCACCACGAACACCCCTTGAAGCTCTTCGTCTTTCGACCGGTCCACTGGCGATTCGGTCGACGCCAGCACGCCGTCCTTGGGCGCTTCCAGATCGCCTTTCTTGCGCACGGTCAGGGACTGAATGGGAATCGAAAGCGCGTTGCGACGAGTCGCCGTGACAATCTTGGCCGAGCACGACAGCCCCGGCCGGATCTCTTCCGGCGGCGAATCGAGAGCGATCACTACTTTGAAATCCTTGGCTTCCTGGCTCGAATTAGCGCTCTGCGAAGCCGCAAGGCCGGAAGATCGCAGAATCGCTGTATTCCCAATGTCGATCACTTTACCCGTAAACGCCCGGTTCGGCATGGCGTCGATAGTGATATTCGCAATCTGACCTATATGCACGTTTACAATGTCGGTTTCATCTACTTTGACTTCGGCCGTGATCAGCGACATATCGGCGATGGTCATCAGCGTCGAAGCGGCGGAATTCTGCACGCCCGGCACCACCGTCTCGCCGACGCGAACCGGCAGATCCGTAACCACGCCATCCAGCGGAGCCAGAGCATCGTATTTCGCCAGCACGTCTTCGATTCGCGACAACCCGGCCTCGGCCTGCGCTACGCGCCTCTGATAGGAGTTGAGCTGCGCTTTGGTCTGTTGATACTGCACTTTCATCTGCGAAAGGCGCGCTTCGTTTTCGTGCACGCTGGCAGTCGCCGATTCGTAATCGGCTTTTTTCTGATCGTAGTCCTGCTTTGCAATCAGATTGTAATGAAACATCTTCTCGGCGTTATCGAGCAGCATCTTGGCCCGCGCCTGCTCGGTCCGGAACCGTTGCAGCGTAGCTTCCGCGGTCTTGATGCTCTCATCCGCCGCCCTCAGCCCTTCCTCAGCGGCCGCCGAATCGGCCTCCGTGGACGCCACGGCAGCTTTTTGCGCCTGCACATCGGCCTGCGCCTGGACGTGTTCGATGCGCGCGACCACCTGATTTTTGCGGACCCGGTCGCCTTCTTTCACCAGAAGATCCACGATGCGGCCCTGGGCATTCGCTCCGATGTTGATATAATTGCGGGGTTTAACTTCCCCGGAAGCGGTCACCACGGCCGTGAGATCCTGGCGGTACACGGAGCCGGTTTGCACGGTCACGAGATTGCGCTGGCTCCAGCGCATGGATGCGGCTACACCCCCAGCGATCAGAAGGGGCACAACTATGAGCAGCGTTATCTTCCACTTACGTTTCACTCGGGTTGGGGTCTCCGTCTATATAGGACGACGATGCGCTGGCGAAAGTTCCGCTAACGGGTCTCTTATCGATTATAAGACGGACGACGCGACTGTTTCTTACAGGTTTGTCAAGGCAATCGCTCGAGAAGGCCCGCCCAACGCTCCTCCACGGATGCTATAGTGAAATCACTATACATGGCCGGGCCGACCGACGAGCCGCCTCTGAAGCCGGTAATTTGGGTCGGATCAAGCCTTAAAGATTTGCGCAGCTTCCCCGAGCCGGTTATCGATCGCGTGGGTTATGCCTTGTACATCGCACAACGTGGCGGAAAACATCGGGACGCGAAAACGTTGACGGGTTTTGGCGGAGCAGGTGTCGTGGAAGTTATTGAAGATTACCGTGGCGATACATTCCGCGCGGTTTACAGCCTTAGGCATGCGGGCGCAGTCTATGTACTTCACGCCTTCCAGAAGAAATCCAAGGCCGGACGGGCGACGCCGCGTCGAGACTCGGAGTTGATCCGGCGCCGGTTGCGTGAAGCGGAACAAATTGCGAAGGAGAAAAGGTCGTGAGTACGAAAAAGCTCGAAACGGGTGGCCGTAACGTGTTCAAGGATATCGGCATCCCGAACGCGGAGGAGCATCTCGTCAAGGCGCAACTGGTCTTCAAAATTGACGCCATCATCAAAAAGCGGCGCCTGAAGCAGGTGGAGGCCGCTGTTCTGTTTGGCGTTCGTCAGCCGGATGTTTCCAAGATGTTACGTGGCGAATTCCGGCAGTTTTCGGTGGAACGCCTTCTGCGTTTCCTGGTCGCCCTCGACCAGGACGTTGAGATCGTGGTGAAGCCGCACAGCGACCGACTCAACGCCCCGGCGCTCCACGTATCCTGAAGGCTTCTCAGATGAAGCTCAACAGTTACACCATCACGCAAGGACGGGACCGGGCCCCCGCGCGCTCTATGTTGAAGGCCATCGGGTTCTCCGATGACGACCTCAAGAAGCCCATCATCGGCATCGCCAACACGTGGATCGAAACCATGCCCTGCAATTTCAACCTGCGCGAGCTCGCCGGCCATGTGAAGGCGGGTGTACGGGCGGCGGGCGGAACTCCCATGGAGTTCAACACCATCGCGATCAGCGACGGCATCACCATGGGCACCGAGGGCATGAAAGCGTCTCTGGTCAGCCGCGATCTGATTGCCGATTCCATCGAATTGGTCGCGCACGGGCACATGTTCGACGGGATCGTGGCGCTGGTCGCCTGCGATAAAACCATCCCTGCCGCGGCCATGGCGCTGTTGCGGCTGAATACGCCCGGCGTGATCCTGTATGGCGGATCGATCATGCCGGGGCATTACCACGGTCGCGATCTGACCATTCAGGATGTGTTCGAAGCCGTCGGCGCGAATGCGGCGGGGCGCATGACGGATGAGGAACTGCTCGCCATCGAAAATGCGGCGTGTCCCGGCGCCGGGGCTTGCGGGGGCCAATTCACGGCCAACACCATGGCGACCGTCATGGAGATGATCGGTCTGGCGCCGATGAACACGGCCGCGGTTCCACAGGTGGACCCCCGCAAACAACAGGTCGCGTTTCGATGCGGGCAGATTGCCGTGGACGCGGTTCGAGCCGATCGGCGGCCTCGCCAGATCGCGACGCGAAAGGCTTTCGAAAACGCCATCGCGTCGGTAGCGGCTTCGGGCGGATCGACGAACGCGGTTTTACATCTGCTGGCGATGGCTCGGGACGCCGGGGTCGAGTTGTCGATCGACGATTTTCAGACCATCTCCAGCCGCACTCCGCTCATTGTGGATCTGAAGCCGGCGGGTCGCTTCGTGGCAGTCGACGTCGACCGCGCGGGAGGCATGGCGGTGATCGCGAAACGGCTGGTGGACGGCGCGTTTGTCGACGGATCGGCGCTGACCGTGACCGGCCGCACCTTCGCGGAAGAAGCGGCGGATGCGAAGGAGACGGCCGGGCAGGAGGTGATTCGGCCTCTATCGAATCCGATCAAATCGTCGGGCGGATTGGTTATCTTGAAGGGAAATCTGGCTCCAGAAGGCTGCGTCATCAAGGTGACCGGGCTCGACCGCAAGGGCCAGCGCGGGCCGGCTCGCGTGTTCGACTGCGAAGAAGATGCCATGCATGCCGTTACCAGCGGCAATATTCACGCCGGAGACATCGTCGTGATTCGCTACGAAGGTCCCCGGGGAGGGCCCGGAATGCGTGAAATGCTGGGCGTCACGGGAGCGATCGTCGGCGCGGGATTATCCGAAAGCGTTGCGCTGATTACGGATGGGCGCTTCAGCGGGGCCACGCGGGGGTTCATGATCGGCCACGTGGCTCCGGAGGCGGCGCGGGGTGGAGCGATTGCCGCTGTCCAGGAAGGCGACATGATTTCGATCGATATCGAAAAGCGGACGATCGAACTGGAGATTTCGCCTGAGGATTTGGTCGCCAGATTGTATTCCTGGAAGAATCCCGAACCAAAATATACGTCGGGTGTTTTTCAGAAATACGTCAAACTGGTCGGATCGGCCGCGCAGGGGGCCGTGACTGGGTAATCGTGAAATACGCGATGAGCGTGCTCGTAGGGATGGCGGCGGTCGTTGTGGCCGTCGCGGCATTCACGCTTGCCGGGTGGATACATTTCGGCGGCTTAAACGCGTGGCTTGGGTTCGATGCCCGATATATCATGGGGGCGTTTCCTAAAACCACGCTGGCCGTCATGGCGCTCATTTTCGCATTCTCGTTTCGATGGAGGTTTCGACGATGACTACAATATCCCCATTTCTTTCCGTTCGAAGGGGAGCGCAGGCGGTCGAGTTCTACAAGGCCGCGTTCGGCGCGACGGAGTTATTCAAGATCGATAACGAAAAAGGCGTGGTCGCACGGCTATCGGTGAATGGAGCGGAATTCTGGGTCGCCGATGAGTCGCCCGAACATCAGAATTTCAGTCCTGAAACTCTCAAGGGCGGAACTGTCAGGATGATCCTGACTGTGGACGATCCGGGTACCGCTTTTAATCGAGCGATCGCCGCGGGGGCTAAGGAAATCTCACCCGTAACTGACAGCTACGGGTGGCGGATCGGCCGCGTCGTCGATCCTTTCGGGCATCACTGGGAAATCGGAAAAGAACTTCTTTAGGAAGCTTTGAGGGTGGACGCCGCCGGAACCGTGACGTGCGGATCGAGCATCTTCTTCACGTCAGCCTTCGGCCTGGACCCGACGCTCTGATCCACTACCTGGCCGCCCTTGAACAGCAGCAGCGTGGGAATGCCGCGGACCTGATAACGCATGCCCGTGGCCGGGTTATCGTCGGTATTCAGCTTACCGATCTTGATCTTACCGGCGTACTCGGTCGCCAGCGCGTCGATGGTCGGTGACATCGCCTTGCAGGGGCCGCACCAGGGAGCCCAGAAGTCCACCAGGACGGGTATGTCCGATTTCAGGAACGTCCTGATCGAAGGTGCTATCGGAAAAGTTCAGTGTGTTGTCGCCAGCCATATTGTTTGGTTTTATACTCCGCTACTTATGATGCTCGATATGGCCCTTTGGATGCAAGTCGCCTGTTTGGCGTCATCGCTGACTCCCGATCTTAAGACCCAGTCGGTTGAAGCGCTGGCTTTGTCGGTTGGTTTCGGCCAGCGTTGCTTTAAGACCTCGGAGATTGACCCGCCGCCCTTGCTTAAATTCACACGCTACAGGGACCGGTAGAGATCCTGGTACCGGACGGCAGCGGCATCCCAGGAGAAGTCCTTCGCCATCCCCCGGCGCATGCGAATCTGCCAGGCGTCCTGATCCTCAAAAGCGGCCAAAGCCTCGCGGATTGTGGCAAATAGCGAAAACGGGGAATAGCCGTGAAAACGGAACCCGGTTTCCTCATCGACGGTATCCTCCAGGCCGCCGGTGGCGCGGACGATCGGGACGGTGCCATAGCGCAAGCTATACATCTGGCTGAGGCCGCTCGGTTCGTAGCGGCTGGGCATCAGGAACATGTCGGCGCCGCCCTCAATCAGATGCGCCAGGGAGTTGTCGTATCCGATGCGCACCCCAAAACGGTCCGGGCGGATGTAGCCGAAGTAGCGGAACATGCCCTCAATGCCGGTGTCCCCGGAGCCGAGCACGGCGAAAGCGACGTTCTCATCCGCCAGGGGCGCGGCGATCTCGCCCAGCAGATCCAGGCCTTTTTGATGAGCGAAGCGTGAAACGATTCCGATCAGCGGACGGTCGGGAAGGCGAAGCCGATCGAGAAGCGCAAGTTTGCAGGCTCGTTTGCCCGAAAGATCCTCGGCTGAGTAATGGGCGGGCAGAAAGCGATCTACGCGCGGGTCCCATTCCGAATAGTCGACGCCGTTCAAAATGCCGGTGAGCTTGTAGGAACGCGAGCGGAGCAGGCCGTCGAAGCCGAAACCGAATTCGGGCGTCTGGATTTCGCGGGCGTAGGTGGGGCTGACGGTGGTGACGGCGTCGGCCCACACGATGCCGGCCTTGAGAAAACTCGCACCGCCGTAAAATTCGAGGCCTTCGGGATGGAAGACGGTTGAGTCGAGGCCGAGATCGCCGAGAACCAATTCCGAGAACTGTCCCTGATAGCCGAGATTGTGGATGGTCAGCACGGATTTCGCGCTGTAGAACGTCGGGTCGCCGGCCAGGGTACGCAGATACAGCGGAAGCAGGCCGGCCGGCCAGTCATGGCCATGAAAAATATCGGCTCGGAAAATGTGACGGGAAATTTCGAGCGCGGCGCGATTCAAAAAGCCGAAGCGGATGTGGTTATCGGGGTAATCGGCGCCAAATTCGTTGTAGATTCCGGCGCGACCATAAAGCGGAGGGCAATCGACGAAGAGATAGCGGACGCCGTGGTAGACGAGCTGATCGATGGCGGCGACGAATCGGCGCGAGCCGAGGTAGACCGGCAGCTCATGCCAGACTCGATCCGTAACCGGAATATTCGCGGAGCGATAACGCGGCAGGACGACGGCGACATCCTCGCCGCGCCGGGCCAGAGCGGCGGGCAGCGCGCCCAGCACGTCGCCGAGGCCGCCGGTCTTGGCGAAGGGTGACGCTTCCGCCGTCACCATGAGGATGCGGGACATGTCAGGTGTGACGGGCGATCAGATGCTTCTGGACCTTTCCAAGTGCGTTGCGAGGCAATTTTTCAATGGTCTCAAAACGTCGCGGAATTTTGAAAGAAGCAAGTTTTTCGCGGCAGCGGGCCTCAAGTGAGCCGGAATCTAATTCAGTCCGAACCACCACGTACGCGACCGGCACTTCACCGCGCACGCGATCGGGCTCGCCGATTACGGCGGCTTCGGCGATTTCGGGCTGCTCCATCAAGAATTCCTCGATTTCCCGCGGATAGATGTTATAACCACCCGAGATGATCAGATCGCTGCGCCGGCCGGTGAGGGTGTAGTAGCCGTCTTCCGATCGGCCGGCGATGTCGCCGGTCTTGAACCATCCGTCCGTGAAAGCGGCGCGCGTGGCTTCGGGATTTTTCCAATATCCTGCGAAAACGTTGGGGCCTTTGATCCACACCTCGCCCGTATCGTCGAGGCGCGCGGAGATGCCCGGGAGCGGGAAGCCGACCGTTCCCGCGCGACGTTCTCCGACGTAAGGATTCGATAAGTTCATCAGGGTCTCGGACATGCCGTAGCGTTCGAGGATGGTGTGGCCGAACAACGCGCGAAAATCTTCCAGGACTTGTGAAGGCAAGGGAGCCGATCCGGAGACGAACAGGCGCATGCGTTGGCCGATCCGGAGCGCGGTATCGGGAGGCGTATCGAGCAGGCGAACGTACATCGCCGGGACGCCGAAAAAAAGGGAGGGGCGGAAGTCAAGGAAATGATCGAGGATGTTCTGATGATCGAAACGTTCGAGCAGCCGCATGCGGCAGCCGGACGCCAGCCAGCAATGCAGACCGTTGCCGAGGGCGTGGACGTGAAACAGAGGGAGGGTCAGCAGGAAGCGGTCCTGCGCGGCGATCTCCCAACAGGCGAGGAGATTTACGGCGTTCGCCAGGAAATTATTGTGCGTGAGAATGGCGCCTTTCGACGTTCCCGTGGTCCCGGAAGTGTAGACCAGGGCAGCGGGCGTATCGCCGTCGAGGATTGGGAAATTCGTGGTCTCGGCGTGTTCGGAGCAGAGATCGGGAAGCTCGCGTTCGGTGACGAAAAGCTTGGGCTCCGCATCGCTGAGGATGTGCGAGATTTCGCGTTCGCGGTAGAGAATGTTGACGGGGACGAAAATCACGCCGAGCTTCACGCAGGCGAGGAACAGATCGATCATCTCGAGGCGATTGGAGAGATAGACGCAGAGACGATCGCCAAGCCCGAGGCCTCGGCTGGCAAGCGCGTGGGCCATGCGGTTGCTGCGGGCGTCGATCTCGCCGAAGGTATATTCGCGGCCCGCCCATTCGAGGCCCACGTCGCTGCGCCGCGCCGCCAGAGAGTGATCGAAAAGCTGACGAAGGTTCATTCCGCCTGCCCGACCAGAATGATCGAGACGGTAACGTTGCCGAGGTTGCCGGTCAGCACCCAATCGTTCTCGCCTTGTTTGGCTAAGCCCGGTTTGTCGTCCTTGTCGGCCTTCCAGAAGCTGAAGACGGCGGGATGCGAGGTGCCGGAGGCTTTTCGCGAAAGATTCATGAGGGCGTCGAAATCCGAAATGGCGGCGGCGGATCTATCTTCGGCGGCTGGAACCAGCACCATGAAATCGCGCTGCGGGGCGGCTCCCTGATGATTACCGTTGGCGGGATAGTTGCCGTAGCGAAGCGTATAGACGCCTGGGGCGATGCTCTGGCCACGGCGGTCGCTGCCTTTGGCGGGGAAACGTAAAACACCCAGCAGCGCGCCCGAGGGAATCGTGGGTAAGGTGACGCTGGGCTCGGTCGACGGGGGTCCTGAAGGCGCCGTGGAAACCAGCCAGATATCGACGTAGGGCGAGCCGTTGGCGGCGGCGATCCTGGTCCCGGATTTGTTGAGCGCGGCGAGCACGGCTGGCGCGACTTCGGCGGGAGGATCGCCGGCCGGCTGCGCTTTGTACTGGGCATTTGCTGGGACGGCGGCTGCGACGGCGGCGAGGATTAGCGTGCAAGTGGCGCGTGTCATCATTTTTTATTCTAACGAGGCTGGATGGCTAGGACGGCGTCGAGGTCGAACGCTGAGACGACCGCAGACGAGGTCAACATGCCAAGGCCGCGCGCGCCGGTCAGAAAGTCTTCTTTCGCCTTTTGAGTCTTCAAGAAATGCGAGCGCCGAGCGCCTTCATCGCCGAAAGTCTGTTCCCAACGAGATGTGCCCTCGGAGACTGGCTCGCCGAGCCTCGACCGCCAGGGAGTGGACGCGTGATAAGCGAAAACTCGGCCACTAGAATTGTCTCTTGGCGAAAGTGCGCCATCCATTACCTGAACAAGCTTACGCTCTAATGCGTGCGTACAAGAATTGATCGAGGATCTGACCGTCCTTGATCACACTGCTGCGCATCCGGCCTTCCAACGCGAACCCGGCTTTCTCCAGCACGCGGCATGAGCTTGTGTTGGTCGCGTAGGGCTCGGCAAAGACTCGACGCAGATCGAAATGCTCAAACGCCCACTCGGTAAACTTGACGACGGCCTCCGTCATCCATCCCTTGCCCCAATACGGTTCGCCAAGCCAATACCCCAGTTCCGCCGTCAGGCGATGAACGTCCTGCTTGATAGAGATTCCAATGCCTCCAATCGCTTCTTCCTGAGTTGCAATCGCGAAAAAGGTAGCCGGACTTTGACGGCCAACCATTTCCAAGAATGCCGTTGCGCTGGCGTCTGTGTAAGGATGCGGAAACGCATCGCGCAGGTTGAGCCAGATCTTGCGATTGTTCGCGTACCTCACCAGGGCATCCGCGTTGGCGCTGTTCCAGGAACGGATCCCTCCAAATGAAGTCGGGATCAGCATTGATTTCTCGATCATGCGACTCGGCGCCTGCTACGCCGAGGCGCAGTGGACTGAACCGAGAGTCGAAGTCCGCAAGCGTTCAAGACGGCGGTCAGGCTATCGAGCGACGGGTTGCCGGACTTGGACAGCATCCGATACAGGCTCTCCCGGTTCAAGTGGGCGTCGCGCGATACCGACTTGATGCCACCGCGAGCATCGGCAACATCGCGAAGAGCCAGCAGGAACACGCGCGGGTCTTCGTCCTCCAGACACGCGTTCAGATAATTGGCCGCGTCCTCCGGGTTCTTAAGAGCTTCGAGAAGGCTCTCCCGATAGGATTCCGTCTTAGCCTTGGTCTTTACCATACAAATACTCCTTCCAATATTTCTGTGCTGTCAGGATGTCTCTCGCCTGGGTCCTTTTATCTCCTCCGCAAAGCAGAACCACCACCAGCGAGCCCTCCCGCCCGTAGTAGACCCGATAGCCAGGTCCGAAATCGATTCGCAATTCCTCGACACCCCCGCCGACAGACTTACAGTCTCCGAAGTTGCCGAGCCGGATTCGGTTGAGACGGGCGCGTACGATCGCCACGGCACGGCCATCTCTCAACGAATCCAGCCATTTCGAAAATGGACTGAAACGGCCCCTGCGATAGAGGAGGATTTCGATAGGGGCCACACATCAATCGTAGCCTATAAGCTACAGGACGGGCGAGCTACTCGTGGCAGATGCCGCGCTTGCTCGACCGGATGAACTCGACCAGATGCAATGTGTGTTCATCCGGAACTTCGGTTTCAATGCGGCGCAGCGCATCTTCCAGCTTTAATCCCGACCGGTACAGCAGCTTGTAGGCCGTCTTCAGCTTGGCGACTTCCGGCGCTTTGAACCCCGCTCGCCGCAGGCCCACCAGATTCAGGCCTTTTGCAGCCACATTGAAATCTGAGTACAAGAAATACGGCGGCACATCGCTATTCACGCGCGTATTCCCGCCGATCATCGCCAGGCGCCCGATTTTCGAGTACTGGTGCACCACCACGCCGCCCGAAATAAATGCCTGATCTTCCACTTCCGCGTAGCCGGCCACCAGCGCGCAGCTCGCGATCACCGTCCGGTTTCCGATCTTGCAGTTATGCGCGATATGACCGGACGTCATGATGTAATTCTCGTCGCCAATCACGGTCTCCGATTCGGGCGCGGTGCCGCGTGAAATGGTGTAGTGCTCGCGAATCTTGTTGCCGTTGCCGATTTTGAGATAACTGCGATCGCCGGGGAAATTCTTGTCGAGCGGATCGGTGCCTAACACCGTGCCAGCGGAAATTTCGTTGCGCTCCCCAAGCGTGGTCCAGCGTTTGACGTAAACGTAAGGCTCCAGGCGGCAGCCGGCGCCGATCACGACGTCCTGCTCGATCACCACGTATTCGCCGATTGCCGCGCCTTCGCCGATGACGGCATCCGGATGCACGCGAGCCGTCGGCGCAATTTCAGGCATCTACGCGGCGCGCTCGAACAGCCCCGCCGCGCCCTGCCCGCCGCCGATGCACATCGTTACCACGCCGTAGCGAGCCTTGCGGCGAGCCATTTCATTGGCGATGGTGCCGACCATGCGCGATCCGGTCATGCCGAACGGGTGTCCGATGGCGATGGATCCGCCGTTGACGTTCAGAATTTCCTGCGGAATCCCCAGACGGTCGCGGCAATATACCACTTGCACGGCGAAGGCTTCATTGAGCTCCCACAGATCGATGTCGCTCATCTTCAGGCCTTGGCGCTTCAGCAGCTTCGGAATCGCGAAAACAGGACCGATTCCCATTTCGTCCGGCTCGCATCCGGCGACCGCGAATCCGCGGAAGATCAGTTTATAAGGGATACCGAGCTGATCCGCGCGTTCGCGCGACATCAGCAGCGTGGCCGAAGCACCGTCTGAAAGCTGCGACGCATTGCCGGCCGTCACCGAGCCTTCTCCGCTCTTCGGATCGAAGTACGGCTTCAATCCGAGCAATCCTTCTAACGTGGTGTCGGGGCGATTGCACTCATCGCGATCGCAGCAGACTTGTTCTTCGCCGATCTTCTCGCCGGTTTTCTTGTCGAGCACGGCTTTGGTGGTTTGCATCGGCACGATTTCGCCGTGGAAAAAACCCTCCTGCTGTGCGCGCGCGGTGCGCTTCTGGCTTTCGAGCGAATATTCGTCCTGCGCCTGCCGGCTGACCTTATAACGCTTGGCCACCACTTCGGCGGTGTCGCCCATGACCATGTAGATTCCAGGCTTGTGTTCCAACACCCACGGATTCGCATCCTTGTTGCGCTGGATCAGTGAAATGCTTTCGAGCCCGCCGCCAATCGCCGCGTCCGCGCCTTCATTAATAATTTCGTGCGCCGCGACGGTGATCGCCTGCAAGCCGGAAGAGCAGAAGCGGTTGATGGTAGTGGCCGCGACGGTGACAGGGAGTCCGGATCGAACCGCGGCGACGCGAGCAACGTTGTGTCCCTGCGGTCCCTGAGGTTCGGCGCAACCGAGAATCACGTCCTCGACTTCAGCCGGATCGAGCTTGGGCGCTTTTTTCAGGACTTCGCGGATGCAGTGTGCGGCCATTTCATCGGGCCGCGTCATATTGAAAGATCCGCGGAAGGATTTGGCAAGGCCAGTCCGCGCACTGGCGACAACAACGGCTTCTCTCATAGGGGTAAATTTTAGGATACCAGGATCTGGTTTATGCGGCCCAACTTGCGCGCCGCGGCGTGGATGCTCGAAAACGGGAAGCCAGTCCGAATTACGCAGTGCTCTGCGCCCCGCCAGCGACCGCGCTATTTGGTATTATTTTCGCGATGACTCCCGAGGAACGGAAGCGCTTCAAGGCTATCCACCACATCGTGCATGAGTATGCCAACTTTGTGTCCTCGGCCGAAATGGTGCGGGAGGGGAAGGACATCTATGGTAAGTATTTCGAACCGCCCATTAACACCCACGTCAGTCATGCGTTTTATCTGAATTGTAGAAAGCTCGCGGACTTCTTTCAAAACAAGAAGTTCCCCGACGACGTTAAGGCAGAGCACTTCGTCGCGGGTTACAAGGCGAAGCTTCCTGTCTTTGGCAGATGGCGGAAGCGCATCGACAAACAGCTCGCTCACATAGCATACACGCGGGACATCACTGCCAGGGAGATCCGACCGAGGACCCAAAGTGCCCTCTACCGGGAGTTACAACACGCTTGGCGCCGATTTCGCCTTAAGCTTCCTAAGCTGTACGCGGAACAATTCAAGAAGAAAGTAAAACAGCGGAAGGACCCAAATCGTAAGGGACAACCGTCAGAATTTAGGTTCTACGATCTTGACTAATGCAGCGGCAAGGTCCCGCGGTCGTCAATCCTTTGCGTGGAGCCGATTCCTAACTTCGTTCCGCGTGCCAGAGATCGTACTGGAGCTGCTGGTTGAGCCAGCTTTCCGCGCTGGTGTCGAAGGCGATCGAGAGCCGGACCGCCATCTCCGGGCTGATGCCGGCGCGACCGTTGAGAGTGGCGGAAAGCGTCTTTCGACTGACGCCGAGCGACCGCGCGGCGTCCGTCACGGTCAGGCCCAGTGGCTCCAGGCACAGCGTCTTAAGTATTTCGCCGGGATGCGGCGGATTGTGCATCTTCATGTTCGCCTCAATGGTAATCTTCATAGTCCACGCGATCGGTATCCCCGCCGGAAAGGGGCCGATGCGGACTACAACGCCGTTACGGATCGAGAAGTATCAACCGGTCCTTGGAGCTTGACAATTCGGCGATCCGTATCGCATTGCGCCGAAGGACTTCGGCTGCGACGCCGGTCGGATAGTCGCAGGATCGGAGAATGACGATTCTGGCGCCCGGAACCCGCCTCATCAAACTTTCAAAATCGCTATCTGTGAAGTCGTGAACGACTGCGTACTCCAGAATCCCGCGATCGCCAGCGCGCGCGAGCCCGTTTTGAAGCGCGCTCTCGGAGCCAGGGAAAAGGTCGCTCAATAACAGAGCCAGCTTCGCCGATAGGCTTTCGTCGAAGAGGAGCTTCATCCACCGGAGACTTTGCTTCCGGCAGCCAGCTCAGCGGCGTAAGCATACACGGCGAGGAAGTCATCCGGTTCGAGCTGGGGATAATCGGCCATTATTTCCTGCTGGGACGCGCCGCTTGAGAGCCACTCTAGGATCTCCTGCACAGTGATCCGATGGCCGCGAATGCACGGCTTCCCGAAGCGCACTTCAGAATCGATCGTGATCCGATCGAGGAGTGACTCATGGGCGGATGGCATTTGGATCCTCTTGCTTCATTTTATACCGCCGTCGCGCCCACGGCCGGCTTCCTCACATGAAGGCCACGTGGAGGCCCGTGAAGAGACTACTTGGACTGCGGCGGCAGGGTTGTCAGATCCAGGTTATGCATCATGTGGTCCTGCGCGAACGCCATCGCCGGCGGCAGAAGAATGCAAGCCCAGGCCAGTGTGGACTTGCCCCCAGTTTTGAGACAACCAGTTAAGACTCAAAATCCATTCAAAGGAGAATTGAGTCATGGGATTGTCGAGAAGGATGTTCACGAAGGAGTTCAAGCTGGCCGCCGTGCGGCGGCTAGAGCAGGGGGTTTCCATCGGGGAGGCGGCTCGGGCGTTGGAGGTCAACCCCAACGTGCTGCACCGCTGGCGGCGGGAGTTCCGGACCGGTGCAGGTAACGCGTTTCCGGGCCACGGGAAGCAACGCTGGGCCGAGGGACGCATTGCGGAGCTGGAGCGTAAGATCGGCCAGCAGGCTCTGGAGATTGATTTTTTGAAGGGCTGTTTGCAGCGCATCGAGGAACAGCGGATGCTGCAGGCAGTGACTGGAAATCCGCGGTCTACCGGAAGGTCCAAGAAGAAGTGAAGGCCGGCCAGGGACTGACCATCGAACGCATGGTGGAGCTGGGCCGGGTTTCCCGGTGCGGCTTCTATCGCTTCGGCGAAAACGCCGAGCCGGGGCCGGACCCCCACATGGATCTGCGCGACGACATCCAGCGGATCGCGCTGGAATGGCCCTGCTACGGCCGGCCGCGGATCACAGCCGAACTGCGCCATCAGGGCTGGACCGTGAATCCCAAGCTGGTGTACCGGCTGATGCGCGAGGACAACTTGCTGTGCATACGGAAGCGGAAGTTCGTGGTGACTACCGATTCCAACCACACACGCAGGATCTACCCGAACCTGGCTGAGGGCCTGATCCTCACCGCACCCGATCAGCTGTGGAGGGCCGATATCACCTATATCCGGCTGCGCGACGAGTTCGTGTTCCTGGCAGTGATCCTGGACGCCTACTCGCGCCGCGTGATCGGCTGGGCTCTGGAGCGGACGATGGAAGACCAACTTACCCTGACCGCGCTAGGCATGGCGTTATCGCGCCGCATCGTCCAGGCCGGGCTGGTCCATCATTCCGATCGCGGCTCCCAGTACGCCAGCAACGACTATACGGACTTGCTGAAAACCAACGGCATCGACATCAGTATGTCGCGCAAGGGCAACCCATGGGACAACGCAGCCTGCGAGTCGTTCATGAAGACCTTGAAGTACGAAGAGGTCCATCGCAACGAATACCGGGACTTGGCCGAGGCGCGTGCTTGCATCGCCGAGTTCCTGGAGAAAGTCTACAACCAAAAAAGGCTGCACTCGGCGCTCGGCTACTTGCCGCCGGCCGAGTTCGAAGCGCAGCACCACAAGGATGCCGCTTCGCGGCAGCTTTCTGTATGAGTTTTCTGAGGCATCCGGAAATCTTTCCATCCGATGAGGGCGCCCGCCTTGCGGCCAACGCCCCCGCTCATCGTCTGGATGAGTTTCCGGCTGGTTATTCCTTGGCGGGTTGCTCTCCAGCAGAGCCCGCCTCCGCTTCACCAGCCGGTCACCAGTATGCTGTAATGTCGTCTTGCCGGTCGAGATCTTTTCAGCGAACGGCGAACTGTGTCTTAACGGTTTGTCTCAGCCCAGGGGGCAAGAGCAGTGTCATGCTTAGATTCTAGCCGATACGATCCGTGAGCGCGTACAATGCTTTTATGCCGGACGCGACTAAGCAGCCCGCTCTACATCGATTCTTCATGCCCGCGATTGCCCTTTGCGGGCTCATTCTCTCGCCCGCATGGACCCGTGCTGCGGTGACAGACTCCTCCCCCGGCGGATTCACCTCGAAACTGACGCTCCCGATTCAGGCGGCGCCCGACCAGGTGTATCGAGCCCTGGTGCGCAATGTCGGAGACTGGTGGGATTCCGCGCATACCTTTTCCGGCGACGCGCACAATCTGAGCATCGAGGAAAAGCCGATGGGATGCTTTTGCGAAAAACCTCCTGGGTCCGCGGGCGCGCGCCACATGGAGGTGGTGAATTTTTCACCCGGCAAGAAGCTGGTGATGCTGGGCGGTCTGGGGCCGCTTCAGTCGCTGGCAGCGACGGGAAGTTTAACCATCCTGCTTGCCCCCGATGAAAACGGCACCAAGATAGACGTGACCTATGCGGTCGGCGGGTATTTCGCGGGAGGGTTGAACACCCTAGCCGCGCCTGTCGACGGAGTGCTCACGCAGCAGTTCAACAGACTGAAGAATTACGTGGAGCACGGCGCCGCAGTGGCGAAGTGAAGTACGCGGATTTGCACGCATCCGGCCGCGTTTGACCGTCCCGCCTAACCGAGTTTTTGGTTCAGCGCAGCGAGGTAATCCGCGGCAACCCACTCCGGCGGATCTTCATCCAAGGCGAGCAACGCGGACGCGGCCTGCGCCACTCGAATCGTGAAGTCGGGGTCGCCGAGCATCGTGCGGAGCTTGGGGAGTAGGCGTTCGTCTCGACGCTTTCCCAAGCCGACCGCCGCTTCTTCGCGAACGTCCTGGCTCTCATCATCGAGGGATCGAAGAAGCGCCTCGCGAATCTCTGGCGTGTCGAAATCGCCCAGAACTCCGAGACCGAAGACCGCCCAGTCGCGCACCTCGGCGCAGGAATCTGAGGTCAGCTTCAGCAAGCCACGAACCGACTCGCGGTCATTAGGAAAATGCCCAAGCGCGCATGCGACCGCAAAGCGTATGTCTTGATCTGCATGATCCAGATATCGGAGGATCACAGGTACAGCCGCTTCAGTGTACAAATGGCCGAGGGCAGCGATCTCGGAATCAAGAGCGTGACGGTCTCGTTCGGTTTCGAGCATCTTCACAATGAGCGAATACGACTCATCTCGAAACAAGAATTCGGGTTTATCCAATGGACCGCGCCGCAATTGGCATAAAATCGCCGCGCCTCGGTCCCTCTTCTTCGGATCTTCTGAGCCGCACCAGGCCGCGGCGCGATCGAAAATCTCACGGCTGCCGTTCATACGCAACGTGCTGATCGCAGCCCACGCGTCTTCACTTTCGGAGTCACCAAGGAGCGTACGCGCAAACAGAGCTTCTGTTTCCGTCGGAACCATGGAAGCTTACCGCGTCCGCAAAACCGCGAACAGTGCGATCCATAGCACTCCTAAAAAGTGCCAGTAGTACGCGACCACGTCCACCAATTCGCGGCGTTTCGATTTGCCGATCAGCACCACGCTCATCGCGACCAGCCCTCCCAACAAATGCGCCGCGTGCAGGCCGGTGAACAAATAGAAAAACGAGCTGTGCGGATTCTGCGACATGAAGACGCCTTGATTGAATAACTCCCGCCATGCGGTGATCTGCGCCGCCAGGAACCCCGCGCCCAGGCACGCCGTCACCAACAAAAGATGCGATGCCAGACGCCACAGTCCCTTGCGGAATACGCGGCGCGCAGCTTCGAAAGAAACGCTCGACGCGAGAATCAGCGCCGTGCTGATCCACAAGGTGCCCGGCAGCTTCACCGGCTCCCAGAACGGCGGACGCGACGAGCGGTAATAATACGCCAGCACCAGCGAAAAGAAAAATACGAAGATCGAAACGCACACCGCGATCAATCCGACGCGGTACAGTCCCGGAACCGGTTTCGACGGGTCTTCGATGGAGGCGGGCAGCACCACCACCTGCGAAGTTTTCTCGGCGCGTTCGCTGAGCAGGCGGGACATCGCGATTCCATTCTACTGCTTTTGGATTTGGACCAGATCTTCGCGCGCGGGAACCAGCAGGCGCTTGGGCAGCTTCGCTCCATAGACCAGCCGTTCGATCACCGGCATGGCTCGGCGCACCCATTTTCCGTGGAGAATCAAACTACCCGCCACCAGCAGCGGATGCGGAACCGCGGTACAGCAGCGCGCGCACATGTCGATCTCGCCCGCGCGCCCGGCCGCATGCAAGCGGCGCAAGCGGCGCATTTCATCGGAATTGAAAATGTTCTCGAGCGGCTGATCCCGCAGATCGCCCACCGGCGCCCCATCCAGGTTGTAGCTCTGGCAGCACGGAAACACGCTGCCGTCGTGCTTCACGTACATCGCGCCGCGCCACAGATAGTGACACGCGCGAACCTGCTCGCGATTGCCCTCCGGCTGCACCAGATTGGTCTCGTCTTCCTTGACGCGCACCTGGTCCACGCCTTCCACGTTCGCCCAGAAGCGGCGAAAATCGTCGGCCTCGTGCGCGTTCCCCGGCATCCGCACCATCTGAACCACGATCTGCATTTTCGACCCGCGCGCGTGCTTCAGCTTCGCGAAGCGGACGAAATTGTCGCGGACTTTTTCGAACTTCGCGCCTTTGCGGTAATGCTCGAAAGTCTCTTTCGAAAAGCCGTCGAAGCTTAGCGTGATGTGCGCCAACGGAGTCGCCAGCAGGCGCTCGGCCGTCTTCTCGTCGAGAAAAGTTCCGTTGGTCGAAAGCAGAGTGGAGATGCCGTGGCGCTCGCAATATTCGATGCGGTCGAAAATTTTGCGATCCATGAAGGGCTCGCCCAGGCCGATCAGCATCATGTGCTCGCCGGTGCGCGCCGCGCCTTCGACCAGACGCTCAAAGATCGCGTCGGTCATGTCTTCTTTGGGCTGCTTATGGGTTTCGCGCGGGCACATGGGGCAATACAGATTGCATTTGGCCGTGGTTTCGACGATGTATTCCACCGGCAGCGCGGGCACACGCTCGCGGCGCAGCAGGTAACTCCACAGAAGCTTGGCGCGATTCCAAACACGCATGTGCACCACCATCTTCGCATGTCATTCTAGTGTCCTGAGTCAGAAAATCGCAGCACTACATGCCGGGGCTATAATGGGGCATCCGACCCCAAAGCCATTCCGAGCGGAGCGAGGAATCTGCTTTTCGTTCGGCTGTTATCAAAGCTTTAAAAGCAGATCACTCGCTGCGCTCGGGATGACGGGCGTTGTAAGTAGGACTACGTGGGGCGGCAACTACCCAGCGAACTTCTGACTCAGGACATTAGAAGCGGAGTATGAACATCGCGATTACGGGCGCGAGCGGGTTCATCGGCAGTTTCGTCGCGGGGCGTTTGCGAGCCGCCGGGCACGCGATTCGTCCCGTGTCGACGCGCAATCCGGTGCGATCCGCCGATTTTTCCGGATGCGAAGGCGTCATCCATTTAGCCGGCGAACCGGTGGCGCAACGCTGGACCGCGGAGGCTCGCGAGCGCATCCGGTCCAGCCGCGTGGAAGGGACTCGCGCGGTAGTTGAAGCGTTGCGCGCGAATCCGCCGCGGGTGTTGATCAGCGCTTCGGCGGTGGGATATTACGGATCGCGAGGCGAAGAGGTTCTGACGGAATCGTCGCCGCCGGCTGCGGATTTTTTAGGTCGCGTCGCGGTCGATTGGGAAGGCGAGGCCATGGCGGCGGAATCTTTCGGAGTGCGCGTGGTGACGCCGCGTATCGGAGTGGTGCTGGGCCGCGGCGGTGGAGCGCTCGCGAAAATGCTGTTCCCGTTTCGCCTCGGCATCGGCGGAAGAATCGGAGATGGCCGCCAGTGGATGCCTTGGATTCACATTGACGATCTCGCGTCGATGATCGCGTTCGCGCTGGACCACCCGATTCGCGGGGCCATGAATGCTTCGGCTCCGAATCCGGTGACCAATGCAGAATTCACGCGAGTGCTCGCCCACGCGATTCATCGGCCCGCGATTTTTCCGGTTCCTCGCGCCGCGCTGAAGCTGCTGTATGGCGAGATGGCGGAAATTATCTACGCAAGCCAGCACGTATTGCCCGAAGCGGCGCTGCGCGCGGGATTCGAGTTTCGATATCCGGAGATCGCCGCCGCGCTCGCGGATTTAAGTCGCTAATGTTGGTCTTAATGAGCCGCGACCGAAGGAAGCGGTTGATGTTGACGTTTCACCAGCGCCGTTATTCCCACTTCCGAGCCGACGCGGCCTGATTCGGATCCCACAAAACTTCGGGCCTATGCAGAACGAAGTTGGCCCAACGGCTCCACACGAACAGCGCGTCGCTCAGGCGGTTCAAATACTGGAGCGCCTCCGTGGGAACCTCTTCTTCCCGAGACAGAGCGACCAGCAGCCGCTCCGCCCGCCGGCAAACGGTGCGCGCGACGTGCAGATCGGCATTCAGGCGCGTGCCTCCCGGAAGCACGAAGCTCCGCAGCGCGGGCAGGTCCTCATTCATCGCGTCGATTTCGCGCTCAAGCTGCGTCACTTCGGCGGCCGTGAGGCGAGCCTGCTTCTCATGAACATCCTCCGGCTTGGTAGCGAGAATCGAGCCGAGGTTAAACAGCTCATGCTGGACGCGCTTCATGATGCCGGAGAGAAGTCCGGTGCGCGGGTCGACGCCGGCCGCTTCATCGCAGGAAACCTTGGCGACTCCGAGGAACGCGTTCAACTCGTCGACGGTACCGTAGGCTTCGATGCGCAGAGAGTCCTTAGGGACGCGCTGCCCGCCGGCGAGTCCGGTCTGTCCCTTGTCGCCGGTCTTGGTGTAAATGCGATTGAGCGCAAGGCGCGGGTCATCGAACGTTTTCTCGTCCACATTTTTATGTTAGTCGAATGGTCGCGAAAAGGCGGCATAATAGATTCGTGGCGATTGTTTCGAGTGCGCTCGTCAACCAGAGAAAGATACGGGCCGGCGTGGAGAGGGCCGCGAAGGCATTGTCCCCGGATGTCGTTCGTATACGCTACGACCTCGGCGACGACTGGATGGGAAATACGTCGTTCTTCTTCAGAGTCGTTCTCACGGATAGAGCCAGCCGGCCCGAAAACCTGGGCGCCGTCACCGAGCGAGTCTCGAGCAGAATTATGAACGAAGCGAAGATCGATCAAACCGGCCTTCAGGCCTACTTCAGCTTCCGCAGCCAGTCGGAACAAGCCAAACTCAAAGAGCCCGTATGGGCCTAGCAGATGCCCTTCGCGGATGATCTGCTCGACCAGGCGCACTTTCTCGCCAGATTCGACAAGAATCGGCCTAGACAAGCGAGCCTGAGGAGGGCCTTATCCGCCGCATACTACGCTTTGTTTCATCTCCTCACGACCGCTGCGGTCGCGAACTGGAAGAAGCCTCGCCAGCGGGCTGCGCTCGCCCGCGCTTTTGACCATCGGAAGATGAACGACGTTTGCAAAAAAATGCGCAGCATGCAATTTCCCAACACGAATCACGCCTCGGTTCGCGACCTCAAGACCATCGCGAACGCATTCATCCAACTTCAGCAGCATCGGCACACGGCGGACTATGACAACTCGAAGAAGTGGACGCGCACGGAGGTCCTTGCCCACGTCAAGCTTGCCACGGCAGCGTTTGAATGCTGGCACTCGATTGCGAAAGAACCCATAGCCGAAGACTTTCTGCTTCAATTGCTGATTCAACGCTAAGGCGCGCGAACTTCAAACCAGCTCCGCCGTTGCGCGCGGAATGATCATGGCGAAAGTCATCGCCTAGGAAGGTCGCGATTCGGTGCGCCGAAGGCCGCGAGCAACAGCGCAAACTGACTTCGCTCCTGGAAAGACTAATTTACTCCCCACCGCGCGAGCGTCTTCACATCCTTAATGAGAACCCCGTCCGGCAATATCAAAGGATGCGCCCAAGTCGCGCCGTCGGCGACTTCATAACGGCGGACTTCGTTCAACCCTTTCGAAGTCGGCTTGGCGACGATCAGCTTTGCGTCGGGAGTCAAAGCGAACAGCGTCGACGAGCTCGCCAGCAAAGCGGCGTTGTCGCCGGAACGCGGGGAGCCGGTCCAGACGGTCGCGCCGGTGCGGGCATCCAGACAGAAAAGCTGACCCTTTTTGAGGTGCGAGAAACCGTATACATAATCGCCCACCACTACCGGCGAGTTCATGTACATGGCGACATCCTTGTTCTGCCAGACCGTTTTTCCCGACCGCACGGCGAAAACGCCTTTGTCGATGCCGGAAAAAATCAGCGTGTCCTTATATAGCACCGGCGTCACGATGTTCTGGTCGTACTGCGTGGTAAACGGGAGCTTCCACAGCAGTTTCCCGGACGAGACCTCCAGCCCGACGATGTTGCTGTGCGTCTGCGTCACCACCTGGCGCACGCCGCCAAGTTCGACCACGATCGGCGATGCATAGGCAGGGGAATCGCCGTCCCAGGACCACTTCACGTCGCCGGTGTTGGCGTCGAACGCGGTGATCGCGCCCCGTTTCGTGCCGCCGACGTGGACGATCAGCAGGCCGTTGGCGATCACCGGCGACATCGCGGTGCCGAAATCGGGAGCGCTGTCCTTATATTGTTGGACGAATTCCTTGCGCCAGCGGAGCTTTCCCGTTTCGGCGTCAAAGGACGACAGAATGCCGCTGATTCCGAATGTGTATAGCTTGCCGTTCGAATACAGCGGCGTCGATTTCGGTCCCGGTCCATGACCGGCGGCTGCGGGATTCATTTTATACGGCGCGGCGTAGTGCTGCTGCCAGCGGATTTTCCCGTTGGCGGGGTCGATGGCGCTGACGGTTTCCTGATCGTCCAGACGGGTAAATTCGTAGATGGTTCCGGCGGCGAGAATCGGGGACGCGTGGCCTTCGCCAACCGTGATTTTCCATTTCAGATTCAGCTTTTCGGGCCAATTGGACGGCTCGCCGGTCAGGACCCCGTCGCGATGCGGGCCTCGCCATTCGGGCCAATCGGCGGCGCTGACCAACGCTGAAAAAACGATAAGCAACCTGGCAATCGATTTCGTCATGCGATTATTAACGCCCCTTTATATTCAAAACCTTTCATGATGGTACCGTGTTTACAGGGGTGGCACGTCACTACGACCATGTGGACACGTTCATTCGTTTTGTTATCGGCGGGCGTGGTGGGAATGACGCTCGTCTGGGCGCAGGGACAGGCTCCGGTCCCAGCGGGACAGCCGCAAGGTCAGGCTCCGGTACAGCCGCCGCAGCAACCGCAGCCGCAGGGAGATCAACAAGCACCAGCAGCGGACGCGCCGGGCCGCGCGGCGCGGCTGGGACTGGTTACGGGGAATGTGACTCTGCAACCGGGCAGCATAGAGGATTGGATTCCGGCTCCGCAGAACCGTCCGCTGACCACGGGCGACCGTTTGTGGACGGACACGGGAGGGCGCGCCGAAGTCAACGTGGGCTCCATGGTGTTCCGGCTGAACAGCCGCACCAATTTCACGATCATCAACCTGGACGATCGAGTTGCGCAGGTGCAGGTTTCGAGCGGGACAGTGAACGTTCGCGTCCGCAAGATCGGTGACGACGAAAGCGTGGAGATCGATACGCCGCAAGCCGCGCTTTCGATTTTGCGGCCGGGCGATTATCGCGTCGATGTCAACGAGCAGGGCGACACCAGTTTCGTGACCGTGCGCGGCGGCGAAATCGAAGCCACCGCCGGGCAGGCTTTCCCGATTCATCCGCGCGAACAGGTTCGCATCGCGGCCGAGGAGGGCGGAACACCGACGTTCGACCGGCGTGAGGCGCAGCCCGCGGATCAGTTCGACAATTTCTGCATGGATCGCGACCGGAACGAAGATCTTTCGCAATCGGCGCGGTATGTGTCGCGCGATATTCCGGGCTATTCGGATCTGGACGCGGCGGGGACATGGCAGACCACTCCGCAGTACGGTCCAGTGTGGACGCCGACGGCCGTGCCGGTGGGCTGGGCTCCGTATCACACCGGGCATTGGGCGTGGATCGCTCCGTGGGGCTGGACTTGGGTGGATGACATGCCGTGGGGGTATGCTCCGTTCCATTATGGCCGGTGGGTTTTCTATGGCGGAAATTGGGGTTGGGTTCCGGGACCGATGCCTCAAGCGGGCATTGCGGTGGTGCGTCCGATGTACGCGCCGGCGCTGGTGGCGTGGGTCGGCGGGCCGAGCTTTGGCGTGTCGGTCGGAATCGGCGCAGGCGCCGTGGGCTGGTTCCCGTTGGGGCCGCGCGAGGTTTTTGTTCCGTCCTATGGCTATAGCGCGGCTTACATGGAGCGCGTGAATGTGTCGAACACGGTGATCGTGAACCGGACGGTGTTCAACAACGTGAATGTAACGAACGTGAACTATGTGAATCGCGGAGTGACGGGCGCGGTGGTGGCGGTGCCGTCCGCGACCATGATCTCAGGGCGCCCCGTGGCTGGCGCGGGGGTGGTGGTCCGGCCGCAGATGATGGCCGGGGCGCAGGTGACGGCGGCGGCAGGTGTGGCTCCAGAGCGCGGCGCGGTAGTGGGAGGACGCGCTGCGTCCAACTTCGCTCCGCCGGCGAATGTGACGGCACGATCGGTGGTGACGCGGAATCCTCCGCCTCCGCCGCCGGTTGCCTTTGAACATCAGCAGGCGGCGATTGCGGGGAATGGCGGACGTCCGCTGAATCAACAAACCATGACGCAGATTCGGGCGATGTCGCCGCCGCCGGCTCAGCGGCCGATGTATCGACCGGTGCCGGGCGGGAATCAGAGTGTTCCTCCGCCGGTGAACCGGCCGTTTACGCCGCAAAATACGCCGCAGAATACACCGCCGCGAAACACGCCGCCGGTCACGCAAAGGAATCCGCGAGTGACACCTCCGCCTCAACCAAATCCCGCGATTCGTCCTGATGTAACGGCGGCGCGGCCGACTCCGGCGCCCGCGCCGGTGAACCATCCCGCTCCGCCGCCGCCGCACAATCAGCAAAAGCAGCCCGTCAAACCCAAACCGCGCTTAGACGAGAAAGAGAAAAAATAGCAGTTCAATAAAATGGGGCCCCGATCCGTTTCATTCCCTCAACGGCTTGGGTCTACTCTAACCCGCATAGCTTAGGGGCCGGATCGATGTTCCGACGTGACATCCACCGCGCGCAGACCCTCACAGCAGAATCTAGAATGCTGTTCCTGGTCGATCCAGGCTCTCCGGCAGAGAGCGCCCGAACTCCTTGCTTAGAAAATAATCGACGATCCGCTGGCGGCGTATCGAGTCAAACCTCGAAGTGCTTCAAACGGAAGCGGGAATCACCATTTGAGTTTGGGTCACCAGGGCGACCAGGCGGCCTTCCTGGGTGGAAATCCGGGTCTGCCAGACCATCGTTCGCCTGCCGCGATGAATGGGAGTGCATTCGCCGACGACGGTGGAACCGACGGGGGCGGGGCCGAGGAAATTGGTTTTGCTTTCGATGGTGGTGGTGGACGCGCCTTCGGGGAGATTCAAAACCGTCGCGATCGCGCCTAGCGTATCGGCGAACGCCATCGCGGCTCCGCCATGCAGGACCGCAGGGCGAGTGCAGAGATCGTCGCGGACTTTCAGGTGCGCCGTCACTTTTTCATGCGTCGCGCTGACGATTTCTATGCCGAGCAATGCGGCGAAGGGGAGTGGGTCCATGGCTACGAGTGTAGTGCGCGATCGACTTTGAACCAGGCGATTGAGCGCGGTGCAAAAAGAGAACAGGCGCGAAGTTTCACAAAGGCGGCGAAATTCGAGCCAGTCCCCCTTTTTGCGGATCATTGCTGCCCCACGTAGTCATACTTACAACGCACGTCATCCCGAGCGCGGCGAGGGATCTGCTTTTAAAGTGTTGATGCCAACCGAACGAAAAGCAGATTCCTCGCTCCGCTCGGAATGACGTTGGGTCGGATGGCCATTATAGCCCCTGCATGTAATGCTGCGATTTTCTGACTCAGGACACTAGAATATAAGGATGATTCTTACGCTGGCGCTGGCCGCGTGGTTGGCGGGGGATTCGTGGCCGCAGTTTCGCGGGCCGCAATCGAGCGGGGTCGCCGACGCGAAAATGCCAGACACGTGGAGCGCGACCGAAAATGTCGTGTGGAAAGTGGACGTGCCGGGGATCGGGTGGTCGTCACCGGTGGTGTCGGGCGATCAGGTGTTCGTCACCGCGGTGGTTGCGTCGAGCGAGGAAGAAAAGCCTAAAAAGGGGTTGTATTTCGGCGGCGAGCGGAAGGCTCCGGCGGATGAGCATCGCTGGATGGTCTACGCGATCGATTTCAAAACCGGCAAAATGCTGTGGGAGAAAGAAGTTTTCCGCGGCGTGCCGAAGACTTCGCATCATCTGAAAAATACTTATGCTTCGGAGACTCCGGTGACCGATGGTGAGCACGTCTACGCATACTTCGGCAACATCGGGCTGTATTGTTTCGACATGAACGGGAAGCTGGAATGGTCGCGGCCGTATGGTCCTTACGCGACACGTTATGGGTGGGGCACGGCATCGTCGCCGATCGTATATAAAGGACGGATTTATTTAGTCAACGATAATGACGACCATTCCTTCATGGACGTGCTGGATAAGACGACGGGGAAATTGATTACGAAAGTCGATCGGGCGGATGAGAAGACCAACTGGTCCACTCCATACATCTGGCAAAACGAAAAGCGCACG
The DNA here is from genome assembly GCA_963808335.1 of Terriglobia bacterium. GTDB lineage: Bacteria > Acidobacteriota > Terriglobia > Bryobacterales > Bryobacteraceae > Palsa-187. The sequence goes on from CAWEFR010000001.1 coordinate 1,755,583, forward strand.
GAAATTGTGACCACCGGGACGAATCATGTCCGGTCGTACGATCTGGACGGGAAGGTGCTGTGGGAGTTCACGGGGATGTCGTCGATCGTGATTCCGACTCCATTTTCGAAGAACGGGTTGCTGTATTTGAGCTCGGGGTATGTGGGGGACCAGACTCGTCCGGCGTATGCGATTCGTGCGGGGGCGTCGGGGGACATCACGCTGAAGGCGGGGCAGACTTCGAATGACGGGATCGCGTGGTATTTGCCGCGCGGCGGTCCATATAATCCGACGCCGGTGGTTTATGGGGATTACTATTACACTCTGTTCGATCAGGGATTCTTGACTTGTCATGACGCGAAGACTGGTAAAGAGGTTTATGGGAAGCAGAGAATCAGTCCGGAGGCCGCGGCGTTCACGTCGTCACCGGTGGCGGCGAATGGGAAGCTGTATTTGTCGAGCGAAGATGGCGACACGTTCATCGTGCAGGCGGGGCCGGAGTATAAGCTGCTGGGGAAGAATAGTCTCGACGAGATGATCATGGCGACTCCCGCGATGGTGGATGGGAGTTTCGTGATCCGGACGGCGTCGCGGGTTTACCGGATCGGGAAGTGAAGGGCCGAGATCCACGGCGGAGGGTTATGACGCGAGCTGCGCTGGGGTTCCAAGGCGGCGGGCGTGAATTTTGCGGCTTCGCGCCTGTATCTGAGCCAAGTCATAGTTGAGTTGCAAGCGGAGCCAAAAGGCCGCAGTACTACCAAGAGTCTTTTCGAGCCGGACCGCCATCTCAGCGGAAACCCCCGCCTTGCGATTGATCAGACGCGACAGCGTAGCTCGGGTAACGCCAAGCGCCTTCGCGCCGTCCGTTACGTTGACACCCAGCTCGTCGAGGCAACCCCGAATAATGTCGCCGGGATGATTGGGATTCTTCATCGGCATGCTTTCCGCTCCCTTGCTCTAGTGATAGTCCTCTAAATTCACGTCATACGCGGCCCCTTCGTGAAAACGGAAGGTGACTCGCCAATTGGCCTTGACCGTGACCGAGTAAGTGCCGCGCCGGTCGCCGGTCAAGGGGTGAAACCGAAACATGGGCAATGCCATCTCCCCCGGGCCGTTCGCCGCCTCCAATGCCGAGAGAATCATTCGTATCTTCTCCACCAAGTCTGGGCGGACGCCGCTGCGGTCGTTCTTTTCATGCAGGCGTCGCAAGCCCTTGTGCTTGATGGTCTCGATCACGCCGCTGCCTGTTTATAGTGTATAGCGAGGCGTTACGCTATACAAGCGGAGTAAGGTGAACAGACCGAACAGTCCCCTTTGTCCTTGAAGCGCGGCTACTTGACCGGGGCGCGGGGTGTGGATTGGAAGCCTCCGAATAGCTTCCGGCCGTCCGGCAGGGTGACGGTGCGGGCGTTGGCTACGTTTCTGCCGTCCTTGGCACGATACCCGTCCACGGTGATTTGATCGCCCTTCTTCAACTCCAACCGGCTCCAGCCGCGGTGAAGCAGGCCGTTGGGGCTGCCCATTTCGAAGCTCCATCGGGTGATCGTGCCGTTTTCATCCTTTCCGTCGACGTGCAACCAGGCGTGCGGATTGACCCACTCGAAACTGGTCACGGTGCCGGAGATGGTGACGCGCTGGCTTACGTCGTACTCGGCGGCGAAGGCGTGATGGGCCCAGATGCGCGTCGCCGCCAAAAGCAGCGCGGCCGTCGCGGCACACAAGGTCTTGCTCATTTCAAGAATTCCTCTTCATCACACAGACCGAACTGTCCGCTTCATTCATTCACGCCGACTTCGATCTGCGCGGCTGGTTTTCCATGGCCATGCGTAGAATGCGATTGATGCGCGTCTGATAGCCCCGGCCGCTGCTTCTCAGCCAATGCAAAACGTTGGCGTCCAGGCGAATGGTTAGCTGTTGCTTCGCCGGAGGCCATGTTTCGGTGGCTCGCGTGAAGAACGATCGGTCGAGCGGCGGGATGTCGGAGTAGTCGATGTCAGAGTCCTTCATGCGATCGACTCTCGCCAAGTCGCTCTTGATAGATTTTTTTCTCACGTCGATTTGCCTTTCTCATCGAGATGATTCTTGTAGTTTCGTCGCCACGCGGAGCGTGAGCGATCACGACCGCACGCCCGTCGAGCAAGCCCAAGGTGATCAGCCGTTTCTCTCCATAATCGAAGCGGCTGTCGACGAAGGAGACGCAGGGCCCTTCGAGCACGTGTTCGGCATCGGCGAAATCCAGGCCATGTTTGCCTAGATTGCTGAGTTTCTTGGCCTCGTCCCACTCGTATCTCAATTTGTATTGTAGCTACACTTGTAGTTACAGTCAACCGCATCTACGACGAACGGACTTTCGCTCCGCGCTCCTCAAGAAGTTCCTTCAGGACCGAGCGGTGGCAGCGGGATTCATCTTCGCAGTAACATCCCAGGGAAAAATCGGTTTGATGAGACAATGCGGCGAGCAGGTCGAGGGTGCGGGAGGCGTCGGGGTGATTCATCTCGGCGCGGAAGCCGCGTTTGAATTTGTTCCAGGTCTTGGCGTCTTGAGAGGACAGCGCCATCGCGACCAGCTCCGGGCTCGGGGAGAGAATCGGCAGCCAGACGTCGTAGAAGTCGCGCTTTGCGAATTCGGATTTCGGGACTCCGCGCGGAGGGCGGCGAACCGTGCCCAGACGCAGACCTTCGCCCGGCTTGCGGGGAGATCCGAGTCTGAGCACGACGATCGGCAAAGCACCTCCCACGTTAAACGATTCACTTGGCTGCCGAGTTGCACGGTCGCGCCTAACTTTTTTAGGTTTGTAACGTTGTTAGGTCTGGGGAGTATTGTCTCACGTGGGAAACCTTGCTCAAGACCTTCGATTTGCGGCGCGCACGTTTAAGAAATCGCCGGTTTTTGTTGCGGTTGCGGTGCTTTCGCTGGCGTTGGGGATCGGCGCCAACACTGCCATCTTCACGCTGGTCGACCAGGTGCTGCTCCGGCTGCTGCCGGTGAAAGATCCGCAGCAGCTGGTGCTGCTGTGGGGGCGCGGGCAGCACTACGGGAGCAATAACGGACGCTATAAGCTGTCCTATCCGATGTATGAAGACTTCCGCAATCAGAACCAGGTGTTCACCGGGATGTTCTGCCTGTGGGGAACGTCGATGAGCGTCAGCTTCCAGGGCAAGACCGAGCACGTCGCGGGAGAGCTGGTTTCGGGAACCTATTTTCCGGTGCTCGGCGTGGGGGCCGCGGCGGGGCGCGTGTTTACGCCTGACGACGATAAGGCTCCCGGCGGGGCGCCGTACGCGGTGTTGAGTTATCGATATTGGATCACCCGGTTTGCGGGGAATCCGAATGTGATCGGGCAGAAGCTGCTGGTGAACGGGTTTCCCGTCACGATCGTCGGCGTGAGCCAGGCGGGTTTCGATGGAACCGATCCGGCATCGTCGCCGCAGATCCGGGTGCCCGTGATGATGAAAGCGCAGATGGATCCGCTGAATTTCTACAATCTGACCGGGCGGCGCGGGCGATGGGTGAACGTTTATGGCCGATTGAAGCCGGGCGTTACGGCGGAGCAGGCCAAAGCGGGGCTCCAGCCGCTGTTCAAACAGATGCTGATGATGGAAGTGCAGCAGAAAGGGTTTGAACGCGCGGCTCCGCTGACCAAGCAGAATTTCTTGAAGATGTTCCTGGATACGATTCCGGCTTCCAAGGGAAGGTCGAACCTGCGCGATCAGTTTTCGACGCCGCTGCTGGTGTTGACGGCGATTGTCGCGCTGGTGCTACTGATCGCGTGCGCGAATGTCGCGAATCTGCTGATTGCGCGGGCGACCGCGCGGCAAAAGGAAATCGCGGTGCGGCTGGCGTTGGGGGCAAGCAGGGGAAGAATCGTTTCGCAGTTGCTGATCGAGAGCCTGGCGCTCGCGCTCGCAGGCGGAGCCGCGGGACTGGTGCTGGCGGTGTGGATGGATCAGGCGTTGATCGCGTTTCTGCCGCAGGGCGAATCGCCGCTGGTGATCGCGACGACTCCCGACTGGCGCATTCTGACGTTCACGCTGGGCGTGTCGCTGCTGACCGGAGTTATTTTCGGGCTGGTGCCGGCGTTGCAATCGACTCGGCCGAAGATCGCCGCGACGTTGAAGGATCAGGTGGGGTCGATCGCCGGAGGAAGCGCGGTGGGGCTGCGCAAAGCCCTGGTGGCGGCGCAGGTGATGCTGTCTCTGTTGCTGCTGATCGGCGCGGGGTTGTTTATCCGGAGCTTGCGGAATCTGAAAGATCTGGATCCGGGATTTCGCACCAGCAATCTGCTGACGTTTGCGGTGGATCCGACGCTGAACGGATACAAACAGGAACGAAGTTTGCAATTTTACCGGCAGTTGCAGGATAACCTGGACTCGATTCCGGGGGTCGAATCGGCGAGCGCGTCGGTAGTGCCGATCCTGGCTGGGGATGAATGGGACAACAGCATGGCGGTGGAAGGCTACCAGGCGAAACCGGGCGAGTTTATCGATCCGCACATGAACTTCATTGAGCCGGATTATTTCAAGACGCTCAATATTCCGATTCTGCAAGGGCGGGATTTCCGGATGACGGATGCGCGCGGAGGCTCGCCGGTATGCATCGTGAATGAGAAATTCGCGAGGAAGTATTTTCCCAACGGGCTGGCGGTGGGGCGGCATATCGGGACGGGCGGCGATCCCGGGACCAAGCTGGATATCGAAATCATCGCGGTGGTGCGCGATACCAAATACGAGGACATGCGCGAGGAGATGCCGCTGGAGGTTTATGAGCCTTCGCAGCAAGTGAACTTCGTGCTCGGCATGGAAATTTATGTGCGCACGGCGCGCGATCCGGACCAGATTTTTTCGGCGGCTCGGCAAACGGTGAACAACCTGGATCCGAATCTTCCGGTGTTCGGAATGAAGACGGTGGAGAAGCAGATGGAGGAGTCGCTGATCACGGAGCGGCTGGTGGCCACGCTATCGAGCTCGTTCGGATTGCTGGCGACGCTGCTGGCCGCGATCGGGTTGTACGGCGTGATGGCGTACATGGTGGCGCAGCGGACTCGGGAAATCGGCGTGCGGATGGCGCTGGGCGCGGCTCGCGGCGACGTGGTCTGGCTGGTGATGAAAGAAGTGCTGGTGCTGACAGGAATCGGGATCGGAATCGGGGTGCCGGCGGCGTGGGGGTTAACGCATTTGGTGAAGTCGCAACTGTACGGGATCGAGCCGAACGATGTGGCGACGCTGGCGATGGCGGTGATCGGAATCGCGGTGGTCGCGCTGCTGTCGGGATATGTGCCGGCACGGCGGGCGACGATGGTCGATCCCATGCGGGCGCTCCGCTGGGAGTAGCCTATGGATACTTTTGGTCGCCACGGCGATTCGATCGGGGCTTTATTATCGCGGACTTTGGTAGGTCCAAACGCGTCATTACGATAAGCAGTCGCTTAGCGACATCGACCGCTCCTTGGCAGTCGCGGCTCGGACACTAGCTGCGATTTACCACATTAGCTGCTAGCCGAGCCGCGCGTGCCAGAGTCTATGTGAAAACCCGCAGGATTGACCGCTTCCTTTGGTCGCGGCTCGTTTAAGTTGCTGATATTTGAGAGAGCTGGCAAGGAGCCGCGACCAGAGGATGTGGTGGATGCTGACTTTTCACACAGACTTTCACAGCGGACTTGGCAAAAAATGCGCTTGTACTGCGGAGAATATCCCGCCGCAGGCGGCTTCGGAAAATAATTGCCAGCAGGCTCAGTAGTACTACCAAAAAATTGCGGAGATTAAGTCTGGCGCAGGCTCAGAAACTCTGCTAGTATCTAGGCGACCTTTGAGAGCATGCAATGGCAACCCTCCCCCGGTGCCTTTGTTTGTTCCTCACGTTCTGGATGGCCGGCTCGCGTCCGTCAGCCGCCAACAGGACTGGAGTGTTGAAATCCAGTCCCTGGTGGGGCACAAGGGAAGCCGAACAAATCGTTCGATCCGCCGCGCAACTGCGGAACCTGGGGAATTTCAGCGGCGCTGAGTCGCTTTACGAACAAGCTTACCGGATCGCGATTCGGCGGCATGACGCGATTGCCACCACTCGTTTGCTGATCAGCGTAGGAGGCGTGCGCCTGGAACAGCACCGGTATCGCGCGGCGCTGGAACCATTGATGGAAGCGCAGAAGCTGGCGGCATCGAATGACGATCGGCTGGATCTGGGCGCGGCGGATGGCAATCTTTCCAGTCTGTACTTGCAGATGTGGGACTTGAACGCGGCGCTGCGAATGGCGGAAGAAGGAGTGAGGTCGAGCGCACCGCTGAGAAGCGTGTATTACCGGCATCAACTGCTGTTGCAATTGGGGCGTTTGCATCAGGCGTTGCAGGATGGGAAGGCTGAGGGATTTTTCCAAAAGGGAATCGAGGCGGCACGCGAAGCTGGCGACGGGGCGCAGGAGGCTCGGGGGTGGGATCTGCTCGGCGAAGAGTGGTTGCGAAATGCGCAGCTTGCCGATTCTGAACGGGCGCTGGATGAGGGATTCCGGCTTCGAGTCCGAAAATACCCGGCGGATCGGGGATTCTCCTATTACCGTTTAGGGGCGCTGAAGCTGGCGCAAGGCGATTTGACGGCAGCGTTGCGGCTTACGGAACTGGCGGAGCGGTCCAAATCGGGCGTTCCGGCGTACCTGGTGAGGCATCAACGCGGCCAGATCCGGCTCAGGCAGGGAGATACCGCAGGAGCCCTCGCGGATTTCGAAGCGGCGGTAGAGTTGTCGGCAGCGTGGCGCAGACAAGTGCTGCCGGCGGTATCGACACTGACCTCGACCAATGTCGAACTGGAAACGCGGATTTTCGATTCCTTTATTGAGACGGCCGCCGGCGAGGCGTTGCGCACCGGGAATCCGAAATGGATCGCGGAATCTTTTGAAGTGCTGGAATCGAATCGGGCGGAGAGTTTGCGCGAAAGTTTGGTGCTGGCAGATGTGTGGCGCAAGAAGCTTCCTGCCGATTATTGGGACGTGCTCGGCGAATTGAGGAGAATTGGAACAAAATCGACTGTCGATGTAGAACGAAATCTCAACCTGAAACTAACCGAGCTCGAAGCCGAATCGGGATTACGCTTTTATACCAATGAGACCGAGAACTTTCTCCCGCGGACTTCACTTATACATTTTCAACAAGGACTAGGTAAGTCGGAGATACTCCTGAGTTTCTATTTAGGAGAGCGACATTCGTATCTCTGGGCGGTGACGCGACAATCAGTACGGCTATATCGGTTAGCACCGGCGGCGAGCATTCGAGCGGATGCAGCGAGGTTTCGGGACGCGGTTCGAGAAAGCCGGGGGGATGTTCGGGAATCGGGGGAGCGGTTGTATGAGGAGCTCTTTGGAAATCTGAAGCGAGACGAGTCCGGTAAGCAGGCTTGGCTGCTGTCGCTGGACGATGCGTTGTTCGAGACGCCGATGGCTGCACTGATACGGCCGAGGGGTTCGGTAGGAAAGGACAACGAAATGAAGTACGCGGCTAGGTATGTGGTCGAGGAGCATTCGTTGCAGGTAGTGCCCGGCGCGCTGTGGCTGCGCGGCGAAACCGGCAGGCCGACGGGGAACCGTTGGTTCTTGGGAGTGGGGAATCCTATTTATAACGGGGCGGATTCGCGCTGGGGGAAAACAGGCTGGCTGCGGTGGAGGGCAGGGAGCGTCGACGGGCAGTTGAGCACGCTGGTGGCCAGCGGCGCCGAAGTGGAATCGAGCGCGCGAAGCTGGTCCGGCAGCACGGTACTGCTGGAAGGTTCCAATGCCACGCGGCAGAAATTCGTGGAAATGGCGGCGAAGGCGCCTGCGGTGATTCATTTGGCGACCCACGTGGTGACTCCGCTGGAGCGGCGAGGTGAGGCGCTGATCGCGTTCGGATTGGAGCAGAATGGGGAGGTCGGATACCTGGCCACCTCGGAGGTGGCGATGCTCGGAGTGCCGGGGGCGATCATTTCGATGACGGGGTGTGAGACGGGCGGGGGCGAAATTCGCGCGGGCGCGGGGCTGCTTGGATTGACGCGCGCGTGGCTGATGGCGGGAGCGCAAGCGGTAATCTCCACCGCGTGGCCGGTGAGGGATTCGCAAGGCGAGATTTTTACCAGTTTCTATCGTTATTTAAGGGAAGCGCCGCCGGCTGAGGCGATGCGGCGCAGCCAGGTGGAGATGATCCACTCGGGAACCTGGCGCGCGTCGCCGGGGTACTGGGCTTCCTATCAGGTTACCGGCGGGCGAGCGTTGGAACCGGGTGATCGAGGTACCCGATGATCCGTCTTAAGGTGGCGCGGTTGGGCGGCGCGGAAATCGCTGCGATCCCTCCCCAGACTGGGGACGCCGACACCGAGACTTACGCAGCTTGGGCATTTCTAGTGGAACGGATCCGCACCGGCGAGACGGACGGCATGGAGGAGTTATATCAGCTCTTTTCAAAGGGGATCCGGTTTTATCTCTGCCGGCAGTTGGGTCCGCAGGAGTTGGAGGACAAAGTTCACGACACGTTCGTGGTGGTGGTGCAAGCCATCCGGCGCGGGGATTTGCGGGAGCCGGAACGGCTGATGGGATTTGTGCGAACCATCGTGCGGCGGCAAGTGGCGGCGCATATCGACCGGGTGGTCCATATACGGCGGGAGCAGTTGGATATGGAGGCGACGGTGCGAATTCCGGATCCGGGAGGAAATCCGGAGGAAAGTGCGATTTTTCAACAACGTGCGCAGTTGTTGAAGCGGGTTCTGGATGAGCTGTGCGATCGTGATCGGGAGATTCTAACGCGGTTTTACCTTTTTGAGCAGAGCCAGGACCAGATTTGCTCAGAAATGGCGCTGACGGAGACGCAGTTTCGGCTGTTGAAATCGAGGGCGAAGGCCCGTTTTGGAGAATTGGGTAAGAAAAAACTGGCCCATCGATCCCTGAGTACAGTTTTTATGAGAACTTCCGCGGGCTAGTCCCACTTATGACCTAGACGCTCCCATATCGGGACGAGGATCGGGTGGACTCCGTGAATTCTCAATCAGGCGATGCTCATCCCTCGGTAGAGATGTTGGAAGAATACGCTTTCAAGCGGCTTCCAGAGGCGGCAACCGAATCTGTTGAAGAGCACCTGCTGTTGTGCGGCGCGTGCCAAAACAAGCTTCGGGAGGTGGATGAGTACATTCTGCTGATGAAACAGGCCACGGCGGCGCGGCTGGTGAAACCGCCATTGCCTGCGAGCCACTGGGTGGGAGCGATGACAGTGCTGGCAGCAATTGGTATCGCGGTATTCCTGGGATTGCACAGGCCGGAGCCGGTAGGTCCTCCCCAGCGAGTAGAGTTGGTGGCGTTTCGCGGCGATGACATGGCTCACGCGGGCGCAGGGCGGCCAATCGACCTGGTGATCGACGCAGCGGATCTGCCAGGTTCATCTGAATACCGGATCGAGCTGGTGAATGCGTCCGGACAGCTGATCTCCAAAGGTCCGGCGGTTGGCGAGGGTGGTCGACTTTGCGCGCACGTGACCAGTGGCATCAAGCGCGGGGTGTATTGGGTGCGGCTGTTTACCTCTGCGGGCGTGCCGCTGCGGGAGTTCGGGCTACGCGCGGATTGAAGTCTCGATTTCCTGAATCCATTCCTTAAACCAGCCGCGAAACTGCTCCATGCGGCGACATTCCTCAGGACCCAGCGGCGAGGCTGCGGGTCCAGTCTTCAGCCCGCGGATCGCGGCGGCTTCCTTGAAGGCGATGGGAAACGGGAAGCTCATGACGCGATTCACAAATTCCGCGATGCGGGCGTCGAGGGCGGTGGTGTCCGCGCCCGAACGAACCGTGCGGTCGGTGGCGACCATGAGCTCGGGCACGACGCTCGCCAGGCCGGAGATGGTTCCGGCGGCCCCGGCTCGCGCGGCCCGGCTGTAGATGAGATCGCTGCCGGTGAAGACGGGGAGTCCAGTGCGAACGAAGGCCTCGAAATTTTCCCAGCGGCCGGTGGAGTCCTTGACGCCCGCGAAGGCTCCGGTGGCGAGTAGATCGAGGCCGGTAGGGATCTCGATTTCATTGGTGAAGATCGGGATGTTGTAAAGATACACGGGCGCTTTCACGCGCGCGGCGAATTCCAGGCAGTAAGCGCGAATCGACGGCTGCGTGTAGCGGTAGTAATAGGGCGCCATGATCATCACGCCGGCGGCTCCCGCGTCCATGGCTTCGCGGGCGAGGCGGACGGAACCGTCGAGGGTCGAATGCGACGCGTTGACCAGTACCGGCACTTTGCTGTGTTTCACGGCGGCGGCGGCATAGCGGACGCGATCGTCCTGGTCGAAATGAAGGAACTCGCCGGTGGAACCGAAGATGGTGTGGCCGTCGACGCCTTTGGATTCGAGGAAATGAAGAAGGTCGATGGCGGCGGCGGTGTCGACGGAGACGTCGTCGTGATTGCGCGGGGTAATGACGGCGGGAAGGACTCCGCGGAGAGATTTTTCTTGGGAGGGCACTATCCAAAAGGGTAAAGCATGAAGGTGCGGGAAGTCATCAGACGGCGCTATTCTGAATCTAGCCTGTATGAAGTTCGCGGTGATCTTTGAGAAGGGGCCGACCAGTTACGGGGCTTACGTGCCGGATTTGCCGGGCTGCGTGTCGGTCGGCGGGACGCTTGAAGAGGCTCGGAAACTGATTCGCGAAGCGATCGAGTTTCATCTGGACGGGATGCGCGAGGATGGCGATCCGATTCCTGAGGCGAGCTCGCTTTGTGAGCACGTTGAGGTTGTGGCTCCAGTCGCAGTACCACGCGGATGAGGCATGGCCGATGCTTTCGAATTCCGGCTGCCGCGCTGGTCGTCGCCGGTTGCCTGAGCGCGGCGGATCGGCGCGATGAGGCGGCTGCCGAGATTCCGGTCCTGACGGTCTGTCAGGCGCTGCGCGATCCCGCTCGGTATCGAGGGATGTCTGTCATTGTCGTCGGACGCTTGACTGGCACAAATGGAAGGCGCGTGGCTTGACGAGCAATGCGGGTTGAAGCTCCTGATTCAAGGACGGAGTTATGCGACATCGATATCGGCCTCTTATGTCGCTCCCTGGTTCGCTCCGCCGCCGGATAGGCCCGCCGGATTTAAGTGGGACAAGAAGTCAATTCGACGTGCTCTGGAAGAAGTGAAGAGGTACGCAGCTCGAACAAAGGGGCAGCCGCTGGTATGCGGGTTATGGGCGCCTAGAAACAGCGGTCCCCTTTAGAGTGAGCGGGGACCACCCCTTCGATCTGTACGGATACGGGCACTTAAATTCCGCGGCGGCGCAGCTCGTTTGGGGCGGGAAGAGTGCGTGGCTGAGGTTGAGATGACAACGCTAACTGACGAAGCTATCGTACTCGGCGTGGCTTCCGATCCAGAACCATAGGAGGCCGTCCCCGACCTCAATGGCGAGAGCGCGATAATGCAAGCCAACTCGTATCGACCAGAGCTCTTCTACTTTCTTGAAATGCAGAGACGGATGCCGCGGATTGGTTTTGAGAATTGCGAACGCTTTATCCGCCAGAGCTTGAACGTTAGTGGGTAACGCCCGATAACGCCTCCAAAAATCGGAGGCCGCGTGGTGCGTCACAACTCGGTCGAATTGCCAGCTTCGTGCTCGCGGAGTGCATGGTCGGCCAGCGAGCGCAGCTTGCCGCTCTTCGCGTCAGCTTCAATCTGCCGATCCCAAATATCGGCGTCATAGCTCGCGAACCAATCGCGGAACGCTTTTAATTCGTCGGCGTTGAGGTTCTTTACCTGGCCCTCGATTTGTTCTACTCGGCTCATGTCAACTACAGCTTAGCGCGCCGCGGTGCTGGTGGATTCTTTTGGATAGATTTTCGTTACCGGTAAAACCAGTTTCGAGCGGCCGTCGATGAAGACTGTGTTGGTCGCCTTTACGGCTTGATCGTAGCTCTTCACCGGATCCCATGTGTTCGAGTGGGCCTCAAAGCGGGGGGAGTTGCTGCTTGAGACGTGAACTGCGATTTTGTGGCCGGCGTTGAAGACCAGCGCGGTCGACCAGAGGTCGACTGTTATGGGATATACCTTGTTCTTCTCGACGTGCATCGGGGTCAGGAGACTTTTCCAGTAGCGCAGACGGTAGGCTTCATCTAGCACCAGGGCTTCATAACCATTCGGGTAAACATCAACGAGTTTCACCATGAAATCGGTGTCTTCGGCGTCGGTCGATACCGCGAGCTCGGCTGTCACGCGGCCGGCGATTTCTACGGGCTGCTTCAGCGGCTCGGTTTCAAATTTCAGGAACGTCGGCGCGGCCGCTCACTTCGCGCTGATCCATGGGGCCGCGGTCCATCATCAGGTTGTTGCCGCCGATGCTGGGGATGGGGTCCTTGGGGTCGTAGACGTAGGTCTGCTTTTCGTGGCCGGCGGGCTTGGATTGCGTGAGCGTGTGGGACGCCGACAAGTAATAAGAGGTTGCAGTCGAGGTGGGAGGCCAGGCGTCCGCGGTGCGCCACTGGTTGCCGGGGGCCCCTTTGTCGAAAGTGTCGCCCATCATGTAATAGCGCACGGCGGGCTCCTTCATGATGCCGTTGTCGACGCCTTTCATCCAGTGATCGAACCAGCGGATGGGGTCGCCTCCGTTGAGATTGCCGGCTTCGGAGGGATATTTCAGATCGCCCGAAAGGACGCCGTGGCCGAAGGCTCCCATCATCAGTTTCTGGTTGCCGCGGGCGTGCGGGCCGCCGCGGGCTTGCAGGTCGACGAAATTATCGATATTGCCTTGCAGGAAAATGTCGTACCAGCCGCCAACGTTGTACATGGGGATGTCGATTTTGTCGAGATAGTTGCGAATGTCGCGCTTGCGGGCATCGTCATCGTAAGTACGGATGATGGGGCGCGGGACTTCGGCGGGAGGGACTCCCTGGCGCCTGAGCCATTCTTCGTTCAGATTCTTGAGAAAGACGCCACCGGGATAGGTCGAGTAGCGGAAGCTGGAGCCTTGCGCGACGTTTACGAACGCGGTGACCAGATGCGGGGGCGCGGCCATGGCGGCGAGGTTCGAGGCAATTCCCATGGCGGAAGGTCCGACCATGCCGACCTTGCCGTTCGACCAAGGCTGCTTCGCGATCCACTCGACGGTGTCGTAGCCGTCTTCCATGTCATTGATGAAAGCCGCGTATTTGCCTTCGGATTTAAATTTGCCGCGGACGTCCTGGACCACGCGGACGTAGCCGTGTTCGAGATAGGCTTTGTGCGTGGAAGGTCCATACATCGCGTCCTTGCCGTAGGGCGTGCGCGTGAGGACGACGGGCCACGGACCCTGGCCGTCGGGACGATAGATGCTGGTGGCGAGATGGACTCCGTCGCGCATGGAGACCATTTCTTCGGTCGCAGTCTGGGCGAATGCGGGCAGAATCGCGATTAAAGGGAGACAAAGAGTGGCGCGGCGCATTGAATTATCATACCGCCTGTCCTTATTTAATGGCGATTCCCGAGGCAATTCGTTGGGAGGTCAAAGGGGCGAGCAGGATCCCGTTGCGGAAGTGGCCATAGGCCAGCCATACGTTGGTGTTCTCGACGCGGCCGATGTGCGGGCCGGCTTCGGAATAGGGGCGGAAGCCGATCCAGCATCTGGATGGAGTGAGATGCTCGATGGGCGGGAACAGGTGGGCGGCTTCGCGGTGAATCTCGCGGCAGACTTCCGGATTTATGGTTCGATCGAAGCCTGAGTCTTCTTCGGTGGATCCGGCTAAGGTAAAACCGTTGGAGCGCTGGAGCAGATAGGTGTGGCCTCTTCTGCGCATGGGTCCTAACGAACCGGGTTGGAGATCGAAGCCGATCAGGTGACCCTTGATCGGCTTTACCGCGGGCAATGGGATTGGCTCGCCTCGAAAGGTGACGCGGATTTGATTCGACCAGGCTCCGGCGGCGATGACGACGGCGTCGTAATGGGTGGATTCGATGGTCGAGATTGGATGATTTTCCTGGATGTTCACGCCTCGGGGTTGGCAGGCTTTGCGAAGAGCGCGCAGAAGGTCAGTGGGATCGACGAATGCGTCACCGGGGTAGAAGAGTCCGGTGGGACGCACTTCGACGCGGATTCCTTGCGAGGATTGAAACGCGGCGCGGGCTTGGACTTGGGCGGGATCCACTAAGTATTCGGAGCCGACGATTTTGAAGTCGATGGGCAGGCCGGATTCGGAATGGAGCTCGTCGACAAAGGCGGGATAGATGCGCATGCTTTCGACGCCGAGATCGAGCCAGCGCGAGGGTCGATCGAACTCGCCGCCGGGGGAAAGCATGCCTGCTCCGGCGGAGCTGGATTCGGCGCCGAAATTTCCGGAGTCGGATAGATCGACGCGGACGCCGGATTGGGCGAGTCGCCATGCGATGGAACTTCCGATCAAGCCGGCTCCGAGGATGGCGACGGTCATAGATTCATTGTAAGAGAGCTGTGTGAGCGCGCAAAAACGTAACCGCTTGCTGGCGCGTGCGGCTCGGCTCGTGGGTGATCGGACGGATGGTGGAATGAGACCGGTGGTCCCTGGCGGGTGCCCGGTGGTCCCGGCGATGTGGTGGGGTTGCGGGATGAGGCGGATACTGGCTGCATGAAGATCGTGCTGTGGATTGCGGCGGCGAAGCTCGCGTTTCAACTTGCGATCGCGAACCGGTATGGGATTTTTTGCGACGAGTTGTACTACATCGCGTGCTCGAATCATCTGGCGGCGGGATATGTGGATCAGCCGCCGCTGATCGCGTTTATCACCTGGTTCGCGCGGCATGCGTTCGGCGATTCGCTGTTTGCATTGCGGTTATTGCCGGCGATCGCGGGGGCGGCGCTGGTATTGCTGACGGCGAAGCTCGCGCGCGAGATGGGCGGCGGCGGGTTCGCACAGGCGATGGCCGCGCTCGCCGTGGCGTGCGTGCCGATCTACATGACCATGCATCACTGGATGACGATGAATGCGTTCGAGCCGTTGGTCTGGACCGGATGCGCGTGGTGCATCGTGCGGGCGATCAACACTGGCGACGGACGCTACTGGCTGTGGTTCGGGGTGCTGACCGGGATCGGCATGGAGAACAAGTACGGGGTCGCATTTTTCGTGTTCGGTGTGGCGGTGGGATTGCTGGCGACCGAGAGAGAAGATGGATCGCTTCGCGGTGGATGTGGATCGGAGCAGCGGCCGCGGTGGCGATTTTCCTGCCGAATCTGATCTGGCTGATCCGGCATGATTTTCCGTTTCTTGAATTGATGCGCAACGTGCGCGCCAGCGGTCGCGATGTGGTGCGGGCGCCGATTCCATTCATTCTGGATCAGGCGCTTATTATGAATCCGCTGCTGGCGCCGTTGTGGGTGGGCGGAGTCGTGTTTTTGTTTTTCAGCCGGTATCGGGTGCTGGCGTGGACGTTTGTGGTGGTGCTCGGGACGTTCATCGTCGTAGGCGGGAAAGATTATTATGTTGCGCCGCTGTACCCGATGGCGTTCGCGGGAGGGGCATTGGGGTTTGAGGCGATCACGCGGACTCGCGCCATGTGGAGTAGAGCGGCGTATGCGGCGGTGCTGGTGATCGTGACGCTGGCGCTGGCTCCCATGGCTGCGCCGGTGCTGCCGGCGGAAATGTTTACGCGATATCAGAAGGCGATCGGGTTGGCGCCGCCGCAGATCGAGCATCACGACAACGGGCCTTTGCCGCAATGGTTCGCGGATGAATTCGGGTGGGAGGATATGGTGCGTGAGGTGGCTCGCGTGTATGACGGCTTGACGCCGGAGGAACGCGCGCGGACGGCGATTTTCGGGAACAATTATGCGGAGGCAGGCGCGATCGACCTGTACGGTCCGAAGTACGGGCTACCGAAGGCGATTTGCAGTCATCAGAACTATTGGTATTGGGGTCCGGGGAATTATACCGGCGACATTGTGATCGTGATGGGGAGCGATGGCACTGGGGATCGCGAACATTTTGAAACGGTGGAGTTCGCGGGACATGTGGGACATCCGTTTGCGCGGCGGGATCGTCATTTTCCGGTGCTGCTGTGTCGCGGATTGAGTGTGAATCTGCGGACGGCGTGGGCGTCGACAAAGCACTGGGATTGAGTAATCTTTTAGAACTAAAATGAGGCATGATTGCCGATTTGAAGTTCGCCTTGCGGGCGTTCGCGAAGACGCCTGGATTTGCGGTCATTGCGGTGCTGGTGCTGGCGCTCGGAATCGGCGCTAATACTGCGATTTTCAGCGTGGTCAACGCGGTGTTGCTGCGGGCGCTGCCATATCGCGATCCGGGGCGGCTGGTGATGGTGTGGGAAAAGAATCCGCACCTGGCGGATTTTCTGGCGGATCGATGTCCGGTGGCTTTAAAGAATTTTCTCGCCTGGAAGCAATCGGCGCGATCTTTTTCGGCGATGAGTCTGTATCAAGCCGAGGATTTCACGCTGACCGGATCGGATCACCCGGAGAACGTGGAGGGGGTCAGAATTCCAGCGGATTTCGGCGAAGCGTTCGGCGCGCGGCCTCTGCTGGGGCGAATGTTCACGGCGGAAGAGAGCAAGTCGAACGTCGTGGTGATCAGCCATGCGCTGTTCGTGAAGAGATTCGGCGGCGATCCGAAAGCGCTGGGCGAATCGGTGGAGTTGAATCACAGCAGATATACGGTGGTCGGCGTGTGGCCGGCGGATTTTCACTTGCCGGCGGTGTGGCAGGGGTTCGATCAGAAGAAGCCGGCCGTGTGGCTCCCGATGGACATGCGCCCCACGCAGGATAAGGATCTTTGGGCGCGGGTGAATTTCGTATATGCGCGGCTCGCGCCGGGGGTTTCGATCGCGCAAGCGCGCGGCGAGATGGAGGGGATCGCGGGGCGGCTTCAGCGTGAATCGCCGAATGAGAACGGGAGCTTCGGCGTCAACATTTTTCCGGTGTATCAAGAAACGTCGGGCCGAGCATGCGGCTTTACGTGCTGCTGTTGCAGGGCGCGGTGGGATTCGTGCTGTTGATCGCTTGCGCGAATGTCGCGAATCTGCTGCTGGCGCGGTCGATGGGACGGAGGAAAGAGCTGGCGGTGAGGCTCGCGTTGGGGGCGACTCGCTTCCGGCTGATTCGGCAGATGCTGTGCGAAAGCCTGCTGCTGAGTCTCGCGGGCGGAGCGCTGGGATTGCTGCTGGCGGCACTGGGAATTAAAGGGATCATGGCGATGGCGCCGGGCGATTCGCCGCACCTGCATGAGCTGAAGCTCGATCCGGCGGCGCTCGGGTTCACGCTGCTGATGGCGATCCTGACGGGATTGATTTTCGGGATCGCGCCATCGTTCGATGCGGCTCGGCGAAATGTGAATGAAGCGCTGACGCAGGGAGGTCGCGCGGGAATCGGCGGCAGCGGATTGAAACGGATGCGCGGTGTGCTGGTGGCCGGCGAGGTCGCGCTGGCGCTGGTGCTGCTGGTGGGCGCGGGACTGCTGATCCGCACGGTGCGGGCAATGCTGACTGCCGATCCTGGGTTTCATTTGAATGGACTGCTCACGATGCAGATGACTTTGCCGGAGGCGAAATATCCGAAGGAAGAGCAGACGGCGGGCCTCTGCCGGGAACTGCTCGACAAGGCGGCCGGTGTGCCGGGAGTGGTTGCGGTAAGCCTGGCGAGCTCGCTGCCGATGCAGGGAATGTCGTTCCAGAACTATTCGGTGGAGGGCGCACCGGCGGCTCCAGCGTTCGCGCAGGCCATGACCAACTGGCGCGGCGTTTCGGAAGATTATTTTCGAACCATGATGATTGCGGTGGAGCGCGGACGCGTGTTCACGCGGCAAGAAGTGGAGGATGCAAAATCGAAATCGGTGGTGGTGAACCAGACGTTCGCTCGAAAAGTCTGGCCGGGCGGCGATGCATTGGGCAAAGTGATCCAGTTCGGCGACCGGCCAAGAGTGATCATCGGAGTGGTGGGCGATGCGCGGCAGCTTGGGCCGGATTCGCCGATCAATCCGGAATTGTATGTGCCATCGCAGCAGTTTCGAGGCGTAACGTTGGTGGCGCGAACCGCGGGCGCGCCTGCCGGCTTTTCGGCGGCGCTTTCGCGCGTGGTGTGGTCGATCGACAAGGATCAGCCGATCCAGCAGATTCGCACCATGGACGAATCGCTGGGTTTTTGGGTTTCTGAACGGCGCTTCGTGATGCTGCTGCTGGGCGTATTTGCGTCGCTGGCGCTGGTGCTGGCCGGGGTGGGAATCTACGGCGTGCTCGCATATTCGGTGAGCCAGAGGACGCGGGAGATCGGAATTCGGATGGCGCTAGGGGCAAGCGGCGGCGGGATATTGAAGTTAATCGTCGGAGAGGGGCTGGCCCTTACCGCGATCGGCGCTGTCATCGGGATGGCGGGTGCGATCGCGCTAACGCGGTTGATGCAAGGCTTGCTATTCGGCGTGAGCAGTACCGACCCGGCTGCGTTTCTGATCGGCGGCGTGACGTTGATCGCGGCGGCGGCGCTGGCGAGTTATATTCCGGCGCGACGTGCGTCGAGGCTGGCGCCTTTGGACGCATTAAGAGACGAGTAGCGATTTCAGATCGACGCCTTCATTCGCGGCTTGCTCTGGGGTCAATTGCGTGCTCGCGGCCAACAGCTTTCTCGCGGCCATGTGATCCGCGGGACGATTAATGGAATCGACCGCGATCAGGCGATCGTTTTTGAAATAGAACACGGAGAATTTTTTCGCTGCTGGATCGCCGCGTAAAACTTCGCGATCGGCTGCGCCCGACAGGCCGGCCATCTGGAGCATAACGTCGTATTGATCGGTCCAGAACCAGGGCACGACGTTGTAGGCGACATTTTTTCCCAGAATGTTGGCGGCGGCGCACTTGGCCTGATCGACGGCGTTTTGCACGGATTCGAGGCGCGTACGTGCGCCAGCGAACGGGTTGGGATGGTCGGCGCAATCGCCGATCGCGAAGATGGCTTCATCCGTGGTTCGCAGATACTGGTCGACGAGGATGCCGTTTCCTACCGGCAGGCCTGCGTCGCGCGCCAACTCGATGTTGGGAAGCACGCCGATC
Organism: Terriglobia bacterium; assembly: GCA_963808335.1. Lineage (GTDB taxonomy): Bacteria > Acidobacteriota > Terriglobia > Bryobacterales > Bryobacteraceae > Palsa-187. The sequence goes on from CAWEFR010000001.1 coordinate 1,774,519, forward strand.
CCACCTACGATCAGGTCGGCATCCGGAGGCGCGGACGGCGCGCCCAAAATTAGCTTGACTCCATGCGACGTGTGGAGATCGCGGTAGAATTCCGAAACGATGGGCGAGACGCAGCGCGGCATCAATCTTGGCTGGATCTCGAAGACAGTCACAGATTTGCCCAGCGAACTGGCGGCGGAGGCTACTTCCAGGCCGATGAATCCTCCGCCGATTACGGCGACGGTCTCGGCTTGCTCGAGTTGATCCTTGAGCTCGACTGCGTCTTCGCGATTCCGGAGATAGTGTACATCGGGAATCGTTAGCGTTCGCACGCGGGCGCCGGTCGCGAGGATGAGCTGGTCATAATGCACGCGGGCGCCGGAAGCCAGCAGCACTTCGCGGGTCGCCGGGTCGATTTTGGCGGCTCGATCGTCAAGGATGCATGCGATGCGCTGCGTCGCGTAGAACGCTTCGGGACGGAGCGAGGTGTTCTCGATGGTCTGCTTGTTGAGCAGGAATCCTTTCGAAAGCGGCGGGCGCTGGTAGGGGAGATGCGGCTCATCGCCGATCAGGGTGATCGATTCTTGGTAACCGCCGGTGCGAAGCGAGGCGGCGGCTTGAAAACCCGCCTGCCCGGCGCCGACGATCACGGCTCCCATTACTGTTGTGTCTCCGGCGTATGCACGACCAGGCCGTCGAGTTCCTTCGTCACGGGAATTTGGCAACCCAGGCGGCTGTTGGCCCGCCGTGGGCACGCGGTAGTGTCGAGCATTTCGTTTTCGTCGTCCTGAACGGGTTTCAGGCGAGGAAGAAATTGTTCTTCGACGTACACGTGACAGGTGCCGCACATGCAAGCGCCGCCGCATTCGGCGACGATGCCGTCGACTCCGTTCTTGATGGCGCCTTCCATGACGGAATCGCCGACGGGAACGTCGATAGGACTGGCGATGCCGGCATGAGAGATATAAGTGACACGAGCGGTTTCTTTTTTTCCGAAAAGAGGCATGAGGTCAAGTCAGGTTTAATAAAGTACGTGCGTTGGCTTGATAAATTCGATTCTTATCTTCTGGGCTGAGGTCGAGACTGTCGATGACGCGGATGGTTTCGCGGATGTACAGGCCGGGCGTGGGTTCAAACGGTGTGTCGGACGCGAACAAAACGCGGTCGATGCCGAAGAAAGACAGGCCGCACTCGGTGGCCGCGCGAGCTCCGAACACGGCCGTGTCGGCGTAAAACATTTTGAAATAATCGAGTGGACGCTTCTTCATGGACTTGAGCAGCGCGCCATAATCTTCATCCGACGTGCGGCGGCCGATCTGATCCCAGCCGTAGCCGACGCGGCCTTCGAAGTACGGAATCATCGCGCCCAGGTGATGCGTGATGATTTTCAGATTCGGATGGCGATCGAACAGGCCGGAAAAAACCAAGCGCGCCATGGCGGCGCTGGTTTCATACGGCCAGCCGAAGGTCCACCAGATTTCGTATTTCGAACGGTCTTCGGTGAGATAGTCGGAAAAATTTCCGGAGCGCGCGGGATGCAGCCAGATGGCGCGATCGCGGCGGGCGAGCTCATCGAACAGCGGAGTGAACTCCGGCGCGTCGAGGGGCTTGCCGGCAGCGTTCGAGTAGAGTTGGACGCCGAGAGCGCCCAGATCGCTAAGTGCGCGGTCCAGTTCCTTGAGGGCCTCATCGGGATGATTCATGGGAAGCGCGGCGACGAAGGCCGGGAAGCGATCGCGATGTTGCGCGACCAGTTCCGCCATACCGTCGTTCGCCATGCGCGCGAGAGTTGGCGAATCCGAGGGTGAGGCGAAGGATTCGATCGGCGGCGAGGCGAGAGAGAGGACCTGGCAATACTCGCCGAACTCGTCCATCATGCGAAAGCGGGCGTCCAGATCGTAGATCGCGGGGATGTTTCGCGATCGCTTGCCCATGTCTTTCAGGCCCGGCGCGATGCGCAGAAATTCCTCGAAAAAGCGGGCCGGGAGGATGTGATTGAAAACGTCGATCTTCACGGAAGCCCCATCATACAATGGCCGCGCGTGTTAGCGTTTTGACATGACGCCCGAGGAGCGATCGGTCGCCTACACGAAGGCGGACGCGGGATATTTCGAGAAACGCACGCTGAGGCGTCACGCGCGGGTGCTGCATTTATGGGCGCTGGGTGTGGCGGCGGTGATCTCCGGCGATTTTTTCGGATGGAATTTCGGGCTGACCAGCGGCGGTTTCGGCGGGATGCTGATTGCGCTTGCGATCATGACGGTGATGTACGCGGGGTTGTGTTTTTCGATCGCGGAGATGTCTCCGGCGCTGCCGCACACCGGCGGTGCGTACTCGTTCGCACGCACAGCGATGGGACCGTGGGGCGGATACATCACGGGGCTCGCCGAAAATATGGAATATATTTTGACGCCTGCGACGATCGTGGTGGGGATCGGCGGATATCTCGGCGCGATTTTCGGGACGCCGAAATCGATGGAGCCGGTGTGGTGGCTGGTGAGCTACGCGGTGTTTGTCGCGCTGAATATTTACGGCGTGGAGCTGTCGTTCAAATTTTCGATCTTCATCGCGATGGCGGCGCTGGCGGTGTTGTGCGTGTTCTGGATCGGGGCGATTCCGCATCTCGATTTCAAGCGTTGGGCGCTGGACGGTCGAGGGCGATGGCTTCCCGGCGGATCGGCCGGCGTGTTCACAGCGCTCCCGTTCGCGTTATGGTTCTATCTGGCGATTGAACAGCTTCCATTGGCGGCCGAAGAGTCGCACGATCCGCGGCGCGATATGCCGAAAGGAATCTTGTGGGGATTACTGACGCTGATCGCGTGTTCATTTCTGACGTTGTATACCAGCGCGTCGATTCCGCCGGGCGCGGCGAAAGTCGGGGCGTCGCAGGAGCCTTTATTCTTGGGGTTCCAAGTCATGTTCGGAACGAGCGCGAAAGTACTGGCGGCGGTGGCATGCGTCGGGTTGATTGCCAGCTTTCACACAATCATCTTCGCGTATGGACGGCAGATTTATTCGCTATCGCGCGCGGGCTATTTTCCGATTTGGCTCTCGGAAACGCACTCGAAACATAGGACGCCAGTGCGATCGCTGATGGCGGGATCGGCGCTGGGGCTCGCGGCGGCGCTGGGGATTTATCTTTCGGGACAGAAGGGCGCGGTGGGAGCCGTACTGTTGAATATGGCCGTGTTCGGCGCGGTGATCGCATACATTTTTCAGATGGCGTCGTTCATTTTGCTGCGGCGCAGATTTGCGTCAATAGAGCGGCCTTATGTGAGCCCGTTCGGCGTGGCGGGCGCGGCGATCGCGGCGATGATCGCGGCGGTGACTCTGGCGACGCTGTTCTCGAATCCCGAATACAATCGAAGTGTTCTGGGAGCGGCGGTGTGGTTCTTACTCGGGATCGGGTACTTCGCGGTGTATGCTCGGCACCGGCTGATCCGGTCGCCCGAAGAAGAGTTCGCGCTAAAACACAAGCGATGAAAATGGATCTGAAGACGCTGCTCGCGCGGGCCAGTCCCAGGCGCTCCGGCGACGAATTGGCGGGAATCGCGGCGGCATCGGCGGAAGAGCGGGTAGCAGCGCAGATGGAGCTCGCCGATGTTCCGTTGAAGCGATTTTTGGCGGAGCCGATCATCCCTTATGAATCGGACGAAGTAACGCGGCTGATCTGCGATTCGCATGATGCGAACGCGTTCGCGCCGATCGCGCATCTGACGGTCGGCGAGTTTCGCGAATGGCTGTTGGCGGAGGATGCCACCGGTGAGGTGTTAGCTGCCGTCGCAGCAGGCGTGACGCCGGAGATGGCAGCGGCGGTTTCGAAGATTATGCGCGTGCAGGACTTGGTAACGGTCGCGTCAAAGTGTCGCGTGATTACGCGGTTTCGCGACACGATCGGGCTGCCTGGCAGGCTTTCGACGCGGCTTCAGCCCAATCACCCAACCGACGATCCTCGCGGCATCGCGGCCAGTGTGATCGACGGATTGCTGTATGCCAACGGCGACGCGGTGATCGGAGTGAATCCGGCGTCGGACGATGTGGCGAGCGTCGAAGGGCTGCTGCGCATGCTCGATCGAGTGCGGGAAACGCTGGAGATTCCTACGCAGATCTGCGTGCTGGCGCATGTATCGACGCAGATGCAGGCGCTCGAGCGGGGCGCTCCGGTCGATCTGGTGTTTCAATCTATCGCGGGTACGGAGGCGGCCAATCGCGCATTCGGCGTCGACCTGGCGATGCTCGACGAGGCTTGCGCGGCAGCGCGAGAGCTGAAACGCGGCGAGAACGTCATGTACTTTGAGACAGGCCAGGGCAGCGCGCTTTCGGCGAATGCGCATCATGGTGTGGATCAGCAGACGTGCGAGGCTCGTGCGTATGCGGTGGCGAGGAGATATGCGCCGCTACTGGTGAATACGGTGGTCGGGTTCATCGGACCCGAGTATTTGTTTGACGGGAAGCAGATCGCGCGGGCGGGCCTGGAAGATCATTTCTGCGGGAAGCTGCTGGGGCTGCCGATGGGTTGCGACGTGTGCTACACCAATCACGCGGAGGCGGATCAGGACGATATGGATTCGCTGCTGACGCTGCTGGGCGTGGCGGGATGCAACTATATTATGGGCGTGCCGGGCGCGGACGACATCATGCTGAATTATCAGAGCACGTCGTTTCACGATGCGCTGTATCTGCGGTCGTTGTTGAAGCTTCGTCCGGCGCCAGAGTTCGAGGGGTGGCTGGAGCGGATGGGCATTCTCGACCAGGGGATTCGTTTGCGCGAGGCGCGGGCGCTGCCTCCGGTGTTTGAACGCGCGCTTCAGGCGGCGTCGTGATCCTCGATCCTTGGACAGGATTGCGGGAATTGACCAGTGCTCGCATTGCGTTGGGTCGCGCGGGGCATAGCTTGCCGACCCGCGAGCTGCTGGCGTTTCAGCTTGCTCATGCGAAGGCTCGCGATGCGGTGGGGCGGGCGCTGGATCTCACGATGTTTGACGGATCGCTATTCCTGCACAGCGCTGCGCGCGATCGCGCCACTTATTTGCGGCGGCCCGATTTGGGACGAAGGCTTGACGCGGACTCGGCAGGACGGATCACGCGTGGGGATTGGGATGCCGTAGTGGTTATCGCGGACGGGCTTTCCGCGACGGCGGTTCACAGGCATGCGCCGCCGTTTCTTGAAACGCTCCTGGGCGAAATTGAAGATTGGCGTATGGCGCCTGTTTGCGTGGTGGAACAAGGACGCGTGGCGATCGGCGATGAAATCGGGGAACTGATCGGAGCGAAGCTCGCCGTGGTGCTGATTGGGGAGCGCCCGGGGTTGAGCTCGCCGGATAGCTTGGGCGTGTATTTGACTTGGTCGCCACGGATTGGACGGACCGACGCGGAGCGCAACTGCGTTTCGAACATTCGCGCGGAGGGTCTGGATCCGAAGCTGGCGGCGCGGCGCGTGGTTGCGATCCTGCGCGCGGCGCGCGATCAGAGGATCACCGGGGTCGGGTTGAACTCGCGGCTGGCGATCGGTTGAGGATTTTCGCGCGATCGGCGGGAGTCATTTTTTCCGCGGCGTAGCGCAAGACCACGCGAGGCGCTTTCCCGGCCCAGGGAAGCAGAAACTTGACGGTTTCGGCGGATTTTTTCGGATACGTCTCTTTGAGTAGCCAGCCGACGCCCTTCCGGACCATGTCGTCAGGATCCGGAATCAGCGGCTGTGCGACTCGAAAAATCTCGCGCGTGTGCAGGCCGTGGCGCGCGGACGGCACCAGCGCGACCGCGGCGGCGCGGCGCTTCCATCGATTCCTGGATCTGGTCCACGGATAAAGCTGCGGAATCAATCCGGCATCGTTTGCGATCGACGCGCCAAGAAGCCACAGTGAAAGACCGTCGGTGTGGCCCCAGTTGTGGACGTATTTGTCCAGCCAGCGCGTGAAGACGCGAAATTCGCGGGGTCCGCAGCGCTTGGCGAAACGGCGATACACGTAGCACACCAGGTTGCCTTCTTCGTTCTTGCCGCTTTCCCAGAGTTCGGTGCAGAAGCGGTCGCGCTGACGGATCGGCCAATGCTTGATTTGGCGATACACATCCTGAGCCATGACTTTCACAGCGGGGGTGGCGACTCCGTAGGAATCGGGGCGCTGTTCGGGAGTGAAAAAGCGATCTTGCGAAATGCGCACGCGTTCATTCGCGAGCGAGCGCAGTTGCGCGCGAATATTTTCGAGCAGATCCTTCATGCGGACGCGGCCTCCGGGGGACGCGCGGTAATGATTTTAACCCGCGCGATGCGGTTGCGGTCCATCTCCTGCACGATGAACGTGCGCGAACCGTACGTCACTGATTCGCCCGGCGCCGGGATGTAGCCGAAGCGGAAGAGCAGGAATCCGGCGAGCGTCTCGAAGCCCGCGTCGCCGGGAAGCTCGATGCCGTACTGCGAGGCCAGGTCGCGAATGTTGGTGCTGCCGTCGATTTCGATCACGGGCGCGCCCGCGACGGGCATGGGACGGCGGACGTCGTGCTCATCGCCGATCTCGCCGAAAATCTGCTCCAGCACGTCTTCGAGCGTCACCATCCCGGTGATGGTGCCGAACTCGTCCACCACCATGCGCCAGATGCGTGTGGTGCTTGCGGAATTCGTCCACCAGTTGATTCAGCGGCTTGGTCTCCGGGCACCACTAGCGGATCGCGCAGGTAGCGGCGCAGGCGGAACACGGGCGCAGGCTGGCGGCGATCCGCGGCGATCTTGCGCTCCTGCCAGGCGGCGATCAGGTCCTTGTAATGCACGATGCCGATGATGTTTTCGGGTTTTCCCTGATACACGGGAAGGCGCGAATATTTGTGTTCAATGATCATGCGCAGCAGTTCGTCGAGAGTTGGCATCGGCGGAGACCGATACGATATCGATGCGCGGCGTCATGATTTCGCGCGCGTTGACGTCCTTCAAGCTCCAGGAGTCTCTGAATCGCGTCTTCTTCGAAGTCTTCCAGGTGGCCTTCGCAGGCGGCTGGACTCGACGATGAACTTCAGCTCTTCGGGCGAATGGCCGCCGCCCGCGTGGGCGCCGCGCAATCCGAGCGCATGCGACAGCACCGCGGCCGACCGTTCGATCACGAACACAAACGGCGCGGAGATGCGCAAAAAGACCAGCAGCGCCGGCGCCACCAGGAGCGCGAGGCGATCGGCTTTTTCGAGCGCGAGATTCTTGGGCACCACTTCGCCGATCACCACGTGCACGAAGCTGATGATCAGGAACGCGAGCGCGAACGCGCCGCCGTGCAGCCAGGCAGTGGCGCGCGGGCGTCATCGCTGGATGGAACAAAGCTGAGGAGAATCTTATACACCGTATCCTCGCCGGCCCAGCCGAGGCCGAGGCTCGCGAGCGTCACGCCGACCTGCGTCACGCTCAGCAAGCGGCCTGGATTCGCGAGCAGCCCCAGGGCCGCGCGCGCCGCGACACTGCCCGTGCTCCGCGAGTTGCTTTAGCCGCGACCGGCGCACGGAAACCAGCGCGACTTCGGCCGCGGCAAAGAAACCGTTCAGCGCGACGATGGCGGCCAGCAGAATCAGTCGAAGAGACATTTCCGCTACAATCGAGCAGTGTTATTCACCACGCCGCTGTTACGCGTGATCAATTTGAGCATAGCGGTTTTGCTGGTCGCGCTTCTGAGCGCGATCTACTGGTTCGCGTGGCGCCCGCTGGCCGAGACGTCGGGACAGATCACGGCGCCGATTTCGGCGAAGGCCACCATCGCGCGCGACGCGCTGGGCGTTCCGCACATCACGGCTGCGACGTGGGAAGACGCGGTGTTCCTGCAGGGATTCGTCACGGCGCAGGACCGGATGTGGCAGATGGACGCGCTGCGCAGGCTTGCCGCGGGCGAACTGGCGGAAGTGGTGGGGCGGCAGGCGCTCGAATCGGATCAGGAAGCCCGGCGGTTGCGGCTGGCGCGGATCGCCGAGGAAGACGAGCAGTCGATGCCGACCGCCGATCGCGCGATTCTGGCGGCATACGCGCGCGGCGTGAACTATTATCTCGAAACCCATCGCGGCCGATTACCCGGTGGAGTTCACGCTGCTCAACTACGATCCGCGGCCGTGGCGCATGCGCGATTCGATTCTGGCCGGGCTGCACATGTACCGCATGCTCACGACCAGCTGGCGGAATGAAATGGCCAAGATGCACATGCTCGAAAGGGGCGATCGGACGAAGATCGATTTTCTGTTTCCCGCGCGCACGGGCCAGGAAGTGCAGCCGGGGTCGAACGCCTGGGCCGTCTCCGGCGCACATAGCGCGACCGGCAAGCCGATTCTGGCGAACGATCCGCATCTTGAATTTGCGATTCCGTCGACGTGGTACATGGTGCAGGCTGCATGCGCCGGGGCTCGATGTTACCGGCGTCGCGCTGCCCGGCGTTCCGGCCGTGATCATCGGTCACAACGAGCGGATCGCATGGGGCGTGACGAATCTGCAAGTTCGACGTGCAGGATCTGTATCGCGAGCAGATCGATCCGCAAAACGGCCGCTACATATTTCGCGGGCAAGTGGAGCAGGCGCGCCTGGAACGCAACGCGATCGCCGTGAAGGGCGCGAAGCCGGTGCAGTTCGATCAATGGGTCACGCGGCACGGGCCGGTATTCTTGAGCGACGAAAATCATCGCTACTCGCTGCGCTGGGCGGCGGCCGAGCCGTCCACTTTCCAATTCCCTTTCCTGGAAATCGACCGCGCGCAGAATTGGGAGGAGTTCACGCACGCCATCGCGCGGTTTCCGGGGCCGGGGCAGAATTTCGTCTATGCCGACGTGGATGGCAATATCGGATATCACGCGACCGGGCGGTTGCCGATCCGTCCAGAAGGCTGCCATGGCGATGTTCCCGCCGACGGCGCGTCGGGCGACTGCGAATGGCAGGGATTCATTCCCTTCGACGATCTTCCGCAGGTTTATAATCCCGCGTCCGGGGTCATCGTGACGGCGAATCAGAATCCGTTTCCAGAAGATTACCGCTATCCGGTGAATGGCGATTTCGCGCCGTATTATCGCGCCGGCGAGATTCGCACGCTACTCGGGCGGCAGGCGAAGTGGCAGCCGCATGACATGTTGAAGATCCAGAAAGACGTGTATTCCGTATTTATGGTGTTTCTCGCCCAGCAGATTGTCGCCGCGTGGGACGCGCACAAGGACACGAATCCGCAGGAGCGCGATGCGGTGGATTTGCTTCGCAACTGGAACGGGCAAGTGGAGAAGGGGACAGCCGCGCCGATGGTGGCGGCGCTGGTTTATCAGGAGTTGAAGAAAGCACTGGTGGATCGCGCCGCGCCGGGTCTCGTGGATCCTTACGAGTTCGGAATGGCGCCAGCGGTGGCGGAGCGTCTGTTACGAGAGCGGCCGCACGATTGGTTCGCGGATTGGGATGCGCTGCTGCTGAAGTGCCTTACCCGTGCAGTCCATGATGGGGCGGAAACGCAGGGGTCAAAGGTCTCGCGCTGGGACTACGGGCAATACAATGAACTGCGAATCGTGCAGCCGGTGCTGAGCCAGTTGCCGCTGATCGGGAAATATTTCAACATCGGTCCGGTGGCGATGAGCGGAGGATCGACGACCATCAAACAGACCACGCGCCGCCTGGGGCCGTCGATGCGAATGGTGGTTGACCTGGCGGATCTCGACAATTCGTTGCAGAACATCACAATCGGCGAATCGGGGCAGCCGTTGTCGAAGCACTATAAGGATCAGTGGAGCGCCTATTACGGCGCGACCAGTTTTCCGATGCAATTCAATAAAGTGGACGCGGAAGATGTCTTGACGGTGCGGCCCAAATAGCTATTTGCCGATGCAGAACGTGGAGAAGATCCGGTTCAGAATGTCATCCGCGGTGGTGGCGCCGGTGATCGCATCGATCGGACGCAGCGCGGCGTAGAGATCGAGCAGCAGCATCTCGTGCGGGATGCCGAGCGTGGTTGCGTTGCGGGCCTGCTCCAGCGCCTCGCGCGATTCCTTCAACAGTTGCTCGTGGCGCAGGCTGGTGATGAAACCGCCTTCCTGTTCCAGGCGGCCGCGCGGGAGCGATGGCATCGACGATGGCGCGTGCGCAGTTCCGCGACGCCTTCGCCGGTGAGCGCGGAAACGGCGATGGCTTCTTCGAGCGTTGCGGCGCGGCGCGCAGATCGGACTTGTTGCCGGCGACCAGGCATTTGCCCTGCTCGCGCGCGCGTGCGAATCAATTCGTGATCTTCAGCCGTGAGCGGCGCGGAGAGATCGACCACCACCAGCGTCAAGTCGGCGTCGGCCATGGCCTGATAGCTGCGCTCGATGCCCAGCGTTTCGACCACGTCCTGCCCCTGCGCGGATGCCGGCCGTGTCGACGAACTTCACGGGAATCCCGTCGAGCGACGCCGTTTCCGAAACCAGGTCGCGCGTGGTGCCGGGGATCTCGGTCACGATGGCGCGGTCCTGTTCCAGCAGGCGGTTGAACAGGCTGCTCTTGCCGACGTTCGGACGGCCCGACGATGGCGAGCGTGAATCCGTCGTGCACCAGCTTGCCGTAGGCGAAGCTCGCGATCAGCGCGCGAACGCCGCGATCGATGGGCTCGATGCCGCCGCAGAATTTCTTCCGGCGGAGCGACGCTGATGTCGTCTTCCGCGAAATCGATCCCGGCTTCGAGCAGCGCGATCAGTTCCAGCAACTGTTCCTTCACCGGCTTCAGCCGCCGCGAGACCGAGCCTTCCGCCTGCTGCGCGGCGATGCGGGCCTGATACAGCGTAGTGGCGTCGATCAGATCGCGAACCGCTTCGGCCTGCGGCAGATCGATGCGGCCGTTGAGATAGGCGCGCAGCGTGAATTCGCCCGGCTCGGCCAGGCGCGCGCCGCGCTGCGCAGGCGCGCTCCAGCGCGTGGCGCAGAACCACGGGCGATCCGTGGCAGGAGATCTCGACCACGTCTTCGGCGGTGTAAGAACGCGGCGCGGCGAAGTAGGTGACGACCACTTGATCGACGGCGTGGCCTGTCAGCGTCGGGCAAGTTCGGCGAGCGTGCGGTCCATGGCTTCCAGGCTGGAGCGCTGCCAGGAAATCGCAGAATGCTTTCGGCGATCGCGCGCGCGTCCGGGCCGGAGATGCGCACGATGCCGATGCCGCCGCGGCCGGGCGGCGTGGAAACAGCGGCGATCGTGTCGTCGAAGCTTCACATTACTGGAGTTACGGCGACGATCGCGATCGCGGTCCGCGTCGCCACCGCGGCCGGCGGTCCACCGCGGCGATCGCCGTCGCGACCACCGCCGGCCGCGATCGCGGAACCCGGCGGCCGCGCCGTCGATCCACTTCCGGGCGCGGACGCGGCGGGACGAATCGGCTCGGGCAGCGTCTTCATGTCCGCCGGCACCACCACCACCTGGCGGATCGGACCTTCGCCGACGCTCTCACTGCGCACTTCGGTTTCATCGCGCAGCGCCAGATGCAGAATGCGCCGCTCGCGGCTGTTCATGGGGCTGAAGTGGAACGGCACGCGCGTTTTCTTCACGCGCTCGGCCGCCGCCTGCGCGCTCATGCGCAGTTCTTCGATGCGCAGCATGCGATGGTCGTTGGCGTCGAAGCAGAGCCGCGAATGCTCCTCGGGCGCCATGCCCAGCGCTTCCATGGTCAACTGCTCCAGCGCCAGCAGCAGTTCGGCTTTGTTGGCCAGCAGCAGGTCGACGTCGGCGCCGGTGAAGCGGACCAGCACATCGGGATTCTCGAAATCCGGATGCGGCGTTTCGCCTTCGGTGACCGTGTAATCCAGCTTGAAGCCGGCCAATCGGAAACACATGATTCAGGAATTGCTCGATGCGCGGCCCGGCTTCGGCAAGCGTATATTTCTTTTCGGACACGTGTCTCAGTTCCTGCTCTTTTTCTTGGAGGCCGGCTTCACATCCACCACCGCCGGCGGCGGGCTGCCCCGATTCAACAACCATTGCTGCACGATGCCCACCACGTTGCCGGTCAACCAGTATAATACCAGCCCGGCAGAGGCGAAGTAGAACATGTAGCCGAACACCAGCGGCATGAACATCATCATTTTCTGCTGCGCCGGATCCACGCCCGGGCTGCGGCGTCATCTTCTGCTGCAGGAACTGCGTGACCACCAGCAGCACCGGCAGCACGTGAATCGCCAGCGTTTCGGGCTGCGAAAGATCGTGCACCCACAGCCAGCTCGCGCCGCGCATCTCGATGGCGACGCTCAGCACTTTGTAAAACGCGCAGAGGAACGGGAGCTGCAACAGCATCGGCAGACAGCCGCCCACCGGATTCACGCCGTGCTTCTTGTACAGATCCATCATTTCCTGGTTCTGCTCGGCCTTTTTGCGGATCGCGCAACGATAGATTCTTGTACTTGTCGTTGATCGCCTTGATCTGCGGCTGCAGCGCCTGCATCTTCTTCGACGACTTCATGCTCGGCAGATCGCAGCGGGAACAGCAGCATATTGATGGCGACGGTGACCAGCACAATGGCCCAGCCGTAGTTGTGAACCAGGTGATCCGCGGTCCAGTTGAGCACCAGGAACAGAGGCTTGGCGATGAATCCGAACCAGCCCCAGTCGATCAGCTGTTCCAGCTTCGGATCGACCTTGCGCAGCAGGTCCGTGTCCTTGGGCCCGACGAAAAAGCGAAAATGTGTTGAGTCCGTCGCCGCCCACGCCCGCGCCGACGCGCTGCTCGTCCGTGCCCGGATGCGCCGGGAACGGCATCGCGAAAAGTCGGTCAGTTCCACCGAGGCGTGGTTGCCGGGAAGAAACACGCGGCGAAATAGTTGTCTTCGATTCCGGCGAAGGAAAACTGGCCGCTGGCCGAAACCGGACCGTTCTTGGCTTCCTTCTGACCGCTTCTCTGCAGCTTGGATCGGGCAGATCGTAATAGAGAGCGTGCTGATCGGCGGCGGCGGTTGGTTACCGTCTCGTCGCCGAATCCGCCGCGCCAGTCGAGCGAATGCGGAATCAGCAATGCCGTTCTCGCGTGACCTGCGACGTGACCTCCACCAGATAGCTGTTCTGCGCGAATTTGAACGTCTTCCTGGTGACGCGCGCGGCCGTCGGAGAACTCGAATGCCGCGCTCAAGTCCGTCGGCCGAATGCTGCACCTTGAACAGCCGGTGTTGGGATCGGTGGCCGGTGCCTGACTCTTGAAAGTCGAGCGACAAACGGAAGCGGAACTTTCCTATGGCCTTTGGTTCACCAGATCGAGCGGCTTGCCCTTGTGATCCTTGTATTCTTTGAGAATCCAGCTCCGGACCACCGCGCCGCGATTCGAAAACACCACGCGATAGAGGTCGGTGTCGATGGTAAAAGTTTCTTCTTTGTCGGCCTGGATCTGGCCCGGGCATCTCGGCGGCGGGCGGGGGCGGCGCCGGGGCCGGTACTTGCGCTGCTGGCGGCGTATCGCCGGTCCTGGCGCGCTGGTTTGGCGGGCGACGCGGCCACCGGCTTGGCAGGCGGGGGCGCCGGCTTATAGAAATACTGCGTGCCGAACAGCACCAGCCCCATCAGCACGAATGCGAGGAGCAGCCGCGCCTCCATCGACATTTCTTTTTTCCATAGCGAGCGATCGTTCGTCTTAGCGGACGGGGTCGAATCCTCCTTGATGAAACGGATGGCAGCGCGGCCAGCCGCTCAGGCCCAGCCAGACGCCTCGCGCGACGCCGTGCTTTTCCACCGCCTGCATCATGTATTCCGAACAGGTCGGATGAAACCGGCACGCCGAGGGCAGACACGGCGAGATCCATCGCTTATAGATACGCAAAATGGCGATCGTCAGTGCGCGCATTTTTCGATCACCTTCTCGAGCGCCCGCTCGATCTCGGTGAAAGGGCGTCGCTGAGCGCCGCGCGCCGCGGATTGAGCACGATATCCCACTGCGGCCCGAAATCGGCGCGATGCAGGCGGAACGCCTCGCGCATGCGCCGCTTGATCCGGTTGCGCACCACCGCTCCGCCGATCGCGCGGGGAACGGTGAGGCCCAGGCGGGCGCCTCGATGCCCATGCGGCGCGCTTTCGCGCCGGGCGTAACAGAACGCCGCGAACAAGGGGCCGGAGACGCGGAAGCCGTTGTCATAGACGGCTCGAAAATCGGCGGAGCGCAGGATCCGGGACGATCGCGGAAACGTGAGCGCGCCGCCGCGGGCGGATTTAGCTGGCCTTGGCAGTACCGGACGGCTCTCTCGTCGCTGACCGTCAGTTTATGGCGGCCGCGCGCGCGCCGGCGCGACAGCACGGCGCGGCCGTCTTTGGTCTTCATGCGCTCCCGGAATCCGTGAGTCTTGGCGCGCTTTCGATTGTTCGGCTGAAATGTGCGTTTCGGCATGTGATTGATCGACCGGGCAAGCGAAGGCGCACCCGTGCATTCTTAGGTAGTCGATTCGATTATAACAAGCCGGGGCTAGTTTCGCACTAACTGCCCTGGGTGGAGGATTTCTTCAGGACGCTGGCAGTCTTGCTGAAAATCGTGGAGATGGAGTTTGCCACGCCAGGCATGGTCGCGCCGGCGGCCACGGCGACGAAGCCCGCCATCAGCGCGTACTCAATCAGATCCTGCCCGTGCGTGTCCTTCCAGATGCTCACCCTCCGGCACATGTTCAAGAGCTTTTCCATATGATTCGAGAATATGGGCTTTCTTCCCTCCGGGCAATGGGTAAGCCGCACCAAACCCGAGACCCCTAACACTTAGTCCGCATCATCGGAACCGTAGGACCTAGGTACCCTCAAAGTACCCCCAAAAGCTAAGCAAAGCTAAGCATCCCTTTGACTTCGCTACTCTGTTCCGATAAACTTGCCCACACGAGGAGATTTTGCATGCAAACCCCGATCGCCCCCGCCGTGGAAGAAAGCATTCTTTCCCGCGGCTTCTCTCGCCGGCAGCTTGGCAGAATCGCCAGTGTGCTGACCGCAGGCGCAGCGTTCCCTTTTTACAATGAAGCAGCCTTCGCCCAACGTGCCGTGCGAAGCGAGATGGCGGCGGACGCGGTCCGCATCAACTCCAACGAGAATCCTCTGGGTCCGTGCAACGATGCACTGGAAGCGATCACCAAGGTTGCGAAGTTCGGCGGCCGGTATTCGCCCAATAACGAATCGGGCCAGATGGTGGACGCCTACGCCGCGGTGGAGGGTCTGAAGCCCGAATCCGTTTCGATTTTCGCCGGATCGAGCGATCCGCTATTGCGCACGGTGTGCGCGTACTGCTCGCCGGCGCGGGCGTTCGTCATGGCCGACCCGGGGTATGAATCGGGCGCGCAAACCGCGAAGTTCATCGGCGCTAAAGCGATTCATGTTCCGCTGCGCAAGGATTATTCCCACGACGTGGAAGCCATGGTCAAGGCCGACCCGAACGCCGGCATCATTTACATCTGCAATCCGAACAACCCGACCGGTACCCTGACCTCGCGCGCCGACATCGATTACGTGCTCGCCCACATGCCGAAGGGATGCATCCTGCTGCTGGATGAAGCGTATATCCACTTCTCGACAGCCGCGAAACCGGGCTTCGACCTGGTGAACTCGGGCAAAGATGTGATCGTCCTGCGCACGTTCTCGAAAGTCTACGGAATGGCAGGCATTCGCGCGGGTCTGGCGTTGGGCCGTCCGGATCTGCTCGCCAAGCTGCGGCCGTGGGGCGTCGGCTTCGTGCCGATCACCGCGATGGCGGCCGCTACGGCGAGCTTGAAAAACAAGACCGTGGTTCCCGAGCGCCGCAAGATCAACAAGGATATTCGCGACAACGTGTTCGAGTTCCTGGAAGCCAAGAACTTCAAATACGTGAAAAGCGAAGCTAATCACTTCATGATCGACGTGAAGCGGCCCAACGGCGAAGTGATCGAGGCGATGGCGAAGCAGAATGTCTTGATCGGCCGTCCGTGGCCGGTATGGCCCACCCACGTTCGCGTCTCGGTAGGGACGCAGCAGGACATGGACCGGTTCAAAACCGCGTTTCTCAAAGTAATGGCGTAATTACTGGGCGCTTTCGTCCAGAATCACGATTTCCACCCGCCGGTTCTCCGCGCGCCCGTCGGGAGTTTCATTCGAACTCCGTGGCCGATTGGCGCCATCGCTCGACACTGAAAGTCGCGACTCGGGAATGCCAAAGCGGCTGTTCAGCGTTTCGAGCAGCCGCAGTCCTCGTGCCGCCGAAAGCTCCCAGTTATTCTTGAACCGGCGGTTATGAATCGGAATCGAGTCGGCGTGTCCGATCAGGCTCACCTGGTTCGGAATGTCTCGCAGTACATCCGCGATCTCTTCGACGATGGGAAGCGCGCTGGAGCTGATGCGGTCGTCGCCAGAGGCGAACAGGATGGTCTGCGGCAGGCTGATGACTAACCCGCGCTTTTCAAGCCGCACGTCGAGGCCGTGCTGTTCGAGGACCTGTTGCGCGTTCGAAAGCACCGGGCGGTCGGGAACCTCAGGGGCCGGAACAGGTGTCGGTGTCGGTGTCGGTGTCGGCGCCGGCGTTGGCGTGGGAACCGCAGCCACGGGGGGCGGATCGACGGGCGGGTGCGCGGGCAGCTTCGCCGCGATGGCGATGAAGAAGATCAGCAGAATGGTCAGCATGTCCATGTAGCTGACCACCCAACGTTCGCGATTGCCACTTTCCGGTTGAAGATATTTTGGCTTCATTGCTCGCGCGCCTCGCGCAGGAACGCATTCAGCCGTTCCCGCACCAGCGCCGGATGCATACGGTCGAACATGCACAACACCGCTTCACTGATCATTTCGTGAATTTCAAACGTTTCGGCGACCCGGGCGCGGATTCGATTCGCGGCCGGCAGCAGGAAAATATTCGCCAGCGCGAGTCCGTAGATGGTGGAAACAAACGCGGTCCCGATACCGCCCGCCACCGACGACAAGTTCGAGAATTGACGCAAAACATCGATCAGCCCGACCACCGTTCCCAACACCCCGATGGTTGGCGCGAAACCGCCGGCGACTTCCAGGACCTTGGCATCGGTTTCGCCTTGGCGTTCCCGCAGACGAATCTTGGTCTCGAGCGTCGACTGTAATTCGCCGCGCTGCTGCACATCCAGCGCCAGCAGAAGAGACTCTTTTAGGAATGGATGGCGCGCCTGCTCGATCAGCGGCTCCACTCCGATCAACCCGTTGCCGCGCGCCGGCTTGACGAAGGTCATAATTTCTTCAATCAGCGCCGCGCGGTCGATATCGGGCATCCACAGCAGATCCATCACCCGATGCCAGGCGTTAAGCAGAGCGAGCCGCGGGGTGGTGATGAAAATCACACCGACCGTTCCGCCGAGCACGATGAGCAAGCCTGTCGGCTGCAAAAAGTAAGACAGCCGAATGCCGGTCGCGGCGATTCCGGCGATGCCCGCCAGGATCGCAACCACGATCCCGAAGAACATCGAAACGTCCAGATTGCGCGGCCGGGATTGGCCTTTTGGTATTTCTTTGAGTGCAACTGCCGGTGAGGACAAGGTAAGAAGTCTCCGTACAACTCACGGCATCCCACGCGCCATTGCTAAACTGCTTGAAACACAGGGTTCCAGACCGTGAATTGGCGACCAAATCTTGACGATCGACCAAGTATTGACGTAACGCCGGGACTACAACAGGCGTCTTTCGTCACGAATGACTAGGCGCGACGCCATCATAATCGGCCTGGGACTGCCCGTTTGGGCGTCTGCGGCAAGCGAGTTCTGGAACCAAAAAAAGCCGGAAGACTGGACCGATGACGAGCGGAAGGAGCTGCTCACCAGATCGCCGTGGGCGCGGGAAGCCGTGATCAAGTACAACGATTCGGTGGGCGGACTCGGTTCGGAGCAGCAGCGCAGCCGCGGAGTGTACCGCCGCGGCACTGCGCAGGGGAATCCCGGAACGACGGAACCAGGCGGGGGCAGAAACTATCACGCCATCGTCCGCTGGGAATCTGCGCTGCCCATTCGCGAGGCGAATCGCAATCAATCCAAAGACGATCCGGCGGCCAATTACATCCTGAACGTCATCGGCGACGTGCCGATGTTGGGCCGGCAGTCCAACGACGAGACGGAAGCGGAATTCCAACAGCGCATGGACATGCTGAAGCAGTACACCAAGCTCGAAAAGAAGGGCGATCCGATCTATTTGGTGAAGGTGTCATATCAAAAAGGACCGCCCGCAACGTCGGGTACGCTGTTCTACTTCGAGCGCAACGACCTGATCACGGTGCATGATGGCACCGTGACGTTCGTGACAAAGCTGGGTCCGCTGGATGTGCGCTGCAAGTTCACGCCGAAGGAAATGCTGTATCTCGGCAAATTAGAGCTCTGAGCGAATAGGTCCGAAAACGGCCAGCCGCGGTTCCGCGATTGGGGCATAATCCAATCAGATGGACTCCAAAGTTTATGAGCGCGCACGGCGCGCGCGCGACGCTCGATTCGATGGACGCTTTTTCATCGGCGTCACCTCCACCGGAATTTACTGCCGTCCGATCTGTCCGGCGCCGTCTCCGAAAGAAGAAAATGTCCGCTATTTTCCGACCGCCGCAGCCGCCGCAGAAGCTGGATTTCGACCTTGTCTGCGCTGCCGCCCGGAAGCGTCGCCGGGAACTCCCGCATGGCTGGGCGCGTCGTCCACGGTTTCGCGAGCTTTGAAGCTGATCGGAGAAAGTGCGCTCGACGATGCGGGCGTAGAGGAGCTGGCGGGTCGGCTCGGTATTGGTTCGCGCCATTTGCGGCGGCTGTTCCTGCGCTACCTGGGTGCGACTCCAGTCGCCGTCGCGCAGACGCGGCGGGTGCATTTCGCCAAGAAACTGATCGATGAAACCAACCTGCCGATGACGCAGATCGCGCTCGCCTCGGGATTCGGGAGTGTGCGCCGGTTCAATGCGACATTTCAGGCGCTGTATAAACGCACGCCGCTGGAGCTGCGCAGATCCAGCGCGCGAACCGGACAAGTTCATGAGCCCGGTAACTACACGTTTCGGCTGGGTTATCGTCCGCCCTACGATTGGGATTCAATCTCTGTATTCCTGGACGCGCGCGCGATTCCCGGCGTGGAAGCGGTCTCCGAAAATGTATACCGGCGCACCATTTTCGTCGATGGCCGTGCGGGCGCGATCGCGGTGCGGCCGCTGGCCGGGAAAAACTATCTTGAATTGCAGATCCGCTACCCCGATCCCGCGCCTTTGTTCCGCATCGTCGAACGAGTTCGAAAGATTTTCGACGTGGGCGCGGATCCAGCGGAAGTGGCGGCTCATTTGAAACGCGACGCGCGTTTGAAACCGCTGGTGCGCGCGTATCCGGGACTGCGCGTCCCCGGATGCTGGGATGGCTTCGAAATGGCCGTGCGCGCGATTCTGGGGCAGCAGGTGAGCGTGAAAGGCGCGTCCACCGCGGCCGGCCGCGTGGCTGCGGAATTTGGAAGCGCGGTCGAAGACGGAGTCTTGTTCCCCAGTCCAAGCGTGCTGGCGGGCGCGGACCTGACGCGCGCAGGCATCACGCGGCAACGCGCGCAATCCATTCGCGATCTGGCGTCCGCGGTGGTTTCGGGCGAGATTTGCTTTGACGATTCGCTTGATCCGAATCAATTCGAAGCGCGAATCACGCGCATCGCTGGAATCGGACCGTGGACGGCGCAGTATGTGGCGATGAGGCTCGGCGAGCCGGACGCGTTTCCCGGCGGCGATCTGTATCTGCGCGATCATGCGCATAAATCCGATTCCTGGCGGCCGTGGCGCGCGTACGCGGCCATGTATTTATGGAAAGGAAGCCAGCAGCCGGCCAACGGCCGGAATGGAGCACTAAAAATGAACTATACGTTTCTCGACACCCCCATAGGCACCCTTCTGATCGCAGGTGACGACGACACCATTCAGCGCATCGAATTTCCGAAAAACGGAAAACCCGGCCGGCCCGCACCCGATTGGCACGAATCCGCGCGCGGACCGGTGGCCGAAGCCGTCCGTCAACTGCGCGAGTATTTCGACGGCCGCCGCACGGATTTCGATCTGCCGCTGGCGCCCGACGGCACGGAATTTCAACGCACCGTGTGGCGCCGATTGCAGGAGATTCCATACGGCGAAACGATTTCCTATGGCGAACTGGCCAAGCGCGTCGGAAACGAGAAGGCGTCGCGAGCGGTTGGCGCGGCCAATGGGCAAAACCCGATACCGATCGTGATCCCATGCCATCGCGTGATCGGCTCGAACGGGAAACTTACCGGTTTCGGCGGAGGGTTGCCGACCAAAGAAGCACTGCTGGCGCTCGAAGCGAAACAGCTTCGCTTAGACGAGTAGTGGTATGTAAAACGCGGCCGTGGATGGTCCTTTTCAGACGGACTCGCCGGCGAACTCTCAGGGACAGGCCAGTAGTTATCCGGCGATCGGGCCCTCCCCCGACGAAAGCGCCGCGATCATCTGCTCCTTGAGACGTTCGGCGGCTCCCACGGCTGAATCGAGCGCGATCCGGTACATGATCAACCCAGCCCCTGCGTCGAACGCTAGCACCGCGAAGAAGACCCACTGCACTTCAAAAACGTAGCGCGCCGCGTAAGCAAGGGCGACGGGGATGAACGCAATCGGATAGATGATCACCAGCATCGCCTGCACGCGCCCGGCGGCGTTGGCGCGGAACTGGGTCGACGGATTTACGGAGCGCGCCTGGTGAATCGACAACAGATTTCCCGCGCACAGCAGGAAAATAGTCACCACCGCGGCCACCGAGTACGCTTCCAGCGCGTGCCGCAGGTCTAGCGGCATGCGCATCAGCGCGCATACCGAAGTGACCGCTCCAATTTCGAGGACGATAAAGAACAGCGCGCTCAGATTCTTGCCGATTAGCACGCGCGAAAACGGGACGGGCGCCAAGAAATAAATTTGCGCCGCGGAACGATCGAAGCCGAACGAATTCCAGAAGCACGCTTCGCTTAACAGCAGCAACGAGTATACGCTGACAATCGTCAGATAGTCGCGGCCGAAAAACGACATGCGCCCCAGCGAAACCGGCAGCAGCATCACCAGCCCGAAGGTGAATCCCATCAGGAACACCAGGCGGAAGCGCGGCGACCGGACCAGGAATCGAATTTCTTTCTCTACCAGCGCCGCCAACGGATCGGACAGCACCAGCGACGGCAGCCGGAAGAAGCGTTCCGCCAGGCCCTGGCCAGCCGATGGCCGGTTGTCGTTCGCGGCCGCGGCGTCCTTATCGAAAGACAGCGTGCTGATGAATTGCCAGCGTCCGAACAGCGCCGCGACCCCCGTCCAGGCAAGCAGGATCGCGGAAGAATTCAGATAGTCGATGCCCTGCGCGAGATTCGCCGTCGCCGCCCATGGCCATCCGATCCACGAATCACGAGTGAAGATGTAGACCAGACGGCTGCTGGTGGAACCGTGCGCCAGAATCAGCTGCGGCAGCGCAGCGCACATGACGAGCAGGAACACCACCACTTCGCGGATTCTTCGTCGCGCCATCAAGCGCAGCATCAAGTCCCTCACGCCGATGGCGAGGAACAGATTAAACAGCACGTACGGGATCACCGCCAGCGTGCACCACAGCGGCAACGCCGGGTTCAGCGCCAGGCCCACCGCGATGCCGCACAGCACCATCACCATTTCGATGGCTGCCGTCACGCGCAACATTACCTCGATCCCGAAGAGCTGCGAAACCGGAATCGGGTACGCCTGAAGCTTGCGCAGGTCGAGCGACGCGCCGGTCGCCGTCATCAGCAGCGGTACTACTTGCCAATACAAAAAGACGATCAGCAGCGCTCCCGCCAAGCCGGCCTTGAGCAAAGCGAGATTCGACGGATTCGCGACCAGGCGCGCTCCAGCGATCGACGCCAGCAGCCAGAAACCGTACCAGATGGTACCGATGACCGCCGTCCACGCCGCGCCGCCGCGCGAGTTCCGCAACGTCCGCCATTGCGCCCACAGGATCGCGCGCGCGTGAGTCATCTTAGAGCCAGTCGAGCGTCTCCGCGGTTCGATCGATCCCCACAGCCCGGACAAACGCGTCCTCCAGCGTCTCGGAAGCGCCGCGCATCTCCGCCATCGAGCCTTCCAGCACCAGCCTGCCTTCGTTGATGATCGCCACGCGGTCGCACAAGCGCTCGACCACTTCGAGCACGTGCGAGGTCAGAAAGATGGTGGCTCCGTGCCGCACCTGTTCGAGCAGGATATCTTTCATCAAGCGCGCGCCCACCGCGTCTACGCCTTCAAACGGCTCATCCATCAGGTACAATTGCGGCCGATGAATCAGCGCCGCCGCCATGGCCACGCGCTTGCGCATGCCCTTGGAGTACTCGTTGATCAGCTTACGTGTGTTGCCTGAGAGCTCGAACAGTTCCATCAACTCGGCGGAACGCTCGCGCGCGACGCCGCGCCCTAGGCCGTAGATGCGGCCCACAAACTCGATGAACTCGCCGCCGGTAAGATGATCGAACAGTAGGGATTCGTCGGGGACTAGGCCGATGCGCTGTTTGATCGCGAGCGCCTGCTCCGGCATGGGAAGTCCTAGCAGTTCTATCGACCCGGAGGTCGGCGCAGCCAGACCCATCAACATTTTGATGGTGGTGGTTTTTCCAGCCCCATTGGGACCCAGGAATCCGAAGAAGCATCCGCGCGGGACCGTGAGGCTCAGCCCGTCCACCGCCGCTTTGTCGCCGTAAATCTTGCGGAGATTTTGTACTTGGATGGCCGGGGTGAGTCCAATTTCGGACATGCGCTCCCTTTATGGTAGCGGAAGCGCCGGGAGGGATTAGGCCATGCAAGAGACCGGCTCATACGGCTCGGCTGCCGGATTCTCCGCGATGCTCACGGTCCCCCATGCTTCCTGAAGCGTGGTGAGTAGCTGTTCCACTTCCGCGAGCGGCGCATCGATCTGAAGCCGATTCGCGTCCAGAAGCTGGCGCTGGAGGTACGCATATAGTTCGCCTAGCGAGCGGCTGATTTCGCCGCCGCGCGTGGGATCGAGCGAACGGGACAGCTCGCCGACGATCTCCCATGCTTTCATGATCTGCCGCGACCGTTCGCGGATCTCTCCGGCCGCCAGATGAAGCCGCGCCGCGCCGGCCGCTTCGATCGCCGCGCGATACAACATCCCGATCAGCTTCACCGGATCCGCGTTGAGTATTTCCGTTTCCAGGTATCGGTCGTGATTTGTGTATGCCATTTTGAGTTCGGTTCACCCTCCGTTGTTCTCTTCGGCCAGCCGGAGCAGATATTCTGCTGGAATCTGTTCCACCATCTGCCCGGTCTTCCGGTCCACGATCCGCACCACGATGGTTTTCGATTTCTGGTCTTTGATGAAATTAAAAGCGCAATCTTCGCCGAAGAGTTCTGTAGGATTGATGGCCTTCACGGCCTGGATCAGGGCGCGGTCCGCCGTATTCAGGTTCTGGGGCAGTGCGGAGTCCGTGGGAACGCTGATTTGGGTGCTGGTGGACGAAACATTCATGCCGTCACCTCAGAGAGGGAGCGTAACAACTCCTCCTCAGAGAGGCTTATCGGCTAGAATCAGGCAAGATTGAGAACTTTCGCGAACACGTGCGTGTCCTGCGCGATTTTCTTCTGCAACATCATGATCGCGTAGATCAATTGCTCCGGCCGCGGGGGGCAGCCGGGAACGTACACGTCCACCGGAATCACCTGGTTCACCGGGACCAGCGCATAGTTGGAAAATACGCCCGTGGACGTGGCGCAGGCGCCCATCGAGATCACCCATTTCGGTTCCGGCATTTGTTCATACAACCGCCGGATCACCGGCGCCATTTTGTTCGAAACTCGGCCCGCGATGATCATCAGATCGGACTGCCGCGGCGAGCCCCGCATCACTTCCGCGCCGAAACGCGAAATGTCGTAACGCGACGCGATCATCGACATCATCTCGATCGCGCAGCACGCTAAACCGAAGCTCATCGGCCAGATGGAGTTTTTGCGCGCCCAGTTGATGGCCTTATCGAGCATCGTGGTGACGATCGATTCCCCGTATTCATCTTCTACGAGTTCCGTGTCGACACGCGCGAACAACTCTGGCGGCTGGCTCAGTTGAAACTTCGGATCTGTGTCCACGCATCTATTATACCCGGCCCAGTTACACTGGACATTGGACCGCGAAATTCTCGCCGCCTTCGGCATCGAGCCCGAATACACCGATATCTGGGGCCGCAGTCACGCCACCTCCGATGAAGTTGCGCGAGCGATTCTGGATTCGCTCGGCGTGACGGATGTGGATCGAAAGCCGGAGGAAGATTGGACCCGCCCGCTCGATTCGACGCTGGTGGTCCGCGAAAATGCGGACTCGCTTCGCCTGCGGATTCCCTCCGCGCGCGCGGGCGCTTCCGTCAAACTCGAGCTCCGCTGGGAAGGCGGCGACATCGAGCATCACTGGTTCTGGCTGCCCGAGCTGGCGACCCTCGAAACGGCAGGCGAGTTCCAGGCCAAGCGCCTGCCTCTGCCGCATCCGCTGCGGCTCGGCTATCACGAAGCGCGGCTTTACTGGATGCAGGAGCCCGAACTCGAAGAATTCGGACACGCGCGGTTCATTGTCTGCCCGTCCCGCACGACTTCCATCGACCAGCGCGTCGCCGGCATCGCGGTCAGCCTGTACGGATTGCGCTCCGGCCGCAACTGGGGCGTGGGCGATTTTACGGATCTGGAAGCCCTGATCGACGCGTTTGCGCCCGCCGGCGCCGCGTTCATCGCGCTGAATCCCTTGCACGCCATTCCCAATCGCCAGCCCTACAACATCAGCCCCTACCTGCCGGAGTGCACGTTGTACCGCAACTACATCTATCTGGATGTAGAAAGAGTCGGGGAAGCGCAGGTCGACCGGGCGGAGATCGAAGCTCTGCGATCGAGCGAGTTTGTAGAATACGAGCGCGTGGCGCGCATCAAGCTCGCGGCGCTGCGGACCATCTTCGACGCGTTTCCCGGCTCGCCAGAGTTCGATCGCTACGTCGAGGCTGAAGGCGCCGCCCTTCACGATTTCGCCGTGTATTCCGCGCTCGCGGTGGATCGCCACCAAGCCGATGCGAATGTCTGGCTGTGGACCGATTGGCCGGCGGAATATCGCGATCCGCGCTCGCCCGCGGTGGCGCGATTCGCCGAAGAACATCCGCGCGAAGTGCTGTTTTACAAGTTTCTCCAGTGGCATATCGACCGCCAGCTTGCGGAAGCGCAAGCGCGCGCGCGGCGGATGGGGATGCGGATCGGTTTGTATCATGACCTGGCGCTGGCTACCGACCGCTTCGGCGCCGATCTGTGGGCCCACCGGCCGTTTTTCGCGAAGGGCTGCCGCGTCGGCGCGCCGCCCGACGATTTCTCCCCGCAAGGCCAGGATTGGGCCTTCCCGCCGCCCAACCGAGACGCGCACCGTTCCGCCGGATATGAATTGTTCACGCAATCCATCCGCAGCAACGCGCGCCACGGCGGCGCTCTGCGGATCGATCACGTGATGCGCTTCTTCCGGCTGTATTGGATTCCCGACGGCATGCCCGCTACCCAAGGCGCTTACGTACGCGATTCCGCTGAGGACCTGCTCGGCATTCTGGCGCTCGAAAGCGTGCGCGGGGATTTTTTAGTGATTGGCGAAGACCTTGGTACCGTCACCGGCGAGGTTCGGCAGGCGCTCGCGGAATCGGGTATTTTTAGTTATCGAGTGCTGTGGTTTGAGAGACACCTCGACGGGACCTTCCGCAGACCCGACGAGTATCCGCAGCACGCCGCGGTATCGTCGACCACGCACGATCTGCCCACGCTCGAGGGATTCACCGCCGGACGCGATATCGAATCCCGGCGCGCGGCCGGGCTGATCGATGACGCCGCGTACCATCATCAGCGTGCGACTCGCGAAGAGGAGGCGCGGAGACTCCTCGTCGCCTTGGCTGACGCTGGGTTCCCGAACGACCCGGTAGGATTCCTGCTCTCGACGCCGTGCCTGCTTGCGGTTATCAATCAGGAAGACTTGACCGGGGAAACCGAGCAGCAGAATCTTCCCGGCAGCACCTGGCAGTATCCCAATTGGCAGCGGAAGATGAAAGTGCCAGTCGAGCATCTGCGTCCACTGGCGGAGGCGTTTGAAGCCGCTCTCCGCCGAAGCGGCCGTTAAGGCAAGCGTCTGTGTGAAAATCGGCAGAGACGCGGAAGCTGGCGGACTGTCCCGCGGCCGGCTCCGAGCCGGACCGTAAGACTCTGCGTGAAAACGTGAATTAGTTGATGTGACAGATGCCTATCATCGAGCCTGGACGGCGGCGCAAGCGGTTCTCATTTCTATTCACATGGAGTCGGAAGCGGTTTCAGAGTTGCGAAGCCGAATCACCGCGACGGTGCTAGGGGTAGATGGCGATCGTGTACGGGGCCGACAGGCGCGTGCCCACTTGCACCGCGATCGGAAGCGCTCCGCTCGGAGTGGTCCAGGGCAGCGTTACCTGCATCTGAGCGCCTCCTGAGGAGTTGGTCGGAACCAATGCGCTGGGATTCTGTTGGACTCCACTGAGGTTGACGAAGACCGCCGAGGCAGCCGGCAAAATCCCGAGCTCGTCGGCAAGGCCCGAAACGTTCAGCGTAATCGTGTCACCCGCATGGGCGGGGTGAGTCGCATCTACGGTCGCGCCGGAGACGCTCTGGATCGAGGTGAGCACCGGCGGAGCGGCGTCGATCTCCATCAGCACCGCCGGCGGATTAACGCTGCTCGGTCCGGTCAACTGCACGATCGCCGGGCCGATCGGCAAGCCTCCCGGGACCGCGGCCAGAATTTGGGGACCGTTCGGGCCCGGGCTGATCGTAAAGGGCGCCGGTTGCCCGCCGATGCTCAACGTCCAACCTGCTGTGTTGGTGGCCGTGAGCGTGGGCGGCAATCCGGTGACGTTGATCACCGCTGTGCCGCCGTTGGGCACTCCGGCGAGCTGCGTCGCCTGGTTCACAATCGGCGTCCGCAGGCTGAACTGCGCGGCTCCGTTCTGCGTCACCTGAAACGCCGTGCTCAGCGTCGCCAGTTGCAGGCCGCTGGCCACGCTGATGGTGGTCGAATGCGACTGCGCCAGAGGATCCACCGAAACGTTTACCAATACCAGGCCCGCGCTCACTACCCAGAGCTGCTTCACCACCACGTCGCTCGAACCGAAGCCCACTACCGTCTGGCCATTCACGAAATTAGTGTTGTAACCGAAGATCTGAACCATCGTGTCGCTGCCGGCGGTCACGGTAGCGGGGCTCACATTGATCGCTGGAAACGCGGGGCCGTTGTAAGTGAACCCCGGCGGTGCTGCCGTCCCGAGGGTCTGCGCCGACGTCTGGCTGTCCGCCGATAACGCCTCCACCGATGCGTGATACCCGTTGGTCGCCGGTGGCGCCGCGACGGTCAGGGAGCCGTCCGCGTTCGTGTTCAGCACCGTTCCCGGCGCGCCGTCAAAGAACACGCGAGTGCCCGGACCGAGATTGGTACCCGCCACGGTCACCGTCGCGTTTCCCTGGCTGTCGGTGCTGCCGCTGACCGCCGCGACGGTCGGCGGCGCGGACCGCACCACCGTAAACGCCGCCGGCAGAACGTACAGGTCCCCGTTCCAGTTCACCGCCAGCGCGGTCGGCGTCGCCGTCTGCACCGAATAGCTCACATACGCGGCCATATTGATATATGGCGGGTCCGGCGGGCTAAACGGCGCCAGATTATAAATTTGCGCCGTTCCTCCGATGGCGCTGATACTCAGCCCCGGCGCAAAATCCAAATAACCGTCCTGTGTCGCAGTGCTGTACGCATAGAAAGTCAATGCTATGGGAACTCCGGCTTGAATCGGAGGTCCCTGCACCGGCACTCGCGGACTCCCGATATCGCCATACAGCACCATGTCGTAAACCGCGGGTCCGCTGCGCGGTTGTACGTTGAAATTGATCCCGCCGGCGATGTTCCCCGCGCTTACGTTAACCTGCGAGGCTTGCGTCCAATCGGTGGTGGCCCCATAGAACTGTCCGCCGAATCCGATATTGGCCAGATATGAGTTCTGGAACGGGTCGTTAGGCGGGAACACGTTATCGGGATACGCCTCACCTGGCTGCGCCGGAGGCAGCGGTTGTACGTATACGTAATACAGGCCCGGCGGCACGCCGTCGATCTGATAGGTCCCGTCGGGATTGGTCAGCGCGCTGATCGCGGCGCCGGATGTCGAGAGCGCCGTCACGGTCGCCAGGTTCACGCCGCCGTTGTTCATCGCGACCGTTCCCGCGATACTCCCCGTCGACGCGACGTAGCCGTTTACCGGGTACAGCAGGGAAATGCCGGCGATATCGTCGGCGGCCAGCGGCTGCGCCTTGGTGGTGGAGCGCGTAAAGGACGTGGACATCAGGCTCGAACTCTTGGTGTGCTGCAATCCCAGAGCGTGCCCGAATTCATGCGCCACGGTCAGAAAAAATGCATCGCTCGAACTTGGCTGCGGATACGGATTGGTGAGATCGGCCTGAAGCTGGATCTGCGCTCGCAGCATGGGCACGAAAGAAGCGCCGCCGGCGACCAGAGGGCCCGGGTTCTGCACCGTCGTAATGGTCGTCAGGGCGATCAACCCTGGTGTTACATCGTTGGAAAAGACTACGTCGATTTCGGGCGACGAATCCGGCGTGGTCATGGACGACAGTCCGCCAAAAGCCAACCGGATTCCGGACGTACTCACGCTGTTCCAGACTTCAGCCGCTGCCCGAATCTGGCTGATCAGCGCCGGGAAGCTGTCGCCCGGCATCAACGCACTAGGCCCCTGGCTCGAAATCAGATACGTGATGGTGTTGCTATCGAGCCCATACGGATCGGCCGGATTCAAATCATACCGTACCGGAACCGGATTGTACGGCCCGCCCGAATTGGCAAACCAGATCCAGTAGTAATACCCGGAACAGAATGGCGCGAGCATGGCCAGCGCGGCCAGCATTACCGAGGCTCTCGCCAGCGTGCCGCGCATGATCTTACTTCCCCGCTCCCGTCAGCGTTTGGATCTCCGAACGCAGATCGCTGAGGCTGATGGTCACGGCCTGATCGGTGATCAGGTGGCCCGCCTTGTCCACCATCTGGCCGGTCGCCGCCGGCCTCACCAGGACTGAATTCCCGGAACTGTCCGTCATCACGCTGAACAAACCCTGCGAAAGTCCGATCACTTGCGTCAATCCGGATTTGCCGGTCCACAAAAAGACGACATACTGACTGCCGGCCGTCAGCGTTGGAGCGCCCGCGACCATCTGCCGCAATCCGCCGCTGACGCCGCCTGGCACCGCAACCGAGGCTTGCGGAGCGCCCTTCAACGTCTCCAGCACCTGCAATTGGTAATACGTGTAAATGTCCCGGCCGCGCAAGCCTTGCGATTCTCCAGTGACCTTCACGCGCACGATCGCGGTCGATTGCGTAATGAGTTGGTCCAGCGTGAGTTTCTGCAATGTGGTCGCAAACGACGGCAGAATCGTCAGAGCCGCCAAACCAAGCATCGCGCCAGTGGACCGAATTCGCATGACAATCTGTACCAATTCTAAAAGCACGCCGGCTACCCAACGTAAGTGACTGCTTTTACGTTACTTTCATTCTAACAAATGACCTGTTTTGTGGATCTTGGACACGCACTTGGGACAGAACGGCACAATCGCGGCGAAAGTTTACGGCAGCCTGGCCAAACGGAATATCTCGAACACCGGCCGGTTGTTGGAGTCGGCGATCCTGCGGATCGGCTCTTTCCTGAGGCCGGATACTGCCGCCGCACGCTCCAGTCGTCTACCGATCCCGGGCGTCACCTCCCGCTCAGGAACGTGGCCCACGAATAGGGCATTTGGATCGGAAAACATGATGCCGATAGCCCGACGGCCGGATTCGCTGGGCGCGTCGGTGCTGAACGGCGCATCTTCAGGGCGCAGCAACAGGCGACCCTGATGAAAGAGCGCCAGAGTGTTGAGCATTCCCCAGTCGATCACGTAGATTGGCTGCTCGACCTTGCCGTCTGCTGGATCGGTGAGCGCGTTTGAAAGCGGGAACAGAGCATCGGTGAACTGGGCCCCGGGGCCGTCGCGCTCGAAATCGAGGACGTACTGACTCACCACCAGCAAATTGGCCGCGATGAGCGCTGCGGCGGCAACGCCGGTCCAGCGAGCTCGCGCCAAAGTAACCGCGACGAACAGGTGCGGAAACGGCCAGATGAGCACACAGTGATGGACCGCTTCTCCGGCATCGCGGGTCACGGCCATCGCGGCCCACGCGGTCACGCTGAAGAGCAGCGAAAAACGCGCAGTGCGCGATTTCCACCACCAGGGGATGGCGAGAAGAGCCAGCAGAAATACATAGTCCAGACCATTTTGGCGATGCTCGCCCAGGCGGCTCCGAACCCATAGGGCTATCTTGCCGCGACGGGAGAAAAGCTCCTTGGGATGGTCGTCCCAGTCGTGCATGGTTAAGAATCCGAATAACGCGGAGCCATTGAGCGTCCTGCGCTCTGCCGGAAGCTTGTGCGGAGCGTGCGTGTCCCACCTTGCATTGGATTCGAAGGTCGCGTTGCGGTGCCGGATGTTATAGATAACGAACGGCAACGCACCCAACAGAAAGGAGGCCGCCGCGACCGCCGCAAAGCGCGGTCGAATCGCTTTCTTGATCTCTGGCCAGAAAACCCCCACGCCCGCCGCAATCAGGCCGATCAGCGCCCAAGCGAATAGCGCCTTATTCCAAAGCCCCAGCCCCAAGCAGAAAAATCCGCACGCGAGATCGCGTAAAGAAACGAATCCCTGGGCGAAACGCACCAGGAAGAAGCAGCCAGTCACAAACAGAAAAAGTTGGATCGCAACCGGTCCCCAGTCGAACGTGTTGGTAAGCAGAAAGGACGGGTCCGTGGCCAGCAGGAAGGCCGCGATCCACGCCGCCCGGGGGCTGGATCGATTCGCTAAACGATAGAAAATGAATATGGTTACGGATCCGATCAGCACCACGGGAAGCCGGACGGTCCACACGCTGGAGCCAAATAGCCTGAAAATCGGCACATACAACAGAGATTTAAGCGTTCCGACGTAGGACATTACCATGAGAGGGATTTGGCGATGAAAGGCCGTGAAGCAGAAGTCCTTTGCATTCAATTCATAGAGAGGAACGACGAACAGCGCTTCGTCGTTCTGAACCCCGGCATAGGGAATAACCGCCGCGCCCAGCAGTATAAAGAGGAGGGAGGCCGCCAAGGGCGCCGCGAACGGGCGAAAAACTCTGAGGCGTATGCTAATATGCGTCACGGCTGCGGCGCCGATGAGAATTTTTACCGGATCGCTATACAGTATACGTCAGTGGGAGGTGAAACTTAGAGACGTTTTGGGCGTCTGTAGGGAGACCAGAGAGGCATCGAGTCCGGGAAAGAGGCTAAACGTAATGGTTTTGGGACCTAAGGCCGATAGGATTCGCTTGTGGGCTGGGGGACGTTGTCATGGTTCCGAAAGAATTGGCCACAAGATTGCTTGCGTATGGCGGACGGATGTGATATGGTTTTGAGAAGCAAGATCGGGAAGGTGCCGGCGAGAGCGCTGCGGCTTCCATTCCGGACCTGCCGTGCGGCAGAGTCTCTGGGGTTTTCCATCCGCCGCGAATCCGTTTCGCGGCTTACTAACGGAATCGAAGACTTGAACCTTTTCGTATCACTTCGCGTCTAATGCGATGTGACGCGAGTGAACGTGCTCGGGAAGTAAAAAATCGGAAAGTAAAAATAAAAAGAAGAGAAAGAGAGACAGGAGAAGGCAGATGACGAAGAGTGAGTTGAACAAATTCAGAAACATTCTGGAGGCCAAGCAGGCGGAGTTGTCTCAGTTCGTGCGGAACCGCGAGGGAATCGCCATTGAGAAGAGCCCGGATGCTTTGGACGAAGTGCAGCATGCCGCGGAGCGGGAGCTGGCGATCCGCAATCTGGACCGCGAGTCCAACCTGCTGCGCAACGTTCGCGCAGCCTTGCGCCGGATCGATGAGGGCACCTTCGGTGTGTGCCTGCATTGCGAAGAGGACATCAGTCCGAAGCGCCTTGCAGCCGTGCCGTGGACCGCTTTCTGCATCCAGTGCCAGGAAATCGCCGATCGCAACCAGAACGGCGACGGCGCCGAAAGCTTCGACGAGCTGATGGTAAGCGCGGCGTAGCCCTGCCGCTTCCTGCATCCCGGACGCACGGTCAACCCAAGGGGCGCGGATCGCGGCGAATGTCCCGCTTCCGCGCCCGTGGTGTATGAAACCAGGCGAGGACCGCTCCGTGGCTTGGGAGACGTGCGTTAAAACGCGAAAAAAGAACGCCTGCTCACGCGCGCGTCTCCGCCGGTCGGAGCGGAGCCGCGACCGTTATGGAGCGATTCTTCCCGCCGAGCTGTCAGCCTTTCGACGCGGCAATACGAATGTACGACACCATTCGTCCGGCTTGTTCCTTGTCGCGGCGATAGGAATGGAACCGCACAGCGTCGCAGAACGTGCACAGACCTAAAAGATCGATGTGTGCGCTGTCGACTCCGCTCGACATCAACTGACGCCGGTTGATCTCGGCAAGATCCAGGCGGCCGGCGTTCTTGCCGAACTGGGTGGCGACGTCGGCTCCCACTTCATAACAACACTCGCCGATTCCGGGCCCGATCGCAGCCAAAATTTCTTCCGGGTCTGTGCCAAAACGGACACTCATTTCCCGAATGGTTCCCGAAACGATTCCCGCAGCCGTCCCGCGCCAGCCCGCATGCACCGCGGCGACTACGCGACGGCGTGAGTCGACCAGAAGAATCGGAAGACAATCCGCCGTGCGGACCGAAACGCCAATCCCGGGCAGGTTGGTGATGAGTCCGTCGCCTTCCCCGATCAGCCCGATTCGATCGGCAATGTGAACGGTGGACGAATGAATCTGCTTCAGACTCGCCATTTCATCCTGCGAAGGCGAATCGACCCTGGTGCCGAAGCCGGCCTCTAGCCAATCGAAGCGAGAAAGAATCGGCGAACGAAGCAGTTCACTCACCGGCGCCGGTGGCTTGATCGAGCAGAACGGAGAACTGGCGGCTTTTCTGATCGACACGGGCTTTCAGGTCGGAGAGCTCACGCTCGATGGCGCGCAGCTTGTCGGCCATATGCAGGCACGCGAGCACCGCGATGCGATTCGCGTCGACGTTTCCGGCCCGCTGGGCGATATCGGTCATCAGCTCGTCCACCGAATGAGCCAGGGCTTCGACCTCGCCGTCCTCTTCGGTCGCGACCAGAGTATAGGACTGGTTGAAGATGGTAACGCGAACGGTCTTCCGTCCGGGATCCATGGTTTATGCCCCGCTGAGCAGGTCCATTTGACCGAGAAGCTTTTCGATGCGCGTGCGGACGTGCTTCCGCTCGCCGCGCAGCTCCTCGATCTCCTGGCGCATTTTCTGGGCTTCCGCCAGCGCGGTCCCGGCGGCGTTCCTAGCCTGATCGCGTTCGGCGACGGCGGCGTCGCGTTCGGCTCGCAAAGAATTTACCAGCTCCACCGTGCGGCGGATCCGCTCTTCCAGACTGGCGAGAGAATCGGTGTCCGGCGCCGGGGTGCTCATGCCGACTCCAAGGCCGCTTTCGCCTGGTTGATCAGCGCGGAGAACCCGGCGGGGTCGTTCACCGCCATGTCGGCCAGGATTTTGCGATTCAGGTCGATACCGGCTTTTTTCAAGCCGCTCATGAACCGGCTGTAGGAAATTTCGGCTGCGCGGCAGGCTGCGCCAATGCGCACGATCCACAGCGAACGGAAATCGCGCTTCTTGAGGCGGCGTCCGATGAAGCCGTAGTTGAGCGATTTCTCGACCGCTTCCTGCGCGGAGCGATGCAGCTTGCTCTTGGTGAGGAAAAAGCCCTTGGCCAGGGCGAGTGTCTTTTTCCGGCTGGCACGCCGGTTGGTTCCACGTTTTACTCTGGGCACGTTTTCTTCTCCTTAAATTGCAGACGGCGGATCAGGCACGTGCGGGTGGCCCGTCCACACGGGGTTGGTTCAGTACGGAAGCATTCGCTTTACTTCAGGCGAATTGGCGGGGTCGGCTACCGCGCTTTGCCCCAGCCGCCGCTTCCGCGAGCGCGATTTCGAGGTCAAAATATGACGGGCAAAGGCATGATGACGAACGATTTTGCCCGTCCCCGTCTTCTTGAACCGTTTGCTCGCACCCTTATGGGTCTTCAACTTTGGCATTTGGAATTTCCTGGGAGTCGGTTCTGTTCGAGCCGACTTTCCGAGTGTAGCATATGGCGCGGGCTTCCAGAACTTGGCTCACGTTGACCGCACTAGTGTCCCGAGTCTAGCTCGTTGGATGACTGCTGCCCGACGCCCGTCATCCCGAGCGCAGCGAGGGGATCTGCTTTTATAGCGTGGATAACAGCCGAACGAAAAAGCAGATTCCTCGCTCCGCTCGGAATGACTTTGGGATAGGATGGCGATTATAGCGCAGGCTCTAATGCTGCGATTTCCTGACTCAGGATGCAGGGGTTAGCCAAAGAGCTTTAATTTCCGGAAATGGGGTGCCGGTGTTCATGTCTCTCCATACTGTTAGCAAGTTCGCCGAGATATTATTGGGGCTCTTCGGTGTTGTGTTATCGATCGTGGCCGACAAGGCTCAGGACGGATTACGGTTTAATCCAAATGCAGAGTCTCGACGACCACGGCGTTACGAGCGCGTGTTTTTCTTCTTCATGGGAGTGCTGTTCATATCGGATGGCGTCCGGCGTTTGATGCATTAACCGAACTGAACACCAAACGGATTCCCACGCCCGAACAGATGTGCCGGGTAGACCGCTGTATTTTCATGAGGATACGCTGGTAAATCAATTGCTTGGGTCACGGTCATGCCGAAACACGAGCGCGAGCGCGATTTCATCACGTCCCCGCCTTCGGGGGACTATTTCAAGGCAAAAGAGGCCGAGGGATGGCGGCTGGTCGCCGTGGAGTGGGAACGCGGCGGGGCGCAGGCGCCGTTACCGATTGAGGATGTGCCGTTCGGCCTGCGGGTGGCCAGCGACTGCCAGCGCCTGGAGGAGAATCCCGACGAAGTGCAAGTGCTGATCCTGATGATGGAGACCATCGTTCAGGACGGGCCGCTGTCGCAGGCGGCACGGGCGATCAACGATCGCGGCTATCGGACTCGGGACGGCGAAAAATGGACGCCGCAGGCGCTGTTTTACCTGCTGCCCAGGTTGATCGAAGTCGGGCCCAGGTTGTGTACCAGCGAGGAGTGGGTAGAGCGGCGCAAGCATCTCTTCAACGTTGCCTGACCGGCTATTCTCAGTAGAGGAATGAAGTTTCTCGCTGCCGCCCTTCTGGTCTGCCTTCCCGGGCAAGCCGCTATCGCGATTCAGGACGTGACGGTGATCGATGTCGCGACTGCGGCCGCGCTTCCGCATCGCACGGTGGTGATCGACGGCGATCATATCGTGGCTATCGGCCGTGCGATTCCCGCGGGTGCTCGCGTCGTCAACGGGCATGGCAAATTTCTGATCCCAGGTTTATGGGACATGCACGTCCACCTGTGGTACGAAGAGAACCAGCTTCCTGTCTTTCTGGCGTTCGGCATCACCGGCGTGCAGGATATGGGCAGCGACTTCAAGAGGACTTCGGCGTGGCGCGCGGCGATCGAAACCGGGAAAGCGATCGGCCCTCGCATTCTGACGCCCGGGTCTCCCGTCGACGGGCGCGAATCCGACGATCCGAAGCTTCCGGTGCTGGTGGCGAAAACGCCGGAAGAGGCTCGCGCGGCGTTCGACCAGCTTTGGGACATGGATGTCGACTTCGTGAAGGTTCTGTCTAGCCTTTCGCGCGATGCATATTTTGCGCTGGCGGAACAAGCTCGGCACTGGCATATGCGCCTGGAGGGTCACGTACCGGCCCGGGTGACGGCGTGGGAGGCGATCGAGGCTCGGCAGCGCAGCTTGGAGCATCTGTTCGGCGTTATGAAGGCGGTTTCGACCGACGCTGAGGCTCTGGACTTTTTCGAACGGTGCGCCGTGCGTGACGTGCGCATCACGCCGACACTGGTCCTGTGGCAGCGGATGGCGCATACGGTGGATGCGCAGCTCGCCAGCGATCCGCGGTTGAAGTACGTGCCCGCGTCGATCCGCAAAACCTGGCCGGAGTTGAAAGACGACAACACCTATAAAGAGCAAATCAAGGGGATTTACCGGCTGGTGGGCC
The DNA here is from genome assembly GCA_963808335.1 of Terriglobia bacterium. Lineage (GTDB taxonomy): Bacteria > Acidobacteriota > Terriglobia > Bryobacterales > Bryobacteraceae > Palsa-187. Next base: position 1,810,563 of record CAWEFR010000001.1, read on the forward strand.
TCGCGACGCGCACTCAGGTGGAAGTGCTCGCCGGAACCGATACGGGCGATCCGTGGACCATTCCCGGTTCGACGTTGCACGATGAGCTGGAGCAGCTGGTCGCGGCGGGGATGAGTCCGCACCAGGCGCTGCGTGCGGCTACGATCGCGCCGGCGAGGTTTTTTGAAGACGACCAGTTGGGATCGATTGAGAAAGGGAAAGCTGCGGATCTGGTGATGCTGGACGCGAATCCGCTCGAAGACATCCGGAACACACGCAAGATCGCAGCGGTGTTCGCACGCGGAAAATACTATTCGCGACAAAATCTGGCCGCGATTCTCGCGGCGGTGCGGTGAGCCTTACACTTTCGGGCGGATCATCTCGAAACGATCCCGCGTGCGCGTGTATTCGTTGCCGCCCATGCGGCCGATCGCGCGCAGCTTATCGGGATCGATGCGGTAGTTGTCGACCAGCGAATCGTCCACGTGAAAGCGGATCACCTCGCCCAGGATCAGGCTGCCGCCCATGGGGCGCGTGGAAACGTCGACGATCTGAATCAGTTTGCACTCCATGTTGACGTGCGCTTCGAGCACGCGCGGCGGGCGGACCAGATGGCTAGGCGCGGGCGTGAGGCCGGAGACCTGGAATTCGTCGACGCCGTAAGGATATTCGCCGGAACAGAGATTCATTTGTTCGGCGAACTCCTCGCTGACGATGTTGACCACGAACTCGGAGGTCGCTTTCACGTTCACGTAGGTATCTTTGCGCGGTTCGCGAAAGGACGTGGAGAAGCACACCACCGGCGGGTCGCCGCAGACACCGTTAAAAAAACTGAACGGCGCCAGATTCCGGACGCCTTCGGGCGAGACCGTCGAGACGAAGGCGATGGGGCGCGGCACCACCGATCCGATCAGCAGTTTGTAGAGCTGTTGCGGCGGAGTGGACGCGGGGTCGACGATCATCCATTCAGGATAGCGAATCGAAAAGATCCAACTGCGTGTTTTGCGGCCATAACTCGGGTTCCGGGGAAGGCTCCTTACGGTCGAAGCCGTAGCGCTGGCGAATGCGGTCCACTCTTTCGCAGATGGTCTTGGGATAGTCGCCGCGAAGATATGCGGCGCGGTCGTAGCGTTCACGGTAGCGGCGGACCAGATGCGGAAAATGCTCGGCCAGGAAGGGAAGAAAGACTTCGCGAGAGCAGGGTTTCAGGAATAGGACATTGCCGCCGAAGCCGCGCGATCCGGCTCGACGGGCGGCTTTGGCGAGCGCGTCAAGGGACGGATCGGTGTCGTTGATCAGCGGCATGATCGGCGCGCAGAAAACGCTGGCTCGGAGACCGGCGGCCGTCAGTTTGCGAACCGCCGAGAGGCGCAGATCGGGACGGGGCGCAAGGGGTTCGATCAAGCGGGCCAGATCGCGATCTGTGGTCGTGATGGTGAGGTGGATGCTCAGATAATGGCGGCGCGAGATTTCGCGGAGCAGATCGAGGTCGCGGGTTACCAGGTCGGATTTGGTGGTTATGCCGAGACGGTAGCCGGAGGTCGCGGCGAAGACTTCAAGAATCGCGCGCGTGACGCGGAAACGGCGCTCAGCAGGCTGATACGGGTCAGTCGCGGTGCCGAGAGCGATGGGCTCTCCGATGGGGAGGCGGTCCAGTTCTTCGCGGAAGTGAAAAGGGTCGAAGTGCTTGGCGAAGATTTTTCGCTCGAACTGCATGGGATCGCGCAGTTCCATGAATTCGTGGGCGTAGCGCGCGTAGCAATACTTACAACCGAATTCGCAGCCGCGGTACGGGTTGATGGTCCAGCGAAACGGCACGCGCGGGCTGGCGCAGCGCGTGAGGAAACTGCGCGATTCCAGGTCGAAATATTCGACGCGGCGTTTGGCCTCGATTCGGGGGCTTTCGGCGGCGAGGCGGGCGATACCGATGAGCTCGGGCACACGCCTATGTTCGCCTTTTGTTCGCCATCTGTCAAGAGATAATTCTCGACTCCCCTTCCCGGCGCGTAACTCGTTCGCGATCAAGGAATTCGAGCAGGGGAATCGCGTATTTTCTGGAGATTCCGGTCCAGTCTTTGAACTCCGGAACCGAAAAGCGCGTGCCTTTGCGACCTGCGAGCATGTGCTTCAGATTATCGATGGCAGAGGAGTGGTAAATCAGCTCATCGCCGACGCGGATCAGTTTGCGGTTCTTCAAGAGAATCTGAAGCAGGGAGCGGGCGCGGGCGGGCTCGATGCCGGATTTCGCCAGGACCTCGGGAGTCGAAGGCACGGCGAGCGCGGCTTCGCGGAAGAGCGCTTCGATTTTCTCCAAAGCTTGCTGCTCATCTTGTTGCAGAGCGACTCGATGCAACGTCAGGCGAACGATGTCGCCTTCCGCGGTGATGTCTTTGGCGCGCTGGATCAGGGCGTCGAGCAGGAATGGAGGCGCGCCGGGAAACTCGCGGCTGCGCAGCTCTTCTTTCGCGATGCCGGGTTGAAGCGGGTTCTTTTTGTGAAATTGCTTGAGGATTTCGCGAAGCTGCGCGGTCTTCTTGTCGATCCAGGCCCGTGCGACCAGCCAGTCTTCGGGTAATCGAACGATGCCCGGCGGCTCGCCGATCTCTGACGGGAGGAGTCCGGTGCGCGCTAGCAGATCGGCGGTGCTCATGCCGTATTTCGACTCCGAGACCAGAATCGCCACGCGATCGCCGGTTTCAAGCCCGGTCAGGCGGCGATCGAGATCGGTGCGGCGGATTTTCGGCGGCGCGGCGATGTCGAGGACGACTCCGCCGCCGATGGTCACTACGGGAGAGAACATGCGGACGATGAAGCGGTCGCCGGGGAGCAGGAGCAGGGGATCGTGCAAGGCGAAACGAACATGCGCGCGCGTACCAGGTCTCATGGGGTCAAGAGAAGCCAGCAGGCGGGCCTGAGCTTCGACCTCGGCGGTTCCTGCGTGGAAATGAACCGGTGCGCGATGCTTTAACGGGTGCGCGCCAGGGAGCAGGTCGAATACGCAATCGACTTGCTGGGTCGCGCGAAAAACGCCGGGCGGGGCGAGCATCATGCCGCGATGCGCTTCCGAGGAATCGATTCCGCCGAGATTGACGGCGGTGCGCTCACCAGCATGCGCGCGGTCAACTGGAGCGTTGTGGACTTGCAGACCGCGAATGCGGGCTCGTTTGCCGCTAGGGTACAGTTCGACTTCATCGTGCACGGCGAAGGTTCCCGCGATCAGGGTGCCGGTGACCACGGCGCCGTGGCCGCGCATCGAAAAGCTGCGGTCGATAGGGAGGCGGGGATGGCGGGACGCATCTTTGCCGGCGATCGTATCGGCGGCATGCTCGAGCGCGGCTCGCAGATCGTCGAGGCCGGCCCGCGTGGTGGAGCTGACCGGGATGATCGGCGCGCCTTCGAGAAACGATCCTTGTACGTACTCTTCCACTTCGAGACGCACCAGGCCAACCAAATCCTGGTCGACCAGATCGGACTTGGTGAGCGCGACAACGCCGTGGCGGATGCCGAGCAGCCGGCAGATGTCGAAATGCTCGCGGGTTTGAGGCTTGATGGATTCGTCGGCGGCGATGACCAGAAGAACCAGGTCGATGCCGGCGACTCCGGCGAGCATGTTCTTGACGAAACGCTCATGACCGGGAACGTCGACGAAGCCGAGCCGGCCGAGATGGGCGAAGCCGAGGTCGATGGAGATGCCTCGGCGTTTTTCTTCTTCCAGGCGATCGGTGTCAATTCCGGTGAGCGCGCGGACCAAGGCGGTCTTGCCGTGATCGATGTGACCGGCGGTTCCTACAATGATGTGCTTCAAGCGGCCTTACTGCTGGTGCGTGCTCGACGGGGCCGGCGATGGAGATAGATATTTGTCAGTCCAATCGAGGCTTCTCCGGTATCGATCGATGATGTGTTTCTGTTCACGCAGGCCGTGCGGCTCGCGCGGGTAGACCACGAATTCGGTAGGCACGTTGTAGCGCTTCAGGCCGTGATACAGCATCTGGCTCTGCGAAATCGGGTCGGTGGTGTCGGCTTCGCCCTGAAGAATCAGGGTTGGCGTTTTGGCGTTCTTGATATATACGATGGGCGAGGATTTCTGGAAGCCGGCCAGGTTTTCATAAGGCGTGTCGAAATACCACTCGTCGCCTTCCGAGCGCGACTCGGTTCCGAATTCGGTGGCCAGATCCGCCATGCCGGCGCCGCAGATCGCAACTTTGAAACGGTCGGTCTGGGTGATGGCCCATTCGGACATGTAACCGCCGTAGGACCATCCGCCGATTCCCAAACGATTCGGGTCGGCAATCTTCCGGTGAATCAGGTCATCGACGCCGGCCATTACGTCCTTATAATCGCCGCCGCCCCAATCGCCGTGATTCGAGGCGAGGAATTTCTGGCCGTAACCGGTCGATCCGCGAATGTTCGGCTGCATGACGGTGTAGCCGCGGGCGACCAGTAACTGCGTCAGAGCATCGAACCGGTCGCGCCAGACGCCGGCGGGACCTCCGTGGATCATCGCGATCAACGGCTGGGCCTGATTGTTGGACGCACCGGCGGGCCGGTAGAGCGCGGCTTCGATTGGCGTTCCGTCGAAGCTCTTATATTGGAACAACTCGGCTTTGGCCAACTGCACGTTCGCGAAAGTGTCGTTGAAATGGCTGACCGATTTGCCTGCGGCGTAAAGCTCCGGTAGCACGGCCGCGGATTCGGCAACGTAGACTATCGATCCTTGCGGGCTGACCGTGAACTGCGAAACGTCGAGTGAATCGTCGGTGACCAGCTTGCGCGGAGTTCCGCCAACCGCGTCGAGCTCAGTATGGAATCCGTTCGAGTACAGCACCGCGAGCTCGTTATCGTTCAGCCATTGAAAACTCTGCACTGGACGATCCTTGATGGGGCCGGTGAGGTTTTTGGGAGTCTTGGAGTTGAGCGGCCACAGGAATAAATCGTGTGCACCAGGTCCGTCGCCGGGAGACATGACCAGGGCGACCGTGGAGCCGTTCGGCGAAAGCTGAACGCCGCGGAATGGAGTCTTCGGCCAGAGCAGTTCGGTGAATTTTCCGTCGTCGAGCGAAACGGAGAAGATGCGCTCCATGTTGCGCCGGGGAACGTCGGGTTGATCGTTGGCGACCACGATGAAATGCTCGTTGTCGGGCATCCAATCGAATTCGCGGACGACGAAGGCTCCGGCGGTGACGCGTTTTATGGTCTTGGTGGAGACATCGACAGTCCATAGGCGCGTGGGCTTATGATCGGCGTCGACGACGCGTTGATCGTCGCCGTCTCTCTGCTTTTTGTCCTCTTCGTCGGTCTTCGCCTCGGCGGCAAGGAACGCGAGGAGCTTACCATCGCGCGACCATTTGAATTGCTCCACTGAGTTTTTGCCCGTGGTCAGCTTAACGGCCTCGCCTCCGGCGGCGGGCATCAGCCAGAGCTGCTGAATGTCTTCGCGATCGGAAAGAAATGCCAGCGAACGGCCATCCGGCGACCAGCGCGGCATCGATTCGGACTTCGCGGAGGTGGTCCATTGACGGGTTTCGTGCGTGGTGGAATCGTACATCCAGATGTGGCGCAGCGAGCCCTTTCCCACGGGGGGCTCCTGGACGGTGAAGGCGACACGTGTGCCGTCGGGTGAAGCATGCAGATCCGACGGCTCGCGAACCTGGATCGCTTTTTCGACGGTGAGTTTATCGGCCGCGCCAAGGCTTCCGATCAGCAAGAAGAACACAGCCGAAGCCTTGGTTGAAAAAGGGGACAGACCGCTCTGTCCACGAACGCGCTTCGCGGTAAGATCAGCGGCGTGCATTCCGGGACAGAGTAGTCTGTCCCCTTTTTCTACATGTTTCTTGTACATGGGGCGAGTTTATCAGAATTTAGCGGCTTGGCTTAGGCGGCGCCGCAAATCCAGGGTCTGTTGACGGTGACACACCAGGCATAGGGTGCGAATGTTCTCGAGATCGCATTCGCCGCCGCCCTCGACTACGGGAATAATGTGATCCGCGTCCCACAGCGTCTTGCGGCTGACGCTTTTGAGGCCCCAACGTTCGAGCAGCTTCAACCGGGCGACGCGTCGCGATCGCCGGAGCTCTGCGTAGGCGGCGCGCGTATCGATTTTGCACATCGCGCAGATGCCGCGGTCGCGAAGAAGAACCTGTTCGCGAAGATAACCGGGGTCGGTACGGAGACGCCATTCGTGGACGCACCAGTCGGAACAGAAAGTAAACCGGCGCGGAGGGACTTCGAGGTTGCACCACCGGCACAACGGCCGTCCGTCGGGTCCTTTTTCGAGATTTTTCCGGTCGGCGAAGCCGCCGGGCATGGTGCGCGAAGTACTCACAACAGATCCAGCATAAGATGTTTTGGCTTTGCGCGGAAACAGGGTGGTAAACGAATCGGCCGATAATGGCGTCATACTAAAATCGTGTCTAGTTACGAGAACGAACTGGCCCAGATTGTCGCCAACCTGAACCGAGCCGCGCAGGCTTCCCGTGAGGTGGTGCCGCAAAACTCCGCCAGCCTGGATCAGCTTCTGACGCAAGCCGCGCGGCGCAACGCGTCGGATGTTCTGTTGGTGGCAGGCGCTCCAGCCGCATTTCGGATCAACGGCGTGCTTTCCGCTGCCGCTGGAACTCCGCTCACTGGAGACGACACCCGTACATTCCTGCTCCCGCTGTTGAGTCCGGTGCAGGCGCAGGAATTGCAACGGGAAAAAGCTTCCGATCTGTGTTTTACGCGTCCTGGAATCGGGCGATTTCGGGCGAATCTGCATTATCAGCGAGGCACGCTCGCCGGAAGCATTCGCCTGTTGCCGGAAAAGATTCCGTCGCTCGAATCGCTGCATCTTCCGGCGACTCTGAAGAGATTTGCCGAGGCGAGGCAAGGGCTGATTTTGGTGACGGGCCCGACGGGATGCGGGAAAAGCTCGACCCTGGCTGCGCTGCTCGATTTGATCAACGCGCAGCGGCACGATCATATCGTGACGGTGGAGGATCCGGTCGAATACGTGCACGCCAACCGCAGCTCGATCGTCGAGCAGATCGAGGTCGGCGTCGATACTCCGGACTTCACCAATTCCGTGCGGAGCATCCTGCGGCAGACGCCTGACGTGATTCTGGTGGGCGAGATGCGCGATCCGGAGACGATCGCGACGGTTTTGACCATCGCCGAGACCGGCCATCTGGTGCTTTCGGCGCTGCATACCAACGACACTTCGCAAGCCGTGTCGCGAGTTTTGGATTCGTTTCCCGCCGCGAACCAGCCGCAGATCCGGCAGCAGCTTTCGCTCGCACTACTGGCCGTGGTGGCTCAGCAATTGGTCCCCGGGGCGGACGGGACGGCGCGCTATCCGGCTGTCGAAATCATGGCCGCCACCAGCGGCGTCCGAAGCCTGATCCGCAAAGGCGAAGATCATCAGCTTTATAGCGCTATCGGAACCGGACGCTCAGCGGGCATGACGACCATGGAGCAATCGCTTGCCGAAATGGTCCGGTCAGGGAGAATCACCACCGACACCGCGATGGCCCACTGCTTCCGTTCCGAGGACCTGAAGCGGTATTTGCAAAACTGAAGAGGACATGTTGCCAGTTTTCAAAACCGGAATTGTGCTGTTCGGAGCCGTCGCGATGCTGGCGATGGCCGACACGCCGGGCCGGCATCCCAAATACCTGCGGGCACGAACCGATCTGCGCTCGGCGCAATTCCTGCTGCGGGTACGTGATGAGCCGAACGTGACGCGCCACGTACGCGAAATGGACGCGGAAATCGATCTCGCGATTGGGGAGATCGACCGCGCCGCTGTGCTCGATCGTAAGGATCTGGACGAGCATCCCCGCATCGATCCGGGACTGGATCGTCCGGGGCAGTTTCGAAAAGTGATGGCGTTGCTGGTGAGCGCGCGCCACGACATCGCCGAGGAGGAAGATGATCCGCGTGCGATTGGCTGGCGCGACGCGGCGTTCCGGCACATTGATCTTGCGATGGAACAACTTAGGAAGGCAGCTCGGGATTTTCGGATCGACCGCCTGGAAGGGTATTGACCTGCAACCTTATCGGGGCGGGCGGCATCTCAGTAAGTAACATCGCGGTAGCCCACGTCTTGGAACCCAGTATGAGAGTTATTTCGCGTCCCTGGCGGGCGCACCTGTCCCGTGTCGTTCTGGTTGCCATCTTCTGCGCGGCGGCTTCGTGTTTCGCGCAGGAAGTGCCCCAGCAAGACGCGTCTAAGCCGGAGCCGCCCGCGGCGCAATCGGGGAATGAATCGCCCACGCCGGCGGTCCCCGCTAAGGAACAGGAACAAGAGCCCCCAGGCGGCAAACGGGTTTTCGGTGTGCTACCCAACTACCGCACTGCCGACATTTCGCAGGAAGGCGCGGCGATTTCGGCTGGCACGAAATTCAAAATCGCCTCTAAAGACTCCTTCGATTACCCGCTGGTGCTGCTGAGCGGGGCGCTGGCCGGATTAGGGCAACTTACCGATCAGGACGCTGGTTTCGGGCAGGGCGTGAAAGGCTTCGCGCACCGGCTGGCGACGAATTACGCTGATCAGGCCATGGGAAATCTGTTCACGGAGGGCCTGTTTCCTGTATTGCTTCACGAGGATCCCCGCTACTTCCGGCGGGGTACCGGACGGAAATGGGGCCGGGCCGGTTACGCGGTCACCCGCGTCTTGGTCACGGAAACGGATTCCGGCCACAAGCGCTTCAATTATTCCGAGTGGATGGGAAACGCATCGGCGGTAGCGATATCCAACTTCTACTATCCCGATAACCGGACGGCCACCGACAACGCGCTGAAGCTCCTGGAGCAGGTGGGCACGGACGCCGTGTCGCAAGTATTGAAAGAGTTCTGGCCGGATATCAAGCAGAAGCTCTTTCACAAGGGCTCCAATTAAGCCTCGGTAACCCGCTATCCTTTGGTCAGGAATGACCATCCTCGAGTTCACGCCAGTCGTATTTGCGATCTCGGCGCTGGCGGGATTTCTGGGCGCGCTTACGGGACTTGGCGGAGGCGTGGTGGTCACGCCGGCGCTGACCCTGCTGCTGGGCGTGGATATTCGGTACGCCATTGGCGCGAGCCTGATCTCAGTGATCGCGACCTCGTCCGGCGCCGCAGCGGCGTACGTGCGGGAAGGATACTCGAATCTGCGCATCGGCATGTTTCTGGAGATGGCCACCACGCTCGGCGCGCTCGCCGGGGCGTATCTGGCGACCCGAATTCCGGTTTCTGCCTTGTCGGTGATCTTTGGAGTCGTGCTGCTGCATTCGGCTTGGCAGTCGACGCGCGAGCGTCCGGCCGATGTGCTGAGCAAGACGCCCGACCCTCTGGCGGCGCGATTGAAACTGGAGGGCCATTATCCGACACCCGAAGGTCCGAAGGAATACCACGCACAGCATGTGAAAACCGGCTTCGGATTGATGTTCGGCGCAGGCGCGGTTTCGGGGTTGCTGGGAATCGGATCGGGCGCTCTCAAAGTGATCGCCATGGATCAGGCGATGCGGATTCCGTTCAAAGTATCGACGACCACCAGCAACTTCATGATCGGCGTCACGGCCGCCGCCAGTGCGGGGATCTATCTCAGCCGCGGTTACATCGATCCTGGCGTGGCGATGCCGGTAACGCTGGGCGTGCTGGCGGGATCGCTTGCGGGCGCGCGGATGCTGAGGGGGGCCGGGACGCGAGTGCTGCGCTGGACCTTCGCGGCGGTGGTGGGAACCATGGCGGTCGAGATGATTTACAACGGGTTCAGAAAATGATGTTCACCGACGAAAAGATGGAGCGCATCGTCGCGAACTTGCTGCGCGGCGGCGTCATGCTTTCCGCTGCTGTGATCTTGATCGGGGCCATCGGGTACGTGGCCGGCCACGGCCATGAGCCGGTCGCGTACCAAACCTTTCGCGGCGAGCCGCCCGAGTACAGGACCGCCGTTGGAATCGCGCAGGCCGCCGCGCACGGGCAGTTTCGCGCGGTGATTCAGTTCGGTCTGCTGCTGCTGATCGCCACGCCGGTGGCGCGAGTGGCGTTCTCGATCGCGGCGTTTGCTCTGGAAAGAGACCGCACTTACACGGTCATTACGACGATTGTCCTCGGGATTCTGCTGTATAGTTTGATCGGGAAACCGTAGGGCGAAAAAGCCCGCGACATCCACCGCTCCTGCGGGCGCGGCACATTATGCTGCTGAAACAAGGAGCTGCGACCACAGTTCCCGACGAGCGAGGGGTTTCGAAGTTTCTAAACAAGCTGCTAGGCGTATACGATCATCTTTCTGAATAAGGACGTGCTTTTGCGTGCGGAGCCGGGATCGACGACGGTGGTCTACTTTCAGAACAGCGGGACTTCCGCTTTAATCCGAACGTCGAAGCGGTGCTGCTTTACGGCCTCGTTGCCGTGCTGGTTGCGCGCTACGGATTACTGGTCCTGGCTGTCGGTACATTCGTGTACGAGATTCTGGACGGGCTGCAGATGACCTTCAACCCTTCGGCCTGGTACTTCGGAAACGGCATGATCGGGCTGGCAGCCGTCACCGCGATCGCGATTTGGGCGTTTTACACGTCCACGGGTGGGCAACGATTGTGGAAGGCCAACCTGTTCGGTTGACCGCTCTGTCAACGACCGCGCACTTCTGCAAGATCGGCGGATTGCATCTCAGGACCGAGCAGTCCGGCACGAATATACTTGACACAACCACTTCGTTATGGTCATTTTGCTGCGAGACGTTCAATGAACGTGGTAAATCGGCGGGTGTCCAAGTAAAAGTTCGGATACGCAGACCTAAGTGCTTGGAGCGAGTCTACGGATACGAGCACGCTCTGAATGTGAGGCTTGTCTAGGTTCTCCTTTTCTAGTTCGATATACTTCGCCGCCGCAGCTTCGTTTGAATCAGTGCTGATGACGCGGACCATTTTTGTCTCGGAATCCAACATTAGGATATGGGCCACCGCACCCTGAACAGTAGTACGAGTCGCGACTTGGATTCCAGCGGCGAATGCTTGGAAGACGTTCTGGCACACGTACCTGTTTGCACAGGGGCTTCAATTCCTTTATTAGTTCCTTTCGATCAGCAGGCGTGTCGGGGACGATGGCTCTCTTTTCTGCCAGCGCCATCGCGGTTGCCACAAGTGCGAAGAAACGTTTCCACACATCACTCCCGAACCCTGTCTTCAGCGCTTCGTTGGTGAATGTATCAATCGTTTCGAGCGCTGTCGCCCACGCATGTTGGAGCCTAGATCGTATCTGTATCTCGATCTTCTGACCGCAAAATGCCCCGCCTTGGCTCTTACCCTGATACTCGTAAATGAGATGGACGCTCCGATAACCATCAAGCTTGGGCGCGGCGATGTAGTCTTTTTTCCCGACCAAAACGGCGGCGCTTGTCGGATTGCCTTCGTAGACCTCAACCAATCGATCAACATTATGCACGCGTCGCAGTACAGCTCGGCAGCCACCCAAGTCCTGCATTGTCGAAAGCTGCATCGCATGAAAACGTTGCAGTTTAGTGATGATTGAAGGCATTCGTTTTAGTCTTTGAGCAACCAGTGCGCCCGTGTCTACTGCCTTTGCGCGATTTCTCAAGAGGGTCTTGACGACGTGGAGCGGGTAGCCATGCGAGGATCGCCAATTCCCAGCGATGTCCAAAGCCATATCCACATCCAAGTCTTCGCTTGGCGCACGTCGTCCAGAGATGACCTTGCCAGCGGCGGTTACGCGTGATGAGTTATGAAGTGGCTTAGTCCAGGGCATTAGATCAGCATCACATACGTCAACCTGGGCGATTTAATGCGATTCCCAAGCACGTACATCAGTCATTGTGTACCTCGCGGCATGGGTGCGTCAAAAATATTGTTTCCGAGTAGTCTGTCGCCCGTTTTCAACAAGCTCCTATTGCTGGCGCAGCGCGATCGCGGGATCGATCCGAGTCGCCTTGCGCGCGGGAAAGTAGCACGCAGCCACCGCGACCGCGGCCAGAATCGCGGCGACTGAGGCGAGCGTCGCCGGGTCTGTCGCGCTGACGCCAACCAGAACGCTTTTGAGAACGGAAGCCATCGCAAACGCTCCAGTCAGGCCGGCGAAAATGCCGATCGCGGTCAGCCACATCCCTTGCATCACCATTTCTCCGAGCAGCGCGCCAGGGCTGGCGCCCAAGGCCATCCGCACGCCGATTTCGTGCTGCCGCTGCGCGACTGCGTACGCATTCACTCCATAAATTCCGACGATCGCCAGGATTAGCGCCAGGCCCGCGAACGTCCCCATCAACTGGGTCTGAAAACGAGGCTCGGCGAAGCGAGTCGCGAACTGCGCTTCGATGGAACTGGCCTGATCGATCGGCTGCTCTCTGTCGATCTGCATCAGCCCGCGGCGAATCGCGGACGTGAGCCCGGCCGGATCGACGGAAGTGCGCACGGCGAACCAGGAATTGGGGGTCCAGATGCTCTGCGCGTGGGGGACATACAGAATCGGATCCGGTTCCGCGGAAAGGTCGGCGAGCTTCACATTTCCGATTACGCCAACGATTTCGGGATGAACGGTATCCTCGAATCCGTTCTTGCCCAGGATCGGCCGGTTGAGTTGCACGCGCAGGCCCACCGGATTTTCGTGCGGAAAATATCGTTTGACGAAGGCTTCATTGACGACCGCCACCGGCGGAGCATTTTCGTTGTCGGCCTCAGTGAACGTGCGTCCACGCTTGATGGGGATTCCGAGCGTTCGCACATAATCCGCGCTGATGCTGACGTAGGGAATCGCGGGCTTCTCGTTGAGGTCGTGCGGCGGCGCGTTTTCCAGGTCGAACGGGACCTCCATGGTGTAGTGCTCGAGCGGCAGATTGCTGGCGATGGCGACCCCGGTCACTCCCGGAAGCGCCGCGATCAATTGCAGCGCCTGCCGGTGAAACGCCAGCGCCTTCCTAGCATCGTATTTTGCGGCAGGCAGAAACAGGCGCATCATCAGGACGTGCTTGGGATTGAATCCCAGGTCGACGTCGTTCATTTTTCGGAGGCTTTCCGTCATCAGACCCGCGCTGGCCAGCAGCATCAGAGCGAGCGCCACTTCGGCGGAGACCATGGTTTGCCGGAAGCGCTGGCGGCCGCGCCCGGATGTGGACCCGCGGCTTGAATCCTTCAAGGTTTCCTGAATGTCGGGCCGAGCGGCGGTGATCGCGGGAGCGAGTCCGAACAGAAGGCCGGTGATCACCGAGATTCCCAGCGTGAACAGAACCACGACGTAGCTGAGCTCGATGGGCGCGGCGGTGGGGATCGCGTCGGGCGGCACGATTCCCGGAGCTGCGCGAATCAGCAGCCAGGCGAGCCCGAGTCCCAGAAATCCTCCCATGAGGGAAAGCAGGACGCTTTCGGTCAGCAATTGCCGCGTGAGCCGCGCCTTGGTCGCTCCCAAAGAGATCCGTACCGCGATCTCGCGATTCCGCCCGGTCGAACGCGCCACGAGCAGACTGGCGATATTAGTGCACGCGATCAGAAGAACCAGCCCGACGGCGCCGAACAACAGCAGGAGGCGCGTCCGAAAGCTGTGGTTGATCAGGGATTCGCGAAAGTCGTCTACTTGGATCTCCCAGCCCTTGCTCGATTTCGGATTCACCGCTTCAATCGCGCGCGCGATGGTCGACATTTCCGCCTGGGCGCGTGCACGCGGAGCCTTCAGGCGCCCGAATACCAGCAAATAGTGATATTCGCGATTCTGGTTGAGCGAAATCGGAATCCAGATATTTCGCGTGCGCGAGTAGAACTGAAAACCCGGCTGCAGAACACCTATGATCGCGTAGGGAACCGAATTCAGCTTGATGGTCCGGCCCAGAATATTGGGATCGCCGCCGAAACTGTCCTGCCACACGTTGTAACTGATCACCGCGACTTTGGACGCCGAGGCAGGATGATCCAGGCCGTCTTCTTCGGGAAGAAACGTGCGCCCCAGAATCGGCTTGACGCCGAGAGTCCGGAAGAAGTTCGCGGTGACGGTCGCGCCGTTGATCTGCTCCGGCCGGTCGCCGCCGGTGACGACGTAGGCCGCGCCTCGCCAGGCTGCCAGATCGGAAAACGACTTCGCCTGCGTGCGCCAATCCAGAAAATCGGCGGCGGTGACGTACTTGCGAATGCCGCCCTGCGGATCGCGATTCCACAAAATGGTGAGGCTGGCCGGGTCGCGATAGCGGAACGGACGCAGCAATAACGCGTCGACGGCACTGAACATGGCTGAATTCGCGCCGATGCCGAGCATCAGCGCCAGAATAATCGCCAGCGTAATTCCCGGAGATCGGCGTAAAACGCGCGCCCCAAAGCGCAAATCCTGCAACAGCGACTGCATCGTCTGAACATCATACCTCGCCGCCAGACGAACTGAGCATAGAAAAGGGCCGTCTCGCTCCCGAGACGGCCCAAACCAACTTAGACAATGTCGCTTAGACGATTCTTAACGGCGTCCGCCGCCACCGCCGCCGCCGTGGAAGCCTCCTCCGCCGCCGCCGTGGAAGCCTCCGCCACCACCGCCGTGAAAACCTCCGCCGCCGAAGCCGCCGCCGCGGAAACCACCGCCGCCGAAACCACCCGAACGGAAACTGCCGCCCGAGCGCATTCCAGCCGCGAATCCGCCATTGCGGCTAAACCCACGCGCTACCGCCGACGGATGATAGCCCGGACCGAAGTGATGATATCCCCCATGTCCGAACCCGCGTCCGAATCCACCAAAACCATAGCCGTAACCCAATCCGAACCCGCCATAGAATGCAAACGGCGAGTAGAATCCCCACCCGAACGGATCCCAGAACATGCCATCGCCGGGGATCCAGGTGTAGGCGGTGTACCACGGATCCCAATACCAGCCGGGACCATACCAGCCCGCGCCGCCCGCCATGTAGGTCTGCGCCGCATCTACGTTTGCTTCAGCGAGATACGAAGATCGCAGGCTCGCCCATCGATAAAAGGCGTCCTGATTGGCGGCCTTGTCGAAACCATGCGCCTTGAGCTTGCCGGTTTGCATCAGTGTCAATTGGTGGCCGCCGCCCACGTCGATTTTCTGTGGACCGGCTTCCACCTGGGCTTTCCCGTCGAACACGCGGATCAGCGCCAGATCGGCGTTGAAGTCATACAAGCCTTTCTTCAGAAGCCGGACCGTGGCGCCGTTTTCACGAACCACGATGTCGTTTGCCGAATAAATCTGCGCCACTTCGATCATGGCGCGACCGCGTTGTAACGTTAGCGCCGTATCCGCGAGTCCCGGAGAATCCATTTGAATCGCGCTATTGCTGTCCACGCGCAGAATCACGCCGGGAGTCAATAGAATCTCCACTTTGCCGTTTTGTGTCGTGAGAACCTGGCCGGCTTGCATCTCGACCGAGCCCACTGAATTGGCATTCAGAGCTTGGTTGCCGAGAGAAGCCTGGCCTTCGATGTAATTCAAAGTTCCTGGCCGTGCCGTTGTCGCATAGGTTGGAGCTGCAAGCGCCAGAACCCCCGCCAGGAGGAGGCATCCGAGCACTTTTATTGGCGTCCGCATAACCTTTTAAGCCTCTACCCTTTGGATGCGGCCTACGCCATCTGGACGCCTAGCGTCCTTAGGCTAGCTAAGCCTGGTTAGAGACGGGATTGCGGAGTTCGCCGATGCGTTCGATTCGAATCACCACTTCGTCGCCGGCTTTGAGAAACCGGGGCGGTTTGCGCACGAAGCCGACGCCAGCCGGGGTCCCGGTTGAGACCACGTCGCCGGGTTCCAGCGTCACCACCGACGAGAGATACTCGATCAGCTCTGGAATCTTGAAAATCAGCTCGCGTGTGTTGGAGTGTTGCAGGCGTTCGCCCCCAATTTCGAGCGAAATATCCAGCGCGTGCGGATCCGGGATCTCATCGGCAGTCACCAGCCAAGGTCCCATGGGCGCGAAAGTATCGAAGGTCTTGCCAATCATCCATTGCGAAGTCGCCATCTGGTAATCGCGCTCGCTGACGTCGTTGACGATGGTGTATCCGAAAACGTGATTCATCGCCCTCGGCGCGGGAATGTGTCGGCCGCCAGGTCCGATCACGAACGCAAACTCCGCTTCGTAGTCGGTTCGGCCGTCCTTGTTCGGCAACACGATCTTCTCGCCGGGCCCGATCACGACGTTCGGAAATTTGCTGAAGATCGTCGGGACAGCGGGAATTTCCATGCTTCGTCTCCGCCGCGTGATCGCGGTAGTTGAGCCCGACGCAGATCAGCTTCGGCGGCCGCGGAATGGGCGCGAGCAGCTTTACCTGCCCTAATTCGTAAGACGGGCCGCTGGCCTTCGGGGTTTCTCCTGACGCGATCACGGACAACATATCGGTGCCCAAGCTAGAGACTTTGTCTCCCGAGAGAATGCCCGCTTCAGGCGCGCCGCCAACGCGGCGGAAGGTTACCAGACGCATAAGTTTGAGAGTACACCAGCCAAGTGTGAAAATAGATCTTTCATGCCAAAAATCCACCGCGCTCTGTTGAGCGTTACTGACAAGACCGGTATCGTCGATTTCGCTCGCGCGCTCTCCGGCGTTCGGCGTCGAGATTCTTTCCACTGGCGGAACGTACCGGGTTTTGAAGGAAGCCGGAATCGCGCCGCTGCGCGAAGTGGCCGACGTCACCGGATTCCCGGAAATGCTCGACGGCCGCGTGAAGACCATTCATCCGCGCATCGCCGGCGGCATTCTGGCGATGCGCGCCAATGCCGAGCACATGCGCGCGCTCGAGGAACATGGGATTCCGCCGATCGATCTGGTTTGCGTGAATCTCTATCGAGTTCGAAAAGATCGCGGCCAAGAAAGACGCGCCGCTGGAGGAGCTGATCGAGAATATCGACATCGGCGGACCTACCATGATCCGCGCCGCGGCGAAGAATTATCAGGACGTCGCCGTCGTGACTTCGCCCGACGATTACGCAGCCATTGTCGAGGAGATGCGGTCGAGCGGCGGATCGCTTTCTCTCGAGACCCACTGGCGTCTGGCGAAGCAGGCATTTTCGACTGACGGCGGCGTACGATCGTGCAGTTTCGCGCGCGGCTCGCGGAAATACCACCGACGGGAGACGCCCTTCCCGTCGATGCTTGACATTCGCGCGCCTCGAACTTTGGCGCTGCGCTATGGCGAGAATCCGCATCAGTCGGCCGCACTTTACTGCGAACTGGAGCCGCGGGAATCGCCGGCAGCCGACCAGCTTCAGGGCAAGGAGCTCTCCTACAACAATCTGGTCGATCTGGATGCGGCCTGGCAATTGATCGACGAATTCGACAACCCAGCGTCCGCGATCATCAAGCACACCAATCCGTGCGGGTGCGCCGAAGCAGCGGGCCTGGCCGCGAGCTATCGGCGCGCGTTTGAAGCCGATCCGATTTCAGCCTACGGCGGAGTACTCGCATTCAATCGCGACGCTGGATCGCGAAACTGCGGAGGAGATCGCAAAGACGTTTGTTGAAGCCGATCGCCGCGCCCGGGTATTCCGAGGACGCGCTGCGAATTTTGGGAGCGAAGAAGAATCTGCGTCTGCTGCGGGTGACTCCTGGCGAGCCTGAGTTGGTCGTGAAATCGATCAGCGGAGGCTATCTCGCGCAGACGCCCGACATGCATCGGCTCACGCGCGCGGAGATGCAGGTCAAAAGCAAGCGCGTGCCGACCGATGAGGAATGGATCGCGCTCGAATTTGGATGGAAAGTCGTGAAACACGTGAAATCGAACGCGATCGTCTACGCCCGCGCCGGTCAAACCATCAGCGCCGGCGCCGGACAGATGAGCCGCGTGGATTCCGTGAAGGTCGGGGCTATGAAAGCGATCCTGCCGCTGGCGGGAACCGTACTTGCCTCCGACGCGTTCTTTCCGTTCGCCGATGGAGTCGAGGAAGCGGCTCGGCACGGAATCACAGCGGTGATCGAACCGGGCGGGTCGATACGCGACGACGAAGTGATCGCCGCCGCGGATCGTTTAGGTCTCGCGATGGTGTTTACCGGTATACGGCATTTCAGACACTGATTGAAAAAAGGGGACAGACCGCTCTATCCGCCACCGCGCGTGTGCGGAATCGGCGGGTTGCGGTCTGGAGACCGTGATGGCCCTTTAGCCAAGTCCGTTTTCGGCGAGCCAGAATAAAAGCGCGACCGCAATAGTCGCGCCATGCCACCTCATCGCGCGCCGCTTGAAGCGGCGGCACGCCACGCGATCGACTGCCTGGAAAGCTTGCCGGAGCGTCCGGTTCGAGCCAAATGGCTGAACGCGCCGTATGATTCCGGATATGCGTTCATTAGGCATCCGGAGGAGCAGCGAGCGGCGATGTCGCATCGCGCCGCATACCTGACGCACGATGCCGAGGCGCGCGACCAGATCGATTGGAATCCGGAATGGTCGCGCCGGGCACGAGGCTTCTCGACCTAGGCCGCGCTTCGGGAATTGGGACGAAAACGGAGTCGCGCGCGCCATCGTCGAGGGCATCGGACGCCCGCCCGGAGCCGAACTGCTTTGGGCGCCTACCGTCAATCAGGGGCTGGTACGTTTTCTCGATCCGCACCGGGCCGATCACGATCGCCGGACCGAGGAAGCCATCGCAGCCATCGTCGAAGCGGCGAAGCTTTCTTCGCCCCGACAACATGGCGCGGCAGACGGGCGATGCGCGTCAGCGTCAGCAATTGGCGAACGACCCGAGAAGAACGTTCAGCGAACTGTGAATGCAGTAGGCGCCGTGATCGGTCACGCCAGGCCTGCCTTGCCTGGTGATTGACACAGCAACATCTGGGATTTATATTGTGCCATGGTACTTAGATTCTGGATTACTGCGGCCGCGCTCGTTTCGGTAAGCGCGGCAACCGCATCGGGCCAGGCGACCACGCCCGATAGCCCGATCATCGTGCAACCGGGTGCACCGGGCGCGGCCGGCAAAATTCTTTCATCCGCGACGGTCCGCATCACCCCGCGCGAGCCGTTAGAAGCCGACACCAAGTTCATGCAGGGCATGATTCATCACCACCAACAGGCCGTGGAGATGACCGCGATGATGCCCTCCCGGACTCACAATAAAGGGCTGCTCAAACTGGGCCAGCGCATCAGCATCTCGCAGACCGATGAAATCCAATTCATGCGCCAATGGCTCGAAGAACGTGGGAAACAGGTTCCCATGGATCACGATCACATGGCGCACATGGGTCACCAGGGGATGGATATGGCCTCCATGCCGCCGATGCCGGGAATGTTGACGGCGGAACAGATGAAGGCGCTGGCCAAGTCCAGCGGCTCGAAATTCGACCACCTGTTTCTGACAGGCATGATTCAACACCACACCGGCGCTTTGATCATGGTGCAGGACCTTTTCGATTCGCCGGGGGCCGGCCAGGATAACCAATTGTTCGATTTCGCCACGGATGTGGACAACACGCAGACGGCGGAGATCAACATCATGAAGGGCATGCTGAAAAAGGAGAAAAAATAATGCTGAGAGTCGCTTCACGGTTTTCTCGCTGTGCTGCCACCCTGTCGCTGGCGCTTGCGATCCCTTTGTACTGCGCCGCGCAAGCGGGCGGTGCTCCAGCGCCGGTGAATCCGCGCGCAGGGTCAGACGATCCGCGCACCGGACTGAAACCGGGGTTATACGATGCCGGTGAAGCGGCGTTAGGACTAGAGCGGCTTGCCTCCTTGCCGAAGCCTCCCGGGTTCGCGCCTGGCACCGGCGGCGCTACGGAACCGTTCCCTCCGCCGCAGGCGCCCGACGCTGGGAAGGAACAGCAGCCTCGGACGGTTCAATATGGATCCGCCAATTCCGATCTCGCCTTCAACGGCAACCACCTGTTTGTCGGTAACTACAACGGGATCAATTTTTACGACATCGACAACCCGGCCAAGACGGCGTTGAAAACCTCCCTGGTTTGCCCCGGCGGCCAGGGCGATGTTTCGGTGTACGGCCATCTCCTGTTTATGTCGGCCGAGGCCATGAATGGAAGGACCGATTGCGGCATTCAGGGAATCGCACTTCCCGAAGGCTATAAACCCCCGCCGCTTCCGCCGCCTGCCGCCCCCGGCGAGCCGCGCATGCCGCGAGTGCCGCCTCCTCCGAGCCCCGACCGGTTCCGTGGTGTCCGCATCTTCGACATCAGCGATCTGGGCAATCCGAAGCAGGTCGCTGCCGTCCAGAGCTGCCGTGGATCGCACACGCACACGCTGGTGATCGATCCCAAAGATAAAGAGAACGTGTACATCTACATCTCGGGAACCGGCTTGGTTCGTCAAGGGGAGGAACTGGCGGGATGCTCGGGCGGAGAGCCCTCGGAGAATCCAGACACTGCGCTGTTCAGGATCGACATTATCAAGGTGCCGTTGGCGCATCCGGAGCAAGCCAAGATCGTATCCAGCCCGCGCATCTTCGCCGATGCGCAAACTGGGGCGCTGAACGGCCTCTGGAAGGGCGGCAAGCACGGCGAAGGGACGCAAACTACGTCGCTCACGGACAAGTGCCATGACATCACCGTGTATTCGGCCGTTGGACTCGCTGCCGGGGCTTGTTCCGGCAACGGAATCCTGCTGAACATTTCCGATCCCGTGCATCCGGTCCGCATCGATGCCGTCAGCGACCCGAATTACGCGTTCTGGCATTCCGCCACTTTCAACAACGCCGGCACCAAGGTCGTTTTCACCGACGAATGGGGCGGCGGTACGCAACCGCGTTGCCGCGTGACGGATCCGATGAACTGGGGCGCCGATGCCATTTTCACCTTGTCCAACGGCAAGCTGACGCTGGCGTCCTACTACAAGATGCCCGCGGCGCAATCGGAAACCGAAAATTGCGTGGCCCACAACGGATCGCTGATCCCGGTTCCTGGACGCGACATCGAAGTGCAGGCGTGGTATCAGGGCGGCCTTTCCATCATGGATTTCACCGATGCCTCGCATCCGGTGGAGATCGGCTACTTCGACCGAGGGCCGCTGGACAAAGAAAAGCGCGTGCTGGGCGGATACTGGTCCGTGTATTGGTACAACGGCTACATCTACGGATCGGAGATCGCCCGCGGCGTCGACGTGTTTAAGCTGGTGCCGAGCAAATTTCTGACGCAGAACGAGATCGATGCCGCCAATCAGGTGCATTTCGACGAGCTGAATGTGCAGAATCAGCCGAAAATCACGTGGCCGTCGAATTTCGTGGTCGCGCGCGCGTATATCGATCAACTGGCTCGCAGTGGTGCTCTTGCGCCGCAGCGAATCACGGCGATCAACTCCGCAATCGACAAGGCCGGCGCGTCGCATTCCGCAAAAGACGCGGCGCCTCTGAAGAACTTGGCGGCCAGCCTCGATAAAGACGCGGCATCGACGAAGAGCCCGTCCGACAAGGAACGGATGCGCGCCCTGGCGGAAATCCTGAAGCAGAACGGTAATTCAGTTCGTTAGAGTTAAGGGCGTTGGCGGGTACGTCTCCGCCGTGAATGAACTGCGTCTAACCCTCGATTTCCATCGACATTCTTCCGTATCGTAAGCAGCTTTACGAGTTTTTTAGGCGTTCCTTATGCGTTGTTAAGGCCTCTCCCGGTTATTCTTCCAAAAGAACACGGGTGCCCGCCCAGTTGCGGGCTGTTTACGAAACTTCCACTCCGCCCCGAAGCCAGACCGGAGGCCGATTCCGCCCATCTCTCGCAGATAAGGTTCGGCGGCTGCCGAATCTGAGATTATTCAGGCTGTACAGCAGTATGGGATGGTGGTCACCCAGCATTTTGCGCTAACGCACCGCCCCTGCGCAGACATTTCTAAAGGGGCGACCGTTCCGCCGCCCCTTTTCCTTTTGAGAGACGCGGTTTAGAAGTGGATGCGCAGACCGAACTCGAGAGATCGGGCTGCCAGGCCATTCGGGTTGCTCGCCTCGCTCGTAATAACACCCCAGGTTTGCGGCGAGTTGATATTGATGCCAGTGGGCGTCGCCGGCTGGAAATGATTCAGGATGTTGATGAACGAGAAGAACAGTTGCGCCCCGATCGCTTCGCGGATGGCGATGTCCTTCGAGATGGTCGCGTCCAGCTCCCACGTCGGAAGGGCGCGAAGCGGGCCGGCCGACCCAACCTGGAAATCCGTGCCCAGAACCGGCGGCCGGAATTCATTGTAAACGGCGGTCGGATTCGCGAACAGGTTCAATCCGGTCTTCCCCGAAGTCCCGACGCCGCTGGCCGTGTTGATCGGAACGTTGTAGTGGGTCGAGTTGCCGCCGGTATAGGGCGCGACGGCCACGGCGTTTTCATTGGCGCCGTTGCCATTGCCATAAACTTCGCCGAACGCCTGCGCGTCGGTATTCGACCCTGTGCCGACATTGATCTCCAACGGAACGCCACTCTGCGCCGTGAACAGCGGTGCAATGGACCATCCGCCTAATACGTGACCGAGAATCCCGTGCTGGTTCTTGTAATAGGGAATCTGGTAGAGCATCAGAAGGCTGTAGGACAGAGGAACATCAAAGGGCTGCGCCCCGTAGGAGTTTTGTATGTTGTACGCGTCAATGACCGTGGTCGAACTGGTGGCCGAGAGGAAGTTCCCGGTGCCCAGCGCCCGGCTCCAGGTGAAATTGGAGCTGATCGTCAAACCATTCCAGTCCTTCGTCGTGAACTTCACGAAGGCTGCGTTGTAGTTTCCGAAGCCGCTGGAGGTGTCGAGTTCCATCGCCGTGATCTGCTGGCTGACGTTGCTGCCGCCCACGGCATTCGAGCTGGCCATAGTGCGTCCGAGCGTCCAGCCGCTGGCATTCGTCATGGCCTGCCAGAGGCTGTAAACCTGGGTGCTCTTGATCAGGCTGCCGTCTTTGGAAATCAGGGCCGCGGTGCAAGTGGAAAATCCGGCGCAGAACCCGCTGCTGGGGCCGCCCATGGCCGCTTCGATGAACGGCTGCGACTTGACGTTGCCCGGCGTGTTGGCGCAGTTTGGACCGGACAAGCCGCACAGTTGGCTATACATGGCCGAATACGCGTTGGCGAAGCTCTGCCCGTTCAAGGTGTACATATACGGGACAGGATCCATGTTGATCTGCTGGAACACGTTGCCGATCTTCCGTCCGATGTAACCGGCCTCGATGGTCGCCTTGGTCGAGAGAGCCCGTTGAATGGTGATGTTGAACTCGTCTGAAACGCTGGGACGATAGTTCGGATCAAGCAGAGAACCGTCGCTGGCTGTGGCGTTGCCGTTGAAGCCGGGGTAATACGGCTGCTGGAAGGTCTTCGACACCGCGGGGAGTGGGGCGGATAAGCCGTCCGTACCGATGCGGAAAGCCGTCGACGCGGTTACCGTACCTGGCGCGCCGCACGTACCATTGCTGAGACCGTAACACGATACAGCTTGCAACGGTCCAGGACCCAGCAGCGGAACCAGAACCAGCTCCACACCGTTCAAACGGCCGTAGATTCTGCTGTAACCGCCGCGGACCACAGTCTTACCTTGGCCGAGCAGCTTGCCCAAGATACCGCCGCTGGCACTCGGATTCCAGGCGACGGAAACGCGCGGACTGAATCCACCGTAGAAGGTACTGTACGGATACTTCAATCCGGCGCCAACGTTCGGGACATCCGCGAAACCGACCAGCGGATCATAGGATTGGCCCGCCAGCGCCGCCGTCTGTTGATTCTTGAGGTAGCCGGGAAGGCCGATGGGAAGCCCGGCCTGATCCACCAGCATCACCTGTTTGCCGTTGATCTCGTAAGGCGGCAAAGCGAGCTGATAGCCCAGGCCATAGGTGATGGTTAAAGTCGGCTTCAGATGCCACGTATCGGTAAAGTACGTGTTGTAGGTCTCCATGATGCTCTGGTCGAAGCCCGGCGTGCCGAGCGGATTCAGAGTCAATTGGCTCCCAGTGCGGCTGTACATCACCTGCGATTGCGAAACGATCCCCAACACCGACGCATACAGCTGCTGATACAGCGCCGCCTGGTTGGCCGCAATGTCTGGAGTGGGGTAGGTGGAAATTCCGGCGCTGTTGGTCATCAGATAGGCGGTCGACGTATCGATCCCGACGCCGTTGTCGTTGCGTTCATGATAATCGTAGTTCCGCAGCCAGGACGCGCCGAACTGGAACAGGTGATTGCCATGGAGGAGGCTGATGTCGTCGCGGTAATTCTGATCCTGGCCGTCCCAGAAGCGCTGGCGCGTGGATTGCGAGTTGACGTTGTAGGGGATCAACGCGTTAGCCGATTCGCCGCCAGGCTCGAGCGCTCCGGCCAAACCGGGAAGTTGCGGCGGGCCGGCGAGATCGCCCCATTGCCACCAGTTACGCAGATAACTCACGCGGAAATCGTTGGTCAGATTCGGATTAATGGTCGTCGTCAGACCCGCGACGATGTAACTCGGCTTGAACGGCCGCTGGGACACAGCGTCGTATCCGGAATTGGTCATGATGGTCTGCGCCGTGGTTTCCTGAGCGAAGCTGTAATAGCGGTAGCTCGAAAAGAATTTCCACTTCTCGCCAAAATCGTGGTCGATGCGTCCGACCACGAAGTTCGACGTTTGCGGAAGCGCCACGCCTCCGATGAAACCCTGAGCGTTGTAGCCGTCCGCGAACGGACTGGAGATAAAACCGGGGTCGTTGGGCAGCGGCATCCCGTTCCAGACTTTCTGAACCAGGGAGTTCATTCCGATTCCGCGCGGATCGCAGGGACCGCCGCCGCACTGCGCCGGCTGGTACTGCGTTCCGCCAACCGTCACCGGGAAAGGATTCAGGTTATACGCGGTCTCGACGCCCACCGCATTCGGCACCTGGATCACTCCGGCGCGCAACAACGCGGTCGGAGTAGAGCGCTCGAAGGTGTTCACGTTGTCGAATCTCATTCCTTCGTAGTTGAAGAACCAGTAGGTCTTTCCGCCCCAGAATTTCGGCGTCAGTGGACCGCCCACGGCCGTACCGAAACGATTGCGATGCGCTTTGGGCAGCGGCTGGCCCGTCCGGTTGTTCTGGTATAAATTCGCTGCGCCAACATCGCTCGCGTAATAATACTCATACAGCGAGCCATGGAACGCATTGGTTCCGCGCTTGGTGACCATTTGCACCTGGCTGCCGGCCGCCGAATTGAAGTCCGCCGTCTGCTGGCTGGTGCCGATCTTGATTTCCTCGATGCTTTCCACCGGCGTCGGCACCACGCCCGAGGGCGTTCCACCTGACGCGCCGGTGCCGGAATATCCGTTCGCGGGAACGTAAGTCGAGTTGTTCCCTGCCATGTCATCGTTGTTGTAGCCGCCGTCGAGCTGGAACGTGTTCTGGTCCGTGCTGGCGCCGGCAACGTTGCCGCTGGTCGTCACGCCTACTTGGATCGTCGACAGGTACGAAGCGTCGCGTCCGAGATTGGGCATCTGCACGAGCGCGTCATTCTCGATGGTGGATCCCACGGTGGCATTAAGGGTTTGCAGTTCGGCGCCGGCGGAAGCCTGAACTTCTAAAGTGGTGGTGGTCAAGCCGACCTGCAAAACCACGTTGATGGTGAGGACTTGGCCGATGTCCACCTTCTGTGCGGAGACCTTGGAAGCCTGAAAGCCGCCCTTCGTCACGGTCAGATCGTAGGTCCCGGGCGCAACGGTCGCGAAATTGTAGCGCCCGACATCGTTCGAAACCGTGGAACGGGCGCTGCCTGTGGAGGGATCGACGATTCTAATGTCTGCGCCGGCAATCACCGCGTTCTGCTGGTCGGTGATCTGACCGCTGACGGTTCCGCCGGAGGATTGTGCCCAGGCGGGTACGGCAGAGATGCTCAGCATGACCGCAAATCCAAGCGTCACGAAGAGCGCAAATGTAAGCGAAGAGACGCAGCGACGACTGAAGCCAGAGTTCATTACCCTTTCTCCTTTTTTTTACCCCAAGACCCCAACAAACTCGAGCGGTTCGTCTGATAGTCTAAATTTCCCCTAGTCCGCTGGACATACCGCAAATTTGGTATTTCCGATACCAGGCAGATGGTAGACGAAACTTTTCTCGCGGCGCACGAGCGAAACGCAGGCCCGACGTGGCGTCAAATTGTGTCGTCAAATAAGGGAGGGGAGCAATGGCGGCGGATTATTGAACTGCGATGGTCGCCGTGTTGCTGGTCACCGATCCGTCGGCCGATACGATAACCAAAGAAACGGCATCGCCGGCAGGCGCGGCTTGCGGAATGGTGATGTTCACTTGGAACACTCCCGGAAACTCGGGTGCTTGTCCCGCGAATGCCACCTGCGCGGTGATGCCGCCGACCAACACCGTCGGCATCGCGTTGGCGTTGCAGATTCCGTTTGGCGCCGGACACGTTCCGCTTCCGTCCGGGACCGAGGGCGTCATCGCGCCCAGGCCGGTTACATAAAAAAATGCGCCGGTGCCGCGGGGAATCGGCGCGCTCGGGTAGCCTAACGATGCCGTCGTCGGGCCGGCGATGGCGGGCGCATTGGTCGCTGGATTGATGAAAACCAAGATCGCGTTCCCCTGACCGGTGGCGGGAATCGTAAAAATGCCTGCGCGCTGGCCACAATCGATGTCTGAGCGGCAGCGGACGGGACGCCGAGGTTTGGCCGGGCAAGAGAAACTCAAACGGCACTTGCGCGCTGACATACGGAAAAGCGCCGGTGGGCGAAACCGCGACGATGGGGAGCCGTTATGCCATTGAACGTCACGCCAACTCCTGCGAGCAAGTCCGGTAGAGAGGCGGTGTTGAAGAATCGGCACATAGGTGAAGCCGGTTGCGTCCGCCAGCCTTACCAACATTATTAAGACGGCAAGGGTCGTGAGTCGCATGGAACGGAAGTCTCCTCGTTGCGTGATGCTTCAAGTGTTGAGGAGTTCGATCCTGGGCGGTAGTCTCCACGCGTGACGTAATGCCCGCCGGAGGGTATCCGGGCGTCTGACAAAATGGTCGGCGTCGCGAAAATGCCCGAGCAGCCCGGCACCGCCGACGATTTCCGCCACGAGTTGGCGCGCGTCCTGGCGAGTACGACGTTTGCGAAAGCCGTCAAACAGCGGGAGCTGTTGAGCTGGCTGGTAGAGCATGCCGTTTCGGGCGAGACAAATGCCAAGGTTTTTCCCTAATGTTCCAGCGAACGCTTGAGCAGACGCTTGCTGTACCTCCGAGCGTACATCGTCCCCTCGAGCGATTCAAATTCTCACAGTCGAGCCTTCACGCGCCATTTCGACACTCTTGAAATGACGATGCGCTTCTTCTTCGATGGCCTGCATGAAGCCGTCGTCGTGGGGCGTCGTGGTGGAATAGCAACAGTTGTTTCACGTTCGCCAAGCCTGCATTGCGAAGCGTCTCCTCCCACGTGAGGAAACTCCGGTTGCGGTGTAGAGCGGTGTGGGAATGGACCGCGCACTCCCCAGAACTTCACTTGCATTCGGAAGCCCCGCTATGGTCCTTTACTGTATCGGCACCCGGCTCGCGGTACGATGGGGGCGATGGCTGCTCTGCCGGATCGCTATGAGGAGCCCGTGGTGGAACTGCGCCGCCTTGCGGCGGAGCGGCTGGACCCCCTGCTTGAAGAAGAGACCGCGACGTGGCGCTCGAATCTGGATTGGGATTTTCGCCAATCGGCGGACCTGGTCCGGCGCTTCGTCCATATGCAAGCCCTGAGCGGATTCGCGCTCCTGTCGAACGACAAGATTTCGGGCTATGCCTATTATGTTTGCGAAGAGGGCAAGGGACTGATCGGCGATCTCTACCTGCTGCGCGAGCACCGGAGCATCTTCAATGAAAACGTGCTGCTCGAAGCCGCGCTGGACGCGATCTGGCGGACGCCGGGGGTGCGGCGCGTCGAAGCGCAGCTCATGATGTTGTCCTCGCCGCTCGACCGGACCGTGCCGCTCGAGAACCGGTCGCATCGCTATCCGCGGCATTTCATGGAAGCGCCGTTGGGGCCCGCGGTTCACCTTCCTCCCAGGCGGCAGCCGGGCATTTCGATCGCCCGTTGGGCCAGCAGCCGGCATGAGGACACCGCGCGGTTGATTGCCAACGCGTATCAGGGCCACCTGGACGGCCAGATCAACGATCAGTATCGTTCGGTGGCGGGCGCGCGGCGATTCCTGATGAACATCGTGCAGTATCCCGGATGCGGGACGTTTTTCGGGCCGGCGTCGTATGCGGCCATCGGTACGCAAGGCGGCGAGCTGCGCGGCGTTTCGCTTGCCAGTCTGGTGGCCGAAGACGTCGGGCACATCACGCAGGTGTGCGTGGCTCGCTCGCACCAGGGAACGGGGCTGGGGTATGAGCTGGTTCGCCAATCGCTGCTCGCGCTAGCGGCGCACGGATGCCGGAGGGTCAGCCTCACCGTCACGGCATCGAACGAAAACGCGGTTCGGCTGTACCAGCGCATGGGATTCACCACTTTGCGCGACTTCGCGGCCTATATTTGGGAGCCGGCTGCTAAACTATAAGTTTGACTGAAATTGAACAGCGCCGCCGGGCTGTGGCCGAACGTCTGGCTGAACTCAAAGTTGAGGCGCTGCTGGTTTCCTCACCGGCCAATCTCCGCTATCTGACCGATTACACGGGATCGAACGGCCTCCTGCTGGTCACGCGGACGGAGGCGCATTTTTTCACCGATCCGCGCTATGGCCTGGAAGCGTCCCAGAAAATGACTTGCCGGGTGCATGTTTCGAAGACCGGGCTGATTCCGGCGGCGGCGGCGATCGTCAAGCGTAAAAAGCTGAAAAAAATAGGGTTTGAGTCGGCGTGGCTGCGCTTTGAGGAATATTCGAAGCTGAAAGACGAGTTGCCGCTCGGGTCTGCGCTGCACCAGGTCGGGCGGGTCATGGAACAGCAGCGGATGATTAAATCCGCGGTAGAAGTAGAGAAGATCCGGAAGAGCGTGCAAGCCAATTCCGAGGCGTATTCGCGCGTTTTGAGCCGGATCAAGGTGGGCGTTCGCGAACAGGACGTCGCCGCCGAGCTGGAATTTCAGATGCGAATGCTGGGAGCCGAGAAGCCGGCGTTTGAAACCATCGTCGCGACGGGAGAACGGTCGGCGTCGCCGCATTCCCAGCCGACTGCGCGTCGATTCGGGGAAAATGAACTATTATTAATAGACATGGGCGCGAGTGTCGACGGATATGCCAGCGATATGACGCGCGTAGCCTATGCTGGGGTGCCGCCCAAGCGCGTAAGGGACCTTTACAAGGCGGTTCTGGACGCTCAATTGACGGCGGTGAACGCGGTTCGTCCCGGAGTGACGGCGGCCAAGGTGGACGCGGCGGCACGTAACGTGTTAAAAAGTCACAAGCTCGACCGGGAGTTCCTGCATTCCACCGGTCACGGGCTGGGGTTGGAGATTCATGAGCCGCCCCGCATCGGAAAGAAGGACCAGACCCGGCTACAGGCCGGAATGGTGATCACGATCGAGCCCGGGGTTTACATCGACGGGCTGGGCGGAATCCGGATCGAGGATACAGTGCTGGTAACCGGCAGTGGCTGCGAAGTACTGACGCCAACTCCCAAAGAATTCACGACCATATAAATTCACGACATAAATGACCATCGAAGAGATAAAAGAGCTGCTCGAAATCTTCAATGAAAGCGGCATAGGGGAGATGGAGTTGCAGCGCGGCGAGAATCGTCTGCGGCTGAAGCGGGCGGGGATGAGCCAGGAAATCGTCGTGCCGCAGGCTCAACCGGTGGTGGTAACGTCGGCTCCTCCGGCTCCGATGATCGCGGCGGCGCCTGCGGCTGAAGCTGCGCAGCCGGGCGCGGCAGCGACACCGGGCTCCAAGGCTCCAGAGTCGGATTCGAACGTCCACTACCAACCTTCGCCAATCGTCGGCACTTACTATGATGCTCCGGCGCCAGGCGCGGCTCCTTTCGTCAAGGTGGGCGATGCGGTGGAACCGGGACAGGTGCTGTGCATTATCGAGTCGATGAAGCTGATGAACGAGATCGAGGCCGAAGTAGCCGGCATTGTCGCCGCAAAACTGGTGGAGAATGGGCGGCCGGTGGAGTACGGGGAAGCGCTGGTCGCGATCCGGCGTCGATGACCCGAGCCCGCAAGATAATTGCACAGGCGAGAGCTGTCGCGCGCGATTCAAAAAATGTTTGAAAAAATCCTGATCGCCAATCGCGGCGAGATCGCCCTCCGCGTCATCTGCGCCTGCAAAGAGATGGGCATCAAGACGGTCGCGGTTTACTCCGAGGCCGATCGCCACAGCCTGCACACTCGCTTCGCGGATGAGGCGATTTGCATCGGTCCGGCGAAAAGCGCGCGCAGCTACCTGGATATTCCGTCGGTGATCAGCGCGGCGGAAATTACCAATGCCGATGCGATTCATCCGGGCTACGGGTTTCTTTCTGAAAACTCCGACTTCGCCGAAGTGTGCGAGACCAGCGGGCTGACGTTCATCGGGCCGACGCCGGATGTGATCCGGAGAATGGGGTCGAAGCAGGTGGCTCGCGCGGCCATGGACGAGGCGGGCGTGCCGATTCTGCCGGGGTCCAAGGGGATTCTCAAGAGCCTGGAAGAAGCGCTGGAGATCGCGGGCGAGATCGGGTATCCGGTGATGCTGAAGGCTTCGGCCGGCGGCGGCGGGCGCGGGATGCGCGTGGTGCGGGCTGCGGAGGAGATGCCGAATCTGCTGGCGCAGGCGCAGGCGGAGGCGTCGGCTGCGTTTTCGTGCGGCGATATGTACATGGAAAAGCTGGTGGAGAATCCACGGCATATCGAGTTTCAGATTCTGGGCGACAAGCACGGGCATGTCGAGATTTTGGGCGAGCGCGAGTGTTCGATCCAACGGCGGCATCAGAAGTTGATTGAGGAGGCTCCGTCGGTTGCGGTTTCGCCGGAATTGCGCGGGCGTATTTCCGAAGTGCTGCGCGTGGCCCTGGGCGCGATCGGGTATACCAACGCGGGGACGGTCGAGTTTCTGATGGATGCGGCGGGTAAGCTGTATTTCATCGAGGTGAACGCGCGCATTCAGGTGGAGCATCCGGTGACCGAGATGGTGACCGGCGTCGACCTGGTAAAGGCGCAGATTCGGATCGCGGCGGGCGAGCGGTTGTGCGACATTCTGGGTGGTCCGATCGAGATGCGCGGGCACGCGATCGAGTGCCGCATCAACGCGGAGCATTCGCAGACGTTCACTCCGTCGCCGGGGCGGATTACGGGGCTGAATTTGCCGGGCGGCGCGGGGATACGCGTGGATACGGCGGCGTATCAGGATGGGGTGATTCCCCCGTATTACGATTCGCTGGTGGCGAAATTGATCGCACATGGGCGCGACCGGACGGAAGCGATCGCGCGGATGAAGCGGGCGCTGGATATGTTCGTCGTCGAGGGGATTTATACGTCGATTCCGCTGCAGCAGAGGATTTTGACGCATCCGGATTTTGTGGCGGGGAAGATCGATACGGGATTTTTGCCTCGGATCGGGATTACGGGGGAGAAGAAGTAGCGCTCCCCTCTTTTACGGACTGGTTCCAGGGCTGAACGGTTCTGCGCCGAAATAGCCCTCTGCTATCCTGAAATTCAGGTTATGCGTCCGGAGGAGATCCTCTACTTAATCGCCATCATTCCGTGGTGGATTAAGATCGGCGCTCTTTTGGCTGCGGTTGGGTGGACTGCGTGGAGCGGATTTAGACCGGGAGTTGGACACTCTCGACGGTGGTACGATCGCACGATTCGGGCGGTCGGCGGGCTCATCCTTTTTTGTTTCGTACTCTTCATGATTGTCTTCATGGTGTCCAAGAAAGCTTAATTGAGTGTTGCAGGAAATATTTTGAAAATTGGTTTTGTCAGTCTCGGCTGCCCCAAGAACCTCGTCGATACCGAGGTGATGATGGGCCAGCTCGCCGCGCGCGGGCACGAGCTGACGCCGCATCCTGCCGACGCCGACGTGATCGTGGTCAACACGTGCAGCTTCATCGATCCGGCCAAGCAGGAATCGGTCGACACGATTCTCGAAATGGCGGAGTACAAGAAGACCGGCCGCGCGCAGAAGCTGATCGTCGCGGGCTGCCTGGTGGAGCGCTATCGCGGCGACATCCAGAAGAACATGCCGGAAGTGGACGCGGTGATCGGCACCAACGAACTGGAGCAGATCGCGGCGCTGTGCGAGGGCGTGGAGCCGGCGCGCGAATCCGTTCGAGCCGTATCTCTATCACGACCTGACGCCGCGCGTGCTGGCCACGCCGCGGCATTTCGCCTACATCAAGATCGCCGAGGGCTGCGATCATCCCTGCACGTTCTGCGTGATCCCGCAGTATCGCGGGCAAGTTCCGCAGCCGCCGCTTCGAATCGGTGATTTCCGAGGCCACGCGGCTGTTTTCGCAGGGCGTGCGCGAGATCAACCTGATCGGCCAGGACACCACCTGCTACGGCGAAGATCTTGGGACTGAAGGACGGCCTGGCGCTGCTGCTGGCGCGGCTGGCGCAGATCGAGACGCGAGCACGAAAAGTGGGTCCGGTTCCTGTACTGCTATCCGAACAAGGTCACGCAGAAGCTGCTCGATACCATCGCCGAGCACGCCGCGCTGGTGAAGTACATCGACATGCCGCTGCAGCACGCCAGCGCGCCGGTGCTGAAGCGCATGAAGCGCGGGGCGCACGGCGACATTTTCCTGAAGCTGCTCGAGCGCATCCGCCGGACCATTCCCGGCGTGGCGATTCGCACCAGCATGATCGTCGGCTTTCCCGGCGAGACCGAAGCGGATTTCGAGAGCTGTGCCAGTTCGTCGAGGCCGCGCAGTTCGACCGCCTGGGCGTGTTCTCCTATTCCGACGAAGACACCAGCGAGAGTTTCGCAGCTGGACGGCAAGGTGGACGGCCGCACGATTTACAATCGCAAGCGCCGGCTGATGGCGATCCAGCGCAAGATTTCGCGCGCGCGCAATCGCGACGCTGGTCGGGCCGCGAAGTTGCAGGTGCTGGTGGAAGGTCCGTCGGCCGATACCGAACTGCTCTGGCAGGCGCGCCTGTCGACGCAGGCGCCCGAGATCGACGGCGTCTGCTACATCTCCGATCCCGGCGAAGCGCCGCTGCGCGCGGGCGAGATTCCGCACGCATGCGCATCACCGAGGCGCACGATTACGATCTGATCGGCGAGCTGCTGGATGCGCCGACCGAAGCACGCCGTCGCCGCTACGCCGCGTTGGTTCAGACTCGCTAGCGCTATGAAGTGTCCGATCTGCCAGAAAGAAGTCCAATCCGACGATCCGAATTCATGCCCTTCTGCAGCGACCGCTGCCGGATCATCGATCTGGGCAACTGGGCGTCGGAGAAATACGTGATCTCGACGCCGGTCGATCCGCAGACCTGCGAGATGCCGGAGGAAGACGAGCGATTGAGCGCCGCTCGCGCGCGTTGCTCGCCACCTGGTTCTGTCTGCGGCTACGTCTCCGAAAGCGCCGGGCACCGCGGGCTCGCTGGCCGCGATCGCGATCGCCTGGGTGCTGCACGCATACGCGGCGTTTGCCGGCCTGGGCGTTCGCGCTTCTGGCGGCGTGCTGCTGATTCGCGCCGGCGATCTGGGCGGCCGGACGTGACGGCGCGCGAGACACCGGCTGCAAAGATCCGCAGATCGTGGTGGTCGACGAAGTGGTCGGCCAGTGGATCACGCTGGCCGGCGCCGCGCACGCTGAACTGGAAGAGCTGGCTCGCGGCCTTCGCTGCTGTTCCGGCTGTTCGATATCTGGAAGCCGCCGCCGGTGCGGCAACTGGAACGACTGCCCGGCGGACGCGGGCATCGTGCCGACGACGCGATGGCCGGAGTTTACGCCGCGCTTGTGTTGTTCGCGGCTGGATGGTTCAATCTGTATTAGCTGCTCGCTTTATGGCCCTTCGCAAGAATCTCCGAATCCCGTCCGCAGATTTCAGACGTTTCCCCGCCTGCGGCCATCCCCGGCGGCGAGTTCCAGATCCGCGGCAAGGGCTTGGCCGGCGCCGGAGCGGCCCACGGCGCGCTTCGGCGAGCTGGCCGCGCCCGTGGTGATCGGCTCGGATTCGCTCGTGATCGTGCGCGTGCCGGAAGGCGCCTCGGCCGGCGAGTTGATGATCGGCAACGGACGAGCAGGCCAGCGGCCTGGACCTGCGACATCGGCATCCAGATCGCCGACAGGCTGCACCCGGTGTCCAATCCGGCGGTCGACCGCTACGGGAACATCTACACCACGTTCAGCGGATCGCCCGGGCAGAAGACGCCGGTGTCGATTTACAAGATCGATACCAGCTATCATGCCAAGCCGCTGGTCACACGACCTGATGAACGCCACCGGGCTGGCGTTCGACCCCGAGGGCGTGCTGTACGTTTCCAGCCGCCACGACGGCATGGTGTACCAGGTGTCGCCGCGGGCAATACGTCGCGGTGTACGTGGAAGGCATGGGCGTCGCCACCGGAATCGTGTTCGATCCGCGAAGACAATCTGTACGTCGGCGACCGCAGCGGCACCATTTTCAAGATCAGCCGGCAGCGGCAGATTTACGTGTTCGCGACGCTCGAGCCGTCCATCGCGGCCTATCATCTGGCCTTCGGTCCCGACGGCTATCTGTACGTCACCGGCCCCACCACGTCGAGCTTCGATTCCGTCCATCGCATTTCGCAGCGACGGGCACGTGGAGATGTTCTATCGCGGCCTGGGGCGTCCGCAGGGCATGGCGTTCGACGCGGAAGGGAACCTGTACGTGGCGGCCTCGCTCGGCGGGCGGCGCGGCGTGGTGCGGATTTCGCCGGAGCGCAGTGCCGAGCTGTTTCTCTCCGGGCCCGGCGATCGTGGGCCTGGCGTTCACGCCGTCGAAGTCGCTGATCGTGGCCACCAACAATTCGCTGTTTCCGCGTGGATGTCGGCATCGAAGGGCGGCCGATCCCGTAAGCGCTTCGTGCATGCAGACGCCGAGATCATCGCCGTCGGGTCGGAAATGCTGACCCGCAGCGCATCGACACCAATTCGCTGTTCATCACCGAACAACTGAACGCGCTGGGCGTGGAAGTGCGCCGGAAAGCTGATCGTCGGCGACGATCGCGCGCTGCTGGACCGACGGCGGTTCGCGATGCGCTCGAACCATGTCGGAATCGTGATTCTGACCGGCGGCCTGGGCCCCACCGAAGACGACCTGACGCGCGACGCGGTGGCCGCGGCGCTGGGCCGGACGCTGGTTTTCAGCCAGGAAATCTGCGATGGATCGAAGAGCGGTTTCGCCGCTTCCAGCGCAAGATGGCGGAGAACAACAAGCGGCAGGCGTATCTGGTCGAGGGCGCGGAGGCGCTGCCGAACCACGCGGCACCGCGCCGGGGCAGTGGATCTGGATGTGGACGGCCGCGTCGTCATGCTGCTGCCGGGTCCGCCGGGCGAACTGAAGCCGATGTTCGCGACCGAGTGCGTTCCGCGACTGCTGCGCCGTTTGCCGCCGCAGGTGATCCGCGACGCGATTTTATCGCGTCGCCGGGATGGGCGAATCGGATCTGGATCAGCTGATCGCGCCGGTGTACACGAAGTACGCCAATCCGGCGACGACGATCCTGGCCGGTCCCGGCGATATCCAGGTCCACCTGCGCGCGCGCGGCGCGACGGCGGAAGAGGCCGAGGCGCTGCTGGCCGAGGTCGGCTCCGCCGATTGAGGAGCTGCTGGGGGATCGCATTTATTCGCGCAACGGCGACTCGCTGGAAGCGGTCGTGGGGGCGATGCTGCGCGAGCGCGGAGCGACGCTGAGCGTCGCCGAAAGCTGCACCGGCGGGATGCTGGCGGAGCGGATCACATCCGTGGCGGGCAGCTCGGATTATTTTCTGGGCGGGTTTCTGGTCTACACGGACCGGATGAAGACGGAGCTGCTGGGCGTCGACGCAGGGCTGATCGCGCAGCATACGGCGGTGAGCGAAGAAGTGGCGCGGGCGATGGCGGAAGGCGCTCGGGCGCGCACGGGGTCGACGTGCGCGATTTCGGTGACGGGGGAAGCGGGGCCGGAGAGCGCGACGGGGGCGCCGCTGGGGACGGTGATCATCGGATACGCGGGCGCCGGGGGTACGGAAGCTCGGCGGGTGCATGTGCCGGGGGATCGCAAACGCGTGAGAATGCTGGCGGCGCAGACTGCGCTCGATTTTCTTCGCCGACGGATTTGAAACCTTCGCGGCTCGGCCAGCATCTGGTTGTGTATGGGTGGAGGAAACATGATTCGAACTTTCAGCATTCTTTTACTGCTGTCTGGATTGGCCAGCGCGGACACGCTGATCATGCGCGACGGGCGTACCATCGTCGGGTCGTTTGTGAGCGGGGATGCGCGCAATGTGCGGATGGCGATCGGGGACCGGGTGGAGGGATTTCGCATCGAGGATATTTTCAGCATTACTTTTGGCGATCCGGGTCCGGCGGCTCCGGCTCCTCTGGCTGCGCCGACCCAGCAGGTGATCGCGGGTCCGCCGCCTGTGCAAGACGCTGCGCCTCCTTCGGGACCTGTCCTTGCGACGGGAACCGTGTTGACCGTGCGGATGATCGACAGCATCGATTCGACGCGCGATTACGTGGGCAAGACGTATCACGCGTCGCTCGACGAGCCGGTGAATGACGTGAACGGGAACACGCTGATCCCGCGCGGGGCCGATGTGGTGGTGAAGCTGGTCGACGATAAGCAGGCCGGGAAACTGGCGGGTCGAACGGTGTTGACGCTCGACTTGGCGTCGATTGAGGTGAATGGGCGGTCGATCGACATTAACACCGACAACATCACGGAGCAGAGCGGGTCGCGGACGGCGCGCAGCGGAAAAGTGATCGGCGGCGCGGCGGTGCTGGGGACGATCGTAGGAGCGCTTGCGGGCGGCGGCAAGGGCGCGGCGATCGGCGCTGCGTCGGGCGCAGGCGTCGGCACGGCGGCCGAGGTCGCCACGAAGGGACAGAAGGTGCATATTCCTTCGGAGACCCGGCTGACGTTCACGCTGCAGCAGCCGGTTCAGCTCTAACTTATTTTTTCCGCCAAAACATGATCGAATCGGATCATGTGTCCGAAATCAGCGGGTTATAGACACAGCAGAACTGTCTCTTTCGGTCGCACCTTACCGGTACCAGTCGTCTATCGGGATGCCACTGCCCGCGATAATCGATCGAATGGTGCCGAGCGGGAGCGTCCTGCCGCGGTGATCGGCGACGATAACCTGCTTCCCGGTATCCGGATTTCTCCACTTCTGGTGGCTTCCAGAATGTCCGATCAATTGGAAGCCATGGAGCCTTAGAATCGCGACCACTTGGCCGGCATTGAGACGAGGCGTTCCCCGGTCACCCAACTGTAATCTCGGCTATCTTGGCGTCGCGCGGAAATTCGATGTCGGACGGCTCGAGATAAAGCTCGATCGCTTCTTTGATATTCCGTCGTGCTTCTTCCTCGGTATCGCCCGCGGACGCGCACCCGGGCAGTTCGGGACAAACAGCCGAGAACGCCTCCGCATCCGCGTCGTATTCGAGGACAACACGAAACTTCATGGCTTCAGTATAGCCGCGAACGACGCGGTAGCGGCGCTTTGATTGCATCGCGAAAGTCATCCGAAATTTCTTTGCGGCAATCTTTCTGGCGACGTGTGTGAACGCGCAGTCTTTTCAGCGCAACGCTATCGGATAAACCGGTTTATTGAACCTGAAGCGGGGTTGTCGGAGCCATGAATCCGCCGCCACCCGATTGCAAAAGCTTCGGTTGCTCTAGTGGAGATAACCGGTTTTCCGGGTCCCGTTCGGCATCCGCTTCATTCTTCCTTTGAAACAGGATCGATATGAATTGTCGGTGGCGGTTCGAGAGTTTTTCGGTGAGCAATCCGAACACGGCGTTCGGACTGGCGTCTAACAGCGGGTTTGGCGGATACTTTAAGACATCGGCCGGTGTTGCGCTGGATCGACGCAGGCACTTCTGGCTGAGCGCCACGCCGCGCTGGCTGCTGGCGAACCCCGGGCACCGATGGGATCGCTGGTTCATGATCACAGGAGACATCAGCTTCCGCTTCTGAATGACGAAAAATTCACTTGGCAAGAGCAAGATCAAAATTCTGCTGCTGGAAGGCATTCACGCGAGCGCGGTAGATGCGTTTCGCGCGGATGGCTACAGCCAGTTGGAATGCTATCCCAAATCGCTGGCAGAAGCGGATCTGATCAAGGCCGTTCGCGACGCGTATTTTATCGGGATTCGCTCCGCCACGAAGCTGACCGCGCGCGTGATTGAAAATGCGCCGCGGCTGACCGGCATCGGGTGTTTTTGCATCGGAACCAACCAGGTGGATCTGGACGCGGCGCAGGATCGCGGCATACCGGTGTTCAACGCGCCATTCTCGAATACGCGTAGCGTGGCGGAGCTGGTGCTGGGCGAGATCATCATGCTGATGCGCGGGATTCCGGAGCGCAACGCGGCTGCGCATCGCGGAGCCTGGGTGAAAACGGCGGAAGGTTCGCGGGAAGCTCGGGGCAAGTGCCTGGGGGTGGTGGGGTACGGGCACATCGGGACGCAGATCGGGCTGCTGGCGGAAGCGCTGGGAATGCAGGTGGTGTTTTACGACATCGAAACCAAGCTGGCGCTGGGGAATGCGCGCGCGATGCCGTCGCTGGACGCTCTGCTGGAGATGGCCGACGCGGTGACGCTGCATGTTCCCGAGACTCCGCAGACGCTGCGGATGATGGGCGCGCCACAAATCGCCGGCATGAAGAAAGGTTCGCTGTTGATCAACGCGTCGCGAGGGACTGTAGTGGTGATCGAGGCCCTAGCGGAGGCGTTGCGGTCGAAGCACTTGGCGGGCGCGGCGGTCGATGTGTTTCCATCGGAACCCAAGGGCGCGGGAGACGAGTTTGTTTCGCCGCTGCGCGAGTTCGACAACGTGATCCTGACGCCGCACATCGGGGGGAGCACGGAAGAAGCGCAACAGAACATCGGCCTGGAAGTTTCGGGAAAACTGATCAAATACAGCAACAACGGATCGACGCTGACGGCGGTGAATTTTCCGGAAGTCTCGCTGCCCGAGCATCCAGGGAAGCACCGGCTGCTGCACACGCATCGCAATCAGCCGGGCGTGCTATCGAACGTCAACGCGATTTTCTCGGCGGAGCATATCAACGTCGCGGCGCAGTATCTGCAAACCAACGCGAAAATCGGTTATGTCGTGATCGACATTGAGACCGGCGGGCGGCAGGAGTCGCTGCGGTTGAAAGGGAAGCTCGACGAAGTTCCCGGGACCATCCGCACGCGCATTCTATACTGACTGAATGATCAGTACGATGCCACGGGCCACGCCGTGGTACCGGCAGTTGACGCGCTATCACTGGCTGGTGCTGATCGTCGCGTCGCTGGGCTGGCTGCTGGACTGCATGGATCAGCAGTTTTTCGGGCTGGCGCGGAGGCCGGCGATGCTCGATCTGCTGCACGTCCGGCCGGACGATGCGGCGATGGCGGGAACGGTTACCGAATACGCCGGCTACGCCACCATGGTTTTCATGATCGGCTGGGCTGTGGGCGGAGTCTTGTTCGGCATCATGGGAGACCGGCTGGGCCGCGTGAAAACCATGATGATCAGCATTCTGTTTTATTCCGCGTTCACCGGGATGAGCGTGCTGTCGACCGGCGTGTGGGATTTTTCGCTGTACCGGTTTTTGACGGGTCTGGGCGTTGGAGGCGAGTTTGCGGTGGGCGTCGCGCTGGTGGCTGAAGTGATTCCGGCTACGGCGCGGCCGTATGCGCTGGGGGCTTTGCAATCGTGTTCGGGCGCGGGGAACGTGATTGCGGCACTGATCGGAATCGGACTCGGAAATTTGCAGCAAGCGCACGTGATCGCCAGCTCCTGGCGGATCATGTTCATCATCGGCGCGCTGCCGGCGCTGCTGGTGGTGGTGATCATGCGGAAACTGGAAGAGCCGGAGGCTTGGCGCAAAGCGAAGGCGGAAGGCGTGGCGCACCGGGTGAAGCTCGGGTCCATGGCGGAGCTGTTCGAAGATCCGCGCTGGCGGCGGAACGCGTTGGTCGGGCTGGCGCTGGCGTTTTCGGGCGTGGTGGGGATTTGGGGCATCGGGTATTTCAGCTATGACCTGTTGAGCTCCGTGCTGGACAAGATTTTTCGCGCGCAGGGATTTTCAGACAGCGTGATTGCGGGGAAGAAGACCGTGTGGACGGGCATCATTTCGTTGATGCAGAATTCGGGCGCGTTTCTGGGAGTGTATGCGTTCACGTATTTCACGCAGTGGACTTCGCGGAGGCGGGCGTTCGCGGTGTCGCTGGTGGCGGCGATGCTCGCCACGGCGCTGCTGTTCTGGCGATTGAATCAGTTCAGCGACGTGTTCTGGATGCCTCCGCTGATGGGATTTTTCCAGCTCGCGCTGTTCGCGGGGTATGCGATTTATTTTCCGGAGTTGTTCCCGACACGGCTGCGGAGCACGGGGACGTCGTTCTGCTACAACGTTGGTCGAGCGGTGGCAGCGGTGGGTCCGGTGGCGCTGGGGTTGTTGACGAGTCGAGTCTATGCGGGGACAGCGGAGCCGTTGCGGTACGCAGGGATCACGATGTGCGCGGCGTTTCTGATCGGGCTGGCGGCGCTGCCGTGGGCTCCGGAGACTAAGGGTCAGCCGTTGCCGGAGTGAAGGATGGAATTTACGCAAGCATGGCGTAGATTTCGCTGAGGCGAAAACGGTCTTCGGCGATCCCCTCTCGATTACGATCGCTGATCCCGACCACACTACCGATGAACGCTTTGTGATTGTAGGAAGATCAGACGAGCCAAGACTACTGATCGTGGTTCATACTGTAAGAGGAGATCGGGTTCGCCTGATCAGTGCCCGCGTTGCGACGAAGCGTGAGAGACGAAATTATGAAGAAACCTTCCAAGCGAACGGTTGAGATGAGGGCCGAATACGACTTTACCAGCGGCGTAGTGGGCAAGTATGCCGCCAGATACGCGCTCGGAACGAATATGGTCCAGATTGATCCGGAACTTGTCGCAGCGTTTCCAGACTCCAAGTCGGTAAACGACGCCCTTAGGGCGTTTCTTGTGACTGCGAAGCGTGCGAAGTCGCGCAACCGCGGTTCTAGTGGTGTAGTCCCCAATCGTCCGCGATGATCTCGAATCTCTCTGGCGCTGCGCGTAACTTTATGATCTTAACGGCTTCGGGATAACCTTTAAGGGCGTCCTCGATAGGCCTTACTCATTTTGAACCTCGCACCCGCAATCACTTCTTTGAGTATCGGGTGCTTGCTGAAATTGACGAAGTACTGCCCTGTCTCTTCGTCCACTTCCCTCCGCTGGCCCTTCACGCGGACTTCCGCCTCATACCGCCATCCGTCATACTTAGCCCACTGAAGCAGCTCGACGATTTTTAGCCGCTCTTCCGTGGGAGCCTTGCTCAGGTCTCCGACGACACGCACTTCGCGCACGTATTCCACGCTCGTCGTTAACTCGTCGGGCACGTCGAATCCCAGACAGATTCCCATGTGTTTTTCGCCATAGTGGCTCCACATGAGAATGCTGTTCCAGCATCGGCTGAAGCACAGTGCACCCAGTTGTTCAAAGTCCTCGCTGGCGGTTTTCTCCAATGCTTGTTGCGACTCCTTGTCAGCGGAGTGCACACACCGCCACTCGTAAGGATCGTTCATGTCATCGACCTTGGAGAGCTTGAGTCGGCGCCTCCTAATGTTATCCAAAGCCCACTTAGTTTCAAGGTATTGGTACAGCCGCATATCCAGCCCTCCCTTAATCAACGTCCTGTCCGAATAGAAAAGGACTAAACCGCCTCATTCTCGCGAATTTGCGAGTCGACTTCTGTTGCGTGAGAGCGCACATACGCCCACGCGTTCACCAAGTCCTCCGCGCGCAGGGATGGATGGGCCGACAGCAACTCCTGTTCGCTGGAGCCCAGACGCCACGCCTGCTCCAGAAGCCAAGCAGGAATCCGAGTTCGAACAATGCAGGCTTCTCCGCCGCATACGTCGGGGCGAGAGTCGATACCGGGAAAGGCGGCACCGAGCTCCTGAACCACCCACTTCAGGAGTTGTGCTTTCTCGCCGGGTGACAGCGTGGGTAGCAGTTTCTCGAAATCGCTCAGGCTCGCCATGCGTTGGTTTTAATTGTCGCTAAAGCCAGGCGACTTGGCTAGTCGAGACCGGGTAACGTGGCTCTAACCGCTGTGTCGATTTCCGGCCGCTGCCTAAATTAAGAGTCCGCAAGCTTCGAAACTTCCCGGGCGAAGTGGGGTTCCCGGAAATAGACCGCACGCAGTCCTCGGAAGCTTTCCCGGACCGCTGCGGATAAAATCTATCGTTTAAATCTAATGGAGGAAATTCCTATGTCCAAATACGTTCTCTTGACGATGGCCCTGGCGCTGAGCGCTGTCGCATTGTCCGCGCAGGCCGTTCCGGTTTCCAATACAGTTCAGACCACGGGCATGGTGGGGATCGCGGACGCGCAGACTGCACAATTGAATTTGTTGAATCCGGGCGTGCTGCCGCGGGCGGTCGGCGCGATCTGCTCGGCGACCGTGTCATTCGTGGATGCCAATGGTAGCGTGCTGAAAACCACATCGCTCGCGGTACCTCCCGGTAAGAGCATGCCGTTCGATCTGCGCAGCGACACCGATCTCCAACTGGTAGCTGGCGATCGGCGCGAGATTCGCGCGACTATCTCGATTCCCGCCGTATTTCCGCCAACGGCAACGGGATCGACGCCGATCGCGCCTGCCTGCAAGTTAATCCCGACGCTTGAAATTTTTGACACCGTGAGCGGACGGACGCTGGTCACGCTCGGTCATGTGGCGACGATCCCGTCGATCGTGACCCCGGCGACGACTCCGTGATCCAGGCGGTTCTGCGCCGGCGCGGGCCGCTGTTAGAATGAAGGCGTGACATATCCAGAACATTTGATCGCTCCCATGCGCGCGGACCTGACTCGACATGGAGTAGAAGAGGCCAGGACGCCGGCGGATGTGGATCGGCTGCTCGCGCCGGGCAGCGGAACTGTGTTGATGATCGTGAATTCGGTGTGTGGATGCGCGGCGGGGAAGGCTCGGCCGGCGGTGGGCGTGGCATTGAAACAC
The DNA here is from genome assembly GCA_963808335.1 of Terriglobia bacterium. Lineage (GTDB taxonomy): Bacteria > Acidobacteriota > Terriglobia > Bryobacterales > Bryobacteraceae > Palsa-187. The sequence continues at coordinate 1,853,433 of CAWEFR010000001.1, forward strand.
GGCGTCCGGCCGTCGAAGGCCGCGACTGTTTTCGCGGGCGGCGATGAGGCCGCGGTGGCGCATCTGCGGAATCTTTTATCGCAATATCCGCCGTCTTCGCCGTCGATGGCGCTATTTCAGGACGGGAAGCCCGTGTATATGCTCCACCGCAGCGACATCGAGCGGCGCGATCCGGCAGCGATCGCCAAGATCTTAACTGAGGCGTTCGACCAGTTCTGCAAACCGGCGTTTCAGTGACTTTCTCTCGGCACAGCTGCGCCGCGGCAGCCGGCTAGAAAATCCAGGTCCGCGCCTTGATCGGCCTGCATTACGTGATCCACATAAAGGCGCTGATAGCCTCCGGCGGCGGCGGGCGGTGCCGGCTTCCACGCCACTCGACGGCGCGCCAGTACGTCGTCTGAAACGCACAGGTCCAGGCGGCGAGCTTCGACATCCAGCTCGATCTCATCGCCATTTTCGACCAGCGCGAGCGGGCCGCCGATCGCCGATTCGGGTGAAATGTGCAGCACGACAGTGCCATACGCGGTTCCGCTCATACGGCCGTCGGAGATGCGCACAACATCGGTGATTCCGCGCGCGAGGAGCTTGGGCGGGATCGGCAAGTTTCCGACCTCCGGCATGCCCGGATAGCCGCGCGGGCCCGCGCCCTTCAGCACCATGACCGAGTGCTCGTCGATATCGAGATCGGGCTGGTCGACGCGCTCTTTGAAATCCTCGAAGCTTTCAAAAACTACCGCGCGGCCGCGATGTTTCAGCAGCCCCGGCGTTGCAGCGGACGGCTTGATGACCGCGCCATTGGGAGCCAGGTTGCCGCGCAAGACCGCGATCCCGGCATTTTCGCGAAGCGGCGCGGCGCGCGTCGTGAATCACTTCGCGGTTCCAGCAGGGAGCCTCGGCCGTATTCTCGCCCATGGTTTTTCCGTTCACGGTGAGCGCATCGCGATGGATCAGTTCGCCGAGTTCGCGCACCACGGCGGGAATGCCGCCGGCGTAGTAGAAATCTTCCATCAGAAATTTCCCGGAGGGCTGCAGGTTCACGAGCAACGGCAGGTCGATGGCCGAGGCGATCGAAATCGTCCAGATGCAGCGGCACGCCCACGCGGCCCGCGAGCGCGAGCAGATGAATTACGGCATTGGTCGATCCGCCGATGGCGGCGTTGACGCGAATCGCGTTTTCGAAATGCCTTGCGCGTGAGGATCTTCGAGATCCGTAGATCCTCGCGCACCATTTCGACAATGCGGCGTCCGGCGTGATGGGCCAGAACGTAGCGGCGCGAATCGACCGCGGGAATCGCGGCGTTATGCGGCAAGCCCATGCCCAGCGCCTCCACCATGCTCGCCATGGTAGACGCGGTGCCCATGGTCATGCAGTGGCCGGCCGAACGGGACATGCAGGTTTCCGCTTCCATGAAATCCGGAAGCCGCATTTTGCCCGCGCGCACGTCTTCGCTCATCTGCCAGACCGCGGTGCCGGAGCCGATTTGCTGTCCGTGGAAATGGCCGTTCAACATCGGGCCGCCGGAGACCACCAGCGCGGGAACATCGCAGCTTGCGGCTCCCATCAGTAGCGATGGGGTGGTCTTATCGCAGCCGCACAGCAGCACCACGCCGTCGATCGGATTGCCGCGAATGGATTCCTCGACATCCATGCTGGCGAGGTTGCGAAACAGCATCGCGGTGGGTCGCAGATTGGTTTCGCCCAGTGACATGACGGGAAACTCCAGCGGGAAACCACCGGCTTCGTAGACTCCGCTCTTGACGCGATCGGCGATCTGGCGCAGATGCGCGTTGCAGGGCGTCAGCTCCGACCAGGTGTTGCAGATCCCAATGACCGGACGTCCGTCGAAGAGGTCGGACGGATAACCGGTCGCATCCAGGAGCGGTGAATGAAACCATCCCGGCTCTGTCCGCTGAACCAGTGAGCCGAGCGAAGAGGTGTGGGCATCACTGATCAATGTATCTGATTCATCGGAACTTCAGCACTATCAAGCGGGCGGATGCTCGGCCTTACGTGTGGATCGTCGGGAATTGTTAGAGGCCTCGTGAGAATCTCCTCGCCGCGCTCCACTAACAGCATATGGTACCGTTGACCGAAGCAGACGTGAACAAGCTCTACTACGGCGACAATCTCACAGTCCTTCGGAACGATATCGAGCGGGAAAGCGTAGATCTGATCTACCTCGATCCGCCGTTCAACAGCCAAGCGAACTACAATGTCCTGTTCCGAAGCACGTCGGGCGAGGATTCCCAAGCGCAGATCCATGCTTTTGAGGACACGTGGCATTGGGGAGAGCACGCCGAAAATGCGTTCGACGAGGTCATTGCGAGCTGGAGTACTGACGCAGCCGAATTACTCCGTGCACTCAGGGCATTCTTGAAGGAGAGCGACATAATGGCCTACCTGTGCATGATGGCCATCCGCCTCCTAGAATTGCATCGCGTGCTTAGACCGACCGGGAGCATGTATCTGCACTGCGACCCGACCGCGAGTCACTATCTGAAGCTGCTCATCGATGCCGTCTTCGGTCCACAGCAGTTTCGATCAGAGATCATTTGGCAGCGCACGAGTGCGCACAGTAGCGCCAAGCGGTATGGGCCGGTTCACGATGTGATCCTGTTTTACACTCGCTCGGACGACTTCGTGTGGATTCCGCAATACACGCCCTACAGCGAAACGTACCTTGACGCTTTCTACACTCATCGCGATGTGAATGGACGTCGTTGGCGGCGTTCCGATCTGACTGGGGCTGGAATTAGGCATGGAGAAACAGGAAAGGAATGGCGCGGAATCGACGTAACGGCGAAGGGGCGACATTGGCAAGTACCTCCGAGAATCTTGGATGAGTGGGATAAGGCAGGAAAAATACATTGGCCAGCAAAAGAAGACGGTGTGCCAATGTTCAAGCGGTACGCCGATGAGATGCCGGGCGTTCCTCTGCAGGACATGTGGACAGACATTCCGCCACTCCATAACCTCGCCGCCGAACGACTGGGCTATCCAACACAGAAACCTGAGATGTTGCTTGAGCGCATCCTAGCAGCTAGCTCGAACGAGGGGGACATCATCTTAGACCCATTTTGCGGATGCGGGACGACGATTCACGCCGCGCAAAAACTGAAGCGCGAATGGATCGGCATAGATATCACCCACCTTGCGATTTCCCTTATCGAGAAGCGCCTGAATGACGCCTTCCCTGGCATTAAGTATGAAGTTCATGGCACGCCGAAAGATCTGGAGGGAGCGCGAACCCTCGCAGCGCAGGACAAATATCAATTCCAATGGTGGGCCGTCTCGCTTGTGAACGCTGTACCGTTTGGCGGTAAGAAGAAAGGCGCGGACTCGGGCATCGACGGCCTGATCTACTTTAAACCGGAAGGCAAGACGACCGAGAAGGCCATCGTTTCGGTGAAGGGCGGCGACAACGTTAACGTCGCGATGGTCCGCGACCTGGCGCACGTCGTGGACCGGGAGAAGGCCAAGATCGGCGTGTTCATTACGCTCGCGGACTCAACCGGACCGATGCGGACGGAGGCGGTCAAGGCAGGTTACTACGAGACAATCTACGGGAAGTACCCGAAGATTCAGATCCTCACGATTGCGGAGTTGTTCGAAGGGAAACAGCCGAATATCCCACTTGTGGATTCCGCCTCATTCAAAAAGGCCCCGAAGGAAGCTGAGGGTGGCGAGCAGGACAAGTTGCCGTTCTGAGCCAGGGGACTCCGCTCGGATGATATCGTCATCAATATGACCCGCCCCCTTCTGTTAGGGACCTTCCTGTCGATCGCCGCCGTCTCGCAACCTCTTCAAGACACGCAGACCATCCCTTTGTGGCCCGGACCGGCTCCTGGAGCGCAGGGAACCGAGGATCGCGACATCCCTGCCATCACGGCTTACCTGCCTCGCACCACGCCACAGGGAATGACCGCCATGATCATTTGTCCCGGCGGGAGCTATACCAATCTCTCCATGAACGCCGAGGGCCGCCAGGTTGCGAATTATTTCAATTCCATGGGCATCGCGGCATTCGTGCTCCGGTACCGGCTGGGGCCGCGCTATCATCATCCGATCGAGCTCGGGGACGGCCAGCGCGCGATTCGCCTCCTGCGATTGCACGCCAACGAGTGGCATCTCGCGCTGGATCGCATCGGCATCATCGGATTCTCGGCGGGCGGGCACCTGGCGGCTTCCTTGTCCACGCATTTCGATTCCGGAAACGCCGACGCGGCCGATATGGTGGATCGCGCGGGCAGCCGTCCCGACTTCGCCATCCTCGCCTATCCCGTGATTTCGATGACCCAGCCGTGGACTCACGCCGGGTCCAGAAAAAATCTGCTGGGCGATCAGCCCGATCCTGAGGTCGCGAAGAATCTATCGCTCGAGACAGCGGTGACGCCGCGGACTCCGCCGACATTTATCTTTCAGACCAACGCCGACACTACCGTGCCCGCCGAAAACGCCGTCTATTATTTCCTCGCGCTGCGCAAGGCGGGAGTGCCGGCGGAATTGCACGTGTTCGAAAATGGCCGGCATGGAGTCGGGCTGGCGATGGACGATCCGGCGTTGAGCGAGTGGCCGGCGCTGCTCGCCAATTGGCTTCGCGCCAGAGGATTGCTGAAGAAATGACGAGCCTATTCGTCTTGCACCTCGGGCGACCTGTACCAGCGGTAATAAGTGAACATCACTTCGGTCAATAAAACCGAGGCAGCGACGATCCAAAACAGCAGGCCCGCGGTCTGCTGATCGTTTTCGCGCGAGAAACTCCAATCGATGAGTAGAGATTCAGCGATGTGCAAAGGATCTCGCGGTTCTACGTAGCGTGCGATCAGCAAGGGCTTTTCGAACGCCAGAACCAACCCAAGCAGCGAGCACCAGACGGTGGCCGCGGCGAGATAAATCAGCGTATTCGGCATCAGCGGAATCCGATTTTCCTCTTGAGGCGAGTGGATCGGCCACCAGAACGCGGCTCCGCCTGCGATCAGGATGGCGAACTCGCTGCCACGCACGGCGTCGCTGGTGAGCGACGCATTCAGCAATCGCGGGAGAAACCATATCGATAAAGAGACCATTCCAGCGGCCCACGCCGCGAACATCGGAATCCGCACACCGCTCCCCGGCATGCCGCGCGCCAGAAAATAGGGGACCACTATGCCGATCAGCATCTGTTCGATGGCGTAAGCGGTGAAGAGATACTCGCGGGCCAGCACGTCGAGCGGGGAACACACGATCGTCGCGAGAAGAACGATGCCCGCGAGAAACCAGCCGGCCTTGCGTGAGGTCAGGGTCCACAGAATCAGCAGAGCCGCGGACACAGTGAGACCTGTGGTATTCCAGCGCCAAGCCGACGAAATGACCGCGACGGTGTGCAACTGCCGCCATTTTCGCACGATAGAATGAAATCTCCGATGCGAAACCCATCAAGACGCGAGACGCTGCTTTCGTGGTGCGCCGCCGCGATGCCGGCGTTCGCGAAAATCGGCGGCATTGAAATCGGACTCTGCGGCCAAGCTAAAGATTTCGACAAGGCCGGCAACTGGGCGTTCGACTATTACGAACCCGCGGTCGCCGAAATCGCGGCGATGAGCGACGCGGATTTCACAAATTTCCGCGAGCGCGTGTTAGCTTCGCGCTTGCGTTGCGAGAGTTTCAATAGCTTTATCAGAACTCTGACAGTGGTTGGCACGAACGTGAATCGCGACGCGCTGACGGCCTACCTGAACCCCGCGCTCGACCGGTGCCGGCAGCTTGGGGCGCGTCTTATCGTGTGGGGCAGCGCGGGATCACGCAATGTCCCGGAGGGATTTTCGCGGGATCGGGCGTGGAGCCAGATCGTAGAGTTTCTAAAGTACGCCGGCGATCTGGCGCGATCCCGAGATATCGTGCTTGCGATCGAGCCGCTGCGCAAGCAGGAAAGCAATATTATCAATACCGGAGCCGACGCGCTGCGGCTGGTGCACGACGTGAATCATCCCAGCGTCAAGATGATCATCGATTATTACCACCTGCGGGTGGAGAAGGAAGATCCGGAGATCGTCGAGCGGGCGCGCAACGAGATCGTGCATCTCCACTTCGCGAATCCTGCCGGGCGCCGCTGGCCCAAGAGTCCCGATGAGGATCCGGTGTACGGCCAATTCTTTGCGGTGGTCAAGAAGATCGATTATCGTGGCCGTATTTCGATTGAAGGACAGGGGACCTTGGACGACGACGCGACCGGAAGCCTCGAATTTTTTCGAAAAGAATTGGCGGGATAAGTCAAGGCGCGTCGGAGCACGTATTTCGCGCGATGGTATCCGCGTTGAGTGGAACCCCCGGTGCGGCAGCGATGCCTCGGGTCTTCATTTTGTAGCCGGAGATGCGCTTGCCGGTCATGATGTTGCCGCGCGTCTCAGCCGGCCGCGAGCCCCCGCGGCCCAGATAAATAGTTCGAGCGGCGCGGAAATTTCCAGGGTTCCGGGCGGCAAGCGAATCAGTCCCGTGGCTTGGGTGGAGAGCATTCTCCTCAGACGCGTCTCGAAAATCGCGGACGTATGCCTCTATCGTGCATGTTACGGTGCGGCCGGTGCAACGTATTAGACTGATGGAGGTTCTATGACACCCGGTAAGGAGCCCCGACCGGCTTTGCGGGAGCGAATCCGCAGCCGATGGAAGCGGATCGGCGATTGGCGGCGGCGTGTGTGGAGCAATATCCGCCCCGGGCCGGAAGCTCGCAAGGGTGCCACGTGGGCGGCGGCGATTGCTGCAGCGGGGGCGGTCGTGGTAGGCGCGGAGACGCTTCAATCCGGTTTCGGATTTTGGGCCGACACGGCCTTCGCCTTGGCGATTGCGGCGTTGGGCATTCCCCTGGTTGCGCTGCTCATCGCATTGCTTCTGACGATTCTGCGCAGAATGCCGCGCCTGGTTTTCGGAACCATCTTCGGATGCGCGGTATTCATCGCGCTGCTATGGCCGCCGCCGCTCGGCCCTTTGATGGGACTTATATTTGTTTTAGTCGAGGGCATTCTCGGCGCCACCGTCGCGACGTTCTTGTTCGGCAACTTCCGCGAATCGGCGCGCAGCAAGAAGATTCTGACGATCTCGCTGTTCGCCGCGGCGGTGGGCGCTAATGTGGCGTTACTGATATTCCTCTCGTTTCCCGGTGCCGATGTGGACCTGATGCATTTTCAGGCCGCGAATTCCAGCGTGACGCCGTTATCCGCTCCCAACCCGTCCGATCCCGGCCCACTTCAAATTCAGACGTTGATATACGGATCAGGAATCGATCGCCGGCGGCCGGAGTTCGGAAAATCGGTCGCGATTAAGACCGGGACCGTCGATGCTTCCTTGTTCTTCAAGGATTTCAAGGGCTGGAAGGCGAACCTGCGTCGCCGCTATTGGGGATTTGGAATGGATCAGCTTCCGCTGAACGGTCGAGTCTGGTATCCCGCCGGCGCCGGGCCATTTCCGCTGGCTCTGATCGTGCATGGGAATCACAATATGGCTGATTTCTCAGACCCCGGCTACGAATATTTGGGCCGGTTGCTGGCCAGCCGCGGCTTCATTCTGGCGTCGATCGACGAGAATTTTCTGAACAGCGGCCTGTTTCACGATCTGCCCAAGCAGCAGGCCGTCCGCGGTTGGATGCTGCTGGAGCATTTGAAACTCTGGCGGCAGTGGAACAGCACGCCCGGGAATCCTTTCTATCAGAAGGTGGACGTGAACAACGTCGCGCTGATGGGACACTCGCGCGGAGGCGAGGCGGCGGCCACTGCGGCACTTTTCAACCGGCTCCCGTACGATCCCGATGACGGCAATATTCGTTTTAACTACGGATACCCGATCAAATCGATTGTCGCCATCGCTCCGGCCGACGGCCAGTACAAGCCGGCGGACCAGTGGCGCTATATCGACAACGTGAATTATCTGACGCTGCAAGGAGCCAACGACGCCGACGTTTCCTCCTTCATGGGAAGCCGGCAATGGGACCACGTGCGCTTCACCGAGCCCGGTCCGTGGTTCAAAGCGGAGATTTACATCTATCGCGCAAATCACGGCCAGTTCAATACGGTGTGGGGGAACACGGATCTGGGAGAGCCGTTGAGCTGGTTTCTGGATGTGAAACCGCTGCTGACCGGCGACGATCAACGCCGCATCGGCAAAACGTACATCTCGGCCTTTCTCGAAGCGACGCTGCATGGCCGGCGCGAATATCTGCCGATGTTCCGCGATCATCGGGCGATTCATTCCTGGCTGCCCGAGACCCTGTACAAAAGCCGCTATCTGGACGCGTCTTACAAGACCGTCGCCGATTTCAGCGAGGATCCGGACGTCACCACGACCACGCTTACGGGCGGGCGGATACAGGCGGAAAACCTGTCGGTCTGGCGCGAAGGCAAAATTCCGTTCCGCCACGGCGATCGCGATTACAATGGAGCGTTTCTCGGCTGGAATCGCGAAGAGGATGGGTCGAAGATTCCGGTTTATTCGATTGCGCTGCCCCAAGGACAGGCGCAGAAATGGAAGCTGGGGCCGAAATCGATTCTCACGATGTCTGTGGCGGTCACGGATGAGAAGGCTCTTCCGCCAGGCAAGAAACCAGAGGATAAGCCGGCCAAAAAGAAGGACGAAAAATCCGAATCGACGGATTTTACGGTCGAGCTTGAAACGGACAACGGCGTCACGGCGCGGCTGCCGCTCAGCAAGTTCGAGGAGCTGCTCCCGCCCTTCAAAGTTCGCTTCACGAAGCTCGCCGCGATGGACGATTTCGCGTATGAGAAGCCGTCCGAACCGGTGTTTCAAACCATCGATCTGCCGCTGGCCGCGTTCGCCGCAGAGTCCACAGGCTTCGATCCCGCCAAGATCAAGATCATTCGGCTGCGATTCGACCGCACGGTGTCCCGAGTCGTGATCCTCAGCCAGATCGGACTTGCGGACGCACCTGAACCTTAGTAACTTGAAGGGCACCATGCGACTGAAATTGCTGGCTGCTCTGCTTCTCGTATTGCCGTTGGCCCCGGCGCAGGTCCAGAAATCCAACTTGACCCGTCTGCTGGAAGCCGAGATGGCGCGCATTCCGGCGAAAGCGGGCTTGTACGTGAAGCACCTGGGCACCGGCGAAGAGGCCATCGTTCTGGGTAACGATCATTTCAACAGCGCCAGCGTCATCAAGATTCCGGTGATGATCCTCGCCTACCGCCTAGCTGAGCAGGGCAAGCTGAACCTCAACGATCGCGTGACCATTCAGCGATCCGATTTGCGGGGAGGATCGGGCATTTTTCGCTATCACGACGTGGGGCTGAATCCGACCATTCGCGACGTGATCACGCAAATGATCATCACCAGCGACAACACGGCGACGGACCTTATGATTGCTAAGGTCGGCGGGAAAGATAAGGTCAACGAATTTCTGAAGCAAGCCGGCTTCAATACGTTGCGCCTGGTCCAGACGACATACGAGTTGTTTCGCAAGACCTACGAGGTGCTCGATCCGAAATACAAGTCGCTGACGGCGGAAGAAGTGTTTGCGCTGCAAACCAATAATCCGGCGTTCACGGAGCCTCATCAGGTGTTGATCCAACAGATTCGCGAGGAATCTTCGAAGCGGCATCTGAACGACGAAGTCAACCAGCTTTACATCACCGACGAAAACTACTGGCTGGGCGTGATCACTCCGGCCGAGGTCGGGCGGATGCTCGAAGGAATCGAAAAAGGGACTATCGCCGCAAAGACAAGTTGTGACGAGATGAAGCGCATCATGCGGGCCCAGCAGTCCGGGGCGCGGCGCATCCCGCATTATTTGACGGTACCGGTCGCGCATAAGACCGGCGACCTGGGCGTGGTCGCGAATGACGCCGGAATGGTCTATGCGCGGTCGGGAACCATCATTATTTCGTTCTGCACGCTTGGCATCACCGGAGTGTACGCGGAGACCGAAGATCGCATCGGGCAGATCTCGCGCCTGATTGTCGAGTATTTCGACGGGACGCGGCAGTAGTATACTTTTGTACCAAGTACGCAGCTAAAGGAGCCTACCGTGCGGGTCATGAATTTCGCGAAACAATGCGTTGCAGCATCCCTATTCGTCGCGGCGTTGACCGCGGCCGACATCGGCAAAGAACCGGGACGCAAGCTCAGCCTGGATATGTATCTGGATATGGTCAACGTCTCCGACCCCCAAATCTCTCCAGATGGCAAGCAGATCGTCTACACTCGCCGCTGGGTCGACAAGATGAACGACCGATACGAGTCGGCTTTGTACATCATGAACTCCGATGGCAGCCGCCAGCGATTCCTGGTAAAGGGGTCGGGAGCACGCTGGTCGCCCGATGGCACGCGCATCGCCTACATGGCCGAGGGCGCGCCTAAAGGAAGCCAAATCTACGTTCGGTGGATGGACGCGGAAGGCGCGGTGACGCAGATCACGCGCCTGGAAGAATCGCCGTCGGGGATCGCATGGGCGCCGGACGGGAAATCCATCGCGTTCAGCAGGCTGGTTGCGCAGCGTGAGACATGGAACATCAAGTTGCCGGCTCGTCCCGAAGGCGCCAAGTGGACCGCCGATCCGACCATCACCCAAACGTTGAAATACCGCACCGATCGTCAAGGAATGCTCCCCGGCGGATTTCGTCATATTTTCATCGTGTCCGCCGATGGCGGAGCTCCGCGCCAGTTAACTACCGGCAACGTCAACGATGGCGGAGGAGGCGGATTCGGCGGAGGCACGGGCCTTTCCTGGACTCCGGATGGCAAAGAAATTCTGTTCAGCGGATTGCGCCTGGAAGACGCGGACTATCATCCCAAAGAAAGCTACGTCTATGCCGTCGACACTTCAAGCGGCTCGGTTCGCCAGTTGACGCAGCGCAAGGGCGAGAATCAAAGCCCGGTGGTATCGCCCGACGGGAAGCTAGTGGCGTACACGGGGTACGACTGGGTGCTGCAAGCCTGGAAAGATTCGAATCTGTACGTGATGAATATCGACGGATCGAATCCGCGCGTGCTTACGCCGGGATTGGATCGCACGCCGTCGGGGCTGATCTGGAACTCCGACAGCAGCGGGATCTATTTCACGGTCAGCGAAAAGGGCAACCGGAACATGTACTACACGTCGCTGACGGGCGACATCAAGAAGGTGACTAACGGCAACCACATGCTGACGATCAGCAATACGACGAAGAGCGGCATGGCAGCGGGCATTCTGACCAACTCAGCCAAACCCGCCGACATCGTCGCCTTTGATTTGAAGAATGCCCAGCCGAAGCAGCTGACCGCGGTGAATGACGATCTGCTACGCGGCGTCAAGCTCGGCGAAGTGGAAGAATTCACGTATCCGTCTTTCGATAATCTCAAGATCCAGGGCTGGATCGTGAAGCCGCCCGACTTCGATCCGCACAAGAAGTATCCGATGATCCTGAGCATTCACGGCGGACCGGCGGGAATGTACGATGTCGGGTTCAATTTCGAATTTCAGGACCATGCCGCCAACGATTACGTGTTGGTTTATACCAACCCGCGCGGGTCCACCGGCTACGGCACGGAGTTCGGCAACGCGATCAATTACGATTATCCGGGCAAAGATTTCGAGGATCTGATGAAGGGCGTCGACGAGGTGATTTCGCGCGGCTACATCGACTCGAAGAATCTGTTTGTCTATGGATGCAGCGGTGGCGGCGTGCTCACATCCTGGATCGTCGGGCATACCGACCGGTTCGCGGCGGCCTCAGCCAATTGCCCGGTTACCGACTGGTTGTCCTTCGCCGGCATCGTGGATGCGCAGCCGAATTACTACTATCTGTTCTTCAAGAAATTTCCGTGGGAGGATCCGACCGAATATCTGAAGCATTCCTCGGTGATGTACGCGGGCAACGTGAAGACGCCGACCATGCTGATGACCGGAGTCCTGGATATGCGCACTCCGATGCCGCAATCCGAGGAGTTTTACGAGGCGCTGAAACTCCGCAAGGTGCCGACCGCGCTGGTACGAATGAACGGCGAGTACCACGGTACCACTTCGATCCCATCGAATTTCATGCGCACGCAGCTCTATTTGCGCTATTGGTTCGAGAAATACGCGCGTAAGTAGCTACGCGAGAGAACACTCGATGCCGTTGATTTCCTGCGGCAGAACTTCGAGCAGGTAGCGGCTGTCGATCAACCTTTGCACCGGCTCGGGAATGTTCCCGATTGCGATGCGATGGTGGCAGCCGCAGGAGCCAAAACCCGCGCACTCCGCCGCGAAGCAGGCGATCTGGACGGCGCCGGCCAACTCGGTGGGCGCCAGGAAATCGTCGTGGTGATGCCATGCCGCGGCTTCCTGAAGGTCGTCCGCCAAGCCCCACTTGTGGAGGATGGCGTCTCCCAGCGACGCGTGGTCGATGCCGAAGGCTTCGCGTTCGTGCTCCATCAAGTCGCTGCCGGTCGAGCAGCAGTACTTCAGGCCCTCGGCGTAGTCGTCTGGGGAATATTGAAACAGAGCCAGTTGCCCGATCGAGTGGAGCAGGCCGGCGGTATAAGACGAATCGATGCTTTGCCCCGAGCTTACGTGGTCGGCCACCAGCGCCGATGCAACGGCGTGCCGCCACCATCCCTGGACAAACGGAGAGCCGCGTCTGGGGAGAGCCTTCCACAAGGCCGCCGTGATCACGATTGAGCCGACTTTGCGGATCCCTACCAGCGCCATGGCATGCGTGATGGTTCGAACCGGAAAGCGGCGTCCGTAGAGCCCGGAATTGGCCAGGCTTAGAACCTCGCCCGCGAGTGCCGGGTCGAGGCGGATCAGCTCGGTAACTTGTTTAAACGAAACGTTTTCGTCTGAGATGATCGCCATCAGCTTAAGGGCAACCGGTGAGAACGCCGGAAGCCGAGCCATAAGCTGAGCGGTGCGTGCGGGAGCCTTCGTGTCTTGGACAACCATTTAAGCATGTTGCTTATCGAAAGAATTTTGGCTTTTTCTAGCTTGAGTTAAATTTATATAACCTTAGCTCGCTTACTTCCCGGGTACTAGATCCCAGAACACCGTGCAATCTCCGATTTCCTCCTTGTGGACGTACATGGGAGCCAGTTTCAGGGCATCGATGACGTCGCTGTCGCAGGACTCCGCGGTGACGTAGGCGCGGGCGGCAACCAGGCGCGTTATATCCGCGTTCGAGAGGATATGCAGAGGAGCCGCCTTGGCGGGGGGCAGCGCGATTTGATGCGAATAGGAAAATTCCATGCCAGCGGGCGGTGGACGCCGGGTGACAAAGTAGACTAACTCTTCGGCCAGCAAAGATCCTCCAGCCGGGGTGACCTCATCCACTTTTTTCGCGACCTTTTCGGTGTCTTTCCAGGTCGTCGAATCTCGATGGTCATACAAGCCTTTGGTGACCCCCAGGGAAAGCAAGCAGGCGAGCATCAGCATGGGCCACATCGGCTGATCGGGATTGAAGATTTGCCAGTCGATAGCGTACAGTCCCGGCACGGCAAGAATGGCAAAAAAAGGGGCGGCCACGATAAAATACCGCGTGAAAGTCGGATGAGCGGTCATGAGTTCGGCGCTCATCGCCAAGGCTAGCCAGCCGCACAGGTAGAATCCGGCCCGCTGCGAGGCGCTCCAGCCGCTCTTTTTAACCATGAAAAACAGGCTGGCCGTTATCAGCACGACCATGACCAGCGGTGAAGTGGAATCCACCCAGGAAAGGGCCACCCCCAGGTCCTGTTGGGTGGCGGATCCCCAGTTCACGCGGCGATAGATGGCCTGGTATTGGACGATGTTGAAAAACACCTGACGGGGGGCCTGGACGAATAGCCACAACACCGGGACAAAGGGAATCACAGCTCCGGCGACGAAAGCGGAGGATCGGGCCACCCTGCTCCCCGCGCGGCTGTAGTACAAGATCCAGACCAAGAGCACGGGTGCGGCGGCGGCGGTGAGGAGCGAGCATGCGGCGCTGGCGCCAGTCAACAATCCAGCAGCCAGCGGGAGCAACAAACCTTCCCGTTCGACGGCGGCGATAGAAACACGAAAAGCCGCGACCGAAAGGAACATGCATATCGCGTAAGCCTGTCCGACCGTGGCGAATTCGACGACGGAGCGGTTGGCGGCGAGCAGGAACGCCGCCGCGAACGCACCGGGCAAACGCCAGCGGCGCACGGGGCAGCGGACCAGGATGAAATCCGCGGTCAGCAGGATCGCGCCAATGAGGGCCAGCGTCGCGAGCACGTGCACGGCTCGCCAGCTTTGGCCGAAGATCCGCATCCAGGCGGCATTGAAATAGGCGTTCAACGGCGTCTGGGGAAAACAGAAATCGAGATATGGCTTTTTTCCGCGAAGGATCAATTGCGCAGCCAGCAGGTGAAAACCTTCATCCCAAACGAAGGCGACGGTTCGCGCGTAGACGATCAAGCCGCCGCCCATCAGCGCGACGATGGTACACAGCAGTAGGAAGGGTTTCAGGGGACGGTGTGTGGGATCCTCAGGCTCGGCCGGCACGTTACACGATCTTACCGTGGGCGGCGATCCCGCGGGCTTTGCTAAACTTGCGTCTTTCATGTCTTCATTGCGAATTGCAATTATAGGCGCGGGTGGGGCCGCGCGCGGCATTCATATCCCCGGATTCCGCTTGTGCCCGAGCGTGGAGATCGCAGCCGTGTGCGATACGGACGCAGGGGCGGCTCAGGCCACCGGCGCTGCTGTGACTGTCTCGGATTATCGCGAGATTCTGGATCGCGACGACATCCATGCGGTGGTGAATGCCACGCCGAATTACATGCATCACGAGATTGCTCTTCAGGCCGTGGCGAAGGGAAAGCATATTCTGTGCGAGAAGCCGCTGTCGCTGGACGCGGGGCGCGCGCGGGAGATGTTCGACGCCGCGAGTAAAGCCGGTGTGGTGCACATGACTGCCTTCACCTATCGCTACACGCCGGCGCTTCAGTACATGAAGCACCTGGTTGCTTCGGGCGAGTTGGGCGTGATCCGCGAGGTGCGCGCCGCCTATCTGATGGCGCTGTCGGGACACCTGCTCGGCTGGCGGTCGACGAAAGCGCAGGCGGGCTCCGGAGTGCTGGCCGATATCGGATCGCATCTGATTCACATGGTGGAGTTCGTGGCCGGTCCGATCGCGGCGCTTTCGGCGCACGATCGCCGCTTTCGGGAAGATCCGGCGTCGGACGTGGAGGACTGGATCGCGTTCCTGGCAGAGTTTTCGGGCGGCGCTTGCGGAACCTTCGAAATTTCGCGTGTCTGCGCGGGCCGTGGCGCGGGGATCACCGAAGATATTTTTATCGAGTTGTATGGCTCCGGAGGCAGCGCGGTTTTTTCACTTCAAGATCCGTGGGGTCTGCGAGTCTCGATCGGAGCGGCAGCCAAGGACCCGGCGCGGCCGCTGGACCACTTCGACGTGCCGGCGCAGTTCCTGAAGCTGGCTGGCTCGCCGCGCGATATTCATGCGCACGATCCGCGCTGGGGGTACCGGTTCGATCAAGCCTGGCAATTCGTAGAGAGCGTGGGGATGGGCCAGTCGCGTGCTCCTTCGTTCGCTGAGGGAGTGCGATGCCAGGCGGTGCTCGATGCCGCGCTGGCCTCGGCGGCTTCACGGCAATGGGTCAAGGTATGAAACTGCGAATTGGAATCGCCGGAGCCGGGTATGTCGGCGGAGTGCACCTCAAGAATCTGGAGCGCGACGAGCGCGTGGAAATTTCCGGAATTTTCGACATCGATTCGGCGCGGCGAGGCGACCGTCCCGCTGCAAGCTTTGAGGAACTGCTGGAGCGCTCCGACGCGGTTTACATCACGGCGCCTAATACGCGGCATGTGGATCTCGCGGTGCAGGCGATCGAAGCTGGCAAGCACGTGTTTTGCGAGAAGCCGATGGCGACGACTCTCGATGGCGCGCGGAGGGTGCTTGAGGCTGCACAGGCGTCTAAGACCGTTTTTCAAATGGGGCATAATCGGCGCTTCACGCCGGTCTACAAACGGCTGAAGGAGCTGTTAGTCCAGTCGCCGCCGCACACGGCACACATCAAGATGAATCGGGGAGAGCTCCTGAAACCGGTGTGGACCGGCGACGATTCGGTCACCGGCGGGTTCCTGTACGAGACTCCGATCCACATGTTCGACATGATGCGCTTCCAGTTCGGCGAAATTGTTTCGCTGGACGCGCGCCTCAGCCGCACGAACGATTTCTCCATGCTGGTCGAGTTCGAATCGGGCATGTACGCGACCTTCGTTACCTCAGCCGACGCCAGTTGGTTTTTCCCCTACGAACGGGTCGAGGTTTTTGGGCAATATTCGACCATCGAGACCGCCGAAATCGAGTCGATCCGTTACCGGCTCGGTCTGGATTCGGAGACCGTCGCCGAGGATTTTCGCCAGGTGCCAGTGGAGAAGCGGTTTGGTTTCGAGGAAGGAGACCGGCTATTTGTCGACGCGGTGCTGGCAAATGGCGCTCCGCCGGTCAGCGCTTTTGATGGCTACCGGTCCGTCGAGCTGGTATGCGCCTGCTACCAAAGCGCGGCCGAAAAGCGCGCGATTCGATTCTGACGCGACCACTTATAATTAAGTTCAGATGCTCTTTCGCCTTTTGGCGATTCCCAATCTCCACGTTTTTGTCAACGCCTCGCTCGCCGGACACACGCGATTTGAAATCGGCGGGCCGGCCCGCGTCCTGCTCGACGCCGACGACGAAGCCGCGCTGATCGAAGCCTGGCGCGCCATCGATGAAAGCGGCTGGGCGAGAGCCGTTATTGGGGGCGGCACCAACCTGATCGTGGACGATCGTGGCTTCGATGGAGCCGTGCTCCGGTACTGCGCTCAGACCATCGATTTCAACGGCGGTACGGTGCAGGTCGGAGCAGGCGCAGTTTTGCAACATCTGGTGGACGCCTCGATCGACCGCGGGCTGCGCGGCCTGGAGACCATGACGGGGATTCCCGGCTGGGTCGGCGGAGCCATTTACGGCAATGCCGGCGCGTACGGTCATTCGATTCAGGAGCGCGTGGTCCGCGCACGCTTTTTCGACGGCTCGGAAATTCGCGAAGTCGACAATTCTGCCTGCGAGTTCCGCTATCGCGAAAGTGTTTTTAAGCGCAATAAGAATTGGATCATTTTGTCCGCGACCTTGGCCCTGGACCCCGCCAATGCCGAGGATCTGCGCGCACACGCGAACAGCATCTTGAAAATCCGCAATGAGAAATATCCACCTACTATGCGCTGCGCGGGAAGCATCTTCAAGAATCTCGTCCTGGCGGATCTACCAGAGTCGGTGCGCGCGCAGGTTCCAGAAGCCGTGGTTCGCGAAGGAAAGGTCCCGTCCGCATATTTTCTGGAGCAGGCAGGCGCGAAGGGAATGCGCAGCGCGGCGATTTGCGTCGCCGATTATCACGCCAACCTGATTTACAACACCGGCGGCGGCACGGCGCGGGAACTCCGAGAGATGATCGGTGTTTTGAAAACCAAAGTCCGCGAAAAGTTCGGCCTGGAACTCGAAGAAGAGGTTCAATACGTCGGCGGGCGCTGAGCGCTATTCCGGCTTCGGGCTGCGCTTGGCCATCATTCGAAGAAACGCTCCGCCTGCGTGGCGAAGAGGCGAAGTCAGTCTCCACGACCACGACCGGTGGATGGCGTCGATATGCGCCTGAAGCTCGGCGGCACGGGCGGCGCGGGACCGGTAAGTCCCGGCGCCGGCCGACATGCGATCGAAAAAGTACCCCAGCAGGCGCATGTGGATCAGGCGCGGCACCAGGACGTTCTCAAAGTCGAAAGATTGAACTGCTGCGTTGAGAAAGCGGCCGATGCGTTCCGTGGTGGTTTCCCAGCTTCCCGATGGATCACCCGGCGGAGCGCCGGCGACCTGCCACACCGGGAAGCCGCGTTTGAGCCGTTCAATCAAGTCGCGCGTGGAGGAATACAGGATCACGTTCTCTCCCGCTCCCATCTTTTCGCGGATTGAGCGGACCGGCGGAAGATCGCGGGCGAGAATGGGCTTCCGGTACGCCATGCTTTCCACGATCGGAAAGCCGAAGCCTTCATAAGTCGATGGGAATACCACGAAACTGGCGCCGGACCACAGCTCTTTCATCTGATCTTCGGAGAGGTGGCCGCTCCGGTGGGAAGTCACGTTGCGGCTGTGATAATCCTGAGCGCCGATGACCGCGATGTTCTGGTCGGGGAAAGCCTCGCGCAGCGCGTCCACGGTGGCGGGAACGCGCTTGTGCTCGAAATGGTTGCCGATGACCAGAACATGGCCGCCGGGCGAATTGGTTGACGTGGGCGCCTCTCGGTAATCGCGGCAATCAAGTGACAGATACGCCACGAGTTCTCGCAAGCCTGGGCGGAGGCGGAAGCGACGGCGAAATTGCTCACCCACGAAATCGCTAATGTAGATGACGCCGTCGGCGTGCTCAAACACGGCGCGCCACAGCGTTTCGAGATCGGGGTCACTCAGATACAGGCAGTCGAAAGCGATCGGATCGAGCATCGCGTAGATGTTCACAGCGGCGGCGCTGCTGAGTCGAAACAGTTGCCCGGCCTGAAAGGGCTGGCCGAAGCGCAGCGCAACCGCGAATTTCGCGCCGCTATCGGCGCCAACACGCTTCACGCCTTCGATCTGATCCAGCTTGTGGTATCGCCAGGCCTTTTCGGAACCCATGACGTAGAGATTGAACTGCGGCCACAGGTTCACGGCGCGCGCCAGGATCTGCTTGGCCGCGGTGAAGGTGCCGTTATGATAGGGTTCAACGCTGGTGAAATCGAACAGCAGATCCAGGCGGCCTTGCGGGTCCGGCAGGAGGCCAGCCAGGAGGCCTTCGGCCTCAAAATGCGGGCTGCCCTCATAGGCATCGACGCTCGCCGTGAATTCGGGATAGCGCCGGTTCAGGATCGCGTCGTTCCGGTCCTGCTGCACATGCCGGGCGGCGGTCTGAGAGAAGGATGCGCCGCCGACATGATAGACCCAGGCATGATTGGCGAGCGCCGCGCGATATCCGCAACGATTCGCGCGCATGATCAGGTCATTCTCTTCGCTGTAGCCTTTGCCGTAGGCTTCGTCAAGAACGCCGAACTCCTCCAGGATTTCGCGCTTGATGAACAGGCAGAAGCCGACGGCAGTAGGGACGAAGTGGGAATCGGGAAGGAAGCGGGAAAGCTCCAGGAACTTCTGGTGAGACGCCGCGAAGCCCAGTTTTCGGTATTCTTCTTGCAACGGAAGTGAGCACAGGCTGGCATTGTTGGAACGCGGGCTGACGAAGCCGGTCATCGGGTCCAGGTACGCGACGCGCTGCATCTCCGTGAGGGCGCCGCGCGTCACAACCGTATCGGAGTTCACCAGGATGACGTCGTGCCGCCGTTCCACCGCCCGCCGCAGGGCGAGATTCACACTGGCGACAAAACCAAGGTTGCGTTCATTGGCCACCAGTTCGCACGGCACAAACGCGGACAATTCGTGGATCGCGCCTGGAAGGCACGCCAGCAGGTCGGGGTCCTGGGGAGAATCGTTGATCGCAATGACGGAGCAGCGCAATTGGGCCAGTTCGGCGCCTACGCTTCGAAGGGACTCAAGGAGGGCAGAAGCCAGATCGGCCGATTTGTAAAGCGGAAGGACGATGTCAATGGGCGGGCGTTCGGGCGCAGGATCGTCGACCGGATACGGTTCCACCAAAGGACGTGTTGACGTGTCCGTGCCCATTCTTCAAACGCGCCGGTATTTCAATAGAGTTTAGCGTAATTGGGCGATACGGGACACTTGGGGCGGGTAATCTATAATTAAGACCTTGTGAGCGAACGCCGCGCATTGATTACCGGCATCACCGGCCAGGATGGCTCCTATCTGGCCGAGTTTCTTCTTGAAAAGGGCTACGACGTGCACGGCATTGTGCGGCGCATCGCCCTCGAGGATCCCGAGCATCGGCTGTCTCGCCTGAAGAACGTGCTGGACCGGGTGCATCTGCACGCGGCTTCGCTCGAAAGCTACGCGAGCATCTATCAGGTGGTTACCAAGGTGGATCCCAACGAATGCTACCATCTGGCCGCGCAAAGCTTTGTCAGTTATTCGTTCGACGATGAATTCTCCACGCTGAACGCCAACATCAACGGGACGCATTATTTGCTGGCGGCGCTGAAGCAGGTGGCGCCGTCGTGCCGTTTTTACTTCGCTGGATCGAGCGAGATGTTCGGGAAAGCGGAAGCGATTCCGCAGAGCGAGCAAACCCGGTTTCACCCGCGCTCGGCCTATGGGATTAGCAAAGTTGCGGGGTTCGATTTGACTCGAAATTATCGCGAGGCGTATGGAATCCACGCGAGCAACGGCATTCTGTTCAACCACGAATCGCCGCGCCGCGGATATGAGTTTGTCACGCGCAAGATTACCTCGGGCGTGGCGCGCATTCTGGCGGGCCAAACCAAGAGTATCGCGCTCGGCAATATCGAGGCGAAACGCGATTGGGGTCACGCCGCTGAATATGTGCAGGCGATGTGGCTGATGCTCCAGCAACCTGAGCCGGACGACTACGTAGTCGCCACCGGCGAGACGCACTCAGTGCAGGAGTTCCTGGACGTTGCGTTTTCCTATTGCGGCCTCGATTACCGGGATTACGTGGTGCATGATCCGGTCTTGTTCCGGCCCGCCGAGGTGAATATGCTGGTCGGCGATTGCTCGAAAGCGAAGGCTAGGCTCGGATGGCAGGCGCGGATCGGATTTCAGGATCTCGTTAGAGAAATGGTCGACGCGGATTGCGCGAGGCTCGGGATTGCCCGACTAGCGGCGGGCACCATCGCGCGGCTCTAAGTCCATTGTTTTCAATCTGGATCAGCTCTTTATAGCTTGTTTACGGCTTCCCAATGACTTCTTCAGCTTGCTCGCGATAAGCTACAGCCAGTGGACGAACCTGCTGAAAGTATGGTCCGGGGGCTGACGCCTCCGGTTCCACGTGCGAAGTTGGACAAGCAACTTCGGCCCGCGATCCTTAGTGTCCTCCTGTTATCGCTGCTTACCGGCTGCGTTTTTCCCGCGCTCCTGTTCGCGATCGGCAAGCCCTTGTTCCCGCGCCAAGCCGGCGGGACGTTGCTGACTCGCGGAGGCAACGTGATCGGTTCTGCGCTCATCGGTCAACAGTTCACGCGTCCCGAATACTTTCAATCCCGGCCCTCGGCTGCAGGCAACGGCTACGATGCAACCTCGTCCGGAGGCACGAATCTCGGGCCGAACAATCCCAAGTTGAAGGACGACATTCGGCAGCTCGCCGAAGAATACCGAAAATTCAATGGATTGGCGCCCGATACTCCCATTCCAATCGATGCGGTGACGCGATCCGGCAGCGGGCTCGATCCCGACATTTCTCCTGCAAATGCAGCCCTGCAAATCTCTCGCGTGGCGAGTGCGCGCGAAGTGAGCGAAGAAACGATTCGCCGCCTGGTAGAGAGCCACACCCAAGGGCCGCAGTTCGGATTTCTGGGCAATCCGCGAGTGCGCGTGCTCGAGCTGAAATCTGGCGCTAGATGATTCGCTAAAGCACTGATAACTTATGCATTGGCTCGAATATTTCGTTTTTCTGGCCATAGTAGTTGGACTTGCGCAGCCGGTGGGCTTGTATCTCGCGCGCGTCTGCCAGCGCCGGCGAACTTTTCTCGATCGATTGTTGCGTCCCATCGAATCGGTCTTGTATCGCCTGCTCGGCGTGCACCCGGAACAGGAGATGACTGCGGGAGTTTATACCGTGCTTCCTGCTGTTCGGAACCGGCTGTACCATGCTGCTGTTTCTGGTGCTGATGCTCCAACGTTGGCTGCCGGGCGGTCCCGCGGATGCCTTTCTCACCACGCCGATGACTACCGACTTGGCGGCCAACACCGCCGTGAGCTTCACCACCACCACCACCTGGCAGGCTTACGGCGGAGAGAACACGCTCCGCTATCTCGCGCAGGTAATTGGACTGGTTGCGCAGAACTTCCTCGCCGGCGCTGCCGGGCTCGCAGTCGGCTTCGCATTTATTCGCGGCATCGCGCGGGAGCGATCAGGCACGATCGGCAATTTTTGGGTGGACCTGGTCCGTTCGCTGCTGTGGGTGCTGCTGCCGTTGACGCTGATCGGCAGCCTGCTTCTGATCTGGCAAGGCGTTCCGCTGAACGTGGCGCCATACACGATCGCCCACACGCTGGAGGGCCGCGCGCAGGCGATCGCACAAGGACCGGTGGCCGCGCTCGAATTCATCAAGAATCTGGGCACCAACGGCGGCGGATTTTTCAACGCCAACGGCGCGCATCCTTACGCCAATCCGACCCCACTCACGAACTTTCTGGGACTTCTGGCGATCACTGTATTGCCCGCGTCGCTGATGATCACCTTTGGCCGAATCGCGCGGAGGCCGCGCGCGGGCTGGACACTGCTGATGGTGATGGTCGCGCTATTCACGATCGGCCTGGTGGTTTGCGATTGGGCTGAGACAGCGTCGCCCGCGCAACTGGCGGACCTGCACATCACGGGCGGCAACATGGAAGGCAAGGAAGTGAGATTCGGCGTCGGCGAGTCGGTATTGACCGCGGTGGTGACGTCGAATACATCCACCGGATCGTACAACTCCATGCACGGCTCGTTTCAGCCCATCGGGGTTCTGGTTCCTCTGGTCTTCATGCTGTTAGGTGAAGTGGTCTTTGGAGGACTCGGCGCCGGCGTATACAGCATGGTGATGGCTGCGCTGGTGGGAGTGTTTCTGGGAGGATTGATGATCGGGCGCACGCCGGAGTATCTGGGCAAAAAGATCGGCTCCCGGGAAACCCGATGGATTGCTCTGTATACTCTGCTGACGCCCATGATCGTGCTGGTGCTGACCGGCATCGCGATCGCCTCCGCCGCGGGACGCGCCGGTCTGGTGACCAATACGGGTCCGCGCGGCTTTACGGAAATCATATTCGCTTACGCCTCCTGCATGGCGAATAATGGACAGACGATGGCCGGGTTGAACGCCAGTACTGTGTTCTACAACGTCACGACTACGATCGCCATGCTCGCCGGCCGATACGGTCTGGCCGCGCTGGCGCTGGCCCTCGCGGGACGCTTCGCCGCCCAGCGGCGTCTGCCGACCACCGTGGGAACCCTCCCCAGCGATACCCCGACTTTCGGCGCTCTGGTTTTCGGCACCATCCTGCTGCTCGGCGGCTTGTGTTTCTTCCCTGCGCTCGCGCTTGGTCCGCTCGCGGAGTTCTTACGGCACTGATCGCGAGGCCGATCCTGGCCGCGTCTCTCATCACACTGATTGGATTCGTATCCGCGGCTGCCAGCGACGGTTCGACAACTCCCATCAACACCGACCGGCCCGCAGTGACCGATTCGAGCGTCGTGGTTCCGCAGGGAAGTCTTCAATTCGAGAACGGGTTCACCGAAACCGCCAGCCACTGGAACCGCACCTTCGACGGTCCGGAAACTTTATTGCGATTCGGAGTCGCGCCGACCACCGAACTGCGCTTGACGGTTCCGGACTACTTCGGCTCCGGGTTCGGCGACCTCGCCATCGGAGTGAAGCAGCAACTAGGCCCCATAAACAACTTCGATGTTTCGCTGGTTTTGACGCTCAGTCTGCCGACCGGAGCTCAGGCCATTTCGAGCCACGGCTATGATCCATCCGTCCAATTGCCATGGTCCCGAGCACTGTCTTCCAACTGGACCGCCGCAGGAATGCTTTCTGTGTATTGGCCGACAGAGGAAGGCCGCAGGAACGTGACGGGCGAGACCACGTTCCTGATCGACCGGCAGTTGACCAAGATATGGGACGCCTTCGTCGAATATGCGGGCGATTTTCCGGAAAGCGGAGGGCCCAGGCACCTGATCCACTTCGGTACTGCGCTTAAGCCGACGCCTCATCAACAGATCGATCTGCACGTCGGCCTAGGCCTGTCTTCGGCCGCCATCGATCATTTCATCGGAGTGGGGTACTCGTTTCGCTTGCAAATGGTCCAACGTTAGCCAGATTCTCGAGAACCACCGCCCTGACGCGAAGCGGTTTCAGTTCTTCCTCTCCCAGCGCGCCCGAGCAACCTTCGACCACCCGCCGGCCGCGCTCCACCAGCATCCGCCGGAGCACCGGGTCAGGTGTCGTAACCGCGATATCGGCCAGCGCCCGCAGCAGCCGCAAGCTCACGGCAACGTCACCCCTGGCATACATGCGGATTTGCTCAAACGCGGAGTCGAGCAGCCGCTCCACGCCGATCCACGGAAGATGAACGCGGAAGACGCCGGGAGGATCGTACAAATTGGAATCCAGCGGCTCACGCGATACAAACCGGATCAGGATGCGGCTCAGCTGATCCACGGAACTGATCGCGGTAGTGGGGTCATTGACGGCCGGTGAAATGGCTTTCAGCGCGATGTCGACGATCTGCAAGACTCCAAACTCCACGTCTTGTTGAAGCGTTCTGGTCGGACCTAAGTCGAACGCGCCCAGAAGTTCTTCGCTCCCGTCCGCGGGCATCCGGTCGCCTTTTGAAAGCATCATCAGAGGAACTCCCGCCGGGACGAAGTGGCCGACGCGGCGCAATACGTCGACTTTGATGTGATACTGCTTCGCGAGCGCAACCAGACGCCGCGTGTCGATGAAGCGGATGTACCCGGAGACGCCGTTGGGTATGGTGGTTTCCCAGGCGTATCCCCGTCGCGGATCGTCGGTCTCTGCGCGCCCCGTTTGATGCGGCCACGGCATGGTCTCGTCGATCATTACTTCGGTTTCAGAAGCGATCCGGTCCACGATGTGGTTGACGCTGATCGCGCGTGAGATGTGATGGATGAAGAACAGCAGCCAGCTGACGCACGCCACCGCGAGCAGCATCGCGCCCATCACCGTTGCGACCGGAGCGAACGGGCGCGGCAAAGATCGCGCCGCGGGAAGCGCCGCCATGCAGTAGGAGAATGTTCCAAGAAAGATGCCCAGCGTCCATTGCGTCACGCGATCCTTGGAAAAACTGACGATGATGCGCGGGGAAAACTGCATGGACGCCAGGGTCAGCGTCATCAGCAGGATCGCGAACACGATGGAGACCACGGTCATGATCGACGTCGCGATGCCGCTCAGAATCACCTGCGCCACTTGCGGATCGGAATGAGACGGAAACAGCGTCTTCGGAACAAAATCGGAGAAACCGGGGATCGATTCTTCGAGCCAGGAAAGCAACGCGCCGGCGAGGCCGAGGATCAGAGTGATGATCAGCGGACGGACCAGGAATCCGCCACGCAGGTTGTAGGTGACCTGCCGGAGCAGCAATGGAATGCGCTTATCCAAAGTTTTTTTGCCTGTTCCAGTGTAATCTTAGCGAAGTGACCAGGCTTGGGAGCTTGAAAACCCCGAAAACCGCTTGCTGGCGAGTCTGTGTGAAACCCCTATATTAACCGCTCCCTTTGGTCACGGCTCGCATCTGTTGCTGATGTGCGGAGGTGCAATCGTCGGTTTTCACACAGGCTCTGGCGCGCGCGGCTCAGCAAATACTGATGCGACAGAGGACCGAAACCGAGCCGTGACGGCGACGGAGCGGTCTCACCTTCTATCCACACAGGCTCAAAAATGAAACTTGATGGCGACCTGAATCAAGCGTGGAGCCGCCGCACTCACCACTCTGCCAAAATTCGGGTCGTTGATCTCGCCATCCACCGCCGCAGGACCGTAGAACTGCGCGTGATTGAACACGTTGAATGCTTCCACCCGAATATCGAAGGATCGCGATTCCGTGATCGGCACCATCTTGGTGATCTGCATGTCGAAATTCTCAATCCCAGGTCCATAGAAGAACCGGCGCCCCGCGTTTCCGAGCTGCCCCAGCGTCTCCGGCGCGAACAACGCGGTATTGAATGCTGCTTGCCCATTGCGCGGATTCGTGTTGATCTCCAGCGCTCCCGACGCTATCTGCGGCGTATCGAGCAGCTGATTATTGACCCCGTTTCCGAGCGTCCCGAGCAGAGACCGGTCCGAATCGTCGGCAAGCGTCACCGGCAATCCGGTGCTGAAGCGCGTCGTGCCGGACAGGCTCCATCCCGTGGTCAGCCGGTTGCGGCGGAACAATACGTCGAATGGGAGCGCATAGGTGTACGTGACTACGAAGTTATGGGTCATGTCCCAGGAGGAGATTACGCGAGTGAGGCTGGCATTGAACGGATTGATTTGCTCGCCCAGGTTCGACGCCTGATCGATGGATTTTGAATAGGTGTAACCGGCCAGGATTGTCGCTCTCGTACTGGCGGCGTATCGCCAGTTCACTTGAAGCGAATTGTAGTCTGAATTTCCCACGGTCTTTTGTGCGGTCGTCGATCCGAAGTTCGGACCTAGACCGACGCGAGTTCCCTGATAAACTTTGCTCGACGTGGAAGTATAGATCGCATCTTCACCGAAAGGCCCACAAGTGGAACTTCTCGGAGCGACCTGGCTCGGATGGCTGAGACTCAGACACAGCGCCGGGTTGCCCACGTTGGTGGGAACCAGAACCAAAAGATGATGGCCTTCATTTCCTGCATAGCTAACCGTCAACAGTGTGTTTTTCCTGATCTGGCGCTGGATCGAAAACATGTAGCTCTCGGCATACGGCACGCTGTTTCGATAGTAGAAGTAAGGATCCGCGCTGATGGGGGTGACTGCCGAAAAGTCGAACCCTGTATCCGGATTCTTCGACGATACGTTATGCGGCGGGAAAGTCAGCGGAAATGGATCGGCGTTCTTCGCGCCATTGGCCGAGTCAACAAAGGGCGTCGCCAGCAAGGGGGGCTGTGGGCTCAGATAGTTGTATCCATAGGGCGGGATACCGTACATGATGCCCGCGGTCAGCCCGGGAAATGCGGTGTAGAACATGCCGTAGCTGGTTCGAATGCTGCTCTCTCCCGGCTCGCCGAATAGCATCTTCAAGAATCGATTGCTGAAAGCCGGGGCATAAGCCAGTCCAATCCGGGCAGCGATGTTGTGGAATTGCGAGGACGACAGGGTCGACGGAATGCCGGGATCGCCGGGCACGACCAGTCCATTCGGCGCATTCGGAAAGAGAACGGATTGCTCTCCAGGAACTACGGTCTGGATCGAGTTGTATTTCTCGGACCATGGCGTAATCAGATCCCAACGCACGCCGAGGTTTAACGTCAGATTGCTTCTCGCTCGCCAGCTATCTTCGACGAAAGCCGCTCCATAACGATTGCGCAGATAGAAATGCTGACCCGAGCTTTGCGTAAAGTTGCTCGCGAAGCCTAACAGAAAATCCGCGAAGGGCGAGCCGGTTTCGGTTCCGTCGATATTAAATGTCCCATTGAAAGTCCCGTTCGGAGCTTCGTTTACCTGGTCGTTGTGGAACTGTCCGCCGAACTTCAGAGTATGGGCGCCGATTACTTTCGAGATCGTGTTACTGACATACAGAGTGTTGTTCCATTGATCGACGTTGGTGATCGGAACGCCCATGATGAAGGACGGAAACACGATATTCTCGACGCCTTCAAACTGCGGCGCCTGCACCACGATCCCCGTCGTACCAACGCCGGTCGTGAAGCCTTGCGATTCGAGGCTTACGCCGAGGCCGCCGTGTGGCTGGCCGATGTTATTGACATTTCGCAGGAACCCGATGTGAAACTCATTCACAATGGCCGCGCCAAGGACTTTGGTGTCGCCGATCGTGAACATCTGCGCCTGGCCGATGGTCAGTGCATCGAAGCCGGGTATGCTGGCTCCGCCCTGAGCTCCTGGATAGGGGTTATCGACTCGGTAATTATCGACAAAGTAGTAGGCGGAAAACTGGCCCACTCGGGTATTCGCATCGATGCGTGCCGCACCCTTGTCGTCGCGCACGGTTTCGGGATACGCGGAGGTGCCAAACAGGCTGCCGCCGACATTGGGCGCCGGAATGTACTTCAGAAGATTCACAGCCGGCGACGACCATGCATTGGCGGGAATTACGGCATTGGGGAACACACAGTTAAGTGTGCTGGAGCAGCCGGGCGTGAAGTATGGCTCTCCTTGCGACACCCCATAACCTAGCTTTTGCGTGAGCAGATCCGCGGTATAGGCTCCGCTTACCGCCCCGGTGAGCGTTTTCGCGATGTCGCTAAGGTTGCCGGTGCGATCCTGCAGCGAAGGTACCGATGTTTGAGGCAAAGTGATTCCCTGCACGGTCCGGGTCCCCTGATAGTCCAACAGGAAAAATACCTTATTCTTCTTGAGCGGACCGCCGATTACGCCGCCAAATTGATTCTGCCGGAAAACTCCTCGCGTGTTATCGAAAAAATTCCTGGCATCCAGGTAGGTGTTTCGCAGGAACTCGAATACGTCGCCATGAAAGGCGTTGCTGCCGGACTTGGTCACGACGTTGATCATGCCGCCGTTATAATTCCCATATTCTGCGTCGAAGTTATCGGTCAGAACGCGGAATTGCTGGATCGAGTCCAGGTTTGGGATCACGGACGTTCCGCCATTCATGTGCTCCTGCACATCGATGGAATTGGTCATGAAACCGTTCGCCGATTCGCGCTGGCCATTGATCGAGACGTTGCCCGGATTCAGGTCGCCGGACGGATTAATGGCTCCGGTAACGCCTGCCATGATCACCGACGTTGCCGTGAGCGTCGTCATCGGAGTGATGCCGGGTTGAATCGACAACAGGTCCGTGTAACTGCGCCCGTTTAGAGGCAGCGCCTCCATCTGTCTGTCCGATACCACCTCTCCCAGGTGGGTCGCCACGGTTTCGACCTGGGTTTCGATCGCGGCTTCGGATTCGTTGACCGTGACCGACTCAGTTCGTTGACTGACCTCCATCGCGGCGTCGATGCGAAGCGCAGCATCCGTGTCGACAGCGAGATTGGTCTTCTGCTGAGGCTGGAATCCGGTCGCCTCGATCGTCAGGTCGTAATGACCTACCGGAAGCGAGGGAAATGAATAGAATCCCTGGCCGTCAGAGGCCGCCTTGAATCCGGCCCTTAGCGTGGAGTTGATCAGCGTGAGCTTAGCGCCCGGAATCGCGGCGCCGCTGGTGTCCTTGATCACCCCGGAGATGCTGCCCGCTGCGAAAGCCCACACGCACACCGCTGAAAGTAGAACCAGTCCGATGAGCGAAGTCGAGAAGCACGTGCGAGGAGATCCCGGTTTCAAGGTGTCTGGGGGCATTGCGATGTTCGGGCAGCCGCAGTGCTACGATTCTTATGATCGTGATACTAACACCCCGCCCATAAGCTGTCAACGACTTGCCGCCTGCAAAAGAGTTACGAGAACCGCGCCGGCTTGGATTTCGTGCCTTGGTACAATGAGTGCCTTCTTGAAACGCGAATTGCAAAAGATGATCGACCTCCATACTCATACCAACCAATCGGACGGCACTTTGACACCGCGGGAACTCCTAACCGAGGCGACACGACTCGGCCTCGAAGCGCTTGCCATCACCGACCACGACACGTTCGCGGGCTACGATCAGGCCGCCGCTATGCGGACCGGCATCCACCTCATCTGCGGAATCGAGTTGTCCACCAAATATGAAGGCCGGTCGATTCATCTGCTGGCATACTTCCTGAAGCGTGACCCCGGCGCCGAATTTCGCACCTGGGTTGCGGGCTTGATTGCCTCCCGGCGGCAGCGCAATCAGGAGCTGATCGATAAGCTACGCCATGCGGGAGTCGGGATCACTCTCGAGGAAGTATCGGCACGCGGCCGAGGAATGATTGGGCGGCCTCACTTCGCGGCCGTCATGCTGGAAAAAGGTTATGTTGCCTCTGCGCAACAGGCCTTCGATGAATATCTCGGCGAGTCCGGTAGTTGTTTCACAGCGCGGGATGAAGTGGACTTCTCAGAAGCCGTCGCGCGGATTGTGACCGCCGGGGGGATGCCGGTTCTGGCTCATCCCGGCCGCATTTTGCCGGATCCGGCTGCGTTCGCGAATTGCCTGGAGCGGATGCAGAAAGTCGGGTTACGTGGCCTGGAAGCGTTTCACAGCGAACATTCCCCGGAGCAAGCAGCGGCGTGGGCCGCGCTGGCGCGACGATATTCACTCGCCGTGACGGGCGGATCGGATTTTCACGGCGCGGCCAAGCCGGGCATCGCTCTGGGAGCCGGGAGCATACCGTTCACGGTTTTGGAAGAATTGCGCAGAGTCGCGTAAGCGGTATGCATTCGGCAGTTTATCTGGTTGCGATCAGTTTTCCGGCGGGAGTCCTGGTCGGACTCACCGGCGTCGGAGGAGCCGCGCTGATGACGCCGCTCTTGATTCTGATTTTCGGACTTCCGCCGGACATTGCCGTCGGCACCGATTTAGTCTACGCGGGAATCACCAAGGCGTTCGGCGCTGCCGCCCACTGGAGACTGAAGCACGTGGATGCCAGGTTGGCCTGCATCCTCGCCTCCGCCAGCTTGCCTGCCAGCGCTCTGGGCACCTTCGCGATGCTTCACGTCGACCGCGGCCCGCATGCGGATGCCCGGCTGAGGTTGATCATCGGTGTGGTCCTGATCGCGGTTGCCGGGGTTTTGATGTTTCCGGTCCGGCCCTCAGAGTCATGGAGTCTGAGCGGCCCTCGCCTAATCCTCCTCACGCTGGTCTACGGCGCGGTGATCGGGTTTCTGGTCGGGCTGACCAGCGTCGGCAGCGGGTCCTTGATCCTGCCGTTTCTGGTGATCGCTCACCGCTTGCCCCCGGTGCGCGCGGTGGGAACCGACATTTTTCACGCGATGATCCTGCTGGCGTTCAGCGCCGTCCTGCATTCGTGGACCAGCAGCGTGCAATGGGAAATGATTCCGTGGCTGGTCCTGGGCTCGTGCCCTGGCGTCATTCTCGGCTCGCGACTCGCGCCGCGCTTGCCTGACCGCGCCTTACGCGTCGTTCTGGTTCTTGTACTGCTGGTTTCCGCCGTGCAGCTCATGGTCTGAGCATAGACCGCGATGACCTGAAGTACTACCCGCGGCCGCTGAACCTTAAACAAATTTAGCGATTCCGCCGATGACTATAGGGAGAAACCCTTGAAAGGAAGGATTTTGCTCTTCGGATGTCAGACCAGGAGCTAACAGCCGTTGGCGCTGCCGAGGAACGAATGCGGGCGATGCTCGAAATCGCTTTCGACGCTTTTGTCGAGGTGGATTCGGAGGGAATCATCCGCGAGTGGAACTCGCGCGCGGAGCGGATCTTCGGATGGTCTAGAGTCGAGGCGATTGGGCAGCCTTCTCACATCATTGTTCCGGAGCGACGCCGCCACGCTTACGAATTCGACGTTCAAAAATTTCTCACGCCGGGAAACGAACAGCTCCTCGCCAAACCGATTCCCATGCGCGGCATCCACCGCGATGGCCGCGAATTCCCCGCCGAGTTGGCAATCTCGCCGGTGCGCCGCGCAGATGGTTGCGGCCTGATCGCCTTTGTACGCGACCTGAGCGAACACCGGCGCCTGGAGAATGCGGTGCGCGAGGGCGCCGAGTATAGGGCGATCCTCAATTCCATCGAGGATGGCTACAGCGAGGTCGACCTCAACGGAAAGTATTTGTTTGTAAATGACGCTTACTGCCGCATGTTTAATCGCACGCACGAAGAAGTGTTCGGCGAGAGCTATAAGGAATTCTTCGACGCCGAACGCATGACGCTGATTCGTAAAATCTTCCAGACTGTCTACGAAACCGGCAACCCGGTGAACGCGTACGAGCTGGAATACAAGCCCGGCCGCTTCGTTGAGATGTCTATCTCGCTGAAGCGGAACGAAAAAGGGAATCCCGTCGGATTCCTGGGGGTGACCCGCGAAGTGACCCCGCGCAAGCTGTTCGAGCGCGAACTGGCGCAGGCCATTCAGGTGGCCCAAGCAGCGACCCGCGCCAAGAGCGAGTTTCTTGCCAACATGAGCCACGAAATCCGAACGCCCATGAACGGCGTCATCGGCATGACCGGACTTCTGCTCGACACCGATCTCAACGCGGAACAGCGTGAGTACGCCGAGATGGTGCGCAAATCGGGAGAAGCTCTGCTCACCGTAATCAACGACATTCTCGATTTCTCCAAGATCGAAGCCGGCAAGCTGGAAATGGAATCTTACCCGTTTGACCTTCGTCTGGTGACGGAGGAGGTGGCGGAAATGCTCGCGCCGCAAGCCGAGGAAAAGCACACCGACGTGGTGCTCGAATACCCATCCGGCACACCGCGTCAATTCATCGGCGACGCGGGGAGAATCCGCCAGGTACTGACGAATCTGGTCGGGAATGCGATCAAGTTCGCCCCGAACGGCAATATCGTGATCGCGGTGGAGTGCGAGAACCACACTCAGGAAGACGCGTCGATGCGGGTCACGGTCACCGACACAGGAATCGGAATCCCACCTGAAAAAGTGGATTCTCTGTGGCAGAAATTCAGCCAGGCCGATACCTCGACCACGCGTAAGTACGGAGGCACGGGATTAGGGCTGGCGATTTCGAAACAACTGATCGAACTGATGAGAGGCTCCATCGGTTGCGAAAGCCAGGTCGGCGTGGGATCGAAGTTTTGGTTCAAACTGCGGATGCCGCACGATGCTCAGATCCATCCGGATCCGATTCCCGCACTGGATCTCTCCGGCCTTCGCGTATTGATCGTGGACGACAACGAGATCAACCGCCGCGTGGTTCATGAACAGATCACAAGCTGGGGAATGCGCAACGGGAGTTACGCAACGGCTGAAGCGGCGTTCGATGCGGTCAAATCCGCTCAAGCCAGCGGAGATCCCTACCACTTCGTGATCTCCGATTATCAAATGCCCAACGTCGACGGAGCCATGCTCGCGTCGATGATTAAGTCGGATCCCTCCGTCCGCGACACTGTGTTCGTCATGTTGACCTCCGTCGGGCACCGCAGCGAGCTGCGAGGCTTGGAAGGGTCGTCGGTGGATGCCTGCCTGGTCAAGCCGGTTCGACAATCGCATCTGATGAATGCTCTGACGACGTTGTGGTCCGCCAAGCTTCATTCGGGATTCGCCAACAAGTCCCCGTCGAATTACGAGGAGTCGATCGCGGCTCTGAATTCTACGCTGGCGCAGCTCGCCGAGACGCGTCCGCTAAGGGCATTGGTCGTCGAAGACAACGTGGTCAACCAGGTGGTTGCTACGCGGATGCTGGCTCGCCTTAGGATTCGCTCCGATGTCGCCGCGAATGGCCGTGAAGCGCTGGAGATGCTCTCGGTTCTCCCCTACGATGTCGTCTTCATGGATTGTCAGATGCCCGAAATAGACGGATATCAGGCTACGACGGAGCTTCGACGTCGCGAAGGGCCGAATCGTAAAGTCACCGTGATTGCCATGACGGCTGAGGCGATCGCGGGTTGCCGCGAACAGTGTCTCGACGCGGGCATGGACGAATACATTACTAAACCGGTCAAACTGGCGGAATTAACCAACGCGCTGGTGAAATGGGCCGAAAAACAGAGTCCTAGCGTTCTCGTCGAAGCCGAAGCCGATCCATCGCGAAGCTGATTGCAGTCCAGTTTTGTGAGATCCTCTAAAGAAATGAGGAGCCAGATGAGCCACCGCATACTCCGGACCCCCTTCTTCGCGACTCTGTTCACGCTGGTGACGATCGCGCCGCTTCCCGCTCAAACGCCCGCGGCGCCGGCCGCCAAGCGTGCGAGTTCCACAATTGCGCGGGCAGCCGACGGCCATCCGGATCTGCAAGGAACCTGGACCAATGCGACTCTCACGCCGATGGACCGTCCGGCGTCCTTCGCGGGAAAATTGAACGTCACCGACGCCGAAGCCGCCGTGTTCGAAAAGGCGCAGCAGGACGAGTTAAAGGCCGGCGATGGCAAGTCCGACAGCGATTTTCATCGCAGGGCCGGTTCCGGTGAAACCGGAGGGTACAACGCGCTGTTCATCGATCGCGGGTCCGAACTGGCGCGCGTGGATGGAGTGAAGCGAACTTCGCTGGTCATCGATCCGCCGGATGGCAAGGTTCCCGCGCTTACGCCGGAAGCGAGGCAAAGGCTGGCGTCGATGCGGCGCGGCGGCACCGCGTCTGCAAAGGACCGGCCGCTATCGGAGCGCTGCCTGCTCAGCTTCGGTTCCAGCTCCGGTCCGCCGATGCTTCCGGTGCTGTACAACAACAATTATCAAATCGTCCAGACGCCCGATGCCGTCATGATCCTGGTCGAAATGGTCCATGATGCGCGCATTATTCGTTTGAACTCGATCCATTCGCCCGACCGACAGTGGCTGGGTGATTCGATCGGACACTGGGAAGGTGACACGCTGGTGGTGGATACCATTAATTTCAACGAAAGCGTCAGCTTCCGCGGGTCGTCGAAGAACCTGCATGTCATTGAGCGATTCACGCGCGTCGACGCGAATACCCTGCTGTACCGGGCCACCATCGACGATCCAACTACGTTTTCGAAGAGCTGGACCATCGAGTACCCGTTCCGCGCCACCAACGATCGTATTTTTGAGTACGCTTGCCACGAAGGCAACTATTCGATTACCGACATCCTGGGCGGTGCGCGCAAAGAGGAACGCGAAGCTTCGAAGAAGTAACAAAAGCTCCAGTGGTACCATGATCGCGACGGCGAGCTGAATCGCGTCGCATGAACCCGAGCACTCCCACCTTGCGCGAAGCCAGCAAACGGCTGTTGCCGTGGCTGATTGCGGTCGCGTTCTTCATGGAATCGCTCGACACGACGATCTTGAATACCGCCGTGCCGACCATCGCCGCAGCGCTCAAGGTGGCTCCGCTCAGCATGAAATCTGTGTTGGCGAGCTACACGCTAAGCCTGGCCGTCTTCATCCCGATCAGCGGCTGGATGGCGGATCGCTTCGGAACGCGACGCGTCTTCGCCTCCGCGATCGGAATTTTCACCATCGGATCGCTCCTGTGCGGCATATCCAGCAATATTCACGTGCTGGTGGCGTACCGCATCCTGCAAGGCTGCGGCGGAGCCATGATGGTCCCGGTCGGGCGGCTCACCTTGGTTCGGACGTTTGCCCGATCCGAACTCGTCCGCGCCATGAGTTTCGTGGCCATACCAGGCTTGATCGGACCCATGCTCGGACCGATCGCCGGCGGAATGATCGTCGCGTATTTCCACTGGCGCGTCATATTTTTCGTCAATTTGCCGATCGGCCTCATCGGCTTGTACCTGGTCTATCTGCATCTGCCGGATTATCGTGAGGAGCGCGTCCATCCGCTCGACATGATCGGGCTGATCCTGTTCGGCTCCGGCATTGCGCTGCTGTCCTATGTGCTGGAAGTGTTCGGCGAGCACACCTTAGGCACGCGCGAAATTCTTGGACTATTGGCTCTTTCTTTTGCGCTGCTGGCAGGCTACGGATTGCACGCTACCAGAACTGCGTTTCCGCTGCTGGCCCTGATTTTATTCCGCCTCCGGACCTTTCGAGCGGCCGTGAGCGGGAGTTTCTTCACCCGTATCGGCATCGGCGGAATCCCCTTTCTGCTCCCGCTCCTTTATCAGGTTGGACTGGGATTCACGCCGGTCCAATCCGGCCTGATGATGATGCCGCAAGCCATCGCCGCGATGAGCCTGAAGATGACCATGCCCAAAATTCTCACCCGCTTCGGCTATCGCGCGGTGTTGATTTCCAATACCGTCATCCTCGGCCTGCTGATTCTTTTTTTCTCAACCATCGGAGTCGGCACGCCGGTTTGGCTCATCGCGGCGCAGGCGTTTTGCTTCGGATTCTTCAGCTCACTGCAATTCACCAGCATGAACACGCTGGTTTACGCCGACGTCCGCGAGGAACAGACCAGCAGCGCCAGCTCCATCGCCAGCACCATGCAGCAGATGTCGATGAGTTTCGGTGTCGCGTCAGCCTCGCTCGCCACGGCGATCTTCATTCCCGACCGTTTTCATTCGAGCGCACCGGAAATGATTCATGGCATCCACAAGGCGTTCTTTGTGCTGGGCGGATTGACGGTGCTGTCCACGCTCATCTTCGGTGAATTGAAGAGCGGCGACGGCGATAACGTCAGCCGGCACAGCCGCCGCGACGGCGCGGTAGCCGAGCTCAGCGAACACTAGCCTTCGTTCAGCGCCGCGTGGTTCCGATGGCGAAAAGATTCTGGTCCGTGCGAATGAAAATCTGGCCGTTCGACAGCGCCGGCGACGCGATCACCTGCTCGCCCAGATCGTTCTTAGCCAGCACTTCCGCTTTTCTTCCCGCGCGCAACACGAGCGTCTCGCCGGTTTCGCTCAACAAATAAATCTTTCCATCCGCTGCCGCGGGCGAAGCACTGTAGAAACCGCCGAGTCTTTCGCGCCACACCATTTCGCCAGCCTTGGAATCGACGCAGGTCACCACGCCCATTTCGTTGGCCATGTAGAGCAAGCCCTGATAAAAAACCAGCGAAGGAACATACGGGCCGCCGTTCGCGACCCTCCAGGCTACGTTGGTCTTACTGATCTCGCCTTGCCCGCCCGCGCGAATCGCCATGTACGGACTGCTGCGATACCCGCGATTGAGGTACAGAACTCCGGAATCGAAAACCGGCATCGGAATTGGAAAGCGGTTCGACTCATTGAAATGCCATTTTGATTTGCCAGTCGCGGGGTCGAACGCCTCCACCCGTTCGCTGGTATTGAGCACCAGCTCAGGTCCGTGCGGCCCGTCGATAATCAGCGGCGTGCTGTACGAGATCACGCCTTTTTCGCCATCCACCCGCCAGATCTGCTTCCCCGTCTTCTTGTCGAGCGCCAACAGAAACGACGAGCTGGGGTTGTAGCAAGCCAGAATCAGCCGATCCTCGAACAGCACCGGCGAGCTCCGATTGGCCCCAGTCGATATCCATCACCGAATATTCGCGGCCGATATGGCGCGACCACACGGGCTTGCCGTTCATGTCCACCGCGGCCAGTTGGCCGTTGCTGAACCAGGCATAAACGCGCTCGCCGTCGGTCACCGGACTCGGCGTCGCGAGGTTGCGTTTCTCATGCGTCTGCGGAAGCTCGCCCTGCGCGTCGAACGTGTATTCCCAGAGTTGACGGCCGTTTTTTCGATCGAACGCCGCCACGGCGAACACGATCTTCGAATCGGCCGCGCCATGAGGACGACCTCCGCCAAGCGGATGCTCGCCCGATGTCGCTGCGCCGGCGCCTTGAACCAGGGTCGGATGAACTCCGGGCTTCAACGCGTTTTCGCCGATCTGGTAAGTTACGAAAACGCGGCCTCCGGAAACGATTGGGGTTGAGACGCCAAGGCCACGCAGAGGAGCCTTCCATGCAATGTTCTTGGTTGCGCTCCATTCGGTTGGATAACCGGTATCCGCTGCTACGCCGATGCCCGAAGGTCCGCGCCATTGCGGCCAATCTTCGGCCC
The DNA here is from genome assembly GCA_963808335.1 of Terriglobia bacterium. Lineage (GTDB taxonomy): Bacteria > Acidobacteriota > Terriglobia > Bryobacterales > Bryobacteraceae > Palsa-187. The sequence goes on from CAWEFR010000001.1 coordinate 1,890,634, forward strand.
AGCCAGGGCTGACCAACAGACAGAGCGCAATCAGTCTCGAGAACATTTCACGAGTGTACACCCGATGGGTCTAAGCTAGAGCAGTGGAACGAAAGATCTTCTGGCTCACCTTCACGGTGCTTGGGCTGGCGGCGGATGTGATTCTGCCGTTGTGGTGGGCGCTGGGCGCAACCATCCCGATTTTCGCGGCAAGCTGGTGGGTGGCCTATCGCAGCGACTGGTTTTGAGCGGGCATTTCCTTCCATGCCAGCTCATCGCGGCCGATACTCAGCCGGTTCCCCGCACGCACCAGCGGCAGAAGGAGCAGGCGTGGATCGCGCTCGATCTTTGCGAGCAGGTTGGCGTCGGAAAGCTTCAAGTACCCGAGTCCAGCATCGATATACGCTTTGCTTTCGCGATCGATCAATTCCGGCAAGCCGAACCGGTCGATGAATCGTTTGATCTCGCCGGGAGCCATCGGTCTCTGGTTCAGATCCACGAAGTGAATCGTGACCCGGCGTTCCTTGAAGAATCTTTCCGCGGCACGAGTCGCTTGCGAGCTCCTCACGCCGAAGATTTGAACGTTGGTCACGCCAGCAAACGAGCGCGCATGGTGGGATTCGTGGCCATATCCGCAATGGTCCACGCCATCGCCAGCGCGCCGTCGAAGATCGCCTGATCGGCGGCGGGTTTGATGCAGTGCGCCGTAAATTCGGGCTGATGGTTCACCGCGGGCAGGCAATCGATCCCGATGGCCGGATGAATCGAGGGAAGCACCTGCGACACGTTGCCCATGTCCGTTGACGCCGCGACGCGATCGCGCATGGGACCCAGATCAGCAAACTTCCGTCCGATCTGTTCCGCATTGCGCTGATACATGGCGGCCATGTCGAGGTCGTGCTTCATCTGCGCATACGGCTTGTCGCCGCCCAGAATCTCGAGTTTCGAGCCGGTGGCGAGCGCACCGGCTTCAAAGCATCGCCGCACTTTTTCGCGCAGCGCTTCGAGCTCCTCGAGATTGTCGGATCGAATAATGTATCGCGCCGAAGTGTGCGCCGGCACGATGTTCGGCGCATCCCCGCCCTTGGTGACGATCCCGTGAATCCGATCGGTCTGGCGGATGTGCTGCCGCAACAGTCCCAGCGAAACCTGCGCGACCGTCAAGGCGTCGGCCGCATTGATGCCCATTTCCGGGAACGCCGAAGCGTGAGCCTCCTTGCCGTGATAACAGGCGTCGAACATGGATGCCGCGATAATCTTCATGGTCGCAGCATCGAACGGCGCCGGATGAACCATCATCGAGGCGTGAAGGCCTTTAAACGCACCGCGTTCCAGCATCAGAATTTTTCCGCTGGCATTGCCGACTTCTTCCGCGGGCGTTCCCAGCACGGTAATCGTGACGCCCAGTTCGTCGGCGACCTTGGCCACGGCGATCCCCGCTCCTGCGGACATCGCCGCAATCAGGTTGTGTCCGCACGCGTGGCCGATGCCGGGCAGGCAATCGTATTCCGCGCAGATGCCGATGTGCAGCGGACCGTTGCCCGCCCGCGCGATGAACGCGGTCGGCATTCCGGCGACGCCCTTCTCGACTCGAAATCCCGCGGCATCCAATGTTTCCGACAACCACGCGGACGCGTTCTCCTCTTCAAAACCCAACTCCGGCTTCGAGTGGATCCGATGGCTGAGGCTGACCAGAGTCGATCGCGCCGCTTCGAGCCGTTCGCGCGCGCCGGATTTCGCCGTTTGCATAGAAGCAATTAAACCACTTCTACAGCCGTTCTAAAGTCAGCGGATCGGGTTCGCCGGCAAAGTACTTATGCAGGGCATCCTGAAAAACGTGATTCTCAGGCTCGACGCTGGCAAACAAAGTCATTGACGACCTGAATTTCAAGTCGTCGGGATAGCCGAAGATCTGCTCGGTCGAGCGCCCTTCCACGAGATTCGCCAACCGGGTGCACTCAGCCAGGCGCGGTCCCAGAATCGGGTGCTTCAGATAGGCGTCCGCTTCCTCTCGCGACAAAATTCCGAACCATTCGGCCATGTGGCTGTGACCCAAACCTCGAAGCTGCGGAAAGATAAACCACATCCAATGGCCCCTCTTGTCACCCTTGCGCAGTTCCGCGCAGACCTGCTCGTAAACAGGTTTCTGAGCGTCCACGAAACGTTGTAGATTGAAAGGGTCGTTCACGCCTGACATTATCGTGCATGAATCGCAGAGATTTTCTGGCCCTCCTCGCCGCACCTGCATTCGCCCAGAAGCCGGACATCGACCTTCGTATTTCGTCGGTGAGCCATGAAATCGCTCCCGGTCACGTTTTCAAGACGATCGGGTACAACGGGAGCGTCCCCGGACCGATTCTTCGCGTGGCTGAAGGCAAACCGGTCACGATCGACGTGCACAACGACACGCCGAATCCGGAGCTGGTCCACTGGCACGGGCTGTTCATTCCGTCGGAAGTCGACGGCTCGATGGAAGAGGGCACGCCGATGATCGCGCCGCACCGGTCCGCCCGGTATACGTTCACACCCAGGCCATCCGGCACGCGCTGGTACCATACCCACGCCTCGGCCGGGCGCGATTTGAAACGCAGTACGTATTCAGGCCAGTTCGGGTTCTTCTATATCGAGCCGAACCGCGAACCTGGACAATTCGACCAGGAAATCTTTCTCGCCTTCCACGGTTGGGACCCGTACTTCAGCACGATGGGCGATGACGAAGGCGGTCTTGAAGTGGCCTACAAACGCTATTCGATCAACAGCCGCGCGCTGGGCGCGGGCGATCCGATTCGGGTGAAGGAAGGCGACCGGGTGATGTTTCGCATCCTGAACGCCAATGCGACTCTGCATCATCGAATCGCGTTGGCTGGACACCAATTCAACGTGGTCGCTCTCGACGGGAATCGGGTGCCAACGTCGCGCGATTGCGATGCTCTGGAACTGGGACCGGCCGAGCGCATCGACGCGATCGTTACCATGAATCAGCCTGGCGTGTGGATTCTCGGCGAGACAGACGATAAAGTGCGTGCCGCCGGGTTGGGCATCGTGGTCGAATATGCGAATCGCGGCGGCGCGCCTCAATGGAAATCGCCCGGACCGCCGTCATGGGATTACAAGATCTTCGGCGATCCAAAGCCGGCACCTGCGCCCGATGCGGAGCCGGTTCCGCTGGCCTTCAAGAAGAAATTTGCGGGTAGCCGATGGGTGGATCATTGGACCATCAACGGGAAAGAATATCCCAAGACGGATCCGATTCGTGTCCGCGCAGGCTCCCGCTACCGGCTCATCTTCGACAATCAGAGCGACGAGGCCCATCCGGTCCACCTGCATCGCCATTCCTTCGAGCTGACGAAGTTCGCGGGCGTTCCTATGCGCGGAGTCTTCAAGGACGTTGTGGTGGTCCCAGCGCGAGCCCAGGTCGAGGCAGATTTCACCGCGAACAATCCGGGCAAAACCTTGTTTCACTGCCATCAGCAGGTGCATATGGACTTTGGTTTCATGACGATACTCGATTACGTCTAGTCGAAACCCGGCAAACATCGGGTACATCTTACATAGAGTGCAGTTGCGTCCAAGAATCTTAATATTTGCGCTGGGCGCCATCGTCCTCTGCGAGCAAGGTAAGGCAACCGAGGCCGACGCGCTTGCTATTTCCGCCAATATTCAAGCTCTGCATCTGCCATTCGGAACCATTCTCAATCCAATCTTCGCCGGGCCAGCGAGCAATCGAGTCGTGGGATACACGCGTTGTGGCGATTCGGCGATCTGGACCGGACACTACCTCGCCGCGGAGGCGTTTCGCTACAGCGTCACGCAGTTGGCGGACGCGCTGAACAACATCAACAAGGCTATCGCGGGAATCAAATCGCTAACCGACGTGACCGGCACGAATCTGCTGGCCCGCTGCCTGGTCCCGTTGAATTCGCCTTATGCGGCCGGCATTCAGAGCGAAGAATCCGCCAATGGGATCTACACCAATAGCTCGGCTGGATATTTCTGGGTGGGGAACACATCGAGAGATCAGTATCTGGGCGTCATCTTCGGGCTGGGCGTCGCTTACGATCTGGTAAACGACCCAGGCGTGCAGGCGTCCATCAGCGCGCTGGCGACTCGTTTGATCGATTTCCTTCAATCCAAGGGATGGTCCGTGATGATGCCCGACGGCACCGTCAGCACTACGTTTCTGTTGCGGCCCGATGAGATCCTCACGTTGTTGCAGGTTGGCCGGCACGTCAATTCCAGCGAGTTTTCGACTTCGTACGATTTGCAGCGGGTCCTGCTCTCGTTAGCGGTGCTCGCGCCGATCGCCGTGGATGTCAGCAGCGACAGTTCCTACTTCAAATTCAATCTCGACTACATCTCCTTCTATAACCTGATCCGTCTGGAAAGCAGTTCCTTGAGCTCAATTTACCAGGGCGCCTACAAGGTTTTGCGCAATTTCACGGCTGGCGATCAAAACGCGTTCTTCGACATCATCGATCGCGGCCTGAACGGAGCGAATCCGGCCCGCGACGCCGAAACCGCAGCCCTGCTGAACCAATGGTTGCAGAGGTCTCGACGCGACCCGACGGTGAATCTCAACGGCGTCGTGCCGGCTTGCGGATCCCAGTCGTGTAACGCGATTCCGGCCGCTCTGCGGCCGCCCGACGATTTTCTGTGGCAGGAAAGTCCGTATCAACTCACCGGGGGCGGAAGCAGCGTCATCGAAACTGCGGGGATCGATTATATTCTGCCGTACTGGATGGCTCGCTATTACGGAGTCGTCTCGCCGATTGCAGTTCAATCCGCTGCTGCGCCGAACGCGGCGGTGACGCCGGATTCGATCGCTTCTCTTTATGGAACGAATCTGGCCGCGACCACGCAACCGGCTGGTGTACAACCGCCGCCGCTATCCCTTGGCGGCGTCACCGTCACGGTAACGGATTCGACCGGAACCTCACGAGTCGCGCCGCTGATGTACGTGTCCCCTTCACAGATTAATTTCGCCGTTCCACAAGGCGCCTCGGACGGCGTGGCTCAATTTGCGATTTTGAACGGCGGTGCCGGGCCATTGACGGTTACGGGCGCCGTACAATCCGTCGCGCCCACTCTGTTCAGTATGAGCGGCGATGGAAAAGGCGTGGCGGCGGCCACCGCGATCCAAGTGCAGGCGTCGAATCCTCAATTGCAGTCTCCCGTCGCGGTTTTTGAGTGCAGCGCGGCCGGCTGCGTGTCGACTCCTATCGCTCTGGGCGTAGACACCCCCATCGTAGTTGCGCTTTACGGCACGGGGATCCGGAATCGCAGTTCGCTTTCAAACGTGAGTGTCACCATTAACGGCGTTAGCGCTTCCGTCCAATACGCCGGGCCTCAGCCGAGCTACGAGGGACTCGACCAGGTGAATGTCGTGCTGCCTCTGACCCTTCGCGGAAGCGGCGAAGTGAACGTCGTGATGACCGTGGATGCTCAAACTTCGAATATCGTCACAATCAACGTGATGTAATCCCAAATCAATGAGCCTTTATTCAAAATATCGTGCTGAACGGATCCTCACCGCGACATTGTTCTTGTTGGCCGCCAGCCTCGAAGCCCAGTCCACACCGTCCATTGAAGCCGGAGGAGTCGTCAATCCGGCCAGTTATGCAGCGGCGGCACAGGTGGTTCCGGGCAGCCTCGCCATTGCTTTCGGAAACTTTCTGCTCGCGTCTTCCGTGCAGGCCGGCAACCAGCCGCTCCCTAAGAATCTCGACGGGCTCGCGCTCACTTTCGGCAACGGCCAGCAAGCGCCACTGTACTACGCGGCCTCGGGAGATGTCAGCTTCCAGATTCCATGGGAATTGGCCGGCAACACACAAACCACGCTGATCGCTTCGATCGATGGCCAGACGAGCCTGCCCCAAACCGTAAAGCTTGCGCCTTTCGCACCTGGACTTTTCAGCCTCAACACCCAAGGAACCGGCCAGGGCGTGATTTTCGATACTTCCTTTCACCTGATCGACTCGACGAATCCCGCGATTTCGGGTCAAACCGTGGTCGTGATTTACGCCACCGGCCTTGGGGCTGTGAGCAATCCGCCGCCAACAGGCGCGCCCGCGTCCTCTGATCCTTTGTCGCAGAGCGTGACTATGCCGACGGTGATGATCGGCGGCGCGCCCGCGACCGTCCAATTTTGCGGTCTCGCCCCGCAGGAGATTGGCGTCTATCAGATCAATGCGCCGGTTCCTTACGCGTCGGCCACGGGAAGTGCCGTGCCCGTTTCCATTTCGATCGGCGGCGCTACTTCCAACACCGTCACCATGGCGGTCACTCCGGGACCTCCACCGCCGCCCAACAACGTGGTCCCGACACTCACTTCAATATCGCCCGCTTCAGCGCCAGCGGGGACCAAATCGCTCGAAGTGACCGTCAACGGCGCCGGATTCGGTATTTACACCGTCCTCATTTTGAACGGCTTCGAGCATGCATTCACCTTGGTCAGCGGAACGCAGCTCACGTTCAACTTGATTGCGCAGGAACTCGCTACGCCCGGAAACATAAACTTGGCGATCGGCAATTCGCCACCGGGAGGAGGAGTTTCAAACCAGGCCACGTTCATCGTGCAATCGGGGTTCGGAACGGGAGCCACCGGCTACGCTGCCTGGTCGGGCCACGCGCGCGACGCCCAGCACACCGCGCTCTCCCTAAGTCCATCCCAGCCACTCAACCACATTCATTGGAGCACGCCGGTCGACCTGAAGCCTCAACTTACTCAGGGTGAACTGCTAATTCACTACGGATCGCCGGTGATCACCGCCCAAAACACCGTGATCGTTCCCGTGAAGACCGGCGCCGCGTCGGGATTCCGCGTGGATGCGCACAGCGGCACGGACGGCACGCTTCAATGGAGTCTGCCCTCCGATTATGTTCTTCCGCCGCACAATTGGGTCCCCGAATTTGGCCCGGTGCTGACGCCCACCTCGCGACTCTACTTCCCCGGCGCGGGCGGCACCGTCTATTACCGCGATTCGCCCGATTCAACCACCGGTCCTCAGGGGCAAATCGCGTTTTATGGTCTCGTGAATTATCAAGCCAGTCCGCAGCCGTACGCGTCGGGCGTGATGATCGATACGCCCATCACCTCCGATGCCGCTGGGAACATTTATTTCGGATTCCAAGTCACCGGGGACACGCCCTTAAATCTTCGAAGCGGAATCGCCCGCATCAGCGCCGGCGGCGAGGGAACCTGGATCTCAGCCGGGGACGCGGCGGGTGACAACTCCATCCTCGAGGTGATGCAAAACTGCGCTCCCGCGGTGAGCGCGGACCAGGGGATGATTTACGTGGCTGTGAGCAACGGCATCTCCGGGTACTTAGCCGCCTTGAACAGCACCACGCTGAAGCCCGTGGCGAAGGTGCGGCTCATCGATCCTTTCTCCGGCCTGGATGCGACTCTATCGGACGAAGGTTCCGCTACACCCACCGTTGGCGTCGACGGCGATGTCTACTACGGCGTGCTGGAGAATCCCGTGGGGCGCAATCATTACCGCGGCTGGCTCCTGCATTTCGACGGTCTTCTTGCGCAAACCAAAACTCCCGGCGCCTTTGGTTGGGACGATACGGCTTCTCTTGTTCCCAGCTTTATGGCGCCAGCCTACACGGGCGCAGCTCCGTATCTCCTGATGACCAAGTACAACGATTATGCCAACGCTGGAGGCAACGGGCAGAACAAAATTGCCGTCCTCGATCCAAACGCCACAGAAGAGGACCCGGTCACGGGAGTCGGCGTGATGAAGGAAGTCCTGACCATCCTCGGCTCGACGCCAAACACTTCGCTTCCCGGTGTCAAGGAATGGTGCATCAACACCGCGTCGGTCGACCCGGCGACTCATTCCATCCTGGCAGGCAGCGAGGACGGCAAATTGTACCGCTGGGATCTGCACACCAACACATTTTCCCAGTCCATGGTTCTCACTTCAGGCATCGGTGAGGCGTATACGCCGACTCTGATCGGCCCGGACGGGACCGTCTACGCCATCGGCAATTCAACTCTCTTCGCGATCGGACAGTAGTGCATAAAATCAAACCTGCGTGGAATGAAATGAGGATGGGATACTTCGAAGCCGCTGTAGACTTGAAGATCAGTCTGAGAGACTTCGGTTAGGACGACGGGGAGATTGAAGACGAATTTCAACCCGGCATAGTCATTCCCATTAAGACGCGACCGTCAGTCTGCCGGCCCGGATCGCCGCCATCGGCGCGATCCGCTGGTGCGCCGTCCGCTTTTGCCGGGTGCTATCCAGCAACTCAAACTCGCCGCGCTGGATTTCAACAATCGAAACGTTGGCGACCGCGCCGGTTTCAAGACTGCCGATTTGTTCGGGAAATTTCAAGATCCGGGCCGGATTCGCCGTCACTTTCTCGATGACCTGATTCGCGTTCAAGCCCAGCATCATGAACTTCGACATCGTCGTCGCCAAGTCGATCACCGCGCCATTCGGAGCGGCATGCGCACGGTGAATATCGGTCGAAATCGTATCCGGGAACCAGCCTTGTTGTGCCGCCCGCTCCGCCGTTTCCCATTGCAAATGATTCCCATGCGCGAAATCCGTGAAGATGCCACGATCCTTCAGCTCCAGGATCTGCGGCAGGACTTTGCCGTCGGCGCCCAGCAGATTCGGGCCGGACCTGGCCGGATTGAACGGGTGCACCAGGATGTCGCCCTTCTTCAAAATCGCGAGCAGCTTCGGATCGTTGGTCCAGTGAAGCATAATCGGCAGCCCGGTTTCATCGGCTGCCTCGCGAGCCTTCTTCAGGACTCCGACGTCATGCGGCACATCCTCATCCCGGCCCGTGATGCGAACCTTGATTCCAAGAATCATCCCGCGATTTTCCGCAACGGTCTTAACCACCGCCTTTGGGTCAATCATTTTCGGATCGAGATAAATCTCATTCTGCACCACCAGCCCGATGATCGAAATGTTCAGCAGCGAGTAAACGCGCGTCCGCGATCGCTCGATCACGTACTTTCGAAACGCGGGAAACGTATTCGCTCCGGCGGAACCCGCGTCGACGATAGTCGTGACGCCGTGCGGAATCCCCACCAGGTCCGCATCGATCGAAACCGGCAGGAATTGGTCGAACACATGCCCGTGCATGTCGATCAATCCAGGCGTGACGATCTTTCCGCTCGCATCGAAAATCTGGCTTGCCCCTGCGCGCGAAAGATTCTGACCGATCGCGGCGATCCTGGAACCACGGATGGCAACATCAAGCACCTGGTCCACATTGCGTCCCGGATCGATCACTCGCCCACCGGTGATTAGCAGGTCGGCGCTTGCGCCACTTTGCGGAGCAGCGAACGCCGCCGCGGCCGCGCCAAGGTTATGAAGAAACTGCCGCCGGATCATTTTCGCCATCCCATCACGATATACGAACGCAAGCCGAAGCGCGACCGCCTCGCCATTTGAAACACAATTGAAACACAAGATTTGTTACCACTTTTTGGGGGTTGTAACCTTTCCATCATTCGGCCTATAATCGCAGCCGAGAGGTACGTATGACTTCTTCGCGCAGGCAGTTCTTCAAGATAAGCGCTGGCGGTGCGGTCGCTTCGGTTCTCGGATTCAATGTCCAAAAGGCATTTGCGCAATCACGAGAACTGAAGATCGCGCGGACGACGGAGACTCGGTCGCTGTGCCCGTATTGCTCGGTTGCGTGCGGAGTGATTATCCACACGCTGGGCGACAATGCGAAGAATGTCACGCCGCAAGTTGTGCATGTGGAAGGCGACCCCGATCATCCCACCAATCGAGGCACGCTGTGCCCTAAAGGATCGTCGCTGTTTCAGGACATTTTGAACGACCGGCGGGTGCTGAAGCCGCAAGTCCGGCGCCCAGGATCGGATCACTGGGAAGACATCACCTGGGATCGCGCGATCGACGAAGTCGCGCGGCACATCAAGAAGACGCGCGATGAAACTTTTGTCGAGAAGGACGACCAGGGCAGGACCGTCAACCGGTGTGAATCCATCGCCTGGAACGGCGGCTGTACCGACACCAACGAATTTAATTATCTGGCTGTCAAAACCATGCGCAGCCTGGGAGTGGTTTATTTAGAAAATCAGGCCAGGGTTTGACACGGCCCCACGGTCTCCAGTTTGGGGCCCACGTTTGGCAGGGGAGCGATGACGAATGGCTGGATCGACATCAAGAATACAGACATGATGTTGATCATGGGCGGCAATCCAGCCGAAAACCACCCCTGTGGCTTCAAATGGCCGATCGAAGCCAAGCGCCAGCGTAATGCGAAGATGATTGTTGTCGATCCGCGATATACTCGGACCGCTGCGACTGCGGATTTATTCGTGCAAATTCGCGCCGGCTCCGACATCGCATTCCTGGGCGGCTTGATTCATCACGCCGTCGAAAACGGCCGGATCAATAGAGAATACGTCGCGAACTACACGAATGCGGCGTTTCTGATCAAGGATGACTTTAAGCTTCCCGAAGAAGACGGTGTATTTTCGGGATTTCACGCCGACACGTTGTCCTACGATAAATCCACGTGGAATTATCAGGGCAGCGGCGGACCGGCCACCGGCCTTCCCGAAAGAGTCACTTCGGATCCAACTCTCGAGAACCCCCGGTGCGTGTATCAATTACTGAAAAAACACTATTCGCGATACACGCCTGAAATCGTCGAGAAGATCACCGGCATCCCCAAAGATCAATTCCTCAAGGCCGCCGATCTATTCACCTCCATCCGTAAAGACGGCGACCTGACCAAGGTCGCGACCATTATCTATGCGGTCGGCTGGACGCAGCACTCGTTCGGAACGCAGATTATCCGAACGGCCGCGATGCTTCAGTTGCTTTTAGGCAATGTGGGCCGTGCCGGCGGCGGAGTGAACGCCTTGCGCGGGCATTCGAATATTCAAGGCGCCACCGACATCGCCGGCATTTTCGATAACCTGCCGGGATATCTCAAAGTACCTATTCCCGCCGATACCGACTTCAAAGCGTGGATGACGCGCATCACGCCAACATCCTCGAAGCCCGGCGATTGGGATTCGTGGAATTATTGGAGCAATACTCCCAAGTTCGCCGTCTCCCTGCTGAAAGCCATGTATGGCGACGCCGCCAAGAAGGAGAACGACTGGGCTTATCAGTATTTACCGAAAGTCGACCGGAATTATTCGTGGGCCTATCTATTTGACGACATGTATGCTGGCAAGGTGAAGGGACTGCTGGCATTCGGAATGAACAGCGTCGCTATCGGGCCTAATTCGTACAAGAATATCGATGCGTTGAAAAAGGCCGATTTTCTGGTGGTCTGCGACATCTATCCGGACGAGACCAGCGAGTTCTGGAAGTCTCCTGGCATTAAGCCTGAGGAGATGAAGGATATCAAGACGGAGGTCTATCGGCTTCCTGGCGCAGGCTTCGCGGAAAAAGACGGGACCTTCGTGAACTCCGCGCGCTGGCTGCAATGGAAATGGGTCGCGGTTCCGCCTCCCGGCGATGCCAAGCTCGATCACGAGATCGTCGCGCGCATTTTCCTCAAGGTCCGCGAACTATATCAGAAAGAGGGCGGCAAATTCCCCGACCCGATTCTGAATCTAACGTGGAATTACACGACTCCGCAAGTTCCATCGTTGTCCGAAGTGGCTCGCGAGCTCAACGGGAAAGCCTTCGCCAACCTGACCGACGCTACCGGCGCCTCAGTGAAGGCTGGCCAGCAGTTACCCGGCTTCGCGTGGTTGAAAGACGACGGAACCACGTCGTCCGGCAATTGGATCTGGTGCGGATCGTGGACCGAAGCCGGCGCGCTGATCCAGCGCCGCGGCACGGACGATCCATCTGGCCTCGGAATCTATCCCAATTGGGCATGGTCGTGGCCTATGAACCGGCGCGTGCTCTACAATCGCGCGTCCTGCGATGTCTCCGGCAAACCTTGGGATCCTTCGCGCAAACAAGTCTGGTGGAATGAAGCCCAGAAGCGCTGGCTCGGCAACGATGTTCCCGACTTCAAGCCGGATTCGGCGCCTAAGGATCGCCTGGGTCCTTTTATCATGAATCCCGAAGGCGTCGGCCGTTTGTTCGCCCCGTTGGCAGCTATGGCGGACGGCCCGTTCCCCGAGCATTACGAGCCATTTGAAAGTCCCGTTGACAATCTGTTGCATCCAAAACAGTCGAATAATCCGGTAGTGAAGAAATTCATGAGCTCCGCGGATAAATGGGGCACCAAGCAGCAGGGATTTTCCATTATCTGCACTACTTACCGTCTAACCGAGCACTATCATTACTGGACCAAGAACAACCAGATGAACGTGCAGCTGATCCCTGAGCCATTCGTCGAATTGCCGGCCGAGTTGGCTGCGGACCTCGGAATTAAAGGCGGCGAGCACGTGAAAGTATCCAGCGCCCGCGCCACTTACATCGCCAAAGCGATGGTCACGCGACGCATCAAGCCGATGCAGATCAACGGCGAAAAAGTCTACCAGATTGGAATCCCGATTCACTTCGGCTATCGCGGCATTCAGGAGGATGCCGGCCGCACCGAACGCATGCTGGTGAATTCGTTGACTCCGGCCGTAACCGATCCAAACGCTTACACACCCGAATTTAAAGGGTTCCTGGTGAAAGTGGAGAAGGCATGAGCAACGGACCGTTAGAAATTCGCGCCATCTCCGGCCACGCAGGCCCTGTTCCGGGACGCGACACGTCGCGCGATTACGCCGTTGCGAAGCTGATCGACGTTACCACCTGCATCGGATGCAAGGCTTGCGAAGTCGCGTGCCTTGAATGGAACGGCTATCCATTCCGCGAAACCACTTTTGACAACACTTATCAAACCATGCCGGACACGGCGTGGAATTATTACAACCTGATCCGGTTTGACGAATACACCGCCGCGGACGGCACCTTCAGTTGGCTCATGCGCAAGGATCAATGCATGCATTGCGCAGACCCGGGATGCTTGCGCGCGTGCCCTTCTGATTCAGCCATCGTTCAATACTCCAACGGCATTGTCGATTTTCAACAGGAGTATTGCATTGGTTGCCAATATTGCGTCACTGGGTGTCCTTTCAATATTCCGAAATTCAATCCGGAAACTAAGAAGGTTCACAAATGCACGCTATGCTCGGATCGTGTGGGTGCCGGTTTAGAACCCGCATGTATCAAAGCTTGCCCCACCGGATGTCTGCATTTCGGAAGTAAAGACGATATGACCGCGCTTGCTGAAACGCGCGTGGCGCAGTTAAAAGAGCACACGTCGCACACAAACGCTGGCCTCTACGACCCGCAAGGTGTCGGCGGCACCCATGTCATGTACGTCCTGCACGACATCGAGCATCCCGAACGCTACGGCGGCCTTCCCAAGGATCCGCAAGTCCCGCTTCTGGTCCGATTGTGGAAGGGTCCTGTGAAGTGGCTTGGCAATCTCGCGGTGACGGCCGGCGTGATCGGCGTCGTGGCGCATTATCTCCGGTTCGGGCCTAAGGACAAACATGAAGAGTGAAGTCGAGCGGTACACCTTCCTCGAACGGATCTGTCACTGGGTGACTGGCTTCGGCTATTTGTACTGCCTGTGCACCGGCCTCGCGTTTTATTCGCCGTATCTTTTCTGGATGGCGAGCGCTTTCGGCGGCGGCCCGACTTCGCGTTTCTGGCATCCGATCCTCGGCCTCGGATTTTTCGCCTGCGCCCTGTGGATGCACTCCATCTGGCGCCGCGATATGAACATCACCGCGTCCGACCGCCTGTGGATGAAGGAAGTCGAGCGTTACGTGAAGAACGAAGACGACCAAGTCCCGCCCGCCGGGCGCTTCAATGCCGGCCAAAAACAGTTCTACTGGGTCATGTTTTATGGCGCTATCGGCCTTATTGTTTCCGGCTTGGTCATGTGGTTTCCAGAAATCATTCCATCGCCTCTCTTCTGGTTGCGTCCGCTGATGGTGCTCATTCATGAAGCCTCCGCCCTGGTGACCATTGGAGCTTTCATCATCCATGTCTACATGGGGATCTTCATGGTCCCTGGCGGCCTCCGCGGCATGTTGATCGGATATGTTCCGCGATCCTGGGCGAAGGCGCATCATGAATTGTGGTACAAATCGCTTTCGGAAAAATGACATCGCCCTATGACCGGAGAATTGCCCGTGCCGCCACATTGGCTGGCCAGCATCCCGCCGCAGCCGAACTCCTCAATTTCTATTCCGAGCTGGCAAGATTTCAGAAGCGTGTCTTCGACGAACAAACTTCTTCCGATCTTCGGGACCTGCTACGCTGGTTTCCCGATCTGTTCGCGGTAGTCGCGAAGTTCGCGCCGCCCATCGCCGAATTCGCCTGGGAACACCTTTCGACCGACGCCGCGCGTCTGGACCTGCTCGCGCAATGCTGGGAAGGCAATGCCGATGAAGCCGACGCGCGCGCCCAGTTCTTCGCTCAGGCGCTGCTCGAGCCGTTTGCCGCGCGCCTTGCCTCCCGCGGACACATCGACCCTGATTGGACCGGCCCTGTTTGCCCCTTCTGCGGCTCGCGTCCGGGCCTCGCCGTCCTCCGTGGCGAAGGCGACGGCGGGAAGCGGTCGCTGTTGTGTTCGCTCTGCGCCATCGAATGGCAGTTCCGGCGCATTCTCTGCCCCAACTGCGGTGAAGAGGACAAGGAGAAATTGCCGGTTTACATCGCAGCCGAGTTCGAACACGTTCGCGTCGAAGCCTGCGACACTTGCAAAACCTATCTCAAGTCCATCGATCTGACCAAGAATGGGCTGGCTGATCCCGTCGTCGACGAAATCGCCACGGCGCCCCTGAACATCTGGGCCGAGGAGCATGGTTACGTGAAGCTGGCTCCTAATCTGATGGGGATGTAGCAGTCGCTATTCATTCGTACCGCAGCGCGACCATCGGGTCGATGCGCACGGCTCTTCGAGCGGGAATATAACTCGCGAATAGCGCCACTCCCAACAGCATCAGCGGCACGCCGACGAACGTTACCGGATCGTACGAGCTCACCCCGAATAGCATGCTCGATAAGAGCTTCGACACCGCCACGCATCCTGCGATGCCGATCAACCCTCCCACCGCCACCGGCATCATCGCTTGACGCAAGATCAGATTCCTGACATCGCCTCCATCCGCGCCCAGCGCCATGCGAATCCCGATTTCCCGCACACGCCGGCTCACCGCAAACGCGACCACTCCATAAATCCCGATTGAGGCGAGCAGCAGCGCCAGTGCGCCCAACGATCCGGCAAGCGACGCGACGATACGCGAGATCGACCGCCATAAATCAAGATTCGCTTCGAGCGGCTGTACATCCACCAGCAAATCCGGATCGAGGGACGCCACTGCGTCCCGAATCGCCGTCGCCGCGGGACCGAAGCCGGCCGCGTAGCGAACCATCCACTGCATCCTCATCTGCTCCTTCGGGCCTGGTGCCAGATACAAATAGATCGTGTCGGAATAGCCGATTTTTGAAACCTGTGCGTCTTTGGCAATCCCCACCACTTCCAACTCGCGCTTACCGTCGCCGTCACGAAGGGTCTTTCCAAGAGGGTCCTGATTGGGCCAGAAATGCCGCGCGGTGGACTCCGTCAGGATCGCCACCGGCGCTCCTGTTTCTGCTTCCGTCTTCGTGAAATTGCGTCCGCGAAGAATGGGAAGGCCGATCACAGAAAAATACTCCGGCGAGACCCAGTTGATCTGAACATTGCGCGGCTGAGCTTCGCCCTGAATCGTAAACTGCGTTCCGTAATGTTCATCGCCGAGCGGGGTGCTGCGCGATTCCGATACGACTTCTACACCCGGCGCCGCTTCCAGCCGTTGTCCCAACTGCCGCTGAAACGCCGCCGCCCGCTCCGTCGTATATCCCTGCCCTTCCAGGCCGAAGGACACGGTTGCGATGTTTTTCATGGAGAATCCCGGGTCCACGGTCTGGGCAACCCACAGCCCATGCAACAGCAGTCCGGCCGCCACCAGCAGCACCATGCAAACCGCCACTTGGACTCCCACCAGTGTTTGGCGCAGAAAACCTCCACCGGCTCTTCGCGCCAGCGCGCCGCTGACATCAGGCCGCGACGCCCGCAGGGCCGGCGCCAGGCCGAACACGATCCCGGTGGCGAAGGTCAGAATCAGCGCGTATGTCAGCACGTGCCAATCCGGCGCGACATTGAACGTCAACACTGGCGAGCCGTGCGGAAGATGCTCTTCAATCACACGTACGATCGCATTGAACGCCGGAAACGCGAGCAGGCATCCAAGCCCGCCGCCCACCAGGGCGATCAGCATACTCTCGGTGAGTAGCTGCCGGATCAGCCTCCATCGGGTCGCGCCCACCGAGAGGCGGATCGCGATCTCATGCTGCCGCCCCGCCGCACGTGCCAGCAGCAGGTTGGCAACATTGGCGCAGGCGATCAGCAGCACCATCCCGGCGCCCGCCAGACTCAAGCCCCCCACAATGCTGGTCGCCTGGCGCTCTTCCGGCATGCCCAGCAGCGTCGCGCGAAAAACGTCGAGCCTGGTCGAGCGGTTCGCCTGGTCGGCGTCGATGCGCGCCGCGATGACAGCCAGATCCGCGCGCACTTGTTCCAGCGACACATCCGGCTTGGCACGTCCCAACAGCGCGAGCCAGCTCCAGTTGCCGCCATAAAAGTCGTACGCCGGATCCAGGGCGCCCTGCATGCTGAACGGGACCCAGAACTGCGCGGCCATCGCTTCGGTCCCTGTAAATCCCGGCTTGGCAACACCCGCGACCGTGAACAGGCGCCGGTTCAGAATAACTTTGCTACCCACGATATTGGCGTCGCCGCCGAAACTGTTCCGCCACAGAGCGTCGCTGATCACCACCACCGCGCTTGCACCCGGCGCCGCGCAATCGGAAGCCGTGAACACTCGGCCCAGCGCCGGCGGCTCATTCAGCACCTCGAAATAGTTGCAGGAGGTGAGCTGCCCCCAGAGCTGCTCGGGCCGATCGCCGCCACGCGTCGCCTGAAGAAACGGCTCATATGCCGCGAGTCCAGTAAATACATGATTGTGATCGCGATAATCCTCATACTCGGGCGTCGAGAACATGCTGTTCGACCCATGTACGTTGCGTTCGATCTTCCCGCGCAGCTCCTGATACACGCTTACGAGCTGGTTCGCTCCGGGCGTCGGCAATTGCTTCAGCGCCGCGCCGTTCAGCACGGTGAAAATTCCGGCGTTGACGCCGATTCCCAGCGCCAACGCCAAAATCGCGACGGCCGCGAATCCGGGATTCTTGGCGAGGGCGCGCGCCGCATAACGAACATCGTTTCCAAATGCCGAAAACATGGGTCCCTCCGGGTTCAATTTAACCACTGGCAAGATGGTGCTCAGCACTTGACGGCACAGCCATAAACGCGACCGCCGTCCGGTCGAATATTCCTCGAGAATGTCGCCGAGCGCGTATTCGGCGATTCTTCCCCACTTACGAGACATGATGAGCCTTCTTCAGGTCGATTCCTTCCCACATTGCGGCCAAGTCGCGCTGGGTCTGGCCCAGCGCCTTGAGTCCCAACGCATCCACCCGAAAGTATCGCTTGGCGCGCCCGCCGCGCTCCGGGACCGGATCGCCAACTCGCGAAGAAACATAGCCTTTTTCTTCCAAACGGTCGAGTGTTCGATACAGCGCGCCCACCGTCAGGGACCGTCCGGTCCGTTGTTCGATTTCGCGGCGCACCGGCACGCCGTATGCGTTCTCTCCCAGGCGGAGCAGCGCCAGCAATACGATTTGTTCGAACTCGCCCAGATGTTCGCGCATATGTTCTGCATAGTATAACAATTCCAGTATAGCCATTGACAATATATCCACTATGCATATAATGGACGTATGCAAGACTCCGAATCCCTGCTTCCGTTGCCGTCGGCGACGTTTCATATTCTGATGGCGGTGGCCGATGAGGACCGCCACGGATACGCGATCATCCAGGATGTGGCGGCGCGTACTCGCGGCGCGCTGAAATTGAGCGCGGGAACTCTGTACCGCTCAATCCAGCGCATGCTCGAACAAGGATTGCTGGTCGAGACGCAGGAGCGTCCGAGCCCTGAAAACGACGACGAACGGCGCCGCTACTACCGGATCACTCCGTTCGGCGCGGCGGTCGCGCGCGCCGAGGCGCGGCGGCTCACGGAATTAGTCCGGCTGGCGCGCGCCAGCGGCTTCGCTCCCGGGAGGGCGTGATGCGATTCTACCAGGCGCTTCTCTATCTTTATCCCGCGTCGTTCCGCGCCGAATATGGCGATGAAATGTCCACGATTTTCGCCCAGCGCCGGCGCGACACCAATCCGCTGCTGCTCTGGATCGATGTTTTCTTCGAGGTGCTGTGGAACGCCCTGCGGGCCCACGGCGACATTCTGGCGCATGATTTGCGATATGCCGCGCGCACGCTCGGACGGGCCAAGGGATTCGCGCTAACCGCAATCGTAGTTTCGGCGCTGGGCATCGGTGCGACCACGGCCGCGTTCACCATGGTGGATCACGTCATGATCCGCCCGCTTCCGTTCCCGGGTCAAGACCGGCTGGTGAAGCTGTACGAAGACCACTCGTTGACGTGCTGCAAAGATTACGACGTCGCGCCCGCGAATTTCCGTGACTGGCAGCGCATGAGCACTTCCTTCGAATCGATGTCGGCGTATCGCGGCTCGATGGTCGACCTGGTGGGCGAGGGGGAGCCGCGGCAACTGGTGGGCTCTGTGGTGACCGGCGACCTGTTTGCGACGCTGGGAGTGAAGCCGACCCTCGGGCGGTATTTCACTTTGGAGGACGACCGCCCCGATTCGGCTGGAACCGTGCTGCTGAGCGAAAGCCTGTGGCGCGGCACATTTGGCGGAGATGCGGCGGTGTTGGGGCGGAAAATCGTGCTCGACGGCAATCCATACGCGGTGATCGGGGTGATGCCCGACAACTTCAAATTTCCTACGCGCGACGTTCTGCTATGGACCACCGCGCGATGGAGGCCGCAGGAGATCGCAGATCGCACGGACACCTGGTTCTATGGCGTTGGCCGGCTGAAACGCGGGGTTTCGTTCGAGCAGGCCTCGGCGGAAATGCATACCATCGGGCGGCAACTGGAACAGGAGTATCCGAAACAGTTGGCCCACATCGGCGTCACGGTCGAAAGGCTGCGCGACGATAATATTCCCGAGCGGGCGAAGACCGTGCTGTACGTGCTGCTGGGCGCGGCATTCTGTGTGCTTCTGGTCGCGTGCACGAATTTAGCGAACCTGCTGCTGGCGCGGGCGCTGTCGCGTCGCAAAGAATTAGCCGTCCGCGCGGCGATGGGCGCGGGACGCGAAAGATTAGTCCGGCAGATGCTGACTGAGAGCCTGCTGCTCTCGATCGTCGGCGGCGCGCTGGGAGTGATGCTGGCCTACGCCGCGCTCCCGATGCTGGCGAAGCTGGTGCCGGTGTATCTGCCGATCGCGGAGGTCCCGCAAATCGATCTGCGGGTGCTGCTGTTCGCGGCACTGGTGACCTGTGGAACCGGAATTTTGTTCGGCGTGGTTCCGGCGCTGCGGGTGTGCCGTGGAAGCGATAGCAGCGGGTTGAGAGAAGGCTCGCGGTCCGGCGTGGGCGGGCAGAAGGAGCGGCTGCGGTCGATGCTGGTGATCGCCGAGGTAACCCTGTCGGTAGTGTTGCTGGTTTCGTGCGGGCTGCTGATCCGGGCCTTGTGGCGCGTGCAAGCCGTCGATCCCGGATTCCGGCCGGAGAATGTCCTGACGCTACGGACGTCGCTGCCCATGCCTCGGTACGCACGGACCGCTGCACGCGAGCCGTTCTACACGCACGTGCTCACCGAAGCGCGTCAGCTTCCGGGCGTGACCGGCGCGGCGTACGTCACCTATCTGCCAATGGTGGTGGGCGGCGGGCTATGGCCGGTGGAGGTGGAGGGGCATCCCACACCGGTGTCTGAGCGCAAGAGCGCGAGCTCGCGTTTCGTCACGCCGGGATATTTTTCAGTCATGGGAATTCCGCTGCTGGCGGGGCGCGACGTGGCGGAATCGGACCGCGCCGACGGGCTGCTGGTCGCGGTGGTCAGCCAATCCTTCGCACAGTTCTACTTTCCCAACGAGAATC
Organism: Terriglobia bacterium; assembly: GCA_963808335.1. Classification (GTDB taxonomy): domain Bacteria; phylum Acidobacteriota; class Terriglobia; order Bryobacterales; family Bryobacteraceae; genus Palsa-187. The sequence continues at coordinate 1,910,664 of CAWEFR010000001.1, forward strand.
CGATCGGGCGTCATATTCAGTTCGGAGGGGCGGGCAACCGTGTAATCGTCGGGATCGTGGGGAACATCCGCGTGCGCGGGCTGGAGCGCGTCGCCGAGCCGCAGGTGTACATGCCGTATCAGCAACTGCCCGACGGCGGTCCGACCTCCTACGCGCCCAAGGATCTGGCGATACGGTCGACGGTAGATCCCGCGACGCTGGCGCCGGCGCTGCGGCGGATCATCCGCGAAGCAGACCCGGAGCAGCCGGTTTCCGACATGCGCACGCTGTCGAATATCGTGGAGCAGCAAACCGGGCCGCGACGGGTGCAGGTGACCGTACTCGGGTCGTTCGCGCTCATCGCGTTTCTCTTGGCGGCGGTGGGGATTCATGGATTGCTATCGTTCGCGGTGTCGAACCGGACGCAGGAGATCGGAGTGCGCATGGCTTTGGGCGCGCGTTCGGGTGACATTCTTCGAATGATCGTCTGGGATGGAGTGGTGCTGGCCGGAATCGGGATCGGGTGCGGCGCAGTACTCGCGTACGGAGCGGGCAATCAGCTACAAGCCCTGTTGGCCGGCGTCAAGCCTAACGACGCTGCGACCTTTGCAAGCGCGGTCGCTCTTTGCCTGGTCATGACGGTGGCGGGGAGTTTCGTCCCGGCGCTGAGAGCGATCCGGGTGGATCCAACGACGGCGATGCGGGGAGAGTAGCGCAAGGTTAGGTCCCGTTATTCACCGAAAGACGAACGGCGAAGCTGCGGAGGGGCCGCTCTAACGTTGGCGGAGTCGATTTTTCGTGGCTGTTCAACCATTTATCGCGACCTGGCAGCCCCTCGTACGAGTTGAGGCCGATAAACCATCGTTCCGAGTCGCCAATTCGTCGCGGCCTGAGCACGTGGCAACACAGAGTTCCGCGGATTCGAGTCCTTTCCAGAGCATACAACTCATAAATGACACACAATAGAACCTGTGTCTGTTCTCGACGTTCTCATTGGCAAACCGCTAGCCTCCAAAGACGAGCGGGCCGAGAAGATCGGTCCTGCGGCGGGGATTCCTATCTTCGGGCTGGACGCGCTCAGTTCGGCGGCTTATGGACCCGAGGCTGCGCTGACGCTGCTGATTCCGCTCGGCGCGGCAGGAATCGCCTACATTCTTCCCGTCAGCTTCAGCATCATCACGCTGCTGGTGATCGTCTACTTCTCATACCGCCAAACCATCGCCGCGTATCCTGGTGGAGGCGGGTCCTACACCGTAGCCCGGCAGAACATTGGACCGTTCGCGGGGCTGCTGGCCGCGGCTGCGTTGATGATCGATTATGTACTGACCGTGGCCGTGGGGATTTCGGCCGGTGTGGGAGCCCTGGTTTCCGCCGTACCCAAGCTGCTGCCGCACACGCTGGTGATGTGCGTGGGGATTCTGGTGGTGATCACGATAGTGAATCTGCGCGGCGTTCGCGAAACCGGCGTGATCTTCATGATTCCGACGTACCTGTTCGTGGTTTGCCTGTTGGTCGCGATTCTGATCGGGCTGGCGAAGACGCTGATTGCCAACGGACATCCCCTGCCGGTGATTGCGCCTCCACACATGCCGGCCGCGGCCGCGACGGTGAGCGCCTGGCTGTTGATGCAGGTTTTCGCGAGCGGCTGCACGGCGATGACCGGCGTCGAAGCGGTCAGCAACGGCGTGAAAGCGTTTCGCCCACCGACGGCTCCCACGGCGCAACGAACGCTGACGATCATCATCGCGCTCCTGATCATGCTGCTGGCGGGCATCGCCTACCTGGTTTCGGCGTACCACATCGGCGCCACCGATCCGGGAAAAGCAGGGTATCAGAGCGTGCTCTCCATGCTGCTACTGGCCGTGACCGGGCAGGGATTGTTTTACTACGTGAGCATCGCGTCGATTCTTATCGTGCTGGCGCTCTCGGCCAATACGGCGTTCGCGGATTTTCCGCGGCTGTGCCGGATCATCTCGCAGGACGGGTATCTTCCACACTCGTTCGGGTCGGCGGGAAGGCGGCTGGTTTTTTCGCAAGGGATTTACGTGCTGGCGGTACTCTCCGCGATGCTGCTGGTACTGTTCGGCGGCGTGACGGACCGGTTGATTCCGCTGTACGCGGTGGGCGCGTTTCTCGCGTTCACGCTGTCGCAGGCGGGGATGGTGATGCACTGGCTTCGCCACCAGGGCAAGCTCCAGCACATTCTGGTGAACGGGCTGGGCGCGATCGCGACGGGCATCACGGTGATCGTGGTGCTGGTGGCGAAGTTCGTCGAAGGCGCGTGGGTCACCATGCTGCTGATTCCGGTGCTGTTAGGGATTATGGGCGCGGTGCGGCGCCATTATCACACGGTCGCGTTAGCGACGGCCAGCAGAGTGCCGCTGGATCTATCGAATCTGCAAGCCCCGTTGGTGGTGGTGCCGATCCAGAACTGGAGCCGGATCACGCAGAAAGCCCTGCGATTTGCTTACACGCTGACCCCGGAGGTGCATGCGCTGCACGTGGAGGCGGCCGAGGAAACAGAAGACGCCTTTTGCAAGGATTGGATGAGCTACGCCGATGCTCCCGCGCGAAAGGCGGGGTTGCCTCCACCGGAGCTGGTGGTCGTTTCATCGCCCTACCGTCTGATACTCCGGCCGATCATCGAGTATGTCCTGAAGATGGAAAAGGAGAATCCGGGCCGGCTGATCGCAGTGGTGGTTCCGGAGCTGGTAGAGCGGCGCTGGTATCATCACCTGCTGCACAATAAGCGCGCGGGTGTGTTGAAGACGCTGCTGCTGGTGCGTGGGAGCCAGCGGATCATCGTGATCAATGTGCCGTGGTATTTGAAAGATTAGTGGGGCGCCGAGTTTTCGGCATGATGCGTCCACCGACTCTAGCGGCGCTCAGTAAACAAACAGAGCCGCGCGCGCCAGAGTCTGTCTGGACCCGCGCCACATTTCACCGAGCCTCACCAGCAATGCGGTCAGCGTTGTTGCGTCAATCGATCGTTTACATGTGACCCTTCAGCGCGGCTTCGAGCGTCACGTGGTTTTCGTCGAGGATCGATCCGACCGCTCGGGCAAGAGCAGCACGGGCTTTCACGTAGGCTCCTTTCGCGGCCACTTCAGACGATTTCGCCTGCGCCACCAGGCTCGCGTATTGGATCACGAAAAAGCTCGTGGAAACGCCTTCGGCGTAGCGCGCCTGTTCGAGCGAAAGCGATTGTTCCTGGAGCGCGCGCGTTTCCGCCGCCGCTTCATAGGACGCGCGGGCTCGGCGCATCGCGATCAGCGCGTCTTCCACCTCCACTTGCGCCTGGTTGCGAAGCTGGCGTTCGCGGATCTGAGTCTGGCGCAACATCAGCTCGTCGCGAATCGCGTCGGCCTGCGCGATGCGGTTGCGCAGCGGCACCGTGAGCTGAAGACCGATCGCGTAGGTCGGATTCTTGCGCGTGGCGATCTGGTCGAGCACCGTACCGAAGCCGCCGATGAAGCGCGGATCCGCACCGATCACCAGCGGCTGGCCGGCCAAGCCGTTGTTCTGCGCCGTGCCGACCAGATCCAGCTCGGGGCGAAGATTGTTGCGCGAGCCGGCCAGGCTCATTTCCGAAATGTCCACTTGCAGGCCGGCCTGCCCGAGGTCGGGGCGAAGCTTATAAGCTTCGGCCAGGAGTTGATCGATGGGTTGTGTCTCTTCGGCAGCCGGGACGTTCAGCGTATCCGTGGGAATGATGTGCGCGGCGCGAATGTCGGCATCCTGATTGCCGCGGCGCGTGAGCACGTTTTTCATGATGGCTTCCTGCTCTTCGAGAAGCCCGCGCGAATTGATCAGATCCTGGCGGCTGCCGGAAACCTGCGCGCGGGCGCGGCTCAGCTCAAGTGGAGCGAGTGTGCCTTCGTCCACTTGCTGCTTGTTGTCGTCGTAAAGCTTCTCCGCGAAGGCGAGCGTCTCTTGCTTCACTTTCACATCCTCGGTGAGCGCGACCAGGTCGGTATAAAGTCGCACCACGCCGTAAACGACCTCGATCACCTGCTGGCGGAACAGAAGGCTGGTGATTTTTTCTTCGCCGACGCTGATGCGGATAAAACGATCGTTCAATTTGCGGCCGAAACCGCGGATCAAGGGCTGCGTGACGGTGAGAGACAGGTCCGAATTGATGTACGGATTTACGACGTTTCTCGGGGAGTTGGTGTTCTCCTGGGTGTTGTTGAACGCGACGCTCACATTGGTTCCGGGGCTGAAGCCTTGCTGATAGCCTGCATTGCCGGTCTGAATGTTGTTCTCTAAAGCTCCGATTCCGCTGGTGGTGGTGTTGGCGTTCAGAACGGTTTGATGCGTCCAGTTGTAGTCGGCGAAGAGGACCGGGTCGAAGGCCGGAATCGGCGAGCCGTTCGAGAAAGGGATGGGGCTGAGCACCGCAAGGTTTAGCTGAGGCTCGGAAAGAACGCCGAGTTCGAGGGCATTGCTGGATACCGCGGTTCCGGGCGTCGACTGCGTGGCCGCCTGCGTCACCAGCGGACTCAGCGGACCTCCAACACCCGTTGGCGGTTGGGCGAGCGTGAACAGGATTCCGCGAGGCAATCCACCGCCTTTGGAGCGCAGAGTTTCCATTTGCGCGATCGGAATCGAGTAGCGGCCAAGCTCGATATCGAGATTGTTTTCGATGGCGAGCGCGATGGCGTCCGGCAGGGAAAGATACAAGTTGCCGGCGCGCATCAGATCGTGAATCCGCGCGGAATTCTCAAAGCTGGCGGGCGAAACTTCGCGGGCCGCGTAGGGACGCAAGAGGCCGTGCAACCGGTCAGAGGACGGAGGAACGGATATCATTGGCGTCTGATCTTGCGGCGTCTGATCCTGCGCCTGCAAGGCCAGGAGGAACGATAGGGACACTACGAGCGAGCGCTTCATAATTCTCCAGAAGCAATTAGGATAACGCGCTCTGCCTGAGGGTCCGATTATTCTTGACGAAGCGCCGCCAGCGGATCGATGGAGGTAACCTGACGCGCAGGTACGAAGGACGCAATCGCGGCGATGGTCAGGAACAACAGCGACACTGCAGCGAAGGTCTCAACGTCGGTGGGGCTGGTGTCGTAAAGCAGCGACGAGAGCAGGCGCGTCAAAGCGATCGCGCCGGCGAACCCCACCGCGGTTCCGGCGATGGCCAGCGCCAGGCCATGGCGCACCACCATGTAAACGATGGATTCGCGCGAAGCGCCCAGCGCCATGCGGATCCCCAGCTCGTTAGTACGCTGGCTGACCGACAGCGCCATCACCGCCGCGATTCCGCACGCGCTGATGATCACTGCCAGACCGGCGAACAGGCCCAGCAGAATCGCCGTCACGCGAGGCGAGGCCATGGACTCGTGCTCGAACCGTTCAATGGTATTCATGCGGTCGATGGCGAGTTGCGGATCGACAGAATGAAGCGCGGCTCGAATCGCGGCCGCGACGCTCATCGGGTCACCGGCGGTGCGCACCACCAGGTTGTTGGCGAATCCGTTTTGCGCGGCAGGCGCGTACACTTCATCGTGGACGGCGCGTTCCAGGCCGTATTCTTTGGCGTCGCCCACCACGCCGACGATCTGCACCCACGTTTTGCCCTGATCGAAGCTTATACGTTTGCCGACGGGATCCTCCGCGGGCCAGCGGTGGCGGACCATGGTCTGGTTCACGATCGCGACTTGCACCGCCTTCGCGTCGTCGTGATCCGTGAAATCGCGGCCTGCGATCATGGGTTGGCGGAGGGTCCCAAAATAATCCGGGCTGATCACGGTCACGTCGACCTGCGGCGCGGCTTCGCCCTTCGAGACCGGACGTCCTTCTATCTCGAAGAACGTGCTGCCTGGTCCTTGAGCAACACCGGCGGGATTGAACGGGAAGCCGGTGGCCGTCGCCACGGACTGAACACCGCTCACCTGGCGAACACTCCGGAGAATCGAATCGTACAAGGTAGTCAGTTGTTGGGGCTGGGTGTATTTCGAAAAATTGGGACTCAAGCGCATCGCCAGCACGCGATCCGCGCTGAAACCGGGATTCTGGCTTTGGAGCTTCAAGAAGCTGCGAATCATGAGACCCGCTCCGATCAGCAGCATGAATGAAACCGCGACCTGCGCCACCACCAGAGCGCTGCGCAAGCGCTGGCCGCCGCGGCTGCCGGTGCTGCGTCCGCTGGCGTGCTTCATCGAATCGCCCAGATTGCTCGCGGTCGAAAACGCCGGCGCGAGTCCGAACGCGACGCCGGTCAGCAGCGATACCGCCAAAGTGAAGAACAATACGGGCGTGTCGATGCGGACTTCTGCGCCGCGCGTCGTGAACTGCTCGGCGAATTTCACCAACACGGCCATGGCAGCCGGCGCGATGGCCAAGCCGAGAGCGCCGCCGCCCAGGGCCAGCATCACGCTCTCGGTCATAAGCTGGCGCACTAACCGGAGTTTTCCAGCGCCCAGCGCGCTGCGAATGGCGAGCTCGCGTTCCAGTTTCAACAGCCTCGCCAAAAGAAGATTCGCGACGTTCGCGCAGGCGATCAGCAGGACCAGCCCGGCCGCGCTCAACAGCACCAGGAACGTGGTTCGCGCGCGGCGCGTCAAGTCGTCCTGAAGGGACGCGACGGCCAAGCCGTAACCGAGACTCGCCGGATAAACGTCCGGATTCGCCTGCTCGATCTGATGCGCCAGCGTGCTCAGGTCGGCTTGCGCCTGCTCGATCGAAACGCCGGGTTTCAGACGCCCGAACGCGGTCATCATGCGAGCCTTCCGATTATTTATGAACCCCGCCGAGGAGCGGAATGGGCACTGCGACGTGGGCATGTACACGTCGTTTTGCACCGGATATTGCGGAATCGGCGGCAGCACGCCGATCACGGTGTGCGGGCGGTTGTTCATCTGAAAAACCTTGCCGACAATGTTCGGATCGCCACCGTGGCGGGCCTTCCAATATTCGTAGCTGAGGATCAGAACGGCGTCTGCGCCGTGATCCTCATCGCTGGCGACGAAGGTGCGGCCCAGCAGCGGCTTGACTCCCAGAACGTCAAAAAAGTTCGCCGAAACGACGGCGGTGTTGACGCGCTCCGCCGAATCGCTGGTCAGCAGCAGGAAATTCATGCTGTGATGTTCCACCACCCCGTCCAGCGTGTGATTGTGATCGCGATAATCGAAAATATCCTTGGCCGCGAACGGGATGTTTTTTAGGTCGGCGCGCTGCGCTTGCTGATGCAGCACCACCAGGCGTCCCCCGTTTTGATACGGCAGCGGACGCAGCAGGACTCCATAGACCACGCTGAAGATGGCCGTATTCGCGCCGATGCCGAGCGCAAGCGTGAGAATCGCGATGAGCGTAAATCCGGGATTCTTAACCAGAACACGAACGCCGTAGCGAAGATCCTGCAACATGGGCAAACTCCTCTTCGAAGAGGGACGCGGGCGGAAGCAAAAGGGTGCGCTGGCGGTCGCGCCATTTTCACGACAAATCCTGCCACACTGACAACATGCGCAGGGTTGTGTTCGCCGCGGTTCCACCCATTCAAATCCTCGATTTGACCGCGCCGTACGAAGTTTTCGCGCGCTGCGGCGGGTACCGCGTGGAGATGGTCTCGAACGATCCGAAGGGCCTGGTGGGGTCAAGCAGCGGCCTGGTCTTGCGCGGCGCTGGCGATTATCGCAAAGTGCGTGGAACTGTAGATACTCTGCTGGTTCCGGGAGGCGACGGCGCGGAAGAGATTCTATGCGACGCGGGGTTCCTGCGCTGGTTGAAGACCATGAGCGGGCGCGTCCGGCGGATTGGTTCGATTTGCACCGGCGCGATGCTGCTGGGCGCGGCCGGAATTCTGGACGGCCGCCGCGCGGTGACGCACTGGAAATGGTGCGGCCAGCTGAGCAGCCAATTTCCGAATTTCCGCGTGGAGCCGGATCCGATTTACATCAAGGACGGAAATGTGTACACCTCGGCGGGCGTAACGGCGGGCATCGACCTGGCGTTGGCGCTGGTGGAGGAAGATCACGGCCAGCGCAAAGCGCTCGAAATCGCGCGCGATCTGGTGATCTTCCTGCGGCGGCCGGGCGGGCAATCGCAGTTCAGCGGTCTGCTGGCGGCGCAAGCGAGCTCGCGGCGTCCGATCGAGGATTTGCAGGCATGGATTTTCGAAAATCTGACCGCGAATCTGAACGTGGAGGCTTTGGCGGCGCAATGCGGAATGAGTCCCCGGCATTTTGCCCGCGTGTTTGCGTCGGACAAAAAGGTAACCCCGGCGCGATTCGTGGAGCAGACGCGCGTGGACGCCGCGCGTGCGCTGCTCGAAGGATCGAAGGAGGGTTTGAAGGAGATCGCGATGCGCTGCGGATTCGGAAGCGCGGACTCGATGCGCAGATCGTTCGTCAGAATCCTAGGAGTGACGGCGGGGGACTATTCAGAGAGATTTAGGGCTTAATCGGCGTTTATCGGCGTCCATCTGTGGCCAAATTTAAGCGTGCCGCCGTTCCGCCACGATAGTCACCTGCCGATCCTGCGCGAGACGCACGATGTCCATCGCCAGCGCGCGCTTTCCTAAGAACGGAATGGTGCGCCGCTCCGGCTTGGTCAGGAAGATCTGCGTGACGCCGTTGCGGCGTGCGAAATCGACCAGCGCTTCGGCCGGATTCGAGCTTTCGAGCATGCGCGTCTCGATGTGCAGCTTGCGCGCGAACTCCAGGTGACGCTCCAGTTGCTCGCGATCCGGTGAAGGAAGAATCGCCACCGCGAAACAATCGGCTTTCAGATAATCCGCGACGCGTTTGCCTCTGCGGATCAACGCCGCGGCTGCGGGCGACTCCGTCACGTGAATCAGAATACGCTCCGGATTTTCCGGCTGCGGCTCCACTTCATCCTGGCGCGTCTCCACTTCATGCGCGGTCTGCCGCAGGGCCATCTCGCGGAGCGCGGCGAGCGTCGGCTCCTTGAAAAAGTTGTCGAGCGCGCGTTGGGCTTTATCCTGCCCGTAAATGACGCCGCGCTGGAGGCGATTCAGCAGCGCGCGCGGAGGCAGATCCACCAGCACCACTTCATCGGCCTGCTTCACCACCCAGTCCGGAATGGTTTCGCGCACCTGCACGCCGGTGACCTCGCGCATCTGATCGTTGAGACTTTCCAGATGCTGGATGTTCATGGTGGTGATGATGTTGATGCCCGCGTCCAGCAGGACCATCACGTCTTCCCATCGCTTGGCGTGCTCCGATCCGGGAATGTTGGTGTGCGGAAATTCGTCGACCGCGCAGATTTCAGGATGACGCCCGAGGATGGCCTCCGTATTCATCTCCTCAAACATGCGCCCGCGATATTCGATGAGCCGGCGCGGGGTGACTTCCAGTCCGTCCAGCTTCGCGATGGTGTCCTTGCGCCCGTGCGGCTCAAAATACCCGACCACCACGTCATGGCCTTCGCGCTTCAACTCCTGCGCCTCTTCCAGCATCTTGTAGGTCTTGCCGACACCGGCCGCGTAGCCGAGCAGGATTCTGAGCTTGCCGCGCGGCGCATCACTCATGCCGGTCACGCATGCGGGAACACGCGCACGTCGATGCCGTCCGCTTCCATGATCAGGCGCTCCACCGGATTCGCCTTCCAGCGATTCAGAAAGCCCGTCTGCTGGCTGTGTCCGACGAATATCTGTGTAGTGCCGTTGCGGGCGGCGTACTCGAGAATCGCGCCGATGGCGTCTTCGGCGTGCAGGATCTCGACCTTCGCGTTAGCTTCGCGCGCGGCCGCCAGGTTGCGGTCGAGAACCTCCTGATCCTTGGGGCTGAGATCGTCCTGCTGCACGTAAACTACGTCGAGCTGGCCGTGGAAACGGTCCGCCTGTTTGCGGCCGCGGCGAATCATCACGGAGGCGTTCGAGCGCGGCGTGATGCACACCAGAATGCGCTCATGCGTGCCGTAGATCTGAGAGATTCCCTGGCTGCGAAGATATTCTTCGAGCTGATGGTCCACCACGTCGGCCGCGAGAACCAGCGCGATCTCGCGCAATTCGGAGAGCTGCCGCTGAAGCTGCGACGGATCGAGGGCCGACGGTTGGCCGCCCTCCACGGAATGATGGACGCAATATTCGGGCGCGGCGTCCACCAGTTCCAGTTCATCGGCGGTACGGATGAAGGCTTCGGGAACCGACTCCTTCACGGTCTTTCCGCGAATCGCTTCCACTTCTTTTTGTTTTTCCTGAATGAACTGCAGATTGATGGAGGTGATGACGTTGATGCCGGCCGCCAGCAGCTCTTCGACATCCTGCCAGCGCTGCGCATTCCTGCTTCCGGGCGGATTCTGATACGCGAGGCCGTCGATCAGGCACACGCCGGGATGCCGCTTCAGAACCGCGTCGACGTCGATAGCCGGGCCCGTGGCATCGGCGGGCGGAGGAATCACTTCGAAATTGCGGAGCAGATCCTCCACTTCGTGCGAAAGCGTGAGTTGGCTAGCCGCGACGACGACATCCTGGCCCCGCATCTTGCGGCGGCGTCCTTCATCGAACATGCGAAATGATTTGCCGACGCCGGAAGCGTAGCCGAGAAAAATTTTGAGCTTGCCCCGCTGTTCTTCGCGCTGCTCCGCTTCGACGCGTTGCAGAAGTTGTTCAGGCGTGGGTTTGCGCGCGACGGCCATAATTCTAGTTTAAGCGGACCGCAAAAGAAGAGGCCGCCCGAACCAACCGGGCGGCCTGTTTCTCGATTGTAACGGTGGTTTAGTAGTCCATCCCGCCGGGACCGTGCTCGCCGCCCGGCATCGGAGCGGACTTCTTCTCCGGGATCTCCGCGATCATCGCTTCGGTGGTCAGCATCAACGCGCTGATCGAAGCCGCGTTCTGCAGAGCCGAGCGGGTCACCTTGGTCGGATCGATGACGCCGTTCTTCACCAGGTCCTCGTACACCGCCGGTTGCGGCGTTGAAGCCGTAATTGGTGTCCTTGTTCGCGCGGATCTTCTCGATCACGATCGCGCCTTCGTAGCCGGCGTTGCCGACGATCTGGCGAACCGGCTCTTCGCAAGCGCGGCGGATGATGTTGACGCCGATCTGCTCGTCGTGCTCGGCTTTGAGGCTGTCGAGAGCCGCCGCCGCGCGCAGCAGAGCCACGCCGCCGCCCGGAACGATGCCTTCCTCGACCGCCGCGCGCGTGGCATGCAGAGCATCCTCGACGCGAGCCTTCTTCTCTTTCATTTCGGTCTCGGTGGCCGCGCCGACTTTGATCACCGCGACGCCGCCGGCCAGCTTCGCCAGCCGCTCCTGCAGCTTCTCGCGATCGTAATCGGAAGTGGTCTCCTCGATCTGCGCGCGAAGCTGCTTGATGCGGCCTTCGATGGCCTTCGCATTGCCGGCGCCGTCGATGATGGTGGTGTTGTCCTTGTCGACCGTGACGCGCTTGGCGCGGCCCAGATCCTTCGAGCTGCACGCCTTCGAGCTTGATGCCGGTCTCTTCGAAGATGGCCTTGCCGCCGGTCAGGATGCCGATGTCTTCGAGCATCGCCTTGCGGCGATCGCCGAAGCCCGGAGCCTTCACCGCGCAAGCATTCAGCGTGCCGCGCAGCTTGTTGACCACCAGCGTCGCCAGCGCCTCGCCTTCCACTTCCTCGGCGATCACCAGCAGCGGCTTGCCGCTAGCGCGCGATCTGCTCGAGCACCGGCAGCAGGTCCTTCATGTTGCTGATCTTCTTTTCGTGGATCAGGATGTAGGGATCTTCGAGCACGCACTCCATGCGCTCCGGATCGCTGATGAAGTAGGGCGAAAGATAGCCGCGGTCGAACTGCATGCCTTCGACGGTCTGCAGCTCGGTGATCATGGTCTTGCGACTCTTCCACCGTGATGACGCCGTCCTTGCCGACCTTCTTCATCGCTTCCGCGATGGTGTTGCCGATGGTCGCGTCGCCGTTGGCGGAAATGGTGCCGACCTGCGCGATCATGTCGCCGCGAAACGGGCTTGGAGAACTTCTTCACTTCCTCGACCACTGCTTCCACGGCCTTCTCGATGCCGCGCTTCAGCGCCATCGGATTCGCGCCCGCGGCCACGCTCTTCACGCCTTCGCGGAAGATCGCACTGCGCCAGAATCGTCGCGGTGGTGGTGCCGTCGCCGGCGACGTCGGAGGTCTTCGAAGCCACTTCGCGCACCATCTGCGCGCCCATGTTCTCGAGCGGATCCTTCAGCTCGACTTCCTTGGCCACCGTCACGCCGTCCTTGGTGATGGTCGGCCCGCCGAACTTCTTCTCGAGGACCACGTTGCGGCCCTTGGGACCCAGCGTCACTTTCACCGCAGTCGGCCAGTTGATTCACGCCGCGCAGGATCGCCTGCCGGGAATTCTCGCTATAGACAATTTGTTTTGCTGCCATGTTGTTCGTCTCCTCACTTAAGCTTTCGCCTTCTTGCTTCGCCTTCGAGCACGCCGAGAACTTCGTCCTCGCGCATGATCAGGTACTCGTCGCCGTCGATCTTGATGTCCGAGCCGGAATACTTGCCGAACAGGATGCGGTCGCCGGCCTTGCACGTCCGAGCGGGATCAGCTTCCCGTCGTCGGCGCGCTTGCCCTTGCCGACGGCGACGACTTCGCCCTGCTGCGGTTTTTCCTTGGCCGAATCGGGGATGAACAACCCGCCGATCTTGTTTTCTTCCTCTTCGATCCGTTTGACCACGATGCGGTCGTGGAGCGGTCGAATGTTCATAGTTCAACCTCCCTTGAGAATGTTTTTTGAGAAATCCTTCGTTGATAAAAGGGTCTGGCGGAACCGCCCAGAACCTAAGCTCTATTATTAGCACACTCCGGCGATGAGTGACAATACTTAGTTGTAACTTACTGTCACAAAGAGATTTATCCTTGCAAACTACTCAGGCCAGATTTCGCGAATCGGGATCTTTGCATCCGGGAAACGCGCGGGCGCAATTTCGCCATCCACCAGGATCCGGTCGAGTGCAAAACGCCCAGCAGCGAGCAGGTGGATTTCCACGCTCTGCGCTTCCGGAGATACGATCCAGACTTCGGGGACGCCGATGCGGGCGTAGTCGTCCAGCTTCTGCTGTTTGCGCCGCTTGGCTTCCGAAGGCGAGAGAATTTCGATCACCAGATCGGGTGCGGAACACAATACATCGTTTTCGTCGCGCGCGATTTGTTCCCGCCGGTAAACCAGCACGTCGGGGGCGCGGCACGTCAGTGGATCGCGGCTGATGAGCACGCTAATGCTGGAGCCGAAAACCCGGGCTGCCTGTTCATCGATCCGCGCGGATAGCTCTTTGGTCAGGCGTCGAACGATCTCAGCGTGCGTGTACCGGTTGGGCGGCCTGACGAAAGATTCTCCATTGACAACTTCCTCTTTGCCGTCCTCGACCCCCGGCATCTGGAGCCATTCGTCATAAGTCAGAATGCGGGGAACCGTCGCCATTCGCGCTCCTCTCACCAATCTACCGCGATTTCGCGGCGGTCGTTCTCCAAGGCGCGCAAACAGGTATTAATGGGGCGCTCGGGCATCTAGATTCTAAAGAATCGGGCGGGGCAAGCCGAAGTGATAGTGTCGTGTCCCTTTCTCATTCGGAAGAGAAACCAGATCACTTCTACTTCCGCTACCTGACCTTAGGGGAGTTCCTCGCCGGTTTCAAGATTTTCTTCATCTTGTGGCTGGTGTTTTCGGCCCTCGGTTTGCTGTCCTTGATCATTTTCGACACAGCAAAGATAGCCGTAGTGGATGAGAGCACCGTAAAATCCATTCCAAAAAGGTTCTGGCTTTGGATAATGATCGCTCTCTTCAGCTGGTCAGCCCGAGGTAAGACAGTTACCTTCCCAAAGCTCAGCTTCGCGACGTGGACCTTATTTAACCTCTGGATCGCCGGAGCGTTCCTCGCTGAAGCCTATCTCCCTGAGTGGACTCTTTCCCCAATTGCGTGCGGATTGTTCCTTTTTGCTCCGTTCTATGAACGAGCGCTGGAAGTCGGGAAAGCAAACTACGAAAGGACGATTAGGAACTGATACCGAACCGTGTTACCGAGCCTCCAGCGGTGGTCGCGCCGAAGACCTATGTGCGGTCCGCGGCGTTTCTCAGTTGACAATTATTGATCGGTCTCCTCGCGAAGAGTGATCTGAGATAATCGGACTGAGGCTGCAATGGAGCTTGCGTGGATATCGTACGAACAGGTCGCTGCCTTCTTGCTGGGCGAATTCGCTCGTGAGTTCGGTTTGGAATATGTCGAGGAAAAGCAACGAATTACGGGGCTGCGGACTGGCACGACTTGGCAAGTCGATGGAAAAGGTGTCAAGGAGCATGGTGCTGGTTTCGTGATTGTCGAATGCAGGCGACATACGACGTTGAAGCAAAGTCAGGAGAGAGTCGCTGCACTGGCGTACAGAATCGATGATACCGGAGCCGCCGGTGGGATCATCGTGAGCCCACTCGGCTTGCAGGAGGGCGCTAAGCGGGTTGCCGCCGCGGCAAACATCATCTCCGTTCAATTGAATCAGAACTGCAATAACCGCGAATTCGTCCTTGCCTTTCTGGAAAAGGTAATGATCGGTGCACAGGATGCTTTCTTAATTGTCGACGATGTACGAATCGAGCTCAGCGGGTGGGCGGAAAAAGAAACGGGGAACGGCTAAGAAGACCTGATTAGGATGATCGGAGTTTGCCGTTCGCCTCCAGCGCGATCTCCCGCGTGTTGCCAGTGCCGGCACGCAAATGGATTTGGATGGCGCGCTGCGGCATCAGTTCTGGAAAACGCTCTCCCCATTCGATCAGCACCACTGCGTCGCGCTCGAAAATTTCATCCAGGCCGAGCGTCGCGACTTCCTCCGCACGCTCCAACCGGTACAGATCGATGTGATATACACGACTGCCGTATTCGTGAATCAGCGTGAACGTCGGACTGGAAACGTCTTCCGGCTGCGCCGCGCCCAGGCCTTGCACGATTCCCTTGGCAAGCGTCGTCTTGCCCGCGCCCAAGTTGCCGATCAGAAGCACCACGGCTCGACGGGGAAGACGCGCGGCGATGGCGCGGCCCAGCTCGATGGTCTCTTCTTCAGAGTGCGTCTCAAACACACTCACGAATGGCCCTCGGGAGATAATGCAGCAAATCGGTGGCGATCACGCATTTGTCGGTCAGCTCCAGCGCGGCGATCTCGCCGGAACGGCCGTGTAGCCACACCGCGGCGCGAACGGCCCGCTCGATGTCGTTGGGAAATTGCGCTACCATGCCGGCGATCATTCCCGTAAGCACATCGCCCGTTCCGCCCTTCGCCATGGCGGGCGATCCGCTCGCGTTGATCCAAACCCGCCCGTCCGGTAACGCGATCAGCGTCCGATGGCCCTTCAGCACCACGCAAACATTGCGTTCTTTCGCAAATCCGCGCGCAACACCCAGGCGATCCACCACTTTCGAGCCGGTCAGCCGAGCCATCTCGCCCGGATGCGGAGTAAGAATCGTTTCGACTCCGCGCCCGCGAAAATCGGTGCCCGCGATCGAGTTCAAGCCGTCCGCGTCGATGATCATGGGCACGTGAACTTCTTGAAGCAGGCGTTCCAGTAATGCCCGATTCGGTCCCAACCCCGGCCCCACCGCGACCACGGTTATTTTTTCAAGCGTGAAATCATCGAGCGGCGCCGACATCAGCTCCGGCGCCAAACGCGACGAATCCGAGCACGCGACCGTCACCAATCCCGCACCCATCCGCAGCGCCGCGAGCCCGGACATGGCTGCGGCGCCCATTTTCCCGGGTGCCCCACCGATCACCAGGACATGTCCGAAGTCGCCCTTGTGCGTTTCGAGTTTGCGCGGCCCGAGCAGCGGCGCGAAATCGTGAGCCTCCGAAAGTTCCACGTCGGACTGCAAAACATCCGGCGCAATACCGATGTCCGCGACGATTAACCGGCCCACGGCATCCGCCGCGCCTTCCGGCAAAAAATGTTCGATCTTAGGCGCCGCGAAGGTCACAGTGACGTCAGCGCGGACGAACTCGGGGCCACCGCCGAGACCGGATGGCACATCCACGGCAATCACCCGCGCGCCTCGAATGGCATTGATCGCCCGGATGCAAGCCAACGCAGCGCCCGAAGCAGGCCCTTTCAGACCGGTTCCAAGAAGCGCATCGACGATCAGCGTAGGCTGGTCGACCTGAACCTCGGGAGATTCCGTCATCGCGACCACTTGCAGCGCCGCGACCCGATCCCGCAGCAGGCGCGCGACCACACGGCCGTCGCCTCCGTTGTTCCCCTTCCCGCAAAAAATGACGACGCGCTGGAGCAACAGTGGAGCAAACTCGCGCTCGATCACTTCCACCACGCGCCGCCCCGCGTTTTCCATCAGCACTTCGCCGGGAGTGCCACGCTCGATCGTCAGGCGGTCCGCTTCGCGCATCTGCTCGGGCGTCAGAACCTTCATGCGGATGCTCCGGTGAGCAGTTGCTCCAGGTTTCGCAACCCGTCCGGGCGGCCCATCACGATCAGATGATCGCCGCCCGCGATCCTGGCCTCCGCCGGTGGATTGAACAGCATTTCTCCGCTCGCTTTCCGGATCGCGAGCACGATCACGCCCAGTTCGCGCCGCACCTGCATCTCCGCCAGGGACTGGCCCGACGAAAGCGCTGCGCTCGGACATCCGCACCTGTTCGATTCCCGCGTCGAGGCCCATGTTCTGCGTCGTGAAATCGAGAAACTGCTGCACATGCGGCTTCAGCAGCGCCTGCGCCATGCGATGCCCGGTACTGTTATAAGGCGCAAACACAAAATCCGCGCCCGCGCGGCGCATCTTCTGCTCCGACGCTTCCTCCGCCACGCGCGCCGACAGATGCAGATTCGGATTGAGAGTTTTCGCCGACAGAATCAGGAACAGATTGTCGGCATCCGAAGCCAGGGTCGCGATCAGGCCGCGCGCCCGCTCGAATGCCGACGTCGCGCAGAGTTTCATCGCGATTCGCGTCGGCGGCCACGGCCAGCATGCCGGCCTTGATGGCGCGCTCCACCCGTTCGTCGTCGATGTCCACCACCACGAATTTCGCGCCGGCCTGCATCAGCTCTTCCGCCGCGCCCAGCCCGACCCGTCCGTAGCCGCACAAAATAATGTGGCCTTCCAGTTTATCGATCATGCTTTTGACCCGCCGCTTTCCGAAAAATTGGTTCAGCTCCAGCTCGATCACCGTCTGCGTCATCGCGCCGATCGCCAGCAGCATGATGACGACGCCGAACAGAATCAGGACTGAGTTGAAAACGCGCCCCGCGTGGCTCAACGGATGAATTTCCGCGTACCCCACCGTCGTGACGGTGATCAGCGTCATGTAAAACGCGTCGAACACCGGATAATGGTCGATCCAGCACGAAGCCCGCCGTGCCGATCGCGAGGATCGCCGCCATCGCCGTAAGGATTAAAGCGATGCGGCGCCGCAGGTGGTCCATGGGAATATTTTAGGCGGCAGTGATCAGCGGCAGCACCGTTTCCCAAACGGCGCGGGCGACGGCGTTTTCGTCCTGTCCGCCGTCGATCAGCCGCACGCGCTTCGGTTCATCGGCGGCGAGCTGATGATACGCGTCGCGAACCTTGCGATGAAACTCGATCGTCTGCTCATCGAGGCGCGTTTCGACGTCCTGCGTTCTGCGATTGCGCGGATGCGCGCGCTTCAGTCCGGTCTCGGTATCGATATCGATCACCAGCGTCAGATCCGGCACCAGGCCCCGGCAGGCGATGCGGTCGACTTCATAGACCACCTCTGCGCCCAGGCCGCGCGCGATGCCCTGATACACCAGCGTCGAATCGGTGAAGCGGTCGGACAGCACGATCTGCCCTTCGGCCAGCGCCGGCAGAATCCACTGATCGACGTTCTGCGCGCGGCAGGCGAACATCAGCAGCAGCTCCGCGGTCGGGCACAGTTCCTGATTCTTGCGCATCCAGCAGAACGCGCCGGATCTGCATGCCGATGGGCGTGCCGCCGGGCTCCGCGGTTTCGAGCACTTCGTGCCGATTCCGATCGCAGCCGCGCCGCCAGCATGCGCAGCTGCGTGGATTTGCCGCTGCCTTCCGGACCTTCAAAGGTGATGAACCGGCCGCGCGCATAAGCGTCTAGTCGTAGACAAAGTGCAGGACCTTTTTCAGGTCTTCCCAGGCCTCGCGCTTGGCGTCCTGATTGTAGGGGCGCAGCAGGTAGGACGGATGATACGTCACCATCACCGGAATGTCGCGCCACTTGTGCCAATTGCCCGCGCAGCCGGGTGACGCCGTCCTTGGTCGCGAGCAGCGCCTTCGCCGCGGTCGAGCCCAGCGCGCAAATCGCCTTGGGCCGAATCGCCATCAACTGGCGAAACAGAAACTGGCCGCAGATTTCCATTTCATCCGGCTGCGGCGTGCGATTCTCCGGCGGCCGGCACTTCACCACGTTGCAGATGTAGACATCCGGCCGCCGGATCGGAATGCCTTCTTTCGACGCCGTGTTCTCGATCATCTGCGTCAGCAATTGCCCGGCGCGGCCGACGAACGGGAAGCCCTGCGCGTCTTCATCCGCTCCCGGACCTTCGCCGACGAACACCAGGCGCGCTTGCTCATTGCCCGACCCGAAGACGATCTTCGCGCGGCCTCGCACAGCCGGCAGCGGCGGCAATCGCCCGATGTCCTCGCGGATTTTGAGCGAGCGTGTCGCCGTCGGGCGCGAGCGACGGCAAGCGCAGACGCACGGGCAGGCTCGACTTTCGGCATCGACAGCGCGCCGGAGACGGCCTCGACGTAACGCCGCGCTGATAGATTTCCTTCACTCCGAGGTCGCGATAGAAGCTCAGGCGCTGCCGCAGCTCATCCCGATTCATTGCGCAGCGTGCAGGGCCAGGCGCAGCTTCATCATCTCGTCGAAGATCCGGCGCGCGATCGCGCGTTTCGGAGCGCGCTCGACGGGAATCGTTTCGCCGGTGCGCAGCACCAGCACCACTTCGTTTTCATCCGATTCGAAGCCGATGCCCTCCTGCGAAACCAGATTCGCCACCACCATGTCGCAATTCTTGGTATTCCAGCTTGCGGCGCGCTTCCTCGATCAGGTTCTCCGTCTCCGCCGCGAAGCCCGACCAGCAGCCGGTCGCCCTTCTTCGGCCCACTTCGGCCAGAATATCCGGCGTCGGATCGAGCTCGAGCGACAAGCCGCGCGGCGGTCTTCTTCACTTTCTGCTGCGGCGGATTCGCGCGATGATAATCGGCGACCGCCGCCGCCTTGATGATCATGGTGGCCTGCTCCAGATGATCCATCACGGCCTTGCGCATTTCGACGGCGGTCTGCACGTGAATCACTTCGACGCCGCGCGGCGCGGCAAGATTCACCGGTCCCGAAACCAGCATCACGCGCGCGCCGCGCGCCGCGGCTTCTTCGGCCAGCGCGTAGCCCATCTTTCCGCTGGACCGGTTGGTGAGATAGCGCACCGCGTCGAGCGGCTCCTGCGTGGGCCCGGCGGTGATCAGCACCGTCTCGCCTTCCAGATCGCGCCTGTCGTGGCGTGCTCGACCAGCGGCCGCGACCGCTTCCGCGATCTCCTCCGGCTCCGCCAGCCGTCCCGGCCCGACCATGCCGCAGGCCAGAGCGCCGTCGTCCGGCTCGACGATCACGTGGCCGCGCTCGCGCAGGATGCGCAGATTCTCCTGCGTGGCCGGATGATTCCACATGTTGGTGTTCATCGCCGGCGCCAGCACCACGGGTCCGGTGAACGCCAGATACATGGTGGTCAGAAAATCGTCGGCGAGCCCGTGAGCGAACTTGGCGAGCAGATCCGCGGTGGCCGGCGCGACCACCAGGATCTGGTTCTCCTGCGCCACGCGGATGTGCTCGATCGCGCTCGAGAGCGTGTCCTCAGCGCTTGCGGCGCGAAAACAGGCTGGTGATCACCTTGCGTCCGGTGAGCGCGGCGAACGTCAGCGGGCGGATGAATTCCTCCGCCGACGCGCGTCATCACCACTTGCACGGAGAATCCGCGCTCCATCAGCGCGCGCGCCAGTTCCGCCGCTTTATACGCGGCGATGCCGCCGCCGACGCCGAGCGCGACGTTCATCGCATCATCGATCCTATTCTTCAGTGGCGAGCTGTTCCGCGACGCTGAGATCGCGGGATCGTCGTATTGCACCAGGCCGCGGCGCACTTCTTCCATCGCGGCGACGGTCGGCTTCTTCGACGTGGTGGGCAGGAAGCTGCGCGCGCCGTTCTGCAACTGGCGCGCGCGCTTGGCGGCGACGATGATGAACCGGTAGGCGCTCGCTTCCGGATCGTCCGGAATCACGCTCGCGGCGGTATTTCTGAAATTAGTTTCGGGCATGCTATCAAAAATGTCTCCAGGATCGGGCGGATCTGTTCTTCCATCCGGTCGCGCCGGCTGCGCGTGGCTTTGACGATCGACACCAGCGTGTCCACCGACGCCTCCACCTCGCGATTCACCAGCACGTAATCGTACAGCGAATAATTGCGAATCTCCTCGGCGGCCTCGCGCAACCGGCGCTCAATCACCGCTTCGGAGTCCTGGGACCGCGCGCGCAGCCGCTCTTCCAGAATCTGCCGGCTCGGGCGCAAGAATAAAAATCGAAACCGCGTCCGGAATCCTCTCTTTTAATTGTCGCGCACCCTGGACGTCGATGTCGAGCACCAGGTCGACGCCCTCGGCCGCCGCCCGATCCAGCTCGCTCGATGTGCGTGCCGTAGTAGTTGCCGAAGACCTCGGCATGCTCCAGGAACTCGCCCTTGGCCAACGCGCTCCTCGAATTCCTCGCGCGAGATGAAGAAGTACTCCTGGCCGTCGCGTTCCTGCCCCGCGGCGCGCGCGTGGTGTAGGAAACCGAGAAACGCAGGTCCGGAACGCGCTCGCATCAGCTGCCGCGACCAGCGTCGATTTGCCCGACCCGGAAGGCGCGGAAATGATGAAGACTGTCGTCATTCCGGTCATTCAAGGTTAAGCGACTGCTCGCGGATCTTCTCGATCGCCGCCTTCGCTGCCAGCGCCAGCTCCGTGATCTTGAGCCCGGCTTCGCCCGCGCCGCTGGTCTTCGAAAGAATCGTGTTGGTCTCGCGATTCATCTCCTGCAGCAGGAAATCGAGCTTCTTGCCGACTTCGCCGCCCGCCATCGAGCAGCGCCGCCAGTTGCGCCGGAATGAATCTTCAGACGCGCCAGCTCCTCGCCGATATCGCTGCGGTCGGCCAGGATCGCCGCTTCCTGCGCCAGCCGCTGCGGATCGATCTGCGCGCCTTTCAGCAGCTCCTTCAGGCGCTCCGCAAGCCGGTTCTGGAAACGCCGCCGCCGCGCCCGCGCGGATCTGTTCCATCTCGTTCGGCCGCCGCGCGCGACCCGCGCGTTGTGGCCCGCATTTCCGCGCGCGATCTCGGCGCCTTCGCGCGCGCGAAACTCGTTCAGCTCGTCCAGCGCTTCGTCCAGCGCGTCCAGCAGCGCCGCTTCGGTTCCGGCCGGCGGCTTCGGCTCTCGCGACGCTTCGCCGAACATTCCCGGAATCCGCAGCGCCGCGTTCAGATCCGGCTGCGGCATCGAGCCCGTGCGCCGCGGCCGCTTCGCGAAACGCCTTCAGATATTCCTCCAGCAGCGCGCGATTCAGCGCCACCGGTTCCGCTCGACGAGCGCCTGCGGAAGCGAGATCCGCACCTCCACGTGCCCGCGCGCCACGCGGCTCTTCACCAGCGCGCGAATCGCGTTTTCGAACGGATCGGCCGCCGACGGCGCGTGCACATGCACATCCAGCCCGCGATGATTCAGGCTCTTCACGCTGACCACCAGTTCGCCGTCGCCCAGCGGGCGGCGCACGCGGGCGAATCCGGTCATGCTGCGAAGGGGAGTCGGCTCATCTTATGGATTCACCAGTGAGTCCGGTTCCAGGAATTGCAGCTCGTGCAGACGCTGATACATGCCGCCGTGGCTGACCAGCTCTTCGTGCGTGCCCGGTTTCGGCGATGCGCCCGCGATCCAGCACCACGATCTTGTCCGCGCGCCGCACGGTCGAAAGCCGGTGCGCGATCACGATCACCGTGCGATGCTCCATCAGGTTCTGCAGCGCGCGCTGCACCAGCACTCTCGGATTCGGTATCCAGATGCGAAGTGGCTTCGTCCAGAATCAGGATCGGCGCGTTCTTCAGCAGCGCCCGCGCGATCGCCAGCCGCTGCCGCTGGCCGCCGCTGAGCTTCATGCCCGCGCTCGCCGATGATGGTGTCGTAACCCTCCGGCATGCGCAGAGATGAACTCTTCCGCCAGCGCGTTGCGAGCGGCTTCGCTGGATCTGCTCGCGCGTGGCGTGCCGGCAGCCCGTAGCCGATGTTATTGGCCACCGTGTCGTTGAACAGGAACGTATCCTGCGCCACGATGCTGATCTTGTCGCGCAGCGAAGCCAGCCGCAGATCGCGCACATCGCGGCCGTCGATGCGCACCGCGCCCGCCGTCACGTCGTAGAAGCGCGGCACCAGATTCGCCAGCGTGGTCTTGCCCGCGCCGCTCGGCCCCACCAGCGCCACCACCTCGCCCGGCCTTCACTTCCAGCTGAATCGAATCCAGCAGGAATCCGTCCGGCGCGCTCGGATAGCGGAAGCTGACGTCGTCGAACACGATCGACTTTCTCGAAGCGCGCCAGCTTGACCGCGCCCGGACGTCTCCTTGACCTGCTGATCGCGATCCAGATACTCGAACACTTTCTGCGACGCGCCCAGCGCCTGCTGGAAGATGTTGTGGATGCCGGTCAGCCGCTTCACCGGCTCATACAGCATCAGCAGCGCGATCACGAAGCTGGTGAACTCGCCGGTGGTCATCGCGCCCGGCTTTGATCTGCGCGCGCGCGTAGCGTGAGCAGGCCGACGATGGTGATCGCGCCGAAGAACTCGATCAGCGGCGACGCGATGGCCTGCTGCGCGACGTAGCGCAGATTGCTGCGGCGCAGCCGCTCGGCGCGGTCGCGGAAGCGGTTGGATTCGATCTCCTCCGCGCCGAACGATTTCACCACCTGGTGGCCGCTCAGCGTCTCCTGCAGCACCTGATTCAGCTCCGCGGCGTCGTCCTGCGCGCTGCGCGTGGTCCGGCGGATGCGCCGGCCCAGCCGCAGCGTCGGCACCAGCACGAACGGCAGCACCGTCAGGCTGACCAGCGGCCAGTCTCCAGTCGGTTTGCAGCACCACGGCCAGCAGCGCCAGCGCGGTGAAGCTTTGCCGCAGCCAGATCCGCCAGGATGTGCGACAGTCGCCACCTGGATCTTTTCCAGATCGTTCATGATCGACGACATCACGCGCGCCGTCGAATTGGTCTCGAAAAAATGCGCGTCCTGATGCAGCACGCGGTCGAACACGGTCTGCCGCAGATCGGTCACCGCGGAAAAGCCGACGTAGTTGATCAGATAATTGCCGCAGTAATCGCACACGCCCTTGATCAGGAACACGCGCCAGGATCGCCGACGGCCACCATGGTCCACACGTTGTGGATGCGACGCCGGCATCAGGTCTGTCCAGATACACGGTTGTGTTCGAAATGGGAATGGTGAACAGCAGCACCGGCGCTTCGGCCGATGCCGGATTCAGCACGCGGTCGAAGATCGGCCCGATCAGCAGCGCGGTCAGCGCCTGCGCCGCGCCCACGCACGCCATCAGCAGCACGGACAGCAACAGGTGCGGAGTGTACGGCCGCGAATAGCGCAGCAGCCGCGCCAGTTCCCTCATGCGCGCACCTTCAAGCGTTTCGACCGCCGCGATCACTTCGTCGAACCGCAATGCTGTCGATTCCCTCCGGCGACGTCAGCACCTGCGCTTCGGTGCGCCACGGACGCCCACGTCACCGGATCGGACGGGCCGAACAGCACCACCACCGGCACGCCGAACGCCGCCGCGATGTGCGCCGGGCCGCTGTCGTTGCCGATGAACAGGCTGCGCCCGCCATCAGGCTCTTCACCTGCGCCAGCGGCGCGTTCTGCCAAACCTCGGAAGTTCGCGAACGGCGCAGCGTCGTCGGCCGGGCCCGCCAGAAACACCGGCTCGAGCCCGGCTATCGCGCAGGTGTCGCGCGACCGCGAGGAATCGCTCCGCCGGCCAGGTCTTCTCCGGCGCCGACGCGAACGGATGAATCACGGCGTACGGCGCGCGATCCGGCGCGTGTCGCCGGCGAACAGCTTCGCGCGCGGGATCTCGGTCCGCGGCACGCCCAGCCAGAACATCGCCGAGGCGAGATGTTCCGCCGTGTGCACCGGCCGTCTCGACTCCCAGAATCTCCTGCGCCCGCGGAATCTTGTGCGTAGTAAATGAAACTGTAGCGATGATGCCCGAACCCGGCGCGGAGCTTCGCGCCGGCACGCGCGCGGTCAGCCACATGCTGCGCGTTCCGCCGTGAAGATTCAGACACCAGATCCGCCGCGCAGGCCGCCGCCGGCGCGAATTTCATCGACGTCCGGATTCCCTCGAAACACCGCGGCGAAGCGCGGCTCGACCACCACGCTGATCTTGCAGATCCGGCCGATGTGCTTTGAGCAGCGCCAGCGCGGGCGTGGTCAGCACGCAGTCGCCCAGCGAGCGCAGACGGATCACGGCGATCCGCGAGCCGGACGGCAGCCGCTCCAGCAAGATTCGCCACGCGTGTCTATTCTTCGATGCGCGCTTCGTCGACCAGCATCACCGGGATGTCGTCGCGAATCGGATACACCCGCTTGCACTGCGACGCACTTCAGGCCGTTTTCGTCCTGCTTCAGCTCCACCGGCGCCTTGCACAGCGGGCAGACGAGGATCTCCAGCAGATCCTTACTGATGGCCATAATGAATACATCAGTGTAACATCGGGGCGCTAGGCAAGTCGCTTCGGCGACAGTTTGAGCGCGCTTCCATCATCGGCCTTGCTCAGGGCCGGCGGGGTCGTCTCGATCCATGCGAGAATGGGCACCGAAAGACCAGCGGGCAAGTGTGGGTCGATGCCCTGGAACCGCCCGTGTTGGCACATTCGAGGAGAACACTATGGAACACATCATCGCCAAGCTGCTGCGCGATTTCGAAGAGGGGTTCATGAACCGGCGCCAGTTGATTCAGAGCCTGGCGCTTGCCTCTACCGCAGCCGCTGCCGCTCATGGACAAACGCCCGCAACCCCGGCTGGTGCGGCCGCGCCCGCGCACGGACCCGCCTTCAAGACCGTCGAGCTGGATCACATTTCTTACCAGGTCAAGGATTATCGTGTGACGCGGGATTTTTACGCGGACCTGATGGGAATGGAAGTGTCGAACGACAACGGCCGGAATCAGTGCGAGCTGAAGTTCGGGAACTCGATTCTTCTGGCGCGGAATCGTTTTCGCCCGCCCGCCGCCGCGGATGCGCCGACGGCTACACCGCCTCCGGCTGCTGCCGCAGGTGCGGCAGGAAGCGGCCAAGGGCGCGGCAACCGCCCTGCTCCGACATCTCTGGTCGATCACATTTCTTACCGCATTTACAGTTGGGACACCGATCAGGTTCGCGACGAACTGGTGCGCCGCAAACTGGTGACGGATACCCAGCGTCCGGACACGGGCGGCGGACCCGACTATTCCAGTTTCCACGTCAGCGATCCGGATGGATTCAACCTTCAGATCAGCGGCTGGGCTGGTCCCAACGACTCGGTGAACAAAAAGAAGCCCTGAACTCGTCCGATTCTGCTTCGGTCCGGCCGAATGCGCGCGAACGGCGCGTCGCTTCGGCCGCAAGATAAAGTTTCGGATTCATGAACGGAATCTTCGTCGTATTGATCGCCGGACTGGTCTGCGGAGTGCTGGACTCCATCAGTGCGATGATCGTGTCGGCATTCTTCGGCGCCAAGCCGATTCGCGTTTTTCAGCGCATTGCCAGCGGCGTACTCGGCCACGGCGCCTTTGAACGTGGCGCGAGCGCTGCGGCGTTGGGAGTCGCGCTTCACTTCACCATCGCGCTCGGCGCGGCGACGGTTTACTTTGCGGCCAGCAGGGTTCTTCCCTTTCTGATCCACCATGCCATCCTGTCCGGCGTTCTCTACGGAATCGCCGTGCATTTCTTCATGACCTTCGTCGTGATCCCGCTATCGGCTATCGGTAAGAGGCCGCTGGCGCCGAAATTCTTTCTGGCGATGGTCGGGGTTCACATGATGGTGGTTGGTCCTTCCATCTCGTTTACGATACGCTACCTTCTGGGACCCTAGTGGATCTGGAGACTCTGCAATATCCGATCGGCCGCTTTCAGTGGGACGCCGTTTGCCCGAATCGCAGCGAGTGCCTACGCGCGATCGAGGATACTCCCGGCGAATTGCGGCGCGTGGTTCGCGGCCTGACCGAAGAACAGCTCGACACCGCTTACCGGCCCGGTGGCTGGACCGTCAGGCAGGTGGCGCATCACTACGCCGACGACCACCTGAACACGTATGTTCGCTTCAAATGGGCGCTTACCGAGGACGCGCCCTTGATCAAAGGCTACTCCGAGCCGTTGTGGGCCGAGCTGCCGGATGCGCGCACGGGTCCCGTCGAGCCGTCGCTTGATTTGTTGACCGCGCTGCACCAGCGCTGGATGCTCGCCTGGAGATCCCTCCAGGAACAAGATTGGCTTAGAACGTTTCGTCATCCGAAGCGCGGTGACGTATCTCTGGAACAGCTCGCTTCGCTGTACGCCTGGCATGGCCGGCATCATGTCGCGCAGGTCCGCGCGCTTCGCGTCCGGAACGGGTGGCAGGAGTCGTCATGAGGCGTCGAGAATTCCTGGCGTTGGCTGCCTCCTGCGGCGCGTCTGTGGCGTGGCGAAAAGCGTATGCGCAAAATTCCGCCATGCGCTGGCAGGAACGGCGCGATCTTTATCCTCAAGGCGTCGCTTCGGGCGACCCGCATCCCGATAGCGTCATCCTATGGACTCGCCGGCCGCCTTCCGATCACAGCTCCGCAAAAATTCTTTCTCTAGAGATTGCAGAAGATTCGGCGTTTCAGCGGGTGATTGCCACGACCGAAGCCCCCATTTCCCAGGCCACCGACTGGACCTGCCGTGTTCTCGCCGCCGATCTGAAACCTGCGCGCGTCTACTGGTATCGCTTCGCCGACGAACAAGGTTTCGGCAGCAGAATCGGCCGCACCGTGACTGCTCCTTCCGATCAGGACAGCCGGCCTGTGAACTTTGCGTTTGTGAGCTGCCAGAACGTGCAGCAAGGCGCGTCGACCGCATACCGCCGGATGATCTTCGAAGACCAAAGTAAATCTCCTCAGGATCGCCTGGGATTCGTGCTGCATTTGGGCGATTTCGTGTACGAAATCGTGTGGTATCCCGAGGATCGCCCGCAAGGCATGTACGCGCGCAAGATCCGCGACATCGTGCGCTATGCCAACGGCGAAAAGCATCGCGACTTCCACGTCCCCACCACCGTCGACGATTATCGAGCCGTATATCGGGCGTATCTGATCGATCCCGATCTTCAGGACGCGCGCGCCTATTTCCCGTTCGTGTACATGTGGGACAACCACGAATTTTCATGGAAGGGCTGGCAGACGCAGGAAAATTTCGGCGAAGGCGTGGTCCCGGCGCAAACGCGAAAGGTGGCTGCCTGCCAGGCCTGGTTCGAGTATCAGCCATCGCGCGGCATACGCGCCGCGCCTAGCGCCAAGGATCAGTACACGCCGCCGAGCGTCAAAGACGCCGCGATTCACAATTTCGATTCGAGCGGTCTGGGTCTCGACCCGGGGAATCTCGCGGCCATCAACAGTTTGAAGCTGTATCGCACGCTACGATGGGGCCGCAATGTCGAGCTGATTCTTACCGACAATCGTTCCTTCCGCTCGGAGACTCTGGTCGATCGCGAAGAATTTGCTCCGTTCAAGCCCAAAGGATTCCCTGAGGGCACTCCCGTCGACGCGCTGGAAATTCTCGACGCCGGCCGTGCTTACGCGGGAGGTGCGCCTGAAACAATTCAGTTCAACGGAAGCGCCATTCCGAACCCGCGCAAAAACGCGCCGCCGCTATCCATGTTGGGAGCGGAACAGAAAACCTGGTTCCTGGAACGGCTGCGAACCTCGAAGGCGCCGTGGAAATTGTGGGGCAATTCGGTGGGGATGCTCGACTGGCGCACCGATTTTCACAATTTGCCGCTTGGCCCGTTTCCGAAATGGCCCACCGCGGGGTACGCCGTCTTAATCGATGACGATTGGTCCGGCTACCGGTCCGAACGGGCGGAGATTCTGGATTTCGTTCGAAAGGAAGGAATCGTTGGATTCGCCGCGCTTGCGGGCGATCGTCATGCGTTCACCGCAGGCGTGGTTTCTTCTTCGTTGCCACCGAAAACCTTCGATCCGGTGGGCGTCGAGTTTATCACCGGATCCATCTCGGCTCCGGGTCTGTTTGAAGGACTCGAATATTCGCTGCCCAAAGATCATCCGCTGAGGCCGATTTTCCTGCACGACGCCGGCGCTCGCGTTGAGCCTGCCGTAAATTTTTCGATGATGCACGGCGTGCGGGCGAGCCTCGCTTTGCAGAAGACGGGGGATGTGAAACAAGCGCTGGCGGAGTCGAATCCAGAAGTCGCTCCGCACTTGTCCTTCATCGACGTTGGCGGGCACGGTTACAGCACAGTGCGCGCAACCGCGGACCATCTTGAAGTAGAATTCGTGTGCATTCCAAGACCGATCGAGAACAATACTCACGACGATGGTGGCCCTTTGGCGTACCGAGTGACCCATCGCGTGAAACGTTGGAAGCCGGGTATTCATCCCCAAATCGACCGCATCGCGCAAGAAGGCCAGTTCCCTCTCTCGCTGTAATCCGTATGCCCCAGCTAAAGTCCGTACCGCAATCCGTCGAAAGCCAACTTAAATGATTGTAATCATCCGTGTGCGGCCTGTCGAGGCCGTAAGTTGGCTGCGCAGTTCGTGTTATCGGGCTGTCCGATCCTTCGGGCTCGCCGCCACAGCCCTTACTTTCTTCGCGACCACCACTGCGGATATACCCGCGGTTGCGTATTCAACGGATCGACTGAAAGCTCCCAAATCGCGGCCCGATCCACGCATCGCGCGGCTCGCCGAGTTTTTTCGAGCCTATCGCTGCCCCGCGCCGCACCATGTCGAAGCTTATTTAATCGCTGCGGACAGCTACGGGCTCGATTATCGCCTGCTGCCAGCCATCTCAGTGCGGGAAACCACGTGCGGCGTGACCGAAAAAGAGAACAACCGTTGGGGATATCATCCCGGCCGCCAGACTTTTCCCAGCATAGAAGTAGGGATCGACTACGTCGCGCGGCAGCTCGCTCAGAATCCCGTTTACATGGGAAAGACTCTGATCGACAAACTATTTACCTATAATCCGCGCCGAACTTACCCGGTAGAAGTCATGAAGATCATGAGCCAGATCGAGTAGCCGATCAACGCCGGCTCTGCGTGACCGCCGCGGTCCCATTCTCCAGACGATCCAGATATCCGATCAATGCGTCGATTTCATCCTTCGTGCCCACCAGCGGAGGCATGAAATTCCGGTACGGCGAAGTTGGCGGAGTCTCGTGCAGCATGGTAACGCATGTTGGCGATCGCACTTGCCGGTCGCGGCCGTGCATCAGCCGCCGCATGGACCGGTAGCCGTCGACCGTATGGCAGTTCATGCACTGTCCGCGGAACATCAGTTCGCCCTGTTCTCATGTGCCCGTGATTCCACGGGCTGCGCGGTGATGTACCCGACTTCGATTGAGCCTGGCGACTTGCGATCGCCGCACTCCGTTCGGAATAACATGTATTGGCCCACGGTGAACGGTTTCCGGATCATCTCGCGGGCATGTTCCGTTGCGCCGGTCGCGGCGAGGGCCAGAAATAGCACCGCGCCCGCATGACCCAGGCTGAAATCCTGCGGATTGCGCCAGGCGAGAAAATACACGATTGCGAGGATGGTCGCCGAAGCCATAGTGGTCACCAGCGCGGCGCGCGTCACCTGCGTAAACAGCCCGGAGCCGATGGTGTTGATCCCGGCTTGCATCAGCTTGCGGCTGGTTTCGGGAACCGCCGAAAGATACCACGCCAGGGCGACCGGAACCAGCATGAAAGACGGAATCAGCCAGCGCGTCGACCAGCGAATCACTTCGGCTTTCAGCGTCCGGCTTTTCGAATCGATCGATGCGGCTGGCCGTGACCAGCGCCCACACGCCCGCCAGCGCGCAGACAAATCAGAGTGCGCAGAACCAGGCTGGGCCAATACGTCGGATTGAAAAACGCCTGCCAGAAACGCGAGGCTTCCTGGCCTGTACCGGCCACCGCAAGCCAGCTCTGCCCGGCGTCAGCATGAACGTCAGGATGCCGTTGATGATCACCAGCGTACACCACGAGGTTCCCGCGTATAGCCAACCCAGGCGCATGTGCGTTTCGGCGTCGACGCGGTCCCAGGTGTAGTAATACACGGTAGCCGTGGCGATCTCCACGATGAAGAAGCACCATTCCATGGCCCAGCCAAACACGAAGTTGTGGATCAGCGCGCTGGTGCTTTCCGGGCTCGCGAGGCCGATCGAGAACCAGATGCCGACGCCGGAAACGGCGCCGAAGACGCCGGTCAGGATCAGGAAGAACTTGGAATGCGCGCGGATCACTTCCAGCCAGTCCGCGCGGTTTTCGCGCCGGGCTTTGCGTTCGGCGAGCGCCAGATAAAACCCGCCGCCGACGGCGAACTGCGAGATCATGACGTGGAAGATCGCGATCAGCGCCGATCACCCACCCGCTGCCGATCAACGGGACATCCCATACTGGATAATTCATGTTTCGAGCGCTCCTTCTAAAGCGCCGCGTAGCCCCAGATCGTCAAACAGCAACATGCCCGACAGGAGCCCGTAGCCGGCCCACGCCGTCACGCCGTGCTCGTTTGCCGCCCGCGCTTTCACGATCGAACAACGGAATCACGGCCCAGAAGATCAGCACGGCGCCGAACAGCGCCATGCCCGGAATTTCTCCCGCTCAGCCCGGGAACCATGCGTCCGATGACCTTCAAAGCCTGAAATTGCGCCATGAAATACCACTCGGGATGAATCCCGACCGGCGTCGGAGTCAACGGATCCGCCGGGCTGCCCAGGTCCCAGGGATACAGCGTCGCCAGAATCGTCACCACGTTCAGCGCGATCAGCCACATCGCCAGATCCTGGCGAAGAAGTTGGGAAAGAACGGGACGCTGCGGCGCTCGCTCGACCGGGCGGGCCTCTTCGCCCGGCGGCAACGCGTTTCCATGCTTCTGCACCAGAAACAGATGAAACACCAGCAGCGGCAGAAACAGCAGCGGCAGACACGACCACGTGCAGAGCGAAGAAGCGCTGCACCGTAGCCTCGCCCACCTCCGGGCCGCCGCGAACCAGATCGTTGATCAGCGGGCCGACGTCCGGGAATCATGCTGGGAATCTGCAAGCCGACTTTGGTGGCGAAATAAGACAGCTCATCCATCGGCAGCAGGTAGCCACTAAATCCGAACAGCAGTGTCAGGCCCAGCAGCACCAGCCGCTCCACCATCCGAACTCTCGCGGCTTGCGGTAGGCCTTCATGAAGAAGACCGAGAACATGTGCACGAACACGGCGAACACCATCAGGTTCGCCGACCAGGAATGCGCCGAGCGGATCAGCCAGCCGAAATCGATGTCGTAGGTGATCTGCCGTACGGATTCGAAGGCTTCCTTGCCGGGCCGGAAATAAACCAGCAGCAGAATGCCGGTCAGCAACTGAACGATGAACAGGAACAGCGAAATTCCGCCCCAGTAATACCAGAACGAATGTTTGTGTTGCGGAACGGTTTTATGCCGCGCGAGTGCGACGATCTCGGATAAACCCAATCGCTCGTCCACCCACTGGTAGACCCCGCCGTGCCGGTTTAGACCCTGGAAACGACGATGTTGCCATCGGTCACCTCCACTCGATAGGACTTCAGTGGTTTGGGCGGCGGACCTGCGATCACCGCACCCGATATTCATGTCGTAGGTGCCGCCATGGCAAGGACAGAAGATCCGGTTGTTCTGCGGTTCAAACCGCACG
The DNA here is from genome assembly GCA_963808335.1 of Terriglobia bacterium. Classification (GTDB taxonomy): domain Bacteria; phylum Acidobacteriota; class Terriglobia; order Bryobacterales; family Bryobacteraceae; genus Palsa-187. The sequence continues at coordinate 1,942,536 of CAWEFR010000001.1, forward strand.
GTGCAGCCCAAGTGGGTGCATACCGCGTCGAAGGCCACGAAGCTCCCATCCTGATGGTGGATCAGAAGGCTGGGACGCGATCCAAACAGGAACATGGTTGCCGCGCCGGCTCCTGGAAGGTTTTTTTCAGAGATCGCGACGGTGGTCACCTGGCCCTCCGCCCGCGCCCGCACCGCGGGAGTCGCCAGATAGCGATACACCGGATATCCGATCGCGGCGGCGTAGCACGCGCTCATCGCCCCTACTCCCAACTGCAATAACCGCCGGCGAGTATTTGAATCGTCTTCTAAAACAATCACCGAGTCAGGCATAGTCCTCCTTAATCCGGCGAGCTTTCGCCACGACCACCACCAGGTATCCGATCACGACGGCGGCGCCAACCAACAGAAGCAGAAATAGTCCAATTACGGACCAGTTGCTGACCACTTCGCGGTTCCAAACTTCGAAGCCGGCGGCGCGCAAGGTGACATCGCGGATGCCGTCGCGCACAATCACCGTGGTTGCGACGTTAACGAAGGCTGCAATCGCCGAGGAAATTCCAACAATCGCCCCGGCTCCGCGCGCTGCGGAAGCAACGGCTCCGCCCACAAGCAGCAGTGCAGCCGTCGCGGCCCACCCGAAAACCGAAGATTCATACAGTGGATTCGCCATGACGGTTGAGAACACGCCAGCGGGCTGCGCGCCGATGGCCAACGAAGCGAACGCCGCCTGTGCGAGAATACCCACCGCCATCGACCATCCGCTTTGACGGATCAGAAATCTCCGAGTGCCATCGCTCACATCGGAGCGGAGCGAAAGCAGCATCAACGCCGCTCCCGTGACCGGAAATGCCCCCGTGACGAAGAAAAACCAGCGCGGCAGCAATGTGGGATCGCCACTGTTGAGTTGCATCCCGGTCGGGTTGGCGGGATACATCGAAGACCAGGCGCCCGGCCGGATCATCAACGTCATGTTGTTGCTGTAGATGAATGCGATGGTCAGCACCAGCAGCAGAGCGGCAAACCCTGGCGCGGTCCACGGCCGGCGCGCGTCGGCGCGTTTGGCCGCGGCGTAAAGTCCGTAGTAAGCGCCCATCAGCAGAAAAATCACCGAGATCCAGTAGATCCCGATCAAGACGCTGCTGGTATACAGAGCTCGCCCGTACAGGACCTGCGCGAACAATAAGGGCGGGATGCCGAGGTTGATCACGAACGCCATCAGAGACGGCAGCCGGTGCGCGATCATCCCGCTGGCCTGCAGCGCGTCGGGCGACCCGCTTCCGCGTCCCCAAACCGCGAACGCAAGCCCCAAGAGGAGACCTCCAATCAGCAGTTCTACCGACGTCAAATGCAGGACGAACGTCAAATCGTGGAGAAACTTGAGCAGCCAGACGGGAGCCGGTAACGGAATCGGGTCGACAGCAGGAAATTGGGTCATAGAGCGCAAACTCCGAGTGACAAGGCGCTAAACACGCTGTATTGCACGATATTCAAGCGTGGAACCTGCAATTGTGGGACCGCAGGCAAGGAGGGAAAGCAAGAACAGAAAATCTAAGGAGCCAACACTACGCGTCCACTGGTACCCTGAGAGACCAGAGTATAAGCCGCAACCGCTTGATCGAGCGGAACCACACTGTGAATCACCGGAGCCTTCAGTGTGCCGTTCTCGAAACCTGGGTTCAACGCCCGCAGAATTTTCGCCAACGCGGTAAGATCGCGCCGCAAGGTGTCGACGCCGAACATCTGGCTCTCATTGTGATAGAAGTCCAGCACATCCATCGGCACCCGCCTTTGCGTAGGAGACGCCAGGATCGCCATCCGCCCGCGATGCGCAAGCATTTTCAGCCCCGGTTCAAACATCGAACCGCCAACCGCGTTGAGTACGACATCCGCGCCGCGTCCGTCGGTGAGCTTGCGGACTTCTTGGGCGACGTTGTCTCCTGTTATGAGTGCATCCACTTGCGACGCGGGTGACCCAGTAGGAGGTGCGGTGCGATCCAGTCCAAACACCTTCGCACCGATCGATCGCCCGATCTGAACCCCCGCGCTTCCTACTCCGCCAGCCGCGCCAATCACCGCCAGGGTCTCGCCCGCGGCCAGATGTGCATACTCGACGAGGCCGCACCAGGCGGCGATGAACGTCACGCCGATCGAAGCGGCCTCGGCGTCGCTCAACGTAGACGGCGTCTCTATCAGGCTCGCCACGGGAACTGCGAGAATTTCAGCGTGCGTTCCGTCGCGGGTGAATCCGGTATCTCCGCCCGATCCCCATACGCGCTTGCCGATCCATTCCGCGGGTCCGGCGATCACGACGCCTGCGTAGTCGCGGCCCGGGACGCGGGGAAGCGTAGTCTGAGGAAAGCGCCCGGCGACGTTCACGACATCGGAAGGATTAATCGAAGCCGCAGTCACCTGCACCACCGCGTTTCCAGCCGACGGAACCGGATCCGGCAGCTCGACCAATTTAAGCACCGAAGGCGGACCGAACTGCTGAATCTGGAGCGCGCGCATAATTTCATGGTATTTGATACAGTCGTGATGATCGTCATCTCAGCCTCGCCAAGCCGCGGAGCTTCCGATTGTCAAAGGAACCTCACAACATGCGACTGCTCGTTCTGCTTGCCACACTTTGCACCGGTCTGGTTTCGGCTGCGCCGAAAACGATCAACCTCGACTCGGCAACCATTGCCAACCTCAACGCCGCCTTCGACTCCGGCGCGCTGACTTCAGAAAAGCTGGTCGAAATGTGCCTGGCGCGGATTCAGGCATTCGATCACAAGGGCCCTGGACTGAACGCCGTCGTGGCGCTGAATCCCAAGGCGGTCGAAACGGCGCGCGCTCTTGACGCGGAGCGCAAGGCGAAAGGCCCACGCTCGCCTCTGCACGGCATCCCGGTGGTCCTGAAAGACAACTACAACACGGCCGATATGCCGACCACGGCAGGCTCGGTTTTACTCGAAGGCTCCATCCCTCCTGCGGACGCGTTCATGGTTAAGAAACTGCGCGCGGCCGGGGCGATCATTCTCGCGAAGGTCAACATGTCCGAGTTTGCATCCGCGGGAGCATTCAGCTCGCTGGGCGGGCAATCGAGAAATCCGCACGATTTATCGCGCACCCCGTCGGGATCGTCGGGTGGCGTGGGTGTGGCGGTCGCGGCAGCGTACGCTCCGCTGGGAATGGGAACGGACACGGGCGGCTCCATCCGGGGTCCGTCGACGGCGAATGGCATCGTGGGACTGAAGCCAACCCACGGGCTGCTGAGCCGATCCGGAATTATTCCGCTGGCGCTGAGCTTCGACACGGGAGGTCCGATGGCGCGCAACGTTTACAACGTCGCCGCGGCCATGGGAGTGATGACCGGAATCGACAGCGCGGACTCCGCGACCGAGAAGAGCGCCGGTAAATTCAAAACCGACTACACCAAGGATCTGGATCAAAACGCGCTGAAAGGCGCGCGCATCGGCATCGCTCGCGATTTCATGGGAGCCGATCAGGATGTCGACTGGGTGATCGACGCCGCGATCAGCGCCATGCGGCGAGCCGGAGCGACGGTCGTCGACGTTCGCTATCCCAAATGGCTGATCGATACCAAGGGTGAGTTTTATAACGCCATCCGGTATCCGGAATTCGTGGTTCAGATCAAGGAGTACCTGGCCACGCTGGGATCGCAATATCCCAAGAGCCTGGATGAGTTGATCGATCGAGCCAACCACTTCACCGCAACGCGCGCGGATGGAGCGCGTCCTAATCCCAGCCGCTGGTCGCTGTTCAAGCGCGAAGCCGACAGCGGCACGCTGGAAGACTACCGTTACACTTCGGTGCGTGATTACGCGCTGCCGATGGTGCGCGCGACCGTGGAGGGGATTTTGGCAGTGCAGAAGCTCGATGCGATCGTTTATCCGACTTCGCCGAAGCGTCCCGCGCTGCTGGCCTCGCCACTCGAACCGCCGGGCGGTGGCCGCGAGTCGGCAACCAACATCGCCAATCTCACCGGCTTCCCGGATTTGATCGTGCCGGCCGGATTCACCGGCGACCGGCTGCCCGTCGGCATTTCGTTCTTCGGCCCGGCATTCAGCGAACAGAAACTCCTGTCGCTTGGATACAGCTTTGAGCAGGCGACCAAAGCCCGCCAACGTCCTATCCATGCGCCGGCGCTCGAGGGCGAAATCGTCACGGTTCCATAACTGCGCTATAATTAGATTTCCACCGAAAATCCCAGGAATTCGCCTTTCATCTTGATTTCCGTCAACGACCTTACCATGCGCTTCGGCGCCCGCGTCTTGTTTGAAGACGTCACCACTACGTTCCAAACTGGACGCCGCTATGCGATCACCGGGCCCAATGGATCCGGCAAATCGACCTTCATGAAGATTCTGACCGGCGAAATGGAACCGACCAAAGGTTCCGTTACCCGGCCCAAGAAAATCGGCATCCTGCGCCAGGACCAATTCGCATTCGATTCCTACCGCGTTCTGGACACGGTCATCATGGGAAACGCTCCACTGTGGGACGCGTTGCAGGAGCGCGAACAGTTCTACGCCCGCGCACACGAATGGACCGACGAGGACGGCATGCGCCTGGGCGAGCTGGAAGGAATCGTCGGCGATGAAGGCGGCTATACGGCGGAACCTGATGCGGCCACATTGCTTCAGGGCCTGGATATCGATGAATCGCTGCACGAGCGCAAAATGTCGGAGCTACAGAGCGGCCAGAAAATGCGCGTGCTGTTGGCCCAGGCTCTGTTCGCCAAAGCCAGCGTGCTGTTGTTAGACGAGCCCACCAACAATCTGGATCTCGACTCCGTGCACTGGCTGCAAAATTATCTGCTGGCCTACAACGGCTGCCTGCTGGTGATCTCGCACGACCGCCATTTCCTGAACGAAGTGTGCACGCACACCGCGGACATCGATTATCAAAGCATTATTACTTACACCGGCGCCTATGACGACATGGTGCTGGCCAAGACGCAGATCCGCGCGCGCGTGGAATCCACCAACGCCCAGCGTGAAAAAAAGATCGCACAGTTGAACGAGTTCATCGCCCGATTCGCGGCGGGAACCAGATCCTCGCAAGTCACTTCGCGCAAGAAAGAAGTGGAGCGTCTGCAAACGTCCGAACTGGCGAAATCGAACATTCAGCGGCCTTATATCCGCTTTCAAAACGAACGCCCGTCCGGGCGGCATCCTCTGGAAGTGAAAGGGCTCTCGAAATCGTACGGCGATCTACACGTAATCCGGAATTTCACCGCGTCGATCGCCCGCGGCGAGAAAATCGCGCTGCTGGGCCGCAACGGAGCCGGCAAAACAACCATGTTACGGTCCCTGCTGCGCAACGCAACCGGTTATGTCGATGCACCGGATCGCGAATTTCCAGTCGATAGCGGAACGGTCACCTGGGGTCATGAAGTCGCGGCCGGATATTTCTCGCAGGATCATAAAGAGTCGATCCGGCAGGGCGCCACGCTGCTCGAATGGCTGCACGAGTTCGACCCCAAAGCATCGCAGCAGGAACTGCGTGGCTTGCTCGGCCAGATGTTGTTTAGCGGAGAGGACGCAACCAAGCGTACGGAAAATCTTTCGGGAGGCGAAGCCGCGCGTCTCATTTTCTGCCGCCTGATGCTCCAGAAACCGAATTTCCTGTTACTCGATGAGCCGACCAACCACCTGGATCTGGAATCGATCAACGCTTTGAACATCGCGCTGCAGAGGTATGACGGAACCGTCCTGCTGGTCACCCACGATCACGATCTGGTGGATGAAGTCGCCACGCGCATCTGGCATTTCGATCACCGGGAGATCGAGGATTTCAAGGGTCCCTACGCCGAGTTCCTGGCGCAGAAGCAAACCACCGCGGTATAAGGGCTTATTGAAAAACCCGCGGCTGGCATCCCTCCCTACGCGTCTGTGTGAAAAGCGACCACCCACCGCTCCCTGCGGTCGCGGCTCGTGACCGGCAGCAACTTATGTGAGCCGCGACCAGAGGAAGCGGTCGATCTACGGGCTTTCGCACAGACTCTTATCGTCGTGGGCTCGCTTCCGAGGCGCGCGCGTGAGCGAGCGATTTTCGGAGTTTTTCAACACGCTTTTCTCGCGCTCCCTGGTCGCCGGCGCGATCCGAAGGGTATAATCCACGGATTGGAGAAAATATGCGACGCCTGACGATTGCCGCTGCCCTGCTCCTGCTGGTTGGATTCGCGAAGAATGAGACCGCGCCCAAACTGGACTTCGACAAAGTCGACCCTAAGCGGATGCTCATCGATCCGTATAGCTATTGGTCGCAGCCATATAGCTTCTACTACTTCCACCACATGGACAAAATCCCGCACCAGCGGCTGGACTGGATCCGTAAGCCGGCGCAAAAATTCGCACTGAAAGATCCCGCCGGGCCGTTCTCTTTGTCCTATTCGATCAACGGCAAAACGTCGACGCTCGACGAGTATCTGGAGAACGCCAACGTCCAGGGATTTCTGGTCCTGAAAGACGATCAGGTGGTTTTCGAAAAATATCTGCACGGAGCGACGGCGGAAGATCGCTTCTTATCGATGTCGGTCGAAAAATCCGTGGTATCCGTGTTGCTCGGCACGGCCGTCGATGAAGGCAAAATCAACGTGAACGACCCCGTGACGCACTATCTACCGGAGCTGAGCGATGGCGCTTACAAAGACTGCTCCATCAAGAATCTCTTGCAGATGGCATCGGGAATCGAGTTCAATGAAGACTATCTCGATCCCAAGGCGGACATTCATCGCGTGCTGTTCGACCTGATCCGCGGCGGCGAGCCCTTCCGGCAGGTCGCCATCGGCATCAAATCCGAGCGCAAACCCGGCATAGCGTTTCATTATCAAAGCATCAACACGCAGATCCTCGGCGATGTGCTCGAAAAGGTGACCGGCATGCCGCTCAACAAGTACGCCGAGGAGCGGCTGTGGAAAAAGATCGGCGCCCAGAGCGATGCCTTCGTCTATGAGAGCGAGAAGCAGCCCGAGATCTGCGCCTTCGGATGCTTCAACGCCACGCTTCGCGACTACGCCCGCTTCGGCCTCATGGCCATGCATTCGGGCGAGCTCGCCGGCAAGCGCGTGGTAAGCGAGGCGTGGATGCGCGAGGCGACCACCCCGCCATCCTTCAATCCGCCGCGGATCGATGAAAAAACCGGACGGCCCGTGACCGGATACGGTTATCAGTGGTGGCTACTGCCTGGCGAGGACCACGCCTTTCAAGCCGTCGGAATTTACGGCCAGAATATTTACGTCAATCCCGCCAAACACGTGGTGATCGCACAGTTCAGCTCGCTGCCGAAGCCGAGCGGAGGAGGCAGCCGCGCCATCGGCCGCCCACACGACGCAATCGCCGCAAAGCTCGCGGGTAATTGAGTCCGTGGTTGCCGGAAATCAGGTTGGAGGCGCGGATCGGAGTCGAACCGACGAATAAAGGTTTTGCAGTTCTTTCTGCGGGTCTGATGGGCAAGGACTTACGTCTGCTTGTCCAGGAGTTTGTCCGTTTTCGATGCACTTGATCCTGTGCTAGCACGTAGAACGATCCGCTGAAAACACACCGTTAACAATCGCCCGGGCGCGCGAGAGATGCCTCGCGTTCATGGGGTATCTAGACCCGAGCGCAATCGCAATCTCAGACACCTCCTCTGATCCGAAGTTCCGAATCGATGATATCGGGCCACGCCTCATTGTTGTCCGATCGAGCGAGCGTTAACTTAGTCGACTGGATCTTGTACAAGGAAGAAGAGCGGAACTTTGCGGCCGTAATATCGAACAGCGCTACGTTCCTGCCCTTCTCGTCTAGCAGGCTCTTATAGACGACGCCATCGTAACCGTGACCTCGAAATGCTTCTGACAAAATCTGTGTTGGCACGTAGTCGAGGTGTGGTTCATCACGGCGTACGGGCTTAGCAGGCTGCTGAAAAGCTAGTCCGGAAAGTATCCAAAAAGGCAGATTTGCGGGGATATCCCGCGTGACGATCTCGTAGACCGTCTATCGTTTCATCCGTCAGTCGGGTTACGAGAGAGACGATTCATCAGCCCGATCGAATAGTGGCAGTTTCGACCAGGAGCGAACCTACAAAAAAAGGTCTGATCCACCACTGCAGCCAGAACTGTTTCGCGGCCGGCGTTGACAACTGAGCCACCACCCGGTGCCGTGCTCCTTCTCTCCCAGTTGCTGGGGACGCCCGGCGGGAACAATATCATTGCGCGGCACGAATCCTGACGCCTTTATGATGGCATCCATTCGGGTCGCGATCCGGGCCGACTTGCCCCGGATTTGGCCGAACGGGAGTGTTGATTTTCCGAATGGTCGGTCCAGGGCGGGCGGATAACTCGCTGCTCATTGTCTCTGTTGTGCTCCTTTTGCATTGCGGCGAAACGCGTTAAGATGAGGCAACTGAGAATTATTACAAGGGGATAACAATGAAATCCAGCACCTGGAGTTTGACTCATCTATTCTTCGGGCTAGCGGTGATTGCCGGCAGCGCGGTTTTTGGCCAGGACATCACTGGATCGATTGTCGGATCCGTTCTCGATCCCTCGGGCGCGGGAGTGGCTGGCGCGAAAGTGACCGTTACGAATACGGATCGCAACGCGGTGCTGCGCACCATCACCACCGATAGCAGCGGGAATTACGACGCCACGCTCCTCGACGTGGGGCACTACGCAGTTTCGGCGGAGGCCAAGGGGTTCAAGACCGCCATTGTGAAGGACATTGTGCTGAACGTCAATGACAAGCTGACCGTGAATCTCCGCCTGGAAGTCGGCGACGTGCAGCAGCAGGTGACCGTCGAATCGGCGCCGTTGCAGGTAGCGCTACAGTCGGCCGAGCAGAGCACCGTTGTCACCGGAACGCAGATCCGCGAGTTGGCCCTGATCACTCGCAGTTACGCGCAACTGGTCGGGATGATGCCGGGCGTCAGCTCGGGTTCTGTCGATCAACTTTATGTCGGTACGTCATTGCCTTCTGGAGTGACGGCGACCATTCCTTTCGCGATCAACGGAGCGCGCAATTCCGGCAGCGCCTGGCTGGTGGATGGCGCGGACAACGTCGATCGCGGGTCGAACCTCACTCTGCTGACCACGCCGAGTATCGATGCCATCGAGGAATTCAAGGTGGAGCGCAGCGGTTACGGAGCCGACCTGGGCCGCGCCGGCGGCGGGCAGATCAGCGTCGTCACCAAATCCGGGACGAATGAGTTTCACGGCGACCTGTATGAGTTCATTCGCAACAACGATTTCGCGGCCAACAATTTCTACAACAACGCGACCAGCCAGAACCTGGGTGCGAACGGAAAGTCGCAGGTGGCGCCGCTGCACTACAACGATTTCGGCTGGACCCTGGGCGGTCCAATCGTCATCCCGAAGATTTACGATTCGCGGAAGCGCGACAAGCATCAGACGTATTTCTTTTTTTCCGAAGAATTCCGTCGCGTGATCACATACACCAGCGGCACCGCGACCGTACCCACGGAATCCATGATCAACGGCGTGTTCCCCACCCCGGTGTGCGTGCAGGCGACCGGCAGCACCTGTAATCAGACGGCAACCACGATTGCCAACATAGATCCGGTTGCCAGGGAATACATCAAAGACATTTATTCCAGAGTGGCGCTTCCCGCCACCGGCTCGACGCTGGTCTCGCTGTTCCGGAACGTGTACAACTTTGAGCAGGAACTCTACCGACTGGACCACGTGTGGAGTCCGAAGCTTCAGTTTTCGGCGCGTGTCCAGCGCGACCAGATTCCGACCATCGAGCCGACCGGTCTGTTCTCCCTGGGCGAAACCATTCCCAACGTCGGTAACACCAGCACTAATGCGCCGGGACGGACGTGGGTAGTGCGAGGCACGTCCACTCTCTCGCCTACCTGGCTGAACGAAGCCGGCTGGAACTATTCTTACGGGGCCATCTTGAGCAATCCCACCGGGTCGATTAACTCAGCCGAATCCCCCGATGTGAACACCACGCTGCCGTTCGCGTCTACGCTGGGCCGCGTGCCTTCGCTCGCTTTCACCGGGGGAACCGGAATCGCGGGCTACGGTCCTTACCGCGATTACAATCGCGATCATGATCTGTTCGACAACATGACCAAAGTAGCGGGGCGCCACACGGTCAAATTCGGGGCGACCTACAATCACTATCAAAAGAAGGAGAACAACGCGGGCGCCAACGCGGGATCGTTCACGTTTACGCCCGCCGTGGTGCCCACCGGCACGCTGACGTTTACGCAGGCTTGGGCTAATTTCCTGCTGGGCAACGTTGCCTCTTTCAGCCAAGCATCCGAAGACGTTACTCCGGACATTCGCGCGCAGCAGTTCGAGCTTTACGTGCAAGATGACTGGCGCGTGAAGCCGAATCTGACTTTCAACGTCGGCGTGAGGTATTCGAACTTCCGGCAGCCAACGGACGCGAATCATGAGCTCACTAATTTCGATCCTGCGACCTACAGCGCAGCGAACGCTCCACAGCTCACCGCGGGAGGCTTGCTGGCCAACGTTTCGGCGAACTCGTATCTCAACGGGATCATCATCGGAGGTAAGAACTCGCCATTCGGAGACAAGGTGGGTTCGCAGGACAACGGCGACTTCGCGCCGCGATTCGGTCTTGCCTGGGACCCCTTCCACGACGGCAAAACCCTATCCGGGGCGGCTACGGAATCTTCTTCGATTCGACGCTCTACGGCATCTATGAACAGAACATTTTCGCCAATCCTCCATTCGTCAATAACGTGACCATCAGCAATGTGACCCTTGACAATCCAGCCGGCGGAACCGCCAGCGTCGCGAATTCGCCCAAGAATCTGTATGGGACGCCGATCAATTTCAAGACTCCGTACAACCAGCAGTGGAGTCTGGAAGTTCAAAGGCAGCTCGGCCAGTCGGCGATTCTGAACGTCGCGTACGTGGGCAGCAAGGGGACGCACCTACTGGGGACCATCGATCTTAATGAAATCCAGCCCGGTCTGGCTTACTCTTCGGGCCTGATCGCGCCCACCACTCCCATCACGTCGGCGAATACGCCGTCGCTCAATGTGCTTCGCCCGTACCTTGGATACGCGGCGTTCGCGCAACAGATCGAGCCATGGTTCAATTCCAACTACAATTCGCTTCAGGTATACGGCCAGAAACGAATTCGGACAGACCTGCTGGCAACCTTCTCTTATACCTGGTCGCGCAACCTCACCGATAATCAGAGCGACCGCTCGAACGCGGCCCAGAACACCTACAACTTCAATCGCGGCGAGTACGGGCCTGCGCTGTATGACCGGACCCAAGTCTTCAACCTGAATTTTATCTATACGCTGCCGTTTTTCCGGTCGCAGCACGGGCTTGTGGGAAAGAGTCTGGGAGGCTGGGAGATCGCCGGAATCGCCAACTACTATACCGGCTTGCCCTACACAGCTACGACTTCCGGAACAGACCCCGCCGGACTCGGCATCATCGGCGCCAGCGCGGCCAGTCTGCGTCCGAACCTGGTGTGCAATCCAAACACAGGCATCACAAAGAGCAGGTTTGAAGGCTTCAATACGGCTTGCTTCCAGGCGCCGCCAGTCGCAGCGCATCTCCCAGGCAACGAGGGCCGCGGCGTGATTCGTGGGCCCGGCTATGAGGGCTGGAGCTTTTCAGCTTCGAAAAATGTGACGTTCGGAGAAGCGCAGCGTTTCCGCTTCCAGCTTCGCGGCGAAGCATCCAACGCTTTCAACCACACCAATCCGAGCACGTATGGATCGCTGTCGATAATCAGTTCGCTGTTCGGCCAAATCACCGGATATCGCGATCCGCGTATCATTCAGTTGGGAGCTAAGCTGTATTTCTGAGTTCCGCACGGCAGCGGCGAGCCTGGCTGAAGGTTTTGATTGGCCTTGATGAGTTCCAACCATCGAACGGATTATGAGTCCCGAGGGCCGGAGTCTACTGTTTTCACCGGTTTCTATTTTCAGTCATTTACCGGCCTCAGTTGCGACGGACCGTCCACTATTTCTACATGTTTCCACTGTCGTGGCTACCCTGGTGGCTACCCTCGCGCGCGGTCACTTTGCCGTCAGGTCCGGTTCGGAATGCGCTACAAGTTTGATGCGTACCTGGACGCGGAGCGTTCGGGGCGTTGGACCATTGGGATATTGATCGGTATCCTGATGGACGATCGCCACACTGCCGGGATCTCGCTCGATCCGCTCGTCGGGCCGGTGAACGGGCGACGCTATCATTTCAAGCATAATGGAGCTCCCATGCCCGCTTTGCAAGCGTGAAGGTGCGCGGTGGAACAAGAATGATCGGTTCGAGTGCTCGGTCTCCGCATCCTCGTCAGGACCGACATCGCTCTGAGTCCAATCAACCGTGGGCACTCACCCTCAAATCCCTCCGTTGAGATACGCACAATTTGGGCATACTTGCGGTCGAGAAATCTCGGTGAGGACTGTCCTCGGTTGGTGACGCGGAGGCGAGTTCCAGCGAACACCGCCGTCCGAGGAATCACCAGCCGAAGGGCTCGCCCAGATGATGTCCCCCTGGGGGCAAGATGCTTCGTTCAACGACGTACCGTCGCCAAAACCGGGCTCCCTGAATCCGTTTCGTGGTGGTCGAAGGCCAATTGAACCAAACGGTCAGTGTTCCGCCCTATCCCGCGAGGCGGACCTCAAGCGCCAGTTTCAAGGTGTCATTTTGCTTCCGACTGACCTTCACCTCGATGTTCCGCTCGCCGTCACGCAGGATCTGCGGTTCATCGAAGTAGTTCAAGGTGAGCTGTTTCGGAGGATCTATCTTGAGCCTGGTCGCGCTTTTTCGTGAAGAAAACCTAACGCCTTCATGCACGATCTTCAGGTCCCAATTCGCCATAGCCACCAGCAGAACATCGGCTTTCGGTGTCATCTTCTTTTCCAAATATCTTCTAAACCGCTGACGACTGATTCCGAGGGCATCGGCCGCCTCCTGTTCAGATTTGTAGGTTGCCTTCATGAGCCTGAAGTGGTGGGCGATTACAACGCGCAGGCGCTTCTCAGCATCCCGGGTGACTTTCAATCTATGCGGCACGACTAGGCAATTTTAGTTGACTTACAATATGTTTGTAACTAAAATCGCGAGCAAGAATAGTTGCAGATCGGTTTTTTAGTTTCTCGATTCGTCCCGTTTGCCAAGAAGCTGTTCGAACGAAAGCGACACTGTCAACGAGCTGCCGTATAATGCATTCAGTCAACAGAGGAACATCAAGGGCCACAGAACATGATGTACGCGCAAGGTATCTCACCCTCGCACTGGAGACGCGGAGAGTTGTCGATCTCCTCCTGCCGTTGGTCGAGAGTGGGCAGAAGTCGCCAACGCTGCTTTCCGCGCTTGCGGTCATTGACACACTTTCCGGCGGTGGCACCGCGGAGACGCTGCTCGCGAAACTGCGTGCACCCGGGCCCCGGCCGATCTTCGAAGAATTGTTAGCTGACGAGGAACTCGAGACGGCAGATGAGCGACACCGTCTTGTCCAGGAGCTACGTAACGTCGTCAGAGACGAAAGCGGGCTCTCTAGCACAAGAGCAAGCGCAAAAGAAGCGGTTCTGCTCTTGTGCGTAGTGGAGGGACGCGCACTCCATCAGTTCAGTCGATTGTCTCAACACGAGGGGGCGATCTCGCTCACTGCATGAGCGCGGAGGCCGAACTTCGCAGCGACTGTACGGCGCTGATCCAATTCATTCACAGGATCGCAGTCCTGTGCGAGAGACGACGTGGGCCGGAAGCATACGATCCCGCGTCTCAAGCCTTCACGGATTACATTGCGACACTTGGCGATGCGACTTTTGCATATCTAGATCGGTTCGCAGAGTCTGCCCCCACGGACCCGGCGCTGTTCTACGCATATCGTCAAAAGCTTTGAACCTTACGAGCGAACTGGAACATCCTCCATTCTTTCGTAAAGCCCGCGAAAGATGCGGATACGGTCAAAACTCCAACATCATTGGTCGCCGCGTTGACGGCTCGTGTCCGCATGGTTAATGGGCTCGCGAAGGCAAACTTTGCCGTATTCCACACGAGTGGCTTGAATTATTTGCACCTAAACACCAACCAGGTCCGTGGACTCGCAACCGCCCTTGGCGCGCTGATACCTAACAGTCCTCCCTTCCTGTTTGATCTTGGATTGATCGGGATACCGTATTCTGAGGCAGGAGCGTGTTTACCGTAAGCGTCCGAGGAACCCGTCTTGATTGCCAGGGTGATGCTGCCGAAAATGGCGGGATGCGAAGCAAACAGGAGATCCGCAGCATCGTCGGGGGATTTGCCAAAAGCGGGATGACGCGGCGGGAGTATTGCGAGAAGCACAACATCGGGATCAGCACACTTGACTACTGGCGCCGCACTCAAAAAAGCAAGCCGAGGCTGGTCGAGGTCACGGTGGAAACGTAGCCGGGGACAGGATTCGCGCTCGTGCTGGCCAACGGGCGGCGCATCGAAAGCTCGTGGAAGTTCGCCGAGGCTGAGTTGATCCGGTTGATTCGCGCGGCCGAGGCGTGATCCGTTGTTCGGGCTGGGGCTGGCGACAAAAATCTATGTAGCGGTGGAAGCCGTGGACATGCGTAAGGGCTTCGACGGATTGTACGGAGCCGTGCGCGATCAGCTTGGGCAAGACCCGCTGAGTGGGCATCTATTCTTGTTTTCGAATCGCACGCACACGAGACTGAAAGCCCTGGTGTGGGATGGCAGCGGATTGTGGGTGTGCGCAAAGCGGCTGGAGAAAGGCCGCTTCCGTTGGCCCACTCCTAGTGAAAAACAACGCAGCGTAACGATGCGCGCCGAGGAGTGGGCGATGCTGGTGAACGGGCTCGATCTGAAGCAGGCGCAGCCGCGCAAGTGGTACCGGCGTTCTGCATAAAAACTCTGGAACATTTTCATCTGATCGCGTAAAATAGAGCTTCCCTCAACTGTGAACGCTCCCGCGCGCATCGTCGAACGGGAGAGGCAACTACACTGGGCGCATTTGGAAATCCAAGCGCTCCGGGAAGAGCTGCGGCAGCGGCGCATTCAACAACTAGGTCCGAAGAGCGAAACGCTGAGCAACCTGCAACTGGCTCTGCTGACCGAGGAAGAACCGAGCACGACACGCGACGAGGTGGAAGCGGAAGCGCGGCGCGAGACCATCTCTGATTCCAGCACGACGCGCACGCCCTCGCGAGAGGCGAGGCCCCATCCGGGCCGCAAGCCGTTGCCGGAGGATCTGCCGCGCGTCACCCACATCCTCACCTGCAACGAGCGCACGTGCGCGTCCTGCGGGGAGGAAACGGCGGTGATTGGCTACGACGAAAGCGAGCCACTCGACGTCGAGCCGGCGCGCTATTTCGTGCGCGTGACCAGGCGCGAGAAACGAGCCTGCCAACGTTGCTCGACCATGACGGCGGCGCCGCTGGCCGAGCGCATCGTCGAAAAGGGATTAGCCAGTGACGCGGTAGTGATCAACACGGTGATCGCGAAATATTGCGATCACCTGCCGTTGTACCGCCAAGCGGTGATGATCGAGCGCGAGGCGGGAGTCGAGATCGGACGCGCGACACTCGACGGCTGGGTGATGCGTGTGGGCGAACTGCTGGGGCCCATCGTGGGAGCGATGCGGCGAGATCTGCTCGCCGCATCCTATTTACAGGCCGATGAAACCCCGGTTCCAGTGCAGATGCATGATGGGCGTGGTGAAAATCATCAGGCGTACCTGTGGCAATACGGTAAACCCGGGGGGGAGACGGTGTTCGACTTTTGTTTGGGCCGGGGGCGTGAGGGTCCGCGCAAGTTTCTGGGCCAGTGGGAAGGGATTTTGCAAACCGACGGCTATGCGGCCTACTACGATATCGGCGGGCCGAAGCTGGTGCATGTCGGATGTTGGGCGCACGCGCGGCGTAAGTTCGTCGACGCGGTGAAGGTGCATCCGCAGGATGCCGCGGCCATCGCGATGGTGACGCGCATGGACGCATTGTTTTTGATCGACCGTGACGCGCGCCGCCGCGAGTTGAGCCCGGAGGATCGTCAGGCGCAACGCCGGCAATACGCCGAGGAGTGGCTGCGGGAGATTCGCGAGGCGTGCCTGGCGCTGGCTCAGCAAGTACTGCCAAAAAGTGCGCTGGGGCAAGCGGCTGCCTACACCTTAAATATGTGGGCGAAGCTGCTGCGGTGTTTCGATCACGGGGAAGTGGAACTGTCCAATAATCTGGCGGAGAACTCGATGCGACCCGTAGCACTCGGACGCAAGAACTGGCTGCACGTAGGCAGCGTGCAGGCCGGACCGAAAGTGGCGGCGATCCTGTCGGTGGTGGAATCCTGTCGCCGGCTTGACGTGCCGGCCAAGGAATACCTTGCTGCCACATTGCCCGGATTGAATCGGCGGACGCTCAGCCAGGTGTCGAACCTAACCCCGGCTCGCTGGTCCGCTGGCCGCGCCTGATCCGCCCCTGGGTTCGCTAGACGCTTACGGTTTATTTAGACGTTAAGACTTCCAACGGTTTAGAGATTAGAACAATGCTGCACGTGTATCCATGGCACAAAAGTTTCGGCGGAATCGATACATTTCAAAAAGGCACCATGCTAACGGTAAGTGGACGCATTTCCGAACTCAATTATTATTCACTGAAGCTATCCAGCCCAGAACTGCTCAGGATGACACCTTTGACGACGCAGGAGAAGGCTTAGGGCTTTTTCCTTGCCGATCTGTCGTTAGCCTTCCGCGTCTTTTTTGGTGGTCTCGGTTCCGGCTTTATCTTCAGTAGATCCCGAAGTGCTTCTCGGTACGGGAGGGGGTTGAGGGAGAGTTTCTGTCTCTTTGCCATCGTCTGTTTCCTTGAGAGTCATTTGCCCAGCATCTTTAAGGGTAGTAACCGGTCCCTTAAGATGCTCGGGAGGTGGAATGTAGTACGGCTGAACGATCACCAATTTAGCGCCCGCCACGTTTCCGTTAAGGGTCAGCAGATCGAGTCTGCGCTTCCGTTTTCCAGCGCCATCCAACGTGTGCATCTCGCGGATGTTTGGAAGATGAAGCGCCGTAGCTACTTGCAATGAGTCGCCCAATTGCATAAAGCTTCCACCGGTTACGTTGCCGTTCTTATCATAGGTCCTAGTGTCATAGTGCTCTCCGTGTTGAGCGTCGCATCCTGCTCGATGCCTTCGCGAAGGTCCAGCGAAGATTCTCAGCAGTGACGCGATGCATCACCGTGGTTCGAGCGCGGCCCTTCTTTCCGGGAACGAGCGACCGCTCGACCATCGTGATTACCGTGGCCTTCTTGCTCTGCCGTCCGCTCGGCTTCCCGCGCTTGCCTTTGTCCACGCCGCCAATGTAGCACTCGTCCACTTCGACGGTGCCTTGCAGTTTTTCGAGTTTTGATGATAACGGTTCCTGCTTCATTCCGAGGCGGATTCGATGCGCCATGAACCACGCGGCGCGGTAGCCGATGCCGAGCATTCTGTGAAGCTGATGGGCACTCATACCCTTCTTGGAGGAGCACAAGAAGTGAATTGCCATCAGCCATTTGTTGAGTGGAATATGGCTGTCTTCGAAGATCGTACCGACCGTTACCGAGAACTGCTCGCGGCATCCAGCGCACTTGTAAACACCCTTACGCGCGTGCGTTTTCGCGCCTTCTTTCGGTTCCAGTTTGTACGCCTCGCCGATCAATCCACAGTGCGGGCAGATCGGACCATCGGGCCAGCGCTCCGCTTCCAGAACCTCACGCGCTACGTCGGCATCGGTGAATTCAGGGGCTAAAATCGCGGCTTCCATGCTTAAAGTATGTGCTTTTTATGTGGGTTTGTCAAGGGCATAAGTCCGGTCAAGTATTGACATTCTAATTGTCTCGTACTAAGCTTTTAGTATGTTTGAACAAAGCTTCGTCGAACAAGGCAATCAGACCCGCAAAGGGGCCTCGGTATTCGCATCGTTCGTGATGCAAGTGCTGGTGATTGTGGTCTTCGTGCTGATTCCGCTGATCTATACGGAAGTGCTTCCAAAAGCGACGCTCATGACCGTTCTGACGGCTCCTCCTCCGCCTCCACCACCGCCGCCCCCGCCCCCGCCGGTGACTCAGAGAGTAGTCAGAGTCGCCCCGCGGCAGTTCGACGGCCGCCTGTTGGCGCCAAAGAGGATCCCGGATCAAGTGGCGATGCTTCAGGAGGACAGCTTGCCTCCTCTCGCTTCGGGCGTCGGGGTGATTGGGATGGTGCCGGGCGCCTCGGGCCCGGCGGACGGGATGATCAACGGGATCATTAACGTAGCTGCCGCCGCGGCGCCTCCACCGCCACCGGTAAAAGAGCCGGCGAAGCCTCAGCTTCAACGCATCACAGTGGGCGGGCAGGTGCAGCAGGCGAGGCTGATCCGGCAGGTGAAGCCTGCGTATCCAGCCCTGGCGAGGCAAGCTCGCATCTCGGGCTCCGTGCGATTCACGGCGATCATCGGCAAGGACGGGACGATTCAGAACCTTCAGTTGGTAAGCGGACATCCGTTACTGGTTCCAGCCGCAAAAGACGCGGTGGCGCAATGGCTGTATAAGCCGACGTATCTGAATACCGAACCGGTGGAAGTGATCACACAGATCGAAGTGAACTTTGTGTTAGGCCAGTAGGCTCAGCCACTCTTTTACGCGCGCGCGGAGGCTGGAACCGTCGGACGGGAACAGATCGCCCACCACGGCCACGGAATCCGCGCCCGCTTCGATTACGCGCCGCGCATTCGTGCGCGTGATTCCGCCGATGGCGACCAGCGGGCGATCGGTCAGCGCGCGCAGGCGGCGCAATTCATCGATGCCAACTACGGGATCCGGATGTTCTTTGGTGGTGGTGCCGAAGATCGGTCCTAGGGCAAGATAGTCCACCGGTTGCGACGCGGCGGCACGAAGTTGTCGTTCGTTGTGAGTCGAGTAGCCGAGCTTCAAGTCCGGGCCAGTGACGCGGCGGGCGTCGGCGGGGGAGAGATCGGCTTGTCCTAAGTGCAGCGCGGCTTCGGTTAAAACTGCCAGGTCCGCGCGATCGTTTACCACCAGGAGCGCACGCGCCTTACGGCATAAATCAGCGATCTTTTCAAGCTCCACGAACCTGTCGCGGCCGAAAAATCCCTTGCATCGGAATTGAAGAATTTTAGCGCCGCCATCCAGAATTTCCTCGGCCACTTCGACCCGCGTGAGCGCGCATCGGCGGGCCGCCTCTACGTCCAGAATGGGATAAAATACCGGAAGCATTCGAATTCTCTATCATAAAATAATCATTTATTATTCGGGGAAGAATGAGTAACGGTAAGTTAACCGTCGCGGCGTTAATGAGATGTAAAAAATTTGTAAAAACGCAACACCAAATGGTTCAAGGGCAACTCCCGTGCCTCATAATAGTCGCAGTCAGAAGTTCGCAGGGGGTTTAATCTGTGATTCGCAAGTCAGCGGCAGCGGTTCATGCCAACGGTTCTCATAGCGGTTCGGGTGGAACAGCCCAAAGTCAGTTAAACCATGATGATTGCCCGTGCCTGGAGACTTCAGGCACGGTGGTGGCCATGCGCCATGTCCCCGGTTTCCGGGTGATCGAAAATCATTATCCCGCCGGGCTGGAGCTAGCCCGGCACGTTCACGAAAATGCGTATTTGAGCTACGTGCTGGAAGGTCCTTACGGGGAATCGTATGGAAATTCGGCGACGGTCACTTGCGCTCCTCGGGTGCTGCGGTATTTGCCGCCGGGGTTGCCGCACGCCAATACATTCGATTCCGGGTCGCATTGCCTGGTGGTGGAAGTCGATCGCGAGGCGTTGAAGCGCGTGAATGAACATACAGCGGCGCTGGACAAGCCGGGTGAGATTCAGGGAATCGGGTCCACTTGGCTGGCGCAGCGGTTGTATCACGAGTTCCGGCAGGGCGACGAACTGGCGTTAGTATCGCTGGAAGGAATTCTGCTGGAGATGCTGGCTGAGGGTGCGCGTCATGCCGGCGCGACCGGGCCCGTGGCCGTGATTCCGCGCTGGCTACGGATCGCTCGCGAATATCTGGAAGCGAACTTCCTGCGCCCGCTGAGTCTTGCGGAGATCGCGGGAGCGGCCGGTGTCCATCGGGTGCATCTGTCGCGCGAGTTCCGACGCTACTTCTCGACCACGGTAGGCGAATTCCTGCGGCGCAAGCGGATCGAGCACGCCTGCCACCTGGTCTCGACGACCAACTCGGCGCTGGCAGAAATTGCCATGACGTGCGGATTCTCGGATCAAAGCCACTTCTCGGCGACCTTCCGGCGCCAAGTAGGGCTCACGCCGGCGCGATTCCGTCAGATGGCGCAGGCGCGCTAGAAACCTTTAAATTCCTTCCTTCCAACGGCGCGAGCGAAATAAGGCTTGCGCCATTTTTTATTTGGCAATGCTCCAGACGCCGATTTTGAGATCGCCGGGAGAAGAGAATTCGCGCCAGAAGTAGCGGCCACGCAGTTGAGCGCCGAGTTGGTCGAAAGTGCCCAGGGCGTTGTCAGGTCTGAGCCAGAGCACGTAACGGATGTGGTTCTGCTCCAGCCACTGGGCGGCGTCTGGAAGCGCGGCGCGGTAGAAACGATCGATGTCGCCATAACGCTGGTCGATGTCGGGGCGATAACCGCGCCAGATGTCCTCATGATTCGGCCAGCCGAGGAACGCAGTCTGTCCGGCGAAAATGGTCAAGGCCGGAGGAGCGACGTAGGAACGGTCGGGAATCCGCTGAAGGACAGTCGAGGGCGGCTGCGAGGCGAGAAACTCCAGCGCCGCACGCTCAGGCGGGTCGTCGCGAATCCACGCCGCGCCGTCCAGTTCGCCCACGTGGCGCTTCGGCACATTGAAGAAATGCCCGGCGAGCTCGCGCGCGTAGACGCACACCAGCAGCAGAATGGCGACCGTCCCCCAGCGGCAAATCCGCGATGGGGATCGAAGATTGACGGCTCCAATCACGAGAAGAGTTCCCGAATAAATCCAGGACCACCATTTGAGAACGGTATTGAAGCGCTCGAATTTGCCCGCGTAAATGTCGTCGACGAACAGGAACTCGGACACGGCCAGGAGGGCGATCCAGATGACGCAGAATGCGAGCGACTGTGGCGTCCGTTCACCGAAGCAAAGATGCAGCAGCAGCAACACCAGCACCGGATAGAACACCAGCAACCCGGGTAACAGGGGCGTGTGAATGCCACGCGGGACGAAACGAATGGCGTTATGCAGCTCCACCGACTGCGACGCGAAACGAGTCAGGAACGGTTCGATCAATACGAGCGATGCGCCGGTTCCCGCTGCCAGTGCGGTCCATGCTACCGGCAGGCGCACCCAGGCGCGGTAGTAAATCCACGCGCCGGCAAGAAAGAGTTGGAGCGGAAGATCCCATGCATTCGACGCGATGGTCAAAGGGACGGTCGCGCCCAGAACGAAGTGCGCCGCGGCTACGGATTCTTGCGCCTCGATTAAAGCGATCGAAAGCAGCGCGAGCATCAAAAAAAGATAACCGCTCAAGGGAGGATGAAAATCGCCCAAACCGGCCAGGTAGGAGAGGAGTTCCACCGGAAGATCCAGCGAATTTTCGGAACCATGGCTCTTGCGAACCAGCCATTGTCCGAACGGGCGAGTCGCCTCGCGCGGAGTGAGAGCGCTGCCCATGAAGCGGATGCTCGAATGGAGTGCCGGCGATGGCATCACCTGGTGGATGAAAGGCGAGACTCCGGTTCCTCCAAACAAAAGCGCCACGGTCAGAAGCACGCTGGGCATACGCCGGCGGCCGGCCAGCAGCCATGCGGCACCGGCGGCAGCGGTGACCGCGCAGGCGACCAGAATGCAGATCGCCAGGTTATAGGCGGTTCCCGTTGGCATTTCGAAGATGCGCCCCATCAGCGCGGCGGCGTAATGTTGCAGCGCGTAGTACATGTCGAACGGGTACGGAGGGAGCCAGCGATCGATCGGTGGAAGCTTTCCGCCAGGAAGATAGTTCGCGACGAAGGTGACGTTCCGTGATTTTCTCTGATGACGCGTCGATATCCGGAAAGGCGTAGCGCCACGCCAGCGCATACGCAAAAGTGGCAAAGAACACGCCTTCCGTCGGCCAATTTTTGAGCAAGACTCGCCAGTGCCGGTTGATCAACCATAGGGACGCCCCGGTAGTGATCGGCCACATCCAGTGAAGGGATCCCAATCCTATGAAGTGTTCGACGAAAAATGGAACGACGGCCAAGAAGGGCGAAGCGGTTCGAGCCAGCACCCAGGATTTGAAGAGCTGTCGAGTCGCCAGCGCCAACCCGGTCAGATTCACCAGCAGCAGCGCGATAAGCGTCAGGTTGGCGAGATGGACCATGGCCAAAGCGAAATTATTATCGCACTCGGCTGGTTTAGTTCACAAAAATGTTGGCGCCGCTTTGCGTGGATGCGGTGCCCGCGGTCACTACGACGGCCATGGCGCCAGGTGCGACGTACCCGGCCGGCACGCGCGCGTTGATCTGCAACAATCCCGGATAGCCCGTCACCGGACCCCCATACAAAACTTCGGCAGGGTATCCGCCGATGGCGACCGAAATCGGCAAGCCGGTTACGCCTTCACCGGTTCCGAAAAAGACCACGATCGCCCCAGGTGACGCAGGATTCGCGGCAGTATTCGGCGTGCCGTCCTGATTGGACGCGATCAGGGTTCCCGACGCGTCGACGTACAAAGCCGGCGCCGCATCCACCACCGCAGCCGGGATCTGCGCGAGCAGATTGCCCTGATTCATAATCTGAATGTTGACGCTCGACTGACCTTCCAGTTGCGGCGGGACGCGCACCAGTAGCGCCGAACTAGTCAACGAAACGACGGGTGCGGAGATGGTCCCGAACAGAACTTGCGTTTGCGCCGCATCCGACGGGCCGAGCCCGGTTCCGAGCAGGTCCAGCAGCATTCCCGGCGCCAGGGGCCCTGGCTGAAAGCTAGCCGCGTTAACGGCGCTGACCAACAGAACCGGCGCGACATTCACCGAGGGTCCAGGAGTCAGGCTCCGGATACGGTTGTTTTCAAGATCGGCGACATAGAGCAAACCGGCTGGTCCGGACGCGACGTCCCACGGAAAACTCAGTTCAGCGGAAGGCGCGTAGCCGCCGTCGCCCGAAAATCCCGCCGTTCCCGTACCCGCGACCACGGTGATGACGCCGGTGGGGCCGACGCGCAGCACCTGCTGCAAACCCGTGTCGGCAACGTAGACGTTCCCAGCATTGTCGACGGCGACGCCGCGCGGAATATTCCACACGCCCTCGCCGATGAGAGTCAACTCGCCCGCGGGGGTCAGCTTTTTCACGTGTGGACCGCCGGCTTCGGTGAAGTACAAATTGCCCGCTGCGTCGAATGTCATGCCGCGTGGATTCTTGAGATTGGCCACGATGGTGGTCACGACACCGTCAGGAGTCGCTTCGAGAATCGAACCGCTGTCCGCGATGTATACGTTTCCCTGGCCGTCGGGCACGGCGTAGACGGGCGCGCTGAGGCCGGCGCTGGGGAAGGGAAGCATGGTGCCAGACTTGGAAACGATGCGGATCCGGCGATTGCCGGTATCGGAGATATACAGGTTGCCTTGGGCGTCCGTCGTGACCGACGAAGGCGCGTTGAGCGTGGCTTTCACGGCCAACTCTTCGTCGCCGCTATTGCCGGCGGCGCCAGTACCGGCAACGGTTGAAATGGTTCCGTCCAGCGCGACGCGGCGAATGCGATTGTTCCCCCGGTCCGCGATATATATGTTGCCGAGCGCGTCGGTCGAGACACCGGCCGGTTGTTGAAGCAGCGCCGATGTTGCGGGACCGCCGTCGCCGTAGGCGATGTTGCCCCCACCCGCCACTCTTGTGCTGGGACCCGTGAAGGAAATCCTTTCGGCGACTGTGACGTTAGCGGCATACAGATAGCCGTCGCTGCCGAAACAGATATCGTGCGCGGCGATGGTGAACGCCGAGGCAGTTCCACTGGTCTGAATCGTCACAATTTCGCCGGCAGCCTGATCCGCGATATAAATGGCGCCAAAGGAATCGGAAACGATGCCCGTGGGCAGCGAGGCGCGCGCGATGGTCGAGATCGATCCATTGGAGACCTTGCGAATCAGGTGATTCTGCGTGTCGCCGATATACAGATTTCCCAAACGGTCGAACGCGATCGCGGCCGGATACGCGAGTTGCGCGCCGATGGCGGCCGTACCGTCGCCCGAATAGCCTGCGACGCCGGTGCCGGCTGCTGTAGTCAGTGTTCCATCCTGCGCCAGACGGTACACACGCTGGCCGCCAAAATCGGAAATGAAAACCGAACCGCGCCCGTCCCAGGCGACGTTGCGTGGAGACACAAGAGCCAGCATGTTCGCCGCGGTGCCTTCGTTCGATCCGCCCGCGGGAAGCGATCCACCGCCCGCGACGGTGGTGATGACGCCGCTCGGGTCGACGCGCCGTACGCGCGCGTTGCCCAAGTCCGCGATGTACAGATTCCCGGTCCCATCCATCGCGACACCGTACGGCGAATTCAACTGAGCCGCGTTCGCTGGTCCGCCATCCCCCGAAAATCCAGCGAAACCGGTTCCCGCCAGCGTGGTGATCAGACCCGCGCGTGTCACCTTGCGTACGCGATGGTTCGCCGCATCTGCGAGATAAAGGTTGCCATACACATCGGCACAAATTCCCTCGGCTTGAAACAAAATTGCCGACGTGGCGGGGCCGCCGTCACCCACCCAGCTGCTTCCGGCGGCGGTCCCGACGGTGTAGGAAACATCGAATCCGCACGCGAGCGTGGCGCTCAGCAGCAATGAGGCGAAGAACGGGCGCATCGCAAGAAAATTCACGTTCTTTACTCAGTGCAGATTGCACGGGAATTCTCTCAGCGCCTATAGCGTGGGCGATGAGAAAAGCGTGAGTACTCTTACCCGCTTCTTCGCCGCCCTGCTTCTGACTTCCGGCTGCGCATTTTCGCAACCCGCGTTACATTTCAAAACACGGTCGATCGAAACCGCTTCCGGCGCACCCGTAGCGAACCTGCGCGGTTTGCATGCGTCCGGCCGGGGGCACTTGCTTCTGCAATTCGAGAATCAACCATCGGCTGACGTTGTTAGCACGCTAAAGAGCCGCGGCGTGAACGTTTTGCAGGACGTGCCTGAGAATGGACTGCTGGTTCACATCGACGGCCCAGTCGGCGTCCTGGGACTCGGAATTCGGTTCATGTCGGCGCTCGATCCGGCCGATAAGGTCAGCCCGCTGGTCAACGCGGGCGGCTTTCTGCTGGTCGAATTTCATCCCGACGTCGACACCAACACGGCGAACTCGCTGATACTGAACCTGGGGATCACACCGCTGGCAAATCCGGATCTGAGCCCGCATCACGTACTTATCGATGTGGCCGACTCCACGGAAGTCGCCGCGCTGGCGAATCTGGATGAAGTGGCGTACATTTTTCCCGCTTCCGATGCGCTGGTGAACGGAATCCCCACGCGAGCCTGCGCGGGCGCGCTGACGACTAACGGAACTACAGCGCAATCCATTCCGACCTACGGGAATGGCTGGGACGGACCGGGCCTCGGTTCGGCGACGCTCACCTATGTGTTCAGCAAAATGACCGAAAAGCTAGCTCCAGCGGCAGCGGAAGCGGAAGTTCAGCGCGCCATGGCGGAATGGTCGAAAGCGGTGAAGGTCACCTGGCAGCAGGGCGCCAACGCGACCGGTCCGCAGACCGTGAACATCCTATTCGCCACCGGCGATCACGGCGACGGCTATCCTTTTGACGGTCCCGGCGGAGTCCTGGCGCACACGTTTTATCCCGCGCCGCCGAATCCGGAACCAATCGCCGGCGACATGCATTTCGACGACTCGGAAACCTGGCAAATCGGCGCCAACACGGACCTGTTCAGCGTCGCGCTGCATGAGCTGGGTCACGCGCTCGGGCTCGGCCACGCCGACAGTCCGAACGCGGTGATGTATCCCTACTACTCGATGCACACGACTCTTTCGGCGCTCGACATCGGCACGGTTCAGACGATGTACGCGGCACAGAATGCGTCGACGACACCTGCTCCAACTCCCACGGCTCCTGCGCCAACAGCGCCGCTTGTTTTGACGGTTAATACGACTGCCACGTCGACGACCGCAGCCACGATCAATCTCTCAGGAACGGCCTCCAGCGGCAAAGGAGGAGTGGTCGTGTCGTGGTCCGATAGTCTGGCTTCGGGTCTCGCCCAGGGATCCAGCCCGTGGACCGTCACCGGCATTCCGCTAGCGATGGGCGCGAATTCGATTACGATTGCCGCGAGCGACACCGTAAGCCGCATCTCGCAGACTCTGACGGTGACGCGCACCACCGCTTCATCGCCGACACCAACGACTCCCACGACGCCGACAACTCCAACCACTCCAACCGGTGGCGGGAAGAATACGACGCCGCCCACCCTCACCATCAATTCGCCGTCTTCGACGAGCATATCCACTTCCGCGTCATCGATCACCTTCAGCGGGACCGCGAGCGACAGTGTTGGCGTGACCTCGGTCACCTGGTCGACCAACACCGGCACTTCCGGCACCGCTGCGGGCACCACCCGGTGGACCGCTTCCATACCGTTGCTGGTGGGCTCCAACGCAGTGACGATTCGCGCGTCCGATGCGGCGGGAAACGTCGCGTGGCGAAGCGTCGTGGTCAGCAGGCAATAAGCGTTTTGATCGGCGTCTATCGGCGTTGATCTGCGGCTGCATCTCCGCTCGTGCCCTGACGGCCCGGCTGACCCGCGTTTAGCGGCATGGAGCGGATGCGTTCTCCCGTAGCCGCGAAGATCGCGTTCGCGACTGCCGGCGCGACGGTGACGATCGGAGTCTCACCGGCTCCAGCGGACGGCAGATCCTTACGATCCAGCAACACGACCTCGATTTGCGGAGCGTCGCGGAAACGCGGCACACGATAGCGCGCAAAGCGAGGGTTCAGAATCTTGCCATCCGCGAAATCGATGGCTTCAAACAAAGCGCCGCCTAGCCCTTGCACGATGGAACCTTCCACTTGATTCTTCAACTTATCCGGATTCACGATGGCGCCGCATTCGAACGACTCGACCACGCGGATCACTCGCGGCGCGCGGCCCGCTTCGCATCGCACTTCGGCGCAGGCCGCCACGTAACTGCCCTTTTCGAATCCGCCCGCGATGCCGAATCCGACGCCCGCATCCGGCTTGCGCTTGCCCCATCCGAAACGGTCGGCTGTCGCCTGAAGCGCGGCGCGGAATCGCGCGTCTTTGAGATTGCGCAAGCGGAATTCGAGCGGATCGACGCCGGCCAGCGCCGCCAGTTCGTCCATATGAACTTCGCGCGCGAAATGATTCGCTGTCGCCGCCAGTCCGCGATACGAGCCTTGCCGCAATGGATATTTCGACGCGTGAAACACGATCTTCCGGTTGGGAATGTCGTACATCGTGTTGATACCCGACGTGCCGGAGTTGTAGTTGTGAAACTCCCACGCTGTGAGCTTTCCGCTTTGGTCGACGCCGCTGCGCACGTCGATCACGCCCGCGGGCCGGAAATAGGCCCAGGTGAATTCTTCCTCGCGCGTCCAAACGACCTTCACCGGCTTCCCGGCCGCCTTGGCGAGCCGCGCCGCCTCGATTGCCGCTTCGCCGGTGTGCTTTCCGCCATAGCCCGAACCCGTGTCTGGCATCAACACCCGCACGTTCCGCTCCGGCATGTGAAACGCCTCCGCCAGTTCGCTTTGCACACCGAAAGGCCGCTGCGTGCCGGTCCAGACGGTCAGCTTATCGCCACTCCAATCGGCAACGGCAGCGCGGGGCTCGAGCGGAGCATGAGCGATATAGGCGATGTTGTAGCTTGATTCCAGCTTGTGCGCTGCCGCGGCCAGACCGTTTTCGATGGACCCAATTTCATTGTCCGCCGCTCTGCCACGCTCATTGGGCACCGGCTGTTTCAGATCGGCGAACAGCGTCTTCGATGACGTCTGCGGCTCCGCCTTCCATTGAGCCTTCAAACCTGCAAGCGCCTGATCGGCGGCGAACGAAGTGGGCGCGGCGACGCCCGCGAACTCGTTATCATGGACCACGGTCACGCCTGCCATCGACTGCGCACCGCTGGCATCCAGTGAAACCAACGTCGCGTTGAATTTTTCAGGCCGCAAAACGCGTCCATACAGCATTCCCGGCAGCTTAATGTCCGATGGGTACCGGTGCCGGCCGGTGACGATCTCGCGCCCGTGAACCTTCGCCGCGGAAGTCCCCATCACCTTCCACTCAGCGGTGGGCTTCGGCTTCGCCCCGCCGGTCACACCCTTGACCAGCGTTTCGCCCTTCGCGATCTCCGCGAAATTGACCGATTCCCAAGGTCCCGCAGGCAGCAATTGCCGAGCCGCCGCCGCAGCCTTGCGAATCTGCGGCACCATTTGCGGCGTCGTCATGCTGCCGAACGTACCCATGTCGTAAGGAACACGCTCGGTGTCGCCCATCACCAGTTCGATTGAAGTCAGCGGCGCGCCCAGTTCTTCCGCCACGGCCTGCGTGAGAGACGTACGCGCGTTCTGCCCCACCTCGACCTTCCCCGTGTAGACCGTGACCGCGCCCTCATTGTCGATGTGCAGCCACGCGGCGATTTCCTGCGGAATGGCGCGTCCGCCGCGCCGTCCGCCTCCCGATTCCTGCGCTTTCGCTCGCGCGAGGAAGGAAACCACAACAATTCCTCCACCCAGCGCCTTGAAGAATCCACGGCGATCGAAAGAAAAATTGTAAGCCGGTCCTTCCAGCAATTCGTAGCGTTCCGGTTCGATGGGGATCATGCCGCGTGCCTCCTCATCTTCTGCGCCGCCAATCGTACGGCAGCGACAATCCGCGGATACGTCCCGCACCGGCAGATGTTCCCCTGCATGGCTTGCAGGATCTCCGCGTCGCTCGGATTCGGGTTCCTTTGAAGCAGCGCCACGCCTGCGACGATCATTCCCGGCATACAATATCCGCACTGCATCGCGTCCGCTTCGAGAAATGCTTGCTGGAGCGGGTGCAGCGCTCCTTTGTCTTCGATCCCTTCGATGGTGGTGACGTGCCTGCCGGCCGCTGCCGCGACCTTGGTCTGACAAGAGCGCGCGGGCTTCCCGTCGATCATGACGGTGCACGCGCCGCACTGTCCTTCTCCGCACCCATATTTGGTGCCGGTCAGGCCCAGCTCATCGCGCAGCGCGGTCAGCAACGTCCGCTCCGGTTCAGCCTCAATCGTAAGACTGGAACCGTTCACGACGATGTCGATTGTGCGTGCCATAAGTCTCTCGGTTTGAGTATATACCCGTGGTCGTTGCGGGATGGTATACTGAGCTTCGGAGTTAACGACTCTCGGGGCGTGGCTCAGCCTGGCTAGAGCGCCTGGTTCGGGACCAGGAGGTCGGTGGTTCGAATCCACTCGCCCCGACCAATTTGTTTTCAATAAGTTACACATTAAGCCTTCCGAAAAGGTGGTCATAGCAAATACCGGCTGAAGGCGCTCGGTCTTCGCCCCGCACTCGCATCCAAAGAAGCCCTCAGAAATGCCGAAGCAATGAGGCCGCTTGCTTCTGGAGACGCGCGGCACTCAGAAACTGGTCTGCGCGGCGAGGATCCAAACGCAGTAATCGAGCGCAGACTGGTGGGGGCAAGGCGCGGTGACCAGGGCGTGATATCCCATAGCATCTTCCGCGGAACAGGAAATCACCTCCCGCCTTTCGGTTTCCTCGAACCACCTGCTCTCAGCGCCATCCGCACGGGGCAGTGCCAGTAACCTGTAGCTGCGTCTATCGGTCCGAGTGGCCCCTCTCAGCGAGTTCGTTAGCATGCAAGGATTCTGTTTCGAACGTTGGAGTATTTCCACTTGAAAGGATGCGCGGTTTTCGAATAGGCACGGATGTAACGCATGAGCTTGCGCGAGAGATCCTGAACGAAGGCGATCGGATAGGCTTTTCCATCCTGGTTGTTCACCGTTGGGCCGGCCGCGTCCTAAGGCGCGGAGCATGAGCCGTGACAAGGAAGCGGCCGGTGCTGAAGTTCTAGAAGCAGGGTCAAGCCGCCGGAGAGCTGACGATGTTTAATTCCGATACCGCCGGGGATTCAGCTGGTGCTTTCTTCCACGGCTGCGCTGGCGGTGAAGTAGGCGCAATCGGGATGATGGAACACCAGCGCGCTGACGCTCGCTTCCGGGTCCATCATCATGCCTTCGGTGAGCTGCACGCCGATTTCTTCGGGCTGCAGCAGCTTCCACATGCCCTGCTGGTCGTCCAGATCGGGACACGCCGGATAGCCGAAGCTGTAGCGCTTGCCGCGATAGCGCGAGGTGAAGCGCTCCTGCATGGTCATGGTGGGCGGATCGGGGAAGCCCCAATCTTCGCGGATGCGGCGATGCAGCCACTCGGCGCAGCCTTCGGCGGTTTCGATGGCCAGCGCCTGCAGCGCGTGCGCCTTGAAGAAATTCGCCGCGCTGCTTGGCTTCCTCGGAGTGCTCGCGGATGCACTCGCCCGGCCGTGACGACGAACAGCGCGAGGTGATCGCGGCGGCCTTCTTCGGCATCCAGAATGTAGTCGCTCAGGCACAGGCCGTCGGCTCGCGGCTGGCGGCCGAAGTGGAAGGTGTGCAGCGGGCTCGACGCGCCGGGCGCGAACAGGTGAATCGCAGTTGCCGTCGCGCTCGGCTTCGAAGAACTGCCACACCGCGCGCACCTTCATGAACTCGCGCGGCTTCGTGCTTCACTTCTTCCACGTCGTGGAACAGCTCCAGCGCCTTCGGGTCGCGCTCGGCCAGCAGCTTTTTCGAAATTGCCCTTGAAGCCGAGGTGCCGGCCGTACAGCATGAACGGATTGATGTAGCTCCAGACTTCGGCCAGGTTGCGGCACGTCGCGGACGCGGCGGTCGAGATACGGCGCCGCGGGAATCGGAATATCGGTGCGCACTTTGGGGCTGCGCGCGGTGCCAGTGGGTCGCGGCGCGGCGCGGCTCCGGCGCGGCGCGGCGGCCGCGTCGTGAAAATGTGCGTGCGCGAGCACGGCTTCGCGCGTCGCCGGGTCCATCAGCTCGTTCATGATGCGCAGGCCGGTCATGGCGTCCTTGGCGTAGAACGTCGGCGCGCCGTAGGCCGGGCCGATGCGCGTGCGTCGTGAATTTTTCCGAGAGCGCCGCGCCGCCCACCAGCAGCGGCACGCTGACGCCGTGATCCTTGAAATCCGACGCCGTGGTCACCATCTGCTGCGCGCTCTTCACCAGCAGGCCGGAGAGCCCGATGGCGTCGGGCTGGTGCTCCTGCCAGGCCTGGATCAGGTCCTCGGGCGGCACTTTGATGCCCAGGTTGATCACCTGGTAGCCGTTGTTCGCGAGGATGATCTCGACCAGGTTCTTGCCGATGTCGTGCACGTCGCCCTTCACCGTGGCGAGCATGATCTTGCCGCGCGTCGGCGGTGTCGGCCTTCTCCATGAACTGCTCGAGATGGTTGACGGCGGCCTTCATGGCTTCGGCCGATTGCAGCACTTCGGCCACGATCAGCTCGTTGTTGTTGAACAGCCGGCCGACTTCGGTCATGCCGGCCATCAGCGGGCCGTTGATGATGTCGAGCGGCGCCGGCGCCTTCGCGCGCTTGCGGTCGAGATCGGGGATCAGGCCGTCCTTGGTGCCTTCGATGATGTAGTTGGCCAGGCGCTGGTCGAGCGGCAGATCTTCGGCGGCTTGCTTTTCGCTTCTTGCCGGTCTTGCGGAAATGCTCGGTGATGGCGCGCGATGTGGAACTGATTGATGCCGATCTTCTGCTCGCGCGATCTGCTCGCGCCAGTCCTCGGGCGCGGTGCGCAAGAGCGTCGTCGATCGGCGTCCGCGGGCGGCGTATTGAACAGCAGGTTCTCGGCCAGCCGGCGCTCTTCCTCGGGAATCGACGCGAAGCGCTCCAGCTTCTCCGCATTGACGATGGCCAGGTCGAGCCCGGCCTTGGTGCAGTAATACAGAAAGACCGAATTCACCACTTCGCGCGCCGCCGCCGGCAGGCCGAAGGAGATGTTGGAGATGCCCAGCATGGTCTTGACGTAGGGAATGTTGCTCCTTGATCAGGCGGATCGCCTTCGATGGTCTCCACCGCGCCGCCGATGTAGTTCTCGTCGCCGGTGGCGCAGGGAAACACCAGCGGATCGATGATGATGTCCTCGGGCGCGAATGCCGTACTTTTCGGTCAGCAGCTGCACCGAGCGCTGCGCCACCGCCAGCTTGCGCTCGCGCGTGAACGCCTGCGCCTGCTGCTTGTCTTCGTCGATGGTGCCGCACGACCAGCGCCGCGCCGTAGCGCTTGCGCGATCGGGCAGACGCGCTCGAATTTCTCTTCGCCGTCTTCCAGGTTGATCGAGTTGATGATGCTCTTGCCCTGGCATACGTCAGCGCCAGCTCGACCGCCTGCGGATCGGTGGTGTCGATCATCACCGGCGCTTTGATCTTGCGGATCAGCTTGCCGTAGAACGGGTCGATGTCCTTCATCTCGTCGCGATCGGAGGATTGCAGGCAGACGTC
Organism: Terriglobia bacterium; assembly: GCA_963808335.1. Lineage (GTDB taxonomy): Bacteria > Acidobacteriota > Terriglobia > Bryobacterales > Bryobacteraceae > Palsa-187. The sequence continues at coordinate 1,974,965 of CAWEFR010000001.1, forward strand.
GACGATGTGCGCGCCGTTCTTCACCTGCCAGCGCGCGATCTCGGTGGCTTCTTCCCACTTCTCTTCGGCGATCATGTTCTTGAACAGGCGCGAGCCGATGACGTTGGTGCGCTCGCCGACGATCAGCGGGCGGTTGCTCTCCTCGGCTTCCACCAGTTCGATGCCCGAATAGTAGGCGCGATGCGACGGCGCGGTCACGCGCGCGCGGCGGCTTGCCCTCGGCCATCTGCGCGATGGCGCGGATGTGCGCCGGCGTGGTGCCGCAGCAGCCGCCGACGATATTCAGCCAGCCGTGCTCGACGAATTTCTCGAGCTGCGCGGCCAGCGATTCGGGCGTCTCCAGATACTTGCCTTCTTCGTTCGGCAGCCCGGCGTTCGGATAGCAGGAGATCGCGCGTCGACGCCATCTCGCGCAGCGTGCGGATGTGATCCGTCATCAGATCGGACCGGTGGCGCAGTTGAGGCCGATGGACAAGCAGGTCGGCGTGCGCGACGGAGGCGTAGAACGCGTCGACGGGCTGGCCGGCCAGCATCGTGCCCCAGCGCTCGATGGTGCCGGAGACCATCACCGGAATGCGCAGCGCCCAGCTCGCGCTCCAGCTGCTCGACGGCGAGCAGCGCCGGCCTTGACGTTGCGCGTGTCGAAGCCGGTTTCGATCAGCAGAAGGTCCGCGCCGCCTTCGACCAGCGCCTTGGCCTGCTCGTAGTAGCTGTCGCGCAGTTGCGCGAAGGTGACGTCGCCGCGCAGCGTGATGGATTTGGTGGTGGGTCCCATGCGAGCCGGCGACGAAGCGCGGCTTCGCGGTGGTCGAGAATTCATCCGCGGCCTGCCGCGCCAGCTGCGCGGCCAGCACGTTCAGCTCGTGGGCCTTGTCCTCGAGCTCGAACTCGGCCAGCACGATCGGCGAGCCCTGAAAGCTGTTGGTCTCGATGATGTCGGCGCCGGCTTCGAGGTACGCGCGGTGGATGTCGCGAATCCAGTCCGGGCGCGTGCGGCACAGGTTTTCGTTGCAGTTTTCGAGGCCCGCGCCGCCGAAATCGGCAGCCGTGGGGTTGTAGGCCTGCAGCATGGTGCCCATCGCGCCATCGATGATCAGGATGCGCGAGGCTAGGGCGTCATAAAGTTGGCTACGGCGTTGTTCATCCATAACGACAGGAGAGCGACAGGCGCTTTAACGAAAGCCGAAAAGCGGGCAGACCGCTCTGTCCACGGCCGCTGGCATACGCGGCGCGAAGAGTTTACAGGCGGGGACAGAGTAGTCTGACCCCTTTTCGGCAACCTGATCTATTGTAGCTGCTCTTGCGGAACTTCCGGGTTGAAGCTGTATCCGAAGCCTCGGACGCTGCGGATGAACGGCGCGCCTTCCTGCGGTTCGATCTTCTGGCGCAGACGCAGAATGTAGACGTCCACGGTGCGGTCGGTTACGGCGCGGTCGTGGCCCCAGACGGCGTCGAGCAGCTGTTCGCGGCTGAAAACGACTCCCGGGCGGCTCATCAGGAATTCCAGCAGGCGGAATTCGGTCGCGGTCAGGGATAGTTCCTGTCCGGTCAAGTGGACTCGGCAGCGCGCGCGGTCGAGTTCCAGGCCGCCGCTCTTCAGCAGCTTCGAAACCGCGGTCTGGCCGCGGAAATGGATCTTGATGCGTGCGATCAGCTCGCGGACGAAGAAAGGCTTGACGATGTAGTCGTTCGCGCCCAGCTCCAGGCCCACGATGCGATCGGTTTCGGAGGCGCGGGCGGTGAGGAAAATCACGGGTATGTGGGCAAGCTCGGGATGGGCGCGGATGGCTTTGCAGATTTCGAGGCCGTCGGAATCGGGCAGCATGATGTCCAGGATGATCAGGTCCGGCCGTTCGCGGCGGCAGAGCTCGATGGCTCCCTTGCCGGTTTGGGAGCCGGCCATGGCGAAGCCTTCCTTTTCCAGGTTGTACTGGATCAGGGAATACAGGTCCTGATCGTCCTCGATCAGCACAATTTTCTTCATACCCTGACAGGGTAACCGATGTGTTGTTACAACCAGATTACAATCCTGCGACAGTACATTGTCAACGGTTTAGGCGCGTGGAACGGCTTCGCCGTGCTCTAGGCGATCCGCGATCGATCGCAATGCGAGTGCGTCCGCGGCTGCCAAGGCTTGCTTGCGCGTCCGCCCATAGACCGTAACGCCCGGCAACGCTGGTATGTTGGCGATCCATCGACCGTCGTCTTCACGCGAGAACTCGACCTTAAGATTAAACGCTGTATTTTGAGCGGCGTGTTTCATCGTTTCAAATTGAGTCTACCAGAGCTTCGGCGGGAGTTGTGTCTACAATAGAATTGTGTTTTCCCGCCTGTTTGCCACTTTGCTCGCGGCGTCGGTGCTGCAGGCTGCTCCTGCGATCTTTCCTCTGAAAGATATTCGAGCCGGCCAGCATGGCGTCGGGCGCACGGTTTTTTCGGGGTCGCGCGTGGAAGAATTTCAAGTTGAAATTCTGGGCGTGCTGGAAAACATTGGCCCGCGCGAATCGGTGATTCTGGCGCGGCTGAGTGGAGGTCCGCTGGCCAATACCGGGGTGATGCAGGGCATGAGCGGATCGCCGGTGTATATCGACGGGAAGCTCGCGGGCGCGGTTGCGCTCGGGTTTCCGTTATCGAAAGAAGCCATTGCGGGCATACGGCCGATTGAAGAGATGCTGCGCGTCGATCCGGACCCGAAACCGGTGCGCGGCGGCACGGCGCTCGCGCTGCGGCAGGTGCACGCTGGCAATGCGCGACTGGAAGAAATCGCCACGCCGATTTCTTTTTCGGGATTTACCGGCTCGACGCTCGATCGATTCGGGGCGCGGCTGCGCGAGCTGGGCCTGGATCCACGGCAGGGCGTTTCCGGCGGCGGTAATCCGAACGACAAGCTGGGCGATCCGAGCCAGATCGAGCCCGGGTCCATGATCAGCGTCCAGTTGCTTTCGGGCGATATGTCGGTGGGCGCAGACGGGACGGTCACCAGCATCGATGGGAATCGGATTTACGCCTTCGGGCACCGTTTTATGGCGGCGGGCGCGACGGAGCTTCCGTTTGCGCGCAGCGAGGTTCTGGCGCTGCTGCCGAATCTGAACGCGTCGTTCAAGATTTCGACGGCTCGCGAATGGATGGGCACCATCACTGAGGACCGGAATAACGCGATTTCGGGGATCATGGGGCGGCGTGCCCCGACGGTGCCGCTGGAAATTCGCGTGGGCGCGAATACCTATAAGATGCGGATGATTCAGGATCGTGTGATGACGCCGCTGCTGGCGCAGATGGCGGTGTTTTCGTCCCTGGATGTGACCGAGCGGAGCGTCGGCGCGTCCACGTATTCGCTGCGCGGAAGGATCGATTTTGAAGGCGGGAGCGTCAAGCTGGACAACGCTTACGGCGGCGATCTGGGTGCGCCGGCGCTGGTTTCGATGGGTGTCGCATCGCCGCTTGCATACGCACTTGCCAGCGGATTCGATGCACTGAAACTGAAAGGTGTGTTCGTCGACGTGACGCCGGCCGATCGACGGGATCAGATGGCGATTACGGGTCTGGCGGCTTCGCGGCAAGCGCGCGCGGGCGGGGATGTCGAGGTCATTGTCGGGTTTACGGGCGAAAACGGCGTCGAGACGTCGAAGACGGTGCACTATCATGTGCCGGTCGGGACACCTCCTGGCTTACTTTACATCACGGCGGCCGATGCGACTTATACGAACATGCTGGATCTGCAAGCGGCCATCGGCGCTCCGGTGCATTCCCCGGCCGAGGTGCTGGGACTGCTGAACAGCGTTCGTGGGAGCACGAATGCGTACGTCCGCGTGTGGCGTGCAGAAACTGTGTATAGCGTGGAAGGCCGCGATCTGCCGGCGCCGCCTCCGTCGCTCGCATTGATTTTGGCGAAGGCGCAGCCGGATGGTCCGAGTTTGTTCACCGGGCGCGGATCGAAAGTCGCGGAGATTGAGATTCCGCAGGGCCGCAACGTGATCACCGGGTCGAAGACGGTGCAGATCGAGGTGAAGGAATGAAGCTGCTCACCCTCGGCTGCTTCGCGATGATCTCATTTGCCGCGACTACGACCACCTGGGAGATGAACGGCTACCAGGATTTCCTGCGCGGGAGGCTGAGCGGACTTTCTCTGACGCGGGACGGCCGATTAGCTGTCGGGCCCAAGCTCGAGACGTTGTTTACTTCGGATCAGCCTGAGATCTGGAGCGTCGCGCAGGCGCCGGATGGATCCATTTACCTGGGAACCGGGAATCGCGGGCGCTTGTATAAATTAGATGCGTCGGGCCACAGCACGCTGGTGTGGACCGCGGATCAGCCGGAGATTTTCGCGGTCACGGTGGACGCGAAAGGCATCGTGTATGCGGGAACGTCGCCGGACGGGAAGGTTTATCGCATCGAAAATGGGAAGGCCGCGGAGTATTTCGCGCCGCATGCGCGTTACATTTGGGCCCTGAAGGTCGCGGGCGACGGCGCGTTGTTTGTCGGAACCGGAGATCAGGGCAAGATTTTTCGCGTGACTTCCGCCGGGCAGGGCAGCGTGTACTACGAAACCGGGCAATCGCACGTGACGTGCTTCGCGATCGATCGTGAGGGGCGGCTGCTGGCGGGGAGCGAGCCGAACGGGATTCTGTACCGCATCAGCGCGCAGAACAAAGCTTTCGTGTTGTATGACGCGAATCTGCCGGAGATTCGGGCCATCGTGCCCGGCGCGGATGGCGCGATTTACGCGGCGGCCTTGGGCGGAAGCGTCGCGCGGCGCGTCGGCGCGGTACCCGCGAATTCGCAGACCAATCAACCCATGCTGACTGCTCCTCCGATCAGCATTACCGTCACGGATGCGCAGCAGGGCGGGATCAATCCGGGTCCCAAGCCGAATTCACTGCCCGCGGCCGCGCCGCAGCAAGCTACGTTGGTTGCGCCGGCGGCTACGGTGGAAACCTCTGGGGTAGACAAATCGGCGCTGTATAAGATCAACGGCGATAATACCGTCGAAACGCTGTGGACTTCAAAAGAAGAAAACGCCTACGATCTGGTGGTTTCGGGCGACAACCTGATATTCATCACGGATGCGCAGGGTCGAATCTACCGGCTGGATCGCGAGCGCAAAACCACGCTGCTGGCGCAGGCGAATGAGGGCGAAGCGACGCGCCTCGTGGAATCGTCCGCCGGATTGATCGCGGCGACGGGGAATCTCGGCAAGATTTTGCGCGTTGCCTCGACTGCGGGCGCGGGTGGGTGGTTTGAATCGCCGGTGCATGACGCGGGAACGGTCGCGCGATGGGGAAGGCTGAGCTGGCGCGGCGATTCACAGGGGATGGCGTTCAAGACGCGCAGCGGCAACTCTTTGCGTCCGGATGCGACGTGGAGCGATTGGTCGGAGCCGGTGAAAGAAGTGGTTACGAGTCCGAATGCGCGCTATATCCAGTGGCGCGTGGAGATAACTGCGGGCGGGATCGACGACGTGACCATCGCTTATCTGCCGCAGAACACGCCGCCGGTGGTGCGAAGCATCAGCGTCGCTACGCAGCCCGCGTCCGCGAAACCGGCGGTTTCCGCCGCGTCGAACGCCAGTTATTCGATCACCGTGACGGATTCGGGAGACAGCGTGACGGCGGCGGGGACTCCATCGCAGACACTGGGGCGCGCGGCTAACACGCAGATCCAGATTTCCTGGCAGGCTGACGATCCGGACGGCGACAAGCTGATCTACACGCTGTATTTCCGCGGCGAAGACGAGCATGAATGGAAAATGCTGCGCGCCAACATGACCGAGAACACTTTTCTCCTGGATGGGGACGTGCTCGCGGACGGGCGGTACTACTTCAAAGTGATCGCTTCGGACCGGCCGTCGAATGCAGTGGACGTGGCTCGGGATGCGGAACTGGTGAGCGCTCCGGTGTTGATCGACAATACGCCGCCGGTGGTGTCGGCGGGGGCTCCGGTGCGGAGGGGCGGGGTAGTCGAGATTGAGGTAAGCGCCGAAGATCGCGGCAGCGTGCTGCGGCGCTGCGAGTATTCGATTGATGCGGGTCCGTGGTCTCCGGTGGAGGCTGCGGATGGGGTGACGGATTCGGCTCGGGAGCGGTTCAACATCCGGCTGCCGAATCTGTCTTCGGGCGAGCATCTGGTGGTGATTCGCGCGTACGATGCGGCGGGCAATGCGGGGTTGGCTAAAGTTGTCGTCAGATAGATTTTAAGCCACCGATGAACGCCGATACACACAGATAAGACAATTTTGAATTTCTGTCTTGACACGGCTTTCCTTCAATCGTATGATTAAAGCGAACGTATGATTGCACGGGAGCCAGATACTAAGACCCGAATCCTGGATACGGCTGAGAAGTTGTTTGGGGAGAATGGGTTCGACGCGACTTCGCTGAGGGATATTACGGCTCAGGCTGACGTGAATCTGGCGGCGGTCAACTATCATTTTCAGTCCAAGGACAGCCTGATCGATGCCGTGATTGCGCGGCGGATTGAGCCGGTAAACCGGCGGCGGCTGGAAATGCTGGAGGCGGCGGGGCCGAATCCGACCATTGAGCAGATCGTCGAGGCGTTCCTGGCCCCGCTCACCGAACGCGACATGGGTATGGTGCCGATGATTGGGCGCGCGATGGGGAATCCGAACCTGTTTCTGATGCGGTTCTTCAAGCGGCACTTCGAGGAGGTCTCGCAGAGATTCCGGGAGGCGTTCGCGAAGGCGGCTCCGGAGCTGACGTCCAGCGAGCGGATGTGGCGGATTACGTTCATGGCCGGAGCGATGGCGCATGTGCTTTCGTGGTCGAACATCATCGGCGAGATGAGCAACGGGTTGTGCGATCCGACGGATCGGAAGGACGTGACGGCGCGCCTGGTGCGGTTCGTGGCCGCGGGGTTTCGCACGCCGGAGGTGAGGTGAATGCGTACGATTTTCCTGATTGCAGTGACGCACGCGGTAGTGTTTGCAGCCGACAGTCCGGCGGCCGAAAGCTCGCTGCCCATCAGCTTGAAACGGGCGGTGGAAATCGCGCTGGCGCCGGAGGGCAGCCCCAAGGTGGCGTTGGCGGAAGAATCGATCAAGCTGGCGGAGACGCAAAAGGCGGAGGCGCGCTCGGCGTTTCTGCCGGATCTGGAGTCGTCGCTCAGCGACCGGCGGGAGACCGCCAATTTGAGGGCGTTCGGGTTCAGCTTCAACATCCCCGCCAGGGCTTGGCTTCTCGATCCCTAACATCGTCGGGCCTTTTTCCGTGTTCGACGCGCGCGCGACGGCGTCGCAGACGGTTTTCGACTTCAGCACGATTCGCAGGTATCAGGCATCCAAGGTGAACGTCGAGGCGGCGAAGTCGGACTTCGATGCGACCAAGAATCAGGTGAGCGATCAGGTGGCTCGCGCCTATGCTCTGACGTTGCGCGCGGACGCGGCGCTTGAAACGGCTCGCGCCAATGTCGAGCTTTCGCAAGCCTTGCTCGATCTGGCGAAACGGCAGAAAGAGGCCGGTACCGGCACGGGAATCGAAACGTGCGCGCGGATGTGCAGCTTGCCAACGACCGGCAGAGGCTGGTGGTGGCGGAAAACGATCGTCGCCGCGCGGGGTTGAACCTGATGCGTGCGATGGGATTGAAGCTGGACACCACGCTGGTGCTGACCGACAAGCTGTCCTATCAGGCCAGCGGATTTCGGGACGCTGGAAGCGGCGCTGGCCGACGCGCGCAAGATGCGGGCCGAGCTGAAGGCGCAGAAGGAGCGCGAGTCGTCGGCGCGGCTGAATTATGGGTCGGTCAAGGCGGAGACGGATTCCGTCGGTGGGGGCATCGGCCGATTACGGATCGATCGGAAGCGAGCTGGTGGGCGCGCAGCCGACCTATAGTTACGGCGTCTCAGTGTGCGCGTGCCGGTGTTCGACGGCGGGCGGCGGGACGCGCGCCGCCAAGAAAGCTTTACGCAATACCAGCAGGAGCAGACGCGCACGCGCGATCTGGAGCAGCAGGTGGAACTGGACGTGCGGCTGGCGTTCGACAGCGTGCGGTCGGCGGCGACCGAAGTGCAGACCGCGCGGGAAGGCGTAGCGCTGTCCGAGCAGGAATTGGCGCAGGCGCGGAGGCGGTACGAGGCGGGCGTGACGAATTCGATCGAGGTGACGGACGCGCAGACGCGGCTGGATCGCGCGCGCGACAATCAAATCGCCGCGCTGTACGACTACAACGTGGCTCGCATCGATCTGGCGACGGCCACGGGAAAAATCCGGGAGTACGTGAATCAATGAGAAAGAGACTCCGTAGTCATTCTGTTGCTCGCGATCGTGGGCGGAGGCGGCTGGTGGTGGTGGCGCGCGCACATCACGCAGGCGACGGCAATCGAATTCTGGTCTCCGGCAATCTGGAGCTGACGCAGGTGGACATTTCCTTCAAAATCGCCGGCCGGCTGACGCGAGCGACGGTGGACGAAGGGCAATGGGTGAAGAAGGGCGACCTGATTGCGACGATCGATCCGGTGCAACTTGCGCCAACAGAAGGTTCGCGATCAGGCAATTGTGTACAGCGCGGAATCGAATTATCAACAACTGGAAACTTCCATCGCGTTTCAGAAGGCGACGCTCGAAAGCGACGTCGCGGCGCGCAACGCGGAACTGAATCAGGCGCAGGCGAAGCTCGACGCGCTGCTCAACGGAAGCCGGAAACAGGACATCCAGCAGGCCGAAGCCGGGGTGGCGGACGCGAAGGCGCAGCTCGAATTTGCGACGCTCGGATTGGGCTCGCGCGCAGACGCTGTTCAAGAACGAGGATATTTCCAAGCAGCAGTACGATCAGTCGCGCACGAAGTTCGACAGCGCGCAGGCGATGCTGCGCCAGGCGGAAGAGAAGCTATTCGCTGGTGAAGGAAGGTCCGCGGCAGGAAGATATCGCGGGCGCGCGAGCGGAGGTGGCTCGCGCGCAGGCGGCGGTGCAGACCGCGGAAGCGAATCGCCTGGAACTGCTGCGCAAGGAGCAGGAACTGGCGGCGCGCAAAGCGGAGATCGAACGGTCGCGGGCGCAGGTGGGGATTTCGGAATCGCAGCTGAACGACACCGATCGGTGTACACGCCGATCGACGGGGTGGTGCTGGTGAAATCGGCCGAAGTCGGCGAAGTGCTGGCCGCGGGAACGACGGTGGTGACCATCGGCGACCTGGAGCATCCCTGGCTGCGCGCCTACATCAACGAAACCGATCTGGGCCGGGTGAAGCTGGGGCAGAAAGTGAAGCTGACCACGGATTCGTATCCGGGCAAGGTCTACTGGGGGACGATCAGTTTCATCTCGTCCGAGGCCGAGTTCACGCCCAAGCAGATCCAGACCAAGGAAGAGCGCGTGAAGCTGGTGTACCGGATCAAGATCGACGTGGACAACTCGAGCCACGAGCTGAAGAACAACATGCCGGTGGACGCTGAAATCGTCTTATGAGCGTCGATGATCCATGCCGAGAATCTGACGCGCAAGTTCGGCGCGCTCACCGCCGTGGATCATCTGAATCTGGATGTGGCGGAGGGCGAGATTTTCGGGCTGGTGGGTCCCGACGGCGCGGGCAAGACCACCACCATGCGGCTGCTGTGCGGGTTGATGGATCCGACCGAGGGCAAGGCGATTGTCGCCGGTCACGACGTGTCGCGCAGAGCTGGACGCGGTGAAGGACCAGATCGGCTACATGGCGCAGCGCTTCGGCCTGTACACCGATCTGACGGTGGACGAGAACATGGAGTTCTACTGCGGATCTGTTCGGCATCATCGGGCCGCGAACGCGAGGAGCTGAGCGCCCGCCTGCTGCGGATGACGCGCATGGAGCCGTTCCGCAAGCGCCCGGCGGGAAAGCTTTCGGGCGGCATGAAACAGAAGCTGGCGCTGATGTGCACGCTGCTGCACAAGCCGCGAAGTGCTGTTTCTGGACGAGCCGACCAACGGCGTCGATCCGGTTTCGCGCCGCGATTTCTGGGCGATTCTGTATCAACTGGTGCGCGACGGGCTGACGGTCTTCGTCACCACGGCGTATCTGGACGAGGCCGAGCGCGCCAATCGCGTCGGCTTCATGTATCAAGGGCAGCATGATTCGCTGCGATACTCCGGCGGCGCTGAAGCACGGTCTGGACGGAGCAGGTGTACCTGTTGCAATCGGACGATCAGCGGAAGACGATTCGAAACTCTGGAACAGCAGCCGGGCGTGCTGACGGTGCAGCCGACGGGCGCGGATCTGCACCTGTTTCTGGATCCGAAGATCACCTCGCCGGAAAAGCTGACCGCGATCACGCCGTTCGCGTTCCGGCCGATCGTGCCGTCGCTGGAAGATGTGTTCATCGCGCTGATGCGCGAAGCAGGAGGTTGCCCAATGCTGCCTAACGCCACCAGGACCCGCGGTGCATATCGACAAACTGGTCAAGCGCTTCGGCGATTTCGTCGCGGTGGACAACGTTTCGCTGGATGTGGCGCCGGGCGAGATTTTCGGCTTCCTGGGACCCAACGGCGCCGGCAAATCGACCACCATCCGGATTCTGTGCGGCCTGCTGCCGCCGACTTCGGGCACGGCGACGGTGGCAGGATTCGACGTGGCGACGCAGCCCGAGGAGATCAAGCAGCAACATCGGCTACATGTCGCAGAAGTTTTCGCTGTACGACGATTTGACGGTGGAGGAGAACATCGAATTTTTCGGCGGCGTCTACGGCGTGCCTCCGGCGAAGCTTGCCGGCGCGGCGCGATTACGTGCTGAAGATGGCGGGTCTGGAGGACAAGCGCAAGATGATGACGCGGCTGCTGTCCGGCGGCTGGAAACAGCGGCTGGCGCTGGGCTGCGCGATCCTGCACGAGCCGCCGATCCTGTTTCTGGACGAGCCGACCAGCGGCGTGGATCCGATCGCTCGGCGGAATTTCTGGCACCTGATCTACCAGCTTTCTGCCGCGGGGCACACGATTTTCGTCACCACGCATTACATGGACGAAGCCGAGTACTGCCATCGCGTCGCGCTGATGTATGGCGGGCAAGATCATCGCGCTGGGATCGCCCGCGGAGCTGAAGACATCGCTGGGCGACGGGACATCTGTTGAATCTCGAATCGTCGGATTTGCTGGGAAGCATGACGGCGCTCGAGAGGCAGCAGGGGATTCTGGACATCGCGGTGTTCGGCGGCGGGTTGCACGTGAAGGTGGACGATGCGGGGCAGGCGATTCCGGAAATCGATCGGCATGCTCGAGAGCGCCGGCATTGCAGGTGCAGGCGCTGGACTCGATCATGCCGTCGATGGAAGACGTTTTCGTCAGTCTGATCGAGAAAGAAGAGAAGGCCGCCGCATGAATTTCCGCCGCACACGCGCGATCGCCCGCAAAGAGATGCTGCACATCCTTCGCGATCCGCGAAGTCTAGCTGGCCGCGCTGCTGCAGCCGCTGGTCATGCTGCTGATCTTCGGATGGGCGCTGAGCCTGGACGTGGACCACATCCCGACTATCGTTTACGATCAGGATCAGACGCCGGAGAGCCGCGATTTGATCCGGGAGTTCCGCGGGTCGCGATATTTCGACATCGCGGCGGAGGTGCACGATTATCATCCGATCGAGCAGGCGATCGACAAGCGCGCGTGCCTGCTGGGCGTGGTGATCCCGGAGAATTTCGCGAAGGATCTTGGGCAGCAAGAAGACGGCGCAGGTGCAGTTGCTGATCGACGGAAGCGATTCGAACACGGCGGCCATCGCGCAGGGCTACGCGGAAGGCGTGGTTGCGATTTATTCGCAGCATTTGCAAGTGCCGATCCAGACCACCGGCGGAGCGGTACCAGCCGGCAGTCGTGCCGCAAGTGCGCGTCTGGTACAACCCGGATCTGCTGTCGAGCAATTTCATCGTGCCCGGACTGATCGTGGTGATCGTGATGATCATCGCGGCGAATCTGGGCTCGCTCACCATCGCGCGCGAATGGGAAAACGGCACGATGGAGCAACTGCTGTCCACTCCGGCGCGTCCGGCGGAACTGGCGCTGGGGAAGCTTTCGGCGTATTTCGTGGTGGGCATGGCGGATCATGTTGATCGCGCTGATCATCGGCGTGTTCGTGTTCGACGTTCCGTTGAAGGGCAGCGTGCTGCTGCTGCTGGTGTCGAGCGCGGTGTTTCTGTTCGGCGCGCTGGGGCTGGGAATCATGGTGTCGGCGATGTTCCGCACCCAGTTAATGGCGTATCAGATGGGCACGCTGATTTCGTTTCTGCCGGCGTTTCTGCTGTCTGGATTCATTTACTCGATCAGCAGCATGCCGCGGGTGATCCAGGTGGTCGCTCTGTTCGTGCCGGCGCGCTATTTCATGGAAATCGCGCGCGGCGATTTTTCTCAAAGGGCATCGGCGTTGAACTGCTTGTGGTTCAATCTACTGCTGTTGACGGCTTACGGCGGGGTGGTGTTTTATTTCGCGGCGCGAAAGCTGCGGCAAAAGGTGGCGTAGAGACTATGCGGCAACGGCTCCGGCGCATTATTCGCAAGGAATTCATTCAAGCCCTGCGCGATCCGCGTATGCGAGCCATGTTGTTTCTGCCGCCGCTGATTCAACTGTTGATTTTCGGCTACGCGGCGAGCCTGGACGTGGACACGGCGAAGATCGCGTGGATGGATCAGGATCGGACGCCGGAGAGCCGCGAGCTGCTGTCGGAGTTCGAAGGCTCGGGACGATTTGTGCTGGCGGGCATGCCGGACAATGAGCGCGCCATGCAGAAGATGATGGATCGCGGGCAGGTGGACGCGGTAATTCGCGTGCTGCCGGGATTCGCGCGCGATGTGGAACGTGGACGCACTACCAGCGTGCAGGTTCTGCTGGACGGAACCAATTCGAATACGGCGTCGATCGTTTCCGGATACGCGAGCCAGACCATCGCGCGCTATTCGAACGAAGTGCTGCAACATCAGCAGCGCGAGAAAATGGTCGGCAGCACGTCAGGATTCGGGCGGCGCGATTCGTCCCGCTATGCCGCAGGTGACCTCGCGGACTCGCGTCTGGTTCAATCCGGATTTGCGCAGCCGGAATTATTTCATCCCGGGCGTGATCGTGAACATCATCACGCTGGTGACGCTGTCGCTGACGGCGATGGCGATCGTGCGGGAAAAAGAGATCGGCACCATGGAGCAGTTGATGGTGACTCCCATCCGGCCGACCGAGCTGATCATCGGGCAAGACGCTGCCGTTCGTGGCTGGTGGGCGTCTGGGACATGCTGCTGGTGATGGGCGCGGCGATGCTGGTGTTCCACGTCCCGTTCCGCGGCAGTTTCTGGCTGCTGTTGTTCGACCACCATGCTGTTCCTTCTGACTACGCTCGGCGCGGGACTGTTCATCTCCACGGTTTCGAAGACGCAGACGCAGGCGATGATGGCGACCAGCTTGTTCTTTCAGCCGTTTTTCATGCTGAGCGGGTTTACGTTTCCGATCCGCAACATGCCCCAGCTGGCGCAGTGGATGACGTTTCTAAATCCGGTGCGGTACTTCATGGAAATCGTCCGGGGCGTGTTCCTGCAAGGCGCGGGGATCGCGGCGTTATGGCCGCAGATGGTCGCGCTGGCGATTTTCGGCGTGACCATTTTGTGGCTCAGCGTGATGCGGTTCCACAAGCATCTCGAATGACCACCGCAGGACAGGCGGAGGATGGTCTACGAAAGTCTGCGCTCCGAACCGCGCCGAGCTTTACGCGGCGCTGAGACCTGGAGCGCGTCCAACCCAAGCAATGCCGCCATCGTTCCTGCCCCTGCGTTAGCAGGCGGGCCGCAAGGCGGACGTTTCCGTAATCGGCAGAGTAGCGTTCCGCGCCGCCTCCGGATCCCATGCCGGGTATGCGGCATGGCCGCGTCATACGATAATTGTTCTTAGTCGCTCGTAGCTTCTGAATGCGCCAATCTCACATCGCCATCATCGGCGCGCCCATGGACCTCGGCGCGGGGCGGCGCGGGGTGGATATGGGACCATCGGCGCTGCGCCTGGCGGGATTGAATGAAAAGCTCGGCGTCGCTTGGGTATGAGGTTGAGGATCTGGGCAATGTAGCGGTCGAGCAGCCGGAAAAATTGCCGGTGGGCGCGGCCAGCGCGCGGTATCTTCCGCAGATCGCCCATACCTGCGCGCTGCTGGCAGAGATGGTCGAGCGCGCTGCCGACGCGAGCCGCGTGCCGCTGGTGCTGGGCGGCGATCATTCGATCGCCGTCGGCACTGTCGCGGGGATGTCGCGCCATTTCCGGAAGCGCGGCGATAAACTTGGCCTGATCTGGATCGACGCGCATGCCGATATGAACACGCCCGAGTCGAGCCCCAGCGGCAATGTCCACGGCATGCCGCTGGCGTGCATCCTGGGCATGGGTCCGGTCGAGCTCACGCATCTTGGCGGATATGCGCCCAAGCTGGAGCCGGCGAACGTCGCGATCGTCGGGTTGCGCAGCGTGGACGAGGTCGAGCGGCAAAATGTGCGCGGCACCGGCGTGCACCCGTTCACCATGCGCGACATCGACGAGCGCGGGCTGCGCAGCGTGATGCAGGAAGCCATCGAACATGCCTCGCGCAGGCACCGCCGGGTTTCACCTTTCTTTCGACATGGACGCCGTGGATCCGCAGGAGGCGCCGGGCGTCGGCACTCCGGTGCGCGGCGGCATCACCTATCGCGAGGCGCACCTGGCGATGGAAATGGTGTGCGACAGCGGGCAGATGGCTTCGATGGAAATGGTGGAGGTGAATCCGGTGATCGATGAAGCGAACCGAACGGCGCTGCTGGCCGTCGAACTGGTGATGTCGGCCATGGGAAAGAGAATTCTGTGAGCAACATTGCGCGTGGCCGTGCTGTACGGCGGGCGCAGCGGAGAGCATGAAGTCTCGCTGCGATCGGCCGAATCGATCATGGCGGCCATGGATCCGGAACGGTACGAAGTCCAGCGGATTTTTATCACCAAAGAGGGCCGCTGGGAGCCGCGCGCGATTTCGCCCGAGCCGGGCGCAAATCCGGAGATCGACGTGGTATTTCCGGTGCTGCATGGCACGTTCGGCGAGGATGGAACGGTGCAGGGGTTGCTGGAGCTGGCGGATCTGCCTTACGTGGGCGCGGGCGTGCTGGCGTCGTCGGTGTCGATGGACAAAGAAGTGATGAAGCGGCTGATGGTGGAACGCGGTCTGCCGGTGGTCGAGTATCTGGTGGTGCGGCGCGGACGGTTTCAAGCCGAGGAAGTTTGCGGGCGGCTTCCATTTCCCGTGTTCGTCAAGCCCGCGAATCTGGGCTCGTCGGTGGGCATCTCGAAGGCGAAAACTTGCGAGGAGCTTCTTGCACGCTCTGGAATTCGCGGCGCAGTTCGATCGCAAGATTCTGGTCGAGCGCGGCATCAAAGGGCGCGAGTTCGAGTGTTCCGTGCTGGGCAACGAGGATCCGGTCGCCGCGGTCCCGTGCGAGATTTTGCCTTCGCGCGAGTTTTACGATTACGAAGACAAATATCTGCTGAATGCCGCGGAAACCGTCGTGCCCGCCGATCTGACGCCGGAGCAGACCGCGGAAGTGCGGCGCCTGGCGGTCGAATGCTATCGTGCGGTCGACTGCGAGGGCATGGCGCGCGTCGACTTTCTGATGGAGGCGCCACCGGGAAGTTTTACATCAACGAGATCAATACCATCCCCGGATTCACGTCGATCAGCATGTATCCGAAAATGTGGGAGGCGAGCGGCCTGCCTTATGCGAAACTGATCGACCGGCTGATTGAGCTGGCGCTGGAGCGGCATCGCGCTAAGCGGGAAACTCGTTATTCACGGTAGTTTCGCCATGCCATTTTTCGCACTTCTGCTGTTTCTCGCCGCCGACGATCCTGCGGATCAGATGGCGCGGGATCTCAAGAAACTCGTCGACGTGTATGTGGCGGTGGATCGGGAATCCGCGGATCCGGTGTCCGCCGATATTGCGTTTTATCAGGGCGCGATTCCGGGGATGCTGCGAACGCTCGATCCGCACTCGATTTTCTTCGATCCCAGCCAGTACGACCAGCTGAAGCAGATGACCAAGAGCGAGCAGAAAGGCTTCGGCACCATCGTCAGCGTGCTTCCGGGCCGGGTGATCGTGTTGCAGGCGATGGCGGGGACTCCTTCGGCCAAAGCGGGCCTTTCGCCGGGAGACGAAATTCTGGCGATCAACGGTTACGTGCTGGCTCGCCTCGAGTTCGATCAACTGGTCCAGTTGCTGAGCGAAGCCCGGCAACACGAAGCCTTGCTGGACGTGCGGCGGCCGGGAAATGCACGCCTTGATCCGCATGCGGCTCACGCCGGAGCTGGTGGATTCGCCGAGCGTCGATCGCGCGTTCATGCTGAGCCGGGGGTCGGCTACCTGCGGATCACCAGTTTCGAAGAACCTACCGGCGAGCTGGTGAAGGAGACCATCGAGAAACTCGGCGGCGAAAAGTTGAAGGGTCTGGTGGTGGATTTGCGCGATAATCCCGGCGGCGTGGTGCAGGCGGCGCTCGAAACCGCGTCCCTGTTTCTGGAGCCGGAGCAGTTGATTTTTTCGATCAAAGGGCGCGCGCAGAAAACGGAGGAAGTGCGCGTGCCCAAGCTGGCGAAACCGTACAAGTTTCCAGTCGCGGTGCTGATCAACGGAAAGAGCGCCAGCGCTTCTGAAATCGTCACGGGCGCCTTGCAGGATCACGACCGCGCCATGGTTTTGGGCGAGCCGAGTTTCGGGAAAGGGCTGGTGCAGAACGTGTATCCGCTTTCCGGCAACACCGCCGTGGCGCTGACGATCGCGTTCTATTACACGCCCAGCGGACGTTCGATTCAGCATCCGCTGGTCGACAGTACGCTTGACGTGACCACCAGCGGACTCAAGGGCACGTATCACACCGACGCAGGACGGGAAGTGCACGGCGGCGGAGGAGTTCAGCCGGATGAGGTGATTTATCCGGCGCAGCCGGATCGGCTTTCGATGGTTCTCGACGCAAGCGGGTCGCTGACCAGTTTTGCGGGCGAATACGTACGCGAGCATGAGATCCCGGAGAATTTCGAGACCACGGCGGCGATTCTCGATGAGCTGCACACCTTTCTTTCGGAACGCCAGATCCAGCCCGGTGTGGCCGACTGGTCGAGCCATCGAAGCTGGATCGAAAGCCGCTTGAAGCAGGAAATCCTGACGCTGAAGTTCGGAGTCGCCATCGGGGACCAGATCGAATTGCAGCGCGATCCGGTGGTGCAGCGGGCGCTTCAGAAAATCGCTCATTGACAGCGCGGATCATTTGTCTTACCATGTAGGGGTAATGGCAAAACCCGACGCCCTCGGTCAATTCGAACAGCTGGTTCTCACCGCGATTCTCAGCCTGCGGGACAACGCTTACGGCGTGACGATTCACGAAAAGGTGCTGGAGCTGGCTCGGCCGAAGGCGGTGTCGCCGGGGGCGGTTTACATCACTCTGGACCGGTTGGAAGACAAGGGCATGTTGTCGTCCTGGCTGACCGATCCGACCCCGGAGCGGGGCGGGCGGGCCAAACGCTGTTACCGGCTGGAGGCGCTGGGCGAACGCGCGTTGCAGGAATCGGCGGAAACGGCCAAGCGAATCTGGGAGACCGTCGCGGAGGCTTTGGGAAATGGAAGGCGTCCTAAATGGAACCCGGTCCGTCCGAAGTGATCTTGCGGGCGGTAGGCCGGCTGATTCCCGCGGCGTCCCGCGAAGAAGTGCTGGGCGATATGCGGGAGCGCTGCGGGTCCACGCGCGAGTTTCTGGGTGAAGCAGTGCACGTGGTGCCGTTCGTGATCGTGAGCCGCGTCCGGCGCACGTCCGATCCGCTGTTGCTGCTGATGGAAGCGGTGATGGCGTACACCTCATTTTTCACGGCGGCGTGGTGGCTGGAACGCAGCGTCCTTTACTCGGAATGGGGGTTGATCCGGCTGGCGATTCCGGTAGCGGGCATGCTGGTGGCGTGGATGCTGGCGGATGCTTACAGCGATCCTAAGAAGCGCTGGCCCGGTCGGCCGCTGCTGGGGGTGGCGCTGGGAATGGGGCTGGCGTTCGCGTCGCAGCTCGCGCTAGGACAATGGGCGCTTCCGCGAGTGGCGATGATATGGGGCGCGGGAATGGCGATGTTGCTGGTATCGACCATGCGAATGATGTTTCCTCCAGCCGCCGATCAGGCGCAAGTCGCGAAGATTCCCGCGTTCTGGCTGAAGCTGGAAGCGGTGTCGCTGGGGTTGCGCCGGCAGGCGGCGATCTACATTCTGTTGATCGTGGCTGCGATGGTTGGCTACGCGGTGTCGCGCATTTGGCGATAAATTATCCGGTGATAGCTGCCGGGGCTTTCTTCCGCGATTTCAACGCCTGAAAGACCATCGGAAGCACGCTCACCAGAACGATGCCGATTACTACTTTTTCGAAATTCCGGCGCACAGCCGGAATGTTGCCGATGTTGTAGCCGAGCAGCGTCATCGAGAGCACCCAGCCGATGCCGCCCCAAATGTTGAACGACAGGAAACGTGCATAGCGCATACGGCCGACTCCGGCCATGAACGGCGCGAAGGTTCTGACGATCGGAACAAACTTCGCATAGATAAGCGTTTTCCCGCCGTGCTTTTCGTAGAACTCCTGTGTCCGCCTGACGTATTCCTGCTTGAACAGCAGCGAGTCGGGGCGACGGAAGATGCGCGGACCGGCGCGATAGCCCAGCAGGTAGCCGCTTTGATCGCCCAGCACCGACATGATGGTCAACAGCGCGCAGATCTGTACGATGTTCAGCTCACCCGCCCCGGCTACAACGCCAACGGTAAACAGCAGCGAATCGCCCGGAAGAAACAGCCCGACCAGCAGTCCGGTTTCGGCAAAGACGATGCCCGCCAGCAGCCCATAGCCCAGCCAGCCTGAGATTACCTGTGACAGAAGATGGATCATGCGGTCGGGGTCGGTGAGACTCCGCCACACATCGAGCAGCGACTGGATCACTGGTGGAAGGACGCAACGAACCGCTTGATGGCGTCGTGATGGATTTTCACTTTTCCATCCGCGGTCAGCCGCGTGATCACGCTATCCATAAACAGCGCGTTGTCCTGCGTGCCCCTGCGGCGCTTGAGATCGGCCATGGTGGCGGCGCGTTCCGTTACCAGCTTCGCGGGATCGGCGATCTGCCGGTCGACGATCGTATACACGACGCTGCGCCCCGCAATCTGGTTGGGTCCGATCACCGTCCCAACCGGTTTCGTGAAGGCGTCCGGAACCAGCGCGGCGTGGCCAAGCCCTTCCACGGAATCGCTGCGGCTGAACTCCGCCGAATCGGTAACGTCAAGCTTCATCGACTTGGCGACTTTCGCGATGTCCTCGCCGGCCCGGATCCGGTCGGCGGCCACTTTGGCCTGTTTGTCCGCAACCGACATGGATTTCATGGCGATCAGGGCGTCGCGCGCTTTCGATTCGGCTTCGCGGAACTCAGACGGACGCGAGGGAATCATGCCGGTTAATACAGCGACGGCGAGGCGATTCGCGGGAAGCGTGAGAACCGGCGTCACGCCGTTCTTCTGAAGAGCGTTCAGCGCGCCATCGATCTCCGGAGTGACGCCCAAACCGGGAATGGCTTCTCCAGGCTGAACGTTGTCCACGGCGATCTCCTGCACTGCGAATTGCTTGGCGACTTCGGCGGCGGAGCCCGGGGATTTTAACAGCGCCGCGTGAACCTGCTCCGCCACGGATTGCATTTTCTCGTTCAGGCCGCTTTTCTTCAGCTCATCGGCGAGGCTGGCCTTGACCTCGTCGAACGGTTTCACGCGCGCCGGCTCGCGCTCCAGAACCTGGATGATGTGATAGCCGTAGGTGGTGGTGACGATCCCGCTGAATTCCTTGGGCTTGAGGATGAAAGCCGCCTTCTCAAACTCAGGAACAGTCTGTCCGTGGACCACCCAGCCGATGTCGCCGCCCTTGTCCGCGGCATCGTCCGAATACTTCTTGGCGAGCTCGCCGAAATCGCCGCCGGCTTTCACTTGCTTTAGAACATCTTCGGCCTTGGCAAGCAGCTGTTTCTTTTCGGCATCGGACTTGTCCAAAGTTTTCACCAGAATGTGGCGCACGTGAACGCGTTCCGGCATCCGGTAATTGTCCATGTTCCGGGAATACGCGGCGCGCAGCTCGGCGTCGGAAACGGCGATCGATCTCGCGATCGCGTCCTGATCGATCACCACCACCTGGAAAGAGTGCTTCTCAGGCTCGGTGTATTGGCCACGGTGCGCGTCGAAGTACGCCTTGATATCGGCTTGGGAAGGCTTCACCTGATCGTGAAACTTGGCGGCGGGGAAAGCGACATAGCGGATCTTCGCTTTCTCGTAACGGCGGTTCAGTTCCTCGTCGACCTCTTTCGGCGTCACCACCGCAGCCTCATACTCCAGATTTTGGATTTTCACCACGATTACGTCGCTACGGGTGGCGTCAATCATGTCCTGAAGCGTCATGCCCTGCTGCGCCAGCATCCCTTCTAGTTGCTGCTTGCCTGAGGGGGTCAAAGCGCCGTTCTGAAACAGTTGCGGGAACTGGCCCGTCAGGTCGGCCAGAACTTCATCGTCGGTCGCGGTGATACCCATACGCTCGAACTCGTAGACCAGCGCGCGTTGCTGGATTCGAGAGTCGATAAACTGCGGCAGGTAGGTTTCAAGCATATCCGCCGGCATTCTTCCACCAAGAATGCGCTGTGCGTCGCGGGCGATCTCCTGGGCCATGATTTTCGTGCTTCCGACCTCAGCGAGCACCTGGTCGTCGTTGCCGGTTGCGGAACTGCTGCCATACCCGGGAATCAGCGTGACCACCATGGAAATGGCGATAAGCAGCAGGATGCCGCTGAGCATATAGCGGACGGCTTTCTGGCGGCTGCGGAACAGATCGAACATAAAGGTGAAACTCCTACCTGAGGGGGTGGATCGTCTATATTGTAGCGCAACCGGGCGGCGTCGGCAGGCACAGCGGCCCCGTTCTAAATCTTAAGCGAAGTTGACACTTTGCTATTGCAGTTTTTTGAGATTAAGCCATAATACGGGGTACGCATTCCTCCGATAGCAGGAGGGCGAGTGAATCGGTTGTTTGGGGATAGGATCCGAAAGATGATCCGGTCTTTTTTCCAACGTAATGCTGTACGTTGGATGTCGCGCAGAGTGTTAAGCCGCTTGCCGCTAAGATGGGCTCCGGTTGGGGGCGTTGTCTTATTGTCGCTGTCGGCGGCCGCGCAGACACCGGTCACTTCGAGCGGCGGCAGCGTTCATATCTACAACACAGATATGGCGGTTTTGGAAACGCAGGACATCCGGAAGGACCTTTCGTGCACGGTAACTCCCGATAAACCCCAGCTTGGATTCGACTTGCGGTTCCATGCGGGCTACGATGTAACGGTACCGCTTAAAGATCTTTCCGGGTCTGAAAATCAGCTCACGATTCTGTTCCGCGTGACCCCCAATGATCGCAAGGACGAGCCGTCGTTTTTCGTGCAGCACGTCCATGTGCCATCCCTCGAAGAAGACGCCAGGGGCGAAGCAACGCTCAGCGGGATCTTCGATTTGGGCGAGGGGGACTATCACGTCGACTGGCTGATGCGGGACCGGTCCGAGCGCGTTTGCTCGTTCTACTGGGACATGGATGCATCGTTACGCTCCGAAGGACAAGCAGATCGAGCTGGCTATCGCGCCGAATGCGATCCAGGCGTCGCGGTCGGAGCAGTTCACGGACGAGCCACCAGTGGAGCGCGCCAAGGTCGCGCTGCCGCTTAAGATCAAGGTTCTGGTGAACTTCGCGCCCCAAAACTGGGATGCGGCGGCGATGCGGCCGCTGGACACGCTGGCGCTTGGTCTCGATTCTAAGGCGGCTGTCGCGCGAGCCGCAGTTCGGAAAGTTTTCAGTGGTCGCCTTCAACATGCAGGAGCAACGCGTCCTGTACCGCCAGAAGAGCGAGGAAAAGATCGATTTTCCGGCGTTGGGCGAGGCCATCGGGTCGATCAAACTCGGGACCGTGGACTTGAAGCGCCTGTCCCAGAAACACGGCGACACCGAGTTCCTTACCGACCTGATTAAAAAGGAAATGAGCGCGGAAGACCATCCCGACGCCCTGGTCTTTGCGGGTCCCAAGGTCATGCTGGACGAGGCGGTCCCGCAGGAATCGCTGAAACCGCTGGCGGACGTCGACTACCCCGTCTTTTACATGAACTATGCCCTGAATCCGCAAGCGGTCCCGTGGAAGGATTCCATCAGCCGGGCCGTGAAGGTGTTTAAGGGAACCGAATATACCATCAGCCGTCCACGCGATTTGTGGTTTGCCGTTTCCGAAATGGTCTCGCGTATAGTAAAATCAAAGCACGGGCGTAGTACGCCATCAGTCTCGTCTCAGTAGTGGTGGGCAGGAGTGGGTGAGTATAATGCGCTGGTCCGCTAGTCTCGCTTTGGCGCTGGCTTCGCTGCCGGCGATGGCTCAAAATCCGAGCCCCCGATTTTCGAACAAACTGGCTCCCTACGTCGCGTCACCGGCACGCGTGGTGGATCGGATGCTGGAGATGGCGCGAATCAAGCCCGGCGAAACGTTGTACGACCTGGGTTGCGGGGACGGACGCATTCTGATCGCGGCGGTGGAGAAATACAAAGTCAAGGCTGTGGGCGTCGAGATTTCGCCCAGGCTTGCGGCGAAAGCTACCACCTCGATTGAGAAGGCCGGGCTGCAAGCCCAGGCTCGGGTGATCCAGGGCGATCTCCTGAATGTCGACTTCACCGGCGCCAACGTGGTGACAATCTATCTGGAGACGCAATTGAATTCGCAGTTGCGCCCGCTGCTGGAGAAATACCTGAAGCCCGGCGCGCGTGTGGTGTCGCACGATTATGAAATCCCCGGCTGGAAGGCGTCGAAAGTCGAACGGACCGACGGCAGCCAGACGCACCTGATCTATCTGTACGACATGCCTCCTGTCAAAGACTAACCCGCGATAATAGTAGTGTGCGGGGCCTTTCGCTCTTCTGTTCCTTCTCGCTGCTCTGTTTCGGCCGCACTCCATTAGAACGCCTGGAAACAGCGCATTTGCAGGCCGTTCACTCCCAGCGGGTCCAATGGATGAAAACCCGCTCGTCCCGGTCCCTGCCGGGCGTTTATCGGGATTTTCGCGCGATTCTGCATGTTCATGCCGAGGATTCCGAACACACCAAGGGCACTCGCGCTGAGGTGCTGAAGGCAGCGAAGGAAGAGTAACGTCAAGGTTGTGATGTTTACGGATCATCACGGCCCTAAAGAGGATACATGGCGCGGGATGCACGACCAGGTGCTGTTTATCGCCGGTTCGGAGGACGATCATGAGCTGCGTTATCCGTCTCTGAATTTGAGGTTCCTGTCGCATGGAGAAGAGCGACCTGATATGCCCGCGGACGGGTTTGAGGGGATGGAAATTTACAATCGCCACAGCGACGCGACCGCGCACCCGGAAATCTACGAGTACATTAAGTCCGCCATGAAGGAGCCGCGGCAGTGGCGCCGGCTGGTGGAAAATCTGCGGCAGTATCCGGATGAGTTGTTCGCGGCGGGGACCGATCCTTTGCCGGTGTTGCTGGCACGATGGGATCGCGAGATTGCGGCCCGCCAGTTCACCGGAATCAGCGCAAACGATGCGCATCAAAACCAGACTTTTAAGGGCGTCACGTTCGATCCGTACACGGTTGCATTTCGCCAGACCAGCACGCACATTCTGGCTCGGGAGCTGACGGAGGGCGAGATTCACGATTCGCTCGCACAAGGACGAGCTTATGTAGCGTTTGACTGGCTATGCGACCCGCGCGGTTTCTTTTTCATCGCCGAAAATAACCTGGGCGTGTTCGACATGGGCGACACGGTTCCGTTTCTGAAAAACACACGTCTGGTGGCGTATTTTCCAGTGTCCGCAAAAGTTCGCCTGATCCACAAAGGCGTCACGGTCGCCCAAGCCGAGAGTTCCAAGTTCAGTTACGAGGTGAAGGAACAGGGCGCTTATCGCCTGGAAGCGTCGCTGAGCGCGGATGGAGAGGATCGGCCATGGATTTATTCGAATCCGATTTATGTCGGCAAGGCGCCGGGTCTTACGCTGCCTCCGCTGGGGATTTCGGCGAATGTCGAGGCTCATAAGGACATCGCATACGCAGGCGATGATCTACCCAAGCACAAGCTGGATGTCTATGTTCCCAAAGACAAGAAGAATTTCCCGGTGATGGTGTTTTTTCACGGAGGCGGCTGGAAGGCTGGAGACCGCTCGGAATATCCATTGTTGGGAAACCGGTTCGCGAAGGCGGGGATCGGCGTGGTGATTCCGAGTTACCGGCTGATGCCGCAGAATCCATATCCGACGCAAATGGAGGATGCAGCGGCCGCGTTCGCGTGGGTATACCGGAACATCGCGCAGTACGGCGGCGACGCGTCCAGGATCTACGTCGCTGGACATTCGTCAGGCGGGCATCTGGCGTCGCTGCTTGCGCTGGATCCGAAATATTTGCAGAAATATGAAATCCCGGCCGACGCGATTCATGGAGTCGTATCGATGAGCGGCGCGTACAACGTCGGCGGCCTGGAGGCGTTTCAGGCGGCCGACGACGACCCTTCCCCCATCGATCATGTACGCGCGCACGCGCCGCCGTTTCTGATCATGTATTGCCGATGGGATTACTTCGGCTTGCCAAAGCAGGCTCGGGATTTCGCCGATGCGCTGAAAGGGCGGTTCGTAGACGCGCGGCTGGTCTACCTTCCGGGCGAGAGCCACATTTCGGAGATCCTCAGCATGCTGAAAGACGACGATGCCGGCGCGCGTGCGATACTCAATTTCGTACAAATGAGCCATTTCGATTTGGTAGGCGTCGGGCTGAATGCGACCGACACTCTGATTCTGGTTTCACACTTTCCTGCCTACGCCGGGAAGGTTCCGATCGACGCGGAGATCCTGAGCCCGGGCGGCCAAGTAGCCAGCGCTCTGGTGACCGTCGCGAAGCTGGGAAAACGCGTGAAGTACATCGGGACCGTGGGCGACGACGAGCGGGGGCGCGTGCAGCTCGCCAGCCTGAGCGAGACCGGGATCGACCTCAGGACGTCGAAGTGCGCGCGAACTGTCCCAATCAGACGGCGTACATCGTCATCGACCAGTCGACCGGCGAGCGAACCGTATTCTGGAGCGCGAAAGGAATGCCTGCAGGCTGGAACCTGAAAGCATTACGCCCGAAAAAATCGCGGGCGCGCGAATGCTGCACATCGACGGGCATGACACGCCCGCAGTGGAAAAGGCGGCTCGGCTGGCGCGCAGCCGGGGGATTCCGGTCAGCGTGGATGTCGACACGATTTATCACGGCTTCGACCGGGTGCTGGCGCAGGTGGATTACCTGGTAGCGAGCTCGGAATTTCCAGGGCAGTGGACCACCGAGCGCGATCCGTTTCGCGCGCTGGAAGTGATTCAGAACGAGTACGGAATGAAAGTCGCCGCGATGACGCTGGGCGCGCACGGGGCGCTGGCACGCGTGGACGGACGAATTCATTTATTCCCCCGCGTTTCGTGGTGAATTGCGTCGACACCACCGGCGCCGGAGACGTGTTTCACGGGGCGTTTTGTTATGCTGTGCTCGAGGGGATGCCGATGCGCGAAACGCTCGAGCTTTCAAACGCGATGGCCGCGTTGAATTGCACGCGGATCGGCGCGCGCGGCGGAATCGCGACGCTCGACGAAGCGCACGCGCTGATGGAGCGCGCCCGGAATTCGACGGAAGCACGGCGATCGCACCACGATTTCGCGTCGGTCGCGCGCCGCGCATGATCCCGCTACGTTCCACGGAACGCGTGTACGCGACCGCCGCCGTCACGGGCAGCCTGATCGCCATCAATACCGTGATCTTTCTGTATCAAGCGACGCTTAGTCCCGAGGTGTTGAATCAGTTCGTCACCAATTGGGGAATCGTACCGGATCGGCTGCAAATCAGTTCCCTGTTCACTTCCATGTTTCTGCATGGCGGATGGATGCACTTGATCGGAAACATGCTGTTCCTGTGGGTGTTCGGGCGGAACCTGGAGGACCTGATCGGCGGAGGGAGGTTCCTGCTCTTTTACCTGATCTGCGGCCTGATTGCGGCCGTGGTGCACGTGATTTTCAATCCGTACTCGCGCATGCCGACCATCGGAGCCAGCGGCGCCATCGCGGGCGTGATGGGCGCATACCTGATCAAGTTTCCGCGCGCGCGGATCATCACGCTGGTGCCGATCTTCTTTTTCATCACCACCATGGAGATTCCGGCGGCGTTCCTTTTGCTGTGGTGGTTCGCGATCCAGTTTTTCAGCGGCTTCGGATCGCTGGGCGAAAACGATTACAGCGGAGGCGGCACGGCCTGGTTCGCGCACATCGGCGGATTCATCGCCGGGATGCTGCTGATCCGCCTGTTCCCTCCCCGCCAACGCTTCCGCGCCTGGTACGCCGACTAGGCTATGCCTAGCTTTGGTCGCCGGGTCTGGTCGATCACGGTTGTGGCACTGGTCTGGCGACGGGGTAATCGGGGACTGTTGCCGGAGTAAACTCTCAACGAGAAGAGGTCAGGTCTCGCTGGATTGCGAATTTCACCAGACCCGCGACATCGTGGATATCGAGCTTTCGCATCAGGCTGGCGCGATACGTGTCGACCGTTTTGGGACTCAACGAAAGCCGGGCGGCGATCTCTTTCGCCCGAACGCCTTCGCACAACAGCGAAAATACCTGATATTCGCGCGCGCTCAGCGATTGCAGCGGGTCCTCCGAGGCAGACTTTTGGCCGGGACAGAAAATCTTGTTCAGCTCAAGCTCGGGCGCCACGTAGATGCCGCCATCCAGAATCTGCTCGAAAGCTTCCAGCAACTGGATGGACGGGCCGGACTTCAGCAGAAACGCGCTCACGCCGCAACGCAGAGCTTCGACCACGGTCTTCCGGTCGCGGCGGGTTGAAAGCACGACGACCTTGGTCACAACGCCGGTGTCCTTCAACCGCTTGACCAGTTCCAACGTGAACAGATCCGGCAGATTGAGGTCCAGAACGGCAATATCGGGCCGTTGCAACTCGATCAAGCGCATCGCGGACGCGCCATCCGAACATTGGCCGACGACGCGATACTGCGGCTGCGCTTCGCACAAGGCCGCAAGGCCTTCTCTGACCAGTGTCAGTTCGTCGGCCAGCAGAATCGAATAAGTCTTGGGCTCTCTTACCGGGACCACAGCCCCTCCCTCACTTTACAGTGAGGCCGACCGGCTTAATTCTCTGTATATTTTGTTACGAAAAGCTGCGAACGGCCGCCGCCTCGTCGTCGAATACTTCGAAAACGGTATACAACTTGGTAATTTGAAGCAAATCCTTCACTCGCTTAGTCAGGTTCAGCAGCTTCATGGAGCCGCCCTGATTGGCGATGGTGGTAAACCCGGACACCATTTCACCGATGCCGGAGCTGTCGATATAGGAAACTTCGGCCAGATTGAGCAACATCTTCTTGTGGCCCGCGGAAGCCAGATCGCGCACGGTATCGCGGAAGGTGCTGGCCCCTTCGCCTAATGTAATGCGCCCCACCGCATCCAAGACCGTCACATCACCCACCTGTCGGGTGGTCAATTTCACACTCACAGAATCCCCTCCCTTGAGTTAACTCGCTTTCCCCACGTACTTTACCATTTTCACTTCGGTGCCCTTGGGCTCCCGGGCACGCATCTGAAACTCGTCCATAAACGCCTGGATCAGCAGCAGGCCTCGGCCGGAATGGCGCAGCAGATTCTCATTGGCCAGCGGATCGGGCAGCGAGTTAAGATCGAACCCTTCGCCTTCATCGGCGATGGTGACGGCCAGGCGATCCGGAGCCCGAGAAACAGTCACGTGCACCTTCTTTCGCGCGTTGTAGCAATTTCCGTGGACCACTGCGTTGACCATGCATTCCCGCACCGACATTCCGATTCGATGCTGATCGTCTTCATCGAAACCCAATTCCTGGGCCTCCCGCAGGACGGTCTCTTCGGCGAGGTCGACGCTTTCGAGCGTGGATTCTAAAACAAGGTCCACGGTCCGCGCCTCAGCGGCCTGTTTTTCTGCCATAGAAAAGCCATACACCCACACGGCCTGCCCCGTCCTGGCGTGGCCAAGTCGAAACGTTACCATAAAATAGTGGCGCCCGGAAAGTCAAGCGTCGTGCGCGCGGCGGACGCATGTTAGGCTGAATCGCATGAGGACTCTTGCGGCGCTGGCGATGGCGGCCACGCTGAGTCTGGCGCAGACGCGACCGGTTACGAAGATCACCTCGGTCGAAGGAATTACCGAGTACCGCCTCGACAACGGCCTGGAGGTGCTGTTGTTCCCGGACAAGACCAAGCCGCAAGTGACCGTCAACGTGACGTACCTGGTGGGCTCGCGGCACGAAGGGTACGGCGAGACGGGCATGGCTCATCTGCTGGAGCACATGCTGTACAAGGGAACCACGCATCGGGGCGATATCAAGGTTGAGCTGGCGAATCATGGCGCGAACTTTAACGGCTCGACGTGGTACGACCGCACCAATTACTTCGAAACGCTGGATGCGAGCGATGCAAATCTCAAATGGGCGCTCGAAATGGAAGCGGATCGCATGGTGAATTCGCGCATCGCGCAATCGGATCTAGCGAGCGAGATGACGGTAGTGCGCAGCGAGTTCGAGATGGGCGAGAACAGCCCTGCGCGGGTCCTCGAAGAGCGGGTAATGTCGACCGCGTATCTATGGCACGCCTATGGGCGCAGCACCATCGGCGCGCGCAGCGACATCGAGCACGTGCCGATCGATAAGCTGCAAGCATTTTATCGAAATTACTATCAGCCGGATAATGCGGTGCTGGTGGTAGCTGGGAATTTCGACGATGCCAAGGCGCTGGACTGGATCAAAGAGAGTTTCGGCGGGATTCCGAGGCCGTCGCGCAGGCTTTCGCCGACGTATACCGAAGAACCGGCTCAGGATGGCGAGCGCGAGGTTGTGCTGAGACGGACCGGCGATACGCAGACAGTGATGGCCGCGTATCATATTCCAGCTGGTCCACATCCCGATTTCGCGGCGCTGGAGCTTCTGGAACAGATCCTGGATGGGCAGCCCGCGGGGCGCCTGTACAAGGCGCTGGTGGAGACCAAGAAGGCGATTTCGATCTCGGGCGACACTTATCAGCTTCACGATCCGGGACTGGTGGTTTATAGCGCGCAGGTGCGGAAGGATGGCTCGCTCGGCGAGGCCGAGAAGACGATGCTGACCGTGATCGACGGCGTGGTGAAGGAGCCGCCGTCGAAAGAAGAAGTGGATCGCGCGCGGACGCGGCTGCTGAAGAACATCGAACTGGAGTTGAACAATTCGCAAAACGTCGGAATCGCTTTGAGCGAATGGGCTTCGATGGGGGACTGGCGGCTGCTGTTTCTGGATCGCGACCGTATCGCGAAAGTCACGCCGGAAGACGTCGCGCGGGTCGCGAAGTTGTATTTGAAAGATTCGAATCGCACGCTGGGACGATTCATTCCGACGGCGCAGCCTGAGCGAGCCGAAATTCCGCGGACGCCCGATGTGGTTTCGATGCTGAAGGACTACAAAGGGCAGGCGGCGATCGAGGATGGCGAGGCCTTCGATCCGGCGCCTGCCAATATCGACGCAAGAACGATTCGAGCAACACTGCCAGGCGGCATGAAGCTGGCGCTGCTTGCCAAGAAGACTCGCGGCGCGACGGTTACGGCGATTCTGACCATGCAACACGGAGACGAGAAGTCGCTGTTCGGGAAGGATGCGGCGGCCCAGTTCACGGCGGCGATTCTGATGCGCGGGACGCGGAGTCATTCACGGCAGCAGCTTCAGGATGAGCTCGACAAGCTGAAAGCGCAGATGAGCGTGGGAGGGGCCGTAGGCGCGGGAACTACCGTTTCGATCAATACCGTTCGCGCGGGTTTTCCGGGCGCGCTGCGGCTTACGGCCGAAGTGCTGCGCGAACCCGCGTTTCCCGAGGCGGATTTCGAACAGCTTCGGCAGTCCAACATCGGACGCGTAGAGGGTCAGCGCGGCGAGCCGCAGACGCTGGTGGTCAACACCATGAATCGCCATTTGAGTCCTTATCCCAAAGGCGATCCACGAGCGATCACCACGTTTGACGAGGCCATCGACGGGATGAAGAAGCTGACGCTCGACGACGTGAAGAAATTCCATGCGGATTTCTACGGAACCTCGAATGCGGAACTGGCCGTGGTGGGAGATTTCGATGCAGCGGAGGTGCAGAAACTCGCAACGGAGTTATTCGGCAACTGGAAGAGCGTCATGCCGTACGCGCCCTTGCAGAGGACCTGGAAGAAGCTGGACGCGATTCACGAGTCCATCGAAACGCCGGACAAAGCCAACGCTTTTTTCGAGGCCGGCATGACGATGAAGTTGAATGAAGCTGATCCTGATTACCCGGCGCTGCTGTTCGCCAATACGATGATCGGCGGAGGGTCGCGATCGCACCTGTTCATGCGGATTCGGGACAAAGAAGGGCTGAGTTACGCAGTGCAAAGCGTATTTCAAGCCGGAGTCACGGATCAGTTCGGGCAGTTTCTGGCGATCGCGATTTCGAATCCGCAGAATACGGGCAAAGTAGAAGCCACGTTTAAAGATGAAATGGGCAAGCTCCTGACGGATGGTTTTGCGGCCGACGAAGTGCAGGTGGCGAAGAAAGCGCTGCTTCAGGAAGAGCAAGCCCGCCGCTCCGAGGATGGATTCCTGGCTCGCAGGTTAGCGCTTCAGGCGCAGTATGGATGGACCATGGCTCGCGACGCCGAGCTGGATCGAAAGATCGCGGCGCTTTCCGCGGCCGACGTGAACGCCGCGGTGAAACGGCACATCAACATGCCGGCGATGTCTTACGTCGAGGGTGGCGATTTCAAGAAGGCGGGCGTGACTCCGTAAAATGCCGCCGACCGCGACCAGACACAAGCTCAGCCCGGAAGCGCTGCGGTCGCTCGGGTCGATGGAAGGCGTCTACGACCTGCCCGTCGTCGAAAAACAGCAGCCCCACAAAAAGGCGGTTCATCACCGGCTGAATCCGTGGCCTGGATGGCTGGCGGCACTGGCCGTGACAGCGCTCTCTTACGCGATTCACTACCTGCCGTTTGCGCCATTCCGCGTGGAAGGCGCTACCGTGAGGAGACCCGTGAGCCCTGCGATTCTGGCGATTTTCGCTGGGGCGCTGGCGGGAAATCTGCTCCCTGTGGGAAAGCGAATCCTCGATGGCGCGAAGCACGCGGTGCGGCACACGATTCCCTTGACCATCGTCCTGACCGGAGCGACGCTCAGCTTCGCGCATGCCGCCGCGGTGGGCCTTCGCGCCTGCCTGATCATCGTGGGAACCATGACGGCAGCGATGGCCTCGGCTTGGGTGATCGGAAAGATGCTGGGCGTGTGGCCGCGCACCAGCGTGCTAATCGGCGCGGGCACGGCAATCTGCGGGAACAGCGCGATTGTCGCTGTGGCGCCGCTGATCGATGCGGAAGATCGCGACGTGATGCTGTCGATGGGTGCGATTAACGTGCTGGGACTGGTGTTGATGTTCGTCAGTCCGTTCCTCGGCGGGCTGTTTGGCATGACCGATGAAGGCTACGGAGTGTGGGCCGGGTCTACCATTCATGCGGTACCGCAGGCGGTGGCGGCGGGGTTCGCATTCAGCGAAAAAGCGGGCGGGATGGCGACGCTGGTGAAGTTGGTGCGGGTGGCGTTGCTGGCTCCGCTACTTGTCGTGCTGGCGTTCGGGTATGCGCGGTCGCGCAAGGATCGGGTGACGATCCACTACGGAAGATTGGTCCCGCCATTTTTATGGGGATTTTTCGCGCTGTTCCTGCTGAATTCGGCTGGATTACTGCCGGTGCTCCAGTTTCACAGTGGATACGCGGTGAGCCTCGCGAACGTCCTGGCCGAGGCCGGTTCCATTCTGCTGACCATTTCGATGGCAGCGATGGGGCTGGAGGTGAATCTGAAGATATTCGCGAAGGTCGGCGGAACCGCGATGGTCGTAGGAGCCGCGGCCTGCGCGGTGGCCTGCGCAGTGAGCTGGGCATTAATCAAATTCCTGTTATAAGCCGATGGATGGGGCATGAATTGTCCCAACTGCGGCGCCGCCATGCGTCTCAAGGAAGACGCGGAGTTTCTGACCTGCGATTACTGCGGGAACATCCAGTTTCCGGAACTGAACTCCGATGGCGTGCGTGTTTTGGGCGAGCCTGCCGGCGTGTCGTGCCCGGTGTGCGCGCTGCTTCTGGTTCACGCCGCGATCGCCGGCCATCGCATGCGCTATTGCGAGCGCTGCCGAGGAGTGTTGATCGGCATGGACGTGTTCGTCGAAATCATTCAGGATCTGCGCGCGCGCCGCGAAGGCACGGTTGACGCCTCACATCCGCCGCAGTGGAAAGACTCGAGCCGCCGGATTGTGTGTCCTCAATGCCATCAGGATATGGACACGCATCTGTACGGCGGCCCTGGCAACGTGTTCATCGACAGTTGTGAGAATTGTTCGGTCAATTGGCTGGATTACAGCGAACTGGAGCGGGTGGTGCGGGCTCCGGACCCGCAGTACGTAATCGCCCCGGCCGAGAAAGCCTAGTGTCCTGAGTCAGAAGTTCGTTGGATAATTGCTGCTCCACGTAGTCCTACTTACAACGCCCGTCATCCCGAGCGCAGCGAGGGATCTACTTTTAAAGCTTAGATAACAGCCGAACGAAAAGCAGATTCCTCGCTCCGCTCGGAATGACTTTGGGGTCGGGTGACCATTATAGCCCCGGCATGTAATGCTGCGATTTTCTGACTCAGGACACTAGCGGTGGATGTCTGGGCTTTCGCGATCCTAGTGATCTTCGTTGACGGTCAGGCGAAAAACGTCGGGGCGCGCGTAGTGGCCCACGACGTCCAGATCGTACTTGCCCTCGACGATTTCGTTCAAATCGATATCCGCGGTCAGGATGGTTTCACCTTCGTAGTTAGGGCCGGCGAGCACCGCGCCTTGCGGGTTCGCGATCACGCTGCCGCCGCGAATCAGAACGGTGGCGGGATCGTTGCCTTGAATCGCGGGATAATCTTCGGGACAATCGCCGCGGCGCAGGTATTGCACGGCGGAGAGCACGAAGCAGCGGCCCTCAAAAGCGATGTGCTGCATGGACCGCGCCCAGGTGTCGCGATCGTCGACGGTAGGCGCGCAGTAAAGCTGAATCCCCTTCGCGTACATCGCGGTGCGCAGCAGCGGCATGTAATTCTCCCAGCAGATCACCGCGCCGATTTTTCCGATTTCGGTGTCGAAGACCGGAAGAGTGGACCCGTCGCCCATGCCCCAGATCAGACGCTCCATGGCGGTAGGCATCAGTTTGCGATGCTTGCCCAGATAACGGCCTTCGGGATTGAAAAACAGGACGGTGCAGTAGAGCGTGCCGCCATCGCGCTCGATGACGCCGATCACCAGGTGGACGGAATGCTCACGCGCGGTTTCGGCCAGGAAATCCACGGCGGGACCCGGGACATCGACAGCGCTTTCGAAATAGCGCCGGAACATGCGGCGGCCTTCGGGCGTCCGCCCCCCGACGCGCGCGCCGAAGTCGAGTCCTTTGGGATAAGCGGATACGAACGCTTCTGGAAACACCACCAGTCGCGCGCCTTGCGAGGCAGCGCGCGCGGTAAGTACGCGTACTTTTTCAAGCGTGGCTTCGCGGTCGAAAACTACCGGCGCGGCTTGCACCACAGCGGCTCTGAATGAAGTAGACAAGCGATTATCGTAGCAAGCGTAACCACAGCGTGGCGGGGTTCGGATCGAAGACGACATCGGCCTTGGCAGGAACCATTCGCCACAAGCCCCGCGAAAGTTCATCGGCAAGCTGATTGGCCGACCAACCGGCGTATCCCGCATAGATCCGAAAAGTGCCGGTGCGCTTGCCGATCTGAGAAGTCACCCAAACGCCGGGAACTACCGGGTCGGACTGGTCGGGCCTGGTGCGAGAGCGAATCAGCGCAAGCACCCCGAGCGGAATCGGTCCGCCGAAATAGGTGTCAGTTTTGGTGGGGTGATTTAAGATGAGGCCGATTACGCCATCTCGATCGGAACGGATCAGCAGCACCACCGAACGGCTGAGATCGGGATCATGCGACTTTTCCGTGGCCACCAGCAGCTTCCCGACGCCCGCATTCTGCCCAAGTGCGACGTTCAACACCAGAACGAGCGCGGCCAGTCGAGGCAGCATATTCGGAATCATACGAAAAAAAACGACGGCCGGTTAGCCGCGGAGGGTCGGCTAGTCCGGCCGTCGGGCCGCGACTGTTGAGGTGGCGGCCAAGTCGTTGAACGTCCACACTAGGCGGCGCGGCGGCCGGAAATGAGAGCCGCCGCGCCGTGCGGGCGTCAGACCGCGATGAACACGTTACACGGCAACGAACACGTTACACGGCAACGAACAGCGTTGTTCCTTCGCGGTTCACCAGCAGGAGTACCGGATTATTGTTCCCGGCTGTATTCATAGCCTGCTTGAACTCGTTCACGCTGGTCACGGGCTTGTGATTCACTTGCTGAATCACGTCGCCCTGCTGCAATCCAGCTTCGGCGGCGCGGCTGTCCGGGCTGACCTGGTCCACCACGACGCCTTTGGTTTGCGGCGCGAGCTTCAGTTCCTGCGCCGTATCCGGAGTCAGGTTTTCCACCTGCACGCCTTCGAGAGCGCTATTCTCCGAATTGTCCTCGTTCAGCGATGCGCGTTGTTCGGTCGAGGGGAACTCGCCGAGTGTCACCGGGATGTCCTGCGCCTTACCATCGCGCATGATCTTCAGATTCACTTTGCTGTTGGGATCCAGCATGCCGACCATCAACCGCAACTGGTTGGCATCGGAAACCGCTTTGCCGTTCACTTCGGTGATGATGTCGCCCTTCTGCAATCCAGCTTTGGAAGCCGGGCTGTTCGGCGTGACATCGCCCACCAGAGCGCCGCTCGTCGAGGTATGGAACGCTTTCGCCAATTCAGGCTTCAGGTCTTGCGGCAGGATGCCGAGATAGCCTCGCTCCACTTTGCCGTGCGCCAGGATCTCGTCCATGTCGTGACGCGCCATGTTGATCGGAATCGCGAAACCGATTCCCTGGTTGCCGCCGCTGTTGCCGGAAAGGATCGCCGTGTTGATCGCGATCAGATGGCCTTCATCGTCGACCAGGGCGCCTCCGGAGTTGCCGGGGTTGATGGGCGCGTCGGTTTGAATGAAATCTTCGACTTCTTCGATGCCGAGTCCGCCGCGTCCGGTTGCGCTGACAATTCCGCTGGTGACAGTCTGGCCGACGCCAAACGGATCGCCAATGGCGAGCACGATGTCGCCAACTTCTACTTTGCTCGAATCACCAAGCGTCAGATACGGGAAGTTCGATCCTTCGATCTTGAGAACCGCAACGTCGGTTCGGGGATCGGTGCCAACCACCTTGGCTTTCATCTCGCGTTTGTCGGACAACGTAACCGTAACGTCCGTTGCATGATCCACAACGTGATTGTTGGTCAGAATGTAGCCTTCGGGACTGACGATCACGCCCGAACCAAGGCTTTTTTCACGCCGTTCCTTGGGGACTTGCGAGTTGCGCCCGAAATTGTCACCGAAAAACTGGCGGAACATAGGATCCAGTTGCTCCGGATCGATGCCCTGCCCGCGCATTCCTGTCATATCGTTTTTCATCACGCGCGAAGAGGAAATGTTCACAACGGCCGGAACCACCTTCTTCACGATGCTCGAATATCCGCGTTGTTCCGCTGCGGCGGCGCGCGGAGCTGTCTTAACGGTCGCGGCTGGATTCACGAGCGGGAGCGTACCCGCTCTCACCGCGAGGAATCCGGTCACGGCCAGTGCCGTTCCTATAGAAACCGCCGCTAGTAAACGACGGGATGCTGGAAAGTTTTTCATTTGTCTGCCACCTCGATTTCCAGCTTAGGCTCCGGGGCCCGAGTTTCCCATCAGGCACGCTGGCTAGAACCGGTATCGGCAATAGGGGACGAAACATCCCGATTCGGGGGGATGATGGACCAACAAAACTACAGCCCGAGAGGGATGGCGCTCCGGCGGTCCCTGCCTCAAACTATAGATAAAGCTCAGGAAAGGGGACCGCCGCCATGAGACGATGGCTTGCCTTCGGCTTCGCGTTCACGTTTTCGGCCGCGTTCGCTCTGGCGGACGACGCCGCCCAGATCCTCAAAAGCACCGAGGATACGTATCGCAGCCTCAAGAGCTACGATTTTGAGGGAACCACGACGTCGGAGACGAAAGTGGGTGCGAGCGTATCGAAAACCGAAACTTCATTTGTAGTCGCGTTCAAGGAACCCAACGAATTCCGCCTCGAATACGACTATCCATCAGCCGGGAAATGGGAGCGGGTTTCCGACGGAAAAACGCTGTGGAACCATCGGTCGATTACCAAGGAATCGAAGGAATCGCCCGTGACCGACGACGACGTGAGGATGCTGGAGGGGTCTCCGGTCGCGGTGTTCAGCCAGATCGGCGAGGACGCCGTGAAGGCGACGCTGGTGGGATCGGAACAGGTGCCGATGGGCGGACAATCGTTCGATTGCTTCGTGGTTCAGTTCGAGCGCCCGAATCAGACGGCTTCGGGCGCGGCGCAGCCGCTGCCGGTGAAATTGTGGATCGACAAAACGCGCCACCTGGTGCTGCGCCAAGTGAGCGTATCCGAAGCGCACAACTCCGGGTCGTCCACGGAAAATATCCGGACCGTCATGTTCACGCGCGTGGAAGTGAACCAGGTTCCCGACGATCTGTTTCACTTCAAAAAATAGGCAGCGATCCCACCACTTGCAGCGCCATGGCCGCGGCAGTTCGGACGACAAAGAATCGCGGCTGAGGCGCCTGGCAGAACAGCGTCTTTTCACCAGTTGGAGTTTTCATGATTACCGGCAGTTCCGGCGTGAGGCCGCGATCGCCTGCGAGCAAAGGGGTCAGGCGTTGGCGGATCTGGGTGGTCACGTAGGCCGCCGCCGAGGCCTGCCAGCCAAGTTGCGGAGCGATGGCGATTCCCGACAGCCAGCCGTTTCCCGGCCGCTCCAGCGTCGCCACCGGAACGAAGCGCTTGGTCGCTGCGGCCAGGGCGGGTACAACCGGATGCGCGAATGCGATCAGGCCGATCGACACGCTGTAACTCGCGATGCGTTCGCTCACCGATGCCTTCAAAGGACCGCCAATGCTCGATGGGCCCACCGGTCCGGAAAGCGACCACTTCCCGCGTTTCAGCTCGGTCAGCGGGATCATCACATTCGCTTCTCCCTTGGAATCATCGGGATGAATGACCACGCCGGACGCCGCAACCGGTTCGAACCAGTTCGCCCGATTCAGCCGGGCCAGGCTTTTTCGGAGTAGATATTCGTCGAACGGCGCGGCTTCGTCGAGCACGAAATTGCGGCGAATCGCCACGGCGCTGATCTGACGGTTCCCAGTGAAGGCGATCCTGCCGACCCGGTAGGCCGGGCCGCGTTCGATCTCTGAGTGTAGGATTGCGGCGCCATCCTCAGCGGGTTGAACGTCCACGCGAACTGAAAAGTCGAGAACGCCTTCGCGCTCGGCCTGACGGCGCTGCCTCAGCAGATCCCCGCAATCGACCGGAGCCGCTTGATATCGCGGCCCCGCGTCCACCGACACTCGCAGTGCCGCATGTTCGCCCTCGATCGCAGTATCCTCCACGCGCAACCCCGCGTCGAAATATCCCTTCGAAAGGTAGAGAGAAACGACTCTCGCCATGTCGGATTCTACGGCCTCCGGGCTATAGGCGGGCAGGATTCTCCAGAACAGAATCCGGCGCGCCCGCAGCGCCTTCAAAGACCCATGCAGCTCCGCCGGGCTGAGCGCCGGATCGCCCGAGAAGTCGATGTTTTTCACGCGTACCGGCTCGCTCGCATGCACCGTGAGCCGGAGATCGGCAAGGCTCTTCGCGACTG
The DNA here is from genome assembly GCA_963808335.1 of Terriglobia bacterium. GTDB lineage: Bacteria > Acidobacteriota > Terriglobia > Bryobacterales > Bryobacteraceae > Palsa-187. Next base: position 2,012,845 of record CAWEFR010000001.1, read on the forward strand.
GGATCACATCGTAATCGACGCGCGCGTCGAGATATCCCTGAGCGCGAAGCTCCTTGGCTGCTGCCGCCGCGATTTCGTGAACGCGCAGCCGGTCGAGCAGAGCGCCTCCGGGAGCCTTCAACCGCAAGCCGTAAGAGTTGGGCTCGATGCGTAGATCGCGCAGTCTTGGCGAAAGCGATGGCGTGACTTCAAACACCACCGCTGTGCCGCCGGCCTGCGCTGTCGTTTTCACTCGAATATCTTCGAATCGCCCTGTGCTCCAAAGCCTGCGCACGTCATGCGCGAGCGACGGCTGGTCCACTGGCCGGCCCACCTGTGTTTCCAATTTCACATCCGATTCGACTCCGCGAACAGCGACTGCAGTCACGATCTCATTCGAAGCAAACACAAACCACAGGACCGTCGGGCAAATCATACTTGAGCAATTTGCAACCCGAGGGCCGCGCCAAACCAGATTTTTCGGAAGTGTGACAAACTGTAGAGTTCGGAGATTCCCTAAGAATGGTTGGCAGAACGATCGGGCAGTATCAGATCATTGAAAAACTCGGCGCCGGCGGCATGGGCGAAATTTACAAGGCCCAGGACGCGAAACTCAATCGTTTTGTGGCCATCAAGGTTCTGGCCGGGTCCCACCATGAGGATCCGGACGCGCGGCGCAGATTCATTCAGGAAGCGCAGGCCGCTTCCGCGCTGAATCATCCCAACATCATCACCATTCACGACATCGTTTCCGACGGCGACGCCGAATTCATGGTGATGGAATTCGTGGTCGGCAAGACCCTGGTCGACCTGATTCCTAAAGGCGGTCTTCGCCTGCCGCAAGCCCTGAAATACGCCGTTCAGATGACTGACGCATTAACCGCCGCGCACAACGCCGGCATCGTGCATCGCGATCTGAAGCCGGCCAACGTCATGGTGACCGAAAGCGGCCTGGTGAAGATTCTCGATTTCGGGCTGGCCAAGCTCACGGACCGCGGTCCCGTGGCGATGGGCGACAAGACGCAGACGATCCAAGATGCACCGCTGACGGTAGAAGGGTCGATCATCGGCACCGTCAGCTACATGTCGCCCGAGCAGGCGCAGGGCAAAAAAGTGGACACGCGGTCCGATATTTTTTCGTTCGGCGTCGTGTTGTATGAAATGGTCACTGGCGTTCGCGCATTCAGCGGTGAAAATGCCGTTTCCACGCTCACGGCGATTCTGCGGGATGAAACCAGGCCCATCGCGGAGTTCGCTCCCGATGTCCCGCCGCAAGTGGAGCAGTTGATCAAGCGCTGCCTGAAGAAGATTCCGGGCGATCGATGGCAGTCCATGCAGGACGTTCGATCGGCGCTGTCGGCGTTGAAGCACGAGTCCGATTCGGGGCAGCTGTACCGGCCGCGGATTTCGGTGGATCGGAAAAAAAGCGGGTCTTCTTACGCGATCGCCGGTATCGTCGGCGGTGTGATCCTGCTGGCGGCAGCCGGCGGAGGCAGGTGGTGGTGGGTCCGTCATCATCCGCCGCCGGCCGCTGAGGTCGCGGCTGCCGAAGCGGTGGCTCCCCAGCCGCCGGCGCCCGAGCCATCCGCACCCCCTCCGCCTGAACCCAGCGACGCGACGCTGACCAACGACACGATCGTCGAAATGACGCAAGCCAAGGTCGCACCTGCGGTGATGCTCGGGCAGATTCGCTCTGGGAAAACGAATTTCAATCTTTCTGCCGCGGAGATTATCCGCCTGACCAAGGCCGGCGTTCCCGCGGTCGTGATCGAAGCCATGCGCGATCCGAAGGCCGTTGCTGCGCTGGATTCTCGCGTTCCGAAGGCTACCCCGGCACCCGTAGCCGCCGTTGCGCCGCCCCCGGCGCCCGTTTCTTCCACGCCGGCAACACCGCCCGCGCCTGCCCCGGCCCCGGCCGTTGTGACCGTCCCCGATGGCTCGCCATTTCGCACCCTGCTTGCCGCCGATATTCCTGCCGACGCGCCGGAGGGCCAGGCGATCCGCTTCGTGACGGCGGATGATGTTCGCGCCGGCGATTACATCGTGATTCACAAAGGAACCGTCGTGACGGGCGCGATCGTGGACGCAGCAGGGAAAAAGAAATTCCTCGGTATCGGTGGGAAACAAATGACGTTTCGCCTGCTGCAAGTGGACGCGGCGGACGGGCACAAACTAGACGTTCGATGCATTCCGAGTAAGCGCGCGGACGCCCCGCCGGTTCGTCCGGTGGAGAATCCCAACCAGAAGCACGCCAAGGAAGTCGCGGCCGAAGCAGGTGCTGAGTATCTCGCGTATATCAACGGAGACCAGACGGTTTCAGTTCACAAGTAGGGTCTCGCTTCGCAAGGTGGGCCCAAAACGACAGCCCGATCAACGACAGAGTCGCAACTGCATAACATGCCCAAAGGACCTCAAATATGTGGGGCTGCAACCAATCCGCCTTGTTGACACATAGCCGGCCGATCACCTCCCGCAATGGAGTGTCGTGCAACTGGCGCAGGAGAAACGCCGCCATAGAGCCGTCAAGCCGATGAGATCTAAGGCCGGAATAGTACGGAATGCTCACAAAATCGACAGTATAGAAGTCCAGCGTCGCCGCGCACAGAACCAACCCGGAAAGCAGCCACGCCCGAACACGCATGGGAACCACAGAGCATAGACCAACCACTAGCAGAACGATCTCCGCGGCGATCACGCAATACATGTACCAGCCCATCAACGTCGACACCCCTTTGCTCAGGAAAAGCAGCAGAACATTATAGAGCTGCCCTGCCCAAAAAAACCCATAAAACGCCAACAGCGGATATAGCGATGAGCGCTGAATTTCCGTCGAGCCCTTGAGATTCAACGCGACTCCGACAATCGCGATGCCAACGGCTATGAAGACAGCGTGATACATCCAGCTTCGAACGGTCAGCGAACTCCAGCCGCCAAACCACACGTGCGACATCAGAATGGAATCGATCGCCCGCCCCCACTGCACATGTCTTACTCCTTCGAGAAACTGCCACCAGGTGTCTCGCCGCAACGCGACTGACTCGCTTAGACCGGACCAGGTGCCGGTCACCGCGTGATTGCGCAGGTACCACCAACCGCCGATGAGAGCGGCCATTCCGAATGTCAAAACGGCGTTCTGAAGTACAATGCGCCTCTGTTTTGCGGTCCATATTCGCCAAATATAAAGCACACCGATGGCGGGCACGGCGGTTAGAAAGTACGCCTTGGTAAGGAGGCCCAGGCCGAGGGCGATCCCGGCCAATATTCCAGTTTTCCGAGTGTCAGGTTCGAGGCATAGAAGAATCAGCCACGAAAAAAGAATAACTCCCAGACATTCGTTCCCTACACGGCAAACGTCGAGCATGAATTCAGGCATCGCTGTAAGCAGGGCCGCGGTACCGAGAGCGACTTCACAGCGTCCAGTCACACGATACGCGACCCGAAAAACCAGCGGAATCGAAAACGAGGCAATGATCAGACTGATGCAACGCAACAAAAAGACCCGATTGGCCAGCGGCGCTTCGCGTGCAAGTCGATACGGCGACAGAGAGAAGCCAGTAGTAAAGTGGCGGCTGCACGGCTTCATAAATCGGCAGACCGGACGGATCTGGTTGACTCGACCAGCTTTGAGGAATTGTCCGAAGCTGCGATTCTTGTTGCATTCGTTGATCACGCGGCAGGCGCCAGTATTCGTCTTCGGTGAACGAAGGCTTTGGCATGTGGCGCATTTCCCAAGGGACCGGCGCAAGCTGGAGCGAGCTTTGCACCTCTCGCGAAACCCTTTCATTCCGGTCAACAAGAAGCCGGCCCGTCGTAACCAGGCGCTCAATGTAGGCGAAATGTGCCCATTCATCGTAGCCTTCCCACAATGGCAGGAAGGAACAATAGAACAACCCTCGGGCGAGAAAACAGATCCAGATAAGAGTTAATGACGGCACGGACCAGCGCGGTAAGGCTCCCACCGACACCACCCTTCCCGGACGCGATCCAATTTACTATCTCATAAACGGCTCATTTACTGAATTCCTTCCTGAATATTTCCAGCAAATTCGGCCGAGACTCCATCGCAGCCGCAACGCGTTCGCGATAATCTTCGCGAAAACGGCCGGCCGCTAGAGCGCCGATGGCGTTCCTTGCGTCCTCGGTCAATCCTTCCGACACAACGGAGAGCAGAAAATCCGCCGCCGCGATCTGCCGCGAGGCTCCCAGCGACAGCAGAATCGCGCGCCTCGTGTCCGGATCCGACTGTGCGCGCCAGTGCTCCAGGAGCACCGCGACCGCCGCCGGCTCGTGACATTCGCCTAACGCCGCCGCCGCTTCGACGCGCACATCTGTGTTCTCCGCATACAGGAAGTTCGCCACAAAGGGAATCGAATCGTGCGGCGATATTTCGAGCAGGCCCGCGAAGCACTGGCCCACCACTTCGGCCTCCTTGTCTCCGCACGACGCTTTCAGCCGCAGCAACAGGATGCTGTCCAGTCCGGAGAGCTGCGCCATCGCACGCGCGGCATCGGCGCGAACCGACGTGCCCGGATCGGTCGCCAGCGCCTCCACCAGGTGCATAAGAATCGCGAAGCGCGGTAGAGCGCACGAAACCAGGGCCAGAGCGGAGGCGCCACGCAGAGTCGCCGCCGTATCTTCCTTTCCGCCCCAAACCGGTTCATACTGGAAATGTTTCAAGCCGCCGATGAAGAAATCGGCCTCGCTGTATTCCAAATTCTTGAGGCCCTTGGCGATCGCATTCTTGGCCCAGCACTTCGGATCGGACTTGACCGGGTCGGTCATAAAGCGCTGAAACGCCGCCGCCAGGTCCGGGATTAGCTCTTTCAATCCCAGATCGCCGGCGATCGCCGCGGCTTTCGAGACGATGTAGTTATTTCGATCCTTCAAGGCTTTGCGTAGCTGCGCGGCGGTCGCAAGGGAGTCGGCTGAGGACCGCAGAGCTTCGAGCGCCTCCATTTTCTGATCGAATGCCTGCTTGTTCACCACTGCGATTTTAGCGTGAGATCATGAAGGTATGAACTCGATTGCCCTCAGCCTGCTGTTTTGTTTAGCGGCTACGGCCGCGGAGATTCCCAAGGGCACGCACGTTCTGCTGCGCATGGTGAATTCCATCAACACGCGAACCGCCGGTGAGGGCGATCAGGTGTATCTGCAAACCGCCAGCCCCATCGCGGCCGATAATCAGATCCTGATTCCGGCGGGATCGTATGTGCAGGGCACCATCTCGCACGCGAAACGCAGCGGCAAAGTGGCGGGACGCGCGGAGCTGGGAATTCGCCTGGAGACGCTCACGCTGCCCGGCGGAAAAGTCCTGAAAATCGCGCCCCGCATGAGCTCCGTGGATTCGAACGATTCGGGCCAGAAAGTCGAGCAGGACGAAAACATCGTCAAGCAGGGCTCGAGCGTCGGCGCCGACGCCCGCCGCATCGCGATCCTCGCCGGCAGCGGCGCGGGACTCGGCGGAATTACCGACCGAAGCTGGTCCGGCGCCGGAATCGGAGCAGGGGTCGGCGGAGCGGTCGGATTCGCCACTACGCTTCTGACGCGAGGCAAGGAAGTGGAGTTGCGGCAGGGCTCCACGCTCGACGTGGTATTCGATCGCGCGATTGCCGTCGAATAGGCGTCAGCTCATTTAGCGAACGTAACGCGCAGTCCCGTCGAGACGAGAACGTCGTTGTCCTTTCTCCCGGCCACGGGATTGCTCAGGAACCGGTCGCTCACGGTGAACTGCCAGCCGAGCCACTTCCTGATCGCAGTCACTGCCGACAAGTCGAAGTTAATGCGGTAATTGCCCGTCGAGGACATATTCGGGAAGAACGTAAGCGCCTGGTGAACAGACGTATTGGCATTGAATTTGTAGACGTAATTCTCGCCCAACAGAACTTCGGTGAAGCTGCGATCCAGACCGGTGTTGAAAAATTCCTTGTCCTCCGATGCGCCGGCCTGCAAGTCGAGCGTGGTTTTCGGCGTCTTGATGGCGTGAAATCCTCCGCCTCCGGCGGGGTTGAAGCGCAGATCGAGGCTTTGGAACTCGTCGCTTTCCAGATTCACCGATCCGAACGCGAACCAACGGTGATCCAGATTAATGTTGTAGCTGACGCCGCCGCGCTTGGCGTCCGCTGTGGTAATGTCTTTCCCCGAAGCATTGCTGCTCGACTGAATCATCGTGAACGTCGCCTCGATCTTGTCGCGATTCGTAGACCGGCTGGCGTCCGTGTTCAAGTTGAAGCTTCCCGTATCCGTATTGCCGCGAGTGGTCGCGTAACCGAGATCCAGGAACCCGGTCCACAAATCGATCAGGCGGGGATTGTGGAAACGGTCGATCTCGGCTTGATACGCGGCTTGCTCTTCCTTCGATCGGACAAATTCGATGGAATCCTTGGGCGCCGTGACGGTGCCGGCATTTTCGGTGGCCACCTGAATTTTCCCGTCGCTGGTCGTCACTGTTCCGACCAGCGTCTGGCCGCCTTTGAGTCCGATATTTAGCGGAACACCGGAGGAGATGGCGGTCACGGCGTCCCAGGGGATCGTCACCTGCCCGGCGAACTCCGATTTTATGATCAGGTTCTTGCCGTCATACTTCACGATTGAGCCCGAAAGGCGATCCCCGTTCTTCATCGTGACCTGGTCGGCAAACAGCACGCAACCGGATACGAAGAGCAAAGCAACAAGGGTCAGTATCGATTTATGCATGGGTGTTGTTAGAGAGGGTCCAGACGCGCCCTTCGTTACAGTTTGCACCAGGGCATGTCGGGCGTGGGAAACTGGAGATGTGCGTATCGTACTCGGCTCCGATCATGCAGGATTTGGACTGAAGCAGGACCTGATCAAGCTGGTCCAAAGTCTCGGTTATGAAACCCTCGACGTGGGCACCGACAGTACTCTCCCCGTCGATTATCCCGATTTCGCCGAAGCCGTCGGAGAAGCGGTGAAGAACGGGGAGGCGGAACGCGGGGTCCTGATTTGCGGCAGCGGCGTGGGAGCGTCCATCGCCGCCAACAAAATCCCCGGGGTCCGCGCCGGCCTTTGCCACGATTGCTACTCCGTACACCAGGGGGTGGAGCATGATTCGATGAACGTGCTGGTCCTCGGTTCCCGCGTGGTCGCGTCGGAACTGGCGCATGAGCTGGTGAGTCAGTTCCTGGCCGCGAAGTTCAGCGAGGAAGAGCGTCACGTCCGGCGGCTCGAGAAAGTGAAGAATATCGAACGTCGGTTCTCGCACGCTGGCTGAACTTACTTGGGAAAGTTCAGATCCACTGAAACGTCATCTTTCGAGTAATTCAATGTGATCGAATCGCCTTTGTGTTTCTTCCCGTATTGCGGGAAATATAAGTATCCGGCGACGGCGCGCCTCGTCTCGCCCAGCGGCAGCGCTCGCTCACGGACTCTCGCTTCGGCGGCGCTCTGATCCGGTTTATTCGAAGGCGGCGGCGGGGGACGGTCGCGCGGGTCGTTCGATACGCTCACGCCTTCCCAAGTCCCGGTGGTCGTCTGCGGGCGCCCGGTGACCGGATTTGTGCCCCGCTCAACAATGACGCCAGTCTCTGTGGTGACCGTCGGTCCTCGATCCCCGCTCAGAGGGCCGGTCTTCTCCGGCCACGGCATCGCTACATCGCGCGGTTTGTCCGCGTGGATGATCTGATTGCCCACTTTCAAAGAAAAATCCAGCATGTCCACATCGAATGAATGGCCGTCTTCCGGATAAATCGCGACTTCCACCACCACGTAGCCCTTGCTGATGTCGGGCGTCAGCATCTTGCGGACCTGCTCCGGCGGCACGATCGCAGCGGCCAACACCGCGGTTTTGACGGTTTCGTGCACCGGATAATCCGACGGCTTCGGTCTCGGCGGCACACCGGAATCGTCTGCTGCCGCAAGCCCGGCAAGCATGAACCCAACCACCCAAAACGCACGCCTATGGGCTTGTTGAAAAAGGGGACAGACCGCTCTGTCCACGACCACGCACCGGTGCACAGCAGGCGGGCTGCAGCTCGGGACAGAGTCTGTCCCTTTTTTCAACAAACTCATAGGGCGCCTCCCCCCTATCGATGGACGATAACCTGACGTGAATCCATCGTAGCGGGTTTCTGCTTATTAAGGCCTCGGACGCGGAGATTCCGCTTCCATCGGAAATTCGAAGATCTCGCCCGCCGTGTTTACGATCAGGCGCCCGGCCCCGAGCGGTTTGCCCTGATTTGGGTAGAAAATCGCGCCGTCGGTCGACTGTCCGGGCAGAAGCTTGGTCAGCACCAGCGCGATCGCGGATGCCGCCGCGGCCGCCTTGATTTTATTTGACCCCACGTCCACCAGCGCATTTTGGCGTCTGGATTCGTAGCCGTTGGTGGAATGAATCTGGGTTTGACCGTACAGGCCGGTTTCGTAGACGGTAATCAGCTTGATCACGTCGCCCCGGCTGGCATGTTCCATCAGCGCTTCGACCACGGTTCGCGCGGGCAGAGCCTGGATCGACTGCCCGTCCGGTCGCTCAAATTTAAAATCCTCCGGCCGCACCGCCCACGATACCGGCGACCCGTTGGAGATGGCTGCTTGCAGGATGGCGTAGTCGCGCACGTGAGTCGGCAGTGGGGCGAACATGACGGTAACGCCGTTATGAGTCAGAGTCTTGTATCTAAGCCCGCCCGATTCAAATTCAATAATTTGCGCATGAGCCAAGACCGTCGCCAGCAGAAGCACAATACGTCTCAACCCCATGACTACATGATAGACTGGAAGCTGCCATCAGACGTTACGAATACGCACGCACGGCTTCGAACCCTCGCCGCGCTGTGTTGAACATGGAGATTTTTTAGATTCTATGCAGAACCCAGGCGTTCATCCCGGCAACCACGACCTCAGTCGGCACGGGCTTCGGAATGTGCAGCAGGCACACTGGAATCTTGGATCGGCGCAGTTAATAGAACAGGCCATCGAGCGCCGTGAAGGCATGCTGGCCAGCGGCGGGGCGCTGGTAGTCCGCACCGGGCAGTTCACCGGACGGTCTCCGAAAGACAAATACATTGTGCGCGAGCCTGGCACAGAATCGACCGTGAATTGGGGCTCAGTCAACCAGCCGATGACGGAAGCCCAGTTCGACGGCTTGTTCCAGCGCATGTTGCAGTTCTGGGATGGGCAGGATGTGTTCGTGCAGGATTGTTTCGCGGGCGCCGACGCCACGTACAAGCTGCCCATCCGCGTCATCGCCCAACGAGCCTGGCATACGCTTTTCGCCCACCAGTTATTCGTGCGGCCCGAGCCGGGTAAGACCAAAGAACACGAACCCGAGTTTACTCTCCACTTCGCACCGACGTTTTTCGCCGATCCCGCCAAGGATGGCACTCGGTCCCAGACCGCCATCGTCATCAATTTCGCCAAGAAAATCGTGCTGATCGCCGGCACGGAATACGCCGGCGAGATGAAGAAGAGCATTTTCACGATTCTCAATTATCTTTTGACTTTCAAGAACGTCATGCCGATGCACTGTTCGGCAAATATCGGGGACGGCGGGAAAGTCGCCCTGTTTTTCGGCCTGTCGGGAACCGGCAAAACCACGCTCTCCGCCGATCCGGTACGCAGATTGATCGGCGACGATGAACACGGCTGGAGCGAGCACGGCGTATTCAACTTCGAAGGCGGTTGCTACGCCAAGTGCATACATTTATCCGCAGAAAAGGAACCGCAGATCTGGAACGCCATCCGCTTCGGCACCGTTCTCGAGAACGTGAAGATGGACCCCGAGTCGCGGTCGCTCGATTTCGACTCCGATGAGCTGACGGAAAACACGCGCGCGGCGTATCGCATCGATTTTATCGACAACGCCGCGATTCCGGGTGTCGGCGGACACCCGTCCCACGTCATGTTCCTAACCGCGGACGCGTTCGGCGTACTGCCTCCCATTTCACGGCTGACGCTCGAACAAGCCATGTATCACTTTCTCAGCGGCTACACCGCCAAGCTCGCCGGAACCGAGCGCGGCCTGGGCAAGGAGCCTTCGGCCACCTTCAGCGCCGGATTTGGCGAGCCGTTCCTGCCTCGTTCGCCCCAGTTGTACGCGAAAATGCTCGGCGAAAAGCTGAAGCGCCACAACGTCACCTGCTACCTGGTCAACACCGGATGGGTGGGCGGACCCTACGGCGTCGGCGAGCGCATGAACCTGAAATACACGCGCGCCATGGTCAACGCCGCGATCGCCGGTCAACTGGATCAGGTCCCTTGCGAGCCGCATCCAGTGTTCCGCGTGCTGGTCCCGAGGCGTGTGCCGGGCGTTCCTTCGGAATTGCTCGACCCGCGCGGCCAGTGGAACGATAAAGCCGCCTACGATCGTGCGGCGAACGATTTGAGCGCTCGCTTCAAGAAGAATTTCGAAAAGTTCGGACAAGTCGCGGAAGAGATCACAGAAGCAGCGCCAGCCTGATCAGGCGGCTTCCACGCGCTCCGCAACTTCGGCCAGCGCACGCTGGCGCTCCCATTGCAGCTTGCCCTGGTACTCTTCCCACAGCGTGGTGCAGCCCGCCCAGAAGTACCCGCCGACGAACAGCATCAGGAACGGAATCGCGAGGTAGTTGGCCGACTCGATCGCGAAGATCACCATCCACAGGAAGAACGCGCCCACCCCGAGCTCCGCATACGGCAGCCAGCCGCTTCGCCGGCGGTACTGGATGTTCTCGAGATGCACTTTTTTGTCGCTGCCAATCGCGTACTTGGGAGTCCGAGCAAAACCGGTCTGATACCCGATCAGCGCTTCAAACACGGCGCGTGAATTGATGATGGTCAACGCCACACCGGCGGCCATCAGCGCGGGTAGAAAAAGAAACGCCCGCTTCCATGTTTTCGGAAACAGCGCGCGATGCGCCATTACATAAAACGCTGAGATCGACCAGAAGGACGCCGCGATCAGCGGCGTGTCGATCACGATCATCTGGAACCAGCCCATGTAAAACCGCACGATCATCACTGGCAGCATCAACGCGGAAACCAGAATCATCAGCGGATAGGAAATGTTGGGAGTCAGATGGAAGACCGCTTCCACCTTTACGCGCCACGGCAGTTTCGACCGCAGAATCGTGGGCAGAAGCTTCATGGCGACCTGCGTCAGCCCCTTCGCCCAGCGCGATTGCTGGACCTGGAAACCGTAAGTCTCGACCGGCAATTCAGACGGACACTCAATCGACGGCACGTAGACGAACTTCCAGCCTTTAAGCTGCGCGCGATAGCTGAGGTCGGAATCCTCGGTGAGCGTATCGTGCTGCCATCCGCCCGCGTCTTCGATCATGGAGCGGCGCAGAATCCCCGCGGTCCCGTTGAAATTGAAGAACAGCCCGTTGCCGCTTCGGGCAACATGTTCCAGCACGAAATGCCCGTCCAGCAGCATCGCCTGCACTTCCGTCAGAACGTTATAGTGCCGGTTCAGATACGTCCATCGCGTCTGCACCATGCCGACTTTTTCATCCGCGAAGAAATGCACCGTGCGTTGCAAAAAATCGACCGGAGGCACGAAATCGGCGTCGAAGATCGCCACGATCTCGCCGGTCGCGGTTTTCAATCCATTCTGTAATGCGCCGGCCTTATAGCCCTTCCGATTCGTGCGATGAATATACTCGATCGGCAGCCCGGACGCCTGATACTCCTGAACCAGGCTCTCGGTGAACGGATGGGTGTCGTCGGTAGAATCATCCAGAACCTGTATCTGCAACAAATCATGCGGATAATCGATCTTCGCCGTCTCCGCCAGCAGCCGTTCGACTACGTATCGCTCATTGAAAATCGGAAGTTGTACCGTCACGCGCGGCAGCGTTTCGAACTTCTGGGGGGCTTCATCCAGCAGATGTTTGCGATGCTTCAGATACCCGCGAATCATCTCGTAGCGATGCAGTCCATAACAGGACAGCACCGCCAGCACCGAGAAGTACGAAACTAAAATCGCCCAGTCGAAAAATTCGAGGTGGTGAATCCCGTTGAATGGATTGTTGTAGAACGCGTCCAACAGGCGGTTGAGCGTGGAAGGCGCACCACTGACCAGCAGCGCTGGTACAAACGGGATGGTTACCATCGAACTCCGGCCACTCCTCAGGTATTCTATTGGAAAAAGCAATGCCGGATCAGACCCGCTCCGGCACCCAACTATTATATGCGATTTGGAGCCGGATGTTATAATCTTCAGTTTGGACTAAACGATGAAATTTTTTCTCGATACGGCCAATCTTGACGAGCTGAAAGCGGGAGCGCGCTGGGGAATTATCGACGGCGTCACCACCAACCCGTCGCTGATCGCCAGGGAAGGCACTCCTCTGGAGGAGCAGATTCGCAAGATCTGCGACATCATCGATGGCGACGTCAGTGCGGAAGTCCTGGCCACAGAAGCAGATGAAATGCTCGTGCAGGGACGCAAGCTGGCCAAGATCCACAAGAACGTGGTGGTGAAGGTCCCCCTGACACGGGACGGGATTCGCGCCTGCTCCATCTTCAGCCAGGAAGGTATCCGCGTTAACGTTACATTGTGTTTCTCCGCGGGGCAAGCACTGCTTGCGGCCAAGGCCGGTGCCTATTTCGTCAGTCCCTTTGTCGGGCGGCTGGACGACATCGGCTCGAGCGGCATGGACCTGATTCGCGACATCGTCCTCATTTATAAGAACTACGGCTTCAACACGCAGATTCTGGCAGCCTCCCTGCGCAACACCACTCACGTCATCGATGCGGCCAGGGCTGGGGCGCATATCGGCACGCTGCCTTACAAAGTGATTGATTCGCTGTTTAACCATCCGCTGACCGACAAGGGCCTGGAGCAGTTCCTGAGCGACTACGCCAAGGTGTTCCAAACCGCCCGCGCCGGCCGGTAGCACTTTTCGAGAGAAAATGTCCGCGGGCGTTCAACTTGCCGCGTTGGTCGGCTTGACCGTCGTGCTGATCGCGTTGGCGATCTTCATTGTCCTCCGTGTGCATGGAACTCCCGAAAAGCGCGAGCGTCAACGCCGTTTGGCGGTGAACCGCCTGGGCCGCCTGGGCGACGCGTTGATCACCGAAGCCACCGAAACCGCGCTTTACTATTCTTATTCGGTGCGCGGAGTCCAATATGCGGCCTCACAGGACATCACCTCGTTGCGCGACCACCTGCCCGGCGCGCCGGACCGGTTGATGGGCGTCGCGAATTTGAAGTATGCGCCTAAGAATCCCGCAAACTCGATTCTAATTTGCGAAGAGTGGAGCGGGCTGCGCTGCGCGCCGCCTACTACTTAACGGCGATCCCGTACGGCATCAATTCCAGAATCCCGCCGTGCAGCAGCGCCCTGACCGGCAGGCGGCCCACCAGCGTTTGCACTTTCTTCTGGATCGCCGCCTCGACTTCCGACGATTCATCGGACCGGCTCGACAACAGCTCCCATAGCGTGCGCCTGGGTGGATAAGTCACCAGCGTGATCTTTTCCGATGCTGGGATGCGCGCTTTCTGTTTGACCATTTCCACCGCGCGATCCAGGCCGCCCAGCTCATCGATCAGTCCGTTCCCTTTCGCCATCTGCCCAACCCACACATGGCCCTGCGCCAGCGGTTCGATTTGATCGTACGGCTTCTTGCGCCCGGCAGCGACCCGTTCCACGAATCCGCGGTAGAAAACGTCGATTTCCCGCCTGAGTTTGGCACGTTCGTCATCGGTTAAGGGCCGGCTTACCGAATCGATATCGGCATACTTCCCGCGCGTCAGCGTCGACGTGCTCAAGCCGATCTTATCGAACAATCCGCGCAGATCCGGCTTGCCGAAAAACACGCCGATCGAGCCGGTCAACGTATTTGGATACGCGACAATCGGATCTCCCGTCATGGCTATAAAATAGCCACCTGACGCTGCCAGGTCCGACATTGAAATGATCATCGGCTTTCGCGAGCTGAGCACTTTCGCTTCGTGAAGGATGTCGTCGGACGCGATCCCGTCGCCGCCCGGAGAATCGACGCGCAGGATCACGCCTTTGATCGAGGAATCGTTCTCCACCTCGCGCATCTCCCTGACCATCGTGGTCGCGGTGATGCCGCCGTCGGTCGAATCATGCGTGCTGCCGCGCGTGATGTCGCCATCCCCGACGATGTAAGCGATCCGGGTCGAACCTTCGAAACCGCTCAACGGCGCCAGCACATAATCCTGCTCGCCGATGCGCTTGATGTCGCCCTTCAGTTGCTCCTTCAGCTTTCCATACATCTCGTCTTCGAAAATCAGCCCGTCGACTAAGCCGCCATTCAGCGCCTCGTTTCCCACAAACGGACCCTGATCGATGACGGATCGGATCTGGTCCGGCTGCCGCTTGCGCCCGTCCGCCATGGTCCCCACCAGATCGCCAAAGTATTGATCCAGAATCTGATTCATCACTTCCAGCGTTTCCGGCGTGGGCGACGTCCGAGTAAACATGTCGGGAGCGTCCTTGTATTTCCCGGCGTGCTCGAACTCCATCTGGACGCCCAATTTGTCGAGCGTTCCTTTGACGTACATCAACTCCGCGCGCAATCCCTTCACGTCGAGCTCGTCTTCGGGCGACATGTATACATGATCGGCCGCGGTGGCGACGTAATATTCCCGTGAAGTCGCGCCACGAAGGTACGCGTACACCGGCTTGCCCGATTTCTTAAACGCAGCGACGTCGTCGTGCAGCTCTTCGAGCTTGGCCCAACCCACTTCCAATCCGCGAGGCTCCAGCACCAAGGCTTTGATACGTGAATCCGCGGCAGCCTTGCGCAGCAACCTCCAGGTTTCCATCATGGTCATCGGCTGCTGCTGTTCCAGAAACGGAATCGGCAATTCGACGGGCGGCTGCTCCGGCAGATCGCCTTCCAGATGCAAAACCAGTGTCGACCCGTCGGCCACCGTCACCTTGCGCTCGCCGAAATGCATGGCAGCGTAGCCTAGAATCACGACCACCAACCCCGCGAACAGCAGGCCGATTACGAATCCGAATCCGAAGTTTTTCATAGGTCACCGCTCAGGATCTGCTCAAACCGCCGGTTCACTTCTTTCAGGTATGCCGCATCGCCCGCCGGAAGTTCGACGGTCGCCGTTCCTCGAAAGCCGATGCTTTCGAGCGCCGCATGCACCGCGCGCCAATCGATGTCTCCTTCGCGCAATGCGACAAATTCAGCTTCATTGTTCTTGAAGCGAAAATCCTTGACGTGCAGCTTGACGATCCGCGCGCCGAGCGTCCGAATCCAATCTTGCGGATACCCGCTGATGGCGACGTTGCCGATATCGAAATACGCGCGCACCCAGGGGCTGTCGAATTCGTCGATGTAGCGCGCAAACTCGATGGGGCTGAGCAGGAACTTGTTCCACACTTCCTCGATCGCGATGATGACGCGCAATTCGGCGGCCAGCGGAATCAATTTGCGAATCTGCTTTTGGGAGCGTTCCCACGCCTCCGCGTATCGAGTCTCCGGATTCACCACCGCCGGCACCAGCAGCACCGTATCGGCGCCCCAGAGTCGGGCGTTGTGAAGACTGGTCCGCATGCCTTCCATGCTCTTTTCGACCACCGCCGGATCGGCCGAGGATAGAGGACTGCGCCAGTGCTCCTGATTCATCACTGAATGGATGCGCACGCCGCTCTTTTGTGACGCCGCGAGCATTTCTTCGGCTTGAGCCTGATCGGGAGTGGTCGGGCACTCGATCTGCTCAAATCCGCAATCGCGCGCGAGTTCGAAGCATTCCGGCACACTGATGGTGCGCGGCAGCATGTCGAACTCTACGGCTTTTTGAATCGGAAGGCGGTTGCCGGACCGGGCCAATGGGACAGCCGCCAGAGCCAGCACGGCTCGACGCGTCACTATCGCCCCCATTCGGTCAATTGCTGGAGAATCTGCTGGGCTGCCTTTTGTCCGGCGCTCTTTTTGGACATCCCTTGCGCCTGGCTCACCCACTCCTTGCCGAGCCTTACTTCCACGGTGAATGTCTTGGAATGCTCTGGACCTTCTTCGCCGACGATGACGTAACGCGGCGGCGGCAGCTTCAGCGCCTGCGCCATTTCCTGCAGCGCGCTTTTGTAATCGGTCACCTCAGCTTCGCTGCCGTCCGGATTCGTGTTTATCGGCCCGATAACCCTCGTTTCGATGAACTGTTTGGCCACTTCGAGGCCGGCATCCAGGTACAGCGCCGCAATCAGCGCTTCGACGGCGTCCGAAAGCAGTGCCTTCTTCTCGCGCCCGCCGCTCATCTCTTCGCCGCGCCCCAGGATCAGATGGTCGCCCAGCGCCAATTCCTGCGCCACTTCATGCAGGCGCGCCGCGCTGACCAGATGCGCCTTCAGCTTCGACAGACGGCCCTCTGGATAGGTCGAGTAACGGCGCACCAGGCAATCGCTAACGACAAAACCCAGAATCGCGTCGCCGAGAAACTCGAGCTGCTCATTGTCGTCGTCGCACTGGCCGTCGGCCGCTTTCTCGTAGATCCGGGATTTGTGCGTCATGGCGCGCTCCAGCAGGGACCGGTTCCGGAACGTATAGCCGAGCGCTTTCTCGAGAATTTCCAACTCAGCGATCATACAACGTTGAGTGTAACCAGGCCCCCTTTCATATCCGCTGCCGGCCCATAACACCTTTACGCACTACTTCTTGCCGTTCTTGGCCTGCTCCGCTCGCGTTTTCTCCGCGGTCGCGAACTGCTTAATGATCGGATTCAGGTTTGGCATCGCGAGCACCTTATCCAGGACCGCGATTCCATCGTCGGGCTTGCCGCCCTGATCGTACGCCGTGGCCAGACGTACCATGGTCGCTGGATCCGGAGTGGCGGCGCCGTCGACCGAAGTTTTAAACTCGGTTGCCGCGACATCGTATTTCTTCCGCGCCAGCGCCACCAGACCCAGATCTTCGTGAGCCTGTGAGGTGACGTCCTTCTTGAATCCCGCCCATTGATCGTCGGTGAGCTGCGGATTCGGCTTCACTGCGGCCGCGATCACAGGAATCGCATCATTGGCCAGCTTTTCGGCTCGCGCCAGTTTCTCTTCCTTATCCAGATCGTTCTCGCGCGTTCCCTTGGCGAGCTCGCCGGAGATCAGCAGCATCGCCTGATAACTCTTGGGGTCCGAGTCTAGCGCGCTTTGGGCATAAGCGATGGCCTTGGCTGCGTCGCCTTTACTCTCGGCTGCACTGGCAGCCTGGCTTAACGCCCAGGATTTGAACTCCGTGTCGGCGAACTTGGTCACCAGGTTATCCACCGCGGCAATGCGCTCATCCGCGGTTTTCGCGTTCTGCACCGCCAGGATCGCTTCCACTTCTTTCTGCGACTTAGGCTTCTGGGCAAACGCCAGTGCGGCCAAAGTCAGCACCGCGGCCATACAGGCCAAAATTCTCTTCCTCATCCTTCCTGCTCCTTATTTTTTTTTCTTACCCGGCGCTTCTTCCAGGCCCTTTACCGCTGCCGCCCGAACCGACGCCGGCACACCCTCGACGGCCAGAGCCGCCTTATAATGCTTTACCGCTTCGTCGCGCCAGCCTTGCGAGTCGGCCAGCCTGCCGAGATACAGGAGGCTCCACGATTTCGTCTCGCTATCCGGATTCTGCTCCAGCGCCAGACGGAACAACTCGTCGGCTTTTTGCGGATCGCGTTCCAACACGGCGATCCGCGCCAAACCATAATACGCCTTCGCGTGCAGCGGTTTCTCGTCGGTCTCCCGCAGACTGCGAAGATAGATATCCTTGGCGCGCGGCAGGTCGCGAGCCGTATACGCCTTTTCCGCGTCGTCGAGCGTCTTGGCCACTCCGGCCAACACCGGCTCCTTCTCCACCTCGCGCGTAACCGTGCGGGCTCGCCGCGCCGCGTTTTCCGACACGAAATCGATGTGATCCAGGCGCTTTTCCTCGCGCTTCAGATCGATCCCGTCCACCAGCTCCGGGAAAAAGAGGCGCATGGCCTGTTCCTGCTTCTCGTACTCCACCAGCCGCTCGGCAAACGCCGGCGTCATCACGAATCCCTCCCGCATGGCCTGCTCCGCCAGCGCCGGCTTGCGGTCGATGCGGCTCTCGACGGCCTTGATCAGGCACTCCGTGGTCAGAAGCATGAAGTCGTTCTTGTACTGCTCCTCCAGAATCGGCGAGCCCAGGGCATAATCCGCCAGCCCGCGCTTGGAGTTCACCGTCTCCGAATACTTCAACGGCAGCGCATCCAGCAGATAGTGGAGATACATGTGCCGGATCTCCTCCACTGGAAGATCCGCCGTATTCAGATCCTTGGTCCCCAGTTTCGCCACCGGCGTCAGGACGATGAAATAGTCGTCGACGTAGCTGCGCGTCTGCACTTGATTGGGCGCGCCCAAAAGGTCGATGTAAATCTGAAAGCGGCGGCCCAGGTAACCCGACGTGACGTTTCGCAGGTACGCGTTGGCTTGCAGAACCGCATACGTAACCGGCTCCTGATACTGGGCGATCGCCGCATCGTAGGCCGGCTGGACGCGCTTCCACAGCTCCTCGATATTCGCCTCCCGTGAAAATTCGGTCAGCAGCGGCGTGAACCCTTCGAGCGCATCCACATCCGCCGGAATCGCGCCGCTGGCATAGCGATAGCTGAAATCCGGCGGACCATTGGTGGTCAACGCGTAGGAAATATACTGGCTCAGATCGGCGCGCGGATTCTTGCTGCGATGCGCGCGAACGAAGCGCCCCAGCGCGTCCACGCTTTTCAGATCCTTCGCCTTTAGATATTCGCGGATCTGTCTGCGCAAATCGTGATTGCTGGGAGAATCGGCGTCGGTATCGTAGCCCGCTGCGTTGATTGCGGCCATCACGGCGAAAATCGATTCGCTCGCATCCAGTTGCCCCTGCGGCTGGTTGCGCGCCTCAAATTGCCGGTCCTGCGCCAGCCCGGGTAACGCCAGGAGGATACTCAACGGCAGCAGGAGTGTGGCGCGAAACAAAAGATACCTTTTTACTTACCGTTACCCAGTATATCCAGAGCCGCCTGCAACTCGCTTCGCGCGTGCGGATCGCGGGCGGCGGCGAGGCCGCGGCGGTAATAATCGCGCGCGTCGTCGATCCGCCCCAGCTTTTCGAGCGCCTGGCCGCCGTGGAAATACGCCGCGGCATAGGCCGGGTCGGTTTCAAGCACGGCCCCGAAGTGATCCATCGCGCGGGCGAGGTCGCCGGCCTTTACGTGTTCCATCGCCAAGCCGTAACGAGCGAACGTATTGGCAGGATTCTGCTCGACCATCTGTTCCAGGATTTCGATGCGCGTAAGGTCCAACAATGTTAGGATACCGCTGTGGCATGCCCGTTTTTCATGCCCGTCGCGTTTATCGCTCAGGATGACTGGCTCCACGCGCCGCGCCTGCCGCTGGGCGGCCTGTATGGCGGGGTCTGTTGCGCCCGTGCGGAGCCGTTCGAGCCGCCCGAATCGTCACGCAACGATGTATGCAACTGCGGCTATGCCCGAGGCCGCTGCGACCGTTTCCCGGATGGCGCGGCCGATGCCGTTCGATTTTCCGCCCTTTCGCACGCCGGCGGCCGCCTGAAGCTGGTTTATGTTCTCGAAAAGGATTATGCGCCGGCCGAGTCCGGGACGCTCGAATATTCGTTGGACGAGGCGCGGTTCGTAGATGAGCCCGCGAGTCTGCTGGCATCCCAGGCCAAAGCATTCGCGCAAAGCTATCTGCGCAGAGCGGGGTGAATCTGCGGTCTAGTGAAAGTATTTCCCGGCCAACGCGGGATCCGCGCTGACGGCTCTGCTCCACACCTGTTTGGCCTCGTCTTCCTTCCCGACGGCCTTCAATGTGTGCCCGAGATTCAACAGCGCTTCTGGAAAATCGGGCTTCTTGTCGATCGCGATCTGGTAGCACTCCCCCGCCTGCTTGTTTTCGCCCGCCGCTTGCAGCAGCAAGCCAAGATTGTAGGCGAGCTCCACCGATTTCTCGCCCAGGGCGGTCAGTTTCTGGTGCAATTCCCAGGCCCGTTTGTGATCCTTCCGCTCGATGGCGATGGCGGTCAGCGCTCGCAACGCGTCGATGTTCCTGGGCTGCAAGGCGAGCACCCGGCTGAAGGTCTCCGAGGCAGCGTCCAGATCTTCGAACTTCCAGCACGCGAGACCCAGGTTGAGGAGAGCCTCCACCCAGTCCTTGCGCTTCTTCAGGCACGTCTCGAAACTGTCCACGGCGCCCGCGTATTCGGCGCGCTGGAGTTGCAGAAAGCCCAGCCGGAAGGCCGCGTCCTCGAAATCCGGCTTCACCGCCACCAGTTTTTCGAAGTATTTTTCAGCTTCGTCGGTTTTGCCGTCGCGCTCGACCGCCAGCGCCAGGTTCCACAACGCTCCCGGAAGCTCCGGCTGGGCGTTCAAAACCCGCTCATACGCGCGCCGGGCCCCGGCGATGTCGCCCCGCTCCTGCAGCGCGGCTCCGAGATTTGCGTTCGCCTCCACCGCGTCCGGACGAATGCGCGTCGCCTCGCGATAGGCGTTGCCGGCCTGCTCCAGACGTCCCGTTTTCTGATACGCAACACCCAGGTTGAACCATCCCTCGTAGGAATCCACCGCGACCTTCACCAGTTGCGAGCAATGCTGCGCCGCGGCGCTGTAATCTCCGCGAGAAAGCGCCACCGCGGCCAAACCTTGCAGCGCCTGCCGCGACTGCGGCCGGAGTTTCAGCAGTTTTTCCGCGAACTCCTTCACCTTCCCGTCATCCTTGCGAGCCGTGAACAGCGCGATCAGATTCACCAGCAGTTCCGCCGAGTTCGGATTCGACGGCAGCAGCTTGCGGTACATGTCGGCCGCTTCGTCGAGTTTTCCCAATTGATGCAGCGCGACCGCTTTTCCGAACATCGCCTGGTCATGCGCGGGACTTTCCTTCAGGCTGGCCTGAAAGCATTCCAGCGCCCGGTCGGCCTTCCCCAGTTGCAACAAGCACAGGCCACGGCCCAGTTGCGCCTGCCAACGTTTCGGATCGATGGTAAGCGCCGTCTCGAAAGACTTGGCTGCTTCCTCGAACTTCCCCTGGCGCTCCAGGCACAGTCCCAGGTTATAGTGCGCCGTCCGATGCCGCGGCTCCAGTTCGGTGACCTTGGCGTAGCTGCTCGCGGCCTCGGCCCAATTCTGCTGCTCGAACCGCAGATGACCGAGTCCGGTCGAAACCTCGGCGAGATTCTCGCCCCGCTCCACCGCCAGTTCCAATTCCTTGATCGCGTCGCTGAGGCGATTCTCCGAGGCCAGCTTTACCGCTGTCCCCAGCGCCGTCGACGCCGCCGGGCGTTTCGCTTTAGTGGGATCGGCGGGCGTGTCGCCCCGCATCAGTTTTTCGATCAGCTCATCGTCGACAAAGAAGGCGTGTTCGTTGGCTTCCGGCATTCCTCAAGGTCTCCTGTTCTTATCTTTTGATCACGAGCGGCACCACACTCACGCCGCCCTTCACCGTCCGCAGCTCGCCGCGCTCGTTGTACAAACCGATTCCGCCCGTCTTGATGCGCCCGTCGGTCCATTCATCCACCTTCTGGTCCTGCACATAGGTGGTGAAGCGGTCGCCTACCGCGTCGAAACGAATCTTATAAAGAGTGTCGATGTGCACCGGGAGCGAGAGTGGGAACTGCGCCCGCGGTTGCTCCTCGCCGTTGATCACCGCAAATCGCACCAACGCGACCGTCGGCTCCAGTCCCGGCTTCACGATCTCCAGCTTGTTGACGTAGTAATTCTTGGGATCGTTGGCGCGATACACCCAACCCAGAGCTTTGTTTTCGATCTGCGCCTCAAATTCCAGGCGATAGTCGGTGAGATTCATCGACGCCCGCAGGATCGACATCTCGTGCTGTTTCCGCACGCCCGGCTCCGCGCCCCAATCCGTGATCCAACCTTCTTCAGCGGCTGGCAGCGCCGGCGCAGCTTCGACCACGCGTGGACCCGCACTCCCCGCGGCGGCGCCGCCTTTCGACATCATGTAGAAGATGCCGGCGATCACCAGCGCGACCAACAAGCTCGCGCCCACCTTTCCGGCCGGCGGCAGCCTGGTCCAAAAACTTCCCGAGGCATCCAGCGACAAGCTCGGCAACGCCAGGTCGCCTGGCTCATACGGCGCCGCCACAGGAGCCGTGACTTCCCTGGCCGCTTCCTTGGCGGGTCCCTTGCCCGCTTCTTTAGCCGGTTCTCTAACCTGTTCTTTACGGGCCTCTGCCACCAGTTCCGGCTTCGCGACAGGCTCCTGCTTGGCCGCCGCTTTGGCTGGCTCGACCGCCGGCGCGGCGGATTGCTTCTGCGCTGCCTCGGCGGGCGTTTCCTTCACCGCCGCCGCGGCCGGAGGAGCTTTTCTCTCAGGCTCGGTCTTTTCGGGCTCTGGCTTGCGGCCTTTCCCGTTGCCGAAGCGCGGGTCCGGCCGCTTTTTCGGATCCGGCTTGATCAGAACCGTTCGCTCCGGTTTTTTCTCTTCCTTTGGAGCTGTTTTCACCGCCGTGGGCGCCGGGCCCAGGATGATTACCGGACGCAGCGGCAGGGCCGTCGAGCGCGGCAGTTGCAGATCCACCCCGCTGGCAACCGCCAACGGAAATACCTGCACCGGTTTCCCTCGTCCCGCGGCCAGCCCATGCAGTGTCACCGGAAGCGGCTTCGTCGCCACATCCGGAATTTTCTCGGCGGGCTTTTCGACAATCGCGGGTTTCTCGACAACCCGGGGCTTTTCCGCAACCGCAATTTTGTCAGCGGCCTTTTCAACCACCGCAGCCGGCCGCGCAGCCGCGGGTCTCAGAAACGATGAGAACGATGGCTTCAGGAATACCGGCGGCGTATTGCGGACCGCCGCGGGTTTCGTTCCTTCAGGCTTTGCCGGCGCAAGCACGGCTGGTTTTTGCTCGGCCGCCGCTCTCGGGGTTACTTCCTCTTTGCTTGCCTCTTCTTTTTTTCCTTCCTCGGGACCGGCTTCGACGCGAACCCGCGATTCGGTCGCTGGCGCCGCTCCAGCCGCGGGGGCAGCGTCGCCGTCTTCGTTATCCTGCAAGCCGGTGGTTCGGAACGTGACCCGGGCCTGCGCACCTAATTCGGTTTCGAACGTAAACTGCCGCTCCGCCTCTTGCCACAACGGAGGCGATCCCGGCGGAGGGTGGGGAAAAATCAGAATGTCCATTGGCTCCTCGGATGTATCTACGAGTCCCGTCTCACCCGATGCGTGCAAATCGAACTCGACGACCGGAGCGCCGCGGACAAACTCGCGCACCTCGATCCGCCCCTCGCTTACACGGGAAGCGCAGTCCATGACTCGAATCGATGGCGCGAACATCACCTGACCCGGCGCTACCAGTCCGGTTCCCCAGCCGACCAGGGTGAGACCCGGCAGCGTGGGAGTCGAGCCGCGCTCGAAGTCGGTCTCCGATTGCGCCATCGACGCGACGCCGGCGAGCACCGGTATCGGCACTTCGAGCAGAAAGCCCGCCGGATCCGCCGGCGCACGCTCTTCTTCGGGCTCTGCGTCCCGCTCGGTCGCGGCCGGTTCCGGTTCCCCATACTGCGCCACCGGCTTCGGCTCTTCTAACGCGGCAGCCATCGTCGGCGCGCTCTCAGCGGCTTTAACCAGCGCCGGCGCGGCCGGAGGCGGCGGGCGCTGCCGCCGGTACCGGCGGTCGCGATTCTGCCGGCTTCGCTTCGGCGGGCTTGGATTCAGCCGGCCGTACGCCGGGCTTCGGTTCGATAGGTTTCGCTTGCAGGAGCCGGTTCAGGGCGAGCTGGTTGTACTCTTCCTGATACTGCTGGCGGTGAGCGTCGGAACAGAACTCCCCGCCACTGGTCCACCGTTTCAGCAGGGCCAGCTCCTTGCCGCAATACAGACACCGCATGTGCCTTAGATCGTCCCTTCTTCCCTTATGCTAAAGGGCACTCTTACGGCTTTCTATGCGGTAAAGCACTTATATGACGCTTTTGAGGCGGAGACCTTAGGGCACCTTAATGAGAAGACCCTAGTCGCGCCTCGCCGAGCGTTCCAAAATGGAACGCGGAGCCTATAAGGGCTAAGCGGGTTGGACCGGTTTCCGCGATCGCGTGGAACCGCGCGATTTGACGCTCTCGACCCGAAATTGGTTCCTCGAATCCCGCTTTTCGGCCCTACGCAGAATTAGTGAGTTTCCCTGTGCACCTGGATTAAAGTTATTTCCTTACCGGTCGATCATATGCTTGCTCAAAGGGTACGCTTTATTGTGCGGAAAGCGGCCGGAGACAACGATCTGATTCTGAGGGAGGCCGTATGGCGAAAGGTGAAGCGCTGAAGAGCCACATCGAGGCATTGCGAAACGCGATTCCGGAATTGAAAGGCGTGTTGCTGGCGTCCAACGAAGGACTGCCCATCGCGCACTCTTTATCCAATGGAGCGGATCCCAACCGCGTGGCGGCGATGGCCGCCGCCGCGTCCAGCCTGGGCCGCCGCATCAGCGAAAGCATGAGCGCGGGCACGCTTGGCGAAGTCTCGATTCAAGCCGAAGAAGGCGCTCTGTTCGTCTACTCGGCGGGATCGAAAGCCGTGCTGGCGGTGCTCAGCCCGCAGGGCGGAAACGCCGGTCTGATCCACCTGGAAGCGCGCGCCACCGCCAAAGAAATCGGCGAACTGTTCTAGATCCTCCCCGGTGGCGGGCGCTGGGGTCCCTTGGGTTGCAGGTGACGAATTGCGACCACGCAGCTTCGCGCCGCAGCTCTGCCAACCACTTCGGCGAGTTCGTCTTCCGGCGCCTGGCGCACCCGCTCCAGGCTGCCGAAGTGCCGCAGCAGTTTCGCCACCGTCTTCTCTCCGACTCCCGGGATCTGATCCAGCTCGCTGCGCAGCCGGCTGGCGTTGCGCCGCGTGCGATGAAACGTCACCGCGAAGCGATGCGCTTCGTCGCGCACCATCTGCACCAGATGCAGCACCGGCGAGAACTTGTCCAGCACGATCGGCTCGTCTTCCTGCCCGTAGACGTAAATCCATTCTTCCCGCTTGGCGATCGAGGCCAGCGGCTGATCGGTGATTCCCAGCGCTTCCAGCGCCTCCGCGGCCGCGTGCAACTGCCCCAACCCGCCATCCACCAGCACCAGACCCGGCCGCTGCGACGCCTTCCTCCTTGCAGCCGGCCGTAGCGGCGCGTGATCACTTCGCGCATGGACGCGAAATCGTCGTTGCCTTCCACGGTGCGGATGATGAACTTGCGGTAGTCCGACTTCTTCATCCGCCCGTCTTCCCACACCACCATGCTGGCGACTTTGTCGGTGCCCTGAATGTGCGAAATATCGAAGCACTCGATGCGTCGCGGCGCATTTTCCAGGCCCAGCGCATCCTGCAAGCGCCTTCTGAATCGCCTTCGACGACGGCTTCATCACGCGGAACCGCTGCTCGAAACTGTGCTTGCGCGTTGGATTCCACCAGCTCGAGCATGGCCCTCTTCTGCCCGCGCTGCGGCGTGTGAATCTCCACTTTGCGGCCGCGCCGCTCGGTCAGAAACTCCTCCAGCAGCTCGCGATCTTCGAACTCCACCGGCACGTGAATGAACGCCGGAACGTAGGGATCGTTCAGATACACCTGCTTCAGCAGCGAGGCGAAAAACTCCGGCGGATCGAACTCGCGCTGGTCTTCCCAGAAGAACTCGCGCCGGTCGACGATGTGGCCGCCGCGCAGGTGGAACAGATTCACCGCGACCAGCGGCGGCTCGGCGTAGTACGCGAAGATGTCGGTGTCGTTGCCTTCCGCCGCGGCCATCTTCTGCTTCTCGCCCATTTCTTCCACGGTGCTGCAGCAGATCGTGCAGCGCCGACGGCCTCTTCATAGCGCATTTCCGCGCTGGCGGCTTCGATGCGCGCCGCGCAGTTCCTGCGCCAGATCCTTGTGGCGGCCTTCCAGAAACAGCCGCACCGCGCGCACCGCCTCGGCGTATGCGTCGTCCGTCGTCAGCCCTTCGACGCACGGACCCAGGCAGCGATGGATGTGAATTCCAGGCACGGATGCGTGTGCTTGCGCGTCAGATCGACGTTGCACGACGGCACCTTGAAGTGGCGATGGATGAAGTGCACCAGCCGGTGCGCCAGATTTCCCGGAAAATACGGTCCGTAATAGGTCGAGCCGTCTTTTTTCAGACGGCGCGTCACGTACACGCGCGGATATTGCTCCGCCGTCAGCTTGATGTAGGGATAGGTCTTGTCGTCGCGCAGCAGGATGTTGTAGCGCGGCTTCCACTGCTTGATCAGGTTGTTCTCGAGCGCCAGCGCTTCTTTTTCGTTGTCGACCTGGATGAAGTCGATCTCCCGCGCCTCGCCGATCAGCGTGCCGGTCTTGGCGTCGGCCAGGCGGTCGTCATTGAAGTAGCTGCGCACGCGGCTGCGCAGGTTCTTGGCCTTGCCGACGTAAATGACCGTGCCGTGGGCGTCCTTGTAGAGATACACTCCCGGCGTCAGCGGGAGTTCGCTGGCTCGTTCGCGGAGGTGAAGATAGACCTCGATACCTTCATTTTCCCACCACGGTCAATCTATACTGGAATCGTGGTGCGAGTCCTGGCTGTTTTCTGCGTTTTCACGTGTGTGCTAGCCGCGCAGCAGCCGCCGCCCAAGAAACCCGCCACTCCGCCCGCCGCCAAGGAAGAAGAGCCGCCCGAGGAAGACGAATCCCTCAAGCCCAAGGAATACACACTCAATCCGCTTGAAGCCGAGCGCAACATCAACGCCGGCAATTTCTATTTCAAGAAGGGCAGCTACCGCGCCGCCGCGAGACGCTTTGAAGAAGCGTCGAAATGGGACCCTGGTTCAGCGGAAGCTTTTTTGAAGCTGGGCGAAGCCGATGAAAAGCTGCGTAATCGCGCCGGCGCCCGCGAGGCTTACACCAAGTATCTTGAACTCGCCCCCGAAGCGAAGAACGCTGCCGAAATCAAGAAAAAGCTCGCCAAATTTCCGCCGTCAAGCAAATAGCGGCTAGTAGGTTACACTCGGGAGTATGATGCGGAAAGCGAGCGTCGTCATCGAGAAGGATGAGCACGGCTTCTACGCATGGTGTCCTGAACTCAAAGGATGCCAGTCCCAAGGGGATACCCTCGAAGAAGCTGTCGCAAACATCCGGGAGGCCATCGAGCTTTATCTCGAAACCCTTCCTCCCGACCAGCGCGATTGGCACCTCAGTCAAGAAATCCTGACAACCACCGTCGCAGTGGATGTCTAAGGCTCCACGACTCACCGCGCAGGAGGCCGAGAGTCTCCTGGTTCAGGCTGGGTTCGACCATTTGCGGTCTAAAGGTATCCATAGAATCTACGGAAAGGGCGCTCTACGAGTAACCGTTCCCTTCCATTCGGGAAAGACCTTGCACCCAAAGGTCGTGAAGCAAGTGCTCGAGATTATCAAAGAGTCAGAGCCGCCCGTTGATTGATGCCAACCAACGCTAAACCAAACCGTCTCATAACGTAACCGCGCGCGACCGGAGCGGTAAAGTCCCTGACAGAAGAGGTGTCCCCATGGGCAAAGACCTGCGCTTCGCATTCCGGATGCTCCTGAAAACCCCCGGCTTCACCGTCATGGCCGCCATTGCCCTGGCCCTCGGGGTCGGAGCCAACACCGCGATCTTCTCCGTCGTCAACGCCGTGATGCTCCAGCGCATGCCCTTCGAAAATCCCGATCGCCTGGCGATGGTCTGGGAAAAAAGTTCGCATAGCGGCAAGACCAACGTGGTCAATCCCCTGAATTTCCTTGAGTGGCAGGCGCGCAATCACTCCTTCGAGCGCATCGCCACCATGGTCGAATACGACGCCAGCCTGGCCGGCGATGCCGAGCCCGAGGTGGTCGACTCCATGGCCGTCTCCGACGGTTATTTCGCCATCCTCGGCGTTAAACCGATCCTCGGCCGCTGGTTCACCCCGCAGGAGGATGTTCCCGGCAACGACCGCGTCGTCATCTTGAGCGAAAGCCTGTGGCGCCGCCGCTATGCGGCCGACCCCAACATCCTCGGCCACCGCATCCGCTACAGCAACTCCGATGTCACCATCGTCGGAGTCATGCCTGCCGGTTTCCGCTTCCCGCAAACCAAAGCCAACCTGTGGACGCCGATTGCCCTCGATCGCGCCCGCTTGGTGCGCAGCGGCCGTTACCTGATCACGGTCGCGCGTCTTAAGCCCGGCGCGACCATCTCCACCGCGCAAGCCGACATGAACGTGCTCTCCGCGCAGCTTCAGAAGGAACGGCCCGATTTCAACAGCAAATGGGGGATCACGGTGGTCGGTCTCCGCGAGCAAGCCATCGGCGATGTCCGTACTCCGCTTCTAGTCCTCCTCGGCGCAGTAGGCCTGGTCCTATTGATCGCCTGCGCCAATGTCGCCAATCTCATGCTGATGCGAGCGGCCGGCCGCAACCGCGAGATCGCCGTGCGAGTCGCCCTGGGAGCCGGCGGTCTCCGCATCGCGCGCCAGCTTCTGGTGGAAAGCGTGCTGCTCGCGTCGATCGGTGGAGCGCTAGGGCTCCTCATCGGCCTGTGGGCGACCCGGCTTCTCACCGCCGCCCTTCCCGACACCATCGCCTACGCCAATCTCAAAACCATTCACATCGACGCGACCGTTTTCCTCTTCGCCACCGCAGTGTCGTTCATTACCGGCATTCTCTTTGGCCTCGCCCCCGCCTTCAAAGCTGGAAAAGTCGACATGCAGGAGTCTTTGAAAGACGGCGGCCGCTCCATCGCCGGTGGACGCAGCCTGATCCGCAATTCGTTGGTCGTCGCCGAAGTGGCGCTCTCGATGATGCTGCTGGTAGGCGCGGGCCTGCTGATTCGCAGCTTCGCGCGTCTCGCCGCAGTGAACCCCGGTTTCGACGCGCCACACGTCCTTTCGATGCAAGTTTCCGTCAACGGCCGCTTTAAGACCGACGCCCAACTCCTCAACTTCAACACGCAGGTTCTGGAACGCGTGCGCGCCTTGCCCGGCGTCGAAGCCGCAGGTATTACGCATTTTCTTCCGCTCGGCCGGATCATTCCCGGCACCTTATTCTGGCGAGCCGACCATCCTCAGCCCGCCCCCGGTGAAGAGCCCGTAACCGAAGTCCTCTGCGTCATGCCAGGCTATTTCGCCGCGATGAACATTCCCATCGAGCGCGGCCGAGTCTTCACCGACCAGGATCGCGCCGGAGCCCCGCAGCGCCTGGTGATCAATCAGACCCTGGCTCGCCAGTTCTACACCAACGAAGACCCCATCGGCAAGCAGTTGAAAGTCATGTGGGGCCCGGTGAACGCCGAAATCATCGGCGTGGTTGGCGACGTTCACCAGACTTCGCTCGGCGAAGATCCCAAACCCGGCCTGTTTCTTCCGACGCTTCAATTTCCCACCAGCCCCGTCAACGTTGTCGTCCGCACGCACGGCAATCCCAAGCAGCTCGCCAACGCGGTTCAGGCACAAATTCAGGCGCTCGACCACGACCTTCCCATCTCCGACATCAAAACGATGGACGAGTACGTTTCGTCCTCCGTCTCCGATTCGCGCTTCAACACCATTCTCTTAGCCGGATTCGCAGCCCTTGCACTGGTGATGGCGTGCGTTGGAATTTTCGGCGTCGTTTCCTACTCCGTGGCGCAGCGCACCCGTGAAATCGGCGTCCGCCGAGCCCTGGGCGCCGATGCCGGAAGCGTAATGCGCCTGGTTCTGACCCAAGGCATGATCCTCAGCGTCATCGGCGTGGCGATCGGCCTCGCCGGAGCCTTCGCCGTAACGCGAGTCCTGACCAGCCTCCTGTTCGGCGTCACGCCCACCGATGCTGTCACGTTTATCGGAGTTGCCGCGATCCTGACTGCGGTCGCGTTCCTGGCCAGCTTTCTACCAGCCCGCCGCGCCGCGAAAGTAGATCCCATGGTCGCCCTGCGATACGAATAAAAAAATGTGTTGAAAATGGGACAGACTAGTCTGTCCCAAAGCGCGCGAACCCACCGCTAAGCAGGGTCCTACTACAGTGGACAGAGCGGTCTGTCCCACTTTTTCAACCTCCAAATTTCGTTATTCTGAACTCGCATGACCGACAAAATCGTCATATTGACCACCTGCGAGTCCGAAAAGGAAGCAGCCGAGGTCGCCCGCCATCTGGTCGAAAAGAAGCTGGCCGCGTGCGTGAATATTCTCCCGAAAGCCCGCAGCATCTATCGATGGAAAGGAGCCGTCGAAGAAGCTCAGGAATTCGTCCTGCTTATCAAATCCCGCCGCGATCTTCTGCCCGCCCTGCGCACCGCGCTGGCAAGCGTTCACTCCTATGAAATTCCCGAGCTGATTGCGCTCCCGATCGTGGACGGCTCTGTAGAGTATCTGTCCTGGCTCGACCGCGAACTGGAAGCTCAAGGATAGTAAGTTGTCCCGGCGATTTTGAAAACGCAATCGGATAGACCTGTTCATTTTCGTTGGTAAGCGTTGGACCGAACGCTTCCTCCGGTCGCGGCTCGCGCAAGGCGCGGAGCATGAGCCGCGACCAACGGAAGCGGTCGGTGTTGAGGTTCCAGCAGTAGGTCAAACCGCCGGAGAGCTAACGATGCTGATGACGATATCGCCGGGACAACTTACTGAACGCGAGCATGACCGTAGAGCCGCGGGCGCCAGAGTCTGTGTGAAAACCCGCTCTATTAACCGCTCCTTTTGGTCACGGCTCGCATAAGTTGCTGATATGTGGAGGTAGCCGACCCCGAGCCGCGCGACTGCAAGGAGCGGTTAATCGTCGGTTTTCACACAGACTCGCCAGCAGGCGGCGCGGTAGGCTAACGAACTGTCAGGGGATGCCACTAGCGACCCGCTATAATTTCGAAAGGATGCAAAGAGCCCGCAACGAGGAGACTACCGAAGGAATCAGCAAGCTGATCGGCCAGCTTGGCGAAGCTCGGCTGGTATCACAGCATCGAGCTGCCGGATGGCTCGGTGATCCCCGGCATCCAGACCATCGAACAACTGCGCGAGCGCATCGCCATGTATCCCATTCCTCAGGACTTAAGGGGAATGCGCGTGCTCGATATCGGAGCTTGGGACGGCTGGTTCACTTTCGAGATGGAGCGCCGCGGAGCCTCCGTCGTCGCCGTCGACTCCGCCCGTCAGGAAAAGTTTTTCGAGGCCAAACGGCTGCTCGGTTCCAAAGCCGAGTATATCGTCGAGGATGTCTGCCATTTATCACCGCGCGATATCGGGTACTTCGATATCGTGCTGTTCTTCGGCGTCTTATATCACCTGAAACATCCCCTGCTCGCGCTGGAGCGCGTATGCGAGCTTTCGACCGGCATGGCTTGCATCGAGTCGCTGGTCACCGACGATCCGCCGCAGCCGAACGCAATCCCGCTGCTCGAGTTTTACGAAACCACGGAGCTCGCCGGCCAGTTCGACAACTGGTGCGGACCCAATACATCCTGCCTGCTGGCGTTCATGCGCACCGCGGGATTCGTGAACGTCCGCCTGCTCGGCGAGCATGACTGCCGCGCCCAAGCCGTCGGCTATCGAAAATGGCCGGACACCCCGCGCTCCGGCGCAGGCCCCGAGCTGGTTTGTGTGGAGAATACCTGGACCCGCGACCACCACTTCCGCAGCGATCGCGATCATTACTTCACTGTATGGTTCAAGACCCCTCGCTCAGGTCTCGATTGCGACAACGTCTTTGTCCAGGTAGGACCGTACGCCTGCCGACCCGTGGGAGTTCGCAATTTTGCAGGCAGCGGCTGGCAGGCGAACTGTAAGCTCGCTCCTGGAGTATCGCATGGCTGGTTTGATGTGACGGTAGCCGTCGGAGACAGCAACTGGAGCAATCGCGCTCGCATTCCGATCGATCTCACGCGCGCCGAGCGCCTGGCTCCGGGCCTGGTTTCGGATTTCCTCGAAATCGCGGGCGTCACCGACGGCAAGACTTACGAATCGAACCGGGTGCGGATTGGAGTCGAAAGCTGCATGTCGCTGTGGGCCGCCGGCCTTCCCGAAAACGTCGCGCAATCCGACATCACGTTGCGTCTGGATGGCGCGGATCTGCCTGCCGTCTATCTATCGGGTCCCGATGAACGCGCATTGCGCCAGATCAATGCGATGCTGCCGCCGCAACTGGAGCCAGGCGAATACCGGATCTCCGTGCAATGCCGCGGCGTCGAGTCGCGCACCGTGCCGATCCAGTTGTTCTGCTCTTAACTCTTCGCGCCTACGATGCGCATCCCGTAGAACGAGCGCCACACGAAGAACAGCGCGACCACCAGGAACACCGACCGCCAGAGCCGGTGCTGAACGTCCGCGCCCTGCTTCTCGGTCAAGCGAAACCGCCAGCTCCACCGCCAGCAAGCCGAACAGCGTGGTGAACTTGATGATCGGGTTCAGCGCCACCGACGACGTATCCTTGAACGGATCGCCCACCGTGTCGCCGACCACCGTCGCGTCGTGCAGCGGCGTGCCCTTGGCCTTCAGCTCCACTTCGACGATCTTCTTCGCGTTATCCCACGCGCCGCCGGCGTTGGCCATGAAGATGGCCTGATACAGCCCGAACAGCGCGATCGAAATCAGGTAGCCGATGAAGAAGTACGGCTCGAAGAACGCGAACGCCAGCGTCGCGAAGAACACCGCCAGGAAGATGTTGAACATGCCCTTCTGCGCGTACTGCGTGCAGATCTCCACCACCTTCTTCGAATCCGCGACCGACGCCTTGGTGGCGCCTTCCAGCTTGATGTTGGCCTTGATGAACTCGACCGCGCGATAAGCGCCCGTGGTCACGGCCTGCATCGATGCGCCGGTGAACCAGTAGATCATCGCGCCGCCGGTGATCAGGCCCAGCAGGAACGGCGGATGCAGAATCGACAGGTTGCGCAGCAGTTCGCTGTCTGAAGCCCGTTGGTCAGCAGCGATGATGATCGAGAAGATCATGGTGGTCGCGCCGACCACGGCCGTTCCGATCAGCACCGGCTTCGCGGTCGCCTTGAAGGTGTTGCCCGCGCCGTCGTTCTCTTCCAGGTGATGCTTGGCTTTTTCGAAATCGACGTCGAAGCCGTAGTTCTTCTTGAGCTCGCTCTTGATGTTCGGGAATCGTCTCGATCAGCGCTCAGCTCGTACACCGACTGCGCGTTGTCGGTCACCGGACCGTAGGAATCGACCGCGATGGTCACCGGGCCCATGCCCAGGAATCCGAACGCCACCAGACCGAACGCGAACACCGCGGGCGCCAGCATCAGCGCGTCCATGCCCTGCGTGCTGACGCCGTAGGCGATGGCCATCAGCGCCATCATGGTCATGCCCAGCCAGTAACGCGCTGAAGTTGCCGGCCACCAGACCGGACAGAATGTTCAGCGACGCGCCGCCTTCGCGCGACGACGTCACCACTTCCCTGCACGTGCGCGCGATTCCACCGAGGTGAACACCTTCACCAGCTCCGGAATGATCGCGCCGGCCAGCGTGCCGCAGGTGATGATGGTCGAAAGCTTCCACCACATGGTCGGATCGCCGCCCAGGTCCGGAATCATCAGGTAGGAAACAGCGTAGGTCGCGCCGATCGAGATGAACGACGTCAGCCACACCAGCGACGTCAGCGGCGCTTCGTAGTTCATCTTGTCGACGTTCTGATACTTGGCCTTGGCGACGGCTTCGTTGATGAAGTAGGAGAAGCGCGCTGGCGATGATCATCATCACGCGCATGACGAAGATCCACACCAGCAGTTCGCACCTTGCATGATGTCGTTGTTGACGGCCAGCAGGATGAAGGTGATCAGCGCCACGCCGGTGACGCCGTAGGTTTCGAAACCGTCGGCCGAGGGTCCCACCGAATCGCCCGCGTTGTCGCCGGTGCAATCCGCGATCACGCCGGGGTTGCGCGCGTCGTCTTCTTTGATCTTGAACACGATCTTCATCAGGTCCGCGCCGATATCGGCGATCTTGGTGAAGATGCCGCCCGCCACGCGCAGCGCCGCCGCGCCCAGCGATTCGCCGATCGCGAATCCGATGAAGCAGGGCCCGGCGTAATCGCCCGGAATGAACAGCAGGATGCACAGCATGATGAACAGCTCCACGCTGATCAGCAGCATGCCGATGCTCATGCCGGCCTTGAGCGGAATCGCGTAGCAGGGGAACGGCTTGCCGCGCAGGCTGGCGAACGCCGTGCGCGAATTGGCGAACGTGTTCACGCGGATGCCGAACCACGCCACGCCGTAGCTGCCCGCGATTCCGACCAGGCTGAACGCCAGGATGATCACGACCTGGAACGTCGGCAGTGCCGCTCAGGACGCCGAAGTACAGAACGATGATCGCGCCGATGAAGATCTCCAGGATCAGCAGGAACTTGCCCTGCGTGAGCAGGTAGGTCTTGCAGGTTTCGTAGATCAGCTCGGAGATTTCGAGCATCGACTCGTGCACCGGCAGGTTGCGCAGGTGCGTGTACATCACCAACGCCGAACACCAATCCGAGCACGCTGACGCCCAGGCCGATCATCAGCAGCGTCGGACCGGAAATGCTCCCGTTCAGGAACACTGGCTCGGCTCAAATCCGGGAGCTTCAGCTCGGCTTCTCCGCCGTGTTGCGCAAACAGCGGAGTCGAACTGGCGACAGCCAGAAAGACCAGCAACAAAACAGGAAGCGCGCGCCGGCAAGCGGCAGACACGGCAGCAAACGGCATCTCGGAAAACCCTCCAGTTGACTCGTTTAGAAGAGAGAAGCCTGTCCGGGCAGGGACAGCCTTTTAGTTACAATACCGCAGCAAGACTGTATTCGCAACTTTTGAGACCGCCGGATAAGTACCGATCTGTTTGAATCGGTTCGAGATAGTAATGTTACCGGAGGGTAGGCTCGGATCTAGTTCTAAGGTTTCGCCGCAAGCAAAGCCATGGACGCAAATCCCGTGGCTGCGTCGTTCATGAACTGCACTTGCATCGAGCCTGGAGGGTAATGTTTGTTCATGGAAGCGGCGGACCAGGCTCCGGATTGAGGGTCCTGATGCGAGCGCAACCAGTTAAGCGCACGGGTCATGCGCGGGTCGGAGGCGGGAACTCCGGCTTTCACGAGCACCCACGTCACGAAGGCGGTCGCGTAGCTGTTGGTTCCGATTGAGTGCGGAGCTCTGCGGATGCGCGCCCCAGGCACCCAGAGAGTCGATGGTCCAGCCGCCGCCGGGTTCCTGGTGGTTGAAAGCTTCGTTCAATCAACGGCCTACGAGCCGATTCCGGCAACGCGGCGGGGAGCTTCGTCGACGCCCAAAGCAGCATCAGGCGATTGTGAAGGGGCTGCGATGAATAGTGGGTTTTCAAGTACTCAACCAGCGCTGCGATATGCTCGTGATCGCGGGACTCGGGCGGTGTAGAGCCTACGGCTAGCGCGGCGAGTGAAGCTCCATAGAATGGCGAATCGGCGGTTTCCCAGGGATCGAGATAGAGCTCGAACCAAGCCCAGGCACCCTTGGATTTTCCGTCCTTGATTTGGAGGGACCACATGCGGGAGAAGGCTTGGTCTGAGGAAAGAAAGAGCGCGGCGAAGATCGATTCGACACCCATCGATTCCGAAGCCAGCGGTTCTTTCGCGAAGCTGGGGAAAATTTCTTTCGCCTCGCTCGCAGTGACTCTGGCGCGGAGACCGTTTAGCAGGGCTTCTTCGTAGACCGTCGGTTGATTTTCGCCGAAGGCGCGACGGAGGCTGGGGCGGGCGAGAAGATAAGTCATCTGCGTGTGGCAGGAGAAGCACGTGCCGCCGGAGGCGGCCGCCGTCGGCCATTCAGCCCAGGCTTTTTCTCGCGCATCAAGATAGGTGGCCGCGAGGCGGGGATTCCAGTCCGCGCAGAAAGCGGGGACGACAAGAAGAAAAGCGAAGACCCAGGTACGCATATCTAAAGTATCGGACATATGTAAATCGGCTCACTTGGGCGCAATCGGGGCAATCGAGAGATAATCGGTCCTATGCCGCCGAATGAGCCGGCCATGACAACGTATCCCCGGCCGGAGCCGCGAGAACAGCCTGCGCTGCTTCACCTTCCTTACCGCGCGACGCTCCGCCGCGCCCCTGCGAAGCCTCTAATCCAGTTGCCGCATTCGTATTCCGAACTCACCGGTCCACTATACGGCCACAATCCCATCGGCGAGACCGATAACGACTTGACGCGGCAGCACGCAGGCGAGCCGTTGGGCGAGCGCATCATCGTCGCCGGACGCGTGATCGACGAGGACCGCCGCCCCGTTTCAAACACGCTGATCGAGTTATGGCAATGCAATGCGGCCGGCCGGTATTTCCATCGAAGGGACAATCATCCCGCGCCGCTCGATCCCAACTTCACCGGTGCGGGGCGGACGATGACCGATTCGAATGGCAATTATCGCTTCGTGACCATCAAACCGGGAGCGTATCCGTGGGGCAATCACTCCAATGCGTGGCGTCCCGCGCATATTCATTTTTCGCTCTTCGGACCGTGTTTTATCACGCGCATGATCACGCAGATGTACTTTCCCGGAGATCCCCTACTGGCAGACGATCCCATCTATCATTCGATTCCGGAGGAGCAGGCGCGACAGCGTTTGATTGCGGGTTTCGATCTCGAGGTGACGGAGCCGGAGTGGGCGCTCGGTTACCGGTTCGATTTCGTGCTGCGCGGCCGGTGCGCGACGCCGTTCGAGGGGCGCCCATGAATTCGCGCTGCCTGCCCTCGCAGACCATTGGACCGTTCTACGATTTCGCGTTAACCGCGAACGAACAGCTCGGCCGCATGGCAGGGCCGGACGCGAAAGGCGAGCGGATTCGGCTTCGAATCGCGCTGTTCGATGGCGACGGCGCGCCCGTGCCGGACGGCATGATCGAGCTCTGGCAAGCCGACGCGAGCGGAAAATACGATCATCCGAGTGACGCGCAGGACAAATCGCCCGACCCGGCATTTTGCGGATTCGGCAGGCTCGCCACGAATGCCGCCGGCGTCTGCCAGTTCGCAACGATTCGTCCCGGACGGGTTCCGGCCGAAGGCGACGCGTGGCAGGCTCCGCACATTAATGTTTCCATCTTCGCGCGCGGCCTCTTGGGCCACCTGGTCACCAGGGTCTATTTCGCGGGAGATCCGGCGCTCGAGGAAGATCCCGCGCTGGCGCTGATTCCCGCCAATCGGAGACAGACGCTAATCGCTCAGCCGGATGCGATGCAGCCGGGTCAATGGAATCTCGACATCCGGCTACAGGGCGAGTCCGAAACAGTGTTCTTCGACATCTAGACATGCCCCTCCGCTTGATCGACTGTCTCGGCACAACAGAAGAATTGGCGGAGTTGTTCTCGGACCAATCTGTGCTCAATGCCATGCTTCGCTTTGAGGCAGCTCTGGCGCGGGCGCAGGCGCGCATCGGACTCATTCCAGCGAGTGCGGCGGAGTCGATCTCGAAGGCTGCCGTTGCGGATGGTTTCGATGCGGCTGCAATTGCGCGCGAGGCTCGCGCGTCAGCGACCATCGCAATTCCACTCGTAAAAGCCTTGACGGCGCGAGTTCGGGAGATGGATGAACGCAGTGCGGATTTTGTCCACTGGGGCGCGACGAGCCAGGATGTGGTCGATACGGCGTTCATTTTGCTGCTGGGCCGGGGCCACCAAATTCTCTCGCCCGATGATCAGCGCCTGAAAGCTTCGCTTCGCATGCTTTCGGATCGCCACGCGGGGACGGTGATGCTGGCGCGTACTTTGCTGCAACCGGCGCCGCCGATCACGTTCGGTTACAAGGTCGCAGGGTGGTACGGCGCGATCCAGCGGAACTGGCGGCGGCTGGACCAATCCTTCGCCGATGCCTTGCAGCTTCAGTTCGGCGGCGCATCGGGAACTTTGGCATCGTACGGGAGTCACGGAACCGTGCTTGCCCCGGAGCTCGCCAAGGAACTGAAGCTGCCGATTCCGGCCGCGCCATGGCACGCGCATCGCGACCGGTTAGCAGGCGTGGTCACAGCCTGCGGGATCTACGCCGGCAGCCTCGGGAAGATTGCGCGCGACGTGACGCTGTTGATGCAGCATGAGGTAGGCGAGGTTTCCGAATCCGGCGGCGGCTCATCGGCGATGCCGCATAAACGGAATCCGGCGGGTTCGGTGATCGCGCTGGCTTCGGCGGCGCGCGTACCCGGACTGGTGAGCACACATCTGAGCCTGATGATTCAGGAACATGAACGGGCGGCCGGGGCTTGGCAGACGGAATGGCAGACGATCGCCGAAGTGATCGGCGCGACAGGAAGCGCGCTCGCGGCTGCCGCCGATGCGATCGAGCATCTCGAAGTGCATCCCGGCCGGATGCGCGCCAATCTGGAGGCAACGCATGGGGCCGTGTTATCCGAAAAGGCTGTCATGGTGCAGGCTGAGGCAATGGGACGCGCCGCGGCGCAGGATGCGGTGACCGCCGCGTTGCGTGAAGCTGCGGAAAGCGGTGAGTCTTTGGATCACGTTCTGCGACTTTCCCTCGGACCTCCCGAGGATTATCTCGGCGCAGCAGAAATTTTCCGCCGGCAACTTCTCAAAGATTCGGAGTGACTTATGCCATTCATTCGCGCGGGCGATCTGCGCCATTATTACCGGCTGGACGGCGTGGAGGGCCGTCCGGTGCTCGTATTTTCCCATTCGCTCGGCTGCGACCATACCATGTGGGACGCTCAGGCTGCGGCTCTCGCACCGCATTTCCGAATCCTGCGCTACGACACGCGCGGGCACGGAGCCACCGATGTTCCTGGCGGGGATTACACCATTGAAGGACTCGCGCACGATCTCGAAGGGATCGCCGATGCGCTGGCGATCGAGCGCTTCGCCGTGTGCGGACTCTCGCTCGGTGGCATGATCGGGCAATGGCTGGCCGCAAACCAACCGAATCGCTTGACGCACCTGATTCTGGCCAATACGACTCCCCGCGTCGCGGATCCGAGCCTGATGGAGGGTCGCAGACAAACCGTGCTCGAACAGGGAATGTCCGCGATTGCGGATAGCGTCGTGGGACGATTTTTCACCGCGGCGAGCCTGGCGTCAAACTCGTTCGCCGTGGCCGGCGTGCACAGAGTTCTGCTCGCGACCAGCCCGATGGGATACGCGGGATGCTGCGCCGCTGTCCGCGACATGGATCAGACCGCGTTGCTGGCCGCGATTCGCACTCCCACGCTGATTGTGGCCGGGGATCACGATGTCTCCACGCCCTGGACCGGGCATGGAGAAGTGCTGGCGCGGGAAGTGCCTCATGCTCGCGTCGCGCGGTTACCGGCCGCGCATCTTTCGAACCTGGAGCGCCCGCGGTCCTTTACGGCGGCTCTTTTGCGCTTTCTTCTTCCGCAGACGGAGGACACCTTGGCGGCGGGATTCAAGAGGCGGCGCGAAGTGCTCGGCGACGCGCATGTCGATCGCGCCACCGCAGGCGCCACCGATTTCACGCGCGCATTCCAGGAACTGGTCACGCGTTACGCATGGGGAACGGTCTGGCAGAGGCCGGGCCTGGATGACCGCACGCGCCGCTTGCTGGCGTTGGCAATTACCGCGTCCCTTGGCCGCTGGGAAGAGTTCCGGTTGCACGTGAGCACCGGCCTGGCGGCGGAACTGGAAGCGAGCGATCTCGAAGAAGTCCTGTTGCAGGTTGCCGTGTACGCCGGGATTCCCGCCGCGAACACGGCTTTCAAAATCGCGACGGAGGCGTCAGCTTCTCCGGCCGCCACCCAGCAGGCGCAGTAAGATATTCAGCGTCGCGACGAATACGTTGAACACGCCAGCGAATAACATCAAAGCGCCCGGGATTGGGCTGTCCGCGTCGGGCGTACTCAACACCGAGCTGGTCGAGTACACCAGCACGAACACGCCGAAAGCGCCAACCGCGAAACTGATCAGCATTCCCAATGCGCCGATATGGAGAAAGCCGTTCAGGATCATGACGCCGATCAAAGCGAAGAACAATCCGGTCATCAATCCTTTCGGCGCCGAGAAGGTCCGGCCGCTGGTCATAACGTAGGCCGTCACGCCCAGAAACACAAACCCCGTGATCGTCAGTGCCGCCAGGATCAGAACTGGCGCAACCCTGCTGGCGATCCACAGCAGCGGCGATATCGCGATCCCGGAGAGGAATCCGTCGAATACCAATGCGCCAACGCCCAGCACGGGATTGTGCCGTACCGCGATGGCGATCCGCGGCACCACGTTGAGCAACACGAGCGCCAGAATCCACCCAGTCCAGTTCGAGAACAGACGAACCATCGTCTCCGAGGTTGCACCAACGTAGCCGCCGGCGAGAGCGCTCGCGACACTCAAACCGAACAGGACATAGGTTTGCTTGATGACGGTGGCCCGCTCTCCGCTCAGCGCCATGGTGGCGCTAAGTTTGTCCAAGCCCGATAAAGTCGGCCGGTATTCGTTCATACCACCAGGATAGCTTGCCCGTTTGCGACCATATCACCATTTGGCAGACTAAGTGCCACCTTAATCCCCATGAAGGAAAGCTTTACACCGTACCCCAACTTGTGCTCTGAACTGGTATCCATCGCCCATCCCTATTTAGAGGAAGGTGAAGCCGTAATCGGCAACCTGGAGGCGATTGGAGAACGGACGGCCTTGATCCTGACCGATGTTCCGCTCAGACGTGGCCTCGAGATCCGCATCAAGACCAATAAGGGTAATGTTCTTAATGGCTTCGTGGAGTCCTCGCACTTGGATGAGCTGCTCGGCTGGTCCCAGGAAGTACGCCTTACCGCGGCATCCCGGTGGTCGTCCCGATGGTTCAAACCGGAGCATTTTCTCGCATTAAACGTTCTGGCTGCCATGGAGATTCGGAAGTCCGCCTAAGGCGTTAACCTTAGAAAACGCTCTAGTTACTGAGGATTTTCTACAGGCAAATTTTTCTGATAAGGGTAAGAGATTACCCTAATCACGTCCACGGAGGGGTGCCCGCACCATCCCCACGCTTGCCGGCGCGATCGTTCAATAGATACCTAGGATTGGTCTCCCGTTTGCTCCAAAAGTCGCGATGGTGCAGCCGGATGGACGAATCCGCGTTGTAATCGAAGGAGTTCGTCCGGAAATAGAAGCAGGTGAGTGGGTCGTGGAGGCGGACATCTTTACCGATGGCCACGACTTGGTGGCCGCTGATCTTCTCTATCGCCCTGCTTCGGACGCGCTGGATGGCGGGCGAGTGCGCTGGTCCACCGCTCACGATGTCGTCTTTCAGCCCGGGTGCCGATGAAAAAGCCTGGAAGCGCGACTGATCCGCTTTGGTATAAAGACGCCGTTCTCTACGAAGTGCACGTTCGCGCGTTTCAGGATAGCAACAATGACGGTATCGGCGACTTTCCGGGCCTGATCCAGAAGCTCGACTATCTCCAGGACCTGGGCGTCACCTGCCTGTGGCTCCTGCCCTTCTTTCCGTCTCCGCTCAAGGACGACGGATACGACATCTCCGACTACATCAACGTCCATCCGACGTACGGAACCATGGACGACTTTCAAGGCGTTCCTCGCCGCGGCGCACGAACGGGGATTGCAGGTGATGATCGAGCTGGTGATGAATCATACTTCAGACCAGCATCCGTGGTTTCAGCGGGCCCGCCAGGCGCCGAAGGGATCGCCGGAACGCGATTATTACGTCTGGAGCGACACGCGATCAAAAATATAGCGACGCCCGAATCATTTTCACCGATACTGAAAAGTCCAATTGGACCTGGGATCCGGTGGCCCAGGCGTATTTCTGGCACCGCTTCTTTTCGCACCAGCCCGACCTGAATTACGACAATCCCAAAGTCGTCGAGGAAATGCTCAACGTGATGCGCTACTGGCTGGACCTGGGCGTGGACGCGCTTCGGGTGGACGCGATTCCCTACCTGGTGGAGCGCGAAGGAACCAACTGCGAAAACCTTGCCGGAGACTCACTTGATACTGTCAAGAAGCTACGGCGGGAAATCGACGACAGGCTACGCGAACCGCATGATTCTGGCTGAGGCGAACCAGTGGCCCACCGACGTTCGTCCTTATTTCGGCGATGGCGACGAATGTCACATGGCGTTTCACTTTCCCGTTGATGCCGCGCATCTATATGGCGCTCCGCCAGGAAGACCGTCTGCCGATTACCGACATCATGGCGCAGACGCCCGAAATTCCGGACACCTGCCAGTGGGCGCTATTCCTGCGAAACCACGACGAGCTGACGCTCGAAATGGTAACCAACGACGAGCGCGATTACATGTATCTGGCGTACAGCGCCGACTCGCGCATGCGCATCAACCTGGGCATCCGCCGCCGCCTG
This sequence comes from Terriglobia bacterium, assembly GCA_963808335.1. Lineage (GTDB taxonomy): Bacteria > Acidobacteriota > Terriglobia > Bryobacterales > Bryobacteraceae > Palsa-187. Next base: position 2,054,899 of record CAWEFR010000001.1, read on the forward strand.
GCCACGCTTGATGGACAACAACCGGCGCCGCATCGAGCTTCTGAACAGCCTGCTGTTCTCATTTCCCGGAACGCCGGTTCTGTACTATGGCGACGAAATCGGCATGGGCGACAACATTTATCTCGGCGATCGAAACGGCGTGCGCACGCCCATGCAATGGAACGCGGATCGCAACGCCGGTTTTTCGCGGGCCACGCCGGCAAAGTTGTACAGCCCCGTGATCATGGACCCGATCTTTGGTTACGAAGCCGTAAATGTGGAGGCGCAACAGGGCGATCCCTCGTCGCTGTTGAGCTGGATGCGCAACATGATTGCGTTGCGCAAGCTGTTTCGCGTATTCGGCCGCGGCACGCTCGAATTTCTGAATCCGTCAAATCGCAAAGTGCTGGCTTATCTCCGGCGGGATGAAGATCAGGTGGTGCTGTGCGTCGCCAACCTTTCGCGATTTGCCCAGCCGGTGGACCTGGAGCTGCCGGAACTGGAAGGGGCGACGCCGGTGGAAATGCTCGGCTATGTGGACTTCCCGCCGATCGGCAAGCAGCCGTACCGGCTCACGCTGGGGCCGTACGGATTTCTTCTGGCTGGAGTTGCATGATCAACCGAAACAGCTCGATGCAGGAGCCGGCCGGGTCGCTTCTTTTCCGATCGTCGCCGATAGCTGGGAGAGCTTGCTGGAAGGGGCTGGGCGATACCGGCTGGAATCGATGTTGCTTCCCGAGTATCTGCCAAAGCAGCGCTGGTTCGGCGGCAAGGCTCGGCGCATCCGCGCCACAAGAGTCGCCGACTGGATGGCTTTGCCCGGACTCAGACGCCGTCTTGGCCATGGTGGAAGTCGCAGTACGAAACCGGGGAGCCCGATACCTACTTTCTGCCGCTCGCGGTCGCTTTTGGCAAGGACGCGAGCCGCATTCGCGAGACCCTTCGCGACTGCCGTCGTTTGCCCGGTCGTATTCCAAGGCAAGCAGGGCCTCCTCATAGACGCCGTGTGAACGATGATCGCGCCTGCGCGGCATTGCTTTCGCTCATCGAGCACGTCAGGACAGAGCCGGGCGAGAAGTGGATCGATTCGCGGCATTGCCTGGCGCGGAGTTTCAAGCCCTTCGCGGCTCTTTGGAAATGCCACTCGCGGTGCGTCGTGGCTCGGCGGAACAGAGCAATACCTCCCTATTCTATGGCGATCGGCTCATTCTGAAACTGTTTCGCCGCCAGCAGGCGGGGCCGAACCCGGAGTGCGAAATGGGAAGGTACCTGACTGAAAAAGCCCACTTCGACGGTGTCCCGCCGTTTGCCGGCGAATCGAGTACGTTCCCGAGGAAGGAGAGCCAGCCACGTTGGCGATGCTTCAGGGTCTGGTGGCGAACCAGGGGGACGGATGGACACTGACTCTCGAAGAACTGGCGCGATACTACGAGAATTGCGCAACGGTCCAGTTTCCCGACGACGGCAGCCCGACTGCCGTAGACCTGATGGATAGCGCGCGAACATGAGCCGTCGCAGCTTGCGCGCGATCATGTCGGCATCGCGCTCGACTCAGCCTCGCAGCTCGGAAATCGCACGGCGCAATTGCACCTTGCGCTGGCTTCCTCGGCCGACGATCCGGCATTCGCGCCCGTAACCGTCTCCGCCGCCGATCTGCAGAGCCTGCTCACCGGGCTTCGTAAGGAGGCAATTCGCGTGCTCGATCTATTGAAAGATCAGCGTGGCGGGATTGCCGGACGAGTTGGTCGATCTTGCCGGTCTGGTGCTGGGCCGGCGAAGGCAGATCCTGGACAGCTTTCATCTCTCGGCCGAGGAAGGCACGCTCGGCCAACGGATTCGGATTCACGGCGATTATCATCTTGGCCAGGTGCTGCAGGTGAAGACAGACTATGTCATCGTGGACTTCGAAGGCGAGCCGGCGCGTCCGGTTGCCGAGCGCCGCAGCAAGCATTCGCCGCTCAAAGACGTCGCCGGTATGCTTCGATCCTTAAGTTATGCGGCGTATCACGGCCTGATCGCTTATACCGCACGCCGTCCTGAGGATTGGGAAAGCCTGGAGCCTTGGGCGAGGCTATGGGAGCGGTCGATGGCTGCGGAGTTTCTGCGTGCCTACCGCCATACGGCCCAAGGCGCTCTATTTTTGCCGTCCGCCGAGGAAAACTTTCGAAAATTGCTCGCGATTTATCTCCTGGACAAAGCGTTGTACGAACTTTCCTATGAGCTTAATAATCGCCCCGCCTGGGTGCGCATCCCCTTAATCGGTATCTTGTCGCTTCCCATGGAAGCCGGAGGTCGTGATTGGAATTGGATGCCGTTTCGCAACCGGAGCTAGAACAGCATCGTCAAACTCGGCGGCGCCGACCTCGTGGTCGGCATTCTGCGTCCGCAGCATGCGGCGCAAGAAAGGGGAAAGCTGCGCCGCTGTTCCGATGGTCCGCGAGGCTCTGGCGGAGTTACCCACAGTTGCCCGGGCAATGGTGGTCTGCAACAACGGCGCCGGCCTTGCTTCGAAAACGCCTGAGCCCGCCGGGAACGATCAGTCTGTATCCGTGGTTTCCTGCACACTGGCGGCTCCCGATCCGTCCGAAACCGCGCAGCAGAGGGTCTTCAACGCCTATCGATGCGTTCTCAAGACCGGCGAGAAGCTGGGAGTTCGTGCATGCGCTTTCATTGCTTCCCATTCCCAAGACCCGACTCATCAGTGGATCTATCGCCTGGTCCAGCCTGTGCTGGAGCTGGGGTTCGATCTGGTTGCGCCAGTGCTATACGCGCCATAAGCTGGAAGGTTTGCTCAACCGGAGCATTCTTGCGCCGCTCCACCGGGCGCTTTACGGCCAGCAGCTTCACAATCCCATGGGACCCGACTTTGGACTCTCCGGCAGACTCTGCCCAGCGAGTCTTGGGGCGGGATCCGAGAAGCAATCTGCTGGCGTCGATTGCTTCGACCGCGGCGTCCGGTGGTTTCCAGACTTGCGAGTCCCATCTGGGCGCTCGTGCGCAGGAATCCACTGACTGGACAAATCTGAGCTCGCTGTTGGCGGAAGTTCTGGGACCGGTTTTCCTCGAAATGGAGAAGCAAGCGTCCTTGTGGCAGAGCGTTCGTGGCTCGACGACCCTACCGGCATTCGGGTCTTTCGGATCCTTGTCCGAATACGGGTCCGAAGACGGCCAAACCGTGGACGTCCGCCCCATGATCGAATCGTTCCGCTTGGGAATTCAGAATCTGCTAGACGTATGGGGACTGGTTCTGCCGCCCACCACGCTATTGGAATTGAGAAAATTGTCGCGCCTGCCTGCGGATCAATTCCGCCTGCCCGACGAATTGTGGGTGCGGGTCGTGTACGACTTTGCGCTCGGGCACCGGCTTCGAGATCATGAATCGCGATCATCTGCTTCGCTCGATCACCCCGCTTTATCTGGGATGGATCGCTTCTTATGCGCTGGAATTGAAAAACGCCGGGCCTGCGGAAATCGAGGCCCGGATCGAACGCTTAGGCAGGGCATATGAGGCCAACAAGCCTTACCTGGTCTCGCGTTGGCGTTGGCCGGACCGCTTTAATTCTTAGCCGCTTGAGGAGGATGAATATGTGGGATCAAGTTCGACAAGCGCTCAGTCATTCGATGATCAGAATGTTGAGCCAGCTCGCCAGCCTGTTGCCGGGCATCGTGGCCCTGATCGCGGCGCTATTGGTAGCCGCACTGGTGGCGTGGACTCTCGCCGTGATTCTCCGCCGGTCGCTCACGGGAATCGACTTCGATCGCCGGGTGGTGCAAGCGGGCTTTCCGCCGGAGTGGTCGCTGTCGAAGAGCCCCACGCTGCTCGCGACTCGCGCGCTCGCGTGGACGGTAATGCTCATCGGGTTCCTGGTCGGCATTTCGGCCTTCGATCTGGACCTGACGTCCCAACTGGTCGCCCGTCTGTTTGCTTATCTGCCCAACGTTCTGGCGGCGGTGTTGGTGCTGGTCGCAGGCGGTCTGATCGCCCGATTTCTTGCCCGCAGCATCCTGATCGGGGCCGTCAATATGAACTTGCAATACGCGCGCCTGCTGAGCGTCGGCGTGAAATGGCTGGTAACGGTTCTCGCCGTGACCATTGCCATCGAGCATCTGGGCATCGGAGGCGGAATCATTCGTCTGGCCTTCGGGATTCTGTTCGGAGGGATCGTTCTGGCGCTGGCTCTCGCGGTCGGCCTCGGCTCCAAGGAGCTGGTCAGCCGGTCTCTCGACCGCGAGGCGAGCAAGGCGTCCAGCCAGAACATCCAGGAGCCGATCGGCCATTTGTGAGCCATGAGCGAAACAATGCCTGCGGTAGAATGTCACTTGCCCAACATTAGTGCCGATTTACAGCGCCGCGATCGAATCGCTGCGGCGATGTTGTTGTCCGGAGGGCCTGAAAGCGTCCGGGCGTCCTCAAGGACATCACCAGATTTGGGCGCGCGACAGCATGATCGCCGCCCTGGGCGCTCGATTTGCTCAGGATCGGGAGATTCAAGACGCGCTGCAGCGGAGCGTGATCCTGCTGGAGACCACCGCGCACCTGGCGGGGCGATTCCGAACAACGTCGATTGCGCGACGTTGCATCCCAATTTCCGCGCCTACGCCGACGGCGGACTGTGGTGGGTCATCGGCAGCGCGTTGCTGGCGCCCGATCCCGACGCCGTTCGAGAGGTGCTGCGCTGGTATGAATACCAGGACGTGGATCAAAGCGGTTTGCTCAGCATGCAGGAAAGCTCGGACTGGCAGGACCTGTTCTGCACGCGCGGCAAAGGCCTGTATCTCAATTGCCTGTATGTGCTGGCGCTCCGCTCCGCCGCGAAACTCTTTGACGGTGACGAAGCCGAGCGTCTGTCGCACCCGCGCGGATTCGGTATCGGATCGGATCAATACTTGTTTCTGGTACGCCGGCGATGGCGACCTTCTGCAGTCCGCTATCGCTGACCTTCAGCACCGAAGGCAATTCTGCAACGGATTCGCTGGGCCGCCGTCGATGGATGCCCAAGAAGCGCTATCTGACCGACGAGCAGTATTACTTGCCCTATCTCGGATTTCGCAGCGTGGGCGAGTGGTTCGACTCCTTCGGGAATCTGCTCGCGATTCTCGCTGGAGTTGCCGACGAGCAGCAAAGCGCCATCATCCTGGACTTCATCGACACGGCATTCGCTAAACGCATGGCCTCTTCGCAGCCTTACGCCGGTCGTCCGGCCGGGCGACTCCGACTGGCGCGATTACTACGGGACGCTGAACACGCCGCACCAATATCACAACGGCGGCGTGTGGCCGTTCCTCGGCGGATTCTATGTCGCTGCGCTGGTGAAGGCGGGCCGCATCGATGCCGCTGCGCAGACGCTCGAAAAACTCGCTTGGTTGAATCATCTCGGACAATTCAATGAGTGGCATCACGGCGAAACCGGCGTGCCGATGGGCGCCGAGGACCAGGCTTGGTCGGCCGGAATGTATCTGTTCGCTTCGGCATGCGTAAGCCGCGGGCAAGTCGCTCTACCGTGAAAGGAGATCGAAAATGGCAGTCATAAGCGTTTCGGACGGCAATCTGATTGTCGAGGTGGAGGGTTGGGATAAACTTTGGTCGCTGCGAAGCCGCCTGGTGATTCCGATCCAGCATGTGATTCACGTCTGTGCCGATCCGAAGATCGCGGAAGCGTGGTGGAAGGGTCTGCGCGTCGCCGGAACTTATTTGCCCGGGGTCATCACGGCGGGCACGTTTTATCACCATCGAAACTGGGTTTTCTGGGACGTCCACAAACCCGAAAACGTTGTCGTGATCGATCTTCGTGACGAGCGCTACGAGAAGCTGATCGTCGAAGTGCCCCACCCTGCCGAGACCGTCGCTCGACTTCAAACCGCACTACCCAAATCGCCCTGATGAAAGTGCCCCTATCCCGGCCCGGCGAAAATTTCGGTCCCAGCGAACCGGCGTCGCCCATTATATGGCGGCTGCATCGATGGTCTCCACCACACAACCTGCGATCCGATTCGCCTTAGCGATCTTTCGGTAGCAACGAAATCTGCCCGCGAGTTTTAGTTCGACCTTGCAGCCGGCTTCACTTCCTTAAACCCGGGCGGGACGTTAAACTTGGCCTCATCCGCGGGAGCGGAGCTGAAGTTTCCCAGCTCGATGGTGATTTCAGCCAGTAGACCTGGATATTTCGTATCCGGATCATCGTCGCGGTTCTTCTTTCTCCCCAGACTTTCCAGCCGCCCTAAAGTTCCCGCCACCAGGCCGCTCTTTTGCGAATCGGCGCCGCCACTGGGAGCGAGATCGCCAGACTCCGGGCCTCCCATTCGAATCGTGATATCGACCGGCATTTGATCGGCCTCTATGATGACCTTCGCGAGTCCCTCAAAACCGGGGAGCAATTCCGGCTTCGCCGCGCCGATCTCAGACAACCCCAACGCATATGCGTACCCGAGCTTCGCAGCCAGCCGCCGGCGAAAATCCTGGACTTCCTCAAAGCCCGGAAGTGTCATGGTCCAGCAATCGAGAAAAACATGCGCGACCGGATTCGCGTCCTGGCTGGTCATCGTAAACATCCGTTCTCGAGCGCTCAAGACTCCGATCTCCTTGGTCGACCCGGATTTCGCGGACACTTGAAAGGCCGCTCCGGCACGATCTTTTTTTACACCGTCAAGGCTCTCCTTCATCTGCGCGACGGTCCTGGAGAAAAAGGTTTTCTCCGCGTAGTCGATTTCGAGAATCGTGTCATTGTCCAGATTGACCACCGTGGCGTGCTGCTTGTTGAACGAGGTCATGCGATGGCCCTTGATCAGTTGCGTGGAAACCGCCGGCTTCTTGACGCCGCCTGTGACCTGGGTCGCACTCTGATAACCGAAGTCGGCGCGGAGCGCGCCTGAGAAGACCGCCACGAAAACGGTCAGCGCCATGCGAATCTTCATAGTCCCAACTCGATTTTACCTCCAGCGGAGCTCATTCCTCGCGAAGAGCCGTCATTGGATCGAGCTTCGAAGCTCTCCGCGCCGGCAGATATCCTGCCGCCAACGCGGCTCCTGCCAACACAACCGCGGCCACGTCGAGCGTCTGCGGATCGTTCGGCTTCACTCCGTAGAGAAAGCTGGCGACGAATCGTGTGGTGAACAACGTCATGCCCAATCCGCCGGCGAGCCCGATACCGACAAGCCCGCCAACTTCGGCCAGCACCATGCGCAACACGCGCGACTGCTCCGCTCCCAGCGCCATGCGAATCCCGATCTCATTTCGCCGCCGCGCCACGTTGTACGCTACAACGCCGTACAGCCCCATGGCCGCCAGCATAAGAGCCAGGCCACCAAAGAATCCCGAAAGCGTCGCAAGCAGCGTTTCGCGCTCCATCGAATGGTCCACCTTGGCCGCCAGCGTCTGGAATTCGATCGATACGTCAGGATTAACCCCCGCAATAGCGGATTTCGCGCCGGGAATCAGAGCCGTTGGCGAGCCGCCGGCCGCGCGCAGCTCGAAACTGGTGAGCGGACCCGGAACACCGCCCTGGCTCCACGGTATGAAAGCGTAGGGCGAAGGATCGTCTCGCAGCGAGCCGTATTTCACGTCCCGCACGATGCCGACAATCTGGACCGGCCTGCCGAGGAGGGTTCCATTGCGAATGCGGAAATAACGCCCCAGAGGATTCGTCGCGCCAAAGTATTTTTCCGCCATGGCTTGACTGATAATGGCCACGGCCAGCGAAGCGGAAGTATCGTGACCACTGAAATCGCGTCCGGCGACGAGCGCCGTGCCCAGGGTCTCAAAGTACCGCTCGCTCACATTTGTTGAAAGAAACTATGGCGTCTTCGTGCGATTTGGGAGTGTAGCCTTCGATCGCCACTTCACTGTTCCAGCGGCAATGACAGACCGGCGTGACGTAGGAAACGCTGGCCGAACGGACACCAGGAACCGCGCGCAGTTTCTCCAGCATCTGTCGATAGACGGCGGACCACCGCTCCACCGGATAATCTCCATTGCGAAGGTCGACGCTGATCAGCAATACATGGTCGCGCTCGAATCCCGCATCCAGCGAATCGAGCTTCCAGAATGTCGCGAGCATCAGTCCCGCGCCCGCCACCAGCACCATCGACAGCGCCACCTGCACCATCACGAGCACTTTGCCGACGCCCAGTTTCGAGCCTTCCATGACACCTCTAGCGCCGGCTTTCATGGCAGACTGCGGATCCACCCGCGTTCCGCGCCACGCCGGCATGATGCCGAACAGCAGCCCGGTGAGGACCGCGACGCTGGCCGTAAACGCCAGCACCCGGACGTCCAGCCGGAGGTCGAGGGACGCGTCCAGAAATCGCGCGAGCAATCGTGCGCCCCAGATAGCAAACAAGACGCCCAGCGCCGCGCCGATACCCAGAATACGTCCTGGCTATCGCGTAGATGCTCCCAAGTCGGGTTGCTGAACCCCTCGTAGCTCTGATTGCCCATCATCACCTGAAGCAATTCCTCGGGATGGCGCACGGGCAACGATCTTAGAATGACCGCATCGATCAGCGTGAAGATGGCGGTATTCGCGCCAATGCCGAGCGCCAGCGACAGAATCGCCGCCGCGGCAAATCCCGGGCTTCTGCGCAAAGCACGAATCGCATAGCGAGCATCCTGAAGAAACGCATCGGGCATAGTATGAGTATGCGCCGGTGCCTAACACAAAGTGATCGGGCACGTCTGGTAGTGCATGAAACTCCTAGCCTTGTTTGTGTCGTTCCTCGGTCTCGGAGCTTCCGATTGGCCCGGATGGCGAGGGCCGAACCGGGACGGCCTTTCGACCGAGACCGGATTGAGAAAATCCTGGCCGGCTGAAGGCCCGCCACTGGCGTGGCAGACGCGGGGATTAGGCGCGGGATTCTCGAGCCTCGCGATTTCCGGCAACCGTATCTACACCATGGGCGACCGTGGCGACAGCCAGTATGTGCTCGCGCTGAATCTTTCCGACGGCCGCGAAGTTTGGTCGACGAAAATCGGCCCGGCGTGGAGTGAGGACACAGACGCACCGGGCCCGCGCGGAACTCCGGCCGTCGACGGATCAAAGGTTTACGCTATCGGCACGGAGGGCGAGGTGGTTTGTCTGGACGCAACCAACGGCCAACTGAAGTGGCAGAAATCCATGCCGCGCGATTTCGGCGGCCGCATGATGTCCGACTGGAAGTTCTCCGAATCTCCGACCGTCGATGGCGACAAGCTCCTGTTCACTCCTGGCAGTTTCGCCGCGCTCATCGCCGCTGTGGATAAGACCACCGGCAAGGAAATCTGGCGCGCGGAGGGCGGCGCCCGCGTCGGATCTGCGGGAAGCAATGGCGCAGGATATTCTTCGATCGTCGTGTCGGAAGGGGCTGGGGTCCGTCAGTATGTGCAGCTTGCAGGCCGCGGACTTTTCGGAATTCGCGCCAGTGACGGCAAGATTCTGTGGAATTACAACCGCATCGCGAACGATGTCGCAAATATCCCCACGCCCGTCGTGCGCGGCGATTACGTGTTCTCTTCCACCAGCTACGGAACCGGCGCGGCGCTTCTGAAGTTGGAGCGCGCTGCCGGCGGCGTGGACGCGAAGGAAGTTTATTTCCTCAACGCGCCGACCTTCCAGAATCATCACGGCGGATTCATCCTGCTCGGCGACTATCTCTACGCGGGCCACGGCCACAACAACGGATTTCCCATCTGCCTCGAATTTAGGACCGGCAGGGTCCGCTGGGGCGGCAACCTCCGCCCCGAAGGAGCGACCGGATCCGCAGCCGTTGCCTACGCCGACGGCCGTCTCTATTTCCGCTACCAGAACGGCGTAATGAAGCTGATCGAAGCTTCGCCCGAAGGGTACCAGGAAACCGGATCCTTCAAGATTCCCGATGTTCGTAAGCCGAGCTGGTCGCATCCGGTGATTCACGACGGCAAGCTGTACCTGCGCGAGCAGGACAACCTCTACGTGTACGATGTTCGCCCATGACCGGCGATTTTTACTCCATCGTCAGGACCACGCGGAAGCGAGCTTTTCCCGACATCATGCGATCGTAGGCTTCCGCCGCGCGTTCGAGCGGAAATGTCTCGATCATCGGCCGCACCCCGGATAGCGCTGAAAATCTCAACGTATCCTCGGAGTCGATCGCGGTGCCGGCCGCCCAACCCTGGATCGATTTCTTGCCGCCCAGCAGCGCCGCCGGCGGAATTTCGATCGGATCGTTCGCCGCGCCGATCACCAGCAGCTTACCCAGCACGCCAAGACCGCCAATCAGCCCCGTCATCGCCTTGCCGCTCGGCGCGGTCGAAAGGATCACCTTCGCGCCGCCCATCTTTTTCAGCTCCTCGGAAGCGTCCGAACTTCCAGAGTCGATGTAAGCAATCGCGCCCAGCTTCAACGCCAGGTCCTTCGTGCTGGCTCCGCGCCCGATCGCCACCGTCCGATACCCGAACTTGTTCGCGAACTGCACGCCGAGGTGCCCCAGCCCGCCGATGGCTTGAATCGCGACCAGATCCCCCGGCCGCGCGCCTGAATTGCGCAGCGCGTTGTAGGTCGTGATTCCCGCGCACATCAGGGGCGCAGCATCCGCGGCCGTTACGTCGTCCGGAATCGCCGCCAGACTCTGCGCCGGCGCGACCATGTATTCTGTATACCCGCCGTCGAACGTAAATCCAGTGATGGGAGCCACCACGCACGCGATGAATTCCCCGCGCCGGCAAGGCTCGCAAACGCCACAGTGTCCTCCGTACCATCCCACGCCGACGCGCTGTCCCTTCTTCCAAACGGTCACATTCTCGCCGACTTTGTCGATCAGGCCCGCGACCTCATGTCCTGGCACGCGCGGGTATTGAATGCCCGGCCAATAGCCTTCTTTAAGCAGCATGTCGCTATGACAGATTCCGCACGCTTGCACCTTAATGCGCACCCAATCTCGCTTCGGCTCGGGAATTTCCCGGTCGGATAATTCCAATGCGCCTCCGGGCTTGGTCACTTGAACGGCCTTCATTTGTTTGCCTCCTGTTGAAATGATTTATAGAATCGAACTCTGGTTGGATGTCTAACAAGGGCTGGGCGACTCTGCTACGATGACGGCGAAAGGGCCCTTAGCACAGCGGTTAGTGCAGCGGACTCATAATCCGTTGGTCGATGGTTCGAATCCATCAGGGCCCACCAGCTCTCTCGAATGTAACTTCTTCGTATTTCAGGAGTATTTCACCCGCCATGAACCTGTTGGTGCGTGGTGAGCAATTCTTCCACGACCTGCGCTATGCCGTTCGCATGATGGCGAACCAGCCGCTGTTCACCGGTATGGCGGTCCTCTCATTGGCTCTCGGGATTGGAGCGAACACCGCCATCTATAGTTTCATGGACGCGATCCTGCTCCGCGCCCTGCCGGTCCCAAACCCCGAGTCCCTGGTAGTCCTCAACTGGCATAGCAAGGACCACCCGCCGATCGTCGGCAGCTTAAATGGCAGCACTTGGAAGGATTCCAAGCTCGGAAATGTCAGCGGGACTTTTCCTTGTCGATGATCGTAACGCTGGTATCGGCTTATCGCTCCAGGGGCATGCCCACGTAGTTCTCAGCAAGGCTGGTCGCCGCGGCCCGCGAGCCGACCACGTAATCCAGTTCGGCAAGCTGGCGCCGCCGATCGAACGGATTGCAATTTTCGAAGGAATGCAGCATCGAAGTCATCCACCAGGAAAAGCGCTGAAACCTCCACACGCGCCGCAAACACGCTTCGGAATAGCGATCTAACAGAGTCCGATCCTGGCAGCGATAGTACGCCGCCAAGGCTCGCGCGAGAACCACGGTATCCGCCAGGGCCAAGTTCATTCCTTTGGCGCCAGTGGGTGGAACAATATGCGCGGCATCGCCGGCCAGGAACAGGTTTCCGAACTGCATCGGCTCCACGACGAAGCTGCGCATGCCCGTGACGCCCTTCTGGATCACGGCTCCCGGATTCAGGCGAAAGGCCCCGTCCGCGGTCGCGAGCCGCTTCGCCAGCTCATCCCAAATGCGATCGTCCGGCCAGTTTGCGAGATCTTCGCCGGGCATGCACTGCAAGTAAAGACGGCTGACGGTGGGGCTCCGCATACTCACTAAAGCGAAGCCGCGCTCATGGTGTGTGTAGATCAGCTCATCGCAGGGTGGAGGAATTTCGGCAAGAATGCCGAGCCAGGCGAACGGATACGTGCGCTCGTATTCGCGTTTAGTCTGCGCTGGAATCGCGGCGCGTGAAATTCCGTGAAATCCATCGCATCCTGCGACGAAGTCACAGACGATCTTCCGTTCGCCTTCGCTACTTCGGAACTTTACGCAGGGAGCCGCGGTCTCCAGATCTTCGATTGCAGCCGCTTTCGCGTCGAAAAAGATCTGGCCGCCATGGTTGAGCCGGAGATTCGTCAGATCTTTAACCACCTCATTCTGTCCATAAATGAAGATGGATCGGCCGGTAAGCTCGTGCATGTCGATTCGATGGGATTGACGGTTAAATCGAAGCTCGATTCCGCGATGTTGCAGCGCTAGCCGGCTCATGCGCCCGCCGGCGCCAACCAGAGCCAGCAACTCCGCCGATCCTTGCTCGAGAACACCGGCGCGAACTCGTTCTTCGACATGCTTGCGGCTTCGGGCTTCAATGACGATCGATTCGATGCTTTCAAGCTGCAGCAGCCGCGCCAGGAGCAATCCAGCGGGCCCCGCACCCACGATCCCGACCTGCGTTCGCATCAGCACGAGTTTAGAACACTTTGGGTTTGAATCCGCGGATTCGAAAGGGAGGACTTGGGTGGAGACGGAACGAGCGGAATCCAGCGCCATCGGCGCATATGTTCTTTGTTTTCGTTTTACGTGCAATCTTCCAAGCTGTTGGTTGCGGGTTCGATTCCGGTCTCCCGCTCCATCCCTAAATAATCGCGTCGATGAAAAGACCCGGAGGCTCACCGGAGCCAAGGTCCGCGATGATCCCGTCGTCAGACCAGCCCCGCACCCTGATGACAGTCAGCCGCGGCGACCGAAAGAGCCAGAGGCTCACCGGAGCCAAGGTCCGCGATGATCCCGTCGTCAGACCAGCCCCGCACCCTGATGACAGTCAGCCGCGGCGACCGAAAGAGCCAGAGGCTCACCGGAGCCAAGGTCCGCGAATCTGGTTAGTCCGCCTCCCGACGCCCTCGATATGAACATTGCGAGGTTCAATCTTTTCGAGGAAGTCATACCGAAACCGCAGAAGCTTGTTGCGCAAGAGCTGCGCTTCGGCTTGGAAGTCCTGGGGAAGCTGCGTGGGGATGTCGGTGCGCTCGGTTTCGCGCGTCACCAACGTCAAGCAACGCGACTCCGTCGCGTCATCGCTGAAGCGAGCGCGCCCGTTGAGAATTTTGGGGCCGAACACATCATACGCCCGTGGCTCAAGCGATCCATCGGGCATCTTATCCATCCGCACCACCGGCGATCCGCGCTGGTAGCCGCAATTCAGAGTCTTCGCAATCTCCGAGCCGATGCCGGAATTTGCGAAGTCTGCCTCATCGATTACCAGCGTGCCGCCAACGGTCTCGATCATGTGGTCCATGGGAGCGGACGTGGCCGCTCCCGCGATGCTGAGCCGCCGGTAGCACAGCGACCCAATCACATCGCTGCCCCGGCTCTTACCGGTTCCGGCGATTTCCCGACTTCTGCATGAGCACATGAACTGGCCCGCCGTATTTATCAATTGCCAGCGGCTCGGGAACGCTGGCTTCCGCCGCGATCCGGTAGCCGGTGCCGGACTTTCCGCGCTCCACGATCACCCTGGCCGCGCCCTGGTTATAGCAGGGCGGCTGCGGGCACCATTTGATGCGGCCAATACCGACGTGGTAGTGCTGACTGGTTCCGTACTTAGGCGTGTAGTCGAAGACGGTAGCGGTCCGTGAGGAATTGGCGTGGAAGTCTAAAGCGAAATCGGCCACTTGGTTGGCGAAGCGCGCTCCCTCGTCATAAAAAGGATCGCATCCGGCACACAGGCATATGATCAGCACCGGCAATGAGACATGTGTGCGCGCTGGGTGGCCCTCCCGGGGCCAGGTTACATCAGTGTCTCCTCCTGGACTGCCCGGCGTCGCCGCTCTTACGTCACGCGTTCCGGGATTTGAGGGCTGATAGCCTAAAGCTGAGATGAAAATCGACCTGCCCGATGAATACGTTCCGCTGATCATCACGGCGCTTGAGCACTACCACGCCTACACCCGCGCGATCCAGCGCGAAGATGCCCGCTACCAGCAAGCTTCCGACTGGTTCAAGCGCAAGCAGCCCGCATCAGAGGAAGCGCAAGGACCGGCGAAGCGCAAGCGGGCTTGAGGCGATGACCCAGGGGGATGGTAACCATCTTTTCACTGAACAGTACGAACCTTTGGGGGCCATCGAGCGTCTTATACGGTAACGAGCCGTTCCAAGGAGGTCGTAATGGACGGACATTGCAAATTCGACGAACTACGCATGAAAACGGAACGAGAGTTGGTTCGACTCATCGACCACGAACTGGACCTCGGCGTGCGTGAAGCGCGCCAGGCTCTCAGCGCCAACAATCGGGCGACTGCCGATGGGCATTACGGGAGGGCGAAGCGAGCATACGCGGGTGTGTTGCGCCTGATTCCGCTGATTGACGAGCAACAGCACCAGTTAGAGGAGAGAGCGCGGCATCTCCGCGAGATGCTCGGCGGTCTGTCGGTTCCTGGCTCGACGCCGGAGAACATTGCTCACCTTGCTCAGGCGTTGTGGATGGCCAGAGGTTGCCCGGAGGGTTCGCCAGAAGACGATTGGCTTCGGGCGGAGCAGGCGTTGAAAACTCCGAGAGAATCGCACACTGTTTGTTGCTGATGCCGTTTGGCGGCATCCTGACCGCACCACGCCGCTGCGTAGCGCTCGCCGCAATCAAGTAGTCGCCCAATGCTCATTTTGATCCGCTATTGCGCATCAGGACTTCTTGCTGCCTTTGCAAACGGCGACGCCGGTTTGCTCGCCCGGATCAATGCCCAGCGCTTCTTAGCCCGGCCAAGTTCACCGGTTGCCATTCGCATGAGCGCCTATAATCAGAAGCTCTTCCTGGATCTTTGATTCTTCCTTTCCGTAAGCTCGCTCTGCAACAAGATGGATGCCATCGGATATACCGATTCCTCGATTTTCGGGAGGATCGAAGAGGCGATCCAAGGACGCCACGATCTCCTCGTAACTCATCCCTGAAGGCCACATTTCCTTAACTAGCTTTTCGTACGTAGCTTTATCTAAGCCGGTTCCCGTCATGAGTCCAAGCACCGACCCTTCGCCGTACGCGAGTACGAATGATTCCCGTTGTGGAGCGGTGAGGGTTCGCCACAGCCAACCGTTCCACATTGCGTCAGTTTTTAAGGGCGACGAACTCTGGCCAAGCATGGCATTGCTGGCGAGCACGACGAGCGCTGCTACGGTTCTGATTTGCACGAAACCTCCCAAGGCTCCTGGGTTCAATAGGGCGCTTGAGGGAGCATACGCCAGTGACGCCGGGGAGCGCAAGTTGCCCTTGGCCGAATCGCTGAAACACCGCGCCGCGCAGTGCTGGCCGCATGGTGGCCGCAATCTTATCGGAGTCCGCCTCTCCGCTGGGAGGGCCACGCCGCTAGCCCGCGTATACGTGTCTTACTGTTTCTCGTAAACCGCGTGGACATTGGTCGGTTTGCCATCAGGCCCAATCCCTTTTGCGGTGGTCGTCATGGTCTTACCGTCTTTTGAAATTGAAGTCCGCGCCGTCGTTACGACCTTCCCACCTTTCTTGTAGGTCATCTCCGTGGTTTTCTCGTCAATGCGCTTCATCGCAACGGAATCCGCGCCACCCGGAGCGCCATCGCCGGTGATCGGGTGGTCTTTTCCATCGTATTTCGCCGAATGAGTGTAATGGATCGCCGATCCATCGCCTGCGGTCCCTTCCACACGAGCATTGACTCCACCCTCGGTTGATTCCAAAGTTTGTGTTCGGCTATTAGGTGTCGCGATGCCGGAAAACTTTGACTTGGCCGGGTTCAGTTTCCAGGTGCCTGCTTCGCTCTGGGCCGAGGCAACCGAAACGGTCAGAAAAGACGCAAGACTTAGTATCGTGATTAGTCGGTTCATGGTGGTCCTCCTACAAAGTGGATTCTGTCCGAACCACTGTTCGCCCAGAAACATGATCAGCGCAGATTGAGTCTACGCCCGGACCGTGCGGGATGCAACAGCCACCGAAAACCGTGAAGTCCGGCGCATACTTTTCCTTGAGGCGATGCTCTAACAATCGGCACCGCAACGCCGGGGGCGTCCATTGCGAAGATTCCACGGTGAAACCGCGAAAACAGGAGGGCCGCCTAATCAGTGCCGTGGCGGGCTTCGGCCTCGATGTGGACATTCGTGTGGACAGCGGCACTCTCCCGAGGTGCCGCCTGTCTGTAAATTATTGGAAATTTTGGTCGGGGCGGGGCGATTTGAACGCCCGACCCCCTGCGCCCAAGTCGGTTTCCAGCCGTCCCCGAAAACGCCTATTTTCAATCTCTTTTGTTTCAATCGATTCCGGCTCGCGTGTTGAAAAGTGTGGAAGCTGATTGAAGTTTGGGGCTTCTGCATCCTCAGCATCATCTACACCCAGATAGCCCGTTCAGAAAACCGGCAGCATCCGCCACGTCAGGATCCTCGTCTGGCTTGGGCGGTATTCACTTCTCCGTCGTCCGCCAGCTTGCTGTGTTTGCGGCCGTATCCGAGGTAGATGGCCACGCCCACTGCTAACCACACCAGCAACCGTATCCACGTTTCCAAAGGAAGCCCGCACATAAGGTATAAACAACTCAGCATTCCTAATATTGGAATCAGCGGCACCCAGGGGGTTCGGAACGGGCGGGGAATGCCTGGAGCCCTATACCGCATTATAAGGACCATTGCGCACACAATCACGAAAACTAGCAACGTACCTATACTCATCAGCTCTGCCGATGACGTCTATCGGGAACAAGGCCGCGACAATCGTCAAAAGGGCGCCCGTGGCAATGGTAGTGATGTAAGGAGTGCGGAAACGCCTGTGCACCTTTGTCATCCACTGCGGCAGCAATCCGTCTCCGGCCATAACCCAGAACACACGCGTTTGACCGAGAATCATCACCAAAACGACGGTGCTGAGGCCAGCAATCGCGCCAATTTTGACAAGCGGCTTCAGCCACGATAGACCAGTTGCGTCGATCCCTACCGCCATGGGATCGGGAACATTCAATTGGGAGTAGGGCACCAGCGCCGTCAGCACCAACGCTGTCAAGACATACAACAATGTACAAATCGTCAGGCTAGCCATGATGCCAATAGGTATAGCGCGCTGTGGTTTTCGAGTTTCTTGCGCGACTGTCGTAATAGCGTCGAATCCAACATAAGCAAGGAACACGACGCTTGCACCTCGCAGCACGCCGCTCCATCCAAATTGGCCGAAACGTCCTTTGTTCTCTGGAACAAACGGGTGCCAATTCGCCGGGTGGATAAAGAACGCACCCACGGCGATGAACGTGAGCACAACGAAAACCTTTACCAGCACGACGATCGCATTCACGGCTGCAGACTGGCGAATCCCGAGAAGCAGAAGCCCCGTCGCCGCAGCAATGATCAAAGCGGCAGGGAGATTCAGGGTGGCGCCGGAGGATCGCCAAGAGTGATGTATCGCGTCATAGATCAGGGGAGGCGAAACCAGCTCTCTCGGGAGATAGATATGGAAGTCTTCCAAGAAGCTCACCACGTAGCCCGACCATCCAACGGAGACCAGCGCCGGTGCTAACGAGTATTCCAGGATCAGATCCCAGCCGACTATCCAGGCGATCAGTTCGCCCATGCTCGCGTAAGCGTAAGTGTAGGCGCTCCCGGAAACCGGGATCATCGTTGCCATTTCCGCATAGCAGAGGGCCGCGAAGGCGGAGGCGATCCCAGCCAGCAGAAACGAGAGCACGATCCCAGGTCCAGCGTATGTCGCCGCAGCCTGGCCGGTGAGAACGAAAATTCCTACGCCGATGATAGCCCCCACGCCGAGCATCGTCAAATCCAGCGGGCCGAGTGCGCGTCTCAACGAGTCGCGCATCTCCGAAGGGTCCACCGCCAAGGCCTCGACGGACTTAGTGCGCCACGGGCTCCCCATCATGTTCGCTCACGCGGTGGTTAGGCCGGCATTTCGCGGTATCAATGGATCTCTTGCCGTTCTCTGTCGGATGACGACACCCCGACGAGTCCAATATGCCCTTGATCGAGAAGGCGGTTGAATGCCGGCACGTCGTTTCTGACGATCGCCTGCCATCGCTCGATTTGGGACTGGAGCTCGTGATCGAGGAACGTCACCATCTCATATTCTTGCGTAGTGGGAGCGTTATCGCTGCGCTCGACATAGCCTTCCAGGGCAATATACATGTCATTCAGTCGTCCACCATAGTTAAACGAGTCTTTGACAGCTCGCTTCTTGATCTGGAAAAGCTCACTTTCCACTGCGATGCTCTTCCGATCCAATTCCTCAGCCGCTGCGACGATCGGTTTGTTGCGCGGGTCATTCTCGATACGCTGCTCGATCATTTTCAGTTGCGCGTCGAGGCCGCGAATCATGTTCACTGTACGATGCGTTTCGCTGATGCGATCGCGGATCTTGAGAGCTAACTCGAGTTGTTTCTGCAAGTCCGCGGCGCTCGCGCTCGCGCGAGGATCGCCTTTCACTTCCAAAGCAGCAGTCAAGGTTTTTCCATCAAGCGATAGCTGGACGGTGTAATCGCCGGGGACCACAAGTGGGCCCGTCAACTGCCCACCCTCCATATAAACCGCGCCGGGAACGCCTTCCGGAGCTTCGAAACGGAGATCCCAAACGAAGCGGTTCAAGCCGGGCTGTGCAGGTAGAGCTATCGCACCGCCGCCCCCGGGCCTTTCAGGTTCGAGCGGCGGGGTCATCGGTTTCGGATGACTCGAATAGGTGCGAATTTGACTCCCCGACTTGTCCAGAATCTGCATCGTGATCTCTGACTTCGGAGGCGAATCCAGGTAGTAGTAAATGATGGCTCCATTCGGAGGGTTTGCCCCCGCGTCACGAGCGGCTCCGCCTCCGCCGCCGCCTCCAGTCAGAACGCGATACGCCGTAGCCGGCTTGAGCAGTTGTGTCCGGGTCTCGGCACCCACCGCGGCATGCCACTGCCGCAACGGACTGATGTCGTCGAGAATCCAGAAACCGCGTCCGTGCGTGGCGGCGATCAAATCACTGTTCTTGACTGCCAGATCGTGTACCGGGACCGTCGGCAGATTCGAACGTAGTGGCTCCCAGTGGGCGCCGTCGTCGAATGAGACGAAAACGCCGGTTTCGGTTCCGGCGAAGAGAAGCCCCGGGGTGGCGGGATCTTCGCGGATAACGTGGATGAAAGAACCACTAGGAATGCCATCGCTGATCTTCGTCCACGTCTGGCCGTAATCGGTGGTCTTGTAAGCGTAACCTGCCAGATCGTCGAGCTTGTGCCGATCGACCGCGACGTATGCCGTCCCCGCTGAGCGTGCGGAAGCGTCTATCAGGCTAATGCAACTCCAGTCCGGGATCTCTTTCGGCGTGACGTTTTTCCAATTCTTGCCATCGCGGGTCAGCCAGATCAGCCCGTCGTCCGTTCCCACCCACATCTGATCTTTCACCGCGGGCGATTCGGCGATCGTGAAGATCGTGTCGTAATACTCCGTGCTGGCGTCGTCTTTGCTGATCGGCCCGCCGGAGCTCTGCTGTTTGCTCTTGTCGTTGCGGGTGAGGTCTGGGCTCACAGCCGTCCAACTCATCCCTCCATCGGTGGTCTTGAACAATTCCTCACCGCCGAAATAGATTGCGTTCGATTCGTGTACGGAAGCGATCACGGGAGAAGTCCAATTGAAGCGGTGTTTCATTTGCGACGCGTAGCGGCCGTCGGTGAATTCCGGCCACGGCGAGATCACCTGTGCGTGCCCGGTGCGCTTTTCAAAGCGGGTCAGCGTTCCTCCGTAGCTCGCCGCGAAAACGATGCCGTCGTTGTGTGGATCGGGCGCAATGTAGCCGCTTTCGCCGCCTCCCACCGGGTACCAATCCTGCTCTTGGATTGAGCCGTGATCCGTGCGGCTGGCGATGGCCACTGTCGTGCTGTCTTGTTGGGCGCCGTAGACTTGATAAGAAAAGCGATTGTCGGTCACCACGTGATAGATTTGCGCCGTGGGTTGGTTATTTTGCGTGCTCCAAGTATGCCCGTAATCCGGTGTGATCGTCGCTCCACCGTCATTCCCGAGAATCGCGCGATGGGGATACGACGGATCGATCCACAGGTCATGATTGTCGCCATGTGCGGCAACGATGGGATCGAAGGACTTGCCCCCGTTTTCCGAGCGAAAAACCGAAAAATTGAGCACCCAAACCGTGTCCGTGTTCTGCGGATCGGCGGCAATGTGGATAAAGTACCAGGCGCGCTGCCACAACCGGTGTTCGTCATTTACCAGCGTCCATGATTCGCCGGCATCGTTTGAGACGTACAGCCCGCCCTTTTCCGCCTCGATCAATGCGTAGACGCGCTCGCCGCTCGCCCCCACGGCCAGCGCAACATGACCGAGCACGCCGCCGGGAAGACCACGCCCTTTCAGTTGGGTCCAGGTGAGGCCTCCGTCGGAGGATTTGTAGATGCCGCTGCCGGGCCCGCCGCTTGTGAAGGTCCACGGCTGGCGCAGTTCCTGGTAGAGCGCGGCATAAAGGATGTGAGGGTTCGTAGGGTCCATCACGAGTTCGGCCGCGCCCGTCTTGTCATCTTTGTACAACACTTTTTTCCAGGTTTGCCCTCCGTCCGTAGTCCGGAAAATTCCTCGTTCCGAATTGGGACCGAACGCGTGGCCAACCGCTGCGACCAGAACGATATTCGGATCGTGTGGATCGACCACAACCTTCGAGATGTGGCGGGTATCATCCAGGCCAAGATGAACCCACGTCTTGCCGCCGTCCAGCGATCGGTACACTCCGTTTCCGTACGTGATGTCATTGCGAAGACAAGGCTCGCCGGTGCCGACGTAGATCACGTTCGGATCCGACGGCGCCACCGCGATCGCTCCGATCGACGCGACGGCCTCATGCTGAAACAGAGGTTGCCAGTTCATCCCGCCATCCGTCGTCTTCCATACGCCGCCGGCTGCCGCGCCGAAATAGAACACATACGGATTCCCAGGAACGCCGGCAACCGCTTCCACTCGGCCTCCCCGATAAGGGCCAAGCTCACGCCATCGAAGTCCGCGGAATTCGGCCGTGATTTGCCGCTGCGCAAGAACCGGGCCACCAATCCAGCAGCCGGCAAGGATCAGGATCGCAATGAGGATGGAAAATCGTTTTTCAGTCACAATGCCTCCAGGATATTCGGATGCCGCAGGTGCCACCGAGTCGCCCGCTCATAGGCGTAAGCGAGACGCAACAGTGTCTTCTCCTCGAAAGCAGGGCCGATAAGCTGCATTCCGATGGGCAGCCCCTCGGTCGTAAAACCGCAGGGCACAGTGATCGCGGGCAACCCTGTAAAATTCGCCGCCGGATTCATGCCGATCAGCGCGGATCGAACCGGCTCACGGTGGGAATCGACGCTTACGGTCGAACTTCCCAGCAGAGGCGCCGGCACCGGGACCGTAGGCGCCAGGATCGCATCCACGTGACGGAAGGCCGCTTCGAAATCGGCGCGCACCACGTCGCACAGCTCCTGCGCTCTCAAATAATCAACCGCGAGCATTCGCGCGCCCTTTTCCAATCTCGTACGCAGCGGCTCGCCATATTCGTTCGCTCGGGCGGGCAGAAATCCGGCAGCTTCATGGAATCTAGCCGCCTCGGCATATTCCATCTTCATTGCCGGATCAAGCGCTTCGTCGACATGGGGTAGAGATACTTCTTTAACCTCTCCGCCAAGACGTTCAAACGTCGCGGCAGCGGCCTCGATCGCCGTTTTCACCCCCTGATCCAACCGGTCGAGGAAGTGCTCCCGGGGCAATCCGAGGCTCGGCTGGTGCATCCGGCGACGTAATCCGGTCGTGAAGTGTGGGACTTCCTTGCGAACCGATAGCGAATCCATGCGGTCGTAACCGGCGATCACCGATAAGAGCGCGGCGGCATCCGTCACCCGGCGCGCTAATGGACCGACATGATCGAAGCTGGTCGACAGCGGCACTACGCCGTGGCGGCTGACGCGTCCCGCGGTCGGCTTCAGACCGACAATACCGCACAGCGCCGCGGGAATACGGATCGAGCCGCCGGTGTCGGTGCCCAGGGCGGCAAAACACATGCACGCGGCTACTGCTGCGGCCGATCCGCCGCTCGACCCTCCGGTGATGCGCTTGATGTTCCATGGATTTCGAGTCGGGCCGAAAAATTCGTTCTCATTCGTCGCGCCCGAAGCAAACTCGCTCATGTTTGTCTTCCCGATCAGGATTGCGCCGGCCTCGTGCAGCTTACGAACCACCGTCGCATCGGAGTCGGGAAGGAAGTTCGCAAGAATTCTGGAACCTGCCGTGGTGCGAATTCCCGCCGTCCACATGTTGTCCTTGACGGCGATCGGGACCCCGTGGAGTGCACCTCGATACTCACCGGCCATAATTTCCCGTTCAGCTTTCTTGGCCTGCCGCAACGCCCCTTCTCGGAGGACGGTTGCGTAGGCATTCAGGATGGGGTTGAGTTGCTCCACGCGTCTCAGAATCTCGGTAAGAACTTCGACTGGTGAAATCTTCTTCTTCGCAAGAAGCGGCGCTAATTGCTCAATCGACAGAATCGTTATCGAGGATTTGTCCACGCCTGCTGTCCATCTCGTCTGCGATGCGAGCTAATGTCTAATGAGCATCGCCGGCCGCAAGCGATCTCTCAAAACCCATCGAAGGGTCGATTTTCACAATTCGCGAACCTTCGATCACAATCGTCGTGTTCTGCGACACACCGCTTTTGCCGTCAAGCAGCGTCCCCACGAGGATGGTAATATGCCGCTGCGCGACGAGCACGCAGGAAAAAGCGGCGCCAAAAGATTTCGATTCACGCGGCTCTACTTCTCACATGCCCGGCTTGGTCTTGTCGGAGACCACGTCGCCGCCTTTCATGACCCAGCGGACCTTGTTGATCGCATCTTCGATGTTGGCCAGCGGATCCCCGTCGATCCCGACAATATCCGCGAAATAACCTGGTGCGATCGATCCGAGGCTCCTCTCCTCGCCAAGCATCTCGGCTGGAAGCACCGTCGCCGTCTGGAGCGCCTGCTCATTCGACATTCCCATCTTGACGAACCAGGTGAGCTCCCGCATGTTCAGCCCCCATCCGTTATAGACCGCGTCGGAACCTACCAGCATGCGAGCTCCTGCCTTGTACGCCTTCTTCGCTGTTTCATAGTTGCGGCCAATGAAGTCCGTCAGCTTTTCCTTGGCGCCCGCCGGAAAGTGAAACACGGCGTCGGCGTTTTCAACGTAATACTGATTGTGATCGATGGTGGGAACATACCAGATCCTCTTTGCCACCATTTCCTTGATCGTGCCGTCATCCATATCGGTCGCGTGTTCGAGTGTATCCCCCGCGGCCCGGACCGCGTCACGCGCCCCGGCGGGGCCGTAGGAATGGATTGCAACCTTGTGGCCGGCCGCATGAGCCGTCTCGACGATCGCCTTCATTTCCTCATAACTCACCGTCTGGTCGCCGTTGACGTTGTCGAATCCGCCCTGTGACCCAAAAACTTTGACCCAGTCTGCGCGGCTATCGATCACGGCTTTGGTCTGCTTGATCCTCTCCGCCACCGGGTCCGCCGGGACGGCAGCATTGAAACCATGCAGCCCGACTCCGGAGACGAACATTCGCGGACCGACCAGAGCGCCCATATTGATCAGATCGCGCAGGTCGATGTCCGCGCCGTCGGCAGCATTCAGATCGCGAACGGCCGTGACACCGGCTTCGAGCGCCTTCATACCGTTTCGCTGCGACAGAACGACGGTGACCGCAACGTCTCGCTTCGGCTGCCGCCGCGGGTTTGTGCCCGGCTCGCCGTTCCAATAGTAGGTGATGTGGGTGTGCGAATCGATCATACCCGGGATGGCGGTGTAGCGCGTCAGGTCGATCGTCTGAACACCGGCCGGAATGGCGCCGTTTGCGGTCACACTTCGAATCCGGTCGCCTTCGACGATGATCACTGCGTTCGAAATGACACGGTGTCCGTCCCAGGCTTTCTTGAACTTGATGGCCTTCGTCGCGGCTGCTGCATTGAACGCAGCGAGTAGCAACGTGAAGCAAAACGTGGCCGGTCGAATCATGATTTCCTCTCCTTCTACCAGGAATTATGGGCTTTGGGTTTTATCGAGGACGACGACTATTCCGAACAGTGCCGCACCATCGATGGTGGCCGTACGCATCCCCCCTATTCTGGCTCAAAAAATGACCTTCACGCCCAACTGGATCTGCCGCGGGGGGCGGCCGCCGTAAGCGTTTTCAGAAAGGATTTGCCCAAACGTCTTCGAATCGAAATTGATGTTCGGCAAATCGAAATTCGGATGGTTAAATAGATTGAACACTTCAGCTCGAAACTGGATTCGCCGCTTCTCGGTCAGAACGATGTCCTTCAGCAACGAAAAATCCAGATTCTCGTATCGCGGCCCGAGGACATTGTCGCGTCCGTCATTTCCGAATTGGCCTGGTGCCGCCATAAACGCGCACGTATTGAACCATGCAGTGGGCACGCCGACCTGGCTCGGCGAATTACAACTCGGATTAGCTGCAACGGCGCCTCCGACCAGCGGATTACCCACCACATTAGGCCGATCCTGCGAGCCTGTAGGTGTCGTTCCGCTCTGGGGGATGCCGCGTTGAATCGTGAACGGCTGCCCGGATTGCAGGGAGAGGATTCCGGCGAGCTGCCAATGGCTCACAACATGGGATATCGGGCCGTGCGCTAGAAAATCGTGACCCGAGCCCATCGGCAGTTCATAGACGTAATTGAAGACCAATCGCTGACTTGCATTGAAGTTACACAGCCCTCTTTCGGCCGCCAGATTAAAAGCGTATTGCGGCGTGTTGCCGCCTCCCAATGCGCCAAAGAGCGAGGAACCGTCATCGATGCACCGCGACCAAGTATAGGATGCCAGAAAGTCCCCGCCACGAGGTCCCCTTTTTTCGATCTTGGCTTGAAGCGCGTTATAGGAACTATCGCGGCTGTTGTCAATTTCATTCAGCGTCGGACCAAACTGCGGATAGGGCGTCGGCTGCCCGAGGTTCGGCTGATTGATATTTTGGTTGCCCGGTAGGTGAACTCCACGTGTTCCGACATACCCGACATCCAGCAGGAGGTCCCTTAGCACGGAGTATTCAATGTCGAAATTCCATTGCTGCATATATGCGTCACGGTAATGCTGGTCAAAGAAGTTCCCGGTTGGCGGAGTAAGGGACGCAGGTTGGTTCAGGATGTTTTGAATGGTCGCCGTTCCCGTTGGATTCTGGACCAGGTTTGTGTGCCGGAACGGCGGGTTCAAGCGAAGTTCCAAGTTGGCGTTGAGTAGTACAATATCCGTGTAGATTCCATAGGCGGTGCGAATCACCAGTCGATCGCTGTTCAGCGGGCGGAATGCTAGGCCAGCCCGCGGATCGAAATTCTTATAATCGGGATAGTACGTTGCTCGCGACAAGCCGTTCGTACCGGCTACAATGAATAGGCAGTCCGGCTTAGGGGAACACCCTGCGTTGGCCGGACTGACGTTCGGGGCGCTGAACTCGTTGTTGACTTCGTACGGTGGTACATTGAATTCCCAGCGCAGCCCGAGATTCAGTGTGAGTTTTGAAGAAATCCGGTAATCATCCTGGACATAGGCGTCATACGATGGAGCCCGAATATTCATGTCGACTCCGGAATTGACTCCAGTCGCATTGTCGGGCGTCCCGAGCAAAAGCTGGATCAACGGGTTTCTTGTGGGATTAAGCGGATTCCCAGCTGGACCACCCTGGAATGCCCAGATCCCGCGGGCGGATGTATCGAACAGGAGGCTGTACCAGTAATACCGATATTCGAATCCGAACTTGAGCTGATGCTTCCCGCCATCAAAAGATGGATTCCAGGCAAAATTGTCCGTCAGATGCAAAGTGTACGTAGGATGAACTTGCGGCGTATTCGTGGGTTGTCCGATACCGCTGTACCCTGCAACCGATATGTTGGGATAGCCGAGATCAATCGGGTTTGTGAGCACGTCCGGAAACCCCAGCTGTTTGTTGAAATCGGTCTTGTTCGTTTGTTCAAAGTCTCCCAACTCCCGATTGAAGCCGACTCGAGCGTCGTTGAGCATCTTGGGCGTGAAGATATGGGTCCAATCGACTCCCCCATTTTGGCCGT
Organism: Terriglobia bacterium; assembly: GCA_963808335.1. Classification (GTDB taxonomy): domain Bacteria; phylum Acidobacteriota; class Terriglobia; order Bryobacterales; family Bryobacteraceae; genus Palsa-187. The sequence goes on from CAWEFR010000001.1 coordinate 2,081,169, forward strand.
GGGTTAGAACCGTCGTGCCGTATCCCGGCAAGGCCGTGTACGGCGAAAGCGGATCAAAAGCGTTTCCCGCTGTGCCAAACGATAAAACATAATGACCATTCAACGTATCCTTGTCGCTGAGATGCTGATCCATCTTGGCCACGCCGTAGGGCTCTGTTTGACTGGAGGTGGGGGCGGAAACAAACGTATTCGATGTTGTGAGATTCGACCCCACGTTGGCCGCCGGATAAAGATTGAGTATCTTCAGGCCTGCCTGATTGACCAGCGGAGAGGGCACGGCGGCTAAGGCCTGCTGTCTTTGCAGTTGCGACGGCACAGTCGCCTCTTGCGTCGTTGCATCGCGAAGATTCAAATACTCATAGGCAATGAAGAAAAAGGTCTTGTCCTTTACGATCGGTCCGCCGAAGGAGCCGCCAAACTGGCTGCGGTCCAATCGAGGAATACTGGAGCACGTGCCTGGAAGCGAGGCAGCGGTGCAGTCTGGCTGATCGAAGAAGTTCTTCGCGTCCATGTGGCGATTACGGGCGAATTCGTAAGCGGTCCCGTGGAACTCGTTGGTCCCGCTCTTGATCAAAACGTTCACTTGGGCACCCCCGCTGCGGCCGTACTCGGCGGTATAGTTTCCAGATTGGACCTTGAACTCCTGAATCGCGTCTAGCGAGGGGATAGCGCTGTACTGATTGATTACTAAATCGTTGTCATCGATGCCGTCGACCAAGAAATTGTTGGCGGTTTCCCGCGCGCCGTTGACGCTCATCGCCAGCCCTTGCGTCGAATCGATCGAGCCTTCGGCCGGCAACTGAACACCGGGAACCAGATAGGCAAAACTTACGAAATTGCGTTGATTTAACGGAAGCGTGCTTACGCTCTTCTGGTCGACGACCTGGCCCAGCGCTGAGGTATCAGTATTCACCAGCGGTGCGGCGCCGGTCACTTCGACTTGCTGCGTCTGATCGCCAACGGCTAAAGCCACGTCCACGCGTACCGTTTGATTCACTTCAATCCCGACATTGCTGGATACCGAATTGCGAAACCCGGGTTGCTGTACTTGGACCTCGTACACCCCTGGGGGAAGGAGCGGAACACTGTAGTCTCCATCCGCATTCGTTTGCACCTTTCGGAGCGCATTGGTCGCTTGGTTCCGAACCGTCACTGGAGCGCCGGCTACAATAGCCCCGCTGGAATCCTTGACAGTACCAACAATCGAACCTGCCGTACCTTGACCGTGCAAGTCCGCAATACTGATTGCAAATAGCCAGATTAAAAGGGTTTTGCGCTTCCTCATCGAGTTCTCCTCTTCTGCTCCCACAATGGCATCTAGCCAACGACAACACCCGTTTCCGAGAATTCTACGTTGACATAGCGATTTTGTCAATAGCTACATCAAATAGCATAATTTCAGAATCATGCATGTTACATGTTGATTTTCTAAAATTCTGAAATTATAATAGATCCCGGTGACCTTGTTCGCGCGCGCGCTCCAAGCTAACGAGGAGGTGACTGACTTTGCCGGTTTATTCAAACTTAGATCTTGAATACTCGGATCTCCGTCTCGGCCACGCTGTCCGGGAACATCGGAAGCGTCGCGGCTGGACACTTCAGGAACTGGCTTCCCGGCTTTCGCTCTCAACAGCCAGTTTGTCCGCGATCGAGAACGATAAAGTTGTGCTTGACATCGAGAGACTTTTCGCCATTGCGGAGGCTTTCGAGATCCGGGCTGACGCAATGTTGCCCAGGAATCCCAGGCGGCATTTCCACATCAGCCGGAGTGCGACGCCCGAAGCAGCCTACTCGCCGGTGACACTCCGAAATGAGGGACACGGAAAGACGCGAGCCTATCATAACCTGGTCCGTCCGCTCGCCAACGTGTTCGCCGGCAAGCACATCGAGCCGTTTGCCATCGAAATCTTCCCCGTCGCCGACGATCAAGCAAGGTTCGTAAGCCATCACCATGAGGAATTTTTCTTCGTGCAGCGTGGAGAGATCGAATTTCAGGCCAAGACACCGGAGGGAGTGGTTCTGGAACGGCTGGGAATGGGCGACTCGGTGTATTTTCGTTCCAATTTGCCGCACTGCATCCGCTGTGCAACACCGGGTCAGGTAGCCCACGCCGTCCATGTGATCCATTCGCCGTATAGCACTGCGGATTCGGACCGCGGAGACATTCCGGTTTATTCCAGTAGCGGTGTCGAGCTCACGCTCTCGGGCCGGGTCGGAAAACAATTTGCCGGGTTACGGCAAGCCCACGGGATGTCAACGGCAGACTTCGCCCGCGAGCTGAAAGTCAGCGTCCGCATGCTCGCCGAGATTGAGCACGGCCGGAAACCAGCCTCGATCGATCTCCTACTGCTTGCCTGTCGCAGGTTCCGCAAACCGCTCGATTACTTCCTATCGCAGACGATCATCGAGCGACCGTTTTATTATCTTCAGCGAGCCAGTGAGATCAAACACTTACCTGTGCGGGCACAACGTCGCCTCGTCGACGCGGGATGGGCGGAAAACGAATTCCGGTCCCTTGCATCCGGCTTCGGGCCACGCGGGATGTATCCCTATTACGTGAAGATTGGGGATCCGCGGCGTCACGGACTGAACTTGACTCTGCACACTCATCATGGTCAAGAGTTTGTTTATGTACTTAATGGAGAGGTTACGCTAATCACCGTACTTGACGGCAAGCGCGTAACCGAAACATTGTCGGCGGGTGACACGTGTCTCATCGACTCCGCGGTTCCACACCGGTTTATCGGAATGGGGCTGAGCCCCTATGATCAATCGAGTGCTGAAATGATCGACGTATATTGGTGCCCTCTGGGCGAGAGCTACCTTTTTGATGATGACGCGCTCGGGAATCCCGCAGCTAATCATTTCGAGAATTCACAAAAAGATGATCGCGAAAACCCGCAGCAGGACGAGGACACGTCTATTCACGATTCCGGTACCCTTTGAGTGGCCGGCGATCACTTCGGGTGCTCGCACAGCGAGTTTAGAGTGCAATGGACATCGATGCGAACGCGTAAACATCGACCAATAGACGCAACAACAGGTGCGCGCTCGAAAAGGCACGCAAACCTTTTCTACTCTATAACTTGCGGGTACGCCCAGCTTTCGAATCGCTGGCTGTTGTCAAAATTGTAGATGTCGTTTCCACAAGGTCAGCCCACCGACCTCAATGCTGCTTGCTATATCTCCAGCGATCACCTGTTGTTTGGGCAGGTGATCTGCCTCTAAGTTGTTGAAACTAATCACGCGATCCAATTCGCCCAAGTCGGATTCCGGCCTCCTGTGAAAGTGCCTTATTTTCAACGTGCTTTGTTTCTATGAGATGCAGGTAGCTTGTTGAATGCTGTTGAGGTTAATTGAATTTGAGGGAACTCGCATCCTCAATTGCATCTACAGCGAGACTGTCATCCCGCTTTTTACAAAGCCATCGACGATGCCGCGGATCTCCTGCTGACCGCCCAATCAAGACAGGTTTCCTCAGACCGTTACCTTACGCTACTCCTTCTGCTGCAGACGAAATCTTGCTAGCTCGCCCTCGGCGCTGACCCTAAAAATTGGATCCGAACTTCTTGAAAGGTATTCCAAAAATCCTAGTACGCTTTGCAAGTCGGCTTGCTCAACTCCGGTTGTATAATAGCGGGCCAAGGGCGATTCAGATTTCAATCGCATGGCGTCCGCCACTATTGACCGAAGATATTCTCGTCGTTCGCGCGCAGTCAGTACTCGGGCTGAAAACGAAGGGTCGCCTGCGATCTCCGGGGCATTGATAAGGGCATCCTCGCCGAAGAGTTGTTCGTATATGACTAGTGAGGCCTCGCGTCTAACCTCAAGCGGCCCGCGATCCGTTAAGTAATCCAGGAGCGATCTCACAAAAGGATAACCCGCGGCTCTTAACGCATCAGGCGTTGCTCGCGAAATTGTGCCGGCAAAGGTACCGGGAGGTTCACCCTTTGCCGGACTGAGCAGGAATCGAGCTATGCTTTCTCCTACGGTAGCGTCTGTATATCCTCGAAGATCCGGGGTTCCGGAACGCTTCACTGCAATCGTCGTCACATACAAATCGGCGACTGCTCGAAGTTCTTGTCCATCATAGGCAAGGAAAAATATACGACGGTCGCCCTTCGAGAGCCGCTCGAAGTCGCCATTCTGGACAATCTGCGGCGTGTAATTATAAAAATCGTATTCAACACTGCCGCTGGCTTTTCCTTTTAAGAATAACTCTGGATCAAGTACGATCCTCCACAGTTGAAGCCGCACACCATTGTTGGCTTCGACCACATCTCCTGAAACGTCAATTCTCGCGACTTTACCAACCACCACGATGTCCGCGCGGTCCAGCTTTGCTCGTGTCGTCAAGAGGGCCAAATTTAGCACTGCGTCCGCGGCCGAGCAAGTACCGCACGACAAGAATGCAATAAGCAGAGCATCGACCCACAAACTCGTTAGTGAGATCATATCATGGCACCACAGGCGATCCACAAGGCTTGTTTGTTCCGACAATTGGATTAACGCAGTAGCCATCGATACTTACACCCGAATATGTGTAGTACACGCCCTGCGTTCCATATTGAGAGTACGTTGCGGGATTTCCTGACATGTTGTCCGGCTCAATCACGATCAGAGGCCAAATCCGATCCATTGATAAGAGCAAAATAGTTTTGGGCTACTTTACCGCGTCAAGGGCGACACTATTCGCACGAGATCCCGTAGGACCTGTCGATATTTCTCTTCATTTGGGTCACCTTTCCAAAAGCTAAGGTTCGCCACGAGATAGTGCCCGTCGACTTCGAAATACCAACTAATCGTGTCCGGCCCCTCTATCGATCCGAAGATGACCTCGGTGATGCTCAATTGGGAGTTCTTCTCCGGCCGTTCAAGCGTAAACGCCTTTTTAGACTGCACACGATGCGCGGTGCTGTCTTTCGCAATCCACTGTTCGAGGTCGGTTGTCGCTGTTGGTGCGGGAGTAACACTTATCGTCGCACCATTCTCGGGGATTATGACAGCTCTGACAGCACGCGAGGGCCGAAAAGTGCTTATATACAGCGTTGAGAGGTTGGGCTCCAACAGATGCCACGAACCAGGATAGTACGCGATGTAACCGCCTCTGGCACTGTCGAATTCAAGCCACCCCTTCGGTATTTCATTCGCCGTGGCAACGGCGCTTAAAGAGACCAGGACCGCGCTTAGAAGACTCCTCTTCCCGACTTTGGTGAAAGACATTGACTTAATCCTCACTGGTTCGGCGGTCGAATATTATTGGCGTTGCAAGGATCCGTAAGCACATTCTGATTTCCATTCATCTGCCCAAGTGTGGTGTTCAGATTGCTCAGACCCTTTTGACCGCCGGGGCCTTGGTACAGTGCGTAGATCGTACTCGTCGTGGTCAAGCCCGCGCCAAAGTAATGGTCGGGGCGGGGCGATTTGAACGCCCGACCCCCTGCGCCCAAGGCAGTTTCTGGCTTTCCATGAAGTGTCCTATTTTCAACATGTATTGTTTCAATGAGATGGGGCTCGCGTGTTGATAGCTGTTGAACCTTTTGGAGCTTGCGGCTTTCCGCATCCTCAATTTCATCTACAGCGGAATGGGAGGCTCGGTAGCTCCTCAATAGTAGCTTCAATGGGGCCGCGATCAGCTGATCGCGGAATTGATAACGGCGAAGATGCCTTGGTGGGCGCAGGCGTGCTTCAATGGGGCCGCGATCAGCTGATCGCGGAATTGATGTTTCAGAATCTGATCGTGCGGACGGCGTTAAAGCTTCAATGGGGCCGCGATCAGCTGATCGCGGAATTTAGCGGGATTGGCCGGTGAAAGCGCACTACGCATTCTGAGGCTTCAATGGGGCCGCGATCAGCTGATCGCGGAATTACGGAATCAAGAATCCGCTCATCAAGCGCGGCGTCGCTTCAATGGGGCCGCGATCAGCTGATCGCGGAATTGGAGCTTTTTGTACGTCTGCGGCGGCCCGGTCGGTGCTTCAATGGGGCCGCGATCAGCTGATCGCGGAATTAATGGCTCCGGCTACACAGAGGACAGAGAAAGCATGGCTTCAATGGGGCCGCGATCAGCTGATCGCGGAATTAGCTGGTTCCCGAACTGGTCAAGCGTCGTGATAGTCGCTTCAATGGGGCCGCGATCAGCTGATCGCGGAATTGACCGATATCGTTTGGTGCTTGACGGCACACCCACTGCTTCAATGGGGCCGCGATCAGCTGATCGCGGAATTCAATGAAGCCACGCGTTACGGAATCAGAGTTAATTTGCTTCAATGGGGCCGCGATCAGCTGATCGCGGAATTGCGCTACGCTCAACGCGCGAAACAGCGCCGCGATCTAGTGCTTCAATGGGGCCGCGATCAGCTGATCGCGGAATTATCGACAAGCGGGTGAAGCCCCTCGAGCTGGAAAACGCTTCAATGGGGCCGCGATCAGCTGATCGCGGAATTACGACGCAGTTTTGTTGAATCGCGCCGCAATGTCCTGCTTCAATGGGGCCGCGATCAGCTGATCGCGGAATTGGGATTGGGAGGACGGACGCGCGTGAATACCTGCCGGGCTTCAATGGGGCCGCGATCAGCTGATCGCGGAATTACGTGAGCCGTTTCCCCACCCGTGGCGTCAACAAACGCTTCAATGGGGCCGCGATCAGCTGATCGCGGAATTGCGGAAAATAACCTTAGCCCACCACCTTGACATACTGCTTCAATGGGGCCGCGATCAGCTGATCGCGGAATTGCACGCATCTAGCATCGAGCGGGGCGCGGTGGTGGGCTTCAATGGGGCCGCGATCAGCTGATCGCGGAATTACCGGAGTCGCGGTGTGGTTGCGCAGCTTCGGCCAGGCGCTTCAATGGGGCCGCGATCAGCTGATCGCGGAATTGCGCTACGCTCAACGCGCGAAACAGCGCCGCGATCTAGTGCTTCAATGGGGCCGCGATCAGCTGATCGCGGAATTGTCGCGCAAATGAACAAAGTGCGGCAGACGAAGAAGAGCTTCAATGGGGCCGCGATCAGCTGATCGCGGAATTATAAGCTGCGTCAGGGTGTTGCCTTCCGCGATGTGGCTTCAATGGGGCCGCGATCAGCTGATCGCGGAATTGCTCTGTCGGGGGCGGAGAGAGGGAAGTCGATAGGTTCGCTTCAATGGGGCCGCGATCAGCTGATCGCGGAATTGAGACGGTTCCAGCATCGAAGCCCGCCTGAGCCTGCTGCTTCAATGGGGCCGCGATCAGCTGATCGCGGAATTACACCAATCTTCACTGGAACTATTCCTGTAATTCCGCTTCAATGGGGCCGCGATCAGCTGATCGCGGAATTGAGCAATACTAGGACAGGACTCACGAGGATGATCAGGCTTCAATGGGGCCGCGATCAGCTGATCGCGGAATGACCTTCTCCGCGATGCGCGCGACCAGCTTATTCTCGCTTCAATGGGGCCGCGATCAGCTGATCGCGGAATTCTGCCCTCAGGACCCCCTCCCGCCTTCTCGACGCTGTTGCTTCAATGGGGCCGCGATCAGCTGATCGCGGAATTCCAGAAGATCCTGCGCGGGGACTGGTTCAAGGAGTTCAAGCTTCAATGGGGCCGCGATCAGCTGATCGCGGAATTGAATCCACCACGCCACGCCCAAGCACTGTTCTTCAAGCTTCAATGGGGCCGCGATCAGCTGATCGCGGAATTCCGGTTACCACCTCCGACTGAAGCGCGGACAGGCTGGCTTCAATGGGGCCGCGATCAGCTGATCGCGGAATTCTGGCTTCAGTGCAACAAAGCGACCAACGACGCCGCGCTTCAATGGGGCCGCGATCAGCTGATCGCGGAATATGACGCATCGCCGCGCTGTACGATTGGCACGGTGGAGCTTCAATGGGGCCGCGATCAGCTGATCGCGGAATTACGGGGATGACAGCGGGTTTGGGTATTTGGGGATCGCTTCAATGGGGCCGCGATCAGCTGATCGCGGAATTAATCCATGCTGGCGGAATCCTACAACAGCCTGCGTGGCTTCAATGGGGCCGCGATCAGCTGATCGCGGAATTTCGGCTGGACAAAGCGCCGGTGTCACGGTTTATTCGGCTTCAATGGGGCCGCGATCAGCTGATCGCGGAATTGATTGCTGCTGGAGATGGTGAACGTTGGTTGCGAAGCTTCAATGGGGCCGCGATCAGCTGATCGCGGAATTACGCCGCCACCGTACCCACCGTCGTGTAAGGTCCGCCCGCTTCAATGGGGCCGCGATCAGCTGATCGCGGAAATGCAAACGCCGGCGCGGAAGCCAACAGCAGAATCGATAAGCTTCAATGGGGCCGCGATCAGCTGATCGCGGAATTAACTACGGATCCGGCGGTTACTCAAGCGAGCATCCGGCTTCAATGGGGCCGCGATCAGCTGATCGCGGAATTTCGCCCCAGACGGCAGTGATGATTGCCGGCAGATGGCTTCAATGGGGCCGCGATCAGCTGATCGCGGAATTGTGCGCGGCTACGTCCAGGTGAAGCGCGATGAGCCGAAGCTTCAATGGGGCCGCGATCAGCTGATCGCGGAATTCGGCCTGCATCTTCGCAATCGCCACGCGCAGCGGCACGCTTCAATGGGGCCGCGATCAGCTGATCGCGGAATTAAAACTCGAAGTCATCGACCTGGCGCGAGCGAAAGCGCTTCAATGGGGCCGCGATCAGCTGATCGCGGAATTGCCGCGATCGCGGACGGGTTCGAACAATCTTCAGCAGCTTCAATGGGGCCGCGATCAGCTGATCGCGGAATTGCTCCGGCGACGCGACGGTCCGCGTCCGCCTGAATGCGCTTCAATGGGGCCGCGATCAGCTGATCGCGGAATTGAGGCGGCGTCACCGGGATCGAGCAGCAAGGGAATGCTTCAATGGGGCCGCGATCAGCTGATCGCGGAATTTAATTAACCAGCGGCGTAGTTGATTTCTTCCGCGATCGCTTCAATGGGGCCGCGATCAGCTGATCGCGGAATTGTGCAGTCGGATCAGAAAAAGTAGCATCAATGTTACGAGCTTCAATGGGGCCGCGATCAGCTGATCGCGGAATTACGGAGTAGGAGATCGGTTATCCTATCTTTGGAGGTGCTTCAATGGGGCCGCGATCAGCTGATCGCGGAATTCTCGACTTCGTGAGCCAGCACGCCCAGAACATTGTCGCTTCAATGGGGCCGCGATCAGCTGATCGCGGAATTGAAAACCACCACGGCAATTTCAAGCGCGTAGGCGGGCTTCAATGGGGCCGCGATCAGCTGATCGCGGAATTTGCGGTGCTGATGGTGGATTCAGCTTTCACCCATCCGCTTCAATGGGGCCGCGATCAGCTGATCGCGGAATTTCTTGCGGAAATCACAACAGTTATCAATGCTTTGGCTTCAATGGGGCCGCGATCAGCTGATCGCGGAATTTGGTGGGTCGCTTCAACGCCATGCACGCGTTTTATGGCTTCAATGGGGCCGCGATCAGCTGATCGCGGAATTCCGGCGAACCGTTCAACTGGCTTTTCTCTGATGTCCCGCTTCAATGGGGCCGCGATCAGCTGATCGCGGAATTGATCACAGATCGTGCGCCGATCGACCAGCCCGGCTGGCTTCAATGGGGCCGCGATCAGCTGATCGCGGAATTTCTGCGGCGGCCCGGTCGGTCAAGACACGGGACCCGGCTTCAATGGGGCCGCGATCAGCTGATCGCGGAATTGAGTTCGGCGACGACGGGTGAACGTTGGGGGGAGATGGCTTCAATGGGGCCGCGATCAGCTGATCGCGGAATTTTGCTCTTGTCGATCGGGTCCCAGGCGCCGATATCGCTTCAATGGGGCCGCGATCAGCTGATCGCGGAATTAGAAGATCGACAGCAAGGCGCTGGCCGACTCGAAAGCTTCAATGGGGCCGCGATCAGCTGATCGCGGAATTGCTCACGCGCAGGCCGAGGCCGAACATGATCAGCACCATGCTTCAATGGGGCCGCGATCAGCTGATCGCGGAATTTTCGGCGGACAATGCGCTCGTGTTCCCGTTCGAATCGGGCTTCAATGGGGCCGCGATCAGCTGATCGCGGAATTTCGGAGTCAACGGCAATGCCTGGGGCGGGGGCTATATAGCTTCAATGGGGCCGCGATCAGCTGATCGCGGAATTCGATGCAGAGCCAGAATCACAACGGGAATTACGTCGCTTCAATGGGGCCGCGATCAGCTGATCGCGGAATTCCCAATGGCATCTCGACCGCCTCCCCGAAGGCGAGAGGCTTCAATGGGGCCGCGATCAGCTGATCGCGGAATTGAAATCCACCGGGCCCAGCGCTGGCTCGTAGCTCACGCTTCAATGGGGCCGCGATCAGCTGATCGCGGAATTCCGCGGATCTGGTACAGCAGTTGCAGATGGTGTTTAGTGCTTCAATGGGGCCGCGATCAGCTGATCGCGGAATTGGCACAAGCATTAACCAGCGCACTTCCCGTAGTTGAGCTTCAATGGGGCCGCGATCAGCTGATCGCGGAAATTCCGTGCGCGCCAGACCTATGACAGCTCGGCAACGCCCGCTTCAATGGGGCCGCGATCAGCTGATCGCGGAATTCGCGCACCTTTCGGACATGCGAACCGCGGTCGTCCAGCTTCAATGGGGCCGCGATCAGCTGATCGCGGAATTGCGTCAGCGAGTGATCCGGCGCCGGCGCGTTGTAGGTGCTTCAATGGGGCCGCGATCAGCTGATCGCGGAATTGCATCCATTGAGCCCACCGCCTCGCGCCCGCTGCCGGCTTCAATGGGGCCGCGATCAGCTGATCGCGGAATATAATGGTAACCTGTAACCTGTTAAGGCTGAAGGAAGGGCTTCAATGGGGCCGCGATCAGCTGATCGCGGAATTGCAAAACCGCGATGACGGTTAAGACAGTGACACCCACTGCTTCAATGGGGCCGCGATCAGCTGATCGCGGAATTAATTCAACCAGTTTCACCCCGGCCGGGCCCACATGGCTTCAATGGGGCCGCGATCAGCTGATCGCGGAATTGAGGAAGGTGGAGGAGCCGGTAGGGAGATTTTGAGGCTTCAATGGGGCCGCGATCAGCTGATCGCGGAATTGGGGTTTAGAAGGAATGAGTGGTGGAAGAATTCTTTCGCTTCAATGGGGCCGCGATCAGCTGATCGCGGAATTGCCAAAAAGCCCGATCCAACGCGCTACAATCGCAGTTGGCTTCAATGGGGCCGCGATCAGCTGATCGCGGAATTCTACATGGCGTTTATCGCTCGCAACAACGCAGGACTCGCTTCAATGGGGCCGCGATCAGCTGATCGCGGAATTCTCTCCAAGATCGTCGGCAAGAGATTAACCTACGAGCTTCAATGGGGCCGCGATCAGCTGATCGCGGAATTAGGTGACGGCGGAAGAGGCTCGGGGACTGATGGTGCTGCTTCAATGGGGCCGCGATCAGCTGATCGCGGAATTCTTTCGCTCGATCGCGGTGGCATGAGAATCGGCCAGCGGCTTCAATGGGGCCGCGATCAGCTGATCGCGGAATTGCGTTCGATTCGGTCTGTCCGTCCGCCGCAGTGTTAGCTTCAATGGGGCCGCGATCAGCTGATCGCGGAAATTCGGCAGAGTTCGGATCGATAGCACGGGCAATGCGCATGGCTTCAATGGGGCCGCGATCAGCTGATCGCGGAATTCACCTAGATGCTTTGACGCCGACACGTACGACGCGCTTCAATGGGGCCGCGATCAGCTGATCGCGGAATTGGCCGCCACTCCAACTATTCTATTGTCAATGATCTGCGATACGTCTAGCGAGAGGTTCTGGCTTGGCCTTCGATGTCTCACCTGCAAACGGATCCTTTCCTACATAACCATCTTGAGATCAATCCTTTGGAAGCCGCGAGCGGGTCCACCACTTTCCACATCGACCCACCGCTCGCGTCACCGGGTAACAAAGACCGCGTACTCATCCAGTTCTCCTTCCAGAACCTTCGCGAGCAGCCTCGTTTGCACTTCAAGCAGCCGACGATATGAAACCTGATAACCGAAGATGGGGTGGGTCACCAAAGTGTCCATCCGCGCCTCGTACGCCTGGAAAAAACCACGGCGACCTCCAGGTGTGAGCGCCACCGCTCGCCCAGCTCGGACGAAGTCCTTGGGGGTAACCATTCGAGTGTTGATCGCGCTCAACACAGCGGATTCAGCGATCAGCGGCCGGAATGGCTCCATCAAGTCCAGTGCCAAAGCCGGTCGTCCGAAGCGCGGTTGATGGTAGAAACCCATCATTGGGTCAAATCCTACAGCCGCGCACGCGATTGTCAAGTCCTTCGATAACAGGCTGTATGCGAGCGAGAGCAGAGCGTTCACCGGATCTTTCGGCGGGCGGCGATTGCGCAACGCGAAATCAAGACTGAAGCCGCCGCTCTCGGACTCCTGTTTGATCATTCCGTCAAAGACTCCAAAGTACAGCCGGGCGCCGTTCCCCTCGATTCCTAGAAGCTCTGCCAGCGAGGTGGACTCGTCGGCGCGCTCCGCCATCTCGCGCATCTGCTCCAGCACGAGTTTTGGAGGCTCCTCGTGGTTCCGCATCAGCATGACGCGCTGATTCCGGATCTTACCGGCGACGAGTTTGCGCGCCAATCGAAGTGCGAACCATTCCTCCGTCGCCAAACGAAATTGTGACTGCCGCAGAAAGACGTTCTTCGTGGTCAATCCACTGGTAATCCCGTAGAACCAACCACCCTGCGAGAAGTAGCACACCGGCACCTCAGCGGAACACAGCGCTTGGATCGCCTGGGTAGAGACCTGGATGTTCCCCATCAGATTCACTTGGCAAACATCGTTCAAGCGTACTTCCTGACGAAGGGCGTCCTTCTCTTTCACCTGCAACACATCTCCCGATTTCCCGACCCGTAGGCCCTGCGTATTCAGATAAACCGGCTTTCGATCCTCCCGTGGAACGATCAAGCGGCGCAACTCCCGACGGGGAGGCTTGCGCGGCAAGACCCCGGTGGCAAACAGAGAGAGCTGGTCGTCATCCTCTGCATCGCCAGCTCCCAAAGCGTTCGTTTCATCGGGCAAGCAGATCGCGTTCAACGAGCAACCCGGACATTTCGGTGAGTCCACCAGTGGGGCAGGAATAATCCTTTGCAGGGCCGTTTTCCAGGCGTTCGCAACCGCAGCTTCCGCCTCCTGGATCAGATCGTCACTGATCGGCACGCGTACCCGCTGGTTGGTCGCGCGATAATACACGATGCCTTCTTCGCAGCGATACCCAGCTTCACGAAGAACCAACGCCTGTAGGATGATCTGTACGCGGTCCGCAGGCCACACCCCCGGGCCGTCGCCGGTTTCCGCGGGACGCCCGCGCTTGTAGTCAATCGGACGGGCGTAGCCATCCTCAATTTGCACCATGTCCATTTTGGCGATGACTCGCAGGCGCTCACTCGACAATGTGATGGCTTGCGTCTTTAGATCCTCAGGCGATTCCTCGGCCGGAGGCAATCCGACACCTTCTTTATCAACCCGCTGATGCTGAACGGAGCCTTCGACGGTGTCCGCGGATTCGCGAAAGATACCCTCCACCCATTCGTAGAAGAACAGGCGAGGACAATAGACAAACTCGTTAACCATCCGAGCCGGGAGATAATCCGGCAAATCGTCCTGGCGGGACAATTCAAAGGGTTGCGTTGCCATAAATTCTTACCTTACAAAACGGCTTCCTTCAAACAATAATGCACGAAGCATCGACGCGTGTGTACGGCTTTCCAAGAGCAGTGATGACGCGCTCACCACGCCCTTCCGTCGGTCCCAATAGCACGAACAGCACTTGATCTTCGTCGTGGTGGATGATGCCGGAGAGATCAGCCCGGAGCCGGACCACGTCAGCCGAAGTCAGTTGGCATTCAAAGATCGAAAACTGAATGTGATCGCCCCAGGCACGCATGGTTTTGAACACGCGGCGAAGGCGCTTCTCGTCGGCGATGTCGTAGCAAACCAGGTAGGAGGAACGCATAGTTTCAGGTTTCGGCGGCAAACACTCCAATGCCGAGGTGACGTCCGATGCCAGCGAGCACCGGGCCATCAACGGGTACTCCGAATTCTACCCGCACGTGGAGCCGCGGCCACTGCTCCAAATGTCTTGGCACGCGAATATCCCTAGCAGCCGCCGAACCAGACCAATAGGGCGCTGGCTGAAAGGTGATTTCATCGATGATCGTTTCCGGGAACCCGGCTGCTTCGAAGGCCTGGCAAAGCAGACGGTCCGTTTTGGCGAGTGAGAGTCGCCCGCGCGCCGAGTTGAAGCCGTGCAAAATCATAGGGGTCACGGTCCGCCACACTCTCGCTTTCTTGCGCGTGTAGAACGGGAGAACCTTGCTCTTGTCTTGCAGTGGTGTCAGGGCCGCGACCTGCGTACCCCTTTCATCCGTGAGCAGCCAACCAGGGAGCTTGATCCCTAGAAAGTCCAAGGCTTGCCGATCTTTCTCCTCCGCCGATGGTGGTTCCACGATCATGACGCGGCGGATGCCACCGTCTGAATGCGGGTGCCCGATGGAAGGAAGGGGCACGAACGACAGGCGTTTGCCCAAATCGTGCGGTTCCGTGTGACCGAGCACGTAGGAATCAATCCAGCTCTGTTTGAGTTCTTCCTGCTTCAGTGCTTCGCTCGCGGCGTGCCGCAACCAGGCGGCGACGGTCTGGGTTTGGTCCCATCGCATGACGAAGGATTCTCCGTCATTCGATTGTAATTCCAACGCAATGCACCGGCGTTCTCGCCACGAGTTCGCAAGCCGGTATCGCGCTTCACCAAAATGAGTGGGGCGAGCGTATGGGTTTACACCGTCCTTGGCAATGCGTTTGACAAAAGAGTTATGGCTCTCGTCGAGATGTTGAAGAAGCCCCGGTATGGGCGTGCGCAGCGACATACCGCCGCGCGGGTCTGGAGTGAATTGCTCCAATCCGGCTGGCGGCGGCTCATCGGCGAGATTGGCAATGGCGGCGGCGAAATCCAGACCCCATCCCAGTGCGCGAAGGTGAGAAGCCAGGAAATCCAGACTGGCAATATGTTCTTGAGCGGCGGCGGTCTGGCCCTCTACCGGCCAACGATAAACAACGTCGGGCTGGCCGATAGAGTGTTTGGTCAGCAGACGCGGTGCGACGATCTTGGAGGTCTTGGTGCTCTTGTCACCATCCAAGCTGTTATTGGGAACAAACAGGGTGTACCGTTTGCCGCTTTGGTTCCGACGGGCAAAGATCTCCGGTGGCCCCAAGCGCTCCAGCCATTCGAGCGCGTTCTGTTGACCGCTCGCCCACTCCCTGCTGGGCGCGCCGGTTTTACCCGCTGCGACCAAGGCTTGAAAAAGACGAGCAGGTGATGGCGGCCAATCCGCGCCGTGGTAGTGGTCCGTGAAAAAGCGAATGGTGAGTTGAAGTTGGTGCGGCATGCGCGGACCGTCCTATTTGGCTTTCTTTGCTTTTTTCTCCGAACCCTTATCGAGCGCGGCTCTTGCGAGTTTCGGATCGAACTCGACGGACCGGCTTTCACCGACGCCGAAAGCCTGTACGGCTGCTGTGGCAAACGCAGCAGCACCCCCGATGGCCTCGGTGGGGTCCTGAAAAGTGCCGTCCCGGTACACGAGCTTCTGTTCCATCGGTCGTCCGGTGACTCGGACAAGGAGGCAGCCCTGACGAAGGAATAGATCGAGCGGCGCTGATGCGGCAACCAGAGCGAGGCCGAGGATGTAGCGGCGAAGCTCAACATTGCCGCCGATCGCACGTAGAGCGGTTAGGTTCAACACCGTTGTCCGCACAATGTCGCCCTTGATTATGACGCCGCCGAGCGCCCTACTGGGCGCATCCAGAAAGCCTTCGGCGCTGAGGGCATCGCGTTCCTTGACAACGTCCGCGAACAACTCCGAAATGTCTTCGTTAGTGAGACCCGGAGAATACTGAGCCGCGCGACTTAGCTGCACCACGTTAAAGCCGCGAATCGTGGACTCAATCAGGCGGGGAATCTTTATCTGCGTGCCGCGCGAATCCCAAGCACCAAAAACCAACGTCGTGGGGGCGATCTTCGCCAGTGATCTTGCGTTGCCTTTGTCAAAGTCTGTAAACGCGGTTTGCAACTCCGCGGCAAGCGAGGTAGATCGTGCCACCGCATCGGCCGCTCGATGACCAAGCTCCAGCAAATTGATCTTGCGATCCTTCACCTGAATCCCAATTTGCGGGACAAGCACATCGTGCGGAGGCTTCATGAAAACCGGTTCTAAGCGGTTTGCCTGTGACCCTACTGAATCCAGCAGGCAAACGCTATTTTCACCTTCGCCATCGATAACATAACTGGGCGGCTCCCTCCTCTGGTCCTCGGGCGGGGCGAATGTCGGGGGAAAGACGACTTCTCCGAGTCCGGCGGCTGGTTGTAGGTATTCCTTTAGTACAAGAGCACTCGGACCCCCATCGTTGATCCAAGCATCAAATTGCGATAACAGCTCAGACATGATTGACTCCTTCAGCAAATAGAAATGTTTTGTAACCTTGCCCCCGGATGGCGGTAGCAAATTGAAACTTCCATGCGGCAAGACCAAGCCACGGGGCCGCGCAAGCACCGCGGGCAGCCGCTATCGGCAGTGGGCTGGCCCAGGCGGCGTAATGGTATGGCTGGCGGGGTTGTTTCGAAGGCCTGAACCCCTGTAGTCCGATGACCGCCAGCACCTCAACCCAAGGGAACGTTGATGAATCCTGAGCGAGATCGTTAGGCGAATACCCCGCGTCGAGAGCTTCCCAAGCTGACCGCGGGTCGACACCAAAACGTGATTTTGTGTAGACCACGGCCTGAAAAGCTGCGCTTGACGGAGGAGAGATATCCAACAGTCGAAGCAACTCACCAAAAACCCGGCGGGGCGTTTGCTGCCCACCCCACGTTTTGAGAGGACTCTTTTCCGTCAGCGTTTCGTTGAGCCACCAATTGAGCGTTAGAGTGCGGCCAGCGAAGGTTACGTCCAGGGGCTCCAGCGTCATGTCGTACGGTTTGCCCTCCAGATCGGGTTGAGGGAGCAGGTGCAATTCGATTGGTGGAAGGGCTATGTCTGTACATAGAACGAATTGCGCACCGCCGTCTTGAAAACAGGCCGTGGCTTCCGGTGCTGCCATGTCGGCGAGCTCAAAGAGTCCGCAACAGGAGAGGAACTGGCCGGGGTTTCGTGGGTCGAGTTGAATCCGATACTCAGGCATCGGGGGGCGTCTCCTCACTGGCTGCGGAAACCATCGCGTCTGCGGAACGAAGGATGGTTTCAAGATAGGCCAGTCCCCAAGCGCCGTGAGCATGCTGCAATCGGCTGAAGCGCCGGGCACCTTCGATCGCAACTATGGCACTGCGTTTGACAGCTGTCTTATCGTACGCGACATCGGGAAAGTGCGGCCGTGCGAAACCATGGTGTGCGGCGATCAGGTGGAGTGCCAGATCGCGTTCCTCTTCTGTGAAATCCGACGGGATTCCAGCCTCGGCATCGAGAAGCGATCCCAGTTCGTGCCGATATCCACCCAGCGCTCGACCGTTAAACTGTGCACTTTTTGCCAGCGCTTGCCGTTGGCTGAAGTTTCCCGCCGCGCGTTGCCAGACGGAGCGATTCTTGCCCAAATCGTGACACTGGCCTGCCCACTCGAAGACACGCACGAGACGTTCCTCGAAACCAAGACATCTGGCGAGTTCCGCCGCCGCGCTTGCAACCAGCTTCAAGTGTTCGTCGAGGAACTGGGAAGAGGGCAGTCGTGTCGCTTTGAGTTTTCCAGAAAAGTATATCCACTTAGCCTTGGGTTCGTCTTCCTCATCGCTCGATGGCAGACTTACCTTGTAACGGAACCGCAGGATTGGCCGTTCTTCATCAACGCCAACGCGTTTTCGGGTTTTTGTTGCGGAGACGTTGTAGCGGGTATGCTCGGCGGGCGGCTTGGACCAATCCACCATCCCATTGTCATCAAGATGCCCGACATTTGGCGGTAGCAACAGAGTAGCGAAGCTAAAACGAGAACGATGACTTTTTAGCAGTTCCGACAGAGTACCGGTGAGAGCCTCTCCACTGGCCGTGACCAATATCGCCCTGCTGGCAGTGAAACTCGATTTCTCCAGTTCTTTGCACAGGGTTTCCGAATATTGCTTCAGCCGTTCCTGCGCCAGCACCGGGAAACAGTCGAGAACGTTTTCGATGTCTTCCGGGTCGATAAGATCTTCCACATCCTCCCGCCAAGCCACGTACGTTTCGGGTGGCGAGGCCTCTTCGTCGCCACGAAGCCAGGGATCGACGGCGGGGCGCGAAAGCCAATCTTTAGCCTTAATCAACGTCATAGACCAGACGTTTATCAGCCAGGGCAGCACCGGGGCTAGGTTTGGGGTCTTTGAGTTCGCCTGCGGCGGCGGAGGGCGGTTCCGAAGGCTCTCGGGCGATACGCTGCCTTCGAGCGAATGAAGATAGTCGACCGTTGCCTTTAGATTTTCGTTCTTCTCGCCCTTGAGTTGCACATCCGAGTAAAACACGTAGGCAACGCCAGCTGTTTCCCCGAAGCGATTCATGCGGCCAAAGCGCTGTAGGAGATGGTCGGCTGTGTCAAGATCGGTGATCAGCCGATCTGCGGAAAGGTCGATACCAACTTCGCCTGCGGATGTCGCCACGATCCAGCAAGGGGAAGCATCCGAGGCGGGTGCAACTTTCGAGAGAAACGGCTGAACCTCTGGCCGTTTCAGGATCTGGTCGCGCTCATAACCGCGCTGCATGCCGGTGATCAGGACGACGCTGGTGCCCTTGTGTTCCTTTTGAATTGCCGTGGCTATATTACGAACCTCTTCGGGCGAACGCACGAAGATGATCGTCCGGCGGTCTGGCTGCGACGCTAGTCTGCGAATCTCATCGCGCGGCTTTTCTACCGGAGGCATCACGTGGAGATGTTTTTCCGCGCGGTAGCGCTTCGCGAAAATCGAATCTTCATTCATCAGGTTTGGATCGAGCGTTGCGGGAAACGTATTGATCCCGCTCTCCCGATGTGTGGCGGAGAGAAGTATGGTGCGCAGCGGGCGCTTGCCGCCGGTTAGCGTCGAGACGGCGCGAATCAAGGAAGCAAAAGCGGGGGTTAAGTGCGCCTCGTCATTGACGATTAAGGTGTCCTGGCCGAGCAGGCCAGCGTGAGAGGGACGGCGCCGGAAGCTATCGCCGTAACCGGAGAAGAGAAGCCGGCTGCCCACCATGTCCACGGTGCCGATGATAATTGCCGGGCGCGACGGATGACGGCTCCACGCCCGGTTGTCCTGAAGTTCGCCACGCAGAGTACTAACGGCTAGAGGAGATTCGTCCGGCAAGGCGACAGAGAGTTTGGCTAGGGCGGCTCGGACCTCGGCAAGGTCTAGTTCGCTGTCCAACCGCTGCACAATCTGTTCCGCTTCCTCGGTTGCCTGATCGACTACTACGCGACGGTCCACAACCCAGACGATACGGCGCGGAAGCCTTGGCATCCCTTCCGCCTTTGCCTGGGCCGCCAAGGCTAAGAGCCAAATGGACATCACGGAGGTCTTGCCTGACCCCGTCGGCAGATCGATACCTGCCGGAATCTGGTTTGCGACGAATAGGCCGAAGAGTTCCTCCTGCCAAGCAAACGGCGTTGCTCCGTCCGAAATTGCTCCGAACTCGCGCCGGAAGGTTGTACTGGAAATTTTTTGTTCGTTAGTCGGCGGAGTCTGGTGTACAGTCATAATTAGTAAGCAAGCAATGCTGCTGAGCTAGAAATTGGATCGCTTGGAGCTGCCCTTTCTCTAGCTCAGCAAGCCCGGCCTGTCTGAACCAGATTATGCTACAATGCTTGCAATGCGCAACTGTTTTATAAACCTGCGACTGACGCGGGCCCAATTGAAGCCGCATTGCAAGCAGTGTTTGCAGATAAGTAGCAGTATTTTCCGCAACTTACGGGTTGCGGCCCCATTGTGCGATTTCAATTGCGCATTTTCAATTTTTGAAAAAGGGCGCTCGCAGACTCAGCACAGACAAACCCTCGCGCGCGGCAACTTCGCCCAAAGGTGACCGTTCCGCAGCAACGACGGTGCTGCCTAGCCCTTGTCGCGCAAATCCAGAGCCACCCCAAGCTGCAGGGCGTCGAGCGAGCAGGAGCGGATCCGGATCGGGCAATCCGGGGATTGCTGGCGAGCCTTTCATTCGATGGTGGGATTGCATAGTTCGCATCCCTCCCGCTGCGCGATCATCGAGCCGCCGTCGAGACTCGGATCAAACAGGCTAATCCTCCGGTAATTCCAGATTCGCGGCCGCTTCATGAGCACCGTGTCCACGGCGTAGACCGCGAGCGCTCCGACCGCCTGCAAGATGTCGGCGATGGCTGGCGTCCCCGGACACGGATAGCGATCATCGTTCACCATGTCTGGAAACATGCAGGCGATGCAGGACCCCTCCCTGTCCTGCACGAACACGTATCCGTGATCGCCGTCGCGGCTGACGGCGGCGAAGATCACGGGGATGTTCTTCTTTCGGAAATACCGGCTCGCGGCAACGCGGGCCGGATTGTTGTCGACGCCGCAGATCACGACATCGCAGTTGAGACAGGGATGGGAGATCGCGTCCTCCAGCCGGAATGGGTAACCGCGGATTTGCGTCGCCATAATACATTCAGGAATCAGGTTCCTGGCGAGCGCCACCGCCTTGTTTTCGCCAACGTCCTTTATATAGAACCTCTGGCGGTTCAGATTGCTGGGCTCCACAAGATCGTCGTCCAGCAAGGTGATCTTGCCGATCCCCTTGCGCACCAGGGTGGGCGCGATCTGGGAATTGATGCCGCCCGCCCCGATGCATAACACGCTGCTCTTTGAGAAGATTTCCTGATCGAATCCGGGAATCCTCTTTTGCCGATCATCGGCTCCTGGAACTGCTTTGCCGCGAAGTTTAACTGAGGTTCTTGAGGCGGTAAATGCCGGGTGCATAGTTTTCTACTCCTTCTCCGTAGATTTCGATTTCATAATTTTGGTCGAGCCGGATGAATCGTACGTATCCGTCGCGGCTGAAGATTGCCATGAGCGCCAGATGGCCGGCGCTTTCGAGCCGCCGCTGGAAATTCTCATCGGTGCCGGAGGGATGCGTGGCGTCCGGTCCATTTCCTGGATGGCTGTGGAAATGGGCGAGAAATTTGTGCGCAAATCGTTCCAGCTTGATCAGCATGTTGTGCGTCGAGGGCATGTCGGCAACGACACCCATGGGGGTACGACGTTGGTGGGCAAATTCCGCACATTGGTCGAGGACGTAGACGCCCTCAACCTCGGAGCCCGTTATGAAGAAGAATTGCTCGTTTGCGTCCGCCGTCAGCTTCTTGGCGCATTCGTGCAAAAACAGGGAACTCACCGCGTAGCGCGGTGGCGCGCCAGGCGTCCTCACGTTCTCCTCGATGATCCGGTCCAGACTTTCGAGAAACTCGTTCGTCCGCCGGATATCCGTCGCGATGCGCGTGATGCCTTTCCGCTCGCGCACTGCGTCACCAAATCGGCTGATCAGTTTTTCGCGCCTTTCGACCAGTGTTTTTTTCTTTTCGTTAATGCGTGTAGTTTTCATTGTTCGTATGCCTCAGTGATTAGTCGTTCGATCGTCAATATTCCCGAACTCACATCCTTTGGGCGCCGCGCCATATGGACCATGTACCAGTCGTTGCCGCGAGGAACGAAGCAGGACCAATGGCTGTGCCGCCGGATCTGGTCGGATGGATTATGCAGAAAGAAATTGCTGCTGGACCAACGCTCCTCGATATAGCCTTGAAGCGCAGCGTACGGAGTCTGATATGACCCGGTGTAGTTTTGTCCGTCGTAGGCCCAGCCGCGTTCCCGCCAATACGGAATCTCGCGGCGCTCAACGGAAATAGCGGGGCCGTGCCCCCGCACCACCCGCGAGATTAGGTCGCGGATGGAAGCGGGGGCAGGCCGGGAGCCGATTTCCCTTACGCGCATACCGTAATGCCGACCTCGGCTTTGGTGGACGCGAAGATCTTCTCGCCGTCGTTTACTTTGTCGTAGATCGACTCGGCGGCGGCGAAGAACGGCTCGTTGGGGCCTTTGCTCAGCAAATACTCCCCAAGGTTCAACTGGTGGAGGATGTCACCGGCGGTGGTGCCGGATCGAATTTCCACATCCCGGATCTGGCCGGTACCAGCAACAACTACGGACAGCTTTTTCATGGTCGCTTACTCCTTATATATAGAGGTGGTGGGAGGCGGGTCCGCTCCCGGTACGGGTTGATAGGGCGCCGCCCGTCGCGGGCGACGAAAAGAAAAAAGAAAAATAAGGAGGCCAAGCATTGCTTGGCCTCGAGCCGGTCAATCCGGCGAAGGAACTGGTGGTTTTAGGCGGATTCGAACAACTTTCGCGCCTCTTCGAATTTCTGGAGTTGGCGCCGTTTGGCCTTCAACTCCTCCTCCATTTCCGTGATCTCGGATTTCAGCTTGGCGGCCTGCTCCAAGACCACTTCCACGGGACTCTTTTTCTTCCACGGTTTCCGGTCCGACTTCGCAGCCGCCGGTACTTTCGGTTCTGTTGGTTTCTGAACTGGCATGTTGGTTCTCCTTAAGTTGTTGTTGTTCGGACACCCACTGTTCGAGCTTGCGGACCGCTTCACGCTTGGTTGGAAGCTCGATGTGGGTATATATGCTGTGAATCTTCGAGCCGGTTGAGTGGCCCATGAGCGCCATGCGGACTTCCTGCAAAACGCCTGCTTCCATCAGGCGCGTATTGAACGTGTGGCGGAGATCGTGGAAACGCACGGGCCGGATTCCTGCATTCTTCAATGCCGTTTTCCAAGTGCGTTTCACGATGCGGACAGGCTGGCCGTGAAACTCGATCACGAGGCCATCGGATTTGCGGTGCTCATTCAGGAACTGGTAGAGCCGTTCCGTGAGAGGAATCTCGCGCGCTTCCCCCTCGGGTGTTTTCGAGTGCGTCACCGACAGAATCTTCTGGGAGAAATCCACGTCCTCCCAGCGCTGGCTGGTGACTTCGCCGCGGCGCATGCCGGTATCGAGGGCGATAAAAATCATGGCGCGGAGGTGACCCTTGGCGACGCCGAGAAGCAATACCTCTTCGGCAAGGCTCAGGATCTGGCGGCGGATGCGCCGCTCGCGTGCCATTTTCATGCGGGTCATCGGATTCGCAGCGAGAAGCTGCTCGTCGACCGCCCAGTAAAGAACATGCCGCAGGACGCTCAGATCGCGATTGATCGTCGCGTCCTTGATTGCCGGGTTCCGTGTGTGTCGTGCTTTCCGAAATTCGTCGGCTGAGGATTTGGTAATTCTCAGAACCGGAAAATCGCAGAAGTAGGGCAACAGGAATTTGAGATGGTAGAGGTGGTGGGGCCGCACGGAACCGCTCGCGACGAAGCGTGCGGCGAGTGCGCCGAAGGTCATCGTGGGATCGGCTTCCACAAGCTGGAACCGCCGATCGTTCATCTCCTGCTTGAGCTTGTCTTCGATTTTTTCCGCCCGTTTGCGGTTGCCGGTTCCGGTCGAATATTGGAATCGGCTGCCGTCGCGGTACAGATAGACCCACCACACGTTTCCACGCTTCATGAGACTCAGGTCATTCCTCCTTTCTGCTGCTGCGTGAGCAGCCAGCGAATTATTTGTGATTTGTAAAAGGTCAATTTGCCGGTCGAGCCCACGCGAAAGTGCGGGAGCCCCAACGGCAGGTACTTCTGGCGCACCGTCCACGTCGAGCAGCCGATGAGCGTCGCGACCTCGCGCATCGAGAGCGGCGAACCGAGCGGGTTGGTGTCGTCGGGACGCGGGCAATGGGGCGGGCAAAGCTGCGGTGAGCTATGCCCTAGGCCGAGAGGCGAAAAGGCCAGCGATGGTGCGGCTTTCGGCGGGCTGCCTCTGCCGGACTTGCGCGGCGCCGTCATTCGTTGCCTCCGTCATGGCGCTCGCGCCGGCGTTTGATGAGCCGATAAATCCAGCTGCGGAACCACGCGGGGATCTGTGTCCACATTGCCCATAGAATTCCGAATGGAATCGCGAGTAAAACCAGTGCCACGATCATGTCGGGACGTTGCAGTATGGCGATGATGGCAGCGATAAGAACAACAGCAGAAGCGATACTGAGAAAGGCACCAGGGATAACCGAAAGGAGAAATCCAAGCGGCGTCGCCCATACTGGACGCCTCGGCTGCGGGGTGGAAAGATCCCGGCTGCCGCATTGGGAGCACGCCTCAGCCGTCCGGGGGTTCGCATGCCGTCGCGGGCACAGTTTTACGTCGTATGACCGTCCGCAGGAATTGCAGAACAGCGGCTGCCCCGGCGTCATCCTGTTGCAGTTGAAACAATACTTCATGGAACTCAGAGGAGCGTCTGCCGCTCATTTCCCGTTGGTTTCTGCCAAATGGTTCCCCAAAATGTTTCCCGCTTGATCCCCTCTCGGGATGCAAATCGAAAAATCTTTTCCGTCAGCCCTGCCGTCGCTGCGCGAAGAAAAATCAACCGCGATTCCGAAATGGCGACCACCGCCGTCCGGAACTGGGGGTGCCCGAACTGTCGGGCGAAGTTTCCCGACGACGCGTAGGAGAGATACAACTGGATCTTTCGCTGCCAGACGGTCCGGTTCTCGGTCCCAAGGTCGATTTCTAAAAAGAGGGAAAGAGCTTTGCCATTGAACTCAATCTCGACATACCCGTCCGGGATAAGCGCCGTTGCTTCGAGGGGTTCGTTAAAACTCCTCCACCGGATGAACCTCGCACCCATCGGGAGCGGCCGATACTTGATGGTGCAATACACTTCGTTGACCTGCAGTTGATGCATGGAGAAGAAATCTGCGGCAAGCACCTGATCGCGGCTCCGGCGAGGACCCCGGTCGGGCAGTCCGACGATTTTTGCGCCACGCGGAGAAAGGGCATATAACGCTTTGCGCGCGCCGCCGATTTCTCCCCAGAAGAACCGGCGCAGGAATCCTGCCTGTGCGAGAGCGAGGAGCCGCGCGTTCACCCGCGTCGTCGAATTGAACCCGGCGACAATTTTCGCCTGCTCGCGGTCGATCACGCGCATCACGGCGATCTCCCGCATCAAGTGCAGATCGCGGTCCTGCAATATGACGACCTTCCGGTTATTCCCAGCCATCGAGCGCCTCCCGATTACTCCGGCGTCCGACCTCCCGCCGGTTGCGAATTTCTTCCTCGATCATTCGGCGCGGTCGCGCCCAGCACGTCAGTGACCGGCGATACAGGTCTGAGGCGTCGATGTCCGGCTCGCGCACGGTCGGCACTACGGCTTCACACCAGCGTTCGTGCACGGTTTTGAAGATCAAGTGACGGCGCGGCAGGTTCTTCAGACGCTCGGCGAGGGATTTTCCGCCGTCGAGCATCGCGGCGATCTGTTGCGCATCGCCACCGGACAATTGGAAGAAGCCGAAGGATGCGACGGACAAGATGGCGGCTTGAGTTTCCTGCGGCAGCTGGCCCAGAAACTGGTTCGCGGTACAAACGGCCCCGCCTTTTTTCCTGGTCTCCGACAAAATCGTCTCGAGGCCGCCGCCCTGGAAAACCAAATTCTGCACCTCGTCGCCGTATACGCCGAAGATGCCGCGCTGGGTGCGCATGAAGAAGGCATGCTTGGTCTTCGTGAGGAGCATGCTGCCGACGGTTGCCCCGTGTTCCCCGAGACGGCCCTTATCGAGGTTAACGATGATCCAGAAGCTCCGGTCCATCGAACCTGCCAGCGAGAAGGTCGAACGCTGTTGTCCAAGCAGATGGCGAAACTTTACGTCGGAAAGGAACAGGCTCACCTTGTTCAGCACGGGTTCGGCAACTACGCGCTTCATCGCGTCGCTCAGTTGGTCGTACCGCAGCTCGAAATATTCCCTCACTTCGTCGTTCGTCACACGGGAAACGCACCGGGAGCGGAACTGGGCATCGGTTAGGAACGGGACGAGTTCGACCAATGTCAAACCACATTCGGAAAGCGCGTACAACGCGTTCCGTAAAACCTCGTCGGTTCTCGCACCGAAGGTGTCCAGATGCCAGCGCTCTTTGAGGATCTGTGAGAATTCCGCGATCTGCATGAAGCGGTCGTTGCCGCGACCCACTTCGAGGGGATTCAATCCGACTGAATACTCCGGATCGGCGGGGTCAATGACGATCAGGCGGTCGCTCAGGTCTTTCCTCAGGACGCGCTCGCGCATCGCGATCGTTTTCAGAAGGAAGGGCGTCACGTCGCCATGCAGGTCGAAAAAGATGAAACCTCTCGATGCATTCACATCCTGGGAGGCGAGATGCCTCACCAGATACGACTTACCTGTTCCCGTTTTTCCCAGCAGAGCGAAGTGCTCCGCCCGTCGGTCCTGCGGGATGCCGGCGCGGCTCACGACCGGCTCGCCATCGACGACGCGCATACCGACATCGAGCACGCCGCGAATCGCCGGAGCCGAGGAACGGTCGCTCGCGCGACGATTCCAGAAACGCGCGAATTGTTTTTCGAGAAAATGGTTCATTGCTCGTTCGCCACGGCGGGCGGTTCGAAATTGGTGATGATGAGCTCGCGGTAGAGCTTGCCAGCTTCACGCTGGGCGGTGTACGGGATTTCAACTTCGGTGATGTTTGAGCGCTTGAACAGTTCCCGAAGCTCGGGTACGTCGTCCACGGTCAAAACGAACTTGCCTTTGATCGACTGGAGCTGGTTCGCCAGATTCCGGAAATCCTCCTCCGTAAAGTTGAAGTTGTACAACGTGCGTTTCCAATACGGCGGATCGCAAAAGAACAATGTGGTGGGGCGGTCGAAGCGGTGAATGAATTCCCCGAACGGCAGCGATTCGATCTGGACGCGCGCAAGCCGACGATGGGTGTTTTCAAGGATCTCGGCGAGACGACTCGAATTGAAGCCCGGCGATGAGACCACCTTGCAGGCATAATGCCGCCCGTGAACCAGTGCGGCGTACGAGTTTTTCTGAAGATAGAAAAATCGTGCGGCGCGCTGGATGTCGGTAAGACTCGCCGGGTTCTGGTTCTGGAAGATTTCGAACCACTTGCGGCTTACGAGGACGAACTTCAAGTAACGGCACAGTTCCTCGTGATGCTGTTGGGCGCAACGGAAAAAATTGACAACGTCGTCGTCCAGGTCATTCAAGACCTCGACCTGTGACGGTTCTTTGCGGAAGAACACTTGCCCGCCCCCCAAGAACACCTCGCAGTACGTCACATGCGGCGGAAACAAACCGACGAGCCGCTTCGCGAGTCGGCGCTTGCCTCCGATGTAACTCATTGGAGAATCCGTTGCGGTTGATGCAGAGGATGGCAGCATACGAGGGTCGACCTTTCTTTTCTTGGGAACGCCCCAACGGACGCTGGAGCGTGGGATAACTTTAGCAGTGTGGTTAATGAACGCTAGGGACTTGAATCTGCGCGCGGCGCACCTCGGGCAACGCTTAAGTGAAAAACCGGGTCTTCAAGCGTCTTCGCCGAAGCGCCAGATAAGCCACTCGCGATTTGCATCCTCGAGCCGAGATAATTGTCGATCTAGCACGCCAGCGAGGCCGGGGGCGGGAGCGATGCGACGAGCGCGTGCACTCGACCGCTCCCGGTCTGTCGGCGGCAGCGACTGTAGCCGCGTTCCAATGATGGCCCGACGAGTTGAACCGGACAGGACATGCCCGACCGGAAACGAAAATGTTCCGGAAGCGGGTTTCCTGGCGATCTGACTTTCCGCCGCAGTCTCGAGGATCAGCTTCATGTCGCCCTTTCTCCCGTGCGCCCCCGGAGTCGGGTTGGCCGTGGTGATGCCAACCCGTTGTCTCCGGGGCCCTCTGAGGGTTTTGGGAGTGAGTGAGCCGCTTCTCGGCATCCGTGGGCGCCCTTTTTCTGGCGGCGGGTCCGATTTCGCTGCTCACCCAATTAGACCCGCCAACCCGCAATTGTGTGATCGATTTTCTGGCGATGCACGAAACATTTCTCCTTGGGGAGCAATAAACTTTGTGAATGGGGTGAATAAAATAAAACGTTGCAAAGGACGCGGAAATGTGCCCTCGGACTCGTCACACTCGGCCCTGGTAATTCCGTCTAACTCGGTAAGATCCAAGCATGGATTCCCGAATACCTTAATGAGCGCGAAGTACAGAGCGGGACACGAAGGGCGTAACCGAAAGGCCATCGACGCGCGGCCTCCGGAAGGCCTGCCAACGGCGCCGGAGGTCAATGCCTGGTGGAGTGAAGCTCGCCAGTGGATCAAGCAAGTCGTGAAAGGACTCCTTGATCGAACGGAAATCGAGGCGGACGACGTGACCCAGTCAGTCATCACAAAGGCGTTGGCCGCTCTCCCCCAGTTTCGAGGTGACTCCCAGTTCAAGACGTGGTTGTATAGAATAACTATCCGTACGGTCGCCGACTACCGCAATGGAATCCGATCGGATACCGCGAGCCTGGATGACGTGAATCTGGGCCAGGACGATACGATGGGGCCGTACTTTGAACCGGTTGCGGAGACCGTGGATTTCGTCTGTTATATACACGCAAGCGAACTCTTGAGTAAACTGTCACCTCGGGACTCCAGCATCCTCGAAGCGAAATTCGAAGGAGAAACCGCCGAGGAAATTGCAGCACGGTTACAGATGAAAGCGGCCGCCGTTCGACAAAGGATCAGCAAGAGCTTGCGGCGGCTATACAAAATGCATCAGCAGGAGGAACAAAACAAACTTGTCAGTACAGACCGGAAGCCCTCGCAGCGCGCGGACGCGCTGCGGACGCGCCGGCTCGGTTCGCAGCAAAAATAACGTCGAATCCCCCTCAGGTCATTGGACCAAGGGGGAATTATTTTTTGAAATCGGAGGACCCGGCGGCCGGAACGTCCGACACCGGGTCGGTGAGGAGAGGGAAAGGTAAAGCATGGATCGAAAGCGGCAACCCGCTCCAGAGGTGTTTCTTTGCGTGAAGACAAATGCCCGTTGCACCAGCGTGAAGGCAGGAACAATGCTCGCCGACTATCTGTTCGACGAATTGTCCCCGTCCCAGCGCACGAAATTCGAACGGCATTTGGGGGACTGCGTCGCATGCAGCGCAGCGGTCGTCACAGCGCGTAGCCTCCGGGCGGCGGTCAACGCCGAGAAGAATGACTTGGGAGTCGCTCCCGTTCGGTAGTTTGGCGAACGGCGACCGGGTCGCGAAGAGCAGGAGAGGTGTCGCTCAGAATAAAAAAGCCACGATCAACGATCATGGCTTGGAGCCGCGGGGTTTAAGATCACGCTGCAGTTCAAATGCATCGTGGATGATGGCACCGCACTCGATGCACGACCGCACATGCCGTTCAAAGGCGCGCCGGTCTTGTTCGTTCAGTTCTCGAAAGAGATAGCGGACCAAGAGCGAGCGCATGCGACGATTGGTGCATTTGGCGCTACTCCGGATCCACCATCGGCCTCCGGGATTCTCCAATCTCTTTTCCCGCAGGATTTCTTCAAGTTGGATTGGTAAGCGCGGCTTTCCCCATTTCGTTTTCGGCAATGAACACGTCCTCCTTCAACAGGCATAACGGCCTTACTATCTGTCGATTAGCCATGATCAGTATGAGCTTGTCCCGGTGCTTGTCAAGCGAGTATCGCTATCGATCCGAGCGTTATCGCCCGGCCCCCTGCGGAAGTCTGACGGCCATGTTTTGGTCATACGTCAGCCGGAGGGAGCCGGGCGATAACGCCCATCGATCAGTCAGCCCACGACCGCTTCCTGGGCGCTGAACGTAAGTGCAGTCGCGAGCGCATCGAAAGCCGGGACGATGTAACGTTCCTTGTCCCACAAGCGGCGTGGGCCTGGCAGTTTCTGTCTTACTGCGGCGAAGGTTTCGGCAACATAGGCCTCGATTTCATGCTTTGCGGAGCATCCCTGACCCTCAAAAAAATTGCTTACATCGCGGCGTGCTACGCCAACGAATCGAACAGAGCGGCGTTTAAGCTCAATTTGGATCTTCCGGAAGAGGTACGCCGCTTTCTCGGAAGACAGATGCTTCACGCGTCGCGTCCGCCGGGCGATCACAATGGTCGGCGCGTAGATCTTCAGCAGGAACGCCAAGATCTTCATCGCCTTCTCCCTTCCGGTTGTGTCAGATGAAAAGACCCGGACGCCCCAGTCTACGAGATCCGTGCCTTGAATAACGGCGAATCCAATTTTGCTCGACCGGATTTCTAGAGACAGTAGTCGCTGGTAAGCGGCATCGCGGCTCAGCGGCCGCCCTCCTTCAGTAGCCATTGAATTTTTTCGTGCTTGGATCCGCTGGACTTACCGCCCAGTCGCAAAAGCTCGGCCCTGAGTTCCTGTTTGTTCCGGGCTACGGACTGCGCCACCACTGAACGGAACCCGGCGAAAAGATTTGCGGTAGGGATTTCAAATACGATTTCGTAGGCCAAGGCAACGACGAGCGGCGGCGCGGCGCTTGAGCGCTCATGCCGCCCCACTGCGAACCCATCGGTATACCCAACGAGGATTCCGAGTTCGCGCTGCGTGAGCCCGTACCTTCGTCGATGCGCTCGAATGTAGTTACCCGCTACACTTTTCGTCATGTTTCGGTTTTGCGAAAGGTATTTTTCGACCTTTGCGTTTAACGGTAACATTCCTTCAATTTGGGGATAGGACCGAGAATGAGCACGCCAAGCACATTGCGGCAGACCGAAACCGATTTTGTACACAGCGGGTCCGTTGAAGCTCGCCTGAATACTGGATCGGGAATCAATCGTGCTGTTGACAATCAGTGAATAGCCACCAGCTTCAAGAAATAGGTGGGGGATCCTTCAGCGAGAACGTCGAGATTTTCGCTGGAGTCTTTTCCTGCGTCGTCGACGCCTGAGGCGCTTTCCGACGAATTCCTCGGCCAGCCAACCGAACAGATTGACACACGCCTCGCGGATCCATTCGATGGCTGTTTCCAGAAATAATCGCATCAATTGCATACACCTCAGAGTGTTCGAGAAAGATTGCGGAGCATAGGCCACTGGTTATGCGTTTGGTGCCGACGAACTCGGAGCAGTCTGTGCTCCCGACGCATCTCCACGTGCCTATGTTTCGCTCTTGAAACCCTGATACTGATCTGATGGATGAGCTTGAAAGACTGCGAAAGCTCGTAGGTCCCGAGGCGAGCGGATGGACGACCGCTCAGCTTGAGCAACTGAGGCGCGATATTGACGCGATGGCCGCCCTACTGCTGGATCTCTACCGATCCCGTCCGACCAGTCAAAGCGCAAAGCCCTGTGGATCGCCACACTTTGACGTTCGACAATCCGACCGCTAAGATCAGGGTGCTGTTTTCTGTTTGATCCCCTCGCTCACTTCGAGATTCAACAAACAGTCAAGCCAATGAACGCAATCATCTACTGCCGCGTTTCGTCAAAAGAACAAATTGAAGGCACCAGCCTGGAATCGCAGCAGGCGGCATGTCACGAATACGCTCGCTCAAAAAACATTACGATCCAGAAGGCCTTTATCGAACAGGGCGAGTCCGCAAAGTTTGCCGACAGGACACAACTCTTGGAGCTGATCGAGTTCTGCGGGAAGAACAAGGGATCGGTGGATGCACTTTTGGTCTGGAAGGTGGATCGCTTTGCGCGGAACGTGGCGGATCACTTCAGTGTAAAGTCAACGCTCGCCAAATTAGGCGTACGGATCATCTCCGTGACCGAACCCATCGACAACAATCCGGAGGGTAATCTTATGGAAACAATTCTCGCCGGGTTTGCGGAATTCGACAACAGCGTGCGTGCAATGCGAACGGTACAAGGCATGCGGCGCAGAATCCAGGATGGGATTTTTCCCTGGCGGCCACCGCTTGGCTACAAGAGTTCTGTTTCGGCCACGGAAAAGAAGAACGCACCAGACCTGCCAGACGAGCCGGCCTTCGGTTTAGTCCGGAGAGCCTTCCAGGAGTTTGCCACCGGCGCCTACACGAAAGCTGAGATAGGCCGCCTCATGAATCGCTGGGGTTTGGTGACCATTCGTGGAAAGTCGCTCGCTCCCCAATCGCTCGATGAACTTTTTAGCAATCCCTTCTACATGGGCACGCTGGTCGATCCGTGGAGCGGCGAAGAATATCCGGGAAAGCACACACCGATGGTGACGGGCGCGGAATTCGCGCGCGTACAACAGGTGATCTCGGCGCGCCGCCGCGCTGTTCCGCATCGCAAAGAACGGGAAGAGTTTCCGTTGCGTGGACTTGTGAGATGCGAAGTGTGTCGTCACCAACTGACCGCCGCATTCTCGCGCGGCCGCAGCAAAACGTATCCCTACTATCTCTGTTCTCAGAAGAAATGTGTGAAACGAGGCAAGAGCATGCCAGCACCAAAGGTCCATGATGAATTCCTGTCCTTCCTGGATGAGATTGCGCCACGGCCTGAGCTCATAGATGAGATCGCCGAACGCGTAATCACACTTGCTGAAGAAGTCCAACAAAGCCGCTCCAACCAAAAACAGCGCCGTCGCAAATCCATCGGACAGTTGGAAACGCAGGTCGGCGAACTCATTCGCATGCGGGCGCAGCAGTTGATCTCGAATGACGAATTCTTGCTGCAAAAACAGCGGTTGGTGGCTCAACGCATGGCGCTCGAAGCCACTCCGGACGAAATCATTGATGGGGCGCGGATTCGCGCTGATCTGCAGCGAATTACAAAACCACTCACAGAGCTTCGTGCGACTTGGGAAGCCCTAAATCCCCGGCTGCGGCTCTGGTTCGATCACATCATGCTGCCGGGTGGATTTTCAATCGGAAAGATCCGAACCGCCGATTTGGGGCTTCTTTTCAGCACTTTTCGAGCATCTGCGCCTATGGTATCAGGTGGGGTACCCCTCACCTGCGCGTCATCGAACCGGATTATCTCCGAAATATTCGAGTTCGCAAAGATCTTTGGAGATGTCGAATGGTCTGAGGGAAGACCTTCTGGTGGCGGTTCGATCAACGAGGCGTCGGTAGACCTCACCTGGCAAATTTGAACCGAATTAACTCGCTGACTTGACAGAACGATCTCGCTTCGCAGTCATAAGCCCGTCAGCAAG
Source organism: Terriglobia bacterium (assembly GCA_963808335.1). Lineage (GTDB taxonomy): Bacteria > Acidobacteriota > Terriglobia > Bryobacterales > Bryobacteraceae > Palsa-187. Next base: position 2,114,163 of record CAWEFR010000001.1, read on the forward strand.
AAGAGAGAAAAATCATCAGATCGCTGCTCGACGGCATGATCCTATAATCGTCGAATCCAGAGTTGTCGTCGAAACGTTCCCGCGGGGGCGTTAATTAACAGGGACATCGCGGAATTGAATACCAAACTCTTGCCCGGAAAGGCAATCAATTTCAAGGAGAGCGAGAGAATTCAGTTTGGCAGGTATTTTCGAGAATCTAATCTCTGCCGCGAGAGAGATACCCGTAACGAGTGTATTCTGTACGTTATTGTTTGTGTACGCACCGAAGTGAACCGCATCGGCGTCGTATTCGCGTCCGAGTAAATCGATGATTCGAGTCCGCACGTCATGCCAGTGAGTCGCGAGCGTTAAGTGACGGTCCTGCCCCTTGTTGACGATCCGCAAAGCGCAGATAAGGACATCGCCAGTTTGGTTGCACGATGACAACGAGAACGAAAATTGATGTGACTCTTGCACTTGGACTGTTTGGTTTGAGGCGGATGGCGATTTTGACGGTTCGCGCGTATCGTAATTCCCTCTGGCTGAAGGCCCAGGCTGATTCGGCATTGCGGAAATGCCCCTCGATAGGAGTTCCTCGATGGTTTTTGTTCTTGGAATCTCAGCTGTCGAAGCGGCCTCGATCTGAGCCGTCGCGATGTTGAGGGCTTTGATGGCGCACCGGACGCTATCGCCGAAGGGCGTGATGGTCCCAGTTATCAGGACGTGGACTCCGGCGATCTCAAGTTTTTTTTGCGTTGCCGGGTCAATGATCCCTGTGGAGGCAAGCTTGTGTTCTTGCAGCAGCGCCTTGAGGTGGGCTCGGTCGATCACTCTTAAGCCCTGGGTACGGGACATTGCGATCGAAAGCTCCTCTGCAAGAAAGCGGCCTAGTTCCGTCTCATTACCTTGCAGGTCCAAAAATGCGTCGGCGACTGCTACGGTCTTGTTCGGCGCGGTCGGAATCTGGGTAGCGATGTTGGACGCTAATGAGTCGATCTCCTTGTACTGCGCCCGGACGTATATGGGGATACAGAACAGTCCAACCCCCAGCAAAACCGACGCAGATTTCGCCACTCGCATTGGAATCCTCCACCCAGAACTGATTTTCCAACAGTATACAACTCGCCGCAGATGCCTAAGGCTATGGCACCGTCGCAAGAACGTTATTCGCGATCTGACGAGCCGCGCGTTCTGCCGCGCCATTGAATGCTTGCGCCCGGGAAAAACCTGGACCCGCAGCCGAAAAAACGCCAGATCGCAACACTGCGCCATGACGATCGACCAACCGAACCGCTAAGACCATTTCGCATGTGATGAAATCGGAATCGACTTCCGGGTATCGGCGAAAGGAAATTCGCGCCTTGGCGATCAACAGGTAATCGGCGCGAGATGAGTTCATCGCCTGCAAGATCTGTCCGTCACTATTCACGCCATCAAAAAAAACGCTTCCTCGCGGAATTTCTGCGACAACTCGGACTTTGTGCGACACAGACAGATAATCCCGCAATGAATCAGCGATCCAATCAGCATCCTCAAAACCTGTCGAATCGACCGCTAACGCGACGCTCCGTCGCGACGGAATGATAATGGTCGGGTCTGCCTTTGCTGGGATCTCAACGTCGTGATCGACCGACGCTTGACCGGCTTGTGCTTTGGCTTCTAAGGTCGTCTTTGTGCGTGGCGGGTTAGCTGTCGAATATGGAAACAAAAACATCTGATCAGCCGCTTGCGACGGCGGATCCGGCCGCCGAGCGGTAGCCGGATTGACAGCACGAGCGTTCAGCGCCCCTTGGCCTTTTCGGTCCACACCCGCGCCGGTAGCCGCAGGCATATCGCGTTCACGTTGTCCCACCAATTTGCTCACGGTTCCTTCACTGCTAGCTTTCGTCGGAGGCCTACTCACTGCGGCCGGCGGGCGTATCGGTAATCGAATGATAAGCGGCGCTTTGGAATCCGCTACGGCGAAGAATACCTGCATGAGCGAATAAAGAGCGGCGAGTCCGAGGACAAACGTCAGCTTACGACCGGCGAGCATCGCCAATATGAGTCTTCGAACAGCGCCCCCTACCACGCTGTAAAGCAGAATCGCGACAGGGACGGCAATCGCTTTAAGAAGATGGGGCTCCGTTGGGCCGCCCAGGTTTCTTATGGCAACTTCGGCTTTAGGAAGGATCCCGTACCAGAGCGTCAAGAGGTTTGCGGCGAGGATCAGGCCTACGGCCGTTATCGCAAAAAACAGGCCCCATCGCGCTGCGATTCTCCAGGAGCCTCGCAGCGCGAAAATCGAGACAAACACAATCGCGAAGATGATCAGAAATTGCAGCATATGTCACCTCCCCGACCATCGATCCCGTTGACGTTCCGCAGCGGGACTATTGGTGCCAAGCATTCGCCTGAGTCTTTCAAAGAGGCTCAATTGAAGTTCGCGACCGGCCTCAATCGCAACCTCGCCGGCCACTTCGCGCATTTTCCGGGCGGCATCATCGCCTCCAAAGAAAATGAAAAAATCGTCCAACGGATTCCTCGTGACAATCGAGATACCCAGCGCCTGAAGAAATTGCGTACGACCTTTAGGGGCCAAGTTCGCGATTTTCGCGAATCGTGCCAACCGATTGAAACGATCCTCTTCGTGAATATATGCGAGTATCGTGTCCCGCTCAGTGGCGGGCAGGTCGGCGAGAAAAGTCACGAGTCCGCCGACTTCGTTTTCGGAGAGTCTGGCCTCTTCATTCAAGAGCAAGAGGTCGTCGAGCAAGGTAATGCGGTCGCGAGTATGCATGGTGATCCTCCCGCTCCTCGCGGCGGATACGCAGGGAACTTTGTATCCGCCGCTTGGAGCAGAATGCCTTTACCTGATGTAGTCGCGAGCCTTTTGTGAATGACGGCCAGTCGCTAATATGGCCATCAATATGAAGATGTTAAGCAGAACACCAGCGGCCGTCCAGCGGACGGGGTCGCGTCCTGTTCTCTGCGCAAAGATCCGACCGGCGTAACCAGCAAAAACGCCAGTAACCACCAACGTGAGCCAAAGTACGATCATGGAAGCCTCCCTGTTGTGGAAGGCCAAGCTATTGACAGGGCGTTACTTATCAGCTAAAATGAGCACGTACCAATAGCGAGGGCCTAATCCTTGTTATTGATCAACCAGCCCGGCGAGCAGGTGCGAACTGCCGCCGGGTTTTTTTGTTTCCCCGGCGTCCAAGCTGGCAAAGTAGCGTTACATCGGAACTAGGATATCACGTTTCCGTTGCACCGCAACATCGACGTGCTTCGAATCCTGAATGCGAACAGGTTTATATCTGCACTCGACTGTCCATCAGTCAACGGAGACATCGCGGAACTGAACCCCGAAGGCCTCAGAATGAGCATCTAGGCAAGTAATCTCAAGCAGAGAAATCGAAGTCATTCGGAAGGGAACAAATGAAAAGCGCATCTCCGCGAGCATGGGGACGCCGCTCGTCAGGGTATCGTGGACTGTATTCTTATCGGTATCTGTGCCGATCGATACGCTGTCCGCCACGACTTCGTGCCCCAGCGCATCGATCGCGCGCGTTTTTGCATTCTGCCAACGAGTGGCCAATGATAGCTGCCGATCTTGTCCGCGGTTCGTGATCTGTAGACTACACGTCAGGACTTCGCTGATCTGCTTGCATGCAATTAACGCGAACGAAAACTGGTGTGACTCGCGGGGTTGGAATGATGCTGTGCCCAAGGCGGATCTTTCCATCGGAATTTTTGAGCGAGCCGCCAGCAACGGTTTTGAAGCGTTCGCAGAATCTTCACCTGACGATAAACCGCGCGATAAAAGATCTTCGATGCCTTTAGTCCTTGGAATTTCCGTGGTCGCGACAGCAAAAATTTGAGCAGTCGCAGTATCGAGCGCCTTCATGGTCCATCGCACCGCATCACCGAAAGGCGTGAGAGTTCCAGTGACAAGAACCTGTACGCCGGCAATCTCACCAAGCTTTCTCGCTGTAGCCGGGTCGATGATGCCAGTCGCCGCCAGCTTATGTTCCTGCAGCAAGGCCTTCAGGTGAGTGCGAATCGATAACTCGAACGCGAGCGCTGGAGCTGACTAACGAAACCGACAATTCTTCCGCAAGAAATCGACCCAGCTCCGTGACGTTGCCTCGCAGATCCGTAAAGTCCACCACTGCGACGGTTTTGTTCGGTGCGTTCAATGATAGGCTCTGTCCAAGGCTGGAAGCCAGAGAGTCGATATCCCGGTACTGGGCATCGAGGTACACGGGGATGATCAGCAGCGCGATTGCCAGTGACGATGTAACGTTCGGGACTCGCATCGATTTCCTCACGGAAGCGCCTCGAAGAATTTATTCGTTAGTTGACGCGCCACATTCTCCGCAGCCCTCTCGATCGCCTGAGTCTCCGAGAATCCTGGACCGGGCGCGGAAAGCACGGCGGATCGCATAATGGTTCCTCGCCTATCCGCCAGCCGGCAATTGACCGTCAAATCGCACGTGATCAGATCCGGGTTGAGCTCGGGTTGCTTGCGGAATTGGTACTCAGCCTGACCCAACAAGACGTAATCGACACCCGAGAGTCGAACAGCTTCCCGGATCAGATCGGCATTACCGGCGTAAAAATCATCGAAAAATCCGTTGGCCTTCAAACCCTTCACATCCACAAGATTGAGGATCGTTCGAACGCTCTGGTCGGCAAGAAATCCATTTATCAGATCACCGACCGGCGTCGCATTAGTGTGCGCGGTGTCGATCACCAGAGCGACATTCCGCTGGGAGGTCGACAAGCTTATGTGACGATTTACAAAATTTTCGAACTTGGCGCGGTCCTGCTCAGGCGCACCCGCGGGAATGGCAGATCCGCGCACATTGAGTCCAGGCGGTGGATTAGTTGTAGGCTTGATCTCCGGAATCCTTTCGGCGACGGTTGGCCTGGCTTGAGGCGTAGACCTAAAAAGAAACGCGAGAAGCGCGATGAGCAAAGCGCTGACTATTAGCGTCGCCAATACAGCGTACAGCTTCGGGCTCGCAAGGCCAACTTTCGCGTAACCTGCGGCGTCAGGCTGGGGACTAGCAAGAGGTGTCTGCGGAGTCGTGTTGTCAGGTTGGGGCTCAGCGTTTGGAGTAGCCGGATGATCGATCCTATCACGTGACGGCGAAGTTCCTCTGACATCACGTATTAGTGGAACCGGACAGGGCGGCTTTAGAAGCTGATCAATGGCGGCGCGATAAGCGCGTTCCGCGATTGAGACATCATCTTGCCCAAACGGCTTTCCGTGAGCCCTAGCATTCCTAATTTCTCGCGCGAATCCGAGCTTCCCCCGTAATTTGGACAAGGCCGAGTTCGCGCGAAATAGCTTCCACCACGTCAAACCTCCCGAGTTCGGAGTGATTTCCCTGAGGAGGTATTCAAAAAGCGTATCTAGAAGCGGCAGCCGCTGGTCCGCTTCCTTAATCTTATCGATCTCTGCGAGCGACTTCATGCCCTCTGGCAGCACAGTGTGGCTCTCCGCAAGCCTTGTTTAGTATAAGCCTATTCAGCCTTTTCCATACGTGCGCGAGCGGATTCGCGAGCTCGCTCCATGAGCAACTCCTGCTCTGCCTCATCAGCATCTTCCTCCTCTTGATTGGCGACCGGAACGAGATCCAGGATCTCGTTCGAAATCTTAATTAGTTTTTCCCGGTTCGGGGAGCTCCGCTGGCGCGCGTTCGATTAAGATGCGAAAACCTTTGGCTCTCCGACGCAACTCCGTATGATACATCTCGAGTCGCTCTCCGGGACCGAAGGAGTCCTTTTCGTCCTGTTCATAGGACGGGAACTTCTCTTGGGACATTATGTTTGAGTTGAAGGTTTATTGTGCGAACCACTCGACCCGTGGCGCAGACTCACTGGCTAAGGAACGTGTAGATAAATCCTACGCCCGCCAGCCAAATCCGTCAAGGCAAGGTGACATTGGAAGGCCCCTTGTCGCGTGCCGAGTCGGGCGAGCGCTCGGGGAGCCAGCAGGTCACCTCGCGTGCGATTCCACAGAACCAATTGCGCAATTTGCCGTCCAAATCGGAGAGACGGATAACACGCGAGGTCTTCCTCATCCTCAAGATCATCTACATCCGAAATTATTGGGCGATTCGGGATCGCCGCCAACTGCTTTAGAATCAATGGTCGGGGCGGGGCGATTTGAACGCCCGACCCCCTGCGCCCAAGGCAGGTGCGCTACCAGGCTGCGCTACGCCCCGACATTTGCTGCTCTCTTCATTCTAAACCACTTCTTGACTCGCCGCACTCCGCGACGAGGACAAAAACTACCCAAAACAGGCCCGACCGTGGCAAAACCGTGACAAAACCCCATCAGTTGGGCCTCTCCGTGTCAAAACTCCGGCCGCTCTCATTCGCCTGCCGGTTCAGCTTCTGCAGCGCCTCCCGTTTCATCTGCAGCTTCATCTGCGAGTACTTCTTGAACACCTTGGCGTCTCCCTGCCGGAGCAGTTGCGTCACCCACTCGTCCGCCACGCCGCCCGCGCTCAGGCGCGTCGCGTACGTGGAACGGAGATCGTAGATCCGGAAGTATGGCACCTTCGCTCTCCGCAAAGCGGCGTGCCACACTGTCTTCAGAGTCTTCTGATGTCCGCTCGGGTTCTCATCACTTGGAAACAACCACGGACTCCGTTCCAGCGAGAGCCCAATCTGATCCCGAAACGCCTCGACGGCGATCTCGGTCAGCGGAACCTCGGCGACCCCGTTTGGCGTCTTCGAGTCCGGAATCCACACGACCGCGTTTTCCAGATCCACCTGATCCTTCTTCATCGGCATCAGTTCCTTGTAGACCCGAAGGCCGGTCTCGGTGATGATCCGGATGATGTTTCGCAAGGTACTCCGGAGCCTGGAACTCGATCTGCTGCTGCTCGGACCAGCCCATGTAATGCGGCCGGAACAGACCCTTCACCGCGACCGGGAACTCCACCCCGGCACACGGATTCGAAGGCAGCAACTTCTTTCGCACGGCCACATTCAGAATCCGGCGTAAGACCCGAAGTTCCTGATGAACCGTGGCTGGCTTCAGTTTCTCTCGCAGGACAACACCGGCGCCGGTTTTTATCCGGACTCGATCCTGGAGCCGCCGGACGCAGATACAACTCGATGTCGTCCGCTGAGACTTCCCCGAGCTTGCGAGCCCCGAAGGCTTTCTTTAAATGCAGACCGGCGCGCAAATTGGCCTCGTGTGTTTTCTCGGCGCGGATGGGCGGCTGGGAATAGTTTTCCAGGAAAAAATCCACCCACGTCGGAGAATTGAAGTTGTTCTCCCTTCCGGACGATCTCAAGAAGCTTGTCGTCTCTGGCCTGAAGCCGCTCGCGGAGTTTGCGCTGAGCTTCCTGCCAGTCTTCGGTAAAGGTCGATTCCCGGATGCGCTTACCGTTCCCGATCTCGGTAGGTAATCCAAAGAATCTTTCCGTCGTTGCGTTTGAATACGGCACCATCATGTTTACTAGGTCTTGCCATAGCCCACCTCGTGACTGAAAGTTGCGCGGAAGGGCTCCGAGTTCCGATTTCAAAAACCGGATGTTGCGACCCATCACGCGGAGGTGGGGAATCTGCTTTCGCTCTACCCAAAGATACACCGTTTGAGGGCTGACGCCAAGGAAGACCGCTGCTTGCCGAACAGTCAATGGGATTTCGTCAGCAATGGCAAAGGCGGATTGTCCGCCCCCGCTGCTCGATTTGAGGGGGAGGCTCTCGGAATTCATACCCTCTTATATGGCTTACTCTGATTTTTTTCAAACAGACCTGAGGCGGAGCCGCACGATCATGCAAGCCGAGCAGTGCAATCGTTTTAGAAACAATCACTTCCCGTTTCCAGCACGGACAAGATCGTCGTAAATGAAGAGGGGCAGTATATCGTACTCGCTGTCTCGATCCATCTCGAAAGTAGATGGAGGTTCAGTCCTTCACGTCCGCCATTCAGGCCTTCCGGAAGGACCGTTGGTTTGATCGCTAAAGAACCCTTCGGCAGAATTGCGACATGAGCAACCCTGATCTTCTTGAGGAACTGCGCGGTCGGGAACTACGTGGCGGAGGGTGGAGTTTCTTTGGCTCACGGCAGGTCAGTTTGGAGGCTACATCTTTAGCAAGCCTCTGCCTGCTGGCGGAGAGGCCTTCTGGGGCGCTGCGGCTGGGCAAGCTTTTGTCAGACTTGCAGCTCGCAGACGGCGGTTGGCCATCCTTCATCGGTGACCGGGAATCTTCGTGGACAACGGCCCTTGCCGTCTGCGCATTGAATTCGGTCAACGATCCGTCAAACGCCCGAAAACGAGGTGAATCCTGGCTTCTGAGAACCAAGGGCCGAGAGGGCCATTGGTTCTGGCGATGGAAATTCAAAACAGCTGATCGCAACGTTCAATTCGATCCCGACAAGTACGGCTGGCCCTGGACTTCGGGCTCCGCAAGCTGGGTCATCCCCACAGCCTTCAGCATCATCGCCATCAAGCAATTCACCGCCTGCAATCGCTCCGAGGCGTCGGAGAAACGAATCCATCTGGGCGTCGAGATGCTTCTGGATCGGGCGTGCGTCGGCGGAGGTTGGAACTCTGGAAACAGCGTCGTGTACGGAGTGCCGCTGCGCCCCCATATCGAGGCGACGGCGATCGCGCTCTTGGCGCTCCAGGACGAGCGCCGAAGTGAGGTGATTCAAAGAAGCCTGGCGTGGCTGAGACAAAAAGGCGCCCGGCGTCGATTCTGTTTCCAGCCTTGCGTGGTGCATTCTCACCTTGTTCGTGTACCAAGAGTCCGTTGAGCCGCTGAAGAACAGGCTGGCGACGATCATGGGAGACGGCCGCGACATCCGGAACAATGCAACTCTCGCCACCGCGCTTCTCGCGCTGAAGTGTGGCGAGATGATTCATCCGTTCGTGGTGCTGCGATGAAGCTCGATCGGCGACGATTCCTTGGCTCTTCAGTGGGTGTGGCCGCGACAGTGGGGATGACGGCCGAATGGGCCTGGCCGAAGCACTCTGTCTCGTATCGGAGACCTCGTTCGGCTGTAGCGGTGCTGAATGCGGACGAGTACTCAGAGAAGATCGAGGCGCTCCTTCTGGATGGATTGCGGTTGTTCCGTCTGAACGTGCTTGGCAGGACGGTTCTCCTCAAGCCAAATCTGGTGGAAGATTTGCCGGGACCCGTAAACACGAAGCGCCACTCTTGTCGGAGCGGCGGCACGATCGCTTCCTTCGTCTGGGCGCCGCCCGTGTTGTGATCGGCGAAGGCCCGGGACATCAACGCGACACTGAACTCGTAGTGCAGGCCGCGGGTCTGAATCCGCATCTCAGCGAACGGCAGATCGAGTTCGTGGATCTGAACCGCGACGAACTCAGGAAAGTGAAGCTGAAAGCCAATTACAGCGGTCTCGGAGAGCTGTGGCTGCCGCGCGCGGTTCTCGAATCCGACTTCGTTGTCTCAATGCCCAAGGTGAAGACCCATCACTGGGCAGGGGTCACGCTGAGCCTGAAGAATATGTTCGGCATCGTGCCGGGCATGAAGTACGGCTGGCCGAAGAATCTACTGCACTGGAGCGGAATTCACGAAAGCATCCTCGACATCTGCGCGACCGTTCCGATTCACTTCGTGATCGCAGACGGTATTACCGCAATGGAAGGCAACGGACCTCTTCAAGGAAGCGCCCGCCAACTGGGAAAGATTGTGCTTGCCGATGATCCTGTCGCGGCAGACGCAACCTGCGCACGGCTGATGGGATTTGATCCGCTACGAGTTCGGCACCTCTCTGAGGGGTGCCGTTTCCTCGGCAATCTTCGCGAGGACCGCATCAGGATGTTGGCGGAAGGAGTCGGAGCACCGGCGCGCCCGTTTTCCGTACTGCCGGAATTCCGCTATCTCGTTGCGCGCGAAGAGCTAAAGGAAGAACTGCTGGACGAAAGTCTGGTGCGGCCAACGGGCATCCGTGAAACAAAGGGAATGAGGAAAAGTGGTTCCCTCGAGAAAAATGGTGACCAGCCTGACACTGGCTCCGGCTGCAGCTCGCTGAGTCGTTCCCAGGCTGTGCGCCAGCGCGCTCGACCGGTCTGACGCAGCCGGAAGGAATGAGTAAAAGTGGTTCCCTCGAAAACAAAGTGCGGCGGCTCTCGGCGATCTCGATCTCATGGCTTCATGGCTAGCAGGTCTGAGCCGGAAGGAATGAGTAAAAGTGGTTCCGCTCGAAAAAACAGTGCGGCGACTTTTCGGCAGCCTGACCTCCTGGTTTCCTGGGCGCCGGTCTCGCCGGGAAGGCATGAGGAAAAGTGGTTCCCTCGAAGTGCAGCGATTCGATCGTACTCAGGCCAGAACGGGTCTGCCGGACGGCTGAGCAAAAGTGGTTCCGTCGAGCGTCGCGTTTCCGTGGCCCTGGCCTGGGTCTGAACTCGAGAGGAATGAGTAAAAGTGGTTCCTGCACAGAAAATGTGCCGGGACCATTCTTCGTCGCTGAATTGGAAGGTCTCCCGAAGAGCCCGGGACGGGGTGAGTTTCGCGAGAGACCGGAAAGTTGAGGAGCCCGCAGAAGGATTCTGCCTTAGTATGAGGCTTCAAGGAGCCCCGACGAGTGTTCTCCTCGATCCAAGAGTTGTCCGAGAAGTTGGAGGCCGCCAAGTACGTGACCGATCCCGTGACGCTAAAGGTGATCTATCTCGCCGCCCAAATGCAGAAACCGGTCCTCGCGGAGGGACCACCCGGCTCTGGGAAGACAGAACTCGCCAAGGTAGTTGCTCTCGCCGCAGACACCACTATCGAACGTCTTCAGTGCTACGAGGGTATCAATGAAGAGAAGGCAATTGGCAAGTTCGATGAATCGCTGCAGCGTCTCTACCTGAATACACAGGGCGCCGCTTCCGGTGCGGAATGGGCGTCCCTGCGCCGCGACCTCCATACGCTAGAGTTCTTCCAGGAAGGACCACTGCTGCGGGCGCTTCTGTGCGAGAAACCGTGTGTCCTGCTGATCGACGAAATCGACAAAGTGGGCGAGGAATTCGAGGCGGAGCTCCTTGAAATCCTGAGTGACTGGCAAATCTCCATCCCCAAGATCGGCACGATCAAAGCGAGGAGCCGGCCTTTTGTCGTGCTGACCTCGAACGAGGTTCGCCGGATTGGCGATCCACTGCGGCGCCGCAGCCTGTACCTTCGGTTCGAGCATCCCTCGATCGAGCGGGAGACCCGAATCCTGGAAAAGCGGACGGCCGGAACCCACATGGATTTGCATGGACAGCTTGCCGGGTTCGCTCACGCGCTTCGGGGCTACACGCTCGAGAAACCGCCCTCGATCGCAGAGATGCTGGATCTGGCAGAAGCACTGAAAATCCTGGGTGTTCACGAAATTAGCGCCGACTTGCGAGACGTGCTGTTACCCCTCATTGCGAAGACACAGAATGATCGCAAGCGGCTGTTGCTGAGGGATGGGTTCGAGAGTCTCGTCTACGATACACAGCATTACAGCAGAGATTTCGACGAGACAGAGCGTGGACAAGAGGAACAGGTATGCGCAGAGCGGCGGCGTTTCTAGGCATCGATCATCACATTGAGCCCCGCATTTGCGGGCGAGCCGCTCAGCGTGCGCGAATACGAGGAGCGGTGCGCGAGCTACTACGCACGTCAGTATGGAGTTTCGCCAGCCCTCGTTCGAGCGATCATTCAAGTCGAATCCGCGTGGCAACCGGGAGTCGTGTCCTCGAAGGGCGCGATGGGCTTGATGCAACTGATGCCTGCGACTGCGCAGCACTTCGGTGTGACCCATCCGTTCTATATTCACGAAAACGTTCGCGGCGGGGTCGCCTACCTGGCAGAGCTTCAGGAGTTGTTCCATGGCGACCTTCGTCTGGTCATAGCTGCCTATGCTGCCGGCGAGCGGCCCGTCCTCGCGCGGGGGCTCGACTATTCGTCGGAAGAGGTTTACACCTACGTTCAACGGATTGGACAACAGTATCGCGCCGAATTGAGGCGCACAGGAGGGAAATAGTATGCGCCATCTAACGGCCTGCGTCTGCACGCTGAGCTTGCTGGGAATCGCTTCGGGACAAACAAAGGAGAGTCCGACGAGGCCAACACCACCGGTAGTCATCGCGCCCGTAGGAGCGGGGCAAAGCTCGATCCGGTAACCCTAACGCGCGCCAGCCTTGATGAGAAGGTGATCACGCTTCGGCTGAGTCCGCGAGTAGCTACCTCGATTCGAATGCCAGAGCCCGTTAATTCGGTTGTCATTGGGGATCCAGAACGCTTCCAGGCTGAGCATTCGGAACATGAGCCGGAACTCGTGACCGTAAAGCCAGTTTCCGCCGCACCGGCGCAGACGAACCTGCTGATCACGACTACTCTGGGGCACCAAGTGAATCTCTTGCTGATCAGTTCCGGCCAGCAGAGCGGCGGAACGCAGACGGTAGATGTGTTGTTGAAGTACGGCAAGCCCGCGGGGGGAAGCTTTCTCGTCGAGGAGAGTCCTCTTTCTGCATCACTGATCGCTGAAACGCAGAAGCTTGATGTCTCAGGCAAGGCGCCCGAGTTGGCGTCGATTGGTCCACGATGACGTCACTGGCAGGGCTGATAAAGGCAGCGTCTGTCGATACGTCGAGCGCTGTCGACGAGAAATCAGGCGCAGTATTGGACAAATTACTCGACCGCCAGAAACGGGCGTCGCTTCCGGTCTTGTATGGACAGCATCCAGGCGAGATCGATGCCGGACCGCGAATCAAAGCGGGCGTCAGCGAGGTGCTCGACGAGGGACAGGATGTCGTTGTTCTGTTTTCCGTAGTGAACCCGGCGAACCATGCGATCGAGATTCTGCCGCCACAAGTTCAGCTTGGAGGCAAGGTCAAGAAAAAGTGGACAACCGCGGAGCAGTTGCGCGTAATCGATTTCCGATTGAGCACAAGGCGTTTGGGCGCGGGGCAGAGGGCGGATGGAGTTGTGGTTTTTGAAAGGCCAAGTTTCAAGGAATCGAACGAGACGCTCTTCTTGCAAGTCGCCGATTCGGGCGCGGTTGATCTTCCGGCGCTCGCGCCGATCGGTTTCGGAATCAGCAGTTTTCGAGGAGGTTCAGCCCATGAAGCCCGATGACACAACCAGGCGAATCGAACCGGCAGAGGACCGCGACGAAAATATCCACGTCGAGCACGAGGTTGAAACTGAGGCGGCAGAGGTGCATGAGCCGCAGCCAACCGGATGGGCGGCGCAGCTTCGGCAAATCATGCAGCGGTCTACGCAGGGGGAGGCCAAGACTAACGTCAAACGGCAGCAGCTCAAAGAAGACCGAACGAAGAGCTTTCTATTGCTGGCCGGGCTGACGGTCGTGCTTTCACTCGCGTTCTTTGCAATGTTCTCGACACCGAACAGCCGAAAGGACATCGGCAGGGCGGACCATCCCAATCTCGGCCGCGGGCGAGGCGCAGAGAACCCGGATACAAGCCACTCGGTGACGCCTCTACTGAGCGCCGACACTCGGCGCCCGGACGACAACGCCGGTAGCCTGAGTCCGGAGGACATCCGCAATACGGCGAAGCAGCGCATGTTAGCGCAGGCAAGTCCTTCTTTTGGAACTCTTCCGGAGCCGCCGCCCGAGGTTCCCCGTCCGGAGCCGAAAGATTACGCTTTGAACAGGATTCAGTTTCCTTCGGAGACTCCAGAACAGACACCAGCCTCCACCAGATCCGAATACCGAGAAGCTCACAAAGGCGTCGCTGGTGTTCGTCAGCGCGACGTCCGGGACGCGTGGGGCTGCTCCCGCGGGGAGCAATGTTCAGCCGGCCGTGGTTGAACGGAGCTCGGAGTTTACGGCGCTTCCGGCTGGGACTCGGCTTGTCGCGCGGTTGCAGACGCCAGTGAGTTCCGCGGTCAAGACTCCGGTCGTTGCTGCCATCGAATACAACTATGAGCGCGACGGCGAGACTGTGATTCCGGCGGGATCAAAGGCATTTGGAGAGCTTGGCCAGGTGAACGAGCAAGGCTACGTCGGAATCCAGTTCCATTCGATCCAGTTGCCGGATGAAACCACGCAGAAGATTGAGGGGCATGCGGTCGGATTGCAGTATCAGCCGCTGCGCGGCGAGGTTACCGGCCGGAATACGGGCAAGAAATTTCTGGTTCGCAGCCTGACAGGCGTGGGCACAATTCTGGCCGCAACCGTCGGGGTTCAGAGCGGCACCGGGAGTCACCGACGCACTCTCAAACAACGTGTTGCTGCGTGAGCGGGTCGCCAACAATGTCGCTGTCGCGGGAGAACAGCAAATGAACGATCTCGCCTATCACCAGAACATCGTCGTGACGGTGCCAGGCAACACACGCTTCTATATCGTGCTGGCGAAGCCCGCCGGCAGCGCGAGCGTTGGCGCGGCGCCAGGCGGTCCGGTTCCCGCCAGCAATTCAGGCGGTGATTCCGAGCTACGCTAACGCCTCCACGCCGAGTGTGCAGGAACTGCGGGAGCTGCTGGAACTGAAGCAGGAGCTGAACGCAAATGTACCAGCAGCAACAGAAGGCCCAAATCGCACAGACCCCGCCTGACCAGCAGTAGGTTCACATTGGAGGCGGAACGGCGGCCACCGCCTCATTTGGCCGATCCTTCCGGATCGGGTTAAAGTAGTGCTGAGGAGAGTTGGATGTCTTCTTGGCCTGCGCTCTTTGCTGCTGCGCTTGCGATATGGCTCGTCCTGAAGGGGCCGGCAGCGAAGACACCATCCTGGGTGCAAAAAGCCTGCCGCGTCGCGATGGCGTTTTTCCTCTACTCCGGCTTCTTATACCTCTTGAAATGGAATCCATTCTGGAAGTGGATGCTGTCGGTGGGCTTCGAGAGCCGAAACAAGGCGGAAGGTTTTCTGATCCTGATATCGACGCTCGTTTGGATCATTGCGACACTGCGAATCCTCCTTCGGGGTTCCCGTTCTCTCCGTGCTGTTCCGTGGGCTTGAAAATCACGTGCCGCGACAGGAAAATGCTCGGCGACGCCTTTCGTTGACGGACTTGGCTCTCTTCTATCTTCTTCATGCGCAAGTAAGCTAACGCTGTCCAGATTTGGGCTCCTTACGGCGATAGTTCCCCAGAAACATCGCCGCTGTATTGCCTTCTCGCCCGCTTGCCATCTTCTCCCCAACGTTCGGTGTCGATGCCGGAGTAGCATTCGTTTGCGCGAGTTTTCGAATCGGGCTATTTTTTCTTCATCCCCAAGCGGGGAAGAAAGGAGCAAATAATCCCGATGATGCAAAATTCTCGGTGGCGGAAGTCGAATGTCGCGATCGCGCTTGCGGCGTTCGTCCTGGTGGTTCAAGCGGGTTTGATGGCCCAGAATCTGGGAACGGCCCCTCAGGTCAACGTGGCCGTCCAGGGTCAACAAGGTACGCAACCCGAAGGTACCTTCCTGAACCTGATCAACTGGATCGGCAATGTAATCGCGCCCGTCGGCGCCGGTGGAGCTGCGCTCATGGCGATCGGTTCGTTCGCCATGGGCCGCGGATTCGGCAAATGGGTGTTCACGGCAATCGGACTCCTGATGGTTTCAGGCGTGACCCGACTGCTCGAATACTGGATTGCCCAAGGCACCGCCGGAGTCACTTAAACCTACGCTTAGGCAGGCGCGGCTGAGGAGACTCGGCGGCGTCTGCCTGTTTCTCTTTGAAAGGTAACGACTATGGCCCCTCCACAACTGATTACGGATTTCATGAGATTGATGCTGCTGCTTGCGCCATCGGCCGCCATCATCTGCCTGGTGCTGGCGGGTCTCGGCCTACGGCAAGGCTCCGTCCCTGACGCCTTGGTTGGCGGGAACTTTGCGAAGTGGATGTTCTGGGCGATCGTGTTTCTCACTCTGCCGCAGCTCATCAGTTGGTTCCCTTCGTTCGGAGTACCGGCGTCTTTGCCCAGTGGAGGCATCGGTACCGGGTGGATGGCGAACCTTCAAAGCGACCTCGCGAACTTTGTGCAGAACTTTGTGCTGACCAGGCTCGCGACCTCCTTCGCCGCATTCTTCGTACTGCGAGCCATACTCGACACCGTTCAGGGCGGGCATCCGCTTCCTTCGATTCTCGGCGCGATGTTTCTGCTCGCGATTCAAACAACGCTGAACCTGATTAAGAGCTACAACAGCGGCACGTCATACGCCACCGCGGATGTGCTCGATAGCTTATGGAACTATCTCGCGGGGACGCTCTGCCCCATCGCCGCCGGGCTGGCCGTCATCGGAGGGATCTGGAACTTCGTGTCGCGAAGGCCGGTGATGCCAATGGTCGGCGCAACTCTGGGCCTGCTGACGGTCTCGTCCATCTGGAAGCTGATCACCACAATGATGTAGCAGGCGGAAGAAATATGTCTTTCTACAACGGAATCCTGAATCTGACGAACTGGGCCGGTAACGTGATCATGCCGACCCTGGGAGCGCTTTTCATCGCGTTCGCGGTAATCCAGTTCGCACGAGGTTATCACCAGCTGTACTCGGCATGGGCCTACGGAGGTCTAATGTGCCTGATGGTCTCCGGCCTCTTGCGCATGTTCGAGAAGTTCACGGGTCAGCTCGGATGGAATAACCCGGATCTCTACTGGAACTCGCTATTGAACCTTGTGGATTGGTTCGCGAATGTCATTCTGCCCGTGTACGCCGGAATGCACGTGGCCGTAGGGGCATTAAAGTTTGGAGGGCTGTTCGAACAGCAGGTCCACCACCAGTTCAGCCACACGCGGCACTTCCTGGGAGCCATCCTGTGTCTCATGGTCTCGGGCCTGCTCCGGCTCGGCGAATTCTTCGTGGCAAGAGGCACGGCAGGCGTTAGGTGAAAGGAATCACCTCGATGCGAGTTGTCGAAACAACAAGGGGGAAGGATTTATGGCAGTTACGGTGACACCAGTCCCAAGAAATCTCGCGACGAAAGTGACTTTTCTGTACATGGAGTTTGAGGATTTGTTCGTGATCCTCGGCCTGGCAGTCGTGATGAACATGTTCGGCCGATTCTTGCAGCGGGAGATGTTCGGTATCCCCATGAATATTTTCCTGCAATACGTGGTTCCGGTACTGAGTATTCCGGCGCTCATCCTATTCAAGTATGGGAAACCGCGCGGATACCTGCAGGACTGGCTGATGTTTCATATGAAGCCGCATGTGTATTGCGCCCTGGAACCGGACTCAGAACAGCGCGTGGAATACCTGACGGCAGAGGAGTCCTAAATGCCTGTGACCCTTCGCCAATGGGAAGATTCTCTGCGCCAGCCGGCGCTTTGCGAACTCCTGCCGGTTCGAGACTATCTGGACGGCTGCATCATCCGCACAAACGGTTGCTTCGTAGCCGGCTATGAAGCAAGTGGACTGAACACATTCTTTCATGCGGATGAGACGCGTAATCGAACCAAAGAAGTGCTGGAGGCGCTGGTTCGCTCTTTGCCCGAAAGATCAATGCGGATGCAGGTTCGGTATGAAGTGACGGACGGCCATGGCGACCTGACCGAGCGTTACGTCAAAGAACAGCGAGTCGAGAACGCCGTTCTTCAGGCCCTCGATCGGGAGCGCCTCCGATTGTGGAACCTGCGCGAGCAGGAGGGACACTACCTGCAGCGACGATTTCACGTGTACTTCATCTGGAACCCTGACGTCCACCACGACAGCTCGGATTTCGAGTGGCGAAAGACACGCAAGAAAGCGAACAAGTGGAGCCTCTCGGCGAACAAATGCATCCAGCGAACTCTGCGCGAACATGAGGACTTCTTATCGGAGTTTGAGAGCTTGATGGCGGGCGCACAAGCCACGCTCGAGGCTACGGGAATGCAACCGCGACGCATGACCGATCAGGAGATGTTCCTCGAAGTCAAGCGGGCACTGAATCCGCTCGCCAAGGATACGCGGCCCTATAAGCAGGGCCTGGCCTACGAGAGCGCGCGGACGCAAATCGCGAATGTCAACATCGAGGACGAACAGGACGACCACCTGAAGGTCGGCGGTCTTCTGTACTCCTGGGTCAGCGTCAAGGAAATGCCGGATGCAACATTTCCCGGCATCACGCGCGAGCTGGTCGCGCAGGAGTTTCCGCTCGTGATCAGCGCGGAGATCGCGATTCCGGATCAAAGCAAGATCATGCGGTCATACAAGCGACGTCTTCTCCGTATGCAGGCGGCACAGAGAGACATCCATGGTGGTTTCAAGATCAATGTCGAGGCGCAGATCGCCCAGGAACAACTGATCCAGACTCTGCAGGATGTCGTGTCCAGTTCGTTGAAGGTGTGTCAACTCAGTTTGCTTGTTGGCTTGCGAACGTCCAACCCGATCCGCAACGCAAAGGAGCGGAGAGAGGCCGAGCGTATTCTTGCAGACCGCCGTCAGCGCATCCTCCACGCGGTAGCTCGAATGAATGGCGCACGCGGTATACCGGAGACGCTCGCCCAAAAGCGGATTTATGTCGGGACGCTTCCGGGGATGGCAGAAGAGACCAAGCGGGAGCAGGAGTGCCTTACTCTGCACGCGGCCGACTTGTTGCCGGCTGAAGTCCCCTGGCAGGGATTGACCTCAGCGGCGATCCTGCTCGAAACCCCCTCCCGCCAGATGGTGCCCTTCTCGCCGTTCGATGCGAGCTTGGGCGATGCCAACATGCTGATCATGGCGAAAAGCGGTGGAGGTAAGACCTTCATGGCTCAGCTGCTGCTGCTCATGCTGGGCCGGACGGGCGCGCAGATCTCTATCCTGGAGCGCGGCGATTCCTACCGGCCCCTTGTGGAGCTCATGGGCGGCCGAGTGATCGAAGTAAATCTCGACGGTAACGAAACTCTGAATCCCTGGGATCTCCCTCAAGGGGAAAAGACGCCATCGAAGGAGAAGGTCGCGTTCTTGAAGAACCTCACTCGGCACATGATCGGCGACGCGCCGGGCTCCGATACCACGCTCGTCGATAACGTCATCAGCGAGGCGATTGCGCGGACCTACAAACGGGTCGGACTTCGCTACGCCAATCCGGTGCCGACCTTCTCGGACCTCCGGGACGAACTCGCCCAATGGCAAGACGAGGAAAAGATGCAGCGCGCGGTCGACGAAGCGAAGCTTGCGGCGATCAAACTGCGAACGTGGACTGAAAAAGGCATCTATAGCCGCCTGTTCGACCGTCGCACGAACATCCATACCGAAAATAGCTGGTTGTTTTTCAATGTGGAGGGGCTCGGCTCGGATGCACATCTCGAAACCGCGATGAGCATGCTGATTGCGAATGCGATGGCGGAGCGTGCCTCGGGCAGGTCCGGACAGCCGAGCATCACCGTACTCGATGAGTGCTGGTCTTTGCTTGATTCGCCAGTCCTGGCGCCAGAGGTCGTTCAATTGTTCCGAACGGCGCGCAAACGGAATTCGAGCGTCTGGGGCATCTCGCAGACGCTCGAAGATTTTGTAGGAACTTCGCACCAGCCGCGTCTGCATGGGCCGGGTATTGTGAAAAACGCGAACACGAAGCTGATCGGTCAGCAACCCGGAGACATGAGCGTGTTGGAGAACCAGCTCCATCTGAATGAGGTCACCCTTGCGGCCATCAAACGCTTCAGCTCGCCGCAAAAGGGGCGCTACGCGGAGATGCTGCTTGTCATCGGAGAGAAGGCGGAGACGACCCAGGTTATTCGACTCGTTCCCACGCCTGTCGATTACTGGGTCTGTACAACCTATCCGCGCGAGCGTGCTTATCGAGCCTGGTACTTAAAGCAGAAACCAGAGCAGCCGCTGCTTGAATGCTACGAGGAACTGGCACGGAAGTTCCCAGAGGGCCTGGCCGGACTTCCGCAATTACCGGAAGAATTGTCTGCCGCGGTGACCGCACCAGGGTCCGTCCGCGTTTAGGAGGCGCGTATGTTGTTCGTGACAGCACTGTTCGGTGGTCTGATGCTCCTGAGCATTCGAGAGCCGGCGCCGTACGATCGCAGTCCTGCTGATTGGCTGTATCGCGATTCTCGGAATATCGCCGCCGCCGGCGCAGGCGCAGCTCCCCTTCTGCCTGCCATGCGTCATTCAGGCTGTGCTCACCACCATCACGGTGACGATCGGCGGCTGGCTGACTCAAGATCAACAGTCGTACTGGGAAAGATATTCTCGCTCTTCACAGCAGACGGTGTGGCCGCTCGGCAAAGATCAACCTGGCGAAGTCGCAGATCCAGTCGATCATCGCGCAGTTCCTTGGTGTGATTCAGTCGATCATGTCGATCAACCCCCACACCGCCACGCTGCCTCACCCCATTGCACTTGAGAGCATCATTCGCGATCGGAGTGCGGCTGACCTTTCTTCCGTGCCGCCGGCCTACGTGAACACGTTCCGGGCGGTCCCTCAAGCCGGCAACATCGCGCCGCAGGACCGCGACTTGACGGACATGGACGATGCCATGGCGCAGGACAACCTGATGATGTTGAAGGAATCCGACCAGGCACAAGACCTTCAGTTGCAACTGGCCAATCAGATCGAGAGCCTGGTGGGGAACCCCAGACATCAATATCTCGGCCCCGGGGTCGTCGTCGCTGATTACGGCGGCAGCCGTAGCTGGCGAGATCCAGAGCCAAGCGGTGACGCAGAAGATGCTGGCCGCCATGTTGCGGCAAGAAGCGGCACGCGTCGCACACGACAACGCCATCCGAAAACGCAATGCGGCCTACGCCGGCCAACTGCAAACGGACATGACTAACGTTCTCCAACACAGGTGAAAGGGGAAGGAAATGCGAGATCGATTCAACAAATGGATGAGTGGAGCGAAAGCCGGAGGCGCCCGCATATGCCGATGGAGCCGCCGCTATACGGTGCTGCTGGCATTGGCGTTGTTGTTGAGCACCCTCGTTTCGCCCAGGAGGGTCCAGGGACAGTTGCCAAGTCCCTGTTGTGCACTGTTGGCGGAGGGGCTGGGAACAATCAATGTCACGCTCGGCAGCGTGATTGCCGCGCGGTCTTGCAGGCAATCAACGACAATACTGACAAACACGAATAATTTCTTACAGACGACGGTGTGGCCACCGACAAGCCATCGCGCAAGCTCTCGGGATGGCGGGCCAGATCCAGGGATTCTACGCGCAGATTCGCGCCATTCTGCAGATCCCGATCGCCACCGCGACGCTGCCAAATCCGAGGCAGCTTGAGAGCATTCTACTGTCGCGGAATCCTGGCCAGATCGGAAGCACGACCGGAGGCTACGCGAGCGTCTACAACGTAGTGCCCACGCCTCAAAACGCGTCTCCCGCTGTCCGCGATCTGATCGACATGACCGACGCGGTGGCACAGGACGCCATGGAACGTGCAATTGCCATCGATGCTATATCGGACCAGGAACTCTCCGCTGCCGACCAAATTAACGCGAACGTACAGAGCGCAGCTCCTGGCACGGCCCCGATCATTGAAGCTCAGGCTGACGCGTGGCTGGTCAGAGCAAACGCCTACACGCAGTCTGCCTTGGCGGATCTGATGAGAGTGAGGGCAATCGACCTCGCTAACAATGGTGCCAACCTGAAGCTCGGAAGCGGGTGGGCGGTATCGACACAACAGAATATAACGACAACGCTGCAACACAAATAGCTATGTTCTACTTTCAGCAGCTTTTCAATACGGCGATGAACGGAATCGACTCAGGCGGCGCGACCTCCGGTGCTGTTCAGGTTGCGCAGTACATTCTATTGGCTAGTCTGCTGTTCGGCATCTACGAGGCCTGGGCGCGTGGCGGAGACACACACTTCCTCGGAGCGACGGCGGTCCGCTTTTTTGCGGTGGGCCTCGTGATGCTCAACTACAGTACGGCTTTCCGGGATGTCAACGGCATGTTCAACAACGTGGCGAGCTTCATCAACACCAGTACCGCGGGTGGGGGCGATGTCTTCGGTCAGTGGATGACAGATTTATCAAACTACTGGAACAACAATAACGGCATTCAGGCATTGTGGGGACTGATCACCGGCGCTTTTTCCGGAGTGCTCGAATCACTCTTGCTTCTGGTTGGATACATCCTCTTCCCGATTACGTACGCGCTGTTCTCACTGTTTTATACACTCTACGGCTCGATCCTGTACGTGGTCGGACCATTCGTGCTGGCGCTGTATCCCGCATTCGGTTTTGGCGTGATGGCAAGAAAGTATCTGGTAAACCTGATGATCTTCAACGCCTGGGGGCTGTTGTACTCGATTTTCGGAGCGCTGATGGCCGCGATCAACATGAACTCGGTGAACACCGTACTCAATAGCGGGAACTTTGTTGGCGCTTTCAACGGCGTAACGGGATCGCTGCTCCTTGGCCTGGCCAGCATCCTGTTGTCGCTCTGCATCGCGCTTATCCCCTATCTCGCCAAACGAGTTGTGGAGGGAGACGTTGGACAGACCATCGGCACGGTGGTCAGCGCGACCGTGTTTACAGCCAGAGGCGTCGGCTCGCTGTTCAGGGGAGGGGGTGGCGGAGGCGGTGGGGGCGGTGGAGGCGGTGGGGGCGGCGGAGGAAATAGTGGGGGCGGTGGAGGCGGCGGCGCGGCCGCCGCCGCGTGAAGAAGACGGAGGCACGCTGGAGGCGGAAATGAAGAATGGCAACGATGGGCAGAATGCGCCGGAGAAAGTTGGCTACACGCGCTATTACGAACACGATGGCATGTTGCGAGCGTATGCGAACCGCTCGATGGTGCTCGCGATGGTGTTTGGCGTTATCGCCTTAAGCTCCTTCGCGTTCGCAGTGTACGTACGCCTGCAGCCGCCGACCGTGATCCGGGTGGACAGCGAGGGTGAAGCAGCGATTGTCGGCGGCACTCCAGCTCCCGGACATACTCGCGGGCTGACGTTCGCGGCGTCGGCTGCCGATGCCGCCCCCACAGATGTGGAGGCAAAGGCTATAGTACGTCGCTTTCTCGACCGCTATTTGAACTACACGCCGGCGACGGTTGACCGCCAGATGGCCGACGCTCTGAACATGATGACCGGCAACTTCAAAGCGCTCGTCCTCAGCCGCCTGCGGGAAGACGACACCGTCAACAAAATTCAGGACGACCAGATCATCACAAATTTCACGGTCCGTACCATCAGCGCAGTCCAGGGTTCGCCGCTGACCTTCACCGCGTTCGGGGTCAAGGAGATTCACCGGCTGAGGAATAAGCAAGAGACGACGGATCAGATTGTTGGCCGGTACAACGTGCGGCTGGCGCTGGACCGGCGAACGGAGTACAACCCCAGTGGACTGCTGGTGGCGGATTATTGGGAGCAGCAGATGGTCGGGGACAAGAACACCGGTCTCTCACAAGCGGACGAGCTATCGCGCGAGGCGACGCGGAAAAAAGACTAGTGCAAAGAGCGATGGTAGCGAAGGGGGTACGACGCAATGCTTGATTCAGACGCAAACCAGAAGCGTGAGAACACGGACCCGTTGGGATTTGCCAGATTTGGAGGTCTCGATCGACTGGACTGGCTGATGATCGTGGTGTCCGTTCTCCTCGGAACTGTTGCCAAGCAACACCATGTTCTGGATCTACCCGATTGGTTCCTGGAATGGGTATCTCCGTTCCTGCTGATGGTGTTCGGCTATAAAGCGCGCCGGAAGATCACGGAGCTGGTCCAAAGCCGCCGAGAGCGGGGAAAAAACCACTAACGAAAAATAGAGAGGCAAAAATGCGTTCGTTGTTTCCTTCTACCTATGACCGCGCGGATGTGCTGATGAGCGCCGGCTGCAGCACATTTGTCAGCGCCGCTTTAATCCTGGTGATTCCACGAGTCGGCATCATTCTGCTGGAAATCCTTTTGGGGTTATTCTTCATCGGATGCGCCCTCGCCGCGCGGGCGCGGCTACGAATTCAAGCGCGCTCCCAGGTAAAGGAAGGACCCGAGGGTTCAACCAATGCGAAAGCGAAATGGTTCGACAGGTACGACGTTCTCATGATTCTCACCGTAATCGCAGTTTACAGCAGTGTGTCTGGGTTATTGCGACATGCAGGCTTGTCGGAAGGCACCGTGGGTATCTTGCCGCTCATCCTGTTTGCGGCGGGAATCCTGCTGAAGCCGCGCGCCGTCCAGTTCATCGAAAGGCGCAGGAAGGATCGGACAACCGGAACCCACGATGGGAGAGCGCACGTGGATGCCGGCGAAAAACAGGAGATCGCAAGAAAGGAAACGGTTGAGCGATGCCAGTGAACGGACCAGAAACTATTGCAGATTTGAAGACTTCTCAACCCGTCGCGCGCGAAGGAAGGAGCGTGCGGGCAGCAAAGGACGCTAAACCGGCCGTCGCGCGAGGTGCGGCAACACGACGCCGGCGCGACCAGCAAGAGAGCTCCAAGACAAACGGAGAAGAGCGTTTCTTTCTGGCCAGCGCGAATCGCAACGGAGACGTGCCGACCTTGGGCCGCGAGTGTGCCACCGAGGCGGAAGCCATCATCGAAGCGTTTCGCGAGAAGGTGAACCTCTATAGAGTTACCGAGTTTCAAACCCGTGCCGATATCGGCCGGTCCGGGGAACCGATCTTAAGGAAGGAGACGTTGAAGAAGAATAATCCGGCTTCTTAAATAGAGGAGACTTCGGTCTCCTGGAAGCACCCAGACTTTCTGGGATTCTGCCGTTCCGTTAGGGGCAGCACAACTTCACTTGCAGTCAAAAAGGAGAAGCCGATGTCAGAGAAGAACCAGATTGTCGTGGTCTTGATCGTGGCGCTCTTTCTCGGAGCGTTCGTCGACCGGATCACGGCACTGAAGATAGTCGCTGGAGTCGTTCTGCTGTGGACACTGCAGAACCAGCCAGCGGTCTTCGAATGTATCCGGAAGCTGTTCTCGTTCGTACAGAGACGGCCTTCGGTTCGGGAGTACCGCGGAGGCGTAACAACCGTTAGGGCCTCTTAGGGCAGTGATGAGCTTGGCGAAGTTGGTTCGTGTCGAGCGATCCATCCTCACCAGGTAGACAACTGAATCGCATCAGCAAGTGGTCGGGCTCTTCGGGGCCAGGCCGGGAACTTCAACGTTTTCGGCAGGGCAGAAGAGGGGCGCGGCTCCTTTCTCTGTTCTGTCATAACCAACCAGATCAGAAAAAAGGAGAACTTGAGATGCCTAACATGAACCACGCGACAGATATTCTGCGCGTGAAACAGATCGCAATCGATGAGGATGGCAACGTGACGAAGAGATTCCCCCGGATCGACGCGGAAGGGCAGCTGAAGAATACGCTGCTGTTCGCGATTCATCCGGAGATCTGCGTCCTCTCGATGCAAGTACCGGGCGGCCTTTTGGACGCGTACGAGCAGGCCAGGATCAGCCAGGTCCTGATGCGCGTGCGCTACGAGGGCCGGGAGTATTGTCTCATCGGCGCCAGCGGTTCGGCCAAAGACGGAAAGTTTTATGCCGTCGATGCCCAACACGAGAAACTGATCGCCGAACGGTTCCAGAAGTGGCCGCAGGCTGCCATCACGTACTTCGGCATTCTGGTTTCCGACTGCAAGGTCGTGATCCAGGAGCCGGACGTCGACGTTTTGGTGGTCGAAGATCATGCGCTGGGAACCAACGACTGCCGCGGGTGGATCTCGGAGAGGCTGTTCGGAAAGCTCAACTTGCCCGATCATCGCTTCTATCAGTTCCGCCTCGCCTTCGACCGGACGCAGGCAAAAGGCTCTTTCAAGCTCATGCAAGACGACGTTGCTGATTTCTTGAAAGCCGACATCATTCTTCCGGAAAGCTCGGTCAAACCAAAGCTCGAGCTGGGTTTCCTCGATGAGTGCCAGAAGTGGTTTACGGGGCTCACGAGCGGGATCCAGGGGATGCGATTTCGGTCTCCCATTGTTCTGGGGATTCGGGATTACTCTCGCGAGCTGCAGTTCAAGTCGAGCTACACCCTGACCGAACACGCGCCGCTCGACTCTCTCAGGACCGAGATCATCCCTCGCGCTCTTGAGGAAGTCCGCAGCGTGGTCTCCTCTGCCCTGACCGGCGACTACCAGAAGCTTCTCGAAGCAATTGGGACGTCTCCGGCGCAGCCAAAGGTGGAGGACTCCGAAGACGAGGAGTTCACTTCCTATGAGAACAGCATTGTCGAAGCCGTACTGAAAGCGGACGGCAGCGGCATGTTGTTCAAACACCCATTCATCAACAATAAGTTGCAACAGTTGCTGGCGAAGTGGGCCTTCAAGGTATCGACCGGCGGTGGCTTTCGGATGCCGGCATTTGCCCTGGCAGACGACGGATATCTGTTCAGCCACAACGGACAGGTATTCGCTGGGTCGGACTGGATTCCGGAGGACTGGAGCATCAGCTCGCTTTCAACCAAGCGGGGACTGGTGATTCGTTATCCCATCCGGATGAAGGAAGACCTGTTGCCCGTCCAGATGCTGTCGTTCGAAGATACCGCTCGCCTCCTGGAGCAGGTTCTCCGTGGAACCGGCTGCAGGATGGATTCGGCGCAGATTCCCGACTTGGTCGAGCGCCAGCTTCGGCTTCCCGGTACCTTCTCACTGCACTCGAAGACCGCGGAACGCAATGGCGGCGATTTCGACTTCGACTTGGTTGCCGTCCTTCAAGACTCTGATTTCCCGCGCTTTGTGCAAAGCCGTTTCGACATGCGCGAGGGCTTTCAGAAGAAGAAGGATAAGAAGACCAAGACCAAATCCCCTTGGTGGAACCTGGCGGACGTTGCCATGAAGGCTCGTGGCAATCAAATCGGCAGGATTACGAACCTGATCAGCGACTGTATCGCGGCCGGGCGGAGCGACAACGCTTACGAACTGGTGGATCAGTTGCAAAACGCACTGGACTCGCTCAAGCACAACGTCCAGGTGGATCAGGACGTGATCAAGCGGATCCGCACTGAAGTCCCCAAGGCACCGTGGCTGGCGACAAAAGAGGCCAGACGCATTTCCGACATGCCGATGGAAGTAGCCATTAGCAACTCGGATATCGTTGGGCAGCTTTATAACCACGCCCGCAAAGAGATCGGCATTCTCTTCCAGGATGTTCTTCCGCTGCGCGACTTCGGCGGAATGATCCGGGGAGAGACATTCGACCGGGAGATGTACGAGGAATGCCGGAAGATCAACAAGACCTTCGGCACCCTGGTAGGCGAGCTCCGGAAACGAACTGAGAAGTGCGAGGCTGCTGTTGCCGAAGCGCAAGCGAAGTTCGAAGCCGTGAGAGACCACAAGAACGCCGACGTTCGCAAGAAAGCTTCGAAGGCACTCTATCGGGCTAAGGCTGCTCTGCGTAACAACGAAGAGCGCTGCCGGGAAGAGATGCGAAACTTTCACCGTTTCCTCGCCGATTGGGGAAACGGCAAGCGGGAGAACCGGAGAGGCTGGTGTCAGGCTTTGCACTCGATCGCGACGAGTACTCGAAGCGCGCAAGAGGGCAAGGCTACCGGCGCCATCGTCTTTCACGCCTTCCCGCAGGAAGCTCTCGACAAGCTGCTCGAAGAGACCGGCGGACGTCCCGTTCAACTTCATTTGCCTGAATTGCCTGATGGAGAGATTGTGTTCGACAACTCGGGGAATGTGTACCGGGTGGAGCGAATCCGGCTCGAAGGCGGGCAGATCCAGGAGCGGCGTATTTTCCTGTTCCAGATCACGGAGCACGGAAACATCATTCTCGACGGCGTGCGCGTGGATTCGGTACAACCGTTCGCCATCCAGGAAGGATCTGGAGAGATCCGGAATGGCATGGTGACGTTCTCGAATCTGCCGCAGCACCCCGCCGTTCGCACCCGCAAGGCCAGAGTTCTGCGCAGTCGCGAGGAGCGGCGCGAGTTTCTGGCAACCTGCGAAAAAACCCTCGGTTCGAGCTTTTCGGTGTTCGTGGACGGCGATCCAGCGAGCATCCGGCAACTCGACACCGATGCCAAGAAGCAAGCGTTCCTCGAACATGCGCCGGTTCGCCCTTGGGAATCCCGGCCGTTTCAGGGGGCGCGAGTAGAGCAGTAAACAACACCCGGGGCCGCTCGAAAGAGCGGCCGCTGGGCTATTTGAACAAAGGACAGGAGATCAAGAATATGAGACGCCTTCTGATAGGAACTCTCGCGCTGACACTGACGTTCCCCCCGCTGCCGGCGCAGAAAATCGAAACCGAAACCCCGTCACGCGAGCGCGTCGTACGGGTCCAAACGGCTATGAACCATCTGACCGTAATCGAAGTAGCGGAGCCAGTAACCACCGTTGCCGTCGGTTCTCCCCAGGCTTTCAAGGTTGAGCGACGCGAGAACAAGGTGTTCATCCAGCCACTTCAGGAGAACGTCGCCACGAACCTTTTCATATGGACCGTTTCAAGCCGCCTGAGCTACGAACTGGTACCAGCCGTCAGCGACGCCGCGCAAATGGACTTCGCCATCGATTACCGCCAGCCGCAGCCGCAAGCACAGGTGACGAAACCAAAACCGCCAGAACCGGTGGCCGTCGTGTCCACCGTGCCAAGCGAAATGCTCCTGAGCAGCACGCCGGTGCGACTTGTGGGCGGAGCAGCGGCTCCGAAAGCCAACCTGGGTGTGCTGATCCGGGACGTCTATCGCAGGCAGGATGAGGTCTTTGTCCGTTATTCAATCGAGAACCACTCAACCCAGACGCTACGCACGGGCGCTCCGGCGGTCGTATCCCTAACCGGCCTGAAGTTTGATCGGTCGCTGTGGAACTTCCAGAACGCGCAGTTGGGGACGGAATACGCCAGCCGTTTGAAGACTTACGACGCACCGATTCCAGTCAAGATCAGACAATGCGAGCCAGGAGTTGCGGAAGTGGGTCCAGGCGGAACGCGCATTGGCCTGATCGCGCTGCAGCTTCCGGCTGTGAATCCGGACGCGAAGAAGACCCAGCCCACCGTACTAAAGATTCTGTTTCCGATCGATCGCTCAGGAAATCTGACCGCCACACTGGTGCTGTAGATTCTACGGAGTCGAAGCCATGGAATCCGAGTACCAGACAGTCGGGCAGATGTACGAGCGTCTGCGGTTGATGATTCGTCAACGCAACGACACGGGATTCCGCCTCGCCGTGACAGATGCTGTCTTGGAGCCGCGGAACCCGTTCGAACCTGCAAGCAAACGACGGCCTAAATCGGTTGTCGCCATCACCCTCATCCTCGTACTCGTCCTGGCACTAATCTTTCTCTATTTCAGCCTCCATCACGCGACATAGATGGAACCGGAACGAGATGCACAAGAGGAGCTGAGCAGTATGGCGTCAAGCGCAACCAAAATGGCAAACGAACCGGAAGGCGCGGGGGAGGAACGGCAGCCTGATGTTCAGCTTCAGGACGTTTTGTTCTCAGCACTGGCCAGTTCGGTGTGTTACTGGACAACCATCTTTCTTCTGGCCATCGTCGGCGCATACCTGATTCAGTGGTGGCTCACCCATCCCGGACCTTACGCCGCGCCGGCGAACGATCCGTGGGGCATCACCACACCTCCGTGGCTGATATTGCCTCTGGCGCCGATCGGTGTCGTCGGATCTCTCGGACATGCGGTTTGGTGCGCCTTACAAGGACAGCGGAAATGGAAGATGCTCATGACGGCCGCCAGTCTGGTCGCCGTCATGGGCTGTGGCAAGGTGCTCGAAATCTATCTCGCGCCGATGTAGGGCGCCGTAGCGGCGCGGTCCTGGGCCGTGCGTGAGGTGCATATATGATCCAACACTCTGAAAACTCCCGGCGTGAGATGACCAATGCCGAGGCTGGCGTCGTTGGCGCGGTGCTCGGTTTCGGGCTTATCGCCCTGCTGCTGTACCTTGCAGTCGACCGCTACCACATCCGCAAAGAACAGTTGGTCGAAGCTGGCCTCTACCTCTTCGTCATTGCCGCGGCGGTAATTGCGCCGGTCTTACGGAAGTTCACCACGAGGGGCAAGCGGAACAAACGTCCGCCGTTTGTCATCCCGGCGCGCAAAGATGAGCGTGCAATCGAATCCGCCTGGAACCAAAATGCCGTGCTGCTCGGCTACGACATGGACGAAAAGCCCTGGCTTTGGCCGGATGAAGTGCGCGTGATGCAAGGCATCGTGCTCGGCATGACCGGATCGGGGAAGACCACCCTGCTCAAGAACATCATCACTCAGGACATCGCGCGTTTCGTTGGGCCACCGGAGGATCGTCACCACATCCCGATGGTCATCTTCGACGGCAAGGGAGACCTCGAATTCTTCGAACAACTGCTGCCACACATTCACCGCGCCGGAAGGCTGCACCAACTGCGGTTGCTCAATCCATCGCGTCCCGAGTTCTCCGCCCTGTACAACCCGTTCTTCACACGTGACGACAACTACATGGCGCAGGTGAACATGATATTCGGCAGCTTCAATCTGCACGACGAGTTCTTCGCCAAGCACCAGTTGAACTACCTCGGCGACATTGTGCGCGTCCTGTTCTATACCGGCGCCCGCTACAACTTCTACGACGTGATCGTCATGCTGCTCGACCAGGACGTACTGAAGGAACAAATCGACAAGGCTGTCCACCGGCTGGATCGCGACAGCAATGTCACCGCCCAGCAGCGGCTGAATTTCGAGATGAGCGTAAAGAACCTGATGCAGTCTCTTGAGGACCGGGAGCG
>CAWEFR010000002.1:0-1649123 GCA_963808335.1 Terriglobia bacterium
GCCGGGTCCGCGCCGAGTTTTTCAACCAGCTACGACGCGAACAATCACGGTTCGTGCGTGGACGCGAACGGCAATAATACGTGCGCGGTGGACGGTGCCGGACATGGATTCAACTACGATGTGGAGAACCGCGCAAGCGGCCTATCGAATGGGGCTGTTCTTTACAGTTATACACCGGGTAATAAACGTGTCTGGCGCGGCCTGTTCACAAGCGGCACGTTGACGACGGACGAAGTGACATTCTGGAGTGTCAACGGCCAGAAGCTTGCCGTGTATCAGTTGACGTACACCAACCTGGCCCAACAAGGGCAGCAAGCGAACTACGTCTGGTATGCGACGCAGACGGGAGCCAATTATTATTTCGGCACCAAGCTGATCAAGAACGCTGGCGGATACGTAGGCACGGATCGCCTGGGGTCGATCGGGAAGTTTTATCCGTGGGGTCAAGAGAAGCCCTCGGCAACCACCAACGGGACCGAGAAATTCACCGGCTACTTCCGGGATTCCGAAACGGGGAACGATTATGCTGTGAACCGGTATGAGTCGCCGGGGTACGGGAGGTTTTTGACAGCCGACCCGTCGATGGAAGACGTTGACTTCACCAACCCCGGAAGTTGGAATGCCTACGCTTATGTGCTCGGCGATCCCGCCAACCTGAGCGATCCCAATGGCCTAAACGTCGTGGCGACTCCACCGGTTGTTACAGGTCCGCCCGATTGTGGAACCCTATTCATCAACTTCGGCATTTCCCAAGGTTATCCCGCCGCTGATTCCCTTGCTGACCTCTTTAACAGCAACCTAGGGGTGCTTACGGTCATGAGCTATTTCGAGCAAGAGGGAACCGGCACCCAAGCGGACGAGAACGTGTGGACGGCGCTGGACTGGACATTCGTCAATCGGTACCAGCTACCCAACGCCGCCAAGCTGGCTCTTTACGGGAGCGCCGCCGCCATCCCGTCCACATTCGTGAACACGGTCACGTATCCCGGTGCCGCGCAAGTGTTCTCAGGAGGCGCGCTCACCCTTGCGAACGACAATCTCTTACTCGATATCCTCACCGGCCCCCAAAATTCGGGATCCTGCAACGGCCTGATCACTGCTTTGGCCGTAGCCATCGGGGTAATAGGCGACAATTCAACAGCAGGCTTTCTCCCAGATCCTGTCCCTGGCGCTATCTACTTTGGTTCCAACGGAGGGAAGTCACCACAGGCAGGCTCAGCGGTCGGACAACCGATCACCGACCGAGGTAACAAATGGAGTTTTTATGCCATGAAGCCGATACCGGTAGTCCGTCGCCCACTGAAGCCCGGCACGCATCCGAAGAGATAGTCCAATGAAGAGAACTCTACCAACCCGTAAAATCGTCCTTTGGACATCCGCCTGCTTTTTTTGTGTCGCCCCAGGCCACGCCAGCGACGACGCACAGACAGTCAAAGGGTTGGTCGACCAGATTCTGAAAGGTCAATCCACGTCTGGCCAGTATGCAGCGGCCACATCAAAGCCAGGACCGCCTCAGTCGACCGCCCCCACCCCGGAAAGATGCCCGGAACCCACCGCCGTGGACCTCTTCGAGCACCAGATCGCATTCGAAAGGACGGAGGAAGGCGGGACGTTGAACGGCCTTAGCGTCATACATGCCGACGTTCTGGGAGCGTGGCACTACCGCAGCCTTCGATGTTCGCGAGCCTCTACCCGAATACGCCACCAAGGTTCGCATGGTCTATTTGTTTGACAAAGACGGGCTGGGCGATGGAGGGGGATGCCCCGCAGAACAGGACTGGGTGGAATGCGTGGAGAAATTTGCCGGTGGCGGAGCCGCCGAGAGTGTGGTGCGAACCTGCACGACGACAATCGACATCCGCGCCATACCCGCTTGGGCACCATCCCCTGACGATCTGGTGAAGCGCCGGTTGACGGATCAGTTACGCAGCGAGATCGAGTCCAAATGGCGGGGCGTTCAGGAAATCGTGATTCGCGACTTTAACCTGAGCGACCCTCAAATCACAATGTACCTAAAGATGCCGGACGGAGAATCCTTCCATGGCTGCGCACTTCACGCATTGCGTGAACCGCACTGCGACGGCTGGCACCTCTTCGGCCAAACGCCCCTATCGAGCCTCCGGAAGTGGGTTTTCGACAGGCCCTACCGACTGAAGTAAAACGGACGCGGGGAGCCATCGCCAGCCTGTTGATCGCTCTCGGGCATCGAACCCACTCCCTATCTCTCCACCGCCCTCTTCAACTCTGGGCCATTCAGCAGCGGCACTTCGGAAAACTCCAGGGCACGTTCGAGGGAGCGGCGGATGTAGTGGGAGCGTGAAGGGACTCGCAGATCGTTCAGCAACCCACCATAGCGCTCCGTCGCTGCACTTCAAGCCGCACAGCGTAAAACGCCGCTTGGAGGAGATGGATGGGGCCGTGGTTGGCGTCGATGACGAGTTTGCCGCCCGCCCACTCGGAGTTTTTGTCAGCGCCGATCAGAAGCTCCACCGGCGAGGGGGACAGACAGAATCGACCCGCGCGAAAATGTGTAAAACGATCCCTATAAACCCTCGCTGCGAATCGACTTGCAAATGCGAGGGACGCACGACTCCGTCCCCTTCGTGAAAATACCCCTTTAGGGAAAATCACGGAAGTCCCCCTGATAAAGGCCAGGCGGGAGGTAGCGGACCGACAGATGCGCCCACTCCGGACCCCACCAATCTCGATTTCGACTCGACGTATGTGTACGATAGTGAGGGAAGGATGACCAGCGTGCAGTATCCCGGATCGGGTCCGACTTGGCTTCCGGTGACGGGACCGAACCTGGGCTGGGCTTTCGACAACATGGGACGGCTAAACACGATGACGGACTTGGCCGCCAGCTCGACCATTATCTCCGGGGCGACCTACGGTCCTTCGAACGAGTTGCTGACCATGAGCGGGCTGCTGAATGAGAGCCGGAGCTACAATTCGATGCTCCAGTTGACGGGGCTGACCTCCGGCTCGACCGTGAGCATGACGTACGGCTATTCGAGCACGCAGAACAACGGCAAAATTACGTCTCAAACCGACGCCATAAGCGGCGAGACGGTTCAGTACACCTACGACGCGCTGAACCGGCTGGCGAGCGCCACGGCAACGAACAGTTCCTGGGGTCAGAGTTACGCTTACGACGGGTTCGGCAATCTGACGGATCAAAACGAGACCGCAGGATCAGCGCCTCAGTGGCACACGAGCTACGACCCATCGACCAATCACGGTGCGTGCGTGGATGCCAATGGCAACAATACTTGCGCCGTGGATGACGCGGGGCACGGGTTCACTTATGATGTGGAGAATCGTCCAAGCCGGCTGTCGAACGGGGCTGTCCTATACAGCTACGCACCTGGCAACAAGCGAGTATGGCGGGGTCTGTTCACGAACGGCTCGATTTCGACGGATGAGGTGACATTCTGGGGTGTTACCGGCCAGAAACTGGCGGTGTATCAGTTGACGTACACCAACTTGACGACTCCGCCGACGCAAGCGAACTGGGTTTGGTACGCATCCCAGACGGGAACGAACTACTATTTCGGTTCCAAGCTAATCAAGAACGCGACCGGATACGTAGGCAAGGACCGGCTTGGATCAATCGGCAAGTTCTATCCATGGGGTCAAGAGAAACAGGCCACGACCGACGGGACTGAGAAGTTCACTGGCTACTTCCGGGATTCGGATACCGGCCTCGACTACGCGATGAATCGGTATCACAATCCTGGGACGGGGAGATTCATGACTCCAGACCCGTCAAATGGAAGCATGGACCCGAAGACTCCGCTAAGTTGGAACCGATACGGTTATGTCCTCGGCGACCCGATCAATCTTGTGGATAAGACTGGGCTTGCTACTCTTGATGCCTCCGGGACCTGTGAATTGGGCGATCCCAGTGACCCCGAATGCGACACTGGTGACGATGGCGGCGGCGGCAGTGGGGCGGGCGATACCGGTGGGGGCGATACCGGCACCGACCCGACTACGGTTAGTCCCGGTGCCAGCACCACAGGCTGTGCGGTCGACGGTTTCGACGTGCCTTGCATCCTAGCGCAGTTAGGTCTGGACTCTGGATCGGGATATCTTCCTGGCGCGGGCGGGGCGATCGTGCTTGATAGCCTCGGCCTAGGCGTCTGCGCCGGGACTGGCGTTTGTGAAGTCGCTGGAGTCATCATCGCCGCTGGGACACTGGGCTACGGAGTCTATGAGCTGTTGACTTGGTTCGAGAATGTTCTTGAAAAGTCAGCGGTCCCAAGCTTGAAAGACATGCAAAGCTGTACGCCGTTGGGTCCTCCGATCGCCGAGAAAGGCAGAACAATACCAGGCACCACAAGCTACGTACAAAAGTTTGCATGCCCGGATGGCAAGGTGTATGAAATACACTGGATTGAGAAAGATAAGACCGGAACGATAAAGCATGGACCGCATCCGCGGCCGGGACGTTAGTAACCAAATGAAGCAGATGAATCCGGAGCAGCTCAAGCCCGCGTTAGTCATGCGGGCCATTGCTGACGACTACGAGGATCTCGATATGATTACGCGGGAGGTTATCGAGTGGGGCCGCGAGCGGAAGTTATCGATCACGGCATCCGAGGTTTCGGTTGTGTTAGTTCAGTTGATCGAAAGCGGCCTGGCGAAGGCTTTTCACTTGTCTCCTCTTCGGGAATTTCCGGGTGTGCCGGATGCACAGAAACTGGGCGATTGTTACTTCGGACTCACTCAGCACGGACTTGAACAGCTTACGCGGTTGCTTCCCGACGTATGGATCCCGGCGGATTTTGAAGACTAGGGCGAAGGGGACAGAATCGACCCGCTTGAAAATACGTAAAACGATCCCTATAAACCCTCGCCGGGAATCGATTTGCAAATACGAGGGACGCACAGCTCCGTCCCCTTCGTGAAAATAGCCCTTTTCGAGGAAATCGCGGAGCTGCTTCATAGAGGCTAGGCGGACTCGACATACGTGTACGATACTGAGGGAAGGATGACCACCGTGCAGTATCCCGGATCGGGTCCGTCGTGGGGGCCCACGACCGGACCGAATTGAAGGCGGGCCAGGGGGCCAGGGGACAGACAGAGTCGACCCGCGCGAAAATGTGTAAAAGGGTGCTTATAAACCCTAGCTGCGAATCGACTTGCAAATGCGAGGGACGCACGACCCCGTCCCCTTCGTGAAAATAGCCATTGAGGGCGGAAAATGGGTCAAAGACCTCAGTTCCTGATTTCAGGGTCCCGTCCGCATCGGCCTATTCGGTGTTTGAGGTCTTTGACCCCGTTTTCCCTCCCGTTTTCCTCTAAAGCAGACGCGCCATGATCCGTTCTACTTCCCGACCATCAATATCGAAAACGATCCCGCTACTATCTGACCACGCCCCCCGCGTCCACCCGCCGGTGGAGGTGTCGGTGCAGGGCCGAACTCTGCCGCGATCAGCAGGATGTGTCCCGTCTTCGAGTCCAGCGTCAGCGTTTTGGCCGTCCGCATCGTCGTCAGGTTCTGTTCCACCGCGAAGCTGGTCGGACTATTTTCTTTGATGATCGTAAGCGTCCCATCGCCTTGCGAGCTGAACGCTTCCATCGTTTTCGGATTGAACACCGCGCCATCCGTCCCCTGGCCGATCGGCAGCGTGTCGAGAATCTTTCCGTCCTCCGCGTTCAGCATCACCATGGTTTGCGGATTGCGGCACGACGCGAACAGCACGTGATTCTTCGCATCCAGCGTTAGCCCCGCGCAGACGCCGCCCTTGCCTTGCAGATCGTAATGCGCCGTCACTTTCATGGTCTTGGCGTCGACCACCGCGATGTTTCCCTTGTCTTCGATGTCGACGTAAATATGCCCCTTGTCATCCGTCGCGGCCTGCTCCGGCGCGCCACCCAGGTCGATCGTGCCCAGTACGGAACCGTCTTTCGAGTCGATCACCGTCGCGTTCGGAGCGCGATGACTAAAGATGTACACGCGCTGGTTGAACGGATCGAACAGAAGCCCGTCGGGACCGCCTTCGACGTCGATATTCTTGATGACCTGGAGCGTCTTGGTATCCCACATCACCACCGGCTTGCTGGTCGCGAAACCGTGATGGGACTTCGGGTCGACCGCGGCTCCATGCGCGCTCGCGCCGGGAATTTCGCCCGCTGTCTCCAGCGTATCCAAATTGAAAACCGTGATCCGCGGCGTCGGCCCGCTGCGCGCGATGTACAAGCGCCTTCCGTCCGCGTCCGCATACACGTAGTCGAACCCACCCTCGCCGCCGACTTTGACGGTCTTCAGGACGTGATAGGGTCCGTCGCCTGACGCCGGCTGAGCCTGCATCGCCGCCAACATTGCGATTCCTGCGAGCACTACCAAAAAACGTCGCATGAAATACCTCCCTTGCGAGTATAAATCGAACGGCTTCTGTACGCGTCATGTTACGATGAGGCCGGCCGTCACCAAATGCAATCCATCGCTGCCGCAATCGCGTTATGCTTTCTCCTGATGCCGGATCGCGGGTACGCGCAGGGTTGGAGATTGGATCGCCGCATCGCCCTGGAGCTTCAGGAATCCGGGGTTCATCGGGAAACCGGCCGCACGGACGTATACTTCGATGCCGAAGGCCTGACCGCGACGGAGATGTCCTCCTTCGCCGATCTGGCCGAGAAAGGCGTCGAAAACATCGAAAACTTCCTGGCCATTTCTCTGCCCCCGGACCGGAAAATCCGTTATTACATCAGCCGCCAGTTTGAAATTTCGCATTCGCAAGGCCGCTCGGTCTACTTGCCGCTGCAAAGAGTGGCTAATCAATCGGCGCCCTACTTGCATGAGACCACTCACGTAATCGCTCCGTGCGCGGAATGCCCAATGTGGTTCAGCGAAGGCTTGGCGTCGTTCGTGCAGAGTTATGTCAGCGAACACATGGGCGGTTACGACGGCATCATTTTCGCGCATCGTGGAAACCGCGGCATTGATCGGGATTCGCTGCGCTGGCTCGCGGATCAGCGAGGCCAGGCCGTCCTGCCGTTCGTCGGCACGGTTGACGAACCACCTGAAATCAATGAGGATCGTTCCAACGTCGCGGCCCCTTTCTACGTGATGGCGCAATCGCTGATGAAGCACATGGTCGAAAACATCGACATGGAGAAACTCCGCGGCGTGATGGCCTCCACCGATTTCGAAACCGACCTCAAGCGTTTGACCAGCAAATCGTCGCAGGAATGGAAGCAGAGTTGGTTGAAAGCAATCGCGCCCGGCAAGTAATCTTTTCATCGGCGTCCATGCGCGTGAATCTACGCCCATTCACTTCCCAAAACAATATAGCGCCGACATGGTCCGCACATAAACTCGCCGATCCACGATCGCGGGCGTCGAAAAAATGTCTTCGTCCAAATTGCTGACTTGAGCGACCTCCCAATTCGGGTCCGAGCGAACCACCGCTATCTTGCCTTCTTCGCTCGCCAGGAAGATTTTCCCGTCGGCGGCCACCGGCGAAGCCCAATAACTCCCCAAGGCTCCCGGTAACCGAGCCAATCGATAAATCTCGCCCGTCTCCGGATTCAGACTGGTGAAGATTCCATCGCGCAGCAAGTACAAGACCCCTTGATATAGCAGCGGCGATGCCGTATTCGGCAACGCTTTGCGATAGCGCCACAGCACGTGGCTCTTGGTTACGTCGCCGCGGCCGCCCGCGCGGATCGCCACCAGGCAATTCTCCGCCGCGTTCCGAGTCTGATAGAACTTCCACTCACGCTGGTCGACGTAGCCATCCTGGTCGAGATCGTTATCCGCGAACCACTGCGCCGGATAAGCAACCGCGGCCTCTTTGCGCGATAGCTTCCCGTCGTGATCGGTATCGTATTGCGTAAGCGCCTGGCTGAACTCGGGGATCTTGTCGCGGCGCTCTTCATCGCCGCCGATCTCCCACCCGCTAACGTAGATCCGATCGTGGTCGATCACCGGAATCGATTTCAGTTGCCAAGCCATCCCGCGCACCCACCACAATTTCTCTCCCGTCTCCAGCGCATACGACGCGACTTCGAACGACCCCGGCACGATCAGCTCCGGTCCATTCTTGCCACGGTAAATCGCAGGAGTCGCGTACCCGCGCGTATATTCGGGACGCATCGTTTTCCAGATCACGCGTCCATTCGCGGGATCGACTGCCAGCAGATACGACCTGGTGTCCTGATCGCAAATCAACACCAGTCTTCCGTCGGCGAGAATCGGCGACGATCCATGTCCGTTCGGATTATTAAATGGACCCAGCGGCAGGCGCCAACGTTCGTTTCCATCCGGACCATAAGACAGCAGACCGAAGTCTCCGAAAAAGACAAATACGTTTTGCCCATCGGTCACCGGCGACGGCGACGTGGGCCCGTTGGTTGGCTGATATGGCTCCTGACGTTCCCGCGGGGCCTGCCGCCGCCACAGAATTTTGCCGCTGGCGCGATCCAGGCAGATGGTGAGTAGAGTCTCGCCTTCATACGCCGTCACGAAAATACGATCGTTCGTCACTACCGGCGAGGAATGTCCCGGCGGCAGCGCCGTTCGCCACACGGTGGTCCGCAGATCGAACCGGTCAGGCAGTCCCTTGGAGGTGGAAATTCCGGATCCGTTCGGCCCGCGGAACTGAGTCCAGTCCGCAGCCGCGAGCGTAAGCGGTATCAGGAACCAGCCGAGCCGCGGCACTTACTTCACTTCGGCCGCCGGCTTCGCGAACTTCGCATCGTCGATTGGAACGTTGCTCTTCTCTTCCGAGATCTGAATTGTGAAGCGTCCGTTCGGTCTGGAGAGCGTCCATCGGAACGGAATTTTCACGCCATCCGCCTCGCGATAATCCGCGTAGTCGATTTGCGTCGCCATCCGCCCCACCGGCGTTTCCGCATAGCGCACCAAACGCGCCAGCAGCCCCGACGCCGCGTCGAAATACAAACGCACTTGTGGAAGCATTGGACTGCTGCCGATCAACGTCTCGCATTCCACCCCGCCGATGGTTTCGCGGCGTCCGCGCCGCAGTTGCGGAAAGATATCTTTCAGGCGCAGTGCCAGTGCAAACTCGGCGTCAAGGCCAGATGCTCCCGATTCCGCCGGCGACATTTCACGCGCCGGACGCCCCGTATTTCCCATCCAGCCCGCGGTTCCGTCGAAAGCGGTGAAGCTGTCGCCGCCCGAATTGTGCGTGATCGTGACGCGCTTATTTGGAGCCTTCGTCAACACGTCAATCGGCGTTTCTTTTCCGCCCGCCAGAATCTTGCCCGCTTCGACGCGGCTGGCGATCTTCCGGATCGCGTCGGCGCCGCCAACTGCAGCGACATACTTCTCGATAATCTGTTCGACCGTTGCCGTGCTCACGGCTGGGGCGGAAGCTTCCGTCCGCGGCGCCATGTCCGACTCGAGCACCGGCGGCGAACCTGCCGGGTGCGAGGAGCCGTGATGGCAGGAAAAGCACGTCACCTCCGTCCGGCCTCCAAATGCGTTTTTGTTGATCATCGCCGTCATAGCCATCATGTCGCGCGCGGTCTTCTTAGCCGGCTTTTCGTCCGCATCCATCTTGCCCTGCACGTGGCAGAACGTACACTCTACCCCCAGCGACGCCGCGATGAATTGCATCGCCGGCCCCAACTGGTCGGCTGGGGTTCCTTTCAGTTGAACGATGTTCTTATAGACCTGCTCCGCGGTCTTGGGCTCCATGGCTTGGCCAAACGCGGCCACGGCGGTGCACGACAGAATCATGATGGGGTGAATGCGCATGATGAACGAGAATATCACGCGGCGGAGAAACAAATCACGGCCGTGAGAAAATCTGAAACTCGATCTCGATCTCATTCTTAACCTTGATCGTTCCCCCTCCGATGCTGATCGGCTTGATCCCGAAATCGGTCTGCTTGAGGACTGTGTGACCGGTGTATGCCTCCCCGGGTTTGCTCACCGCCAGGCTGATCGGCTTCGTCACTCCATGCAGCGACAGCGTGCCGTCCACTTTCCACTGGCCCTCGCCCGTCTTTTCGACGTGCGACGACCGGAACGTGATTGCGGGATATTTAGCCGGCTCGATCGTCATCTCCTCCATGTCCTTCTGGATCTGAGCCTGCGTCTTCGCGTCTACCTTAGGATCCGGTTTTACCGTCATTTTCGATGTGTCGACCGTGAACTGAACCCCCGCGTCACCGATGGCGCCCGATGCGATCGGCGCATTTATCCAATGCTCGTGAGCGGCCGCTGAAAACAGCCCTGCCTTGCCGACGTGAATCGTGATGATGCTCCGTTCCGCATCCATCTGCCGGTCCTGCCCGAAAAGCGCGGCGGCGCTTGTCAAGAAAATCATAAGCCTAAGTTTCATAAGCATAGACCTTTCTCAGATTGCGCTCGAACAGATGCGCCGGAAGAATTTTCGTCACCACCCGGCGTCCAGTTACCAACAGCCGGTTCTCCCACTGCCCGATGTTGCCCATCAGCAGCGAGCGCTGCTGAATGTGCCCGGTTCGCCGCGAACGCAATGCCTCATATTTCCGCAGCGCGGCCCGCAGGCCGGGCTGGCTGGAAACGCATTTCGCCAGGACCAGCGCGTCCTCGATGGCCATGCAGCCGCCTTGTCCCAGGTTCGGCGTACACGGATGCGCGGCGTCGCCGAGCAAGCTTACCCTCCCTTCGCCCCAGCGCGGCAGCGGCGGCAAATCGTATGCCGGATTCTTCAGGATGGTTTCCTCCGCCGTGGCCTCCAGGAAATCGCCGATGGGAGCGTGCCATCCTTCAAACATTTTCCGCAGCTCGCGTTTGTACCCGCGCGGAGACCCGTTCACGGCCGCATACCAGGTGAATTCGCCGCCTCCGATGTCGAGAATCCCGAATCGCTTGCCGCGTCCCCAGGTCTCGCTGTTCACTCCCGGCTCCACTGCCTCACCCCGATACCGGGCTACGCCGCGCCATACCGTGTACCCGCGATCGACCGGTTCGATGGGTCCCAACAGCCACGACCGCACTCTGGAGCGGATTCCGTCGGCTCCGATCACCGCGTCGTGTTCCGCCACGGCGCCGCTGGCGAAGTGAAGCTGTACTTTTCTCTCGATTTGTTCCAGCCGGACCAGCTCGTGTCCCAGCCTGACCTGATCACGCGGCAGGGCGGCAATCAACGCGGCAAGCAGATCCGACCTCCGCGTGCACAGCGCCGGCACATCGAACTGGCCGACCGCGATATCCATCAGCACTTTCCCGCCGCTCGACCGCACTAGAAACCGCGAGTTCACCCCGCTTCGCGCCAGCACGCGCTCGAGCACCCCCAGTTCCCGCAATACTCGAGTCGCGTTAGGCCACAGCATCATTCCCGCGCCCACTTCGCGCAGCCGCGGAGCCCTCTCATAGACGGTTGCATCGAAGCCCGCCTGCCGCAGCGCGACGGCCGCCGCCGTTCCTCCAATTCCGCCGCCGATAATTCCGAAACTACGCATGCACAGATCCGGGATCGATCTTACTCGCGATTGCGAGACGTAACCAGCCTGTTTGGAATTCGCGTGGCGGCATCAGGCGCGAGGCGCAGGCCTTTCGTCCGGCTCCGGTTCTTTGGCGCCCGCCTCACTCTGCTGGTCAACAGTCCCGTGAAGTTTGTAGCGTGCGATCAAGCGTTGGATTGTCCGTCGGTCAAGACCTAAGACGGCCGCCGAGCGGCGTCGGTTCCATCCGGTCTCCTTTAAAATCAGATGCAGGTACCGGCGTTCCAGTTCCTCCATCGTCGGCCGGTCCGCGATCAACTCATCCTGCGTCGAAATGGCTCCGGGAGTCTTGGCCCGCCGCTTGGCTCCCGACGCGATATCCGGAGGCAAACAGCCGATGGTGATCAGCCCGTTCGAAGCGAGCGCGGCCGCGCGCATCAGCGCATTCTCCAGCTCTCTCACGTTACCCGGAAAATCGTGGGCATGAAGCGCTTGCCTGGCTTCGCGCGTCAGAATCAACCGGGATTTTCCCTGGCCGCCCAGCTTCTCGAGGAAATGATCGGTCAGCAGCTCCACGTCACCGGTACGCTCCCGCAGAGGAGGCAGATGGATCGCTAGAACGCTCAGCCGGTAATACAAGTCCGCCCGGAAATTCCCGGCCGCCATCAACTCCCGCAGTGGAGCGCTGCTCGCTGTCGTGATCCTGACGTTGGCTTTGCGGGTTTCGGTCGATCCCACGTGCGGCGCCTCGCCGCTTTCGAGCACGCGCAGCAGGCTGGCCTGAAATGCGGGACTGGTCGACGCCAGCTCATCCAGAAACAGCGTGCCTCCCTCGGCCGCTTCGAGCCATCCCGCCTGCGTCCCAGTAAGCGCGCCGCGCGTGTTTCCGAACAGGTCAGATTCGAGCAAGGTATCCGTCAGGCCAGAACCATTGACCGATACGAAAGGCCGGTTCCGCCGCGCGCTGAAGGCGTGTATGGCGCGCGCCGCTAATTGCTTTCCGGTGCCCGATTCGCCCGTGACCAGCACCGCAGCGTCCGTTTGCGCCGCCTGCGCGATCAGTTTGTACACGATCGCCATCGGCGCGCTGCGTCCCACCAGGCCGGAGCGCGAAAGATCGCTCGCGTCGGGCGCTTTTGCCGGCGGTACAACCGGCGCGGCCTGCTCGCGCGCGCTCAGATAGCGCCGCAGCAGCGCCGCGACCGTCGCGATGTCGAATGGCTTGCCGATGAAATCCGTCGCGCCCCGCGCCACCGCTTCCACCGCGGACTCCACGGAGCGCTGGTCCGTCAGTAAGATGATCGGAACCCGCGGATTCGCGCTGCGCATCTCCCGCACCACGTCAAAACCGCCAGCGTCAGGCATGCATAGGTCGCACAACACCGCATCGAACGGCTGCTGCTTCACGCGCTCCAGCGCTTCTTTCCCCGTTGTTGCCGAAGTGACTTCGAATCCGTTCGATGACAAACCTGTTTCGAGCATCGTGCGGATCGAGCTCTCGTCGTCCGCGATCAGGATATGAGGAACTCTGGACATGCCGGGTCAAGCCTTCATCCGCGGCGGCGCAGCGTGGGTGTCGAGCCCGAAGTGGAGAAAACCCGCAGCGGGTCCTTCGGCGCGATTCCGTAACGTAACGACCATTGTAGCCGGTTCCGAATCGCGGGCCACGCGATCGCGTTCGAAACCGGTTGTTGAGGGCCGATGTTCCGTCCAGTCGATTAATCGTCGCGAAGAGCTGCCATTGGGTCGACCGTGACGGCCCGACGCGCCGGCACGAAGGACGCGAACAGAGCGACCGTCGCGAGCATCACAGATACGGCGAGAAATGTTCTTGCGTCGAGCGGGGAGACTCCGTAGAGGAGAGTCGACAGCCAGCGCGTGGCTGCGATCGCGAGAATCACGCCGGCCGCAAGCCCAGCGCCCGTCAGTCGTGCCGAGTATTTCAGAATTTCGCGAGCGATGTCCCAGCGGCGTGCGCCGATCGCGATTCTGAGGCCGATTTCACGAGTCCGCTGCGAAACGACGTAGGAGAGAACGCCGTAGATTCCCAGTGCGGCCAGGACAAGAGCCAGCGCCGCGAAAGTTCCGAGAAGATTCAAGACTTGAGTGCGATTAGCCAGTTCCTCGTCGACAATTGCATTCATGGTGCGAATGTTCGACACGGGTTGATAGCCGTCGACCGAGGTGACAGCGCGTTGCAGATCGTTTGAGATGGAGTGCGGATCGCGCGCGCAGA
This sequence comes from Terriglobia bacterium, assembly GCA_963808335.1. Lineage (GTDB taxonomy): Bacteria > Acidobacteriota > Terriglobia > Bryobacterales > Bryobacteraceae > Palsa-187. The sequence goes on from CAWEFR010000002.1 coordinate 13,646, forward strand.
GAATCGCGATCTCGGAGGGTTGGAAGAAAGCGATATCTGTTTGCGGATAGGGCACATATACGGCTGATTTCAACGAGAGGTCGAGGCCGCGCTCGCGGATGTCGCGGACCACTCCTGCGATGGTCATCCAGCGAGGGGAGCCGTCGCCAGTGCCGGTGTCGATGCGATGGCCGAGCGGGCTTTCATTCGGCCAATATTGGCGCGCCAGCGTTTCATTGATCACCACCACGGGCGGAGAGGATTCGCGATCGCGGCGGTCGAGGAAACGGCCCTCTTTGAGTTGCGCGCCGACGGTCTCAAAATAATCGGCGCTGACCAGCCGGAATAATGCGTCCTGGCCGAGGTTGTTTTGAGTGGGCCGGCCTTCAATGGCGAGACTCATGGTGTTGCCGCGGGAAGTGTAAGGAAGGTCGGAGGCGAGGCCGGCTGATTTTACGCCGGGAATCGCACGCACGCGGGTGAGGACATCGTCATAAAAGCGGCGGCGTCTGGTTGCATCTTGATATTTCGGAAACGGGAGATTGATTTCCGCGGTAAGAATGCCATTGGAACGAAAGCCTGGATCGACGCCGCGCAGGTGGGCGAGAGTTTCAATCAGCAACGAGGCTCCCACCACCAGCATCAGCGCGACGGCGACTTCGGCGACCACCAGAATGTCGCGAAGCTTGCCGCCTCGGCCGATGGCGGAGCGTGTAGAGAGCTCGGTGCGTGCGAGTTGCAGCGCAGGAGCGAGGCCGAAAAGAAATGCGGTCAGAATGGAAACCGCGGCGGTGAAGGCGAGAACGCGCAAGTCGAGATGCAGGCCAGCGGAGCCAGGGAACTGCTGCGGAATCATTTGTTTCAAGGCTGCCAGGCTCCAATGGGCGAAGAGGAGTCCCAAAGCTCCGCCTGCCGAGGCCAGCAATAGATTCTCGGTCAGGATCTGCCGGAGAAGACGGGAGGGCGCCGCTCCGAGCGCGGTTCGGACGGAGATTTCGCGGCGGCGCGAGGTCGCGCGGGCGAGCAGCAGGTTTCCGACATTCGCGCAGGCGATCAACAGAACGCAGCCGGCGGCGGAAAGAAGGATCAGGAACGCGGTGCGCGTATCGCCCAGAATTTCGTCTTTCAAAGAGACCACGGTGATGCCGACGCGGGCGTTGGTGACCGGGTAATCCGCGGCGAGCCGCGCGGCGACGGCGTTCATGTCGGATTGGGCTTGACGCAGATCTCGGCCGGGCTTGATGCGGCCGACGACTTTCAAAAAATGGCTGTTGCGTCGGGTCCAGATTTGCGGGGAAATGCCAAGGGGCAGCCAGAGTTCGGTGTCGCGGTCGGGATATTGGAAACTTCGCGGCATAATGCCCGCGACCACATAATTTTCGCCGTTCATCAGGATGGATTTCCCAGGAAGCGCGGGATCGCCGTGGTAACGTCTTTGCCACAGCCCGTAACTGAGAATCACGACGCGGCTGTTGGGAATTTCTTCATCGTCATGAAAGGTGCGTCCGAGCAGGGGTTGGACGCCCAGCATGGGAATAAGGTTCGCCGTGATGGATTGGCCGTGGACCTCTTCGGGTGGTCCGCCGCCTGAGAGATCGACGGTTGCTGGGCCCGCATAGGCGGCAATTTGTTCGAAGACCTGGGTGCGCTTCCTCCAATCGAGGAATGTGGCGGGAGACACGCGGTTCTTAGGGACTCCGAAAGCCGAGAAATCTTCCCAGAGTCGCGCGAGACGATCGGGTGCGGCATAGGGCAACGGCCGGATCACGATCGTATCGAGCGCGCTGAAGATCGCCGAGTTAGCTCCGATGCCGAGGGCGAGGACCATGATTACCGCGAAGGAGAAGGCTCGGGCGCGAGAGAGGATGCGAAGGGCATAGCGGAGATCGGAGAGCATCTTCAGTTAGACGCCGGTCTTAGCCGAGCGTTCGTAAACAAATCGTCTTCGGCTATGCCGGCTTTTCATCGCCTTCCCGGGGTGCCTTCCCGCCCCTTCGCCGCATGATCTTGTCGAAAGCTTTGAAATCCGCCCGCGCCCGCCGGTCCGCGAAATATCTAGCGGTTTGGAGCGCCGAGACCTTCTCTGCCACCGCCGTTGCGACGAACTGGTTGATGCTCGTCCGATCTTCCCGGCTCAGCCGCTCAACTGCCTCTTTGAGCGAACGGGGCAGCCGTAAGGGATAAGTTTGAGTATCTTTCATCGTTTAATCCTCGCTATCGCTTCTCGCGGGAACAAGACCTCCACTCCAAATTGTGACGCGGCTGTTCCAAAGTCCCGCACGTTGAATGTCACCACGGCGTCAGCCCTTCCGTTGACCGCCGCCTCCAGAACCATCTCATCGTTGGGATCGCGCAATTGAGGCCGCCACAGGAAATGGGTTTTCACGGGTTCTCCCATCGCGATGGTGGCGTCGGTGAAGATCTCCACCTGCCGATCCGAAAGCCCGGCTTCTGTTCGGTGCTGGGGCCTCCTGCACACGGCTTCGTACTCTATCGCGAGAGGCACGCTCAGCAACAACGTAGCCCGCCCTTGCCGCACAGCCCGAACTATGGCGGCGGAAGCACCCGTCGGACTCCGTATCGCGGCAACGACCGCATCGGTGTCCAAGACGACCCTCACATCGTCTACGATATCACATCGCGGGTGATGTTACTCGGATTCTGGCTGGGAATGGAGCGGGTGGGCGTAACTTAGCCTTCAGTGGCCGTGTGCATTCGAGGCGAGCGACACTTTGCCGCGAAACATCTGATAAATGAAGATGTGGTAGCAGACCGCTAAAGCCATGCCGAAAGTCCACCAGATCAAGCCGATAGTAAGAGAATGATCGCCTGAATGCGCGTTGTCGACGGTGATGTTCAGGGCTGGGTCGGTGGTCGAGGTCAGGAGATTCGGATACACGGCGGCCGCGGCTCCCACCAGCATGAAGACGAGATAAGCCGAGGAACTCAGGAACGCCGTGCGCTCATTACGGCTGCGCATCGCGAGCAAAGAAACGACGACCAGCACGGGAATCGCAAAAAGAATCGGCATTTTGCGGTAGTTGTCGAGCAGCACGGGTCGAATGTCGAGGGTCGCGCCCAAGCTCGCAAGGGTCGCCAGGACTAGAACCGGCCATAGGACTGCGGCGGCTCCGTGAGAGCGGCGATTCAGGTCGCCGGTGGTCTTGAGAGCGGCGTAATTTGCGCCATGAAGGGTCAAGGCGACCAGTGCGACCACGCCGGCGATCACTGTATACCAGTCGAGGATTCCGGGATGAGGGCCAACCCGCCAGTCGGTCCAAAGAGGGAGGAAAAAGTAGCCGTCGGGCTGGAGCGGGACGCCTCGGATCACGTTGCCGAGGGCGGCGCCGTAGAACACCGCGAGCAGAAGGCTGCCGATTCCGAACGCTCCTCCGAGGAGGCCGCGCCACACGGGAGAATCGACGTGAGTGCGTAGCTCGATTCCGATACCGCGCAGAATCAGGAGCCATAGAACCATCATCAGGGGAAGATAGAAGCCGCTGAAACCAGAAGCATAAAGCAGCGGGAACGCGAAGTACAGAGTTCCGCCACCGGCGAGCAGCCAGACTTCGTTGCCATCCCACACGGGACTAATGGTGCGGATCAGGATGCGGCGGTCTTCTTCTGAGCGAGCTAGAAAGAGATGCAGGACGCCGATGCCCAGGTCGAATCCATCGAGGACCACGTAGGCGGTGATCATGATGGCGACGAGAAGATACCAGGTAAGTAGGATCATTGAGGTTACCCTTGCCTCGGTTCGTCGAGCGGGCCGGCGGCGATTACGCGACCGACTAAGAACAGGAAGACCATGGCGAGGAGCGTGTACAGTCCCATGAACCCCAGCAGCGTGAACAGCCCGTTGCCGGCGTGGACGTACTTCGAATAGCCGTCGGTGGTGCGCATCAGGCCGTAGACCAGCCAGGGTTGACGGCCCACTTCGGCGGTCATCCAGCCGGCTGTGTTCGCGATATAGGGCAGCGGCGCGCAGAGGAGAATGATCCACAGCACTGAGCGGGTAGTGTACAGATTCCCGCGCCACAGAAGGAATGCGCCAACGGCCATGACGGCGACGAAGATGGTCCCCAATCCAGCCATGATGTGATAGCCGTAGTAGAGCAGGGGAATATTCGTGGGCCAGTCGCGTTTCGGGAATTCACTCAGGCCTTTGACTTGGGCCGTCGTGGTGCCGTAAATCAGAAAACTGAGAACTTTGTTGGCGACCAGGGGATTGTCGATGCGCTGATTCTCGGCATCCGGTTGGCCGAGAAGGACGATGGGCGCGCCGGCTTCGGTCTTGAAGAGTCCTTCCATGGCGGCGGTGGTGACGGCTTGATGGGCGGCCATGAAGCGGCCATGTAGGTCCCCGGTGGGGAAAATCTGCACGATGCAGGCTAAGATCCCGACCGTGACGGAGACGCGCAGGAACGCTTGGGCCTCGTCGAGAAATTTTCCTTCCAGAAGATAATAGGCCCCGACGGCGGCCATGACGAAGACGCCGGTGATGACGGCTCCGCACATGTTGTGGGCGTACTGAAGTATGGCCCACGGATTGAGGAGCAGTCCCCAGAAGCTGGTGACCTGGAAACTGCCATCAGGCGATCGCTCGAAGGCGACAGGATACTGCATCCAGGCATCCGTGACGATGATGAAGAAGCCCGAGAGCCAGGATCCTGCGAATACGGCGAAGGCGGCCCACCAGTGGCCGATCCGGCTGAGCCGGTTTTCACCGTAAAGAAACAGGCCCAGAAAAGCGGACTCCAGGAAAAAAGAAAACACGCCTTCCATGACCAGGGGTTGTCCGATTACGCCGCCGGTGACGCGTGCAAACTGCGACCAGTTGGTTCCGAACTGAAACTCCATTGGGATTCCGGTAACCACACCGATCACGAAGTTGATGCCGAATACTTGGGCCCAGAATCGCGCGGCGCGGTTGTAAACCGGGTTACCGGTTCGGAGGTAGAGCGTTTTCAGAATCACAATGAGCGGAGCCAGGCCCATGGTGAGCTGCGGAAAAAGATAGTGAAAGGTGACGGTGAAGGCGAAGTGGAGCCGATGCATCAATAAAGCATCATCCATGGTTTTGGGGCCGCCTTTTGCGAGGTCGCTTCAATTATATGCCGACGGGCAGTGAAACTTATGAGAAAAATTCCACCCGTACGCTACCAACATTTAGCACCTTGGGAGCCTATGCCGATCGAGTGCTATCCGTCTTGTGCTATTTCACACAACCGAGGATCACGGTCATGTCGTAAGCCGAATTTCGCGAGTTTCGAGTGGAATGACTGTGGCCATTCGCGTGCGGCAGCGAGAAATGGTCCCGGCCGAAAAAAAACGCAAAAAAAAAGAAAAAAAGGGCTTGAGATGCATCTCAATCAATACGGGCTCGTTGGCATGCGCAAAGGCGATCGGGCGGCGATGTATTCAAACGGGAAGTTCGATAGAGTTGCGGCGAGGGCGGACCGGCGTTGGGCGGTGATCCTGGCAGGTGGGGATGGCTTGCGCCTGCGGAAGCTGACGCAATTCATTTCGGGCGACGATCGTCCGAAGCAGTTTTGCCGCATCCTGGGCGAGCTTACCCTGCTGGAGGAGGCGGGACTAAGGACTGAGCGAAGCGTCTCCCCGGACCGGATTCTTTACACGGTTACGCGAACTCATCAGACTTACTACGCGCGGGAGCTGGCCGATCGGGCCTCGCAAAGAATCGTGCAGCCGTGCAGTCGAGGAACGGGCCCGGCGATCGTATGTTCCCTGCTGCGGATTTTCCAAATGGATCGCGACGCTACGGTTGCGATTCTACCTTGCGATCATTCCTATTCGAACGAAAAGGCTTTCACCCGGGCCCTGGAGTCGGCGTTCGGGATTGCGGAAGGAAGGCCGGAAGCCGTGGTGCTTCTGGGTGTGCATCCGAGAGGTCCGGAAGTGGAATACGGATGGATCGAGGTGGGGGAGAACCTCGGGGGCCCGCTCGGAGACGCGTCACGCGTGGTGGGGTTTCATGAAAAGCCGACCTTGCCGATGGCTGAGCTGTTGTTCCAGACCGGCTGCCTTTGGAACACGTTCGTCATGGTGGGACGGGCCAGCGCATTCCTGAATATGACCGCGGAAGCGGTGCCTGGACTTCTCAAAGCGCTTCGCTCGATCCACAGACTGCCTGCGGCGAATGTCGAGACGCGCATAGCCGATTGGGTTTACGACCAGATCGACACGGTGGATTTCGCGCGACAGGTTTTGACGCCGGCGGCGGCGCAACTGATGGCTGTGCGGCTCCGCGACGAGGGCTGGAACGACTTAGGAGATCCGGCGCGCGTGATGGCGGTGCTGGCGGAACGCAATGAGCTTCCGATTTGGGCGGTCCGCTGGCAGGCGGAGCGCAGGACCGGGAACGCAGCGTCGCGGGCGATCGCCTAGACGCTTAGGACCGGGCACGGCGATTGTTGAATGATGGTATAGGCGTGGGTCCGCAAGCGGCCCAGGGTTGACTGGAGAGAGCCGCGTCCGATCACGATCAGATCGGCGCCTTCCTGCCGTGCCTCCTCGGTCACAGTTGCGGCAACTCGGCCTACGGCGACGCGCAACGTCGCGTCTGGGGCCGCGGATTTACCAAGACCTTCAAGTTTGACGCGCGCTTCTTCGCGCACCTGTTCCTGAAGTTCTCTTTCTTCGGGAATGGCCAGCCAATCGCTAACGGGCGGCACTACGTGAAGAAACTTCACCGTGGCCGCGATCCGCAGGCTGAATTCCATCGCCCATTGCATCAGGGCAGGGGTGGCGGGAGTTCCGTCCACCGCGCACAAAATCGCACGTGGGATCGGCGAGGATCGCTGCTGCTCGGCATGGGTCGCGGTCCAGACCGGACATTTCGCGTCGTGCAGAACTTTGGCGGTCACGGACCCAAGCAATAATCCGCGGAATGCGCCGTAGCCGTGGGTAGGCATCATGATCAGATCCACGGCGTTCGAGTGTGCAAACTCCACAATCTGCAACGCCGGATCTCCTGAAGTCGTAATGCGCTCCACGGAGAGGCCGGCGAACTCGTGAGGCAGAGCCAAGTCGAGGCGGGCTTTGAGCGCGCGCTCCATCTGTTCGATGTCGGTAGGCATCAAGACAGGCATCGCGCCCTCCGACGGGACCTCCCATACGGGGGGCAGGACGCTGATCAGAGTGATTCTAGCTTGAAGACGATCGGCGGCGGCTCGGACGAAAGGAGCGGCCAGCAACGTTTGCTCGGAGAAATCAAAAGGGAAGAGGATGTGTTGGATGTTCGGCATACAGGCCCCAAAGAAACCGCTCACAGCTATCATAGCCGCGGGTGATTCAAATTGCTCACACGCTCAAAACCGGGCACGGCGATTGCCGGACGATCGGGTATAGGCGCGACGAGACGATGTTGAACGTCTCTTGCGCGTGGCCGCGGCCGGTGACGATCAGGTCGGCATTGCGGCGCAGGGCTTCCTGGCGTATGCCGTCCGGAATCCGCGCATCGATTACGGAATGCGGCGCGTCGATTCCCAACGTTCCTTTGAGTTCTCGCACCTTGAAATCGGCGTTGGCCATCAGTTCCTTCAAGTAGGGGCTGAAGTCGATTTCGGCAGTGGGGGGAGGCGTCTCGACGACGTGGACCAGCGACAAGCAGGCGTCGTAGCCGCGGGCGAATGCCGAGGCGGCTTTTAGCACGGCCGCGGCTTCCTCATCCTCCGTGTCGCCCTGATCGACAGCGCACAAGATGGACCGGTATGGGACTTTGGGAGCGTGACCGGAGAAAACGGAGCCGGTACCGGTCCACACGGCCGCACTGACGTCGTGAAGAACCTTAGCTGCCACCGAGCCGAGGAGGAAGCGGCGAACCGGCCCGAGACCGTGGGTCGCCAGCATCACCAAATCGGCTCCCTGATGCTGCACCACCTGATGCACGATACTGCCCGGCTCGCCTAACTTCGCCATGGATTCGACGTGCTGGCCGGGAAAGGTTTCTTGGGCGAACTGGTGCAGGCGCTGCTCCTCCAGTTCGCGGGCTTCCTCGGGCAACCGGGGATCTGTGATGGCGAGCTCGCTGAGCGCGAGGGCTTCGGGTCCGTAGGCGTGCACCAAGGTCAGTTCGGCGGAGAAGTGCCGGACCATCTCCTTCACGTACGGGATGATGGCCCGGCAGGGCTCTGAGTAGTCGACTGGGAACAGGATTTTCCGAAAGGGCAACATATCAGCCCCCTTTCTTTAGCGCACGAACGCCACGATCATCAACACCAGCATCACCAGGCCGGCGGCGACGGCGGCTCCGCCGACCACGCGACCGAAATTCTTAAGCCAGGTCGGAGGCGGCACGGTGCGGTATTTGTCCAGCTCACCGGAGGCGAGCAGGCGCTGATACTCTTCCGGATGCTTCTCCTTCAGCTCCTCTTCGGTCAGGCGGCCGGTGAAGATGGTGAGATCCATCGGAAAATTGCCAGGCCGGAGGTGCGTGTTGAAGAAATGAATGGTGAAGATGAAGCCGACCGCCAGGATCGCTTCCTCACCGTGAATCAGCAAGGCAATGTTGAGCCAGGAGCCGGGGATGAACTTCGCGAAAAAGGGCGCGAACCACATGGCATACCCGGAGAAGCCGATGATTCCCATGCCCCAGAACACGGCCCAGTAATCGACCTTATCCCAATACGCGTAGCGGTCGAACTTGGGTTTGGGCCCGAGGCCGAAAAACCATTTCAGGTTGCCGAAGAAGTCCTGAATATCTTTGAGATTCGGCACCAGCGAATTGGGGCCCCATACCAGACCGAATTCGCGCCGCGAAACGAGGCGGTAGACCAGGTTGGCGACGTGAATCCCGAAGGCGAGGGTCAAAGCGGCGGCACAAAACTTGTGAAAGAAGATAATCGCGCCGAAGCCGCCGACCGCATTGGACAGCGCGAGCGCCCACGGCGCGCTGCTGAACCGCAGCGGCAGTCCGGTGAACGCCAATCCGAGAAAAGTCGCCGCCAGCACGCCGTGCAGATAACGTTGGGGCAGCGAAAAGCGGACGTAATATTGCGGTTCGGGCTGGTTCATAGCTTCCTCTTGCTTCCGGACGTCAGGTTGAATTCCGATGTTGGCATGGCTCACTCCTAGCTCCGGCTGTGCGCCGGGCCTTCCTTCGCGGTGTGTGCGCGGATAAACCACAGAAGGGTGTGCAGGGCGAAGAACCCGAGCACGCCCGCCAGCAGCAGGTTCATGAAAATTGCCGAAAGATGCAGTAACGGATACTTCTTGCCGTCGCTCGCGTCGGCGTGTGGATCGTATTCGACGAAGCTCGCGTTCGCGTTCGCGTGACACTTGCCGCAAGTCTTAATCAGATTCGCGGGCGCGACAGTCGACTTTGCATCCGACGCGGGAAGAATGTCGTGGAATCCATGGCAATCCCAGCAGCGCGCCGTTTGCCGGTAGCCGAGCGCGGACACCTGCGCATGGAACGTGTCGCCGTAGGTGGAGTACTCGTCTTTGTGGCAGCCTCCGCAGGTGGCGGCGGTCTTGATTTGAGTGCTGACCTCGCGCATGCTTGAGATCTGGTGGGTTGTATGACAGCTGGTGCAGACGGGTGCCTGGTCGGATCCTGCCTCCAGCATCTGGCCGTGAATGCTCTCGGCATAAGCTGTTTTCGGACCGCCATGACAGGTGCCGCAGGTATCGACGATGTGGGCGCGATTGGTGCGGCTGTTGGGATCCTTACTGCTCAGAATCTTGTGCGCACCATGGCAACTGGCACAACTCGCCGCCACCAGCAGGCCGTCTTTGGTGAGGGCGAAACCGTGAATGGAATCGATATATTTCGAGTACACTTCGCTTACATTGCCCTGTCTGGTGCCGTGGCATTCGCCGCAGGTCCGCGGAAGATTCTGCGGGTAGGTCAGGGATTTGGGATTGCTGGAGGCGAGAATGGTATGCGCGTTTCCGTGGCAGTTCAAACACGGCAGTGCACCCGCGTGGGCGTGGACGCTGGCGGCTACGCCGGAGCCGGCGTCGGCGTGACAGCCGGCGCAATTCACTTGCGCTTTCTGATTCTCAGGATGTGGATACGCCTGAATGGTTGAGTGGCATGCGGTGCAGGTCAGGCTTCCGTGCACGCTCGCTTTGGTCGCGGGCCCTTTTTCGTCGTGGCAGGACAAGCAGTCCAGGCCCGCCGCGTGAGCTGTCAGCGACAGCCCTGCTAAAAGAAACAGCGTGATGACCCGTTTCATGGGTCCTCCTATCGCGCGGCATTCTACATGTCGGAAAAAAGGGACTGAGCGCCTGTAACCCTTCAAGCGGAACAGTGCAACCAATCCCTCTTTTTCGACATCCTCCTAGCCAGCCGTTCGTCTGTTAGTGCGTTCCGGTGTAGCCGAGATCGGTCAGGACTTTCGGATTTTTCTCCTCCATGGCCAGGACATCGTGACAGGTATTACAATCGTTAGGGATCGCGCGCCCGTCGGAACTCACGTGGTTTCCGTCATGACAGCGAAAACAGCCGGGAGAGTCCATATGTCCAATGTTGTTCGAATATGCGCCCCAGCTGACTTTCATTTCCGGGAATACATTCTGCAAATAGATTGCCTTCACAGCCTCTACCGCGTTGGTGATGTCACTGGCACGGTTTTGAGCGATCTGCGGGTAATTTGACCGGTAATAGCTCTCGAGCAACGTCGCGATTCCGCGCGCCGCTGCGTCACGACCCGCATAATCGCGCTGCAGCGCATCCACTGCCTGTTTTCTTATAAACGGCAAGGTTGTGCTGATGCGACCATCGCCCAGCGCCCGATCGATGGCGCGGTCGGGCAGTTGAAAGGCGTGGGCGGGACGGTTGTGACAGTCCATACAGTCCATGGTGCGCGTCTCTCCGCTCGCCAGCTGTTCCGGTGTCACTTTCACATCGTTAGACTTGAAGACGGTCACTTTCCCGTTGGGAGCCGTGTAGGTCACCTGAGGGATGGTCTGCCGCTTCCCGTCAGTGGATGTATAAACGATCTGTGCTTTGGGATCGAGGTGGGCGCCGTGAATGCCGACACCTCCTCTCCACGTCTGATACCCGCCCACTTTGAGCAGCAGGACGGTATAGGACGGCGTGTTCTGTTCGTCCGAAGCGTAGCTGGTGCGAACGGAGAAGAGGTCGCCGGAAAAGCGTTGCGGCCAGTGGCACTGCTCGCAGGTTTCGCGCGCGGGGCGCAGATTCTGGACCGGCGAAGGAATCGGCCGCGGGTAATCGTTCAGAATTACGGCGAATACCTGTCCCACGCCCGAGATTTTCGCCTTGACGAACCAGGACGCGCCGGCGCCGATGTGGCATCCGGAACATCCGACGTGCGAGTGCGGGGAGTTTTGATATGCCGTGTACTCGGGCTGCATCACCTGGTGGCAGGTCTTCCCGCAGAACTGGTCGCTATCCATGTAGTTGACCGCGGAGTAGCCCCATTGGGACGCGATGATGATGTTGGCCACGGTGGTGGCGGCGACGAAAGCAAACAGGCGTCTCAACTCCGGACTTTCAAACGTCATCGGCGGGAGGTCCGTGATCGGCAACCCGCGCGCGCGCAGGGTTCGGCGGCGTATCAGGATTCCCACCGGAATCAGCATCAGGCCGAAGAAAAAGACTCCCGGCAGAAGCATGAACGCGAGAATGCCGACGTAGGGATTCTCGGTGAAGCCGCGCAGCAGCGTCGGCAGCAGAAACAACCACAGACCGCCGCCTAAGGTGACCAATACCACGCCGGCGAGACTGATCGGATTACTGGATAGATAGATAACTGGCTGGAGTCGTTGAAGAACTCTGGACAGAATGGGCTTGGAGGGTTCCATGGATCGAATTTGAGTGTGGAGCGCGAATCGTTAAGGCTTCCCCTTATTGGCGGGACGGTTCGAATTCAGAAAAGCCAGAAGATCCGACATCTGGTGATCTTCAAAACGCGGCCACGCGATGTTTTTCGCCTTCATTTTATCGAGCATCCCGGGTCCGTGATGCCACAGAGCCGAAACCATGGCGGCTGCCGTAAACGATTTTCCTTCAAGCGACGGCGCGCCGCTGGATGCGTCTTGATGACAACCCGCGCACTGTTTGGACTTAAACACCTGCGCGCCCGCGGATGCGTTGCCTTCGTCGCGGAAAAACTGTCCGGCCCACAGGTAGCTCACGAGTTCGCGCATTTCATCGGAGCTAAGCTGGGCGGGGGTGGGGGTCATTTTCGGTTCGTGATTCCACATGGCCACGGCGATATCGGTGAGCGTTTGGTTCTTGAGGCGAGGCGGAAGCGCGAGCTTTCCTTTATGGCACCCGGAGCACCCTTTCGACTCAAACAGAGCCTGGCCGTTTGCGCCGGAGGTGATCTCAACATGCGCCGGCTCATTGCGCAGGGAAGGAAGATTTCGGACGTACACCAGAATATCGGTGAGATCCTGCGAGGTCAGCTCGGGCCAGGCCAGCTTTTTCTTCGCGAATTCCTGGCGCATGGTCGCGGCATGATTCCACATCGCGTTCACCAGCGCCATGGGTTGGCCGATGGATTCCCATTGGGCAACCGGCTTGGCTTCGGGAATTTTCGCGGCCGTCAGGCCGTGGCAGTCCGCGCAATGTTTGACGGAGAATAGATGTCTTGCCGCGGCCGGCGTCGCCCGGCTTCTCGAAGAAACGGGCGGAATAGAAGTAGGCGAACAGGTCCGCGGCCGCCTGCTCATTGAGGTCGCCGGGCCGTGATGTTGCGCGTCGCGCATGGCCGCCCACATGGACGGCGCGTGGTTCCACATGGTGGCGGCGAGCGACGCGGGCGTGAAGTTGCGGTCGATCCGGCGGCCCAGGTCGGGTCCGACCGTTCCGCCCTTGCCGTTGATGCTGTGGCATTGAACGCAGGAGAGCGTTTCGAACAAGCTGCGCGCCGCGCGCGGAATCCGGCGCGACGGTGGCCGCGGCATGAAGGCGCTACGGCCGACGGCGGACAGGATTACCAGCGCTCGTGGTCATCGTGTGAACCTCAGTCCGGTGGTCACCAGGTGTCGTGCGGAAGCCTTCGTAGAGGTAGAAAGCTTCGCCATATCCGTAATAGCGCCACTCCGCGAACCAGTTCATATTCTTGCTGATCGGGCAGCCAGAGGGTTGCCAGCGGCTGGATAGTAGCTGGTCGGCCGGCTGCCCGAGGAGATGAAGAACGATCCGCCGGCGCGTGAGCTTCGGCGCGATTCCTTAGCGCCGCTGCGGCAGCTTGATGTTGAACAGCGCGGTGGCGGTGTGGGCATTGTCGCGATAGAGCGACGTTTGCGCCGTCAGCGTCTCGGGATCCAGATAGCCGATATCCGAGTGCAGCGTGGAGCGTGTGTAGGAACCCTGGAAATCCCAGAACTTGCCGCCGCCGGGCGCCCAGAACAGCGACAGCGATTCCTGCTGCGACCGGTAATCGTAATTCACGCCCGGCACCGGGTTTTGATTGTCGAGCAGGTAAAATCCGCCGACAAGGCTGAGCGAGTTGAGCGCCTGATAGCGCGCCTGCGCGCGGACCTTCTGATAGTCGTACAGGCTGGTGCGGAAGTAGGCGCCGCCGCTCGAGGCGCCTTCGGCTTCGCCGGAGAGTGAGATTTTCTGGGTGGGACGGAAGGTCACTCCGCCGATGCCGACATTGCGCCGCAGCTTGGCTTGATCCGAGCTCACCAGTCCCTCCGGCGGCAGAACGGCGTCGTTGGCGTCGCCCCACACATAGCGATAGCCGCCGCGCAGCGTGAGTTTGGACGTGGCGTCGTAGAAGACGTCGATCTCTTCCTGGCTGTAGTTGGTCACCAGGGAGGAGGCGAGCAGGGCAGCCATCTGCTGCGAGACGCCGGTGCCGGTCGAGTGTCTGGGTGGAGCCGCGGAGCCCGCGTTGTGCAGGCGGTCGGTGAGCCAGGATTCGACGATGCGCACGCGGCGCAACGGCCGGATCTCCGCGCCGAGGCTGCCGGTGGTGTGGGGCAGCTTGGCCGCGGCGGAGACCAGATACTGCTGGCTGGTATAGAACAGCAGCTGGCTCTGCAATAACAGATTGCCCGTGTCGGTCTGCTGATAGTTGACGTTGGTGTCGGGCTGGCTGTACAGGAACTGGCCGTAGAGATCGAGCCAGGACGTGGCGTTCGGCCGTGAACAGTCCCTTGCTGTAGATGCTGGCGCCGCGAACGCCGTAGGCGGCCAGCAGACTGGTCAGATCGATTGTCTGGCCGAAGACCGGCGTCGCGACGTTGCCGAAATTGGTCGAGCCGGGGTTCTGAAAGACGCTCTGATCGTTCTTGAACGTGGTGCCGCCCTCCTCGAGCGTCGCGTGAAACCGGCGCAGCTCGAAGCGGACGCCGCCGCGGTAGAGATTGGTCAGATCGCGCAGCGTGTTGGGCACCGGAAATTCGTTGGCGTCGGTGACGAACGTCGTCGCGCCGGTGCCGGTGCCGGAATCGCGATCGTAGGCGAAGTAGGGGATGAACCAGTTGCCCGGCAGCAGATCGAGCTGGAAGCTGCCCAGCTGGCGGCGCGTGTCGAAGGATTGCTCGTTGAGCACGATGCCGCGCGCCAGCAGCGGGTCGGCGTAGGAAGGCAGGAAATTGAAATAGGCGATGTCGCGATAGTCGGCGTTGAAATCGTACAGCTTCGATTTTTTCGCGTCGAGATGGACGGTCTGGTACGGCTCGTCGCCCCAACTGTAGGCGCGCACTCGGATCTGGTCGAAGGCGCGATGCTTGGGATCGGTGAGGGTGAAGTCGGCGCCCAGCAGCTTCGGTCCCGAGCCGAGATTCACGATGCTGCGGTAGGTGTCGAAGCTGCCGCCGACGCCGGTGCGCCAGCGATAGCCGAGATCGATCGAGCCGGTGAGCCAGGATTCGGCCGAGGGCACGGGTGACGGCATGCGTCTGGTGTCGGCGGCCGCGGCGGCGTGCAGCGCTGGCGCGGAGTTGCCGCGCGTGCTTGCGGCGGAGCGTTGGCTGCGCGGCGTTGAGCCGGTGCTGAGCCGATGCGAGCAACGACCAGCGCAGCACAAGCGAAAGCGATAGCCGTCTCATCGCAGCAGATTCCTATCCACGTAGCTGCCGTGAATCTTCTGATGGCAGACCGTGCAGTTCTGGAAACGCGGCGAGCGCAGATCGTGAAACGCCGGCGGCACGACGCCGATGGTGCCGGTGGTGTTGACCGGTGGGAAGATTGGCGTGGCATTCCAGGCACACCAGGCGCACTTCCTGCCGCGCCAGCATCCGCGGATTGGCCGAGCCATGCGGCTCATGGCAGGCCGCGCAGCCTTCAAACCGCACCGGCGCGTGCTCGAACGTGAACGGTCCGCGCTTGTCGCCATGGCAGTTGAGGCATCCCGGCTCATTGGCGGCGAAGGCTCTGCGTCATCGCCGGACGAATGCTGCCGTGCGGATTGTGGCAATCGACGCAGCTCATCGCGCCTTCGGGCAGCTTGTGATGATTGGGCCGCTGGAACTGGGCCCACACGTTAAGATGGCAGCTCGCGCACTGCTCGTTGATCGCCGCCGGCTTGCGAACCACTAGTCCGTCCGGCCCGTTGGCATGGACTTTGTGGCAGGACGTGCAGGCGACCTGATCCTTCGCGTGGCTGCTCTCCAGCCGGCCGACGTGGGTCGGCTGATTCAGGTGGCAGGTGAGACAGATCTTGTCGGCGGCGGCGGCGCCAGCTTGCGGGATTGCGGATGTTCGCGGCCGATCGGCCGATTCGGTGTGCTTCTGCGCCGGGCCGTGGCAGGATTCGCAGCCGCGCCCCTTCCAGCCGCGCTTTCGCCTGTCTGGTCTCGATCGACCAGGTGATGCGGGCTTTTGGCGAACGCGTTATAGATATCTTCGTGGCAGATCTTGCAGGTTTCCGATCCGCGTAGCCCGCGGGGAAACGCTGGCCGGAGTCTGCGCGCGCAGTGGTCAGCCAGCCGCAATCAGAAGACAGAACCGGCTTCATGCTCAATACTGCGCATGCACCTGATCGACCGCGAAGCTCCGCTCCGGAGCTGTGGCAGACGTGCAGGCCTCGCCCGAGCGTCGTGGTATTCGCGAGCGCGTGAGAGGCTGTCGGAATGTCCACGTGGCAACCGGTGCACGCCGAGGTGAACGGCTGGATCGGATTGATCGGCCCTTGCGGATCGACCACCTGCATTGAGCCCGTAAGCGGCAGATCGTTCTGCTCGCTGCCGTTGACGTGGCACATCGAGCAGTTCCTGGTATCGGTCGCCGCGCCGGTGGGGCTCAGCGCCGGGAACAGGTACTCCGCTGAAGTCGTTGTGGCTTCCGCCGAAGCCGACCACGATATACGGCCGGTTGGACGCCTGCATATTGATGCCGTAGTGGATGCGGTGCACCAGCAGGTTGAAGTTGATGCCCTGCGGCGGCGCGGCCTTATCCGCAGCGATTGGTCGCGGCTGCGCGGGTCGAGGCATCCGTGTTCGACGGATTGTGGCACATCACACAGTATTCCGTGTTGTTGCGAGCGCGCCGTGAAGCGACAGCGCGACGTGGCATTGATTGCAGTTGCTCAGCGCGACCACCGGGCGCCGCGGCGCCACCGGCGAGCCGTCCACCGAGAAATACGACACCTGATTCGGCGCGCCGTATTGAATCGCGTTTGCACCGTTGCTCCACCGACTAGCTCCGGCACAGTCTCGTGCGCCTGCGCCTCGACGCCGATCGCATACGTGCCGGTCGCCTTGGCCGGAACGGCGTGCGTGAACGTGTACGTGCAGTTCCCGCTTGCGTCGCAAGTGGCTTTCGCTGGCGCTTTCGGTCACATAGCCCGGCGTGGTGACGTCGCTTCCGAAGCTGGTGTAGCCGTAATCGGTGGTCGGCCCGGCCATGGTGAACGAGATCGAGCCAAGCGCCGACAGCGGAACCGCGTTCCCGTTCTTGTCCAGCACCGTGAAACGAGACCACCGGCGCGCTCCCCGCCGTTCCGTTCGCGACCTCCGTGATGTCGACGTCCAGACCCGAGAGCAGGCTGGACGCCGTCGGCGCCACGTGCGCGCCCATGATCGATGCGTCGAAATCCATTTCGCCTTGCGGAATGTGGCAGTTCGCGCACTGATTGTCGTCAATCTGGATGCCGCCGGGGTGATTCGCGCCGGTGGCGAAGTTCACGTCGTCGTGGCAGGCGCCGCAGGCCGCGCGCGTCGGATAGGTCAGATAAATCGGTCGCCTGCGCTGCGCCCGTGGTTTGCGAATGGCAGGTTTCGCAGCGCCGCGGATCGCCCTGGGATCGGCGGGAAACACCACGGTCGAGAAGTCGAAAGTTCCGAATTGATTGATCGCCGGAATATACGGAGTCCCGGCCTTCACGCTGGGCAGATTCTCACCCATGTGGATCTTGTGGAAGAAGACCTTCGCGTCCAGTGTGGCGCCCGTGTTCGGGTCGATGTTTTGCGGCGTGTGGCACAACACGCACATATCGATACCCGCGCCGCGATCCGCCGTGCGCCGACAACTGATCGTGACAGGTGTTGCAGCTCGCGGTCTTGATGATGTCGTGAACCTGGGTCACTTTCGCGCCGTTGGGCACGAAGTTGAACGTGGTGCTGGCGTAGTTGGTGCCCAGGTTGAAGGTCGTCAGATTCCGCGATCCGTAGATGCCGATGGTATGCGTCGCCGTCGCGTCGAAGCCGGCGGGCGCCGTAGTGTTGAAAACGTATTGATACTGGCCCGGTCCGACCTGCGTGGTCGCGCCGCCCGAATCCGCTCCCGGCTGCTGCGTGGTGGCGAGCACCGTGCCAGTGACGTGCGCGTGGTGTAGGCCGTGTAGTCCTCCACGCATTGGGAAGCACCGCAGCAACAAAACTCAAGCTGATCGCGCCCGGCGTGGTCACGCCCGCGAGTCGAGCGGGAGGCCATTTGGATCGGTAACGGTATAAACAACCGTGATGACGCCTTTACTTGAGATGCTGGCTGAGTTAATTGTTATGTTCAGACCCGGATTTACAAATTGAACCACAGCCGGATCCGCGTAGAATGCCTTTTCGTGAGAGGAAAACGACCGGCGCGGAGCGCTTGTCAGGCTCGCTGCCACCAAACCCACGATTGCCAGAACACGCCATTGAGTCATTAGTAGTTTCAAGACCCCTCCTTCGCCGTTGTGGTCTCTGGGCGGACGCGATGCAACGGCTTTCTGTTCCCCGATCTGCACTTTTCAGACCTTTTAGTACTGCCTTGCGGGTCGTCGTTGTACCGATCACCAAGGATGTGGGCCTCTTCTGAATGAACTCTCAAGAAATTCGTGATTTCCGAGTTTGCAAGGTCACAGGATAGGAGAAGTCCGAGATCCTGCACCGCGATTGGGGCTCGGATGAGATTGGGTGGAGATTTTGTGGGTCATAACCCAGTTGGGTCAAATAGCGCAGTCGGTGTTCGACGGAACCTGCATGCTATTGAGAATACCTCTCTTTTCGCAATCGCAGTGTGGGCATTGAGTTGCGTGAGCCAAGAGCAAATCCTATGTGCCTGGCGGTCCCTGGAAAGGTTCTGAGCGTGGAGGACGGAGATCCCGCCTTCCGCACCGCGAACGTCGATTTCTGCGGCGTGCGGAAGACCGTCAACCTGGCGTTCACGCCGGAGGTGAAGGCCGGGCGACTTCGTGCTGGTCCACGTCGGATTCGCGATCTCGACGCGTGGACGAAGAAGAAGCCGCGCGAACCTATCAATATCTGGCGCAGATCGGGGCGCTCGAGGAAGAAGGCCTGGCTCGTGACCCGGCAGAACGGCGGCACGCCGTGAAGTACGTCGACGAGTATCGCGACCCGCAGATCGCGCTGGCGATCGCCGGGCGAGATCGCGCGCAACGTCACGCGGCCCTGGGTGCTGATGGAGGTGTGCGGCGGCCAGACCCACACGCTGATGCGCTACGGCATCGACGAACTGCTGCCGCCGGAGATCGAACTGGTGCACGGCCCGGGCTGCCCGGTGTGCGTGACGCCGCTCGAGATGGTGGACCGCGCGATCCGGATCGCCTCGCTTCCGGGCGTGATTTTCACTTCCTACGGCGACATGCTGCGCGTGCCGGGCTCGCGAGTCGGATCTGTTCCAGGCCAAGGCCAACGGCGCCGACGTGCGCATCGTCTATTCGCCGCTGGACGCGGTGAAGATCGCGCGCGCGAATCCGGATCGCAAGGTGGTGTTCTTCGGCGTCGGCTTCGAGACCACGGCGCCGGCCAATGCCATGGCGGTGTGGCAGGCCAAGCGCGAAGGGCTGACCAATTTCTCGATGCTGGTGTCGCACGTGCTGGTGCCGCCGGCCATGCGGCTGATTCTGGATTCGCCCATCGAACCGCGTGCAGGGATTCATCGCGCCCGGGCCACGTCTGCACGGTGATGGGCTATCAGCGAGTACGAGGAGCTGGCTCGGCGAATTCCACGTGCCGATCGTGGTGGGCGGGTTCGAGCCGGTGGATCTGCTGGAAGCGATCTGCGATGCTGGTGGCGCAGCTCGAAGAGGGGCGCGCGGAGGTGGAGAACCAGTACTGCGCGATCGGTGAGTTACGAAGGCAACCTGGCCGCGCAGCAGCATCATGCGCGAGGTGTTCGAGGTTTCCGACCGCAAATGGCGCGGCATCGGCGCGATCGCAGGCGAGCGGGTACCGGCTGCGCGAGGAGTATGCGGCCTTCGACGCCGAACGCGTGTTCGACGTGGAGGATCTGAACGCGGAAGAGCCGAAGGAGTGCATCAGCGCGCTGGTGCTGCAAGGGCTGAAGAAGCCGGTCGATTGCCCGGCCTTCGGCACGCGCTGCACGCCCATGACGCCGCTGGGCGCGCCGATGGTTTCGGCCGAAGGCGCTTGCGCGGCCTACTACCAATACAGACGCCATGCCTGAACATGCCATCGACATGCAATCGCAGATCCGTTTCACTTGTCCGGCGCCGCTTGAGCCGTGCGCGACACGCATCGTGCTCGGCCACGGCAGCGGCGGGCAGGCTGAGCGCGGAGCTGCTGCGCGACGTCTTTCTGCCGCTGTTCTCGAACCCGGTGCTCGACCGCCTGGACGACCAGGCGATTTTCGAGATCGGCGGTCGCGCGCTGGCGTTCACCACGGATTCCTTCGTGGTGAAGCCGCTGTTCTTTCCCGGCGGCGATATCGGATCGCTGGCGGTGCACGGCACGGTGAACGATCTGGCGATGGGCGGGGCGCGGCCGCTGTTCTTGAGCGCGGGATTCATTCTCGAAGAAGGGTTTCCCATGGAAGATCTGCGCCGGATTGCGGCTTCGATGGCGAAGGCGGCGGCGGCCGCGGGAGTGGCCATCGTCACCGGCGACACAAAGGTCGTCGAGAGGGGAAAGGGCGACGGCCTTTTCATCAACACCACCGGGAATCGGGCTGGTGCCGGACGGACGTGCGGCTGTCGGCCAGCCAGGCGCGGCCGGGCGATCGGGTGATCCTGAGCGGGCCGATCGGCGACCACGGCATCGCGATCCTGGCCAGGCGCGAAGGCCTGGAGTTCGAGACCGAGATCTTAAGCGATTCCGCGCCGCTGCATGAGCTGGTGGCGGCGATGCTCGGCGTCTTCGACCGCGATCCGCTGCCTGCGCGATCCCACGCGGGGTGGGTTATCGAGCGCACTGAACGAGATCGCGGCGCAGTCCGGCGTGAGCATTCAGATCGAAGAAACCAGGATCCCGGTGCGCGACGAGGTGAGGGGCGCGTGCGAGTTGCTGGGCCTGGATCCGCTGTATGTCGCCAATGAAGGGAAGCTGGTGGCGATCGTGGCGCCGGAAGCGGCCGACGAAGTCCTCGCAGCGATGCGGCGTCATCGCGCGCGGTCGAGAGGCGGCGATCATCGGAACGGTTGGTGAGAAACGTGCAGGACTGGTGACTATGAAAACGGCATTCGGATCGACTCGCATTGTCGATATGCTGGCGGGCGATCAACTGCCGCGGATTTGTTGAGAGGATTTCGCCATGCACGAGATGGGCATCGCGAGTTCGATCTCGAGGCGGTGCACAAGGAACTGCACCGCTATCCGCGGACATCGGGCGTCGAAGGTCGGGTTGCGGATCGGCGAGTTCGCGGGCGTGGATCGGACTCGTTGCGGTTTTGCTTCGAAGCGCTGGTGAAGGGCACGGAGCTGGAGCCGCTGGAGCTGGAAATCGAGTGGTGCCGGGTCGAGGACGGACTGTCGCGGCGATGAACTGGAGCTGGCGTATCTGGATCTGGAGGAGTCACGAGGAGGTGAGCGGCATGAATCGGGTTGCAATCGAAAAGAAGGTACTGAGCGAGAACGACCAGATCGCGGCGCGGCTGCGCGAGCGCGCTCGGCGGGCACGGGCACACTGTCGCTGAACTTCATCGGCTCGCCGGGCGCGGGCAAAACAGCGCTGCTCGAACAGACGCTGGAGCTGTCTGCCCGCTGCATACGCGGGCCGCGGTTCTGACCGGCGACATCCAGACCGAAAACGACGCGCAGCCGCCTGCGGCGCTATGGCTATCCGGTGCGCCAGATCACCACGGCGGCGCGTGCCATCTGGATGCGCGCATGGTGGAGAAGCATCTGGACGGACTGGCTGGACAACGGACTCGAACTGCTGCTGATCGAAAACGTCGGCAACCTGGTTTGCCCCACCAGCTACGATCTGGGCGAGGACGCAAAGATCGTGGTGCTGAGCGTCACCGAGGGCGAAGACAAGCCGCTGAAGTATCCGGGCATTTTCCGCAAAGCGGAGTTGATGATCTTGAACAAGGTCGATCTGCTTCCGCACGTTCCGTTCAAGCCGGAGCTGGCGCGCGAGAATGCGCGCCAGATTCATCCGGACATCGAAATCATCGAAACGTCCTGCACCACCGGCGCCGGATTCGACCGATGGCTGAACTGGCTCGCCGCGCGCGCGGAACGCAAGAAAGCCTCGGCGAAGCCCTTGGCCGAGTTGCTCCTGTCCTAATCAAGCGGAGACGACCACGAAGGAGGTCGGCACATGCTAACACCGGAAACTGATTTAGGTACAGCGCTGGCGCGCCGAGGCATCTCGCGCCGGCAATTGGTGAAATTCTGCAGCGCCATGCTGGCCACGCTGGCGCATGCCGGAACGATATCTGGCCCAGACCGTCGCGGCCGTCAGCAAGGCGAAGAAGCCGGTGCTGGTCTGGCTGCAATTTCAGGACTGCACCGGATGCTCGGAATCGATGCTGCGATCGAGCCATCCGGATGTCGCCGACGTCGTGCTCGACCTGCTTTCGTGGGAGTACCACGAAGTCATCATGGCGGGCGCGGGCGACTCCGCGAATCGAACGTCCTGGATCGCGTGGTCAAGGAAGACAAAGGCAAGTATCTGGTGGTGGTGGAAGGCGCGATTCCGACCGCCGACGGCGGCGTCTATTGCACCATCGGCGGCCACACGCGCTATGGAGATCGCCGAGACAGGTCTGCCGCAACGCCGCGGCCACCATCGCCGTGGGCGCCTGCGCGTTCGACGGCGGGCTGGTCCGCTCCAAGCCCAATCCGACCGGCGCGCTGGGCGTTCAGGAGGCCGTGCCCGGGATCAAGGTGATCAACATGGCCGGCTGCCCGCACAATCCGGCCAATACGGCGGCGGTGCTGGTGCATTACCTGACCTTCAACGATCTGCCCGCGCTCGATCAATACAACCGGCCGCTGTTCGCCTACGGCCGCGTCATTCACGATCAGTGCGAGCGCCGCGCGCACTACGACGCCGGCCGATTCGTCACCGAGTGGGGCGACGAAGGGCATCGCAAAGGCTGGTGTCTGTACAAGATGGGCTGCAAGGGCCCGGCGGCGACCTTCAACTGTCCGGTGGTGCAGTGGAACGATCACACCAGTTGGCCGATCCGCGCCGGACACGGCTGCATCGCCTGCGCCTCGCCGCGCTTCTGGGATCACATGTCGCCGTTTTACGACCGCCTGCCCAACGTTCCCGGCTTCGGCGTCGAAGTCACGCGCGGGCGAGATCGGCCTGGGCCTGGTCGGCGCAGTGGTGGCCGGCGTCACCGCGCACGGCCTGATCAAGATGATCAAGCCCGCTCCGCAACCTCCGGCTGCGCCGCCGACGAAACCAGGAAAGGAGGCATGACATGGCACGCCTGGTAGTCGATCCAGTCACTCGCATTGAAGGCCATCTTCGCATCGAAGCGCAGGTGGACGGCGGAAAGGTTTCCGACGCCTGGAGCTCCGGCACCATGTTCCGCGGCATCGAGCTGATCCTGCAAGGCCGCGATCCGCGCGAAGCCTGGATCTGGGCGCAGCGCATCTGCGGAGTGTGCACCATGGTCCACGCTCTGGCGAGCGTCCGCGCGGTCGAAGACGCGCTGCAGATCGATGTGCCGGAGAACGCGCGCATCGTCCGCAACCTGATCGCCGGCTCGCAGATGGTGCAGGATCACGTGATCCACTTCTATCACCTGCACGCGCTCGACTGGGTGGACGTCGCCTCGGCGCTCAAGGCCGATCCGGCGAAGACTTCGCAGATCGCGCAGTCCATTTCGGATTACGAAAAATCCAGCACCACCTATTTCCGAGGCATCCAGCAGCGCGTCAAAGGCGTGGTCGATAGCGGCCAGCTGAGCCTGTTTGCCAGCGGCTATTGGGGCCATCCGGCCTATCAGTCTGCCGCCCGAGGTGAACCTGCTGGCGGTCGCGCATTATCTCGAAGCGCTGGCCTGGCAGAAGGATTTCATCCGCATCCACGCCGTGCTGGGCGGCAAGAATCCGCATCCGCAGACGTTCCTGGTGGGCGGCATGATCGACGGCGATGGATCCGAACGAGCCGTTCGCGGTCATCAATCCGGAGCGCATCACTTTCCTGCGCCAACTGGTCAAAGGCGCGCGCAAGTTTGTCGAGCAGGTTTACATTCCCGACGTGCTGGCCATCGCTCCCTTCTATAAGGACTGGTTCTCGCGCGGCGAGGGCCTGGGCAATTTCCTCTCCTACGGCGATTATTCCTCGGGAAATCGAGAAGGACCCCAAGACGTTCCTGTTCCCGCGCGGCGTGGTCCTCGGCCGCGATCTCGACCAAGGTCCATCCGGTGGATCCGGCGCAAGATCACCGAATCCGTCAGCCACTCCTGGTACGAGTATTCGGACGGCGACGGCAACGGCAAGCATCCTTCGCAGGGCGAGACCAATCCGAAGTACACCGGTCCCAAGCCGCCCTACGATCATCTGGACGTCGACAAGAAGTATTCCTGGCTGAAGACGCCGCGCTATGACGGCAAGCCCATGGAAGTGGGGCCGCTGGCGCGCATGGTGGTGGGCTATGCCGTCGGGCCAGAAGGAGATCCAGGCGGCGGTCGACGGCGTGCTGAAGGCGCTGAACGCGCCGCCCGCGGTGCTGTTCTCGACGCTCGGCCGGATCGCGGCGCGCGCGCTCGAATCGCAGATTGATGGCCGACGCAACTGGAAACCTGGGTGGATCAACTGGACTCCAACATGGCGCACGGCAAGGTCGCGATCTTCAATCCGGTGCGCTGGGATCCCAGCACCTGGCCCAGCTCGGCCGCGCGGCTTCGGCTGGCACGAAGCGCCGCGCGGCTCGCTGGGCCATTGGGTCGAGATCGAGCGGCAAGTCGATCAAGAACTATCAGGCCGTGGTTCCGACCACCTGGAACGCCGGACCGCGCGACGCGCAGGGCCAGCGCGGCGCCTACGAAGCGTCGCTGCTGAACACGCCGGTCGCCGATCCGGACGCGGCCGCTCGAGATTCTGCGCACCATTCATTCCTTCGATCCCTGCATCGCCTGCGCGGTGCATGTGATCGATGCACAGGGAAGGAAGTATACACTGCCGAAGGCGGTTTGACAGCCAAGGTGCAGAGGAGGTCCTCATGCCAGTCGACCACGAAACATCATTCACGGACGCCCGGCATCCGGAGCAGAACGTTGGGCCGGCCGATCGCGCGTGTACGTGTGGCAGTATCCGCTCCGCCTGTTCCACTGGGGGATGGTGCTTTCGATCGGAGTGCTTTCCTTCACCGGCTACTACATCCACGATCCGTTCATCGTCGGCCAGGTGCAACTATCCGTTCCTGATGGGCTGGTTCCGCTTCGTCCATGAAGCGTTCGGGATGATCTTCATCGCGCTGTTCCTGCTGCGCATCTACCTGTTCTTCGCCGGCAACCGCTGGGTGCGCTGGAGACAGTACGTTCCGCTGCGCGCGGCGCAGTTCAAGGAAATGCTGGAGGTGATGAAGTTCTACGCCTTCATCCGGCCCGACGCCGGTTTCGAAGATCGGCCACAACGCCATGGCGGCGTTTTCTTACATGGGTCTCTACTCGCTGGTGCTGGTCGAGATCGTCACCGGCCTGGTGATGTACAACTGGCTGCGGCACAGCGCCGTTTCTCGGCCGCTGGTCGGATGGATTCCCGCGGTTGATCAGCTTCCCGAACCTGCGGCTGATTCACTTCTTCCTGATGTTCGTGTTCATCGCCTTTGGCATCTTCCACGTGCATCTGTGCCATGCTGATTTCGCGCGAAGAGAAGCGCGGGCTGATGGACAGCATTTTCATCGGCTACAAAGTGATTCCGACACGAGGAAATCGAGGAGGAAGAGCGAAAGGCGGCTGTGGAGAAGTCATGAGTTTTGAGGTTCCTGGTAAGATTCTGGAAGAGTACACGGTGCGGAACAACCGCCTGGGTCTGGTTCAATTCGCGGACACCCGCCGGCCGATTTTCCTCGATCTGGTTCCGGAAGCCCACGTGGGGGACTACGTTCGGGTTCACGTGGGATTCGCAACCGAGCGCGTGGGTGCGGAGGAAGCCAAGCGCGCGTACGAACTGCTGGGAGAGAAATTGGGCTCGGCGGAAGTCGACCTGGAGGCCGAGGAGGCGCGGCCGGAAACGGCTCGACGGTCGAAGCCGCGCTGAAGAGGAGACCACCACCAGTGATTCCCGAACAATTTATCGAGATGACGCGAGCTTACCGGCTGCTGAGCGAGCTGGAGCCGAAGCAATTGCGAAAGCTGCTTCCCCTGGCCGAAGAAAAGCAGTTCGGGACCGGCCGGCTGATCTTCCGTGAAGGCGACCAAGTCCTCCTTTCTGCACTTGATTGTCTCCGGGGAAGTCGCGCTCGAAATGGATATCAATGGCCAGGCCGTCCGGGTTCAAACGCTGCGCGCGGGCGAAGCAATGGGATGGTCCGCGCTGGCGGCCGATAGTCTGACGCATTTTCAAGCTCGAGCGCTTTCGCCGGTTTCAACGGTGGCGTTTCCGGGCGCGCGCATCCGCGAGGCGTGCGATCAAGATCCGGAGATGGGCTATGCGCTCATGAAGCGCCTGCTCGAACTGGTGACTGAGCGTCTGGACGCGACCAGAATGCAACTCGTCAACATGCGTCGGGAACCGGAGTCTGCGCGGCAGGGATGATCCCGAGGATGTCCGGCGGCCAGCAGGCATCGGGTGACGGCCGCGATAAACTGCTGGAGCGCGCGATCGCGCGGCATCAGAGTTCAGGCGACGCGCTGATTGAAGTGCTGCATGTCGCACAGCAACTCTACGGTTACCTATCGCGGCCGCTCCTGAAGACCATCGCGCGAAGACTCAAGCTGCCGCCCAGCCGCGTCCTGGGAGTGGCGACCTTCTATCATCTGTTCCGATTCTCACCTGCCAAGGCTCATTCCGCCGTGGTATGCATGGGAACCGCCTGTTATGTCGCCGGCGGAACTGAGCTGATGGCGGCGCTGCACGGCCGTGCGGCGCGAATCCTGAGAAGTGGACCATGGAGGCAGGACGCTGCCTGGGGTCCTGCGGATTGGCTCCTGTGGTGATCTGCGATGGGGTCGCTTTGTCGCGGGTCACGCCCGCACAACTCGAAGCCGTGATTAAGGAAACCCATGACGGCGGAAATTCTTAATCAGATCTCCCAAGCTGAGCGGGAGCGGCAGCAGAAGCTGAAAGATCGCATCCTGTGCTGCACCGTGGCGGGTTGTCTTTCGGCCGGTGCGGAGGCGGTACGTGCCGCGTTGCAAAAGGAGGTCCAGGCTCAGGGGCGGACCGCGGAAGTCGAGGTCTGCGGAACCGGATGCATGGGATTGTGCTGCCGCGGCCCATTGGTTCGCAGCTCGGCCGCCGACGCTGTCTACGCGGAAGTGACGCCGCAGGATGCCAGGGCGCTGGTGCAGGCAGACCAGAGCAAGTTCGAAGGGAGGGCGATCCGGCCCGACCATCCCTTCTACGCCGGGCAACGCCGCATCATTCTGGCAAATTCCGGCAAAGCCGATCCGGAGCGCGTCGTCGACTATCTCGCCATGGGAGGGTATCAATCGCTGCTGCGCGCGGCGACGGAAATGGCTCCCGAGGAAATCATCGCCGAGGTCAAGAAGAGCGGTCTGCGCGGGCGCGGCGGGGCGGGTTATCCGACTGGGCTGAAGTGGGAACTGGTCGCGCGGCAGCCATCTCCGGTCCGATACGTGGTCTGCAACGCGGACGAAGGCGATCCGGGCGCGTTCATGAATCGCAGCGTTCTCGAAGGCGATCCGCACCGGGTGCTGGAAGGAATGGCGATTGCCGGGCGGGCCGTGGGCGCGCAGCAGGGCTACATTTATGCGCGCGGCGAATCGCCACTGGCCATCGCGCGCGTGAAAACGGCCATCGAGCAAGCCCGGCGCGAAGGACTGCTCGGCGGGCGCGTGTTCGACAGCACTTTTCATTTTCAAATCGACCTCCGAATCGGAGCCGGGCGCGTACGTATGCGGCGAGGAAACCGCGCTGATCGCGTCGATCGAGGGCAAACGCGGGCAGCCCGTCCCCGGCCGCCCTATCCGCCGGAAAGCGGGTTGTGGGGACGCCCGACGCTGATCAATAACGTCGAGACGTTCGCGAATATCCCGACCATCATCGAGAAGGGCGGCGATTGGTTTGCGTCCATCGGCGCCAAGCGCGAGCCCGGGCACCAAAGTATTCGCCCTGGCCGGGCGAGTCGATGCGGACCGGTCTGGTCGAAGTGCCGATCGGAACGCCGCTGCGCACGATTCTGTTCGATCTGGGCGGCGGGGTTCCCGCGGGCTACGAATTCAAAGCGGCGC
Organism: Terriglobia bacterium; assembly: GCA_963808335.1. Lineage (GTDB taxonomy): Bacteria > Acidobacteriota > Terriglobia > Bryobacterales > Bryobacteraceae > Palsa-187. Next base: position 41,580 of record CAWEFR010000002.1, read on the forward strand.
AAACCGGCGGACCAGCCGGCGGCTGCATTCCCGCGCAATATCTGGATCTGCCGATGGATTACGACTCGCTCGACGCGCATCGGAACCATGATGGGCTCGGGCGGGTTGATCGTGATGGACACTTCCTCCTGCATGGTGGACGTCGCGCGATTCTTCATGGAGTTTTGCATGGACGAATCGTGCGGCAAATGCATTCCCTGCCGCGCGGGAACCGTGCAGATGCACGACATCCTGGCGCGAATGACGCGCGGAGAAGGGCGCGAGAGCGACTTCGCGATGCTCGAAGCACTTGTCCGGACTGCTCAAGGAAACCAGCTTGTGCGGCCTGGGGCTGGCTGCGCCGAATCCGGTCTTGAGCACGCTGCGTCATTTCCGAAATGAGTATGAAGCTCACGTGCGGGATCGCCGCTGCCCGGCGGGACACGTGCCGGATTCCGCGTTGCGACGGAGGCAAGCGCATGAGCGTCCGGACACTCGAAGTGGACGGCAAGATGATCACGGCGCTCGAGGGCCAGACCATCTTCTCGGCCGCGTGGGACAGCGGCATCCATTCCCGCGGCTGTGCCACTTGGGCGGACTCTCCGACGTCGGGCGCGTGCCGGCTGTGCCTGGTGGAGATCGAAGGGCAGAAGAAACTGCAGCCGTCCTGCCTGACCAAGGTCGCCGAGGACATGGTGGTTCGCACCAATACGCCGCGCGCTGCAGGCGCATCGCAAGCTGATCGTCGAGTTGCTGTTCGCCGAGCGCAACCACATCTGCTCGGTATGCGTGCTGAACGGAGCTTGCGAGCTGCAGGAGCTGGCGGCGGAGCTGGGCGTGGATCATATCCGGCTGCAGCCGCAGTATCCGCAAGCTCGCCGTGGATCTGAGCCACGAGCGCTTCGGTCTGGATCACAATCGCTGCATCCTGTGCACGCGCTGCGTTCGCGTTTGCGATGAAGTGGAGGGCGCGCACACCTGGGACGTGGCCGGGCGGGGCCGCAATTCGCAGCGTCATTTCCGATCTCGGCGAGCCGTGGGGCGAATCGGCAACTTGCACCAGCTGCGGGAAGTGCGTGCAGGTGTGCCCGACCGGCGCGCTGTTCTCTAAGGGCAAGACGGTCGCGGAGATGCGCAAGGACCGGAGCTTCCTGCAGTACATCGTCACCGCGCGGGAGAAGAAGCTGTGGATCGCGTGAAACCGAGATTCGCGACCGCATGGCTGGGCGGCTGCTCGGGCTGCCACATGTCCTTTCTCGATCTGGATGAGCGTCTGATCGATCTCGCCGGTCTGGTCGACATGTGCTATTCGCCGATCGCTCGATGTCAAAGAGTTTCCGGAAGGCGTGGACATCACGCTGGTCGAAGGCGCGGTGGCGAATGAAGATCACTTGCGCGATGTGCGATTGATCCGCGCAGCGCACCAAGATTCTGATCGCGTTTGGAGACTGCGCGGTGACCGGAAACGTGACCGCGCTGCGGAATCTGTTTTCGGTCGAGGACGTGCTTGCAGCGTGCCTACCGCGACGCCGCGGTGGTAACGGGCGTGCCGACGCGGAAACGACATCGTGCCGAAGCTTCTGGACCGGGTTCTTCGCGTGCAGGACGTGGTGCCGGTGGATCACTTTCTGCCCGGCTGCCCGCCGTCAGCGGATGCGATCTACGAATTTCGTAGCTGGATTTGCTCGCGGGGCGAACGCCCCAAGCCGAGGGCAGGAAGTTCGGATCATGAGCCGCGCATCCTGATTCAACCCGTCACGCGGATCGAGGGGCACGCCAAGATCTCGATTCAGCTCGACGAAGCGGGCCGCGTGCGAATCGGCGAAGTTTCACGTCACCGAGTTTCGCGGGTTCGAGAAGCTGTGCGAAGGCCGGCCCTTTCAGGAAATGCCCGGATTGATGTCGCGCGTCTGCGGCATCTGTCCCGGTGAGCCACGTGCTGGCGAGTTCGAAGGCAGGCGACATGCTGCTGGGCGTGGAGATTCCGCCGGCGGCGGAGAAACAGCGCCGGCTGGTGAACTACGCGCAGATTCTGCAATCGCATGCTTTGAGTTTTTTCCACTTGTCGTCTCCCGATCTGCTGCTCGGCATGGATTCGCCCGCCGCCAAGCGAAACATGTTCGGGCTGATCGACCGGGAGCGCGATTTTCTGCGGCGCGGGATTCGGTTGCGCCAGTTCGGCCAGCGCGTGATCGAGCTGGTGGGCGGGAAGCGGATTCATCCCGGCTGGAGCGGGCCGGGCGGCGTTCATCGCCAATTCCTGATGGAGCAGCGCGACTGAAATTCTGGCCTGGATTCCAGAGGCCATCGAGTCTGTTTCGATCGCGCTGGACCGGCTGAAGGCGCTGCTCGATTCGTTTCGCGACGAGGTGGAGCATATGGGCAATTTTCCGTCGCTGTTTCTGGCCACGGTGAACCAGGAAGGCGGGCTCGAATATTACGACGGACATGATCCGCATCGTGGACGGCAGCGGGAACATCATCGCGGAACGTTTGGATCCGGCGCGATATTTCACTTATCTCGGCGAAGCGAGCGAAGATTATTCGTTCATGAAAAATCCCGTTCTACCAGCCGTTCGGCTATCCGCAGGGGCACTATCGGGTGGGGCCGCTGGCCCGGCTGAATGTCGCGAAGTTTGCGGGAACGGCCGCGCGCCGACCGCGAGTTGCGCGAGTTCAAGCAGCGCGGTGCGGGCGCGGTATGCGAATCGTTCCACTATCATCTGGCGCGGCTGATTGAAATGCTGCACTGCAGTGGAGCGAATCGAAGAGCTGATGAGCGATCCGGACCTGTTCGGCGAGACTATGTGCAGGCCAAGGCGTCGCTGAACCGGCGCGAAGGGATCGGCTCCTGCGAAGCGCCGCGCGGGACGTTGTTTCATCGCTATTGGGTCGATCAGGACGGGCTGATGACGAAGGCCGATCTGTTGATCGCCACGGCGCAGAATCACCAGGCAATGAATATGGCCGTGGAACAGACGGCGCGCCGTTTTCTGAAGCCGGCGGATGCTTCGAGAACGACGGCATTCTGAACCGGATTGGAGGCGGCGATCCGGTGCTTCGATCCGTGCCTGTCTTGTTCCACGCACGCGATGGGGCAGATGCCGTTAGTAATCGAAATGGCCGATCCTGATGGGAGGGTTATCCGGCGGATTTCGCGATGCGGACGCTCCTGATCGCGGCGGGGAATTGTCAGCGGCACGATGACGGCGTGGCGCATGCTGTTCTGAAACTGCTCGACGCAGAATCGCTCGCGGTTTTTCAGCTTACTCCCGAAGTTGCCGCGCACCTCGCCGGCTATGACACGGTGCTGTTCATTGACGCGGACGCCGCCGTTGTGGAATTGAAGATCGAGCCCGTGGACGAATCGGGGTCGCCTTCGGGAGTCTTCACTCACTCTTCATCGCCATCGGAAATCGTCACGCTGGCAAGATCGCTGTATGGCTTCGGAGGACAGGCGCTTGTGTGCCGGATTCCAGTGGAAGATCTTTCTCACGGAGAGGGGCTGAGCTCGCGAGCCTCGGCGCTTGCGGCGCAGGCTGCGGAGAAACTGAAGGTCCTCATGATAGCCAGCGTATGATGGAGAAACCGATGGCGACACTGGTATTGGGACTGGGAAACCTGGTTCACTCCGACGATGGCGTGGGAATTCACGCGATTGGGCTCTTGCAGAGAGACTCGCGCGTTCCTTGCGGCGTGGTGCTGATGGATGGAGGAACTCAGGGGTTGAGCCTGATTCCGCACATCGCCGGATTCCCGCGGCTGCTGGTGATCGATGCAGTGGATGTTGGGGAGAAGCCCGGCACGCTGGTTCGGCTGGAAGGCGACGCATTACAGACGCTGCCGGGAAAACCGTCGGTCCACCAGCTTGGATTCGCGGACCTCATGATCGCCATGAAGCTGCTGGATGAGGCTCCCGAGGAAGTCGTCGTGATCGGCGTGCAGCCGCAATCGACCGAATGGAGCGCCGAATTGACGCCGCCGGTGCGCGAGTCTATGGATGAATTGCTGAAAGTCGTGCTCGCGCAACTCGAGACCTGGGCCGCTCTCCCCGACCCGGCGTGAAGACGGTGCGCGGGCGAAAACGGATCGAAATTCAAGGCGTGGTTCAGGGCGTCGGGTTTCGTCCGTTCGTGTATCGAATCGCGCGAGCAGTTCGAGATTCGCGGATACGTGCTGAATTCCTCGGAAGGCGTGGTAATCGAAGCCGAAGCTGACGACCGCGCGCTCGAAGAATTCATGGCCGCGCTTGAAGCGGAGTTGCCTCCACTGGCGAGGATCGACGAGCTTCAGGTCGCGAATCTGGAGCCGCTTGGCGATACGCGCTTCACGATTCGGGAAAGCACAGAGGTTGCCGGACGATTCGCGCTGGTGCCCCCAGACGTGGCCACTTGCGAGGATTGCCGGCGGGATTTCACCAGTCCCGATAATCGGCGCTACGGATATCCGTTCACCAACTGCACTAATTGCGGGCCGCGCTACACGATCATCCGCGACGTTCCCTATGACCGTCCCAAGACGACGATGGAAGAGTTTCCGATGTGCGCGGCCTGCCAGGCTGAGTATGAAGATCCTTTGAATCGCCGATTTCATGCGGAGCCGAATGCGTGTCCCGAATGCGGACCCGGCTTGGCGCTGATGAGCGCGGAACAAATGGCGTTGGGCCTTGAGCCCGAGTTCGCGGCGCACTCACGCGAAGTTCTCAAGCGAACACGCGAGCTGCTGGCGCAAGGCGCAATCATGGCGATTAAGGGACTCGGCGGGTTCCATCTGGCTTGCGATGCTTCGAATGATCGCGCGGTCGAGCGGCTGCGCGAGCGGAAGCGGCGAAGCGGTAAAGCGTTCGCGATCATGGCGCGCGATCTCGAAACCGTCGAACGGCTATGTATCGTCAGTCCCAACGATCGCGCGCTGCTGATGAGTGCCCGGCGTCCGATCGTGCTCCTGCCACGACGCGAAGGTGCTGCGGTTTCGGGTCACGTGGCGCCGGGAAACACGCGTCTGGGGGTAATGCTGCCGTACACGCCGCTGCATCATCTGTTGTTTGAAGAATCGCCTGGATTCGACGCGCTGGTGATGACCAGCGGGAACTTGAGCGAAGAACCGATTGTGAGCCGCAACCACGAAGCCGGGACGCGCCTGAAAGTTCTCGCGGATCATTTCCTGCTGCACAACCGCGAGATTCAGACCAGAGTCGACGATTCGGTGGTACAGAGTTTTGAAGGGCGCGAATACCCGGTGCGGAGGTCGCGCGGATTCGCTCCGGAGCCGGTGGATCTGGGAATGCCGGTTCATGAGATTCTCGCCTGCGGCGGCGAATTGAAAAATACCCTCTGCCTGACCAAGGATCACTACGCGATTCTGAGCCAGCACATCGGCGACCTGGAGAATCTGGAGACCATGGAGTTGTTCCGCGAGACGCTGGGACATCTCAAGCGATTCTTTCGCGCTTCCCCGGTGGCGGTCGCGCACGATCTTCATCCCAATTACCTGAGCACCCGCTTTGCCCTGGAAGAATCCGGCCTGCGACCCATCGGAGTCCAGCATCATCATGCGCATATCGCGAGCTGCATGGCCGACAACGGGATTGAGGGAAAAGTGATCGGGATCGCGCTCGATGGGACGGGATACGGCACCGACGGCAAGATCTGGGGCGGCGAATTTCTAGTTTGCGATTTCGGCGGCTTTGAGCGGCGCGGTCATCTTGCCTATATTCCGCTGGCCGGCGGCGACAGCGCGGTGCGCCAGCCGTGGCGCAGTGCGCTGGCGTACCTGGGAGCCGCTTTTGGGTCGGAGGCAGCTTCGCTCGCGCTGCCCCTCTACAGTGAGATTCCTCCGAAAAAAATTGCATTCGTGAATCAGATGATTGCGCGGCAGATTCAGGTGATCCAAACTTCGTCCTGTGGGCGCTTGTTCGATGCAGTCTCTTCCATCCTCGGCGTGCGTCACGAAACTACGTACGAAGGGCAAGCCGCGATCGAGCTGGAAGCGGCCGCAACGGATGACCAGGGAAGATACCCGTTCGATTTCGCAGGAGCTGATCCTTTTCAAGTCGATCTCCGGGAAACGATCCGGTCGATCACGCGGGATTTTCTTAGCGGTGCGCCAGTTCCCGCGATTTCCGCGCGGTTTCATCGCACGATGGCGCAGGTCGTCGTGGATGCGTGCGTGCGGATCCGCGAGGCCGAGAGGCTCCATCGCGTGTGCCTGAGCGGCGGCACTTTCCAGAATCTGCGGCTGCTCGAGCACTCGGTCGGCGGCCTGCGCGAACGGGGCTTCGAAGTATTTATCCATCACCGCGTGCCACCGAACGATGGAGGGCTGTCGTTGGGGCAAGCTGTCATCGCGAACCATCTGCTGGACCCGTAAAGGGACCCTCGCTTGCTCATTGAATACGGGGGTGTCTCATGCGCGGCAAGATCATCTTCGGGTTGGTATTTTTTGGCGGCGTCTTCTATTACTTATCTTCCGGCGGAGCTCAAAACGAGACGGTAAAGCCCGAGACGGTGCGTTTGATTGAATCGCTTCAAGGGCCTGCGCTCTACAAGGCGTATTGCGCTGCGTGTCATGGCGCGGACGGCAGAGGCGGGGGACCCATGGCTCAATCTCTGAAAGTCCAGCCGTCCGATCTGACGCGCATCTCGGCGCGCAACGGCGGCCAATTCCCGCTGGCGCGTATCGAGAAAATCATTTCAGGCGAGGAGCCTCTGCCGGGCGGTCACGGGACGCGCGAAATGCCTTTGTGGGGGCCGATCTTTTCGCAAGTTGTCTGGGATCAGGACCTGGGACGGGTGCGCGTCGACAATCTCGCTCGCTATCTGAAAGACCTCCAGACCAAATAACCGTTCGGGATCAGTGTCCTTGGCCGGCCGCGGGAATGGAGATATCAGGCGTCGAATTCGTGCCCGGATCGAGGATCTCATAGCGGGATCGGACGGCCTGCGCCAATCTCATGGCGATGTCGGGTATTGCGCCGGCCCGGTAATCGCGCTCCAGTTGCCGCAAGGTCTTCGCCAAAGGATAGTCCCCGAACACTTCCGCGATCCAGCGGGAAAAGTCGCCGCGCCGCAAGTGGCCATCCAGGGCGGCCGCGGGAGATTGCTCCACGATCGCGACGAATTCGGAAAGAGTGCGCGCCCGTTGACCGGTCAAGGATCCGCCGCTCCAGAAGATGAACCAGCGGCCCTCTGGAACGGGAAGGTCAATGTACTTCGCCAAGTGACGCACATGGGGCGTCAGCCGCGGAGCCAGCCGGATTCGCCGCACCTCGCCTTGCGCCTCTTCCGTGACGGGTAGTGCGACGGCTTCGCCCAGGACCAGCCCCTCGAACAGCTGCCGCCATTCGACTTCGGTCATCTTGCCTTGGCAGGAGGTGCATCGCTCGTGCAGCGCGCGGACCTCGTGTGGGTCGGACTCGCGCGTCACGATCACGGCCTGGCTCGCGGCCAGCAGATCGTGACGAAGCTTGGACGCCCGGTAGGTGACCAGAGTATATCCACCCGAGTCGAGATCCAGCAGGTTAGGGGCATGTGGATCGTCCAGAAAATAATGCGCTTCGTCCACGACAATCCGATGCGGGAGTCCCGTGTGGCGGCGAAGCGTTGCCAGAGCTGGCAGGACGCTGTGCATATATTTCAGCTTTTCTTCATAAGGCGTGTGGGACAGATCGATCACGACGCTCCCATCGGGATGGCGTAATGCTCGCAGCAGATCTCGCGGCCGGGGCAGGGGATCGGCGCCGCCAAAGACGGTCACTCCTGGAAGCGCTTCGAGCGATGTGTAGTCGCCTTCCGGATCGATAATGCACAGACAGTAGCCATAGAGGATCAGTTGCTCACAGAGCAGTCCGGTAACCCAAGACTTCCCGGTTTTCGGATCGCCGGCGACGAGCACGTTTCGCCCTCGGACGGCGAGTGTCAGGGGCCGTCCGTCATCCGTGTGCCCGAGCAGCAGCCGGCGTCGCGTCTTGACGGGTGCGGGGATCGTACGCCCCGCCGCGAGCGTGCGAATATAGCCGGCCACGGCGTGAGGACCGTCGCCGGGCAAAACGTAATCGGCGGATTGTTTCAGGACTTCGCTGCCCCACTGGACTGCAACGCCCACCTCGCACGCCTGGAGCAGTTCATGATCGTTTTCGGCGTCGCCAATGGCTACGGTGTTGTGCGGCGACAATCTGAGCCCCTCCAGCGCCTTCAGCAAACCGGTTGCTTTGCTGATGGCCTGAGATAGAACCATCACGCGGCTGCGGTTGAACAAGAGAACCAGGGGCAGCTCCAGCCGCCGCAGAATCGCGAGAATTCGCGGAGCGCTGTCCGCGTGCGCGTCGAGAATCGATTGCCCGGCCGCAAACGGAATCCCTTCGCGCTGCAGTTCGTTCATCAGACTCGCTTGAGGAGGTTGTCCGATGACCCTTGAATATCCGCTATCGGGAAACTCAATCACCGCGCCATTTTCGGCGACCACCGCGTCGACGAAATATAGATCGCCCACAAGCCGGCGCAAGTCTTCGAGTATGCGCCCGGTCACAAGCACCACGACGATTCCTTGCGCGCGCAACTCCGCAATGGCCTCACGCGCGCCCGGATCGAGCGTGTCGTTCCGCGCGATGGTGCCGTCAAAATCGAGGGCCAGCGTTGAAAATTTCACGGCTCAGTCAAGCCTTCTCGTGATCCTGTCGAGCGCCACCCGGATCTTGAGGGTCCTCTTCACGGCCGCTTGCTTTTCGGACTGAGTTCTTCTTGCTTGCGTCCCGGTACCCATACTTTGTCGGGAGCCATCAGGTCCATATCCTTGATCGTGCTCTTCACGGCTACCGGCTGAAGTTCGCCGGGCGGCGGCGCTGGGCTCGCCAGAAATTCCACTAGGTACTGATTCGCCAGATGGTCGGATATATCGGACAGAAACGGCGCGAGCGATGGGAGCGGCCCAAAGCTCAGGAAATACGCCTCTCCGCCGGATTCGTTGGCAAGGTGCGCCAGCTGAACCTGCCCCGAATAGATCTTGGAAAAGTCGGCGGTGACGTAATCGGCGCTCGGATGATAGATCGCGAAAACGGTAACGCTCGCCCGTTCAGCGGCCGCAATCGCCGCGTCTGCCGACGGATTTTGCAACTCTTCGCTTGCTCCCGGATCGACACCATTGGAGATCATCAGAATCGTATGGCGCGACGCATTGTGAGGCCAGATCTTGATGAGCTCGGTAACTGCGCTAAACGGATTCGATGGTTTACTTCCCGTCGGAGCGCTGAGGGCCTTGACGGCGAGATCGCGATCCAGAGTGGGATTTTCGGCAATTTTCAGAAGTCCCTCCTGGATATAGGCGACTCCCACTGCGGTGGTCGCCGGTTGAGAAGTAATGAACCGGCGCAGTTCCTCGAATTTCGTTCCCGGCTCGCAATTCGAACAGTTGTCGACCAGCAGAAACAGTTCCAGCCCCGCGCGGTCGCCGCGCAGAGGAACCAGATTGGTGATCGGCAGCGGATCGAACTGCTGCTTGACGGTTAAATCGTTCTTGGTGAGTACCGGCGGCTCATGCCCAAAGTAGTGGCCCACGGTTACCAGCATTTTCGTCGTGACGCCTGCGGGCTGGGTTTGCGCCGAAAGCAGTAACGGGCACGCGAACGCCAACCATGCAGCCGTTGGAAGCTTACTCATATCGTCCTCCCGGATTCACCTTAAGACCTGCATTCGGCTCGCCAGCCCGCGTGAACTCGGCAAACCTCTGAACCGAATAGACTTCGATGATTCGCGATTGAAAGAATGCAGGACAACGGTGCGCGGATTGACGCAGGCCGGCGGAGTTTTCACGGAGCAGGAACTGGCAGGGAAGCTTTCACCACGCCGTCCGCGATCGAGTAGTGCATTTCGAAGCCGAGCTGGCGGCAGATATCGTGCATCGCTTGGTTCTCGGCCAGAATATCCCCGAAAATGCGGCGGATTCCTTCATTGCGGGCCAGCGAAATCAGCCTGCGTAGCAACTCTGTTCCGAGCCCGTGCGCATGCCAGGCATCGGAAACCAGCAGCGCAAATTCCGCGTCGCCGGAGCCGCGTTCCCTGGTCAGCCGTCCCACCGCGATGATTTCCGCGTGTTCGGATTCGGCCACTAGAACCATCTCGCGATCGTAGTCGATGAAGCAGATGCGGGTCAGACGTTCGTGCGTCACGCGAGCGCTCAGCTGCATGTGGTGAAAATAGCGCAGATACACGCTTCGATCGCTCAGCGTTTCGTGGAAACGCACCATCTTCGGTTCATCCTCCGGACGAATCGGCCGAATGACGATCGACACTCCGTCGCGCGTCGTCCATTTCTCCACATATGCCGACGGATACGGGCGAATGCTGGTCCGCGGCAGATCCTGGTCGGGGATCTTCCAGTCGTGAAGCACGATGCGGGCGTCGAGAGCCAAGATCGCGCCTGGCGAGGCCAGTAAAGGGTTAATGTCCGCTTCTTTGATGCGCGGCACTTCGGAGACCAGTTGACTGAATCGGATCAGAACTTGTTCTACTACTGAGCGATCGACGGGTGCGCGGCCTCGCACGCCGGCCAGCGCCTTGTAGATTTTCGTTCGCTCCATCATTCGGCGCGCGAGCGTTGACGTCAGAGGAGGCAAGCCGAGGGCGCGGTCGCGAAAAACTTCGACCAGTTGACCACCCCAGCCGAACAGCAGCACCGGGCCAAATTGTGCGTCCGTACTGGAGCCGAGAATCAGCTCGTAACCATCCGCGACGCGAATCATCGGCTGAACGGTCACGCCCTCGAATTTGCCCGCGTCCACGCGGGATTCGATCCGCTTCCAGGCCGCGCGCACGCTTGATTCATCGCGCAGGTCGAGTTCAACTCCACCAACGTCGGTCTTGTGCGTGATCGTCCGCGAGTGAAGCTTCAAAACCACGGGAAATCCGATTTCGCCCGCAAGTTGCGCGGCTTGGTCCTCGGACTGCGCGCGTTCGGTTCGCGTGACCGGAATTGCGTAGGCTGCCAGCAGCCGCTTCGACTCCTGCTCGGTGAGTAACACGCGGCCTTCGGCGCGGGCCGCTTGCAGCACCGCATCGGCCGCTTTGCGATCCACTGATGCTTCCGTCAGTTCTGGAGTCTCGTACAGCGCGCGCAGATTTTCGCTGTATTGCCACATGTAGGTGAACGCGCGCGCCGCGGTGTCGGGGAAGGGAAAAGTCGGGATGCCGGCCGCGTTCAGAACTTCTTCCGCTCGCGCTACGCTTGCGCCGCCCATGAAACTCGCCAGCACAGGTTTCTCGTCGATATTGGCGAATGGCCGGATGCGCTCGGCTACCTCGGTCGGGCTGGTCATCCCTTGCGGCGCTGTGGTAATCAGCAATCCGTCGACCCCCGGATCTTCCTTCACGATCTCGAGAGTCTGGGCAAAGCGCTCCGGTAGGGCATCGCCCAGGATGTCCACGGGATTATGGTGGCTCCAGTGCGGCGGCAGGATTCGATCCAGAGCGGCGATGGTTTCAGCGGAAAGCTCCGCCAATTCACCGCCTTCATCGATCAGAGCGTCGGTGGCGAGCACTCCGGGTCCGCCCGCATTGGTGACAATCACCAGGCGGGGGCCTTTTGGGCGCGGTTGTTTGGCCAGAACTTCAGCCATGTAAAACAGATCGCTGATGCGTCGGACACGAAGAACCCCGGAGCGCCGCAGCGCTGCGTCCAGCACCTCATCGCTGCCGGTGAGCGCTCCCGTATGGGAAGAAGCCGCACGCGCAGCCTGATCCGTGCGGCCCGCTTTGATCACGATAATCGGTTTGGTCAGCGCAACCTCGCGCGCAGCGGAAAGAAACGAGCGGGCATCGCCAACCGATTCCATGTACATGAGAATCGCGCGCGTCTTGGGGTCGTCGCCCAGATAGTCGATCAAATCGCCCCAGCCGATATCGAGCATGGAACCCGTGGAAACGAATGCGCTAAAGCCAACCAACTCACGCAGGCTCCAGTCGAGAATCGCGGTGCACAGGGCGCCGCTCTGGCTCAAAAAGCCGATGGAGCCGGGCCGCGCCATCAGGCCGGCAAACGTCGCGTTTAATCCGGCCGGCGGCGCCATCAGGCCCAGACAATTCGGCCCGATAATCCGCATGGACCCGCGCGCCGCCAGAATCTGCCGCTCCAGTTCCGCGCCGCGTGCGCCCGTTTCTTTGAAACCCGCCGAAATGATGATCGCCGCCGGGACCTTGACCGCCGCGCATTCCGCGACAATGCCCGGCACGGTTTCCGCGGGCGTGACGATCAAGGCCAGGTCGACTGCTTCCGGCACGGAACCGATCGAGGAATAAGCCTGGCGTCCCAAGACCTGCGCGTGCCTTGGGTTTACAGGATAAATCTTGCCCTGAAACGGAGCCAGATTCGTCAGGATTGTCCGGCCGACGCTAGGGTCGGCCTCAGTCGCTCCGATGACGGCGATGCTCGAGGGAGCGAAAAACGGGTCGAGTGGCCGCGTCACGAAGACAGGTTAGCAGGCGCCGCAGCGGAAGGTCCGTCGGGCGCCAACGGAGTCATGCCGATCCTCACTTTGGGCGGCTCGAGTAAGGTGCGATGGAGCAGACAAGCCTCTACCGCCTTCATCAATCCCTCCCGCGATCGATTGCTGAGATTCGGCGCGTCCACTTCGATGCCGATTTCGACCAGACGCAGCGGTCGTCCGCCTTTTTCAGCCGTAATCCGCAGCTCGATTTTGTCGAGCGCCAGATTCCGGGCCCTGAGATATTCGGTCGCGTAGTGCATGGCGCAGCATCCGATCGCCGAAAGCATCAACTCGGGCGGCGTCATCCCGCTATCGCCGCCACCCTCGTCGAAGGTTTGATCGCAGACCACACGGTGAAAGCGTGCAAACGCCTCCGATTGCTTGTCCTTCCCATGCCGGACTCGAACTTCCATAAGATTACCCCTTTACTCTCGATTCCCCGGCGTCCCCCAGCGGGATTGGCACTAACCTCATTCGAATTCATCGGAGTGCATTCAAAGGGCCAAGTTCGAAACGGTTGTCTATTCAGCCACCGGGGGTCCGACGCTGCGTTTTTCGGCGCAATCTCCAAATGCTTAGGTGGCCGATTCGCGCTTCTTGTCCCGCAAAGCCTCATACGCCGAGATGATGTCCAGCAGTTCCGAGGTGATCGTCATCTGCCTGAGCTGCCGCGATTCGGTGGTAAGCGAGCGCAGGTGCTCTTCGATATTTCGCTCGGCCACCTGCATGGACGCCAAGCGGCTGGCGTTTTCGCTCGCCAGGGAGTCCGCAAATGCGCGAAACAGCGATACGAACAGATACTCGCGAATCAAACGCTGGAATAAATCCGCCTCATTCATCGTGAACGCCGGCAGCACCTTGGACGGCCAAGGCTTTGCTTTCAACGCATTGATCCACTCTTCATCCACCGGGAGCAGCCGGACGCCGCGCACCCGATACCACGCACCCGACACCGGCCGGGCGTAAAACAGCACCACGAACTCGACGCCGCGCGAGAAATGCCACTCTTCGATGATTCGGAGTACCTCTTCGACCGCCGCCGTGATGCCCGAGGTCGAGCTGGGCACTTGCACCGAGCTTTCCACCACTCGCCCAAATCCCTCAAGCTGTGCCGCCGCGCGCACGCCCACCGCCACCGTCATCTGTTCTTTGTGATGAAATGCGAGCTTTTGGAGCGCGCGCGATGCGTACGATACCACTTGGTCATTCAGTTGTCCACACATGCCCTGGTCCGATCCGAATATGACCGCTCCCAGCTTGCCCTTGGGCTCCTGTTTCGGCAAAAGGACATGCGCGGGTAAGCGCCGAAGCGCGATTTGGAGCCCCATTTCGACGGTGCGGCTATACTCGGCCACGGCATGCGCAGCGCGCTCATACTGCCGGATATTGACCCCTGCCAGCGCCTTCATGGTCTTGACCACGGACTGCAATTCTTCGGTGACCGCGATGGTTCGTCTCAGCGACTCTGCGGTTTGCATGCAATGGCTTCCTCCGCAAGTTTGACCAGCGCTTCCCGGTCGGCATCGCTCAACTTCTGGCCCGTTTCGATGGACTTAGCCACCATTGGCAACCTGCCGGCTAACCATTCGCGGATCTGTTCTGAGGCGTCCGTCACCTGATCCGCCGTCAAATTGTCGAACAGGCCGGCCGTAGCCGCCACCAGTGTCGCCACCTGTACCGACGCCGGAAGCGGATCGAATTGGGGCTGCTTCAGTGCCTCCCGGATGGCGCGACCGCGGGCGAGCGTGGTGCGAGTCTGCTCGTCCAGCCGCGAGCCGAAACGCGAAAACACTTCCAGCTCTTCGAATTGCGAATAAAACAGGCGGAGATCGCCGGCCACCGCGCGATATGCCGGAAGCTGCGCCTTCCCGCCCACTCGGGAAACCGATTTGCCGACGTCCACGGCCGGCAGGATGCCCTTTTGGAAGAGTCCCGGGGACAGATAAATCTGGCCGTCGGTGATCGAAATCAGATTTGTGGGGATGTACGCGGAAATGTTCTGTTCCTCGGTTTCGACAATCGGCAGAGCCGTCAGCGATCCGCCGCCCAACTCGGGCCGCAGGTGCGTAGAGCGCTCCAGCAGGCGCGAATGGACATAGAAGATATCGCCCGGAAAGCTTTCCCGTCCCGGAGGCCGCCGAAGCAGGAGCGACAGCTCCCGATACGCGCGCGCATGCGATCCGAGATCGTCAAACACTACCAGGGCATCGTGGCCGCGACGCATGAAATACTCACCCATCGCCATGGCCGCGTACGGCGCGGCAAATTGCAATCCAGCGGCGGTGTCGCCGGCGGCGACGACTACGATCGAATATTCCAAGGCGTCGTTGCGCTTCAGATCCGCGATGACCTTCGCAACCGACGAGCTGCGCTGGCCGATGGCGCAATAGATACACAGGATATTCTTGCCCTTCTGATTGAGAATGCAGTCGACGGCAATCCCGGTCTTCCCCGTCTGACGGTCACCGAGTATCAGTTCGCGTTGCCCGCGTCCAACCGGGATCAGCGCATCGACCACTTTCGTCCCCGTCGCGAGCGGAACGGTGACGGCCGCGCGATCGAGGATGGCCGGCGCTGCGCACTCCACCGCGGCGCGCAGATGCGTCCGCACTGGACCCGCGCCGTCGAGCGGCCTGCCCAGCGGATCCACCACACGCCCGAGCAGCCCCTCGCCTACCGGCGTATCCAGAACACGATCGGTCCGGCGAACCTCAGACCCGGACTCGACGCCGGCTGCGTCATCGAGCAGAATGACGCCGATATCGTCCGGATCCAGGTTGAAGGTCATCCCGTACACGTCTCCCGTGAACCGGACCAGCTCTTCCGATTTGACGTTAGGCAGCCCGCTGACGCGTGCCACGCCTCGGCCGATGTACGTCACGACGCCATATTCTTGAAGCGCCGGTGAAACCGTGAAATCGCGCCCGGCGCGATGGATCTCCTCGAGCGCGTCTTCAAACGCCGACCGTAATGAGTTTGCCGGATCCATATCCGCCATCACACCGCCAACGGAACGCCGGCAGCGGCATGCTCGTCGACGACGGTTCTCAATCGCTCCTCCAACGAATCGAGATAGCCCTCCGGCGTCCATCCGATTCTCTGGCCGTTTCCACGCAGCTCGATCCCCCACGCCATTTCGGGCGCCCGTTCGAAGCGCAGGGACACTGGGCCTGCCATGCGACTCTCGATCGTCTGCTCGATCTCTTGCTTCAGTTCGCCGGTGAGCTCGGTGGCACTCATCACCGTCAGCTCGCCCCCGCCGCAGAGTTTTTTCAGGTCCTCAAGATCGAGCGACCGCATTTTTTCGAGAAAAGCCTGAATGGCCCCGCGATTGATATCCGCGCCGGCGAGATCCGCTAAGGCGTGGCGCGCGATCGAGAGAATCTCGGCCGCTGCCGCGCCGCGAATGTCGTGAAAGAACGTGGTCTCTTCACGGCGAAGATCGTCGCGCCACTTCGCCTCCAGCGCCTGCACGGATTCGCGCGCCGACTGCACTAACTGATGCCGCTGGCGATCTGCTTCCTGCCGCGCTTCTTCGATAATCTGAGCGCGGCGATTCTCCAGTTCTGAAATTTCCGTCTGAACCTGCTGCGTTTTCGCCTCGGCCTCCTGGTTTTTCCGGTCGGCTTCCGCTTGCTGCGCGGCAATCCTCTGCTCGCGCGAATCGATGGCGCGAAGCAGCGGCCCGTACAAGAAACGCTTCATCAAAGCCACCAGAATCAGAAAGTTGACGATCTGCGCAGCGACCGTGAACCAATCGATCAACACGGTTTATCCTCCGCCCTTCGCCACCACGTGATTCCAGAAGGGATTAGCGAAAATCAGGATGATCGCGATCACGAAACAATAAATGGCGATCGACTCGATCATC
Source organism: Terriglobia bacterium (assembly GCA_963808335.1). Taxonomy (GTDB): domain Bacteria; phylum Acidobacteriota; class Terriglobia; order Bryobacterales; family Bryobacteraceae; genus Palsa-187. The sequence continues at coordinate 57,905 of CAWEFR010000002.1, forward strand.
GCCAGGCCGATGAACAGCGTCCGGCTGATGGTGCCCGCTTCGTCAGGCTGCTGGGCGATCGAGCTGAGCGCCTGTGCAATGGCTTTTCCTTCGCCCAAAGCGGGCCCGATCGAGCCGAGCGCCATGCACAGCGCGGCTGCGGCGATCGAAGTCAATCCAATGATGCTGACGGTATCCATGAGTCCTTCATGCTCCTTCCTGATTCGCGCTGCACTGCGGCGGCGATATACACGGTGGCCAGGATCGCGAAAATATAGGCTTGAATCATGCCGGTGAGCAACCCCAGAGCCTGCATCAGCACGGGAAAGAAGAACGGCGCGATCGCCAGCAGAATCCCGACGATCATCGATCCGCTCATGATGTTGCCGAATAGCCGGACGGCCAAGGCCAGGTTGCGCGAAGTTTCGCTGAGCAGGTGAAACGGCAGCATGATGAACGTGGGGCGCAGATAACCGCGGAAATACTCGACGACGCCTTGGCTCTGGATTCCGAACACCGGCACGGCCACGCCGACGCAGAGCGCCAGCGCGGCGGTGGTGGATAGCGATCCGGTGGGCGCGTGCCAGCCGGGAACGATGTCCAGGAGATTCGCGATCGCGATGAACAGGAACAGCGTGCCGATAAACGGCAAATGCACCTCGCCGCCCTGCGGGCAAACCTCGCGGATCTGGCCGCGTATGGTTTCGACCACAATTTCAAACGCGTTCTGCCAGCGCGACCGCGGCTGATCCGCTGGCGCGAGCCGGCGCGTGACCAGCCACGATCCGACGGTCAGCAGCAACATGACGATCCATGTGTACACGATGGTCATGTTGAGGTGGAGAAACCTCCACTGCCAGAGAATTGTTTGATCGGGCGTTATGTGCATGCGCACGCAAGTACCTCGAAACAACGATTCTCCCGATCGCGAATCCGACGAGACACGCCAGTGCATTTTGCCATCGGCCGTCGCGAAACCAATACCACCCCGGCGAGCACGGCCGCGGTTCGGAACACGAGGCTGCCCAAGGTCATCGCGACGGGCGAACGCGTTACTGGCAGCGCGCGCACCGTGATCCACAGGCCGCCGTAAAACAGGAGTCCGAGCATCACGCCGGCCGCGGCGCTGAGACACAGTGAAATGATACTCATCGTTGTTCCCTCTCAATCCGTAGCCACGCACTCCAGCAGCCAATCACCAGCCCGGCCAGCAGCAGCGTCAGGGTCCAGGAAATCCGGCTGGGCCAATGACGGTCGATCCAAACTCCGGCGATGACCCCCAACACGGTCGGAACCGTGACCGACCAGCCCACGACGCCCAGAATGGCGATGGAACTCGCCAGGTTGCCCTTTCGTGACCGTCCGCGCTCGATTCGTTCCTGCTTCGCGCCGACTTCGCGAAGCATTCTTTCGGCGGCGGGTGGAAGTTTTACTGGCGGTTCAGTCCATGTTTTTCCACCTCCAGCAGACCGCGCACCAGGTCCGCTTCCAGTTTCGCCTCCAGAGCACGGGCGGCCCTTTCGCGCTCGGCTCGTTCCAGGAACTGTCGCTCGGCAGCGGCTTTCAACTGGGTCGAGATTGGTTCCGCGAATCGCATTGCGCGTGGAAACCGAAACCTCCTCGCCGCATTTCACTAGGATTCCGCGGTCGATCGCCAGATACTCTTCCGGCTTGCCGCAAGGCTCGAAGGTCATCACGCCCGGCACCAGCGCAGTCACGAAATCGATGTGTTTCGGCAGCAGGCCGAACCAGCCGTTCTCGCCTTCCGCTTTGATGCGGCTCACTTCTTCTTCGAGAAGCACTTCGGTCGGCAGCCAGACTTTGAGTTTCATGGCCGGCGCGCCTCCCGAACCGGAGCCGATCATGTACAGCGCATGCTCCGGGAAATTCGCGAATTCGTCGTTGAGAATCCGCTCGCAGCCGTCCAGCGCGTCTTCGAGAGTCACCAGCTTGCCCGGCTGCCCGGTGAACTGCTCGGTCACGAAGAACGGTTGCGTCAGGAACCGTTCCAGGCGGCGCGCGCGATGGACCGTCCTGCGATCCTCCCGCGACAGCTCCTCCAGGCCGAGCATGGCGATGATGTCTTTCAGCTCTTCATAACCGGCCAGCGTCTTGCGGATCTCCTGCGCGATGCGGAAGTGGCGCGCGCCCACGATCTGCGGCGTCACCATCTTCGACCCCGAGCGCAACAGGTCGATGGCGGGGTAAAGTCCTTCGCTGGCCCGTTTGCGCGACAGCACGATCGATGCGGACAGGTGACTGAACGTGTGCACCGCCGCCGGATCGCTGAAATCGTCCGCCGGGACGTACACCGCCTGCACGGAAGTAATGCTGCCGGCCGCCGTGCTGCAAATCCGCTCTTCCAGCTCGGCGAGTTCGGTTGCCAGCGTCGGCTGATATCCGAGCCGCGACGGAAGCTGTCCCATCAAGCCGGAAACCTCCGAGCCGGCCTGAATGAATCGGAAGATGTTGTCGATCAGCAGCAGCACGTCCTGCCGCGCTTCGTCGCGAAAATATTCGGCCATGGTGAGCGCCGCGTGACCGACGCGAAACCGTGCGACCGGGCGGTTCGTTCATCTGCCCGAACACCAGCACGGTTCTATCGAGCACTCCCGCCGCTCTGAATCTCGCGATACAGTTCTTCGCCTTCGCGGCAACGCTCGCCGATGCCGCAGAACACGCTGACGCCTTTTTGATGGCCGATCACGTTGTGGATCAGTTCCATGATCAGAACGGTCTTGCCGACGCCGGCGCCGCCGAACAGGCCCGCTTTTCCCCCGCGCTCGATCGGCGACAAGAACATCGATGGCCTTGATCCCGGTCATGAAAACCTCGGAACTGGTCGCCCGGCGCATCAGCGGAACTTGCGGCGCATGAATGGAACGCCACTCAATGTCCTCGACGGCGCCTTTTCTGTCAATCGTCTCGCCGAACACGTCGAACATGCGCCCCAGCACCGGCTCGCCGACGGGAGTTTTCAGCGGCTGGCCGGTATTGATCACAAGTGAGCCTCGCGAAAGACCGCGCGTGGGAGTCAGTGCGATCCCTCGGATCGTGCGTGCGTCCAGGTGGGAAATAACTTCGACGACGACATTACCGTCGTCGCCGGCTTTGAGCAGGTGGAAAATGGAAGGAATGTGGTCGGCAAACCGGGCGTCGACGACACTTCCGCGCACAGCTTCGACAATCCCCGTAGTTGGCGCGGAACCCGTCATACACCCAGCCGGCAGCACGGTACGTACTGCCCGCTCGTGCCCCGTTCTGCGTCGGCTCATTTAGGGATGAGCACACCACGGGCCAACTCCCGCTAAAGCCTACTGGATGCGGACAGCCTTGCTGAAATTGGGTGTGATCGCGCAGTAAGCGCGTGCACGCTCAGCCGACGTGCGCCGGAGTCTGTGTGAAAACCGGCGTCGTCACTTTTATCAAGACTTTACATGGCACTTCGCACAATTGCCCTTGGACTCGAACGCCGCGCCGCCGGGGGAATGGCACGCCCCGCACGATGTTTTGCCCGCTTCGGCAGTCTTGTGCAGGCCCGCCTTGTAGTTCAGCGGAGCCTTTTCGTCCTGTTGAAAAAGCTTGTCATGACAGACTTTGCAATCGCCATTGGCACGCTTCACGTGCGCGGCATGATCGAACGTCACATTTCCGTTCTTGGTGGTAAACGTGAGTTTTTGAGGAGGCTTCTTGTCTTGCGCAAGGAGTCCCAATGTCCCCACCAATCCTGCGGCGAGCAAACATGCAATGAATGTACGCATGGCAAGACTGTACCATTTTTGGGGGTGATAACGCCCGGCGGCGCAATGGCACTTCCGGGAGCTCGACTCGAAGTCCTTGGAAAGACAGGGCCGGCTTTTGGTGCGTAGCGTGCAGCACTTCTGCATCATGAAGATGCTGAAACGTTGTGTCGGCTACCTGAAACGAAACGGGATCGGTTATTCGCATTCAACGCACTCGCCCGCCTATACGGCCCGCGAAGTCGCATCGGCGGAGAGGATGCCGGCCCGCAGAATGGTCAAGACGGTCGTGTACTCAGGCGACAATGGCTACGGAATGCTGCTGCTGCCTGCCGACTACATGATCAATTTCGACGAAGTACGACGGCTTCTCGGCTTAACCGAGATCCGGCTCGCTACGGAACCCGAGCTGATGGCGTTGTTCCCGGAATGCGAAGTGGGTGCGATGCCGCCGTTCGGGAACCTGTTCAATATGCCGGTGCTGCTCGACGAAAATATCGCATCCGCGGAGTTCATCGGATTCACGGCGGGCACGCACCGGGACGTAATCCACATCAGCGGCGCAGATTTCCACGCGCTGGTGAATCCGCTGGTCGCGTCGTTTGCGGTTAAGGAACCGGCGGCGGCGGTCACCTAAGGCGCCGCGGCGACGGTGGGCGAATGCTGCCAGTGGATGCCCCTCAACGCGCCCATTACGTCTTCATACGAAAGCACCGGGCGGCTTCCGTCATCGTGCCGGGCCAGTTCGATCAGGTCGCTCAAACACAGAATGCCTTCCAGCGTTCCCGCATCGCCCACCACGGGAATCCGGCGCACCCGGCGGGTACGCATGATCTTGAGTGCGGCATGAATATCGTCGCTGCCTTCACACGTAGCCACCTGACGAGACATTGCCTGCCCGGCCGTCACCTCGGAGGGACGCCGGTCGCTGGTGCCGAGCGCGAGACAGATGTCACGATCGGTGATGATCCCCTGCACCTTTCGGCTGGCGTCGACCACCGGCAAAGCGCCGCAGCCGCACGACCATAGCAGCTCGGTGACGGCCGCTAAGTTTGCAGTCGGGCTACAGTATTTCGGGGATTTCCTCATTACATCTTGGACTCTCATCAGAACCTCCTTACTCCGGCTCTCTGACGATGAGCACGGAACAGGGCGCGCCCCAGGCAATCTTCGCGGACACGCTGCCGAGCATCGTATGCTTCAGGTCGCGTGCGCCCGTCGCACCGGCGACGATCAGGTCGTATTGCCCGCGTTCGGCCTCGCTCAGGATTTCGTTGGCCGGATTGCCTTCATCCACGCGCGTCGTGATAGAAACATTGAACGGTCGAAGCAGATTGCGGGCCTGTTCCACTACGGCTTCTCCTTCGCGAACCAGTTCCTTTTCCATGACGCCCGCTTCGCTCGATTCCTTGGCTTCCTCCGAATACGTCTCCCAATCCTCCTCCAGCCCAAACTGGACCCACGGGGTTTCCGCGATGTGCATCAGGCAAACCTCCGCCCCATTGAGATCGAACAGGGAGCCCACCGTTTCGATCGCATGCAATGAGCCGGTGGAGCCGTCCACCGCGATCAGCATGCGCGCGATTCCCTCGCTTCTCAGATCTCGGGCCACTAACACCGGCGCCATGGCGTGCTCGACGACGCGGCTCGCCACCGGCCCTAACCCAAGCTCTCCGGTCGCCCCGCGTCCCCTCGGCCCGATTACCGTGAGATCGTAATCCCCAGCGCGGCTGACGATGACCGCCAACGCAGAGCCGATTTCCGTCAACAGGGTGACCGCGCCTGCGTCGGACCCGAGAGCTACCCTCGCCCGCTCCAGTATCTGCGTGGTTTCACCCAATATGTCCCGTTCATAGTCCTGTCTGCGGCGTCCGTTCTTAAGTCCATTCTTAATTTGGCGGGTGAATCGAGGAGCCACACAGATCACGTCCAAGTTGCGGTCAACAGGGCTTAGAAGACGAACGGCTGTGCGTAGAGCCGCCGTTGCTTCGTCCGAGCCGTCGGTTGCAAGAAGCACTTTCACGCCAAACAGGATGCATTTTGTCCGCCATCGTCATTGGAGCCTGGGGTGCTTCTTTGATGACGGATGCTGATTTTATTACTGACCATCGGGCTGAGCTCGGCCAACGCGGCTCCGGCTGACAACGGGTCGACGTTGTCTGTGCTGGTCGAGTCCGGTCATTTGTCCGATTTGCGATGGCCCGACTTTTCGGATTACACCACTCGTGTTCAGAGCTTCTACGAGCCCAGCGGTTACTCTTTCGCCTGGACTCGCGGCGGCACGGCGACGGCTCAGGCAGCGGCAATCATCGAAGTGCTGAAAGCGGCGGACTCCCAAGGATTGAATCCTGAGGATTACGACGGTTCTCGATGGGCGGATCACTTGGCCGGGCTCCAGCGCGCCGGCCAATCCCCGCCCGATTCGGCTCTGGCGCGATTTGACTTGGCGCTCACCGTCTCCGTCATGCGCTACATCTCCGATGTGCATTTGGGCAGAGTGAATCCGGGATTGTTCCACGCCAAATTCGATCTCGGCGATTCGAAAGACGATCTTCCCGGTTTCGTTCGCAAGCGCCTGGTCGACGCGGCGGACGTAAACGAAGCACTCGCCGGAATCGAGCCGCCTTACGAAGGCTATCGCCGGACGAAAGTCGCGCTCCAGAAATACATCGTCTTGGCTCGCGACCCGCAGAGCGACTTGCTGCCCGTCACGAAGAAACCAGTCGAGCCGCGCAGTCCCTATGCAGCGGCAGAGCAACTGGCGGGAGTCCTGCGGCGGCTCGGCGATCTTCCGGGGGACGCGAAACTATCTCCGGGTGTTTACGACGGTCCGCTCGTGGACGCGTTGAAGCATTTCCAAACTCGTCACGGTTTGGATCCGGATGGGCGCTTGGGCAAGGGCACGATCGCTCAACTCAATACGCCTCTCTCGTTTCGCGTCCGCCAGTTGCAGTTGACGCTGGAGCGCTGGCGCTGGGTTCCGCATAGCTACTCGCGCCCACCCATCGTCGTGAACATTCCCGAGTTTCAACTGCGTGCGCTCAGTGAATCGTACTTAACGGAGCTAGACATGAAAGTGGTGGTGGGGAAGGCCTATCATCATCAGACTCCCGTGTTCGCGGCCGAAATGCGGTACGTGATTTTCCGGCCTTATTGGAACGTACCTCGAAGTATTCAACGCGCGGAACTGGTGCCGAAGCTCGATCGGGATCGTTCCTATCTCGCCAAGAACGGCTACGAAGTCGTGACGCCGCAGGACCAAGTGGTGACCAACGGAATCGTGGACGACAACGTCATGGCGCAGCTCCGCTCCGGCCGGCTGTGGATTCGGCAAACTCCAGGACCCAAAAACTCATTGGGACTGGTCAAATTTCTATTTCCCAATGAACATGATGTGTATCTGCACGACACGCCGGCGACGGAGTTGTTCGCGCGGTCCCGGCGTGATTTCAGTCATGGCTGCATTCGCGTCGAGAGGCCGGAACAACTGGCCTCCTGGGTTCTCCGCGACAAGCCCGAATGGACTCCGGAGCGAATTCACGACGCGATGCACGGCAACGAAACCATACAGGTGACGCTCGATACACCCATTCCCGTGTTGATCGTATATGCGACCGCGGTTGTCCTTGACCACGGCGAGGTGCGTTTTTTTGACGATATCTACGGGCAGGATGCACAGATCGACCAACTCTTTTCGAAAGGCTACCCGTGTCCGGCCTGGAAACCTACCAGCGACGGACCCGGCCCACATCCACATGAATGAAATTGGAGCGCGGATAGTAGCCGACACCACCGCGTCCCAGCGAGAGCGCAAGGTCGCGCATGGCGGAGATTTTGACCCCAGGCAAGCGGATGTCGATCGCCTCGGCCTGCATGTGCAGGCTGTGCAGGGCCACACCGGAAGTGTGCGTGCGCAGAAATTCGTTGCTCCAGGGCGTGCGATACCCGCAGATGACGTGAATCTCGGATTCCGGCTTCCCGGCGGCCGCGATCAGGTCGGAAAGCACATCGAACAGGCGAGGGTCGAAGTGATGGACATCGCCGGTTCGATGGTCCCGCAGGAAAACATCCAGTTTCTCAAGCGCTTCTGAGACGAAATCGGCTCCGCGCCGGTACACGACATCCAAATGCTCGCCTGTGTGGGTGTGATACAGCCGAAGATGGTGTTCATCGGGAATTTCCGCTCGGCCGGGCGCTGCGAAGGTGATCAGAAGAGTCGCGGTAACGAACACGAATCTGTGTTTCAAAACAACATCCTTTGCTGCCGATGACGCTTCCATCAGGATAACAAGTCAGGCGCTGAGAAGTGCGCCCTCACGCGCTTTTTGGGCGGCAACGCACAGCGTGAAAAGCCGCAGATGGACTTAGCCTTTGGCGTCAACGGCTTACGGGAAACACCTGAGGCTCGACAATTGCACGCTAGATTGTGGGTTTTCAGGAAAGGAGAGACAACCCATGTTAAAAAGATTAGCGGTTGCGTTCTGCTGCGCCATGCTGTTCGCCGTATTTCCAGCGTCAGCGGATCAGTGGAACAAGAAGACTACCGTCACGTTTAGCGCTCCGGTGGAGCTGCCCGGCATCACCTTACCCGCAGGAACGTACGTCTTCAAGCTGGCAGATTCGAATGGGGATCGCCACATCGTGCAAGTTTTCAATGCTGAAGAAACTCATATCTATGCGACCATTCTGGCAATTCCGAATTATCGCCTGACGCTGACATCGGAAACCATAATGCGCTTTGCGGAGCGGCCCAAAGGCACGCCGGAGGCGCTTCGGGCCTGGTTTTATCCTGCCGACAACTTCGGCCAGGAATTTGTGTATCCGAAAGTGAGAGGCAAACAGTTGGCTGAAAGCGCCGGCGTACCGGTGCTTACGGCAGAATTGCCGCCGGCCGAAAAACCGGAGGAAATGCTGAAGGAGCCGGTGACCACCGTCACTCCTGAGAAGGAAGTCGCAGTCGCACCGGTCGAAGCGCCGCCTGTAGTTGAAGTAGCGCCACCGGTGGTCGAAAAAGCTGAACCTGCGCCACCGCCGCCGGCGGAAGTTCCAGTTCCGGAGATGCCGAAGACGGCCAGCTCCGTTCCGCTCGTCATGTTAGTGGGATTCGGCTTGCTGAGTTTTGCAGGCGTTCTGCGGGCGTTCGCCAAACACGCTGCATAATTTCGGCGCGTTTTTCATGAGAATCCGAATCGAGTGCCGGAGGATGCGCTACTCACCGAGGCAGAAATTGCTTCGGTGGGCAGCGCGTGTTTTTTTCGCGGCTGGCTGTGCCGCCATTGGTTATTGCGCTTTCGCGTACTTCGAAGCGCGAATATATCAAGCCTCTGAGACGCTACAGTTCGAAAAGCCCGTTCAGCCGGGCATCGACACGACGATCCCGGCGCAAAACGGCGCTCCCATCAGCAGACTTGAGATTCCGCGTCTGGGAGTCTCCGCGATCGTAGTGGAAGGCGTGACGGCTCGAAATTTGAAGCTGGCGGTGGGTCACGTGCCTGGAACCGCGCTCCCAGGGGAATCCGGCAACATCGGCATCGCCGGCCATCGGGATACTTTCTTCCGCCCGCTGCGTTACTTACATCCCGACGATACGATTACACTCACCACCGTTCGCGGATCGTACGAGTACTCCGTCGAATCGATTCGAGTGGTGGATCCAAGCGACACGCAAGCTCTGTCGGCTTCGAGCGAGCCGATTCTCACGCTCGTAACCTGTTATCCCTTCTATTACGTAGGTCCCGCGCCGCAGCGGTTCATCGTGCGCGCACGCCAAATCACTCGCCGTTGGTAACGTGATGCGGTCCCACGGTGGTTTCAAGATTGTGCTTCTTAAGCTTGTACCGCAGCGCGTCGCGGCCGATGCGCAGAATGCGCGCCGCCTGGCTCTGATTGCCGCCGGCCGTCTCCAGCGCGCGGATAATCAGCATGCGTTCCTGCTCCGCCAGCGTGCCGACTTCACCGGATGACTCGATCATGGGCCGTGATTCTTCGGTCCCCGCGGGAGAACGCAAGTACGTCGGCAGATCCTGCATGTCGATGGTGTCTCCCAGCGCCATCATGCAGGCGTGGCCCATAACGTTCTCCAGCTCGCGCACGTTTCCCGGCCAGGCGTGCAGCGCCAGGCGGATCTGCGCGCGATGGGTCAGGCCGCGAATCTCTTTCTCGTATTGGGCCGCGAATCGCGCGATGAAATGGCGCTCCAGCAGCGGCAGGTCTTCCTTGCGCTCGGCCAGCCGCGGAACGTGAATCTCGACCATGGAAAGCCGGTAGTAAAGATCCTCGCGAAAGCGCTTTTCCGCGATCGCGGCACGCAGATTGTGATTGGTGGCGGCGATCACCCGCACGTCCACTTTGCGCGCTCGAGAGCGATCCCACCCGCTGCACTTCCTGGTTCTGCAACACGCGCAGAAGCTTGGCTTGGGTCGCCAGCGGCATATCGCCGATCTCGTCCAGGAACAGCGTGCCGCCGTGGGCGTGCTCGAACAATCCGGCTTTGTCCTGAGTCGCGCCAGTGAAGGCGCCCTTCACATGGCCGAACAGTTCGCTTTCAAACAACGTCTCGACCACGGCCGAGCAGTTCAGCACCACGATAGCGTCCCGCGGACGCCGGACTCAGGCGGTGGAGCGCCCGCGCCACCAGATCCTTGCCGGTTCCGGTCTCGCCGGTGATCAGCACCGTGCGATAGTGCGGCGCGACGCGGCGGATTTGCGGAAACATCTCCCACATCACCGGGCTGCGGCCGACGATCCCTTCGAACTCGGAGCTGGCCAGCAGCTCGTCTTCGAGCTGCAGCGAACGCTGCGCGCTTGCGAGCGTCCTCGACAAGCTTGCCGATGCGCTCGCGCAGAGCCGCGATCGAAATCGGCTTGTTCAGATAATCGCTCGCGCCCTTCTTGATCGCCTCCACCGCGGATTCGGTCGAGTAATGCGCCGTCATCAGGATCACTTCGGTCGACGGATCGAATTCCATGATCCGTTCCAGCACTTCCATGCCGCTCAAGTGCGGCATGACCAGGTCCGTCAGCACGATCTGCGGATGCTTGCTATACACCAGGTCCACGCCCTGTTCCGGGTCCGAGGCGGTGAGAATCTCCAGGCCTGGCTGCGCCAGAGCGCTGGACAGCAGCTCCAGACTCCCGGGGTTATCGTCGATGATCAGCAGGGAAAGCGCGGGGCTAGTGGTCACGGACATGGCAGACTCCTATAGTAACAATCGCTCCACTTCGCTCCGCAGCATGCGCAGTCGGATGGGCTTGGTGATGTATCCGGTGAATCCCGCGGACAAGGCGCGTTCGCGATCCCCTTGCATGGCGCTCGCCGTCAGCGCCATGACCGGCGTGGCGGCGAACCCCGCATCCAGCCTCAGTTCCTGGATGACGCCGAAGCCGTCCAGGCCGGGCATGTGCAGATCGAGAATGATCAGATCGGGCTTCGACTCGCGCGCATTGCGCAACGCCTCGATCCCGTCGCCCGCCTCGAACACCTCGTAGCCGCTCTTCTCCAGAACGGTGCGGACCAGTTCCCGGCTGGTCGCCTTATCGTCCGCGACCAGTACCTTCTTCATATGCGTCCTCAAGCGCGATCGTAAACGTGAAGCGGCTGCCCTTGCCCGGCTCGCTTTCGAGCCAGATCCGCCCGCCGTGTTCCTCCACCAGCGCCTTGCTGATGGCCAGTCCGAGCCCGGTGCCTTCCCGAACGCCCTTGGTGGTCGCGCCCACTTGATGAAATTTATCGAATACGGCCTCGATGCTGATCCTTCGGGATGCCGATGCCGGTGTCGCTTACGGAAATCTCGACAAAACCATCTCGTAGCGCGGCCTCCACCCGAACTTTGCCGCCTTCCGGTGTGAATTTGAGCGCGTTGCTCAGCAGGTTGAACAGAACCTGCTTGACGCGCATCCGGTCGGCGAACACGACGGAGGGAATCGACAGGCTGGTTTCGATGGCAATCGATTTCGCGGCCGCCTGCGGCCGAACCGAGGAAAGCGTCTCTTCGAGCACCACTCCCAGATCGAAAGTTTCGCGCCGCAATTCGAGGCGTCCGGATTCGATCTTGCTGATGTCGAGAATGTCGTTGATCAGCGTCCAGCAGATGCAGCGAATCCTTGTGGATATGATCCACGAAGCGCTGTTGCTTCTCGTTGAGCGGCCCCTCCAGTTCCTCGGCCAGCAGTTCGGAGAATCCGATGATGGTGTGCAGCGGCGTGCGCAGCTCATGGCTCATGCTGGCCAGAAATTCGCTCTTGAGCCGGTTGGCCCGCTCCACCTCGCGATTGCGCGACTCCAGCTCCCGCGTGTAGACCTGCTGGAGCTCGCCGAAACCGGTCTTCCGCCTGTTTCCGCTCGCTGGTGTCGCGAATGATGGCGGTAACCGGAACCCATCCTCCGATTTCACGGGGCTGAGGCTGATTTCGACCGGGAACGAAGAACCGTCCTTGCCGCTGCCCGCGCAGCGCCAGACCGCTGCCCATGGGGCGTGTCACCGGATGGTCCCAGTAGTGCGCGCGATGTTGTATATGGCCAGGCCGCAGGCTATCCGGGATCAGGACTTCGACGCGCTTGCCCAGCAGCTCCTCACGCGTATAGCCGAACGATTTCTCAGTGGCCAGGTTGAGCAGTATGATCCGGCCTTCGCGATCCACTTCAATGATCGCGTCCGGTGCGGCCTCCAGCAGCTCGCGAAACCGGCGCTCGGTTTGCATCTTAGCGCGGGCTTCTTTCTCCTGGGCGGTCACGCTCACAAGCGCTCGCTCCAACTGGGCAAGCTTCTCCTCCACCTCGCGGTGCGGGCCGATTTCGGTGATGATTGCGATGGTCCCCTGCTCGCTTCCGGCGGCATCTTGCCACGCTCCTGTCCAGACCCCGGCATCAACTACGCTGCCACCCTTTCTGGAAAGACCGAGCTCGACTTCACCGTGAGGAATATCATGCAATTGCAATGCCGCAGGCACGGGCTGGCCTAGCACCTCCTTCCTGTCCCACCCGAGGATCCGTTCCGCTCCTCGATTCCATACTTGAACTCGTCCTTGGGAATCCCATGCGATGATTCCCAGGTGCGAATTTTCGAGCAAACCGCTCAAAATCTGACCAGGATTCGGCGAAGCCATAAAGAATCAGGCTTATTGTAGCTCGACTTACGGCCAAGCTGAAAATCCTGGCATTCGCCGGAGCCGGTCCTGGCGAGCGAAATCCTTGCCGCGAGGCTGTGCCTATTGACGCAATGGAGGTATGCTATGGGTGAAATGCCTCAGGCAGATTCCTCCCTAAAAGCGCAGCCAAGGTCGCGAACCGCGGAATCCCGCTGGTCCGCCAATTGCTCGTCGTCAAGCGAAAGATGAGCGCCATGTTAAAGATAAAGCACATTCTATTTCCCGTCGACTTTTCAGAGCGATCGAGCAGTGCTGTCCCGTTTGTCGAGTCGGTAGCCAGCCGCTATGAAGCCCGGATCACTCTTCTGAGCGTGGCACAGCCTTTTTACTACGCGGCCATGGGCGACCCCGGCGGCCTGGTGGGACTCGACACGGACGAATTATTGCGCGACGTCCAAGCGAGGCTCGACAATTCACTAAGGGGGGATTTCGCGGGCCTGCGCGTCGACCGGGTTGCCGACCTCGGTGAGCCGGCGCAGGTGATCACTGAATTTGCGCGCACGCGGGGCGTCGACCTGATCATGATGCCCACGCACGGGTATGGACCGTTCCGGAGTCTGCTGCTGGGTTCCGTGACGGCTAAGGTTCTACACGACGCGGAATGTCCGGTCTGGACCGCGGCGCACGTCGCCGAGCCCCCTTGCCGCACCCATATCGCGTGCCGCACGATTCTTTGCGCGGTGGACGGGACCCCCGCCAGCGTGGATCTAATGAAGTGGGCTCGCGATCTGGCCCAGGATACGGGAGCCGCACTTCACCTGCTGCACGTCATCCCGGGCATGGAAGGCTTCCAATCCCGCCAAATGGACCAGGAGTTTGAGGCGGACATGCTGAAAGAATCGCGTCAAACGATCGAGATCCTTCAAGATTCCACGGGCATCAAGGCGCCGCTCAACGTCGTCGCCGGCGATGTCGCTGAAAGCGTCCGGGCAGATGCCCAAAGAATTGGGGCGGATCTGGTCGTAATCGGACGCGGCGCCATGCATGAAACCTTGGGGCGCCTGCGCACCCACGGCTACGGAATCATCCGGCGATCGCCGTGTCCGGTGTTGAGCGTCTAGTTCCCACTGAGTGAACAGAGGTGAGAACCGCTCCGTGGCCGTCGCGGTTCTGTTCTGTGACAGCGGCTACTAGCCGAGCCGGGCGCGCCAGAGCCTGTGTGAAAACCCGATATATTAACCGCTCCCGCTGATATGTGGAGGTGCTGGCCCCGAGCCGCGACTGCAAGGAGCGGTTAATCGTCGGTTTTCACACAGACTCACTAGCAAGCGGTCTGCGCCGCTGAAGTTCGATCGATCAAGCGTGCGTCGCGATCAATGCGGCAGCCTCTTTTACGTGACTGCTCGCACGATTCTCGAGGATGGATTTCGCCGCATTGACCACGTCCGCGTACGAGATCCCCGATTTAGCGGGCGTCTTTTCCGAGCGCAACAGCACGTCGTCGATCGAAAGGATTCCAACCAGCGAGCCGTTATCGCCAATCACCGGCAGACGACGTACGTTTTGCGCCACCATCGTCTGGAGCGCCAGTGAAACGTCGTCGTCGAACCGGCAAGTGAAGATTCTCGGCAGGGACACATCCGAGACCTTGACATCCGATGGCCGCGCGTTTCTGGTGCCGAGGGCGATGCAAATGTCGCGGTCGGTGATCATACTCAAGACGTTGCCAGTGGAATCGAGGACCGGAAGCGCTCCGCAGCGCGCATTCCACATGGTTGCCGCAACCTCGGCGAGATTGTCATCGGGCCGGCAGATGCTGACCTTCTTCGTCATGACATCGTTCACTTTCATAAACACCTCCAGAGGCCAATCTAAGGCCTCCTCCTAGGGAAGTAAGCAAGAGTAGGTCCGTGACTACAGTGCACTCGCGTAATCGTTATCCTTCACGGAATCAACGATCGATGATTATTCAGAGCGAAGGGCTGGAATTGCCTGCGCGGCAATAGACCCAGCTTAAGGCCGGCGATTTCGCCCACTCTCAGATGCCGAGGGCGGCTGACAGGTACTCGCGAATTGCATCGCGAACGTTATCCAGGGCTTCTTCTTCGGTCGCGCCCTGCGACCAACAGCCTTTCAGGCCGGGCACCCAGACGCTGTACCCCTCGTCGGTTTTTTTCAGCGAAACCGGGTAACGGGATTCCATAGGGTCAGTTTAGACTGCACAGACAACCCTGTACAGCCTCGCGCACATTGGATAACAACTATCGTCTCGCCCTGCGTGGCGCAGCCTGGGATCGCAGGCACTTCTGCCCAGTAACCGCCCTCTTCGGCTTTGTGGACGATCACAGTGATTTTCATAGAAGGATTGGTGGAGGCGGCGGGAGTTGAACCCGCGTCCGAGAAAGTCCACCGCGAAAAGACTACGTGCGTTTCCGGTTCGGTATTTTTCGACCGCCTCATGCGGAACCGGCAAGAGGGAGACGGCTTAGCCCGATTGATCTCGGCTTTCGGCTCCGAGACAGAAGCTTTGGACCTATCCTGCAAAATGACGCCCTTAAGACCAGTGCAGGCCCACGACCCAGAGCGGCTACTTAATTAATTAAGCAGCGTAAGCAAACTGCTGATTATTGGCAGTTGTTGTTTTCCGATCGTTTTACGGGAGCTCGGAACCCGGCACGACTTCCCACGACGGATGCAATCCCGTCGAATCCGTTGCGCCCCCTTTCCATTTCAGTTTACCATCAATACAGATAGATGCCTGCGTCCGACCGTCGCGCCCGAAACCGGTACTCACCGAGCGCCGAGAAGCTCACGCCGCTGTATCACGTGGTCCTGCTCGACGACGACGATCACACCTACGACTACGTGGTCGAAATGCTGACGAAGATCTTTCTTCCTGCCGGCGGAATCGGCCTTCGGTCACGCGGTGGAAGTGGACACCACCGGCCGCACCATCGTGATCACCTGTGAGCTGGAGCAGGCCGAGTTCGGCCGCGATCAGATTCACGGCTACGGCGCCGACCCGCGCATGCCGAGGTCAAAGGGCTCCATGAAGGCTGTGGTCGAGCCGGCCGGACAATCCCGATAGCTCTACTTGCCGGGTTTGTCCGGTTTCGCGGCAGCGATCCAATACCCGTCGCGCGTGCGCACCGAAAGACCCGGCTTCAGCACGTTCACGACAATATGATGGAAGCCGGCCTCATCCAGATTGTTGGGCGCGTACTGAAGCAGGTACTGGCTATGCAGCTCGTTTCCGAGTTGCGCCACGTCGTGCTCCAGTTGCTTTTGCGTCTTGAACGAATACTGGCGTCCGCCGGTATAGCGCGTGTAGACATCCAGCGGATCCGGCACGAAAACTCCCTTGACCATGTCGAATACGTCTTTGAGCGCCGGAACCCAGTTGCCCATGTTCATCTGGTCTGCGGTGGTAGGGGTGTTGACCGTACCCATGGGAAGATTCTGGGCGCCCGGGGGCAGAGAGCTGGGGAGGGTCGGCTGGGCCTTAGAGGTAAGCGCGGCCACCAATTGCGAAATATCGATCGCATAGATGTAGACCTCCGCGAAATCTGCGGCGGTGAGTACTTCGCGAACGTTCATGCCGCTGCCCTTGTCGCGATTCTCACTGATCTGAACCATGATCCGCCGGCGGCTGACCGGACGGTTTCTCAGAAGATTGATCCCCTGCATGGTCGCGTCGTTCAATGCTGCCGTGTAGCTGCCTGGCTTCAGTTTCTTGAACGCCTGGTCGATCTGCACCGGATCCGGCGTGAATCCGGTAAGTGTCTGGACGCGATGATCGAATGCCAGAACCGCCAACTCGTCGTCTGGGCCTAGCACCATCGATTCGAACAAGCTGCTCAGTTTCTGAATTTGGGGCAGAACTTTTTCAACATCGGAGTTGGCTTGAATCACCACGACCATCGAGACTGGATGCGACGTCATGTCCTCTGTGATTCGCTGCGATTTGCCGTTGTCGAACAGACGAAAATCATAGACCGTCAGTCCGGGAACGAAGCTGCCCGAACGGTCCGTGACCGTCACCGGCGCGAGCACGAACTTGAACGTCACAACAATGGGACGATCGCTTTCAGAAACCTTTGGTGGAGGATCCTGCGCAGCGACGAGGGTCGCGAGAATAACCAGCAAACCGATGCTTCTCATTGTGCTCCTTTATTTTAGATGTCTGCCTCAGCTTGCCAGTTTCGACGGCTTATCAGCGTTATGCTGGGTCCGCCCGTGTAACAAATCCACTACATGCGGGATTAGATGCGCCACGGCATTCAATGACTCTACCGCACCGCGAGGCGATCCGGGAAGATTTACGATCAGCGTCGCGCCGCTGGTGACCGCCACTCCCCTCGATAGCGGGGCGTATTGAGTGGATTTCAGTCCTTCACTGCGCATTAGCTCAGACATGCCGCGGATCTCGCGTCGGGAATAGGCAAGCGTGGCTTCCGGCGTCACATCCCGTGGAGCGACGCCGGTTCCGCCGGTGGTGAGCACTACATCGGCGTTCATGGTTCGTTCGAATGCCTGCATGATCGCGGACACTTCGTCGGGGACGATCATCGAGTCGACCACCGCCCACTCCAGCTCGACCGCTCGGGCGGCCAACGCGGGGCCGGAGCGATCCTCGCGCGTACCACTGAAGGAAGAATCGCTGACGGTAATAATCGCGACAGTGATCATCGTTTGAAGTCGCCGCTTTTGCCCCCGGTTTTCACCAGCAAGTAGAGGTCCTGAATCTCGATTCCCTTATCCAGCGCCTTGGTCATGTCGTAAACCGTCAGTGCGGCAACCGCCGCGGCCGTCAGAGCCTCCATTTCGACACCGGTTGGACCGGTGGTCGACACCGTGGCTTTGATGCGCACGCCGCGCGGCTCAATCGAAGTTTCCAGATCCACGTGCGACAGCATCAGGGGATGGCACATCGGGATTAACTCGGAAGTGCGCTTCGCGGCAGTGATTCCCGCGATCCGCGCGACTTCGAGCGGGTTTCCTTTGGGATTCGACGGGAGTTTCTTCAGAACGGACGGGCGAATCCGGACGAAAGCATGCGCGACCGCGGTGCGGCGCGTGTCCAGTTTGCCGGAAACATCGACCATGCGCGCGCGGCCGGTCGCGTCGTAATGCGAGAGCTTCTTCATTTGATCAGTACCCGGATATCGTCGCCCGCCGCCCACGCTTCGCGATCCGCTTCCGCCACCAGGAACGCATTGGCGCGCGCTAAAGCGGCCACGTCGCCCGATCCGTGCCACGGCTGCGGCGTCACGCTTGCGCCATCCTCGCTCAATCGCGCCGGCAGAAACCGCGTCAAGCCGGGCTTGTGATGAAAATCGGACGTCAGTCTGGCTCGAAGCAGCGGCAGAGGAGAGACGTCGGCTCCGCTCAGGTGTTCGATGGCGGCGCGGGCGAACAATTCGAACGTCACCATGGTCGACGCCGGATTCCCCGGCAATCCGAAGAAAAACTTGTCGCGAATGGCTCCGAAGACCAGCGGCTGGCCGGGCTGGATCAGGACGCGATCGAAGAAGAATCGCGCGCCCAGGTCGGCCAAGACGCGCTCGACGATGTCGTACTTGCCGGCGGAAACGCCTCCAGAGAGAAGCAACATGTCGGCGCTTGCGAGGCCTTGTTCTATCAACCCTCGCGTGGATTCGTAGTTGTCGCGCGCGATCGGCAATAGCTGGTCGATTCCACCCGCCCGCCGCACCTGCACAGCCAGCGACCACGCATTCGAATTACGGATCTGAAATTCGCGCGGCTGCTCACCTGCCTCCACAATTTCGTCGCCCGTGGGAAGAATCGCAACACGCGGCCGCCGATAGACGGAAACGCACGCGCGCCCGACCATCGCGAGCACGGCGATTTCCGCGAATCCAAGCCGCTGACCAGAACCGAGCACCGTATCACCCTGATGCGCCTCAATGCCGCGTGGATTGAAATTATCGCCAGGCTTCAGCGTGCGATCCGGAATGACGCGGTCGCCTTCGAGGCGCGTATGCTCGATCATGATCACCGCATCGGCGCCTGAAGGGAGCGGCGCGCCCGTCATGATGGAAACGGCCTCGCCCGCGCCGGCGGATCCTTGAAAAACTTCCCCGGCGCGAACTTCGCCGATCAGCCGCAGCTCACCGGGCAGATCGGCGGCGCGCACTGCGTATCCATCGCGAGCCGAGCGGGGAAACGGAGGATAATCGCGATCGGCCTTAATCGACTCGGCGAGAACGCGGCCCGCGCTGTCGAGGACCGGAACCTGTTCTGTCGATTCCAGAGGACGCACTTCGCGGAGGACGCATTCGCGGGCTTGATCAAACGTGACGGTCAAGACACAGTGTATCGCCGCACAGCCGTCGCGCGCCCTGTGGATTCGTCGACCTCGACGATCACCGAGTGGAGTTCGGCGCCATGGCGGGCGGCTTCCATCCGCACCGGCATCTGCGTAAGGAACTTCTGCAAGACGATGTTCTTGTCCACTCCGATCACGGAATGATACGGCCCGGTCATTCCCGCGTCGGTCTGATAAGCGGTGCCATTCGTTAGGATGCGTGTGTCCGCGGTCGGGATATGCGTATGAGTCCCGATGACCGCCGAGACGCGCCCGTCCAGATACCAGCCCATGGCCATCTTTTCACTGGTCAGCTCGGCGTGAAAATCGACGAAACGGACCTTCACGGCAGGATCGAGCTCGCTCAAGAGCGCATCGGCCTTGCGAAACGGGCAATCCGTCTGCGGCATGTAGGTGCGCCCTTGCAGATTCAGGATCGCGCAATCGACGCCGTTGCGCGCCTGCACCACCACCACGCCTCGTCCGGGGAGCTCATCGACATAGTTGGCAGGCCGCAGAAGGCGGGGCTGCCGGGCGAAATAATCGTAGATCTCCCGCTTATCCCAGATGTGATTGCCGCTGGTGAGCACGTCGAGTCCATAGCCGAACAGCTCATCGGCGAGCTGCGGCGTGATCCCGAACCCGCCAGCCGAGTTTTCGGCATTGGCGATACTCAGATCGATTTTTTCGGAAGCGACGATGTCACGCAGATGGCGGGCAACCATGCTGCGCCCCGGGGATCCGAAAATATCCCCAATAAAAAGAAGATTGGTCAGCGAAACGAGCTTTCTAAGGAGCGCACCACCAAAGCCGTCCTAGCCTCCGTCATTTGACCCCGAAAGTAACAGGGGGGATCCCCCGCGCGCCTTAAGGCTTCTCCATGGCGGTTTCCCACCGGAGCTTGCACACCAGCACGTAATCGAGTCGGACCCCATGACATTGACTGTTGGATCAATTTATGGAAGCCGCACACAAACCCAGCAGGAACGCTCCAATGTGATGATATCAGGTGCCGGAAGTTTTTCAAGAAGAAAAGCTTCTAACTTAGGCCCCTTTCAAGACTTCGGCTATCTCTTTTTCGCCGATAGCGCCCTCTTTAATGACTCGCCAGTAGGGTTCTGTTACGTCTACGGTGGTCGCGCCGAAGCCAGTCACGGTACCGCCGTCGAGCACCAGGTCCACGCGCCCGTCCATTGAACCGAATACTTCGATTCCGCTCGAACAAGTTGGACTCCCGGAACGATTTGCGCTGGTCGCGATCAGCGGCTGATTCAGCCTGGTCAAGAGCGCATTGGCGGTCTTCGAGGTCGACTGGCGCATCGCCACACGGCCGGTATTGCCGGTCACCTTCAACGGAACCCGCGACGAAGCGGGGGCTATGATTGCCAGCGGTCCTGGCCAGAAATGTCTGGCCAGCAGGTAGAATCGGGCAGGCATCTCCTTAGAGAGTTCTTCGGCCATGATCAGATCGCTGACCAGCATCGGCAGGGACCGGTCCGATTCGCGACCCTTAGCCTCGAAAACGCGGCGGACGGCGAACAGATTTAAGGGGTCGGCGACCAGCATGTAGAGGGCATCGGTCGGGATCGCGACCACCCCGCCGCGGCGGACCACGGCAGCGGCTCGTTCGACGGCGTCCTCCGCCGGACGCTCCACATCGATCTCGATCAAGTCCGTCGCCACTTGATTAGTGTAACGCGAGTCTCGCCGGCTACTCGCCGATTATTTTCACCAGCGCGCGCTTTTTGCGGCGGCCGTCGAATTCGCCGTAAAAGATCTGCTCCCAGGGTCCGAAATCCAGTTTTCCCTTGGTGATGGCGACCACCACTTCCCGCCCCATCACCTGCCGCTTCATATGGGCGTCCGCGTTGTCCTCACCGGTCCGGTTATGTTGATACTGGGAAACCGGTTCATGCGGAGCCAGCCCTTCCAGCCATTTTTCGTAGTCCTGATGCAGGCCGCGCTCGTCGTCGTTGATGAAGACCGACGCCGTGATGTGCATCGCGTTGACCAGCGCCAGCCCTTCCTTGACGCCGCTCTCGGTCAGGCAGGCCTCCACCTGACGGGTAATGTTCACGAAAGCCCGGCGCGTGGGGACTTCGAACCACAGTTCCTTGCGGTAGCTTTTCATTCTGCAGAATAGGCTATCTTATAAACTACAAACCATGAAACTGAATCTGATTGTGTTCGCTCTGGCGATTCCGGCCTTCGCCCAGACCAGTATTAAGGACTCCCTGGTCAAGCACTGGAAAGTGACGGGGGATTTCACCATCGCGGTGGCCAAGAAAATGCCGGCCGACAGCTACTCGTTCCGGCCGGTGCCCGAGGAACTCAGTTTCAGCCAGTTGATGGTCCAGATCGCGGGCGCCAACCTGTCCGCTTGCTCCAATGCCAGCGGAATGAAGCGGCCAACGATTCCACCGAAGATCGCCCAGGCGGTGCGCGAGGAGAAAATCGACCTCGACAAGGACAGCGTGGTCCAGTTCCTTAGCGATACGTTCGACTTCTGCAATCAGGCCGTGGCGTCGATGACTTCCGAGAAGCTGGACGCCATGGCCGGGCCCGAAAATCGCAAAATGACGGGTTTCGAATGGCTGTGGGCTTACTTCACCCACACGGCTCATCATCGCGGGCAGGCGGAAGTCTACTTGCGGGTGAAGGGGATCAAACCGCCGGATTACGTTTTCTGATACCTGGATCAGCTTGACGGGCACCTTGACGCGCAGTGTCATGATTCTGTTAAACTCTACCCTTTAGATCATGCGAACCGCCGGATACCCCCGCGCGCTGGCCGGAGTCGCAGTGGCAGGTACGGTTCTGCTCGCCAGTTGTGCGACGACAACTCGGCCCCAGCAGTTCCGGACTTTCCTGCTGCCGCCCCAAACGCGTCCGGCCATCTCTGAAGATCCGGTGCCGGAGCCTCCGCTGCTCCGGTCCAACGCCTATGCGAATGAAGTTCCAGAGATCGCCAGCTCCTTTCCGGATGTCGCCCGGCCCAGCGATGCCGATTTTGTTCTGAAAAAGTCCCAGGACCGCTTCCTGGCGGGAAAGCTCGCCTTGCAGGAAGGCCGGACCGACGATGCCGTGCGGGAATTCAATCAGGCGGTCGAAATTCTGCTGAATGCGCCGGATAGCACTCCGGACCGGGCGCGAATCGAGCGGCGCCTGGAAGATCTGATCGAGACCATCTATCGCTACGACCTGGATCAGGTCAGCACGGCCGAGCCGGACGACAAGGTTTCCTACGACAAAGCCCCCCTGGACGGCATCCTGGAAATGACGTTTCCGGTCGACCCCAGCCTTCGGAGCAAGATCATGGAGCAGATCCACGCGACCACCTCCCAGCTTCCGCTGGAGGAGAGCGATGCGGTGGTCGGCGCCATCAATTTCTTCTCCACGGAGCGCGGAAAGAAGATTGTCGCCGCGGGGCTGCGGCGGTCCGCGCGTTACAAGCCTCTGATCGAACGCGCTCTGGCCGAGGAGGGTCTGCCCCAGGAACTGATCTTCGTGGCGCAGGAGGAGTCGGGTTTTCTGCCGCGGGCCTTGTCGAATAAGGCGTGCGTGGGGATGTGGCAGTTTGGGAAATACACCGGGCGGGAGTATGGCCTGCTGCAAACCTCTTCGACCGACGACCGTATGGATCCCGAAAAAGCCACCCGCGCCGCCGCCCGGCACCTGCACGATCTTTACGAGCACTTTGGAGACTGGTACCTGGCGCTGGCGGCCTACGATTGCGGTCCTGGATGCGTCGACCATGCGGTGGCGCGCACCGGCTACGCCGATTTCTGGACCTTACGCCGGCTCAACGTCCTTCCCCAGGAAACTGCCAATTATGTTCCGGTGATCCTGGCCATGACCATCATGGCGAAGAACGCCAAGGATTACGGCCTGGACAACATCGAACTGGAGCGGCCGGTGGAGTTCGACACCATCGAGCTGCAAACGCCCACGCACCTGGGTTTGGTGGCCGAAGCGGTCGAGCACCCGCTGAGCGAACTGAAGGAGCTGAATCCCGCATTGCTGCGATCCGTAGCCCCGGCTGGATATGCGCTGCATGTGCCAAAAGGAACGATCGAGTCGCTGGAGACGGCGTTCGCCGTGGTGCCGCCGAATCGCCGGGATTCGTGGCGGATCCATCGAGTCGAGCCAGGGGACACGTTCGCGCTGCTGGCGAAACGGTACAGCGTCCAGGCGGCGGCATCTGTGAGCCTTGCGAATCACGCTGCGATCCCGGAGCCGGGGGAGTGGATGGCGATTCCAGTCGCATACCCCGGAGACCGCGTCGCGCGACCGGCGGCCGCGCATCGAAGGGCCGCTTCATCCACGGCCGTGAAGGGCAAGACGACCGCCGGCGCCCAGACGGCTAAGCCGGTGGCCCATACGCCGACACATAACGCGACACATAACGCGACCGGCACCGCGGCTCGCAAGAAAGCTACGACCGTCGCGCACAAGAGCGCTACGAAAGCTGCCACGCATTCTTAATTGCGCGACATCTGCGCGCCGGGGCAACATTTTTCTTGCCTTCGAATCAAAACACGCATATTCTAATTTTTGATTACGCCTGCGAGGAGGCAGACTTAATGGTAGAGTATCGACTTTCTGTCGGGGATGACGAGCTGGACGATCTCGAAGAGGGTTCTAATTTGAACGTCGACGATGACATGGGCGATTACGGAATGGATGATGACGAGGAAGAGCTGACCATCACTGTGGTCGAAGCCATTCCGATACCCGCCACGCCAGCGGCTGCTCCAGAAGCGCCACCGGCCAAGAAACCCGTGAAGAAGGCGTCGGCACCGAAGAAAGCTCCTGCGGCAAAGCAAGCGCCTGCGGCAAAGCAAGCGCCTGCGGCAAAGCAAGCGCCTGCGGCAAAGCAGGTGCCTGCGGCAAAGAAGGCACCCGCCAAGAAAGCGGCGGCCAAGAAAGCCGCAGCCAAGAAAGCTCCCGCTAAGAAAGCGCCCGCCAAGAAGGCGGCGGCCAAGAAGGCTCCCAAGAAAGCGGCCGCCAAGAGGGCTCCCGCAAAGAAGGCAGCCAAAAAAGCTGCTCCTAAAAAGGCAGCCAAAAAGAAGGCGGCGCCCAAGAAAAAAGGCGGAAAGAAGAAGTAGTCAGACGGAAAGGGGAGGGCCTTTGGCCGGACCCGCCCAATCCCTTTGTCAGTCCGTCTTCTTAACCACCGCCCGGCAGCGCTCGAAAAGCTGGAGCAGCAGGTCAACCTGTTCCTCCGGCGTTTTGGGTGCTTTGCCGGCAAATCCAGCCCCGGCTGAAGTCTTTCCCATCCCCGTGGTTCCCGCGATGAATCGCATCAACTCGAGCGCGACCTCGTCCTGGCTCAGCGGCGGCGTGGGGCGCGCAGTCGTTTCTTTTTCGTCCGTCATATAATCTCTAAGGTACTCTCTCTTGCTCCCGGCATGCCAGTCGACGCCCGCCGCCTGATCCGCAAGATGCGCGGCGGATCGCAGGCGCATCTGATAGAAGCCAGCGACGCGAACTTCTACGTGGTGAAGTTTCTCAACAATCCGCAGCATCGGCGGATCCTGATAAACGAGTGGGTCGGGTCTGCCTTGCTCAGCTACCTGGGCATTTCGACGCCGGAGACGTCGATTATAAGTGTTTCGGAGGATTTCCTGAGCGAGCATCCGGACGTTCACTTCCAGCTTGGCTCGCGCCGTCAACCGGTCGAACCCGGCTGGCATTTCGGCTCGCGTTTCCCGGGCGACCCGGCGCGCAACGTAGTTTACGATTTTTTGCCGGACTCGCTTCTCGACAAGATCGAAAACCTGGGAGATTTTCTAGGTACTCTGGTCTTCGACAAGTGGATGGGCAACGCGGATTCGCGCCAGGCCGTCTTCTTTCGCGCCCGCTTGAAGAGCTATCTGCCGGATAGCGGTTTCCATCCGCTGCGCGTCGGATTTGTCGCGCACATGGTGGATCATGGGTTCATCTTCGAAGGTCCCCACTGGCGCTTCACGGATTCGCCGTTGCAGGGACTATACTTCCGTTACGGAGTATACAAAAATGTTCGCGGGCTGGACGACTTTCAACCCTGGCTCGACCGGATTGTGCATTTTCCGGAAGAAGTGATCGACCAGGCGGTCAAACAGATCCCGCCGGCCTGGCTCGAAGGAGAAGAGGCCATTTTTCAAAGCTTGCTGGAACGGTTGCTGGCTCGGCGGAGCCAAGTGCCGGGCCTGATCGAGTCGAGCCGGGAGGGCCGCTCCAGTCCGTTCCCGAACTGGCGCTAACCTAAAAGATTGCTTGCGCTCCGCGGTATTGTATAAAGAAGCGATGCCGTCCACAGTAATGCAGACCCGAGCAGCCGAGTTTCGAGAAGCGCTGGACAAGCGCGTCCTGGTGGCCGACGGCGCCATGGGCACCGCGCTGTACGCCAAAGGCGTGTTCATCAATCGCTGCTATGACGAGTTGAATCTGTCGCTTCCGGCCCTGGTTCGCGACGTTCACCAGGAATACGTCAAAGCCGGCGCTGAGATCCTGGAAACCAACACGTTCGGCGCCAACCGTAAACGCCTGGGAGCGTTCGGATTCGCAGAGAAAGTCCGTCTGATCAATCAGGCCGGCGTACGCATCGCCCGGGAAGCCGCTCGGGAGCAGGCGTTCGTCGCGGGAGCCGTGGGTCCGCTAGGAATTCGCCTGGAGCCGCTGGGCCCCACCAGCTTCGCCGAGGCGCGCGCTATGTTCCGGGAACAGATCGAAGCTCTGGTGGAAGCCGGCGTCGATCTGCTGGTGCTCGAAACGTTTCGCGATTCGAACGAGATTCGAGAAGCCATTCTGGCCGCCCGCGAAGTTGCCGGGAACGACATGGTCATCATGGCGCAGCTCAGCATCGAAGACGATGGCACGCTGCGCGACGGAACGTCCACCGCGGACTTTACGCAGCGATTGAACGAATGGCCGGTGGACGTGATCGGACTGAACTGCTCATCCGGGCCCAAAGTGATGCTCGAGACCATCGAGAAGATGGTCGGCTACACGACCAAGCCGCTGAGCGCGATGCCCAACGCCGGGCTGCCGACCACGGTAGAGGGCCGCAACCTGTACCTGTGCTCGCCCGAATACATGGCGCAGTATGCCCGCCGCTTCCTGCTGGCAGGCGTCCGGGTGATCGGCGGATGCTGCGGAACCACGGCCGAGCACATCAAAGAAATGCGGTCCGAAGCCCGCAGCCTGCAACACGTGCAGCATGCGCACTCGGTGATTGTCGAAGAGCCGGCCAGCCGTCCCAAGGCGCTCGACAAGATTCCATTTGAGAAGAAAAGCACGCTGGGGGCCAAGCTGGCCGCGAAGAAATTCGTTGCTTTCGTCGAGATTCTGCCCCCGCGCGGCGTGGATGCGTCGAAGGAGATCGAAGGCGCGAAGCTGTGCAAAGCGGCGGGAATCGATTGCATCAACGTCCCGGACGGTCCTCGCGCCAGCGCGCGCATGTGCGCGCAGGTCACCTGCCAGTTGATCCAGCAGCAGGCGGAAATCGAAGCGGTTCTGCATTTCTGCTGCCGCGATCGCAATATTTTAAGCATCCAGAGCGAGCTGCTGGGCGCCCATACCGTGGGGATTCGTAATCTGATCTGCATCACCGGCGATCCGCCGCGCATGGGGACTTACCCGGACGCGACCGCGGTGTTCGACGTGGACGCGATCGGGCTGACGAACATCGCCAATAATCTGAATCACGGCCTGGATCTGGGCGGAAACCCGATGGGATCGCAGACCGCGCTTGCTGATCGGCGTGGGGGCGAATCCAGGCGCGCTGAACATGGACGAAGAGCTGCGCCGCTTCGAGTGGAAGGTCCAGGCGGGCGCCGAGTACGTTGTGACGCAGCCGGTTTTCGACCTCGACCTGCTGGAGGCGTTTTTGAAGCGGACGGAAGAACATAAACTCCCGGTGATCGCGGGAATCTGGCCGCTAACCAGCTATCGCAACGCTGAATTCATGGTGAATGAGCTGCGCGTCCCGGTCCCGGAAGCTTTCATGGACCGCATGCGCCGCGCCGAAAATGCCGAAGCTGCTCGTGCGGAGGGCATCGCCATTGCGCGGGAAATGGTGGAGCGGGTGCGCAACCTTGTGGCCGGAGTTCAACTGAGCGCTCCGTTCGGGCGATACCAGATGGCCATCGATGTCGCCGAAGCGATCGGCGATCGGTCAGCCTCCACGGCAGGCTAAAATAAAGCTGACGGCATGGGCAACCCCTCGATTCAGCGATTAGAACCCGTGGACTTTACGGCGATCGTGCCGGTGATCGCCCACGCAGTGGCCGTTTTCGGAGACGAGCACAAAGCTTCTCACTGGCTGTCCACTCCGCTGCCGATCCTCCAGGGCCACACGCCGACGGAAGTTCTCCAAATGGCCGGAGGAATCGCGCGGATCGAAACGATTCTCACGCGGATTGAACACAACATCCCTTCCTAATGGCGCTTCGCGTTTATCGGGTCTGCCGGTCGATCTACGCTCACCTGGATGGCGAGGGTGCGAGACGCGTGGGCGGGCGATGGAACTCGCGGGGTCATGCGGTCGTGTACGCGGCTCAGAGCATTTCTCTGGCAGTGCTGGAGAACCTGGTCCACATGCCGAAGCAGGATTTCCCGGTGGGATACGTCTCGGTATCGGCGCTGATTCCGGAGTCGGTAGGCGTTCTGGACGTGGATAAGTTTCGCCGGCCACGTGAATCGGAGATCGACGTGGGCGACCGCTGGATCGACACGCAAGAATCCGCCGTGCTGCGGGCCGAGTCGGTTGTGGTGCCCCGCGAGCATCTTTATCTGCTGAATCCTGAGCATCCGGATTTCGCATTGATTCGGATCGAACAGATTGAGCCCTTCGTGTTCGATCCGCGGCTCTTCTAGGCGGGCGGTACGGAACTTCGAACCATCGCGAAGTGTCAATAGTTTGGATGCGAGCCAGCCTTGTCATCGCGACGCTACTGTTGGCCGGCTGCGGTCCGCGGTTCGTCCGCGATACATCTTCGCAGATGTCGCCGAAGGAGATGCCGGGGCGCGCCGACCACGTGTTTATTGGCGTCATCGATAAGCACGAGTTCCAGCTTTGGCCATTCTATCGAGTCCCCTATATCACTTCGCCTGATTGGAGGCTGATGCGGATGAAGGTTCGCATCGAAAATGTTTTGGCGGGCTCCGAACCCAGGAAATCTGTAGATGTTTATGAGTTCATCTGGACCGGCGCAACGACTGGGGACTGGAACTCGACCCAAAATGGGTCTAGATATCTGTTCTTTGTGCGTGTTGAGAACGGCCGGTACCATGTGGTTCGTGATTGGTGGCGCTGCATCTTCCGAATCAGCAGCGGCGCCCATTCACGTCTACCGCTCGACGAATCGCGACCGTTCTGGGAGCGGGCCGCGTTGCTAATGTGGTGGGTGCAGCCAGGGTGGGATGCTGGGCTCGGAAATCTCTCCAGGCAGGACCCGGGCAACGCTCTTCGTCGCTGGCGCGAGGTAAAGATCCTGCGAGGACTGCTGCGGCATCCAGATCATGAGCTGCGATTACTGGCTTGCAGCGCGTTGCTTGCGCACGAGACGGGACAAGATGAGTGTTGGGAGCAACTGACTCCCGCGGAAAAAATTCAGCTCAAGTGGGAATTCGAATCTGCACGCGGGCGGAAGCGACTTCTTGAGGCGCACAGCGCTTCGGAGTTGTGGGACACCTACCTCGGCTGGCATGGAGATCACTTTCGACTCCTCACGACCGAGAGCAACGCGCGATTACGGGCCGATTCTTGCCGTCTGTTCAAGTCGCATTTTCCAGACGATCGCGACAACGGGTGCTACGCTGAACAGCCGCCGGCAACCATTGTTACCGAGGCCGGAGACGTCCCTCTAACCGGTCCTTGGCCTTCCCGATAACTGTCGCTTTTTCAAGGGAAAACCTGATAAAATGGAATCTATTCAGCCCACCCCAGGGCCGGATTTTCAAGGAGCAACCTTTGGCTGACCCTCAGGACCCGACCACTCCGCCACCGCCCGGGCAATTGCCTCTGGGCGGGGATGGCGGTGGAAAAAACCTGATCCCCATCAACATCGAAGACGAGATGCGGCGGTCGTATCTCGACTATTCGATGAGCGTCATCATCGGCCGCGCGCTGCCCGATGTGCGCGACGGGTTGAAGCCCGTCCACCGGCGAATCCTGTTTGCCATGTCGGAGATGGGACTCGCCTTCAACCGCCCGCACCGCAAGTGCGCCGGCATCGTCGGCGAAGTGCTGGGGAATTATCATCCGCACGGCGACACCGCGGTTTATGACGCCTTAGTCCGCATGGCGCAGGATTTTTCGCTGCGCTATCCGCTGGTCGACGGGCAGGGAAATTTCGGTTCGGTGGACGGCGATCCGCCGGCGGCGTATCGATATACCGAAGCTCGGTTGTCGCGAATCGATACCACGCTTCTGGAAGATATCGACAAGGAAACGGTCGATTTCAAGCCGAATTTCGATGAGCGCCGCGTGGAGCCCGAAGTTCTTCCGGCGCGCGTTCCGAATCTGCTGATTAACGGCAGCTCCGGGATCGCCGTGGGCATGGCGACCAATGTTCCGCCGCACAACCTGACGGAAATTATCGAGGCGTGTATTCTGCTGGTGCAGAATCCGGCAACTCATCTTTCGAAGATTGCCGAGATCGTCCATGGGCCCGATTTTCCGACCGGCGGGCTGATTCTGGGCCGCACCGGCATTCACGACTACTTCACCAACGGCCGCGGGTCCATCAAGTTGCGCGCCAAGGCCGCCATCGAAAAATTCGGCAAAGATCGCGAAGCCATCGTGGTGACTGAGCTTCCGTATCAGGTCAACAAGGCTCGGCTGGTGGCGCACATCGCGCAACTGGTGAACGACAAGCAGCTGGAAGGCATTTCCGACGTGCGCGATGAGAGCGATCGCGACGGCTACCGCATGGTGGTGGAGCTGAAGCGCGGCGAGCAGGCCGAAGTGATTCTGAACAACCTGTACAAGCACACGCAGTTGCAGGTGAACTTCGGCGTGATCATGCTGGCCATCGTCAACGGCCAGCCGCGCGAGCTGGGGCTTGTCGACGCGCTGAAGCGCTTCATCGATCACCGGATCGACGTGGTGCGCCGCCGCACCGATTATCTGCTTCGCAAGGCGCGCGAACGCGAGCATATCCTGCTCGGGTTCCAGAAAGCGCTGGATCAGATCGAGGCGGTGATCCAAACCATTCGCGCGGCGAAAACGCCGAAAGAAGCTCGCGAGAACCTGATCACGCGCTTTGAATTCAGCGAGAAGCAGGCGCAGGCGATCATCGAATTGCAGCTCCAGCGGCTGACCGGCATGGAGCAGCAGAAGATCCTGGATGAGCTGGCGGAAATCCAGACAAGAATCAAAGAATATCTGGAAATTCTAGGATCGGAAAAGGTTCTGCGCAATTTGATTGTCAAGGAGCTGAGAGAAGTCCAGAAGGATTTCGGCGATGAGCGCCGTACCCAGATCATAGAAGACACGGGCGAAATCAAGCTCGAAGACCTGGTGCAAGTGGAAGACGTCGCGGTCACGGTCACGCGCGGCGGATATCTAAAGCGCACAGCCGTCGATACTTATAGGCGTCAGACGCGCGGCGGCAAGGGACGCATCGGGATGTCGACGCGCGCTGAAGACGTAGTCGAGCATCTGATTATCGCGTCCACGCATGCGTATTTGTTGATTTTTACCAATAAAGGCCGCGTATATTGGTTGAAAATCTATGAGATTCCGGATGCCGGAACGGCCAGCAAAGGCAAGCACGCATCCGGGCTGATCAATCTTCAACCGGATGAAACACCCACCGCGTTTCTGTCTGTGAAGGAGTTTGTCGCGGGCAAGTACATCGTGATGGTGACCAAGCAGGGGACCATCAAGAAGTGCGAACTGACCGAGTTCGACAATATCATGTCGCGGGGAATCATCGCGATCGGCCTGGACGAGGGTGATGAACTGCTGTCGGCGCGCCTCACCAACGGCGAAAATTACATTTTCCTGGGCTCGCATGAAGGCATGGCATGCCGTTTCATCGAATCGGATGTGCGCCCGATGGGGCGTCCGGCGCGCGGCGTGCGCGGCATGGAGCTCGACGAGGGCGATTACCTGGTGGGGATGGAAATTGTCGAAAAAGATGGCCGAATCCTTTCGATCTCCGAAAACGGTTACGGAAAACGTACACCGCTCGAGGATTACCGGCTTACCGCGCGCGGACGCAAAGGCGTCATTAATATGAAGACCACCCCGCGCGTCGGCAAAGTGGTGGGCATTCTGTCGGTGAAAGAAGACTCCGACGTGATGATCATCACCAAGCAGGGACAGATCATCCGCATCGATTCGAGCGAGATCCGGCAGGCTGGCCGTTCCACGCAAGGCGTGCGGCTGGTGAATGTCGAGGCGGGGGATCAGGTGGCTGCGGCGAGTTTGATTCCCGAAGCGGCCGAACCTGGTTTGACGAACGGCCAGGACGACTTGCCGCTCCAGTAGCCCGTATACTGAAAGCGTGGACGCATTGGAGACCAAGCAGGATCGGCTCCTGGAAGCGCTGCGCGAAATGGGCAGCACGATCGTCGCGTATTCCGGAGGCGCCGATTCGGCTTACCTGGCGTGGGCCGCGCATCGAGCGCTTGGGCGTCGCGCGGTTGCGATCACTGCCGATTCCGCGTCTTTTCCCGAATCCCACCGGCGCGATGCTGAGGAATTCGCGCGCACGCACGGGTTTCGCCACGAATACATCGAAACCCACGAGTTCGACAATCCCGATTATGTGAAGAACGATCGCGACCGGTGTTTCCACTGCAAAGACGAGCTGTTCACGCGCTTGGACGAAGTCGCGCGGGAGCGGGGAATCGAGCACGTGATTTACGGCGTGAACGTCGACGATCTGGGCGATTACCGGCCTGGGCAGCGGGCGGCGAAGCTGCATCGGGTGGAGGCTCCTCTTGTCGATGCGGAATTAACCAAGGCCGAGATTCGCGAACTATCGCGACGCGCGGGCCTTTCGACATGGGACCGGCCGGCGTCGGCGTGTCTCAGCTCGCGGATTCCGTATGGGACTCCGGTGACGATTCAGAATGTCAAGACGGTGGACCGCGGCGAGGATGCGATTCGAGCTTTAGGATTCCGGCAGTTTCGTGTCCGTTTTCATGGCGACGTGGTGCGGATCGAGATCGCGCCTGAAGAATTGGAGCGCGCG
The DNA here is from genome assembly GCA_963808335.1 of Terriglobia bacterium. Classification (GTDB taxonomy): domain Bacteria; phylum Acidobacteriota; class Terriglobia; order Bryobacterales; family Bryobacteraceae; genus Palsa-187. The sequence continues at coordinate 90,229 of CAWEFR010000002.1, forward strand.
ATGACGGCCGACATGGCGCGGCGGTTTACGGCGATCTTCAAGCCGCTGGGATTCCACTACGTCACGCTGGATCTGGAAGGATACCGGCAAGGTTCGCTTAATGCGGTTTTGTAGTCACCACACAGCGGAAGCGATTCCGCATTCTTACTTCTCCAGAATGCGCGATGAACGGCTGAAGGGCTGCCAGCATGGTCGATTCCACTTTTTCGCGGCCAAAAATCTCCACTAATCTCTGAGACGGTCCAGCCGCCATCTGGCCGCGCAGCGCGATCTCGAGGTTGGGATAGACGAAGGGGCAATCGATCTCGCGCGTTTCGGTCGCGAGCCCTGGGAACAGAGCCTCCACTTCGCCGGGTTCAGAAAGCGCGAACACGCCTCGGCCTTTGGGAGGTTTTTCGAAGAGCTTTAAGATTGCTTCGAAGACGTGACGCTGCTCGCACTGATTGAGTGCCCAGACGATGATTGCGATCCGTGAACCGACCCGCACAAATTCTTTGGCGGCTTTGGCGGGATCGGGCGTGAACTGCAACGAGTTTACGGCCAAGACAACCTCGAAGGCATCGTCGGGGAAGGGAAGGCTTTCAAGGTCACCGAGCTTCAGGTCCGCGCCGGGAAGGCGTTCGCGCGCGATGGCGAGCATTGATTCGGAGATGTCGCATCCGCTGACGATGGCTCCACGTTCACGAGCCATCGCGGCCGCTCCGCCAGCGCCGCAGCCGGCGTCGAGCACACGCGTACCCTCGCCAACTTGCGCGGCGTCGAGCGCCGCGCTCCATAAATGAGGATGCGTTCGCTCCTGGATGTCGGCCCAGTCGCGCGCTTCAGCTCCCCACAGGGAGCCCTGTTTCCGTGCTTTCTCGCTCAGTTGCATAAGAAATTGCCAGCGCCACCACGATCACGACCACGCATCCGACCACGTTCCACCACAGGAAGGCCATGTTAGTCAGCTTGGATGCGGCTACGATCGCTGCTTCGCCCGCGATGGCTCCGATGAAGGCCGCGGTGCCTCCCACTCGTTTGACGAAAAAGGCCAGGACGAAGACGCCCAGCATGGTGCCGTAGAAGTACGATCCCACCAGGTTGACGGCTTCGATCAGCGCTCCGAATCCGCGGCCGAAAATCGTGGCGAAGACGATGGCGTAGGATCCCCAAAACACTGTCGCGACGCGCGAGGCCCACAAGTAATGGCGATCTGTGGCGTCGCGCCGGAAGTGGCGGCGATACACGTCGATGACGGTGACGGTCGCGAGGGAATTGATCTCTCCGGAGATTGCCGACATGGCCGCGGTGAAAATCACGCCTAGCACCAGTCCGATGATCCCGCGTGGCAGGTAGCGTGTCACAAAAGACAGGAAAATATAATTCGTGTCGTCTTCGTGGGTTAGCTTAATCGCATCGCGATGCGCGGAATCCATGGCTCCCTGGGCGGAGCGAAACTCAGCGACCGCCGCAGCCCGGGCGGCTGGATCATGCGCATTTGTGTAATGACGCGCCGCGGTCTGCCGGTCGTCGAAGGCTTTGGTATGGCGCGCTTCCAGCGCCGGGTAATCCGCCGTCCTCGCGAGCTGTTTCATTTGCAGCGGATGAAACACCAGCGGCGGCTTCACGAACAGAAAGAAGACGAACACCATCGCGCCGATGAACAAAATGAAAAATTGCATCGGCACTTTGGCGACAGCGTTGAATAGCAGGCTTAAACGGCTTTGGCCGATGGACTTGCCGGTCAGGTAGCGCTGCACCTGGCTTTGATCGGTGCCGAAATAGGAGAGCATCAGAAAGGTCGATCCGATCAGGCCGGTCCAGAGGGTATAGCGGTCGTTGAGATCGAACTTCGTCTCCACTGCATTCAGCTTTCCGGCGGCGCCGGCCAGGCGCACTGCGTCCATAAAGGAAACATCGGAAGGCATGAGCGAGATCGCGATGATCAGAGCCAGAACCAGCGCGGCGAAAATCACGGCCATCTGCTGGACGTCGGCATAGGTTACGGCTTTGATGCCGCCGCTGGCGGTGTACAGAATCACCAGCGCGCCCATCGCGATGGTCGTGAACTGGAACGGCCACCCGAGAATCACCGACAGGACGATGGACGGCGCGGCCAGCGCCACGCCCGATTGCGCGCAGCGCGAGATCAGGAAGGTCAACGTCACCAGCGAACGAGTCTTGGCGTCGAAACGTTTTTCCAGATACTCGTAAGCTGTATAAACTTTCGCGCGATGAAAGACCGGTACTGCGGTTGCCGACAGGATCACCATCGCGATCGGCAGCCCGAAATAAAACTGCACGAAGCGCATGCCATCGGTGTAGGCTTGACCGGGCGTCGAGATGAAAGTGATCGCGCTGGCCTGCGTGGCCATGATCGACAAGCCCATGGCCCACCAGGGCATGGTTTTTCCGGCGAGCAGAAACTTGTCCACCGTATTCGACCCGCGGCCGCGCCACAAGCCGTAGCTGACCAGGAAAATCAGCCATGCGAATAAAACCACCCAATCGATGGGCGTCATGGGGCGAAATGAACGGTGAACAGATAGAAGGCGAAAATCACGATGGCGAGATAGCTTAGCACGAAGACATAGACGCGCGGCCAAGTGCCGAGGATCGGAGGCGGCTCATCGAGAATCGGTTTTTGCGGCGCGTTCGGGTCGTCGATCATTATTGGACCTTCGAAGCGCTCAACATGTTTGCGAACAATCGATAGGCGCCCGGCACGCCCGCCGGTAGCTCGCGGAACCAGGAATAGGCTGTGAAAATGTACACTCCTCTGCCGTAGCGCAGGTACAGTTCACCTCCGGGATGAGGCTCTTCTCCGGGGTCGTGCGATTCGAGCACGCTTTCATATTTCGGATCCCATTCGCTCGCAAAATCCAAGCCGCGCTCCTGCACCCAGCCCTCGAAATCTTTCTGCGTGATCGCATTGGGCGCGTGAAGCAACGAGTTCTGCGGATTGGGAAATGTTACGGGAGCCTCCTCTGCCGTGACGCGATCCCGGCTGGTGGTGATTGGATATGGACCGACATGCTCGAGGATGGACGGATCGCCGCCGAAAAACCCGCCTTCGGGCACGTTGTATTGGACAATCAGCGTGCCGCCGTTCTGCGCGTAATCGAAAAAACGCTGATAGTTCGTGCGCAGATCGGGGCGCGTGTTCCAGGCTCGAACTCCGGTGACGATGGCATCGAAGCGCGAGAGGTCCGATTTCAACACATCGTCAGGTGTTAGAAGAGTAACTTGAGCGCCCATGTGGCGGATCGCGTCCGGCACCTCGTCTCCCGCGCCGGTCACATAGCCGACCGTTTTCGCCAGGGTCTGAATATCGGCGCGCACCAGCTTGGTTTCCGCCAGTGGGAATAAAGTCTCGGCAGAAATGTGCGGATATTCGATCGTCACGGTACCGGTCGTGATCTTGAGATCGCCGACACTTGCGGTTGCGTGCAACTCCGCTTGCGCGTCCGAGGACGGCGGAGTGACGTTGAAGGTCGCGGTGGTCTGTTGGCCCGTCGCAGCAAGTTCGAAGTGTTGCGACGGCGGCTCGACGCGCCATCCAGCGGGTGCGTTCAGTCCGACATCTCCAGCGGCGTGCGCAGTATTGGCTCTTACGAGCACTTCAACGCCGCGTGCGCTTTGGTCGGGAAAGACCAGCGCGGGCTCGGTGAAGCTGAGTCCCACCGGAGGAACGATGGCGAGCGGACGCAGGGTCTCGCCATAGACGTGATCGGTGTAACGATATTCGACGGGCCTAGTCAGATCCAGATCGGTTCCCGCGATTCTCACGCGGAAGTGCGCCTCAAGCACCGGCGGATTTTCGGGATTGCCGATCTCGCGCGCGTCCGGCACGCTGTAAAGCCAGCCATCTTTGGGCTGCGTCAGCCAGTACGGCTGAGAATACGGCTGATCCGACGGAAGATGCACGATGAATGAATAATGGCTCGGTTGATTCAGCATCAATACCGCGGTCGCGACTTCGGTGGCGCCTGCGCCGGTTACGTCGATCCCCAGCAGGGTGACATGAGCCGGTGTGCGAACCAGGGCCGTCACGTTAATTTTCACGCTGCCGCCGGGAGTCGACGCCGACCGATCCGAAGAGGCATCTAATGACAGGGCGGCGCACAGCGCCATGGTTTCGTCCAGCTCCTTGAGCTTATGTTCAGCAAGCGGATCCTTAATCGCCGCAATCAGAGGCCGCGCTTCGGCCAGCGGTTTTAGGAGATCGTCGGGATGCGCCGGCGAGAACGCGTCGCGAGCTTGTGCGAGTTCGCTCTGGATTGCGGCGCCGCCGGGCAGGCGATCCCATTTGGTCTGGATATCGTCAAACGGGTCCTTAGTAGCCTTGTCTCCGGCGATGGTAATCAGGTAATTCTTCATCGAGCCTTTTTGCTGAGGCGCGCCCATCCCCTGGCTGCGATGCTGGCTGCGGCTCATCCCGGCGATCTCGCCGTAGGAATAGCCCAGAACCGGGTCGTACTGGCCTACGTCGACCTCGACGCGATCCGCCATCTTCTGGGCCTCACGTTCCTGCTCGGCCGTGAAGGAGATCACGTTGTACATCAGACGCTTGGCCTGCCAGGGCTGGACCCACTGCAACTGCTCGGCGTACCTGGAGGGATCGGCGGCGGCCGAAAATGCCTCCCGGCCGAGGATCGCAGAGACCTGGTGCTGGCCGTGACCGTCGCGCGGCGTCCCGGAGAAACGAAGGACGATCACGTCGGGGCGGAAGCGGCGGATATTCCAGACGATATCGCTGAGGACCTTGTCGCGCGGCCACTTCATTAAAGTTTCTTCAGCGGTTTTCGAGAATCCGAAGTCGATGGCGCGAGTGAAGTACTGCTCGGCGCCGTCGATGCGGCGGGCGGCGAGAAGTTCCTGGGTGCGGATTACGCCCAGTGCGTCGCCCTGTTCGCTTCCGATCAGATTTTGGCCGCCTTCGCCCCGGGTAAGCGACAGATATGCCGTGCGCAGGTGGCGTCCGCGGGCAAAATAGGCCAGCAGGGCCGTATTTTCGTCGTCGGGGTGCGCGCCGATCATCATCACGCTGCCGAGGGTGGTTAACTGGTCCAGCCTTTCGCGGATGGCGGTCTCGCCGGACAGGTTTTTTTGGCCAAAAAGTAAGGCCGAAAAAAACATGAACGCAGCCAGCCGTTTTAACGTCGATGAAATGGGAGCCGATGTAAGATGAAGGAAGCGTGGGCGAGTAAGTCTCACTCGCTTCCATCTTAGCAACCGGCGGTTTTGGGGGCGGTATGGCAGACGGCATTTCGGGGTGGTGGAGGGATGCGCGGCGCTGGATTCAGACCGGCGCGGACGATAAGCAGGAGACGCGCATCGGATTGGCGCTGGGCGGAGGATTCGCGCGAGGAATCGCCCATGTCGGCGTGCTGCGCGCGTTCGAGCGGGCGCGGATTCCCATCTACTGTATTGCGGGCGTGAGCGCTGGGTCGATCGTCGCCGCGGCGTTCGCGTCGGGCGCTTCCAGCCGCGAGATTGAAGAAGTGGCGCGAGCCATGCGCTTCTCCGATGTCGCCCGCTGGAGGTTCCGGAAAACCGGTCTGGTGGGGTCCGATCCCATGACCAAGTTTCTGGCTCGGCTACTTAAAGTCTTCGAATTCGAGAAGATGCGCATCCCGCTGGCCGTGATCGCGAGTGACCTGACCGCGGGCGCTCCCGCGGTGTTTCGCGAAAAGGGTGACGTGGTGCTGCCGATTCGCGCGAGCTGCTCCTATCCTGGCTTTTTCCAGCCGGTGCGCTACATGAATCACTGCCTGGTGGATGGAATGATCTCGATGGACGTTCCCGCGGCTCCGTTAAGGCGCATGGGCGCGACCCGCGTGATCAGCGTCGCGCTTCCGACGCCGAACGAAACCGTGGACCCGCAAAACATGCTGAGCGTGGTGACTCGGTGCTTCCAGATCATGACCGCGCGAACCGAATCGACGTGGCGGCGCCATTCGAACATCGTGATTACGCCGGAAGTGAAGGACATCGGCTGGAACTCCTTCGCCAGCGCGGAGCATCTGATCGAAGCGGGTGAGCGTGCTGCGGCGGCGGTGCTGCCGCAGGTCCAGGCTTGGTTTTCAAAAGAAACGGCCGTCGCTTAATGCCCTGAGTCAGAAAATCGCAGCATTACATGCCGGGGCTATCATGGTAGTCCGACCCCAAAAGTCATTCCGAGCGGAGCCGAGGAATCTGCTTTTCGTTCGGCTGTTATCAACGCTTTAAAAGCAGATCCCTCGCTGCGCTCGGGATGACGGGCGTTGTAAGTAGGACTACGCGGGGCAGCAATTATCCAACGAACTTCTGATTCAGGACACTAGGCGCGGATTCACGCAGATCAACGAAGATATTTTTCTTTCAAGATTTGCTTGTGATGCAGCTCATGGCCGGCGATGATCCATGCCAGTGCCCGCACCGAGACTTCGTTTTGATTCGCGATGCCGCGGCGCTCGCAGGCGTCGGCATGCATGTGAGCGAACAGCAGAACCGTGGAACGGCGTACCGCTTGAAACTCTTCTATCAAGCCGTTTAACGTGCAATGTTCGAAACCGCCATTGCGCACGTAGTCGTCCTGCTCGAAACCTTCCATCGGCTTAGGATCGTTGCGGGCGATGCGCAATGCCCGGTAGGCGAAAATTCGCTCTGAGTCGATGATGTGCCCCAGCAGTTGCTTGATGGTCCATTTGCCGGGCGCATAGCTGTGATCGCCCATGTTTTCGGGCAGCCCGGAAAGTATCGCGACCGTCTGACCGGCCTGCGCGGTCAATGCGCCCACGATGTCCTCGGTATCGACCAGGGAAATGTACTTGTGATAATAGGGATTGTATTCGTCCGGCTGCGGTTGGTGCATTCCCGCAGTTTAAACTTCTTCGGAATAGCCGGGCAATTGAGCCTGTTCGCTATCGGCCCATTCGCGTTCCAGCATGCGGGAATACTCGCCTGACGCATAAATCTCGAAGTCGAAGCCGCGGTCGGTAATGTCGGCGAACTGAGCTTGCGACTGCCGGCACACGAACATCTGGTCGGCGTAGCGATAGTAGTTGCGAATGAACTCGTCGGATAGCATTTCGCGCGAGGGCACGTTCGCCAGAATCGCATTCAGACCCAGGGCCCGGGTGAAGATCGCCTTATAATCGGCCACGCCCCACTTGCGCAGCTTAGCCTGAACCGAGACAGGCGTGCAGTTCACCAGGTAGGCGGCGAAGCTTTGATACTTGATGCCTGCCTCGTGAAAGTCGGGCTGACGCTCGATGTGCTCCAGGCATTGGTCGATCCACCGCACCAGATCCTTGCCGACATAGAACAGCATCCGGATTTCGCAATAGCGGCCGTCGAGCAGGGCTCGGTCCAGATCCTCCGTGCTGCGTTCCCCCGAAGGCAGCAGTCCTTGCAGCATCAGGCTGGCGCGCGAACTCTCCACCAGTTTGTCGGGTCCTGCGGCGTCTGCGAAGGGATGCAGGATCAGCGGCGGCAGCATTCTTGTGGTGGTCATGTTCATCTGCTTCCTGAGTCAGTATGGCAGATCATTTTCGCTCGGTAAGCAGTACTTTGGCCTCAATTGTTTGGGACCCTCGCAGAACCTTGACTAGTACCAAATCCCCAGGTTTGTGGGCGCGAAGTGCGTAGGTGAAATCGTATAGATTTCCGATCTCCTTGCCGTCGAATTCGATCAGGATATCGCCTGCTTTGAGCCCGGCTTTGGCGGCCGGCGTACCGTCGCGAACGTCGGCGAAGCGGACGCCTTTGGGGGGCTCGTTGAAGTCCGGGATGCTGCCAAAGTTCGGTCCATAGCCCGATCCGCCGCCCGAGGACACCGCCGGTTGCGATGGCTCGGCTACGCGCACGAACTGAGGACGGGACGCGCCGCTCTCCAGGCGCTCGGTCAGATCGGCGACGTAGTCGAGCAGTGTTGCTGCGTCGGGGGCGTCGATTTTATCGGCGGTGTCGCTCGGCTTGTGATAGTCGCCGTGCAGGCCGGAGAAGAAAAACAAGCACCGGAACCTGCTTGGTGGTGAAGGAAGTGTGATCGCTGGACCCATAGCCGGTCTTTTCAGAAAGGTCCACGCGCAGCGAGGCGGGAGCTTTCACGTCTTCGAGCAGCTTTTCGAACGTCGACCCGGTGCCGGTGCCGCTCAAGTAGATTTTCCCGTCGCGGATGCGCCCGATCATGTCCATATTGATCATCGCCACGGCGTTTTCCAGCGGGAGGATGGGGTGATTCACATACCACTCGCTGCCCAGCAGCCCCAACTCCTCGCCCGCGAAGGATCAAAAACAGGATGCCGCGTTTATGTTTCGGCTGTTTCGAGAACCAGCGAGCCAGCTCGATTACGCCGGCCGTGCCGGACGCGTTGTCGTCGGCGCCGGGATGGATCTGTCCGATTTGCGACGGCGCGAGCGAATGCTCGTCGCCCAGGCCGAGGTGATCGTAATGCGCGCCAATGACCACGTATTCCGAAGTTTGGCCGGGAAGGTAGGCGGCGACGTTGTGTACGGTTTTGGTTTCGCGCTGAACGTCGACTGAAAGGTCCACCGTCAGATCCATTGGGAAAGACTGCGGCTGGCCGTCACGGTTGATCGAATCCTCGATCGTTTTGAGATCCTTGCCTGCCAGCGACACCCATTGCGCCGCCGCATCCGCCTTCATTTGCACGAACAGAATGCCGGCGTCGGTGGGACCGGAGGCCGCGCCGAACTTTTCGAACTCATCGGTCGAGCCGGGATGCTCGAACACGTCGTTGACCAGGATCACGCCGCGCGCGCCATGCATCTTCGCGTTCACGGCTTTTTCGGCGAAGCCGGCGTTGGAGGAGAGCTCCTTGCCTTCTTTCGGCTCATGCCGCAGGATCAGGACCATTTTGTCTTTGACGTCGATTCCGGCGTAATCGTCGTAGTGGGTCCGGTTCGACGTAATTCCGTATCCGGCGAACACCACCTGTGCTTTTACGGATCCGGAGGACGAAAAGCTGAAGGGCTGAAATATATCGTTCGACGGGCGGACGATTCCACCGTGAGGAGGGTACCAACGAATCTGATTCCCGGTCCCCAGATGCGCACCGATCGTGACTGGAAACGCTTGCTCGAAGGATTTTCCGGCGGGAGGTTTCAGACCAAACGACTTGAATTGTCGGGCGATGAATGCGGCGGCCTTTTCGAGCTCGGGAGATCCGGTCGCGCGGCCTTTCAGCTCCGGCGAGGCGAGAAATTTCACGTCGGCCAGGTAGCTCTGCGGGCTGATATCGGCGGCACCCAGCGCAAACGGAATCAGCCAGATCAGGAACCGCATCGGCTTACTGCTTGATCTTCGGAAGCGTGATTTCGCAACACTTGTCGGCCGATTCCGCGGCCTTAGCCTGATGCTCCAACTCCAGGTTGATTAGAGCCTGAAGATTGTCCCAGGGCACCATGCCGACCAGTTTGCGTCCGTTCAGGAACATAGTCGGCGTTGCGTCCACGCCAAGCGCGCGGCCCTCATCCGCTTCGCGGGCCACTTCGGCTTCGGTGGACTTGCTCTCGATACAGCGGCCGAGCTGCACGCCGTCCATGCTTTTTTCGGTTGAGAAGGTCTGGAACTTGCCGTTGAAGTTGTCGAGGCCGATCGCGCCCTGATTTTCGTAAGCCCAATCGAAGAAATCCCAGAAAGAAGCCGGGTTCTGCTTGAACACGCATCGCCCCGCGAGCGCCGCCGGCTTGGCCCAAGGATGCATCGACTCCATCGGAAAATCTTTAAAGTAGACGCGCACCTTGTCCTTAAACGTCGTCGCCAGGTTCTGGCGCAAAACGGCGGCTTCTTCCTTGCACATAGGACACTGGAAATCCTCGAAGACGACAAGAGTCGCCTGAGCCGTGGCCGGACCGAAGCTGGGCTGATTTTCGGTTTTCAGCTTGTCGAGGCTCGCCTGAAACGGGTTCTTATTAATGTCGTACACATCGCCGCGCACGATCTGATGGCCATCCTTAGAAACGTAGACCAGCTCATCCTTGGTAAAGCCGTTGGCGGACCAGTGCACGGTCACGTCGAAGAAACCGGGCAGGTCCTTCGACGGCTTGGCATCGTCCACTTTCGCGGTCACCACCGGAAGATACAGCTCGACGTTGCGAAGGTAAGCTTCAATCGCCGCCTTGTCGAATGCCGACTTTTCAGCGGGCGGTTTCGTCTGTGCGAATACCGAAAGACTGGCCAGAAGAAGGGTTGCAGTTTTCATGCGCTTTACCTTATTAAAGCATGCCATTAAAGGACCGGCCCGATGCGCCAGGGGACGAATTCGTGATGCCCTAGCCGTTCGCTCGCAGTGCGGTAGCCGGAGGCGACGCGCAGCAGCAGGTCGAAAATCTCGCGCCCGACTTCCGCCACAGTCGCATCGCCGTCGGCGATCCGTCCGGCGTTGACATCCATATTGTCGCGCATCCGCTCGTACGTATTTGAGTTGCTCGCGATTTTGATCACCGGAATGGTGGGGAATCCGATCGCACTTCCACGCCCGGTGGTGAACGCGATGACGTTCGCGCCCCCGGCGGCCAAGCCAGTAAGCGAAACCGGATCGTAACCCGGAGTATTCATGAAGACAAATCCAGGGGTGGCGACTCGTTCAGCATAGTCGACGGCATCGTTGAGCGGAGACGTTCCGGCTTTCGCAACCGCGCCGAGCGATTTTTCCAGAATGTTCGTCAGACCACCGGCTTTGTTGCCGGGCGTGGGATTGTCATCGAAGCTGCCGCCGAATCCAGACAGATATTTTTTGTATGCTTTCACGAATCCGAGCAGCTTTTCGGCGACTTGGCGGTTTCGCGCGCGGCGGACCAAAAGATGTTCCGCGCCGAAGATTTCCGTGGTTTCCGCCAGCACCGCCGATCCGCCCGCCTGCGCCAGAAGATCGGAGCACACGCCCAGCGCCGGATTCGACGTAATTCCCGAGAATGAATCGGACCCGCCGCAATTCAATCCCAGTACGATCTTTGACGCAGGTACAGGCGCGCGCCGTTCTGAAGCCGCGCGCTCGATCATGCGCGAGATTTCCCGCCGCGCGGCCTCCACCGTCGCTCGAGTCCCGCCGCTCGACTGCAGCGTCATGCCCATCATCTTGTAATGGGTGATCTGATTCACTTCGCATCCCAGGCCGAGAATAAGGCCTGAAGAGACGTTGGGATGATCGAGCACTCCGGCGAGCGTTCGCTGCAACTGCACGGTATCGGGGCCGATGGCGTGGCCGCAGCCTTCGCTATGCGGAAACGCAACCACGCCGTCGACGTTCTCGGGCAGCGTCTCGCCACGATAGCTGTCGGCGATCAGTTCGGCAGTGTGCGCCGCGCAGTTGCTGGCGGCAGCCACGGCGATATAGTTCCGGGTGCCCGCGCGTCCATCGGCGCGCGCGTAGCCGAGAAAAGCTGGCGCGCCGGCCGCCGGCGGCGGGATGGGAATTTCGGCGATCGGAAAATCGTAGGCCAGCGTCAGCTCTTCGAATGCGACGTTGTGCGTGTGGACGTGATCTCCCGGTTCGATCCGCGTTCTCGCCCGGCCGATGAGCTGGCCGTAGCGAATGATGTTTTCCCCGGCGGCGATCGTCTTCAGCGCGACTTTGTGTCCCGCCGGAATCGCGGCGCGAGTCAGTACGCCGCGGACGGTCATTCCTTCGCCGATGGGAACGCGCGCGATGGCGACGTTATCGGTCGAGTGAAGGTGAATCGTCGAATTTTCGGAGGTCGCCAGTGTGATCATCGCAACAGTACATTCTCCGTCACTTGCTCGCCGATGTGCACGTGCAGCTTGCCGTCCACCGGGTGAATCCATAGTCCGTCGGGCCCGGGAAGCGGAATTTGTTCCGGTCCGTTGACGACTTTGAAGTCGCCCCATTCCACGCCATCGATCAGCTTGCCGATGTGCACGTGCACGTGACATTGAGTGTGCAGCTTTTCCGCGTTGTAAGCGAGGCCCCAGTGATCGCTCCACAAAGATTTCGCTTTTTCGATCGCACTGCGCCACAGTTCCGTGCGCTCTTCGGCGGAAAGCGCGGAGATCTGATGCATCCCTGGCGAGTGGGCCCGCGGCAGCGCCAACCATCGATCCGGTTTTCGGGGACTGCTGTCCTGCGTGAAGATCACCAGCACGCTCAGCGGCTGCTTCTCGACTTCAGCGCACAGAGAGCATTGGCGTTCTTTCAGAGTTTCGCGCTGCTGGGGATCGCAAGGGCAGGGGATCTGCGCGCGCATGGCCGCGGAACAGATCAAAACGGCCAGCGCTACAGCCTTCATTCTTCGAAAAATTCTCCCACGCAACATTATACTGAAGACTTGTCGCGAAGCTGGCTGATCCTTCCTCTGTTGTTTCTCTATCTGCTGCATTTGGGCGGAGTCGGGTTGCTGTTGCCGGATGAGCCGCGCTATGCGTCGATCGGCCGGGAAATGGCGCGCTCGCACGATTTCATCACGCCGCGGCTGGATAGAGAACCGTGGTTCGAGAAACCTCCGCTGTTGTTCTGGATGGTCGCCGTGGGGCATCTGCTGCATCTCCCCGATGAATGGGCAGCCAGATTGCCAGTCGCGCTATTGAGTATTGCGTTCTTAATTTTTTTCTTCAATGTAGTCCTGCGCGAGTTTTCTCTTCGAACGGCTATCGCCGCATCCATCATTCTTGCGACCAGCGCGGGATGGCTGGCCTACAGCTCCGTCGCGGTTACGGACCTGCCCCTGGCCGCGACGTTTGCCGCTGCGATGTTCATTGCCATTTTCGATACACGCCGCGAGCAGGGTTATGTCTCGGGCGCTCTGCTCGGCCTCGCGATTCTGGGCAAGGGGTTTGTGCCGCTGGTCTTGTTCCTGCCGATGTTTCTCATCGAGCGCGGGAAACGGCTTACCACCTTGGCCGGCTGCATCGCCGTGGCGGCGCCGTGGCATCTGCTGTGCTGGATGCGCAATGGGCCCGAGTTTTGGCAGGACTACGTCTGGAAGCAGCAGGTCCTGCGATTCTTTTCGCCCGCCTTGCAGCACGTGCAACCGTTTTGGTTTTATGTGCCGGTGATTCTGGGCGGGTTATTCCCCTGGACTCCGCTCGCCGGATTGCTGGTTCGCCGAAAAACGTTCGATGACGTGCGCGTCCGTTTCCTGGTGGCATGGCTGCTGTACACGTTGCTGTTCTTCTCGGCCGCGAAGAACAAACTGCCCGGCTATGCGCTTCCGATGCTGCCTCCGCTGGCGATTGTGCTGGCCATGGGGATCGAAAAGGCGGGCACAGCCGCGCGCTGGTGGCTGATGGCGTGCGCGATGATGCTGGGCGCACTTCCGGCGATCGTGGCGGCGTTGCCGGAAGCGCTTCTGTCGGGAGTCAGAAAAGCTCCGTTCGTGTTCGGACCCGGCTTATGGTTCATGCTGTCGGCGGCCCTGGTGTGGTGGCTGGCGTGGCGGGAGAGACCGAATCTGGCGATGATCGTCGCGGGGCTGAGCGTCGTTTTGGGTGTCGCTTATTTGAAAACGAAAACGTATCCGATCCTCGATGAGCGCGTTTCCGTGCGCGCGTTCTGGAACGCGAATCATCCGGTGGACGCGTGCCTTGAAAACGTCCGCCGCGATTGGGAATACGGGTTGAATTATTACGCCGGGCACGCGCTGCCTCAGTGCGGCGAAGCGGAAACGGGTCCTCGGATTACGGTGGTGGATCAGCGGCTGACGGTCCGCTAGTGTCCTGATTCAGAAAATCGCAGCATTACATGCCGGGGCTATAATGGCCATCCGACCCCAAAGTCATTCCGAGCGGAGCGAGGAATCTGCTTTTCGTTCGGCTGTTATCACCGCTTTAAAAGCAGATCCCTCGCTGCGCTCGGGATGACGGGCGTTGTAAGTAGGACTACGTGGGGCAGCAATTATCCAACGAACTTCTGACTCAGCACACTAGCGAACGCGGGTCGGAACCATTCTTAATCCGCCTGCCGCCCCGGATTCGTGATACTCGGCGTCCTGATTCACCTGCCACACGTCGTACTGGCGGCGTCCCGCGATGATGTTCCGCGCCGTCAGCATCGCGGTCATCATGGCGTGATCCTGGTTGTTGTACTTATGCATTCCGTTACGCCCCACCAGGTGAAGGCCCGGGTATCGCGCTTCGATCTCGTCGCGCACGGTGGCGACGTGCGTGGCGTAATCGTCGTCGTAAACCGGATATGCCTTCGATTGGCGAATGACGCAGCCATCCCTGACCTGACCGGCGGAACATAAGCCGATTTTTTCCAATTCGCGCTTGGCCAGCTCGATCAGTTGCGCGTCGGGCATGTTCCATGTCTGATCGCCTTCGAAACAGAAATACTCGAGCCCGTAGCAGCAATATTTCGGATCGGGAACCATTTCAGGCGACCAGGATTTGTAGTTCTGAATGCGACCGACCTTCACCTTGGGGTCGTGGATGTAGATCCAGTTGTCGGCGAACAGATTCCGGTCCTCGAGAATCAATCCGACGGTCACGAAATCGCGGTAACGCAGCGACTGCGAAGCCGTCCGGGCCGGATCCGAAAACGCCGGTTCAATGATCGCGCCTAGCTCGCGAATCGGCATGGAGGAGATCACGTGCTCGCTCGAAAATCTCTCCGTTTTTCCGTCCGAGTCCGCAGCGGTCACGGTCCAGGCGCGGTTTGCGTAATCATAACGGCACCCGTTTACGCGGCGCCCCATGATGACTTTCCCGCCCATTTGGCGGACCTCCGACGCGCACCGTTCCCACATCATTCCCGGACCGCGCCGCGGATAACGAAACGTGTCGATCAGAGTTTTGATCACCTGCGATCGATCCTTGGGCTGACGCGGCGGAAATAACGCGTTGCGGATGGCTGCGGCCAGTGACAACCCCTTGATTCTCTGGGCGGCCCAATCGGCCGAGATCTCCTTGCAGTTCATGCCCCACACTTTTTCGGTGTAGGTTTGAAAGAAAATGCTGAAAAGGCGATGACCGAACTGATTGGTCACCCAGTCCTCGAACGATTTCGGCGACGGGTGAGGCGCGATCCTGGCTCGCACGTAGGAGGAAACGCAACGCGTCGACTCGACGACTCCCAGCTTGCGAAGCGCCTCGAACGCCTTGAGAGGATAGCTGAAAAAGTTTCCGTTATAGTAAATTCGCGAAGAGCGCGGCCGGTCGAGCAGGTCGTCTCCCAGGATTTCGGTCCAGAAATCCTCCACCTCTTTCGATTTCGAGAAGAACCGGTGGCCGCCTATATCGAAGTGAAATCCGCGATATTTAACCGTCCGCGAAATGCCTCCGACATATGCCGGGTCGGCTTCCAAAACTGTGACAGGCAGCCCTTCTTTCGCCAACAGGTAGGCCGCGGTAAGACCGGCCGGTCCCGCTCCGATGATGGTCGCTTTAGAGTCCATGAGTTGGGAGTGCAAGATTATTGGATGAGATTGGACCCGAATTGTTACTTTAGCAGAGGCCGCTTGATATAATCGCGGATAAGAGTACTGACTCGTTCCTCTTGCGCCCGGGGCGTCCTTAGTCACACTCTGTAGCGCATCAAATGGACACCGTGCTTAATTTGAAGTGGGGTTTTTCGTTCGACGACCTCTATCGCCGCGACGGCCTGACGCGGCTGGACGCGTCTTTCCTTGAGCACCTGAAGGCTGCGGACACTTCTCTTTTCAACCAGTTGATGAATGCTCGGGCGAATCCGCCGGATCGAAAATCGGCCGCCGACTTGATTGTCAACCTTGCGCCGCATGTGGAGGATTTTATCGCGGAGTTGTTCGGGATCACCGCCGAAGTTCGCGAGTTGCAGGCGAAACACAGCGCGCTCGAACCGCTTTACGCGCTGAAGCGCAGATTCGTTCAGAAAAAGGCCATCAGCGGCGTGACCGCGGAACAGGCCGCGCGATCGACGGACTGGCCCTGGCCGCGGAGTTGGAGGCGCTGTTCAACGAGCCGCTGACCGAAGCAGAGTTTCGTCGAGCACGTTTCGCGCTGGCTGGATGACGAGACGGATCACGCGGAGCGCAGCTCGCGATCGCGCAGCAATACGCCGCGTGGGCCGCGCTCTCCCCGGCCGGGCACGCAAAACATCATCATGGAGTGCTGTTCCGCGTTCCGCACAAGCTGGACATGAAGCATCTGATTCCGGTGGAAACAGTCACAGTCGATGGAGTCGCGCGCCTGGCGCTTCCCGAGGACCACTGGCGGCATCGCGAAGGATTCAAGCTCACCGATGCGGGGATGGATCTGACGGCCGCGCTCGATCAGGCGCACTACTGCATCAAGTGCCACAACCAGGGCAAGGATAGTTGCTCGACGGGGCTCAAGGAGAAAGACGGCGCGTTCAAGCCGAGCGTCGTTCGGCGTCACGCTGGCCGGCTGCCCGCTCGAAGAAAAAATATCGGAGATGAATGTGGTCAAGCAGGACGGCAACTCCATCGGCGCGCTGGCGATTGTCACCATCGACAATCCCATGGCGGCCGGCACCGGCCATCGCATCTGCAATGACTGCATGAAGTCCTGCATTTTCCAGAAGCAGGATCCGGTGGACATCCCGCAGGTGGAAACGCGCACGCTCAAAGACGTTCTGGAGCTGCCCTGGGGCTTCGAGATTTACAGCCTGCTGACGCGCTGGAATCCGCTGAACTTCGCGCGTCCCGTGCCGAAGCCGCGATTCCGGATACAAAGTGCTGGTGGTCGGGCTGGGCCCGGCGGGATTCACGCTGTCGCATCATCTGATGAACGACGGCCACACCGTGGTGGCGCGTCGACGGGTTGAAAATCGAGCCGCTGGACCGAAGGCATTTCGGGCGTGACTCCGCTGGGCGAGCGCGTGCCGTTCCGTCCGATTCGCGACGTGAACGAGCTGTACGAATCGCTGGACGATCGCGTGATGGCGGGCTTCGGCGGCGTGGCCGAGTACGGCATCACGGTCCGCTGGAACAAGAATTTCCTGAAGATCATCCGGCTGCTGCTGGAACGGCGCGCGCAATTCAGCATGTTCGGCGGCGTGCGCTTCGGCGGCACGCTGACCGTCGACAGCGCGTTCGAGTTGGGATTCGATCACGTGGCGCTGTGCGCGGGCGCGGGGCGGCCGACCGTGATCCCGATGAAGAACGGCCTGGCGCGCGGCGTGCGCCAGGCGTCCGATTTTCTGATGGCGCTGCAGCTGACCGGCGCGGCGAAAACCAATTCGGTCGCGAATCTGCAACTGCGGATGCCGATCGTGGTGATCGGCGGCGGCTTGACGGCGATCGACACGGCCACCGAATCGCTGGCGTATTACGTCGTGCAGGTGGAGAAATTTCTGGAGCGCTACGAGACTCTGGTCGCCGAGAAGGGCGAGCGCGAAGTTCGCGCCGGCTGGAGCGCCGGAAGAAACCGAAACCGCCGACGAGTTTCTGGCGCATGCGCGCGCGATTCGCGCCGAACGCGCCGCTGGCGGCGCGCGAAGGCCGCGAGCCGAATCTGATCGAACTGCTCAATACCTGGGGCGGCGTGACCATCGCCTACCGGCGGCGCCTGATCGATGCGCCCAGCTACACGCTGAATCACGAGGAAGTGGCGCAAGGCGCTCGAGGAAGGCATCCGGTTCGCGGAGAGCCTGACGCCGGAAGCGGTCGAGGTCGATCAATACGGCCACGCCGCGGCGCTGCAGTGTGAAGAACGCAGCGGGCGAGCCGGTGCGGATGCCCGCGAAGTCGATTCTGGTGGCCGCGGGAACGCAGCCCAACACGGTGCTGGGCCGCGAAGATCCGCACAACGTGTTCCTGGACGGCAAGTGGTTCCAGGCGGTGGACGAAGACGGGCAGCCGGTGAAGCCGGAGCGGGTGGCGAAGCCTGTCAAGCGTCGCGCGTGCTGATGTCGATTCGCAAGGACGGCCGCGGCGATCAGCTTCTTCGGCGATCTGCATCCTTCTTTCGCGGGCAACGTCGTGAAGGCGATGGCCAGCGCCAAGCAGGGCTATCCGGTGGTGTCGCGACTGCTGGCGCGGCAGCGCGCCGTCGGAGCCGCAAGCCGGCCGATCTGCTGCACAAGCTGAACGGCGAATTGCGCGCGGTGGTGCACGAAGTGGTCCGGCTGACGCCGAACATCGTCGAAGTGGTGGTGGAAGCTCCCATGGCCGCGCGCGCGTTCCAGCCGGGGCAGTTTTACCGCCTGCAGAATTACGAAACGCTGGCGCCGCGCGTCGAACGGAACGGTGCTGGCGATGGAAGGGCTGGCGCTCACCGGCGCGTCGGTGGATCGCGAGAAAGGGTTGCTCTCGACCATCGTGCTCGAAATGGGCGGATCGTCGGATCTGTGCGCGCTGCTGAAGCCGGGCGAGCCGGTGATCCTGATGGGCCCCACCGGCACGCCGACCGAGACGCCGGCGCAGGAAACCGTGCTGCTGATCGGCGGCGGCCTGGGCAACGCGGTGCTGTTTTCCATCGGGCAGCAATTGCGCGCCAGCGGATCGCGCACGATTTATTTCGCCGGGTACAAGAAGATCATCGACCGCTACAAGGTCGAGGAGATCGAGAAGGCCGCCGATGTCGTGGTCTGGTGCTGCGACGAGGCTCCCGGATTCACGCCCGGCCGCGTGCAGGACAAAGCCTTCGTCGGGAACATCGTGGAAGCGATCGCCGCGTACGGCCGCGGTGATCTCGGGGACGTCGGTGGACACGGCGGAGGATCCGGAAATTCCGCTCGCATTCCGTCGACCGCCTGGTGGTCATCGGCTCGGATGCGATGATGGGCGCGGTGGCGCGGGCGCGGCACACTGTGCTGGCGCCGTATCTGAAGCCGGATCACAAGGCCATCGGCAGCATCAACTCGCCGATGCAGTGCATGATGAAAGAGATCTGCGCGCAGTGCCTGCAGCTGCACAAGGACCCGGTGACCGGCGAAGAGACCGTGGTGTTCTCCTGCTTCAATCAGGACCAGTCGCTCGATCACGTGGATTGGGGCGAACCTGCGCACGCGGCTTTCGCAGAACGGCGTGCAGGAGAAGCTGACCAAGCAATGGATCGACCGCTGCTTGCGCCAAACCGGGGCGCGGCAGGAATTGGTTACGCAGTAGATCGTTCATGCCCGATTTCCTGGATACCCGCAAATGCGGGTGATCGAGCCGGAATCTGGGTTCCTTTGGAAAGAAAAAAACCACGATCGCTTCCATTTCACGGATTCCCTCGATTTTAGCCTTCCAGTTTTAGGAAAAAATCGCTGCAAACTCATAAAAGTGAAATACTTCTTGACACGGTAAGCTGGGCGGCAATAGAATCGACCAAACGGATATTTTGTTGAGGGAAGCCGTCCGGGGTTAAGTTTGGTCTGTTGTTGAACAACGCAATAATCATGAATTTCAGGGAGGCAAGTCACATGAGGTCGGGGTATAAGTTCAATCATGCGGGGATTCGTTCGCTTTTGTTTGGGATCGCGGTCGCGCTGTGCGTAGGAGTGGCGCTCAGTTTGAGTGCGACTCCGGCCCTGGCGCAGGCGGCGACCGGGACGATCACGGGGCAGGTGACGGATCAGCAGAACGCGGTCATCGCCGGTGCCGAAATCAAGGTTGTGGATCCAACCACCAACAGCGTGCGCACGGCGAGCTCGAATGAGGTTGGTCGTTATACGCTGGTGAACATTCCCCCCGGCACTTACGACGTCACGGTAACCAAGTCGGGCTTCACGGCCTCGAAGCTGAGCGCACAGAAGGTAGACGTGGGGCAAGTGTTGACGCTGAACGTAGCCCTCCAGATCGGCGCGACCACCACGACGGTGGAAGTGCAAGCGACCGCCGGTGCGGAACTGCAGACGTTGAACGCGACGGTCGGCACGACGATTACGAATGAATCGCTGAACCTGATGCCGAACCTGGGCCGCGACGCCTCGACGTTGTCGGTGCTGCAGGTCGGCGTATCGCTGGCTGGAAACGTCGCGGGCGCGGCGACGGACCAGAACGGATTTTCGCTGGACGGCGTGAACAACAGCGACGACATGGCGGGTAACAATACCACCTACACGGTCGGAAATGGATTCAGCGGTAACGGCGCATCGGGCGGGACGCCCACGGGCGTCATGCCGACGCCGATCGAGAGTATTGAAGAGTTCAAGGTGGGCACCACCGGGCAGACCGCGGACTTCAACGCCGCCGCCGGAAGCCAGGTGCAGATGGTGACCAAGCGCGGAACCAATGATTTTCACGGCGCGCTGTATGAGTACTACTTCGCCAACAACGTCGGCGCCGCCAACTTGTGGAAGAGCAATCATACCCTGGTGAAGGGCTCCAACTGCCCGAACAACACGGCTTGTGACGCGACGCCGCTGCCCTCCACGCACCGCAACCGCTTCGGCGGAGCGCTGGGCGGGCCGCTGACGCCGAAGTTCTGGGGCGGCAAGACCTATTTCTTCGTGAATTACGAAGGCATGCGCTACCCCAACGTGCAGACGTTCGAGAAAGGGACTCCCACCGCTTTGATGCGCTCCGGGGTCCTGACGTTGAACAACACGGCGGGCGTGGCGACGCAGTACAACCTGAATCCTTTCCCGGTGACGGTGAACGGAACCACCTATCAGCCGGCGCAGTGCGGCGGCGGACCTTGCGATCCGCGCGGCCTTGGCGTGAATCCGCTGATCCAGAAAATCTGGAACACCATGCCGCTGCCCAACGATCCCTCCTACACCACCGGAAACGCGACGACTGGTCTGGTGGACGGCATCAACGCGCAGGGATACATCAGCAACGGACTGGCTCTGCCGCAGACCTCCAACTTCATCGTCGGCCGCATCGATCATGATTTCGGCGAGAAGTGGAAGTTCATGGCCAGCTACCGGTATTACGAACTTCAACCAATTGGTGAGCACCCAGGTGGACATCGGCGGTTTGTTGTCGGGTGCCACCCAGGGCAGTCCCATGTCTTTCGCGCCGCGCCCGGTGAAGCCGTCCTTTTGGTCGCTCGGGTTTGACGACGTACGATCACGGCGAATATCACTAACGATTTCCGGTTCGGCTATGTGCGCAACTACTGGCTCTGGTCGACGCAAGCCGGTCCTCCGCAGTTTGCCGGTCTGGGCGGCGCGGTGGAAATCGGCGGCGAAAGTCTGGCCGGTTCGCTGATTCCCTACAACGTGGACTCGCAGGACGTGCGCCAGCGGTTCTGGGACGGCCACGACTATAACATTAACGATACCGTCAGCCATCTGCACGGCAATCACCTGTTCCAGTACGGCGGCAGCTACCTGCGGATCTTCGACTACCACGGGCGCAACGACAACGGCGTGGGAATCGACTACGTCGCCGACCTATCAGGTTGCTGGCACGAACGTGAACCAGGCAGCTTATACGCTCCCGAATGGAGCAGCGGCCAGCAATGCCACCAACTATCCGATCATGTTCAACGAGATCATGGGTCTGGTGAACCAGACGCAGGTGATGTACTCGCGCAGCGGCTCCAATCTTACGCTGAATCCGCGTCGGGACTCCGGGTTTCGACCAGAGCGTCATCCCGACTTATGAGCTGTTTGGTTCCGATACCTGGCACATCCGGCCGAGCTTGACGATTGAGCTATGGGCTTTCCTGGGGAGTCTCGATGCCGCCGTATGAGATCAACGGCAAGCAGGTGGAGATGTTGAACAACAGCAACGGCCAGTTGATCAACATCCAGAGCTACCTGCAATCGAGACAGAGCGCGGCTCTGGCAGGCCAGGTTTACGAGCCCACCATCGGCTTCGCTGACATTCGGAACGTACCAAACGCGCCCAAAGTATCCGTACAGTCCGTTCTACGCCGGCTTCAGCCCGCGCGTTTCGCTGGCGTGGAACCCGAAATTCGGGAACGGCTTGCTCAGCAAGGTGTTCGGGGACGGCAAGACTGTAATTCGCGGCGGTTATGCTCGAATTTACGGCCGTCTTAACGGCGTCGATCTGATGCTGGTGCCGCTGCTTGGCCCCGGTCTGCTCCAGGCCGTGTCTTGCACCATCCCGACCATCAGCGGGCAGTGCGGCCGGGTACGCCCGCCACCGGCTTCCGCATTGGAACCGATGGCTTGTCGGCTCCCCTGCCGGGCAACGGCGCCCGCTGCCAGCCAGGTCACCCAGACCCTGCCGCAGCCGTTCATTCCCGGCACACTTGCAGAACGGCGTCTCAACGCGGCCGCGGCGGATGGATCGCAGCTCGATCCGAACCTCAAACCGAACCACTCCGACGAAGTGAACTATCACCATCCAGCGGTCCGATCTCGCCGAAGATGCTGATGGAAGTGGGTTATATCGGCCGCAAGATCTCCAACGAGTTCCAGGAAATCAATCTGGATGCGGTGCCGTACATGACCACGCTCGGACGGCCAGAGCTTCGCCCAAGCTTATGCGAACATCTGGACGCGAGATGTGCGGCGGCACTGGGCCGGTCTGCTCCACGCCTAACCTTGCGGCCGTCACCGCGCAGCCGTTCTTTGAAGCTGCGATGGGCGGTCCGAGTTCGGCCTATTGCGCCGGCTCGCGGCAAGCTGCACGGCGGCGGTGGCGAAGGCGGAGAGCGCCAACATCGCAGACACGCGAAAGTCTACCAAGTGTGGGTCGACCTCGAGCACGAAGCCGGGCTGGACGCTGGGGCGGACTCTGCTGGCGCAGACTGGCACCGGCCAGCAGCTCACGCGGCGCGTTCGACTTCATCAACTCGCTCGGTCACGGCAACTACAACGCCGCGTTCGTCTCGTTCACCGCGAAGGACTGGCACGGACTGACGGCCCGTTCCAACTTTACCTGGGCGCGCGCACTGGGCACCGGCAGCGTAGTCCAGGCCAGCAGCTCGATCACGTGTTCCGGATCCGTTCAACTTCAATAACTTTCGGAACCTACGGGACGCAGCCTTTCGACGTGAAGTACACCTACAGCCTGTTGATGCTGTATCAGGAGCCGTGGTTCAGGACCCAGAAGGGCTTCCTCGGCCACGTTCTGGGCGGATGGACGATCGCTCCGCTGTTCACGGCGCGCAGTGGCTTGCCGCTGCGCATCACGGACGCCACCAACGGCGAAGCGTTCGGCGAAGTGTACTCCGGTCAGACGGCGAACTACGAAGAAGGTATTCCCTTTGCGCCGTTTACCGGCGGAAGCTCGCCCCAATACAACGTCGCGAAGGTGACGGGCTCCGCCAATCCGCTGGGCGTCGCCACCAGCGGCAGCACGGGAATGAACCTGTTCCCCAACCCGATCGCCGCGTTTAACGAGTTCCGCCCGCCGGTGCTCGGCATCGACACGGGTTCGGGTGGTGCGGGCATTCTTCGCGGCGCACCGTTCTGGAACCTGGACGCGACGGTCTCGAAGGACTTCAGAGCCACGGAGCGGATCGGCGCCACGCTCATGATCCAATTCGTGAACCTGTTGAACCACTTCGTTCCGGCCGATCCGACCACCAGCCTCGCGACGGCCAGCACGTTCGGCGTGATCAACAACCAGTACACCCAGCCAAACGGCGCGCAGTCGCGCTGGATGGAGTTCGGATTGCGACTCCGCTTCTAGTCAGCGCGGATTCATTGATGAATCAAGGGGCCGAGAAATCGGCCCCTTTTCTTTTTGTGTTAAGTCGTGTGGTCCAGGATGATCTTCCAGCCGTTCGCGGTCCTTTGGAACACCAGAGTATAGATCCCGCCCGTATCGCCGCCGCTTTCGGCGGTTCGCTCCAGCCGCCAGCGTCCGATTACGTAGGCGTAATCGGCGCCCATCATGTGGACCTCGACGTCGGAAAAAGTCAGATGTCCCATGGAGGCGCGGGTGGGATAGTGCGTCTGGTAGCGTACACGAACTTCCTCCAGCCCGCGCGTGATTTTATCGCCGACGAAGGTCGTGTTCGACGCGTAACCTTGCAGGAACGCCTCCGTCTCGCCGAGATTCCAAGCGGCCTGCTGGCGGGAAAGAATCGACCGGATCTCGGCTTCCTGGGGCGAACGCGTTTGCGCCATCGCGGCTATAACCGCGACGGAAAGGATCAATAGTTTCGATGCCTGTTTTTTCGTTATCATGACAGTAATGGTCCAGCGGGACTCCGTATACAGCCCGCCAGTTTCGCTCTCCAGGTTATCCGAAATCGAATCGGCGTTGGGCGAAGCGATTCGCGGCAAGGCGGAAGTCTTGCGTCTGTCGCTGGCGTGTTTGCTGGCGCGCGGCCACCTGCTGATTGAAGATGTTCCCGGCGTGGGTAAAACCACGCTCGCACAAGCCATGGCGCGCGCTGTGAGGTCGAGCTTCCATCGACTTCAATTCACCTCCGACATGCTGCCCAGCGACGTTCTCGGCGTCACGATTTACAATGCGCACAGCCAGGAGTTTGAATTCAAGCAGGGTCCGATCTTCACCAACTTCCTCTTGGCCGATGAGATCAACCGCGCGACACCCAAAACGCAATCGGCGCTGCTGGAAGCGATGAATGAGTTGCAGGTGACCATCGACGGCCGGTCCTGGCCCTTGGCGCAGCCGTTCATGGTGATCGCGACGCAGAATCCGGTGGAGCATCACGGCACCTATCCGCTGCCCGAATCGCAGTTGGACCGGTTCCTGATGCGCATCCGCATCGGCTACCCGGACCACAATGCTGAGCGAGAGATTGTCCGCCAGGCCGCGCCAACGGCGTCCGAAGGCGTTCGCCCCGTCATTTCCGGAGACGAATTAATTGCGCTCCAGGAATCGGTGCAGCGCGTCGGCGTGGATGACGCGCTCGTCGACTATATGCTCGCCATCGTGGAGCAGACTCGCAAACACGAATCGCTGTCGATGGGGGTGAGCCCGCGCGGCGCGCAGGCGCTGTATCGAGCGACGCAGGCGCTGGCCGCCGTCGAAGGCCGGGACTACGTCACGCCGGACGATGTGAAGCGCCTGGTCGCGCCGGTGTTCGCGCATCGCGTCATGGTGAACACGCGCATCGCGATCGCGCAACGGTCGGCCGAGGTGGCCGAGAAAATCCTGGGCGAGATCCTCACGCTGGTGGACGTTCCACTGTAGTTCCGAATACAAATGAAAACTGCAATTGTGGGCCTGCCGATGGTGGGCAAGACCAGTCTATTTACGATCCTGACCGGTGTGCATGAAGCGGCGCGAGTGGGAAACCTGGAAGCGCGCGTCGGCGTGACCAAGGTCCCAGATGCAAGGCTCGAGGCGCTGGCGAAAATCTTTCAGCCCCCGAAGATTACGCACGCCACGGTCGAATATCTGGACTTCCCCGCGATTTCCAAGGAAGCCCTGCGCGATCCCAGCTACCTGGCGAGCCTGCGGGTCGTCGACGCCATGGCGCACGTCCTGCGCGTGTTCGAAAGCGATACGGTGCCGCATGAGAAGGGTTCCGTCGATCCGATGCGCGACTTTGAGGACGTCGAGATGGAGCTGATCCTGAGCGATCTGGTGGTAGTAGAGAAGCGCATGGAGCGAGTCGACAAGGATCGCAAGAAGATCAAGAATCCGGAGCTCGACAAGGAATTCGCGCTGCTCGAACGGCTGAAAGCCGAGCTCGAAGCCAATCGCGCGTTGCGCGGGCTGGAATTCAGCGATGAGGATGAAAAGCGCATTCGCGGCTTCCAGTTCCTTTCGCAGAAACCGATGCTGTGCGTGCTGAATCTGGGAGAGGCCGACGCCGGCCGCCTGCATGAGATCGAGGAACAATATCGAAACGGCGCGTTCAAAGGGCGCGCAGGCACGGCGGTGACCGCGATCTGCGGAAAAATCGAAGCGGAGCTGGCCGAGCTGTCAGCCGCGGAAGCGCACGAGTATCTGGCGAGCTACGGCTTGAATGAGTCCGGGCTGGAGCGCTTGATCGCGGCGACCTACGCGCTGCTGGGCCTGATGTCGTTCCTGACGGCGGGTGAGACCGAAGTTCGGGCCTGGACCATCCCCATGCACAGCACCGCCCAGAAAGCGGCGGGAGCCATCCACAGCGATTTCGAGAAGAAGTTTATCCGCGCTGAAGTCGTGAACTGGAAAGCGCTGATCGACCACGACGGTTACAACGGAGTTAAAGAAAAGGGCCTATTGCGGCTGGAGGGCAAGGAGTACATTGTCAAGGACGGCGACGTGCTGGTGATCCGCCATGGATAGGGAGAAATGGTCTATTCTAATCAAAAGTGAGGTCGCTCAGGGCAGCTCTTTTGGCGGGTCTTCTTGCGATCGGTACCTGCTGCGCCGGCACGCTCAGCCCCGGAGAGGTTCTGCGGTACACCTTCATCGTGGACCTTTCCAATCCGGCTTCTTCGAGCTGTATCGGCGCCTGCGATGCGTTGCTAATCACATCCAACCTGGGGGACCCGACCGGGTTCCCGGTCGTCTTTCAATTGTTCGATGGAAATACGCTGCTGGGACAGTACGTTTCCACTTCCGACATCACCTGCTGTGTGCTTGGTGGGTTTTCGGCGATCGGGACCATCTACGACCCGAGCTTCGGCGCGCCGGCGGCAACCCAAGTCGATTTCACGGCCTTCCAAAGCTCCACGGTTAACGGGCGGGTTGATATCTCTGTTGAGGGAGGTTCGGTTCAGATTTTTGACCAGACTCAGCCTCTCATCACGATTGGGGCCTCGCTTTCGCCAGACAGTCTGGACTTTTTCGGCACGGATCCCGCGCAACTGACAGGATCGACGTTACTCACGCCGGAGCCCTCGGACTTCCTTCCAATTGGAGCGGGGGTACTGCTCATGTTCGGACTCCGCGAATGGCGCTCCGCGCCTGTCCCGCGGCAGCCGCAAAGGCGGCAGCTAAACAACTCCACGCGAACCAGTCGCCGTATTTCGTGTATCGAGTGACGTTCGCCTCGTACCGATAGGTCACGTCGCCAGCGAGCTCCTGATAGGGCGGCGCGCGATAGATGATTCTACCCGCGGGATCGATCGAAGCTGTGATGCCGTCGTTGGTGGCGCGAAGAATCCAGCGGCGATTTTCGGCGGCTCGCATTCGCACCAGCGACAAATGCTGCTCGCGGGCGGCGGTGTGGCCGAAATAGCCGTCATTGGATAAATTGACCAGAACCTCGGCGCCGCCGCGGGCAAACTCGCGAACCAAGTCAGGGAATGCCGATTCGTAGCAGATAAACGCGCCGATCTTGTGGCCGTCGACAGGAAACTCGACGATGCGGCTGCCCGGTGCGAAATCGCCGGCTTCCTTGGTGATCCGGTTCACCCACCAGAACACGTCGGGCACGAACTCGCCGAAGGGAACCAGCTTGATTTTGTCGTAGCGTTCGACGATAGAGCCGGAAGGATCGATGAGAAACGCCGAGTTGAGCGGAGCCTGCCTCGCGGTATAGCCGACGCCTCCGAACATGAAGTATGTTCGCTCGAACCGGGCGATCCCGGCGACGTATTCGCGAAAAGCAGGGTCGCTGGGATAGAAGGGCGCGGGAACTTCGGGCCAGAGAATCAAGTGTGATCCGGGAGCATGCGACAGGATCGACAGATCCCGTTCGACGCGAGTGAGTGAGGCCGTGGTCCAGTCCATTTCCGTATCGACGTTGGGCTGCACCAGGAGCGCATGTTCGGGCCGCTTTGTCGCGCGCCGGAGCGGCGGGCAGAAGAAAAAGCAGTGGCAGAGCGATCAGCCACGCGAGTTCGCGCCGAGGGCGTCTTAAAATCACCAGCGCGACCGCGCATCCGAGCATGGCAAACACGAACGATACGCCGTAGACGCCGGTGATATGGTGCGGCGCGCATCGGCGACCGGCATGTCGATTCCTGCGTTGCCGAGTTCCAGCCACGCGAAGCCGAGCGGTCCGTGGGTGCGCTCGAGCCCAGTCCACAGCGCGGCGACGGCGGGGATCGCCCATGTTCTCGGCATCAGGAGTCCGGCCAGCGCCGCGAAGATCGCCATGTGCAGGCCTTTCAGAACCGCGAAAAGAGCGAAGTGCCCCATCCGCCCCATCGCCTAGTCCGCCGTGGACTTCGAGCACGAATTGGATCCAGTAGCAGACGCCGAACCAGAACACGAATCCCGCCGCCCAGCCGCTCAGAAAGCGCCGCTTCCAGGAACTTTCGCGCGCGCACGCGATCAGCAGCGGCGTCAAGGCGACCGGCGCCAGCCAGGTCAAATTGAAGCGCGGAAAAATGAGGATCAGTAGAATCGCCGAGACGACGGAGAGCGTCACGAATGCGTAGCCTGCTCGCTCACCAGATCGGCCATGTAGGAGCTGCGCACCAGCGGGCCGCTGAACACCATTTCGAAGCCGATGGACAGGCCGTAGTCGCGATAAGCGTCGAACTGCTGCGGCGTCGACGTATTCGGCCACCCGGAGATTCCGTCGCGTGGGCTGCAAGTATTGGCCCAGCGTCGCGACGTCGACGCCGGCTTCCGCAGATCGCGCAGAAGTGCCTCGACTTCGGCGGCGGTTTCGCCCAGGCCGACCATCAAGCCGGATTTGGTCAGCACTCCGGGCGATGTTGCTTGGCAAAGCGCAGGACGTCCAGCGACTGCCGGTAATCCGCCTGAGGACGCACCCGTTTGTACAGGCGCGGGACGGTCTCCATGTTGTGATTGAACACGTGCGGGCCGGCATCGAGCACGCGCGCGACGGCTTCAAGGTCGCCGCAGAAATCGGGTGTGAGCACTTCGACGCGAGCCTCGGGCAGCGCCCGGCGCACTTCCGTGACGGTTTCGGCAAAGTGCCGCGATCCGCCGTCGGCCAGGTCGTCGCGATTGACGCTGGTGATCACGACATAGCGGAGGCGCATCTCGGCGGCCATTCGCGCGACGTTCGCGGGCTCGGCTGGGTCGAGCGGGCCGGGATTGCGGGCCTTCGGCACCGAACAAAATCCGCAGCCGCGGGTGCACAGATTGCCGAGGATCATGAACGTCGCCGCGCGGCGCTCGAAACATTCATGCATATTCGGGCAGCGGGCGGATTCGCAAACCGTATGCAGGTTCAGACGCCGCAGTTCGGTTTTCAGGTTGTGAACGGATTCGAAGTTCGTGCGATGCTTGCGCAGCCATTCCGGCAGACGGGGCTGCGGTATTTCAATGTGGACCAGCTCGGTCAAAACGTTCGCCTGATGGCCTTGTCGCCGGGGAATCCTGCGGCGGTCAGGTCCGACTTGGTCTTGTTGGTCGCGCCTTCGGGCAGCGGCCCCACCAGGACTCTGAAGGTGCCGCGTTTCTCGGGGATTTCCGCGGTGATTGCCTTGAAGCCCTTCTTCCGCAAAACGTCGACTTCGATTTCAGCCTCGTGCTGGCTGGTCGCGGCAAGCTGTAAATAGGTTTGACCGGAAGTGGGCTGATCCGTCGCGGCCGGTGCCACCGGAACCGGCTTCGGTCGCTCCTTTGGTTCAGGCTTGGGAGGACGTTCGGTCTTAGCGGGCTCCGCAGCTTGGAGGCGGCTCCACTGCAGGTTGTTGCGGCGCCGTTTCCGTGGGCGGCGCGGCGGCGGGCGTGGGCGACGGAGCAGCATCGCGCGACGCGGGCGAATCGACCACCAGCGGCTTCGATTCCTTGCGCGAACCCACCACTTCCGCCGAAACGACCGGGCCCGAATTGCGCCCGACGATATACCCCATCGTGAAGAACACGCCGAGCAGCACGACCACAATGAAGAACACGCTCAATAGCTGGCGGTTCCCCAGAATCAGTTCAAATTCGCCGTCTTCGTTTTTGGGCATGGGCAGCTAAGCGCCGGACTCCGGACCGGCGAGTTTCTTTAAAACTTGGCCTACTGAAGTCAGTATATCCATCGGGAGGGGGAAGACGACGGTCGTATTTTTCTCTGAACCAATCTCGACCAGCGTTTGCAGATAGCGGAGCTGGATCGCGGCGGGCTGGCGGGCCATGATCTCGGCGGCCTTCTCCAGGTTCGCGGCGGCGGCCACTTCACCCTCGGCGTGAATGATCTTGGCGCGGCGCTCGCGCTCGGCCTCGGCTTGGCGCGCAATCGCGCGAATCATCTGGTCCGGAAAATCGACTTGCTTCACCTCGACCAGCGCGACCTTCACGCCCCACGGGCCGGTGTGCTGGTCGAGCGCGGTCTGCAGTTTCAGGTTGAGTTTCTCACGCTGGCTGAGCAGTTCGTCCAACTCGACCTCGCCCAGCACGCTGCGCAGCGTGGTTTGCGCAAGCTGCGAGGTCGCGTATAGATAATTGCTCACTTCGATGACGGCTTTGGAAGGGTCGACGATACGGAAGTAAATCACCGCATTGACCTTTACCGTGACGTTATCGCGCGTGACCACGTCCTGCGGAGGCACCTCCATGGCTTCGACGCGGAGCGAACGTCCGCACCATGCGGTCGATCGGCCGGAACACCAGGATGACACCAGGACCTTTCGGCGAGCCGAGCACGCGGCCCAGGCGGAAGATGACGCCGCGTTCGTACTCGGCGAGAATTTTGATGCTGGAGATGAGATACAACACGACGATGATCACAAGGATCAACACGGGCGACAGGTTGTCCATGGTCCCTCCTCGGGATTGCGGGTAGCCTAACTACTGTATCGCAGTGAAGCCGGTCGTGAACTACACTTTGGACGCGTTTGATATCCTCGAAGTAGGTTGCTCCCCAAGCTATTCCATTTCGGAAGTTTCTATTTGCCTACTTACGGCGTGCTGGTGGCGCTGGGGTTTTTGGTTGGGCTCACGATTACAGCTCGGCTCGCGCGTCGCAGCGGCCTGGACTCCGAGCTCGTAACCAACCTGGCGGTTTACTGCGCGCTGGCCGGACTCCTGGGCGCGAAAATCCTGATGATTCTATTCGGATGGCGAATGTTCCTCGCCGATCCGCGCCAGATTTTCTCGCTGTCGACGCTGCAGGCCGCGGGCGTGTTTCAAGGCGGGCTGGTGCTGGCATTCATTACGGCTTATCTGTATGTGCGGCACACCGGACTTCCTTGGCTGCGGACTCTTGACGTGTTTGCGCCCGGCATCGCTATCGGACACGCCATCGGCCGCATCGGCTGTTTCGCGGCGGGGTGCTGCTGGGGTAATGAATGCTCGCTGCCCTGGGCCGTCACGTTTCGCAATCCGGATGCGGCGGAGCTGACGGGAGTGCCGCTCGACGTGAAGCTGCATCCATCGCAGCTTTACGAAGTGTTCACCGAAACGGCGCTGTTCGGGTTCCTGTACTGGCGCTTCGGCAAGTCTCATGCGCCCGGAAAAATCATGGGATTGTATCTGGTCCTGAGCTCGATCGCGCGGTTTATAATCGAGTTTACGCGCTATCACGAACAAGGCTTGTGGTGGGGACTTTCGCTAACGCAATGGATCTCGATCGGCGTCGCCGCGGCGGGCGCGTTCCTGCTGGCGCGAAATACGGTTCCGTCGGCGCGCGTGAGCCCTCCGGTAACCGCCTAGACCTCAACCCACGCGTGCGATCGCGAGCTTTCCAGTGATTTTTCCAGAAGCTCCATCCCCCAGGCGCCGTCGGCGAACGTCGGATACTCAACGGGCGCTGACGGGTCCGCTACGCGCGCATAGAAGCGCCGGAACATCTGCTTGAACGTGTCGTCGTAGCCCTCGCTGTGGCCGCCGGGAAGGTCGGCGAATCCCGCCGCGTGTGCATGCAGCAGCGACGGATCTTTCACAATGATCTGGTTCGGCGAGTTTCGGTGCCCGATCCACAATTCGTCCGGCCGCTCCTGGTTCCAGGCGATACCGGACTTGGTCCCGTAAATTTCAAATTCGAACCGGTTCTTGCGGCCCGCCGACATCTGGCTCACCGCGAATTGCCCGCGGGCCCGATCGCCCAGCCGCAGTAGAACCGCGCCGAAATCGTCGGTGGTCATCGCCACCGGACCGTAATCCGCAGCCTGCGATTTCTTTCCCGCGAAAGTTTCCACAGATCCCTTCGGCCGCTTGCGAAACTTGTGGAAAGTCTGCAGATCGGCGCACAGCGCGGTGATCCGCAGACCGGTCAGATGCTGGATCATGTCCATCCAGTGCGACCCGATGTCCCCCATCGCGCGTAACGAGCCTCCGGATTCGGCCAGAGTGCGCCAGCTCCAGTCGGTTTCGTAGAGCAGCCAGTCCTGGAAATAAGTTCCGCTGACGATCAGGATGTCGCCCAGCTCTCCCGCCGCAATCATGCTCCGCACCTGCTGCACCACGGGATAAAAACGCAGATTGTGATTCGTACAATTGGCCAGCCGCTTCGCGTCGGCCAGCGCGACCAGCTCCCGCGCTTCGGCCGAGGTCATCGTCAGCGGCTTCTCGCAAACCACGTGCTTGCCGGCGTCCAGCGCGGCTTTGGCGATCGAATAATGCAGGTCGTTCGGAGTGCAGATGTGGACGGCATCCACTTCATGGTCGGCCATCGCGGCGCGCCAGTCTCCGTGAGCAATCGGGATCGCGTGCGCGGAAGCAAAACGATCCGCCACGGCTTGATTGGAAGCCGCGATCGTGGTCACCTCAATATTGCCCAGGCGCCGGATCGCCTCTGTGTGAACCTTGCCCATGAATCCGGTGCCGATGACGGCCGCTTTTAGTTTGCGCATGAACTTAGAGCTTATAAATCGCCACGCCGCTGAGGAGTTTCGGATAAAAATCAGTGGACTTCTGTGGCATCACGCCTCCGGCGAACGCGATGCGCGCCATGTCTTCGATCGGCGTCGGCTCCAGCAGAAACGCCACTTGCGCTCCAGTTTGAACCTCAGCCGCCGCAGCGTCGATGCCGCGAACGTACTTAATGTACTTCTCGTCGCGCACCGCTTCTTCGCCGATGCCGAGCAAGCGATCGAGCACATCCTGATGCAAGATCGGAACGTCCAGTTGCCCCTCTTTGCGCGGGCGCTGCAGCAGCCGGGTTTCGCCGCCCGCCACTACGCCGATCTGCACGCGCTTCGGATCGCTGGCGGCCATCCGGTCTTTCAACGCTGCAAGCGACACGCAAGCGGCTACGGACCATCCGTCCTTCACCGCTTTTTCGAAGAACTTCACGGCGTCGAAGCTTTCGAGATTCCGCAACACGCGATGCGTCGCCAGAATCTTCAGCCCCGGCGAATACATGTTGACCAGGGTCATCATCACGAACTGCGCCGCGGGATCGGCGGGATTTTCGTTGCGATACGCGAGGGCGGTTTCGTAGCGATGGTGCCCGTCGGCGATCAGCAGCTTCTTCGAACTCATCAGTTCCTGAATCTGCGCGACGCGAGCCGCGTCCGCGATTGGCCATAAACGATGACGCGCGTTGTAATCGTCCAGAACGTCCAGGACGGGCGTCCCGCCGGCGGCTTGATCCAGAATCTTATCCACGGCTCCTTCGGGGTCCGGATACAACATGAAAATCTGTCCGAAATGGGCTCGCGTATGGCGCAGCAACTCGAGCCGGTCCTTCTTTGGACCGGTCAGCGTCTGTTCGTGCCGGTACACAATTCCAGCCGAATAATCCTCGATTTTTCCGATGCCGATGAATCCCTTGCGCGTCAGACGCTGGCCCGAGTCGGGCACGTCGAAATCCTGGAAATACGCGTACAGCCCCGGTGACCGGTCCTGCGCGAGAATCCCTTCGCGAATCCAGTTGTCTAAATATTGCGCGGAGCGGGTATAGATATTGTCGGAGTCGTCGTCGGAAGTGCGCCGCTCGCCGAGCAGCACCCGCACCAGGTTATAGGGGCTGGCCGCGAGGTACCGCTCTTGCATCTGCGGGTTGATCTTGTCATAGGGCTGCGTGACCAGGCGCGAAGGGTCGCCGGCCTTCGCGGAGTACCGGAAGGGTTGGAACGGATTTATGGTCGCCAAGGAAATAGCATACCGTTACTGCTGGCGGTATGCCATCGGCGCGCTGATCAAAACCGGACGAGGACTAACGATCGTTTTCGCGATCCACGGCGAGAAGAAGTGCGACTGATAATCGACGATGGCGACGCTGAGCGATTCATCGTCCGGCCGGTCCGGCGTGGAAGGCCGGTAGCGTACCTCGACGTTCGCGCGCGTCAATCCCAGAAAGCCTGCACCCGAACCGGCCGCTCGATCGTAGAGGATCAGGTTTGCCACCTGGTCGCCGGTGCCGTCGTAGGGATGCATCGTGCCCCAACGAACCGCTTCGCGCACGCGCTCCACCAGAGCTTCATGAGCGAACACAACTTGCCCGCAATCGACCACTCCGAGCAGCAAGGCGAAGAAGACCATCAGCACCAGAGTGGCTTCAATCAGGCTCTGACCGCGTCTCACTGCTTAGACTCCGATGGCCGGCCGGCGCTCGGAAACTCGACCGATGGTTTTCCGGTGAAGGTGAACGATTTGAAGACTGCGTTCACGGTAAATTGGCGGATGGAGACGCGCACGTAGGCCGGCGCGCCCGATTCGTTCATGGTCCACTGCACTTCGACTTGATTGGGCGTAAGATTCGCGACTACAGGTTGAGCGCCTTCCACCGGCTGCGCGTCTCCATAGACCACCATGTTGCGAATCGCCTGATTGGTCTTTTCCAGGTCGCCCGGAGTGCGCATCGCGGCGTACCGGCCTCCGTTGCCGACAGCAGTCAGAAGTTGGTTGTACGCGTAGAAAGCATACCCGAACTGAAAGGTGCCGGAGACGAACGCGATCATCAGCCCGGCCGACGCCGCCAGCTCCAGCATCGCGTGACCCCGTTCCCGCTTCATTCGATCCACCTGGGCGGATTCGCGGCAGCCACGGAATGCGCGGGCACGGTGAACGCAGCCGGTCCGCCGACCGCGCGCAGAAACGTGATCTCCACACTGTTTGCCGGCGCCGTGATGCGTGTCATGGTTACGCCGGAATCCTTCGGATTCTGCTCCCATTGCGCGCCGTCCTTGCTGAATTCGACCACTACGCCTGTGAACTCCTGCGTACCCAGATTCCAGCGCATCGGGATTCGGGCTACTTCGCGGCGAGCGCGTTCGATCCCGGCCGTGGTTCCGTCCAGTTTCAGCGCAGCCGCCAGAGATGCGGCATCGGTGAAGACTTGCGCTTCATTCCGAGCGATGTAGATCCTTCCCAGGTCGAACGCCAGCCCGATCACCGCAAGCAGCAGCAGCATGGAGATCGACATCGCGATCAGAACGAAGCCGCGCTCGCGTGAAGAGTGCATTCTCATCTATATAACGGCAGGTTTCAATCAGAACATTAGTGTTGATATTGGATGGCTCCGGCCACGACTCAGATGAGCTATTGTTCTGAGTCAGAAAATCGCAGCATTACATGCCGGGGCTATAGTGGCCATCCGACCCCAAAGTCATTCCGAGCGGAGCGAGGAATCTGCTTTTCGTTCGGCTGTTGTCGACGCTTTAAAAGCAGATCCCTCGCTGCGCTCGGGATGACGGGCGTTGTAAGTATCACTACGTGGGGCAGCAATTATCCAACGAACATTCGGCGCTACTCCTGATCGAGTATGATGTCGGCTAGCGCCCGCATGTCGTCGATCACAAAGTCCGGCGGTGCGTCGGCGAACGTCTCCGGCTGAAATCCCCAGCTCACGCCGCACGCCTTGACCCCGGCATTGCGCGCGGTGCGAACGTCCACCGCGCTGTCGCCGACCATCACGGTCCGAGCGCGGTCCGCGCCCGATTCTTCGACCAGCAGATTCGATTCCCATCGGGTGCGGCTTCTTCTCCTCGAAGCTGTTGCCGCCGTAGACGCGGAAGAAATGCATCTCCAGACCCAGCCCTTCGATCAACTGGACACTGAAGCGCACCGGTTTGTTGGTCAGCACCGCCATCGGAACGTCTGCCGAGTGCAGACGGTCGAGCGCCTCGCGCAACGCCGGGATAAAGCGTGGTCGCGTCCAGCATGTGCTCGCGATAATAATCCAGGAAATACCGGAGCAGGCGCTCCAGGTCGGGTTCCGAAGCATCGGGGAAAGCGCGCGGCGGATCAGCACCGGCGCGCCGATTGCCGACGTAGGACGCGACCACATCGTCCGGCAGCGGCGGGCGGCCGCTTCCAGACTCGCGTCGCGTTGACGGAATCCGACCAGATCGCGCTTGGAATCGATCAGAGTGCCGTCCAGATCGAAGATCAGCAGATCGCCGCGTTCAACTGCTTCGACTTCCTTCAGGTCGGGCTTGCTTACGCTTCTTCTTCTTCAACTGCTCCTGCCACAGGATCTGCGGATGTCGTGCATGCTTTCCCGAAAGCGCCTCCTTGATCGCATTGGGCGCGAGATCGGCGCAGAACGTTCGATGCATCGACGGCATAGGGCAGAATCGTCGAATCCACCATCCAGTTCGGCAGCGGCTTGGGCGTGAACGCCAGCAGCACGGCGACGAACGCCACGGCAATCAAGCTGCCGCGCACGAATCCGAACGCGCCGCCGAGCAGACGGTCGAGCCAGGAAAGCCCGGTCCACTTGAACAGCTTCGACAGCAGCTTCGCCGACCAGCGCGCCGACCAGCATGCATGCCCAAGAACACCAGGAAGAATCCCATCAGGTTCGACAGCGTGACGGAGTTAATGTAGTGATGAACCCACTCCGCCGGGATGCCGTAGAACCAGAAGCCGAACAGCACGCCGCAGATCGTCGCGAGGAAGCCGATGCCGACGCGCGCGAATCCGGCCATGAATCCGGCGACGACCGAAGCGCCGATGACGATCACCAGCAAAAGGTCGAGCAGATTCACAACGGATTTGTGCCGGTCAGCGCGCGGTAGGCTTCCTTGTATTTTTCGCTGGTGCGCTGCGCGACGTCGTCGGGCAGGGCGGGCGCGGGCGGCTGCTTGTTCCAGTGGATCGATTCCAGATAGTCGCGCACGTACTGCTTGTCGTAGGAAGGCTGCGCGCCCGCCCGGCGCATACGATCGCCAGCGGCCAGAAGCGCGACGAATCCGGCGTCAGCACTTCGTCGGCCAGCGTGATCTGGCCGTCGACCATCCCGAATTCGAACTTCGTATCGGCGATGATGATGCCGCGCGTCCGGGCGTAGTCCGCGGCCTGCTTGTAGATCGCGAGCGTCAGGTCGCGCAGCTTGCGCCGCGAGCTCCGCGCCGACGATCGAGGCCATGCTCGTCGAACGAAATGTTTTCGTCGTGGCCGGTCTGCGCCTTGGTCGCCGGCGTGAAGATCGGCTCGGGCAGCGCGTCGCTTTCGCGCAGACCCGGCGGCAGCGGGATGCCGCACACCGCGCCGGTCTGTCTGATAATCCTTCCAGCCGGAGCCGGACAGATATCCGCGCGCGACGCACTCCACCTCGAACATCTCGGCGCGCTGCACCCACATGGAGCGGCCTTCGAATTCGGGCGGCAGGCCGCGTCATATCCGCGCTCAGAAAATGATTCGGGACCATGTCGCGCAGAAAATCGAGCCAGAACAGCGTCATCTGCGTCAGCACGCGGCCTTTGTCGGGGATGCCGGTGGCCAGGATGTAATCGAACGCCGAGATGCGGTCCGTGGCGACGATCAGCAGGCGGTCCGCCGTCTTCGTAGATGTCGCGGACTTTGCCGCGGGCGCGCAGCTTCAGCCCGGGGACGTTGGTTTCAAGACAGCACGTTGCTTGGGTCATGTGAGGATTTGGAAGCCAATTCCAATTATACTGAGTGGAATCCGCATGCTCCTCTCGATCCTGATCCCGGTTTACAACGAGCGCACGGTGGTGGAGCGGAGCCTCGCCCTGGTGCTCGCCGCGCCGCTGCCGGAAAACATGGATCGCGAGCTGGTGATCGTGGACGACTGCTCCACCGACGGCACCTCGGATATCCTGAAGCGGCTGGCCGAGCCAGCGAACCGCGCATCCGCCTGTTCCGCCACGCGGTGAATCAGGGCAAAGGCGCGGCCGTGCGGACCGCGATTCAGAAAGCGCATCGGCGATTTCTGCCTGGTGCAGGATGCCGACATGGAGTACGATCCGTCGGAATATCGTGAAGCTGCTGCGGCCCCTGCTGGACGGCCACGCCGACGCGGTGTTCGGATCGCGCTATCTGGCCGGCGAGCAGACCCGCGTGCTGCCGTTCTGGCACTCCATGATCAACAAGGGCCTGACGCTGGTCTCCAACATGTTCAGCAATCTGAACGTCACCGACATGGAGACCTGCTACAAGGTCTTCCGCACGGATCTGCTGAAGAGCATTCCGATCCGCTCGAATCGCTTCGGCTTCGAGCCGGAGATCACCATGAAGGGCTCCAAGCGCAAGCTGCGCGTCTATGAGGTGCCCATCAGCTATCACGGGCGCACCTACGAGGAAGGCAAGAAGATCGGCTGGAAGGACGGCGTGAAGGCGCTGGGCGTCATCCTGTATTTCTGGGTGATCGACGATCTGTACGTCGCCCACCTACGGCCGCGGGCTTGCTCAACAGCCTGACCGGAACGCCGCAGTATCTGAGCTGGCTGACGCGCGTGCTGCGGCCGCACCTGGGCGATACCGTGCTCGAGATCGGCGCGGGCTGGGCAATCTGACCGGCCGGCTGATGGCGCGCAAGCTGCAGTACGTCGCCGGCGGAAAGCGACCCGCTCTATCTGCACGCGCTGCGCAACCGCTTTCTGCGAACGCCCAACGTCACGGTGTGCGAGCTGGATCCGGAGAATCCCGCCGATTACGAGCCATGGGCGCGGGCAGTTCGACACGCGCCTTGTGCGTGAACGTGCTCGAATCGGTGGAGGATCCGAAGGCGGTCATCGAGTCGCTGCGGGGTTGCCTGAAGCCGGGCGGAAACCTGATCGTGCTGGTGCCGCAGGGCCAGGGCTTGTTCGGCTCGCTCGATCAGGCGATGGGCACCAGCGCCGCTTTTCCTCGCAGCAGAACTGCAGGACATGCTCGCTGGGACTCGGTTTTCAGATCGAGCGCGATGCATCAGCTCAACAAGATCGGCGCGCTGTCCTGGTGGATCTTCGGAAAGCTGCTGGGCCGCAAGGCGAATCATCGAAGTCCGGCTCTGAAGCTGTTCGACAAGACCGTGTGGTTCTGGCGGCGCGTCGACGGTCTGCTGCCCTGGCGCGGACTTATCTCTGGTGGCCGTCGCGCAAACGGGACTAACCACGCCAAGTCATGCGAAACTGAAGACGCAATGAGCAAATATGTGGTGACCGGAGGAGCGGGCTTCATCGGCTCGACGCTGGTGCGGACCCTGCTTGACGGCGGCGGCTGCGGTCGCGGTGATCGACAACCTGCTGACCGGCCACGAGCGCAATCTCGCGGAGGTTCGCGAGCGAATCGAGTTCCATAAAGTGGATATTCGCGACGCGGCTGCGCTCGTTCCGGTGATTCGCGGGGCGGACATCGTGTTTCACCTGGCGGCGATTCCGTCCGTGCCGCGCTCGATCGACGATCCGGTGCCCTCGCACGAAGTCAATATCGACGGCACCTTCAACGTGTTGCGCGCGGCCGCCGCAGCGGCGGAGTACGGCGGGTGGTCTACGCGGCGTCGTCTTCGGCCTACGGCGATAGCGAGACGCTGCCCAAGGTCGAGACCATGATGCCGCGCCCGAAATCGCCCTACGCCGTGCAGAAGCTGCTGGGCGAATACTATGCGTCGGTATTTCATTCCTGCTTCGGCTGGAGACCGTGCGCTGCGATTCTTCAACGTCTACGGCCCGCGGCAGGACCCCACGAGTCCCTATTCCGGCGTGCTGAGTCCTGTTCATGAAACACTTGCTGGCGCGCACACACGCCCACCATTTTCGGCGATGGCGAACAGTCCCGCGACTTCACTTATCGTCGAGGATGTGGCCGAGTTGTGCTACGAAAGCCTCGCGGGCTCCGAGGCGTGGCGGGCAAGATGTACAACGCCGGCAACGGCGGCCGGTTCACGCTTGAACTTCATCTGGGGATTGCTGCAGAAGATGGAAGGCGTGAGACCTGCCCGCCAAATATGGCGCCGCCGCGCGCGGGCGACGTGCGGCATTCGATGGCGGATACCACCGCGGCCGTCGCGGACCTGGGCCACGCGCCGCGCTTCACGATTGAAGAAGGATTGAAGAGAACGCTCGAATGGTACCGGACAGACGTCAACCCGGCGGCGGCATAAGAGGACGACGGCCGCGCCTGGGCGGCGCACGCGGATTGACACCCACGCCGCCGCAAGCGCCGCAAGCCGCCGGCGAAGAAGCGAGTCCTGTTCGTCTGTCATCGGCAATTCCTGCCGCAGCCAGATGGCGGAAGCGTTCGCGCGAGCCTACGGGTCGGACGTGATCGACGTGAAAAGCGCGGGCCTGAGTCCGGCGCCAGTCATCGCGCCGCTGACCCGGCAGGTGCTGGGCGAAAAGAATCTCCGCATCGACGACCAGTTCCCCAAGGGCAGTGGACCTGGTGTCGCAGGAGCCGTTCGACATCGTGGTCAACATGAGCGGCGTCAAGCTCGCGATGCCTGGCGCGCGCATCGTCGACTGGTCCGTGCGCGATCCGATCGGTCTCAAAGAAGAAGTTTACCGGTCGGTAGCGGCGGAGATCGAGGGATTAGTGATGCGCCTGATCCTCGAAATCCGGTTAGCGAAGTGATTCGCCGGAATTGACTCACAGGGGTCGAGTCCTGGAGAATGGAATTACCTCATCAAGCGTGCGGATGTGGCGGAACTGGCAGACGCGCATGGTTCAGGTCCATGTTCTCGCAAGGGAGTGGAGGTTCAAGTCCTCTCATCCGCACCAACCCCAT
Organism: Terriglobia bacterium; assembly: GCA_963808335.1. GTDB lineage: Bacteria > Acidobacteriota > Terriglobia > Bryobacterales > Bryobacteraceae > Palsa-187. The sequence continues at coordinate 130,625 of CAWEFR010000002.1, forward strand.
TTATAAACTAGCAACCCGTTCGGCCTCGCGCAGCGTGATCATCACCGTCAGAGGATTCACAGGGGACTCGATAAATCCGTACCGTTCGTAGAACCGCTTCGCGTTGTCGGAGATCGCATGGACCAGAAGCGCTCGGATGCCTGCAATCTCCGCCGCTTGCACAGTTCGAAGCACGGCATCCTTCAGCAGCCCCGACCCGACCCCCTTCCCGTGAAACTTCCTGTCTACCGCCAGCCGCCCGAGGATCATCACAGGAACCGGATCCGGCATGTTGCGCTTGATGCGGCCTGGAGATTCCGCATGGGCGACCGCTCCTACGGCCAGGGTATAATAACCGGCCACCATGTTTCCGGCACAGACGACGTAGGTCCGCGACGCGCCGCTAGCGTCGTTTTGCGCCGCCCGGCGGCGAAGCCAGTCATCCAGCGCGGGTTCCCCGGAATCGAAATCCGACAGGTCGTGTCCGGGAGAAAGTCTCGCGGGCGCGCTCAACAGAGGCGCGGTCATCGCTCCCAGGGAGCCCGTTTTTCAAGCAGGCGGCGCAGCTTGGGATTGGCTTTCGGCGGCTTGTCGAGCATCGCGGTGAACTTTCTAAAGCCTTGCTCAGAGAGCGCGAAGTAGCGCCGGTCCAGCAGGACGTTTTCCGCCTCGCGGCACGCTATGTCCAGCATGAAATCCGAGCGGCTCCGGCCGAGCGCTTGCGCTGCCCGATCGATGAGCGCCTTTTGTTTCCGGCTGGCGCGAAGATTGATCGTTTCCCCCCGGCCCGTCGGGTCTTCGGTGTGAGGCTGTGCCATGTACACACAACTACATTACAATTCTGTGCGCACATTGTCAACACCGCTTTTCAAGGCTTCCAGCGCCCATTGTGCGTGTTCCGCGACGATCTGGTCCGGATGGCGGGCCAGGCGTTCCAAAGGCTCCCGGAATCGAATCAACCCGCTATTCCCCATCGCGACCGCGACATTGCGCAAAAAACCCGTATATTTCGGCCGGGCCAGCGCGCTCCCGTGAAACATCTGGTTGAACTCGGCTTCGGTAAGACGCGCGCAGGCTTCGAGCGGCGGCGCGCGATGCAGATCCTCGAAGCTGTCTGTAACCGGAGCGCGGGAGTTCCAGGGGCAAACATCCTGGCAGATGTCGCAGCCGAACACGTGAGGTCCGATCGCGGCGCGATATTGCTCTGGAATCGGCCCGCGCAGCTCGATGGTGAAGTAGGCGATGCAGCGTCCGGGAATCGATGGCCCACGAGTCAAGTGACTCTCCGGCCGGCACGAAGGCTTTCGTCGGACATGCGTCGATGCAGCGCGAGCACGTTCCGCAGCGATCGGGCGGCGGCGAATCGGGCGCGAGCTCGAGCGACGTAATCAGTTCGCCGAGAAAGAACCAGGAGCCGCTCGGCTCATTGATCAGGCAGGTGTTCTTGCCGATCCATCCGAGACCCGCCAGACGCGCGAAGGTCCGCTCCAGCAGCGGCGCCGTGTCGACACAGATTTTCCAATCGAACGTCGCCTGTTCCTTCAGCCGCACCACCATCCTTTCAAGCGAGGCTCGCATCAGGTCGTGATAATCCTGCCCCCACGCATAGCGCGAAATCACCGCGTCTCCGGGTTCGGGCGGCGCGCTGCGCTGGTTGTACAGTTTCCCCACGCAGATCACGGATCGTGCGTTCGCCAGCAAATTGCGTACGTCCCGGCGAACCTCCGCGCGCCGGTCGGTCAGGTACCGCATCTCACCGGCATTGCCCTGCGCGACCCACTCGTCATACCGTGCGATATCGTCCGGCGGATCGGCCGCCGCGATGCCCGCCAGCTCAAATCCGCACTCCCGCGCGATCTGTTTTACGATCTCCGGATTCACCCGAAAATCGACGTCCTTCCTTTAGACTAGAGCTTATGTCAGCCGCGGGAAAATTCCGGGTCGGCCTGGTGCAGATGAGCTGCGCGGTCGACCCCAACGAGAATTTTGCCAAAGCCGAATGGAAGATCCGCGAGGCGGCGGGCACAGGCGCGCAGATCGTCTGTCTCCAGGAACTGTTCCGGTCGCAATACTTCTGCCGGGAAGAAAATCACGAGCTGTTCGCGCTGGCCGAACCGATTCCCGGCCCCTCGACCGATGCACTCGGGCGAGCTTGCGCGCGAGCTCGGCGTGGTGATCGTCGCGTCTCTGTTCGAGCGGCGCGCTCCCGGCTTGTATCACAACACCGCGGCCGTGATCGGCGCGGATGGAGAAATCGCCGGCATCTACCGTAAGATGCACATCCCCGACGATCCTCTGTACTTCGAGAAGTTCTATTTCACGCCCGGCGATCTGGGCTTCCCGAATTTCGAAACGCCGTTCGGCCGAGTGGGCGTGCTGGTTTGCTGGGATCAGTGGTATCCGGAAGGCGCGCGGCTTTCGGCGCTCGCCGGCGCGAATATTCTGTTCTATCCGACCGCGATCGGATGGCATCCCAAGCGAAAAAGCGCAGTACGGCGCGGCGCAGCTCGACGCGTGGCGGACCATCCAGCGCGCCCACGCGATCGCCAACGGTATTTACGTCGCCGCCGTGAATCGCGTCGGCTACGAAGGCCCGCCGGAGCAGCGGCCTCGAATTCTGGGGATCGTCCTTCGTTGCCGATCCCTTCGGCCAGGTGATCGCGGAAGCTTCGCGCGACCGACGAAGAAATGCTGGTCGTCGAATGCGATCCGCGCGCGGATCGAAGAAGTGCGCCAGAACTGGCCGTTCCTTCGCGACCGCCGCATCGACGCCTACGCGCCGATTCTCAACCGATGGCTCGGCAAGTGAAGCTCCGCATGCCGGCCGAGTGGGAGCCGCACGACGCCACCTGGCTCGCCTGGCCCCACGAAAAATCCGACTGGCCCGGAAAATTCGCGCCGATCCCGTGGCTGTACGGCGAAATCGTCCGCCACCTGGCCCGTGTCGAGCGCGTCCGCATCATCGTTGATGACGCCCAATCCGAACAGCGCGTCAGACGCATTCTCCGGAAATGCCACGCTGACTCGCACGCCGTCGAGCTTCTTCCATCACGCGACCAACCGAAGCTGGACTCGCGACTACTGCCCGATTTTCGTCATGAACGCTCGTGGAAAAATCGCCATCACCGGATGGCGCTTCAACGGCTGGGCCAAGTATGCGAACTTCGAACACGACGCCCACCTGCCCGCCGCCATCGCCGAAAATTTCCGATCGAAACTGATCGAACCCGGCCTGGTCCTCGAAGGCGGCAGCATCGACGTGAACGGGGCGGGGAAGCTGCTGACCACCGAAGAATGCCTGCTCTCGGACGTGCAGGCGCGCAATCCGGGCGTCTCGCGCCGCAGCCTCGAAACGGCGTTTAAAAAATATCTGGGCGTCACTGAAGTGATCTGGCTGAATCGCGGAATCGCCGGCGACGATACGCACGGGCATGTCGACGATCTGGCGCGGTTTACTTCACGCGATACCGTGGTGACCGTGGTCGAGCCGGACCGATCCGACGCGAATCACGAGCCGCTGAAGGAGAATCTCGAACGCCTTCGCTCCCGCAAGGATCTACGCGTCGTCACGCTTCCCATGCCGGAGCCGGTCTACTTCAACCGCCAGCGGCTGCCCGCCAGCTACGCGAATTTCTACATCGCGAATGGTTTGGTTCTGGTGCCGGTGTTTGGCGATCCCAACGATCGCGTGGCGCTGGAACACGCTCGCCCGCCTGTTTCCGGATCGCGCCGTGATCGGAATTCCGTGCCGCGATCTGGTCCTGGGCCTGGGGACGCTGCATTGCATGACCATGCAGCAGCCCGCTTGGTCCGATTAGTTTCGATCCTGTTAACGCGAAAGGGCTTAATGGGAATTTAATGCAGGAACGATTGCCCGATTTTCCCGTCTATGCTAGTATGAGCTATTCGATTCATCCAAAGGAGGCAGCTAATCGTGTCGACAGACGTACCCGCGTTCGCGATCAACAGCGTAATCATTAGCGCCACGATTAACGTGGATAGCTGCCTCATTGCAGGCTCGGCTCCCCGTTAGTTTCGTTCCAACCAACAACTAATTTCAAAGTGAGTCCGGCATCCCGGAGGATGACCATGTCCATGAACTATCTTTCTCTCGATACAGAAGCGCGCTGCGCCGAGGAGTCGATCCCCTCGATGCCGTACCGGACGCTTCTCGAAAATCTCAGCCGTTTAACGGTTCTGGGCGTGATCGCGCCGCAGAATCCCGCCACGATGCTGGTCGCGGCCCGGTTGGTGGATCGCGCCCGAATCCTGCGCTCGGGGGTGACGGCGGCCGAGTTGCGCCACGCACTCGACGCTTATCGGGCCCAAAAGAGGTCGATCTACGGAGTGGTCAAAGCCTTGGAGCAGGCGCTCGAAACGGCTTTAGAAAATAAAGGCCAAGCCGCCGCGCACCATTCGGGGTGAGTTGGTGAGCAGGGCCTTGCGGGTGGCGACGTCGAGCGGCAGATAACCCTGCGCGAGCATGTTGCGCAGCTCCGCCGTCGCCTCCAGCCGCCCGCCCATGCCCGAAAACAGCGGCAGCGGCTGGCGGAGGCGGATATTCAAACCGGTGGACTGGCTGAGATCCTCCGTGAGGAATACGTGATCGGGCATCAGCACGCGCGGATCGGTCCAACCGTAGTAGGTCGTTACGAAAGTTCCGGTAACACGCACTGTCGTGGAAAAGCCGGCCGCCAGCCATGGCCGGTCGACTTCGCGAATCATGCCGCGCACATCGTCGCCGGTGCTCCCGGTCGCCCGGCGTGGATCCGCCCATAGCGCCCCCGTATGCCCGGCCGCGAGCGTCGCATCCAGGTGAGCCCCCAGGGATTGCTTGACGGCTGCGGTGTAGCCAACCCGGGAATAACTGCCGATGTTGAAAATCCGGTCGTTGGCGCCGAGGTCGGGGAGTGTGTCGGTGGGAGGCAGAAATCCCTTCGGCGCCAACAGCATCAGGGCCGCATTGCTCACCGACTCGCTGTACGCGCTCACCGAATACTTGCGGGAGCCCTGAACGTATTGATAGCCAAGCTCAAAATCCTGGTTGCGCTGCACCTGCCCGTGATCGTCGCGCAGCGAAATCTGCGGCAGCATCGCCAGCGCCGCCAGATCCTGATTCAACAAGTCGTTTGTTAATCCGCCGGACTCCGGGTTGCCGGCGTGGGCCGCCGCAAGGGCGGCCGGCTGCGTACCGTTTGAGTAGGCAAACCTCACTGTGCCATACCGGCCCAGATCGTAGGTCGCGCGCGCGAACGGGCTCATGTAAGTCACCCGCTCCACGAAGCTCAACGACTCCACCGTGACGCCGTATTCCAGACGCAGATTGTCGCTCAAATCCACAGAGTCCCGCATGCCGAGCGAAGCCGTGCGCAACGCCGGCTGCGCGTCGCCCGTCTCGCGAGTGGGAAGGTAGAGCTGCCGGACCGTCAGCGTGACTTGTGGCCCAGAAACCCCGTCCGGCGAACGCGTATAGGTAGTTCGGAACCCCGCTGCGGGAATGGTGGAATTGCCGACGTAGCCAATGTTGCCGCTGAACTGAAGCCGGCTGGTCCCGAACACCGAGGTCGCCAACGCGAACGCCGTCCCCAAGTCCTGCTGGCTGCCGGAGGCGAACGATTCGCCGTCGCCCGCCGAAACCTGGACCAGTCCGGTAGTGTCGGAAAAGATCGAGCCCGGCGAGCTCGCCGCCGAGGTGCTTGAAGCCGGCAGCAGCCTGAGCACCGGACGCGTCGCTTGCGACGATCGCAGCACCCACTTCCAGTCGTCGGTCATGAGGGTCCCGCGCGACGGACCGGAGGAAATCAAGTCCACCGTGCTGAACAGGTTCGCCAGACTGATCTGAAGCAGGTTTTCAGAACCCGCCGCCACCGCAATATTCCGCCGCATCGCGGGCACGAAGCTCGCCAGCGAGACGCGGATCGAATACAGTTCCGGCGTAAGCTGGTCGAACGCGAACTTGCCTTGCTCGTTCGTCAGGGCCCGGCGCACCTGTTGATCGTACCGGTCATACAGCAGGACGGTTGCACCCATCTGCGCCACGCCCGGCGCGCTAACCACGCGCCCGAAGATTCCGCCGGATAACGAAGGCGGGGTACCGGCACGAGCTTGGGGTGTTACGAGCAATACACCCGAAACTAGGCCAAGTGTGATGGAAAGCGTCCGCATCATTCGGCGCGCTACCTGCTATCTGCTTTATATTACCTTAAATGCCGCGGTCTCGTTCAGCGTCTGATTTCGCTTCGAGTCCGTAACCTTGATCTTCAACGTGTAATCGCCCGTCGTAAAGTCGGCCAGCGGAAGCCGCTTTTCAATCACCAGCTGCGATGCACCGCCCGTAAGCGCGCTCAGCTTCTCGCTGAACTCGAATATCTTTTCGTTGGTCCCGTTCTTGACGATCTCGTAGTCGACCGTGCCGTCCGGCTTCTTGGTCAGCTCATCCATCTGGAAGTTATAGAGCTGTAAATAGATTCCAAGCTTGTCGGTCTTTTTGAAGGTGGAATCCATCTTGGGGCGAACCTTGGAGGTCCCAATCACGAACTGCCCTGTTCCGATGCTCTTGGTGGGCACCTTTTCAAGCACGTCCGCTAGAATCAGGGAGCTCGCCGTCAACACGTCGTCTTCCATGTGCGGGACGTCCAGTGCCATTTCGAAAACCGTTTGGTTGCCTCCCACCACGTCCTTGGCGGCGACACTCAACCGGTAGCGTCCCGGCTTCAGCGGGACCGTCTTCTGGTAGATCTCCTGTCCGTTGACCACCTGTTGCAGCATCTCGGTCGGGATCGGAACCTCGACCAGCTCTTCAAACTGCTGCGCGGGCCGGCGCGACATCGTCGTGATCCGCCCGTACAAGTTCACCGTCGCCGTCGAAAGCCCCTCCTTCTGCTTGAACTGGAGGTCCTTGCGATCGAACTGAATGGTGATGTTGGTCAGCACCGATGCTCCGGTGATCGGAATATAGTCCGCCCGCACCTTCATCGGCAGCAGATTGTATTTGATGCTCGAGTTGACCGCGGCTTCCAAATCCTTATACTTGATGGCCGGCGGCTTCTGGATCTTGGCGAACTGCTCCAGCCGTTCGAACTCGTTCATGCTCTCCGGCAGAGGCATCGAACCGACGCCCAGGTGCGTGCCGTCCGTGCGCGTGAAGCGATCGTTCTTGCACGCCATGCCCATCTGCTCCATCATGGTGAGCCCGGCGCCGGGAACGTACAGCAGGGCGTCCTTTTCAGACGGATCCATGGACAGGTGGTATTCGCCAGACATCGTAGTGTCCACGAATTCGAGGTTCACGTCGTTCCCGATCCCCTCGATGTACCGATACCGCCACTTCTCGAACGGATAGGTAGAGGTGGTGCCCCCGCCCTCTTCATACGGCCGCTCATAGGTGCCGCCGGAAGGATGCGATTCCACCTCGTCGGCGGGTCCGTATTCGATGTAGATTCTGCCCCGATCCGTCTTCCAGCCGGGAATGCCCGACGCGAACCGCTCATTGGCGTAGGCGATCCGGCGATAGTGTTCTTCGCGAAACTCGTTTTCTTCCGTATCCGGAGTCGGATCCCGGCGCAGCCAGAACTGCTCCACGAACTGCTCCCGCTCTTCGTCCGTCTGAAGAGACTTGAACGACTTCTTCTCCTCGTCCGAGATAATGTAGACCACTTCCTCGTTCAGCCACTTCCTCCACGGCGTTTCCAGCTCTTTGCGCAGTTTTTCATCCTGCTTCTTCTTCTGCTTGGCCGTCATCGGCTTGGCGACGGTCTCTTTGGTTTGAGGCGCGGCTTTGGGATCGGCCTGAGCCTTCGGGTCCGGTGCCGCCGGCGGCGTTTGCGCCGCCATCCGCGGAACCAGAATTGAGGCCGAGCAGAAAGTGACGAGCAGAATGGACCGCATAGGTTTAAACACCTTCAACCCTGATTTTACGCTGATTGCTTAGACGAGGGCAATGGGCACCGAGTTTCGACGAAATCGCGCCGTCAGGGACGTTCGCCGGCGGCCAGCCGCGCGTCGATTTCTTCCAGGACCGGCTCGCAAAACGCCACGCTGTCAATCACGTAGTGCGCTCCAGCGGATGTCAGGTTCGCCCGAGCTTCGTTCACCCGTTCCTCGCGCTCTTCATCCGGCAGCGCCGCGAAGTCCTGGGCGCTCAGCCCGATCTCGTTTCCGGTCACCGCCACGCCGATCGACCACATGCCGGCGTTCAAGCCCTCCTCGATGTCGCTGGTCGTATCGCCGATCTTCACCGCCGCTGCGGACGCACTCAGGCCGAATTCGAGCGCGATGCGGAAGCACATCCACGGCTTCGGCCGGCCTCCGCCAACATCGTCCGGGCACAGCGAGAAGTCCGGGCGATACCCTTGCCCGGCTGCGGATCGGAGCAAAACGTCCAGCATCGGCCGCGTATATCCCGTCGTGCTTCCGATCTTCCACCCGCGCGCCCGCAGATTCTCTGCCACGCGGCCCACGCTCAGGATCAGCCGCGAATATTCTTCCAGCACGTCCATCTGCAAAGGGATAAACTCGGCGAACAAGGCCTTGACGTCCCGCTCATTCGGAGCCTTCCCCGGCCATTGTTCAGCGACGCGCGGCAACGCGAGGATGCGCCGGATATGATCCTGCTTGAACATGCCCATGTCGCGCCGGGCGTCGGCGTCGCTCAGCTTGATTCCGTGCCGCCCGAACAGCTCCGTGATGGCGCGCGCCGGCGCCAGCGATCCGTGGTCGACCGTGGTCCCGGCCCAATCGAAGATGACAGCTTCCAGGTTCATCCGCGCATCTCCATCAGAGTTTTTTCCGCGATCCCGAACGACAACGTCATCCCGGAGCCGCCGGGTGAAGTGACGATACGCACCCCAGGCGCTGGCTCCAGAGACAAATACGGTTTCTCCGGATGCTTGGCGTAAACGCCGTACCAGCGTTGCGCGATGGTCAGGTCCGGCGCCTTCAGAAATTGCGAAATGTAGCCCAGCATCAGGTTGTCGATCTCGGATTTGTTGAAGATGTCCACGTGCCAACCATACTCGTGCGAATCGCCAAGCGTCAACTCGCCCTGCGCGGTTTGAGAAACCAGGCCGTGAATGCCCCACCGGTCGTACTCGGGAGTTTCGTCCGCAATCCGCTGTTCCAGAGCCGCCAGCGTTTCGCAGACGCGGAACGACGGATAAAAACGCAGCGTCAAGCCCGCGGCTAATGCCGGACCCAGCCGCCAGCCGTTCGGCTGCGAAACGGTTCGCAGCATCTGCAGTTTCACTCTCGTCAATCCTGACAACGCATAGATCGACGGATACAAGGACTCGAAATCGTCTCCGCCGCAGACAATGGCCTGATCCACCGACCACCGCTCATTGGCCGAATCGATCGCGGGCAGTTGGATACTCCGGATCGCGCATCCGAACCGGAAATGGACGCCGAACTTCTCACTGAGAAATGCCGGGAGCGCCGCGATCGTCAACCGCGGGTCCACAGTCAGCTCCGTCGAACTCCACAACGCCCCTGAAAGCCCGTCGCACTTCACGGCGCGCGAACGGGCGACCGTTTGCGCCGCGTTCAGCCACTGGCAATCGTAGCCCAACGCTGGCGCGCGCTCCGCGAATTCCTTGGCCACCGCGGCCTCATCGTCCCGGTAGACGACGTGCATGGAGCCTTCCACGGAATACGGAAGTTGCGCGTGTTCCAGCACTTCCAGCCAATGCGCGCGGCTGCGCATGGCCATTTCGAGCATCGCGCCATGCGGCTGGCCGATGGGCCAGATCATCCCAAAATTTCGAATCGACGCGCCCGACGCCTGCACTCCACGCTCGAACACGACGACGCGCAACCCGCGCTGGGCCGCGGCATAGGCGTGCGCCAGCCCCATGATGCCGGCTCCGACGATGGCGAGATCGGCAACTTGTTCCATCGAAAGGCCAGGATACCTGGAATGGATTACATAGATGTGAAGGGGTGGTACTAAGCTGCCGGAACGTCCTAAAGCATTTTCGAACGGCGGCCGATCTCTTTCTGAGAAAGGAATCTCACCATGCGCGTCGCTTCTTTCGCATCTTTCGCACCTGTTGTCCTTCTGAGCCTGACCGCGGCCTTCGCCAACTCTCGGCCGCAAACCACCACTTACGTCGACGGAAACCTGAACGGTGTTTCGCCCAATAGCGGCGGCACCCTGATGTTCTCCGACGAGAAAGCGATGTACCTGCACACCGGTCTTGAAACCGTCGCGATTCCGTATGAAGGCATCGACAAAGCCGAGCTCGGCGCGGTGAAGGAAACTTCGCACGACGTGCCGTTCTACAAGGTGTGGGCTCGCCGCCACCCGAAGACGCAGACGCAATACCTGATCGTCAATTTTAAGAACGAACAGGGCGAAGATAAGACTATGACGCTCGAACTGGACACCGCGGCCGCTTCCAGCGTGCTTGCGGATCTTGAGACTCGCACCGGCAAAAAGTTCGCGGCGGAAACGGCCGCGGCGGACGAGAACAAACCCGAACTCAAGACCGAGCGCCCTGCCAAGAATCCGGCGACGCCAGCCCCGGCCGCCGCTGCCACGACCAAGCCCGCCGATGGATGGTGGGGTGACTCGATGTGGAAGACCTCGCGCAACGCCGACAAGTGGAGCAAGCCCACCGGCACGATTGCTCCCGATCAGCAGCAGTAACCGGGCAGCTCAATCGAGAAACGCGTCCGCGTGTTATTCGCCGCGCGTGTTATTCTGAGTTCGAAAGTGTCGTGAAATGCGCTTGCGGATCGCGCTGGCCGCGGGTATCTTTGGGCTGATTTTTTCGATCGGCGTGCTCCACGCCCAGCGGCCTTTTAAGGAATATCCCGCCGTCGAGTACGAGAATTTCCCGATTCCTGCCGGCTGGAACACCTCCCACGAATGGGTGCGCGCGCGGCTGCGGTATCCCGACGTTTACGGATATCCGAATCGCGTCCGCTTCCGTCTCGCCGGCGGCCGTTCCTGGCCCGGTCAATGGACCATGGATTATCCCCGGTCGGACCGCCATCTGCTTGAAGGCGTGCGCCGCTTGACGCGCATCGACACGCGTTCCGTTGAGCAGGTGGTAGATCTCGACGGCACCGACGACGTTTACAATTGGCCGATGATGTACGCAGTGGAGGTCGGCCACTGGGTGCTGCCGCAAGACCAGGCCGCGCAACTCCGCGATTTTCTCCTGCGCGGCGGATTCCTGATGGTCGACGATTTTCACGGCACCGAACCCTACGAAGACATCCTGGGGCCATTGAATGAATGGGAAACCTTCACCGCCAGCATGAGCAAGGTCTTCCCGGACCGGCCCATCGAAGAGATTCCCGATAAAGATCCGATCTTTCACACCATTTACGATCTGGACGAGCGTTTTCAGGTCCCCGGCTCCTGCAATTACTTCGAAACCCATCTCACTTACGAGAAGGGACCCACCGGCAAGCAGCCGCACTGGCGCTGCATCCGCGACGATAAGGGGCGCATCATCGTCGCCATCTGCCACAACATGGACCTGGGCGACGCCTGGGAAAACTCCGACGACCCCAAGTACGAAGAAAAGTGGTCGTCTCTCGCGTACCGCGTCGCCATGAATTATTTCATGTACGATCTGACGCACTAGAGCCTGTGTGAGACGCGACGATCCACCGCGGTCGCGGCTCGCTTAACCGCTGAAATTTGAATGCGCCGGCCACGAGCCGCGACACAGGGAGCGGTGGATGTCGCGGGTTTCCAGAACGAACGCGCTGACTGTTTCGGAGCGATTGGCGCATCGATTCTTCACGCGAAAGGAGGGATTTCTTCGCTGTGCTATTCTGGAGCCAACTGCAGGCACAACTGCAAGAATAGATGCGCCTTCGCTCGGTTTTTTTGCTGGTAATCGCGGGCTTCGCCACCTGGGGCGCCTTAAGGGCGCAAAAACCATTCAAAGACTACGCGACCGTAGAAGCGCACGCCGAATATCACCTCCCGCCGGACTGGAACGAAGTCACCGAATGGACCCGCGCGCGGCTGATCTATCCCTCGATTCTTGCTCCGCACGGCGTCCCCGACGGCTACCGCCGCTGGACCATCGATTATCCGCGCTCAGACCGTCTGTTGCTCCAGGGAATCCGGCGTCTGACTCGCATCGACACGCGTTCTGTCGAGCAAAGCGTTGAACTGGACGGTAGTGATGAAGTCTACAACTGGCCGATTTTGTATGCGGTAGAAGTCGGCTACTGGAAGCTGACCGATGAAATGGCGGCCCAGTTGCGCGAATATCTCCTGCGCGGCGGTTTCTTCATGTGTGACGATTTCCATGGCACCATCGAGTGGCAAAACTTCATGGCGAGCATGAGTAAGGTCTTTCCTGACCGTCCGGTGGTGGATCTTGATAACAAGGATCCCATCTTTCACGTCATATATGATCTGGACGATCGATACCAGGTTCCCGGAGCCCAGTATCTATACACCCATTCGCGGTTTGAATACGATGGCTACGAAGCAAAGTGGCGCGGGATCTATGACGATAAGGGCCGGGTTATGGTCGCGATCTGCCACAATATGGATCTGGGCGATGCATGGGAGTGGTCCGACGACCCGCGTTATCCGGAAAAATACGCCGCGCTCGCGTATCGCATTGCATGTAACTACTTTGTGTATGATTTGACGCACTGATGTTCGAGCTACTCTTCAAGTATCCGGCGGCCGTATTCTCCAAGGGAACCTTCGTGTTCCTGGGCGGATGGCCGTCCTGGCTGCTGATCGCCGCGATCCTGGCTGCGGGCGTCGGCCTGGCGCTGCTGGTGCGAAGCCGCGCGTCGGGGTCGGTGCGGGTCGCGGGGGCCCGTTCGGTGGTGGTCTGGCTGCTGCAAACTCTGCTCGCGTCGGTTTTGCTGTTGATGTTGTGGCATCCCGCGCTCAGCGTGGCGACCCTGCGGCCCCAGCAAAATATCGTCGCGATCGTGGTGGACGATTCGGCCAGCATGGCCGTAAATGATGCCAGTGGAACGCGTCACGACGCCGCACTGCGCGTTTTGAATTCGGGGCTGGTCGAAGCGTTGCAGAAGCGCTTTCAAGTCCGGTTTTACCGGCTGAGCGATCAATTGGAGCGGATTCAGAAACTCGATCAGCTCAACTCGTCGGGCCAATCGACGCACATCGGCGAAAGCCTGCGGCAGGTGCTGGCGGATGCGGCGAGTCTGCCGATCGGCGCGGTGGTTCTGTTGAGCGACGGGGCCGACAATTCCGGCGGTATCGATCTGGAAACCATCTCGGAGATTCGCCGCCAGCGCATTCCGATCCACACCATCGGGTTCGGACGTGAGAAGATGTCGCATGACCTGGAGATTTCCGAAGTCCAAGTCCCGCAGCGCGCGCTACCTGATTCACGCCTGGCAGCGCAAGTCAGTTTTCATCAGAACGGCTACGCCGGCCAGACCGTCAAGATCGACTTGCGCGACGGCACGAAGCTGCTCGCTTCCAAACAGGTGAAACTCAGGAGCGACGGAGCCGAACAGACCGAAACCATTCTGTTCAACGCCGGAACCGCGGGCGTGAAAACTATCGAGACTTCAATCGAACCCCTGCCAGGCGAGGAGAACGCGAAGAACAACAAAGTCACGCGGCTGGTGAACGTCGACAAACGAACCGGCCTGATTCTTATATATCGATGGCGAACCGCGCTGGGAGTTCAAGTTCCTGAAACGCGCCGTCGAGGATGACCGCAACGTCCATGTGATCACCATTCTGCGCACCACGCAGAACAAGATTTATGTTCAGGACGAGCATCAGGACGCGCCCAAGAACATCAAGGACGGCTTTCCCACTCGTGTCGAAGATCTGTTCGCGTTCGACGGCCTGATCATCGGGTCCAGCGAAGTCGCCTATTTCACACCCACACAGCTCGACCTGATTCATCAATTTGTCGACCGGCGCGGCGGCGGGCTGCTGTTTTTGGGCGGCAAGGATTCGCTGGCCGATGGCGGCTATAGGCAATCCGTGCTGAACGATCTTCTGCCGGTGGTTCTGCCGGATCGCAAAGGGACGTTCGTCCGAGCGCCGGCCGATGTCGAACTGACCGCCGCGGGAAAAGACAGCCTGATCACGCGCATCGAAGAAGATCCGGATAAGAACGTCGAAAAGTGGAAAAAGCTGCCGTACCTGATGGACTATCAGGATGCCGGTCAACCCAAACCCGGTGCGGTCGTGCTGGCGGATGCGCTGCCGAAGCAAGGCGGGCGGCTTCCGCTGCTGATCACTCAGAACTTTGGACGTGGACGCACGGCGGTGTTCGCGACTTCGGGAAGCTGGCGCTGGAGAATGCTGCTGCCGCTGGCCGACAAGAGCCATGCCATTTTTTACACCCAGCTTCTCCGGTGGCTCGTAAACGATACCCCGCGCCACGTGGTCGGCTCGACCCCGCGCCAGGTGCTGTCCGACGAAACGAACGTGAAGCTCCGGGCCGACGTGAAGGATCGGACTTATCTACCCGCCGGTGACGCCTCGGTGGAGGCGCATATCCTGGGACCCGAAGGAATCGCGGAGAGCGTCGACCATGCAGCCCGATCCGCTCGAACAGGGAACGTATTCCGCGGATTGGACCGTTCCGAAGCCCGGCTCTTATCTTGTCGAGATGACCGCGAAGCGCGGCGCTGAGGAACTCGGCCGTGACGTGTTGACGTTCCGACGTGAGGATGGCGTGGCGGAAAATTTCAAAGTCGAGCAGAATCGGGAACTGCTGGAAAAGCTGTCATCAGAAACCGGAGGGCGTTATTACAAGCCTGAGGACGCGCACAAGCTCGGGACGGACATCAACTATTCCGAAGCCGGCATCACGGTTCGCGAGACGCGCGACCTGTGGGACATGCCGATCGTGTTCCTATTGCTGCTGATGCTCAGATCCGGCGAATGGCTGCTGCGGCGGAAGTGGGGTGTGATTTGAAAACTCTTTGCTTGATTCCGTTACTGATAGCTCCCGCGCTGCGCGCCGAAACGTTTTACGTCACCGTCGCCGGTCTCGGCGGCGAAGCTGAATACGAGCAGCGTTTTACCGGCTGGGCCAAGGACATCGACAAGATCCTGAAGGCGGCCGAACCGAATGCGAAGGTCGAAACCCTGTTCGGCGTCGGCGCGACCAAGGCAACTTCGAACCGCCAAATTGAAGCGAGATCGCGAAAGAGGCCAAGCCCGACGATTCGCTGGTCTTGATGATGATCGGCCACGGAAGCTTTGACGAATCGGATTACAAGTTCAATCTGCCGGGTCCCGATATCACGGGCACCGAGCTCGCCAACCTGCTCGATCAGATTCCGGCCAAGCATCAATTGGTCGTGAATATGACCAGCGCCAGCGGCGGATCTCTGGTTTCGCTCGAAAAGCCGGGACGCGTAGTGATCACCGCGACCAAGTCCGGCACCGAAAAGAACGCGACCTATTTCACGCGATTTTGGGTGGAGGCGTTTGCGCGATCCTACCGCCGATACCGACAACAACGACGTGATCAGCGCGCTCGAAGCGTTCCGCTACGCGGAACAGAAGACCGCCAAGTTTTTCGAGACGCAGAATCGCCTGGCCACCGAACACGCCATGATCGAGGACACCGGCAAGGGCGAAGGCGTGAAGGCTCCCTCGCCTGAAAACGGCCAGGGGCTGATTGCCGGACACTTCGCGTTGCTGCACCTGGGCGGCGTCTCGGCGATGGTGAACGATCCGGCCAAGCGCATGCTGCTCCAGCGAAAAGAAGAACTGGAACAGGCCATCGACGACCTGAAGTACAGGAAAGCATCGATGGATTTGAACGAGTACCGGCGCAATCTCCAGCAGTTGCTGGTGGAACTCGCCAAGACGCAGGAGGCTCTCGACAAGTGAAGTTTGCGGTTTTGTTGAGCGTTCTCATCCCGCTTGCGGGCGCAGTCTTTCGACCCGGCTCATTGCGCCACGCTTCGCCGCCATGGCGACCCCGATGCGACGAAGTGTTATCAGCAATTAACCAAATCTCCCGATTCCGCGGTTCAGGCGGAAGGCTTCTGGGGCATTCGGGATTATCAAAAAGCGAACGACGCGTTTCGCGCGGCGGTGAAGGCGCACGATAAAGATCCAAATCTGCGCGTTCGCTGGGGTCGAATGTATCTGGAGCATTGGCAGCCGGTGGACGCGATGGCTTTGTTCACAGAGGCGCTTCAGATCAAGGAAGATTATGCGCCGGCGTTGCTCGGCGCGGCGCTGGTTTCGGCCGATGGATTCGAGGCCAAAGCGGCCGAGCTCGCCCAGCGCGCGCTGAAGAGCGATCCGAAACTGCTAGAAGCGCAGGAGCTGCTGGCTCGCGTGGCGCTCGAAGACAACAACCCGAAAAAGCCGCAGCGGAAGCCAAGAAGGCGCTGGACATGTCTAGCGAGCCTCTGGACGCGATGGCGATTCTGGCCACCATCGACTGGCTGAACGACAAACCCACCACGCCGTGGATCGATAAGATCCTGAAAATCAATCCGATGTACGGCCAGGCGTACGAGACCGCGGGGCATTTCTTCGTCATCAACCGGCGGTATGAAGAAGGGATCAAGTTTTATCGCAAGGCGATCGAGCTGAAGCCGGACCTGTGGACCGCGCGCAGCCAGCTGGGAATCAATCTGATGCGCCTGGGCCAGGAGGGCGAAGCGCGCCAGCTGCTCGAAGAATGCTGGACAACGGCTATCAAAGCTCGGAGACGAAAAACTCACTGACGCTGCTCGACAGCTACAAGAATTTCGAGACGTTCAAGACGCCGACCACGATCCTGCGCTTGCAGAAGAAAGAAGCCGCGCTGCTGCGGCCGTACTTCCAGTCGGAGCTGGACCGCGCCATCGCGACTTACGAGAAGAAGTACAAATTCAAGCTGAGCGTTCCGGTGCAGGTGGAAGTCTATCCCGAATCACGAAGATTTCGCCGTGCGCACCATGGGCATGCCCGGCCTGGGCGCGTTGGGCGTGACGTTCGGAACCGTGGTCGCGATGGATTCGCCCAGCGCCCGCAAGCCGGGCAGTTTCCATTGGGCCAGCACCATGTGGCATGAATTGAGCCACGTTTACGTGCTGACCATGACGCAATCATCGCGTGCCGCGCTGGTTCACCGAAGGGCTGGCGGTGTATCGAAGAGACCGGCAACGGCCATCCCGGACTGGGGCGATCGTCTGGATCCCGAAGCCATCATCGGCGATCAAGGACAAGAAGCTGCTGCCGATCGCGGATCTGGATCGCGGCTTCATTCATCCCACCTATCCGGCGCAGGTGATCGTGTCGTATTTCCAAGGCGGGCAAGATCTGCAACTTCATCAACGAAAAATGGGGTTACGACAAGGTCCTGGCGATGATCCACGATTTCGCGGACCTGACGCCCACGCCGCAGGTGATCGAAAAAGAATTCAAGATGAAGCCGGAGGAGTTCGACAAACAGTTCCTGGCGTGGCTGGACGCGCAGACCAAGACTACCGTCGACGGTTTCGAGGAATGGACGAAAGAAGATCACGCGAGATCGCCGACGCCGACAAGAAAAAGGACTGGGACGACGTGATCAAGGAAGGCACGGCGATCCGCGACCTGTACCGCGATTACGTCGAGGCCGGCAGCGTGTACGAATTTCTGAGCGAGGCGTATCTGGCCAAGGGCGACAAAGCCAAGGCCATGGCCGAACTGGAGCGCTACGCCAACGTCGGCGGGCGCGATCCCGGTGCTGCTGAAGCAGCTCGCCGACGCTGCAGATCGAAGCGGGGAACAAAGCGCGGCGCGGCGACAACGCTCGAGCGGCTGAATCTGATTTATCTCGAAAGACGAAGAAGCGCACAAGATGCTGGGCGAGCTGGATATGGATCTCAAGAATCCCACGGGCGCGATTCGCGAGTTTCAAGCCGTGCTGGCCGGCGGCACCGTCGATCAGGCCGGCGCGCATTATCGAGCTGGCGCGCGCGCTGCAAGCCGCCAAGCGCACCGACGACGCGCGCGACGAAGTGCTGGCGGCGCTCGAAGCCGCGCCCGGCTTCAAGCCGGCCCAGAAGCTGTTGCTCGAACTGAACGCGAGAAGGAATAAGACACAATATTCTAATGTCCACAACTACCGCTACACACTCGACTCCACCGAGCTGAAGGACCGCATCGCGCGGTTCCAAAAAGTACGGGACGACATCGTCACCCAGGTGCGGCGCGTGATCGTCGGCCAGGACGAAGTGATCGAGCAGGTGATGATCGCGCTGTTCGTCGGCGGCCATTGCCTGATCACCGGCTTGCCGGGCACCGCCAAGACGCTGCTGGTCCGGACGCTCGCGCCAGACGCTGGGCCTGGAGTTCCGGCGCATCCAGTTCACGCCGGACCTGATGCCGTCCGACATCACCGGCACCGACATCATCGAAGAGGATCCCGGCACCGGCCGCCGCACCTGGACCTTCGTCCCCGGCCCGATTTTCTCGAACGTGCTGCTGGCGGACGAAATCAACCGCACGCCTCCCAAGACGCAATCGGCGCTGCTCGAAGCGATGCAGGAGCTGTCCTGCACGGTGCGCGGCAATCAGTACAAGATCCGCGCCGCCGTTCTTCGTGCTGGCGACGCAGAACCCGATCGAGCTGGAAGGCACGTATCCGCTGCCGGAAGCGCAGCTCGACCGCTTCATCTTCAATACGCTGCTCGATTATCTTTCGGCCGGATGACGAAATGAAGGTGCTGGAGCTGACCACCACCACCGCAGCAAGCGCAGGTGGAAGCGGTGACCACGCGCCGAAGAGATTCTCGATTTCCAGCAAGTGGTGCGCATGGTGCCGATCGCCGATTCGGTGGCGCGCTACGCCGTGGACCTGGTGCGCGCGACGCGCGCCACCGATCCGACCGCGCCGGATTTCGTCAAGAAGTACGTGAACTTCGGCGCCAGCGTGCGCGCGGCGCAGAATCCTGGTGCTGGCCTCCAAGGCTCGCGCGCTGATGCGCCATCGCTATCACGTGTCGTATGAGGATGTGCATCGCGCTGATGCGGCCGATTCTGCGGCACCGCATTCTGCTGAACTTCCAGGCGGAATCGGATCAAGCTGACGCAGGACGACATTTTGAAGAAGCTGCTGGAGGCCATGCCGGCGCCCAAGCAATAGCCCCAGGACCATCGGATGCTGCAGCGATTTCTTAGATCCGAGCGGTGCTGGCCGGCATCTCCGGGCTGGACCTGGTGGCGAAGACCGTGGTCGACGGTTTCATCGCCGGTCTGCACCGGTCGCCCGATTTCGGCTTCAGCCAGGAGTTCGCCGAGTACCGCGCCTACACTCCCGGCGACGATCTGCGGCACGTCGACTGGAACGTTTACGCCCGCACCGAGAAAGCATGTTTCTGAAGCGCTATCGCGGCGAGACCAACTGCCAGGTTGACCATTCTGCTGGACGCCAGCCGCTCCATGAAATACGGCTTCGCACAAGATCGAGAAGCTGGAGTACGCGAAGTTTCTGGCGGCATCGCTCGCCTATCTGGCGCACACTGCAGCGCGACGCGGCGGGTTTGATCGTGTTCGACGATGAAGTGCGGCAATTATGTGCGCGCCGTCGACGCGCCAGGGGCAGCTGCGCGCGGCTGCTGCACGGCAATCGACAGTGCGACAGGCCGGCACGCGGACCGATTTCGAGCATCCGTTCGCGCACGCTGCAGGAATTTCTGCGACGGCGCGGCGTGGTGGTGCGCGATTTCGGATTTCTGGGAGCAGCCGGAAAAGATGATCAAGACCGTCCGGCCGCTGCGCTATCGCGGCAATGAACTGATTCTGTTTCACGTGCTGGATCCGCGAGGAGATCCATCCCAAGCTGCGGGGTCCGGTGCTGCTGGAGGATCTGGAAACCGGCGAAGCCATGGAAGTGTCGCCCGATTACGCGCACGCGCGAATATCGCCACAAGATGGACGCGCACATCGAAGACCTAAGAACGCGCGCCAGGGCCGCGGGCATCGATTATTTCCTGATCGACACCAGCCGTCCGCTGGATGCCGCGCTGCGCGAGTATCTGGCGATCCGCACAGGGAAGATGTAATGGGTTTTTTGGCTCCCTGGTTTCTGGCTGGAATCGCCGCGGTGGGGCTGCCGATCTGGATCCATCTGCTCAAGCGGCACAGGACCGACCCGCGCCTGTTTCCGTCGCTGATGCTGTTCGAAAAGCGCGAGCAGAGCTCGGTGAAGCACCGGCGGCTGGACTACATTTTGCTGTTCGCGCTGCGCGCCGCGATGCTGATTCTGCTGGCGCTGCTGTTCGCGAATCCGTTTATCCGCCGCGCGATCCCGCTTTCGCAGCAGAAGAACCTGACGGTAGTTGCGGTGGACAATTCGTTCAGCATGCGCGGCGGACGATCATCTTCAGCACGCCAAAGACGAAGCGCTGAAAGTTCTCTCGAATTTGAAGCCGGGGGATCAGGTGCAGGTGGTCGCGCTTGGCGTTCCAGGTTCAGGCGCTGACCCAGCCTACTACCGATCTCGCCGAGGCTGCGTGCCGCCGTTGCTTCGATTCAACCCACCGATAGCCGGGCTTCGTTTGGCGAACTTTCGCGATATAGCAGAACTTTGTCCGAATCGGTGAAGCTGCCGATCGAGTTGCATCTGGCCAGCGATCTGCAGAAATCCGCTATGCCGCCAGGATTCGCGGATTTGCGCCTCGACCCCGGAACGACGCTGGTCGCGCATCAGGTCGGTCAAGACAGCGCCGAACTGGACGGTCGAAAGCGTGGTCGCTCCGCGGCGGGTTTACGATCCCAAAAAAGTGCGCATCCAGGCCGTGGTTGCCGGATTCGGCACGCCCGCGGCTAAGCGCACGGTGTCGCTGATGTTGAATGGAAAAATTCTGGGCACCAAGACCGTGGATGTCGGCGAGAACGGCCGCGCGCAGGCCGAATTTCTGGGTCTCGATGCGCCGTACGGATTCAGCCGCGGGGAAGTGCGCATCGATTCCGCCGACACGCTTCCCGGCGACGATCATTTCATTTTTGCGGTGGAGCGTACCGATCCGCGCAAGGTTCTGTTCGTCGACGATGGCCGCCGGCCTCGGGCCGAACTGTACTACAGGGCAGCGCTCGACGCGTCGCCCGACGCCGCGTTTCAGCTCGAATCCTTGCGTCCGGAGCAAGCCGCAAACGTGAAGCTGTCGAATTACGCCGTGGTTGTGCTGTCCGATCTGGCGTCGATGCCGGCGGGATTTGAAGATTCGCTCACTCGCTATGTTTCCGGCGGCGGGGCGGTTCTGGTCGCGCTGGGACCCGGTTCGGTCGCGATGCCGAGAGTGCCGTTGCTGGGCGAATCCATTCAGGCTTCAAGTTACGCCGGACGCGAAGGCGAGCGTTTTCTATCGGTTTCCGACGTCGACACGGGCCATCCGGTGATGCGCAGCACGAATCGATTCGACGGGGTCAAATTTTATCAGGTAATCCGAGTCACGCCGTCGAAGTCGACGGTGCTGGCAAAGCTGGATGATGGCACGCCGCTGGTGCTCGAACGGCAGATCGGCGAGGGTAAGGTCCTCGCTTTCGCTTCGACCTTCGACAACAGCGCCAACGACCTTCCTTTGCACGTGGCCTGGGTGCCGTTCGTCCAACAATCGGCGGCCTATTTGGGCGGAGGCGGCGCGGAACAGCCGGTGAATCTGACGGTGGATTCTTATGTCGAGCTGCGTTCCGCCGATAGCAAAGGAGCGGCCGCCGAAGTGCTGGGGCCGGATGGGACGCGGCTGTTGTCGCTCGAAGAAGCGGCCTCGGCCAAGAATTTCGCGGTGCGAAAAGAAGGATTTTTCGAGTTGAAAACCGCCAGCAGCCGGTCCAGCCTGATCGCGGTCCATGCGGACCGGCGGGAATCGGACCTGTCCGTGATGCCGGCCGGAAACGCTGGACCTGTGGAAGGCGACGGGCGGTGACGAATCCGAATCGGGCGCGTCCAGTACTGGGGATCAACAAGATAGGAAACCGGCCGGCCTATGGCCGTGGCTCTTATTGCTATTGTTAGGAGTAGCGGTGGCCGAATCGGTGGTGGCGAACCGGTACCTTCGCCCTCCCGCCGAGGAGGCTAGAAGTAAGCGAAAGGAAGCGGCATGAATACGCGCGACCAACTGAATCAATACCTTCGCGGCCTGGAATCCCGGCTCCGGTGGATGGCCGTATCGAAGGGCGCCGCCATCGCAGCGGGCGTGGCCCTGGGAGTGACGGTGGCAATGGTGCTGATGACCAACGCGCTGGCGTTTTCCTCCGCCAGCCTGACGGTCGCGCGCGTGATTCTGTTCCTGGCGCTGGCGGTCGCAGTGGGATTCGCGCTGGTGCTTCCGCTGATGCGCTTGAATCAGCGCAAAGCCGCGGGCCGCGCCGAGCACGCGTTTCCAGAATTCGAAGAGCGCTTGGTGACGTTCGTCGAACGAAGTGATCGGCAGGATCCCATGCTGGAACTGCTGGCCGAAGATACAGCATCGGTAGCCAGCACCACAGCCCCGGCGCGCGTCGCGCCGCCTAAATCGATTTTCGCTTTTGCCACATCCGCTGGAGCCGCGACGGCTGCGCTCGCATGGCTGATTCTCGCCGGACCGGGATATTTCGGATACGGCGCATCGCTGCTGTGGGCCGGGATGCCGAAGGGAACCGCGGGCGCGTATTACGACATCAAGGTCGAGCCGGGCAACAAGCTGGTGCGCCGCAAAGCCGACCAGATGGTAACCGCGACGCTCTCCGGGTTCCAGGCGCCGCAAGTGAAACTGTACGCGCAATACAAGAGCACGTCGAAGTGGGAAGAAGCTCCCATGTTGCCGCGCGCCAGCGGATCCGCGTACGAATTTCTGTTTGCCGGTCTCGCGGAGCCGGTGGAATATTACGTGGAAGCGGGCGGGGTTCGCTCGAAAACATACAAGCTGGACGTGATCGACATGCCGGGCATCAAGAAGGTGAAGGTGACGTATCACTTTCCGTCCTGGCTGCATCTTCCCGACGCCGTCGAGGATCCGGGCGGCGATCTGCGCGCGGTGGCGGGAACCGTCGCTGAAATGACCATCGAAACGGATCGTCCGCTGAAGACCGGGACCATCGAAATGGACGACGGTTCCAGCATTGCGCTCGACTGCTACTTCTAATCCGATGATCCTGACGTCGAAAGTGCCCATCCAGAAGGACGGCATGTATCATTTCGCGGCCAATGAACAGGGGCAGAGCGTCCGCTTGAGCGAGGATTATTTCATCGAAGCTCGGCAGGACAACGCGCCCAATGTGCAAATCACGCATCCGGGTGCGGATGCGAAGGTCAGCCCGATCGAAGAAGTGAGCATTGAAGTCACCGGAGACGATGATTTCGCGCTTGAAGGCATGGACCTGCATTACTCGGTAAACGGGCAGCCCGAAAAGGTCGTTTCCATGCTCGCGCAGAACGGTGTGAAGAACGCGTCCGGTCACACGACGTTATATCTCGAGGATTATCATCTCGATCCCGGCGATGTCGTAGCCGTTTACGCGACCGCTCGCGATGCCAGGACTACTTCGCGCACGGACATCATGTTCATCGAAACGCAGCCGTTTGAGCGTAACTACACGCAATCCCAGATGGCGGGCGGCGGAGCCGGTGGCGGCGATCAGGAAGAGAATCGCATCTCGCAGCGGCAGAAAGAAATCATCGCAGCGACCTGGAACGAAATTCGCGGCGGCGGCAAGGACAAAGTAAATTCGGCCGAAAACGCCCGGTTCCTTTCGGAAGTACAGATCAAGCTGAAGGAGCAGGCGACTTCGCTCGCGCAACGCGCGCGCAGCCGTGAGCTGGCGGGGGCAAATCAGGAATTTCAGTCTTTCGTGAAGGACATGGAAGCGGCCGCTGCGGAAATGGTCCCGGCGTCGGACAAACTTAAAGGCCAAGCGTGGAAGGACGCGCTGGAACCGGAGCAGAAAGCGCTGCAACACCTGTTGCGCGCCGAAGCGACGTTCCGCGATATTCAGGTTGCGTTCGGGGGCGGAAATGGCGGAGGTGGCGGCGGCGGCGCGGGCCGCGATCTGGCCAATCTGTTCGACCTGGAACTCGACACGGAAAAGAATCAGTACGAGACCGGCCAGCAGCAGGGGTCGTCGGGCGATCAGCGGCAGAAAGAGATCGACGAAGCGCTGCAAAAGCTGGAGCAGCTCGCGCGGCGGCAGCAGGAGCTCGCGCAGTCGCAGCAGAACAAGCAGACTCCCGAACAGCGCTGGCAGCAGGAAATGCTGCGCCGCGAAGCCGAAGAGCTGAAGAAACAGATGGAACAGCTCCAGCAGCAGGGCTCGCAACAGCAGCAGGGATCGCAGTCGCAATCGGGACAGCAGGGACAGTCGGGACAATCCGGACAGTCGGGTCAGTCGGGGCAATCCGGCCAATCGGGCCAGCAATCGGGACGGCCGATGCAGCGGCAGCAGGATCAACGCTTGCAGCGCGCGCTCGATCAGGTGAAGCAGGCGACGGACGATATGCGTTCAGCGCAATCGGCTGCCAGCCAGGGTAAGGAAGGCGCAGCGAATAGCGAAGCCAACGCGCGCCGCGCCGCGGAGCGCCTGAAGGAAGCCCAGGATACGATGAACGGAATGCGCCAACAGCAGGCGTCCTCGCAGTTGGGCGACCTTTCGAATCGAGCCGACCAGCTTGCCGCGCAGCAGCGTGACTTTGCGAATCGCCTGCGCAAGGCGTTCGGCGAGCAGCTTCTCGATAATGGCGGCAATGGCGGCCAGAGGCCGGGCCAGCAGAATCCGCAGTCGCGCCAGCAGGCCAAGGAATTGGCGGATGAGAAAGACAAGATGGCGGGCGACGTGGAGCAGCTCGAAAAAGACATGCAGAAAGCCGCGCGTGACATGGCGGGCACGCAGCCAGCCGCTTCCGGGCGCATCCGCGAAGGGCTCGCGGAGATGCAGCAGAATGAGGCCAAGCTGCGCATGCAGTATTCCGCGCGCTGGATCCGGCAGGGGCAGGGCGGCTACATGGTTCCTCGCGAGGCTCCGATCACGGAGACGATGGATAAGGTCGCCGAAGACCTGAAGGCCGCGCAGGCAGCCATCAACAAAGACGGCCAGCAGCCCGGCGGCAATAGCGACGCGCAGCGATCGCTGGCGCAGCTTGAGCGGCTGCGCAGCCAGATGGAGCGAGCGGCGGGCCGCGGGCAACAGGGCCAGAACGGTCAACAGGGCGGCCAGCAAGGTCAGAACGGCCAGCAAGGGGGCCAGCAGGGGCAGGGCGGCCAGCAGCAGGGTGGCCAGCAAGGCAACCAGGCCGGCGGAGGACAATACGGCGGCGGGCAGAACGGCAACATCAATCGTCCCGGCTACGGCGGCGGCCCTTACGGCAACCGGTTTGACGGGCCGAACACGCAGTATGGCCGTTTCGCTCCCGAGGGCATGTACCGGATTCCCGACACTGCGCCGTGGGACCCGAATCGCGCCGTTCAGGAAGCCGGCCGAGCTTTGAACGATCTGCGGCAGCAGTACAAAGACAACCCGGATGTTTCGCGCCAGATTACCGACGTGGAGCGCGAAATCTCGCGCCTGCAAGTCGGCGATATCAGCTCACAGGAATTGCAGAACCGCTTGAATCGCGTGATTTTGCCGAATCTCGAAGCGCTCGAATTGCAGCTCCGCCGGGAGGCTGAAAAATCCGATGGCGATCAAGTGCGCAGCGGCTCGACGGACCGGGTCCCGGCGGGATACGTGGACGCGGTCGCCGAGTACTTCCGCAAGCTGAGCAAAGGTAAGTAGTCGAAACGCCCCTCTCTCACGGTCTCGGCACGCAAACACAGACGTGCGCGCGAGCTTCTGTGTGAAAACCCGGGACACCCACCGCTTCCTGCGGTCGCGGCTCGCTAAGCTGCTGAAATACGGAAGCGCTGAGCACGAGGCGCGACCACAGGGAGCAGTGGGTCGTCGATTTTCAACCAGCCCTAGAGCTCGGCGTAGTAAGTCGACATTAATTCGGTGGCCGAGTACTTCCGCAAGCTGAGCAAAGGTAAGTAGTCGACAACACCCCTCTCTCACGGTCTCGGCACGCAAACACAGACGTGCGGGCGAGCTTCTGTGTGAAAACCCGCGATACCCACCGCTTCCTGCGGTCGCCGCTCGCTAAGCTGCTGAAATACGAAAGCGTTGAGCACGAGCCGCGACCACGGGGAGCGGTGGGTGGTCGATTTTACCAGCCCTAGAGTTCGGCGTAGTACGTCGACATTAACTCCGTCGCCCACTGGGGCTGGCGCACTTCGCCGTGTGGACCGAACTCGATCATATAGGGCTTGACGTCGACCACAGGCGTCCCTTCGATCGCGTCCAGATCGAGCACCCTCAGCCGCAGTCCGTCAACCTTCAATAGCCGGCAGGTCGTGACTCCGAGGCGATTCGGCCTCCTCTTGGCCCGTTGCGCCAGAATGCCGACCTCCGGCCAATCCGTTCGCCCGCGCGGATGCCGCGTGCCCGATTCCACCTGATCTTCGGCGACCTTGTGGAAATGAAACACGACCACGATATGCGAAAACTCGGCGAGGCCCGCCGTGGCTCGCGAGCCCAACACGCCGGGGTCCAGATCGATGACGGACACGAGCCCGCCCCAGTTTTCATCGCGCGACGGATCGTCGACGGAGGAACGCACCACGCCGATCGGCTGAATTTCGATCATCTATTCACAATAGCTGCTATCCTGATATTTCGAACGGAAAGCGAGGTGAGTCGCGTTTGGCAGAAGTCCATATCCAGGACGGTGAGACGCTGGAGAGCGCTCTACGGCGTTTCAAGCGGAAAGTCCAGCAGGAGGACATCATCAAGGAAATCAAGAGACACTCGTTCTACTTGAAGCCTGGTGAGAAACAGCGCACCAAAGAGGCGCTGGCGCGGAAGCGGAATCGCAAGAAGCGTACCCGCGACACCGAGTAGCGGCAATCGGCGATTTCCGAACAGAACAAGGGCATCCGGGATTCCGGGTGCCTTTCTCATTTTGGCCGGTGAGGATCACGACGCGATTCTCTCAGGATTCGGTCCACGACTACCGATATCGAAAGCGGACGCGAACCTTCTACAGCGATTTGCCGCCGCGCTGACGAGCGCGATGATTCATGCCGGAGTCCGGCGTGGCGTCAACGGCATTCCTGTCAGAGATTCGGTCCTTCCGCCAACTTATCTTGCCGGCAGGTTGCTTTCCCTGCCATCGTTGGCGATGCATCCGGGGGTGGAACGGATCTCGATGAAGGCGTCCTTCCGCGAACCGCAACGATTGAAGACGAATCTCCCCTCGCTGCGTCCAACCACCTCAAGGAGGAACTACGTTGAGCACCTTGTGGCATGACCTGGTTTACGGCCTTCGCATTCTCGCCAAGAAGCCGCTATTCACCCTGGTGATCGCGCTCTCATTGGCCGTGGGAATCGGCTTGAATACCGCCATTTTCACGCTCATGAACACCATCCTTCTGCGATCCCTTCCCTTTCCCGAGGCCGACCGGCTGGTCACCCTCTTCGCTATCCCTCCGGGACATCCGGACCAGCCAAACGGCGTGTCGGTTCCAGACCTGTTTGCCTGGCAGGAACAGGCGCGCTCGTTCGAATCCATTGGCGCGCTCACGAACAACGCCGTGGATTTCGGAGCGGAGGAGAACGGCGAGCCTGCGGAGCGCGTGCAGGGCGAGAATGTGACTCCCGGCCTGCTGCGGGCCCTAGGCGCAGAGCCTCTGATCGGGCGTCTGTTCACCGAATCCGAGGATGAGGTGGATCATCCGGCTCCCGTCATCCTTATCAGCCATCGTCTTTGGATGCGGCGCTTCGGCGGTGCGAAAGACATCCTGAACCGGAAAGTGCTGGTGAACGGGCAGAACACCGCCATCATCGGCGTCATGCGGCCCGATTTTCGCATCAGCGATGAAAACGGCGATTATGTCGCCCCCATCCCGCTGAATCATTTTCAGCTTCGCGGGTCCGCCCGCTTCCTGCTGATCGCCGCCAGGCTCAAGCCCGGCGTCACCATGAAACAGGCGCAGAGCGAAATGGATGCCATCGCCGGGCAGCTTGCAAAGCAGTTTCCCGCCCGCGAAACGGACCATGGAAAGCCGTGGACCGTTCGTGTGCAAACCTTCCGCGATGGGATATTCGGATTCATCGGGCGGCCGCTGCTGCTGTTGCAGGGCGCGGTGGGATTCGTGCTATTGATCGCCTGCGCGAATGTGGCGGCGCTGCTGATGGCGCGCGCGTCGTCGCGGCAGACGGAAGTTGCGATCCGCGCGGCGCTCGGCGCAGGCCGCGCCCGCATCTTCCGCCAGTTCCTGACGGAGAGCCTGCTGCTCTCGATCTTCAGTGGCGTGCTGGGAGTCTGGCTCGCGTGGGGCATCGTGCGCGCACTGGTGGCGATGGCTCCCACGTGGCTGCCCATGCTGCACGCAATCCGCATCAATGGGCAGGTGCTGCTGTTCAGCGCCGCCATCTCCGTGTTCACCGGTTTGATTTTCGGCCTAATTCCAGCGGCTCAGGGATCGAAGGTGGCGTTCGTCGAATCGCTCAAAGCCGCGACTCGCGGCGGAACCGAGGGCGGGGCGCGCCATCGCCTGCGCGCGGCGCTGGTGGCGGGGCAGCTCGCACTGGCGCTGATGCTGTTGATCGGATCGGGACTGCTGATTCGCAGCTTCCTGCAATTGCAGGGCGCCAACCTCGGCTGCGACCCGCACGGTCTGCTCACGTTCCGCTACCGCTTCCCGGAAAAACGGTTTGCCAAGCCGGTCGGCGCCTATCACGGTCTGCCGCTCTGGGAGCTAAGTGAAGCGCCGCCTCTGGCTATTACACGCGTGTTCGAGCGCCTGCAAACCGTGCCGGGCTTACGCTCCGTGGCCGGCACCGTGTATCCGCCGCTTTCCGGAAGCAATCCGTTGCCGTTCACGATCCAAGGCCGTGAAGTGGCCAACGCCGACGAACTCACGGCGGACTTCTATCCCGTGACGCCGAATTTTTTCGATACCATGAAAATCCGCTTGCTGCACGGCCGCGATTTCACCGCTCGCGATACGGCTCATGCGCCGTGGGTTGCGATCGTCAACGAGACCATGGCGCGGCGGTTCTTTCCGGACGAGGACCCCGTCGGCAAACGGATTCGTGTGGACTTGTCGGAGGAAGATCAGCCTCGCGAAATCATTGCGGTGGTGCACGATATTCCCGCCAGCCATCCGCAAACGAGACAGGATCCCGCGATCTTCATTCCGTTCGTGCAGGCGGCGTCGCACAGCACCGGGCCGTACACCGGTCTGCATCTGCAAATGACGTTCCTGATGCGAACCGCCGGCGATCCGATGAACGCGCTGCCTGCGGTGCGCAAGGCGGTTGAGGAGGTCGATCGGAACCAGCCGTTGATCGACCCGCGAACTGAAGACTCGTATCTGGCCGATCAGGCGCAGTATCCGCGCTATTACTCGATGCTCTTGGGATTGTTCGCCGCTGTCGCAACGGGGCTCGCCGCGATGGGTATCTACGGCGTGATGGCATACGCGGTGGAGCAGCGCACGCGAGAGATCGGGATCCGGATGGCGCTGGGAGCGGGCGGTTGGGACGTGTTAAAGCTGATCTTCCGCCACGCGCTGGTGGTGATCGCGGCCGGGGTGGCGGTGGGGATTGCGGGTGCAACGGCGTTGACGCGATTCATTTCATCGGAGATCTGGGAAGTGAAGACTACGGATCCGGCGACGTTCGCGGGGCTGACTGCGCTGCTGATGGCGATCGCGATTTTCGCTTGCGTGGCGCCGACGCGGCGGGCGGTGCAGGTGGATCCGACGAACGCTTTGCGGCATGAGTAAACTGATGCGACTCTTGTATAAGAGTAACGTCTGGAAAGTAGTGTTCCGCTAAGAAAAACGGAACAAATTGCCGGTGGGACGAGTATCGGTCTAATGTGACCATCGCGCAGATTGGCAACCCGACCTCTCAAAGGCGCCTCCGGCTGTGGCCCGGCGTCGTCGCCGTTGTACTGCAGTGGTTTCTCTGGCTTGTCGTACCGATGGTCGCGCCAGACGCCACGGTCTTCGGAATGTTTGGCGGAATCTTCGGCGGGGGTTTGGCGGTTCTGTTGTGGTGGCTGTTCTTCAGCCGCGTGCCGCTGCCGGAGCGCCTGGGCGCAGTCGTGCCGATGATCGTGGCGGTATTCGCAACTCGGCCGATTCTCGACAAATCGATTGCGGGGGCGGGGATGGGGATGCTGTTTTGGTTCTACGTCGTCCCGTCCCTGAGCCTCGCGTTGGTTGTCTGGGCGGCGGCGAGCCGCTGGCTCGCTGACGGACCGCGACGCGTGGCGCTGGTCGCGATCATCCTGGCTGGCGGCGGGGTCTGGGCGCTCCTGCGGACCGATGGTATAACCGGCGAGGGCCATTCGCAATTCGGGTGGCGTTGGGCGAAGACGGCCGAGCAAAAGCTAATGGCTCAATCCGGCGGCGAGCAGGCAGCGCTTCCACCAGCCCCGGCGACGCAACCGTCTCCAGTGGAATCCAGCGCGCCCCGCCCCAGCGACAAACCTCCGACGCGCCCGGCCGCTCTTCGGACATCGCTACCAGCCGTCCTCCCATCCCCTCCGGCCGCGTCGCCGACCCGCGTCGACTGGCCGGGCTTTCGCGGACCGCATCGCGATGACGTCGTCACCGGCGTGCGGATCAAGACCGACTGGGCTTCATCGCCGCCGGTCGAACTGTGGCGCCGGCCGGTCGGACCGGGCTGGTCGTCCTTCGCGGTTCGCGACGGCCTCATCTACACTCAGGAGCAGCGCGGCGAGTTCGAAGTCGTCGCCTGCTACAACATGACCACCGGCGAGCCGGTGTGGATTCACCGCGACGCCGCCCGCTTCTGGGAATCGAATGGCGGCGCCGGTCCTCGCGGGACGCCGACCCTGCACGACGGACGCGTATACACGTTTGGCGCGACGGGAATCTTGAACGCGCTCGACGCCTATAACGGCGCCGTGGTGTGGACGCGTAACGCGGCGTCCGACACGGGCACCAAGGTTCCGGAGTGGGGCTTCGCTAGCTCACCGCTGGTGGTGGATGATGTCGTCATTGCCGCGTCCGCCGGGCGGCTCGCCGCCTACGATCTCGCCACCGGTGGTTCGCGCTGGCTCGGCCCGAAGGGCGGCGTCAGCTACAGTTCCCCGCAACTGTTGACCATCGGCGGAGTAGCGCAGGTCCTGCTCTTGACCGGCGACGGCGTCACCAGCGTCGCGCCCGCTGACGGCAAGGTGCTCTGGAAGCACTCATGGCCAGGCTACCCCATCGTGCAGCCGGGGCTGACCGTGGACGGCAGCGTTCTGATCAGCGTCAGCGACACCAGCGGGATCCGCCGCCTCGCGGTCACGCAGGGAACTGGCGGATGGACGGCTGAGGAGCGCTGGACCTCCACCGGGTTAAAGCCTTACTTCAATGACTTCGTCGTTCACGACGGCCATGCCTACGGATTCGACGGCGGCATCCTCGCTTGCATCGACCTCCAGGACGGCAAGCGCAAATGGAAGGGCGGACGCTACGGCCATGGGCAGTTGCTCCTGCTGGCTGACCAGGACTTGCTGCTAGTGTTGTCGGAGGAGGGTGAACTCGCGCTGGTCGCGGCCGTCCCCGGCCAGTTCACCGAGCTGGCACGCGTCCCGGCGATGGAGGGCAAGACCTGGAATCACCCGGCTCTGGCCGGCGACATCCTGCTGGTTCGCAACGGCCAGGAGATGGTCGCGTTCCGGCTGTCCCTTGCGCAACGCTGATGGGAGTTTCGGATACACCTTAGTGCAAGGTGATCTTCTGGACTCTCCAGTTCATCAGTTCACCGATGTAGAGTTCGTTCGCACGCCGGCAGTCGATCTCATTCACAGAGCCGAATTCCTTGAGCAGATGACCGGCTCTCCCGAACTGGCCGAGCACTTTTCCGTCGAGCTCTAACTTGTACACCTCGCCATGGTCGAGCGAGTTAACCTCGTTCGAATTGGACGCATACAGGACCGGATGCGCTCCCGGCGAAATGCAGATCGCGGCCGGCGCGCCGATGCCGGTGATCTGTGTTTTGAAGGTCCCGTCGTTATCGAAGATCTGAATCCGCTGATTGCCGGTATCGGCGACAAATACGTTGCCGTGCGCGTCGATCGCCAGCGAGCGCGGATTGTTGAGCTGGCCCGGCTCCGACCCTCGCGATCCCCACGATTTGATGAATTTGCCGTTTTTGTCGAACTTCGCGATCCGGGCGTTACCGAAGCCGTCGGAGATGAAAATATCGCCCTGCGCATCCCAGGCAACGTCGGTCGGGCCGTTGAACAGATCGCCGGGAGCGCCCGCGCCGGGCGGAGGCCCAGCCCCACCCTCACCGCGTCCACGTCCGGCAGCAGCGCCGGCACCCCGTCCGCCCTCGCCGCGAGCGCCGACGAAAATCGCTTCGGGCTTGCGGCCCAGCGGCATCAGCACGCGGCCGTCCGGAGCGAACTTGATCACCAGGCTCGACGATTTATCGACCACCCAGATGTTGTCTTGCGGATCGATCTTGACCGACTGCGCCACCAGGAAGCCGTAAGAATTTTGACCGATCTCGCCTACGTATTTTCCGTTCGGATCGAACTCGAACAGCCGGGAGCCGCCGTGCGAAAAGGTTCGTGACGTTCCGGTGGTCGCATAGGCGTCGCCGGTCCGCGTGTAGACGTAAATGTGACCCTTCGAATTGGTCGCGACACCGGCCGCTTCGCCCATATAGATGTGCTCCGGCATCTTCAAAAAATTGGGCGCGGAATCGAACCCGATCTCTGGAGCCTGCGCTGACAACACACCGGCGAACAGCGCCGGGACGGTCAAACTGCAAAGAATTCTCATGGCGGTGATCCTATTTCTTCGGATGCAGCAGGAGTTTCTGGACGTTCCAGCGGTTGATCTCGGCCGTGTAGATCTCGTTTTCCGAGCGGCAATCCATTTCATGAATGGTCCGGAATTCGCCCGGCTGCGTCCCCGGTTTCCCGAACTTTCCGAGGATGGTCCCGTCGAGCTCCATCTTGTAGACTTCGCCGGTGACCGCCATGATCTCCGAGTTGTTGTTGTCCGGATTCGAATTGGAACTATACAAATACTGATGCGGACCCGGCGTGATGCAGACCGCCCACGGCGCACCCACCTTGTCGTAGATGGTCTTCAGCTTCAGATCGTTGTCGAATACTTGAATGCGGTTGTTGGTCCGGTCGCCGACATAAATATTGCCGTTGGCGTCCGAGGCGATGGTGTGGGGAATATTGAGCTGCCCCGCCTCGGAACCGCGCGACCCCACCGACGTAATGAACCGGCCGTTCTTGTCGTATTTGACAACCCGCGAGTTGCCATAGCCATCGGATACGAAAATATCCCCCTGCGCGTCGAAAGCAACGTCGGTCTGGCGATTGAACGTATACGGCTCGGCAGTGGGCGGCGCCACACCGAATCCCGCCGTCACCGGCACCAGACCCGATTCCGGCCGGTGCCCCAGCACCATCAGAACCTTTCCTTCCGGACTGAACTTGACGATCATGTTGGTGCCTTCGTCGACTGCCCAGATGTTGTCCTGCGCGTCGACGCGCACCGCGTGCGCGAACGCGAAGCCGTACAGCCCTTCGCCGATTTCCTTGATGAACTTCCCGGTCTGGTCGAACTCGAACAGGCGGGTGTTGTAGCTTCGGGTGTAGACGAATACGTGCCCTTTTGAGTTGGTCGCGACGCCGACCGTTTCTCCGAAATACACGCCAGGCGGCAGCTTCACAAAATTCGCGACGGATTCGTACGGGATTTCCGGCACATTCTCAGCCTTAGCCTTGGCGCGCTCCTGCGCGCGCGTCAGGTTTTGGGCGAAGCCGCTCTGAATGGACCACAGGGCCAAGGCCGCCAGGCAGATACACTGACTTCGTCTCATTTGCGAGCCTCCCGAGTTAGACATGACGTGTCCGATCAGTATACAACGCCCATCATTTGCCGATCATGCTGCGAAGTGCCAGCGCGGCATCGGGATCGGTCATCAGCGCTTCAAATGTGCGCCAGCGGTCGGCCGCCGAGTTCACCCGCTGTTCCACCAGATCGCTGCCCAGCGTGTAGGTGACCACGTTGCTGCGATACTCATTCATGTACTTGAGCGTCTCCTCCGGGCGCGCCATCGCGGCCCGATCCTCCAGCGCAGCCGCGGCTCGCGCCCATTCCAGCTTCCCGTCCAAATAGTCGCGAGCGATCGCGAGTTCCGCCAGGCGCAGTTTATCGGCGAGTTGCTCGGCTCGCAAATCTCGCTCCGCATCCTGCGGATTCAATCCGGCGAGAGGGAAAAGTCGATCGCGCTCGAAGCGGAGCCGGTCCGGCTCCGGGAAAGCCATCTCCAGCGCGAACGTCGCCATGCCCTCCGAGACCAGCGACTGTGGACTGAACGTCGGCTGGACGGTCCATTCGATCCAGCCGCGGGATCGGACGAACTGGAGATCCTGAATTACGTTGTACACATGATGTCCGGGATAACCCTCGTGGCAGGCGAGTTGCAATGCGCGGTTGACAGTGAAGCCGAGATCGGAATTGATCTGAATGACGCTGCGGAAGTTTCCCTGGTAACGGCTGAACCCGCTCCACGGCTGGTTGCGAACGTATTCGAGTGTGATCGTTTCGCTCGGCGGCAGTTTCAGGTGAGCGAGAGTCTGCTCGCGGCAGCCCTCGATGGCCCGCTCCATGACGGCCGCCAGGCGCTCGGGCGGAATTATGAACTTTTCGTCGAGCGCTGCGTATCGCGCGGCGAGGTTCCCGCTGCCGCCGAGCAAGCCATTGAGTTCGGAGCGCGCGCCTGGCGTGGAATCGTTGCGCGGTGGAAGCTCAAGCCCGAAATAAGCCTTCGTCTCCCGATCGAAACTGGTTCGCGAGCCGAGCAGCGCATCGGCCCGCGCGGCGATCGCTTCCACCTGGCGACGCATCCGCGCCACACGAGGATTACGGTCGTTCGCCATCCTGGCGGCCAGCGCGAGCGCCGACCGCCGGATGTCGGGCAAGGCCGGGGCATGCTGGCGAACATCCGCGACCCAATCCGCCGGGCCGTAGTAAAAATCCAGCGAGTCCGGGTCCCGTTCCCCCAGAGCAACCGCCAGCCGCACATACTCGCGGATGTCGCTTTCGACCGCGGGCCGGCGGGCACACGATCCCGCCAGATGGGCAATCCCAAGCATGACTCCCAAGAGAGCCGCGTTCACGGTGCGGCGATCCGGCCTCCGTTTCTTCCAATGAAGCAAAAAATCCATGGATTCCGCTTTAAATAATGTAAGCTCAAGAACGATTGCAATGTTTGGACCAAGTCATTCGGAGGGGAACTCTTGATGAGAGGACAGCTCTAAGTCGCGATCCTGGCGGTCGCAGCGGCTGGGATTGCGCGATCAATAATCAAACAGGGGACGCTAGTTCAGGTGCTCGCATAAGAAGCGGATCACGTCCCGGCGCGCGCCTTCGCGAATCTCTCCGAAGGGCCCCGTCAAAACGGCATGGAGGCGGTGAGTCAAGGTCTGGTGAAAACCTGGGGGACCATCCAGCGTATGCCCGTCGAACTGCGGCGAACCGAAATACTTGGCGAGAAATTCAAAACGGTCGCAGGTCGAGATCGTATCGTCTTTGAACCGGAAGGCGAGGATCGGAATGCCGCTCGCCTTCGCGGTCGTCATGGTCGCGGCCGTGAGTCCAACGTCCCGCTGCTTGTCCTGCCCGAACGGCAGCGCAGGCTGGCTCAGCACGACTGCCTTGACTTTGGAATCTTTCTGAACGGTAGCGAGCGGATAGGCGCCGGACTGACACATCCCGATGACTCCTATCTTCTTGACTTCGTCGCGAGCGCCGAGATGCTTCACGAACTCGCTCACCCACACCACCGGTTTGGGATTCTGTTTCGGCGCGGGCGTCGAACACTTGAATCCCCCGAACCAGCACGATTCCATTCCTCCAAGAATCGTGGAATCCTGCAACACGTGGCCGAACAGCAGGGGCATGTAGACTTTAAATCCGTAGGTGGCCAACTCGACGCCGAAGTCAACGCATCCGGGTGACATCCCGTTGATCTCGTGCAGGAGGACGACAATCCGGTCGCCTTTGCCGCGCACATACACTTTGCGTTGGTCGATGGTCTGTTCGAACCATCCGTAGGGTTTGTTCAGCTCCGGTTTTGGCTCATCGCACCAGGCCGATGTGGGAGCCACCGCACCGGCCATCGCAGCGATCGCTCCGCGGCGTGAGAGGACACGGGACTTTCGTCTCATTTCATTCGGTTCATGCTGGGACGTCCGCGGGTAGGACGCGCTGGTTCAGCGGCTTTGGTCCGAGGACCGCAACTGGTCACCCCGGATTCCTCCAGCACCGCGCTGATTAACTTGAGCAGGTTGCCTTGAAATACACTGCTGTGATCCGGCACGAAGACCTGCGGCAGTTGCATGATCCAGTAGGGAGTCTGATTCAGCCGGTCCTGGCAAACTGGATTCATACAATAGCTCGCCTTAGCGGTCAGCTTGATATTCAAGTCGCACGCCGCATTTGAAATAAAGGGCACGATCTGATGGCTCTGGAGCGCGATCGTATTCGCGGCCGTCAGCAGATTGTAAGGCAGCGTGCTTTCCTGTCCGAACCGGTCAGGCGGTGAGTAGTTCTCGGTAGCCGGCCGGTTGAACGAAAGG
The DNA here is from genome assembly GCA_963808335.1 of Terriglobia bacterium. GTDB lineage: Bacteria > Acidobacteriota > Terriglobia > Bryobacterales > Bryobacteraceae > Palsa-187. Next base: position 167,170 of record CAWEFR010000002.1, read on the forward strand.
AATTCGCCGCCCGGATAGGCGAGCTTGGTGGCGACATCGCCCGTCGAGGTCATCGAAAGCAGCAGCGGGTGCGGATTGCCGTGGCTGTCGTTGTAAGTCACGCCCTTGGCCGCCAAATCCATCAGGAACGGCCGTGCTATAGCCCCCGCGCCAGCTTCGTTCACCAGGACGAACAGATCGGCCGGCGACTCCGCTGCGGGATTGGGCTGATCCAATTGTTCCCGAATCAATTTGGTCGCGGCGCGTTCGAGCACGATTCCGCCAAAAGAGTGTCCGATGACGACGGCAGTAGAATCATGATCGGCGTACGCCGTGCCCTTCGCGGCTTGGAGAATCGCGCGCAGGGCATTGGTCAAATCCTCGTTATTGCCCACGTTATCGGCCACAGGCTCGCGATTCCAGAAGGACAGGAACGCGTCCCCTTTGAGCGAGGCGCCGGGCCAGCCGATATATACGCCGATCACCGGCTCATCGCAATGCTGGTAAGCGATGTCGGACAGGAAGCGTCGAAAGCCCCAGACGTTTCCCGAATCTTCCGAAGCGTTGTTTTTCCACCCATGAATAAAAACGTACAGCGCGATTTTTTGGGCGGGCTTGCCGTCAGGATTCTTGACACGTTTGATGAGCGCAAGTGCGGCGTTGAGCTGTACCGTCTGGTTTTCTTTGTCGCGATACACGCTGCCGCGCGCGTCGAACTCCACGTAAGCTTCGTAAGCTTTCGAATCGTGAAAGTATTGGTCGTAGCTCTGGCCCGGCGGGTGTTTCCCCGAGTAATTCGGGTCCGCGGACCTGAACTGGTAGTAGAACGTAGATTTGGTCTGGGGAGGATGATAGTTCTGCGCGCGAATGCAGCCATTGAGACACAGTGCGGCTAGCGCCGCAAGTAAATGCAATTGGTTACGTCCGTTCATTGCGCGTCTCCCTTCACCGGGTTTGGATTGGGCTGGGCAGGAGGCGGGGGTTGGGGGTGGGGCTTGCCCGTACCAAACATTTTGCCAAAAACTCCGAACAAATCATACTCAAATTCGCTGAACAGGCTATCGCCGATGTAGCCCGCAAACGCGGTTCCGGAGTTGACCAGTGCGCTCGACACTTTGTCCTGGCTGGGCGGCGCCCAGGCGAGTCCGACGAAGCCGCTGGCGAAGGACCCGATTAGCCGTCCGGGCGCCGGCCTCGAGTCACAAGCGTCCCACACTACTCGAAGCAGCGATTGTCCGATCCGCGCCTTGATGCTGGTGGCCGGACGGCATCCCATTTTGTCGCGGCTCATTTGCAGAAATTGCGGCGGCTTGGACCGCGGGTCCTCCCGGGTGATGGCGCTGGCGATAAACGTCGCGGTGCTTTTCACCATACCCTGGGTATATCGGGTTCCCATCTGCTCGCCGAAGCCTTGTAGTCCTTGGGGCCATTCCGGCGGCTTGTGGCGCGCTTCGCCGATTGCTCCAAACAGCGACGCGCCTAGTAATGCGTTGACGGTGAACAGTTGGCTGCCCCAAAAGCAGGCCCGCTGCTTGAGATAGAAGGCATCCTTCGGCAGGGTCTGCATCGAATACGAATCGCATCCCGGCTTCGGAGGATCCACGGCAGGTTCGTCGGATGTCGCAGTTTGACCACACATCGGAACACCCAATAGCAGGAATAGGGTAACGGGCGCCGCCCGAAGGTAGGTAGACATGGAAATCCCCCTCGTTACGGTAGTTACGTGTATTAAAGCGGTGAAACGCTACACAAAGTTTCCATATTGTAGCGCATAACAAAGCAATTCTCTTGGAGGAATGTAAAGGCGTTTATTCCGGTTGATGATTACTGCCGGAATAGCGGTTCTGAAGCGCGAATCGAGGGTGCCTGCCAGCCCGTGCGGGAATGAGTTGCGATAAATCGCCACCATGATCTCCGACACCTGGACCAGGAATTAGGTGCCGGCAAGTCCACCGTGCAGCGATCTCTCACTGTTGGACTGCGAGAACAACACCGCTCTGGGTAACCGAACCGCCATAGATCGCCGAGAGGACCGCGTTTCCGTTCGCGACAAAGGTCGCCACTGTCACATTGAACTGAAACAGACCGGGCGAAATCAGGTTTGCAGACAATACGACCGCGGGATATCCGCCGAGCGCGGTGATCGGCAAAGGCGACAACGTGCCGGACTGCGTCTCCGCACCGCTGACCACGGGCGTTGACGTGGCTCCAAATCCGTTGCCGTAAACAATGACAGTTTCTCCCGGCTTCGCCGGTGTGCTGAGCCCGGGATATAAGCTCGCCGGACCTAGCAGACTTCCGTTCAGGTGCGTCCCGACGACGTTTTTCCCGTCGAAGGTAAAGAACGAAGGTGCGACCGCCTGGGCCTGCACCGCCATCGAGTTGCTCATAACGCCGTTGAGCGTAAGCTGCACCTGCACCATTCCCGACATCGCGTCCGGCGGAGTCAGAATATTCACCTGCGTTCCACTGATGTAATACACAAACGCGCTTTTCCCATTCACGGTGACGCTGACACGGTCGAGCTCTGCCGGCAAGCGATTGTTTACGAAGTCCGCACCTTGCCAGATCCGCGAGTCGCCAGCCGGAGCGAGATTGGTTCCTTTGACCTCCACCCACATATTGGGCGCGATGATGGGAGTGTTGCCATACGCGTTCGCCACCAAGGTGATGGAGGGCGCCATGCCGGACGTTGCAGCGCCGACGGTAACCTTGCGGATGCGTACGTTCCCGCTATCCGCGATAAAAACGTTCCCCGCACTGTCCACCGCAACGTTGGCGGGCGTGGAAACGGTGGCGCTGGCGGCCGCGCCGCCATCTCCGGTGAAGCCGAACGTTCCGGTGCCCGCGAACGTATTGATGTTCCCGGATGTGTCCACTTTGCGAATGCGGTTATTCTGGCGATCCGTGATGTACACGTTGCCTGAGCTGTCGGCGGCGATTCCGTCGATGGCCGAAAATTGGGCCTTGATGGCGGGTCCGCCGTCGCCGGAAAAGCCTGCGGTTCCGTTACCGGCGACGGTGCTGATGATTCCAGCCGTATTCACCTTGCGAACGCGCAGGCCCGCCAATTCCGCGATGTACATGTTTCCGACGCCGTCAAACGCGACCGCGCTGGGGCTGCTGATCGAGGCGCTGGTAGCCAGACCACCGTCTCCTAAGGAACTCTGCGCTCCCGTGCCCGCTATCGTCGTGATGATTCCAGCCGAGCTGACCTTGAAGATGCGATTGAACCCGGTGCACGCGATGTATAGAGTTCCGTTGTTGTCCACAGCCACGCCGAGGGGGTCGAACAGCGGTGCGGCAATCGCGAGACCGCCGTCTCCCAAATAGTCGACGGCAGTAGCTCCGGAACCGGCCACGGTACTGATTATCCCCGCGGAGTTCACCTTGCGAATCCGACCGTTGCCGGCATCCGCGATGTAGAAATTCCCGGCGCCGTTGGCGGCTACGCCTTGATGCGTTATGTTAAACGACAGAAGAGAGGCGCTGGTGGCCGGACCGCCATCTCCTGAGAACGCATACTGTCCATTGCCGGCAACCGTGCTGATGATCCCGGCAGTACTCACCTTGCGGATGAGGCCGACGAGTGGATCGGCGATATAGATATTCCCCGACGGGTCCACCGCGACGCCCAAGGGTTCAGCGAGCGACGCGCTGGTGGCGGGGCTTCCATCGCCGCCGGTTCCACCGCCCGCGACCGTGCCGATCACGTCAGTGACGGGCGGAGGCGCGGAGCCGCCGGCGGATACTTTACGAATCCGTCCGTCGGCGCTCTCGGCGATGAACAGATTTCCAGAGCCGTCGACGTACACATCTTCGGGACTGCTGAGAGTTGCGCTGGTCGATACTCCACCATCGCCGCTGCTGCCAAACGTACCGGTACCCACGACGGTGTTGATATTTCCAGATGTGTCTAACTTGCGAATCCGATTGTTGCCGTTATCTGTGATGTAGAGGTTGCCCGGGCCGTCGGCGGAGATGCCCTGAATGGCGGAGAACAGAGCGCTGGTAGCCGGTCCGCCGTCGCCGGAAAATCCGGCGGTTCCGGTGCCGGCCACCGTGGCAATGATGCCGCTGGTGTTCACCTTGCGGATGCGTTGAGTGGTTCCATCCGCGATAAAGAGGTTCCCTGCGCCGTCCACTGCAACACCGCTCGGAGCGTAGAACTGAGCGCTGGTGGCCGGCCCGCCGTCGCCCGAGTATCCAGGGCTGCCGTTCCCGGCGACGGTGGTGATGATGCCGTTCGTATCCACCTTGCGGACGCGGGAGCCGAGGAGGTCGGCAATATAAAGGTTTCCAGCGCTATCAATCGCCAGCGCGGTTGGAGAATTGAGCGAGGCTTTGTTGGCCGGTCCGCCGTCGCCGCCTGAGCCGGGGAATTGGCTTCCGGCAAACGTGGCGATGATCCCGTTGGTGTCTACCTTGCGGACTCGATAGTTGTGGCTATCCGTAATATAGACATTCCCCGCGCCGTCCACGGCGATGCCCTCTTGCTGGCCGCCGAAAACAAATTGAGCGCTGGTCGCGGGGCCGCCATCGCCGATATTGCCGGTGAGCGCGAGGCCCGGGACTCCCGTACCGGCGAAGGTACTGATGATGCCGGCTGGGTTCACTTTGCGGATGCGGTAGTTGCCGGCTTCGACGAAATACACGTTGCCCGCGCTGTCCGTCGTTACTCCGTTCGGCGAAAGAAGAGCGGTGCTGGTCGCCGGGCCGCCGTCGGCCGAATAATTGGTTCCTCCGCCCGCCAGAGTGCTGATGATACCCTGGCCGCGGCTCACTACGGACGCGGCTGCTAAGACAAACACGGCCCAGGCATTGGATCTTGGGATTGAGGACATTTGTCTTACATTGCGAAACAGCGAAGGAAGAACCGTCATGGCGGCGGCGGGAGTTTGCATCACACCGGGTTCCCAGTGATAGCATCCCTCCGAGAGGTTGGCTCACATTACGCATTGCGCGGGTCGGGCGCCGGAACCGTCACGCGGCTTCAGATAAATTGCTTCCACATGACGAACGAATCGGATGATCAACGGAAGCTCGATGACCTGTTTGCAGCAACGTATGAGGAACTCCGCCGCTTGGCGTCCGCGGTAAAAGGCCGCGACAAGAGCGCTACCCTGAATCCAACCGCGCTAGTGAACGAGGCATGGCTCAAGCTGTCGGGTTCTCCGCGCATCGCTTCGACGTCGCCGTTGCATTTCAAGCGGATCGCCGCCCGCGCGATGCGCCAAGTCCTGATCGAGACTGCGCGCCGGAAGCATGCGCAGAAACGAGGCGGGGGGAATGAAACGGTCGTGCTTACCATGGACGCTTCCCCAGCGCCTACCATACTGGCCGGAGACGAATTGATCGTTCTCGATAGCGTTCTTGAAGAACTGGCGCGGATGAATCCGCGCCAAGCCATGATGGTGGAAAGCCGGTTCTTCGGAGGGCTCGAAGTCGCAGAAATTGCCGAGTTGCTTGAAGTGTCTGAAGCGACCGTGCTTCGGGACTGGCGTGCGGCCAGAGCCTGGCTGGCGCAGCAATTTAGGAGAGCGTGATGGATCCGGCACGCTGGGATCGAGTTCAAGCGCTGTTTCATGGCGCCGTGGACCTTAAAGAACCCGAACGCTCCGGATTCTTGAAGGACGCTTGCGGCGAGGATCGCTCGATGCTGGCGGATGTTATCGGCATGCTCGAAGAAGACGGCCGCGCCTCGCTGTTGGACCGCGATGTGACGGAGGTCGCAGGCGACATCTTCGGCGATGCACTCTCGGCTTCGTTCAAGGAGTTTAGCCCTTACCGGATCAAAAACGTTCTGGGCGAAGGCGGGATGGGCGTCGTGTATCTGGCCGAGCGGAAGGACTTGGGTAACCTGGTCGCCATCAAGATCCTGCGCGACGCCTGGTTCTCCCCGGCCCGGCGCGAGCGTTTTACAGCCGAACAACGTACTTTGGCGCAATTGAATCATCCATCCATCGCGCGGCTGTATGACGCGAACACGCTGCCGGACGGGACGCCGTGGTTCGTCATGGAGTACGTCGATGGCGTTCCGCTTACCGACTATTGCAGCCGCAACCACTGCTCCGCCGAACAGCGGCTGAAGTTGATTCGCGCCGTTGCCGAAGCCGTCCAGTACGCGCATGAACGGGGCGTCATCCATCGCGACCTGAAGCCATCTAACATTCTGGTCAAAGAAGACGGCTCGGTCCGGCTGTTGGATTTTGGAATCGCCAAACAGCTCGATCGGACCGGGCGGCCGGTGAACCAGACGCGGACGGCCTTGCGTCCCATGACCCCGGCCTACGCGTCGCCCGAGCAGCTTCGCGGCGAACCGGTGGGTATCCTCACGGATGTGTATTCGCTCGGCGTGGTTCTCTATGAATTGCTGACCGGGAAGCCGCCGTTCGACATTTCCCATAAGACCGCAGCCGAAGCGGAGGCGATGATCACCGCCGGGGAGCCGGCAAAGCCCTCGGCAACGTCCCTGTGGACTGGCGCACGGGCATCATGGGCCAACCTTGACGCGTTGTGCCTGACCGCGATGCACAAAGATCCGGGGCGCCGATATTCGTCGTCGGCGGCGCTCATTCGCGATATCGATCATTACCTGAATCATGAGCCGCTCGAAGCGCGCCCCGATACCCTCGCTTCCTCGCTCGCGAGTTTCGCCCGGCGAAACTTCAAAGCCGTGTCGGCGGCGATCGCGGTCTTGGCCGTCTTCACGCTGGTTGCCGCGGCCGTCGCGCTGACTCTGACTTTTTCACGAAAAACCCCACCGACGCCGTCACCGTCCAGGACCGTAGCTGTGCTTCCGTTCCGGAACGCCGGCGCCGATCCCGGCCCGACTTTCTATCTCTGGCTTTGGCGGACGAGATCTCGCGCACCCTCGGTTACGCTCGCTCGCTTTCACTCCGGCCGCCCGAAGCCGCCCGCAAGTACGCCGGGACCACTCTCAACCTGCAAAAGGCGGGGCGCGAGTTGCGAGCCGGCACGATCGTATCCGGTCACTTTTTAAAAGCAGGAGAACAACTCCAAATTACCTTGGAAGTGACCGACGTCGAAAGCAATCGCCTGCTGTGGAGCGACGTGTTCGATGCCCCGGCGCAGAACATGATGGCGATGCAGGCGCAAATCGCGGCCAAGACCCGAAGAGCGATGGCACCGGTGCTGGGGGTCTCGGAATTTGTCACCGACAACCCTCCTAAACCTAAAAATGAAGACGCGTACGACTTGTATCTCCGCGCCAAGACTCTGACCAGCGAGGTCTCGACCGATCCCAAAACCAGGAACCAAGCCATCGAGATGTTAAACCGATCGGTGGCGCTCGATCCCTCCTACGCGCCGGCGTGGGAGCTTCTTGCATCCTGGTATGCCGCGGACGGTTGGTTTGGGGACGGTGGCGAAGCAGCGTTGGCGCGCTGGCGTGCCCTGGCGGACAAAATTGTGGTGCTCGATCCGGACAACGTCATCTTCCGGGCCGATGTCCTTTATATCGGCAGTGGGGCCGGCGCCACAACCGGTGGGATGACCCGGGGCCAGGCTTATCGGGGGCTCCAAGATCTGCTTCGCCGGCGGCCTGACAGCGCCCGGCTCCATTTCATTGTGAGCTGGATGTTGCGCGACACCGGGTTGCTGGAAGAATCGGCGCGCGAGTGCGAGACGTCCGTCCTGATCGACGCGCAAGATGCGGGGGCGCGCTCCTGTGGGGTTACATTCATGTTGCTTGGAGATTATCGGCGGGCCCTGAATTACCTGCACCTCGATCCTGATTCGGAGGTCGCCAAAGCGGTTTCGATCGACGTTCTCCTGCGGCAAGGTAAGGAAAAAGACGTTCTCCAAGCAATGTCAGGCAAGCTCCCACAGTGGGGCGGCTATGGCCTGTTGATGGCTTACTTGCAGCGCCGTCCGGCCCCGCGTCGCGGGGGGCAGGGCATTACCGGACGGAAGAATGGAGCGAATCATGCACTTGCGTTGGGGACACTATGCGGTGACTGCGATTTTTACGTTTTGGCTTGCCGGCTGTGGAGGAGGAGGGTCAGAGCCGTCCGAAGCACAAATGAAAGACGCCATGCTGGACGCCATGAATCACCCGCCCGGCGAAACCGTCTCCGCGCCGGTCACAATCACCTTTTTCAAGAAGGGCGCTTGCGACAATCCGACGCCGCAGGGGTTCAACTGCACCTTCACAGTGAAGGTTGCGTCCGCGAATATCGCTGCCGGCATGTACAACAATATTCCGGCCGGCGTGTTCTATAAGGATTCGGGCAAGTGGATGATGCGTCCTCCCTTCTGACGAATACCTCGGCACCGCGTCCGCTCGATCCGTGGTGTCCATGCGAGGATAGTGCCGTGGACGTTCAGATCCGCTGGTACGTCGATAGCGATGCTGCAACACGGGTTCCCACGCGCGGTCGGGGACGTGTTAGCGGCGGAGACGACTCAGGTATGGGTCGCGGACGCCGGGGGACAGGTTGCCGGTTTCGTCGCCGCGGGGTTGAACCGGCAGAGACGCCTGGGGAAGTGTTGATGATCGCGGTCGATCCCGAATACCAAACGATGGGAATTGGGGACGCGCCGCACTGCCGTGGCGCTCGACTGGATGAGGAACGCCGGTTTGACGGCCGCCAGGGTGGAAACGGGATGGGACCCTGGCCACGCACCGGTGCGGCACACCCATGACAAGACCGGTTTCACGCTACTGCCCATCGCCCGGTACTTCGAGTGCCTCTAAAGGATTCTCTCGTTGGACCTGCCGGAACCCTGGCGAGCGGCCAGGAAGATATTGCGATGAGGCAGTCCCATAACCTTGAATCCGAAAGGCTCAAGATCCGCCCGGAGCTGCGGAATTTGATACGAGCCGTGGTATTCGCCGACGATCGTTCTAACATGGCTGAGCCACGCTTGCCGCGCGCCGAACAAAATTGCTTCGGACCTCTCGATATCGATCTTGAGCAAATCGATTTCATTCCATCCGAGCCGGTCGAGGACGGTTGGAATGCTCAGTCCGTCAACCATAATAGAGTCGCCGGTGCTGAACTTGTTGGGCGTTAACCCGTGCGTCATGTCGCCTCCCAGGAACAACCGCACGGGTCCGTCGGCAACCGTAGCGGCCGCCTGGAATGAAGCCACCGGAAGGTTGTTCAGCTTCAGATTCGCGGTGAGAGCGGCGAAGTTGCCGGGGTGAGGCTCTACGGCGGCGATGCGGGCCTGCGGAAACCGCGCGGAAAACGCGATCGCCGAGTAGCCGCAATATCCCCCCAAGTCGAGAATCGTGCGCGGCTGGCCAACGTCCTGCTCGTAGTAGCCGTAAAGAAAGATTTCTCGAAAAGCCGAGTAGTCCTCCGAGCACATACGCATTGGCAAGCGCCATTTGCGTTGGTTGTCCGTAACGTCGATGTGAAGATCCGGTGTCCATTTGAAGGGTGAGTAATGATTCCATCGATCGAGGATCAAAGCACCCACCGCTTTCATCCGCTGCGATTCGACCCAGGGCGAATGCCCACAGGCTCTGAGATCACGTGCGAACGCACGCAGATTCATGCGAACTCCCGGCGGTCGTCCGAGGCTTCAATCAATCCCTCGATTCGCTTCACGAAGGCGCCTGTACTGAATTTCGCGCTGGTCTCTATCGCCCGCAAACTCAACCGCCGCATCCTTTCCGGATCGCCGGCCAGCCTGAGGCTATGCCCGGCCAGGCGGTCGAGATCATCCCACAGGAAACCATCGACATCATGCGTGACGATTTCTCTCTGACCTCCCGAATTGATCACCACAGGCACTGCACCCGCCGACATCGCTTCCACGGTCGTAACGCCGAAGTGCTCCTGTCTCTCCGGCCGCTCGGAGGCCGAAGATCCGAATCCGGTTGCGTGCCAATACATCGCCGCTTTGCGATACAGTTCGCGGAGCTCCAGAAATCCGATATTAAAATGAAAAACCACCGGGTATCCAGCAGCGGACGCGACCAGTCCGCTCGTCCGTCGGCTCACGTCCTCGCCCGGCAGGACCGTTCCCGCGAAGTGAAGCTGCCATCCACCCCGATGCAGGTCTTTAAGTTGCCGGAAGCATTCGAGCATGGTCGCCTGATGTTTGTCGTCAGCGCGTCCCGGGCCGACGAACCGCCCTACGTTGAGTATGATCCTCTCTTTTGGTCCGAGAGGACCCATGTTCTCTCCCGTTGAGTAGACGATAGGGGCCGGAGCATCCCACATTTTCTCAATCCACTGGCTGGTGAACGCTGAATTCGCGGTGACCGCCGTATACGAGTCGATAACTTCACGGGTCATGCCCAGCAGCGCAGTAGACAAGCCGAAACGCGAGCCCTTCAGCGGGTGCGGGAACATGCACATGTACAACCCTCGCGGTGCGGGGCACCGCAAGAGACTCGCCCACTGGCAATTTATGAATACATCGAGTCCGAGATCTTTGATCGTGGGGTAGCACGCGCCTTCGGCCAGGCGATCCCCGGTCTTGAGGAGCATCTCCGTGTGCAAAACCCGGCGAAAAGAAGAAGGAACGAACTGCGACAAGCGGCGCATCCCCGTGGGAAGCGGGCGGGACGGAACGAACACATGCACTCGGCTGAGGTCGACCCCAAAATAGGATTCGAGTGCGTCTTTGCGCGGCGGTTCGCCGGCGATCAGCCATACGTCATGACGGCGGCTGAAGTAATCCGCCAGCACGCATGCTTTCTTTTCGCCCCCGCCGCCGCCGTTGATCCAGAGGTCGTAGATGCCGATTTTCACCGATGGACCTGGCGGAGATATGCAGGGAACCGTCCGAATCGAAAAGCCGTGTACAGAGTTTCCACGGGATAAAAAGTCTCGCGCAAGTGTTCGTGGTAAAACGCGCGGAGGCTGCCGGAAAGGGTTCCGCTGGGACGCCAGCCCGACCACGGAGTCTGATCGAGATAGCGGAAGTAGAGATCGTAAGGATGCCGGCCGCGCGGCAACGTCCACGGCTTCCAGTCACCCGCGAAGTGGAGGATCCACGGGTCCTCGACCGTGCGGCGATACTCTTCCGCCGGCATATGACGATTCCGGTGAAAAGGGCGGCCGGCGACGCTGGCGATCAGGTTCCAGTGAGGATCGAGCGCGCCCCAGCGGCCTCTGAAGACGACATTCAGGGACTCCTGATCGTACGTCGCGACGCGGTTCTTCCGGGATCGCAGGTAAGCAATCGCCTGTGCGCCGATTTCCTCCCGCCGCCAAAGATTCACGTCGATCACCAGCACCCCGGAGTTGAAGTGCGGCGCATTCGCGGGGAGGCCAAGCGCTCGCCATTCTCCGAGGCCCAAAGGGCTCGACACATACGGAATTGCCATATCTTGCGCGGCGAGCACTGCGTGATCGCCCATGTCGGAGTCCCACAGCTCGCCTATATCCCGCAGAATGAGAAGATCGGCGTCCAGCCAAATCACTTTCGAAACGGAAGCGGGCAACCGGTCGCCGATCAGGAGCCGGTCATAAACGGACAAGCTGATGGCCCGCGGCAAGCCTTGGAGGCTGGCATGGTCGGCGGGGAGCCACACCAGTGACACGCTGCCACCCGAAGCCACGGCTGCGACGCGTTCGCGGTCGCGGTCCGTAAAATCCGATTCGATGACGTAGATTGTGACCGGGCGATCCGGATTGCGGTTCGTGAGCAGCGAGCGGATCATGACCGCAAGCGGCATAGCGTACTGGCCGTTCACAGCGCAGACAACGGCGAGCGGATCAACCATCGCAGTCCCCGCCTTTCCCTACGCCTGATCCCGGCAAGACGAAGCATGCAGTTTCAACGATCTTACCGTACTGTTCAGTCATCGGACAGCTGCGACACGGCGCTAGCGCGGCACAATTTTTATCCCCGCGGCCGGCACGATGGTGACGTTCCACATTTCCACCGATCCCTCGGCTCGGACTTCTCCGGGCGGCCGTTCATAGACCAGCGTAAGCGGCGTCAGGTCCGAGGGCGCCACGAACGCGAGCTCACCCGCGCTGCCGCCTTCGCTCGACGTTACTGCCACGCGCTCGCCGCCGATGCTCCATGCCACGCCCGAAGGCGACGCGAGCCCCTGCGTCCGCGCTTCCCAGCGCAGCGTATAGCGCACCCCCGCGCGAAGATTTTCGAAGCGCCGCAGCAGCTCGCATGATTCCGGCTGTTGCCCGCTGAGCGTGATCCGATGCATAGGCCGTGGCTGGTCCACGTTGACGTGGACGCCTCCCTGTATAGGGAGGGGTCTCCAATCGAATCCAGCGCCTACGCGCGGCGCCGCAAACGTGACCGGCAGCGAGTATCCCATCGCGCGCCAAAGCTCGCTGGCTTCGGCGGCTCTTTTGGCGTCGATCAACGCGTCGCACGCGGCCAACAGGAGCGCGATGTCACGCGAATCGTTCCCGGCTGCGACCTTCCTCGCCACCGGACTCATGGCCATCACGCGGTGCGTTTCGAGCAGATAGCCGAGATACGCGCCGATCACTTCACGCCGCTCCGGTATCGCGCGCGAAAGGATCTCCGCCGCTTCGCCGTTCATCCGCCAGCATAAATCGAAGGCGGGCCGACGGTCGCCGTAGGAAACTTCAAGAGCCGCATACATCCACTTCCAGAATTCCTCGGCGTTTCCGCGGCGAAAGTAAAAATTTGCGAGGGTCCAGCGCGGCTCGAACTGGCGGTCGAGACGAGCCGCGACGAGCAGTTGCTTCTCCGCCGTGTCGAAATCGCCGCGCAGCTCCGCACCCAGTCCCAGCCGGATGCGCGGCGCCGAGCTGAACGGGTCGAGCTCCGCCGCCCGTTCGAGCAGTGGCGCCGGATTGCCGCCATCATAATCGACTTGCAAGGCACGAAACGAAAGATACTCAACGTTGCCAGGCGCCAGCAAAACCGCGCGCACGACGGAAGCAGGATCGCGCGAGCGGAATAGGCGGTCTGCGCGGGCGAGCCGGATCGAAATCCACGTCGCGGCAAGCAACCCGGCGACTGCGAGAATGGCGGCGATGCGCGAAACGTAATACATGTGAATTACAACAATTTCTCTTGTCCGCGTTCCTTAACGACTTTATACTATGAGGGCAGTGCGTTCAAAATTTCTTTTAACTCCCCTCTTTACTTCGATCTCATTCGCGGCCTCGCCGGCGATCGGCATTATTTCAGCCAGCGGTCATTTTACGGTCGAGCATAGCGAGGTGTGGGGAAACTCCACGCTCTTCGACGGCGTCACGGTTGAAACTGACCAGGCGTCTTCGGACCTCGCGTTGGGCAACGGCGTGCGCGTGCAGCTTGGCGCGGGTTCGCGCGCGCAGGTTTGGGAACATCGCGTGCTTCTCGAAAGAGGCGTCGGCCAGGTGTTAGCGCCTGCGTCGTACGAAGTGGATGCGGCGGGGCTGAAGATCCAGGCCGCGAGTGCGCGTCTTCGAATCGGTATCGCGGATCGCGTGGAGATTGCGGCGCTGAGCGGAAGCGGCCGCGTCACCACGCAGGCGGGATTCCTGCTCGCGTCAATTCCAGCGGGTCGCAGCATGAGTTTTTCGATGCAGGCTGGAACCACCGGAACCGTGACCCGCACCGGCTGCCTGCTTTACAAGGATGGCCACTATATCCTTCAAGATGAGAACACGCAGGAAGTGGCTGAGCTCATCGGAAACGCCAAGGATTTATCGGCGAACACGGGCAATCGCGTGGAAGCGGTCGGCACTGCTTCCGGTGCAAAGCCAGCGGTGACCATCGCGACGCTGGTGCTGAACGTGACCACGATCACGCTGAAATCGCAGGGCGGATGCTTGAGCGTGGCGGCCGCACTGGTTGCGAAGACGGACGCTCCGGCGGGATCCGGAGCCGGTAAAGCGGCCGCCGCAGGTGCGGCGGGCGGTGCGGCAGCCGGCGCAGCGGCCGGTGCGGCGGCAGGAACGGCTGCGGGCTTATCCACCGGCGCCATCGTCGGCATCGTTGCTGGCGTCGGGGCTGGCGGTGCCGTCGCGGCCATAGCGATCACGCACGCAAAGGGTTCCACCAGCCCGTAGCTCTTCGCTTTCGACTCTCTATAATGAAGAGTGTCCCAAGCCACCAACGCCTTCGTCGAACAAAATCAGTCTCGCTTTCTCGAAGAGCTGAAGAACTTCCTCCGCATCCCCAGCATCAGCACTCTGCCCGAGCACTCCGGCGACATCCAGCGCGCCGCCGAGTTCGTCGCCGACAGTCTGCGCACCGCCGGCCTGGAAAACGTCGAGATCATTCCCACCGCGAGGCATCCGCTGGTCTACGCCGACTGGCTGCATGCGCCCGGCAAGCCGACCGTGCTGTGCTACGGCCATTACGACGTGCAGCCGCCCGATCCGCTGGACTGATGGATCACCCCGCCCTTCGAGCCCGACGATGCGCGACGGCAACCTCTACGCGCGCGGCTCGGCCGACGACAAGGGCCAGATGTACATGCACATCAAGGCCGTCGAGGCGCTGCGCGCGGTCAACGGCACGCTGCCGGTGAATCTGAAGTTCCTGATCGAAGGCGAAGAGGAAGTCGGCGGCGAGTCGATCGCCAAATACGTCGCCGAGAATCCGGCGAAACTGAAGGCCGATGTCGCGCTGGTCTCCGACACCGAGCTCTACGCCGAAGGCATCCCGACGCTGTGCATCGGCCTGCGCGGCTTGATCTACACCGAAATCGAAGCGCGCGGCCCGGCGCGCGATCTGCATTCCGGCCTGTACGGCGGCGCCGCGCCCAACGCCGTCTTCGGCCTGATCGAGTTGCTCGCGAAACTCAAAGACGCGAACGGCACGATCCAGATTCCCGGCATGTACGACGATGTCGAGCCGCCCGCCGCCGGCCGAAAAACAAAGCTGGACCACGCTGCCGTTCAACGAAAAGGAGTTTCTCGAAGAACGAAGTCGGCTCGACGCAGCTCACCGGCGAGCCCGGCTATTCCGGTGCTCGAGCGCGTGTGGGCGCGGCCGACGCTCGAAGTCCACGGCATCGCCGGCGGATTCACCGGCGCGGGCGCGAAGACCGTGATCCCGGCGCAGCGCCACCGCCAAGGTCAGCATGCGCCTGGTGCCCAATCAGGATCCCGAGAAAATCATCGCGGCGTTACAAGAAATTCGTCGCAGGAGAACACGCCCGCCGGCATCCAGACCGAAGTGCGCGTGCTGAGCTGCGGGCCCGGCCATGATGGTGAATCCCGATCATCCCGCGATCGACGTCGCCGCCAAGGCGTTCGCCGACGTTCTGGGACGCGAGACGGTGTTCATCCGCAGCGGCGGCTCGATTCCGATCGTGGGCGATTTCGCGAAGCACCTGGGCATTCCCGACCATCCTGATGGGATTCGGCCTGCCCGACGACGGCTTGCATTCGCCCAACGAGAAATACAAAGTCGTCGAACTACTACGCCGGGATCATGACCATTGCCCATTTCTTTGAACAATACGGCCAGCTGACGCGGCGCAATCCGCGAGCCCGCGCAGTCGGAAAGCGTGGTCCGCTCGGCGGGCGTCGTCTCGATCGCGGTGCTGATGAGCCGCGTCACCGGCCTGGTGCGCGAAAGCGTGATGGCGCGGCTGTTCGGCGCGGGCCTGATCTACGACGCGTTCATGCTCGGGCTTCCGCATCCCCAATCTGACGCGCGATCTGTTCGCCGAAGGCGCGCTTTCGAGCGCCTTCGTCCCCACCTTCACCGAATATCTTGCCAACCGCAGCAAGGAAGAAGCCGCGCGCCTGGTGAACCTGGTGGCGACGGCGCTGATCATCGTGGTCGGGCGCGCTGTGCGCGCTGGGCATGATCTTCGCGCCCGTGCTGGTGCATCTGCTGGCGCCCGGGCTACGCGGCGGTGCCCGGCAAATTCGAGCTGGCCGTCACGCATGACGCGCATCATGTTCCCGTTCCTGCTGCTGGTGGCGCTGGCCGCGCAGGCCATGGGCGTGCTGAACGCGTCGCAACAGTTCGGCGTGCCCGGCGATGGCGTCGACGTTCTTCAACATCGGCTCGGTCGGCTTCGGCATCGTGCTCGGGTATCGGTCTGGGGCCGTCGCTGCATCTCTCGCGCATCGAAGGCATGGCGATCGGCGTGGTGCTCGGCGGCGCGCTGCAATTGGTGCTGGCAGTTGCCGAGCCTGCACCGCCTCGGCTTCCGATTTCCGCCCGCGTTCGATTGGTCGCGATCCCGGGCTGGTCGCGCATCCTGCGGCTGATGGTCCCGGCGATTCTGGGCAACGCCGCGGTGCAGATCAACGTGATGGTGAACACCAACTTCGCCTCCACCATTTTCGATCCGCGTACGCGGCTTCGACGGCCCGGTGAGCTGGCTGAGCTACGCGTTCCGCTTCATGCAGCTTCCGCTGGGCTTGTTCGGCGTGGCGATGGCGTCGGCGACGCTGCCCTCCATTTCGCGCAGCGCCGCGGCCGGGCGACATGGACGAATTCCGCCGGACGCTTTCGCAATCGCTGGGCATGGTGTTTCTGCTGACGCGTGCCTTCGTCGGTCGGGCTGGTGGTGCTGGGCAAATCGATCATCGGCGCGATCTATCAGGGCGGCACGCTTCCAGCTCTACGACACGCAGCAGACCGCGCTCGCGCTGTCCTGCTACGCGATCGGCCTGGCGGGCTACGCCGCGCTGAAGGTGCTGAGCCCGGCGTTTTACGCGCTGGGCGACGCGCGCACGCCGATGCTGGTGAGCCTGGCTTCGATCGTGGTCAACTACGCGACGGCGCTGCACCATGATCCGCCTGGCGGGATTCGGCCACGCGGGACTGGCGCTTTCGACTTCGGCGGTCGCGCTGTTCGGATTCGTGGTGCTGTTCGGGATTCTGCGCAAGCGCATCGGCGGAGTGTACGGACGCGAACTGGCTGCCGGAGTCGGAAAAGTGCTGATCGCGTCTGCCGCCATGGGTGCGGCGTGCGCCTTTACCACTCGCGCGATGGGGAAATGGCTCGGCGACTCCCAGTTCGCGCACCTTGCCGACCTGGGCCTTTCGATTCCCACCGGTCTGGTCGTATTCTATGGGATGTGCCGGGCCCTTGGTGTCACGGAGTTGGACCTGGCGGTTCGAGCCTTCACGGCTCCCATCCGCCGGCGCCTGAAAAAGCCCTAAAGCGTCTAAGGTGTTCGACCGATGTTAGGCACTGGAGCCGCTTTTAAGAAGAAAGGAGTGGCCTTCGTGAAATCGGTTCTTGGTTACCTGCTAACTGCCGCGCTCGCCTGGGGCGCCCCCAACGATACCCGCAAAGCTCAGCGTGACTACGAACAAGGGCTGCGCTATGAGCAAGCCGGTCTGCCGGGCCAGGCTCGCGATTTTTTTTCGGCTGCGCTGCTCGAAAATCCTACCGCGCTGGCCTATCTTCATCGCGGCAAGGCCCAGGTTTCGCTTACGCTTCTCGAAAAAGGGATTGACGACTTCACTGAGGCGATCCGCCTCTCCCCGCAGGAGCCGGAAGCGTTTCGCGCGCGCGGCGAAGCATATTCGAAACTCGGCGACGCGCGCCGCGCCATCGCCGATCTGACCAGAGCGATTGACCTTGGCAGCGTCACCTCCGTTCTCTACGCGGAGCGCGCCGCCTCCCATGAGCAGTTGGGCAGTCATCAGCTCGCCGTTGAAGATTACACGCAAGCCATCCGCCTGCGCCTGGACGATCCGGCGCCGTGGATCGGCCGCGGCACCGCGCAATCCGCGCAAGGCCGCTATCGCGACGCCATCGACGATCTGGAACAAGCCATCCGTCTGGACCCGAACGCGGCCGCGCCCTACGTCGAACGGGGCTTCGCCTACGGCCAACTCGGCGAATTCGACCGCGCGATTGACGATTTCAACAAGATCCTGCGCCTGGACCCTGTCAACGTCCGGGCCCTGACGCTTCGCGGCGCCGCGTGGGCGAAAATGCATGAATATCCCAAAGCCGTCGCCGACTATACCGCCGCGATCAAACTGACTCCGCTTGATGTGCCGCTTCATCTGGCGCGCGCCAGCGCTTACGCCGCCCTGGGCGAGCATCAGCAGGCGTTTGCCGACCGCGACGACGCCGTGCGCCTGAAGCCGGATTCGGCCGAAGCGTATCTGGCGCGAGGCGGTTCCTATCACCAGCTCGAAATGCACGATCGAGGCTTGGCGGACCGCACGGAAGCCATCCGCCTGAATCCTGATTGGGCCGTCGCCTGGCTGGCGCGCGGCAGCGCATATTTCCTGCTCGGCGACTATCGCAAGGCCGCGGACGATCTGACCCAGGCGCTGCGTCTGGATCCAAACAACAAAGAGGCCGGCGCCGTGCTGGCCCAAACTCAAGCCGCCCTCGCCAAAACCGAGGCCCCGCCGCCCCCGCCCGCCCCAGCGTCGCCCACCCCAGCCTCTCCAACTCAGGTGTCGCCCACCCCCGCGTCG
The DNA here is from genome assembly GCA_963808335.1 of Terriglobia bacterium. Classification (GTDB taxonomy): domain Bacteria; phylum Acidobacteriota; class Terriglobia; order Bryobacterales; family Bryobacteraceae; genus Palsa-187. The sequence goes on from CAWEFR010000002.1 coordinate 185,479, forward strand.
CCTGCCATAGATATGCCCGTCTCGGCGCCACCACTCGCGCCGCCTGTGCCGCTGCCTGCTTCGCCGCCACCTGTTGCAGTCAAAGCGCCTGCGCCGCCCAGTCTCCCCGTCGTCGACGTCAAATCCGCCGCCGCTCACAACCAGCGTGGACGCGAGCTGCTCTATCAGGGCAAATATGCGCCTGCGATTGCCGAGCTGAGCGAAGCCATTCGGCAGCGGCCGGACCTCGCCCTCGCCTACAACGCTCGCGGCTTCGCGTATTATCTGACGCGCGATTACAAAAGCGCTCTCGCCGATTTCGACCAGGCCATTCTATTAAACCCGAATTATCAGAACGCGTATCACAATCGGAGCCTTGCCCGAAGAGCTTCGGGCGATGCCGCCGGCGCCGCCGCGGACCTCGCCAAGGAGCGAGCGCTGGCTAAGCCCTGAAAATCTCCGCCGCGGTTCGAAACGTGTTGGCGTGCGCTTCCGCGGTCAACTCAATCGGATTTGAATAACCGCCGCCCAATGTAATCACCAGCGGAATTCCGCGCTCGCGCACTCCGCCGATTACACGGCGATCGCGCGCCTTCAACCCTTCCGGCGTCAGCGACAATCGACCCAGCACGTCGCTTTCAAGCGCGTCGACGCCTGAAAGATAGAATACGATTTGCGGCTCGAACTCCCACACCCGCGGCAGCGCTTCATCGAGCGCCCGCAGATACTCGACGTCGCCGGTCTTATCCTCCAGCTCAACGTCGATCTTGCTCCGCTGCTTGCGAAACGGAAAATTATGCGCACCGTGCAACGACAGCGTCAACACTTCGGGATCGTTTTCAAAAAACTTCGCCGTTCCGTCCCCTTGATGAACGTCGAGATCCACCACCGCCGCCCGCCGGGCCTCGCCACGCGACCGCAACCAGTAAATCGCAATCGCGACGTCGTTAAATACGCAGAATCCCGACCCTTCGGCGCGAAATGCGTGATGCGTCCCGCCCGCCAGCGTCCCTCCGAACCCGGTCACAAGCGCGTCGCGGGTTGCCGCCAGCGTTCCGCCCGCCGAGGCGAGCGTTCGCGCCACCAATCCCTCCGACCATGGAAACCCGATCCTCCGCATCGCAGGCGGCTCCAGCGTCCCGGCCACGAATTTCACGACGTAATCCGGATCGTGCGCCAGTTTGATCGCAGCAAGCTCCGCCGGCTGGGACGGCGCCAGTTCGAAGCCTTCGTCGCGCGCCAGCAAATCCCGCAGCAGCTTATATTTCCGCATCGGAAACTTGTGACCCTCCGGCAGCGGAATCTGGTGATGATCGCAGTAATACAGCCGCATTTACCGCTTTGACAGGTCGCGAATCAAAATGTCTTTGAAGCGAAAATTGCCGCGGCCGCCGGAGTGCAATTGCAGTGCGATCGGCCCGTCGACGCTCTCCGGCTTGGGATCCGTATAATCGACCATCGTCACACCGTTCAATCGCGCGATGTAACGATTGCGGTCCACCTTCAGCAGGTATTCGTTCCAATCGTCCGTCCGCACCACCGCTTCATTTTCTGGCGGCGGCCACACGATCCAGCCGCGCTTCTGCTCATACACTCCGCCGGTGTGCTTCCCAAGACCGCAATCGATTTCGAACTGTGGACCTTTCGTCACATCGGCCGTTCCCGGCTTGAACCAGACATGGAAAAACACGCCGCTGTTTCCACCCTCACCTTCGCACTTGAAGCGCAGCGACAAGTCGAAATCCTGATAGCTCTTCGCGGTCTGCAAATATCCGTACTCTTTGGTGACCGCGATGCCGTGAATGGTCCCGTCTTCCACTTCCCAGCGTTCCTGCCCGATCTTGACCCATCCGCTCAGATCCTTGCCGTTGAATAGCGGCGTCCAGTCCTGCGCGAAAAGCGCGGTCAGAAGAAGAACCGGCGGCATTGGCGTCACCCCAACTCGCTCTGAATCGCCGAGGCAATTCGATTGGCGAAATGCTCCACGCGTCCGATCTCAGGACCTTCCACCATCACCCGCGCCAGCGGTTCGGTTCCCGAAAATCGCACCAGCACGCGGCCCGCATCTCCGAACTCGGACTCGGCACGACGAATCTCCTCATTCACGCCAGCCAGCTCAGCCAACGCGCGACGCTGCTTCACGCGCACGTTCACCAGCCGCTGCGGATAAATCTCCAGATCCTCCGTCAGCGAATCCAAATCTTCGCCCGATTCGCGCAACACTTCGAGCACCCGCAGTGCGGTCAGCAGGCCATCGCCGGTGGTCGCGTAGTCGCGAAAAATCACGTGCCCGCTCTGCTCGCCGCCCAGTGGAGCATCGCGCCTGACCATCTCCTCCAGCACATATTTATCGCCCACCGGAGTGCGAACCAGCGCGATCCCGTCTCGCTTCAGCGCCCGTTCCAGGCCCAGATTCGACATCACCGTCGCGATCACCTCCTTCAACCGCCCGCGCTTGTGCAGCGGCCGGGCCGTCAGCAGCATCACCGCGTCGCCATCCACGATTTTCCCGGAATGCGAGACGAACAGCGCCCGATCCGCGTCGCCATCGAACGCGACTCCCAAGTCGGCGCCCGTCTCGAGCACCCGCGCCCGCAGCCCTTCCAGATGCAGCGATCCGCAGTTCAAGTTGATATTGCGCCCGTCGGGCGAGCAGCCGATCCGGTCCACCTTCGCGCCCAGTCGTTCGAACAATGCCGGCGCAAGATACGTCGCCGCCCCGTGCGCCGCATCGACCACCAGCTTCCATCCCCCGATGCCCATCGGCAGCGTCGCCGCCAGATGTTCGATATATTCGCGGTCCAGCCCTTCATCGGTGACCAGCTTTACCGGCGCCGGCTCCTTCGTCAGACGCCAGAATATCCAGCTCCAGCGTATGCTCCTGTTCGTCGGGCAGCTTGAACCCGAAATGATCGATGATCTTGATTCCGTTGTCTTGGTAAGGATTGTGCGACGCCGAAATCATCACGCCCGCCGCGAATGGTCCGGTGCGCGTCACATGCGCGATACCCGGCGTCGTGATCAGTCCTGCGAATCGCGCGCGCACGCCTTCGCGAGCCAGTCCGCCGGCGACGTGCTCCGCGATCCATGTCCCCGATTCGCGCGTGTCCATCCCGATCACCACCTCGGGGTTCATATGATGATTCGCTGACCCAACGCCCTAGCGCGAGCCCCACCGCATACGTCGTCGCCGGATCCAGCGGATACTCCCCCGCCACGCCGCGAATCCCATCCGTCCCAAAAAGTTGTTTCATTCTAATTTGTTTTACCGCGTTTTCGCGACCGTCACCGTCACCGTCACCGCCGGAGCCGATTCCAGCCATACCTGTGGATCGGCTACAAACGTGTTTACGTGAATCTCGGTTAGTCCGGTGACTCCGCTGAGGTCGATCGCATCCGTCTGCGCGGTGGTGATCGAATTCACGCGGCTCTCCGGTCCCGCGATGCGGATCGTCGCGGGCACAATTGCGACCCGCACGACGGTGTAGTCTTGCGGCGGCTGTGCGCTGAATCGCACCTGCACCGGAACTTCCCGCGAGATTCGCCGTCCGAACCGCAGATGCAGTTGCGAAGGTACTGCCCGCCGGAAGGCGACGCCCGCGGGCAAATGGAAATCCGACTCTGAAAACGTGAACGTCCGCTCGCCCGGCCCGGTGATGCTCGACAAATCCACCACCGCAGTCAGGTCGGCGAGGCTCGCCTCCGTCAATCGCCCCGAAGGTCCGCGCAGCTCCACACGCACCTGATCGATCGCATCCGAGCCGATCAGCAGATCCTTCGGCAAGTTCTTATACAGAATGGGAACCGCGTGTGTAGTCACCAGCACCGGCTCGCCGTCGATCGCGATCCACAACATCACCGCCATCAGCAGCGACCCCAGCTTCCACCCGAAATTCCGAGTCACCAAAGACCACATCAGCGCTCCACCTGCCCCCAATGCCGTTCCGCCACCGCATCCGTCTTGCGATGAACCGAAGTGTGTCGCGTCAGCCGCTCCCGCACGCGCTCCAGCGTCACATCGGGTTCCAGATCCCCGCGCGATGCGATCGAGATCTGCCGCGTTTCTTCCGAGATCACCACCGCGAGCGCGTCAGTCTCTTCGGTGATGCCGATGGCCGCGCGATGCCGCGTCCCCAGCCGCCGCTGCAACAGTGGATTCGTTGTCAGCGGCAGGAAACACGCCGCCGCCGCGACCCGGTCACCCTGCACGATCACCGCGCCGTCATGTAGCGCGCCGCCTTGATGAAACACCGCGCACAACAGATCCCGCGACACCGCCGCGTCCATCGCCACTCCGCTTTCGATGAAAGTCCGCAGACCGACGTCGCGTTCGATCACGATCAGCGCCCCGGCCTTGTTCTCCGCCAGTTGTTCCAGCGCCAGGATGATCTCGTCAGCCAGTTCGCGCCGCTCCAGTTGCCCGCCCAGCCCCATCCACCGGAAGCGTCCAATGCGCGAAAGAAAGCGTCGGATGTCGGACTGGAACATCACAATTAGCGCGATCGCGGTATACGGCGCGAGCGCCGCCAGCACGGATCGCAGCAAATCCAGCCCCGCCCACAGGGCGACCAGATACACGATTACCAGGATCCACAATCCGTTCAAAATGTGCGCCGCCCGCCGCCCGCGCACGATCATGATGAACTGGTAAATCAGGAATGCGACCGCTGCGATATCGATTGCCGTACCGATCGACAGCTTCGGGATTACCGGCACCAGGATCTGCGGCATGGCCTATGTAACCCCAGTCTAGCGAAATTGTCTCAGGCGCTCTTGATTTCCGTCCACAGCCGGTCCCGAAGCTTCTGTGCGGCCGCGGTCTGCGGCTCAAACCATTCGCCGCGCGCCAAAACATCGGCCGGCGGATACAGTACCGGATTCTCTCGCAAAGCCGCTGGCAACAGCTTCTGCGCCGCCGAATTCGCGGTAGCCGTCTGCGTCGCCTCCACGATCGCCGAGCCCACTCGTGGCCGCAAAAGATAGTCGATGAACGCGTGCGCCAGTTCCGCGCGCCGGCTCTCCCGCAGAATCACGATCGTGTCCGCGTACCTTGCGAATCCTTCCGCCGGCAGCGCGTATCCCAGCTTCCCCGGCGCGCCCGCCATCGCCTGCCCCGCGGTCACCGCCCACGCCTGCGCCGCCGCCACGTCTCCCGCCACCACCTGATCCCGCACTTCCGCGTTCAGATACGCGCGCAGCAGCCGCTTCTGCGCGATGGCTTCTTTCTCCGCGTTGCGCAACTCCCCCGCCGCGCCGCTATTCAACGAATCGCCGATTTTCTTGAGACACGCCGCGAAAACCTCCGGCGGATCGTCGAGCATGGTGATCTTCCCGCTCAACCGCGTATCCCACAAATCCGCCCACGCCTGCGGTTCCGGCGCGATCCCGAGCTGATACACGATTCCCGTCGTCCCATGCATGTACGGCACATTCCATCGAAGCTCCGCGTCCCACGGCGGATGCAAAAACGCGGGGTCGAGCGAATCCAGATTCCGCAGCATCGCGTGATCCAGCGGCTGCAACAGCCCCATCTCGCGCATCGGCTGAATAAATTCCGCGGATGGAAACACCACGTCCCACCCCGAATTCCCGCTCATAATCTTCGCGAGCATTTCCGGAATATTCTCGTAAGTCCCGTAGCGAACATCCACGCCGAACTCGCGGCTCGAAATTCGGAACCGTATCCGGAGCCACGTAATCGGACCAGTTATAGACGTTCAACCGCGGCACGCACAGGCGCGCACGCGGCAGCGCCGATGCCGCCCATCAGGAACACACGCCGATTCATCGCCTCGCGACCCGCAATCTTTCCGAGAACAGCACCATGGCCCCCAGCGCCACCACGATCATCGTCGAAACCGCGTTCAGCACCGGATTCACTCCACGCCGCGCCATCGCATAAATCACCATCGGCAGCGTCTGCGAATCGATTCCCGCCACCAGGCTGGTGATCACATAATCGTCGATCGATACTGTAAACGCCAGCATCGCCGCCGCGATCACTGCTGGAGCCAGATACGGCAGAGTCACTCTTTGGAACGCGCCAAACTCAGTCGCGCCTAAATCGAGCGCTGCTTCTTCCAGCGCCGGATCGAACGACCGCAGCCGAGCCATCACCACCACCGCCACATACGCCACCGAAAACGCGACGTGCGCCAGGATCACCGTGTGCATTCCCAATCGCAGATGCAAGAACCGGAAACTCCACTGAAACAGTGCCAGCAGCGAAACTCCCGTCACGATCTCCGGCGTAACCAGCGACAGATACATCGCTCCCGAAACCCAGGTCGACGCGCGTTTCCACAGCGCATACGCCGCCATGGTCCCGATCACCGTCGCGATCGCCGTGGCGCAAATCCCGATGATCAGACTGTTCACCGCCGACTCGATCAGTTCCCCGTCCGCCATCGCCGCCGCGTACCAGTGCAGCGAAAATCCCCGCCACACTGTAAACTTCGATGCATTAAAACTAAAGATCGCGAGAATCAACAGTGGCACGTGCAAAAAAGCATAAGCCAACGCCGCATACAACGCCAGCCCTCGCTTCACAGCAACTCTTCCCCGCGCCGCCGAGCCGCGAACAGCAGTGCCATCGCGACGATCATCAACGCCAGCGCCGCCGCCGCGCCAAACGGCCAATCGCGCGACGCGGTGAATTGGTTCTGCACCAGGTTGCCGATCAGAATCGTCTTGCTCCCGCCCAGCAGATCCGAAACAATGTACGTTCCCAGGCACGGCACGAACACCAGGATCGCCCCCGCGCGAAATCCCGGTCCGCACAGCGGAATCGTCACGCGCCACAGCGCATCCCACGGCTTCGATCCGAGGTCCGCCGCCGCCTCCAGCAAACTCGGGTCTAATCTTTCGAGCGTCGCGTACAGCGGCAGCACCGTGAACGGCAGGAATCCGTAAACCAATCCCAGAATCACCGCGCCGTCGTTATACAACATCGGCAGCGGATCGCGAATCGCATGAATCGTTTAATAAAACGGTATTGATCAAGCCTGTATCGCGGAGCAGGAACATCCACGCATAAATTCGAATCAGAAAACTGGTCCAGAACGGCAGGATCACCAGGCTCAGATACAGATTCTTCCGTTCGCCCGATCGGGCGATGAACAACGCCAGCGGAAATCCCAGTGCCAGGCACAACGCCGTCGCGACCGCGGCAACCCAGAACGACCGAAAGAAAATCGCGCCATACAGCGGTGCAATCAGTCTCTGAAAGTTATCGAACGTGAACGGCTGCTCCACCCCTCCGTAAGCGCCACGCGACAAGAAGCTGTACGTGCAGATAATCAGCGACGGAACCACCAGCGTCGCCGCCATCAGCACCGCCGCCGGAGTCAAAAATATCGCCCGCAGCCGCTTCATTCGGGAAACCGCACCTCGTCGCGTGCGCTCCAGGAAACATGCACGGCAGCGCCCTCTTCAAACCCCCGTTCGGTCGCCGCAACCTGCGCGATCAGCGATTCCCCTGTCTCCAGCCGAGCCTCCACATGAATCGCCGGCCCCATGAACACGCACCGTGTCACCACCGCCGCCCGCGCTCCGTTCTCTCGATCGCGCGAGATCCGAGTGCACTCCGGCCGCACGCCGATCTCCCCGATCCAGTTCATCGCTCCTAGAAATCCCGCGACGAATCGAGTCCGCGGCCGCTGATAAATCTCCTCCGGCGACCCGCATTGTTCCACCGAACCTCCATTCATCACCGCAATCTGGTCGGACATCGCCAGCGCTTCTTCCTGATCGTGCGTCACAAACAGAAACGTGACCCCGATCCGCCGCTGCAAATCTTTCAACTCCGCCCGCACCTGCTTCCGAAGCTGTGGATCCAGCGCGCTCAGCGGCTCGTCGAGCAGCAGCACCTCCGGCTCCAGCACCAACGACCGTGCCAGCGCCACGCGTTGCCGCTCTCCTCCGGAAAGCTGCGCCGGCATGCGCGATTCCTTCCCATCCAGCCGCACCTGCTCGATCACCTTACGCACGCGCGCGTCAATCTCTTGAAATCGCTTCCGCCGGAGCCCGAATTCGACGTTCCCCCGCACACTCAAATGTGGAAACAGCGCGTAGCTCTGAAACACGGTGTTGACATTTCGACGATACGGCGGCAGATGATCGATGCGCGCTCCGCTCAGCCACACTTCGCCCGATGTCGGCGCTTCAAATCCCGCGATCATCCGCAGGGTGGTCGTCTTTCCGCACCCCGACGGCCCTAGCAATGAGAAAAATTGCCCCCTGGGAATGGCGAGAGAAACTTCGCGCACCGCGTGTTGCGCGCCGAACGCCTTCGAGACCCTCCGCAGCTCCAGAATCGAATCCACGTCTAATCATAAGTTATGATGAATGCGGGACCCCTTCTATTCAATGAGTGCAACCGCAACGGGCCTCGCCCCGGGCGCCCGCGCATGGCGCTTCTGGGCGACCACCAACGGCAAGAAAGCTGTCATGGCCGTCAGTGGGATCGTTCTCGCCGGCTTCGTCCTCGGCCATCTCGCGGGAAATCTTCAAATTTTCCTCGGACCCGATCAGTTCAACGGCTACGCCCGCACCCTCCGTCATCTTCCCGAGCTGATCTGGCCCGTCCGCGTGATCCTGCTGGTCATGGTTCTGCTCCACATCTGGAGCTCCCTCCAGCTCGCGGTCTTAAAAAGCGAAGCGCGCCCCATCGGCTACGTCCGTCATCAGCCCGCCGGATCCAGCTACGCCTCCCGCACCATGTACTGGAGCGGACCGATCGTCTCCGCCTTCGTCGTCTATCACCTGATGCAGTTCACCTTCGGCGTCGGCGGCACTCCCTATAACGAATTCGACGCCTACGGCAACGTGATCAACGGATTCCGCGTCCCGGCCGTTTCTATCTTTTATATCATCGCGATGGCGCTGCTGTGCCTGCATCTGCGCCACGGCCTGTGGAGCCTCTTCCAGACCCTGGGCTTCTATCATCCGCGCCACACGCCGCGCATCAAGCGTCTCGCGTCTCTTATCTCACTGTTCGTCTTTTTCGGATTCATCTCGATTCCCATCGCAGTCATGCTTCACGTCATTCCCCTGGTTCTCTAATGCAACTCGACCCCACGCATCCCCAGCGGCCCCATCGAAAGAGCCTGGGACAAAGCTCGCTTCGAAATGAAGCTGGTCAATCCCGCCAACAAGCGCAAGTACGAAATCATCGTGGTCGGCACCGGACTGGCCGGCGGATCCGCCGCCGCCACGCTGGCCGAGCTCGGCTACAACGTCAAGTGTTTCTGCTTCCAGGATTCGCCGCGCCGCGCCCACTCCATCGCCGCGCAGGGCGGCATCAACGCCGCGAAGAATTATCAGAACGACGGCGACAGCATCTATCGCCTCTTCTACGACACCGTCAAAGGCGGCGATTTTCGCGTCGCGCGAAGCCAACGTCTATCGCCTCGCGCAAATCAGCGTCAACATCATCGACCAGTGCGTCGCGCAGGGCGTCCCCTTCGCGCGCGAATACGGCGGCACGCTCGCCAATCGCAGCTTCGGCGGCGCGCAGGTCTCGCGAACCTTCTACGCCCGCGGCCAGACCGGCCAGCAGCTTCTGCTCGGCGCGTATCAGGCCCTCGAACGCCAGGTCGATGCCGGACGCGTCAAAATGTTCCCGCGCACCGAAATGCTCGACCTGGTCGTGATCGACGGCCGCGCCCGCGGCATCATCACGCGCGATCTGGTCACCGGCGCGATCGAATCCCACACCGCCGACGCCGTAGTGCTCGGCACCGGCGGCTACGGCAACGTCTATTTATCTTTCCACCAACGCCAAAGGCTCCAACTGCACCGCCATCTGGCGCGCCTACAAGCGCGGCGCCGCCTTCGCCAATCCCTGCTTCACGCAAATTCACCCGACCTGCATCCCCGTCTCCGGCGACTATCAATCCAAACTCACGTTGATGTCCGAATCGCTCCGCAACGACGGCCGCATCTGGGTCCCGCTCGCGAAAGGCGACAAACGTCCGCCCAATCAGATCCCCGAAGCCGAGCGCGATTATTACCTCGAACGCCGCTACCCGAGCTTCGGCAATCTGGTTCCCCGCGACGTCGCTTCGCGCAACGCCAAAGCGGTTTGCGACGAAGGCCGCGGCGTCGGCGAACACGGCCTCGGCGTCTATCTCGATTTCGCCGACGCCATCAAGCGCCTGGGCCAGCCACGTAATCGAAGAGCGCTACGGCAACCTCTTCGAAATGTACCAGCGCATCACCGGCGAAAATCCGTATCAGGTCCCCATGCGCATTTATCCCGCGATTCACTACACCATGGGCGGCCTGTGGGTGGATTACAACCTGATGTCGACCGTCCCCGGCCTGTTCGTCATCGGCGAAGCGAATTTTTCCGATCACGGCGCCAACCGCCTGGGCGCCAGCGCGCTGATGCAGGGCCTCGCCGACGGCTATTTCATCATCCCGTACACCATCGGCAACTACCTGGCGAGCAGCAAGCTCGAAAAAGTCCATCCCGGCCATCCCGAATTTCATGCCGGCCTCGAAGCAGTCGCGCACGCGCACGCGCCGCCTGCTCGACGCCAGCGGCACCCGCACCGTCGATTCCTTCCATCGCGAGCTCGGCAAGCTGATGTGGGACGAATGCGGCATGTCCCGCAACGCCGCAGGGCTCGATGCGCGCCATCGAAAAGATCCGCGAACTGCGCGACGAATACTGGCGCGACGTCAAAGTCGCCGGAGCCGCGCTGAGAAATCAATCAATCGCTCGAAAAAGCCGGCCGCGTCGCCGATTTCTTCGAACTCGCCGAGCTGATGTGCATCGACGCCCTGCGATCGCGACGAATCCTGCGGCGGCCATTTCCGCGAGGAGCATCAGACCCCCGACGGCGAAGCCCTGCGCGACGACGAGCATTGCAGCTACGTCGCCGCCTGGGAATACACCGGCGACGCCCAGCCGCCCAAGCTGAACAAGGAGCCGCTCACCTTCGAATACGTGCATCCCGTCCCAAAGGAGCTACAAATGACCCCATCCCCCAATCACGCCCCCCACGAGCGGCGACCCAAGGAAGCGGTCGGCCTCACGCGCGCAGCCACCGCAACTCAATGAAACTGATCTTCCACATCTGGCGCCAAAAAGATCGAGCCTCGAAAGGCCGCATGGCCCGCTACGAAAAGGACGGCCTGAACCCCGACATGTCCATGCTCGAAGCGCTCGACGTGTTGAACGAAGATCTGATTCTCAAAGGCGAAGACCCCATCACCTTCGAGCACGATTGCCGCGAAGGCATCTGCGGCTCCTGCGGATTCGTCATCAACGGCATCGCCCACGGCCCGCTAGCCAAAACCACCGTCTGCCAGCTCACGCTGCGCCACTTCCAGAGACGGTCAGGAACTGTACCTCGAACCCTGGCGAGCCAAAGCCTTCCCCGTCCTGCGCGACCTGATGGTGGACCGCAGCGCCTTCGACCGCATCATCATCGACCGGAGGATACGTCAGCGTCCCCGCCGGCAGCGCCCCCGACGGCAACACGATTCTGGTCGACAAGGATCACGCCGACCGAGCCATGGACGCCGCCGCCTGCATCGGCTGCGGAGCCTGTGTAGCCGCCTGCCCCAACGCCAGCGCGTCTCTTTTCACCGGAGCAAAAATCAGCCACCTCGGCTTGCTCCCCCAAGGCCAACCCGAACGCGATTCCCGGGCCCTAAAAATGGTCGCCCAGATGAACAAAGAATCCTTCGGCCAATGCACCAACATCGGTGAATGCGAAGCGGTATGCCCAAAAGGCATCCATCTAGAGGTAATCGCCCGAATGAACCACGATTTCCTAAAAGCCAGCTGGTCCCGCCGAAGTTAGTAACAACTGCAGATGAGGTCAACGAGCCGCGCCCGAAGGAAGCGGTCGACCGAGGCATCTTCGCGCCAGCTCCCGCGCGAATGAAATCGATGCGACAGCCCAATTGGGGTAGTATTATATCCGAATGTTATATGTAAACATTCTCGTCGCAATCGGAACGATAGGTAGTGTGATCGTCGCATTGTTCGGGAATTGGATTCGATTGACCTTCTCGCCACCAAATCTAATAGTTGGACTGCTGAGCGACGAGGGTGAAAAGATTGATGTGAGTAATGCTACTACAGGGCAGAAAGTTGATGAGGCGCGCTACTACCATTTGCTCGTCTCAAATAGACGCCGTTGGTTCACCGCGACGAATACTGATGTTCGCCTACTCCAGGTTGAGGAACCTGCTCCAGGTGGAAGCTGGCGGACTACTTGGAAGGCGACGGTCCCAATTCATTGCCGCCATCAAGAGTCGAATCCGTTGAAGCACAACATTGGGAGCGCTATGGATTTCGATATTTGCAGCGTATGGAAGACTGGTAGGGTCCAAATTCATCCGATCATCGCGCCAAATAATCTCAAGACCGTTTGGAATGGGCCGTGCGATTTGATTCTTTCTCTTCAGGCAACGTCCACAGAAGTAGATTCGCGGGTCGTTCGTCTTCGGATCTCGTGGGACGGCAAATGGCAGGATGGCGCGAAAGAAATGCAGGATCACTTCAAAATACGCGAAGCGTAAGGTCGCTCTTGATTTTTTCCGGCACGCGACTGGCCGAGTGAGCAGTGCTATCGCAATTGTGACCTTTTGTCCTCATAATATCTACAACTTATCACTTCGTCCCACGAAGCCATTTTCTAAACCCGTTCTATTTTGTAGCAGAGGAGATCGTACGCTCTTCCATTAGAGAGTCGATTCCACCTGAGCCGGCAATACTAGTTGAACTGGCCGCCGTGTGCGTGTGATGGAAGTCCGCCTGTACTCGACAGGTCGCTCGGCCGTGAGCGTACTCGCGGTCAAAGGGGCGCCCCTGTTCTTTTAGGTGTTCTTTTAAATTCGAAGCTAAGCTGCGGCGGCCGTCTGCTCGCGCAGCGAATTGCGGATTCTCAGCAGCCTCACTCGAATTCCCGTTGACGTGATTCCCGACTCCTGTGCGATCTCTTCCGCCGAGTAACCCTGTAAATTCCTCTCGAGCAGCTTCCGGTCCCGCAGCGGGCAGCGATCGAGCAGACGCTTCAGCTCCAGTGTATTCAGCTCCATCGTATACGACGGATTCAGTCCTTCCATCGGCATGGTGATCGGCCCGCGAAATTGCGCTCGATACAAGTTGCGCGCAATCGAGTTCACCCAAAACCCGACCATCCCCGGGTCGCGAAGCTGATCCCGATATTCCCAGCCGCGCACCCACGCCGCCTGTGCGATTTCGTCGGCCATTTCCATGGCTGCGCCCAGCGCAAGCAGGAACCGCCGCGTCGCGGTGTACCCGGTCACAAATGCCTCCCCGTAGTCCTTTCGTTCCATGACTGGGGATGCAAGCAATCGGTCTGCCAGGCGATCGCCCCTGTGATTTCAATGCCTTACGATCTGCACTGCCGGTAAAAAATTCTGAAACGCTAAGCTACTGAGGAATTCTTCCGATCTCTCTAGTACGTGCGTTTCTTCCTTACAATGATGGTCGCCGCGGCCTGCGCATCCGCCGAATCCCATCCAAGCTGGTGGACTCTCTCCGAGCCCGATGCCACCGCGCTGGTCGGAATTCAGTGGGAAAATCTTCGTCAAACGCCATTTGCCGGAGCCATTCAAGCCGAGCTCTCCAGTTCCGGCAGCCTGGGTTTTCCCGATCTTCCGCTCATCGCGACTTCGAAGCAGATCCTGATCTCTTCGCCGTCGCTGCTGGCCATCGCGCTCGGCAATTTTCCCCTGGAAACTTTGCGCGCCCAGGCATCCGCCGCCGGAATGAAGGCATCCAGTTATCGCGGCCTTAACGTGTGGATCTCGCCGGGAAAAACCACGCTCAGCGTCGCCCAGATGAGCGATCAACTCATTCTGATCGGCCTGCTCAAGACGCTGGAAGACGCCGTGGATCGTAATCAAGCCGAAACCGATCGCCGCTACTCGCCTCTGCTGGCCCGCGCGGCCCGCCTGGCGCGGGGCAATGATCTATGGGTGGTCGCGACGCAGCTTCCCGATCCACTTGCCAGCATCTTCGTTCCCATCGACGCCGAGTCCCAAAATTTCGATGGAGCCGTCTCGGTTCGCGACGGTCTCGAACTCCACGCGACCCTCGACACAGTATCAGAAAGAGCCGCCAACGCGCTCGCCGCGACGTTGAAGGAGTCGTTTCCGACTCTTCCGGCAATCGCGCAAACCATGCAAGTCGCCGTCGAATCCCGCAGCGTGATTCTGACCCTAGAAGCAACTTCGGATCAGCTCACAGCCGCGCTACATCCGGTTCCGCCTATCGCACCCACGCCGCCGCCAACCCCAGTTGTAGAAGCCGTGAAGCCCGAGCCCAAACCCGAAGGTCCTCAAGTGATCAGAATCTTCGGCCTGGACGAAGGCGTCCGCGAAATCGTGATTAAACCAAAAAATCCATAGCGCCATCGTTTGCGGGATAATCGAAGCACAATGGCAGGCAAAGCGGCTTCCTCCTCGCGTGATAAAGGCTCCGACAGCTTGACGCCGCGCGAGGAAAGGGTCGTCCGCCGCGGCGAAGCGCAGCTCAAACACGGGGAATCAAAACTTTGGCGCGATGTCAAGGCCGTTCCAAAGCGCTGAGCAATTTTTATCCGTGTTATCTGTGTGAATCGGTGGCCATAACTCAGAACGAAACCTGACTCGGAAAATACTTCCCGATCAGCCGCTCATAGTACGGCCGCAGCTCCACCGGATTCGGTTTCGCGTGACCCTTCGAATACAGATCGTACGGGTTAAACTTCTTCACCCACTCAAACATCTCGCGATCCCGATCGTTCATCAGATAGTCATACGCGCCTTCGCGATGTGCCGCGTAGAACGAGTGATAACGAAGCATGTACAGCGCCGGCTCCGGCAAATATTCCTTGGCGGCCTGATAAAAATACTCATCGTGGCCCCACGACATATCCACCTGGTCGAGCCCCGCGCCTTCTTCATAAATGCCCGCGCGCGTCTGATACTCGGGACGCTGGGAATCCGGATTCGCCGCGAAAAGCTCGGGGAACACGATTTTCCTCGAATACGCGCAGCCGGTCGGAAACGTGTCGCCGACCACCGCCCATTGCGGCTCACCCCACAGCCACATCACTTTTCCCAGATCGTGGACCAGCCCCGCGAGCTGAAACCACTCGGGATGCCCATCCCGTCGAATCGCCTCCGCGGTCTGCAAATTATGTTCGATCTGGCTCAGATCCGTGTCCGGATCGCTGTCATCCACCAGCGTATTCAAGTATTCAAGCGCCTCCCAAATCCCCATTTTGGTTTTGTTGAGCGCGCCGTATTGCCGTTTCTTTTCGAGTACGAAATCCCGGGTCTGATGCGTATGATTCTGGCGGTAAAACTCCTTCACGCCCGGCGTAGTATTGCGATAATCGCGAAACTCCTGTGTCTTGCGGTCGGGGTCGTAGCGTTTGCCGACGAAATCGTCCCACTGTTCCAAATTTTGAAGCGGACCCTGCATGTTTTCAGGTTACCAAAGGCGGGGTTCTGGATGGGTCAGATCAGCTAAACTTGCGGAGCCGCGCGCGTCAGCGAGCGATCTTTCTTCGTCAATCTCAATACGCCCACCGCCATAGGTTCACGCCCACGGTGAACCCCGCGCCCACAGTCGCGAAAATCACCAGGTCGCCTTTTTTGAGTTTTCCCTGCTCGATGGCGTCGCGCGTCGCCAGCGGAATCGTGCCCGCCGTGGTATTGCCGTATTTGTCGATGTCGATGATCACCTGATCGTCACGCAAGCCGAGCCGGTCCGCCGCGGCCGTGATGATGCGTTTATTGGCCTGATGCGGAATCAGCACCTTCACATCCTTCGCCGTCAGGCCGTGACGATTCAGCAGATCGCGGCTCATTTCATACATCTTCCGCACCGCATATTTGAACACCTGCTGGCCGTCCTGTTTCACGAAATGCAGTCTCTGCGCCACCGTTTCCGCCGTGGCCGGCATGCGGCTCCCTCCGGCGGGCTGTTTCAGATAATCGCCACCCGATCCGTCGATTTCGTTCAAAAATCCCATAAATCCTTCGCCTGGCTCCGCCGGCTCGATCAGCATCGCGCCAGCTCCGTCGCCGAACAGAATGCACGTGCCGCGGTCCGTATAGTCGATAATCCGCGACATCGTATCGGAGCCGATCACCAGCACTTTCTTGTGCGTACCGCACATCACGAAGTGGGCCGCCGTGGTCAGGCCGTAGACAAAGCCGGAACACGCGGCGATCAGATCGAATCCCCACGCTCCTTTCGCGCCCAGACGATCCTGCACCAGGCACGCGGTCGCCGGGAACAGCATATCGGGCGTCACCGTGCAGACGATGATCGCGTCGAGTTCCGTTGCCGCGACGCCCCTCTGCGCCAGAGCGATTTTCGCGGCTTCGACCGCCATGTCGGAGGTGGCCACTTCCGGCGCCGCGATATGGCGCTCGACTATGCCTGTCCTATCGACAATCCACTGGTTGTTGGTCTCGACCATCTTTTCGAGATCCTGATTGGTCAACACACCGGGCGGCACGTAGCAGCCGAGCGCGGTGATTTTAGCTCCGGGCAATCTTCCTCCTCCTCTTTCTGAAAAAGGGGACAGCCTACTCTGTCCCCACCGGCAACTTCGCGGGGCCGCGTAGACGGCTGGCAGTGGACAGAGCGGTCTGTCCCCTTCTTCCCTGGACCATTGACCATGGTACACGTGTTACATTCGTGAGAATGGACGGGGAAACACCCGAGCAGGTTTTTGCGCGCGTGTTTCGCGACATGCGCCCGCGAACGCCACCGCCCTCGGTTCGCGTTCAGTTTCGCACCTACGCCAACGCCAACGCACAGGTCAAACTGGAGAACGGCGCTCTGGATGTGCGCATGGCGGATACGCTGGCTGCCGCTCCGCAACCGGTGATGGAGGCGCTGGCCGAGATTCTTCTTTCGAAATTATTCCGGCGTCCCGTACCCGCCTCGAGCAACGACCGTTATCGCCGCTATTTGAATCGCCACGATGTGCGCCGCAGTCTCGATCAAGTCCGGCAGGTGCGCGGACGCAAACGTGTGGAGCCTCCCCAGGGGCGCTGCTACAACCTGGAGGAAATGTTCGAGGATCTGAACTTCCGGTATTTTCACGGCCTGATGTCGCGCCCGCTCCTCGGCTGGAGTCCGTATGCGTCGCGAACCATGCTCGGCCATTACGACCAGGCTCACAACGCCATCGTCCTCAGCCGGGTTCTCGACCGGCCGCAGACCGGACGTTTGGCGGTGGAGTACGTCTTATTTCACGAAATGCTGCATCTGCGCTATCCGGCCGAGCACAACGGCGCGCGTCGCTGCGTGCACACCCGGGCGTTCAAGGAAGCCGAAAAACAATTCGAGAATTTGCGCGAAGCTAAGGCGATTCTTCGCCGGTTATAGAGAATGGTTTAAGGAATCACTGCAAGATCGGCTGCGTATTTCGGGCCGAATGGCGCATCGCCTCCATCGACCCCACCAGTCCGGCGACGTCGATCCTCGGCAATCCGGCCCAGGGCAGCAGCAGGCGCAGCTCAATGGACGCCATGGCTCGCCAAAACGTCAGACGCTGGCGGATCAATTTGCGTACCGGTTCCGCATCCGATTCACGGGATTCAGCCACCAAGCTTCGCGCCTTGGCGTGGAGCCATAGGAAATCGCCAGCCAGCTCCAGCAAATACATGCGGAAGATGCGGTTCCGCTCACGCCGCAGCTTGCGCCCGATGGCCCGCCGGTAGCCTGGCAGCGAGGACAAGAATACCAAGTCGTCCGGAGAAGCCAGACGCGCCATAGGCTCGTATTTCGCCGTGGAAAATGGTTCCACTTGTGTTTCCAAACTGGAGTCTGGAAGCGGCGCATTCCAGTAGCGAAGCAAGCGAATCGCTAGCAACGCGAGGAGCAGGAGAAAGGACCCGCTTGCGATCAATCCTCCCGTGAGAGCCCAATTCATTTCTTGGCCACCTCCACAATCGCCAGCCTAGAATACTAGAGTTGTTCGCGAAATGCAAACCAAATATTCGACAAATCTGGGTTAGCGGCGTGAAAAACGCAAGAGCCTGGCATTAATCGCGTCTAATTGTCCCGTCAGGCGATCCATCGACGCCGGATCCCACCGGTGCCCCACCACCGTCGTGGTCTCTTCGCCCGCCGGCGTCAGCGCCACTAGCCACATCAGCAGGCACCCGCTGGCCACCGCGAGCATCGCGGTGTCGATCCACGCAGTCCTTTGGGGATCGACATTGGTCAACAGCAGTCCGGCGGAGTGAGACAGAAAATACACGACAAATCCCGCGATATAGAGAACGCTGTTGCGGCTCAGACGCACCGGAAACCAAGTCATGAACAGGCTGATCAGGATCAGAAAAATCACCAGCCAGGCGTCCATCGTGCGCTCCAGGGAATTGAACCGGTGCAGGATTGGAGAGCGGCCGGGTGGCACGTAGCGATCGATCATCAGACCAGCCCCGGCTACCATCGCAGCGGCAATCAGGACATACGCGACGGAATTTCGTCCGAATTTCGCTAAAGCCGGGTGTCTCCGCAACGCGACTCTGTAAAGCTCCAATACGACGAATATAGCCAGGATCAGTTTTATGAATTGTCCCGCCAGATACAGGTATGCATATTGATTGTTACGATGATTACCGCCAAAAAATGCGAGCGCCGCCACGCCCTCAAGCGCGTCAGCGGCTATATATGCGAAAAACCAGGGGTACCGCCGGAAGAGCCCGTTCAGGGACAAGCTGACAATCAAAGCGATGGTCGCCGCCAAATCCAGATGCGCGGCCCAGTCCAACCAATGCTGCACCATAAAACTCAATGGATGTATAACCAAGAGTTTAGCGGTTTAGAGGCGGGAATGAAAGAGAGCTGCGGTACTACCAAACCCGCGAGGGCCGCGGACCGGCGGCGGGCTGAGCCCTCGCGGTTCGATAGAGCTGGCAGCGTTATCGGGCGGTGCAGGGCAAGCAGGGCGGTTGAGGTATGTCCTTGACGGGCGGCTGCGAAGCGAAGGCAGTCGAAACAGCGAGCGCGGCGAACAGCAGAGCGATTCTTTTGAGCATGGGGTTTAGGTCTCCTTTGGATTTTGGTAATACGTCCTTACCGCGGCCAGCATATGCCGGAATATGCCGGCCAACTTCGCGAGGCGCTGACGTTTTCGGAAATCAGAACAAATCAGGAAGCGGCCAGAAATCGCTGAACCGCGGGCTGATTGGCGTACAATAGCTACACGAACATGCCTCGTTTCAGACCAAAAGGTATGTTGGAAAGAACTGCCTCCGGCGACCTTTGGCGGCACACGCTGGCTCAGATTCCATCTCTGTTCGGCCGCCTTTTCTATCTGGCTTCGCTGCGCGATTCCAACTCCGGGATCTACCGGCACCACGGCTTGAGCACCATGTTCGGGCGGGAGGAAAGCAGCAACGCCCTTCGCCACAGCCACGAAGAGAGCTTTCACGAGTGGGTGAAACTAACGCTCCGCGAGCAGTATGCGGACCTGACCGCGTACCTGGATGGTCTTGAGGATCCGCGGCCGATGGTGATCGACCATTGGTTGAAGTCGCGTATTTACAGAACGCTAGCGCCGGATTCGGCGCGTACGCCGGCGCGCGAGCTGTTCTGCCAGGAACTGGAGGCGCTGCTCGAAACACTCAGGAACGACTCGGGCGGGGCGGGGAAAGTCCCAACGTCAGAGCCACGCTTGTGACTTGACCAACTACTTCGATATCAGAAGGATAGGCGTAGAATTCTGCTTCACAGGGTGAAGCTGGATGGGGCTGGATAATCAGCTGGCCCTCGCGCAGGTTGCACCAGCCGCACAGATATCCTTCGCGATGTTCTAGAAAATAAATGGGCCGGTCGAATTCGCTGGTCCAGCCCGAGGGGGCGATGCGGCGGCGAGTGTCGTCGATTACCACCAGCGAGCCAGGCGGGATCAACGGGAACATGAACCAGTCGTCGGTGCCGATGAAGCCGTAGCGGAAATTTCGCAGATCGATATTTTTCAGCAACATCAACGGGAGAGTTCCCCACCTTTGGATGACGCGGCTCAAATACGCGGTGCGGCTCAGGTCGATACCGGGGTCGAGGGCGAGCGGGACCTGCACTTCGCCTTCCTCGCTGTGGAACCCGAGCGCGTGGGTACGGGTATGTTGGATCACGTCGGCATCGCCGGGTAGAGCGCTCAACGAGATACCGTACCAGGAGAGCACCTCTGCCAAGTCCAGCCGGTAAATGGCACACAGCGAGTACAAACGGTAGACCGATGGCATGGTCCCCTTGTTTTCGATGTCGGCCAACCGGCTTAGGGCCACGAGAAACTCATCGTTGTTGTAGCGCGCGGCAATCCGTGCGCTGGCTTCTTCGACGTCGCGGAACTTGAGTCGTAGGCGCTCTCGGACGCGCTTGAGTTTCTGGCCTGCTTCCTCCATGATAGAGGTTCGGTGCGGCGCTCCTTTGGCGCTTGAGTTGCAAGAACGGATTCGCGTAGGATCTGTTAAGACCGAATCTCGGATTATAACGTGCTGTGGGAGTAAGGGCAAGGCGCATTTTTGGAGTTCTGTTCGGAATTCAGAACAAAGAGAGCCGCAGCAGGCCGTTTTTAGCGCAAATCCATTTGGCGGGGGAAATGACAGAGCAGTTACGCATGATAGTGGGCGTCACGGGCGCCAGCGGGTCCGTATATGGATGGCGGCTGCTCGAAAAATTGCGCGAGCGCGGCGATGTGGAAGTGCACCTTATCCTTTCACGATCGGGCGAGCGCACGGCGCATCTGGAAATGGGGAAAACCGCGGCCGATTTTAGGGCGCTGGCGAATTGCAGCTATCCGGTGGAGGACATCGGGTGCCGGCTGGCGAGCGGATCTTTTCAGACCGCGGGCATGGTGATTGCACCGTGCTCGATTCACACCATGTCGTCGATCGCGGCGGGGATCAGTTCCAATTTAATGATCCGCGCGGCGGATGTTATTTTAAAAGAACGGCGCCGGCTGCTGCTGATGGTGCGGGAATCGCCGCTGCATTTGGGGCATCTGCGATCGATGACGGCGCTGGCGGAAATGGGAGCGATTCTGGCTCCGCCGATGCCGGCGTTCTATCATCATCCGGAAAGTGTGGCCGAGATCGTCGAGCACAGCGTGGATCGGGTCCTGGATCTGATGGGGCTTCCTCCTGACGATGCCCGGCGCTGGGACGGCGCAGTTCGTAAGTGAGCGTCGTGAAGGTCGCGTTTCAAGGGGAACTCGGCGCGTTCAGCCAGCAGGCGATTCGGCAACTGGCGGGCGCGAACGCAAAGCCGGTTCCGTGCCAGCGATTCGAAGAAGCGTTTCAAGCGCTGGGCGCGGGCGACGTGGATGCGGCTGCGCTGCCGATCGAGAATACGCTGGCGGGCTCGGTGCATGAGAATTACGACCTGCTGCTGAAATACGACTTCGAAATCACGGCAGAGACGAATGTGCGGATCGTGCATCATTTGATTGCTCCGCCGGGGACGAAGTTCGCGAGCGTGCGGCAGGTTTATTCGCATCCGGTGGCGCTGAACCAGTGCCGCGATTTTTTCGCGAAGCACCGGAAGATTGAGAGTGTTCCGTTTTACGACACCGCGGGCAGCGTGAAAATGGTGATGGCGGAACGGCCGAAAGGCGCGGCGGCGATCGCGTCGGAACTGGCAGCTCGGATTTATGGCGGGACGATCTTGAAGCGCGAGATCGAAGACGACCAGCGGAATTTCACGCGATTTTTCTTCTTGGAGCCGCGCGGAGCGAAAGCGCGCGGGCGCGGATCGAAGTGGAAAACGTCGCTGGTGTTTTCGACGCGCAACGTTCCTGGATCTTTGTTCCGGGCCTTGAGCGCGCTGGCGCTGCGGGATCTGAACCTGACGAAAATCGAGTCGCGCCCGCAGCGGGGGAAGCCGTGGGAGTACATGTTTTACGTCGATTTATTGGGGCATCGCGAGGATGTGCGCGTTCGCAATGCGCTGGGGCATCTGGGCGAGCTGTGCGATTTTCTGCGGGTGCTAGGAAGTTATCGCGCGGCGCGCTGACGGAATTACCGCTTTAAGAGCGGTATGGGTCGCCGAAAAAGACGCGACCTTCACGTCGGTCAGCGAAGCCGCGCGGATGGCGCGGAGCACGTCGCCTTCGGTGATGTGTTTGACGCCTTTCGGATAGATGATCCAGATGGCGCCGTTCGGTTTTATGGAACGCGAGAGCGCTTCCAGACGATTGAGCGCGGGTTTCTCGTCGGCGGCGTAGAGGATGATGTCGGATTTCGGCGTGACGCGGGTTCGAAGGGTCGCACCGGTTTGCTCGATCTCGATTTTGAGTTGATCGTCTTTCACGCCTGAGACCGAGACTTGCATTCCTTGCTTTACTCCGAGTTTCGCGAGTCGCGAGGGCGGGTTGAGGATTTTTCGTTTCCAGGCTTCGGCGGCTGGGCCAAGGTGTAGCGCGAGGGAGCCTTCGATCGAATCGATTTCAAGCCACGCGCCGTTCGCTTCAATTTTCGTGATGCTGCGAAAGGGGATTTTGACCCGGAAGTCGCCGCGGAAGAGGACGTAATCGGTTTCGAGCAGGGCTTTGCCTTGCGATATTTTGCCGAGCAGCCGGGCTTTGCAGAAAGTTTCTTGTCCCATGGTTTTCCTTCCAGCGTTCTGAGTCAGAAGTTCGTTGGATAATTGCTGCCCCACGTAGTCATACTTGCAACGCCCGTCATCCCGAGCGCAGCGAGGGATGTGCTTTTGAAGCGTTGATAACAGCCGAACGAAAAGCAGATTCCTCGCTCCGCTCGGAATGACTTTGGGGCCGGATGGCCATTATAGCCCCGGCATGTAATGCTGCGATTTTCTGACTCACGACACCGGCTAATGTTGAGGCACATGTTTGGCCGCTGTGCGTCGCGGGTTGCGAATCGGATGATTGAGGACGGGGCAAAAAGCGCAACCGGCACGAAGTTTCGCAAAGGCAGCGAAATTCGAGCCAGTCCCCCTTTTTGCACACTGTAGCGTTGGTCTGATCAGATTAGTGTACCCAGGAGGGAGACTGCGGCGCGGATTTCGGCCAGGCGGCGGGGCTGGTCGTCGATTTCGCGTTCCACCGCTAGGATGCCGTTGAAGCGGTGGCGCTTGAGGGCGTCGATGAAGCGCAGGATGTTTACCGAACCCGAACCAAGCGGGCGTTCGACTCCGAGTTGGCCGGGGGCGGTGGGCCAATCGCCATCTTTGGCGTGGATCGAGACCACGTGCTTCGCGAGAAGTTCGAAGGCTTGGATCGGGTCGCCTGTGCCGTAGAGGATCATGTTGGCGGGGTCGAAGTTGATTTTCAGATTGTCGCGAGCCGCGTCTTCAAGGAAATGCAGAAGAGATTCGGCGGGTTCCTGGCCGGTTTCGAGAGCGAAGGTCTGGCCGTGCCGGGCGGCGTGGCCGCAGATGCGGCGGGTCACGTCGATCATGGCCGCGTAGTCGGGAGAAGTTCGGTCTCGCGGGATGAACCCGATGTGGCACGCGATGCCGGGGACGCCCAGGATCGCGGCGAAATCGCTTACTTGCATGGTGCGGCGCTCGCGGGCGTCGCGAGTGGAGCGGGGAATGAAGCCGACGGTGCGCTCGACGGTGGCGATGTTGGCGTAACTTTCACCTTCATACGCGCAGACGACCGTGGCGATGGAGAAATGCTCGCGGGCGAGGGCGGTTTTCCAGTCAGACGCGAATTCGGGAGTCAGATGGATGCTTCCGCCGATTCCCAACTGTCCGCAGCGGACGCCGAGCGAGAGGATTTCACTAAAGTCATCGCGTGACTCGCGCACCAGAGGTGCGCGTCCAGCATCCGCCCAGAACATTACTCCGATTTCCATGGGATCGTTTCTCCGTTTCTGGCGCGGGATTCCATGAGGGTCAAGGCTAAGCTTACTGCGCGGGCGGATTCTTCGGGAGGACACTTGGCGGGCTGCGCGCCGCTGCGGACGCATTCGATAAAGTAAGCGATTTCGTCAGTGTAGCCGCCGGTGGAGCTGAGCGGCAGGTCTTCAGATTGGCCTGCGCGATGGATTTGCGGCGGCCTGGAGTTGAGATCGTAGGTGAGCGTGGCGTTGGCGCCGATGACTCGGTATTTCATGGTCAACGGAAATTTTCCGGAGTGCCAGCCGCCGACGATATCGACGGTGAAGCCATCGTAACTGAGCTGCGCGGAGATGATGTCGATCCCGTTTGCAAGGTCTTGGCGGCCGGTGGCGGCGACGGAGGACGGAGGGCCAAACAGATGCAGGGCCATGTCGAGGTCATGGATGAGAAGATCGAGGACGGCGCCGCCGCTTTTCTTAGCGTCGCTTTGCCACGTGGCCCAGGTGGGAAGCGCGCAGCGGCGGCGAAAGGTCGCGCTACGGATTTCGCCGGCTTGACTGAGGGCGGATTCCAGGGCTCGATAGGCGGGGAAGAATCGCAGGACGTGGGCGACCATCAGGATGCGATTTGCTCGGCGAGCCTCGTCGATCATACGATTGCACGCGGCGCGATCGAGGGCCATCGGTTTTTCTACTAGAACGTGTTTGCCTCGGCGCAGGGCTTCGAGGGTGACGGATTCGTGCAGGTCGGTGGGAAGGCACAGGTCGACGGCGTCGATCTCGGGATCGGCCAGGGCTGCTTCGATGCCGGGGAATTTCTTCACATGCGAAAGATCAACGGCTTCAACCGGTCCGAGGTTGCCAGCAGTAGTCTTGGATTTATCGCGAGCAACTACGGCTACATCGACTTCGGGCAGATCGGCGAGCGCCTTCAGATGAACGCTGCCCATGAAGCCAAGGCCGATGACCGCTAACCTCATGAAGACGATGATAACCCGCGACTGTTCCGCTTACCGTAAGCTGTCGGCCCCCAGGTGGTTCTGCTTTACAATTGACTATGCAGACCCTCAAATCCGCCGCCGACGAACTTCGAACCGTTCTTTCCTCCAATAAACTGAGCCAAATCACGGACGCGCAGGCTTCGAATGCGGGTCCGGATGGGCATTGGAGCAAAAAACAGATTCTGGGTCATTTGCTTGATTCCGCGGCGAATAATCATCATCGTTTTGTGCGCGGGCTGATCCAGTCGACGGTCGCCATGCCGGGTTACGAGCAGAATCTGTGGGTCGCGGCGGGGCGTTATCAGGAGCGCCCGTGGACCGAGCTGGTAGCGTGGTGGAGCGCGTATAACCGGCATCTGCTTCATATAATGGAAGCGGTTCCGGCCGACCGGCTGGCGACAGAGTGCCGCATCGGGGATGGCGAGGCCGTGACGCTCGAGTTCCTGATGGTGGATTACGTGGACCACTTGAAACATCACTTGGGTCAGATTGTGTCCTCATGAGCGGGATAAGGTCCGAAAATGACGGTTCGGCAGTGAGTCCTCAGCGCGTTTCGCGCGTCCAACAATACATGACACCGGAGTCGATCCGCGCCCAGACGCGCAAAATCATCGCCAGCCGTGCCATGGCGAGGTCGGGAAGGCTGGCGCGATTTTTGGATTTTACGGTCAGCCAGACGCTCGACGGGCATGGCGATCAATTGAAGGAATTCGTGATCGGCGTGGAAGTGTTCGACCGGCGGCAGGAATACGATCCACGGCTGGACCCGATTGTTCGCGTGGAAGCGCGGCGGCTGCGCATGAAGCTCAAGCGCTACTACGAGACCGAAGGACTGGCGGACGCGCTGATGATCGAATATCCGAAGGGTGGATATGCGCCGGCGTTTCGCGTAGGACGCGTGGAACCAACGCCGGAAGGAACGCGGCGGGCGATTGTGGTGCTGCCGTTTTCGCACACCGAGGGCAGCGAAGAATGCGAAGTGATGACGGGCGGGTTGACGGAAGAGCTGATCGACGCGCTCACGAAAGTGGAAGGGCTGCGTGTGGTGGCGTGGCATTCGAAGGCGCAGTGGAATCCGCGGATCGGGGATGAGTTGAAAGTCGACGTGGTGCTGGAAGGCAGCGTGCGGGCGTATGCACCGGGATGGGCTCGCGTCGCGGCGCGACTGGTCTCGGCGCGGGATCACACTTATCTGTGGACCGGGACGTTCGAGCGGCCGGCTGAGAAGCTGTTTTCAGTTCGTGACGCGATCACCGCGGGCGTGGCCGGTGCGTTGCAAGTGGAGTTGCGTCCGGGGCGCGCGCAGACGCGAAGCATGGAAGCGCATCATTCGTATTTGAAGGGCCGCTATTACTGGAACAAGCGGACGGATGAAGCGGTCGCGCGGGGGATCGAGCATTTAGAGAACGCGATCGCGGCAGATCCTGAATATGCGCTGGCGTATGCGGGGCTGGCGGATGGGTACATCGTGCTGGCGAAGTTCGGGGCGGCGCCGGCGCGGGAGGCGATGCCGAAGGCTCGCGAAGCCGCGCGGCGCGCGCTGGAGCTGGATCCGACGCTGGCGGAAGCTCACGTATCGCGGGGATCGATTGCGGCGCTGTTCGATTGGGATTGGGTCGCGGCGGAAGAGCATTTCCGGCGCGGGCTGGAGATGAATCCGGGATATGCGACGGGTCATCAGTGGTACGCGCACGATCTGCTCGCGGGCGTGGGTCGACTGGAAGAAGCCGCGGCTGCGCTCGAGCGGGCGCGCGAGTGCGATCCACTGTCGCTGGTGGTGCTGGCGAGCTCGGGCGAGAACATGATCATGCAGCGTCGGCCGGCGGCGGCGCTGGAGTTTTATTCGAAGGCGCTGGAGCTGGATCCGTATTTTCCGCGGGCGCATTTCGGCGTGGCGCGGGCGCTGCTTGGGCTGAAGAGAAATCAAGACGCGGTGGACGCGGTAGAGCGAGGATCGGCGCTGACACCGGGGTTGGCCATGGCGATCGCGCTGGAAGCGAGCATCTACACGGGAGTGGGTCGAATTGCGGAAGCGCGGCAGCGGGTTCGCGCGCTGGAAGAGATGCATAAGGCGAAGCGGGTATCGCCGTATTTGATGATGCGGGCGTGGATGGCGCTCGACCAGGAACGGGCGTGCGATTATCTGGAGCTCGCTTATGAAGAGCGCGATCCACGGTTGACGCACGCGGCGGTGTCGCCGGTCTACGATGTTCTGCGTCCCCTACCGCGGTTCGAAGTAATTTTGAGACAGATGGGGCTGGTCCCGGAGATCGTCCTTACTTAACCGGCTGCTGGCCGGCGGCTGTGGCGGCGCTGTTGAACGTCGCCAGATCGGCTTTCAGGATCTGATCGAGGCGCTGTTTGATTTCGTCGAGGCGCGCGGAGAGTTCCTTGAAGACCACGTAGCTTTGATCGGTGGGCTTGGCATCGCCGGTTTCGATGATGCGCATCAAGGCGGCCAACTGGTTGTTGATCTTGATGGGGAAATTCAGCGGGTCCTGGCCGCTGCGGTTCTGGACCTGGTAGACGTCCTGTTCGACGGCGCTCAGGCGTGTGGTCAGGCGCTCGGCGGGTGCGTTTAACGCCGCTGATTTTTTCACGCGATCCTCGAGCTGTTTTTTCAGATCGCGAATGCGGATCACCATTTCGTCGGCTTCGCTGGTTTTGTCGCGCACGGCGCTGGCGAGCTTGAATTGCTCTTCCAGATCGGCTGGCGTGATGTGAATTTCGCGCGGGTCGCGCTCGATTCTTAGCGGCCGGGTTTGCGTGACGCCTTCGGCAGTCAGTCGGACCTGATACTGTCCGGGGACGGCCATCGGGCCTTGGTCGGCGTTGCCTCCCCACAGGATCATGCCTTCGAACGTGGTCGCGCCGGGATAGCGGAGATCCCAGGTGTAGCGGTTGCCGCCGGCTTTACGCGTGGGCGGACGGGCTCCGCCGCGGCCGCCGCCCTCGTCGTCCTGATTTTCGGCACGGCGGCGATCTTCCAGTTTCTTTTCTTCCTCAGGCGATCCGACGAATGAACGGACGACTTTGCCCTGCGCGTCCAGAATGTCGATTTTGACGGAGTCGGTGTCTTTGGTGAGGAAGTAATCGATGGTCGCGCCGCGGTCGAGCGAACGTTCGGTGGGCCGGGGCGCGAATAACATGGTCGACTGGACTCGACCCGATAGCTGGCGCAGAAGCGAGATGTCGTCGAGGATGTAGAACGAACGGCCGTGGGTCGCGATGACCAGATCGTCGCCCTCGAATAGCAGATCGGGGACTTGGGTATCGGGGAGATTCAGGCGCATCGATTGCCATTCCGCGCCGTTGTCGAAGGAAACATAAATGCCGTGTTCCGTTCCGGCGAACAGCAGTCCGGGACGCTTGGGGTCTTCGCGGACTACGTGGACGAAATCGTCGTCGGGGATGCCGTTGACGATCTTGGTCCAGGTGGCGCCGTAATCGTCGGTGCGATAGGCGTAGGGGCGGCGATCGTCGGCTTGATAATTCTTCGCGGCTAAGTATGCCGTGGCGGGCTTGTTCGGCGAGGCGTCGATGATGCTGATGCGGATGAAATCGGGCAGATCTTTGGGCGTGACGTTCTTCCAGGTTCTTGCCGCCGTCGCGCGTGATGTAGACCAGGCCGTCGTCGGAGCCGGTCCAGATGGTGTTCACGTCTTTGGGCGAGGGCGCGATGGTGAAAATGGTCGCGTAGATTTCGGGGCCGTTCTGATCCTTGGTGATGGGGCCGCCGGAATCGCCCAGCGTTTTCGGATCGGCGCGGGTCAGATCGGGGCTGATCATCTGCCAGGTCTGGCCCTCATTGGTGGTCTTCCAGAGATGCTGCGACGAGGTGTAGAGAATGTTCGGATCGACGGGATTGAAGACGATGGGGAAGGTCCACTGCCAGCGCTCCTTGAGCGCGCTGGACGGCATGCCGGAGAAGAACAGCGGGTACACCTGCACGTCGCGCATGTGGCCGGTGTTGCGATCGTAACGGGTGAGCAGCGCGCCCTGGCTGCCGGCATAGAAGAATGTCGGGATCTTTGGGATCGGGCGCGATGTAGCCGCTCTCGCCGCCGCCGGGCGAATAAACGGGTCGACCGAGTTCCAACGTGCTGCCCGCGCCTCCGCCTCCGCGTCCGGCGGGCGCGCTGGTGACGCAGACGGTGGTGTTGTCCTGCTGCGCGCCGCATACGTGATAGGGAACGTCGTTGGTGGTCGCGACGTGATAGAGCTGCGCCGTGGGATAGTCTTCACCGGTCCAGGTTTCGCCGCCATTGACGGAAACGTTGCCGCCGCCGTCGTTGGAATTGATCATGCGCTTGGGATCGTTGGAGGCGATCCACAGATCGTGTTGATCGCCATGCTGCGGGCGAAGCGGTCTTGACGGTCTTGCCGCCATCGGTGGAGCGATAGAGGCCGGTGTTCATCATGTAGATGGTGTCTTTGTCCTTGGGATCGGCGGTGATGCGGGAGTAGTAGAAGGCTCGCTGGCGGATTCGGCGGTCTTCGTTGACGCGGGCCCACGTGGCGCCGGCGTCTTCGGAGCGGAACAGGCCGCCGTCATCGGCTTCGACCATGGCGTAGACGCGATTCGAATCGGCCGAAACCGCGACGCCGATTTTTCCGATGATGCCTTGCGGGAGGCCTGGGTTGCGCGTGATTTCGGTCCAGTGGTCGCCGCCGTCGGTGGATTTGTAAAGTCCGCTGCGCGGGCCGCCGCTCGAAAGAGTCCAGGAGGTGCGGTAGACATCCCAGATGGCGGCGTACATGACGCGGGGGTTGTGCGGATCAAGGGTAAGGTCGACTGCGCCGGCGTGGTCGTCTTTATAGAGAACTTTCTGCCAGGTCTTGCCGCCGTCTTTCGAGCGGAACACGCCGCGCTCGGCGTTGGGGCCGTAGGGATGGCCCAGCGCGGCGACGTAGACGATATCGGGGTTGGCGGGGTCGACTGCGGATGCGCGCGATGGCCTGCGTGTCGGCGAGGCCCATGTGCTTCCAGGTTTTGCCGGCGTCGGTGGATTTGTAGACGCCGTCGCCCTGCATGATGTTGCCGCGAAGCTCGGTTTCGCCCATGCCGATGTAGACGACGTCGGGATTCGATTCGGCCACGGCGACGGCGCCGACCGAGGAACTCTTGATCTGGCCGTCGGTGACGGGCTTCCAGGTGGTGCCGCCGTCGGTGGTCTTCCAGAGGCCGCCGCCCGTGGCGCCGAAGTAATATTCGTTAGGACGCGAGGCGCTGCCGGCCGAGGTGATGGATCGTCCGCCGCGGTTCGGTCCGATGCTGCGCCATTGAAGGGCGCCGAAGACGATGGGGTCGTAATGCTCGGCGAGGGCTGCGGTGCAGAGCAGGAGGAAGAGGACGGTGCTTCTCGCGATTGATTTCAAGGGGGTCGGACTCCTATCGAAGCTAGTTTAGCGCAGCGCGAGAAGGGGTCCGCTTTGTCGGTCCGCAGAAAAAGGGGGTCAGCCCCCTTTTTCAGAGTCCGTTTACCCCGTCTACACAGCTTGCCGGGCTGACAACGCGGCGACCGCTGCTTGCTGCCGGTCCATTCGTCGCAAGGCGTACCGGTATAGCGGCTCGTCAACCTGGGCGTAGGCCAAAGCTCGCCGGCCGACTTCGTCATTCGCGGTAAGCCACGGCTGGCTGATCGCGTCTTCCTTCGAACCGTTCGCGCGACCGGGAAGGCCGGCCAAAGAGAGCGCGTACGGAGCCAGGAATAGACTCAACAGTTTTACGCTCTCAGCGGTCTGCTCGGTCAGGCCTACAAACAGAAACCGTTCCAGCACCTGCTGAGCGAGCTCGCCCGCCAGTTCGTCGTAACAACGCCGCAGAGTTCCGGCGGCGGCTTCGGTACGCTGGTGGGGCGGATAAAGGGAATGGATCGCCGCATTCCATTCGGATTCCGCAAGATAGTGAGTCGCGTGTCCTAACCGGCCCAGTTCACCGCCTCGATCCAGGCACCAGCACAGCAATTCCCGTATCGGCAGGCGGTCCGCGGCGTGGGGATAGTATCGCTTGACCGGCTCCGGAAACGCGTGTAAATTCTCCTTGATATACGCCATGTTTGAGATGAGACGATTCAGAGGCTGCCGCAGGAAACAGACATAGAGCGGGATACGATCTGCGACAGTATGCGGGAAACAACGAAACGAATGAGAGCTAATGGAAACGAGGCCGGGATGCTCCCACAAAATCTGGGCAAACGCTTCCGGTGAGTATTCAAAGCCCGGCTGCGGAGAGTGGCAATTGAGGTGCCGTTCGCCGAAGGTCTGCTCAAGAAGCTTGTTAAAGGAGGTGCCGGCCGTTTTCGGAATGTGCACGTGGACCAGAATCGGTCTGCGGGGCACAATTTTTCCGGCGGGATGACACGCCGTCAAAACCGGCCCGCGCATTTCCGTGAGGAAGCCGAACTTCGATAAAATCAGGCGCGCCGAACACAGATCGGGCGAAGTGCGCGCATCCAGAACCAGCCGGCTGGCAAGCTGGGATATGTATTCTACTACCGGTCTGAGTAAATACCCCGGCGGAATCGCTGCAACAACCGCATCGAACTTTCTTACCGGTGTCGACCAGGGGCGCTGTAAAGCGCCGTTGCCGATTTGCTCCGGCGCCTGCTCACTCCATTCAGGGCCGAAATGCAAGACGGTCGCATTACGGTAGCGCTGCCGCACCGCCGCTGCGAAATCGGCGGGTACGCTCCCCAGAAGCCCCAGAGTGGGTGTATCCAGAACCGAGATACCCGCCGTGGGGAGGACGCACTCGAGCGCATCCAGCAAGTTGGGCTGACTTAGAAACTCCATCCGGGAAAAACGGGTCCAAAAACTTCATTGTGCCATTTCATGGTCCGCGGCGCTGGACCGCGCGCCCGTTTAGCCGAAGCGCGATTTCAGAAATTCCCACAACTGGAAGTGCCGGCCGGGACAGCGGGGGCCGGGGGCGAAGCCGATGAGGTTCGTGCTGCTGTCGACGAACAGGCCGAGCGGGTCCGTTTTCGGGTTCTCGACGTCGAACACTACACCGCCGCCACAATTGTCGATGTGATCGATTTTCGGCGCTGCGACGCCGGCGAAGGCGCTGGAGGGTCCCCAGTCCTCATTAAACTTTTCGGGCGAATAATACTTGCAGGGGTGGTCCTGTGTGCAGCCCCACATGGCGTAAGCCTGCTGGTAGTTCTTTTGATCGAGGAGCGAAAAAAACTGCTTTACGACCTGCTCCTGACGCCAGTCGCGGAACGTGAAATACAAACCGAGGGCGACGACAATGGCCGCGACTCCCCAGATGACGATCCGCTTGAGGAGCCGCTCACGCTGCTCTTCGCCGGCGCCGTACTCTTCGAGGAATCGGGACATTCGTTACTTGAGAGGATACGCCTTATCGTACGCCGCCGTCGCTTCGGTAGTGATTTCGAGCGCGGGCTTGAAGAAGTAGGCGTTGGTGGTGTCGATGACCACGTCCAGGCCTTTTTCGTCGGCGATCTTCTTGATGATTTCGGTCATGCGGGTGCCGGCGCGTTGAAGGATGTCGGTTCGTTCGCGTTCCACGTCGGCTTGCAGGTCGTCGCTCAGGCGCTGTGCTTCGCGCTGTTTGCGCTGGCCGCGGGCGGTGAGATCGGCTTCCCCAGCGGCGCTGAGCCGGCCCTGGCTGGATTGAAGCTGGGTCTGGATGTCGCTGAGCTCGCGCTGCACCTGTTCGAGCGCGGTCTGGCGCGCCTTGTATTTGTTTTGTAAATCGGTGGAGGCCTTTTTGATGTCGGCGGTGTCCAGGATGGCCTTCTGAAAGTTAATCACGCCGACCTTAGTTTGCGCCGAAGCGACGGAACTGGAAACGAGCCCGGCTGCGCACACGGCAAGCGCCGGGAGAATGGGCGTACGAAACATGAGTTGAACGGACTCCTTTATTGAATCTTATTCTAGCCTCCCCCACATTAGACAAACAAGTTCGAGAAAAGTGCCCGCTGGGGCCGGCCGATGGCGGATAATTGAAGATCCATGCGACGCCTACGATCCACACTCATCTTTTTTCTGGCGGCCATTCCGGTTGTGCCCGACGTTGCCTCGGGCGCGCCGGCGCCGAAACCCAAGCTGGTGCTGGCGATCGTGATCGACCAGTTTCGTTACGACTACCTGCTGCGTTTTCGCGGCGATTACAACTCGGGATTCACGCGGCTGCTGGAGCATGGGGCCGTGTTTACCGATGCGCACTATTTGCAATCGACCACGGTGACGGCAGTGGGGCACTCGACGTTCCTGACCGGTGCGACGCCGTCGATCAGCGGGATTATCGCCAACGAGTGGTATGACCGGCAGGCGAAACAGAATGTCACCAGTGTTTCCGATCCGGAGACGAAGCTGGTGGCGGCGGGCGCGCGCAGTGGATCGTCGCCGCGAAGGCTGCTGGTGAGCACGGTGGGCGACGAATTGAAGATGCAGGGCGGCGATTCGAAGGTGATCGGAATTTCGATCAAGGATCGCAGCGCGATTCTTCCCGCGGGTCACATGGCCGACGCGGCCTACTGGTACGACAACGACAGCAATGCGTGGGTCACCAGCACGTACTATCGCGCGGATCTGCCGGAGTGGGCGCGCAAGGTGAACGGCGAGGAGCGCTACAAGCAGTTGGTGAACGCGAAATGGCTCCCGTTCGATGCCAAGAGCGATTCGGCGAAGCCGTTCTGCACCATGACGAAGGGCACGGATGTCCGCTATTGCGGATCGCTGGAGGCGACGCCGTGGGGCAACGAAATGATCGAGGAGTTCGCGGAGCGGGCGATCGATGGAGAGAAGTTGGGGCATCATAACTCGCCTGATATTCTTGCCGTGAGCTTTTCATCGAACGATTACGTGGGCCACGCGGTTGGGCCGGACGCTCCCGAGGTTCGAGACATTTCGATTCGGACGGACCGGCTGCTGGGGAAATTATTTGCTTACGCCGACAAGCAGGTTGGCGCTGGGAATACGTTGATCGTACTTACCGCGGACCATGGAGTCGCGCCGGTGCCGGAAGTAAACCAGGCGCGCAAGATGCCGGGAGGACGGTTGAAGGGATCGGCGGTGCTCGAGAAGGTTTCAACAGCGCTCACGAATCGGTTTGGAGCGGGGAAGTGGATTGTCGGCGGGTCCGCCACCATGCCCTACTTGAATCTGGAGATGGTGGACAAGCTGAAACTGGACCCGGCGGAGGTGGAGCGAGTGGCGGCCGAAGCGGCCGGCTCGGTGGAGCATATTTTCCGGGTCTACACGCGTCACGACCTTCTCGCCGGGCGCGTGCAGCAGGATTCGATCAGCCGCGGGGTCAGTGTGGGATTTATGGCGACCCGCTCCGGAGACTTATACATTATTCCGGATCCCTATTACATGTTCGATGCGAACGGGACCACGCACGGCACGCCGTTCGACTACGACAATCACGTGCCGATTTTGTTCTTGGGCGCGGGGATCAAGGCGGGGTCGTATGCGCGATCGGTGGCGGTGAACGATATCGCTCCGACGGTAGCGGCGATTCTGCAAGTCGAGATTCCGAGCGGCTCCGTGGGACATGTGTTGAACGAGGTGGTGCCATGAATGGGTTAGGTCGAAGAGAATTTGTCGCGGCGCTGGCGGCTGGGGCGGCGGTTGCGCAGGATTCCGAAGTCGTGCAACGCAAGGGGCGGCTGAAGCAATGCGTGACGCGAGGCGTATTCGCTCCATCGATGCCGTTTGAAGAAACCTGCCGGATTGCGGCGCGCCTGGGATGCAAGGGCTACGATCTGATCTCTCCGCCCGATTGGCCGATGCTGAAGAAATACGGGCTGATCCCGACCATGTACCCGTCAGGTCCCGGCGGGACGATTCCGGACGCCCTGAACCGCAAGGAGAATCATGCTCGGATCGAAGCGTCGATGCGGGAGGCGATCGATGCGGCGGCGGCGTTCGGCGCGCCCAGTGTCATCACGTTTTCGGGGAATCGGCGCGGCATGCCGGATGCCGAGGGCGCGGACAACTGCGTCGCGTTTCTGAACCGGATCAAGTCGCATGCGGAAGACAAGGGCGTGAATATTTGTATGGAGCTGCTGAACAGCAAGGTGAATCACAAAGACTACATGTGCGATCACACTGCTTGGGGCGTGGATGTGATGAAACGCGTCAACTCGCCGCGG
Organism: Terriglobia bacterium; assembly: GCA_963808335.1. Lineage (GTDB taxonomy): Bacteria > Acidobacteriota > Terriglobia > Bryobacterales > Bryobacteraceae > Palsa-187. The sequence continues at coordinate 220,400 of CAWEFR010000002.1, forward strand.
GTGAAGCTGCTGTACGACATTTATCACCTCCAGATCATGGAAGGCGATATTTGCCGGACCATCAAGGACAATCTTCAGTGGATCGCGCATTTTCACACGGGCGGAAATCCGGGGCGGCACGAGATCGACGACACGCAGGAGCTGAACTACCGATTCATTGCGAAGACCATCGCGGATTTAGGGTACACGGGGTACGTGGCGCATGAGTATTCGCCGGCGCCGGGCCGCGATCCGGCGCGGAGCCTGAATCAGGCGATGGAGATTTTTGACGTTTAGAAAATGGCCACCGATTCACGCAGATTTAAAAAATCGCGCTTGAAGCGGCTTTCTTTAAAATCGCGATTTGGCCGGCGTGATAGAGGTTGTGGTGCACGACGCCGGTCAGCAGGATGTAAAAGGTAAAATCGCGGCCGGGGACTTTTTGGTCCAGTTGCTCGTCTGTCAGGTTTGCGGCGGCGTCGGTTAAGGCTTTTTGGGCGTTCTCTAACTCGCCGAGTGCGCCGGTCCATGCGGTCTCCGACGTATCGGTGATCGGGGGCCAGTCAGCATCGCCGGCCAGGCTCTCGTAAGGTTTGCCTCCGAGCACCTGGGCGGTCTCATTCTGCCACGCGGCGATGTGGCGCACGATCTGCCAGATGGAATGCGCATCCTCGATGGGACGCTCGGCCGCGATTGCGGCGGTCACGCCTTCCAGGACTTCTTTGAGCGCGGGGCCGTGCCACGCTTTGCCGTGGTAGGAAATCTTTAGTTGATGGCGGATTCTTCTGGCTTCGCTCATTATTCGATCAGGCCTAGCTTGCGCAGGGATTCGGCCGGCTCATTGCCTTCGTTGTAGTGCGCGACGGGGCCGCGTTCGCGTCCGTTTTCAAGGGCGATGCCAAAAGGAGGATCGCCGAATGGGAAAACCTGCTTCAGCGTGTCCAGGTCGAGCGAGGTTTTCATGCTCAAACCCGTATCGCGAATAAACGCAGGGGCGAAGCGAGGCATGGAGGTCGGAATCCCAATGATGGTCACGTCGCTTTTCCAGTGGAGCTTCGACATTCCTCGCGCGGCTTCATCGCAGTGGCTGCAATTGGGGTCGTAGAAGAACAGGAAGATCCGGCCGTGCTGCAAGGAATACGGCTGGCCGTCGGCGGTGATGGAATCGGGCGCCTTGGTTCCGCTCAGATGAGTCGTAGCCCACGCGTAGCTGCCGGCTCCGGCGACTACGACGGCAGCCGCAAGCACGATCACGCTGCGTAGAGTCGCCAGCGGTCGCGCCCACCAGCCGGCGATTAAGGCTGCTACGAGCATCACGGCGTCGCCAACGAAAAATGCGGGTCCCACGGTGCGCTTCACCAGCGGGAAACAACTGCAATCTTTCCCGACCAGTTGCGAATAGTGAATGCCGATGTAGCCCATGAAGCCGATCAGCAGCACTGCCGAAAGGATGGCTCCCCAGCGGCGGAATCGCGGCGCAAGGATCAGCAAGCCGGCCAAGGTTTCTCCCACGCACAGAGCCATGGTGAACGGCATGCTCCACTTTGCGGGCACCAGGAATTCTTCCACCATGTGCGACCAGCCGAATGGGTCGGTCATCTTCCAGATTCCGGCGCCTAGGAAAATGATGGCTAAAAATAGCGCCGCAACGTGCCCCGCAATGGTCTTCCAGGCGGGCATTTCAAAGCTCGCGCCTTCGACGTGCGCAATGCTAGCATCCATGCTCGTATTGTAACGCTTCAGCCGCGCGTGACAGAATGATTCGATGAGTGATGGATGGCGTATTGTGCGCGTGCCGGCGTCGAGCGCGAACCTGGGTCCGGGGTTCGATGCGCTGGGGATCGCGCTGGGGATTTATCTCGAATGCAGATTTCGTCCCGCGCACGCGTTGACCATTTGCGCGACCGGCTGCGATGTGGATTCCATCTCGACCGGCGAAGATAATCTGATCTGGCAGACGGCGCTGCGGTGCGGCGCGGCTGGTCCCATCGAGTTGCGGATCGATAATCGGATTCCCATCGGGAAGGGGTTGGGATCGAGCGCGGCGGCTGTGGTTGCGGGCGCCGTGATCGGCGGATTGAATTGGGACCGCCAGCGAGTGCTGGACGAGGCAGCTCGGATCGAAGGGCATCCGGATAACGTCGCGGCGTGCGTGCTGGGCGGGATCGTGGCGAGCGCGTTCAACTCGCGAGGCGACGCGCGGGCGGTGCGGCTGGAGTTGCATCCCGACTACCGGGTCGCGGTGGTGGTTCCGGATTTTCGACTGCCGACGAAGGAATCGCGGCGCGTCCTGCCGGGTTCCTACTCTCAAGCGGATGCGGTGTTCAATCTTCAGCACAGCGCGTTGCTGCTCGCGGCGCTGATCACGGGAACCAGCCAGGCGTTTCCAGATGCATTCGACGATCGTGTGCATCAGCCCTACCGGTTCGCGTTGGTGCCGGGGCTCGACCAGGTGACGAAGCTGAGGACCGCCGGGCTACTCGGATGTGCGTTGAGCGGCGCGGGTCCTTCGATTCTGGCGTTTTATGAGCGCGGACATGAAGACGTGTGCCAACTGGTGCGGAAAGTGTTCGCGGAGCACGGGCACTCGTCGGAGATTGTGTGGACGGAGGTCGCGAAGGTCGGGTACGCGGTCGACGATTCACTCGGCAAGAATTAGAGAGATCGCGGAGCACAGTCGCTCCCAGCTTTGCGTTTCCACTTCGAGCTGCTGGCGGCCGCTTTTGGTGAGGCTGTAATACTTTGCTTCGCGGCCGCCTTCGGTGGTTTTCCATTCGGCTTTCAGCCAGTTGCGCTTTTCCAGGCGATGCAGCGCAGGATACAGAGATCCCTGGCGGACTTGCAGAGACTCCTTCGAAATTTGCAGGATGCGCTGGACGATTCCGTAGCCGTGAATCGGGCCCAGGGCAACGATTTTCAGGATCAGCATGTCGAGCGTGCCCTGCAACAGCTCTGCTTCGCGCGTCTCATGCCTAGTCATTCGACATATACGATAGCACGCCTGGCCGGGCCGCGCTACAATCAATCGTTCCCTCATGCCGAACCGCCTCGCTCGCGAAAAAAGTCCTTATTTACTTCAGCACGCTAACAATCCGGTGGACTGGTATCCGTGGGGCGAAGAAGCCTTTGCGGCGGCGGCGCGCGAGAATAAGCCGATTTTTCTATCGGTGGGATACTCGACGTGCCACTGGTGCCACGTGATGGAGCGCGAATCCTTCGAAAACGAAGAGATCGCGGCGGTGTTGAACCGGTCTTTCGTGTCGATCAAAGTGGATCGCGAGGAGCGGCCCGACGTGGATCGCGTCTACATGTTGTTCGTGCAGGCGTCGACGGGAAGCGGGGGCTGGCCGATGTCGGTATTCCTGACGCCGGAGCGGAAGCCGTTTTTCGGCGGGACTTACTTCCCTCCGGACAACCGGTATGGCCGTCCCGGATTCGCGGCGGTGCTTCAGAACCTGGCGCGAGCCTGGCAGGAGGAGCGATTTCGCATAGAACAATCGGGCGTGCAGATCCTCGGGCAACTGGAACGCTACGCAGCGGGGCCGAATGAGGGCGGCGTCGCGACTAAAGAAGCGCTCGACAGTGCCTATCAGGTTTTCCGGAAAATGTTCGATCCGCGCTACGGCGGATTCGGTGGCGCGCCGAAGTTCCCGCGGCCCAGCGTTCACAATTTTCTGGTCCGGTATTACGCGGAGACGTGGAATCGGGAAGCGCTCGAAATGGCGCTCACCACGCTGCGCGAAATGGCCAAGGGCGGGATGAACGATCAGCTTGGCGGCGGATTTCATCGCTATTCGGTCGATGAGCGGTGGTTTGTTCCGCACTTCGAAAAAATGCTGTACGACCAGGCGCAACTGGCGATTTCCTATCTGGAGGCGTTTCAGATCACGCGCGACGGGCAGTATGCGTCGGCGGCGCGCGACATTTTTTCGTATGTTCTGCACGACCTGACGCATCCCGACGGCGCCTTCTATTCCGCGGAGGACGCGGATAGCGCCGTTGCCGGCGGCGATGCGCATGAGAAAAGGGAAGGCGCATTTTACGTGTGGAGCTGGGAGGAACTAAACGCCGCGCTGGCTCCGCCAGATGCGGCGGTGTTCGCGTACCGGTTTGGCGTGGAAGAGCACGGCAACGTGGAGGAAGATCCGCATGGCGAGTTTCGCGGGCGCAATATTCTGTATCAGGCGCATACGGTGGAAGAGACCGCGGCTCACTTCAAGATCTCGCCTGTGGAGGCGCGGGCGACTCTGAGCGCGTCGGCGATCAAGCTGCAAGAGATTCGTTCAGCGCGCCCGCGGCCGCATCTCGACGACAAGACGCTGACCGCGTGGAACGGGCTGATGATTTCGGCATTCGCCAAGGGGGCGCAGGTTCTGAATGAGCCTCGTTACGCCGACGCTGCCCGCGCCGCGGCTGGATTCATCCGGCGGCATTTGTGGAACCAGGAGCGTGGGGAGCTGCTGCGCCGTTATCGCGATGGAGAGGCGGCCATCGCGGGATTTCTGGACGATTATGCGTTCCTGGCGAACGCGCTGCTGGATCTTTACGAAACCAGTTTCGATCCCGAAGATTTCCGGTTTGCGGCAAGACTTGCCGAGCGCGCCATCGAGCTGTTCGAGGATCGCGAGCATGGGGCGTTTTTCAGTGTCGCGGCATCCGATGAGGAATTGGTGCTGCGCTTGAAGGACGATTACGATGGCGCGGAGCCGTCCGGCAATTCCGGTATGGCGATGGTGCTGCTGCAGGCTGGCTCGGATGACGGGACGGGAAGATTTTCGGGCATCGGCGGAGCGGACTCTCGAAGCGTTTGGGTCGAGAATGAAGTCGGCGGGTGCCGGCGTGCCGCAGATGCTGGTGGCGCTGGCATTTGCTGTGGGAAGGCCGCGGGAGATCGTGCTGGCGGGAGATCGCGACGATCCGGCGATCGAGCAGATGCTCGCTTCCGTGCGCCGGCATTTCCTGCCGAATGCGGTGATTCTGATGAGCGGGGAGAGCGCGCATCCGATGGCGGCCGTGGACGGGAAGGCCACGGCGTACCTTTGCGAAAATTACGCGTGCAAGCTCCCGGTCACGCGGCCGGAGGAACTCGACCAGCAGCTACAATAGATTTATATGGAACGACCTGGAGCAACTACACTCAGGGGAAACCCGATGACGGCGATTGGGCCGGAGCTGAAAACCGGCGATAAAGCGCCCGATTTTCAAGCCGTGGACGACTCGCTTAAGCCGGTCAACCTGGCGGCGACCGGACACGGCGTGCGAATTTTCAGCGTGGTGCCGTCGCTCGATACGCCAGTTTGCGATGCGCAGACCAAGCGGTTTAACGAAGAAGCCGGAAAGCTTCCCGATGTCAGCATTTATACCGTCAGCATGGATCTGCCGTTCGCGCAGAAACGCTGGTGCGGAGCATTTGGAGTAGATCACGTGAAGATGGTTTCGGATCACCGCAGCGGCTCATTCGGCGAGCACTACGGAACCATGATCAAGGAGCTACGGATCTTGAGCCGGGCGATTTTCGTGCTGGACCAGCACAACACCATCCGGCATGTCGAGTACGTCAAGGAAGTGGCCGATCATCCGAATTACGAATCGGCGTTGGCGGTCGCGAAGAAACTCGCGGGCGACGCCGCAGCGGCTTAAAACACTTTCGGCCAACCGTCACGAAGGCGGTTGGCCGATTTTGTGTCCAATTGCAGGAAAATCTAGCGGCGCGAGCGGCGGCGAATGATTCCCACCGTCACCAGACTGATTCCGACGAGCGCTAGAGTGGCCGGCTCCGGGGTGGCTGTATCGTTCAACTCCAACACCAAGTCCTGGAAATCGCCCAGCTGTTCCGTTCCGGTCCCATTGGGCGCTTCGCTGAGGCCGAGCACGTAGCTCTGAGTACTCGAATTCAAATTGAACAAGGCGAAATGATTAAACGCGGTCGGATCTCCGATGGTGCCGAAGCTGGTTGCCGTGCCTAAACCAGTGGTCGTGTTGTCGCCCGATTGCGTGTAGTAGGTGACGGTAACGGTGCACGACGGCGGGTCGTAACACACAGTCGCATAGAAACCATACTGAGTTCCGATGCTGCCGGCGCTGAACGGCTGGGCTAGCATCGGCGTATTCGTGTTGGGGACGTTCTGAAAAAATCGGGTTCAGGGTCGAAGGATTCGCGAGGGAATACCACCCCACCGTGACTTCGCCCGGAAGCCCGCTGTCGGAAAACAACAGTTCAATGGTGTAAGGATCGCCGTTTGCAGTGAAGTTGAAGGAGGACGGGTCGGCTCCGCCGGCGCCCAGCAACGACCCCGCGACCGAATCGGTTCCGAGCAAAGGGGAAGTAGAGGCAAAGCCTCCGGTGTCGGTGAGAGCATAGCCGATGTTCATGCCGTGACTTCCGCCCGTGCCGGAGTCCGGCGAGTAGTTGTTCCAGAACGGAGTTCCTGCGACGTTCTGCTGCGGGATGGTCTGGCCGGAGTTGAACGAAAAACTCGTAAATCCCGTCGAAATCGAATCCGCGAACAGGCCGCTGCACGGCAGTAGGAAGGCAGCAGCGACAATTGCGGACCTTTTCATTTTCTTCCCCCGAACGCCAGGACAGTATTAGCCCTTCAACCAGCGCCCGAACTACTGAGTTACTGTAAGATTTAACGTAACACAAAAGCGGTGCCCAGAAAAGCCTTTTCGTACCAGCCTTAAGTTATCGGCCCTAAGTAATAGCAGCGGAGCGCTCTAGCCTGATCGTAGGATTGGATTAAGGCGCGTCATCGACGACTGGCGGCCGGTCGAATGGTGGCAGATGGCCACACCCTACATATAGACTTTCAATTCAGCAGAACCCCACATTCGGTATACTTGGCGCTTTACTTTTTCTCCAGATCGTTTTACGATGGTGACACTCCCCCCTGAGAACGTCTGTATAGGAAGGGGCTTGCCTTGCTAAAGCTCAAGCGGGTCGACATACACGGGTTCAAATCGTTCTATGATCGCACGGAAATGCGCTTTCACGGGTCTGGAATCGCCGCGATCGTGGGGCCGAACGGGTGCGGCAAGTCGAACCTGAGCGACGCGATCAGTTGGGTGCTCGGCGAGCAGAGCGCGAAGAGCCTGCGCGGCGCGCGTATGGAAGACGTGATTTTCGCGGGCACGCGCGAGAAAAAGCCGCTGGGCATGGCGCAGGTTACCTTGACGATGGCGGATCCGGCGGCGCACGCGCCGATTTCGCACGAAATACCGCAGAACGGCCACAGCAACGGGCACGTGAAGCATGAAGATGTGACCATCACGCGCCGGCTGTACCGGTCCGGCGAGAGCGAGTATCTGATTAACGGCCATCACGCCAGGCTGCGCGACATTCAGGATTTATTCAGCGGCACGGGTCTAGGTCCGGAGAGCTACGCGATCATCGAGCAAGGGCGCATCGGGCAGATTCTTTCCAACCGTCCGGCGGATCGGCGCGCGATTATCGAAGAAGCGGCGGGCATCGGGAAATACAAAACGCGCAAGCGGCTGGCAGAAGCGAAGCTGGAAAGCGCGCGTCAGAATCTTTCGCGCGTGTTCGACATTCTGGAAGAAGTCGGACGGCAGGTGAATTCGCTGAAGCGGCAGGCGTCGAAGGCGCGGCGTTATGAAGAGCTGCGGACCGAGATGGTGGCGCATTTGCGGCGCGCGGTTGCAGGGCGGTTCCAAATGCTGGAGCGCGAAGCGGCCAAGCTCGCGCTGGACTTGAATCAGGCGCAAAGCTCCTATCAGAGCCTTTCGACGAGCGTCCAGGAACAGGAGCAGGAATACACGCGGCGGCAGGAATCCTGCTATCGGACCGAATCCGAGTTGACGGCGGCGCGCTCTACAGTGGCGGAGCTGAATCTCGAATCGGAGCGGACTCGCGGGCGGCTGGAGCTACAGGCCAAGCAGATCGGCGCGATCGATGAGCGGCTGGCGGCGGGCGATGGGGAGACGCAAGAGCTTGACGCGCGGCGCGAGCGCGAATCGGCTGCGCTCGACGTACATCACGCGGCAGTGGCGGCGATCGATCAGGAAGGCGAATCGCTGCGCGTGCGCCTGGATCAAAAGACCAAGGAGCGTGACGCCGTGCAGAACGATCTGCGCGGACGCGAACACTTGATCGAGCAATCGCGTCAACAGGTCCTGCGACTTTTGGGTGAAGCATCCACGCTCCGCAATCAACTAGCGCAGATCGATGAATATCTCGCTGCGATCGAGCGCGATTCAGCGCGGTCGCGCAAAGAAGAAGAGACGGCGCTAAGCGATCTGGCTCGTCTGGAGCAGGTGAAGGCGGAATTGTCGGAGAAGCTGGCGGCGCGGCAGATGGAGCTCGAGTCGCTCGGCGACCGCCGGCGGCGCGTCGAAGAAGAAATGAAGGAGCGACAGACGCGCGCGACCGGAGTCCGGCAGAAACTGGACGAGATGCGCAACACGCTGTCGCGACAAAAAGCGCGCAAGGATTCGCTCGAAGAGATTTTGTCGCATCGCGCGTATACCACCGAATCGGTGAAGCGGCTGTTTCTGGGGCTCGAACACGGGCGGATCGAAGGCTTTAAACCGTCGGGTGTGCTGGCCGATTTTGTGGAGGTCGCGGATACAGCCTGGGAAAAGGCGTGCGAAGAATTCTTGCACGAAGAGCTGGAATACGTGGTGGTCAGCGGGTGGGCGGAGGCCGAGCGCGGCGTCGAGCTGATGCGCGCCGATTCCGACGGTCGCGCGACGTTCCTGGTGCATCCCGAAACGAGCGCGGCTTCTCCGCTGGCGCCGGATCTTTCGGCGCAACCGGGCGTGGTTGGCCGGCTGCGCGACACACTGCGGCTGACCAACGGTTTCGCGCAGGCGCCGCAAGGCTTGCTGCCAAGATTGGCCCGCTGCTTCCTGGTTTCCGATCGTGCGACGGCGCAGGCCTTGGCGACCGCGAATCCGGATTGCTATCTTCCTGCTTCAGGACGGCGTGAGTTATCACGGCCACGCGGTCAGCGGAGGGCGCAAGTCGGTGGGCGGTCCGCTGGCACTGAAGCGCGAATTGCGCGAACTGAGCGGGCAGGTGGAAGTCCGGCAGCGCGAGATGGACGATCTGACCGCGGAGCTCGACGAATTGCAGCGCGGAACGGCGCTGCTCGCCGAAGAGCTGGAAGCGGTGCGGGCGCAGCAGCAGACGCAGGAGAAAGACGCGCTCGCGTTGGATCACGAGCAGCGCAAATTGGCCGAGGAAAACGCGCGGGCCGGTTCGCGGCTGTCGGTGGCGCGGCTGGAAGCTGGAACGGCAGACCCGCGAGGGTGAGCGGTCCCGTGCGCAGCGCGAGCAGAGCCAGGCGCTGGTGGCCGAAAAAGAGCAGGCGCGGTTCGATCAGGAAAAAGCTCTGGAAGAGGCTCGCGGGGCGTTCGGTCAGTTACAGGCGCATGCGCATGGCATCGGCGAAGAGCATTCGGCGCTGCGGGCGGAACTGGCGGGGCTCGACGAGCGCGCGAGATCGGAAAAAGGCTCGGTGGCGCGCCTGGAAGCGGAAATTCTTCAATTGACCGCGCGGCGTCAGGACCTGGCGCGCGAAATGGAGCGCATCGGCATCGAACGAGCCCGGCTGCTCGCCGACAATATCGAGCTGGATCAGCGGGCCGTCCAACTGGCGCAGGGAACTGCGGAAGCCGCTGCGGTCGTGGAACGGCTGTCGGCGGAAGAGACCGAAGGTCGCGCCGCACTGGCCGCGCTCGACGAAGCCCTGAAGACCCTGCGCATCGAAACGCAGGCCGCGCAGGAAAAGCGCAGCGAGATCGAGCTGGAATTGGTAAAGAAACAGGCCGAGCTGAAATATCTCGACGAGACAGCGCGCAAGGAATTGAATGCGGCTGCGTCCGAAGTCGCCGCGCTGGAAGAGAGCGCGCTCGACGAAACCGGAGTGACGGACGCTGAGCAGAAATATCTGGAAGTCCGCAACAAGATCGAGGCGTTAGGGCCGGTGAATCCGCAGGCGCTCGAAGAATATCAGGAAGCGCAGCAGCGCTATGAGTTCCTGAACACGCAAAGGCAGGATCTGATCGATTCGATTCGCGACACCGAAAAAGCGATTCAGGAGCTGGACGTCGAATCGCGCCGCCGCTTCAAGGAAGCCTTCGACGGGATCAACGACCATTTCCGCAAAATGTTCCAGACGCTGTTCGGAGGCGGGCAGGGCGAGATGCGGCTGACCGATGAAACCAATCTCGCCGAAAGCGGAATCGACATTGTCGCATCGCCACCGGGGAAGCGGCTGCAAAACGTACTGCTGCTGTCAGGCGGCGAGAAATCGCTGACCGCGATGGCGCTGCTGATGGCGATTTTCCGCTATACACCGAGTCCGTTCTGCATTCTGGATGAAGTGGACGCTCCACTCGACGAGCCGAACATTCAGCGGCTGACGCGGCTGCTGAAAGAGATGTCAGAGGAGACGCAGTTCATCATCATCACGCACGCCAAGCGAACCATGGAAGCCGCGGCGGCGCTGTATGGCGTCACGATGCAGGAGCCCGGCGTCTCGAAGCTGGTGAGCGTGAAGTTCGATCCGCCGCCCGGCATCGAATCGCCGAAGACCAGGGCGCTGGCGGCCGTATGACGCGCACCACTACGAGGACGATTTGGGCGAAAGACGGCCGCGTGCTTCCGCCGCGGACGAATATAGAAGTGATCCCTCCGCTAAGCGCGCGGATCCAGGACGGCTGGCGGTTCGTTTTCCTGGTGGATGAGCGCGGCGAGATGGTCAAGCTGTCGGAGCGTGACTTGGCGGTTCATACCCGGCTCGAGTTCGCGTAGTTGCCGTGACGCTGACCGCTCCCTCGCGGTCGCGGCTCGCGTTTAGATGGTCGTTTCGGGACCGATACCGCAGTCAAGATTCGCGCCGCCTGGAGTCTATGCAAGGCGCGAATATCAACCGCTCCCTGGCGGTCGCGGCTCATCGATTCGCACATTCGGGCCGCGCGCATCACTAGTGTCCTGAGTCATAAAATCGCAGCATTACATGCTGGGGCTATAATGCCCAAAGTCATTCCGAGCGGAGCGAGGAATCTGCTTTTCATTCGGTTGTTATCAACGCTGAAAGCAGATCCCTCGCTGCGCTCGGGATGACGGGCGTTGTAAGGGAAGCAAATATCCAACGAACTTCTGACTCAGGACACTAGCGATTTCGAAACGCGATCGGGTGGACCTGCTCCTCTTCGTTTGCACCCGTTAGTCCGACCGCTTCCTGCCGTCGCGGCTCGGGGTCGGCGCCTCCCGCGACCAGAGCGGGTCGATGCTGCTTGCTAGTCGAGACGCATTGCTTCGAGTGGATCGATCGACGCCGCTCTTCGGGCCGGTAGAAACGCCGCCAGCGCCGATACCATCACCAGCACCATAATCGCGGCTGCCAGCGAGAATGCGTCCAGCGGGCTGACGCCGAATAGCATCGACTTGATCAGCCGTTCCACGCCCAACGTCAGCGCCAATCCGAGCGCGGCGCCGATAGCGAGGAGTTGTCCCGCTGCCGTAAAGATCAGGCGCATGATCTGCCCGCGTCCGGCGCCGAGCGCGATCCGTACTCCCAGTTCGCGGGTTCGCGCCGTCACCAGCAGCGAGATCAAACTGTATAAGCCAACCGAGGCCACCAACATTGCGGCGGCGGCGAACATCGCCAGGAAACGCGTGTTCAGGCGAGGCTGTTCGAGCGCGTCATCCACCAACCCGTCGAGCAGTTTCACTCCGAACACGGCGCGGTTCGGCTCGATGCTGTGCACCACGCCGCGGATCTGCTGCATCATCGCGCGCGCGTCGCCTTGGGTGCGGACCACGTATTCGGGATCGGGCCACGCTCCCGCGCCGGAGCAGGAGTAAACATAGGGCGCAGGCGCGGCTGCCAGACCGTCCTCGCGCACGTCTCCGACCACCCCGACGATCTCGTCCATGGGAACATTCGGGCCGTTCTGCGAAAAAATGAAGTGACGGCCGATGACGCTCTGGCCTTTTGCGTAAAGCTCGACGAAGCGGCGGTTGACCATGGCTTTCTCGCTTACGGGCTTGGCGAAATCGAAGGGCTGGAGCTCAGGGCACCATTCGCCGGCGAGCAGCGGAATTTTCAGCGCTTTCAAATATCCCGAGCTGACGGTGCGCTCGCCAACGGTGTAGGTTCCGTTCTCCTCGGTTTGCGCCAGGCCTTCGACGGTGATCTGATAGTTCAGTGTAGCGCCGGTGGCGGGCAGGAAATTCGTCATGCCGGCGGCTTCGACGCCGGGGAAACGTTCGAAGGCCGATAGAAGCGCGAGCTGCATCCGGCCGACGCGGGGGCGATCCTCATCCCACGCGGCTCCGACGTGGAACGTGAGGGTGTGGCTGGTGTCGAATCCGGAATCGACGTGGCTCAAGTTGTAATAGCTGCGCAGCAGCAGGCCGGCGCTGGACAGCAGCAGAACCGTTACGGCAAGCTGCGCGACCACCAGCGAGCGCTGCATGCGCCGATGCCCGCCGGAAACACTGCGCGAGGATTCGGCCAGCAGCGGCGCAAGATCGCTGCGGGTGGATTGGATCGCGGGGATGGCTCCAAAGACGATCGTAGCGAGCAGGCTCGCGGCGACGGTGAACGCAAGCGCGCGCCAGTCGAACGCGAGCTCCGCCATGCGCGGAAGATCGGTGAAGAATTTCGCGATGAGCTGGACGCACCAGATGGAAACGGCCGTTCCGGCCGCGGCGCCGGCTGCGGCGATCAACAGAACTTCGCGCATCACCGTGGCGATCACCTGCGCGCGGGATGCTCCCACCGAGCTGCGAATCGCCATCTCGCGTTCCCGCTGATGAAGCTGGGCGAGCGTCAAGCCGGAAATGTTCGCCATGGTGATCAGCAGCAGAAGCGCGACGGCTCCGAAGACCAGCAAAAGCGTCCGGCGATACTCGCCAACGCGTTGTTCTTTCAAATCGTAGGCGATCGCGGCCCAGCCTTTGTCGGTTTGCGGAAACTGCTCGCCCAGTTGCTGCTGGACGCGCGACAGATCGGCTTGCGCCTGCTGCATGGTGACGCCGGGCTTCATGCGCCCGATGCCGACGTAGAATCGAGCTTCGCGGATGTGCGTCAACAGGAACGGTTTGAGCTGCGCGGGAATCCATAGGTCAATGCTGGATGATGCAAATTCTTTGGGCATCACGCCCACGATCGAGTAGCCGTTCCCTCCGATCACCAAGCGCTTACCGAGGACGCCCGCGTCCTGACCGTAGCGCCGCGTCCACAGACCGTAACTGATCACGGCGACGGTGGGTCCGCCCGCAACGTCTTCGTCGCTGTGAAAGGTTCGGCCGATGAGCGGAGCGACGCCGTAAACGTTGAAGTAGCGCGGCGAGACTCGACGGCCGGCCAGGCGCTCCGGTTCCGTGCCGCTGGTGTCGGTCACGTTTTCGGCGTAGCTGGCGCCGATCGATTCGAAGGTCTGGTTGAGGCGATTCCAATCCTCCAGCCGGGCCGGTGCGATCAGGCTGTCCTTCTTATTTTTAGAAGGGCTCGCTTCGAGTAGCGTCACCAGGCGGTCAGGATGGGGGTAGGGAAGCGGCTTTAGAAGAATCGTATCGACGACGGAGAAAAGCGTAGTGGTCGCACCGACGCCAAGAGCCAGCATCAGGACCGCGGTGATCGTGTAGCCGGGCCTTCGGAGCAGCGCTCGCAGCGCGATTTGCCATTGTTTCATGCGTAGCCTCCGCTAGGCTTGTTGAAAAAGGGGACAGACTACTCTGTCCCCAACTACACAGCATTGATCCTCAACAGGTTCTGGCGCGTGGACAGAGCGGTCTGTCCCCTTCTTCAACAAGCTCCTGCTGTCAATACTGAGACTACGTGAAATAGTTTCGGTTAGTTCGCGGACCTGAATCAGCGGTCTTCGGTGGTTTTGGGGCGGCGGTCGCTTCCGGTCATGGACGGCGTCAGCAGGCGGATCACGTTGTTATCCCAATCGGCGACGTAGATGCTGCCCGAGCTGCTCACAGCGACACCTTTGGGATAGAAAAATTGCGCGTTGAGGGCTGGTCCTCCGTCGCCGACGTAGCCGGCTATGCCGGACCCGGCGATGGATTCGATATTGCCGTCGGTGGTTACTTCACGGATTCGCTGGTTCAAAGTGTCGGCGATGTAGAGATTGCCCGCCGCATCCACGGCTACGCTTTCCGGGTAGTCGAGCTCAGCGCTGATCGCCGGGCCGCCGTCGCCCAGAAAACCGGCCGCGCCGGTGCCGGCGATGGTCGTCACAACGTCGCTGTTCACCACGATCTTTCGAATGACGCTGTTGCCAAAATCGGCCACGTAGACATTTCCAGCCGCATCGATGGCCAATCCTTTGGGATAGTTGAACTGCGCGCCCCCGACGTAACCGCCGTCGCCCGAATAACCGGGGTAGCCGTTGCCGCCCAGCGTGGCGATGTTGCCGTTGGTCAGCACTTCGCGAATCGCGTGGTTGTTAGAGTCCGAAATGTACAAGTTGCCGGAGGAGTCGACCACCACCGCGTACGGCGACCAGAGTTGTGCGCTAGTCGCGGGTCCTCCATCGCCTGAATAGCCACGAGTGTTATTGCCGGCGACCGTCGTAATGTTGCCGTCGGTAGTGACTTCGCGAATCACGTCGTTCGAAGAATCGGCAATATAAAGATTGCCGGAGCTGTCAAACGCGAGGCCCAAAGGAAAAGAGAGTTCCGCGTCCACCGCCGGGCCGCCGTCACCCGCATACCCGCGAATGCCCGTGCCTGCGATGGTCTGGATGTTTCCGTCGGGCGTGACCTCGCGGACAATGTTGTTGAACCAATCCGAGATGTAGACATCTCCCGCTTCGTCGGCAACCATACACTGCGGACCATCGAACTGTGCGGCGAGCGCGGGCGCCGGGTTGCCGTAAGAACCGATGGTGCCGTTGCCGGCGATGGTGCTAATCGTGAATCCCTGGCTGGATGCGATGGCGGATGACAGGACGAACGAGAAAAACTTCGACATGTGCAGAACTAACTCTGACGCGAGTTATCGAAGTGCGGTTTACGTTCACCACAGATACTCCTTCGCTTCCGCCCTCCGCTCATAACTATCGAGCACATGCACCACGCGCAGTTTCTTCAGCTTCGTCGGCGACAATTGGCCGATCGGCACATACAGGATTTTCCGGTTCACGTGCGATGCAATGGAGCGGAAAATCGATCGCGGCGGTTTCGCGGCCACGTACACCACGAAGCGCTCTATTGAGTAATCCAGCGCTGCCATTAATAGGCGTTCCGCTTTCGACTCGGTGAAGTCGTAGTCGGTGTCGGACCACACGTCGAACAGGCGGCGCGGTGGAAGTGTCATCAGGAATCCGCCATACTCGGCTCGTCCGATTCCGGGCCCCACCAGGTTTTCGAACGGGTACGTCGAGTAAAACGCCATGTCGGATTCGTTCTGATGCTCGCCGAGCCAGGTGGTCAGGTACTGATAGCGGTCCTCTGGATCTTCATCGAATATCACCACGACCGCGCCAACTTCGCCGGCCAGGCGATCCGCTTTCCGTACGTAAATCTTGCGCGAATGCCAGTTGCGAATGGTTTCGCGGATGTCGATGCCGTCCAGGATCGAGGTAGTGAATGGCTCGACTCGGACGCGTTCTTCAGAAAGAATCGCTTTGGCTCGGGTTTTCAGAAAACGTCCGTACTCTTCGATCACCAGATCTTCGGGAGGATAGGAGCAGATCGCCTCGCCGGTGGTCTGGCGGGCCCATTCGCCGGGAAACTTCTCACGCTTGCGAGGTTTCAAACCCGCCGGCTTCAGCCGCTGTTTGGGGCGGGGAAGACGCCGGCGGATGCGCAGGCGCTTGGTGTTGATCCAGATTTCGCTGGCGCTCAAGTGCACCGTCTCCAGATCCGAAACTTCCTGCTGGGCGAGATAACGGTTAGCCATTTGCCAGGCTTCCCAGCCGTAATTGTCATCGACCACGGAGCGTGCCGCGACCGCGATGTCGTAAACGTTCGCGATCAGTTCGCCATTCATCTGCGCGAGATTTCTCGTGTAGCGAGCCATCATGCGGCGCTGCCAATGCGCGACCTTCTCGCCCGTGGAGGCGGTGTATTTTGCCTCGGCCTCGCGCAACAAGTCGAGCTGGACGCGCGGGCGGTCGAGGCTTTCCTCATTGCGCAGATCCAACCGGAAAAATTCGTAGCGCTCCTGCAAGTACGGATATTCGATGGTGATCTCGGCCAGACAGTCCGGATGCGGGTTCAGGAGTCGAACGTCGAAGGGCTTGGATCGGGGCGGCGGCGCGGCTGGCGACTCCATGGCATCCAGCAGCGGATCCAACAGGTTCAGCGCAACGACCACGAATATGTTCGCGGACGGATCTGCGCCTTGTAGCTTCCACGCCATGGCGGCTGCGTGCGCGGAAACCTCTTCCGTGCGAATCTGCGGCCACACGCGATACGCTTCGATGTACCGGTCGAGTCCGATGCGCCGGATCGAATAAGTATCAGGATACGTGTCGGGCAGATGCGGCCGCTCGATCGAATCCGGTTCTAGGAAAATGACTTCACAGCCACTTTCTTGCGCTGTCCGCAGGGCTTCCGTGAATGGGTCGGCGGGTTCGACGGGAACATAGATTGCGCGCCCCTCGTCAGCTTCATCGATGTACAAAATAACCGACATTTCCGGAAGACGGTCCAGCGCCCGGAGGTAATGGTCGGCCACAAAACCTGGTAATTCGACCGCAATGATGTCCGGTTTTTCCGCTAAAAGCAGCCGCCGCAGCTCGATGGAGAACTCGAGTCGTCCAGGGACCACAGGAAAATAGCGGAACCGGCCCCGCTGCAAGCTCCCGGCTTTGATTTCAGCTTCGAGGGACATAGCGCAGGGCCTCTTCGCCCAGCGTTTGCACGATGGCGGTGCGCAGGATCTCGCGCCCGACCTCCGTGCCTGTTTCGAGGCCCAGTTTCATCGCGAAACGCGCGATATTAATTCCGTCGCGGGCCGTGTAGCGCTCATCCGCGGCATGCGCTTGTTGTAGAAAATCCGTCACATAATTGAGTATACGATCCTCGCCGAACGGTAAATTCTCATGCAATATCGCAAATTCTTCATGACGCTCGGGAAAATCGATCAGAATTTGCGGTTGTAAGCGGGAATGGATGTACTCGGGAAGATCGAAGGTGCTGGCATCGTCGTTCATGGTCGCGACCAGACGAAACAGCGGATGAGCCTTGATCTTCACTCCGGCCACTACCGATTCCACATAGCGCCGGTTGTCGAGCAGCGGAGCCAGGCTCGCCCAGCTCTTCTCGCTCATACGATTGCCTTCGTCCAGAATCGCGATTCCGCCCCGCAGCATCGCTGAAACCAACGGCGATGCGACATAACGAAGTCGACTTTCGCCTTCGATCACCGGCGTGATCAGCAGATCCTCGGGCCGCGTGTCGACGGTGGCTTGTAGGATATAAACTTCACGGCCGAGGCGCTTGGCCGCCGCATAGGCGAGCGTAGTCTTGCCAACTCCGGGCTTGCCCAGCAAGCGCGGATTCATGGGAAGATCCTGCGGGTCGACCACCAGCCAGGCGGCCAGCAGTTGCCGCATCACTTCCTCCTGGCCGACCCAGTTCACCGAAAGCTCGTCGGGATGCGCCAGGTGCAGCGAAATCCCCTCGATTTCGACAATCATTGGTTCTCAATGTAGCAAACGGCGTTTCGGCCGAAACCTTTAGTGCCCGCCTTCGGCCGCGGGAGCTTCCGCTTTCAGCGGAAAATGCGCGCCCTGCGGAATCGGGACCAGCATCTGCTCCTTGCGATAGATCAGCGTAGACGTGTTGTAGCTGGCGATCTCGAAACCGTGGCCGTGCGTGATCGCGTCAGTGGGGCAAGCTTCGACGCAGAATCCACAGAAAATGCAGCGGTTGTAATCGATGTTGTAGACCTTGGCGTAGCGCTCGCCGCCGCTGATGCGAAGCTCGTCGGTATTTTCGGCGGCCTCGATGTAGATGCAATCGGCCGGGCATGCCGCCGCGCACAAGAAGCACGCCACGCACTTTTCCAGGCCGTTTTCATCGCGTTGCAGCTCATGCACGCCGCGATAGCGCTCCTGAAACTTTGCCGGAGCCTCGGGATAATCCTCGGTGATGGTCGGGTTGAGCATCTCCTTGAACGTGATGCCCATGCCCTTGGCGATTGCCGCCGCGCCGCCGAAGAGTTCCGAAATGTTCGACATGTCTCCTTCCAGCTTACCGCAGCCCCGCACGGGGACTCAATTTTTCGACCCTCAACCGGCTTTCCATTGGGGAACATCTTCGCCCGCATGAAACATTTCAATCCCGGCGCGTTTGCCGAGCGACTCCAGGTCGCGTTTGACGAATCCCTCCGCGGCCAGTGAAATGGTTCCGTCCGGTTCCACCAGAAACATCGAAGGGACGTGCGAGATTCCGAACGCGTTGCTTACCGGATAGCCGTCGCGATCGCGGTCGAACAGGGTTTCCATTTTCGTCACGCCGAACGTACTCTGGAAACGTGCAGTGGCGCGTTCGTCATCCTGGGAGATGCCGATCACTTGCAGCGACCCGCGCGCGATGCGGTCGAGATACGGCAGCGTCAACTGGCATACCGGGCAACTGATCTTGTAGAGCACCAGTAACGCGGGCCCGCGCTCCAGCACGTCGGAAAGCATGTGCTTCCCGCCGGACATGTCATCGAGCGTGAAGGACGGGGCTTTCGCGCCGGCCTTCAGCATTACTGCTCGTCCTCCCGGTTTTGCTGCACAAAGCTGAGGATGTCGAAGCGCTTGATTTCGCGGTCCGGGAAAAAGCTGTTCACGGCGTCCTGCTCATCGGAAAACACTTCGAAAATGGTGTGGAGCTTGGTCAGCAGCAGCAGTTCGATGTTGCGCTTGTTGAGATTCAGCAGCTTCAGCACGCCGCCGGCCTTCTTGATGGTGGTGTAGCAGATCACCATGCTGCCCAGGCCGGTGGAATCGATGTAATCGACGTGCTCCAGATCCAGAATCAGGTTCTTCTTGCCCTGCGCAAGCTCTTCATTTACTTTTTCGCGAACGCTGGACGCCTCGCCCACCGTCAGGCGGCCTTTCAGGGCGAGGATGGTGACGCCCTCGCGTTCGGTCTCGCGGATATCTAAGCTCATGTTCTTTTTAGTGTTACACGATCGGCTCGGTAGCGCTTTGCTCGTGCACCGGAGTCTCGATCGCGGTTTCGACCAGCGGCAGCAGCACCGTGAAGCGGGTTCCTTCGCCCTCCGTGCTGGCGACGTCGATACGCCCGCCGTGCGCTTCCACGATCCAGGCGACGAAGCTCAAGCCCAGGCCCAGGCCCTGGCACGACGTTGGTTTGCGCGTTGCGCACCCGATAGAAGCGGTCGAAAATATGCGGCAGATTCTCGGCGGGAATACCCACGCCGGTGTCCTCGACGTCCAGCTGCGCCCATCCTCGGCGTTCGTGCCCGTCCCACGCGGACGTGCAACCGTGCCGCCGGTGGGCGTGTATTTGATGGCGTTCGAAAGCAGATTCGAAAGCAGGCGCTCGATTTGCGTGCGGTCCGCGGAAATCGACCACGCCGGGCTCGAGCGTCGCGCGGTCAGCGTGACGGCCCTTCTCTTCGGCCGGAATCTGGAATTGATCCACCACGTCGGCGCGCCAGCCTCGCCCAGATCGAGCGGCGCCTTTTGCAGCACCAGTTGGCCCGATTCGGCTTGCGAAAGCAGCAGCAGCGCGCGCACGATGCTCGACAGTTTCTCCACGTCTTCGAGCGCGTTGACCATCGCTTCGCGATATTGCTCGGGCGTTTCCGCGGTGAACAGCGCCACTTCCAGTTGGCCGCGGATCGCCGTCAGCGGCGTGCGCAGCTCATGCGAAACGTCGGTGGAAAAGCGGCGGATCTGCTCGAAGGATTGGTTCAGGCGCTCGGTCATGCGGTTGAAGCTGTCGATCAGATGATCCAGCTCGTCGCCCGCGCCGCGCAGCGGAATCTGCAGCGACAGATTCGAGCCGGTGATGTTCTGCGCGGCCTGCGCCACTGAGTTCACCGGCTGGATCGCGCGCCCGGCCAGCACCCAGCCGAGCAAGGCCGGTCACCGCGATCATCAGCCGGCAGGCAGCAAGAAGTAGGTACTGGTGAAGTCGCTGACCGTCGTTACGCGTCCGCGTCGAGCGAGCGGCCGATGGCGAAAAAATACGGCCGGCCTTTGTCGTCGGGCATGCGTCCGGCCTTGATCAGATACGGCATGCCGCTCTTATCGCGAGCGGATATGCGTTTCCGGCTTCGGCAGGCGGCATTGAATACGCGGCGAATCTCTTCGCGGCGAATCGATGCCGATCGAGTCGTAGGTATCGGCGTAGTTCGAGCAGCTTCACCGTTGGCGTCGGTGAGCAGGTAGACGTGCTCAGGCGCTCGACGATGTAGGCTTCTTCCGGATCGGTCGGAGTCCGCGATCCAGACGGGCCGCTGATTTTCGATCTGCAGATAGCCCTTGGCCGCGCCCCACTCCTCTTCGAGCGCAGCGCGAACGTCGCCTTCCATTTCGGACTTGCAGGGTCTGCCGGAACAACAGGCCGATCGCGACCAGCAGCACCGTGAAGAACAGGACGTAGCTCAGCGTCAGCCGGAAGCGCAGCCCGCGCACGAAATCCACGCGCAGGGTAGCGGACTCCGAAGACTCGGGTGAACCTGGCCATCGCTCTTAGATCCGTTCTCTCCGCCGCTTCTCCGGCGCGTCCAGCATGTAGCCGATGCCGCGCACGGTCTGAATCATCTTCTGCGGCCACTTGTCGTCGATCTTGCTGCGCAGGTGGCGGATGTAGACGTCGACGATGTTGGTGAGCCCGTCGTAATCCATGTCCCAGACGTGCTCGACGATCATGGTGCGGCTGAGCGGCCGCCCGCGATTGCGCATCAGGTATTCGAGGATGCTGAATTCTTTGGGCGCCAGCTCGATGTTCTCGCCCGCGCGCGTCACTTTGCGGCGGATGCAATCGAGCGAAAGATCGCCCACCTGCAAGCGCTCCGGCGTCGGCTGGCCGCGGCGCAGCAGCACGCGCACGCGGGCCAGCAGCTCGACGAAGGCGAACGGCTTCACCAGATAATCGTCGGCGCCGCCTTCCAGGCCCTTCACGCGGTCGTCCACGGCGTCGCGCGCGCTCAGGATCAGCACCGGCGGGCTGGTCTTGCGGTTGCGGATCTTCTTGCAGCACCGTCGAGCCCGTCCATATCGGGCAGGCCCAGATCGAGGATGATCAGGTCGTATCGGTGGCGTGACCATGTCGACGGCTGCGGCGCCGTCGCCGGCGACGTCCACGGCGTAGCCGCCGCTTTCCAGTCCCCGCGACAAAAAGTCGGCAATCCGTTTTTCGTCTTCCACGACGAGGATGCGCATATATTTTGAGTGTAACTGTTGCGGGCACGCCCAAAAAGGTTCGGTTCCCGTCACGGTGAAAGAGTTGGCGGTGGCACAATGAGAGCGAATGAAGCAAAAGCGGTTAGTGGCGGCATGTTGTCTTGTTTGTACCGCCGTGTGTTGGAAAAGCTTCTTGACGTTCGAAGGGACGGAATTTGGAAGCGGCTCGCTCGCTGGCAATCAGATTCTCGGGAGTTTGCTTTTTGTCGCGGCGCTGATCCTTACATTCAAGTACCCGCGATCGGCTGCGGTGAGTGCACTCGTTGCGTGCCTTCTCTCACTGCCGCTTTACCTCTACCTAGTTTTCCCGCGTCCCTTTCGTCAGGTGTGGCCAGGTCAATGGAAGGTGCGTGAGCTACCGTCACAAGTCTTCGTTTGGGGCGGATGGTGGATCACGGGAATCGTACTTACCGTAGTCGTGGCATACTTCTGCGGTCACGTCCTCCTAGGTTCGGTCAGGATTCGCGACGGAGTCCAGCGGTAGTCGCGCGCCCGACGGAATGTTACCGCGCGTGCTTGACGCGATAGTCTTCCGTCGACGGCATTCGGATCACTTTGCACATTTCGAACAGGCGGGACCGGGCTCGCGTGCCGATCGGCCTCTGAAAGAGTCTTCTTATACACTGCGACTCCGCTGGCGCCGGTGTAATCGACAATTTTGCCGGTGATGTCCGGGTCGGGAAGGTTGGTGGTGGCGATCAGAGGCTTCTTGTTGTTGCAGCGATAGGTGATGATCGACGTTACGATGTCCTCCACCCAATCGGTGACGCGATGCGCGCCCAGATCGTCGAGCAGCAGAACGTCGCAATCGAGCGCGGTCGCGTACGCTTCCCGGTCGCTGGTTCCCGAAGTTGCGTCGTAGCCGGAGCGGATCCGGTCGAGCAGGTTCTGATAATCGAAAAAGACGCATTCGTGGCCCTTGTCGAGCAGCGCCTTCATGACGCCGACAGCGAGATGAGTTTTCCCGGTGCCGGGCTCGCCGATCAGCAGCAGGCCGGGTGGAGTGACGGCAGGAAAATCGCGCGCGAACCCCATGGCTTGGCGAAGCGCGATGCCAAGACCGGTTCGAGCGGTGGGATTGTCCGGCGGCAGGACGAAGTTATCCAAGGAGGCGCGCTCATAATTGGGCGGGATGCGGGCGTTATCTACCAAGCCTTCGCTTCGATGCACGCCTCCGCAGTCGCATTTTTCCGCGCCCGATAGGCCAGCGCGCTCGACGATTTTCCAGCCAGTTCCTCCGCACTTAGGGCAATTGGGATCGGGCATTACTCGATCACCATCAGAACCTCGCCCGCGGCGACGGTCGCGTCGGGTTTGGCCTTCACTTCCATCACGCGCCCGGCCTTGGGCGATTTCATCTCATTCTGCATCTTCATCGCCTCCACCACAATCAGCCCCTGGCCGGCTTCGATCGAGTCGCCTTCCGCGACCAGCACGCGGACCACTTTGCCCGGCATCATCGCGGCGATGTTCTGGCGTCCTTCGCCTGCATCCCGCGGCTTTCGCGGCTGCGCATGGCGCGGGGATCGAAGACATCCACTGAAAAGGCCCGGCCGTTGACGCGAATGGTGCCGTTGGCTGAGATTACGGAGTAGCTGCGGCCCCCGATCAGCACCGACTATGCGCCCGGGGTAAGTGGCACGGCTGAAAACTCGCGCTCCACCGATTCTTCGCCCTCGCGCTGATAGCGGAATCGCCCGTTTTCAAGATCGAGGCGCGCTGTGCGGCCGTCGACCATCACATCCAGCTTCATCGCATCATCTCCTGGCGTCCTGCGGCGAGCCAGGCGCTTTTGCGGGGCGATCGTGCACGGCGGGCGGCTTCTGGACGCGACATCGCCGCGACCAACGCCGCGACGGCTTCCGTCTCGATCGTCCGGCACACTGCGCGGTTTGCGCTGGAAGTTTTCGAGGAAAGCCGTGGACAGGTCGCCGGCGCGGAAGGATTCGTCAGCCAGAATTTCGTCGAACCACGCCAGGTTGGTGCGGATTCCTTCGACGACATATTCTGACAACGCCCGTCGCATACGGCGAATGGCGGCTTCGCGCGACGGCGCCCAGGCTGCGATCTTGGCCAGCATCGGATCGTAATCGAGCGGCACGGTCCAGCCCGCGTACACGCCCGAATCGAGGCGGATGCCGGGTCCCGAGGGCTGCTCCAGATGCGTGATCTTTCCCGGCGACGGCATGAAATTGTTGTCCGGATCTTCCGCGTAGATGCGGCACTCGATCGCCGAGCCGGTCCAGGTCACATCCTGCTGGCGGATGGTCAACTGCTCGCCCGCCGCGATGCGCAGTTGCCAATTGCACCAGGTCGAGTCCGGTGACCAGCTCCGTCACCGGATGCTCCACCTGCAGGCGCGTATTCATTTCGAGGAAATAGAAGTTGCGATCGCGATCCACCAGGAATTCCAGCGTGCCCGCGTTGTCGTAGCCGGCCGCGCGCGCGATTTTCAGCGCCGCTTCGCCCATTTGCGCGCGCAGCTCGGGATGCTTCAGCATCACCGGAGAAGGGCACTCCTCGATCACTTTTTGATGCCGCCGCTGGATGGAGCATTCGCGCTCGCCCAGATGAATCAGGTGGCCGTGATGATCGCCCAGAACCTGGATTTCGATGTGCCGCGGCTCCAGCACCAGCTTTTTCGATATAGACTTCGTCGTTCTGGAACGCGCGCAGAGCTTCGCTGCGGGCATCGCGCAGTGCAGATTCGAGATCTTCGGCTCGCGATCCACGCGGCGCATGCCTTTGCCGCCTCCGCCCGCCGCGGCTTTCAGCAGCACCGGATAGCCCAGGCGATCGCGCCTCTCGCCGGGCATCATCGATCTCGCGCAGAGCCTGCTCGGTGCCCGGAACCACCGGAGCGCCCGGCCGCGATCGCCACCTTGCGGGCCGACGTTTTCGAACCCATCTTGCGGATCGCCTCAGCCGGAGGACCGATGAACACGATTCCCGCCCCTGCGCAGGCTTCCGCGAAGTCGGCGATTTTCACTCAGGAATCCATAGCCGGGATGAATCGCGTCCGCGCCATGACGGCGCGCCGCGTCGAGAATTTTGTCGATGCGCAGATAGCTTTCTGACGAGGGCGCGGGTCCCAGATAGGCCGCTTCATCGGCCATCCGAACCGCCAGCGAAGCGCGATCGGCGTCGGAATAAACGGCGACGCTCGCGATTCCCGCTTCCTTGAGCGCTCGCAGAATGCGAACCGCGATCTCGCCCCGATTGGCGACCAGGACTTTTCGGAACATGAACGTTCGATTGTACCTGATCACTTCAAGTCGACCACGGTCGCGCCCCAGCCGCCCGCTTCGGCGGGAGCATCGCAAAAAGATGCTACGAACGGAGTACGAGCCAGGATTTTTCTGACAATTTCTCGCTGGACTCCGATTCCGCGGCCATGAATAATTCTAAGCGCCTTTAAATCCAATCGATTAGCTTCGATCAGATACTCTTCCACCACCATCGGCACGTCGCGCGGTGAAACGGTGTGGAGGTCTAGAACATCCGTGATTGGAATACGCAGAATTTCATCTGGACCCATGGAGTCTAAAGTTATAGGACCGTCGACTCGATTGTACACCTTAGAAACGGTAGGATAGCCCCGGCAAGACCCTAGTCTTTCTTTACTTAGCCACGTTACGGTGCGAGAGGGTACTGCTAGAATCGGGCTTGAAGTTTTGGACATTCTGAATGCTCTGCTTCCTTTGCGGGAAAAAAATCGGCCTGATGCGGTCGCTGGTAGACCAGCAGTACTGCTGCGCCGAGCATCGCAAGGAAGCTCGCCTCGCTTCGGCGCAAGCCGTGCGCGACGAGGAGGAAGCAGAACTCTGGACCGTCTCCAAATCCAAGAAAAAAGCGCCGGCTCGGAGCACGGCCTCGGCGGGGCAGACGGCCTCGGTGTTCGCGTTCCTGACCGTGGGCGGATTGTTGGTCGCGGCGCTGATGTTGCCGGGCGGTTCGGGAGGAGGGTCGGCGTTTCCACCGGTTTCGCTCGATCCGGCGGTGAAGCGCGGGTTGTTCCAGCGCATTGGGGATTCGATCTCGGATGTGGTCCGGTCGAAGGCGCCGGTCACGCTGCATCAGGATTTTCAAAACGGCTGGGGCGGCTGGACGGCTGCGATTCCTCACACGATCGACGACCCACGCCGCGCTTCGGTTGACGATCCGCGGTCGATGACCGCTTCGGCGCCGGTTTTGCGCATCTGGTAGCGATCGACGGCGTTGCAGAACTACCAGATGGAGTTCAGCTCTACGATCGAGAGAAAGAGCCTGAGCTGGGCCTTCCGCGCCACCGACGCAAAGAACTACTACGCCACCAAGATCCTGATCACCAAGCCGGGTCCGCTGCCCAATGCCGGCCTGGTCCGGTATCGTGGTGCTGAACGGCCACGAATGGGATCGGGTGCAGCTTCCTCTGCCTCTGACGCTGCAACGCGGCGGCAACTACCGCGTGCGCCTGAGCGTGCAGGACGATCACTTCATCACCTACCTGAACGGACAGGTGATCAGTTCCTGGAGCGACAAGCGCCTGCTGCGCGGCGGCGTCGGCTTCTTTGACGACGTTGACGATCCGCAGAAGGTCGCCTGGGTGAACCTGTCGGAACGGGACAGCTTCATGGGCCGCATGCTGGCTCACTTCTCGCTGTTCGTGATGCCGGGCGCGTTACTTCAGTCCGGCCCGCTCCAGTAACGCGTTGGGGTCGGGATCTCGTCCCATGAAAGAGCGGTACAGCACGGCCGGATCTTCGCTATCGCCGCGCGCCAGGATCTTGTCGCGGTAATCGCGTCCCACGGTTTCGCTGAAAACGCCTTCCTTGCGGAAGCGCGTGAAGGCGTCGGCGTCCAGCACCTCGGCCCACTTGTAGGAATAGTAGCCCGCGCCATAGCCGACCGGGCTCGCGAACAGATGCGTGAAGCCGGCGATCATGGCGTAGTCTTCGGGCAGCGGCGCCGGCGCGAAGTTCTGCAAGATGTCGCGGCGAATAGGCGATCACGTCCGTCCGATTGCCGTCCCATTCGCGATGCAGCGCCAGGTCGACGAAGCCGAAGCCGAGCTGGCGCATCTGCGCGTTGGCGGCGCGGAACGTCTTGGCGCGCTTCATTTTCTGGAACAGATCTTCCGGAATCGCGCGCGCCGGTTTCCCAATGGCGCGCGAACAGGTCCAGCGATTCGCGCTCCCAGCACCAGTTCTCCATGATCTGCGACGGCAGCTCGACGAAATCCCAGGCCACGCTGGTTCCCGCCAGGCTGCGCACCTCCACGCGGCTCAACAGATGATGCAGCAGGTGGCCGAATTCGTGAAAAATGGTCTCGGCTTCGCGATGCGTCAGCAGCGCGGGCTTCCCGTCGACCGGCGGCGTCAGATTGCCGCAGATCAGGCCCAGATGCGGCTCGGCTCTGGCGGGATTGCCGGTGATCAGCGAATCCATCCACGCGCCGCCGCGCTTGTTTTCGCGCGGATACCAGTCGGCGTAGAACGAGCCGAGATAGCGCGTTGCTGGCGCGGTCGTGAATCGCGTAACAGCGTGACCTCCGGGTCCCAGGCCGGCACGCCCTGTTCCTTGGGTCGACGCGAATGCCGAGGATGCGGCCGAAGATCTCGAACATTCCCGACACCACGCGTTCCAGCGGAAAATACGGCCGCAGCGCTTCTTCGTCGAAATCGTACAAGCGCGGCGCGCTGCTTTTCGGCCCAGTAGCCGACATCCCAGGGCTCGCAGCTTCGCGGCCGGCGAAGGCCTCCAGCTCCTGATTCTCCTCGCGAAAGCGCTGCTCGGTTTTGCGCGCGCAGATCGTCGAGGAAGTTCTGCGCGCGCTCGCCGGTGTGCGCCATGCGATCGTCGAGCACCAGGTCGGCGAAGTCGCGGAAGCCGAGCAGCCGGGCTTTTTCGTTTCGCAGCTCGAGAATCTTGGCCATCAGCGCGCGGTTGTCGTGCTCGCCGGAAGCCGCGCGCGTGTTGTAGGCGCGCCAGACCTGCTCGCGAATCGCGGCGTCGTCCAGATAGGTCATCACCGCCACGTAGCTGGGAGCCTGCAAGCGTGAAGCGCCAGCCGGCCGCGCTCTTTCGATTCGGCTGCGGCGCGCGCCGGCGGCGATCGCGCTGGGCGGCAGGCCCTGCGAGCTGCGCTTCGTCGGTGATCACCAGCTCCCAGGCATTGGTCGAGTCCAGAACATTTTCCGAGAATTTCGTGGTGACCTCGGCCAGCGCGACGTCGATTTCCTTGAGCCGTGCTTTGCCCGGCCGGGTCGAGCTCCGCGCCGTGGCGCTTGAACGAGTCGATGGTCTTGGTCAGAGTAGCGGCGCATAGGTGCCGGTGAGCGCGCGGCCTTCGTCGGTTGCCGCGTAGCGCTGGATCGCCTTCCACAGCGCCTCATTCAGAGGAATGCTCGAATAGAACGCGCTGACCTTGGGCTGCACGGCGTTGAAGGCCGCGCGCAGTGCGGGCGTGGTGGCGACGCTTTCCAGATGCCGCACCACGCTCATCGCGTAGTCGAGCTTCTCGGTCATGGTGTCGAGCGCGTGCAGGGGACTCGGTCGCTGCGATGGTTTGCTTCCAGGCGCTGCGCGGCGTCGGCGAGCAGCTTCGTCGATGGCGGGCTCGACGTCGGAGGCCTGGATCTTGTCGAAGGGAACGCGGAATTGGATTTCGAGCAGAGGATTCATAGGGTGAAATTTCAGGGTATCAGGACGCGATCACCGGAAGCGAAAGAACGCAGCGACCATGGCGACCAATCCGGCGAGCAGCGGAAGACTGGCCCACACGACGAACGCGTTGTCGTATAGGCCGTAAAATCCCAGTGCGGCGGCGGCCAGGTTCAGTGCGCCGATCGCGCGCATCAGGCGCCCGCTGCGATTCAAGAACAGCCAGCCGAAAATTGCGGTGGCGATGAAGGCCAAGGTCCACTTAGCGATGCTGGGATGGCGGATCGCGTCGATCATGGATTGTGTGGTCTCGCGGAGCGGAACATTCACGATGTGCAGGATCGCAAGATTTTCGACCACATCGAACACCCCTGCCGCGGCTCCGCAGATCCGGCCGCGAATCACCGCCACCAACCGCCCGCGGAACATCATCGCCAAGAGCGGCAGAGAGACCGACATACAGCACGCGATAAAACCGAAGTCGACGATACTGCTTGACGCGCATCGCTTCGCGGTCCGGACTGGGCGCATCGCCCAGGATCACGTCGTCCACTTCGTCGACGTTGCGCGCCAACTGGAGCGCCAGCACGGGTTCGCAATGCCGCGCGCCGGACGCGAAGCGTTTGAGAAATCAGGTTTGCCATCAGGATGACGACCATCACCAGGCAGCCCAGGGCCAGCCAACCCGCCGGAGTCGCGCGCGGAGTAATCACCCCAGTCAGGCCAGCGCCCGCGCGGCATCGTTGGCGAAATAGGTCAGGATGATATCCGCGCCGGCGCGCCGGATGCGACGTGAGCGATTCCATCATGGCGCGATCCAGGTCCAGCCAGCCGTTTCGCGCGGCCGCCATGATCATGCTGAATTCGCCCGACACCTGATACGCGCCGATGGGCACCGGGAAACGGTCGCGCGCCTGGCGGATCAGGTCGAGATACGGCATCGCCGGCTTGACCATCAGCATGTCCGCGCCTTCTTCGAGATCGAGCTCCATTTCATGCATCGCTTCGCGGCCGTTGGCCGGGTCCATTTGATACGTGCGGCGGTCGCCGAACTGCGGAGTCGATTCGGCGGCTTCGCGGAACGGTCCGTAAAATACCGACGCAAACTTCGCCGCGTAAGACAGGATCGGCGATTTTCTGAAATCCGTGCGCGTCGAGCGAATGCCGGATCGCGGCGACGCGGCCGTCCATCATGTCGGAAGGCGCAACGATGTCGGCTCCGGCCCGCGCGTGCGAAAGCGCGGCTTCGGCCAGCCATTCGAGCGTAGAATCGTTATCCACATCGCCCGTCGACGATTTTGCCGCAGTGGCCGTGGCTGGTGTACTCGCAGTTGCAGACGTCGGTGATCACCAGCAGATTGGGCAGCGCGCGTTTCACGGCGCGCACGGCTCGCTGCGTGATCCCGTTATCGTCGTAGGCTTCCGACGCAGATTCGTCTTTGTGCTCCGGAATGCCGAACAGGATGACGCCGCCGAAGCCAAGCGCCTGCGCCTCATCGCATTCCTTCACCAGTTCGTCGACCGAAAGCTGGAAGTTGCCGGGCATGGAGCTGATCTCCTTGCGGATGCCTTCGCCGGGGCAGGCGAACAGCGGCAAGACCAAATTCGACGGGTCGAGGTGAGTCTCGCGCACCAGCCGGCGCATTGGCTCGGATACGCGCAGGCGGCGCTTGCGGTGAATGGGAAACGGCATTACGTTCTAGATTGTACGAGAATCGGATCGGGCCCGGGCGTGACAGGGGGACCGCGCGGAGGAGCGATGGCATTTACAAAGATTTACGAAGATTTTCTTTTATGCAGGTTCCGGATTGTATGGACATTATCTGAAAATATGTCGACTATTATGATATACTTTTCGCAAACATGCCTGCGGTAGCATCGGAATTCGGGCCGGCATGTGCCGCCGTTGTGCGGAACATCAGGGCCGGCGACCAGACCGCCATTGAGGATCTCTACGCGATCCTATCAAAGCTGGTGGGCGCGAGCCTATTGCGCGTCGTGGGAGTTCAGTGCTTCGAGGACAGCTTGCATGAAATCGTGGTGATCGTGCTCCAAACCATTCAAGGTGGCGGCCTCCGCGATTCGGAGCGCCTTCCGGCTTTCATGCGAACCGTCGCGCGGCGGCAAATGGTGGCGCACATCCGGGGAGCGATCAGCCGGCGGCGGACGTCCGAGGTCGATCTCGAAATCACAGCGGTTGCCGGCGAATCTCCAGAGGCGCGCGCGGCCCATCGCGAGCGAATCGAGCAGCTACGTGCCGTGCTGCGGCGATTGAGTCTGCGGGACCAGGAAATTATCGAGCGTTTTTATTTCCGGGAACAGGATGCGGATCAGATTTGTCGAGAAATGCGGATCACGGGCACGCAATTCCGGCTGTATAAATCGCGAGCTTTGGCGAGATGTTCGCTTCTGGCGCGATCCGGACGGCGGATCCCGCCGAGGGCCCGGATCAGCTCCCGGCGATGCGAAATCTGTTGATGTCTGTTATCTCGTCTTCACGCAGCCGAAACTCCAGGGCGCCCACGACTCCCGCCACCTGCTCCGGCGACCGCATCCCCACGATGGCGCCCGTGACGGCCGGATGATGGAGGGTCCATGCAATCGCCACTTCTCCCGCCGAGCGTCCGTGGCGGGCGCCGATGCGGTTCATCAAGCTCGCCAATTCCAGATTCTTCGATAACTGCGGTTCCTGGAAGGCGGGGGCGCGTCGGCGGAAATCGTCCGGCGGGAGGCTGGCGATCCGCGCCCGGGTCATTTTCCCCGACAACAGACCGGACTTCATGGGCGAATAGACAATCACGCCGGTCCGGTGTTGCAGGCAGTATGGAAGAATCTCGGATTCCACTTCCGGGGAAATGGCGGAATAGGGTGGCTGCAAGGACGTGACCGGCGCAAGCGCGCGGCATCGCTCCAGATGCGGCACGGTGAAGTTGGAGACGCCGGTCCAGCGCACTTTGCCTTCGTCTTTCAACTTCTGAAGAGTGGACCAGGCTTCCTCGACGTCCTCTTCCGGTTCGGGCCAATGAATCTGGTAAAGATCGATGGTGTCAAGCTTGAGGCGCCGCAAGCTGTCTTCGCACTCTTTGCGAACCGAGGCGGCTTTGAGCGCGGGGCGAATCTCGCCCTTCTGGTTCCAGGTGCGCTCGCACTTGGTGAACACGTACGGCCGATTCGATCGCCCGGCGAGGGCGCGCGCCACCACTTCCTCCGAATGGCCGAGCCCATAGACGGCCGCAGTGTCGATCCAGTTGATCCCGTGATCGATCGCCGCGTGAATGGCCGCGATCGATTGATCGTCGTCCTGCGGTCCCCAAGCGAACGCCCAACCCCCTCCGCCCATGGCCCACGCACCGACTCCTATGGGCGTCAGATCCATGTCGCTGTTCCCTAATCGTCTGGTTTGCATCTTCTCTAAAATAACCCGCCGATGTCCTGCGACGCGAACGCTTCGCAGCGCATGAAACGTTTCAGTTGGCGGAAAGCCTCTATTATCTTATGAACCACCCGGAACTCAGGCGCCAACCCCTTTTTTCTAGCATAGCTTACGGTGATTCCCTCATTTGCCGGCGGCGACTTACCCGTCATACTGATTGCAGCCAGGACAAGGGGTGAACCGAATGACGATCGCGCCTGCTTTGTTCCGCCCGATAGCGTGGGCTTTTGCCTGTTTTGCGACCGTGGCCATGTATGGGCAAACCAGCGTTTTGACGTGGCATAACGACAACGCTAGAACGGGGCAGAATC
Organism: Terriglobia bacterium; assembly: GCA_963808335.1. Taxonomy (GTDB): domain Bacteria; phylum Acidobacteriota; class Terriglobia; order Bryobacterales; family Bryobacteraceae; genus Palsa-187. Next base: position 252,128 of record CAWEFR010000002.1, read on the forward strand.
TGGCCGAGACTACTCTCACTCCACTCAATGTTAATACCTCGACATTTGGGAAATTGTTTGTCATTTCGGTGGATGGTAAAGTCGACGCCCAGCCTTTGTATGTCCATTCGCTGAGCGTTTCGGGGCAAGTTCACGACGTCCTCTACGTGGCCACGGAGCACGACAGCGCTTACGGTTTCGACGCCGGCACTGGAGCTGCAGCTCTGGCACGTGTCGCTGCTGGAGAACGGCGAAACCACGTCGGACGATCGAGGCTGTAGCCAGGTGACGCCGGAGATCGGGATCACCGGCACACCGGTGATCGATCCGGCCAGCGGCCCGCACGGAACCATTTACATGATCGCGATGTCGAAAGACGGAAGCGGCAATTATCATCAACGTCTGCACGCTTTGGATCTGACCACGGGCGCCGAGGAATTCAGTGGTCCCATGGAGGTTTCAGGATCGGCTTCGGGGTCCGGCGCCGAAGATACGTTTCTCCCAGCGCAGCACAAGGAGCGGGCGGGACTGCTGCTGCTGAACGGCGTGGTTTACACCAGTTGGGGTTCGCACTGCGACGCTGGTCCATATACAGGTTGGGTGTTTGGATATAACGAAACGACCCTGGCGAAGGTCACCACGATCAACCTCACACCTAACGGAAATGACGGCGGCATCTGGAACTCGGGCGCTGGTCCCGCAGCCGATGCCACTGGAAACATCTTTCTGCTTACTGGAAACGGTACGTTCGACACGACTCTGACAAACGGCTTCCCGTCGAAGGGCGACTACGGCAATGCCTTCGTAAAGATGTCGAGCAGCGGAGGGTTGACGGTGACCGACTATTTCACGATGGACAATACCACCAGCGAATCGAACGGCGACGTCGATTTGGGTTCCGGCGGACTGATGTTGCTGCCGTCGTTGCCCGGTAAGGCCGGAAGTCCAGTGTCGCTTGCGGTGGGTGCGGGGAAAGACAGCAACTTATACGTCGTCGATCAGACCAACCTGGGGAAGTTCAGTTCCAGCTCTGACACGATCTATCAGCAACTGTCCGGCGTCCTGCCCGGCGGCGTCTGGTCGAGCCCGGCATGGTTCAACGGCACCCTGTATTACGGAAGCCAAGGAAGCACGCTGAAGGCGTTCACGTTCTCCAACACCACTGGGCTGTTCCCGGTGGTTCCCACTTCGCAATCCCCCACCTCGTTCGGATACCCCGGGGCCACGCCCTCGGTCTCGGCGAACGGAACTTCGAACGGGATCGTGTGGGCGGCGGAAAACTCGTCCCCGGCGGTGCTGCACGCCTACGACGCGACCAATGTTTCTCATGAACTGTACAACAGCAACCAGGCGTCCGGTTCCCGCGACCAGTTCGGCAGCGGCAACAAATACATCGTGCCGACCGTTGCGAACGGCAAGGTTTACGTCGGCACCACCAATGGCGTCGGCGTCTTCGGGTTACTCTCGATCGCACTTCCGCCCGCGGTTCTGACGTTGCCGGCGAATGGATCGACGGGTCAGCCGTTGAGTGCAACGTTAAATTGGAACACGGCCAGCGGTGCGGCTTCGTATGACGTTTACTTCGGCGCCTCGTCGACGCCGCCATTCGTCACCAATGTCGCCGAAACCACCTATACGCCCGGAACGCTGAGCGCGAACACACTCTACTACTGGAAAATCGTCGCGAAGAATGCGAGCGGGTCGACGCCTTCCGCCGTATGGTCGTTCACGACTGCCACGGTTGGTGGGGGTCCCGGAACGCCGGTCCTGACGTTGCCGGCGAATGGATCGACGGGTCAGTCGTTGAATCCAACGCTGAACTGGAGCGCCGCCAGTGGAGCGACTTCGTACGATGTTTACATGGGCACGTCATCGACGCCGCCGTTCGCCATCAATGTGACCGGAACCACTTATGCGCCGGGAACGCTCAGCGTGAACACACTGTACTACTGGAACATCGTGGCGAAGAATGGAGGCGGCTCCACGGCTTCGTCCACATGGTCGTTCACCACTCAGGCAACGCAACCGCCGGAATTGATTTGGATGAGTACTTTCACCCGGCAAGCGGTCAGTTGGTCGGAATCGGGCGCTGGCGGCAATGTCGAGACAGGTTATAGCTGGCTGTCCCAGGCCGGTGTTCCCGGCTGGACCCTGGCGGCGACGGGAGATTTCAACGGCGACGGGATTCCGGATCTGATCTGGCAGAACGATACCACCCGCCAGGCAGTGATCTGGTACATGGGGGGAACCAACGGGACGCAGGAACAGAGCTGGGCGTGGCTCAACAATTCCAATCCCGTGCCTGGCTGGCGAATCGTCGCGGCCGCCGACTTCAATCGCGATGGCGTTCCCGACGTTGTGTGGCTGAACGATACCACCCGGCAGGCCGTGATCTGGTATATGGGCGGCGTCAGCGGCAGCATCGAGCAATCGTGGTCGTGGGTCAGCTCTGCAGGTGTGTTCGGGTGGACCATCAGGGCGGCGGGGGATTTCAACCACGACGGAATTCCGGACATCGTGTGGGAGCAAGATAACACGCGGCAAGCGCTGATTTGGTATATGAGCGGCGCCGATGGCAGCCAGCACTCGACGTACGACTGGATCTCGCAAACGGGAGTGCCCGGTTGGACCGTCGCGGGCGTCGGCGACTTCAACGGTGATGGCTCGCTGGACGTGGTTTGGCTGAACGATACCACGCAACAGGCGGTGGTATGGTACATGAGCGGAGCCGACGGGACGACGTACCTGTCCTACAACTGGCTCAGCCAGACGGGTGTATACGGCTGGAAACTGCTGGTCAGGCATTAGCGCGGCCCGCGGCCTTGCGGGGAGCGCCGCCTACGGGTTTCCTTGATGCGGGCTCGGGCTTGCCGGATTCGATCTCTGCGCCTGCGCCAGCCCCAGAATATGATCGGCGGCAGACTGCGGAGCGTCGATCTGGTCGATCTGGATTCGGCTGGTGCCGCCGGCGGTTTCAAGCGACAGGTCGCCGATGTTCACCATGCGCTGGCCCATGGTTTGATCCACGCGCACGTCCTGCACTTTCACCAGCTCGATGGTGCGCGTGGTCTTTGAAAACAGGCCCGCTTCGTAGCGCAAACGGTCGCCGAGAACGGTCAACTTCACCATGCGGCGCTGGATATGGCGAATCATGGTAAAGAACAGGAAAATGGCGGGTACCACAAACCCCCATTTCGCCCAATCGGGATGGTCCGGCACCACCTGGAGATAAACCGCCAGGGCGGCCGCCGTAATCAGCCAGACGAGGTAACTTAACTTCACGAACTTCAGGGAAGGTCGAAGTTCCATCGCACAAGATTCTAGCATGGCGATACCGCGTGCTGTCACAATATTAATGAGATGGAAACTGAACGCCCCGTGACGCGAGTCCTGGTTGTGGATGACGAAGAATCGCAGCGCACTGCGCTCGCGAGCATGATTGCTTTGTGGGGTTACGCGGTGGAAACCGCGGCCGACGGACAGGAGGCGCTCGAAAAGCTGGCCTCGTTCGGCGCGCACGTCATGGTCACCGACCTGATGATGCCGCGCATGGACGGGAAGGAGCTGCTGCGCCGGTTGAAGGCGCAAGGCGGCGGCCCGGCTGTCGATCGTGCAGACCGCGTTCGGAAACCTGGAAACCGCCGTCGCGACGATCCACGATCTGGGCGCGTTCTGGTTTCTGGAGAAGCCGGTGCAATCGCAGGCCCTGCGCCTGCTGCTCGAACGCGCCGCCAATCAGGGCCGGCTGCTGGAGCACGCGGAACGCCTGGAACGCCAATTGAGCTACCGCGGCGTCCTGGGCGAAATGGTGGGCGCGTCGCGGAAGATGCAGGAGGTGTTCGCGCTGGTGCAGCAGGTGGCGCCCAGCCGCGCGGCGGTGCTGATCACCGGCGAGAGCGGCACGGGAAAAGAACTGGCCGCGCGCGCGATTCATGCGCTGAGCCCGCGGCGCGCCGGACCGTTCGTCGCCATCAACTGCGCCGCCATGCCGGATACGCTCATGGAAAGCGAGCTGTTCGGCCATGAAAAGGGCGCCTTCACCGGAGCGGTCGAGCGCCGCGCCGGATGCTTCGAGCTGGCGCAGAACGGCACCGTGCTGCTGGACGAAATCGGCGATATGCCGATCGCCACGCAGGCCAAACTGCTGCGCGTGCTGGAGGACGGGCGCGTGCGCCGGCTGGGCGGAAAGAGCGAGATTCAACTGGACGTGCGCGTGATCGCGGCCACCAATGCGCCGCTCGATAACGCCATCCGGGAAGGCAAGTTCCGCGAGGACCTGTTTTACCGGCTGAACGTGTTTCCCATTCCGCTGCCGCCGCTGCGCGATCGCAAGGACGATCTGCCGGTGCTGACCGCGGCGCTGCTCGACGAATCTGAACCGGAAGCACGCCACCAAGGTCACCGAGATCGCGCCGGAGGTGATGGAGCGTTTCCGCGCGTATCACTGGCCCGGCAATGTGCGCGAGCTGCGCAATGTGCTGGAGCGCGCCGTGATCCTGGCCGGCGAAGGAACCATCCAGACCATGCATCTTCCGCCGGGTTTCGGCGGCGCGCCGCTGCCCGCGCCATCGCTCACGACGGAGGGCGGCGAACTGCGGATTCCCGTCGGCTATACCATCGAACAAGCCGAGCGCGCGCTGATCGAGCTGACGCTCGAGCACACCAAGCACAACAAGACTCGCGCCGCGGAGATTCTCGGCATCAGCCAGAAGACGCTGTTCAACAAGCTGAAGGAATACGGCGCCCAGGGAGCCGGCGCAGCCTAGCCTCCTTAAACCTCGATGTCCCTGCGAGTCCGTCTGGTGATCGTAATCGTGGTGCTGGTGACGGTGGTCGCCGCTGCGCTTTCGATTCTGCACCTGGACACACTGCTGAATTCTCTGTCCAACGATGCGCTGCAACGCAGCGATCTGGCCAGCCAGCAGGTGCAGTCGTTTGTGACCGACCGCATCAATCAACGCTCTGCCAATTATGCCCCCCCGGCGAGTCTGGACGAGACGGTGGCGCTGTGGAACGAGATTCTTTCGAGCGACCAGGATATCTCGGTCACGTTGAAAATGCTCGCGCTGGTCTCGCAGGAGATTGTCGAAATCAACGTCGCCGGAAGCTCCGGGCAGGTGCTGGCGTCCTCCAACGATTCGCGAGTCGGGGGCGCGCTCGACAGGCTGACCGTCTTCAGCACGTGGCGGGCGCTGCCCTTGTACCGCCGCATGCTGGATCTTTTCAGGCGGCGTCAGGATTATCAGGTCACCGTGCCGCTGGGCGTGAACGGGCAGGCGCTGTTCACCATGCAAGTGGTCACCTCGAGCGTGCTGCTGCGCAGCGCTCTGGTGCCGGAGGTGGAACTGGTGGGGATCGTCTCCGGCGGGGCATTGCTCGTTTCGCTGGCGCTCACCGCCATCGCGACCAACTGGTTGCTCCGGCCGGTCCGGCGCATCGAACAAACCATCGATCGCATTGTGCAGGGCAAGTTCGGCGAAACGGCGGGGCGGCGCGGCGGTCTGGCCAAGGAGTTCGCGGCGGTCGAAAGCAAGTTGAACGTGCTCGGAGAGCAGTTCCGCGGCGCGCGCCAGGAAGCTTCCCTGATGCAGCACAACGTCGAGCAGCTGCTAGAACGAATGGAGTCCCAACTCGACGTGGCTTCGCGCCTGGCGGCGATCAGCCGCATTACCGGCGGCGTTGCGCATGAAATCAAGAATCCTCTGAACGCGATCGCGCTGCATCTGGATCTCTTGCGCGCGCGCATCGAAAATCCGGATGAAGAGGTTTCCGCCGAGATCGACATCCTGTCGAAGGAACTGCGGCGGCTGGATCGCGTGGTCAAGACGTTCCTGGATTTTTCGCGGCCGGTGGACGTTCGCCTGGAAGAAGTGGATCTGGCTGCCCTGGCGCGCGAGGTCTCGGACCTGATGACGCCGCAGGCGCGCCTGGGACACGTCGCGATGTCGTTCGAAGTGTCTCCGGGACAGGAGACCATCATCCGCGGCGATCCGGACATGTTGAAGCAGGCGATCCTGAATCTGGTCACCAACGCGCTGGACGCCATTTCGGGCGCCAAGAAGGACGACGGACACTTGCGCATTCGCGCCGAACGCATCGAGGACGACGTGGTTCTCGAGATCGCCGACGACGGTCCGGGGATCCCCGCCGAGCTTCGCAGTAAAGTCTTCCAGTTGTATTTCACCACCAAAGCAAAAGGATCGGGGATCGGTTTGGCGATGACGTATCGGGCGGTCCAGTTGCATAATGGTACTATCGATTTCACGAGCGAAGACGGGCGGGGAACTACTTTCCGTCTTCAGTTCCCTGCACAGGTCGGACATGCCTAAATCGCCACTCAGTTCTGGCAATGCCTTGGCACTGATTCTCGTCTTGTCCATGGGCTCAAGCTCGTGCCTGTTTCAGAAGGCGCCGTAAGGCGTTCACGCCGCCGCCAGCGCAGTCGCGCCAAGCGCCGGCGCCGGCGCCTGCCGCCGCGGCGCCAACTCTACCCGCCCCTCCGAAGATCGCCGGCAATCTTGACACGACCGGGCCTCCCGCGATTCCCGCCTCGATTCCGGAAACGCCCGCCCCGCCTGCGTCCAGAACGTCGCCGAGACGGGGCCAGCCGGTTCCCGCGGCTCCGAAAACCAGCACGACGACGCCGCCGGCCGACGCCACCACACCGTCGCCTGCTCCGGCTACACCGAGACTGGGTCAGATCTTTACGCCGGATCAATTGCGCGAACACAATCGCGCCATCGATGAGAGTCTGGACCGCGTGAAGAAGGTTCTGGCTGCCCTGTCGAAAAGAAACCTGAACGCGGAACAAAGCGAGACCGTGAACCGGATCACGACGTTCCAGAAGCAGGCTGAGCAGGCTCGCGAGGCACAGGATCTGGCGAATGCGGAGCTGCTCGCCAAACGCGCCGATCTACTGGCTCAGGATCTGCTGGCGAGAGTGCCGTAAAAACAAGCAGGGCAGGCAACGAGCGGATCCGGCGACCGAAGTCAACCTGAGACGAGGTGTGCAGAGTCCCCGTCTGTTGGATCTCCTCGTGTACCTGCCCCGAAGCCGCCGGGTCGGAGGGTCCGGCGACTAACCGTATAAAGCCGTTACTGAGCCTGGCCCGATCCGCCTGCTAAGGCTTTGGCGCTGGCCGCCGTCTCCGGAACCCACAGCTTCACTTCCACGCGACGGTTCTGTTTGCGCCCATCGCGCGTCTTGTCGTCGGCGACCGGCTGGGCATAGCCCTCGCCGAGCATCGTCAGATTGCGAACCGGAATCTTGTACTCCACCGCGAAGTACCGGGCCACGGCTTCCGCGCGCCGTTCGCTCAAGCCTTCGTTGTACGCGGGAGGACCTGTCTTATCGGTAAATCCCTGAATTTCGATGACATATCGATCCAAACCGGAGGCCTGCTTGCCCATATCGTCAAGTTGTTGCCTTGCGTCGTCGGTCAACTTATCCTGCGCGACCGCGAACAGCACGGTTGCCGACTTAGCCATCTGAAATTTGTTCATGGAATCGACCGTGCGGCCCAGGCGATCCAAGCCCTGCTCGGCGAACGTCCGCGCGTTGGTCGCCGACTGCTGCGCGCCGTTGGCGGCCTGCTGCGCGCCGTCAGCCTTCTGGTCCGCCGCCTTCGCGGCTTGACCCGCTTGCGTGGCTTTGTTGTCGACATCCGTCAGCTTCTCTTTGGTCCGCGACAGGTCGCGATCCAGTTCCTGGATCTCGGTGCCCTGGCTGGCGATCTGTTTGTCCTGCTCGACGTTCTTGTTTTCCGTTCCGGTGACGCGCTGTTGAACCGGCTCGATCTGTTTGGCAACGTACTTCTTCGTTGCGCAGCCAGTACCCGCAAGGCTCACCGCAATCGCCCCTGCTAACATTATGTTTTTCATTTCCTAAAATCCCCTTTCCATGCCCCAGTGTACCCTACGCGCTGAGCTTGGTCTTCAGAGTGAATCCCATGATCGAATCCGCCGGCACCAAGATCCGCTCAACCGTCCTAATAGCAGACTTTTGACTCTTATTGGTGCGAATCACAGGATCCGTTTGGAGCGCGTACCTCTTGCCGTTTCGCTCAAACGAGTCCAGCGTCAGCGCCAATTCCGCACCCTGACCGGTCGCGCCCGCCGAGCGGGCCGTCTGCACATGCCCTTCTAAAATCGTACCTTTTTGCAAAATCTCTATATCTCCGACTATCAGTCGCGCATCCAGCACGGCGCTAAACCGATCTCCGGGCCGGCTGCGCCCGGAATCGAGCGCTTGGTCCAGCCGAACCCGGAGAACGGTGCCCGCGGGAGCAACCACGGGATCCCGGGTCGTGCTCGCTTCGACTGAAACCGTCGAAGCGTGGCAGCCGGCCAAGCCAAGAAGCAAAGCTGCCATCGGTATAATCTTCAGAATGCGGGTCGGGAAATTCTTCTCAACTATCCCGTAACTTACTGATTCTGCGAAACTACCGCACTCCACACGTGTTTCTAGAGCAGTTCTGATGCCACTGCGCAAGCTCGAATGTCAGCGTTTTCGAGGATCCGGAGCTGGGAGAAAAGTGGAATTCGAAAAAGGTTGGTACGCCCGGTAAGATTCGAACTTACGACCTCTTGCTCCGGAGGCAAGCGCTCTATCCAAACTGAGCTACGGGCGCATCTTGAAAACCGACCTACAGTTTATCACTGAAAGGAAGTATCTCAAAGGTGGCACTGGCGGAGCGGCTTCGGGAAATGCACACAAAAAAAGACGGCCACCTGTACCAAGTGGCCGCCCCGGACTTACATTACGTTGGGCTTTACTGACGTGCGCTGCGTCTGCGCGCGAAGTAGAACAACCCCGCAGATCCAAGCCCCACCAACAGCATCGAAGACGGCTCCGGCGTCCCGGTTGTGTCGCTCAATTCGAGAGCAGTGAGTTCCGACGCGGCATTGCCATGGGCGGCGTTTGTATCGAAGCCCTGTACGACGAATCCTTGCGTTGCTCCCGTCGCGACGAAGGTGCCGACCAGGAATTGCCCATTTCCGGTGCCAGTCTGGAACGAGAGAGTCGGTCCCCCGTCAACTGTCTCAGTCCGGGTGGTAGGGTTGAAAAAGCCACTGGTAATTGTGCGCGAATCGTTCACCCAAATCTCGACACTGTAAGAATCACCGATTGTCAAACCGCCGAGCGTGACATCGAGAGGCTGAGCGGTGATGGGCGAGGAACTTCCACTCGCGGACGCGTAGTCGGCCGAGCCTACCAACGTTCCGTAAGTCCCAGTCATCGCGCCGGCAAGGAAACCGGTAAAGTTCATGACGTCATTGTTGCCGACAGTCGCCACCGTCAGGTTGCCGTTCGTTACGCTGGTCGTAGTGCCGGTCGTCGGGAAGTTGGAAAAAGAGACGCCGTTCACAACCACGGTCCCCCCGGTGAAATCATAGGCATACGACAACGTGCCGCTGGTCATCACATCTGTGGAGCTGGCGATGTTTGTCGGCGAGCCCCAGCTAATCGAAGTTGCCTGCGCAGCGGGTAGTGCCATGAGCACAGTTGCCAAGCCCAAGAATCCGCGAGTCCCCATTATAGTTTCCTCCAATACAATGTCTGACACATGGCCCTATCTGGTAAGGCCTGACGAAGTATAGCATATCTCCCGACGCGTATCCATAAGAATTTGAGCGAGTTCACTTCTGCGGACGAAGCCAGCCCAAGCCTAGGCATCCTAGTACCAAAGTCGTCTTGTGCATTGATTTCAATAATTTGCGATTCAACGGACCGCACGTCTCGCAAAGACTGGTCCAGGGCACTCTGCTGATGACCCTCGGCAACTGGCGGAAATTTCGGCTCGAGCCGCCACCTGAGGGTTCCGGGCGTGCGTTGCCCAGAAGTCGATGGGAACGCTAAACTCGTATCTCACTCGATGGAATTTATCTTCGACAATGCGCTCTACGGAGCCGCTCGGGAATCCCGGCTGCGGAATCTGTTTCGTCATTTCAACGTCCGGTCGCTGGACGGCAAGCGCATTCTGGAGGTCGGCTGCGGCACCGGTGAACTGGGCCAGGCGTTCGTAAATGCCGGTTGTCAAGTGGTCAGCGTCGATGCGAAGGCCGAGTACATCGAGGAGCTGACCCGCCGTTATCCGGGTCGAACCGCGTATGTCATGGATCTTGACCGTCCGAACCTTGAGCCATTTGGCCGCTTCGATGCGTTGTTCTGCTTTGGTTTGCTGTACCACCTTTCCGCGCCCTCAGAGTTTCTGGCCGCCTGCGCGGCGACGGCTCCGGTGCTTTTTCTCGAAACCGTGGTGGCGGATTCGGCGGAGCCAATCTGTCCGCTCATTTCAGAAGAAGGACCCGATCAGGCATGGTCGGGTACTGGCTGCCGGCCGAGCCCCGCCTGGATACATCAGCGCCTGTCCACGCTCGGCTTTAAGGTGCGAGACATTTCGACGGCGGAGGCCAACTGGAACGGGACGTCTCCATCGGTGTTCGACTGGACGGCGCTCGACAATGGTGAATGGCAGCGCAACGGCGCGCTGCTGCGAAAAATGTTCATTTGCACGGACGAACCAAACCCATAGATGGGTCGCGCGTCGAACTGGCCCAGGCCTACCTTGGTAAAATTAAGGGGCATGCGCGGAATTATTTTGCTCATATCGCTCGGAGTCGCGGCCGGTGGAGATCTGGAAAACGCGCGGGATGCGCAAGATCGTGCGGCGCTCGACCGGATGGCGGCGCAGTTTTCCGCCGCCGCGCAAGAGCAGCCGAACGACGCCGCTGCGGACTACAAGGCCGCGGTCGCCTATTCCTACGTGGCGGAAGTCGCCATTGAAGTGCGCGACAAGGGCCAGGCGCACTCCGCGGCCGAAGCGGGCATCAAGGCTGCTGAGCACGCGGTCTCGTTGAAACCCGACAACGCTGAATATCATCGCGTCTACGGCACGCTGTGCGGGCAGGCGGTTTCAGCCAACGTTCTGCAAGGCATGAAATACGGCCACTGTGCGCAGGACGAGGTCAACAAGGCCGTGCAGATGGATCCTAAATCGGCGCTCAATTATGTGAGCCGCGGAGTTGGAAATTATTATCTCCCGGCGGCGTTCGGCGGCGGAATCGACCTCGCCGTCAAGGATTTTCAAAAAGCCATCGAACTCGATCCGAAGTTACCCGACGCGCATCTGTGGCTGGGCCTGGCGCTGCGCAAGCAGAATCGCAACGCGGAGGCTCGCAAGGAATTTCAGCGCGTCGTCGAACTGAACCCGGCGCGCGTGTGGGCGAGACAACAGCTCGAAAAGACGCCCGCTCAGTGAGCCTCACTCACAAAAAGCGGGGCAAAACCATCAGCGAGAAAATTCTTTCGGCCAAATCCGGCCGCGACGCGCGAGCCGGCGACGTGGTGGTCTGTGAAGTCGACTGCGCGCTGGGCACCGATGCTTCCGTCCCCATGACCATCGGCTACTTCGAAGCCATGGGCGGAGAGCGTGTGATGCATCCCGAACGCCTGGTCTTCGCGCTCGATCATTACGTCCCCGCGCCCAGCCGTGAGACCACGGAACTTCACCGGCGCACGCGAGACTTCGCCCAGCGGCACGGCATTCACGTCTGGGAAATCGGCGACGGCATCGGCCATCAACTGGTCGTGGAATCGGGACGCGCCACGCCGGGAAGCCTGGCCGTCGGCGCCGACAGCCACGCCGTGACGTACGGGGCGCTGAACGCTTTCGCGACCGGCATCGGATCGTCGGATCTCGCGGCGATCATGATCTGCGGGCGAATTTGGCTGCGCGTCCCTGAATCGATCCGCGTTACGCTCTCGGGCTCGCTCGCTGATGATGTGTATCCGAAGGACGTCGCTCTGACGATCGCCAAGGAGTTGGGCGCCGATGGCGCGACTTATCAGGCGCTCGAATTTGCAGGGCCCGCGCTCGGGTCGCTCGATCTTGAAGATCGCCTGGTCCTTAGTAATCTGTCGGTCGAGATGGGCGCCAAAAACGGCGTGTTTCCTGCTGACGCGCGCACTTTCGCGTATCTGGGAAACGAATATGAACCGGTCGCAGCGGATGCGGAGGCGCAATATTCCCGCGAAATCGCGATCGACCTGGACCGCGTCACTCCTCAGGTCGCGCTTCCGCACCGGGTGGACCGCGTGGTGCCGATCGGCGAGGCTGCGGGCACGCCGGTTCAGATGGTTTATCTGGGGACCTGCACGGGCGGCCGGGCGCGCGATTTTCATCAGGCTCGGGATGTGCTGAAAGCCGGGGGTGGTTCCGCGCCGGGCGTGCAAGTCGTGGTGACGCCGGCGTCCCGCGCGGTGCTTGAGACGTTGACTCGGGATGGGACGCTGGCCGATTTTATTTCGATGGGCGCGGTGATTGTCGCGCCGGGCTGCGGCGCCTGCTGCGGGACTTGCGGCGCGATTCCAGGCGACGGCGTCAACGTGATCTCCACTGCCAATCGCAATTTCAAGGGACGCATGGGCAACAGCAACGCGATGATCTATCTCGCCTCGCCCGCAAGCTGCGCGGCCGCGGCTGTGCGCGGCTCGATCGCCGACCCGAGGGAAATATGATCGAAGGCCGCGCCCGCGTTTTCGGCGACGACATCAACACCGATTACATCATCACCTCCCGCCGCAAGCGCGAAAACATCGATCCCCGGTACCTGCGCAAATTCCTTTTCGAGGAGCTGGACCCGAATTTCGCCGCGACCGTTCAGCCGGACGACCTGATTGTCGCGGGGAAAAACTTCGGTTGCGGCTCGGCGATGGAAGTCGCGGTGACGGCGGTGGCCGGCGCCGGGATTCGCGCCGTGATCGCGCGCACCTTTTCGCGCACCTACTATCGCAACGCCGTCAATAACGGACTGCTCCCGTTGATGTGCGACACCACCGGCATCCGCGAAGGCGACCGGCTCGCGATCGAACGAGCGAACGGCATGGTGGTGCACAACGTCACCACCGGCGAGCGGGTTTTCGCCGGCCCCCTGCCAGGCATTATGCTGGAGATTCTCGAAGCCGGCGGACTGGTTGCCTATTTCCGCCGCCACCACGACTTCCGAACTTTATGAACTATCGTTTACGTCTGCCCGGACCCACGGCCGTACCCGAGCGCGTGCTCCGCGCCCTGGGCACTCCGATGATTAACCATCGCGGCCCCGAATTTCGAAAGCTGTTTGCGCAAATTACCGAGCGAATCCGCCCGATTCTTGGCACGTCGAATCCTGTGCTGTTTTTCGCGAGCTCCGGAACCGGCGTCATGGAGGCGAGCCTGGCGAACGCCGTCGCCCCGGGCGAGCGAGTCCTGGTGTGCGTCAACGATCAATTCAGCGAGCGCTTCGCATTGATTGCGAAAGCGCTCGGCGCGCATGTGGACATTCTGGATTTCGAGTGGGGAAGCGCCGTCGATCCCGCTCAAATCGCGGCACGCATGAAGTCTGCCGACTATCGCGCGGTGCTGGTGGTTCACAACGCGAGTTCCACGGGAGTGGTCGCGGATCTTGCCGCAATCGGAAAGGTCGTCCGCGAAACCCCGGCCTTGCTGATCGTCGATTCAGTCAGCGGCCTTGGCGGTATCGAGATGCGGCAGGATGAATGGGGCGTGGACATCCTGATCTCCGCATCGCAAAAAGCCTTGATGTGCCCACCGGGATTGGGCCTCGCGTCGGTGAGTCCCAAAGCCCAGGAAATCGTGAAGCGGTCGACCACGATGCCGCGTTTCTACTGGGATTTTCGAGATGCACTCACGTCCGCGAGCGAATCGGTGACGCCGTTTACGCCGCCGGTATCGTTGCTGTTCGGTCTCGCCGAATCTCTCGAAATGATCCACGCGGAGGGCCTGCCGCGTGTGTTGGATCGTCACCGGCGTTTATCCGCGATGTTGCGCGAAGGCTGCAACGCCCTGGGACTCGCGACTTTCCCGCAATGCGACACATTGTCGAACACGGTAGTGGTGGTGAAGGTTCCCGGCGATCTCGATGGCGGCGACATCGTGCGCCAGATGTATGAGCGTCACGGGACCGTGATCGCCGGATCCCGGAATAAGCTCAAGGGCAGAGTGATTCGCATCGGCACCATGGGCTATTTCGGCGAGCTGGACATTCGTTCCGATCTCGAGTACCTGGCTGAGACGCTTGCCTATCTGAGAAGCCACGTAGGGACGCATGCCGGGTAAGCCGGGATTTCGCGTCCGAGCCTCGTGGCCGCGTCCCAGTGAGGATTTGCTGGTAGCCTTCGGCGTCGCATCGCCGGCGCAAGTGGCGGACTGCATGTCGCGGCTGGGCGCCATGGATGCGGGGATCAGGCCGGTCTGGCCGTCGCCGCGCATCATCGGCGCCGCGCTCACCGCGTGGTGCCATTCGGGCGACAATTTGATGATCCACAAAGCTCTGTCGCTGGCGCAGCCGAACGACATCCTGGTGGTGAACACGCAAGGCAACGTGGCGAATTCGGGTTTCGGCGAACTGCTCGCATCGAGCGCGGTGAAAGCGCACGTACGCGGCGTGATCGTCGATGGGACGGTTCGCGATGCGGATGCTCTCGAAGCTTTGGGCCTGCCGGTCTACGCGCGAGGCGTGTGTCCGAACGGTTGCAATAAGGACGGCCCAGGCGAAGTGGGTGCCATCATCGCCTGCGGAGGGGTCGCCGTGCGGCCGGGCGACGTGATCCTCGCCGATCGCGACGGCGTTACCGTCGTGCCGCTCGAGGATGCGGAGGAAGTCGCGAAGCTGGCCGCCGCGCAGATCGAGCGCGAAGAAAAACGCAAAGCCGAGATCGAAAAAGGCTTGCTGGTCCGGCCGGAAATCGACGAGTCGCTGCGGCGGATGAAGATTATCGACTAGTGTCCTGAGTCAGAAAATCGCAGCATTACATGCCGGGGCGATAATCGCCATCCGACCCCAAAGTCATTCCGAGCGGAGCGAGGAATCTGCTTTTCGTTCGACTGTTATCAACGCTTTAAAAAACAGATTCCTCGCTCCGCTCGGAATGACTCTAGGAGCTTGTTGATAAAGGGAACTGCGCCACTCTGTCCCCTTTTTCAACAAGCCGCTAGAGTTTCAGTTCCCAGTATTGCCCGACCAGATCGTGACCGAAGCTGTGGTGCTTTTCTTCCTTGACCATATAAAATCCGATTCGCTCATAAATGCGCCGCGCGGCGTGCAGGATGTCGTTGGTCCAGAGCGTCAGCTTGCGATAACCCGCCTTCCGCGCAAACTCGATGCACTCGCCGACGAGCTTTGAGCCCACCCCCATTCCACGCGCCGCGGGATCGACCAGGAGCAACCGGAGCTTGCCCACGGTACTCGACTGCTTGACCAGGAACACGCAGCCCAGCCGTTCGCCGTCTTTTTCCGCCATCCAGCATCGTTCACGCTGCGGATCGAAGTTCGTCAGGAATTTTCCGGCAATTTCGGCCACCAGACCTTCGAAGGTCGAATCCCAATGATATTCCTGCGAATATAATTGTCCGTGCCGTGCGATCACCCAGCCGATGTCGCCGGGCCCGTGCGTGCGAAGCGTGAAGGTTTTCCCTCCGGAGTCAGCCGGACCGAGCAGCTCGCGAATCGCGCTCATGCTCTTCACCAGGCGTTGTTGTTGCGCGCCGCTCAGCTTTGAAAGCATTTCCGCGATCTCGTCTTCCGACCTCGCATTCAGCTTTTCAAACTCTTTGCGGCCTTTGGCGGTGAGCGTAAGGTGGCTCACGCGGCGATCGTCTTTCGAATTCGACCGCCGGACCAGTCCCTGCTTTTCAAAACTCTTCAACAAACGGCTGAGGTAGCCGGGATCGAGCCCCAATTCTTCCACCAGCTCCGACCATCGCGTGCCCGGGTGCGCGCCCAATTCATACAACACACGAGCTTGAGTCAGCGAAAACGGCGTTTTCAGAAGTCCTTCGCGAAGGAGCCCGATTTGCTTGGTATAGAAACGATTAAACGCGCGAACCTGCTCGGTGTGTGGCATGTCCTTATATTGACTGAAAGTAGTTGACACAGTCAACTAAGTCGTTGTGCCCACTCCAAGCGTACAATTGGAGAACCATGCGGATGATTTCTTATCTTGCCTTAGCGATGCTGGCGTCCGCGGCGCCGCGATTCGAGGTTTCCTTCGCGTCATCGGCGCATTCTCAACCCATCACCGGCCGAGTCTACGTCGTGCTCTCGACGAAAGACACGCCCGAGCCTCGCCTCCAGGCCGGCAACTGGCGCGCTTCGGAAACACCGTTCTTCGGCCTCGACGTGAACGATCTGAAACCGGGACAAGCCGCCGTGATCGACGCATCCACGGTTGGCTATCCGCTGCGCAGTTTGAAAGACGTCCCTTCGGGCGATTATTTCGTGCAAGCGATGGTGAACGTCTACACGCAATTCCATCGCGCCGATGGACACGTCATCTGGGCGCACATGGATCAATGGGAGGGCCAGAAATTCGATCGCTCTCCCGGAAATCTTTATAGCGAGATTCACAAAGTGCATCTCGACGGCTCGACCGCCGCGAAGATCGAGCTCACCAAAGTAATCCCGCCCGTGGAACCGCCGCCCGATACCGCGTGGGTGAAGCGCGTCAAGATCCAGAGCAAGATGCTGACGGAATTTTGGGGACATCCGATGTACCTCGGCGCGACCGTGCTGCTGCCCAAGGATTACGATCGCCAGCCGGATCGCCGCTATCCGGTGATTTACATCCAGGGTCATTTCGGCCTCGGCGCGCCGTACGGATTCACCGAAAAGCCCGCCACTGGCCGCGGGCAAGCCGGATATGAGTTCGCCCAACAGTGGATGTCCGACGATTTTCCGCGCATGATCGCAGTGACCTTTCAGCACCCGACTCCGTATTTCGACGATTCCTATGCGGTGAACTCAGCCAACAATGGTCCTTACGGCGACGCGCTGATGCGGGAGCTGATTCCGTACCTGGAACAGCATTTCCGTTTGAGCCGGGAGCCGCGCGAGCGCTTCTTGACCGGCGGATCCACGGGCGGCTGGGAATCGCTTGCGCTGGAGTTGTATCATCCCGATTTTTTCGGCGGCACGTGGACGTTTTATCCCGATCCGATCGATTTCCGACGCTGGGAGATGATCAATGTTTACGACGATCCGAACGCGTTTGAAGTCCCCGGCTTCCAATACGTGCCGCGCGAGCGTCCGATGATGCGCACCGCCGAAGGCCAGACCATCCAGACCGTGCGGCTGAAGAGTCTGTTCGAGGAAACGCTGGGAACTCGCGGCCGTTCCACTGAACAGTATGACGCGTGGGACGCGGTCTACGGTCCGGTGGGCGAAGATGGATACCCGGAGCGGCTATGGGACCGTCTGACCGGAAAGATCGATCACAACGTCGCGAAGTATATGCTCGATCACGGCTTCGATTTGAATCAGTATGCGCAGCGGAATTGGTCGAAGATTGGTCCGCTGGTGAAGGACAACATTCATGTCTATGTCGGCGATATGGACAATTATGCGCTGAATCTTGCCGTGTATTTGTTCGAAGATTTCATGAAGACCACGGACGCGCACGCGACGTTCGAGTACGGGCGTCCCATGAAGGGTCACGGCTGGCAGCCGATGACGAACGCGGAGCTAGTCAGAATGATGGCCGCGGAAGCCGCGAAGAAGTAACTATTTCCTCGCCGCCAGCGACGTCGCCACTTCCCAGTTGAACTGGACGAATTTGTACAGCGCCTCTTCTAAAATCCGCTCCTGGTCGCTGTGCGCTGCGAAGCCTTTGGGGCCATCCTCTTCATCCACCATCGGACCGATCCCGTAACATTGCACGCCTTTTGCGCGCAGAAACGACATATCCGTCGCGCCGGTGCTCATCTCCGGCAGCGTGACCGTATTGTAGACCTTTCGATCCGCGGCTTCGATCGCGTGAAAGGCGTCATTGTCGATGCGCGACGGCGGCGCGATGGGGCGCTTGTTGCGCGTCTCCGGCACCACCTCCACGGCAGGATCGTTAATCACCTTGCGCATCATGTCGAAAAATGCGGGCATATTTTCGTCGGGCAGCGCGCGAACGTCCAGCGTCGCCTCAGCCGACGACGGAATTACGTTAATCTGGAATCCGCCGGTGATGATATTCGGCGAAATCGAGGTATGCAGCATGGAATAATGGCCGGGTTCATTTTCCGCCATATACTCGCGAGCCGCGGCCGACTTCTTGGGATCGAACAGCGCGTTGTACCGCGCCGCGTCCGCGGGCGAACTCAGGCCGGCCAGCTTTTCAAAGTAATATCGGGTGGTATCGTTGAAGCGCATCGGCGGATCCCACATCGCGATCTTTTCCACCGCCGCGGACAAATGCACAATCGCGTTGTTGCGCAGCGGACGCGAGCCGTGCCCGGAAGGTCCCTTGGCCACCAGCCGCGCGCCTTGCGGCAGTTTTTCCGCGGTCTGGATCAGGGCATAGCGAACCACCCCGCCGCGGCGGCTGACGCTGCCGCCTTCGGCCAGACAAATCTCCGCGTCGATGTCCGTCCAGTTTTCATTGACCAGCTGCTCGATGCCGTTAATCGTGGACGCTTCTTCTCCCGCTTCGGCCACGAATATCACATCCCGGTCGAGCTGAACTTTGTTGCGCTTCAACAGCAGCATGGTCATCATGCCGGAAGTCATGTTGTCTTTGTCGTCGAGCGTCCCGCGTCCGTAAATGTATCCGCCGCTGCGCGCCGCGCTGAACGGCCCGAAATTCACCCATTTCGCCGGGTCGACCTTCACCGTATCGGTGTGCCCCATGATCAGCAGCGGCCTCTTCGATCCGCTGCCTTTGAGACGCGCGATCAAATTGGCTCGATTCGGCTCCTTGGCGCTGGTGATCACGGGAATGCCCTCGGATTCCAGGATCTTCTTCACGTAATCGACAACTTTGGTTTCGTTCCCCGGCGGGTCCGTAGTGTCCATCTGGACCACCGCCGTGTAGTACCGCAGCGTCTCCGCGTTGACCTTGGGCCAGTCCGGCGTCTGCGCGGCTGCAACCGCGGCAATAAAAGGAATCAGGGGTGTAAAGCGGTACATGCCGTCTAGTTTAAACCAGCTTCGGAACGATCGCGGCCAGCAGTTTCGCCAGCGTGTCGCGCACGCGTTCCCCGGTTTCGAGGACCTCCTGTGAACCAGTTTTTGCTGCAAGATCCCGGCCGCCATGTTGGTGACGCACGAAATCGCCAGCACCTTCATCCCCAGCGTGATTCGCCGCGATGGCTTCGGGCACGGTCGACATCCCCACCAGATCCGCGCCGATGTGCGCAGATAACGGATCTCCGCGGGAGTCTCATAGCTCGGGCCCGAGCATCGCCGCGTAGACGCCTTCCTTCAGATTCGATCCCCAGATCTGCGCCAGCGGCCTGCGCGATCTCGCGATATTCGCGCGAATAAGCTTCGCTCATATCGGGAAATCGCGGACCCAGTGCGTCGTCATTCGGCCCCGTCAGCGGATTCGTGCCCAGCAGATTGATGTGATCGCGAGATCAGCACCAGATCGCCAGGACTGATAGTCCAGATTGATCCCGCCCGCCGCGTTGGTCAGCACCACGCTGTCGAACGCCGCGCCGAGCCAGTTCGCGAATGCCGAACGTCACCTGCGCGCGCCGTGTAGCCTTCGTACAAATGCGCGCGCCCGGCGAGCACGATCACTCGGCGTCGCGCCGATCTCGCCCGTCGACCAGCTTCCCCGCATGCCCCAGCGCCGTCGACGGCGGCCAGCCAGGAATTTCGCGCATAGGGCGTTTCGCGCGCGATGTCTCCAGCGTATCGGCGAAACGCGCCCAGACCGCTGCCGAGCACCACGCCGACAGGTCGCGTTCACAACAGCATTCCCGCAATGCACGCCGACATGAAATTCGCCATGGTTCCGGCCGCGACCGCCTTCATTCCCAGCCGCGCCAGATCCGACTTTCGCGTCGGCGCCAGCGCTCCGATGCCGCCCACCTGAATCGCCACCGAGCTGAGATTCGCGAAGCCGCACAGCGCATACGTCGCGATCACGAACGATTGCGGATCCAGCGTGATGCCGATCTTGCCCAGATCCACGAACGCCACAAATTCGTTCAGGATCAGCCGCGTCGCCCAGCAGATTGCCGACCGTCGCGCAATCGTTCCAGCTGCACGCCCAGCAGCCACGCGATGGGAGCGAAACATGCGTCCCAGAATCGCCTGCATCGAACCCGGCAACCAGCCGATATGCGTGTACGTCGTGTAGCGCCGTGCAGGATCCCGTTCACCAGCGCGATCAGCCCGATGAAACGCGATCAGCATGGCGCCGATGTTCAGCGCCAGATGCAGTCCGTCGGACGCGCCGCGCGCCGCCGCGTCGATGATATTGACGCCCGGTTTCTCCACTTCGATCTTCACGCCGCCCGCGGTCGCCGGCTGCCCGATCTCCGGCATCAGCATCTTGGCGAGCATCAGCGTCGCCGGCGCGGTCATGATCACGGCCGTCAGCAGATGCCGGATCTCCACGTGCGCGATCAACACATAGGCCGCCATCACCGCTCCGGAAACATGCGCCATGCCGCTGGCCATCACCGTGAACAATTCGCTTTCGCGTCAGGCCCGCCAGAAAAGGACGAATCGTCAGCGGCGCTTCCGTCTGCCCCATGAAGATGCTGGCCGCGACGTTCAGTCGATTCCGCGCCGCTGGTGCCCATCACGCTCTGCATCACCATCGCCATCGCCCTCACGAGCACCTGCATCACGCCGAGGTAGTAAAGAATCGCGAACAACGACGCGATGAAGATGATGATCGGCAGCACCTGGAACGCGAACACCACGCCGAACTGATCGTTCTGTGACGCCCAGCTTGTCGCCGAAGACGAACGTGCTGCCCTCAGCCGCGTATTCGAGCAGATGATTGACGCCCGTGCTGAGCGCCTGGAACACTCTGCCAGCGGGAGTTTTCAGAACCAGGAATGCGAAGCCGAACTGCAGGCCGAGGCCCCAGTAGAATGACGCGCGGCTGGATCGCGCGGCGGTTGTTGTGAAAACAGATACGCCACCGCCAGGATCGACCACGAGGCCGAGCAGGCCGGTGAACCGTCTCCATGAGAGCCGGCATCGATCCGTATCTAGCCCGACCACTTCGAGAATCAGCTCGCGCTCTTCGGGCGCGCGTGCCGGAAATGCGGAAAGCGTCTTCGACCAGTTGCGCGGCTTCTTCGACGATGCTCCTCGCCGCGTGTAGTACAGGCGGCACAGCACGCCGCCCGCATCCACTTTCTGGCCGACCTTCACTTCGAGAATCACGCCCACCGCGGGATCGATGGAGTCTTCCTTGGTGTCGCGGCCCGCGCCGATCATGGCCGACGCCTGGCCGATGTATTCGGCGTCGATCGCGCTGACGTAGCCCGCGCGCGGCGAAGCTGATCTCGCGCGCGCCGGTCGCGTTCGGCAGCAGCTCGAAGCGGTCCAGCACCTGCGGATTGCCGCCCTGCGCCGCGATCACTTCCTTCAGCTTGCGGTAGCCCGAGCCATCCAGCAGCTTCTTCTGCGCGATCTCGCGCGCTTCTTCGAGCGTCGCCGTGATCTTGCCCAGGTAAATCATGCGCGCGGCCAGTTCCAGCGAAAGCCGCGTCAGATCCGCCGGCCCGGCGTTCTGCAGCGTCTGCGAAACTTCCATCACTTCGAGCGCGTTGCCGATGGCGTAGCCGAGCGGCTGATTCATGTCGGTGATCAGCGCCTGCACGCGCTTGTCCATGCGGCGTCCGATGCCCACCATCATCTGCGCCAGCCGCCGCGCGTCCACCTGCCGCTTCATGAACGCGCCCGCGCCGACTTTCACGTCCAGCACCAGCGCGTCCAGGCCCATCGGCCAGCTTCTTCGACATGATCGACGAAGCGATCAGCGGAATCGATTCCACCGTCGCCGTCGCATCGCGCAGCGCGTAGAACTTCCCGTCGGCCGGCGCGACCTCGGCGGTCTGGCCGATGAACGCCAGCTTGTGCTTCGGCCAGCTGCTCGCGGAACTCGTCGATGGTCAGATTGGTGCGGAAACCCGGAATCGATTCGAGCTTGTCCAGCGTGCCGCCGGTATGCCCCAGCGCGCGGCCCGAAATCATCGGCACCACCACGCCCGCCGCGGCCGCCAGCGGCGCCGCGATCAGGCTGGTTTTATCGCCCACGCCTCCGGTGGAATGCTTGTCCACCTTAACGCCCGGAATCGACGAAAGATCGACGGTCTCCCCGGATGCGACCATGCGCTCGGTCAGAGCGCTGACTTCGCGGTCCGTCATGCCGGAGAAAAATACGGCCATCAGGAACGCGGACATCTGATAATCGGGGATGGTTCCGTTGGTATAACCGTCAACGAGGAAGGCGATTTCTTCCGTGGACAGTTCTTCGCCGTCCCTCTTGCGATGGATCAGGTCGACAGTTCGCATTAAGAACTGAGCGTACCATCTTATTTGATTGTAAGTAAAGGACCTTGGCGATTATTGTGCTCGCAGGCTGATATCCCCGCGATAGGAGGTAACGCGCAGAGACGGCCCGCCGCCATTCACGACACTGCGAAATTCGCTTTCCCCGCGCGTCGAACGGATGGTACGCGGGAAGTCGCAATTGAATCCAGCCCGCCGCTCCAGACCGGCGTGGATCTCGAACGCACTCGAGCGGGGCAGGGAAATGACGATGGTCCCTTTGTAGGTGTCGACGTGGCTCGGCATGGTAAAGGCGGTGAACGCCGCCCGCACGTCGCCCTTGTAAGTGTTCAGATGCAAGGCTCCGCGAAGACCGTCGAGCCGAGCCGAACCCTTATAAGTTTCGAATTCAACGTCGCCCAGAATGCCTGAAATCTCGGATACGGATTTGTAATCCTTGATCGCCAGGCCGGCGCCGCGCGGAACGCGGATCGTGTAATGCACCAGGGGCAGGCTGCCTTCGTAAAACGACAAATGGTGGCGATAATCGCTCTTCACATGAACGCCGCCACCGGAGCCATCCACGCGAATGTCAACGTCCTCCACCGGCTCGGCATTCCAACCCGTATCCGCCTCGATGCGAGCCTGAATGTCGACCGTCGGCTGGTCCCACGCAGTGACATGGATCGAGCCTTTGTACGTGTCGAGCGAAAACCGGCCCTTCGCGTCCATGGGCACGGTTTTCTTGAATTCCTTGAAGTCGGAGGCGAACATCAGGCCGCCGGCCAAAGTGAGCAGAACCAAAAGGCTGCGCATCATATGAGAATATACGCAGCAGCGGTCGAAAGGTTCGCGGAATTATGCGTGAAGCTCGGCGTGCGCGCGATCCAGCGACGCGGTTTTCGATTCGATCCACGCCTCGATCTCTCGTTGCCGCACCAGCGCGCGACCCAGAGCGTCCGCCGTCTGTTCCGGCGCCGGGCCCCCGGCGATGTTCCGGATCCGGACAAAGTGGACCGGGTCCAGGGCCTCTTCGATCTCGTCCCGGGTCAGCTTCAAACTGGGATGCAGCGAGCGTAAAGTGACGGCGATCGTGGCTGGATCGTCATTGGTCCCGCACGCTTGCACGGTATGAGCCACCAGCGCGTGCGCCTCCCGGAAACTCATTCCCTCGCGGCGCACCAGCGTATCGGCGAGCTCCGTGACGGTCAGAAAATCATGCCCGGCGCGCTCAGCCAAAGCCTCGCGATCCACCGTCACCGTCCGGATCGCCCCGGCCAGCAGCTTTAACGCCCGCAAGGCATCCGCGAACATGGTGAAGACCAGGGGTTGCAGATCGTCTTCGCTATCGTTGATATCGCCGAAGGGAGTATTGTGCGCGCAGGTGAGTACAGCCTGCGCTTCACCGAGTGCCCGGCTGGCGAGAATGCGCGCGTGTTCCAGCGCCACCGGATTCCGCTTCTGCGGCATGATACTCGACGATTGTACGAACGCGTCGGAAAGCCGCAGGAACCCGAATTCGCGCGTCGACCACAGCAGCAAATCTTGTGTCAGCTTGCCGATATTGACCATACCAACGGCCACAGTAGCGGCGGATTCGGTCATGTAGTCGATGGCCGCAATGGCCGCGTAAGAATTCTCCGCCAGCCCCTCGAATCCGAGCGACCGCGC
Source organism: Terriglobia bacterium (assembly GCA_963808335.1). Taxonomy (GTDB): domain Bacteria; phylum Acidobacteriota; class Terriglobia; order Bryobacterales; family Bryobacteraceae; genus Palsa-187. Next base: position 276,068 of record CAWEFR010000002.1, read on the forward strand.
GGTCTGGAACCGGTCGATCGGAAACCCGGTGGTCGTCAGCGCGGCCGCGCCCATTGGGCTCAGATTGACGTGTGCGAACGAATTTTCGATGCGCGCGGCATCCCGCGCCAGAAACTCGCATGCGCCCAGCAGATAGTGCGCGAGGGTCGTCGGCTGCGCCGGCTGGGTATGCGTGTGAGCCGGCATGACGGTATCGAGGTGCCTTCCCGCCAAATCGAGCAGCACCGAACGCAGCGCCGCAGTGGCCTCCGCCATTTTGAGCAGTTCGCGTCGCGCGGTCATGCGATACAGCGTGATTGCGATGTCGTTGCGGCTCCGCGCAGTATGCATTTTGCCGGCGGTGTCGATCCCCGCGGCGTTCTGGAGCAGCGCTTCGATGTAGAAGAACAGATCTTCGTAAGCGCCGTCGTAAACCGCCTTGGCGATCGATTCGCGGTCCAGCCCGTCCAGCGCGGCGATCAGCGTCCGCTCCTCTTCACGAGTGATGATCCCCTGCCGGGCGAGCATCCGCGTGTGCGCGTAATGAATCTCGAGCAGAGATTCCAAGAAATATCTCTTCGCGTCTTCGAAGTTATGGGAAAGCACCGTGGCGGCATAGACCGGTGCCGGAAACGACTCAGGTGTCACGCTTTCATCTTAACGGCGCGAATGGCGTAATCGATAATGCTGACAATCGCCCACGCGACAACGAAAAACTCCGCGGTCGCAACCCAGCCGTGGCTCAGGAACCCGGCGAAATGCATCAACAGAACCACGATGAAGATGATTTGCGCGGTAGTGCTCGCCTTGCCGGGGAAAGAAGGCGGAAAACTGCGAATCGAAGTAAACAGATACATACCCGCCGCGACCAGCAGAATCAGCACATCGCGCCCCAGTACCAGGACCGCGAGCCAAGTTTCGATAGCCCCATCGAGCGCCAGCGTCAAGAAAGCCCCGCTGAGCAGAACCTTGTCGGCAATCGGGTCGAGATACGCCCCGAGCCTCGACAGGCCGCCCAATTTCCGCGCCGCGTACCCGTCGAGCCCATCGGTGACTCCCGCGATGAAGATCAGCACTAGGGCGAGCCCGTACTGACGTCGCCACAGGAGAAAGAAAAGATAAGGCGCCATGGCCAGGCGCGAGCCGCTCAGGAGATTCGGAATGAGCTTCACGAGATCATTTCATGATCGCGTATCCGCAGCCGTCAGTCGTCGGGAATTTCAACCTCCTGATAGCTCCCGGGTGTTGCGGCGTCGACCGCGGCAACGATTTGCGCGATACGCGGCTTCATGAGCGTCCATCGACCCTTCCCCAACACCACAATCGCAATCTTCCGCCCCTTGAGATTCTGCTGATAGCGAAGATTCTTATCGGTCGTTACCAGCACATCAAACCCCGCCGCCTCGGATTCCGCGAGTAGTTCGCCATTCTCCAATTGTCCCCAGCCGCGGGCACGGGCCTCGGCGACAGTGTGACGCTCGATCAGGAAGCGGGCAAGGGTGCGCGGCGTGCCGTTGTCGAACAGAACCAGCATCAGCGCGATGCTGGAGCTTCCGTGCTGTGGGCCACGAAGTCCATCACAGCTCGAATTTGCTCCCTCGTTACGCCAAACTCCTCCACCAGCTCATCCACGGTCATGTCTTGAAGATTTTCAAACACGACCGAAACCGGGGTTCGAGTGCCCTTAAAAACCCACGCGCCGCTGCGCTTGCCTGGAATGCTCTCCACGGCCGAACATTGGGACCAATCAAGACTCGCCATAACTTAAGAATACGTCCGTTACGACACCAAAGCGTGCGCGACCCGAGTGGCCAGCTGGTCGAAACTCAGAATCTCGTACAGGGTCGGATCCGACATGATCCGGTTTACCAGCGCATAGTGCATCGCGTGCCCCGCTCGCTCCGCGATCACGTGGCCCAAAACCGGTTTGCCGATCAGCGCCAGGTCTCCGATCAGGTCCAGGGCCTTATGCCGGCAGCACTCGTCTTCAAACCGCAATCCCCCCGGATTCAGGATCGATTCCCGGTCGAAGCACACCGCATTTTCAAGCGACGCCCCGCGGATCAGCCCCATATTCCGCATCTGGTCGAGCTCATATTCAAACCCGAACGTGCGCGCCGGTGCGAGCTCGGCCGCGTAACGTTCGGGCGTCACTTCCATCTCCACCACCTGCCGCCCCACTTGCGGATGATCGAAGAACGTGTCGCAGGTTAGAAAAAAGCCGTCGGCGGGCAAAATGCTGATTCGCTTGCCGCCCGCTTCCACCGAAACCGGCCTCCGAATCCGCAGAAAACGCCGCCGCCGCCGGAAATACTTGATGCCCGCCGCCCGGATCAGATCCACAAAAGGCTGGCCGCTGCCGTCCAGGATCGGCACTTCCAGGTTGTCGATTTCTACATATGCGTTATCCACGCTCATACTGTAGAAAACGCTCAGCAGATGCTCCGTCGTCGAAATCAGCACGCCCTGGCGCATCAAACTTGTCGCGTAACTCACCTTTTGTACGTAACGCCAGCTTGCGGGGATGCTGAAGCGGTCGAGGTCGGTTCGGATGAAGACAATCCCCGTCGATGGCGGGGCCGGAAGGATTCGAATATTGACCGCCACGCCGCTGTGCAGCCCCACGCCTGACGCGTCCACTGGGCGCTGCACCGTCGTCTCAAATCTCAAAGATTACTCTCCTGCGATCGCATTCTTCATTGTAATGACGCTGCCTTCGCAATTCTAGTTTACTGATAAAAAAAGACTTGTAAACTTCTACCTGTTGTAGAAAAGCCACACTAAGGCTTTTTGCCGTGTCGATTTCGCAATAACCTGCAAGTCCGATAGTATAGGGAGGTGCCGCGCCTGTTTCTGATCGATTCTTTCGGGTTCATCTTCCGCGCCTATCATGCGCGAGCCAGATCGGGAGCGCCGCCGATGCGGACCGCAGCCGGGGTCCAGACGGAAGCGGTTTATATCTTTCACAACATGGTGCGCCGGCTGAAGACTGCCTATTCGCCTGAGTATCTTGCCGCTATTTTTGAAAGTGAAGGACCCACTTTTCGCGACGAAGCGTTTGCATCGTACAAAGCCAATCGCACGGAAACGCCGCCCGACCTTTTGCAGCAGATTCCGCCCATTCGCAAGACGCTCCAAGCCATGCGGATCCCGATTCTCGAGTATCCAAAATTCGAAGCCGACGATGTAATCGGGACCCTGGCACGCCGAGCCGTAGAGCACGGCATCGACGTAGTAATCGTTTCGAGTGACAAAGATATGCTGCAACTTGTAAACGATCACGTGCGCATGTTGAACCCCATGAAAAACGACATGCTATACGACGCTACGGCTACAGAAGAGTTCATGGGAGTCAAGCCGTCGCAGGTTGCGGATCTTCTGGCGTTGAAGGGCGATACCGTCGACAACATCCCGGGTGCGCCCGGTATCGGCGAGAAGGGCGCCAAGGATCTGATCCTCCGTTTCGGGTCCGTCGAAAATGCGCTGGAGCACGCCGCCGAAGTAGAGAAGCGCACGTACCGGGAAAGTCTTCAGAATCATCGCGATCAGATCCTGCTTAGCAAGAAGCTCGCAACCATTGAATGCGACGTCCCCATCGAGTTTTCGCTCGATTCGGTGGTGGCGCGCGAACCCGACATCGCCGCGCTGCGCGAGATCTACAAGGCAATGGAGTTTTCGAGCCTCTTAAGAGAAGTTGGACCAGGCCCCGTGCCGGCCGAGGCTCGCGATTATCAGACACTGCCGAATGAAGCTGCGCTCACAGATTGGCTGGCGAAGCTTCCAGCGGATGCTCCGGTCGCCGTGGCTGCGGGAGAAATGATGTCGGAGACTGTGCTCGGGTTCTGTGCCAAGCTGCGGGAGGCGCGATCGGTCGCCATCGACAAGATTCCCGCACGCGCGACGGTCGCGCATGACATCAAGGCATTTATCCGTCGCTTTGGCAGCGCTTTGCACCTGAAACATGATGTGATGCTGTATGGATTCCTGATCTCCGCCGATCCAGGCCGCTGCGATCTGGCGTCGCTCGCCGAGCGCTATCTCGATTGCGCCATCGACACCGATCCCGCAGGTCATGCGGACGCAGTTCTCTCTTTGTATCAGAAACTTATACCAGAGATCGAATCCCTTGGATTAGTCGGACTGTACGAGACCATCGACCTGCCCATGGTCCATGTACTGGCACGCATGGAAGAGTGCGGCGTGCGTGTCGACCCGGATCAGTTGCATGTCCTGAGCGGCCGGATGGAAGAAGAAATCGCGCGGCTGTCCGGCGAAATCTACGAGCTGGCCGGCAAGACCTTCAATGTCAATTCTCCACAGCAATTAAGTAAAGTTCTGTTCGAGGATCTGAACCTGCCCGCGCCGGTCAAATACGGCAAGGGAAAAGTCGTTTCGACGGCAGCCGACGTCCTGGAAACGCTCGCAGAGGAGCATCCGATTGCCCGCAAGGTTCTCGATTACCGCCAGCTCGCCAAGCTGAAGGGAACCTACGTCGACGCGCTTCCGCTACTGATCGATTCGGCGACGCAGCGCGTCCACACCACTTTCAATCAGGCCGGTGCCGCCACGGGACGGCTGTCCTCCTCGAATCCTAACCTGCAAAACATCCCGATTCGAACCGAGCTGGGCCGCGAGATTCGTGCCGCGTTCGTCCCGAGGCCGGGTTGGAAGCTGATCGTCGCGGATTACTCCCAAATCGAGCTTCGCCTGCTGGCCCACATGTCGCGCGACACGGTTCTGACGGCCGCATTTCGCAACGGCGAGGACATCCATACTCGAACCGCGGCGGAAGTGTTCGGCGTGCCTCCGCTGATGGTGACTCCCGAACATCGCCGCAACGCCAAAGCGGTAAACTTCGGGATCGTCTACGGGCAGACTCCCTTCGGCCTGGCGACCTCTCTCGGCATTGAGCGAAAAGAAGCCGAGCTGTACATTCGCGCCTACTTCGAGCGTTACGCGGGTGTGCGCCGCTGGCTGGATCAGACCGTCGCCGAAGTGCGGCGGTCGGGCGTGGCGATCAACCTGTTCGGGCGGCGGCGTCCGATCCCGGATATGCAGAGCCGCAACGTAAACGCCCGTAACTTCGCGGAACGCACGGCCGTGAACACTCCGCTTCAAGGAACCGCCGCCGACCTGATCAAGCTCGCGATGATCCGCATCGATGAAAAGCTGCGCGGGATGCAAGCGCGAATGGTCCTCCAGGTTCATGACGAGTTGTTGTTCGAAGCGCCGCCCGCCGAAGTGGAGGCTGTGCGCTCCATGGCCAAGTCCGAAATGGAGTCGGTTCGCAAACTGGAAGTGCCGCTGCTGGTGGACGTCGGCGTCGGAGACAATTGGCGAGACGCGAAGTGAACGCTGTAGAATAAAGTTCTACCGCTGATGAAACCTCTGCGTATTTCCCTTGCATTTAGTCTCGCTGTGCTTGCCGGCTGCACGCGCACCGTTCCGGCGAACGTGGCCGCGATGGTGAACGGACGCGCAATTACTTACGCGGAGCTCGAAAAGCAGTATCAATCGCAATTCGCCACGCCGGGCGAGCGGCAGAGCGACGATCAGGCCGACATACAAAAGCTGGAAGTCTTGCGCACTCTGGTCGACGGCGAAATCATGCTGCAACGCGCGGAAAAACAGGGCCTGATGGCCACCGATGCCGACGTCGAAGCGAAATATAACGAGCTGAAAGCGCCCTACACGCAAGAGGAATTTCAGAAGCAGCTCAACGCCCGCAAGATGACGGCCGAGGATCTGAAAGCGCAGCTTCGGCGCGACTTGAGCGTCGCCAAGCTGTTCAACAAAGAGATCACCAGCCAGATCAACATTACCGACAAAGACATCACGGATTTCTACGCGGCGAATAAAGCCAGCTTTAATCTGGCTGAGCCGCAGATTCATCTCGCCCAGATTCTGGTGACGCCCAGTCCCGATCCGAACGTGCGCAATCTCAAGAACGACAAAGCGCAGGACGACGAGCAGGCCCGCAAGAAAATCGACAATATTTATGCGCGGCTGCGGCAGGGCGAGGATTTCGCGCAGCTCGCGCAGAATTATTCCGAACATCCGGATTCTTCGCAGAACGGCGGCGACCTCGGTTTCGTAGCGGAATCCGCGCTGGAGCGGGCCAACGTGGATTTGCGCAAAGCCGTGATGGCGCTTCGGCCGGGCGAGATTACTCCGGTGCAGCGCACCGCCGAAGGCTACCGCATTTTGAAACTGATCACGCGCGAGCCCGCCGGACAGCGCGATCTGACGGATCCCAAAGTGCAGCAGACCATCCGCGAGACGCTGATTAATCGCAAGGACCAGTTGCTCAAAGCGGCCTACTACGAAGTGGCCCGCAACGACGCCAAGGTCGTGAACTATTTTGCGACGCGGATCGTCGGCAATAAAGACAAGAAGTAGCCGCCGCCGCGACTCCGATTCATTTTTGTGATAGATTAGCCTCCACGTGGAGACTATCGTGAAACGCTTACTTATCTTGGCTGGAATCGCGATCGCGTCGAGCGCACTGGCGTTGGCGCAGCCGAGCGTGCCTGAAATTCCGTTCGATTCGGCTCCGAACTTCTTCAAACTCCCTGCCGACATGCATTTCGGCGAGGCGTCGGGAGTCGCCGTCAACTCGAAGGGCCACATCTTCGTGTTCTCGCGGGGAAACACCAATGGTCCGGCTTACGGCGCCGCTGCCGCGCAAATTCTGGAATTCACTCCCGCTGGAAATTATGTGCGCGAGATCGGCAGGAATCTGTATGCGTGGTCCTACGCGCACGCGGTGCGGGTGGACAAGAACGACAATATCTGGGCCATCGACAAGGGGTCGGACATGATCGTCAAGTTCAACCCCGAAGGCCGCGTGGCGATGGTATTCGGCCGCAAAAAGGAAGCGTCGGATGAAGCCGGCCCTTGGACCCGCGTCGATCCGCCGCGCCCGGCCGTCGACGGCAGTTTCCGCCAGCCGACGGACGTCACCTGGGACCCGGCGGGAGACATTTTCATCAGCGACGGCTATATCAATTCCCGCGTGGCGAAGTTCGACAAGAACGGACGCTGGGTGAAGCAGTGGGGAGGGCCGGTTCCCCGCGAGGATCGCGCGGATCCGAAGCCGAACCAATTCAACACGCCGCACTCCATCGCGTCCGATGCCAAGGGCAACATTTATGTGGCGGATCGCGGGAATCGGCGCATTCAGGTGTTCGATTCGGATGGCAATTTCCAGCGCCAGATCACGATTGACGTGCCGGTGCCTCCGGATGTGATTCCATGGATGGGTCCGAAGCCGTCGCCGGAAGCCGCGGTCCGCCAGAGTGGCGCCCCGTGGGCGATCTGCATCACGCCTGGGCCAACGCAGTATCTGTACAGTGCCGACGCTTATCCCGGCCGCATTTATAAGTTGTCGCTAGATGGGAAAGTGCTCGGCATGCTCGGGACCACGGGCCGGCAGTTGAAGGAGTTCGGCTGGATTCACGAGATGGCGTGTCCCTCGGAAAACACTCTGTTCGTCGCCGAGATTCTGAACTGGCGCGTGCAGAAGCTGACGCTGCATCCCACCGCCGGGGCAACCACGGGCGGGAATCAGTAAAACGCAGTTTCGTTGAGCAAGCAATGCCGACCGCTTCCTTCGGTCGCGGCTCGTGTGGCTAGTGAGCCGCGACCACGGGGAGCGGTCGGTGGGGCGTTTCGAGCACGGCCGCCGCGAACAGCACCAGCGTGATCCACAGCAGATCTCCCAGCAACAGGTGCACCAGTTGCATCCAGACCGGCGCGAGCAGCCATACGTTGATCAATCCCGCTGTGAGTTGCAGCACCACCAATGCAGCCACGGCCGAAGCCATCTGACGAGCTTGCAAGCTAACATTCTTGCCCCGAATGGAAAGCGCGATGATCGCGATCGTTGCGCCAGCCAAGACGGCGATTACCGGATGCCACACGCGCAATCGGATCAACAGGTTTGAGCCTGCGGCGAAATCCGCTTCCCATCCAGCGAGCAGCGAAGTGGCCGGGAAGAGCGTGTCGCTCAGAGCGTTGATCGCGCCGGTCACCGCGATGAGCAGTCCTGCGAGAAGACTGAAAACCAGAAGTTTCGCCGGCGAACCGGACAATCGGATGGGGCCGTGCCCGCCGCCCCACCAAGCCGTCAGTGCAAACGCGCCCAGCATCAGAAGAGTGTTGATCAAGTGCGCCGATAGATACGCGGCGCGGGCGAGCGAAGCATCGGTGCCGCTGTAACGGAACAGAACCAGTCCCGCGCCGAGCAGAGCTTCGGTCACGATCAAAATCAGCGACGCCAGGGCTGCATTTCTCACCCTTCCTTTTGGAAAAGCGCGATAGGCCCAGATGGCGAGAAACACAACGGAGATAAGCGCGAGGCCGGTAGTGGCGCGATGGGTAAATTCGATAACGGTCGCGATCTGCGCCGCGTGCGGAATCACGGTGCCGTTACACAGCGGCCAATGGTCGCCGCAGCCTTCGCCGGACTTCGAGGCCCGCACCAGTGCGCCCCAGAGAATCACCAGCAGATTGAATCCCAGGACGAACCACGCGTAACGGGAGAAGCCTTTCTGCACCTTTTCGACAATTATCGCATTCGCGGCGGAATCATCCGAAGCGCGCGATCAAGTCAGGAGCAGCGCGGAGAGCCGGAACATCCGCATTCGGAAAGAGCGGCGCCAGATCCGCGATGAAGATCGAACCGTGGCGCAGGGGCTCATATCGTAAATCGCCCTGGAAAGACCGCATAAAGGCTCGCGACAGATACAGCCCGAGTCCCGCCGGCCGCGTTTCCTGTTGAAAGGGATGAAATACGCGATCCGGATTCGCGATGCCGCATCCGGTGTCTTCGACGCGCACCTCCACCCGCATTTGGCTCATGCCAGCGGTCACGCGAAGCTCCTGCACCGGTTCGTTCAACATGGCGCGCTCGCTGTTCTTGATCAGATTCAGGAAAACCTGCATCAGGCTTTGCCGGTCGCCGCGAATCACGGGGATCGCAGGGTCGATCTCCCAGCGCGTAGTAATGCCCGCTTCGCGCAGCGAAGGCTCGACTACAATGCGCAGTTCTTCGAGCAGGGAAACCAAATCGACGCCGCTCTGCGGACCGGCGGACCCGCGCAGCTCCAGCGTGGAAATTCGTTCGAGCGCCCCGACCAGCATTCCCAGGGCCTGGAAATCCTGATTGCTGGCCAGCGTGCCGTCCCGGCTCAGATTGTGGTGGGCCATCGCGATGGCTCCGCTGACGGTGCGAATTTCGTCGGAGACCGCGTCCACCATCATGCGCGAGCCGACCAGGAGCTGGTGCAGGCTCGACTCTTCCCGGCTGCGCAGCTCGTCGGAGGCATCCACCACCATGGCTGCCAGACGCGGCCCGGCGCTGGTGCCGTAGGTGGAGAACCAGACGTCGGCGAGAAACGCCTCCCCGTCGTCGCGCCGGCCGCGGCACTGCATCGCGGTGCGAAACGAAGCGTCGAGCGCAGGCACGCGAGTTAAAGAGGGCAGATAGTCGCGAATGGCGCGCCCGGCGAGAGAGCTTTTCGGAAGGGCCAGCAGCCGGTGCGCGGCGTCGTTCGCCAGCAAGATCCGGCCGTCCGAATCCATCAGCAGGATCGCGGCGGGACTGCTCTCCACCAGAAATTCGAGCTGCTCCTCCGCTGCGCGCGTGGCTTCGCGGCTGCGAACCACTTCGCGCACAAACAACCCGGCGCCAAGGAACGCCGCGAAGATCAAAACATCTCTCGGGATGCCGGCCTGTAAAGGGAACCAGGCGAAGGAATCGAACGCTTCTGTGAGCACCGTGCACAGCGCCGCGATGAAGGCGATTTGCCATCGCTTGAATGCGCTTCCGGCGAGCAGCATCGGCAGCAGATACAGAAAGCCGAGCGGAATCTCGGCGTCAATGCGCCAATCGGCCAATGCGATGACGGCGATCATCAGGCCGGTTTGGAGCCAGACGGCCCGCGGGGATCCCCGCAGAAAGTGAAACAGCATTGCGCAGCCTTTTTTCAACAACCTTGCGGCCATTCTATGCCACCAATGGAACGGATGCCATTGAAAATACGCGCAATAGCCGAAAGATAGGCGTGATCGGCCTAAAGATAGGGGAGGACCGCGCGCGCGGGCCGGTAGAGTGGAATTTGGACCTCCATGCGTTTAGAGTTCCCCTTACAGCGGTCTCGTGTGTGGCTGTCGCTTCTGGCTGCCGGACTAGCGCCGGTGGTGTGCGCGCAGGAGAGCCTCAACTGGCAGCAAGTGAAGGAGAGATTTGAGGCGTCCAATCCGACGTTGAAGGCGGCGCAGGTGAACATCGACGAATCGCGCGCCTCGGAAATTACGGCGTATCTGAAGCCGAATCCGGATTTGAGCGTGGGCGTCGACCAGATCGATCCGTTTACGCCGAACCCCTACCGCCCTTTCACCAACCTGTTTCCAGCCGCCTCCATCAGCTATCTGCATGAGCGGCAACGCAAGCGGGAGTTGCGCTTGGAAAGCGCAAAAAAAGCCACCACGGTAGCCGAATCCACATTCTCCGATCAGGAAAGAACCCTTCTGTTCACTTTGCGGAACGCCTTCGTCCAAACCTTGCAAGCCAAAGCCGTGCTGCAAAATGCCAATGAGAATTTGGCCTACTGGGACCGCGAGCTTACCGTCAATCGGAATCGTTTCCGGGCGGGCGACCTGGCGGAAGTGGATCTGAATCGACTGGAATTACAGCGCGTGCAATTCGAATCCGACTATCAAACCGCACTGGTGAATCTGCGGACCAACAAAATCCAACTCCTGCAATTGCTGAACGACCGGACGCCGGTGGATCGGTTCGACATCACCGGTCCGTACGAGTTTACGGACAATCTGCGGCCGCTCGACGAATTCCACAACGTCGCGCTCGAAACGCGGCCGGATTTAAGGGCGGCGGCGCAGAACATCGAGCTGGCGAGGTCCAATCATCAGCTTGCCGTCGCCAATGGATCGACCGATCCGACGTTCGGCATGGATGTGGCGCGCAATCCGCCGATCTCGGCGTATTTCGGTTTCAGCGTCGACATTCCGCTGCGCATTCACGATCGCAATCAGGGGGAGAAAGCTGCGCACGCAGCTCGATATCGGCCGTACTGAGAAATTGCGCGACGCCTCTGAAGCGCAGGTGTTCAGCGACGTCGATTCCGCCTACGCCACTTTGCAAAGCTCGATGAATTTGTTGAGGCCGTACCAGGACAAATATTTGAAATTGGCCACCGATGTCCGCGACAAGATGTCGTTCTCATACCAGCACGGCGGAGCATCGCTGCTGGATTACCTGGACGCCGAGAAATCGTATCGCGACACACGGCTGGCGTATCTGAATCTGATCGGTTCGTACTTGACCGCGGCGGCGCAAATGAACCTGGCCGCGGGTCGTGAGGTGATTCCATGAAGTTCCTTATTGTGCAGGCAATTATTTTATCGGCGCTGGTCTTGGCGCTTGCCGGATGCGAAACGAAGGTGAAGGCGGACGCAGCGTCCACGGCTCCGCCCGCGGCGGCGGTCGAAAAGGACATGGATTCCAGCAACTTCAAGGTCGACCATCCGGAACAGTTCCCGCTGGCGACCGCGACGGAACGCAAAGCCGCGCCGGAGTTGAACGTCACGGGAGTGGTGAACGCCGATGTGTCGCGCAACGTGCCGGTGGTGTCGCTGGCATCGGGGCGCGTGGTCGAGATCGACGCCCGAGTGGGCGACACCGTGCAGAAAGGGCAACTGCTGTTCAAAGTCCGAAGCGCGGATATTTCAGGAGCGTTTTCCGATTATCGCAAGGCGGTTGAAAATGAACGGTTGGCGAAGATCCAACTGGATCGCGCCCAACTCCTGTACAGCGAAGGGGCGATCGCTAAGAGCGCACTGGAGGTCGCGCAGAACGCGGAGGATAACGCGCAAGTCGACGTCGAAACCACGGCCGAGCATCTGCGGGTGCTGGGGTCGGACCCGGAGCATCCCACGGGAATCGTGGAAGTGCACGCGCCGGTGTCCGGCGTGATCACCGATCAACAAATCACGGATTCGTCGGGCGTGCAGGCGCTGTCCTCTCCCAACCCGTTCACGATTTCCGATATGAGCCATGTCTGGATCATCTGCGATGTGTATGAAAACGATCTTGCGCAGGTGCATTTGAACGAATACGCGGACCTTCATCTGACTGCGTATCCGGATCGGGTGCTGCGTGGAAGGATCAGCAATATCGCGCCCGTCCTCGACCCGGCAATCCGCACCGCGAAAGTTCGGCTGGAAGTGAACAATCCGGGGCTGATGCGCATCGGAATGTTCGTGACGGCGACGTTCCATGGGCAGACCGCCGAAACGCGCGCGGTGGTGCCGGCTACGGCGATTCTCCATCTGCATGACCGCGACTGGGTGTATACGCCGGCCGAGGGCGGAAGGTTCCGGCGCGTGGAAGTGATGGCCGGCAACATGCTGCCCGGCAACATGCAGGAAATCGTTTCCGGCATCAAGCCCGGCGCGCAGGTGGTTGCGAACGCGCTGGTGTTTCAAAGCACAGTGGAGCAGTAGCAAGATGATTCGCGGGCTGGTCGATTTCGCGCTGAACAACCGCTTCCTGGTGCTGGCGCTCGCGGTGCTGCTGTTTATCTGGGGCGCGATCTCGTTCCACAGCTGCCGGTGGAAGCGTATCCCGACGTGGCGAACAACTACGTCGAGGTGATCACGCAGTGGCCGGGAATCTCCGCCGAGCAGATCGAGCAGCAGGTCACGATTCCGCTCGAAATCGTGATGAACGGGATTCCGCACCTGACAGCATCTGCGGTCCGTTTTCGCTGTTCGGGCTGTCCAGACCTGAAGCATGATCTTTCGACGACGAATCGGAGAACGACTGGAATCGCGAAAAAGTGCTGGAGCGGCTGGCGCAGGTCACGCTGCCGCCCGGCGTGCAGCCGCAGATGGGCACGGACTGGAGCCCGGTGGGCCAGATCTATTTCTTCACGCTGCACAGCACCAATCCGAAGTACGACGTGATGGAGCTGAAGTCGCTGGAAGACTGGGTGATCGAGAAGCAGTTCAAGTCGGTGCCGAACGTGGTCGACGTGGCCAGCTTCGGCGGGCCCGACGCGCGAGTATCAGGTCCGCGTCGATCCGAACAAGCTGATCGCCTACGGGCTGAGCATCGGCGCAGGTGGAGCAGCAGCTCACCAACAACAACGTCAACGCCGGCGGCAGTTTCATCGAAGAGGGCTTGCAGCAGATCAACGTGCGCGAAGTCGGCCTGGTCGATAACACGTCACGACATCGAAAACACGGTATCACGACCAAGAACGGCACCGCCGCTGCGGGTGAAAGACATCGCCGATGGTGGCAGCAGGGACCGAAGATCCGGCTGGGCCAGTTCGCGCGAGCCAAGCATCTGCCGGACGGAAGAATCATCGACAACGACGACGTGGTTTCCGGGATCGTGCTGCTGCGCAAGGGCGCCGATTCGGATTCGACGCTGGACGGGATTCACGCCAAGGTGAAGGAGTTGAACGAACGGCATCCTGCCGCCCGGCGTGAAGGTGGTTCCGTTCCTGGACCGCAGCGATCTGGTGCACTACACCACGCACACGGTGCTGCACAACCTGACCGAGGGCATCATCCTGGTCGTCGGTCATTCTGTTCGTGTTTCTGGGCAACGTGCGCGGCGCGATCGATCGTCGCGCTGACAATTCCGTTTTCTCTGCTGTTCGCGGCCATTTGTCTGGATCTGCGGCATATTCCCGCGAATCTGCTGTCGCTGGGCGCGCTGGACTTCGGCATGGTGGTGGACGGCGCGGTGGTGATGGTGGAGAACATCGTCCGCCACTTGGGGCATCCGCAGGAGGGCGATACCAGGACGCCGATGGAGAAGATCCGCACGGCGGCGCACGAAGTGCAGCGGCCGGTGTTCTACTCGATCGGCATCATCATCACGGCCTATCTTCCGATTTTCACGTTGCAGCGCGGTGGAAGGGCGCTTGTTCAAGCCGATGGCCTGGACCGTGGCGTTCGCGCTGCTGGGCGCGCTGATGTTTTCGATGCTGCTGGCTCCGGTGCTTGTCGAGTCTGTTTTTCCCGAAAGGCACCAAGCGAGTGGCACAACCCGCTGATGACGTTGCTGACCAATCGCTACCGGTTCGCTGCTGGGTCTGGCGATTCGATGGCGCTGGGCAACGTTGGCGGTCGCGCTATGCGGCGCTGGGCGGCGCGGTTTTTCTGGCGACGTACGCGCATCGGTTCGGAATTTCTGCCGCACCTGGATGAAGGCGCGATCTGGGTGCGCGGCACGCTTGCGCCGAGCACCGGGCAGACCGAGGGCATCGCGATCGCGAATCGGGCTCGCGTGCTGTTGTGCCGTTTCCGGAGGTCACGCAGATGCACCAGCCAGGTCGGGCGTCCCGACGACGGAACCGACACCACGGGCTTCTTCAACACCGAGTATTTCGTCGATTTGAAGCCCAAGGAAGAATGGCGGCCGGTGTTTCACCAGAACAAAGAAGAGCTGATCGCCGCCATGAACCGCGAACTGGAGAAGATCCCCGGCGTGATCTGGAATTTCTCGCAGCCCATCTCCGACAACATGGAAGAAGCCGTCAGCGGCGTCAAAGGCGAACTGGCGATCAAGGTGTACGGCGACGATCTGCAAGACGCTCGAAGACAAAGGCGACCAGATCGTCGGCGTGATGCGCGCAGATCAAGGGCATCCAGGATCTGGGACTGTTTCGCGTCATCGGCCAGCCCAATCTGAACTTCACGGTGGACCGGCGAGAAGGCGGCTCGCTATCAGATCAACGTCGCGGACGTGCAGGATGCGATCCAGACCGCGGTGGGCGGAAGCGCGCTGACGCAGGTTCTGCAAGGCGAGCAGCGCTACGACCTGGTGATGCGCTATCTGCCGCAGTACCGCGACACCAAAGAAGCGATCGAGAACATCCGGCTGCTATCGCCCTCGGGCGAGCGCGTCTCGCTGGCGCAGCTTTGCAATATCGAGATGACGGACGGCGCGTCGGAGATTTACCGCGAAGGGAATCAGCGCTATGTCGCGATCAAGTACAGCGTGCGCGGGCGCGACCTGGGCGGCGCGGTGGAAGAGGCCATCCAGAAGGTGGACCAGCAGGTGAAGCTGCCGGCCGGCTATCACATCGACTGGGCGGGCGAGTACGAATCGCCAGCAGCGCGCGCAGCGCCGGCTGATGATCATCATTCCCTGACGCTGCTGCTGATTTTCCTGATTCTGTATTCGATGTTCAGGTCGATGAAATGGGCCGGCCTGATTCTGATGAACGTCGCGATGGCGCCGGTGGGGGGAATGCTGGCGCTGTATCTGAGCGCACACCAATTTCAGCGTGTCGTCCGGCGTCGGATTTCTGGCGCTGTTCGGCGTTTCGGTGCAGACGGGCGTGATCATGGTGGAGTACATCAATCAACTGCGCGCGCGCGGGCGATACGGTGATCGCGGCGGCCGAGGAAGGCGCGGTGCTGCGGCTTCGTCCGATCATGATGACCATGCTGGTGGCGACGCTGGGCCTGCTGCCGGCGGCGACCTCTCACGGGATCGGGTCGGACTCGCAGCGGCCTTTCGCCATCGTGATCGTGGGCGGGCTGATGGCGTCGCTGCTGATGAGCATCTTCCTGCTGCCCACGCTGTATGTCTGGATGGCCGGAGAACGCGATGTACTGCCCGCCGCTCACGCGGGAGACGAGGAAGTGTGATGATTTTCGTTGCCGCGCTTTCGTTCCTGGCTGCTGTGAATGTCGAGCCGAAGCCGAAAGTGGAGGTCCGGGCGACCGAGCACTTCGATTTACCGGCGGGCGGAACGATACGGCTGAATCACTCGGTTGGGGAACTGGATATTGTGGGGTGGGATCAGCCCGGGGTTGAGGTTGCGACCGTCAAGTGGAAGAGGTCCGATCGCGTGAACGCCACAGTCCTGGATCGAGTACGTGTCACGAGCGAGCGCAAAGGCGACGATCTGGTGATCACGTCCGAGTATCCCCGGCACAAAGTGATCCCGGGCACCGATTTCGATCTTGAATATCACATCAAAGCGCCGCGCAACGCCAAGCTGGTGATCGACCATGACGACGGGGAAATCAATCTCGACGGCATGACGGGCGATGTTCACGCGACTAATCATTGCGGGGATATCGCGCTGCGCCTGCCCGACGGCGCTTACGCGATCGATGCGAAGAGCAAGATCGGCGCGGTGACCTCTGACTTTCCCGGCGATCCGCGGAGCAGGCATTGGCTGGGGGAGGAGTTCGATCACCAGAACGCCCCACCCGCGGCGAATCTGTATCTTCGCATCGGGTTTGGGGACATCATTCTTCTGAAAATACGGCGGCCAGAACCTCCAGCCGCCGATGCGCGCCGATGAAGGCTATTCGGTACGGAGAGCGGTCACCGGATCGACCGTGATTGCGCGGCGGGCAGGGAACCAGCAGGCGAGGAAAGCCACGATTGACATCAGCGCGATCACCATCGCGTAGGTTAGCGGGTCCCTGGCGCTGACTCCGTAGAGAATCGCTGAGAACAGCCTGCCTGCGGCCAAAGCCAGAGCGATTCCGGCGCCGGTTCCAATCGCGAGCAGCAATGCGGTGTGCGAAAGCACCACGCCCAGCACCTGAGACGGATTCGCGCCGAGCGCCATGCGGATGCCGATTTCTCGTGTGCGACGCGAGACGGCGTAGGCCATCACGCCGTAGACGCCGGTGGCAGCGAGGACGATTGCGAGGAACCCGAATGCGCTGAGGATCGTCGCGGCGATGCGCGCGGGGAACAGGACCAGGCCGAGCTGCTCGGTCAAGCTGCCGCCGTTATAGGTGGAAAGAGCCGGATCGAGCTCCGCTATGGCGCGGCGTAGCAGGCCGACAATCTGATCCTCGGGCATGGACGATCGCGCGACCAGGGTGATGGTTGAGTTCCAGGATTGCGCGACGGGCTGGAACACGGCCGGCATGGGAGTCTCGCCGAGGGAGCGGTATTTCCCGTCTTCGATCACGCCCACGATTTCGCGCCACTCGCCTTGGACCGGGTCATGTCGGAAGCGCTTTCCGATGGGATTCTCGCCGGGCAGCAGCTTGCGCGCGAAGGTTTCGTTCACCAGCACCACGCGGTGGCCGCCCTGTTTGTCGCCATCTTCGAGATCGCGGCCGGCGATGAGTTTGGTCTGCGCGGCTCGCAGGTAACCGGGCGAGATATCGAACATCGCGGCCATGGTGACATCGGCGGCGCGCGGGGCCGGTTTGCCTTCGACGACGATTCCGCTGTTGTTCCAGTTCAGGCTGAGCGGAAGCCCGCTGATGGTGCCCGCGGACTCGATTCCTGGCATCGCGCGCACGCGATCCAGGACGCGGCGCTCAAAGTCGCGGGCGTGAGTTTCGTCGTAGCCGTGAAGGCCCAGATCGAACGACAAGGCGGCGGCGTGGCGAGGCTCGAATCCGAGGTCCAGGCTCAGGACGTGTTGCAGGCTGCGGATCACCAGCACGGATCCGGCGAGGAGCACTACGGAAAGAGCGACCTGTGCGGCTACCAGAATGTCGCGAATCGGGAAGCGGCGCAGACGCTCTGAAACAGCTTCGTTTTTGAGCGCGGGCGCCAACTGCGCGCGGGTCGACTGGAGCGCGGGGGCGAGTCCGAAGAGCACTCCGGTGACAAGCGAAGCGAGGGCCGCGAAAATCATCACGCGAAAATCGATACCAACGTCGGGAATGATGGGCACATCGATGGGCGGCCTCCACGCGGTGAAAAGAGCGGCCAGCCACATCGAGAGAAGCAAGCCGGCGGCGCCTCCCAGGATCGAAAGGACTACGCTTTCGGTCAACAACTGGCGGACCAGGCGTCCGCGTGCCGCGCCCAGTGCGAGCCGAATCGCTGTTTCCCTTCGACGGTCCGCCGCACGCGCGAGCAGAAGGCTGGCCAGATTGACGCAGGCGATCAGCAGCACC
Source organism: Terriglobia bacterium (assembly GCA_963808335.1). Lineage (GTDB taxonomy): Bacteria > Acidobacteriota > Terriglobia > Bryobacterales > Bryobacteraceae > Palsa-187. The sequence goes on from CAWEFR010000002.1 coordinate 293,978, forward strand.
AACCCGGAAACGCCCATCAGGATGGCGGAAAAGGCGCGAACTGTCCCGCGGATGTAGGTCCCGAACAGGCCTGGCGGCGACAGTACGATTTTCATTCCAGCGTTTTCCTTGGGATATTCGCGGCCTAATTCCGCGGCGATGGCGTTCAGCGCGGCTTCGGCCTGCACCAGCGTCACGCCCGGCTTCAAACGTCCGGCGACGAACAGGTTTTCATCGCCGCGCTCGTCCAGCCAGTTGTTGCCCGGCTCGATCTGAGGATCCATGGCGATGGGTACCCACAGGTCCGGCGTAAATACGACCTCAGTGCCGGAGAATCCGCGAGGCGCGACGCCGACGACGGCATAGTCCATGCCATTGAGCTTGATGTTCTTGCCGATAACGTCGGGATCGGCGGCAAAGCGGCGCTGCCAGAATGCATAGCTGATCACCGCGACGGGATGGCCGCGCCGCACCCGATCATCCTCCACGTGCAGCACCCGTCCGCGCGACGGACCCACGCCGAGCAAGTCGAAATAGTTGCCGGTTACCGCATACACCCAGATCCGGGCGTTGTTCGAATCGCCGCGGCTGAAGTTCACCGGGGCGAGACGATAGCCCGCTAATCCAGTCAGCACCTGGTTGCGATCCCGCAAATCGAGATAGTTGGGGTAGCTCTGGACGGGTAATTCGACGTTGGTCCCCTTCATGTTCAGAAATACCAGCTCGTTCGGCCGTTCCACGGGCAGCGGGCGGAAAATGAGGGTATTGACGGCGGTGAAAATCGCGGTGTTGGCGCCGATTCCCAGAGCCAGGGTGAGGATCGCTGCGATCGTGAATCCGGGGCTGGAGCGGAGCCGGCGGAAGGTGACAATCATGTCCTGGCGGAGTTGGTGCATGTATCGACTACGCTCCGCGGACGTGATTAGTTCCGGTTACTTCGGGGCCGGCAGGCGGAAGTCGACGTTGCGGTCGGCGTTCAACTTGGCCGAAAAGTCGCGATCCACCAAAGCGAGCGAGGCGCGGTTCTGATTTCCTTCCACCGTGATGTAGGCAAGCGTATCGCCCTCCACCCAGTACGCGACCGTCGCGAAGATGGTATGGTCCTTCATCGCGATCAGGTAGATGGTCGGCTGGTCGTCGGGCGGGCCGGCGGGATTCGGCACCGCGGCGGGCAATGGCGTGTTGGAATAATCGCGCATTACCGGATTCACGTTGTCGGGCCGGTAACTCTGGTTCATGATCACAACCGGCGATTGTGAAGGTGCGCCATTATCATCGTTGGCGTAGCCGTAAGAGTAGGCATTCGGGTCGCCGTAGGCGCCCGCCGGCGCCGGCTGCTGCGTGGCGCCCCCGGAAGGATCGTAATAGTAACCGCCATAAAAGACCGGATACGGGACAATCATCGCCGCGCCGTGCGCGGGATGCGCCATGGGCGGAGGAGCGACGAATCGGTTCGGGGCACCGCCTCGGAAACCGCGGGCCGGTGGCGCTCCACCTCGTGACGCCCCACCTCCACGATATCCGCCGCCGGAATATCCGCCACCGCCACCACCGTGCATTTGCGCGAACGCGCTGGAGCCTGCCACTAACAACGTAATCAGGACGAGTCTCATGGCGACCTCCCTCACACATTCTAGACGTTTTGTGTCTCGCGCGCGTTGCAGCTCAGAAATGATACAGCATCAGGTATACTACGACTCCCGTGACGCTGACATACAACCAGATCGGGAGGGTCCAGCGGGCGATCGCGCGATGGCGGTCGAACTTGCCTTTCAGGGCCCTTCGCAGAGCGATGATCGCCAGGACCGGTACAGTCGCGGCCAACACCGTGTGGGTAAAGAGGATGGACAGATAAACCGACCGGATCGCGCCCGTGTGCGGATAATGCAGCACGCCCTCATTGTGCGCGACTAAGTACCAGTGATAGGTCAGGTACGAAATCAGGAAGAGTACTGAGACCGTGAACGCAGTCAGCATCACGCGGCGATGCGCGAGTTTCCGTCCGCTTCGAATCAGGAGGAAGCCGCACACCAGCAGCACGGCGGCCAGCGCGTTGAGAGTGGCGTTGACCACGGGCAGGTCGTGAATGCCGATCAATTTCGCTCCCGCAGCAGGGTTTTGGCATCCGCGATCAGACGAGTGATGGCATCGGGCTCGGAGGTGAGATAAAAGCCTCGGATGCGCGAAGCGCGGTCGACCAGCACGAAGCGCGTGGAATGTTCCAGGCTGCCGTTGATATCGCCCAGCATAAAGACGTCGCGGCTGAGATGATGCAGATCGGATTCAGCCCCGGTAAGAAAGTACCAGGTTCCAGGCTTGGCGCTGAAGCGCGTCGCGTAGGCGGCCAGAACCGGCGGAGTGTCGTTAGCTGGGTCGACGGTGAAAGAAACTAGCCGGAAACCGTCCATGCCGGCAAGAGCGGTCTGAACCGCATGCATCTGGGAGCTCATGCGCGGGCACGGGCCGGGGCACGTGGTGTAGACGAAGTCGGCGACCCATACTTTTCCGCGCAGCCCGGATGCGCTGTCGAACTTCGCGCCCGTCTGATCGGTGAGGGTAAATTCGGGAACCGTGGAATACGACGGCAATCCGGCGTGCGCCGCGCAGCCGATCAACGACAAGACGCTAAAGACCGCGCCAGAAACCGGGACGATCCAGGACGAGAAGGCCATAAAGCAAAGGAAGATAAACCACGCTAGCGAGCAAGACCTGCCGCGCGCGGGGAAGCGTCCGGTCGAAGGCCGCGCGCGCGCCGGCATATAGGAAGTAACAGCCCAGCGCCAACGCGCCGATCAGATAGACATTTCCGGCCGCGCCGAAAAAAGCCGGCAACAGACTAATCGGAACCAGCGCCATCGAAAACAGCACGATACGCCGCGCGGTAGATTCGCCATCCGGCTCGACCACCGGCAGCATGCGAATGCCGGCGCGCGCGTAATCGTCGCGATACATCCAGGCGATCGCGTAAAAATGCGGAAACTGCCACAGGAACAGAATGGCGTATAGAATCCAGGCCTCGGCGTTCAAAGTGCCGCTAGCGGCTGCGAACCCGATCAGCGGAGGCATCGCGCCGGGGATCGCGCCAATGGTGGTCGAATGCGGAGACCGCTGTTTCAGCGGAGTGTACACGAACAAATAGCTGGTCAGCGTAAACAGGCCCAGCAGTCCGGTGAGCAGGTTGGCGCCGATCCACAGCTCGGCGAATCCTGCGATCGACAACGCGACTCCGAACCAGAACGCATGCGGCGCGGTGACGCGGCCGGATGGAATCGGACGCGCTTTGGTGCGATTCATCTTCGCGTCGGCCGCCCGCTCATACCATTGATTCAGCGCGGCGGTTCCGCTGGCGATCAGCGCGGTTCCGAGCAGCGTGTGAAACAGCGTCCAGGGAGTCCAGGCCAGTCCGGCGTGTGCGCCGCACAGGAACCCGATGGCCGTGCTCATCAGAATGAACACGGTGATGCGCGGCTTGGTAAGCTCCAGGTAACCGCTCACGCCCGTGCACCGCCCGAAAAACACACGTCCAGGGGAATCGGGCGGGAATGAAACCAGAAACTGAGCATAAAGAAATACGATGAAGGAACGCTTACCCGAATATTGTAACACTCAAACGCAGTATGATGATTCACGGAGGTTGGTCACATGAAATATGCGCGTCTCGCGGCGAGTTTGGCGTTGCTGGCGCTTCTTGCATCGCCTTTGACGGTCGGGCAAAGCCGCGGGGAGGGGTCCAAAGCTCCTACGGACGTCAAACCTGGCAGCATCACTTACGAAGAAATCGCGTATCCGTATCCGGTTCAGTACTTCCCGATCACCATGTACGGTCAGGACGTGCGCATGGCGTATATGGACGTACCTCCAGCCGGGACGCCGAATGGCCGCACGATCGTTCTGTTTCACGGGATGAACTTCGGCGGTTTTTACTTCGGAGGTCCGATCGAGGTTCTGCGCAAAGAAGGATTTCGCGTGATCGTGCCGGATCAGATCGGGTTCGGCCGGTCTTCCAAGCCGATTATTCCCTACAACTTTCACGACATGGCGCTGAACACGCGGAAACTGCTGCAATCGCTGGGCGTGACCAAGACCGCCATCATGGGGCACTCGATGGGCGGAATGCTGGCCACGCGCTTCGCCGCGTCCTATCCGGACATAACCGAACGGGCCGTCATCTATAATCCGATCGGCTTGCACGATCCAAGATATGAGCGGCCGTGGCGCTCCGCGGATGACGCGTATAAAGCTACGATGGCGCAGTCGAACGATCAACGCTGGCAGGGATTCGACGCCAATATCCGCCGCTATTTCCCGCCCGGCGCCTGGAAGCCGGAGTATGACCAGTACGTGCGCATCCTGTATGCTCCGACGCTTTCGGGCGACTGGCCGCGTCTCGCCATGGTCCGTTCTATCTACCAGCAGATCACTTATCTCGATCCGGTCGATTACGACTGGCCGAAGATCAAAGTGAAGACGCTGGTGATCGGTGGCGACAAGGACACGCCCGATTTTCCGGAGCGCGCCAAGCACATCGCCGACACCATTCCGGGGGCGGAGCTGGTCCTGCTGCCGAATCTCGGCCATGTCCCGCATCTGCAAGCTCCGGATGTGTTCTATCCGCCGTTGCTGAAGTTTTTGAATGAGGGTGTGGCGGGATCTTCGGGCAACGGACATTAGTGTTGAAAGACTCCGCAAATCGCTCGCTGACGCACGCGCCACGGAAGCGCGGCTGGTTTGTAAACAAGCTCTTAGCCTCGGAAAGCCCGGTAGTCGATTTAATAGGACATTCAATCGCCGTGGAGCGGCTGAGAGCTTTCGCAAAAAGCGCCAGAGCGCGCCGCCTCCGTATCGACTAACCGAAAATGTGCCCGGTCAGGATGATTGCTTTTTTCCTGCTTTTTTCCTCGTTTTTCTTAATGGGGCCCCGATCCGTTTCATACCCTCAACGGCTTGGGGCTAATGTAACCCGCATAGCTTAGGGACCGGACTCGATGTTCCGGCTGACATCCGCCGCGCGCAGACCCTCGCAGCAGAATCTAGAATGCTGCTCCTGGTCGATCCAGGCTCTCCGGCAAGCGAGCGCCCGAACTCCTTGCTTGAAAGATGAACGCAAGTCGTGCGGAGGGCTGGTGGGCTGAAGCGCGAAGTTCTAGATACGCAAGGAATGTTCTCGCGATAAACTTTAGGGAATGGGCAGAGGGACATTGATCGGAATCCGAGAAATCTCCGTCTGTCCCGGTTTTCCCCAGGAGGCCCTGATCGGAGCCATGCAATCAAAACAACTGGCGACGGTCAGCATCCTGCCGAACGGAGCAAAAGAAGTCTTCTTTAAGCCTGAAGCCGTCGGTCTCGTCCTGAGCTTTTTCAAGTAACCTATGGACCCCGAATCAGTGAAGTGGTGCTGCATTGGCTTCAAGTCGGCTTTTGGACACGCGGGAAAACGTGGCTTCGGAATTTTTGTTGATAACTCGGCTGCTCCCATGCTTTTCGTGCTACAGCACCGCGCGCTTGATCCGGGCGCGCCTATGCCTGATTACGACGGGCACATGTCAGTCATCACGCAAACCGGGATGACGCACTGCCCATGGTGTGGTAGGGAACTGATGAAATGGTACAAGAAGGACCTGCCGAGGCTTGTTCGCGATGATCTAATCGTTTCACTACGATAACGAAATCAGATCACCGTCTCGCGGAGTTCAAGACTGCATTCTCCAGAAACGTATCGATAGTGCGCAGCAGCGTCGTCAGCGTGGGACGAAGGGAAGCCTGAACTGGCACACTTTAGGTTAGTCGAAATGGAGGCAGACAGCTCTGTCCCTTTTCTGACTTGCGCGCTCATTGTGCGACTCATGGCGCGGGTGGTTTCGCGTGCCTGCCTTGCGGGTACTCTTTGCCAACGTAAACAATATAACTGGATTGCGATTTGGGGGAATGCGATAATTCGAGGCATGGACCACAACTTGGTGACGACCGCTTTCACGCTCGACGGCTACCGCATCACGCGTAATCTCGGATTGGTGCGGGGAATCGTGGTGCGCTCCCGCTCCATTTTCGGAACGATCGGCGCCGGGTTGCAGACCATCGTGGGCGGGAATATCACGCTGCTTTCGGAGCTGTGTGAAAAAACGCGGGAACAGGCCTTCGAGAAGATGATGACCCATGCCGAGCAGTTGGGAGCCAATGCCGTGATCGGCGTGCGCTACGATGCCACGGAGGTGATGCAAAGCGTCACGGAAGTATTATGCTACGGGACCGCCGTCGTCATCGAGCGGAACGGCTGAGGAAAAACAGGTCCTGGGTTTCTCCGCGCCGGAACACCGCAGATAAGGTCCGCGCGATCCGTTGGGCAGGATCGTATACGCGTCGGTCAGCGATTGCGAAAGCTGATCGGCGGTGAGTTCTCGCGCGCCGGTAAGATCCGCGCCGCGGAAATCGGCCATCATGAGCTGGGCGCCACCGAAGCGCGATCCCGCCAGCGACGCCTTCCAGAAATCGCCGCCGCGGAGACGCACGTCGCGAAAATCGCAAGCGCGCAAATCGGCGTGGCGGAAAACGCACTGTATGATTTCGGCGCGCGAAAACTTCGAGCCGCGAAGAATCGCATGCACGAAATCGCAATGGTCGATCTTGGATCCGCTGAAGTTCGCTTCCAGGGCCGTAGCGGCGGTGAAGCGCACATGTTGCAGCCGCGCGTGATAGAACGACGCTGCGTCGAGCCTGCTTTCCCCGAAATCAACGTCATACAAACGGGATTGGTGAAAGCTGGCGCCGGCGGCGGCGGCGCTCACAAAGCTGGAATCGGTAACCGACGCCTCCAGCATCCGCAGTTTCGCCACGCGCACATGGTTGAACCGGCAGCCGGAAGCCGTGGTTTCAGAAAGATTTGCTTCCGGCATGAATGCGCCCGAAAATTCGGTGTCCGCCAGCGTGGCGCCGGTGAGATCCGCACCGGTGAGGTTAGCGCGCTGAAGGTCGGCGCGCTCGAGTTTAGCGTTGCTCAAATCCGCCCGGGCGAGATTCGCGTCAAGGAACGTGGTGCCGATCAAGAGCGCGCGAGCCAGCACGACTCCCGAGAGATCCGTGTCGTTCAGGGTTGCGTCGCTTAAATCGGCGCGGCGTCCGGCCGCCGGATCCTCGAGCCAAGCGGCGTGGGCCCGGAGGATGCCTATCAAAGGAAGCTCGGTGGTTGTCATGGCTGCCTGCAATCCATATCGGCCAGGGTCCACAGAGCCTTAACTGGGGCGTTGATATATTTGACGACACGAGTTACAACACGTGCCCAAAGTCGATGGGGACCTCAATCAGACTTTCCATTTTATCGTCTGGTGCCCAATCAGCGTCCTTCCTATTCTGGCAATGTTTGATGAGATGACTGCGAATTGCGTTCACGACCCAATAGCGGGGTAGGCCGGTCTCACTGACTATTTCATCCGTGCCAACCAGAGCCGGTCCTCTTGTTCGTTCAAGACGTTCCTTCAATGCAGCAGAAATCGTACCCAGGTCCCTCTTCATCTGTTCATCACAGAGCTTGCCAGTCGCTTCGAGTGTTTTGATCCATCCTGACGGAGTAATCTGAAAATGCCAGATCGTAGTAAAGCGCACGTAATCGTCGTCAGCTAGGGCTTTCCAAGTCGTAGTAAGAATCGGTTGGTAGTGTGGTGAATCTTTCTCGTACACTTCGCCAATGGCGGCGTTGCCACAATGTTGTCCAATGAGTTGCAAGGCCAGTGTCTTGTTCGCCGAGAGGTCGTTTTTAGAAATGGTCATATTGATTCTGGTGTCATCAACTATATCGATGCCTTAACTAAAGCTTTTCGACGAACCTGCGGTGAATGCGCGAATCGTCTGTGAGCTCAGGGTGAAACGTCGTGACCATGTGGCGGCCCTGCTCCACCCATACCGGATCGCCCTGGTACGATGCCAGGACACGCGCGTCGCCGCCGACCTTGCGGATGATCGGCGCGCGGATGAACACGGCTTCGAAATCGCCACCGTCACCGTCGGCGATGGGCACCTTGGCGATGCGGCTGTCGATCTGGCGGCCGTAGGCGTTGCGCTCGACGTCGATATCCATCAGGTCGAGGCTGGGCTGCGCCGGATTGGTGACTTCATGGGCCAGCAGAATCGCTCCCGCGCAGGTTCCGTAGATCGGTTTGGTCGCGCCGAACCGGCGCAGCGGCTCGGTCAGCTCTTCGATCTCGAGCAGCTTCAGCATGGTGGTGCTCTCGCCGCCAGGGATGATCAGCCCGTCGCATTGCGGCGAGCTGATCGGCGGTGCGCACCTCGACGGCACGCGCGCCCGCGCGTTCGATCGCTTTGCGATGCGCTTCGAAATCGCCCTGCAGGGCGAGCACACCGACCGTCTTCATGGCCGACTTACCAGCCGCGCGTTTGCAGCAGCTCGCTCTTCCGGCAGCTTCGAAACATCCAGGCCGCGCATGGCTTCGCCCAGCTCTTCGCTGGCTTCGAGCAGCTTCACCGGATCGTTGTAATACGTCGCCGCTTTGACGATGGCGCGCGCGCGCGCTTCCGGATCTTCGGACTTGAAGATGCCGCTGCCGACGAACACCGCTTCGGCGCCCAACTGCATCACCAGCGCGGCATCGGCCGGCGTCGCGATTCCGCCGGCGGAGAAATTCGGCACCGGCAGCTTTCCGTTCGCCGCCACCCATTCCACCAGTTCGAGCGGCGCGCCCAGGTTCTTGGCCTCATGCACCAGCTCTTCCTTGCCGAGGATCGGTGAGATGCTTCATCTCCTTGACGATGGTGCGGATGTGGCGCACCGCTTCGACGATGTTGCCCGAGCCGGCCTCGCCCTTGGTGCGGATCATCGCCGCGCCTTCGGCGATGCGGCGCAGCGCTTCGCCCAGATTGCGCGCTCCGCACACGAACGGGACTTTGAAGTCGCGCTTGTCGATGTGATGCTCTTCATCGGCGGGCGTCAGCACTTCGCTCTCGTCGATGTAATCGACGCCGAGCGCTTCGAGCACCCGCGCCTCCGTGAAATGGCCGATGCGCGCCTTGGCCATCACCGGAATCGAGACCGTATCCATGATCTCGCGGATGATGCGGATGGACGCCATGCGCGCGACGCCGCCTTCTTTGCGAATGTCGGAGGGAACGCGCTCCAGCGCCATCACGGCGCGATGCGCCGGCCTTTTCCGCGATCCTGGCCTGCTCGACGTTGGTGACGTCCATGATGACGCCGCCCTTCAGCATCTCGGCCAGGCCGACCTTCAAACGAAACTCTTCAGATAGAAACACCGGTTGTTCTCCTCTCGTCGTTCATATTCAAAATGATCGTCCAGAAGCTTGTTGAAGAAGGGGACAGACCGCTCTGTCCACGCCACGCGTTTCCGCAAAATCCGCGGTTTTCAGCCGGGACAGAGTAGTCTGTCCCCATCTTCAACAAGCTCCTGGACGACGGTCAGTCAAACCATCGCCGGCGCGGGTTCATCGCGGTGCGCGCGCCTCGCACGTTCCAACTCAGCTCGAAAAACGGAACCTAATACTTGCAAGCCTTGCCTGATCTTTTCCGGCTCCAGACCCGCGAAACTCAATCGCAATCCGTGGGTTTGCGGACGCGAAACCAGGAAATAACGACCGGGTAGATAACTCACATTTTCGCGCGCGGCACGCGCCGCGAGCTCCGACGCATCCAGCGGCTCCGGCAGACGCACCCACAGATTCATGCCGCCTTCCGGACGCGTGTACTCGCTTCCCTCCGGCAATTCCTGCGCGCATCCCGCCAGGCAGGCTTTCAACCGCTCGGCTCCGGCGGCCAGCATCTTCTGCCGATGCGCTTCCAGGCGTCCGGTCTCGGCGAAGCGCAGCAGAACGGCCTGCGAAAGCTGATCCGAATGCAGATCGCTCGCCTCTTTGGCCTCAGTCAGACGGGCGATGAAATGGCGCGGTCCGATGGCCCAGCCCACGCGCAGCCCGGGAAACGCGATCTTCGAAAAGCTGCCTAACAGAATCGTGTCGCCGGATTCATCGAGCTGCTTGATCGAGGGAATTTCCGCGCCGGTGTATCGCAGCGGACCGTACAAATCGTTCTCGACCACGATCACGCCCGATTGGCGCGCCAAGTCGAGAATGGTTCTGCGCGCGTCCTCCGGGATCGTCGTGCCAGTAGGATTCTGAAAGTTGGGCGTCAGGACCATCAAACGCGGGCGCTCTTTTTCGAAAATGCGGCGCAAGGCATCGACCTCGACGCCGTCCGCTCCTACGGGTGCGCCGATCACACGCGCGCCGCCACGCAGGAACGCGTTGCGCAATCCCGGATACACAGGATCTTCGAGCACCACGGATTCGCCGTGCGAGGCGAGTACTCTCTGAATCAGGTCGAACGCCTGCTGGCATCCACTGGTGATCAGAATATCGTCCTCGGGTCCAGCCGCGCCGCGGCGGCGGGCCTCGGCGAGGAGATAGCGGCGCAAGGGCCCATATCCACTGGCCGGCCCGAGCTGGAGAATCTGCGCGGCCTCCGGCGAATCGATCACCTCGCGGCAGGTGATTCGAAATTCTTCCAGGGGAAACTGCATTTCCGAGGGACGTGACGCCGAAAAACTGATGAGCGCCGGCGGCGCGACGGGCGAAGGCTCCTCAGCCGGAATGATCGACTCCCAGTCGACGCGGTTAGTCCACTCGACAAAGCTTCCGCGGCCGACGTGGCCCTTGATCAGCCCTTCGGCCTCCAATAACTCATAGGCGGCTGAGACGGTAGTCCGGTTCAGTCCAAGTGAGCCAGCCAAGTCCCGAGTTGGCGGGAGCCTTTCTCCTCGGACCATTCGCCCGGAGAGAATAGCTAACTTGATGTGCTCATAGAGTTGCCGGTAACGCGGCGCGTCGGAATTAAAATCGAGCTCAAGTCTTGGAAGCATGCCAATCTAAGGAGTAGCATACCATATTGGACTGGACCGTGGCGGGTTGACTCACTGAAAAGGGACGAAGGCCAACCTGTGGCCAATCGGCGGCTTTTATCTCGTCTATCGTTTCTTATGAACGCGGACCACTAGCTCGTGGCCCTCCAGAACCGGATGCGCGCCGCAACTCAAGCATTCGTCTCCGCGCGAGGTGAACCATAGCATCGCTTCATAGGAATCAATCGAATTGACCGCGTCGCTGTCGACCATCCAGTAGCGATCGAAATTCGGCGTGAGTTGGTTATAGTGCAGCCGCGTGGGCCCGTCGTGGATCGACGCATAGCCGCCTCGCAGGAGCCGCGTGGGCAGCAGGTAAGCCTCCACGAAAATGGGGTGAACCAGGACCGGTAAAGCCATCTTGATGAGTTTCCCCTTCAAGCCGAACTCACCGTAGGGACGAACTGCGTAGCCGTCGGCCGCCCACGGGATGCAGTTCCACGCCGGAAGCAAGTAGAGTAATCCGCCGTCCTTCACCACGCGGCGCATCTCGGTCAAGGCTTGTTCGGGGTTGGGAACATGCTCCAGCACCCAGATGGACCACAGCGCGTCGAATTCGCCGTCGTGAAACGGCATGTCCGTAGCGGACGCTTCCACGTACGGCTTATGAAAGAAGCGCTTGGCTGTCGGCGAAATGTCCAGCCCGACATAATTCGGAACCACGTCCTGCAAGTAGCCCGTCCCAGCGCCAACGTCGAGAACCCGCTTATTTTGCAGACCCATTTGCTCGACGAAGCGGGTCACTCTGGGAACTACGTCTTCGTGTTGAATCGCTTCCCTGGCGGTTTGAACGTACTCGGAGCCGTTCGCGTCTCCGGCGGAGGCGGCCGGCTCAGCATAAATTTCCGCATAAAACTTGCTCGCCGACGGTTTGATCGAAGGGGGCACGACGATGTCCGTGTGATAAGGAAAATGGATGGCTGTGGTTATCGTCACCAGTGCCAGGTAGGCTGCAAGGACGCGAAGAAAAGATTTGCCGATTCCGAGGAAAATATCAACCGTGCTCGCCTTCGATGCGCTCGCACGGGGGCTTGCGGCGCTCGCGACAGAGCTGGTGAGCGGAGTTCCCATAGGTGTCATTCGGCATTCCCAATCCGGTTCTTTAATAATCAACCGCGGCTTTGACTATCGCGACCTATGTTCTTGTCCCGATTTGAGTTGAACGGAGTCGCGCCGATGTGCGAGATTAAGGGCGTGAGCACCTTCGTCTTTTCTCGTCAACATCTTCCCCTGCCATACGTCCAGATTATCGTGAAGACCTATATACATTATTTTCTTCTGTTAGCGATCGCCGCCGGTACCGGATTGACCTCCTACGGCCAGGTGAGCGGCTGGGACAACAGCGGCAACGGGGCTCTGAAGGGAGCGTTTAATTTCCGGCATGTGCTGTGGCAAATCTCGGACAATTCGGGGGACTTGGGTGACGGATTGGCGCTCTACGGCACCATCACGTTCGACGGGAACACGGCTGCGAACGGCACCTATACCATCAACGCAGTGCTGTTCGATGGCGCCCAGTACGGAACCCCGCAAGCGCTTACCAACTTGACGTTGAGCGGGACCTACTCGATCGCGGCCAGCGGGTTCGGGTTCATCGACAATGCGCTTTCGACCTACCTTTTCGGAGCGGCCGGAGACGAGATTTCCGGGTTGATTTCGAACGGAGTCTTCATCGGCAACAGCACCGAGAATCAGAACGGCTATAACGACCTGCTCATCGCCACGCCCCTAAACGCCAGCCTGACGAACAGCAGCCTGAACGGTAACTACGCCATCATGGGCATGGATTCGCCCACCGGATCGCCGCTGGACTCGCGTGACGCGCTGATCACATTTACCGCGAATGGCAACGGGACGCTAAATAACACCAACGCCAGCGGATACGTGGCAGGCGATGGATCCGTGGCGGTAAGGCAAGGCATCGGCAACATAAAATACTCGTTCAGCAATGGGGGAATCAGTATTCAGTTTCCGGGGACCAGCCTGTTCAACGACCAAAATTACGATTCAGACCTGATCCAGGGCGCACACTTTATGTATCTCTCGCCCGACGGAAACTTCATTTTCGGCGGAGGACAGAACGCATTCGACATGTATGTCGGGGTGAAAGTCGGATCGGGCGGATCGACGTTCAGCGGGCTCTATTATCAGGGAGGGATGGACCAGGATGAGTCGCAATTAGCGAATAGTTTTTCGAATCTCGACAATTATTACGGATCGTTCAAGGCTGCGTCGACCAATCTTCTGGGACACCAGCGGGTCTATTCGCCGTTCAACTCCAACGCCTACGACTATACCTACACGGGCTCCTATTCGCTCAATTCCGACGGCAGCGCCGATGACGGCGTTCAGCATTACCTGTTCGATGCGACCGGAAAGTATCGGGTGGGCATCGGCCTGGACCCGTTCTTGGGGATCAGCGTGGCCCTCGCCGGACCGACGTTCACGGGCAGCGGCGTGTCTCTGGACCCAACCGGCATTACCAACACGGCCAGCTCCGCGCTATTCACATCGAGCATCGCGCCCGGCGAATTGCTGACGGTTTACGGGACCACCGGGTCCACGCTGGCGGCCGGTTCGGCGGCAAACGCGACGTTCCCGGCTACCCTAGAGGGAGTGACAGTAACCGTGAATGGAACCTCCGCTCATATCCTGTCCGTGAACGGGTGCGGTCCGTATCCCTGCGTCACGTTCATGGTCCCGTATGAAACGACATCGCCGGGGCTGGCGCTGATCCAGTTGACCAGCAAGGGAACGACGTTGAACACCATTGCCGCTGTGGTGGGCTTGACTGCGCCGGGCCTGTTTACGGTTCCAGCCGGAGGGATTGGCTACGTCGCGGCCGAGCACGCGGATGGCTCGCTGATTTCGACTACGAGCCCGGCGCAGATCGGCGAAACGGTCGCAATTTTTCTTACCGGGCTGGGCGCCGTCAGCCCGGCGGTAGCGGATGGCGCGCCGGGACCGAGCAATCCGACGGCCCTGGCCACGAATACGTTCGATGCGTTTGTCGGCGGAATCCAGGCGTCGTCGCCTTTACCCTACGTCGGCCTGACGCCGACGGTTAGCGGCTTGGCCCAGGTGAACCTGGCGATTCCTAGCGGAGTGACCGCTGGCGACAACGTGATGGAGCTGTCGGGGCCGGACTCCGATACGTATCAGGCGCTGATTTCGATCGGCACCGGAGGCACGGCCGCCGAGCGGGCCGCCGATGTGGCTGCGCATGCCACGCCGGCGAGCGACCGGTTCCGATCGCTCGAGGCGCGGCCCACGAAGCGCACGCACGGCAGCCAGGGCTTTAGGCGGACGCTCCAGCCCAAGTAAAGCTCCGCGGCTTGCGGTAAACGATGCCACGCGAGTCTGTGTGAAAGCCCGCGAGATCCACCGCTTCCTTTGGTCGCGGCTGGTTGCGCTCCCAAATGTCGGCAGCTTAGCGAGCCGCGACCAGAGGAAGCGGTGGATCGTCGCGTTTTACTCCGGCTGTGGGTAAGAACCGCGCTATTCCGATCGCAAGGCGGTAAGCGGGTCGACGCGCGTGGCGCGCTGCGCGGGCAACCACGCAGCCAGGATCGCGACGGCCAGCCACACCGTCGCGATACCAAAAAACGTGACCGGATCGGCAGAGCTGACGCCGTACAGGAAGCTCTTGAGCAGCCGCGCGGCCAGGACCGCGATGGGCGCGCCGATCGCGATGCCGGCGGCAGCCAGTACGACGCTCTCTTTCAGGATCATGCGCAACACGCCGCCGCGCCCTGCGCCGATCGCCATTCGCACTCCGATTTCGTGGGTGCGCTGCGCGACCGCATGCGAAATCACGCCATAAATTCCAACGCAAGCCAAGCCGAGCGCGAGTAAACCGAAGACGGCCAGGAGTCCCGAGGTAATGCTCTGCTGGTTCAGGCTGTCGTGCAGATGCGTGGTCATGGTTTTCACGCCGAGGACCGGCAGATTCGGGTCGATGGATTGAAGCTGCGCGAGCGCTGGCTGGATCAAAGGGCGCGGATCGCCCGACGTCCTGACCACCAGGCGCAGCTTCGAAGAAATCGCCGGGCTTGCTTGCGAGAGCGGGATGTACACGAAGCTGGTGGGAAGCTCGGCTAGGAACCGGTATTTCCCGTCGCCGGCGACGCCAATCACGAACCGTGTCAGGTTTCCGATGCGAATTCGTTTGCCGATGGGATTCTCATCCGGCCAGGTACGGCGGGCCATGGTCGCGTTGATCACTGCGACGGGCGTGGAGTTGGCTCCGTCGCGATCGTCGAAGACGCGTCCGTTGACCAGGGGAATTTCCAGGGTTTCGAAATAGTTCAGCGCGACGGCGCTGAATTCGACGTGCACCGGCGGATCGTGGCCCTCGGCGATCATATCTTCGGAGTGAAGCTCGGAGAGGTCGAGCGGCAGGTGATTGGCGACGCTGGCCGATACGATGCCGCGCATCGTCGAAACGCGCTGCTGCAATTCGCCGGCGAGCGCAGTGCGCTCCGCGGCAGAGCGTTCGGAGACATCGATGGTCGCGAAGAAAGTGTGCGCTGTGTTAAAGCCGGGGTCGATCGATTCGATGCTGGCGAGGCTTCGTAAGAACAGACCGGCTGCGATCAGGAGCACGAACGATACCGCGATCTGGCCTACCACCAGCAGTCCGCGGGCTCCAAAACGCCGGGCCGGGGCGCCGTTCCGCGAGCCTTCCTTGAGAGCGGGAATCAAATCCGGCCGCGAGGCGTGCAACGCGGGCGCGAGCGCCGAAAGCAGGGTCGTCGCGACAGCGAGCAGCAGCGAAAACGCGAGCACCTTGAAGTCGACACCGGCGGGAACGCTGTACGCCGGCATGCCGGCCAGCGCGTGCTGAGTCCAAAACGCCAGCACCAAAGCGGCTGCGGCGCCGGCGACGGAGAGTAGCGCGCCTTCGGTTAGTAGTTGACGAACCAGGCGGGAGCGGCGGGCTCCCAGGGCCAGGCGAATCGCGATTTCTCTGCGCCGCGTCGCGGCCCTCGCCAGCAACATATTGGCGACGTTCGCGCAGGAAATCAGCAGGACCAAGCCCAGGACGGCCATCAGAAATACGCCCATGGTGACGATCCATTTGCGGATGAATGAGACGGTGACGCCTTGCATCTTGATCAGGCGAATTACGGGCACCGGCGTGCGCGATGCGTCAGGCCGCGGGTATGCCTCCCGGAGTTGGCGGTCGATGGTCTGCAACTCGGCCTCGGCCTGCGCCGGCGAAATGCTCGAGGCGAGCCGGCCGCCCATCACGCAGCAATTCGCGAATCGATTTTCGAGAGTGTTGGCATCCGGCGAAGAAAGGCGCGGCATGAGGCCGATGGGAACCCACATCGCGGTGTCCCAGGGCGGCAGAGTGCCGTGAAAGTTCTCGGGCGCCACGCCGATCACGGTCAAGCGGACGCTGTTCACCGTGATGGCGCGGCCGAGAACGTCGGGATCTGCGCCGAAACGTCTCTTCCAGAGTCCGTTGCCGATCACCACGACAGGCTGCGTGGCTTCCTCCAGAAAAAAGGTTCGACCCAGCGCCGCCTGGATGCCGAGCACGCGGAAATAATTGTCCGCGACCATCTCGCAGGAGACCTGCGCGGTCTGCGCGCCGGTTCCAAGCCGTAGAGTGTACAGATCCGAGCTGAGAATCAGGCCGGAGAACGAGCGCGCCTGTTTCTGAAAATCGACGAAATTCAGATACGACGCGCCCGGCGCCTGCGTGGCTCCGCTTTGATCGATGGTGAAAAGCCGCTCGGGAGCGTCCGCGGGCATCCGCGCGAACAGCAGGCCATTCAGAATGCTGAACATCGCCGTGTTCGCTCCGATGCCGAGACCCAGGCAGACGACGGCGACCGCGAAGAATCCTGGGTTGGCGACGAAGAATCGAACCGCGGCTCGGACATCCTGGAGCAACACGTCCAAGTGCTCGCGCATGGCGGTCCTCGCGAGATCGGCGAGTATGCGAGGCCAGATCGAAGCGCCGCGCTGGCGCAGCCCATCGCGAAAAACGTGGCGAAGCTCGGCGCCGTACTCGTCGCGAAAATCGGCGGGGTAGGCGCGCAGAAGAAAAGCGTAGAGGCGTTCCGACATGATCAGGCTCCCTGCCGGATGAGGCGCTTCTGCCGCGAGACGCGCACCAGATGGGCGAGCCGCGCGGCTTCGGCTTCGGCCACGCGCCGACCGAGCCGGGTCAGCTTGTAGTAACGGCGGCGCTCATCGTCGAGGTCGGAGCCAGGGCGCTGCTGCGATTCTTCGATCAGTTCATCGGCCAGCATCCGCTTGATGGTTCCGTACAGAGTACCGGGTCCAAGCTGCACCTGGTCGCTGGTGCTGCGCGCGACTTCCTGCATGATGCGATAGCCATGACGCTCCTCGCCGGTGAGCGCGAGGAGAATGTAAAATACCGCCGGGGTAAGAGGGAGAAAGGATTGTGGCTCCTGCATAGTATATCCGTCGCGGATAGATCAGGTACAGATATATACCACGCCGGCGAATTTGTCAACATCAGGCCGTCAGTCCGCCAGGCAGCGGGCCAACAATTCGCGTGCGTCCGCGGAATCCGGTTCCAAGCGAAGCGCTTCCCGAAGCTCTACCACGGCTTCCTTGCATCGATCCAGGCTGGCGAACAGGCGCGCGAGGCTTAAATGCGCCTCCATATAATCAGGCTTAAGCCGCATGGCGGCGCGAAATTCATCGCAGGCCGGGTCGATACGGCCCGCAACCGCCAGAGCGGTCGCCAAATTATAGTGAGCCGCGGCGTCGTTGGGTTTGAGCCGCACGGTCTCGGCGAATTGCGCGATCGCTTGGTCCGCCTGTCCCGAGAGGCCATAGAGCCGGCCGAGATTGTAATGCGAGTCGGGATCGCCGGGCCTCAGCCGGATCGCTTCGAGCAGATGCGGGCGAGCTTCCGCAATACGGCCCAGATCGGTCAAAACCATGCCGAGACCTTCCTGCGCGTCGGCATCGCTGGGCCGAAGCTGAACCGCGGCTTGAAATTGCGCCGCCGCATCCGCGAGCTTGTCGGACCTGCTGAGAGCCTCGCCGAGGAGCACGTGCGGCTCCGGGTCATTCGGATTTGACCGCAGACTTTCCTCAAGGTGAGGAATCGCCTCGGTCACTCTGCCGTCAAATAGTAACCCCTGCGCCAACCTGGCTTGTGCGATAGAGTTGTTGTTGGTGACTTCTATCGCATGTTCAAAAATCGCGATGGTATTCCGCCAATAGCCAACGTCAATAAAAGTTGCCGTGAACCACGACAGGCACGCAGCGATCGCAATCGCGATCACGGCCGGCTTCGCCCAGTTCGAGAGATTGGAGATTTCTTCGAGCCCCCATGCCAGAATCACTGACAGCCCGATAAAGGGAATGTAAGTATAACGATCGGCACGGCTCTGCGCACCGACCTGAATGAATCCGATGACCGGTACAAGAGTGCCCAGAAACCACAACCATCCGGCCGCGAGGTAGGGTCGGCGGCGGGTTTCCAAGAGCGTCAGGATGCTAATGGCGATCAGAACCGATATGGCTCCGGCGACTTGCCATGGCGGAAGAGTCTCGTAAAAAGGATAAATGATACTGACATTCGTGGGCCACAGAAACTTCAAAACATAGATGACATAAGAGATGGCCGCATTCTGAAGCCGCAAACCGAGCGGAATCAGCTCGAGTGACGACACCGCGCCGCCGCGCTGCTGAGCGATCAACGTAATCACAGACGCAGCGGCGGCAAGAATCAGCAAAGGCAGTTTTTCCAGAATTAAGCGGCGAAACGGAATCGTTTTCCATCGCCCAAGAGGCCAGAAGTCCAGGAGCAACAGAGCAAATGGCAAAGTCACGATCATTGGTTTCGACATCAAGCCGCCACAGAACAGGACCACTACCGACCCGTAGCGATACAGCCGCGGTTTTTCCAAGTAGTATAAATACGCCCAGATGGTCAAAAACCAAAATAGACCGCTCAGGACTTCTTTTCGCTCGGCGATCCAGACGACCGGCTCGACGTGCAGGGGATGAAGAGCGAACGCAAATGCGACGAAAGCGCTGCGCCAGCGCGCTCCCGTCATGCGCTTGAGAATTCCAAATAACAACAGAGTATTCAGCGCGTGTAGCGCGACGTTGGTCAAATGATGCCAGCCGCTATTCAAACCGTAGAGTTGGTAGCCCCCTAGGTAAGAAATCCACGTCAGTGGAAACCAGTTCGCCGCGTATATGGATGTGAAGGCCCACCGAACCGCGTCAAAGCTTAAGCCATCGCGCAGGTGCACATTATTGGCGACGAATTCCGGATCGTCGTATTGGATGAAGTCGAAGTTATGGACCTGTAAGTACGCGGCGAGAAGTACGAGACACAACCCCGCATAAATCGCCACGCCGGCAGTACCTTCACGGGCGCGATTCATGCGGCGGCTAGCCGGCTTGGAGTAACACCGCGGTGATGTTGTCCGGGCCTCCATTTGCCCGGGCGGCGGCGATCAGCGACCGGCATTTGGCCTCCAGCGATTCTTTGGACGCCAGCGTTTCCTCCAGTTCCTGCTCCGTCACCACCCCGTGCAGACCGTCGCTGCACAGAAGGACCTGCGTTCCCGGCGACGGCTTGAGCAGGTACGTATGGACGCGCAGTTCCTCGGAAACGCCGATGGCCATGGTGAGCACGTGCCGCATGGGATGCGTTTTCAGACTCTCTTCATCCAGACCAAGACGCCGGCCGACTTCGTTGACCCAGGTCTGGTCTTCCGTGATGACGTGAAGGTATCCCTGTTCGTAAATGTACACCCGGCTGTCGCCAACGCTGGCGACCAGCAGGTCGCTGCCCTTCAGCAAAGCCGCCACCAGCGTAGTGCCCATGCCTTCCATGGTGACGTCGCGAGCAGCCTGATCCATCACGCGGCGATTGGCTTCTTCAAAAGCGGCCACCAGCGTATCGGAGTTGAAGTGTCCGTTGGCGCCGGCGATGACCTCACGGGTGGTCTCGGCGGCCAGTTTGGACGCATGTTCGCCGGCCTGCGCTCCCCCCATGCCGTCGGCCACCAGGTACAGGCCCAGCGATGGGGAGATCAGGAAATAGTCTTCGTTATTGTTCCGAACGCATCCTGGGTCTGAAACGCCGAACGCCTGGATCATGAATTTTCCGATTATACCCGGTTCGGCCCCCGCGAATTTTTCAGGAACACGAGGGCTCCATCGAATGCGCACCCTCATTAGAAATTCTGGGTCAACATCGCTTTCAACTGCCAGTAGGCGCGCTCTTCGTAGTTGCTTTTCAACCGCTCCAGGCCGGCGAGGATGGCGTCGGCGGCCGGATGAAATCCCTGCTTCTTCAGGCATCGCCCGAGCAGCAGCGTGGCGATCTTGTCGTCGGGATCGCGCGCCAGAACGCTGCGCAGATTATCGGCCGCGGCGGCAAAGTCGCCTTTCTTCCATAGCGTGTAGCCGAGGTTGAACTGATACACGACATCGCGTGGGTCGCTGTCGGCGGCCTTTCGAAAATCTTCGATGGCCTGAGGAAGATTGCGGCGGCTCTCCGCGGCGCCCAGGTTATTCAAGACTTCGCCGAGCGGCACGGTGGCGGCGATCATCTGAAATTCCTTCTGCGCGCCCGCGAAATCGCCGGATTGAAACATCGCCAGGCCGAGCAGGAATGCTCCGGCGCGATAATGAAAATCGTCGGGTCCGATCTTTTGCAGCCACTCGACCGCCTCCCGGTATTCCTTACGCTGATAGTGAATCACGCCGAGCTGATAACAGGGATGGGCGAAACGCGCGTCAAGGCGGGCCGCCTGCAGAAAGAACCGTTCTTTCTGCGCCGGATCGCGCGCCAGCAGACCGCGCACGTAGTTTTCTTCAGAATCCAGACGAATCGGCGTGCGGACCGAACGAAACTCGGACTCGGGCGGCGCGAGCTTCGGCGCCAGCAGCTCCAGCGCGCGCCAAGCCAGATGCGCTTCGAGCGTCGCCAGGTCTTCCAGCGCGCCCGTCTCGACGAACTCGGGCCCGATGCGGAGCTTGCGCCGGTCCACGATGCGCGCTGAAATCTTCACCGATCCTCGCGTGCCGGGTCCGGTCTTTCCTGGCGTGGCCGGCGTCTTATCCGGTTGAAACTCGAAGCTCCCGTAGATGACCTGCTCCGCGTCCAGGGCCTCGCCGAGTTTCATGACGGAGGCTTCCGATAGGGGCACGCGTTGACGCAGGCCGAGCCGGCCGAAGGCCTCGTCGATATCAGGACGCTCCAGCGTCAGCATGCCGCGCGATCCTAGCGATTCGCGCACCGTGTCGGCGATGCTCTCACCGATCCAATCGAGCTTGCTTTGCGAAGCGGTGGCGCGATGCCAAAAGGGAAGCACGGCAGCGGTGTCGGCGCTGGCCGGGATTCCGGCAAGCGCCAGGATCCCCAAAATCCGCCACGGCTGCACCCTCCTAGTGTAACAATCGTGAGATGATTCGACGGGCGCTTTTTCTTGCATTCGCGACGGCGGCCACGGCCGCGCAGCGCGGGATTTTCCTCGAAGACCTGACCTGGCCGGAAGCCGAAAAAGTGCTGCGGCCGGAAACGGTGGTCGTGATTCCGATTGGCGCGGAGTCCAAGGAGCACGGTCCCCATCTGAAGCTGAAAAACGATTGGCTCATGGCGGAATACCTGAAGCGGCGCGTACTAGAACAGGCCGATGTCGTGGTTGCGCCAACGGTGAATTATCATTACTACCCGGCGTTCGGCGAGTATCCCGGGTCGACCACGCTGCGCCTCGAAACCGCGCGGGATTTGATGGTGGACATTTGCCGGTCGCTCGCGCGTTACGGTCCACATCGCTTTTACGCGCTCAACACCGGCGTATCGACGCTGAGAGCGCTCCGTCCGGCCGCCGAGATTCTGGCTGTTGATGGGATTCTGCTGCGCTACACGAACATGGGGACCATCGCGCAGCCGGTGGAGGACCAGGTGAAGCAGGAAGCGGGCGGCACGCACGCCGAAGAGATCGAAACGTCGATGATGCTCTACATCGCGCCCGAGAGCGTCGAGATGAAGAAAGCGGTGAAGGATTATCATCCGGGGCCGGGCGGCGGTTTGACGCGGCATCCCGACGGAAAGGGCGATTACTCGGCCACCGGAGTCTTCGGCGATGCGACCCTTGCCACCCGCGAGAAAGGCGAAAAGCTGATCCGCGCGATGATTGCGAATATTCTAAAAGAAATCAATGACCTTAGAACTACAAAGCCGTGAATATTACTATCCACGGCTTTGTATTCCGGGTCTAATTATCAAACACGAGCTTGGTTTTGGTGCCACCGAGGCGGATCTCGGAAAGATGGTACTTTCCGTCGCCATTGGTATAGCGGACCGACGTCTCACGGTACACTGCGTCTCCCGTCACGGTTTTCACGGCTGCCTCCACCGTGTTCTTTCCGGCCTTGATCGTAGCCTTATCTCCATTCACTTCAACTTTATAGTCGCCGGGCTTTAACTCGTGGCCCGCGACCGTCGTTGCCTCCGGCAGCGTCACCTGGTAACCCGACGCAGCGCTCGCGACTCCGATTGCGAGCGCGCCCAGACACATCACACACTTTAAAAAAGACATCGTCTCTTCACCTCTTTTTGTTTCACCCTGGGATCTTATCCCTTGCAGATATATACGGCCGAAACTAAAAACAGTTCCGCGGTGTGGCGAAAAAAAAGTAGAAGAAATCTTTGGAGGTTCAAATGTTCATGAGGAAGTTTCGAATAAGATCGAAACATGGTTCGATAACGGACGCAGAGTGGCCGAATCCGGACAGCCACGCGATGTCGGGATCGCGGCGGAACCAGGTCAACTGCCGTTTAGCATACTGGCGCGTTTCGACCTGCGTCGACGCGATGGCTTGCGTTACCGTAAGCGCTCCGCGGATAAACTGAAGCGCCTGCTTGTAGCCGAGCGATTCAAACGGCTTTTCGCGACCCGTGCAGCCCTCGGCGAGCAGATGCTGGACCTCTTCGATCAGGCCGGTACGAAACATTTCCGCGGCTCGCGCATCCAAAGCTTCGTAGAGGCTCATGCGCTCAGGCTGGAGGCCGAGTTTCAGAATGCGGTATCCAGTCAAAGGTTCCGCGGAAGAGGAAGGCGGCAGAGGATTGCGGGTGAGCATACGAATTTCGAGCGCGCGGGTGAGCTTCTGCACATCGCGGGCATGAATGCGGGCAGCCGCAAGCGGGTCAAGGCGAGCCAGCAGCCGGTGGAGCGATCCGGCGCGCTTGGCCTCGCGAGCCATGAGCCGCGCGCGGACCGTTTCGTCGCGCCCAGGCAGCGTCGGCAGGCCGCTCAAGAGTGCGCGCAGATAGAATCCGGTGCCGCCGGCAAGAATCGGCAAATGCCCGCTTGCAGTGATTCGGGCGATGATCCGGCGGGCATCGCGAGCGTAATCGCCGGCGGAATAAACCTCGGAGGGCTGAAGTACGTCGATCATGTGGTGGGGAATCCCGTGGCGTTCGGGTGCAGGAAGTTTCGCCGTGCCGACGTCGAATCCCCGATAGAGCTGGAGCGAGTCGCAGTTGACGATTTCTCCCTGAAAACACCGGGCTACGTGAAGGGCGAGTCCGCTCTTGCCGGCGCCGGTCGGGCCGGCGATGACGACCAGGGTGGGAATTATTTCAGGCAAGCCGATATACTAAAGGTAACGCGGGATGTTAGTGAGAGAGGACCGAATGTTTAAAGCAGCGATCGCAGTACTGGCGCTTGGAGCCGCGGCGTGGGGACAAACGCCGGGCGATACCGGCGCGACAAAGATTGACAAGGCTGCGGCCTATTATCACTACGCGCTCGCCCACATGTACGCGGAGATGGCTGGTTCCCCCGGCACTCGTAACGATTATCTCAATAAGGCCATCGACAACTACAAAGCGGCGATCAAGGCGGATCCGACTACGCCTCTGCTAACCGAGGAGCTTTCCGATCTCTATATCCAGTCCGGCCGCCTGCGGGAAGCGCAAACCGACGCCGAAGAGGCGCTGCGGCAGAATCCCAACGACGTGCCCGCGCGGCGCCTGCTGGGGCGCGTGTACACCAAGCAGATCGGCGATCAGCAGCAGAATCGCATCGACGAGAGCATGCTCAAGAAAGCGATCGAGCAGTATCAGAAGATCGCCGAGCTGGCTCCGAACGACGTGGATTCGCTGGTGATGCTGGGGCGGCTGGAGAAGATCGCGCAAAACTCGGCCGACGCGCAGAAGGCTTACAAGCAGGCGCTGGCCGTGGATCCGGACAATGAAGACGCCCTGACCGGCCTCGCGATGGTGTACCTGGATCTGGGCCAGAACAACGAGGCCTCGGACATTCTCAAGAAACTAGCCGACAAGAATCCATCGCAGAGAAGCCTGCGCCAACTGGCCAGCGCCTACGAACAGATGAAGGAGTTCGGCCTGGCGGCGGAAACGCTGAATCGCGCGCTGGCCATGAATCCGCCGGATGCATCCGATCTGAAGCGAGCCGTGGCGCAGGATCTGATCTTCGCCAAGCAGTATGACGAAGCGATCAAGATCTACCAGAGCATGGTGGAGGAGGACGCCAACGACGCCGAAGCGTATCTGCGGATGTCGGAAATTTATCGCGAAAAGAAGGATTTCGCGAAAGCCCGTGAGATGTCCGACAAGGCCAAGGGCATTGACCCGGCCAACATCGAGATCCGCTACAACGAAGTGACCATTCTCGAAGCCGAAGGCAAAGTGCCGGAGGCCATTCAGAAGCTGAAAGACATTGTCACTACCACGCAGCGGCGAAACTATAACGATCAGGAGCGCAGGCTTCGCCGCGGCTTGCTGGGCGAACTGGGGCAGAAAGCGCGCGATGCCGGGATGACCGACATCGCCGTCGATGCATTCCGGCAGTTGGGCGAACTGGACCCGGAGTTGGCGAAGGAAGCCGAGATCCAGGTGATCGCGACGTATCAGACCGCTAAGGATTACGCGAAATATGAGCAGGAAGCGGATGCGGCGGCAAAGAAGTGGCCCTCCGACCCGTCCATTCATTTCACGCACGCGCTGATGCTGGCCGATATGGGCAAGATCGATGCGGCTGCGGCGGAAGTGAAGAAACAGTCGGATGGAAAAAATGACCGGCAGGTGAATTCGACTCTCGCGCAGGTGTACGACAAGGGCAAGAAGTTCGACGAAGAGGCGAAGGTGCTGGATCAAATGGAGAAGCAGGCGTCGAGCAAGGAAGAAAAAATCGGCGTGTGGTTCCAGCGCGGCGCGATGCTCGAAAAGCAGAAGAAAAATGAAGCGTCGGAAGCCGAGTTTCGCAAGATTCTGGAACTAGATCCGGACAACGCAGGCGCATTGAACTACCTGGGCTACATGCTGGCGGATCGCAACGTGAAGCTGAACGAAGCGCTGCAAATGATCAATAAAGCGCTGGAACAGGAACCCAACAACGGCGCCTACCTGGACAGCCTGGGCTGGGTTTATTTCAGACTCGGCAAATTGCAGGATGCGGAAACGAATCTGCGCAGAGCGGTGGATCTGACGCCGCGCGACGCCACGGTTCACGATCATCTAGGTGAAGTGCTGATGAAGGAATCGAAGGTGCGCGAAGCGGTCGCGCAATGGGAGACTTCTTTCAAAGAATGGAACCTCAGCTCTCCCGCGGATCTGGAGCCCGCCGAGGTCGCCAAGGTGAAGACCAAGCTCGATACCGCGAAGGTTCGCTTGGCGAAAGAAAACGGCTCACCCAAGAAGGACCGGCAGTAGAAATCCAGTCACACGCGGCGCGAGTTTCTATCTCCGCGCGAATGTTGCAGTTAGCTTTGGCGGAATGCATGGCACCGGTTTCGGCGTCTTACACTCTGGCCAAATCCTATGCAACACCTGACCATCGCTCAGATCGTCGATACTCCGGCTTGGAAGAACGCGCCGGTGGAGACTGATCCGCTGTATTTCCGAAGCTGGCAGCGCGTCTCCGTCGCTTTGCAGCGTGCGCTGCGCCGATGGATTCCCGAGTGGCACTTTCGGGACTTAACTCACCTTGAAGATCGCGACACGGCGTATCAGTTTGTCGTGTACGCGGCGTGCCGGCCCTGCTACGGCCAACCGCGCACCGAATTTACTTACGACATCGCGGATCTGGATGCGACGCTGAATGGGTCCCTGCGCAGCATCGGGCGCGCGATGCAGACCGTGTTGGACCCCATCCACAAGCGTCTGGTGGAGGCGGGACTGCCGGAGCTCAGCCGGCGGTACGCACCGGTCTGGCACAAAGACATTCTGAGAGCCGTGAAGGAAAGTCCGAAGCGGCTGATCCGGCTGATCGCGTCGGAGGCGAGGCTGATCAATGCGGCCATCGATCTGGGAACGATGCACGACGCCGGCAAGTTTGAGCGCGCGGCCGGCTCGGCGCTGCGCAACGTGGCCGGCGCCGACATGCGCGAGCTCGGTTTGCGCGCGCTGCTGGAAGCCTCGAAAGTGTTAGCGAAGGAGAACCGCACGGCGGGCGGCGGCGACGGCCTGATCGACCGTGGGGTTTTCGAGAACGATGACGCGCGGCCCGCGGGGAGCCCAGATCCTCGGGTCGGTGGAAAGAAAAATCGCTACCACCGGAGCGCCCACGGCGGCAGCCAGGTGGCTGATGCCGGAATCGTTCCCGATATACACGCGAGCGGTGGAGAGATGACACGCAAGCCGGTACAGATCGCCGATACGCACGGCCCCGTGAAGTCCGTCATTGGAGCCGGGCTCGGCAATCCATTGAACCGGCCAGTGAAGACCATCGGCGAGGGCCTGGAAATTTTCAAGTGGCCAGTTTTTTTTCGCACTTCCTGAAAAGGGATGGATCGCGGCGAAAGTTTCGACCGGCGCGGCCGGGACTTCGATCCGCGGAATCGCACCGGCCTGAAGCGGGAATGCGGGAAAGAACGTGAACGGCAGGGCGCGCACTGCATCGCGAAACTCCGGTCGATTGGAGCCGTACCAGGAATAAATCGAGTCGAAAGAACGAAGCGCGTCGAGCGGAGCGCCTTCCACCACGCCTACCAGGTCGAGGCCGGTGTCGGCGATGGCTCGCGTGCGGCCGGCGAAGCGGATCAGCGGCAGAACGGCGCGCTGGGCCCACACTTCGGTGTAATCTGCACGCGCGACTTCCAGCTCGGGCAGCGAAAGAATCACGTCGCCGATCGCACCCGGGCGAATCAGCAGGCGTCTATGCATTGAATTGACGCGCGCGTTTTCACACTACTTGAGGTGGTATAGCTTGCGAGCATTATCGCGCAGGACCATGTGGGCCAGCTCGATGGCGCGATCGCGCGTAATTTCGTTGTCGCGCATCATTCCGGTCAGTGCCAACCCCAGCGCTTCACGGCCGGTCCAGTTGGCGAGATACGCCGCTTCCTCCCAACCCATGTCCGGCGGCGCGAAGGGATAGGCGTCGGTGGCGAAGAGCACCTTTTCAGGAACGTATTCGAGCCACGCGCGAATACCTTCGGAAACATCGCGCGGATAATTCATGAAGGTCTGCTCGGAAAAATCTGCATAGGCGTTCGGCTTGGTCAGCAGCGCGGTGAGCTGGCGCGCATACGGCCAGCCTCCATGCAGCATCACGAAATTGGCTTTGCGCAGCGAAGGATCGTTGAACAACGGCTCCAGCAGCATCGGACTGCCCCCGGCCACGCTGAAATATCCTCCTCCGCCGGCCGCGGCGTGAAAGTGGACGGCCATGCCCAGGCGGCTGCATTCGGTCGCGATGAATCGAAAAATGTAGTCTTGAAGAGCCTTGTAATCACCTTTGCCGGACGCGTAGACTTTTTCCGCGTCGGCTTTGGACGGATCGCCGATGTCGAGCGTGCGCAAATACGCCATCTCGAATTTTTCCGCGACCGCGCCGGCGCTTTTGTGGCGTTCCAGCGTCGCGCGGACGACTTTCGTCAGATATTCGTCGAGCGTGGCCGGTTTCACAGTCACGCCGGATTCGGCGTAATAGCGTTTGAGCAGCCGATCTTCATCGGCGAAGAACGCCTTTTGATCGGGATTGTGCGCGATTCCGGCCGTCGGCAGAGGATACATCAGCGCATCGGCGAACGGGACCCACAGAAAGCGCGGCGCGGGCAAGCCAGGTCCCACCGCAACTCGATTCGCGAGCATGGTTTCGATGTTGAGCTGGTCGAGCACGCGAACCGCGTAATCCAGGCCGTAAGTCTTGGTGGCAGCCGCTTTGTCGCCATTGAAGATTTTCTTGTGAGCTTCCAGAAGTTCCGGCGCGCCCGGGCGATTGCGTACCGGATCGGATTGCGGCTCGAGCGTCTCGACGGGAAGCGCGTCGTACTCGTCGTCGGGTTTTTCACCCGGCAAGGATGGGCGCACGGGATGCGCGTGATTGTCGATAGCCTGAATTTTCGCGATTTCCGCCGCGAGCTGCGGATCGATGCGCGCGTCGCGGTTGGAGGTCCCGCACGCGGCCAGAATCAGGATCGGTGGAAAAAGAAAACCACGCCGGAGCATCCGGTCATTTTACTTCACAATATCGACCGGTACATTCACGTCAACGGTTTTCGGCGGGAAGCACGCGCGATCCGTGCAGGCCTGATAGCGGAGTTTGGCGGTGAGCACCGCGGGCCCCGGCGGCGCGGATGCTGGAACTTTGAAGCGCGTGACGATATCGAAGTTTCCGGTGTAAACCGAAAGCGGCTTATCGGAGAAACTGTATTTTTCCATTTGCGGCTTGGGATAATCGACCCCGGCCACTTCGAGCGGCGCCGCGGTCCAAGTTAGTTTCAGCGGGATCAAATAGTCGTCCGACGGTGTGTTGCTGTTGCAGTGATAGCCGGCGCGCAGCTCGGCCGTGAGCTTGATCTGCGCGGTCGCGCCCGCTTTCGCGGAAACTTTTTCGGCCGGCGCGAAGCTTAGAATATTACCTTGCCCAAAGGCCGGTCCAAAGCAAAGCGGGACGGCCAGAAGACAGAAGGCTGCCGACCTTAATGTTTTTGCCATCGAGTAAGTCGAGAATCTCATGTTCATATTCGCTCTTGCTGATCAGTCCCTGATGCACGGCCGCGATGCGGCCCGCGCGGTCGATGATGAAGGTGGTGGGCAGCGCATCGATGCCGCCATAAAGAAGCTCCGTCTGGTCGTCCCCGACCACTACCGGGTAGTTGATCTTCCTTCTTTCGATGTACGGTTTGACGGCAGCCCAGCCGTCGTCGTCGAGCGAGACTCCCAGGACGACGAAATTGCGATCCTTAAAAGACTGCTGAAAATCGATGAACCACGGAATTTCGATCTCGCAGGGTCCGCACCACGTGGCCCAGAAATTCAGCAGAACCACTTTGCCGTGAAAGTCGGACAGCTTGACGGTTTTCCCGGCGACGTCCTTCAGCGCGAAGTCGGGCGCGGTATGGCGGTCTTTTTCAGACTTGACCGCGGTCTTGATTTGGGAGCAGCCGGCCAGGATCAGGACGGCGATGATGCACACCCACCATTTTCTTCTCACTCTGAATTGATTATATCGGGATCGCTCGGGTCGCAGGAAAAGTTGCGTCGAACCATGCCCGGCGATTTTGGCGTAGATGCTTGGCGAGTGTGAATTCGTCGTGGCCGCGCAGGCCGGCGAAGCGCCACGCGGCGGTGTCGCAAAAGCTTTCGCGAGCGTAATGGCGCCAGCGCGGCGTGCGCCGGCCGGCGTCGCGGGGTTGGAGCTTGGCCTTCCGCCATTCCGCGCTCCAACCCAGTTCGCCGGGGAATTTCGCGGTGAACTCGCGACACAGAACGAGCTCCCAGCTCCGGCGCGTCGAGTTGGACAAGCGGCGCCAAGCAAAATGGAAAATTTCGTGGATCAGGATGCGCTCGAAGTCGCCGCGGAGTTTGAGGACGTCAGAATCGAGCAGAACCACGCGCCGCGTCATCGACGCGGCTGCGAGATGAGGCCCAAGTGAGCGACGCAGTTCCACACGGATGGGCCGGCCGAAAACGCGCGGGAGCAAGATCTACTTTCCGGGACCGGCTTGCGTGAAGTAATCGGGCCGGACGATTTGCGGCCGGAAGCGCTTTTGCAGTTCCGCGATAAACGTCTGCGTGTACTCCGCGCGCAGGGTTTGCACGATGTCTTCACGCACGTCGTTCAAGGGCTGAGACGTCACCTCCGCGATTTTGATCACGTAAAAGCTGCCGACCTGGCGCACCGGATCCGGGATGTCGCCCACTTTGAGTCCGGCCACGGCTTTCTGGATCTCCGGCGGGTACGGGCCGGTGGACTTGATGGTCATGGTGTCTTCAGCGGCGGATTGTTTGTTTTCATCGTCGGCGTATTTGTCGACAATTTTCGCGAAATCGGCGCCGGCGCGAAGCTGTTTCACGGCTTCCTCGGCGCGAGCTTTAGCATCCGCCTCGGAACGATCGGTCTTGGCGTGTGCGGCTGCGAAGGCGGCTTTCGCGGCGGCTTCCACGTCCTTCGGATCGGTCACCGCGCCCGTCTTGAAGTTGATCATGAAGGTTTTGATTTTAGCCTGCTGATACTTGAGTTGATGCTCTTTGTAGTACGCATCCGTCTGGTCCGGCGTCACTTCATAATGGTTGCGAATGTAAGTCACGTAGGCGCTGAGAAGAACGTTTTGCACGGCGACGTTGATCTGCTGTTTCCACGGAGTCTGCTCATCCAGCTTCAGCTTGCGCGCTTCGTCAGTCATGTACTGCTGAAACGCCATCACCTGGATGAAACTCGGACCGTCGGCGCGCAACGCTTGGTTGACGCCGGGAACCGTTGCGCGCAGTTGATCAAGCTCGGCGGCGGTAATTTCTTTTCCGTCGGGAAGCTTAGCGACTACGGTGTCGGGACTGACCGGCGCTTGTCCAGGAGGGGGCTGGGCGAAAAGGACGCCGGCGATTACAGCGAGCAAAATACTTGGTTTCATCGATTCTAGAACAAATTTACCACGCGCTCAGGCTGGTATAGTAGCGGGAAAGTGAAGACGCGTACGGCGCTGGCCGTTGCCATCATGCTGAGCTTGTGGGGCTGCGAACGTGTTCCCGAATATCCCGTGCCGGAACAGCGTCCGGTCTTCACCGGATTCAAAGTGCGTTCGGGCCGAATCGTGAACATGAGCGATGCCGACGCGCCGGCGCGTTTCGTTCGCGATATCGCCGGCGGACCTGCCGACGCATGGCGCTGGACGGGCCAGAAGCCGGCCTTGAAGGTCAAGATTCGAGCCGTGGAAAATCTGAAATACACCATCGACTACACGGTGGCGGAGGTGACGTTCAAGGACACGGGTCCGGTGACGATTACGTTCACGGTCAATGATCATGTCCTCGGGCAGGCGCGAATCACGCAGCAGGGCAATCAGCACTTCGAGAAGCCGATTCCGCCGGAGTGGCTGGAAGTGGGCAAAGACGCGGTCCTGGGCGCTGAGATCGACAAGATGTGGACGTTGAAGCTGGACGGCGCGCGGTTCGGATTCATTCTTTCGCGAATCGGAGTGGCCGAGGTAAAGACCGAGTAATGGCGCAGGCTTTCGCGGCGATTCTGGGAGCGTCGGTTACCGGTGCGGCGTGCTGGGGAACGGGCACGCTCGCGATCCGTTGGTGTGGAGCGAAGCTTTCCAGGACAGAGACATTTCCACTGGCTTTTGTTTTGGGCGCTTCGTGCATGCATCTGGCCGTTTTCGCGGTGCTCGCCGCGAAGCTCGCGTATAAGCCGGTGTGGTGGATCCTGCTGGGCGGCCTGATCGCCGCGGGCGTTTGGAAACGGCCACGGCGGCCCAAGCTCGCGGAATCGTGGGGCGTGATGGCAAGCGAGATCTGGTGGCTGGCCGCGTTCGCGGGAATCTTTGCGGTCTTCTCGGTGTTGTATCTGGTGAACGCGTGGGCTCCGGAAATTTCGCCGGATGGCGCGGGATATCATCTGACCATCGTCGCCAAGTATCTGCGCGCGCACGGGTTCGAGCGTATCGGAACCAACATGTACGCGGGGTTGAGCGAAGGCGTGGAAATGCTGTATGAGCCGGCCTTTGCCATCGGCAGGCATTCGGCGGCGGCGCTGCTACACTTCACATTTCTGATCGCGCTCGCGTGGGCGATGTTCGCTTATGGCATGCGCATCGGCAAGCCTTGGGTGGGAGCGGCCGCGGCGCTGATGATGTATGTGAGTCCGGTGGTGGGGCGCGACGGAACCACGGCGTATATCGACGTCGCGACGGGCGCGATCGTGTTCGCGGTGTTCTATTGGCTGGAGATTTGGGACGAACAGCGTGCGGCTCGCCTGCTGGTCCCGATCGGATTGCTGGCTGGATATTCGTACGCGGCGAAATACACTGCGTTCGTGATGCTGCCGTACGCGATGATCTTTGTCGCCTGGCGCGCGCGGCGGATCCGGCCGGCGATGATCGTGGCGGCGTGTGCGGCGCTGATGATCGCTCCGTGGATGATCAAGGATTGGATCTACCTTCACAATCCCGTGGCTCCGTTCGCGAACCAGTGGTTTCCAAATCCATACGTGCACGTGCTGGCCGAGCAGCAGTGGACGGAGTGGCTGCGCCGCTATGACATGGCCAATTTGTGGACGCTGCCGTGGCAGGTTACGATCGACGGCGGGAAGACTCAGGGCATTGTCGGTCCGGTGTTTCTGCTGGCTCCGCTGGCGCTGCTGGCATTGCGATATCGGGCGGGGCGCCGGCTCATTGTGCCGGGATTATTACTGCTCGCGACGTATTTCGGGAACATCGGGACCAGGTTTCTGATTCCGTGCCTGCCGTTTTTTGCGCTCGGGATCGCGCTCGCGTTGGGGAACTGGAAAGTTCCGCTGGCGGCACTGGTGGCGATTCAGGCGATCATGTCCTGGCCCGCGGTGCTGCCTCTGTATGCGAACCAGTACCTGTGGAGGATCGAAACGTTTCCCTACGAAGGCGCGCTGCGCATCATGCCTCAGGAAGAATATTTGCGCCGCAATCTGAATCACTACGACGTCATTCGGATGGTGGAGGAGCACGTGCCGCCAGGCGAACGCGTGTTTTCGCTCACCGGCTTTGCGGAGTCCTATACCTCGCGCGACATCCTTTCGGGAACGGAAGCGGCGCTCAACAATACGTTGAACGATATCCTTTTTACCGGCTGGATGCCCGATTATCAGCCGACGCGGATGTTCGTGTTTCATTTTCCCGAGAAAAGCGCGAATCGCATCCGGTTGTTGCAGACCGCGCAGGCCAAGGCTCTGGAACAGTGGAACGTCCATGAGTTGCGCTTTTTCAATCGCGGCGTGGAGGTGGTCCGGCGTCCCGAATGGAGATTGCGGGCGTGGCCGAATCCATTCGAAATTCAACTGGCATTCGACAATAATCCCGCGACGCGCTGGCGAAGCTGGCAGAGGGCGTCGCCGGGCATGTATATTGACGTCGATTTTGGGCGCACGGAAAACGTGGACGAAGTGCGAATGGAAACGTCGCGGGATAATGCGTGGCCGATCCAGCTACAGGTCCAGCAAGGGGACGCGGGGCGATGGGTGACGCTGGCGGATCGATTCGAAGAGCGGCAGATCCGCCCCTCGGATTCGATGCGGCGGGCGGCGTCCTATGAGCTGCCGGCGCATGGTGTCCATTATCTGCTGGTCCAGGAGCATGATTGGGGCGAGGATGATTACAACGACGTTGCGGACGCATGGGGGCTCTCGGTGGTCGCGCGCTGTCCCAATGGGACGCTGTTTTGGGTGAAGCCGTGAAGTTGTTCCTGGGTGTCGACGGAGGCCAATCGAGCACCACGGCGTTGGTCGCGGATGAAAGCGGGCGCGTCGTGGGAATAGGACGCGCGGGTCCATGCAATCATGCGGGTGCGGCGGAGGGTCGCGAGCGATTTATCCAGGCGATCGGAAGCTCGGTACGCGAGGCGGCCGGCGACGCGACGTTCGAGTGCGCGTGTTTCGGGTTCAGCGGCGGGACCTCCGATAAAGAGGCTCTAACGCGGGAGATTGTGCGCGCGAATCGGTATGTGATCACGCACGATGCGCTGATTGCGTTGTCCGGAGCAACGGGCGGCGATGCGGGAGTCGTGGTGATCGCAGGCACGGGGTCGATGGCGTTCGGAAGAAATCGGGAAGGGCGGACGGTGCGAGCGGGCGGATGGGGATTCGCGTTTGGCGACGAAGGCAGCGCGTTCGACCTGGTGCGGCAGGCTCTACGCGCGGCGCTGCGGTTCGAAGAAGGCTGGGGACCGTCGACGGCGCTGCGGACCGCGCTTCTAGAATGGACTGGCGCCCGCGACTCGCACGATTTATTGCATCGCTTTTACACGGATGAGTATCCGCGGGCACGGGTAGCGTCGCTCGGGCCGTTGGTAGACGAAGCGGCGAAGGCTGGGGACGCGCAGGCTCGCGAAATTATCGGGAGTGCGGCGCATTCGCTCGCGACGATCGCGGCGGCGGTCCGTGGCCCGTTGTTCCGACCAGAGGAGGCTGTGACGGTCTCCTACACCGGCGGCGTGTTTCGAAGCACGCTGCTGCTGGAACGGTTCCGGATGCTGGTGGAGCTAACCGAGGGCAATCGGCTCGCGGCTCCGAAATACGGGCCGGCCGCGGGCGCGTTGATCGAAGCCTATCGCGCCGCGGGAGTGGAATGCGCGCTTGGCGAGGTTCCGGCCGAAAAATAGGACAGCTGCTGTGCCACCATATTGAGTTGGAACCTGTTTCTCACTTCTTCTACTCCGATCGATTAAAGCTGCAATTCTGGGACTGGGGCACCGACGGCAAGCCCGCCCTGATTCTGGTCCACGGCGGCCTGGATCACGCGCGGAGCTGGGACTGGGTGGCTCGCGCACTGCGTGACGATTATCATGTCTACGCGCTCGATCTGCGCGGCCACGGCAACAGCGCGTGGGCGCCGGGAGCGATGTATAGCATCGCCGAGCACGTCCTGGATCTTTCGGCGCTGGCCGATATCATCAACGGTTTTCCGGTGACCATCGTGGGCCATTCGCTCGGCGGGGCGCTGACGCTGCTGTACGCGGGCCTATATCCGGATCGGGTGAAGAAAGCGGTCGCGATTGAAGGATTAGGTCTGCCGGCGGGTCATCGTCTGCTGACGCAGTCGGCTCCGGAACGAATGCGCGAATGGATTGAAGCCATCCGCAAGCTGGAGCATCGGACGCCGCACAGTTATCCGAATCTGGCGGCTGCGGTCGCGCGGATGAAGGAAGCCAATCCGTTTCTGACCGACGAAGTCGCCGAGCATCTTACGCTGCATGGAACCAACTGGAACGCCGACGGATCGATCATCTGGAAGTTCGACAATTACGTGCGCATTTTCGCGCCTTACAGCGTGAACGTGGAGAATCTGAAACAAGTGATGAGCTGCATCACCTGCCCGACGCTGTTGTTCTGGGGACGCGAGAGCTGGGCGCAGGACCCGGAGGTCGACGGACGCGCGTCTGTAATCCGAAATCACCGGCTGGTAAAAGTGGAAAAAGCCGGGCACTGGGTGCATCACGATCAGCTCGAGGTATTCCTGCGGGAGACGAAGAAATTCCTGGCTGAGTAGGCGCCGGATGGTCACAGGTGTGGCTCCCTGGCAACGCAGGATTCCTTGAACTTTTTCGCGGCCTTCAACGTCTAAGCCTGCATGGTCTGGATGGAAGGCGTGCGCTTCGGCTTGCGCGCGATGGCTAAGAATCTGGGGTTCACCGCGGTGGCCGTGATCGCGCTGGCGCTCGGCATCGGCGCGAATGCAACCGTCTTTGCCATCGCCAACACGGTGCTTTTCAAAAACATGCCGTTCGTGGACGATCGCATTCTGTATCTTTCCACCAAGAACGTGAGCCGCGGGCAGAACGGCATGGGCGTTTCCTGGCCCGATTTTCGAGACTGGCGGGCCCAGACGAAATCGTTTGAAGCCATGGGCGCGTTCGATTTCAACGTCTCCAACATCAGCGACAAATCCGGCCTGCCGGCGCGTTACAACGTGTCGTCGATTTCGGCGAATACGTTTTCGATGATCGGCCAGAAGCCGGTGATGGGACGCGATCTCACCGCGGAGGACGAAAAACCCAGCGCGAATCCGGTGGTGATCCTCGGTTATGGCGTTTGGGAAAACCGCTACGGGAAAGATCCTGCGATTCTGGGAAAATCGATCCGCGTGAATGACGTTCCCAGCACCGTGATCGGTGTGATGCAGAACGGGCTGCGTTTCCCGGTCGATTCCGATATGTGGATCGCGCTGCGTCCCGGCAAAGATTCGGAAAAACGGGGAAGCCACGACCTGGGCGCGTTCGGCCGGCTGGCGCCCGGTGCGACCGAAAAATCGGCCGCCGCCGAGATGATCACGATCGCGCACAATCTGGAAACCGCCTATCCGGCGACCAATCAAGGCGTTTCTGCCGTCGTGAAGACGTTCAACGAGGATTTCAGCGGTCCCGAAGTCGTGCTTTTAATCACGGCGCTGATGGGCGCGGTGGGATTCGTGCTGCTGATCGCGTGCGCAAACGTCGCGAATCTGCTGCTGGCGCGTGCCATCGATCGGGCGCGGGAAATTTCCATCCGGATTGCGTTAGGCGCGGGACGATGGCGCGTGATCCGGCAGTTGCTGATCGAAAGCGTGATGCTGGCGATCGTGGGGGGCGCATTCGGATGGGTGATCGCGATCTGGGGATTGAAAGGATTCGATGCCGCGACGCGCGATCAGGTTCCGGCGTGGATGCGGTTTACCATCGATTACCGCGTTATGCTTTATCTCGCCGCGATTTCGGTCGGAACCGGACTTTTGTTCGGACTCGTGCCCGCGCTGCGGCTTTCGAAACTGGACGTCAACACAACCTTGAAAGATCAGAGCCGGGGGTCGAGCGGCGGGACGCGTGGGCGCTATCTTTCGGCGGTGCTGGTGGTGGTGGAGATGGCCATGGCAGTGGTCCTGCTCGCCGGAGCTGGATTGATGATCCGCAGCTTCATGAATATTTATGCGATGAAAACCGGCGTGAATCCGAAGAATGTCCTGGTGATGCGCCTGTTCCTGCCGGAGGCCCGATATCCGCGCGACGAGGATCAAATCGCGTTTCACGAGCGGTTGAAGACGCGTCTCGATGCGCTGCCGGGAGTGCAGGTGTCTTCGATTTCGATCACCATGCCGACCGGCGGCGCGATGAACTCGCCATATGAAATCGAAGGCGCGCCGAGCGTGGACGAGAAACGGCGTCCAAGGATCGGCGTGCTGGTCATCAGCCCGGATTATTTCCGCGCCATGGACGTCGCCATCCGGCGGGGGCGTGTTTTCAACGACGCGGACGGAGCTGCGGGACTTCCCGTGGCGATCGTCAATGAGCGTTTCGCCGAAAAGTTCTGGCCCGGAGAAGATCCCATCGGCAGGCGACTACGCACTTTCGAACAGCAGAAACCGGGGCCATGGCTGACAGTAGTCGGCGTGGTGCCGAATATTTTGCAGAACTTGCCCAATCAAACCGACACCCGGGAGCTGACGGCGTTGATCTATGTCCCGTATCGTCAGAAGCCGATGCGCGACATGTCGCTGATGGCGCGCACCATGGTGCCTCCGAACAGCCTGGGAACGGCGTTTCGCAAGGAAGTGGCGGCGATCGATGAAGACATGGTGATCTACAATCTTCGATCGCTGGAAGAGCGGCTCGATATCAATAATTGGCCACAGCGGGTGTTCGGCACCCTGTTCGCGAGCTTCGCGGCGATCGCGCTGGCGCTGGCTTCGGTCGGGCTGTACGCGGTGATCGCGCATTCGGTGAGCCAGCGCACGCAGGAGATCGGCCTTCGAATGGCGCTGGGCGCGACGTCGCAAACCATCCTCGGGCTGGTTTTCATGCAGGGAATGCGTCAATTGGCGATGGGACTGGTGGTCGGGCTTGCGGCGGCGATCGGGTTGACGCGCGTGCTGGCATTTTTGCTGATCGAAGTGTCGCCCAGAGATCCCGTGGTGTTCACTATCGTTTCCATCGTTCTGACCGCGGCGGCGGTTTTCGGATGTTGGATTCCCGCGCGGCGGGCGATGAGCGTCGATCCGGTGGTCGCGTTGCGGCACGAGTAGCCTCCGGCTACTTTTGGTCGCCGCGACGGGCGGTGAAGGTTAGCTGCCTTTTTTGCGCGGATCGACCGTAGCATGCTGGCACGCATAGTATAATTCTTGACGTTGCAACTCCCGATTCGATCCCCATTGCATTCTGGAGGACCCCTATGAAACGTATGTTTGCGCGCTGTCTGCTCGCCGCAGTTCTGATCCAAGGCGCGGTGTCCGCTCAAACCGTGGAACGCCGCGACGGATTCATCCCGCTGCTGTGGGACGCCTCGCAAGGCAAGCTGTTCTTCGAGCTTTCGCAGTTCGATAAAGACATCCTTTATTACACCGAGATCGCCAAAGGCAGCGGATCCGGCAGCGTCGGCTTCGAATGGGCCGGCGGCGGAGAGGGCGGCGTCATTCAGTTCCAGCACATCGGACCGAAAGTGCTGGTGGTGCAGAAAAACACGCGTTTTCGCGCCGGCAACGGCGGACCGGGATTGGAGCAGGGCGTCGAGGAATCGTTTCCCGACTCGATTCTTGCCAGCCTGCCGGTGGTGAAGACCGAGGGCGGCAAAGTGATCGTCGACGCGACGCCGCTGGTGGTTCGCGATGCGGCGGGTTTCGGCAGCGGCGGGCGAGGGGGACGCGGCGGTGCGCTGCCGGGCGGCGTGGTCGAGCT
Organism: Terriglobia bacterium; assembly: GCA_963808335.1. Taxonomy (GTDB): domain Bacteria; phylum Acidobacteriota; class Terriglobia; order Bryobacterales; family Bryobacteraceae; genus Palsa-187. Next base: position 332,480 of record CAWEFR010000002.1, read on the forward strand.
TGCGGCCGGGGTCACCTGGCAGTTCGATCCGGCGCGAAGCGCGATTTATCTGCCGCGCACGAAAGCGTTCCCGAAAAATTCCGAAGTCGAAGTGATGGTCACGTATCAGGCACTGACCGGCGGCGCGCGCACCACGCCCGAAGCGCGCGTGCTCAGCGGACGCCTGCACTACAGTTTTGTCGAGCCGCCTACAGGCTACACTCCGCGTAAGGCGGACATGCGGATTGGCGTCGGAAGCGTGCGTTTCGCGGACTATTCGCGGCCGCCCGCCGTGGGAACCGAGGTTGAATGGATTCGCCGCCATCGGCTGGAAAAGAAAAATCCCGGCGCTGCGATGAGCGAGCCTAAGGAGCCAATCGTGTATTACCTGGACCCGGCAATCCCGGAGCCGACCCGCTCGGCCATGAAAGACGGGTTCCTGTGGTGGAACAAATCATTTGAGGCCGCCGGTTACAAGAACGCGCTGGAAATTCGCGACATGCCCCCGCGCATGGACCCGATGGACGTGCGCTACAACCAGATTTACTGGGTGAATCGCGATGAGCGCGGATACTCGACCGGCGGAGGGCTCACCGATCCACGCACCGGCGAGATTCTAGCTGCACGTGTGCGCCTGGAATCGGATCGCGTCCGCACGGTCAGCAAATACTGGCAAAGCTACATGCCCACTGGCGGCACCGACGGGCAGAACGACTTTTTCTTCCTGCCCGATGTTCCCTATGCGTCGCCAGACAGCGAGCAGCAACTGGTTCTGCTGCGCCAGGCGCTGTTGACGGCGCATGAAACGGGCCATTCGCTGGGGTTCAGCCACAACTGGAATTCGAGCATCAACGATCGGGCCTCGGTGATGGAATATCCTTCGCCGCGCATCAAGCTGGTGAACGGCAAGATCGATCTGACCGACGCGTATCAGAAACAGATCGGCGCGTATGACACCATGATGGTTCGCTACGCGTACACCGAGTTCACGCCCGAAAAAGAAGCGGCCGGCCTGGAGGGCATCATCCTGGACATGCGCAAACAGGGGCTGCTGTTCACTCCCTCCACCGATCCGCGCTGGAACCGCTACGACGATCTGGCCGATCCCGCGGAATATCTGCGCCAGACCATCGCGCAGCGCAAAGTTCTGATGGATAAATATGGTCCCGCGGTGCTCAAGCCGGGCGAGCCGTACGGAAACCTGCGCGGCATCCGCCTATGGATGGTCTACCTGCATCATCGCTGGGCGATCGACACGGCGACGCGCTACATCGGCGGCATGTATCACAACTTCGCCGTGAAGGGCGATTCGATTCCGCCCACCGAAATCGTTCCCGCGGCCAAGCAGCGCGAAATTCTCGGGCTGCTTCTTGACACGCTGGATCCGTCGAATCTTGCGATTCCCGAACGCATTTTGTCGAGCCTCACGGTGTCGAGCGACACGCCGCAGCGCCGCGCCGGCGGTCCGGATCTTGAAAATTTCGAAATGCCCACCGGCTATGCTTTCGATCACCTTTCGGCCGCGCGGACCATCGCCGGGCTGGTGATGGATCAGATTTTCGAACCCGAAAAAGCCGCGCGCATGATCAGCTTCGCCGATCGCCAGCAGGGTGCTTTGACGCTGCCCGAAATGATCGACGCGGTTTCGAAGAAAGTGTGGGATGCGCCCGCGCAAGGAGCCGCGAAATCCCTGCAACGGCAGACGCAGCGCGTGTTCGTCGATTCGTTGATGATCCTGGCCGCGAATCCCAACTCTACCGCCGACGTGAAGGCGGTTGCGATGGCGACCATCACTTCGCTGCGCGCGAAAGTGGCCGAGCGCAAGGACCCCGATCCGGTCACCGACGCGCATCTGCGGCAGGTGGAACGCGACTTAGCGCGCTTCATCCAAAATCCGGCGTCGGCTCCAAAGCGGTCGTCTCCGCCGCCGCCGATCATGGCTCCGATTTAAATTGCAGCTAACCGGCGCGCGATCCGTCAGGCACAGGACACTCCGGCATCGCGAGCGCGGGCGGAACTCCGTCCGCGTAGCCAATGTCGAACAGCATTCCTTCGCTGATCATCCCGCGCATTTTGCGAGGCGCCAGATTCACCACGAACAGAGCCTGCTTACCTTCGATCTCGCGAAGATTGGCCCGCTCCTGCTTCATGCCCGAAAGAATGGTGCGCTTGTGATCGCCGAAATTCACGCGTAGCGCGACCAATTTATCGGAATTGGGCACTTCTTCCACCGCTTCAATGGTCCCGGCGCGAACGTCGATCTTTTCGAGCAGTTCCGGCGTAATCGCAGGCTTGACGGGAGCCGGCGTCATGCGCCGACCGTCTCTAAATTCCTCGCGTAGCGCTTCTCGACGTAATCGTTCAAGATCGCGATAAATTCCGCGACAATGGCGTCGCCGCGCAGCGTGCACTTCAGTTTGCCGTCGACATAAACCGGCGCCACCGGCTCCTCAAACGTGCCTGGAAGTGAAATGCCGAGGTTCGAATGCTTCGATTCGCCAGGTCCGTTTACCACGCAGCCCATCACGGCGACTTTCATCTCTTCTACGCCCGTGTGGCGCTGCTTCCACACCGGCATCTGCTCGCGCAGATAGGTCTGGATCTGATCGGCCATGTCCTGGAAGAACGTGCTGGTGGTGCGGCCGCAACCGGGGCATGCGGTCACCTGCGGAGTGAAGCTGCGCAGCTCCAGCGCTTGCAGGATCTGCTGGCACACGATCACTTCATCGGTGCGATCGCCATTGGGAAGCGGGGTGAGCGAGGCGCGAATCGTGTCGCCGATTCCTTCCTGCAACAGCACTCCGATGGCGACGGTGGTCGCGACGATGCCCTTCGATCCCAGGCCGGCTTCAGTCAGGCCCAAATGCAGCGAATAATCGCCTTCCGCGGCGAGCATTCGATAAACGGCGATCAGATCCTGCACGCCGCTGACCTTCGCGCTGAGAATGATCTTGTCGTGCGCGAGCCCGTAGCTCTCGGCGGCCTTTGCCGATTCGATCGCGCTGACCACGATCGCCCGCAGCGTCACGGTCTTGGCATCCAGAGGCTCCGGCAGCAGGTTGTTCTCATCCATCATGCGCGTCAGCAGCGCCTGATCGAGCGATCCCCAATTGACGCCGATCCGCACCGGCCGGTCATATTCGACAGCGGCTTCGATCATGACGCGGAAATTGTCGTCGTGCTTCTTGCCGATATTCACGTTGCCGGGATTGATCCGATACTTGGCGAGCGCGCGCGCCATGTCGGGATATTTCTTTAAGAGGATATGGCCGTTGTAATGGAAATCGCCGATCACGGGAACGCGCACGCCGAATTTATCGAGCGTATCGACGATCTTCGGAACCGCGCGGGCAGCATCTTCGGTATTGACCGTGACGCGCACCAGTTCCGAGCCCGCGTTGGCGAGCGCCATCACCTGATTCACCGTCGACAGGACGTCGGCCGTATCGGTGTTGGTCATCGACTGAACCACAATCGGGTTTGCTCCGCCAACCTTGACTCCGCCGACGCTGACCGCGGCCGAGCGCCGCCGCGTTTGTGCTGCCATGAAATCCTCCCGCTGAATTTCTATTGTATCGTGCAGTGCGATGGGGTCAGACCACTCTGTCCCCGCGCGTAATCTGCAAGGGCCGCGTAACGCGGTGGCCGTGGACAGAGCGGTCTGACCCCTTTTCCCGCAACTGATAAACTGGCGCGTTAGTCCCGCGATATGGATCAACAGCAGGACATTCGCATCCACAGCGCCGAATTGAAGAAGGAACTCGGCCTGTGGAACCTGGTCTTCACCCAGATTCTGTTCGTCATGGGACTGAGCTGGGTGGGCGCGGCGGCGAAGCTGGGGCCGTCGCACGTGATGTTCTGGCTGCTTGCGGTGGTCCTGTTTTACATTCCCTCTGCGATCGTGGTGGTGCACCTCAGCCGCGAAATGCCGCTAGAAGGCGGCCTCTATCAGTGGGCCAAAATAGGGTTCGGCGAGCGCACGGGTTTTCTGGTCGGCTGGAATCTGTGGATCTACGCGATGATCCTGACCTCCGAGATCGGGCTGAACGCGGCCACGAACATCGCGTACGCTTTTGGGCCGCGCGCGCAGTGGATGGTGGAAAGCAAGTGGTTCATCGGCACCGCGAGCCTGCTGATCATCGCGGGATTGTCCGCGCTTTCGACCATCGGCCTGGGGGCGGGGAAGTGGCTGCACGGTGGCGGCGGATTGACCATGGTCATCATTGTTTCCATCATGATCGTGCTGCCGATCGTGAATTGGTTCAGCGGCGGCAAACCTCAGGTGGCTCCATTTTCGCTGGCGATGCCCGCAGTGACGCTGCTGAATCTGAATATTTTGGGAAAACTGGGATTCGGCGCGCTGGGGGGATTCGAGTACGTGGCGATCTTCGCAGGCGAATGCAAAGATCCGGCGAAAGTGATTGGACGCAGTGTCATCATCGCGGCGCCGATCATCGCTATCCTTTTTATCCTGGGTACCGGCTCTGTGCTGTGGTTCGTGGGCGACCAAAATAACGACCTGATCTCGCCAATCTCGCAGGTGCTGTCCATCGCGACGCGGCCGTTCGGGGTTGGCGCGCGCATCGCGAGCGTGGTGATGCTGGCCGTGCTCGGGATGCGAATCGCGCAGACCAGCGTGAATTTTTCGGGAACCGCGCGGCTGCCGATGGTCGCGGGATGGGATCATCTGATGCCGGCGTGGTTCACGCGGCTGCATCCGAAATACAAGACTCCGGCTCAATCGATATTTTTCGTCGGATTGATGACGCTGGCGTTCAGTATCTCGGGGATGCTGGGGGTGGGCAGCCAGGAAGCAATGCAGCTTTTCAACAACGCCTCGGGGATTTACTATGCCCTGACCTACCTGGCGCTGTTCGCCCTACCGATTGCAGGGCCCGGGCCGAATTGGGTCAAGATTGCGTCGATCTCGGGACTCGGAATGACGGCGCTGTATATCGTTCTGTCGATTTTCCCGATCATCGATGTGGTGAACTGGTGGGCGTTCACGGCGAAAATCAGCAGCGTGGTGATTTTGGGAAATATCGTCGGCATTGCGATTTTCGAGATCGCCGAGCGAAAGAGAGCCGCGGCGAATAGTATGATGAGCCAATGAAACGATTTCTGCTCGCCACCACTTTCGGCTTGCTGGCCGCGATCAGCCTGTTTCTGACTCGCGGCGACGCCCAACCGAACAGTGTCAAACAAATCGCGCCCGGCGTGTGGTTCCGTGAAGGCGACCTGGAGCATGAGGGGCATTGCAACAACGTCATCATCGAGATGAAAGACTATCTGATCGTGGTCGACGCGAATTTTCCGAGCGGCGCGCGGCTGGTGCTGGAAGATGCCAAGAAAGTTTCTCCGAAGCCCGTGAAATACGTTTTCGATACGCATCATCACGGCGATCACATGTATGGAAACGCGATCTGGACCAAAGCCGGGGCCATCACCATCGCGTATGAAGGCGTCAATGAGGAACTGAAGCGCTACGAGCCGGCGCGCTGGCAACAGGCAGAGAAGCAGCGCAAAGACGTCGCCGAAGTGGGCGCGGATGCGCCGGAGCCTCCCAAGGAAACGTTCTCGAAAAGTCCGCACGTCATTTCCGATTCCACCCGCCGCGTCGAGTTTCTGTTCTACGGCTGGGCCCACACGCGCGGCGACGGATTCGTTTACCTGCCGAAAGAGAAGGTCCTGTGCACGGGCGATGCGGTCGCCAACGGTCCCTACAATTCCGTCACCGACGGAAATATAGGCAACTGGCCCAACGTGATTGCGAAAGCGCAAAAGCTGGACGTCCAGTACGTCCTGCCGGGACACGGGCCCTCGGGCGGCAAGGAGATCCTTGCCGCACAAAAGCTGTTCTTCACGGAACTGCACGCGCGGGTCGCCGCGGCGGTCAAACAGGGCAAGAAACTGGAAGACATCGTGAAGATGGATGGACGCCGCACCGTGTCAACCTCCATTGAAATGCCGGACAGCGTGAAGACCTACGTCGGCCCTGGTCTCCCGGGGCAGGTGCGCTCGACGTATCAGGAAATCGTCGAGAAGAAGCCAATCGGCGATCTGCCGCACTAATCGGGCATGGACGCGATTGACATCTACCCCTCTTGTTACATAAGCTTTCGGATGGCAAGGTTAGAAAAAAGGAACCCTCATGCGACGCTTGCTTTTCCTGCTCGTTCTTGCGATTCCGATCACGGCGGACCAGCTTCCTTATCAGAAGCCCCCGAAAGAAATTTTGGACATTCTGAACGCTCCCGCGCTTCCGGCGCTGTCCGTGAATCCGTCGCGGACGTTCGCGGTGCTCTCTCAATCCGAGCGCTATCCGTCGATCGCCGAGGTTTCGGCTCCGATGTTGCGCCTGGCCGGAATTCGCATCGATCCGCGCACCAACGGGCTCCATTTGGCGCCGAACAGCATTTCGATCACGCTGGTCAGACTGCCTGAAGGCACCAAGATTCCAGTCGCGCTGCCACCGAACGCACATGCGGGCGCGCTGCGCTGGTCGGCGGACGGGAAACATTTCGCATTCACTAACACGGTGGCCAACGGCATCGAGTTGTGGCTCGGCGACACGTCGGGAAAGACGCACAAAGTGGAAGGCGTGAAGGTCAACGCGGTCCTGGGCGAGCCGATTGAGTGGCTTACCGATAACAACACGCTGCTGGTGAAAGCGGTCGCCGCCAATCGTGGACCGGCTCCAGCCGAACCGCGTGTTCCCAAAGGACCGGCGATTCAGGAAAGCGACGGACACGCGACGGGCGTCGCGACGTATGAGGATCTGCTTGCGAATCCGCACGATGAAGATTTGTTCGAGTATTACGCTACCGTTCAATTGATGAAGGTCGACGCGACGGCGGCGACGGCAACGGCGGTCGGCAAGCCAGGGCTCCTGGACGAAGTGGCTCCCTCGCCCGACGGAAAAGTGCTGCTGATCACGCGCGAGCATCGCCCGTTCTCGTATCTGCACCCCTATCGCGAATTTCCCAAAGAAGTGGAGGTGTGGACGCCCGCCGGCACGGTCGCCTATAAAGTGGCCAGCCTGCCGCTGCCCGCGCGTATCCCGCTCGGCGGCGTGCAGACCGGACCCCGCACGATCCGCTGGGTGGCGAATCAACCCGCGACCATTTTCTGGGTGGAAGCGCTCGACGGCGGCAATCCCAAAGAAAAGGTCCCGCATCGCGACCGCATCATGGCGATCGGAGGCTCCCTTCAAAGACCAGCCCATGGAAATCTTCAAGACCGAGGAGCGCTTCGCCGGAATCCAGTTCGGCAAGGATTTCGCGCTGGTCGAAGATCAGGCGCGTATCTCGCGCCTGCTGCGCACTTTTGAAATCGTACACGGGAAACCGGAGCAGGAGGCGAAGCTCATCTGGAGCCGTAACGCCCAGGATCGCTACAAAGATCCCGGCCGGCCGGTCGAGCGTCGCGTCCAAGGCGGTCGCGGCGGCGGTGGAGGCGGATTCGGCGGACGCGGCGGCGGCGATTCCACGCTGATGCAATCCGGCGAGACGATTCTGTTGCAGGGCGAAGGCGCGTCGCCCAACGGCGACCATCCGTTCCTGGATCGTTTCAATCTGGACACGATGAAGAGCGAGCGCGTGTTCCAAAGCGCCGAAGACAAATACGAAACCGTGGAAGCGGTGCTGGACGATCAGGCGAAAATGTTCATCACGCGCCGCGAAAGCACCACGGAGCCTCCCAATTATTTCCTGCATAACGGATCCACCGAGAAAGCGCTCACCAACTACAAAGATCCCGCGCCGCAGGTCCGCAAGATCACCAAGCAATTGGTGACCTACAAACGCGCCGACGGCGTGCCGCTTTCGATGGAACTGTACCTGCCGCCCGATTACAAAGCGGGCACGAGGCTTCCGGCCGTGATGTGGGCCTATCCGCGCGAATATAACGACGCTGATACGGCGGGCCAGATCCAGGGCTCGCCGAACCGTTTTACGACCATTACCGGATACTCGGAACTGTTTTTCCTGCTCGACGGCTACGCGGTGCTGGAAAACGCCGCGATGCCGGTGGTAGGGACCATCGACGTGGTGAACAATACTTACGTCGAACAGATCGTTGCCGACGCGAAGGCGGCCATCGACAAGGCTGCCAGCATGGGCGTGGTGGATCCGAATCGCGTGGGCGTGGGCGGCCACAGTTACGGAGCATTCATGACCGCGAATCTGCTGGCACATTGCAATCTGTTCCGCGCCGGGATTGCCGAAAGCGGAGCCTACAATCGCACGCTGACTCCGTTCGGTTTCCAGAGCGAGCGCCGCTCCTTCTGGGAAGCCACCGACACGTACACCAAGATGTCGCCGTTCTACTACGCCGATAAGATCAAGGAACCGATTCTGTTGATCCACGGCATGGCAGACGACAATTCGGGCACCTTCCCGATTCAGAGCGATCGCATGTATCAGGCGATCCGCGGCAACGGCGGAACCGTGCGGCTGGTGTTCTTACCGGATGAGGCGCACGGCTACCGCGCCAAGGAAACCATCGAACATCTCTTGTGGGAGAAGTTCCAATGGTTCGATAAATACGTGAAACATGCCGGCCCTGTGACCTCCAGAGCGGAGTGAGATTGGGAAGAGTCGTTTTTCTAGTCGCATTATCCGCCGCAGTTGCCGGCGCCCAAGAACCGGCTGCGTTACAGCTTTCGCCTCTGCTGCAGACCGCCGCGAAACAGACCGCGGCTTGGCAGACCCTCGCCAAGGGCCTGGAACTGAAGATCGCGCGCATGCTGCCGTGCGATCCGCGCGCGCGCGACGCGATCGAGGAAGTCAGCCGGGCTTCTCAGGTCCGGCTGGCCGCGCAAACCCAATACTTACAGGCTCTGGCCGCGAGCGCCAGCCGCGATTCGCAAGCGGCCAGCGCCGCTCTGAATGCCGAACAAGCCGGCGCGCGCGATGTACAAGTCGAAACCGCGGAGGCCCAGCAGGACCGCATCGCCATCGAAGGCCAGGTCGCCGATCTGGCCGAGAGCGTCAAGAGCAAACCGGAGCTCGAAGCAGCGCGGGCGAAACTGGCGTCGATTGCCGCCATGGTCCGGCAGCGTGCCGCCGATGAGCCGGCGCAGGCTGCGCGAAGAACCGCTCTGATTGCCGCGCTGACCAACGTGGCCGGGCCGCTTCAGGCCCGCCAGAAGGCCATCGACGCCGAAATCGCCGCGCTGGCGGCGGAAACGGCCCGCTGGAGCGATTACTACGCGGCGCGTCTGGCCCGTGCCCAGACCGAGTGCGCCATCACGAACCCCGCCCGGAAGAAGCGATGAAGAAACGCACCGGTCTCCTACTGATCGCGACTTTGCCGGCATGGGCGCAGACTGGCCGCGACGCGTATCGAGACGCGTATCGCATCTGGCGCCAGGCCGATCCCACTCTGGAGCGCGACGCTGCCAGCAAAGGTCCGGCGCTGGGAGCGGACGCCGATCGCGCCGCCAATGAGGCGGCGGAGTATGGCGCGGCGCGCGGCGCGTTTCTGACCGAAGTGGCCGCCGCGAAGGATCGGCAACTGGCATGGCTGCAGAGGCCGCTGCCTGGCATGGTCGACGTGCCCGACGGCGCCGCCGAAGTGATCGCGGCGGAAACCGCTGCGGTGCGGCGCAACATCGCCACATTTGCCGGCGACCCCGATCCCGGAATGCAAAAACTTCGCGCGACGCTGGAACGCGAGAACACGGCGCTGGCTGCGCTTTCGAGCTCGATTGCCGGAGTGCGGAGGGCCGCGGATTCGGTACTGTCGGCAGACATGGCGGCGGAACAAACGCGCGTCGCGGCGCTGAACGCGGGCCGGGACTTGATCGCCGGCCTGCGCCAATCCGCGGACCAGTCGGCCCGCGAAACCACGGCGTGGGCAGACTATTATCGAACGCTTTCCGATGCAGCCCGCGGTATGCTGGCGCCTGCCGCGCCGCCCGCTGCGACTCCGCCGTCAACCCCAACCGAGCGCCGTCCGTCCGTCACGCCTCTTCCGCTGGCGCGCTACACCGGTGCGTGGACCTTCCCGCCGGTCGACGGCCTCTTCCACGGTCCCCAGCCCGAAGTTGTCGATCTGGAGGTCCACGAAGAAAACGGCCATGCACAGGGTACTCTGTTTGGCCGCTTCAAAGTCGCTGGCGACCCGGTGGTGCGCTTCGACTTTTCGGGCGACTTCAAAAACAGCCGCACGCAGGTGTTCGCGCTCGAAACCAGCGACGGCGCGAAGGGCACCATCGAGCTAATTCCCGGTCCGGCCTTCAATCTCCTGGAAATCAATTTCCAGACCGATCCTAAGCCCGGCAAGATTCGCCAAGGGAACGTACTGCTGATCAAGAAGTAAGTTCCTCGCAGGCCGGTTTTAAGGAATCACTGCCGGAAGGGACGACGGATTTCCCGTGTTGATGCACTTTGGATGGCCAAATCCGCCGGCGCTCACGCCCACGCCGCCCTGCGTGCTTCCGACCGTCGCCGGGATATCGAAGATGATGTTGTCCGGATGCGCCGGATCTCCGCTAACACCCGCAACCGACCCCAGGTGATCCAGCCCGAGAATGTGCCGGACCCGCCATGCAATAAAATGATCCGCGCAGGACGTATCGCCGCTGACCCCCACAGCGCCGACGATTGTCGCCCCGGAGCTGTACAGCGCGAGCCCTCCGCCAAAAACATTGACTCCGCCGATCTTGTTGCCGACCATTGGGTCAAACAGCGTTCCGTAGAACGCTGAGAAGCCGGCGTAGGCGACCGCCGTATCCACCGGATTGCTTTCCTGCAAACCGAACAAGCTGCCGCCGGGCTGCACGGCGGCGTAGAGATTCGCGGTCGAAAGCGCCAGACCTTTAGGCTGGCCCGAGCCGCCGCTGAACGACGACGGGTCCAGGCTGAACGAATTTGCGGTATTGGCCTTCTGCGCCGAAATCACGCGGCTCCCGGGCCACTGGGCTCCGCGATTCATTCCGGAAAATGCGACCGCGCAAACCACTCCGTCGCGGTTGACGATCGTCGCCCACATTTGATTGTTCAGACCGCTGGTTTCGGCGGCTGTAGCCGAAGAAATCGCGCTTTGGAGCGCTGCGTAGCCGGGAAGGTTGGAGCAGTTTTGTCCCTCAAAGTTCTGAGCACCAAGGCTCAGCGCGCATAACCCGCTGGCCAGCGCCAGGTGCATGAGCCGGGACTTATCGTTCTTCATAGAGGATCCTCCTGTAGTGACTTGAACGCACTTGGTTCAGTGTAAGGATCACCCGTTGCCGTTTCACTTGCTACGGAGCTATTTTTTTGGCAAGCCAATCGCCTGAGGCTCAAGCCAGTATCAGCATCTCGACGCGTGCGCCCAGCAGCTCGCCATACCCGCCGATGGGCGATTCCATTGGTTCGCCGTCCAATTCCCACTGGATGCCGACGACAGCAACGGACCTGTTGATAGAGCGGGAGCGGCTCGAGATAGTTTTCCAGCGCGCCGCTGAGATCGCCATCTGGCTGCGATGCAGTCCGACTTGAAAGTAGCTGGCCGCGAGGTCGCTTCGGACGTCCAGTTGCCGGCAGGGTACAGCAAGATTTCGTTAGGCAAGTAGTCAGGGCGGCTGACCGGCGACGTCGCTTGTAATCCGGTTCCAATCAAGCTATAGTTCCAGCAATCGAGGAGAAGAAGATGCGCCCATTGGTTCGCTTCGCCTGGCTTGCTGCCGCCGCTGCGCCTTTCGCGCAAGCCCAAATCAGCTCCGATCTGCTCGGGCAGGTCAACTATCGTTACATTGGCCCTGTGGGAAACCGCGTGATCGCCGCGGCGAGTGTTCCTGGCGACACGAATGTTTATTACGCCGGCGCGGCCTCCGGCGGAATTTTCAAAAGCAGCGACGCAGGCATTCACTGGGAGCCGATCTTCGATCACGAAGATGTTTCCTCGGTCGGTTCGCTGGCGATCGCTCCGACCGATCCCAATATCGTCTGGGCGGGAACCGGAGAGACCTTTATTCGCAGTCACATATCGGTTGGACAGGGAATCTATAAATCGCTGGACGCAGGAAAATCGTGGCACAAGATGGGACTCGAACAAACCGGGCGAATCGGACGCGTGCTGATCGACCCGCATAATCCCGACGTCGTGTTCGCGTGTGCGCTGGGCCACGCATATGGACCCCAACCGGAACGCGGCGTGTTTCGCACCGGCGACGGCGGCCGAAGCTGGCAGCAGGTGCTGAAGGTGGACGAGAGCACCGGATGCTCGGATATCGTCATGGATCCGAACAATTCGCATATTTTGTTCGCCGGCATGTGGCAGCTCGAGATGCATACCTGGAATCGCACCAGCGGCGGCCCCGGAAGCGGTTTATATAAATCGACCGACGGCGGGCTGACGTGGCGCCATCTGACGGGTCATGGCCTGCCTAATTCACCGCTGGGGAAGATCGCGGTCGCGATGTCGAAGAAAAATTCCAGTCGCGTCTACGCGCTGATCGAAACCGGCGATGGCATTCCCTATGAAGGCAAGCCGGCCTCCCGCGGCGAGCTGTGGGCATCGGACGACGGCGGTGACAATTTTCGCGTGGTCAGTTATGACCGCAGCCTTGCCGGGCGCGCGGCATATTACACGCGCTGCGCGGTCGAGCCGGACAACGAAAACGAAATTTACTTCATGACGTCCGCGTTTTCGCGATCGCTGGACGGCGGAAAAACGCTGACGGACATGGCGCAGCTTCCCGGCGGCGACAACCACGATATGTGGATCGATCCCACCAACGGCGATCGCATGATGGTCGCCAACGACAGCGGGATCAGCATTTCGGTGAATCGCGGGCGCACCTGGAATCGCGTGCAATTGCCGGTGGCGCAGATTTATCACGTCACCGTCGATAATCAGATCCCCTATTTCGTGTACGGCAACAAGCAGGATGGTTCGTCCTATCGTGGTCCGAGCAACAGCCTTTCGGCGGGAGGATTCGGCGGCGGAGGCGGGCGCGGCGGCCCGAGTCCGATTTCACGCAGCGTGTGGCATCAGGTGACCGGCGGCGAGAGCGGATTCGCCACGCCCGATCCGGTGGACCCCAACATCATCTGGTCGAGCGCGTCGGGTTCGGGCAGCGTGGGCGGCATCATGAGCGTGTTCGACGAACGCAATGGCCAGGCTCGCAACGTGGAAGTGTGGCCGGATCAAACCAGCGGCTCGACGGCGGCGGAAGTGAAATATCGTTTCAACTGGGAATTTCCCGTGCTGATCTCGCCGCACGACCACAATCGTGTATATGCCGGCAGCCAATACGTCCACATGACCACCGATGGCGGAAATAGCTGGAAAGCGATCAGCCCGGATCTGACCCGCAATGACAAAACGAAGCAGGGATTTTCCGGCGGACTCACCGGCGATAACATCGGCGTCGAATACATCGACGTGGTGTTCGCGCTCGCCGAATCGCCGAAGGAGGCGGGCGTGATCTGGGCCGGAACCAACGACGGCCTGGTGCAGATCACCCGCGATGGCGGCAAGAACTGGTCGAACGTCACCGCGAATATTCCCGGCCTTCCCGAATGGGGCACGGTGTCCAACATCGAAGCCTCGCGATTCGACGGCGGAACGGCATACATCAGCGTGGATTTTCACCAGGTGAACAATCGCGATCCGTTTATTTATAAAACCGGCGACTACGGCAAGACCTGGACGCGCATCACCGACGGCATTCCGCACAGCATGTTGAGCTACGTACACTGCGTTCGGGAAGACACCGTGCGGAAGGGGCTGCTCTACGCCGGAACGGAAAATGGAGCTTATGTGTCTTTCAACGATGGCCGGAACTGGCAGCCGCTGCAAATGAATCTGCCGCACGCGCCGGTTTACTGGCTCGCCGTGCAAGATCGTTTTCACGATCTGGTTTTGGCGACCTACGGCCGAGGCTTCTGGATTCTCGACGACCTGACCCCGCTGGAGCAGATGACCCAGCAGGTGGCTGACGCGAGCGCATATCTGTTCCCGCCGCGCGACGCGTACCGTTTCCGCACCAAGGTTCAGCCGGAAGCGCCTACCTACGATCCGACGGCGGGGGTGAACGCTCCTTACGGCGCTTCGATTAACTATTTTCTGAAGGCGGCGCCGCAGTCGGACGTAAAGTTCGCGATTCTCGACGCGAGCGGCCGTGCCGTGCGGACCTTCAGCGGCGGAAAGCAGGCCGGTGTGAATCGGGTCACCTGGGATTTGCGCTTCACGCCAAGCAAGGAAATGCGCCTGCGCACGCCACCCGAATACGCCCCCGAGATCGCCGAAGGTCCCGACGGAACGCGGCCCGAACCGGGCGGGCAACGCATTTCCGTGCTGGCGCCGCCCGGTACGTATACGGTGAAAATGACGGTCGGCGGCAAGGAATACACGCAGAACCTGAAAGTGATCAAAGACCCGCATTCCAATGGAAGCGAAGGCGACATTCAGATCCAGACGAAACTGCTGACGTCGCTTTCCGACGATTTGAACAACGTCGCGGATGCCGTCAATCAAATCGAACTGATTCGCGCCCAAATTTCGGTGCTAGAAACCGAACTTGGCTCGGAGCAGAGCACGGCGAGCGTCCGGGCGGCGGCCGATCAGCTCAATACCAAGCTGGTCGAAATCGAAGACGGCCTGATTCTACTCAAAGCCACCGGACGAGGGCAGGATAATGTGCGCTGGACGCCTAAGCTGGCGTCGAAAATTGGCTACCTGGCGAACGAAGTCGAGAGCTCCGATGATCCGCCAACCACGCAGCAAAGTGCGGTCAGTGACGAGTTGAAGGAGCGGGTCGGCAGCTATCGCCAGCGGCTACGGAACCTGCTGGGCAAGGAGGTCGCCGATTTCAACAATCTTTTGCGCCAGCGAAATGTCCCGAATATCGTTACGACGGTGGTCGAGCCGTCCGACTCGCGGCAATAGAGCACTATTCCCAGCGAAAGACCTTCGCCGATAACGCCGTGCAGACTGCAAATACAATGACCAGCGCCGCCACGTCCCCCATGTGTGCCGACCACGCCTCGCCTTTCCAGATCCCCTGAAGAAGTGAGACCGCATAGGTCAGCGGCAGCCCGTGCGCGGCGGCTCGGAGCACGGGTGGCAGCGATTCCAGCGGCACGAACAGTCCACACAGGGCTAGCATCGGGTACAGGATGGCCGCGCCGATCGGTTGTGCGAAGCGCGCCGTGGGCACAATGCTTGCGATCAGAAACCCGATCGACAGGATGCTCCATGTACTGATCAGCAGAGCGATTGTAAAGCCGATTACCGGAACGTCCACGTTGAGCGGGTAATAGCGCTTGCCCGCCAGCACCATCAAGGCCATGGTGACCGCCGTAAGAGTGAGCTTCACCAGCACGTGCGCTGTGAGGATCGTCTGCGGCCGAAGCGGGGTGGCCCGAAGCCGCTTGAGGATACCGCCCTCACGGTAAATCGAAATGATGGTGACCAGCGAGAGCACTGCGCTGAGTGTGATCAGCACGGACGCAAACACGGGCAGCCCAACGCGCACGAACCCGGCGGCAGCGATCGAGCTTGGGGGAACGCGTCCGCCCAGGAGCCGTCCGGCCACCACGAAGACCAACACCGGAAAGAGAATCGATCCGAAGGCCCCCAGCGGCTCGCGCAGGAAAATCTTGATCTCCAGCCAGGTTAGTTTTAAAAGTCCGCGGAACATGGCCTCATCTTTCTTAATCACGAATCGAATGGCCCGTCAGTTTGAGAAATACGTCCTCCAGAGTGGGCATCACGGTGCGAAAATCGGTGACTCGAAGATGGTTCTCCGACAGGCACTGGATCACCTCCGTCACGAAATCTTCGCCTCGCCCCTGAATCGTGAACCGCGAGTCTTGCCGGGTCACGCTTTCCACCGAGGGGATTCGGCGCAGGCACTCTTCCGCCAGCGCGTTGTCCGTGGCCAGCACCACGGTTCGCGTGGGACAGTGCCGGCGGACCAATTCCTCCGGACTACCGATGTCGATGATCTTACCGTGCTCGATGATGGCTACACGGTCGCATAAGCGTTCGGCCTCCTCCATCAAATGTGTGGTGAGAAAGACGGTTTTGCCGCGTTCGCGGATCCCGCGCACCAAGTCCCAGATTGCCCGCCTGGATTGAGGGTCGAGTCCGGTGGTCAATTCGTCTAGAAATACGACTTCCGGATCGTTAATCAACGCCAGGGCGATGAACAGCCGCTGCTTCTGCCCGCCTGAAAGCGTCATGAACCAGGCATTCCGTTTGCTGGCGAGGCCGAGTTGTTCGAGCAATCGCTCGCCATCTACCGTTTTCGGATACAGGGCAGACCAAAGATCCACGGCTTCCCACACCTTGATTCGCTTCTGTAGCTGCGCCTGCTGGAGCTGCACCCCGATGCGGTTCTGTAGTCGATACACATCGCGAAACGGGTCCAGGCCCAGAATCGAAATCGTGCCCCGGTCCGGCCGGCGCACTCCTTCGACGCACTCCATGGTGGTGGTCTTGCCCGCGCCGTTAGGGCCGATCAAGCCGAAGATCTCGCCTTCGATGACTTCAAACGAAACTTCGGAAACCGCAACGGTGGTCCCGTAGGTCTTGCGGATGCCAGACACCTGAATGACGGGGACCGGCTTGCCGATGGTCAATGAACCGCCGCCTCGATCACGCCAAGAGTGTCGAAGTGCTTTTCGTAGACGCTGCCCTCGCTTTTCAAAGTGCTGAAATAAACCTGGAGCATGGCTCCCTGACCGCTGCCCCAACCGCCGCGCGCAGTGAGAAACAGCACGAGACCGCGCTCCACGTCCTTGTCATAAGACTTATGAATGTCATCGGAAATGAGGTGAACCAGGCCGTGGCCACAGGCCGCGTAGGGCTCCCCGAGTGTCCTCACATCGGGCGGACCATAGGAGCCGTTGGGGAACTGCCGCCGTGTGCCGCGGAGCATTTGCGGCGTGATGGCCAGGCAGTCATGAACCATCGCGACGATTTTGGCGGTTTCCGCCTCGTAGTTCTTCGGATCAAGAGAAAGTGCCGTGGCCGCCTTCTCAACCAAACCGGGGAGCGCTTTTGCGAACTGGTCCGCGGTTCCGTCGAACTTGCGATTGATGTTTTGAAGAGCCGTCGAAGTCGGCGGATGCTTCACGGCCGCCTCCGAGGGATAAATCATCGCCACAACAATCCCATAGTTGTCGAAAGCCAGATTCGGAAACGAATCGCCCTTCACGCGGCTGAAGGACACGATCGCGCCAAATCCCCGGTCAGCCCCGGAGCTTCCGTAATTTTCGACGAAATTCAACTCGATTCCGCGATCGGCGTTGGGACGATTCACCCGCTGCGAGACCAGGGTCGTGCCGGCGTTGCAAATCCGGTACTGCTCCCCGAGCTGGCTGAAATCCGGACGGCCGCGGCGAACTGCCGCCGCGCGAGAGTACATCTCTGGGGTGATCTGGGAGCACGTCCGCACGGCCCCGTGAATGAAGTCGGCTTCGCTCCGGTAGTTCTTCGCGTCCAGACCCATCGCGGCGGCGGCTCGCTCGAGATAACCCGGAAAGGCCGACGTGAAGCCATCCACCGTTCCGTTAAATTGCCGGTTCGTGAGCGTCTTCAGAGGCGAGGGACGGACGACTGGTCCCGTTGGCGTAGGGGGCGGTGCCTCGGCTTCGAAGCGGGCGGAACATCGATCGATGAATTTCCGGAACGTTGGATGTGCGATTCTCAAGTCCATGGGCAACATGGTGCCGTCCGTCATCGGCACCTCGAGCACCAGCGCGTGCGCCTTGAGCAGGTCGTTGACGGTTACGGAAGATTCGAACGCCCCGGCGCCTGCAATCATCGAGGCCACTAAAGGGGCAAACGGATTGTCCTTGGCCGCCTTCGTCATCATGCCCGCCATCTGATTGGCCAACTTCGCGTTATAGAAGGACATCGTAACCTTGTTCGAATCGCCCATCAGCTGATCCCGATAAAGATGGCTGTCGAGCTTAACGGTCGCGAGAGCATAGGCGATGTTCACGGGGCCGTTGACTTCGTAACTGCTAATTCCCGGCGTCACCGTGGTCGGGCTCAACTGCTGCACGGTGATCTTCATCCCTTTGCCCGCGATTGCGGATTGGTACGTAAAGCGGAAGTCGATTTCCTGCCGGCCTTGCAACTCCTGGCCGAGCATCCGCATCACTCCGCTGACATTCTGTTCCAATCCGCACCAGGCGCTGATATCCATCCTTTGGCTGCCGTCATTCTTGGCCACCAGATGCGCGTCAAAATCCTCTTCCCCGGTGATGGCGTCCTTGGCGGGGCGGATTTCCCAGGTTCCCTCCGGTTGACTTGAAGAAATCGGGTTCGGTCTTGCGGGGTCAGGTCGCGACGGACCCGCGTGAGGCTCCGTGGTTGCAGGCGGGGAACTCTTTGCGATCATCGCCAGCAGCACTTTTTCGGTGACGCCTTGTTGCTTCAGCTCGCTGAGGCTCTCGGGCGTTACCAAGTATTTGCCAGGGCGCGTCCGCACCATCTCCAGAATTACGGTTTCGGAGAGGCCCGCCTTCACCATTTTCACGACCGAATCATTAGTCAGAATATCTTGGGCTGAGGTCGTGAGGAACATCGCCATGAACAGCGACAAGATGCTCAGGACGCGAAAAGGACCTTTCAGGGATGGCGCGAACATTTGTCCCCGATACCTCCTTAGCGGCTCGACACTTACAGGGGTTTCAAGCAATCATATCAAAAAGCACTTTTCCGTAGAGATTCGACCGCATGCAACGAACCAGATCCACAGCCCAATCGTTGAATATCCGTTCACAATAGTTCTGGGAGGGTCATGGATTCGGATGCAACTCACGCGGATGCTTCTTTGGGGCTGACCACGCAGGAAGCCGAGCGGCTGCTTGCCCAGTATGGACCCAATTTCGTAGCTGAAGAACATCCTCACCCACTGCGCGCGCTGGCGAGCAAGTTCTGGGCGCCTGTCGCGTGGATGCTGGAAGCTGCCGTGGCGCTGGAGATCGCGCTGCACAAGAACATCGAGGCGTCCGTGATCGGCGGGCTTCTGGTGTTCAACGGGATCCTCAGCTTTCTTCAGGAGAGTCAGGCCCATCACGCGCTGGAGCTGCTCCGGCGCCGGCTCACGATTCAGGTACGCGTGAAGCGCGAAGGCGCATGGCAGCGCCTTCCGGCGGACCGCCTGGTCCCCGGGGACCTGATCCACTTGCGCGCCGGCGATATGGTTCCGGCGGACGCGCGAGTCTCCAGCGGCAGCGTACTGGTCGATCACTCTGCGGTCACCGGCGAATCGACGCCCACGGACGCGAGCGTGGGCGGCACGGCGTTCACCGGCGGTCTCATCAAACGCGGAGAGGCGCGTGCCGTCGTGACGGCCACCGGCAGCCGCACGTACTTCGGAAAGACAGCCGAGCTTATTCGCGAAGCCAAAACCGCCGGCCACCTTCAGCAGATGATCTTCGCGGTGGTGAAGTATCTGGTAGCGTTTGATGTCGTGCTCGCCGGCCTGGTTTTTGTGTACGCCTTAAACGCCGGAATCGGGTTGGGCGACATCGTGCCTTTTTGCGTGATGCTTTTGGTGGCCTCCATTCCGGTTGCGCTTCCGGCGACATTCACGCTCGCGTCGGCTGTCGGCACCCGGGAGTTGGCGCAGAGAGGGGTGTTGGTCAGCCGATTGTCCGCCATCGAAGAAGCCGCGGCCATGGATACGCTCGCAACCGACAAAACCGGCACGCTCACAAAGAACGAATTGTCCGTCGCGATGGTGACGGCGATTGCGCCCGCCACCGAGGCAGACGTCCTCCGGTTCGCCGCGCTGGCTTCAGACGAAGCGACGCAGGATCCGATCGACCTCGCGATTCTCGCCGCCGCCCGCAGCCGCAACGTAACTTCGCCCGAATACGCGATTCAGAAGTTCGTACCTTTTGAGCCCTCCACGAAGTATTCGGAAGCTTTGGCAAAACGCGGAGCGGATGTCGTGCGCATCGTCAAGGGAGCGCCGCCTGCGATTGCCGCCCTAACCGGCGCATCCGCATTTCCAGAGGCCGACAGGCTCGCAGGCGAGGGCTATCGCGTGCTTGCGATCGCGGCCGGTCCCGAACCAGCGATCACGATCGTTGGGTTCCTCGCGCTTCTGGACCCGCCACGCGACGATTCCGCGGCGCTGGTGGCGAATCTTCAGCGTCTCGGTATCCGCGTTCTGATGATCACCGGCGACGGGCTGGCGACGGCGCGAACGGTTGCCGCCAAGGTTGGAATCGCCGGGCAAGCGTGTTCGTCCGATCGAATTCGCGCCGATGCGGCGGCGGCCGCGACGCAATGCAATGTGTTTGCGGGCGTCTTCCCGGAGGACAAGTTTCGTTTGGTGCAGGCGCTGCAACGCGCCGGTCATATCGTGGGAATGACCGGCGACGGGGTGAACGATGCTCCCGCGCTCAAGCAGGCCGAGGTTGGCGTTGCCGTATCGAACGCCACCGATGTGGCCAAAGCCGCCGCCAGCATCGTCTTGACGAACCCCGGTCTCGGCGATGTCGTCTCCGCCGTCGAGACCAGCCGGCGGATCTACCAGCGCATGCTCACCTACACGCTGAACAAGGTCATTAAAACCGTCGAGATCGCGCTGTTCCTGTCGCTCGGCGTCATGCTCACACGCACACTGGTGATCACCCCGCTGCTGGTCGTGCTGCTGCTGTTCACCAATGACTTCGTCACCATGTCAATCGCGACAGATCGAGTTTCGTTCTCCCAGCGGCCAGACCGCTGGCACATCCGGTCGCTGATGACGACTGCGATTCCGCTCGCCGCTCTGATCGTCTCGTTTTCCATCGCTGTGCTGTTCATCGGGCGCGACGTGCTGTCGCTCTCCACCAGGCAGATCCAAACCCTCGCGTTTTTGACCCTGGTCTTCAGCGGTCAAGGAACGGTGTATCTGGTTCGCGAGCGCGCTCACTTTTGGCGCTCCCGTCCCAGCCGCTGGATGATGTTGAGTTCGGCTACAGACCTTCTTATCGTTGGTCTGCTCGCGATGCAAGGTATCCTGATGGCTCCGTTGCCGCCGGCGGTTGTGATCGCGCTGCTCGGAGCGGTCGTCCTGTATCTGTTCGTTATCGATTTCTTGAAGATCGAGATTTTCCGGCGTTTCGGGGTCGCGTGAGCATGCGGCGGCGCTTCAACCGCCGTGATTTTGCGATAGCCCGCGCTTTTCGGCAGCGGCTAACGCGCCCATGACGATTTCCACGACCGTTTCCTCGCCCACCGTGGAGTTCACCATCAGGTGAAAGAACTGCCGGGCGGGCCAGTCGATTCCGAAGTTCTGCTTGATGAATGCGGTGCGCTCGGGGTCGACGGTTTCGACCAGGTCCATCGCCTCCTGCTCGCTCTTTCCCTGTTCCTGCAAGCGGCGCACTTTTTCCTCGAACGGGCGCGTAGAGGAAAACGTGAAAGGCATCGGGGCGATCGTGCAGATAGTAGGCGGAGCCGCGCCCCACGATCACGCAGTTGCCTTCGCCCGCGGCTTTTCGAACGATCTGCTCGGTCACTTTGCGGATGCCATCGGCGTCCGCCATTTTCATGTGCGGGGCGTTCAGGCTTCCTTCAAAACTGCCTCGCAGAAAGGATTTGAACAGCCGGTAGTGCAGCGGATCGCGGCGCTCCTCGCGCTGCTCGACGTGACGCGGTCGCACTCCAGGTGGCGGGCGATTTCGTCGGTGAGCAGCTGGTCCCACAGCTTCCAGCCCAGGCGCTCGGCTACCTTGCTGCGCGATGTCGGCCGCGCCGCTCCCGTATTCGCGCTCCATCGTCAGCACTTTGATCATGGGCTGTCTCTCTACTCCATCACACGACGACTGCGCCCGCCGCCGGGATCGTTCTTGCGGACGATGAACGCGAGCACGAACATGATGCTCGCCGCGATCGCGAGCACCATGAACGTGTCGATATAGGCCAGCGTCTGCGATTGAACCAGAACGATCTGGTAGACGCGCCCATAGAGCCTGCGCCTGCGCGTCGGGAGACGCTGGCGCCCGACGTGAACCAGTTGCTGGCTGAGTCCGCCGACCTGGTTCCGGAACGCCGGATCGTAGTTGGTGGCGTGATAGGCAAGGACGGATTGATGAAACTGCGCGCGCCGCGCGAGCAGCGTCGTGACCATGGAGGTTCCGACGCTGCTGCCGATATTGCGCATGAAATTGACCAGCCCGGAAACGCTGTTGCCTTTCTCCGGCGGAACCCCGATATAGGCGGCCAGCGTGATGGGCACGAACAGAAAGCCCAGCCCGAACGATTGCAGCCACGCGCAGCCAGGCGGCCGCGCTGAAGCTGATCAGCAGATCGAGCCGCAGGGTGGAATAATACATCCCGAACGGCCAGGCACAGCCAGCCGAAAGCCATGATGTATTTGGCCGGAAATTTGGTGGTGAGCTGGCCGACGATCGGCATCTCAAACAGGAGGACCAGGCCCGCGCCGGAAAGCACCAGGCCCGCCGATTCCGCCGTGTAGCCCATCAGCGTTTGCAGGAACTGCGGCATCATCACCAGGCTGCTGAACAGGAGCACGCCCAGGATGAACATCATCAGATTCGACACCGCGAAGTTGAAGCTCTTGAACATGCGCACGTCGATGATCGGGCGCTTGCTGGCGCCACTCCCAGACGACCAGCGAAATCAGGCAGACCGCCGCAGATCACCGCCAGCGTGACGATGAAGTGCGAGCCGAACCAATCGTCTTCCTGGCCCTTGTCGAGCAGAACCTGCAGCGCGCCGACGCCCAGCGCCAGCAGCGCGATGCCGATGTAGTCGACGCGGACGCCGGCGCCGCTGGCAGCCGGCTGAGATACGGCGGATCCTCCACCATGCGCAGCACCAGAAACAGAGTCAGGATGCCGACCGGCAGATTGATGTAGAAGATCCAGCGCCAGGAGTAGTTGTCGGTGATCCAGCCGCCGAGCGTCGGGCCGATGGTGGGCGCCATGACCGCGGTGATGCCGTAGAGCGCGAAGGCCAGGCCGCGCTTCTGCGGCGGAAACGTGTCGGCGAGAATGGCCTGCGCCATCGGCTGCAGCCCGCCGCCGCCCGCGCCCTGAATCACGCGGAACAGGATCAGCATCGCCCAGGCTGGGCGCGGCGCCGCACAGCAGGGAGCTGAGCGTGAACATGCAGAATGCACAGCATGAAGAAGCGCTTGCGGCCGAACAGCGGTCGCCAGCCATCCGCTGATGGGCAGCACGATGGCGTTCGACACCAGATAGGAAGTCAGCACCCAGGTGCTTTCGTCGTTGCTCGCGCCCAGGTTGCCGGCCATGTGCGGCAGGGCGACGTTGGCGATGCTGGTGTCGAGCACCTCCATGAACGCGGCCATCGCCACCACCACCGCGATCAGCCACGGGATTGAATTTCGGCTTCCAGATCTCGGTTGGCGTCCGGCCATGATTCGGTCCTTACTCGAGATAGACCTTGGGATCGACCGACATGCCGGGGCGCAGGCGATGATCGTCGTTCTGGCCGGGATCGAGATTGATGCGCACCGGAATGCGCTGCACCACCTTCACGTAGTTGCCGGTGGCGTTTTCCGGCGGCAGCAGGCTGAAGCGCGACCCGCTGGCGCCGCCGACGGCCTGCACTCTTGCCGGTGTATGTCCTTGCCGTAGGCATCGACGCTGAACTCGCACGCGCTGGCCGGGCTTCATGCGGCTGAGCTGCGTTTCCTTGAAATTCGCGGTGACCCAGATGTCGTCCAGCGGAACCACCGCCATCAACTGCTCGCCGGGCGAGATGTTCTCGTCCCAGTTCCACGGTCTTCTTGCCGACGATCCCGGTCACCGGCGCGACGATGGTGCAGTAGCTCAGGTTCAGCTTGGCTTGCTCGACCAGGGCCTGCCTCTGCGCCACCTGCGCCAGGGCGGATTTCGCGCGAGCCTCGCTGACGGCCACTTGCTGCGGCGCGGTCATGGCGGACTCGATCGAGGCGTCGGCCTGGGCGATGCGCTGGTTGGCCTGCTCGATGGCGCTCTGCGGCGACCGCGATGTTCTGCTCGGCTTCGCGCACGGCGGCCGTGCGCGCGTCCACGCGTGGCCTGCGCGCGCGGCCGCGACGGAGACCGCGGTATCGTATTGCTGGCGCGGAATCTCGTTCTTGTCGACCAGCAGTTTGTAGCGCGCGACGTCGTCGTTGGCTTTTTTGTCAGGTTGGCTTCGGCCTCGCGAACCTGGGCCTGCGCGGATTCCAGGCGCGCCTGCGCGGCGTCCAACTGGCGCTGCGCGCCGAGCAGGAACGCAGCCGCGTCGCGCGCGTGCCGGAGGTCGCGTCTTCAACTGGCTCGACGTGTTGGTGTTGGTGATCGGAATATCGATGCGCGAGCTTTCGAGCGCCGCTTCGGCGTCGGCCAGGTCGGCTTCCGCCTTGGCGAGCGCGACTTCGTAGTCCTTCGGATCGATGCTGACCAGCACGTCGCCCGCGTTCACGAATTGCTCGTCTTCCGCCTGCACCTCGACGACGTTCCCGTTGATCCGCGCGCTGACGGCGTTGATGTGCCCGTCGATCTGCGCGTCGTCGGTGCGATTCGTAGGTGTTGAAGTATCGCCACAAGTAGACACCCACGGTCCCGAGCATCGCGATCACGGCGATCACAACCACAAATCGTCCCAGCTTGCGCCTTCTGCGGGGAACCAACGTTCTGCTTCGCCAGTTCAGCCATGGCTACTTCACCTCCAGGAGTTTTTGAATTCCCTGCTCGGCTCCGCCCAGCGCCCGCGCCAGCGCCACCTTGGCGAGGTTGTGCGCGTACAGCGCCAGAATCAACGTGTCATTCGCGGTCGCGACCGATTCCTGAGCCTGGACCACCTCGATATTGTCGGTCACGCCGGCGGCGAATCGGTCGCGCGCCTGCACCAGCGTCTGATTCGCCAGGTCCAGATTGTCTTGCGCCACCGCGACCTGATCCGCCGCCGTGCGAATATCCAGAAACGCTGTGCGGACCTGGAAATCGATCTGGCCGCCCAGGTCCGCCAGCTCGTCCTGGCGCTGCTTCAACGCGGCCTTTGCCTGGACGATCTCTCCCTCAATCCGCCGCCCGTCGAACAGATTGACGCTCGCCGAGGCAACAAACGTAAAGGTGCCGTGCGAATTTGCAAGCGTCGTCCCAACATCGCCGTAGTCGGCGGTCACACCGGCGGTGGGGTAGCGCTCGGCTTGCGCGGCCTTGACTGAATCCTCGGCCGCGCGCACGCGCGCGTTGAAACTCTGATAGTCGGATCGCTGCCGGGAAGCGGTTTGCAATGCCTGATCCTGTGTCACCGCCGTCAGCGGCGAGAAGGGCGCGCTCTCCGCCAGGTTGAAGTCCTGGCCGTCCGGCAATCCGATCACTCGCCCCAGCGCTAGCTTGTCCTTCGCGAACTGGTTCTGTTGCGCCAGCAGCCGTTGCTGCTGCTGTTTCAGCTCAACCTGGGCGCGCAGAACGTCGATTGCCGCGGCAGTCCCGGCGTTAAGCTGATCGCCTGCGCGCTCGTAAAGCGCTTCTGCCGTTTCGACCTGCGACTGGATCGCCTCCACGCGAGAAGCGTCGGCGATGATCTGCAAGTAAGCGTTCGCGGCGGCCTGCACCACCAGGTCGCGCGCGTCCATCGCTGACAATTGGGCCGCGCGATTGCTCTCTTCCGAAGCGCGATAGTTCTTGCGCGCGCTCCCGTCATAGAGAGTCCAACTTGCATAGGCGCGTACGTCGGTGTAGTGGAACGGGCCAACGATCGTCGGGATCGCTACGCCGGGGAAGTGGAAATCGAATCCGATGGTCTGAAGATTCAGTTGTTGAACGGTCTCACCCGCCCGCGCATCGAGACGCGGCAGCAAGGCGCTCAGCGTCTGGAGTCGATAGCCTCGAGCACTCTCAGCGGCGGAATTGCCGATGAGGAGCCCGAGATTGGCTTTGAGGGCGCGGTCAATCGCGTCGTGCAACGTCAACGCCAAAGGCGTGGCCGACGCGGCTCCGGACGGAACGCTTCCGAGAAACTGGCTCTGTCCAGCCACGCTCGCAGCGGCCAGAATGCTTACGCCGAAGCATTCAAATATGAATCGCATCGGATGGTTTCCTCCTGTTTTACCGGTGCCTGTAGGGTTGATGCCGTTCACCCGCTTACAGATTCCGAGGCTCTTCATCTTACTCATAACGTCTATAATCCCGGTAAGCCATCGAGCTTCTCTCGGACGCCGCAGGAGGCGTTTGAGCGACAGGACGTACGGCCGATGGACAAAAGGGCCGGCGATTCGGCCAGTTTCCATGTTTCAGTGATGACAACGGTGACGTTCGGAGCGAAGTTTCAGTCGACGGGATGGCCAGTTCTATGCAGGAGATTCTGGCGGAGAGGGGGGGATTCGAACCCCCGGTAGAGGTTTAGGCCCCTACGACGGTTTAGCAAACCGCTGCTTTCGACCACTCAGCCACCTCTCCGTTTTTAACTCACCTGATTTCAATGAGTTGTGGTCACTGTCACTACATTATACTGCGATCTTCGCCCTCCGTGGGACGATTGTCACTATTTTGTCACAGGTACCCAACCGCTCCACCGCCCGGCGCTTCGTCTCATCGTTAGAATGCGCGTAGCGCATCGTTACGCTGATATTTGCGTGTCCAAGCAACTCCTTCACGGTCACGATGTCCACGCCGCTGCGCGTCAGCCGTGAGGCAAAGGTATGCCGGAACATATGCCAGGTGACCTTCGGAAGTCCTGCCCGCTTTACGGCCGCTAGAAGAGCGCCCTTCACGTCCTTGAACCTGTCCCCGGTCATCGGGTTGTGGAACACATAGCGGCCATGCTTGGGCCGTCCCTCGACGATTCCGAATGCGGTTTCGTTCAAGGGTAGGCTCAAGGCCTTCTGGTTTTTCTTCACGATCATCTTTAAGCGTTTTTGCTCTATATCTACGTCCTCCCATGCAAGATTGAAAATTTCGTTCGTGCGAAGGCCGGTGTTGATCGCAAACAGGATCATCTCTCTCAGATACGGCGGCGAGGCAAGAAGGAGCCTGCGCTCCTCGTCCTCGCTAAGCGTCTGGAAGCGGTAATTGTTCTCCGGCAGAAACTTCACCAGCCGGACGGGATTCGTCCCCTGGTGCTGTCCCCATCGTTCCGCAATGTTGAACATATGCTTGAGCAAAGCCAGTTCCCGGTTTGACGTCGCCGGGCATACATTCTTGACCCGAGCCTGCTGGTATTCCTCGACCCGCAGCGGTGTGATATCCCGCAGCTTCGACGGCCCAAAGAACCCTTGGAGGTTGCTTAGCATCTGCACATCGCGCTTCCATGAACGCTTGTGAGCTTTCGCATACTCGATGTATCTCTCACCGAACTCCGGCAAGGTGATGTTTACCGGCTTGACGAAAACCCCTCGTTGAACTTCTGACACGCGAAGGGCCAGAATCTTTTCGGCCTCGCGCTTGTTTGCCGTACCAGTGCTTTCTTGAACTCGAACACCGTCAGCGTGATAGTCTGCGTACCAAACCCGGCCTCGTCGGTAGAGTGCCATAACAGCTCCTTCTACCTCCTGCCAGCCTCATTTATTGTAGGGCACTGGTGGAGGGATTCAAATACCTTGTCGGGGTCGAAGCGTAAGCAGCGGCCCGCCTTGACATAGGGAATGCGGCGCAGGTAAACCCAGTTGTAGAGCGTACCCTTGGCGATGCTGAGGCGGCGGGACAGTTCGTTTATGTCGACCAGCGTGCGACATGCTCTTCGATCCCCAACAACGAGAGGAAGCTCTCCGCGGGCGAATGCGATGTCTGGCAGCCTTTCGTGGCCTGTGTGGATGCTGGGGAGGTGTTCTCGCATTCCCTTTTTTAAGCCATGTTTCAGATTCCACCAAATGAGTTGCTCTCATGGCTTTCAGACACCCGGATACCTGTAGTGGCAGAGGACTTACCGCTGCGTTTGGCGAAGACCTGATGCGCGTTCCATCCAACAACGGCGTTCGTGGAATCCTAATTAGGCTAAAATCTTGCGGCGCTTCCGGAGATGTTGGCCTAGACCGGCGATCAGCTGTTCGGGCTGGACTTCAAAAGCCTCGCATACCCGCAGAAGAGTAAAGACTGTTATCGGCCGGCCACTTTCAATCATCTGCCAGTGCCGGACGCTGAAGCCGTACGAAATCATATCCTCTTGGCTCAGCTTGTGATCGGTTCTGTAGGAACGGATTCGGTGGCCAAGGGCACGAAAGAACCGTGCATAGTCGGCCGGAAGGTCTCTGTGGGCGCCCACCTCTCAAGAGTGCGGCCGGTACGAGCAAAAACACCACGAACAAAAAGACGTATAGACTAGGAGCTATAGGCCGCATGGAAGATTCCGGACCCACCATCAGACTTGTCCAGGGGATTGTCCACCGTTGCGACGCTTGCGGCAGCGCGATCCCATTGGGAGATCTTCGTCCAATCGGAGACGGGTCCCTGCGAGTTTGCGAAACATGTTACCCCGAAGCAACGCGGTTGGTCTGCACTTATGAACATCATTAAAATGCTGGAAGAGCTGCGAGCCGAGAGACAGATGATCGAAGAATCAATCCTGGTTCTGGAACGCCTTGCCATCGGTCGCGGAAAGCGGCGGGGCCGCCCGCCGAAGTGGATGAGCGCCGTATCAACTAAGCGTCGCGGGCGCCCTCCTGGCTCCAAGAACAAAACACAAGGTGAATCCGCTAGCGCCTGACGTGATCTCCCTTGATCCAGTTCCGAGGTCGAATCGATTGGAGTCCACGCAGATGATGAGCGACCACATCTCGGACGAGTGGCTCAATGCTTACAGCAAGGGGCAAATCGAAGAGCCGCATCTAGGCAAGGTCGAGGAGCACCTCCTTGTTTGCGAGAGCTGTTGCGTCCGACTTACGGAATTCGACGATGTTTGGGGACTCAATGGCTGAACGCGGAGGTCATGCCCGAAGCTGCGCGGCTTCCCAAGACTTACTTTCCATCAGCCTCTAGGTTTGGGCCTTGCGAACGGCGGCCCATCGCCGCCGTTGCGCCTCCGCCATGCGTTTCCGGGCTTCTGCACTGACGACTCGCCTTTTGGGAGCCTCTGTCTGGCTCGCTGGCCGGCTGTGAGTTTGTGCCATCCACTTTGGTGGGCGTCCCCGGCGTTTGCCCTCGCCTCTGGCGAGGCGCTCCAGAACCAAAATTGCGTCTTCGATCTGGCCCCGTTCGGAGCGGAGTTCCGACAGCATTTTCAGAATGTCCATAGAAGTCCTGCGAGAGTATCGAATAACTATTATGTCGAAGGCCGCGATAGCACGGCTAATCTAATGGATGGCGGGACAGTTCATTGATGTCGCTCAGCGTGCGAGATGCTCTCGGATCCCGAACAATGAGAGGAGGTTCTTCGCGAGCGATTGCGATGTCTGGCGGCTTTTCGTGGCCGGGACTGGTCTGGGGGAGGTGTTGTCCCATGCCCTTTTGTAAAGCATGTCTTGAATTTCACCAAGTGAGTTGGGTTGGCGGCGCTGAACGCTCATAGAGGTCTGCGAAGTAGATCCAGGACTCGCCCACGCAGGCCGCAGCAACCCGAACCGCCGCTTCCCAGCCGATACCGAAGGAACTCGAATCCTGACATACGATGAGAGAAAGCGTTTCAAGTCTATGGATTCGTTGCTGGATCTTCAGAGGAAGTGGGACCGCGCATCGCGGTGGTATGATCTCGCCACCGTGGCACTGGAGGCGGTAGTATTCCGCCGCCTGCGTTCGCGCCTGCTGAAGTCAGCCGTTGGGCGTGTGCTCGAAGTAGCCGCCGGTTCTGGATTGAATCTGGCTCACTACCCTGGAGGTCTCGATATCACAGCCGTCGATCTCAGCCCCAGCATGCTTATCAGGGCGCGCAACCGGGGCGTACGGAAGGCGGCTGTCATGGATGCCCAACATCTAGCTTTCCGAGATGGCTCATTCGACACGGTCGTGTCCACTCTCGGCACATGCACATTTCCCGATCCCGTCGAGGCGTTACGTGAAATGCGCCGCGTCTGCCGCCCAGGCGGCCGTATCCTGCTCCTCGAACACGGTCGCAGCAACCGTCCCGGCATTGCCACTTGGCAAGATCGCCACGCGACGAAATGGGCAGCTCATTTAGGTTGCTGGTGGAATCGCGACCCGCTGGAGAACGTGCGCAAGGCTGGACTCGAACCGCTCGCAGCCACCCGTGGATTCCTTGGCATGGTGCAAGTGATCCAAGCCACCGTTTGACGCCATTCACCAGCTCAGAAGCTAAACTTGAACCCGAGCTGCACTAGGCGCTGATCGAGAGCCGCCGTCCAGGCCAGCGAGGGCCAGGCGACGATGTTGCCCGCCGCGTCGACGGTCGCCGTGCTATTCAGTCCGACTACGTTCGTGCGGTTGAAGATATTGGTCGATTCGGCGATGAATTCGAGTTTCATGCGCTCGCCGATCGGGAAGAGACGCGTGTAGCGGACGTTAAACTCCGACGTGCGAGGCGCACGCAGTGTATTGCGACCAATGAACAGCGGACGCTGGAACGTACTGGCAGTCGATGGATCGCCGTTCAGCACGCGATTGCTCCCCATGTCGAACACGTCGCCGCTCTGAATCGTGGCGATCACTGCGATGCGGTTGCCATTTACAAGATATCGGAGGACTCGGCTGCCGCCCTGCAATACCGGTGTGTAAAGGAGGTTGCCATTGAACGCATGCCGCCGATCCGTCAGAGAATTGCCGCGATCGCGTCGGCGGTTGGTCGGATCGGACAAGAGGAAATTGGGGCTATCGATGTTGTTTTGTTCTGGTGCGTCATCAATGGCGTGCGCCCATGTGTAGGTCGCGAACATTTCAAAGCCACGCGAGAGACGTTTGTTGAGCGTGAAATTGAGGCCATTGTAGACTGACTGCCCAACCGACTCCGCGGAGAGGATGTTCCCAAATCCGGGGAATACGCGTGCGGAGCCGAAGACAGGCCGGCCATCGGCCAATTGTTGCCCGGACGGCACAAGGTTGATATTTCGGATTACCGGGAGACGGTTACCTCGTGTGAATAAATACGTGGCCGTGAGCGCCAGGTCTCGGGTAATTTCGCGGCTGATCGATACGTTAGCATTCACGGAATACAGGCTTGCAAAATCCGGACTTACAGTCGTGATGTCCTGGATACTTGGCGTGAAGCCTTGTGGAACACCGGAGAAGACGTTGGGGAACGCGGGTGCGAACGGCAACTGCGGAATCGCGCTGATCGCGAAGAAAGAAGGCGTTCCGTTGTTCAGAAGGGCTCGACGATATTGGTCAGTTTGAAAAGGATCGTAGAAGATCCCGCCGCTTGCTCGCACGACCGTTTTTCCGCGACCAACCG
Source organism: Terriglobia bacterium (assembly GCA_963808335.1). Taxonomy (GTDB): domain Bacteria; phylum Acidobacteriota; class Terriglobia; order Bryobacterales; family Bryobacteraceae; genus Palsa-187. The sequence continues at coordinate 363,698 of CAWEFR010000002.1, forward strand.
CCACTCCAAGTCGCGGTGCGATGTTGTTCTTGTCCGTCCGGAACCTTTGGGAATACGCGAAAGGCGAGGTCGTATTTGCCTCGGGGGGTCGATACACGTCATAGCGCACGCCATAAGTTACGGTAATGTTCGCCCGTGGCTTCCACGTGTCCTGCGCGTACAGGCCACTGAATAGGGAGTTGTAGGTCATTGATGGCTCTCCCACCGTCTGGATGAAACTCACATAACTCCGCGGGTTCAAGCCGTCCCTCGCCGCCACATACGCGGCGATGCTTGGAAAGGTATAGAGCGCGGCAGTGGCTTGCACTTGGGTATCACGGATTGCGCGGATGCTACCGCCAAACTTAAGCGCGTGCTGTGCCAAGTTGTAGCTGAAGTTTTCACTCACTTCCGGAGTCATCTCGTCGAAACGGAAGCCGACGTCGAGCGAGTTGCCAAAGTTCGCCACGCCTGGAATGCTGATGGCAGGACCAGAGCCGGTTGCTTCAAAGCGGTTTTGTGACTGGCTTCGGAACGGCACCTGAAATCTCAGCTCATTCACCGCGTTCGGTGAGATAACGCTCACCAACTGCGCAGCGCCACCATGCGATCTGTCGACGAACTTAAAGGTGCGGTCTAGTAGGAACAGACCGCCAATCGTCGAGCTGTTGTATGGCGAGTCGTTTCGGTGCCCGTTGTATCGCAGTGAGAGCCGGTGCTTTGAGGTTAACTGCCAATCCACCTTTCCGATGAAGAACGTTACGCTCTGGCTGAATGGAATCGCGTTGGCAAAGTTGGCAGGAAGTCCAAGCTGGGCGAGGGTGGCGGGTGCGACGGTAACGGGGGCTGGGAGATCGCGCTTTACGTGTTCATAGCCGCCGAAGAAGAAGACGCGATCCTTTACCAGTCGTCCGCCGGCGTCGGCGAACACCGAATCAACGTTCACGTCCGGTGTTGGCTGGTTGTCAGGAAGTAGGGCAGGACGGGCGCTCATCGGAGTTCGCCGAAACAGGTACGCCGCTTCGCCGTGCAGCTCATTCGTGCCCGAGCGGGTAATCGTGTTGAATAGCGTACCCACGGTGTTCCCGAACTCCGGAGCGAATCCGTTGTTCACCGCCTGTACTTCCTGGATCCACGTTTCTGAGATTGGAAGCAGGCGAATGCCGGCACGATCGCTCTCTACGTTACTGCTCCCATCGAGTTGGTAGTTGATGCGGTCATTAAAGCCATTGGCATCGACTTTCCGAGGCACACCGAACTCGGTATTGCTATGACCACTGACGTTCGGCTGCAGAAGGATAAAGTTGAGCGGATTGCGCGAAACCAGCGGTAGATTGAGTACCGCGCTTGAAGATAGTGTGCTCCCCAGATCCGTACGTGCCACATCTACGATCGGCGCAGCCGACGAGACGACTACCTCGGTGGTAACGCCCTGGACCTGCAGCTTGACGTCTACCGTTGCAGTGGAACCGGCGCTCAGTGTGATGCCGCTCTGCTTGTAGAGCGCGAAGCCATTAGCCTCGACGGTCAAAGAATATTCGCCAAGTGGCAAGACCGGAAGTCTGTACAAGCCCACAGATGTGGTTGTAGTGGTCTGCTGATAACCCGTCCCTGCATTCGTGGCTCCGACCTTCGCGTTCACGATCGGTGCCCCGCTGGGGTCGAGCACGGTACCTGAAATCTCCCCATTGATAGCAGCCGTCTGCCCAAAGGCAGCGCGGGTGATCAACGGGAACACTATAACGAGCCGAATAATAGCAAGCTTCATTTTCCACCTCCGAGAAAGTTTGTTAGCCGTCAAGCCGAGTACATCCGCGCTGATTGTTGAAGCTCAGAGGCTGCGGACGACATCAACAGCCCGCTCGAGCTGGAGATCCGCCTCACCCCCCTGCCCATCGGTAACAATGCAGTCAGGTACCACACCCTTCGCCTCCAGAAGCTCCCCGCTCCAGGTGTACCAAGCTCTCGCGGGAATCCGGACATAGTAGCCGTGACCCACTTTGTAAACGCTGCAACAAATGAGTCTGCCAGCGGTACGCGCACCCACCACCGGGGCGAGCTTGCGTTCCTGTGCAAACGCTGCGATGCGCTCTCCGGCGCCGGTTGTGCTCTCATCCACCAAGATGGCCGCTCTCGCCGTGAAACGGCATGGAGCCAAGGCCCTCAGTGAGGATGCTCACGGAATCATCTCGAAATCCGAATTTGAGAACAAGCCAGATCAGAGCTGCCTTCCGCGACGGAATTCGATCGAAAATCGCAAGGGTCTCCTTGGAGTAGTTGGTTTCGGCACGGGCGCGGGTTACGCTGTATCCGACAGGGAGACGTTCGGGGGTGAGATAACTCATGACTCGCAAGAAAGCGAGTCCTCCGCCAGCGTTGCCGCGAAGGTCGACGACCAACCTGTCACAGCCGCGCAGTTCCTCGATCCCGTGATCGATCTCTTTAGCAATGTCGATACCGATGGTGCCAGGAAATTTGGTCACCTTAAGCCAGCCAACACCGTCAGCAAGCTTTGAGATCATGACGTCGCCGGCATCAGAAGGCTGGGTGAACGTGGGGGCGCATTCGTTCGGTTGGCAGTATTGGAAACGGGCTGCTAATCCCTTGGGAACCTTCTTGCGACTGCGCTCGTGAAAGAAGCCGGCATCAGGTGTTCCGAAAGAGCGCACCAAGTCGCTCAGTGCGGTTTCGAAGTCTGACGTGTCCGCTGCGTCGACAATGCGACTGCGTTGCTGCTCGACCGCGGCATTTCCATCGTTCTTTCTCAAAGTGAGGATCAAAATGCTTCGTCTGTACGGTCTCAATGACCTTTGAGACAATTGCATCTCGATCAGTTCTGGTTAGGTCGCTCATCGTCATTCTCCTGAAACAATCCCATGCGAATCTCCCACGAGCCGGAAGCCGGCCCAGTAGAACGGAAGGGCGTTCGGTCCATTCATGCGCAGCAATTCACGTTTTGCGAGGGTGAGTGCTTCTGCCTTGTCATGTCCCTGCCGAAGATTCGCGTAAAACCTGCGCATTAGCGCCGCGGTAAATGTGTCGTCCGCGGCCCATACGGTTGCTACTACGCTTCGAGCGCCCGCCATGAGAAAAGCTTGAACCAGGCTATTCATCCCCGCGACGCCCTCAATCTTACCCGCGCCAGCGTCGCAGGCTGACAGTGTCACTAACTCTGCATTCAGATCAAGGCCGACGATTTCTCGCGCCTGGAGAAGGTCATCCTCCCCGTCGTTGATCTGCGAAGAAAGGACCAACGCAGAACGGTCGGGGAACTCGTCGTCAATAGTCGAATGAAGCGCGAAGTGCAGCACTCGAAAAGTCGAGAGAGGCAGTCGCTTCACAGCCGCTTCCGTCGCATTATCCCCGGTGAGAACGAGCTCTTTCCCGAGCTGGGAAGCCGCTACGTCGGCCACCTCGGTTAGCGATTGTGGGATGGGCGACCAACGCGGTGGACCGGATGGATCGAACATTCCGAACCCCCGTAACGCTGACCGAATGTCCCCGAATCCTCGGAAGTTATAACGTGCGCCCCCCACCGCCAACAATGCCATCTGAGGGGTATGCGACGGCATCGGTCTCGAAAGCAAGTAGTAAACCGTTGCTGATGGCGCGTAGGAAATCACGTGTGTATCGACCACGTAGCGGTCATTCGGGTCGAGCAATGCATCAAATGCCACTAGATGCAGCTTGCCGTCCGGAACTATTACGACCCTCGTGCTGTGGCCCAGGAGCGCCACGGGCTGGAGCAAGAGCTGATACAGTGCTTTTGCTTCAGCGCGACCGTCACGCCGGTTTCGAATCGCCGCCAGATGCAATTCCACTGCGGATTCAAGCTCATTGCGGCTCTTCAATTCGTAATGAGCGATGCGGTCGCGGGTTATAGCAAGGGCGAACGAACGGGACGGTTCGAGAACATATTCGATGACCAACTCACCTTCTGTCAAACTCGACTGTAATTGCAGTAAGGAGACCGGTTGGGCTTGCGAAAATGCGCTCAGTTCGCGGGGATGCAACGAGCGCACCTCCAACTCCCACAGATGATCAAGCAGACGGCTGCGCTGGCCCGAATCCTGTTCATTCGACAGATCACGATTCACAGCCGCGATCTGAGGAGCTATTGCGGAATCCAATACTGAGAGATGGTGACGTAAACCGTCAGCTTCCCGGAGCACGTCTACCAGACCATAGGCGCGCGCTGATTCCAGGATTTGGTACGCCTTCCCCAAGTCCTTCGACCTGTTCAACGCAAGATCGAAGTGGCCCTGGAACACGCGGCCCATCGTCGCTACCAATATGTTCTTGTTCCTCGGATGGGGAAAGCCCTTAAGAAGGGCGTCTACAAGATCTGTGGCTCGAGAGTATTCAGCCTCAGCTTGCGTGAGATTCCCGTTGCTGTACTCGATTTCCGCGAGGACCGCTATCAACTGCGGAAGATGATATAGGTCGCCAGCGCGTTGTGCGGCGGCGACGCTTCGCCTCGCGTAGGTTGCAGCCAATTCGGTTCTGCCAATATCCCGCAGAAGGGGCGCAAGAGCGCCGCTGGCATCTGATTCGATCCGGTCCAATCCGGCGCCTCGCGCTACTTCAGCGCCTGCCGACAACCAAGTAACGGCGTCATCTTGCTTACCGTGGGCGGCCGCAAGCTCTCCGAGCACCGTGAGTATTCGCGCCTCGCGCACTTTAAGGCCCTTCCGGCGTGCTTCATCCAATCCCTCGTGAAGCATGCGAAGACCTTCTTCTAAGCGCCCAGTCGTCGCGAGCAAGCGCGCTTTGCCCAGATAGGCCGTGAACGGAAAGTACGCACCCGGAGTGGCTGCCGAAAGCGCGAGTGCTTTGTCGAAAAAGCGACTTGCGTCAGCGCTCCGACCATACTCGGCGAACCCCTCGCCCAACGCCGTTAGATAGCGTATTTGGGACGCGATGTCCCCAGACAGCTCTGCTTTCAATGCTGCGCCGGTCACCAGCTTAGTTGCAGTAAAGATCTCGCCATTCAAAAAGGCGATCGTGCCCAGCTCACCCTCAGCTCGCGCCTTCCAGAGGCCACTGCCACGGCTGGATGCTAATTGGGCAGCTTCATCCCATGTCTTTTGAGCGGCCGGGAGGCTGTACTGAAACTCGATGTCGCCTTTGATCGCAAGCAGCTGAATGCGCAGATCGAAATCGTTCTGAGCCGGACCCAAGGCGAGCATGGACGTAACTTCATCTGCCGCCTTGGGGAGAGACATGCTTTCAATGTTGCCCCGGATATGCACCGCCCTAGAGAAAAGAGCCGTCGCTTCGTCATCGGGCTTGAGACCGGAGCGTTCGAATTGCTCAAGAACTTGCGCAGCTTCAGTCCAATTGTTAAGCCAAACGAGACGTTTGGCTTCGCGTAACGTGTCTTCCCGAGGTGTCTGAGGACCAACAGACAGCCGCGGAGCGGCCACAAAGAGGAGAATGGCCACGATCGACGGGCGCCGAACATTTTTACCCAGTCGGTATACCACCGGAGACTCCCTACCTAGGCTCCGAAACTCTCGCCTAAGTTTACTGAACCTTCGCGACGCATAAACTGGTTGTTCTCTCGACTCGAACAAATATCTTCGAGGCTGGTGAGAAAAGTGGCCGCTGAGGCGTTGCACTGTTTCCTCCCGTTACTCGAGCAAGATTGAAAATGAAATCCATTGTGTCTGCGATCGGCGAAGTCGCAACTGGTACATCCCTCGTGCAAGATCGGCAAGATTTACATCGACTGGCAAGACCTCCACAAAATTGTGGAGCTTCGCCTCCCCTCTCGTTTCCAGCATTGATTTCCCTGCGGGGCTGATAAGTGCAACGTCGTAGATCCCATCCTCGCTGCCGATCGGCAGTTGGATCGAGAGAGATAGTCTGGTGCGCGGAAGACGAGGAGTGGTTCCATCGCCTTGTTTGTCGGGGGTGTCGCTCCTAGAAACGCCGTTCAATCGGAGGTCAAGGACCAGGTACCCGTCGAGCCGAGCAATTTCCATTCCTGGAGGGGGCAGCGGCCGGCCGTCGGCGTGTGCAGCGATCGGACGGCCGCGGGAGAGAACAAGTACCGCAGCGGCACAAGCGAGCGCGTAAAGAATTCGCACACGATGCTTGTGGATTGTCCGATACCGTGAATACTCGATGAAGCAAGGCGAGCATGTTCCAATATGGTCGATAAGATCAGGCGTTTCTGGCGGCGAGGGTTGTCGGCGAGCTAGTGACTTCAACGTCTCAGAGTTTGGACATCCGGTCCGTTGCGGGAATGCCGAACTCCGAGCGGGCCGCGGCTGCGGCTATCTGCAAGAGACTCTTCTCTTCGCGGCGTGAAAGACTCCGGTGTGGATCACTCATTTCCATTGATCCGAATCCTGTTCCGCGAGCTCGGCTCGCTTGAAGGGATAGCAATTCTTGGTGTGCCTGGCGTACGCCGTAGTAAAATCGCGACTTTGCTTGCTTCTCAGTGAGTGCAAGCCGCTTAGCGATGTCCTTCCAGGAAAAATCGAGCAGACGATAATGGAGAATCCGGCGCACGGGATAAGACATATACGGTAGGAGGGATTGCAAGTCCATCCGGTCCTCGAAAATCTTGGTCCAGTCCGGGGCGCTACGCCGGTGATTCGTTTCGAGATCTTGCGTGCCTCCCTCATAAGCCACGCGGGTATTTCGGACAGCCAGGGTCTTCACCCGCCGTATCATGGCGGTTCTGAAGTAGCCGGCCAGATTGCGGCCTACCGCGGTGTCGGCTCTCAATCGAGCTGATACCTCAACGGCCACGTTTTCAACGATGTCGGGAGTACAGGCACCGTCATTGAGCTGTCTTTTTACAAGCCAGAACGCCCAAGACCAGTTGGCCCTTGACACATCGAGAACGCGCTCATCGATTGCACGGGCACCCTTCTCGTCGCTTCGAAGCCAGAACGGTGGAACCGCTTCCGGGCCCGAGCTACCGCGGTCGTTGTGACCCGCTCTTGCCATTGGACTTCCTTGCCAACCAACGACCCGTGGTCGACGCACTAGAGGGCAAAGGCCGGCTTTGGCGACACTACCCTCTACTAGTAAAAGATATGAGCGGGCGGAAAGCCCGAGAATTTTCCAACAATTTTACCTTAGTACCATTTCTTTCTTGAATCGTATTCCGAAGTTTCAGCGGTCGCCCGTACTGGATTTGCCTGTACGTTCGCGGCAGAGGGAAGCGTGAGCCCTTAGAACACGGTGTTTGAACGTAGAGCAAATGTAGGGCTATGTGCCATTACACTTCTTGTCGCGTTAACGTTCGTCAGCTTTGGGACATTTTGCTCCGCCGAATAGTTTTTCCTATAGGACCAGTGGCGGCAGCGACGCGTGCTCAGGGCGCAGGCGGTCGCTCTCAGAAATTCTCCTCCCCCGGGGTTTTATTGGGACTGCCTCGGTGGATGTAGGGACCGGAAGGATTCAAGGCCATGAAGAATTGGACGACCAAGGAAGCGAAAGTGGTTCTTGAGTGGGCGCGTGAACCAGACAAACGAGAGAACGCACATTGACGAAATCGCAGCTCAGTTGAGCCGGTCTACGCGAGCAGTACAGGAATTCCTGCGACGAGTGCTCCCCGAAGGACAAAGGCCTTGGGCCGAAAGGCCCAGATGGGGGGCAGATGAGATCGCCGCTCTTCAACTCGACGTAGGAACCGTGTCTACCCGGTCTGCGGCGGCGATCAGGCAGTATGTCAAGCGTCACCAGTGCATCGCTGCTACAGTTTGCTCGGATGAAGACTCGGAACGAACCGCGCTTTCGGTTACCCAAGTCGCCACGGATCTCGGTCTCTCCCGCGCGTCCGTGTATCGTCTGCTCAAGCGTGGTGCCCTCCGGCGGTTCAAGGGCGGCGTGGCGGAGACGTCGTTCTGCGACCTCTTACGCGAGCACCCAGAAGCCATTCCATACTCGACGCTCCCACGCGATCAAAAGGAATGGCTAGTTCTGAATGGATACTCGGATCCTTCGCTGTCTGTAAAACGGCCCAGCGTTAGGGGGCTTCTTGACTGAGGTCAGCCTCGAAGATGTGCGAACTCCGAAAGCAGATCGAATCGCTGCATCACTCGCTCGACGGCTCTCACCGCGCTGTTCGATGTTCGCCATATCTAGATTCCCAAGCGGCGATGCCATCTGAAGGTGGCGGACGCGATTGGGATCAATTCCCATCAGCCGACAGCAAGTGGCGTCCGCAGCGACCGGATCGTCAGCAAACACGAGGCAGCCAAGGCGCCGCATCGGACCATGCAACGGCCCGTTGCCTTCCATAGCCTCAATCCCATCGGCGATAACGAAGTGAATCGGGACGGACACCGCGAGTTCGACGATTGAGTTGTCGATGCCCTGCCAGTGCAATATGTTCTTTGGCCAACCATAGATCGAGCCGGGCAAGATTCCGAAAGAGTTCTTGAGGCTCAACGTGACGCCTGCCCAATGATGAGTCTTGAGTCTTTGGCATGGAGATCACGACGTCCGCGGACTGGACCGTCGTGGGAATCCAGATTTCTTCCAATTGAGTCAATCCAGTTCCGGGTACGACACGCGTGACTGAATCGAAGTTGAGATCGACGAACCTGGCGCGTTTGAGGATCTCAAGCTGCGCTCGCAGGCCGCTTTCGTCCAGTAATAGATCCGTGTCCCGAATGTTACCGGGGCCTTCGGCCACAATCACAGAGGCTGCACCCAGTCTATAGAGCGCGTCGATGACCGATGCAATCAACATCGGATGTGTGTTGATGGGGGCAGCCGGCGAATACTCTACGAGATTCGGCTTCAGAAGTACGCGTTTTCCGTGAACAGATGGTCTCACCAGTTGGAGGCCTTGCTCGACGACCTGTGGTGCCCGTTCGTAGCGGTCACAGCGGAGAACTGCGACATGGGAGAGTCGCGGCCTGCGGTGCGGGACGTGAGACGCTTTCGACTGACGGATCGACCAGAGCGGTCGTCGCCGCCAGCGCCGCCCCACCCAGTAGCGAACGACGATTCATCAAGGGGCCTCCTGAAATGGGTATGGGGCGTCTTCCAGTGCGAGTGCCGCGAGAGCGAGGACCCGCTGAGACAAGCGCATCAGACCTTCGCTGCGGCGCAGCATTCGAGTTGGCGTCTCAGATGATCTGCGCCTCGATGACCATTGCGCCGAAAGCGCCATTACCGCCCAAGCCAGAGAGTATGGAGAAGAAGATCCTTCGAGGCGAGTGGCAAGGTAGTTCAGCGATCTGGTCAACAGAATCTCGTAGGCCGGGCCACAGCCGCGCAATGCGAGGACTGCCATCGCGGTGAAGTCGGGATGTGGATCTAGATTGACCCCGAAGACAACCGAATTGCCGGCGTTCCATCCGCCTTGAGGACATGCCCGATCCAGCAGCATGGCGGCCGCAGGCGCGGTGCGCGACGACTCCCGATGCCATGCCCGAAACGCCAAGATGGAAAGCGCGGTGGGAGCGACCCAACTCACGGTACCAGGAACCCACGGCCACCCAGATTTCGACGGATCGAAACGAACTTGCTTGTCAAACAGACGGAACTTCCACTGCCAGAGCCAATGAGACTCAAGACCTCGCAGTTCCGATAGCCATTCGAATGCGCGCTCGGCCGCTTGCCTAACAGAGGAAGTTTGAAACGGTCGAATTGCCAAGAGAGCCAGTGCGGTATGAAAGGCACTCAGCGGTTCAATATTGGGAAGGGCCGACCAAGCGCCGGAGCGATGTTGCGTCCCAAGCAGTGCGTGAGGGTCCGCTCCGGAATTCCTTAGTGCCAGGAGACTCAACGCCGTATCTTCGATCCCGTGGCCTGAAGTCGTGGTCAGCCGTTGCAGTATCTGGCTGCGAATCGTCACACAGGATTCTACGCTCATCCAGGTCCAAATGATGCCAGTTCTCAGTAAAGCTCCGTGTGATGTCCTAGCCGTCTCACGTTCGCGGGATGACACCGCCGTACAGGGCACAATTATCTGCGGGATGTCGAGATGGTCTCAAGTTTGTGGGATGTCATTCGTGTTCAGGATCAAGTTCGTGTGGGATGTCAGCACGTCTCAAGGTTGCGGGATGACCGGCAGTGTCGCATTGCTGTGGGATGTCTGGGGCGTACAACATGAAGTCCCTGAGGGATGTCACGAGCGTCTCCAGGTTGGGCGATGAGCAATGGTGTCGCGCCGACGTGGCATGTCTCGCGTGTTCAGCATAAAGTCCTTGTGGGATGTCACGTGCGTCTCACATCCGTGGGATGTCCGCGCATTACGCCTTTCTATTGGCGATTGCGCGGCCAGGAACTTCGATGGCACGAGGATTCCCTGTCGAGAGGAAGCGAAAAGCTCGGTTTGACTCCGACGGATCACGCCGTATCCTTCTCTCAAATGTTCGCAACACCGCAGAACGTCGCCGCAGGGCTCCGCGAAGCCGGCTACGCGACGGACCCCGTCTTGGTGCAGATCATCTGGCTCGCGACCAAGATGCAGAAGCCGATCCTGGTCGAGGGTCCCCCAGGAACGGGCAAAACCTACTTGGCTCAGGCATTCGCGGCGGCAGCGAGGACTGACCTGATCCGGCTGCAGTGCTTCGAGGGAATTACCGAGAAGCAGGCCATCGGCTCGTTCGATGAGTCGCTGCAACGGCTCTACCTTGAAACGCAGGTCCAAGTGACCGACCGCGAATGGGACAAGCTCCGATCAAGTCTTCATACGTTGGACTTCTTCACACAGGGTCCGCTGCTGCAAGCTCTGCTACAGCCGAAGCCGATCGTGTTGTTGATAGACGAGCTCGACAAGGTGGACCAGAAGTTCGAGGCACTGCTCTTGGAAATCCTTTCGGATTGGCAGATCACGATTCCGAAACTTGGAACCGTGAAGGCCAAGACGATTCCGTTCGTGGTGATGACCTCGAATCAGGAGCGCCGGCTTGGAGATCCGCTGCGGCGGCGCAGTCTATACAAGAGGATCGAGCATCCGGACGTTCGGAAGGAAACGGAGATCCTCGATATCCGCACGGTCGACGCGCCGCTGGAATTGAAGGCGCAGGCAGTTGGACTAGCGCAGGCCTTGCGCGGTTACAACCTGGTGAAGCCGCCGTCGATCGACGAAATCGTTCAGTTCGTCCGAGCGTTGCAATTGCTGGGCGAAGCCGAGATTCGGTGGGAGATGCGCGACGTCCTGTTGCCGTTTCTCGCGAAAACGGAGGAGGACGTCAAGCGCCTTCTGCTGAAAGACGGATTCAAGAGCTTGGTGGTGACGGCTCTGAAGTATCGAGACGAGGCGTTGGCGGCGATGAAGGCCAAGGACGGAGTGGCTGCATGAAGTGGTTGATGGCGCTCGCCATAGCCGGGACCTGCAGTTTCGCCCAGCCGGCAGAAGTGCGCCGTTGGGCAGATCATTGGGCCGGCGAGTACGGAGTAGAACGCGAGCTGGTATACGCAGTCATCGAGGCAGAGTCCGGCGGAGATGCCAGAGCGATATCGAGTGCCGGAGCTGCTGGGGTGATGCAACTGATGCCCGGCACGGCAGCCGTGTTCCGAGTCCGAAACCGATTCGACGTTGAAGACAATGTGCGAGCTGGCGTTGCCTATCTGGCATGGCTGCGGGATCTGTGCGGTGGAGACCGGCGCTTGATTACTGCCAGCTACATCGCCGGCCAGAACCGGGTGCTGCGGCTTGGGCTCAACTTCGCGTATTCGAAAGACGTTCACGACTACGTCACGCGCGTCGCGTACTTGTATCGTCGAAACCGTTGGGAGACGTTGCTACGAGAAGGAGTGGAGACAAGATGAGACCTGTTATTTTCCTCGCTGGTACGGCGCTGGCCTTGGCGCAGACGCAGATCAAACCGGTCGTGAGCCAACGAACCGTGAATGAGCAGGTTAACGTCGTGCGATTGGCTCCGCGCTATGCGACGGCAATTAGACTGCCGGAAGCGGTTAGCTCGGTGGTTGTTGGCGATCCCGTCAAATTCCTGGCGGAGCATTCCGACAAAGAGCCGACGTTGGTGTTGGTGAAGCCGGTATCCGAGGATGTCGCTGAATCCAATCTCCTGATAACCACCGTGAAGGGACGGCATTTGAGCTTTCTGCTACGCAGTGAAGGAACGTCAGCGCAGCCGCCCGTAGACTTGGTTGTAAACTACCGGCCCGCGGGTTCGTTCCTGGTCGAGGAGAGTGGTGTAGGGACCGCTGAAGTTTCCGGAACGGAAGAGCTCGTACCCAGGCGGCCGGTCGCGGCGTCGGGGCCAACGGCAAACAGAGTTCTTCGACCGGCGCGGGTGGAGACCGAGAGAACCATCGAGCCGCCCGAGCGCGACGGGCTGGCCCTGCTGCTAGAGCGGCAGCAGCGGGCCAAGCTCCCGGCGCTCTACGGGATGCGCACGACGACGCCGGACGGGAAAGGAGACCTCGTCAAGATTGGAATCTCCGAGGTTGTCGATCAAGGCAGTGAAGTAGTCGTGTTGTTCTCGGTGGTCAATCCGCAGGCCCACGCGGTGGAGATCCTGCCACCGCAGATCCAGTTGGCGGGCAAGCTGAAGAAGGGGTTTCCAGTCAAACGGAGCCACTGGGGCACCAGCCAGCAACTGGCTGTCAAGGACTTCCGGCTGGCTCGGCGTCGCATTGGTCCAGGCGAGCGGACCGATGGTGTCGTCGTGTTCGGGCGTCCCAGTTTTAAGCAATCGAATGAGACGCTGTTTCTCCAGATTGCGGAGAGCGGCGCAGTGGACAAGCCGGCACTCGCGCCGATTGGATTCGGAGTTTCAGCCGTCCGGAAGGAGATGAGCCATGTCGAATAACTTGAGAGATGAAAAGCTGTCCCACGGGAACGGAGAACCGGCAGGGGCGTCCGAACCGAATCCAGATCCTAACGCGCATCTGGACGCCGTGATACCGGGTGACGAACCTGAAGAGACTACCGTCAAGGGCAGGATTGAAGAGTTCGCGGCCCGGTTTCGCCGCCCAGTGGAATCGGCGCGAGACCAGAAATCAGGCGACCGGCTTCGCGGCGCGCTCATTCTGGTTGCTACGGCGATAGGGTGTTTATTCCTGTTCTTCGGGCTCTTCACAACGACTACGGATTCTTCAAAGAAAGAGCGGAAAACGCAGCCAAGCCTGGGGAGGCCGCAGGCGGCGGGCACGACGGCCGAAACTGCAAACCGGTCGTTGGTTCCGCAGTTGAACGTCACCCAGCAACCGAACGAAGAAACCGGGGAGCTTACCGAGAAGGATCTGTTGGGAACGATGCGGAACCGCGGGACTCCGGTTCCAACGGAAAACGTGCCCAAGCCGGTAGCAACGGCGAAGCAACTGCCGCCGAGGCGCGGGCCGACGAATCCGGCACTGAACAGCGTCGATTTCGACGATCCCGCGCTGGCAGAAGCATACCGCCGGCAGGGGCTGACTCCGCCGCCCCGCCGCACCACGGACGTGACGGATTGGAATGCCGCGATCGCCGACTACCAGGCCAAGCAGAATCCAAAGCCTGTTGCGCCGGCACCCGTTTCAAACCCGGGCGAAGCGCTGCGGAAATCATCGTTCGTCTACGTGCGGACCAATGTGGCGACCACGGCAGTTGGTACCAGTGTCGTTCCAACAGTCCAGCAACGAAGGCCGACCGCACTCCTCGCGCAAGGGACCAAGTTGGTGGCCCGACTTCAGTATGAAGTGAGTTCCGCGGCGAAGGTGCCAGTGGTCGCGGTGATCGAGTACAACTACGAGCAGAATGGCGATCTCATCATTCCGGCCGGCACCAAGGCATACGGAACACTAGCGCAGGCTACCCCACAAGGTTGGGTCACCATCAAGTTTGACGCTCTCGAATACCCGAATGGAGTACAAGAGAAGATCAATGGTTCCTCGCTGAGCATGGAGCAGGGCGTGCTTCAAGGCATTGTCAACGGAAAGAACACTGGCAAGAAGTTCCTCACACGCACGCTCACAGGTATCGGTACGATCGCCGCCTTCGCGGTCGGCGGCCGTGGGCTGGGTGGCCAAGTGGATAACTCCATTCTGCTGCGCGAACGTCTGTCGTCCAACGTTGCGATGGGCGGTGAGCAGGAGTTGGCCATGCTGGCTTTCCAACAGAACATTGTGGTTACGGTGCCGGCCAACACACGCTTCTATTTGGTCCTCAACGAACCGGGCGTAAGCGCCCCTTCGTCGTTCGAGGGCACGACGGCTCCTCCGGCAAACAGGGCTCTTTCTGGCCGGGAGGAAGTGCGGACAAGCGGATTGGGAAACGCCTCGAACGGATCTCCGCTCCCCGGCATGTCCCAGCAGGAAATCCAGGAATTGATCTCTATCCGGAACGAAATGCGGGAGATGAACCGGCTCATCAAGACGCAAAATCCCCCAAGTGTTCCTCAACAAGAACCAGAGAACTAGTTCGCAGATAAATAGTTGCTTAAATGCGGCGTGGACCTCTTTCCGTCGGACCCGGAATCGGATATTCTGAGGATGCTCGAACGGAAAGTCCATGCCGCATTTTGGTTTCACGAGCCCTTGGAGCTGGCTGTCCTACAGAGTAGGTCGGCTGTTCGGGGCCGGTGTGACCGGGCTCGTGACTGAGTTTCGGCATCTGAGCGAACGATCGATTGTCTCGTCGAGGGCTGAGAAATCCGCTTGGATGTTTCGGAGCGTGATGTCGTGCGTTCTGGTCGGGGCCGAGGGTTGGTTGTGCCTGAGGCTGCTGTCCGTCGGGATCGTGCAAACCGCTATTGCTTCTGCAGTTTCGTGGGCCGTATTGTTCGTTCTGCCGAAGCCCACGCCCCGGCTTCCTCGTCTTTGGCGCGCGGCTGATAATAGCTGGCACTGACATCGGGTCTGCTGCAGCGCGCTCGTCGAGTTGGCGCTAGACAACAGTGGATCAACGGCAGCCGACTGGAAGGTTCCCGCTACTTGCCGTTTGGTTCTCGATTGTCATTGCGCTGCTTCTTTTGGGCAGCTATCCGCGCTCTTTCGACGACACGCGAGCGTCGCGGTGCAGGCCGTGAGCGGTCCAGCGTCAAGCCAACTCAGGACCGAGCGAGCCAGCGCATTGGTCCAACATCCCCCAAACCAAATTGCGAGACGTCGGTGGGGCTACGCGCGCAAAACAGGAGGTGTTGGCCATCGCTGCAAATCGCCTGAGTAAACAACGAACGTCTGTGACTCAGAATGGGATTCTCCTCTACGGCCCGCAAGGGAACCGGAAAGAACCTGCTTGCGGAGGCGACGGCTGGGGAGTTTGGCGTCAACTTCCATCACGTCCGATGCCCGGAACTGGTCGGGCAGAACACCGGCTCCGGGGCAGAACGTATCCGTGGAGTCTTCGAGTCGGCCGCTGCGAACCGGCCAATCGTGCTCTTTCTCGACGAGATCGACTCCATCGGCAGTCGAAAGCAGGAGCAAGGGCATGGCACGGATTCTGGCGGCGGTGGCCGGGAGTATAACTCGCTGGTTACGCAATTGATGCAGTCGATCGACCAGTACCGGCAGATGGACGGCCTTCTGATCGTGGCCGCGACGAACTATCTCGACGGACTCGAGCCGACCTTGATCCGGGATGGACGGTTTGACGCGAGGATCCGGCTTGACCTGCCAAGTGAATCTGAGCGCGCAGATATTCTTACCGCCCAGTTGCGGAAATTCCGCTGGAAGAATCACGATCTAACCGCAATTGCGAAACGCACGCCCGGGTGGAGCCCCGCGCGATTGAAGAGCTTGGTGGATCGCGCTGCTTTGTGCGCACAGGAAAAGGTGATTGAGGAACGGCACCTCGTTGAGGCACTGGAAAGTACAGGTGGCCGTGACCAGGGGTCGCTAGAGCCGGTGGGCTGGGACGATGTCGTGTTGCCCGCCGCCGTGGTGGGCGACTTGCGTGCGTTGTTGGATCTAATGAGGCCCGGACGCGCGGAGGAATTGTCGTTGCCGGCCCCCACGGGTCTGATTCTTGTCGGGCCACCGGGAACCGGGAAGACATTGGTGGCCAAGCTGATCGCATCCCAAGCTAAGCGCAGTTTCTACGCGGTGAGCCCGAGCGATGTTCTGGGCGCCGCGGTGGGCGGGTCCGTCAAGCGGTTGTCGGAGATCTTCCGGAGAGCCAAGGATAACGCCCCTTCCATCGTATTCTTTGACGAGATGGACGGCTTGTTCCCTGAACTCCATGGACAGATGAACCAGCACGATGTCCAGTTGGTTGAGCAGGCGCTGATCGAAATTAGCGCGTTGAAGCCCGAACACCAGATCTTCCTCGTCGGCACCACCAACTATCTCGACCGGATTGACCCGCGAATTTTGCGGGGCGGCCGTTTCAGCGAGAAGGTCGTGGTCCCCGTTCCAGACGAAGCGGGTTACCGGAAGCTCGTGATGAGATATTTGGGCAAGGCCCGCCTTGGACGAGAGTTGACGGTCCAGGCTTTGGCCGAACGAGTGACCGGCATGGCCCCCGCCGATCTCGAAGCCACCATCCAATCGATGAAGCGCGTCGCGATGCGCCGCATGGATCCGAATGCCAAGGAACTCCCTCTGCTGAACCTGGGCGATCTTGACGAGGCGCTCGGCCGAGTCCAGCCTCGATTCTGATCTTCTCCCGTCTGGACACGCTCGTTTTCAGTTGGTTCCGAACTCCCACGCAACTCGTTTTGTGGTTCCGGGAATCCCGTGTATGTTTCCTGTGTGCTTGGGTCAACGCCTGAGCCGAATCCAAATCGAACGTTACGGGAGGTCCTCTCATGTTGAAACTTTCGGGAACGAACCGGCAGCGGGCGGCGACCTTGCTAATGGCCGTCCTGTGTCTTGTTCGTCTTCTCTCAGGCCGTGGTGCTCGCGCAGAATCTGGGTGCGGCTCCACAGGTGAACGTGGCTGTTCAGGGTCAGACAGGCGCGCAGCCCGAGGGCGCGTTTCTCAACTTGGTTAACTGGATCGGCAACGTGATCGCCCCGGTCGGCGCAGGGCTGGCTCTTGCCGGTGGCCTCATCTCGTATGTCGCTGGCCGCGGCGTCGGGCGATACGTCGTCACGGCGATCGGCTGTCTGGCGGTTTCGGGCGTCACGCGACTGCTCGAATTCTGGATCGCTCAAGGCGGTGGTGGTATTACATAAGCCCTCCGCTCGCACGCACCGAGAGGCGGGTACTCTCCGATTCGAGCCATCCGATTCGAGCTAGCCCGCCATCCGGTGTCCGAACGAGGAACAGATGCCTACTCTGATTTACGACATCATGCGCGTCATGTTCGCACTGACCGGCCCCGCCGCGTTCGTCTGCTTAGTGAACGCCGGCATCGCCCTGCGAAAAGAAGGCGGGACTGTGTTCTGGATAGGTGGCGGGTTCTCGCGCTGGATGCTGTGGACCGTGATCTTTCTGGCGCTTGAGCCGACGCTGGTGTGGTTTCAATTCCTGGGTTTTCCGGTGTTTTTCCCACCGGGAGCCGCGATCGGCAACAGTTGGCTCTCCGGAATTACGACGGGCCTTACGACGTTCGTCAACGATTTCGTGGTCGCGCGCCTTGTACCCGTCTTGGCGGCGTTCTTTGTCACGCGGGCCGTTCTTGATACTGCGAGTGGCACCGGACCGTTGCCGTCACTGTTGAGCGCCATGTTCTTGTTGGCAATCTCATCGACCCACGCACTAATCGACGCCTGGACGCCGGTGGGCAACCGCTTCTCGATCGTGCTCGGGCTCGAATCTATGTGGAACTATCTGGCAAGCAGGATCTTTCCGCTCGCGGCGGGATTGGCAATCTGCGGGGCGATCATTCAGTTCGCCTTCAACCGCCCAGGGTATCTGCGCTTGGTCGCCTGCGCGGGCGGGTTCCTGACGGTCAGCGCGCTTTGGCTTCTGATCAACAGGATGATGACGTAACGGAGAAGAACATGTTTGGTCCAGACCCGAATTGGTTCATCAATCTACTGATGCCCTACATACCGATGGTCGTTGTAGCGTTTGCGACGTGGGACGCCTGGACACGACGGCGCAGTCAGATGGCGCTGGCACTCATCGAACGAGGGAGGACACCGTGGATTTCCTGACTGGCCTAACGAACGTCACGAACTGGTCCGGCAACGTCATAATGCCGACCCTGGCAGGAATATTCTTCGTCATCGCGATCCTCAGAGCTGCTCGAAGCGTGCCGTTTCAGTATGCGACGTACGCTGGCCTCATGTCGCTGATGGTTTCCGGAATTCTGCGTGGCATCGAGACGTTCTCGCGGGTCCGCGCTTGGAATGACCCGGACCAGGTTTGGGTGACCCTTCTTGGACTGGTGAATTGGTCGGCGAACGTATTCTTGCCCGTGTATGGGGTGCTTCAGGTCGTCATGGCCCTTCTTCACTATGGTGGCGCTGGATTTCGGATCTATCCCGGCGCTCCGTGGGCGCGGCACATTGTGATCGCAATGGCGAGCTTCAGTGTTTCGGGCCTGCTGCGGATGGCGGAGTTCTTCGTTCAACAGGGAACGGGCGGAATCAGTTAGGGAGGATCCCATGGCACTCGAAGTCACGCAGGTACACCGCAACCTTCACCAACGCGTCACGTGGCTGTACTTGGAGATCGAAGACATGTTCCTGATACTCGGACTCGGCGTACTGGCGAACTTCATCGGCCGCTTTCTTGGCCGTGAGATTTACGGCATCCCACTCAGCTTCCTCCTGCTGTGGGTGGTGCCGATCCTGGCGATTCCATGCCTGTGGCTATTCAAGTATGGAAAACCGCGAGGGTACCTTCGTGATCTTTTGATCTGGCAGATCAAGCCACACATCTACTGCGGCCTGGAGCGGGACCGCGAACTGACCAAGGAGTACCTCAAGTAATGCCGACCACCATGTCCGAGCACAAGAAAGCGTTGCGCAAGCCGCCCCTCTGCGAGCTGCTACCCGTGAGGGACTACCTGGACGGCGTGGCCGTGCAGATGGATGGAAGCTTCGTCGCCGGTTACGAACTCGACGGACTCAATTCCTACTATCACGACGATGACATGAGGAATCGATCCAAGCGTGCCTTTGAGGCGCTGGTGCGGTCGTTACCCGAGCGGTCCATGCGAATGCAGGTTCGCTTCGAGATCACCGAAGGAATCGGCGATGTCCGAAAAGCACTATCCTCGCCTCAACCGAAGCGAGAATCCGGTGCTGCAGGACATCGACCGGATCAGAATGCAGCAGTGGGACGAGAACGAGGAGAAGGGTTTCTATCTCCGGCATATCCTGCACGCCTACTTCATCTGGAATCCTCGCACTCACCACGAGATGGCGGACCGGCAGGAGGGAAAGAAGAGGAACTGGTTCAGCCTATCCGCCGACAAGTGCATCCAGCGCGAGCACCGGGAGCATGAAGATCTACTGGCCGAGTTCTCGTCTCTGATGGCGGGCGTCGAGCAGACCCTTGCGGCGACGGGAATGCGCATTCGCCGGATGACGGACGGCGAGATGTTTGTCGAGGCCAAGCGGAGTTTGAATCCGGTGTTCGAGGATCGAGGACCCTACCGGCGCGGCGAATATCTCGATCGACTACCGGAGCGCAAGGGAGCAGATCGTCAACACCAGCATCGAAGACGAGCAGGAGGGCTACATTCAGGTCGGCGGGTTTCTGTACACCTTCGTCAGCATGAAGGATCTGCCGGACGGCACGTTCCCCGGCATTCTGCGGGAATTGATGGTGCTCGATTTCCCGGTCGTGGTCAATGCCGAGGTGACGATCCCGGACCAGACCAAGGTGATTTCGGGCTTCAAGAGCCGCATGAAGAAGATGCAAGCGGCGCAGATCGATTCGAGGGGCGGCCGCATGATCAACGTGGATGCGGCCGTGGCACACTCTCAGCTCAATGACGTTCTTACCGCGGTGATCTCCTCTTCGCTCAAAGTCTGCGAGTATTCGTTGGTTGTCACCATCCGCACTTCCAAACCGGTCGTGAGCCGTCCGGACCTGGAAGAGGCTCAAAGGGAGCTGAACCGCCGCCGGGAACGGGTGATCCACGCCGTGGGGCGTATGAATGGCGCCCGCGCCATCCCGGAGTCGCTGGCGCAACGCCGGCTGTTTCTATCGAGCCTGCCCGGGATGGCAGGACCCAATCAACGCGAGATGAGCGCGCTCACGCTGCATGCGGCGGATCTGCTGCCCATCGAGACGCCCTGGCGCGGCACAGTGCAGTCGCCACTCATCTTGCTTGAAACGCCGTACCGCCAGTTGATTCCCTTCTCTCCCTATGACTCTTCGATGGGCGACGCCAACATGCTGTTCATGGCCAAGTCTGGCGGCGGCAAGACGTTTATGGCCCAGATGTTCTTGCTCATGATGGCGCGTTCGAACCCGCTGATCTCCATCGTCGAGCGTGGTGATTCCTATCGCCCTCTGGTCGAACTGATGGGCGGACGTGTGATTGAAGTGGATTTGGAAGGGTCGGAGACACTGAATCCCTGGGATCTGCCGCCCGGCGACATTTCGCCGACCAAGGACAAGATCGCGTTCCTGAAGAATCTCACGCGCCATATGATCGGGGATCTTGGGCAGGCCGACACATCGCTGCTCGACAACATTCTTACGTCGGCGATCGCCGAGGTCTACAAGCGCGCCGCGATTCGCGGAGACAACCCGACGCCTACGTATTCGGACCTGAAGGACGAGCTTGGCAATTGGAATGACGAGGAACGCATCGAACACATCCGGCAACTGGCCCAACTGGCGTCCGTGTCGCTGCGGCAATGGACCGGAGAGAAGGGTGTGTATTCGAAGCTCTTTGACCGCCACACGACGATGCGTACAGATGCAAACTGGCTCTTCTTCAATATAGAGGGGTTGAGTTCGGACCCGCGCCTCGAAACGGCGATGAGCATGTTGATCGCGCAGTCGATGTCGGAGCGGTCTTCGGGCCGGTCAGGGCAGGCGTCGATCACGGTGCTCGACGAATGCTGGGCGCTCCTCGATTCGCCGGTACTGGCGGATTGCGTCGTTCAGTTGTTCCGTACGGCACGCAAGCGCGGTGCCAGCGTATGGGGAATCAGCCAGACGCTGGAGGACTTTGTTGGCACGAAGCAGAAGCCGAAAGAGCACGGCGCCGGTATTCTCCGGAACACGTCGGTAAAGGTCATCGGACAACAACCAGGCGACGTGAGTCCGCTGATCGATCACTTGGGTCTGAACGAAGTCGCGCTGAACGAGATTAAGCGATTCTCAGCCCCACGCAAGGGACGAAGTGCCGAGATTCTGCTGGTCCTCGGCGAAAAGTCCGAGACCACGCAAACGGTGCGGCTCGTGCCGACCGGAGTGGATTACTGGGTGGCGACAACGTATCCGCGGGAGCGGGCGTATCGTGCCTGGTATCTCAAGGAAAACGCCGGGCGGCCGCTGATCGATCTCTACAAAGAACTCGCCGCGCGGTTTCCGCATGGGCTCGCGGACCAGGAAGCGCTGCCGGAAGAGATGTCCGGGTTCGTGCAAAGAGCGAGTGCGAAGCGAAGCGAAGTGACCTATGTGGCAGCCGAAGTTTAGACGGCCGGACGCAAAGGAGTACGGACACCGATGAGCACAATCCTCACAAAAGCGCTGGCCGTAGCACTGGTCAGCATTCTCATGGTCGTCATGGTGGCGCCGCAGCCGGCCTACGCCCAGGGCGGCCTTCTGTCCGGCATCACTGGCATCCTTAGTGCACTGAATGGCGCGACGGCGGCCTTACAAAACTTCATCGACAACGTAATGAGGCCGATTCTTCAAAGCATCAGCGCGGCTTCTGCCGCGGTTCAGAATATTCTCGCGGCCTTGCGGAACTTCTTTGAACAGGTTGTTTGGCCGGTCGCCGAAATCAACCGGATTCGAGGGCTCGTGCAGCAACTCATCGCTCAGTTCTCGGGCGCGCTCAACTCTCTGTACGGCATCAATGTAAGTAGCGCCCAACTTCCCAACCCGCGCCTGCTCGAAACCGTCATGCGGAACAGGAGTCCCGGAGACCTAGCCGGGCTCAGGGCCGCCTTCGTTCAGACCTATGGAGCCGTTCCCGCAGCCGCAGACGCGCATCCTGAGGAACGGGACCTGATGGATGTCGATGATGCGATGACCATAGACCACCTGATGATGCTCAAACTGGCCGACGCCGGCGCCGATCAGACTGTCGCGGCGGCGGGAGCCATTCAAAACCATGGACTCGTGGTCGCGCCGGGAACCGCCGCCTACAGTACCGCCGCCGCACACATCGCGACGCTTGAAAGCAACGCCCATATCCAGAAGATGATCGCGAGTGCGCTTCGGTTGGAGGCAGCGCGCCTCGGGCACGACACCATGACGGTCAAACGAAGCGCCACTTTTACGCGAGAATCGCGCTCGAAGACGACGGAGCTGAATCGGTAGGAGGTCAGGAGATATGCCAGCAAGTCTAGCCTTATTCTTCGGTCTGTTTGGGCGGAGTTGGAAGTTAGTGGCCAGCCGCCGAATGCAGATCATTGCGCTGCTCGTGATTCTGGCTCTGTTGGTTCCGCAACCGGCGAATGCGCAACTCGGCTTCCTAACGGGCTTGATCGGCATCATCTCCAGCGGATTGAGCGCCGTCAGCGGGATTCTTGCGAGCGTGAATAGCACGCTGCAGAATGTGATTGGTCCGTTGCTGCGCAGCATCAGCGGAGCCATGGCCGCGATTCAGAGCATCACGCAAGGGATTCTGGACTTCCAGCAGAATGTCGTCTACCCTCTGGCCGCGATCAATTCCGCCCGCGCCTTGGTCGGTCAGGTCCAGGGCATTTACAATGCGATCCGCGGCATTTGGAGCACGGTAGTCCGCAGCGCGACGCTCGTGAATCCACAGGGTCTGGAGAACGTGATTCTGTCCAAGGATGCAGGCCAGATCGGAACGGTCGCCGCCCGTTATTCAGCCGTCTATACTCCGTTGCCGGCCGCGACAGAGGTACATCCGTCGACCCGGGACGTAATCGACAGCTCTGACGCCGCTTCCCAGGCGGCGATGAAACGATCCATGGCGATCGACGACATCGCGGACCGCGAATTGGCCGCTGCGGATCAGATGATGACGGCGCTCGCGAGCACAGCCCCGGGTACTGCCGAAATGATCGGAGCCCAGGCTGGCGCCTGGGTCGTTCGCTCCCAGGCATACACCCAACAAGCGCTGGCGGAAATGATGCGGCTCCGGGCCATCGAGTTGGCAGGCCAGAGCGCGCAGATGAAAGACGCAGCAAGGTTCGCACGCGAGACAAGAGACAAACTGACTCAGATGAACCGCTAGCGGAGGATCCGGATGTTCTATTACGAGCAGATGTTCAATACGGCGCTCAGCGGGATCATGTCGGCCGGGCTGATGAGCACCATCCTGACGGTCGCCTATGGAATCCTGCTGGCATCCTTGCTGTTCAGTGCCTACGAAGCATGGACTAAAGGCGGCGACGTTCGGGCACTGGGCGTAGCCGGTGTCAAGTATCTAGCTCTAGGCGCACTATTCATGAACGATGGCGCAGTGTACGAGCGCGTGTTCCGGGACGTGATCGAAGCGTTCAATCAGATCTCTCACACCATGGCAGGCGCCGGACCGACCGATGTCTTCAAAGGCTGGGCGAACGACATTTACGTCCAAGGCAATCTATCGACCACATTCTTGAATCTCGTCACCGGGAGCATCCCGGGACTGCTCAGCGCGCTCCTTCTATTGATCGCGATGATCGTGTATCCAGTCGCCTACGCGCTGTTCGCAGTGTTCTACTCCCTCTACGGCACCATCCTGTTCGTGACCGGTCCGCTTGTGCTGGCTCTAATGCCGAGCTTTGGACTGGGTTCGTTGGCTCGACGTTACGCAATCAACGTAATGATCTTTGGGGCCTGGGGCTTGATCTACGGCATCTTCTGCCGCCTGGCGATTGCGATCAACGTTAACAGCATGGCGGCACTCACATCGGCCAACAGCTTTGCGGGCGTACTGGCCGGGGCATCTCAAGAGATTCTCCTCGCTGTCGCCAGCATACTGTTCTCGGTTTGCATTTTGCTCATTCCGGTTCTGGCGAAGCGGATCGTCGAAGGGGATCTTGGTGGCTCCATGCTTACCGTTCTGGGCGCGGCAACGACGATGGCTCAGTCCTTGATGTCGGTGGCGGCGGGAGCTAGCGGTGGCATGCAGGGCGCAGCAGCGGGAGGCGGCGGTAGTGCCGCTGCAGGTTCCGGGGGCGGAGTTGCCGCAGCCTCTTCAAACACTGCTCCGGCCGGACCTGCGGCGTCCGGCGGTGGAGCGGGCGGTGGTGCCGCATCTGGCGGATCTCAGTTCTCCACGCGGACCATCGGGTGGCGGGCGCGGACCAGGAGATTTCCGGCCTCCCAATATTCCGCACGCCGCGGGTTGGCTTGGCGGCGCTGTCGCTGCCGTGGCCATGCGAGGTGGACAAAGCGCGGTAGCTGCTGGCCGGAAGATGCTCGGGGCCGGCGAGCAGACGGCGGCTGCTCCAACGGTATCCACTGGATCGCCGGGTCCTGAGTCTGTGGACGAATGGGTCTGAAGAATAGGCTAAGGAGCGTGGACATGTTCGGTGCTAAGAAGAAGCGACGAAGCGCGTTGCCCGAAAAGCAACAGCTCACCAAGTACTACGAAATGGATGGCGCTCTGCGCGCGTACGCCAATCGCATGGCCCTGCTCGGCATGACGTGCGGAGTGTTCGCCTTGGGTACGCTCGCCCTTTTTGCCTATGTCCGGTTGCAGCCGCCGGTCGTGATCCGCGTCGACAATTCCGGCGAAGCAACCGTGGTTGGTGGCGACACGGTGAAGGTTGGCACGAATGGGTTAATGGGACTGCTGAAGGTCTCGGCGAGCGGGCCGGAGAATTCTCCTGGCGAGGTGGAAGGCCGTGCCGTTGTTCGCAAGTTCCTCACGAGCTACCTCACGTACACGCCAGCGAACGTCGAGCGCCAATACGCGGATGCGCTCAACATGATGACACTCAACTTCCGGCAACTGACCATGAACAAGTTCCGGGAAGACGACATCCTCGGCAAAGTCAAAGCAGACGCCATCACATCGAGTGTCAAGATCCGGTCGATCGAGCCCCAGCAGGGAATGCCATGGACTTTTCAAGTGTTTGCCGCGAAGGAAGTCCACCGTCTCAATGCGCAACGGATCGAGTACACGGAAAAGATGGTGTGCCGTTACCAGATGCGATTGATCTACGTGGGCCGGTCGGCGCTCAACCCCACGGGCCTCTATCTGGGCGAATTCTGGGAACAGCAGATGGTCGGAGAAAAAGACATCGATCTGGACCAAAAGAGCGGACTGTTGGACCGTGGCGACGAGGTACCGAAATGACGGCCGCAACGGACGCGAACTGGGCGCCACTGGAAGCAAGGCTGAATGGCGACGTCGAAGTCATCCGCGAGTTTATGTGGATGTTCGGAGATAAGGACACCGGCGTTGAGTACTACAAGCATTCAATTACGCGCCGTTATCTTCTGCTTCATCGCGATGGCCGTTGTTTCCAGCAATCCCTAAATGGCCTGGTCGAAGTGGACTTCGGCACGGACCTGCGCAGGGTTCGCGAACACCCGGAGGAGGGGCGTTAGAAATGGCGACAACACTAGACGTCCCTGTCGGACCAAAGAAGGAGAAAGCCAAACGCAGGAGCCGGCGGGGCAACCCCAGCTACGGCGGAGAATATCCGCTTCTTCGTCGGCAAGCCATGCCGCAATAAGGAGGCACCACAACTCGAACGGGAGGTAGCAAGCGAAGCGGAGGGATTGGTCGCGGCGTTTAAGACCGATGGCAGTCTGTTTCTGCTCAGCGAATACACAGTAATGCAGAGGATCGAAAGCGGTCGCGTGACGCTCGGAAAGGAGCCAACCGCGGCCGCGAGTCAACGGGTTTCTACCGTCAACGCAAGTTGATGTAGAAGGCACCCACGCCTTACGTGGGACTTCGCTTTTCGGGCCTTCAACAAGCACGACGAGCAAACCCGGTTCAGGTAACACTTGACCGGGCAACACAACGGAATAGGGCGGTCTCTCAAAAAGAGGCCTGACCCGAAACAGCAGTGTTTCGGCAGCAGGCCAAACTTGGGAAACCAAGCTCGTGGGGATTTCCTCACGAACGGTCTGTTGCTTCCACAACCAACCGTTCGAACAAGGAGAAACCCATGACAACCTCTACAACCGTTACGAAGACTTCCGGCCTGACGGTCATCAACCTGAAGGTCACGAAGGAAGGAAACATTGAACGCAAAATGACCGACGTCAGCCCACAAGCGCAGTTGAACAACACGCTTCTCGAAGCCTTGTGCCCAGGGATTCGTGTCGCATCTGTGACTGTGACGCCGGAGCCTCTCGATCAAGTGGAACGCGCCAGAGTGGAAAGCGCTCTTTCGCGGTTCAACGTCGACGGCATCGACTACCGGCTGATTGGTGCTTCTGGATCGGCCAAAAGCGGAAAGTACTACGCAGTGGATGCTCGCTTTGAACGTCCTCTCGCCGCGCGCTTCTCCGATTGGCCGCAAGCTGCTGTGACGTACTTCGGAATTCTGGTCTCTCCTTGCCAGGTGAGAATGCAGGTTCCACAAGGCCGCGTTACCGTAGTGCCGGATCACGAATTGGGAACGAATGACTGTCGTGGCTGGATTCGCAAGTCGCTGTTTGACAAGCTGGCTCTACCCGATGGCCGTTTCTACCAGTTCCGTCTCGCGTTCGCACAAACACAGGCGAAAGGCAGCTTCAAGGTTATGTGCGACGATGTCGCCGATGCCTTGGATACCGACATTGTTCTGCCTGTCTCGTCCGTCAAACCCGAATACAAGGGTCCCAGCAAACTCGTTGCCTGGCTCACTGGCGAAGCACGTACGTTCGCCGGCGAGATGATTCTTGGCATTCGTGAATGTTCGCGGCTCCTGAACTTCGAGTCGAGCTACACGGTCATCCAGCACGCTCCGGAAGACTCGTTCGCTCACGAAATCAAGCCGCACGCCCTCGCCCAATCCTCCAAGCTCAAGGAACTCCTCGAAAGCCGCGACTTCACGGAGTTGTTTCGACTTCTCGGAATCTCAGAAACTCAGCGCCCGCTGATCGACGAGACTCCGGCCGAAGGCGACGACACTACTTCCGTTGAACGTTCGGTTCTCGAAGGAATCCTGAAAGCCGATCCAACGGGTTTCCTGATTCAGCATCCCTGGGTCAACAACCAGTTGCAACGGGTTCTGGCACGATGGGCGTTCAAAGTCTGCACGGCGGGTGGTTTCGAAATGCCGGCGTTCGCGTTGGCAGACGATGGCTACCTGTTTCTGCACGGCGGAAAAGTGTACTCCGGGTCCGACTGGATGCCGCAGGATCGCTCGATCAATTCCCTGGACACAAGTCGCGGGTTGGTCGTTCGCTATCCGGTGCGCATGAAGGAAGACTTGCTCCCGTACACCAAGATTCCCACTACAGAACTGCGGCAACTGCTCGCGCGGGAACTCGATCGTCAGGGATGTTTCGAAAAAGACACCCTGGCCGAAGTGATCGCGACGGCGCAGTTGGAACTCGAGGGCACGTTCACTTTGCACTCGAAAACCGCGGCCAAGAATGGGGGAGACTACGACTTCGACTTTGTCTGCGTAGTGGAAGGCGACCGCTTCCCGAGGTTTGTGGAGCATCGCTTCAACTACAAAGGCAACGGCGCTGTCGAGAAAACCAAGGCAAAGAAGGCTCGCTCACCGTGGTGGAACCTTCCGCAGGTAGCCGTTGGCGCCATGGGAAATCAGATCGGCTCAATCACCGACCTGATGACTCAATGCACAGCGGCTGGCCGGGAAGATCTTCAGCGCGAGCTGGTCGAGCAACTGCAAAACGCCCTGGATCAACTGAAACACGGCGTAACACCCGACCAGGAAAAGATCCGCTCCATCCGGGATGCGATCAAGCTGACTCCGGCGGCGCAGTGGCTTCGAGCGAAGAAGGTTCGATCCGTCAAGGATCTGCCGGAACACTTCGAATGTCCGCCCAGCGACCGTATTGGAGCCATGTACAACCTGGTCCGCAAGGAACTCACCGACTTCTTCACGAACCGGATGCCAGTAGGACAGTTCCGAGGCCTTGTTCAAGGGTATGAGTTTACCCAGGGCATGGTCGATGACTGCCGAAAGCTGAACAAAGCTTGGGCCATCACGATCCAGGCTGGTATCGCGCGGAAGCAGGTGCTGTTAGGGACAGTTCAGCAAGCCGAAGCTGCGTTCGAGTCGGGTAAGGACGACAAGGCGCAGAAGTCGAAGCTGCTGCATACCCTCTGTCAGGCTCGGGCGGCTTTGGGGGCGTACGACCAGCAGTGGCAAGAAGAGATTCGCTCACTGATCTGGCTCGTCCGCACTTGGGCCGGGCACAAGCAAGAGAATCGCATGGGATGGCTGCAGGCGCTCCACACGGTGGTCTGCGGCACGAAGAGCGACCAGGCGTCTGGCTCTCTTCCGTTCTACGCGTTTCCCAACGAGATGTTGAAAGCGATTGTCGAGCGAACCGGCGGCCGTCCAGTCCAACTGGCGGTACCGAAGGTGAGCGAAGGCATGGTCGAAATCGACGACGAGGGACGTTGTTTCCTTGTCGAGCAGGTCGAAGGTGGAGACGGTCAGATGTATACCAAGGCAACCTTCCTGATGGCGGTGACGCGGGACGGACAGGTTGTTTTTGACGGTGGTCGCGTTCAGTGGGTTCATCCGTTCCCTTACAGTGCGGGCGCGGGTGAGATTCGCAACGGGAAGCTCGAAGTTCCCGGATCGCGGCAAATACCGTGGGTAGCGTCGCCGGCAAAACCCATTCGATAAACCAACCCCGGCTGGTGTCACGCAGGAAACCGCGTGACATCGGACGGGCAGAAGTGATGGAAGAAATGCGATTGCTCGCATCGAATCTGTCGGTCTTGGCCCAGGGATCACTACTCTTCGGAGTTGTGGTTCCTGGCCATGGCCAAACCAACCAGGAGGTACCAACCATATGAAATCGTTCCTGACGATCTCAGTCGCCGCGGCGACAATGACGCTGGGCTTGATGGCACAAAAGCTGGAGACCCAGAAACCAGACCCAACAAAAGTCCTTCGTGTCGAAACCGCGAAGGACCATCTGACGGTCATCGAACTATCCGACGCGGTAACGATGGTGGCGGTCGGGAATCGCAGCGCTTTTACGGTCGAGCGCCGCGAGAACAAGGTATTTGTCACGCCCACCGACGAAGGCGCGAGGACCAATCTCTTCATTTGGACCAGCGGCGGCCGTTACGCCTACGAACTGGTTCCAGCCGCGGACATCGATCAAATGCACTTCGCCATCGATCAAGTCGCCACGGCTGTGACTTCTTCGATCCCCGCGCCGCCCACGGCCGAGGTCGCCCCGCGATTGCCAGTTGAGATGTTGACGGAAGCGATGCCGGTTTCCGTGACGGGCGAGCGGGAAACGAGCGGACGCGTGGAGGTGACGGTGCGCGACCTCTATCGCAAGAATCACCGGCTCTACCTGCGATATGCGGTGGTCAACCATTCGGGCGCCGGGTACCTACCCATTCGCCCGGTTGCCTGGTTTCTGGAAGGCGTCCGCGCTCAGCAGTCCCTCATTCCGGCTGGAGAACGTCAGCTCGGTGAAAAGCTCGCGCGAAGTGTTAGAGCCGATGCCGCAACCGCGGTGGGAGTTGTGGACGCCGACCAAACTGCGATGGTCCTTGCGGGTGGTCAGGGCTGGGGCTGGCTTGTGCTGGAAGAAACTAGACCCAGTTCGCCGGACACCGTAGCCGTACTGCGATTGCAGTTTGCGGCTGACGCGAAAGGTGAGGTGGACGCGCTCCTGGTTCTCCAGCCCACAGCCGCACCGGAGGTGGCCCGTGCCCGGCCCGCCGTCGAATGAGCCGGGAGTGTTCACCGTAAAGGAAGTCCACGCGGAATTCGAGAAGCTGCTCCGGGACCGTCGCCACATGGGACTACGGAATCTCATGGGAGACACACTCCTCGACCCGCGAAATCCGTTCCAAAAGAAACGACGGAAGCCCAAGCGGTGGGTGGTCGCAGTGTGTGGCATCGCGTTGCTCGGACTTCTGATCTTCAGCTACTTCCATCTGAGATAGAGAGTCCCCTCCATGCAAGAGAACCCGAACATCAAGTACCGCCCGTCTCTCATCGAAGAAAACCCCGCGCTTCTGATCTGGCTCCTGTTGCTGGTGGCGTACCTGCTCGTTGCCGCAATCGCCAAGTACGCCTGGTTCATCCGGGACGAGCAGATTGCCGAAGCGACTCTTTGGCTCTTGCTGATTGTTGCGGCGGCGTTCATCGCCGTTCAGCAGTTCCTTCGAGCGGGGCCGATCAGAGAACAAGCCTGGCCGAAGCAACTACCGACCGTCCCGCCACGCGGGGAGCGGGAACTGGTGGAGAAGGCGTGGAACGAAGAGAACGCGGTCGTTCTCGGATACGACGTTCATGGTCAACCCTGGAAGTGGAATGACGAAACCCGGGTCATGCAGGCGTTGGTGTTGGGACAGACCGGCAGCGGCAAAACCACGCTCCTTCGGAACATCATCACCCAGGACTTGATGCGCCGCGTCGGACCTCCCGGCGAACGGAAGAAGATCCCGATGGTGATCTTCGATGGGAAAGGAGACCTTGAGTTCTTCCACTCGCTCCTACCTTATATACACCGCGCCGGCCGCATGGCCGATCTGCGCCTCCTGAATCCCTCCCGGCCCGACCTGTCGGTCCAGTACAACCCGTTTGCGTCCGAAGATGACAACTACATGGCGCAGGTGTCCATGGTATTTGGATCGTTCAATCTGCAAAACGAGTTCTTCGCGAAGCATCAACTGAATTACCTTGCAGACATCGTGCGCATTCTTCACTACACCGGCAAACGGTTCAACTTCTACGACGTGATGGTCATGGCGTTTGATCAGGCAGTGATTGAGGACCAGGTGGCCATCGCGCGATTGTGCATGGCGCGGGATCCGGAAATCTCCACGCAGCGCCGGTTGAACTTCGAAATGTCGGCCCATAGCCTATTCCAGTCCTTCGGCGACCGCGAGCGCCTACAAAAGATTCAGGGCTTACTCAACGAGTGCATGACGTTCCTCGACGACGAACTGAGCGTGATCACCGGTCCTTACGACAACCTGCTGTCCATCAATGACGTCATCGACAACGAACTGATCCTGTTTGTGAGTCTCAACATCAACAAGAACGCGGCCCCTGTGAAAGCCCTTGGGAAAATGATGCTTCAGAATTTACAACTGGTCGTCGGCAAGCGATACGAGACGGAGACCGAACGGAAGCGGCGGAACAAACCCCTCTTCTCCGTTGTAATGGATGAATTCGCTCCTTTCGGCTACAGCAACTTTGCGCAGATCCTGAACACGGCGCGCGGCACGAATACGGCGTTCCTGTTCTCCCTGCAATCCCTTCCGCAATTGCTTGAGGTCGGGAAAGGGTTCCAACAGGACGTATCGTCGGCGCCGGGTACAACGATGCTAATGCAAACGCGCGACGAGGAGACCGCCAAGTACTTCAAGCAGGCATCTTCCCAGGTCCCGGTTCAGAAACGAACGCAGCAGTTGTGGCGCAACGATTTCCTGGGCTTCGAACGATACGACAAGGCGCTGGGCGCGTCCGAGCGCGAGCAACTCGAATTCCGCGCCCTCGATCATCACATCAAGAATCTCGGCAAGGGCAAGATGGAGATCCTCATGACGGACCCGATCCAGGGAACATTGCACGGCCGTCTGCATGTTCGGCCACCGAGCGATATCCGCGTACCGCTCTTTGAGCCGACGGTATTGCCGAAACTGGAGTCGTCGCGTGAGGATTCGGAAGGCGCCAACCTACGATTCAAGGATCAGAAGCTGGCGGCGATGGTGGCGTTTCCACGGCGCCGGTAGGAGGCAGACGATGTCACTGAGAGCGACTCTAATGTTCATCGTTGCGATTGACGCATTCGGCCAGGCACCACAGACAGCGCCGCCGGCGCCCACGAAGAGCGCATCGGCGCAAACTCCAAAAGGCAAGGAACCGGCGATTCGGTATGTTGAAAGCGGTTCTGGTGTGGTTGCCGTCAATCCCGCGCAGCCCTACCGGCCCATTCCCGTAGGCGCGGTGGCGCCGCGTGATTCCATCTTCGGATTCTATTTGCGCGTTCTCAATCCCCAGCAGATCAATTGGGGAACGGAGATCGACCGGAGACTGGCGAACCTCCGCGAGCAGTCGGTCGGCAATCCCTACTTCCGGCTGGCGTCATTTCAGTTGGGACTGATCGTCATTCTGCTCATGCTGTGCTGGGTCTGGTGGGACAAGATGCGCCAGATCAAGTGGGTTGCCGCGGAGTGTTTGACCGACGCGCTGAACGCGAGAACAATCGCCGAGAGCCGGGCTCTGGAGGCAATCGACCGCCACAACCGGCACATTGAGTTGTGCAATCGCGTGATCGAAGGGCAGAGTTCCGGGATTGGTGGGACGACTCGACTCGGGAAATTCGGCGCTGACTGTGCGCGAACTGCAAACGGAACTTGCGGCATCGCGCGCGAATTGTGCGCGGTTGCAACACGAGTTGGAGCAAAGCAAGGTCGAACACGCGCAGGTGGACGGCCGATTGGCTGCCCTCGAAGCCGAGCTGAAGGCGCAAGGCTGCGCATCCTGATCCCGACCTGGTGGCGCGTCTGGAGCGCGCCGAGTCTGAACTGGCGGGCAAGAAAGATCGGAAGGCCAAGCCATGATCGTCTGCGTTCTGTCGTTGGGAAGTTACTGGCGTGAGCCGAATGACGGCCGGCCGGTCGTCTGGAATAGTTCGGGCGTGCTCGATCAGCGCGGATTGCGGCCCCGGGCCAAGGTATTCGGCCACGTCCGACTCAACAGCAGACTGTATCAGGAGGCGCTAGGAACGTCAGGTTTGAGTGGATCGTGTTGGCAGGCATCGCCACTTGGGGAGCACTTGGGGATACGAAAGCTGGCGCTTCAACGACGGGTCCGCCGCAATTCGACGCCAGATTGGTACCTCGTTTCGGTAACGGAGCAACTCGTCGGGACCCTCGATGATGGAAGCTGGGATCCCAAAGACAGCCTCCTGGTTTCGTTTTCGGAATGGAAGGCGAGGCAGGAAGTGCTCCTCCTGGTCGGCCGCCATGGTTGGTTGCGCGGCAGACTGGGCTCGGCCGTGCTCACGCCGGGCGGGCCGGATGGTGACTGGAACGTCAAAGGGTGGTGACATGCGATACCCGAAGGGAGCCATCGTGCTGTCCGATGCGCTGGATGTTCCGGCACTTCGGAAGGTCTACCAGGCCGGGCACGCCACCGCGTGGCAGCTCTACCGGGCACTCAATCCCGTCTACGACGAGAGCAAGTGGAAGAGCTTTGTCCGCAGACTTGGCATCCTGAGTGAGCGGCATTTCCTCATTCGCCTCGTTGTTGACGGGATGGCCGCCCCGGTATTTGCGCTCGGAGATGAAGGCGCCCGGTCTTTGCAAGGCCGCCTGCCGACGGTCATCGAAGCCGGACCGCGCAATTCCAACCGCGGAAACCGCGACCATGTGTGGCACGATGTCGAATTATTTGAGCTGCAACTGAAACTGCGCCAGGCGGGCGTCGTGTCGTCCTGGTTGTACGAACCCGAGATTCGCGCCGACAACGAGCTAACGAACTTTGGCTACGCCAAGGATTACGACGCGATCGTGACGTTCCGATGCGGGCAGAAATCCGGAAAGGTCGCGCTCGAATACGAACGCAGCCCGAAAACCACCAAGCAGTACAAGCGCATTGCCGGGATATTGAATGGCGAAACGAAGATCACTTCCGTCCTCTACCTGGTGTGCAACGTGCAGATGGAGTCCTTCCTGTTGAACGGTTTGCGCGGTACTGGCCGCCAAGTGTACGTCTGTCAGGCCCACCAATTCGCGGAACATCCCACCGAAGCAGTGCTCGTCGATGTCGCCCAGCAAGTGCAACATCGGCTCGCGGACTGCCTCTCCTAAACGTATTCAAGAAAGAAGCCCTTTGACACGCCATTGGTGTGTCTTTGCCGTTCCTTTGCTGCACCGCTGCGCCTGGAAGTATCTCGGGCTCAGTATGTTGCGATCCGACTACGGGTAGCTTGAGGCTGTTTTCGGTCTGGTGGGCTGAATCGGCCTGTCCGGATGGGTTTGAGTGGGGTTGTAGGGTTGGCCGATTGGGTGTTGGTGGTGGAGTGTGTGCGCCGTGCTGGTGGGGGAATGGATTGGTGGTTGTGAAGTGTGGGTTGTGGTGTGTGTGGGTTGTGGTGCCAGTGGGTTGAGGAATTAGGTTGGCCGTAGCGCGGAGTGGCGGGCTGGAGTGGGTGAATTGCAGCGCGGGAAGTGTGTGTTGGTGGTGCGAGTGGGACGCCAATTGGGTAGTGGTGCGTAGCCGTGGTGACACGGTTGTGGCGCGTGCGGACTTGAGGTGA
This sequence comes from Terriglobia bacterium, assembly GCA_963808335.1. Taxonomy (GTDB): domain Bacteria; phylum Acidobacteriota; class Terriglobia; order Bryobacterales; family Bryobacteraceae; genus Palsa-187. The sequence goes on from CAWEFR010000002.1 coordinate 397,977, forward strand.
GCGCGTTGAGCTTCACCGTTTGGCGCGATAGTGCGGCGTGTTTCCTCTCGTCAATCGTGATCCTCATTCCAATTGATGGCGCGGTGGACGGCAGAGCGATGCGGAAGTGCGTCCGTACTGGGGCGGCTTAGGCGCAATCTGTGGCCGCAGATCGTCGCGCATCCAGGTACGCCGGGGAGGCTGATCGTAATCGAAAGGAGAGATTGAGCATGGCTTATGGTGCGTTTGCAGATACGAAATCACGGTACAGGGATCTCGAAGAACTGGTGGACTACCGCGAATACGATGGCGCGTGGACGCTAGGGTTCGAGGAGAACTGGTTAAAGCCGCGACTCAAAGCGCTGGGATATTCGCACGTCCGGTTCTTCGGTGGAACGACGTTCGAGTACGACGGGAGCTTTCGGGAGCGCGTTTGCGAGTTGGCAATGCCAGGGAGTGTCAGCGCGGAATTCTTCATGTACGGGTGAGGGAGCGGTCCCTCGACGGATGTGATGCGGTCAATCCAACAAATCAAATGAAGGAGAACAGCAGATGTACGTGAATGGAACAGCAGGTACGCAGGACAATTCGGCGCCGCCTATCGCGACGGCGCCCGGCATGGATGGCATGGTCGCGCACATTGGCTTCACGCCGGCGCGCATTGAGGAGATCAGAAATCAGTTGCTCGATCCGTTCGACCCGGCGGAAATCAAGTGGCGCGTGACGGCGACGTCGAGCCAGCAAGGAAGAAATGGCCCGGTGAAACGGGGCCAGTTGGTGGCGTACGCAGACCAGCGTGCCTACACGGACCGGCTGAATGAGATTTTCGGCGAGTGGGGTTGGACACGCACCTACAGCGTCCAGGTGGCACAGAACTTCGAGCGGACGCTCAACAAGGGTGGTAACGGACAGAAGCAGAGCGTCATTTGCGCCAAGGTCGTGGTCGTTTCAACGGTATCCGTGAGCGGCCTTGGGTCCCACACCGGCGTCGGAGAGGAATGGGCGGACGACGAGAATTCGGCGACGCGAGCGGAAGCCCAGGCATTCAAGCGCGCTTGCGCCTGCTTCGGACTGGGCCGGTACCTGTACGACCTCGACAAAGTCTGGGAGGATTTGGATCAATACAACCGTCCGGTGCGCAGTCCCAACTTGCCGGACTGGGCGCTTCCCGCCCACGCGAGGCGGCAGAAGCAGCCGCAATCCCGTCCGCATTCGGCGGGTCCAACGCAACCGCGTCAAGGACTTGTTCAGCAGGAGACGTTGGCCAAAGTAAAGCAGTTGTGCGAGACGGTTGGTTTCGGTCTCTCAAAGTTCACGCTGCAGAAATACGGCGGCGTGACAGATGCGTCCAAGATCGGATTCGCGAAGCTTACGACGGTGTTCGAAAAGCTGACCGATCTGGCAAACGGAATCGAGCGGCTTCGAACCGCATCAGCGAAATTGCCCGACGGGCGTTATGCAGCCATTTGCCGGGAGCTGAACTTCGCCAGTGACTCATTGGACGATATCCCCGACCGCGACGGGCTGTGCGCGCTACTGAAGCGCGTGGAGGCCGAGGTCGGCACGGCAACGACCGGTGCCACCCAGCAACAAGTGCATGGCTCAATCGAGGAACTGCGCGGTAAGTTGCTTCAAGCGGCCAGGAAGGTTGCCGACAGTGGACGCACCGGCTGGCCCGCAAAGTTCGGCGACGTGATCGCACAGGCCACCGACGGCAAGGTGACGCTAGAACGGCTAAAGAGCCTGACTGATGCAGACGCTCCTGTTCTCGAAGCGGCGCTCAGCAAATTGGCCACCTAGCTGAATGACCCATCACAAAAATCTGGGGTCAGGCCCGGAGCGTTCCGAGCAGCGCGGCCTGACCGAACTCCATCCTTAATATATGCGCTGCATGCCCTGGGTACGCATCCTGTTCCCACCTCTTTGACGGCTCCCGTCCCGGAAAGCCGTTAACCCTCTGCAAAAGGACAGCCACACACCCAAGGCGTAGGTTCGCGGGCGGCGTGTGTCTGCCCACAACCAACCTACTTCAAAAAGGAGAATTCAGATGTTTGGAAATCAGAACGTGAGCGCGAGCGAGGTACTCAGCACGCGAGACATGAATGTGCGCCCCGGACGGGACGTGACCGAGATCGTCGGCACCTTCCTGACGGTGGCCGAGGCGGTGGTCGCCCACTGGGTCGAGTATTCGAAAGGGCTGCTGCTGTTCGTGATGGTCCCCGGCGACGAGCGGTCCGGGGAGTTCTATATATATGACCGGCGCAAAGGCAGCTTCTGGCTGCTGAATCTGGCCGACAGCGTGTTCGGCGGGTACGCCCTTGTGGACATGCGTCAGAAAATCAAAGACTTCCGGCTGTTGGACTTCGCGGAAGATCCTTCCCTCCTCCGGGCGGCGAAAGGGTAGCAGCAACTCGCTTTGCGATTGCGGGAAACGGGTGTAAAGAATACCTATGCCGGAAGTCTTGCTGGCAACGCCCGAGATGGCGACCGAGTACGCGCGGTGGTTCGTGAACCGACTCGCGTATACGCGGCAGTCGGTTCGGCCGCACCCCGAGTCGGGGCGGCACTACTACTACCGGCCACGCGCCGAGGGCGGCGGTGAGCTGGGACTGGAATTGGAAGATGTCCGGCGTCACTTGGCGGGCGAGATCACGCTCGGGATCTACGCGATCAATCCAGAAACACAACGAGTGAAGTGGATGGGGATCGACGCAGACTACAAGCGGTCGCTCGACGACTTGCTGAAATTGCAATACGAACTCCAGCAGGACGGCATCCAAGCAGCGCTGGAACAGAGTCGGCGGGGCGGACATCTTTGGATTCTGTTTGAGACGCCTGTGCTTGCCAAGCACGCGCGCGTGTACATCCGGCACTTGGCCGGCAAACTTTCGGTTCAGGTAAAGGCGTCCGGCCCCTCGGACGGGATTGAACTGTTTCCGAAGCAGGATCGGATCGAACCTACGCAATTTGGTAATGCGATCCGCGGACCGCTCGGTGTTCACCGGGCAGTCAACCGGCGCTACTGGTTTTACGGCGCACAGCACGACCTCGAAGCGCAAATGAAGTACCTGCGTAAACTACGGCGCGTCACGGAGAGGCGACTCTTGGAACTGGTCGCCGGCCTTGCGCTCGAAGACGAGAATCCCCGGCCTCAACCGCTGACGGGCACGCGCTCCGCGCGATCGCACTTTCAGATTCTCGACCGCGTGAATCGGGAAGGGCTGCGGCGCGTTGGGCGGAACTGGGTCACGCAATGCCCCAGTTGCGCGGTGGCTGGTCGTGATCACGGTAAGGACAACTTGGCCATCTCGGTTGAGGAGCCCTCGAAGTACTTGTGCTGGGCTGGCTGCACAAACATACAGATCCGGGCGGCGCTTGGTGCGCCTGCTCCGGCGAACGCGCGTTAGGAGGAGGAGATGGCGAACGAGTCTCGACTGGTGCTGCCGAAGCCGATGATGGCGAAACTGCAATCCCTGGGAATCTATTGCCAGACATGGGTCACCGCCGAACGGCAGGACCGCGCGAAGCGGTGGGTTCTGCGGGGCGTCGAAAGCGGCGGGAGCGCCAAGGAATTCGGGCGCTACATCTCCTTCTTCGCGGCGGATGGGTCGCGGATGGAATGGCTGCAGAAGGCGGATCGCATCGGCGCCAACGGCGTCCACGCGGTGGCGATTGGTGAGGCTCTGATTGGCGTCGAGATGGCGCGCGTGGATGAAACCTACCAACTGGTGATCTCAAGGCACCAACTGGGAAAGCCAAAGGCAGAAGGGAAACGGCCACCGGTCGAGTCGTCCGTGATCTTTCGAGGAGTGGATGGCCAATTGTCCGAGAAGCTGCGGAAGCAGGGGTTGGCGCCAGCCTTCCTGACCCGGAGCGGCGAAGTGAAGGCGGTCCCCAGCGATTTCCTGGAGGCGGTGAAGATTGTCACAGCCGGAGTTTCGTGCGTGAACTGCAGGCACGTTCATGGCTTGGTTGGCGGCGCGGGCTCTGCCGAGAAGGACCCTGCGGGGACGGTAGTAGCGATCGCGTCTTGAGGAATTGCAGGAGTCCGCCATTCAAAGGAGCCAGAAGATGAAGGATTACTTGACGAAGCTCTGCATGTTTCTATTCTTGGCCGCGTTGTTTTCGGGCCGAACGAACGAGCTTGGGGTTCTGATAGGCGCGCTTACCGGCACAGTGCTGCTTTGGCCGCTCTACCGGAAGTTCGTTCCAGCGCCGAAGCGCCGCCGGATAGTCGTCGTTGACGAGGACGTCGAAATCGCAGAAGCGACTGCTCCGGAATTGGCCGCGAAATAGTGTCGCGAAAGGAGACCTGCGATGAAGGTGGGCACGAAAAGTGTGATTGGTGGAGCGCATTGCTTTCTCTTGCACCCGTTCTTTGTCGCATGGGGATGGAAGCGGCTGTTCGGCTTCCCCTGGGACCCGCGCCTGTGGTTCTGCCTTCGCTCTGCACGACATCGGTTATGTCGGACGCGGCGACATGGATGGTCCGGAGGGCGAAGAGCATGTCGTGCTCGGAGCGCGGATCATGGGTTCGCTGTTCGGACCGGCGTGGGAAGACGAGTGCCTGCGGCATTCCCGATATTGGAGCCGCCGCATGGGCTTGCCCATCAGCCGGCTTTGCCTTGCGGACAAGATGGCGTTTGCGCTCACGCCCGCATGGCTGTATCTGCCCATGACGAGATGGACCGGGGAGTTGCGTGAATACATGATGCGGTCGCGGCAGCGCCAAGCTGGTGACAACTCCTTCACGAGCCGAAGAGGAAATGCTTGTCCGGTCTGAGGTGCCCGAAGAGTGGCTCCGAGGGCTTCAGAGCTATACGTTGCGGTGGGTGGAGCGGCATCGGGATCAGTGGACGGCTTCGGAGGCGTGACGGTGGGAGGCGAGCATGTACCCGCAAATGAAACTCAGGCAGTACGACTGCGCTGATTGCGGCATTCCATGTAAGAGCACCTCTCCCAACGCGGAGCGATGCAGGAAGTGCGCGAAGCTGCGGCAGAACCGGCAGAGCCGTGAGTATCAGCAGAAGATGCTGGCACGCAAGCGGGCAGCGCGCAAACAGACTGACGTTGAGCGGAGAGCCGCAGCGTAGACCCTAGCACTGGAGCGCCGCCGAAGTGACGGCCGCTCATTCATTGATCCCGCGGGCAGCCTGCCCACCGGGATTCTCATCAACACTTAACCGGACTTGGCCCCTGCCGCGCTATGCGCCAAGGGGACGGGTCCGCATTTCGAACGAACAGGAGATACAAACATGTTGGGATACACAAAGATTCAGATCATGGGCAATCTCGGCGGAACTCCGGAAATGAAGTTCCTGCCGAGCGGTGACCCCGTCGTCAACTTCTCGGTGGCCGTCAACCGGCGGTACAAGGACCGAGAGGGAAACCAGAAGGAAGCCACTGACTGGTTCCGCGTCTGCGCCTTCAACGGCGTGGGCGAGGCATGCGCGAAGCATCTCCAAAAGGGCGACGGGATCTTCGTCGAAGGACGCCTCCAGGTGCGTCAGTACGATTCAAAGCAGAACGGCAAGGAAGTTTCCGTCGAGATCATCCCCAGCACCGTGCGTTTCCTGGGCTCCGGTCGCAGGAGGGAGCCGAGCGTCCGACGCCAGGCAAGCCGCCCGCTGGAACGCGTGAAGCGGCGCACGGTGCCGATGGCAGCGATGAAGACGTGCCCGTTCTGAAGAGTCACTCGAAGTTCGCGAAAGGGAGGAACCATGGCCTGTTTGTGTGATTTCTGCTCCGCGCCCGACGCCGGGTGGCGGCATCCGGCGCGGAATTTCATAGGCTATGTTGCTGGTGGCGTTGTAGGTGAGAGCGTCGGTGATTGGGCGGCGTGCCACGAATGCCATAAGTTGATCGTTTCGGACGACCGAGTGCGATTGACAGCAACGTCGGTCTTGACCTTCATCGCACGGCACCCGGAGTTGGAAGCCTTCAAGAGTGAGTTGGCGACGGAGATGGGGATTCTGCACGCGCAATTCTTTGACAATCGTACCGGTCCAGCATCGGCGATCGCATGAGGTCCGTCGGGCAGCAGCAACACCGCGAGCATTGAAGGGAGGCCGAAAATGAGGCTGGAAGGACGGATGCGGCTTGGGTACTTTCCGTTGCATCAGCGGGAAGCCCAACGGATGCGGCGATTCTTGCAGTTTCCGAATGAACCGGCGAGTGCGCTCGATCCTTGCGCGGGTACGGGCGCGGCGTTGGTGGCGATCACGGAGAATAGCTGCTCCAGACGATACGGGATTGAGCTTGATGCGCACCGCGCATTGGAAGCGCGAACGACTCTCGATGAGGTGATCCAAGGCAACGCTTTCGACGCCAAGGCACCCGTGGAGTCGTTCTCCTTGCTGTATCTGAACCCGCCTTACGATTTTGAGGTCGGCGAAGGTAAGAATCAGCGGATGGAGAAGCTGTTTCTGGAAGAGTTCTTCCGCTGGCTCAAGCCCGGCGGCGTACTCGCGTTGGTGATACCGTTCGACCGCATCTATGAGTGCCGGAATATCTTGAGTCCGCACTTCAAGGACAAGGCGATTTACCGGCTGACTGAGCCGGAAGCAGAGCGCTACAAGCAGGCCGTGGTATTCGGCGTTCGTCGATCCGCGACGGAGAAGAATCGGTTGAGCGACCAGGCGGTGAACCAGGCGAACTGGAAGCTTCAAGAGTTGACGCGACGATATGAAGAGATCCCGCCGCTGCCGAACGAAGCGGATCGCACGTATGCCGTACCGCAAAGCGGGCCGGTACGAATGGAATACCGGGGACTCCCGCTGGACTTGGTGGAAGATCTGCTGGCGAAGTCACCGGCGTGGCTGCAGGCCCAGCGAGTGACTCACGCCCAACGAAAGCAATTCTTCGGGCGGCCGTTAACTCCTCTGCACGCTGGTCATGTCGGATTGTGCGCTGTGAGCGGTCTGCTCAATGGCGTGTTCGGCAATGGAGCCGAGCGCCATGTCGCCCATTGGGAGGCGATCAAGGTCGTCGACAAAACGGAGGAAGAAGGCGATGACGGGGAGACGGTCATTCGGGAGAAGGAACGATTCAGCCAACGGTTGACGCTCCTGTTCACCGATGGCCGCATCGAGCTTCTGTCTGAGAAGCCGCGAGAAGACGGCGGCAAGGAGGCCCCACATGGAGAACGCCCACCTGCGAATGGGGAAGTTGAAGTTTGTGCGGCAGACGCGTGACACGATCACCGAGGTGTCTCTGCACATGGATCGCTTGGTTGCAGAAAAGCCTGCGGAACCGCGTTCCGCAGTGCAGATTCATCTGGTGTCTGTGTTTGGCGGCGACCAGGAAGTTGGCGCCATCGCGGCGGCCATCGCGGATGAGCAACGATTTCAGATCAGCTTGCCTGGCGGGGCCGAGTTGTTCGGGTTCCTGGGTGAGAAGCCGGTGATGTACCGGGCATCGCTCCAGATTCCTGGCCGGAAGCGACCGGTGCGGCATCTGGCCGCGGTTTCGCAGACGCTCTTTGGGACTACGCTCGGAGCCGACGGGCAAGCGCGGCGAACAATTCTCTACGACGGCTCGCCCGAGTTCGTACTGCATCGCTTGGCGGTACGGTTCGGTCTCCCGGCGCTTCCCGAATGGGCCGAATGGTTCCGGGCGGATCTTGACCGGCGCGGATTGGTGGAAGAGCTTCTGGGGTTCAACTGTTCACCCGTAGCAATCAAGGGCACCAAGCTCCGGATGTTGCGCATCTTGAGCACGGGCATAAAACGCAAGCTCATCGCCGTGCCGCCGGAAGTATCTGCGTCCATCCTGCCACTGGAAGCTGCCTAGACGCGTCGTCTGCGTCATCCTATTCCCTACTTGTCTTTCTCTGGAACAGAAGGAGTGTGCGCGCATGGGCGCTTTGACTTGCATTAACGATTACCTCAAGACCTATGGAGCCGAGCTGGGACACCGCGTTGTCGATCAGTTTCCGCCGCTCCATCAACCCTCAGACCCGGTCTGGCCCGCGCATCAACGAACTGAAGCGGAAGCCATTTCCTGCCCAGGCGCTAGCGATCATGGGGATCGTCAAGCGATGGGAAGAGGCACGCTGCGCGGCCGCTGTGGCCGAATGCGGCACCGGCAAGACGCTCATCTCATTGGGGAGTGTGTTCACGCACGCGCGCGGGAAGCGGTTCACGGCGCTGACTATGGTGCCGCCCCAGTTGGTTGAAAAATGGGCGCGCGAGTGTTTCTTAACGCTGCCCGGCGTTCGGGTCTTCTTCATCGATGGCGTGCGAAACGGCGCTTCGTCGAATGGCTTCACGGGAGTGAACGAAGTGAAGTTCCGTAACGGACGAATCGTCCGGGAGGGGCTGAAAACGACGTTGAGCGAGCTTCGGTTGGCGAAGCGTCACCGCTCGGCGCGGGCGCGCTGGAACGCCAATGTTGGCGCTCCCTCGATCTTCGTCATATCGCGAGAGCGGGCCAAGCTCGGCTACTTCTGGCGCCACGCCTACGGAACACCCCACTCGGGGCCGTTTCACGGAAGTGTCGTGAATCCGGATACGGGGAAACCGATTCTGACGTCGGACGATCAACTACGCCGGGCGGACTTCCGAAAGGTGAAGCACTCGGAGCTGATTCTGCCGGACTCGCGTGAAGGCGAGGCTTCCTTTCCATAGCGCGCTGTGGCAAGCCGACAATGCGAAGATCCCGCGCATGGCGCCCATGGAGTTCATCGGGCGGTATCTCGATGGGTTCTTCGACTACGGCATCGCCGATGAAGTTCACGAGCTCAAGGGCGAAACGGCGCAAGGCAATGCCTTGGGAACGATGGCGTCCGCCTGCGACCGGACGGTGATTCTTACCGGGACGTTGCTGGGCGGCTACGCCGACGACGTCTTCAACATCCTCTACCGGGTCGAGCCCAAGCGGATGCGCGAGGAAGGATTCGATCACGGCGAGGCTGGCGTGCGGCAGTTCGCCAGCGTGTACGGCGTACTCGAAAAGGTTACGACCATCGAGGCCGCTGACAACGCCTGCTCGAAGGCCAAGGTGACGACGACCGTGAAGCGCCGGCCGGGCGCATCGCCGCTGCTCTTTGGCGGCTTCCTGATGAACTTGGCCGCGTTTGTGTCATTGGAAGACATCTCCGATGCGCTCCCGCCGTACGAGGAGGAAGTCATCTCGGTCGAGATGGACCCAACGATGAAAGTGGCATACGGACAGCTTGAGGACGACGTTCGGGAAGCGCTGCGCGCGCATCACGGTAACGCCTCGGTGGTCAGTACTGCCATGAACGCGCTTCTGCTGTATCCGGACCGGCCGTTTGGGCTGGGAACGCTCTATGGGTTCGACCGGAATCCTGAGACGGGGGAGCGCGAGCGATTCGTCATTTCGGAGCCTGTGGATCTGGACCAGGAGTTCGTCTACGCGAAAGAGCGGCGGCTGATCGAAGAGATCAAACGCGAGCTTGCGGTGGGCAGAAAGGTCCACGTGTTCGCCGTCTATACAAGGAAGCGGGACGTGACGCGGCGGCTCCAGCATCTTCTCTTGAAGGAAGGGATTCGCGTCGAGATACTGACTGCGGAAGTGCCGCCGGCCGATCGCGAGGCTTGGTACGAGCGGCAGCTTCGGAACGGCATGCAGGTCTGCCTGGCTCACCCCAAGCTGTGCAGCGTCGGCCTCGACTTGCTGGACTTCCCGGTGCTGCTGTTCTATGAAACCGGGTACTCCACATACACGCTCCGTCAAGCCAGCCGGCGTAGTTGGAGGATTGGGCAGAAGCGCCCGATTCGCGTCGGATTCCTGACCTACTCAGAGACGGCTCAGGAGTCGTGCCTACGGCTGATGGGAAAGAAGCTGATGGCGTCGCTGCCGATGGAAGGCAAGCTCCACGCCGATGGGCTTCAATCCATGGACGCGGACGACGACCTGCTTACCGCAATGGCGCGCGATCTCGTCACTCGTCAGGGTGTAGGCGAAGCCGCCGCAGACGTTTGGAAGAATCTGGTGGGTCGACACAGAGGGCCAGTCGAGGTTCTGGACACCGCCTTGCCGGCAGCACTCGAAACGCTGATTGCGGTGCAAGAAACTAACTCGGTGGAGACTGCGACTTGGATTCGACCGGTGGGACCGGCGGTCCAACTCTCCCTGTTTTGAAGTGAGTGGCGGCTATTCCTGGAGGTGCCTCATGTCAGCATTGGCAGTGGTGCCGGTTACGCCGGAAACGGTTTCCGGCCTTTCGCGGCGATTGGCGGAGTTGCTCGAGCAGAGCGAGTCAGAAGGTGTCCAGGGTCAGCTTCCCGATGCGACACGGGAGCAGGCCACCGGCTTGGTGGAGGCGTTGCGCCGTCGCATAGTCCGTAAGCCCGACCGCGACCATCGCTCGCTCTTCGATCTCGACGACCGGCTGATTGAATTGATGGGGCTGGTCGAGGAAGCGGCGGACGCCGGAGCCGAGATTTCGAAGGAACTGGCCCAAGAGATCGATACGTATCTGGAGGCCTACCGGCTCAAGGTGGATCGCATCGTCGGCTACTGGCGGTGGCAACAATCGATTGCCGACATCAGTTCCAAGGAGGCGGAGAGACTGGCAGCCAGAAAGAAGGCGGCCGAGAATCGGGTGACCAGGCTGAAGGGGTTCCTGTTCGCCTTCATGATGGCTCGCGGGATCAAGAAGCTGGAAGGCGAGAAGAGCGACATCGGCATCCAGCGAAATAGCAGCGCCTCGCTGGTAATCGACGATCCCCTCCAAATCGCAGAACGCCTCTTCGAGCGGAACGTCCGCTTCAACAAGACCGAATTGCAGGAGATCGTTTATCAACTGACCGAAGGAGAAGTGCGTCGGCGTTTGGAACTGGCCCTCAAGGACGGTTGGGAGGTGAACGGCGAAGCCATCCGCGCCGCGCTGGTGAACCAAGAGGCGATTGCAGGCGCGCGGCTGGTTACTGGCAGCCACGTCCGCGTCCGGTGAAAACACTAAAGTATGAAAGAGTTGGAGCACCACGTGGGACGGGCTGGCTATTCTCAAGTAGGGAGGTCGGACTTGCTCACTTTTCCGGTTCATCCTCTTCAACTCGCCGGCATTGTGTTCACCATCGCTCTGTTGGCATTGGCATGGGCAAGCCGCGGCCGCCTCAATTCCATGGGGTTCGAGTTCCTTCATTGGAACCGGACTAGCGCCCGCGAGAACGCGGAGGCTCTGGGCTTCGGCGCGGTCTGCGGTCTTGCGGTCGCACTGCTATTCCAGGCCCTGTACAAAGGCGCGCCGTTCAAATGGCAGGATGCCTGGATCGGAATCACCCTCGGTCCGCTCATGGAGGAGGCCGTATTTCGCGGGTACCTCTTCGGCTTGGCGGAGTTGGGACTTCGAAAACGAGTTCCCCATCCAGGCTGGATTGCGGGTATTGCGATAGCCGCCGTATTCGCGCTCTGTCACCTTCCGAAGGCCGGCATCACGGGTCTCCAGATCGGCGTCATCTTCGTGATGGGCGTCGTCTACGCCTGGCTGAGGATCAAGTCGAATTCGACGACCTCGCCATTTCTGGCGCACTCGGCGTACAACGCCATCATTTTTGCGGCAGCCGCGCTGATCGCGTGAAATAGATTCCAACACAATTTCAGAACCTCGGGAGCCTTCGGGCTCCCCTTTTCGTTTTTCAGGAGAGAGATTCAATGATTCGATCCACAGAAGATTTCCGCAGCCTGCTCAAGGCGGCTCGCCGGGCCGGTACTCCGCTACTTGCCGTCAGGACGGCCGATCCGGCCAGCGCGATGGCTCAAGTTTCGGCAAGCCTCTGCGGCAAAACCGAAGCTCCTGTATTCGCATGGGACATCATGGGCGGCATCGCCGCACGCAACAAGGCAGCCAAAGAGGCTACTGCCCACGTGTTCGGCGAGAAGGCCGCTATCGCCGGTCCGGCGGATGTACTGTTGGCCCTTCACAAGGGCGCTGCGGTGAAACAGTTTGCGGACGCCATTGTGTTCTTCAACAACCCGCAGCGCATCTGGGAACAGGTCGACATCGTGCAGGGCGTCTGGAATCTCCGCGACGCATTCAAGGTCGGCGGCCAGATGCTCGTGCTGGTGACGACTCCCGGCTCGGTGCTCCCAGTTGAGTTGCAGAACGACGTAATGGTTATTGACGAGCCGCTTCCATCGGCGGACGACCTGCGCGAGATCATTCCCGGCATGTTCGAGTCAGCCGAACTGGCTCCACCTGACGGGTCCGTCGTGGATCAAGCTGTCGATGCCCTGGTGGGACTCGCGGCATTTCCGGCGGAGCAAGCGTTGGCAATGTCGCTGTCGAAGAAGGGTCTGGATGTCGAGCGTCTATGGGAGCGAAAGCGCCAGGCCGTGGAACAGGCACCGGGCTTGACCATTTGGCGCGGCGGCGAAACGTTCGCGGACATCGGCGGTTGCGACAACATCAAGACGGTTTCTTAGCGCCGTGCTCACGGGCCAGGAATCTCCGCGCGTCGTGGTGTTTGTGGACGAGATCGAGAAGGCGTTCGCCGGCACTGGCACCGACACGTCCGGCGTGAAGACCGAGATGACCGGGACGATGCTCGGCTGGATGCAGGATCGCGGAGCGGACGGCATCATCGCCATAGGCCCTCCGGGAGCGGCGAAGTCGATGATCGCGAAAGCCGCGGGCAACACGGCCGGGATTCCCACCGTCGCGTTCGATCTTTCGGCGATGCAGAGTTCGCTGGTGGGCGGCTCAGGCGAGCGCCTCCGCGCCGCGCTTCAAGTCGTCGATGCGATTTCCCAGGGTAAGAGCCTGTGGATCGCAACTTGTAATTCGATCACGAGCCTGCCGCCGGAGTTGCGACGCCGGTTCACTCTGGGGACATTCTTCTTCGATCTGCCGTCAGCCGAGGAGCGGGAGGCGATCTGGAAGATCTACCTCGCGAAATGGAACCTTGATGGGGAACGGCCCAACGACGAGGGCTGGACCGGTGCCGAGATCAGGGAATGCTGCCGCAAGGCGTGGCGGTTGAATCTTTCACTGAAGGAGTCGGCCGAGTACATCGTTCCGGTTTCGAGATCGGCGGCGGATCAAATCGAAGCACTGCGCCGGCAGGCATCCGGGCGATTCTTGAGCGCGGCGCGACCGGGAGTATTTTCGACTGAATCAGACAGCCCTGCTGCGTCTGGCAGACGGGCATTTCGAGAAACGGAATAGGGAGGCACCATGAGCCAATACGAGGAACTCACCACAACCATGACCGACCAGCAATACCTGGTCGAGGCGCTGACGGAGATGGGCTACAAGCCCGAAGTACAAACGGAAGGAACGGCCTTACGAGGGTACGGCGGGGTCAGTTGGAACAGACCAGTACAGGTCACAATCCCGAGGGAGCAGCTTCGCGGTGCTTTGGCGCCCGTCGGCTTCGGTCGGGACGAAACCGGAGTCTTCCAGGCCGTCATTGATGACCTGGACCGGAAGTGCAGCGGGTTCGACGAAAGCTGGCTCGGCCGAGTCGCGCAAGCATACAAAGAGCGGCAGACCATGGCGGTGGCCAAGACCAAAGGCTACGTGTTCCGGGGCCGCGAAATAGTTCAAACGCCGCAAGGACCAAAGGTGCAGTTGCGTTTCGCTGTTCGCTAACGAAGGGGCGAGGAGAACCATCATGCAGGAAAAACTCATCACCGTCGAAATAGACGAAAACGGAAACAGCTCCATTGACCTCGAAGGTTTTCACGGTCAGGGATGTGGCGATGTCGCGAAGGATTTCCGTGGCGGCGATTCCGTCACCCAGTCCAGCAAGAAACGTGAATTCTACGCGCAGACGGCTGCCGTGAAGCAGTCGCAGCAGCAAACGTAGTATGCAGCTCAGCCGAGGGAGAACATGTTATGGGAGATCGCGCGTACGTGGAGATCGTGTGCCGTGAAGAAGACGAGCCGCTGTTTGAGGCTCTCGGATTCATGCAAGAGTTCCGTCATGCGTTGCCTGCCAACGTGGTGACGATGGTGGATGCAGAAGCATCCGAAGGGGCCACGACCGAGCTTCAGGCTCTCGCCGAGAAAGGCATCGTATTCCGTGGTTGGCACGATGCCGGTGGAAGTTATGACGGAGCTTGCTTCGCCAGTGCCGGCGGAAAGTACCACGAGGTGCCGCGGCTCAATCATAGCGACCTGCCTTGTATCGAAGTTCACGTAGACGGAACGGTCGACGCCGATCAATTGTTGGCTGCCTCCGAATACCTGAAAGCATCCGACCGGGCTGGTGAAACGTTGGGTTTTCCTTCGGGAATCGAACAGGAGGACGAAGCGCCATGAAAACGGTTTTGCAGATCATCGAAGAGGCCGGCGGTCTTGCCACTTTCACCTGGACGCGGATCGAGAATCCGCCGTTCATGCTTCTTGTGATCGAGTCGCTTGGTGAGCCAGGTCCAAACGGCCACCGCGCATTGTCGATCGCCCACTACGGAGAGCAGAACGGCGACGCCATGAGGGATCCAGAGATCTGCGCCGAGATTGTCATGGAGAACGGGGCAGCAAAGCTCTGGCCGTACTACTTCCGAAATGACTACGCGGGCGTGGAACGATGGAACCGCCAGCGCGAGGCCGACGGGTCGATGACCTGCCGGCCCCGCGAGACTCGCGACCTCGAAAGCTTCATGGAGATGTGGGACGCGAACATCCACGACCAGGGCTTCCTCGAAGCATTCCAGCGGACTGCGGGGCAGCGATGCTGATTCATGGGTTTGTCGCCCACAGCCAGGTGAACGGACCCGGCGTGCGGGCCGTCGTCTACTTTCAGGGATGCAATCTGGGTTGCGCACGGTTGCTGGAACCCAGCGACGCACGCGTTCACTGGTCTATCGCGCGAAGCGCAAGACGTTGCCGAGCAGGTGGCAGCCGCACACCAAACCCAATTCATTGAGGGCGTCACCTTTTCAGGTGGCGAGCCCATGCAGCAGGCGCTGGATCTGCTGGAATTGATACGGCTGCTAAAGCGCGCGCGGCCTGAAATCAGCATCGGCATGTATTCCGGCTACACGGAACGCGAACTGGACAGTGGCCGCTTCTGGACCCGGTACGGCATCGCGCAAGAAGCAAGGCGCCGGATCTGGGAGGACATCAAACAACACCTCGACTTTGCCGTGCTCGGGCGATTCGTCGCTGCGAGGCCGAGTAAGCTCCCGATGCGGACCAGCGCCAATCAGGTCTTACGGCTCTTCAGCGACCGCTACCGCGAGGAGCATTTCAAGCCCTTGGAATTTGAGGTTCACATCGAAGCCCAAGGACTAGTTCAGATTACCGGCTTCCCGCTCGCAGGCTTGCCGCTGTAACAACACTGGCTCTTTCAACTACTGCCGCCTGCGTTCGCGGGTGGTCTGTTCCAACTTCAATCCAAATCAAATTCAGGAGGTGGCCAGCAATGGCGACTCAAGTAACTCTTTTTCCGTTCAATAGCCTGTCGGTGGCTGAGATGCCCGTCGCACTCATGGCCGACACCGCACCGGCCAACGGCGACAATGGACGCCCGCCAGCGCAAGTTGTTGTCCAGGACCCGGGCGTCGATCTGGCCAAGAAAACCGTCTGCATCAAGATGCGTCTGTCCACGATGGGCAACACCCGCAAAGTCTCGACGTCACAGATCGAGGCGGATGCCGACAAGGATCTGTTGCGAGTATCGAAGCATCTGCTGGATTCAGCGGAGTTGAAGGCGATCGGCCGCTTCGACGGCGAGATCCGCCGATTTCTCTACAACATCTGCCTGCCCTTCGAAATCGGCATTCACCTGCTGCCTATCGCAGCGCTCGAAACCGTCGAGGACCGCTTGCAAAAGTTCGCCGAGGACCGTCAGGCTCTGGTGACGGCTTTCCTCTCCGTGTACCCCGGGCTGTGTCAGGACGCAGGCAAACGGTTGCGCGGTTTGTACAACCCTGCCGACTACCCTCCTGTCGACGAAGTCACCCGCGAGTTCGGGCTGTCTTGGCAGTACGTGAGTTTCGGCGTGCCAGACCAACTCAAGGGCATTTCCCAGGAAGTGTGGGAGCAGGAGCGTGACAAGGCCGCCCAGCGGATGGCGGAGGCGTCGTCTGAGATCCAGCAAGTGTTGCGGCAATCCATGGCCGATCTGGTCGCGCACATGGCCGAGCGACTGAAGGATGGGGTAGACGGCAAGCCGCTGAAGTTCAAGCAATCGACGGTGTCGAATCTCGTCGAATTCCTATCGAACTTCTCGTTCCGCAACGTGACCGACGACCGGCAGTTGCAGGACTTGGTAGGCCGTGCCCGTGATCTGCTCCAGGGTGTGGCGGCGGACGATCTTCGGACCAGTGGCGACATGCGAACACGCGTGCGACAAGGAATGGCCGCGCTCGCGGCGGACCTTGACGGCATGCTGGTGAAGGCGGGCGGGCGCAAGATGCGACTCGCTGAAGAGGAATCCGTCTAGCCACGCTTAGCCGGCACTTTCCTTCCCAATACACTTTGGCGACCAAGGTATGCTGAAGGCGGAGTGGAGTAGCAAAGCAGGACAAGCGATGAAGCCCAAAGTATATGTCGAGACCACCATCTTGAGTTATCTGGCTGCGCGACCGAGCCGGCAGCCAGTGACGGCGGGACGGCAGGTGATCACGCGCCGGTGGTGGGAGACCGAGCGGAAGAAATACAACTTGGTTGTGTCGGAGGTGGTCGAGGCGGAATGCGGACGTGGTGATGCGGAATCGGCTTCGCGCCGGCGCGAATTGCTGGGCGAGGTTTCGCTTTTCCCTTTGAATGAGAGGATACTGGAATTAGCGCGGCTGCTGGTGGTTCCGAGTGCGATCCCGGACAAGGCAGGCCCAGATGCAGTGCATATCGCCGCAGCGGCAGTGGAAGAGTGTGAATTTCTACTTACCTGGAACTTCCGGCATATCGCGAACGTTCGTATTCGCCGGGAAGTGGAGAGGATTCTTTCGAACCATGGCTACACCAAAACGACCATCTGTACGCCGGAAGAGCTTATCTGAGCAGAAACCGTGGGAAGACGAAGTGCTCCAAGAGGTTTACGCGGTGCGGGACTCCTACGCGGCGGAGCACGGCTACAACCTGGATCAGATCTATGCAGACCTAAAACGCCGGGAGGCGAGCAGCGACCTCCGGTGGTCAGACTCGCGCCCTCTGGCTAAGGCGTAACGACTGACGCGGCCACGTATACATCCTTCCTTAAGCGTAGCGTTCACCAACGCACCGATTTAGCTGTGCTGGGCAATGGAAACGGAATGACCTTAGCCCGATGCCTGCCGCAGAGCAGATCGTCAGCCGTCACGACGTCAGGCGGGTACTCCTGTGCGAGCACGAGCCAAATGCCGTCCGGATGCTCGCGAATGATTGTTTCCTTGAGTTCATCACTCATTGAATCCATAGAAACCTCCTCAATCAAACGCCTCAATGTAGTCTGCCTTCTCACCCGCCTGCTTGAGCACATCGGCCAGCCAGCGCTTCTTTCGCTTGCCGCGGACCACGCGACCGACAAAGCCTAGCACGGTGGCTAGATTGTCACGATTGCGCCGGATGTCCTCACGCGTGAGCTTGGCGTAGCGTTCCAGAAACTCATCCAGGTTCTCGGGCTTCGCGAAAAGGTACGTGGCGTGCCCCGGCTGCGGAATTTCCGCAACCAACACGTTGCGCCACACGAATAAGTATTCGTCTCGAAACAGGAACCATGTCCGGCTGCGTTTGCGGAGCTGATCGAAGTAGTAGGGCTCGTAGTCTGGACGCCACGTGACATGGTGAGGCTTCAGGTGCGCGGACGCGTTGACTTGATCGAACCAGCGCTCGACCTGCGTGTGCTCGATGGGGATCTTCTCGCACTGGTTGCGAATGTGCTGCACCAGATCGGCGTGCTCGCCGAGAAGGGCATGGATCGCCTGGGCGTGCTGAAGGTCCTCGGCAACGTTCGAAGGCGCGTGAACATGAAGCCGGGATGGGAGCGCGGCTTGCCATTTTCGGAGAATCCACTCGCCGTTGTACAGACGGTACTTGCCGGCGTGAACGAAGGTCGCCTGGACCTCGATACGAGTCCGTAACCAATGCTTCCAATGGTTCCATGTGAGATCCCAGCCCAGCCCTGGGAGAACATTCGAATCGAGCCAGACCTCCAGCTTCCGCCGGGGATCGCGGCAGACGACCCGATCCGCGAAGAACTCGCAACGGCGGAGCAGCAGGGTTACCTTGCGTGAGGTCATTTCCGGCTTATACGCCAGTATCCGGTCAGCGAAGAAAGCGTCTTCGTCGTCGGAGAGATGGCCGTCAACCAGGATCGAGCCGAACCCGCCGTACGGAAACAACGGCGCGGCATCTTCGTTCTTGCAAAGCGCGTCGTAGCAATTTCTGAGATCGGCGTGTGCCAGAACGTTGAAGGCTCGTTCGACGTAGGGAAGGTCCCGAGCTTTCGAGTCGCTTACCTGGAGTTCGAGCGAACGCATCCGCCAAGCGAAGCGGAGCTGATCGAGCGTTGCGGTATGCGGCACGCGGAGAAGCCGGTAAAGAGACTGCGGCTCGTCCCCATCAAGCAGGTAGAAGTAGCGCCGGAGCGCTCCGCCGGACAGGAATAGTGCCTTTGGTCCGTCCTTACAGTTTGGGAGTTCCGCGCGGACGAAAGCCTCTCCGTTCTTTCCGGGCTTGGGGAGCCCTACGTATCCGATGGTCGCGTGCAGAATCTGTTGGCATCGTCGGCCGGTCGGGCGCTGGATCAAGATTTCGGTGTCTGCCCCCAGAAATCTGAGTTGGTCCCGACGCTGGAGGAACCGAGCAAGAATGCCGGGCACCTCAGCTGTGGCGCCGTCCTCAAAGCGGCATTGCAGGGACCCGGTGGAGGCTCACAACCTCCGCGACGCTTCGCAACTCGAGAGCGCTACCAATCACATGAGCAGGATACGGCCAACGACCCGAATCACCAAGCGAGTTTGGCTACATCCGCATGATGCTGACAATCAATGAGATATCGGCGGCGATGCCGCCCAACGAAAAGGAGAATTCAACTATGACCACAGAATCCACGGGCCTGTTCCAGGGACTCGCGCCTCTACTCTTCAATCGGACGGTCATCATGACCGTTTCGGCGGACGGCAAAGGGCTCCTGACTCTCAACGTGATCCCGAAGAAAGTAAAAGACGACGAAAGCGACGCGCTGACCACGCCTTTGTGCATTACGGCGAGTCCTGAAGAGCTCGACCGCGACTTGGCCGCACAACTCCGCGAATTCACGGATGTGCACGCGAAGGCTGCGACCAACATCCAGAAGGTCAAAGACGAACTGGCGGCCGCCGAGAAGGCCGAACGAGAAGCTGCCGACGAGCGACGCGCGAAGAAGACGAAAAGCAAAGTCGTTCCACCTGCCGGCGCGGACGTGAAACCGGAATCGGTGAAGCCGCCCGAGGCGGGGCAGACATCCCTGGGGCTATTTGACCAAAGCGATGGTGAACCGGAAGAGAATTCGCCTGCGAGTGCCGGTGGCGCCGTGGATCAAGGCGAAGTCACCGTCGATGTAGGATGCCATAGAACTTGTCAGCGCCAGCATTGATTCTGAGCGGCTTTCAAATACGCTTGCCAGAATTGCTGACAATTCGTGTCACCATTCCTGGCAAGATCCTACTCTTTTGTCACTGTTGTTGACATAATCCTACTCGAGCGCGCTTGGCCGCCCACGCGTCCCCTTCGCAACCGGAGTGGACCGGTACTTCGCAGGTTGTCGTAGAAAGCCCGCGCAAACTATGTCAGCTCTGCGATCGCCAAATCCTCCAGCCACTCAGGAGCGGTCGCAGTGCACATCTCATCGTCGGGCGTGATACGTCCGGTACTCGACCAGCAGGCTTGGTGTCCGGCAGAACCTTCTGGCGGAAATAACGGTTGCAGGCCAGCACAGGCGAACGCCCGTGATGGCGATGCAGGGGAACCTGGTGCAGGCCCAGAGGGACGGTCGGGCATCCAGCGCTGCACTTCCGGATGCCCGTTTCCGACCCTGAGCATGCCAACACACCGCCTTGCAGAAAAGACCGGCTTCGATCGATTCAGCCTTTGTGAATGCCACTTCGACTGTCGATTTTGTTGCCAGTCGTCACTGTACCGGAATACTCACTGCCGCTCCTGAAATCCAGGCTGCGCTCACCTGAATGCTCGCCGGTCCTTTTGCGGTACCGGGAGGCACTCGAAAATTCACCTGGTATCCGTCCACAGCGCCGGGAAGGCCGACTGCTCCCAGCACCTCGGCGGAATTCCCATTCACCTTCACCTCAATGGGCGAATTGACGACGGCGGGCGGACTGGACGGAAAGGGCTGCCCAGGATCGACGGCGGGCACGGTAGGGCCAAGCCCGGTAACAAACAGAGATAATACCTCGCCCGCCGCCGCCGGCTTGGACGAAGTAACAAGAGAAAAGTCGCCGGAATGGGTCACGGCTGCTCCGCCGGGAGTGATCGCAATTTGCGGCGCTGACATCGGGATTAAATGGACTACATACCGTTGTGTTCCGCCTCCATTGAGGCGGCGATTCGCGGGATCCTCTGTTATGGAGGCTCCCCGTTGGCCAGCCACTCCCGGCGGGTTCGCCGCCATCTCCATCTGCCCCCGGGCGCCGAGAAATGCTCCGGTACCACCCATAATCACGAAGTTACCTCCTGCCGTCGCAGTCAAAGGAGCTCCCGGCGGTGCAGAGGCCCCTGCGAATCCGTAGGTCACAATAGTCCCGATCGATGTACCGTCGGTCTTCAGGATTTCGAAAGTATATGCAGCCAGTCCGACCCAAGCGGTGTCAGCGATTGCCTGGCCGGGCGCCGGGGCCGTCCTGAGAAAGAAGTTCACCGCGGAGCGAACATGAGTCCCCTTCATAGGTTGGCCATTGACGGCCACAATGTCGGCGATGGCTACCGCCCGGGCGAAGTTGTTCACGCTGTGCGAGTCGGGGGCAACGTTGGGATTCCTCGCAAACTTGGTAACGTCGCCGGTGTCTTCATCGTACAGAACATTGTTTGCTACGTCGATTTGCAGAATCGAGGCTGGCGGGACCTGCGCCAGACCTGTTTGAGAGAACGCCGCGGCGCATAGAGTGGCGGCCAGAGCTGCCTTCCAGGCCCATGGTGGCGCCACTGTTGCTATCTGTTTCATTGGTTTTCCTTTCCGAATCGAATGGCGCCATGCGATCGTTGCGCCACTACGAATAAGGAATTGGAGTAGGAAGGTTACAGACAGCCGCTACTTAGCGGTGAGCGCGGCCGCCAGATACCGGAGTTCGGATTCTACTTCCGCCGGATCGGCCACGGTATCCGCGATTTCCTGTCGAAAGAGTTCGCGATACCGCTTCCGAAGCCTGTGAATCGCAACTTTAAGGGCTCCCTCCGAGGTGTTCATTTCGCGAGCCAGCGCCGCATAGGGCGCATCGGACTGGCCGAGAAGGAAAACCTTCAACCGCTCGAAATGCTCCGGGCGGCCGTGTTGAACGAACTCGTCCCGCAATTTCTCCACGACTCGGTCGAGCACCGAAAGCGCCCAGCGCCGCTCGAAGATCCGTTCGGGCGTCTCGTCGTGCGCAGGCTCGCGTTGGTAGCGCTCTTCGCCCGACGAGAATTCAAGCGACAGGACTGCTCCGCCACCGCGTTTGAGCGCTCGATGCCGGTCTTCTTCGTCGGCCACAAAGAATTTCAAAGAAGTCAAGAGAAACGACCGGAACCGGCCCTTTTCCGGGTCGGCGCGATCGAGATACCGCCCTTCCAGCACGCGGATGAAGAACTCCTGCGTGAGATCCTGCGCCTGGTCGGCCGGATATCCGCGCCGGCGCAGATAGGCGTACAACGGATACCAGTAGTTCTCGCAGAGCGAAACCAGAGCGGACCGAGCGTTCTTCCTGCGTGGATCGCCGGCAGCGACCACCAGGCGTCCACCGCGTCGTCGGAAATTGAGATGGTCCGGGCAGCGTATGCATAGTCTCGCCGTTCGACATGATCTTATCCTCAGGGTACTCGCTAAACAGAATAAGGAATCGGCGGCCAAAGGTTACAGCGCAATCACTACAGCCTGTCGTACTCTGCTTTGGCACTCTTCAGGATCGGGACATCGGGGTCTGCGTCTTTCCAAAGTGTGAGGAAAGCCTCATAGGCAGCTTTCGCCTTGGCCTTATCTCCCGACAAAGCGAACACTCTGCCGAGTTGCAAGTGCGCCAGTGCGCCGATGGGATCGAGTCCCACGATCCCGCGATGATCGAGGATCTTCTGAAATTCGGCCGCCGCTTCCGCATACCGGTGCTCGGCAATGAAAGCCTCGCCGCGCACATAGGCCGAGTGCAAACCGCCGAGATAAAAATGATCGAAGTTGAGGCCATTCACCGCCAGCTCATATTGCCGAGCGATTTCGAGCCGCTCCACGCTGTCCGCGGGCTTGCCCCGCCCCAGTGCGGCTAACGCGCGAAGAACCGGTACGTAGGTAAATTTAACGAAAGTATCTTCCGGGAATCGCTTTTCCAGATCGCCGGCGAGCGCTTCTGATCGAGAAGAGTCCCCCGAAAGAGCCAGCGCAAGGCCGGCGGCGTATTGGACGTCCCGGCCCTTGGAAAGATCGAGCGCCGCCATGGCGGTCCTTTTTCCTTCGGCAGCATTCCCGCAAACGGCTTCCCACACCGCTCGCGCGGCCCGGTAACTCGCTGCCACCTCGTAGTTCCCCTCTTGCAGGGCTAGATCCACAGCGCGGCTCGATGACCGCCGGGCGGCCTGTAGGCGGCCGGAACGAGCCAGAGCAAGAGCCTCCGCGTGAGCCAGCAAGTGTTCCGCTCCATGCTTGCCCTTGGCCAGAGCCACTACCCGATCCATCTGGTCTCTGTCACCCTTTAAGCGCAGCGATGTTGTATCGGATCACCAGATGAGTCGGGCTCTCCAGCTTGCGTTCGGAGGCTCGCTGAAGAGTGCTCTCGGCTTCGGGGAAGCGGTCGAGGAAAAAATAGCTGGACGCAAGATTGCCGTACGCAAAGCTAAAGTCGGGATCGGCCGCGAGTTTCTTTTGGGATGCCTCGATCGCCCTTTCAAATCGGCCTGTCCCATTGGCTGGAAAGGCCTGCTAACAAATCCAGGGCGCTCGGGTCCGCTCCGCGAGGATACGTCTGAAACCACAACTCGAGGGTTTGGTACGCCTTTTCCAGATTTCCCGTCACCTGCCGGTCGTAGGTGAAGTCGATGAAAAACTTCTCCCGGTCGCTGACGCGATCCCGCAGTTGCCAGGCTTTTGTGGTGCTCTCGGCCGACAACACGGACTCTCCTGTGAGTGCTGTACGACAGCCCCAAATTCGCGTAGGCCATCGCGAATTGGGGATCGATTTCGACAGCGCGCCGGAAAAAAGGTATAGCCGCGGCCACCTCCCCGGCGGATACGTTCGCCTTCATTCCGGTGCTGTAAGCCTTTAGAGCTTCGAGCGACGATGTCGTGGCCTCCGCCAGCGGCGTCGAGTGCTTTTCCACCGTCGCCAGCGATTCGCCAACCCGGGTTCTGAATTTGCGGGCGATCTGGCTGAGAGCGTTGAGGACGTCTTCTCGCTTGGCCGCCTGGATCTGCTCCTGGTCGAGAAGGTTTCCTGTGCTGCAGTTCTTGGCGCGCAAGCCCAACACATATTGGCTTCCAAGACTTGCGATCGAGCCTTCCAGAACCGCGGCGCTGCCCGTTCGCTCGCAGACTTGCTGCGCGATTTCAGGAGTCAGCCGCGCGTCTTTCGGCTGACCCATCAGAGCCAGCGTCTGCTGGACCTGCTGGTCCCCAATCAGACTGAGGAACGGCGATTGTTGAAGCTCTACCGACAGCCCCTCGCGCAGCGTGTCGTCAAACACCGGATCGCCCGTCTTGTTATCGAAATCCGCGAGGACAATCGTATCCTTTTCGGTCAGCTTGGGTCTCGACGCGGAATCGCGATTGGAAAGCGACCATGCCGTCACTCCGCTCAACAAAAGGAATAGAACTCCCGCGGCTGTCCCGATCGCACGCCAGCCTGTGCCTGCGGAGAAACTTCCGGGTTCGGTACAGCTCTGCCGGGCGGTGAGGCCAGCACGGGCCGGTGCTCCATGTACCTCTGGATATCGGCGGCGAGGTCTGACACCGAAGCATAGCGCCGTTCGCGCGTCTTCTCGAGCGCCTTCATCGTGATCGAGTTCAGGTCGCCATCGACCAGGCGGCGCAGCGAAGCCGGGTCGGTCTGGCGGCGCGCGGCAATGTCGCTCGCTGCCGCGCCCATGGAGGTAAGCTTTCGCGGTAGCGACGGCGCTTCGTCTTCGCGGATCATTCGCAGCATTTCCGCCAAACCGGCGTTGCGCAGCGTGGCCGTGTCGAACGGCACGGCTCCGATCAGCAGCTCGTACAAGCAGCACGCCGAGCGAATAGACATCGGAGGCCTCATCGATCTCTCCCGTCATCGTGTCGGCCTGCTCCGGACTGGCGTACTCCGGAGTCCCGACGATCTGGCCGAACTGCGTGAGCAAGGTGCTCTCGACGGCCCACTTGTCGGTGGCCTTGGCGATGCCGAAATCGATTACCTTAGGAACCGGCGCGCCGTCCTGCTCTGTCACCAGCACATTCGACGGCTTCAGGTCGCGGTGGATCACACCCTTCTGGTGCGCATGTTGGACCGCGCGGCAGACCGCGAGGAATAACGCCAGCCGCTCCCTGGTGGTCATCCGCTTGCGATCGCAATACTGGGTTATGGGTGCGCCCTCGATGTACTCCATCACGAAGTACGGGCGCCCTTTGCCGGTCGCGCCGGCGTCGAAGATTTGTGCGATGTTCGGGTGGTCCATCATCGCGAGCGCCTGGCGCTCGTTGTCGAAGCGGGCGAGTACCTGGGCGGTGTCCATCCCGAGCTTTACTACTTTGAGGGCCACAAGGCGACGAATGGGGTCGCGCTGCTCGGCCAGGTACACGGTGCCCATACCCCCTTCGCCTAGTGGGCGAACGATCTGATAACGGCCGAAGTCGTCATCCCCGGCTGCCGCTGCCGCTGTATCGATGGTCTGAGTTTCGGAGTCTTCCGCGCCAACCGAACTCTCGAAAGCGCCCAGGATCAGACACTTCGGGCACAGTCCGGCGGGATCACCGGAATCCAGTTCCGCTCCGCACTGAGGGCAATTTGGCATTCCGGCCGGATTCGCGACAACTATTCTATGCCTTTCGCCGCAGAAACTGTAACCTCCAGCACCGCGATTCCTTATTCGTGGCAGGTGAGACGGATTCGGACCGGTCGCCTGATCGAACAACTTTAAAGGAGCGCATATGAAAACGATAACGAGATCCAAGATCTACGTGCCAATGGCGGCGATGGTTCTGTTGGCGGCGATTGCCCTACCGGCGGCGGCACAGCAACAGGTGCCCTTCAAGGGTACATTCCACGGGAATGACACCGTCATCCCACCTACGCTCACTCAACGCATCACGGGAACTGGCACGCTCGTCGGTCAATTCTCATCCGTCGCGTTTATCACAATTTCAACGTCCCCGGCCACTGGAACGGCTCGTTGGATCGCGGCCAATGGAGACACGATCGATACCACAGTTGTCGGGTCGCTCGAACACGTGGATATGGCCCCGTGCGAGGTTGTGGGTGCGCAGCCTGAAGACACTTACGCTAAGGTCACGCAAATTCACACCATTACTGGCGGCACGGGTCGATTCGCCGGAGTCCAAGGGAGCTTTATCCTGACGCTCTACCATGATGTGGTACCAGGTAGCGACGGAACGCATGGGACCTGCGGTTCGTACAGCGGGACCATTACTCCTCCGGGTGCAGCCCGCTGAGAGCAATACTCACGCGTAGCAAGCGATGCCGAGCAGAGGTGTTTGACTCCATTTCTTCAAGGGCCGGCAAGCCTGCTGTAGCACAACGGCAGGCTCGGCCGGGTTGCGGCCAATCGTTCCGCGCGACAGCCCGCACTTGAGTGCGCTGGTCGGATCACGAGGGACTGTTCTATCGCAACTGGCGCGGTCCCGCGCGGCGGCCGCGAGCAACGGACGAGTGCCCGACGATTGGTCGGAAGTGCCGTCGCATGGGTTTACTTGAGGCGGTTTCTTTGGCTCGCCTGCACTCTGCCCACTTCTTTTTCCGGGCGTCCTTAATTCGGCGCTCTGCCTCTTCCCTCAGCACCCTCCGGCTTGGAAGTTGTATCTGAGCCGCAACCTCTTTGCGGAGGAAAAATGCGTGCTCTTTTCCAGCGTCGGGTATTGGGACCGCAAGCAGCGGTATGCCCAACTCTTTCAGGTGGCGCACAAGAGAACCACTGTTGAGGTGGGATCGCTTGGCGAGAACCGATGTGGCCACGTAGAGTTCCCCGAAACGTTGGACATCCGAGGCAGTCAAAAGCTTCGAAAGACCAACCCGATACTCCGCAACGGCGTGCACAATTCCCTTTGCTACCAGACCGCGAATCACAGGCGCCGCTACGCCCAATACAGCCGCCGCCTCTCCGTAATTGAGAAAACCTTCCGGGGGCACTGTCACTCCCGGCATCGGGCGGTACTTGCGCAGATCATCAGAAAGGAACAAATACCCGGTGATCCCACGAAATCGGTTGGTGTATCCGACCGGAACAAGACTGCCGTCGATGACGGCCCGGATGACCCCGGCAAGCCCTGAATCGCGGCCGAGGTAGTTCTTCATGGCATGGCGCAGTGCTATGAACTGGCCCGGCTTCGAGTATGCTTTCACCGGCACAGAATGTTTTTCAAAGGCGTCCTTGATTTTCATGACGTTTTCACGAAGGAAGAAGAAACACCGCGCTGGGAAATTCCGCTCAGGGCCTTTCACATAGCGGAAGGCTCCCGCGGCGGCGACTGTGGCAAGGGTGAAATTCTTCAGGCCGAGCGCGGCTTCGGCCTCTGGGCGCGCCATGTATGGAGCGAGATCGGCGTCGCGGGCCGCAATCCATTGGTTGAGTGATTCCCGCCGAATCCAGCATTCCGTGCGGATCCCTCCTTGGCGCACGTTCAAGAACATCGAGTCGAGTTGACCATTACGGGCAAGATCCCAGATCCGCGTGCCGCTTATGCGGGCGATCGTTTCCGCCTCGTTAGCTGTCACCCAATGGGAGTTCCGCCGGACCGCAGTGGAAAAATAACGGTGCTGACCACGGATGAAGCCCTTCCAATCTTCGATGACGAACTCCTCGAAAGCGTCGTGAACGAATCCAAATTCCCGGCGTGGAAGAAGGCGAAAAAGGTGTCTATAGAAATTTCCATAGATGTCACTGAAGTTGAGCGTGGCGGGATTCGCTGATTGCGGGATCATTCGGCGTAATACTTCGCGCAGAGGCCGCGGCCAGTCTCGCAGCAACGCGACCGCACCACGGCAGATGGCCATTGCACCTACGAGATCCGTGGCGCGAAATGGCCGCTGCTTCCGTCGAAGGATGCTTCCTTCGTTGATGGACCCCACAAAGAGGACGAACCTCAACAATGCACCGAGCTTCAACTGAATCAGTTCGGGTGGAAAACCAAAGTCGGCCACCTCGACTCCAGCCGTTTCTGCTAGTGTGAACTTGGCCGCGCGGAAGACGATCGCGTTGATCGCCACCAAGCCTGGGTCAGCAGGCTCCGAACTCACTTCTCGAAAGTCGAGACCGCACCGGCATTTGTGTACGGCTGGACGCTCCCAGGCGATTTTCCGCTTACAGGCCGGACACTGATTGAGTAAGAGGCAGCCGTGTAGAGGGCACGCGACAATGAGCCCGAGATCCCAAACAGCCCACCAGATCGGGTGGTCCCGAAGACAGGCCGTGCAGAGACGCGGTTTTCGGTAATTCAGATCATCGGCGCTAATCGCCTCACCATAGAACGATCGCTGCTTAAATCGATTCCGTCCCTTGACGTGGTGATAGCAGATGGATCGCCACTCTTCCGGCTCGAGGCGCAACGTGTACGAAAGCTGCTTGATCGCTGCGTCCTGATCCAAGCCAGTGACCCTGCCGGTGCCGGATACCCAAAGCCCGGCAATTTGTGCGAGCGCGTTGGGACTGCCATAGCCGTGGTCATGAGCCGTACGGCAAAGGTAGCCACGCGGGCTCTCACCTGCCACCGGATCGACTCGAAACAGGAGCCGCCCGCTCACGCGTGAAGCTCCAGACGGACACCGCGATTGCTGCCTGCGATGCGCGGAACGCAGATTCTTGCGCTCGGCAGTGTTATCGCCGGCGCTTTGTCACAATCGAAGCTGTCAGCGAATGGATTCGGATCCTCGATCCGTTCCGACCACACATGCTCCGCAAACGACTCCGAGAATGTGCGTAAGGTGATCTGGCGGCGTGGATGACAACGGGCGATCCTGGCGGCGCCGCGGATGATCTTCATCGTGTAGCCGATCAGGCCGTATGAGGCATAGTGCATGCGGAAAGCCAGATCGACGTCCGACAGACAGGGCATTCCGTACTCCGGAAGCTGTTCTTGAACCGCGCGCAGGAAGGCCCGGTATGTTGTCCGATCGTCTTTGGCGTCCCAGCGAAAAGCCCCTACGCGCAGGGTCGCGCCAAAGCGGCGCCGGAGTTGTTCATTCTGCTTGAGGACTTCCAAACAACGTTGTAGGCCCAGTACCACGATTGCCAGGCGGGCTTCCTCGACCTGTTCCTTCAGCCAGTCCGCGACATCGTTTGGGATGTTCGCCTGCCGGACATCCACGAAATGCTGGAACTCATCGAGCGCCAGCAGGCGCACACGGCACCGCTTCATCAACTCCCGGAGGCGAATGCTTTTGGCCACGGTGTTCCCGCGCGACCATAGCGGATCACCGAGCTGATATAGGAGCGTTTCGGCGAAACTCTTCACCGTCGGCCGGGCCGGCACCTTTGCGACCAGCACTGGCACCTCCAAACCCCACTTGTGGTCAACGCGTGGATGTAGACTGGCGAAGTACGAAATGATCGTGGTCTTCCCGCCGCCGCTTTCGCCAACGATGGGACAGCAGTCCGGTTCGGCCGTGGCATCGTGACTGTCAAAGCATGCCTGAACTCGCGCAATGGCGGTTTTGAATAACGGGTATTTGACCAACACCCGCTCGGAACGCTCCATGGATTCCGTCATTGGATCTTTTCCGTGGCCGCAGTCGATATGACAGCAGCAGACAGGCGAGGCAGATCCAGAGCCGCTTCGAAAACCGGCAGGATCTCATCATCAGCAACTGCAGCGGGCTGGACCGGCGGTGGCTTTGGTGCGGGAGCCGCTTCTGCGGGCGGCTCTTCCAGACACTGAGACTTCGTCTCTTGAGGGTCCAGAGCGGCATTGGCCACGGGCGCGGTTCCCGCTGTGTGGTCTTCCATGTACCGCGCATGGCGCTTTCGCCCCCGTGTCGACTTACGATTAAAGTCGCGCTCCACAAGGGCTCGGATCTCCGCTTTAGCCTGCGCCAAGGCTACGATGTCGGTCCGTGCATCCAACTGTCGTTGTGAGTACCGGCGGATGACCTTGTTCTGCCAAAACGACAGTCCCTTCGCATAAGCCTGATTCAATGCGGGAATAATGATGTAAATCCCCTTCTGGGGATCCAGCACGTTCACGTGGCCAAGATCGCCCGGGTCGAACGTCAGTTCGACTTTCGCGCCCACGCCCACTCGTCGCCGCACTTCTCCAAGTTCCGGGCTATTGTATTTGAGGCCTTCGAGTTCGATGCCGTAGTGGAATACCACCCGCTGAGCGGTCATTCCGAGCACGACATCCAACTCGCTGGCGCTTGGCGGCAACGGGGGTGGTAGGGCGTTCAGGTCGCTATGCCAACGATGGGCGGGCGTGTCTTTGATGCCGCGGTGGGGCGTCTGCAAGTACACGTCGACGATCCACTTGTGCAACATCTCCCGGAACGTGCTCAGCAGAACGACAGCGTGGCTTGTGGGATCGTACTCATCGCGCTCGAGGATATTGCTGAAGGTGGTCCCGGGATTTCCATGCATCAAATCGTGATTCATCGTGCCCTGGAAACGCTCTAGCTTGCCCTTGTACCAAGGAACAAGGACCTTCGCGTATTGAATATCGGTGCCGATCTGGAGACAGGCACGTTCGAAGTGGCTGGAGTGGAACTCGGGTGGGTTATCCACGACCACGAGTTCCGGCACACCATAGCACTCCCAGGAGTTCTTGATGGAAGGAAACTCGCGCGGGACATATGTCTTTGGAAGGATCGCGTGTTTGAGGCACCTCATCACCGACAGGCAACTCGGCGGCTCGAAGCCCATGTAAAAGCCCATCGGACAACGTGTGTGCTCGTCAAGCGCAGAGGTGATCGTGGGTCGCCCGAGCGGTAACATCGTGGCGTCATCCACGACGATCATGTCGCTGGGCGTGTGATCCATCGACACCCTCTGAAGCGCGCGGGAAGTGTCGGGACCGCTGCCCGATACGCGAAACTCCATTTCGGCCCGGCGTTTCCCATACCGCGCCACTATTAGTTCGTATGGCGATCGCCGTTCAATCTCACGATAGATCGTCCGTCGGCTTGGAATCGGAAGTGTAGAGTTACCCGGCCGGAACCTGTTCGCGTCGGCGAGACGGCGAACGATTTCCAGGTGGACTTCCGGAACGCGCTTGCGTTCTTCCGTCATGTACAGTTCGTCAATCACTTCATCGGCGACGGTCTTGACCTCTGGAATCATTCGAGGGCCGCGGCTGCCTTTATCGGAGTGCCGAGAGATGACGGCGCGAATTTCGCGGCCCGCACGCAGCCATTTGCCGTAGTCCCGGGCGAGCGTGCGCCAGCCAGGCGGCTTCGCGTCATTGATTCGCTTCGAAACGGACTGAATGAGCGGCTCCATGTTATTCGAGGTGATGGGAATAGGCTGTTGCCGATCGATCTCCTTCAGATACTGCACTCGGTTCTGCGCGATCGCAACCAGTTCTGGCGGATACGTGGTCAGGGCACGGTCGAGTTGGACGGAACTGTGGTGATTGCCGGAATGCCGGTCCGCGGTACTGCGGTCGAACACCAGTTCATTGCGGGCAAACTGGTCGAGCAGTTCGTCTTCGGTGAACTTGCACCATTCGCCAGTTTCCGTGTTTTGAAGTTGCCAGTTGTTGTCGGCGAGCTTTTGGAGGAGTAAGAACCTCACCGGCCCGATCTTGATATGGATGCCCTGCTGCAGTGCGTTCAGTGACATCGTTCTTCCTCGCACGGAGAAGGCCAAGACTGGCGGCCGACCGGCCCGATGCTCGTTTTCGACTCGAGGCCGAGGGACTCCCACCAGTCGATATGCAGCGATCCCTCGATCACAAGCCGAAGCACGCTCGGGACCGTCGTTCCTGAGGCTTCGCAGAGGGCACGCAAGGTCATTTCCGGCGTGGAGGAAAACGCGCGCCGGATTCCTTCGCCGTCCTGAGGTGGGACCACAACGCAGCGATATCGCAATACGAGTCTGGCGTTTGTGAGTCGTGGCTCGGCGCAAATCTCGGATCTCGTCCAGACACGGAAATGATAGCCATGCTCCGCGAGCAGTTCCCTAATGAAAGCGAAGCGAGCGAGATTCTCGGGCAGAGCAGCCTCCTGATCGTCCTTGACCTCCACCACCTCCTGTCGTGCGCCCCAGACCACCAGAATGTCCGGCGTGTAGCGGTGTTTCGCCGATTCGCGATGGTATTCGAGAGTGAATGGCTGCTCCTGCCACGAGTCGGCATGCGCCGTGGCCACCAGGATCTGAAACGCTTTGAGTTCGTTTTGGGATTCAGCGTGGCGCGAGCGGCCGTGTACGACATCCGCGACTTTACCTTGCACGCCGGATTTCGAGCGGCTCACGGCCTTGCGCACTCTCCGCAGTTGATCCAGCCGTATCGGCTCGCCAGGATCCTGGCAGGGGACGAAAATCAAGTTGCTGTGACGAGGCTCTTCAAACGGAGGCAACATACGGTTTCCAACCAACCGGGCTCGAATTCCACTCCTTGTATAGGATGCTGTAATCCTATAATAGGAAGTGTGCCACAGGTGAGATTACGGTGTCAACATAAAAAGGATGGTGATATCCTACAAGAGGACACCAGCCGCCATGCCTGATATCTACGAGGAAGTCGGTAAGCAGATTCGGGACTTGAGGACCGGACTCCGTGGCCGCGGCATCAGCCAGGAGGAACTCGCGCAAGCGGTGAAGACCACCGCCAACACGATCTCTCGCTGGGAGACCGCCACCTACAAGCCGTCCATTTCCGATCTGGAGAGGTTGGCCCAGTTCTTTGGCGTGCCGATCACAGTCTTCTTCCCTCAAGCTCAGCCGAAATCACGCACGAATGCCGTTCTCAGCGCGACCGCGGACCTGGATGACGACGATCTCGAAGAAGTAATGCTGTACGCCCAATTCAGGAAGGCCCAGCACCCGGTCAAGAAAAGACGGTAAGATCCGCCGGGTGGCCCTGGTTATCAACAGCCGCCACACCATAGGATCTTGCCACCTTTCGTGGCACTTCTTGTCACCTTCTGTGGCACGAATTGTCAACTATTCTGTCAACCTACAGTCGAAGCGAACGACTATCCCGATTGATGACGATCACGACGATACGTACGTACAATGTAGGATGTCAGAATAGCTGACAAACGTCCGGCTGATTCTAAACGGCCATCCAAACGCGTTTGCCAGAATTGTCGACAATTTGTGCCACGATTCCTGGCATAATCCTACCTTCGTGTCACAGTTGTTGGCATGATCCTACACTAGCCGGGAAACGGGAAGGGCGCTGCCCCACGCCAGAATGAGCGGCAGGGCTGGCCGGAAATCCTGTGACGTCCCTCGGCCCCCACCAGTCTTAATGAAGCGCCACATCGGCTCTCCCATTTCCTGTCTGCCACGACTTCCAACTCTAATCCTGGCATTGTTGGCGGCCGATACCTCCACGACCGCCAGGGACTAACCGGTTCGGGACCAGGCGCCGGTCTTAGGATTACGCCGAACAGTGAGGCCGTCCGTCCGGCGGCAAAGTGTTCCCAGAGCTTCGTGGCGCAAGTTTGTTCACTCCGCGCCTCCGCCTTGTGCTCAAGCCATATCAACTACAGCATGGCATTGGAGAGCAAGAAGTGGCGGCAAGCGCTTCCTTGTCCTGAATGGCGGTTGGGGGTTCCTTCTGTCAGGCCCGCCTGGCGGAGGAGTTCGGCGGCTGGTCCGCGCACTGGTGCAGATAAAGATGTGATCGACAACTTAAGCCGGGGCGGACATGGAATCCATATTGCCACTTGTTGAGAACCAAAGGCAGGGGTACCGGCACCCTAACATCAATCGGGTCACAAGAGGGCCGCCCCTCCGGGCTCTTCGATCACCGTTTCTGACCATCCGAACGGAATGGCTACTGCTCAGATGCTTTTCGACGCGTTTGGCCCAGCCAAAGAGCATAATTACATCTAGAGAATTGTAGGCATATCGCCAATCATGTACAGTCTGAAGATGGCGCCGAGGCGACGTGTGCCGGCCTTGACAGTCTGCTTCCTCCACGGGCGCTGCGTGGAGGCAAGGGAGGTAGCATCTCGACGAAGGCAGTTGCGCGTTCTGGGTGGGGGGCACACGTCCGGCATTTCTTTCTAAAGCCGAATTGGAAGACGCTGCCAGTGGCGGTGTTACTGGTGTGTATTGCAGGAGGCCTACCGGCGCCACCATTGGCCTTGTTTATGGGATGGCTGCTAGATATCCGTTGGGAAGAAATCTTCACAAGACCTGAGATGCTGTACCGCTATGCCTGGCTGGGCGGAGCCTGTCAGGCGCTCTGCGTTTATCTCTTCGGCGTCCTTCCACTGGAATACCTTCGCCCCCGCCTGCGCCAGTATCCGAAGAGCGTGATCTACGCCGTGGCGTTCGCGGGGGCGCTGATCGGCGCCTCGCTAGGTTCTCTGCTTGCTTTCAGCAGAGTCAATCTTCTGCTCGGACTCTTGCTTGGCAGTGGGCGTGTTCTCCGTGCCCAGCCGCCCTCGGGCAGGCTCGCTGCGCTGAGCTTCGTGATTACGATTGGCGCCGGCCTGCTCATGTTACTGGTACGCACCATCCTCGCCGAAGCTGAGAATCGGGAGCTCGCACTGTCGGAAGCCGCCGCATTAGCGAAGGCGCACGCGCTCCAGTCACAGATCAACCCCCACTTTTTTTTCAATACCCTGACCACCGTCTCAGCCCTCGCTGAACTGGACAGTAGAGCGGCCAGAGAGCTGGTGGGCCAGTTAGCTCAGATGTTTCGTTACACCCTGTCCTGTTCGCGGTTCGAGGAAGTGACGATGGCGCAGGAACTCGAGTTCGTGGCGACCTACCTGCTTATCGAGCAAGCTCGTTTTCGACGGCGGCTTCATTTCGAGATGCCGCCAGCCGGTGCGGGCGGGGACTTACTGTTACCCGGGTTGACCTTACAGCCCCTGGTCGAGAATGCCATCCGCCATGGCATCGCGAAACGACGAGAAGGCGGCTTGATCAAGATCACCCTAGAACGGCTCGCAGCATGGCCCAAGAAACTGTACTGGAGCGAGCGCGCTTTGGGCAGCCTTGAATCGGTTTGGATTCTGTCCGTGGCTAATCAGATTGAATTCCCGGACGATCCGCGGCCTTTTGAGCCAGAGCAGTTCTTCCGGTCCGGGCACTCGCTGGCGAATACACGCGACCGCCTCGCTCTGGCGTTTCATGGACGTGCCACGCTCAAGGTTGTGCCGGAAAAAGGCGGCTGGGTGAAAGTTGTGCTCACACTGCCTGCGTCATGATCCGCACGATGGTTGTCGATGACGAAGATATGCCCCGGCTCCAGCTCAAGAACATGCTCTCGGAGCAGCCGGACCTAGACGTTGTCGAAGCGCGGGATGGGGTTGACGCGCTGGAGCAAATGGAGAAGGTCAAGCCGGATGTCCTATTTCTCGATATCGAGATGCCCGGCTTGAACGGTTTTGAGGTTCTGCAACATCTTGGCGTTCCGCCGATCATCGTGTTCGCCACGGCATATGACGAATACGCCATCCGGGGATTTGAAGCAAACGCTATCGATTACCTTCTCAAGCCGATCCAGCCGGCACGCTTGCTGGTAACCCTGGACCGAATTCGAGCTGCTCTCCTCCAGCGGCCCGTGCTCTACGAACAGGCTCTGCGAAATGTTCTGCGCGATCTGGGCCAGGGTGCACCTACCAGGCTTGCCGCCCGAAAGAACAAGCGAGTTGTGCTGCTGCCGAGGCGCTCGGTTCTTTGGGCCGGAGTCCAGGACCGGCTCGTCTTTCTGCATACTGCCACCGAGCGCTTCCTGACAGACAAGACCATTGGCGAACTCGAGGAGATGCTGAAGGGTGGCGGTTTCCTGCGCATAAATCGCAGCGATCTGGTGAATCTCGAGCATGTGCGCGAAATGGCGCCCTGGACGTTCGGGACATGGCGGCTGACCTTGAGCAGCGGCGCCGAATTGAGCGTAAGCCGGGACCGAGTCCGCAATTTGAAAACACTGGTTGGCTTATAGATCACCTTTACGACTCGCGCAAAGAATTTGCGCTGTCGGACAATTCCCCGAACCACTCGAACGGATTCATTTTGAATTCCAGCGAGCTTGCCGCAGAATTCGAAGTGGCTGACCGATTCCGGTATGCCTATCGAAGTGCCTTAGCAGAAGCGAGAATCGCACCGGGCGCCTGGCCTATAGCAGACCGAAGAAAAAAGGACGAATTTTATGAATGCAAAGGCAATGGAAGCAAGCACCATGAGTCTATCGCGAATGATTTTCCAGATAGTAACCTCAGGGCCAACGCGGTTCTGGACCGGAGCTCTGGCCGCGACTCTATGGGCGGCGGCGTTTTCGCAAACAGGTCTGGCGCAAGTCGCGCCGCCTTCCATTCTGCAGATCGACGTAGCAAACAATGTTCTGTATCAGGAAGACACCTCCGACGTTTCCCAGTTCGCGACGGCTCCTAAAGCTACAGCCCCCGCCCGCGCGCACGGCGCGAACAACTTCAACCGGGCCGTAGGCCTGGCCGACATTGTGGCCGTCAATGGCCTGCCCGTGAAGGGGACTTATCGTCTCTCCGCGGTGAACATTCTTAGTTTGGCCCCCGCCCCCGGCCAGGCAATCGCCGACACCGCTCGGGCTGCAGTGGCGGTGTTGACTTTCGAAATCCTGAAGAGCGACGGCACGCCGATCGGGACTATTGTGACGAACGGATTCGCTGGTGGCGCTGTGCCGCCGGGAGCTCCTTTGACTACGGGAGGAAGTAATTTTGCGATTACAGGTGGCACGGGAGCATTTCTCGGCGCTAGGGGGCAGATGGAGGATGTGGCAAACCCGCCGGGCGTGGCCGGCCAACGGGGAGCCTCCATAACAGAGGACCCAGCGAACCGCCGCCTTAATGGAGGCGGAACAGAACGGTTCGTAGTCCATTTGATCCCCATGGAGAGCCCCGAAATTGCGATACTGGCTGCCGGTCCTGCCATCACCCATTCCAGCGACTTCTCTCTCGTCACTGCCTCGAAGCCGGCGACGGCAGGGGAGATTCTGTCGCTCTTTGCGAAGGGTCTCGGCCCGGTGAACCCGAAAGTTGATCCGGGCCAGCCGTTCCCATCGAGTCCCCTGGCGAATGTCAACTCACCCGTCGTGGTGACTGTCAATGGAAATGCTGCGGAGGTCCTGGGTGCGGTGGGATACCCCGGCGCTGTGGACGGATACCAGGTCAATTTTCGAGTGCCTCCCGGTACCGCAAAGGGGCCGGCAAGCGTTCAGGTCAGCGCCGCCTGGATTTCGGGAGCGTCAGTGAGTATTCCGGTACAGTGACCACTAAACACAAAAATATGGGGCGTGAGAATGCGGCCTTCGCTTGCCGGTGATCCGGCTTGCAAGGAGAAAGGGTACATATTACATGCCGTCGCGTATAGCTGGTTTTCATGGTGAATACCTCTGGGAACTCGATATCGCCCAGCTGCAACTGCTTGCACTGGCGGATGCGGTTCCAGACGCGGGATACAGTTGGAGACCGGTTGATGACGCACGACCCTTCTCGGCAGTGCTGGTACACATTGCAGCGGGGAATTTCTTGCTGTTACAACTCGTGGGCATGCTGCCAGATTCTGTCGTGGATCTTTATGGCTCCCTCGATGGGAATACGTTCGCACGGTTTGCAGCGATGATCGCCACGAACCTCTCACTGGAACGGACTATCCAGGGCAAGCAACCTGTGCTCGACCTCCTTCGACGCTCGTTCGATGCGATCAGGCAATCCTTCTCGCAATGCAGTGTCGAACATCTCGAAAGGATAGGGAATTTCTTCGGAGAGCCGACGACGGTCAGACGGGTGTATCTCAGAATGCTGACACACTCGCACGAGCACATGGGGCAGGCAATTGCTTACGCGCGATCCTACGGTATTCGCGTTCCCTGGCCGGACCCGCTAAAGAGCTTTGATCGCACTACCGCGGGCGCGGGCCGAACCGAATAGACAGCGACGACGTGAGATCGCGTGTCGCTGGCAGCCGGCCCTTGTTGGCCAAGTTGACGTATCACGCCCGAGTATGAGATCTGGCCTGCAACCAGCACGCGAACTGAACCTTCCCGTCGCCTCTGGCCGTATCAATGCCCACAGATTCCTATGACGAGGCATAAATTAGGCAGGCTTGCGACCGGGCGGAATGTTAAGGCGCAATCGCGGGCGGGTCCCCTACGTCCCGCACTGACGAAATACGCTATGGGAGCACTCAAACGTTCCGTCCACAACTGCCATTTCTGCTATGAACTGCGCCACGCGTCTTTGGAGGAGGAAATCAGCTTCTTCGAGCACCGCCTGGGGTCGAACCGCACGCTCATTCAACTGCTGGCTCTGCGTCGCGAGTATCGGGCTTCGATTATATTCGTCGTTTCTTGCATCCCGACTCTGGTCCGGCTCCACTTCCGGACATCCATCGACAACCGGTTTCCGCGAGAAGTCCGCAGTGGCAGAATGTCCCGAGGAGTTTGATGGATTAGTGACCGCTCCCGTCGTTGAGGCCGGCGAAGGACTTCCTGGTGGCAGGCCACTTGGTAGTAACCTCCAGATCGCGCAAGGCGGGGATCGCTCGCGGGCGATACCGGTCCGCTCTTGCAGGGGCGACCGCTGAAGGCAGATTGACTCCATGGGTAAACTGCTGATCGCCGGATCTACCGGCGCTGTTGGATCGCGACTGGCGCAACTGGTCGAAGGACGGCCCGTGAAGACGCTTTCGCGCTCTGCCCAACCCGGCAACCACGCTTCCGTGGATGCTGCGGCTGGCGTTAGCGGCGTCTGCGAAGGCATCGAGACCGTTTTTTCGGCGCTCGGCGCCAGCGTAGCATTGAGTGCCAAGGAATCGCGCGGTTACCGCGATGTCGACACCTGCGCGAACCTCAACCTGATCGCCGAAGCCCGCCGCGCTAGAGTCCGCCGTTTTGTGTATGTGAGCGCCCACCTGGGACCTGGCTACGCGCACACCGCCTATATCCGCGCGCATGAGGAAGTGGTGGAGGCCGTGCGCGACTCGGGCCTTTCTTACACCATCGTACGTCCCACCGGTATTTTCACCGCTTTGGACGACCTGCTCGGCATGGCGCGCCAGGGCTTCGGCGTGGTCATCGGCTCCGGCAAGGCCCGCGCGAATCCTGTGCATCCTCAGGATGTCGCCCAGCTTTGCCTCGATTGCCTAGACTCGGGTCCCCTGGAGATTTCCATCGGAGGGCCGGAGATCTTGACTCGGCGCCAGATCGTGGAGACGGCGTTTGAAGCCCTCGGTCGCCAGCCGCGAATCTGGAGCATACCGGCGGGCGTGATGCACTTTGGCGGAAAGGTACTCGGACTCGCCAATCGCCGCAAAGCGGAACTGTTGGAATTTGCGGTGGCCGTATCCACATCCGATAGTGTGGCGCCCACAACCGCACGCCGGTTCCTCCTCGACTATTTCCGCGAGCGCGCACGACTCGCGCCCCCCGCGGCCCGCTAACCTAGCCCAAACAGCCAAGTTACAGGGAACACAATGGAGTGCACACCAGGTTTGGCTGAAATGGCTGACGGGCTGAAGGAGGCTGAAGGGGACAGACAGAATCGCATGATGAAAAACAAGACAAATAACGCAGACAGCTCCGTCCCCTTGAGAGTTTGAGTACCTATGGCTCGCAACGTTCGATGCATCTTACCAGGACTTTCTTATCACGTACCCAACGAAATGCCGCCTCCCTGAAATTGAGGAGGACTTCGGAGTGTACCTTGACCCCCGGCACCGGCCGGTACTTGCGCAGATCTTCGGACTGGAACAGGTAGCCTGTGATCCCTCGAAAGCGGTTAGTGTATCCGACCGGCGCAAGACTGCCGTCGACCACGGCCCAGATAAGCGCGGCAAGCCCGGAATCGCAGCCGGGGTAATTCTTCATGGCGTGGCGTAACGCGATCAGTTCACCGGGTCTGGAGTACTCCTTCAACGGCACAGCGCGTTTTTCGAAGGCATGTTTAATGGTCATGATATCTTCCCGCAGGAAAAGGAGGCAGGACGGGAAGTTCCGTTCAGGCCCTTCTACGTATCGGATGGCTGTCGCGGCGGCGACTCTGCTGGTGGTACGCGAGGCAAAGTTGTTCCTGACGCGAGGCGGCAGAAGTCGCGTTACTAGAGCGTGATCATGGTCGCTGAACAGTAGGCCTCGTGCGAAGAACCCGTCGCATGGGTTTACCAAATGTGATTTCCTTGGCCACTCTGTACTCCGCCCACTTCTTCTTTCGTGCGGCCTTGATGCGGCGCTGCGACTCCGCCCGCAGTTTCCTGCGAGTTGGAAGCCGTATCTGGGCTGCAACATCCTTGCGGAGGAAATAGGCGTGGCCCCTTCCTGCGTCAGGGTTCGGAATGGCGAGTAACGGCGTGCCCGACTCATTCAGATGACGTGCAAGAGAACCACTGTTGAGGCGGAATCGCTTGGCGAGGACCGATGTCGACACGTAGCTTTCCGCGAAACGTCGAACTTCTTTCTCGGGCACCAGTTTGGCAAACCCATTTCGATAGCCGGCAGCAATGCCAAGCAGCCCTTGTGCTACCAGACCGCGAATGATATTGCTCTTGATGCCCAGCACGAATGCCGCCTCTCTGAAATTGAGGAAGACCTCTGGGTCGCTCTTGACCTCCGGCACTGGGCGGTATTTGCGCAGGTCTTCGGACCGGAACAGGTAACCGGTGATCCCGCGAAACCGGTTTGTGCGACCCGTCGGCACGAGACTACCATCAACTACAGCCCGGATGACAGTGGCAAGGCCTGAATCGCGGCCGAGGTAATTCTTCATCGCATGGTGCAGCGCGATAGTCTCGCCCGGCTTCGAGTATTCTGTCAGGGTCACAGAATGCTTCTCGAAGGCCTGCTTGATCTTCATAACGTCTTCGCGAAGGAAGAAGAAATACCGTGCTGGGAAATTCCGCTCGGGGCCTTTCACACAGCGGATGGCTCCCGCTGCGGCGACTGCGGCAAGCGTGAAGTTCTTCAGGCCGAGCGCGGCTTCGGCCTCAGGGCGCGCCATGTACGGAGCGAGATCGGCGTCGCGAGCCGCCATCCATCGGTTGAGAGATTCCCGCCGAATCCAGCATTCCGTGCGGCTCCCTCCTCCGCGCACGTTCAGGAATATCGAGTCGAGTTGACCATTACGGGCGAGATCCCAGATCCGCGTGCCGCTTATGCGCGCGATCGTTTCCGCCTCGTTAGCTGTCACCCAATGGGAGTTCCGCCGGACCGCAGCGGAGAAATAACGGTGCTGACCACGGATGAAGCCCTTCCAACCTTTGATTACGAACTCCTCGAAAGCGTCGTGAAGGAATCCAAATTCCCGGCGGCGAAGAACGCGAAACAGGTGCCTATAGAAATTTCCAAAAATGTCGCTGAAGTTGAGCGTGGAAGGATTCGCTGATTGCGGGATCATTCGGCGTAGCACTTCGTGCAACGGCCGCGGCCAGTCTCGCAGCAGCGCGACCGCACCGCGGCAGATGGCCACGGCACCTGCAAGGTCCGTCGCGCGAAACGGCCGCTGCTTCCGTCGAAGGATGCTCCCTTCGTTGATAGACCCCACAAAGAGGACGAGCCTCAACAAAGCACCGAGCTTCAACTGAAGCACTTCCGGCGGAAACCCAAAGTCAGCCACCTCGACTCCACCCGTTTCTACCGGTGTGGACTTAGCCGCACGGCAGACGATCGCGTTGATCGCCACCAAGTCAGGATAAGCAGGCTCCGAACTCACTTGTCGAAAGTCGAGACCGCATCGGCATTTGTGTACGGCCGGACGCTCCCAGGCGATTTTCCGTCTACAGGCCGGACACTGATTGAGTAAGAGGCAGCGGTGTACAGGGCACGCGACGATGAGCGCGAGATCCCAAACGGCCCACCAGATCGGATGTTCCCGAAGACAGGCCGTGCATAGACGCGGTTTTCGGTAATTCAGATCATCGGCGCTAATCGTCTCGCCATAGAATGATCGCTGCCTAAATGGACCCCGCCCCTTGATGTGGTGATAGCACATCGATCGCCACTCTTCCGGCTCGAGGCGCAACGTGTACGAGAGCTGCTGGATCGCTGCGTCCTGATCCAAGCCGGTGACCTTGCCAGTGCCGGATACCCAAAGCTCGGCAATTTGTGCGAGCGCATTGGGACTGCCATAGCCGTGGTCGTGAGCCGTACGGCAAAGGTAGCCACGCGGACTCTCACACGCCACCGGATCGACTCGAAACAGGAGCCGCCCGCTCACGCGTGAAGCTCCAGACGGACACCGCGATTTCTGCCTGCGATGCGCGGAACACAGGTTCTTACGCTCGGCAGCGTTATCGCCGGCGCTTTGTCACAATCGAAGCTGTCAGCGAATGGATTCGGATCCTCGATCCGTTCCGACCACACATGCTCCGCAAACGACTCCGAGAATGTGCGTAAGGTGATCTGCCGGCGCGGATGACAACGGGCGATCCGGGCGGCACCGCGGATGATCTTCATCGTATAGCCGATCAGGCCATATGAAGCGTAGTGCATGCGGAAAGCCATATCGACGTCCGACAGACAGGGCATTCCGTACTCCGGGAGCTGTTCTTGAACCGCGCGCAGGAATGCCCGGTATGTTGTCCTATCGTCTTTGGCGTCCCAGCGAAAGGCTCCTACACGCAGAGTCGCGCCAAAGCGGCGCCGGAGTTGTTCATTCTGCTTGAGGACTTCCAAAGAACGTTGTAGACCGAGTACCACGATTGCCAGCCGGGCTTCCTCGACTTGCTCCTTCAGCCAATCCGCAACGTCGTTCGGGATGTTCGCCTGTCGGACATCCACGAAATGCTGGAACTCATCGAGCGCGAGCAGCCGCACACGGCACCGCTTCATCAACTCCCGGAGGCGAATGCTTTTGGCCACGGTGTTGCCGCGCGACCATAGTGGATCACCGAGCTGATATAGGAGCGTTTCGGCGAAACTCTTCACCGTTGGGCGGGCTGGCACCTTTGCAACCAGTACCGGCACTTCCAAGCCCCAGTTGTGGTCAATGCGCGGATGCAGGCTGGCAAAGTAAGAAATAATGGTCGTTTTCCCGCTGCCGCTTTCGCCAACAATGGGGCAACAGTCCGGCTCGGCGGTGGCTTCATGACTATCAAAGCAGGACTGGACTCGCGCGACGGCGGCCTTGAAGAGCGGGTACTTGACCAACACCCGCTCGGAACGCTCCATGGATTCCGTCATTGGATCTTTTCCGTGGCCGCAGTCGAAATCACAGGCGCCGAGAGGTGAGGCAGATCCAGGTTGGCTTCGAAGACCGGCAGGATCTCCTCATCAGCGAAACTGTTGCGGCGGGTCGCTGGCGGCTTCGCTGTTGGGGCCGCTTCCGCGTCATGCTGCGGAAGTACTCCGATACCACCCACGGGATCTGGCTCTGGTTCTCGGCGATCCGCAGTGCCATCGCCCGCGATCTCGACGCTGGCCACCTGCGGGGTTGTTGCGGCTGAGTGGTCTTCCATGAACCGGGCATGGCGCTTTCGGCCCCGGGTTGACTTGCGATTAAAGTCGCGCTCCACAAGAGCACGGATTTCTGCCTTGGCCTGCGCCAGTGCCACGATATCGGTCCGCGCGTCCAACTGCCGCTGTGCGTACCGGCGGATGACCTTGTTTTGCCAAAAGGACAGCCCTTGCGCATATCCCTGATCCACTGCGGGAACACGGATGTAGGTCTCCTTCTGGCGATCCAGGACGTTGACGTGGCCGAGGTCGCCCGGGTCGAACGTCAGTTCGACTTTCGCGCCCACTCCCAGTCGGCGTCGTAGTTCTCCAAGTTCGGGGCCATTGTATTTCAGGCCCTCCAACT
The DNA here is from genome assembly GCA_963808335.1 of Terriglobia bacterium. Classification (GTDB taxonomy): domain Bacteria; phylum Acidobacteriota; class Terriglobia; order Bryobacterales; family Bryobacteraceae; genus Palsa-187. The sequence continues at coordinate 441,108 of CAWEFR010000002.1, forward strand.
CGATGCCGTAATGGAACACAACCCGTTGGACGGTCATCCCCAGCACCACGTCCAATTCGCTGGCGCTCGGCGGCAGAGGCGGCGGCAAGCTGATCATCTCGCTGTGCCATCTATGCGCAGGCGTATCGTTGATTCCACGATGGGGCGTCTTCAAATACACATCGATGATCCACTTGTGGAGCATCTCGCGAAACGTGCTTAGCAAGACTACGGCGTGGCGGCTGGGATTGTAGTCGTCACGTTCCACGATGTTGCTGAAAGTGGTTCCAGGGTTGCCGTGCATCAAATCGTGATTCATCGTGCCCTGGAATCGCTCAAGCTTGCCCTTATACCAGGGAACGAGAACTTTCGCGTACTGGATGTCGGCCCCGATTTGGAGACACGCACGTTCGAAATGGGTGGAGTGAAACTCTGGAGGATTATCGACTACTACGAGTTCCGGTACGCCATAGCATTCCCACGCATTCTTGATCGCGGGAAATTCTCGTGACACATAAGTCTTCGGGAGTATCGCGTGCTTCAGACACCGCATGACCGACAGGCAGCTGGGCGGCTCGAAGCCAGAGTAGAAACCCATGGGACAGCGCGTGTATTCGTCCAGGGCCGACGTAATCGTCGGCCGCCCCAAAGGCAGCATTGTCTTGTCGTCCACGACAACGAGGTCACTCGGCGTGTGGTCCATTGAAACGCGCTGGAGGGCGCGCAATATTTCGGGCCCCGCGCCGGATGTTCTGAATTTCATTTCGGCATGCCGTTTGCCATAGCGAGCTGCGACGACCTCGAACAAAGGCCGGCGACCGATCTCGCGATAAACCGTCCTTCGAGATGGGATCGACAACTGATCGGTCGGCGAGCGGAGGCTGTTCGCATCGGCAAGCCGCCGAACGATCTCAAAGTGAATTTCGGGAACCCGCTTTCGCTCCGGCGTCATGTACAGTTCTTCGATGACGGCATCGGCGATGGCCGTGACTTCCGGAAGCATTTGCGAGCCACGGCCGCCTCGATCCGTGTGGCGGGGAATGATGGCTCGGATGTCGCGGCCTGCAGCCAGCCATTTACGATAGTCGCGGGAGAGCGTCCGGCAACTCGGCGCGCGCGCTTCGCCGATTCGCTCGGCGATGCGGCTGGCCAGAGACTCGAGACCGTTGCCAGTCAACGCGATGGGTTGGTGCCGGTCGATCTCTTTCAGGTATTGTAGACGCCTTTCGGCGGCGGCGATGAGATCAGTCGAGTAGTTTGCGAGGGCTCGATCCGCGCGGGCACCTCCCTCCTTAGCGTCATTGTTTACGAACACCAGCTCATCATTAGCGAACCGGTCGAGGAGGTCATGCTCGGTGAACACGCACCATTCGCCAGTCGAGGCGTTCTCAAGTTGCCACCTATCAAGATCCAGTTTTTTCAGGATCACAAATCGTGCCGATCCGATAAGCATATAGGCTCCCTTGCGCAACGCGTTCAACGACATCTGATCACCTCGTCTAAGGACCGCTCGAACGTCAGGCCGTGCCGGCCACTCCTGACGACCGATCGGCATTGTGCTGACTGTAGAATTCAGGCTGAGAGGCTTCCACCAGTTGATATGCACTGCACCTTCGATCACTAGGCGCAAGACACTTTGTGCGGGCACGTTGGCGATCTCGCAAAGCGAGCGTAATTCGATCTCGGGTGCTGAGGCAAACGCACGACGTAACCTTTCGCGCTCTGTTGAGGGAACCGCAACGCAACGGTATCTCAGGATCAGATTCGCGTTCGCGAGGCGCGGCTCGGCACGAATCTCCGAACTCTTCCAAAGACGGAAGTGATAACCGTGCTCGGCGAGCCGGTCCTCGATGGCGCGGAACTTTGCCTGAGCTTCCTCCGATTCGGCATCTTTATCTTCCTTGATCTCGACGACGATTTTGTGTGTTCCCCAGACCACCAGCGCGTCTGGCGTGTATCGGTGTTTTGCAGCGGCCTCCCGGTACTCTAGCGTGAAAGGCTGCTCTTGCCAGGAGTCGGTACGGGCCGTCGCCACCAGAATCTGGAATGCTTTTAGTTCATTCTGCGACTCGGCGTGGCGTGACCGCCCGAAAACCACATCGGCGACTTTTCCTTGAACCCCGACCTTGGAACGGCTTACAGGCTCGCGAACTCTCTGTAACTGGTCAAGTGGTGGAGTCTGATGGGGGCCAGCCGGATCACCGGCAAAGATCAGCTTGCTGCAATGGTGTTCCATGGTCGCAGACCGCTAGGGTTCAGCCAACCTCTGTCCTTATACAGGATGCTTACGTCCCACCATAGGAAGTATATGCTTGAACGAATCTCTTGTCAACACCAAAAGGATAGTGGTATCCTGCAATAGGACTCCCGCTCCCATGCCGGACATTTACGAAGAAATCGGAAAGCGGATTCGAGACTTTCGAGCCTCGGTCGGAGGCCGAGGCATTAGCCAGGAAGATTTGGCGCAGGCGGTGGGAACAACCGCAAACACAATCTCGCGGTGGGAAACAGCAACGTACAAACCGGCTATTTCCGATCTGGAGAAATTGGCGCGTTACTTTGGTATACCTGTAACCGCCTTTTTCCGCGAACCAAATCCGAAGTCGCGGACCAATGCCCTTCTCAGCGCCACGGCCAGCCTCGATGACGCCGATCTCGACGAAGTGCGGCTGTACGCGGTGTTCCGGAAGTCGCGACGCCTGGCGAAGCATGCGAAATAGCTCGGAGGCCTCGTACTTGAGATAATGAGTTGAGAGACGCTGCTATGCAGATTACATTGGAACTGCCGGAAGACATCGTGCAGGAACTCAGATCCAAGTGGAAAGACCTGCCCCGAGCAGCGATCGAGAGTCTGGCCCTCGAAGCATATAGATCCCAGGCCCTCACAAGCGCTCAGATTCGCAGACTCCTTGGCTTCGAAACCCGCATGCAGGTGGATGCGTTCTTAAAGGAGCACGAGGTATACGACTTCACGGTCGCAGACTTTGAGCAGGATCGTGAAACGCTTCGTCAACTCCGGGCAAGAGAGGCTCAGCACTGAGCGTTACCTCGATAGTTGTCGTCGCGGACACGTCACCGATCAACTACCTCATCCTGATCGGGAAAGTTGACCTCCTCAAGCAGCTATACACGCGAATTCTTGTTCCACCGGCGGTGTTGGCAGAACTGAAGCATCCACTTGCGCCGAAGCCGGTCCGGGACTGGGCCGTTAACGCGCCGCCGTGGGCGGAGGTCCTGAGCCCGAAGAGCAACGTGATTTTGGGGCAGCTCGATCTGGGCGAGAGCGAGGCAATCGCGCTCGCGGCGGAGGTCCATGCGGACGTCGTGCTCATGGACGAGCAGGCGGGGCGGCAGGAGGCCATTCGCAGAGGCATGAGGGTTGCCGGGACGCTTTCCGTACTCGACGAAGCCGAACAAGCGGGGCTCGTCGACTTCGACAACGCCGTCGCTGAGCTTCAAAAAACCAGCTTCCGCGTTTCGCACACTGTGCTTGCAGAGATCAGGGCGAAGCGGTCTCGCTGACTCCCTAATCCTCTGAAACCCGCACAGTAGGATCTTGCCATGAATCTTGGCACATTTTGACAAGAATCGTGGCACGTATCGTCAACAACTTTGTCAACCTACATACAAGGAGAAGCACGATGACCATCAGACGTATGAAGAGAATCTTCGAGTTTCAGGGGATTCGGCTGCCCGATCCAAACTCGGCAATGACCGTTGAGCAAGTGCGCGGCGTGTTCGCTACGCATTACCCCGAGATCGCGACCGCGGCACTTACCGGGCCGGAAACCGTGGGCGACAAGTGCGTCTACCGGTTTGAACGAGCCATCGGCACCAAGGGGTGACGCAGTGGCACGCTCCAACGTCAAAGAACACGCCCTGCGCGAGATCAACTTGATCGCGCAAGGCTCCAATCCCCAACAATCACCCGTGATTGAGGAGTTCCAGAAATGTCCAGAGTGGCAACTTGCGGCGGCAATTCTGGCGAGAGCCATCGGGCAGGAGCAGCGGCGCGGGACAGAGGCAGTGATCGCGGTGCCGGCAAAATGGCTTCCACCGCTGCTCTGAGTCTTGCGCCTGGCAACGCGGGCTGGACAATGCCCCTGCTCGAAGGTGTCGCAACCGCCCACAAGGTCTGGCGCGGGGATCGTGTCGCGGCAGTGATCGGGAGCGGCCTACTGCGGGCCGGTGTCGCCACTGCTGACACGTGGGCGCTTGCGAAACAGGACCCTTTTCAGTTTGTTCAGCTCTCGATCAAACAATTCGTCGACCGTCATGACGGGCCCTCAATTCGCGAGACATTCCAGGTGAATCTATCGCTTACCGGAACTTTGAACGAGTACTCAACAGGGGATCGTGAGATCGAAGCCGCAAGTTTGTTCCTGACGATTGACCCGAGAGAGGCAGGCTACTTGGTGCTTGGCTCAACGCTTCGAGTTCTGGAGAAGCAACATCCACGGCTACCGGCGACATTCTTCCATCTGTTGTGCGGCGCTCTGAACCGCTGGGTGCGGGTTTACGACTATCGCGAAGCTCTCGACCATGTGGAGCGTTTGCGGGATTGGTACAGCGCGGATCCCGAATCTGGCGACATCGAGTTACCTGATGTCGAAGGAAGCATCCCTGCCTGCGTGCAGAAACAACCGCTTTCGGGAAGGGGCTTGAAGCGACTTTTGCCGAGTATTTCCGGTGAGGCGCTGGCTTGGATGGAACGTGTGATCGATTTGAACCGGCTAGCCGGAAGAGAAAAACATCCCCAGTTAACCGAACAGACGCAGGAAGAGTTGGGGGACTGCAACGCTCCGCTACCTTGCCTACTCGTAGTCTTTTCACACAGGGACAATATTGAGGCGTGTTTTGACGCCGAAGCTGAATCGATGATGGAGGTGCCGCCGGAACCGAACCTCATCATTCCGCTCAACGCCACAGATCCAGATCAAACTCGCGCCGCTTTCAATGTCCTGGCCAATGCCTGTGAGACGCTTGCGGCGGCGAGCAGGTTGATAGTAACGCTTCCGGACAGCAGCTTCAAGTAGGAGATCCCGACATGGAATGCAACGTATATCTTGGTGGTCCCAGCCAGTTCGAGTTGCAAGGCGCGATCCTGGTCTACACAGGCGGACACGCTGCCGGCGGCGCCTTCGCCGCTTGGCACGACGTCGAAAGTGACAAGACCTGTGCTCCACGGCTCGGCCCCGCCAAACCGCTCTCGACGTTCTTTCTGAAAGAGTTGTCTCGTGGTCTGGGCGCCATGTTGCGGCCAGAGATCCTTCCGGGCAACGTCCTCGTTCGAACGCCGGATATGCTCGTGTGGTGGCGACCGGCGCAACGCCGGAAAATGTTCTTCCGCCACGATGACGAGCTGGGCGTAGTCAGTGGGCGCGTGTTCCCGCAGCCAGCGCTCATTTACCGGGCGAGTCATCGCGAGTTGTGGATTCGGGCGCTGAGCGATGACGTGCGGCCCACAGCGACGACCGCGCTCAAGGTCGCGCCTTACTACAACGTGAATGCCGAGGGCGTGGTTTGTCAGGGCACGATGCGTTCGCCAGCGGAAGCTAGCGTGGCGACCATGGCGCAATGGGAACGGTCATTCTTTGAATCCGAATTCACACACATATACGGGGGCGGCCATTTCACTCAGCATTCCGGAGGCGTGGCCGGTCTTTGGATGTCGCTTGCTGGCAGGAAGGCGTTTCCGGTCGAACAATTGGCACCGGCCCGGGAAACGCTTGCTCAGTTTAGCGAACGAGAACGATAGGACCCCCATGAAACATACAATCCCAGTGCATCTCCTGCAAAGGCGCGCCATACGCGTGGTGGTCATCGGTTGCGGAGGCAACGGCAGCGTTATGGTGATGGGCCTTCCATACATCCACCAGGCCTTGCTTCTCGCCGGCCATCCTGGAGGCCTGCATGTGACTCTGATCGATGGCGACGTAGTGTCACCGTCGAACTGTGTGCGTCAACCTTTCGGCCAATCCGAAATCGGGCTAAGCAAAAGCGTTGTACTCACCTCGCGCATCAATCTATTCTGGGGTCTTCAATGGGAAGCCATCCAGGAGCACGTGTCCAAGTCACAAAAGGTTGAGGAAGCTGACATCGTTATCAGTTGTGTGGACACCCGGTCGGCCCGCGCAGGCATCGACAAGTTGGTTGGCGGAAATGCGAGCGTTACGTACTGGCTCGACCTGGGAAACGGCACCGATGGCGGCCAGTTCGTCCTGGGCCAGCCATGGAACCGGCGCAATCCGCGGCGTGCGGAGCGACTTCGCACGGCCAGCGAACTCTTTCCCGAGATCACGGACACTACACTCGATGAAGACACCGCTCCGAGTTGCAGCGCAGCGGAAGCGCTGGAACGTCAAGAACCATTTGTCAATCAAACGTTGGCCAGTCACGCACTGGCCTTGCTCTCGCGGTTGTTCCGGCACGGTGAACTGGATGTTCATGGCGCTTTCGTTAGTGTTGCCCACCAAAGGGTCCAACCCCTGGATATCGACCAAACGACTTGGCGGAAGGCGCGGAAGCGTCGAATTATTGGTGAAAAGAGGCACAACAACAGAGCTGGTAGTCGCGCTGTGGCCTAGGCCGGCAAGGATGACAGGAGCCGGTGGAGCAGCATGCTGCCGATCTAACGCTACTGAGACTCTAAATCAGTAGCACCCCTTTAATCTCCCCAACAACACCTGATCTCTGAAGCACTTGTGTGCGAGCTGTGTGCCGGTTTGCGGGCAGGAAGTGTTTCATAGCTCCGAAAAGGGGAACGTGATAAACCGGATTATCACGTACCGAGGATGCTGCCAAGGGGCGTCCGGGAGGCGGGTGGGATTTTGGCCGGGTGATGCGCAGAAGCAACCTTATTGGAATGTGACAGCGCTATCCGAAGGCTGGAAATGAATCACCAAAGATAGTCCGCCACTTCGCAAATGCCTGTGGGACCTGGTTGGTTGCTGCCAGGCGTTCGGCTTCAGCCGCCTGGGTGTAGGCCGTTTCGAAGCGCTTGACGACCTCGGCAGTCTTCTCCGCTGTATCAAGATACGCGCCAATGTCGCCGCTATACCCGGCAGGGTCGCCAACGACGTATTTGCATGCCTCCCGCGCTTTATCGAATACGAATCGGGTCGCAGACGGTAAGTCCGAGATTGTCACATTATTCAGAATCTGCAGTGTCAGCGCCTCCAGATGGAACGACCGAAGCAGCGCGCTATGAGCGCGGTTCCACTGCTTCACCATACGCATGACTGGTGCGAGCTGGAACAGATGAACGACGTTTGCGTTGTTCCAGATCGTCACGTGTTGAGTCGGGTCTGTCGATATCCAGCGCCCCATGACGGCGTCGGGTATCAGGTAGCCGCCGCCTTGGCGATTAAACGCAGGAACGACATCGACCTTGAAGTCAGTGAATGTGATGGTGACAGCTTGCCCATTTCTGCTGATCTCCGGCGTTGTGGGGTAACTCTGCTTCAGCACGCGCTTCACGCGGTCGATCAGATTGGCGTAGCCATCAGCCGAATAATAGCTCGGATCGAGGATTACGAAAATATCAATGTCCGCCTTGGCCAAAGGGGCGATCAGGGTACTCCGGCGATAAGAACCCGTAACGAACGATGCCAGGACGGTCAATTCTTTCGCGACCGCCTCGCGGACAGTTTTCTGACGTGTATCGACCGTCGCGTCCTGCAAGTCCGTTATCTGGAGGTTCTCCTGCAGTTTCGCGAATGCTTGCGCTATTGTCGTGGGCATATCCGCGATCTCCAATCGGTTAATTTGTGATCCCCAGTCGCCGCTTAGCCTCGACAGCAAGCTCCTCCGCACCGTGATTCATCTGGGCGTCATAGTCGTTTCTCAGCTTGCGAAAAATCCAGTCAAAGACCAGCGGGCTGCGCTTGCGATTCTCAAAGATCTCATCCTGGAGCGCACGAGATCTATTTGTCAGTGTGGCGCGCGCCCGGCCGTTGCACGACTCCGACCAGAGACTTTCTGCGTGATCTTTCAGCTTGTCCAGCCGATTGGCAGCCTCCGTCTGCTCCGTAAACTGTCGGATAGCGAGAATGAGTGCGGGCGAGAGCGGAAGCACGATCGCAAGAAACAGTTTCTCAACGGTGAGGCCGCCAATAAACCCTAAGCCGATCATCAGGAGCGTGACGCACAACACACTTCCAATCACCCAAGTTGCATATCTGCGCCGTTGCTGTGAGTCCCACCAGCAATTGGCCCTCTGGCAAATGACTCGGCCAACTTCAAGTGGAAGTTCACTAACGACCGGCGCGTACCAGTTCAGCAGCGGCGGGTACTTGGCTTGGATTGTCGCGTATTTGTCGGCCTGCTCCTTAACGAACTCCGGCTCCGTAGGCTTCCCGACTTTGATATCGTTCCACGGCAACTGCAGAACTTCACAATCAAATGCTTCTTGAATGCGCGCCGCGCGTTCACGTAGGCGCTTCTGCCAAGGCGTCAACCACAAGAGATCCGAGAAGGTGACGAGCAAGCCCCACGCGGCGGCCATTCCCCGGATTTGCGGCTGAGAAAATACAGCGAGCGCCCAGGCAATCGCCACCGGGCCGCTAAGCACGAGCTGGACGCCGAATATGCGCTTCGCGAAGGAATACAGGCATCGCTGCGCGGCGAGGCGCTGAAGCTGGCGTGGTTCATTCTCTAACTTAGCGATGGTGTTCATTAGTAGTAATAGGTTGGAAACTCATAATTGTAGACAAGCCGCCACCAATCGAATGCGTCTGAGATGTTCTCTTTGCGAGCAGCGTCACGGGCGTTCTCAGCGCGGGTGTATGCAGTTTTCAGTTTCGAAAGGGCGTCTTCCTTCTTGGTATCAGTTGAGCAGGCCGGGATATACCCGGAAATGCCCACCGGGTCCTGCATGCTGGCCAACTCGCAATCGAACAGCATTTTCAGGACGTTCTTCACATCGATGTCATAGACAATCGACTTTTCGCCAGATGCATACTTGGCAACACGGAGTTCCAGATAGAAGGACGATATCGGAACGTCTCTGAAGCATTTCCAGGCTTTCAGAAAGCGTATGAGCGGCTTTACTTTCCCGCCGAGCGTGTCGTCTATATCGCGCACGTAGGCATTGTGGGCATCTGGGCTGGTCTTCATCCACCCGCCCGCACCGTCTGCAATGTCATAGACCTTGTAGCCGTTGTCTTCCCACATGTAATCCGCGGGGAGAACTTCCGTGGTTTCGGCGGCGGTCGTACCCAAAGGGCAACAGACGGCAGGGCAGTTTACCCTCACGCCGGTATTCGGGAAACGCACGATCAGTGCATCACGAACCTTGCCCAGCGAATAAGTGGAGTTGGAAGTTAACTGCTTCGTCGGCAAACAGGTAAGATAGTCAACGTCGCTATGGCCATAGATGCTCGTTCCGTTACCGAAGGAGCCGATACGAGTGAATCGCACCAGGCCGAAATTATTATCCAGGCATGCCCTGATCGAGGCCCTATGGCTCTTAACGCCATCGGATTCCGATCCGCCCGGCGTGAGCTTCTTAAGAAGATCGCGAAATCCCTCATCGATTGTTCTGGGCATTACGCGGCCTCGACAAGACGCATTTCACCCCCACAGGCCTCGATTGCCGATGCAACTATCCGGCGAATCTCGGAGAGGAACGCTACCGAGGGCTCCGTCATTACAGCATCGGGAATAGGCGCAGCCGCGTCATAAATGCCATGAATTGCGTTGGCTCTACGAAAAGTCGAGCCAGTGCCGCGCGAGGCAGGACCGTCGTATGCAACTCGCCAGTCGGGCAGATGATTCTGGACCAGACGCCGGACTGCGAGGTCCCGCAGCGCGACTTCGATCACTTGACGAATGTGATCGATGGTCAACTGTGCCTCATCGTCATCGGCGGGCTCCCGAGTCCAAGTGATGGGGTTGTTGAGAAATCGGGAGATCGACTCCCGTAACTGCGTTGCAAGGTCGGCGATCGGTCTGAGCGTGTCGTATTCGTCGTCGAGCTCGCCTGCGATCCGGCGGTTGAGCGCTTTCACACGCGTCCAGTGTTCTTTGCGAAAGCCCTCATACGTGCCGATGCCCAATCGAGCGAGCCAGGGTCCTTGAAACTTGTTGACGGCGTCCTGAAGAGCAAAACCGATGCCTGTTGGGTCGTAGACCGGTCGCGCCTCTGCAGGCGGCGGCGGCAGAATTGCACGCCGGAAGAATTCGACCAACTCCGAGAGCTGAGACCTCATATAATCCCCCGCGCGCGTCGGAAGTTTGGCGAGATGCCGGTCCACTCCTCCGAGCATGAAGCATCGTGGGTCAATGCCGCGTTCGATTGCGTTTACAACAGAGACGCCCAGAACATCTCTGAGGCTGGAAAGCGCGTTTAGGACGGAAGCCATTACATGTGCGCGCTTGTCCGCGAATTTTTGGAAGTTCTGGCCCTTGATCTGATCAAAATGCGTGAAAGCGACCGCGAGCTTTCGGTGATGCCCACTCGATGCGATGGCTCTCAGTACGGAAAGAGGCGCAGCCTGCATCGGCTGCTGGGCATTGTCAACGAGCAGGATCACATCGACCTGACCGAAGCGGCGTGTCACATGGGTCGTAACGCTGGATGATGAATCGGGCGTGTGCCCGAGACCTTGGCCGTCAATGAGCACCAGCCGAGGCTGTTCTTCAAGAAAGTCAGGAAACAGAGGTCCTCGAACGCGAATGCCATCCACGAGCGGGGTCAAAAGGCGTCCAAATTGCGGCCAGTAATTGCTCGAGAACCATCTTATGTGACGGATGAACTCTTCGCGATCCGTTGATCTGAACACCCATAATTCCGGCCAGCCAGACGGACGGCGGTGCAATTCCCCCGCAGTGATGAGATCAAACCGACCGCGCACGTCATCGAGGACGTCTTGCACTAACTCGTGAAAGCTCTCTTCTTGCGTCAAGTAGGCTTCGAAGTTCTCCTCGATCAACTGCTGCGCCGCATCCTGATCAGGTCCAGCCACCCTGATGTCAACTCCTAGCTCACCGATAAACTTGGTCACTACTGACCTGGTCAGGTCCGCAATCCGTTCCAGATAACCGGAGATGACCTCGCGATTCGCGCCACGCTCTGACTCAGTGAGCACGCCCTCGTCATCGAGTACGATGGTCGAATCCGGCGTCTCGTCGAAGGATATCTCATCCTGCTCGTCTCCGGCATTATTCGTGCGCCAGTTTCCGAGGATATAACTTAGGCGGAATTTCTGGTCGCGATGGCTCAAGAAGCGATCTGCGACTTTGTCGATAGGCGCCTTCTCAAGAACGGCTAGCGCTGCGTCGATCACACATTCCTCGATGTTCGCCTGAGCCTGAAACTCGGTGAAAAAGGTGACGGCCGCACCAAATTCGCCCTCGCCCTGGATTACCTCGATGTCCGCAATCGTCGTTTTCGCCGGCGCCGTCGATGGAAAGCGATCCTCGTCCGGATCAGAGCCAATCAGCTGTCTGAGAAGCGATGTCTTGCCCGCACCTGTCGTTCCCACGAATAGGACACGTGGATAGCCGTCTTCCTTGCTGGGCAGCGGGATGTGTGATTCCCGTAACGCCTCTGGGTCTTCACGACCGGCCTGAATTTCATCGTAGAACGCATCGATGACAGCCTTGGAGAATCGTAGGGCGGCTTCGGGCCTCTTGGCGGCATTCCACCACGATTGGTCGCTCAGGATCACATTCATCTCACCGACCATGGCTTCGGCCTCGGTCTCATCGGATGTACCCAGGCCACGGCGCATCTTAAGGCCCGGACGCCCTCGGGAATCATTGCGAAGGGGGTGGCGAAAACTAATAGACCAGCCAGGACGGTTTGATCTGGATTTGCTTGCGCGATAGGAATCTTTGCTCATGTTGTTGTGCTCCGTTGTACCAAGTAATTATGCACTGCAAAGAAGCTGGTGTCAAGCACTTTGATACAACGCGCTACAACATATCGCCTTCTTAGTGTAAGTAAATCTTTTCAGTATGATACATCCGACTTAATTGAAGTGGCCCCAGGTATGGTGGCAGCCGGAGCGAGCTGCCCCCAGTCAGGCAGGGCCGTCGGCAGCCCGAAGGAGAAACGACGCCCGCCAGGTTTCGGGTACCAGATTGACCGCCTGCTTCAACGGCGGCGAAATCGTAAATATGCGAGGCTTCGTGGAGAAGAGGTGAACGCGATAGATGCGCCAGTCTGCGGGCCGCTCCACCGCTACGGCGCATTCATTGCGACTCAGAAAGAACGGCGTCCGCGCCAACCCGTTGGTGGTCTTGACCTCCAGTAATCGCTCACTTCCAGAGGGGTCGAACGAAAGAATGTCGTATCCTGCCCCATCACCGTCCTCTGCTGCAATCCAGCGAATCTTCCTTGCCAGGTCTCCGCGGTCGGCTTCGGTCAGTCGCCGTCGCTCAACGTCAATAACGAATTCCTCTCCCGCCGTGCCGAGGGACCGGTTGCGGTGATCTCGCTCGACCGGGTCAAATTTTCGGACAAGCCGCTGCAGGCGCGGCGGAATACGTTCCTCGGTGGCCACGAGCAGGGGGGCGTCAACAAAAACCTCGGCCTGGGGCGATGGCGCAGCAGGCGCCGCTATGACATCTTGCAAGACATCCGGGTTCCGGCTGAGATAGCGGTCTATCGCGTCGAAGATGGCGTTTTGGTAATTTCGTTTAGGCTTATATCCTGGAATCCAGGGCATCCCCAATTCATCCAGGACCGCCGAAATATTTTGGTGCTTGAACTCAACTGATCGGTGCGTCCGGCCAATTTGGGCCATCAGCGCGGCGCTGTGCCTTGATTTGATATAAGGACGGCCAGAAATGTCGGCGGCAAGCATCCCAAAGTAGTCGGCGACGATTGCATCGAGCTCGTCGGCCTGCCAATCCGTCCCAATCTTGGTCTCGTCTGCCATTTACTCTTACAGCCTTTGGATCTCCGAACTACACGCGATGCTCCTCGATCTGCTCAGTACGCCATTGGTCTAACGCACCCCTGAGCTCAGCGTTCTGGACCCCCTGCGGGAGGTGGTTTATAAGGCGCACGCGGTCGAAGACCAGTCCCTCAACTTCACGGGCAACATCATGCCACATGTCATCCCGGATCACACACGCAACCGCGAACGCCGGCATGGGATCAGTGGCCCAGTGGATATATTGAGTCCAAGACGCGATTGGAAGCTCGCGTGTCTTCTTTCGCCAGTCGTGACCAGCGGCACACTGAGACAGCACTACAAGCTGGCCGGATCGACGATTGTCGTAGTCAGGCTCCGCAAAGGGCTTCCAGGAAATAATGTCGACTCCTCGGTCCTTGTATGAAGCCCGTGGTGCCTCTGCAAAACGCTCCCGCAGCAGATCCGACACTTCCTTGACCCTGGCGGCGATGGCCACTTCTACGTCCGGCAGCACCGGCCATCCGAAAACGTAGACCGGGCCATCAATATGGTGGCCTATCGCTTCGGCGGACATCCGCTCAAATACTTTTGGATTGCTGCCTTGCGGCGCGCCGTATAGAGAAAAGAAAAGGCAAGTCTCGTACTCCAATCGGCCATTAGTTACGTCGTCGCGACGACTAGCTAAATCTCCATCTATCTCAAAAAACGGCGCTGAGTATAAGGCGATTCTCGTCCTCAGATATTGCCATACATCGGATGCGAAAGACTCGCCGGGCTCGACTCCCGTGGCATCACGGATTACGGAGTTTACCTTGGACTTCGAGAATGACGGCTCTCCAAGGCTCAGTTCGAGTTCAACCCAATCGGCAACACGCTCCGAGTCACCTGCGTCGTCGAGTTCCAGCATATTATTCTTGAACCGTCTTCAGAACACGAATCGCCGTTCCCGAGCACTTTTCGGCCTCCGCGATTACTTCAGGCGTCTTGTGCCGGTGAATGACACCGAGCGCTTTTTCCAGCTTCGTGTTGGCCGTTCCCAGAAGATTTCGGACCATAGCCTCTTCTCCGTCCGTCAGTTCGTAGGATTCTTTCAGGTCCCTTGTCCTCCGAAGGTATTCAACAGCCTTCGGACTTGCTACGACGTGCGCAAGATAGTTGGTGATGTCACGGGACTCCTTGATGACAGGGAGAACTTTGCTTCCCTCGCCGTAAATCCAGGAAAGGAAATCGCGAAGATTCTTCAAATGCGTCTCGGGAATCGGCGCTTCAAGAGGAATTTCATCGAGAGACAGAGCCTTGATGGCATCTGCCTTGCTTTTTTCTTTGCTCCAGCCGAGAAAGATCTTGATATTGCGCTGCCCGATCGCCAGCAGCATGTACGAAAAGTCCTCTTTCGCGCGAGCAATATCCCAGTCGAGTTCTTCTCTGGCCTGTTGGAGGACCTTGTACGATACTGCGTTGCGAAGCACGCCCTGTGACCGATCTCCTACTTCGCGCACAATGTCGTCAACCGTATGTCCCTCATCCAGCATTGCTACGATGTAGCGGGCCTTGGCATAGCTGTCCCATTTCTTGTTGCCGGTGATGTGCCGAACGCCCAGATACGGGAGAACCTCTTTACGCGTCGGATAAATAATGACCGGCAGTTCATCAAGGTCGTGCCGCACTGCATCTGAGATTTCCGGCCAACCCCGCACGCGCAGCTTCTGGCGCGTGGATGGCTCACGCAAAATTCGCGCCGTCGCCAGTCGGCGGTTTCCCTCGACGACGGTGAACTCGGCCTTGTCCAGAAACGCGAGGTATGCCGGCGAGGCGGACTCACCTGGGGCAGGTTGTAGCTTCTTGGGGAGGCCGACCGGCACAGCGACAAGAGGTTCCTCATCGAAATAGCCATTCTGTGCCATGGGGGCCGCGATCTCCTCCAGATCAAAATGCGTGAAGAGATGCTGGAGCAACTCGTCTTCTTTGCTTCCCTGTGCTTCTTCGGGTAGTCGCGGATTCGCCGGGTCAAGATGCAGGCGGCCTATCGCAATGTTTTTTAACGGTCGTTTCCGACCCAGGCCCGCGGGTGGCTTGGCTGGTGACTTTGGCATGCTATTTCATCCCGAACGCTTTCATTGCCTTCATAACAGGTTTGCACGTATTCGCAAACTTCTGTGTGCCGCTCGGCGACCGGTGCCGTCGCTGGGCCTGTTCATTATTCGTACCGTCCTGCGCTTCAGTGCGCATCGTGAGACCTCTCACCATGTCATCCCACAGGTGCAGCGGCTGCGAATAGTCCGCCAGCCGTCCTTAGGGCATTAACGCTTACTGGCGTCGCTACCGACATATCTGAAGTGAAGCGAATATCGCTCAGCGCGGCGGGAATCGGCCCGTTGATTTTCGGGATGTCAGCAGACTCGAAGAACTGAAGCGACTCTGCCGCCAGCTCCAGATCAAAGCATTCTTCCATTGCATCACTCCAACTGGCTCCAAGTGTGGCGTAGAAGACGGAATCAAATTGCGTTAGCAAAACGGAATCGGCCGCCAAAATTCCGCGAATGTCATCAGACAACCGACGTAGGGACAGGCCACCGCCAACCGGCTCGACAAACATCGACGCAACGATCAGTCGAGTGCCTGCCGGTGGCGTGAGCTGCACGAGTGAGAAACGGTGTACACGCCGACGACTGCTGCTGCTCTTGACCTCGACGCGCTGCTGACCTCTCAGGAAATCTATGCGCTCGACCGGAAGGCCATGCCAAGCCGCGGCAAGTGCAGCCGGATCGGTTGCTCCCCTGATAACAAGAAGCTCCGCCCATAGTCCCTGTATTGACTTCTTGGCCGGTGCCGTCAGCGCCTGGAAAAGATCGACGAGACCAGAAATCGCCCGCCGCACGGCCGCCGCAGTTGGCGTGGCGTCAAGAGTGGCAATGATGGGCGAGAGAATCCGAAGAAAATGGGGGAACAGCGACGGGTCGGCGCTAGAGCACTTAATGATGGTAAATGTCCCTTCCTCCTGCTGACCGTCAGGATGACTTATCGCGCAGGGCACTCCGTAGGACACGAGGAGATTCTGCAGCCGAATCGGCGTCGTCGGAGCCGCCGATACAGGCTGGCGAAGCAACAGGCACGGTGAGCCGCCCGAGTCCTTTGCGAGCCGGTGACTGCCCGTGCCGGGAATGGCAACGGCGGTGAGGCTCCTGCCTGCCGGGCGCTCCAGCGGCAGAACGAGAGACTCAAACAGCTCGTAAAGGTCTGTGATCACAATCCGCCTCAGCCCTGTTCCTGAACAAGCCACTCCTGCGCCATACTCTGGGGAAGCCAGACGGCCACGGTCGGAACATTGTCGGCGATGAGCGGTCCGCGGTCCTTTTGTCTGACCTGGAGTGTGTGGATCTGAATCGTTACGCCCTGCGGAGCCCGCTCCCGCTCGTCTCCGGGATAGACCATATCCCTGTGCGCAGCGTCTGCGTAGTTCGCGCCTTGAAATAGAGTTGGAATTTCCTGCTCATCGCTGACGCTGCGCAGACGGCCCCTGCCTTTGCTCATCTGGTAAACGGTACAGGTGACATCCGGGTGGTTCTCAAGGTAAGCCTCTACCTGCAGCAGCAGCCCCGTGAAGATCTGCGAGTCACGCTCCTCGGTCAGTCGCAGGGGAATCAGCAGATCCTCATATGCCTGCCGAAGCGGCACATCCTCAGTGATTAGGTGCACCTGCTCGGGCGTTCTGCGCCCGTCGCCGGGTGAGTCCGTCCACGTATGCCGTTGGATGAAATCGCCAACCGTCTTGCGGTTTGCGTCCAGCAACTCGTCGGTGCCGTGTGGAACCTTGGGCCAGAACCAGTCATCCGAGACAGTGTCCTGCCGATAGTCAAGGTCGAGAACCTGGCGCCGTGTCGGTCGAAGACCGTTGTCGAGGAAGAACGCGCGACGCCATTCGCTCAGCGGTCGGCCTATATCCCGATGGCGCTGCAGTCGGTTGCGAATGTCCCGCTCGTGCTCCACGTAAAACCGGAAGGCATCGCGAACGCTTACCTCCAGAAACACGCGGCACAGTCCCAGATATCCGCGCTTATAGCCGAAAAAGCGCGCACGCTGCTCGATTGTGTCGGCATTCCCGACGCCCATATCGCGGGGCATGTAGGTTACTGTCAGGCCCTCGACCGTGAAGCCGCGATCCATAGCCTGGCCGCCGACAAGAATCCATGGATAGCTGTCCTTCCAGTCGGGCTGGGGTGTGATGGGCCTCGCGTTGACCTCCAGCAGCATCGTCTGGCGGATCGAGTACTCAAGCTCCCGCGCGAGCGTGTCAAAGTCGGGAATATCCGCAGTAGTGGCGCGCAGATCGTCGTACTCGGGTCGAAACGCGTCGACGAAGGCAATGCGCTCCGGATCATCTGTCGGCAAAGTGAGCATTTCGAGCCACTGCTGCCGGATTTGCGTTATCCAGTGAAAGAACTGGCCGTGTCCTGTCGTCTCGCGCGACGGATGCACAAGCATCGAGCGGTTCCTGCGACCCCGCTGCTGATCGTGTCCAAGCGCAAAGCCGGCGGCAACGCCGAGAAAAAATAACCGGAGCGCCACGATCAGGGAGGGTGGCACGTTCTGAATAGGGTTTGTGCGGCTTGGAATCTCGGCGGCGGGAATCACACGTACGAGATTGGGACTCTGCTCGAAAAATGTTTCGCCCCCGACATAATCGTCGCCGGGTGTCAGCAACTCCGCGAAGCGGGGAGACAGAACGTCAATAATGTTGATAAGCAGGGGCGCTTGCGGCGTGGCGGTGTACTGCAGATACGCGTGATGCGGAAGGTTCTGCCGAAGCGTGACAAGGCGCTGATAGGTCGTGCTCTGCGCCCCCTGCCCTGCACGCGTGTTGAGGCCCGCCTGATCCGCCTCGTCGTCAATGACCAGGACGGGGGTGGTCCCCAGGTCAAGCTGCTGAAGAACCCGGTTGAGATTGCGCAGGTTCGTGGTGCTCTTGAGGACCGTGATGAGCACGGTTTTGCGACGGTGATCTGCCAGCCGTTGATCACGCCAGGCGGCGAGCACGTCCGCAATACTCTGCCGATCGTCCACCTTGGGGTTGCGAAACAAACGCCATTTCCTGTTGTCCTGGAGTCGCAGATCCTGCTCAAGGCGACGCGTTGACTGGTCAAGGAGCGGGTTGCTGATCCCGGTGATGACGATCACCAAGGGGTAGCCGTTGTCGCGGGCGAGCGCGGCGACCGTCGTAAACGACATCGTCTTTCCGCTCTGCACATATCCGAGCACCAGGCCGGTAGTGGAGTCGGCGGGGCCCTGCGGCGGGATGCACTTGCTGAGGATGCCTGTCGCCTCGGAGACGAGCCGCTCACTGCTCTCGCGGCCTAGATCGAGATGCGTGACAAGGTCGCGGACTTCGTTGCCCTGCAGCGGAAGCCACAGGCTGCCAGGCGGCATGTCGTCCTGCGGGGTTATCGTCTCGCCGTCACCGGAATCGCCAGCACTCATGATTCACTCTCCGCTAGGGCTTTGAAAACGCTTCTCTAAGCAATTGATTAAGGTTGCGCCGGATAGTCCCGTATTGGGGCACTCCGGCATCTCTCGCGGTGATCTCGGCAAGCCCCAGAGCTGCCGCGACACGAGCGAGCGCCTCAATCTCCGAAGAGTCCGCCCGACAGAACTGGCGCATAAACGGATGCACCAGCGACATTCGAACCGTAATCTCACGTGGGTTGCCGCGCGATGACGGCTTATCCGTGATGGTAAGCCAGTCCTCCACTGCGGGGTCCATTGCCAGCTCGATAGTGATTCGCCATTTCGCGCCACGATGGTCCACTTCGATAACGCGCGAGGTGGCGGATTGATCAGGTGGAACAGACTCCGGCAGGCGCTCAAGAAAGGGCTGCGCCGCACTCTGCTGCTCCAGGACGCGCGGAGCCTCCTTCTGAAGCGTCTCGGCGACTCGGGCGCTGGCTTTCTCAGCCTCGACCTTCAGCTCGCGCTGAGCCACGCGCGCCCGGTATCCCTCCGCCTGCGACAGCAAAGGCATCGCTTCATTCTCAAGCTCCTCGTAAAGCAACTCAAGAAACGGCTGCTCATGGTCGTCCCATTGAAAGCCGTCTTTCGTGTGGCTGACCTCGAAGCCTTCCAGATGAATCTCACCGATCAGGCGCTGCTTGCGGTATGAGTTGCCGGTGCCAAAGATAAATTCAGGCCGGTATGGCTCATCGAGACTGCCTTCAATCAGCCGCTTCCGCCTGAATAGGGCGAACCCGGCGGTCGATGTGCTGGCAACCTCCCTCAAGGCGGCAAAGCCGGATGCCTTCAAACCCAGGCCGAAGTCGAAGCTGAACTCGCGGTGCCATTGCAGCGGAGCCTCGGTTGGCGTTTTGTAGTAGGGCGCTACGAGGATTTTCGGGATTTCGTAGCTGAGTGGCTCGCGGTTAAACCACAGCTCCATCGTCCCCTCCCGCAGGAATATGCGGTAGATGCTTGCCAGGTGATCCTTGATCTTGCTGCCGGTCTTTGTCTGAAGCTTGTCGTAAGGGTCGATCAGCGTTATCTCGGTAAAGTGATCGCTGGCGGCGGCGGGCGTCTCCACGACATCAAGCTCCTCGATTGCGCCGCGCACGATGGTGTCAATATCGAGGGTTATGGTTTTCTCAATTGGCTCCCCGAGCGCCGAGGTTCTCACTTTCCACTGCGGGGCGAACCAGCAGGCAGCGCTCTTCATGCCCATTCCGAACTCAGAGAGGCCCGTGCGATCACTCGGCAGTTCCGCAGGACGGAATGCCCGCGCGTAATCGGCGGTGGCGATGCCTGCGGCGTTGTCCCTGATCCTGATGCGAACCTCGTCCGCGCGCTCGACCTCGATCTCGACCTTGAGGCGAAACTCCTTCCCGTGAAGCTGCTCAAGCTTCTCGCGATTCTGCAGATAGCTTTGGAGCGAGTTATCAACAAACTCCGCCATCGCAAACCACGCCTTGTAATTCAGGTGCCGCAAAACGGAAAGGATGCCGACACCTGGGCGGATGCTGACGCGGTGCTGCAGCGGATCGGATTTCACATCAGACAGCGGCATAGATCAGGTGCTTGGCTTTCTCCGGTGGAATGAAGCGCTCTCCCGTGGGCATCGAGGCACCGTCGGAGTGGGGGCGGAGCAGGCTGGCAGCGATAAGCTGCACCACGTGGGCGTTTACCGCGTTACCAAGGGCCTTGAACGCCCTGGTTGGCACGTCCGGCAGATGATTCAGCTCATGGAGGCTTTGCAGACGCGCGCACTCGCGCGGCGTCATATAGCGTTGCTCCCAGCCGATGATCGGAACCTGGGTGGTGGTCATCGCAATGAGAGACGGTGCGGTCGTAGGCCGCTTGATGCGGACGCCGGAGGCCCGGAACTGAATCACATAGTCCCAGACATTGCGCTTCTCGCCCTTGCAATTCCACTCAAGCTTCTGAAGACTCGGCGGAAAATCGAGGATACGGGGGAGCCACGGCTTGATCCATTTCTTGTGGCGCTGGTAAAACTCCCGGTTCTGCTGGATAAACATTACCTTCCAGTGCGGGAACTTTTCTTCCTGGCTGCGGGCATAGGAGGGAAGTCCCTCCATTCTCGCCTCAGGCGGATACAGTCTGAGCGGGATGCCATGATTGCCGCGGTACTTGGTCAGTCGTCGTGTGCCCGCCGCATGGGGAGTCTCTTCTTCATACGGATAAGTGGCACCGAATTCCATTGACCATATGGGAAACGAAGGCAGCTCTTCTTTCTTGGGGAAAGCCTTGATGAAGGCTTGCCAGACCTTCAGGCACTTCTTGACCTGCGGTGAGATCATCTTCGCGCCGTCGGGGTTCTTGTCCAGCACCGCGCTGATCGAGAGATTCGTCCCGGCAGCCTCATCCGGCCACAGAAAATCGTCAAGACCTGAGCGGCTGCCGACAATAAAGACCCGCTCCCGAATTTGCGGAATGCCGTATTGATGGGGCGAGAGGTGCTTGGTCCTGATGTCGTATCCGGCTGACTCAAGGCCCTGCTTGAGCTGCGCCCATGTCTCCCCTTTGCTGTGGCGCTCCAGATTCGGGACGTTTTCGAGAATGACGTGCTCGGGCTTGTGATGCCTTAAGACCCGAAGCACGTGCTCAAACAAGTCGCCCCATTTCGGGCAGTCGAAGCCCTGCTGCTCACCCGCCTTGGAGAACGGCTGGCATGGCGAGCCCGCACAGAGAATGTCATGCGCAGGAATCTTGGTTACCGGCACCGCGCGAATGTCGCCGTGCGGACGCATTCCGAAGTTTTTTTCGTAGAGCTGCTGCAGGTTGGCGTCAAGCTCGCTGGCAAACACGCACTTATGACCCAGACGCTCCAGCGCGACGTGGAATCCACCAAGGCCCGCGAAAAGGTCAATGAACCGCATCGCGCCCCCGGCTGCTGCGGCGCACGAGCTCGGCGATTGTCTCAACGGCCTGCTGCGGATTGCGGTGAATATCCGTCTCCCAAACTCGGACGACCGCCCACCCATCCCTCTTCAGCAATCGGTCGTTTCGGCGGTCGCGAATACGGTTCGTCTTGATCTTCGGAATCCAATAGGACGCGTTGGTGCCGGTGCGAAGCTTCCTCGACAGTCGGTGCCAGTCTCTTCCGTGCCAGAAGTCTCCGTCACAGAAAACCGCGACACGTGCAGCGGAGAAAACGATATCCGGCTTTCCCGGCAGGGCGCGGACGTTCTTCCGGTAGCGGAGTCCTTGCCTCCATAGCAGGGAGCGCAAGAGGCACTCGTGCTCCGTATCTGCGCTCCGGTTCATTTTCTTGGCGCGCGAGCTTGCGGGCGATGCGGCGGACAAGCCTTTAAAGGACGGAGTTGGTCTTGAACTCGCATTCATGTTGAGCGATCCAGTAAAACAATAAGCATACGTCTTGTTTTGCTACTTTTGCAACTTATAGTAAACAGGAGAATTATGTCGTTCGCCGCGACGACACTACATCGCGGGCGGAAATCGCGCCGTCATGCGCTACGAGTGCCTCCTAGAGCATAGCCTAATGCGCGCGCGCGAATCGCGACGGCGAGCGTGATGAAGTGCTGCTCGAAGGACGAGAAGAGCGCGATCAGGCGAATCTCGGCAATCGTGAATGAAGGGTCGCAGGGGTTACTACCCCTCGCGGGGACTGGGGCCGAGCCCCAGTCCGGATCGAATGGAACAGGGGCGCGGCTCCCAGTTCAGCAACGAACTCCTCCCTTGCATTACCGGAATCGCCGAAACGCTTCGCGCTGAAATCGCGGTTGAGGCCGCTCTTGGGTTTCGTCCAGTTGGTCAGCTCGTGCAGGGCGGTAGCGTAATAGCTTTCCTTGTCTTTGAGGGTCGGCGCCCGCAGCAGAGGTCCGCCAACAGCATCAGCGCGGGGCACACTCTTCGCACACAGAACCTGAGTCGGCAGGCTGTAAACAAAAGAAGCCGCTCGATCGCCAACGCCGCCGTCACTGATAATGCGAATCAGTGACACGCGCTACCGAGGACGCCCAGGGAGAAGGAACGGGTCCAGTGCCGGATAGCGTTGGGATACGCACTGTTTCCGGTTGATTTACCTAGTCAAAACAGCCGGTCTTCGAGAGCCTCTAATTATCAGGGCCGGCACCGCGAGTGCAAGAATAACCAGCGCGGTCCACTGCCCGTTTTTCAGACCGAGCAGCACTTCAGGCACGTTTCCTCGCACGAAGAACAGGAAGAAACGGAGTACGCTGAAGAGCACGAGATAGAGGAAGAACGCCGCTCCTTCCGGCAGTCTGCGCCGGATTTTTATCAGGAGGGCCGCGACGATCAGGTCGCCAAGCAGCTCGTAGAACTGATCCGGATGGCGGCTGACCCCGTCAATCGGCGCGAAGCTGTTCTGATTTTCATAGACAACACCCCAGGACACCGATGTCGGCGTACCGTAGTCCATTCCATCGAGCCCACAGCTAATGCGCCCGATAGCCCCGCCGATAGGGATGGCCGGTGCAAATAGGTCCCCGAGACGCAAGAACGAGAGACCGTTCCTCCGGGAATAGAGGTATGCGGCCAGGATCCCTCCGGCGAGCCCGCCAAAGAACGCCAACCCTCCTTCCCAGACCGCCGCAATTCTCCACGGACGGCTCAAATAGTCGACGAAATCGTTCTGCACTACAAAATAGATTCGAGCGCCAATGATCGTTCCCACCAGAATCCAGGCCAGCAGGCTCTCGATTTGTGTTTTCGAAAACCCCCAGCGTGGCGCCCACTTCCGAACAAGAAGTCCGCTGAGGACGAAGGCGACTAGAAAATTGAGTCCATACCAGTTGATCGGAATCGGACCAAGATACGGCGTCGGGTCCCAGTTGATGCGGATCATCTACTAATTAGTCTGTCACGACTACCGCGCCGGATAACGCGCGTAGACAGAGGCCTGGCCGCTCTCATCGAAAACGAAAACGGAATAGGCATCGCTATGGGCCGCCTCCATTCCAGGAGATCCAACCGGCATGCCAGGCACCGCCAGTCCGACCGCCTTCGGCCGCTCACTCAGGAGGCGTTTGATCTCCGCGGCCGGAACATGTCCCTCTATTGTGTAGCCATTCACGACCGCGGTGTGGCAGGACACCATGCTTCGCGGAACGCGGTACTGTTTTTCATAAGCTGAGGTGTCATTCACTTCCTGGACTTTGACGGTGAAGCCGTTTGCTTTGAGATGTTCCACCCATTTGCCGCAGCACCCGCAAGTAGGGTTCTTGAAGACGGTCACCAACGGGCCGGCTGATTGCGAAGGTGAGGATATCGCCAGAACGACAAGACTGGTGATCGCCACGAGGATGTTTCTACGTTTCACGGTTTGGTCTCCTTATGATGTTCTGTTTAGGGCGCTGTTTCGTCGCAGGATGAAGGGCGATGCGCGGACGCGGGGCCTCGCCCTACCCCACTTCATTTCGTTGACTTTTGCTTATCAGCCTTGTCCGGCGGCATAGTCATCTTGCCCGGCGGCATGGTCATAACGTTGTGGAGCGTCATATCTCCTTCGTAGACGGTAGCCATGATTTGGTCGCCCACTTTCACCATCTTCAACGCGTCAGGTTTGTCGACGGGATAGGTCATCGTCATGGCGTCCATCCAGCCTTCCACCTTCTCACCGTTGACCGTCAATCCCTTCTCGGTCACGGCCGTGACCTTTCCGTGGAAGGTGTACGATTTGGCTTTCCCCTTGGCCTTGTCCTGGCCAAAGCTGCTGACGGCAAATAGGCACGCAAGTGCCAGCACCGCTGCAAGAATACTTCTCCTCGTGTTCATTAGTTTTACCTTTCTTGAAATTGAGATTTAGACTGCCTTGTTCCTCACCGCTGCTTACACCGCTACTGTTTCATTTGCCGCTCCTTTCGAGGTGGTAGATTCTGCTCCAGGCAAGCTCGTACGCCGCTTCCGGGAGGTCCTCCTTGAGTTCGAGAACGTAGGTCTCGCGGTTCGTCGTCACCCGGAAGCGGAACGAATCCGGCCTTCCAATGGTTTCGATGTCCCGATAGAGCCAGGTTCGGGAATCAGCCGGTTTGTCGCTGACAAATTGAATCGATTCCAGGCCGATCCTCAGAAGTCCACTAGTGCCTGCACGCACGCGTCGATGGTATGCAGCGACCTGGAATTGAGACTCTTCGGGATAATGCCCGACGACGGTCCGGTGAACGCGAGCCGAAAGGAAGTTCCCCAGTTCCTCGACCGAAGTGTCTGGCGGTGCCCGAAACGTATACTCGACTCGCTCCACGGGTTTCCACTTTTGAACCTCATATGTTCCGAAGCGAAGCGCATGGGCGTCAGCAACGCTTACGTCGCGCAAATCTTTCATCGGGATGGTGATGATGGTCTTGCCATCGGCGGACCGAAACTCGATGCCCTGGCTGTCGATATGCAGATCGCCGAGTTGGTCCCGCAACGTCCGTACGCGGGTGACCTTCAGATCGAATACGCTATTCTCCTGAGCGGCCATCGCGAACAAGGGCACGAGTGCCGTCAAAGCAAAAACTCTAACGAGCGTCATACGGCCTCCTTGGCCAGCTTGCGTATCTCAAAGCCTTTCCAGATTTGGTAGACAGCCGGATACACCAACAGCTCCAGCAAGAACGAGGTGAAGATGCCGCCGACCATGGGGGCGGCGATACGCCGCATTACGTCGGAACCGGCGCCCTGCGACCACATGATCGGCACCAGTCCCAGAAACATCACCGCGACAGTCATTACCTTGGGCCGGAGACGCTTCACCGCGCCATCTTCGATTGCGGCGCGGAGATCCTCCATATTGCGCATAAGGCCAGACCGCTTTCGTCGTTCGTAGGCAAGCTCCAAATACAGCAACATGAACACGCCCGTTTCCGCGTCCACACCGAGTAGAGCGATCAGTCCCACCCATACGGCGACGCTCATGTTGTAGCCGAGGAAATAGAGCAACCAAATCGCACCTACCGCCGAGAACGGCACGGCCAGAAGGATGATGAGCGTCTTTGCGAACGAACCGGTATTGAAGTACAGCAGCAGCAGAACAATCAGCAACGTTATGGGAACGACCACCTGCAGCCGCTCGGTCGCGCGCTGGAGGTACTCGTATTGGCCGCTCCAGACGAGCTGGTATCCCGGCGGAAGCTGAACGTTCTGGGCCACCGTCCGTTGCGCGGCCCGAACGTAGGTGCCCAAGTCGACTCCCTTGGTATCGACGTAGACGAACCCAGCCAGGAATCCTTCCTCGTTTTTGATCATCGGCGCTCCGCTGCGCACGGTCAGACTGGCCAACTGGGAAATCGGAACCTGCGCTCCGTCCGGAGTCGGGATCATCACCCGGCGGAGTTTCGACAAATCATCGCGGAGACCGCGAGCATATCGAACGCTGACTGGATATCGTTCCCGTCCTTCGACCGTCGTCGTGACCTCCTCTCCGCCTACTGCGGCTTCGAGGATCTGGTTCACTTGGGCAACGCTCAGGTTATAGCGAGCGGCTTCTTCACGATTCACTTGGTAGTCAATGTAGTAGCCTCCGGTGACGCGTTCGAAGAACGCGCTGCGCGTTCCCTGGACGCCTTGAAGGGCCTTTTCTACCTGCAAACCGATATCCTCAATCGTTTCGAGCTTTGGCCCCATTACCTTCACGCCGACCGGCGTCCGAATCCCTGTCGTGATCATGTCGATACGGGTCCGGATGGGAAAGAGCCACGCGTTGGCGAACGACGGAATCTGCACGGCGCGATCAAGCTGCTCGATGAGCGCTTCCCACGTAATGGGTTGGTCCTCTGGCCAAAACCGCGTAAGCCGCGGTTTGAGCCACAACGGAGCCCAACTCGAATACCAACGCGCTCTATGTTCGGTTCGCCATTGGCTTTCCGGTTTGACCACGACGGTTGTTTCCACCATGCTCATCGGAGCTGGGTCGGTGGCAGTGTCCGACTTGCCAATTTTTCCATAGACACTTTGGATCTCCGGGAACTGCCGGAGGAGCTTGTCCTGGATTTGTAGATATTTGCTGGCTTCGGTGACCCCGATCCCCGGCAGCGTGATGGGCATGTAGAGAATCGAGCCTTCGTTCAATGGCGGCATGAACTCAGAACCAAGACGCCGGTAGACCGGAATCGTAATCACAACGATTGCGATGGCGAGGATGATGACTACCCATCGCAATTTCAGAGCGGCGCGCACAACGGGGTGGTAGAGCTTCATTAACGGCCGGCTGATCGGGTGCTTGTCCTCGCTGTGAATCTTTCCCACAAGCACAGCGTTGGTGATCCGAGCGATCCACTTTGGGCGGAACTCGAATTCGCGTACCCGTAAAAACAAAAGCATGATCGCCGGCACCAGAGTAATTGCCAGTACCGCTGCGATTATCATTGAGAAGTTTTTCGTGAAGGCAAGTGGCTTGAACAGACGGCCTTCCTGGTATTGCAATGCGAAGATCGGCATGAACGACACTGCAATCACCAAGAGCGAGAAGAAGCTAGGGCCTCCGACCTCCCTCACCGCGTCTATGATGACTTGCTTCGCAGGACCTGGACGGCCTTCCGCCTGCCAATGCTCCAACTTCTTGTGGGTTTGTTCGACAACTACGATCGCCGCATCCACCATCGCTCCGATAGCGATGGCGATTCCGCCGAGGGACATGATGTTCGCTGTCAAACCAATCGCCTGCATCGGAATGAACGCCAGGATGACCGCGATCGGGATTGTGAGAATCGGAATGATCGCGCTCGGCGGGTGCCAAAGAAAAATGAGAATAACGATACTGACGATGAGCAACTCTTCGAGGAGCGTGTGGCGCAACGTGTCAATGGACCGGTCAATGAGATCCGAGCGGTCATACGTCGTTACCACTTCGACTCCGGGCGGCAGGCTGGACTCTACTTCTTCCAACTTGGCTTTTGCCCGTTCGATCACATCGCGAACGTTCTGGCCGTACCGGACAATGACAGTTCCGCCTGTTACCTCTCCCTCGCCATTCAACTCCGCAATGCCACGCCGCATGTCAGGACCGAGTTCCACGCGCGCCACATCGCGTACGCGGATCGGCGTTCCGTTGTTACCGACGGCAACTGCAAGATTCTGAATATCCGCCAGAGACTGGATGTAGCCGCGGCCTCGCACGAGGTATTCCTTGCCCGTCATTTCCAGGCTGCGCGCCCCCACCTCGTTGTTGCCGTTGCGCACCGCATCCATAACCTGCATGAGTGGGACCTTATAGGCGAGCAGGCGATTGGGATCGACGTTGACCTGATACTGCTTCACGAACCCGCCGATCGTGGCGACTTCCGCCACGCCCGGCACACTCTGTAGCCAGTAGCGCAGGTACCAGTCGTTAAAGGAGCGCAACTGCTGAAGATTGTTTTGGCCGGTCTTGTCTACCAGAGCATACTGAAAAGCCCAACCAACGCCGGTCGCGTCAGGCCCGAGTTTCGGGGCGACACCTTCAGGGAGCTTCCCGCTAATCTTGCTCATGTATTCGAGCACTCGCGTCCGGCCCCAGTAGATGTCGGTGCCTTCATCGAACACCACGTAGACATAAGAGAAGCCATAATCCGAGCTACCCCGTACGATGCTGACATGGGGTGCCGCGAGCATCGCCGAGATGATCGGATAGGTAATCTGGTCTTCAATCAGGTCGGGGCTGCGGCCAGGCCACTCCGTGTAGATGATGACTTGCGGATCGGAGAGATCCGGAATCGCGTCGAGCGGAATGTTGCGCATCGACCAGACGCCGTAGAGTGTCAGGCAGATCGTCAGAATGACGATTAACCCGCGGTTGCGCCCGGAAAACTCAATGATATGGTTGATCATCTGCTTTGCCCTAGCGCGAAGTAATGCTTGTCTGCGCGACGCCCACCACGTTTCCGTTCTTCCGGACGGTGACAGTCGTTTGCCAGGTCCACGCCATCTGGATCTCGATTTGGCCCGCGTATATGCCGTCGCCAACCTCTGTCAGCGTCCCCTTGGAGCTCATCGGTGCCATCGCGCCCATCTGCGGCATGAAGAGTCCGACATCAACCTGCGCACCCGTAATCGGTTTGCCCGAAGTATCTTTCACAAGCAACCGGACCGGATTCATTCCAGTCTTCGCTGTCTTCGGTTCCAGGACCTCCACTGAGATCGACTGGGTTGCTCCGGGCGCACCCGCCGGAGCCTGCGAGGGAGCGCCCATCCCGGCGAATGCTCCCTTCAGACGGCTTTCCGAATCGACGATAAAATTGGCGCCGGTGACAACTCTCTCGCCTGGCTTCAAGCCTTCTTGAATGCCTACCTTGTCCCCCGCCTCCGTGCTCGCCTTTACCTTGCGCGGCTGGACATAGCCGTTGCCCTTATCGACGAACACGTATTGTTCGGTACCGGTATCCATCAGAGCGTCCTGCGGAATCAGCACTTGCCTGCCAAGGGCAGCGGACATGGTGATATTCGTGAACATCTCCGGTTTCAAAGAGAGATCGGGGTTTGCAAACTCCATTCGCACTTGGACCGTGCGGGTCTTCGGATCGAGGAATGGATAAATGAATTCGACACGCCCGCTCATCTTTCGCCCGCCACCGGAGTAAGGAAGCTCGACGATTGCCGCCTGTCCGATCCGGACCAGAGGGAGGTCGGTTTCATACACTTCACCCAAAATCCAAACGTGCGAGAGATCCACAATCGTAAACAGGTCCTTGGTTGGATCGACGAACGTCCCATGGTGATATGCTGCTCGCTCCATCACGATGCCAGTCACCGGCGAATAGACGGCTATCGCCCGTTTGACCTTGCCTTCCGTTTCTAGAGTCTGGATCTCTTGATCTGACACGTCCCATAAGCGGAGACGTTCTCTCGCGGCGGCGATCAGGTTCTCCGAACCCATTGCCGCGGAGGCCACGGTGCTATTTCGCAATAGATCACGGGACTTCAATGCGAGAAGAAAGTCCTGCTGGGTCGCCAGCAGATCTGGACTATAGATTGTGAATAGAGGATCGCCGGCACGCACCGGTTTGCCAACTGAGTCTGCAAAGACCTCCTCGATATACCCCGAGACCTTGCTATGAATATGTGTGAGGTGTGTTTCGTCATACGTCACTTTGCCGACAATTCGAATCTCTTTGGTGAGCGTTCCCATTTCCGCAGGGACGGAGCGCATGCCGATCAATTGCTGTTTCTCGGGAGGCACGAAGATTGCGCTATCCTGCGTGGCCGCACCCGGCGCTGCTGTGGGAGGCGCAGCCGGAGACGAATTGGTTTTGGTCATTTCAGTCATGGGGGTCTGAGCCATGACCGGTCCGCGAACTGGCTGTTGCCGGATCACGCCGAAGTAAGCGAATGCGCCCACAGTCACCGCCAGCAGTGCTATCAGCGAAATCGTACGGATTCGACTGCGGTTCATTTGCCTGCCTCCTTAAAAGGGATCAGTTCTTTGCCCACGATTGGTTCAAGCCGTGCGAGGGCTTCTTCGTGCCGAGCGACCTCGTCGTAATACTGGCGCTCCAGGCTGATCAAGTTCATAAGATTCGTCACCAGACTCAGGAAATCGATGTTTCCGACCTCGTACGCGGATGCGGCGGAGTCCACTGTTAGTTGGGCTTGAGGCAGGAGTGTCGTCTTATACAGGTTCAAAATACGTTCGCTACTTTGGATCGTGAGGTACTGGTCCTTTACCTGGTAGAGTGCCTGTTGCTGCGCGGATCGGTAATTCTGCTTGGCCTCGTTGAGACGCGAATAGGATTCTTCGAGCGCGTAGCGCTGTTTGCGCGCGTAGTAGATCGGTATCTTTACCTCGACTGTCGCCATGTAGTAGTCCGGGAAATTGCCCCCTGTGTGTTGCCACTGGAGATTGACACCGAAGTCTGGCCGGAAATCCTTCAGGCTGCGATTGATACCTACCGCTCGGGCGTCCACCATCTTTTGTTCGGCGCGTATGCGGGGAGCGTCGTTCGTCGCCTTTACCAACTCATCGAGCGACATCGAAAACGTGCTCGTTTGAACTTCGGCGGGAGCGCGGAGACTGAGGCTGGGCACCGCCAACAGCGACGCGATCTCCGCCTCGGCCCGCTGGCGTTTCTCGTCGAGCATGATGATCTCCCGTTCCAGGCTGGAGACTTCGAGTTGGGCCTTGAGCACGTCCTGTTGGAGACCCTTTCCGACCGTGTAGCGATTTCGGGCGATCTCCTCGAAGCGGCTTAGCAGGTCACTGTTCTTGTGCGTTAGCTCAATCGCTTTTTGAACAGCAAGCCATTCGTAGTAAGCAACCTTCAATCGGGACGTCACATTGAGGATCACCGAACGATAGTTCTGCTGTTCGCCCTCCGCCTCACGCCTGGCTTCCTCGGACGCAAGCCCGAGCTTTCCAGGGAAAGGAATTTCTTGTGAGAAACCGAAACCCTGGTAGGAGAATTCGCTTGCATTCAGGCGCGAAAATGGATGCCCGACGCCGAGGTTCGTGTAGCTCGCCGTTGGCTCCGGCAGTGCGCCAGCTTGGGAGGGCCGCTTCGTGGCCGCCTCAAAGTGGAAACGCGCTGCCTGAATCTCGGGATTGTTCTGGACCAGGCCATTTAACAAATCCTGTGGCCCGAATGGCTTTTCTTCTGCATGTAAGGCCGCTGTGGCGACAAGAAACATGCAGAAGCTAAGCCTGCGTGTGTTCGCAGTGGACTTGCCCCCAGTTTTGAGACAACCAGTTAAGACTCAAAATCCATTCAAAGGAGAATTGAGTCATGGGATTGTCGAGAAGGATGTTCACGAAGGAGTTCAAGCTGGCCGCCGTGCGGCGGCTAGAGCAGGGGGTTTCCATCGGGGAGGCGGCTCGGGCGTTGGAGGTCAACCCCAACGTGCTGCACCGCTGGCGGCGGGAGTTCCGGACCGGTGCAGGTAACGCGTTTCCGGGCCACGGGAAGCAACGCTGGGCCGAGGGACGCATTGCGGAGCTGGAGCGTAAGATCGGCCAGCAGGCTCTGGAGATTGATTTTTTGAAGGGCTGTTTGCAGCGCATCGAGGAACAGCGGATGCTGCAGGCAGTGACTGGAAATCCGCGGTCTACCGGAAGGTCCAAGAAGAAGTGAAGGCCGGCCAGGGACTGACCATCGAACGCATGGTGGAGCTGGGCCGGGTTTCCCGGTGCGGCTTCTATCGCTTCGGCGAAAACGCCGAGCCGGGGCCGGACCCCCACATGGATCTGCGCGACGACATCCAGCGGATCGCGCTGGAATGGCCCTGCTACGGCCGGCCGCGGATCACAGCCGAACTGCGCCATCAGGGCTGGACCGTGAATCCCAAGCTGGTGTACCGGCTGATGCGCGAGGACAACTTGCTGTGCATACGGAAGCGGAAGTTCGTGGTGACTACCGATTCCAACCACACACGCAGGATCTACCCGAACCTGGCTGAGGGCCTGATCCTCACCGCACCCGATCAGCTGTGGAGGGCCGATATCACCTATATCCGGCTGCGCGACGAGTTCGTGTTCCTGGCAGTGATCCTGGACGCCTACTCGCGCCGCGTGATCGGCTGGGCTCTGGAGCGGACGATGGAAGACCAACTTACCCTGACCGCGCTAGGCATGGCGTTATCGCGCCGCATCGTCCAGGCCGGGCTGGTCCATCATTCCGATCGCGGCTCCCAGTACGCCAGCAACGACTATACGGACTTGCTGAAAACCAACGGCATCGACATCAGTATGTCGCGCAAGGGCAACCCATGGGACAACGCAGCCTGCGAGTCGTTCATGAAGACCTTGAAGTACGAAGAGGTCCATCGCAACGAATACCGGGACTTGGCCGAGGCGCGTGCTTGCATCGCCGAGTTCCTGGAGAAAGTCTACAACCAAAAAAGGCTGCACTCGGCGCTCGGCTACTTGCCGCCGGCCGAGTTCGAAGCGCAGCACCACAAGGATGCCGCTTCGCGGCAGCTTTCTGTATGAGTTTTCTGAGGCATCCGGAAATCTTTCCATCCGATGAGGGCGCCCGCCTTGCGGCCAACGCCCCCGCTCATCGTCTGGATGAGTTTCCGGCTGGTTATTCCTTGGCGGGTTGCTCTCCAGCAGAGCCCGCCTCCGCTTCACCAGCCGGTCACCAGTATGCTGTAATGTCGTCTTGCCGGTCGAGATCTTTTCAGCGAACGGCGAACTGTGTCTTAACGGTTTGTCTCAGCCCAGGGGGCAAGAGCACAGGCATACGACCTCCTAGAGTCTTGAGCGTTGAATTGAGAACAGGGAGTTCGGGCGACGTGTCGATAGACACGTTTCCAGGAAAGGGTTAGATCAGGAGCGGAAGATTGAAGCGGAAATCGGGTGGAGAGCCGGGAGGCGAGTGGACCTCGACAGCAAGGAGTGTTATGAGCAACTCCGATGTCGTGGTCGGAACATCTGCCATCAGGAGATCAAGAACAGGCGACGAATGGCCGGGTGCCTTAGACGTTACAAACTGGTTGCCGTCCTGAACGGTCGCCTTGCAGCAGTCGTCGGAATTCGACGGAGAGCACTTGCCCTTCTTGCAGCAATCCGCCGCTTTCTGATCGAACTTTCCACCAGCAAAGCAGTCGAGAGGACGTACGAGCAGAAGGACTGCTAAGACGGCAACGGCGATGTGCATCGAACGGCGCATCTGTTTCACAGTAGCAGATTGTAGGCGTTGGGGATTGCACCGGCGTGCAATCCCCTTGTCCAGCCCATGGCTAGCTGGCAACCGCTTCATGGTGCGCGGCCATCTTCTCAGACCATTGAGCGTCATCCCGGTACTTGCCGGCGGAATGCCGGCAATGGTCGATAGCAGACGCTCGGAACTTCGCTGATGAGTAGATCGGGAATGGCCCGGTCCACAATTTCGACCGGTAGCTCTTGCAGAAGCGGCACGTCAACGCTGACGTGAGATGCCAAGTACGGTGAACTTAATTGGCAGATGGAAACCGGGCAGCGCCCTTCTGGATTGCTCTGATCGGAGCGCCCAGTTCATCCGCTTCTTTAGACGGACCAAGGCCGGTTTGGTTGCGCTAAGATTCATGCGTTCGATGAGAGATCCCATTGGGAGCCGATAATATTCCCGCTATATTCCCGCTATATCTTCACGCCACGTAGCCGCAAAGCATTTCCGACCACGGAGACGGAACTGAAGCTCATCGCCGCCGCTGCAATCATCGGGCTTAACAGCAATCCGAAGAACGGATAGAGCACACCGGCTGCGATGGGCACGCCGAGAGCATTGTAGAGAAAGCCGAAGAAGAGGTTCTGCCGGATATTGCTCATTGTCGCCCGGAGCCATCGCCACAAATCTCCCCTGCCCCTGAAGACGCTTTATCTGATTGCTCTTGTCCTCTGGCAGCACCTCCGCGATCACGTTATCGATGCCTAGTTTTCGAGCCACCGCCGCCGCTGTTGTTCGGCTATCACCCGTCAACATGACAATCCGAATTCCTTCATCGCGCAATTGGCGGATGGCCTCTTGAGTCGTGGGCTTGATTGGGTCGGCCACGCCAATGAGACCCGCGGCTTTCCCGTCCAACGCCACAAACATCACTGTCTCGCCATCCGCGCGCATCGCTTCGGCGTTCTCCGCTAGCGATTCTATGTTTACCTCGGCGTCCTCCATCAGTTTGCGATTGCCCAAGGCGATTCGTATGCCCTCCACGGTGCCCCTGACGCCCTTCCCTGTCACCGATTCGAATGCCTCGGTCGCCGAGAGCTTGATGCCTCGCGCCTCGACCCCGGCAACAATCGCGGCGGCCAACGGATGTTCGCTGGTCTGCTCCAGGCTGGCGACAAGGAGCAAGAGCCGTTCTTCATCGAAACCCGGCGCGGGTTTCACGCCGACCAACTTTGGCTTTCCTTCGGTCAGCGTTCCCGTCTTATCAACCACGACGGTATCTACTTTTCGAAGGAACTCGATTGCCTCGGCATTCCTGAACAGCACTCCCATCGTCGCGCCCTTGCCGGTGGCTACCATGATCGACATCGGCGTCGCTAGTCCGAGCGCACAGGGACAGGCGATGATGAGCACGGCAACTGCGTTGACTAAGCCGTGCGCCATTCGCGGCGTCGGTCCGATAATTGCCCATACGAAAAAGGTAAGAATAGCGACTCCGACTACCACGGGCACGAAATATCCGGCAACTACGTCTGCAAGCTTCTGGATCGGGGCGCGACTCCGTTGTGCTTCCGCTACCATGCGCACGATCTGGGCCAGAAGCGTATCGGCGCCAACCCTTTCCGCCCGCATAATCAAGGAGCCCGTGCCATTTATCGTAGCGCCGGTAACCGGGTCACCGGGCTTCTTTTCCACCGGGATCGGCTCGCCCGAAATCATGGATTCGTCGATGCTGCTGCTGCCTTCCAACACGATGCCATCGACCGGGATTTTCTCGCCCGGCCGTACCCGGAGCCGGTAGCCCGCTTGCACCTGATCTAACGGAACATCTGCTTCGGACTCGTCGTCACGGATGAGACGCGCTGTCTTGGGCGCCAAACCAAGGAGGGCCTTGATGGCGGCGCCGGTTTGGCTGCGAGCCCTCAACTCCAAAACCTGCCCGAGGAGAACCAGAGTCACGATTGCCGCTGCCGCTTCGAAATACACGGCGACGCTGCCGGCTTCGTCACGAAATGATGCAGGAAAGATTCCGGGAAGAATCGCGGCAAACATACTGTATGCGTAAGCCACGCCGACACCCAGTGAAATGAGCGTAAACATGTTCAGGCTGCGGTTTACCAAAGATTGCCATCCGCGGACGAAGAAAGGCCAACCTCCCCAGAGGATCACCGGCGAAGCTACGATCAGCTCGAACCAAGTCCAAACACGTGCAGACGCTAGCCGCTCCAGCGGACGGCCAGGAATGAAATCCGCCATGGCCGCAAGTAGCACTGGAATCGTGAGGGCCACGCCGATCCAAAAGCGGCGCGTCATTCCCTTGAGCTCGGGGTTGTCGGCCTCTTCCGCTGAAATCTCAACCGGTTCCAACGCCATGCCGCACTTTGGGCAGGTGCCATGCCCGATCTGGCGCACCTCCGGATGCATGGGGCAGGTGTATTCCACCTGTTGCGCGCCGAGCTTTGGCGACATTCGGGCGGCGGCCTCCGGTGCCTTTAGATAACGGTCCGGATCGGCTTTGAACTTAGCCGCGCACGAAGCCCCACAGAAGTAATATGTCCGGCCTTGGTACTCACTGGTGGCCGCTCCCTTCCCTTCGTGGACTGTCATGCCGCAGACCGGATCGCGATGTATTGTGGTAGTTAGGTTCGGCATTTTCCTGACACCGGCAACGAAACTGCCGGTCCTGTCCTTTCTTCCACGATTAGGTATGACAGGATGAGTTCGACCGAAGGAGCCCCGGAGTAGCGCCCTTCGGCGAAAGCATAAAGTCGGCAGCAGGAAATGTATTGCGTCGGGTTTTCACCCGCTACATCACGCCCCTCCACCAACACGGTCGGGGAACCAAAGCCAGCGGCGTAAGCGGGGCTTGAGGGTGATGACCGTTCCCACTCTGTGCACTTAGCCTCGACCTGAGCCGCCGCCAAGGCCCGTAGCAGATTCGCGCGCGTCTCGGCCACATTCGGGCAATCCGCATCGTAAACAAGCTCAACTCTCATCGCGCTCCCTTTGCGTCGATGCTTTCAAGAATCGGGCACTCGCTCGACGGCCCTTGGCCGGGACACAACTTCGTAAGTCCACTCAGTACATGCTTCATGGCTTTGAGCGTGCGAATCTTTTCTTCGATGTCCGCAAGTTTTGCTTCGGCTAGGCGTTTCACACTGGAGCATTCCTTGTTCGGATCGACCTGAATTGAGAGCAGGTCGCCAATCTCCGCGAGTGAGAATCCGAGCTCTTGGGCGCGTTTGATAAACCGTATTCGGTGTATAGTTTGCTCCGGGAACATACGGTAGCCGGACGGGAGGCGCGGCGGTTCTGGGAGAAGCTTTTGGCGTTCGTAGTAGAGAATGGTCTGAAGGTTCACTCCACTGCGGTCCGCAACTTCACCAATCTTGAGGGTCATCGGCGGCGATCCTTTCATCTGGTTCCATCCTAAACCCCATACTTAGGTATGGAGTCAAGGGAAATCAGAATGAAATTTGAAAATGCCCAATTGAAGGCCGGCTTGTCCAAGCAGCGGTCCCCAGTAACGTGAGCGACCGCTCGTCCCAGCGATGGTTCTTGGGATGCAAGTATAGAATGCGCGGATGTGGCAGTATCATTAAGACAGATATCAGATGGCGCTCTGGTCCACAGTCCGGCGTGTTGTCACGATTTTCGTTCTGCTCCTCGCAGCGACCGAGATTTTCGCGTGCGATCTGTTCTCGCCTCCGGCCTGCCTTTTCTCAACCCAAACTACGAACGATTCGGACCAGGGATGTTCGGGCGACGGGTGCCTATGCTGCTGTGCCCACATCGTGGTCGTCGCGCCGATAGTACCGCTTGTGAGCCTAGGGTTCATTTCCCAGGCTGTTCCCGTTGAAGAAGTCCAGAGTCCTGATTGCCCGCCGAGCGGGATCGAGCACCCACCGCGTTTCTAGCTCCTCCTACCAACTTCAATTTCAATCTGTTTAGAGGAGAGATCCCATGAAGAGGAAACGTCTCTTGCCTCTTTGCCTGGGCACGCTACTAATGGCGGGGCCAGCAATGTCGCAGGAGAAGACTTCGATCACGCTTGAGGACTTGGTGCGCGCCAGCCTGGCGCGGAACCGAGGTGTGCTGGCATTGCGTCAGCGTGTTGCTCAGGCTCAAGGCCTGGCACGGCAAGCCGGTGTCCGGCCCGTGCCAACAGTGGAAACCGAAGGGGCGAGCGGTCGGCCGTTCGGAAGCGTCGGGGAAGAACAGTTCTCCGCCGCTTTCGTACAGAGAGTTGAGACCTTCGGCAAACGCAAGAGTCGCCTCAGTGTGGCCGACGTTTCGGTCGCTCTGGCCGAGGCGGAAGTTGATGAGCGCAGCATTCAACTCGCC
Organism: Terriglobia bacterium; assembly: GCA_963808335.1. Taxonomy (GTDB): domain Bacteria; phylum Acidobacteriota; class Terriglobia; order Bryobacterales; family Bryobacteraceae; genus Palsa-187. The sequence goes on from CAWEFR010000002.1 coordinate 478,312, forward strand.
TATGAGATCGAAACAGGTTACCTGTCCGTGGTCTACGAGCGGGAACGAATCGCGGTGCTGGATCGGGTGGCGGAAAGCCTGCGTGAATCGCGCAGACTCACGGACGCGCGCGTCCGGGAAGGAGACGCCGCGGCGCTTGAAGCCCAATTGCTCTCGGTCGAGCAGAGTCGTGCCGATGCTCAACGTGCCGACGCGACCGGACGGCTGATGGCAGCGGAGCTGGACCTTCGCCGGCTCACCGGCCTGGCGGCGACCGATGCACTTCCAACAATCGGCCCGCCAACGGGTGGTAAGGCACCGCTTTCGTTGGAGGAGTTGATCTCCCGCGCAAAAGAAAAGCGGGCTGACCTACGAAGTGCTCGTCTGCTGGAACAGCAGGGAGACGCCGAAATCACCGTTGCCAAAGCGGAGGGCCGCCCGGATGTGACGTTCTCGGCCCGCTACGCCCACAACAGCACACGGCTCGACAATCAATACGGGTTTACGGCCGCCGGGGTGCTCACGCCCCTCCGGGAGCAATACAACACTTTGAGCGTCGGGGTATCGGTGCCCCTTATGACACAACGGCGCAATCAAGGCGCCATAGAGGCCGCAGTCGCTGGCGCGGCCGGCGCACGCCTGCGACGCGAATACCTCGAGTCATCCGTTCCGCTTGAGGTGCAAAGCGCATATGAGCGGTGGGATGCAGCCATGCGCACACGCGACGTGTTCCGGGACGGCGTTGTGGGGCAATCGACCAAGAACCTGGCGGTTGTCCGAGAGGCCTATCAGCTTGGTCAACTGCGGCTCTTGGATGTGCTCAATGAGCAGCGCCGCCTTACTGACACTGAGCTTTCTTATCTCGACGCCCGCGTCGGCGTCGCTCGGGCTTTGGCTGATCTTGAGCGTGTCACGGGAGGACTATTGCCATGAAGGGGCTGACTTTTCTGATGATCTGCGGCCTGGCGCTTCTGTCTTGCAGCAAGCCGAAGGCTGAACGGGAAGCGAAAACCGAAGCTCCCAAGCAGGAGGCAGCGACCGAGGAGAAGGAGAAATCCAAGGGGGAGGCGGACACAGTGGAGATAACGCCCGAGGCGCAACAGCGCAGCGGGGTCGTCGTCACGGCTGCCGCCTCAACTCCTATGACACAGCACATTCAGGTCACCGGCACCGTGCAGCCGATCGACAGCAGCATCGCACACATTCGTCCGCCCGCACGCGGTCGTCTGCTGGAGGTGCTCGTGAAGGTCGGCGACCGCGTGACTGCCGGCCAGGTGCTCGCGAAACTCGACAACATTGAGGCTGGGGAGATTTCCGCGCTGTACAATTCCGCTCGGGCTGACCTGCAGAGGCTCAAAATTCAGCTTGCAGCCCAGCAACGGCAGGTTGAGCGGAACCGCCGCTTGGCCGAGATTGGGGCTGCTCCGCAGAAAGATTACGAATTCAGCCTCGCGGAGCAGCAGGGCATGGAAGAAGGCATTCGGGCGCAGGAAAGCACCATTGCCGGATTGAGTGCCCGATTACGTCGCTTCGGCATCAGCGAAGAAGAAAATGCGCCTTCGACTACAGCGATCAGGGCGCCGTTTACCGGCGCGATTATCCACGTGGCAGCCGCCCCCGGCGATGTGGTTGAATCGGGCGCGGAATTGTTCTTGCTGGCAAACCTCTCGACAGTTTACGTGCAGGCGCAGGTTTACGAGAAAGACCTGGGTCAGGTTCGCGTGGGCCAGACTGCCTCCATTGCGGTGGATTCCTATCCGGGGGAGCACTTCACAGGCAGCGTGGCTTCGATCAGCGATCTGATAGACACTCAGACCCGCACCGCAGCCGTCCGGTGTCAAGTCGCCAATCCCAGCGGACGTTTGAAGCTCGATATGCTCGCGACTGTCCAGTTTCCGACATCGACGAAACGGGCTACCCTGTCCGTTCCCTCAGACGCCGTCCAGACGATCGATGGCAAATCAGTGGTCTTCATCCGCAGCTCGCCTTCGCGCTTTTCCGTTCGCCAGGTCGAAACCGGAGTCACTAGCGAAGGCCGCACGGAAATCGTAACAGGAGTACGCGATGGCGAACCGGTTGTGTCAACAGGCGTCTTCGCCGTGAAGTCGGTTCTTTTGGGCAAAGAGCTGGGAGAGGAGAAGTAAACCAGCCATGGTGGACCAACTGATTGCCTGGAGTATCCGCTGGCGGCTCTTCGTCGTCCTTCTCGCGCTCGGTCTCGTGGGTGCTGGTATCTATGCGGCGATTGGACTTCCCATTGATGCCGTTCCGGATGTCACAACGAATCAAGTACAGATCAACTCCGTAGCCCCTGCCTTCACACCGCTTGAAATGGAACAGTACGTAACGTCTCCGATCGAAGTTGCGATGAGCAGCTTGCCGCGTAAGGAGGAGATCCGATCGATTTCCCAATTCGGTCTATCGCAGGTAACGATCGTTTTCCCCGACGACGTGGATCTCTACGCCGCCCGACAGCTCGTGCTCGAACGCTTGCGCGATGTCGAGCGAGACCTGCCTCCGGGCGTGGCACCCGAACTGGCGCCAATTTCGACGGGCTTGGGTGAGATCTATCAATTCACGGTCGAAGACGTGACCGGGCACAACCGGTATTCTCTTATGGAGCGGCGAACACTCCTCGATTGGTTCATCAAGCCACAGCTTCGGACAGTGCCCGGCGTGATCGAGGTCAACAGCTTTGGCGGCGAGGAGCAGCAGTATGAGGTGCTGGTTGATCCCGCGAAGCTGACGGGTTACGGGCTCTCTTTGCGTCAGGTCATCGATGCTCTATCGCAGAACAACATCAACGTGGGCGGCGCATATCTTGAACACGGCGGCGAGCAGGAGCTGATCCGTGGAGTCGGGCTTATTCAGAGCGAACGTGACATTGGCAACGTCGTTCTTTCATCACACCAGGGGACGCCGGTTTATGTCAGTTCCGTCGCCGAGATCCGTCGTGGCGCACAGATCCGGCAAGGAGCGGCCACGCGTGATGGCTCAGGCGAGACCGTCATGGGAATCGCCATGATGCTGAAGGGTGAAAACAGTCGCGCTGTCGCGCAGCGCGTATCGGATAGGCTTCAGCAAGTGCAGAAAGCTCTGCCGGCCGGTGTAAAGATAGAACCGTTCTACAACCGGGGCACACTCGTGGACCGCACGATTCGCACTGCCAGCCGGAACCTGATTGAGGGCGGCCTCGTGGTTATGGCTGTGCTTTTCCTCTTCCTCTTTCAGATCCGTGCTGGCCTGATTGTGTCCTCTGCGATTCCGCTAGCCATGCTTGTCGCCATTATTGGGATGCGGTACTTCGGTATCTCTGCCAATCTGATGAGCCTGGGGGCAATCGATTTCGGCCTTGTCGTAGATGCCGCCGTGATTATCGTCGAGAACTGCGTACGGAGGTTGGCGGAGAAGCGGCATGAGTTGGGTCGAGCGCTTTCGGGCGAGGAACGCCGCACTACGATTCGTGAAGCAAGCGTGGAAGTGCGACGGGCGGGTCAGGTTGGAGAGATCCTGATCATTGCAGCTTACCTGCCAATCGTGTCGCTGGCAGGTATTGAAGGCAAGATGTTCCGGCCAATGGCCTTTACCGTGATTTTCGCGCTCGCGGGTGCGCTTGCATTGAGCCTCACGCTCATACCGGCGTTGTCTGCTCTCATCCTGAGAGAGCCCCGCACCTCAAAAGAGGGACATCCTGAGACCGCGTTCGAAGCAGACAACCCGATAGTCCGGTTCGTGCGCCGGTTATATGCGCCGCTGCTGCGCCTCGCGATGCGGCATCGCGGCGTGACTGCTGCTGTCTCAGTGCTGTTCGTCGTGGCGTGCGGAGCGTTGTTCCCATATCTCGGCGCTGAGTTTTTGCCGAAATTGGACGAAGGAGCTATCGCGATCAATGTCAATCGGTTGCCCAGCGTTTCACTCTCCGAAGCTGTCAAAATGACAACGTCACTGGAGCAAATCGTGCGCGAATTCCCAGAGACCGATACCGTCGTCAGCCGCATCGGCCGGCCCGAGATTGCGACAGACCCGATGGGGCCGAACATGGGGGATACCTATGTTTTCCTGAAGCCGCCAACGGAGTGGAAGACGGCAAGCAGCCGTGAGGAACTCGTGGCCAAGATGGCGGACCGCCTCAAAGCGCTGCCTACGCAAGCCTATTCTTTTTCACAACCAATTGAGTTTCGCATGCAGGAGCTAATCGAGGGCATTGGAGCAAGATCCGATGTGGTGATCAAGATCTTCGGAGAGGATTTGGAAACGCTTCGGGAGCAGGCCAACCAGACGGCGCGAATCGTGGGAAAAGTGGGCGGCGCCGCCAACGTGAAGGTTGAGCAGATCAGCGGACTGCCAATGCTGCAAGTGAAAATCGATCGCGAGGCAATCGCTCGCTACGGAATCAACGTCGTTGACGTTCAGCAACTCATCCAAACAGCTATCGCGGGCACCGAAGCAACACGGGTGCTCGAAGGCTTCAGGCGGTTTGGACTGGTTGTCCGGCTGACGCCCGCAGTCCGGCAGACGGCGCAGGATTTCAGTAGCTTGCTGGTGAGCGCTCCAAACGGCCAGAGAATTCCTCTCGCTCAACTGGCCCATATCAGCAGCGAAACGGGTCCCGTCGAGATAGCACGCGAAAACGGCCAGCGTCGAATCTCGGTTGAGGTCAACGTGAGGGGTCGGGACGTCGGAAGCTTCGTCCAACAGGCGCAGGCGGCGGTCGCCCGTGAAATTCAGACACCACCGGGCTACATCGTGCAATGGGGTGGTCTATGGGAACACCTGGAGAGTGGCCGTGATCGGCTGATGATCGTTGTACCCGTCACGTTCCTGCTCATTTTCATGCTCCTGTTTGCTACGTTCCACTCGGCACGGCTCGCCGCCTTGGTTTTTACTGGTGTCCCGTTCGCTGTAACCGGCGGAATTCTGGCGCTCATGGTACGCGGGATGCCGTTCTCAATGAGCGCGGGTGTGGGATTCATCGCTGGGTCCGGCGTCGCTGTGCTCAATGGCTTGGTGCTGGTGGCCTTCATTGGTCAGTTCCGCAAACGTGGCGAGTCTGTGGAGACAGCCGTCTATCAAGGTACCCTCATCCGCTTGCGGCCGGTCCTGATGACCGCTGCCGTAGCCAGCCTCGGATTTCTTCCCATGGCGCTCTCGACGAGCGCCGGAGCGGAAGTACAGCGTCCGTTGGCAACGGTCGTTATTGGCGGGATTGTCACGTCGACATTTCTCACACTCTTGGTGCTCCCCGCAATCTACGCCTGGTTCGACAGGGATCCGGTCACCCAGCGATGAGTTGGCCCCGCGCCGCGCGGTGGTCCTCGGGTGGCCCGAGCGATCTTTGTTCAATTCCCCGCAGGCCGAGCGGGTCTGACAGGCTACGGATGCTCGTCAGGGTGTTGCCTCGGTTAAAGGGACCTACAAAATGAAGCAGTCTTCGGTTTCGTTTCGAATTCATGGATTGGACTGCGCTGAGGAGGTCAGTATCCTCAAGCGTGAAATCGGACCTCTTGTGGGCGGCGAAGATAACCTCGTCTTTGACATCATGAGCGGCAAGATGACTGTTACCGCTGTCGCGATTGACACACCTGTACCCGAACTCATCTCGCGAATCGGTGCGACTGGAATGCGCGCTGAGATTTGGAGCGAAGAAGCTGGCAGGGCCGAGAACTGGTGGGAGCGTAACAGCCGGGCAACGCTAACAGTCTCCAGTGGCCTTTTGGTGACTGCCGGAGTGATGGTCCACGCCGTTCTCGTTGGAGGTTTTGCGAAAGTATTTGGCTCAGAAGGCGTCGGAATCCACCATGAGGTACCTCTGGCGGCACGGATTATTTACGTCCTGGCCATCCTGTGCGGCGTAAGATTCGTACTGCCCAAGGCGTGGTTTGCGCTGCGCCGCCTGCGGCCGGACATGAATCTTCTGATGACCGTGGCGGTCGTTGGAGCGGTTCTGATTGGAGAATGGTTTGAGGCCGCGACGGTCTCATTTCTATTCGCACTCTCACTGACCCTTGAGTCATGGAGCGTCGGTCGGGCTCGTAAGGCAGTAGAAAGCCTACTCAGCCTCACGCCACAGACCGTCCGTTTGGTCGAAGCTGCTGGTCAGTTCCGCGAAGTAGTTCCCGAGACTGTCCCCGTCGGCTCGCGTTTCCTGGTAAAGCCTGGCGAGCGCATCCCACTCGACGGAGAAGTTGTGAGTGGGAATAGTCAAGTGAACCAGGCTCCCATCACCGGCGAGAGCATACCCGTAGAAAAGACCGCCGGCGACCCTGTCTACGCGGGAACTGTGAATGGTTCGGGAGCACTGGAGGTCCGATCCACCAAGCCTGCTGGGGACACAACGCTGGCTCACATTATCCGCAAGGTTGGCGAGGCTCATCAACGGCGCGCTCCATCTGAGCGGTGGGTGGATCGCTTTGCCCGCATCTACACCCCTTCTGTCATGGTTCTCGCCATCTGTGTTTTGCTCGTTCCGCCGATGTTTCTGCAACAACCATTCGGCGACTGGATTTATAGGTCGCTTGTACTGCTGGTGATTGCCTGCCCCTGTGCGCTCGTGATCTCCACACCTGTTAGCGTTGTTGCGGCTCTGGCCGCGGCAGCGAAGAACGGCGTGCTGATCAAGGGTGGACAGTTTGTAGAAGCTCCCGCCCGACTGAAGGCGCTCGCGTTTGACAAGACCGGTACCCTTACGGAGGGCCGCTTATCTGTTGCGGAGGTTGTCCCTGTCGGTGAGCATTCGGAGGCCCGCATTGTGGAGGTTGCAGCCGCCCTCGAGTCTCAAAGCGATCATCCACTGGCGGCAGCCATACTTGAATACGCCCGTAAGGAGGATGCGAAGCGGCTTGAGGTGAAAAACCTACAGAATATAGCAGGGAAGGGCGTGACCGCCCAAATTGGCGGGGCATCATACTGGGTGGGTTCTCACCGCTATCTGGAGGAACGGGCCCAGGAGACCGAAGAGATCCACAACCTTCTCGTGAACAAGGCCCACCAAGGCAGGACCGTCGTAATCGTTGGAAGCGACCATCAAGTGATGGGTCTCCTGGCTTTGGCTGATCGTGTACGCCCCAACGCCGCCCGAACCATCGCGGACCTTCGTGCGTGCGGCGTGGAACACATCTTGATGGTGACGGGCGACAACCGTCCTACGGCCGAAGCCATCGCTCGCGCTACCGGAATTACAGAGTTTCAGGCGGAACTGCTGCCGTCCGACAAGGTCTTGTTCATCGAATCTCTGATCGAGCGCTACCAGAGTGTGGGCATGGTGGGAGACGGCATCAACGATGCTCCCGCGATGGGACGGGCTTCCATCGGGATTGCCATGGGAGCTATCGGAAGTGACACCGCAATCGAGACCGCTGACATCGCCCTCATGTCAGATGATCTCTCGAAGCTACCCTGGCTCATCCGCCATTCTCGCCGGACACTGGCGATCATACGCCAGAATATTGTTGCGTCCCTGGCCGTGAAGGCCGTCTTCGTAACCCTGACACTTCTGGGACACGCCTCCCTATGGGCTGCGATCGCCGCGGACATGGGAGTGTCGCTGTTAGTGATCTTTAACGCACTGAGGTTACTACATCAGCAGACGCCATAGAGCACCTTGGTCCGTGCCCGTTCGATTGTCGTTCTCGTGAGAAGCGGAGCATCACGGTATTTGAGCGCTAGCGCACCGAAGACCGGACGGTTCAAACGGCCGGCCCGGCAGCTGGCGCGCCTCTTCGATGATTTGGAGCACAATATTCTCCGATCGGCAGCGTGCTGGGATACACGGCAGCGCAGACGAACAACTTCGCGACCCGCGAGGCTCAGCGGACCTTTTCTCCACAGGTTTCACCAACAGCAGATTCGGAGGAGCAGCGTCAAATCGCCGGCCAGTTCGTTCAGGAGCGGCTGGCGATCTGGCAGCAGCGCCTCAAACTGGCGGACTGGAAAATCTCAATTGAAATGGCCCGCCGCGACCATTTGAAACCCAAAACACTGGGCGCCACACGCTGGGACAAAGACAAGAAGAGTGCCACTATCTGGGTACTGGACCCTTCCGAATACAAGCTAGCATTTCGCGAGGTTCTGAACGATCTTGAGCTGACGGTTGTCCATGAGCTGGTGCATTTGGAGCTCGCATCACTTCCACGTAGTGAGGCGAGCCGCAGCAATGAAGAGCACGCGGTCAATCGAATTGCAGAAGCCTTGATAGCCCTCGATATACAAAAATAGACGAACCGGCGGAGTTGATGAGAATCAAACACCCCTCGGCAGTTCGACTGGCTGATGCTGGTTAGGGATCGTCCATAGGGCGGCTCGGCATGCTCACGACCCTGATCTCCGATGGTGTGGTGGTGGTGCCGTGGGCCTACTACGCTTACACGTAGACAGATGCAGCTTGCACCCAATCGAGATCATCTGCTAGGTTAGGGGGCAGAACATGCTTGCCGGCTGGAGTCGCGCATTGGGGTTGGTTGCTGTGGCTGCGCTTCTTGCAAACGCCCAGTGTTATAACACCTGCGCCTTGACGGCTTGCACTTCTGCTCAGACCCCGTCCAACGATTGTCCTAAGCACCACCACAAGCCTTCTCGTGAAGACAGTTCCGGTTGCCAACACCAGCATTCCGAATTCACTGGCCCCGAATCTGGAATCGCGAAGGTAAGTGTAGCGCCGGCAGTGCTGATTCCAGCGGTTCTCACGGCAGGCGCGGATGCAGTTTTCCTTGAGCCCCTCTTTCTGCCAACGCCCGATACCGGCTCGCCGCCCCGCAGCCAAGGCTCTCCCGCCATTTCTATTCTCCGTATCTAGGCTCTCTCCTTTCTACTTGTCGGTTTAGTCCATTTCTGCGGCTCCTTGCGGATGCGGCCTTGCGACTCATTGGTCGCACGCCGAGCCCATACCAGGTGACGTTGAAACACGGACTAGTTCAGTAAAGGAGAAGAGTCATGAATCCTCGACGAAGCTTTTTCAAAAGCGTTCTTGGACTGGGCGCTGGCGTCGCAGCGGTCACTGGCGCAGCAAGAGCGCAGCAGATACGGTCCGAACCGGCAACAATTCAACCGGTTCTGACACCAGACATCGCCAACCTGCCGTTCACGATGGACAGCGGCGTGAAAGTCTTCAACCTGATTGCCGAGCCGGTGAAACAGGTGATTGTTCCAGGCCGGACTTTCGATCTCTGGGGCTTTAACGGGAGCGCGCCGGGGCCAACCATTCAAGCGGATGAGGGTGATCGGGTCCGCATTGTTTTCGAGAATCATCTGCCGGAACCCACTGGAATCCACTGGCACGGTCTCGAACTCCCGATTGAGATGGACGGCGTGCCGGGCATCGGCCAGAAACCGGTGATGCCGGGTGAACGCTTTGTCTACGAGTTCCCTCTGAACCAAAACGGCACCTTCTTTTACCATCCGCACATGGCGATGCAGGAAATGGTGGGAATGCTTGGCGGCTTCATCATCCACCCGAAAACGCCCTATACGCCACGAGTCGACAAGGACTACCTGATCGCGTTGCAGGAGTATGCGGTACTTCCCAATAGCACGATCCCTAACAGCATGAACATGGAGTTCAACTGGCTCACGTTTAACGGTAAGGCAGGACCCGCGTCAACACCGCTGATTATTCGGCAAGGTGAACGCGTCCGAATCCGGATTATCAATCTGGGTATGGACCATCATCCAATGCATCTTCATGGGTTCACGTTCTGGGAAACCGGACGCGAGGGGGCTCGGCAGCCTGAGGCGATCTGGCCGCGGGGAAACACGACGTTAGTTGGTGTGGCGCAGGCGCGTGACATAGAGTTCGTGGCGGACCGCCTTGGCGACTGGATGTTCCATTGCCACCTTCCCCACCACATGATGAACCAAATGTCCTCGAACGTAGGCCCGATGACCCGGCTCGGGCAGGGCATTCAGGGCGGCGCAAGCATGGCAGAGGGCATGGGGATACTGCGGGATGGTCACGCCACATCGGATAACAAAGCTCCTAGCCTAGGCCGTGGTCTTGGCGTTGGATCCACGGTGGACATGCCACGCGCCAACGGGCCGTTGTCTCAGAGCGAGGCCGACAAGGCCATGGCCAACATGCCGGGAATGGATCATCCGAAGATGAGCATGTCCGAACTGCCGAAGAACGCGAACCAAGTGCCGCTCTTTCCGCAGGACGCCTATATGGAAGGGCCGATGATGGCGATCGACAAGGATGTCGAAAAGCCCGAAACCTATGGCTTGCCAGCGGGCTGGAGTGGATTTGTTGGAGGGATGATGACCCTGGTTCGAGTTCTGCCCCCCGAACAATACGAAAAGATCATGGACCTCAAAACGAAACAGAAAGCGCAAGGACGACCGGAGATTAGCGCCCAGTGAAACACATCGTCATGAGTACTAAGTTTTACCGGGTGTCGGTTCTCAGCCTACTTGCGTTGGCCCTCGCGTTGTCTGTGGTCGTGGCAGATGCACAGCCGGCGGCTAAGAAGGAGTATTCGTTTCGCGGCAAAGTCGAGCAGGTGGACGCCGCCACAAAACGGCTCACCGTCCATAGCGAACCAATCGAGGGCTGGATGGGCGCAATGACGATGGGGTTCGCCGTCGACAACGACGCCGTGTTCGATCGCGTTAAAGCTGGAGATCAGATTACGGCGAAGGTCTACGAGGGTGACTTCACATTACACGACGTGCAGGTGATTCCTGGGAGTACCTCCTCGGCGCCAAGGACAGTAACTCAAGGCGGCATGCGACTGGAGGAGGTGGAGCAGATGGCCTTGGCGAACAACCCGACCATGGCCCAGGTGCAAGCCAACTTGCGCGTAGCAACGGGACTGTCCAGGCAGGCAGGTCTGTATCCCAATCCGACGGTGGGTTACTACGGCGATGAAATTCGGGGTGGATATCTAGGTGGCGGCAAACAGGGCGGGTTCGTCAGCCAGACGATCGTGCTCGGGGGCAAACTCCGTGCCGCGCGTCGTGTCGCCGATCTGCAAGCGAGTCAGGTTGAGACCAGCGGACAGATTCAGCGCCTGCGCATCCTGAATAACGTCAGGGCTCTGTTCTACCAGGTCCTCGCTGTGCAGAGATTGGTGGAGGTGAGACAGAATTTGGCCACTCTGGCGGGAGACGCGACGCAAACGTCCTACCAATTGGGAAACGTCGGTCAAGCCGACCGTCCGGACATTCTTCAGGCTGAGGTGGAGCAACAGCAGGCAAACGTAAACCTCCGGATTGCGCAGCAGAGTCTACACTCCTCGTGGAGGGTGTTGGCAGCTGTGATTGGGAAACCGGGTCTGCCGCTTGCCCGCTTGGAAGGTGATCTTGACGCCCTCCCAGACCTCAACTACGAAGAATGGGTTGCCACAACACTACGGGAGAGTCCCGCAGTAAAACTGGCGCAGCAAGCGGTGGAGACCGCGGAGGCCTCTCTGGTCCAAACGAAGAAAGCACCTATACCGGATCTGCAAGTCACTGGAATTCTCGCGCAGAACTACGAACCACTAGAGACCACGCGCAAGCCTATTGGGTTGCAGGGCGGCGCGCAAATCGGGGTTCAAATACCGATCTTCAATCGGAACCAGGGTAACGTTGCAGCCGCGAAAGGCGAAATCGAAAGCGCGAAGCAGGAATTGGCCCGCTTGAGACTTCAAGTGGAGCGAGACTTAGCGGTGATATTCCGCGACTACGATTCCGCGCGCATCATCGTCCAGCAGTACAAGACTGAGATGCTGCCGAGAGCGGAGCAAGCTTACAAGCTGTACCAAACGACGTACCAGAAGATGGCGGCAGCCTATCCGCAGGTGCTCATCTCCCAGCGGACGCTGTTCCAGTTGGAAGCCGATTACATCCAGGCACTCGATAATGCCTGGCAGAGTTCTCTGGTCATTCGGGGATTTGGATTGATGGACGGCCTTTCCCAGCCTGTAGGTGGGCCAACGGGCGGTGGCCAGTCCGGAAGTTCTGGAGTAGGAGTGTCCACATCGCGTCCGGCAGCACTGCGATAGCCAACCTGAGACGAGAGGAGCCAACTATGCGGAATCTAATTTGGTTCGTTGCCGGAGCAATCGCGTTGGCCGTTTTGGTCATCGGTGGTGGTCTGATTTTCTTAAAGACGGGCGCGAACGGATTCAGTGCTCGGGCGCAGCCCAGTTCGATTGAACGTTTCGCCGCACGACAAGCCCGCGTCACGGCATCGCCCGCCGGCGCGAGAGGCGCACGAATCCCGTTGCAGATTCGCCGGAAGTCCTGGCGGACGCACGCGCACACTGGGCCAACCATTGTGCTGCTTGTCACTCGAACAATGGCAGCGGCAGTGCCGAGATGGGGAAACACATGTATCCGCCTGCTCCCGACATGCGCCAGGCGAGCACGCAAGATCTAACCGATGGCGAGTTGTTCTACATCATCCAAAATGGCATCCGCCTAACTGGGATGCCTTCTTGGGGTAGTGGGACGACCCACGATGAACAGGACTCCTGGAAGCTAGTCCTGTTCATTCGCCATTTACCAAAGCTTACGGCCGAAGAAGAGCGGGAAATGGAAACGCTCAATCCGAAGAGTCCGGAAGAACTGAAAGAAGAAGAGGAAGAGAGAAAGTTTTTGAATGGAGAACAATCAGATGAACACGCACAGCATGAACACCACCACTAAGCTCAAGATCCAGGTCGCGCTCCTCGCGATCGTGTCTCTTGCGCTCGTACCAACAATCGCTAAAGCGCACGGCGGCGAAGAGCACGTGACCGGCACGGTGACCAAGATTTCGGACACATCGGTCACGGTCAAGACAACGGCCGGAAAGACCGTTGAGGTCGGCTTTGACGCGAAGATGACCACCTACGAGCGCGCCAAGCAACCGATCCAGAAGACCGATATCAAGGTTGGAGACAAGATCGTCATCCACGCCATGGAGGTCAACGAGAAGCTGGTTGCCCATAGCGTCGAGCTTGGGGCGGCGACTGCGGCAAAACAAACGGCGAAGCATTAGGGCGGACCAACACGATCCGGATTACCGCGAGGCGGTCACTTGAACGATCGCCTCGCGGAAATTCAGGACCTGATATTGACCGGTGGAATCGAAGTCTCGGGCGGGACACGCAATGGACAATTCTCTTCCAAGGCCGGTGATCCGGTATAGAGCAGTCGGCGGCGCGTCCGAACAGAACTAGGAGATCGAAATGAAGCGATTAGAATCTTACCTGTTTAGAGCACTCCTCTTGGCCGCATTGGCAGCGCCAGGATTCGGACAAGCTCTCAAGGTTGAGCCGATTGCAAATCCCTCTGGCGCCACCAGCTTGCAAGCGCACTGGGGCACGGCGCAGGACGGCAGCCCGCTATTAAGCTGGGTCGAAACACTGAAGGACGGCTCCCACACGCTGCGCTATGCGATTCGCCGTGGTGCGCAGTGGTCCGAGCCGCGCACGATCGCCACGAATCGCCACTTTTTCCGGCAGCCTGCGGAGTCTCCGTCCGTGATTTCCTTTGCCGACGGGTCATTGCTCGCGGAATGGGTCGAGATCCCGCCTGCTTCGAGCGAGGCCGAGTATATATATGTCTCGGCATCGAAGGACGGCGTCAAATGGACGTCACCACTCATGGCGCATCAGGATCGCAGTCCTGTTCAGCATGCCCTGGTTTCCATGGCTGCTAACGGCGATCGGGAAGCCTCTCTTGTTTGGCTGGAAGCGCTAAAGGGTGAGGATGCGCCGTCCGCTTTGAAGCGGACTGTCGTCAGTAGCGACGGCAAGGTGGTGAAGGAAGAGAGCTTGGATCCCGACGTATGCACCTGTTGTCCCACCAGTATTGTGAAAACTTCAAAGGGGTTGCTGGTTGCCTACCGAGACCACACTCCGCAAGATATTCGCGATATCGCTGTCATTCGTTTCGAGAATGGCCGATGGCTGCCGTCGAAGATCCTGAATCCCGACAAGTGGGAGATCAATGCGTGCCCCGTCAATGGCGCGTCTGCGGCGGCAAAGGATAACCGCGTCGCGATCGCCTGGTACACGGAAGCCCAGGACTCTCCGCGGACACAGCTTGTCTTCTCCGGTGATGGCGGCGCGACGTTTGGCAGGCCAATCCGCGTCAATACCGGGAATTCCTTCGGGCACGTCTCGGCAGCACTGGACGACCAGCGTGGCGCGTTCGTGTCCTGGCTTGAGGAAGGCAAAGGCGCGGATGGGGTCCTGCTCCTCGTCCGTCAAGTTACGGGCGCCGGCATTGCCGGTGCGGTAACGCAAGTTGCCCAGGGTTCCAGGTCGAGCATAGGTTATCCGCGGCTCCTGCACGCCGGAAGTGAGACATGGATTGCTTGGGGGAATTCGGGAGCCGGAAAGATACAAACGGCCCGTCTTACAAAATGACGTCGCCCATGAAGCGTGCAATCGTGATTCACATCGCCGTTGTCTTGGTCCTAGGAATCGGCGCGTTGCCGACTGCGATAGAAGCCTTTGTCGCCCGCACGGAAAGGATTCGGATGACCACGAGGCGGTTACTCGAAGGATCGCTAAGGTCGCGCGCGATTGATGGAGCCCAGCGAGAACCAACGGACGGAGGCACTTAATGGATACCCGGTACCGTGAGCTCTTTGAAGTGTCTCCCGATTCGATTATCGAGGTTGATCGCGAAGGGGTGATCCGGCTCGTGAACGAAGAGGCTGAACGGCTCTTCGGCTGCCCGCGCGTGGAGTTAATCGGCAGACGAGTAGAAGAGCTTCTCCCAGAGCGGTACAGGGAGGGGCATCTCACGCACCGTGGGCACTATCAAGATCACCCTCTGAAGCGTCGCATGGGCTCCGGCCTCGATCTTTGGGCGCGCAAGTCCGATGGAACGGAGTTTCCAGTCGATATCAAGCTCAGCCCGATTCAGACCGAAGACGGTTTACGAACCATGTGTGTAGTGCGGGACATCACAGAGCGCCGGCAAACTGAGGCGCAAATTCGGTCCCTCAATGAGAACTTGGAGCGGCGAAACCGCGAGGTTGAGCGCGCCGATCAGCTAAAGAGCGAGTTCCTGGCGAGCATGAGCCACGAGCTTCGGACCCCCTTGAACGCCATCATCGGTTTTTCAGACCTTCTGCAGGAGCAAAGCGCCGGGGAGGTGAATGAGAAGCAGCAGCGATATCTCAATCACATCTCGCATGGCGCGCGCCATCTCCTGACGCTCATTAACGACATCCTCGATCTTTCAAAGATAGAAGCGGGCCGGCTGGACCTCCGCCTAGAAAGGCTGATACTGCCTGATGACATCGAGGAAGTGTTCACAGCAGTAAGGCCGTTGGCCACCACCAAAGGCCTGGATCTCGATATTCACGTCAGCGCCGGTCTTGAGCTTCACGCCAACAAGACCCGATTCAAGCAGATCCTCTACAACCTCCTCAGCAACGCCGTGAAGTTTACGCCGGCCGGAGGAAGCATCACTGTAGAGGCGCACGCCGAGCGTACTCTGTTGCGGCTCACTGTCGGTGATACCGGCATCGGCATACCGCCGGATGAGATCGAGACCATATTTGAAGCCTTCCACCAAGCCGCTGAGACAACCAAAGGGGTTCGGGAGGGCACCGGCCTCGGTTTGGCGATCACGAAGCGTCTGGTCGAGATGCACCGAGGGCGTATCTGGGTGGAGAGTGAGGTCAGCCAGGGAAGCCAGTTTATTGTTGAGATGCCGCTGCGTCCTGAGAGACAGCAGCGAGAGCGTGTGACCTCGGTCGGCGGGGCGCCTTTGCGGGGAGACAAGCCGCTCGTTCTGATTGTGGAAGACGAGGACCCGGCGCGTGAGCTATTGACCCACTATCTCGAGCCCGAAGGATACGACGTGGCGTGGGTTAGCTCGGGAACTGACGCCCTGATCCGTTCTCGCGAACTCAAACCCGATGCGATCACGCTTGACATACGCCTCGGAGACAGCAGTGGCTGGGAAATTCTTCACCGGCTCAAGAAAGACCCGGAAACCGCTCACATCCCGGTCGTTGTGATCTCAATTCTGGACGAACCGGAGACGGGCTTTGCTCTCGGCGCATCTGACTATCTCGTAAAGCCCGTCCCAAAGGAGACCTTACTTGCAGTCCTTCGCAAGCATGTTTCTCCTTCTTCAAAAGGCACAGCCAGGTTGTTGATCGTCGATGACGATACAGAGACGCGCTATCTACTTTCGGCGGTGCTGGAGGCCGAAGGTTACACGACCTTGCTCGCGGCCAGCGGAAGCCAGGCCCTCGATATGTTGAGTCGCGTATCTCCCGCCGCCATCCTTCTCGATCTGCTTATGCCTGAGATGGATGGCTTCGAGGTTTTGCGGCGGATCAAGGAAGAGCGCATGTCGCGGGACATCCCCGTTTTCATTCTGACGGCGAAGGATCTCACCGAACGGGATCTTAACTACCTTGCCGGGAAGACGCACGCTCTATTCCTTAAAGGAGAAGCGTGGAGAGAGGCCCTCGTAGCACAGCTTCGGCTAGCTGTGCGGGAAGACTTGACACCATGATCACCATATTGATTGCCGACGACAATGCCGCCAGCTTGGAGCTGCTTAGCGCCGCACTTGGAATCTTGGGTCACCGGATCGTGGAAGCATCCAATGGACATGACGCTTTGTGCAAGGTCACGATTGAACGACCGGACATCGCGCTGGTCGACATCCAGATGCCTGGTTTGGACGGCTTTGAAGTGCTTCGCGCGATCCGGGCTCTTGAGCCTCCGATCCAATGTCGTGTTCTCGCACTCACGGCCTTTGCCATGGACGGAGATCGCGAGCGAATGCTTGCTTCCGGTTTCGATGGCTACATCGCCAAACCAGTTTCGATCTCGCACGTTCGCGAGCAGGTGCGACGCATTCTCAATTCTGCGTCTAAGTCGGCCAGTCATGAACTTTAAGATTCTAGCCATTGACGATGATCCTCCGAGCCTGGAACTCGTGATGTCCGCGCTCGAGCAGGACGGCGTCGAGATCCTCGGTGCTCACGATCCCCAGGAAGGACTCGCTTTGTTCCAGAAAGAGCAACCCGACGTTGTTCTGGTCGATTTGATGATGCCGAAAATGAATGGCATTGAGGTTCTCAAACGGATCGTGGGCGGCGAAGGCGGCCGACGCGAGGACAGTGCCATCGTCATAATGCTGACGGCGTTCGGAACCGTCGAAACAGCCGTTGAGGCAATGAAGGCTGGCGCTTACGATTACTTGACGAAACCGATCCAGGTTTCTGAACTCCGGCTGGTCGTGGAGCGTGTGCTGGAGCACCTACGGCTGCGTGCCGAGGTTCGGCAACTGCGGCGCGTTCTTGATGCCAAGTACGGATTCGAATCCATCGTCGGCCGTTCCAAACGGTTGATCGGGGTTTTGGACTTGGCCGGCAGGGCTGCCCAGAGTGCATCGACGGTTCTCCTTCGAGGCGAGACAGGTACTGGAAAGGAACTGTTAGCGAAGGCGATTCACTTTAATAGCCCTCGCAAGGAACGACCGTTCGTGACGATCAACTGCGGCGCAATTCCCAAGGACCTGCTTGAGTCGGAGTTGTTCGGTCACCTCAAGGGATCGTTTACGGGAGCCGTGGTACACAAAACCGGCAAGGTCGAGGCGGCCCATCGCGGAACGCTGTTCCTAGACGAGATCGGTGATATGCCTCTCGAACTCCAGGTGAAGTTGCTACGGCTCATTCAGCAAGGGGAGGTCGAGAAGATCGGCGCAACCGAACCGATGAAAGTCGATGTGCGGATCATCGCCGCCACACACCGGAATCTCCAGGCGATGATCGACGATCAGACGTTTCGTGAGGACCTGTACTACCGTCTCTCCGTTATCCCTTTGGAGTTACCGCCACTGCGCGAGCGGCCCGATGACATCCCCGAACTCGTTCGCATCTTCTTCGAGCGCGGTCGCGAGAAACACGGCCGGCCAAACCTACAGCTGCCGGAAACTTTGATGTCGTATTTCGAGGAATACCGCTGGCCGGGAAATATCCGTGAACTGGAGAACATCATCGAGCGGATCATCGTGCTTTCAGACGGCGATCTGGTGCGTTCGGCGGATCTTCCCGCTTCCTTGCGAGTCGAACCCGACAGGAAGAATCTGCTGCAACTAAAGCTGCCACCCGAGGGAATAAGTCTTGAGGCTGTGGAACGGGAGCTGATTCTGACCGCCTTGCACAAGTTTGAGTGGAACCAGTCTCGTGCTGCACAGTATCTCGACCTGAGCCGTAAGACCCTCATCTACCGAATGGAGAAGTTCGGGCTGCGGCGCGAGCAGAACGGCGAACCTACGCCCGGGGAGTAGTGGTTTCCGATTTACAGGTACGGACAATGGATTCCAGCCGCCTGCCAGAGCGCATGTGGAAATGGAATTAGGATCAAAGCAAGAATGGCGAATGTCAGATAACCCAGACGGCGGCGGCCGGGCGTAACCGGGGTGATGTCATCTAGCGGACTTGCCCCCCGACCGGCAATAAAGAATACGATAATCGCCCACGTCAACAGTCCGGGCCATACGAAAACTCCCAATAAGAACAGCGACCACATAGCAACGCTGCTGACGGTGCCGCCGATGCGGCCTCCGAACATGGCGCGCGCGACGTGTCCCCCATCCAACTGGCCGATCGGCAATAGGTTCAGGGCCGTGATGAACAAGCCAAGCCAGCCTGCGAAGGCCAGGGGACTGAGCCGAAGCACGTGCCCGTACTCGACGGCGTTGCCAAGCGCGAGCTTGGAAAGCAGAGCAAATAGGAACGAGGAACCAACAGAGGTTCCGCCCATCATGTGCCCTACCGGAGAGGCGTCACCAGTTGCCACGACGACAGACGATCTGAGCCCGATGAGAAGCGCGGGTATGGCTACGACGAGACCGGCAAGCGGCCCGGCGACTGCGACGTCGAACAGCATCCGCCGGTTCTCGGATGGGGAGCGCATCTGGATGAAGGCGCCGAAGGTGCCAAGCGCAAACGGCACCGGAATGAAGTAGGGCGGAGTCACTCGCATACCGTGGTGGCGTGCTGTGAAATAATGGCCGAGTTCATGAATGCCAAGAATTGCCAGAAGCCCTACTGAGTAGGGCAATCCGGCGGCAAACCGGCCAGGTTCGCGAAGGAGATCGATCCCCTGATGTGCCGCTCCCGCAAAGGTTGTGGTGACGACAGTCAAGGCGAACAGCAACCAGTGAACCCACGGTCGAATCTGGCGTTCTGGGGCAGGAACTCCGGATGGCGCAGGTGCAAGTACGATTGCCGCACCCAGGTCGTCCTCTTGAACCAGCGGCACCGCTTCCCCCGAAACGGCGTTCTTGAGTTTCTCGAACGCGGTCACGGAGGGTTCGCGCAGCTTCCCTCGAAACACTCGAATTCCCGCTTGCTCCACCGCCAGTCGTACATCCATGACGTTCCGAACTGCATCGGGCTGTTCTTCAGGCGAGAGCATGCGCATCTCCGGCTCTTTCGATACCGGTGGAACCTCCTGCGGAGTGCCGATCGCTGCCCAGACGAACCAGAAAGTCAGCAGAAGAACGAGCCAGAACCAGCCACCACCCAGCAGACTGCCTCCGGGCATCAGAAAGAGAATCATCAGCGGCAGCAGAATCGCCAAAATGAGGAAAAGTCTTGACCACAACTCACGTCTCATGATCGCCTCCATTACTCACACATGCACACCAGGGGCGAGGCGCCTCGACTGTTTCATAGAGACGCCGCGTTTCGCTTTCTCCAGAGTCATCAGGAACCCAAAGGCGGGGTCCTTGAAGTCAGCATGGTGCAGGACATCCCAGTTTTCGCACAAGTAGTCCCGAAGGAACTGGATGACATGGCCCAGCGCGATGACCGCGTACCGATGGGACCCGCCGGGCGGCGTCGAACCGAAGGCAATCATGCGTATGGTATGCCCAGCAGGCGTCTTTGTCCGGCCGTCGCGCAAAAGAGAATCGACCAAATGATCAACATGGTCCGGCGGGCAGCAACCAAACCGAGTAAATGCAGCTCGCAGCACAGCCGGATCCATAGTGGCCTGATTCAGCTCTGCAACGCCTTCCTTAACCTCGCCGATCAGCATGTCGGCGGCGCTGTGATCGACCGCAAGCGCCGGATCGAGGGCGTAAGCCAGCGAATCCTGCCTGGTAGTGTGGCCCACTCCGGGCACCAGCTGTCTAGCGCCCGGAAACCGGAACGCCAAGATGTCGAGATCGGTTGCTTCCCGGTAGCCGCCCTGTCGCATCGCTTCGACGACCGGATACTCAGCTACGGTGAAGTATCCGTTGACACGCAGATACGCTTGGACGAGCGCTACGGCGTTATCCATGGAGGCTACTCTCCTTTCCGTTCGGATGCGCTAACCTCGACGGCTGGCTCTAGCGGCAAACACGTTATAGAGCGGAACCCAGATGAGAGTGAAATACCATCCGTACCCGTAACTCTCGATCAAGCCAAGAAGAAAACTCTTCCAACTGATCCATTCGAAGCCGGGCAACAGTTTCTGCCAGGCTTGATACATCGCGTGTGACGGAAACAGAAAATCAAAGGCGACGCATATTGCAAACGTGATCGCAAGGAACAGGCTGCTTGCGTTGCCGAACGCTGCGAATGAAATTGCGTGCTTCATTACATCCCTCCTTTGCCCTGCGCATAGCGCTGCGGCTCGGCCTCAAACTGATCCAGGCACTTCTTGCTGCAAAACCGGTACTGGCGCCCTTGGAGCATCTTGGCGTATCCTTCGCCGGGTTGAACCTCCATGCCACAAACCGGATCCTTCGCCGTGCTACTGTCCACGCGCTCGCCGGTACCCGATCCGTGACCGTCATGTCCCTCATGACCTCCGTGGCCGTGGACCATATGGGCTCCACAACCAAAACGCATCATGAAATAGAAAAACGCTGCAAATAGCAGCAACGACAGCAAACCGCTCATATATCCTCCTTCACTCTTTGGTCCAGATTCGCGAACGCTTCCCTATAGCTCTCGTCGTCATGTCCGACTTCACGATACGATGTAGTTCGCAGAGCCTGTTTTCGTACTCTGATTTGTGAATTTCGCCAGAGGCGTAGCGGACTCGCAGGATTTCTTCTGGCAGACTCTTCGAGTGTGCCACCGAAATCTTGAACCATCTGACGGCTAGCCGCACCACCACGATCATGACCGCGACCCAGAAGAGGCGCATCCAATGGGATGGCCACCATAGAAGGAGATTTTGCCAATTGACGAAAGTCATTAGGGCCTCGCTCCACTAGAGACGAACCCTTCGAAGGCGCAGCGCGTTCGCTACAACGGACACAGAGCTAAAACTCATCGCGGCTGCCGCGATGATCGGGCTCAAGAGCAGGCCGAAGAACGGGTAGAGCACGCCTGCCGCGATCGGCACACCCAGCCCGTTATAGATGAATGCAAAGAAGAGATTTTCCTTGATGTTTTTCATGGTGGCTCGGCTCAGCAGGCGCGCGCGCACGATCCCGCGAAGGTCGCCTTTGACCAACGTCACCCCCGCACTCTGCATAGCTACGTCCGTTCCCGTGCCCATGGCGATGCCGACTTGAGCCTGCGCCAACGCCGGAGCATCGTTGATTCCGTCACCGGCCATGGCGACGAAGCGTCCCTGCTCCTGAAGCCGCTTGATCTGGTTGCTCTTGTCCTCTGGCAGGACTTCGGCGATCACGTCATCGATACCCAGCTTGCGCGCCACTGCCGCCGCTGTCGTGCGGCTGTCCCCGGTGAGCATGATGATCCGGATGTTTTCTTTGTGCAGTTGCTGGATTGCCTCTGGCGTAGTCTGCTTGATGGGATCGGCCACGCCAATCAGTCCTGCGGCTTTGCCCTCGACCGCGACGAACATAACCGTCTGGCCATCGGCTCGCCCGAATTCGGCAGCCTCTACGAGTGGGTCCACATTGACCTGGGCGTCTTCCATGAGTTTGCGATTGCCGAGAAGGACCACTACACCCTCGACGCGGGCCTTGACACCCTTGCCCGTCACTGATTCGAAAGCTTCAGCCGACGAAAGCTGGATGTTGCGAGCCTGGGCTCCCGCGACTATCGCCGCCGCCAATGGGTGCTCGCTTGCGCGTTCCAGGCTCGCCGCCAACCGCAATAGCTGGGTTTCGTCGAAACCGGCCGCGGGCTGGACGCTGACCAGCTTGGGCTTCCCTTCTGTAAGCGTTCCCGTCTTATCGACCACGAGAGTGTCAACCTTCCGCATGAACTCAATTGCTTCGGCGTTCTTAAAGAGCACGCCCATTGTGGCGCCTTTGCCCATCGCGACCATGATCGACATGGGTGTCGCCAGACCGAGTGCGCAAGGGCAGGCGATAATCAACACGGCCACCGCGTTGATGAGGGCATGGGCCATTCGCGGGGTCGGCCCGGCCACTGCCCAAATGATGAATGTCAGAACCGCAATCCCGACAACTGCCGGCACAAAGTAGCCTGCGACGACATCTGCGAGTTTTTGAATCGGCGCCCGGCTGCGCTGCGCTTCCGAAACCATGTGAACGATTTGGGCTAACAACGTATCAGCGCCTACCCGCTCTGCGCGCATGACCAGCGACCCTGTACCGTTCACGGTAGCTCCGGTCACCCGTTCGCCGGCTATTTTCTCGACCGGAATGGGCTCGCCCGTGATCATCGATTCATCCACGCTGCTTGAGCCCTCGGTGACGACACCGTCCACAGGGATCTTCTCGCCGGGTCGCACCCGCAGCCGGAACCCAACCTGAACTTGCTCCAGTAGCACGTCAACCTCGGCACCGTCATCCCGGATCATGCGAGCGATCTTAGGCGCGAGTCCCAGCAGCGCCCTGATCGCGGCACCGGTCTGGCTGCGCGCACGCAGCTCTAGCACTTGGCCCAACAACACGAGTGTGACGATCACGGCCGCTGCTTCGAAATACACCGCGACCTGGCCCGCTTCATCGCGGAATGAAGCGGGGAAGATTCCGGGGAACAGCGCAGCGATGAGGCTGTACAGGTACGCAACCCCCACACCTAGCCCGATCAGCGTAAACATATTTAGGCTGCGATTCACGATGGACTGCCAACCACGTACGAAGAACGGCCAGCCGCCCCAGACAATGACGGGCGTTGCCAAAATCAGTTCAAACCACGTCCACAAGCGGGGTGAGGCTAATTGTTCGAGCGGACGCCCCGGAATGTACTCGGCCATCGCGGAGACCAGTACGGGAATCGTCAAAGCAACTCCCACCCAGAACCGACGCGTCATATCCGTGAGTTCAGGATTTTCCTCTTCCTCCGCTGAAATCGTGCGGGGCTCGAGAGCCATCCCACAAATCGGGCAACTGCCCGGTTCGCTGCAAACGATCTCGGGATGCATGGGGCAGATGTATTCGGTTCGGGAGTCTGGCTGCACACCTGAAGGCCCCAGAGCCATGGGAGAACTGGAGGCACTTGCTCGCTGTTCTTCATGGGGTAGGGCTTGCGCCGGCTTTACGTACTTCGAAGGATCAGCCTTGAACTTCTCTAGGCAGCGCTGGCTACAGAAATGATAGGTTTGTCCAGCATGTTGGAGGTTGCCCGCGGCGGACTCAGGGACCACGCTCATTCCGCAAACTGGATCGACTGCTAATTGGGTTTCCACAATTCCCATTGCGACACCAAATGAGGTTCTCGGCAACCGACGTTGCAGATCGGGTGAACGAACGCTAGGAACTTTTCCTCAAGCACCGGTACTCGCCTTCGCTTCAGCGGCGCCACGAACCTCGATCACGCGGTTCATGGTGCCGAAAGGGTTGGGAACGCAATCGGCGCACTCTGCATCGGCACGGCCTGGCTCACAACACCAAGCGCCATCCGCGATGAATTTGTACTCGTACCGTCCTGGAGCCAGGTCCAGTTCAGCCTCCCATGAGCCATCGCCCTGAGGATCCATCGGCGTTCGTGTTGGGTCCCAGTCATTAAAGCTGCCCGCCAGGAAAATACTCTGCACCTCGCCGCCGCGGCAGACGAAAACAGTTTTTTCAGAAGCCTTAGCATCGAGTTTCTTTCCGTTCTTTGCCATTTCTAGTGTCCTCTTCAGTTCTCAGGTTGATTTGTGCCTATGACCAGCTTTACGAACTCTGCCGGCTTTGGGAAAAGCCGCGCAGCCATAGCTGCGCTCGAACCGCTCACTTTGCCTCTTTAGCCATCTCTCGGTGGTCGGCCGCGAGCTGACGGGTCTCTTGGGCGGCGCTTCGGAGGTCCTTGACGAGTGAGACGCAATGCTCGAATGACCGGGGGCTCCTGGAGTACCTCCATGCGGCCGGATCGGGATTTCGCCGGTAGTACTGTGCTAGTTCCTCGTGCGTGTTTGCCTCCGCTTCCCATTGGGCCGCCTCGGCATCAAAGTGCTGCGCGATGCGCTCATGGTCCACTGCCGTTCTTGCGTTGGCGATGAGGTTCTTGATCTCAGCCTTCTTCAACAGGCTGGTGTCGTCCGCCCGTACGGGAACGGCGACAGCCAGCACGGTCAGACCGAGCACGAGTGCTGCCCGCAATCTGAAGATGTTCCACTGTGCAAACATGTTGGCTTCTTCTTTCGACTAGCTCCGGACGGCGAATGTTCTTAATGGTAGGACCCCGTCTTCGAAAACCGCTAGTGAACTGCAAGCACGCCGGCAGAGGCCAATTTGTGACCCCGTGCCGGCGGCCGCGGTTAGGTGTCCAGTTGTTTTGATACCTGCTTCGCTCGAAATCACCTTACTTTTTCGCTTCTTTCTCCATCCCCCTGTGATCGGCTGCCATTTGACGCGCGTTCTCCGCAGCCTGCTGGAGCGACTTGCTGAGCGAGTCGCAATGATTAAAGGTTTGCATGCTGCCCGGATACTTCGTTGGGTTCGCAGGAGTGTTTCGCTGGTAAAGTTGCGCCAGTTCGCCGTGATCCTTCGCTTCGGCCTCGTACTTGGCTGCTTCGGCGTCGAAGTGTTTGGCGATACGCTCGTGTTCCGCCTTCGTCTCCGCGTTAGCAATCAGACCCTTGAGTTCACTCTGACTCAAGGGCTTGTCCTTGGCTCCGGCGGGGACGGAAACCACGGCTGTCAGCATCGCAGTCGCAACCGCGAAGACCGCCAACCTGAGTGTCCGTGTATTGATCAAATGGTTCAACATGTTCTTACCTTCCTTTCGAATTTGTATTTGTGGCGCGACCGGTCACGACGTGGTTTCCAGCCATCAGGTCGGGGATGGGTGAACTTCCTGTTCGCGTCATTCACCTTATGCGATGCACGCAGCATGCCGTTTGTATGTATTGGAATTTGCGGCTCTTAGAGCGCGGACATCCAAACGGCTGCCCGAGAGCAGGCAGCCGTTGCCTCAAATGATCCATGGGCTCGTGGTTGGGGGCTAGGTCTGAACCTTTTGTGGCGGCGTCTGGCGGATCGGCAAGCTAAGCGTGAACGTCATGCCCTTGTCCAGATTGCGCTCCACCGCGATTCCGCCACCGTGCTGGGCTAGGATCTGATAAGAAATGGCGAGTCCCAGTCCGGTACCGCCGTCTTTCGTCGTATAGAAGGGATCGAAGATCTTATCCAGCTCAGCCTCAGCGATTCCGCTACCCTCGTCGCTGACCCGCATGAGAATCATATTCTCGCTTCTGTCTGCCGAGATCGAGATTTGGCCGCCGGTCGGACTCGCTTGGAGTGCATTCAGGGTAACGTTCAGCAGAACTTGGATAATCTGCTCGGAATCGCATTCGACCGGCGGCAGGTCCGGCGTGATGTGAAGCTGTAGCTGGATGCCTTGTTGCTGTGCGTTGTGAGACGTGAGATCGGCCACTGCGCGAACGATCGCATCCACTTGAGTTTCCCGAATCTGGGGAGCTCGAGGGCGCGCAAAATTGAGCAGGTTTGTAAGAAGACCGTTCAGCCGGCTTGTCTCTTTCTTGATGATTCCAAGAAACTCGCGCCGCCTTTCTTCGTCGGCCGTCCTTTCGACAATGTCTATGGCGCCTTCGATGCTGCCCAAGGGATTACGGATCTCGTGGGCCAGGCTGGCGGCAAGCTGACCCACGGCGGAGAGCCGGTCTGCACGCCTCAATTGCCGGAAACTACTCTCCAGTTGCCGGTGGGTGCTGCTCAACTGATCCGTCGCCCGTTGAAGTTCGCGGCGGCGGTTTCGTTCGCGATCAGCCAGTGCGCCGGTCAGCGCCCCGACGGCAAGGAAAACAACGATCTCCGCGTATCTCCCCGCCGTTATCTGCGGAGAATCACGCGAGGCCATGAAAATGAAGGGTATATAGCAAAGGCCAGCGCACCCAGCCGCCAAGAGTCCTCCGACCCAGCCAAAGAACAACGCCGCGATGACGATTGGCAAATAGTACAGCCGCTCCAGAATCTCATGCGATAGGTAGAATTGAGGCGGAGTCAAATAATGAGAAATCGTGATGAGAAGCATCACGCCGAAGATCGAAAATGACCACTTGAGAGGTGATGTCACTTGCAGCCGCCTTCTTCAACCAGCTCGTGAGTCTTCGCCGACCCCCGGCTCCCCTCGGAGACCATACTTCTCCATGCGGTAAATGAGCGTTTTTCGGCTGAGGTCCAGATACCGAGCCGCTTGCGTCTGGTTCCCGTGGAACCGGCTTAGCGCTTGCGCGATCAACTCCTTTTCCACCGCCTCCAAGCTGATGCCGTGCGCCGGGAGTTCCATTTGCAGAGTGTCTAGCGCCGGCCGTTGCTTGCGAAGTGGCTCGGGCAGGTCCTCGAAGGCGATTTCATCGCCGGATGCGAGCACCACGAGCCGTTCGATCACGTTCTCCAGTTCCCGAATGTTGCCAGGCCACCGATACGCCGAGAAATACGGCAGCAGAGCCATGGGCAATTTCAGATTGGGCCGGCCTTGCTTGTCCCGGGCTATTTCGAAAAAGTGTTGCACCAGCTCCGGGATATCCTCAGAGCGCTCACGTAGTGGCGGTAATTCTATCGGAACGACGTTCAAGCGATAATACAGATCTTCCCTGAAGCTTCCATCCGCGATCATTGCTAACAGGTGTCGATGCGTGGCAGCGATGATCCGGACGTCTATCTTTATCCGCCCTGTTTCGCCAACCTTTTCAATTTCGTGTTCCTGAATCAAGCGGAGCAGCTTCACCTGCAGCTCCAGCGGCAACTCTCCGATCTCGTCCAGAAATAGCGTTCCGCCTTCGGCTGACTCAATCTTGCCTTTCTTGTGAGTTGCCGCCCCGGTAAATGCGCCCTTGACGTGACCGAACAATTCCGACTCCAGGAGGTCCTTGGGGATGGCGCCGCAGTTGATGGTGACAAATGGTTTGGCTTTGCGGCTGCTGCTGCAATGGATTCCGCGGGCCACAAGTTCCTTTCCTGTTCCGGTCTCGCCGTGGATTAGAACCGTGACATCGGATTGCGCGGCCCGGCTGGCCATGTCGAGTGCGTAAGCGAGTGCATCGGACCGCCCGATGATGTTCTGAAAACCCGGTCTCTGATCCAGAGTGCGCCGCAATGTCTGAACTTCCTCTCGGAGCGAGAGGTGTTCTAGTGCCCGAGCGACTACCATACGCAAGCTGTCCGGATTGATAGGTTTAGTAATGTAATCGTATGCTCGGAGCTTCATCGCCTGGACAGCGGTCTCTACCGAGCCGAACGCCGTAATCAATACGACTATGGTGTCTGGGTATTCCGCTCGAACGTGCTTCAGCAGGTCGACTCCAGAGATTCCCGGCATACTGAGGTCGGTGATCACCAGATCCTGGGGTTTGCGCGCCAGGACAGCCTGGGCTTCCTCACCGCTGGCCGCTACGGTCACGGTGTAGCCCTCATCCTCAAGCTGCACCTGAGTGACGCGACGCAAACTGGGGTCGTCGTCAACGACTAGGATTCGCCGGCTGCTCATTCTAAACTCTTCCATACTGACCATAGCAACCTGTGGACCAACCGCTGTTGAGCTTGCGGTCGTTCTGTCGCCGTTTCTTTCTAGTGACTTTCGTGGACCATTGCAGGTACTCGGTGCCGCAAATGAGGCAGAAGACTCCTGAAGTCGGGCAGCCCTTGCAGCGCAATAGGATTAAGAGCGTCTCCAAAGCGCTCAGTGGGAGACGTCAATGCTGCGCCAATCTCCTCGAATAATGCTTTCTCGGATCTTGGGCGGCGGGACGCCCTCATTATGCAACCTGCCGGCGAGGATGGCTTCCCGAGTACAGATCATGCAGCTTGCTCCATGCTCATCGCGGTAGCAATCAAGAAGGCTGCGGTGCCCGGCTCCCCGATCGCAATGACAATAGCACGGCTGTTGAGCAAGTACAGAGGGGATCTTCTGAGCAATCTGATAGGCGCGGAAAGTCACCGCCTCCCGGAATAGCTCCGGTTTGAGGGTCGCAGGTAGAGGTCCAGCCTGTTCTTCCGATGCGAAAAATGCGGGTACACTGCTTTCCTCCTCGTTCGACGCGATACTGGAACGCGGTACCCACCACAGGAACAGCCCGGCCAGGAAGGCCAGTCCGGCCACGGCAATCGACACTAGCTTTATCTTGTCGGCGGTGCCGAGTCGAAGGCGGACTAGTCTTCGACGCTTTCCCATACCTCCTGCTTAGCATTTCACCGGCCACTAGCCTGGAGTGCGATAAGGCCGATTCGAGCGCCGAGCTGAACACGCTGCTCAATCGGGGGAGGATCTCAAAGTCGGTTGCGTTGAAGTAGTCGTGCTCCCCTCCCGTTTTCACCGAGCCGAGGAACTTCTTATGCATCATTGGAAGGCCACGACATTTCGAACCTATGTATTCACCTGGACGGTCGATGGACAGGAGAAATCCCGAGAGAGTGTCAGCCAACCTGCGCTTCTGCAACACATGAGAGTACTTGCCATGCAGTCTGAGCGGCGCAGGTTCTCCGAACACCCGGATCCCAAAGGGACCGCTCCGGGAGTTCGGCGCGAACCGGATCCTCCCAATAGGGCTTGCGTGGAAAGGTCCTTCACAACGATCGAGCAGGTAACCAGCCCAATGTCAATGTAGCTCTGACGTGTGCGTCGCAATCAACAGCCAGTTGACCTGGAACATCTTGTGAAAGCGGTCGTACTGCGCCGGATCCTTTCGGGCCCCGAACATCTGATCCAGGCTGTCGTGGAACGCGTGATTATCGGGAAAAGCGTGCTTCAGATTCTCGAGAGTCAACGTGAGGACAGTGCCATTCGATCCTTTGCTGAAATAATATACTTCATCAACGTGGCGACCGCTCCGGACCCTCTGCACGTAGATATAGAGTTCCTTGGCTTCAAGAATTCGAAACTCCTGATTCGACACAAACCGGTAGTCCTTCCCATCACAAGCGCGGAAGCCGAACAGGTCGCTCTTCGCGTAACGAGTCGTCTCGGTTCCGTGCGTGACGTGGATGTAGGACTTATTGAGCACATCGTGCAATTCAAGCTTGTGATCCTTAGACCCACAGTGGCCTTCAAACGTCAGGCGGCCCTCGTCGTAGTCCGCAGCAGTCAAATAGATCCCGCTGGTCCGCGACACCGACCCTTGCACTGAGACGTTGGCGGTAAACACAGCAAGGAGGAGAGGAAGCAAAACGCATTTCATAGCATCACCTCGGGCCGATGACCTAGGGCTCGTGGCCCCAGTTTCGAGATTAACCGGGCACTTCCCATGCCATCTATTGAGTTGCCGCGACCGATAATCGCTCACCAACGTCAGCCTGCCGACCCGATCCTCCTGAAGCTGAGCCAGTTAAAACCGCGGTTCAGTTTCTCCAATGTCACCCTGCCGGGTAGGCACTCTCGGATCCAATGTGCCCCAAATGAGGCAGTCTGCTCCTTGGATCGGGCGCTTCGCGAGCTTTGTCGGCATGGAACAGCGGCTGAGGATCGATCCGTATCCTTCTGATCTGCTGGCTTCGGGCGCCTGAAGGTGACTGGTCCGCCAAGTGCATATCCGAGTTTGCCGGGATACCGATCCCGGCACTCGGCTATGCATATGAACTTGCGCAAACGAAGCATGCTTAGTACCGGATTGTTATGGTTGGCGGTCACGTCCGTGGCGGTAGGACAAGAACTGAGCCTAAATGATCTTGTCGCCGAGGCACTCGCCAACAACCCCGAGATTCAAGCCGCACAGAAGCGCTATGAGGCTTCCCGCCAGCGGCCAAGCCAAGCGAGCAGCTTGCCCGACCCGATGTTTTCGCCCGGTTGGACGAGCAACGGCAATCCGTTGCCCGGCGCCCAGCTCGGTGTTAGCCCGACATCCTCTATAGGGTTCATGGTCACTCAAGAAGTCCCGTACCCCGGCAAGCGAAAACTTCGCGGCGAGATGGCGGCAAAGGACGCAGAAGCCGAGTTTCAAAGCTATCAAGCCACGCAGCTGAATGTACTATCCCGGGTGAAGCAGGTGTTTTATCGACTCTCCTACGATTACTCAGCCATATCGGTCCTGGAACGCAACCGAACGCTGCTGGATAGGCTGCTTAAGATCACTGAAGCCCGTTACTCGGTCGGCCGTGCCGCCCAGCAGGACGTGTTCAAGACCCAAACCCAGGTTTCGGTTCTTGAGAGCAGAGTGATTCAATTGCGGCGCGATAAAGCTGCCCGAGAGGCTGAGTTGAACGCGCTGCTGAATCGCCGCCCTCGTCAGCCGATCGGCCAGCCTCCAGAACTGCAGGCGAAGCAGTCTGTCCGGTCGCTGGATGAGTTATTTGCTCTTGCGTCCGGACAGGCGCCCATGCTTGCGCGGGACCAACGGATGATCGAGCGCTCCGAACTGGCGGTCAACCTCGCCCACAAGGACTACTTTCCGGACTTTGCTGTTTCTGGCGGCTACTTTAACCAAGGCTCGATGTCCCCGATGTACCAGGCGCGTCTCGACATCACCATTCCGGTGTATTACCGGCGCAAGCAGAGTGCGGCCTTGACCGAGCAGACGCAAATGCTCACACAATCCCGGCGATCGTATGAAGCAACCAATCAGAACCTGCATTTTCAGATTCAAGATGAGTTTCTCGCTGCTCAGGCGTCCTGGGACCTCCTAAAACTCTATTCCACTACGACTGTTCCGCAAGCAAGCCTGGCATTAGAGTCTTCGATGTCGTCCTACGAAACCGGCACGGTTGATTTCCTGTCTGTCCTCACAAATTACATGTCGGTCCTGGACTTTGAACTCAATTACTACGAAGAGCTGCAGAACTACTACATGTCCCTAAGCCGGATCGAAGGAATGATTGGAGCACCGGTTGTCCCATGAGGGTACAGTCATGAAAGCTCTCCGTGTCTCACTCATTGTTCTGCTGACCATTGCCGCGTTCGTGGGTGGTTACGGGTACGGCCGCTGGTATGCGGTGCCCAGTACCGCACAAGCGTCAGTGGAAAAACCTTTCGCTGTTCGGGCCAAAGCGGAGACACTTCCCGACCTTCCGATGGGAACAATCCAAATCAACCCCAAGAAACAGCAATTGATCGGCGTGAAATATGGTATGCCCTCGATCGGTACGTCCATCAAAACGATCCGAGCGGTTGGAAAGATCGCGCCGGACGAGCAGCGTATCGCTCATGTGCACACTCGGGTGGAAGGCTGGATCGATAAGGTTTTCGTAAATTTCACGGGCAAGGTCGTAGAAAAAGATCAACCCCTGCTCACGCTATACAGCCCCGACTTGCTGGCTACACAAGAGGAGTTTTTGCTGGCTCTCAAAAGCCAGGACCTGATGAAGGGCAGCACCTTGAGGGGCGCCCTGGCGCAAAGCGATTCACTTCTGGCTGCAACGCGGCGCCGCTTGATACTTTGGGACCTCACCGACGATCAGATCGAGGAAGTTGCGCGCTCAGGCAAGCCTGTAACAAACATTACCGTCTATTCACCGGCGAGCGGGTACATCACCGCGCGCAACGCTTTCCCCAAACAGCGCATCACTCCGGATACAGAGCTGTACACAATCACGGACCTCAGCCGGGTTTGGATCATGGCCGACGTATTTGAGGCAGAAGCGTCCTTGGTGCGTTTGAACCAACCCGTGAATATCACCTCGTCCTATGGACCGTCCGGTGTGCTCAGAGGGAGGGTGGATTACATACAGCCTCAAGTAGATCCGACCACGAGAACACTGAAGATTCGCATCGACGCAGAAAATCCTCGCATGAGTCTGAGGCCGGATATGTTCGTCGAGGTGAATTTCAGCATTGCTCTTCCCCAGCACATAACCGTGCCGACGGACGCCGTACTGGATTCCGGCCTAAAGAAGACGGTATTTGTGGACCGAGGCAACGGCTACCTGGAACCGCGGGAGGTGGAGATAGGAGAGCATCTCGGTGATCGCATCGAAATCCTGCGGGGCCTGAAGCCAGATGAGCGCATCGTTATCTCCGGAACGTTCTTGATTGATTCCGAGAGCCAGATGAAATCTGCGGCTTCCGGTATGGGAGGCATGCCGGGAATGCCCGGGATGTCGGCACCTAAGTCTTCAGCGGGTAACTCCCCGCCGCCAACACCCTTGAAACCGGAGCCTCCACCCGTCAAATCTCAATCCAGCAAATCTGAACCGGGCAAGCAGGATATGAAAGACATGCCTGGCATGGCGAAACCGCGATGATCAACCGCATCATTGAAATCTGCGGCAAGAACAAGGTCATGGTTCTCATCCTGGCCGCATGCGCGGTCGCGGTCGGCGTCTGGGCCATGAGGAATATTCCGCTGGATGCACTTCCGGACCTTAGCGACACACAGGTCATCGTGTATTCTCGATGGGACCGCAGTCCCGACATCATGGAGGACCAGGTCACTTATCCCATCGTGACGGCAATGCTGGGCGCTCCGAAAGTCAAGGACATCCGAGGTTTCTCGGACTTCGGCTATTCCTACGTCTACATCATTTTTCAGGAAGGAACTGACATCTACTGGGCACGGTCACGCACGCTCGAATACTTGTCATCCGTGCTCCCACGTCTGCCGCAGGGGGTGACCACCGAACTCGGGCCGGACGCCACCGGTGTGGGATGGGTATTTCAATATGCACTGGTTGATAAGAGCGGGACGCACAGCTTGGCTGAACTGCGCTCCGTGCAGGATTGGTTCCTGCGGTACCAGCTACGAGCGGTCCCAGGCGTGGCGGAAGTGGCACCGATTGGCGGATTCGTGCGCCAGTACCAAGTCAACGTTGACCCCAATCGCCTGCAGGCGTACAACGTTCCAATCATGAAAGTCGTCGAAGCGGTCCGGGGCGGAAACAATGATGTCGGAGGACGGCTAGTCGAGTTCAGCGGTGCTGAATACATGGTGCGTGGCCGCGGCTACGCCCGATCTGAGGAGGACATCGGCAAAATCGTGGTGGGCTCGATGAACGGCGTACCCATTCGGGTTCAGGACCTCGGGACGGTGACGCTGGGGCCGGATATTCGCCGCGGCCTCGCGGACTTAGATGGCACCGGTGACACGGTCGCGGGCATTGTTGTGATGCGCCAAGGCGAAAATGCGCTCCAAGTGATTGAGCGCGTGAAGGCAAAACTAAAGGATATCGAGCCCGGTCTCCCTAAGGGGGTAGAAATTGTCAGCACTTACGACCGGTCGGATCTGATCCTGCGCTCCATCGAAAATCTGAAAGAGACGCTCCTCGAAGAGATGATCATCGTGGCGGTAGTGATCTTCATTTTCCTTCTACACGCTCCGAGCGCGTTGGTTCCCATAGTCACGATCCCTGTGGCGGTCGCGATCGCGTTTATTCCCATGCAGATGATGGGACTGACCTCCAATGTCATGTCGCTGGGCGGCATTGCTATCGCAATCGGCGCGATGGTGGATGCCTCCATTGTTGTTGTCGAGCAAACGCACAAGAAACTTGAGGCCTGGGAACATGAGGGCGAAAAGCGGGACTATCACGCAGTCGTCATCGAGGCCGCGAAAGAAGTGGCGGGCCCAAGCTTCTTCGCCCTCCTGGTGATCGCGGTCTCCTTCATTCCGGTTCTAACTCTGGAAGCACAGGAAGGACGACTCTTCAAGCCCTTGGCTTACATGAAGACTTTTACGATGATTGTGGCCGCCGTGCTTGCCATTACCCTGGGGCCGGTGATGTTGCTGCTCGTGGGCCACATGAAACAGTTCCAATTCCGGCCGCGCTGGCTCAGTGGTCTACTCAACGCCGTGGTGGTCGGCAAGATCCATTCGGAAGAGAAGCACCCCATCAGCCGGGTGCTCATCCGCCTCTACGGGCCTGTATGCGCCTGGAGCCTGCGTTGGAAGTGGCTGGTGATTGCGGCGGCGCTCGCGTTGGTTGCGATCACCGTGCCGGTTTATGAAAGGCTCGGCTCTGAGTTCATGCCGCCCCTTGACGAAGGCACGTTAATGTACATGCCCTCGACCCTGCCCGGAATCTCGGTTACAGAGGCCGCGAAGCTCCTCCAAACACAAGATCAGATTATCCGGCAGTTTCCGGAAGTACAGAGTGTCATGGGAAAGTCCGGCCGGGCCGAGACATCTACCGATCCGGCGCCCTTCTCGATGATGGAAATAGTAATCGGTCTCAAGCCTCAGTCGGAGTGGCCGAAGATCGAGACGTGGTACTCGTCCTGGCCGCCCTGGACAAGATCAATTCTTAGCCGTTTCAGACCGGATCACCTCACGACCGAGCAACTGGTCGATCAAATGAACGAGGCACTGCAGTTGCCGGGGGTCGCGAATGCCTGGACGATGCCCATCAAAGCGCGCATCGACATGCTCACAACCGGTGTGCGAACACCGATCGGAATCAAAATCTACGGATCCGACCTGAACGAGATTCAGCGCCTGGGCACGCAGATCGAAGGCATGATGCCGCAGATCGCAGGCACCCGAAGCGTATTCGCGGAGCGGACCGGAGGAGGATACTTCCTCGACTTCAAGTGGAATCGCGATGCCATTGCGCGTTATGGGCTTTCGATCGATGACGTGCAGTCGGTAGTGATGAATGCTATCGGCGGGGAGAACGTCACAACCACCATTGAGGGCCGAGAGCGCTATCCGGTCAATGTCCGGTATCTTCGCGACCTTCGCAGCGACATGAACAAACTGGAGCGGGTGCTGGTTCCCGTCATGGGCGGCCAGACGCAGATCCCGGTCTCGCAACTCGCCTCCGTTGAACTCGCTGCGGGACCCTCGATGATCCGCGATGAAAACGGATTGCTGAATGGTTATGTCTACGTGGACATTACGGGCCGGGATGTGGGCGGATATGTCCAGGAAGCCAAGAAGCTGCTCCGCGAAAAGCTGACCCTGCCGCCTGGATACACGTTGACCTGGAGTGGCCAATATGAAGCAATGGAGCGCGTCCGGCAGCGCCTCATCATTGTGCTGCCCGTGACGCTAGCGGTCATTGTGATGCTGCTCTATTTCAACACCAGGTCCTTCGCTAAAACTTTGATCATCCTCCTGGCTGTTCCTTTCTCCGCGGTGGGCGCGATTTGGCTGTTATACGCGCTTGGGTACAACATGAGCATTGGCGTCTGGGTCGGACTGATTGCTCTTATGGGCGTGGATGCTGAAACGGGCGTTTTCATGCTTCTCTATCTCGATCTGGCGTTTGACCAGGCGAAAAAAGAAGGACGCCTGGGCAGCCTCGCCGGTCTGCAGGAAGCGATCATGCATGGTGCGGTAAAAAGAATCCGGCCGAAAGTGATGACTGTCGCTGTCATGTTTCTTGGGCTGGTTCCCATCATGTGGTCCACCGGCGCCGGCGCAGACGTGATGAAGCGCATTGCCGCGCCCATGATCGGCGGCATCTTCACTTCTTTCATCCTGGAACTGGTCGTTTATCCGGCAATTTATGAGGTATGGAAATGGCACTTCGAAGTAAAGCGAAATCTCTCCCCGGTCTGAGCCTTGCCGGCCTCCTGCTCTTCGGCGTAACCCCGCCAATAGCGGCGCAGAGCCACACGTTCGAGGTACGTCATCGACATTGGCACAAGGGCGCAATGGGAACGTTGCGGATCTCTCCAGATGAGATTTCGTTTGAGGAGCACGGGAAGAAGGGCAAAACCGACTCGCGAAGCTGGCGTTATGAAGAGATCCAACAACTCGAGGTCAGTCCATCAGAGCTCCGCATTCTCACCTACGAGGACTCAAAGTGGAAACTCGGACGTGACCGGGAGTACATTTTCGATCGCGTGCCGAAAGACCTAGCGGTCGAGGCGTACCCTCTATGGACAAGCAAGCTGGATCAGAGATTCATTGCCGCGGTTCCCGCGCCAGAGCCAGCTCCAGAGTGGAAGGTCGGAGCCAAGCTCGACCGCGGTCTGTCGGGAACATTGGGAACACTGATGATCGGGAGAGAGCAGATTGTCTTTGACGCCGGCGAACACGGCGGTTCCAGATCCTGGCGTCTGATCGATATCGAGAACGTAAGCAGCTCGGGTCCGCTGGATCTCACCGTCACCACGACCGAGAAATCAGGACTGTTTCGTGGCAGCGGCCGGCAATTTCACTTCCAGTTACAACAGCCTTTGAAAGAGGATCAGTACAGCGCTCTATGGCGGAGAGTCAACCGTTCCAAAGGTCTGACGTTTCTCGATTCCGCAGAGGCGAAAGGAGAAGTGCGATGAACGGGACTGCTGCGCCGGAACCGGAGAGTAGTCTGCGCCGGGTTGCGTACTTCTCCATGGAGATCGCGCTCGAGCCAGACATGCCTACCTATAGCGGCGGACTCGGTGTTCTCGCCGGTGACACCCTTCGATCGGCAGCCGACCTCGGTGTTCCGATGGTGGCGGTAACATTGGCTCACCGGAAAGGGTATTTCCAGCAGGTGCTGGACCAGTCTGGCAAGCAGACCGAGGCACCGAACAATTGGGACCCCAGCAAGCGTCTCGATCTTATGGATGGAACCGCATCCGTCGTCATCGAAGGAAGGCACGTGCAGGTTCGCGCGTGGCGGTACTGGATCAAGGGCATCGGCGGTCACCGCGTCCCTGTCTACCTCCTCGATACGGATAGCCCCGAGAACAGTGAATGGGACCGGACATTAACGGACTTCCTGTATGGCGGCGATGTGCATTACCGGCTCTGCCAGGAAGTCGTGCTTGGAATCGGAGGCGTCAAGATACTCCGGCGCCTCGGATATGAGGATGTGACCGTCTTTCACATGAACGAGGGTCACGCTTCTTTGCTCGCGCTCGCACTGCTCGAAGAACGTCTCGGCGACGCCAATCTTGCGTTGGCCACCGAGACGGATATCCGTGAAGTGGGGCGGCAGTGCGTCTTCACGACTCATACGCCCGTACCCGCCGGATTCGATCAGTTCCGGCGCGAGCTGATGGCACGGGTTCTCGGAGCGGATCGCGCGGGTGTCCTCGATGCGACACACTGTTGCCCCGAAGCTCTCCTCAACATGACCTACCTTGGATTGCGCTTTTCCCATTACATCAACGGTGTTGCGATGCATCACGGCGCGGTGTCCCAAGGCATGTTTCCGCAGTATCCGATACGCGCGATCACGAATGGCGTACATGCGGTTACGTGGACGAGCCCGGCTTTTCGGAATCTCTACGACACACACATTCCGGAGTGGCGCCGCGACAATGTCTACCTCAGGTACGCGATAAGCATTTCTCTTGAAGAGATCCGGGCGACGCACCAACTCGCGAAGGTGGCGCTCCTCGAAGCGATAAAGACCAGGACCGGCCTCGCTCTGAATGAAAGGATCCTGACCATTGGGTTTGCCAGGCGAGCAGCCACCTATAAGCGCTTCGATTTGCTGTTCGCTCAGCCGGAGCGATTGCGCAAGATCAGTGAGGGCAACGGCGGATTGCAGATCGTCTACGCTGGCAAGGCGCATCCCCAAGATGAGCCCGGCAAGGAACAAATTCGACGCGTGTTCGCGTGGGCTGCCCAGTTGGGGAGCCCTCAGCTCAGAATCGTGTATTTGGAAGACTATGACATGCGCTGGGGGCAACTGCTCACCAGCGGCGTGGACTTGTGGCTAAACACTCCTCAGCGGCCCTTCGAGGCGTCCGGCACGAGCGGGATGAAAGCGGCGCTGAATGGGGTACCGAGTCTCAGCATTCTGGACGGCTGGTGGATCGAAGGATGCCTCGAAGGCACAACTGGATGGGCGATTGGCAAGGACAGCGAGATTCAAGAAGCAACCGCCGACGAGGCGGATTCGCTGTACGGCAAGCTGGCGGCCATCACTTCGATGTTCTATGAGCGACCAGCAGACTACGAAACAATCATGCGGTTGGCCATTGCGATCAATGGATCGTTCTTCAACTCCCACCGCATGCTATCGCAGTATGTCGCGAACGCCTATGCTCCAGTTGACTCCCCGACAGGTGTGGCCGCAGAACCCGGAGCAAAGGAGCCTAGCGCTGAAGCGATTTTACTTCTTCCGCACCCTGGTTGACGACGCTTGGCTCATGCAGGTATGGCCGAGTTAGAAACTGAGTTTGAATCAATCGAGGTAAGAACACGGTGCGCTCAAGTGCGGAAGCTTTGTGGCAGAACTCCATTGAGGAAGGGTCCTGCTGCCCGCTCGGGGTGACATGGATCGCATCCCGCCAAGCTTACAATTTCGCACTCTACTCTCGATGGGCATATGCAGTAAACCTCTTGCTCTTTCGCGATCGGAACGATACCAGACCGGTTCTCACTGTTCCGCTGGTTCATCCGGGGCATAAAACCGGGCGTGTGTGGCACTGCCTTCTGCCTGAGACTTGTCTGGACGGCGCTTGTTACTACGCGTACCAAGTAGATGGACCATCGGGTCCTGGGCACCACTTCAATCCCACCAAGGTCCTCCTCGATCCCTATGCCAGGGCTGTCGTGTTCCCCGATGATTTCCGCCGTGCGGCGGCCAGTGGATCAGGTTCAACAGCCGCCTGCGCCCCCTTGGGAGTGCTCGGACTGGATCGAGTGCCGTTCGACTGGTCCGGCGATCGCCGGCCACGCCACGGCGCTGATCTTGTTATCTACGAAATGCACGTGCGCGGGTTCACACGGCACACGAGTTCGGGTGTGAAGGCTGCCGATCAGGGCACTTTCCGTGGCGTGATCGATAGAATCCCCTATTTGCAGCAACTGGGTGTTACAGCCGTAGAGCTGCAACCCGTATTCCAGTACGATCCGGACGAGGGGAACTATTGGGGATACATGCCTTTGAGCTTTTTCGCCGTACACGGCGCATATGCGGCGAGCCAAGAGCCCTCCGAGCAACTCAACGAATTCCGGGAGATGATCAAGGCGTTACACGCGGCAGATATCGAAGTTATCCTCGACGTGGTCTTTAATCATACGGCCGAGGGCGATGAACACGGCCCTACTTACTCCTATCGGGGCATTGATAATGAGTCTTATTACCTATTGGAACCGGACGGACACCGCTATCGCAATGATTCGGGTACGGGAAACGTCTTAAACACCGCGCAACCCGCCGTCCGAAAGCTTGTTCTGGACAGCTTGCGGTATTGGGCGACGGAGATGCACGTTGACGGTTTCCGGTTCGACCTAGCATCGATCTTCACACGCAACGCCGATGGCAGTCTCAACTTGGACGATCCCCCGATTATCGCGGAGATCACCTCAGATCCGGCGCTCATGCACAGGCGGCTCATCGCGGAGGCCTGGGACCCAGCTGTCTACGAACTCGGCCGTAATTTCCCCGGAATCACATGGCTGCAGTGGAACGGCCGGTTTCGTGATGATGTTCGGTCTTTCGTACGGGGTGACAACGGGCTGGTGAATGCGCTAATGGCGCGGCTCTACGGAAGCGACGACCTATTTCCGGACACTCTCGAAGATGCATATCGTCCTTTCCAAAGCGTCAATTACATCACTTCTCATGACGGGTTCTGCCTTTATGATCTTGTGGCGTACAACGACAAGCACAATGACGCCAACGGACACGACAACAAGGATGGCTCCGGCGACAACCGCAGTTGGAACTGCGGATGGGAAGGCGACGTTGGTGTACCGGCGGAGGCGCACAACTTGCGCCAGAGGCAGGCGAAGAATTTCTGTAGTCTCCTATTTCTGGCCCATGGGACGCCCATGTGGCTGGCAGGCGATGAGTTCCTCAACACTCAACGTGGCAACAACAATCCGTACAATCAGGACAATGAGACGACCTGGCTTGACTGGACACGACAGGGCAGCAACGCCGAATTCCACAGGTTTTTTCGGCTCATGCTCGCATTCCGCCAGCGTCACCCTCAACTAGGAAGCTCACGTTTCTGGCGAGATCGCAGCACCTGGAATGGCGTTGGAGGCGAACCCGACCGCTCCTACAACTCCCACACACTAGCCTCCCGGCTTTCGGAGGGAGAAGGGCGCTGTCTTTACGTCATGATCAATACATACTGGGAAGACCTCCTTTTTCACATTCCCGCTGATGCCTGCTGGCAACGCGTTGTTGACACTGCTGCACCGAGTCCTCAGGACATCCGTGACGAACCGGCGGGGGAGGGTCTCCCGTTGCATAGCGACACGTATTCAATGCGTGCGCGGTCGATCGTCGTCCTCGTGGGAGCCAGTGGTAATACGACGCCTCCAAGCCAGTCCAGCTGTTAGGCTCACGACAGAAAACAATTGTGCGTAGTTGGCGGGGGATAGGCCGCCCCCACAACGATCCGGATCTCTGAGGAGCATTGCATCGGCTCCTCCAAACACGGACTCTCATTCACTGCCCTGGGCTACGTCGGAATCAAGCATCCGGACGCCCCACCGAACATCACCGTTGCTTCACTGCCCCTACGCTCAGCATGATGATCTCAATTTCTTCCGTGATTTCCTCCTGGCGCAGAACATTTCGCCGCAGTACGAGTTCCTCGGAAGTCCGTTCGAGCCGGCGCACGGCGGAATCCATATGCTGCATGCGGCGCTGGTTCTCCGCCAAGAGCGAGCCGTACAGCAGTTCTTGCAGCGCGGCGAAAAGATACATTTCGACCAATCCTCTTAGGAAGGACTGAGGGTCGAGGTTCAGCATCGGCGCATAGGCAAATCGCGTCTTATCCGACCTGGGCTTCTTGAATGGCCGCAGCACAGAGAGTGTTACGCCTTCCGCTTCCGACGCATGATGCAACACAGTCAGGCGCAAGGGACGTTCGCCAGCCCGAGCCGCCTTCATGGTGCTGAGCGTATCCGTCAACTTCACCAGGACCTGCTCCACTTCTTCCAC
Source organism: Terriglobia bacterium (assembly GCA_963808335.1). Taxonomy (GTDB): domain Bacteria; phylum Acidobacteriota; class Terriglobia; order Bryobacterales; family Bryobacteraceae; genus Palsa-187. The sequence goes on from CAWEFR010000002.1 coordinate 519,274, forward strand.
AACGCTGGCGCCATCTAGAAACGTTCCAATCCGGCGATCCCCTGCCAGCTTGGCCGCCAGCTTGCCGCCGATTACAATCACGGTGCCATCCTGGACCGAGCCAAATTCGCGATCTAAAGCTCGCACAAGGGACTCGTTGAAGTCGCCGCAGAAGCCTCGCTCGGCTCCGACCAGCAGATAAAGGTCGTAGTACTCTTCTGGACTTGCCCCCAGTTTTGAGACAACCAGTTAAGACTCAAAATCCATTCAAAGGAGAATTGAGTCATGGGATTGTCGAGAAGGATGTTCACGAAGGAGTTCAAGCTGGCCGCCGTGCGGCGGCTAGAGCAGGGGGTTTCCATCGGGGAGGCGGCTCGGGCGTTGGAGGTCAACCCCAACGTGCTGCACCGCTGGCGGCGGGAGTTCCGGACCGGTGCAGGTAACGCGTTTCCGGGCCACGGGAAGCAACGCTGGGCCGAGGGACGCATTGCGGAGCTGGAGCGTAAGATCGGCCAGCAGGCTCTGGAGATTGATTTTTTGAAGGGCTGTTTGCAGCGCATCGAGGAACAGCGGATGCTGCAGGCAGTGACTGGAAATCCGCGGTCTACCGGAAGGTCCAAGAAGAAGTGAAGGCCGGCCAGGGACTGACCATCGAACGCATGGTGGAGCTGGGCCGGGTTTCCCGGTGCGGCTTCTATCGCTTCGGCGAAAACGCCGAGCCGGGGCCGGACCCCCACATGGATCTGCGCGACGACATCCAGCGGATCGCGCTGGAATGGCCCTGCTACGGCCGGCCGCGGATCACAGCCGAACTGCGCCATCAGGGCTGGACCGTGAATCCCAAGCTGGTGTACCGGCTGATGCGCGAGGACAACTTGCTGTGCATACGGAAGCGGAAGTTCGTGGTGACTACCGATTCCAACCACACACGCAGGATCTACCCGAACCTGGCTGAGGGCCTGATCCTCACCGCACCCGATCAGCTGTGGAGGGCCGATATCACCTATATCCGGCTGCGCGACGAGTTCGTGTTCCTGGCAGTGATCCTGGACGCCTACTCGCGCCGCGTGATCGGCTGGGCTCTGGAGCGGACGATGGAAGACCAACTTACCCTGACCGCGCTAGGCATGGCGTTATCGCGCCGCATCGTCCAGGCCGGGCTGGTCCATCATTCCGATCGCGGCTCCCAGTACGCCAGCAACGACTATACGGACTTGCTGAAAACCAACGGCATCGACATCAGTATGTCGCGCAAGGGCAACCCATGGGACAACGCAGCCTGCGAGTCGTTCATGAAGACCTTGAAGTACGAAGAGGTCCATCGCAACGAATACCGGGACTTGGCCGAGGCGCGTGCTTGCATCGCCGAGTTCCTGGAGAAAGTCTACAACCAAAAAAGGCTGCACTCGGCGCTCGGCTACTTGCCGCCGGCCGAGTTCGAAGCGCAGCACCACAAGGATGCCGCTTCGCGGCAGCTTTCTGTATGAGTTTTCTGAGGCATCCGGAAATCTTTCCATCCGATGAGGGCGCCCGCCTTGCGGCCAACGCCCCCGCTCATCGTCTGGATGAGTTTCCGGCTGGTTATTCCTTGGCGGGTTGCTCTCCAGCAGAGCCCGCCTCCGCTTCACCAGCCGGTCACCAGTATGCTGTAATGTCGTCTTGCCGGTCGAGATCTTTTCAGCGAACGGCGAACTGTGTCTTAACGGTTTGTCTCAGCCCAGGGGGCAAGAGCATTCCTCGTTCGGAAGTCCCTGTGGCCAGAAAGTGAGGAAATCGTCGGCTGCCGACTCGGTAGTGGTCACAACCCTACGTTGGGTCTCGATAAAACGCGACAGCCGGTGCGATTCCATCAAAGAGAGATTCTTCATGGCGTTCATGATCTCCCGGATGTCGTTCAGGCTGCGGACCTGCCTCTCGATTTCGCGGCGCTTGCTCACTGATGCTTTTCCGTGTTCGCTGGGCGTCCAAGCCAGCCTTGGAGCGCACGCTTCCAGTCTTCGTGTTTGTGTTCAAGCCTTAACCCGCTACTCTTTACCTCCTCCGCCAGCCGTTTCAAAACGACCGGGAGCTCGTCAAGAGGAGTTTCATCAAGGAGTCCTTCGCAGAAGGCCACGAGCCAAGCCATGTGAAACTCAACGGGCAACGGAGAAAGGCGATCTTGCTTCAGGATTTCGCGCAGAACCCGGCCACGCTTGATCTTGGCTTCACTCGATGCTTCAAGCCGCGCCCCGAAGCGGGTAAAGACTTCGAGCTCCAGGAACTGCAGGTAGTCGAGCTTTGTGCGTCCGGCTTCTCGAGCAATGATCGGGTGCTGCGCTTTTCCACCGATGCGCGAGACCGATCTGGTCACATCGATCGCGGGCAAGAAGCCGCCGGCGAATAGACTGGCGTCGAAGTAAATCTGTCCATCGGTAATGGAAATTAGGTTGGTGGGAATATACGCGGCGATCTCACCTTCGTTGGTTTCGACGATCGGCAAGGCTGTCATACTGCCGCCGCCTTGCGTCGCAGCCAAACGAGTGGAGCGTTCGAGGAGACGGGAATGGAGGTAAAAGATGTCGCCGGGATAGGCCTCGCGACCCGGTGCCCGCCGCAAAAGCAAGGATAACTCGCGATAGGCTTGAGCATGGGTCGTGAGGTCGTCATAGACTACGAGTGTGTCGCGGCCTTCGGCCATCCAGGCCTCAGCCAGCGCGCATCCAGCGAAAGGCGCCAGGTACTTAAGACCCGGGGTAGCGGTGGCCTCGGCCACTACGATTGTCGTATGCTCCATGGCGCCGGCTTCGCGTAGTGTTGTCAGCGTACTGACGACACTCGACCGCTTCTGCCCGATGAGGACGTAGACACAGAGGACATTTTTGTCACGCTGGTTGATCACCGTGTCGATAGCGAAGGAACTCTTACCCAGACCGTTATCCCCAATCACCAGTTGGCGCTGCCCTTTTCCGATGGGAATCAGTGTGTCGACAATCTTGTTTCCGGTATAGAGAGGCTGGTTCACAAATTCGCGGGCGGTGATCGGCGGCGACAGGGCTTCGAGGTCGCGCCGCATCGTGCAGTCCGGCACGGCTCTGCCATCGAGTGGGAGGCCCAAAGGATTGATGACACGCCCTAGAAGGGCATCTCCCACGGGGATGCTGAGGCGCTGGCCGGATAGGTAAGCGACTGTGCCCGCCGTCAAAGTCTCGCCTTGCTCCAGCAGGATCGCACTGACCGTATCAGGCTCCAACGAGAACACCACAGCACGGCTGCCCTCGTCTAAGTGAAGGATCTCCTCCATCGCCGCGGAAGGGAGACCCCGAATCCGGGCGACGCCATCACCAATGGAGACGACAGTGCCTTCCTCGGTTACGCGCAGGCCGAAACGGTACTCGTTTAGCCACGCTGGAGTCTCGCCGATCGTGTGAAGGCTAGTCGCTTCAGGAGACATGAGACACTACGCCTCTAAAGAACTCCAATTCATCTTGAAGGTTGGCCCGCAGGACCCAAGGGCCAATCCCGATTCGTAGGCCTGCCAGTAGGCGGCTGTCTTCCTTAAACTCCACCGATATGCCGTCTTTCGTGGCTTCCCGTAGTTTCTCAATAATGGCTTGGCGCTCCAGCGCCGGAAGGGGAAAGCCGGTGGTCACTTTGACCGCGCAATCGGCCTTTTGGCAGGCGGCACGAATCGCGTCCAGTTGTTCACCCGCCTGAAGCGGAAGATCCTCCACCACCAGATCCACAAGCCGTTTTTCAAGCTCAGGAGAGGCGAGCCGCGCTAAAAGGCGCGCCGTGAATTTCAGCCCCGTCACCATTCCCTCTATTTCGGCTTGGTCTTGGAGCTCCCTCAGTCGCCGTTCTTCGAGCACGCGCGCCCGTTCCCGCTCCTTTGTCAACGAATTCTCGAGCGCAGCCATCATTTGCGCGCGTTGCAGGCTGATTTCTTCGAGGAGGGCGGTTCGGAGCCCTTCCTTCTCGTGCTCCCAATCGGCTAGGCGATTCTGGAATTGCTTTTCGAGTGCTTGAGCATCGGTTTGCCTCGCCTGCGCGTCAGACAGCGTCTTATCAATCGCGGCCTTCCGCTGGGTGATTGCGGCGAGCACAGGCTTATAGAGGAACCGCTTCAAGATCCACACCAGGACCAGGAAGTTGACCGCTTCAAGTGTGAATGTTGTCCAGTTGAGTTCCACTTGAGAGCCTCTACTTCAGCAGGTAGGTCAGTAACGGATTTCTGAACAGGATGATCAGCACGATCACCAACACATAGATCGCCAGGGACTCGATCATCGCCAGGCCGATGAAGAGGGTGCGGGTGATCGATTTCTCCGCCTCGGGCTGACGGGCCAGTGCTTCGAGCGCCTGCACGATGGCCCGGCCCATCGCGATTGCTGGAACCATCGCGCCCAGCGCAATTGCCAAGGCGGCGGCCACCGTGGATGCAAGGGCGAACAAAGTCATGTCACGCATTTAAGACTCCTTTTCCGTTACTGATTTTGGCTCCAGGGACTGGATGCCGCCGGCAATATAGATCAGCGCCAGCATTCCGAAGATGTAGGCCTGCACCAAAGCCTCGACGATATGCAGTAGCAGAACTGGCACGGGCACAAGAAAACCGGCAACCAGCAGAACCAAGAGGGCCGCCATTTCAAGGCTGAAGATGTTTCCGAACAGCCGTACTGCCAACGCAATCGTGCGAGAGATCTCGCTAACGATGTGGAACGGGACCAGCACGGGGTTCGGCTCCATATAATGCCGCAGATACCGTCGCAGGCCGTGTGCCCGAATCCCAAACCAGTGCACGGACAGAAATACCAAGATCGCCAACGCGGCCGTGGTTGATAAATCTGCTGTGGGACCGTGAAGACCGGGAATCACGCCGACGACATTCGCAATGACGGCGAAAATCCAGAGTGTACCGATGAACGGCAGAATATTCAGCGAATGCCCAGGTGAAACCTCCTCGATCGCATCCTGGATTGCTGAAACGATTCCCTCGAGTGCAACCTGCCGGGGACCAGGCTCAAGGCTGAGCCGGCGGGTCGAGAGCCACGATAGGAGGAGCAGGAACAGCATAATCCCCCAGGTCGTCGCGACCGTCTCGCTAACCGGAAGAGGGCCGATTCGGAATAACGCCGCGGACTGACTACTCGGATTCACGATTGTCCCTTCCGGACGAAAAGATACACGTTGACAGCCCCGACGAAGAGCCCTAAAAGGAGCAAGCAAATTGTCCAATGCCATTCGTAGTGCTCAGCCCGCCCGTCCAACCACAAGCCAAGATAGGCCCCAGCAATTACGGGCAGCACGAACATAAAGCCGAGGGTCCCTAAGTAGATTGATTGTTGGAGCAACGTCGGCCGGTCCTCCTTGGCCTGCTTCATTCGCCGGACCTGTTTTTGAACGCTCTTCTGAAGCTCCTGCTGGCGGGACCGCATATCGTCGGGCGCATTCGTCATAGTGCCTCTCCGGTACGCTTGAGTTTCCACAACCGTTTGAACATCTCTTCCTCCAAACGGTGCAGGCTCTGTTTCACAACTTGGAGGTTGTCTTCCTCGACGAGGAGCTCTTGCTCCAGCGCGATACTAATCCTGTCGTAGTCCTTGCCCCGGAGATAGTGCCTCGTGCTGAGATGGAGCTCGCCGTCGAGGAAATACGCAAGAGCTCCCGGCAGGGCCAGGTATTCCCAATCCTCGGCGAGCACACGGAATCGAGCCAGACCAAATCTGAGAAGAGTCATCATGCGCGCGTGTCCCGGGAGAACTCCAAAACTGCCCGAGTCGTCTTCTCCGATGAAGCTGATCACCTTCTCAACCCGCTCGTATTGAGTCGTGCTTTCCAGGTGCATCGGGAAGGTGTTCACAAGCGCACCCCCTGCATACTGCCCCGCATATAGCACCGATCTTCAGGAAGGTCGTCGTAGTCCCCGTTGAGAAACGCTTCACAATCTCGCAGGGTCTCGGCGAGTGGCAGAGACACGCCTGGGATGCCAGTGTGTTCCGCGACGACGTTGAATGGTTGTGTAAGGTAACGCTGCAATTTGCGCGCACGCAGAATAACTTTACGATCGTTTGGGGACAACTCCTCGATGCCGAGCATCGTGATGATATCTTCAAGTTCGTGGTAACGCGCCAAGTGCTCTCGAACCCTGGCTGCGTCACTGTAGTGCCGATCCCCGAGTACGTGGCGGTCCATGAGCTTACTGGCGGACCGGAGCGGATCGACAGCGGGATAGATACCCTTGGCCGCTTGAGCTCGTGAAAGGATGACGGTAGTGTCGAGGTGATTGAGGATTGCACTGACGGCCGGATCCGTCATATCGTCGGCTGGCACGTAAACGGCTTGAACGGAAGTGATGTCGCCGCTAGCGGTGGACATGATGCGATCTTCAAGCTCCGCCACTTCGGTCAGTAGCGTCGGCTGATAACCGACTGTTGCTGGCATCCGGCCGAGCAGACCCGAAATCTCGCTGCCGGCCTGGACGAACCGGTAAACGTTATCCATCAAGAACAGGACTTCCTTGCCCAACGTGTCGCGAAGATACTCCGCATAAGTCAGGGCTGTCATGCCAACACGGAAGCGCACGCCTGGCGATTCATCCATCTGGCCGAAAACCATCAGGGCATGTGGCATCACGCCCGCGCCCTGCATTTCGCGCCATAGTTCATGGCCTTCGCGAATCCGCTCGCCCACTCCCGCGAATACAGAAACACCCTTGTGGATTTTCGCGACAGCGTGCATGAACTCCATAATCAGCACGGTCTTCCCGACCCCTGCGCCGCCGAAAAGCCCTGTCTTCCCGCCCCTGATGAACGGACACAAGAGGTCAATGACCTTGATGCCTGTTTCCAGGACCTCCGTCGCAGCCCTGGCTTCATGCAACGGTCCGGGTCTCGTGAGAATGCTCCGATAGCTTCGTCCGCCTGGCGCAGGCGCTCCGTCTAGTGGCTCGCCAAACAGATTGAGCAAACGACCGAGGCACTCCGGCGACACAGGCACATCGAGCGAGGAGCCGGTGTCGAAGACCGGCATGCCCCGGCGTAGTCCGGCTGTCCGGTGGAGTGTGATCGCACGGGCACGCAGCTCATCCAAGTGCTGGTGGACTTCGAAGGTGTAGGTTTCATGGTCAAGTTTGCTCACCAGAGCCTGATGCAAGGCCGGCAGGAGCGTACAAGCGATATCTACGACGGGTCCATCCACTTGCGCGATGGTTCCGATCTGCTTGAGAGGCTCAGTCGCCGTCTTCATGGATGCCGAGGTCAAGAGCACCCCGATTGCCAAGAGGCGGCGTGAAGCAACGCGTTGGCTTAAGCGCGAATATAGATTCCCGCCATGGATCATGTGCGGCATCGATGCCCCAAATCAGCCACGTCTTAACTTAACTGGGGTCAGTTGGGGCGCGAACGGCTCTTTCTGCATCGAAAGTCAGGGCAATTCGAGGTATGCTAGCAAGTCGATCCGTAACGCAGTTGAAACCAAGTCGTCAAGGCCAGAATCAGCGTGTGGGGCTGGTATAGGCAAGGCGCGAGCCGCCGCCGAATCGGTGCACAGCGAGCCCGTCCTCAACACCAAGATATTCACAGCACTAGTGCGGGCTAAGCCGCATACGGTCAAGACCAGGCGAGCACATTTGATAGCCGGAGGCGGGATCAGGCCGCCCCGGCGACGATCGGCTTCTCCTTCGCCGCTGCCGCCTTCACGGCCGTGATCCGAAGAATGCCCTTGTCGAGCGTGGCCCTAGTCTTGTCCACGTCGATAGGCTCTGGTATTCCGAACTGCCGATAGACATCATTCGAGCCGAACTCCGTCCAGACGACATTGGACTCTTCGGTCTTCTTCTCCGACTCGTTTTGTGCATGGACGATGATCTCTAAAGGCGAAGCAGTAACTCCCACGTCCTCGGCGTCAAAGCCCGCGAGCGCCATCTGGAACTCGTACTCCTTGCCCTTCTCTATCATTTCGGCAGCCGGCCAGCCGAATACCTCCCGCTCTGCCTTGAGCCAATCCTCAAGGTCGCGGCCGAACTCACAGCCTCGCCTCTCAAATAGTTCAAATGCGCGGCGCCTGACATTCTCGATCCGCTTTTCGATTTGCTCGAACACCGGTAAGGTCTTCAGGGCTTCGTTTTCCACCTTCTGAACTGCGACATTAGACATGGTTCTGCTCCTATTTAGGGGATCACAATCGTTGCACTTCGCGTACCACTAGCTCTTTCTTCATGCGACCGCCATTGATGCCCTCTGCGTAGTGCCTCGCTTTGGCTCGCTTTCGGATCGCCAGCGCACGGCCCAGCTTGGGAGTTCAATCCCGCGTTCAAGGAGAGTGGATATAACTCGGTCAGGATCCCCCAAATCATTCCACTCGACCTCACCGAGCCGCAGTGTGACCAACCGCCTGGATCCCGGCGACAGGACCTGTCGTGAAAAATCTGCCGGATCAATCCGGTCGTAGAGCCACTCGGCGATTCGTGTCTCGCTATCAGAGGCTGAGAAGATGGGCGCCGAACGGAGCGCTCGCAACAAGCCAGGCACCGATACCAAGGCTAGCTCGAGGAAGGCATTTACGTGGCCCACCATGACGAAGGTATTCCACAAGGAACCGCTTCTGAGCAGATGCTCGGCTATCGGGAGCGGTGGTTTCTCCTGGAAACCCATGACGTGAAACACGCCTGGATGGGGACCAACGACCTCTCCCAGCTCAATCCAGCCATATTCGACTTCAGGAGCTTTGGGTTGTGCTCCCAAAAGCACGATAGATCCAGGCCGTGCTTCTGCAACCGCGAAGGCTGACTCCAATGCCGCGGTGAATACATTCTCCCGCGAGTAGTAGTGATCGCACGGAAGAATCGCAACGATGGCATCCGGCTCCATCTGGGCGATGTGTAGCAAAGTGTAGAGAATGGCCGGGGCCGTACCCTTGTTGCATGGCTGTACTACTCTTTGAGACGGCCGGTCCCCGAGGTCCCGAAGGTAGTAATCCTGGTGAGCCTGCGTAAGCGAATAAAGAATTTGATCGGGGCAGATGCTCCGTTCGGCCCGCTGCCGTGCCTCTTGCAATAAGCTGCGGTTCCCCAGCAAGGGACAGAACTGCTTGGGGCGGTCGTCGCCGCAGACGAATCGGGTGAGCCGCCGAAGGCGGACGCCATCGCCACCTGCCAAAATGACGCCCCAGCGGCGCGTTGGGCGTTCCGGCGAAACCGCTTCTCGCGCGCCGCGCCCATGAGCATCCGCTCCGACACCTCCTCTGCTCTCCTGCCGAAGGCCCTGAGGCATATGCGCTGTCATGCGGCGCTCCGCATGGCGACTGCCGACTCTGCGTCCAACGCCAGTTGCGTCTCTTTCTCGCACGGTCCATTTCTGATGATCGCCCTTAACGCGCCGATCGTGTCGTCGCAAAAAGTGGCGGCAGATCCCTGTTGCAGATCGCGAATTACGTCTTTGATGGGAAGGAGCTTGCCGTCATTCACGCGCATCTCAAGCCTTTCTCGATACCTGGATTGTGTCCGCCCTGACGTAGCACGTAATTGGCCACTAGCGGTCGGGTCTATGCTCGCGGCTGGGCGAATCGGCGCAAGCGGGCTGTTTCCCGGGGCAATTTCACGCACAAAAGGAAGCTAAGCATCATCCGTGAACTCGATCGACGAACGAGGTGCGTCGCGGAACTGCGGGTTCCGCTCTACTTCCTGTGCCCGATGAGACTCGTGTTGTGCATCCAAACCATGTACGCGCCAAATATCCATGCGAATACGAACATGTAAACGGCACCGAGAAGCATACTCGATGGCTGGCCCCAGACGAAGCCCGGGAGCGTTTCGAACAATGCATGGTGCAGTTCGGTCCCTCTCGCGCTTCGAAGGGGCAAATAGCCACCGAGCAGACAAACAATGTACGCCACCTCTCCTCCAAATACGCACAGCCAGCCGTATCGCCAGAGTGAAAGCACGTTCGATCTCCCTTCGTGATTCGCTTCAAATGCACGCCGTTATCCAAACCGCTCCGTTATACCGCGCCGGCCAACTTATGCCAGTTTTCAGGCAGAGAATCATCGCCTATGCCTTAAATGGTCCACATCGTCAAAGACTCCTCAAAGGCTTGTAATTTCGATAGGGCAGGGCAAGCAGCGGCTCTAGAGCTGGGCGGGGAGAAAACGATCCTACCTCGAAACCCCGTGGGCTTGTGCCGGGCGGAGCTGCCGAAACGGTCTGTCGCAAGGACTGCGCTGGCAGTGACGCTACCGCCCTGTATGAGGCACACTTTGGCTCAAATAAGGCAATCGGGAAGTTGGCCCGCGCCAGGCCTCGACAGACAGTCCTAAGGATTTCAGTACAACTTCCGTGGCTACAGTGGCTTACGTTCTGCTAGAAGTTTGGTAGATGACATGCCAGATGCTTGTGTGAAGAGAGAACAGCCGATGAACAATCCAACCAATCCCCGTAGCCCAAGCCAGCCAACGTCATGGCGTCTCCCGCTGTGGCTAGCGTTCTGTATGTTTCTCGCGATTGCCGTGTTCTTCCTATGGGAAGAACATCGGGCGCACATTCTGGGTGTGCTTCCCTACGCGGTGCTGTTGCTTTGCCCGCTTATCCACCTCTTCATGCACCGTGGACACAACGGCCATGACCACAGCCACGACGGGCAGCAGGGGGATGACCATCGAAATCCCGGAGAAGGAGGCCTCTCATGAATCACGGAAATGATGTTCCTGCCTACGGGCTTTGGTCACTCGTCATCATCAACTCGGCGGTCTTCATCATCTTCGCTTTTAGTTTCTTCAAGCCGAAGACGAAGCGGGACTGGCGAACGTTCGGTGGCTTCTCTGCGTTCATTGTCGCCCTTTTCGTCGAGATGTACGGGTTTCCGCTCACGATCTACTTGCTGTCGGGATGGCTCACTCGCAAGTTTCCCGGCGCGGATCCGCTTGGCCATGACTTCGGCCATCTCTGGTACACCCTTTTGGGATTCAAGGGTAACCCGCATTCAAACCCGATTCATCTTGCGAGCAACCTCTTCATCATTGCGGGCTTCTTCCTTTTGTCCGCATCCTGGAGTGTGCTCTATAAAGCGCAGCGCGGAAGTACTCTAGCCATAACCGGGCCGTATAAATACGTGCGCCATCCGCAGTACACCGGTTTCATCGCGATCATGTTCGGCTTTTTGGTCCAATGGCCTACGCTCGTCACACTTGTGATGTTCCCGATCCTCGTGACGGTTTATATCCGGCTGGCCAAGCGAGAAGAGCAAGAGGTCAGGGCCGAATTTGGGAAGCAGTGGGACGACTATGCGGCACGAACCCCGAGATTCTTTCCCTGGCCGCGGCCTCGCGTCAGCCCGCCAACGGGTTGGGAACGGGACGCCCATGCGTGATCGTTGGTCGCTGCTCCGAGGCCTCCTTGGGCTATGGACCCGCCAAGCCGCGCGACGACTTATTGTCGGGCGGCAACGGTCTTCTGATCCAGCAAGCGGTCGGTTCACACGGTCGGATGTGGATCGCGTCGTAAGCAGGGCATGGGTTACGTTCGCGGATCTTTCTGTAGATTTGCCCGGCCAACCCACGCCTGGCTCTCGCTTGAATGTCCGCTTGGCTTGCCTAACTCTCGCTTTCTTTCGGGCGCTTATGGAGTACGGTGTCGCTCGCGCCTACGCCATTGAACTCACAGCCGATCTGACCGGGAGCTTTTATAGGGAATGGGGAGTCCTTCGCCGATTTGTCGAGACAAGAGACCCCCTGGAACACCTCGATAGTCTCTCTGTGGGAGATATCGTGCCGCTCTCGTTTCCATTCAACCCACCGGACTACACGGGGCGTTTATTCCCAACTCCGGAAGCATGGCTCGAACGTGAGGATCGTCACGCGTTCCGCTGGGCACCCGTGCGCACTTCGCGATAGCCGTGGAAGGAGGCCTGGGTGGATCTGATCATTCATACGGCTGGCTCCGCGTCGCCGGAAACCCTTGATGTAGAGGTCGTTGAGCGCAAGGGCCTTGGCCATCCGGACACGATCTGCGACGCACTCGCGGAAAGCATCAGTGTTCAACTCTGCCGGTACTACCTTGAACGGTTCGGCACCATCCTGCACCACAACGTCGACAAGATCCTTCTCTGCGGAGGCTCAGCCCGAGCCGCGTTCGGCGGCGGTGAAGTCTTGGAACCTCTGGAGTTGTATTTGGCAGGACGTGCGACTAGCGAGTACCAAGGCGAGAGAATTCCGGTAGCCGAGATTGCCACCGAGGCATGCCGCGCGTGGATTCGATCGCACCTGCCCGCGCTAGACGTTGACCGTCATGTAAAGATCGTGTCGCGAATCCGGCCGGGTTCGGGGGATCTGATCCGCATCTATTCAAAGGGCCACGAGACCACTCCGCTGTCCAACGACACTTCCTGTGGGGCCGGATTTGCCCCGCTCACTCCTCTCGAAAATGTCGTCCTAACTGTGGAACATGCTTTGAACAGCACAGAAACGAAACGCGCTCATCCGGCGATCGGTCACGACATCAAGGTTATGGGCGTCCGCCAGGGTTCTCGCATCAGCTTGACGATCGGGTGTGCGATGATCGGCCGGTACCTCAGCGGTATTGAAGACTATTTGCAGGCCAAGATTGCTGCAAGGCAGGTCGCGCTTGAAGCAGCTAGAGGCAAAACGGATCTTGAAATTGATGCGGTTGTCAATGCCGCGGATGATCTCGAACAGAGAGGTGTGTTCCTCACCGTCACGGGAACCTCGGCCGAAGCGGGTGATGATGGCGAGGTGGGCCGAGGCAATCGTACTTCAGGGCTGATCACTCCTTATCGGCCTATGACACTCGAGGCGGCAGCGGGGAAGAATCCAGTGAGCCACGTTGGCAAGCTCTACAACCTCGCTGCTACTGAGATCGCTTCACGGGCGGTACGTGAGGTCCCGTGGGTCACGGAGGCCTCCTGCGTCCTGGTAAGCCGCATCGGACGCCCAATTGATAATCCACAGGTCATCGATCTTCGCATCGCGTTGGAATCCGGCCGAGAAAGCGATTCGACCAGAAAGCTCCTTCGTGACCTTGTAGAAACCCAGCTGCGACGGTTTCCCGAATTGCAAACCGCTCTGCTTGAAGGGCGTGTACCAGTTTATTGAGGATGCTCTCAATTCAAGATCTTCCAGGCCTTGGCACCCGCACTCACAAGATCGAGCTAACGACGGATCCCATGATTGAGCCTGTTTTGCACCGTTCGCTGATCTCCAGCCTCCTGGATCTGTTCATTGCGCTGCGGGGCTAGGGCCGCTAGTCGCCGGGGCCGCAGCGCTGCGATGGCGGGAGACCGGATGGGGCAGCGTCGTCTGACTCGCGGTGTTTCTCAGGAAAGCGTGGGCTAATATAAACTCGACTCCCTGCGAATCGCTCCCGACTGCGCGTGGGATAGTCTATAACGCAAACAAGGAAGTGATGGTTATGCTCGACCCACGAAGGCTCAGCTTCGGTAGCACTGCTGCGATCGTAACAAGCATGGGGCTGATTGTTGGCCTCGACGCTGCAACGGCGTCGACTGGTGCGCTCCTCGGCAGCATCCTCATTGCGGGACTCGCCAACAACTTGACAGATTCCCTGAGCATCCACATCTATCAGGAGTCGGAGAGGCTGCCCGAGCCCGAAGCGTTTCGCACCACCGCTATTAACTTCATCGCTAGGTTTTCCGTGTCTCTCACGTTCCTCCTCATAATGGTGACCCTGCCACGGCTGATAGCCGTCCGCCTGAGCGTCATTTGGGGTTTTTTCTTGCTTTCGGCATTGAGTTGTTTGATTGCCCGCGCGCGGGCCGTCTCCGTATTTTCCGAAATCTGGAGGCATGGTGGTGTGGCCATCGTTGTAATTCTGATTAGCAAGGTGACCGGCACGTGGATCTTGAGGGTCACGGGTTCTGCGTGACTACGATTCGCGACTGGCCGCGATGCGATTTGAAACGGGCATTCCGCTTAGGGCGATCCAGAGCGCCACATGTCCCAAATAGGCACGCAGATCATGATGATCGCCGTGATCCCTACGGCGATTGCACCCATGTAGAGCAGGATCGCGGTATGAACGGAAATGTAGCGAACGGTCCACGGGGCGGCAAGGAACAAAATCGTTCCGAGCGAGGAGCCCAAGTAGTTCGCAAGCTTAAACCACTCGGCAACTCGTGATCGCATGAGGAAATGGGCGAGAACGAACAGCACCAGCGGAAGTTCGAAGACGTGAGCGTGAGTCACATCGAGCAACTGGCTAAAGGTGTTCATGCGGGCGACGAGCGCTTCGTTTTCACTGGGAAGTGAGGCAGCGTCCCGCGCGGAAGAGCCGGACGACGATGAGTCGGGTCCGTAGCGCTCGACTACGCCGCTACGGAGTCGGCCGACCTTGTCGTACACGTTCAGCTCCGCGACACCAATGGCCGCCAGCATCGTCAGCAGGAACAGGGTGATGAGGACACGCGTGTTGCGGTCAGTGTACGCAAGTGGAATCGGTGTCATATTCTGGCTGGATCTCGATCGAAAGACTATCAGGATATTGAATTGCGAGCTGGTCGCGAGCGATGGTCTGCCTCAGTACGAGAGCATCCACAGTCCAGCCGAGTTGGTCACAGACTCTCAGCCCTTCCTCGCAGCCTCGCAGGAGCAAGAGTTTGGAAGCCACCTCAAGGAGTTCTGCGTATTCACCCACAGCCGTTGCGCTGGCAAGCTCTTCGACGGGAAAACCGGAAGATGGATCGATGAGGTGCGAAAACCAGCGGCCGGCGATGTTGAACCCGCGTTCGCCAGTGCCTGAGGTGGATAGGGCCGGATAATCGAGCAAGAGCCACGCCACGGAACGGCGCGAGTCGCCAGGGTGGCGCACCGCAAGACGCCAGGGCGATGTGTCTCCTACGGGGTGGAGGACGGCGATGCTGCTTGATCCGGCATTTATCAGGGTTCGTGTAAACCCGCGCTCAGCCAGAATGGCGCGTGCACGATCCACGGCATAACCTTTGGCGAGTCCGTCGAAGTTGAGGCTCATTCCCGGAATAGCGAAATAAACGCTTCGCCGCGCTGCATCGAGAATTATCCCGTCCGGGCAGCAAAGAACAAGCGCTGAGTCGATCTGCCTCTGGCTTGGGAGCCGCCCCACCTCCGCGGAACGTTCCCAGAGTCTCACGAGCGGCTGGAGTGTGATGGAAAACGCACCGGCCGAATGATGCGAATACTGCAAGCCGCGTGCCGTGAGCGCGAAGAACTCATCAGAAACGATTACCGGACGCGCGGCAGCCTGGCCATTTACGTGCGATAGCTCGCTCGATGGATCAAAGCGACTAAAGATGCGCTCGACCCGTTCGAATTCACGCAACACGCCGGCAGCCGCCTCGCGCGCATGTTCTTCGCCGCACAACGGCAATAGTGTGATCTCGACCAAAGTGCCCATCACGTACTGCGCGAGACGAACCTCCGTCATTTCCGATACAGCGTTTCGCATATGACCAGGGCCTTCTTCGTTCCGCGGCAAAGGGCTTGAGAGGAGAGCGTCGCTCCGGTGATGCCGTTGATATCCGCCCCGATGAGCAACCGGTCCGAAGATGTCTTTCCCCGAAACTGGTTGGTAAAGCGCGCATCCTCAACCTCCCCGCCGCGGCTCTCGCGGAAGACCATCAGGGCAACTCGCTGAACACGAAAGTCCGGCGTGATGCCAACGATGAACGTGATGTATTGCTCCTTCCCGATCTCATTGAGGACCATCGCGTAGCCATCGGTGCGCCCGCCTGTGGTGCCGCGCCAAATGCGTTGCGAGCGGCTGGCCAGGCGGTAGCGCAACGACAAAGCGATCGAACGCTCCTGCTCCGGCGTAAGATCATGATCCTCTGCAAGAATCTGCTCGGATCGAGGGAAGACGAGTTTCAGCGCTTGTTGTTCGTTGAGATAGACGCGCTGCTGCGCGAGCACCGGGAGGGCATCCCCCAGCAGCGCGGCACCAGCGGCCGCCGCACCTACGTCACGGATGAGCCGAGTCACGAAATGTCTCCGCGGAGTCAGACTGCGTCCCTTTCTTGTTCGCCCAAGCCCCTCAATTCACGATGTAGTAGCCTACCATCCCGCCCATCATATGGTCGACGACATGGCAGTGATACAACCATTTCCCCGGGCGATCCTCGACATAATCGAGCGTGAGGGAGGTTGCAGGACCAACAACTTGGGTATCAACGAAACTGCTGCTCGACTCCCACCGATGCCCATGAATGTGAAAGGAGTGAAACTCCTTACCGAGCGCGATCACCCGCCATCGGACCCGCTGCCCGGCCCGCGCGCGGAAAATGGGCGTGTTGCCCAGATATGCGAATCCGTTGAAACAGTCAAAGTCCTGAGCAAGGCCGGGGACCGTGTCCGCATATAAATCGTGCATCACAAGAACGTTCTCGACATCCGCTGGAGGGGTCTTGTCATCCGTGATCGCAATCACCCCAAACATTCCGAGTTGAGCGTTGAGCTCCATGTCCGGGGGTTTACGCGGAATCAGGGTCTGCGGCACGGAATGATCATGGTATGGCCAAGTTCCAACTGATTGCGGCACGGCCGTGTATTCATAAGTGTAGTTGTCCCCTACGCTCACGGCGGTGCCGGGAGATTGATCCGCCCAGGTCCAAGCCCCATCGCTTTCCGGATCGTATGCCACCCCATGTGCATGGATGCTGTGCGGAAACCAGAAGTGCTGGTCGTTGTTTCTGAAATGAATCCGAATCGTGTCGCCCACCTTCGCGCGTACCGTGGGCCCAGGCATTCCTGTGTTTGGACCAATATCGTCGTCGCCAGGTAGCGGGCTCGCCCAGTTGGGCGAGAATGCTCGATAACCCAACGCCCCGATAGAACATTGATTGGGCAGGTACGCCGATCCCGACGTGGCGTCGATGCCGGTTGGGACCAAGTTGTGCGGAAACGGGTCCACCTGTATCCAGTATTCCCGAAGGGTGCCGGTGGGCAGGCTGTCCGCCCTCGCCGGCGGAGCGGAGCCCAAGACAAGACTGGCGGCGCCGCCCAACAGCGATGCTTTCAGGACTCCACGGCGGCTTGAGCTGGTGGCGGATTTGTTTTCAGAACACATACGCCACCGATCCAGTGAATCCGTTCCGGCCGTAGCCAAGGAAAGGAGTCGGATTGTTGCCGAAGTCTGCGCCGCCGAAGGGTCCAGCGATATTGGGCACCTTACCTTGCGGATTGTTGAATAGGTAGTTCAGCTTGAAGATCACACTTGGGGACGGCGCAATGTTTACCCCCAAGGTGGTGCGGCGCTCGTTGAGGTAGAAGTCCGCCAGCGTACGGTCCCGGCGGATTCCTTCGAAGCGAACCACGGGCGCAATGTAAGCGCCTTCATCGAAGGAACCCCGCATGAAGCCGGGATGGAACTTGTACGCGCCTTCGACATAAAAGCCGTCCTGCCCTGGGGTGGTTTGGGCGACGTAGCCAGCCAGCGCGGCAACCGTGTCGGGAAACAAGGGATCGACGACCGGTGGCGCCACACTCTGCCGCCGAATCCCTCCCACAATATTGGTTCGGGCGTATTCCGCAGTGAAATTCCACGGGCCGCGCCGATAGGACCCGTCGTAGAACAGCATTGTCACCGATCGTGGAGCCTCTCCGAGGAGATTGATCCTGCCGTTGTACACAGATGTGCCCACTTCGAGGCCGAGGATCGGTGAAAACCCGATACGGCCGGTCACTGCTTTGTGCCGATTCGTCGCCTGGAACGCGATCAGACCGGGTTCTGACGCAGAGGACTGCCCAAGGAGGCGAGAAAACGGCGTGGCGTTTCCATCCGCATCCAAGGCTTGCATTCCGTTCAAGACGTTCGCTTCGTAGCTCAGCTTCATGTTGCTGGGTAGATTGAAACGGCCGCGAACGCCGATCCCAGCATCGCGATAGGCGGTGTTCAAGATAAATTGATTGATCAATGGCCGCAGCGTCGTGAGATTGAGATTGGAATCGTGATAGGTGTTGAAGTAGCCAAGTGAGGGAGGATAGATTCCAGCCCGGAAACTGAACTCGGGACGCACTTTCCAATCGACAAAGGCCTGCTCCACATCGACTTCACGCGAGCCAAACTCGTATTCGATCTCGGAGTTGAAAACGATGTTCTGGCGTTGTGAGAGAACGGCTGCGATGCCCAGGACAAATCGGGTGCTTTGGAACGTCGGCGTGCCCCCGCCGTCGTTTCTTTCCTGGAGCGCGGATTCGCGGAACTGAAAGTCACCGTATCCGCCGATTGCGACGCGATCGGTGCGCAAGAGATTACCGGCGCCCGAGAGGTCTCCTCCGTTCGCCTTTGTGGCCATCGCCAAATTCTTCTCATCGGGGAGTCCGGTGGTCTGCGGCGTGCCGCGTATTTCGGCCTGGGATGGCGTAGCCCCCCGGCCCGGTGCACCGGGCAGCGTGGGCTCGGTGGGTAATACCGCTTGCGGCGATGGCGCGGGAGCCGTTTCGGACGGTTTCGTCCTTGCCTCCAGGAGGACGCGGAGCTGATCCATCGCGGCTCTGAGTTGCTTCACTTCCTCTCGCAATTGATCGACTTCACCCTGGCTCGCAGCTCGGCTGTCCTGTGCTGGAGCAGCGGCCGCCGTCAGGAAAAGGATCACGACTAAGGCGGCACACCGCGCTCCTTTACCTCCACATCTACGTCCGCGTCGCCAGGACTCTTGCGCCCCTCGGCCTTGGTTCGCCTCAATTGTGAATTGATCGGTGTGTTCTCTATCGGGGATTCGTTCGGTCATTTCGTCTTGCTCTCCTTAAGCAAAACCTCTGGCCAGTCCCCTACAATGTGAGAGGGATCGCCAGCCAGCCGGTTGTCGGTTCTTTGAGAGGTCGCGCGGTGTGCTTCGCCAAAAGTCAGCCGCGCGGCCTCGCACTCTCGTCTTTAGCTACACGGTTTCTCGCCTTTGCAACAGGCCTCTTCTCCGCACTCCGTGCAACTGTGTGCGAGCGCGCAGCAGCGGCTGCAGCGGCCACCCACTTCGAGTCGCACAACCCGGATGTGAAACCCTGTCTGACACGAGATTTCCGCCTTTAAGCGTTCGAACAGGGGGCTCGTGTACTCTTCGATTCGTCCGCATTGGAAGCACGCAAGGTGCACGTGCTCGATGTTCGTCTTCGCCTCATAGAAGTGCTTCTCGCCGTCCAGGTGCATGAGATCCAGTTCATCGATCAAACGCAGCTTCTTCAGGAGCTCCAAGGTTCGGTAGACGGTGGCCCGGTTGATTCCTTCATCGCGCTTTCGCGCCATCTGAAGGAGACTTGCCGCGTCGAGATGGCGGTCGGAGTCCTGGATCGTTTCGACCAGGATCTTTCGCTGCCCCGTGATGCGGATGCCGCGCCGGGCCAGCTCTTGCAGTAGTGAGCGGCGTTCTAAGGTGAGGGCTTTCATGTTGCGACTAGTTGCGACAGAGTCGCAACATATCGGACAAGTTTATTTAACTCGATTTGCAACTCAGTGTCAACAAGAAACAGCGGATGGCTCCTTCTCCGGCATGAAGTGGTAATTTGTGGGGGCGAGCCGTGAACGGGAAATCGCGCCGCAGTCGGCCACGAGTCTGTTCCCGGGCACGCGCGCCGCACTCAAACAGTTCCTTCGGCAGAGCCGGCGATTCGTAGCCACTTGACAAGTATTCAACCTAGTAATTGAATAGTATATAGATGGATCAGGCCGTCAAGCGCGAATTTAAGACGGAGCTCTTCGAGCAATTTGCCCGGATTGGCAAGGCATTCGCCAGCGGCCGCAGGCTTGAATTGCTGGAGCTTCTGGCTCAACGGGCACGAAACGTGGAAGATCTGGCGCGACTGACGGGCATGTCGGTCGCCAACACCTCTCAACATCTACAGGTACTTCGCGCCGCGCGTCTGGTCGAGGTCCGCAAGTCCGGCTTGTACGCGACGTACCGACTCGCCAACGAGAGAGTCTTTGATCTGTGGAGAGCGCTCCGGGAACTTGGTGAGAGCAGGCTCGCCGAAGTGAACCACATGGTCCGGGCCTACCTCTCGGATAGAGACTCGCTTGAAGCCGTGACAGCGGCGGACCTACGGCGGAAGCTCAAGCAAGGCAGCGTCATTGTCCTGGATGTGCGCCCCGCCGAAGAGTATGCCGCCGGACACATTGCGGGCGCGCGGTCCATCCCGTTGCATGAACTCAAAACGCGCCTCAAGGAGTTGCCGAAGAACCGAGAGATTGTGGCGTACTGCCGAGGCCCGTACTGCGTACTAGCGGACGAAGCCGTGGCACTGCTACGCTCGCGCGGACGGCGAGCGTTCCGGTTCGAGCAGGGATTCCCCGAATGGAAAGCTAGCGGCCTTCCCGTGGAACGATTGGAGGTGCAATGATGACGGCAAAGACTGTCGTGGTCCTGGGCGGCGGGGTGGGCGGCATCGTTGCTGCCAATCATCTGCGAAGCCGCTTGGCTTCCGAGCACCGGGTGGTCCTGGTCGAAAGAAACGCCGAGCATGCATTTGCGCCCTCGTTCCTGTGGCTCATGACGGGTGACCGCCGTCCCGATCAGATTCGTCGTCCGCTGAAATCGTTGCTTGATAAACGTGTCGACCTGATGCTCAGCAGTGTCGAGGCGATCGATCTGCCTGGCAGGAAGGTCCTGACCAACGCGGGCGAACTACCCTTCAACTATTTGGTCATCGCCCTGGGAGCAGAATTCGCGCCAGAATCAATGCCGGGGCTGGCGGAAGCCTCCGAGACGTTCTTCACCGCTGACGGAGCGGCTCGGTTGCACGAACGATTGAAGAGCTTCCCAGGGGGACGCATTGCGGTGGCGATCGCAGCGATGCCCTACAAATGCCCCGCCGCTCCGTACGAAGGAGCCATGTTGATCGCGGACTACTTCCAACGGCGTGGTCTTCGGGATAAGGTGGACATTCACCTGTTCACTCCGGAAGCACAGCCTATGCCGGTGGCCGGTCCCGAGCTCGGGCAGGCCGTGCAGCAACTCTTGCAGTCCAAAGGTGTTGAATTCCATCCGCTCCATTCGCTGACAAAAGTGGATGCAGCGGCAAGAACCCTCGTGTTTCCGCAATCGACCTCTGGACCATACGACCTCATCGTCGCGGTTCCGCCGCATCGAGCGCCACAACTGCTGCGGCAGACCAGCCTTGTGAATCCAGCAGGTTGGGTTCCGGCGAATCCGCAGACCCTGGAGACAGCCGCGGAGCGCGTGTTCGCCATCGGCGACGTGACGGCCGTGCCGATCCCGGGAAGATGGAAGACGGACGTCCCGCTCCTGCTGCCGAAAGCGGGCGTATTCGCCCATGCACAGGCGGAAGTCGTCGCTGCGCGCATCGCCGATGAGATCGAGGGCAGCAAGCCCGCACAAACCTTTGGTGGCGCTGGGTACTGCATGCTCGAAGCCGGTGGAGGCGTCGCAGGATTCGCCGCCGGTAACTTCTATGCCCAACCAGCACCCGACGTACGGATGCGGCAGGCCGGCCGATCGTGGCATATGGGCAAGGTCCTGTTTGAACAATGGTGGCTTGCCAATCCGGGATGGAAACGGGACATGTACGGCACATTGCTCCAAGCGGGCGGCAAATTGTACGGCATCCCCGTGTCCGTGTGACAGACCGCGACGACGAGAAGGTGAGGTCGGCATGATGTGGTACGGAGACGGATGGATGTTCGGCATGCATTTCATGTGGTGGGGATTTTGGCTCCTCATGATCGTGATTCTGGTCGTAGTGCTTCTGCGACGAGAGACCGGACCACCTCCGCCAATATCGAAGTCCACACCGCTCGAAACGCTGGAACGACGCTACGCTGCCGGTGAGATATCCACGGAGGAGTTCGAAGAACGACGGACTCACCTGCTAAAGCACGGGTGAATTCAACAGCGCGCGAGAGCGGTGAACTGTGCCCCCTATCAACCATGAAAGACCTCTATGACTTCATCCGCGACGCAGAACGCGTCGTGAGTCTCTAAGAAAGATCCGGTGCCTGCCGAGCAACAAAGAGGAAACCATGCACTACCTATTCATCCTGAACGATCCGCCCTACGGTACCGAGCGCAGCTATAACGGATTGCGGCTCGCCACGATGCTGGCAAAATCGGAGGGTACCGCCGTGTCCGTCTTCCTGATCGGAGACGCGGCGGCCTGCGCCGTGGCGGGGCAAAAGACTCCTGACGGCTATTACAACCTGGAGCGGATGCTCAAGATCCTGAAGTCCAAGGGGGCGCAAATCGGCGTGTGCGGTACTTGCATGGATGGCCGCGGCATCAAAGTGGAAATGCTGGCGGAAGGCGCACATCGAAGCACGATGGATGAACTCGCCGCGTGGACGGCGGCGGCCGACCGGGTATTGGTTTTCTGATGCCGACGGCGGCAGCTGACCGGCGATATGACGTGATCGCCTTCGGCGCGCACCCCGACGACCTGGAGGTCGTCATAGGCGGGACTGCTGTCAAGCTCGTGCGGAAAGGCTTGTCGGTGCTCTTCGTCGATCTGTGCGAAGGAGAACCTACGCGGCATGCCGCCCGTGGAGAACGGCACAAGCAGGCGCTAGCGGCGGCGGAGATTCTCGGAGTCGACCGCAAAACGCTCACCTTGCAAGACCGTCTGATCACTGACTCGGTCGAAGCCAGGCTCCAGGTCGCCCTCCTGCTAAGGGAATACCGGCCGCGCATCGTTTTTACGACACTCGGCTCGGGTGTTCACCCCGACCATAAGGCCGTCACCGATATTGTGGTCAACGGCGTCTTCTACGCTCGGCTCCCGAAGTGGGATGAGATCCCAGCCGGAGAGGAATTGAAGGACACCGATCCACATGAGATAGAGCGGCTCTTCTTTGGGCACTGCCGGATGGAACCAGCCTGGGACCGCTTCGATTTCGCGGTGGACGTTAGCGATGTATACGACGTGAAGATGGCCGCCGTTCGCATTTACGAATCCGTGTTTAGCGGGGATCAAGCGACTCTACTGGACAAGTACAATGCGGAAGACCGTTACATCGGCAGCCTTGTCGGCGTTAAGTATGCTGAGGCGTTCCGATCGCGCACGCCGTTGCTTGTCGATGACCCGCAAGTTTTTCAGAAGACACGGTTCGGATGACTGCTCGCTACTCGGAACCCACGAACTTCACGCCCACAGCCTACTCGCGTTGGCGACAGTCCGCTCTCGGCAATATTACGGAAGCACTGGAACGCGATGCGATTACCGCGATGTTGCCAGAAAGCCGGGGTGTTGCATTGCTCGATGCCGGTTGCGGAGATGGGGCATACGCCGTTCGGGAAGCCGGTCGCGGAGCGATCGTAACGGGCCTCGATCGCTCTCTTCCTATGCTCGCCGCTGCCCGGGAACGGGCGAACGCTTCGGGGGTAGTAGCCCGGTGGTGCCAGGGCGACGTGGAGATTCTACCGTTTGCTGACGCTTCCTTCGATGTCGCCTTGGCCATCACCGTGTTGTGCATGGTCAAGTCACCCGAGCGGGCCGTGGGAGAGTTAGCCCGCGTCTTGCGTCCGGGCGGCGTCCTCGTCATT
The DNA here is from genome assembly GCA_963808335.1 of Terriglobia bacterium. GTDB lineage: Bacteria > Acidobacteriota > Terriglobia > Bryobacterales > Bryobacteraceae > Palsa-187. The sequence goes on from CAWEFR010000002.1 coordinate 542,712, forward strand.
GGGGAACTCGGCCGCTGGAGCAGTTGGGCGGCCAGTCGGCGAATCCGTGCGTGGCTCGGCGAGCAGTTCTGGCAGCACGCTCATTTCTGGACTTTCGGTGAACTGCGAGACCTTGCAACAGCGGCTGGCCTCACCTGTACTGCCACCAGTGGCGCCATCTTCTATCCTCCCTGCAGCCTGGCAGCAAGACTAGCCGGCCGCTGGGATACGGAATTGTCTCGTCTGGGTGGATGGGGTGCCGCCTTTCTTGTCGTCAAAGCCAATAAATGTGCGGTGAATACTGGAGACGCTAGCCAGGCTGTGGCAGCCTCCGGTAACAGGCGATGACGGCGGACTTGACCAAGTCATTCACGCCGAGCGAGAAGACCAGCGCATAGGCAGCAATACAGGCCATCGTGCCCGGCGGCAGCGGCCGTAACTCGCCTAGGCCCACTGTGCCGATCAGTACTCCCACGAACATGTCCGCCACAAGAGCAATGGCGAGCACCGTGCTCGGCCGTGAGGACCAAAATGCCCGCCGCTCACGAATGGAAACGATCGAGAACAGCGCGAAGAAAAGCAGAGTCAAAAATGTGAACATCTGCAATCGCCCGTCTCCGTTGCCGAGGTTGAATCGATACCAGCCGAGAGCAAGCAGGCCCAGCGCCTCGCCCAGCATGAGTAGCCCAAGAAGCACCGCGAGCCTGACCAGCGGGCCGATGTTCCAGCTCTCTGGCTTCTGCGACGGGTGGACGCGGTCCGTCGACAGCGCGATCTTCACAAAGTCCGTCATGAACACGAGCAACACCATCCCGAGCGCCGAGATGACGAACCTGCCGGTGACGAGAAACGCGATCACCACGAATCCCGACTTGAGGATCGTCCGGCTCACCTTGTTGACGATCCAGGTGAGGACCCGCTGATAAATCGCGCGCCCATTCTTCACGAGGTCGACGATGCTGGCCAGACCCTCGGTCGTCAGCACAGCGCTCGCCGCACTCTTGGCGACGTCGGTGGCACTACTTACGGCGATGCCCACCTCGGCCTGGCGCAAGGCGGGCGCATCGTTCACGCCGTCGCCGGTCATCCCCACCACGTGGCCGGCCGACTGGAGACTCTTCACCACAAGAAACTTGTCTTCCGGGAACACTTCGGCAAAGCCGCCGGAATCACGAACCAGTTCGGCCGCGTCTATGTTCTGCGGGGCGCGCAGGTCACGGGCACTGATAATCTCACTTAAGCCCAGTTCGCGAGCGACCTCACGCGCAACGGGCAGCGCGTCGCCGGTGAGCATCTTGACTGTCACGCCGAGCAAGTTGAGTTCCTCGATTAGCTGGCGCGAATCGGGGCGCGGCGCGTCATAGAGGAATGCGAGGCCAACGAGGCGCAGCGGTCCGTCGCCGTCTGCGCGCGCCACGGCAAGGATGCGAAAGCCTTTCTGGGCTTGTTCGTTCGCTTGTGTCTCCAGCGCTGCCAGCGCCGAAGAGTCCAGGCCAGCGAGCCTCCGCCAGCGTGCGCAGCGCCCCTTTCATCACGCGGCTAGTCTGGCCGTCCCTTTCGACCAGCGCTTCGGTCCGGCGGGTCTTGGCCGAGAAAGGCTCGAAAGATAGTGCTTTCCCTGCGCCGTCGAGCAGTCCGCGCGCGCGCGCCGCCCGTAGGAATGCAAGGTCGATCGGGTCCTGATCTGCCTCGTTCGACGCGAGGGCGCCATCACGCACCACGTCGTCCTCGGTAAAGCCAGCTTGCGGCATCGTTCCGGCGAGCGACAACCGGTTCACCGTAAGCGTGCCGGTCTTGTCGGCACACAGAACGTCCATGTGCGCCGCGTCCTCCGCGGCGCTTAGCCGCGTGACCAGAACGCCGCGCCGTGCGAGCTCCATAGAGCCGATGGCCATGCTCACGGTGAACATGACCGGCAACGCGACGGGAACCGCGCTCATGAGGAGCACCAGGGAGAGGGGCAGGATGTCGATGAGCCGCAATCCCTCGGCAATCGACGCGACTACCGCTACGGACACCAGTACGCCGACAATCAGGAAAAGCCACTTCACAACACGCGTGATGACCTCCTCGATGTGGAGCTTGGGGTGAGCGCTTTCGACGAGCTGGGTGGTGCGGCCGAAGTAAGTCCGCACGCCCGTCGCAACCACCACCGCTGTGGCCTCGCCTTGCCGGACGATCGAACCGGAGTAAAGCGTGTCGTCTGCCGTTTTGCCAAGCTCGCGCGACTCGCCGGTTAGAGCCGACTGGTCAACCCGGAGTGTCCCATCGAGGACCTGCACGTCCGCAGGTACAAAATCGCCAGTACGCACTCGCACCACGTCGCCGCGAACGAGGTTCCGTGCGGGTATGGCCTGCCAGATCCCATCGCGCAGCACACGCCCTGTTACTTGTAGCTGGCGGCGTAGCGCCGTGACCGCCGCTGAAGCGCGCTGCTCCTGAAGAAAGCTGAGAGCGGCATTCACGACGAGAAGCGCTAGAGCGATCGACAGGTCCGCGCGTTTTCCCAGAATGAAGGAAAGCAGGGCGATTAGCTCGATCATCCACGCCGACAGGCCCCAGAACTTGCGTGCGAAGCCAAGGAACGGGTGGGATTTCTTCTCCAAAACCTCATTTGCACCCTCGCGCTCAAGGCGCGCCGTCGCCTCGGTACTGGTGAGGCCTGTTTCACGGTACGACCCGAGCGCGTTGAGCGCAGCGGTCCCTGGGGCAGATGGTTCCGGACCAGGTCCGGCATTACGTTTGAACCGGCTCACCCTTCCAGAGGTATCACGAGAACCTTGCGCTCAGGAACCGCGCCGAGCGCCGGTTGCCGAAATCTTGGACAGGTGCGCGATTTCGCGCAGCGACTTAAAGGCTCGCCCCGGATCAGGCGCTTCGACAAGGCCGGCTGACCTTGCAAATGGCTTGACTTCCAGTCGCGCGGGCTGGCACGTCAAATGCAGGGAGTATCATCGCGCCTTCTCAGACGAGGCGCTCACTTTGAAGAGGAGGTTCGTCATGAGTCTTAAAGGCGTGATTGGGACAATTGTTTTGGTAACCCTGGCCCTGTTCTCGGCGGTCGTTGTTGCCCAGCAGCAGAGCAATCCCTCGCAGGAAAAGTCCGGCCCCGTAGGGCGCGGGATGATGGGCGGCGGAATGATGATGGGCCAGATGATGGCACAGCATCAGGACATGTCCCAGCTAATGAGTAAGATGATGCAGAGCATGACGGCTATCAACAGCGAGAAAGATCCGGCCAAGTTGAAAGCTCTCCTTGCCGAACACGCCGCTTTGCTGGATCAGATGCGCACCAAGATGATGGGGCAGGGCACCATGATGCAAAACATGGCCGGCCAAATGAAGAACTGCCCTGGGATGGGCGAAGCCAGCAAACCAGCTTCAAAGTAGCGCTGGCGGGGGACTACCAACCACCGCAAGACAGTCGGCTTCAGGGCCGCCGCGAAACGCCACTGGTGTCGCCGGTCTGATGATCCGAGATCTGAAACCGGAGAAACTCGTGAATCGCCTTCAGCGCCTCCGGATTCTTGGTGTGAATCTGAATGGCGGCTCCCTTGTCCCTGTTCTCAAAGTCGTAGACAACCTCACTCTTCAATCTCTGGAGCACGGGGACGCCTGGAGGCGTCTGATCGTGAATCAGCATGGGTGCGTTAAAGTCACCCGCTGCGAACATTTGAGAGATGTGCCGCAAGTGTAAGCGGATTTGATCGCGGCTGGCCGTATCGTTCGGATCGATGGCTTCCACTTCGATCGCGCCGCCGTCGCGGTAGAGACGGAAGTGATGCTTGGTGTTGTCGTGCGAGAAACCCATGACTTGATCGCCGTGTTGATTCACTGCCTGGTGATGATCGTGCTCATGCTGGCTTGGTTGCTGCGCGAAAGCGGCGAGTCCATACGTCAGCAGAGCCGCGAATAAGGCGTTTCTCATGGTTCATCTCTCCTGCACTTTAAGCTTTGCACGAATCTAAACGGTGTCGCGGCGTGTCTCGTACATCACCGTCGCCACCACTAAGCCTGACAGAAGCGTTAAGGCTCCCACGGCCCCGATAGCCCAGCGCACGCCAAATACGTCCGCAAGGCTTCCGGCCAGCAGCGCTCCGATCGCGTATCCGCCATCGCGCCATAACCGGTAGACGCCGACCGCCGAGGCCCTCCAAGTCGGGTGCGCCACATCGCCGACGGCGGCCAGTAGTGTTGGATACACCATGGCGGTCCCCAATCCGAGGAGCACCAGCGAAACCGACCACAGCAGGAACGTTTCCGATTCGACGAGCAGGAATATGCCCATCGCTTGCACCAGCATTCCGGAGGCGATCATCCACTTCCGCCCCAACCGGTCCGAGAGGCCGCCTGTGACCAGTTGTGTCATTCCCCAAACGGCCGGATAGAGCGCCGCTAGAAAACTGATCCGTTCCAGCGACAGCCCTTGAGAAGCAAAATAAAGCGGGAACAGTCCCCATGCCATGCCATCGTTCAAGTTGTTGACCATCCCGGCCTGGCTAACGGAGAATAACGCGCGATCTTTCCAACTGGTGAGCAGCAGGATCTCGGCGAAGCTGCGCTGCTCGGTCTTATCGCTAAGCTGCCGCGCCTCCAGATGCACGTGCTGGAGCGATTCCCGAACAAAGACCACTGACAGGAACAAGCCTGTGCAGGCGATGATTTCTCCCATCCAGAAGAGAGTTTCCCGGAAGCCCAGCCAACCAGCAAGATATCCTGACCCAATGGCTGCGGCCGAGACCGCCAGATAGCCGGACGCCTCGTTCAGCCCCATTGCGAATCCGCGCCGCTCGGGGCCGACCAGATCGATTTTCATGATCACGGTTGTCGACCAGCACAGACCTTGGTTTATGCCGAGTAGGGCGTTTGCCAGAACTACCCAGCGCCAGGACGGCGCGAACAGGATTAACACCGGTACCGGAAATGCGAACAGCCAACCGGCAACCAGTACCTTCTTCCGGCCCCAGCGCTCGCCCATCCGTCCGGCGAAAAGGTTGGAGATCGCCTTGATGAGGCCGAAGCTCACGATAAAGGAGAGAATGGCCGCCCGGGACGCAAGCCCAAACTCCCGCTCCGCGAGCAGCGGCAGGATGACGCGCTCGATGCCGACCGTGGCGCCAACGAAGGCGTTTACGGCCACGAGCAGTGTGAACTGCTCCCAGTTGGCGCGAAGACCGAGGCGGACCGAATCAGAACTGGCCGGGGATACAGCGTTGCTGGTGCTAGGAGACTGCACAGCGGTTAGCTCCTGCCTCCAGATCCGTCGGGTCGCCTTCGGGCAGCACGCCGGCTTCGTTCAGCTCGACGATTCGCGGGAAATTCGGAGGTGTTGGCGGAATGCGCTCGAGAATCGTGCGAACGAAGTCCGCTTCATTGTCGAGCCACGAGGCGATGCGGCTCGCAATCTGACCAAGCTGATCGCACACCGGCTTGTGATCGAAAGCTACGGGCTGGGACGTGTGGCAAGGGAGTACGACCGTGTCCGGCGGGAACTCCATCAGGCGCTTGAGCGATCGGTACAGAATCCCCGCCCTCTCGCGTGATTCATCCGCGGATGCGTGCAGGTCCGGCCGGCCGACTCCGGAAAGGAAGAGTGTGTCTCCGGTGAAGATGGCTTGACCATTCAGATCGTAGCAGGTGCTCTCCATCGTATGACCCGGCGTGGACATCGCCTGGATACGAGCGTCGCCGAACGCGATGACCTGCGCATCCTCAATCGGAGTAAAGGCGAATCGGACTCTTTTTTGGGCGGGGAGTAGTAGTTTCGCTCCGGCAGCCTCAGCCAGGGCCCGCGACCGCGACAAATGATCGGCATGGACGTGGGTATCGAGCACGTAACGGATGCTCCACCCGTGCTGGTCCGCCAGCCGCAAGTACACTGCGGGTTCGATGGAGGCGTCGATAACCACCGCCTCGGAACCTGAACCAATCAGATAGGAGAGGCACCCTTTGCCCGTGCGCCGTACTTGGACCACGGTGGTATTGCCAAGCACTAGTTCCGCGGTATTCCAGGCGAGGCTCCATGACTTCATGCCGCCGGCGAGAGGAAACGCATCAATCCCGCGCTGCCTGAGTTGCTCGGCGGCCACTTGACTGACCTTGCCGGCATTGCAGATGGTCACGACGGGACGGTCCTTCGGTAGATCGACCCCCGACAGCGCATCCGGCTCGCCGGCCTTCAGTCGCTCGTATGCGTTTACGTGGATACTTCCAGGGATCGCCCACTCCTTGCGGTCCTCGGGAGCGCGGATGTCCAGGACGTTGACCGGCCGACCGTCCTCCAGCCATTCCCGTAATGTCTCGGTCTCAATGGGCTGCATGGGTTATCCTCGTGCCGCCGATGGCGCCGTTTCCACAGGCAATCCCTGCGCCTTCCAATCCGGAAATCCGGTTTCCAATCGTGTCGCCTTCCTCCCGCGCAAGCGCAAGAGCGCCACGGCTTCATCGGCGTAGACGCAGTAAGGACCGCGACAGTAGGCCACGATCTCCTTTCTCTTGGGAAGCTCCTTCAGACGGGCCCTTAACTCGGTGAGCGGAATCGAGCGGGCACCCGCAACGTGTCCGGCCTGGTATTCTCTTTCCGGCCGGACGTCCAACACTACGACACTTCGATTCTTCAGACGCTGTTGTAGTTCTATGCAGGTAATACCGTTCAGAATCTCACGGTCTGTCAGGTATGTCTCCACAATCTGGCGGATCTCGGTCAAGCGGGCGCTGCCGAGATCGCGTAGGGCCTGCCAGAGGGCAAAGACTTGCTCGTTTGCCAAACGATACCGTGCGTATAGTCCTTCACGGCGTACTGCCACAAGTTGAGCTTCGCGAAGTGCCTTCAGATGCTGCGAGGTGTTGGCAACCGACATTCCAGATTCGGCAGCCAATTCCTCCACGGTCCGCTCGCCCTGCGCGAGCAATTCCAACAGTTCAAGACGCCGGCCGCTGGCGAGCCCTTTGCCAATTCGCGCGAACTGCTCGAAGAGTTGATCTTTAAAGACTCGTTTCGTTGACGGATCCATAGTATTCATATATTCAATCAAGTACTTGAACGAATGTCAAATGTCAGCTATGATACGTTAGGCATTGGAAGGCGCTAATGCGAGCCGTGCATCTGCGATGCTGCCCCGGTGGCCAATGGCGCGAACAAGGAGGCCTGAATGATCTCGATAACCTCAGTCTGGCGTGTTGCTTTTTGCATCGTCGGCCTTGGTGCTGCTACTCTGCGCGCAGCTGGTTTCCCCGACCCGGCGATCGACAATAAGAGCGTCGTTGGCGATCTGTTAAAAGGGGACCAGACGGCTGTGCTTGCGGGAGGTTGCTTTTGGTGTGTGGAGGCTGTGTTTCGGCAGATTGAGGGTGTGGATAAGGTGGTCTCTGGATACTCCGGCGGCGATGCCGTGTCAGCTCACTACGTCCTCGTCGTCACGGGAAAGACCAGCCACGTTGAGGCGGTTCAAGTCACCTACAATCCTCGCAAGATCTCTTATGGGCAACTGCTGAAGGTTTTCTTCGACGTCGCGCACGATCCTACGCAACTCAACCGGCAGGGACCCGATGTAGGTCCGCAATACCGGTCGGTTATCTTCTACTCGGACCCAACGCAGAAGAGGATCGCGGAAGAGTATATCAAGCAGTTGGATCAAGCGAGGGTCTTCCATTCGCCGATTGTGACCCAGGTTGTGGAATTGAAGGCCTTCTATCCCGCCGAGGAGCACCATCAGAACTACTGCAGTCGCCATCCGCAGGATCGGTACGTCATGGACGTGGCGATGCCGAAGGTGGAGAAGACGAAGAAGCAGCTTCCGGAACTCGTAAAGAAATGAGCCAGCAAAACCGGACTTCCAATTGGCCGCGGCCCAGGGACTTACCTCTCTGATGGCGGTCCCTCTCTCGACGGGTCGGACAGCAAGCATGGACTCCAGATCCTCGCGGACCACGTCGGCAAGCATCCGCTGGGTCCGCTTTCTGGCTACGCGTACAAGGGACCCACTCCGAACGTAAGCGGCAGTTCCTCTATTACCGTTGCGTAGTGGAATGAGACCCATTCACTATTGAGTACGACACCTTTCATGTCCAGCCAAACGAATCCTCCAATCCTAAACCACGCATTAGAGCAGCCGTCCGGCTTCACCGCCCAGAGCCTGATCGACGACGTGCGCCGGACACGCCAGATCCCGACCGGGGCTATTCCTCACGTCTGCATCCTCGACTTTGACGGAGATCTTACGGACTGGCTTGTGCGGGAAGGCATCGCCAAGGTGTTCTCGTCGTGGGCTTGTTTCCACACAACCATGTTTGCGATGGAACTGGAAGGCGTGACGTGCGGAATCATCGCACGGACGATCGGTGGACCTTATACCGTGCTGATTGCAGAACAACTCCAGTCCGCCGGGGCGAGACTCATCATCGGCTTGACATCTGCCGGCCGCGTCTCTCCCGACCTCCCGCTTCCGTGCCTCGTCGTGGTTACCAGCGCAATTCGTGACGAAGGGACTTCCTATCATTACCTCCCTCCCGGCAAGGAGGTCGCCTGTCCTACGCCGGTGACTTCGGTTCTCGAACGGGAGTTGTTGGCGATCGGTTGGACGGTTCGCTGCGGCAAGGTCTGGACGACCGATGCTCCCTATCGCGAGACGAGAGTGCAACTTCAAGACTGGGCTGCCGACGGTGTTCTGGCTGTGGAGATGCAGGCAGCGTCGCTGTTTGCGTTTGGCATCGCCCGCCAAGCCGCCGTCGCGTCCGTCGCCATGGTCAGCAATGCTATCGATCATGCGGGACAACAGTTTGACACGGGCTCGCAGGAAGATGGACTGCGGATTCTAGAAGCACTAGCCCGCGCAGCTCGTTCATTCCTCGCGGAATGACACCACAGCAGCGGATTGGACTTGCCCCCAGTTTTGAGACAAACGGTTAAGACTCAAAATCCATTGAAAGGAGAATTGAGTCATGGGATTGTCGCGAAGGCAGTTCACGAAGGAGTTCAAGCTGGCCGCCGTGCGGCGGCTGGAGCAAGGGGTTTCCATCGGCGAGGCGGCGCGGGCGTTGGAGGTCAACCCCAACGTGCTGCACCGCTGGCGGCGGGAGTTCCGGACCGGTGCAGGTAACGCGTTTCCGGGCAACGGGAAGCAGCGCTGGTCGGAGGGGCGGATCGCGGAGCTGGAGCGTAAGATCGGCCAGCAGGCTCTGGAGATCGATTTTTTGAAGGGGTGCTTGCAGCGCATCGAGGAACAGCGGATGCTGCAGGCACTGACTGGAAATCCGCGGTCTACCGGAAGGTCCAAGAAGAAGTGAAGGCCGGCCGGGGACTGACGATCGAACGCATGGTGGAGCTGGGCCGGGTTAGCCGGTCCGGCTTCTATCGCTTCGACGAAGACGCCGAGCCGGGGCCGGACCCCGACATGGATCTGCGCGACGCCATCCAGCGGATCGCGCTGGAATGGCCCAGCTACGGCCGGCCGCGGATCACAGCCGAACTGCGCCGGCAGGGCTGGACCGTGAATCCCAAGCGGGTGTACCGGCTGATGCGCGAGGACAACTTGCTGTGCATACGGAAGCGGAAGTTCGTGGTGACTACCGATTCCAACCACACACGCAGGGTCTACCCGAACCTGGCTGAGGGCCTGATCCTCACCGCACTCGATCAGCTGTGGGTGGCCGATATCACCTATATCCGGCTGCGCGACGAGTTCGTGTTCCTGGCGGTGATCCTGGACGCCTACTCGCGCCGCGTGATCGGCTGGGCGCTGGAGCGGACGATGGAAGACCAACTTACCCTGACCGCGCTAGGCATGGCGTTATCGCGCCGCATCGTCCAGGCCGGGCTGGTCCATCATTCCGATCGCGGCTCCCAGTACGCCAGCAACGACTACACGGACTTGCTGAAAACCAACGGCATCGACATCAGCATGTGGCGCAAGGGCAACCCATGGGACAACGCCGCCTGCGAGTCGTTCATGAAGACCCTGAAGTACGAAGAGGTGCATCGCAACGAATACCGGGACTTGGCCGAGGCGCGTGCTTGCATCGCCGAGTTCCTCGAGAAGGTCTACAACCAAAAGCGGCTGCACTCGGCGCTCGGCTACTTGCCGCCGGCCGAGTTCGAAGCGCAGCACCACAAGGATGCCGCTTCGCGGCAGCTTTCTGTATGAGTTTTCTGAGGCATCCGGAAATCTTTCCATCCGATGAGGGCGCCCGCCTTGCGGCCAACGCCCCCGCTCATCGTCTGGATGAGTTTCCGGCTGGTTATTCCTTGGCGGGTTGCTCTCCAGCAGAGCCCGCCTCCGCTTCACCAGCCGGTCACCAGTATGCTGTAATGTCGTCTTGCCGGTCGAGATCTTTTCAGCGAACGGCGAACTGTGTCTTAACGGTTTGTCTCAGCCCAGGGGGCAAGAGCAGATACTTTCCAGAATCGCAGCCGTGGGCTGTCTCGACGTTCACGCGCACCCTAACACCTAGCTAGACGATTGATACTAGGGACTAATTGAGAGTGAGTGGACATTGCCGAGTCCCATGTAATCTGCATGCAAAAGGGAGTGTCATAGTCCCCGGTGAGGCGGCAGATTCAGAACCAACGGATTCGCCATTGCCCGTGAGGGGGAACTGATGCCGAGCGTCCAACTGGGAGGATCGCTCGCGGGAAAGGACTCCTCTGAGCACTCATCTACAACATCGTGGTTCGCGGGACTTTGAAGCCCCGAAATTGCGGTATCTTCCTTGCTAGCGGTGCTCACCCGCATTTGCAGATTCCTGAGAATGTTCATGGTCGCTCCTGTGGGCGCTCGCGTAAAGTTCCTCGGCATAGTTAACGAACTCGATGTAGGCCTTCACGTGCTCCCGTCCGGCGCGGACGTTCCTTTCTGTCGAAGCTTTTTGTGGCAAGTACCTTTTGAAAGTGTTCTCGGATACCCTCCTCCGTTGCGTCGGTCACCAGCTTGAGCAGTGGCCCAACGGACCCGTCTTCAATGGCTTTGTCCGCGGCTGGAAGGGCTGGCCCCAGATCGCGTCCGGCCGGCTTCAGCCCTGTATAGGGCTCACCCTCGCCGGCTCGGTGGATCCGAACCACGGTCTCGAAGAAAAACAAGTCGGCAAGTTCTCTTGCTTCAGGGTTTAGTTTCCGGACCGCTATGGTCTTGGCGAACGCCTTCCGCACTTCCCCCTCATCCTTGCCCTGCACCCAGATGAGGACGAAATTCAGGTCTTCTGTCGCAAGCGCCTGCTGGGCGGCTTTGACCACCGGCCCGTCCATCCCGTCGCAGTGAGCATACGCACGTTGAGCCCCGATGGCCATAGCCAACAATAGACTGGCCAGCATTAGCGATCTGACTAACGATTTCATCTCTGTGATCTCCAGTGCGTACCAATCACCAGATCTCAAGCCCGGCGACCTGTGCTTGGTATTGAGCACTTCATTCTCCATCCGCGGTGAACACGCGGAACCAATGATTTGCAGTCAAGGTACCCTAAGATGCCTGATGGCGCTCAGGAACCTTCCATGGATCATGCGCACACAAATGCAGTTCCATCTCGTAATCCTAAGCCGATTGGCCTGCCGGTGCGCGTTTTCACGCAGCCCAATATATCGGGCTGCCGCGCCCAGACAGAAGCTACGGGACTCGAAGCAGGATAGCCGGGGATGAATGCCGTTTGGGAGGCGGGCAAGTGCAATTAACAGGTGATTTCACTCTCCGCGACGACGCCGTCCTCGACGCGCACAGTTTTCATGTTCACTGGCGGCTGAACGGAAAGGCTGGCTGAGCGCCGTTACGGCATTAGCACGGCAAATACACCAGGTGGCGATACCGCTATGATCAAGAACTGGAGCGATCCCCGGCGGGACTCGGACGGTCAATTGAAGCCTTCGTCGCAAACTGCGGCGAGGATCGCGAGTCAGCGGCGCCTGCTATTCTCCGCAGCTTCTCCAGGCGACTGACAAACAGGTAAAGTCCTCCGCAGGCGAGAAATAGGACGCCGGAGATGATAGCGCCAGGCAGAGCTGCGTCGCCATGGCCAGCGAGATACGCGTCCAGGGTCGCCGAGAGCAGCCACATCTGAACGACGAGAAGCAGGACGATGAGCGCCATCGCCCCGTCGATGGCCGTAAGGCCTCGGGTTTGCGGGACGCGCTGGCCGTTCATCGCGCTTCCCGTTCCGCTTCCATCCGAATCGCGACCAGATCCGCGCCGCGCCGCTGGAGAATAACCCGGGGTAATGGTCTCGTCGGGGGGCCTTGAAGAACCGCCCCATCTTCGATGGAAAAATACCCTTCGTGGCATGGGCACTCGATGCGATGATGCGCCGCCGAGTAATACACCGCGCAAGAAAGATGTGTACACTTCTGGCTGAACGCGACGTAACGTTCCTCCGCGGTCCGCACAAGAATGCATTGATCCTCCGGACCCGGGTATTCGAATAGCTTCACTCCATCCACAGGGATTTCTCCGGCTCGCGCGATGGCACGCTCGGGATACGAGACGTTGAAGCGCAACCACGACTTCACCAGAATCCAGGCATTGCCCGCGAACATCGCGAGGCTGGTCAAAGTGAGGAACTTGGTGAGCTGCCGGCGGCTCACGTAGCGTTCGTCGGCCTTGTAGATGGAAAACTCCTCGCGCCACAGCGGGCGGTCACCAGTTCCAGCCGCCTGGTCACGGGGGATTCCGGCGGGTTTCTCAGGCTTCATGGGACACTCCCTCCCACATATAATCGACAACGTCGATGGCGATTTCGTCGAGTCCGGCGGGCGCCATCATGAATACCTTAGTTGTCACCGACTGCTGCCCAAAACGGAAATCGTTCACGGGTTTTTCGCGGCGGGTGCGCGCAATCTCCTCTGGTAGCATGTAGGCCAGCGCCTGGCTCGGGCAGACGGTGGCGCACATGGGACGCTTACCAGCCGACGTACGGTCGTAACACATGTCGCATTTCATCATCTGCTCGTATTCGGGCACCAGCTTGGGAATGCCGAAAGGGCACGCGAGCACACAGTTTGAGCAAGCAATGCAGCGCGGCTTTAAAGCCGACTGTACGACGCCGTCCTCGCCTACCTTGATTGCATCCGCGGGACAGACTTCGGCACAGGTCGGATCGTCGCAATGGAAGCAGACGAACGCCGCGCTGGCGATGGAGTTTGGCCGGTCCAGGTAGTCGAAATTGATCATGGAGACGCCGCGATGCGTCTCGCACTCCTCGCAAGCCTTGATGCAGGCTTGGCAGCCGATACAGCGCGAGGGGTCGACGTAGAACTCGTAACCAAACATCAGCGCGGCCCTCCGTTCGGTGTCGTCGCACACTCCGGAACCTGCTCGGCCTTGCGAATGCGGCAGGCCGACACTTTGAATTCCGGGATCTTGCTGCGCGGGTCGAGCGTGCGGTGGGTCAGTTTGTTGGCGCTTTGCTCGTCCGCCCAGTGGTAGGGGACGAAGACCGTATCCGGGCGAATCGTTTTAACGATCATCGCGCGCAACGTCAGATCCGCGCGACGTGAAGTTATGGTCACCCAATCGCTCTCCCCGATGCCGTGCTGCGCAGCCAGTCGCGGGTGGATCTCGACGCGCGGCTCCGGATACATATCCACGAGTCCGCCGATTCGTCTTGTCTGGGTGCCCGAGAGGTACTGGCTGACCACGCGACCCGTGGTGAAGTACAGCGGGAAGTCTTCCGAAACGGGATCGCCGCTCTCCCGCCACTCGGTCACTTGTAAGCGGCACTTGCCGTCCGGGAACATTGACACGCCCCCTTCCATGAGGCGGGGCGTTCCGGGATGGTCCTCCGACGGACACGGCCAGAACACACCCATCTCGCGATCAATTCGTTCGTACGTAATGCCGTAGTAATCGGCGATACCTCCGCGCGAGGCCTCGCGCAGCTCATCGAAGATTTCGCGCGTCGACTGGAACGGGAAATAGCGTTCCTTTCCCAGGCGCCGCGCCAGCTCGCAAACGATCCGCGAATCGGCCCACGCATTGGCCGGCGGATCGACCGCCTTGCGGATGTGAAGTACGCGACCTTCGGTACTGCAGGTCACACCCTCCTCCTCTTCCTGAAGACTTCCGGCCAGCACGATGTCGGCATGGCGAGCCGTCTCGGAAAGAAAGAAATCGATCACGCCGAAGAACTCCAACCGATTGAGCGCCTCTCGTGTAAATTCGGCGTGCGGCAGCGAGACCACGGGATTGAAGCATATCGACAGCAGCGCCTTGATCTCACCTTCATGAATCGCGTTCATAATCTCCTGCGCGGAGTAGCCCGCCTGCGGCAACTCTTCAGGCTGAATACCCCAAACACGGGCTACGTGCTCGCGGGCGGCCGGATCATGGATCGAACGCGCGCCCGGCAACTGATCGCATTTCTGGCCGTGCTCGCGGCCTCCCTGGCCGTTGCCCTGGCCGGTGATCATGGCGCATCCGCAGCCTTCGCGGCCGAGTTTGCCGGTGGCGAGCGTAAGATTGATGAGCGCCAGAACATTCTCTACACCCTTGGATTGATGCTCCAGACCGCGCGCATGCAGCGCCACGCTCCGCGGGCCGGCCGCGAACCAATGCGCCGCACGCTCGATCGCTTCGGGAGGTACGCCGGTGCGCTCGGCTACGGAGCGTAAATCGTACGACCTGACGGATTCGGCCACGTCGTCAAATCCAGTGGTATGTGCGGCAATGAAATCGCGATCCTCCAATCCGTCCCGCAGCACCACGTGCAGCATCCCCATCAGGAGCACGAGATCTGTTCCCGGCCGAAGCGGCAAATACAAATCCGCGTTGCGCGAGATGGGAGTAAAGCGCGGATCGGCGACAATTAAACGCGCACCGTGATCGCGCGCACGCCAGATGTAGTCCGTGGTGATCGGCGCGCATTCGCCAACGTTGGCGCCGATCAGGAAAATCACGTCGGCCTGGGCGATGTCGCTCCAGGGAATCGGACTGCGGTCCACGTTGAACGCCAGCTTATACGCCACGCCAGCCGAGACCATGCAGAGGCGTCCATTGTAGTCGATATGCCGCGTGCCCAGAGCCACACGCGCGAACTTGCCCATCAGGTACGCCTTCTCGGTGATCAGTGACGCGCCGCCAAACACGGCTACCGAGTCTTTTCCGTACTTGGCCTGAATCTCCTGGAGACGCTGCACCGTAAGATCAAGCGCCTCCTCCCAACCCGCCTTGCGGAAACCGCCGCTCGTGCGAATGAGCGGATCCAGCAGCCGGTCGGGATGATTCGATTGGAGGTAACGCTTCACGCCCTTGGGGCAAAGTTTGCCCTCATTAAAAGGAAACTCTTCCCACGGCTCGAACCCGATCACCGAGTTTCCGCGCACCTTGAGCTGGATCCCGCATTGTTGGCCACAGAAGCAGCAGTGCGTTTTTACCAGACGCTCAGCCGGATTTCGTGATTCTTCTTGCCATCCACCCAGGGGAATCCTTTGCGCATGGGGACCGAACTCAGCCGCGAGTTGTTTGAGGTCTGCCGGGGGCTTAGCCATGAGACTGCCCCTTGGCGCGAAGTTGTGCTCGGGCGAGCGTCTTGCGTTTGCATGCGGGACACAGGGCCTGCCAGTGCCCCGCGGTGCCCCGCGATCCGGTAGTCGAATCCCACTTGGGTGAGCACGCCGCGCAGATCGTCGATGTGCATTTTGGAAGCAAAGCGCTGGCCGCAGCGCCCGCATGGAGCGCCTTCCCCCGCGTCCCCAGCTTCCTGGTACAGTTTCACACCCAGTTGCGCGGGACGCTGGAAAATATGAAAGAACTTGCCGAACGGCAAATAGAGCAGTCCGGCAATAACGGTGATCGCATGAAGGATTGCCAGAAAACTGTATGCCGTGCCGCGCAACCACTCCTGCGAGACTGTGAGCGCTAGACCGGTAATCGAAATGGCGAACAAGATCGTCAGCGGAAAGAAGTCCATGGCGAAGGATTGAAGCGGCTGCGCTCCCTGGTCACGCATGCGCCGCCATAGCGAAAGTCCGATCCCGGCCAGCACCAGGAGCGCCGCGATATCGAGACCATGGAACAAGAGACTCGAAACCAGCGTACGAATCCGGAATTCGCCAGCGGGAAATCCGAACAGATAAGTGACATAGATCATCTGATCGTCGGGCCGGCTGCGGAACGCGATCCAGCCGAACACCAGTGGAAACGTGATCGCCATCGCCAGCAGGCAGCCCCAGAAGATGAATTGGTGCATCCACCAGCGGAGCGCCGACCGGCGGTGGATGAAGCGTCTGTCCCACAAGGTGGGTGCCGGAAGTGCGGAGGATCGTGATGATGCCCCCGATGCCGCGAGCGTGCAGGATTTGCCATCCCCGTTCCCAATAGAGGCGCGTCGGCGGCTTTTCCAGCCATACGTTGTAGTGATACACGACGCCCCAGGTTGCGAAAATCACCGCGAACGTGTAGATCACCAGCGCCGGGTCGAAGTTCGCGAGGTTGCGCGATCCCACCAGGATCGCGGCGATCAGCAGAGCCGTCCAGAGTGTCGCCCAGGCGCCGGCGCGCAACCGCTCAAAGGCTCGGCTGGATACCGTGGCGGAGCGATCGCGCGGGAGGAAGACACGGTTGTTGACGATCCACAGCACCAACGCCGTAAGCGCCAGAAGCACAAACCCGGGCCAGATCACCCCGAACCGGTCGCGGAAGAAGCCCAACAAGAGCGGCGGGAAGAATCCGCCCAGGCCTCCCATGGCGCCGACTAAGCCGGTGACCGTGCCAGTTTCGGCGGCGAAGTATTGCGGAACGAGTTTGAATACGGCCCCGCTTCCGGTTCCCAAGAGAGCCGCGCACCCGAGCGCGCCGACGGTGAACGGAAGCATTGACGGCCACGCCAGCAACAGCGCGAATGGGACGATACCCAAGAATACCAGCGAGAGAACGCGCGCGCCGCCGATGCGGTCGGAAAGCCATCCGCCGATAGGGCGCATTCCGGTGGCCAGCAACACGAAGCCGGCGCTGCGGAATCCTGCGTCGGTGGCTGTCAACTGGAACTCCTGCCGGAGCAGCGCCGGAAGATAGATCGAGAACGCGACGAATCCGCCGAAGGTCAGAAAATAGAATGCCGAGAGAACCCAGGCCAGGCGTTCCCGGCCGAGCAGCGCGAGCATCGCCCCGAGTGTCCTGGGCGGTGCTGTCGCGGGTGCATTGCGAGCAAACCAAGCGAACGTTACCGCCCAGACCACCAGCAGGATCGAGATGCCGCGAAAGACGCTCTCCCATCCAAAGCGCGCCGCCAGGACCGGTCCGAGAAATACCACCACGGATTGACCCGCGTTACCGAGGCCATAAGACGCCCAGTGCGGTACCCTGTTTCTCACGCCCGAACCATGGCGACACGAAACCGACACCGACAGCGAACGACGATCCGGCCATGCCGAGAAAGAACCCAACCACCAGCAGCATGGAATAACTCGATACAACCGGCGCCAGGAACGGCGGAATCGCCGAGAACAACAGCAAGCCGGAGAAGACAGCTCGTCCTTTCCATCGGTCCGTGAGCAAACCCATGGGGATGCGTGCCAGGGACCCAAGGAGCACGGGGGTTGCGACGAGAAATGCGGTTTGGCTGGCGCTGAGACTATAGAGTTCGCGGAAACGCGGCGCGAAGGCGCTGATCAGGCCCCACGCCGCAAAACAGATCGCAAACGATATGGTGCCGAGCGCGAGTTGACGGTTGGCCATTAGTCTGCAGTCGTCAGCTTATCGTAACAGCGGACCGCAAATGTGCCGGAGGTTGGAGCAAGGTCAGCGCCAAGTTCGCGGCGAACAGCGTGACTGCCACCAGTTCGATCACGGCGGAACACGGCAGCACATGCCAGGCGATCCCCACGTTCGCCTCATACGCGGGGATCTCAGAGGCCACGCGCAGCGCGCAGCCAATGGTGAGCGCCGCCAGCGAAGCCAGCATCAGGCGGGGGCTGTACAGGACGCGCGCACCGCAGAAGGCTGGCAGAATCCGCTGGCCGATCGCGAACACCATGGTCGAAAGGAATCCCACGGTGAGGGCGTGCCGCGACGCGCCCCAGATGCCGCCACTCACATCGCTCCAGGAGGCGCGTACGGACAGAGCCGCCGCGATCAGCAACCACACGTATGCCAGTCGTACAAAGAACGGAAAGCTCGGATGCACACCAGTCGTCTTGGCAGGCCGGACCGAGGGCTCTGCAATGTGCAGTGCGAACACGGCGGACAGCGCTGCGAACGGGAGTAGGGCCGCGAACCAGGTAAGCCGGTCGGCGAACTCCGCCAGAATCGCTGCCCAGGCGAGGCCAAGGGACGAGAAAGAGGAACCGCGCCCGTGGCTGGTCGAGTCCCAGAAAGACGGGCAACCAGCGCGCGTTGAATCCCCATACGGCGGGAACCAGGAACCCCCACGTCGCGAGTGTCACCAAGCGCTGGTCAGCCACATGCGCGAGTGCGGGCCCTGTGTTGCTTATGGAAACCTGGAGAGTCGCAGCGAAGTTCATTACCAGCGTCACCAGAAACCCGAGCGTCGAGCCGATCACCATCAGCATCCACGGCTCAGGTCTACGCTGGGTTGTGGTGCCCTCGCCGACCGGCGCCGACGGCCGATGGCTGGAGACGGTCCGGAAGAACAGCAGAAACGCCGCGAGTTCTAACAGCGCAGAGAGCGGCAGCAGGACTCGCCACTGCCATCCCACGACACCCTCGAACCAGCGCAACGTGATTCCCGCGGTCCATAGACCGAAGCAAGTCCAGCCACGTGGGACCGCGAAGGCCGGCAGACGTCCCATTTTGGTCAGCGAATAAAATCCGATGCCCAGGATGAACGTCCCGATCCACCCGAAAATCTGCGCGTGCCCGTGCGCCTGAATCCAGGCCGGGGAGAGACTATCGAGCGCGTGCCGGCTGCTGATCGAGATCAGGTTCCAGACTCCCAGAAACGTGCCTGGCAGCAGCAGGAACAGGAGACCCGTGAGGATGTAGGCGATTAACATGCGCTGCATCCTCACTTCACGCTCGACGAGGGCGGCCGGTCCGGCAGCGATCTGGCTAGTGGTGTTCATGGGCCAGCTCTACGATCCCCTGCTCCATATGAAGCGCGCGTGGGAAGAGGATGTTGTTCTCCAGGTGCACGTGGTGATGCAGGTCGCGCTCGAATTCTTCCAAGCCATGATACAGCGCGCGGTAGGTGGGACAAGCGGAGTCCGGGGCCTGGTATTCCGCAGACAGCGCGCGGATCTTGGCCAGCAATTCCCCGGCGTCGTCATGGTCGGCGAGCATGCGGCTGATCGGCATCTCGACCGAACCGAAGACTGCCGGCGGAGGTGCTGCTCCCCGCGCGACGGCCGACTCCATCTGTTCGAAGTAGGGGAAGAGGACATTCTCCTCTTTATGCATATGTACGAATAGTTCCTCCGTCAGCGCCCCGAACAGGTCACGAATCGACGCCAGTTCGGGGTGGGCTTGGCCGTGACGGCTTACGACCTTCTCGAACATCGTCATCAGACGCGGGGTCTCGCTCGCGGACGTAGCTGTGATGCCGTCCCACGATGTGGCGGATCAACTCCTGGGCGCTGGCTCCGCCCCAGTTCGCGGCGTCCGCTGGAGAATCCTCATTCACCGCCGCCAGCAGATCGAGCGCGCGTTCCACGGGCACGCCGGCACGTTCGCACGCATCCTGCAAGCTGCGCTTGCCGCCACAGCAATAGTCGATTCCGAGCGACTCGAAAACCCGCACGGTGGTGGGATGCTCGATCGCGATCTCTCGTACAGTCTGGTTCAGATCCGGTTTCATGGGGCTTGTCTCCGAATTCAGAATAGGCGGGCGCGGTGGAGAAAGCAGTGACTAAAGTCACCAGACGGACTAGATGACGGAAGAAAGTTCTGCTTCCAAGCCTTCCAGGTTGAGGATAGTGACCTCGTGGCCGTTGATTCCAATGAATTCCTGTGCCTGAAGCCGGGCAAGGTTGCGGGAGACCAGCTCGCGGACCGTGCCAATCTGCGCCGCCAGTTCCTGATGGCTCGCATTGAGCGTGAAACTAAATCCGTCTTGATTCTTTGCCTGGCGCAAAATCCAGGAGATCAGGCGATGGCGAACGGTTGTGAACGATAGTTCCTCAATGATTCCAACCAGCCGACGAAGCCTGGCGCCCGCCACTTGCAGCACCTTGAGTGCGATTTCCGGATACTCCAGGCAAAGCGCCCGAAAATCCTTGCGGGCTATGAATAGAAGCTCGGAAGGCTCGACGGCTGCGACCGAGGCCGGATACGGTCCCCCATCGAAGACAGGGAGTTCGGCGATCGAACTGCCTGGACCTTCGAGTGCCAGAACCTGCTCACGCCCGCTAGGCGAGACCTTGAAGATGCGAACCCGCCCCTTGAAGACGATATAGAAGCCCATGCACGGCGCACCCTCGGAGAAGAGCAACTCGCCAGATGCGTAGGAGCGGATGAGCGTGCGCGTCGCGAGCGACTCCAATTCTGCGTCACTGAGTGCGGAGAACAGGGCTGTCCCTTTCAGTACGTCCGCGATGGATGGGGTACTGCTCGTCATGAGGAAGTCTCGCTTAGGATGACCAAAGACTCACGGCGCCAAGCCGTTGGACGGCGGCGCTGCACCCAGAATAGCGCTATCTTCGCTGGCGTATGGCGTGTCGTAGGGACGTCGGCACATGTATCGGAACGCCTTCGGCGTTGCCCACTGGCTGCACCTCCGTGGAAAGTGATTCAATCGTCTTCTGGAGGGCTGCGACACTGCCCTTGGCTTCCGCAAGCTATCGTTCCAGGTCTGCGATGCGTTGGTCTCGATCCTGCCCACTCGCGACCATCGGAAGGATAACGGCCCCAAGAAGAAACACTACGATTCGGTTCATGCTGCAACTCGCTTCTTGCACTCGGCAAATAGCCCATCGTAGACGATGAACTCCCGCGCTAGGATGTCGTGGTCGCTTAGGCCAAGCGCACTGAAGCCGTGAGCGATCCAGCGAAGACCTTCGCCCGCGGGGTGCGGACTGCTCGGGTGGGAGTTGGCGGCGCGAACGATCTGCGCCAGAAGGGCGAGAACTGGGTCTGTCAGCCCGTATTTTCTCAGGATCGCGTCGAACGAAACTTCTTCGCCGTGATGGCCGAGCTCGCAGCTAGGGACATCATAGACCGTCCCATCGTGAATGCTTGCCCAGTCGGTGTCGTGGGGAAGAAAAACGAACTCCGCGTCCGGGTCGACGAACTTCTTGATGAGCCAGGGACAGGCGACTCGATCGACCTTGACTTTCTCCCGAGTGATCCACTTCATGCTGAAACTCCCTTGCCATCCCGCAGCAGGATTGCTCTGGTTCCGATCGTTTTCATCTCTTCCTTGCTATGCGTGACATAGACGAGCGTGAAGCCGAGTTGAGAATGCAGATCCAAGAGATGGGCACAGAGCTCGTCTTTCAGGTCGTCGTCGAGGTTGGAAAGTGGCTCGTCCATCAGAAGCGCCAATGGCTGCGCAACTAAGGCGCGGGCGATGGCGACCCGTTGCTGCTGACCTCCGGACAGACGTGCCGGATAGGTCCCACTGAATTCCTCCAGCCGAACGCGTGCCAGCACCTCGTCGATCCGTTGCTTGCGAACGTCTGCGCTGAGACCCTGCGCCTTCAACGCAAATTCGAGGTTTTGATAGACCGTTAGATGCGGCCATATTGCCAAGTCTTGGAAGACCATCCCCAGTCTCCTGGACTCCGGGCCAATATGGATCTTTCCTTTGCTAGCAACCTCCTGGCCGTCGATTTGAATCGAGCCTGCGTCGGGCGCGAGAAAGCCCGCCATTAGGCGAAGTACTGTCGTCTTCCCACAACCCGACGGACCGTGGATCGTGATCCTCTCCCCTTTTTCGATCTGAAATGAGACGTGGGAGACAACCGTGCGGTCGCCGTACCTCTTCGAGACTTCCTGGAACTCGATTGCGCTCATACCGGCGTGCTCCAAGCACGCCACGCTAATCCCAGCGCGCCGAGCGGCAAGAGAGCCAGCAAGACGGTAAGCACGCAGAGGGCCGCAATCAGTTCCGGCGAACCGTTGGCCATCAAAGTCATGGTGCGGGCGGTGAGCGTATCGCGACCGGGAGGGGCCAGCAAAAGAGGAAGGGCGACGTTCTCGTAGACAGAAGACAAAGGTGACCGCCCATGCCGCCACCAGCGCTGGCCGTGCGACAGGTGCTAGAATCCCGACCACCCGGCGGGACCACTCCACCCCGGCTACTTCCGCGGCTTCCTCCAGAGAAGGAGACACTTGGGCAAAACCAGCCATAATGATGCGGACGCTAAGGGCGGCGTACTGTGCGACAAAACCGATGATCAGCATGGCAGGCGTGGCGTAGATCCAGTTCGTGGAGCGATGATTCCACAGTGCGATCAGTCCGATGCCGATGACTGTCCCTGGAAGCGTGAACAAGAAAAGCGTGAGTGCGTCCAGCGACCGCCAGCCCGCTAGAGAGCGCCGGTCTACCAAATAGGCGAGGAAGAATCCGAGCGCGCAAAGCACACTAGCCGAAACACCTGCGTATAGGACACTTCGCATCGCACTACCCCCAGCCCGCTGGACAGCGTCGCGGAGCGCGGTGATTGACACGCCACGCCAAAGGACGCCTCCGAGGGGCATCCCGACCAGGATGACCACCAGCGCCACCACCGCCATAAGCACAAACGGTCTATTTCGCCCCAACGGAATCGGTCCTAAGGCGAGTTGACCTCCCCACCGGAACGAGTATGTCTTTCGGTGGAGAACGCTCTCGATGGCGAGCAGTCCCACAAGCACTACTGCGATCATGGGCATTGCCGCCGCGGTTGCCGCACCGAAGTTGTAGAACGCGGACGCCTGCGTGAAACTTGCGACCGGGAACACGCTGAGACGCAAAAACGCGGGCGCGCCAAACTCTCCCATGCTCAGCAGAAAGACCAAGACCAGCGATAGCAAAATGCCGGGCATGATGAGGGGTATCGTGATCCGCCTGATCACGGTAGGCCAGCCGCACGACAGTCGCCCGGCTTCTTCAAGGCTGGGATTCATGCCTCGCAAGTATGTGATGGTGAGCAGCAGTACGATCGGCAGGAAGGCTGATGCGAGCACGAGAACCGCTCCTGGCAGTCCAAATAGCCACCTCGATGTTGCTTCGCCGACCGCCGGCCCCAGCCGGCGAGCAAGGATTCCTCCACGACCGAGGATCTCGAACCAGCCCACGGCGAGAATGTAAGGAGGAAACAGCAAAGGCGAGGAGAAGATCACTGCGAGAGAGCTGCCCAACGGCAGATCGGTTTTCGCCACCAGGATGCCCAGCGTCACTCCGGCCAGCCCGGCAACCGCCGTGGTCAAGGTGGCAAGCAACAGGCTGTTGCGAAACAAGATCCAGGTCCGTGCGTTACCGAACACTTCCACGTAGTTCTTCACGCTAAGGCCGCCGTTCACCCACAAACTGGAACCAATCATCAAGCAGAGCGGGAGCAAGCCTACGACGGCGAAGACCAACGCGGCGGCAACCAGCGTGGCCCGTTTCGCGTTCAGTAGCCCACCCATTGCTTGAGAAGTGGCTGAATGGCTTGGAGCTTGGCGCCGAGATCCGCGTAGTTGACTTTCATCGTCTTGATCTGCTCAATCGGCTTGATCTCTTTCGGGGTTGCAACGCCGGGGTGCAACGGGATTTGGGCACAGTCCGCAAACGCCAGCTTGCGCTCGGTCTCCTTCGAGACCAGGTACTCGATCAGCTTTTTCCCGTTATCCGAGTGCCGCCCGCCACGAATCAAAGCGACAGCGTTCGGGAGGATCAACACACCTACTTCACCTTCGCCTTGGTCGGGATAAACGATTTCCAGAGGCTTGCCATGACGGAGCCGGTCAACAGCGTCGTCACTATCCACGAGGGCAAACTCGAACTCGCCCGAAGCGACGAAATCGGCGCTCTCACCATTGCTCCCCGCAAGCTTCACCTTGTTTGCCTTCAGTCCGTCCAAGAACTGCTTGCCCTTTTCGTCGCCCCACAACGAGAACAAAGCGGCCATCTGAGCAGTTGTGGTCCCGAACAACGGATTGGCGATTACGCCTTTGCCCTTTGTCTTGGGATCCACGTAAGCGAGGACGCCGCTGGGTTTGATGCTTGCGCTCCTATTGACCACCAGCAGCCGGGCGCGGGCGGAGAATCCGGTCCAATGTCCCTCTGGGTCCTTGAACTGATCCGGGATCTCCCCGGCTGCAACCGGTTTGTACGGGGCCGAAATCCCTTGTTGCTTTAGAACATCGGCGCGCACTGGCTCGTTGGCCCAGTAGACATCGGCCTGAGGGTTGCCCTTCTCGGCCAACAAACGGTTCATGACCCCCGTGCTCTTGGCCTCCTCGGTATCGAATACCGCGTTGACCTTGATGCCCGTCTCGTGTTCGAAGTCCCTTAGGATCGGTTCGGAGAAGACCTGGTCTTCGCTGACGTAGACGGTGACCGTGTTTGTCCGGGTGGCGCTGCACCCCACCAGCGTCACTGCGGCGGCCACAAGCCAAACGATCGGGCTTATTGTGCGACACGCCATGGTGAGAACTGCGGCCAAGTCTTCAGAGCGTCTTTGGCCCATTCGACGGTCTTGTCCGCGTGACACGAATTGCAGGAATTCGGGACCTTTAGCGTTTCCGTCGCGGAAGGCGGAATGAATTTGAACGTATGACTCCGAACATTGATGTCGGCGATCGTCTGCTCGATCTTAGGCATATGGCAGCCAATGCATTCGTTGCCCGTCGAGCCAGCCGGATGATGCGTGTGCGCTTCGATTGTGGCTGTGTGCGGTCCATTCGGAGACTGCGGACCGTGACATTGGAGACACATGACACTCGCTGGCTTCAATAGATCGGCATTGTTCTCGGTCCCGTGGACGTCGTGGCAGCTAAAACAGGTGATGCCGCGCGTGTACATAACGCTCGTCACAAAATCGTTGCCCTGCATGCGATTCTTGTGCCCGGTGCCGTCCGGGAAATGCGTGAAGGTTGTCTCACCGAGCTTGTGTTCTTCCAGCTTCCAGAAATCCTTCAGATCCAGGCCCACGTGGAATCCAACTGGCCAGTCATAATATTTCCCTTCAATCGGACTCTTCAGGGGTTGGCCTTGGGCGTGACACTGAATACAAACGTTGTTGGCCTGGACATAGTTCAGGCGGGCCGGATTCACAATGTTGGCGCGTGACGGCCGCTGGATGTGCTCACTTCCAGGTCCATGGCATTTTTCGCAGCCTACGTTCCATTCTGTGACGGACTTCGTCTGGATATTGTAGTTGACGGCATGGCAGCCATCGCAAAGTGGGCCTGTCGGGCGCGCAGAGTTTGCTTGCGGGTAGAACTTCGTCCACCAATCCGTGCCATTGGCGACATTGTACGGACGCCACATCTGATGGCTCACGTCCCATTGGGCTCCCAAGGGGAAGTAGTCATCACCGACCTTCTGAAAGTATCGCTGCTTCCACTTGGTCCCGTAGACGAATGCGATATCCTCTTTCTTGAACGTGACCAGTGGGTCAGCCTTCGTCAGATCAGGGAGAATGACCTCCGGGTGCACCTTCGGATCGGTTACGATGTTGGCCATTCGCGTCTTGCTCCAGCGCGCGTACATCGCGGAATGACAAGTCTTGCAGGCGGTCGAGCCTACATAGGTCGCAGTAAGCCCTTGCGGTGGAGCCACGGCTTGCGCATGGAGTGCCGTTGACAGCCCAGCCATACTCGCGATGCAAAGGAATCTCCAGCTCATGTTCAATGGGACTCTCCTTTTCTGGTTTCCCGATCGTACCGGACCCCCGGGTTAAGTGGTGCTCTGCGGCCTTCGCGCTGGTCGCTTTACCCTTCCCCAGTTCGTTCAGGGCGGCCTTAAATCCATTGGCAAGCTTCTCCGCCGGACCCGTGCCCCAATAGTGCAGAAAGTAAACAGTGGGCTGCGTCCCCGTCATGTGATGATGAATCGCGACCACGTTTAATCCATTCGCACGTAATGCCTTGAGAACCGGAGTCACTTCCTGTGACAGCATGGCGACATCACCGGCGATCTCCGCGTTTGCGTCGCTCCCATAAAACGCTGCCCACGTGTTCAGGCCCATCCGCGAATTGATTGGGGCGCCCATTTCCTTCAGCTTCAGATCGTCCCGGCCCACGGTGATCTTATAGACCATTCCCGTCTGCTCCCCGGCGTGCCCAGCGATCTTTGCGATCTGGGCCGTATCCATCGTTCCAGCTGAAACGCTGGAACTCCCACCCGTCACTGAACTTTGGTGTTGTGTTGAACCTTGGCCAATCAGATCCACGGCAGGCTTTGCCATTTTCGCCAGATCGGCGGCCTTTCCGTGACCGTGCACATGCATGAAAAAGATGCGCGGGCTCTCAAAGAAGAAATGATTATGGACGGCCGTAACCTCGAGCCCGTTATCGAGCAGTGCGGACATGACCGGATTGACTTCATCCTCCAGAAGCACGAGGTCGCCCATCATGACCTCAATTCCGCCGTCCCCCTTGGTCATCGCGAGCCATCCTCCGAAGCCAAACGGCGTCGGGGTTGCGATTCCGTCGATGGTAACTTTCAAGTCGTTCCGAGGGATGTTGATCTTCAGTACGCTGTCTTTGAAATCACCTTGTTTGCCGAGCGTCTTCATCGCCTGATCGTACTCCGCCGGCATCTGCTGACCGTACGCTGCAAAAATCGAAATCGAGCCTACTGCGAGCGCCGCGACGCCGAGCCGGCGTGCTGCCATTGTCATTGGTCGAATCATTGTCTTTAGTCCCTTCATTGCTGTAGTACCGTCAGATCGTCGAAGGCGATTACGCTGTCCGCCTTGGTCCATAGACCGATCTTCCCGGTAGAGTAAGTCTTGTCATGCGTATCGATCAGTTGTTTACCGTCGACCCAGCATGTAATGTGGTCGCCCTTTGCAACCACTCGGATGGTGTGCCACTGGTTTGCCGGCACTTTCACATTTGCTGAGGCGAACTGGAGTCGTTTCCCGTTCACCATTCGATACAACCTGAAATTGTCTTCCAGCGCGTTCGCTCGAACGATGTAGTAGCTCTTTGGGTCCCGAAAGCGGAACACCAAGCCCATGCCCTGGTCGACCTTTCCAGAGATCGACTTGGCTTTCATGCTTACGTCGAGGTCCGCGTAGTCGCCAGCGTCGGAGATTAGGACCGGAAAGCGGGTATCAGTTGAGTCTTCGTCTGAGTCTTCGTCGGTTTGCACAACGACATGTTTGCCGCTCGGGGCATCGCTCATCTCCGTAACGACCCACTTGCCTACGGGTCCTCCTCCAGTGGCATAGGAACTGAAACCTGCTGGTGTTTTACCGACGGCATCCGAGTCGAAATTGAAGGTCTTAGACTGCTGCGCATATCCGGTGGCCGTCGCGAAAACGATGGACAGCGCCCCTAGCAGCCCCGCTCTGCATGAATTCATGACTTCTGCTCCTTACTTCTTTCCTTCTTCAACAACCTGAAAATCGTCGAAGTAGATGACGCTATCGGATTTCGTCCAGAGCCCGGTTCTGCCAGCTCCGGTGAATGTAGAGTCTACGACGTTCGAAGAGCGTTTCTCCATTTAAGCTCACAGTGAAAATGTTTCCGCGGAAGGCTACACTCAGAGTGGACCAGGTTTGCTTCGGAACTCGGTGTTTCACGCCGTAGGTGTTCGACACGGCCCCTTTTGGCGCAAGGGACACCCGCTCACCGTTTTGCACTTTGTAGAGCACGACGTTATCTTCAAGCGCGTTGGCTCGAACGATGTAATAGTTATTCGGATCGCGGTAGCGCCACACCAGACCCGCTCCTTGGTCCACTGTCCCGGATACCGCTTTGAATTTGACGGTGAGGCTACCGTCTTTGAGGCTGGCGCGATCCAAAATTGCTAGTGGAAAACGTCCCGCAGTGCGGTCCGTCGAAACTTGTGCCAGGACGTTCGACTTGCTGGGAGCTGAATCGTCTTTGAGCACCTCCCACCTCGGGGCACCGCCAGTGTGGGTCATCGCGACCGTCCAACCCGCGGGCACTGCGCCGACAGTTGCGTTGTCAAAGTTGATGCTCTCGCCGCGTACTATTGAAGCGGCTACGAGTAGCAGCACTTTCCCGATGGCGGTTCGCAGCTTCACGGCAGTCCCATTGTGAACTACCAATATTAGGGTTACCTGAGTAGCCTCTTTCCCGGCTCAGGCGATCCTAATGCTGTTGTGCCAATCTGATAGGGACGCTCGTGAAATGCGGATTCTAGTTGTCGAGGACGATGCCAAGATGGCCGAACTGCTCCGCCGTGGGCTGGTGGGGAAGGGTCACACGGTCGATGTCGCAGCGGACGGAATCAAAGGCTTGGAGAAATCCCAGACATTGCCATTCGACGCGATCGTGCTGGATGTGATGCTCCCTGGTATAGATGGACTCCATGTGGCGCGCCGCTTGCGCGGCAGTGGAGTTCGAGTTCCCATTCTGATGCTGACGGCCCGCGATTCGGTACCGGACATCGTGCGCGGCCTCGATGTGGGGGCCGACGACTATCTCACCAAACCTTTTTCTTTTGAAGTCCTCGCGGCACGCCTGCGGGTCATTGCCCGCCGGACGACTACAGAATCCGCGTCCGTTCTGCAGGTTGCCGACCTCACCTTGAATACCGAGACCCACGAAGTTCATCGCGGACAAAGATCGTTGGTCCTCACTCGCACAGAGTTCGTCCTCCTCGAACACCTCATGCGCCGAGCAGGTCGAGTCGTATCCCGAGACGATCTCATTGAGGCAGTTTGGGGAGTCGATCGAGAGATCGGGAGCAACACCGTGGACGTATTCATTTTTCAGCTACGCAGCAAAATTGAGTCCGGCAGTTCCAGTCGCCTGATCCAAACCGTACGCGGATTCGGCTACACGGTGCGGGAGACCGAGGACTCATGAGCTTCGGGTCGATCCGAATTCGTCTCACAGCCTGGTACCTGGTGATGTTGGCGCTCGGTCTGGGCGTGTTCGGTGTCGGAAGTTGGTTCGCGATGCGCGTCAGTGCATTTCACACGATCGACGAGGAACTGGAAGATCGAATCCGCGGCGTGGAGAAGTTCATGCAACTTCAGATCTCCGCACTATCGCCCGTCGAAATCCGCGACGAATTTCGAGAACATTCGGTGCTTGGACCTGGTGGAGATCTGTTTCAGGTGTGCAACGAGAAGGGCGAGTGGCTCTATCGTTCCGCAGTGCTCGAAAACAGCCAGGTTCCGATCCGCCTTCCGAACCAGCTCGGGGACCAGCCTCTCTACGAAAACCTAGCAGTCCAATACACTCCGGTTCGCTTTGCAACAGGGCGCGTAGTCGTGAATGACCATCCATACACCATTCAGGTCGCGGCACCCCTCAAGGAGTTTTACGAAGCCCTGGAACGATTCCGCCTCATACTCTGGTTTTCGGTGCCACTGCTCCTGATCGGGGCTGGTGCGGGTGGCTATTTGATTAGTCGGCGTGCGTTGAAACCTGTGGACCAGATCACGACTGCGGCCGAATCGATCAGCATTAGCAACCTGTCTGACCGACTGGCGGTGCCGAAGACCTCCGACGAGCTCCAGCGCCTTTCTGAGACGTTAAATCGGATGCTGGCTCGACTGGATGCTTCCGTGCAGAGGATGTCTCAGCTCACGGCGGACGCATCCCACGAACTGCGGGCTCCTGTATCTTTGATTCGTACGACGGCTGAGCTGGCAGTTCACGGCGGTCGTACGAGCAGTGGATATCACGAGGATATGGTGCAGATTCTGGCAGAGGCGGAGCGGACCAGCCGGCTGATTGATAGTCTGCTCCTGCTCGCCAGGGCCGATGCGGGTGAGGGCGGATTGCAGTACGAACTCACCGATGTCTCGATCAGTGTTCGAGAAGCCATGGAACAGGGGCGGAGCTTGGCCGCCGAGAAGCGGATTGAGTTGACAGCCAATCTGAATTCGGAACCCATCGTGGTGCGCGGCGACAGCGAAGCCTTACGCCGGCTGTTTTTCATCTTGATCGACAACGCGATCAAGTACACTCCGGAGGGCGGACGAGTCCAAGTCGGCCTGCAAGCATTGGATGCCCAGGCCGCCATCAGGGTCACGGACTCTGGAATCGGCATCTCGGAATCCGATCAGCCGCACATCTTCGATCGCTTCTGGCGCGCGGACAAGGTACGATCCAGGGGAGTGGGCGGTGCTGGCTTAGGGCTCTCCATTGCGCGCTGGATCGTGGAGCAACATCACGGCTCGATTGATGTTCAGAGCCACCCAAGCCAAGGCAGTACGTTCAGCGTAAACATTCCCCTCGCCAACGTGGCCACGCTGGTGAGCTAGAGCGATGTCCGCATTGAGGTCTCTCGGAGACCACCAAAACATCGTGCGAGGAGCAACGTTCAAATCACCCCTCGATTTATCAAGCTTTCAGCTCGGCGTGCAAGTGAGATCCCTGGGCACCCCTGCCAACGAGCACCGCGAGTAACCCGATTAGCAGGCATGCAATGCCACAGACCGTGAACGTCCGGTCTGCACCGATCGCCCGCGCCAGATACCCGGTTGCCGGATATGTAAATAGCCAGAAGGCGTGCGTGATAGCGAAGAGCGCTGCATACGCTCGCCCGCGTTCATCGACGGAAGTGTGTTCGGCAACCAGCGTAGCTGAGGGGATTTCGATAAGAGCCTGCGCGGCGCCATTCGCGATCCAGAGCACTCCGAAAACGAATATAGGAGGCCTGAAGATTCCGGGGAGCAATCCGATACGCAAACAGGGTTAAGGCGATGGTCGTTACACCGCTCCCGGCAAGCGAAATAGCTTGCGCGGCGAATAGAACGGAGAACGTTCGGTTGCTCCAGAGTCCTGGCGCACTTTGGTCGTGGCTCATGGAACGAGTTCAGGCGAAACGCTTTCGAGCCTTTGTTCCCCCGGCCTTTTGCTCGCTTGATAAATCCATCCATAAAGCACTGGTAACAAGAACAGGGTGAGGATTGTGGAACTAAAGAGTCCTCCAATGACAACGCTGGCGAGGGGGCGCTGAACTTCAGCACCAGTCGAAGTGGAAAAGGCCATCGGGATGAACCCAAAGCTGGCCACGAAGGCCGTCATCAACACCGGCCGGAGCCGGCGCCGCGCACCATCAAGCACTGCGTTTCGGGAAGCATGGCCGGCCTCCCGGAGTTGGTTGATAGAACTTACCAGAACTACTCCGTTCAGCATCGCCACGCCGAACAACGCGATGAAGCCGACCGACGCGGAAAGGTTGAGGTTCATCCCGCGAATCCATAGTGCTGCAATACCGCCCACCAAGGCGAAGGGTATGTTGCCAACCACCAGCAGAGCCTGCTTCACGGATGCGAAAGTCAGGTAGAGCAGAACGAAGATAAGCGTAATCGCGACAGGCACGATCAGCATCAGGCGCCGCGTAGCCCGCTCCTGATTCTCAAATTGCCCGCCGTAATCGATGAAATAGCCTGGAGGCAGCGCGACCTCACGTTCGATTTTGGATCGCACTTCGGCGACAAAGCTGCCCAGATCGCGACCCCGAACGTTTGACATCACAACGATGCGCCGCTGCCCTTGCTCCCTGTTGACTTGTACGGGACCGCGTCTCACTTCCACGTATGATACCTGCTCCAAAGCGACCTGTTCGCCGCCGGGCGCGCGCAGCATAATCTTGCGCATGGCATCCGGGTCCGTTCGGTAGCGCTCGGCAAGCCGAAGTGCCACGGTATAGCGCTTTTGACCGTCGATCACCTCGGAGATCAAGTCCCCGGACCCCCCGCTTGCCACCGCTTCTTCGACATCGGTGACGTTCAGCCCATAGCGGGCCAGCGCGGCGCGGTCCACGCGGACCGACAGCTCTGCAACCCCGGAGGTGATCTCCATCTGTTCATCGGCGGCTCCGCGGACCGTGGCCACCGAACGCAACACCTGCTGCCCAATGGTGTCCAAGGTACGAAAATCGTCGCCGAATACTTTGATCGCTAGGTCAGCCTTGACTCCCGAAATCGTTTCGTCGATCCGCATCGCCATGGGCTGCGTAAAACTGTACGCAATCCCAGGAATGGTGTCCAATTCCTTGGCGACAGCCTCAATCAGCGCTTCCTTGGTATGGAACCGTTTCCAGTCTTCAATGGGACGCAAAAGAAGGTAGGTGTCGCCTTCGTTGATGCCCATCGCCTCGGTTGCGAAGTCCGGCCGCCCGATTTTGATAACCACATCCGCGATTTCCGGGAACTGACCGCAGCCGTTGCTCGATCCGCTTGCTGATGGCGACGGATTCCGTCAAGGAAACGCCAGGCAGCTTCCGGGTTTCCACCAGAATCGAGCCTTCATCGAGCTTGGGCATGAATTCGGTGCCGATGAAGAAGAGGGACCCGACCGCAACGCCCAAGACAAGAACGGCGGCCGCGGTAGTCAGAATGCGGTGGTTCATCGCTATCGTCAAAAGCCGGACGTACACCCGGCCCAGCCAAGCCATCCAGCCAGGTTCGTGTTTTGCGGGTCGTGCGTGCTTTAATTTCTTCCGGAAACTGAGGGAAGCCAACATCGGCACCAATGTCAGCGCCAGAAGCAACGAACCCACTAGCGCAGCGCACACGGTGATAGCCATGGGACGAAACATTCGCCCTTCCAGGCCTTGCAGAAACAAGATGGGCAAGTAAACCGCGATGATGATGACCACCGCGAAGGTCATCGGCCGTGCGACTTCGTGGGCCGCATGCCGCACGGATTCCAGTGGCGACTCACCTCCGTGTTTCTCGCAGGCGGTGAACGGAGTTTTCCATCATGACGACCGCGCCGTCCACGATCATTCCGAAGTCGATGGCTCCCAGGCTCATCAGATTCGCGCTGATCCCAAACAGTCGCATGCCCAGGAAGCTGATCAGCATGGAGAAAGGAATAACAGCCGCGGTGATGAGAGCCGCCCGCACGTTGCCGAGAAACACCAGCAGTACGAAGGTTACAAGAATGAATCCTTCAAACAGATTCTTCTCGACCGTGTGAATGGTGCCATCGATCACGAAGGACTGATCGTAGAACGGAATGATCTTCACGCCGGAAGGCAGTCGCAGCGCCGCAATCTTTTCCTTCACCCGTTCGATGAGTTTCTTGCCGTTTTCGCCCTTGAGCATGATGACCATGCCAGATACCGTTTCGCCGTTCCGCAGCGTGGCGCCTTCCGGCGGCGCGGCGCCGATGCGTACGTCGGCCACGTCGCGCAGCAGCACAGGCGTCCCGCTCTTCGCGGCGAGCACGATATTGCCAAGATCCTCGGTGCTGACCGCCCGCCCCGAGCCGAGCAGCGTGTACTGTTCGGCGGCATGCTCGATGTAGCCGCCGCCGAAGTTGGTGTTGTTGTCCTCTACTCGCTTCGCCACATCGTGAAGGGTCAGTCCATACTGATCGAGCAGGGCTGGATCGACCACGATCTGATACTGCTTGGTCTGGCCTCCCCACGCGTTGATTTCGCTGACTCCCGGAAGAGTGCGCAATTGCGGTTTGATGACCCACTCGTGGAGATCCTTCAGTTCCATGGCACTCATCGGGCCGGAGAGCGTGTATTGGTAGAGCTCGCCGAAGGCCGTCGCTGGCAGTCCCAGGGTGGGTTGAATCCCGCGCGGCAATGTCGAGGAGATTTGCTGCAGCCGCTCGCTGACGAGCTGTCGTGCGAAGTACATCGCGACCGAATCATCGAAGACAACAGTCACCATAGACAGGCCTAGCTTCGAAAGCGACCGGACCTCCTGCTTATTGGGCAGACCGAGCATGGCCCGCTCGATCGGATACGTGACAAGTTGCTCGACTTCAGTGGGTGGCAGCGAGGGCGCATCCGTCACAACCACTACTTGGTTGTTGGTGAGATCCGGGAAAGCCTCGACCGGAATTGTATAGAGCGCGTAGCCGCCCGCTCCCAGCAAGGCGAGAATGCCAATGAGCACCAGCCATCGATAGGCCAGCGTGAGATCAATGATTCGATTCAGCATGTGAGGCTATTCGCTCTCCAACGTCGATTTCAGAAGTTGCGACTTGAGAATGAAGCTGCCGCGAATTGCGACTTGATCCCCAGCTTTGATCCCTTCAAGAATTGGCGTCTTGCCGCCGGACGTTTCGCCGACCCGTACGGGACGCACGGCGAATCGGTCCGGCGCTGTCCGTACGAAAACCACATCCTGACCGTTCACCTGCTGAACAGCATCGGACGGCACGAGCAGCGCCGGTTTGCGGCCTCCAACGGGAATCTCCGCGTTGGCCAGCATTTCCGGCCGTAGGCGATTAGCTATGTTGTTCAGTTCGATACGAACCTGCATAACCCGTGTACTTGGATCGAATTGCTGTCCAAGGTTGGTGATCTTACCCGGGAAGCGTGCGCTATCCAGGCCGGGAAGCGTGACGAAGGCAGACTGACCCACGCGAAGCGTTTCGAGATCTTCCTGCCGCACGGAGGCGAGCATCCATACCTTCGAAAGATCGCCGATGACAAAGGTGACCGAAGAAAGCTCGACTGTCTTGCCGGGCGTTACGTTCTTCTCGATGATGTAGCCGTCCGCCGGCGCGATGATGGGAACCTCGTCCTCGGTCTCGTCTTTTCTATTGGCCGGCGGATCGGCGGGCACGCGCAAGTCGTCCTCCAGGAGGTCACGCCCACGTTCAACTTCGATTTGGACCTTCTTAATGGCGGCCTGAGCGCTCACTAGATCTTGCTGCGCCAGCTCCACCTGTTGCACGGAGCCGGCCTTCAATTCCAGCAGCCTCTGCGCGCGATCACGATTGCGCTGCGCTTGCGCCGCGGCGGCTTTTGCGCGATCGAGTTCAGAAACCGCCGCGCGATACTGAGCACGCGAGTCTCGCACCTCATCGGCGTGGTAACGCGCCAGTATCTGTCCCTTTCGGACGTAATCGCCCAGCCCGGCATAGACGGCTACAACCGAGCCTACTGTGCGAACCCCAATCCTCCACGTGCGGTCGTCCGCAAGCGCGATTCGGCCTTTCACCCGCAGCATGTCAGGCTCTTGAGAAAGCGTAGCTGCTTGGGTCTCGACCTTGGCCGCGGATTGTTGCTCTGTGGAAAGAATGACTTCGTCTTTGCTCGTCTTGGCTTCCTTTGCGGCAGGCATCTCCGTGGAAGCTTTTGGACTGCGGCAGGCCGCCAAACCGAGACACGCAAGCGTCAAGAACGCAACTTCACATCTCTTCATTGGCTCACTCCCTCGGCGGCTTCCAATCTCACGATGCTCTGCCGGTAATCCACCATTCCCCGCGCCCAGGCCAGCTCCGCGTCCAGGCGAGCTCGTTCGGCGTCGAGCAAACGGAGCAGATCCGTGCCGCCCTCCGCATACGCCGCCGCGGCGATCCCTGAAATGTTCGCGGCGTGCTCGCGAAACGGTTGCAGGGCATCGAGGAATTCGGCTCGCCTCGATTCGTAGTCCTGAACCGCACCGTAATAATCCGCCCGCACTTCCGCTTCTGCTGCTGCCAGCAGTTGCTGCTGCCTGCGGACGTCCGCCTCCGCTGCGATGCGGTTTCCCTGATTCTTGTCTGTAGTGGGGAGCGTCACGCGCAACGACACGATCGCCGTGTTTACGCCTGCCATAGTATCGGGCAACTGCGTTCTCTTATAGCCGTAGGTGACATTCAGATCGGGGCGTGCCGAGATGTCTTGAAGCCTCACATTCGCCTTGGACTGTTCCAGCGCCGCTCGTGCAACTTTGATTTCCATTCGCTGTGCGAGCGCCTGTTCGATCCCGAGCGGCTTCAACTGGGAGTCCGATACCAGTGGTTCCGTAAGCACGACCTCAGCGAAATCCGTCTGGCCCATCTCCCTAAGAAGCTCAATCCGTGTGCGGTTCGCTTCGATGACCGCCAGACTGGCGGAGATTTTTAAGCGTTCCCCTTCCAGACGGACCCGAAGGAGATCCTGCTCGGCGATCGCCCCCACGCTGAGTTGGGCGGAGTGGTAATCGATAATCTTCTGGAAGTTAT
Organism: Terriglobia bacterium; assembly: GCA_963808335.1. GTDB lineage: Bacteria > Acidobacteriota > Terriglobia > Bryobacterales > Bryobacteraceae > Palsa-187. Next base: position 578,594 of record CAWEFR010000002.1, read on the forward strand.
CGACAGTCGTCTTCAGAACATCCCGGACTTCCTGCGAACCGCGCGCAGTCCAGTACGCGAGCTTGACTCTTTGAGCCACCTGCCACCGAGCCAGTTCGTATTCCGCCTGGGTCCGGTTGACGCCCTCGCTGGCGAACGCGACTCGTTGCTTTCGTTTTCCCAATACGTCGAGCGGCTGATTGATGATCGCCAGCGTATCCACGTCACGACCATAGGTCTGGCCCGGCCGGAGATTTTCGTTCTGGAACTGGAATTCTGGGTTCGGGCGAAGCCCAGCTTGTTTCTTCAATCCCTCGGCGGCAGACACTCGCTCGCCTTCGGCTCGAAGAGAAGCACGCGATTGAAGTGCTCGGTTGACGGCTTCCTCTTGGCTGAGCCTCGCCTGCGCCTGGCATAGACCTGTGTTCAAACAAATAAGAACAATTGGCGCTAGAAAAGCAAATTCTCTTCTCACGGAACTCCTTCCCACCATTCACAAAAATTGGTCGGGTCCTCGGCGAGGTGATACGCCAAGTCCGGACACACGAATAGCTAGTCTTTGGGAAAGGTTAGGAAGGAGGGGCTCTTGGAATGGAACGGTCAACGCAGGGTGGGTCATGCCCGCATTCTTCGACGACTTCAACCGGCTCAAAAGTCACAGAGGGAACGAAAAGAAGAACGAGTCCGCGAGATGGAACGAATGGCGCGAGACCAGCCGTTAGCTCAAGCGTAAACGTATCGAGCGACCAAGTTGCCGCATGATCGTCGTCGGAGTCCTGAAGTTCTTGGCCGTGGTGGTCCCCGCGTAATGCCGGAACACTATAGAAATGCGCGTGGATCGTCCCGGAGTGATCGTGATCCGTTCGAGACTGCGGTCCCGTATGGACATGCTCGAACGGGGCTAGAAAGAAAGCCAGCAGCAGTGTGACACACGTCTGTAGCCCGGCGAAGCAACGCATTCTTAATGTAAGTGTACACTCCCGCGATTGGGCGATGCTGTTGTGGTGGCTTTGGGATGTGCCTCGACCGACGAGCAGATTTGCCCAAAGGTTTGGAAAGATGACAGGTGTGTCGAGAGTCCACTTCGTGACGTAGGTCCCATGCAGCGACTCTTTGTCAACTAAGATGCACGCAATCGTCGTTCACGATCATATGACGTGGCTCTTGTGCTGGCTATTTTCGACTTTGTTATCAGATTCTTAGGAGGGGGGATAGTGACAGTCGGTCCCCCAAGACGGGCAGTCGGCCAAAGTGTCACTGTTTTGTCACTATAGCCCGGTCAAAATGAGTGAAATCAGAGGAACTCAGGTGAAGTCAAAAACGGTGCAAGTTGTTGGCTGGCAAGAGGATTTGTTGACTTTTCTTGCACTTACTGAAGCGCTGAGATCGGTTTAGCAAACCGCTGCTTTCGACCACTCAGCCACCTCTCCGCGAGGTCGATGGAGCGCCCAAGACGGCTCAAAACGGATAGTATCACACTTCCTACCGGCGGCCCAAGTTCATTGAGGTTCAGCCGCTCCTGGCGCGCCGGATTCGCTGCCAGGGGCGGTCTGAGAAGGCTTCCGGCAATAACGAAAATGCTCACCCTGGGGTGAGCATTTCGCATACCCTGGTATCAGCAGGGTGATGTACATGGGAGAATCAGATTCGACGGCATCGCAACCGTCATAACCTGTGTGATTGGATATTAGGGCGTGCGGCGGGTGATGTCAAGGAAAAAACTTCCCTGACCTATTCCGCCTTTAAGCTACTGACCCGCAAAGGCTTACGTAGATCCATCGATGTGGACCCGCTGTGGAAAAGCGGTTCGCAAACCATTCCCGCTCGTCCCTGTTTCCAGTGTAAGGGCCCGAAATTCCGAGGGTTATTTGCCGCCGAGATGCAGCGTGATCATCGCATCCGGGTCCTCCCCTCGGTTCATCTTGCGGGCGAAAACCCGGGCCCCGCCGTACAGCAAGCCGGCGATCAAGCATAGCCCGACTAATAGCCCGGAGAAGATGAAAATGTTGATGATCAGCTTCGCGGTTCCCTTGATCTCATTCTCCGGAACCTTCTCATTCCAGGTGAGATTCGTCTCGTATTTGACTTTCGAAAGAACCCGCTCGGCCGCATCCGCGTCGGGCGGGGCGATGGTAACCGCGACCAACGACCCCACACGCCTAGCCACGGCGCCGGGTATTTTTTGAAACTCCTGGTACCGTTCTCGAGCCATGTTGGGCGTCGGGTAGTTGAAGATCGCCAATGTAAGCAATCCTTTGGCCGTTTGATACTTGCCTAGCTGTGCTTCGGCTCCCAAATGAAAGGCCGCCATCGATGGCGACATCCCTGCGAAAAACCGGTCCAGCGACACCGGCCCCACGACGTACCGTTCGGAGTTGGGAACCAGCCCATCCGCAGGCAGATCGGTCGCCAGAGCGGGAAGCGGAGACTGCTCCAATTTCGGCAGATTTGCGTAAAGCTGCTGAAGATCCGCCTCTGGCGGCAGGGTCCCGGTCAACTGGAACACATAATTGCCATAAACGAAAATCACCCCGTCAGAGGTCCGCACGGCGAGCTTGGTAGTGTCCGTTCGCGTCGCTCCCGGTGGACGACGAGCCTCGAACATCGCCATCGCGCCCGTCGAGTCCCGGAAACGCCAGGCCGATGTGGTGAATTTACCCTCGGGCGATGCGTAGGCCGCCTGCTCCGCTGCGTCCAGTCCGTATTCGCTGTACAAAGCCTGGTCCGGTGCGCCGATGGTCTTCAACTCGCCTTTCTGAAAGGCCCCCACCTGATCCGGAAAAATCGCGCCCCGCGCTCCGGCGGATAGCAGCGCGGCGAAAATGACGGCTCTCAGGCTCCGTGGCATTTTTTGTACTTCTTTCCGCTTCCGCACGGGCATGGATCGTTGCGCCCGGCTTTTTTCTCCGCGATCACCGGCTGCTTCACCGACGATGTTTCGCCGCCGACGAACTGAAGCGCCGCCAGTTCTTTTTCCTTCTTGCGTTGAATAGTCCGCGTAAGGTCGAGCACCGAATTCTGCGCGGCCTGCCGCTGTTCCAACTGCCTTTGTTCATGGGCTGACGCCACCGCGACCGCCTCCGGCTCGCCGCCGTCTTCGTCCTCCGGCTCATCTTCCCACAATTCCGGATGCGGAACCTGCTGCATCGGCTCTTCGCTGCGCTGCATGAAGAACAGCCAGCGGATGGTCTCGTCTTCGATGCGATCCATCATGTCCTGGAACAGGACGTAGGATTCCTTCTTGTATTCGACCAGCGGGATCTTTCTGCCCGTAGCCGCGCAGGCCGATGCCTTCCTTCAGGTGGTCCATCGACAACAGGTGATCCTTCCACTGGTTGTCGATGACGTTAAGCATGATCATGCGCTCAGTTTCGCGCATCAGCTCGGGTCCGACCATCGCTTCTTTTTCCTGATATTTCTTCAGCAACTGCTCGTTGATCGCTTCTTCCATCTGCCGGCGATCCAGTTCCAGCAGCTCTTCCTGGCGGATTTTTACGCCGAACTGCGTCAGGATATCGGTTTCGAGGCCGGTCCAGTCCCACTGGCTCGAATGCGCTTTTTCGGGGCAGCGGAGGTCAATGAACGACGCGAGAATCCCGCCGATAATTTCGGCGACGCGTTCCTTCTGATCCTGCCCTTCGAGCAGCGCGCGGCGCATCCCGTACACCGCCTGCCGCTGTTTGTTCATGACGTCGTCGTATTCGAGAATGTGTTTGCGCGAAGCGAAATTCTGCGCTTCGACCGCCTTCTGCGCCGCGGCGATGCGCTTCGAGATCATCTTGCTCTCGATCGGCACGTCTTCTTCCATGCCCAGCCGCAGCATCAGAGTCTGCATGCGCGGCCCGCCAAAGATGCGCATCAAATCGTCCTGCAAGGACAAGTAGAAGCGCGCGCTGCCTGGGTCGCCCTGTCGTCCGGCGCGTCCGCGAAGCTGATTGTCGATGCGCCGCGATTCATGCCGCTCCGTGCCGACGATGTGCAGCCCTCCGAGCGCGACCACTTCGTCATGCTCCGCCGCCGTCTCCGCTTTGTACTTATTCAGTAGAGCGTCCCACTCCAGCCGTTCCGGAGATCCGACGGCGGCCGTCTGCATGCGATCGGGATCTTGCCCTTGTTTGCGAAGCTGCTCCTTCGCCATGTACTCCGGGTTGCCGCCGAGCAGAATATCCGTTCCTCGACCGGCCATGTTGGTGGACACCGTCACTACGCCTTTACGCCCGGCCTGCGCCACGATGAAGGCTTCATTTTCGTGATTCTTGGCGTTCAAGACCGTGTGATTCCTCAACCCGATTTTTTTCAGCAGAGCTGACAATTTCTCGGATTTTTCCACCGAAACCGTTCCCACCAGCACCGGCTGGCCTCGCTCGTGGCACTCCTTGATTTCTTTGGCGGCGTTCCGGAATTTTTCCTCTTCGGTACGGTAGACGACGTCCTGAAACTCCTTGCGCAGCAGCACCCTATTGGTCGGAATAATCGTAACTTCGAGCTTATAAATCTTCTCGAACTCGGCCGCTTCCGTATCCGCCGTACCGGTCATTCCGGCGAGTTTTTTGTACATGCGGAAGTAATTCTGAAACGTGATGGTCGCCAGCGTCTGGTTCTCGCGCTGGATTTTCACGCCTTCTTTGGCTTCCACGGCTTGGTGTAGTCCATCGCTCCAGCGGCGTCCCGGCATGAGGCGGCCAGTGAACTCGTCGACGATGATCACTTCGTCGTCTTTCACCACGTAATCGCGATCGCGATGAAACAGTACATGCGCCTTTAACCCCTGCTGCACGTGGTGATTCAGTTCCATGTTGATCGCATCGTACAGATTGTTCAGCCCCAGGAGCTTTTCGACCTTGATCGACCCCTCCTCGGTCAGCGCCACGCTGCGATGCTTTTCGTCCACGGTATAGTCGCCCGTGGTGTACTTCTGTCCAGGCTCTTTACCTTCGATCACTTCGCCGCGAATCAGCCGCGGAATGATGCGATTGATCTTGTAATATTTGTCGGTCGACTCCTCGCTCGGTCCCGAAATGATCAGCGGTGTTCTGGCTTCGTCGATCAGAATCGAGTCGACTTCGTCGACGATGGCGAAGTGATGCGACCTCTGCACGCAATCCGCAATGCGGAACTTCATGTTGTCGCGCAGGTAATCGAAGCCGAATTCGTTGTTGGTGCCATAAGTGATGTCGCAGGCGTAACTGGCGCGGCGTTCTTCGTCGTCCAGATCGTGAACGATGACGCCGACGGTCATCCCCATCGCCTTGTACACCCGACCCATCCACTCCGAGTCGCGTTTGGCGAGATAGTCGTTGACCGTGACCACGTGAACGCCCTTGCCTTCGAGCGCGTTCAGATACACCGGCAGCGTCGCCACCAGCGTCTTGCCTTCGCCGGTCTTCATCTCGGCGATTTTGCCCCGATGCAGAACCACCCCGCCGATCAACTGCACATCGAAATGCCGCATGTTCAGCACGCGGCGTCCGGCCTCGCGCACCGTGGCGAACGCGGGAATCAGCAGATCGTCGAGCGTGGCGCCCTGCGCCAACTGTTCCCGAAACTTGACGGTCTGCGCAGCCAGCTCTTCATCCGACATCGCCTGAATCTGCGGTTCTAATTCGTTGATCGCCGCGATGAGCGGCCGCATCTTCTTTACTTCGCGATCGTGCTTCGTGCCGAAGATCTTCGCGAGATATGTGTCAATCATGACTGCGCCTCCAGAATATTCTCTGATCCCGATTACACGAAACGGCCGCTCGAATGCAGCCGGATCAGCAGCGGAGGAGCATGCGCTGGTGCCGCCGCGCCAGCAAATTCACCGCGGCGAAGCTGGCGACCAGACATAACGAACCGGCCAAGGGAGTCCGCACCAGCGCGGCGAGCGTGAACACAGCGTGCGAGCTCGACGGGACAGCAGGCGCAGCGGAAGCCGAATCCCCTGCGGTCACAAACAGGGGCGCCACAGCCTGCAACAGGCGGGGCAACGATTCGGATTGAGCGGCGGGCCGCGGCAAGCTCTGCGCGAAAGAGTACGATGCCGCAAAGGCCGTAAGACTCGCCAGGATGATGCGTCCGAGCCGCATAGTTCGTCGTCTATAGTTTATCATCTGTTTCACCCCGGAAAATCGTGAGATCCTCAAGTTAGGAGATTAGGATGATCTTTCCAAGCCGTTTGGCGGCCGTACTTTTCGCAGCCGGATTCGCAGCCGCCGCGACCCTTCCCGCTTGTGACGCCGGCAATGGCGGGATTCAGCTTCCCGAGGGATTCTGCGCCCTGGTGGTTGCCGATGGCATCGGCCCCGCGCGTCATATTGCGGTCGCCTCGAATGGAGACGTTTACGTCGCCCTGCTGGGCGGACGCAATCGTACCGGCGGCATTGTCGCGCTGCACGATTCGCACGGCGACGGACATTTCGACACCAAGGAGGCCTTCAGCGAAGGCAGCAGCACTGGCATAGCCTTCCACAACGGGTATCTCTACGTCGCCAAGATGAATTCCGTCGAACGCTATAAGATGACGCCCGGACAATTGAAGCCCGCCGGCCCGGCAGAGATCGTGGTTTCGGGTCTAGAAGGAGTCAATCAGCACGGCGACAAAGGCATCGCATTCGATGGAAAAGGCTCGCTATATGTGAACATCGGTGCGCCCTCGAACGCGTGCCAGTCCAAAGATCGCCAAGTACACGTGGCCGGTCAAGATCCCTGCCCGATCCTGGAACAGCACGGCGGCATCTGGAAGTTCGATGACAACAAGCTGGGCCAGAAACAGTCCGACGGCGTTCGTTTCGCCACTGGATTACGCCAGATGCCGGCCATCGCCTGGAACTACGGCGCTTTGTACATCGTGATGAACAATCGCGATCAGCTCGACGTGCTGTTCCCGGAGCATTTCACCACCGAAGATAACGCCACGCGGCCCGCCGAGCCGATGTATCGTGCGGTCCAAGGCTCGAATTTCGGCTGGCCGTATTGCTTTTATGACTACGGCCAGAAAAAGCTGCTGCTAAATCCGGAATACGGCGGCGACGGCAAGACCGTCGGCCGATGCAGCGAATTCACTTTGCCGGTGACAAGCTTCCCGGCCCACTGGGCTCCCGTGGATCTAATGTTTTATAGCGGCAATCAATTTCCGGCGCATTATAACGGCGGCGCATTTATTGCGTTCCATGGATCCTGGAATCGCGCGCCCATGCCACAGGATGGCTATAACGTAACGTTTCAGCCCTTCTCAGACGGTAAGCCATCCGGCAACTATGAGATTTTCGCCAATGGCTTCGCCGGCAAATCTCCGCTGATGAATCCCAATGACGCCGTAGCCCGCGCCGACGGCGTCGCCCAGGCTCCCGACGGATCTTTATATATCTCTGATAGCCAGAAAGGTAAAATGTGGCGCGTGATCTACAAAGGCGTTAAATAGTTTAACGGCCAGCCGGAATTTCGTACCCGAAGCTGGTCAAAATCGCCCTCCCGCCGCCGGTGAGCAAAAAGTCTACAAATTGTCGCGCATCTTTCTGATTTTGAGAACGCCCGACGATTCCAAGCGCCTGTTCGATCGGCGCGTGCAGGCTCGCATCCACGCGAATAACTTTCCCGCTTTCCTTGAGCACCAGCGAATCAGCCGTGAACACCGCATCCGCGTTACCCGATTTTCCGAACTGTTTCGCCATATTGATGTTCTCGGCATAAACCACTTTGGTTTTAACCTGATCCCAAATCCCGAGATGCCGTAGTGTATCGATGGACGCCTCGCCATACGGCGCCAGTTCTGGCTTCGCAACGGCAATTACCCGCACCGCCGGCGATGCCAGGTCCTCCAGTCGATCCACCTTGGCCTGGCTGGTCACCGGAATCCAGACTGCCAGGACGCCGATTGCGTATATGGCCCGGCTATTCGGCGTCAGGAGTCCTTCCCGATCGAGCGCGTCGATGTGTTCCGCATCCGCCGCCGCGAACACATCGAATGGAGCGGAATTTTCGATCTGCTTGGACAATTGCGCCGTGGACGCGAAGCTGAACACCGGATGAATCCCGGTCTGAGCTTCAAACGCCGACCCGACGCGATCGAAAACACCTGAAAGATTCGCTGCGGCCGCAATCGTGATCTGTGGTTTGGCTGGTGATCCGGGATGGCAGCCCGCAAGACCTGCAAAGCTAATCACGATCCAACCGCGTAGTCGCATTCCGCTACCAGAGGAGCTTCAATCCGATCTGGATCTGTCGCGATGTCGTCGACGTACTGGTAATTAGTCCGGCAGTGGGCGAAACTCCGGACGGCGTGAAGACCACCGCGTTCGGTGAATTGAAATTCGGATGATTTAGGATATTAAAGAACTCCGCTCGAAACTGCAAAGTCATTCCCTCCCGGATCCGCATGTCCTTCATAACCGAGAAATCCCAAGTGGCGAGGCCAGGGCCGATCAGGGTATCTCTGCCCAAGTTTCCGTAAAACCCACTGTTATTCGGCGGAGCCAGAAACGCATTTGCGTTAAACCACTGATTCGGACTCCCCAAGATAACTGGTCCGCTAAATGCCGGATTTACGAACGGACGAACCGGATTTCGAGTATCGCCATTGTTCGAAGGATTGTAGCTGAGCTGCGGAGTGAACGGGAAGCCTCCTTGAAGCGTCACAATCGAGTTGACCGTCCAGCCGCTCGTCATCAGGCCGCGCTTAAATGGCAGTGCATAAGTCCCACTGATGGCCGCAACATTTCTGACATCGAAATTCGCTAAGCCCCAGTCGGATTTAAGATTGAACGGATTCGACGCTAACGCTGGCTCATTGCCCGAAGTCGTAGAGTTTACCGAATCTCCATCATCCAGCGTCTTCGACCAAGTATATACTCCGCGCAACCCAAGGCCATTGCTGAAGCGATGATTCACGTCGACCTGTAGTGCGTTATACGAACTGTTCGATTCCGAGAAATAAGTCCAGGTGTTCGCGAGTGCCGGGTTCGGCTTAGTTACAGTCGGGACATAATACGTCCCTGCTGGAACCGGAGTGCCGGCGATGCCCGCGGGAAAAGTGTTCGGGTAGGTCGCTGGACAAGGAGATGCAGGGCAGATCACAGGGAAAGGCTCATTGGCGTCGATGCCTAAAATCTCATGGTATCCGTGCGATCCCACATAGCCAACGGTTAGAACTGTGTTGGGAGTCAACTCCTGCTGGATCCTGAGCGAGTAAGAGATCAGCGTCGGGGTAAATAAATTAGGCTGGACGCCGCCCGGTACCAACTTCGCGGCTGCCGGTACCGGCGCCGATGGTGAAATCTGAAGTTGACCTACGGGAACTGTGGGTAGGCTATAAGTCGGATTAAAGGGAGCATTTTGATCCGTGCGATATCCCAGCGCGTCCTGAAGATCGTTATACATCCCGAATCCAGCGCGAATCACGGTCTTGCTGGTGTTACGGAACGGGCTCCACGCGAGGCCGATTCTGGGCTGTGGCAGGAATTTAGCATGATTTACGGTAAATGCCGAATTGCCGATATTCGGCTGCGACGAAATGACTCCATCGGTGAAGGTGTAGGTCGCGGCCCGGCCGTGCGCCTCATTCCAACCAGTGCTGAATTCATCACGGAAGCCGAGCGACACGGTGAACTGCGAAGTCACACGAATCACATCCTCCGCGTATAGAGCGCCGAACCATGACCGCCAGTTCAATGCCGTCGGAGCCGGATCGTATAGAAGTGTCGCCACCGTTCCTTGAAGTAGAGTTTGAAGACTAGTAAAGGTCGCCTGCCCATACTGGCTTAGCGCTAAGAGTTCGTTCGACTGGAGCCGCTGGAACCACGCGCCTACGTTAAACTGATGGCGTCCCTTGGTAAACGATATCCGGTCCTCATAGATAAACAGATCTCGTGCCAGATGAAGGTTACTTCCATTGTTGCTACCGGCCAAAGCGATCTGCGCCGCCGGATTCGACGCAGCGCTGCCCCCCACTACCGCTGCGCCAATGGGGTCGCCTTGCAAGAATCCTGGTAAGGCCGCCGCCGGGGTGTTGGGCGTCGGTTCTCCGGTAAAGAAATAACCGGCCCGCGAAAATCCAACGCGAGCCGTATTTAACAACGAAGCGGAAAAGATATGAGTCTCTTCCAGGCTGGCAACTTGCTCCCGCAAGCTCTCGACATCTGTGCTGTAGAGATTCGTACTGGTGGGGGTAAAAGCCGCACTATCGTCGACCGTATAGATCGCGTTCAGACTATCTTTACTCGAAAACACGTGATCCACGCGAGCGGTGCCGAAGTTATCCCGAATGGTTTGCAAGGGATTATTGAACGCTTCTGAAATTCCTCCAAAATCCGGGGCCCCGGGGCTCGGAACGGGCCATAAATTAATTAACGACGAAACACCCTCGGGAACGAGACCAGAGGCCGGGCAGGTGGTCGGCGCGGGGCTGATGATCTTGCATGGTAAGAGTCCGTTGCGCGCGTTGGTGTCGGGAACCAGGTCGACGCCGGTCTGGTGAAGATGCTGCTGCAATTGTTCGTAATTCAGAAAAAAGAAGGTTTTATCTTTTCGGATCGGTCCGCCGATGGAAGCGCCGAACTGATCGCGTTGAAACCCCGGAACGGAGCTTGCCATCGAAGAAATTGCGAGCGTCCAGATCGTTATTACGAATGAACTCGTATAGCGACCCGTGAACCTGGTTCGCTCCCGATTGCGTGACAATCAATACCTGCGCTCCGGGGCGTTTGCCATACTCCGCGCTGTAGGAATCCCGGAGCAAATTGAACTCCCGCACGGCATCGACGCCCAACAATTGCTGGCTAACGCCACCCGGTTGCATATTATTCTCAGCCGCACCCGTAAACTCGATCCCGTTCAATAGGAATAAGTTTTGCTGCGGGCGGTTGCCGGAAACCACAAAGTTATTTCCCGAAGTAGAGTTCGATACCCCCACTCCGCCCGTTTTTTCCCAGGTGAAATTAACCACGCCGGGATTTAACGTCATAAGCTCATCGTAGCTTCGCCCGTTCAGCGGCAGATCTTTAACCTGGGGTTGCGCGACCAGACCCGAGCTATCCGCCGTCGTCAAACTCACAAGCGGAGCGTCGCCGTTAACGGTAACCTGCTGGCTCGATTCCCCCACCGGCAAACGGAAATCGACGGTGGCATCCTGACCGACGGCTAATTGAACACCGGTCCGAACGGTTTCCGTGAATCCCGCTTTCTTCGCTCGAACTTCGTAGCGTCCCACGGGAAGTGAAAAAATCTGATATCGTCCCGTATCGTCAGACACCGCGACGCGGGTAGCTCCGGTATCCAAATTCTTCGCGGTAATAGTCGCCGCGGAAATCGCTGCCCCGGATTGATCGGTAACGGTGCCGGAAAGAAGCGCGGAGACTTGAGCCAGGGCAGGCAAAACACACAAAAGAGAAGCAAAGAGACCCAAACGCATCTGACCAGTATACACGACACTGTAACGTCAAGTGATCACCCGCCCGAAACACAAGCTCTTCTTGGTGTAGGATTCTTTTATGAGAACCGCCATCTTCGCAGCGCTTCTTTGCGCGATCGGCGCACACGCCGCATCCGACGAATCGGCCACGTGGAGTAGCAAAACCGCGGCCGGCTACCTCGATCAGCGCGCCACCTGGTGGGAAAGCTGGCCGCAGTCGGCGCGGGATCATGGCACGTTCTGCATCTCCTGTCACACCGCGATGCCCTACGCCTTGGGACGGCCCGCGCTTCGATCAGCCCTCGGCGAGACCGCGCCTTCCGTCCCCGAGCGCGCTCTTCTCGACAACGTCACTAAGCGCGTCCGCCAGTGGAGCGAAGTGGAGCCCTTTTATCCAGACGCGACGCGCGGCGTTCCCAAGACCGCCGAATCCCGCGGCACCGAATCGATTCTGAACGCTCTGATTCTTGCCCGCTATGATACCCAGTCCCGTGAACTCAGCCGCGACACGCAGTGCGCGCTCGACAACATGTGGACCTTGCAGCTGAAAGACGGACCGCAGAAGGGCGCTTGGACCTGGCTGAATTTCCATAACGCGCCTTGGGAAGGCGAGGATTCGCAATACTGGGGCGCCTCTCTCGCCGCCATCGCCGTCGGCCTCGCGCCGGATCAGTATGGTTCGAAGCCCGAGATTCAGCAAGGCGTGAAGCTTCTTGGAGAATATCTGCGCCAGAACCTGGATGCGCAACCGCTGGTCAATCGCCTTTATGTCCTGTACGCTGCTTCGATTCTGCCCGATCTGCTGACTCCCGCGCAGAAAAAATCCATCGTTGACGACGCGCTGAACCATCAGGAGAAGGACGGCGGCTGGAGTCTTTCCACCATGATCGGAACCTGGAAGCGCCACGACGGCACCCCGCAGGATTCAAGGAGCGATGGATACGCGACCGGTCTCGTGATGTTCGCGCTGCCGCAATCCGGCGTTTCCCGCGAATCTTCCGCGATGAAGCAGGGGATCGCGTGGCTGAATCGCAATCAGGACAAGATCGGCCTCTGGCCGGCGTATTCTCTGAATAAACAGCGCGACCTCTCGACCGACGTCGGCCGTTTCATGAGCGATGCAGCTACGGCTTTCGCGGTTCTCGCGCTGACTTCGGCGCATTAACGCTGGTTGAAATCCGCGGTCCCCACACGGACCACCGTGGCCCCACGCTGCCCCGGCGCAGTTTCGCCGCCGGCCGCCTCTGTCCATACGCCATACACGCGACGATCGTACGCGGTCAACCACGCGTAGTCGCCGAGAAAAACCTGTTGTCCCTCGAAGGCCGCCGGGCTCCATGCGTAATTCGTGAACGTGCGCCCTCCATCCGTCGACCGGGCCAGCGTCACGCGAGTCTTCCGATTCGCCGCATCCTCCCGCCGATCGTAAAACTGAACATACACGTCGCCGCTCATCGGATCCACGGCCATCCACTGAAAAAACTGGTCTTTCCCATCGTGCACCGGATCGTCGTTCACGCGCGTCCCTTTAGACCACGTGCGCCCCTGATCGGCCGAAGTGGATAAAAACACATCGATGTCGCCGTTGGTGTAATCGCTCCACGACGCGTATAACCGTCCATTCTTCCAGTCCACACCGATCTGTGGGAACCCCATCACGCGTGAGACTCCCGGCACTCCCCCGAAATACGGCGGACCGGTTTCGATAATCGATCGCGATGGCGCAAATGTCTTTCCGCCGTCGTGCGACTGCGTGAAAGCGATGCTGTTCGAATCGTTCCACACCGCGTAAATCGTCCCATCCGCGCCTACGGTCCCCACAAACCCGACCAATCCACCGTTGTCATCGCGAGGCAGCCCCGCATGCGTGCTGATCCGCATCGCGGGCGACCACGTCAGCCCATGGTCCGTCGATCGCGAAAACAAAATCACCGACTGATCGATCTGCCACTCGATCCATCCCACATACAAATTCCCCGCGTGCGGACTCTTCGGCGCGTTGTCGGAAAAAATCCGCGGCATGTCTTCCCATTGAATCCCCGGCTCATTTCCGGTCGGAAACGCTTTCACCGCGACGGCATCTTTCTCCCACGTTTTTCCTCCATCCAGCGATCGACGCACATAAATTCCATTTCGCCCCGCGCCGTGCGCCCAATACGAAGTGGTCCCCAGGCGATCGAACGTCAGATAGCACAGAAATGCGTGACCCTGATTGTCGAACGCAGTCGATACGTCGCCCGCGCTGCGCCAGTCGGTCGGCGCGGTCCCTTCGGCGAGTGTAAACGTGAGGCCCGAATCGATCGAATAAGCCGCCCGCGCCCGGCCTTGGTACACCGCGACCACCTGCTTCGGATCGTGCGGATTTACCGCGATCCCAGGCTCATTCCCGCGCTCTCCGGGAGCCGAGATCGTCACCACATGCGCCCCCGGAGCCGGAGGAAGCGTCTGCGCGAAACACGCGACGCTCGCAAATACGGTAAAAATCCGTAGGATCATTTCACTTTGATCTGCGCGTCGCTCAGCCCGTGCTTGGTCATCATCTTCTCGATGTCGGCGATTTCGATGGGTACAAATGCCGACAGGTTTTCGTAACCGTTCTCTGTCATCAGCAGCATATCTTCCAAGCGGATGCCCACATGCTCATCCAGAATCAGCATCGCGGGCTCGATGGTGAACACTTCGCCCGGTTCCAGCGTCGGCCCCGGATTGCGGACATCGTGCACCTCCATACCCACCGAATGTCCCAAGCTGTTCACCCTTCGACCTTTAAACGAGTCGACGAACTGCTTCGCCGCTTCCTTGATCTTCGGATCGGTGAACGTGTAAGCCGCCCAAATCGCGTCCATCTTGCGAATCGCGTCCTGCATGATCTCCTCGGGCGTCGCATGAACGCGAATCGACCCCATCAGTGCGCGATACAGCTTCAAGTAAATGGAATAAAACTCGCGCTGCCGCGGCGTGAACTTCCCGTTGGCCGGGAACACGCGCGTCACATCGGACGCGTAGTATTTGTAATCCGGCGCGTAGTCGAACTGCACCAGATCCCCATCTTCCAACTTCGCCGTGTCCTTGTGATAGTGCGAATAGAAGGTATTCTTTCCCGTTGCGATCAGCGCGAAATACGCCGCCCCATACGCGCCGTTCTTCTTGAACACGTACTCCGCGTCGGCCTGCAATTCGTATTCGTACATGCCCGGCCGAGCGTCGCGCATCGCTTCCATGATTCCCAGTCCGGCGATCCGCGTCGCCTCTCGCAATATTGCGATCTCGCGCGGACTCTTGAACGCTCTCAACTCATCCAGAATCGGATCCAAGTCTCGAATCTCCGACCCCGGCAACGCCGCCTTTAGCTTCCCGATGAACGCCTCTTCGCGCGACACCCGTCCGTCCCAAGGATCTTCCTTGGTCGCTTTCCACAGCGCCGCCGGATCGCTCGACGAAGCTTCGCCCAGCACTTCCGGCCGATGCGTCGTGTAAATCGTGCGCTCTTTGAATCCCGCGACTACGCCCGCGAACTCATCGCGAGGCAACACCGCGTCGATCCCGGTCGCGGCCGCCGCCTCTTCGCCGGGATACAATCCCGGCCCAAACATTTTCTGTTCGCGGCGTTCGTTGCGGAAATTCAAGAACAGCGTGGAGCGCTTGGCCTTCCCATCGATGATCAGCAGCGCCCGCGGCTCGACCACTCCGGTCACATAAAAGAATTGATTGCTCTGCCGCAGCGGCTGTTCGCCGGGACGCTCCGTGGTCCCTTGCACGATGGCGACCCCGTCGCCGATCTTTTCCATCACGCGAGCGCGCCGCGCCGAGTATTCCTGCGGCGGAAACACGTCCGTGAAGACAGGCTGAGCACCCGCATATGCCATCAGGAGAAGCCCGGCCAGCGGTCGCATACAGGTGTGAGGGTTACTTCTTAATTACCGTCAATGTGATTTGCGAAGGAAATTGCGCCGAGTGGTGCACTGCGTTATGCGCCACCACGCCCTTGGTCTCGTCGTAGTTGTTGCCGCCCGTGTTCATGTTGCGGTCGAAGCGCGGGAAGTTGCTGCTCGATACCTCGATGCGGATGCGGTGTCCGGCCGGGAAATAGTTGCTGGTGGTCATCGGCTGGAGCGCCGACTTTGTAAACCTTGCCCGGCTCCATCCACACCGGCGGCTTGTCGTACCCGTCGCGATACCGCAACCGCTGGATGGTCTCGTCCAGGTTGTACGCGGTGCCATCCGGATACACGTCGATCACCTTCACGGTGAAGTCGGTGTCCTTCGCGTCCGAGCGATACATATAGCGTCGGCGTCGATCGGCCCGCTCACTTCGATCCCTTCCTTCAACGGCTCCGACGTGTACACCAGGATGTCGGCGCGCGCTTCCATCTTGCGCTGATCGAACGCGCCGCCCGCCACGGCGTTGCCCGTGCAGCAGACGTTGCCGCCGTACGACGGCACCGGATTCATGGGATCGTAGACGAACCCGTCCGGCTTGTCCGCACCCGGCGCCGAGGTCGTCAGCGCGCCGTCGCCGTTCAAGCTGTTCGCCTTGCCGCCGCTCGAAAGATAGAACGTCATCGGCTGCGCGCCCGCCGGCGGCCACGTGTCCGACGTCTGCCACTTGTTCAACCCCATGGTGTAGTAGCGCACCTCGCGGCATGTTCTCCAGAACGTGGTTGTCCTCGCCCTTCAGGAAATGATCGAACCAGCCGTAGGTGCAGCTCGTCGTAGTCGAGCCGCGCGTCGCCCATGTCGCGCTCGCCCACCACCGTGTGTTCGGTCGCGCGCGTGTAGCGAGCAGTGCAGCGTCGGCGCGATCACCGCGTACTGCTCTTTGGCGATCTCCGGCTTCGCGGTCTTGCGCACGTAGTTGTACGCCGCCAGGTTCGGCCCCACCGAAACGTCGTACCAGGACATGAACCAGAATCCCGGGACGTTGATCGGCATGTTGTCGTGCCACAGCCCGCCGCGATACCACGCCGGATCGTTCGGCGCGCGCTTGATCATCGCGCCGCCGGTCGACACTTCCATCCGGTCGGCGAAAATCCCGTGCGGCCCGTCCACCGCTTCGATGATGTCCTGCTCCGGCAGATGCGTCAGCGCCTTCGACCAGTCCACCGGCGGCAGCTGCTGCGCCAGATCGAACGCCTTCGACGCGCGAATCAGATCTTCCTGCGACGTGTTCGGCGGGAACATCGGCCGCACCTGGTTCTGCTCGCCATACAGCCAGGCGATGAACAGCATCTGCACCGCGCCGCCGCGATACCAGTTGCCCTGCTCGTAATACGGACCCACGCGCCCCACGCCCGCGCCGAATCCCTGCGGGATCATGGCCGCAAACGCCGGATTCCCCTGCGCCGCCACGCCCAGCTGCCACTCCGCGGTCGACGAGCAGCCGATGGTGCCGACCTTGCCGTTCGACCACGGCTGCGACGACATCCACGTGATCGCGTCCGTCCCATCGGTGAGCGGCGGCCCCAGGATGTCGTAGTTGCCTTCGGAGAAGAAGTGCCCGCGCTCGTTCATCTCGACGTACGCATAGCCGCGCTTCACCGCGTCGAGCTGCGCCGTCATGTCGCGCGGCGACGCCGTTCCGCACGTCCCAGTAATTGAAGTTGTACGGCGTGCGCACGAAGATGATCGGGTACCTTGCTCGACGCGTCCTTCGGGCGGTAGATATCGGCCGCCATGCGCTTGCCGTCGCGCATCGGCACCATGACCTTGCGGTCGATGATGGCGATCGATTCCAGTTCCTTTTCTTTGGCGTTGCGCGAAGCCACCAGCGCCGGATCGGGACCGTTCCTCGGCGGCTGGGCCGAAGCCGTGACCATTCCCAACAATATGAGTCCGCAGCAAATTTTCATAGAGCCAACTATATCATCCGGATGAATCCAGGGCATTAGGGCTGCGGCGAGGACCCCATCGACAGCGCATACATCAGTGCACTTACCTGCTCCGTCGAGCCCGTGAACAAATTGTCCGGCCGATGCCGGTAGCTCAACATCTGCCGGTACATAGGATCCTCAATCGCCGAATTGATGCCCCACCCCGCCAGGTATTCCAGGCGCAGATCGCCGTCGCGATTGATCTCCGCGCCCTCCAGCCACGGCGCTAGATCCGACCGTTGCCCGGTAAACGTCGCGAACAGATCCACCGGCGCATGAATCCCGATCTCGCTCAACGAACGAGCCACCGGAGCATAATCCGGCCGATTCAACCGCGCCTGCACTTCATCCAGATTGATTCGCAGGGGTTCCGCCTGCCCCAGGAAAACCATGTCGTAGCCCAGGCCGCTCCGCGTATTCACCCAGATGGTCGCGTTGGGAAACGCTTCGAAGAACGTGGCAAGTTCGCTCTTGATGGTCTTCAAATCGCTCTCATACAGCGGGACATAGAGCGAAAAATACCCTCCCGGATTCAGATGTGCCTTCACCGCCTCGAAATATTCCTTCGAATACAGTGCCGCCGTCCCCTTGACGAACACATCCAGCGGATCCGACGCGATCACGTCGTATTTCTCCGTCGTCGTCATTACATAATGCCGCGCGTCGTCGAACACGATATGGGTTCGCGGATTATGTAGCACGTCGTAATCCTCACGCGCGAAATACTTGGTCGACGTGGGCGGAATCACCGGCTCGATCTCGCACACCGTGATCTTCTCGATTCCCGGATACGTCGTGAACGTGCCCGCAGAAACCCCTGCGCCGAATCCGATCCCCAGCACCGACTTCGGGTTCGGATGCAGCAGCCCCGGCAAGTGCCCCACCATTCTTTGGAGCTTCATATCGAACGGCTCTGTCGTCGCCTCGACGTGGCCGTTCACGTCGACTTCAATTGCCCCGTCGTTCCACTGCGAAATCGCCACCGAAGAGTTCCGCCCTTCAACGGTATAAAGGATACGCGACTGTCCCGCGTAAATCGCCGTCCGCCTTCCATAGGCGATCACCGTCCCCGGAATCGGATCGACATTCAAAGCCAGCAGTCCCGCGACTGCCACTGACGCCGCCACCAAACCCGTCACCGTCATGGACCGCAGCATCGGCGCAAAAGCAAAACAAGCTCCCCCCGCAGCCAACATCAACAGCACTTGCTGCGAATGCTGCGTCCCGATCCAAGGCACCATCATGAGGCTGACCGACAGCGCCCCCACGATCGCGCCGAACGTGTTGGCGGCATAAATCCCGCCGACCAGTCTTGCCGAATCCTCGCCCGGCTCCGCGACCGCCGCCAGCGCCAGTGGAAAACTCGCGCCCCACAAAATCGTCGGCGGCAGGATCGCCCATAAACACCGCACTAAATCGATCTGAAACGTGTACCACGGGCTGGTGCTCAACAGCGGATTCACCGGCAGATACGGCAGCGAATCCGCGATCATATAGGCCGTCCACGCGATCGCCAACGTCAACAATATCTGGCACCACCCCAGCGCGATTCGAGCCTGGCGCATCCCCGGCACGGATTTGACCAGCATCGCTCCGGCTCCGCTTCCCAGTGCGAGCCCGACCAAAAACACCGCCAGGATGATCGAAAACACGTACACCGTCGCGCCCAGCAGCATGCCCATCAACCGCGTCCACACCACTTCGGCGCCCAACGCGCAAGCTCCCGAAATGGCGATCGCGGCGTAAATGCTCCACTGGCTTTTCTGGATGGCGATTTCTTTCCTCGGGACTTCCGCAGCAGCGCCCGACCCCAACCGCCACGCGATCGCCGCAACCCCCAAATTGATCGCCGCCGCGACCAGCGTCGCCGTCGCGGTGTTATAAATCCGCAACAGGTAAAATCCCGCGAACAGGCATCCGAAAACAGCGCCCGCCGTGTTCGCGCCATACAGCCATCCCCACCACGAAACTGCCTCTGGAGTCGATTCGATCCAGCGCACGATCGCGGGCAGGGAAGCGCCCATCAGCACGGTCGGCGCGAGCAAACACACCGCGCACATCAATCCGCGCAGCAGCATTCCCGGGAACCCGTGCTGGGACGAGAAAATATAAACCCGATCCAGCAGCGGCAGCCCGATCAGCACCAGCACGCCGCACACCGCTATTCCGGTTTCGATCGTCGCGTAGGTTCGCAGCGCGTTCCTAGTGATTTTCAACCGCGGAAATCCCGCGCTGCCGATGCACAAGCCGCCCATGAACGTCGCCAGCAGCACTCCCACCGACACCGCTGTCGACCCGATGGCCAGCTCCAGCAGTTGATACCAGACAATTTCGTAAATGAGTGCGGCACACCCGCTAGCAGCGCATAAAAGAGCCAGCAGAGGCCTGATTCGAGAAGGATTCACGGCCCACCAGTATCCCACACCAGCCGATTATTTCTCAGCACCGCTCTTCAAAGTTCCCTTAGCCTTCGCCACCGGCAGCAACGTCGGATAAAACTGGACGAACGTATTCTCCACCGCTCCATTCTTCGAATGGCACGCGAAGCACCCCGCCGACCTCGGCAGCGCCTGCGCCGGCTCGCCCGAATCGGGGAAACCGAAGTACTCCCATTTATCCTTGAATCGCGATGAGTCCTTCACTTCAGCCGAAATGTGCGCAATCCCCGCCTGAAAATGGCCTTCCTTATTAATCGATCCCTTGCTCGCCAACGACCGTACTTCCAGAACAAACATGGTCCCATCCGGCCACACGCCGGTTTCTAGAAATGTTTTATACGCCCTTCGATTCACGAACACATTGTCGAACCGCGGCTGCCCGCCGTCCGTCGCCTCGCCATAGGTCATCCCCAGCCCCGAGCTCACGAAAATCCATTCGCGATAATCCGCCGGACGCACCAGCCGGTTGTCTTTCGTAAACTCCGGTTCCTGCGCCAGCGCACTCAGGCCCACTAATGCGAGCCACACCAGTTTCATGACTCTCAGTCTACACGTGTATTCTGGGTGTGAATATGAATCCTCAAGCACCCCCGAAGATGCCGATCGCAGGCGTCCGGAACATCGTCGCCGTCGGCTCCGGCAAAGGAGGCGTCGGAAAAACCACGGTCAGTGTGAACCTGGCGCTCGCGCTCAAAGGTCTTGGCCGCCGCGTCGGACTCCTCGACGCCGACGTATACGGCCCCAACATCCCTTTGATGATGGGCATCAATCGCCCTCCCCGAGCCTCGAACGACCGTATCGAGCCCGTCGAAAACTACGGAGTGAAACTCATGTCGATGGGATTCCTAAACCCGGGCGACAAGCCGCTGGTCTGGCGCGGCCCCATGCTCCACAGCGCCATCCAGCAATTCCTCCGCAACGTGGATTGGGGCGAGCTCGATTATCTGATCATCGACCTTCCTCCCGGCACCGGCGATGTGGCGCTGTCGCTGGCGCAATCCTGCCCCATCACCGGAGCCATCGTCGTCACCACTCCTTCCGACGTGTCGCTTGAGGACGCGCGCAAAGCGGTGAACATGTTCGCGCAGGTGCGCATCCCGATGCTGGGCTTGATCGAAAATATGAGTTACCTGATCGCCCCCCAATCGGGCGAGCGGATCGACGTCTTCGGCCAAGGCGGCGGCAAGCGGACGGCGGACCAGATGAAGATCGCATTCCTGGGCGAGCTGGCATTAGACCCCGAAGTAAGAATCGGCGGCGACACCGGCAAGCCAGTGACGACGCGTCCGTCAGGCGACGAGCACGCCGCCCCTTTCAGATCGCTGGCTGAAAAGGTCGAAGAGCGTTGTCGTCAGGAGCAGACTACGGGTCCGTCGATTGTGGTGGAGGATTAGGAACGGGACGCGGCGAGACGGCGTTGGTGTACCTTCAGAATAAATGGCGACATCAGCTGGCAAGATACCGTTCGACCCTGAGAGAGCGGACGTTGAGACTGCGCGGCAAATTGTCTTTGCCCGACTCCGTGCCGATCCAGGATGGAGGTGCGTCGATAAGACAGGAGATGGGTTCACTCCATTCGTTGAATACCTTGGGCGCGAGGGACGGTGGAGACTGGTGACTCTCGCAAGTGAGGTCTTCTGGCTGCTGGTATGCGAAGGAATTCTCTGCCCGGGTATGGATTACAACAATCCAGATCTACCCTGGTTTCACGTAACGGCGTATGGGCTCAAGGTGCTCTCCTCGCCCGCCCCTCAGCCCTACGATCCGAGCAGCTATCTGTCAATCGTTCGTACGAGAGTTCCGTCCCCGGACCCGACGGTGATCGCGTACGTGGCTGAGAGCCTTGAAACATTCCGAAAGGGCGAACTCGTGGCGTCTACGGTTATGCTCGGGATCGCGGCCGAAAGGGTCTTTCTCCTCCTTTGTGATTCACTGCAAAGCGCTCTAGCGATCCCGGCAGAGCGATCCGCCTTCAACAAGTTGCTCGGCCGCTTCTCCATGAAGCCCAAGCTCGATTGGGTTCATGAAAAAATCCAGCGGATCCAGAAGCGGTCGCCAGCGGGATTTCCGGAAAACGCGACGGTAATGGCCGTCGCTACCTTCGATCCAATGCGTAGTCAGCGGAATGAGCTGGGGCATCCACGCGAGACGCCCTCTCATGTGACCCGGGAGGACGCCTTCGTTAATCTGCAGATTTTCCCGCGCTACTACGAGATCGCCGAGGAGACCAGAACATTCCTTGGCTCAAACGCGGTCTAAGATCGGTCAAGAAAGACAGAACCAAACCGTCCCGTCGGCCATCACCAACCCGAAGCCGACCGTCGTAAAATATCTCTGAGCCAAAGGAGCCTCCGTGAACCGTCGAGACTTTCTCAGATCCGCCGGCGCCGCGCTTCCAGCCGCGAAATATCTACTCGCCGAGGACTCCACCACTTGGCGCACCTTCGAAATCACCACGCGCGTCGAAATTCTGAAATCTTCTGGCCCAACACGCGTCTGGCTCCCGGCGGCGCTCACACGGGAAACTCCGTTCCAGAAGACGCTCTCGAACACCTTCGACTCCCAGACGGCCAGGATCGTCGAGGCCAAAGCCGACGGACTCGGAATCGTGACTGCTGAATTTCCCGGCCGGGCAAAGCCAGTCCTAACGCTCACCAGCCGAATCGCGACCAGGAATTATGCAGTCGATCTCTCCACCCCCGGCAAAGCCCCCAAAGCGGACCGAGCCGAGCTCGAATATTTCCGAAGGCCCACTAAAATGCTACCCACCGACGGCATCGTGAAAGAAACGGCCACTGAAATTACTGCCGGCGCGAAGACCGACCTCGACAAAGCCCGCGCCATCTACGAATGGATCGTCGCCAACACGTTTCGCGATCCCAAAACCCGCGGCTGCGGAGTCGGCAATATCCGTTTCATGCTCGAATCGCGGGACCTGGGCGGCAAATGCGCCGATCTCAATGCGCTCTACGTCGGCCTGGCCCGCGCCGCCGGCCTTCCCGCGCGAGACGTTTACGGCATCCGCGTCGCCAAGTCGGATCTGGGATACAAGAGCCTCGGCACATCGACGGAAAACATCACGAAAGCGCAGCACTGCCGCGCCGAAGTCTACATCGCCAGTCATGGATGGGTCCCGGTCGATCCCGCCGATGTTCGCAAAGTCGTCCTCGAAGAGCCGCCTGGAAATCGCCCGCTTGACGACGAAATGGTCAAGGCCGCGCGCAAACGCCTCTTCGGTTCGTGGGAAATGAACTGGATGGCCTACAACTTCGCGCACGATGTCGCGTTGCCTGGATCGGCCGGCGCGCCCGTCGGATTCCTGATGTATCCGCAGGCTGAATCGAGCGAAGGCCGCATCGACTGCCTCGACCCCGACAACTTCAAATACGAAATCACGTCGCGAGAGATTTAGCCGGTCACAGAGAATTGTCCTCTTAATTCCAAGTAGTTAGCGAAAAGTGCTTGATCCGCCCTGCTACCTTGGAATCAAGAAAAACTTCCTGGCCAGGAAGCCTCGTCGCACTAGAGTGGTACTGAACTCTCGGAGGCCGCTAACGCCTTGCGGTGTCAGCTCGTAGCATGGCATCGACGGGAGATTGTTTCGAATCGATTCGATAAGCTCCTCGTAAGTGGGGAATCAGAGAGGGAACATTATTCGAAAGCAGAGAAACCGAGGGACGCCATACAGCGACTCCCCAGATCATCTTCAGCTAGAAGTTTCCTCGAATCATCGGCGGCCGGAACACGCCTGGCGATAAGTCCAGAAGCCCCGGCCGCCCGCGACGTACATCAGAAGTGTCTTTTGAAATCTGTAATCATGAGTGAATGGCGCTCGCCCCTGGAACCCGGCTCGGTCCCTATGAAATCATCTCCCCCCTCGGCGCCGGCGGCATGGGCGAGGTCTATAAGGCCCGCGACACCCGCCTCGGCCGCGACGTTGCCTTAAAACTTCTCCCCGACCCCGCCAATCGCGACCGGTTCGAAACCGAAGCCAAAGCCGTCGCCGCGTTGAACCACCCCAACATCATGTCCGTCTTCGATGTCGGCGAAAATTATTTCGTCTCTGAATTAGTCGAAGGCGATTCGCTCCGCAACCTGATGCAGTTGCCGCTGCGCAAGGCCATCGAAATCGCGGCCCAGATCGCCAACGGTCTCGCGGCCGCTCACGCCGCTGGAATCGTCCATCGCGATCTGAAACCCGACAACATCATGGTGACTCGCGACGGCCGCGCGAAGATTCTGGACTTCGGCCTCGCCAAAGTCGAAGCGCCGAAGTCCGCCGATCCAGACGCCACGCAGGCCATCGGGACCACCGAGCCCGGCATGGTGATGGGCACCGTCGGCTACATGTCCCCCGAACAGGTCCGCGGGCGCCCCGCCGACCATCGCTCCGATATTTTCAGCTTCGGCTTGGTCATTTATGAAATGCTGGGCGGCAAGCGAGCCTTCACGGCCGGCTCGGCCGTCGAAGTGATGAACGCCATTCTTACCGCCGATCCCCCCGATCTTCCGCCCACAGTGCCGCCCGCCATGGTGAATATCGTCGACCACTGCATCGAGAAAAATCCGGGCGACCGTTTTCAGTCCGCGCGCGACCTCGCCTTCGGGCTGCGCGCTCTCTCCGCGCCCACGCATTCCAGCGGCCAGTTGCAGGCGATCGCCGCGGAGCCGCCGAAGCGCCGCAATTACTGGCCGACGATCGCGGTCGGGGGCGCGCTGATCGCAGCGGCCGCGGGAGTCCTGATCGCGAGACTCCTCACTTCGCCCGCGCAGC
Source organism: Terriglobia bacterium (assembly GCA_963808335.1). GTDB lineage: Bacteria > Acidobacteriota > Terriglobia > Bryobacterales > Bryobacteraceae > Palsa-187. The sequence goes on from CAWEFR010000002.1 coordinate 603,041, forward strand.
AGCCGCATTACACCCGTCTAACGTTTCAGCGAGGATATCCATCCAGCGCCCGCTTTGCCGCCGACAGCAAGAACATCGTTTATAGTGCCGCCTGGAACGGCGATCCCTTCGAAATTTATTCGACCCGCGTCCCAGCCATGGATTCGCGCGCGCTTTCGATGTCCGGCTCGCACCTGTTTTCCGTATCGAGTTCGGGCGACCTCGCCGTCGGCATCGACCCTCAAATGCCCACTTCGCCTCCGCATGGCCTGGTGGCGACGCTGGCCCGAGTCCCGCTGGCCGGCGGACTCCGCGATCCCTTCTCAAAAACGTCTACGCCGCCGATTGGGAGCCGAACAGCGACCGTTTGGCCGTCGCGCATATGGTCGATGGAGTCGTGCGCCTGGAATTTCCCATCGGCAATGTGATTTATAAGACCGCCGGGTGGATCTCATCCGTACGCTTTTCGCCGGACGGAAAGCGCATCGCCATCGCAGACCATTCCCTGCGCTGGGACGATCGCGGCGACATTTCCGTATTCGATCTCCAAGGGAACAAGACCGTCATCTCGCCCGGCTGGGAATCGATTGAAGGCGTGGTGTGGAATCCGGCGGGCACTGAGATTTGGTTCGCCGGCGCGGATTCCGGTTACGCGCGCTCGCTGTACGCGGTCACGTTGAACGGTAAGCGGCGCCAAGTGCTCGAATCGCCCGCCGCTTTGGTCCTACAAGACATGAGCCACGACGGCCGCGTCCTCTTATCGAGCGACGAAGGCACTCGCAACGAAATGATGGGCCTGATCGTCGGTGCGAACCAGGAAAAAAATCTTGCATATTTGATCCAATCGCTGCCCGCCGATCTTTCCGCCGACGGCCGCATGTTGCTGTTCACCGAGTTTAGCGCCGGCAAGAACTACGAAGTCGCGCTGCGCAAAACCGATGGCTCGCCTCCAGTGGTGCTCGGCGAGGGCCAGGCTTCATCGTTGTCGGCCGATGGCCAGTGGGCGCTGACCATTCTTCACTCCCAGCCTCCGGAAATGCTCGCGGTTCCGACCGGCGCGGGCGAGGCGGTTCATCTGCCGAAAATCGGATTGAATTACGAGCTGGGCGCACAGTGGCTGCCCGATTCGAAGCACATCGTGTTCGCGGCTCACGAATCCGGCAAGGGCTCGCGCCTGTATATTCAAAACGTATTTCCACCCGATGCCCCGCGCGCGTTCACGCCCGAAGGCATGTCGATTAGCGGGAACGCGGTCTCGCTGGATGGAAAACGCGTGGTCGCGAAACCATCGAATGGCGCGCTCACGATTTATTCCATCGATGGCGCCGCGGCAGCGCCCATTCCGGGAGCTGCTCCAAACGACCAGTTCATCCGCTGGAGCTCCGACGGCCAGACTCTCTATTTCGCAGCCGACAACGGTTGCCACTTGCGCATTTACAAACTGAATCCGCAGACCGGCGCAACTCAAACCGCCCGCGAGCTGACTCCCGACGACCCCAGCGGCGTCTTCGGAATTGCGCCTGTGATTCTGACTCCGGATGGCTCGACCGCGGTGTACGGGTTGGTGCGTTGCCTGCTGAATCTCGAGTTGCTCGACGGAGTGAAATAGTGCCAGCGCGAGCGTCGTCTTATGCGAGAAGCAGGCGTCCATCACCAGACCCGCATCGCGTGCCGTACGCATCAGCGGCTGACCTGAGGGACCCTCCACGAATCGAACCCCGGCTTCTTCAGAAAGCTTCAAAAATCGATCCCGCCCAAAATCTCCGACGGCCGCTTCTCGAACGCCTTGGAGATCGCCAGCAGGCTCTCGATGCTCGGCAGATTGGTCCCGCGCTCGATCGCGCTGATCTGCGATACGCTCAGCCGGGTGTGCGTCGCCAGATCTTTCAGAGACCAATCGCGCTCCACGCGCAGCATCTTGATCGCGTGGCCCAGCCGCTCGCGCAGACGATCCTGCGGACTGCGCCCCAGCCCGAACGCCTCCGCCGCGTTTCGAAGTGTCTGCCGCAGTTGCGCCAGCGAAAACGGCTTGGCCAGATAATCGAACACCTTCAGCTTGAACGTCGCGCGCATGTCTTCAAGCGACGGGTATCCGGTGATGACGATCACGCACAATCCGGGCCAGCGCGCCAGCAGTTGTTCCAGCACTTTATCGCCGCTCGCTTCGCCCATTTTCATGTCCAGCAGGACGATGTTCGGCAGATGCTCCTCGCAGCCGTGGAACAGTTCGCCCGCCGTGGCGAAGGTGCGGACGGTGTAAATGCCTTCGTCTTTCAGGCAGTCTTCGATGTAGTTGCGAAAATCCACATCGTCATCGAGCACGCCGATGTCCGCCACGATTTCCTGTACTGCCGTCTCCACTCAACCGTTATCATAACTTTTCAGACGACGCGGCGCTTCCACTTCATCTGTCTCCCGGCGGCTGCGCCCGTCATTGAAAACAACAGAATCGGAAGCGTCGCATAGATCGCCCACGGCGCCAGCATTGCCCGCGCGAGGCTTTGACACCACCCGAGCAGCAGCAGCGAGGGCAGCAGCGCGAACACCACGGCTGGAATCCACTCCCGATGCGCGATCATCCATGCGAGCGCGGGCAGCCACAGCGCCGCGACCAGAGTCGCCGCGATGATCATGATTCCCACCCACGAGCCCAATAACAGGATGCGATACGCGCTGCGTCGGAACGACGCCGCAGGTTCGCGGAAACGCGCATGCCCCAGCCGATCCGCACGCGCGGTCGTGAATTTCAGACGATGCCGCTCCGCCAGGCCGGCCAGCTTCACATCGTCTGAAGTGGTGTTGAGCAGCGCCGCATGCCCGCCCAGAAATTCATAAGGCTCGCGCCGGACCAGCACGCACTGCCCGTTGAATACAGCGGTCGGGTCGGCCTTCGGACTCACTCCGCAGAAAAGCAACGCCGCCAGATACGGGCCCACCGCCTGCTCCGAAAATGTCTCGTATTCCTGCCTCAGGTACAGCGACAACATCGCGAGCTGATTCACTTCCGCAAAACTCACCGCCGATTCCAGGAACCCCGGTTCAAACCACGTGTCGGCATCGGCGAACAGCACCCATTTCGACGTCAGCACGCGCGCGCCGGCCATGCAGGCATTCGATTTTCCCACCGCTCCGCGCGGCAGATCCGGAGCGCGCAGGACCCCGGCACCGGCCTCGCGAGCGACGTCCGCCGTGTTGTCCCCCGAATGATCGTCCACCACGATCACGGTGTCGTTCGGAAGGCTGCGCACCGCGCGTTCAATGAAAGCCTCTTCGTTCCGCGCCGGAATCACCACCATGCAATCTGGCGGTTTTTCAGATCGGACGACGGGCAGGTTCGGCATCGACAGGTAGCGCCGCCGCGATAAGCCGAAGAACGCGGCCATCACGGCGGCCACTGCCAGCGCGACCCATAAAGGGTCGATGCCGCTAAGCACTCATGACCCTCCACAGGCGGCGCGTCATGGGACCGGCCATGGAGCGCGCCGTGATCCAGGCTCGCTCCACTGCCGGCACGCTCGCGCTCCTGCGGAACACGTCGAAATCCGAGCTCTCGATTCGCCGCAGGGTTTGCCGGTACAGGTCGAACGCGACCTTTACCGCGAATCTTCCGCGCGGATCGAGCAGCGCAACTCCCGGCTCCGCGTTTTCAAAATAGCCGCGGATCCGACCGGCTTGCACGCGCATCAGCTCGCGAAATGCGTCATTGCGCGTTTGCGCCGCCAGATCGCGATCCGAGTACCCGGCCGCTTCCATTTCCTCGGCAGGCAAATACACGTGCCCGCGCGCCAGGTGAGCCCCAGTGTCGCGCAGCAGAGTGGTCAACTCGATCGCGATTCCCAGCTCCAACATATAATCGAGCGCGGGATCGCGGAATCCGATGACGTGCGCCAGCATCAGGCTCACCATTCCGCCCATACGATGGCAGCGCCCGCGAAGCTGCGAAAAACTTGCATAGCTGGTGTGATCCAGGTCAATGCGCGCGCCTTCGATCAGTTGCACCGGATAATCGTGCGGGATCGCGCGCTGATCCACGGTATCCAAAAACACGTCGAGCACCGGATGCCGCGCCAATCGCCCGCGCAAGCCCGAAGTGACCATGGACGCCCACTGGTCCAGATCGGACCGGCCCTGCTCCTGGTTCGCGGCCTGGCGGCTTAGTTCCAGAGTGTAATGGCAAAACCAGTAAACGGCGTGCGCGGCTCGGGCCAGGTCGATCGGAAAATGCTGGGTGGCGAAGAAGAACCCGCGCGATCCGGCGCGAGTTGCTTGAGCCGCCTGGTTGTAAAGCGAATCGAGGGAGGTGGAATCGCTTAGGTTAGCCAAACCCCAAGATCATATCAGGGTCGACGGCAATGCCAACATTAATATTTATAATTGCAATTCGCTCTTGCATTTGCGATTCTTCTGCTGTATTCTGAATTGCGAGAGACCCGATGACAATTTCGGAACCCAACCAGGCAATCCGGCGCAGCGTCGCTCTCTTTACCGCTATCCTTTCGGTCGGGCTGATTATTATTGGGGCCGGTGTAGCCGGCCCCGCCTGATCGGCCTGATTTACTAAGAATCTTGGCCACTGGCGGGGGATCAAAAATCCTCCTTCAGTGGCTTTTTGTTTTAGGAGTGAGTGTGCAACCGAACGGCGCAAAAATCGTGTTGGAATGCCTGGCGCGCGAGAAAGTCGAATGCATTTTCGGCTACCCCGGCGGCGTCACTCTGCCGCTTTACGACGCTCTGTACGACTCTTCGGTCCGCCACGTTCTGGTTCGCCATGAACAGAACGCCTGCTTCGCGGCGGAAGGTTACGCCCGCGCGACCGGCAAGCCCGGCGTGTGCTGCGCAACCTCGGGTCCCGGCGCGACCAACCTGGTGACCGGGCTGGTCGACGCGTTGATGGATTCGATTCCGGTGGTCGCTATCACCGGCCAGGTTTCGACCAAGCTGATCGGCACGGATGCGTTTCAAGAAGCCGATACCTTCGGGATTACGCGGTCCTGCACCAAGCACAATTTTTTCGTCAAGACGCTTGCGGATCTGCCACAGGCGGTTCATGAGGCGTTTCATATCGCAACTACCGGGCGGCCCGGACCTGTGCTGATCGATATTCCGAAGGACGTTTTACAAGCTCGGGGAGAGTATTCGCCGGTGTCGGCGATTCATCTGCCGGGTTACAAATTATTCGCCGAAGGTCACGCCGGGCAGGTCCGCCGCGCGGCGCAGATGATCTGGGAAGCCGAAAGACCTTACGTTTACGCGGGCGGCGGCATCGTCGCCGCGGATGCATCGGAGGAGCTGCGGGCGCTGGTCGAACTGGTCGACGCGCCCGCAGTATGCACGCTCATGGGCCTGGGAGCGCTCCCGGCCTCGCATCCGAATTTCGTCAGCATGCCGGGGATGCACGGCAGCTACGCCGCGAACATGGGAATGAGCCAGGCGGATCTGCTGATCGCTCTCGGCGTTCGCTTCGACGATCGCGTGACGGGGAAACTCGCGGCCTTCGCGCCGCATGCCAAGGTGATTCACGTCGATATCGATCCGTCTGAGATCGGAAAGAATCGTGCCGCGGATCTGCCTGTGGTGGGTGATGTCAAACGCGTTCTGAAGAAGCTGGTGGCCGCGCTTCAGGAATCGCCCGAGCCTTTGAAAGACCGCCACGCGGCTTCGCGTACGGCGTGGAAAGCGCAAATCCGGCGCTGGAAGAGCGAGCATCCGCTCGAAGCCGGAACTTCCGACGAAGAAATCAAGCCGCAGCATCTCGTCGCCGAAATCGACCGGATTTCGGATGGCGAGGCGATCGTGGCGAGCAACGTCGGCCAGCATCAGATGTGGGCGGCGCAGTTGATTCGCTTCCATCATCCGCGGCTGTGGATCAATTCTGGAGGCCTGGGGTCGATGGGATTCGGACTTCCGGCCGCGATCGGAGCGCAAATCGCGCGGCCCGATCAGCTCGTCTTCGCGCTGTGCGGCGACGGCGGATTCCAGATGTCGATTCCGGAATTGGCGACCGTCGCGAATCAGTCGCTGCCGGTGAAAATCATCGTCATGAATAACGGCCATCTGGGGATGGTCCGGCAGTGGCAGGAGCTGTTTTACAACAATCGACTGAGCTCGGTGCAGCTCGATACGTTTCCGGATCCTGAAAAACTCGCGGGCGCCTACGGATTCATCGGCCGCACCGTCGAGCATCCGCGCGAACTGCGTGGCGCGTTCGAGGATTGCGTGAATCATCCGGGACCGTACCTGTTGAACGTCAAAGTCACGCCGTTTGAAAACGTTTATCCCATGGTCCCGGCGGGCGCGGCGATTCATGAAATGGTTCTGGGGCCGGCTGTGGAGGTCGCGTAGAATGCAACTCATTTCGTTGCTGCTCGAAAACAAGCCGGGAGCGCTGATGCGCGTCGCCGGCGTTCTGACCGCGCGCGGCTACAACATCGAAAGCTTGACCGTCGCGCGCACCTCCGATCCGGCTCTCTCGCGTATGAGCATCGTGGTCGATAACGACCCCGCCCAGCACGTTCAGTTGATCAAGCAGATGAACAAGCTGATCAACGTGCTGCAAGCGTCCGACTTGACCGAAGCTCCGGCCGTGCGGCGCGAGATGGTGCTGGTGCGGGTGCGGGCGGCGATGCAGAACCGGGCGGTGATTCTGCATGAAGGCGCGGCATTCGGCGCGCGCGTCGTCGATTCGTCCATGGAAGGCTTCGCGCTCGAAGCCACCGGCGATCCGGAGAAGCTGGATGAATTTATCGATGTGATGCGGGCGTATGGCGAGGTCGAGATCACGCGCTCCGGCCTGGTCGCGGTGCCCCTGGAGCCGCGGAAACCGAAGCTGGCTGCGCCGGTGAGCACATTGGGGGACCGACCGCTTCCTCTGGTCGCGGCTCACTGATTTTCGACCGCGAGCCGCGACCGAAGGAAGCGGTGGATGGTCGGTTGTAAAGGAGATTCTAAAATGGCGAAAAGATTCTACGAAAACGACGGCGACCTGTCGAGACTGAAGGGAAAAACGGTCGCCATCGCCGGCTATGGCAGCCAGGGACATGCGCACGCTCTGAATCTGCGCGATTCGGGCGTCGACGTGGTGGTCGGCCTGTATCCCGAAAGTGCGAGTTGGGCAAAAGCCGAATCGGCCGGGCTCCGCGTGCTTTCGACCGCTGATGCCGCCAAGGCCGCCGATGTCGTGATGGTGCTGGTCCCGGATCATATTCAGGCCGACCTTTATCATCGCGATATTGAACCGCGTCTGGGCGCCGGGCAGACGCTGATGTTCGCGCACGGGTTCAACATTCATTTCGGCGAGATCGAGCCGGCCGCGGGCATCGATGTTTCGATGGTCGCTCCCAAGGCGCCCGGGCATCGAGTGCGGGAACTGTTTACAGAAAATGTCGGCGTACCTGCGCTGGTCGCGGTCGATCAAAATGCTTCGGGTCAAGCGCTGGAGAACGCGCTGGCGTATGCGCTTGCGCTCGGATGCCTTAAAGCCGGCGTAATCGAAACGACGTTCAAAGAAGAGACCGAAAGCGACCTGTTCGGCGAGCAGGCGGTTCTATGCGGCGGCGTCAGCGAGCTGATCCGCGCCGGATTCGAAACGCTGGTCGAGGCCGGATACGCCCCCGAAATCGCCTACTTCGAGTGCCTGCATGAATTGAAGCTGATTGTCGATCTTATTCAGGAGGGTGGCCTCGGCTACATGCGCTATTCGGTTTCAGACACGGCGGAATACGGCGATTACACGCGCGGCAAGCGGATCGTGAATGCCGAGACTCGCAAAGAAATGAAGAAAATTTTGAGCGAAGTCCAGTCCGGCGAATTCGCCAAACAATGGATCTGCGAGAACCGGACCGGGCGTCATAATTTTCTCGCCATGCGGGCGGAAGCTCAGAATCAGCCGCTCGAACGCGTAGGCGCGGATCTGCGCCAGATGATGACATTTTTGAAGAAAAAGAAGGAAACCGGCGTTCCTGCCGGCAATTAGGGACTTTATTTTATGCGAATCTTTACTCTCGATACGACGTTGCGCGACGGTACCCAAGGCGAAGCCGTCAGTTTCTCTCCAGAAGACAAGCTGCTGATCGCGCGAAAACTGGACGACCTGGGCATCGATTATATCGAAGGCGGATGGCCGGGTTCGAACCTCAAAGACACGGAATTTTTCGTGCGCGCCCGCGCCCTGGAGCTGAATCACGCCCGCTTGGTGGCGTTCGGAGCCACGCGTTCCCCGCGCAAGAAAGTCGAAGACGATCCGGGTGTTCGCGCCCTGCTCGATGCCGGCACTCAGGTGGTATCGATCTTCGGCAAGAGCATCGCGGTGCGCGGCGTCACGGAAGAAGAAAACCTTCAGGCTATTGCGGATACCGTGCGATATCTCAAGTCGTGCGGCAAGGAAGTCCTGTACGATGCTGAGCACTTTTTTGATGGATACATCGCCAATCGCGAGTTCGCGCTCAAGACCGTCGAAGCCGCGCGCAACGCGGGCGCCGATCTCATCATATTTTGCGATACCAACGGCGGTACGCTCACCAGCCGCTTGAGCGCGATCTGTGCCGAAATGCGAAAGAAGTTCGACGGCGTGCTCGGGATCCACACGCACAATGACGCTGATCTCGCGGTCGCCAACACGCTGGCCGCGGTCGAGCAGGGATTCGCGCACGTCCAAGGTTGCATGAACGGATACGGGGAGCGCTGCGGCAACGCGAACCTGACTTCGGTCATCGCCGATCTTGAATTGAAGATGGGCCACACCACCATCGGCAAGGAGCGGCTAACGAATCTGACCGCTGCATCGCGCTTCATCGCCGAGCTCGCGAATCTGCCGTTGCGTGGCGATCAACCCTACGTCGGCCACAGCGCGTTCGCGCACAAAGGCGGCATTCACGTTAGCGCGGTTCTGAAAGACGCCGCGTATGAGCATGTGAATCCGAAAGCGGTCGGGAATCGCCAGCGAGTCCTGCTGAGCGACCTTTCGGGCCGTGGCGGTGTGCTGTACAAGCTGAAACAGCATGGTCTCGAGGAGCGCCTCGACGAAACGTCGCGGAGAGAACTGCTCGATCGCATCCGGCAGATGGAAATGGACGGCTACGAGCTCGAATCGGCCGAGGGGACGTTCGAACTGCTGGTCCGCCAGGCGCTGAATCCGGGCTTGCGGCTGTTCGAAGTGGTCAACTACGAAGTCACTACCACGGCGAACGGGTCAACGGCGACAGTGACCCTGAAGGCGCAAGACGGAGTGCACTCGGCGACGGCCAGCGGCAATGGTCCGGTGCATGCGCTCGACTTGGCGCTAAGAAATTGCCTGTCGACGCTGTATCCTGCGATTGCCGACGTCCGGCTCACCGATTACAAGGTGCGGATGCTCGACGCGAGGAAGGGAACGGCGGCGCGGGCGCGCGTGCTGATCGAATGGAGCGACCATCGCAGTAGCTGGACCACAGCCGGCATCTCGGAGAACACGATTGAGGCAAGCTGGTATGCCTTGGTCGACGCTCTGCGCCTCGAACTGATGCGGCTGAGCGAAAAAGACCCGTCGCTGCAGCAAGTTGTGGAGGATTACTGCTGGGGCGTGTAATCGGACTTGCATATTCCACCGAGGACCTGCTAGTCTAGGAAGCGTCTGATCGGGCCGGTGGCCGGCCGCGCAAGAAAGAATTTTACATTACCTCTTGCGTGGTGGTACCTGGTCTGGTAGATTAGTTGATGCAGTACGAGCGCGCGGCGGTTGGTCGTGCGCGGGATTGGGCGACAAGCGAGACGCAGGTAGGCAAGCAGACTCAGGTCAGAGCAGTTCCTACTGAAAGCCGCCTTCTGAAGTAGTTCTTTCAGGTTCCCAAGTTTCCATAGGGGTACTTCCTTGAGGATTTTCCTTGTGGAGGGCTCTTTTGAAAGGTTTTCTGGACGCAGCCGAGATCCAGGGGTGAGTCCCTGGGCGGTTGTATCCGAAACGGCTTTCGAGGCCGGCGGATCGGCAGTCTTTTCTGGTGCAAGCCGGAGATCGCTGAGCGGTTCGCGCAGATCATTGACAATCTGGTTGGACGCGAAGTCGAAAACGTGCCCTTTAAAAGGGGTGCGCGATTGACAAATGATAGAAGATCGTCAGTAACCTGAGTTCAAGACCGGGGCGACAACTCAAACGGTTCAAACGAGAGTTTGATCCCGGCTCAGAATCAACGCTGGCGGCGCGCTTAACACATGCAAGTCGCACGAGAAAGTGGAGCAATCCATGAGTAAAGTGGCGTACGGGTGAGTAACACGTGGATCATCTACCTTTTAGTGGGGAATACCCCTGGGAAACCGGGGACAATACCGCATAAGCTCGTAAGAGGAAAGCAGCAATGCGCTGAAAGAGGAGTCCGCGGCTGATTAGCTAGTTGGCGGGGTAACGGCCCACCAAGGCGAAGATCGGTAGCCGGCCTGAGAGGGCACACGGCCACACTGGCACTGAAACACGGGCCAGACTCCTACGGGAGGCAGCAGTGGGGAATCTTGCACAATGGAGGAAACTCTGATGCAGCGACGCCGCGTGAGCGATGAAGCCCTTCGGGGTGTAAAGCTCTTTCGACGGGAACGATAATGACGGTACCCGAAGAAGAAGCTGCGGCTAACTACGTGCCAGCAGCCGCGGTAATACGTAGGCAGCAAGCGTTGTTCGGAATTACTGGGCGTAAAGAGTGTGTAGGCGGTGCTCTAAGTCTGGTGTGAAATCTCCCGGCTTAACTGGGAGGGTGCGCCGGAAACTGGAGTGCTAGAGTGTGGGAGAGGTAAGCGGAATTCCTGGTGTAGCGGTGAAATGCGTAGATATCAGGAGGAACACCTGTGGTGTAGACAGCTTACTGGACCATTACTGACGCTGAGACACGAAAGCGTGGGTAGCAAACAGGATTAGATACCCTGGTAGTCCACGCCCTAAACGATGCATACTTGGTGTGAGCGATTCATTTCGTTCGTGCCGGAGCTAACGCGTTAAGTATGCCGCCTGGGGAGTACGGTCGCAAGGCTGAAACTCAAAGGAATTGACGGGGGCCCGCACAAGCGGTGGAGCATGTGGTTCAATTCGACGCAACGCGAAGAACCTTACCTGGGCTCGAACGGCTTAAGACCATCTTTGGAAACAGGGACTTCCCGCAAGGGACTTGAGTCGAGGTGCTGCATGGCTGTCGTCAGCTCGTGTCGTGAGATGTTGGGTTAAGTCCCGCAACGAGCGCAACCCTTGTCCTGTGTTGCCACTCCGTAAGGAAGCACTCTCAGGAGACCGCCAGCGATAAGCTGGAGGAAGGTGGGGATGATGTCAAGTCATCATGGCCTTTATGTCCAGGGCTACACACGTGCTACAATGGGCGGTACAAAGCGCTGCAAACCCGCGAGGGGGAGCTAATCGCAAAAAACCGTTCTCAGTTCGGATCGCAGGCTGCAACTCGCCTGCGTGAAGCTGGAATCGCTAGTAATGGCGTATCAGAACGATGCCGTGAATACGTTCCCGGGCCTTGTACACACCGCCCGTCACATCACGAAAGTGGATTGTACTAGAAGTCCTAATTCAAACAGGCCCAAGGTATGATTCATGATTGGGGTGAAGTCGTAACAAGGTAGCCGTAGGAGAACCTGCGGCTGGATCACCTCCTTTCTAAGAGAGACGTGGCTGGAGTCGCCGAAATCAAGAGCACAGCAATGTGCGTATTGAGTTATCAAGAAGCACAGCGCATGCGTTGTGCGAATTGAGTAAAGTAAGCGATAGCCTTTCCAGTCCTACGCTTCGGTTTTCTCTTTTCTCAGGTTGAGATGATTTTCTATTTGGATCTCGAGCTGGTCTTGAGGTTCCGCGTCCAATCGGCCTCGATTAATCATATGATTCGCAGATTCAGGGGCTGTAGCTCAGTTGGGAGAGCGCCTGATTTGCATTCAGGAGGTCGCCGGTTCGATCCCGACCAGCTCCACCAGCGCTTGGTGAAGCGCAACGAGCTCGATGGGCCTGTAGCTCAGTTGGCTAGAGCGCACCCCTGATAAGGGTGAGGTCGATAGTTCGATTCTACCCAGGCCCACCAACTTAAAGAAGCTGCCAGCGCGATAGCGCGTCAGGCGCGACTGAACACTGTCTAGCTCGTGCCGACTGGCTGCTGCGCGATCGATGATCTTTGACAATTGAATATTGACGGGCAACTAACAAATGTTGCATAAGGCTCACCATGCAGCCAATATATGGTGGCCGGTAGCGCAAATCTGAGAGTCGGCCGTGAATCGAAAGCGATCCGGTGGTCATGTAGACTACTCTGTGTTTAGAGTAAATTTTATGGTCAAGCTACTAAGGGCATGCGTGTGGATGCCTTGGCGCAAGTAGGCGATGAAGGACGTGGCCAGCTGCGATAAGCCTCGGGGAGATGCAAGCAATCTGTGATCCGGGGATTTCCGAATGGGGGAACCCAGCCGGTGGGAACACCGGTTATCCTGCGATGAATACATAGTCGTAGGAAGCGAACCGGGGGAAGTGAACCATCTCAGTACCCAGAGGAAGAGAAAACAACCGTGATTCCGATAGTAGTGGCGAGCGAACTCGGAACAGCCTAAACCGGACAATTCGCAAGGAGAGTCCGGGGTTGCAGGACCACAATAATCAAGTCGGTTGAAGTCGCGGCCTTACAGGCGGCGGATTGCTTGGAAATGGTTAAAAGAGGGATAAGAAAGCGTTAATAGAACGGTCTGGAAAGGCCGGCCATAGAGGGTGACAGCCCCGTATATGAAAATGCAATCTTCCTTCCAGTGGCTCCTAAGTACCGCGGGACACGTGAAACCCTGCGGGAATCTGCCGGGACCATCCGGTAAGGCTAAATACTCACTTGCGACCGATAGTGAACTAGTACCGTGAGGGAAAGGTGAAAAGAACCCCTGCGAGGGGAGTGAAATAGTACCTGAAACCGCATGCCTACAAGCAGTGGGAGGGCTATGCCGGGCAAGCGGAATGCCTGACCTCGTGCCTATTGAATAATGAGCTGGCTAGTCAATCTCAGTGGCAAGGTTAAGCGAAAGCGAGCCGAAGCGAAAGCGAGTCTGAATAGGGCGATTTAGTCGCTGGGATTGGACGCGAAGCGGGATGATCTACCCTTGGCCAGGATGAAGTCCGTGTAACAGCGATGGAGGTCCGAACCGGTGTTGGTTGAAAACAGCTCGGATGAGCTGAGGGTAGGGGTGAAAGGCTAATCAAATTCCGTGATAGCTCGTTCTCTCCGAAATAGCTTTAGGGCTAGCCTTGCGTGGTCCGTCGCGGTGGTAGAGATCTGAATGAACTAGGGGCCTTCCCAGGTTACCGAATTCAACCAAACTTCGAATGCCGTACACGTGTAGCGCAGGAGTCAGACGGCGGGGGCTAAGCTTCGTCGTCAAAAGGGGAAGAGCCCAGACCATCAACTAAGGTCCCTAAATTCATGCTAAGTGGGAAAGGAAGTCGAGAGGCTCAGACAGCCAGGAGGTTGGCTTAGAAGCAGCCATCCTTTAAAGAAAGCGTAACAGCTCACTGGTCGAGGGCTCGGTGCCGACAATCCATCGGGGCTCAAGCATGATACCGAAGTTATGGATGCGCTCGGTTTCGGCGTAGCGTGTGGTAGGAGAGCATTCTTAACTGATGTGAAGGTGTAGCGTAAGCAGCACTGGATCGTTAGGAAGAGACTCTGCCAGCATAAGTAGCGAAAAACCAGGTGAGAACCCTGGTCGCCGTAAGTCTAAGGTTTCCTGAGAAAGGTTAATCCGCTCAGGGTTAGTCGGAGCCTAAGGTGAGGCCGAAAGGCGTAGCCGATGGACACACGGTTAACATTCCGTGACTACGGAAGTTCGATCAAGACCGATGCGGGGACGCAGCGTGTAAATCCCTCTGCGCAATGGTTTCAAGGAGGGGTGAAGCGAGGTTGGGAAGGGGAAATCCGCCCGGCCGTCTGCCAGGAAAATCCGCTAAGGAGAGCTGTTCGTATCCGTACCACAAACCGACACAGGTGGACGAGAAGAGTATTCTCAGGCGCTCGGGTGATGGATTGTTCAGGAACTAGGCAAATTAGCTCCGTAACTTCGGGAAAAGGAGTGCCCTTCGCAAGATGGGTCGCAGCGAAGCGCGTCAGGCGACTGTTTAACAAAAACACAGGTCTCTGCAAAGTCGAAAACGACGTATAGGGGCTGACGCCTGCCCGGTGCCGGAAGGTTAAAGGGAGAGGTTAGCCGCAAGGCGAAGCTTTGAACTGAAGCCCCGGTGAACGGCGGCCGTAACTATAACGGTCCTAAGGTAGCGAAATTCCTTGTCGGGTAAGTTCCGACCTGCACGAATGGCGTAACGATCTGACGACTGTCTTAACAATCCGCCCGGCGAATTTGTGGTTCCGGTGAAGACGCCGGATGCCCGCCACAAGACGGAAAGACCCCGTGCACCTTTACTATACCCTATCAATGAATTATGGGGTGCTCTGCGCAGGATAGGTGGGAGGCTTTGAACCCGGGATTCTCGGATTCGGGGGAGCCAACGGTGAGATACCACCCTGAGCATTCTGTGATTCTAACTTACTCCCGTAATCCGGGAGAAGGACATTGGTAGGCGGGTAGTTTGACTGGGGCGGTCGCCTCCTAAACTGTAACGGAGGCGTTCGAAGCTTGGTTCAGGAGGTTTGGAAATCCTCCTTCGAGTGCAATGGCATAAACCAGGTTGACTGCGAGACCAACGAGTCAAGCAGGTACGAAAGTAGGACATAGTGATCCGGTGGTTCTGTATGGAAGGGCCATCGCTCAACGGATAAAAGGTACGCCGGGGATAACAGGCTGATCGGAGTCAAGAGTTCACATCGACGCTCCGGTTTGGCACCTCGATGTCGGTTCATCGCATCCTGGGGGTGTAGAAGCTCCCAAGGGTTAGGCTGTTCGCCTATTAAAGCGGTACGTGAACTGGGTTCAGAACGTCGCGAGACAGTTCGGTCCCTATCTGTGGTGGGCGCAGGAAATTTGAGGGGGGTTGTCCTTAGTACGAGAGGACCGGGATGAACAGACCTCTTGTGATCCAGTTGTCACGCCAGTGGCATAGCTGGGTAGCGAAGTCTGGTCGGGATAAGCGCTGAATGCATATAAGCGCGAAACCTTCCTCGAGATGAGATTTCCCAAGCGAAAGCTAAGAAGGGCCGTGGAAGACGACCACGTCGATAGGACGGATGTGGAAGCGTAGTAATGCGTTGAGCTGACCGTTACTAATAGCCCGTTCGGCTTGACCATAAAATTTTACTGTGAATACAGAGTAGCTTTGTGGTGCCCGTCAATATTCGCGAGTAGGCCATCAGATATTCAACGCCGATGAAGCACGCGATTTAAGTCTGTGTTGATCGCGTGTTTATCTGTGGCCGATTCGATTCGACTTTTGGGTGATTGTAGCGAGGGGGTCCCACCCGTTCCCATCCCGAACACGGAAGTTAAGCCCTTCAGCCCCGATGGTACTGCACGCGCAAGTGTGTGGGAGAGTAGGACGTTGCCCAATTAACCCACAAAGCCCCGGATTTTCCTCCGGGGCTTTTTCAATTCTAGCCCCATTTCCTGCGGTCAGCTTTACCCACGCGTCCTTTTCGACCTCCAGCCGTCAACGTCCGCTTTTGGTGAGCTCGTAGTATTTGGCGCGCCGCTCCAAACGGTGAAGCGCCCGATAGAGGGAGCCCTGCTGAATGCAAGCGAGTCGCTTCTCGGGGTTGCTCATCTTTCGGAAAGTCGACCACGAGCCGCGACCAAAGGGCGGTGGATGTGCGGTGTTCGCACAGACGCGTAAGCAAGCGGGAGTCGCTAAACAAGTCACCGCGAGGGTCCACTCTCTAGTGAACTGTCCCGGCGCCGAAGTTTCCAGCAGCAGGGTCAAGCCGCCGGAGCGCTGACCATGTTGATTACGATATCGCCGGGACAGCTTACTAGGAGCTCACCGCACCGTAATCGACCCGTCCTCGCGATAATCCACAAAATGCTTCGGACCCGCATCCTTCTCATACAGCGCCCGAAGCTGATCCATTGGCGGATCCAACACGCAGGTAATCGATTCCTCCCGGTTGACGATTCGCAGATAACTGCATGGCCCCGCCACGAACAGCCACGGCGTTGCATCAGGCCCGTGATTGACGTAAACATGCGTTCCCGGACCCATCCGCGGAAACCCGGCATTCACGTCCCGAGCCGTCCGCGCACTGATCCGCCGCACATCGTTTGTCCACGACACTCGATCTCGGAAATACCCGCTTTCCCGAAACGCGGCGCACCACCCCAGGCACGCAACCGCCACGCCCACCGCCGCGACCCATCGTATTCTCTTCGAAACATACGCAAGACCTTCTTCCACCATCAGGCACAGCGCCAGAATCAGGAACAACTGCGGAGCATAAATCCAAGTAGCATGCGAAGGTTCGGCATCAGCAGGACCGGTAACGCCGTCAGCACGTACGCCGTCAATCCGAACGCGATCCCCGCGCGCCGCCGCAAGATCGCCCACCCCAAAATCACGACCAAAACCACCCCCAGCAGAACCGGAGGAATCTTCTGCCACGCCTCCTCTTCACCGAACACCAGCCCCGTGTAATACGTGAGCGACTTCAACACCGTGCTCACATGAACATCCATTCGATACAGATTATCGGGCGCCATGTGAGCCTTGTACGCACGGTATAGAAAAACGTAGCGAAGACCGAAGACCATCAGGATCAGATAATGCAGCCACAAGCGCCGCAGCAGCGCGAGCAATCCTACGCGCGGGACCCGCAGTGCCACCAATACCGTCAAAAGGAACGGGGTCACGATCGCGAATTCTTTACTCCGCAGAGCGAGAAGGAACAACACCGCGCTCAGGATCTCCCGTTCCGCGAGCATCGCCAGCACGCAGCCCAGCAGGAAGAACAGGCAAATCGGATCGAATGCCTCACCCAGGTATGTCGCGGTTTGCGCGGTGGTCCACAGGCCGCCGAACAGCCCGACTCCCGCGATCGCCACCGGAATGCTCACGCCCAGCCGGCGGAAAAGCCAGAACGCCAGCCCGCAATTCGCAAAATGAATCGCGATCAAACACGCTGCCTGTCTCCGATAGTCGAAACCGAACCAATCCCCCATCAGCTTGAGAAACACCCACCCAGTCGGACGATCCGCATAATATGTCGTCGGAAAAAAATTGGCAAGCTGAGCGTACGAACGAAAAACAACCGTATTTTGGGTCGAAATCTCGTCGAGATACGGAAATAATCCGCGATGCAGCGCCCAGCTCACGTCCAGCCAGCACAGGATTGCCGCGATTAACGCCAGCAGCGCATGCACCGCGATTCGGCTTCTTGCATTGACCACGAGGAGTCCCCATGTTACTCCAATCGCGTAAACTGAAGCGTTGATGCTACATCGCGTCCCGCTCCTTGAAATGATTTCTCTGGTCCGCTCCGGAAGCGTGTCGTCTCTCGAACTCATCGACGCCCATCTCGATCAGATCGAGCGCCGCAATCCTCTCTGGAACGCCTTTACCATGGTCTTCGCCGACCAGGCGCGCGAATCCGCACGCCGCGCCGATCAAGGCCTCAAATCCGGATCGCTCCACGGCATCCCGGTCACGGTGAAAGACAGTTTCAACGTCACTGGTCACCCCACGCGCCTCGGCAGCTACTTCACCTCCGAAGCTCCCGCGGCCGAGGATTCCGCGGTCGTCGCCCGCCTTCGCCGGGCGGGAGCGATCATTATCGGAAAAACCAACACGCCCGAGTTTCTGACCAGTTACGAAACCGATAACTTCATCACCGGCCGCACCAACAATCCCTGGGATCTCGACCGCACTCCCGGCGGATCCAGCGGAGGCGAAGCCGCTGCCATCGCCGGCGGCTGTTCTCCCGGAGGCGTCGGCAGCGACGGCGGCGGATCCATCCGCGTTCCCGCTCATTTCTGCGGAATCGCCGGCCTCAAGCCCACACCTGGCCGCATTTCGTTAATCGGCCACCGACCCTCCGCGGGAGTCGCCGGAATCAGCGTCGCCGGACCGATGGCTCGCACCGTTGCCGACGTCCGTCTCCTCTTCGAAGTGCTCGCCGGCTACGACGATCGCGATCCCATGACCGCACCGGTGCCGCTCACCAAGCCCTCTCTTGAAAATCTACGTATCGGAGTGATGCCGCAATTCGGCGAGGTTCCCGTCCAACCCGCGATCCGCAAAGCCGTCGAGAACGCCGCCGCGATCTTTGCCTCTCTAGGATTCGAAGCCCGCGAATTTCATCCCGAAGGCATCGACCGGGCCCCCAATCTCTGGAACTTCTTTTTCGGCGAACTCCCCGCGCGCGAAATGAAGGACCGCATCGCCGGCCGGGAAGCCGAAGCACACTGGACCTACACCGAAGGTCTGGACCGCCAGCTCGACCGTCCCCCTGCTTCCGGATGGCAGGTCATCGAGTCCATGGCCGCCCGCGACGCCATGCGCGGCCGCTTGCTCGAACAGATGCGAAAAACGCCAGTCCTGTTGATGCCGGTATCGAGCATCGCCGCCTTCAAGCACCGCGAGCGCCGCTTTCAGACCGAAACCAAACCCATCGGTTTGTTTCAAGCCATGATGCCCGCGACCACTTTCAACCTATTGGGCTTGCCGGCTCTGACAATCCCCTTCGCGATGACCGAAAACGGCTTACCGTTAGGGATTCAATTAGTAGGCCGCCCCTGGGAAGAACCTCTTTTGCTGGAACTCGGAGTGAGACTCGATCAAGCTCGAGGCCCTTTCCCGCTGCCTGAGTGACTTTCACTCCCGGCCATCCGGTTTGATCGAGTTTTCGTCTATAGCAAAGGAATTGCACTGCCGATTTCGTCTATTGACGGAAAGGGGGTCTTTAATGACTCGAAAACTGGCTCTGATTTCAGGTGTTCTCTTGTTGGCTCTCGGCGCGCAAAGCGCGCTCACCCAAGAAGACGGCTCTCAACCCGGTGGCGGGCAGGCCGCCACCCCAACCCCGACCCCAACCCCAACCCCGACCCCACCCAACGGCGTCGAAGTTGAGGTCGGCATCGGCTCCCGAATTGCGGGACCGGGCGTAAGCAATTACCAATCGTCCAACGGAGTCCTCTCGCTTACGAATCTCGGTCGTGCCACGCCGCAATTGATGACCGGATTAGGCTTTATCCCGTGTCAAAGTAACCCAGACGCCAGCGTTTGTAACAAATTTTCCAAAAACCTGGGGGCTTTCGTCACAGTCAACTTCGGCAGCGGCTCAAACCAGACCATCTCGGGATACGCCGTGGGCGCGACCTATGCGATCGGGAGCCATCTGCGCGCCCTCGCGGGTTTCTCTCTGACTCCGATCAGTGAAATATCGCCCGGCTTCGCGATCGCCGCCTCTCAATATGTGACCAAGAACACGACTCTTTTCCCGGGAATTAATCCGGCGAATCTCGCAGCCAACTCCTTCGGAGCCTTCGACGGGATTCAATTCACAAGTACCGCGCCGGCGTCGGGCGCCGCGCCTACTTCCACCATCTACTATCCCGGCTCGATCACGGAAAATCACTACCGGGGCGGCTTCATTATCGGCGTCGCGCTGCCCATCGACATCTTCAATCTCCTCAGCGGCAAATAAGCCCTGACCGCAGTGGGAGTGGGAGATCTAACACTCCGCTTACGGATTCGTGCATTCCAGCGGTGTTGCGCCTCTTTTCTATGCGGCGTTCAGCTGCGTTGACGTTGTGCGTAACCGCATTGGCGGACGCGTCCGATGTGGCGGGAATTTGGCGAGGTGAATCGCTCGGCAAGTCTGGCTCCTCAGGATCACTGGAAATCGAATCGAGGGAACACTGCACCTCGCCGATGAAACTGTCTTTCGGAAGATGACGCTGGCGAAGGAGAAGTAGGTTGCCGCGCTCTGATCCTGGACGTGTTCGGAGTCAGTGCGCGCCGAACTTACCTATTGGTCGGCCCACGGTGGCGTCAGTCTGAGGAGCGTCCCGAAAAACTTCTCGCGAGCGCGATCGTAGTGCACATCGTAGGTGTCCAAAGTCCCGGCGCGTCCGGTGTAATCGATCTTGTACGACCAATGCCCAGGCTCGCTGGGCGATTCAGAGAACAAATAATCGACCCACGTCGCGGTTTCGGTTTTCGCTCTGCCTGTAGTCACGATCCCGCGCCCTTCGACGATCTTCTGCTCGGTGATTTTCAATTCCACCTGGTACTGAACGACTCTGTCCTGTTTGGGGCTGTACCCGAAGAGTGTCGTCCACACGCCCATACATGCCCTCGCCTCAAAAAAAGCGGTTTCCAGGGGCAACCCGTCGCCATTGAGGTCTCGAAGCGCCAGAAGAGTTGGCGTTCCTTCCTGGCCGCGTTCGCGATCGGGAACGAAGTAGTAGTAGCCAGCGAGAACTCGATAGGGGACGTTGAATGAATCTTCGTCATGCTCCTTTCGGCGAAGCTTAATCGTGTTGACGAGCCTATTCGCCTTGGTGTCCACAAGAGACAGGCGAGCGGGCCCGTAGAAGAAACTCCCCATGGTCCATTCAGGACAGGTGTAAGGATTCACCTCGGAGAGTTCACCGCGATCATGCCGCTGGGGAGAAATCATCCAAAGCAGTATTTCGCGATCCCGATGTACGTTGCCAGGAATCGCAGCGCGCTCAATTATCGTCGCCTCTGGAGGCAGGTCCAAATCCGCCCCGGTTTGCGCGTTCACATCGATGCCGAGCGCAGCGGCCAGGAGTATGCACCGAGCCACTTTACAGAGCCTATCGACCGGTCCATTGTTGCCTGATTGTCGCATCACGTTATAAGATCTTCCACAACCCACAACGGAGGCTCGGGCAGCAATCGTCGCTCAACGAATCGCGCGCAAGAACCCGGTCACGCCGACGACCTCCCCAATCGCGAAAATCGCCCACGGAAACCCCCGAGGCATTCCTCCCGTGACGATGTACCGCCAGTCCCAAATGAACGAAGCAAAAAGGATCACGCCCCCCGCCGCCAGCAGCATCCATGCCAATCGCCCTACCCGGGGCGGATCGCGCCGCAGCCCCACGATTCCACCCAACGTCAGCGAAGCCGCCACGATCACCGGCGCCAAAACCGGAGCCGTCCATGGCACCGGCAGGAGAAACAGCAGATCCCACGTCATCAGCGAAACCGGCCAGCCGATCAGCACCTTCAGCCATCCGTAGAAAGCCAGATCCCAAACGCCAAACGCGAGTGAAAAACCAGCCAGCCAGTTCCGCCGGTTCACCGCGCCCGCAAGCCCCGCCGCCGCAAGCATCACCAGCGTCGCGAACTCGCGAGCCAGCTCAATTTTGACAATCGGAAGCAGCGGTCCGGTCTGCGCGACGCTTAGAAGAGGAAATAGTTGATCGGGGCCATGCCCTGCCGCGGAACGAATCGGCTCGGAAAGGGTGCGGAGATACACCACCACCGCAGCCTCTACAAAGCCGAAGGCAATTCCGAACAGAATCAGACTTGCGATATTACGACGAATGCGCGTGTAGAGCGTGCTTTTTAGTGGTGCCCGCCGCCGCCGCCACCACCGTGGCCGCCAGCGCCACCGCCGCCACCGCTCACTCCGCCGCCGGCATGTCCGCCGCCTCCGCCCGAGCTCGCCATGCCGCCGCCGCTGCTCGACCCGCCACCGAAGAAGCCGCCGCCGGTGCGCGCGCCGGCCATAGCCGGACCGCTAGCGCCGCGCGCCGCTCCCATCGCGCCCACTGCGCCTGCTCTGGTGATCCCCGCACCCGAGCCAAGCAGGCTGCCGTTGCGCGACGTTAACCCTGCCATCGTCCCGGCGTTCCGTCCACCATATCCGTTGCCGTATCCGCCCATGCCATAGAAGGGAGAACCCGGCATGTACATGTATCCAACCGTGTACGGGCTGAAATATCCGTACCCGAACGGGCTATAGAACATCCCGTTATAGGGCATGTACGTGAACATGCCGAACCAGGGGTTGAACGCCCAGGCTCCCATTCCGCCGAACAGTCCACCAGCGTAGGGAGTGGCGGTGTAGAACCCCATGCCCTGGCCGCTATCCCGAGCCGACTTGGCCGCGTAAACATTCGCTTCCGAGATGTACTCATCGCGGCGCGCATTCCAGCGGTAAAACGCATCGGTCTCTTTCGGGTCGAAGTTCCTGGCTTCAAGCTTCTCGCCGTCGAACTCCACCTCGCGCCCCTTGCGAACGGATGCCGGGGTCATTTCACCCGAGCTGACTTGTGCTTCTCCGTCGTATACTCGCAGACGCGCCGGATCGGAATCCACGCGATAGAGGCCCTTTTTGTCGAGAGAAATATCGGCGTTGTGGAACAACACGGTGATCGCGTTGCCTTGCAACAGTTCGCCCACCTGCACCATGGCGGAACCGCCCAGCACTTCGATGCGCGTGTCGTCGAGCTTGTTGGAGACCATCTTGAAGGAGCTGTTTTCCGCCAATCGCAGAAACACGCCCGGAGTCAGCAACACTTCCGCGTCTCCGTCCTTGGTCGCCAGCGTCTGCCCGGTCTTGACGTTCGACAAACTCGCCCAGCTTGGCGGGCGATTGAATCACTTTTCCGTCCAGCTCAACCGTCCCCTCGGTGAGATGAATCACACCCGAGTGCGCTGAGATGACCGACTGCGCCCACATCGAAGAGGTAGTGAGCGTGATTGCGAACGCCAATAAAGTTCTGCGCATGTGCCGAGCCCCCTTAACTAAAATCAATGATGCTCCCTTTTTTTACCCGAGTCAACTGGTTTGTACGTCCTATAATATTGAAAACGTGGTGCGTGGCACTCTTATCGCCGCGGTGATTGCGCCCTGCCTTTCGGCAGGCCCTGCGTTCTACCGCGACGTCCTTCCAATCTTACAAGGACGTTGCCAGGAATGCCACCGTTTCGGCGAAATGGCGCCCATGCCGCTGGTTACCTATGCCCAAACCCGCCCGTGGGCCAAGGCCATTCGCGATGCGGTCCGCAGCCGCAAGATGCCGCCCTGGTTTGCCGACCCCTGCTGCGGCCACTTCAGCAACGACCGTTCCCTGACCTCAGCCGAGATCGCGACACTGTCCGATTGGGCGGAACACGGTGCGGCTCAAGGCGATGAACGAGATGCCCCACCGCCGCGAGTCTGGCCGGAAGGGTGGAATATGGGGCGGCCCGATCAGGTTTTTGAGATTCCCGGATTTGAAGTTCCCACCTCTGGAGCCGTCGAATACCAATATTTCCCGGTCCCGACCGGCTTCAAAGAAGACCGCTGGGTCCAGGCAATCGAAGTCCGCCCCGGAGCCCGGGCCGTGGTCCACCACGTGGTCGTTTACATCCGTGAACCGGGGTCGACGTGGACGCGCGGGCCCACTAAGTCCGATATTCTTCAGGTGTATGCGCCCGGAACAGAGCCCGAAGTGTGGCCGCCCGGTATCGCCAAGCTGATCCCCGCCGGCTCAGACTTGGTTTTCGAGATTCACTACATGCCCAACGGCAAGAAGATCACGGACAAAACACGGGTCGGCCTCATCTTTGCGAAATCCGCGCCGGAGAAGCGAGTGCTGTCGCTACAGATGGACAACGAACGCTTCACGATCCCGGCGGGCGACTCGAATTATCGCGTCAGCGTCTGGGGTTCGCTGCCCAATGATGCGCTTTTACTTGCGTTTTTTCCGCATATGCACCTGCGCGGAAAAGCGTTCGAGTTTACGCGCATTCGTGACGACGGGCTGCCTGAAGTGTTGCTGCGCGTCAGCAAATACGACTTTTATTGGCAGCTTGCCTATCGGCTGGCGCAACCGATCCCGCTCAAAAAGGGCACAAAACTTGAGTTTTCGGCGTGGTTCGACAACTCCGCGAATAATCCCCGCAACCCCGATCCCAATGTCGACGTCCGGTACGGCCAGCAGAGCTGGCAGGAGATGATGGTCGGCTTTTTCGATGTTGCGGTGGATGCGAAAGTGGACAAAAACGCCTTTTTTGTGCGTTGATGTTACCAGTGCTGACATTCCTGACGGCCGTGTTCTTATTGCCTTTGGCGATGGCACAGGCCCCTCCCGCGCCGGGAAAACTCGTCGATGCGGGCGGATATCGCGTGCATCTGTACTGCACCGGCCAGGGAAGCCCCACGGTGATGATCGTAGGCGCCGGTTTTTCAGTCGATTGGGGGCTGGTTCAACCGGAAATCTCGAAGACGACTCGCGTGTGCACTTACGATGCGGCCGGAATGGCCTGGAGCGATCCCGCGCCAGAACCCGATTTGGGCTGTCCGTCGAGAGTTGCCGAGATTCATACGGCGCTCAAGAACGCCGGGATTCCGAGTCCGCGAATTTTGGTCGGGCTCTCGATTGGAGGGCTGGTCGCGCGGATGTACGCGCAGCGCTATCCGCAAGAGGTCAGCGGGATGGTGATCGTCGATCACGCGTTCTTGAATCCCGGGGATGAACCCGCGCACGCGATTTCAGCGCCGGGGCTGGACAGTCCGCCGGTTTTAATTTCGCAGACGCCGATCGTGCTGACGATGGAAGAGACTTCGAAATTCGAGAATCTGCCGGAGCGCAACCGGCAACTGCACCGTTGGGCGATGTCGCTTCATCCCAAGATGCCGGATGTCGACACAGCAGAAACGTGTTCCGCCGAGATTGAGGCGAAGACCAAGAGCCTCGAGCGCCCCCTGGGCAGTCTGCCGCTGGTGATCGTGAGCACGGGCAACGATTCCCGCAACTACGCCAAGCTCCAGGCCGATCTGCTGCGGCTGTCGCGAAATAGCCGCCAGATCTTCGCGCCCCAGAGTTTTCACGCGGGCCAGATCGACCAGCCGGAGGTGGTCATCAGGGCCATCCACCAGGTCATCGCGGAAGCTCGATAGCTACTACTGGAGCGGCAACACCACTTGCGTGCTGTTCTTGCCGTTGACGTTAATCGTCAAGCTGAGAACGGTCGCCGGCGGAAGGTCCGGCGTGATGGTCAGCTTGATCACTTGAACCCCGACGATTCCCACCGCGGCGCCGGCCCAATCGGGTTGATACTGAGCGGATGCGGTGTTGATCATGACGGGATCCACCAGGTCGAACGTGTCGGTCTGATTCGCCGGGAACCCGTCGACCGCCGGGTGGTCATAGGGGCCCAGGCCGGTGGTGTAGATCGAGATCTGCTCGCCCTGCCGCGCGGGGCTCGCAAAGTTCACGACCGTGCCGTCCTGATGCAGCGCGAGCACCAGCGGCTGGTTCTGAGTGTTGGCCTGGACGAAGGCTCCGGGAGCATTGCGCTCAATCGTGAACGATCCGGATACGTCGGGCAGACTGGTTTGATGCACGGTGAGCGTGTAGTTGCCGGGAGCAAATTCCCAAGGCATCTGCGCCGCGATCTGATCGGGCGAAACGAAGACCAGCGGGAGAAGAGAACTGCCGACGGTCACCGTCACGTTGCCCAAAGTCTGGGAGAGCGGACTGGTGGGGCCGACGACCATCGACGACGCCAGGTTCTGGCCGTATATGGAAACGATGGAGCCGGGCGCGATCGAACCATCGGGAGTGGGTCCGGTGACGCTTTGAATTCCAGCCGGCGGGATGGTGGGCACCGTCGCGAAGTCAGCCTGCACGTTGTGCGCGCTATTCATGACCAACGACTGAGTCCCGAACGTGCCGCTGAGATCGCCTTCCCAGTGGGCGAATTTGAAGCCGCTGTTGGCCACGGCGGTGATTACCACCTGGGTGCCGCTGGCGAAGAATCCATCGGGCGACGACGGACTCAACTGGAAGGTTCCGGCATTGGCGGGATTGGTGACCGCCGAGACCTGGAACGACGTCTGATAGGTTGCGCTGAGCGAAGCCGTGGACTGACTGAAGGTTACCGTGCGCGAGGGTGTGGTGACGCCATCGGACCAGGAAACGAAATCGAAGCGCGCGCCGCTGCCGGCGGGAACCGACGCAGGCGCGCTGACCTGGCTGGTTGACCCCAGCGTCTTATTGATGACGCATGGGGTGACGCAATTCGATCCATCGACGGTGAAGCTAAAAGCGCCGGGAGAGCTGCTGAGGGTGATTTGCGCCAGACCCCCATAATTTGCCGTGACCGTATATCCGGTCGCGCCGCTGGGAACCGTGATGGTGTGCGACTGGGCGCCGCTGTCGGACCAGTTCTGGAAGGTCCAGACGCGGCCATGCGCGTCGGTCTGCGGGGATTCGGCGTTGATGGTATGGGTTTCGCCGGCGCCCCAGACGAAGAAATAACCCGGCCAGTTGTCGCGGCCGTCGACTTGCACTTTCAGTCCCTGCGGCTGGGTCGCGATGGCTACGTGCACGCCCGCCACGAAGTTCGCGGTGACGGTGTCGGCGTAGCTGGTGTCCATCCCGACGACAAATTGGGCGTTCTGGCCCAGGCCGTTGCTGAATCCGCTGAAATTCCACCAGTTTCCTAACGAGTCGATTTGGGAGGGCTGCGCGCCGATGTGGTGCACCGAGCCGGGAAGGAAATCGAACTGGCCGTAGCACAGCGGCGTGAAACCGGCTGGCGCGTTGGGCGGCAGGCGGGTAAAGTCTGGCGCGCAAGTGCTTCCGTCGCTGGACGCCGAAAATACGGGGGGAGTCGGGACCGGGCTGCCATCCACCAGGATCTGCAATCCCAGGGGATTGGTGATGAAGTTGACGCGCTTGGCGATCGAAAACAGAGGCTCGATGGTGGCCGGACTCTCAATGTCGTAAGTGGTGAGCGCGGACGGCTGCGACGTGTTGATCAGGAATCCGTAGAACACCCAACCGGGATAGGGAAACGCGTTCAGAGTGTGGGTTCCCGCGGAGAGGAAGACGTTGGCGGTATCGCCGAAGCAAGCGCCATCCAGGTACATGATGCCTTGGCGGGACGTGCTGGGGTCCGACGGAGCGCCAGTGCAGGACACGTTGGGGACAGTGTTGGGCGTTTCGTCGGGAAAGATGATGTTGACTTGATACTGCACCTGTATGGTGGCGGAGAGGGAAGTGAGAGAGGGGCTCGCGGTGACGGTCACCACGTTGGCGCCGGGAGTGGCAAGCAGGCCGTTGTTGTCGGCCCAGCCTCCGAACGTATAGCGGATGTTCCCGTTTTGCCCGTTCTGATAGTTGACCGTGTTGCCGCTATTGTCGGTGGAAAACGGAAAGTCGACGATGTGCTTACTGCCGGTGGGCCAAGCAAAGACCTGATTGGAGGTGTAAGTCAGGCCGTCGATTATGAACTGCGCACCTTGGGGAGTGGTCCCGATGGTAACCGTACTCAAGGATTGCGCCCAGCCCGCTCCTGAAATCAACAAGACAAGTAAAATCAGTAGGTTAATGCGTTTCATCCGCCCCTATCCATCCTTCCTGGCGCGCCGGTGTTCGAGGTCCGGCATAGGACTAAGCGACACATAGTCCCAAGTGGTAATCGGCTGGGGCCGGGGGAAGCTTTATGGCCGGGAATGCACGCCAATCTTACATTTTCAGACTCCCGCGAGTACATGCGGCAAGGCGACCTTGTTCGGACACCGCAAGAGCATTCCGCAGCGAAGCGCGCGCTCAAACCACCCCGCGCCCGCCGCGAGGCGCGTTATTCAAAGCGTGGTGATCGACGCATTACGGAGACCAGCGTGTCTTCCAGGGCGGCGCCGATTTTTAAAAGAGTGTCTTCCTGGCGCGGGGCGGCCAGGATTTGCAGGCCGATCGGCAAGCCGGCCGAGGTGAAGCCGCAGGGCATTGCCAGCGAGGGGATGCCGAGAACGTTGATGGCTCGCATGAAGCGGGTGGTGGCGAGGCGGACGTCTTCGGTCGCCGTGCCGATTTGCAAGGTGGTCTGGCCGATCAAAGGTGCGGGGGTAGGAGTGGAGGGAGTGAAAATGCAATCGACGTTGGTCCAGAGTTTTGAAAATTCGCGGAGCTGGATGCGGCGCAGGCGCTGCGCGTCGGCGTAATCGACCGCGGAGATCAGACGGCCCTGGTCCATAAGGGCGAGAACGTCCGGTCCGAAATCGGCGCGGCGATTCAGATATGGGCGCAGATTCGAGACGGCTTCAACTAAGAGCAGCACGCGGCCCACGACGTTGATCGCATCGATGTCGGGGACGCGAATGTCGACGATGCGCGCGCCGAGAGCGGCCGCGGTTTGGACGGAGGTGCGGATGGCCGCGGCGACTTCGGAATCCAGGCGGTCGAGGTAATAATTTTGCGGCAGGCCGATGCGCAGGCCGCGGATGTCGACTTGCGCGGGCGGAACATAGGAGCCGGGTTGGATTGCCATCGCGTTGAATGCGATGGCGGTGTCGCGTACAGTTTGAGTCATGGGACCGATGTGGTCGAGGGTCAAACCAAGCGGAAAGACGCCGCGGCGGCTGACGCGTTCATAGGTGGGCTTGAGGCCGACGGTTCCGCAGAAAGAAGACGGGATGCGGATGGACCCTCCGGTGTCGGTTCCGGTCGCGAAGGGAACCAGTCCGGCGGCGACGGCTGCGCCGGAGCCTCCGCTCGATCCGCCAGGGATACGATTGAGGTCCCAGGGATTATGGATGGCCCCGAAATGAGGATTGGTGGAGGTGATGCCGTAGGCGAGCTCGTGGAGTCCGGTCTTGCCAACCAGGACTGCTCCGGCGTCGTTGAGTTTGGCGGCGACTTCGGCGTCTTCGTCGGGAATGAAATTCGAAAACAGCTTGGAGCCGGCAGTGGTGCGGATGCCTCGGGTTTTGACCAGGTCTTTGTGGGCGACGGGGATGCCGTGAAGCGGGCCGCGGTCGTGGCCGCGCGCGAGTTCGGCGTCCATGGCGGAGGCGCGCGATCGGGCTTCGGGATCGAGGACGGTAATGAAAGCGTTCAGCTTGGGGTTGGCTCGCGCGATGTTAGCGAGCGATTCGGTGACCAGCTCGACCGAAGAAATCTTCTTTGCGCGGAGGGCGGCGGCGGATTCCTGGATGGTCATGCGACGTCCTCGGGACCGGTCCAGAGGTCGGCGCCGGGAGGGATCTTGTCGACCAGGGGCTTCAGAGAAGTTTCCAAGGCTTCGAGGACGGGGATGATTTTTTCTGCGTCGGCGGCGGGAATCCCGTGCGCGGCGGCAAGTTGCTTCCAGTCTGTCATGGCGCTCCTGACTCTTAAGGAATTTGAAAAAGGGGTCAGACCGCTCTGTCCACGGCCACTGGCTTCAGAGGAGCTTGGTGTTGACCGGCGGGGACAGAGTGGTCTGGCCCCTTTTTCAAAACATTCATCTTACTTATCGCTTCTTCGACATTCTACAAAAGGGTCATGCTGACCAGCGGGGACAGAGTGATTAGACCCCTTTTTCAACAGCCTCCTGACATTCTACAATTGAACTAATGCTTGCCACAGAGAAACGTGCGACTCCGGCTCCGCTCACGCTGCTGACTGAAGAAGAAAAGATGTTTCAGGCTACCGTGCGAAAGTTTTCGCGCGAACGGCTCGCGCCGCATGTGCGCGCCATGGATGAGGCCGGGGCTTTCAAGAAAGAGCTGATCAGGGAGTTTTTCGAACTGGGGCTGATGGCGATCGATGTTCCGGAAAAGTATGGCGGGCAGGGCGGATATTTTTTCCAATCTATCCTGGCGATCGAGGAGCTGGCCAAAGTGGATCCGTCGGCGGCGGTGATCGTCGACGTGCAGAACACGCTGTTCAACAATGCGATTCTGCGCTGGGCGAGCGAAGAACAGAAGCGGAAGTATCTGCCTCGGCTCGCTTCGGACACTGTGGCGAGCTATGCGCTGTCGGAAGCAGGATCGGGGTCGGATGCGTTTGCGCTGGCGACGCGCGCGGTGGACGCCGGGGATCATTACAGGCTCACGGGGCGCAAGCTGTGGATCACGAATGCGGGCGAAGCGGGGCTGTTCCTGCTGTTCGCGAACGTGAATCCGGAAGCGGGATACAAAGGGATCACGGCGTTTCTGGTGGAGCGCGAATTTCCCGGGTTCAAGGTCGGGAAGAAAGAAGACAAGCTGGGGATTCGCGCGTCATCGACTTGCGAGTTGATTCTCGATGACTGCCGCGTGCCGAAGGCGAACGTGGTCGGCGAAGTTGGGAAGGGATATAAGATCGCGATCGAGACGCTGAATGAAGGCCGGATCGGAATCGGTGCGCAGATGGCGGGGCTGGCGCAGGGGGCGCTCGATCATGCTCTAGCTTACGCGCAGCAGCGGAAGCAGTTCGGGAAGCTCATTGCAGAGTTCCAAGGCGTCCAGTTCGACTTGGCGGAGATGGCGGTGGACGTGGAAGCGGCGCGGCTGATGGTTTATAACGCGGCGCGGCTGCGGGATGCGGGGGCGCCGTTTGTCACCGAGGCGGCGATGTGCAAGTATTTCGCGTCGCAGGTAGCCGAGCGGGTGGCGTCGCGCGCCGTCGAGGTTCTGGGCGGGGTGGGATTCACCAAGGATTATCCGGTTGAGAAGCTGTATCGCGATGCGAAAATCGGCCGGATTTACGAAGGGACCAGCAACATGCAGCGGGTGACGATCGCCAAGCAAATGCTCGGGCGCGCGCTGTAGGCAGGGAGTTTTATTTATGAAGTGGATCGGATTGGTATTGATGGCGGGCTTGGCTTTCGGCGCGGACGTGAATGCGCAGCTTACGCAGGCGCAGGTGGACGACATTATCCAGAAATTCGCGGCCAAGGAAGCGGCGTTCGCGCAGGCTCGTGAGAATTACACCTATCGGCAGACGGCGCGCATCCAGGAAGCGGACGATTCGGGCACGCCGGGCGGGCGGTGGGAAGAAGTCGCCGACATTATTTTCAATACCGACGGCAAGCGGACCGAACATGTGGTGCGGGCGCCGGTGCAGTCGCTGCACCTGATCGTGCTGACTCCCGAAGATTTGAAAGATATGCGCGACGTGCAGCCGTTCGTGCTGACCACGGCCGAGGTTCCGAACTATTTCATTCGCTACCTGGGGCATCAGCAGGTGGATGAGATCGGGTGCTATGTGTTCGCGGTGAAGCCCAAAAAACTGGAGCCCGGGAAGCGCTATTTTTCGGGTGAAGTGTGGGTGGACGACCGGGACCTGCAAATCGTGAAGTCGTACGGGCGCGCGAAGGGTCAGCTCAAGAGAAATGAGGACCAGCAGTTCCCGAAGTTCGAAACCTATCGCGAGCAGATCGACGGGAAATACTGGTTTCCGACCTACACGATGGCCAACGACACGCTGCATTTCAAAGATAACGACGTGCGCATCAAGCAGACCATCAAATACGAGGACTACAAGCAGTTCAAGTCCGACGTGAAGATCACCTTCGGCGATGCGGTCGACGAGAAGGATAAGAAGGACGAGAAAAAGGACGAGAAGAAAAAGCAGCAGTGATCTTCCCGTAGGCGTCAGACCCAGCCGCCTAGGGAAAACCCCCTAAACTCCGTTCCCGCACCGGCCGATGGACTAGTGGATTCCACGATGGTAACCGCGGACAGTGGAGCGAAACAGGAGATCGATCAACTTAAGGGCTCATTCCTCGCCAGTCTGAATCATGAGATTCGGACGCCGCTGAGCGGAATCATGGGGATGGCCGACCTGCTGCTGGAAACGCCTCTCGACGAAGAGCAGCGGGAATATGTCAATGCCGCGCGGCTGTGCGCGGAAAGCCTGTTTGAGATTCTGAACGCGGCGCTCGAGTATTCATCGCTCGAGGCTGGGCAGTTTTCGCTCGACGAGAGCGAATTCAGCCTCAAAGAGACGCTGGACGCGGCGCTCGACCAGCATTTGCTGAAGGCGCAGGCGAGAGGGGTTCGGCTGTTTTCGACGCTCGAAGCCGGGCTGCCGGAGACCATGACGGGGGATGCCCCACGGTTGCGGGAGTTGTTGGGCCATCTGGTCGCGAACGCGATCAAGTTTACGCACGCGGGTAGTGTGGAACTGCGGGCTTTCATCGACCGGACGGAGGATCATGGAAACTGGCTGGTGGCGGAGGTGCGGGATACGGGAATCGGTATTCAGACGGACCGGCTGGAGCTGATTTTCGAATCGTTCCGGCAGGTAGAGAGCGGGTTATCGAGGAGTTATCCAGGCCTAGGGCTGGGCTTGGCGGTGGCGCGGAAGCTCGCGACGCTGATGAACGGGCGGATTGAGGTGGAGAGCACGCCGGGGAAGGGGTCGACGTTCACGGTTCGTCTGCCCGTGCGCCAGCCAAGCGTAGACGCGGGATCGGAGACGGGCGGGCTCCAGGACTGGGGCGAATCGGCGCCGGCAATTCTGGCAGTGGAAGATAATCCGATCAACATGACGGTTCTGCGGCATTCGCTGGAGCGCAGACACGTGCAGGTGGAGTGCGCGGCGTCGGGCGCGGAAGCGCTCCATGCAGCCGCGAAACGCCGCTACGACCTGGTATTGATGGATCTTCAAATGCCGGAGATGGACGGTCTGGAGGCGACGGCGCTGCTGCGCATGCTGCCCGGGTATGAATCGGTCCCCATCGTCGCGCTGACCGCCAATGCCGCCGACGAGGTTCGAGAGCGCTGCCGGCAGGCGGGGATGCAGGCGTTCCTGTCGAAACCGGTGGAGACCACTGAACTGTGGTCGACGGTCGCGAAGTTTCTCAAGAAGTAGTACCTTACAAAACGTTACAAACGAATCAGACTCGCAGTACGCCTAACAGATTCGTGCCTTTGCAGCGTGTTACCTTAGAATGACCCAAGGATCTTGGGGCGGGACTTGAGTCGCCCGGCCAATTCATCCACATGAGGAACTTGTGAAGTTAAGATTCCGGGGCATACTCTGCTCCTGTTTGCTTTTTCTGATTTTCGCCGCGCAGGCAAGCGCGCAGGAGCCGCCGCCACAGCAGACGCCACCGCCGGCCCAAACGCCTCCGCCGGCGGTTCCGGGGACGCCGCCGGTTCCGAAGCCGACGGTCCAGATGCCACCCTCCGATCCTAGGGCTCAATTGCCGCCGGAGCCCAAGACCAAGGAGCGCGATACAGGAGGCGACGCGGTTTCCGTGGAGCCGTTTATATGGCTGGTACAATCCAAGATTACGATCAAACCGGGCGCGGGTGTCACGGTGGCGGATGGCGGCACGCTTCGTTTTCCGGGCAGCCCGAAATACGCCGAAGGAATTGTCGCGACCTTTCCAACCACCAAGGAGAACAGTCTCGAGTTTACCTACTTCATGGTGAGGGCGCAGGGAAACACGGTGCTTCCGACGACGGAGAATTTCTTTGCAAACGACTTCGCGACCGGCGACACGCTGGCCAGCAACTGGTTGCAGCGCGACTTCAAACTTTCCTGGAACTATCTGACGTTTCCGTATCCATCCAACGGCGCGAAATTCCGGGTGAAGGCTTTGTTCGAAATGCAATATTCAGAGACCGTGGGGAATTTTGACGCACCGCAGGATCCCAACGCGATCGCGACGAATGGTTCGAAGCAGGTGATTCTGCCAACCTTAGGTCTGGGAATCGAATATCATCCGGCCAGACATGTGCGCATGGAAGCGAAGGCGTCGGGGTTTGTGATCCCGCATCATGCGGACCTGTGGAACGCGGAGGCGTCGATGGTGCTGCGGATGGGAAGAGTGGAGGCGCTGCTGGGGGGACGCGCGTTTCACGACAAGACATCTCCGCAGGCAGACGAGTATTTCAGTCACACGGAGTACGGGCCTTACGTGGGTGTGCGCTACCTGTTCAAGTAGCTCGTGATACTCGAGAGTGCCGGGCCTGAGCCGCGACCGCGGGAAGCGGTGGGTCGTCTTAAATCAAGGGGACGCGATACTCGTCCAAGCTACCGGCGTGCAACGGCGCAAACGAGCGTCCAGAGTTTTTCCCACGTGGGGACGCGAATGCGCCGATTCAGGACGTCGTAGTTGGACGCTACGATGCGGTCCAGCAGGCGCGAATAGATTCCGATCAGCGCGCGCAGGGAGGCCCGGCTGTCGCGGTCGAATCATGCTCATCAGCGGAGCGGACTCGCGGTAATAGTCGCGGGCGCGCTCGGCTTCGAAGGCCATCAGCGCGACGAAAGTTTTCGTGCGGCTCGAAAGTTTTCGGCGAAACTTCGAAGCGCGCGAGATCTTCGGCGGGGAGATAGACGCGATCTTTTTCGGCATCTTCGCGCACGTCGCGAAGAATGTTGGTGAGCTGAAACGCGATGCCGCATCTTTCGGCCAGCTGAGCAGCGCGTCGGGCGATTCGAAACCGAAAATGTGAATGATGGTCAGGCCCACGACGCTGGCGACGTGATAGCAGTAGTCGTAGAGTTCCTCGAAACGTCTGGATGCGGCGCGGCTCCAGATCGGAGCTGACGCCGTCGATCATGTCGAAGAAATATTGATGCGGGATTTCGATAGCGCGTGACGGCGTCGACGAACGCCGGCCAAAGCGGGTGATCGGGGGCGCGGCCGGCCAGAGCGGCATTCGAGATCGGCTCGCCAGCGCGCGATGGCGGCGGCGACGGTCGCGCGATGCCTTCGTCGTCGCTCAGATCGTCGCAGTAGCGCATGAACGCATAGATCGCGCACATGGCGCTGGCGCTGCGGCCGGGAGAGCAGCAGGAACGAATAATAGAAATTCTTGGCCTGCGCTGCGCGCGACGCGCGTCGCACCAGGCGTAGGATTCCTCGACGCGTCATGCGGCTCGCGAGAATGCCCGCCGCGTGAGCGCGCCCAGCAGCAAGCCCACGCGCTCGATTTTCGAGATCGCCGGGCGCGCCGCGCAGCACGTTGTAATCCTGGCGCTCGATCTTTTCCAGAACCTTCAGGCCGCCGCGGCTGAACAGCTCCAGATCGATCGCCAGGCGCCGGTCCACCGATCCGGCCAGCGGCAGTCCTTTGAGAAACAGCTCGCGCGCCACGTCGACGGCTTCTTTCATGGCCGCGCGGAAACGCTCGTCGAAGCGTCGCGCGCGAACAGCTCTTCGACCGGATAGCCGTGCGCTCCAGCAATCCAGCGGCAGATAGACGCGATCCTTTTCCAGATCCACGGTGACGTCCTGCCAGAAATTGGCGAGCTGCAGCGCCGTGCAGGTGGCGTCGGAAAGCGCCTGCCGCTCCGCATCGCTGATAGCCGCACAGCCCCAGCACCAGCCGGCCTACCGGATTCGCCGAATAGCGGCAGTACTCGAACAGCTCCTCGAAATTGCGATAGCGCGTGACGGTCTGATCCTGCTCGAAGGCGGTGATCAGATCGTCGAAGGGCTCGATGGGCAGAGCGTGAGCGCGCGACGGTTGCCTGCGAGCGCGACAAACACAGGATGCGAGGCGCGGCCCGCGTACATCGCCTGCAGTTCGCTCGCGCCACCAGGCGAGCAAGCGCAGGCTTTCCGCGGTGTCGCCGATCTCGTCGCCCAGATCGTCGGCCCAGCGGCAGAACGCATAGACGTTGTAGAAATCCTGATGCAGGCGCTTGGGCAGCAGAAAACTGACGACGTGGAAATTTTCGTAATGATGCGTCGCCAGCCAGCGCGTGTAGGCGAGCGATTCCTCCGGCGACCAGGCGCGCTGCATCGCTTCCGGCGACGCCAGGAAATGCAGTGGGATCGAGAGATACGTACGGGACCTCCTCTACGGAATGATGGCGGTCTTCAGGTGGCCGTTGTGGCTCATCAGGTGCTGCATCACTTCGAGCAGATTGGCGAGCGGCTCGACGCGATTCACCAGATCCTTGGCGGTGACGTAGCCGCGGCTGACAATTTCGAGGGCCTTGCGGATCAGCGCGGGCGTGTGATGGAAGCTGGCTTTGAGCGTGAGCTCGGAGTAGTGCAGCAGATTGCGTGTCGAGCCGGACTTCGGTGCCGGTCGGGCAGCCGCCGAAGAAATTCACCACGCCGCCGCGGCGCAGCAGCTTGATGGCGAGCTGCCAGACTTCGGGCAGCCCCACGGCTTCGATCACCACATCGGCGCCGCGGCCGCCGGTCAGCTCCTGGACCGGACCGACGACGTCGGCGCCGTCGCTCGTTGAGGACCACTTCGTCCGCGCCCATTCTCGGCGGCGCGATCGAGCTGCGAGCTGGCGGCGTCCGATGGCGATCACGCGCGCGCCGTAAACCGCCTTGGCCAGGCGCACGAACATCATGCCGATGGGTCCCAGTCCGATCACCGCCACGGTGTCGCCCGGGCGCACGCCGCTCTCTTCCAGGCCGCGCAGCACGCAGGCCAGCGGCTCCACCAGCGCGGCGTCCTGATAGCTGACGTGCGCCGGAATCTCGATGCATGTTCTTTTGCGACGATGCGCTCCGGAATGCGGATGTATTCGGCGTAGGCGCCGTTGTTGAACAGCAGATCGTCGCACAGGTTTTCCTGGCCGCGCTGGCAGTAGTAGCACTCGCCGCAAGGCGCCGAATTGGCGGCCACCACGCGCTGGCCGATGCTGGAAGCCCGCGACATCGCTCTCCCATCGCCGACGATGTCGCCCGCCAGCTCATGCCCGAACAGCGCCGGAGGCTGGATCATGCGCGCGTGATAGCCGCGGCGGAACACTTTGACGTCGGTCCCGCAGGTCAGCGCCGCGCGAACGCGCACCAGCACGTCGCCCGGGCCGAGCTTCGGAACGTCCACGCGTTTCGATCTGCAGCTGCTCCTTGCCGTACAGCACGGCCGCGGTCATCTGCTGCAGTCACTCTAGTGCTCACCTCTGTGGCTGTACTACTATCTTCAACGATTCCTCATCCGGATGCAACGCGCGCTCAATCCCGTGATGAATCTCGCTTAATGGAAACCGGTGGGAAATCAGTTCTTCCACCGGCAGCGCGCCGCTGAAAACCAGGTCCGCGGATTCCTTCTGCAAATCCACCGACGCGCTATAGGAGCCGCACAACACCCGTTCTCCCATGCAGATGTCGGCGCCCGAAACTTCGATGCGCTCCTGATGCGAGGTTTGCGCGAACAGCAGAATTCGCGCGCCCGGCCGCGAGCATGGCCACGGCCTGCTCGACGATCCCGTGAGCCGAAGCGGCGACGATCACCAGGTCGGCGCCGCGGCCGTCGGTCATGGCTCTTGACGCGTGCGTCCAGACTGCTGCATCGCGCGGATCGAACGCCTCTTCGCGCGCCGAACTTCAGCGCCAGCTCGCGGCGGCTGGCCATGGTGTCGGTGGCGACCATGCGCGCGCCGGTCCGCGCCGCCATCATGGTGAAGATCAGGCCGATGGGGCCCTGTCCCAGAATCGACGACCACATCGTCCGGGCTGCGGATCGATTTGCTTGACGCCCTTGAGGCAGGTGTTCACCGGCTCGACGAAACAGGCCTGATCGAAGGACACGCCGTCCGGAATTTTTTCGACGCCGCGCTCCACGATCCAGTCCATCACGCGCACGTATTGCGAGAAGCCGCCGCCCGCCGGCTCGTATCCCGCGGTCACGCCGACTTTCTTGTACACCGGGCACTGCGCGTACAGCTTGCGCCGGCAATAAAAACATTTTCCGCAAGGAATGTGGTGAAACACGATCACCCGGTCGCCCGGGCTGATAGCGCGTGACGCCGGCGCCCACCGCCGCGACCACGCCCGCGGTTTCGTGCCCGTAAATGCGCGGCGGCGCGCAGCAGATTATATGCGATCTTCTTGAGATCGGTGTGGCAGATGCCGCAGGCTTTCCACGCGAATCAGAATCTCGCCCGGCCCGATCTCGGGAACCGGAATGGATTCCACTTCGACCACGCTCGCGCCTTTATACACGGCGGCCTGCATGGTCGCGAGCGCCGGCGTTCGGCGGTCACGAGATCTAGAGTCGGCAGTCGGCAAGAAAATCTCCTAAGCATTCGGCGGCCATGCGGCAGTTGCGATCCAAGCGCAGCAGAGCCGGGCATCACTGTGAACGGACGCGCCAGCGCTGCCAGCGCAATCCGCGTTCGCGAAAAACGTCCGTCCGCGTCGCGATAGCGATTGAAATCCAGCGGCATATCTCTCCGGCGCCGTGTCGGACACCGCGCGGATGCAGCAGAACGGCACGCCCCACTCCCGCGCCTTTGCTGTCGACCGCGGCCGATTCCATCTCGACGACCGCGGCGCCGGTCTGCTCGCGCAGGTCGCGCTTTTCGGCGGCTGTGACCGCGACGCGATCGACGGATGAACGTCCCGCGCACAAAGGCGCTGCAGCCTCATGGACTCGCCCGATACGACAATATCGCCGACCCGCAGCGCCGGGTCAAGCGCCCCGCAGAATCCGGTACTGACGATTCCGTCCACGTCTCGTCTTGTCGCTCCAGCGCCTCGCTCCACCAGCGCCGGTCCCGGGCCGTTGGCGACCAGCAGCCAGCGGTCGCCCTTCCACTCCGCTTCCCACGCGAACTCGCGCCCGGCCAGGCCAGCTGTCGAACGTCTCCCGACGCGCTTCAGAATTCCATCGAACTCGCGCCGCTCGGCCGCGACCTGACCAGTAGCCAGCGTCCGTCTAGCAGTACCCATTCGCCCGAAACCACTCTACCGCGCGCCGCAGCGCCTCCGCGGCCGGCCCTGGCGAATACCCCAGCTCGCGCGCGGCCTTGTCGTGCCGCACCCACATCTTCTTGCGCGCCATCCGAACCCCATCCAGCGGCGCCCGCGGCTCCTTCCCGGTCATCGCCGCCCAGGCCGTGGACGCCACGCCCGCGGCGTAGGCCACCGCATAGGGAATCCGCACGCTGCGGCGCCTTCCGCTCCAGTAATCTCCGCCAGCGTCTCCGAAAATCTGCTGGAGCGTCAGATTCTCCGACACCCAGGATGTAGCGCTCTCCCGGCGCGCCCGCGCTCGCACGCCAGCCAGATGCCCCTCGGCCACATCCCGCACGTCCACCACGTTCAATCCGGTATCGAGAAACGCCGGCATCGCCCCGCGCACAAAATCCACCACGATCTTTCCGGTCGGCGTGGGCTTGAAATCGTGATCGCCCACCGGCGCCGTCGGATTCACGATCACCACCGGGAAACCCTCTTCCGCGAATTCCAGCGCGACTTGCTCGGCCAGAAACTTCGAGCGCTTGTACGGCCCCTGCATGTCCTCCAGACCGGCCGGCGCTGTCTTCGTCGCCCAGTCCGCCCTGCGGCATGCCGATGCAGCCGACCGTGCTGGTATACACGACATCGCTCCACTCCCGCCGCGCTGCGCCGCTTCCAGCAGACTGCGCGTGCCGTCGACGTTCGACCGGTACATCTCCTCCGGCTCGCGCGTCCACAGCCGGTAATCCGCGGCGACGTGAAAGACCACGCCGCAGCCCTCTACGGCGCGCTCCAGCGACTCCGGATCGCGCAAGTCGCCTTGCACGGCTTCGACTCCCGTCCAACTCCCCGCAGCCTGCGCGCCGGATCGCGCGCCAGGGCCCGCACCCGCATCGCCGCGGTCGAGCAACTTCCGCGCCACGTGCCAGCCGACGAACCCGGTGGCTCCGGTGACCAGAGCGTCGGTTTCACGACAACCTCTACAGCTCGCCTCGCCCTTCAGCTCACCCAGCAGCCAGCTCAGCGACTTGAACGGATCGCTGAACTTGGAATTGATGCCGTAAGCCGACGAAGGCTCATAGCCGCAGTGCACCATGCATCGCTCGCAGCGCGGATCGTTGCCGGTGCCGTAGTTTTCCCACGGCGTCTTGGTCATCAGATCTTCGAAGGTGTCGTGGTGCGCGTCGGTGATCAGATAGCACGGGCCTTTCCAGCCTTTGACGTTGTAGGTCGGATTGCCCCAGGCGGTGCAGGGAAGATCGCGATCGCCCTTGAGGAAGTCCATGTACACCGGCGACGAAACCAGCGGGAAGCGCTTGGCCATCTTGTCGATGTCCTTGAATTTCTCGTAGACGTCTTCGCGCGTCATGAAGATTTCCGATCGTTCACCGCGGAATATCCATAGGCCGGCGAAATCGTGTGCCCGTCGACCTTGAACTGTCTCCAGGAACTCGAACAGCTCCCAGATCTCGTTCATATCGGTTTCTTTGATAGACCGTGGTGTTGGAGAACACCTTGAATCCGCCTTCTTTGGCGGCGCTGATGCCCTCGATGGCTTCCTTGAACACGCCCTCGCGCTCCACCGCCAGGTCGTGATTCTTCTCCATGCCGTCCAGGTGAACGTTGAACACCAGGCCCGGGATGCGGCGTGAATTCCTTCAGCCGCTTGGCGCAGGAACATGCCGTTGGTGCAGAGCTGGATGTACTTGCCGCGCTTCAGGATCTCCTGCGCACAGCTGCGCCGATTTCCGGATAAGAAACGGCTCGCCGCCGCAGATCGAGACCATGGGCGCGCCGCACTCGTCCACCGCTTTCAGGCATTGCTCCAGCGACAGCCGCTCGCGAATGCTGACGATTCGTATTCGCGGATGCGCCCGCAGCCGGTGCAGGTGAGGTTGCAGGCGTGCAGCGGCTCCAGCATCATCACCAGCGGAAAGCGCTTGTTGATCATCGGATGCGGCTTGCGATCCGCTCTTGAGCCGACGGAATCTGGGCGTGGACGATCCTGAAGGGATTCGTCGGATCCTCGGTACGGCGCCAGGTTCTTCTGCCACTCCGGCTGGGGCCGCAGCTTGTTCTTGGCGATATAGGTCGCCATGTCGGCCGCCTGGGAAAGCGGAAATCTCATGATCGGTCTGCTCCGTTTGCTCCTCTCGCCTTCAGGTAGCTGGACAGCGCCAGCACCGGGAACGAATGGCGGTAAAGTGATATTGCAGATAGAAGACGCCCGGGAAACCGGTGCCGGTGGATAAATCTTCGTCCCAGCCGCCGTCGGCGCGCTGGGTTTCCATCAGATATTCGATGCCCTTGTGCACGCTGCTGCTGGTGGTGTCGCCGCCGGCGATCAGCCCGAGAATCGCCCACGCGGTCTGCGAAGGCGTGCTGGGCGCCGCGACGAAAGTGTTGCTTGTCGTAGCTGGCGCAGCTTTCGCCCCAGCCGCCATCGGCGTTCTGAATCGAGCGCAGCCATTCGCCGGCGCGCAGGATGTAGGCTTCGCGATCGCTTTCGCCCGCGGCTTGCAAGCCGCGCAGCGCCAGGAACGTGCCGTAAATGTAATCGACGCCCCAGCGCCCGTACCAGCTTCCGTCGGCTTCCTGGGTGCGCTTGAGATACTCGACGCCGCGCCGGACGGCCGGATGATCGCGCTTGACGCCCGCAGGCCATCAGCGCTTCGAGCACGCGCCCGGTGATATCCGGACACGTCGGATCGAGCATGGCGTTGTGATCGGCGAACGGCACCGCGCTCAGGAATGCCAGTTGTTGTCGACGTCGAACGCGGCCCAGCCGCCGTCCTTCGATTGCATCGCCAGCAGCCAGTCGACCGCGCGCTCGCATGCAGGCGTCCTGCTTCGCCGGATCCGATGCCGCGCGACTGCGCAAGCGCCAGCAGCACCTGCGCGGTGTCGTCGATATCGGGATAAAATTCGTTGGCGAACTCGAAATACCAGCCGGAAGGCTCGACGTTCGGACGCTTGACGCTCCAGTCGCCTTTGCGCCGGACTTCCTTGGTCAGCAGCCAGTCCGCCGCGCGCGTCAGCGCGTGATCCGGCAGCCAGGCCGGATTCGCCCAGCGCATAGGCCGCGATCGCCGGTGTCCCAGACCACCGAGAAGCACGGCTGGAAGAAGAAGCCGCGCTCGTCGTCGACCAGCAGGTTGAAGAACTGCTGCTCGGCTTCCTGCACGTCCGGATGATCCTTGGGATAGCCCAGCAGATCCAGCGCCATGATCACGTACATCATGGGCGGATAGATCGCCGCCGAGGCCGTCGGTGTAGCGGGT
This sequence comes from Terriglobia bacterium, assembly GCA_963808335.1. Taxonomy (GTDB): domain Bacteria; phylum Acidobacteriota; class Terriglobia; order Bryobacterales; family Bryobacteraceae; genus Palsa-187. Next base: position 644,552 of record CAWEFR010000002.1, read on the forward strand.
GCGCTCCAGAATCCATTGCTCGGCGCGGCGGATGGCTCGCGTGCGCAGGCCGCGCGACCCGTGGCGCTCCCAGAACTTCAGGAACTTGTCGGCCTTGCAGGAAGAAATTGCGCCAGCTCAAGAATCCTTCGTCGTTCGGGAAACTCAGCGGCACGCCCGGGAGCGAACAGTTCCTCGACGCGTGAATCCGGCCGGCACCGGACGCTGCGGATTCATGGCGTGCACGATCGAAAGCGGAATCACGATCGCGCGCGTCCACGAGGACATCTCGTAGATCAGATTGCCCAGCAGCATGCAACTCGGGCGGAATCGACGGCGTGTGCTCGCGCGGATACAGCCCGAACAGGCTGAGGTTGACCTTGACGTAGCTGTTGGCCGCCTGCAAGCCGCCCAGCGCCAGAATGCGCTCCCGCAGCCGCGCCAGGTTGGGATCGTCGTAGGCGAGCCCGGCCAGCTTCAGCGCGGTGTAGGCCTTGATGGTGGCGCTGATTTCCGAGGGACCGTGGGCGTAAATATTGAAGCCGCCGTCGGGCAACTGGCGCGCCAGAATCGAGCGCACCGCTTTGTCGATCAGCGGCCGCGTCGGCGGATTCCACACGCCGTCCTGCCGGCGGATGCCGCCACAGCTCCAGCAGAATGAAATCGGATTCGAGCGTGGTGTCGGCCGTGAGATCGGCCCACCAGTAGCCGTCGCGGTGCTGCAGGCCGAGCAGATAATTCACGCGCGCGCCGCAGGGTCTGCGCGACAAGCCGTGACCAGAGCGTCGGCGAGTTGGAGGCTGGGACTCATACCCGCGCAATGGTTTGCAACTGCACCGTCCGGCTCAACTCGGAGGGCAGATTGAAGCGCACGTCTTCTTCCTTGATTTCCATCTCTTCCAGTTCGCCGTAAGCCGCGGCCGCGGAGCGACTCGATCAGTTCCTCCACCAGGTTCTCCGGCGCCGAAGCGCCGGCCGTCACCGCCACGGTCTCGACGCCCTCCAGCCACTCCGGCCGGACTTCGCTCAGGTCGTCGATCAGGTAGGCGAGGCACGCCCATCTTTTCGCAAACTTCCACCAGCCGGCGCGAATTCGAGCTGTTCTGCGAACCCACCACCAGCAGCAGCTGGCACAGCGGCACCACCGCTTTGACCGCTAACTGCCGGTTTTCGGTGGCGTAGCAGATATCCTGCGCCGCCGGACCCTGAATCTTCGGGAACCGCTCCCGCAGACGCGTCCACGATGTCCTGGGTCTCATCCAGGCTCAGGGTGGTCTGGGTGATGAAGGAGACGCGCTCCGGATCTTTCGACGTTCAGGCGGTCGACATCTTCCACGTTCGAAACCAGCACGGTCGATTCCGGAGCTTCGCCCAGCGTGCCGATCACTTCGTCGTGATCCTTGTGGCCGATCAGAACGATGGTGATAGCCCTTCCTGGCGAACTTGACGGCTTCCAGGTGGACTTTGGTGACCAGCGGACAGGTCGCGTCGATCACCTGCAAGCTCGCGCTCCGCGGCCTGCGTCCGCACCGCGGGCGAAACGCCATGGGCGCTGAAGATCACCCGCGCGCCCGGCCGGCACCTCGTCCAGCTCCTCGACGAAGATGGCTCCGGCGCCGCGCAACTCATCCACCACGTGCCGGTTGTGGACGATTTCCTTGCGCACATAAATGGGCGCGCCATACAGGTCCAGCGCGATCTTCACCACGTCGATGGCGCGCACCACTCCGGCGCAAAACCCTCGTGGCCTCAATAGGATAATCTTCTTGCCTGCCGTCACGACCGGTACCGGAACCGCTATGGAACTAGGAGCCGTTGCGTTTGGCATATAAAGACTATCCATTATATCAGTTCGATTCATTCTCCCGAAACTCGTTGCATCCGATATGAAGAAAGTTTCATCATGGACGGTGATGGCCAGGATTTCCGGAATCGAACCCGCGGAAGCGAATCTTTTCACTCGCTTTGTATATTGGATGACCAAACGCAAATTTGGTCGCGTGGTTGTGCCTTTGAAAATTACGGCGCATCATTCCCAATTGATGCGCGGTATGATCGACATGGAAAAGGCGCAGGCAGCCGCGCACACCGTCGACAAGACGTTGAAAGAGCTGGCCGGCATCAAGACCGCGATGCTGATCGGGTGTCCGTTTTGAATCGACATCGGATCTGCCGTGGGCAGAAAAGCCGGTCTGACCGAGACCAAGCTGCGCGCGCTGGCGGATTTTGAGACATCCAGCGAATTTACGGCGGTCGAGAAATTGGCAATTCAGTATGCCGTTGCTATGACGGCGACGCCCGCTGAGATTCCCGACGAATTGTTCCAAGCCTTGCAGAGTCACTTCAACCCGGCGCAATTGGTGGAACTGACGTCAGCGATCGCGTGGGAAAATTATCGAGCGCGGTTCAATCACGCCTTCGGAATCGAGGCGGAGGGTTTTTCGAAAGGCCGGTTCTGCCCCTTGCCCGAACGCTCTATACGCGGCCGCGGACACGGAAACGGATGAACATGTTCCCGCCCACCGGGCGGTCGCCATACGCGCTCTTGATGGAACCCGGCAGGGAGTAGCTGGAGAAGTTGAATCCCAGGCCGGTTTCGATGCGAGGAATCAAAGGCACGTCGCGCGTGTATCCGATAGTGTATTCGCCGATGCGGTAAATGCCGGGGACAATCAGTTCGTCTTTGTCGACCACCTCGATGCGGCCGGTAAGGAAATTCTTTTGCCGGATCGGCAGGACCGATTCGACGAGATACGAATTCAAGTCATGTTGAGTGGCCGTATCGTGATTGCGGCCCCAGATCAGGCTCGACGACCATCCGTCCTTTGAATATTCCACAGAGGCCGTTGAACGCACCTGGTCGCCAGGCTCAAGCGCTTCGGGCTTCGTGATTCGTCCAACGGAAACCTGTGCGGCCCAATGCGCCGACGGAAAATACCAGACTCGCGCCGACCATGAATTAATCGGGCCGCCCTCGATGGTCCACCGGTTCTCGCCCGGTTCAGATCCATAGAATCCGCTGGCTTCCACGCGAAATTGTTTATGCGAGAGTCCGGCGGTGATCACTTCATCTGAGATGTGGGTCGAATCCTGCCAGTGATGCGAGATGGGCGCTTCCGGCAGCTCCGCGGCCGAGGCGCGATGCGGGTACGCGATCGGCCCTAACGCAGGATCGCCGACCGGCGCGAAGTAAAAATCGACGGTCGTGTTTTCAGACACTGCGTGCGCATAGTGGAATCCGAGCGCCATGATGAAGTTGTGCGGATGCTGGCCGTCGACGATCGGGTTGCCGAAGGCGGTCTCGCCGGTCTGAAACAGGAGCGGGTAGCGGCGATCGGTGATGGTGGCCGGCTCCAGACTCAGCATCAGTTCCATGCGAAACGAATCGGAGTCGCCTAGGGCATGCTGGGCCGACACCATGAACATGTTGGTCGAGTAAAGTTTGTCGCCTCCACGCGGGCCGGATTGTTGGATGTCGCTAATAAATCCGGATCCCATGAGCATGGTGTTCCATGAGCCGAGGTTCGACATGATCATGTCCATGGGCGCGGCGTCGGGATTAACGGCAGTGCCTGAAGCCATATTCATGAGAGACATGCCGGCTGAATTCATCCCCTGAGCGGACGCGAACGCTGCAAATATTACACTGATCGCATATTTCATCTAAAAATCCTCCAAAATTCATAGCCACGGACAGGAGCTTGTTGAAAAAGGGGACAGACTGATTTTCCGCATGAGCCTACTAGTGTCCTGAGTCAGAAGTTCGTTGGATAATTGCCGCCCCACGTAGTCACGCCCGTCATCCCGAGCCCAGCGAGGGATCTGCTTTTAGAGCGTTGATAACAGCCGAACGAAAAGCAGATTCCTCGCTCCGCTCGGAATGACTTTGGGGTCGGATGGGCATTATAGCCCCGGCAATCCCCTTATTCAGTCAAGCTCATAGACGCGGATGCCATGCCGATGGAAGAAAGATCAGATTCTGAGCGAGAGGGGCGGGGCAGGACCGGCTGCGGATTGTTGAGGAACGAATTCGAATGCGACTGGCGACGGCGTGAGCGTTACAGTTGCGAACAGCGGCGAAACTTCGGCTACGTTCACTACCGCCTGGGCCCGTTCAATCATCAGTTCATGCGGGCAGGCTTTCACGCTGGGGGCACTGTGGTGGCAGGGCGGCTCCTTCGGCGATCCGCAATCGTCCGACGCACAGGACGCGACGCATTCAACGCTGCTGAACACCAACAGGAACGCGAGCAGAAAACGCGTCATCACCCGCATCCTAACATAGTTCCTTGGCCCAATAACCATTGCGGATCGAAGCGGCGCTTCACGGCTCGCATGGCGTCGATCTCCGATTCGGAGAACTGAATTGGCAAGAGATGCGCTTTGCGTTTCCCCAGGCCATGCTCGGCGCCGACGGTGCCGCCGAGGCTGACCGCGGCTTGCGCCAGTTCGGTCATCAATGCTTTGGCTCGCTCGAATTCGGCATCGCTCGCCGAAAACGTGTTGATGTGCAGGTGAGCGTCGCCGATATGGCCAAAAATAACATGCTCGCCCGTGAGTTTTTTACGATAAATGGCCAGCATTTCGCGCTTTTTGTCGAGAGGAACGGCGTAATCCGTGCTGAGCTTCATGAATCCGGTGCGGCGGATGCGGTCGTTGACGCGTTCCGGCAAGCGAGTGGCGGAACTGGCGGAAGCGCTCGCGGTCGGAAGCGGAAGTCGCGAACCAGGAATCGTTTTCGAGCGCCCCGGTCATGTCGAGGTCGCAGTCGCCTTCCATCTCGATCATCAAGGCAGCGGCTTGCGGCACGTCCATCATTTTTAGCGACGCGCGCATCCAGGTATTCAAGCATGCGCAGGCCCGAGGTTTGTCCAGCGGTCCACGGCATCCAGCGCGTCGCCTTCGGACTTGAAGAACACCACGCCGCCGATCAATTCGCCTGGAGCGGGAAGCAGACTGAAGTTCGGCCTCGGTGACCACGCCGAGAGTCCCTTCGCTGCCGATGAACAGGTCGACGAAATCCATGTGAGGAGCCAGGCGATAGCCGGCGGAGTGCTTGGTGGTCTGGGGCAGATGAATCGGCGGGAACGTCGAAATCGATCGGTTCGCCGCGGCGCAGGTCTAGTATGCTGTCCATCGATGAGCGCCACGCGCAAGCCGAGCACGTGCTCTCGCGTCGCGCCGTAACGGAAACTGCGCGAGCCGCTGGCGTTCGCCGCAATATTGCCGCCGATCGACGATGTATTCTCGGTCGGATCGGGCGCATAAAACTGGCCCGAAGCGGCCGCGGCGGATTGCACGTCGCGCAGCAAAGCGCCCGGCCCCACGATCGCGCGGCCCGGCTCGATCTTCGAGTATGCGTTGATCCGCGCCAGCGAAATCGCCCAGCCGGATTGCGGGACGGCTCCTCCGGCGACGCCGGTGAGCGCGCCCATCAACGTGACGGGGACGCTCGAGGTTCGAAGCGCGATGCAGAATGTCGAGCAACTTCGGCTTCGTCATGCGGCGTGAAGAATCTGATCGGCGTGGCCGGGATACAGCGAGGCGTCGGTGATTTCGGGCACGGCGGATTACACTTCCAGAATCACCGGCATGATCAGCGGCCGGCGCGAGGTCTGTTTGGTCAAAAAGCGCTTCAGATCGGCGCGAATTTTTTCCTGCATCACGCCCCAGTCGCCGCGCTCTTCGGCGGTCGAACGATTCGAGCGTCTTCAACACCAGCCTGGCGCGCCTCTTGCAGCACCTCGGTGCTGTCTTCCATCGACATGAAGCCGCGGCTGACGATTTCGGGCAGGCCTTCGCAGCGCCCGGTGTGTTTGTTGATGGCGATGATCGGCAGCACGAAGCCGTCTTCGGAAAGATGGCGGCGGTCGCGGATCACCATGTCTTCCACCACTTCGTCGAGCGTTCCGGAATCGATGCACACGCGGCCGACCGTCACCGGCTCGCCTTTGCGCGCGCCGTCGCTCGTCGATCTCCAGCGTCTCGCCCGATTCGAGAACGAAGGTTCCTTCCAGATCCAGAGTGGCTCAGGTGCTGGGCGAGCTGGGCGTGCTTCGCCATCTGCCGATATTCGCCGTGGATGGGGACGAAAATATTTCGGCCGCACCAGGTTCAGCACCAGCCGCAGCTCTTCCGCGCTGCCGTGCCCGGAAACGTGGATCGGCGGATTCATGGTGCCGTAGATCACGTCCGCGCCGCGCCGCGCCAGGTGGTTCATCATGCGGTAAATGCGCTTTTTCGTTGCCGGGAATGATGCGCGCGCTCAGCGCGACCGTGTCGCCGGGCTCGATCGACAGCGATTTGTGATTATCGACGGCAACGCGCGACATGCGCCGACATCGGCTCGCCCTGCGTTCCGGAGACGACCGCGACCAGCTTGCTGGGCGCGGTCTGCATCATGTCCTGAGGGCGCAGCAGAATGCCGTTGGGAATGGTGAGCAAGCCCAGGTCGTGCGCGATCTCCGTGGTGTTCATCATGCTGCGGCCGAGGAAGGCCACTTTGCGGCCGTACTCGTCGGCGAGATCGAGAATCTGCTGCAAGCGATGAATGGAGGAGCTGAAGCAGGAGATCACCAGGCGGCGCGGCGCGCGCACGAACAGATCTTCCAGACGCGGGCCGACGGCGCGCTCGCTTTCGGTGTAGCCGGGACGGTCGACGTTGGTCGAATCCGACATCAGCAGCAGCACGCCGCGCTTGCCGTACTCGGCCAGCGTGTGCAGGTCGAACAGCTCGTTATCGGTGGGCGTGGGATCCACTTTGAAATCGCCGGTGTGGATGATGACGCCCAGCGGCGTGGTGATCGCGAGCAGCAACGCACTGCACGATCGAGTGCGTGACGTGGATGAACTCGATCGAGAAGGGTCCCAGGGTCAGGATTTCGCCCGGCTTCACTCGATTCAGTCCGCGCTTCGTCGAGCATTTCGTGCTCTTCAAGCCGCCGCTCGACCAGCGCGAGCGTGAACGCGGTGCCATAAACCGGCACGTTGAGCTGGGCGAGAAGAAACGGCGACCGCCGCCGATGTGATCCTCGTGGCCGTGCGTGAGAATCAGCGCCGCGGACGTGCTGCGCGTTCTGTTCCAGGTAGGTGAAATCGGGCGTGACGATATCGACGCCCAGCAGCTCGGCATCGGGGAACATCATCCCTGCGTCGAGCACAATGATGTCATCGCCGTAGCGGATGGCCATGCGAGTTCATGCCGAACTCGCCCAGCCCGCCCAGCGGGATGATCTGCAGTTTTTTATCGGACATTCAGTTAAGGGGCGAAGTTCAAGATTAGCAGGGTTGGCTCCCGAGGGCCAATTCGGGCGCTTAAGATAGAAAGAGATCGTGCCCGCCGACGCCAACGCCCTCAAATACCGTGCCCTGCTCGAAATCTCCGAAGCGTTCGTGGCGTGCCGCGAATACGGCGCGCTGCTGCAGACGCTGTGGGACTCGCTGCACCAGTTGATTCGCTTCGATTATCTGGCGCTGGTCCGTTACGACGCGCATAGGCACGTCGCGCGCGTGGAGGCGATTGCCGGCGACATCGAGCCCAACGTCCCTTTGCGCACCGACCTTCGCGTCGATGGCAGCCCGATGCAGGTGCTGAATGAGACGCAGGCTCCTTTGTATGTGCCGGATTTGAGTCTCGAAACGCGCTTTCGCCCAGACCTGATGGAGACCTATAAACGTTTCGGCATTCGGAGTGGATTTTGGTTTCCCCTGTCCCGTGCAGGCCGCAGGTTCGGATCGCTGTCCTTCGCTTCGCAATCGGTGGATGCGTATGGACCGGAAGACCGGGAGTTGATGGAGCACATCGGACGGCATGTCACGATCGCAGTCGAAAATGCGCTGGCTTTCGAGAAGATTCGCGAGCTGAAACGGCGCATGGAGGACGAAAAAGTTTATCTCGAAGAAGAAATTCGAGCGGAATATCGATTCGACGAGATCGTCGGGAACAGCCCGGCCATTCGCGGAGTGCTGAAACAGATCGAAACAGCGGCGCCCACCGACTCTACCGTCTTGATTCAGGGAGAGACAGGGACCGGCAAGGAGTTGGTGGCGCGCGCGATCCATCAATTGAGCGGGCGCAAACACGGAACGTTCGTGAAACTGAATTGCTCGGCGATTCCCGCGGGGCTGCTCGAAAGCGAGCTGCTGGGGCACGAAAAGGGCGCGTTCACCGGGGCCATCGGATTGCGCATCGGGCGTTTTGAGCTCGCCAACGGCGGGACGTTATTTCTGGATGAAATCGGCGAATTGCCGCTGGAATTACAGCCGAAATTACTGCGTATTTTGCAAGATGGGCAATTCGAACGGCTGGGCGGATCGCGCACCATGCAATCCGATTTCAGACTGCTGGTGGCGACCAATCGAGACCTGCGCGCGATGGTCAATGAGCAGCGTTTCCGGGCGGACTTGTATTACCGCCTCAACGTGTTTCCAATCACCGTTCCGCCTCTGCGCGAGCGCCGCGAAGACATTCCCACGCTGGTCCGCTATTTCGTGCAGGAATTCGCGACGCGCATGCGGAAAGAGATCGAGTCGATTCCATCTGAATCGATGGAGGCGCTGGTGAACTACGCCTGGCCTGGAAATCTTCGCGAACTTCGCAACGTGCTGGAACGGAGCGTGATTCTGACTTCCGGGAAGCGTTTGCATGTTCCCAAAGACGCGTTCGCCGAGATGACGGAACCGGGGGGCCCGGTCGTATCTCTGGCGGACGCCGAGCGCCGCCACATTTTAGACGCGTTAGAGGCTACGCGCGGGGTGATCGGCGGCCCGGCCGGGGCGGCGGCGCTGCTCGGGCTGAAGCGCAGCACCTTGCAATCGCGAATGCAGAAGTTGGGAATCAGTCGCGCCGATATTTCGGCGCGCGCCGGTATGTCGGCGTCGAGCATTCGGCGCTAAGTTCTTAAATCGCTGAGGATAAAGAACAAACCTAAGGACCAGGAAGTGCCTTCTACGTACAAGGCATGATGAAGGTCCATTTTATCGAATCCGGTGATGAAGTCACGTTACAGGTCTGCGGACGGCTAGCCGACGCCTGGGTCGACGAGCTCGAGAAGTGTTGGAGCGCGGCGAAGAAAAAGTGTCCCGGGCGGCACGTGTCGGTGGATTTGCGCGGGGTGACGTTTATCGACCACGCGGGAGAAGACCTGCTGCGGTCGATGCATCGCGACGGCGCGAGCTTGCTGGCTGTGGGACTGCGAAACCAGGAAGTGGTCAATCAAATCACGGGCGGATCGGCGCAATGAGGGTTCTTGCGCTGATCGCGGTGACGTTGCCATTATTCGCGCAGGGCCCGGCGTCGCCGCCTGCACAACCGACGGTTCCCGCGATCGTGCCGCAGAGTGGGATCACGTTTTCGGGGCAGGGGCAGTTTAAAGGAAGCGTGCCGGAAGGACAGGCAGGCGCGCCGATCAGGCTTTCGCTTCAGGATGCGGTCGACCGGGGCCTGAAGAACAATCTCGGTTTGCTGGTGCGCGATACGGCTACGCAAACAGCGCGCGCGGAGAGGATTCGCACGTTGAGCGCGCTGCTGCCGACCGTGACCGGATCGATTTCAGAGACAGCGCAGCAGATCGACATCGCCTCGTTCGGATTTAATTTTCCGGGAATACCGAAAGTGATCGGGCCGTTCGGATATACCGACCTGCGCGCATCGGCGTCGCAAAAAGTGTTCGATTGGACGGCCATCAAGAACCGGCAAGCGGCGATGCAGCATGAAAAAGCGGTGGCGCTGTCGGTTCAGGACGGGCGCGACCTGGTGGTGGAAGCAGTCGCGTCGGCGTATTTGCAGATCATCGCGGATGCGGCGCGAATCGAGGCGACCAAGGCGCAAGTGACCACGGCGCAGGCGCTATACGAGCGCGCGCGGGATCAGCACGCGGCGGGCGTTTCTCCGGCGATCGACGAGTTGCGCGCGCAAGTGGAGTTGAAGACGCAACAGCAGGTCTTGATCGCGCAGGAAAATCAGCGCGCCAAAGATAAGCTATCGCTGGCGCGGGCGATCGGGCTGGCGGCGGGACAGGAATTCGAGTTGTCGGACACGGCTCCCTACGTCGCCATGGAAGGAATGACGCCGGAAGCCGCGACGCAGCGGGCGTATCTGGCTCGTGCGGATTATCAGAGCGCGGAGATGCAGGTGCGGGCGGCAGAAACGGCCCGGTTGGCGTCGCTTGCCGAGCGGTATCCGACGCTCCAGGTGGATGGAAACTATGGCGATCTGGGAATGAACATCGGAAACTCGCATGGCACGTTCACTATGACCGGATCGCTGCGATTCAACGTTTATGACGGCGGGCGCATCCGCGCCGACCTGGAGCAGGTGGACGCGACGATCAAGCAGCGCAAGGATGAATTGGCCGACCTGAAAGGCCAGATCGATTTTCAGGTGCGGACCGCGCTGCTGGATTTGAAGACCGCCGCGGATCAGGTCGCCGTAGCGCAGGACAATTTGAACCTGGCCGCGCAGACGCTGACGCAGGCTCGCGACCGGTTCGCGGCGGGCGTCACCGACAACATCGAAGTGGTGCAGGCGCAGGATTCGGTGGCAAATGCGAACCAGTCGCTGATCTCAGCGATCTACATGCACAACCTCGCGAAGGTGTCGCTGGCGCGGGCGGTGGGCGCGACGGAGGTGAGTTTGAAGCAGTTCATGGGAGGCAAGTAATTATCATGGCGGTGGATAAAGTCGACAAAGAAGTTCATGCGGTAGTGCGGACGCGAACCAGCGCGAAAACGATCGTCATTCGAATCGTGATTGCGCTGGTGGTGCTGGGCGCAGCGGGAGCGGGTTACGCGTTCTGGAAGGACCTGCAGCGATTCGAGACCACCGACGATGCCGAGGTCGACGGGCAGATTTATGCCGTCAGCTCGCGCGTCGCGGGTCATGTGAGCGAGGTGATGTTCGAGGATCAGCAGATCGTCAAAGCCGGCGACGTGCTGGTGCGGCTGGACCGGAAGGATTTCGAAGTCGCGCTGGCCAAGGCGAACGCCGATCTGGCGGATGCGGTCGCGGCGCTGCAGACGTCGCGTACCGATGTTCCGATCACGACAACCAACACGGTCAGCACGTTACTCAGTGCGCGAGATCCTCGAGGCTGGACGCGCTGGCGGCCGTGAGCGGGGCAGAGCAGCAACTGGGTGCGGCGCGCGCGCGATTGTTGACGGCGCAGGCGAACGTGAGGGTGGCAGAGGCGAATCATGAGCGGGCCGCGCAGGACGTCGCGCGCTACAAAATGCTGGTCGACAAAGACGAAATTTCGAAGCAGCAGTACGATCAGGCGGTGACCGCGCTGAATGCTGGCAAGAGCCACGCTGGAAGCGCAGACCGGGCCCAGGTGGTGGAGGCGGAGCAGAATGTCGCGGCTGCGGCGAAGGCGATCGAGCAGGCGCGAGCGAGAGTGGCGCAAGCCGACGCCGTGATTCGAGTCCGCCATGACGGGGCCGCAGCAGGTGAGGGTCACCGAGTCGCAGCGCGAAGTCGGCGGAGGCCAAAGTTGCGGAGCGAAGAAGCCCTGGTCGAGCAGGCGGAGCTGAATCTGCAATACACCACCATCGTCGCGCCGGTCAGCGGCATCATCGGCAAGAAGAACGTCGAAGCCGGGAACAACATTTCCGCTGGGCCAGCAATTGATGGCGATCGTGCCGCTCGAAGGCTTGTGGGTGACCGCGAATTTCAAAGAGACGCAGTTGCGGCGGATGAAAATCGGGCAGCCGGTGACGATCAAGGTGGACGCTTACGATCGCGAGTACACCGGAAAGATTCTGCGGATCGCCGGCGCGAGCGGAGCGAAGTTCAGCCTGCTGCCGCCGGAAAACGCAACCGGGAATTTCGTCAAAGTAGTGCAGCGGATTCCGGTGCGCATCGCTTTCGATCCGGGGCAGAATGAGGATCACCTGCTGCGGCCGGGGATGTCGGTGGTGCCGTCGGTGCTGGTTCAATAATGAGTACAACGGAAGTATTACCGGCTCCGCCTATCGAGGCGTGGAAGCCGAAGCACAATCCCTGGGCGATCGCGATGGTGGTGACCATGGCGACGTTCATGGAGGTGCTGGACACCAGCATCGCCAACGTCGCGTTGCCGCATATCGCCGGGAATCTTTCGGCCGGGACGGATGAGAGCGCGTGGGTGCTGAGTTCGTATCTGGTCGCCAACGCGGTGATGCTGCCGATCAGCGCGTGGCTGGCGACGCGGTTCGGGCGCAAGCGGTTTTACATGACGTGCGTGGTGCTGTTCGGCGTCAGCTCGCTCGCTCTGCGGGTTGGCGCCGAGCTTGTCGCGCGCTGGTGTTTTTCCGCGTGATTCAGGGATTGGGCGGAGGCGGTCTGGCTCCCAGCGAACAGGCGATTCTGGCGGACACGTTTCCGGCGCAGAAACGCGGCATGGCGTTTGCGATTTACGGCATGGCGGTGGTGCTGGCGCCGGCGATCGGTCCGACGCTGGGCGGCTACATCACCGACAACTTCGATTGGCGCTGGATTTTCTTCATCAACGTGCCGGTGGCGATCGTTTCGCTGATTCTTGACTTCGCGGCTGGTGGAAGATCCGCCGCATCTTCGCAGAGATGCGAGAAAAGGCCGGCAAAGTGGACTTACATCGGCCTGCGGCCTGATCGCGGTCGGAGTGGGCGCCGGGCAAGTGGTGCTCGACAAGGGCCAGCGCGAAGACTGGTTCTCGTCGAACTTCATTTTGACGTTTCAGATCATGTCGACGGTGTTGCATCGTTGCGGCGATGATCTGGGAGTATCTATCATCCCAATCCGGTGATCGACATGCGGCTGTTCAAGAACCGGAATTTCGCGGTGTCGCTGCATCATGATGTTCATGCTGGGCGCGGCGCTGTTCGGCGCGACCGTGCTGCTGCCGCAGATGGTGCAAACGCTGATGGGCTACACGGCGCGAACAGGCGGGGATGGTGCTGTCGCCGGGCGCGATCGTGATCATCTTGATGCTGCCGTTGGTGGGAAGGATGATCGGCAAGATGGACGCGCGTTACATGATTGCGTTCGGATTCGCGGCCGCGGGGATCGCGCTGCTACATATGACGCGTGGTCAACCTGGACATGGATTTCAACACCATCGTGATGCTGCCGCGTGTACCAGATGGCGGGCGTGGCGTTTCTGTTCGTGCCGATTCAGACGATGTGCTACGTCGGCATTCCGCATGGAGAAGAACAACAACATTTCGGGGATGATCAATCTGGCGCGCAACATGGGCGGCAGCATCGGCATCGCTGGTCTGGAAACCATGCTGGCGCGGCGCACGCAGTTCCATCAGACCATGCTTGCGTCCCACACCAGCTTAGGCGATTCCGGATTTGCATCGAGCGTGGCTGCATTGACGCAAGACGTTTATTCAAACAGGATACGACGCGGTGACCGCGGGGCAGATGGCGTACGCGCGAATGTACGGGATGATGCAGGCACAGGCGTCGTGGCTCGCCTATATCGACACGATCTGGCTGTACGCGCTGGCGTGCCTGGCGGTGGTTCCGCTGGCGTTCTTGATGAAGAGGCCGTCGAAGGGCGCCGGTCCGGGTGCGGCGCACTAGCCGCGGATGAACGCCAATCGGCGACGCTCGACACTCATCCGCGGCGTAGCTCAGCTTAGAACACCAGGCGCAGCGCGAACTGGATCTGGCGGGAGACCCCGCGCGGGTCCTGTACGCCGGCCGAAGTGATGCGGCCGAACGACGAGCTGGTTTCGGTGACGTTCGGGTTGTCGAAATTGGGGTGATTCAGGATATTGAAGAACTCGCCCCGGAACTGAACATAGCGGCTCTCCTTGAAGAAGAAGCTCTTCAACAGCGACGCGTCGAAATCCACCGTGCCCGGCCCGATGATGATGTCGCGGCCGGCATCGCCGAAACGGCCCAAGAAGTTCCGGCTGAAACAAGCGGTGTTGAACCAGTCCGTCGGATCGTGCGAGAAGCTGTTCGGATTGCATCCGGCAACCACATCGGGCCGCGTGCCGGAATTGGTGCCGGTGAGACTGCTCAGACCGACCGAAGGATCGAGCGGGTTGCCAGACTGAACGGTGAAAATTCCGTTGGTCTGCCATCCGCCCAGCAGGAATTCGCCGGCCTTGTTCATGTTTGCGAGAGCCGCGCGGCCCTTTCCCACCGGTATATCGTAGACGTAGCTGGCCACGAAGCGATTGCGCGTGTCGAAGGTCGAAAGACCGCGCTCCAGGTGGAAATTAAACGGATCGACCACGCCGGCGTTCCAGGACGAGTCGTCGTCGATAGCTTTCGAGTAAGTGTAGTAGCTGAGGAATTGGAGGCCTTTCGAGAGTTTCTTCTCGACCGAAATCTGAAACGCGTGATAGATGGAGGAAGCGGAGGCGGAATCGACGGTGATGTTCGCGAACGTGGGATAGGGGCGGTTGGCCTGATTGAACAGCGGCGACGGCTCGGGCAAATTGATATTGTATTCGCGGTCGAGGTCCGTACCTTTCGAGCCGACGTAGCCGACGGTGAGTCCGATGTCGGTGGGAAGCTGGCGCTGGACGTTAAAGCTCCATTGCTGGATATAGCCGTTCTTGAACGGACTTTCGAGCCATGTGGAACTGGGGAACGAACTCGCAGCCGATCCGCCATAGGGGCTCCCGATGTTGATGTTCGGAACACCGTTACTGCTGGGATTGAAAGTGAGCGGCACGACGAATGGCGGGCTGAGCGCCGGCGTCAGGTGGATGTTCAGCAGCTTTTCATCCCAGAAAATGCCGTAACCGCCGCGGAAGACGGTCTTGTCTCCGAAAGGCGTGTAAGCGAATCCGAAGCGCGGCGCGAATTGAGTCTTGGGGGCGGTGTAAAGATCCGGGTTCTGCGCGCTGGCCGTGCGAATGTCGCCTGGAACGGTGGGATCGAAGGTCGCCAGGTGATTGTACTTGTCGATGACCGGCGTGTTGTACTCCCAGCGGATTCCGAGATTCAGAGTCAGGTGAGGAGTGACGCGCCAGTCGTCCTGCGCGAAAAAGTCGATGGAGGAGGTGCGGAAGCCGGTCACGTCGCTGGCGCTGGGGCCGGCAAAGGAGTGGCTGACCGAGGTCGTATACGGGTCGCCGAGAAGGATTTCCGCGATAGAACTCCCGCCCGTGTTCGAATTTGCAGCGGTGGTGGTGTAGAAGGGCTGGAAGGTTTCCGAGCCGCGCGCATTGGAATCGAACAGCAGATTCAACTGGAAGCGGCGGAAATCTTCACCGAATCTGAAGTTGTGCTTGCCGTGGACCCACGAAAATGTTTCGGTCACCTGATAGGTGTTGTCCTTGCGATCTTGCGGGAGATTGCCGGCGTCGCCTTCGGTATCGTAACCGGATGGCGAAATGAGCGGCGTGCCGAAGTCGACTGGATTGCGTGAGGTGCCGAGAATACCGAGCGCAGTCGAGTTATCGGTGCTCTGATCCTGCTGGAAAATTCCGCCGCGGGTGCGGTTGAAGCCGAGACGCAGCTCATTGACTTTGTTCGTCCCGAACAGATGGACCTCTCCGAGCAGGAATCCCTGGCCGCCGTTCAGTGTGTTGCAGCCGTAACCGGGGAGATTGTGCGAGCCCGCGCAGAACGGGTCGAAGGTATTGAAGCGATTCTCATCGTAGAAGGTATAGCGCCCAAACAGGCTGTCGGAGTCGCTGAAGCGATGGTCGATGCGGCCGGTGTACTGGTTGAAGTCGTCATCGAGCGGCTGCGTGGAGTTGTAAAAGCCGCTGGAGGCGTTGTTGGCCTGGTTGGGATTCGGGTAAAGTGCGAGGATCGCCTGGCCGACTTTGCTGAAATCTGGGGAGGGGATGATATTTCCCGAGAACGGAGTGCGCTGGCCAGCGGCGTTGAGCGAGTTGGGATCGTAGATCACCGTGTTCGGAAGCAACGCGGAAAAGTTGCCGTTCTTCATGTCGACAGTCGGAACCGTGCCGACCTTGGTGAGCGATTGGCGAACGCGGGTGCTCTCCCAGTTGAAGAAGAAAAAGGTCTTGTTCTTCTTGATCGGTCCGCCGATCGAAGTGCCGAACTGGTTGCGCTTATAGGGCGGAATGGGGGCGGGAGAGGGCTTGTCGAAGAAGTTCTTGGCATCCAGATCGGCATTGCGCAGATATTCGTAGGCGACGCCGTGGAACTCGTTGGTTCCGCTCTTGGTCGTGTAGTTGACTTGAGCGCCGCCGCTCCGGCCGAATTCGGCGGTATAGGTGCTTTCCGCGATCTTGAACTGATCCATTGCGTCGGGGGAGATGGGGACCACCTGCTGATTGATCGCCAGGTCATTGTTGTCGATGCCGTCGAGCAGGAAGTTGTTGGCCTGCTCGCGCGCGCCGTTCATGGAGAAGGATCCACCCTGGGTCTGGTTCTGCGATCCCTTGACGCCGAAATTGGCGCCGGGAACCAGAGTGACCAACTGCATCGGGTTGCGGCCGTTGAGCGGCAGCTCGGTGACCTGTTTATTGTCCATGACGTTCCCGACCGTCGCTGAATCGGTGCTGATCACCGCAGCCGAGGCTTCGACGGACAGCGTTTCAGTGACGGCGCCGACGGCGAGAGCGAAATCGATGCGAACCCGGGCGTCGACTTCGACCAGCACGTTTTCTTTGGTTTCGGTTTTGAAGCCGCTCTGTTCGGCGGTGACGGAGTAGGTGCCGACGGGCAACTGGGTGAAAAGATATTCACCGGCTTCGTTGGTGGGCTGCTCGCGCACCAGATTGGTGGCTGGCTGTTTGACGGTGACTTTGGCTCCATGCACGGCCGCGCCGGACGCGTCGAGAACGGTGCCCAGGATGGTGCCGCGGATGTTCTGGCCGAACCCGTTAACGGCGAGAAGAGACGCGGCTAAAAGAGACTTCTTAAGCGTAAAGCGCATATAGAAACTCCTTCGGAAGATTGTAACTAAATCGTCACGAGACTATGGCAGCACTATATCACAGGCGGCCGATTGCAGGATATGACGTACAGGACTCGATTGGGTTAGGAGTATCCAGGCGCTTACTATATGGAGATGACGCGAAAGGTCCGATGGGGCGTGCTCGGGGTCGCCAGGATTGCGACGAACAAAGTGATTCCGGGGATGCAGCGGGGGCAATGGTCGGAGATGACGGCGATCGCTTCGCGGGACGCAGCCAAGGCTCGGGCCGCGGCGGAGCAGTTGGGGATTCCCAACTGGTATGGATCGTATGAAGAACTGCTTGCCAATTCGGAAATCGACGCGATCTATATTCCGCTGCCGAATCATATGCATGTCCCGTGGTCGATTCAATGCGCGCAGGCCGGAAAGCACGTGTTATGCGAAAAGCCGATTGCGCTCTCGGCTGAAGATGCCAGAACCTTGATTCCGGTTCGGGATGCGACGGGAGTCAAGATGGGCGAAGCGTTCATGGCGCGGACGCATCCGCAGTGGTTGAGGGCTCGGGAACTGGTGTGGTCCGGGCGGATCGGCGACCTGCGGGTATTTTCGATGACGTTCGGTTATTTCAACGCCGATCCGGCCAACGTGCGCAACATCGCCGAATGGGGCGGCGGGGCTTTGATGGATATCGGGTGTTATCCGATTACGCTTTCACGCATGATGTTCGGCGAGGAACCGGTGCGCGTGGCCGGTTCGATGGAGCGGGACCCAAAGTTCAAGACGGACCGGCTTACCTCTGCGATCCTCGAATTTCGTTCCGGACAATGCGTTTTCACCTGTAGCACGCAGTTGACCTACTATCAACGCACGCAGATCTTCGGGACCAAAGGGAGAATCGAGGTGGAGATTCCGGTGAACGCGCCGGCGGATCAGGTGTCCCGAATTTTCGTCGATGGCGAAGTGGAGGAAATCCCGCCCTGCGATCAATATACGATTCAGGGCGACCTGTTTTCGCGGGCGATTCTGGAAGATGGTCCGGTACCCGTGCCGATGGAGGATGCCGTGCACAATATGGCCGTGATCGATGCGATTGTGCGATCGGCCAGAACGGGGCGATGGGAACAAATTGACTTGAAGGGCCTGCGGGAGTAAATTAAGCGACAGAGATGGCCCAATTTTCCCTGAAGGTCAATGGAAAGAATCACGCGGTCGACGCCGATCCGGAATGTCCCCTGCTGTACGTGCTGCGCGACAACCTGGAGATGAAAAATCCGCGCTTCGGCTGCGGGTTGGCCCAATGCGGGGCATGCACGGTGCTGGTGGACGGACGCGCGGTCCGGTCGTGCACGCTGCCGGTTTCGCGGGCTGCGTCGGCGAAAGGAATCCTGACGCTGGAAGGGTTGGGCACGCCAGGGCATCCGCATCCGGTTCAGCACGCATGTATCGAAGAGCAGGCGTTCCAGTGCGGATATTGCCTGAACGGCTGGGTGCTGACCGCGGCGGCGCTGCTCGAAAAGAATCCGCATCCGAGCGACGCGGAGATGCGCAGCGCCTTCTCGAGCCTGGTGTGCCGGTGCGGAAGCCACGTGAGGATCTTCGACGCGGTCCGGCGCGCATCGGGACAGGCGCGAGCTTAGGCGGTTTGAATTTCCGCGGCTTTCTCCAGATTTCTGTCCTTGATTTCAGTCTGCCGTATGATGAATTTCTGGATCTTCCCGGTTACCGTCATCGGAAAGGCGTCGACAAATCGGATATATTGCGGGATTTTAAAGTGGGCAATTTGACCGCGGCAGAAGTCGCGGATGTCGTCTTCGGTCGCGGTTTCGCCAGCCTTTAGCTTGATCCACGCGGCCACCGATTCGCCCAGTTTTTCATCGGGCAAGCCGACTACTTGCACATCGGCGACCTTGGGGTGAGTGTAAAGAAACTCCTCGACCTCGCGCGGATAGACGTTTTCGCCGCCGCGGATGATCATGTCTTTCAAGCGGCCGGTGATGCGGAAATAGCCGTCGGGGCGCATGGTGGAAAGATCGCCGGTGTGCAGCCAGCCATCCGCGTCGATGGCGCGCGCCGTGGCCTCCGGTTCCTGGTCGTAGCCTTTCATGACCAGGTACCCGCGGGTGCAAAGCTCGCCCTGTTCGCCGACGGGAACGGTGTCGCCTGCCGGAGAAACGATCTTGACTTCGGTCTCGCCGCAGGCTGCGCCGACGGTGGAGACGCGGCGCTCGATCGAATCGTCCACAGTCGCCATCGTAATCACCGGCGAGGATTCGGTTTGGCCGTACATGATGGTCATCTGTGGGCAATGCATGTCCTCGACCACGCGTTTCATGATTTCGATGGGACACGGCGCTCCGGCCATGACGCCGGTGCGCAGGCTCGAAAAATCGAACTTCGAAAATTCGGGGTGCTGAAGCTGGGCGATGAACATGGTGGGGACGCCGTAGATACTGGTGGCGTGGTCCGATTGAATCGCCTTCATCGTCGCGAACGGATCGAAGGTGGGCGCGGGTAGAATCATTGCGGCGCCGGCTCCCATCGCGGCCATGGTCCCGCCTACGCATCCGAAGCAGTGATACAGAGGCACGGGGACGCACATCCGGTCGGCGTCGGTTATGCGCAAGCCGCTGGCGATCACGCGTCCGTTGTTGAGCAGATTGTGATGCGTCAGCAGAACGCCCTTGGGTGACCCGGTGGTGCCGGAAGTGTACTGAATGTTGACCACCTCGTGACAATCGTCCGGACCTTCGCCCGTGTCGGCTCCGTGGGCGATCATCTGCTCCCAGGTATCCTCGTTCAAATAAATGACGTGACGCAAAGGAAGCGTCTGGCCGCGCATCGCTTCTTCTAGAATTTCGCGGTAATTGGACCTCGTGTCCTGCGCACGCAAAACCAGCGCCTTCATTGCGGATTTCTTCAAGACGTATGCCAGCTCATGCCCTCGGTAGGCGGGGTTCACGTTGACCTGCACCAATCCCGCGCGGGCACAGCCGAGCTGCAAATAGACCCATTCGGCGCAATTGGTGGCCCACACGCCGACGCGGTCGCCGGGCGCGAGACCCAGGCCGATCAAGCCGCGGGCGGTGCGCTCGACTTCTGCCGCTAACTCGCGCCACGTCAGGCGTATGTTCTGATGACAGACGACCAGAGCGTCGCGATCGGGGAAGCGGGCGACGGTGTCCTGAAAAACCTGGTGAGTAGTCTTGGTGGTCAGGTCGATACGGGGACCGCGCGTGTAGCTTTCCATTTGAGAGATTCTAACAAGCCTCTGATACAATTCCCACATGCGCGTTCCACTATTAGTGCTCTCGATATTCGCCGCGGTCGGCGGCGCGGCTACGCTCGATCAATATCTCGGCGCGCCGTTCGCGTCCGAAATGCATGCCGCGCCGGGCGGCGGGAAGGTGGTCTGGCTGCTGAATGAACGCGGAGCCCGCAATCTTTGGGTCGCTGCCGAGCCGGATTATAAAGGTCGCCGGCTCACTTCGTATAAAGATGACGACGGCCAGGATATCGGGATGATCGAGTGGTCGAACGACGGAAAGTCGATCGTGTTTGTGCGCGGCGGGGACCTGGAGCACATCGGCCGCGACAACCCGAATCCGCGCAGCCTGGTGCAGATTCCGGAACAGGCCGTCTATGTGATCGCGTTCGATAGCGGAGCGCAGAAAAAGCTGGGCGACGGGCATTCTCCCGCGGTTTCGAAGGATGGACACGTCGCGTATGTTCGCAACGGCCAAGTCTGGATGACCACCCTCGACGGAGACAAGCCGGCCGAGGCAGTGCACAGCAAAGCGACGGCGAACACGCTGCGATGGTCGCCGGATGGAAGCGAGCTCGCGTTCGTCAGTAATCGCGGCGACCACGCATTCATCGGCGTCTATAAGCCGGCGGACAAATCCCTCAAATATCTCGAGCCGACCACGGACCGCGATGGCAGCCCCGCGTGGAGCGTCGACGGCCGGAGGGTCGCGTTCATCCGCACGCCCAGCGTGACACGCGCAGGCGGCGCGGGGCCGGTGCGCGAGGCGTTGACGCCCTGGTCGATCCGGATCGCCGATGTTTCGACCGGCAAGGGCCGCGAGGTTTGGCATGCCGAAAAAGGTCCGGGCAGCGTTCATCATGTGATGGTCGCGTCGGATCAGTTGTATTGGTCCGATGGCGACCGGCTGGCGTTCGCGTGGGAGCAGAGCGGCTGGTTGCATCTCTATTCGGTGTCCGCGGAGGGCGGGCCGGCGACGCAACTGACTCCTGGGAATTTTGAAATCGAACATGTTTCGCTCAGCGAAAATCGCCGAGAGCTGTTGTTTTCCTCGAATCAGGACGACATCGATCGTCGTCACATCTGGCGCGTCCCGGTGGCCGGTGGCAGAGCCACACAACCCATCCTGGGAGCCTTAGGCGAGGGAATCGAGTGGGAGCCGGAAGACCTGGGCAACGGCGCGGTCGCGTATTTCCGTTCGAGCCCGAAGGACATCGGGCGGGCGGTCGTCAAAGTTGGGAGCGGTGCTCCGCGCGATATGGCGCCTGACTCGATTCCGGCGGATTTTCCTAGCAGTGAGCTTGTAGTCCCGCAGCAGGTGATTTTCAATGCTTCGGATGGGATGAAGATTCACGGGCAGCTTTTCCTGCCGAAAAACGGCGCGGGAAAGCATCCCGCGATCGTGTTCTTTCACGGCGGTTCGCGGCGCCAGATGCTGCTCGGGTGGCACTACATGTATTACTACTCGAACGCGTACGGCATGAATCAGTACCTGGCCAACAAAGGATACGTCGTGCTTAGCGTCAACTACCGAAGCGGCATCGGCTACGGATTGAATTTCCGCGAGGCGATCGATTACGGCGCCGCCGGCGGCACTGAGTATCGCGACGTGATGGGTGCGGGTTTATACATGGCGGCCCGTTCGGATGTGGACCCGAAGCGCATCGGCGTGTGGGGCGGATCGTACGGCGGATACTTGACCGCGATGGCCCTGTCGCGGTCGAGCGACATTTTCGCGGCCGGTGTGGACTTGCACGGCGTGCATGACTGGAGCGCTCGCGGCGGAAGCGTCGCGAATCCGAATCTGGATCCGGAGACCCAGCGTGATCTGATGCGGACGGCGTTCGAATCGTCGCCGATGGCGAGCGTGAAGACGTGGAAATCGCCGGTGCTGCTGATTCATGGTGACGACGACCGGAACGTCGCGTTCAGCCAGGACGTGAAGCTGGTGGAAGCTCTAAGGGCGCAGGGCGTGGACTTTGAGGAACTGATTTTCCCCGACGACATCCACGACTTTCTGCTGTTGGAGAATTGGGTCCACGCGATGAAAGCTGCGGATGATTTCTTCGACCGGAAGCTGCTGAAGAGGTAGGTCCTCTATTTTGGAGGCAGGACGAGTTTTGTGACCGCCGCCTCCAGGTCGGCCGCTTTGGCGTCGCCGGCAGGTCCGTGCGTCTGCCAAACCACTTGACCGCCTGGGTCTGCGAGAACGAGGTAAGCGATATTGGAGGCTTTGTAGTCGACCAACTTCTCCCAGTCGTTCTCATTTGTATAGAGGGGAGCGAAGTGCGATCGCTCTGGCTCCTTCACGGAGCGCCGCATGCCGTGCAAGATCATTTTCATGACAAATGACGGCACGCCCTGGAAGTCAGTCAGCTCGTAGTAGTCTATGCGCGGGTCGGTCTCGTAAGCCACCTTGAAATGCTTGTTCCAGCTCGTCAGATCATGGCTGCCTTTGTTCTGAGAAGCTGAGGATCAAGAGGAGAGGTTTCTCGCTGCCAATTTTCGGCAGGACTAAGGGTGATCCGTTCAGCGTTGTGACCTCCGTCCGCGGTACAACCTGCGAAAAAGACGGCACGGAGGATAACGCCAGGAGCGCTGAGTTAAGAAAGGCTTTCAGCATGCGATCAAATCATGGATGCGCGTGCGACTCTTGTGGTTACGCAGTGGAAAGCGCTCGAAAGGAACTCAATCTGCCAAGCCAAGTCGGCGCTTTACTTCTTCCAACGGAATCCAAGGCTCGTTCCGTTTAAGGCGCTCGACGGCGACTTCGTAATCCTCTTCGGATTCAATGAACTCCACGATCGCCTCGGTCGCGCATTCTTCCTTTGTCCGTCCGGTGCGCTGAGCGATCGAGTCGAGGCGATCCTCGACTGGTTTGGGTAACGTGATCATCCCGCTCTGAGTAAAACCTTAACCCGAGCGCTATCCCCTTCGAGGTGGACGACCGCCGCCCCCGCCGCCTTCGCGGGCGGTCATGGGTCGAGCTTCGTTCACCACCACCGTGCGACCCAGCAGCTCCTTGCCGTGGCATGCATCGACCGCCCGCTGGGCAGCGGCGTCATCGTTGATTTCGACGAATCCGAATCCCCGAGCCTGGCCCGTAAAACGGTCGCGCATGACGGTTACTGAATCAATCGTCACACCATTATCGGCAAAGAAATTCTGTACATCCGTCTCATTCGCCGCGTAAGGCAGATTTCCCACGAAAAGCTTCTTCACTTAAACACTCCTTACTGTAACTGGAGACAGGCAGACAGATACGGGGCAGACTGAAAGGAAGGACAGGCTAGCGGACCGAGTCAGACTGAGCACTCCAATACGGCAGCAGTATGCCACAAGACCACCTGCGGAGTCAAAGGGAAATATCACCGATTTCCGGCCGGAATCACTCGCCGGTGGTCAGTTTACTGTGGCTCCGCGCGTACAGGAAATACACTGCTAAGCCAATGATCATCCAGACCAGCGCGGCGATTTGCGTCGTGGAGTCGAGACCGATAATCATTACCGAGCAGACCACCGCCCCCAGGATCGGGACGATCGGCACCAGCGGAGTGCGGAACGGCCGGACTTGGCCGGGATTCTTATTCCGCATGATCCAGACGCCAATCGAGACGATCGCGAACGCGAACAGCGTGCCGATGGACGTCAGATTTCCTGTGATATCGCCGGGCAGGAAGCCGCCCAGAAGCGCCACGAACACGTACAGCACCAGATTGCATTTATAAGGAGTGCGGAACTTGGGGTGCACTTCGGAAAACATCTTCGGCAGCAGGCCGTCTTTCGCCATCGTGTAGAACACGCGGCTCTGGCCCAGCAGCATGACCAGCATTACCGAAGAGAAACCCGCCAGAATCGCCACGGTCACCAGCGTCGCCAGCCAGCCGTAGCCGTGCATGTAAGTCTGAATGGCGTAGGCAACTGAAGCCTCCATGCCCTTGTTTGGATCGACGAAGTCCGACGAAGGCGCGAGGCCCGTCAGCACGTAGCCAAACAGGATGTACAGAACCGTGCAAACCGCCAAAGAGCCCAGAATACCGATCGGCATGTCTTTGCCGGGATTAATGGTCTCCTGGGCGGCCGTCGAAACGGCATCGAATCCGATGAAGGCGAAAAATACGATGCCCGCGCCGCCGACCACGCCCCCCCATCCATGTTTGAAGAATCCCATGTGGGTCGGATCTTCGGGCATCAGAAACGGAGTGTGATTGGCGGGATTGATGAATCCCCAGCCGATGCCGATGATCATCACGACGATGGTGACCTTGACCGCTACAATAACGGCATTGACGGTCGCCGATTCCGAGGTTCCCTTAATCAGTAACAAGGTCAACGCCAGCAGGATCAGCATCGCCGGTGCATTCACGATTCCGTGGACGCCTCCGGCGGACTGCAACGGCGAGTGCCGCCACGCCCAGGGAATCAGGTCCGGAAACAACCGGTTCAGATACTCGGTCCACGCGATAGACAACGTCGCCGAGCCCAGCGCGTATTCGAGAATCAGCGCCCATCCGATCACCCACGCGATCAGCTCCCCCATGGTTACGTACGCGTAGGTGTACGCGCTGCCGGCCACCGGAATCATGGCGGCGAACTCGGCGTAACAGAGCCCCGCGAAAGCGCAACCGATCGCCGCGATGATGAACGACAGCGTCACGGCCGGTCCCGCGTCCTGGCCCGCCGCGGCCGCCGTGCGGACGAAAAGGCCAGCTCCGATCACGGCGCCGATGCCTAAGGCAATCAAGCCCGGTGCGCGCAGCGTGCGCTTGAGCCCTCCCTTGTCCTCGGCTTGCGCGAGGAGCGTGGACAGGGGTTTCGTTTGGAAAAGGCTCATAGTTAGTTTTGTAGTGTAACAGGTCCCGCGCGTTACCTCAGAACGGGCCGGTTGCCTTCGCGCTTCTGACCGGGATCGCGACGTCGAACCAGCCGAGCATCATTTCGTCCCACGTTTGCGGGCCCCAGAAAACGGTCGCCTCGGGATTCGGATTGAACGGATTGTTGGCCGAGTTGTCGAATACGGCCGTCACTTCGATGCGAGTCCCGCGCGGCAGCAGCTTGGGCGATTCCAGGTAATAATACGGCTGCCAGTTGAAATCGTACTTGGGGATGTCGAGCAGCGTTTCCGATTCGCCGCCCGGATACACGGCGCGGAACTGGAAGGATTTCCCGCGCAGATGCATGTGCGCCCGCATCCCGACAAGATACGCCTGCTCATGCATCACCAGCGAAGTTGAGATTCGGTAATTCGCTTCGCCCGGCGGAATCGCGAGCCAGTGCGCGCCGGCCTGCATGGCGACGATCTGCTCGGTGGCAGGCTTTTTCGCGAAAATGAGTCCGATCTTCGTGCGGTCGCGCGCCGGCTTACCGGTGGTCGTGTAATGCATCTGAAAAACGAGGTAAGAACCCGCTTTGATCAGCCTCGCCTGGCCCGGTTTCCAGATTTGCGGCGACATGCCGGGCGCGTAGCCGGCTAAATATTCCTGACCATCCGATCCCAGGCGCCGTGGCGCGCCGTCGTCGACGACCACGATGGCGTGATGCACCACCGAACGATCGCCAGGCCGCACTTCCACGGCTTCCACCCATTTGTCTTCGGTGAAATTTGTGGGAACGGGGATGTACTGATAATCGATTACGCCCGTAGCGGGCACCTGAAACTCCGTGGGCATTTCGAAGACGACATCGGGCTTGGGGATGCGCCAGCCTTCTGGGAAACTACGCGGCTTGGGCGACTCCGCGATGTTGCCCTCCCGTGCGCCGCCGTCGACCCAGGCTACCAGTGTCTCCTTCTCGCCCGGCGCGAGCGACAAGTCGTTCGAAAATTTTCCGTAATGCGGATTGGCCTGCCATGGCGGCATTTTTCCGGAAAGCAGCGCCGACTTGATGGCTTTAGCCCACGGCCGGGTTTCCTGATATGTCATCAGCGGCATCGGCGCGGCCTCGCCCGGACGATGGCAACTTTGGCAGCGATTCTGCAAGATCGGTTGGATATCTTTATGAAAAGTGGGTGGTACTGCGGCGCAGACGAGGATCGAAGAAAACGACGCAAGGACACCCAGGCTGATTCTGGACTGGCTCTGCACTGAAAACCTCAATGAAACATCATACGATGAAATCCGCGAACTTCGTATCCGGCGAAAGTCGCAAGCCGCTGAGGGATTAGCCATTAGCCACCCGGCGGATTTAGACTCGTACTTGTGAACCGCATTCCGGGACGGCATTTCCTGCGTAATCTGGTCGAGCGCCGCACGCTGATCTGGCAGCTGGTGCGCCGCGATTTCAAGCAGCGCTATGTCGGCTCGGCCGCCGGATGGCTGTGGGGAGCGATCCATCCTCTGGTGCTGCTGTTCAGTTATTACTTCATCTTCCAGGTGTGCCTGCACACGTCTTTGCCGCCGGGCGAGGACACCACCAACTACCCGCTGTTCATGTTCTGCGGATTTCTGCCATGGCTACTGTTTCAGGACACCGTAATTCGGTCCGCAGGCTCACTGATCGATCAATCCAACCTGATTACCAAAACCATGTTTCCCGCCGAGGTGGTCCCGGTGTCGATTTTTCTTTCATCCCTGATCAGCCACCTGATCGCGCTGGCACTGGTAATTGCGGCCGTGTCCATTTTTCTGAAAGCTGTGAGCGTGAAGATCCTGCTGCTGCCGCTGTATATGTTTTTCATCGGGCTGCTGGCGGTGGGAGTTGGATGGATCGCTGCCAGCCTGCATGTTTATATTCGCGATACCGCCCAAGTGGTCGTGGTGATTATGACGTTGTGGTTCTGGATCACGCCGATCATGATCACGGAGAAACAGCTCCCCAAGGAATGGCATAAGTGGCTGATGCTGAATCCGATGCTATGGGTGGTGCGGGCTTATCGCGCGCGGTTGCTGTCGGCTCGCTGGCCGACCTGGCATGAACTCGCGGTGCTGGCGGCCTATTCGGTCGCAATGTTCATCGTCGGGGGCCTGTTCTTCCGGCATTTGAAGCGCGGTTTCGCGGACGTGCTTTAAAGTGTCCTCAGTCAGAAAATCGCAGCATTACATGCTGGGGCTATCATGGCCATCCGACCACAGAGTCATTCCGAGCGGAGCGAGGAATCTGCTTTTCGTTCGGCTGTTATCAACGCCCTAAAAACAGATCCCTCGCCGCGCTCGGGATGACGGCCGTGGTGAATATGACTACGTGGGGTAGCAATTATCCAACGAACAGCATCCATACACGCGGATTCAAATTTGTAATATGCTCAGGTGGATATGCGTGCCCCTATCGTCTTTCTCGCGCTGACCGCCTCACTGATTCTGGCCGACGACAAGCCCGACCTTGCGATCGTTCACAAAATCCGTGCCGAGGCCTTCGAAAACTCTCAGGTGATGGATACTCTGTTCTACCTGACCGATGTCAACGGTCCTCGCGTCACCAACTCGACTGGATTCCATGCTGCCGCCGATTGGGTGGTGAAGCGGCTGGAAGGCTACGGGCTGGTCAACGTCAAGCAGGAGCCGTGGGGCGCTTTCGGCCGAAGCTGGAACCTGACTCACTACGAAGGCCACATGCTGGAACCTCAGTATTCGCCGCTGATCGGATTCCCGGCGGCGTGGACCGCAGGCACGAACGGGCCGGTTCGCGGCGACGCGATGATGGCCGTGCTCGCCACGCAGGCCGATCTCGATAAATATAAAGGACAACTTCGCGGCAAAATGGTCCTGACCATGGCGCCGAAGGAGCTCGAAATGCAGACCGCGCCGCTGGCGCATCGTCTGACTGAGGAAGAATTACTCAACCGCGAGCGCTTCACGTTTGGCGGGGGATTCGGTGGACGAGGCGGTCGTGGAAATGCCCCACCAGCCGACCCAGCCGCGGCGCGGCGCTTCCGCGAAAAAATGCTTCAGTTCCTGATCGATGAAAAACCGGCCGTGGTGGTTCAGTTCAACGCAACGCAAGACGGAGGAACGGTTTTCGGCACTAGCTTTGGGTCCTACAAAGCCGGCGAGCCGGTTCCTCCGCCGACCGTGGTCATCACCTCCGAGCACTATAACCGCATCGCGCGCTTACTCGAGCACAAGATGCCGGTGAAGCTGGAATTCGACATCCGGGCTAAAGTTGGCGAGCAGGAAGAGCAGTCGTTCAACATCGTCGCCGAAATTCCGGGCGGGAAGAAGAAAGACGAGATCGTAATGATCGGCGGCCACTTCGATAGCTGGCACGGCGGCACGGGCGCCACCGACAACGCCACCGGGTCGAGCGTGGCGATTGAGGCCATGCGAATTCTCAAATCGTTGAATGTGCAGATGGATCGCACCGTTCGCCTGGCGCTGTGGAGCGGGGAAGAAGAAGGGCTGCTCGGGTCCATCGCGTATGTGAAAAATCATTTCGCCGATCGCGCGGATATGAAGATGAAACCCGAATACGCCAAGCTTTCGGCATACTACAACGACGACAGCGGATCGGGAAAATTCCGCGGCATCGGCGTCTCCGGGAACGATCTGGCCAAGCCGATTTTCGAGGCTTGGCTCGCTCCGTTCCATGATTTGGGTGCGAGCGTAGTCACGGGCGTCAG
Source organism: Terriglobia bacterium (assembly GCA_963808335.1). Classification (GTDB taxonomy): domain Bacteria; phylum Acidobacteriota; class Terriglobia; order Bryobacterales; family Bryobacteraceae; genus Palsa-187. Next base: position 673,167 of record CAWEFR010000002.1, read on the forward strand.
CTCTGAATCGAACCGGCCGCCCGGCGGGACCGATAGCACGTCCTTCGATTACGTCGGATTGCCCGGGTTCGGATTCAATCAGGACCCGCTCGAATACGGCACGCGCACGCATCATTCCAACATGGACGTTTACGATCGCGTGCAGAAGGGCGATGTGATGGAAGCGGCCGCGATTGAGGCGGCGTTCGCGTATCACACCGCGATGCGGGCGGAAGTGATGCCGCGCGTGCCCACGCCGAAGCCGAGACCGTGGCCGGAACGTTGACCCAAAGGATCTGCCATGAAGCTAAAACCAATCGCGACTCTATTTTGCGTGTTCTCGATGCTGGCCTCGGCCGAGGAAAAGATCGACCTGGCCACCCTTCACAAGATCAAAGACGAGGCGTTTCAGCGCTCCAAAATCATGGAGACGATGTTCTATCTGACGGATGTCAATGGACCTCGGCTCACCAATTCACCCGGATATTTCGGCGCAGCGGACTGGGTGGTGAAGCAATTGGGCGAATGGGGAATCGCCGCGCATCAGGAAAAATGGCCATTCGGACGCGGATGGCAATTCACTCATTTTTCGGCACATATTGTGGCTCCGCAGTACGCCCCGCTGATCGGGTATCCGCAGGCGTGGACCGGTGGAACCAACGGCGTCATCACCGGCGAGCCGATGGCGATCGAGCTCGCCAATGACGCGGACTTGGAAAAATACAAGGGCAAGCTCAAAGGGAAGATCATCATGGTCGGCGCGCCGCGCGCGCTTGCGATGAGTACCGGCATTTTGGGCCATCGCTACACCGATCAGGAGCTGGCCGAATTAACGATCATCCCCGATCCTGGTGCGGCGGCGGGCCGCGGTGGACGCGGGCCGGAGTTTCGCCGGTTCAATCAAAGATTGCAGGAGTTTCTGGCGTCGGAACAGCCCGCAATGGTTCTGCGCGGTGGCGCAGGTCGAAGCGAGGGTGGAACCGTATTCGGCGGCAGCGCCGGGTCGCGTGATCCGAAGGACCCGATTGCGCCTCCCACGGTGGTGATCACGCCAGAGCACTACAATCGCATCGCCCGCTTGCTGGATCACAAAATTCCAGTGAAGCTCGAGTTCGACGTTCAGACCAAGTTCCTGGATCGCACGGATTCCGTCGACGTGGTTGGTGAAATTCCGGGTGGACGCAAGAAAGACGAAATCGTGATGATCGGTGCGCACCTGGATAGCTGGCACGGCGGCACCGGCGCCACCGATAACGGAGCGGGCAGCGGCGTCATGATCGAAGCCATGCGGATTTTGAAAGCGTTGGATCTAAAGATGGATCGCACGGTCAGAATCGGGCTGTGGGGCGGGGAAGAGGAAGGGCTGCTCGGATCGAAAGCGTACGTGAAGGAACATTTTGGCGATCCGGAAACGATGAAGCTCACCTCGGAACACGCCAAGCTTTCGGGATATTTCAACGTCGACAACGGAACCGGCAAGATTCGCGGCGTGTACCTACAAGGCAACGACATGATGCGTCCGATTTTCGAACAATGGTTCGCTCCGCTGAAGGATTTAACGGACGGAACGATTACGATCCGCAACACCGGTGGAACGGATCATTTGTCGTACGACGCAGTGGGGCTGCCGGGCTTCCAGTTCATTCAGGACCCGATCGAATACGAAACCCGCACGCATCATTCCAACATGGATGTTTACGACCGGCTTCAGAAGGGCGACATGATGCAGATGTCGGCGATCGTGGCTTCGTTCGTGTACAACGCCGCAACGCGAGAAGAGATGCTTCCGAGGAAGCCTCTACCAAAGCCGCAGCCCGCGCAAACGGATGGCGGCCGCGGCGGGACTCCTAGCGCGCAGCCTAATCGCAATTAAACGCGCCGCGATATAGTGATAGCAGATGAGGGGTAGTTTTGCCGCGATTCTGCTATTGACGGCTTCGGCCTCGGCCCAAACGGTTTGTTCCGGCCCGCGCGCTTGGTTTCCGTGCGAGGTGACGTTCGACCTGCAACCGAACGAAGATCCTGCTCACGTCGAGCTGCGCGCCGAATTTCGATCTCCGCATCATAAAACGTACATGATGCCCGCGTTTCGCGACGGCGATCGCCGCTTTGTGATTCGTTTTTCGCCCACCGAAGACGGCTCCTGGACCTACAAGATCACTAGTAATCTGCCGCGTCTCGACGGGAGAGAACTTTCGTTCGTGGTCTCCGAGTCCGATTCACCGGGATTCATTCGCGTAGCCAACGTTCATCATTTTGCGTATGAGGGCACGAATAAGGCGCACCTGTGGATGGCGACAGCGCTCGATAAATTCGTCGAGATGCCGCGCGCCGAGTTCGATCGCACGCTGGACCAGCGCGCGAATGAAAAGTTCACACATCTGCGCGTGACCATCGAATCGAACACAGACCTGCGTGAAGCCGCCGAGCGCATCCGGGCGATCACTGCGCGCGGCATCACCGCCGACCTGGTGCTCGCGTCGATCCCGGCCGATCGGCAGGAACGCGAGCGCTATCTTACCGGCATCGTCGCTCGATTCGCTGGAATGAATGTCACCTGGATGGGTGTCCCTTCCTTCGAAAAAGTGGCGCACGGGAAGGCCACGCTGAAGGAAGTGGGCGCACTTTTCAAAAAGCTAGACGCGTATCAGCATCCCATAACCGCGCTCGCCGCGGTAACGTCCGCTCCGTTGCTCGACGACAATTGGATGAGCCTGATCGCTTACGGAACTCCCGACGCCAATGTCGGCGCAGTGGAGCACCAGCTTTATCAGGCGCCGGGCGTCAACACCGGAATCCAAAACGAAAAGGATCTGTGGACCGCGACCATGAACGGTCAGTATCCGGCCTCAGGCTCCGGCGCATACATGACTGCGTGGTTCGATTTCATGTCCGGCAATCGGTATTGGGAGCTGGAGCCGTATTTCGACGTGGACGGCGGACGAGCGATCGCACTCGAAGGCGTCGAGTATGTCGTGTATATCGAGAAACCTGCGGGTCCGGTCGAGGTCACCGTGGAAAAGCACGGCTATGATGTCGCTTGGATGGATCCTAAAACGGGCGAACAAATCAAAGAGAAAAAAGGATACAACGGAGAGCACTTCACGGGCGAGCCGCCCGACCGGTCCCATCCGTGGGTCCTCCACATTTCGCGCGAAGGCGCCAAGGAGGGTATGCTGAAGTCCTGGAAATTCGAGTCGCGCCCGGTTCCCGTGCAGGAAGTGGAGCAATCGCCGGCCAAGACGCCGTTTGAAATCGGATCGCCTAGCGATGTGCCGCTTTCGGTGGCGCGTCCGCCATTTTTCGCCATTACGGTGAAGCGCGAAACGCGGGGGACACGGACTTTGCTGATCGAGTGGACGGCTGAAGTGCCGCTCGATGGCGAAGGATATCGTGTGGTGGGGTCCGGACGCGAAGGAACCATGCAGATTCCACGTTCGATCGCCAACAATTATCCGGGCGTGGTCAGCGTACGCATGGCGGTTCTCAACGCGAACGGGAAAGCCTACGTGGTCGACAAAGTATACCGGCTGGTGCCGTGAGCAGCCGCATCCTGGCGGTGGACACGACGGGCGAATTCGGCAGCATCGCGCTAGTGGTCGACGGCGAGGTGGTGGAGGAAGTCGGGCTGCACTCACCGGACGGGTTCGCGCATGTCTTGTTCGGAGAGATCGAGAATCTTCTCGGCAGGCACACAATCGCGTTGCGCGATATCGATGTGTTCGCATCCGCGTCTGGGCCCGGTGCGTTTACAGGCGTGCGCGTCGGCTTGGCGGCGGTGAAGGGTCTGGCGGAAGCGGCAGGACGCCGGGTGATCGCGGTCTCGAATCTGCAAGCGCTGGCGTCGTTCGGGTCGCACGCTCTCAGGGTTCCCGTGCTCGACGCAAGGCGCGGCGAGATTTTTGGCGCTGTTTACAACGATTCGCTGGAACTGGTGCGTGACGAAGTGGTGATGAAGCTCGACAACTTCCTATCGTCGCTTCCGGCGGGCGACCTGGAATTTATCACGGCCGGGTTTCCGCTTCCAGGCGTCGCTCCCGTGACGGAAGCTCCACGATTTCTAGCTGGGGCGATCGGCAGAATCGCCGCTTCCCGATTCGAGCTGGCGCAGGACCCAGCAGCCATCGACGCGAACTACGTCAGACGGCCGGATGCGGAGCTGTTGTGGAAGGAATAGAGTCGACCGGTTGATCCAACTGGCCAAGCGCCCAAGCCGCGGCGCGCCGGTGTGTCTCATCACCATGAGCGGCAAGATGGTTCAGCGACTCCCTGGTATTCTTGTCGCCGAGCCGGCACAACCCCAGCATCGCCGCGGTTGATACTCGAGGATGCGGATCCTTGGCTGCCTTGCGCAACAGCGGCTCGGCCTTGGCGCCGAGCTGGGCGGCGATTTCGTCGATCACGTTTGCGCGTACGCGTGGATTCGGATCCGTCAGAATCGACTCCGCCCAGCGGGGATTGCCGGTGGCGCGCGCCAACAGCTTCACGGCTTTCGAGCGCAAGTGCGGCTGGTTTAGCTTGGCGAATTTCATCAACGGAAGCCCCAGGCGTTCACAGTCGGAGATGGCATCGATCACGATCAGAACGCGCATAATTTCCGCGTTGGGAACGCCCGAAGGCCACTCGCGGCTGGGACGGGCCAAATGGGTGAGAATCTTATAGTCCACGCCGTCGTCGATCCGCAGGGCTGCGCGCGCGAGCCGAAGGGCATCGCCAAGCGCGAGTAGCGAGGGATCTACGATGGCGGCAGCGACCACCCCACCTAACAAGAGCGTCGACAGCGGCCCGGCCTTGCCGGCGGCTGCGTCGGCCTCGATCGCGCTGAGCAAGAATCCCTGAAACGGCGGAAGCTTGGCCGGATCGATCGATTTTTCAAGACATCTTCGCGCGGCTGGCGAGATTGCCGCAAGCGCTAAATTCCACAATTCTGTGTTGGAGCCGATCCGCACCACATTTACTTAACGGCGAAAACCAGCTCAGTATGAGCGTCGTTTATAGGAACTCGTTGAAAAAAGGGGACAGACCGCTGTGTCCACGACCAGGCCTGTGCTCGAAATCAGCGGGTTGCAGACCAGGACAGAGTCGCCTTTTTCAACCGGCTGTTGGGTGATGGTCAGCATCGTGATGGCGATCGCGGAGCCCGCCGGCGCTTTTGGCCTTTTCCACGGATTCGCTGAGTTCTTCTTCGGCCGACATGTACATACATCAACAGCACGGTTACCATGGAAGGTCACCCCATGGATCGATTCCCGCGTCTGGCGCGCGCCCTTTACGGATGTACCATTTTCTTGAGCGCGTTCCTGCTCTTTTTGATCCAGCCGATCTTCGCCAAATTGATCTTGCCGTGGTTCGGCGGATCGGCGGCCGTGTGGACCACGTGCCTGGTGTTCTTTCAGGTCGCGCTTCTGGCCGGGTATTCATATTCGTACGCGATCGTGCGGGGGCTGCGCCCGTGGCATCAGGTCGCGGTGCATGCAGGTTTGCTGGCGGCCGCACTGTTTCTGCTCCCGGTGATTCCCGGAGCGCATTGGAGACCGAATGGCGCAGCGAATCCAGCTTTCAGCATTCTTGCGCTTCTCGCCGTTGTACCAGGGCTTCCTTATTTCTTGCTCTCGACCACAGGACCGCTGCTGCAAGCCTGGTTCGCGCGCGCTTGGCCCAGCGCGCATCCCTATCGTTTATTTGCGCTATCGAATGCAGGCGCACTCGCGGCGCTGGCCGCCTATCCGGTCCTGATCGAGCCGCAGATTCCCACGCGCGCGCAGGCGATCTGGTGGTCGGGAGCATTCGCGGTATTCGCAGCGTTGTGCGTTGCGACCGCATGGGCGACCGGCCGTTCGCTGAAGAAGGGGGTCGCATCGTCGAGACCCGTGTCCGCGTCACCATCGCGGCCCGAAAAACTGACGTGGATAGCCCTGTCGGCCGGCGGATCAATGCTGCTGCTGGCGACGACGAATCAGCTCACCCAGAATGTTGCAGCGGTGCCGTTCTTATGGATCCTGCCGCTGGCGATTTACCTGTTGACGTTCATCCTGTGCTTCGAAAGCTCGCGCTGGTATCGGCGCGAGTTGTTCTTGCGGTTCCTGGCGATGACCCTGGGCGCGGTCGCCTATGCGATCTACGATATTCAGTTCAGTGACGCGATTCTGGTCGCGATTCCGATTTTCTCCCTGGGACTGTTCGTCGCCTGCATGTTTTGTCACGGTGAATTGAGCCTGCGCAAGCCGGAAGGCGAGTACCTGACTACGTTTTACCTGATGATCGCCCTCGGCGGCGCGCTGGGGGCGATCTTCGTCGGCCTGATCGCACCTGCGGTCTTCTCGGGTATTTATGAGCTGCCGGTGTCCATGTTTTTCGTTTCCGCCATCGCGCTGCGGCTGAACTGGGATAGCGGATGGTCCTCGCGATTATTGTGGGCGGTAGCAACGGCGGCGATGGCGGCGGTGATCGGAGCGCAGATCCAGGCTTATCACACCAACGTTCGAATAGTCAGGCGAAATTTTTACGGCGCTTTGCGGCTGATGGAGTCGCCAGGAGTCGAGACGCTGTACCACGGGACCGTCAAACACGGATCCGAGTTTCTCGCGCCGGAGCGCCGCATGTGGCCGACCACATATTACGGTGAGCCCTCCGGCGCAGGCCTCGCGCTCAGATTCTGCTGCGATGGGCCGAAGCGCGCCGGCGTGGTCGGGTTGGGAGCGGGAACGCTGAGCGCTTACGGTCAACCGGGCGACCAGTTTCGCTTCTACGAGATCAATCCGCAGGTGATTTCGCTGGCGCAATCTGAATTTTCGTTTCTTCGCGACACCCACGCCCAAGTGGATGTTAAACTCGGCGACGCACGCTTGACGCTCGAAGGCGAACCGCCCCAAGCGTTCGACATTCTGGTGCTCGACGCATTTTCCGGCGACGCGATCCCGGTTCATCTACTCACGAAAGAAGCTTTCGCGTTATATTTGCGCCATCTGAAGCCGGATGGAATCATCGCGGTGCATGTGTCGAACCAGTATCTCGACTTGACACCGGTGGTGGCGCAACTGGCGTCGTTTTATGGATACACCGCGATCGTGGTCCACAGCCCTAAGGACGCGGACCGAGAGCTTTCCTCCGCAACCTGGGTTCTGGTAACCCGCAATCGAGATTTTCTCGGCCGCCCGGAGATCGTCAATGTCGCCGAGGCGATCCCTCCGCGTCGCGGCCTGCGCATGTGGACCGACGATTACAACAACCTGCTGCAAGTGATGTTCTGGATGCCGCTCAATTGATCAAGCGCTCTGTTTGGCCACTTGGGACCAGTCGCGTTTCTCGCCTGGGCGGCGGACCGATGGCATGTTGAGCATCCAGCCCGGATACTCAGGAGCAAGACGGCTGGCTTCGTTCAACTGACGCAAATCCTCGGCGTCGAGCTTCGTGTTTACCGATCCGAGATTGTCGCGCAACTGTGCAGATTTCTTCGCGCCGATGATCACGCTGGTTACAAACGGCTGATGCAGCAGCCACGCCAGCGCCACTTGGGGAATCGTCGCCTGCCTGCGTGCTGCTACCGCTTGCATCGCGTCGATGATGCCGTATCCTTTTTCGAGATTTACGGGCGGAAAGTTGAACTTGCCGCGCCGCGCGTCGGCATCGGTCGATCCGGTGCGCGTAAACTTGCCGGTAAGAAATCCGCCGGCAAGAGGGCTCCAGGGTAGAAGCCCAAGCTTCTGATCCTCAAGAAGCGGCACGATCTCACGCTCAATATCGCGACCGGCCAATGAATAGTACGCCTGCACCGTGACGAATTTCTCCAGGTGACCGGCGGCGGAAATTCCTAGCGCCTTCATGATCTGCCACGCGGTCAAATTCGAGCAGCCGATGTAGCGGACCTTTCCCTGATGCACCAGGTCGTCCATGGCACGCAGCGTTTCTTCCAGCGGCGTCAGCGGATCGAACCCGTGAATCTGGTACAAATCGATGTAATCCGTGTTGAGCCGTTTCAGGCTGGTCTCGGCTTGACGAATCATGTGCAGACGCGACAGCCCGACATCGTTTGGACCTGCGCCGGTCCGCCCGAAAACCTTGGTCGCGATCACCACGTCCTGACGTTTTGCGCCGAGCGCCTTGCCGAGCTGAATCTCCGACTCGCCCTCGGCATAAACATTCGCGGTGTCGAAAAAATTGATTCCGCCGTCGATGGACTCTCCAACTAACGCATCGGCGTCGCTTTGTTTCAACGCGCCGATGGCTTCGAAGATGGTTCCAGTTCCGCCGAAGGTCATGGTGCCGAAGCACAGGCGGGAAACGAAGACTCCAGTATTGCCGAGCTGTTGATATTGCATATGCCTATGATTCTACACCTATTGCATAAACATCCTATTGTCCATCGACATAGTACAAATAGGCTTGACAGCGTGATATAATCGATCCACAGGAGGTTGTCCTCAATGCGCATCTCCGCTCCTCTCATCGGTTTGCTGGCGATCTCGCCGGTCCTGTTCGCCGACTCTCTTTCAGGCCTGTGGCAGGCTACCGTCACGGTGAACGGACTGGACATCCCGTTTCGAATCGAGGTCCAGGCCGATGGCGATAAGGCCAAAGGCTCGCTGTTCAATGGGGAAGAACGATTCACCTCGTCGAGCGGCCAGTTCTCGAACGGATCGCTGCTGCTGAACTGGGACTACATGGCGTCGAAGCTCGAAGCCAAGATGGACAATGGCGCGCTCGATGGAAAATATCTGCGTCCGAACGGCGTGATCTATCCGTTTCATGCGACACGAACTACTGCGACGGCGGCGTCCGGCAAAGCGCCGTCGATTGGCGGAATTTGGGTACTCACCGGCGTGAAGAGTTCGAAAGGAGAATCGGCGTGGCAGTTCGTCGTGAAGCAAAAGGGCGGTGACGTCGCTGCCGCGATTCTCCGCGTCGATGGCGATACCGGCACGCTCAACGGCGTATATAAGGACGGCAAGTTTGTCTTGAGCCACTTCTCCGGAATGCGTCCCGCGCTGCTGGAGGTGACCGCCCAGAAAGATGGCAGTCTGAAAGTGGTCTTGAACGGTAAGGAGGAAATGACTGCCGTCAGGCCGTCCGAAGCTCGGGCGAAGGGCCTGCCCGAGCCGACCGATCCTGCGCATCACACCGGCGTCAAAAACGATGCCGAACCGTTCCACTTCAATTTTCCCGACCTCGAAGGCAAGATGGTCGCCGACAACGATCCTCGTTTCCGGGGCAAAGTTGTGCTGATCAACATCACCGGAAGCTGGTGCCCCAACTGTCATGACGAAGCGCCGTTCCTGGCTGAGATGTACAAGAAATATCGCGCGCAGGGCCTGGAGATTGTCGCGCTTTCCTTCGAGGAAGCGGATCAGTTGAAAGATCCTACGCGATTGCGGGCGTTCATCAAGCGGTACGGAATCGAGTACACCGTTCTGCTCGGCGGCGAAACCGATAGCGCGAAGGAAAAGCTGACGCAGACACAAAACTGGGATGCATGGCCGACTACGTTCTTTGTCGCGCGCGATGGACGCGTTCGCAGTGTGCATGCCGGTTTCCCGAGCAAGGCATCGGGCGAGCTGTACACCAAAGCGAAAGAAGAGTTCACCGCGCAGGTCGAAAAGATGCTCGCCGAGAATTCTCTGTCCTTGCGATAACGAACGATTCGCGTATAGTGAGGACATGATTGACTCCAATCATGAGCCTTCCCCGAACGTCGACCTGAAGAAAACCTACGACGCGATAATCGTCGGCTCCGGCGCGGCGGGCGGGATGGCCGCGCACGTTCTCACCTCGCACGGCCTTAAAGTTCTGCTTCTCGAAGCGGGGAAAAAGCTTCCCATCGAAAAAGAACTGAAGTCGATGGAGTGGCCCTACGATCATCCGCGCCGCGGCGAGATGCCGCCGGACGATCATCCGCTCTCGCGCAACGAATATACGATCCGCAAGCCTCCCTACGCGAAAGGCTTGAAATATCAGCACGTATTTTCCTACGTGCAGGGCTGGGGCGGATCGGATTATTCGAAGAACATCGTGGTTGATGAGAAAGATCATCCCTATACGGGCACCAATTACGCGTGGGTTCGCGCGCGCACGTTCGGAGGCAAAACCGCCATCTGGGGACGCCTGGCGCTGCGTCTCTCCGATTACGATTTCAAGGCCAAATCGCATGACGGCTACGGCGAAGACTGGCCGATCTCCTACGCCGACATCGAACCCTACTACGATCGTGTCGATACCTATCTCGGCATCTCCGGATTGAAAGAGAGGCTGCCGCAATTGCCGGACAGCTTGTTCCAACGGCCGAATAAGCTGACCAAAGGCGAGATCATGTTCCGGCGATCGCTTGAAAAGCGAGGCCGGCTGATTACGCCATATCGCGCGGGCGTCACCACGGACGGCCTTAAACACAACAAATATCGAAGCAAATGTTTCGGCCGCGGCGCCTGCAACCGGCGCGTCGGCGGATGCGATATTCACGCGGCATTCGACTCGCCTACCGGCTTGATTTATCCCGCTTGGGACACCGGAAATCTGACCGTCCGCACGAATGCGACCGTGTACGAAGTGACCGTCGACAAGGATACCGGCAAAGCCAGCGGCGTTTCCTTCATCGATAGCGAAACCCGCCAGACTTATCAGGTGAAAGCGAAGGCCGTGGTGCTGGGTGCGTCGACGCTTGAATCGGCGCGACTGATGCTACTTTCAAAATCGCGTCAGCACCCCAATGGAATCGGCAATTCGAGCGATCACGTGGGCCACAACTTTTGCGAGCACATCATGGGTCCCTCTGTGACCGGAATCGTGAAGGACCTGGTGGGCAAGCCGCGCACGCTCGACGATGGACGGCCGGGCGGGTTCTATCTGCCGCGATTCCGCAATCTTTCCGATCGCCGCAGCGACTTCATTCGTGGCTACGGTTATGAAGGCGAGGCCGGCATGGGAATATTTCCAGGCCACGCCGCGTCGACCCCGGGATACGGCGCGTCCTTCAAGAAAGCCGTTCGCGACTACGCCGGCGCGTTCATCAACATGGGCGCATTCGGCGAAGTCCTGGCGCGGTATGAGAATTTCGTCGATATCGATCCGCAAATGAAGGATCGCTGGGGCGTACCGGTTCTGCGATTCCATTACGAATTTGGCGACAACGAGCGCAAAATGGCCGCGGATATGGCGGAGAGCGCCAAGGAAATGTTCGAAGAGGCCGGTATCGAAATTATCGGAATGGAGCGCGAGCTGCTGCCGCAGGGCTGGTCGATTCATGAGCTGGGCACGGCTCGCATGGGCGCCGATCCGAAAAAATCGGTGCTGAATCAGTTCCAGCAGTCGCACGATGTGAAGAATCTGTTCGTGGTGGACGGCAGCAGCCATGTCAGCGCTTCGAATCAAAATCCGACCTGGACCATCATGGCGTTGTGCTGGCGCTCTTGCGACTATCTGGCGGATCAATTCAAAAAGGGAGCGCTGTAAATGCACCGCCGCGATTTGATCAAACTTTCGGCTGGCGCGGCGTTGGTTGCGAAAGCTGCCTCACCGCATCGTTTCTTCACGGAGGCTGAGTATGAGGTGGTGGACCAGCTCACGGAAATGATCATCCCCGCAGACGAAAAATCCGGTGGAGCGAAAGCCGCGCGCGTCGCGAATTACATCGATGCGCGTCTGGCCGAGGCATTTTTGCCGGAAGATCGCGAACAATGGCGCGCAGGCCTGAAGCCGTTCGTCGATGCTGCCGCGGACCAACGATCCGCGCTTCTGGTCCGCATCGCGGCGAACGAGAAAAATCCGAAAACGCAGGAAGAACACTTCTTTGGCGTGCTCAAAGACGCGACCATCCACGGTTATTACACTTCGAAAATCGGCATTCACGACGACCTGGATTACAAAGGCAACGTGTATCAGAGCGGCGATTACGCAGGGGAGCTGCCTTGAAGCAGCCGCATATTGTTGTAGCCGGAAGCGCGAATATCGATTTGACCACGTTCACGGATGTGATTCCGCGTCCGGGTGAGACCATCTTCGGACGGGAGTTCAACCTCGGATTCGGCGGAAAAGGAGCGAATCAGGCTGTAGCGGCGCGATTGTGCGGAGCCGAAGTGTCGATGATCGCGCGCGTGGGCGACGATCTGTTTGGCGAGGCTACGATTCGCAACTTCGAGTCCTACGGAATTGACGCGAGTCATGTACGCATCACGCCTGGTGTTTCCAGCGGAGTGGCCCCGATCTTCGTCGACAGCTCCGGGCAGAACCGCATTCTGGTGGTGAAGGGCGCCAACGATAGCCTGACTCCGGCTGATGTGGACTCCGCATCTGAAGTTTTGAATCGTGCAGATATGATCGTGTTGCAACTGGAAGTGCCGCTGGAAACCGTCTATCACACGCTTCGTTTCGCCCGCGCCCGAGGCATTCCCGCGATCCTGAATCCAGCGCCGGGTCAGCCGATCGATATGCAGGAAGCCGCGAACGCGGATTACGTGGTGCCAAACGAGACTGAAGCGGAAGCGCTGAATGGAATCGCGGTGCGAGATCCGGATTCGGCGCGCGAGTGTGCGCGAAAGCTGCTTCAAGCCGGATTGCGGCGCGTGATCATCACGCTGGGCGCGCAGGGCGCTCTTTGCGCATCGGCGGAAGGAATGACGCATGCGCCGCCGTTTGCGGTCCAGCCTGTCGATACCTCAGGCGCCGGCGACGCGTTCATTGGAAGCCTGGCATGCTTCCTGGCTGGCGGATTCAGCGAGGCGGAGGCCATCGCGCGGGCCAATGTTTACGCCGCGCTTTCGACGCTCTCTACGGGGACGCAGAAATCCTTCGTCAGCGCGGAGCGATTCCGTCAATGCTCCGAATTCAAATAATTCGCGATCGACAGTACCGCCGCGCGCGGCGATATTCTTACGCTGGCCGCGGTGAGCTTGTTGGCGAAACCCGTCACGACCACACGCTTTCCGGCTTTGAGTCCCTTATAACCGATCCGAGCCACTTCCGCCGAGCTCATCGTCTTCATAAACGGGCTTTTGAACAGGATCGTATTTTTCATATGAGCAGCTTCGACGAAATTCGTCGCGGTGGGACCAGGGCAGACTGTCGTCACGGTGACTCCAGTGCCGCGCAACTCCCACGCGATGGCTTCGCCCAGGCTCAGCACATACGCTTTGGTCGCGTAATACAACGCCATCAACGGGCCGGGTTGAAAAGCGGCCGTGGACGCGACCAGCATCACTCGGCCTTTCTTGCGCGCGACCATCGGCGGCAGCAGGAGCCGCGTCAGGTCGGTGAGCGCGACCATATTCACCTGCATGATTTCATCGATCTTCGCGGAGTCGGTCTGCTCGAACCGCCCCGTGACGCCGAGGCCGGCGTTGTTGATCAGGACGTCGATGGCGATACCGCGCGATTCGAGCTCGCGCACGACTTCCGCGGCTGCGCCAGGCTTCGATAAGTCGGCAGACAGCACCGTCGTCTTGGTCTTGAATTCGCTTGCGAGAGCTTGCATGGGTTCGACCCTCCGTGCGACGAGCACCAGGTCGTGACCGTCGCGCGCCAACTCGCGAGCCAGATCCGCGCCGATGCCGCTGGAAGCTCCGGTGACAAGTGCTGTCGGCATTTTCGATCTCCTTAAAGGATGCTGAAAAAGGGGTCAGACCGCTCTGTCCCCGCCTGCAATCCTATCGCGCCGCGTACCCCGGCCGCCGTGGGCGGAGTGGTCTGACCCCCTTTTCAGCAACTTCTACGGAAGTCCCGCGCCGGGAACGTCGACGCGCAGCACTTCGATGCGGCCCGACCGCAATTTGACGGTGCGTTCCGGCAGATGATGCTCAGCCGTGCAGATATACAGGTCGCGACGGTCGGCGCCGCCGAGCATGCACGCGTACGAATGACGGCCCGGGAGCGGAATGTCGTGCGAAACCGTGCCGCCTTTCATCACGCGGATGATCTTATGTCCATCGGCGCAGGTTACCCACACTCCGCCTTCGGCGTCAAGGCACGTGCCATCGGGGTACAGCCCCGGAAGCTCCGCGAACACGCGTCGATTCGCCAGGTTGCCGCCGGGAAGAATATCGAACGCGGTGATCCGCGCGGCGAATGTTTCAGCCACCAGAAGAGTCCTTCCGTCAGGCGTGATCAGGATTCCATTAGGGAACCACATATCGTCGCTCGCGATGCGGGCCGCGCCGCCGGGTTCCACGCATAGCAGAACGGTCGCCTTCGGCGATTCGCCCCCATTCAGATCGAAGCCGAAGTTGCCAACGTACGCACGGCCTTCTCGATCGACCACCATATCGTTGGTGTAGCCCGGCGCTAGAGCGCTGAGATCGGCGAAGAGGGCCAGGCCCTTCGAGGTCAGGCGCAACAAACAGCGGTCGCGCATGGAGACTACTTGAAGAGTGCCATCGGGCAGCCAGCCCAACCCCGCGGGGTATGACGGCAGATCGATGACTTTCGCGGCTTTATGGTCCCGCCCGAGCCGCCACACCACGCCATCGTGCATGTCAGAGAAAAACAATGCGCCATCGTGCCAGCGCGGGCACTCCGGGAATGCGAGTCCTTCCAGAACTGGTGTGGGCTGCATCCAAACTAACCTATCAGGATTAGTTCCCGCGCGGCTACGGTCTAACCTGAACTTTCATCTGCGCGCTGGTCCAGCAACATTGGAATCCGCCGCCGCCCGCGCCTGAAATATCGTTGGCGGTCACTTCGATTATGTATTCGCCGGGTTCGCCGAACGAAGCCGTGGTAGAAGCTTTTCCTGTGAACGAGGTGCCTTCCGGCGCTTTAAAGTCCACCTTTTCCACTTTGGGACGTTCCGCAGCGAACTTCACCGCTCCCGGACCGCGAAACTTGGTCCAGGTGACCGTCACAGCCGGAATCATCTTCGCGAAAGCCGCAAACGATGGCGGCACCTTGGCATCGTCCGCGACCCAGACCGTCAACGGCAGGTTCTCCTGCAAGGAAACCGTCGCGGAATTCGCCACACCCACTGGTGGACCTTGCTGAAACGGACCACTCTCCTGAAATCCGATAAACGGCGGCGTATTCGCGGTCGCGTCGGAAAACGGCGAGATGACCCACAGAGGATTCAGGCTCAGCGGAATCGACACAGTTTTGCCATTCGCCGAGATGGTCCACGTGATCTTTTGATCGGGGCCGAATCCTTTGGGAACCTTGATGGTAAAGACTCCCCATTGACGCCCTGGATCGAAGTGGGTGGGCTGGCCTCGATCGGGACCACCGGGCTCGACCCGGTTGTTCGGTCCCACGGGAATCTCGATAACTTCCTTCAGATTCCGGTTGTAGTATCCGACCAGAATGTTCGAGCTGCCGTCCGGATTTGCATACCAGCCTTCAAATGCCGGCGTGACGCCTTGCCCTGAATTGTGCGGCGGTTCGATGGGAGAGCGCTGCGTTGTCTGGGCGAATGCCGCGCCCGCGAGCGCGACGAAAAAAATCAAAGCGCGCATCTACTGATTCGCGCCGCTGAGCCCGAAGGGCAACATCGACTTCTTCGGGCGATGTTTGGCGGCCCACTCCTTGTAATCGTCGTCGCTGATGTAGGTAACGTTGACCCACGCGTGCGCCATTTCATCGACTGTTCGATCGCCCCATCCGACCCATTGATTGGGATCCGGATTCGACGCTTTCGCGACCGTGTTATCGTGCCAGGCTTTCACGTGAATAATCGTGCCCTTGGGAAATTCCGGAGCGGCGTCCTCAGCATAGATGTAGTTGTTCATCCAGTTGAAGTTGAAATTGTTCACGTAGCTGACGGTTTCCTTGGTGCCATCCGGCAGAATCGCTTCGAGCAGCATCGCTTTGCCGCGCAGATGCATGTGCGGCTGAAAATTTTCGAGTCGCGCGGCCTGTTTCAGCACGTGAAAATTTTCGGTCTCAGAAATCGTGTTGGGCTGAATGTCGAGCGGACTTCCGGTGCCCGACGCAGCGGCGTTGAACATCGTGAGGTAGGTCCGATACTTGGGTACTTCGCCTTTCGGATACAAGTAAACGGCGAGCTCGACGTGGTCCTGAACCTTTTCTCCCACCGCGTGATAGTGGATATCCCACCAGACCTTCGCGCCCGGCATCAACAGCTTCCCGGTATTGGGACGATACACGTCGTACTGCTTGCCGACGGCCCACTCCATCAGAATTCCCCCGCCGGCGATCGCGGACAAAGGATCATCAGAAGGAGCTTGTTGCCCTTTCGGCTCCTGTTGCAACAGATAAGCGATCGCATGATGCGTAACCCTACGGCCCGCGGGCGACCCCGGCCGCATCTCCACCGCGCGAACCCAACGCGCTTCTGTCAGCGGAATATCGGTGGTGGGTCTCCACCATTGATCCTGATTCACGGCCGGCATGGTGTAAGGATCCGACTTGATGATCAGATCGGGCTGGCCGTAAGTTTTCGCAAGCTGCCACTCGTCTTCGTTGGGCCACTGCTTGGCGGGGGGCATGTCCTTGGGATCTCCCATCGGCGATCCGGCATCCACCCAGCGCACCACGGTCGCGATCTGTTCGTCAGACAAGGATCGGTCGTTCTGGAACTGCTGAATTCCTACCGTCTTGTCGAGATGCCACGGCGGCATCTGCCGGGTGGCCACGCGCTCCTTAATCGCCTTGGCCCACGGACGAGTCTCTTCGTACGTGACCAGCGACATCGGCGCCATGGACCCTTTGCGATGGCACGCTTCGCACTTTTCCTGGAAAATCGGGACGATATCTTTGGCGAAGGTCGGCTTCGGTAGTTCGGCGGCAAACACGCCAGCGGGAATCGTTAAAAAAGCAGCGACGGCCGAAGCCGCGATTTCGAAGCTCAGCAGTTTCTCGAGTTTCATAGTGATCCTCCTGCAGATACGTCCAGATGTTGATAAGTATAGCAAGTCGCGCGATCTATGCTTCGCCTGTCGCGGTGACCATATGTGATCAAGTGACTGCTGGCGGTCAGCGGCTTTTCAATTTCTGCATTCTCAGGGGCAAAAATTTCCAGGCCCCGGCTTGAATTCATTGAAAAATCTTCACCTTCCGGGCTGGCCATTGATGTGCCTCAAGGAATGTGGAAAAGAAGGTTCAAAAACATGCTTGGATGGATGATCCTGTTCGCGTTAATGACTTTGCCCGGAGCTGGCGCCGTGATAGCCGGCGTCCCGGCGACCATTTCGATCAAGACCACAAGTGTTGTGTTTACAGTTCTTTTCATGCTCGCGTTGCTAACCCGAATCGTTCGGGGCCGGGCCCAGTGAAAGACGGGCCAGCGAGACCCGCATGAAGGCGAAATCGCTGCGCTCGATTCTCGGCTTCTACTCCGCCGAAGGCGATCCGGAAGCCGCATTTCAGGCAGTACGTGGAGCCACGCGAGGGCGAGTTTTCTTCTTCACGCCGGATCAACCCGTCGAGCCGGGCCGCCGCAGAATCGAACGTTACTCCGCGTTGCGCCTGGAAGGCGAATTCCTAATCGCAGCCGAGGCCGAGCCATCCGACGTCGAGGCGGTGGTCAAGCAGCTTCAGAGCACTGGATCGCCGGCGGTTTTCGTATTGAGGGAAGATCTGGATTCCGCGCCGTCTCCGGATGCAGGCGCAATCGATTCGAAACTGATCCTTTCGCGGTTGCGCGACAACCAAGTCGCATTGGATCTCTCGCGCCGCGATTTGACGGAAGCGGCCCGTGTGGGGCATGCTTTGACGGCGGCAGCAGAATGGTTGCTCGACAATGCATACCTCGTGCGCACCCAGATCGCCGAAATTCGCCGTCATCTGCCGCGCAATTTTTCAAAGATCCTTCCGGGTCTCGCGCCAGTTTACGAACTGGCCGAGAAACTGGTTGCGAACACCGAGCACGCGCTCACGGAGACGAACATCACGGATTGGCTGCGGGAGAACCAGACCACTAAGCCGCTAACGATGGCGGAGTTGTGGTTCTTTCCGTTGCTTCTGCGGATGGCGCTGATCGAGGCGCTGCGACAGCTCGCCTTCCGCGTTAGCCGCGCCCAACAACTTCGGGAAACCGCCTATCTTTGGGCCAACCGCCTGGCCGCCGCGGCGCGCCTTGGCCCGGAGGAGTTTGATCGCATGCTGGGCCGCATGGAAACGGAGCCGGTGGCGGTTCAACCCCGTTTCGTGATTTCGCTGGTGGAGCAGCTTCAGGACGAGGAAATCGCCCTCGCTCCGGTCCAGCGCTGGATCGAACGGCGCGTGAACACTCCCATCACGGAACTGGTCCGCAGCGAACATACGCGAGAAGCGTCGGAGCGCGTCTCCACCGCGAACGCGTTCGGCAGTCTTCGCGCGCTCTCGCAAATCGACTTCACCAAAATCTTCGAAGCGGTGAGCCTGATCGAAGCGGAACTGCGCCAGGACCCGGCCTATGCATCGAGCGATTTCACGACTCGCGACCAGTGCCGGACGGTGGTGGACAGAATTGCGCGGCAGAGCGGCGTCGACGAATTCGAGGTGGCCCGGCGCGCAGTTAGACTCGCGTCCGAGGCGCAGGACCCGCAGACGCGGCATGCCGCCTATTATCTGCTGGCGGACGGCGTTGCCCGATTGGAAGCAGACACGCACGCCAGGGTTCCGCTCCGGACGCGCGTGATTCGAGGATTGCGCCGCCAAGCCACCGGCGTGTACCTCACCAGCATCACAGCGCTGGCTCTGTGCTTTCTGGCTCTCGCCGTGGGATTGGCTTGGGACGGAGGAGTCCGCTCGCCTGCGCTGCTGATATTGCTCGGCGCCCTGGCGCTGTTCCCGCTGGGCGAGCTGTCGATTCAGATCGTCAACGCGCTGGTGATCTCCCTGCTTCCGCCGGAGCCGCTTCCCAAGATGGATTTCAAAGAGGGGATTCCGCCGGAGAACGCCACGCTGGTGGTGGTCCCGATGATGCTGTCGAGCCGGAAAGTGGTCGAGCAGCGAAATGGAAAAGCTGGAAGTCCGCTTTCTCGCCAACCCGGAATCGAATCTTTTCTTCAGCCTGTTCTCCGATTTCACGGACGCCTCCGAAGCGGAGATCGCCAGGGCGATCAGCGAACTGCTTGGCGCCGCGCGCGAGGGCATCTCCACTCTGAACGAGCGCTACCCGGGCGGGCGTTTCCTGCTGTTTCACCGCCAGCGTGTGTGGTCGGAAAGCGAGGGAATGTGGATCGGGCGCGAGCGAAAGCGCGGCAAGATCGAAGATCTGAACGACTTTCCTGTCGGGGCGAAGGCTCGGACGAGATTCTGATCGAAGGCCGCTTGCCGCTCCCGGTTCGCTATGTGATCACGCTGGACGCCGACACGCAGCTGCCGCCAGGGACCGCGCGGCGCATGGTGGAAACCATCTCGCATCCGTTGAACCGCGTGGAAATCGATCCAGAGACGCGCGTGCGGAAGCGCGGCTTCACGATCATCCAGCCGCGCGTCAGCATCGCGCTGCCGGGCGCGACGGCGACGCGCTTCACGCGCGTGTTCGCCGACACCACGGGCACCGATCCGTATTGCCAGACCGTATCGGACGCGCAGCAGGATCTGTTCGGCGAGGCGATCTTTCACGGCAAAGCGATTTACGACGTGCAGGCGTTCCGCACTGTTCTCGGAGATCGCTTTCCCGCCGAAACTCTGCTCAGCCACGATCTGATCGAAGGCGCGCACGCGGGCGTCGGCCTGGCGAGCGATATCGAGTTGTTCGAGAACCTGCCGCTCGACTACGTCAGCTTCAGCCAGCGCCAGCATCGCTGGATTCGCGGCGATTGGCAGATCGCGCCGTGGATCTTTCCGCGCGTGCCAGCGCCGGGAGGCACCGAGCCGAATCCGCTGTCGATCATGAATCGCTGGCGCATTCTCGACAACCTGCGGCGCAGCCTGGTGCCGGTGGCGTCGCTGCTGCTGCTGCTGTTCGGCTGGCTGATCTCGGCCGCGCCCGGCGTGTGGAGCCTGGTGGTCGGCCTGGCGGTCGCGATTCCGGCACTGGCGCCGTTGCTCGACCGGCTGGCGCGGCAGCGTGCAAGGGTCCGGTGCACGGATGGCGCGGCGCGGCCGACGAACTGGTGCGGGCCGCCGTCATGATCGCCTTCCTGCCGCATCAGGCCTGGCTGTCGGCGGATGCCATCGTCCGCGCCATCTACCGCCGCAGGATCAGCCGGCGCCAGCTGCTCGAATGGCAAACCGCGGAGATCCGCCGGTACGCAGGCGCACGGCGCATGCACGACCATTCCGGCAAATGCTGGTGATCAGCGGCCTGCTCGGTGATCCTGATGGTCGTGCTGCGGGCGCAAGGGTTCATTCGTTCGCGCCTCGTTTTTCCTGGTCGCTTTGGATGGCGTCTCCGCTGATCCTGATCTGGCTCTCGCCGCCCGGCGCGGAGCGCGAGCGCGCCGCGAGATCGACCGTTCCGACGACATTGTTTCTGCGCCGCCTGGCGCGCCGGACCTGGCGCTATTTCGACGATCTGGTAAATGCGGAATCGAACTGGCTGCCGCCCGACAATTCGCAACTGGCGCTGCGCGTCGAAGTGGCTCAGCGGACTTCGCCGACCAACATCGGCCTGTGGCTGACCTCCGCTCTGGCCGCGACCGATTTCGGCTATCTCACTGCCGATGAGTTTCTGGGCCGCTGTACGCAAGACCATGGCCACGCTCGATCGCCTGGAGCGCTACGAAGGGCACCTGCTCAACTGGTACGACACCAGGACGCTCCAACCGCTGTTGCCGCGCTACGTTTCGACCGTCGACAGCGGCAACTTGCTCGCCAGCCTGTGGGTGCTGGAGCGCGGGTGCCAGGACTTGGCTGCATGCCCCGCTGATCGGGCCAGCAGGCTTGCGGGGACTCGGCCGATACGGTTGTCGACGCTGCGGGAAGTGTATGGCGGCGATCCGTCGCTGACGATGCCGCTGCAAGCGCTGCGGCGGCTGTTGCGCGGGAGCGCCGAAGGCCACGTGCTGATCAGCCGGCTGCGATTGGCGTCCAATGCCGTCCACGCAATTGCAGGACGCCGCACGCTGGCAGGAGCCGGACGATGAGCGCGCCTACTGGACCTCCCGGCTGGCCGCGCGAGATTGGCGCATGGATCCGAAACGGTCGATCGGTACTTGCCCTGGATGGAGACGCTGGCGCGCCGCCCGATTCCTTCCTGCGCGCGCTCGGCGAGGACGCCGGTGAAGCTGCGGCGCAGGCGCTGCTGGCGATTCCGTCGCTCCACACGCTGGCGTCCGAAACGTCTCGGCGCCGGTCGACGCCATCCTCACGTGGCGCGGCAACCCCGGGCTGCGGCCGGAAGTCGCGACATGGCTCGACCAAGTTGCCGCGGAGTATCAAAAGGCGCGCGCGGCCGCGATGGACACCGTCCATCGCCTCCAGGAGCTTGCCCACGCTGCCAGCCGCATTGGCGACGGCATCAATATGCGCTTCCTGTACGATGCCAGCCGCCGCCTGTTCGGCGTCGGATACGCGGTCGGCGGACCGCTCGAATTCACCAGCCACTACGATCTGCTGGCCAGCGAATGCCGGCTCGCCAGCCTGGTGGCGATCGCCAAGGGCGACGTGCCGGTGGAGCACTGGTTCGCCCTGGGCCGCCCGCTGGCGTCCACCGATCACGGCCAGACGCTGCTTTCCTGGAGCGGCACGATGTTCGAGTACCTGATGCCGCTCCTGTTCACGCGCACGCTTCACCAACTCTTTGCTCGACCACGCGTGCCGACGAAGCGGTGAAGCTGCAGATCGAATATGGACGCGAGAAGAACGTTCCGTGGGGCATTTCCGAATCCGCTTACAGCGCGCTGGATGCGAATCAGATCTATCAATACCGGGCGTTCGGCGTTCCCGCCCTGGCGCTGAAGCCCGGCCTGGAAGACGACCTGGTGGTGGCTCCCTACGCCACCATGCTCGCGCTGATGGTCGATCCCAGAGACGCTCTCGATAATCTCAGGCGACTTGCGGACGCTCGGGCTGGACGGTCCCATGGGCTTCTACGAATCGATCGACTTCAGCCGGGAGAGCAGGCGCGGATGGCGAGCGCGGCGTGGTGATTTACGCCTACATGGCGCACCACCAGGGAATGAGCCTGCTGGCCCTGGATGATGTTCTGCATCACGACGTCATGCAGCAGCGCTTCCACTGCCGATGTGCGCATCCGCGCGGTGGAATCGCTGCTGTTCGAACGGATTCCGATCGCCAAACTGCCGCGTGAGGAATTGCGCACTCGAGCCGCTCCGGTGCGTCTCGATCGTGGCCGAGGAACCGGCCGAGCGCACCTGGAAGGAAGATACCGCCGTGCCCCGCGTTCACTTGCACGGCAATGGACGCTATGCCTTGATGGTGACCAACTCCGGCGCGCGGCTACAGCCGCTGGAATGAATTCGATCTGACCCGCTGGCGTTCGGACCCGACGCTCGATCCCTGGGGAAGTTTTCTCTACATCCGCGATCTGCGGGCGGGAACGGTTTGGTCGGCCGCCTATCAGCCCGTGGGCGGCCGGATCGGCGCAAGTTCGGCCAGCTTTTCCGCCGGACCGCGCGGAGTTCCGGCGCCTGGCTTCCGGGATCGAAACCATCATGGAGGTCACCGTCGCCGCCGAAGACGACGTGGAATTGCGGCGCGTGACGGTCACCAATCGCTCGACGCGGAGCCGGCCACTCGAGTTCACCAGCTACGTGGAACTGGCGCTGGCTCCGCATCGCGCCGATGCCTCTCATCCCGCGTTCGCAAGATGTTCGTCGAAACCGAGCTGCCGAATCGGATGGCGTTCTGATCGCCCGGCGCCGCCTCGCTCTCCGGACGATCCGCCCGTGTGGGTCGCGCA
Organism: Terriglobia bacterium; assembly: GCA_963808335.1. GTDB lineage: Bacteria > Acidobacteriota > Terriglobia > Bryobacterales > Bryobacteraceae > Palsa-187. The sequence goes on from CAWEFR010000002.1 coordinate 695,872, forward strand.
CATGCTGGTCGGCGCCACGGGACCGATTCAGTTCGAAACCGACCGGGCGGCGTTTCTCGGACGCGCCAGACGACACGGAGCTTCCCGAAGCCATGCGCCGCGATCTCACCGGATCCGTGGGCGCCGTGCTCGATCCGATCTTCAGCTTGCGCTGCCGCGTTGACGCTGGAACCTCGCGACCGGATCGAACTCGACTTCGTGACCATGGCGGCGCCATCCCGCGAAGCGCTGATGGCGCTTGGTCGCGAAGTATCAGCGTCGTGAATCCGTCAGCGCGAGCTTTCGAAATGGCCTGGACGCGCGCGCAACTTGAATTCCGCTACCTCGGAATCGGTCCAGCCGCCGCGCACCGCTTCCAGGAACTGGCCAGCCATCTGCTTTATCCCAACGCGCGGCTGCGCCCGCCTGGCGACCGGCTGCTGCGGAACCGGCTGGGACAATCCGCTCTGTGGGCCTACGGAATCTCCGGCGATCTTGCCGATGCTGGTGGTCACCGTCGCCGAGCCGCGCCATCTGCCGCTGGTTCGCGAGCTGCTGCTGGCGCACACCTACTGGAGATTGCGCGGATTCCAGGCGGACTTGATCATTCTCAATCAGGAGAGCCCCAGCTACGAGCGGCCGCTGCATCACCAGCTGCAGCGCCAGATGGAAGCGCACGCCTCTGAAGGCGGCATGGATCGGCCCGGCGGCGTGTTCTTGCGCGACTGGCACGCAATTCCCGACGAACACCGCAATCTGTTGCTCGGTTCGGCAAATGTTGTGCTAAGTGGAGCGCGCGGTTCGTTGCAGCAACAACTGGTCGCTGCCATCGAAAATCCCGCGCCGCCCGCATTCGTCGCCGCAGGGGGAGGGCCGGAAACGGTTTCTCCGCCATTGCCGTTCCTGGAGCTGCCCTACTTCAACGGCCTGGGCGGATTCACGCCGGATGGCACGCGAATACGCGATCTATCTCAAGCCCGGCACAACGACTCCCGCGCCGTGGGCGAACGTCATGGCAAATCCGGATTTCGGCGCGATGGTGACCGAGAGCGGGCTGGGATTCACCTGGTGCGGCAACAGCCAGTCGAACCGGCTGACTCCCTGGCACAACGATCCCGTCAGCGATCCGCAATCCGAAGTCGATCTATCTCCGCGACGATGAGAGCGGCGCGATCTGGACCCCGACACCGTTGCCCGTTCGGGAACAGATGCCTATCGCGCCCGCCACGGCCAGGGATACACGGTCTTCGAGCACAACAGCCACGCGATCGGTCAGGAACTGACGGTGTTCGTTCCGTCGCGAAAACGGCCGGCGATGCGGTGAAGATCTGCCGTCTGCGGCTTCGCAACGACTCCGGGAGGCAGCGGCGGCTCACCGTGACCTATTTCGCCGAATGGGTTCTCGGGTCGAACCGCGAGGATCAGCAATTGCATGTTCAACACGTCTCGCGATGAACCCTCGGGAGCGTTGCTGGCGCGGCAATATTGGACCGGCGCCTATGCCGGGCAACTCGCCTTCGCGGCATCCAGTCCCGCGCGCGGCCAGTTATTCCGGCGATCGCACCCAGTTCCTGGGCCGCAACGGATCCACGAACGCGGCCGGCCGCGCTCGACCGCATACGGCTGGACAATCGAACCGGCGCCGGCCTCGATCCGGCGGCGGCTCTTCAACTTCCCGTGACGATCGAACCGGGGCACCAAGTCGAAGTCATGCTTTCTGCTGGGACAGGCCGAAGCGGTGGAGGAGGTGCGGGATCTGCTGGCGCGCTACCAAAGTTCCGACCAGGTGGACGCAGCGCTTGCATCGACGCGCCATCGGTGGGATTCGAGGCTTGGCGCCCTGCAGGTGCGGACTCCGCTTCTGTCCACCGACTTCATGCTGAACCGCTGGCTGCCGTATCAGACGTTGAGTTGCCGTTTCTGGGGACGCTCGGCGCTGTATCAGTCGAGCGGCGCTTTTGGATTTCGCGATCAGTTGCAGGACTGCCTGGCGTTTCTGTATATGGCGCCGGAACTGGCGCGGGCCCACATTCTCGCCTCGGCGGCGCGCCAATTCCTCGAAGGCGATGTCCAGCATTGGTGGCACCCGGAAACCGGCGTGGGCGTGCGAACCCGCTGTTCCGACGACATGGTCTGGCTGCCGTTCGTCGTGGCGCACTATGTGGAAGTGACCGGCGATACCGGCATTCTGGACGCAGACGTTCCGTTCCTGGAAGGTGCTCCGCTGGGCGATTCTGAGCATGGAACGCGTGTTCGTTCCCAACGTCTCCCCGCACGCGCGCCGCTCTGGGAACACTGCCGGCGCGCGCTGGACCGGGCCTGGCGCCTGGGTCCGCACGAGCTTCCGCTGTTCGGAACTGGCGATTGGAACGACGGAATGAATCGCGTCGGCGTCGAAGGACGCGGCGAAAGCGTCTGGCTGGGGTGGTTCCTGTGCGATGTTCTCCATTCGTTCGCGCGGCTGCTCGAAAAACGCGAGTCGGGCAGGGCAGTCGCTGCAGAATGGCGCCAAAAAGGGCGCAGCTCGCTGCCGCGCTCGACCGCTCCGGCTGGGATGGCGATTGGTATCTGCGCGGATTCTTCGACAACGGCACGCCGCTCGGATCGCACGCAAATCAGGAAGCGCGCATCGATTCGATGCCGCAATCCTGGGCCGTGATCTCCGGCGCCGCGGACCCGGCGCGCGCCCGCCGCGCCATGGAATCGGCGCAGCGTCTGTTAGTGAACCAGCAGGACCGGGTGGTGCTTCTGTTCACGCCGCCGTTCGATCATTCCGAACCGCATCCAGGCTACATCATGGGCTATCCGCCGGGTATCCGCGAGAATGGCGGCCAGTACACGCACGGGTCGCTATGGATGGCGATGGCCTGGGCGCGATTGGCAGACGGCGATGCCGCGGTGCGTCTCTTGAAGCTGATGAATCCGGTGGAGAACGCGCGCGATCCCGAAACGGTTGGGCGCTATCGCGGCGAGCCCTATGCTGTTGGCGGCCGACGTGTCGTCGGCGCCAGAGAAGGCCGGCCGCAGCGGGTGGACCTGGTATACGGGTGCCGCGGGTTGGATGTATCGCATCTGGATCGAAGAAGTTCTCGGATTCAAACTGCGGGGCGACCGGCTGGCGATCACGCCGGTGATCCCCGATGACTGGGACGGGTTCGAAATCACTTATCGGCGAGGGAAGACAGTGTACGAAATCGTCGTCCGCAGAAAGGCTCCGCACGATTCGGGCGACATGGAGCTCGACGGCCGAAGGGTTGAGGATGCCTTCATCCCACTCGCCGACGACGGCGCTGATCATAAAGTGACGGTTTGGATTCCGCGCCGATCCGCCGCCAACTTAACCAAACTGCCAGGCCCCGTGGATGTCGCCAGGCCGGATGTCCCGAATAGCGCGCAGGCTCTCCTTCCCGGTTAATTCGGCGCAGCGCCGCCGGACGGATTCTGATCTCAACCAAGTTGCTGAAATTTGAAAGCGTCGGCCTGTCCGGCCGGGAACCGAGGGAGCGGTGGATGGTCTCTTCTTACACCGGCTCGCCACCAACCCGTTGACCGGCCACTAGGCCGGCATCGGCTCCGCCTGCGGATCAATCACATCGGGGTCCGGTTCTTCCGGGGGGAGCGGCGGATCCATCTCCGGGTAGGGATCCTTCGGCAGCGGATCTGGGGCGGGTGGCTTAGGCTCTGGAGTCGTTGTGAGATCCATAAGTTAGTATTGTCTTCGCCGGTGATACTCGCTGCCGCCGAGGCCGCCAATGTCGATCACCACCGCGATGATCAGAATTAACAGGTTCACGCCGGTTGTAGATTGTCCGGTGTTCGCCATCCAGGCGTACGCCAGGGTCGTGAGGGGAAGAAAGATGAACCCCAGCAAGGGCAAAATCAACCCGTGGTAGGCGCGTTCCAGATAATTCGAGAAAAGAAACATCAGCAATAGCGCGACGCGAGGAAATGCCAGGAACAGAATCAGAAACAGGCAAGGCATGCGGTCCCACAGGGTGAGACGCCGTCTTCCGAGCCTGTGTAACACTGGGAGCGCATTTACTCTGCCGAGCGCCAGGGCAACCCGCCTTAGAAACGTAAGTTTTGCCGCATGAGTCTAATCAAAGAGGAACCGATGAAGCCGAGCCCCATAAAACCAAGCGAGGTTCTACTGGTGGAAGACAACGCCGGAGACGCACTCCTGATCGCCCAGGTCCTGGCGGAGGATTCGTCGATTTCCGTCCACCTTCATCACGCTCGGGATGGGATGGAGGCGCTGCTGATGCTCGCCAACGGCGTCACCAAGCCCGACCTCGTCATCCTGGACCTGAACGTGCCGAATCTTTCTGGCTGCGCCGTGCTGGAACGCTACCATCCCAAGGATGTGCCCGTGGTGGTTTTTAGTTCGTCGTGGAACGAGGCCGATCGGCGGCGCTCGCTCGAACTGGGCGCGCAGGAGTTCGTTCGGAAACCAATGCATCTACAGGCCTTCAAAGACGCTGTTTGCGAGATGGTCAAGAAGTGGGCAGTGCGGAGAGACTGACCTTTTTTGACTGGCGAGAACCCGAATCGGCGCGCAGATTCTGCACTTGTCGGCAAAATGTGCGCGTCTCGGGTTTCGTTCTAAGCGGGCCAAGCTCCATTAAGACCCACAGACTTAACGCTTCAGCTTCTGGACTCTGAGATGCATCGCTTCCCGGCGAAGTGACCAGAGAAGGATACGGCCAAGCCTACCAGCGAGGATTCGACCTGACCGTCCGGTTCCTGCTGTCCCGAGGCGTGCAACAGGACAATGCGAAAGAGGCTGCGCAGGCCGCTTGGGCGCGGGGCTGGGAACGTCTGAATCAGCTTCGCGACGAAGCCTTGGTGGTTACCTGGGTCAACACAATCGCTCTCAATGCGTATCGTGGCGTTCTGCGCAAGGAGCGCCTGAATCTCGCCAACCTGGACGCGCGCGACAAATCCGTGTTGATCGATCTGGCGGCCATCGATGTGGCTCGGGTACTAGGACACTCCCGGCCGCAGGATCGGATGCTTCTGGAACAGTGCTTAAGCGGCGCCAGCATGGCGGAGATCGCCGACCGGCAGGGCGTTTCCATCACCGCCATTCGGATCCGGCTTCTGCGTGCCCGCCGCCAGACGCGCTGCCGCGTGGAACGGCGGGTCGCTGCTCCACCAAAATGCGATCTTCTGGTATGCGATGCGATGTAAGTTATAATCTATTACTTCAACCTAGAATCGAGTTCCACGGAGGCGGATCGCTAGCTGGAAACGATTCTTCCGAGGATTCGTCCACCAGGTCCCTGGCCGCTTCGCTGAACTGCAAAGTGCACAACGCGTCGGCCGCCTTCGCAACATCCGGTGGTCGAACCCATAACAAAGCCCCGAATCTTCCCGCCCCGGCGGAAATCGCCTGCACCGAGGTGACGTTGATGCGCGCCTGCGCCAGCTTATCCAGAATCCTGGCCACTGTGCCAATTGCGTCCCGTCCGCGGATCAGAAAGCCCGCCTTTCTTTCGCTTAGTTTCAAGCCCAGGTTCTTGACGGCCCTCACGAACGCGTCGGGGTCTTCCGGGATGAAATCGAGATGGGACCGCCGGGAACGGCCAGGAAAACCGGACAATGCCAGAAGGCCGACACCGGATCTACATAACGCTGTGCTGATGCGCGCGGCCTCCCCAGGCTTATCTGGAACGGTTACATAGTAGTAGGTAATTGGTTTAATTTCGTCTGTCATGAGCATGTTCTACTCTGCAAGAGCCGGGCCAGTTCCGCGCCGGAAGGAAAGAAGTCATGGATTCAACAGCTTGTAATAATTCATTTCCTCGCCGGGAAGCCGGTACGCTAGTAAATTTTTCTGTAACGCTCGATAGCGGTCCAGAATCTATCAACGCCAAACTTTCGCAAACCTGGAGCTGATCGCATGAAAGCCGTGAAGACTGTGAGTTCGAACGGATCCAACACACGTGAAGCAAATGTTCTCCTCAAGACCTTGATCGCATTCAAAAACGGGAACTTCTCGGTTCGAATGCCGGTGGACGAAACCGGCATGACCGGCAAGATCGCCGACACTTTGAACGACATTCTGGAACTCAACCAAAGAATGGTTCATGAGTTCGAGCGCATCAGCCGAGCGGTCGGCAAGGAAGGGAAAATCACCCAGCGTGCTTCCGTCGGATCCGCCAGCGGAGCGTGGGGCGATTGCGTCGAATCCGTCAACAGCCTGATCGGCGACCTGGTGCAGCCATCTACCGAAGTCGCTCGCGTGATCGGCGCCGTGGCTAAAGGCGACCTTTCGCAAACCATGTCGCTCGAAGTCGACGGACGCCCGTTGCGCGGCGAATTCCGCCATACCGCTCGCGTCGTCAACACCATGGTGGACCAGCTTAATTCCTTCGCATCCGAAGTGACTCGCGTGGCCCGCGAAGTCGGTACGGAGGGCAAGCTCGGCGGCCAGGCGCTGGTGACCGGCGTGGCTGGCACCTGGAAGGACCTTACCGAAAGCGTTAACTCCATGGCCAGCAACCTGACCAATCAGGTTCGCAACATCGCCGGCGTGACCACGGCGGTGGCCAAAGGCGACCTGACCACGAAAATCACCGTCGACGCACGCGGTGAAATTCTGGAACTGAAGAACACCATCAACACCATGGTGGATCAGCTCAGCTCCTTCGCCGCCGAAGTGACGCGCGTGGCTCGCGAAGTCGGTACCGAAGGCCGCCTTGGCGGCCAGGCCGAAGTGAGGGGCGTCGCCGGCGTGTGGAAGGATCTGACAGATTCGGTCAACTCCATGGCGGGAAACCTGACCAGCCAAGTCCGCAACATCGCCGAAGTGACCACAGCGGTGGCTAAGGGCGACCTTTCCACACGAATCAGCGTCGATGCGCGCGGCGAAATTTTACAGCTAAAGAACACCATCAACACGATGGTCGACCAGCTCAGCTCATTTGCCGCCGAAGTGACGCGCGTGGCTCGCGAAGTCGGCACCGAAGGCCTGCTCGGCGGCGAGGCCGACGTGCCCGGGGTGGCCGGAACCTGGAAGGATCTGACGGATTCGGTCAACTCCATGGCCGGAAACCTGACCGCGCAGGTCCGCAACATCGCCGAAGTAACCACGGCCGTGGCGAAAGGCGATCTTTCGCGAAAGATTACCGTGACCGTGCGTGGCGAGATTCTGGAATTGAAGAACACCATCAACACGATGGTGGATCAGTTGAGCTCGTTCGCATCCGAAGTGACTCGCGTCGCCCGCGAGGTCGGAACCGAAGGAAAGCTCGGCGGCCAAGCCGAAGTGGAAGGCGTCGCGGGTACCTGGCGCGACCTCACGGAAAGCGTTAACTCCATGGCTGGAAACCTAACAAACCAGGTCCGTAACATCGCTGGCGTGACCACCGCAGTCGCCAAGGGCGATCTCTCGACCAAAATCACCGTCGACGCGCGCGGCGAAATTCTGGAGCTGAAAAACACCATCAACACCATGGTCGACCAACTCAATTCGTTTGCCAGCGAAGTGACGCGCGTAGCGCGCGAGGTCGGTACCGAAGGGAAGCTCGGCGGCCAGGCTCAGGTCAAGGGCGTGGGCGGCGTCTGGAAGGATTTGACCGATTCCGTCAACTCGATGGCCGGCAACCTGACCAATCAAGTCCGCAACATCGCCGGTGTGACGACTGCGGTCGCGAAGGGCGATCTTTCAACCAAGATTACCGTCGACGTGCGCGGCGAAATTCTGGAGCTGAAGAACACCATCAACACCATGGTCGACCAGCTCAATTCGTTCGCCAGCGAAGTGACGCGCGTGGCGCGTGAAGTCGGAACCGACGGCAAACTCGGCGGCCAGGCGCAGGTGAAAGGCGTCGGCGGCGTGTGGAAGGATCTCACGGATTCGGTCAACTCGATGGCGGGCAACTTGACCGCTCAGGTCCGCAATATCGCCGAAGTGACCACGGCGGTCGCGACGGGCGATCTTTCCCGCAAAATTACGGTGGACGTTCGCGGCGAAATTCTGGAGCTGAAGAACACGATCAATACCATGGTCGACCAGCTCAACGCATTCGCGGGCGAAGTGACGCGCGTGGCTCGCGAAGTCGGTACCGAGGGCAAGCTCGGCGGCCAGGCGGAAGTGAAAGGCGTCGGAGGCGTCTGGAAAGATCTCACCGATAGCGTAAACTTCATGGCCGGCAACCTGACCGTCCAGGTCCGCAACATCGCGCAAGTGACCACCGGCGTGGCGAAGGGCGACCTTTCGACCAAGATTACCGTCGACGCACGCGGCGAAATTCTGGAGCTGAAGAACACCATCAACACCATGGTCGACCAGCTCAACGCGTTCGCTTCGGAAGTGACCCGCGTGGCGCGCGAAGTCGGTACCGAAGGAAAACTCGGCGGCCAGGCCGACGTGCACGGCGTTGCCGGAACCTGGAAGGATCTCACCGATTCGGTGAATTCGATGGCCGGCAACCTGACAGCTCAGGTCCGCAACATCGCGCGAAGTGACCACGGCCGTGGCCGAAGGCGATCTTTCCCGCAAGATCACGGTTGACGTGCGCGGCGAGATTCTGGAGCTGAAGAACACCATCAACACCATGGTGGATCAGCTCAACGCGTTCGCCGGCGAAGTGACGCGCGTGGCTCGCGAAGTGGGTACCGAAGGCAAACTCGGCGGCCAGGCCGAAGTGAAAGGCGTCGGCGGCGTCTGGAAAGATCTTACCGATAGCGTGAACTTCATGGCTGGGAACCTGACGTCGCAGGTCCGCAACATCGCGCAGGTAACCACCGGCGTGGCCAAAGGCGATCTTTCGACGAAGATCACGGTCGATGCGCGCGGCGAGATTCTGGAGCTGAAGAACACCATCAACACCATGGTCGATCAGCTCAACGGATTCGCATCCGAAGTGACGCGCGTCGCCCGCGAAGTCGGCACGGAAGGCAAGCTCGGCGGCCAGGCCGATGTGCGCGGCGTCGCCGGTACCTGGAAGGATCTTGACCGACAGCGTCAATTACATGGCCAGCAACCTGACCAACCAGGTCCGCAACATCGCAGGAGTGACGACCGCGGTGGCGCGCGGCGATCTCACCACGAAAATCACGGTGGACGCGCGCGGCGAAATTCTGGAATTGAAGAACACCATCAACACGATGGTCGATCAGCTCAGCTCTTTCGCATCGGAAGTCACGCGCGTGGCGCGCGAGGTCGGTACGGAAGGAAAACTCGGCGGCCAGGCGGAGGTGACGCGGCGTCGCCGGAACCTGGAAGGATCTCACCGACAACGTCAACTTCATGGCCGGCAACCTGACCAACCAGGTCCGCAACATCGCCGAAGTGACCACCGCGGTTGCACGCGGCGACCTGTCCCGCAAAATTACGGTGGACGTGCGCGGCGAAATTCTGGAGCTGAAGAACACCATCAACACCATGGTGGATCAGCTCAGCTCCTTCGCCTCGGAAGTTACCCGCGTCGCCCGCGAAGTGGGAACCGAAGGCAAGCTCGGCGGCCAGGCCGATGTGCGCGGCGTCGCGGGCACGTGGAAAGATCTCACCGACAGCGTCAACTCGATGGCCGGAAACCTGACCGCTCAGGTCCGCAACATCGCGCAGGTGACCACCGCCGTCGCCAACGGCAACCTGTCGCGCAAGATCACCGTCGACGTCCAGGGCGAAATTCTGGAGCTGAAAGACACCATCAACACCATGGTGGACCAGCTCAACTCCTTCGCATCCGAAGTGACGCGCGTCGCCCGCGAAGTCGGCACCGATGGCAAACTCGGCGGCCAGGCCGAAGTGAAAGGCGTCGCCGGAACCTGGAAAGATCTTACCGACAACGTGAATTTCATGGCGGCGAACCTCACCACGCAGGTCCGCGGTATCGCCAAAGTCGTCACTGCGGTCGCCAACGGCGATTTGAAGCGCAAGCTGATTCTCGAAACCAAGGGCGAAATCGCAGAGCTGGCGGACACCATCAACGGGATGATCGACACGCTGGCCACGTTCGCCGATCAGGTGACCACCGTGGCTCGCGAAGTCGGAATCGAAGGCAAGCTCGGCGGCCAGGCGCGCGTGCCCGGCGCCGCCGGTATCTGGCGCGATCTGACCGACAACGTCAATCAGCTCGCCGCGAATCTCACCACTCAGGTGCGCGCCATCGCCGAGGTGGCAACCGCCGTGACCAAGGGCGACCTGACGCGATCGATCGCGGTGGAAGCGCAAGGCGAGGTCGCGTCGCTCAAAGACAACATCAACGAGATGATCGTCAATCTCGCCGCCACCACGCGCAAGAACAACGAACAGGACTGGCTGAAAACCAACATCGCCAAGTTCACCGGCATGATGCAGGGGCAGCGCGACCTGTTGACCGTATCGCAGCTTCTGCTTTCCGAGCTGACGCCGCTGATCGGCGCTCAGCACGGCACCTTCTATCATCGCCGACACCGTCGAAGACGCGAGCGTCCTGAAGCTGCTGGCCGGATACGCCGTCGACGATCGCGACGATGTTCCCAAGCTGTTCAGAATCGGCCAGGGCCTGGTCGGTCAGTGCGCGAAGGAGAAGGAGCGCATCCTGGTAACGGACGTTCCCGGCGACTATATCCGCATCAACTCCAGCCTCGGCGGTTCGCGCTCCGCTGAGCATCGTGGTGCTGCCGGTGCTGTTTGAAGGCGACGTGAAGGCCGCCATCGAGCTGGCATCCTTCGGCCAGTTCAGCGACGTTCACCTGGCTTTCCTCGATCAGTTGACTCAGTCGATCGGCATCGTGCTGAACACCATCGCCGCTACGATGCGGACCGAACAGCTCTTGCAACAAAGCCAGGCGCTCGCCGAAGAGCTCCAGAGCCAGCAGCTTCAATTGCAAACCACCAACGCCGAGTTGCAGGAAAAAGCCCAGCTTCTGGCCGAGCAGAAAACCGAAGTGGAGGCCAAGAACCAGGAGGTCGAGCAGGCCAAGAAGGCGCTCGAAGAAAAGGCCGAGCAGCTCGCGCTTACCTCCAAGTACAAGAGCGAATTCCTGGCCAACATGAGCCATGAGCTTCGCACCCCGCTCAACAATCTGCTGATTCTGGCTCGCATGCTGTCCGAAAACTCGGACAAGAACCTCACGCCGAAGCAGGTCAAGTTCGCCGAAACGATTCACACGTCGGGAACCGACCTGCTCGCGCTGATCAGCGACATTCTCGATCTCAGCAAGATCGAATCGGGCAAGATGGACGTCGACGTCGGCGGCGTCCGCTTCGCCGAACTGCAGGACTACTGCTCGAAGACCTTCCGCCACGTGGCGGAAGGCAAGGGTCTCGACTTCAACATCGAGCTGGGCAGCTCGTTGTCGACCGAGATCATGCACACCGACGCCAAGCGGCTGCAGCAGGTACTGAAGAACCTGCTTTCGAACGCGCTCAAGTTCACCGAGCAGGGGTCTGTGAAGCTGACCATCGACCGCGCCGCGGAAGGGTGGACGCCTAACCACATGATTCTCGGGCGCGCGAAGTCCGTGATCGCGTTCTCGGTCGCCGATACCGGAATCGGTATTCATGCCGACAAGCAGCGCATCATTTTCGAAGCGTTCCAGCAGGCCGACGGAACCACCAGCCGCAAGTACGGCGGCACCGGACTCGGGCTTTCGATCAGCCGCGAACTGGCGCGACTGCTGGGCGGCGAAATCCGCTTGCAGAGCGCTCCTGGCGTAGGCAGCACGTTCACTTTGTACCTGCCGCAAACTTACGTCACGCCCGCGCAGCCTCCCAAGAGCGAAGCGCTGAAGACCACGCCGGTATTGCTGGAGCAGGCCGCGGCGGTACCCGAATCCCCGGTCGACATGATTCTCCCCGCGTCCCCGTTAGGAGATCAGGAACTGGTGGAGGATCTGGTGATCGACGACGATCGCAATATGATTCGTCCCGGCGACTCGGTCCTGCTGATCGTCGAGGACGACATTACGTTTGCGCGCATTCTGGTCGACCTCGCTCATGAGCGCGGACTGAAAGCGCTGGTCGCATTGCGCGGCAGCAGTGCGATGTCGCTGGCGCGCGAATTCAAACCTGGCGCGATCACGCTGGACATCAATCTTCCCGACATCGCCGGTTGGACGTTTCTCGATCGCCTGAAACACGACCCGGCGATTCGCCACATTCCGGTGCACATCATTTCCGGCGACGAAAATCGCCGCTTCGGATTGGCGCTGGGCGCCATGACGTACCTGGAAAAGTCGACCACCAACGACTCACTGGCCGACGCTTTCAACACGATTCAGGATTCGACCAGGAAGCGAGTGAAGAAGCTGATGGTCGTGTGCCCCGATGATGCCGGCCGCGAGCGCATCATTCGAACCCTGGCCGCGCCGGACGTCGAAATCATGGGAGTCGCCGCCGGCCGCGAGGCGCTGAGCGTAATCGAGACCCAGTATCTTGACGGGATCGTCATTCACCTCGGCGTCGACGACATCAGTCCCGTGGAGCTGGTCGAGGAGACGCAGGCCTTGACCGGTCCCCACGTTCCTCCGATTATCGTGCTGGGCACGCGCGGCATGACTCCGGACGAAGAGCTGGACTTCACTCGCTTGATGCGCACCAGTATCGTGAGGATCACGCACTCCGCCGAGCGCCTGCTCGATGAGACCGTCCTGCTGCTGCATCGCGCGGAAGCGGATCTGCAGCCCGATCAGATTCGCATTCTGGACGACTTGCGTCAAACCGATCTGACGCTGGCCAACAAGAAGGTTCTGGTGGTTGACGACGACGTGCGCAACATCTTTGCCTTGACCAGTCTGCTGGAGGATCATCGGCTGAACGTGGTTCACGCCGAAAATGGGCGCACCGGAATCGAGCTGCTGCGGCACACGCCCGACGTCGACCTGGTTCTCATGGACATCATGATGCCCGAAATGGACGGCTATGAAACCATGCGCGCCATCCGCCAGGTGCCGGAGTTCCGTACGCTTCCGATCATCGCGCTGACCGCCAAAGCGATGAAAGGAGATCGCGCCAAATGCATTGAAGCCGGCGCTTCGGACTACGTCACCAAACCCGTGGACATGGACCAACTGTTTTCGGTGCTGCGGGTTTGGATCAGCCGCGGCCATGCGTTGAAGCAGGTGGCCTCGCTGGGCGCTTAGGTGGACCAGATGTCATTGCCCGACGGTCTCTTCGAAGGTCACCCATCCCTTCAGGAGGCCTCGCAATTCCGGGTCCGCCTCGGCGTCGTCGTATTGCGCGACCTCGAAGGCCACGGCCGTTGTCGGCGGTCCTCCGGAATGCGGAAATCCCAGGATCGAATCCGGCACCGGCACGGGAAGGATCTCTTCGCGCCCTACCCACTGCGCATCTTCATTGATTCTGCAAATAGCCTGGCACCGGTCTCGCCACACGCGCACTCCGTAGTTGCCGCGGGTGAAGTCGATATAGCTCCCGTCCACGCTGACCATCTTCATAATCGGCTCCAGTTACGAGATACAACGCGCTATCCGACCGTTTCGCCGGGGGGCCTGTGTGGTACCGTTGCGGTATCTGCGAAGCAAAGGAGCTGGGCAGAGTGAGCACTCCTAAGACGGGTAGTCCGTCGGGTTCTATCTATATGACGAATCGGGTGTTTCTAGAACAGCCGATGCCGGATCGAGTAAAGATCCTGCTGGTGGACGATTCGCCGGAGAACCTGGTGTCTCTGGAGGCGGCGCTGGACGGCCTCGGTCAGGATCTGGTGTTCGCCAAGTCCGGAACCGAAGCGCTGCGCCATCTTTTGGAAGACGATTTCGCCGCCATTCTCCTCGATGTGAAAATGCCGGAAATGGACGGCTTTCAAACCGCCGAGTTAATCCGTTCCCGAAAACGTTCGCGCCATACTCCCATACTTTTCCTCACCGGATACAAAAGCGACGAGCACTTGTTCCGCGGTTATGACCTGGGAGCCGTCGATTTCCTGTTCAAACCCATCGTTCCGGAAATTCTCCGCTCCAAAGTCTCCGTGTTCGTGGATCTTAGCCGCAACCACGCGACCCTCCGGCGCCAGACCTCGATTCTGGCCAAGACCGAACAGAAATTTCGATCGCTTCTGGAGGCCGCTCCGGATGCGATGATCATCAGCTCCGAAGACGGCCTTATCAGCCTCGTGAACTCGCAAGTGGAGGCCGTGTTCGGCTACCGCCGGGAGGATCTGATCAATCAAAGCATCCACGTGGTGGTGCCGGAATGGAGCGGTCTGTCCGCGCCCGCTGGTTCCTTCAAGGAAATCCGGGCCGTGCGGAAAAATGCGAGCGCTTTCCCGGCGGAACTCAGTCTCAGCCCGCTACAGACCGATGAAGGTATCCTGGTCATCTCAGCCATTCGCGATATCACCGAACGCAAAGCCGCCAACAACGCGATTCGCGAGCTGAACACGACCCTGGAACTGCGTGTCGCGGAACGTACCGAGGAACTGCTCAAGTCCAATGAGGCGCTGCGGCTTTCCAACGAAGACTTGAATCAGTTCGCCTATGCCGCCAGCCACGATCTTCAGGAGCCTTTGCGAATGGTCGCGCTCTACTGTGAGCTGCTCCAGAAAAAATATGGCGACCGGCTGGACCAGCAGGCAGACCGTTTCATTTCCTTCGCCGTAAACGGCGCGCGCCACATGGAAATGCTGTTGAAGGATCTGCTGGCTTACTCGCAAGCTGGAGCGTCTGGCTCCGGACCCGCCGGTCCGGTAAACTGCGAAGCGGTTTTGGACAAGGCGCTGTTTAACCTCCAGGCTTCCATTCAGGAAAATGGGGCCCGCATCACGCGCAGCATTTTGCCCACAGTTCGGGCCCACGAAGTGCGACTGTTGCAGGTCTTTCAGAACCTGATCGGCAACGCCATCAAGTACCGTCGCGAAGACCCGCCTGCGATCGACATCCGAGCCGAGCGCCGCGCCTCAGACTGGCTCTTCTCCATCAGCGACAACGGCATCGGAATCAAGCCCGAATACACCCAGCAGATCTTCGGTATTTTCCGGCGGCTCCACGGCAACACGTACTCTGGAACCGGAATCGGCCTGGCAATCTGCCAACGCATTGTCGAGAACTACGGAGGGCGCATCTGGGTGGAATCCACGCCCGGCACGGGTTCGCGCTTCCATTTCACCCTGGCGGAAAAGGCTTCGCAGCGCTAAGTATTTGCCTGATCCACAACTTGGGCTCTTTCCTTCAAGTCTTCGTAGAACACGGAAAAGGCGTCGCCGTTCCACAGAACGTTGACCAGCCCAGACTCTGCTACCGCGCCCTCCAGTTCCACGATTGCGTTTACAGGAATCTCCACCAGCGCCGTCGTCGGGTTGCGGAGGGAACTTCCCGGATGCTCCTCGAGTCTCACGGCTCTCACGGGTCCGGAAAGCTGGTAACGAGTTGGCGAACCGGAAGCTTGCATATCCCAGGGCCTGCGCTTGGTCTAGAATATAACATTTCAGGCGCGTGCTGGGCGTGTTACCTGGAAACGGACGGGCGTCCTTTGTGTCTATAATGGCGACAACTCCAGTGAGCTCATCCACACCAGAACGGGCCCCCGAACCGACAGACGACAGACTCAACCGGGCCAGGGAAGCCTATCGCGAGTTCATGTCGGTAGCCGTGCACGATTTGCGCGAACCCCTTCGGACCATCGGCACCAGCTCCGATCTGCTCGAGGGTATTTCGAAGGATTGGGGAAACGAGCGTGCCGCGCAGTGTTTGCACTTCATTCAGGAAGGCGTGGATCGAATGGATTTGCTGCTCCGCGACATCGCCGAATATTGCCACGCGGAAGGCCGCGAGCTTAAACGGCAGGAGACGAGTATGGAGGCGGTGTTGGGCGAAGCGCAGCGGCAGCTCTCCGGCGTGCTGCGGACCAATGATGCGATCCTCACTCACGATCCATTACCTGACGTTACCGGCGACTTTTTCGCGCTGGCGACGGTCTTGCGCAACCTCATTTCGAACGCCTGCCGGTTCCGGTCGGCTGAGCCTCCCTGCATTCATGTAGGATCCGTCCGCCACGAAGCGGAGTGGCGTTTCTGGGTTCGCGACAATGGCATTGGATTCAAACTCGCCTATGCCGACGCCGTGTTCCAGCCATTCAAGCGGCTGAATGGCAAACAGTTTCCCGGAAGCGGGCTGGGGCTGCCGTTTGCCAGGAGAATCGTGGGACAGCATGGCGGCCGTATATGGGCAGAATCTGTGCCAGGCGACGGCTCCACGTTCTGGTTCAGTCTTCCGGTTCGCGAGTAGTCTCGTTGCCGGCGCTTTTCGGATCTCGGCCGCTTAGCGAACCGCGACCAAAGCAAGCGGTGGATCGTCGCGTTTCACGCCAACCCGCCGCGGCCCGCTAACGGTCGCCGCAAGCTCCGCTGGCATTCTGGCCCGCGAGCAAATCCTTCACCACCTCGCCGAGTCTCATGAACTCCGCCAGCCGCGACGGCTTCCGGAAATAATACGTCGCGCCCAGCCGGGCGACTTCTTCTTTGTCCTTCGGCGAATCCGACGATGTCAGCACAACCACCTGCATGTGAGCGCACCGGACGGTTTTTCTCACACACTCCAAGACTTCCGCCCCGGTCTTCTTCGGAAGATTCAGATCCAGAAGAAGCAGGTGTGGACACGCTTCCGCCTCGCCGCGATCCACTGCCTCCAGAAACTCCACCGCCTTTTCGCCATCCTCGAACACGCGAAGGTTGAAATCCAACCCTTCCTGTTCCAGGGCCTCACGCACCAGGAATACATCGGGTTCGGCGTCTTCCACCAGTACGATATTAAACCGTCGGTCGGTCATCGAATCCCAATCCTTGGGGATGCCTCCCTGTCCGCACTTTGGGCAGAGAAGCCTCGTTCGATGGACTGCACGAAGGCGGCCAAAATACCGGCGGTCAAAATGCGAGCTCTCAACTACCCCCCACTCCGGTGCGTAACAACGTCTGCCCGTTCCTGGCTGCGGCATCGGCGGCCGCGAATTCCGCCAGCCGGTTGTGCAGGGTGCGTATGCTGATTCCCAGAATCTGGGCGGTCTGCTTCTTATTGTTCTTGGTCTGCTTCAACGTCAGCCGGATGTAGGCCTCCTCCACGGCGCGAAGTTGCAGCCCGCCTTCGATGGTAATGGCGGAATCGCTGACCGGATGCGGCGGGGAGCCAGGGTTCTGCGGCGGCGCTTCCGGAACCCGAAAGGAAAGGGGCAAGTGTCCCGGCACTATCGTACCCTCGCCGGCGACGATGACCGCTCTTTCCAGCACATTGCGCAATTCGCGCACGTTCCCCGGCCAGGAATGCGCCATCAGATGCGTCAACGCCTCAGGATGAAGGTCCGTAACCCGGCAATTGTCCTTCTCGTTCAGACCGCGGAGCATCGCGTCCACGATGTGCGGAATATCCTCCAGGCGATGGCGCAGGGGCGGCAACGCGATATGAAACACGTTCAAGCGGTAATACAAATCCTCACGGAGCAGCTTCTTTTCCACCGCTTCCTGCGGCGGCCGGTTGGTGGCGGCCAATACGCGTACATCGACGGGAATCTCCGTTTTCCCGCCTAGCCGCCGGATCTTCGATTCTTCGAGAACTCGCAACAGCTTGGCCTGCATCCCGAGGGGCATTTCCGCAATCTCGTCCAGAAACAGCGTGCCGAGATGCGCATCCTCAAAGCATCCCGCGCGGCTTCCCACCGCGCCCGTAAACGCTCCTTTTTCGTGCCCGAACAATTCACTTTCGATCAGCGTCTCCGGCAGCGCCGCGCAGTTGATCGCGACGAACGGCTCGGCGGCCCTGGGACTCAGCTTGTGGATCGCCGCAGCAACACGCTCTTTTCCGGTACCGCTTTCTCCCGTAATCAGAACGCGGGCTGACGTGGGCGCCACCTGCTCAATCATCGAGAAAACCTGGCGCATCGACGGGGAGATGCCCACTAGATCCTCCAGCTCGCCCTTATAGCGAAGCTGGCGCTTCAGCCGCTGGGTTTCCGTCACCAAGCTCTTGAATCGCACCGCGCGCTCCAGCAGAGTCGCGAGCGCATCCGGCTGGGCGGGTTTCTCCAGGAACCAGAACGCATGGTAGTCGTGCACGATGGAAACGGCTTTGTCGATGCTTCCGAAGCCGGTCAGCACTACCGCCGGCGTGGGATCTCCCAACTCCAGCAGCTTCAGCAGCAGCGCCAGACCGTCCATGCCGGGCATGACCAAATCCGTGATGATTGCGTCGAAAGAACCCGCGCCAAGCTTTTCGATGGCCTGTTCGCCGTCCTCCGCCGGCTCCGCGGAATAACCTAAAGCGGTCACGATATTGGAAAGGCTGAGGCGCTCGCCGGAATCGTCGTCGACCACCAATACCCGGGCGCTTACAGGCTTAGAGGCCATGGGGGCATTCTACTCGATTGATTGAAGTCCGAGGGATCGTTCCGGATGTGCAAACTCTGCACAGGAAGGTAAAATTTGCGTGCAACCATCGCATTCGATGCGCATTATATCGGCCGCAGGGCGCCTGAACGCGTATCCGTCTAGGCGCCCACGACCACAACGGAAGCGGGTTCTCCGATAACCCCCTCCCATCCTCCGAACCCAAGTGTATGCATCCGAGTCCCAAGTTGGTTGAACGCTTGCACTTACCGTGCCAAGGTCATCCACCGGGAAGAACCAGGTAGCCGGTCACCGAACTCGGCGTGACGTTCGTGATTCGCAGTTCTCTCCGCTTGCCATCCCGGTAGCCGTAGAAGATCACCGGCTGTTGCTTTTGCTGGTTTCGCAGCCAGATGGTCCGGCGATCGGCGAGCAGCCACATCCAGCCATTCACACGTCCATCGGCCGCATCGGTGCCGGTGATGCCCAGCGAAATCCCGGGAGCCAGCTCGCGGCTATGATCCTTCTCCACGCTAAAACTTATATTTCTGCCGGGTGGTTTCGGGTTCACGACGGCCGTATCCTCTACCGGGTCTGGCGGCGTAGACAAGGAGACCTGCCGCGCTTTTACGATGAAACGCTCCGGCGCCGGACCGGCGTAATAGAACGGGTAACACGTGACCAACGTCAATTCCGAATGGTCGCCTGCCTTTAAAACCCCCACATGATCCGGATTCACAATTTCAGTTGACGTGACTTCGTACCAATACTTGCCGTTCAACGTCTCGACCTGAATCAAATCCTTGACGCGAATCGAGGCCAGCCCGCGAAACAGAGTGTCCCGATGTCCGGCGATTCCGACGTTTCCCGGCTGGCCTGGAAATGCCGTCCCCGGAATGTGACCGGCTGCGATTCCCAGCGTGCTTTCGCTGACTCCCTCGCGCACGATCGCTCGAAGGTTCAGCCGCGGAATCGCAATCCGCCCGATCCAGGTGTCATTCGCGACCCGTACAGGCTTCGCTGCCTGCGTATCCTTATGCTGTTCGCGCGTGAAGAACCGAGCTTCCTTCGCGGCGAGATACTCCTTAAGCGAAGTCGTTTGTCCCGACACCTCGCGATCGAAAACCCAATTCTGCCAGTCCTGCCACATGGCCAGCGCCACATACGACGCTAAAAAGACGCCGATGCCGCTGATGCCCGCGCCCAGCAGAAAATACCCAAGCCATTTCCTGAGTCTGGCCATAAGAAACGCACCCTGTCCGACCGCTCCCTCCCGGTTGCGGCTCGCTTAAGCTGAGAGCCGACACCGAGCCGCAACCAAAGGAAGCGGTGGATGGCCGCTATTCGCACAAAACTCGCAATCAAGCGGTTTTCGGAGTTTTCAACAACCTGCTTTATTAGACGCGCGAGCGCCGGTTTTTGCCACCGGCTTTTACGCAGACTCCTTTCGACGAATCAAGCCGTACAATCCCAACGAAAACAGCCCCGCGAGTCCGATGGCCGGATAGGGCGTCGCGGTCTTCGGCAGATCCTGAGGCGGGGCCGGGGCTGGCTCGGCTTGGGGCGCGGGTGCGGGAGGTTGAGGAGGAGGCTCAGCCTGCGCGACCTGAGTTTGTTCCGGTTGCGTTTCAACGGCGGCCTGCGGCTGTGGCGCCGGCGCGGGCTCAGCCGCTGGAGGAGGTGCAGGCTGAGGAGCAAGCACGGCCGGCTCCGCAGCAGGCGCCGGGCCTGGCGGTGGTGTGTTTAACGCCACCAGTTGATGCAGATGCTTCGGGTATGTAAACTCCTGCCCGAAGTTATCTCCGGGATAGAACCAGGCTCGTAAAGCTTTCGCCGTTCCCGGAGGCGTTTCCCAAAATGAGAACCGCGATTTTCCCGTCGGTTCCAGCCGATAATTCGGAATCGCCAAAACCGTGTTGACAATCCGGCTTCCGTCGGAGTTGAAGATTTGCACCACGTGCCGGTCCGAACTCAAGGTGGCGAGCTTGAACACATAGGTGCCTGCGGGAAGATACGTGTCCGTGACCTGAATCGGCTGGTCTACGGTTAATACGGTTCTCTTGTCCCACTCGTCGGCTTTCGCGCGAAATATGACCGCGCTGATCGCCAGCGTGACGCCGCATAGTGCGATGGACGCCGCCGCCGACCTGATGGAGGAACGTAATTTCATGATGAGTACTCCTTTCAATTCGCCATCCGGGTAAAAACC
The DNA here is from genome assembly GCA_963808335.1 of Terriglobia bacterium. GTDB lineage: Bacteria > Acidobacteriota > Terriglobia > Bryobacterales > Bryobacteraceae > Palsa-187. The sequence goes on from CAWEFR010000002.1 coordinate 716,323, forward strand.
CAAACAGCATGACTCGTCTTCCTAAGGGCAACTACCTCGCCGAACCGGGCAAGTCTCATGAAATCAGACAGGCGTGCAAAGGTTGCCGGGTGGCTGGAGGTATTTATTACCCCGAATCGAGCGAGGCCGGAACTTATTGCAAACCGTGTCCATGCACTTTCAAATCGATCACCGGATGGCGCGCGGATTGCATACTTGCCGGCAGCGAGCAACGGAGAAACAACATGCCACTCCTCTACATCGTGGTAGCCTTGATTGTGGTCGGGATGGCGATATGGCTGATCAATCCTTACATCCCGATGGCTGGAAGTATCAAGACCATTCTCAATGCAGTCGTAGTGGTTTGCGTTTGCGTTCCGCTGCTCAAGGCCTTTGACCTGTGGACCACCGTCACCGACTACCGGGCGCCGCACTGACCGGTAGAGCGGTTGTATTCTTTGCCGCCGCGGCGTGCCAGTGCCTATTCGCGCAATTGCCCGCGCAGCCGCCCGCGCCGAAGCCCGCCACGACGAGCGCGGCGGCGCACGCAGGGGATCCGCTAGGCCGCGATTCTCCGCAAAGCTGTGTCGTTTCGTTCCTCGAAGCCGCCCACGCCAGCGATTATTCGCGCGCGTGGCGTTATCTCGACCTGCGCAAGCTCCCCCAAAAACAAAGGCTGAGCGACGGCCCCCAGCTCGCCCAACAGTTAGCGCAGATTCTGGACAACGATCCGCAATTCGATGTCGCGTCCCTCAGCCGCCAGCCCGAAGGGGACCTCGACGATTCTCATCCGAAAAATCACGAGCCGATCGACACTTTCACCGTCAACGGCAATTCCGTCGCTCTGCAATTGGAACGGGTGACTCTGCACAACGGGAATTCGGTGTGGCTGTTTTCAGGCGATAGCGTAACCGCGATTCCCCAGTTGGCCCGTCAGACCAGCGACTCGCCAATCGAGCGTTACCTGCCGCTGCCGTTGGTGAACTGGCGATGGCTCGATACGCCGATCTGGCGCTGGATCGCACTCACTCTTCTGGCGATTGGAATCACGATATTTTCCGGCGTCCTTTCGCGCGGAACGCTCCGGCTCGGTCGGCCCGTGTTGAAACGGGTCGCTCCGCGCGCGAACTGGAGTGCGCTCGAAATGTTCGCCGGGCCGACGCGCACTCTGCTCGGCGTCGCCATGTTCCGCGCCGCCATGGTCTGGACCGAGCCTTCCGCATTGCCGCGCCTGTATCTGGAGCGCGCCTTGGGCTTGCTGTTTTCCTTGGGCGTCGCCTGGCTGCTCGCACAGTTGGTGGAGTTCACCATGCGGCATCTCCGCGCGGCTCTGGGAGATAAATTCCAAACCCTGTCCTACTCCGTGCTCCCTCTGCTCTCACGGGTCCTCAAGATCACCATCTTGCTGCTCGCGATCATCGTCACGCTGGACAACTGGGGCTACAACACGCGAACCATTCTGGCCACCCTGGGCATTGGCGGGCTCGCTATCGCGCTCGCCGCGCAAAAAACCGTCGAGCATTTATTCGGCGGCGTCGCCGTGATCAGCGATCGCCCGGTGGTGGTCGGGGATTATTGCAAATTCGGAGATCAGAAGGGAACCGTGGAAGACATCGGACTGCGCTCCACGCGCATCCGCACCGACGATCGAACCTTGGTGACCGTTCCCAACGGGCCATTCTCTTCCATGACGCTTGAAAATTTCTCTCGGCGCGACAAGATGCTGCTTCATTTCACTTTAAACCTCCGTCGCGATACCACTCCCGAGCAGGTGCGAGCTGTATTGTCGTCCATTTCCGCCCTCTTGAAAGGGAACAATAAGTTCGAGACCGGAGCCATGCCGGTGCGTTTTATAGGCGTCGGGACCTACTCACTCGACTTGGAAGTATCCCTTTACGTTTTGACCCGCAATGGAGACGAGTTTCTCCAAATCCAGCAAGACCTGTTCCTGGGAATCCTCGACGCAATCGAGGCGGCGGGAACCGCTCTTGCCTTGCCGACGCAGGCCAGCATCCCCTTCGCGCCAGCCGCGAGGCAGCCTGAACCAAAGGCGTCCGAAATAGGTGCATCTTATGAACCCATCCAACGAAAAGCCCGCTAAAACCAGAAAAGATGAGCCTGAGCCTCTCGAAGATCTCCCGCTCGAGTGGGAGAAAGAAGACATCGAGACTGAGGGCCGCAAGCCCAACCTGGAGGAAACCGAAGAGGACACCGCCGCTCTCTAAGACCGCGGTATCAGCTTGAGCACGAGAGCCCGTGCGGCCACATACAGAGACCCAGGGACGTGAGAAGGACCGTGGAAATGTACCACGTGTGGCCCAAGTTGATCGCGCACTCCGTCAGCCAGCGCACCCGCGAGATCGGCATCCGCGTCGCTCTCGGCGGATTGGAAACGCACGTCCTTAAACTGGTCTTCAGGCAAGGAGTGGGACAAGTCGCCATCGGCTTGCTCTTCGGACTCCCGGCCGCTTTCGTCGTCGCCCGAGTCCTGCGCGCGACCCGGGTCGGTCTCTCGCGCGGCGATCCCGCCGACGCCCTCAGACACGAATAAATCGACCTCGCATCGAGCGCTATGCACGATAATGCGGATATGTCCTTCCGCCGAGTCATCTGGATCGTTCTCGACAGTGTCGGCATCGGCGAAATGCCCGACGCTGCCCAATATGGCGACGCCGGCAGCGACACTCTAGGCAATATCGCCAAATACATGTCGACGAACGGCGGCCTTCGTCTCCCGAACCTGTGCCGTCTGGGCCTGGCGAATATCAAGCCGCTCACCGGCCTCACGCCCGATCCAGCGCCCATCGGATCCTATGGCAAATGCGCCCTTGCTTCCCCTGGAAAAGACACCACCACAGGCCACTGGGAAATGGCGGGTATTCATCTTGAAAAACCTTTCCCGCTGTTTCCCCACGGCTTCCCGCTCGAAATCATGAACGAATTCGAGCGCCGCATCGGACGCAATACGCTTGGAAACAAAGCTGCTTCGGGCACCGAAATCATCAAGGAGTTGGGCGAAGAGCACATGCGTACTGGCTCGCCGATCGTGTACACGTCGGCCGACAGCGTATTTCAGGTTGCCGCTCACGAAGAAGTCATCCCGTTGTTCGAGCTCTACAAAATCTGCGAAACTGCTCGCGATCTTTTGCGCGGCCCCTACGAAGTGGGCCGCGTGATCGCGCGTCCCTTCATTGGGACTCCCGGCAATTTTACTCGCACTCCCAATCGCCACGATTATGCGGTTCCTCCGCCCAAGGGCATGCTGCTCGACCAACTCGCTTCGCGCGGAGTCGAGATCTTCAGCATCGGCAAGATCTTCGACGTTTTTCTCGGCCGCGGCATCCGCGAGTACGAAAAAACCAAGAGCAACGCCGACGGCATGGCCAAGACGCTAGGCGCCATGGATTCGCTTGAATCCGGTCTGATTTTCGTAAACCTGGTCGACTTCGACCAGCAATACGGGCATCGTAATGATGTGAAAGGCTATGCTCGGGCGCTGGAGGAAGTGGACGCTTGGCTGCCCGGGTTCGAGGGGAAGCTGGCGGAGTCCGATCTGGCGATCTTGACGGCCGACCACGGGTGCGATCCGACTACTCCTTCGACGGATCACAGCCGCGAGTATGTCCCGTTGTTGATTTACGGCAAGCAGTCGCGCGGCGGCGTGAATTTGGGCATCCGCGACTCGCTCTCCGATATCGGGCAGACGGTCGCGGAGAATTTCGGTACTGGCATCGCAACAGGCAAGAGTTTTCTCGAACAACTCTCATCAAACTAAGGTTTACGAGCGTACGCAATTTGCGTATAGTAGGAGTACATGGCATCCGCTCCGATGACGGTAGTGGAAACCGGAGAGTTCTTGAAGTGCGCGAATTCCCTCATGTCATCTTCTGAAAGGACGGAGCTTGTCGCATTCGTAGGTGCAAATCCTGAATCGGGCGAGATCATACCCGGCACGGGTGGAGTTCGGAAAATAAGGTGGGCTCTTCGGGGAGCAGGGAAGCGAGGCGGCGCTCGAGTGATCTACTACTATCACAACGACCGCCTTCCGGTGATCCTGCTTTCCGCGTATGCGAAGAACCGGAAGGCGAACTTGAGTCAAGCAGAGCGGAACGCGATGAGACGACTGGTCCCGGCGCTTGTGGCCGGTTATTGAGGCCAGACATAGGAAAACGACATGGCTATAAAGAAGAAGACGGTCCAGAGACGGAAGGCGCACACGGTGGGCGCAAGCATTATTCGAGGACTCAAAGAGGCGATCGCGTGGACGGAGGGGAAGAACGACAAGGTGCGCGTGACGATCGTCGATGTGCCGGAGGTCAACATCCGAAAAGTCCGCTTGAAGATGGGATTCAGCCAGGCGCAATTCGCGACCAAGTTCGGCTTCCCTCCTGCTACGCTCCGCAACTGGGAGCAGGGGAGGTCTCGCCCTGACGCACCCACTCGGGTCCTACTGGCGGTGATCGCGAGGCACCCCGAGGCAGTGGAGGACGTGCTAGAGAAAAGGTAGCTCGTCACTCCCGATGCATAGCTGTGGCGAGCATTGCCAATGGCTCGGTCCTGCGTTCTGTCATCGATTCCGCCAGGTCGACGCCCTTCAGCGTAATCGAATGACGACCGTTATCTGTCCGAACCACGAATTGGCCTTCCTTCAAGTACCACAGCGTGAATTCCAAATGCTCCCGAGGCACGCCGAGCAGATCCTCGAACTCCTTCATCGACATGTGCGGCTGATCCGGTTGCGCCATGCGTTTGCGGTACAGCAAGGACAGGACCCCGCACCGCTTCGCTCGTTCCGCGTCCACGCCTTGCGCTGCGTTGGTCTGATCGAAGATGTTCCAGGTCAAGCGCCGAGCCGCTCGATGCTCCACGTCATAAGCCGCGCGACGCTCCGGGTCGCTTAGAACGCGATACGCCTCTAAAATGTTGCGAAAAGTTTCGGCATCGCCGGTATCCGGATTGTCGGGATGATAGCGCTGCGCCAGGATTCGGTAAACCCGATGCACCGTTTCAGGCTCCGCGCTGGGGCTGATTTGAAGGGCTTCGTAGTAATCGAAGAAGGCTCCCGGCTCCATGAACCAGGGTACGGCGCGGATGGCCTTTCGAGCCATGGGGCGTTAGTACTTTCCCGATCCCACTCAGGTTCTATGCGATTGGTACCGGTTACGACAGCGTTTCTTTGGCGATCTTCTCGGCTTGTTCGGCTCGAAACGCGCGCAGTTTGTCGCGCAGCTCCGGCCGGTGATTCGCCAGGATCGCGATCGCCAGCAGCGCCGCATTGATCGCGCCCGGCTTGCCGATCGCCAGCGTTCCCACCGGAATCCCTCCCGGCATTTGCACCGTCGACAGCAACGAATCGAGCCCCTTCAACGACTGGCTCTCCATCGGTACGCCAAGAACCGGCAAGATCGTGTGCGCCGCGATCACTCCGGCCAGATGCGCTGCACCGCCAGCGGCCGCGATGATTACTTCCAGGCCGCGTTCGACCGCGGTGCTCGCGTACTCGCTGGTTAACTGCGGAGAACGATGCGCGGAAAGAACCCGGGCTTCGTGCGCCACGCCGAATTTCGCCAAGGTTTCGGTCGCACTGCGCATCGTCTCCCAATCCGATTTGCTGCCCATGATCACGCCGACCAGCGGCTTGTCGCCGGCCATGTTATTGCCCCTGCGCCAGCGTGAATCCGGCTTTTCCGTCGTAATTGCGCAGATTTTCGGTCATCGCGATTTCCAGGCCGAGCCCGATCACTCGCTCCTGGAGCGCCACCACTTGTTTCGGCGTCACTGCCGCGCCCATGAAACGGCAGCGGAAGCTGTCGGTGCAGAAAGTCTCAGGCGACCCCTCGGGCCAGACTTTCATGCCGCGATTCGCGATCAGCTCGAGCGCGAGCCCGTCGCCCGATGCTTGCCCGATCTTGTTCGCCAGCTCATTCGCGTTCTTCGAAGACCATTCGACATAAACATCCACGCCGACTAGGTCCTTCTTGGGAGCGGGCCGCGCCAGTCGAGCGGTCTTCGCGGCAGCCGCGGGTTTGTCGGCATAATGCACGGCTTTCAAAGTTTGCGGCTTCTGCCCCAGCCGCGCCACCACGGCATCGGCAAACTCTTTCGTCCCGACTTTCTGTTTGCTCTTGCCCTCGACAAAAATGTCGTAGGTGTGGACGCCGTCTTCCATGGTGCGCAGCCAGGCGTTTTGCACGCGCTCCGCGATATCGATCTGGCCGATGTGGACCAGCATCAGCACCGCGCCTTGCAGCAATCCTGAAGGATTCGCCATATTTTGTCCGGCGCGCCGCGGAGCCGACCCGTGAATCGCCTCAAACATCGCCGCATGGTCGCCGATGTTCGACGAACCGGCCAGCCCCACCGATCCCGCGATTTGCGCCGCCACGTCGGACAGAACGTCGCCATACAGGTTCGGCATCACGATCACGTCGAACGCTTCCGGCGTATCGGCGAGTTTGGCGGCGCCGATATCGACGATCCAATGTTCTTTTTCGATGTCGGGATATTCGGCGCTGATCTCGTCGAAAATCTTGTGGAACATCCCGTCGGTCATCTTCAGAATGTTGTCTTTGGTGAAGCAGGTGACCTTTTTACGGTTGTACTGGCGCGCGTATTCGAATGCGTAGCGGACGATCTTTTCCGAAGCTGGACGCGTGATCACTTTCAGCGCCAGCATCTCCTCCGGAGTGGTTTGATACTCGATTCCGGCATACAGATCTTCTTCGTTTTCGCGGACGATCACCACGTCCATCACCGGATGCTTGGTGCGCACGAACGGGTGATAGGACACACACGGCCGAATGTTCGCGTACAGGCCCAGCGTCTTGCGCGCGGTAACGTTCAGGCTCTTATAGCCTCCGCCTTGTGGCGTGGTGATGGGAGCTTTCAGGAAAACTTTGGTGCGTCGCAAGGATTCCCATGCGCTCGGCTCGATGCCGGCCGTGTTCCCGGTCAGATAAACCTTTTCGCCGACCTCGATAGTCTCGATCGCAAGCCGCGCGCCGGCGGCTTTCAGGATGTGCAGAGTCGCGCCCATGATTTCAGGTCCGATCCCGTCACCGTGGGCTACGGTGATGGGCGTCAGGTTTTGATTTGCCATATTGGAGGGTGAATCATCACGATAACATGGAGGGCCTAAGCCGTTAAAATACAATAGAGACGCGATGTGTGGCGCTGCGGCGGGGGCGTACAATACTAACGATTCGCGCGGTCTTAACGTCGTATGAAGTCAGGGGCTATCGTGAGAGGGTTCCTATGCTGAAAAAGTTCCTTGTTTTGTTCTGCTTTGTGACCGTCGCCGGGTTTGGTCAGCGACGCATCGCTCTGGGGGACTGGCCGGATCAGCGCGGGCCGAATCGCGACGGAATCTCTCAAGAGAAAAACCTGCTCGAAAAGTGGTCGCTCGCGGGCGAAAATCTGCTGTGGCGAGCGCCGTTTGGAGGCCGTTCGGCGCCGGTGGTGATGGGGAATCACTTGTACGTGCAGAACCCGTCGGGCCGCGGTGCGGATGAGCAGGAACGCGTGATGTGCCTGGATCCGGACACCGGAAAGGTGATGTGGGAATACAAGTTCAACGTGTTCCAGAGCGACGCGCCGGCGCATCGCGTGGGATGGGCGTCGCCGGCGGCGGATCCGGAAACCGGAAATGTTTACGCCATCGGCGCGGGCGGATTTATGGTCGCGCTGACCAAAGACGGCAAGAGAATTTGGGACCGTTCGATTGGCGAGGAGTTCGGCGCGTTCACGACGCATGGCGGGCGAATGACGTCGCCGCTGATCGACGGAAATCTGGTGATCGTGAGCTTGGCGGTATCGACTTGGGGTGCAGAGGCGAACCGCGCGCAGCGGATTATTGCGCTCGATAAGCACAATGGCGACATCGTTTGGGTATCGAATCCGGGCGGGCGTCCGTATGACACGGCGTACGCGGCTCCGTCGATTGCGACCATCAACGGGATGCGGCTGTTGATCATGGGCTTGGGCGACGGCGGTATTTACGCGATGAAGCCGGAGACCGGCGAAAAAGTTTGGGGCATGGTGGTGGCCAAGCGCGGGCTGAATACCGGCGTGGTGGTGAACGGAAACACGGTCATCGTGTCGCATGGCGATGAGAATCTGGATTCGACCGAAGAGGGAATGATCGCGGCGATCGATGGGTCGCAGACCGGCGACCATCAAGAACTACAAGTGGGCCGTCAGAGGATTTTTGGGCGGATTTTCTTCGCCGATCATGGATGGCGACCGCGTGTATCAGATCGAAAACGGGTCGAAGATGATTGCGTTCGATGTCGTGACCGGGAAGCAGTTGTGGAAGCAGCAACTGGGGACGGTGCAGAAGGCTCCGCCAGTGCTGGCCGACGGGAAATTGTATGTGGGCACGGAGAGCGGGAAGTTTTTCATCATCCGGCCGCACTCGGATCGCGCGGAGGTGTTGAGCGAAGTCGACATGCCGATTTCGAAATATTCTTGCTGCAGCTCAGAAGGAACGCCGGAGCAGGTTCTGGCGGGCGCGGCGGTTTCGCATGGGCGCGTGTTCTTCGTGTCGAGCGACGCGGTATATGCGATCGGCGCGAAGAAGGCGACGACGCTCCACGGAAACGTCGGTGGATGAGCCGGCGGTGAAGGGCGAAGGCGAGGCTGCGTACGTTCAGGTCGAGCCGACCGAGTTGGTGTTGAAACCGGGGCAGACGGTGAAGCTGCATGCGCGGCTGTTCGATTCTAAGGGACGGTTTTTGAGAGAGGAAAAAAGCGCGACGTGGTCGCTTGACGGATTGAAGGGCACGGTGAATGACGGGACTTATGCGGTCGCGAGCGAGCCGGTGGAATCGGCGGGATTGATCAAGGCGACGGTGGGCGGATTGACGGGATCGGCGCGGGCGCATGTGGTGCATCCGTTGCCTTGGACGGAGACGTTTGAAGAATATCCGGATGGCGCGGTGCCGCCGGGGTGGATCAACGCGGTCGCGGGAAAATTCAAAGTCGAGACGCTGGATGGATCGAAAGTGCTGGCGAAGGCTCCGGATGAGACCCTGTTCAAGCGGATTCGCATGTTCATCGGGCCGATGGACTGGTCGAACTATACGTTCGAAGCGGATGTGCGTTCGAACACCAAGCGGCGCCAGTTGGGAGACATCGGGATCACGGCGCAGCGGTATTCGCTGATCCTGTACGGCAATGAGCAGGCCATCAAGATTGAGCCGTGGGAGCCGGAAGTGAAGCGGACGGTGACGGTTCCGTTCGAATGGAAGGCGGACAAATGGTATCACCTGAAGGTCCGAGTGGAAAATATGGTGGACGGCAAGGTTCACGTGCAAGGGAAAGCGTGGCCGACGGGCGAGACCGAGCCGGCGCAGTGGACCGTCGAGAAGATCGATCCGATCGGGAATCGCGAAGGGCCTCCGGGAGTGTTCGCGGATTCACAGTTCGGCGCGTACTTGGATAATTTGAAGTTGACGGCAAACCAATGAAAAAGATTTTGATCGTTTCGGCAGCGGCTGTGGCGTCCATCGTGTTTCTGGCGCGAGCTTCGGATCCGGGAGCCGGTACTGGCCCATGTGGGGCGGGACTCCGGATCGAAACATGGTTTCCAACCAAACCGTGGTTTCAAGCTGGGATGTGAAGACCGGCAAGAACGTGAAATGGGTGGCCGAGCTCGGGTCGCAGAGCTATGGGAATCCGGCGGTGGCTGGCGGGCAGGTTTACGTCGGGACAAACAACGAACTGGTTCGCGATCCCAAAGAAGGCGGCGATCGCGGGGTGTTGATGTGCTTCCGCGAATCCGACGGCGAATTTCTTTGGCAGCATACCAATATCAAGCTGGCGTCGGGACGCGCCAATGACTGGCCGTTTCAGGGCGTGTGCTCTTCGCCGATGGTGGAGGGCAACGACGCTTTATTACGTGACCAACCGGTGCGAGCTGGTTTCGCTGGATGCGCGCGGCGATGGGAACAAACACGCGAAGGTGAACTGGAAGTTCGACATGATGGAGGAAGTCGGATCGCGAGCCGCACAACATGTCGAATTCGTCGCCGGTGTCGTATGGCGACCTGATTTTCCTGAGCACGGCCAACGGGCAGGACGAAAGCCATGTGCATATTCCGTCGCCGAATGCGCCGTCGATTATCGCCATCAGCAAGACGACCGATAAGCTGGTCTGGGAAGACAATTCGGTTCACGACAGGATTCTGCACGGGCAATGGGCGTCGCCGGCGGTGGGGAAAATCGGGGATGTGGTGCAGGTGGTGATGGGTCAGGGCGACGGATGGGTTCGCGGCTACGAAGCGGAGACCGGCAAGAAGCTTTGGGAGTTCGATATGAACCCCAAAGAATCGGTGTGGCCGAAGACGCGGAATGAGGTGATCGCCACACCGGTGATCTACGACAACAAAGTCTACATCGCAAACGGACAGGATCCGGAGCATGGCGAGGGCGTGGGGCATCTGTACGCCATCGACGCAACCAAGCGCGGAGATATTACCCAGACCGGGAGGATCTGGCACTTCGACGGATATACGGCGGTCGATTTCGACCGGCGCTTTGAAGGACGGGTTGCTGTATTATTCCGATTTTTCGGGATTTCTGCATTGCCTGGACGCCGCGACAGGGAAACAGTTGTGGGCGCATGACATGCTGGCGGCGGTGTGGGGGTCGCCGATGGTGATCGGGGACAAAGTTTATCTGGGCGACGAAGACGGCGACGTCGCGGTGCTGGCGACGGGGAGGACGAAGAAAGTCCTTGGGGTTTACAACATGGGATCTTCCGTGTATTCGACTCCGGTGCCGGCGAATGGGGTGTTGTTCATCGCGAATCGGAATCAGTTGTTCGCGCTGAAAGAAGGCGCGATGACGAAGCCTGCGAGCTCGGCCTTCTTTACGCTGCCGGGGAAGAAATCGCCGCAGATTTACGCAAATGCACGCTGATCATGCCGCCTTCACTGGGCAACGGCAAGATCTGCTACATCGAGATTCCAGCCACCGACATTGCTCGGTCAGCTGATTTCTACCAGAAGGTTTTCGGCTGGTCCATCCGGGTGCGCGGTGACGGCAGCACTGCGTTTGACGACGGAGTCGGCGAGGTGAGCGGGACGTGGGTCCTGCGGCGGCCGCCGTCCACGGCACCCGGTTTGCTGATTTACATCATGGTCGACAATGCGGCGGCCATGGTTGGCACGATCGTCGCCAACGGGGGCGAGATCGTGCAGGCGATCGGCGCGGACGCTCCGGAAATCACCGCGAGGTTCAAAGATCCCGCGGGAAATGTGCTGGGAATTTACCAGCATCCAGACTGATCAGGTGTGAAGAAACGTCATCACACGTGAAATTCGAAGTAGAAATCCCTCCATTTTATTCGTTTTAGCCTCTCGCCTGAAGGGTGGATTTGCGGAGCGAGCTTATGCTCGGGCCGTGAGTGAGAGAGAGAAAACGACGAAGACAAGTCCTAAAAAAAAAGTCCGGAGCCCGTGGGAGAAGCGAAGCCGCGGGCGCGAAGGGCCGCGGGACCTCGGACACAGAAGACGGTGGTGCGGAAAATTCTCAAGCGGGTGGAGGACCGGTTGACGAAGGAGGACGTGAAGGCGACGTTGGGGGATTACATCCGGCTGGTGCAGCTTGCAAAAGGAACTGGAAGAAGAAGAGCCGAGGGAGATCAAGGTGACATGGGTGGAGCCGGTGAAGACGGAATCAGAGAACGAGGAATAGAGTATCAGGCCGCTGCCGTCGCAGCAGAAGTTTCACGATTCGGCGGCGCGGTTCAAGGGGTTTTCGGGGCCGATCGGATCGGGGAAGAGCCAGGCGCTGTGCCATGAAGCGATCAAGCTGAGTTATTTGAATCCGGGGCGGACGGGGCTGATCGGGGCGCCGACGTATCCGATGTTGCGGGATGCGACGGTGGCGGCGCTGCTGGAGATGTTGGACGAAGAACGGGATTCCGCACGATGTGAATCGCGCGGAGAACTTTCTGGTGATGCGCGAAACGAGGTCGAAGATCTTGTTTCGGGCGGTGGAGGAGTTCGAGCGGCTGCGCGGGAGCAACCTGGCGTGGTTCGGACTGGACGAGCTGACGTACACGTCAGGAAGAGGCGTGGCTGCGGCTGGAAGGGCGGCTGCGGGATCCGAAGGCGACGCGGTTGTGCGGGTTCGCGGTGTGGACGCCGAAGGGATACGACTGGGTTTACGAGCGGTTCGTCGGCGAGCGGGTGGAAGGATATGAGACGGTGGTCGGCGGAGCCGTTCGAGAATCGGTTTCTGCTGGAGCGAGTTCCGGATTATTACGAGCGGCTGAAGAGCAGTTACGACGCGCGGTTTTATCAGCAGGAAGTGCTGGGCGAGTATCTGGCATCTGCACGCGGGCCGGGTTTATTACGCGTTCGAGCGGGAGGAGAATGTTGGCGAGAGTCGAAGGTGGATCCGGGAGCGCGCCGCTGCTGTGGGCGCTGGATTTTAACGTGGATCCGATGTGTTCGGTGGTCGCGCAGGTGGAGGGCGAGGGGGTGACGGTGCTGGACGAGATCGTGCTGAGCCGGGCGAGCGACCTACGAGGCGTGCGAGGAGTTTCAGCGGCGGTTTCCGGCGCATGCGGCGGGGTTGATGGTGTACGCGGATGCGACGGGGGCGCGGATGCAGACGACGGGGACGATCGGATGTGGCGATTTTGAAGGAGTTCTTTCGCGAGCGGCGGGTACGGGGACGTGGAGTTCAAGATTCCGACGTCGAATCCGGCGGTGAGGGAGCGGGTGACGTTGATGAATGCGAAGCTCGAATCGGCGGCAGGGGAGCGGGTGTTGAAGATCGATCCGCGGTGCAGGGAGTTGATCAAGGATTTCGAGCAGGTGACGTACAAGGAGAACAGCTCAGGTGATCGACAAGGACCGGGATCCGAGGAGGACGCATTTGTCGGATGCGCTGGGGTATCTGGTGTGGCAGGAGTGCCGGGGGCCGGAGAAGGTGGGAGAGCGGGGATGCGGCTGATTTGATGGCCGCAGATGGACGCTGATGAACGCGGATAGGACGCTAACAAGGATGGGATCTGACATGTTTGATATCGATCGAGAGCATCCGGATTACGTGCGCGGAAGACAGGTTTGGAGGCAGTATCGGGATCTGTATACCGGCGGCGAGCAGTTGAGGCTCAACGCGCAGCATTACCTGGTGCGGCGGCAGAGGGAACCGGGCGATGTGTACGCGGAGCGGCTGGCCGGGTGTTTTACGAGAACTACATCGGGTCGATCATCGACTGGTACGCGGCGACGCTGTTCCGGCGGGAGCCGGTGATGACGTTCGACGGCGGAAACGAGGCGGCGAAGAAATTTTTCGCGATCGCTGGTGGACGATTGGACCGCGAGGGGACAGCGCTGACGGATTTCTTGCGGCGGCAGTTCATCGAGAGTCTGATCGCGGGAGCGAGTTACGTGCTGGTGGATTTTCCACGGGCTTCGCGGAAGGCGGGGACGCGCGCGGAGGAAGACGCGCTGGGGGCGTCGCGGGCGTATCTGGTGGATTACGCGGCGGACGACGTCATCAACTGGAGCCTGGACGATCACGGGAATTACGAGTGGGTGGTGATCCGGACGAAGTCGATCAAGAAGGATCGAGTGGAGGATCCGGAGTGGCGGACTGAGACGCGGTGGGCTTACTACGACAAGCAGACGTTTCGGATTTATGAGAAAAACGACGGCGAGAGCGCGGTGAAGCTGGTGGATCAAGGGACGCATGGGCTGGCGAAGCTCGGACAGGTGCCGCTGTTTGCGCTGCGGATTCCGGAAGGGTTGTGGATGCTGAATCGCGCGGGGCTCGCTGCAACTGGAGCACTTCAACAAATCGAACGCGCTGGCGTGGGCGCTGACGATGGGGCTGTTCGCGATGCCGGTGGTGTATTCGGATCGCGAGTGGAGCCAGATGGTGGGCGAGAGCTACTACATCCAGCTGGGGCCGGGGGACAGGTTCGGGTGGACGGAGCCGGAGGGCAAGGTTTATCAGATCGCGGCGGACAACCTGATGCGGCTGCAGGAAGAGATTTACCGGGTGTGTTATCTGCGCACAGGCGGGCGGGTCGCTGGACAAGGGCGCGGCGGCAGCGGGCGCTCAGCAAGCAGACTGGATTTTTCGATCACGCAGGAGGTGCTGCGAGCGTACGGGGACGCGGTGAAGGAGCAGATCCGGCGAGTGCTGCGGGCGATCGCGGCGGCGCGGCGAGGACGGGCTCGAGGTGAGCGTGACGGGGATGGATGAGTTCGACATCGCGGATTTTGAGACGGAATTGAGTGATGCGAAGACAGCTGTTGGCGTTGGGAGTGGAGTCGCCGACGTTGAAGAAGGAGATTTTCAAGAAATTGGCGCTGAAGTATTTGAGCGACGCGCGGCAGGACGTGAAGGATCGGATTGTGGAGGAGATCGAAGGTGCCTGACGAGAAGGCGGCGGATGATGTTCGGGAAATGATTCGGGCGGTGGTGGAGGAGTTCGTGCGGGCGGATCCGGCTCGGCAAGCGGAGCTTGTCGAGGAGCGGAAACGGCGCGAGAGCCTGGAGCAGCGCGTGAACGAATTGGTGGCGGAGAATCAGCGGTCGCGGGCGGCGGCCGAGGAAGCGGAGCGGAGCGCGGCGATCCGGGCGGAGCTGCAAAGGCTGGGAGTGGCGAAGGTCGAGCTGGCGTACAAGGCGGTGAAGGACGACGTGTATCGGGCGAGGATGGGCGGATTCTGGCGCAGGGGGGCGCGGAGATGCAGGAGTATCTGGAGCAGTTCGTGGGAGAGAATCCGGAGCTGCTGCCGGCGAGGTTGGCGGGAGGGTCGGGGGCGAGCGCGCGGGACGGAGAGAGTTGCGAACGAGACCGGAGGCGGTGGACTGGACAAGATCCGGCCGGGGATGGGTGCGGAAGAGCTGGAGAGGGTGCGGCAGGAAGATCGCGCGGGTGGCGGCGCAAACGCTGCGCGGGGCGTAAGGCTGCGGGTAGAAATAAACATTAAATAGGAGAAGAAATGGGAGCAATTACATCAGCTAATGTCGCGAACTGCGATTGTCAAGCTGGTGGCGGCGGATGCGCTGCCGGCGTTGATGGGGAACCTGGTGATGGGGAACCTGGTGAATCGCGATTATGAAGCCGACGCTGGCGCAGGCGGGAGACACGGTCAACGTGCCGATTCCGCCGACGCTGGTGGCGAACAACATCGCGGACGGCAGCACGGTGACAACTGCAGAATCCGAATCTGGGGAACGCGCAGATCGTGCTGAACACGCACGCGGAGGCGACGTTCCAGATTCCGGACGTGACCAAGGTGCTGGCGGTTCCGGACCTGCTGAAGCTGTACATGCAGCCGGCGGTGGTGGCGCTGGCGGAGAGGATCGAGTCCGATCTGCTGTCGCTGTATCCGCTGTTCACGCGCGAATACGGCGGTGGGGACGGGCGGGACGGCGATGACCGAAGCCGTAGTGGATCGGCGGAAACGGCGTTGTTCGCGGCGAAGGTGCCGGCGAGCGCGGCGAAGTACCTGGTGGTGGATTCGAACGCGTATTCGGCGCTGCGGCAGATTCCGCGGTTCAGCGAGTTCAATACGGCGGGCGAAGCCGGGTTGCGGGCGATGGTGGACGGGGCGGTGGGCAAGATGAAGGACTTTTACATCTTCCGTTCGCAGTTCGTGGCCAAGACGGGGACGAGTCCGGTGACGACGCATAATCTGGCGTTCGCGCGGGATGCGATCGGGCTGGTGGTGCGGCGGCTGCCGCAGCCGCTGCCGGGAACGGGCGCGATCGCGGAGTATGCGGAGCTGGGCAACTTCGGAATGCGCGTGACGATGAGTTATCAGCCGAACACGCTGGCGCAGCAGTTCACGGTGGACGTGCTGTACGGCGTGGGTGCGCTGCGGAACAGTTTCGCGGTGCAGGTGAATTCGTAGAGGTGTTGAAAAAGGGGACAGATTGCTCTGTCAGCCGGGGAGACACTTTGCCCGGTGGCGGGTGCGTCGCACTTGGGGACAGAGTGGTCAGTCCCCTTTTTCGAATTTGAAAGGAACTGGTATGGACTTGCGCGCTTATTATCAGAAAATCCGGAAGATCGAGTCGGAGATTAGTGAAGAGACGGTGGTGATTGTGAGCCGCGAGACCTCGGATGGGGGACGGGCGGGCGTACGGACGGAAGTGCCGCGAGCGGTGGCGGCGCGGATGATGGCGGAGGAGACGGCGGAGCTGGCGAGTGCGGAAGAGGCGGCGCGGTTCCGGAGTGAGACGGAGGCTCGATGGAGGACCTCGATGGGCGCTCATCGTACGGGAGCGATCGGATCGGGAAAGAGCCGTAAGGAGCAATGAATATGGCCCTTCTGACGGATGGGAATCCAAACGACACAGCGGGATTACACGTTTATGAGACGCAGATTCTCAGCGTGGCTGTTGTCGAGGGAATCGACTTGGGCGTGAAGCTGGGGCTGGCGACCGATGAGATTTCAGAGGATGTGCTGGACATTCTGCTGGATCATACAAGGGCAGTGGATCCAGAGTCGACACTGCGGCGGATGATCGGGGTGTCGGACGTGGTGGTGTCGCCGCAGATGAAGCGATGGCATGCACTGCACACGCTCGCGATTGTGTACCGGGACGCTTTTAACAATCAGCTCAATGACCGTTATCAGGCGAAATGGGCCGAATATCAGGCGCTTTCCAAAAATGCGCGCCAGCACACGATCAGCGTAGGGATCGGGCTGGTGTTGACTCCGATCCCGCAGGCAGAGACGCCGGCGCTGATGACGACTCCATCGCCGGGGGCGGCGGACACGATTTACTACATTTCGACGACGTGGGTGTCGGCGACCGGACAAGAGGGAGCGCCGAGCGCGGTGACGGCGTTCGAATCGGTGGCGGGGACGACGGTGGTGGTCACGGGGGTGAATTCGCCGAGCGTGGCGACGGCGTTCAACGTGTATGTCGGATTGACGTCGACGGCGCTGACGCTGCAAAACTCGACGCCGGTTCCGGTGGGGCAGAGTTTTACGGTTGCGGCCGGAGACCTGGTTGTCGGGCGTCGCGGTGGGTGACGGGCAGGCGGCGGATACGTATGTGATCGGCGGGCCGACGTTGAGGCGAGGATAATCACGTGGCGCAGACAGCGAGCATCGCGGCGAAACAATTCGTGGCATTTTTGATAGATACGGACACCGGGATCGGCGCGGCGGTGGCGAACCTGGCGGCGGATACGGGGATTCCGCTGACGCCGATTGCTCCGGCGAACATCGTGAATCAGAACGTGACAGTGGCGATTGCGGAGCGGAGCACGGCGGTGAAGTATCCGGTGGTGCATGTGTATTCGGACCGGGTGCGGAATGTCTGACGGAGAAGTTCCGGACATTTTCGGGAAAAGTGCGGACGGTGGCGGAAGTGCGGGTGTCGCAGGACCGGATCGAAGGGATCGAGGATCAGTTGCGGCTGTATGTGGATGCGGTGACGCAGGTGCTGGATACGAATCGCGGGAGTTGGGGGCAAGGGCTGTTTTTCACCGGCGGGTACGAGGTGAGTTTCGATCCGGTGCAGCAGGGCGGGCGCAATCACTTGCAAGTGGCTCGGGTGACGTTCGAAGTGGATTTGTCGAGTTAAGGGGACAAAGTTAATGTCATGTTGTTATACATCGTCGAATAATGAACGGGTTTACGTGGCCTGGAATCGACTTACGGAACTGTTCCGACGATTACGGCCGTGAACCGGATTCCGCTGGTGAAGCTGGGGGCCAAGCAGGTTCCGGAGCAGACCAAGCGCCGGGACAAAACCGGAAGCCGGACGTTTGCCGGGCTGCCGAACACGATCCGCAAGACGACCAGTTTTCAATTGAACACGTTCATGACGGAGTGGACGGATCAATCGATTCAGCCGAGCCATGGGCCGTCTGTTTCAGGCGGCGATGGGAGCGACGCCGGTGTTCTATACGGGGGGAACGGTGGCGGCGGTGACAGGCGGCACAGAGATTCAGTTCACGGCGGCGCATGGGCTGAGCGCGGGGCAGGGCGTTACGTTCTTGGACGAGATGCGATTTGTGGCGGCGGTTCAGGATGCGGACGACGATGTTCCTGAATGCGCCGTTCAACAACATTCCAGTGGCGGGGTCGACGTTCGGGATCGACCGTTACGTACAAGCTGGCGGAGACGGTCGGGAGCGTGAGCATTTTCGATTACTGGGATCCGATCGTCGGCGGTGCAGAGAATTCTGGACGGCGCGGCGATGAACACGATGACGGTGAAGGTCAACGGCGATTTTCAGGAATTTGATTTTTCGGGGCCGGCGCGGGATTTGATCGACAGCGCGAGCTTCACATCGGGCGAGGGCGGATTGAGCGCATATCCGGCTGAGCCGGCATTGACGGGGTTCGATTACACGATTGTGCCGGGGCATCTGGGCGAGGTGTGGATGGGCGTGACGCCGGCACAATTTTTCACGCTGACTGCGGCGGACGTTGACGCTGGACAACGATCTGGAGCTGCGGGTGAAGGAATTCGGGAGCGATTTTGCGCAGTGCATCGCGGCGGGGCCGAGAAAAGTGATGCTCGAATTTCGAATTGTTCGAAATGTGCGATGCGCAGACGGAGGGGTTGTATCAGGCGGCGCGGCAGAGGTCGCCGATTCCGGTGATGTTGCAGTTGGGGGAGCAGACGAATCAGCTGTTCGGCGCGTACATGCCGGCGATGGTGCCGGAGGTTCCGGAGTTCGACGACAGCGAGACGCGGCTGCAATGGAAATTTCGAAACGATCGGGCGCAGGGGACGGTGGATGATGAGCTCTATATCGCATTCGGGTGAGCGCTACGCAAAGCTCGGTGTGGTTCGATTCGGAGACGCGGGCGGGAGTGCGATTCGGGATCGTGCGGGTGTCGTTCGGGAGAAGGATCGAGCTGGCGCGGAGGATTCGCGAGATCGGGCGGCGGATCGAGTTCCTGGAAGCCGGCGAGGAGGCGCGGGACAAGCTGGAGGCGGCGGTGCTGGCGGCGGAGATCGATCGGGCGTATCTGGATTGGGGCCTGATTGGCGTAGAGGGACTCGAGATCGACGGGGCGGCGGCGACGCCGGCGTCGCTGATCGAAGCGGGGCCGGTGGAGCTGGCGGCGGAGATTCTGGCGCGCATCAAGAGCGAGTGCGGGCTGAGCGAAGACGAAAGAAAAAACTGATGGTCGCATTCCATTTTCAAAGTTCGAGCCAGGCCGCGTGGCGATGCGACGAGTGCAGACGGCAGGGGCTGGAGGCACGGAGGCGATGCGGGTGGCTGCCTGTGGAGAAGCGGGGCCCTCGACGGCTGGTGTGGGCGCGGGGACGTGTGGCGACGGACGAGTGTCCGAAGTCGCTGGTGACTCCGCAGAGCATGGAGTGGATCGAGCGGTTTTTCACTTGGAAGTTCGAGGGCGGGCGGGAGATCAGCGAATTGTCCGCGCGGGATGCGGATGCGTTTTTGATGCTCGAAAGGGAATGGAGAGCGGGGAACGATGCCGAACACAAATCCGCTTAGCGCGGTTACGAATTTGCTGGGCAACTCGGGCGGGTTGAGTAGCGGAGCGGGGCAGAGCAGCGCGCTGACGCAGCAGCTTACCTCGCTCACGCAGCAGATGCAGCAGTTGCAGACGGTGAATCAGACGCAGATCGATTCGATCGAAGCGAACACGCAGGCGGTCGCGCAGAATTCGAGTGCGAAGGGCGGGGGAGGGTCGACGGCGAGCGTCGATCGGGAGCACGATCGAGAGCGTGCTGGGGTTCGGGCTGGGGTTGAGTCCGCTGATTTCGGGACTGGTGAGTTTGTTTGGCGGGGGCGGGAGCAGCGCGCCGGCTCCGCTGGTTCCGTATGTTGCTCCGTTGCCGGTGAATGCGACGGCGGGGATCAGCGGGTCGACGGCGGGGGCGTTCGGAGTGGATACGGCGGATGGGGGGCTGCCTCGGCCGGCTCCGGCGTCGACGGCGGGGACCTCATCATCGTCGGGGGGGACTACCCAGATTACGGTGCAAGGTGCAGGCGATGGATAGCCAGTCATTTCTCGATCACAGCGACGATATTGCGCAGGCGGTGCGGCAGGCGATGCTTGCAATCGACCACGTTGAACGACGTGATCCGGGCGGTGTAAGCGTGGCGAATTTTCCGGCGTTGAAGACGGGTGCGGTGGCGCAGTATCCGTCGGATCGAGCAGCAGAAGTTTTCGACGCAGGTGGTGCGGTTTCTGGATGGGAGCGAGCAGAGATTTCCCGGCTACGGGGCGACGCTGCAGCGCTGGGTGATCCGGCTGGATTTGCTGGATGAAGGGGAGTTGACGAACTTGCAGCAATTTTTCGAGAGCGAGGGCGGACGGGCGGGGAATTTTCGTTTCACGGATCCGTTTGACGGACGGTGTACTCGAATTGCAGCTTTGACGCGGATCAGCTGGCGGTGGAGTTTAACGGATCATCGCGGCGGGAAGACGCAAGTGACGATCAGGGAGAACCGAAGTTAACATGCTGGTGTTTCCACAACTGGTGACGGGCGCGTCTGCGCTGTATCCGGTGACAAAAAATTCGATTCAGCGCACGGTGGTGAACTCGCTGGGAGACGGAAGCACGGTGGTGCTGGCGGATCCGGACGCGGCGGCGGCGGCATGGGAACTGAAGGCCCAGGGAATGACGCTGGCGGAATGGACCGCGATCGAGACGCTGTTTCAGGCGACGTCGGGGATGTGGCAGACGTTCACGTTTCTGGATCCGGCGGGAAATTTATTGGCGCAGAGCGAGAATCTTGCGGCTGGCGCTTGGACCAACGGGGCGTTGATCGAGTTGACGACTGGGATTAGCGATCCGCTGGGAACAACGCGGGCGACACGGGTGGTTAACACCGGGCTGGCCGCGGAATCGGCGGCGCAGACGCTGAATGTGCCGGGGAATTTCGAATATTGCATGAGTGTGTGGGCTCGAACGACGGGCGGGTCGAGCGTGACGCTGAGTTTATCGACCACGGGAGCGAGCTTGCAGAAGACTTTCGCCCTGACCACGGCGTGGTCGCGGATTGCGTTGGCTGGGAACCTGGCGCAGAGTACGACTTCGGCGACTTTCGCCGCGCAGCTTGCTCCGGGGGCGACGGTCGACTTGTTCGGAATGCAGGTGGAGGCGCAACTGGGGCCGTCGGACTACAAGCAGACGCAAGAGCAGGGCGGCGTTTACGCCAAGGCTCGGTTCGCGCAGGACAGCCTCACGGTGACCGCGCAGGGCACGGACGTTTACGACGCGGCGATTCAGATCGTGGACACGGAGGGGTAGGGAATGCCGACGATCGACACCTTGAAAGAAGAGGAAGCGCCGCCGACTCCTCTGTTCCTGTTCGATTGCGTGCTGAACTCGGGATCGACCGAGCGATGGAGCACGCACGCGGTGACGTTCGGCGGCAATTCGTACCCGGCGCGGCTGCTGAAACATAATCTGTTCGAATTGCGAGGATCGCCGGTGGACGGGCTGGACGGGTCCGCGGTGGTGCAGGTGATGCTGGCGAACGCGGACTCGCATTTTTCCGAGATCGAACGAGAGACGGGATTCAAAGGCGCGCAGGTCACAGTTCAGTTTGTGTTTTTCGATCTGGTGGCGGGCGCGGCGGCGTCGGAAGCTCGCGTGGTGTTCCGAGGCGTGGCGAATCCGCCGGATCAGATTACGGAATCGGCGCTGCGGGTTTCGTTCAACAACCGGCTCAGCTTGCAGTGGATCGTGCTGCCGGAAGTCCAGATTCTGCGGCGGTGCCCGTGGATGTTTCCGACCAACCTGACGCAGCGGCAGGAGGCGTTCGACGGAGGAGTGAAAGGGAAATATTCGGCGCTGTATAAATGTGGATATTCGCCGGATCATTACGGGCGGCGTCGGGAATCTGAACAGCGGCGCGGTGTTTACAAGCTGCGATTTCACGCGGGCTTCGTGCATGGCGCGGGGGATGTTCAATACCGACGCATCGTCGAATGTTACGGCGCGGTTCGGCGGGCTGGAGTTTGTTCCTCCGCAGATTCTGGTGCGGAGCTTCGGCGAATCGGGTACGCACTTGTCAGCGCTTCAGGACAATCTGGCGATTTATAACGATCCGGTGCCGCTGGTGTACGGGACGGCGTGGTATCAGCCTCCGATCGTGTTTGCGCGCAATGACGGGAACCTGACGCGGATCGAAGTGCTGTTGGGGATGGGGCAGATTGACAGCGTGATCAAGGTGCTGGTGAACGATATCGAGATCCCGGAAGCGCAGAGCGGCGTCAACATGACGGCGACGGGGTGGTTCGACGTGGTGACGCCGGGGACTCGCGATGGCGCGTTCAATCCGGATTTTACGGATTCGTCCGGCAATCCGCTGGGCGATCCGTACGGAAGCATGGCGATGATGAGTGTCGTCGTGCCGAACGCGATCAGCGACGGAACGTCGCTCGCTACGATTCAAGTGCTGATTAACGGGTTGCGGCTGGAGCAGTTCGATTCGAGCGGCGCTTCGCTAGGCGAGTCGTTTTCGAATAATCCGGCGTGGGTGCTGTTGGATGTGCTGCGGCGAAGCGGTTGGCTTACGTCTGAGATCGACCTGACCAGTTTCGCGTCGGCGGCGGCGTACTGCGCGACGGCGATCGAGACGTACGGATTTGAACGGCAATCCGGTAGCCGCGACGAAATTCGGATGCAACCTGGTGATTCAGGATACGCACAGCGCGGCTGAGATCGGGAACGGGATTCGCAAAGCGTCGTCGCTGATGCTGACGTACGGAAGCGGGGGATTGCTGACGCTGCGCGTGGAGAATACGCTCGCGTTGCAACAGCCGTCGCTGCCGGATGGAAGCAATCGCACAGAGGAGCTGGACGGCGGGTGGCCGGCGTACGAGTTCAGCGACGGGTCGGCTACGTTCTCGGGGTTGGCGCGGAGCACGAACGGCGCACCGGCGATCCGGCTGTGGTCTGAAAATACGGCGGCGACTCCGAACCGGTTGACGGTGGAATTTCAAGACGAGTTCAACGAGTATCAACAAGATAGTTTGTCGCTGGTGGATGTCGATGACGCGCTGCTGACGGACCGGCAGGTGACGGCGTCGTATCAGGCGCTGGGGTTGCCGAATTTCGATCAGGCGACGCGGGCGCTGACGCTGCAATTGAACAAGACCATCGACGGATACACGTTTATCGATTTTGAGACGACAGTGAAGGGGATTGGCCTCGCGCCGGGGGACATCATTACCGTCACTTATATAAAGGAAGGGCTGGAGCGGCAGCCATTCCGGGTGGTGCGGATGTCGCCGGGTGCGAATTATCAGACGCTGCAAATCACCGCGCAATGGCATGACGATGCATGGTACGACGGCCGGCGCGACGGCGACGGGGACCCGGCGGCAGCCGGGCGCGGGCGTGGGGATTCCGAATCCGCTGGTGGGGAGTGTGCTCGATTCGCATGGGATCGATCAGTTCGGGATCACGGAATCCTCAACGGAGTCGACGGATGGGACGTTCACGGTCACGCTGAGTGTGGCGTTCGATCCGCCGGCCGTTCCGGTGGCGACGGGGGTGGGGATTCCGCTGCTCAGTCTGGATGCGACGATCAGCTCGACGGGCGGGACGCTGGCGGGTGGGCAGATGTTCTACTACGCGATCAGCGCGCTGGACGGGAGCGGAGGCGAGAGCGCGTTGTCGTTCACGGTTCCGGCGAAGATCCCGGCGGGGACGAATACCAACACGGTGACGCTGAGCGGATTTAGTTTTTCATCGGGAACCGCAGGATTTAACGTGTATCGAGGGATCAATCCGCTGGAAGTATTGCTGATTGGGTCGAACGTCGCGGTCGCCAGCAATTATACGGATGCGGGCGCGACGGCGGAATTGCAGGGCCCGCCGGATGAAAATTACGATCACGCAAATTTCTACTGGAGACTGGAGCAGCAGCCGGAAGCAGCGGTGCGAAACCTGGTCCTCGACTACAGTGGGCAACAGCGGGCTGGGGATGCTGGCGAATGAGTTCGTGGGCGAACTGGTGCGCATCACTCGGGGCAAGGGCGCGCCGCAGGAACGCGCGGTGATCGCGAATACGTCGACGACATTGACGGTCACGCCAGCGTGGACGATTACGCCGGATACGACCAGCTTTTTCGTGGTCGCGGATTCAACTTGGAATTTCGGCGGGCTGGGAGCGACGAGTCCGGTGACGATCGAGGTTCCCAACCAGACGGGAGCGACCGTGGAGATTTCGGGGCGATCGGCGAATGCGTTGAATCAGGAGAGCGCGGTGGAGTTGAATCCGCTGACGCGCTGGCAGATTGGAGGCGCGTCGGGCGGTGGCGTGGATGCGGACGTGCCCGCGGCTCCGGTGTACGCGCTGAACCTGGCGGGGCAGGGGACCGTCGACTTGGTGGGGATCGGGTTCACGGATCTGACCAATACGCACACGATTGTGGCGGGGACGCTGACGCTGTTTTACTGGAACGAACTGAATAGTCCATCGACGTTCACGCTGGCGAGCGCGGCAGCGTCGACGGATGCGACCATTACGCTGAGCGCGGCAGGACCTGCATCGGCGGGCGATCTGATTCAGATCGACGCCGAGATTCTGGCAGTGGCCGGGACGCTGAGCGGGGGCACGGTTTATCAGGTGACTCGCGGGTCGCATGGAAGTACGGCGGCGGCGCATGTGGCCGCGGCGCCGATTTATCACTTGCAGAAAAACGTCTCGATCATGCCGTTCGTGAACGACTTCTTCGGCAGTCCGGCGAGCGGCAGTTATACGTATTCGATGTTTCTGCCGGATGTGCGGATCGGCGCGGCGGAATTTTTTGTGACCAATGTGCGCGGGAACAGTCCGGTGACGGCGGAGTCATTCGGCGCGACGACGGATCAGGGATTGCGGACGCTTGCCGGCGGCCAGCTTTCGATTCAAGTGGAAGGATACCTGGCGATCCAGACGGACGCGGCGCCGCCGCTGGTGATGGAGACCGCGTATGCGGCGCGCGACATTTTCGCGGTCGTCGCCGAGGCGCCCAGCGGAGGCGCCGATCAACCTGCACGCTTCGCCAGGGCAGCACGGTGTATTGCACGTTGACGATCGCGGATGGGGCGACGATCTCGAATCGTCGGTGGATGGGTTCGGTTTGCCGCCGCTCGCTGCGGGCGCGCAGGTGAGCCTGGATATCACGTCCGTTCCGACGGCCGACGGGAACTTTGCCGGGGCGCGATCTGACGGTGACCATCCGGTTGTGATATCGACATGGCAAGCATACAGAAGCTGACTCCCGATCGCGATCTGCAATGCTTCTTTTTCGAGCCGTCGGCGATCGCGGCGCTGAGCAGCGCCTCGGATAGCGGGTTTACGGTGTCCGGAACGTGGCGGCAGCAGTTCGATTGGGCGGTGATCGAGTGGAATCGCGACAACACGCATGAACATCCGGCGTTTCGAAATCTTCCCGACGGCGATTTGAGCGGGCTGGTGTTGACCTACAACGAAACGCGTGCCGAACTGCGATTCCGATGGACTCGGATCTGTTCCCGACCGTCGACTGGCCGTCGCTGCGCGTGTGGGCGACGCCGACCGGCGGCGTCGAGACGATCTATTGGGTTTCGTTGCTCGCGTCACGCGACGCCGGTCGCGGGAAGCTATCAGTGCGCTTACGCAGACTTCACGGTTTCCGGAACAGTGACGGCAGGAGATTTCGTTGGGCTGGCGTTTTTTCAGGAGCAATACACGTACGCGGTAGTGAGCGGCGATACCCTGGCATCGATCGTCAGCGATCTGGCGGCGCAGATCAACGGGCATTCGGCTTTGCTGGCTGCGACCCCCACCGGCAGCACGATCCGCGTGTTTTATACCGCAGGGCAACCTCTTCTAACCAGCACCGCGGGAGCGAATGGGAATCGATTCGGGATGTACACATTTTCGACCGGCACGGAAACGTGGGATGCGCCGTCGAAGACATTCGCCAATGGAACATCGCCGACGCAATGGCAAGTGACGCTCGATTTCAGCACGCTTCAGGGGACACTGACGCCGGATCTTGCGGGAACACTCGTCACGATTCCGACCAACAACATCCGCAAATTGCGATGGACTTACGCGGCGGACCTGCAAGACGGGGCGTATGCTCGTAGCGAATTTCAGGCCGTGGTTTCAGGCTGGACCGTCACCGGCACGAACCGGATTTATTCAGTGGCTGGGCCGGGCAGCCGCAGGATCGAAGACAATGCGGCCGAAGTCACCTACACGGGTACGTGGACGGAGGAGCGCGGCAACTATTCCGGCGGAACGATTCGTCACACCACCCACTTGGGCAGTTCGGTCACTTGCTCCTACGTTGCGACGTACAGCCACACCTTATATATAGGATTGCGATACGTTGGAACCGCGGTTGCCACGGGCGCGATGGTTTCGATCGTGGTGGATGGGGTCGCCGTGACGACGGTGAATACGCTGATTTCTCAAGAAGATGTTCTGTTCCGGTGTCCGGCGGGAACTTACGCGGCCGGATCGCACAGCGTCGTGCTTGCACAGGCGGGTCCGGATGGCAACGATTTTTATTTCGATTTCATCGAGCTGGCCGTGCCTTCCACGACACTTCCCACATTTCCGGCCGAGCCGCCCATAACGCTCGCGACGGATTGGGACACGGAACATTCGCTGGCGCTGGCTCCGGAGCGAACCGCGTGGATGATCGATTCGCTGGGGTTCACGGGACGGCAGAATCACTACGTCGGCGCACTGTGGTTCTACGAGCTGGTCGACGCCGGGAAATGTTTATGCGACGGGAACCGTGACGTTCACCGGGACGCCGGTCCGTTCAGCTCGTACGGTAACCGTGGTGATCGGAGCGGGCGGGGCGTCGCTGACGCTGACGAAACTGGTCCATGAAGGCATGACCGGCGGACATGGTCGCACTGGCGTATGCAATCGAATTGAATCGCGGCTACACTGGACGTGTGGGCCAGCGTGTCGGGAATGTCCTTACGATTCAGTCGCGAACCTTGGGCCTGGCTGGAGACAGCACGACGCTCTCGGCATCGACCACCAGCGGCGGTTTTACGGTGTCCGCGTCAGGCGTGAATTTCACCGGCGGAGCAGACGGGAACTGGCGCACGGATCTGACGGCGTCGCCGAGATTGAATCGCGCGGTGCGGGACTGGAGCCTCAGCTATCTTCACCGCGCTGGCCGGCTACGGGATCGATTGCGCGGCGGCGTTCAGCATGGAACTGGGCAACGGCGATCCGTCGGCGGCGGCGGGCATCGCGCAGTGGGGCCCTCGGGCGATCCGATTCTGTCTGCCGACTCCGTCGCTGCAGACCAATTTTTCGCCGGCGAGCCTCGCTTTCTGGCAGGAAGTTTATCTGGAGATGGCGGGGATTCAGGCGGCAGCGGGATTGCAGCCCTATCTGCAATTCGGCGAAGTGCAGTGGTGGTATTTTCCGAACGACGGCGATCGGCCATCGCATTTTCGGGGATGCCGTTTTACGATGCGTGGGATCAGGCCAGTTTCTGACGGAGTTCGGGCGCGCGATGACGGTGTTTACGACAACACGGTCGATCCGGCGGCTTATCCGGACGAAGTTGCGTTTCTGCAGACGGTGATCGGGAATTTCACGGATGCGATCATGACTTTCGTGCGGGCGACCTATTCGCACTGCGCGGTTCGAAGTGCTGTATCCGAACGATGTCAATCAGACCGCCTTCAATCAGGCGATCAATTATCCGCCGGCCGCGTGGACTCCGGCCGCGCTGACGTGTCTGAAGACCGAGAGCTTCGGATTCACGCTCGGGCCGCAATCTGGACAAGGCTGAAGCAGACCATCGACGTTCGGGACTTCGCTGGGATTTCCCGCCACACAGCGGAGCCATCTGGTGGGCGTCGGCGATTCGACCACGGCGTGGCTGAAAGAGGCTCGGTCGGCGCAGGGCAAAGGGATTCGAGAGCGTGGTGCTGTTTGCGCTGGACCAATAGTGCCTGATCGGCTATGCGACTGCCGCTTGCCGGAAAGTTTGCGGCGCAGCGTGCGGATGGGCAGTTGATACACTGAATCGAGTTGCTCCACGTCCAGAACGTTTCCAAGGTTTATCGTTTGTACCGGCGGCCGCTGGACCGGCTGCTGGAAATCCTTCCTTTCATGCCAAGCACCAGCCTCCCACCGAATTCTGGGCGCTGCGCGACGTCAATCTGAGCGTCGAACGCGGCGAGGTTCTGGGCGTCGTCGGCCCGAACGGGAGCGGGAAGAGCACGCTGCTGCAGATCGTCAGCGGGATTCTGGAGCCGACGCGCGGGCGGGTGCTGACGCGAGCGGACGGATCGCGGCGCTGCTCGAGCTGGGCGCGGGCTTCAATCCGGAATTCAGCGGGCGCGAAAACGTTTTTCTCAACGGCGAGATTCTGGGAATGTCGCGGCGCGAGATGGAGCGCGTGTTTCCCGCAGATCGAGAAGTTCGCCGAGATCGGCGCGTTTCATGGACCGGCCGGTGAAGGAATATTCGAGCGGCATGTACGTGCGGCTGGCGTTTTCCACGGCGATTCACGTGGATCCGGAAATCCTGATCGTGGACGAGGCGCTGGCCGTGGGCGACGCGATTTTCGCCAACCGCTGCATCAAGAAATTCGAAGAGCTGAAGCAGCGCAACGTCACGGTGCTGTTCGTTTCGCACGATCTGGGGCTGGTGAAGCGACTCTCGGATCGCGCGGCGCTGATGGTGGACGGGCGCGTGGCGGCGTACGGCTCGCCCAGCGAAGTGGTGAATCGATACGTCGGGATGGTGCTGGAACGGCAGGAGCCGCCGCGCGAAGAGACGCCGGCTCGGCGGCAGTTTTCGCCATGGCGATGGCGCGAGCCGCGTGCTCGAGCGCTGAGCTGCTCGACAAACGCGGCGCGTCCACGCGGCAGTTGACTCCTGGCGAGCCGGTGACGATTCGCGTGCGGGCGCACGCTGAGAAGGATCTGGAAGAATCCGGTGGTGGGCGTGCTGATTCGCAACCGGCTGGGCATCGACGTGTTCGGCACGAACACGCGGATTGAAGGCGTCGATCTGGGCCGCGTCGAGGCGGGCGAGACGTTCGAGGTCGAGTTCACGTTCGATTGCCTGCTGACGCGGCAAGACTATACACTGACGGTTGCCACGCAGTACCGCGAAGGCTACAGCCAGGATTGGCTGGACGACGTGATTTCATTTTCCGTGGTGGATGCGCGCGACGTGGCGGGGCTCGCGAATTTCAAGACCAAGGTGAATTGGCGGCGGATTACCGAGCATGAGACAAAGTGCGCAATGAGACTCAAGAAATTCAGGCGGCGTTGCGAGAAGAAGGGCTGGACGGCTGGCTGTTTTTCGATCATCATCGGCGCGATCCGCTGGCGTACCGCGTGCTGCAGTTCACGCCGGGGTCGATGGTGTACGCGGCGCTGGTATTACTTCGTTCCGGCGCACGGGCGAGCCGCGCGGGCTGGTGCACAAGATCGAATCGCAGACGCTGGACGGAGCTGCCGGGCACGCATCTCGCTGTATGCGGAGTGGAAGGAGATGGTCGACGGGCTTCGCGGAACTGCTCGGCGGAGCGCAAGCGCGTCGCCATGCAGTATTCGCCGAATTGCGCGGTGCCTTATGTCGCGATGGTGGATGCGGGAACGGTGGAGCTGGTTCGCGGGCTGGGCGTGGAGGTGGTGACGTCGGCGAATCTGGTCCAGATGTTCGAATCGCGTTGGAACGCAGCGAGCAACTGGAGACAGTCACCTGGAGGCGGGACGGCGGATCGACCGCGATTCGCGCGCGAGGCGTTCGCGCGAGTATCGGCAACGCCGTAGCGCGCAGGCGAGCGCGTTACCGAGTGGGAGATGCAAGCAGTTCATTCTTGACCGTTTCGAGCAGGAGGAGCTGTTCACCGATCACGGTCCGGATGTCGCGGTGAATGCGAATGCGTCGAATCCGCACTACGATCCGACCGCAGGACGCGTGCTCCGAAATCCAGAAGGGCGACCTGGTGCTGATCGACATGTGGGCCAAGCTCGACCGCCGGAGAGCGTGTATTACGACATCACTTGGGTCGGATATTGCGGCGAGCGAATCCGCCCGGATAAGATCGAGAAAGTGTTCGGTGTCGTGCGTGATGCGCGCGACACGGCGATCCGGCGGGTGCAGAATGCGGTCGCAGCGAAGCAGCGATCTGCGCGGGTTTGAGGTGGATGACGCGGCGCGCGGCATATATCCGAGAAGCAGGGATTCGGCGAGTATTTCTTTCATCGCACGGGCCATTCGATCGGCGCGGAAGTCCACGGCACCGGCGCGAACATGGACAATCTGGAGACGCATGACGAGCGCCGAGTGATCCCGTGGACGTGTTTTTCGATCGAGCCGGGATTCTATCTGCCGGAGTTCGGCATCCGCTCTGAAATAGATATGTTTGTTGACGATAAAAGCGCTCGCGTTACCGGAGAAGTGCAGGAGAAGCTTGTCGCGATTTAGTAGCTACTGGCCCGTGTGGGAAAAGAACACCGACCGCTCCCTGTGGTCGCGGCTCGCGGTGGATCAAGCGATTCTTGGAATCATGCTGATCGTGTGCTCGTCGCTCGCACGTGCCGCCGTGGTCACCCGCGATTGGAATGACGGGAAGCTCACGATTAAGCTGGCCGACGGCGTTGCCGAGCTGGAATGGATCAGTCCGGTTTCGTTTCGGTTTGCGCGAAGCTGGACCGGGAGCCTTCCTGAGCACCCGAAAATCAAGCGCGACAAAGTCACGCCCGTCTTCGACGAAGTTGGGTCCACGATCACGATGAAGACGCGGTACCTGACGGTCGAGCTCGATCGCGGGGATCTTCATCTGAATATCAAGGCGGGTGGGACATCTGTAACCGATGCCAACTCTGCGCGCACCGCCGAAGGAGCGGAGTTGCGTCTTGCATTTGCACAAGACGAGCGAGTTTACGGCCTGATGGCCGGCGGCGCGAACCTGAACCTTCGTGGTGAAAAGCTCGACCGGACGCACGGGTTCTTTTTTACCAGCGCGGGTTACGGAATTTACGTACGATCCCCAGATCGATGCGTGTTCGATCTCGCGAACGCCACGGTGCAGGCGCCGGGCGCAAGTTCGATCGACTACCTGTTTTATTACGGACCGACCGCGAAGGAAGTGCTGGAGCAGCATGCCACGTTTAATCCGACGCCCGAAGTGGACGCGGAAAGGCTCGATCTGCTCGCTGCGGACCGTTTGCCGAAGCAGGTGACGCCGCTGCCGGATACTCCGGTGCGGACGTGGGACGCGCTGGCAGGGCTGATTCGCACCGTGAATCAGTGGAGCCTTTCCGGAGTGGTTTATCCCGCGCTGGACCTTTCGATTTTCGATCGCGCGCCGGAGGACATCAAGCGGCGGGCGGCCGATTTGAGCTCGCTGTATCCGATCGTCTACCGGCGCGCCGGCGAGGGTGGGATCGACGTCGACGACCCGGAAAATGTGGACTCCGTACCTGGTGACTTATCTTCGCGAGGCGTTCGATCGCGGGTATCCGCTGACTCGCCCGCTGCCGATGCAATTTTCAAAAGATAAGCAGGTCAGCGTGCAGACGGACGTTTTCATGCTCGGCGATGAAGTGCTGCTGGCGCCGGTGGTGGGGCCGGGAGGGAAGCGCCGCGTCGAACTGCCGCGCGGAATCTGGACCGATCTTCGAACCAACACCGAGTATCCCGGCAATCAGGCCATCGAAGTGGATGCTCCCGCGGGTCGCGTGCCGACGTTCGTGCGCAACGGCTGGATTGTGCCGCTGGCGATGGACCAAAAAATGGAGCTGCACTATTTTCCGTCGCTGGGCGGCGAGTTTTTTCTGTGGGAACCGGATCTGAGTGAGAATTCGCAGTTCCACGCGGCGCCCGCGGGCGATTACGTGCGCGTGGAGATCGAGTCGCGGAAGCGCCGGACTTATGAGTGGATACTTCATCACACCAACGCGCCGAAGGAAGTCGCCGAAGAGTCTGCTGCGTATCAGAAGGTCGACAGGCAGGCCGATCTGAAAGCCGGCGCGTGGTGGCACGATTCGGCGAAGAACAATCTGCATCTGATGCTCGAAGCGAAGACCGGCGAGGATCGAATTGTCAACATATCGTTCTAGGAGCCTGAGTCAGAAAAATCGCAGCATTACATGCCGGGGCTGTAATGGCCATCCGACCCCAAAGTCATTCCGAGCGGAGCGAGGAATCTGCTTTTCGTTCGGCTGTAATCAACGCTTTAAAAGCAGATCCCTCGCTGCGCTCGGGATGACACTACGTGGGGCAGCAACTATCCAACGAACTTCTGACTCAGGAGACTAGAAATGTTCCCGGAAATTCGCAAAGCCGTCGCCAAAATACCGAAGGGCAAGGTCGCGACCTATGGCGCGGTGGCTGAAGCCGCGGGGTTTCCCGGCAATGCGAGAAGAGTCGCGTGGGCGTTGGGTGGAGTGGATGGAAAACTTCCCTGGCATCGCGTGCTCGGCTCAGGCGGAAAAATTCTATTGCCGCGAGAAGCGGGCGCGGAACAAAGGATGCGGCTTCAGTCGGAAGGCGTCCAGTTTCGCGGCGCGAAGGTGAACATGGAGCAGCACGAGTTTCGGTTTCGGCGCCGCAAATAGTATTATAAGAATTCTATGAAACAAGTCTTCTTGACCGCGTTCCTGTGCGGAATGGCGTTTGCGCAGACCAAGAGCGCACCCGCCACTAAGAGTGCTCCTGCGGCGGCGAAGCCCGACCTGACGAATCCGGCCAGCTTGAAAGCTACGGCTCCGGCGACTTTCGACGCGAAGTTCACGACCACGAAAGGGGATTTTGTGGTTCAGGTGACGCGTGCCTGGGCTCCGCGCGGAGCGGACCGGTTCTACAATCTGGTGCGCGCCGGATTTTTCACCGATTGCGCATTCTTTCGCGTGCTGTCTGGTTTTATGGCGCAATTCGGTATCAGCCCGAATCCGGCTATCGCGCACGCTTGGGAGAGCGCCAAGATTCCGGACGATCGCGTGATCGAATCGAATAAGCGCGGGCGAATCACGTTCGCTACGGCGGGTCCGAACACCCGTACGACGCAGCTGTTTATCAACTTTGGAAACAACGTAGGTCTGGATGGCCAGGGTTTCGCTCCGTTCGGCGAGGTAATCGAAGGCATGGATGTCGTCGACAAGCTCTACGCGGATTACGGCGAGGGCGCTCCAGGTGGGCGCGGCCCAGATCAAGGCAAGATCCAAGCTGAGGGCAAGGCGTACCTGGACCGGTATTTCCCCAAGCTCGACCGGATTCTTTCGGCGAAGATCGTGCCTGCCGCCCCGGCGGCTCCCAAACCGGCGGCGGATGCCAAGCAGTAACCACAGCCGAAACAAATCGCGCTAAAATGTTCTGAGGAGATTCTGTGGAAAACGCCTGTGGGCGCTTTTCTCTTGAGCGGGATAGCGGCTGCGTGGTGTCCGCTGTTTCCCACAGAGTTATCAAGAGGGTAACTGCGGCCAAGCAATCGGTGAAAAAACCGGTTGCTCGCGCCGCGTGGAGACTGTAAGGTGGAACGATCCTTAACATCGATGCCTGCCACTGACCTCGCCTTCACGAAGGGTCTGCCCGCGAATCTGGATGCCGAGCGCTTCGTGCTCGGGTCGGTTCTGCTGAACGACGCGTGTACCTGCAAGTGGCGGGCGCGGTCGAGCCCGACGATTTCAGCCTGGAAAAGCACCGCCGCATCTTCGCGCGCATGAAGGATCTGTACGACCGCGGCGAGAAGATCGACCGCGTCACCGTCGCCGATGAGCTGATGAAGCAGGGGCAGCTCGAATCGGTGGACGGGCTTGCGTACCTGATTTCGCTCGACGACGGGCTGCCGGAGATCGCGAATCTCGACAGCTACATCCGCATCGTCAAGGACAAGTCGACGCTGCGCAAGCTGATTTTCAGCGCGCAGAAGGTGATCGACCGCTGCCTGATCGGCGAAGAGGAGCCGGACGAGATTCTGGCGTCGGCGCGAAGAATCGCTGCTGAAGCTGGGCGAAGCGCGGGCGCGCGATCAACTGGCGTCGCCCGCCAGCATCGTCGAGCAACTTTCCCGGGCGGCATCAGCGCGTTTCTCGATCCCAGCCAGCGCATCAGCGGGCTGAGCACGGGCTTCAGCGAAGTTCGACGAAATGACCGGCGGGCTGCATGGCGGCGAATTGTTCATCCTGGCGGCGCGGCCGTCGATGGGAAAGACGGCGCTGGCGCTGAACATCGCGCAGCACGTGGCCACGCATCCGCAGATGCGCAAGCCGGTGGCGGTGTTCTCGCTCGAAATGTCGTCGGCGAGCCTGCTGACGCGCCTGCTGTGCGCGGCGGCGCGCGTGGATCAGCACAAGTTCCGCGCGGGATATCCTGAACGCGAGACGAGCGGCGCAAGCTGCAGGTCGCCCTGGCGGATCTGACCGAGGCTCCGCTGTTCCTGGACGACACGCGCCGGCGTGAATCTGATGGACGTCCATGCCAAGCTGCGGCGCATGCAGAGCCGAGCACGGGCTGAGCCTGGTGGTGATCGACTATCTGCAATTGATGAGCAGCCGCGGGCGCATCGGAAAATCGCAACCAGGAAGTGAGCGCGATTGTCGCGCGGGCTGAAGCTGATGGCGAAGGATCTGAACGTTCCGTTCCTGGTGCTGTCGCAGTTGAGCCGCGCTTCGGAGACGCGTCCCGGCGATCACAAGCCGCAGTTGAGCGATCTGCGCGATTCGGGATCGATCGAGCAGGACGCGGATCTGGTGGCGTTCATCTATCGCGAGGAAGTGTACAAGAAGGATCGCGAGGACGTGAAGGGGCTGGCGGATCTGATCATCGCCAAGCAGCGCAACGGTCCGATCGGCACGGTGCCGCTGCGGTTTCTGGGGCAGTATACGCGCTTCGAGAATCGGGCCGAGGATCTGGGCGAGGAGCCGGTCGAATAAACCTGGTCGAAGAAGCAATGCTAAGCGCTGCGCGGGGCGGTTGGCCGCTTCCTTTGGTCGCGGCTCGTTGCCTATGAGCAAATTTGAATGAGCCGCGACCAAAGGAAGCGGTGGATCGTGGGGTGCGGTCTTACGTGAATTTAAAATATGCGGTCGCTGCTAATCGATCAGTCCGTTGCGGAGCGCGAAGCGGACCAGCTCGCCGGTGCTGTGGAGATTCAGCTTTTCCATCATGCGTCCGCGATGCGCCTCCACGGTGTAGACGCTCAGGTTGAGCGACGTCGCGATTTCTTTGTTGGTCTTGCCTTCCGCGATCATCTGCAATACTTCGCGCTCGCGGCTGGTCAGCAGATCCAGCGGATCGGTGACGTGGCGGCGGTAATCGGTGAGCACGGCTTCGGAAACCGCGGGGCTCAAGTAGCCTTCGCCTTTGGCGACCGCGCGGACCGCGGCGAGCAGGTCGGCGTCGGCGGAATCTTTCAGCAGGTAGCCGCGCGCTCCGGCGCGCAGGATTTCGCGCACGTAGACGGAATCCTTGTGCATGCTGAGCGCCAGCACGCGGGTGCGCGGCGCGATGGCGACCAGCCGGCGCGTGGCTTCGATGCCGTTCAGCTCCGGCATGGTGACGTCCATGACGACCACGTCGGGCTGGAGTTTTTCGGCCAGCTCCACGGCTTCGCGGCCGTTGGCTGCTTCGCCCACGATCTGCATGTCGGGCTGCGCCGAAAGGATCATTCGAAGCCCTGGCGGACCAGCACGTGGTCGTCGGCGAGAAGGATGCGGATCATACGTTTTTCGTTGTGCAATGCCGGCGGTTTCGAGCGGCGCCCATACTTCGATGGTCACGCCCGCGCCGGGTTGCGAATGGATCTCCAGCTCGCCGCCGGCGCTGCGGGCGCGGGCGCGCATGCCGCTGAGGCCCATACCGCCGTGATTCGACGGTCTGCAAGCCCTTCCCGTTGTCGCGAATCGTCAGGCGGATACGGCCGTGCTTCGGTGCGCAGGTGAATCGTCGACCGCGTCGCCCCGGAATGCCGCGCGACGTTGGTCAGCGCTTCCTGCACGATGCGGAACAGATGAGTTTCGGTTTCATCGTAGCAGGCGGCCGTCGAACTCGGATCGATAGTCGACCTCGATGCCGGTGCGTTCCCGGAAGCGATCCGCCAGCCAGCGGATGCCGGCGTCGAGGCCGAAATCGTCGAGGATCGTCGGGCGCAGAAGCTGCGAAAGCTCGCGCACATTATGAGATCGATTCTTCTACCAGCTTGATCGCAATCCTCCAGGCGCGCCAGGTCGGTCGGGATTCGCGCGCGATCGCCAGCAGATTGGCTCTTGATCGCCGTGAGCGATCCTCCCAACTCATCGTGCAGCTCATGCGAGAAGCGTCGCGCCGTGGACTCCTGCGTTTCGAGCATGCGAAAGGACACGCGGCTCAGTTCGCCGGTCTGCGATTCCATCTGCCGGAAGACCCGCGCGGCGATACGCACGGTGACCGCGGCGAAAACCAGCGCTACCAGCAGACCGCCGCCGAACAGGAGCTTCGATTCCTGGGTCAAGCGATCTGATTGCTGGTCCATGCGATGACGCGTTTCCACCGCGTTCGCGTAGCTCATGTCGACCAGACGCGCCACCACGGTGGTGACCTGCTCATGTTTCGCAAACAGATCGCGCGAGGAATACACCGCGTCTTCCTGGTTCAGCAGAAGCTGGCGCGCTTCCTTCGAAAAATCGAGCGTCGTTCGTTCCAGCCGGTCCCATGCTTCTTCGTTCGGCCGGCCTCGTTCTTCCTGCACGATCTGGCGAATTTCGTTATCGGTCTGATCCAGATCGGCAAGGACGCGCTGGCGATCCACTAAATCCGGCGCGCGGGAGAGGCGGTAGAAGGCGGTGTTCAGAACCTCCTGCTCGCGCTGAACTTCGTCGAGCAGACGCGCGATCACCAGTTGATTATTCACCAGGCCGGCCGCGCTCGCGGCGATCGAGCGCGCGTCGTTCACGGCGATAATCGCCGCCGCCGCCAGCAGCGCGATGACGGCTGCAAACCCGATCACCAGGACGCGAAGCAACGTGCGCATTCACTTTCAGACTAACGTTTATTCATTAAGAATTGCTCGCTGCGAGTAACTGAAGTTCGCCGTTTCCGCTCCCCCGCGCAGGTGATCGAAGTTGCCGGGCATCGGGCGCATGATGGGACCGTGGGTGAGCAAGAAGCACCCCGTAAAGGAGAAAGGGACAAAATGAAACGCTTAATTCTGACTTCACTGATTGCGGCTGGCGTCGTTATGGCGCAGGCGCCTGCCACGGGGACTGCTCCGGCTGCCCCGAAAACGCCGAGTTCGCAAAAACCGGCCGTGAAGCGTCACACCAAGAAGGCCAAGAAGCCGGTGACGGCGCCTTCCACCGCGCAAGCTCCGGCTGCCAAGCAGGGCAAGTAGTCGGGTTTAATTTAAGGCAGGGGCCGGTCTCGTTCAAAAGCGGGGCCGGCTCTTTTTTTATCCAACCCTCTTATCCGACCGATGCCACGTCTTCGATGCCGACCGGACGGACGTAGTAGAGGAATCGGCCGCAGTTTTCGCAGGTCATCAACTGCTCGCTTTTCTTCAGATCCTGCATGTATTGCGGACGCAGCACGATCTGGCAGGCGGAGCAGCTACCCTTCACCGCTTCCGCGATGACCACGCTGTTGGGCCATTTCTTACGAAGGCGGCCGTACGTAGTCACGATCGCCGGAGGAAGCTTCGCCACGGTCGCGGCGCGTTCGGCTTGCAGTTCGGCGAGCTGTTTCTGATCGGCCGCCGTTCGTTCCCGCGCTGTCGTTTTTTCGGATTCAACCGTCTGCTTCTCTTCCTTCAGCGCCAGCTCAGCCTTTTTGACGTTCTGATCCAGCGGCTCGGATTCGGTCATCAGCTCCAGAATCCGGTCCTCGGCCTTGCGAATCTCTTTTTCCGCGTACTCGATTTCGTGCTGGAACGCCCGGTATTGTTCGTTGGTCTTGGCTTGTAGCATCTGATCCCGAAGCTTGGAGATCTTCTGCTCCTGCACCTGGATCTCGCCTTCGAACTTCTTGCGATCCTTCTGATTCGCCACCAGCGCGGCCCGGTCGGCTTCGAGCTTGCGCACATGCGATTCCAGCGTTTTTTCAATCGCGGCGATGTGCTTCGGCAGCGCCGCTACTTCCTTTTCGAGCGCCGCGATTCGTTGGTCTAGCGATTGAAGCTGAATCACCAGATGAGTATCTGGGTGCATGAACAATTCAATTTTAGCACGCACCGCGATACAGTAGTAAAAACACTATGTATTCTTTCGAGAATCTGCCTCCGGTCCCGTTGACGATCGAAGGGGCGAGCATTTTACACCAGATGTTTCGCGTCCGTTGGCCCGCGTGGCGGGCGCTTCCCGCCGGCGGCCGTGTGGAGGTCCTGGCGCAGGCCAATCCGGTGCTGGCCGGGATGGAACACGACGGCAGCGCGCTGTTTTCGCTGCTCGGTCATAAAGGCGACCTGATGCTGATCCACTTTCGCCCGGATTTCGACGGCCTCGGGAAAGTCGAACGCGACCTCGCCCGGCTCTGGCTGTGGGATTATCTGGAGCCCACCTCGTCGTATCTGTCCGTGGTGGAGCTGGGATTGTACGAGTCAACCGGAAAATTGTACGCGTCGCTGAGCGAGCGCTCGGTGGTCCCGCACTCGGCCGAATGGAACACGGAAATCGAGGAGACGCTGGCCCGCCAGCGCACGGCCATGCGTTCGCGCTTGTTTCCGGAAATGCCCGCGGCACAAATACGTGTGTTTTTATCCCATGGACAAGCGCCGCGGCGAGCATAAGAACTGGTATCAGCTCGAAATGACGGAGCGGCAGCGCCAGATGCAGGAGCACGGCGAAATCGGGCGGCGCTACGCGGGCACCGTGAAGCAGATCATCAGCGGGTCAATCGGCTTTGACGATTGGGAGTGGGGGGTCGACCTGTTCGCCGAAGATCCGGTGGTGTTCAAGCGCCTGATTTATGAGATGCGCTTCGATGAGGCGAGCGCGGTGTATGCGCTGTTCGGAGCCTTCTACATCGGCCGTCGATGGCCAGTGGCGGAGCTAGGCAAACAGATCGCGGTCGATTAATCTAGCGCGCTGACCACTCCCTGCCGGTCGTGGCTCGGCTAATATCCTAAGTCAGAAGTTCGTTGGATAATTGCTGCCCAAACAACGCCCGTCATCCCGAACGCAGTGAGGGATCTGCTTTTAAAGCATTGATAGCCGCCGAACGAAAAGCAGATTCCTCGCTCCGCTCGGAATGACTTTGGGGTCGGATGGCCATGATAGCCCCGGCATGTAATGCTGCGATTTTCTGACTCAGGACACTAGCGATCTGTCACATTAGCTGCTAGCCGAGCCGCGCGCGCCAGCAAGCGGTTTTTTTGTCGGGTCTGATCCACCTCTACCGCAGGCGGCACCGGGCGACCGCGTGGCCCCAACCGGTGATCAGCTCTTCGCGGCGAGCGGCGGACATTTTCGGCTCGAATACTCGTTCCGATCGCCAGAAACGCGACAGATCGTCCAGGCTTTTAAAGAATCCAGTGGCGAGGCCGGCCAGATAGGCTGCGCCGAGCGCGGTGGTCTCGATATCGGCTGGGCGGACGATCGGGCATCCGAGAATATCGGCCTGGAATTGCATCAGAAAATTGTTCGAGGCGGCTCCGCCATCGACGCGCAGCTCTTTAAGCTTCTGGCCGCTGTCGGATTCCATGGCCTCCACCAGATCGCGCGTTTGGTACGCGATGCTTTCAAGCGTCGCGCGCACCAGGCGGGCGCGATCGGTGCCCGCGGTGATTCCCGAAACAATTCCACGCGCGGCCGAATCCCAGTGCGGCGCGCCCAGTCCGACGAACGCCGGCACCACGTAGGCGCCGCCCGTATCGGATACCGAGGACGCGATGGCCTCGGTTTCGGCTGCGTTCGAAATAATTTGCAGTTTGTCGCGCAGCCATTGCACCGCGGCTCCGGCGATGAACACGCTGCCTTCGACGGCGAACTGCGCCTTGTCATCAGGCGATGCCGCACGCGTCGCGAGCAGGCGGTTTTTCGAGACCGGCAAATGGCCGCCGGAGTGCATCAATGCAAAACATCCGGTGCCGTAAGTGTTTTTCGATAAACCGGGCGAAAAACAAGCCTGACCAAAAAGAGCCGCCTGCTGATCGCCCGCGATGCCCGCGATCGGGATCTCCGCTCCCAGGTGCTCGGCCGCCGCAGTTCCACAAATTCCAGACGATCGCGCGATTTTCGGCAGCATCGACGCCGGGAGCCCAAAAATCGATAGCAGCTCATGATCCCAGTCCCCCGACGCGAGGTTCATCAGCATGGTGCGCGACGCGTTCGTGGGATCGGTGACGTGCGCCGCGCGGTTGGTCAGCTTCCAGATCAGCCACGTATCGACGTTGCCGAACAGCAAGTCACTCGGATGGCTGGAGGTGTAATCGATCAGCCAGCGGATCTTGCTGGCCGAAAAATATGCGTCGACTACCAGGCCGGTCTTGCTCTCGATCAGTTCGCGCGGTTCCAGAGCGTCGCAGTAGGCGGCGGTGCGGCGGCATTGCCACACGATGGCCGGCGCAATCGGCTCGCCCGTGCGGCGATTCCACACCACCGTGGTCTCGCGCTGATTGGTGATGCCGATCGCCTTCACGTCCGAGGCTGCGACTCCCGCCATGGCGAGCGTGCGTCGCGCGGCGTCGATCTGCGCGCGTCCAGATCGCGTTGGCGTCCTGTTCCACCCACCCCGGCTGCGGGTAGAAGCATTCAATGGGGCTCGATTCCATGGCCACCCGGCGCCCCTCGTCGTTGTACAGAGCGGCTCGCGCGCTGGTGGTTCCTTCATCTAAGGCGAGTACGAAAGGCACTCAGGCATTATAATGATGAGACATGTTCTTTCGCCGCGAGACTCCCCATAAGTCGACCGTCAATGAGCGCCTGGCCAATTTGCAGACCTACAAGTTCGACGTGAAGCCGGAAGGTTCCGGAAAGGCTCGGGTGATGCGCGGCGGTTGCGCGGCGATGGTCGAAGACGCGGGCAACGGTAACGTTACCATCGGCAAAGCGGGCGTGCTGATCGGCGATGAGATCGGAGTATTGGTCAGCCGCGGCTACCAGATGTTTTTGAGAACGCCTTCAGGCCGCGAGATTCCCGCCCTTGCCAAGCATTTGCATCGACTCCACGATTTCGACGAAGACCTGCGCGAGGGCCTGGGACTGACCAGCCTGTACAATCTTTCGCTCGGAACCACTTCCACGGATCATCTGTACGATCGCGTCGAAGAGCGCGATGTGGGGCCGCATCATCATGCCTGGGACAAGCCGGGCGTAATCTCCTCGTAACCGCGCGCCACGGGGCGCCATCGTAGTATACAGTTGTTACTGTGCGTTTGCTGTGGATCCTCGCGCTAACGGCCGCCTGCGGCTTCGCGGGCGACTCTTCGGTTACAGCTCCGCCAACTGCGCTGGAACGCGGCTACGGCGAGATGTACAACCTTCAGTTCGATCAGGCGCATAAATTCTTTCAGGAATGGACCGCGCAGAGTCCCGCCGATCCGTTGGGTCCGGTTTCGGATGCGGCGGCGTATCTGTTTTCAGAGCTCGACCGCCTGCGCATTCTGCAATCCGAATTTTTCATGCACGACGATGCGTTTATGAATCGCCAGAAGCCCAGCGCGGATCTGAAAATCAAACAGGAGTTCGAGGCCGCGCTGGCGCACAGCGAAGAGCTTGCGGCGAAGACTTTGCAGGCGGATCCGTCGAATCAGAACGCCGAGTTCGCCACGCTGATGCGGCTGGGATTGCGCTCCGATTATCTGGCGCTGATCGAAAAGCGGTACCTGGCTTCGTTGAGCGACGTGAAGACCGGGCGCGCGATCGCGGAAAAGCTGATCGCGCAGAATCCGGGGTATTCCGACGCGTACCTGGCGATCGGCGTCGAAAATTATCTGCTCAGCCTGAAACCTGCGCCGCTGCGCTGGCTGCTGCGCGTGGGCGGAGCGCAGACGGATCGGGATCGCGGGCTTGAAAACCTCAGGCTCACGGCGGAGAGCGGACATTACTTGCTTCCCTATGCTCGGGTATTGCTGGCGGTGGCGGCGCTGCGCGACAGAAATGTGCCGCGCGCGAAGGAGCTGCTGGAAGGGCTCGCGAAGCAATTTCCCAATAATCCGTTGTACGGGCAGGAATTGGCGCGCCTGCATTAGAGAGTCTGTGTGAAAAGCTGCACCCGCCGCTTCCTCCGGTCGCGGCTCGCTGCCAGCTCTTCTCACCAATGAGCGGTGGAGGGTCGCCTTTCGCACAGACGGGCGCGCTTCCGAGCCGCGCGCGTGAGCGAGCGATCTTTTGGGCAGCTAGTTTCATCAACCTATTTGCCCCGCGTGCGGAATTCGTGCTGTAGAACCTGGATCGCCACGCGGCCTGGCTCGGATCGCGCCACGCGCCCCTTCATCACCAGGTTGAGCGGCAATCGGCCGTGCAACCGAACGGGCCAGTTGATGGCCAGCTCCAGACGAGTCCCGGCGCGCGGGGGATGCGTGGTCCCGAACAGGACTCCGGAGCTCGACATGTTGATGGTCACGCCTTCGCCGGGCGGGCCGCCGTCCTTGCGGGTCAGTACGCGATACGTCAGGTCGCGGACGATGGGGAATCGATTCGAGTGGCGGCGGTCGGAACGTTTTTCATCGATCGTCATGTCGATACAAACCTTTACGAGTTTGTTCCGCCCAGTCGAGACGCGGCAATAGAGAAGTGGTCCTATTTACGGGAGTACTCGCCCGCTCTGGTTTTAGTGCCCAGGTGCCCCAGTACTTCGACGGCCGTGCGGGCGTAGATGGCGGCGCAGTCGGTCAGGTTGCGTAGCGGCACGAACTCGTTCGGTCCATGCGAGACCGTGAGCAGACCGGGTCCGTAGGCCAGAGCGGGAATGCCGCGCGCGGCGTAGAAGCGGGTTTCGAGCAGCCCAGGGCACATTTCGAAAGGAGCCGCCTTTCCGGTGACGCGCGCGACATTACGCTGGAGCGCGATCGAGAGAGGGCCGGTCTCCGAAGTGGCCGCGGACGCGCCTTCCTGAATCGTCTCGACTTCCAGATCCGCCAGCAGCTCGTTGAGACGGAGCTTCTCTTCTTCGAAATTCTCCTCGGGGTTCAGCCGGCGATCGAGCGTGAAGGAACAGAAATCGGGAACGGCGTTGAAGTTGGTGCCGGCTTCGACGCGCCCGCCGAGCATCAGAATCGAATTTCGGGCCGCGGCTGGGGCGATGGTGTTCTTCGTTTGACGTTGCTCTACTTCGCGCTTCAGCGCAAGCAGGCGATCGAAGACCGGAATCGTCCGTTCAAAGGCATTGACGCCTTCAAATTGCCGTCCGACGTGCGCGGATTTGCCCCGGATCGTGACTTTCAGCGTAATCGCGCCGCGATTGGCGTTCCAGATGGCGCCGCCGGTCGGTTCCGGCGTGAGCATCCCGATGGCGTCGCGGCCCAGCAGAGCGAGCGATTCCAGATGCCGCGAACCTCGCGGACCCGCGGTTTCTTCGTCCGGAACCAGAACGATTCCAATACGGCCGTTGGATAGAAGCCCCGCGTCGCGCACGGCCCTGGCGGCATAAATCATCGCGGCGAGGCCGCCCTTCATGTCGGAAGATCCGCGTCCAAACAGGTTCGCGCCTTTGAGCTTGGGTTCGAACTGATCCTGAGTCTGCGCGGGAACAACATCGTAATGTCCGCTGAAGTACAGAGTCCGCTCGCCCGATCCGCAGGATGCCAGAACGCAGTCGCCTTCCAGATGCGCGTCGTCGAAGCCGAGCCGCCGCAGTTCGTCTAATAAGAGCTCGGCGCACCGCGAATAATGATTGCCCGGCGGATTTTCGGTGGGGATCGCGATCAGCCGCTGAGTGAGATCGAGGATTGCGGGTTCGGACTTGGCCAGAATTTCCTGCACGATACAATATTAGCGGCGTGGTCCACCGCGGTTTAATGCTCGCTGCGCTGATGCTGCTGGCGATGGCGGCGCTGGCGCAGAGATTCGGCTTGGGCGCGCGCGA
Organism: Terriglobia bacterium; assembly: GCA_963808335.1. Lineage (GTDB taxonomy): Bacteria > Acidobacteriota > Terriglobia > Bryobacterales > Bryobacteraceae > Palsa-187. The sequence goes on from CAWEFR010000002.1 coordinate 760,205, forward strand.
CGATGAAGGTCCACGGCCGGTGTTTCCATCGAACGCGGAATTTCATTTTATTCGCGTCCAATACACGGACCTGCCGCAGTATCACCGCCGTTTCGGGTACGCGTCGCGATCGGGGCAGGGCGACGGCTGGTGGATCGTCGATTGGCCGGACGCCGACGATCATTTTTCGATGGGCGTGCAGCGCCTGACCAGGATCGCGACCGGCGATCCTCGCCATTTGCGGCTGACGGACGATCGTTTGTTCGACTATCCGTGGATTTACGCGACCCAAACCGGCTGGTGGAATTTAAGCGATGCGGAAACCTCGCGCCTGCGCGAATATCTGCTGCGCGGAGGGTTCCTGGTGGTCGACGATTTCTGGGGCGAAGACGCCTGGGATGTCTTCGAGCAGACCATGGCTCGCGTTTTGCCGAATCACGAGATCAGCGACATCGACGAATCGGATTCGGTGATGCACGTCCTGTACGATATTCGAGAGAAAGACAGGACTTTCATTCCGGGGACTCGCCACTTGCGGCGGGGGCCGGGAGGGCAGATCGTCGTCCAGCAGCCGCCGGATTCGGAGCCGGCATGGAAGGCGATGTACGACGACCGGAATCGCATGGTGGTCGCGGTGAATTACAACACCGACGTCGGGGATGCGTGGGAGTACGCGGATTCACCGATTTATCCGGAGGCAATGACGACGCTCGCGTATCGGTATGGGATAAATTATCTGATTTATTCGATCACGCATTGACTGGGAACGAAGAAATTCCTACACTGTGGCCATGGAAGTGCATTTCACTCCGGAACAAGAGGCGCGCCTCGCAGAGGTGGCCGGGCGCGTCGGGAAAAAAGCCGAGGAGGTCGTTCAGGAGACGGTTTCGCGCATGCTGGACGAGGAGGCGCGATTCATCGGGGCTGTGGAAGCCGGTTTTGCGTCGCTCGACCGTGGTGAATATGTTGAACACGAAGCAGTCAAAGCTCGCATCGACAATCTTCTCCGATCTTGATGCGAATCCGCTGGTCTCCCGAGGCCGCTGACGACTTGGCGCGAATCGTCGAGCGGATTCATAGGAACAATCCAGTGGCCGCTTCCGAGGTTGCCCAGATTTTGTTCGACGGCATCGAATCCTTGACGGATTTCCCGAACAAGGGACGAATCGGGCGATTGAATGGGAGTCGCGAGCTGGTGTTTTCTCCGCTTCCCTACATCGCGGTGTATCGGGTCCAGGCGGAAACAATCCAAATCTCCCGGATCTATCACGCCGCGCAGAGTCGTTAGCTAAGCTGGTAGCGTCGCGTTTGACACATCGCCGCCATATTCGCTAATCTGAAGTAGTTAAGAACTCGCACGGAGAAGGTCTGTCTACATGAAAACCGCAATTCCATCGCCCGAGGACATCGAGCGCCAATGGCACCTGATCGATGCCGAGGACGCGGTGTTGGGCCGGCTGGCCAGCAAGGCCGCCATGATGCTGATGGGCAAGCACAAGCCCAGCTACACGCCGTTTCTCGATACGGGCGATCACGTGATCGTGGTGAACGCCGCCAAGGTGCGGCTGACGGGCCGCAAAGAAGAGCAGAAGACTTTATCGCCGCCACTCGGGCTATCCGGGCGGCCTGACGGAAACCAGGCGCGCAAGGTGCGCGCAGACGCGTCCGGCAGCGGATGGTGGAAGAGGCGATCCAGGGCATGCTTCCGAAGACCAAGCTCGGGAAACAGATGTACCGGAAGCTGCAGGTTTACGCGGGTCCCAAGCACCCGCACGACGCGCAGAAGCCAGTCGCGCTGGCTGCGTCGGTAAGGAGATTTGACGAGATTGGCGTTAGTACAACATCTGGGAACGGGCCGCCGCAAGACGCGCGGTGGCCAGAGTGTTTCTGCGGTCGGGCAAGGGCGAGATCACGGTCAACGGCCGCGCGTTCGAGAATTATTTCCCGAGCGAGGCGGCGCGCGCGATCGTGCGGCAGCCGCTGCTGGCGACCGAAACCGCCGACAAGTTCGACATTCTGATCACCACCGCCGGCGGCGGGCCCATCGGGCCAGGCCGGCGCGGCCAAGCTGGGCATCGCGCGCGCGCTGCTCGAGTTCAACGTCGGAACTGCGCGGCGAAGCTGAAGGAGCTGGGCTTCCTGACGCGCGATGCGCGCCAGCATGAGCGCAAGAAGTACGGGCAGAAGGGCGCTCGCAAGCGCTTCCAGTTCTCCAAGCGCTAGTGATTGGCCGCGATATTTCGCCTTGAACGCGGATCGTTTGCGTTCATTCGGCGTTCATTCGCGGCCGGTAGTTAGTTCACAACCCCGGGCCGCAAATTCCGCTTTGGGCCGTGGCACCGGGTTCTACCGAAAACCAGACAAGGAGGTATTTTGCCGTCGATTAGCATGAAGGAATTGCTCGAAGCAGGCGTTCACTTCGGGCACCAGACCAAGCGCTGGAATCCAAAGATGAAAGAATACATCTTTGGCGAACGTAATGGGATCTACATCATCGATCTGCAGAAAACGCTGAAGCTGTTCAAGGACGCGATGCGGTACGTGGGCGAGATGGCCGCGCAGGGCAAGACGGTGCTGTTCGTCGGCACCAAGCGCCAGGCGCAGGAAGCCATCGCCGAAGAAGCCACGCGCTGCCAGCAGTACTACGTGAACCAGCGCTGGCTGGGCGGATTGCTCACCAACATGACCACGGTGCAGAAATCCATCAAGCGTCTGAAGGAACTGGACGCCATGGCCGACCGAGGGCAACTGGGACGGCCGCGCCAAGAAGGAAGTCGTCCGCCTGGAGCGGGAGCGCAAGCACCTGAACCAGAACCTGGCGGGCATCAAGGACATGAACGGGCTGCCGGACCTGCTGTTCGTGATCGATTCGAACAAGGAAGCGATCGCGGTGGAGGAAGCCCGCAAGCTGGGCATTCCGGTGGTCGCCGTGGTGGATACCAATTGCGATCCGGACAAAGTGGATTACGTGATTCCGGGCAACGACGACGCGCTGCGCGCCATCCGCCTGTTCACCAACAAGATCGCCGACGCGGTGGTCGAAGGCCGGCAGCTGGCGACCGAGCAGGATTTCGCCGCCGGAGAAGATCGTGGCAGCGGCGACGAGACTCCGGTGGAAGAGATTCCGGAGTATGCGCAGTACGTCGATCCGAAGTACGCCGAGCAGCTGATGTCGGAAAGCATGCCGGACGAAGATCTGCCGTCGATGTCGCTGCCGCGCAAGGGTCCGGCGGCGGAAGCCGTCGGCCGACGAAGCGTCCAGCCGGAATCAGTAAGGCTGCAGCTCGAGGCGACGTCCGGCTGCAGAAGCTGTGCTGCGCGGTCGCGCGCGACGCTCGCGGCCGCAGCGGCTCTGTCACAAGAGGAATCTATGGAGATCAGTGCACAGTTAGTAAAGCAGCTCCGGGAGCGCACCGGAGCCGGGATGATGGAGTGCAAGAGCGCGCTGGTCGAGGCCAAGGGCGACCTGGGCGAAGCCGAAGTCGTGCTGCGCAAGCGCGGCATCGCGTCGGCGGCCAAGAAGTCCACGCGCACCACCAAGCAGGGCGTGATCGGCAGCTACATCCATCCCGGCGCGCAGATGGGCGTGCTGATCGAAGTCAACTGCGAGTCCGATTTCGTGGCGCGCACCGACGATTTTCAGGAGCTGGTGCACGATCTGGCCATGCAGATCGCCGCGGCCGATCCGCAGTTCATCCGCAAAGAAGACGTCACCGCAGGCGGCGCTCGACAAAGAGCGGGACATCCAGCGCGCCCGCGCGCTGGCCGAAGGCAAGCCCGAGAAGATGGTCGACAAGATCGTCGAGGGCCGCCTGAACAAGTACTACGAAGAGGTCTGCCTGTACGAGCAGCCCTTCATCAAGGAAAACACCACCACCATCGCCGATGTGATCAAGACCAAGATCGCCAAGCTCGGCGAGAACATTTCCGTGTGCGCGCTTCGTGCGGTTCAAAGTCGGCGACACCGGCTGCGGCGGAACACTCCGGCGGCCGAGTAACGCCGGCCGAATAATGCGCTGTGCCTCAATACCGGCGCATTCTGCTGAAGCTGAGCGGCGAGGTGCTGGCCGGCGAAGGCTCGTTCGGCATCGATGCCGGAGCGCGTGGCGGCGCTGGCGGCGGAGGTCGCGGAAGTGGCGCGGACCGGCGTCCAGATCGGGCTGGTGGTGGGCGGCGGGAATTTTTTTCGCGGCGTGGCGGCGGCGGCGCAAAAGATGGATCGCGTGGCGGCGGATCACATGGGCATGCTGGCCACGGTGATCAACGCCCTGGCGCTGCAGGACGCGCTCGAAAAGCAAGGCGTGCCGACGCGCGTGATGACCGCCATCGAGATGCACGAGGTGGCCGAGCCCTATATCCGGCGCCGGGCGATCCGGCATCTGGAAAAAGGCCGCATCGTGATCTTCGCGGCGGGCACTTCGAATCCTTATTTTTCCACCGATACGGCGGCGACGCTGCGCGGCCTGGAGATTCACGCCGGAGATCGTGGCCAAGGCCACGCGCGTCGACGGCGTCTACGACAAGGATCCGCTGAAACATCCCGACGCCGTGCGGTTCACGCGAAATCGGCTACTCCGACGTGCTGTCGCAAGAATCTGCGCGTGATGGACGCTTCGGCGGTGGCCATGTGCCGCGACAACCAGCTGCCCATCGTGGTTTTCAATTTGAACGTGCATGGCAATATAATGCGTATGGCGATGGGCGAGCCGATCGGCACGCTCATCTCATTAAAAGACGCAGACTTATGAAACCAGAACAACAGGCAGCCTGCGACACACAACTTTCAAGAACGTCCAGAGACGTCGAAAACCACGCCAAGACGCGCATGGACAAAGTGCTGACGCGATTTGCAGCACGAAATGGCGGGCATCCGCACCGGGCCGCGCCTCGGTGAGCATCTTCGACAACATCAGAGTGGATTATTACGGCACGCCGACGCCGATCAATCAGGTCGCCAATCTGCATGTGCCGGAGCCGACGCTGATCACCATTCAGCCCTGGGACGTTTCGCAGATCGGCGCGATCGAGAAGGCCATCCGCAGCTTCGGACCTGGGCTTGAATCCGGCCAACGACGGCAAGATGATCCGCGTGCCGATTCCGGCCGCTGACCGAGGAGCGGCGCAAGGAGATCGTCAAGCGGCTGCACCACGTCGCCGAGGACCATCGCGTGGCGCTGCGCAACATCCGCCGCGACGCCAACGAGCATTTGAAGAAGCTGCTGAAGGACAAGACCATCAGCGAGGACGAAGAGCGCCGGGCGCTGGACGAAGTCCAGAAGATGACCGACGGCCACATCGAGAAGATCGACGCGGCGTCCAAGGCCAAGGAAAAAGAGATCCTCGAGATCAAATAGCAGTGCCCAGGGCACTCAAAACAGCGGCGTTTGTTGTTTACACGCTGCTGGCTGTTTGCGCCGTGATTTGCATCGCCGAATACACGACGCGAGGCTATGTTTCAGCCACGCGCGGGCGGGGAAGAGAACAGGCATCGATTCTGTTCGACCGATGGTCCGCGTTCCGCATCAGCCCCAACTTCGATCGAACCGGCGTCCATCATAATGCGCAGGGGTTCCGGCGCGACCAGGACGTTGCCGTGGAAAAACCCGCGAATACCGAGCGGATCTTTTTGATCGGCGGTTCGGTCGCGTACGGAGCCGAGTCGGTTTACCCAGAAATCGCGACTCCGGTGCAGATCAGCAATCACGAAACCATCGACTATTATCTGGAACAGCGGCTGAACGCGGCGCGGCCGGCGAAGCACTGGGAAGTGATCAACGCGGCGGTGAGCGGGTTCACGCTGAATGAGGATCTGGCGCGGATTCTCGCGGCGCTGCTTCACTATCAGCCCGATGCGGTGATCCTGCTCGACGGGGTGAACGACCTGAGCCAGCTTATTAAAGCTGGTCCGCATTACGATCCCTACGCGGCGGCGCCCCTGGGCGAGGAGTTCGACGATCTGACCAATCCGCACGGAGCGCGGGCGTTGGGATTTATGCTGTCCACCTGGCTGAGCCGCAACAGCGTGATGTTTCGAATTTTGGACGATCGCGCGCGGCGGCGGGCGAATCTGCATTACCGGCAGGACCGGGATCACGGTCCGGTTCCGGCGGGGCTGCGGTTGAGCGACCTGACGGCCGAGGAGCGGGAGCGCTACCGAATCATCGAAGATCAGATCGACGTTTACCGTCACGTCGTCCGGCAGATCCATCGGATTTTGTCGCTGGACGGAATCGAGGATATTTTCCTTCTTCAGCCGACCCTGCGAGTGTCGAAGAAGGTGCTGGTGGGCTCGGAGCCGCGATTGGCGGAGTATGATCGTCGCGTCGCCGGGCGGGTGGAGATGTATGCGTATGAGAATTTGTATCCGGTGATCGCGAAGCAGCTTGCGACCGATGATGCGGGGTATACCTTCGTCGACCTGACGGGTGTGTTCGATGAAATGAATGTTCAGACGTTCACGGATTATTGCCATCTGACCCCTGCGGGGAACCAGGCGATCGCGGAGCGGGTGTTTCAGTCCATCAAGTAAACAGACACGCCGCGCCAACTACCCCTGCATCGGCTCCGAAGTGCGCGGGGACAACGGGGATTTGCGGGGCGTACGGGTTGATGGTGCGCTTCGGCATCGTCGCGCGGAGGCGTTCGAATAGAGGTTCGCCGATTTGGGCTACGCCCCCGCCGATGACGATGATGCCGGGGTCCAGCAGGCTGACGATTCCGCCGAGCCAGACTCCCAGGCGTTCCGCGATTTCGTCGAGATCGTGCAAGCCTGTTTTTTCGAGCGCGGAACCGGACGCGAGCGCTTCGATGCAGCCGGGCGTGCCGCATCCGCAGTTCACTGAGCTGCGATAGTCGATGGTGACGTGACCGCCTTCGCCCGCCGCGCCGCGACTTCCATGATAAATTTTGCCGTCGAGAATGATCCCGCAGCCGATACCGGTCCCGATAGCCGCGTAGAACACGTTGGCGCAGCCGCGGGCGGCTCCAAAGCGAGCCTCGGCGAGTCCGGCGGCGTTGCAGTCGTTTTCAAGCCGCACGGGCCGTCCGAATTTTTCTTCGGCCATGCGGGCAAGGGGAACGTCGCGCCAGCCGGGAAGATTCGGCGGATTCAGAATTATGCCGGTCAAAGGATTCAGCGGGCCTGGCGCGCAGATGCCGATGGCTTTCACATCGGGCCGGAGGCTGTGCTCGATCGCCAGAAAGACTTGCGCGATGGAAACGTCGAATCCCTCGGCTGCGCGCGTGGGCGTGGTGCGGGCGCTTGAAACTTCGGCGTTGCCGTTCACCAATCCGGTTGCGATTTTGGTTGCGCCGATGTCAACTCCCAATACGGTCATGACGTATGCTCGAATTGTAGCGGATGGCTTTGTTGACTATTTCGGGCGAGGCGGCCTCGCGATGGGAGGAGGTCGCGCAAGGCGCCGCGCAATTATTGAAATTCGAGCTGGTCACGGAGACTCGTCTGGAGCACTGGATGCGGGAGGAGTTCGTGGAGACTCCACTGCCGGATCGGGCCTGGAAACCAGCGGTCGTTTCGATCCTGGCGCGGATCGCGAGTGAACATCATGTGGTGGTCGCGCTGGATGGATCGGAGGCGCTGCTGGGTCCGATGCCGAATCTGTTGCGCGCATCCGTGATCGCGCCTCAGTCGCGGCGGGCGGGGAATTTGATGCTGGATCATCGGCTGGACCGGCCGGCTGCGTTAAAAATGTTGGGCGAGCTGGATGCGGAGCGTCACGCCAAGCGCCGGGCGCGGCTGGGACGTGCTAAGGCTCCGGCGGAAGCGTTCGACTTGCTGCTGAATGCCGATCAGCTCGATCCGGGGCAGATGGCGGAAGTTCTGCGGGCCGCGGCGGAGGCTCGGGGTTTGCGGGGGCAGGGGCTGCTGTCGGGAGCGGCGGAAGCGCAGATCCAGTTTCAGACACGATTGCAGCTCGCAAAATATGGAATTACGCCCGCGGGCCGGGCGAATCTCAAGACTGTGGTGTTCGGGCATCCCAGCGAGCAGTTGTTTGCGAACCTGCTCGATTTTTATCGCATCCAGTGGGATCACGAGCCGCGCAGTTTCCCGCTACAGTGGGACAAAGACGGCCACGTGACGGAAGCGTTCACGCCGGATTTTTATTTGCCCGAATTCGATCTCTACGTTGAGCTGACCACCATGAAGCAGGCGCTCGTCACCCGGAAAAATCGGAAGATCAAGCTGCTGCGCGCGATCTATCCGCACATCAATATTCAGGTTTTTTATCAGAAGGATTTTCAGGATCTGATTTTCAAATATGGCCTGCGGGTGAGCGCTTGATTGCTCCCGAAGGAATTGAGCGGATCCTGTTCACGGAAGAACAGGTCGCGGCGCGGGTCAAGGAAGTTGGGGCGGAAATCAGCGAAAAATATCGCGGGCGGGATTTGAAGCTGATCGCGGTGCTGAAGGGCGCCGTGTTTTTCTTGACTGAGCTGGCGCGGGCGATCGAGATTCCGGTGAAGATCGATTTTCTGGCGATTTCGTCGTTTGGAGGCGCGCCGGGGATGGTGCGCATCGCCAAGGATCTGGACGACCCGATTCAGGACGAAGACGTGCTCTTGATTGAAGACATCGTGGATACGGGGTTCACAACGCGATTTTTATTGCACACGCTGGCCGGGCGGGCGCCGCGGTCGATTGGGATTTGCACGCTGCTGGACCGGACCGTAAGGCGGATCGTACAGGTGCCGGTGGATTTCCGGTGCTTCGAGATTCCGGACCGGTTCGTGGTCGGCTGCGGGCTGGATTACCGGCAGTTGTACCGGAATCTAGGGTATATCGCTGTTCTGAATCCGGACAAGCAGTGAAACCTTTTCAACGGTAAGATCATCCACTACATTGATCGACAAAGGAGCCAAATACAATGAGCACGCCCGCTTCAGCGGTTCTTAGTTATGATTTTGATCCTGCGCACACGTCTGCGCATTTTAAGGTTCGCCACCTGATGATCTCCAATGTGAAGGGCGAATTTACGCGCGTCAGTGGAAACGTCGTATTCGATTCTTCCAATCCGAGCGCTTCTAAAGTGGAGGCGACCATCGATGCGACCAGCATCAGCACGCGCGAGCCGCAGCGGGACGAGCATCTGAAAAGCGCCAACTTTTTGGACGTTGCCAAGTATCCGAATATCACTTTCAAGTCGAGAGACGTGGTGCCGGCAGGCAAGGACTCGTATGAAGTGACCGGCGACCTGACTATTCACGGCGTGACGCAGGAAGTGGCGTTGATGGTGGATGGCGTGACGCCGGAAGCGAAAGATCCGTGGGGCAACTTCCGCCGCGGTGCAAATGCCAGCGTCACCATCGACCGGCAGGATTTTGGCCTGGTGTGGAATGCCGCCCTGGAGACCGGAGGGGTGATGGTGGGTCACGACGTGCACATCGAAATCGAGGTCGAGCTGGTGCGCAAGGCTGCCTGAAGCCTGGGAACAAATCGCGCGGGTGAGGTGTCTAAGAGTTGTCGAAAAAGGGGACAGACCGCTCTGTCCACGACAGTGTTCGTGTACGGAATCAGCGCCCCGCAGGCAGGGACCGAGTAGTCTGTCCCCTTTTTCGGCGAATTGGTAAACTTCAACCGCCATGCTCGAAGCCCGCGGGCTGACTAAGCGATACCCGACCGTCACCGCCATCGATGACGTAAGCTTCACGGTGAAGCCGTATGAGGTGCTCGGGTATCTGGGGCCGAACGGGTCCGGAAAGAGCACGACGGTCAATATTCTAACCGGCCTGCTGGAGCCTACGCGCGGCGAGGTACTGTTCAACGGGCGGTCGATTCAGAGCCAGTGGATCGAGTATAAACGGCGGCTGGGGTACGTGCCCGAGTCGCCGCATTTGTATCTGCATCTGACCGGGCGCGAATATTTGCAACTGGTCGGGCGGCTGCGCGGTTTGGAAAAGCGGACTCTCGATAAGAAAATCGACGATCTGTTGCAGCTTTTCACGCTTGGGGGCGAGCCGGCATTCGCCGATCGCGTCGTATTCAAAAGGCATGCGGCAGAAGGTGCTGATTTCGGCGCGCGCTGCTGCACAATCCGGACGTTCTGATCTTCGATGAGCCGCTTTCGGGGCTCGACGTGACCAGCGCTCTGGTGTTTCGCAACCTGGTGAAGACGCTGGCGCGGGAGGGAAAGATCGTTCTGTACAGCTCGCACGTGCTCGAAGTGGTCGAGAAAATCTGCACCAACGTGATGATCCTGCGCAAGGGGCATGTGGTGGCGAACGATTCGGTGGAGAATCTGCGGGCGCTGATGAAACTGGCCTCGCTCGAGGATATTTTTTCCGAACTGGTGCTGGAACAGGACATCGAGACGACGGCGAACGCCATCGTCGACGTGATGAAGACCCGGTGACGGATCAATTCAGGCCGCTGGTCCGGCATTTCTTCGGGCGCTTCTTCGATAACGAATTCGTCGCGGAGAACACGGACATGCAGGTGACGGTGACCAAGCTGCTGGCGCTGCTGGCGTCGCCGGGATTGCTGCTGCCGTTCTTCCGGTGGACCACGTATCTTGCCTTGGATCGCGCGGCCGGACGCGGCTCGGATGCCGGTATTGTGGTTCGACCGGTGCTTCCTGATCTCCTTCGCGATTCTGGTGATGGGCGGCGGTGACAGTGCTCGAATGGGACGCGCTGTTCCCGGACCGGCGGGATTACGCGTCGCTGATCCCGCTGCCGATTCGCGCGCGGACGATGTTTCTGGCGAAGGTGGGCGCGCTGCTTTTGTTTCTGCTGGGGTTCACGGCGGCGGTGAGCCTGGCGTCGACGATTCTGTTCCCGCTGATTTCGTATCGTTATCACGGTTTTCCTTATTCTGACCCGTTTCTATTGACCCTGGCCGGCCTCGCGGGCATGGCGGGGACGGCGGCGGCGCAGGCGATTTCGGTGCTTGCGGCGAGCGCGTTTGTTTTTCTTTCGCTGGTCGCGCTAGAAGGCGTGATGTTGAACGTATCTGAGCGAACGTTGGTTCCGCACAGCGTCGGTGTACGTGCAGTGCGCGATGGTGTTCGGGCTGCTGTCGCTGTTCTTCCTGTTTCCGAATATCGCGGGACAGATTCCGGAGTTGAAGGCTCGCAACGCGACGCTGCTGTACGCATTTCCGCCGGCGTGGTTTTTGGGATTGAACGAAGTGCTGCTGGGGTCGCGGGACGCGGTGTTTCTCGCGCTGGCTCGATGGGCGGAGATCGCGGTGGGAGCGGTGGCTGCGGTGTCGGCGATCGCCTACGGGGTCGCGTACCGGCGGCATGTGCGGCGGACGCTCGAATCGATGGAGGGCAGCGAAGGAGACCGGTCGCGGTTCGACGATTGGGTCGGTGACGCTGGCGGACCGGCTTATTCCGCATCCGGTGCAGCGGGCGACGGTCGCGTTTATCGGGAAAACTTTGGCGCGAAGCGCGAAGCATCGGATTTTTTGGCGGCTTACGCGGGAGTGGGGTGCGCGTTCGTGTTGCAGGCACTGGTGGGGACGGGGATGCGGCAGGCGTGGCTGTCGGTACCTCTGGTGTTGGGATTTTTCGTGCTGAGCGGGATGCGGTACATTTTCACGATCCCGTCGGAGCTTCCGGCGAACTGGGTTTTTCGGGTCAACGAGACGGAGGAACGGGGCCGGGCGCTGGAAGGGGCGAGAAGCGCGATGATCTGGTTCGGGGTGGCTCCGCTGTTTGCGGCGCTGGCTCCGCTGTACTTTGTGCTGTGGACTCCGGGGGTCGCGCTGGCGCACATCGTGTTCAGCGTAACGCTTTCTTTGCTGTTGGTTGAGGCATTATTGCTCGAGTTTTGGAAGATCCCGTTTGCGTGCTCGTATCCGCCGGGGAAAGCGAATGTCACGCTGCTGTGGATTTTCTATTGGGTGGGATTTACGACCTACGCGTATTCGATGGCGACGCTGGAAGCGTGGATGGTCCGGCGTCCCGTGCGGTTGCTGTGGTTTTATGCGGCTGCGGCGGCGCTATGGGGATGGTTCCAGTGGCAGAGGCGGCGCTGGGACCGGGTCGGGTTCACACTGGTGTTCGAAGATGCGGCCGACCCTGCGGTTCGGACGCTCGGTTTGAGTGAAATCGCGTGGCTGCGCAAAGCTCCGCCTCAGCCGGCGGTTCGGAAGTTGTAAAAGATCAAAAAAGTTGCGGATCCGCGCCGCCCGATAACCCAGGACGGCAAGGGATCGTTTATGTCCCCGACAACGCGGGCCGCTCCGTAACCCCAGGCGGAAGGGGACCGACGTTTTGCGACCGCCGGCGGAAGTCCATCATCGGGTAGCGAGCCCATACGTTGCGAACGGAGGAACTAGTACTGGCCGTCGCGCGGTGCATGAAGGCTGATGAAAGCGTCAACATCTCGATTGCAGGATAGTGGTGGATCAAGGTAATGCGTGTGGAGCGAAGCGGTATGTGATTGAGGGAAAATGAGGTAGGACTGCGGGTTTTGGTCGTCACTCGGGGAAAATAGACCTTACTGTCCATGGCCGCCGGATTTCGTGGTGGTCAACGATAACCGGCGGGGACAGCGCGCCGGAGGAACTATCTATCCTGAGCAACGTTTTTTGTAGTGGACTGCTTGCAATTAAAAGGAGGCAAGTGCCGAGAGTATCGAAAACGCTGTTCGCGATCAACTTCTTTACCGTCGCGATCGTCTTGTCCGCTGCGCTGAACGCGTACTGATCGATCAATCAATCATCATCAATCATCATCTCATCGATCTCATCGGGTCAGCCTGACCTTGCACTTTTTCCCCAGGTCGATATTGTGTCAGAGCGCTCTGTCCCCTTTTCAGGTTTTCTAGTCTCGTCGCGGGACGGCCCGGTTTCATGGGGTTTGGTGTGCCTGGCACTCGCCGCAAGCGACTCGACGGGTTACGATCCGCGGGAGGTCCGCCTCGTTGGGCCGCGCACATTGACCGAGTCAGGCTGGCCGTTCGATTCCTCGGATTCTGATAATTAGCCCGAATTTCCGTGGGTCGATGCGCTCGAACGTATCTTGGAAAAGGGGACAGAGCGCTCTGACACAATATCGACATGAGGAAAAAGTGCAAGGTCAGGCTGACCCGTTTTCGGACCCGTTTTCGCGGTTTTCGCGTTAGGTCAGGCTGACCCGTTTTCGGTTCGTTTTCGGACCCGTTTTCGACCCGTTTTCGCCCCCGTTTTCGCCCGTTTTCGCCCATTTTATTGACATGAGGAAAAAGTGCAAGGTCAGGCTGACCCGTTTTCGGCCCGTTTTCGGCCTCGTTAGCGAGCGGCGCTGGCTATCAATCGCAGATTTAGAGCCGCGCGCGTCAGCAAGCGACCGACCGGCCACTATTTATCTTTTTTGGTTTTGGGATCCGAATCGAAACTGATCGCGGCGTCGGCGGCGTATTTTCGATACAGGACAAAGTCCGTTTCATTGCGCATCAGGACTTCGCGGGCGCTCAAGCGGCGGAGTCCGTCCCGCATCATCGAGGCAGGAGCGCGCGAGCGCATCTCGGTGTGGAGCGGGAGCAGGAACTCGTCGCCCGCGAGCGGGATCAGGCCATAGTCGATCACGTGCGAGATGTCCTGCAAGGGGAAGTCCTTGGGAACGTCCGCGTCCACCACCAGACGCATGACCGTGTTGGTGTCGCGGTCCGCGTAAATCTTTCCGTGATAGCCGACCGTGATCCGCCGGCCCGGCGCGGAGACGAAGGCCACCGACCGCGACGGATCGACACGTATGGAAAATACGTGCATCGGGCGTCCGCCCAGGGTCTCCCATCGAAGCCAGATGAATTCCGCCTCGGCTTGCGGCAGGAATATTTCTTCGAGCACGCTGCCGAATTCGCCGGACGACGTTACGCCCATGCCCAGCGGGTTTTTCGGCTTCGGCGGTTTGCCGTTGACGGCGACCAGCCGGTAGTTCTCATGCAGACCGAAAAAGGTGAGGCGAAACTCCAGCGTGTCCAGCTTCTCCCAATTCGAGCCGGTTCCGGTGTAATCGATCGTGCGGACCGTCCGCTGGGTGCAGATGAAATCGGGAAGGCTCTTGGCGTAGGCCAGCGCCTTCTCGCGGATTGCTGCGATCAGCGGCGCCAGTTCGGAGCCATCGGGGGGAGCTTGTGCGCCGAGTATCGTCGCGATGGCGCAGAAATATGCGAGGCGGACCATTACCGCCAGTTTGACACGCGATGAAAACTAACGCTGGGCCTTTGCCGCGGCGGAATCCTGGCCCGGTTTGCGGTAATCGCGGAACTCGATTTCGTTCCACACCAGCGCCTTCTTCGCTTCTTTGTAATGCTGGTTGGCACGGTAGGGGAGGACGTAATAGTGCTCGCCGACCTTGGCGAAATCCCAATTCAATTCAAGCGAGTATCCCTGCATCGGGAAGGTCGGCGGAACATCGGTTGCGATGATTCCGAGTTTCAGGATCGCTCCGGAATCGGCGTCCACGTTGATCACGCCGAAAAATCCGGATGTAATCTGGGTCTTGCCTTTGCCGATGGTCAATTGCGAATGTTCCTTGGGGACACGGAACCCGAGCACGTGAACGCGGTGGCCCCGCAACGCGTCCCAACTCGACCAGCTGATCTCCGTCGCCGCGCTCGGATCGAAGGTCCAGTGCAGGTGCGTGGCGAGATCGTTGGCAGTCAGCACCGATGGCGCCCGGCTCGGCTCACCGGTCACTTTCTTTCCGTTGATCGCGACGGTGCGGTACTCCTCTTGTCCATGCAAAAACGTCAGTTCTTCGTTAGTGGACCCCAGCATCTTCCACTGGTTGGTTCCCTTCGGATCTTCGTTGCGGATGGTGACTTGGGAGCAGACGAAATCGGGCAGTTCTTTCTCGTACGCGCGCGCCCTCGCGATGGTATCCTCGATGATCTTCTTTTGCGATGGTTCGTCGGGCGGATTCGGGCCGGTCTGAACTTCTCTCTGCCCCATCGCCGCCGCGCCAATCGCGAGCGCCGTAATCACGAAATTTCGAACACTTCTCATTGTTTCTTCTTTACCGGAGGCTTCACGGGCTCTTCCGTGGTTTTCGATTCCGGAACCGGATCGGCCGAGTCGAACGTGATGGTCGCGTCGGCGGTGTACTTGCGGTACATGGTGAGCTCGGCCGTATTCCAGGACAAGTATCTTCCCTCACGCGACTTCATATCCCATTTTAGCGGCAGAACGAACTCCTGGCCGGAAATCTTGATGATGTCGTACGACATGTCCAGCGCGACGTCCTTGATGGGGAAATCGGCGGGGATTTCGTCGCACTCGAGCGTCAGGTGCATCACCGCGTTGGTTTCCTGGTTGGCCCAGATCTGGCCGTGATAGCCGGCGATGATCTTCCTGCCCGAATTCCTCTCCTCGATGCTGTAGTGCGAGCGCGGCTGTTCGACGCGAAAGCTCAACACGTGCATCAGGCGGCCGTCGAACTTGCCCACTCGGTCGTAGTGAAAATCGGTTTGAGTCTCGGGCGCGAAAATCTCGTACAGCATGCTGCCGAACTCTCCGGAGGAAATCGCGCCTTCCAGTTTGTCGTGGTCCTTGTTGGCCATGACGCCGTTGATCATTACGACCTTATATTGCTCGTGGTGCTCGAAATAGGTGAGCTGCTCCTGAAACTTGTTGCCGGACTGGTAATGGTCGCCGGTGCCGCTGGAATCGAACTCCTGCCGCGTGACTTGGGTGCAAATAAAATCGGGAAGGCTCCGCGTGTAATTGAGCGCGTAATCGCGGACCGCTTCGATGATTCGCGCCTGTTCCGCGGGGTCGGGGGCGGTATACACGCGCGGCGCCGGTTTGGGCGCTGGGGGCGCGGGAGCGGCCAGGCTCGCCGAGGCTTGACTCAAATCGCGAAGCGCGGCGACGGTTCTGGGACCGGCGCCTAACGCCTGCATCTGTTCTACGGTGCGATCGTCGAGCTTTTCTGTAAGCTTGGTCTTCTTCAGGACGTCGGCCACCTGCCGATCGTCCAGTTTCTGCTCGACCGAGGATTTTACGAATCCGGTGACCTGCGCGACCGTCATGCTACGCTGCGCGTACAACGCGGCGGCGATCGTCAGGAATAGAAAAACTCGATTCATTGCGGCTGCTTCTTGACCGGCGCAGGCTTGGGGTCCTTGGCGTCAGGAGTAGCCGGCTGCTCCTGAGTCTTGTCGTCTGCGATCGGATCTGGCGTGTCGAACGTGATGGTGGTGTCGGCGCTGAACTTGCGGTACAGATGGAACTCGGCCTCATTCCAGGTCAAGCCTTTACGCTCGCGAGATCGCAACTCGGTCTTAAGAGGAAGAACGTACTTCTGGCCCGCGATCTCGATGAAATCGTAATTTACGTCCAGCTTCACTTCCTTGATGGGGTAGTCGACCGGGATGTCTACGCACTCCATCCGGTAGCGCATCACCATGTTGGACTCGCGATCGGCATACAGCAATCCATGATAGCCCGCCGTGATGACGCGTCCGGCTTCGCTCGCGAAAATCGTGAACCCGGACCTCGCCTGCGGCACGTGAAACGCAAACACATACATGCGCCGCCCGCGCAGGGTGGCCCAGTGGTCCCAGACGAATTCGGTGGCGGTTTCGGGCGCGAAAATCTCGGTGAAGATGGTTCCGAAGTCGCCGGAAAGCGTGGATCCGCCCATCTTCATGTGGTCGACGTTTGCAACCGACTGGCCATTCACCATCATCACCTTGTAGCTTTCCTTGCCGTCGACGTAGTTGACCTGCTCCTGGACGGTGTCGTACAGGTGCCAGTTTTCAGTCCCGCTGGGATCGATGTGGCGGCGCGTCACCTGGACGCACATGTAGTCGGGAAGGCTCTTGGAGTAGCTGCGCGCGTTCTCGATAATATCGTTGAGGATACGCGCCTGTTCTACCGAATCGGGAGGTGGAATTACGGGCCGGGGCGGAGGCGGCGGAGGCGGAGGGGTTACACTCAAGCTGGCCGAAGCCGTGCTCAGCTCGCGCAGTGCGACTGTGGTTCGCGGACCGGCGCCCATGCCTTGCAGCTCCTCGATTTTTCGTTCTTCCAGGCGATCAGAAAGCTTGAGTTTCTTGATGTATGCGGCTACTTTTTGATCGTCATGGTGTAACTGAATGGACGATCGGACGAAGGCGACCAGTTGATCGGCGGTCAGGGTCCGCTGTGCGTATATGGCTACGGCTGTGGCTAAAAGTAGACACACGCGTAGTCCGCATCGCATGGCTAGTTAGATGCGGAACGCCGCTTTTTGGATGTAGTAGTCTCGGAGGGCGGAGCTGGCGGTTTGACCGTTTTCTGAATCGCCCCAAGCGCGAGTGGCGCCATCAGACGGTAGCCCTTGGCGTTGGGATGCAAGCCGTCGTCGCTTACGTCCACGTTGAGCTGACCGGCGCTGTCGACCAGCGCCGAGTAGTAGTTCAGATAGGTGTAGCCGCGCTGTGCGCACAACCGATCCAGCCATTCGTTCAGGGCGCTGATGAAAATCGGAGGACGATCTTTGGTTCGTTCGTAGGACGGGTTGTCGCTCTTGTGATAATCGCTGACGGGCAGCACGGACGCGAAGATCACTTTGATCTTGTACGCCGATGCGAGGTCGGCGATCATCAGATAGTTGTTCTCGATCACGGTGAGCGGAATCCCGCGCGCCAGGTCGTTCGTGCCGGCCAGAATCAGCACGGCGTCGGGATGAAGATCGAGCACGTCGGCCTTGGTGCGGCCCAGCATTTCTCCGGTAATCTGCCCGCTGATTCCGCGATTGATGAAGTCGCGGTCAGGGAAATATTCGTTGAGGCGCCAGAAGTCTGTAATCGAATCGCCGAAAAACACTACCCGCGGATTCTTCGGATTCGACGCGGGAACTTTGCGGTTCGCATCGGTATACCGATCGAGATTGTCGCGGTCGGCGGTGCGAAGCTGCGCGTCCTTCGAATCGAGCAGCGCGCGGAAGTGGGAATCAAGGCGGGCTAAATTATCGCGCAGCTCGGCAAACTGCTGGCGTGCGGCTTCAGGGAAGGGAAACGGCTTGGGGATGGCATCGGCGAGCGAAATGTAGGCGCGTAAAGTCATCAGGAGAATATAGGTCGACTGCCCGAATCCGGGCCGCGCCTGAAGCTGGATACACGCTTGGCGAGCGGTTTCGATCAACGGAGCCGCTGCGTTGTGCAAATCGGGTACGGCGACTCCGCCCGCCTCCATCAGTTGAGTGGAGCGCACGCAAAGCTGATTCACGTCCTTCGCGGCCATCTGCGCCTGCGGCGCTTGGGCGAACGAGATCGCGCCCGCTGCTAGCGCCAACGCGAGGATTTTAGGTTTCAAGGATGCTCCTCCTTTGCCAGTTGCAGCGTGACGGTCCCGATCGGGAATTGCATGCGCAGGCGGATCTGTACGGGCAAATGCCGCGAGTCATTGGTCAGCCACACGAAAGCGCGGCCTTTCCGGGAATAGATCACCCCGTTCAGCATGTTGGCCTCATAGCGCATGGTCTTGTAGTCGCCGGCGGGAGTCTTCACTTCTTCGAGCTCCTGCGCGTCGATCTTCACCGCTGCCGAACGGCGGCCATCGCTCATCGGGATCTGTGTCGACGTGCCCGGGGCCACGCTCATGTTTCGAAGCTTTAAAAAAGCGCCGACCACTTCGTGCACGCAGTTGGGGATGTCGACGCTGGCGGTATGCATCACCGAATCCTTGAGGACATCGCGCTCGAGATAGGTCGCGCGGTTCTGAGAACGATCGTACGTGATCTTGGTTTCGTGATGGCGCTTGCCCTCCTCCGAATCCATGACGGCGCTGGAGGCGCAGAAGGGCTCATCGTAATCGACCGAATAGATATCGTGAATCTTGAACAGGGATGAAACCATTCCCGCCGAGTCGAGATGCAGATCGGCATGAGTTTTCTGGGCCTCAATCACCACGGTACCAGCATGAATCAGGCGCCACTCAACGTCGTAGGTCAGTTTGTCGGAGACAGGATCCAACTTTTCGGGTGGTGGTGGATCGACGGCCACCTTGGGGCTTGCGGGGGCTGCTCTTCGGGCAGAGGTCTGTGCCGGAAGCCACCAGCAGGCGGTCAGAAAAAGAACGGCGCCGGCGGATAGCCGCATCAGCTTTGAGTGTACAACACGCCGCTTCGGTTATTCAGCTTTGGAGACTTCGGTCTTCACCGGGACAACGTAGGTGAAGAAGCCGATCATCATCTCCTCCCAGGTCTGATCGCCCCAGTGAACCTCTTTGGCAGGGTCTGGATTGGCGGGATTGTTCGCCGAATTGTCGAAATGCGCCACGCAATCGATGCGGGTGCCTTTGGGGAGATTGCGCGGTTCCTTCAGTTCGTAGTGCAACTGCCAGTTGAAATCGTATTTGGGGACGCTGAGCAGCACTTCCTGCCGGCCGTCGGGATAGGTGACGGTGTACTTGAAGTCTTTTCCACGGAAATGCATGTGCGGCGTCAGGCCGATGAGTACCACGTCGTCTTTGGCGGTCCAGCTCGATTTCACTTCATAGTTCGGATCGCCGGGAGGAATTTTGAAGTTGAAGTTTAGGGCGCCTGCGGTGTAAGCGCGAGTTTTCGGAGGATTCTTCGCAAAGTGCAACCCGACGTAGGGGCGATCCTTGAACGCTGTCCCGTTCGGCGTGTAATGCACCTGGAACCGGAACATCGATCCGGCTTTGACCAGTCTCGCCGTGCCAGGATCGAGCCTTAACGGCTGCTCGCCGGGGGCATAGCCGACCAGCAGAGATCCGCCTTCGATTCCCAGCGGCACTCCTTTGCCCGGCTCCTGAATGAACACGATGACGTGATGCACGGCGGAGCGGCTGCCGGGGCGGATTTCGGCGGCTTCAATCCATTTGTCCTCAGTGAAATTGGTCGGAACCGTGAAGTATTGATACGGGACCACGCCGGTGGCGGGAACGTCGAAGTCGCGGCCGATGTCGATCACGACATCCGGCTTGCCGAGGCGCCATCCTTCTTCGAACTTCGGCGGCACGGGCAAATCGCGGGAATCGCCTTCAGGAGCGCCATTGGCGACCCAGTTGGCGAGGGTATCGATCTCGACCTGCGGCAGCCGGCGGTCGTTCTTGAACTCGCCGAAATGCGGGTCGGCCAGCCATACCGGCATCTGCCGCGCGACCACGCGATCGCGAATCGCTTTGGCCCAGGGCCGGACTTCTTTGTAGCTGGTGAACGCCATGGGCGCGACTTCGCCTGCGCGGTGGCATTCGACGCAGCGCTGGTTGAGGATGGGCGCAACGTCCTTATCGAAAGTCGGATTGCCCGGCGCGGTGCTTGCGGCGAACGAAACCACCGCCGAGCCTAGACCGAGAGCTAGCCAACCGGTCGTTTTCGTCGCGGAAAACCCTCCACCTTGTATTTAACACGAAACATGCCGCCGGCCGTGTAATGAAAGGTAATTGGTACCTGGCTCGGAGCGGTTACATGCGCACGTCAGAAGCCCAGAACTTTCGACCCTGGAGGCACGGCGTCGACGAGCTCCGTAAAGGCACGGTTCCTGGCAAGATAAATCATGTTGTGGAAGCCCATAAAAGGCGACCAAACGATCTTAACCATTCGATATCCCATGGATTTAATCAGATTTACCAGATAAAGCCAATCGTAATAAACAGCGCTGGTTGTGTCGAATTCATCCACAAAGATGGTATTCTGATGCTCGTTCATCATGGGGAAACAGGCTTTATTAAACAGAAACCACGTCCCTCGAATCAGGCCGAGCGGTGCGAGCATGGACTGCATCTGTTCCAGATAAAACTTGGTCTGATCGGCGTGCAGATGCGTAAAAACGGAGTTTGCCTCGATCAGAGTGAATCCCGAACCCAATTGCTTGATCGGCGCGACGCGATTTTTTGAGTTATTCGGCGCGTAGGTCGGATTCCACACATCGTGGTGATGAAAACTGAATCCATCGTGCTTCAAGTTTTTCTTACACCAGTTGACCATCTCGGGGTTTACGTCAAGGCCTACATAGGATCGCGGCTTGTCTTTTTGAAGCAGTAACTGCCGCGCTTCGCGCCCACAGCCACAGCCGAAGTCGAAGATTTTTTCGTAGGCCTGGCCGGCTTTCAGAGGCGGAATATCCAGAGGTCCCCAGATGTAGTCGCCGCTGGGATTGTCGTAGTAGCTCTCATCGATCACCGGGCTGACGAGTCCGCGCATGGACACTGGAGGCAGAGGGAAGCTGGTGTTGGTCATGGGCGTTTCTCGCCCAGCGTAACACGATGCTTTTCTCTTTTCTGGGGTGAATTGCAGGGACGCCGGGAACCGATCGACCGTTGGCGCGGCGCGAGATATTTCCAGGAAAAACAATTTCGAACGGCGCGGTTACTGGGCGCCGAGCTCGTGAAGCAAACGATCCACTTCGTACATTTTGCGCAACGCTTCCGTCATGCCCGCGGTGTGCACGGCGACGGCGCGGTTGGTTTCGCCGTCGTAAACATAATCGCCCGCCAGGGATTCGATATTGCCGTCGAAAATGAGCCCGACGATTTCTCCGGAGCGATTGATTACGGGCGAGCCGGAGTTTCCTCCGACGATGTCGTTGGTGGTCACGAAATCCAGCGGCGTAGCCAGATCCAGTTTCGTCCGTCCTTCCTGATAGCGCGATGGCACGTTGAACGGCGGCGCGTAGTCGAAGCCCGCGGCCCGGTCGAACAAGCCGTAGTACGTGGTCTTCGAAGGCGCTTTGGTGCCGTTCATCGGATACCCCTTCACGGTTCCGTAGGACAGGCGCAGCGTGAACGTCGCGTCGGGATACGTGCTTTTTCCGTAAACGGTGAAGCGTGCGCGGCCAAGCTTTTCGCCGGCGCGCTGCTCGATGCTTTCCACGTTATCTTCCATCCATTTCACGTAGTCCCGGCGCATGGGGTCGAGCTTGCGCGCCATGACGACCATCGCATCGGTGGATGCGTTGACGGCGGCCTCGCCTCCTTCGATCAGCTTGCGCCGCACATCGGGATCGTCCAACTTGGTGCCGTTCACCATCGCGAGCGCGGCGTCATGAGGGCTTTTACCGCCGAGGACGATCCGCAGGTACGGGTCGCTCGACCCCATTTCCTGCACGTCCATATCGAGCTGCCCGGTGATCCGCGCGATTTCCATGTCGCGATAGACCGGCGCGGGCGACAACAAGTCGAAGCGGAGCGATTCGAGTTGCGAATCGTGATATCCCGGCAGGCGCTGCCCATCGGGCTTCTTCACCTCCGCTACGTATTGAACGATCGCCGCCGCGATCCCCGCGAAACGCGAGTCCGTACTGTGATAGAAACGTTCCTTGATGCGCGTCGCGGCCTTACGCTCGGCCGCCGCGATTTCGTCCCATGCTCCGCCGTATTCCGATTTCAACCCGGGATTCGCAGCCACGGCCGCTTTAAACTTCTCCTCCTCACTGCGTTTGGTATTCATCACACGAGGATTTTCCAGTCCGTTCAGCTCGCCTTCGTATTCCTTCACACCGTTTTCAAGATCGAAAATCTCGGTCTCGGCTTCGCGCGCCTGTTCTTTCCCGGTCTTTGAAAATAGTTCGAGCACGGCGATTCTGTGCTTGATGATTTTCAATTCGTTGGGAAGCATGATGTCGCGGCGAAACTCGATTTGGGAAAAAGTGTCGAGTCTATCGGTCGAACCGGGATTGCCGGACGTGAAAACGAGTTCCCCGTCGGCGGCGCCTTTCGCGTTCCACTTCAAATAATTCGGAGTGTCGATGGGCTTGCCGTTCTCGTAGACGCGGAACAGAGCCATGTCCAGGTCGTAGCGGGGATAGGTGAAGTTATCGGGATCGCCGCCGAAGTAGGCGGCCTGCTCTTCAGGCGCGAAGACGAGCCTCACGTCGGTGTATTTCTTATAGCGATACAGCCAGTATTCGCCGCCTTGATACAAGGGGATGATGTCGCTGCGCAGACCGGTTTTCCCGGTGCTTTCGCGCTCGATCTGCGCGATGATCTTTTTTCGCAGCGCGAACTCTTCGTCGGTGTTTTTCGCGCCTCTCACGGCCTCCTGAACCCGGGCAGTGACGTTTTCGGTAGAGATCAGGACGTTGACTTCCATGTCCGGCGATTTCATTTCCTGGTCTTCGGTCCGTGCATAGAACCCGTCGCGAATGTAGTTGTGTTCGGGCGTAGAATTCTTCTGCAACTGCCCGCGAGCCACGTGATGATTGGTCAACAGGAGGCCGTGCGTGCTGACGAAAGATCCCGAACCTCCGTCGTTCAAACGCACCGAGGCAAGCCGCACGTGATCCAGCCATTCCTTGGTAAGTGTGAAGCCGTACTTTTCCTGGATCGGCTTGATCGGCGGGTTATCGAAGGTCCACATGCCTTCATCGGCGGGAGCGGAGGTTGCAAGAAATGCACCGCAAAATACCACTACGGTCCATCGGTTCATACCTTCATTGCAACACAGAAATCTCCAAGCGGCGGTCGAGCATTCCGTACAGCGCGATGGTCGCCAGGATCAGGATGGGCCCCTCGACGGGCGAGAGCGTGTGGTAGGCATGCGGCCCGTTGGCGCCAACCACCACCCAGAAAGCCGGGGACTTCATTCGACTCAGAGCGAACCAGTAATGCGGCTTGGTCTTGTCATGGTAAAGCTGCATGAGGCCGAAGCACCACAGCGCGAGACCCGTTGAAGTGACACCGAGAATCGCCACGATGCCGGGCCGCCAAAACATTTTCTTGATCGACCACGAGCCCGCCGGCCGAGACTTGCATCGCAGGAAAGCCATCGCAAACAAGACTCCGGCCGCGCCGCCGAGAAGGTCCATATAGATGTCGTTGAAGTCGAAAGGAACCAGCTTGTCGCCCATCAGATGCCAATATTGGTAGCACTCGTCGAGTCCGCCCAGAATCGTGACCCATGCCAATGCCTCGGCGGGAGAAAGCGTCAGCGCAGCCAGCGCGACGCCTTCTGGAAAATACTGCGGATAGTGAACCAGCTCGACATTATTGGCCGTGAAGACGCGCCAGGTGCCGAAGATCAGACCGAGCGTAAGAATCCAGAAAGCACCGGCCCTGCCTCGCTCAGCTTGCTTGCCGAGCCGTCTGATGACGATGAACGTCAGCAGCGCCGCCTCGAACAGAGCGATGACCGCCGAGCCCTGATAGAGGCGTTTGTGCGTGAACCGGATCGCGATCAGGTTGACCAGATACTGGACGTTTTCATGTGGAAATGTGACCGCGGCCGCGTAGGCGGCCAGCGCGGCCCAGCTCCAGCGCAGATGTTCACGGATCGCCAGCAGCAGTCGTTCGAAGGCGCCCACGATTAGACGGGAGAAATCGACGTTGCGCTCAACTGCGCCATCCAGTGGAGTTTCTTCTCTTTGAGAAGGTCTTTAAGGGCTATCGGCGTAATGTCGTCGTCGATCTGTTCCAGAACGTCGAAGGTAAAAGCTTCCCGGCCGTGGGCCTGAAATTCCGCTACGAGCGATTTATCGCTGTGAATATCGCCCTGGCGCAAAGCGAACCAAATTCTGTTTTCCGCGGCCTCCAGGTTCAGGGTCGAATCTACCCAAACGTGGTTCGTGACGCGGCACCGCATCGCGAACACGCCGCGCGGAATCTTGCGTTCTTTATAGGCCCGAATGGCCTCTTTTCTGGATGATGTCATAAGACTCGCAAGAAATTCATCAGATCCTGCTTTTCCTTTTCTGTGAGCTTGATGTCGAATTTTTGGTTGTAGAAGTCGACGACGTCACCTAGGCTCGCTGCGGATCCATTTGAAAAATAGGGAGCTCGCGCTGCAAGTCCTCTGAATTGCTGCATCACGATGGATCCGGCGTCCGCGCATTTCCCGGTGATCAGCGCCCGCCCGGGGTCTTGCGTATAGATGACACGACCTAAAATCGGATGCGGCGGGGCCTTTGGGTCGCACGTGATTCGGAACAGGGGAAGTTCCGGCAGCTGATCAGACGGCGGCCGGTTGCTGGCATCGATACCAACATAGCGTGTATTGCCGGCGGCGTGACAGCTCGCGCAGGTGTATATGCCGGAGTCCTCGCGCACACGGAACGGACGGGCGAAAAATACATCGGCTCCACGCGCCACCGAAGCGCGAAACTCGAGTTGCACTCCCAGGTCCCCCGCGTCTTTCGGTTTGCGCCAGACCTCGATCCCGAGCAACACGGGACTGACGGAATTCCCGGGCAGCGCGCCGGCCTTGCCGGTCGCTAGATTCTCCGGGCCTAAAGCCGGCGGGTCGTTCTTGCCATTCAGGTATCCGCCGCGAATATCGGAGACCTGGGCCGTGTAGATCTGAGATTCGAACTCGATAATCTTGCGGAGCTGCTCCGGTGTGGGCGGCAGCTTGGCCTCTTCGTGGACCATGATGGCGGTGACGGCCTGAGTTTCGAGCGACGGCTCCCGGGCGTCGGCCATGAGTTTCATCACGAATTTCAGATTCGCCGCGACCCGCGGGCGCCGGAAAACGGAGACGGATGGATTCGCGCCGGCGAGTCCATAGATGGGGCTGGTGTTACATCCCGTCGGGTCGCGGACAATCTCGATCTGAAACTCTGCGTTCTTCGGCATGGGCAGCGAGATCCGGAACAGGCCGTGGTTGAGGAGCAAGGAGTGCGAGCTCATCGCGTCCTGCGGCAGATCCGGACAATTGGAACCGTCGACTGCGGCAAAGATGGGATCCTTGGCCTGGTTCTCTTTCCAACGGTCGCGCAGGCTCGCGACCGACACGCTCATCGCGTTGGACGGCTGGTGGCAAGTGATGCAGGCGCGGCCGTTGGTCCCCAGCGCTTCAAAGAAGGGATGGTCCCCGGTGTGGATCGCGCCCGAAGTGTTCAGGATGCGAACCTGTCCCTCCGGATCGTCGTAATCCTCGTCCCAAGGCAGAACATCGGCCTGCCCAGCGTCCCACCAGACGCGGCCGGGGCCGTAGGTTCGCGTACTTTGGGCGCTCAAAACCGCGAGTGTTACAGCCAGTCCGAACGCCGCGAGCAGCGCCTTCCTCGAAAGCAGCATTGCTGCTATTATCCTCCACCCGGCTGCCCGGCGGACCAGTCAGGCCATTCTTAAAACACGATTCACCGCCGAAGTAACCGCCTGCCAGCGCGACTCCTCGGCGGCAAGCTGCTGCCTGCCGGCCGCCGTCAATTCATACATGCGAGCCCGCCGTCCCGTTGTCTTTGGTGATCCACTTGGCGCGAATCCAGCCGGATTCTTCCATTCGATGGAGCGCGGGATAGAGCGAGCCTTCTTCAGCGCGCAGGACGTCGCCGGACATGTCCTGAATGGCGGTCATGATGGCGTAGCCGTGCAGGCGCAGGCGGCGCGAGAGAATCTTTAAGACCAGCAGATCGAGCGAGCCTTGCAGAGAGTCCGGTTTGGGCATAACTAAGACTTCCCAGTATACAGACGTCTGAGTATCGTCAACGGAACGTTCGCTTGCGTTAGCCTGGAATCGTGAGCCCTGAGCCGCCTCGACGGGCGACCCCGCGCAACCTTACGATCTTCCTCAGCCTGGTCATCGGGGTGACGGTCGGGCTGGTGGTGGTCGCATTCATCCTGCTGACTGGCCGCCTGGCTGCGCGCATGTATCCGGCCGGCGGAGCTGCCTGGCGGCGCGTTCTGATCCCGACCGCCGGCGCGCTCGCCACCGGATTTCTTCTTTCGCGTTACTTTCCCAACGCGCGTGGCAGCGGAATCCCGCAGACCAAGTTCGCGATCTTCATCAATAACGGTTATATCTCGTTCAAGACCGTCATCGGAAAATTTCTGTGCTGCTCGGGCTCGCTCGCCAGCGGCATCGCACTTGGCCGCGAAGGACCTTCCGTGCAGATCGGCGCGGGGATCGCATCCGTTCTGGGCCGGCGCTTCGGGCTCGCCTCCGAGGACGTGAAATCGCTGGTGCCGGTGGGATGCTCGGCCGCGCTCGCCGCCGCGTTCAACACGCCCATCGCCGCAGTGTTGTTTTCACTCGAAGAGATTTTGGGCGACCTGCACGCTCCCGTGCTCGGTTCCGTGGTGATCGCCTCGGCTACCTCCTGGATGGTGCTGCACCTGGTTCTCGGCGATCAGCCGCTGTTTCATGTTCCGCCGTACCAATTGGTGAATCCCCTCGAATTCGGCTTTTACGCGATCCTCGGTCTGATCGGAGGCCTCGCGTCCGTCGTATTCGTCAAGCTTCTGCTTCGCATCCGTGTTTGGTTCAAGACGTTTCCGAAATCCACCGAATGGCTGCAGCCCGCGGCCGGGGGACTGCTGGTGGGTCTGATGGGCTGGTTCCTGCCGGAAGTGCTTGGCGTCGGGTACGATTTCGTCGACATGGTGCTGGGCGGGGATTTTCCTTTGAAAACCGTCGCTGCGCTGGCGATTCTGAAGCTGATCGCAACGCCGGCCTGTTACGGATCGGGCAACGCCGGCGGCATTTTCGGGCCCAGCCTGTTCATCGGCGCCATGATCGGCGGCAGCGTCGGCAGCATCGCCCATTCGCTGTTTCCTCACATCACCGCGAATCCCGGAGCTTACGCGCTGATCGGGATGGGCGCCGCGTTTGCAGGAATCGTACGCACTCCGCTCACCTCGGTCATCATGATTTTCGAGATGACGCGCGACTATTCGATCATCGTTCCGCTGATGATTGCGAACCTGATCAGCTTTTTCGTTTCGCAGAAGCTGCAGCGCGAGCCGATTTATGAAGCTCTCGCTCTCCAGGAAGGAGTTTTTCTGCCCACCGGCGAATCGCGCCGGGAACCCGACGGGATTCGTGTGTCACAAGTGATGAAATCCGGACCCGCACCGCTGGGAGCCGACCTCACGCTGCCCGCGGCCAACCAGCGCTTGGCCGAGATGGGCCGCAATGCGTGGCCGGTTGGCGATGCCGATAAGCTCTACGGGATTGTTACAGTGCGCGACCTGGAAGAACGCGCCTGGGCGCATACTTTGCGCCAACTGGTCGCGCCCGATTCAGAATTTCCGTACGTGCATCCCGATCATCCGCTGGCGGTCGCGCTGGAGCGAATGGGCGCCGCCGCTGTCGATGCATTGCCAGTCGTAAGCCGCGCCAATATTCGCGAATCGCGCGGGATCATAACCTTGGCCGACGTTCTCGCGGCCTATGGAGTGGAGCGCGATGGCGCCGATTAGCCGTCCTCGTACCAATCAACTCGGCCTGATCGCCATTGTGG
Source organism: Terriglobia bacterium (assembly GCA_963808335.1). Classification (GTDB taxonomy): domain Bacteria; phylum Acidobacteriota; class Terriglobia; order Bryobacterales; family Bryobacteraceae; genus Palsa-187. The sequence continues at coordinate 788,261 of CAWEFR010000002.1, forward strand.
CCGCGGTGATTGGTTCGCTGTGGGCCATCGATCTGGTGCTGGCTCGTGTCGACAGTGAAGAAACGCGCGCGCAGGCTCGCACATATTACAACACGGGCAGGCGGCTGCTCGACGCCAATCGCGCACTTGACGCAGTGGACCAGCTTCGGAAAGCTCACGCCATGGATCGCACCGATAGCCGATATGCCTTGCGATTGGCCGCGGCGCTGATCCAGGCGGGCAAGTTCGGAGAGGCGCAAACGATGCTCTCGGATGTTCTGGATCGCACGCCGAACGATGGCGAAGCCAATCTGCTGGAAGCGCGTCTTGCGGTCCGGCGCGGCCAACCAACGGACACCGCAGCTTATTATCATCGCGCGATTTACGGGACTTGGGACCAAGACGGAAACACGCGCGCGATGCAAGCCCGGCTGGAACTGGCAAATCTTCTCGCCGCCAACGGATCCGAGAAGGATTTATTGGCGGAGCTGCTGCCGCTCGAAAACCAGGCGCCAAACGATATCGCGGTTCGGAAACAGGTGGCGCATCTTTTCTTGGTAGCCGGCGCGCCGAGCCGGGCGGAAGCCGCTTATCGCGCATTAATCCACGTAGATTCCGATAAAGCGAACTATGAAGGTCTTGGTCAAGCCGAGTTGGCTTTGGGAAATTATCGCGCCGCGGCGACGGCGTTTAGGAGCGCGGGAGCGACGGACCAAGCGGATCTTGCGGATGAAATGGCTGGGCTCGACCCAACGTTGCGGCTTCTCAGTTCCGCCGAAAAATTCCGCCGGAGCGTTCGAATTTTGGAGCTGGCGCGCGACGCTCTGGCGCGGTGCCAAGCGGACGCGCAGTCGCGGGGCTTGCTCGACGAGGCGGATAAAGAACTGAAGGCGAAGGTACGCCGCAACATCACCAACGAACTCGCCGAGGAGCGTCTGATGCTCGCCGAGCAGCTCTGGCAGCAGCGCAAGTCAAACTGCGCGTCGTCAGGCTCGGGAGATGAGGCGCTGGCGCGATTGATGCAAAAGCTGCGCGCAAGCTAATCAGCAGTCTTAAGTGTTGTCAGACCGCTTCTGGAATGTCAGCATCCGGCCGGTCCAGCCGGTGCGAGTCTAATCCCAACGAAGGGCGCGCATCGGATCGACTCTGGTCGCTCGGCGTGCCGGTATGTACCCAGCGGTCAATGCCACCACTGCGATTCCTGCGGTCGCCAAAACCATCGAAAGTGGATCGTAGGGCGCGATGCCGTAAAGCTGCGCTTTCACAAATCCGGTCAACCCGAATGCGAGCGGAAGAGCGGCGCCGATACCGATCGCGATCAGAATCAGAACTTCTTTCATCACCATCCAGATCACGTCGCCGCCCGCTGCGCCCAAAGCCATGCGGATGCCGATTTCACGCGTCCGGCGCGCCACCGTGTACGCCATCACTCCATAAAGCCCGATTGCGGCGAGCAGCGTCGCCAGCAGCCCGAATGCGCTTGACAGGCTGGCGACCAGGCGTTCCGTGACCAGGGAATTCTCCACCTGCTTTTCCAGGGTTCGCATCTGGTACATAGGGACGTTCGAGTCGATGCTGTTTACCACGCTGCGCATTGCCGAGAACATCTGCTCCGGATCGCGCGCGGTGCGGATGTACGCTCGCATGGTGTTGGTGTAATTCCTTTGCAGGTACGGCGTGAAGACTTCGATGGGCATCTCGTCGCGCATGCTTTCGTATTTGGTATCGCGAGCTATACCGATGATTTCGATATCGAGCTTGGTGCCTGGATCGCCGCCGAATCCCATGTGCCGGCCGAGTGCGTTGCCTCCGAAATACCGTTTTGCGAATTTTTCGTTGACGATGGCCACTTTGGGCGCGCCGTCCGCATCGGTGATTCGGAAATGGCGGCCTGCAAGAAGCGGCACGTCCAGAGTCTTGAAATAGTCGGGCGAAACGAAATTCACGTGGGGATCGATCCATTCACCCGGCTTGGGCGTGAAATTTTCGAGACTCACCCAATTGTCCCATTCGTTGTTTTCAAGTATGGGGACCACCGCGAGAGTTGACGATTCCACTCCCGGCGTGGTGTCGATCTTTTCTTTCAACTGCCGGTAAAATTGCAGTGTGCGCTCTTTCGGATAGCCGTTGGAGCTGGCATCGACTGAGAACGTAAGCAGATTCCTGGTTTTGAAACCTGGGTCGAGGTCTTTCAGGTTCTGAAGGCTGCGAATGAAGAGTCCCGCGCCGATTAACAGTAGCAGCGACAGGCTGACTTGCGCAGCGACCAGCGCCTTCCGCAGCCCGACCGAAGCTCCGCCGGTGATCGAGCCGACTTCGTCCTTCAGCGTCGGAGCCAGATTGGGACGCGTAGATTGAAGCGCCGGGACCAGTCCGAAAATCACGCCGGTCAGAAGAGAAACCCCCAGGTTGAATGCCAGAACGCGCCAATCGGGGGTGGTCGAAATGGCGAACTGACTGGTTCTTGCCGGCAGGAAGCTGACTAAAGTCCGATCGATCCAGACGGCCAGCGCGAGCCCCGCTATGCCTCCGGCCATTGCTAGCAGCAGGCTTTCCATCAACAGTTGTGAGACGATTCTGTTTCGTCCGGCGCCCAGCGCGAGCCGTACCGCGATCTCTTTTTGCCGCGCCGTCGCGCGCGCGATTAGCAAATTGGCGACATTGGCGCAGGCGATCAGAAGCACCAGAGCGACAATCGACATCAGCACCAGGAGCGGGTTCGAGAATTGCCGCCGCGCGTCCGATTGTCCCTTGGAAGCGGGCAGAAGATCGATCCACATTCTGAGGAATTTTTCCTTGGTGATGGGGGCGGCGCGTGAAAATTCTTTTTGCTGAACTTCCCATTCGATGGTCTGGTGAAACAAAGGCTGAAGACCGGCCTTGGCTTGCGCGATGGTTTCGCCCGGCTTCATCCTGCCGAAAACGCTCACCCAACGGAAACGGCGGTTTTCTAAATTATCGCTGCCCAGGTCGACCTGCTCCTCCATCAGCATGGGCACGCGAATTTGCGGTGAGTTGGCAGGATCGGTGCCGTCAAAACCGGCCTGGCTGACTCCGATAACCGTCATGGGATATCCGTTCACCGAGAGCTTCTTTCCGATGACGCCCGGATCTCCCGCGAAACGCGTGATCCAGTACCGGTAGCTCAGGACCACCAGCGGATGGCCGCCCTTGATCTTGTCGTCATCCGGCGTGAAGACGCGCCCCAGCGCGGCGCCAACGCCGAGCATGGGAAAATACGTCCCGGTTACGAGTTGACCGGCGATGCGCTCAGTCCGGCCGTCGAAGCTGAGGTTGATGGACGTGTCCCAGGCTCCGCACATGGCATCGAAGACCTGATTCTTGTCGCGAAAGTCCACATACATCGGGTAGGAAAGTTTGTACATCCCGTTGTTCCCGCCGTAGTGGTCTCCGCGTCCCCATAGAGTGACCAGTTGCTCGGGATTTTTCACCGGCAGCAAGCGCAGCATGAGCTGATCGACTAATGTGAAGATCGCCGTGTTGGCGCCGATCCCCAGCGCGAGCGAAAGCGTGGCTACGGCGACAAAAACCGGGGACTTACGAAACGTGCGCAGTGCGAAACGCAGATCGGCCGCGAGGTTTCCCATAACGGCCAATACCGCTTCGGCGCTAAAAAGTTACCGGTTAGTGATAAAATCCGCAGCATGAACCGTCGCCTGCTGTTTTGCCTGCTCGCGCTGCCGCTATTTGCGCAAAGCCCCAAGAAACCGGGTCTTCCGCTGAAACCCGAACGGAAAATCGAATTTACCACCGATGAAGCGACCTGGCTCTCGCTGACGCTCACTCCGGACGGCAAGACCATCATTTTCGAGCTGCTGGGCGACCTGTATTCGCTGCCGATCACCGGCGGCGAAGCCAAGCCGGTCACGACGGGGTTGGCCTTCGACTCGCAGCCGTCGGTTTCACCGGACGGGAAGCGAATCGCGTTCATCAGCGATCGCGACGGGTCGGAGAATCTGTGGATCTGCAACCTCGACGGCGGCGATCCGAAGCAGCTCAGTAAGGATCCGCAGGGGGATTTCGAATCTCCTTCCTGGACGCCCGATGGCGATTACGTTCTGGTTTCGCGCAAGCCCAACAACGGTCTTCATGAGATCTGGATGTACAACATACAGGGCGGTTCGGGCGTGCAGGTGACGAAATCGTCGCCAACGGCGACCACTCCGCCGCAGCAACGCTTGCGCGCGCTGGGCGCGGTTGCATCGCCCGACGGGAAGTATTTCTATTTTGCCCGCCGCACCGGGAATTTCACGTTACAACACGACGTTTCCGATCTGGCAGGTGGTTCGCCGCGACCGCACGACGGGCGACGAAGACGTGATCACAAGCGCGCCGGGGTCCGCCTTTCGTCCTGTCATCTCTCCCGACGGATCGAAGATGGTTTTCGGAACGCGTCAGGACACCGAGACCGGGCTGCGCGTTCGCGACCTGGCGAGCGGCGAAGAAAAATGGCTGAAATATCCCGTTCAGCGCGACGATCAGGAATCGGCGGCGACGCGCGATGTGCTCCCCGGGTTCTCATTCACTCCTGATTCGAAGGACATCATCGTTTCTTACGGCGGAAAAATTCATCGCGTGCAGATTTCGACTGGGGAGGCGTCCGATATTCCGTTCACGGCTAAAGTTTCGCAGGATCTCGGCCCCGAGTTGAAATTCGCATCTCGCGTGGACGAAGGGCCCGTGAAAGCCCGGCTGATTCAGACGCCCAGCGAATCGCCGGACGGGAAACACATCGTTTTTTCGTCGCTCACGCACCTTTATAAAATGGACACACTGGGCGGAAAAGCGTCGCGGCTCACGTCTGCGAACGCGCGCGAGTTTCAGCCCGCGTGGTCGCCGGATGGGAAATGGATCGCGTACGCGACCTGGAACGACGATGGCGGCGACCTCTGGAAGGTCCCCGCCGACGGCTCGGGCTCGCCGATCAAACTGACGCGAGTACCGGCGTTTTATCGCGATCCGGTCTGGTCGCCCGATTCCAAACGCGTCGTTGCTTTGCGGCAAGCCAGGCAGGCTCGATTGACGGGTACCAGCGGTTTCGCGCAATCCGGCATAGGGATGGACGTCGTTTGGGTTCCGGCTGAAGGCGGAGATGCGACGCTGATCGTTCCCGCGCGCGGCACCGGACGGCCGCATTTCACGCACGACGCGGATCGAATTTACGTGTACTCGAATCAGGGGTTGCAATCGTTCCGTTGGGATGGCACGGATCGGCGGACGATCATTAAGGTGGAAGGCAAGAGCCGTACACCGCAGCCGACTCCCGCATCTGACGTGCGGATTTCGCCGGATGGAAAACACGCGCTGGCGAAACTCAACGAACAGCTTTTCCTGATCGCGATGCCCGCCGCCGGTGGTGAGACGCCGAGCATCAACGTAAACACGCCTTCGGTTCCGGTAAAAAAGCTCACCGACCTGGGCGCCGACGATTTCCAGTGGGCCGACGATGGCAAGACCATGACATGGGCGCTCGGGTCCAGCTTCTTCCATCAGGCGCTTTCTACGGTGACTTACGATACTCCGCGCGCCGACAATGCCGACGCGGAAAAGAAGGACGAAGACGCCAAGCCCGCGCCGAAGAAATCTCTGGCTGAGGAGATCGAGGTCGGAATCGAGCAGCCGCGCCGCAAGCCGACCGGTACCGTCGTGTTGCGCGGAGCCAAGATCATCACCATGAAGGGCGACGAAGTGATTCCCGATGGCGATATCGTCGTTACCGACAATCGCATCGCTGCGGTGGGCAAGCGTGGATCGGTTCCGGTTCCCGCCAGCGCGCGAATCGTGGATGTGAAGGGCGCCACCATCATGCCCGGGATCGTCGACGTGCACGCGCACTGGATCGAAATCGCGCGTGGGGAACTCGATCCGCAAAGCTGGGTTTTCATGGCGAATCTGGCTTACGGCGTTACCAGCGGCCGCGATCCGCAGACGTCGACGAATGACGTCTTCGCTTATGAGGATTTGATCGACATGGGCGAAATGCTCGGACCGCGCGCTTTCAATACTGGTCCGGGAATATTTTCGTCAACGGATTTTCAAAGCCTCGACGAGGCGCGCAGCACGGTGGAGCGCTACAAGAAGTACTATCGCACCAACACCGTCAAGTCCTACATGGTTGGTAATCGCAAGCAGCGCGAATGGATGGTGATGGCGTGCAAGGAGAACGGCATCATGCCGACCACCGAAGGCGGGCTGGATCTGAAGCTCGACTTGACGCATGCGCTCGATGGATTCTCCGGCAACGAGCATGCCCTGCCGATCGTGCCGCTGTATAAAGACGTGGTGGAGATTTTCGCACGGTCGGGAATTTCGTACACACCGACCCTGATCGTCGCGTATGGCGGACCCTGGGCGGAGAATTATTTTTACGAAACCACTACGGTGCACGATAACACCAAGCTTCGCCGCTTCATCCCGCACGACATTCTGGATGAACGCGCCAAGCGGCGTCCGTGGTTCTCTGAAGAGGAGCAGGTTTTCCCCAAGCTGGCCGCGCAGGCCGCGAAGATTGTCCATGCCGGCGGACGCGTTTGCATCGGAGGCCACGGGCAGCTCCAGGGCATCGGAACTCACTGGGAGATGTGGGCGCTCCAATCCGGCGGCATGACCAATCACGAAGTCCTTCGCTCGGCGACGCTATATGGAGCGCAAGCCATCGGCTACGACCAGGATCTCGGCTCGATTGAGCCCGGGAAGCTCGCCGATCTGCTGGTTCTGAACAAAGATCCGCTGGAAAACATCCGCAACACCAACACGATCCGCTTCGTTATGAAGGGCGGCGACATGTGGGAAGGCGACACCCTGAACCAGGTTTGGCCCGTAGAGAAAAAGCTCGCTGAGCCCTGGTGGTGGAAGGATCAGCCGACGAAATAGCTATTTTTCGTGAGCGAACGACGGGACCACATGTAGCCCCCCGTCCGCATCTCGGTCGACGAAATACCGGGTTACCTGGCCGTCGTGGATCACGGCCATGCCACCACTCGTCGCCACCAGCAGATCGTTGCCGACGCGAAGAAATTGTTCTCCGAAATCAGGCATTGCGAGTTTGAGAATCTCCTCAGACCGCCGGTCGAATCGGAGCACGCCGCCGCTCGGACCGCCGTACTCACCGCGAAGGGCAAGAGCGGTCCAAACCGTATCCGGCTCGACCAGAATCGCCGTGACGGACCAGTCGGCGATCTCTGACGGAGCGAACAAGTGATATTTTCGATCCGCTGGATCGAAATAGCCGAAACCTCCGACTCCGGTCGTCCCTTCTCCGTCATAAAACGTTTTTCCGAACCACAACTTCGCGTCAGCAACTTGATACGGGCCAATTCGTTCGTCGAACTCTGTGTTCGCACGCACGTAATTGTTCTTCACCCTGGCCGGCCGAGCCGCGGCGAAAGCGTCATAGCTCGATTGCGGCAATTCGTATCGAGTCTGATGGTCCATGACCGCCAGCCGAGGTCCGAACGAGTTTCCGTTTTCCTGATCCAGCTTAAACGCGCCGAAATGCACCGGGTGGAACTCCTCCGGCTCTACGTACAGGATTCGTTTTCGTTCTTCGCCGACGGTTCCTTCCGAAGTGCGGAGTCGAGCCACCCACGGACGCGCTTCCGCCTCATTGAGCACCCGAAACGGCTGGCCGCTGCCGGGCTGGTACGAAATCGCGATCACCCGCTGCGAGTCACCGCCGACAAAAACGGCGCCGCCCGCGTCCGCAAAGACTCGGTACATGCGGAATGGCGAATAAGAAAAACGGCCGGCTAGCTTTTTCTCGCGCCAATCATAAACAAACTTGTGATTCATCGGCGTGGACTGAACGTCGTCTCCGGTGCACGCGACCACGCTCTCCGCGCTCGTGATCCGCTCAACCCTGATCACGCAACTCCCTGATCCTGTCTCGACCGTGAGCGGGTACACGCGGCCTGGCGGGTTTTTGTCCTGAAGAAACAGTCCCAGCTTTTGCTGATCGGTCCACGGAACCAGGCGATCCGGCTCTAACGCCCAGTTGCCGGGGCTTCCGATTGCGATCACCAGATCAAGCTCGCCCGTCACGGCACTGCGCTGCAGAATCCTGACGTGCGCCATCCCGGCGTCCGCGTGTCTCAACGCTGCTACCACCGCCGCGTCCTGAGAGGACTCGGCGGCAACCATCAGAGCGCTCATTGCGAACAGAAAGGGCCGCATGAATTCAGTCTATGTCTTAGGAGCTTGCTGAAAAAGGGGACAGACCGTTCTGTCCACGAGCAGGCTCTTACGGAAAATCGACCCGTTTAGACCTTGGGATAGACTAGTGTCCTGAGTCAGAAAATCGCAGTATTACATGCTGGGGCTATAATGGCCATCCGACCCTAAAGTCATTCCGAGCGGAGCGAGAAATCTACTTGTCGTTCGGCTGTTATCAGCGCTTTAAAAGCAGATCCCTCGCTACGCTCGGGATGACGGGCGTCGTTAGCATGGCTACGTGCGGCAGCAATTATCTAACGCACTTCTGACTAAGGACAGAGTAGTCTAAATCCATTTCTTCCGAAGCAGCCAGATTTTAATCAACTGCGTAAGGATGACATATGCCAGCAGCGTGGCCATCAGGATCGGCGAGTACAGCGATGGCAGGTGCGTGAAGCCCAGCGCTGACGCCACCGGCGAATAAGGCAGCCACATCCCGAATGCCATCACGCATAGGGTCGTCAGCGTCAGCGGACGGCTTGCCCGGCTCTGAATAAAGGGGATCTTGTTGGTGCGAATGACATGGATGATCAGCGTCTGGGTCATCAGAGATTCAACGAACCACCCGGTTTGAAACACCGGTGCGCGTGATGGATCCCAACAGTTAAAAACCCAGAGCATCACGAAGAAAGTCGTGTAGTCGAAAATCGAGCTGATCGGGCCAATGAAGAGAATGAAGCGCGTGATCTCCGCAATGTTCCAAGGCCGAGGACGAGCCACCTGCTCGTCGTCCACCGCGTCGGTCGGGATCGGGACCTGCGAAAAGTCATACAACAGATTGTTGGTCAGGACCTGAATCGGCGCCATGGGAAGGAAAGGAAGAAAGGCGCTCGCGCCCAGCACGCTGAACATGTTTCCGAAGTTGGAGCTCGCCCCCATCCGGATATACTTCAGGATATTCGCGAACACCTTGCGTCCCTCGGTGACCCCCCCTCCGAGCACCATGAGATCCTTCTCGAGCAGAATCAGATCCGCGGACTCTTTGGCGACGTCGGTGGCTGTGTCCACTGAAATGCCGACGTCGGCGGCGCGCAGCGCCGGCGCGTCGTTGATCCCGTCGCCCATGAACCCGACCACATGCCCCTTGCCTCGCAGCGAGCGGATGACTCGCTCCTTGTGGGCCGGCGACACGCGCGCGAAAAGCGTGGTCTTCTCCGCCGCCTCAGCCAGTTCGGCGTCCGACATTTTCTCGACGTCTCCGCCCAACAACATAGGATCCGGCAGCAAACCCACGTCTTTGCACACCTTGCGGCTGATCAGTGGATTGTCGCCGGTCAGGATCTTGACTGCGACTCCATGCTGATGCAGCGACTCGAGCGCGCGCGCCGCAGTTTCCTTGGGCGGGTCAAGAAACGCGACGTACCCTTTCAGCACCAGTCCACTCTCGTCTTCTTTCGAACAGATCTGTTTTCCCGCAAGTTCCTTATTCGCGACCGCCAGCACCCGGAAGCCGTCATTGCTCAGACTCTCGTACTCTTCCTTTAGCCCGACCATCAATTTCGGGTCCATCGGTGACAGTTTTCCGTCCAGTTCAAACTGCGAGCAGTGGGCGAAAATTTCCTCGGGAGCGCCTTTGGTGAGCAGGATCGCCTGGCCTTCGGGATTCTCCACTAGAACCGACATCATGCGCCGCGTGAAATCGAAAGGGATCTCATCCAGCTTCTTGTACTTCTCGATCGTCGCCTTGGCGTGAAAGTCAGTGCTATCCAGGATGGCGCGGTCGAGCAGGTTCTTGAGGCCGGTCTGAAAGTAGCTGATCAGGTAGCCGTCCAGCAGCACTTCCTCGGATTCCTGCCCCGCGACGTTGCAATGGCGCATCAGGACCACGCGGTCCTCGGTCAGCGTTCCGGTCTTGTCGGTGCACAACATGTCCATAGCGCCGAAATTCTGGATCGAGTTGAGCCGCTTCACGATTACTTTCCTGCGGCTCATCGCCAGCGCTCCCTTGGCCAGGCACACGGAAACGATCATGGGCAGCATTTCCGGCGTCAGGCCCACCGCCACGGCTAATGCGAAAAAGAAAGCTCCTCTCCAATCGTGTTTCGTGAATCCGTTGATGAGGAAAACCAGAGGCACCATTACAGACATGAGCTTGATCATCAGCCAAGTGAAATGGTTCAAGCCCTGGTCGAAGCTGGTCGGTACCCTTTCCCCTGTGATCGAGCTGGCCATACTGCCGAAATACGTATGGACGCCGGTTGTCACGACGACGGCGACCGCCGTGCCGCTCTGGACGCTGGTCCCCATGAAGCAGATATTCGTGAGCTCTGTTGGAGAACTCACGTCCTTGGTTTCCGGATCGTGAAACTTCTCGACCGGAAGCGATTCGCCGGTCAGGCTGCCCTGGCTCACGAAGAGGTCCTTCGAAGACAACACCCGTACATCGCCCGGGATCATATCGCCCGCCGAGAGCTGAATGATGTCCCCGGGCACCAGGTCGCGGAGCGGGATCTCTCGGGCTTGGCCATCGCGAACCACGGTCGCAGTCACGTGGATCATGGCCTTCAACTTCGCCGCCGCCGCGTCCGCTCTTGCTTCCTGCAAGAAGCGGAGCCCCACGCTGAGCACGACCATCATGGCCATCACAGTGCCGGCGCGCGCGTCGCCGGTCCCGAAGGAAATCGCCGAAAGAGTCCCCAGCAGGATCACCAGCGGGTTGCGCATCATTTTCAGGAGGCGAACGGGCCAACCGGGCGGTTTTTCCTGTGCGACCTCATTTGGACCCGCCGTCCCCGTTCGCGAGTCTGCCTCCGCTTGCGTCAAACCATTGGTTGCAGTTCGCAAGTCCCGCAGCAGCTCGTCGACCTTCTTCCGCGCCGCCGCCAGCACTTCGGGTGAGACATGTATGTTCCTCTTCGCGTTCTTTGCAGGTAGTGTCTCGGCTGGAGGCATGATGTTCGTCGTTCTTCCTGTACTCTAGCGTTGTAGGCTGTCACCGCGGGGGACCTCACAACAATGCCAGAGCTCGTGAAGGGACAACACAAGACCAAACGCACCGGATGGCTGCGCGCAGCGGTGTTGGGCGCCAACGACGGCATTCTTTCCACGGCGAGCCTGGTGCTGGGTGTCGCGTCCGCGCATCGAAACCGCGGGAACGTGTTGGTCGCCGGCGTCGCCGGACTGGTCGCCGGAGCCATGTCGATGGCTGCCGGAGAGTATGTCTCGGTCCATTCTCAAGCCGATACCGAAAAAGCGGACCTCGATCTGGAGCGCCAGGAAATCGAATCGGACAAGGTGGGGGAGCTCAAGGAACTGGCAGACATTTACGTCTCACGCGGTCTGGATCCCGCGCTCGCGAAACAGGTTGCCGAGCAGTTGATGACGCATGACGCGGTGGGCGCGCACGCTCGCGACGAGCTCGGCATCACGGAGACGCTGAGCGCCCGTCCACTTCAAGCCGCGCTTGCGTCCGGTGCCAGCTTCGCGATTGGTGGCGCGATGCCGATCCTGGTCACGGCGCTGACTCCGGAATCCTGGCTGATTCCCTTGGTGTCAGGTACCTCGTTGATTTTTCTAGCGGTTCTGGGCGGACTGGCGGCCCGCGCCGGCGGAGCGGGCGTCGCAACCGGAGCCATCCGGGTGACGTTTTGGGGCGCGCTGGCCATGGCTTTGACCGCCGGCGTCGGTGCGCTATTTGGAATCGTGACGTAACCGGCTAACTTTTCCGCGCGACGGGCGTCCTCACCTAAGCATGAATCTACGAGGGGTCTGGCAGGATTTTCGCTACGGCGGACGCCTGCTTCGGATCAACCCGGGTTTCTTCGCCGTCGCGACCATTTCGCTGGCTCTCGGCATAGGCGCCAATACCGCAATATTCGAGTTACTCAACGCCGTCCGGCTTCGCATGCTGCCGTTGTCGCATCCCGAACAGCTCGCGGAACTCGAAATCGCCAAGAACGACCACTGTTGTTCGGGAAATTTTTCGGATCGCCGCCCGAATTTCACTTACCCGCAGTGGCACGAGATCCACGATCATCAGCAAGCTTTTTCGGGAATTTTCGCGTGGGGCGATTATCGGTTCAATCTGTCGAACGGAGGCGAGGATCGCTTTGCCGAAGGCCTGTGGGTCAGCGGGCAGTATTTCTCGACACTCGGCGTCCGGCCGATGCTGGGCCGCCTGATTGGCGACGATGATGACCGGCCCGGCTGCGGTTCGCCTGGCGCGGTGATCAGCTACTCGTTTTGGCAGCGCGAATTCGGAGGCGATCCCGAGGCATTGGGAAAGAAATTGTCGCTCGAAGGACATCCAGTTTCTGTGATCGGTGTCACGCCGCCGGAGTTTTTTGGCGTCGAGGTGGGCCGGAACTTCGACGTCGCGGTCCCAGTGTGCGCGGAGCCGTGGGTCATGGGCGAAGACAGCCACCTTGCGAAGCGGCATCACTGGTGGCTGGCCGTGATCGGACGACTGAAGCCGGGCTGGACTGTCGCGCGCGCGGCCGCGCAGGTCAACGCGATGTCTCCTGCCGTCTTCGAAGCTACCGTTCCCCCGAACTACCGTCCCGACGACGCAAAGTATTACACGCAGTACAAGCTCGCCGCGAAGCCGGCGGGCTTGGGAGTGTCGAACCTGCGCGAGCAATATCAGCAGCCGCTTCTGCTCTTATTGGGAATCGCGGGACTAGTGCTGCTGATCGCCTGTGCGAATCTGGCGAATCTCACGCTGGCGCGCGCCAGCACGCGGGAACGCGAAATGGCGATTCGTCTCGCCGTCGGCGCCGATCGTGGACGCCTGATCCGCCAATTGCTCGCCGAAAGCCTGCTGCTGACGCTGATCGGCACTGCGTTTGGCGCTGGCCTCGCGCACTGGCTGAGCAGCGGACTCGTGTCCTTCTTAGCGACCGGCAGGAATCCTCTCTTCCTTGAACTGGAACCGGACTGGAGAGTGCTCGTATTCACTGCCGCTGTCGCCGTGCTGACTTGCGTCCTCTTCGGACTGACACCCGCGCTTCGGGCGACGCGCACGCCTCCCAGCGCGGCCATGAAAGGCTCAGGCCGCGGCCTCACCGCGGACCGTGAGCGCTTTGGCTTGCGCCGGATCCTGGTGGTGAGCCAGGTTGCGCTTTCTCTGGTGCTGCTGGTGGGCGCGCTCCTGTTTGTCGGGAGTTTGCGGAAGCTCATGATCCTGGATGCAGGCTTTCGACAGGATGGACTTCTGATCGCCGGAATCGATATTTCGCGATTGAATGATCCCGTGGCGAGGCGCGCCGCTTTCTATCGCGACTTGCTGGCGGCCGTTCGCGCGACGCCCGGAGTCGAACAGGCGGCCACAGCCGGAATCGTTCAACTCAGCGGCAACGGATGGAACAACGTCATAGAGATTTTCGGCCAGAACAAGAACGACAGAATGATTCCGTGGTTCGATCGCGTAAGCGCCGGATACTTCCAAACCATGGGGATGCCGCTGATCGCCGGACGAGACTTCAACGACCATGACACTCCGGCATCGCCCGAAGTTGCCATTGTGAATCAGGAATTCTCGAACAAATTTCTAGCCGGCGCGAATCCCATCGGCAAACAGTTTCGCGTCCTGGTTGGACCGGGCGAGCCCGAGCACGTTTGTCAGATCGTCGGTCTGGTGAAAAATTCCAAGTATCAAAGTTTGCGCGAGAATTTCAAACCGCTGGTGTATGTCGCCGTCACTCAGGAAAAGAAACCGGGAACGGGAGACAATCTTATCGTTCGATCTACACTCCCCCTCGGAACGCTGCTGCCGCGCTTAAAGAATACGATCAATGACCAGAACGCCGCCGTCTTGATTCAATTTCAGCCGTTTAAAACTCAGGTGCAGGACTCACTGGTCCGGGAACGGCTGATGGCGACCCTCTCTGGCTTCTTCGGTCTACTCGCGGGAGTTCTCGCGACCGTCGGCTTATACGGCGTGATTTCCTACATGGTGGCGAAACGGCGGAACGAGATCGGGATTCGCATCGCCCTGGGAGCAAATCGCCGCAGTGTCCTTCGACTGATCCTCGCCGAAGCGAGCTTGCTGGTCGGGTTGGGACTGGTGATCGGGACCGCGCTCGCGATCGCCGCCGCTCGTACCGCGACTTCACTTCTCTATGGATTGCAGCCGGGCGACCCGGTGGTGATCGGCTTGGCTGATACTCTACTCGCCGCGGTCGCCTTGATGGCTAGCCTGCTTCCAGCCCTGCGGGCGTCGCGTCTCGAACCGATGGCCGCGTTGCGGGAAGATTAGCCGAATTACCTCAGAACGTTGAACGTGCCGGCTTGAGCAGCGGCCGCCTTCACATCCGGCGCGATTCGCACCGGGACCTGCAATTCCGGCATGGGACGGCCAATAAATAGCTTGCGGCAAGGCACCGCCAGCAAACGGGCCCACGCCGTTGCCCTGCTCTTGCGCGCGCTATCCGTCGAGATGCCGGTGCTCGCATACATCTGCCGATACAGTTTCGAGACGAACACGAAAGCCAATCGCGCCCTCAAGGAAGAAACACACCGCGACCGTTTCCAAACGGAACCCATGCTATAAAACTTGTCCCAAACGCCCTGCGTGCGTGCGCGCATCTCCTCCGAGCTCATGGTCGGATGAGCCATGAACATCTTCGGTCTCGAAGCCTGCGGGATCAGCCAGTAGCGCGTGATCGGCGTACCGTCCACCATCGGAACGTTTTCGCCGAACGATTTTTCCCATTTCTCAAAGTCGACCGTACCGGCAAACGGCGTCAACATCACGAACTGAGCGAACGTCAGTCCCGATTTCTCCGCCAGCTGCCGCGTCGCCTCGAATGTGTCTTCGCGATCCGTCGGCAAACCGAAGATGAACGACCCCAGCACGTGCACGCCGTGGGCGTGAAACGTCTTGAGGCGCTGGACCAGCGCGTCGCCCGACAGATTGAAATCCTTGAACACCGTCTTCAATCCTTCTGCCGTCACGGCCTCGACGCCCACCAGCGCCCCTCGAATCTTCGCCTTTTTCATCGCCTCGAGAAACGTGATGTCTTCAGCCGCCTCCATCGTGATCTGCGTGTAGAACGTCAGATCGCGCGGAAGCTCGGCCAGCCGCTCCATCAGCTCGAATCGTTCCTTGCGAATCGCCTGGAGACGGCTGAGCTTGTCCTGATTCCCTTGACGTTCGGCGAGCTTCAGATCGGTGAACGAGACTGGATAAAAATTGTCGTCCGCCAGCGCGATGAACCGGAACCCCAGCCGGCGGCAGCTCCACCACTTCCTGAATCACGACGTCCACCGCACGTTGACGCGGGCGCTGCCCATCCGTTCTCCATACCGAACAGAAGGAACAGTGTTTGGCGCAGCCTCGCACGGTCTGCACCGACGCCCACATATAGCGATCCTTCGGCAACAGATCCCACCGCGCGGCCTGGAGATCCTCAGGTTCCACGCGGCCGCCTTCATAGATCTGCCGAGGCGAATTACGGCGACAATTTTCCAGCGCCTCCGCCCAGATCAGATCGCCGTCGCCCTTGACGACGGAATGCGCGTGCCCCAACTCCAGGGCTTCCTGCGGATAGAGCGTCGCGTGAATCCCGCCAAAAATTACAAATGCGCCTCGCTCCCGCGCCATCCTGCCGATCGCGTAACCGCGCAGCGCGTTTCCTGTGTGAATTCCGATTCCAACTGCATCGCCGGGCTGGATCCGAGCAGGATCCAGGCTTTCCAGAGTCTCATCGCAGATCTCTGGATCGCCGAACGCCGGGGGCGTCGCCCGTGCCAGCACGTACAGCCAGCGGGGGGTGATTACCGCGGTCCCAAACGAGGTATCGCTTGGATTGACCAAATGAACTTTCAAGCCTCTCCTTTGGACTCTTGCTCGAAGCGGAGAATTTGCAATGTTCCGAAATTTGCATGGGCAACCCGCTCGATCAGCTTCAGAGTCACGGCTCAGTCTACCACCGTTCGATGCGACCGTCGCGTGACCGCGCACGCCGCACGTTCTGTAACCAACCTTTAGAGTTCTTGTAATCGCTTGTTCACAGCCCGCTGCTATCTTAGAAAACCCTTAACCAAGGGCGGAGTGTCTCCATTCATGATGAATCTCAAGTGCAACCCGTCTCCGGTGCGGCGCCAGGTGTTGGCTGCGTTCGCGCTTACTCTTCTTCCCTTAAGCTGCTACGGCCAGTCCGCATTCCCGGGTTTTACAACGGGAAACGTGGTTGTGACCCGCTCGGTCTATACCGGCGACGCGACCACGCTCAGCGTCGGCCAGCCGCTTCCACCGGTCTGCCCCGTCACAGCCGCTTGCGGTACCGCGACAGCCACGGCTAACGGAACTTATCCGACTTTGACCAACGCGAACAACGTTTTTAACAACAACACCGTCGATGGCAGCTTCGGCATCACGTCGCCGATTTTCCTTGATCAACTCTCTCCCACCGGAACCGTGGTCAATACGTTGGCGATCCCGCCAAACATGGTTACCACCAGCTTCAGCTCGAAGTCGGAACTGGCCATCAATCTTTCCGACGATGCCACTGCCCTTACGTTCATAGCCTATATGGCCCCTATGAACGCGATCGACGTTTCCAATTCCAACACTCCGGGCGTTTACGATCCGACCAATCCGGCCGGCGGAAGCTACTATCGGGCGGTAGTGCAGGTGGGCGCCAACGGCGCGATTCAAGTGACGCCGACCAACGCGTACAGTGGCAACAACGGCCGCGCCGTGATGCTGGCATGCGGATTGTATTATATGGCAGGCAATTCCAACAACGGGGGCGGGACACCGGCGAACGTCGTGGCCGCGGCGGGCGCGCAGCTCGCGACGCCCGCTCAGGCGGGCACGACCGCGCCAACCGAGATCGGGAATTTTTCCGTCGCCCAGGTGAATGATCCATCCACGGGAAAACCCTACGCCGCGGACAAGCCTGGCAAGGATAATAATTTTCGCGGTCTGACGATTTTCAACAACACGCTATACGTCACCAAAGGGAGTGGCGGCAAAGGGATCGACTCGGTGTACCAGGTGGGAGCCGCCGGCACGCTTCCCACGCTGGCGACCGCAGCCAACGCGCCGATTTCCATCCTGCCCGGATTTCCCACCGCGCTCGCCTCAGGCGCCACGGCCGCAAGCATGTATCCCTTCGGAATCTGGTTCGCCAACGCGACCACGCTGTACATCGGCGACGAGGGGGATGGCACGGCGGTGGACGCGGCGACCGCGCCGAACGCCGGCTTGCAGAAGTGGAGCCTGGTGAACGGAGCCTGGCAGCTCGATTATGTCTTGCAGAAAGGCCTGAACCTCGGCCAGCCGTATACCGTGGCGAACTATCCCACGTCGCTGAACCCCTCCACCGACGGTCTGCGCAACATCACGGGCCACGTCAATTCCGACGGCACGGCGACCATCTGGGGCGTGACGTCCACCGTCAGCGCCAACGGCGATCAGGGCGCCGATCCCAATAAGCTGGTAATGATCAATGATGTTCTGGCGAACTTGACCGCGTCTGGCGCAGCCAACGAGGCGTTCACCGTCGTCAAATCCGCCAACGCCGGAGAAGTTCTGCGCGGCGTGGCGCTGGCGCCAACAAAACCGTCGTCCATGTCGAACGTTCCCGAAATTCTCTCCATCGCCAATCCCGGAGCCCAATGGATCGCTCCCGGATCGCTGGTGGCCGCGAACGGCCAAAACCTCGCCCTCGGCTTCCCCGGACCGATTTTCGGGATTCTGCCGCTGGTCTTCGATGGCACTTCGGTTTCGATCGTCGATTCCGTTGGCAATACCACAGCCGCGCCGATGTTCTATGTCTCTCCGAACGAAGTGGATTTTGAGGTCCCGGCCGGAGTCGCTGCCGGGTCCGCAAAAGTGATCGTCACCAGTGACGGTGTGAGCCAGACGGCCGCAAACATTCAAGTGGCCGCGGCCGCTCCGGGACTGTTCACGCTGAACAGCTCCGGCCTCGCCACCTCGTACGCGGATCGAGTGTCCGCGACCGGTACGCAGACGGCCGAAGTAGTCTACACCATGGGCTCCAATGGAGCCATCACCGCGATACCCATCAGTCTCGGCTCGTCCACCGATCAGGTGGTCCTCATCCTGTACGGAACCGGCATCGCAGGCGCGGGAACCGCGAACACCAAAGTCACAATTAACGGCGTGAACGCGACCGTGTTGTACGCGGGACCGCAGGGCGGGTCGCCGGGATTGGACCAGGTGAACGTTCTGATCCCGGCATCGCTCTCCGGCAAGGGGAACGTGAACCTGCAACTCACCGCAGGCGGCGTGGCGGCCAATCCCGTTCAGATCACGATTCAATAAGTCGATTCGAGTGGAGCGGGCGAAAGCCTCCCGCTCCACTCATGAATCGCGCGGTGACATCTGTTTTTGGCGCGGTGTTCATCGAATTTCAACGTAGCTGCGATATCGTCTCCTTTACGATCTCGCCGCGCAAGCAAGCCGCCGGCTTCAGAGGCGGCCGGTTTGTGTCGCGGATCGATTCTGCGGTCCAACAAAACAAGAGGAGAGTGCATGCGTCCATTCGTAGCGGTTCTGACTACGCAGTTCTTGATTTATGGCTTGCTGGTGAGCCCCACGCGCGCCCGCGCGCAATCCAGCTCGTCGCCGGATTCGATCACCCCCATCAAACACCTGGTGGTGATCTTCCAGGAAAACGTCTCGTTCGATCATTACTTCGGCACCTATCCGAACGCCGCCAATCCGGAGGGCGCGCCCGCGTTCACTGCCCGTCGCCGAACACTCCCGCAGTGAACGGACTGAGCGAAGCGCGTCATGACCCGCAATCGCGAACGCGACCAACACCGCGAACAAGGCCGGCGCCGTGAATCCGTTCCGGCTGGACCGCTCCCAGGCCGCGACCTCCGATCAGAACCACAACTACGGCCCCGAGCAGGCCGCCGTCCACGGCGGCTTGATGGATGCCTTTCCGGCCAACGTCGGTGTCGCCGGGCCGCCGCCCGCGCCGGGACCGGTCGGTTCAGCGCGTTCACCACCACCGGCCTCACGATGGGCTATTTCGACGGCAACACCGTGACCGCGCTGTGGAACTATGCGCAGCATTTCGCCATGAGCGATAACTCTTACGGAACCACCTTCGGCCCATCCACGCCCGGAGCGCTCAACTTGGTCTCCGGCCAGACCAACGGTGTGACCGGCAACATCAACGGTACCGGCGCCGTAGTGACCGACGGCAACGGCGGTACTACCGACATCGGCGACGCCGACCCGCTGGGCGACGTTTGCTCCACCACCACCGGCGAAGTGTTCGGCATGACCGGCCAGAACATCGGCGATCTGCTGAACGCCGCCGGCGTGACGCTGGGGATTCTTCACCCAGGGTTTCGACCTCGGCGTCACCAACGCCAACGGGACCACCGGCTGCAGCCGCAGCACCACGTCCCTGGTCACCGAATAGCAAGAAGGCCGACTACATCCCGCATCACGAGCCGTTCCAATACTACAAATCGACCGCAAACCTCACGCACGCGCGGCCAACTTCCGTCACCAGCGTCGGCTACAGCGACGCCGCCAATCACCAGTACGACATGCATGATTTCTACGATGCCATCATGGCGGGAAATTTCCCCGCCGTCAGTTTTCTGAAGGCGCCCGGCTATCAGGACGGCCACGCCGGCTACTCCGATCCGCTGGATGAGCAGGCCTTCATCGTCCACGTGATCAATTTCCTCCAGACCAACGCCGATTGGGCGCACACCGCCGTGGTGATCTCCTGGGACGATTCCGATGGCTGGTATGACCATCAGATGGGCCCGATCGTCAATCAGTCCACCAGCACAGCCGATGCGCTCACCGGCGCCGGCGCGTGCGGCAACGGCGCCTCGGCCCTTCCCGGCCCTGGAACCAACGGAGCCGCCGTGCAAGGCCGCTGCGGCTACGGCCCGCGCCTGCCGTTGCTGGTGATCTCTCCCTGGTCCAAGCAGAACTTCGTCGATCACACGGTCACGGATCAGAGCTCGATCATTCGCTTCATCGAAGACAATTGGCTGAACGGCCAGCGCATCGGCAACGGATCGTTCGACGCCATCGCAAATTCCATCACCAACATGCTCGATTTCAACAAAGCGAACCACAAGAAGTTCATTTTGGATCCGAAACCAGTGGCCATGGTTATCACAGGGAAGCTGAAGTAGATTTGCTGACCCGCCGTTCTTTGCTTCAAGCTGCGGTAGCGTTCGCCAGAACCGCGCGCGCTCCGCAGCTCGATCCTAATTCTCTTGCAAAGTTCGTCGATCCTCTGCCGATTCTGCCGCATAGCCCGCCCGGTCCAGGGAAGGGAAGTCCCGCTTCTATCGAATCGCCATGCGCCAGATCGAAGCGAAGCTGCATCGCGATCTGCCCGCCACTTCCCTGTGGAGCTTCGGCGGCAGCGTTCCCGGCCCGACCATCGAGACCCGCAGCGGAGAGCCGCTTGTCATTGAGTGGATCAACAACCTTCCGCGCCGTCACTTCCTGCCCATCGACCACACCTTGCATGGCGCTGAAGTCGAACAAGCCGGAAGTGCGCGCCGTGGTTCACGTCCACGGCGCCAAAGCGCCTCCTGAAAGCGACGGATGGCCCGAAGATTGGTACACTCCCGGCAAATCCGCGACCTATCGCTATCCCAACCATCAGGACCCGCCGATGCTCTGGTATCACGACCACGCCATGGGCATCAACCGCCTAAATATTTACGCCGGCCTGTTCGGTCTTTATATCATCCGCGACGAGTTCGAAGATCGACTGAATCTGCCCGCGGGGCCGGTACGAAATTCCGCTGGCGATCTGCGATCGCTTTCTGCGGCGCGACGGCTCGCTGGACTATCCGGTCTCAGACCGTCCCGGCGCGCCGTGGGTGCCCGAAGTTTTCGGCAACGCCATGCTGGTCAACGGAAAGATCTCTCCGTTTCTGGACGTCGAGCCGCGCAAGATATCGCTTCCGTCTGCTGAATGCCTCGAATGGCCGCTTCTTCCATCTTTCGCTTTCGAACGATCAGGAATTTCATCTGATCGGCACGGATCAGGGATTGCTTCCCGCGCCGACACGAATCGCAAGCTTCGTGCTCGCTCCGGGCGAGCGCGTCGACTTGGTCATCGATTTCAAGGATCACGCTGGCGAACAGATCGTCCTCCGCAGCGACGCATTCGAGCTGATGCAATTCCGCGTGAGCCGCGCCCGAGTCAGTGACGAAAGCTCGCTTGCCCTCGAGCACTGCGTGCCGGTCCCGAAGATTCCGGAATCATCGGCGGTTCAAACCCGCGATGCTCACCATCGACGAGTACATGAACCGCGCGCGGCGAATCCATGCTGATGCTGCTGAACGGCGCGCATTGGGACATGCCGATCACCGAGAAGCCCGTGCTCGGCTCCGTCGAGATCTGGTCGATCGTGAATCCCACCGACGATTCGCACCCGATTCATCTGCACCTGGTGCGTTTCCAGGTGCTCGACCGCCGCCGTTTCAATGGCGAGCTCTACAAAGCGACCCGCGAAATCCGTTATGGCGGGGATCCCGAGCCGCCCGAGCCCACCGAGTCCGGTTGGAAAGACACCGTCCGCGCGCACTCAAACATGGTGACGCGCATCATCGTAAGATTCGACGGCTATCCCGGCAAATACGTCTGGCACTGCCACGTCCTCGAACACGAGGACAACGAGATGATGCGCCCTTACGAAGTCATCCGCGCGTCTTGATTCTCGTGTTCGTTGACGTGTGATGCTCGATCTCCACATAAACTTGTAAAATGCTTGCCAGGGCAGATGATGCGGCTCGATACTCTTTGGCAGGACGTTCGCTATTCGCTGCGCACCATGCAGCGCGCGCCTGGATTCACTCTCGTTGCCGCGCTCTCGCTCGCCCTTGGCATCGGGGCGAACACCGCGATCTTCAGCCTGATCGACGCCGTGATGCTGCGCATGGCCCTCGGCGCCACGCCGCGCGATGTGACGCGCATGATCCTCCGCGACGCTTTGGCAATGGCGAGCGTCGGCTTGCTGCTCGGAGCCCCTCTCGCGCTGTGGGCCAAAAGATTCGCCGACAGCGTGTTCGAAGGTCTGCCGCTCGAAAGCGGCATCCCCCTCACTTTCGGCTCAGCCGCGATCGTCATCCTCGTGCTGCTGGCCGCTTTCATACCCGCCCGCCGCGCCGCTCGCGTCGATCCCCTGGAGGCTTTGCGACAAGAATGAATCTCGCGCCACTACCGTTTCACTCCACTCTGGAGCAATACCAAAAACAGGCCGACGATCTCTCGCAGTCAGACATAGCCCGTTTCTACGGCTTTGAAGACTGGTCCGAGCTTGGCGAATACGCCGCAGCGGTCAATCGGGAGAATTCTCTCGTCTATCGGTTTGAGTCGGCTGTCGAAGCCGTCATCGCCGGCGATGCTCCTACTCTCAAATCGCTTTTGCACGAAAGTCCCGAACTCATTCACGCCCGATCCACCCGCCCCCATCGAGCCACGCTGCTGCATTACATCGCCGCCAACGGCGTCGAACAGTATCGCCAAAAATCCCCCGCGAACGCGGTTGAGATTGCAAAACTCCTTCTTCGAGCCGGCGCTGAAGTGGACGCCTTGGCCAATATGTACGGCGATCAACAAACCACGATGTCGATGCTAGTTTCGAGCGACCCTCCCGCCAAAGCTGGAGTACAAGTCGCCTTGGCCGAAACCCTGCTCGATTTCGGCGCATCCATCGAAGGTCATGGCGGATCGCCGCTGATGACGGCTCTCGCCTTCGGCTACCTGAACACAGCCGAAGCGTTGGCCGGACGCGGTGCGCGCGTCGATAATCTCGCCGCAGTAGCGGGATTAGGCCGACTCGCGGAAACGCGCGGGCTGCTGCCAGCCGCCGACGCTGAAACCCGCCATCGCGCGCTCGCGCTGTCGGCGCAGCATGGTCACGTGGATGTCGTCCGCTTGCTCCTCGACGCCGGCGAGGATCCGAATCGCTACAACCCTAAAGGAAACCACGCTCATTCGACCCCTTTGCATCAAGCCGTTCTGGCAGGCCACGACGCCGTAGTTCGTTTGCTGGTCGAACGCGGCGCGAGGCTCGACATCAAGGACACGATTCATCAGGGTTCACCCCTCGGTTGGGCGATCTACGCCGGACAAACGGAAATCGAGAAATACCTGCGCGCCCATGCCGCATAGGTGGGACCCAGGCTGACGCCCGTCGTCCGCCCTCCGGCCCCAGTCCATCCCGATGGCCGCAATGCTTGGCTCAACCTCGAGACCGGCCGAGCGACTCTTCCAATGGCTCGGTCACAGCAGCCCTTTGGCGTACCCGCCGTCAATCGCGATGGATTGCCCGGTGATGTAGCTGGCGCGATTCGAGCATAGATACACCACCGCATCCGCGAACTCGTCGGGCCTTGCCAGCCTCCCCAGCGGAATCTGGCTGGTCCAGCGCTTCTCGATCTCCTCCGGACCCACCCCCGCCAACTTCGCCAACGCGCTGGAAAGCTCGCCCAGCCGGTCCGTCGCCGTATAGCCGGGGCAAACATTATTCACCAACACATTGTGCGGCGCATATTCGTTCGACAGACTTTTTACCAGCCCGGCCACCGCCGCGCGCACCGAATTCGACAGGATCAGCCCATCCGCCGGTTGCTTCACAGTGAGCGATGTAATCGTGATCAGCCGGCCCCAGCGACGCTCGCGCATTCCCGGCAGAACTTCGCGTGCTAGAAAGATCGTGCTCATCAGGTTCAGGTCGATTGCACGCCGCCACTCCTCGATCGAAATCGCGTCGAAGGGTTTCGCCGGAGGACCGCCCGCATTCGTGACGCAAATATCGATTTTCCCGAATCGCCGGTTGGCTTCTGCGACGAAATCCCGCACCTGCCCGTCTTTTGTCACATCCACCGGCGTCGCCATCACATCGACACCCGTCAGCCGGTGGATCTCTTCAGCCGCCGCCAGAATCGCCCCCGGATTCCGCGAGCACAACGCCAGCTTCGCACCTTCACGCGCCAACCCCAGCGCCACCGCCTTCCCCAACCCCTGGCTGGATGCGGCCACCAGCGCCACGCGATCTTTCAATCCCAGATCCATCGCTTAAGTTTTCTCCCGCAATCCGCGCCGTAGATATGCGTCGTCTTTGGTCAGCCAATCCGTCCGGATCGGCGAAAAAATATCAACGTCCAAAGTGTCCTCCAGCGCCACCGCGCGATGCGGCACAAACGACGGAATGTGCAGCACCTCGCCCGCGCGCACAATCACCTCGCGGCCCTCAATATCGAACTTCAGCGCGCCTTCGATGATGTAGGTGATCTGCTCGCTCTCGTGGTTATGCTCTGGCACCACCGCGTCTTTTTTCAGGAAAACCTGCGCGATCATGGCCTTCTCGCCGCTGATCACCTTGCGCGAAATCATTTCGCTCATGGTTTCGAGCGGAACTTTGTCCCAGGCTAGAAATCGATGTGTCATGCGCACCTATTGTACAAGGCCTGCCTCGTGCTTGCGCCCCACAACTCCATATGCGGAAATGAATCCATGGCCACTCCCACCCGCAGGCAGTTTTTCGCGAAAACCGGCGGATTCCTGATCGGGTTCAGCCTGGTCGACTCCGCCATCGCCCCCCGGCTCATGGCCGACACGCCCCCGCCTCCATCCCCGGGCCGGCTTGACGCGTGGCTGCGCATCGAAAAAGACGAGATCGTCACAGTCTTCACCGACAAAGTCGACATCGGCATGGGACTTCAAACTGCATTCAGCCAAATCGTGGCCGAGGAACTGGACGTCGCTCCGCAACGCGTAGTGTTCGTCATGGGCGATACGGCTCTCACTCCCGACCAAGGTGGCGTCGGCGGCAGCACCTCTATCTCAGCCGGTGCGAAACCGCTGCGCAATGCCAGCGCGACCGCCCGGTCTCTTCTCGTGCAGATGGCCTCCACTCGTCTCGGCGTCGCGCCCGATCGCCTGCAAGTGAAAAACGGAATCGTCAGCGTAGCCGGCGATGAATCAAAAAGTGTTTCCTACGGTGTTTTGGCCGCCGCCGGCGACTTGAAGGAGTCGCTGCGCATTTCCGGCCGAGGATTCAATCTGAATGTAGAAGGCAGCGGCAAGCCGAAGGACCCGTCCACGTATTCCGTCGTCGGCAAGCCCCTTCGCCGCGCCGATCTGGAAGCTAAGATTCTGGGGCAGGCACAATATTCCACCGATGTCCGCGTACCGGGAATGCTCCACGCCCGCGTTGTGCGTCCGCCGGGCATCGGTGCGACCTTGGTCAGCGTCGACGAAAGCGCCGCCAGGAAAATCCCCGGTTACGTCAAAACTGTCGTCAAAGGAAATTTTGTTGGAGTCGTAGCCGGCGGCGAATGGCCGGCCCTTCGCGCGGCACGGGAACTGAAAGTCACCTGGAGCAACCCTGCCGCCGAGTTCCCCGCCGATGTCTATCAACACATCCGTTCCGCGACCCCGAAAGTCAGCCGCGAGGGCCTGACTCGCGGCGATGCAGCCGGTGCGCTCGCGGCCGCCGCCCGGAGAATTGAAGCCGGCTACGAATGGCCCTTCCAGGCCCACGCGACCATGGGGCCGGGCTGCGCCGTCGCCGATTTTCGCCCCGATGGCGTAACCACCGTCTGGTGCGGATCGCAGAAAAATCACGCGCTCCAGAAAGGCCTCGCCGGCCTGCTCCACGTGGACCTGGATCGCGTTCGCGTGATCTGGGTCCAGGACGCCGGTTCCTATGGCCGCGCCGGATACGAAGACGCCGCCGCCGATGCGGTCCTGCTCTCTCAGGCTGTCGGCAAACCGGTTCGCGTGCAATGGTCGCGATCCGACATGACCGCCTGGGGCTCCAAAGGCCCCGCCGCTACCGTGGACCTGACCGCCGGTCTCGCCGCCGACGGAACCGTCACCGCGTTTCAGTTCACTTCGCGAACCCTCTCCGGCAGCGAAGTTCTGTATCTGCCGGACACCGCCGGAAACTTCCTGGCGGCGCGCTTAATGGGAATCGCGAACACCTCCGGTGGAAACGAATTTGTCCAGCTCGGAGACTCCTGCCCTGCCTATGAAATCCCCAACGTCCATTCCATGGCCCACGTGGTTCCCTCTTTCGCCCCCGCATCTCCGCTAGCCGCCACCCATCTGCGCGATCCGAATGGTCCCGCCGCCACCTTTGCCGTCGAATCCTTCATGGATGAGCTCGCCGCCGCAACCGGCTCGGACCCTATCGAATTTCGCCTGAAATACTTGAAAGATCCGCGCGCGAAAGCTGTTCTCACCGCGGCTGCCGATCGCGCGCAGTGGAACCCGCGCCAGTCCAAAAAACGCGATTCCGCCGAAGTCGCCGCAGGTCGAGGGGTCGCCTACGCGCTACGCGGCGGAACTTATGTAGCCACCATCGCCGAGGTGGAAGTGAATCGCCGCACCGGTGCGATCCAGGTAAAGCGCCTCGTCTGCGCGCATGACTGCGGCCTGATCGTCAACCCCGACGGACTCCGTGGCGTCGTCGCGGCGAATTTGATCCAGTCCCTCAGCCGGGCCTTGAAAGAAGAAGTGACCTTCGACCGCAACAAAGTCACCACCGTAGACTGGACCACCTATCGAGTCGCCCGAGCCCCCGATATTCCCGAACACGTCGACATCGTCCTGTTAAATCACCCCGAGCTTCCTCCGAGTGGCGCGGGCGAGCCTTCCAGCCGCCCGACCGCCGCGGCTATCGGCAACGCCGTGTTCGACGCCGTCGGAGTAAGGATCCGCCGCGCGCCTCTGACGCCTGAAAGAATCACCGCAGCATTGAAGGTCTAAGCAGCAGGAAATAAACACTGCTGTTCGACCGTCTGCGCTCCGAACTGCTCCAGCTCCACGGAATATTTCCGCCGCAGCTCGCGAGGCGCCGCCGCGCGCACTCCCGTAACCATCGCCTGGAACTGCAGCGCGTTGACCATGCTCTTCGCCCCTACGTCGTTATTGAAGATTACAAACGTCGATTCGGCATATCGCCCGATGCGTTCGATCCTCGTGCTCCATTCCGCCAGCTCCGTTTCCGAATAAAGATAGTCGTGTTGCCGTGCCCGCGTCGCCGACCGGTCATAGGCGCCCAGCGAATTCTTCGGATTCCTCCCATGCAGCCGCACGTATCCGACATTCGAAGTCAGAAACGCAGTCGGCGGCATCGCTCGCATATATTCCGGCTGGTCGATGTTGCAAAACCCGACGCGATAGTCGAGAAACGTGCCAATAGCCTCCTCCGCCATCCAACTGTCATGCCTCATCTCGGCGACCAAGGGGAACTCGCTGAAGGCCCGCCGCAGCCTGATGAAAAACTCGCGATTTTCGGCGGTAAACCTGAATGACCATGGGAATTGCATCAGCACCGCGCCCAGCTTGCCGGCGCGCAACAACGGACGCAAGCCCTCCTTAAATACGTTGACTTCGCCGTCCTCCAAGATCCGGGCGTGAGTGAACCGCTGATGCAGTTTCGCGGTGAACCGGAACTGTGGACTGCATTGAACTTTCTTGATCCACAACTTGACGATCTCCGGTTTAAGCGGCTGATAGAACGAGCTGTTAATTTCGACCACGCCAACCTGGCGCGCGAGTATTTCGAGCGGATGGGGACCGGCCGCCGGATATACCACTCCTCTCCAATGTGGATATGCCCAGCCAGCCGGTCCGATGTAAGGGGAGGTGGACATGATGTTCGCTTTCTGTTCTCCATTAGAGAACAAAAGGCGAAGCTTGTCAAGAACATTTCCATGCGGGGACCCGTCCGTCGCGCGTAACCTCTAGCGTCTACAGCGAATCTCCTCTCCAGAAGTCCGGGGAAATTCGCGATACTGAAACCAATGCGTCCAGGCGTGCTCTACCGCTCCATCCAAACCGCGGCTCTGCTGCTCGGCTCCATCCTGTTTCTGACTCTGTTTAAGGTGCCTGCGAATCGTTACATCGCCTTCGCGCTCGCCGGCAGCGCGATCGGATTCGTATGGAAAAGCTGGTCGATCTGTGGAGGGCTGCTGGTGGCCGCGGGCGCCCTCGCCTATGCGCTGGTCTATCGGGTCATGGGCGGTCCGCTCGATCATTATCCGGGCTGGTGGATGGCGTATCCGGGAGCCCTGCTCGGTCTGGCCGCGATAATGGTGACCTTGCTGCGCTGGCTCTGGCCCCTCGGCGATCCGTCGCGGTTGAAGCGCGACGTCGTCATGCTGGCTACCATGCCCGCTTTGTGCGCTCTCCCCGCCATTGCCCTTGCCGCAGCTACTAAATGGACCCCGTACACTTACGATTACACGCTGTACGCCTTTGACCGCGCCCTGGGTGCGCCCGCCTTCGTGTTGGGAAGGTTCATGGCCGGTCACCCGTCGCTGTACCTGGCGTGCTGTGTCGTCTATAACGCGCTGCCGCTATGGGCGACACTCGCCTGGATGCTGCTCACTCTGTACCCGGCGCGCAGAATCTGGCATGGCCATGCGTGTTTCCTCGCGCTTGGGGGCGTGGGATTCCTTCTGTATCAGCTATGCCCCGCCGCAGGCCCCGCCTATCGCTTCGCCGGACTATTCCCGTGGATCGAACCATCACCGTCCACTCTGCCAATGGGAGCGGCGATTCTCGATCCGTGCCCGCGAAACGCGATGCCTTCGCTCCACTTCGCCTGGGCCTTGCTGCTCGTATTCTGTTCCTTTGAATGGGGTTGGCTCTCCCGCGTTTCCTCCATCGCGGTCGCGCTTGCTACGCTGGCCGCGATCCTGGCCTCTGGCGAGCATTATCTGGTGGACGCCGTGGTCGCGCTGCCGTTTCTGGTGTGCCTGCTGGCCGCCGTGATGCCCTCACTCGCCCGTCCCCTTCGAATTGGGTGTTGCGTCGGCGGCGCCGGCCTCACCATCGCCTGGCTCCTCGCGTTACGCCTCGGATCCGCACTGGCCCTGCCCGGTGCCGCGCGCATTGCGGCTTCGGGAGCTACCACGGCGATCGGGATTGCCGCCATGATCCTGCTCCACCGGCGATCCTCGCCGCCAGCCGTTCGCACTCTCCAAACCGCCTCCGCCGTACCCGGATTCAAGCCCGCTGCCGCGGCGTTTTCGGAATCCGAATAACCGGCGAGAGAAGCACGGGGAGAGTCTCGCGGCGTTATTTATGATGCAGCTCGCCGGGAATTGGGATGGCGCGCCCGAGTGGCTTCGGAAGTGACGCACATTTTCAGCCGGCAACTTCGGCATAGGTGACTTGCGCGCTTGGCTCAGGAATCGGGGTTCCGTCTTCGCGCATGCCGTCGAGATGAAACTCGATCGCTTCCTGGATATTGCGTTTGACTTCTTCCAACGTGTTTCCAGTCGACACGCATCCCGGCAGGTCCGGGACATAGGCGCAGTAGTTGCTGTCGGGGACTTTTTCGATTACAACGGCGTAATGCATCATCGACGTGGTGTCTCCCGAAGGTATCGGCGGTCAAATCATCGCCCGGCTTGCCGGGCACAGTGACGCGGCCTGGTTTGCCGGATGAACAAACTGCCGATGGCTGCCACGCGTCGAATGCAGCCGCCATCCGTCGTCTTCTATCATTCGGACCACGTCGCGCACCTTCACCTGATTAGAGAATATCCCAGATAGCGACGGCTCAGGCTGCTCTCACTTGCCAAGCACGACCAGGAATCCGGTCTCGACTTTGCCGTCCACGATCCGGTTCCAGATGACCCGAGCGTGGCCTTTGGCTTCCAGATGCGCGAACTCGACGATCTGGCCCGCCGCCAGCGGCGCATACCCGTGAGCCATGCGGAAGCCGCTGGAGCTTACGTCCATCAAACGTCCTTCCACATCCTGCGGTTGCGGATCGGCGAAGCGCACGTGGACCATGCCGCTCGCTTCGCGGCGATGCTCGCGGCGCTTTTCGGGCATGCTCATAGGCTCAGACGGAAGCCATGCCTTCGGATTCATAGAGCTTCAGCTTGCGGCTCAACGTGCGGCGGGAAATGCCGAGCCTGGCGGCTGCCATCTGCTGGTGCCCTCCGGTGGCCTCCAGCGCTTCGAGGATCATACGCCGTTCCATACCATCCAGACTAGTCGTATTTCCGTGGCCGTTCAATGGCGAATGCTGCAAAGCCAGCGGAAGATCCTCAGGCGCGATCACCGAGCTTTGCGCGAGAATGGCGGCTTTCGTCACCACGTTGCGCAGCTCGCGGATGTTGCCGGGCCAGGAATGGCGGGCGAGCGCGGCCAGCGCGGCATCGGAAAAACGCATGTGCGGGTCCTGCTGCGCCAGAAAATAGCGCGCCAGCGGAGCGATATCTTCCCTGCGGCTGCGCAGCGCGGGAACGGTCAGCGTGATCTGACTGAGCCGATGGTACAGGTCGCCACGGAAGCGGCCTTCCGCCACGGCGGCTTCCAGATCCTGATTCGTCGCGGCCACGACGCGCACATCCACGGAAATTTTGCGGACGCCGCCGAGCCGGTAATACGCGACCCCGTCGAGAACCCGCAGCAGTTTCACTTGCATCTTCGGATCGAGCTCGCCGATTTCATCCAGGAAGATAGTCCCTTGATGGGCCAGCTCGAACAGACCCTGCTTGGGCGCATCGGCGCTGCTGAAGGCCCCTTTGTCGTAGCCGAACAGCTCGCTTTCCAGGAGATGTTCGGGGAGGGCCGCGCAGCTCAGATCGACCCAGGGTTTGTGAGAGCGCATCGAGTAGTGATGGACGGCGCGGGCAATGAGCTCCTTGCCGGCGCCGCTTTCGCCGGTAATCAGGACCGTGGCGTTGGACCGCGCGACGCGCTCGACCAGCGAGATGAGATCGCGCATCGGTTCGCTGGCAATGATGGCGTGCATGCCCAGGAACACGCACGGGCCGGACATACTTGGTTGAGTCATTTCGGATCAGTCAATTCCTACTCTATTTCGCCAGCTTTGGGGTAAACATGCGCTCGGCGGAACACCCTAGTACTCCTCGGAAACCTACTCGGACCTTGAGACACTTTGTCGCAAGACCCGTGGGACTACGGTGCCATTGTGTCTCGTCCGAAATGCGCAAGTGACTCAAAAAAGGAGTTGGCCCGGGGAGTGCAACATGAGCCCCGGATGAATCCCGCGATCGACGTGCTTTCCACAAGAGCACGCGTGTATATAGCCTTGACAGTGGCGCTGGCTACGGGTGTGCTTGCTTGGAATCTGGCAAATTGGGAATCCCCGGATTTGCTCAAGTTCGGCGGATTCCTGATGGTGGCGATCTGTTCTTCAGGCATGCGGATCAGCGTGCCGGGAATCACGGGCACATTATCGCTGACCTTTCTCTTCGTGCTGTTCGGCGTTGTGGAGTTGACGCAGGCCGAGACGGTCGCGCTGGCGGCGCTGATGACGGTGGTGCAATGCTACTGGAATCAGCCGAAGCGTCCGCGGGCGGCGAAAGTCGCGTTCAACGTCGCGACCATGGTCCTGGCTGTGGCGGGAACGGAGTGGGTCTATCGCGCTCCGGCGCTGATGGCGAATCAGGTGGATCCCGCGCTCCGGCTCGCCGCGGCGACATGCGCGCTGTTTCTGCTGAATACGGCTCCGGTGGCGCTGGTGATCACGCTGGCGGAAGAACGTCCGCTGGTGGCGACTTGGCGCGAGTGCTTCTTCTGGTCGCTGCCCTACTATCTGGGTGGCGCGGCCATTGCGCAGGGAGCGAGCTTTCTGAATCGCTACGTCGGCTGGCAGACCGTGCTGCTGACCGGTCCGGTGGTGTATCTGATCTACCGGTCCTATGGGTTGTATCTGTCGCGCCTGGAAACCGAGAAGATGCACGCGGAAGAAGTTTCGAGCCTGCACCTGCGCACCATTGAGGCGCTGGCCCTGGCGATCGAGGCCAAGGATCACACCACCCACGGGCATCTGCAACGGGTGCAGATCTACGCGACCGAGCTCGGCAAGGAAATGGGGCTGAAGCGCGACGAACAGGAAGCGCTGCGCGCCGCGTCCCTGTTGCACGACATCGGGAAGCTGGCGGTGCCGGAGCACATCATTTCGAAACCGGGCCGGCTGACCCCGGAAGAGTTCGAAAAGATGAAGATCCATCCGGTGGTCGGCGCGGAAATTCTGGAGCGCGTGCAGTTCCCCTACCCGGTGGTTCCGATCGTGCGGGCGCATCACGAAAAGTGGGACGGGACGGGGTATCCATTCGGGTTAGTCGGGGAAGACATCCCGATCGGGGCGCGCATCCTCGCGATGGTGGATTGCCTGGATGCGCTGGCGACGGACCGGCAGTACCGGCGGGCTTTGCCGCTGGATGAGGCGATGAAGATCGTGCAGTCGGAATCGGGCAAGGCGTTCGAGCCGAAGGCGGTGGAGCTGCTGGCGAAGCGCTACGTGGAGCTGGAAAAGAAGGCGCAGGCGCGGCGTCAGGAGCAGGCCAAGCTTTCCGTGGACGTCAAGGTGGAGCGAGGCGATGCTCCGGCGGCGGGATTCGTAGGATCGTCGGCGCCCGTGGAGAGCAAGAGTGGAACTCAGTCGATCGATTTTCTGACTTCGATTGCGGCGGCGCGGCAGGAGGTGCAGGCGCTGTTCGAGATTTCCCAGGACCTGGGGAACTCTCTCAGCTTGGACGAAACGCTGAGCGTGCTGGCCGTGCGCCTTCGCAAGATCATTCCGCATCATTCCCTGGCGATCTGGATCAAGCGCGAGAGCGTCCTAAAGCCGGATTACGTGAGCGGCGACGATTTCCGGCTGTTTTCGGCCCTGGAGATTCCCGTGGGACAGGGCCTGTCGGGATGGGTCGCGGAGAATCGCAAGCCGATTCTGAACGGGAACCCGTCGGTCGAGCCGGGGTACTTGAACGATCCCTCGAAATTTTCGACGCTGCGCGCGGCCGTCGCGGTTCCGCTCGAAGGGGTCAACGGCGTGCTGGGGGTGCTTGCGCTGTACCACGCCGAGCGCGATGCGTTCACCAAGGACCATTTGCGGATTTTGCTGGCGATCAGCGCGAAGATCGGCCTGTCGATCGAAAACGCGCTGCGCTTCCGGCAGGCGGAGTCGTCGGCGACCACGGATTATCTGACCACGTTGCCGAACGCGAGGTCTTTGTTCGTGCAGCTTGACGCCGAATTATCGCGCGGGCACCGGACCGACGTGCCCTTGGCCGTCCTGGTGCTGGATCTGGACGGCTTCAAATTGGTCAACGATCGCTTCGGGCACCTGGAGGGCAACAAAGTTCTGCACGCGGTGGGGACCCGGCTGAAATCGGTATGCCGGGAATACGACTACATCGCGCGCATGGGCGGCGACGAGTTCGTGGTGCTGCTGCCGGGCGCGGGGCCGGGCGATGTCCACACCAAGATCGCGCAGCTGCGGGACGCCGTGCAGGACGTCGGCCGAGGGATCTTTGTCGGGACTTCCCTGACGGTGAGCATCGGCGTGGCCCATTTCCCGCTGGACGGCACCGACGCGGAACAGCTTCTGGCGGAAGCGGACCGCCGGATGTACAAGGAAAAACGCGCGCACGAGCAGAAGGGCAAGGGAACCGAGCCTGCTTGGAATACGGATTGGGCGACGACGATTCAGTAAATCCGCGTCTACCGGCCTGAAGTCGCCGTCAAGAAAAACTCCGCGACCGCGTCGATCCCACGACGGTAATTTTCGATCGACATCTTCTCATTCGGCGCGTGAATATTGTCATCCGGCAGCCCGAAGCCCATCATCACGCTCGGAATCCCCAACGCCTCTTGAAACAACCCCACGATCGGAATCGATCCGCCGCAGCGCACGTACACCGTCTCTTTTTGAAACACCTTCTCCATCGCCCTGGCAGCGGCGCGAATCAGCGGATGTTCCGGATCCACTAAGCACGCCGGGCTGGAGGACAGCAGCTTGAAGGTCGCCCTAACTCCGCGCGGCGCAGCCTCCGCGATCGCGTTTTCCAGTTGCCGCACCACTTCCTCCGGCCGCTGCTCGGGGACCAGCCGCAAACTGATCTTCGCGACCGCACTCGCGGGAATCACGGTTTTCGAGCCTTCTCCCGTAAATCCTCCCCGGATCCCGTGGACTTCAAAAGTCGGTCGAGCCCACAGTCGCTCGAAGATCGGGATTTCGACTTCGCCCGCCAACGCCGTCGATCCTAACTCCTTTTCGCGATACTCCTCGATATCGAACGGCAGCCTCTTCCACGCCGCCAGTTCCGTCGCGTTTGGCTTCCGAACCCGATCGTACAGCCCCGGAATGCGAATATGCCCGTCGCGATCCTTTAGGGCCGCAACCATCTGCGCCGCAGCCTCGACCGCGTTCGGAGCCGCGCCGCCGTAGTCGCCCGAATGCAGATCGGTACGCGCGCCGCGCACATGAATCTCGCCGTAGACAATCCCGCGCAATCCCGTGGTGATGGTGGGAAGGCCCGGCGCGAACATCGCAGTGTCGCAAATCACGGCGGCGTCTGCTTGAAGCTCGCGCGGGTGGGCCGCCACATATGTTTCAATGTGCGCGCCATTGGTTTCCTCTTCGCCCTCGATCAGAAATCTGATGTTGACGCGGCCCAAGGTTTGAGCCGCAGCCTGCATCAAAATGAAAAGCTGCCCCTTGTCGTCGGCCGCGCCTCGGGCATAAATATTTCCGTCCCGGATCTGAGGCTCGAACGGCGGCGAGATCCATTCCTCCAGCGGATCGGGCGGCTGCACGTCGTAATGCCCGTATAGCAGCAGCGTGGGTTTTCCCGGCGCGTGGCGATGCTCCGCGTAGACCAGCGGATTGCCGCCGCCTTCGATCAGCGCCGCCCGCTCAAAGCCCGCGCGGGCCAGCCAGTCGCGTACGAATTCCGCCGCCCTGCGAACGCCGGAAGCATGTTCCGGCAGAGCGCTGATGCTGGGGATGCGGAGAAACGATACCAGGTCGTCCATCGTTTCGCCGTTCACCGTACAATTAGGATATCGCGACTTCCATAGTCGCTGATTAAACGTGACGCCCCCTTATTTACTGCGGCTGGCTTATATGGCAGAGTTTCTGCTCGCGCTGCTCGCGATTCCCGAGCTGTGGAGTCAGGTGGGCGGCCAGGGTCATCTCGATCTGATGCCGTGGTACACCAAACTCGTCTTGATCCTGGGACTCTCACTCACCGCCGTGGCCGGAACCGTGTCGGCTGTGTCGCATGATCGCGCTTGGAACGCCAAAACGATCGCCTGTCTGCTTCTGGCGTTGATGATCGCTGGAGGCATGGCGGGAGTGACGTATTATTATCATGTGCACGAGAACGACGACAGCGACTCGACCGATGAGCCTGGCGTGGCCAGCTCGCGCGTGAGCGCGGCGCCCGCACCGCCCGTGTGGGTCCACTTATGAGCGACCTCAAATTCGGTTTGTGGACCGTTCCCGAAAGCCCGGTTACCATCGAGTACTCGCTGGTCGTGATCGAGGAGATCCGGCGCGAAGTTGCGGAGGGATACCAACGCCTTTCGCGCGGCGGGATTGAAGTCGGCGGGGCTCTGTATGGAACGCGCGACGGGCGCACCGTTCGCATCATGGCGATGCGGCCCGTCGCCTGCGAGCACGCGCGCGGCCCGGGTTTCATTTTTTCGGACCGGGACCGAGCCGCTCTGCACGAACAACTGCTGCGCGACCAGGAAGATCCGCATCTGGAAGGTTTGATCTCAGTGGGCTGGTTTCTTTCGCATACCCGCAGCGAGATCCTGCTGAGCGAGACCGATCAGGAAATCTTTTCGATCTTCTTTCCGGCTCCCTGGCAGGTGACCATGGTGGTTCGCCCGGGGCGCGGAGGCAGCATGCGCGCCGGGTTCTTCGTCCGCTCCGAGGAGGGCGTGGTACAGGCCGAACGCAGTCCCCAGGAATTCAATTTTCCCGATCGTCTGGCCGGCCTGCCGGATCGCACGCCGGAACGTCCTTCACGGGAGCGCGAACGCGGCCTGCGCAACGCCCATCCCGCTCCTTCTTTTTATCGCGCCGAAGCTGTCGCGCCCGCACCCGCACCCGAGCGGCCTGAAATGCCCGCCGCGGAGGAGTTCGAAATCCCCGGGCCGCAGTTGTTGCGTCCGCCTCCGCCGCGCCGCAAGTGGCCGGTTTTATTGGCTTGGGCCGCAGTCGTGCTGGTGGCAGCGGTCCTGGGCGTGCGCTTCTGGATGACGGGCGCTCCGCCGGAACCCATCGGGCTGCAAGTCCTCGAACACGACGGGCAGTTGCAGATTCAATGGAACCATGCCGCCAAGCCGGTCGCATCCGCCACGGCCGGAGCGCTCGAAATCACGGATGGAACCGAACCGCGCACCACTAAGCTTACGCGCCAGGATCTGGCGGCGGGCCAATTCACTTTCTTGCGCAAGACCGGCGAGGTCACCGTGCGCATGACGGTGCAAAACCCCAACGGCGGGAGAACCGAGGAAGCATCGCGGTTCCTGGGTCCGCCGCCCGCGCCGCCGCAGACCCCTCAGGAATCGGCGGAAGTCCAAAAAGAGCGCCAGGATCTGGAAGCCGAAGTCCAGCGGCTGCGCCAGGCCAACGGCGCGCAAGCCGCGAGAATCCAGCAACTGGAACGCACAATTCGAATCCTTTCGACCAGGTTGGGAATCGTCGATCCGGGCAAACAGTAACTACCTTTGCGACCTTCGCGCGTGTCCCGCGGTGTTGGCCGACTGCGTGAACAACTGCTCGGCCTGCTGCTCAGACAGACTCAGGACCAGATGCGCGGTTGACCCATTCACGCCAAACGTGGCGGCGTCGGCGAGAGTCGTAGCGGCTGCATTGTTGGCGTTGGTCGAGATCATGCTCACCAGGAATTTCAGCACGTCGACCAGAGCTTGGGCATTCTGAGTCGAAGCGGTGACCGCATCGCCGGTCATCGTCACGCCTGAAGCCGAGAAATTCACGCCGCCGGAGGCTTGCAGCACGGATTGGAACAGAGGGTTCTGCCCAACATTTCCGAGGTTTCCAGTCTTGCCGTTCAGGAAATCGGAAAGCGGAGTTACCGTCGCGAACCAGGCTGTATTCGCATTGCCGACGGACACGGCTTGGGTCGCGAGGGCGCCGGTGAAGGTTGCGTTGCCGAGACGCCGGTCTACGGCCGCTTCGACCGACGCCAAGTCTCCAATGGCGACCGTGCCCGCGTCGATCAGCGCCACCGCCCCTTGCGGATGCCCAGCCTGAGCCGGCGCACTCAGGATCGTGACGTTCTTGTATTGTGTCACGGTGCCGCCCGCGGCGGTCGCGGCCGCGATGATCTTGGAAGGTATGAACGTTCCCGTGCCCAGAATCAGGCCGTTATGAGTGGTGGCATCCGCGGAGGTGGCGGCCAGAAGATAAGTCAGGTTGTAGCGCGGATCGAATCCCGTGGCCCCCACAAACTTCAGAAACTCCGGGTCCGTCGGCTGGATCTGCGACAAAATATATTGGCCGAACGGCGATGTGGCGGCCTGATCCACCTGAATACCCGAAAGAATCTTGGCATCCGGCATTACTAGATTCAGCAAGGCAGGATCGACAGCGGCCGGCGCGGTCCCGGCGAGAGCTAATGTCAGACAGAAGAAACCGGCTTGGCGTAAGGTGTTCATAAGCTTCCTTAAAGTCATTCTACGCTGTAGACGATGCTTAGTTCGGATTATTACATTGCCAGTTCACGGGTATAGTGATATTTGGGATTGAAGCCTCAAGTCGTGACGGGCGCGTCGCTGCCCGAGGTTCATTCGACAGTCGGAACCTCGCGCACCACCTTCATCCGCCGTATGCTGGCGTTCGCCGGGCCGGCGTACCTGGTCAGTGTCGGATACATGGACCCCGGCAACTGGGCCACCGATTTACAAGGTGGTTCGACGTTCGGCTACCAGCTTTTGTGGGTGCTGGTGATGTCCAACCTGATGGCGATCCTGCTGCAAACCCTGGCCGCGAGGCTCGGGATCGTGTCGGGGCGCGACTTGGCGCAAGCTTGCCGCGACGCGTATCCACGCTCGGTTTGCAACGCGCTGTGGGTGCTGTGCGAAATCGCGATCGCGGCATGCGACTTGGCGGAAGTGCTGGGCGCCGCCATCGCATTGCGTCTGCTGTTCGGATTGCCGTTGCTGGCTGGAGTTCTCCTGACTGCTTTGGACACAATTCTGGTGCTGTGGCTGTCGCGCTACGGCATCCGGCTGATTGAAGGCCTGATTCTGTGCCTGATCGCCGTGATTACGGGATGTTTTTTGGTCGAGCTGGTGCTGGCCAAGCCGGTGTTTCACGAGATCTTTTCCGGCCTGGTGCCGCGCCTCAACGACAAGAGCCTGTACATCGCAGTCAGCATCATCGGCGCGACGGTGATGCCCCACAATTTTTATCTTCACTCCGCGCTGGTGCAGACGCGCCGGATCGGACGCACCGTGGCGGACCGGCGAGAGGCCTGCCGTTTCAACCTGATCGACTCCTGCGTGGCGCTAAACGGCGCTTTGATCGTGAACGCGGCGATCTTAGTATTGGCCGCCGCGGTGTTTTTCAAGCAGCATGTCGCCGTAGTGGAGATCGAACAGGCGCATGAACTGCTGAACCCGCTGCTGGGCACCACAGCGGCGAGCATTCTGTTCGCAGTCGCGCTGCTGGCCAGCGGGCAATCCTCCACGCTGACCGGAACCTTCGCCGGCCAGATCGTGATGGAAGGATTTCTTAAGCTGCGCATGGTGCCATGGCTGCGCAGATTGATCACGCGCACGCTGGCGATTATTCCGGCGGTGTTGACCATCATGATTTCGGGCGAGAGGGCGACGCTCAGCCTGATCATCCTGAGCCAGGTGATTTTGAGCATGCAGCTTCCGTTTGCGGTGATTCCGCTGATCCGCTTCACCAACGACCGTACGCGGATGGGCGAGTTCGTCAATCGCGCGTGGGTGAAAATCCTGGCGTGGATTACCGCGGCCCTGATTCTGGTGCTGAATATATGGCTCGCCTGGGATACAGCCGGCGCATGGGTGATGGCGTCGCCATGGAGGATCTCCCTGATCGCTCCGCTGCTGATCGGGCTGATCTGGCTGCTGGGATACATCACATTCGTCCGGTCGCGGCCGCCGTCGACCGAGCACCCGGCCTTGAGCTCGGTGGTGGCTGGCAACCTGCCTGCGCCGGAGTATCACCGCATCCTGGTGCCGCTCGACCACACGGTTCGCGACCGGGCGGCGATTGCCCACGCGGCGGCGATGGCTCGCCTGCACGGGGCGACGCTGCATCTGATCCACGTGGAAGAAGGCGTGACCAGCCAGCTTTACGGCGCGCTGTCGTCGACGGCGGAGATTCACGAAGGCGAGGAATATTTTTCGGGAATTGTGAGAACGCTGGAGGCGGAGGGAATCCACGCGGAGCTAACCATCACCCATGGACGGCCCAAAGATGAAATCGTGCGTCTGGCCCGGGAGATTCATCCCGATTTAGTAGTGATGGGCGCCCACGGGCATCGCGGCGTGAAAGATCTAATTTTCGGAAATACGATCAACGCGGTGCGGCATGAGGTCTCGGCTCCAGTGCTGGTGGTCGGGGATCAATAGATCATTTCATCGACGATGATGCTCGAACCCGGATGATCAGGAGCTACCGCGGCAAGGACACGCAACGCTTCGCGGCCGGCGAGACGATCCGGCAGTGGGAGGCGTTCCGTCACCAAGCCGGGAAGCGGCTACGAATTCTGGACGCAGCTGCGTCATTGCGTGATCTCGCTGCGCTGAATTCAAATCGTTTCGAAGCCTTGAAAGGAAACCGCATGGGGCGGTACTCCATTCGGATCAACAGCCAGTGGCGCATCTGTTTTCAGTGGCCCAAAGGCGAGCACGGGCCGTCGAATGTTGAGATTGTCGATTACCATTGAAGGAGAGGCAAGCGATCATGGCGCGCACACCCATTCATCCCGGTGAAATCCTTGGCGACGAGCTAGAGGAAATCGGCCTCTCCGCCAAGAAGCTTGCGGAACGTCTATCGAGGTGCCGCCGAGCCGGCTCTACCAGCTCCTGGCGGGAAAGCGCAGCTTGACCGCGGATACGGCGCTTCGTCTGGGTCAGTACTTCGGCATGTCGGCTGACTTTTGGATGAACCTCCAGAGCGCCTATGAGCTTGATTTAGCGCGACTGCATAGTGGCAAGGCGATTCGTCGAATTCCAAAACGAGGCGAAGCACCGGCGGAGCCGCAGCCCTCAGCCTAGAAGACGCGGCGATTAATGAACTCGAATAGGCGAATCGCACTACTGCTTTCGTTCGGGATTTGAACTGCTACGACGATTCGGTTAAATTAGTCGGACATGCGCGTTTGGCTATGGACTTTTCCTGTGGCGGGCGTTTTCCTGGTCGCGTGCGGAGCGCGGCAAACTACCGAGAGCGGTGTGCGCGCGTTCATGCAAACCGTGGCTCATGACGTCACCCAGGACGGTCCGGCCGCGTGGGACCGGCATTTCTCCCAGAGTCCGGCGTTCTTCATGGCCGCGGATGGTCGTGTGGAGTTCCCCAATCGCGCGGCGGCGACGGCGGGGATTCAGGATCTTACGCGCGTCATCAAGAAGATCGAGCTTCAGTGGGGCGACGATTTGGGCGTGGATCCACTGACGCCCAATCTTGCGCAGGTGGGCGCTTCGTGGCACGAAGTCCTGGTTAACGGGGCAGGGGAGCGCATGGAGGAGAACGGATACTTTACCGCACTTGCCGAATATCGCGACGGACGCTGGCAGTTCCGGAACGCGCACTGGTCGGTGCCAGTGCCACCGGCGACGGTCCGTTAATAGCCTCGTGGCTCTGAATCAGCGATTGTGTAAAATCCGCGGGATCGACCGCTTCCTGGCAGAGCGCCGGCAACGAGCCGCGACCGAAGGAAGCGGTGGATGTTCGGTTTTCACACAGACTTGCCAGGAAGTGGACGCATGATCAACGAAGCTCCGCGCCACTAGCGCGACGCGGCGGGCTTGGTCACTTTTTGGGGCGTGACTTCTTTAGGCGTCGGGAGCTGCGAGCTGTCCCAGCCTCCGCCCAGGGCCTGGATCAGCGATACGCTCGCCAGCATGCGCCGGGTTTTGAGCTGGACCTCGGTGACCTGGTTCGTCAGCGCGATTTCCTCGGCGGTGATCACTTGCAGGTACGTGGTGATTCCCCCCGTGTATTGCGCATTGGCCAGTTGCAGCGACCGCGTGGCATAGCCGACCGCCTGCGCCTGTTCTCGCGATTCCTGCTCGAGAACGCGCAACGCGGCCAGATTGTCTTCCACGTTCTGAAATGCAGTGAGTACGCTCTGCCGATAATTGGCGACCGTGACGTCGTAGGCCGCCTGCGCCTGCTCGGTGACCCCGCGGCGCCTGCCGCCGTCCAGGAACAGCTCGGAAACGGAGGGTCCCACGGACCAGAAACGGCTGGGCCAGGTAAATAAGCTGAGCAGGCTGGAGCTTTCCAGTCCGCCGCTGGCCGAGAAGGTAATGTTCGGATAGTAGGCTGCGATGGCGACGCCGATCTGCGCGTTGGCCGCGGCTACGCGGCGTTCGTTTCCGGCGATGTCGGGACGCCGTTCCAGAAGCTCGGAAGGAATGACGCCGGGAATCGAAGGCAGGCTGGACTGGATCGGCGCCACGGGGACGGAAAACTCGGACGGCGATTTTCCCAGCAGAATCGCGATGGCGTGTTCGAACTGCTGGCGCGCGACCACGGTGTCGGTGGCCTGCGCCTGCGTCTGCGCGTACTGAGTCTGCGCCTGGGCGACATCGACTTGAGACGCCACGCCCTGGTTGTAGCGATTGTTGGTCAACTCGAGCGCCTTGGCGTAGTCTTGCACGGTGGAATCGAGAAGCTGCTTTTCGGCGTCGAGGCCGTGCAGCTGGAAGTAGTCGAGCGCCAGTTCGGATTGGAGCACCAGACGGGTGGTTTCACGATCGGCGGCGCTGGCCTGCGCGGTGGCGACTCCGGCTTCAATCGATCGGTGGATGCCTCCGAAGAAATCGGGCGTCCAAGAGGCGCCCACGGTGGGGAGTTGGATCGTGGCGAATTGCTGCGCGCCGGCGCTGTTGGCGAACGCGCCGACGGAGCCGGAAGTTCCGCTTCCCGACAGGCCCCCGCCTCCCGTCAGGGTGGGGTAGAGTCCGGATCGCGCCACGCGGATGGCGGCTTGCGCTCCGCGATACTGGGCCTCGGCGGCCGCGAGCTGCTGGTTGGCAATGTCGATTTGTTCTTCGAGAGTGTTGAGGTCGGGATCGCCGAACAGTTCCCACCACTTGCCGCGATGCATGTCGTCCTTGGGCTCGCCGGGCTTCCAGCCTTCGGCTTCCTTGAAGTACGGCGGCAGCGGCTCCTTGAAGCCAGGGGCAACGGGCGCCGATGGCTTGACGTAGTTGGGGCCCACCATGCAGCCGGTGCTGGCGGCCGCGATCGCGATGATAATCAGACGCCGCATCAGACGGACTCCCGCGAAATCCACGGTTCGATGTACTCCGGGCAATTGATCAGCTTGATATCCTCCCGCGCTTGCGCCGCCAGAAACTGCAAGCTGGGGCGGTCCACCAGCGTTACTTCGCTCATGTCGATGACGATCTGTTTCTGCATCCTTCGCGCCTTTTCGATCGCGCGGCGCAGCTCTCCCAGGCCACCGCCGCTGCATTTCCCGGCCAGCGTCAAGGTCACCGGGCCGGCGGGATCGAGTTGCGTGGCGATTTTGACCATTCTCAGATCTCCTCCGGCAGGGGATGCATGGAGCGCACCGGCACTTTCTTTCGGCTGACGCGCCGGGCCATGCGATCGAAAGCGAGATAAATTACCGGCGTCGTGTAGAGCGTGAGGAGCTGGCTGAAAATCAAGCCGCCGATAATCGCGATGCCGAGCGGACGGCGCAGCTCCGATCCGACGCCGGACCCGAGCGCCAGCGGGATGCCGCCGCCCATCGCGGCCAGCGTCGTCATCAAAATGGGCCGGAAACGCAGCAGGCACGCCTGATAGATGGCTTCGCGCGGCGGGCGGCCTTCCTTGCGTTCCATTTCGAGCGCGAAATCGATCATCATGATGGCGTTCTTTTCGACAATGCCGATCAGCAGCACGATTCCGATCAGTGCGATGACGCTGAAATCGGTGTGGCAGATCATCAGCGCAAGCAATGCGCCGACGCCGGCCGACGGAAGGGTCGACAGAATCGTGATGGGATGAATGTAGCTTTCGTACAGGACTCCGAGCACGATATAGACAGTGACCAGAGCGGCGAGAATCAGAACCGGTTCATTGCTGAGAGAGGCGAGGAAGGCGGCCGCGGTGCCTTGGAAAGTGGCCTGGACGCTGGCCGGCATGTCGAGATCTTCCTTGGCCTTGTCGATCGCCGTAACGGCGTCGCCGAGCGATGCGCCCGGGGCCAGGTTGAACGATGCCGTGACCACCGGGAACTG
Source organism: Terriglobia bacterium (assembly GCA_963808335.1). Lineage (GTDB taxonomy): Bacteria > Acidobacteriota > Terriglobia > Bryobacterales > Bryobacteraceae > Palsa-187. Next base: position 831,658 of record CAWEFR010000002.1, read on the forward strand.
TCCCTGATGATTCACCACCAGCGGCGAGGTTTCGGGCAAAAATTTGGTAAACGCGCTGAGCGGAACTTCGCCGCCCTGCTGCGAGCGGATGTAAATGTTTTTCAGCTCGTCCGGATTCTGCTGCAAATCGGGTTTCAACTCCAGCACCACGCGGTATTGATTCAACTGCGTGAACATGATGGAGATTTCCCGCTGCCCGTAGGCGTCGTACAGCGTGTCGTCGATTAACTGGGGCGTGATGCCGAAGCGGGAGGCGGTGTTGCGGTCGATCAGCAGAGTCGCCTGCAAGCCGCCGTTCAATTGATCGCTGGCGACGTCGCGCAGCTCGGGAATTTTCTGCAACTTGTCTAAGAAACGCGGGACCCAGTAGGCCAGCTCCTTCGCGTCGGCATCTTCCAGGCTGTATTGGAACTGCGTGCGGCTGACCCGATCCTCCACGGTCAGGTCCTGGACGGGCTGCATGAACAGAGTGATTCCCGCAATATTCGCCAATTCGGGTTGCAGGCGGCGAATCACGTCGCTGGCGCTGATCAGGCGGTCTTCGAGAGGCTTCAGGTTGATCTGAATGCGGCCGCTGTTGAGGGTCGTATTGGTGCCGTCCACGCCGATGAAGCTCGACAGGCTTTCCACCGCGGGATCTTTCAAAATGACTTTGGCGAGATCCTGCTGGCGCAGCGACATCGCGGGGAAGGAGATGGTCTGCGGCGCTTCGGAGACTCCCAGAATCACGCCGGTATCCTGTACCGGGAAGAATCCTTTGGGGATGATCCAGAACAGATAGATGGTCGCGGCGAGGGTCCCCGCGGCCACCAGCAGCGTCATCGGCTGATGGCGAAGAATCACAGTTAAGGTGCGGCCGTAGAAGCGGATGATCGCCTTCGAAAACGCGTTCGGAGAAGCGATAGAGGGCGCCCTGCTCGTGCGCGGGCTTGTGATGCAGGAGGCGCGCGCACATCATCGGCGTGAGCGTCAGCGAGACCATCGCCGAGATCAGGATCGTCACGCGCGAGGGTGATGGCGAACTCGCGGAACAGGCGGCCCACGATGTCGCCCATGAACAGCAGCGGAATCAGCACCGCGATCAGCGAGACGGTCAGCGACAAAATGGTGAAGCCGATCTGCTCGGAACCTTTGAGCGCGGCGTCCATCGGAGCTTCGCCCTCTTCGATGTAGCGCGCGATGTTCTCGATCATCACGATCGCATCGTCGACCACGAAACCGGTGGAAATCGTCAGCGCCATCAAGGTGAGGTTGTTCAGGCTGTATCCGAGCAGATACATCATTCCGAAGGTCCCCACCAGCGATAGCGGGACGGCGACGCTGGGAATGATGGTCGCGGCCAGCGTGCGCAGGAACAGGAAGATCACCATCACCACCAGCGCGATGGTGAGAATCAGCTCGAATTGCACGTCGGCGACCGAGGCGCGAATGGTGGTGGTCCGGTCCGTGAGGATTTTTACGTCGATGGAGCTGGGAAGCGAGGCGCGCAGGGTGGGCAGCAGTTTCTTGACGCGGTCCACCACTTCGATGATGTTGGCGCCCGGCTGGCGCTGGATGTTGACGATGACGGCGGGGGTGTCGTTCATCCACGCGGCCAGCTTTACGTTTTCGGCGTCGTCGATCACGGTGGCCACATCGGAAAGCGTCACGGGGGCGCCGTTGCGATAGGCGATCACCAGCGGCTTGTAGTCCTGGCTGTCGGAGGAGCTGATCGTTGGCGCCGATGGTGTAGGAATTTCGCAGGCCGTCGAAGTTTCCCTTGGCCAGGTTCACGTTGGCCTGCATGATCGCCGCCCGCAGATCTTCCAGATTCAGATGGTAGGAAGACAGCAGCATCGGATTGGCTTGAATCCGCACGGCGGGCTTCTGGCCGCCGCTGATGCTGACCAGGCCGACGCCGGGCAACTGGGAAATTTTCTGCGCGAACCGCGTGTCGGCGAAATCCTCCACTTGCGAAAGCGGCATGGTGGGCGAGACCAGGGCCAGCGTGATGATGGGCGCGTCGGCCGGATTGGTCTTGCTGTAAATCGGGGGATTCGGAAGGCTGGTGGGAAGGAATGTCCCCGCCGCGTTGATGGCCGCCTGCACCTGCTGCTCGGCCACGTCGATGTTCAAGTCGAGCGTGAATTGCAAGGTGATGACCGACGCGCCGGAGGAACTGGTGGAGGTCATCTGGTTCAGTCCGGGGACCTGTCCGAACTGGCGCTCCAACGGCGCTGTGACGGAGGATGCCATCACGTCGGGACTCGCGCCGGGATAATACGTGACCACCTGAATGGTGGGGTAATCCACCTGGGGCAGCGCCGAAACCGGTAGCTGTTTGTAGGCCACCGCGCCCACCAGCAGAAGTCCCGCCATCAGCAGCGAGGTCGCGACGGGCCGGAGAATAAAGGGCCGGGAAGGACTCATGCGCCTGTTGCCTAGCCAGCCTTCGGCGCGGCGCCGGCCATGCGCACGTTCACCTTGGTTTTATCCTGCAACTTGTCGATTCCGTCGATCACCACCTTGTCGCCGGCGTCCACGCCGCTGTCGATCGAAGCTTCGTCGCCCTCGGTCACGCCGACGGTGATGTTGCGCACCTCGACGGTGTTATCGGGATTCACCACGTAGACGAACGTCGATTGCGGGCTGCGCTGGATGGCGGCGGTGGGAATGATGGTCGCGCCGTGCTTGGTGTCCAGCAGCAGCCGCGCGTTTACGAATTGATTCGGGAACAGCGAAAGATCCTTGTTGTCGAATACCGCCTTGAAGCGCACGGTTCCGGTGGTCGGATCGATCTGATTGTCGATGGTGAGCAGCGTACCGGTGGCCAGCTTTTGCTTCAGGTCGCGGTCATAGGCCACCACGGATAAGGGCTGCCCGGCGGCCATTTTCTTTGAAACCTCCGGGAGGCTGTCCTCGGCGATGTTGAAAATCACGGCGATCGGCTGCAACTGGGTAATCACGGCCAAGCCCGTGGCGTCGGTGGCATGCACCATGTTTCCGCCATCCACCAGGCGCAGCCCGATGCGGCCGGTCAGCGGGGAAGTGATGTGCGCATAAAACAACTGAAGTTTGGCGCTGTCGATCTGCGCCTGGTCGCTCTTGATGGTCGCGTTGTTCTGGCTGACCAGCGCGACTTGCGTGTCCAGCTGCTGTTTTGGAATCGCTTCCTGCGCGAACAGAACCGTGTAGCGCGCCAGATCGATCTTCGCGTTATCGAGCAGCGCTTGATCGCGCGCCAGCTGCCCCTCCGCCATTTCGAGCTGGACCTGGAACGGCTTGGGATCGATTTCGATCAACGGATCGCCGTCTTTGACGAACTGGCCTTCCTCGAAGTAGACCTTCATGATCTGGCCGTCCACCCGCGTGCGCAGCGTTACCGTGTTGAACGCCAGCACCGATCCGAGCCCGGTCAAATACAGCGGCATATCGCCGCGCCGCGCCAGCGACGCCACCACCGGCACAGCGCGTCCGGCCTCGCCGCCTTTGCCGCCCTTTTTCGCGGCTGGCTGGGACGCGAGCGTGGCCAGGCGGGGATAGAAATACGTCGCCGCACCGGCGAGGGCTAGCAGTAGAATCCAGGGCAAAATGCTGCGCTTTTTCTTAATTTGTGGTTCCGGGTCGTGAACCATGGGCGGTTCTACAGTATTCGGCGTCATTGTGTCCACTCTCCATAATGAGGCTGGAGCGTCCAATACCGGCAGTGCTGAAGGACAGAGTCCAAGCTATGCCGAACGGAATATGCCGATTACTTCGAACAGTTTCTGTCGCGAACACGTCCTTTTCTTCCAAGAACATTAGAAAGTGGAACCGGGACGGCATCCGCGGCGAACTATGATGGAGGGAAGCATGAAGTTTACCAACATGCATCTGGCTGCCGCCACGCTGGGCCTGATGGCTGCGCCGCTGTGCCCGGGCCAGACGCCGTCGTTTGAAGTCGCGTCGATCAAGCCGAACCATTCCGCCGACCATCGCACGATGTTTCAGATGACGCCCGGCGGCCGGCTGAATGCGAACAATGTCTCCGTCAAAATGCTGATGATGATGGCTTATCAGATTAAAGACAATCAGATTTCGGGAGCGCCGGGATGGATGGATTCGGAGCGTTACGATATCTCCGCGAAACCGGAGGGTTCCGCGGATCAGGAGCAGATCCGGCTGATGATGCAGTCACTGCTGGCGGACCGGTTCCAACTGAAGTTCCATCGCGAAACCAAAGAGCAGACGATTTATGCGCTGGTAGTGGATAAGAACGGGCCCAAGCTGAAGGAATCGACGGGAGAAGGCGATCTGCTGGGTCCGCAGCCGGAAGGCGGCAGAGGGCCGGGACGGGGAGGACGCCAAGGCGTGCGGATCGGACGGGGCCAGATCGAGGCGCAAGGGGCGCAGGTCTCCATGCTCGCGAGTCAACTCTCGAACGTGTTGGGCCGCCAGGTGATCGATAAGACCGGGCTCACCGGAAATTACGATTTCAAGCTGACCTGGGCGCCGGACGAAAACCAGGGAATCAGGGTTCCGGGTGACAATCCGAGCGCTGCGCCGCCCGCGGCGCCCGCGGACGCGGGACCGTCGATTTTCGCGGCAGTGCAGGAGCAGCTCGGGTTGAAGCTGGAATCGCAAAAAGGTCCGGTGGAGATTTTCACCATCGACCACGTCGAGAAAGCGTCAGAGAACTAGAGATTAGATGGCCGCCAGGCAGCTTTGGATATTCATTGCAATGGCTTTTCCGCTGGCGGCTGCAGAGCACCACGGGACGGTTAAATTCGGTGGATTGCCGGTCCCCGGCGCGACGGTAACCGCCGCGGCGGGCGAGAAATCGCTGACCGCGGTGACCGATTCCCAGGGGGTTTATTCCTTTGCCGATCTTGCGGACGGCGTGTGGAGCATGCAAGTCGCGATGCCGTGCTTTGCGACGCTGAAACGAGATGTGACCGTGGCAGCGAACCATCCGGCGGAGGAATGGGATCTGAAACTGCTCCCCTTCGATGAGATTAAGGCGGCAGCTACGGTAGTGGCGACACCGGCGGCCCCACCGCCGCCGCCGACGTCAAATGCGGCGGCGCTATCGGACCAGCCCGCGCCTAAAGCCGCAAAACCCAACGCCGCGCCGGAGCCGAAAGACGCTCCGGGTGAAGCTGCGGACGAGATGAGCCAGAAGGCGTCGGACGGGTTTCTGATCAACGGCAGCGTGAATAACGGCGCGGCTTCTCCGTTCGCACAGGCCATGGCGTTTGGAAATAATCGTCGAGGCGCGCGGGGCTTGTACAACGGCGGGATCGGTTTCACGGTAGACAATTCCGCATTCGATGCGCAGTCGTTTTCGCTGACCGGCCAGGACACGCCGAAGCCGCCGTACAACCGGATCACGGGGCTGCTTTCGCTGGGTGGTCCGCTGAAGATTCCGCATTTGCTGCAAAACGGACCGCTGTTCGTCTTGAATTACCAGTGGACGCGGAATCGTACGACGTTCACGACACCGGGTTTGGTGCCGGCTGCCGCGGAACGAAATGGGGACTTATCGCCGATTCCCACGGCGATCATCGATCCAACCAATGGGGCGCCGTTCGCGGGCAATCAGATCCCGCTGACGCGCCTCAACTCGCAGGCGCAGGCTTTGCTCGCGCTGTATCCTCTGCCGAACTTCACCGGGAGCTCGCGGTATAACTACCAGGTTCCGCTGGTGAACGTTCAGCACCAGGACAGCATGCAAACCCGGCTGAATAAGACTATCGGGAACAAGAACCAGGTGTCGGGCAGCTTCGCGTTTCAGAGCACGCGCGCCGATAGCCCTAATCTGCTCGGGTTCCTGGACACGACGGATACTTTGGGAATCAATTCGCAGGTCAACTGGCGCCATACGTTTACGACGCGGCTGTTCGGGAATCTGGGATTTCAGTACAGCTTATTGACGACGCAGGTCACGCCGTTTTTCGACAATCGCGAAAACATTTCCGGAGCAGCGGGAATCGCGGGCAACAATCAAGACCCGCTGAACTGGGGTCCGCCGGCGCTGAATTTCGCGAGCGGCATCGCTCCAGTTTCGGATGCGCAGCAGGCGCACAATCGCAACCAGACGGCGGCGTTGTCGGAAACCATGAACTGGTTTCGCGGCCGGCATAACGTCACGTTCGGGGGCGATTTCAAAAGGCTGGAATACAACTATCTGTCGCAGCAGGACCCGCGCGGAACCTTGAACTTCACGGGCGCGGCCACCGGCTCCGATCTGGCCGACTTCCTGCTGGGAACGCCCGACACGGCCTCCATCGCGTTCGGCAACGCCGATAAATATTTCCGGACTTCGTCTTACGATGCCTACATTACCGACGACTGGAGGGTCAGTCCGGAGCTGACGGTCAACTACGGGATGCGCTGGGAATATAGCGCGCCCATCGTCGAAAAGTACGGACGGCTGGTGAATCTGGACCTCGCGCCGGGGTTCACGTCGGAAGCGCCGGTAGTGGCGGCGCATCCGGAGGGAGCGATCACGGGGCAGAATTATCCCGACTCGCTGATCCATCCCGACAAAGGTGGCTTCGAGCCGCGGGTCGGCGTAGCGTGGCGTCCGATTTCAGGCTCGTCGATGCTGATTCGGGCGGGATACGGGTTGTACTTCAACTCGTCGGTGTATCAAAACATCGCGATCCAGATGGCGCAGCAAGCTCCGTTGTCGAAAAGCCTGAGCGTATCGAACAGCGCCCAGAATCCGCTGACGCTGGCCAATCCGTTCCTGGCGTCGCCCACGACGACGCCAAATACGTTTGCTGTGGATCCCAACTTCCGAGTGGGATATGCGCATAACTGGAATTTTTCGGTGCAGCGCGATCTGCCCGGGGGCCTGGTAGTTTTGGGCACTTACAACGGGATCAAGGGCACGCGAGGAATGCAGGAATTTCTTCCCAACACGTATCCGATTGGCGCTGTGAATCCGTGCCCGAGCTGTCCTTACGGCTATTACTACCTGGCATCGAACGGGAATTCGACGCGCGAATCGGGCCAATTTCAACTGCGGCGGCGGCTTCACAACGGGATTACGGCGACGCTGCAATACACGTATTCGAAATCGATCGACGATTCGGCGCTGGGCGGACGAGGGCAGGCGGTGAACGTAATCGCGCAGAACTGGCTGGATCTGAGCGCGGAGCGAGGGTTGTCGAGTTTCGATCAGCGGCACCTGGTGAATTTGCAGGCGCAGTACACCTCCGGGATGGGCATGCACGGAGGAGCTTTACTGACGGGATGGAGAGGGGCGCTGTTCAAAGAGTGGACCATCGCCAGCCAGATCAATGCGGGAACCGGGCTCCCGTTGACGCCAGTCTACTTTGCCGCGGTGCCGGGGACCGGGGTTGCGGGACCGATTCGTGCGGATTACACCGGGGCTTCGGTCTACGCCGCGCCGTCAGGGTTGTTCCTGAATCCGGCTGCTTATGCGCCGCCCGCGTCGGGCCAATGGGGAGATGCTGGGCGGGATTCGATCACGGGGCCGGTGCAGTTTTCGTTGAATGCGTCGCTGGGACGGACGTTCCGTTTGAACGACCGGCTGAATCTCGATTTGCGGGTGGATTCGGCGAACGCGCTGAATCATGTCACGTATCCGAGCTGGAACACGACGATCACCAGCGCTCAATTCGGTTTGCCGATGACGACGAATGCCATGCGGACGCTGCAAACCACGTTGCGAGTGAGGTTTTGAGATGATGCGAACAGTGCGAGTCTGTGTGAAAACCCGCGACATCCACCGCTTCTCACGCAGTTTGGCTCTTCCACTAATGCTGATGTCGATGATTGCCGCGAATGCGCAGCAGGTGGGACAGAATACTACGCCCAATGCGGCTGGAGGGGCGACGTTTCAGACGGGCACGCAGCTCGTCGTCGAGTCCGTGGTGGTGAAGGACAAGGGCGGAAAGCCCGTTGAAGGCCTGACCGCGAATGACTTCATCGTGACCGAGGATGGGGTTCCGCAGGTCATCAAATTTTTCGAATATCAGAAATTTCAGGAGGCTGCGGAGCCGGAGCCCGCTCCGACGGCCGCGCCGACCATCTATAACAAAATCGCGCGCACGCAGATTTCCGCCGAGCCGCCGGGGAGCACGAAGTATAAAGACCGTCGCCTGCTGGCGCTGTATTTCGATATGACCGCGATGCCCATCGGCGACCAGATCCGGGCGCTGACGGCAGCAAAGAAGTTCATCCGGACGCAGATGACCGCGACGGATCTGATGGCTATCATGATGTTCGCGGGCGGCGCGGTGCAGGTGCTGGAGGATTTCAGCGCGGATCGCGACCGGCTGCTGAGCATCATCGAAACGCTGGTGGTGGGTGAAGGGCAGGGTCTGGATGAAGGCACCAACGACGACAGCACGTCGGATAGCGGCGCGGCGTTCGGGCAGGACGATTCCGAGTTCAACATTTTCAACACCGACCGGCAGCTTTCCGCGTTGCAGACTGCCGCGAAGATGCTGGGGAACCTGAACGAGAAGAAATCGTTGATTTATTTTGCCAGCGGCCTGCGGCTGAACGGACTCGATAATCAGGCGCAGCTCCATGCGACCATCAATTCGGCGATTCGATCCGGGGTTTCGTTCTGGCCGATCGATGCGCGCGGGCTGGTGGCGTCCGCTCCGCTGGGGGATGCTACCGTGGGGTCGCCGGGCGGAATCGGGATGTATAACGGAGGCTCCGCGATGGCGATGGCCACGAATTTCGCGCGGTCGCAGGATACGCTGTGGGCGCTGGCGGCCGATACCGGCGGGAAAGCGCTGCTCGATTACAACGATCTGACCAAGGGAATCGTGCAGGCGCAGCAGGCGGTGACCAGCTATTACATCCTCGCGTATTACACGACCAATACCGCGCAGGACGGCAAGTTCCGGAGGATCAAGATCACGCTGAAGGACGCCTCGGCGAGCCTCGATTATCGCCAGGGTTATTACACCGGGAAGCAATTCAACAAATTCACGGCCGCGGACAAGGAACGCCAGCTCGAAGATGCGCTGATGCTGGCGGATCCGATCACGGAGCTGACCATCGCTATGGAGGTGGATTATTTCCAGTTGAACCGCGCCGAATATTTCGTGCCCATCGCGGTGAAGATTCCGGGCCGGGAACTGGCTCTGGCGCGGAAGGGCGGGGCGGAGCGTACGCTGATCGATTTCATCGGTGAGGTGAAGGATGAATTCGGCACCACCATGTCGAACGTGCGGGACAAAGTAGATATCAAGCTGAGCGGCGAAACGGCGAGCCAGTTATCGAAGCATCCGATTGAATACGAAACCGGTTTCACGCTGCTGCCGGGGAAATATACCATCAAGTTTCTGGCGCGGGACGCGGAGACGGGCAGAATCGGGACCTATCAGGCGACGTTTGTCATTCCGAATCTGAATAAAGAGGACAAGCGGGTGCCGATCAGCTCCGTGGTGTTGAGCAGCCAGAAAATGGATCTGAAAGACGCGCTGTATAACGTTAACAAGAACAGTGCGCTTACCGTGAATCCGCTGGTTTCCGAGGGACAGAAACTGATTCCAAGCGTGACGCGGGTGTTCAGCAAGAGCCGCGAGATGTATGTATATTTACAGGCCTATGAGCGGGCTGCGACGGCTACGCAGCCAATGGCGGCTTTCGTGAGTTTCTATCGCGACGGCGCGAAGGCATTCGAGACGCCGGTGGAGGCTGTGACCGATGGGCTGGATCTGAAGACCAAAGCGTTGCCGTTGAGGTTCAGCGTTCCGCTCGATAAGCTGGCGACCGGAGGGTACACGGTTCAGATCAGCGTGCTCGATCCGACGGGGCAGAAAGCGGCTTTCTGGCAGGCTCCGGTGGTGCTGGTTCCTTGAAAAATGGCAACAGATGGACACGGATACACACAGATAAAACAAATTATATTCTTATCGGTGTGTATCTGCGTCTATCCGCGGCTAAGATTCCAGTCAGGATGTTTTGGATAGTGCATCGGTCCGGCAGGCTCGCGTAGTTTTGGTTCTTGTGGAACTTTCCAATAGTACTAAACCTCGTGTACTATCCCGAGTTTCCTATCCTAAGCCTTGACAGGGTGGTATAAGCTCTTACGAAGGAGTTTATGACAATGGATAGTGCCACGCGTCTGAAACTGGCCGCAAGAATCAGCTACTACTTAGGGGGAGTGCTCGCCCTATGTGGCGCGATCGAACACTTTGGCGTTGGAGCGGGACTTCTCCGCTCGATAGATCTATCGCAACGTAACTTGTTCGAAGGGAGTGTGATGTTACTCTTGTTCAGCGCGGTGTCCGCAATACGTGCGGTTGCGGCGTCCAATCCAAACTGAATGCCTCGCGAGATTCGGGACCTTGCACTCAGATACCAGCGGTTCCCCCGCATGGCGTGGTGTGTTACGGTCCCGAGTTTTAAGACTCCAGGTGCAGAATGCCGCGCTGGATGGCTATCGTCACGGCGTGGGTGCGGTCTGAGGCGTCCAGTTTTTCGAGGATGTTTTGGATGTGCATCTTGATGGTGCCGCTGGCGGTGCCGAGTTTGTCGGCGATCTCTTTGTTGGCCAGACCGCGCGCCACCAAGCCGAGTACTTCTACTTCACGCGGCGTCAGGGCGACCTGCGGGAAATATTCGCTTAAGCGCTCGGCCACTTCATGCGGCATCAGGCGCTTGCCGGAATAGACTGCGCGGATGGCGCGCAGCACGTCGGTGTGAACCATCTCCTTCAACATGTAGCCGCGGACGCCGGCTTCCAGGGCGCGATAGATATCCTGATCGCCATCGTAGCTGGTCAGCGCGATGATGCGGGCTTCGGGAAATTCCTGGCGGATGGTGCGCGTGGCTTGCACGCCGTCCATGCCGGGCATGCGCAAGTCCATTAACGTCACGTCGGGATGGGACTGGCGGAACAGGTCGACCGCTTCGCGGCCGTTGCCGGCTTCGCCCACTAACTGCATGTCTTCTTCGTTGGCCAGAATGGAGGCGATTCCTTTGCGGACCAGAGGATGGTCGTCGACGCACAAAACGCGAATAGGGGCTTGCTGGCTCATGCTTGATTCACCTCTGCCGGAAGTACGACCGAAATCGTGGTGCCGCGGCCGGGGGTGCTGGCTAAATCGAGATCGGCGCCGATGTGGCTGGCGCGCTCCTTCATGCCGATCAGCCCGTAGTGGCCGCTTTTGCCGTTGCTCGAATCCGAAAATCCGGAGCCGTCGTCTTTTACGAGCAAATGCAGCGCCTTGGGAGTGTAATCGAGCGCCACTTCGACGGTCCGTGCGCCGGAATGTTTCACCGAATTCGTGACCGCCTCCTGGGCGATGCGGACCAGGTTATATTCGACATCCGGGGCAAGGCCGGTGGGCTTGTTTTGCAGGTTCAACTTGAGCCGGATGGGCTTGGTTTCGGTGATCTGGCGCGCGGCTTGCTCGATGGCGGCAGCCAGACCGGCGTTGCCGCTGCGGAGTCCGGCAACCGAGCGGCGGGTTTCGCGCAGGCAGGTTCCGGCATCCTGAATGATGTCTTCGAGCGTGCCGCGGTCGGCTGGCGACTTCATGCGCGCGGCCAGCGCCTGCATTTCCATGGTGATTCCGGAAAGCCCCTGGATCAACGTGTCGTGCAGCTCGCGGGCGATGCGATTGCGCTCCGTCAGGATCAGGTTGAAATGCTCGCGCAGGCGGCGGATGCGGAGCTGATAGGCGAGCCAGATGGACATGCCGATCAATACGGCGAGTAGCGGGAAGAACCAGATGCGCTGATAGTAATGCGACGCCAGGACGAAATTCACCGCGCTGCCGGTTTCATTGCAGACTCCGTCGACATTGCAGGCGGTGACGCGGAAGTGGAATGTTCCCGGCGGAAGATTGGTGTAATACGCCTCGCGGCGGGTTCCGGCGTTGACCCAATCCTTGTCGAATCCTTCCAGGATGTAGCGGAAGGTGATGCGGCTGGGCGGAAAGATAACTGAGTCCGGTGTAGGGGAACTCGAGATTCTTGGGTCCGGGAGCGAGTTTCCCGATGACCGCGGGGTTTTCGCGCTGCCCGTTGACAGTCACGTCCTCGATCACGATCGGCGGCGGGGGAACTTTACGCTGCAAGTGCTTCGGATCGAGCACGATCAGGCCGCGGATGGTGGAAAACCAGAGTCGGCCGTCGCGGGTGACGCTGGCCGCAGGCTGAACGCCGGGCTTGCATTCGATGACGCGCAGGGCATCGGTGGGGCTATAGGGAGTGCTGACGATTTTCTTCAGTTCGCCGGCGGCGAACCGGCGCAGATCGGCGTGGGGGACCGAAAAAATGCCTTTGCTGCAGGCCATCCACAGACGGTCCTGGCCGTCGGCGACGATGCCATAAATTTCGTTGTCGAACAGGCCGTCGCGCATCAGGAATGTCGACATTTTGCCGTTCTCGAGCAGGCGCAATCCGCCGCCCAGCATTGCCCATCCACAACGCGCCGTCGCGATCGCGATAAAACGCGTCCACGCCGCGCAACGGCACGCCATTTTGCAGAACTTCCTCCGCTTTGCCGTTGCCGTAGGACTCGACCGAGTTGGCGGTCGCCAGGTAAACTCGTCCAGACGCCGTCTTCGCCTAGAGCCAGCACCGGCGACGGGAGATTTAACGCGGCGGGACGGGTGAACGCGCCATCGCGAAACTGCGCGGCGCCATTCGACGTGCCGACCCACAGGACCCCCGCACGATCGCGGAGCAGGCTGCGAATGTCATTCGAAGGCAAGTCCGTTTCCGTCGGAATAAGTACGGTCAACCCGGCCATCGCGGAGATGGTTGAGGCCATGATCCGTGCCGACCCACAGGCCGCCGTCGGCATCATCGGCCAGAGCATTGATGAAGTTCGACGCCAAGCCCTGTTTGGTGGTGAGCACGGTGAACTTGCGGCCATCGAAGCGGCTGAGCCCCGCGCCCAGCGTGCCGACCCAGATGCTTCCCGCGCGATCCTGAAGCACGGGACCGGTGTCGTTGCTCGGCAAGCCTTCGTTCATCGTGTAGGGGACGGCGCGGCCATCCAGAAACTGGTTCAGCCCGTGCTTGGTTCCCACCCACAGGCTCCCCTCGCGATCCGTGTAGAGGGAAAAAACGGTGCTTTGCGAGAGGCCGTCCTGGGGACGGAAGCTGTCGATCTCGTCGATTCGGGCCGCGCATCCGGCTGAATCCGCTGCGCGTGCGCGATCCACAGGGAGCCGTCCTGGCTCTCGTTCGAGATCTAGAATCCAGTTGTCGGCGAGACCGTTCTTGGTGGTGAACAGACGCTCGCGGCCGTCCTTGAGCTCGATCAACCCGTCTGATGGTGCCCACCCACAAACACCCGTCCGGGGCGAACAGCATGGAGCGAACGCCCGCGTCCGGCGGCATGGATTGAAGATTATGCGAAACGATTTTCGATCCATCCCAGACGCTGAGCTTCGCACTTTCCCCGCCGATCCATAAGGAGCCATCGGGCGCGAGGGCCGCGGCGCGAACCAGGTTGCTTGAAAGGCCTTGATCGGTGCGGAACACCTGAAATTTGCCGTCGCTGAGGCGGGCGAGCCCGTTGGCCGTGCAGACCCAGATCACGTTATTGGGCGCTGCGACGACGCACTGAATGGTATCCGAAGGCAGACCGTCCTTCTGCGAATAATGAGTTACGGCGCCGTCGCTCAGACTGTAGACACCGGATTCATTGGTCCCGATCCACAGCGCGCCGCGCGAATCCTCCACCAGATCGCGGATCCAGACGTTGGTGGGAGCGGACGGAATGATGTTTTCAAGGGGAGTAAAGCGGACGCCGTCGAAGCGGACCAAACCGGTTTGGGTGCCGAGCCACAGATATCCGTCGCGGGTCTGGAGGATCGAAAAAATCGAGGATTCCGGCAGGCCCTGCTGCACTTGCCAGATTCGATGCACGTATTGCGTCAGGGTTCGATCCGGATCGAGCCCGTAGGCCGAAACCGCCGCCAGCAGCAACAGGTAAGCTCGCAATCGCATGCCTATGTCACCATTCTCGCGCAGACTGAGTTCAGTCGCTACAAGAGAATGACGAATCGGACCGGCGATATGTTAGCGGCGGTTGCCTATGCCGTTCGAGAGTGCCTAAAAACCGATGCCGACGCCGGCCGAGATCTCGGTCTGCCAGAGCGCGCCTGAATTGAGCGCGAAGCCGAAGCTGGGTTTGGGAGTCACATATTCGCGGGCGTCCAGCCGCGCGGCCCACATTCCTTTGATGTGGAATTTCACGCCGGCGCCGAAGTTCGCGCCGAATTTCGTCGATCCGGAGTAAAGCTGGCCGCCCGGCGGCACGAAGTTATCGAACTCGACGCCTCCCGTAACGAAGGGACGGATCTTGGTTTTGTCGGTGGTGAACATGTAGTACAGGACATTCGCGCCGCCCTGATGCATGTGCATGGCGAGTTCAGGCGTGCCCGGCTGATCGTTGAACTTCAAGTTCATATGATTGAACGCGTACTGGACCTCGTAGCCAAGATGGTCGCCGGAATTAAACCCGAAACGGAAACTGAAGCGGTAGCCGTCGGTGAGCGTCACGTCCTTGGAAGTTCCGCCGAAAGCCTGATCGGTTCCCAGGCCGGAATTGGACATAATCGAGTCGCCGAAATTGAACCACAATTCGCCGGCCTGTCCAAAGGCCATACTGGAAAAAGTCGCCAGTGCCAAAACGATCGCAAGTTTTTTCATGTTCCTCCTGATGCGTCTGGTTAAGAAGCGGTTACATCTGCCACAATCACGACGATGATTTCGCCCGGTCCGTGCACGCCGCGCACCAGCCGCATCTCGATATCGGCAGTCCGGCTGGGGCCGGTGGCCAGAACCATCGAACTGGAAAGCGCTACGGGTTGCGGCACGCGCGAAAAAAGCGCGTCGAGACTCATTAGTATTTTAGCGCGATCGATTACGGCGATGTGGCGCGGGGGAAGCAGGGAGATCAGGCGGGGCTCGGTCAGGAAAACCAGCGTGCCGGTGTCGGCGATGGCGAAATCGGCGGAAGTGAGGCCGATTTCGGCTTCCGCGCAGGCTTCGCGCGAAAACTCGGATTCGATTCCGCAGGCTTTGACCAGCGGCGCTGCGGATGCGATGACGTGTTGACCGGCGAGGAGCGGTTCAAGAATCGCGCGTGCCTCGGCGAGATTGGATGCTTCGAGGACTTGGCCGCCGAGCTCGGTCAGGGCTCCCGTGAAGATGCCGGCGGCGTTTGGGTCCGGCGGGCTTGGATCGAGCCAGACTGGCGGAGCGGGATCATTTGCGGATCGGCCCAGTGCGGCGCGCACGCGGGATAACATTTGATCGCGCGGGGTCATTTGCGGAGCTTCCATTCCTCGCGAAAGCTCCGGGCGGGCAAAACGGGAAGGTCTCGCTGGCTCAGCCAGGCTTTGAGGGGTCCCGCGGCGGGAAGCTTGCGCATTTTGCGGATCCAGCGGAACTGCTCATACACCCGGGGATGGCGCATGATCCAGGAGAACATTCGCATCGCCAGCTTTTCTTGCCGTTTCTTGGGCGATTCCTGGCGCAATTCGAGCAGGATTTTGGGGATTTCAATTTTCACGGGACAGACTTCGCCGCAGGCTCCGCAGAGACTGGAGGCGAAGGGGAGCCAGGAAGCGTGAAGATCGGCGCCGTCTTTTTCCAATGTGTCGGCGAACTGCGGAGTGAGAATTTTCCCGATGGGTCCTGAATACACCCACGGATAGGAATAACCGCCGATTTTACGGTACACGGGGCAGTGATTCAGACATGCGCCGCAGCGGATGCAGTAGAGTGACTGGCGTTTTCCGGGGTCGGCCAGAACGCTGGTGCGGCCGTGATCGAGGAGGACTAGATAAAACTCCTCGGGTCCATCGGATTCTCCGGGGCGGCGCGGGCCGGCGAGGAAAGATGTATAAACGCTGAGAGCTTGGCCAGTCGCGCTGCGGGCCAGCAATTTCAGAAGAACGGCCAGGTCCTGCGCGCGCGGGATCACTTTTTCAATGCCGGCGATGGCGATGTGAATCGGCGGGGCGCTGCTCGACAGGCGGGCGTTGCCTTCGTTTTCGACCAGCACGATCGCGCCTGAATCCGCGACCAGAAAATTCGCGCCGGTGATGCCGATTCCGGCGTCCAGGAACTTTTTTCGCAACGTGACACGGGCGATCGCGGTGAGGGCTTCTGGCGTGGCATCGGACGCGGCGTGGAGCACTTCGGCGACCTGCTCCCGGGTTTTATGCAGCGCCGGGGCGATGATGTGGTACGGCGTTTCGCCGGAAAGCTGGATGATGTATTCACCCAGGTCGGTTTCGACAGCATCGATGCCGTGATGTTCCAGGTGATGGTTGAGGTGAATCTCTTCGGTGGTCATTGATTTGGACTTGACCACCAGGTTCACGCCGCGTTCGCGCGCCAGATTGCTCACGAAATCACAGGCTTCGGCGGCGGTGTTGGCCCAGATTACTTTGCCGCCGCGCGCGATTACGTTTCGTTCTAATTCCTCCAGATACGTGTCCAGGTGTTCGAGCGTGTGCTGTTTGATGTCGTGGGCGTGCTGGCGAAGTTTTTGATACTCGGGTAGGTCTGCGACGGTTTTGCGGCGGCCGTCGGCGAGGCGGCCGGTGGCGGAATAGACGGCTTTCTGAAGACGGGGATCGCCGAGCGCCTTCTGGATTTGGGTCAGCGGCACGCCAGCACCTCGGCGAGATGCATGGTGCGAATGTTCGAGCCGGCGCGGCTTAAAGCTCCCTGGAGCTGCATCAGGCAACTGGAATCGATAGACACGACCGTATCGGCGCCGGTGCGGAGCATGGAATCAATCTTGGTGCGCGCCATGGCGCCGGAAATCTCCGGGAATTTTACGGAAAACGTCCCGCCGAATCCGCAGCACTCCTCGGCGGCGTCCATTTCGACCAGACGCAGGCCGCGCACGTTCGACAAAAGACGCCGGGGAGCATCTTTGATCCCGAGCTCGCGCAGAGAGTGGCAGCTATCGTGATAGGTGACGACGCGATCCAGGCGCGCTCCGACATCGTCGATTTTCAACACATCGGTGAGAAACTGCGAAAATTCCCAGACGCGGGATTCGCGATGGTCCTCGAATAAATCGGCGTAGTGATGCGAAATCATCGAGGCGCAGGAGCCAGACGGCACTACGATGTATTCCGCGTCTTTGAAAACATCCAGGAAATGCCGGGCGACCTGACGTGCTTCGTCGCGGAAGCCGCCGTTGAACGCGGGCTGGCCGCAGCAGGTTTGGGATTCGCGAAATTCGACCTGGCATCCGGTGCGCTCCAGGACTTCGGTCATCGCCAGGCCGACGCCGGGGAACACCTGGTCCACCAGGCAGGTGACGAAGATCGAGACTCGGGGCAAATAGCTAGTCTACTTCGATCACGCCTTCCAGAAACTTCACGGCTCGCCCGGCGATTTTCACACGGTCGCCGCGATCTTCGCAGAACAGCTCGCCTCCACGCTTGGAAATCTGACGTGCGTGGAGCTTTTTCTTGCCCAAGCGCTGGGACCAGTAGGGAATCAGAGTGCAGTGGGCCGAGCCTGTAACCGGATCTTCGGGAACGCCTTTGGCGGGAGCGAAAAAGCGCGAGACGAAATCGCAATCGCGGCCGGGAGCGGTGACGATGGTCGCGAAACGATCGATGGCCGCGAGTTTTTCCATGTTGGGCGCGAGGGCTCGCACTTCTTCTTCGGTATCGAACACGCAAAGATAATCGCGCGCGCCCAGGACCTGCTTGGGCGTCGCTCCCAAAGCCGCGGCCAGCGCGGGATCCGCGGCGCATTCCGATGGCGGACGGGCAGGGAAGTCGAGCGCGTAAAGATCGCCTTCGCGATCGACGATCAGCTCGCCGCTTTTGGACTGAAAGCGGACTTGTTTTTCGGCCGTTTCGCGGCGAATCGACATAATGACGTGCGCCGACGCGAGCGTGGCGTGCCCGCACAGGTCGACTTCGACCGCGGGCGTAAACCAGCGCAGATGGTAGCCCTTGCCGTTGGGCACGTAAAACGCGGTTTCGGCGAGATTGTTCTCGGCGGCGATGGATTGCATGGCTTGATCGTCCAGCCATTTTTCGAGCGGGCAAATCGCAGCCGGATTGCCGTGAAAAAGTTTGCCGCTGAAAGCGTCCACCTGGTAGAGAGGAATCTGCATTCCTTAACTGTACTATCGACCCACCGGAAGCCGGAACTACTTACGGTTATGCCGATTACGTAAGACTTTCATAGTGGACGGCTTTTACCTCATCTGTTATCCTCAACAGTTAGGTTACAGAGAAGCGCGAAAGTCGCAATCAGCCTCCAGAGGTCCGCATGTCCGGTCATTCAAAATGGGCCACGATCAAGCATAAGAAGGGCGCCCTAGACGCCAAGCGCGGGAAGATATTCACCCGCGTCATCAAGGAAATCACCATTGCTGCGCGCAGCGGAGGGGATCCGGACGGAAACCCGCGCCTGCGTTCCGCCATCGCCGCTGCCAAAGGCGTCAGCATGCCTGCCGACAACATCAAGCGCGCCATCATGCGCGGCACCGGCGAGCTGGAAGGCGGGCAGATCGACGAGATCATGTTCGAGGGGTATGGGCCGGGCGGCGCGGCGGTGCTGGTGAACGTCGCCACGGATAACCGCAATCGCACGGTCAGCGATATTCGACACGTGTTTTCGAAGAACGGCGGAAACCTGGGCGAGCAGGGCAGCGTCGCATGGATGTTCGAGCGCAAGAGCCAGATTGTGATCGATGGAGAGAAAGCATCCGAAGATAAGCTGATGGACCTGGTGCTCGACGCGGGCGCGGACGACCTGCGGGACGATGGGGGCGCTTGGATTGTCCTATCGCCGCCGGAGCGTCATGAGGCCGTGCTGGAGGCGATTCAGAAGGCGGGGATTCCGACCGAATCGGCGGAAATCGCCATGGTGCCGAAGAACCTGATTCGGCTGGAAGGCAAAAATGCCGGCGCGATGCTGCGGTTGAGCGAGGCGCTCGAAGAGCACGACGACGTGCAGAATGTGTACTCCAACTTCGACGTCGACGAGAAAGAGCTGGAGGCGCTTGCCCAATAGAGGAGCACGGTAACCTGTGCGAGTCCTGGGGATCGATTGCGGAACCGAGCGCACCGGCTGGGGCGTGATCGAAAGCGACGGCCGCCGGCACCAGGTTCTGAGCCACGGCGTGATCCGCACCGTGCCGCGAGACCCTTTGGATGCGCGGCTGCGGACCATTTCCCGGGCGTTGCGCGCGGTGATTGCGGATCAGACTCCCGATGCGGCCGCGGTCGAAGAAGTGTTTTATTCGCAAAACGTGAAAACCGCGCTGAAGCTGGCGCACGTCCGTGGCGTGGCGCTGTTGGCGATCGCCGAAGCAGGCGTGATTCTGGGTGAGTATTCGCCGCTTGAAGTCAAGATGAGCGTGGTCGGGTATGGGCGCGCGGAGAAATGCCAGGTGCAGTTGATGGTCCGGTCGCTGACCGGGACCGGGATCGATTCGGAAGATGCCGCGGATGCGATCGCGGTCGCGATCTGCCACGCGACGCACGCGTCGACGGCGATGGTGGTTAAGGTGGCGCGATGAGAACGCTGCTGCTCCTGTTGGGTTCTGCTGTCGCCTTCGCCGCTGGTCCGCGCATCGTCTTCATCAAGTCGTTTCCAGGGTCCACGCCGGCGTACGTGGAGATTTCGCTGGACAAATCCGGCCAGGTTTCCTACAAGGAAGACGTGGACGACGATTCTCCGGAGAAATTCGAGTTCAACGCGGCTACCACCGCGCAGTTTTTCGATTTGGCTGCCAAGCTGGATCATTTCGCGCATCCATTGGAATCCGGCCTGAAGGTCGCCAACATGGGGGCGAAGACGTTTCGCTGGGAAGACGGGGAACAGAAGTCCGAGCAGAAATTCAATTACTCGCTGGACGAGAACGCGAAAACGTTGCTGGACTGGTTCGAGAGAATCAGCGAGAGCGAGCGGCTACTGTTCGAATTCCGGCGCGCGGTGCGCCACGACAAGCTGGGTGTGAACGATGCGCTGGTGAATATCCAGTCGTCCTGGGATCACAAGCGGCTGGCAGGCCCTGAGCAGTTTTTGCCCCTGCTCGATCAAGTTGCGAAGAACGACATCTACATGCACATGGCGCGCGAACGTGCGGCGGAATTGGCTGAGGCGATTCGCGGGTTGACGCCGAAATCCCAATGAGTTTGTTTCGTCTGGCTGCGATCGGATGGATGCTCGCGGTACTTGCTGCGGGGCAGACGCCGCCCGCTGCTCAGCCGCCCAAGCCTACTCCGGCGGAGGCTGAAAACAAGGAGCTGGCGGAAGCGTTAGGCGATGTCGGCAACAGCAGTGTCGATGTGGAGCGCGTTCTGGAACAGTTTCTGAAGAAGTATCCTCAGGCGGCCCAAAAGAAACAGATTGAGCGCGCGCTGGCCCACGCTGCGATCGAGCTGAAGGATGACGCGCGCACGATTCTTTATGGGCCGCGGGTGCTGGTGGACTCGCCCGACGACATGCTGCTGCTGGATCGCGTGGCGCGGGCGCTGCTCACGCTGGGCGGGCGTGAGAACGCGGAGAAGTCACTGCAATATTCGCGCGCGTTCGAGCAGAACATCAAGAAAGCCGCAGCGCCCGATGGTCGCGACGCGGGACATAAGCAGGAAGAGCGGGATCGCGGGCTGTCGCGTGCGTTGCTGTATCAGGCGAAGGCCAAGACGACTCTGGGCGAGAAGACCGAAGCCGAGCGGCTGGCCGCGGAGGCGTATCAGACCTTCCCTTGTGAAGAGGCCGCGCGTGAATGGGCCAACGCGCTGGTTGAATCGGGCAAACCGGCCGAAGCAGTGCTGCGGCTGGCGGATGCGTTCGTCATCCCGGATGCGCGGGCCGTGGATACGGATCGTACGGACGACCGGCGCAAGCTGGGCGAGCTGTATCGCAAACTGCATCGCGACGACCAGGGGCTCGGCGAGTTGATTCTGGCGGCGTACGATCGCACTTCCGCGCAGGTGGAGGAGCATCGCAACCGGCTGTTGGCGTTCGATCCGAATATGGCCGCGACCGACGCCATGCAGTTCACGCTCACCGCGCTGGACGGGAAAAAGCTGGCGCTGAAAAGTCTGAAAGGCAGCGTGGTGGTGTTCGATTTTTGGGCCACTTGGTGCACTCCCTGCCGCGCGCAGCATCCGCTGTATGAGCAGGTGAAGGAGCGGTTTAAGAATCGTCAGGACGTGGTGTTTGTCGCGGTCGACACGGACGAAGATCGTTTGCTGGTGGCGCCTTTCCTGGATCAGCAGAAATGGAGCAAGGCGGTGTATTTCGACGATGGATTGCAGCGCTTGTTGCAGGTGACCGCGATCCCGACTACGGTTCTGTTCGATAAACAGGGGCGCGTCGCCAGCCGCATGAACGGGTTTCTGCCGGACAAATTTGTAGATCAGTTGACGGAGCGGATTCAGTACGCTCTGAACGATTCGCAGTAGGTTTTTAACATGGGCATGATTTTATGGTTGCTGGCGCTCGCATTTTCAGGCGATCCGTTCGCTTCGTCGGCGCGGGCACGGGTGTTTTTGTTCGTTCGGACCGATTGTCTGGTCACGAACCGCTATGCTCCGGAACTGCGGCGCATCGCGACGGAATTTGCCGACCAGCCGGTGGACTTCTGGCTGGTTTATCCCGATCCGGCCGAGACGCGCCATGGCATCGACCAGCAGAAGGCGCAATACGCGATTCCCGGCGTTCCGCTACAGGATCCGCATCATGAGCTGGTGAAGCGGGCGCACGCGACGACTGCTCCCGAGGCGGCGGTGTTCGACGCGGCCGGGCGCCTGGTTTATCACGGACGCATCGACGATTTGTGGGTGGCGCCGGGGAAGTCCCGTAGTATGGCGCTGACGCACGATCTCGAAGACGCCATCAGCGCGGTGCTGGACGGGAAATCGCCGAAAGTGGCGGAGACCCGCGCGGTAGGATGTTCGCTTGCCGATATTCAATAAGCTTTGCCTGGCAGGCTTGCTGATTTCGCTGGACGCGCTGGCTGCTCCGAATTTCAACCACGACATCGCGCCGATCGTGTACCAATACTGCGCGCCTTGCCATCGCCCGGGAGAGGCGGGACCGTTTCCGCTGCTCACTTACACCGACGTAAAGAAGCACGCCCGGCAAATCGCTGATGTAACGGAGCGCCGCTTCATGCCGCCGTGGCTTCCCGAACCCGGCCATGGAGATTTCGCGGACGAGCTGCGGCTTTCCGACGCGCAAATCCGGACCTTCGCCGCGTGGGCTACCGCAGGCGCGCCGGAAGGGCCTGCATCGGAAGCTACATCGCCGCCGAAATTCACCGAAGGCTGGCAGCTCGGCCCGCCCGATCTGATTCTGGAAGCCTCGGCTGCCCACAAAATTCCTGCCGCGGGCAACGATATTTATTGGAATTTCATCTTCACGGCTCCAGCGGCGCCTACGATCCATTGGGTGCGGGCGATTGAGATCCGTCCCGGCGATAAACGCTTGATGCATCACGCGAATCTATACGTAGATCGCACTCATTCTGCGCGACTTCAAGAGATCGCGCCCGGCCAGGGATTTCCTGGAATGGACCCGGTCATCGAGCGCTCCATCTTCGAGCCTGACGACGGACATTTCCTGTATTGGAAGCCTGGCGGTATTCCTTACTCGGAGCCCGACGGCCTTTCGTGGAGGCTCGATCCAGGCAACGATCTGGTCCTGAACGCTCATATGCAAACCACCGGCAAGCCGGAGCAGGTGCGTCCATCCATTGGTTTATATTTCACCGATAAGCCGCAGACTCGCTTCCCGATGCTGGTGCAACTCGAACATGATGGCGCGGTCGATATTCCCGCCGGCGATCGCGACTTCCCGGTCTCGGATGATTTCAAGCTTCCACTCGACGTGGATGTGCTGGCTGTGTATCCGCACGCGCATTATTTGGGTCATCTGCTCGAAGGCTACGCGACACTTCCCACGGGCGAACGCAAATGGCTGGTCCGCATCCCGGACTGGGACCGAAATTGGGAAGCCGTGTACCGGTATCGCGAGCCGCTGTTCCTGCCGCGTGGGACGGTCATTTCGATGCGCTTCCATTACGACAACTCGCCTGAGAACGTCCGGAATCCGAACCACCCGCCGAAGCGCGTAAGGGCCGGGAATCGCACGGTGGATGAGATGGCGCATCTGTGGCTGCAAGTGCTGCCACGCGGCAACCGGGATGTGCGCATCGAGCTTCAAGAAGCGCTGGTGCGGCATCGTCTGGCGAAATATCCGTCGGATCCCTCGGCGCATTTGAACCTGGGCGCGATTCGCATGGCGCGGCTCGATCCGCAGGGCGCGGCGGCGGAGTTGCAAACGGGAGTTCGCCTTCAGCCCGCGAATCCGGAAGGGCACAACATGCTCGGGTCGGCGTTTTCGGCGTTGGGGCGAGGCTCGGATGCGATTGCGCAATTCCGGATCGCGCTGAAATTACGGCCCGATTATCAAAACGCCCGCTACAACCTGGCGCGTGCGCTGATCAAGGCCGGGCAGTTGGATGAAGCTGCGGACCTATATCGCCAGGTTGTGGCCGCCTATCCTCGGGACGCGCAAGTGCGCATCGGACTCGGGGAGCTGTTGTTCCGGCAAGGCAAATACCAAGAGGCGCTGGATGCCTTTGAACAGGCCATCGCCCTCGATCCTTCCAGTGAGCTGGCCAAGAAGAATCGAGACCTGGCGCGAGTGCGGCTCGAGTCCAAACAAGACTGATCCTTTCGCGTCCCGTTACCATCGAATACACCACATGAATCTTTTGAGTCCTCTAACCATACGCGGCGTGACCCTGCGCAATCGCATCGTAGTCTCGCCGATGTGCCAATACTCGTCCGTCGAGGGGTTCGCGGACGATTGGCATCTGGTCCATCTTGGCAGCCGTGCGGCGGGCGGAGCAGCGCTGGTGTTCGTCGAAGCGACCGCCGTCACCGCGCAAGGTCGGATCTCGCCTGGCGACATGGGTCTCTGGGACGATCGCCATATCGAACCGCTGGCGCGCATCGCGAGGTTCGTCGAGCGCATGGGAGCTGTCCCAGGTATACAGCTCGCGCACGCCGGGCGCAAAGCGAGTTGCGTTCCACCGTGGCAGGGAGGGGCTCGGCTGAAAACCGCGGAAGAGGGCGGCTGGGAGATTGTGGCGCCCAGTCCGATTCCGTTCGTGGACGGCGATCCGCCGCCGCACGCGCTGGACGACTCCGAGATTCAGGCGATCGTCGAGGCGTTCGCCGCTGCGGCGCGCCGGGCGATTCAAGCCGGGTTCCGCGTGATCGAGCTGCATAGCGCCCACGGCTACCTGCTGCACGAATTCCTGTCGCCGTTGAGCAATAAACGCTCGGATCGCTATGGCGGAAGCCTCGAAAATCGAGTGCGGGCGACGATGGAAGTTGTCACAGCGCTACGAGGTGTCATGCCCGCCGATATGCCGTTGTTCACACGCATTTCCTCGACGGATTGGGTCGACGGCGGTTGGGATCTGCCACAATCCATCGCGCTAGCCAAGGCCTTAAAGCCGATCGGCGTCGATCTGATGGACTGCTCGAGCGGCGCGCTGATTCGCGGGGCGAAAATACCGTTCGGCCCCGGTTTTCAGGTCCCTTTTGCGGCTGCGATCCGGAAGGAGGCCGATATCCTAACCGGCGCAGTAGGAATGATCACCGAAGTCCAACAAGCCAATGACATTATCGAGAGCGGGCAAGCTGACGTCGTGTCGCTTGCCCGCGAAATGCTGCGCGAGCCATATTGGGCGTTAAAGGCACAGTCGGCGCTGGGCGGAACTCCAGCATGGCCAATCCAATACGGATATGTTGTTAAGCGTTGACTTGAACTGTTATTTCGTAGCGAACCATACCTGAATCGTGCCGTTCGGGCCCGTGGAACTCGGGATGTCTCCAATACTGAGCGCGATGACGTTGTTATTACCGGGTGGGATCAAGCTTGGCACCAGGAAGTTGACTTGCCAGCCTCCTGGGAAAAAGCATCCGGCGCCGGAATATTGGACATACTTCGGGGGTACCAGTCCGTTGGGAGGGAAGGACCCTGAGAGAAGCTGTGGCGGATCGGCGGTATTGGCTGCGACGGGATTTTGGCCGTCCGGCGCACCGCCCTGGAACGCGCCTCCTCCCGTGAGGCAGAAGGAGATCACGTGGTTTCCGTCGCGCGGGATCTGGTTGGCCGGACCGTTGATGACACAGTCGGGCATGGGCGAGCAGGTTTCGCCCTGGTTCAGATTGTTGAACGCGCGGACCTGCCCGGTTCCGGGGGGTGACCCGCCAGTGAAGAATCCAGGCGAATATTGGGCCATCTGGAAGTCGCCTTCACCGACAATCGCGCCGGTGGAGGGGTGCAGCACCACGAATGTCGCTACGCCCGACGGAGGCGTGTTGGACGGGACTTGGAATGCGATCAATGTCGGATCGACGCGGAAAATCGGCGCCGGGGTCGGCGTCATTCCGGGAGCGCTGACCATGATCTGGATGTCGTTCACGGTAGTCTGCCACGGAGTGGCGAGGTTATTGGCTTGTCCTGCCGGATAGGACGTCGACAGGTTGAAATCCAGCCCGTTGCGATACATCAGGGCGAGCATTCCGGGCGCCATCGGCTGCGAATTGTAATTGGCCGCGTTCTGGAACACCAGCTGCGGAAAGAAGAAGGTGATGCGATTGGCAGCCTCGGCAACGATCTGGTTGTCGGAAAGATCCGCCTTATCGGAGTAGAGGGCCACGGAAAGAGGATGCGTTTGGGTCTGGATGGTGGCGTTCACCGGGTAGGAGTTCGGAGTCGAATTCAGAATGAGCGAATCGTACTCGGGGAGCCGGACCACGGTATCGTTGCCATAGTTCGCCACATAGATCTCGCCGGTTTGCTGGCTGACGATGACGCCATCCGGCTGGCTCAGGTTGTTGAGTTGGAAAGCCGAAGCGGCGCCATTCGCGGAGTTTCGCGTGTTGGTATACACGAGCACGCGATTGTTTTGGAAATCGCAGACGTACAACCGGTCGGACGAATCGACGGCGATATGGTGGGGATTGTTCATTCCGCCGGCGGAGTTGGACGGGCTGGTGGTGACGAAGTCGGGTTGTCCGAGCACGACGGAGGCAACCTGCCCGTTCTGAAAATCGCCTCCGGCGGGGCGCTTGAAAATCAGCACTCGACTGTGGAAAGAGTCGGAGACCGCCAGGCTGCCTTCCGAGAAAATCGCCAGGCCCCACGGGGAATGCATGTTCTGGTTGGTCGCATCGGTATCTGAGAAGGAGAAGCTTTGCTGCCCGAGAACCAGGTTCGGCAGGACCGGCGATCCGCCAGGTTGAGCGAACGGGGCCGGGTAGCGCAGCACGCGGCCATTCCCGGTGTCGGCGACATAAAGATTCCCGCTGCTGTCGACCGCCAGGCCGATCGGCTCGAACAATCCGGTTTGCGTGGGCGAGGTCGCGAGATTGGTGCCGGAGTTGACCAGGGAATCGTAAAAGTCAGTGGGACCGCTCTGGCCGAGGACGAGATCCGCGCGCGAACCGGAAGAGACCGAGCGAGCGTCATTAAAACAGAGGATGCGATTGTTATTGCTATCGGCGATGTAGAGATGCGGCGGGGAGGAACTTTGGTCCACGACGATGCCGGCCGCGCTCACCAGGCCTCCGCCGGCAAAGAACACTTCCCGTCCTTCGATCAGATTCGGCGCGCTGTATTGAAAATTCGATTGACCGGCGAGGTGCGTCGCGGAGGTATAGCTGCCAGCTTGCAACGGAAAATCGAGAACACGGTTGTTGCCGCTGTTGGCGACCCAGAGATCTGAGCCGCTAAACGCCAAGCCGAACGGGCCGGCGAGGGTGTTCGCTCCGGGTTGAGGCTTACCCTGGTTGGCCTGACCGTTGTTCAGGCCGAACTGTCCAATGGCTGCGATCATGGGCGGCGAAAATTCCGAATTCGGAGGAAACTGGCCGCTCGTCAGGGCCGGCTCCGCGGGCCAGTTTTGGGGAACGTCGTATTCGACAATCCGGTGATTCGCGGTGTCGGCCACGAACAGATTCGTTCCATTGGTGGCCAGCCCCTGGGGGGCCGCTAGACCGTACTGATTCACGTTCGGGAGCGGAGGCGTTTGTTGCACCAGCACTCCCAGCGCCCGGCTTGCCGGGATGCCGGTTGAGAACGGGCCGGGAAAGTAGAGGACGCGGAAGTACGCATCGGAGACGTACAGCCCGCCCTTGGCGTCGAAAGTGATTCCGCTCGGCGCGTTCAGTATGCTCTTGTCGAGCAAGGCTTGCGTTCCGGCCGGCGGCTGCGGGAGAGCGGAAAGGCCGGCGCTGGTTTGCCCCACCACGACGTCCGCGGCGGGTTGCGCGGTGTTCGGCGCGAGTTGGTTGACGGGGAAGCGCAGAACCCGGTTATTGCCGGGGTCCGTGACCCATAAGTTTCCGGCGGGGTCGATCGCGAGTCCGACGATCTTGCCGTTGAAGGACACGGTTTGTGCGTTGGGGAGCGTCTGCCCTTGATTGGCCTGATTCGCCGCGAGACTTGCCTGCCCGATCACCAGGTCAGGGACGGCCAGGGATCCGGTTTGTTTGAACGGAGCGGGGAAGCGGAGGATGCGATTGTTGCCGCTGTCGGCCACGTATACGCTGCCCCTGGAGTCGACCGCGATCCCCGCCGGCGTGTTAAATCCGGTGCTGAGTCCCAACTGCCCCGGACCGCCGGCGAGCGTGCTGGTGAGGTCTCGCTGGCCAATCTGGAGGTCGGCGAATCCACAGCCGGTATTGCCCGTGCCGCACGGGCTTAGGCTGCTTGGATTCTTGTAGGCCAGTACGCGGTTATTGAGGGCGTCGACGATGTACAGGATGGGTGGCGAAGCGCTGGTGTCAAACGCCACGGCGATGGGTTGATAGAGTTCGCGCCCTTCTACCAGGTTCGGCGCAATGGAGTCCAGCGAGGAAAGCAGCGCGGGCTGCCCGAACTCGCGTGACGGCGACGTATTAATGGTTGGCGATACCTGAGCCCAAGCAGGGAACGTCGCCACAAGGAAATAGCGCAAGGATTTTCTCATGAACAAGACTCTCCGAACGACGGTGCGCGGGATATCGTCCTGATTGGAAGATAACACACACGAAATGCTTTTCACCCAGGTGGATGTTCGGACCCGCCTTTGCGTTTCGAACGTTACTTAACGGGAGGCAATCGCGTCCCGCATTCCGGCGCGAAGGGGGCTGTGATAGAGTAGCGGGCATGACACCAGAACAAGCCCATTTCCTGCTTACCGAAGTGTATTTGCCGCAAATTCGCAACGAACACGGCACCACGCGCCGCATCATTGAGGCGATCCCCAACGGCCAGCTCGATTACAAGCCGGACCCGAAGGCCAAGAGCGCGATGGAGCTCGCCAAGCATCTGGCCAGCAGCGAGATTTTCTTCATGCAAGGCGCCGCCAATGGAGCATTCGACCGCGAGGTCGCCAATATTCCGGAGTCCGTCAAAACGCCGGCCGAGCTTTCCAAGTGGTACGAAGAGCACTTCGCCAAGGCGGCGTCGAAGCTCGGCGGGACCAACCCGAGCGACCTGGTGCGGGAAGTCAGCTTCGCCGTCTTCACGCTTCCGGCGATCAGCTATATCGGATTGATGATCAGCCACTCCGTCCATCACCGCGGCCAGTTATCGACGTATCTGCGGCCGATGGGATCGAAGATTCCACGCATTTACGGCGGCAGCGCGGATGAGCCGATCGATCTTTCGCAGGCCCAGGCGCGATAGTTACGGGTTTTGAACGGCGGCCTTCTCGACGGCGCGCATGACGCGCAGGAGGTTGCCGCCGTAAATCTTGCGGATATCGTCGGCGGAATAGCCTTTCTCAAGCAGCGCGCGCGTGAGATTCGGGAACTTGGAAACGTCGTCGAGCCCTTCGGGTGCGCAGCCGATTCCATCGAAATCGCTGCCGATGCCGACGGCTCCAACGCCGGCGATCTGCTTCACGTGATCGATGTGGGCCACCACGTCGGCGAGCGTGGCGCGCTGGCCTTCTCCGGCGCCCGCCTTCAGAAATCCGCAGGAGAAATTGATCTGCACCACGCCGCCCTTCTTGGCGAGCGCGACGATCATTTCGTCGGTCATGTTGCGCGGCACGTCGGCGAGCGCGCGGCAGGAGGAATGCGACGCGAAAATGGGCGCCCGGCTCACTTCGAGCGCGTCCCAGAAAGTCTTGTCGGCGACGTGCGAGATATCCACCATCATGCCGAGCCGGTTCATCTCCCGAACCACGTCCTTGCCGAAGTCGGTGAGGCCGTTGTGATGCTCCACGCCGGCGCGGTTGATGTCGCCGGAGGAATCGGCCCAGTTGTTGGTATTGGAGTGCGTGAGCGTCATGTAGCGGACGCCCAGCGCGTAGTAATCGCGCAGCAGACGCAGGCTGTCCTCGATGGCGTGGCCGCCTTCGATTCCCATCAGCGCCGCGATTTTGCCTTGTTTATGCGCGGCTTCGATTTCGGCGGCGGTGGTGGCGAGGACAAAATCGTTGGGATATTTGGCGACGATGTCGTGGCGGACGGTGTCGATCATCTGGAGCGTGCGGTTGGCCGAATGATTGCCGTCGACATACTGCGCCGCGACGTAAACGGCGAAGAACTGCGCGCCGATGCCGCCTTCCTTCATCCGAACCAGATCGGTGTGGGTGGGGCGATCGCTGGTGTTGCGCGGTCCGATGTCGAAGCCCGCGACGGTGCGGCTGGTGATGTCGTTATGGGTGTCGATCAGCAGGGCTGAGCGATGGACTCGCATCACTTCGGCGTCGCTGATGGTGCGGTTTTGCGCGGCGGCCATCCCGGCTGCGGCGACGAGCAGGCAGATCCTCATAGGCAACTATTTTAGCGCCCGGGATCGGCGGGAACCGGCTTATTGCACCGGCACGTACACGACTTGGGAGCTGGTGAACGGCCCGAGAGTGAAGCTCACCGGGACGGCGCTGCCCGAGGTATTGGGAACCACGACGTTGAATTGATACAGTCCCACCGCGCCGGGCGCGAGGCCCGCGTAAGAGACAGTGGCCGGCGTTTGGCCAAACAGAACCACCAGCGGCAGGTCCAGGTTCGCCGCCGCGTTGGCGATTTGACCGGCGGGCGTGTTCGGATTCACCGGACCAAACCCGATCCCGTACATGACGATGGTGTCGCCAGGGTGGGCCGCGCGCGAGGTCACGCCCGAGACTGAATTCGAAGGGAGCGCGTAGGTGATTCCGTCGGAAAAAACAGCGGTGGCATACTGCTTGCCGCCGATGTTGAAGGGTGAAGGCGCCAGCAGTCCCGGTTGCAGGGTATCCACGGTGATCTGATACGGTGCGCTCTCGCCGGAGCTGTTGGTCACGGTCAGTTGCTGAGGGCCGCTGCCGATGGTCGACGGGATCAACGCGTTGACCTGAGTGGAACTGATGTATTCGACAAACGCGGCTTGTGCGCCGATGTGGACGCTGGTGCCGTCGAGCGAAGTGGGGGCCGTGTTCCCGTTGAAGTCGCCGCCATTCCAGGCCCGCGTATCGCCCGCCAGATTGGTGCCGTGAATCTCGATCCAGGTTCCCGGAGCAATCGCGGTGGAGCCGCCGTAGGCGCCCAGAGTGAACACGCCAGCGTTGATGGACGGCGGCAAGCCGGCGGGCTGAGCCGGAGCCGGAGTCAGTTCGCGAATCACGTTATTGTCCGTGTCGGCGACGAACAGATTGCCGGAGGAGTCGAAGGCAAGCGACGTGGGAAAATTGAGCTGTGCGGAGGCCGCAGGTCCACCGTCGCCGCCATAGCCCGGGCTGCCGATGCCTGCGACCGTGGCGATCTGTCCGGTGGGCAGGACCACGCGAATGACGTTATTGAACGTATCGGCGATATAGACGTTCCCCGCCGCGTCCACGGCCACACCGCGCGGCTGGTACAGCTCCGCATTGATCGCCAGACCGCCGTCGCCGGAGCGCCCGGCCTTCCCATTCCCGGCGATGGTGTGTATGTTGCCGTCGGTGGTGACCTCACGAACGCGGTTGTTCAAAGTGTCGGCGATATACGCGTTGCCCGACGCATCGAACACGATGGCTTCCGGGTTGTAGAGCTGGGCGCCGGTGGCCGGGCCGCCGTCACCGAGAAAATCCGGCACGCCGTCGCCCGCAAAAGTCGAAAATACGCCTGCGGTTACCACGCGGATCGCGTTGTTGCCGGAATCGCAGATGTACAGGTTGCCTTTGGCGTCGAACGCCATGCCGGAGGGAGTGGACAACTGCCCGTTGACGGCTGAGTCGCCATCGCCTGAATATCCGGGGCCTAACGAGTTGTTCCCCGCGAAGGTCGAGATCTGGCCGCCGGTGGTGACCATCCGGACAATGAAATTCTCCGTATCGGCGATGTACAGATTGCTGTTCTTGTCGACCGCCACGCCGGAGGGGCCGTTCAATTCGGCCTTTTGCGCCGCGGCGCCGTCGCCGTTGAATCCCGCGGTTCCATCGCCGGCGACGGTGCTGACATTGCCGCTGGTAATGTAGCGAACGCGCTGGTTCACCTGGTCCGCGATATACAAATTGCCGTTGGCGATGGTGATGCCGAACGGCAGGTGGAACTGCGCGCTGGCCGCGGCGCCGCCATCGCCCGCGTATCCCGCTGTCGTGCTCCCGGCGTAGGTCGCGATGTTGAACGACGGCACAGTCTGGGCGGCGAGCAATCCGCTCATGGCGCCGGCGATCCAAAGAAACTTCCTCAAACGATTCCCTCCACCAACTGTAAAGTGTGAATACTTGGACGAATCTTTATCTTCCCAGGTTTCCTCCGGTCCGCGCCAGAAGCTGGTTGAAAAAACCCCCGGAGCGATTAACAGATTGCGGGTTTTTCAACAACCTTCTGGAGTGCGCTATTCTGGCTGTTTCCACCCTACATGACGACGCTTACCCATCTCGAATGCAGCCTCTGCGCCAAGCGCTATGAAGCCGGAAAGATCCATAATCTGTGCGAATGCGGCGGACCGCTGCTGGTCCGCTACGATCTTCAGAAGGCCAAGGAGAGCTGGAACCGGGAGTGGATTCCCAACGGTCCGTCCAGCATGTGGCGCTACGCTCCCGTGCTGCCGGTTTCGAAGCCGTCGGCGATCGTATCGCTGGGCGAAGGAATGACGCCGCTGATCCATACCCAGCGTCTGGGAGCGCGGCTGGGCGCGCGGGATCTGTGGGTGAAAGACGAAGGCGTCAACCCCACCGGATCGTTCAAAGCGCGCGGGCTTTCCTGCGCGATCTCGATGTGCGTCGGAGCTGGGCGATTAAAAAAGTCGCGATTCCGTCGGCTGGAAACGCGGCCGGCGCGATGGCGGCGTATGCCGCCGCGGCCGGGATCGAGGCGCACATTTTCATGCCTCGCGACGTTCCGCAGTCGAATTTCATCGAGTGCTGCGCTACCGGCGCCAAGGTGACGCTGGTCGACGGACTGATCAGCGATTGCGGAAAAATGGTCGCCGCGCGCAAGGATGCCGAGGGCTGGTTCGAGATCTGCACGCTGAAGGAGCCCTACCGCATCGAAGGCAAGAAGACCATGGGGTACGAGCTGGCCGAGCAATTCGCGCTGGCAGTTGCCGGACGCGATCTTTTATCCGTGCGGCGGCGGCGTGGGGATGATCGGCATGTGGAAGGCGTTCGAGGAAATGGAAACGCTGGGCTGGATCGGATCCAAACGTCCCAAGATGATCGCCGTGCAGGCCGAGGGCTGCGCGCCCGATCGTGCGCGCGTTCGAGCAAGGCAAGCAGCGCAGCGACTTCTTCGAAAATGCCGAAACCGTCGCGAGCGGGTTGCGCGTTCCCAAGGCTCTGGGCGATTTTCTGGTTCTTGAGCGCGGCGCGCGAAAGCGGCGGCACGGCCATCGCGGTGAGCGACGAGGAAATGATTGAAGCCGGCGATCGAACTGGCGAGCGATGAAGGAATTTTCGCGGCTCCCGAAGGCGGCGCGTGCGTGGCGGCGGCCCGGAAACTGCTGGCCAGCGGTTTCCTCAAGCCCGAAGAACAGATCGTCATCTACAACACGGGCACGGGCTTGAAGTACCTGGAAGCGTATTCGCCCCGTTTTCCGAGATGAACCTTATTATTGACGGGCCGGTCGCGACCATTCGCTTCAGCCGGCCCGAAGCGCATAACCGGATCGAGCCCGCGGATCTGGACAAGCTCGAGGCTCATTTGCAGGCAGTCGAGGAGCGGCGCGAAATCCGCGTATTGATCCTGGCGAGCACCGGAAAAACCTTCAGCGCCGGATTCCATCTGGGCGCGATCGGAGAGGGCGCCCCTGGCCGATTTGAAGCGGCAGCGGATCGGCTCGCCAGGTGCCGGACCCCTTCTATCGCGGCTTTGCAGGGCAGTGTTTACGGCGGGGCCGCGGACCTGGCGCTGGCTTGCGACTTCCGCATCGGAGTCGAATCGGTGGAGTTGATGGTGCCTCCGGTACGCCTGGGCATTCCCTACTATGCAAGCGGCGTCGAGCGCTTTGCGACGCGTCTGACGCCGGGCGCGGCGAAACGGATTTTCCTGGCTGGTGAAACCTTGAACGCGCGAGAGCTGTTCAACATCGGCTATCTGGACGAGATCGTTGCCGCCGATGCGCTGGAGGCGCGCGTGGCGAAGTTGGCGGAAGTGCTCGCATCGGGCGCGCCGCTGGCGATGGAGGCCATGAAGCGGATGCTGAATGACGCCGCGTGTTCGCGGCTGGATCGAAGCGCGGCCTCGAAGTCGATGCGCGAGTGCCTGGCATCCGAGGATCACAAAGAAGGCCTAGCGGCGATGTTGGAAAAGCGCTTGCCGGACTTTCGAGGACGCTGATTAGGGCAGCGTGAACACGACCACAAAGGCGCCCTGCTTGAGCACGTAAGGATTCTGCGGGAAGGGCGACTGGGAAATCGAGCTGGTGGTGAGACCCGTCGCGTAGACCGCACCCGTCGAGTCAACGTCCAGGCCGTACACGATTTGGTATCCCGCGCCGGTCACGTAACTGGAATAGACCAGCGTTTTCGGGCTGAACGGAGGTTGCGACGGGTCCAGCACCGAGATAAAGCCGTCCACGGAGCCGCTGAGCGACGCCGGATTCATCGCGTTCGCGGTGACCGGAAAATCGGGCGACATGGTATATCCGCCCAGGTAGTAAAGGCCATTGGCATCGCGGCGCATCGCGTAGGCGACTTCGCCGCCGCTGCCGCCGAGATACGTCGAGTAGACTAATCCCTGCGACGTGGTCAGGTCCAAAATGGTGAGAAACGCATTGCCGTTTCCGCCGAACGCGGTGTTATAAGCGAGCTGGGTCACCGGATAATCGGGCGAAAGCGTATAGCCGGTCATGGCGACGTGGCCGCTGGGATCGATCAGGATCTTCTTGGCCTCGTCCGCTCCTTGGCCGCCGAAATACGTCGAGTACACCAGCGTCGAGTTGCCCGGGTTCAGCTCGGCGAGAAAAATGTCGCCGCCGCCGGCATAGCTTAACTGATATGCGCTGCCCGCGGTCGGAAAATCGAACGAATTGGTGATGCCCGCGATGTAGATGTTGCCCGCGGAATCCACCGCGATGGAGCGTCCGAAGTCCGCCTCCGACCCGCCCAGATAGGTGCTGAAGATCAGTGAGGCTGTTCCGGATTGCGCCGGATCGATTTCCACGGCGAACGCGTCATGACCGCCAATCTGTGCGGCCTGGTACGGAGCCGCGGTCGGAAAATCGGAAGACGTCGTGTTTCCGGTAACGTAGATTTTCCCGTTGACCACTGTGATTCCATCGCCTTCCTCGGTGCCGGTGGTCCCGCCCAGGAAAGTCGAGTACACCAGTCCCGCAGTGCCCGCCTGCGACGGATCGAGCATGGTGACGATGGCATGATTCTGTCCACCCATCGGTGTGGTGCTGGCCAGCGCGTTGGCGGTGGTCGGGTAGTTGCCGGACAGAGTCACGCCGGTAAAGTAAACCACGCCGTTAGCGTCGACCACCATGTCGTTGACCTGGTCGTTCACGGATCCGCCGATGTAAGTGCAATACACGATCGCCGCGGCTCCGCCAGCCGGATTCAGCTTCATCACCCAAATATCCTGATTGCCGCCGTTGGTCGCCTGTGCCGCGTCCGTGGTGGCCGGAAAATCCACTGACCAGGTATTGCCGGCCATGTAGATATTGCCCTGCGCATCGTGCCCGATCGAAGTGGCCCAATCGCTCTCGCTGCCGTTGAGATATGCCAGGTAGGAGATCGCCGGATCGACGATCAGGGCATCCGCGCGATTATATTTGCCCAGGTCGACTCGAAGGGTGCCGTCTTTCGCGAGACGATACCGCGCATCGACTTTCACAATCTCACCCGAAGCGTGTTTCTGATACACCACCGGAGCGCGCTGCACGACCTCGCCGGAGCCCAGCTTCAACGTGACCTCGCCGCGATCGTTCAGAGCGACCGCGTCCGCGCCGTCAAAACGCATCCGGATGCGCGACGGATCGGCGCCTGGAGCGATCTCAAAGTCGTACTCAATCTCGCTGCCATGGCCGTAGTAGACCAGGTCGATTCCCGGGTAAATTTCCTGGCGATGAAGCCGCGCGTAAGCGGGAACGCTCGCGTAGGTTTTTCCGATGAAGTAGTTGGTGGAGGCTTGAAACTGATCCGACGCCTGATAATGCGCAAGCCGGTTCGAGCCGGGGAAAGTCAGGTGGAGGGTGCGATCTCCGACGCGCAACAGAGTTGCGGAATCGGTGAACAGGAACGAGTATCCCAATCCGCGCGCCTGCCAATTCGTCTGGCCAGTCCTCTGCGCTACGGGCTCAAAGCGAAGCGGCGCGGCGTTCAGCAGCTTCGCCGCGTTCGGATCAGGCGCAGCCGCGAACGCACCGAGACACAGTAAGGGCACCAGCACTAACCGCATAGGTTTGAGACGTAACTCCTGAATCGTTTGGTTTCAGCGGATCTATTCTATTTAAACATCTTTAGATGGAAGCTGCGGGCGGATGCAGAAATCGTACGTGGCGGCGCCAAGCAATCCGCCCAGGATCGGGCCGACGATGGGGACCCAGAACGCCGCGGCGCCGTCGGTCAAGCCGTTGTTCTTGAACCCGGCCGCCACCGTGAACAGCCGTGGGCCGAAATCGCGCGCGGGGTTGATGGCGTAGCCGTGCATTCCTCCGAACGCCATGCCGATGACCACCACTACCAGGCCGACTATCAGAGGCGTCATGTTCGATCCGGGCGGCGTGTTGCGTTCGTCGGTGATGGCGAAGATCATCAGCAGCAGCAGCGCGGTACCGATGGTCTGATCGAGCAGGCCCGCCATCGGCTGCGAGGGGAAGGCCGGAAACGTGGTGAAGATTCCCGCGGTGTGATCGAGCAGCGGGTCGATCTTAAGAAACTGCGGCCGGTAATTCCAGAAGACAACGGCGGCCGCGGCGAAGGCTCCGGCGACCTGCACGGCGATATAAGGAATCACGCGCGCCCATGAGAATCCGCGAAACGCGGCCAGCGCGATGGTCACCGCCGGATTCAGGTGCGCGCCGGTGATTTTTCCGGCGATGTAGATCCCCATGGTGACGCCGAGTCCCCAGGCGAGAGTGATGTTAGTGTAGCCGCCTTTGTTGAAGAGAACCTCCATCGCGACGACACCGTTCCCAAACAAAATGAGCACGAATGTTCCAAAGAACTCGGCAATAAGCTCGGAGGAGAGCCGTTGGGTCATGGTGTACAGGATACTGCAAGTCTTTGCGGCGATGGCGTCCTTTCTGGACATTTTCAAATTCAATGGGGCCCCGATCCGTTTCATTCCCTCAACGGCTTGGGTCTACTGTAACCCGCATAGCTTAGGGGCCGGATCGATGTTCCGACGTGACATCCGCCGCGCGCAGACCCTCGCAGCAGAATCTAGAATGCTGCTCCTGGTCGATCCAGGCTCTCCGGCTAGCGAGCGCCCGAACTCCTTGCTTAAAAGATAAACGCAGTTATGCAAACAGCACGCGGGCTGAAGTGGGAAATGATAGAGACGCAAGGAGTTTTCCCGCGATGAACGTAGGAAATGCTCTACATCGTCTTTGCAAAGAGCTTGGGCGACGTCAGGAGACTGCTATGACTTATTCCGTCGGTAAGCTTGGCACCACGCGGAAGCGCAGAAAGCGAACTGGGCCTCAGAAAGCGCAGAAAGCGGGACAGCCTGAACTGGCACACTTTAGGTTAGTCTAAATGGAGGCAGACAGCTCTGTCCCTTTTTTGATTTTCGCACTCGTCGTGCAATTGCCCTGATTCCATGTGGTTTGGTGCGATGGCCCGACCCGAAACTGTTCCGTGACCCGGCAGTCGGCGCGGACGCCTTTGAACGCGACGACGTTGGAGCCTTGTGTTGCCGCCAGGCCCTCGTTGTTCCACGCGCTGATTTGAAAGGACATTCAATCGCTGTGGAGCCGCTGGGAGCTTTCGTAAAAAAGGGTCAGTGCGCTCTACCTCCATTTCGACTAGCCGAAAATGTGCCAGGTCAGGCTGTCCCGCTCTTCCCGGTCCCGCTCTTCCCGCTCTTCCCGCTCTTCCATCAACCCTCTCTTCGTGGGGTCGCGAGTCGTATCTGCGTTACCACGTCCAGCGCCTTAAGGTAGAGTGGAGTGATCGACGAATTGCTTTGCTGAAGATCGTCCGCTTGGAATTCGGACTTAGAGACGCGGTGATCATGAAGCACATAAATTAACGTTTGACCGCGGCGAGGGAGTTGATGGTCAAGCGTTTCTTGCATATATCCGATGAATTCAGGTGCAGCGTCTAGGAGGATTCCCGCTGCTTTGCGCGCAGTCTCATGCTGGCCGGATCCGAGAATTCCTCCCCCTCCGCTAAAGTAAAGGCTAACGGTTCCGTCAGCCAAGATGACTAATGTCGAAATACCACTCGGCAATCCGGTTTCCATAAGAACGCCCCACACAGGTCGCGCTCGATCGTTTGCAAAACGTGACGGCGCGACCTCGAATATTTGCTGTCGCAAACCCACATACATTGGGCTAAGGTTGTATTCAGAACCTTTGGTACGCGAAAGGAAGGCGCGGATTGATGACAGTAGGCTCGTCATTCGTTTTCCGATGTTCTCTTCATTTTCAATGGTTGCGTTCCATAGTGGGGCAAAGTGGGGGCAAAGTGGGCAAAGTGGGTCAGCCTGACCTTGCACTTTTTCCTCATGTCGATATTGTGTCAGAGCGCTCTGTCCCCTTTTCAGGTTTACTAGTCTCGTCGCGGGGCGGCCCGGTTTCATGGGGTTTGGTGTGCTTGGCACTCGCCGCAAGCGACTCGACCGGTTACGATCCGCGGGAGGTCCGCCTCGTTGGGCCGCGCGCATTGACCGAGTCAGGCCGGCCGTTCGATTCCTCGGATGCGGATAATTAGCCCGAATTTCCGTGGGTCGATGCGCTCGGACGTATCTTGGAAAAGGGGACAGAGCGCTCTGACACAATATCGACATGAGGAAAAAGTGCAAGGTCAGGCTGACCCGCTTTCCGCGCTTTCCGGCTTTCCGCGCTTTCCGCGCTTTCCGCGCTTTCCGACCCGCTTTCCGACCCGCTTTCCGGCTTGAAGTGTATCGCAAAATGGTCCAAAAGGCGCCCTGCTGGGCGCCTGAAGAAAAAACAAATGCTTGAATCGGGCGGCGCTTTCATATATGGTTCAGTTTCAACTCGCCAATGTCACGGCGCTGTAATCAAATGGGACGCAGGCCGAGATAGTCTTGCCCATATCCAGAACCAAACGGTAGCGATCATTACTGCAGACGGAAGGGCCACGGCTGCCATAGTGTCCCGATGATCTAAGAATTCCACAAGCTTCGCTCCGACAATCGCGTAGGCCAACGAGAAGCCATTTCCGATTAGGAAAAGATTCAACACCGCCCTCGCGGGTCGCGTTGGGAGGTCATCGCTCCACTTCCATTGGCCAGATACCTTCAAGGCAAGCCACACCAGCACAAACTCCGGCCTTCCCACTTGCCAAGAGGCAGCATACAGGGCACGCTCAAGCATCCCGACCATCATAGGATGACATTCATAGCGACTACGGTTTTCCGCTTCGAGAGGGTATTCGTCCGAAATCGTGCGCCACAGAGATCGCATCATGCGCGAAATCAACACGTGACCTATCAGCATCGAAAATGCGTATCCCGCGTAATAAGGCCAAACGAACTGAAGTAGACGCCTCCAATCCATGGCATAATCGTACCATGCCTTCCCGAGCAAGCAAGCCTAAGCGCCCGCGCGATCCGAACCTATTGGCGCGATCCGTGGTCGAGGATCTCATCGGTGAAAAGCTGGACGGTTCCCCGCTTCCCATGGACACCAGGAACCCGGCAGCCGTGGCGCTGTCCAAGCTGGGCGCGGCAAAGGGCGGCAAGGCACGTGCCGATAGCCTCAGCCCTGCGAAGCGTAAGGCGATTGCGAAGAAGGCAGCAAGGGCGCGCTGGGGGTCTTAGTCGTCGTCCTCGTCCTCCTCAGGGAAAGAGGGATTGTACTCTGCGGGAAGGCTCATCTTGGCGATGTCCTTATGGGAAAGCGGGTCAGCCTGACCCGCTTTCCCCCCGCTTTCCCCGCTTTAGGAAAACGGGGTCAGACCGCTCTGTCCACGGCCACCGGGATTCGGCGGCGGTCGATGATGACCGGCGGGGACAGAGTGGTCAGAACCCTTTTTCGGATGAGTGGTCATTTGCATTCCGTATTTGGGGCGCAGGGTGATCAGGGCTCGATGCTCTACGCGGTGGCCTGCGACCAGGCTCAATCGCCACCGCTGGGCCAGCGTGGCCAGCAGGAGGACGCCTTCCATCCAGGCGAAGCGTTCGCCGATGCAGACTCTGGCTCCGCCGCCGAAGGGGAAATAGGAGAATTTCGGGCGCGTGGCGACGGCTTCGGGGAGCCAGCGGTCGGGGTCGAAGGATTCGGGGTTGGGAAACCAGCGCGGGTCGCGATGGACTACGAAGGGGCTCATCAGAATGATGGAGCGCGCGGGGATGGAATAGCCTCCGACCTGGTAAGCTTCGAGATTGCGGCGGCCGATGCTCCAGGCCGGCGGGTACAGGCGCATCGATTCGGCGAACACCATTTCCGTGTACTTGAGCTGCGGCAGATCCTCGAAGGTGGGCAGGCGGCCGGCGAGAGTGCGATCGATTTCGTCGTGGAATTTGCGCTCGGCTTCGGGGTTTTGAGAGAGCAGATACCAGGTCCACGTAAGGGCGTTGGCGGTGGTTTCGTGGCCGGCGAGGAATAGCGTGAGGGCTTCGTCGCGGACTTGCTTGTCCGACATTCCGCTACCTTCGTCTTGGGCAAGAAGCAACATGGAGAGAAGATCGCCGGCGTCGTGGCCGCTCTTGCGGCGGTCGGCGATGATGCCGTAGATGATTTTGTCGAGCAGGGCGCGGGCTCGCTCGAAGCGGCGGACGGAGGGTAACGGGAGCTTTTCCAGCCATTCGGAGAACGGCATCAAGACGGTTTCGAAGAGCCCAAGAACTTCGGTGAGCGCGGCGCCGATTTCGTCGGCTTCCGAAGACACGTCGGCGCTGAACAGGGTTCGGGCTACGATGGCGAGGGTGAGGCGGTTCATCTCGCGGGCGATGTCCAGAGTCGCGCCGGAATGCCAGCGATCGCGGCATTGGACCGCGCAATCGACCATGGTCGAGCCGTAGCCGATCAGGCGGTCGCGATGGAAGGCGGGTTGGACCAGGCGGCGCTGGCGCGTGTGGAACTGGCCTTCACTGGTAAGGAGTCCTTCGCCGAGCAGGACCTTGGCGCGCTCCAGCATGCGGCTCTTGGTGAAATTGGACTGATTGGTGATCAGGATGTCCTTGATCCAATCGGGATTGCTGATCACGAAGGTATCTTGCGGGCCCAGGCGCATGTTGGCGATGTCGCCATGGCGGCGCGCGACGCTGAGCAGAAACTCGGGTGGGTTCTTGCGGAATTGAGGCAGGACTCCGAGGAACGGGCGTCCTTTAACGAACGGCGGGGTTTGAACGGGTGGTGCGGCGATCACGGGTGTCTAGTGGACTCTCATTTCAATCGCTCCGTAACCGTCGCGGCTCGGCTAGCAGCTGGTTCGAGAAAGCCGCGACCCAGCACCAAGCGAATCGCCGGAACATTCCACTAGTATAGCGGGAGCGGGTGCGGCGTTCTTTTTGAGACCGACGCGCCCGCTCCAGCTTGCGGGGAGATTACTTTATGAAGATCGTGGTGCCCGTCGGGCTGGTGGCGGAGCCGGCGGTGAGCGAGACCGGGACCGCTCCCGCGGTAGCTGAAGGCAAGGCGGGGATGATCGCCTCAATCAGCATCACGCCGGAAACGTCGCTGGGGGTAGAGGCAGCATAGACGACCGTCGCGTTCGTCGAATCGATCGACAGGGTTACGCTGGCCGCGGGGGCGTGGATAAACTCGCCGGTATTGATCAAGCCGTC
This sequence comes from Terriglobia bacterium, assembly GCA_963808335.1. Lineage (GTDB taxonomy): Bacteria > Acidobacteriota > Terriglobia > Bryobacterales > Bryobacteraceae > Palsa-187. Next base: position 872,976 of record CAWEFR010000002.1, read on the forward strand.
TTGTCCCGAAGGATTGGTTTGGCCTTCACCGGTGGCGAACAGAAGGACCGGTGTGCCACGAGCGGCCGCGTTGGTGGGTCCATTCACGGTGCCATCGGAGTTGATCGCGACTACTTCTCCGGTTCCGGTTTCGCCCAGCGTGAACAATCCAGGGGCGGTTGCGGTTACGGGGACGGAGAATACGGGCGTCGAGTTGCCTTTGTAGGTCACGATGACGTTGGCCGTGGTCGAGCCGGCGACTTCGTAGGGGACGATGACGCTGGTGGCAGAGGCGGACGCGTAAAGAATCGGCGCGGCGGTTCCGTTGAAGGTGACGGTGGTCGGGCCGGCGGTCGCCGAGGTGAGGGTGCTGCCGAGCGTGCCGGTTGCCGGAAGGGCGGCGGAAAGAAGCGGGGAGGGTCCGACGGTGAAGCCGGTGATGGTCACGATTTCCCCGGGCGCGATCGACGTTCCGGCGTTGCTGGCGGAGTTGACGACGGTCAAGACCTGCGTGGGCGGCGCGATGCCTGCGAGGAGGCCGTGGGTCTTATTATCTGATCCGACGATTCCAGCCGCGATGTAGAGAGTATTGGGGTCGCCGCCGCTTTTTCCGTTCCCGAAGATCAGCGCCCATAGACCCGTGTTGATGATCGGGTTGCCGGCCGGGTCCAGCATGGTGCCGAGCGCGCTGCCGGAGGTCAGATCGAAGGCGTTGATCTTTCCGTCGCCGAAGTTGCCGACCAGTAGAGCGCCGCCAAAGGCTCCCCAGGTGGCGGGCGCGATGGCCATGCCCCAGGGGGAATTCAGAGTTCCACCGGAGGCGATGCGTTGCAACATGTTGCCGTTGGTATCGAACACGTCGACCACGCCGTTGCCCGCGCCAGGGACGTTGAACTTCTTGTTGGCGTCCTGAAGGGCGTAGGCGACGTAGAGCTTGCCGCCGATGTTCCAGATGTTGAAGGGCGCATATCCAGCGGGCAGATTGGGGTCCTTGAATCCGCCGGATACGGTAGTGGGGCTGAAGGTGCCGTCGAAAACGTCGATGGTGCCGGCGTGGAAGTTTGCGGCGTAAAGCATGGGTGTTCCGGCGCCGACTGTGGCCAAACCTTTATAAATGGCTCCCGCGGCTGAGTTGTCGACCACTTTAACCGCGGTGACGGGAGTGCCGGTTACGCTGCCGTTCCATGCCGAAATGGTGCCGTCTTCCGTGGCGAAAATGAAGGACGCCGGCTTGCCATTGGGAGCTGGCAGCAACCAGTTCGCAGCGTTGCCGGTGACCTGACCGGTGGGTGTGCCCGTGCTGGCGCCTCCGGAGGAGCCTGGGGGAATCGTGACCACCAGATTCGTGATCGTGCCGGAACCGTTGTACACCGTGGCATTGCCTTTGTCGTGATTCGATACCCAGAACGGGCTGGTGGCGGTGATCGAAATGCCCCAGGGATTGAGTAGATTGGGGTCGGTGACGTCCGCGTTGCCGGCCTGATCGGCTACCAGGTTGTGTTGGACGTAGGCATTCTTGGGCGCGGTGCTGGTTTGCGCGACCAGGGAGAAGGGAATTAGCGCGGCCAAGACCGATGCAACATGGCGCATCCGAGACGGTAAAGTGCGGATTTTCATGGGGGTGCCTCCTTAAAGTTGTCCGATTATACGGGCGCGGACCGGGGCCGGGCGAGAAGAATCATGATCCGGCTTAGCGCGGGATTAACGCTGGGAGGGTTGGATGAGAAAAAATTCAAATTTAGATGAAACCCGGAGAGGGACCGGTCGTATTATCCACATAAGGAGCGACGGATGAAACTTGCATTGGCGGCAATGCTGCTGGTGGGATCGAGCTTTTCGAGCTGCTACGGAGCGGACTGCTGTTGGGACGATTGCCGCGAGGGGCGGCGTTTGCGAGCCGAGATGCGCCGCGAGTCGGCTGAGATCCGGCGGGAAACGTACCGCGCCCAACGGGAGGCCCAGCGGGATCGAGTGGATAGCCTGCGCGAGGCGCGACGGGCGGCATACGATGCTCGACGCGAGGTCCGGGAAGCCATGCGGGAAGCGCGGGAGCAGATCCGCGAGGCTCGGGATGAGGCGATGCGCGAGTTTAGACGGTCGTTTCGGGACTGGTAGGATCCGAATATCCACCGCTCCCTGACGGTCGCGTCTCGGCTGGGCCGTGATGCGAACAGAGGGGCGGAATCGAGCCGTGGCGGCCGATTATTAGAATCTACGCGCGTGCTCTCGAGCGATTCGCTCGCAGCCAGTCTAGAGAGAAACGGTCGGATTCGAGTGGGAGAATCCAGATCGGAATCAGCAGCAGGAATCGCGGAATGATGTGCGAGTTCACGTTGAATAACGGTTCTTTCAGCTCATGGCCGTAGGTGACCAGGAGCAGCAGGAAACCTAGAGTCACGGCGGCGGGACGGCGGAAAAGTCCGATCACGAGTAGCCATCCGGCGGTGAACTCGACGAAGGGGACGGTCACGCCAGTCGCCAGCAACAGCCAGTGCGGCATCCAGTTGTTCGCGTAAGGGACCGTGAACCACTGCGCGGCGTGAGCGGCCGGTCCTTGCACGAACACCTTGTAATATCCCGCCATGCCGAAGAGCAAGCCGACCATGGCTCGGCTGAAGAGAGCGTACCAGGGCAGGTAGAGCTTCATTGGCGCACCGTTGCGTCCAGGGTTCCGACGCCTTCGATCCGGGCGCGCACACGATCGCCGGCCTTGATGCGCGCGCCTTTCGGGCACCCAGTGGAAATGAGGTCGCCGGGGTAGAGAGTCATGAAATCGGAGTGGAAGCGGACCAATTCATAGGGGCTGTGGCGCATGTTGCTGACGAAATCGCGCGAGCAGACGGCGCCGTTATGCTCGGTGATGACTTCGAGGCGCGAAACGTCTGCGATTTCATCGGCGGTTACGACGACCGGGCCGAAGCTGAAGAAGGTGTCGATGCTTTTCGCGCGGGTGAGGTAGCGCGGATTCTTTCGTAACACGTCGAGCGCGGTTAGGTCGAGGGTGGTGGTGTAACCGAAGATCACGCTGGGGACTTCGCCCGCGGGAACGAATCGGCACTTTTTTCCGATGATGACGCCCAACTCGCCTTCGGCGTCGACGTCATTCGAAATCGCTGGCGGAGACAGGATGATTTCGCCGCCCGGGCGGAACATGCACGAGGCGGGTTTCATGAAGCTGCCGGGCTCTTCGGGCTGGACGGCCTGAATATCGTCGGCGTGGGTGCGGTAGTTCAAACCGATGCACCAGATCTTGGGCGGAACATCGTAGGGGAGCTGCGGGGTGACGCGGTCGAAGGGGATGGTTTCGACACCGTCGAGGCTTTCGATTTCATCGATCAGGCCAAATTCGATGATGGCCAGAAGATCGTTGGGGAGATGCAGGCCGAGTTTGGCGTTCACGGCTTGAATCGGCGCGATGCCGCGCGGGGTGACGATTCCCACATGGCGCTCATTTCGATCGTCGAAGCGAAGGAATTTCATTATGCTGTAGAATAGCGGACTCGGATGACCAAGTATATTCGGTATCGCGCGGGAGATGGCGCTCGCTATGGGATGGTCGACGGCGAGACGGTGCGGGAGCTTCGTGGAGATTTATTCGAACACGCGGAAACTGGGGTTGCGCATCGGCTGGGGGATTTGAAACTGTTGTATCCGTGCACGCCGTCGAAGATTCTAGCGGTGGGGTTAAATTACGGGAGCCATCTGGGTGGCCGGCCGGCGCCGAAGAATCCAGAGATTTTTTATAAGCCGGTGAGCTGCTTGCAGGATCCAGAGGGGCCGATCGTGATTCCGCCCGACGCTACGAATGTTCACTACGAGGGTGAGTTGGTGGTTGTGATGGGGAGGCGCGCGCATCGGGCATCGCGCGAGGAGGCTTCGGCGGCCATTTTTGGCGTCACGTGCGGGAATGACGTCAGTGAGCGGGACTGGCAGCATGGCGCGAATAAGGATTTGCAGTGGTGGCGCGCCAAAGGCGCCGATACGTTCGGGCCGATGGGGCCGGCGATCGTGACGGGGCTCGATTATTCGAATCTGTTATTGCAGACGCGGCTAAATGGCGAGGTGGTGCAGAAGCAGTCGACATCGGATTTGATGTTCGATGGTCCGGCGATTGTCGAATACATCAGCCGGTGGGTCACGCTCGAGCGCGGGGACGTGATTTATACGGGGACGCCGGGGAGCACGAAGAAGATGAATCCGGGCGATACGGTGGAAGTGGACATCGAGGGGATCGGAATTTTACGCAATAAGGTTGTTTCATGAAAACCGCACTGTTTATCGCGCTGGGGATTTTTGGCGCGACGTATTTAGCGATTTTTGTCATGGCGATCCGGGAACGGCCGAAGAATAAGCCCGCGGTTCCGGATCTGCGCGACGGGTTCGTGGGGCTGATCACGAATTTTTTCGACACGCTGGGGATTGGGTCGTACGCGACGACCACGTCGTTCTTCAAGTTGTGGGGGTTGGTGCGCGATGAACAGATCCCGGGGACGATGAACGTCGGGCATACGATTCCTACGCTGATTCAGGCTTTTATTTATATCGCGGTGGTGCAGGTTGACGTGACCACGTTGACGCTGATGGTGGCGGCTTCGGCCGTGGGTGCGTGGCTGGGAGCGGGGGTGGTGGCGAAGTGGTCGCGCAGAAAAGTGCAGATCGGGATGGGAATCGCGCTGCTGGCGATGGCTTCGGCGATGTTGATGACGCAGTTGAAGCTGCTGCCGGGCGGCGGAGATTTGATCGGATTGACGGGCGCGAAGCTGGCTTTGGCGGTGGCTGCGAATGCGATGCTGGGGGCGCTGATGACGCTGGGGATCGGGTTGTATGCGCCGTGCATGATCATTATTTTCCTGCTGGGCATGAGTCCCAAGGTCGCGTATCCGATCATGATGGGGTCGTGCGCGTTTCTGATGCCGGTGGGGAGCGCCCGGTTCATTCGCGAAGGGAGTTTCGATCTGAAGGCGTCGCTGGGTCTGGCCATCGGCGGGATTCCGGGCGTGCTGATCGCGGCGTTCATCGTGAAAGAAATTCCGCTGTATTTAATGCGCTGGCTGGTGGTGGTAGTCGTGGTGTACACGGCGCTGATGATGTTGCGGTCGGCGATGGTGGAGAAGAGGCGGGCGGCGCAGGCTGCCGTCGCGGTTTAGAAATTAGCCGCAGATAAACGCAGATGAACGCAGATAAATTTTAGATCGAGAAAACTGGGTTGCCGAGCACTTCTTTTCGCGGTACGATTCCCAGGCCGGGTTTGAGGGACGTCGACATGCGGCCCTGATTGCGCTGCGGCGCGCCTTCGGCTGTGCTTACGGTCACGTAACTGTTGAAATCGGTGGTGGTGAAAAGAAGATTCGGGGGCGTACTGTGGGCCAGGTGGGCGATGGCTGCGGTGGCGATGTCGCCTCCCCACGTGTCTTCGATCGTGAGAGCAATTCCCAATGAGACGCACAGGTCGCGGATCTGGCGCGCGGGAGTCAGGCCGCCTACTTTCGAGATTTTCAGATTGATCACGTCCATGGCCTGATCGCTCGCGCCGCGAACTACCATGGCGATGTCGTCGATTACTTCATCGAGAATGAACGGGCGCTGGGTGTGGCGTCTGACGGTCAAACATTCCTCGTAGGTTCGGCAGGGCTGTTCGATATAGACGTCGGCGTGGCGGACGGCGTCGGCGACTCGCAGGGCGTCGTGCTGGGTCCAGCCGGTGTTGGCGTCGGCGATCAAAACGTCGCCGGGGTTGAGACGTTTCGCGGCGGCGAAGACGCGCGCGATGTCGGTCTCGACGTCGGCTCCGACTTTCAATTGAAATTTGGTGTATCCCTGGGATCGATACACGCCGACCATCTCGGCCATGGCTTCGGGTTCGTCTTGCGAGATGGCGCGGTAGAGCGGAAAATCGTCGCCGAAACGGCCGCCTAGCAGTGTCGCGACCGGCTGATTCGTGGCCTGGCCGAGAATATCCCAGCACGCGACGTCGATGGGAGATTTGACGTAGGAGTGGCCGCGCATGCGCTGATTCATGAATCGATTCACGACGCCGACTTGCGTGGGGTCGAGTCCGATCAACTGGGGCGCGAGTTCGGCGATGCCTGCGCGTGCGCCGGCCGCGTACGCGGGGAGATACGCTGCACCTAACGGGCACACTTCGCCGAAACCGGTGATGCCTGCGTCGGTGGAGATCGCGACGATGGTGGAGTCGAAGATGGTTACGGCGTTTCCGCCAGACCATTTATAGCTGCCTTCGTGCAGAGGCAATTCCACCCGATAGACATCGATATGTGTGATCTTCATGCTTTGGGACTGAAGCGCAGGGACGATTCGTTGATGCAGTAACGAAGATTCGTGGGTGCGGGCCCGTCGTCGAAGACGTGGCCGAGGTGCGCGATGCAGAGGTTGCAGTGAACCTCAATGCGTTCCATGAACATGCTGGTGTCGCGGCGGCGGCCTACGTTTTCTTGGGCGATCACGTCCCAGAAGCTGGGCCAGCCGGTGCCGGAATCAAACTTGGTCTCTGAAGAGAAGACCGCGTTCCCGCAGCAGACGCAGCGGAACAGGCCGGGTTGGTGGAGCTTGTAGTAAGTTCCCGTAAAGGCGGTGTCGGTATTTTCGTGGCGGGTGACGTAGAACTGCTCGGAGGAAAGCATTTTGCGCCACTCGGCGTCGGACTTTACGATGCGCTGCCGTTTTGAAGGGCCGAGGGCTTCGCCAGCGTTATTGAAGTCGATGATGGTGACGTTTTCGACGGTGGAGGCTTGCGATTTGTCTTTTTTCGAGGAAAGAGCTACGAGGCCGGCGAAGGCGAAGGGAGTGATCAGCAGCGCGCGGCGGCGGGTGAGGTGGTCTTTCAGTTGGTCGAACACCACCTTCATTATGATCCTTCTTTCGATACTCTGGATCGAATGCCGTTAAAGGTCAGGGAGGTGGTCGCCAAGCTGGAGCGCGCAGGTTGGAGACATGTTCGCACGAAGGGCGATCATCGCGTGTTTCGGCATGCTGACGGCCGCACGACCATTATCTCGGGCAAACTGGGAGATGACGTGCGGCCGGGAACTTACGCGGCGATCCTTCGGCAGACTAAGATTGAGGAGGGGCCTGAATGACAAGGACGTACTCACTGCTGATCGAGGGCGACGAGTCAGGCTATAGCGCGCACGTTCCTGAATTGCCCGCCATTTTGATTACGGGGAAGTCGATTGAAGAATTGCGCCGCCGTGCGGCGGAGGCGATTCGGATGTGGTGGGAGGAGAGCAAGGCAACCGAGTCCGAAACCGCGATGCGGGCAGAGGTTGAGGTCGAGTTACCTTCATGACGGTCACGCTGAAGCCGAAGAGTGAGATTGTTGTGCCACGGAGCATCCGGCGCAAGGCGGGAATTAAGCCGGGCGACAAGTTTGAGTTCGCGGTGTGCGGAAGAGTGATTCAGATCATCCCCAAGAAGACGGCGGAAGAGATTCAGGATGAGGAAGAGATTCGGAATCCGAAGATTCGAGCGATCATCCGGAAAAGCCGTGAGGATTTTCTTGCCGGGCGCAGTCGACCGGCCGAGGAGTTCCTCGCTGAACGAGCGCGTAGGACTAGGCGCACAAGGGCGAGCTCAAGGCGGCGCCCGCCCGCATAATGGAGCCTTTTGCGCTTCGGCTCAGTGCTCACTACGAGAGGCTTTCGTCTAAGCTTTCGAGGCGCCATTCGACTTTCGCGGCGGTTGAGCAGCGCGCCTTCGCCATTCTCGCCGTAGATCCTTTAAATCTGGCGAGACAACACCATATCAAGAAACTAGAGGATGTCGCGGCGGGAGGGGTTTACCGGCTCGCCCTGGGGCGCTGGCGTTTTCTGTATGACGTGGCCGGTCGCGTCGTCGAGGTGCACTACTGCGGGCTGCGGCGCGAGGACACTTATTGAGACTGCGCTGTGCGCTTGAAATTAAGTGCGGACAACGCTATTCTGGAGCGCTGAACGCTCTCCTCTATCTCGTGCCGGATGGTTCCTCATATGTCTTCGATTGATGTTCCGCTGCGCAACGGCGGCTTCGGCCAAACTGCGCGAAAAGATCGCTGGTGGGTCGAGCCGCTGCTGGTGTTTCTCGGATTCTCCGCCTTTATCGTCTATTCGACGTGGGCGGCTTTGCAGGGCAACCACTACGAGTTCGGTCCTTATCTGTCGCCGTTTTATTCGCCGCTGCTGATGACTGAAAAGCCGGGATGGTGGCCGGCATTTGTGCCGTTTTCGGCGGCGATGCTGATCCTGTGGGCTCCGGGCGGATTCCGCTTCACTTGCTACTACTATCGCGGCGCATACTACAAGGCGTTTTGGGCGGATCCTCCTTCGTGCTCCGTCGGCGAGCCGCGCAAGACGTATTGGGGCGAACGCTCGTTCCCGCTGATCCTGCAAAACGTCCATCGGTATTTTTTGTACCTGGCGCTGATCTTCATTGTGCTGCTGGCGCACGATGCGTGGAAGGCCATGTGGTTCGACGGGCACGTTCGGAATCGGCGTCGGGACGCTGGTGATGATCGTCAATCCGATTCTGCTCGGAGGCTACACGCTGGGTTGCCATTCGCTGCGGCACCTGGTGGGCGGACGACTGGATGCGATGTCGAAAAAGCCGGTGCGGAAACAGGCTTACGACTGCGTGTCGTGTCTGAATCGGCAAACACATGCTGTGGGCGTGGATGAGTCTGTTCTGGGTGGGATTCACGGACGTGTATGTGCGGATGTGCTCGATGGGAATCTGGCACTGACTTGAGGATTTTCTAAAGATGCCGGAATACCAGAAGATCGAATGCGACGTGCTGGTGGTCGGCGCGGGAGGCGCGGGGCTGCGCGCGGCGATTGAAGCTTCGGCGGCGGGCGTGAAGGTCGGGGTGGTCTCGAAATCGCTGCTCGGCAAAGCTCACACGGTGATGGCGGAAGGCGGAATGGCCGCGGCGATGGGCAACGTCGACGACCGCGACAACTGGCGCGTGCACTTCGCCGACACGATGCGCGGCGGGCAGTATCTGAACAACTGGCGCATGGCGGAGCTGCACGCGAAGGAAGCTCCGGCGCGCGTGCGGGAACTGGAAGCGTGGGGCGCGATGTTCGATCGCACCAAAGACGGGCGCATTCTGCAGCGCAATTTCGGCGGGCACCGTTATCCGCGGCTGGCGCATGTGGGCGATCGCACCGGCCTGGAGATGATCCGCACGTTGCAGGATCACGGCATTCACCAGGGCATCGACTTCCACATGGAGACGACGATTCTCACGCTGCTCAAGGATGGCGGGCGCTGCGTGGGCGCGTTCGGCTACGATCGCGAGCGCGGGCGGTTCAAGCTGTTTCACTGCGAAAGCGGTGGTCCTGGCGACGGGCGGAATCGGTCGCGCGTTTCAGATCACCAGCAACAGTTGGGAATACACCGGCGACGGCCAGTCGCTGGCGTATCGACGCGGGGGCGGCGCTGCTCGATATGGAGTTCGTGCAGTTCCATCCGACGGGGATGGTCTGGCCTCCGAGCGTGAAGGGCATTCTGGTGACGGAGGGCGTGCGCGGCGAAGGCGGCGTGCTGCGGAACAAGGAAGGCAAGCGATTCATGTTCGACGATATTCCGGCGAACTACGAGAATCAGACCGCCGACAACGAAGAGGAAGGCTGGCGGTACACGCAAGGCGACAAGAGCGCTCGGCGTCCTCCGGAGCTGCTGACCCGCGATCACGTGGCGCGCTGCATCCGGCGCGAAGTGAAGGAAGGGCGGGGAAGTCCGCACGGCGGCGTGTTTCTGGATATCGCCTGGATCAAGGAAAAACTTCCGAACGCGCCGGAACACATCAAGAAGAAGCTGCCGAGCATGTATCACCAGTTCAAGCAGCTCGCCGATATCGACATCACGAAGGAGCCGATGGAGATCGGCCCCACGACGCATTACATGATGGGCGGCGTGCAAGTGGATGCGGAATCGCAGATGTCGACGGTGCCGGGACTGTTCGCGGCGGGCGAATGCGGCGGCGGGACTGCATGGGGCCAACCGGCTGGGCGGGAATTCGCTGTCGGATCTGTTGGTGTTCGGCAAGCGCGCGGGCGAGTTCGCGGCGAAGTTCGCGAAAGAAAACAGCGCGGGAACGATCAACAACGCGCAAGTGGAGGCAGCCGCGCGCTGGGCGCTGGGGCCGTTCGAGCGCGGAGCCTGCGGGTGAGAATCCGTACGCGGTGCAGCACGAATTGCAGGAGATGATGCAGGACCTGGTCGGCATCGTGCGGCGCGAAAGACGAGATGGAGCGGGCGATCGAGCGCATCGAGAAGCTGAAGGTCGCGCGCCGCGAAGGCCGGCATCGCCGGGAAATCGCGAGTACAACAACGGCTGGCACACGGCGCTCGATTTGACGGAATCTGTTGACGGTTTCCGAGATCATCGCGCGGGCGGCGCTGAGCGGGAAGAGAGCCGCGGCGGCCATTTCCGCGACGATTATCCGGACAAGAGCGAACACTGGGGCGGGTGCAACATCCGCGTGACCAAGGCCGCGGATGGCGGCGTGAAGATCGGAAGAAGTTCCCACTGAAGCCGCTGCCTGAGGAGCTGAAACAGGTGATCGAGGAGAACAAGTAAATGGCGAGCGCGACGTTCCGCATCTGGCGCGGCGACGCGTCCGGCGGGCGAGTTCATGGATTACACGACCGAGGTCGAGTCGGGGATGGTGGTGCTGGACGTGGTGCATCGCATCCAGGCGACGCAGGCCAACGATCTGGCGGTCCGCTGGAACTGCAAAGCCGGGAAGTGCGGGTCGTGCTCGGCGGAAATCAACGGGAAGCCGCGGCTGATGTGCATGACGCGGCTGAGCGAGCTGCAACTCGACGAGCCCGTGACCGTCGAGCCGATGCACACGTTTCCGCGTATTCGCGACCTGGTGACGGACGTTTCCTGGAACTACCGGGTGAAGACGCGGCATTCAGAAGTTCAAGCCGCGCAAGCCGGATGCCGCCGACGGAACGTGGCGGATGGCGCAGAGCGACGTCGATCGCGTGCAGGAGTTTCGCAAGTGCATCGAGTGCTATCTGTGCCAGGACGTGTGCCACGTCCTGCGCGAGCACAACCTGCACGACAAGTTCATCGGGCCGCGATTTTTCGTTTACACGGCGGCGCTGGAGATGAATCCGCTCGACACGGCCGACCGGTTGGGGGATCTGCGGGAGAGCTGCGGCATCGGCTACTGCAACATCACCAAATGCTGCACCAAGGTATGCCCGGAAGAGATCAAGATTACCGACAACGCCATTATTCCGCTGAAGGAACGGGTGGTCGACGAATATTACGATCCGCTGCGCAGACTTTTCAAGATCTTCAGTTAGCTGTATAGTGGTCGCATGTTCGAGTTGAAGCCGATCTCACGCGACGGAATTCCCGAAGCTCTCTCGAAAGCGGAGCGATACCGGCTGCTGAACGAGCCGTGGCAGGCGGAAAGCATCTGCCGCGACGTGCTCGCCGTGGAGCCGGAACATCAGCCGGCGCTGGTGATGCTGCTGTTGAGCCTGACCGATCAGTTCGGCAAGGGCATTGCAGCGCCTAACGCGCGGGTCGTGCTCGACAAGATCCATGGCGAGTATGAGCGCGCCTACTACTCCGGCATCATTAGTGAACGCTGGGCCGAGTCCCTGCTGAGGCAAGGGGCGCCGGGCGCGGGATTCACGGCGTATCAATCTCTCCGCGAGGCGATGGAACATTATGAGCGCGCAGAGGCGCTGCGTCCCGCGGGAAACGACGACGCACTGCTGCGCTGGAACACCTGCGCGCGCATCCTGATGCGCAACCGCGAGCTTCGCCCGCGGGGCGAAGAGGCTTTCGAACCCGCGTTCGAGGATTGAGGGTACGGCGATCGTCTTAGGACTGTCTCAGGTGAATTACCGCCGCGGCGGGATATGGAAAGGATATGCCGTGCGGTCGATAGTTTTAATGTGCAAGTCCGCGAAGATGTAGTCACGGGCGTAAGGCTGGGGTCGATCCTGCTGGCCCTGCTGCTGGCTTGCTTCACCGGTTACCGCATGTTCCACGACGCGGCGCCTGCCCATCGGGCGGCCCCGCAAACCAAGGCTGCGCCGGCCGCCCCGGTAGCGCCGCCGGTTCCGATTCACGTGGATCCGGCGCCGGTAACGGCTGCTCCTGTGCCTCCGCCGCCCCCGCCCTTGGTTCATAAGGCGATTCGGAGGAAGACGTCGAGCACGCCGGAATCTCTGGGTTCGACTCGCGGTGAAACCAACCAGAGCGGCGTGGCGCCGGAAGCGCCGGTTCAGGAAGAGACGCCCAAGGCCGCCCTCGCGGATCTCACGGCTGAAAGGGCAGTGCCGCTGCCGGTCGCCGAGCCGATCGTTTCCCCGGCTGCGGTTGCGCAGCCGGTCGAGGAACCGGAATCGACCAAAGCTCCAGGGCGCGGCAAGCGGATGCTGAAGACCGTCGGACGCTGGTTGCACATCGGAACGCCCGCGGAAGCCGTTCGGCAGCCGTAGCGGTTAAACGGCTTGACGAAGCGCCATGGTCAACAGCTTGCGTGCGCGTCTGGTTTCCTGCATGCGCTCATAAGCGGACGCGATGGCTTCGTCGATCGATTCGCTGCGAACTTCGACTCCGCCCCAGCTAAACTGGATCGCGAGTTGGCCGAGGGAGCGAAGTTGGAAGTCCCACAACTGTTCAGCGATCTGACTGAGTCGCCGCTGAGCGGATACGCCGCGCTCGGCGAGGCAAATCAGCAGAAATTCTTCGTCGCTCGATCGACAGGCGAATTCATTCGGGTGGATCAGCGATCGAACCAGATTCACCACCGCATCGGGCAGGGAGCTGCCCGGCTCGCGGGTTGTGTTCACGCCGATGGAGACGACTAGACCGCTGACGGGCTGCCGGCTTTGCACCAGGCGGCTGAGAACGTCACCATCGTGAAATCCGGCGGGAAACGCGCTGGTGCGCGCGGCGTCCACGAGAGTCTTTTGAAGGACGAGGGGTCTCCCCGGGGTTCTGGAAGATTTGTTTGCAGTGCGATTCGACCGGGAGAGTAGCAATCCCCAGTCTTTCTTTCCGGCGGGACTGGTGGCGGCCGGTTCGGCAACAGCCTTGGTGACAGCCGCCGCCGGCTTTTCGACCAGGGTTACGGCAACCATAGGCTCCGAAGCAGGACGCGCAGCCGGTTGCAGCGCGACCACAAGCTCCGCGGACGGGGCCGGATTGGATTCGACGGGATGCTCCGCGCGGCGTGCCGCATTAACCGCAGGGTTCGCTCGCGCAACGGGCAGCGAAGACCTCTGTTCGATGTACGAGGGGCGAGTGCGCTGGTGGGTGGGTTCCGCCATGGACCGCGGAATCATCCTTTGCGAGCGCCGTTGTTCCTCTTCATTGCGGACTTTCAATTCGGTCGCGAGCTCGCGAAGTTGTTCGTTGCTGCGCTTCAGGAAGTCACAGATCAGGGCGACGAACGCCGCGCCGAGAACCACTACCAGGCTCACAAAGACTTGTAATTCGAATTGCCCAAATTCCATTGCAACTCGATTTTAGGAAGCGGCAGGAGCGCCAGGAATAGTCGCAAGCTCACAATTGGCGTGGTACGCGGCCGGGAGTACCCGGATAGAACTGCCGTACTACTGGTCTTATTTGATCGCGGTCCAGGCGAGGAAGAGACCGTCGGGCTCGAACGTCCTCCCAATAGGAAATCGGCCGGCTGCCGACCTCGCGGCAATGGCGCTCCAGCAGCCGCTCCAGTTGCCTGCGCCCAAACCAGCGCTCCCATTCAGGTGTCTCGAGACGCCCCCACGCCTCGGCATTCTTGTCGATGATGACGATGCGTCCGCCCGGTTTCACGATGCGGCACAATTCCGCAACCGCGGCGGGAATGTCGACGGCATGTTCCAGGGATTCGGTCGCATAGGCGCCGTCGCAGCATGAGGAGGCGAGCGGCAGAGCCGTCATCGTAGCCGCGCATCGATGCGCCGGGGCGGGGACGTGTGCAAGCATCGCTTCGGCCAGATCCAGGGCATAAACTGTCGCGGTTGGATTGCGCTCCTGGACCACGCGGGCGAAACGTCCTTTGCCGCATCCGACATCGGCGACGCGTTTGCCGGCCAAATCGCCCAAATGCTCCAGCACCAGCTGGACGTGAAAAATGCGCGGATCGATGGTCGACGGGTAATGCTCCTCGTCGGCGGCTGCCCGATTGAAAAACTCACGAATCTGCGCCGCGCCGGGACGATGTAAAAGCCGGTCGAACCATTTCATTCAGGCTCGCGTGAGGAAGATCGGTATGCCGTTCTTGCTGGCGTAGCTTGGCCGGTAGCGATCCGTGTTGTACATGGTGGCGACGTCGACTTTACGGGGACCCAGCTTCGGATCGGGAATCGGCACCATGCTATAGCATCCGCCGACCAGCGCCGCCATGGTTCCGCTGTCACCTTTCAACATCGCTTCGAGCGCCATGTTGCCGTAGGTGGTGGCGATCATTTTATCGACGAAATCCGGTTCGCCACTGCGCAGATCGTAGGTCAGGTCGCTCACGATGCTGTCTTCGCGGGTGCGCTTGCCGATTTCGGCGGCCAGAGCTTCGCCCACGCTCATTTTCTTGCGATGGCCGAACGCGTCGGGATCGCCGTATTCCTGCGTCTGGTAGCCTTCCCACTCGGCGCCCTCGGAAATCACCAGCAGCGCGTAGTTGCTAGGCGTGTCGCGCTTCTCGTTTAGCAGCAGATCGATCAGTTTGTCCAGCTTCACCCGATATTCTGGAATGCAGCAGCGGATGGAGGTGACGTAAGCGGTGTAAAGCGCGGTGAAGCCTGCGTCGCGGCCGAAGATCCGGAAAATGCCGATGCGCTCATGCGAGCCGACCGTGGTGCGCTGCCTGCCGATGGCTGCGGTGGCGCGCGTGATGGCGGTGGAAAAACCGATGCAATACTCAGTACCCTGCACGTCGTTGTCCATGGTTTTCGGGATAGCGATGACTTTCACGCCCAACTGGTCCAGGCGCGCCGCATAGCTCAATGTGTCGTCGCCGCCGATTGGGATCAGGTAATCGAGACACAGACGCTCCAGGTTCTTGAGCACCTGCGAGCTGACGTCATACGTCTTCCCGGTGGTGGGAAAACTTCCGCCCTTGAGAATATCGGGCAGAACTTTCATCTTTGATGGATTCGTGCGGGTCGAATGAAGGATGGTGCCGCCGAAGCGGTCGATGGTGCGGGTATTTTCGCGCGAGAGCGGAAAGATATATCGTTCCGTGCTGGCGGGATCGTCCAGATCGACGTGCGTCAACCCCTCCCATCCGCGCCGGATGCCGATTACTTCGCAGTCGTTTTCCGTTCCACGGTAAACGACGCCTTTAATCACGGAATTGAGGCCTGGAACATCGCCGCCTCCGGTAAGAATGCCAACTCGCCGGCGTGCCATAACTCTTATTGTAGACGGGTGATCAGTGAGACGGTTTCCATTTAGCGAGATAAGCTTCGTCAGCCTGAGCATCGATCTCACGGCTGTATTGGTGATTCCACGTCTTCAGGCGTTGTTGTTTCAAACGCTCCAGCAGCCGAACGTCGCGGCGTTTGGAGGCGACCACCTGGATTTTCGCTGCGATTTTTCGGGAGCACTCGGCGCGCAGCTTTTCGAGGCGCGTATGTTCGGCGACGGTGAAGCGGCGGAAGGAATCGAGCGTAGCCAACTCGTCCCCCGTGACGGACGCGACTGTGAGCAAGGCAACCTGCGCTTCGGAGCGTTGCTGGGTCAACGCCGCTTCGCGCGCGTCGATGCCGCGCAGCTCTGCATACAACCGCTCGAGCTTGCTTTCTTCGATGCGAGCCTGCATGTCGCGCCAGTCCATCACGCGATTTAGCGGGAACGTGAATTTCTTCATGCCAACTGCTTCGTCAAGCTGTAGAGTTTCTGGCGCGTCTGCTCGATCTGCTCGCAGTGTTCGGGTTCCTGGCGAAGGAATTCGTCCAGGGTGGGCCGCAGCTTGATCGCCGTATCCAGCTTGGGATTGGAGCCGGCCGCGTACGCGCCCAGGTTGATCAGATCCTCCGACCGCTGATACTCGGCGAGAGCTTCCCGAATCTTGCGGGCGGCTTCGCGCTGCTCCGGTGCGGCGACGCGATTCGCCAGGCGGCTGACGGAGTTGAGAATATCAATCGCGGGATAATGCCCTCGTGCGCCCAACTCGCGCGAAAGGATGATGTGCCCGTCGAGGATCGCGCGTACCGCGTCGCAAATCGGCTCATTGAAATCGTCGCCTTCCACCAGTACCGTGAAGAAGCCCGTGATGGAACCGTTCTTGAAGTTCCCGGCGCGTTCGAAGATCTTCGGCAGCAGATTGAAGACGCTGGGCGTGTAGCCCTTCTGGCTGGGCGGCTCGCCGGCGGCGAGGCCGATTTCGCGTTGCGCCATGGCCAGGCGGGTAACCGAGTCCATCACCAGCAGCACGCTTTTGCCTTCGTCGCGAAAATATTCCGCGACTGCCAGCGCGACGAACGCGGCGCGAATTCGTAGAGGCGCGGGCATGTCCGAGGTCGCCGCCACCACTACGCTGCGCTTCAGACCCTCCGCGCTCAATTCCTTTTCCAAAAATTCGCGAACTTCGCGGTTGCGCTCGCCGATCAGCGCGATCACGCTTACATCGGCCGAGTTGTGCCGCGCCATGGCGCCCAGCAGCGTGCTCTTGCCGACGCCGGAGCCGCCGAAAATGCCAATGCGCTGGCCCTTTCCGAAAGGAAGCAGACTGTCGATGGCGCGCACGCCGGTGACCAGCGGCTCCGTGATGTGTTCGCGTTCCAGCGGACCTGGCGGCGTGGCGTAACAGATCGTACAGCGCTTCCGGTTCCACGGAGGGTCCGCCGTCCATGGTGCGTCCGAAGCCGTCGAGCACGCGGCCGAGCAAATGGGGGCCGACCTCGACGCGCGCGGCTTCCGCTTCGCGCGACCACCGTATCGCCGAGCTGCAGTCCGCCGGTCTCTTCGAGCGGCATCAGCATCACGCGGCCGTCGCGGAAACCCACGACTTGCGCGCGCACGATCCGGCCGGCATGCGAGCGAATCTCGCAAAAATCGCCCACCGCGGCGGCCGGCCCGTCCGAGGCGATCAGAAGCCCCACCAGATCGCGCACGCGTCCCTGCCGCTGCAAGGTTTCGATTCCGGGCAGCGCCGCGACGTAATCGTCGAAAATCATTTGGCCCTCCGCCGCAGAATGTCTGCAAACCCACGCTCGATTTCGGCGAGCTGCGTATCGACGGAAGCATCCAGCTCTCCGCGCGACGTTTCGAAGATCACGCTTCCTGGAGTGAGCGACGGGTCCGGGACCAGCTCGAGACCGGGTGGCAGGTCGAGACGAGCGCGATTTTCCTGAATCACCGGCGCGTCGGCCCCCGAGATTCGCAGGCGGTGCGTTTCCCGGGCGTTCAATTTTTGAAACGCGGCGATCACCACGCCGAGGATCGCTTCGGGATCTGTCGCCAGCTCGCGATGCAGCACGCGCCGCGCGATGGCGATCGCCAGCTTAACGGTGTCTTCCTCGGCTTCCGCACGAAACCGTTTCCGCATGCCGCTCAATTCCTGGATCATCTTGTTGAGCGCGGCGACCGCCGGCTCCATTCGCTGGGCCGCGTGCTGATTGGCCGCGGCTTCTCCCGCCGCGTGTCCTTGTTGGTACGCCGCCTGGAGGCGTGCCTCGACTTCCTGCTGAAGGTCGGGACTCGCAACTCCGGCCGTTTCGGGCTGATGCTTCCGCGCGACCGGCGCCGCTGCTCCGCCCTTCGGCAGCCATGCGACCGCCCCCGATGCAGGTGGATCGCCGGCGCGAAGCCGCTTAGACGACATACTGCTCTCCGGCGGTGCCCTTCAAGCTGATGACGCCTTCCGATTCAAGCTGCCGCACGACCGCGATGATCTGCTGCTGGCGGCCTCGACTTCTTTGATCTTGATCGGACCCAGCGCGTCCATATCTTCGCGCAACATTTCCGCGCCGCGCTGGCTCATGGCCTGCAGCATGTGATTCTTCAACTGTTCGCTGGTGCCTTTCAGCGCGACGGTGAGGATCTTGCGGTCGACCTTCGCCAAGACTTCCTTGATGGCGTTGACATCCAGCAGCAGCAGATCCTCGAACACGAACATCAGATGGCGGATGGTCTCGCCCAGCAGCGGATTCTGCTGCTCGATGTGTTCGAGAATGCCTTTGCTGGTGTTCGAATCCAGGCGGTTGAACATTTCCGCGACCGCATGAACGCCGCCGTAAGCTTCGCGGCTCAGCTCGCCAAGCGATTTGAGCTTGGAGCCGATCACGGTGGCGATCTTGGAGATAATTTCGGGCGAGATCTGATCCAGGCTAGCCATGCGCAGCGCGACGTCGGAGCGCAGTTCGGATGGCAGCGAGAACAACAGGCCCGCCGCCTGCGACGGGTTCAGATGCGAAAGAACCAGCGCGATGGTCTGCGGATGCTCGTTGTGAATGAACTTGGCGAGCTGCTGCGGATCGGTTTTTTGCAGCGCGTCGAAACTGAGCGTCTCGTTGCTCAGCGTCTTCATCAGCCGGTCGAAAATCTTTGCGCGCTTGCTCCGGTCCGAAGGCGTTATCCAGCACTTTTTGCGCGTAATCGACGCCGCCTTTGATGACATAGTCGTGCGCGACGGCCATCTGATAGAACTCTTCCAGCACGCCTTCGGCTTCTTCGGGCGTAAGCATCTGCACGCGCGCGATCTCGCGGCTGATCTTCTGAACTTCGTCCTCGTCCAGCTCGCGAAGGATGGCGCTCGACGCCTCGTCCCCGATCATGATCATCAGGATGGCGGCCTTGCGGATCCCGGGAATGGTGTCCTGTTCGCTGGTCGCTGGACTCTAACCATGCATCCACGTCCTGACCACTTGCGCCATCGACTGCGGATTCTTCTTGGTTTCGGCCGCGATGTGCTTGACCAGCACTTCCGTCTTCTTGCGTCTTCACCGCGGGAAGCTTCAGCGCCATCAATGCTTCCAGCTCCCGCCGGTTCCGTTCAGCCTGCTGTTCTTCCATCTGATTTTCGATGCGTTTCTGAAGATCGGCCGTGGTGACCGGGGCGGGCGGCGCGCCCGCTTCCAGGGCCGCCTGCGCAGCGACCGACACTCGTTTCTTGTTCTTGGAGCGGCGCAGCATGAAGATGAATCCTCCGATCAGCACCAGAATTGCCCCCGCGCCGATGCCGATAAGAATGAAGCTGTTCTTGGACTTCAGATTATCGAGCCATGTCGGCAAGAGAATCGCCGCCGGCGGAGGCGCTGGAGCGGGGGGATTCAACGTCACCGGCTCAGCCGTCAACGTGGATTCGAACGGGAATGTCTCCACGACAAGCTGGTCGCCGCGATTGGCATCGACGCCGGCAGCGGCGGCCACCAGATCGTGGATCACTTTGAGTTTTTCGGGCGACGGCGGCTCCACGATGCGTTTCGCGCCTTCCCAGCGCAGCGAGTGATCCACCAGAATCGAAAGCGAGAGCCGCTTCACGGAGCCTTGCGGCAGCCGCGTGTGCTTCACCAGACGGCTGGTCTGATAGCTGATGTTTTCGGTGTGGCGCGAGTAGTTGCTGGCGCCCGTGGATGGCTTCGACGTGGGACGGGGAAGATTCGCCGCCGTGCCGGGCACACCCGAAGCGGTCGGCAGAGCCGGACCGTCGTGCGGTGGTCTGCGATGTCGCCATCACGGACTTAGACGGATCGAAAATCTCTTCGCTCTGTTCGCCGCTGGTCAGGTCGACGTCGGCCGAAACGCCTGCTCGAAAATGATCGGCGCCAAGCAGAGGATCGAGCGTCGCGGCAATTTTGTTCTGAAGGTCGTGCTCCACGCTCTTGCGGTAATCGAGCGCGGCTTCGTTGCCCTGATCGTCGCCGGTCGAATTGGGACGCGGCCGGTTCAGAAGATTTCCGTTGGTGTCGACCAGCGAAACCTGGTCCGCCGACAATCCCGGCACTGCGCTGGCGGTGAGCTGGCAGATGGCGGCGATGTTTTGCGGCGACAGCGCGGCGGCGTGGCGCAGCTTGACCAGAACGCTCGCCTTGGCCGGCTGGCGCGATTCGGTATAGAGCGAATCCTTGGCCAGCGTGATGTGCACGCGCGCCTGCTCCACTTCGCGAATCGACATCACGCTGCGTTCCAGTTCGCCTTCGATGGCGCGATGATAGTTCACCTGTTCGGCGAACTCGCTCGCGCCGAAGTTGGTCTTGTCGAACAGCTCGAAGCCGATGCGCCCGGATTTAGGAAGCCCCGCGGAAGCCATCTCGATGCGCAGTTCGGCGACGCGCGCGGAGGGGACCAGATATTGTCGAGCCGTTATCCGCGAGCCGGTATTCGGTCGCCGATTCGCGCAGCTTGGCGAGCAGCGGCCCGGCGTCTTCGGCGGCCACGCCCGTGAACAGCGGCTTGAAATCGCGCTCCTGGTTCCAGTGGGTAAGCGCGGAGATCCCGCCGATCACCGCGATCACGGCAGCCGCCAGCCAGATCCGGTGCGCAATCGAAATATTTTGAAACAGCCGCTTCAGTTGGTCCATTTAGGCTCAAACTTGCATCTGCATCACTTGCTGATACGCGGTCACGATCTTGTTGCGGACTTGCATGAACATTTGAAACGAAAGCTCGGCCTGCTGCGTGGCGATGGCGACGTGGTGCAGCTCCTCGCCTTCGCCCGACAGGAACCGGTCCACGCTGGCCTGCGCGTTTTGCTGAAATCCATCCACTTTCGATACGGCATCGGCAAACGCGGATTGAAACGCGCCGCCGCCCGGCGACGATTGCGGAGCGGCTGTCGGAGCCGTAATCGGGGGGATCGAAAGACTGGTCGGTAGAATAGGCGCCATGGTTACCTCATGATGTCGATCGAGCGGCTGATCATGTCTTTCACCGAAGAGATGGCCGCGACGTTGGCTTCATAGGACCGCGTGGAGCTCAACAGATCCACCATGTCCTCTGCGGGATTGATGCGCGGGAACGCGACGTAGCCGTCGGCATCCGCGTCCGGGATGGCCCGGCAGGTAACGCCGCTCCGGGTCTCGCGTATCGGTAACCACATCGGAAACCGAGACGCCGGTCCCGACTTCGTTCTGAAACATCGCCGAAAAGGGCGAAGCCTGCTGGTCGGTGGAGAACACGACATCCTTACGACGATACGGGCCGCCTTCCGGCGTGCGCGTGGTTTCCGAGTTCGCCATGTTTTGCACCAGCAACTCAGCGCGCGTTCGCTGCGCCGACATCCCCGATGAACTGACCTGCAATGAAGAAAACAGGCTCATGAGCCGCTACCTCCGGTGATCGCTTCCTGTACCGTTTTCAACTGGCTCTTGACTAAAACGGATGCCAAATTGAAACGCATCTGATTTTCCGAGAGCAGGCGTGCCTCGCGGTCGAGGTTCACGTTGCTGCCGTCCGGTTTTTCGGGCAGTCCCTGGGCTTGAATCACCTGCGGCTGTTGGCCTTTGGCCAGACTCATGAATTCGAATTGAAAATCAATGTCTTGGGTCTTATAGCCCGGCGTATCGGCGTTGGCGATATTCGACGCGACAAGTTTTTGGCGAGCGCTGAGCAAATCCATGTAGCGCTCCAGGTTTCCAGTGATTCCGTCCATCATGTCGGAATGGGAAGAGCAACTGAAGTGCCGATTTAGATCGAGATTCTACTTATTCCATTGAAAATAAGAGGGTTACTATTCTTCCCTTAGAACGACGACTGGATCCAGCAGAGCTGCCCGGCGGGCAGGAATCCAGCAGGCGGCCAGGCCGATGAGGGCGAGAAGGCCCGCGACGACGGCGTAGGTGGCTGGGTCGGTCGCGCCGACGCCGTACAGGAGATTCTTCATCGCGCGGGTTGTAGCCCACGCCACGGCCAGACCGACGATCAATCCGATTCCGGTTCGTGCGAGCCCTTGTGCCACTACCATCTTCACCACTTGGGAAGCGCCGGCGCCTAAAGCCATGCGCAGGCCGATCTCGCGTCTGCGCTGCGTCACCATGTAGGACAGGACGCCGTACAGGCCGATGGAGGCGAGTAAGAGCGCGAGTCCGGCGAATGCGCCGAGTAAGGTCATCTGCTGCTGCCGGTTGGACAGCGTCTCATCGATGATCTGGTCCATGGTCTGAACTTGGGAAATGGGCTGCTCAGGGTCGATGCCGCCGATCACGGAGCGGGCCGCGTTGGCGAGCGCCGGGGGGTCGTTTTTGGTTCGCACGACCAGCACTTCAGGCGTGGCCCAGGTCTCCTGGATTTGCGCGTAGGGAACATAAACTCCCGGCTTCATGTCGATGGCGTAGCCGCGCTCCTGCACATCCGCGACGACACCGATGATGGTGCGCCACACCGGCACCGGCCAGTCGATGGAAACCCGGTGGCCGATGGGAGTTCCATTGGGCCAGTATTTCCGGGCGAAGGTTTCATTGATCACGATCACCAGCGGCGTATTTGGTCCGTCGTCCGCGGTATACAGACGTCCGTCGATCAATCTCACGCCTAGCGTTTGAAGATAGTCGTTGGTTCCAACGCGAAACAGGGCGTCGTTACCGGGATTGTTCGGGTCGAACTGGACGCCTTCGATTCGGAAGCCCTGGGTGTTTCCGATGCTTTCAAACGGCAGTATGCTCGCGTAGGCGGCTCGCTCCACGCCGGGCAGGGCGCGTACTTGCTCGAGCACGCGGTCGAAATAGGCAAGGCGTGCGACGGGTTGCGCGTACTTTTTCCGGGGCAATTGCGTCCGCATGGTGAGCAGATGATCGGATCTGAATCCTACATCGACCCCGCGAAGGCGGGCTAGCGTCTGAATCATCAAGCCTGCGCCGATCAGGAGGACCAGCGCTGCGGCTACTTCGAGGACCACTAGGACGTTGCGCGCACCACGGCCGCGAGCGCCTAGTCCGGCTCGTCCGCCCTCCTTTAGAGCATCATTGAGCGAGGCGCGGGCAGCTTGAACCGAGGGAACCAGGCTGAACAGGATTCCCGTCGCAATGGCGAGAGCCAGCGTAAATCCGAGCAGCCGCGCGTCGATCGACGGCGCGGCCGAGCCCGGCAGGCCCATCGGCACCAGCCGCGCGAGAACCTTCATTCCAATGGGCGCGAGCAGGAGCCCGATCGCTCCTCCGGCGATCGAGAGGACCAGCGCTTCCGTCACCATCTGCCGGATTAATCGCCAGCGGCCGGCGCCTAACGCGGCGCGAACCGCCATCTCACGCTGCCGCCCGACCGCCCGCGCCAGAAGCAGGCTCGCCAGGTTCGCGCAGGCGATCAGCAGCACGGACCCGGCCGCAGCCATCAAAACCCATAGGGCGACGCGCGTATCGCCCAGAACTTCGTCTTTGAACGGATACACCACCGCGCCCAGGTGACCATTGCTGTCCGGATATTCTTTGGCCAGCCGCTGGGCGATGGAAGCCATTTCCTCTCGTGCGCGCTGAAGCGTTATTCCCGGCTTCAATCGCGCGACCACCGCGAGATAGTGCGTGTTGCGGTTGTGAAGCTGGTCGGCCGTGAAGTGCATCGGGATGTAGACATCGTTTTCGCGATTCCGGAACACGAAATCGGGTCCGAGCACGGCGAGAATGGTGAACTTGTTGCCATCCATCAACATCGATTTCCCGATCGCGCCTGGATCGCCCTGATAGCGCTGCTGCCAGAGACGGTAGCTGATAAGAACGACCGGCGCGCCGGCGCGATCATCCTCTTCCGTAAAAATCCGGCCGAGCAGCGGCTGCACGCCGAGCAGCGAGAAGAAATTCGGGGTCACCATACGGCCGACTACCCGTTCGGGCGGGCCGTCGGCGGTCAGATTCGCAGTGGTGCTGCGAGTGGCTGCCATATCGGCGAATACATGATTCTGGTTCTTCCAATCGACATAATTGGCGACTGCTGGCGTGTTCTTGGGAAAACTGACAAAGCTCGCGTCTTCATAGACGTACACCAGTCGATCGGGGTCCTGATAGGGGAGTGGACGCAGCAGGACCGAATCCAGGGTCGAAAATATCGCTGAGTTCGCTCCGATGCCCAGGGCGAGCGCGCAAATCGCGATCGCGGTGAACGCGGGGGATTGGCGAAGCAGCCGAAGGCCGTGCCGCAGGTCCAGAAACAGTGTGGGCATAGACAGATTACCGGAACATCACCCCGAAAGTTACTCACCAATTCTTTGCGATCGCGTCAAGGTATGATAGTAAAAACCTTCGAACACCTTCGAACACAGGGAGACCCACAAGAATGAAGCCACTTTCGCTTATGACCATGGCACTTGCCCTCGGATGCGTCTGGACGCTGTCGGCGCAGAATCCGCTGAGCGGCGAGACCAAGAACTTCTACACCCAGATCAAGACCAACATCATCAAGTCGGCCGAGAAAATGCCGGAGGCGAACTATTCCTTCCAGCCGACGGATAGTGTGCGCACGTTCGGTCAGATCATCGGCCATGTGGCGGACGCGGAGGTTCTGTTCTGTTCCGCGGCCAAGGGCGAAAAGAAAGACTCAAACGTCGAGAAGACCGTGAAATCGAAGGCGGAGCTGGTTGCTGCGCTGAAGGACTCGTTCGCCTATTGCGATGGCGTGTATAATTCGCTCACCGATGCGGCTGGGGTCGAAAAGGTCAAATTCTTCGGGCGCGACATGACCAAGTTTGGCGTCTTGAACTTCAACATCGCGCATTCGAACGAGCATTACGGCAACATCGTCACCTATTTGCGCATCAAGGGACTGGTTCCGCCCTCCAGCGAATCCAGCAAATAAGCTACAATACATTCGATCCACAGGGAGGACCACCTTGAACCGATATTCCATGATGATTCTCGGCTCGCTGGCCGTCGCGGGTGCGCTCTGCGGGCAGCAGGCGACCACCGAGGCGACCGCACTGAAAGCCGCTTACAACGGCATTAAGAACAACATTTCCAAAGCGGCTGCAAAGATGCCGGATGACCAGTATGGCTTCAAAGCAACTTCGGACATTCGCACCTTCGGAGCTCTGATCGCACACATCACCGATGCCAACGGCCGTACATGCGCCGCAGTGGCGGGTTCGACGGCGCCGGGCAGCGCGGGAAGCAAGACCACCAAAGCGGATCTGGTCGAGGCGTTGAAAGCTTCCTTCGAGATTTGCGACGGCGTGTTCAATTCGCTGTCGGATGAAGACGCGACCAAGACGGTCAGCGCGGGCCGTGGCGGTCCCAGGCCGAAATTCGCCGTGCTGTGGGGCATTGTGGCGCATAGCAATGAAATGTATGGCTATATGTCCGTTTACATGCGCTTGAAGGGAATCGTTCCGCCGTCGAGCGAACCGCGCCAGTAACGCCTTCTAGGAGCCTGTTGAAAAACCCGCGCTCACGCCGCTCTCCTTGCGGTCGCGGATCGGGTAAGTCGCTGATACTTTAGACAGCCGGCAGCGGGCCGCGACCAAGAGGAGCGGTGGATGGTCAAGTTTCACACTCGTGAGCAAGGGGGTTTTCGGAGTTCTTCAAAGAGGTCCTAGAATGTTTTTGGCGAATCTTACCGAATATTACGCGGTTGGGACCCTGCGCGCGTTATAATGTATTGTGGCTCGCGGGTGGGACAGTAAATCGGTCCAGGAACAGATCGAATCAGCCCGGGCACGTGAAGGGCACGGCAAAGTGACGCTGACAAGGGAAGAACTGGAAATCGAGCGTAAGCGCGACGGATTCCTTCTCCAGCGTACGCGAGTACTCGCCCAGATAGAAATCTGCGGCGACGAACGCTACAAGAAGACGCTACAGACTGGCTTGGCCTACCTGGAATCTCAGCTTGCCGAACTTGGCTGGACTGCTACTCCCACTCAATCGTAGCAGGCGGCTTGTTGGTCAAATCGTAGAACACGCCGCCGATTCCGTCGATCTCCTTCAATTCCGCCGTCATCGCGTTCAGCAGATCCTTGGGCATAGGGACCGCGCGAGCGGTCATGCCGTCCACCGAATCGATCGGTCTCAACACCGCGGAATCCGGCCGTTCCGCCGAGCCTGCGGGAATCAGGACCACGGGGAACTGCCAGATGGTTTGATCGAACCCCGATTCGTGCGCAAGCCTTCGGACCACGGCATCGGCGCGGCGCAATCGTGCAAGGCGTTCGCCGGTGAGCCCGGACCGCGCAATGCGGAAATCCGCGATGGGCGCGGCGGTCCATACCGTCACGATCACTCGATTGATTCCGGCCAGACGATTGGTCAAGAGCGCGGCTTCCTCCATCGATTCCGGAAACTCGGCGAGCGCCAACACCGGCCGGTAGGTCCGCGCGTCTCCCTGAACCCCTACCGATCGCACCGGCAGAATCCAGCCTTCGGCGGTTTTCTCGGGAATTGCTGACACTTCGGAGCAAAGGCATCGGATGGCCAGCCCCGGGCCAGGGAAGGGATGCCGGTCGAGCAGCTCCGCGCTCAGCCCGAGCTTCCGCCCGATCGCGCGCACTTCATCTTTATAGAAGGATGCCAGCGGCTCGACGATGCGTCCGGC
Source organism: Terriglobia bacterium (assembly GCA_963808335.1). Lineage (GTDB taxonomy): Bacteria > Acidobacteriota > Terriglobia > Bryobacterales > Bryobacteraceae > Palsa-187. Next base: position 899,377 of record CAWEFR010000002.1, read on the forward strand.
GTCGATCAGCGCCTGAATCCCGGCAACGCGATTGTGATGAGTCTTGATCAGGTCCGCTTTCGCCGATCCGCCGGATTCGATGGTGTCCGGATAAATCGTGCCCTGTCCAAGAATCCAGTGGCCGTCCAGAAAATGCTTGCCTTCGAGAATTCGCTCCTGCACCTCGACGAACTGCTGGCCGATGATGTGCCGCTTCGCCTCCGGATCGGTGACGCCAGCAAGCGCGCCGAGAAACTCGCGGCTCGCATCGGCGACGGAAAACGACTTGGCTCCGAGCGCTGCAAAATTGCTGCGTACGAACTCGGTTTCGCCCTCCCGCATCAGCCCCGTGTCGACGTAGGTTCCCACCACGCGACTGGGTCCGAGCGCGCGCAAGCAGAGCGTGTAGGCGACCGTCGAATCCACGCCGCCGCTGACAAAAAAGAAAATGTTGCGGTCGGCCGCGGTCTTGCGAATCTGATCTTCAACCGCGGCGATCTGACCCGCTGGATCCCAGTCGCGCTCGCATCCGCACACGTCAAAAACAAAATTGGAAAGAATGGTCGATCCGCAGGGCGTATGCGCCACTTCGGGATGAAACTGGACCGCAAACAGCTTCTTCGCGGGCGCGGCAATCGCCGCGATGGGGCAGGTTTCCGTGCTCGCCAGCACGTCAAATCCGTCGGGAGCCTTGACGACCGTATCGAAGTGGCTCATCCACACCTGCTGCGGCCCTTCGATTCCGCCGAGAATCGTGTCGGCGGCATTGATATGGAGCTGCGCGAATCCGTATTCGCCGTGCTCGCCTTTTTCCACGCGACCGCCCAGAAGATGCGCCATCAACTGCTGGCCATAACAGATCCCGAGCACGGGTGCGCCTGAGGTGAGCAGCGCCGGATCGATCGTAGGACTGTCCGGCGCATGGACGCTGGAAGGACCGCCCGAAATGATCACGCCTTTGCGGCCGGTGAGTGCGGACGCAGGCGTTTCACTGGGGGCGACATCGGCGTAAACGCCCAGGTTGCGAACCCTGCGGGCGATCAAATGGCAATACTGTCCTCCGGCATCGAGGACGGTAATCTGTGGGTGCAAACTCTATTTTGACAGAACCGGAACCGCGTTGCGCGCCGACGCCCGGTCCTGCTGAGTCATGCGCTGGACCATCAGCTTCTTGGCGTTATCGACCAGCGCCTTGGCCTTGGGGAGCGACTCCATCGCCTTTTGAACCTCGGCGTCCTGCTCGATGGCGACCTTCCTCGATTCATCGTAGCTGAACGCGGTGATGTACATCTCGCGCTTCAGGTCCTGCTTGATCCAGTCGTGATTGGCGGCGAAATCGGCTTCGGTGAACTGAATGTTGTTCTTGAGCAGAAAATCATGGAAGTCGCTCACCATTTTTTCGTCCGGCGACCAGCCTTTGGGGAGCTTGGTGTCCTGGCGCGCGCCGAAAAACTTGGCCGCGAAGTTGTACATGGTATATTTCCGGATCAGCTCGATCTGGAACTTGTTGTACTTCGGAGCCATGTATTTCTCATCCGGCGTGATGCCGCCGCCGCCGTATACCGTGCGGCCGCTGTCGGTCATCTTCACGTCCTGGGTGTTCTTCTGATCCAGGTTGGTGTGATAGTAATAATCCAGAAACGAGATGTTCGAATAATCGCGCTGGATCAGCCGGCCGCTGGGCGTATAGTAATGGGCCGTGGTCAGCGCCAAGCCAGTGTTCTCGCTGAGCGGGTAAACCTGCTGAACCAAGCCCTTGCCGAACGTCGTCTCGCCGAAAATCCAGGCGCGATCATGATCTTGTAGCGCGCCGGAAACAATCTCCGCCGCCGAAGCCGTGTATCGGTTGACCACCACCACGATCGGATAATCCCGGCCGCCGTTGTCGCTGCGCGCCGAATAGGTCTTATTGGGCTGCGCGCGTCCGCGAACGCTGACCACCGTCTCATTTTTCTTCAGGAAATGTCCGGCAACTTCGATGCCCTCATTCAACAGCCCGCCCGGATTCTCTCTCAGATCGAGCACCAAGCCCTTAATTTCCTTCTCACCGAGCTGTTTCATTTTGTCGTCCAGTTCTTTGCTGGTGTTCTCATTGAACTGGTCGATGTGGACGTAGGCGACGCCCGGTTTCAGCCAGAAGGCATCAGGCACGCTGAAACGTGGAATCTCGTCGCGCTTCAGATTGAACGTAATCGGTTTGTCGACGCCTTCGCGGCTTACCTCCACCTGCACCGGCGTTCCTTTGGGTCCTTTGAGCAGATCCGCGACTTCCGCGGTGCTCATTTTTTCGATCTTCTTGTCGTTCACCATGAGGATCACGTCGCCCGGCCGAAGCCCGGCGCGATACGCGGGCGTTCCCGGAAACGGCCAGGAAACCACGACCTTATCGATGTGCAACTGGATGGTCATCCCCACGCCGTAATAGTGGCCCTGCTGGTCGTCTTTGAGCGCGTGATACTCTTTGGGGTCGAAAAAGTTGGAGTGCGGATCGAGTTCGCGCAGCATGCCCGGAATCGAGCCTTTATAAATGGCCGTGTCGGGCTTCACCTTGTCGGCGAAGTTCTGCTCCACCAGGTCGTAAACCCTGGTGAACGATTTGAAACTCTGGCTGACCGGCTCGTCGAGGGTGCTCGCCGCCTTGACGCCTCCCGCGCTGAAAATACCGGCGGCGAGGGAACAAAGTGCAACGAATAGAGGGACAAAAATATAATTGCGTCGGCGTGACGGCATCCGGACCTCCACCTGGAGCCAGTATATCAGGAATCCGGTGGGCTCCCGGCCAGACTAGTGTTCCTCAGACAGAAGCTCGTTGAATGATTGCGGCTCCTGGTAGCGCTACTTAAAAACGTCCGTCATCCCGAGCGAAACGGGGGATCTGTTTTTAAAGCGTTGATACCAGTCGAGCGAAAAGCAGATTCCTCGCTTCGCTCGGAATGACTTTGGGGTCGGATGGCCACGATAGCCCCGGAATGTAATCCTTGCGACTTTCTGACTCAGGGCACTAACCGATGCGCGCGCGTCGCGCCAGGCCCGGTTCCATCCGCGCCGGCTTACGCTCGATGTCGCTCAGCCGCCGCGCCTGATCGCTGACGCAAACCAGGAACATCGGCTGGCGGGCGTTCTTCAGAATGTCGATGATCCGGTCATGCTGATCTTCCAGGTAAATGGATTTTCCGTCCGTCACCAGGTGCAAGTGCGAGGACGCCTGCATCACCTCGGCCAGCCGCTTGCCCATTTCCCGCTGCAGGAAGCGCAGGACGCGGCGGATCTTCTGCAACGAGAATCCCTTGCGGCGCAATTCTGCGATCACGGTGATTTCGATCACTTCGGCGGGGAAGTAGATCCGGCGGTGCCCCTCATGCCGCGGGGAAACCACTTTGCGCTCGTCCCACCACTGGAGTTGCCGCAGACTGACTCCGGCGACGGTGGAGACTTCGCTCGACGAATAGGTTCGTTCCTGGATCTGGGCTTCGGGGCGGCTCTTCTTGGCTTTGAACATTAAGGGTCACTTCCGTTTGAGTGATTTTCTTGCGACCTTTCGATTGTACTCGACTGGGGGGTAATGTCAAATGGGTGGCTCCGGCGGGATTTTCCCCCTTGACTCCTTAGGGGAGCTGGGATATATTGCCTTCCATAACCCCCTTATGGGACTTAAAAACAACGAACTGCTTCCCGGCACGCTGGACCTTTTGATCCTGCAAGCCGTCGAAAGCGGCCCCGCGCACGGCTACGCGATCATGGACGGCATCTGGTCGCGTTCCGGCGAACTATTCCGCGTGGAGGAGGGCGCAATTTATCCGGCTTTGCACCGGCTCCAGTTGAAAGGATGGCTGGCGGCCGAGTGGGGCGCCTCCGAGGCGAATCGGAAAGCCAAGTTTTACCGCTTAACCGCGGCAGGGCGAAAACAGCTCGCGGCGGAGCGCGCGCAATGGCAGCGGCTGGCGCTGGGAATGACGCGCATGCTGAAACCTTCTTAGAGGATCAAGGTCATGATGGCCAATCTATTTCAGCGTCTTCGAAAGCGCCGTCCCGAACTCGAAACGGAGATCGACGCCGAGCTCTCCCATCATCTGGAAATGAAGCAGCGCCAGTTGGAGGAGCAGGGCATTGGTCCGGAGGAAGCTCGCCGGGCCGCCCGCCGGTCGCTCGGAAACATGACGGTCGTAAAAAACGACACGCGCGAAGTGTGGCGCTTCTCCTATCTCGAATCGCTGTGGAGCGATCTGGCCTACTCAGTTCGTCTGCTGCGCAAGGACCGCGTGTTCACTTTAGTCGCGCTCCTGACCCTGACGATCGGGATTGGCGCAAATGCGGCGATCTTCAGCTTGCTGAACGGACTCCTGTGGCGGCCGCTGCCGGTGGATCACCCCGAGCAACTTGTTCGACTCACCGTGACGAATCTTCCCCCCCAACTACCGGCAGTGGGAGAACGGCCGCGAGGTCAAACAGGACGAGCGCCGGCAGGTCACGTTCGCGATGTATGAAGCCTTACGGAAGCGCCAGCAGGTGTTCTCGGGTGTGTTCGGCTTGGCAGGCGGAGGCGGGATGCAAGTGGAGATCAACGGCGTCCCGCATCGCGCCCGGGTTACCGCGGTGACCGGTTCCATGTTTACCGTGCTCGGGTTGCCCGCTGAAGCTGGACGCCTGCTGACCGAGCGCGACGACACGAAGGGGGCGGCTCCGCTGACCGTGATCAGCGACGAGTTGTGGACCCGGTTGTTCGCAAGAAGCCCGCGCGCCATCGGAGCCGGGATCTCGATTGAAAGCGTGCCGGTGACCGTCGCGGGGGTCGCGCCGCCGTCCTTCAAGACCATCAACGTCGGTGGCGAAACCGATCTGTGGGTCACGCTGGCGGGGTTGGAATCGATCTATCCGCACTTCGACTGGCGCGAGAATCGCGGGTTCTGGATGCTCCAGCCGATGGCGCGGCTGCGTCCCGGCGTGACCGTCGATCAGGCGCGCCAGCACCTGGCGGGAATCGCTCCGGTGGTTCTAGAAGACGCCGTGGACCCGAAGCTTAGCAGTCAGGATGCGAAGTATTTTCTCGGCATGAAGTTCGAACCTCACGCGGCGCCTGCGGGTTTACCGTGGGTGGCGGAGTATTACCGCGGCGCGCTATGGATCCTGCTGGCCGCGGTCGGCGCGGTGCTTCTGATCGCGGTGACCAACCTGACGAATCTGTTTCTGGCACGCGCTACGGCGAGACGGCACGAGATCGCGCTACGGTTGTCGCTGGGCGCCCCCGCGTCTCGAATTCGACGGCAGTTGCTGCTCGAAAGCGTGTTAATCGCCGTTGCCGGAGCAGCGGCTGGATTGGTGTGGGCGCACTGGCTGGTCTCCGGATTCGAGGCTCTTGCATCGTCTAGCGATACGAACGCCATCCGGATTGACACGTCCGTCGACTGGCGGATCTTCGCTTTTCTGGCGGGCGTTCTGGTGATCGTGGTGATGGTCGCGGGCCTCGTTCCCTCGTTTTCGGCCTCTCGAGTCTCACCGCAGGACGCCCTCAAGAAGCGATCGGGAGGATCTGCGTCCATCAGTTTCCGGCGCGGTTTGATCGTGCTCCAGACTGCGTTGTCCTTAACCTTAATGGGCGGCGCGGGACTTATGCTCGCATCGCTGCACGGCCTGGTCGAACAGAACACCGGTTTTCAGGTCGAAAATTCGGCCTGGTTGTCGCCCGATCTGTTCAACGCCGGAATCAACCGGGAGCGCATCCCGCGGGCTTATATCTCGCTATTAGCTGCGATCCGCGAGCAGCCGAACGTCGTCTCGGCTGCCTGGACATCGACCATTCCGCTCAGTGGGGCTTTCGCGAACCAGAGCGTCGAGATCGCGGGACGTTCCGATCTCAGCGCGGATCAGCGCACCGTTTTCCGCCATCAAATCAGTGACGGATATTTCACGGCGACCGGGATTCCATTGCTCGCCGGGACCGATCTGCCGCCTGCCGGGTCTCCTCGTGCCGGCGTATGCCTGATCAGTGAAAACGCCGCACGGAGATTCTTCGGATCGCCGCAGGAAGCCATCGGCCAGCGTCTGAAACCAGGGAAGACTTGGCTTGAGGTCACCGGGGTCGTAGGCGACGCGAAGTATCAGAACATCCGCGAAGCTCCGCCGCCGACCATGTATCTTCCTTACTGGAGCGACAAGGTCGAACCCGGAATGAGCCTCGCGATTCGGTATCGCGGGTCCTTCGAAGCAGTGTTTTCGTCGCTCCAGTATCTGTTTCAGAAGGAAGCCGGCCGCCTGCCGTTCACAGAGGTTCACACGGTCCGGGGGAATATCAACCAGTCGCTCAGCCCGGAGCGCTTGTTGACCTGGCTCCTCGGTGGATTCGCAGTGTTCGCGGTGCTGATTTCCGTGATCGGGCTCTCGGGCCTTCTCTCCTATTCGGTCGAGCAGCGCCGCAAGGATCTGGGAATCCGCATGGCTCTGGGTGCGACACCCCGCCGCATCCGCCGCGAGATTCAGCTTCAGGGACTCGCACTGACAGGCGCGGGATTATTGTTCGGAATTGCGCTGAGCTATGCGCTGCGCCGATCGCTGGACGCATATCTGTACGGCGTCACCCCAACCGACCCGATGATTTGGGCCGCCGGCATCTTCACGCTGCTGCTGGCTGGAGTTGGCGCGACCGCGCTCCCCGCGTCGCGAGCCGCCCGCGTCGATCCCGTCACGATGTTGCGGGACGAGTAGTCTACCCGCCGCCGACGAACCACACGATCTCGATCTGCGCGCCCTCGGCGACGCTCGTCGAGTCCCACTCGGCCTTCCTGACGATCGAGCGATTCAACTCCACCGCCACTCTCGACGCGTCGATTTCCAGAAAATCGAGCAGTCCCTTGACGTTCAGACCCTCCGGCACCTGCCGGGCGTGGCCGTTTACGACAACTTCAATCGTTTTTGTTTCAGTGCTTTCCGTTTTGCGAGTTTGACACGTCGTTTCCGTGCTCATTATATTCAATAGTTACAGCTCACATTCGAAGATGCCTGAAACCTACCCGCAGTCCTATTTTCCCGTCCTGGTGCAAATGGCGATCGCTTTCGCTTTGGCCGCGGGTTTGGTGGGCGCTGTCGACCCTGCTCGGCAAGCGCGCCCGCAGTCCACTGAAGGATACGCCGTATGAATCCGGCATGGCGCCGGTGGGCAGCGCGCGGGAACGCTTCAGCGTCAAATTTTACCTGGTCGGGATGATCTTCATCCTGTTCGATATCGAAGCGGTGTTCCTGTACCCGTGGGCCGTGGTGTATCGCGAGTTGAAGATGTTCGCGTTCGCCGAGATGTTCGTTTTCGTCGCGCTGGTGATGATCGGATTCTTTTACGTCTGGAAGAAGGGCGCGCTCGACTGGTCGGCCGACGAAGGATGCACGAGAAATGAACCACACGGCGATTCTCGAAACGCATGAAGCCTTCGGCGAGACAAACGCTGATCGCGGATCCGGCACGCATCGTCGATCTGTGCGGTATCTGAAGGACGAAGAAAAGTTCGTGCGGTTGAGCGCCGTCACCGCGGTGGACTGGCATCCGGCTGAGCCGCGCTTCGAAGTGGTTTATCATCTGCATTCGATCGAGCGCAATCAGCGCCTGCGCGTGAAGTGCCGCCTGAGCGGCGACAATCCCGAGATCGAATCGGTCTACAGCGTGTGGCGCGCGGCCGACTGGTATGAGCGCGAGGTTTTCGATATGTTCGGCATCGGCTTCCGCAATCATCCGAACCTGGTGCGGATCCTGATGCCGGTGGATTGGGAAGGCTACCCGCTGCGCAAGGATTATCCGGTGCACGGCTATAAGTACAGTTATCCGAGCGAGTAAATCATGACAGAGCCCTCGACGAAGATCACGTAGGAACGCTGGCAGCGCCGGTTGAAGTGCCGGCCAATCCGGCCGCGCCGCGTCTGATGACGCTGAACATGGGGCCGCAGCATCCGTCGACGCACGGCGTGTTGCGCATCATGCTGGAGCTGGAAGGCGAGACCATCCGCGGCGCGCAGCCCGATATCGGGTTCCTGCACACCGGCATCGAAAAAGAGTGCGAGCAGAAGAACTGGCAGCAGGTGGTGACGCTGACCGATCGCGTCGATTATCTCGCCAATCTTTCGAACAACCTGGTGTACGCGCTGGCGGTCGAGAAGCTGCTGCAGATCGAAATTCCGCGCGCGCGCGCAATGGACGCGCGTGATGATGACCGAGTTTTCGCGGCTCAACAGTCATCTGGTGTGGCTGGGAACGCACGCGCTCGATATCGGCGCGATGAGCGTGTTCTTTTACTGCTTCCGCGAACGCGAAGACATTCTGCGCATCTTCGAAATGTTCTCCGGCCAGCGCATGATGACCAGCTACATCCGCGTCGGCGGGCTGGCGCTGGAGCCTCCGCGCGGCTGGCAGAAAGCGGTCGGGAAATTCATCCGGGCATTTCCCAGCAAAGTGGACGAATACGAGAACCTGCTGGATGCGAATCCGATCTGGACGCGGCGCACAAAGGCGTTGGATTCATTTCGCTCGAAGACATGCTCGATCTGGGCGTCACCGGCCCGATGATTCGCGCCGCCGGGCTTCAGTGGGACATCCGCAAATCGGAGCCGTATTCGAGCTACGAGAAATTCGATTTCGAAGTTCCCACGCGCACCGAAAACGACGTCTACGCGCGGTATCGGGTGCGTCTCGACGAGATGCGGCAGAGCGCGCGCATCATCACGCAGGCGCTGGAAGGAATGCCTGAAGGCGCCTGGCAGGCGGACGCTCCGCACGTGGTTTTGCCGGATCGCGAAAAGATGAAGACGCAGATGGAGGCGCTCATCTATCATTTCAAGATCGTCACCGAAGGATTCCGCGTTCCGGCCGGCGAAGTGTATCAGTGCATCGAATCGCCGCGCGGCGAAATCGGCTATTACATCGTCAGCGACGGAACCTCGAAACCGTATCGCGTGCACATGCGGACGCCGAGTTTCGGCAATTTGCAGGCGCTGCCGGTGCTGCTGAAAGATATGTTGATCGCCGACTCGATCGCGGCGCTGGGCAGCATGGATTTCGTCCTCGGGGACACCGATCGATGAACATTCTCTCCGGCAGCTCGAAGAACGATTCGCGAAAATGCTCGCGTCCTATCCCGAAGGCCGCACAGCGATCGGCCGTGATTCCGATGCTGATCTACGCGCAGGACGAAGTCGGGCTCGATCACGCCGGAGCTGATCGAGGAAGTGGCGCACCGCTGCGGCGTCCAGCCCTTGCAGGTGGACGAGGTGGTCGGCTATTATTCGATGCTCCACCGCAAACCGATGGGGAAGTATCACGTGCAGGTTTGCACCAACATCAGTTGCATGCTGGTGGGCGGCGAGGAGCTGTACGAACACGCGAAGAAGAAGCTCGGCATCGGCCATAAGGAAGTCACCGCGGACGGGCAGTTTTCGCTCGAAGAAGTGGAGTGCATGGGCGCCTGCTCCTGGGCGCCGGCGGTCGAGATCAACTACGATTTTCATCACTTCGTGACGCCCGAACAGCTCGACCAGCTTGATCGACGGCTTGAAGAAGGCGCATTAAGACGACGAATGGCTTTATATAACGAACCCAGTCCCGCTGGAAACCCGAGTGATCAGCAAGCGTTTCGGAATGCCGAACTCGGCATTCGCTCGATACCTATCTCGCCACCGACGGATTCAAGGCGTTTCGCAAAGCGCGCGAGATGACGCCGGAGCAGATCATCGACGAAGTGAAAGCCTCGGCTCTGCGCGGGCGCGGCGGCGCCGGTTTTCCCACCGGCCTCAAGTGGAGCTTCGTGCCGCGCACGTCGCCCAAGCCGAAATACATCATCGTCAACGCCGACGAGAGCGAGCCCGGCACCTGCAAAGACCGCCTGCTGATGGAATACGACCCGCATCAGATGATCGAAGGGATTCTGATCGCGAGCCTCGCCGTCGACGCGCACGCCGGCTACGTTTACATCCGCGGCGAATATCGCTATCTGATCGACCTGATGGACCGCGCCATCGCCGAAGCGTACGCGAAGGGCTATCTCGGCAAGAACATCGCCGGCACGGGCTGGGATTTCGATCTCTACACGCATTCGGGCGCGGGCGCTTATGAATGCGGCGAAGAGACCGCGCTGCTCGATTCGCTCGAAGGCAAGCGCGGCGTTCCGCGCATGAAGCCTCCGTTTCCGGCGGTTGCGGGCGCGTGGGCGCACCCGACGCTGCTGAACAACGTCGAAACCTACAGCGCGGTCCCGTGCGATCATCAATGACGGCGCGAAGGCGTTCGCCGATCTGGGCACGCCGAAGAACGGCGGCACGCGGCTGGTTTGCATTTCCGGCCACGTGAACAAGCCCGGCGTTTACGAACTGCCGCTCGGATATCCGATGTTGAAGTCGATTTACGAGGTCGCGGGCGGAATCCCGAACGGGCGGAAGCTCAAGGCGGTGGTTCCGGGCGGATCTTCGTGCCCGATTCTCAAGGCTTCTGAGTGCGATATTCCGATGGATTACGACACGCTCTCCAAGGTCGGCAGCATGCTCGGGTCGGGAGGCATGGTGGTGATGGATGAGACCACCGACATGGTGAAAGTCGCGCTGCGGATCATGCGATTTTACGCGCACGAAAGCTGCGGCTGGTGCATCCCGTGCCGGGAAGGCACCACGTGGCTGCGAAAAATCCTGGCGCGGATGGTGGAAGGCAACGGCCGCCGCGAAGACGTGCCGCTGATCGGCGAGTTGTCCGACAACATGCTGGGACGAACTTTCTGCGCGCTGGGCGATGCCGCGGCGATGCCGACGATTTCGATCGTCGACAAGTTCGCCGAGGATTTCGAGAAATATGGTTCCGAAACCGTGCGGTGAGCGGACAGGCGGTGCTGGTCTAATGGCCTGAACTGGTCAAGCTCACGATTGACGGACAGCCCGTCGAGGTGGAAAAAGGCACGCTGCTGATCGAAGCCGCGCGCCAGTCCGGCATCGAAATTCCGGCGTTTTGTTACTACGAAGGCCTGACACTGCAAGCCGCCTGCCGCATGTGCCTGGTGGAAGTGGAAAAGACGCCTAAGCTGCAAGTCGGCTGCACGCTGCCAGCCGCGGATGGCATGGTCGTCCATACGGATTCGGCGCTGGTGAAGTCGGCGCGCAAAGGCACGCTCGAATTCCTGCTCACCAATCATCCGCTCGATTGCCCGGTGTGCGACAAGGGCGGCGAATGCGAGCTGCAGGACATGGCGTTTCGCTACGGCGCCGGCGAGAGCCGGTTCACCGAGCGGAAACTGCACGTCGACGAGAAGCAATGGTCGCCGGTGGTGTTCTTCGACGCGCCGCGCTGCATTCTCTGTTACCGTTGCGTGCGCATATGCAATGAAGGAATCGGCGTGAATGCGCTGGGGGTATCGGATCGCGGCGCGATCTCTGAAATCGTTCCCAACCATCACGATCATCTGGAATGCGACGAATGCGGCGCCTGCATCGACATCTGCCCGGTGGGCGCGCTGACCAGCGGCATTTATCGATATCAGACGCGCCCCTGGGAAATGGAGCACGTCGGCACCATCTGCACGCATTGCTCGGACGGATGCCGCACGACGCTCGGCGTGCGCAACGGAAAAATCATTCGCGGCAACAATCGCGACCGCAGCGGCATCAACGGCGAATTTCTGTGCATCAAAGGCCGCTACGGCTTCGATTTCGTCGAACATCCTGAGCGGCTGCAATCGCCCATGATGCGCGCAGGTGATCGTTTCGAGCCGATCTCCTGGTCGAAGGCGATCGAAGCCATCAGCGGCCGTTTCTCGAACATTAAAGGACGCGGCGGCAGTTTCGGGATCATCGGATCGAATCACACGACCAACGAAGAAAATTTCTTCCTCGCCAAGCTCGCGCGCCAGGGCCTGGGAACCAAAAACATCGATCATCATCGCACCGGCGATCTGGCGACGTTCTTCGATGCTCTCTCCGGACGCAACGAGGCGCTGGCGACCACCGAAGATCTGTACAACGCTAAAGCCGTGCTGATCGTCGGCAGCGACCTGTCGCAGCAGCATCCGTTGCTCGCGTTCCAAGCTCGCGCCAACGTCCGGCATCACTCGGCGCACATCTACACCGTGACCTCAGGGCCGGTTCGCGAAGAAAAATACTCCGCGGCCAGCATTCGCGGCGCCGACGTCGAATCTCTGCGCGACAAGATTGAAAGCCGAGTCGAACCTGGTGATCGTCTTCGGCGATACGATTCAAGGCAACGCCGTGCGCAGGTTGGTCGCGTTCGGCAGATTCGCTCGGCATTCCGGTCAAATATGTCTGTCTGGTGGATTATTCCAACTCGCGCGGCGCATTCGACATGGGAGTGCTTCCCACGCGACGGCGGCATGAGCCGGGAGCAGATGCTCGCCGCGCCGGATCTCGACGTGCTGTGGGTGGTCGGCGCGAATCCGCTGAAAAATTCGCACGCTCGCCGCGTCGAACGCATTCGTCGTCGTCCAGGACCTGTTCATGACTGAAACCGCGCAGCGTGCGGACATCGTGCTGCCTGCCGCATCGGCGTACGAAAAGTCGGGCACCGTGACCAACGTCTGTGGCGAGGTCCAGAAACTGAAGCAGGCCCTGAAAGTGATGGGCGCCAAAACCGATCTCGAAATCTTCGGCCTGATCGCCAAGGAAATGGGTTTGAATCTGGGCATCTGGCTGCCCGACAAAGTTTTCGAGGAAATTCGCAAAACCGTACATGGCTATGACGTGCCGTTGCCCGTGATCGCGACCGGCGGCGCGGCTCCGACTATGCCCTTAAACGGTCGAGTCGCGGCGTTGCCGGGCAGCATCGCCTCCAGCGGCGATACCTTATTTACTTCCGGCACACTCAGCCGCTATTCGAAAATTCTCAACTCAGTCATGGAAGCTCCCGGAACGCTGTATAGCGGGGAGGAGCACTAACTCCCGATGAACTTCTTCGTAATCAGTCTCATCAAGGCCGCCGTGGTGGCCTTCGTGCTGATGACCACGCTCGCGTACCTGCAATGGATCGAGCGCAAAGTCATCGCGCACATCCAGCTTCGCGTGGGCCCGCGCCGCGTCGGACCGCATGGACTCCTGCAGCCCCTGGCCGACGTGATCAAGCTGCTGACCAAGGAAGACATGCTGCCGTCGCACGTCAATACGGTCTTCTATTTCCTGGCGCCGTTCATCGCCGTATTTTTCGCCCTGATCGCGATCTCGGTGATCCCATTCGGCACCGAAGTATCACCATCGGTCCGCATCAAAACCGCCATGCAGCTTACCGATCTCAACATCGGCGTGCTGTTCATCCTGGGCCTCTCTGGAATGGGCGTCTACGGCGTCGCGCTCGCCGGCTGGGCGTCGAACAATAAATATGCATTGCTCGGCGGACTGCGCAGCTCGGCGCAGATGATCAGTTATGAACTTCCGATGGCGCTGGCGATCGCCGCGCCGCTGCTGATGCTGAACACCCTCAGCTTCCGCCAACTGGTGGACGCGCAGAGCGGTTTCTATCTCGGCTTCATTCCCCGTTGGACCATCTTTCAGGGTCCGTTCCCGCAAATCGTCAGTTTCCTTTTGTTCCTGGTCGCCGCATTCGCCGAAACCAATCGCGTCCCGTTCGATCTTCCCGAAGCGGAAAACGAACTGGTCGCCGGATTCCACACCGAGTATTCCAGCATGAAGTTCGCCGCGTTCTTCATGGCCGAATACGCCAACATGGTGACCGTTTCCTGCGTCGCGACGCTGCTGTTCCTGGGCGGATGGCAGCCGCTGTTTCCGGCCGAATACGGGTCGCGATTCATTCCGACGCTCATATTCCTGCTCGGCGGCGCTGCTGTGCTTTTATCACGGCCTGAATCCCGCGCGGCCGTTCGACCGCATCACGCTTCCGGTCGCGGGCGTGGTTTTCCTGGGCGTCGGCGCGGCTTTTCTGATCCCCATCGTGGCGACCATTCTGCTTCCGCTGTTCTGGTTCGCCTCCAAAGTCGGCGTCGATTCTGTTCCTTTATATATGGGTCCGCGGCACGCTCCCGCGCTTCCGCTACGATCAGTTGATGCGCTTCGCCTGGACCTTTATGTTCCCGATCGCCATGGCGAATCTGTTCATCACCGGCCTGCTGGTGGCGCTTTCTTAACTCTATGGACGCGATCCTCTTCCTGATCTTCGCCGCGATCGCCGTGGTTTGCGCGCATCAATCTGGTGCTGCAAAGGCACCCGATCTCGAGCGCGCTGTCACTGATCGGCGTCATGGGATCGCTTGCGGTGCTGTACCTGCTGCTCGGCGGCGAATTCATCGCCATGGCGCAGTTGATCGTCTACGCGGGCGCGATCATGGTGCTGTTCGTCTTCGTCATCATGTTGCTGAACGCAGGCACCGAGACACGCCACGAAACGAAATCTCTGGCCGAAGTTCCTGGGCGTTCCGCATGCTCGCCGCGCTGATTGGACTGCTCGCCTACATCGTGCAGCGCGTGCTTCCGACAACGCCCGGCGTGCGGTTCGGCGCGTTTCAGCACGGCAACGCCTACGACATCGGCAAGAAGTTGTTCGAAGTGTACCTGCTGCCGTTCGAAGTCACCAGCGTTTTGATCCTGGTCGCGATCCTGGGCGCCATCGTTCTGGCCCGCAAGGAGATTCAATAATGCCGCGAGCTTCCTCAAAGCGCTCCCATTTCCTGGTATCTCATCCTCAGCGCGATCCTGTTCGTGCTCGGCGTGGCCGGGTTCCTGTTCCGCCGCAACATAATTACCGTGTTCATGTCCATCGAGCTGATGCTGAACGCGGTGAATCTCAGCTTCATCACGTTCTCCTATAAGAACGGCCAGAACGACGGGCACATTTACAGTTTCTTCGTGATGGTGGTGGCCGCGGCCGAAGCCGCCGTCGGGCTGGCCATCATTTTGACGGTTTTCAAGAATCGCCAAACGCTCGAAATCGACGAGGTCAGTTCGCTCAAAAACTAGATGCAACTTTGGCTCATTCCCATTTTTCCGTTCCTCGGTTTTCTGTTGAACGGTCTCTTCGGCAGGCGCTTGTCGAAAGCCGGTGATCAACGCCATTGCCGCCGGCTCCGTGCTCCTGTCGTTCTTGTGGGTGCTGAAAACGCTTGGCGGCCTGGGCGCGACTGGAATCCACCTACACCGAGCATTACTTCACCTGGATTCAATCCGGCGCATTGAACATCAGCGTCGATTTTGCCGTTGACCGGCTCACTGCCGTGATGCTGATGGTCGTCACCGGCGTCGGCTTCCTGATCCACGTTTACGCCATCGGCTACATGGCGCACGAAGGCGGCTACTACCGCTTCTTCGCGTATCTCAACCTGTTCATGTTCTTCATGCTGGTGCTGGTGCTGGGCGCGAACTTCCTGCTGATGTTCGTCGGCTGGGAAGGCGTCGGCCTGTGCAGCTACCTGCTGATCGGATTCTATTTCCTGGAAAAATTCGCCACCGATGCCGGCAACAAGGCTTTCATCGTGAACCGCATCGGCGACTTCGGTTTTTCGCTGGCCGTGTTCCTGATCGCGATTCACTTCGGCTCGCTCGATTTCGGCAAAGTTTTTTCGCAGGCGAAGGACCTGCCGGTGGAATCGAGCCCCGGCTGGATCACCGCCATCTGCCTTCTTCTGCTGGTCGGCGCGGCGGGAAAATCCGCGCAAATCCCGCTGTACGTCTGGCTGCCTGACGCGATGGCCGGCCCGACCCCCGTCAGCGCCCTGATCCACGCGGCGACCATGGTCACGGCGGGTGTCTACATGATCGCCCGCAGCGCGCCCGTTTATCTTCACTCGGCATTCGCGCTCGATATCGTCGCCATCGTCGGCTTGACCACCGCGTTTTTCGCCGCCACCATCGGCTTGGCCCAGAACGACATCAAGAAGGTATTCGCCTATTCGACGGTTTCGCAGTTCGGCTACATGTTCCTCGGTCTCGGCACCGGAGCTTTTTCCGCCGGGATCTTCCATTTAATGACCCACGCTTTCTTCAAAGCGCTGCTGTTCCTGGGCGCGGGCAGCGTAATTCACGCGCTATCGGGCGAACAGGACCTGCGCAACATGGGCGGCCTCTCGAAGAAGATTCCCATCACCGCCGCGACTCTGTTTTGCGCCGGAGTCGCCATCGCCGGCATTCCCCCATTTTCCGGATTCCACAGTAAGGATGCGATTCTCGCCGCCGCCTATCAACACGCTCCGTGGATGTACTGGGTGGGCGTTTTCACCGCCTTCATGACCGCGTTCTACGTCTTTCGTGCGCTGTTTATGTGCTTCTTCGGCGAATATCGCGGCGATCAGCATCACCCCCACGAATCGCCGCCGGTGATGTGGGTACCTCTGGCCGTGCTGGCCGTTCTCAGCCTCGTCGGCGGATACATCAACATCCCGCGATTCCTGGAGCCGATGTTCGCTACCGGTGAAGAAGGCGGCAATGAGTGGACCGTCTATGTTTCCGTCGCAGCCGGAGTCCTCGGCATCGCGCTCGCGTATCTGTTCTACGTAGTAGCGCCGTCGATTCCCGAATCGCTCACCGGCACCTTCCGCGGCCTCTATAATCTGATCTACAACAAATATTTCGTCGACGAGGTCTACGACGCGACCGTGGTTCACCCCATTGTTGACGGCTCCCGCACGCTGCTCTGGCGCGGCGCCGACGCGACGCTCATCGACGGCACTGTGAATGGAGTCGGCCGCACCGCGCGAGCCGTCGGGGGCATTCTGAAGCTGGCCCAGTCCGGCTATATACGAAGCTATGCGGCATGGGTGGTCGCCGGATCGATCGCCGTGATCCTGGCAATGGCCTGGAGCGCACGATGACCCTGAACATCGTGCTGTTCCTCCCTTTACTCGGCTTCCTGGCGTTGCTGCTGATTCCCAAAGAGACCTCGCGGATGGCCGCGCTGGTGATGTCCATCGCGATCTTCGTCGTCTCGCTCGCATTGATCGCGCCTTACTGGTACGCGAATCCCACAGGCTATGCTTTTTCGACGAATATTTCCTGGATCAATTAACCGGCCATCCACTACCACGTCGGACTCGACGGCCTGAGCCTGTGGCTGGTCCTTCTGACGACTCTTCTGACGCCCATCGCCGTCGCGGTGTCGTGGAAATACATCGATCATCGCGTCAAAGAATTCTTCGCGTTTCTGATCCTGCTCGAATTCGGATTGATCGGGGTGTTCGTCGCCCTCGATCTGTTCCTGTTCTTCGTGTTCTGGGAAGTCTCGCTGGTCCCGATGTATTTCCTGATCGGCATCTGGGGCCATGAACGCCGCATCTACGCGACCGTGAAGTTTTTCCTGTACACCATGGCCGGCTCGGTGCTGATGCTGGCGGCGATCATTTACTTTACAACAAGTCCGGCTCGTTCGATTACCTCGAAATTCAGAGCCAGATCGAAACCGGCCGTCTTGCGTTCGATCCGCACGTCGCAGATGCTCCTGTTCCTGGCGTTCTTCATCGCCTTCGCGATCAAGGTCCCGCTGTTCCCGCTGCATACCTGGCTGCCCGATGCGCACGTCGAAGCTCCCACCGCTGGTTCCGTCATGCTGGCATCGGTAATGCTGAAGATGGGCACTTACGGACTGATTCGCTATTGCCTGCCGCTGTTCCCCGATGCCGCGCACGATTCCGCGCCCTGGGTCGCCGGCACTCGCGATCATCGGCATCATCTACGGAGCCCTGGTCGCTATGGTCCAGCCCAACATGAAAAAGCTGGTGGCGTATTCCTCCGTCAGCCACCTCGGATTCGTCGTGCTCGGAATTTTTTCCTTCACGCAGCAGGGGCTGGACGGCGCCGTGTACCAGATGCTGAATCACGGCGTCTCCACCGGCGCGCTGTTCATGCTGGTCGGCTATCTCTATGAGCGCCGCCATTCGCTCGAAATTTCCGCCTATGGCGGCGTCGCGACGCCCGCGCCGAATCTGGCGGTCGTTTTCCTGATCACGACGCTCGCCTCCATCGGCCTGCCGATGCTGAATAACTTCGTCGGCGAGTATCTGGTCCTGCAAGGCGTCGCGCAGGCCAATTTCACCTGGACCGTATTCGCCGCGCTCGGCGTGATTCTTTCGGCTTGCTACATGCTGTGGCTGTACCAGCGGGCGTTTTACGGAAAAGCGTCGGAAGGCGTCAGCCATCACATGTACGATCTGACCGCCGCGCGAATGGGCCGCGATCCTGCCGCTGATCGCGCTGATGGTCTGGATGGGAACCTTCACCCAAAGCTTCATGCCGTCGATCAGCGCGCAGAACGCGCGCATTCTGGACAACACGCATCAGCCTCAAAGTGGAACGGGTCCAGCTCCGGACTCCGGAGGTGCCGCGTGCCCGATAGCTTGTTCCCCACCTCCGTCCGAATATTTCCGCATTCTTCCCGAAATCATCCTGACGATCGTGGGCACGCTGATCATGTTCCTGGAGGCGATTCTCAAGGACTCACAGAAGCGCGTCTTCGCGCCGCTCTCCATCGCCGGACTCGCGGGCGCCCTGATCGCTGCCGATCGCCGCCAACGGCGAGCCCTGGCTCGCGTTTCACGACATGATCATCGTCGACGGATTCGCCACTTTCTTCCGCGTCCTGGTGATCGCGGTCGGCATGCTCGCGGTCTTCGCGTCCACCGAATATCTCTGCGCGCGAAAATCATCCCGGGCGGCGAATTCTACGCGCTGATTCTGTTCAGCATCATCGGCCAGTGCATCATGTCTGCCGCGAATGAGCTGATCATGATCTTCATCGGCCTCGAAATTTCCTCTATCGCGTCCTACATCCTGGCCGGCTACCTGCGCGACGATCCGCGCAACAACGAATCGGCGCTCAAATATTTCCTGCTCGGATCCTTCGCGACCGCGTTCCTGCTGTACGGCATCGCCTGGATCTACGGAATCACCGGCACGACCAACCTGGTCGAGATCCGCCGGGCGTTATCAGTCGATCCGCGGCGCCTTCACTGATCGCTCACCGGCTCCGCCGCCGCGCTGATGTTCGTCGGATTCGGCTTCAAAATTTCCGCGGCTCCGTTCCAGGTCTGGGCGCCGGATGTGTACCAAGGCGCGCCCGCGCCCGTCTCCGCGTTTCTCTCCGTCGGCCCGAAAGCCGCCGCCTTCGCGATTCTGATGCGAACTTTCGTCACCGCTTTCGGGCCTATTTCCGAGCGCTGGGAGCCGTTCGTCTGGGTCTGCGCCCTGGCGACCATGATGGTCGGAAACTTCGCCGCGATTCAGCAGACCAACATCAAGCGCATGCTTGCCTACAGTTCCATCGCGCACGCCGGATACGTTCTGGTCGCGGTCACCGCGCATTCAGGAATCGGCTCCGCCGCCGCGATGTTCTATCTCGCGGCCTACGCGTTCACCAATTTCGGCGCCTTCGCGGTGGTGACGTACGTGGCTCGGAAGGGCGAGAAATATACCAAAATCGACGATTTCTCCGGCCTCGCGCAGCGCCAGCCCATGATGGCCGCCATGCTGACCATCTTTCTGTTATCTCTGATCGGCGTCCCGCTCACCGGCGGATTTTTCGGCAAAGTTCTACATCTTCAAAGCCGCTCTGGACGCGAACCTGGTGTGGCTGACAGTGCTCGGCCTGCTGAACAGCGCGGTCGCGGCGTATTACTATCTGCGCGTCCTGGTAGTGATGTACATGAAGGACCCCGAACCGTCGGTCGAAGCTCCCGGCGCCGCCGGTCCCGCGCTTCAGTTCGCGGTCTACGGCTCGGCGATCGGAACTTTGCTGCTTGGAATCTTCCCGTCCTACGTGCTCGATTTCGCCAGCAAAGCCGCCCTGAGATTTTAGCCGACGATATTCAGCAGGCTTTTATTGATATCGTCTTCGGTCTGAATGACCTTGGTGTTCGCCTTGAAATCGTTCTGAGCCTGCATCAGCGCCACCATTTCCGAGCTCAAATCCACCGAATCGGAGCCGCTGAAACTGCTGTTCGCGACCCTGGCCGCGACCTGATTGACCGTCGAAGAGGCGCTCTCCATTCCCGCCAGCGGTGTGCTGAAGTCGATCATATAGCGCATATCGACCGCACCGCGCCAAATTTCAATTAAAAATGCGCTCTAAGGTCGCGAAACCGTTCCACCCTCAGAAACCGCCCGTCCGCGCCCGCGCAAACGTCCTGCCGTTCCAGGACCCAGGTATGCGGATGCGGCACCAGAACCGCATTCAACCCCGCTTCGAGCGCCGGATTGATATCCGATTTCGGCGAATTCCCGATCATCCACGTCCGCCCCGGTTCAAGCGTCCGCTCCTCGATCAAACGCCGGTACGCCGCCGCGTCTTTCTCCTTCACGATCGCCGTATGCCCGAAATAGCGCCCCAATCCGCTGCGGTCGACCTTCAGCCGCTGCTCCTCAGGATGGCCCTTGGTGAACAACGTCAGATCGTGCCGTCCGGCAAGATACTCGAGCGTCTCCTCCACGCCTTCAATCAACTCCATCGGCTGCTCTAAGATTCGCTCGGCCAGCGACATCACCTGCGCCAGATCCTCGTCCCGAATCTCGCGCTCCGCCAGATGCTGATACGCCTGCTGCAAGTTGCGCCCGAAGTTCACGGACCCGTATCCGTGAATCGCCGAGTTCACCATCTCGATCTCATTCAGGATTTCGCGGACTTGCGCCGCCGTCAGCGTCGAATGATCCAGAAATTCGACGAAATCTTCAAAAGCCCGTTCGAAATAGATGTTATTCTCCCACAGCGTGTCATCCGCGTCGAAAATCAGGAAGCTCATTCGAGGTCGCTGTGGCTCCGTCCGTGCCCATTCCGCGGAGCGACCTCCTTCACATGCTGGATCTTCCTCTGGCGAATCAGGAACGTCGGCAGAAACTCGGCGATCTGCCGCAGCCGGTCCGCCTCGTTCCGCGTCGCCAGCAGCGTCTGCCGGAACGCGATGTCCGCCACCGGCTGCGCCAGCCGGAAACTTAACTGCGGATTCTCCGTGGCTTCGTTTTCAAGCGGCTGATGTGAGCCGATCGCCTGCAATTCGTTATACCCATCGATCGCCCGCTTCTGAAGCTCGGCTGAGGGCGGGGCAGACTCGTCGTCGTCGAAAAACTCGACCTCGCCCCGCAGATACGACCGTTCGTCATTCAACGTGACGATCTCGAAGCGGCGCCGCCCGTGCGTCAGAATGTCCATGCGCCCATCCGGGTATTGCCGCAAAACCTTGTCGACCATCGCCGTACAGCCCGTGTTCACGATGCCTTTGCCGTTGGCGAGTACCACGCCAAACTCCTGCCGGTTGCGAATCGCTTCGCCGATCATTTCCTTATAGCGATCTTCGAAGATGTGCAGCGGCAGCTCGCTGCCCGGAAGCAACACCACCTGAAGCGGAAACAGAGGCAACAAACCGGGCTGCATGTTACTATTATGGCTTTCGTGCCCGGCGCCATGCCAACCGGCGCGATACGACGTGGATGATTTTAAAACTGAAACGAACCCCGGCGATCTATCTGGTCGGGTTTATGGGATGCGGCAAGTCCACCGTCGGCCGCGCGCTCGCCGACGAACTGGGCTGGAGTTTTATCGATCTCGACCACGAAATCGAGCAGCGCGAAGGCTCGACCATCGCCCAAATCTTCGATGAGCGTGGCGAACCCGCGTTCCGTACTCTAGAAACCGCTGCCCTCCGCGCCCGCGTCCACAACGTGCAGAGCGGACGCCCGCAAGTGGTCTCGCTCGGCGGCGGCACGTTTCTTTCCGAAGAAAACTACGAATTGGTGGCGAACAATGGAGTCACCGTGTGGCTGGATTGCCCGTTCTCCCACGTGGAGCGGCGCGTGGCCGGCGAAACGCATCGGCCCCTGGCCCGCGACCCCGCGCAGCTCCGCCGCTTGTTCGAATCGCGCCGCGGCGGTTACGCGCGCGCCGAGTATCGCGTGGAGGTGGTCGACGACGACACGCGTTCCGCCGTCGCGCGGATTCTCGCACTGCCTTTGTTTTAGGAGGTTGTTGAAAAAGGGGACACGACTCTGTCCCTGCCTATAAACTGGAGATCTGCCGCAAGCGTGCAGTTGTGGACAGAGCGGTCTGTCCCCTTTTTCAACATCCTATTGTCGTGAGTCAGAAAATCGCGGCATTACATGCCGGGGCTATAGTGGCCATCCGACCCCAAAGTCATTCCGAGCGGAGCGAGGAATCTGCTTTTCGTTCGGCTGTTATCAACGCTTTAAAAGCAGATCCCTCGCTGCGCTCGGGATGACGGGCGTTGTAAGTAGGACTACGTGGGGCAGCAATTATCCAACGAACTTCTGGCACAGGACGCTATCAGATCGTGAAAAAACACGCGCTCAAAATCTTTCGCGCCGCTCTTCGAGCCGCCGATCCGGCCCGAGCCGTCGAACGTCATCTTCGCTTCGATGGCAAGACGCTCATCGCTGGAAAAAAGCGCTACCGTATCTCCGATTTCGATCGAATCCAAGTGATCGGAGCAGGGAAGGCCGCGGCAGCAATGGCTCGCGCGATCGAAAAGATCCTCGGCAGCCGCGTTTCCGGTGGATTCGTCAACGTCAAAGATGGCGATCCCATCCGCACCCGCCGCGTCACGCTAAATCCGTCAGGACACCCCGTACCCGACGAGCGGGGCTTTGAAGGCGCCCAGCGAATCGCCGCCATCGCGCGTGCAGCTGGCCCACGCGACCTGCTGATCTGTGTCATCTCCGGCGGAGCCTCGGCGCTGATGCCGTCTCCCGCCGCGCCGGTCACGCTTTCGTCAATGCAGGAGCTCACGCGCAAGCTGCTGGCCTGCGGCGCGACCATTCATGAGATGAACACCGTTCGCAAACATATTTCCGAGCTCTCCGGCGGCCAATTGGCGCGCCTCGCCTCGCCTGCGACGATTCTCACGCTGATTCTTTCCGACGTAGTCGGCGACGATCTGGACGTAATCGGTTCCGGCCCCACGGTGGGTGACCGCTCGACACTTTCCGATGTCGCGGGTATCTTCAGAAAATATTCGATCGACTTTCAAATCAAGCGCGGCGTCGAAACTCCCAAGCCCGGCGATCCGGTGTTCGATCGAGTGCAGAACCTGATCGTCGGCAGCAATCGCCTCGCAATCGATGCCGCAGTCTCCGAAGCTCGCGCCTTGGGATATCGAACCATGGTTCTTTCGACATTTATCGAAGGCGAAACCCGCGAAATCGCGGCCATGCACGCAGCAATCGTGAAAGAGATTCTTGCCGTGGGTCGCCCGATAAAGCGGCCGGCCTGCATTCTTTCGGGTGGAGAAACGACCGTGACCATCAAGGGGCGCGGTCTAGGCGGCCGCAACCAGGAATTCGTGCTGGCCGCAGCCCTGGCGCTCGAAGGATTCGGTCCGGCGACGATCTTCAGCGCAGGCACCGACGGGATCGACGGTCCCACTGATGCAGCCGGTGCAATCGCCGATGAAAACACGATGGCGCGTGCCAGGAAGTTAGGGCTCGATCCACGGCCGTTCCTCGACGACAACGATTCGTATCATTTTTTCGAGCATCTCGGCGGCTTGGTGAAGACCGGTCCCACCGGCACCAACGTCATGGACCTGCGCGTCCTAATCGTGCCGTGAAATCGCTCGATCACGCGCGCGCCAGAGTCTGTGTGAAAACTGACGATTAACCGCTCCTTGCAGTCGCGGCTTGGGGCCGGCACCTCCACATATCAGCAACTTATGCGAGCCGTGACCAAAGGGAGCGGTTAATATAGCGGGTTTTCACACAGACTCGCCTACAAGCGGTCAGTTGCTCGAGTTTTCACACGCCGGTCTACGTTCGACTACTGGTCGACCTTCTTCAACGGCCCCGCAGGCGCCGGAGCCGACTTGGTATCTTCCTTCGGTACGAGAGGCTTGTCTTCGGCGGACGCTTTTCGCACCACCACCTGCCCTCGATCGGTGTGAATCGTCAAAGTCGGCCCGCCGCTCACCGATCCTTTCAGCATCGCGCCCCGCCCATCGCTTTCGAGCTTCACCGGCGGACCGTAATCGTTGGTTCCGTCGCCTCGTGAAGTGGATGCCGACAAATCGAACTTCGAGCCCGTCGGAATCGACAGCTCGACATCGCCTGAGCGCGTCGTCGCTTCGATGCGCGACAGCGGAATGCGCTCCGGCCGTAAGGTGATGTCGCCGCGCTCTACCGAAACTTCGAGCGAATTGGTAAAGTCGCTGAACTGCACGTCTTTCGAGCGCGTCGTCAGCGTCACCGGACCCACCAGGCCGGAAGCCGTCAGATCGCCAAGAGCCATGCGAACTTGGCCCGGCAGCTTTTCGATATTCAGCGTCGTCGTCTGGCCCTGGAAGCGCAGCGGCTTCGCCAGGTTCCGGAATTGCAGAATTCCCGAATAGGACCCGCTGATGGTCACCTCGCCGTCGATGCTTTGCAGGTCGACATCGGCGCCGCGGCCTTTCAGCTCGAACAGTCCCTTGACGCCCGTGGCGCGAACCACGTCGCTGCGGCGCAGATCGATCCGGGCATCGCCGCCAATGTTTTGGAGCCGCACGCCGGCGTTATCGGAACTGATGTCGACGTTGCCGGCGACGTCGGTGATGTCGAAATCGCCGAAGCGGCCATGCCCTTCAATGCTCGCGCCCTTGGGGACCATAATCTCCATGTCCGCGTTGAAGCGCACGTTTCCGCCGGAAACCCGATCCTGATTGTTGCGAATGGTAATCGAATTCGTGTCGCCGTCGACCTCGAATGGCGCGCTCGAATTGGCGCGATCCGCACCGCCCTGATCCATGCTGCGGATGGTGCGATGGCCGGTGACCTTCACCGTTGTCGCGTCCACGCCGGTAATCCGCGCGTTGCCCCGAAAGCTTTCAATCACCACGTGCGGCGTCTTCGAGCTAGGCTTTTCGCCCGCAATGGGATATTCGTAGTTTTCGCCGAACATGTCCAGGCCGCCCACGCTGATGCCGCTGCGGGGCCACCAGCTATTGAATCCACGCACCGCATGCAGGCTTGCGCCGAAGATGCACAGGAACACCACCAGCACCCATTCACCCGGGGAAACGCCGGCAATCGGAAGCGGTTTTTCGGACGCGGCCCAGAACATGACCTCGCCCAGCCGCAGCGCGCCCCACAGAATCAGCAGGAACGGCCAATATTTGGCCAGATAATCGAGCAGCGGAAGCTCCGGCATCAAATTGCGAGCCAGAAACAGCGCGCCGATCCCGATCAGCACCAGCGGCGCAATTACGGAATGCCTTCTCATGCGTTTCGAATCCCCGAGCGTTCGGCCAGCTTCAGCAATCCGAACACAATCAGCAGCGCGGGCCAGGTCCGGCCGAAGCTGTATGCGCCGAGCTGGTCAATGGCCAGCAGCGTTCCCAGCGTGATCAGCAGAACCGGTCCGCGAATCGCGCAAATGAAGTTTCCGTTCACGACCGCTCTCCTCGCACCCGCTCAGTCGAATCGTGCCCAGCCGGGTGATCCGGAACCATTCGCAGATACAGCATATAGGCTCCTAGCGCGATCAGCAGCACTGGCCAGTAGCGCAGCGCGCGGTGCAGATCGAGCAGGTCCAGATTGTCCAGTAGGAAAATCACGCCCAGCGCGATCAGAACGATCGGCGCAACCGGGAACCTCGATGATCCGCCGCGAAGGGGAATCAAACTCGAAAATTCGTCCACTGCCAGCCCCTCCTGCCGCCGCTTGGCCGTATGATACGCCTCAAACGCCATGTAGGCCCAGAATCCGGAGAGCAACAAACCAAGCAAAGGCTCCAGCCCGCTAGCAGCTCCGTTCGAGAGAATACTGATCATCAACCCCACGATGATCACGTGGATCAGTCCCTTGGCGTATTGCCCGTTGTAGATCGCGCCAACGCCTGGAATCAGGCCGAGCATGAACGCCAAGCCTGGCGATGCGTCGGGATTCGGCGCAGAGACCGTTTTACTGGTATAGGGAGATGCGTACGGCGATGCGTCCGGAACCGGCGGCGGCGTAGCTTGAGCGGTAGTGTCCATAGGGGCGTGCTCCTGGCAATAGATTGTTCCGTGCGCCGTGCGCACATTAGTTTCATCGAGCGGCTTCCCGCACTGGCGGCAATATCCGACGACTTTTGCGTCCGTACTCATTTCGATTCCACAGGCTTCGTCTTCGAAGAATCGTCGGCCTGATCGGTCCACTCCTTCAACTGCGTCTGGATCTCAAACACCACCCGCAGATTCTCGTAATACTTCACCGAGCGCTCCCAAGTCCGATGGATCTTGTCTTCCGCCGCCATCCAGACTTTTACCGGATCCAGATCGGCGGGCTTCAACTGGCGCACTTCAATTCCCGAGAAACGGCCCAGCATCGCAAACGACAGGATGGTCATCGCCACGCTCATGCTGAAGCGTGGCTGGAGAAGACGCTCGCCCCAACTTCCGAACCAGCGGCGCGCCCAGGACGGCTTCACCACGGCATGGCTGGGACCGGCGGTCATCTCGAACAGGATGCGCGTCACCAGTTGCGGCGGAGCCTCCACCGTCGCCGCGCGCCCCATGAACGCGACCGCGCCGGTGATATCGCGCGCCAGCTCCGCGCAGGCGGCGCAGGAGGCCAGATGACTCTCGACGGCAGACTTCTGCTCCCCGTGGAGCGTCTGGTCCACGTAGTCGGCGAGCAGAATTTCCAGATCCGCGCAAGTCATAACGTCACTTCAAACTGATACGGCGCACAATCTCCCAACCCAGTTACCTAAACCGGAACCTTGTGGCGCCGCAGAATCCGTGCCAGCTCCGCCCGTCCCCGGTTCAATCTCGACTTCACCGTGCCCTCCGGCACGTTCAATACATCGGCGATCTCGCGATATTCTAACTCCTCCAGATCGCGCAGGATCACGGTTTCCCGCAATTCCGGCGAAAGCTTTTGTAAAGCTCCTTGTAGAAGCTCGCTGGCTTCGCGCCCGGCCACCAGGCCGTCGGTCCGCGCGATCATCGCGGTCTTCTCTTCGAGCATGGGAAGCTGCTCTTCAATCGAATCCGTCGCCCGGTCGAGCTTCGTGCGGCGATAGTGGTCGATCAGCAGATTCCGGCTCAGCCGCGCCAGCCAAACGGCAAATGAACCCTCTCCGGAGCGAAAACTTTTCAGCGACCGGAATACGCGCAGGAACACTTCCTGCGTCAGATCCTGCGCTTCCTGATCGGAGCCCGTGAAGCGATAGCAGATCGAATACACACGCCGCGTATGGACCCTCACCAGGTCCTCCCAGGCGGCCTCTTCCCCCGCAAGGCAGCGCTCGACTAGGTGAGTGTCGGCGTCCAGAAACAGTCCCCGTTCGCGCGACGTCCACCACCCTGCCGCCGCAGACGCGGCACCGAAACGAGGCGTCGTGCTAATCTGTCCAACTGTGGCAGTTGCCGCCATGAGTCTCTTCGTCTCCGTTGTACCGGACCGCTTATTACCTTCCAGTAATGAGAACGAAGAACTAGCATGATAAGTTCGATTTACATTCTATACAGGGCAGGGGCTCGCGGACCAGCGAATTCGTCGGCCGCGGGGAAAAGGCGGCGCTAAGGGCTTGAGAAAGAAACATCTGGGATTTGCAATCGCCGCGGTGGCCGCCGTTGCTGCGGTCGTGTTCCTGGCTTACCGGTGGCGCACCTCCGGATTCGCCTGGAACGAGTTTCTGGACGCCCTGCGGCACGTGGATTGGTCCTGGCTGCTGCTGGGCATGGCTCTGGTGCTGGCGACCTACGTCGGGCGCGCCCTGCGCTGGGAGGTGATGCTCAGGCCACTCAGGAAAGACGCCAGCCTGTGGCGAATATTTACCGCGACAGCCATCGGTTTCACGGCCGTGGTGCTGTTTGGGCGCGCCGGCGAAGCCGTGCGGCCCTACTTGATCGCCAAGAACGAAAACGTCACGTTTTCGAGCCAAATTGCGGCTTGGATTGTAGAAAGGATTCTCGATCTGCTGATGATCCTGGTGATCTTCGGCGTGGCTTTGACCCAGGTATCGTCGAGCGCGATTCAGCCTGGGCCAAAAACCAGGGTGGTCCTCGAAATGGGCGGCTATGTCGCCGGGCTAACGGGAGCGATCTGCCTGGCGCTGCTGTTTGCCCTTCGACAGCTTCGCGGTACGGTTCTGGCGCGGCTGCTCAAGTGGCTCGAGTTTCTCCCCGCCAGGATCGTAGCGCGCATCGAACAGGTGCTCGGGTCGTTTGAGCAAGGGATGCAATCCACTCGCAGCACGGCCTTTACGCTGCTGCTGGTGGCGTACACCGTCGTGGAATGGCTGGTAATTGCGGGTGCGTTCTTCTGCGTGTTTCGGGCGTTTCCGGCCACGGCTAACCTAGGGGTCACGGACGTGGTCATCCTGCTCGGCTTTGTGGCGTTTGGAAGCGCCGTGCAGATCCCCGGGGTGGGCGGAGGGATGCAGATCGCAACCGTGCTGGTGCTGACCGAGTTTTTCGGCGTCGGATTATCGGTCGCCAGCGGAATCGCCGTGATATTGTGGATTATCTCATTTGTGTGCATTGTGCCTATCGGTCTGGCGCTGGCCTTCCAGGAAGGGATCAAGTGGCGTAATCTCAGGCACTTGGAGCCTGAATCTGCATCCACAGAGGAGCATCCGGCGTGACCTGCCCTTTCTGTGGCCACAAAGAGGATCGAGTCATCGATTCGCGCGAAAGCAAAGAAGGCGACGTTATCCGTCGCCGGCGCGAGTGCCTGAGATGCGAGAGGCGCTTCACCACCTACGAGCGCAGCGACGAGATCCCGTACATGGTGGTCAAACGAGATGGAAGGAGGGAGAAGTTCGACCGTCAAAAGGTACTCGAAGGGCTGCTTAGGGCGTGCGAGAAGCGGCCGGTGCCGATGGCCAAGCTGGCCGAGGTGGTGGATGAAGTCGAGTCCACCCTAGGCGGACAACCCGGAGCGGGAAGTATCGACCACCGCGATCGGGGAGCTGCTGATGGAGCGGCTGCGCAGCCTGGACAAGATCGCCTATGTGCGGTTTGCGTCGGTCTATCGCGACTTCCAGGACGTCGAGGCCTTCCTCAACGAGCTGAAGGACCTGCTCCAGCGGCGCGGCTAAGTTGAACAATACCTGTAACCGTTGTGCCGTTGAAACATCCTTTGAAATAGGGACTTAACAGAACGAAGGAAGGCTGTTATACTGGATTTCAGTCCCCGGCCCGGCGGAGAAGTGATGGCGTGTGCTCCCTAATTTAGAGCTAAATTATTGAAAACAAGAAACTTCGACGGGACTAGGTACCCCAATGCAAACGCTCACGCCTGAGCCTTTTAACAGGCTTGAGAGAGAGATGCGTGGAGATGGCGTTGTTGATTGGGGGAGGTGAATAAGCGGTGGATCATTTCGAGGATCAATTTTTAGGCGAGGGCCACGAGCCTCTCGGGATTCCCTTCGATGAGGAAGGGGCATTTTTTCATCCCGAGGAAGCCCACGATGGCGAGGACTTTGCGGCTGCGCATCCGGTCGAAGAGTCGATTTACACGGATGATCCGGTTCGCGTGTATCTGCGCGAAATGGGCGCGGTTCCGCTGCTGACGCGCGAAGGTGAAGTTAATCTTGCACGTCGCATGGAGCGCGGTAAGTTGCGGATGCAGAAGGCGATCAGCCGCTCAGCACTGGTGCAACTGCGCGCCGTGGAAATCTCGGAAGCGATCAAGAAGGAAACCGAAGAGCTGGACGCGTTTGCCGATCTTGGCGACCTCGAAGAAGAGAGCGCAGCCTACACCAAGCGGCGCAATGAGGTGAAGCAGGATTTGGGCGAGATCGTCAACCTGCACAAGAAGCTGGCGCAGGTTTCGGACAAGCTCGCATCGATCCCGCTGAGCAATAAGAAGCTGCGCCGCAAATGGATGGGCAAGCTGGCGCGGGCGCGCGTGCAGGTTTCGCAGGCGATCCGCAAGGTTCCGTTCTATCTTTCGCAGTGGAAGCAGTTCGCCAAGGAAATCGAGCGGGTGGTGGAGGAGATTTCGCATCTCGACCAGGATCTGCGCAAGCTCGAAGGCCGTTCCAGCCAGACGGCGCAGGCGCAAGCGCGGGAACTGAAGCGCGAGATTCGCAAGCGCGAACAAACGGCCGGCGCGACGCTGCCCGAGCTGAAGCACACCCTCTCGGTGATCCGTCACGGCGAGATCGAGGCTGAGCGAGCCAAGAAAGACCTGGTTGAGGCCAACCTCCGCCTGGTGGTTTCAGTCGCGAAGAAGTACGTGAATCGCGGCTTGCATCTGCTGGATCTGATTCAGGAAGGCAACATCGGCCTGATGCGCGCCGCGGACAAGTTCGAATACCGGCGCGGCTACAAATTTTCGACCTACGCGACATGGTGGATCCGGCAGGCGATCACGCGCGCGATCGCGGACCAGTCGCGCACCATCCGCATTCCCGTTCACATGAACGAGAGCATGAACAAGTTTCTGCGGGCGACGCGCGAACTCGAAAAAGAACTGGGCCGCGCGCCGACCAACGACGAAATCTCGCGCCGGATGGACATTCCGGTGGAGAAGGTCCAGAAGCTGAAGACCATTTCGCGCGATCCGGTGTCGCTCGAAACTCCGGTGGGCCGCGACGGCGAATCGGCGCTGGGCGATCTGATCGAAGATCGCTGGGTGGGTTCGCCGGTCGACGCGGTGATCGACACCAACGTGCGCGACGAGACGGCAAACATCCTGAAGACGCTTTCTCCCAAAGAAGAGAAGGTGATCCGGCTGCGCTTCGGCATCGGCTGCGAGCGGGAGCACACGCTCGAAGAGATCGGCCAGGAGTTCGACGTGACGCGCGAGCGGATTCGCCAGATCGAAGCCAAGGCGCTGCGGCAGTTGCGGTCGCCGGAACGGGCCCGGCATCTGCGGGCTTTGCTCGCGGCGCGCTAGACCATATAAATTTTTTCGACCAGCTCGACGATGGGCTCTGGCACCAGGTGTTCCCACGGCTCGCCTTGCGCGATGCGGCGGCGGACTTCGGTGGACGAAACGTGGTCGAGGTCGTCGACGAGATCCAGGGAGTGAATGCGGTGGCGCAAGGATTCGGGCGGCTCGAATCCGCCGTGGCGTCCGGCTACCAGCAGATGGAATTCTTCCAAGATTCGATCGATTGCGCCGGATTCGCCATAATCCCACGTCAGGATACGCTCGGCGGCATCGCGGCCGCAGATGAAGTAGATTTCGTGCGGCGAAACGCGGGTGAGCTCGCGCGCGATATCGATGAACAGGCCGCCTTCGGTCACTTCGACACGATAGCGGTCTGAGGCGCGGCGCAGCATTTCCAGGCGATGGTCGAGTGTGGCGCCGTGAAATTCCTTGTGCGGGAAAACGCGTGGGGTCACGCAGACGACTTCATCGACTTGTGCGAGCGCGGCGTCGGCCAGGGCGAGATGGGCGCGCGTCACGGGATTGAAAGCGCCGGCGAGGACCCCGAGCTTCACCGCAGATTTTTCAGCGACTGGACGGAGTGGATGACTCGTCCGTACGCGTCTCTGGCTCCGGCGTAGTGGCCGTCGACGAGAATCAGCGCGTAGGATTCCTGCGAATACCACAAGCGCCGGTAACGAACGCCGCCGGAGGAGCGGAATCGATCGTCGGCGGGAGGTCCCAGGCGGTTGACGATGGAGTCGTAATCGTCCTGCGCGGTGAAGGGCAGGTCGATTTGCGTCGCTGCGAACATCGCGGCGCGCGATCCTAAAGTCCCGTCGCGAAAGACGATCAGCACCGCCACGCACGCCAGCAATCCCGTGGCGACGGTTCCGAGCACGATCCGCATGCCGCTTCCCGATTCGACGCGAATGCCGACCACCGGCGCGGGGTTCGGCGTCCGCTGCGCTGGCGGCTTATCGTGCGTACGGCGGGGCATCTCGATGACGCGGCGAATATGCGGATAGACGGCGCCTGCGTTCAGCTCCAGCTCTTTTACCAGGCCAACGATCATCACCGGATCGTCTACCGGGGAAACGCCGCCGACGAAGCGGCGCGGGATCCACAGCTCGGCTGAAGATTTGGCGTTGATCACCTGGATCTCGTTCCAAGTCGCGCGCTGGAACAGCCATTCGTTCTCGCCGCCGTTGACGATGGGCGGATCGAACGAGAAGGGACGCTGCGGGTGGAACGGAAAGGATCCGGCTTGGTCAAGCGGCGTGGGGATCGGTGGAACGGACACGCACCTTCATTGTATTCTGATGCGGGGCTACTCGCTACATCGTTAGAAGCCGCAAAACGGAGCGCCCCTGCGCCCTTTGCGGCTAAAATGAGTTCGTGAAGTTCGCGGCGGCGATCCTGGTTTGCTCGTCTCTTTTCGCACAAGCGCCTGTCAAGGTCGAATATGCGTGCCCGCCAGAGGATATCGAATCGTTTGGCATGTCATGCTCGGGCGAAGATCCGTGCGCGGTGTTTCTCGAGCTTTCCGCGGTGGATTTGACGGGAGGCCGATGGTTCGCCGCGGGGAATCTGCATACTGAATCGACCACGCTGTATGGCGTGCTGCTGACCAGTGAAGATGAAGGCAAGACCTGGACCGAGCCGATGAAGCGCCTGCGCGCCGGCGCGCTGGAGCAGATCCAGTTTCTCGATTTCTCAAATGGCTGGGTCAGTGGACAGATCATCGAGCCGCTTCCCAAAGATCCTTTCCTGCTGGCGACCAGCGACGGCGGAAAAACGTGGACGCAAAAGCCGGTGTTTGAGGAATCGCGCTTCGGCTCGGTGGCGCAGTTCTGGTTCGATTCGGCGAATACGGGCGAACTGGTGATCGACCATCGGATGGGCAGCGGGATCACGCACGAGGTGTACGAAACCAACACCGGCGGCGGGAGCTGGCAGATCCGCGAGACCACCACCAAGCCGGTCACTCTGAGAATGGCCAGGAAAGAGGACGCGAAGTTTCGTCTGCGCGCGGACGGGAAACTATTTCACGTCGAGCAGCGCGGGTCGTCAAAGTGGGAACCGGTGGCTAGCTTCTTGATTCGCGTCGCGGATTGCAAGTGATCAGCGCAGGGACTTCGTGACGCGCTGGCCGTACTCGACCGCCTTCGCCATCACTGCGGACTGATCGAGCGTCAGCATTTTCCGATCGCGAACAATGGCTCGGCCGTTCACCATGACGTCTGCCACGTCGGATCCTTTTAGCGCGTATACGAGCTGGGAATAGACGTTGTACATAGGAACCGCGTGGGGCGCGTCCAGGGCGACGGTGATCAGATCGGCGCGCTTGCCTTTTTCGAGCGAGCCGATCATGTTATCCAGCTTCAGTGCGCGTGCGCCGAGGATGGTCGCCATGGCGAAGGCTTGTTCGGCGGGCAGCGCGCGCGGGTCTCCCGTGGTGACTTTTTGCAGTTTCGCGGCGAGGTCCATCTCTTCCATCAGGTCATGATCGTTGTTCGAACCGGCAACGCCATCGGTGCCCAGGCCCATGGGGATGCCGAGGTCGAGAATTTTCACCACGGGTGCGACGCCGCTGGCCAGTTTCATGTTGCTCGACGGGCAGTGGGCGAGGCCTACGCCGCGAGATTTGATGATCTTCAAATCGGCGTCGTCAAGCCAAACGCCGTGCGCGGCGACGGTCCAACCGGTGAGCACGCCCATGGAATTGAGGGCGGCCGCGGGAGTCATGTGATATTTCGCCAGTGCGTCGTCGTTTTCTTTCTTGGTTTCGGAAAGATGGATCACCAGCGGTTTGCGGTAACGATCCGCTAGCGCGCGACAGGACTTAAGGGTCTCATCCGAGTTGGTATAGATCGCGTGCGGCGCGACGGCGGGGATAATCAGCGGGTCGTTCGCGAAAGTTTTGAAGAATTTTTCTGTTGCGGCCAGGGTTTCCTTGGGAGTTTTGTAGTCGGGGGCCGGGAAGCCGATGACGGTCTGGCCGAGGATGCCGCGCAGGCCGGCTTCTTTGGTGGTCTGCGCGATGGTGTCCTCAAAATAGTACATGTCGACGTAGGTCGTGGTGCCGCCCAGGGCCATTTCGAGGCACGCGAGGCGAGTGCCCCAGCGAACGAAATCGGGATCGACGTTTTTGGCTTCTGCCGGGAAAATGTATTTTTCGAGCCACTCCTGCAACTTCAGATCGTCGGCGATGCCGCGGAATAGAGACATCGGCGCGTGGGTGTGGGTGTTGATCAGGCCGGGAGCGAGAATCGCGTCGGGACGGTCGAGACGCTGCTTGGGCTGCCAGGCTTTGTCGATGGCGGCGCGCGGGCCAACGTCGACGATGTGGTCGCCGACGATCGCGACGGCGCCGTTCTCGATAACGTGGCGTTGTGCGTCCATGGTGACGATCCAGCGGGCGCTCCAGATCCAGTCGGCGGGTGCGGCGTGGAGCGAGATCGCGGCGAAGAAGAGCAGGGAAAAGGCGTATCGCACAAGGCGCGCGTGTGGATACCCGTTGCATTGGCCGCTCCCTGGCGGTCGCGGCGCGCTCTTAAAGGAAAGACGCATCGAAGGGCCTCGGGAACAGATCTTTCAAGTGCAGCGTCTCTTCGAGACCGTGCGGATTGAGCAGAATGATTTCGATATTTCCGCAGAATTCCCAAAGAATCTGGCGGCAGGCTCCGCATGGCGGCGTGAGCTGAGCCGTATCGGCGGCGATGGCGATGCGTTGGAATTCGCGCGCGCCTTCGGAGATGGCTTTAAACACAGCGACGCGTTCAGCGCACATGGTGAGGCCGTAGGTCGCGTTTTCGATGTTGCAGCCGGTGTGGATGCGGCCTGATGAATCGAGAATCGCCGCGCCTACGCGAAATTTAGAGAACGGCGCGCGGGCGCGCTCCCGAACGGCGAGGGCGGCGTCGAGAAGAGCACGATTCATCAGCGTATCCTCAGTTTACTAGTCCGGCCCAGGCATTCTGTGGTAGCCTGACCATTTCTTATGTCGGATGCCGACGTTCCTGCCCCCACACGCATTTCCACGGTCGTAAAGTGGACCATCTGCGCGGTTGCCGCGCTTGGATTCCTGGTCGATGTTTACGCGATCCTGGTCGCTCCGCTCATCTTGCAGCCTGCGTTAGTGGAATTGGGCAAGCTGCGGCCAGGGACGCCGGAGTATCGGGATTGGGCCGCGTACTTGTTCTGGATTCCGCCGCTCGCCGGGGGATTCTTCGGGCTGATTGGCGGCTATTTAACCGACCGTGTAGGGCGCAAGCGGATCCTGGTGTGGACCATCATGATCTACGTGGTGTCGGCGGTGGCCGCGGGCTATTCGACCACGCTCGGATGGCTGCTGGTGTGGCGGACGCTGAGTTTCATCGACGCGTGCGTGGAGTTTGTGGCTTCGGTGGCGTGGCTCGCCGAATTGTTTCCGGAGCCGAAGATGCGCGAGAAAGTTCTGGGATGGACGCAGGCGTTTTCATCCCTGGGCGGCGTGGCGGTCTCGCAGGCGAATTATCTGGCCAATCATTTTCACCTGTCGCTGCCGGAGATTTATGCCGGGCATTCCGCGTGGCGCTACACCCTGATTTCCGCGGTGATCCCGGCGATTCCGCTAGCGATTATCAGGCCGCTGCTGCCGGAATCGCCGCTGTGGAAACAGAAACGCGATGCGGGGACGTTGAAGCGGCCGCATTTCTCAGAGCTATTCCAGCCTGCGTATCGAAGGACGACGATCGTCACGTCGCTGTTGTTTGCGTGTGCATACGGTGCGGCGTTCGGAGCGATACAGCAGGCGCCGCAAATCACGCCGGGGCTTCAGGAAGTGGTAAAGCTCGCGCCGCAAGTGCGTGGGGAGACAGTGGCGAAGGTCCAGCAGATGCAGGAATGGGGAGGGTTGGTCGGGCGCATCGCGCTGGCGCTGTTGGCGGTGGTGATCGTCAGCCGGCGAGGGTTGCTGCGGTTGTTTGTACTCCCGGGGCTGTTCATCGTACCGTTCGTATTTTTCTATCCGGCCACGCATAGCCTGGAAATGCTGCGCTATGGGATGTTTTTCGCAGGATTTTGCACCGTCGCGCAGTTGAGTTTCTGGGGAAATTACCTGCCTCGCGTGTATCCGCTGCATTTGCGTGGGACGGGTGAAGGATTCGCGGCTAATGTGGGTGGAAGAATGCTGGGAACTTCCGCCGCTTATGTGACGACGCATCTGGCGGGGTCGATGACGGGAGCGACTCCATCGATTCGGCTCGCCTATGCTGCGTCGGCGGTGGCGCTGTTTATTTATGCGCTGGCCATGACGCTGACTTTTTTCCTGCCGGAGCCGCCGGAGAAGATCGGGGATTAGAACTGTTGTTGGTAGCGCGCGCTCATGCAAGATAGCACCGCGGCATAATCAAGCCGGGTCTCGTTGTAGTTGACCCACTCGAACGGGTACGGTGGTGCGTTCGGAGCTCGGAACGGAAGCACAAGGAACTCATCGAACGCCGGTGCCGCCTCGGCTCGTAAGCGACGCTCCGCTTCAGAAGCCTCTTGGAAGGGATGAAGGAAGCCGTGTTTGCCGGTTGTCGGGAAGGGCCGATCTCCTTCGTACCCAACCGTGCTTTCCGCGTGGTTGATTCCGATAACCGCAATACAGATCGGATGTCCGCCGCCGCGCTTGAACTGAACAACTTGATTGCGCAGATCGTTTATCACGCGGTCGATCTGCTTAATCATCGCCTTCGCGAGGATCTTCACTTCGACGCCGATCTCCACTGTAGCTATCGGACCTCGCGCCACCTGGAATAATCTCGCCAAACGTCCCGTCACCGCGCCGGGCGGCTACACCGCGCCGTTTGTTCTGAACGTTGAGAACGCGATCCCTTCGAGTGATTGACGCTTCGATCAACTTCGGAGAACGCTTAACAGTGATGAGGTCCTCGTACAACTGCATCGCCACAAAGTCGCCTTGGCTGGAATTGCGATGCTTGTACGGCTTGCCTTCAAACAGCCGCCGGAATTCCGTTAGAAGCCGGTATTCGGGTTGTGCGGGTTTCTCCGTCAAACGTCACCTGGGCTTCAATCGCACCGCTGCCGCGATACTGCCGCGCGACCTTCATAATTCTCTGTCGAGCGATCTGAATGTAAGCAGACTCGACTTCGTTGGCTATGGAATTTCTGCCTGACATGATAGCAGCCTGCGAAGTTGAACCGGTTCCAGCGAATGGGTCCAAGATGGTATCGCCCGCGAAAGAGAACATCTTGATGAGGCGTTCGGCGATCTCGACGGGAAACGGCGCGGGATGTCCATCACGGGTCGAAGCCCCTCGCAGGTCGGTCCAGATCGACCGGAACCAGGTCTTCATTTCTTCCTTTGTCAGCATGGAGAGCGCCTTTTGCAGCGTCGGCGTTGTCCGATAGTCACCACCCTTCCGAAGGAATAGGATGTACTCGATGTCGTTCTTGACGACTCCGCCGGGCTGGTAGGGCTTTCCATAGAATCCGGCGCCATTCCCTTCGGCCTCTCTGGCGCCGTTCGCGATTTTGTTCCAAAGGATAGGCTGGAGGCAGTCGAGGCCGATTCCGCGGGCGCGAACCTGGATATCGGAGTGGAGCGGGACGAGGTAGTGACGCCCTCCATGTTTCCGCGGAACGCACACATCGCCGACCACGCAGCAGATTCGCCCACCACCTACCAGGACACGCTTGCACTCGCGCCAGACCCGATCCAATTCCGAAAGGAAGTGTTCGTAGTCCTCGAAATGGCCCATCTGGTCTTGATTGCCGGCTGCGTACTCTTTCAGGGTCCAGTACGGTGGCGAGGTCACCACCAGATGAACGGAGGCATCTGATATCCAGGACAAATCGCGCGCGTCTCCCAGATGGAGCCGATGGGTTGTGCTCCGGTACGGTTCCGGCCACGCTTCCTCGCGGTATTGCCGATTCGCTTCAAGAAGCGCCTTTAGGCCCTCAGGTGTATTGTCTTGAAGAGGGAGGTACGGCTCGCGGCGCCTTCGTTTCTTGGCGACTTCCTTCGGGAAAAGAGAGTCTTGGAGCGGATTCCTATTCGCATTCTTCAATGATGTTACCCAACTGAAGAAATTGTACCTTGTCGCAGTCGCCCACGTGGCCAGGATTTAGCCGTCACACGCGACCATCGGAATAGAAAAGATCATTCGTATCGCAACGCCGCCAGAGGATCGGCGCGGGTAACTCGCAATGCAGGAACATAGCACGCGGCTGCGGCGACCAGGAACAAGATCGCCGCTACGCTGGCGATTGTGAGCGGGTCGGCGAAGCTGACTCCGAAAAGCAGGCCGCTTAGCAGCCTGCCTATCGCCAGAGTGCCTGCGATTCCGGCGGCGAGACCCATCAATACAGGACCCAATCCCTGACGCAGGACTTGGAATCGCAAATTCGATGCCGTCGCGCCCAGGGCCATCCGGATCCCCATTTCTCCGCGGCGCTGTTGGACCGCGTAGGAAACGACGCCGTAAATTCCCAAGCTGGCGAGCACCAGACCGATCGCGGCGAACAGCATCACCAGGTTCAACTGGAATCTGCGCTGGGCCACCGAGGCGGAAACGATTTCGCGCATGGTTTTCACGCGAGGGAGGGGAAGTTCCGAGTCGAGCTTGCGAATTTCAGCGCGGACCGCGCCGGAGATCGAGGCGGGGTCCATCGCGGTGCGTACGGCGAGCGACATGTCGCGGTCCGCGCGTTGCCAATAGGGAAGATAAACCGTGAGCGACGGCGACTTTTGTAAGCCATTCGCGCGCACGTCGGCGGCGACGCCGACCACTTCGATTGCGGGCCCGTCAGGCCGGCCCATATGGAACAGCTTGCCGAGAGAATTCTCGCCCGGCCACACGCGCGTGGCGGTGGCGGCTGAAATAATTGCCACCGGACGCTGATCGTTCAAATGGAAGGCGCGTCCCTGAACCAAGGGAATGCCCATCACGCGGAAATAATCCTCGCTGATGATGCGCTGGTCTGCGATGGGGCGCTCCAGTTCGGGAATCGTGGTTCCATCCGCGCTGACCAGGTTATTATTGCCTTCGCCGGTGAGCGGGAGCATATTCGAAACGGCTACGCCGGTAACGCCGGGAAGCGCGCGAACGCTGTCGACCAGACTTTTGAGAAACTTGGCGCGCGCGGCTTGGTCCGGATAGCGGGTGACGGGAAGATTCAGATCGGCGGTTGCGATCTGTTCCACTTCGAAGCCGCGATTGACGTTCATCAACCGAACGAAGCTGTTCAGAAGGAGACCGGCGGCGATCAGGCACACGGTGCTCAAGCCGACTTCGAAGGCGACCAGCAGCGAGCGAAGCTTTCCGCTTTGGCGGCCTTCCGTCGAGCCGCGGCCGCTGGCTTTCATGCCTTCCTGCGGATCGGCTCGCGAGCCGCGCCAGGCGGGCATCAATCCGAACAGCAGCGCGGAGCCGAGGGTCAGCAGAATCGCTACGGCGAGGACTCGCGCGTCGATTTGAACTTCGCTCATGCGCGGCAAATCGACCGGCGCGTTGGCGACGATCAGTTTCAGGGCTTCATAAGCGAGCGCGAATCCAAGCAATCCGCCGATCAGAGCGAACAGCAGGCTTTCGGTCATCATCTGGCGCAGCAGACGCCGGGAGCTGGCGCCGATGGCTGCGCGGATGGCGAGCTCGCGGCGGCGGGCGGTGGCGCGGGCCAGCAAGAGATTCGCGATGTTGACGCAGACAATCAGAAGCACTGCTCCGACGGCGCTGAGGAGCAGGAGCAATCCCTGCCGCGAACGTCCAGTGATCTGCGCCTGCAAAGGAACCAGGGCGGCTTTCAGGATGATGTTCTCTTTGACGAAGCGTCGAATGATGCCGTCTTGAATCGCGTTCAGCTCGTCGAGAGCCTGCGCGGCCGATACGCCGGGCTTCAGGCGGACGATTCCCGCGAAGTTGAAATCGCCCATGGGCTCGATTTCGCCGTCACGGATGGCCAGCGGCTTCCACAGGTCCGGATCAACGTCGCCATACTTCATGCTCTGAAGCTCGCTGACTTTGGGGACGCTCAGGCCGGCCGGCAGGACGCCGATCACTTCGTACGGCACGCCGTCCAAGAGGATCTTTCTTCCGAGAACGCGGGGATCGGCATTGAAACGGCGGCGCCACAAATCGTCAGTGATTTCGACAACTTTGTCCCGGCCCGGCTGATCTTCTTCAGAGAGAAACATCCGGCCTAATTGAGGCTGCACTCCGAGCAGAGGGAATAAGTTGGCGGAAGCTCGGCCGAGGTTGAGGCGTTCAGGCTCGCCGGCGGAGGTGAGGTTCACCGAAAACGTGGAGAGGATGGCGATCTGATCGGCCGAATGCCAGTCCTTGCGCCATTCCCGAAAATGATGCGCGCTCACCGGCAGTGCCGCTGCGAAAGCGAACTGCGGGACCACTTCCTGCACCGCGAAAAGGCGTTCGGGGTCGCTGAAGGGCAGGGGACGCAGCAGGACTCCGTTCACGATGCTGAACATGGCGGTGTTGGCGCCGATGCCGATGGCGAGAATCAGAATCACGATCGCGGAGAAGCCCGGCGTGCGGGTAAGCGTGCGGAAAGCGTAGCGAAGATCGGGCATGGTTTCTTAAGAACAATACGCACCGAGGCCCGCCGAGTTCGAGTAAATTACTAAAATTCACGCGCGGCGCGTGCCTGGTCGGGGCCGACACGCCCGGTCTCGATGGCGGCGACGAAGTAATTTTCGCCGCGGATGGGCGCGCCGGCGAGGCGGCGCATCATGGCGAGTTGGCCGACGTGGGTGAGGGAATCGGCAATCGGGCCCTGAAATAGCTTTTCAAGCGATACCTGCACGGGCTGGTCTGAGGCTAGATGCGCATCGAAGCTCGCGAGCGTGGAGAAAAACCGGTCGACGGCTTGATTCCAGGTGAGCTGCGGCGTGGGGTTCCAGCTCTGGTCGCCTTTGGCCATGCGCAGCGACCAATCGAAGAGGTCGCCGAGGTGCGCTACGATCTCGACGGGAGTCTTGCCGGCGCCGGTGAATCCGGCAAACTCGGGCGGCGCATCGCGAAGGGTTTTTCCACCTCGATAGGCGATGGTGGCGAGAGCGTGGCGAATCAGGTCGCGCTTTGGATCGGCCATAGATGTAGTTTAGCGTGCGAGAATAATCTCAGGAGCGCGCACTATTTTCGTGGTGACCAATCAACAACTGTATCTCGCCATCGGGATCCCAGTCCTGTTCAACGCCGCATTCATCGGCCTGGTGCTGGCATACATGAACGCCAGGTTCGGAGGGGTCGACAAGCGATTCGACGCGATCGATCACCGCTTCGACGACATGCGTGAGCTGTGGCGCGCTGAACTGCGCCGAGTCGAGGAAGTGATCGACGCCCGCCTCAAGCATCTCGAAGAGCGATAGCTGTGGCACACTAAAGTAGATTGACGATCGTCGCTACATTTCTGGGCGGATTTGTTTTAGCCCTGCTCATTGCCGCGTTGTGGTTCCGGTCGCGAACCAGCCAGCCTCCGCTGGCCGATACCTTGCAGAGAATCGAATCCCAGATACGGGAGTTCGAAGCGCAGCGGCAGCACATGATGGGCGGGCTGGAGAATCAGATTTCCGCCTTGAGCCGCGAAACGGTGGCGCTCTCGCAGGCTTTGCGCGCTCCGAATTCGCGCGGGCGATGGGGCGAGCTGACGCTTGCGCCGCGTCGCGGAGCTGGCCGGGATGGTCCCGTATTGCGATTTTTACGAACAGGAATCGGGCGACCGCATGCGTCCCGATATGCTGGTGCAGGCTGCCAGGCGGCCGCACGCTGGCGGTGGACGCGAAAGTTCCTCTATCCGCGTATCTGGACGCGGAGGCCGCAGGCGATGACGCCGCCCGGCGCGCGGCACTGGAACGTCACGCGCAGCAGGTGATGCGGCACGTCACGCAATTGAGCGGACGCGAATATTGGGCCCAGTTCCAGCCGGCGCCGGAAATGGTGGTGCTGTTTCTGGCCGGCGACCATTTTCTGAGCGCGGCGCTGGAACGCGATCCGGAGATCCTGGAGCGCGCGCTGGCGAAAAAAGTTCTGCTGGCGACGCCGGTGACGCTGATCAGCGTGCTCAAGGGCGTGTCCTACGGCTGGCGGCAGGAAAAGCTGGCGCAGAACGCGGGCGAGCTGCGGCGCATCGCGGGCGAGTTTTACGATCGCGTGCGCGTATTCGCGGAATCCTACGCGGATTCGGGACGGCATCTGGCCAAGGCTGTGGAAGCGTACAATCGCTCGGCCGGATCCTGGGAGGCTCGGCTGCTGCCGTCGCTGAAGCGCATGCGCGAACTCGGCGCTGCGGGGGCCGAGGAGTCCGCGCAGCCGCCGCGCATCGACGCTCCGGTTCGC
The DNA here is from genome assembly GCA_963808335.1 of Terriglobia bacterium. Lineage (GTDB taxonomy): Bacteria > Acidobacteriota > Terriglobia > Bryobacterales > Bryobacteraceae > Palsa-187. The sequence continues at coordinate 941,436 of CAWEFR010000002.1, forward strand.
GACCCGCAATCTTTGCGGGGGAGGCGCCGACCGCCCCGCATGATGCGTCATTTCTTCCTGTTTCTGGCGGGACAGAAACGCCTGCGACGCTGGATGGAGACCTCGCCGGTCTCTCAGAAATTCACGCGCCGGTTTGTCGCCGGCGAGACGCTCGATCATGGCTCTGGGGGTTGTTGCGAATCTGCAACGCGAGCGGATATCGGTCGACGCTCGACCACCTGGGGGAAAACGTTACTTCGCTCGCTGAGGCGTCGGCCTCGCGCGATGCGTATCTCGAGGCGCTGGCGCGGATCGCGGAACGGGAGTTGCCGGCGACGGTGTCGATCAAGCTGACGCAATTCGGGCTGGATTTTTCGCAGGATGCGTGTCTAGAAAACGTTCGCGGTCTGGCTGCGGCAGCCAAGGCGAATGGGAGCAGGGTAGAGATCGACATGGAGTCGAGCGCTTACACGGACCGGACGCTCGAACGTGTACGACCCGGATCACGAAGAGTTCGGATGCGCCCGCGCCGTGATCCAGGCGTACCTGAAGCGCAGCGCGGCGGACATCGATCGGTTGAATAAGCTGGGGATCCCGGTGCGGCTGTGCAAGGGCGCCTACGATGAGCCGGCAACGGTCGCGTTCGCGACCAAACGCGAGGTGGACCGGAATTACGTGGCGCTGATGAAGACGCTGCTCGACCAAGGGTCTTATCCGGCCATCGCCACGCATGATGAAATGATGGCCGGCGAGGCGTTCCGATACGTGCGGGAACGGAAAATCGCTGCTGACAAGTTCGAGTTTCAAATGCTTTACGGAATCCGCCGCGACCTGCAAAAGCGCATCGTCGATTTGGGCTACACGTTTGCGCCTTTACGTGCCCTACGGGACCGCATGGTATCCGTATTTCATGCGCCGGCTGGCGGAGCGTCCGGCGAACGTCCTGTTCCTGGCACGCAATCTGTTCCGTTAATTTCGCGTCGTAAACCGTCCGAAATAATCAAGTTGGAATGCGGACTCACCTCGGCGCGGCGAGCCTCGGGCGTATCGTCGTAGTCGAAAGGCGAGCAAATGACAAACCCGGCAAACCATCCCGATGTGCACACGCCATGGCGGCGATGGTCGGAGGAGGCGACGCTGCATGTCGCCTGCGCGTATTCGAATCCGCTGCGGTGGCGAACGCGGAGGGCGCTGATGAACGATTTTCGCCAGCATATGCAGTCGAGCCCGAATGTCGCTTTGCATGCCGGGGAACTGGCCTATGGAGACCGGCCGTTCGAGGTGACCGGGAACGACCCGCGGGACGTGCAGCTTCGGACGTCGCATGAGTTGTGGCACAAGGAAAATATCCTGAACCTGGTGATCGGACGTTTCCCGGCGGACTGGAAATACGGCGCCGTGATCGACGCCGATTTTCACATGACGCGTCGGGATTGGGCGCTCGAAGCGATTCATCAGTTACAGCATTACGATTTCGTCCAACTGTTCAGCAGTTACTCGGATCTGTCTGTTCAACATAGGCCTTATCGAATCATGCCGAGTTTTGCGTTCCGGCATCTTAGCCAGCGCAATGAACCTTCAAGTAATTCTTCATATGGCCATTATGGGTCGGGCGGGCCTGGCGCAACGGGAGGTGCGTGGGCGTTCCGGCGGAGTGCGTTCGACACCGTGGGAGGCCTGCTGGACGTGTGCATCCTCGGGTCGGCGGACTGGCACATGGCTTTTGGACTGGTGGGGAAAGCGAACACAGCTCCGGAGGTGAAGCGATGTAGCGCACCATACATGGAAGCGGTGCGGCACTGGCAGGATCGGGCGTTATTGCTCAAGGAAAACATCGGGTTTGTGGAGAATCACGCAATCCACCATTTTCACGGGTCAAAGGTGTTCAGAGCGTATGGGGACCGATGGAAGATTCTGCGGGAGCACGACTTCAATCCCGCGACGGACATTGTGCGGGACTGGCAGGGGGTGTGGCAGCTTGCAGGGAATAAGCCGCGGCTCAGAGATGATTTGCGGGGATATTTTCGAGCACGAAACGAAGATGACCCAACACTGACGGGTAGCGAGCGGCCGCTCGTCTGAAGGCTGGATCTACTCGGTTGGTAACTACTGATAACGTTTATTATGTAACCTTATGGGGTAGTGGGTCAGTTTGAAAAATCTCGCTTCGAGCATGGCACAAGACGTGCCCCGCTAGGTCCCTATCCGCTCAAGCATAAGGAGTATACTCCAATTGGGCCACGGCTCAAGGGGGTACGATGACGATTGCGCTGGGTATCCTTGCAGTTGATGGGATCGTGCTGGCCGCCGACAGTGAGATTTCAACAGATGGGGACTTGAAGACTGTCGACACAAAGTTGGTGGGTGCGGCGCAGCAGCAATACGGCAACGCCGTCAGCGTGGCCGGATCTGGCTCAGTTGGATATTTTCAATCACTGCGTGTCAAGGTGGCGCTCGTTGCACTTCAAAATATGTGCAGAGAGCCCTTTTGCGACTCGAATGTCGAACAAGGTATTCAAGAGTTCATGCTGGATTTTCACGCCAAGCACGTCGTGCCGTACGCTGGTAAGAAAAACGCTCCGGGTGTAGATGTTCTAGTTGCTGCGTTGATGCCGGGAAAAGAAATGCTGTTTGCTTCGGAGAAGGCTGCGGTCAGGCAGTCTGTTCATTTTGATGCAATTGGGGCCGGAGGCCCGTACGCGATAAGCATTCTGGCGAACTGTTATTGTGCGATGTCGATAGAGTCAGCGACCCTGATGGCTTGCTACGTCATGCAGCGAGTGAAGATGACCATCATGGGGTGTGGTCACGATACCCAACTGATGATTCTGCGTGAGGGCGTTCCTAAACCGCTTCCTCTCCCGCGAGCCTTGGTGCAGGACCTTGAACACAAGTTTGAGAATTACTCTCATTTTCAGGTGAACGCTCTCCGTACGGTCGTTGGGGCCGAGTTGGATACGATAAACGCCAAAAATTTTCTGGACGCACTGCGGCAGGACTGCGATACCGCCCGTCAAGCAATTAAGGCGATAACGTCTCCGATCTCCCAAACGTGATCAGTGATCCCGGCAGCCATGGCGGGGGTGATTCGTAGGCTTTGGTGGATTCGGCAGAAGTTGTAGTGCATGTAGTGGATAGCGATAGAGGCAACGTGATTTTCGACCTTTTTGGAGAACGCATTCGTCAGGCGCGTGAAGCGGCGCATCTGCATCCGCATCGTGAGGTTCTGTCTCTCCACGAAGCTGGTCGAGATGTGCTTCGGGTCCGGGTTGCCGATCTTCGGTTTCTTCTCGCAGCCAAGGCACTTGGCCGGAGAGTAGCGTGTCTGCGTGGCTGTCTCGCTCGCAACGCTTCCACCGTAGATCTTCATCAACACGGCGTAGTCAACGTCCCCCTCGAAGGCGTAGTTGACTGCGTGAAGATACCAGCGCAGTCCATCACTCGTAAGCTGAACACGGTTTGCGAGACGGCCCTTAAGATCCAACACGAAGTCTTTGGCGGTTTGCCAGTTGCGACCGCCGACCATCCACGAACAAACCAGCTTGGTGTCCGCGTCCAGCGCGACCCACGTCCAGATGTCTCCAGCGTGGCCCTTGGCTTCAAGCGCAGGCGTCACGTTCTTTTGCTTGGCTCCGATAAACGACCAGATCTCATCGCACTGAACCCGCTGACAGGGCAGGTTCACAAGCGTTCTGTCCAGGTAGGCCGAACAGGCCGCGCCCAGGTCGATCAGGAGCTTCGCAACGGTGTTCTTGGCAACCCCGGTCATGCGAACTGTTGCACGAATCGAATTGCCCTCTACCAAAGCCCTAACCACTTGCTCTTGCTTCGCTTTATCGAGCCTGTTCATACTTTCTATTATGCTCGCGGTCAAGCAAAGAGTCAAGTAGAAAGCGACCTTAGAAAATGACGGGAGTGGAGAGCCTTAAAGATCTTCTGGAGGAGGGTCTAGATACCGCTTCGCGATATTGCGAATGGTCAAAAACTCTTGTAGATTTGACTCGGCTCGCAGCACATCAATCGCAGCCCGAGACTGACGTACCTGTTGTACCAAAGACACAAGTTCAGAATCGGCAATGATTCCTTTCGATTCTAGAAGTTCAGCAAGTTTTGCGAGAATCGCGCCTTGTTCACCGAGCTTGGCGACTAAGAATTTCACAACAAGGCCAAGTTCTTCCCGTGTAGGATACTCGTCTGGTCCCATGCGCTACTTCTTCTTCCAGCGTGCTTTCGCGGCCTTCGCAGCAATTTGTGAACGCTTCTTCGGGCCAAGCGCAGCCGCACGCGCCGCGCCGCCTTTCAGCCCTCCCAGTCGTCCTAGCGCGACGGCTGCGGGGTTCTTTAGCTTCACTTCGGGCGGCTCCGTCCTGGGGGCTTCACCGATGGATTCAAGGAAAACGCGATGCGCCAGTTCATTGGGATCGCGGGGGCGTGTTTTTGAGCGCTCAGGCATTTCACTTTCAAGTATGACAAGGATGGGTTAGCTGTCAAGCACCGACAAATTCAAACTGACCCACTACCTCATAAGGGGTAGTGGGTCAGTTTGAAAAAATCCAGGAGAACAACAAGACCAGCGCCGAGGTCATTCCACAGTCCAGCGGTCGCCTTGCTTTTTTGCCCCTGCTCCCGTCAGGAGTGCGCCGAGGTCGGAGTCAGTGACCAGAAGAATGGTGTTCTCGGCGGGACTCTCGCGCAGGTACAAACGCGCGCTGCCGAGCCATTTTTGCAGGTCTCCAGACTGACGTTTTTGAAGCGAATTGTGATCCAGCAGCGGAACGTAGAATGGCATAATCCGAAGGTTCTGCTGTTTGATGTTGGGCAGGTAGGTGTCTTTATACTGCGCCAGCAGATCGTTGGTTGAGCCCGGGTGCACCACGACAATCACCATTCCGGAGCCCAGCAGCAAATCGAAGGCCTGCGAGTTGGCCTTTGGTCCAGCGGTTGGATGCGATACCTGATACATCAGTGGAATTTTCTCTCCGCGCGCCATGCGGAAGAGGTCAGAGATCTTCCACAGCTCAGGCGGCGGCCGGTCAGGCCAGACGCCAAGTCCGACCTGGGGAACCCACTCAGGCAGATGCGCGTTGAATGCACCCCGCGCGTTGGCCAGGTATTCATTTTGAAGAAACACATCGGAGGTTTCGCCGGCGCCGGCCGCGTTAAGCAAGGCCGTGAGAAAAACGTGAAGCTTGGGAGAGAAATCCGGCGGCACGGGGAAACGGCCTACTTTGATTTCGGCGGCGGAATAGGGGGCGGGAACCGCCAGCATCTCGATTTGGATCGCAGCCATCATGGTTCAGGGTAAAGCTTACCCTCCTCCTTCATGGAATCGAGAACCTGGCAAAGCGGCTCTTCGATCGGAATTTTCGAGGCGATGTAAATGCCCTTATCCACCGGGCTTTCCCGCCAGAAAACATCGAACAGCTCGAACCATTTATTTTTCTCCTCGGCCGGGCGGGTGAAAAAGTCGTTGGTCTCCAGCAGCGGCAGGATATAGGTAATCCCGACGAAATTGGGTTCGTTTTCCAGACCTTCCCCGAACAGTTTCTTGCTTTCCGGCATGAATTTCTCTTTTAACGACGCCGTGGCTTTCACCATGTCCTCAAGTTTTCCAAACTGGGCTTGCGGGAAGGTTTTCTTTAGCTCCTCGAGATGAGGAATTTCCGGCGGCTTGGTCTCCGGGTCGGCCTTCAAATAAAACATCGAAGCGCCGCCGAGGCCAAAAAACTCCTCCAGCAACATCGGGAGTTTGGCGCGCAGCCAGAAACACGATTCCGGCAGATATTTCTTGATATCGAAAGGCTCGCCTCGCAGAGCGCCTTCCAGTTCCGCTTTGGTGGGAAGGTTCGGCATCGGAGCTCCGGGTTTGCGCGAGAGCCCGGGCCAGGGAAACGTTTCGAAGGACAGTTTGCGGAACCGCTTTTCGATATCAAGGATGGTCTTGTATTGGAGGAAGAACTCGCCGCGGATCCCGAATTGCTTTTCGAGCCTGGCCGTGAAGCGCGCGAAAAAGTCGGTCAGCCAAGCACGGTGCGCAACAGGAGGAGGAAACCCGGGGACGCCGATCCAATACAGCTCGCAACCTGGATCTTCCGGAGCGCGCAGAAACGGACGGATTTTTTCCTCGACGCGGCTGAGGCGTGAAAGGGGTGTGGACACTTGTTGTTCTCCGCTTTATGTGAACGGAACGCCCGCGTCGATATCGACGCCGGCGTTGGCGCTGACCTTCACGTTCGTCTTGGCGCCGACCTCCGCTTCGTCGCCGTGCAGCTTCACCTTGGCCTCCACCGCATACAACTCGACCACCTTCCCATCGCCGTGGAGCGGATGAAATTCGGCATGCAGCGTTTTGTATTCCAGGTCGATTAAGGCCGCGACGGTCATACACAGCGTGCAGGCGACCACGAGCTGGGGGCCGACGACGATTCCGATGGCTTCAGCGATTGTGAGCGTATTCGCGAACATCGAAACTTGGAACGAGGCGCTATCCGGAACCGTGACGTTGTGATCCATCAAGAAGGTGTCGTTCACAATCATGAAATAGGTTCGGTTTACGGGGCCCATCTCAACTTCGTTGTAACCCTGCACCACCGTCAGGTTCATGGTCCCGACGACCAGAATGGTCCAGTTCTGGAAGATGGTTGTATTTACGCTCCCGGTGTAATTCTCGGTCATATCGCCGATGATTTGCTGCCACCGGTCGCCATGGACCAGCTTGCAGTCGACGCCGGTGGTGCCGGACAGGGCGCTCGAAGTCGTGATCCCGCCCCAGGAAAGGCTGCCGGGAGGGGTGAGGCTCTTGTCCGTACCCGGATCTGTGACTCTGAGTGCGGTCTTGACGCTATTGTCAAATACGCCCATAACTCAACCAACCTCCCTTGAAAAGAATGCGCTCTTACAATGGATTCTGCCTCCGGCATCGAGGATAATATCCCCGTCGGAGTGAAGGAGCAGGGTCGCCCTGCCGTTTTCGTTGGTGTTCTCGAGCATGGAGATTTTAATGTGCGTCGGCGTGGCGATGGTGATGGACTCCTTGCCTTCCTTATCCACCATTTGAATACGGTGCCCGCTCTTGGTGATGATGCGCTTGACGTCGTCTTTCGCGTATTCCCCGCCCCAGAAATCTTCGGTGGGAGGCGTGTTGGGATGGTTCCACAGACAACCGAGGACCACGGGGCGCTCGGGATCTCCGTCTTCGAAAGCTATGACGACCTCGTCGCCGATTTCGGGAACGAAGAAAACTCCACGGCTGGCCCCTGCGTGGGGCATCATCAGTCTGGCCCAGAAGGTCTGGCTCTGCTCCTGCCAGACGTATTGGACTTTAAGACGGCCCATGTTGTCCGGGTCGTTGTTGTCGAACACGCGTCCGATCACGATTCCATACCACGGGTTGCTCTTGGGACGCTCGGGATTTCGATAATTCGTCCAGGCGCTGCACCAGAATTCGTTGGTATAGCCCGCGGGGGTCCAGTGATGCGCGGCCTTGTACACTCCGTAGGTTCCTTCCGCGTCCTGAAGACCCTGGATGGTAACTTTCTTGCCGGCGGCGACCTCCGGATTCAGCGACACGCCATAGCCGCTGACGCTGCTATGAATGGAGCGATCGGCTTCGCGCGCCACGATCATATTAAACTCGTCGAGCGTGAGCACTCCGCGTTGATCCACGACATATCCGTTTTTCACTTTAGACTGCGATTGGTCCGTAACTTTTCCGACCATCATGGACGCGCCACCGAGAAAATCGGGCACGAAAGGCACGTCGTTGTATGTCTTACTCAACCCTTCGATCCAGTTGTAGAAAGCGCCGTCCATCTTCGGTGCGGCCAGTTTCCCCTTCACGCGGAAACTCAAGAGCTGATCTTCGGTGCGCCACTGAAGCGTCGGTCCGTCGTCGAATACTTTTCGTACATTGAGGATGGTCCCGTCCTGCGCGTCCGGATTGACCCAATGCACGTCGTCGTCCGCACACCGGACTACGAGATTGAAATCCGTTTCGCCCCATTGCACGATGGGAGCGGGAAACTGGGCATTCCCCAGGTTGCCATTCGGCGATAGACCGGCGCGGCCTGTCGCGTCATTGACGATATTGGCGAAGGTGTTCTTGCCGAGCTCGTAATACTGCTGCCGCGGCGCGACATCCATGTTATAGCTCTTGCTCACGCCGGTGATCCGAGCGGTAAAGCTCCCATAGATTTCGTATTCGAGTTCGGATTCGAGGACCATGCCGCTGAAAAGATACGTCTGCGTTCCGTCCTCATCGAAGGCGCTGACCTGCAGGTCCTTGCCAAGCGCATCCTCGGCCGGAAAGCGCCGGTCCTCGGTCTGCCGGCAGCGTATGTAACACCACCAATGTTTGTTGATCTCCTGAACGACATCCACCTGCTCCATCAGAACGTCTTCGCTGAACTGGTACAGGGGTTGTCCGTCGATCTCCACAAGCAAATAAGCGGTGGCCATAGTTACTCTTTCTTCTTTTTCTTTTCAAAACCCACCCGCAGCATGCAGGAGCCGCCCAATCCGATCTGCGAACCTTTCTTCAGGCGGACCGGTTTTCCCGGCGGGATTGGCCGTTTATCGAGAAAGGTCCCATTGGCGCTGTTCGCGTCGACCAGGAACAGCTTGCTGTCGCGGCGATGAACTTCGCAGTGGAAGCGCGAGATCATTCGTTCGGTGTCGCGCAGAACGATTTCATTTTTCGCATCGCCATCCTCCGCGATGGCTCCGATATGGATCACGTCCTTGTCGACGTTGTAGCGTTTACCCTTATCCACACCCTCTCCCACTTCGAGATAAGGCTCTTTCTTACCGGCGGTCTTGATCAGCAGGAGGATTCCGCCCAGCAGCACAATCAGCCCTCCGCCGGCGGCCAGCATGGTGATGCGGGAACGGGCCTGGGTGGCGGCGCTGACGCGAGCGTCGAGATTTTGAAGATCGGGGCTGCTGGGATTGATCTTCTTCGCGATGGCAAGCTGGCGCTGGGCCTCGGCCACATTGCCCGCCAGAAACGCGGACTCCCCTGCCTTCATGGCGCCGTCGTAGGTCGCGGATTTTTCGGCTTGATCCTGGCTCTGCTTGGCTTGATCCTCGGCTTGTTTTTGTTGCTGCGCCTTGGCGGCTTCGATCTTCTGGTCCGCCTCGTGGTAACCATTCGCCGCGACGACGTTGTTGGGGTCGATGGCCAGGATGTCTCCGTAGATCTTTTGCTGCTCCACCGGATCGTTGGTGTGCAAAGCCTGCTGGGTCAACTTGCCGAACCTGAGCCTGTTTGGCGTCGTCCTTGGCCTGATTGGGATTTTGAATAATCACGGGCGGAGGCGGGGCGCTGGGCGCTGCGGCTCCCGCGGCCGGCGCCGCAGGCGGGGGCGGAGGTGCCGGCACGGCAATCGGCGGAGGAGGCGCGGCCGCGGCTACGGCTCCAGGTTTTCCGCCGAGCGCCTTCGGCAACGCGTCGATCTTTATATTCTTGAAATCGAGATTCGACTCCGCGTCGGGCGCCAGCAACGCGATCGGTCCGCCGTTCGTGCGCGCTTCCTTCTTGGTCGAAGTCCCTTCCGTTCTGGTGTCGTCGTACTCGTTGATCGGATAGCCGTTCACCCAAATCTCGAAATGCCGCCCGCGCAGCGCGATGGTCCCCGTGAAGAACTCGTTATCTTTCCCGGCAATGTTGCGCGGCTTTTTCAGCCCCGTGATTTCGCCGGTTGCGACTTCATTTTCAATGGCCACCGCATATCCGGTCTCCAGCTTTCCGGCGTCGCCGCGAAGCATAATCGCCGACTTGGGATGATGGCCCTTGTTCTTGCTGTTCACCCGCACGTCGATCTGCAAAACGAAATCGTCGTAGGCGGTCTGGGATTCGAGTTGGCCCGGACCTTTGGCGCCGTGAATGGCTCCATTGGCGACGGACCAGTCGGCTTCCTTGGGCTTCTCTTCCCCGGGTTTGAACATTTTGCCCAGCTTCTTGATCAATCCGCCGCCCGGTTTTGCGGGCGTCGTGCCCACGGATTTCCAACCCGACAGATCGTTTCCGTTGAACAGAGCGCGGGTGCCGATCGGCTTTAGTTTGATATTGCGAAAATCGGCCGCGGCGCCTTTGTTCAGGGCGAGCGCGATAAAACCGGCTTTGCTCTTCCCGTCCGATCCTTCGCCGGCCACGCGCCCGTCGATTTTCACGGACATTTTGTCGGCGTTCAGCTCGGCTTCGAGGGTGTGCCATTGGTTGGATGCGAGCTTGCCGTCCGCCTTAAACACCTTCACGATGCTGCCGGCCGGAGGCTTCGAACCGGAGTCTCCCAAGCGCAGCTCGTATCCGGTGTCCTGCGGTTTACCGTCGGCTGCGATGCGCAGAAAAACGGCGGCATCCGCATCCGATGGCCCGCGAAAGTCGAGCTTAAGAGTATAGTCGGAAAACGCCGCGCGGGTGCGCAGCATTCCAGAGTCGCTGCCGTCGAAGGAAATCAGCCCGTTGGCGATCTTCCATTTCCCGCCGCCTTCGGCGCCCCAACCGAACATGGTTTGACCATCGAACAGCAGAATCCAGCCATCCTGCGCTTCCGCGCTCGTTACGCTGTTGTCGGCCGCCAGGAGCGGCAATGCGAAGGACAATGCACAGACGAGCGCCCGCATTCTAGTTCACGGCCGCCGCAGCTTCTTCTACGGTGAAGCTGAGGCCGTCCGGCTCCTGAAAACCGATTTGCAGTGTTTGTCCGGCCGATACTTCCCCGGCCAGCACCGCGGTGGCGACCGGAGAAAGCACCAATTGCTGGATGGTCCGGCCGACGGGCCGCGCGCCGTACGCTGGATCATAGCTCTGTTTTGCCAGATACGCCAGCGCCTCCGGCGTGACGTCCAGGCGGATTTCGCGATCTTCACCGAGCTTCCGGCGCAAACCCTCCAACTGGACCTTTACGATCCGTTCGAAGCCTCCGTTTCGGTGAGCGAGTTAAATGCGATCACCTGCGAAATGCGGTTGTAGAGCTCCGGCCGCAGGCTAGCCTTGACGACTTCGAGGATGATCTCCTTGCGCTTTTCGAGATCCTCGGTGGAGTCCATCGCCTCGCGCACACCCAGGTTGGAAGTGAACAGAACCAGCGTGTTCGAGAAATCGCAGAAGCGTCCTTTGGCGTCGGTGAGCCGCCCTTCGTCGAGCACTCCGAGCAGCAAGTCGAGAATTTCAGGATGACCTTTCTCCACTTCGTCGAACAACACCACCGAGTACGGTGAGCGGCGGACCTGCTCTGTGAGGAATCCGCCCTCATCCGAGCCGACCAGGCCGGGACGCGAACCGATCAGGCCGGCGATGGAAGATTTGTCCTTGTATTCGCCCATATCGATGCGGATGAGCGCAGCCTCGTCGTCGAACAGCGCTTCGGCCAGCGCCTTGGCGAGCTCGGTTTTCCCGACGCCCGTGGGACCGACGAACAGAAAAGAGTTGGGCTTCCTGCCCGGCTGAAGATCCGCGCGCATGCGCCGGGCCGCTTCGGAGACGGCGAGCACCGCGTCGTCCTGCCCGAAGACGCGTTCGCCGATCCGCTCTTCCATCTTGAGCAAACGGTCGCGCTCGCTTTCGAGCATGCGCTGAATCGGGATGCCCACGCGTTCGCCGATCGCTTCGGCGATGTGCTCCGGCCGGACTTCGTCGGGCACCATGTTGTGTCCGGCGGAAGCCGCGGCTTGCTTTTCCAAATCCTCCCGCTGCTGCTCGAGGTATTTCAAAGTGCCGTAGCGGATTTCGGCGGCCTTGGCGACGTTGCCCTGCGATTCGGCGGTGGTCAGCAGCGCACTTTGTTCTTCAATCGCCTGCTTGGTTTTTTGCAGATTGTCGGAAGCTTCTTTCTGGTGTTTCCATTGATTGACCAGAGCCTCGACCCCGGGCTTAATCTGCGCGACCTCTGCCTGAAGAGCGGCGACGGCTTTCTGCTGTGCGGGAGAAACGGGGCTGGTGAGCAGCGACTCGAGCTCCGCCTGTTTGCGGAGCAACAGGCGCTCCTGCTGATCGATGTGGGTCGGTTTCGATTCTTTTTGCATCCGGATCCGGGCGGTGGATTCGTCGATGATGTCGATCGCCTTGTCGGGAAGAAACCGGCTGCGAAGGTATCGCCGCGAAAGCTTGACCGAGGCTTGCAGCGCCTCATCGGAGAGGCGGACGCCATGATAGGCTTCGTATCGTCCGCGGATGCCGCGGAGAATCACCATCATGGCTTCGTCGGTCGGTTCCTTGACCGTGACGACATCGAAGCGGCGGGCGAGCGCGCCGTCCTTCTCGATACGCTCGCGATATTCGTCGAACGTGGTGGCGCCGACGCAGCGCAGTTCGCCTCGGGCCAGCGCGGGTTTGAGGATATTCGCTGCATCCATGCCGCCCTCGTTGCCGCCCGCACCCACCAGGGTGTGAAGCTCGTCGAGGAACAGAATGATCTCACCCTTCCGGGCGCGAACCTCGTCCACTACGGCTTTGATGCGTTCTTCGAACTCGCCGCGATATTTCGCTCCGGCGACCATCGAAGTCAGGTCGAGCGCGATGACTTTGCACTTCTTCAGAGACTCCGGCACGTCGCCGGCGGCGATGCGCAAGGCGAGCCCCTCCGCAATCGCGGTCTTACCCGTGCCGGGGTCGCCGACCAGCACCGGGTTATTCTTGCTCTTACGCAGCAGGACTTGAATGACGCGGCGGATTTCCTCGTCGCGGCCCACCACCGGCATCAGTTCGCCGGCAGCCGCCGCGGCCGTCAGGTCACGGCCGAAGCGTTCGAGAACCTTGGTTGAACCGGGCTTTGGCGCGGGCGCTTTTGGTTCACCGAGCGCTTCTTTCGTGGAAGCTTTGGAATCGGCGGCCTTTTCCACAGCTTGTTTGGTCACGCCGGCGCCGCGAAGCTGGTTCTTCAATTGATCTTCGCTCGATTCGACGGCAGCGAGGACGAAATCGATGGGCTCGGCGCGCTCGGCGCCGCGGCCGTCCATGACTTCGAACGACTTTTCAATCAGATCCCGCAACGCCCGCGACGCCACAGGCCGTTTGCCTGGTTCGAGCTTCGGATTCTTCTCGTGGTTGAGCTTGGTCGAGAAAGCGTCGAGCAGCGGTCCGCAGGAAACGCCGGCTTTTTCGAGCATGGCCGCGAGCGCGCTGTCTTCCAGCAGCACATACAGCATGTGGACCGGCGTAATTTGCGATTGCGTCCGCTGTTCGGCGAGCAGCCGGGCGCGCTCCAGTGCGTCTTCGAGTTCGCTTGAAAGTTTGTCAAGATCGATAGCCATGATGGTTTACTCCAGTCGCCGGCGCCGCGGAGGCGAACCCGGCTGCGGCTCCGTCTCCGTGGGCCCGCGGGGATTTTCAACGCGGCGAGGCGCCTCCCATGGGGCGGGTTTGGTATCTCGTGGAGGCTCCGCCGGAGGAGACACCTCGGTCCGGTGGGGGCGCGCCGGCGTGATATCGGGTTGAAGCGGGGGCGGCGCGACACGCGGTTCAGGCTGCATCGGCTCAACCGACCGCACCGGCTCCTGCGCGCGCTGCGCATAGAACCGGTGGCGGATATACAGCAACGCCGTCCGGATCGGATAATGCGCCTGCAAGCTGACCTTAATGTCGGTGATGGTGGGGACGTCGGGCGCATCGAAGTCGTATTCGAAATTCAACTGTTCGGGCAGTTTCGACTCACAGGCAAGAATCACCGGCGGCCGGCGGAATCCGCTGCCTTCGTTGATGCGAATCTCGGCCGTAATCTTGGTGCCTTTTTCGAAGGTCGCGTTCTGCTCGCCCACCAGAACGAGGCGGTACTTGTCGCGCCCTTCCAGCCGCAACTGCGAAAAGTACAAGCTCAGCTCGTCGGCCATTCCCTGGACGCGCGCCGGTTTGGCGGCGAGCTTGTATAGCACTTTTCCGCCGCGGTCGAAGACGAAGTTCATGGCTTCGAGCGACGGGCTGACGTGGAAATCGATGTACTTGCCTTCGAGCGCGCGCTCGAGCCGCTGCAAGGAGCCGAGACACCCGTTTGCTTCCCTCACTTCCACGGAGAGATCGTCGTGAATTCCCCAGGTGCGGGTGGTGCGCAGGATCCGCTTTTGCTGCTCGATGATGGCAATGAACTCGGTCTCGCCGGTTTCCTTGAGCGTATCGAAGTATTGCTGCACCGCCGGCGTCAAATCCAGATACGCGGCGGCGCAGTGGAACAGGCGGCGCAGCTTTCCGAACAATTGCTGCGGAGTCTGCACCGGGTCCAGGATATCGTAGGCGCAAGTTTGCAGCGCCACCACCATGCGGTCCACGAACAGGACGGTTTCCTGATCCACTTCGGTCTCGATGCCGCGCTCGGTGAACAGAACCAGGAATTCGCGCATGGCGCGATGCAACTCGGTGTAGCGCTCGGTCATGAGCGTGACATCGTCGATCATTTTCCGCCACGCGTTGGTAAGTTCGCTATGGGCCACCAGCGTCGTGCAGGCGGGGATGAACTCCGGGTCCTTTTCATAACCGGCGCCGTATCTCTGGCGGCGGATGCGCCCCACCGCGGCGCTATAAGGCGCGCTATCGGCGTGGACTTGCAGGCTCAGCCAGTAGGCCGGCCGGCGCTCGGTCTTCATCTGCGGGTTGAACTCGTCCACCGTGCCGTCGAGCACCTGCTTCTCGTGCGGATCGCACACGATGTAAATGCCCGACTCCGACACGCCTTCCAGCTCGGATTTCTGAAAGCGGCGTTGCAACGGGTAGGACGGATCGATATCGATGATGCAGCCGGCCGGGGTAAGGGCGCGGCACTGGGTAATGGAAATCGCCAGAGACTGATCGTCCTCATCCACCGAGATCACCGGATCGTGCCGCACCGCGCCGCGCTCCACTTCCGGGAGCCGCGCTCCGCCGCCCACCAGGCCGTAGGCGGTGGTCGCATAACGCAGCGCCCAAATGAGTCCCGCCTCGAAATAGCGCTCCTGGCGCAGGAAATGATCGGGAGTGAGGAGCATGCCATGCTCCCAATTGACCGAGCTGAGTTTCACATCGTCCGGGTTCATGCCGCTTGCACCGTCTCCTCCCAGTTGCGCTCTCCCAGGTGGGAGTTGATTCCGAGGATGCCGTTTTGCCTGGCTTTACCGAGCCTCGGCGCACGCCCGCGATCCTCAACGTCCCAGGCGATGGTGTGCTTTTGATAACAGGTGGCAATCATGCCGAGAACGGATTCGAGCAGCTTGGCCTTCGGCTCCTGTTGAAATTCGTAATACGTGTCGAGCGTGACCGGTCCCAGAACCAGCGTGAGTTTGGCGAGCTCTTCCTTGCGGTCGCCGACGATCGAATCCACGCTCAGGCGCGTGTGGCGCCCGCCGACGCGACTGAGATCGTCTTGCTGAATATAGCGGAAAGACGGCGACCGGCGGAGCCACTTGACTGGCAACCCCAACAGCAAATCGAGGGAGAAGCGCAGGCCGCGCTCGGTTCCGGCGAGCGACTGGAGGCTGGGAAGCAGCAGCGCCAGCCGGTACCACATCTCGTGAGGCCAATCGTCCGCGGAAACTCCGAACAGCGCCATCCAGCGGGCGCAGGCCGCCGGATGATCCGGATGAATATCGAACAGCCGGGCGCCTTCCCGGATCCAATAGGCGGCCTTTTGCAGCGGATCGTCGAGTAGCTCGAGAACCTCTTGCGTTCCCGGCTCCATTTCCCCGCCCTTGTCCCACATTCCAACCGGAAGCGCGTGAAAATATCCGAGCCCGGCGACGGTCAGCTCAATCGTAGTGCCGGGATCGATTGCGCTGCCCGGCGGAGGATTTTGCTGGACGATCCACCGGGTGGGATAGCCCTTGCCCTCCATCCGCACGGTGACGCGACCGAGCGGGATGCTCAAATCGCACAAGATCGATAACGCGGAATCGAGCGTGTGATGGAATCCGCTGAAGGCGTGAGAGAGATCGGGCATGCGCGCGCGGCGCTCGCCGGTCTCGCTGTCCGCTTGGCTGCCGGTTTGGTTCAACGCCTCGATCATTGTTTCCACTCCAGCTCGAGCGACAGCTCAGTGTCGTACAGAAAGCGGCTGCGCAGAAAGCGGTCGAGATCGTCTTTGAGGACGCGCATTTCCAAGTCCGGATCGACAAAGCCGTCGCGATCCAGCCAACAAGTAACCTGCTGAAAGCGTTGCAGCCCCAATTCGGAGCGCTTCAAACGTGAGGTGACGTCGGCCTTGACGATGCGCCGGTCGAACGATCGGGCCATGGTCTCTAGATCCGCGTGAGTCACCACCCGCCCGCGGGACAATAACGCCTCCGCAAAGCGCGATTGGGCCTCTTCGTACCCTTCCGTGTTGGCCCCGCCGGCGGCCGAGGTCGGATTCGTGATTCTGACTCCTGGGAAGGTTCCTCGCTTCGCAAACGCCTCCACCTGGCCGGGACCGACGCCGTTGCCGAGCGCTCCGGAAGTGACCCAGACGCGCAGATTCGCGTAGGCTTCCGCGCTTCCGTCAGCTCGCCGGGCGGGTTGAAGCTCAATTCGGCCGTTGCGGGTCGCGAAGCGCCCTACACCTTTCTCGGAGCTGGGCTGAAACTCCGGCAGGTACTGAGTATGGGTTTCGCCGAAAATCGACAGGGGCGCAACCAGATAACTTGCCGTACCGGCTTCACGGCTGATGGGGATGGAGGTGCCCTGCTGGTCGAAGTAGATGGTCTGATTGAAACATTCGACGTTCGAAGCCGTCATCGCGTGCATCGCAACGGAAGAGACGCTGGCGTGCAGCGACGGGCTCGATTTCGGAAACGAGATGCGAACCCAGGCGCGAGGCTGCGCAAACAACTGCGTGGAATCACGTCCGAAGATCTTGCTCAGCGCGGGCTCCATTCCTCGTGGAATTTTGCACTGGTAACGCCGCGCGGGCGGAATCACCGGCATCAGAAACACCCGTGACGCATAGAACCCGTTGGGCAGGTTGGGGGTCTCCTGTTCGACTGGAATCGCCGGGTCTCCGGCTGCCGGAGCGGCGTCGGAGACCAGGAAGTGTAAGAACTTCGTCCCGGCGCTCCCATTCTTGGGTCTTAAGATCCCCGGAGAGGCCAAGTCGCCGTCGTTTCCGAAGATGCACCAGGTCTCCAGTTCGAGCGCCTGCTGAATTCGGTACGCGTCCGGACCGAGCTCGAAGAAGAAGCTGTGCTGGCCAAGATGCGTCGGCGGAAGATTTTCGATCGCCAGATACAGCGCCGGATTGGGGCCCAGGTTGACCTTGACCGGATCCAGCGCAGGCCGCCGTGCCTGTAACGCCTCCGGCATTTCGATCCCCGGCATCAGTTGCAGGGCGCCATCCTGATAAGTCGCCGCGACCGCGATCCGCGCCGCCGAACCCGCTACGGCCGCATCGGTTGTGAACGTGAGGCGCTCGCCAGTGGTCGCTTCCCCGATCAACTCCGTCCCAGCCTCTACCAGTTGAGAACCGGATGCATTTAAGAACCGGACGATGGTCTGCGCCGGACGCGCCATTCGTCTATCGAGACCGAGGCCGGCGATCAGTTCGTCGAGCAACGCCAGCCGGATGCGCCCCGTTTCCGCATACAGCGTTTCGAGCTGCTGCGCGAAAGTGCGGAACAGCACCGCCAGAACCGGGTCCGTGGTTTCAGCGGAAACGCCGAAGTCTCTCAATCGGCGGCGAAAGTCGTCGCGGAGCTTCCGGTCGATCTCGATGGCGCTTACGCTCTCGTATGGCATGGCTCGAACCGATTATCTTTGCCTGTATCCTCTCAGGCGCCGCTATCCTTTCAGACATTCACGGAATACGTCTTACCCGCCTCGGCCGAGGAAACGACAGTCACCGCATAAGAGTCTATATCACGGTCGGTCTGCGCTTCCTTCGCGATCCGCTCGATCCGTATATTGACGATGCCGAGGTCTTTCAATGCCAGATTCACTTCCTGAATGGCGAGCTGCGGCAGATCGGGCCGCACTCTCGCCTGTTCAAAAAAATCCCGCAACCCAAAGTGCGGGCATCCTTTCCACGACCCGTGCGGGGTGTTGGCCATCACACGAATCAGAGCCAGGACTGCCTGCACTTCGTCGGTCCGGCCTAAAAAAGCATCCCGGAACCGGATCGGAAAGGAGATGAACGAAATACGCTCCTCCCGCTCAGTTGCTGAAAGTGAAGTTCGGCTGATTGGCCTGGTTCAAGGTCGGCTGCAGGTCGATAATCAGCATATTGTTGATTACCTGCCCCTGCTGCGTTACGTCCGAGAGGTTGCCCGTCGGATTCACGGTTTGGAAGCCGCTGATCCATCCGTTGAACTTGAAACAGCAGAGCGCGTTCTGCTTGGTTTCGTCGACCCAGTATTCGAGTTTAATGGGCACGATGCTCTGCTGCGTGGCGACGTTGGCCTGATTAAACATCGAGTTTAGCGTGCTGTAAGGCATGTTCTGCGTGTCGGACATGTCGACCACCACCCGAACGACCGACGTGAAGCTGCCCATGGTGGGCATCCCGTTGCGGTCCGGGGTGGTCTGCAGGGCGACCTCGATTTCGAGCGCGTCGAAACTGTTTCCGCCAATGGTGCAAGTGCTGTTGTATGGTGATGCCATGGTATCCTCCTAATTCTTCTTCCACTAATTCGACATACTGACCGCGCTGAAATTCTTCTGGTTCAGAGCCGGCTGAAGGTCGAGAATCAGCATGTGGTTTAAAACAGGCGTGATGCCCTGCCATTGCAACTCGGACTTGTCGCCGTCGAGATTCAGATTCTGAGTTACGCCCGACGGATTGATCGTCTCCATCCGTGCGATCCAGCCGTTGAACTTATAGCTGCAAAGCACGTTTTGCTTGGAGTCGTCGGCCCACATATCGATCTGCATCGGTACGATATTCGATTGGACCACCACGTTCGCCAGATTGAACAAACTCTGTAACGTGGAATAGGGCAAGTTCTGGGTGTCGTGGAAATCCGCGAATACCCGGATGTCGGTCGCGAGACTACCCATGAGCGGTTGCCCGGATTGATCTGTCTGGCAAGCGAATTTCACGCTGGCGCAGACGGCTTGAAATGCAGTGCCTTGAATGGTCACGGTGCATCGATTTGGTGCTGCCATATAGTTCTTCCTCCTTTGTCTTGATTACATTAGTTCACGAGCCACTACTTGTTGCGAGAAAACCAACCACGAAACTTGCCCCACGCCTGCGCGGCGGCCGACTGCCCGGCCGGCGCTTCCGGCTGTGCCGGGGGAGCGTTTGCCACAGGCGCCGCAGGCTCGACCGGCGGAGCTTTGGCAGGCAACGCCTCGCCGGAGCCTGAAGGCCGGGTCTCAAACTCGAATTTCTGACCACCCCCACGGCTGAGATTGAATCCAACCGAAGCGTTGAAGGGAACCTCCTCGCTGTTGCGAGCACGCTCCTCGGCGTCTCTCGCCGCCGATCCGGGCCGCACGCCTAAAGTAATGTTGCGGACCGGATTCTGACGATTACGCTCTTCGGCGTCTCTCGCCGCCGATCCGGGTCGTATTCCCCCTCCAGGCATGGCTTCCTCCTCGTCGCTTACGGCTTCTTTTCGCCCTTGGAAAACTCCGGAACGTCGATTTTAAGTACAAACGTCTCCGCCGGACCGGTCGGCATCACGTTCAAAGTGATGTCACAAATTCCCTGCATGCGCTTATTCGCATCTTTGTCGACGAACATGTCGTAGCCGAGAATGGTTCCCTGCTCCACCTGTTCATCCAGTAGCTTCTTCAGCGGAGCCTCGATGGACTGATCCATGAAGTCGCGGGTAAGAACCTGTCCGGCCACCTGCAATAGATAGTGCCTGCAGCAGCGCTCGAGATAGCGCAGAATGCGATACGACGTGAAGAATTTCAGCACGCCATAGGGATCTTCCGCCTGGGTGCGGCAGCCGAAGAAGCACAGGTGATTGTCGGCGTCGCGGATGATCGGAATCAACTGCCGCTCCATGCTCAAGTGTTCCATCTCGCCGATCAAAGGCTCGACGCGGCACTTTTCCGATCCAGCGATCTGACCGAATCGCGATCCCACCGGACCTTGCGCGATTCCCACGGCATCGTCGGCGCGCGCGACGGCCCCCGCGAATACCAGCGATGGCGGTCCCCATAAATCTTCCCCGCCGTCCACGTTCTTTTCAAACCAGTGGGCTGGCCGCAGTTGCAGGTAGCCCATGGTGCAGACATCGGCGGCCGCGCGATCCTCGGGACGTTTCATGAACTCATATTTCCCGCCCGGCAGGAAGTTCCGTTCAATGTTCTTGAACGACTTCTCGTCGTCCAGATCGCTGATGAGCAGCATGCCCCACGTGTTGGCGATGTCCTCAAACTTCTCGCGCACCGGCTGCGGATAATACCCGGGCACCACCAGGTTGCAGATGTCGTCGCGGAAATTGAAATTGTCGTTGCGGCGGACGACGAAATTCTCCACCGCCGCGACATTCATGCTGAACACGTCTTTCATCGCTTTCGCATCCGCGTTCAGAAGGAACATCTCCACCGGCTTGCGAACCTTGCCGTCCGGCACTTTTGCATTTTCGAAGAACAGCCGGAGTTCGCGATAGCTCCGCTCAATGGGCCGGATTTCCTGGAAAATCTGCGCCAGCAACTCATCGCGCGTTTTTTCGGCGGCGTCGATCTGCGCCTGGAATTTCTTGACCGACGCGTCATAGCTGTCGTCTTCTTTCAACAGCGTTTCAAAGTTGGTGAGCTGCGACAGAAACTCGCTGGCTGACTGCGCCGAAAAGATGCTCGACATGTCGCGTGTCTCGTCGAGCAGCGCCGGATGCAGATCCGCGAAGATATCTTGCAAAAGGTCTCGCGCGACACTCTCGCCCAGGATTTCTCCGGTCGTCTTGGTTTTTACCGCTTCAACTGGCTCGGCCATTTAGTTCCCTCCTTTGGCGGCTACCTTGGCCAGCTCGCCCTTAAGCCGGTCTAATGCGCTGATGATCTCTTTCCGCTGCGTTTCGCTGTTCCAGGCCCGGCGTACCGTGGGAAGCTTCCAGCGGTCTTTCAGCCGGTACAGCAGATCGATGTTCGCCTTGAGGTCCGCGATATCGTTGCGCAGAAACTCGGTCTCACCGTCGGCGTTCTTCACTTCTTGCCGCTTCTGGAGGTTTTCCGGATCGAAATCCTTGATGCTGCGGAAACGGAATTCCGCCTTGAACTCGGCTTCCTCCGGTCCGGCGAAACCCTTGAAGTTCAGTTTGGGCTGAAACTTGGCGAAGGCGTCGTTGAGATCCTCCACCTTGGTTAACTCCTCGTTCTCCGATGCCGCTTCCTTCCCCACCCGGTCGAGCGTCATCGGCATCATGGCGGCGCAGGTGGACGTGGGGACCTTCCGGACCGCTGGGGTGATTCCTTTTCGAATAACCTTGACTAAAGGCACGCTTTACTCCTGCCGGCGATTCCGGCTTGTTCTATGAGATCGTACACCAAAACGTTCATATATCCTAGTGTCGTGTCGGATCCTATCCTCTAGGCCCCCGCCCCGGAGGGAGCGGACCCAGTCGCGTTTTCGTGAAGTCGGCTCGCGGAGCGACAATCGTCTCATCGCTCGGAGCCCGGGGCGACTGAGCGCCCGGCTTCCCCTGCTGAAATCCTGCGGGCGCCGGCCGGCTCGGCTTCGCCGTGCTCTGGCCCGCCCACCGCTTGTCTGGAACGATCCCAATGTATTGATCCGCCCATACCAGGCGTGGAATCCAGAACCACATTACCAACAGCAGGGCACCAAATCCAATAAAAACCAAAACCGGCCGCAGCACGGAAATCCATGCGTCGGAGGGCGGCGCGGCGTGCGTATACAGAGCCTTCATCTCATCCGGTTCGCAATGCCCTTCGAAGACCGGCAGGCCGATCTGAGGCGTCGCCCAGGTTTTTGGTTCGCTCGCGAGCTCCTGGCCGCTCGGAAGCTTCAACTTCACCGAAACACGCAGCGTTCTTCCGGCCAGCGAGGCCCGATCCGGCCAAGGAGACGCGAAGGTCGCCTGAACTCGGGTCGAGAGCAGGGTGCGAGCCACCGTGAAGATTCGGCTGAGGGTCGCCGCATCCGCCGTCATATAGTATCTTGTGCTGATCTGGCGTAGCGCCGTTTCATCGATTTCGTTCCGATTCCCGAATCCAACCGCAATAATCTGAAGCCCGGAGGATTTCACTTTCGCGGCCGCTTCTTGTAACCCTTCCGGTCCGGCCAGCAGCCCCGGATCGTCACCCTTCAAAACCTCGTTGGTTCCGTCGGTCATCAGCATGACCATCGCCTCGGGCGACATCGCGCCGGCCGTCTGGTTCTTGAGCTGGTTCGAAAGCACATCGACACCGATCGTCACGGCCGAAAACAGCCCCGTGTTATTGTGTGACTGCGGCTCCGGGAGGGACTGAGCCTGTTGCAGCGCCGCCTGCTTGGTCGTAGCAAAGGTGGCACCGCGAATCGTCGACTCCAACTGGTGGCTTTCAAACGGCACCACGGCGACCCGGTCCACTCCGTCCTGGAACCCGTCGAGGAAGGAGGCGATCGCCATCTTGGCTGCTTCAAAGCGGGTTTGGCCGGTCGCCAAGGGGCGATTCATGCTGCCGCTAATATCGATGAGCACCAGGGCGACCCTACCGCGCACCGCCTGCTTTTCACCGCCCGCGACCGCAAAAAACGGAGTAATCGCCTGATCCCCCGCCAGGACGCTGATACTTCCAGCCAGTTTCTCAGGAGTGGGGAGCTGAGCCGGCAAGGGAGCGCCCTGTGCATCCACCAGGTTGAACTTCAGCCGGAAACACGGAGTGCTTGCGGCCGGATCGCAATCCACCATCCGGATGCTGTCTGAAAAATCCAGCCGTCCCGCGACGTTCTGCGATCGAGCGCCAAACGGGACCGTAAGCAAGACCACCGCCAGCCATCCGAAGTGTCGTTTCCGCTCCATCATTGCTCTTTCTTCTTGGTAGCGAACCGCAAGGCCGTTCGCCCGATCTGGAGATCGTCATTATCGCGCAATTCCTGAGATCCGATGACGCTTTTTCCCCTTACCCGCGTCACAAATCGAGCCAAGGCGGCTTGCCCCACGGTATCCTGGTGTCTGGCTAGAAAGAAGCGGCCGTCTTTCTCGAACAGGATGGCATGCCGAGGGGCGATCGCAGCATCCGGAATGAAGATCTCGACATCGGGACGATAACGCGTCTTGCTGAAATCCTGACTTTGGCTACCAATCGTGTAGGAATCGCCCTGCTGCAATTCCCACTCCTTGTGAGTCCGCCCAAACTTGCTCTGCGCCCGGGCGTCACCGCTGCTGACAAACTGGATCAGGCCGTCGCGCAACAGAATCGGTGCGAGCGTTACGCCGAAACATATCCCCACGCCAATGAATATGTATCCGAGAGCCTGCGAAAGATCCGGAATACTGCTTCCGAGCCCCTCGAAAATCAATCCGCCTAACGCACCGCCGATCAATCCACCGGCATAACAATGAACCACCCGCAAGCGGTTGACCGCCACCCAGCGCATGCCGAGTCCCAAGCCGATCAGCGAACCCGCCAGCATCCATGCAATCAGGCGGTTGAGAACCGGAAACGCGGATCCCAGGTTATTCGTGATAGGAATTTGAATCAGCCCTGCGATGACGCCGGCGAGAATCCCGATCAGAGTTCCCGAAACAATCCAGCGTGGCATCACGCGATTCCCAGACCAGCGGTCCGAAAAACCGACGGTCAGCCCGCCGATGAATCCGCCCAAAATGGCAGCAGCGATCAAATCGGAGACCCACACTTCCTGCTGGTTGGGAAGCGCCGCGGCGACCAGGGCAGTGATGCCCCAGGAAAACAACCCCGCCATGCCACCCACCAGAGTCATATAGTAAAGGGTCTGGTATAGGCTCATAGGACTCTGATTCCGCTTGGGCTAGTGTAACATTGACAGAGCGATCGGTAAACCTTAGATTGTTGGATACGACCAGCCGCCTCTCCGACTACTCGAAACTCGAGCGAACTGTGTTCAGCCGAGGCAATATCCGGCATCTGCGCGCGGTGATCGCGGGAGCCGGGGCACTCGGCAACGAAGTCATCAAGATGCTGGGACTGATCGGAGCCGCCCGAGTCTTGATCGTCGACCCCGATCGCGTAGAGCCGAGCAATCTCACGCGCTGCATCTTTTTCCGTCAAGAGGACCGCGTAGGCCGCAACAAAGCCGGGTGTCTGGCAGACGCGGCCCGGCCATTATTCCCCGATACGGAGTTTGCTGCCATCGAAGCCGAAATCGCCGACGTCGGGTTCGGGCTCCTGGAGGACGCTGACATCCTGTTCAGTTGCGTCGACAGCGACCTGGCGCGGCTGGAGATCGCGTATATTTCTACCAGACTCGGCCTTCCAGTCTGTGACGCCGGCTTGGGCACGCCGGATTATTCGCACGGCCGCGTGTCGTGGTTTCCCGGAAAGACCGGGGCCTGTTTCGGCTGCAAGCTGCCGCCCCGCAAGCTCCGCGACCTGCTGATGTTTTGGGACGCCACGATTCGGCCGTGCAGGGATCCCGTTCCGGCCGAAACGGCGCCCGCCACGCCAACCATGGCGGCGATCACCGGCTCGGCTCAGGTGGAATTGGGAATGCGCTGGATGATGCAAAGTACCGCCGAATCGATGACGTTCGAGATTTCGCTGGATGGAGAGCCGCGCAGCTTTTATTTCCGAACGCCGCAATCGGCATCCTGTCCGTTTCACACCGGCGCGCATGGCGTGCTGCGCACGCTACCGCGGGCCGATTCGACGTTCCACGATCTGCTCGAATCGGCGGGCGAGTCGGCCTACCTCGCGCTGGACTGGCCGATTTCGACCCGGGTTTGCTGCTTGGATTGCGGAGTGGAGTGGGCGCCGATGCGTCGCGCGGCGGCGGTGAGGCGAAGTTGTGTTTGTCCGTCCTGCGGGTCTCGGAGTATTCTGGAACAGGAATCGATCAGAATCATCGAGAGGGATTCTCCCTGGTCAGCGTGTGTTCCGCACGCGCTTGGCCTGCCGGAGAATCATCGGTTTACGATTCGGTTCCGGAGTGGGGATCGATGAACGCCAGAACCATCACGACGCTGGTCGGGAGCACGTTTCTGCTGACGGTTTTGCAACTAGTGGCAGGTCTGGTGAACGTCTGGACCGCGCTGGGGTGCGCAGCATTGTTGGCGCCGATCGCGTTCGCGATTTTCCATTTCTTCGAAGTTGAGATCCCGAACCAGTGGAT
Organism: Terriglobia bacterium; assembly: GCA_963808335.1. Lineage (GTDB taxonomy): Bacteria > Acidobacteriota > Terriglobia > Bryobacterales > Bryobacteraceae > Palsa-187. Next base: position 966,551 of record CAWEFR010000002.1, read on the forward strand.
CAAATTCGCCATACCCTGTGGGGCCAGCGCGAGTGGGGTCGCGATTGTGTACCTGGCGGTTCGAAACGACCCGGCCCTGCTGCTCGCACCGCTGGCGACAGCGGCTGTTGCCGGGCTGATCGAGGCGATCCGCGGCATGAGCTCGCACCGCTGCGCTTTGTGCAACCGGCGGATCGGCGGTCGAGTCGCGTTTCAGTGCCCGCGCTGCGGTCTGGAGGTATGCGAGCAATATTGCTGGTCCTTCGACCATTGCCGCTGCCGATTATGCGAGGAGAATCGAGTTCCGCTGTTCACCCCGGACGGCCGTTGGTGGGACCACCAATTCGGACCGCGTTCGTCCTACGGCCGATGCCAGCTCTGCATGACCCCGGCCGAGGACACGGATCTCAGGGTGTGCGGAAAATGCGGCCGCCCGCAATGCCGCGATTGTTGGGATTTTTCCAACGGCCAGTGCAGCCGGTGCCAGTGGACGGTCGAAGACCTGCCCGAATCGCTGCGGGCCTTCGCGGTGGGCTCGCCGAGGTCGACGCGACATTAGGGCGGCATTAATATTGGAGAAGGCAATGGCGAAATACCAGATCTACTTCGACACCATCAACGGCGAGACCAAATACAACGTCGATATCGACGACGAAGAGCTGCTCGATGTCGTTCTGGACGAGATTCTCTACGATCTGCGCGAGCGCGGCGATATGTTACAAGGCGACGGCAATCCCCAGGTGGTTTGGAACGGGCAATCGCTGGATTTCGGGTCGCCGCTGCCGATCCAGGGCGTCCGGCCGAACGACGTGCTGCGCGTTTCCACGGTCACGACCAACGGATGAGGGCCCGGCGGCTGGACAACGAATGGTCGCTGCTGGCGCGGCTGGCCGAATATAATCCGGGAATTGTCGAGGTGGTCCGAAGGGAAGTCCTGCCCGACGCCGACGTGTTCCATGTCGTGCTGCATCGGACGTCCGCGCTGACATTGCAGCCTCCGCATGCGTTGATGGAAGCAGCCTCGCACGTGGCTCGATTCCGGTATCCATCGTATTACCCGAGCGTCCCGATCGAGGCGTTTCTTGAGACGCCGGTGTTTCATCCCAATATCCATCCGGAGAACGGCTTCGTGTGTTTGTGGGACCGATTTTCGAAGGGGGACACGATTCTCGAAGCGCTGCGGCAACTACAGCGCGTCGTTACATGGGAGTTGTGGAACGATCACCCGGATCACGTGATGCAGCCGGAGGCGCTAATCCGCACCCGCCAGGATCGCGTGGCGCTGAGATGCGATCCGCTGCGAGTACCAACCGAGCTCAAACTGGAGCGCAGTTACGCGCGAAGGCCCGGCGGACTCGGCCGCAAGCGCCTGAGTCTCTGACCCGTCTCACCTCACTGCGAAGTCCGGCGGAACGTGATGCCGCCGGTATCGCTGAGAAAGTTGTAAGGAGCCATGGAACAGGTATTGGTGCCATCGTCCTCATCGTCAAAGGTGTCGCCTTCCTGAACATTGACCCACACTTTGGGCGCGGCGCAAACACGCTTTTCATCGTCGATGCTCGCGTTGTAGAGCAGCGCGGACAGCGTCTTGATGTCCTGGTTGCTCAGGCGCAGGCAGCCGTTGGTCGGATTCAGTCCGCCATACCAGGGCGAATTCGGGCGCGGATCCAGGCCTCCGCCGTGGATCCGGAACAGGTCGCGATGAAAAAACTGTGCTGGCAATGAGTGCGTTTCCGCGGACTGGCTCGAGAAATTTCCGCGCCGTAGGGGCCGTAAGCAAACGGATTTTCCTGCTGGTGTCCTGCCAGCCTTTGCCTTCCCATAATCCGGTGGGCGTGTTTCCGTTGTGTTGGAACTGGGTGTCGCCGAAGCCGGCGCTGCCGCGCCCCAGCACCTTGAATTTACGGAGGGCGCGGCCGTCTACCTCCACGGTCATGGTTCCCTCGCGATCGCGATTTCGCGGCAAGAGAACCTTGAGGATTACTTAGCTCATCCGCAACGCTCAGTTGGTAATATCGATCACCGGATAATTCTGCTGATCGAGCGTCGGCTGCAAGCTCATTACGACGGTGTGATTCCCGCCACCGGCGCTATGGATCTGAAAATGGCTAATCCAACCTTGGAAGGTAAACTCGCAAATCACATCGCTCTGAGTTTCATCCGTCCAGAACCACAGTGTGATTTGCTTGATCTTGTCTCGCGTGACGATCTTGCCGAGCTCGAACAATGTCTTGAGATTGCCAAATGGGAGGTTGACGGTGTCATGCGCATCCGCCACCACCTCTATGCTGGTCTGCAAAGAGCCCATCAGCGGCATTCCTGCAACCGTACTCAGAGTCGAAAATCCCAGACTGACCGACAAAGCATCGAACTTCACGTCGTCGATTTTTACCGTGCTTACAAGTCGAGTTGGCGCTGGGCCCATTTACAGTGATCCTCTCAAGGTGTGTGTAAGAACTGTATCCATACCGGTTGCTTCTTCACTTCGACGCGGAAGGAGCCGCGGAAATCGTACTGCGGGTCGGAAAATGTCTTGTCGATGCTCGCGTCCGGAATTTGCAATCGAAGCGTGTCGTGCTTCACGTCGATCAGCATCTCGTGCCACTGCGACAGGTCGACTTTTACCGGCGTGTTTAACTTCTCGGTCCTTTTCTTGGCCGCCTCCCACACCTTGAGGGACTTCGCGGTGAGCTCAAATTCCCAGTAAGTCTTCTCATCGCGATAACCGACCTGCCATCGCAAGCCGCTGCGATCGGCTCCCGACCACGCCTTGAAATCGATCCGGCCGCCGTCGATCGTCTGTCCATACGCGCTGGTGGCGGTCAACTCGCAGCCGTTCTTGTCTCGCTCGCCTCCGGCCCAATTGGCGCACACGTCCGTGGTACCGACTTTGGGCGGAACTGGTTGTTTGCTGGTCCTCGCAGCCAGCCGCAGAGGGACCGTAACGCTTCGCCCCACTTGCACGGCAGTCGGGCCGGACGTGGCGTCATTGTAACCGTCGGCTTGCGCGTGGAAAACGTACTCGCCTTCCGGAAGGTCCTTCGATGTTCCATCGATGACTCCGGAGTCGCTGCCTCGCGTCCAGGTTACGACCGCGTTCGCCGGATCTTTCTGCAACACCACCGTTCCCAATGCGCGCGAGAGGGGAAGTTGCAGGATCTCATTTGCGTTGTCTGTCAAATCGCGCTCTGCGTCCGCGTCGCGGAAGCCGTTCAACCGGACGGTGAACCGGTAGTGTCCGGGCGCCAGGGTCTGGAAGGCGAACTTCCCGGTATCGTCCGCGTCGCCCACCGGATTTCCGTTCTGGAATATGTGCGCATGCGGCGACGTTACGATCACCAGGTGCGCCGCCGTCACTGTTTTCTTGAACTCCAGGGCAACGGTCTGTTCCGCATTCTTTTTGATGGTTGCCTGCGCGGTGCTCTTCTCGAATCCCTGGCGCGGCTGCGCTTCGATCGTATAGTTCCCCACGCGAAGCGGGGATGGTCCCCACTGCCCGGTCACACCGGTGACGCGCTTGATCTCCTGGCCGGCTTGATTGCGGACCGTGATATCGACCGGCGCAGGCACGTTCAGCTTCACGATCAGATTCCCCAGGTTTAAATCCGAATCGAGCTGAACCAGCAGAGCGCGGGTCGACGCAAACGAGATGTCGCGGGTCTTCGTCTGCTGCCCTTCCATCCATTCCAGCTTGTGATTCGATCCGCTCAGATCCGGCGGAAGCGCGACGCCCACCACGCCGACCGCCCCCACGCTGTTTCCGTCGATCTTGAGATTTCCGAGCGGCCGGCTGCTGTAAATCATGCCCTTCCCGCCGGAGGTGCTGACCAGAAACGCAAGAATATCGTTGGCCTTGGTGATCTTTACCGTCGCAAGCTGACCGGCTTCGCCGTCGAACGTAAACGAAAGCACTCCAGTCTGGCCCATGTAGGCGTTCACCTTGTGTTCTGAGCCCATGGGGAAATCCTGGTTGAAGACCGAGTCGAGATTCTGCGGTTGGCCGCCGTCGACATCGATCTTGCCTGAGCCGAGGATCGTCAGCGCTTGCGCCTCCGGGGCGGGCGCCGGGGCGGGCGCCGCCACTGCCTCTGGCGCCGGTATGACCGGTTCAGGAGCTTTCTTGTGTGACCTAAGGGCAAGCGGAATCGCCACCAATGCCAGCACCACCAAGCCTCCCGCGCCTCCGATGGCCCACATCGGGATCCCTTTCTTCGGCCGTTTGAGGGAGGGGGGGCGTGGCGGCGGCGTGCCCGGTCCGGTCGCCTCCGAGGACGACTGAAGGCGCTTGCGCGCCCCCGCGAGCGCATCCTGAAACTCATCGTCGTCCTGGTATCGGGTGAAGATGGTTTCCAGGCGCCGGGCGTATTCCCCCGCAGTTCGAGGATCGTTGGCCGAATCCGCGTCGCGTCCCATCCGTCGCGCCTCATCGAGGTCGTGGCGGCGTTCGTCTTGCAACGCTTTGCCCAGAGTGCCGCGCAACTGGGTGAGCCGCGGTTCGTCCGGATAGCGGCGAAGCGCCTCGTCGACTTCGTTCGCCGCGCCGCGCACATTGTTTTCGTTCTGAAGCTGCCGGGCGTGCGTAAGGCAGCGTTCGACGGATTCTAACCGCCGCTGATCCTCGATCAGACTCAGCAGGCCCTTGGCCAAGGCGTGATTCGGTTCGATTTCGAGCGCTTCCCGCAGCAGGGTCTCCGCCGCAGTGGGTTCCAGCTCATGAGCGTTCTGCGCCCGCCGCACCAGCGTCTCGAGGAGCGTGGACCGGACGGCCGTGTTGCGGTCGTCCAGCTCCATCGCCCGGCGCAGCAGATTGGTGGCTTCCTCAAGCCGCTGGGCCTGGTAGGCTGCCTGCCCGCTTTCAAACAGTCTTTGCGATTCTTCCCACCGCTCCAGACCGCGTTCGGCGAGCTTACCCAGTTCGACCAGCTCCGCGTCCTCCGGAAAATCTTCCAGCGCATTCTTCAACGTTTCCAGCGCCGCGGCGAATTCATTGCGGTCCAGGTTGTTCTCCACCTGCTGCACCCAGCGCCGCTTTCGATCCACGCGTTCCTGCTGGACGCGGCGTTTGCGCAAACGTTCGAGCTCCAGCGCGATGCCCGGATAGCGGCGGTGAATGGTTTCGAGCGTTTCCCACTGTGTGATCGCTTCGTTGAACTGGCCGCGCTCCTCATGCGCCCTCGCCTTGCTGACGATCGATTCCACCAGCCCGCGCTTGTGGAGCGTCAATTGAAGCGCCCGTTGGAAGTGCGCCTCGCCCGGATATTCGCCGCTGGCTTCTTCGAGAATGCCGACGCGGCGGTTCAGGTCCGGCTCGTCTTCCACCGCGCGGTCGATCTCGGCGATCCGCGCGGAGAGGGCCTGGCGGCGCTGCTCCTCGATATCGACGCGCAAGGCCTGGAACAATGCGTAATTCGGATGCCGGCGGAGCTGCTCCTCGCAAATCGTCAGCGCCGCGTTGAGATTCCTGTTGGTCAGATGCGCGCGCGCCTCTTCATACGACGATTTCAGGGATTCGCTTTCGCTGCGCACCTGGTTGTAAAAACTCTGGTACGTGGTAGTACGGCCAGGCTCCAGCAATTCGGGAGCCTGCTTATCCAGTTCGAGCACCTTTTCGGCCTTGCTGAGCGCCTGGCTGATTTCACCGTTTTGCGCCGCCTCCACCGCCGCGCGATACAACTGCTCTTTTTCGTGGCGCAGTTGAACATAGCTCTGCTCCCGCCGGTCGACTTCGTTGAGCATCTGTAAGGCGCGCGGCTCGCGCGGACGGAGTTGCAGCACCCGCTGCAAAGCCTCCCGCGCGTGGGAATAGGCGAAGTTGTCCAGGTGCTGATAAGCGACGCGGAACCATTCTTCCATGTCGGCTTCGGTCCGCCGGTTGTCGATGCGGCTCTTCAGCGCGAGCGCCTCGGTATGATGCGGGCTGAGCTGCAGAATCTCGTGGATCTTCTGAAGCGCGAGCGGATATTCCTGATGCTCCTCGCGCGTGCGCGCACTTTCAAGCAATTGCCCGATCTCCCGATCCATCTGCGCCCGATCCACGCGCTGCTTCAGATCGGCAATGGACGCATCGAAATGGCCCTCGGCGTCGAGCTCGCCGAGAATCTCCGCGGCCAGCGCCAGGTCGCCGCGCTCGAACGCGTCCCGCGAACGCTGCAATCGGGCCTGGATCTTCGCCGGATTCAGACTCTCGATCGGCTCGTTTCGCAGAGCCTTCTGCAACATTTCGGCGAATTCCTTGGCGCTCGCGAACCGGTGCCACGGCTGCTTCGCCATGCTTTTGTGGATCACCTGGCTCAGCATCATGTTGACCGCTGGATTGATTTCGGAAACCGGCGGCGGCGTCGATCTCAGAATCGCTTCGACGATTTCTTCTTCGGTCGCGCGCTCGAACGGCCGGCGGCGGGTCAGCGTTTCATAGCACACCACCGCCAGCGCAAACACGTCGGACACCGCCGAGACCGGCTTGTTCTCGATCTGCTCCGGCGACATGTACAGCAATGTGCCTTTTCGTCCCAACGTCTTGGTTTTGTCAAGGCGGCCTGCGACGCCGAAATCGATAATCTTCACGGCATCGTCCGGCATCACGAAAATGTTACTCGGCTTCAGATCGCGATGGACGATCCCGCGGTCGTGCGCGGCTTGTAGACCGCGCGAGGTCTGAGTGATGATGTCGATGGAGCGCTCCACCGTCAGGCGCTGGCTTCCGGTCTTGATCAGTTCGTCCAGCGTGGTGCCGGGCAACAGCGGCATCACCAGATAGGGCCGGGTCTCGCCGTCCATTTCCAGTTCGCCGACGTCAAAAACCTCGACGATATTGGGGTGCGTGAGCGAGGCCAGGTCCTGCCATTCGCGCTGGAACATGCGAATCGCCTTCGGATCGGACAAATCGTGGATGGTCTTCAGCGCCACCAGACGATTCATCATCTTGTCCTGGGCACGGTACACCACGCCCATGCCTCCGCGGGCGATTACGTCCTTGATTTCGTAGCGGCTTTTCGCTTTCATCTCACCAGGCGCACTGTCTGTATCATAAACCGAACTGCCATCAGAGTATTATGTATCTTTAGGATGCTTCGTTTCCAGGTTGGCGACCGGGTCGGCGATTTCGAGGTCATCGGTGTGCTCGGCTCCGGAGGGATGGCAGACGTGTTCCGCGTCCGGCACGTCATCTCCGACCGCGTCGAGGCCATGAAGGTCGTGCTGCCCGACTATCTTGCCGATCCGGACGTAACCGACCGGTTTCTGCGGGAAATCAAGATTCACGCCAGCCTGGTTCATCCCAACATCGCCGGGATGTTTACCGCCTTCCGGCATGCAAACGCTTACCTGATGATCATGGAACTGGTGGAGGGCCAGAGCTTGGATAACTTGCTCAAGCACGGTCCGCTCGACCCCGGTTCGGCGATCGATGCGATCTGTCAGGTTCTGTTGGCGCTCTCCTACGCTCATAACAACGGAGTAATTCATCGCGATATCAAGCCGGCGAACATAATCCTGACCGCCGATGGCAAGGTAAAGGTCACCGATTTCGGAATCGCCAAGTCCAGCACCGGCTATCAGCTCACTGCGGCGGGGTCCATGCTCGGCTCGCTCTATTACATTTCGCCGGAGCAGATCCGGACGCAGCCCGTGGATCATCGCGCGGACCTGTACTCCCTGGGCGTCACCATGCACGAACTGATGATCGGCGAGCGGCCCTTCGATGGAACCAGCGAATATGACCTGATGACCGCCCATCTCACGGACTTTCCACAGCCGCTCCACCAGCTCCTCCCCGGCTTGCCGGAGGAGCTTTCGCGCGTGGTGATGAAAGCGCTGTCCAAAGAGCCGCAAGACCGCTTTCAGAGCGCGGCGGAATTTCACGATGCGCTGGCGCCGTTTCATCATAGAAATTACGCGATCGCTCCGCGGCCGCACCGCCCGCGCCTGTCTTCGGATGCGGCGGCACGCACGCCGCCCGAGTCGAGATCAAAAGGACGAACGCGCGACCGGATCGATCGCCACCCATCCACGGAAACGACGCTGAGGAATGATGCAAGAAGCGAGTCGGCTCGCAAGACCCCCGATCCGCGGCCGCGCGATCCGTTCACCACCGGCTCCCGCGAGCGCAAGCCGGACCCCGCTGCGCGCACGGACTGGGACGCGGAGTTTCTGAAAACGGTGAAACAGAATCTTAGCCGCTACATCGGCCCGATCGCCAACGTTGTAGTGGAAAAGACGGCGAAACGGGTCCATTCGCGCAAGGAACTGTACGCCGTCCTGGCCTCTGAAATCGCTTCCGAGCGCGATCGCGCTGCTTTTCTCCAATCCCTGCCCTGAAAGCCTGACGCTACTCCTGGTCGAGCATGCTCATCGCCTTCACCAGGCTGCGCCGCATCCGGTTGAACGATCCCGCCAGCACCGAGATTTCGTCGGCTCCCGAGGACGGTAGCTCCGGACTGTCGAGCTTGCCTAAGCTGATCTCGTCGGCGGCGTTCGATAGCAGGCGAATGGGCCGGACCACCGTGTAAACAATCACCAGGTCCAAGACCATCAGCGTGAGGACGAACACCGTGCCGAGATACAGCATGAAATTCTGAAACCCCGCGTTGGCCATCTGCACCGGGACGGACATAGGGACGCTGACGATTTGCGCACCCACAACCTCGCCCAGTTTCCATCCGAATCCGTTCGCTGTGCCATAGCGGCGGATCATGGCCGGCGGCGCCATTTCCGGCTGGTCGTGACACACCAGGCACGGCGCGTCGGCCCTGATCGGGCGCGCGAGGAATACGACCCTGCCGGTCGGCGTGTCGCGCTCATTCACGACTTCTTTGGTCGTGGCGTGATTGCGAAACGTGTTGATGATATCGGTCTCCCAGTCGACCGCGCGGTCTCGAAGGTTGGTGGGGTTGAGCGTGGCTTCTTTATATTCGTAGTCGGGATACGTCGCGCGAAGATACGCGAAGCTCTCCGTGGCTGCGTACGCGGGCACGGTTTGCGGTAGAAAAGATCGGTCGCGTGCTTGTTCGGGCTCGAGCAAAGGCTTGATCTGATCCGTCGTGTACTTGCGCGCCGAAAGGGCGGTTCCCATCATCAGCCTGGCCTGCTGCACCACGTGTTCGCGCGCGTTGCGTTGCAAGAACCCGTAAGAAACATATCCGGCGCCGGCCAACCCCGCGGCGAACACAATCAGAAAGATCAGGTTGAATTTCAGCAGCAGTTTCATAGTCGTTTCCGGCGGAGGCCAGTACGTATTTTACTTCTAATTCCGCGGAAGGCCAGGTGCGATGGCCTGCGTTCGACGCGCTGTTCGGAATCGGCAGCTTTTCCGGGATGCGGATCGCCGACGACAGCCGCACGTTTTTCGCCCGATCGATGGAGCAACTCATGTCCGCCGCCGAGGGCCCGATTTTCCGCAGCTTCACGATGAGAGTGCTGATGCTGGATGCCACGTCCGTCGGCGGAGCTTCGTTCCACGATCTGCGCTCCTGTTTCTGCGGCGCGAGACTCTATGTGTGGTTTCCATCGATCCCTTGGACCCGATTCTAGAAGCCGCGTGGACGCGTCCAACACTCTTCCGGCGAATGGATTTTTTTGACCCGCCAGCGATCAATGCTGCCGCCGGGATGAACTCGGATAGTAGCGGGAAACGAGAAACGCTCCTTCATCGGGATTCAAGGGCTCCAGATTAACCAGAGGCCCAGTGTATGCGGTATGCGTCACCCGAGCGACGAAATAGTAAACGGCCCCTACCTCTGCGGTGAAACCGGCTAACGAAATCCGGTTCGGGTCGGCTGGGCTTGCTCGATTCCCTTGCAAGTCGGCGCAAAGGTGATGCGCTCCCGGCTTTACCTGAAAAGACAGCCAGGAATCGAAGCGATTTGCTCCGACCCAATTGCCATCGAGTCCGACTCTGGCGGTTTCGACACACCCGACGCGGCATACCGGAACCACTTGGATCTGAATGACGTAGACCAGCGCGCTGCCGGCCTGGGGCTTGGGAGGAACAGCGGGGAACGGAGCCAGGGGCACATCAAACTTCGCGTTCTCCGAACCGCAAGCCGAAGCGACCATCGGGTTATCGGCAGCCAGTGCGGTCGAGGCAGCCAGAATGGCGGCGAAGAGGCGCGTCATTTTCGTTATTATACGATTCGCTTTTCGTATCCGGCGGGGCTTTACGGCCAAATTCGGCACTCAGCAAGGAATCCGCCATTGCGGCTCAGGCGTCTTGAGGAACTCGCCGCCTAATCCCTCAAGGAGAGGCGTCAGCGGCTCGCGCGACACGATCAGGATTCCTTTGTCCTGGGCGCTTTCCCGTATGTAAGCTGAGGCCCCACAGAACCATTTATCCAACTGTTCCGGCCCGGCGGACTCCAGCGTCTTCCGCTCGAGAATTGGCACGTAAAAAGGGTACCTGCGAAGTCCTGGCTCTTTAATCGGAGGCAGAAGGAGCGCCTTCGTTTGCTCAAGGAAAGTTTCTCCGCCGGCCGGCGTAACGGCTTCAAGGACCGCGCCGGTTCCAAGCATCGCCGCCAGCGCTAACTGCTTGGTGGACGCCTCACCAGTGATCTGCATGACTTCATACATCATGGGCCGGGGCTTCTCCTGCGGACCCAAGTCCTGGAAATCGTCCGCAGTCGGCAAAGCGGGGGGCGGTTGATCGGGCCATACGCCCAAGCCCAACTCGGGCATCCACTCACGCGCGTGTCTCGCCAGCCGGGCTGACCCCAGCTTGCCGAGACGGTTCGTTTGTAGGAACACCTCCGATGGCAGTTGGCCCCGCTTGAGAAAGACCTGGCGGCAAGCGCCCACTAGTTTGCGAAGCGAAGCCATGTTTTCCGCGGGAATCGGGAACACGGGGACCGGCAAAAAAACCGCCTCCCACGGTCCACCCTTCACCCCGAATCCGTTCTGAAGGATCGGAGTGAGAGTGACGGAGAAAGCGGCTGGGATCATCGGCTCTCCGGGTACGTGAATCCGTCTGCCCGCATTTTTGCCAGCAGTTCAATCAGCGTATCGTCCAGATCCGTCTTGGACGCCAACAGAATGCCTAAGTCTTCGGGGCTTTCACGGAGATAAACGTCAAAAATCTGAAACCATTTGGCTGACTCCTGATCCAGTTGATTGAAAAAATCGCTGGATTGGAGAAGCGGGAGGATAAACGGCAACCCTGGGTATTGTGGTTCGTCTTCGAGGCCAGTGCCAAATAGCTCTTTGCTCTTGGCCTGGAATCCGTCTTTTAGGGCGAATGCGGCCTCCCAAAGCCCGTCCACGCCCGATTCCTCAATACCCTTGCACTTCTTCCGAAACGCGGCGGAAAAAGGCAGGGGCGGCGCAGCTGCAGCAGGATCCGGTTTTGTGAAGACCATGCTAATTCCGCCGTGGCCCCAAAACGCTTCCAATTGCTTTGCTCCAGATTTTCGAAGAAACCAGTAACTATAATCGGGTGCGATTTCGTTGAACTTGATCTCTTTGCCCTCTTTGACCATCCGAGTCAGCGTTGCGGTATCGGGGACACGTGGAATCGCCGCTCCGGGCCGGCGGCTCAAGCCGAGAATCGGCTGAAATCCCTGAGCGTTCCGCAGAAACGTATCCATGAGTTCAGGAACGGTCTTGAACTGGAGAAAAACCTCGCGTCGAAGCTCGAACTGCTCAGACATCGTGGAAGCGAGCCGCTCGAGGAACTGCAAGAGCCAAGCCCTCTGCGCCAGTGGGACGGGGAAACCGCTGACCGGCATCCAATAAAGGGAACAACGAGTGAGCTCCTGGGCGCGTCGCCAAGGGGCGAGCTCCGGGTTGCGATCCACAGGCGTAAGCCGCCCCCGCTTTGTCGGGGTCGCGACCGCTTCACTGGCTTCTGATTGGGCTCTATCCAACATTCCATCCTCCCGCTACGATTGATACGCTGCTCAGCCGGCTAGGGGGCAGGGTTGTACGCTTGGGGTGGCATTGGCCTTGGGCGACGCTTGGACCACAGGACCCGCTTTGGCCTCAGCAGGGTGGATAAGGGACTTAAGACCAAAGGTATCGTTGCCAAGGACACGGAGACCGATACTACACAAGGAAGCGCTGAGGTTGACAAGGACGGCAGACACTTGAACCGATTTGTATTCCACTTTCGCGCCCATCACCGCACCAAGCGAGATCCGAGCGATGTCCTGCTTAGTATCAACGTTGCGGTACTTCGTGTTATACACGATTTTGTAGTCATTGTTCATGTCGACGTAGGAGTCGGGAGTGTTGTGGTATTGACTGTCGGAGGTGTTCGTGATGTATTGCGAAAAGTAGCTCGCTTTGCACTGCCCGATCTGAACCGTATTGTTGTAGCCGGCCACCCAAAGACTCACATCTCCCCCGATTTTCGTTAGCTGGTCTCCGCGCACATTGAGAATGTACCGCGCTTGACCCTTACCCGGGTCGACTTGCGTTTTCTCCGCATCTGAGCTAGGAGGCAGGCCGCCGGCCGCGTTATTTGCCTGGTCATCAGGATTACCGAAACCACTATCACTCCCCAAAGTAATAGGAGCGCCTTTGCTGCCGTCGGGATTTTTGGTATTTAGGTCGTCTTTCGGGTCATTGTACTCGAGGTCGGCCGGATCCGTTGCGCCCTTGGGCATGATCGCAGGCGGTGTACCTATGGTAGTTACGAAGTCCTTGTTCACGTTCTCGGTCATGAATGCTTCCAGTTCCTGCCAGCGGTCCCCGTGCACCAGCTTCACGTCCTGGCCCTTGATTTTCGTGTAATCCGCGCCGGGTAGGCCGGGGAGACGTCGTTTGAAACGGCGAAACCGAGTTGATCGCGCTCGGCCCATTGGTGATCAGGTTCCCGAAGCCGATATATTGGTCGTTCGGGTCGATCGTGTCGTTCCCGATCGTTCCGGTTTGCGTCAGGGTGTTGGCCGAAAACGTACTACCCATACTCTTCTCCTCCTTAAGCTCTTCCTCTTCCCCTTCCTCTTGTGGACCCGGGCTCGGACCGATCGTCGGGCCTGTAGAGGCTACAAACCGGCTGAGGGAATCACTCCGGTCTTTTTTGCCCCTTTAGGTTTGGTGGGCGCGGGCGCCGGGGGCATTCCGCCGATCTCCCGCGAGTAATATTGCGCGTGCAAATGAATACGGCCCTGCGGTGCATTCAAAATGATGTCTCCCTGATCCACCTGCAACACCAGCGTTTCTCTCCCCGTAGGAGACTGACCGGCTTCCGCCAGCAGGACCTTAACAGAGTTAGGCGTCGACAGCGTGACTGACTCCTTGCCTGGGGTATCCACCATCTGAAGCCGGTTGCCGCTCTTGGTAACGATGCGCTTCACATCGTTGGGAGCGATGTCATCCTTGGCGAAATCGAAGCGCGGTGCCTGATCTACTCCGTTCCACAGGCACCCGATAATGATCGGCCGCTCCGGATCTCCGTCCTCGAACCCGACCACCACTTCATCACCGACTTCCGGCATAAACATAAAGCCCCGGTCCGAACCCGCATGCGGCGTCACCATCCTCGCCCAGTACGCCGGACCATCCTCCTGCCAGAAATACTGGATGCGAATGCGGCCCATTTTCTTGGGATCGTTATGCTCCACCACGCGCGCCGGGACCAGACCGTGCCAGCGGCGCAAAGGCGGCGGGTCGGGGTTGGTGTATTTCTGCCACGGAGTGCACTCAAACGTGTTGGCGTACCCTTTCGGCGTCCAGGTGTGCGTCACGGCGGTGATGCCGTACAGACCCTCGGCGTCCAACATGCCCGAGATCTGCACCTTATTGCCAGGACACAGCTTGGGCTGCGAACTTATGCCTTCCGCCGTGATGCTGCTCCCAATGGACCGCACGCTCTCTTTCTTAAGCAGTTTCTCGTAATCGTCCAGCGTCACCACGCGGCTGCGTTGATGCACGAAGCCGGGGGGAAGGTCCGCCGATTGGCCCTTGACGGCGTCCACCAAGGGTCCTATCGGGCCGAAAAACGGAGGATCGTCCTTCACCTTTTGGAAACTCTGGCTCTTCATCTTGTGGTGATGATAGTGTGAGCCGTTGAAAAAGGCCGCCGCCAGGGCGCCCCTGGTGGTGAACTCTTTCAGGCCAAATTCGTCCCGCAACGAGAGATCCACTGTGTCGCCGAACTGATCCTTGATTTCGATCCCTTCCGCAGTCGGCCGCAGCCAGCACCCGTAGTCGTCCGCCAGCCGATTCACGAATGAAAAATCCGTCTCTCCATATTGAACGTAGTTGAGCGGCCGCATGTCCGGACCCTCCACCACGGCTTGCAGTCCCGCGTTTCCGGCAAGCTGGTTGGCGATGTCGGTCAACGTTTTTTCAAGGTAGTACGCCTTCCGCTCGGTCAGATCCATCTTGTAAGAACGCGTCACCGCTTCGATGCGCGCGGTGTAACTGCCGTAAATCTCATACTTCAGCGCGACATTCAGGATGAATCCGTCGAATACCGTAACCTGACCATCGTCTTCGGTGTCGGCGGTGATCGTGAGCCCCTGGCCGAGGTAGCTTTCAATCGCCAATCGCTCATCTTCGGTCTGCCGGCACACCACCTGGCACCACCCATGCTGGTTGAGTTTTTGACGAACCTCAACGGCCGCCAATAACGAATGGGCTAGGGCCTCGCCTCCGATGCTTACCGAAATCGCAGCCATGGATGATCACTCTTTCGTGACGATTTGTCGAACCGGCTCGCTTCGAATAGTGCCTCCGGCGCCTGATTCGTTACGTCATTTAGTCAGATTTCGTTCGGCGGAAAACTCTACCCCGTCTGACCCGCCCGATCCCCAAGTGTCAACCGTACGCCAGCTTGCGCGGACGCCACCCCGTCCCGCGCGATCACACTGCCGACACTGTCGCGACACAAAAAACACCGCCAATTGTACGGCAACCCAGGCAGGCGTGGAATACCAGAGACCTGGTATTTTTGTGCCCGCGCTTCAAGTAGGCGCGCCCGATCATGGCACTCGATCTAACGACGCGGCGGGGTCGGTCTCGGCCAGATCCTGCTGATTTTGCGACAGTAATGGCGTGCGGCTTGCGTCTCCGCCCATCGGCGCCGGAATGTATAGTTGCCGAAGCCGCATTCCAAAACCCTCCTCGAAGATTTGGTCGCGCCAGCGTTTTGTCATGCCACGATGTCTTAAGGTGATTGTCCTGACCGCCGCCGCTGCTGGCGCCCGCAGAATATACCGCGTGTGCCAGCCGATACATGTTCTGGCAGGTAAAGGACCGGACACCTGTGACTTGCATAGGCGGGGTTGGCTTGGGAGCCAAGAACTTCTCCGTGCGACTTCCGATGCCACCGCTACGACAGCAGTGACCGGAGACATTGGTTTCGGCTCAATCGCTCAATCGCTCAATCGACCCTTAGACGCGACCAATCTAACCTCAGTCCCGCCTCTGAATTGTATGCTTCGAGAAACCATCTTATTACCAAGTTGCATTCCTGGAATCATCAACTTACGTTGATGCATAGTTAGATCGCATAGTACTAGTTGAGCTGATGTTCTAGCACCATCGTAGGCGTTAGTCCCATCTCACCGTTTCCGCCGGGTGGACGATAAGGCCCTCAAGGAGACAGTACCAGGACTATGGTAGTACCAACGAGGGCTTTTATAATTTCGGCACTTACAGTGCTTTTATCGAGCGTGGGCGCGGCACAGACTGCGGCTTTGAGCCTCTCCTCCGGATCAGGCTCGCCGGGCGCAGTGATCACTCTGGATTTGTCGTTGACGGCGACCGTGATCCAGCCGGCCGCTTTGGAATGGACGGTGAACTATTCCACCAAAGACATCACCTCATTGAGCATAGCGGCCGGAAGCGGCACCGCGGCGCCGATTAGCTGCACCAATATTCCCGGGACTGCCACCTGCGTGATGTGGAGCGCCAACTCCAACACGATAGCGGAGGGTGTCGTCGCCACACTCGCATTTACGACTTCGAGCTCGACCACCGACCCTTCGTCGGCGGTTCAAATCTCCGGCGGCGATGCCGTATCTTTGGGCGGCTCAGCGATTTCAACCTCTGCGACAGGGAACACTCTGACGCTAAACCTCGCGCCGCCGCCGTCGATCACCAGCGCGACCACCTCGAATGGGACCGTGGGAACTGCGTACTCGTATCAAATCGCGGCCACCAACTCGCCTACCAGCTACGGAGCTACGGGATTGCCCGCCGGACTGACGGTCAACGCCTCGACCGGCTTGATCTCCGGAACTCCAACGGCCGCTGGAACCTCGACCGTGACGCTCAGTGCGACCAATGGCGCTGGGACCGGAAACGCTACCCTGACGCTGACGATCGCCACGGCTCCGCCATCGATCACCAGCTCCACCACGGCCAGCGGGACCGTCGGAACCGCGTACTCCTATCAAATCGCGGCCACCAACTCACCCACCAGCTACGGAGCCACGGGATTACCCGCCGGACTGACGGTCAACGCCTCGACCGGCTTGATCTCCGGAACTCCGACGGCCGCTGGAACCTCGACCGTAACCCTCAGCGCAACCAACAGCGCCGGGACCGGAAACGCTACCCTGACGCTGACGATCGCCACGGCTCCGCCATCGATCACCAGCGCCACCACCGCCAGCGGGACCGTGGGAACCGCGTACTCGTATCAAATCGCGGCCACCAACTCACCCACCAGCTACGGAGCTACGGGATTGCCCGCCGGACTGACGGTCAACGCCTCGACCGGCTTGATCTCCGGAACTCCAACGGCCGCTGGAACCTCGACCGTGACGCTCAGTGCGACCAACAGCGCCGGGACCGGAAACGCTACCCTGACGCTGACGATCGCCACGGCTCCGCCATCGATCACCAGCGCCACCACCGCCAGCGGGACCGTAGGAGCTGCGTACTCGTATCAAATCGCGGCCACCAACTCACCCGCCAGCTACGGAGCTACGGGACTGCCCGCCGCACTGACGGTCAACGCCTCGACCGGCTTGATCTCCGGAACTCCAACGGCCGCTGGAACCTCGACCGTGACGCTCAGCGCGACCAATGGCGCCGGGACTGGAAACGCTACCCTGACGCTGACGATCGCCACGGCTCCGCCATCGATCACCAGCGCCACCACGGCCAGCGGGACCGTCGGAACCGCGTACTCCTATCAAATCGCGGCCACCAACTCGCCCACCAGCTACGGAGCTACGGGATTGCCCGCCGGACTGACGGTCAACGCCTCGACCGGCTTGATCTCCGGAACTCCGACGGCCGCTGGAACCTCGACCGTAACCCTCAGCGCGACCAACAGCGCCGGGACCGGAAACGCTGCCCTGACGCTGACAATTGCCACAGCTCCCCCGGCGATCACCAGCGGCACCACCGCCACCTGGACGGTAGGGACCGCGTACTCCTATCAAATCGCGGCCACCAACTCGCCCACCAGTTACGGAGCGACGGGATTGCCTGCCGGTCTATCGGTCAACGCCTCGACCGGCTTGATCTCCGGAACTCCGACGGCCGCTGGAACCTCGACCGTAACCCTCAGCGCGACCAACAGCGCCGGGACCGGAAACGCTGCCCTGACGCTGACAATTGCCACAGCTCCCCCGGCGATCACCAGCGCCACCACTGCTACCGGGACGGTGGGGACCGCGTACTCCTATCAAATCGCGGCCACCAACTCGCCCACCAGTTACGGAGCTACGGGATTGCCTGCCGGTCTATCGGTCAACACCTCGACCGGCTTAATCTCGGGAACTCCCACGGCGTCGGGAACCTCATCCGTAACACTTACCGCAACCAACAGCGGCGGAAGTGGCCATGCCGCTCTGACACTGACGGTTGCATCTTCGACCTCTTCGCCGCCGGGCATTTACAGCCCTGCCAACGCTACTGGAAAAGTGGGAACGGCCTTCTCATATCAGATCGGGGCCACCAACTCGCCGACCAGTTACAGCGCGCCGGGATTGCCGGCCGGCTTGTCGATCAACACGTCGACGGGCTTGATTTCTGGGACGCCTAGCGGGGCAGGGACTACAAAGGTAATTGTCGGCGCGACAAACGGCGGAGGGACCGGCTATATCATCCTGACCATCACTATCGCGTCCGCGACATCGACGACGCCGGCAATCACCAGCGCCACGAGCGAGAAAACTTGGGTGTCCAACTACTTCTCGTATCAGATCACGGCCACCAACTCGCCTACCAGCTACGGAGCTACAGGATTGCCCGCCGGATTATCGATCAATACCTCGACCGGCGTCATCTACGGAACTCCCACGGTGGCGAATACCTACACGGTGATAGTAAGCGCGACCAATACGGCCGGGACCGGCCATGCTTCGCTGACGCTGACCGTTGCGCGCCGGCACCGCTGATCGCCACCTGCATCACAACCAGCGGCGAGCTCCCGATAGCCGCCGCTCAAGGATCAGGGTTTAACGACGGCTCGCAAGAACACCAGGATGGAGTCGAGTTCCTGATCGTTATAAGAAGCGAGCATCGCCTCATGCCGCCAGGTGCTGCCGTTCTGAAGAGTCACCGTACTCTTCGGAAACGTGCGAAGCACCGGCGGCATTGTCTTCAAGTCGTATAGCTTGGTTAGCGCTCCGCTCTTGTTCAGGACCAGCGTGGGGAAGGAATCGCCCTCAGCCAGCGCTGTCTCGATTTGCGGCGTAGCGATCCGGCGTAAAGCCGCTACGCTTTCGGGAATCGAAGAAAACGGCGCCGCCACGCCGATCCCGATCCCATCCGCCTGATGGCACGCCGAGCAACGCGCGAAGGCGCGCACTTGATCGGCAAACAGCTGTCGTCCCCGCTGCGCCTCCGGCGCGAGCCGGCGCCGATCCGGTCCAGCCGCGAAAGGATTCGGCGGCGGCGTCACGCCGTTCAGGCTATCCACGTAGGCGATCACACCCAGCAGGTCGGCCCGGTCGAGCGTCATTCCGAACGCCGGCATTCCGGTGCCGGTAATTCCGCCGCGGACCGTTTGCGAGATGTAAGCGTCGTCGAATCCACGCGCGGCCAGCCGCGGCGCTCCGCCAGGCATTCCTTTCTCCCCATGACAATAGCCGGTCGCGCAGCTCTTATTGAATACGTCGACGCCACGCGCCATGGAAGACGGCTCGCTCTGCGCCAGCGCCAGCACCGGAACCAGCAGCATCGAGACGCTCAGTTTCACTGTGCACCTTCCGGCAGCGCGAACACCATCAGCGTCGATCCGGGGCGGAATGTTTCCGCTTCCGGCCAGAGCGAAACCATGGCGCGTCCGGCGATGGACCCCCAGCCGGTCGGCGTCGCGATGTATTGGCGTCCCTTTATGCTATAGGAAACAGCCGAGCCGCGATGGCCGCCGCCGGTTTGAAAACTCCACAGCTTGCCGCCCGTGCGTGCGTCCAGCGCGAAGAAATTTCCCTCCGGATCGCCCGTGAAAACCAGGTCCCCCGCCGTCGCCAACATCGATGCCAGCAGCGAGTATTTATATCGCACCGACCACACCCGCTTTCCCGTCACCGGATCGTACGCGTCGATATGGCTATATGCGGGTCCATCGGCGGGTGCGCGATGGTTCCAGGTCCCGCCGATGAATCCACGTCCTTCCACCGGTTCCTGTTCGCGCGCCATCAGATCGCTGCAAATCTCAAGCGTGGGCGTGTACATGAAACCGGTGCGCGGAGAATACGCGACCTGATTCCAGCTCTTGCCCCCATCCGGACCGGGACAAATCAACGTGGTCTTGTTTTCCACCGGCTCCACGCGCCCCAGAATCTTGCCGTCTTCAGTAATCCCGGTTAACCAGTTGTGATAATCCACGATCGGATACGCGCCCAGAAATTTGCCGTTGGTCCGGTCCAGCACCCATGAGTATCCGCTCTTGTTGATATGAACCAGCAGCTTCCGCATGACGCCGCGGATTTCCCGGTCGATCAGCAGACATTCGTAAGCCGAATCGTAATCCCACACGTCTTTTGGGATCTCCTGGTAATACCATTTCAAGATCCCGGTGTCGGCATCGAGCGCGATCACGCTGGCGGTATATAAGTTCGATCCTTCGCCCTGCCCGGAGTAGCGATTTGCCGAATACATGTCGGACGCCGCATTGCCCACCCCCCAATAGACGAGGTTCAATCCGCCGTCGAAGGAGCCCGTCATCCATGTCGCGCCGCCGCCGTATTTCCAGCTATCGCCCTTCCATGTCTCATTTCCCTTCTCTCCCGGACCTGGAATGGTATAAAAACGCCACGCCACGCGCCCGGTCTTCGCATCCAAGGCGGTTAAATATCCGCGAAACGCGCCATCGCCACCCGCTGTTCCGACGATCACCTTATCCTTCACGAACAGGGGCGCGGCGGTGATGCTGCATCCGCATTGGCGCGCATCGTTCATCGCCACCTTCCAGGACTCGACCCCGGTCTTCTGATCGATCGCAACCACGTAATCGTCATAAGTTCCGACGAATACTCTACCCGCGCCCACGGCGAGTCCCCGGTTCTGAATGTTCCCTCCCGCGCGAGGCATTGGATATTTGTATTGCCAGATCATTTTCCCGGTAGCCGCATCGAGCGCGAATACCTGGCTGTGCGTGGTCGAAAGATACAGGATGCCGTCGATGACAATGGGGGTCGACTGCAATCCCTGATCGAAATCACCGGTCTGGAAAGCCCAGACCGGCGCCAGCTTCTTTACGTTCGCCGTGTTGATTTGATCCAGAGCGCTGTATCGCCATGCGAGATGAGTGCCGCCGTAAGAGGGCCAATCGGCCCGCGTCGCACCATCTTGCCCAGCGACGGAAACAAGAACCGTCGGAAGCGTCAACAGCAGCCAGCGAATTTTCATTTGAAGCGATTTTACCCGAGTTTTCGTTCTCCCGCAGCGCAAACTTCCTCGATGATAGACTCACATCAATGACTGAGGACCATCCCACCCGCCGCGAAGCGCTCCAGGGGCTGGCTGCCGCGTCTCTCCTTACAGGCGCTTTGGAGGCTCAGGCGTCCGCTTCCTCCCTGTGTTTTATGAGCGCGGTCGAGATGGCGGCTCTAATCCGCTCCAAAAAGCTGTCGGCGCGGGAAGCGCTGGCCGAACACCTCAAGCAGATTGAGCGCGTCAACCCCAAGGTCAACGCCATCGTGACTCTGGTTCCGGAAATGGCCGCTGAAGCCGCCGCCAAAGCCGACGAGATGCAGGCGCGTAACGAGAAGCTGGGGCCGCTGCACGGTTTGCCGGTGGCGCACAAGGATCTGATGGAAACCCGCGGCATCCGCACCACTTTCGGATCGCCGCTGTACCAAGACTACATCCCCACCCAAGACGATCTGGTGGTGGAACGGATGCGGCGGGCCGGCGCGATCATCGTCGGCAAAACGAACACGCCTGAGTTCGGCGCGGGATCGCAGACGTTCAATAAGGTCTTCGGCGCGACCCACAACCCCTACGATTTGACGAAGACGTGCGGTGGATCCTCGGGCGGCGCCGCCGTCGCATTGGCCTGCGGAATGGTACCCGTCGCCAGCGGTTCCGATACAGGCGGGTCCCTGCGCAATCCCGCGGCGTTCTGCAACGTCGTCGGTTTCCGGCCTTCGATCGGGCGGGTGCCGAACCCGAAAGCAGCCTTGGCGTGGTCGACGCTGAGCACCTCGGGATGCCTGGGACGTTCAGTAGCCGACCTCGCCTTCGCTTTGAGCACCATCGCCGGGCCCGACTCTCGCGCGCCGCTCTCCATCCATGAGCCGGGAGAACTCTTCGCGCGTCCGCTCGCCCGCAGCTTCAAGGGCGTGCGCGTGGCTTGGTTCAAGGATCTGGGCGGCGTGCCATTCGACGCGCGCGTCCGCGCCGTGGTGGATGCGCATCGCGCTACATTTGAGTCGCTCGGGTGCATTGTCGAGCAGGCGGAACCGGACTTCGCTCCCGCTGAGATCGCCTTTCGCACGCTGCGCGCCTGGAATTCGGCGACGACGTACGGCGCCAGGCTGCATGACCACCCGGACGCTTTCAAGGACACTCTAAAAAGTGAGATCGAGGAAGGTCTGCGACTCACCGGTATCGATCTGGGGCGCGCCGAGACCGCGCACGGCCAGCTCTGGCGCCATTTTCAGGCATTTCTCGAAAAATACGAATACTTCGTCCTGCCCACTACGCAGTTGCCGGCATTCGACATCCAGACCCCGTATCCGACGGAGATCGCGGGTGTGAAATTCGAGAAGTACATTGACTGGATGAAGTCCTGCTGGTACATCTCGGCGACGGGCAACCCGGCTGCCTCGCTGCCGGGCGGTTTTACGCCCGACGGGCTTCCCGTGGGAGTGCAGATTGTCGGCCGCGACAAAGACGACTTCAGCGTTCTGCAATTCGCCCACGCATTCGAACAGGCTACGGGCTTCGGCCGCAAACACCCGGTCCTTTAGCCGATGGCCCGGTACCTCAGGTGTGGCCCGGATCAGCCGGGCTGGTGGTTTTCAGCCACGATAAACTCCCGGCTGAATTGCGGATAATCCTTGTGAATCAAGGTGTTTGAGATTTGGACGCGAACGTGCATTTCGTGAGGCGTAGGCCGCATTTCATCGGAAACGTAGATGGAGCGGCGCCGAAAGAAGAAGGTGGAATTATGAACAGAGACCTCGCAGCCACGACCCTTCGACGGCCACTTAGCTTTCTCTGTGTTGTGTTCCTCGCCGTGCTTTCGATGGGCACGCAGGCATTTGCGCAGGCCCCGCCCGCGCCTCCTCCACAACCGGCCGCCCAGCTGCTCTCGCCCGATCAGTTGGAGACGCTGGTCGCTCCTATTGCTCTCTATCCCGACCCGCTGCTGGGCCAAGTGCTCGCGGCCTCGACGTATCCCCTGGAAGTCGTCGAAGCCGGGCAGTGGCTCCAGCAGAACGGCAATTTGCGCGGCGCGCAACTGATGGACGCCGCCAAGCAGCAGAACTGGGACCCGAGTGTGCAGGCTCTGGTCGCGTTTCCGGACGTACTTTCCATGTTCAACCGCGACGTTCGCTGGACTACCGATCTCGGCAACGCGTTTCTTGCCCAGCAGAACGATGTAATGTCGGCCGTGCAGCGCATGCGGCTTCGCGCCATGCAGAACGGCAAGCTACGCTCCTCGCCGCAGCAGAACGTGACCACCCAGACTGAGGATGGCCAGAGCGCGGTGGAGATTGAACCGGCCGACCCTCAAGTGGTTTATGTCCCCGCATATAACCCCGAATATGTTTGGGGTCCGCCGGCGTTTGGTTACTATCCTCCGCTTTGGTATCCGGGGATTGGTTTGGGCTTCGGTTTCGGCCCGGGAATTTTCATGGGCGGATTCTTCCCAGGCTGGGGAATCGGATGGGGCGGCTGGGGTCTTGGCTGGGGCTGGGGCTGCGGCTGGTTCGGCCACGGGCTTTTCGTAAATAGTTCCTTCTTCAATCATTACGGATTCCGCGGCGGATTCAACGGCGGATTCAACGGCGGCGGTCGTCAGGCTTGGCAACATGATGCGTTTCATCGCGCCGGCGTGGCTTACGGGAATCAGAACGTCGCGTCCCGATTCAATAATTCGCGCTTTGCGGCCGGCCGCATGAACAACGGAGCATCCTTCAATAGCGCGCGGACACCGGGCGGAACCGGATGGCGGAGCTTCAATAATAATGCCGGATCGTCGGCAGCGCGTGGATTCACTCCATCCAATCGCGCGGGCGGGACCAGTCCGAACCGCGGATTTTCCGGAGGCAACCAGAGTTATGGCCGGAATTACTCAAACTCCGGCTCCGGCCGTAGCTATGCTGCTCCAAACTACGGCCGAAGTTACTCAAGTTCCGGCTCCAGCCGTAGCTATTCCGCTCCAAACTACGGCCGAAGTTACTCCAATTCCGGCGCGGGCTCGCGTAGCTATTCGGCCCCGCGCTCTTCCGGCGGCGGATTCAGCGGCGGCAGCCGGCCGTCCTCGGGTGGATTCGGCGGAGGCCATTCCTACGGCGGTGGCGGCGGGCACTCATCCGGCGGCGGCGGCGCTCACGGCGGCGGCCGGAGGTAGGCACAAGCCGCCGGCCGCGCACGATTCACGCTGTCAGGGCTGATCGCCGCGGATCCTCGGTTGGCTGCAAGCCTGGGTCGAGCGCCGGGCTTGAAAAATATTTGAAAGCGTCGACCGGAGCCGCGACCACAGAGAGCGGTGGATGGTTGCTTTCACACGCTCGTGATAAGAGCGATGCTGCTTGACCGGTTGGATTCGATGGTTCGCCCCAGAGTATGATCCTTCTATGCCCATCCGCAAGCTTTGTGTCGCGCTGTTCATCGCTGTGCCGCTCGTCGCGCAGAAGGGGTGGTTTGAGCCTGCGCTGCTCGACCAGCCGCAGGTGCGCGCTGCCCTTCAGTCGGTGGATCAGCGTGCGGCGGGCATTGTCGACGAGTGGATCAAGCTGGTTGAAATACCCGCGCCCTCCGGCAAAGAGCAGGCGCGCGCCAAATATATCCGCGCGGAAATGGAGAAGCTCGGGCTGAGCGAGATCCGAACCGACGACATGTTCAACGTGAGCGGCATCCGTAAAGGCACGGGCGGCGGACCAGCCGTCGTGTTCGCAGCCCACACGGACACGGTTTTTCCCGAAGGAACCGACGTGAAGGTGAAGCGCGAAGGCGACGTGCTCCGCGCGCCAGGCGTCGGCGACGACACCTCGAATCTGATGGCTACCCTTGAAATGTTCCGCGCGCTCAATCGCGGCGGCGTGAAGACCAAGGGCGACCTCATCTTCCTCGCGTCCGTTCAGGAAGAACTGGGGCTGCTCGGCGCCAAGCACTGGCTGGAGACCAGCGGGTACAAGCCGGATATGTTCGTCGCCATCGATGTGTCGTCCACCGAAGTGTGGTACGGCGCGCTGCGGATCAGCCAGTTTAAGTTCTACTACACCTCGGCGGGAGCGCATACGATGGAAAGCCGAGGCGCGCCGAGCCCGGCCAAAGCCGTCGCGAAAGCGATCAACGCACTGTACGACATTCCCCTGCCCCCGGTTGCCCAGGGCCTGGATACCTTCAAACTCCCGGTGTTGAACGTGGGCATGTTGGGCGGAGGCACGGTGGTGAACGCCATCCCGCGCGAGGCCTGGTTCACAGTGGACCTGCGCTCGCTTGACAGCGCTACACAGGATCGCCTGGAAACCGCCGTGGTTTCCGCCGCGCGCCGGGTTGGCGAACAAGAGCGCGTCGGCTTCCGGATGGAGCGCAAAATGGCGGTCGATTATTCGAAAGCGCTGCCGCAGAATGAGCGCCTCAACCATCCGCTGGTGCAGACGGCGCTGGCCGTCAGCAACCATTTCCGCAAACCCGGCACGCCGCCGATCGTGGCCCAAGACGTCGGCTCCACCGATGCGAACATTGCCGTGAGCATGGGGATACCCGCGGTAGCCATCGGCGCGACCAGCGAACGCATGCCGCACCGGCTGGAGGAAGAGGACGACGCAAGCAGCATCGTGCCCGGCATCAAGTCGCTGCTCGTCCTGGCCGTCGCGCTGACAAACCACTAGTAGTTTGTCGCGGCCTTTTCGTTAGGCTCCAACCCTACTCGCCGATCCACGACCGGCAGGGCCTGTCTGAAAACCCGCGACCACAGGGAGCGGTGGGTCGTCACTTTTCACACAGACTCGCCAGGGAGTGAACGCATGACACCCAAAACTCAGCGCCGCGCCACTGGTCCACGGCCGAGCGCGTTCAGCCGCGCGCCGTCAATGCCTGTTTAACCCTCCTGGCAGTAAACGGGATTTGCCGCAGGCGGACACCGGTGGCGTCGAAGATCGCGTTGCCGAGCGCCGCGGCAATCACCGTGATCGAAGTCTCGCCTGCTCCCGTCGCTTCTTCTTCCGGCTGATTGACCAGCACACATTCGATCCTGGGAATTTCGAAGCCTAACGGCAGCGAGTGATACGTGCGCCAGTCCACCGATGTCACCTTCTGATCGTCCCAGGTGACTTCTTCCCCCAGCGCCCTGCTCAAGCCTTGCAGCGCGCCCCCTTCGGCCTGATTGCGCAAACCATCCGGATTCGAAATGGGACCCGCGTCGATCGCGACCCACATCCGCTTGACCGTTACCGCGCCGCTATCCTGATTCACCGCCGCTTCCACGACAATGCTGGTATATCCGTTATTGCCTTCGTAGGCCACGCACGCGACGCCACGTCCGGTGACCACGCCGGTTTTCGGATTCTTCGCTTTGGGCGATGGACGTGAATCCCATCCGGCTGCATTGGCCGCCGCTTTCAAAACTCCGATCACACGCGGATGGTGAAGATGCCGCAGGCGGTATTCCACGGGATCGGCCTTGACGCGCGCCGCCAGCTCGTCCATGAAGCTTTCATGTGCAAACGTGTTCTGCAAGCGCGCGGGCGAACGCAGCGGTCCGGTCCAGAACGGAGATCGAACGTTGTGAACCAGAACTTTTTCACTCTTTACGATTCCAGTTCCGCCGTTCACGCCTCCGGCGCGGCCCGCCACATACGACGGGATTCCATTGCTGCCGTTGTTGTACGCGCGCGGTTCCTGCGCCGGGCCGGGCGAGAACGGCGCCGGCTGAAATCCCACCAGCATTCCGGTGACGACGTTGCCTGGCGCTCCGGCTCCTGGACGGTTGCCGAGCGACGGCGTCCAGGACTCGTGTTCCCAGGCGATGATGTTCCCCTCCGCGTCGAGACCGGCGCGTGCATCCATGCTCCAGGCGTTGCCGAAGTTCTCCCAGGCCATCTCGTCTTTCCGGCTTAGTTGCACGCGCACCGGTTTGCCGGCCGCTTGTGAAAGAATCAGCGCATCGTAGCTGACGGTGTCGGCGCCATTCAGGCCATAGCATCCCGAACCGCGCCGGTAAATCACGTGGACGTTTTCGGGCTTCAGGCCGAGGATCATCGCGCCCGTGGTCTTCTGATACCACACGCCTTGCGTGGGTGAATAGAGCGTCGCGTGATCACCGGTCACGTCGGCCACGGCACACGAGCTGCCGATCGATCCGTGCATCTGGTAGGGATGATCGTATCTCGCCGTGACCACGGTCGCCGCCTTGGCGAGCGTCTCCGCGGTGTCTTTGGAATCTACCAGCAAGGCATCGCGCGCAGGTTGCCTGCGCAGGGAGTCGTAGAATTGGGACTGGCTGGGCAAGCCGGTCCCGGGCGTCCACTCGACTTTGAGCTTTTCTGCGCATTGAATCGCCTGCCAGGGCTTTTGCGCGACGACACCGACGAAGTTCTTGCGAACCACCACCTTCACCACGCCCGGCAAATCCTTCACCGAGTTCTCGTCGACACTCACCACGGTGGCGCCCACCGCGGGCGGCCGCACCACGCGACCGTGCAACATCCCGGGAAGACGAACATTGTGCACGTACTCGAGCTGCCCGGTAGCCATCGTGGCCATATCGGGCCGGCCGATGGGCTTGCCGAGCACGGTCCACTCGCTGGGATGCTTGCGCTTGGCGTTCTTATCGAGCGTCAAGTTGAGTTTCCTGCCGCCAACAAGCTGGGCGTAGGTAATCTGCTTGGAGGAACGGGAACGAATCACGCCGTCCGATGCCGCCAGTTGATCCACCGGAACGCCCAGGCGCTCGGATGCCAGCTTGAATAACGCTTCCCTCGCCGTCGCACAGGCGAGCGCGAGGCTGCGGTGATTAAAATTCGCCGGATGGGACTGGCTTCCCGACGTGTAGGACTGATCGGGAGTCAGCGCCGTGTCGCAGTAAATCAGCTTCACGCGTTCAAAAGGCACCGAAAGCTCCTCGGCCACCAGTTGCTGTTGCGCCGTTGCGATTCCCTGCCCCAGCTCTTCTTTGCCGCTATAGGCTGTGATGCTGCCATCGCCGCCGATCGCGAGCCAGGAATCGAGCTGGTCGTTGGCCGGCGACCCGGGGATCGCCGCATTCCCGAACTGGGCGCGCGCATCCGTTCCCGCCATCGAGAAGCCCACGATCAGAGCGCCGGCGGCCTTGAGGAAATCGCGGCGATCGAGCGCAGCCGCAGCTTCGCGGGTCATTTTGCCACCTCTTTGGCATAACGCTGGATCGCGGCGTGCATTCTGGTATGCGTGAAACAGCGGCACAGCACGTGCGACAGCGCTTCCTGAATCTGGGCCTCGGTTGCCTTGGGATTCTTATCGAGGAACGCCTTCGCAGTCAGGATGACGCCATTCAGGCAGAAACCGCACTGCGCGGCCTGTTCCTCGATGAACGCCTTTTGAATTGGATGAGGTTTCTCCGGCGTACCTAACCCTTCGAGCGTTACGATCTCTTTGCCCGCGACGGCGCTCAGCGGAGTCACGCAGGAGCGCACGGCAGTCCCGTTGACGATGGCCGTACAAGCTCCGCACTGCCCCAGGCCACATCCGAACTTAGGTCCGCGCAGTTCCAGATCGTCGCTCAGTGCGTAAAGCAGCGGAGTAGCCGGGTCGAGGTCGAGAGTGTGCGCGCGCCCATTGACGCGCAGCGTAATAGCGCTCATACCGGTAGGTTAGGCCGGGTGGGAGGCAGGGTCAAGTATCGCGGAGTTGCAAGTCTCTGTGCCGCAGACGGTTCTTGAGGGTGCTGGGGCGGAAAAGTTTGGAACCAAGCATCGCCAAGACACGCAGCCGCGACTCGTACAACCAATGATTTCATTAATTTAGAAAAGGCCACCAACGTGCCACACATTTGGGTAATGATGCCTCAACGTCGGGAAGACCTGAGAGAGGAACTCACCCGTTCGGTGGAACAGAGTCGAGCGTCCTATCAACGCTTAAAAACGGCGGACCAGCAGGTCAAGCCTGAGGAACTGTTTCAGGCCCGGGCAGATTACGAAGAGGCGCTGGTTCGTCTGAGCGGGTTCTTTGCGGCAGTCAAAATCGACCCCTGATTCCGGTTGATAAACTCATAGCTTCGACACACTTCGAGAGGGCGCAGCGCGATGAACTCGTCGCCGGAATTTACAGTCGATGTCCGCAAGGTTCGCGAGCATTATGACCGCCTGTCCTTTCTGTACCGCTGGTTCTGGGGGGAACATCTCCATCACGGATATTGGGAAGGCGCCGAATCGCCGGCGAGAGCGCAGGTTCAACTGATGGAGCGATTGGCCCAACGCGCCGCAATCCGCCACGGGTCGCGAGTGCTGGATATCGGATGCGGGCTCGGCGGATCGGCATTCTGGCTGGCGCAACAGTTCGGTTGCGATGTGACCGGCATGACCATCAGTCCGGTCCAGGCGCGGATGGCTTCAAAGAAAGCCAAGGCGCACGGGCTAAGCGGCCGGGCCCGGTTTGAGGTTCAGGACGCCAACCAATGGCAGCCTGAGCCGGAACGTTTCAACGTCGTCTGGGTCATGGAAAGCAGCGAGCATTTCCCCGCCAAGCGCCACTTCTTCGAGCGCTGCGCGAAAGCCCTGAAACCTGGCGGGACGCTCGCCGTGTGCGCGTGGCTGCGCCGCGACGGTCCGCTGCGTGAGGACGACCGCCCTCTTATTACCTCGATCGCCGCAGCGATGTTCAGCGCGAGCCTCGATACCATCTCCGATTATCAACAATGGATGCGCGATGCCGGCCTGACCGTTACCGCCGCTGAAGACATCAGTAAACAAGTCGCGCCAACATGGTCGCATTGCGCCCGGATTGGCTCGAATCCTTTCGTGCGGCTGTTTCTTCCGCTCACGGGCGCCTCCACGCGGCGCTTCGTTCGGAGCTTCCCGTTGATGATTAAAGCCTATGAGCAAGGCGCGATGGCGTTCGGGCTGTTCGTCGCGAAGCGTTCCATCGCGGTCGATGTCCGTTGATCCGGCCGCGCGGCTGACGGGTCAGATCGAACGGAGCCACGACTGACAGAAGCATGCCCCTGGGTCCCTTGCCGATGTAGTAACCTTCTGAGGAAGTGTTCGGCCGCATCGTGTTTTCGCTCGCGGTGCAACCCTGATTTCGCATAGTGAGCGTCATCGTGGACAGAGCGGTCTGTCCCCTTTTTCAACAAGCTCCTCTCCCAGCCGCCGCACGCAAGAAATAGGCCTTGCACGCCGGCAGGCTGTCGCGCGTCATTTCCACTGAATGCGTCTGCCGCTGGCATTCTGCCTGATTGCGTGTGCCGCGTCCGCCCAGCCTAATAACGGGGTCCAAACCGCGCGCCTCGAAGGACAAGTGCTCAACGATCGCACGGATCAGCCGCTGCGGCGCGCCCACGTGACCCTGCGCCCCGTCGAGGCCGGCTTAACATCGATCGGCGTCGAGGCTGCGGACGACGGAACTTTTCTCCTTCACGATGTCACGCCGGGCCGCTACACTCTGCTCGCGGAACGGGACGGCTATCTTTCCAACTCGATCTGCCTCCATGGAGCGTTGCGGATGCCCCCCGTCATCGCCATCGCGTCGAATCAACACCTGACCGGCATTACGTTTCGACTCCGTCCCTGGGCCACACTGGCAGGCCAGATCAGCTTCGAGGACGCCGATCCTGGAGTCAACGTGCGCGTCATTGCGTATCGCGAATATCACCGCAGAGGACGCCACGGCTATGAGGCCGCCTCCAGCACGCTCACCGACGATCGCGGCGAATATCGCATGTATGGTTTGCAACCCGGCGTTTACTTCATCGCCGCCACGTCCGAAAAATCCGCACCGGAGCGTGGCTATCACGAGCAAGCGCCCGTCGATTCCAAAGGTCACGAACTTCCCGTCACCGGCTACACTACTACGTTTTATCCCAACACCGTGACACTCAGTGAAGCCGTGCCCGTTCGCCTGGATTATGGGCAGGAGGTCCGCGGAATCGGAATCGTGATGCATCCCGTGCGAAAAGTGAACCTCCGCGGACGAATCACCAGCGGCGTCACGGGCGAAATCGTCACCGGCGCGTCGATCGCTCTGCAAAGAACGGATTCGCATAACAACGGCTCCCTGCCCGCGCCCGCGATGGTCAACTTCGACCGGAACGGCAACTTCTTGATCCGCTCCGTAACTCCCGGGCCGTACCTGGTCACCGCGGAGGGTTCCGCTGCCGGCACGCGCCTCACCGGCCGCGCGATGTTGACCGTCACCGGTCAGGACATCGAGAATCTGGACCTGATCGTCTCTCCGGAACTCGCCTGGCGGGGAACCGTGCGGATCGAAGGCGGCGGGGATTTGAAACTCACCAGCAGCCTGGTCGCGGCGCTCGAACCTCGCACCGAGCGCACACCGGCCGTGAACACGCCCGCCGATTTGAACGGATTCCCCTGCAAAGTGACAGCCGACGAAACCTACGACGTGTACGTCAGAAATTTGCCTGACGATTTCTATCTCTCATCGGTCCGGGTCAACGGCAGCGATGCAATGGAAACCGGTCTCGAAGGCAAAGCCGCCTCGCCCGACAAACCATTTGAGTTAGTTTTCGACTCGCGCGGCGGGCGCGTGGGAGGCGTGGTCGCCGGTCCCGACGACAACGCCTGGAGCGGAGCCAGCATGGCTCTGATTCCCGATCCGCCGAAAGGAAGACTGCAAGCCTATCAGGAAAGTGCCGCGGATGAGTACGGCCGATTCCTGTTCCGCGGCGTCGCCCCTGGAAAATATATCCTGATCGCCTGGCTGGACGATCCGCCCTGCGACTACTACGACGCCCAGAGTCTCGATTCCTGCCGCGCCCAGGGCATGCCTGTCACGGTATCGCAAGCCGGGCAGGAAAGCCTGCTGCTCACGATGAAACCCAAGCAGTAAGCAGCTAATGGCGATGTGCCGCCGGCATCCCCAGCCGCTCCACCGTATCGCCTTCAAAATCGAACTCGATCAGCACCGCCGGCTCGTCTCCCACCACCCAGCCGTCGTGCCCCGGCTCGATCGCCACCACCTGCGGAGCCTTGAATTCCAACGTGCACCCGTCCGCGTACGAAATATGGATCTGTCCGCGCGCCAGGAATCCGACGTGCGCGTGCTCGCACAGTTCCGTGCCAGTCACCGGCTTGATGTCTTTGGCCCAGTGGAATCCCGGCGGGTAAATCATTCGCTTGACGCGGCAGCCGCCCGCGCGAGCCACATCCATCGCGACACTACCAATCTCGCGATGCTCGGCTCCCGGAATCGGCGCCAGCAGGGGATCGAACGCCATCTGACAAGTTTACTGCTTCGGTGCCGAGGATGGAGGCGGACCCTCGCCCTTGGTCACGCGCTTCTTGAATCGCCAACCCTGGGCCGTTTTCACCAGTTGATCCTCGTACTTCGCCGCGCTCGCGATCACCGGAGGCCGAACGCTTACGTCGACCAATAGCAGGTACACCGACCCGCTGGCTCCCTCGGGCGTTCCGTTGATCGTAAGATTCGTATTCCAGTGGCGCATGTTTCCGCCCTTCATGTTGTCGCGCCAGCGATGAATGAAACCCACCAGCGCGTCGTGTCCGTTGAAGCTGTTGAACACTCCCTCGGGAATGAACGTTCCGGCGTATCCTTCCGCATCGCCCGAATCGATCGCGTTGTTGTACTGCGCGTAGAGCTGCTGGATCTCGATGTAGTCGTCCGCGGTCAGCTTGTGCTGCTGCGCGAAGCCAATCGCGCCGCTGCCCACCAACAGTGCGGCCGCGCCGAGCCCTATTAAACTCATTCTGTTCATAGTCATCCCCCTCCTGTTCCTTCCATAGCGCGAATTCGCTATCCACCGCTCCCTCGCGGTCGCGGCTCGGTTAAGTTGCTAATATTTCGGAGAGCCGACACAGAACCGCGACCGCGAGGAAGCGGTGGATAGTCGCTTTTCAAACAACTCCTCCATTAGCGCATAAACGCCGCCTCACCGGCAGCGGTTTTCGGGCCTTCGCCCGTCACGATACTTTTGATGGCAATTCTGGCAAGCCAAGGCAAGTCCGTCCGTTGACGCGATAATCTCCTCCAGATTCTTAGCCTGCGCTGCCTTGTAAGACGCCATTCCCGCGCTGCGCATCTCTCTCACGAACTCCGCCCAATCCGCATTCTTCAATGGAACGTCGGCGCCATTCGAGCATTTGCGCCCCGGAAGCATCAAAAGATTCGCGCTTTCCGCGATCGCCAGCGCGCTATTCTCCACCGCTTGCCATTTTCCGAAAACGCTGGTGAGAGGGTCGGTCGCGACGGCGGGTTTGGCGGAAGGTTTCACATCCGCCGGATTCTGCGTCTGCGTCGCAAAAATGACATTGGAGTTCGGATACACGATCCCCTGCATCAGTTGATTCATGTTTGCGTCGACATGAACTTCCGGCGTCGAAGGCTTAGGCGCTTGTGCCCACGCAGTTCCCATCAGAAGCATCGACAATTGAGCGAGTTTGGTAGTTCGCATTTCCCGTCAGTATACGACGGGAGGGCTCAAATGCCGTTCAGAAGCCGTTCGGCCCACAACGTGGATTCCACGTATGCCGTGCCGACCGCGGCGGGTGGAACTCCAATTTCGCGCGCCAACGCATCAATTTCGTCCCAGTCGCCCATTTCATAGCGCCGCGTCAGCTTATAAATTTTCGCGAGCGAATCCTGATCCGAGGCAGTTCCCAGAAGGGCTTCCGTAATCCCGATCTTCAACTCGATCTCGCGCAGCGCTTGATCCAGCGGACAGTCGATCAGCGCATCCAGCAGTGAGAACATGCCCATCATGAACGCATCGCCGCGTTGCGCGATTCCTCCCAGTTGCGCCAGAAGCTCGCAGAAGCGAGCCCGCACAATCGAGAGCGTAACCAGTTCGCCCGGCTTGGACGTCGCCAGCATCGGCAGAGTCGCCAGAGCCGCCCAGCGCCGGATCCCGTCCTCGCCCAGCACCATCAAAGCTCGTGAGATGCAACTGGTCTTGTCGCGCCGCCCGAAAAGCGCTGAGTTCACATACCGCAACAATTTGAACGCCAGCGATACATCCCCTCGAATCACGGCCTCTACGCGATCGAAGTCCAGTTCGGCCCGGTGCGTCTCACGGAGCAGGCGCAGACACGTGGTCTGTAGCGCCGGGATCTGCTGCCCCTTCACGATCACGGGCCGCGCGAAAAAGTGGCCCTGAAACAAATCGTAGCCGGCGTTCAGCGCCCACTCGAACTCCTCCTGCGTCTCCACCTTTTCGGCGAGCATCGTAATGCCGCGCGGCAGGTACATCCGCAACAGCCGTTCCTGCTCCTCCTTCGACGTCGCCATCATGTCGACTTTGATCAACTTCGCGATCTGTGTCAGCGGCTCGAACTCAGGCTGCGCCACAAAATCGTCGAGCGCGATGGAGTAGCCCTGCTCATGAATGCTCCGGCACAGGGCAATCAGGTCGGCGGTCGGCCGCACCGTCTCCAGGATTTCGATCACGATGCTCGGCTGCGGAAAATTCAAATGCACGCCATCGCTGAGCAGTTGATCGTCGAAATTCACGAACGCCTTCTTGCCGCCCAAAACGCTCTCGGCGCCGATCGAAAGCAGCGCGCTCGAAATCACCTGCCGTGTAGCGGCGGCGGCATCGGTGCCGTCAAATTCGTTGCGCGCCGCGCCGGATCGATACAGCAACTCGTACGCATACAGTTGCCGTTTGCGGTCGAAGATCGCCTGCCGGGCGACAAACACGTCCATAACGTCGTCTTTACGGTGCCCCGGTGTTCTTATCGGCGCGTCCGGACCGGGCTTGACTAAAACTCGCGATTCTTCAGCCGCGCCACGCTGAACTTCGCCGTCTCGGCGACCGCCATCATCGTCATCACGCCCGCCTGCAAGGGATCCGTCACCAGCAGGTCCGCCTCCGAGATCGCTCCTGCCGCCACCTGCCTGCCGCCTCCGATGATGATCATCCGCTTCCCGAAAACCGTCTGAAATGTTTTGACCTGCGTGACCTTCTTGACGATCGGCAGCTTCGATAAATCTTCGAGAATGCAGGCCGGCCCGTCGATCACGTCGATTTCAAGATAGGTCTGGCGCTCCTCGACGATATCGACCGACGTTATGTTCCCCTTGTGCAGCGCGATGACGCCTGTCAACTGGTGCAGCACTCCCGGTCCCCGGGCTCCCTTCGATCAACACGCCGATCTTCTCGCTCATCCGATTCTACAATCCGCCGTACGCCCACCGTGCCAACTGCCAGTTGTATTGAAAATCATTCGTCGAAAGCTTCGCATCCGCGTTATGGATCACCAGCGGCACATCCATTTCATGCAGCGACCCATGCGCGCGGTATTCGGCCGGCAGCGGTTCCGACTCCGCATCCAACTCCCCGAACACCGTATCGCGATCCCCCAGCACGATCAAATCCCCGATCCGCGAAGCCATCAAGTGATAGCGCTTCGCAGCCTCGCTTCGAGTCAACACCGCTTCAACCCCGCTCAGACCGGACAGCGCCTTCGCGACGCCGTCGATCTCTCGCGGATTCTTGCAATAAACCCACGCAACCCCGCCATACCCGCGATGATGCTTCAGATATTTGTCCCGATCCACGGAAATTGCGATGCGAATGGGAGCGCCTCGCTTCGCACAGGCTTTTTCGAGATCCCAGCAGATCGTCTTGTGATTCATGCCGTGATCGGCCGTCAGCAGAAACGCAGCATCAGGCGCCGCCGCCGCCGCTTCTCCCAGCAGTTGATCCAGCTTCGCCAGATGCTCCTGCGACTCCGCGGCCTCGGGAGGCCACGTGTGCATCGGATAATCCGTCGTGTGGATGTACAGGCATCCCAGATCGCGCCGATTCTTCAACAAGTCGGCGGCGGCGGTCAACAGCCAGTAATTAATCTCGCGGCTGTAAATATCCGGCGCCTTCCCCAGCCGCTGCACCCACTCCTCCGCCGGCGTCTCCGCGGCGAGAATCAAGTCGGCTCCCGCAGACAGCAGCGTAGTCGTCTTCTTCTTCGACGAAAGCAGTCCTGATTTCACGCCGTATTTCTTCGCGCGTTCGAACAGAGTCGGCGCCAACACCAAGTCGGCCGTTTCCATATACTCCTCGCGGCCCGTCCGTTCGTCGAAATACGAATTCCCCGTGATGCCGTGGCGGTCCGGCCAAACGCCGCAACAAATCGACGCGTTGTTCGTGTTGGTCACCGACGGCATGGTGCACTGAACTTTCCTGAAAATTCCCTGTTCCCTCCATTGCGCGAGCACCGGCATCCGGCTCTTTTCCAGATATTCGATCCCAAATCCGTCGCACATCACCACCACCAAGCGCTGCGGTTTTCGCTGTGCGAAAGCCGGCGCCCCAATCAGGGCCGAGCCCAGAAACTCGCGTCGTGACGACAATAGGGTGCTCATTCCTTATTCATCTTGACACGCGCTAGTTTTCCTGAGCCGGTGGTTGCGCGGGAATCATCGCATGAGAGCGGCAACGCCACCGTAACCCCGAGCCCGCGAAGCGCCGTACAGCGAGACAGATACTTCTTTGCCAGGAACATTGACACGCCCGATTATAATGCGAGCCGACTTTGGCGAGAATGCGCTCGATTAACGGAAAAGATTGCAAATGAAATGGTTAATCGCATCGGAGACGATGTTCCAATTCTCAGGACCCTTCCCAAACGTTTCGAGAACCAGGACGAGCCGGCCAGGATCGGGAAAAGCCAACGGCTTCAGCAAGGTGTTGTTGATCACGCTGAAGATGGTGGTGTTGGCTCCGATGCCCAGCGCCAGCGTCAGCATCGCGACCATGGTGAAACCTGGGCTGCGAGCCAGGTTCCGCAGACCGTAGCGTAGGTCCTGAAGAAAAGTGCCGAAAAAGGTTCTCACCTGGCTATTTACCCGCCCCGTCGCACGAGGTTACGACGAACGGCGGAAGATCCGGTTTGGTCCCGCGGAGGATTTCGAGCACGGCTTTGCGGTCTGCGGCGGGGAGGCGCGCCGAAAGCGGATCCCTACCGCACAGAACATCGTCCAGCCGGCGGTACACACGATCGCGAACGATAGGGGGCATTCCATCGAACGCGGCGCTGTAGATCATGTAAGAGAGCGGATATTTGAACAGGCGCTTTTGTAGATCGAAGTCGCGCAGGGAGCGGCCGTGGGAATCGCGCGGCCCTCGCTCCGGGAAAGTCTTGGTAAACGTCGAAACACCGGCCACGGGTTCGGTCAGGGGCGCTTCGTCGGTGAAGAGCATGTACCCGATCAGTTGATCGACTTCGCGATCTAGCACGGTTTTGTCCAGCTTCTTTTCCTTGGCGGCGATGCGCGCATCCCAGCCGACGCGAGTCATCAGATTCGTCATTCGGGTCTGGTGTTCAAGCGTCATCAACGCGACCAGGTCGCTGGTAGGCACGAGATATCTGGACGTGTCGAAAAACTGCGTGAGCTCGACGAGATTTTGCGTGCCATCAGCCATCGCGCGACCGGGATGCAGCGGATCGACCAGATTCGTATTGTTGCCGAAGTGAGTTTGAGAGCCGGTGGTTCCGCTGACATACCAACCGCCCCAGCGCTGGGTGATGGGCGTGCGATGGTCGGTGATGAAAGCGCTGCCGTGACCTTCGCCGGCTGCTTCCGATCGCGGATGAATGGAACTGACCATTAGGCCGGGCACGCCCAGCGTGGTTGGGCCCTGATGGCATCGCAAACAATCTTCGCGGCGGGCGAATTGAGGGCGAGCGGATTTCCCAGCGTCGAGCGTGTAGAAATAAACGCCTTGCGCAGGATCGAGTCCGGCGAGCTCCAACACCTCACCGCGCTGTACATAACCAACGGAAACATCGTCGCTAAAATAAATCGCTCGCGGAGTGCGCGGCGCGATTTGCTCCGCCTGGATGCTGCCCTTCGAGAAGACTAGAACCTGTGAATCGATATTGATTCCGAACTGCTTCAGAATCGATGGCAGATAGCCCCAACCGTTCGGTGCGTAATCGAGCTTAACCTCGCCGCTCTCCAGTTTTTTTTCAAGTCTCGCGACGGGATCGTTGGGCGCCGTTTCAGAATAGCGGATGGCAGGGTGATCGAGCGGGATGTAAAAAATATCTTCCAGCGATTGCGCGAAAAGAGCCGCTGCGGCAAAACTCGCCAGAACCAGGAAGCGCTTCACTCTTCCACTATATTCAGCTTCCGATGAATTGGCAGAACTGGTCGAGCGGAGCGCGGTCAGCCCACATCCGGTTGATGGTCGCCGTGACGTCCGCGTACCCGATGGCCATTCCGCAAAACAGCATCCATTCATCCGGCGGTTTCAGAAACTCACGCACCGTTCGATGATAGTGAGACCAGCATTCCTGCGCGCAGGAATCCAGGCCGGCCTCGCGCAACAGCAACATCAGCGTCGCCAGATACATTCCCAGGTCGGACCACTGCGGCGGTCCCATCTGGCGATCGATGAAGCAAAACAGCGCCACCGGCGCTTCGAAAAAACGGTAATTGCTCGCGAAGAACCGCGCGCGAGCCGCCTTGTCCTCACGCGGGATTCCGACCAGCCCGTAGTAGTCCTCTGCGTTCTTGTATCGGTACTCGCGATATGGCGCTTTCAACGGCTTCGGATACACTTCGTATTCGACGGGAACTTCCCCGCCCGGCGATTCGGCCAGCCGCTGGGTCATGATCGATTTGAACCGCCGCAACGGCCCGCCCGTGACGACGAACAACTTCCACGGCTGGACGTTCCCTCCCGATGCCGCGCGCGAGGCTTTGGTGAGGACCTCTTTAAGCAACGGGATCGGAGGCTCGGTGTCCAGAAACGCGCGCACAGAACGGCGCGAAAGAACCGCTTCGGTGACTGTCATTCTCCGATCATACCGGGCGATGATAATCGGGATTAGTTCTGCGACATCAGAAGCGGACGAAGCCGGCGCGACGTTTCCGGTCCGCGCAGATGGCGGATGGCTTTGGCTTCAATCTGACGAATCCGTTCGCGGCTCAGGTCGAGCTGTTCGGCGATCTCCGCCAGCGTGTGTTCGCGCTCGCAGCCGATGCCAAACCGGAGCCGGATCACTCGCTCCTCGCTGGGAGAAAGAGATTTCAGTGCACCCGCCGTTTCTTCGCCGACATTTTCGTCGAAAATCGCGTCGGTCATCGATCCGGCCCACCGGTTTTCGAGCAGATCTCCCAAGGTGGACTCCCCGTCCCGGCCGACCGGCGTATCGAGCGACACGGGGTCGCGCGAAATGGATTTCAATTCCTGCACCTTGGAGACAGGAACGTCCATCCGCTTACTGATCTCCTCGTTTTCGGGAGCATGACCGAGTTCCTTTTCCAATTCGCGCACGGCTCGATAGAACTTGTTCAGCATGTCGTTCATGTGAACCGGGACGCGAATGGTGCGCGACTGATCCGAGATGGCGCGCGTGATTCCCTGGCGAATCCACCAGGTTGCGTAAGTAGAAAACTTGTAGCCGAGCCGATAGTCGAACTTGTCGGCAGCCCGCATCAGGCCGATGTTGCCTTCTTGAATCAGATCAAGCAAATGCAGCCCATGATTCACGTATTTCTTTGCAATCGAAACCACCAGTCGCAGATTGGCTTCAACCAGCGCCTGCTTGGCCGTTTTAGCTTCCAATTCGCCTTGACGTAATTTCTCGGCCGAGCGACGAAGCTCTTTGGCGCGGCTATTTTTTGCGAGTTCGCTTTCCAAAGCGGCGGAGAAAGCCTTCCATTGCTTGGCTCGGAAAGGGATCTCGCGAATCCCCCGCGAGATTTTGATTCTCAACCGGACCAAGTCGCTCTTAAGTCGTGCCTGAACGTGGACTTGGCGCTTGGGAGCCGCGGCGAGCTTGGCCTCTAGGCTGACTCGCTCCCGATCCAGATCCTCCACATGAGCAAATGAGCGCAAAGCTTTGAGGCGCGAGCGCTTCTTGGCTGCATCATCGTCGCCCGCGATTTCGACCACATCTTCGAGTTGAGTCTCGCCCCCACGTATTTCCCGGCCGAGGGCGAGCACCCGGCCTTGAATCACAGACGACCGCGAAAGCGACTTTCGAATGGCGAAATTGCCCCGGTCCATACGACGCGCAAGCTCGATTTCCCGCTGCCGGGTGAGCAGGGACACCATTCCCATTTCACGCAGGTAGACGCGCACCGGGTCGTCGGTGATGGCTTGCTCAGGAGTCGCGCTAAGCTCTTCGCCGCCTTCGTCCTCGGCGAAGTCGGGCGACTCCTCCAGAGCGCCAAGCGGCGCGTTTCCGAGATCTGCTAGTAGATGTTGCTCAAGTTGTTCCATGTGAAACGACTGGCCACTGAGGCGCTCCTCTGTTGCGTCTCGAGTCAGTGTGCCTGGGTCCTCATTACCTTTGATGCATGAGTAATCAATTCGGTTGCATCGAAACGACTTATTCTGCCAGTCGAGCGAGGAGCTGGTCTAGGAAGGGAGCTTGCCCCTTCAGGATCTTACGCCTGGCGTCCTCGATTCCAAACCAGGCCGCCTTGTCGACCTCCGGAAACACGCGCTTTTTGCCTGACTTCGGCGGCCACTCCAGGGTAAATGTGTTGCTTTTCAACACGGATGGATCGAAATCTGAGCGAAGGGCCCAGGCGTACACCAGCTTGCCGCTGGGCTGGCGAAGCGGTTGCAGAGGGATAAAGTCGCCTTCGGGCGAAACGCCGGTTTCCTCCTGAAACTCGCGCTTTGCGGCGTCCAGGGGTTGCTCGTCCTCCTCGAACTCGCCCTTCGGGATCGACCAGGCGGCGGCGTCCTTACCGGCCCAAAAAGGGCCTCCGGGGTGGGCCAGAAGCACTTCAAGCGAGGCCCCGTTCTGGCGGAATAGTAGAAGTCCCGCGCTTTTCGCTTTTATTTGAAGCCGCCTCCGCGACCGCCCGCCGCAGCGACCGGGGCTGGCGGCAGAAACTTGGGATCCAGGATTTTCGCGATTTGATCGCGCGCACCTTCAAGATGTGCCTTCGTATCGTGATCGGTGGCCTTAGGCAGAGCTATAGTAATGGATGCGTTTAGAGCCCGTAATTCAGTGCGATAAAATGGTATTTCGTCGTCGCTCTTAGGAGGCGTCCCACCACCGCGGCCTCCGCCGTTTCCGCCCCGGCCTGCGGCTGCGGGTTCGACGGCACCGTTCAGTTTCGTGTTTACCAGTTCCAGGAACGCGTCCTGTAAGTTGCGGCGATAGGCGTCGATCTTGACTTGGGGCGACTCTAGTTCCTTCCAGACACCCTTGCGAACTGTGGTCAACAGCTCGGCGGCTGTATAGGCAGGCCCGCCGTCGACGGCCTGTTGCTCGATCAGGCGCGCGAAGCGCTGATCATTTAACAGAGTGTTCAGGACGCTCAACTGCGCGTTGCGGATCCGCATCAAAACGCCGGTCGGTTCGATACGGCGCAGAATTTCCGGATCGATCATCCAAACCGGAGTGGTCAACGCGTTTTCGACCAGGAATTTCACGGCTTCTTCCTGGCGCGGTTTTGGAATCAGAGTGAAGACGCGGCCCTCCTGACCGACCACCTTCTCCTGGCTGTTGAATCCGCCGACCACCTGGGCGACGTGATTCATTTCGAGCTGCCATTGGCTCAACATGCGGCCGTAAAGTTCGCTCAAATCCTCATAGGTTCCGCCTTCTTTCCAGGCGGTCGCGGGCATCAGAAGTTTGGCGACGCGCTGGAGGTTTTTCATCCCCATCGCGGTGGATTTGACCGGATCGGCGTCTCCGACGGCTTCGGTTTCTTCGCCTGGGTCCGAGCCGGCGGAGTTGGGAGTCGAGAAACGATACCAGGGCGTCGAATCCTGCTCGCGAGCCCATTTATCGAGAGTCGGTTTTTCCTCATTCGGCGTGTTCGCCGGAAGCGGCGAATAGCCCCATTTAGTGGCCCAAATGTCATAAGGACCGATGCGCGGGATCAGATCTTCGGTCGCGATTCTGTCTTCGGGCTGGGCCACGTAATTGAAGCGCGAGTAGTCCATGATCGAGGGTGTGTGGCCCATTTTGTGGACGAAATCCTTGTCGCGGATCTTGTCGGCCGGATACATCGAACTGGCCTTCATGTTGTGCTGGAAGCCGATGGTGTGCCCGACTTCATGGCAAACGACATATTCGAGCAAGCGTCCCATCAATTCGTCCGGCAGCGGGAGCTTCTGCGCGCGCGGATCGAGCGGGCCGACCTGGACGAAATACCAGTCGCGAGCCAGGTTCATGACGTTGTGATAGAACTGGATGTCGGCGTTCAGGATCTCGCCCGTTCGAGGATCGGAGATGTGCGGGCCGCTGGCGTTTTCAACGGTGGACGGAAGCCAGCGGATCACGGAATAGCGGACGTCTTCGGGGCTCCAATCGGGGTCCTGCTGCGGGGTGGGAGCGTCTTTGGCGAGTATCGCGTTCCTGAAACCGGCGGCCGCGAAGGCTTCATTCCAATCCTCGACGCCTTTTTTCAGCCAGGGCACCCATTTCTTGGGCGTGGCGGAATCGATGTAATAGACGATCGGCTTCACGGGCTCCGACATGGCGGCGCTGGGATCTTTTTTCTCCAGCCGCCAGCGAGCGATGTAGCGCACGGTGCGGGCGCGATATTCATCGGCGGTGTAATCCATCTGCGCGGTGGTGAAATAGCCGACGCGCTCGTCGAACAGACGAGGCATCATGGGCTTTTCAGGCAGGCGCACCATGCTGTGATGGAGCACGACGGTGGCGCTGGTTCCGCGCATCGCGGTGACGCCTAATCCGCCGCCCCGTCCGCCCGCCGGGGTGGTCGCGTTGCCGGTGCGGGTGTAGGTCGCGGTGGCTTCGGCTTCAATATTATCGGGGTAAGTGTTGATGTGATCGATAAAGGAGCGAGAGGCGTCGAACGCGGTCGCGCCCAGGTGAGTGCGGGCGCTGATTTCGGGGACGTCCGTGTTGAACAGGCGGCTGACGTCGATCACCGGGTCGCCATCGTGATAGGCGGCGACGTTGAATGCCATGATGATGGTGTCGTTGTTGGCGTCTTTCACGGCCTCGGCGATGGGCGAGTCGGGCTTGGCGGTCAGGCTGAAATTGATGTCGCGCAGATAGACGCGATTGCTGTGCAGCTCCCAAGCCACTACGCGGTTCGCCATCTGGCCGCCGCCGTAGCCGACGCCGAGCGTGGTCTTGGCGATCTGGGTGTTCCAGAGATACTGTTTGCCCAACTCGCTTTTGGGGATTTCGTAATAAAAACGGTCGCCGACCTGGTGGATGGTGAACAGGCCTTTTTTGGTCTTGGCGTCTTTGTTGATGACACGGTCGAAGGGCTGGGGATTCGGTGGAGGAAGGGCCGCGGCTCCGGCTCCTGCGCCTCGGCCGCCACCTTGGGCTGGCTCATCCTGGGCGACCGCGGTGATGGCGGTCAGAACAAATATCAAAGTTATTGCGATCCACTTCATGAGGGGAAACTCCTTCTCCAACAAAACAGGATTATCCTATCAGAATCATGTGGCATCGAGTTTTGTGTTCGTCCATTTTGCTCGGATGCGGCGTTGCGTGCGCGCAGCAGACGAATGCGAGCCGCGAGGTCGACAAGATTTTCGCCCGCTACAATCGTGCGGATAGTCCGGGGTGCGCGGTGGGCGCGACGGTCAAGGGAGCAACGGTGTCGAGCGCGGGTTATGGAATGGCCGACCTGGAACATAACGTCGCGATCAAGCCAGATTCGATTTTCGAAGCTGGATCGGTTTCGAAACAATTTACGGCCGGATCGATTCTATTGTTAGCGCAGCAGGGGAAGCTTTCGCTGGACGATCCGGTGCGGAAATACATTCCGGAGGTTCCCGATTACGGGAAGACGCTGACCATCCGGCACATGATCAACCACACCAGTGGGCTGCGCGACTGGGGAAGTGTCGAATCGATTGCGGGGTGGCCTCGGACCACGCGAGTTTATACGCATGCGAATGTTTTGGAGATTGTCAGCCGGCAGCGTGCCCTGAATTATCCTCCGGGCGCGGAATATTCGTACAGCAACACTGGATTTAATCTCGCGGCGATGCTGGTGGCCAAGGTGAGCGGCAAACCGTTTCCGGAATTTACGCGCGACTCGATTTTCAGTCCGCTGGATATGAGCTCGACGCAGTGGCGCGACGATTTTCAGCGGATCGTGAAGAATCGCGCGATCGCGTATGCGGACAATGGCGGGACCGTTCGGATGCTGATGCCGTTTGAAGATGTGTACGGCAATGGAGGGCTGCTGACTACGGTCGGCGATCTATTGCGTTGGAATCAGAATTTCACCACCGCGAAAGTGGGAGGGCGGGCGTTCGTCGAGGCGCAAGAGCAGCAGGGGCGGTTGAATGACGGACGTACCATCGCGTATGCGGCGGGACTGATGGTGCTGAACTACAGGGGACTGCGCGAGGTGAGCCACAGCGGGAGCACGGCGGGTTATCGGGCATGGCTCGGGCGATATCCGGATCAGGGATTGTCGGTCGCGGTTCTATGTAACGTGGCTTCCGCGAACGCCACGCAGCTCGGGCATCGGGTGGCGGATGTGTACTTGACTGCGATGCCGACGAAGCCGGTCTACGGTGATGTGCTGGTTTCGAGTGGTTTTGAGGGACTTTACAGCAGCGTGCGCGATCATGAAACGCTGTCGATTGCAGTGAAGGACGGTCATTTGCAGATGGATCGTCGAGGGGCCCTCAGGCCGATTTCGAATAATGTTTTCGTACTGGGCGAAGAAGGGCCGCGGGCTGAGTTCGAATCCGACGCTTCGGGAAAAGTGGTGCGGTTACGCATGGCGACGGAGGTTGATGAGGGGAATTATTACGAGAAAGTGGAGCGGGCGACGCC
The DNA here is from genome assembly GCA_963808335.1 of Terriglobia bacterium. Taxonomy (GTDB): domain Bacteria; phylum Acidobacteriota; class Terriglobia; order Bryobacterales; family Bryobacteraceae; genus Palsa-187. The sequence continues at coordinate 1,010,980 of CAWEFR010000002.1, forward strand.
GTCGGTGGCGGATCTGGAGTCGATGGCCGGCGAGTATACGAGCGATGAGGCGGAAGTGACGCTGAAGGTTGCCGTGGAGAATGGCGGGCTGGTGATCCATCGGCGTCCGGACACGAGGATTGCACTGACGCCAACGTATCGGGATGCGTTCAGCTCGTCATTGGGAAGCGTGCGGTTTATTCGGAACGGGCAAGGCCGGATTACCGAGATGAGTATCGGCGAGCAGCGGGTTTGGGATTTGCGTCTTCAGAAAAAGTGACCGCTTGCTTGTTGGTTTAACTTAGGATCACCATTAACCGCTTGCTTGTTGGTTTAACTTAGGATCACCATTAACCGCTTCCTGGCGGTCGCGGCTCGGTTGGATCGCGGTTGTTTGAAAGCGCCGGCAATCAACGGGATGTCGCGACGGGGGTCGTTAGGAATTCGTCGAGGAAGCGGTCAAGCGCCATCCAGTCTGTGAATTCGTGATCGCGCGAGGTATCCGTACTGGCTCCCGCGGCTTTCGCGACGCGCTTCATCACGAATTTCAGAAAGAAGTTGTACTGGGTATAGCGCAGCGCGCCGGCCACGGCTCGGATTTTCGAAGGATGCCAGCGGGTTTCGTTCAGAAAGCGCGAGATCATGTATTCCACGTCGGCGGTAGCCTTCGCGCGTTGCTCCGGTGAGGAGGTAGGATCGTCGGCGCCCGCCTTCGACAGGCTTACCGAAACAAAAGCCGCCGGCATGCTATCCAGTTGCCAAACGTAGCGCCGGACGAAATCGACCATCTCCCTTTCGTGCCGGCCCCGATGTACGGATGCAGCGATGATCGCTTTCGAGTAGGCGGCCACCGCAAAACCGGGCGGCAATTCGGCTGCGCTAACCACATCCGCCGCCAAACCGCGCGCCCGTGCTTCATCGCCGATATGTTCGGCGATGCGCTGAGTCTGTCCTTCGCGGGTCGCATATAAGACCAGAATGGGTCGCACGTCATTTCGCATATCATTTCGCATATCATGGGGGCCTCCAGGCCCGTCGCATATCATCTGGGCCTCCGGCCTAGTAGGAATCCGCCAAGCAAGACTCCGGCGGCGAAGACGCCTGAAAGCAGACGCAAATCCGGGAAAGTCACGAAGCGTGTGTGGGTTGCGGTGATTTCGAGCGCGCCGGCGGGATACGCGCGAACTCCCCCACCTCCGCCTCCGCCATCGTGTTTCGGCGCACCCTCCTCGCCGCCGGCTGAAGAGCGCGAGCCCGCTCCGGCCCCAAATCCATACGCGACTTTCGCCACTGGAATCACGGTTTTTCCTTCCGAATGAATAGGCTCGCCGAAAACGGATTTGACGGTTGCCGTAGTTCCAAGGGAATCACCGATCTTTTGTAATAAGTCTGCTGCGATCATGGAAATTCTCCAAATAAATGACGAGCAACTTGGTAGCCTATGCGGGGTCGAACTTACGACGGTCCCAGCAATGTGAGTTCCATGACGACCGCTGGCTCAACTGGATTGGAGTAGTAGCGCGGAGTGGTCCGGATGATTCGAAAACCGAACTTCCGGTTGAGCGCGATCATCGCGGCGTTGCTTTTCCGGGTGTTGGTGACGATCCTTTCGAAGCCACGATAGCGAGCGTAGGATACCTGCCAGTTTTTCAGAAGCCGGCCGAATCCCATGCCATGAAAGTCGGGATGAATGCCGGTGGAGGCGATATATAGTGAACCCTCGCGGGGAGCATCATCGGCGTGAACGTCGTCCTGAAAGTTCACGTGCTCCTGCATGGCGCAGCATCCGATTTTCCTGCCGTCCAAACGCATCCAGTACGAATCGTAAGTCGTCCACGCTTCGCGAGGAAACCAGTCGGATTTGCTGAAGACCAGGTGATCGAAGGCGGTGAGACTTCGAAGGTTGGCTGGAAGCACGGCTTTGCTGATCTCGAGTCGCATCGCTGGAGGTCAGTTTACGGGAAATTGCGAATCTGGTCGCGTGGGTCGAGAATGAACGACATGAATCCCCGGCCTTTGTTGCATCTGGAAGGCGCAATCGTTTTCATCCTCGCGCTGTTCGCCTATCATTGGAGCCACGGTGGTTGGGGATGGTTCGCGCTGCTGTTTCTGACGCCCGATTTTTCCATGGTTGGCTACCTCGCGAACGCTCGAACGGGAGCTGCTCTTTACAACGCCATCCACACGTATGTGAGCCCGCTGCTGCTGGCTGGCTACGCGATTGGCACCAATAACCATCAGGTGTTGCTGCTCGGTTTGATCTGGATCGCGCATATCGGCATGGATCGGATGCTGGGATACGGATTGAAGTATCCGACCCGGTTCAAGGACACTCATCTGGGCGCCGAGCATCACCTAGAAGCCGGGCGGGCGCTCGCCGGCGACGTTTAGACTGCGCTCCATCGCGATACCGGCGCGGCCCAATGTTCCTTCGTCGAACAGGCGCCCGATCAGCGTGACGCCGTGAGGCACGCGGCGCGGCGGATTGAAGGTCGGCAAGGGATGCGCTGGATCGGGAGCCCAGTCGCTGCGGGCTTGCGCGACTTGTACGAATCCCGCACGGAAGGTCAGGGACGGATGGCCGGTGAAGTTGCCGATGGTGAGCATCTCATCGCGCAGGGACGCGACCAGTAGCAAGTCGACGTTGGAGAACACACGAGCCATCTCCATTGCGACCAGGCGTCGGAAGCGGTCGGCTTGCACGAAATCGACCGCGGACAGAAATCTCGACTGGCGAAACAGGTTGGGCCATGCGTCGGGCACTTGCGCTTTCAGGGTTTTCAGCTTGCCGCTGAGCGTGAGTTCTTCAAAAGACGCGGCGGCTTCGGCGAACAAGATTAGTTGCAGCGAATCGTAGGGCCAGTCGGGCAGGGACACTTCGACCGGAACCATTCCGAGTTTGCTCACGGTATCGAGAGCGGCGCGGTCGACGTCGGTGGCGGGTGCTTCTTTCATCCACTTCGGGAAGTAGCCGACGCGCAAGCCTTGGACGCTCGCGTTGGCGTCGAAGTCGAGGCGGCTGGGGACGCTCGATACGTCGCCGGCATCGGGGCCGGAGATGGCTTGCAGAACCAGCAGCCCGTCTTCGACGCCGCGCGTCATGGGGCCGAGCTTGTCGAGGGACCAGCACAGGGTCATCGCGCCGGTGCGCGGCACTCGGCCGTAGGTGGGGCGCAATCCGGTGATGCCGCAGCGCATCGAGGGACTGACGATGCTGCCGCCGGTCTCGCTGCCGATGGAGAATCCGACCAAACCCGCAGCGGTGGCGGCTCCAGGGCCCGCGCTCGACCCGGATGCGCCTTCTTCGAGCAGCCAGGGATTCACGGTTTGTCCGCCGAACCAGATATCGTTCAGTGCGAGCGCACCCAGGCTCAGTTTCGCGACCAGCACCGCGCCCGCGTCGTTGAGGCGCTTCACGACGGCCGCGTCGTGGTCGGGGATGCGATCTTTGTATGGCTCGGCTCCATAGGTGGTGGGGATGCGGGCGGTGTCGATCAGGTCCTTGGCGCCCCACGGGATACCGTGCAGCGGTCCGCGATACTTGCCGGCGGCGATTTCTTGATCTGCGGCTTTGGCTTGCGCGAGTGCCGAGTCGCGCGTGAGCGTGATCACGCAGCGGAGCTTGGGATTAAAGCGATCCAGGCGATCAAGATAGAGTCGAGTGAGGCGCTCCGAGGTGATTTTGCGCTCTTCGATCCATCGGGCGAGCTGGGTCAGCGGGGCGAAGGCGATGTCGTCGTCGCTCGATGGCAGTAGTTTCGACTCGGACTTGGTACGGACGAAGCGGTCGCGATCGGGGTTGGCGGTCTGGCCGAGGCTGGTCGGGTCGACGCGCGAGAAAGGGGCTATAGGGTCGGCCAAGGCAACTTTGCGAGGTCCGGTGCGGCGCTCGTAAAGCGGGGCGATCGCGCTGCGCCAGCTTCCGGCGGCTTGGGATCGCTCATCGGGGGTCATTTCAAACTGGACCAGCTTTTCCGCGTTGGCGAACGTGGAAGGCGACACTTCGGGTCCGACGGCCGGCGCCGTAGCGAAGGCGGTCGGCGCGCCAGCAGGGAGTTCGGCGGACGTGGGTGGCTTCTTACTGCACGCAGCGGTGGCTCCCATCAGAGCGATGGACGTGTTCAGAAACTGCCGGCGCGATTTGGACATGTTTTTCTCTGCTCCACATTGTAGGGTAGGCTAGAATCGTTCAGCATCTTATGTCGTTGGCTCCCGGAACACGGCTGGGTCCCTATGAGATCGTGGCACCCATCGGTGCGGGCGGTATGGGCGAGGTCTATAAGGCCACCGATACGCGGCTGGGTCGCGTGGTCGCGGTGAAAATTCTGGCCAGCGAGTTTTCGGAACGCTTCGAAGCCGAAGCCCGCGCGATTTCGGCGGTGAATCATCCCAATATTTGTGCACTTTACGACATCGGCACACATGAAGGTCGCAGCTATCTGGTGCTCGAATATCTGGAAGGAAAGCCGCTGCAAGGGCCGTTGCGGGGCGACGACGCGCTGCGCGTGGCCGTGCAGATCGCGGCCGCGCTTGAAGCAGCACATCGCAAGGGGATCACGCATCGCGATCTGAAGCCGGCCAATATTATGGTCGCCGAGGATGGATCGGTAAAACTGCTCGATTTCGGGTTGGCGAAGCTGGCCGCCAATGGCAGTGCCGATGTCACACGTACTTTGGCGGGATCGGTGATCGGGACGGCAGCTTACATGGCCCCGGAGCAAGCGGAAGGACGGCCGCTCGATGCCCGGTCGGATATTTTCAGTTTTGGCGCCGTGGTATACGAATTGATCACCGGACGCCGGGCATTCCCAGGCGATTCTATCGCTTCCGTGTTGACTTCAGTATTGAGAGATGAGCCGTCGCCGCTAGGATCGATGGCTCCTCCGGGGCTTGAGCCGATTCTGATGCGGTGCCTGAGGAAGCATGCGGAGGACCGGTTTCAGCAGATGCAGGAGGTTCGCGCGGCGCTGGAGGCGCTGAGGAGTCCGACGCAAACCGTACCGATGCAGGCAGCACGGGCCGAGGCTTCGATCGCGGTGCTGCCGTTCGCCAATCTCAGCGCGGATAAAGAGAATGAATATTTCAGCGATGGATTGGCGGAGGAGATCATCAATGCGCTGACACACGTGCGCGGGTTGAAGGTGACGGCGCGAACATCGGCATTCGCGTTTCGCGGAGAGAAACAGGATATCCGAAAAATTGCGGAAACGTTGGGCGTGCGGACGATCCTGGAAGGAAGCGTACGGCGGGCGGGCAGCCGGATCCGAGTGTCCGCGCAGTTGATCAACGCGGCCGACGGTTATCATCTATGGTCGGAGCGTTACGATGCGGAAATGGCCGACGTGTTCGCGGTGCAGGATGAGATATCGAGCGCGATCGCCGGCGCGCTCAAGCTGAAGCTTTCCGGGGAACTGGCGGAAAATCGGCGTCACACTCCGGAACTGCCCGCTTTTGAGGCTCTGCTGAAAGGCCGGCATTACCAGTTCGATGGCACGCCGGACGGCTTGAGGCGAAGCAAGGAATATTTCGAGAAAGCGATTTCGCTCGACCCGGAGTACGCGCTGGCGCATGCGGCACTGGCCAGCTATTACTGGTCGCTGGCGTTCAACGGGCTGGAGCCGGCTCGGGAAGTGATGGGGGCGGCGCGCGAGTCCGCGCGCAAATCTCTGGAACTGGATCCTTCGCTTCCAGAGGCACTCGCGGCGATGGCGGTCGGCGCCGCGACGTATGACTATGACTGGAAGGCGTCGGAGCGGTGGTTCCAGCAGGCGATGGCCGCCGATTCGGTGACGGCAGGGGTGCGGTGGTGCTATGCGTTTTACCATTTGCTGCCTCTGGGACACCTCGATCAGGCAGTCAAGGAGTTGGAACGCGCGCTCGAGTCGGATCCGCTGAATTTCGGTATGCGAGTCGCATTGATTAACGGCTTGCACGACGCGGGACTGGACGATCGCGCGATTGCGCTTTCCGAAAAAGCCCTGGAGACCGACAAAAGCAGATGGAGCGTCTATCTGGCGCTGGCCCGCATCCACGCATTCCGAGGAGACCTGGCGGCAGCGTTGGACGCGGCTGAAAGGGCTTACCGGCTGGCATCGTGGAATGTTCGCGTGATTGCGATTCTGGCCGCCGTGCTGATTCAATCGGGCGAGCGGGTGCGCGCGGATGCGTTGGTCGAAAAACTGAATGCGTCCGCGAATGCTTACGGGACTCCGATGGCTTTGGCGGTGTTCCATGCTATGTGCGGGGAAACCGATGCGGCCGCGGATTGGATCGAGAAAGCCATCGAGCAGCGCGATCCGTCGGTGATCGGGTATTTGCGGACTCCGCTGATGAAAGTGGTGCAATCCAGTGCGCGCTGGCCGGCGCTGGCGACAAGGATGAATTTGCCGGAAGGAGACAGGTGTTGATGAGGAATCGTTGGATGATGGCGCTGCTTGCGCCGGTGATCGCGCTGGGGCAGGGGAAGATTCCCGCGGAGCGCGAAGCCGCGATGAAGGCGGATCTGGCGGGTCAGATCGACGGGATGAAAAAGCAGGCGCAGGTGATGGTCGACAGCGTCTTCAGCTTCGGCGAGCTTGGATTCCAGGAATTCGAGACGTTGAAATACCTGTCGGGAATCCTCGAAAAGGAGGGATTCAAGATTGAGCGCGGCATCGCGGGGATTCCGACGGCGTGGGTGGCGAGCTGGGGACAGGGCAAGCCGGTGATCTCGCTGGGATCGGATATCGACGATATTCCGCAGGCCTCGAACAAGCCGGGAGTGGCGTATCACGATCCGATCATTGAAGGCGCGCCGGGACATGGGGAAGGTCACAATTCGGGAGTGCCGTTGAACATCCTGGCCGCGATCGCGGTTAAGAAAGTGATGGAGCGGGAACACATCCAGGGCACGCTGCGCCTGTGGCCGGGGGTCGCCGAGGAAGAGGACGGCACCAAGGCTCAGTACGTCCGCGCGGGGATGTTCAAAGACGTTGATGTTTGTCTGTTTACGCACGTCGGAACGAATCTGAACGTCAGTTATGGACCGTCGGGCAGCAACGCGATGATCTCGATCGAGTACATGTTCAAGGGCGAGAGCGCGCACGCAGCCGCGGCTCCGTGGCGTGGACGCAGCGCGCTGGACGCTGTGGAACTGATGGACGTCGGAATGAATTTTCGGCGCGAGCATCTGCGTCTGGCGCAGCGCACGCATTATGTGATCACCAATGGCGGGGATCAGCCGAACGTGGTGCCTCCGAACGCTACAGTCTGGTATTACCTGCGCGAGGCCGATTATCCGCACGTGATGGATCTGTGGCGCATCGCCGACAACATGGCAACCGGCGCGACGCTGATGACCGACACGACGTTCACGTCGCGGCTGCTGGGTAGCGCGTGGTCGCCTTACGGGAATCAGCCGATCGCGGAAGATATGTACGAGAACATCAAGAAAGTCGGGTTGCCGCAGTGGTCGGATGCGGACCAGACGTTGGCCAAGGCGCTGCAAAAGGAGCTGAAAGTTCCCGTGATCGGGCTGCCGTTGAAAGTCTCGCAACTGAGGCCGCCGCGCGAGGAGCCCGCTGATGGCGAAAACAACATCGGGCCCATGGGCGGCGGATCAGACGACATTGGCGACATTTCCTGGAATGTGCCGACGGTCGTTCTGCGGTTCCCGTCCAACATTCAGGCTGGTCCCGGGCACAACTGGGCCAATGCGGTTTCGATGGCGACGCCGATCGCGCACAAAGGCGTCATCGCGGGCGCGAAGGTGCAGGCGATGACGGTGCTCGACCTGCTGCTGCATCCGGGATTGGTAGTTAAAGCGCGGGATTACTTCAACAACGTGCAAACCAAAGACGCGAAGTATACGAGTTTCCTGCGTCCCGACGATAAGCCTGCGATCTGGTTGAACGAAAAAATCATGGCGACATATCGCGAGCGGATGAAGCAGTTCTACTACAATCCGGAGAAGTACGACACGTATCTGGAGCAGCTCGGGATCAAGTATCCGACGGTGCACTAGCGTCCTAATTGCTGCGCCACGTAGTCATACTTGCAACGCCCGTCATCCCGAGCGCACAGCGAGGGATCTGCTTTTAAAGCGTTGATAACAGCCGAACGAAAAGCAGATTCCTCGCTCCGCTCGGAATGACGTTGGGGTGTAATGCTGCGATTTTCTGGCTCAGGACCCTAGGGAATCTGTCTGACACAGCGCGGCCGGCCGCTTCCTTTGGTCGCGGCTCGTGGTGCATGATTCAATAGAGCGTATGTGGAAGGATCTGGTGTTTGCGGTTCGAACCTTGCGCCGGAATGGGATGTTTACCACCGTCGCGATGGTTTCTTTGGCGCTGGGGATCGGCGCGAGCACGGCGATTTTTTCGCTTATGGATCAGGTTCTGTTCCGGCTGCTGCCGGTCGCCGACCCGGAACGGCTGGTCCTGCTGCACCGGGAGTATTCGCCCAATGGAACCAGCACCAGCGACAACTTCGAATCCGTGTTTTCTTATCCCACGTATCGCGAGCTGCGCGACCACGACCCGGCATTCTCCGGGACCATCGCGCGGTCGAGCGCCCGGGTCGCGCTCTCCTACCATGCCGAGACGCAGAACGCGGCGGCTGAAATCGTGTCCGGAAACTTCTTCGAAACGCTAGGCGTCGGCGCGTCCATTGGCCGCGTGATGGCGCCCGATGACGACGGGCAGCCGGGCGCGCATCCCGTGATTGTCCTCGGCCACAGTTACTGGTCGAGCCGTTTCGGAAACGATCCCGGCGTCCTGAATCAGACTGTGACGGTCAACGGACATCCGATGGTCGTCATCGGCGTGGCTGCGGCGGGGTTCAACGGAATTCATTCGGGTTCGACCCCCGATTTGTATGTTCCGATTGCGATGCAGAAGGCGGTGCGGCCGACCTGGAACGCTCTGGACGATGTCACGTTCCGCTGGCTGAATATTTTCGCGCGCATGCAGCGCGGCATTAAAATGCCACAGGCCCAGGCGGCCACCGATGTCGCATACCGGTCGATCACGGAGGCCGAGCTGGCGCGCAATCCGCACATTGCGGGCGGCCGCGAGAAAGAAAAGTTTCTGAATCATCGGCTGGAGGTGCGGCCGGCCGCGCAAGGGATCAACGGATTGCGGCGGCAATGGGAGAAGCCACTGGTGGTGGTGATGACGCTAGCGGCTTTGGTGCTGCTGATCACCTGTTCGAACGTTGCGGGTCTGATGCTGGCGCGGGCGGCCGGACGGCAGCGGGAGATCGCGATCCGGTTGGCGTTGGGAGCGGGACGGGCGGCCGTCGTCAAGCAGCTTCTGATCGAAGGGTTGGTTCTGTTTCTCGCGGCAAGCGCGTTGGGACTGATCGCCGCGGTTTGGGCTCAGGGAGCGCTGATTCATGTGCTGCCTGACGATTACTCTGGCAATTGGTTGAAAGCAGGGTTAGATCTACGAGTGCTGCTGTTCAATCTCGCGCTGGCAGCGGGCTGCGGGCTGGCGTTCGGGCTGATTCCGGCGCTGGGAGCCACGCGGCCCGATGTTGCGGTCACGCTGAAAGATCAAGCGTCACAAGCTTCTGGCGGCGGCACCGCGGGGATGCGTAAAATCATGGTCACCGCGCAGGTCGCGTTCTCGCTGACGCTTCTGGCCGGGGCCGGGCTGTTTGCGGATAGCTTGTACCGGCTGACCCAGGTCGACCTCGGATTTCGCGCGGAACGCCTGTTGACTTTTTCAGTGGATGCCACGCCGACACGCCCTGACACAGCGAATGCGGTTGCGTTTTACCGCGAGCTCGAAGAGCGGCTGGATACGATTCCCGGCGTCGTGGGCGCAGGAGCTTCGAATGCCGGGCCGTTTTCCAACTCCGACAATGGCGGCAATATCACCGTTGAAGGTTATCGAGCCGCGGAAAATGAGTACACGGGCTCGCAGCATGCTGCGATCAATCCTGGATTCTTCCGAGCGCTGGGGATTCCGGTGCAGGCCGGCCGGGAGTTCAACGCGCGCGACGATGCTGGCGCGCCGAAGGTGGTGGTGGTCAACCAGACTTTCGTGAAGCGATACTTCGGTTCGGCGAATCCGATAGGGCGAAGGATGACGTTTGGCGGCGGTAATGTCAAGCTGGATCGTGAAATTGTCGGGGTGGTCGCCGACAGCCACAAAGACGTTCGAAAGCCACCCGTTGAGACTGTCTATTTTCCTTATACACAATGGGATAAACCGGAAAGACTCGTGTTTTACGTGAGAACGACGGGCGATGCGAGCAGCCTCGGTTCCGACGTTCCGGCGGATGGTGCGATCGCTCGATCCGGCCGTGCCGATCGGAAATCCCGAGACGATGGCGTTGCTGATCCGCAACTCGATCTACACGGACCGGCTCATTGCGCTGCTGTCCGCAGCCTTCGGTATTCTCGCAACTTTGCTCGCGGCGGTGGGGCTGTATGGGGTGGTCGGGTACGCGGTGGCGCGGCGGACCGCGGAAATTGGGGTGCGCATCTCGCTGGGGGCGTTGCCTGGCGACGTGCTGCGGATGGTTTTGTGGGAGGCGGCGAAAATCGTTTCGATCGGCATTGCGATTGGCGCCGCGGCGGCAATCGGGCTGGGACGATTCGCACAGTCGCAATTGTTCGGAATTGAGGCTGGCAATCCTCTGATTCTGGCTTCGGCGGTGATCGTGCTCGGATTCGTAACGGTGGCGGCGGCTTTTGTGCCGGCATGGCGAGCTTCGCATATCGATCCGGTCCGCGCGCTCAGATACGAATAGCCAATCGCGAGCCTCGGCTTGAGAATGGAGAGAAAATGGGCAACCCGACTTATACAAGTTTCCCTTCAGAACAATCATCCGAAGACGCTTTGGCACAGCTTGCGTTGGACCTAAGCGCCGCGCGGAATCAGGGCGCCGGAGCGCTCTGGAAGCAACTGAATCCGGAATTATGGGAGCTCACGCACAATCCGTGGGTGGTGCTGCAAACGGTCTCGGGAAAAAGGCTGGAAGAGATCACATCCGACCCCGCGTTTCAGGCGGCTCTGGCCAAGGTGACATCGGCAAGAAGCGCCGAAAGCGAGTCGCCGCGGTGGTTTCAGCAGGAACATCCGAAGTCCCAACTGACCGCCGTCGCGTACTTCAGCATGGAATACATGTTGAGCGAGGCGCTGCCCATCTATTCGGGCGGACTGGGAAATGTCGCGGGCGATCAACTCAAAGCGGCGGACGATCTGGGAGTCCCGGTGTACGCGATCGGTCTGCTTTACGATCAAGGTTATTTCCGGCAGGAAATCGATCGCAACGGTAACCAACTGGCGCTGTATCCTTTTAACGATCCGGGCCAGCTACCGATCAAGCCGGTGCGGAAGGAGAACGGCGACTGGCTTCGCCTATCGATTCCCTTCCCCGGCTGCGACCTGTGGATCCGGACTTGGGAAGTCCAGGTGGGCCGAACCAGGCTTTACCTTCTCGATACCAACGATCCCGCCAATATTCCCCTATACCGCGGAATCACCAGTGAACTCTATGGCGGCGGACCGGACTTGAGGCTGAGACAGGAGCATGTGCTGGGGGTAGGGGGATGGCGGATGCTTCGATCGATGGGGATTCACCCGGAAGTTTGTCATCTGAACGAAGGCCATGCAGCGTTCGCGGTGCTCGATCGTGCCGCCACGTACATGGAAGATACGGGTCATCCATTTCCGGTTGCGTTGACGGTGACGCGCGCGGGGAATCTGTTCACGACCCACACGCCAGTGGAAGCCGGGTTCGACCGCTTTCCGGCGGACCTGATGCGAAATCATTTTGCGAAGTATTGCGCCGACCGGCTGCGGATCTCCTTTGAGGAGCTCATGGCCTTAGGGCAGAACGGCGGCGACGAACAGGAGCCGTTTAACATGGCATACCTTGCCGTAAGAGGAAGCGGCGCGGTTAATGGGGTCAGCCGATTGCATGGAGCCGTCAGCCGCAGTCTGTTTCAGCCTTTGTTCCCGCGATGGCCGACGATCGAAGTGCCGGTCAGCCACGTCACCAACGGGGTCCACATGCCCACCTGGGACGCGAAACCGGCCCATCGTTTGTGGACGGATGTTTGCGGGCAGCGATGCTGGCACGGCGATCTGGATCAGATTGATGCAAATATCCGGAAGACGGACGAAGGTTCGGTCTGGCAGATGCGGACCGAGGCGCGTAAGTCCTTGATCGAATACGTGAGAACCCGCTACTCGCGTCAGGTGGCGATTTTAGGCGGATGTTCCGCTGAGATCGCGGATGCCGGACAAATTTTCGATTTCAACGCTCTGACGTTGGGATTTGCGCGGCGTTTCGCGACCTATAAGCGGCCGAATCTGTTGCTTCACGATCCCGCCCGTTTGATGGCGATTCTGCGGAATCCCAATCGACCGGCACAGCTGGTCCTGGCGGGCAAGGCACACCCGGAGGATCCGGCGGGGCAGGAAATGATTCGCCGATGGAGCGAGTTCATTCGAGCGGCCGGCGTGCGTTCTCCCGTAGTTTTCCTGAGCGACTATGACATGCTGCTGACGCAGCGGCTGGTCGGTGGGGCGGATGTCTGGCTGAACACGCCGCGCAGACCTTGGGAGGCCAGCGGCACCAGCGGGATGAAGGTGCTGGTCAACGGCGGGTTGAACCTTTCCGAGCTCGACGGCTGGTGGGCGGAGGCGTACAGCCCGGACGTGGGCTGGGCTATCGGAGACGGCCAGGAACACGGTGACGATCCGGCTTGGGACGAAGCGGAAGCCGAGGCGCTTTACACGCTTCTGGAGCAGCGAGTCGTCCCGGAGTTCTACGAGCGGAATCACAGCGGCATTCCTACGAAATGGGTTGCGCGGATTCGGGAGAGCATGGCTCGCTTGACGCCGGCGTTCTCGGCGAATCGCACGGTGCGCGAATATACGGAGAATCACTACATACCTGCGGCCGCGGGCTATTTGGCTCGTGCCGAGGGACAAGGCCGGCTCGGCGTTGATTTGCTTGAGTGGGAACAGAAGGTCGCCGCTGAGTGGGGAAGCCTGCGTTTTGGTCCGCTCAAGGTGGAGTTCCGGGATGGCCGCCAGCATTTCGACGCCAGCGTGTATCTGGGAAGGCTGGAGCCAGAGGCCGTTCGCGTCGAGCTTTTCGCCGACGCCCAAAATGGAGGCGAAGCGGTCCGAATCCCAATGGATCGCGGGTCGGGATTGGGCGACGGCGGATTTCTCTATTCGGCGACCGTTGAGACGGGGCGCGATGCCCGCGATTTCACTCCGCGCGTGGTACCGCATCATCAAAGTGCATCCATCCCACTCGAAGTGCATCGGGTTCTCTGGCAAAAATAGCGCCAAGTGGCGCAGGTCCGGCGCAGGAAAAGCACGTTGACAGTTTTCCAAAAAGCGACTAAATTGACTTCTGAAGATGGAAGCTGTCCACTCGATGGAAGAATTCGACCGCTATGGCGTGCTGCGGCGGATCATCGACGACGACGATATCCGCGCGGTGTTCGGCGAATACCCAAAAATTGCGCAGCGCGTGCGCCGCTGCCATCAACGATATTTTGCGGCATGGTTGCGGGATTATCAACGGGAAGTCGCGCTGCTAAACCGCACCAGGATTCGAACCCTGGCCGCGGATGGAAGGTGGCTTGACAGCGGCCGGGCTGCGGGAAGGGCGATGCACTACCGGCGCCTCTGCCTGCGGCTTCGATGGGCAGCGGCGATCCGCCGGCTCAGAATCGGGAACCCGGTCCGCGTGGTGGAAGATTGCATTGTAGAATTGCGGCGGTTGGATTCCTCCGAGGGGTCCATGTCGCCCAACGCGGCGCTTCCTTCCGCATAGAGTTGCCGGTCCCATTCGTCAAGGGCCGAGATCTCCTCCGCCGACATGACCGGGGGCGCGGAAAAGGGCAAGAATTCCCCCGCCCTCTTCATGAGAAAGACCCACAGCGTGTAGGACACGGCAAGGCCGGCCGTGATGGTCAAATTCGCCGAGAATCGCCACTGGCCAGCGCTCACCAGCCCGATAAAGTTTCCGGCGAACTGAGAGCCGAACAGCGTCACCAGGATCAGGAGATGCCGGATCGAATTCGGACGAACCGGAATGGACGGTACTAGCCGGAAAAAAGCGAGGGAAAGGATCGCCACCAACATCAGGCCCAACTCGACGCATTCTTCAAACCTCAACGGGCCGCGCAACCATCCGGTCCATTCGGAATTAATGGCCGTCACGGCTAGCGCGGCCATGGCGGCCACGCCCGCGATGCCGCCGAGAAGAATCGATCCGAAGCCGCGGATGTTTCGAAAATGTAAGGCGAGGCGCCAGAAAGCCTCGATCGCCGCGCATGCACCCAATAAAGCAATCGGCCACTGCGTCGCCCTCCAGAATTCGACGTAGGGGTGAGGGTGCCCGCGGCTTACCAGATCGACAACCTCCCGGCTCAGGGTAAGGGTCGTAAGTCCAACGAAGGCAACGTGGCGGGCGAGCAATCCTTCCCGGAGGCATCGCCAGATTGCGGCAGTCTGCGCGACCGCGCCGACGAAGATAATGGCGAAAATAAGGGCCGATTGCACGGTTCGAACAGGATACCAGCAACCGGCCCGCAAGGCTAGGCTGCCTTTTGCTTCTTAACTTTTCTTTCCTTTCTCGGCTGTGCGGCCTGCGGCTTCGGAGAGCTCGACGGCGCTATCCTGGGCGGCGGGCAGGTTGGAGGACACCACGGGATCTGAGCGTGCGCTCTTTCCGCGGCGCCGAACAGGGCCGCTGCCACGATCGTCAGGATCGAAATACGTGTTTTCATGTTTTCACCTTTCTGGCCGGCATTAGCCGGTGACGTATTACTACCACGCGCAGGGATTTAAAGGGGGCAAATAGGCGGAGTCAAAAAGAAAAAGAGAGCAAAAAGGTTAACAATACTGCCAATCTCGATGCTTATGCAGACAATCCGACACGGATCTCGTCCCGGGCAGCCGCTCGACCGGGAGGAGCTAAGATCTTAGGATGAGGCCTTTTCTGGCTTGGTTCGCAGCCGCGCTCTCCGCCGCCGCTCAGTCGATGCCGGCGGAGATGCGCGAGGCGCTGGTCGCAGAGTTTCACTTCACACAGGGGGAGATCCAGAGAGCCGAATCCGGTCGTCCCGTTTCGAAAATGGCGCCCACGGGCAAACCCGACGACGTGCGGATGGCGGGCGTTGTTCTGATCAAGGTATCTTCGAGCGATTTCATCAAGGCCTATCGCGACATCGAACATTTTCAGATAAGCAAGGAAGTCGTCCGCATGGGACAATTCAGCTCGCCTCCCGTCGAGGCCGATATCGCCGGGTTTCATATCCCGGACTTGAACAAGAACGATCTGGTCGCGTGCCGTCCCGGCAAATGCGCTTACAAGATGCCGGCGGACGTGATGGAAGAAATGAAAACGAAAGTCGACTGGGGCGCGGCGGATGCGAATCTACAGGCCGAGAAGTTAGTTCACAAGCTCTGGATCGCGCGCCTGACGGAGTATCAGCGCACCGGCGACGCCGCGCTGGCGGTGTATTACGACACGAAGTCGCCCTATTCGGTTTCCGAGGGACTCCATTCGCTGCTCGGCGAAGAAACCCGGTTGGGGAATCGCTTCCCGGATCTGGTGCGATACGGCAAGGATTATCCGCTGCACCCGCCTGCCGCCACGGAGAACTTTTTCTACTGGCAGGAGGCCGCGTTCGGCCTGAAGCACGTGGTTCGAAGCGAGCACATGATCATTCAGGAGCTACCCGAACCCGATGGCACGCACTATGCGATTCTCTCAAAAATGCTCTTCGCGACGCACTATTTTAGGGCGGCTCTCGAATTTAACTACGTCCATCCGGTACGCACGGATTCGGGCGAGCCCGCGGTCTATTTCCTGGCGGCGCAGCGTTCTTACGTCGACGGGATGACCGGGGCGAAAGGCGCCGTTCTGCGGCGCATCGCCGATAGCCGTAGTCCCGCAAGTCTGGCGGAGAATCTGCAACTGGCCAAGCGGCGTTTGGAGGGAACGCGCTGATTCAATGTGCCAAGGCTGAGCGTAGAAGGGTGCTCACGCCGTTCCAGGTGATCTGCACGCCAATGCAGACCAGGATAAAAGACGACAGCCGAATGATGACGTTCATCGCTGCATCGCCGAGGGCTTGCCCAATCCGCTCCGCGAAGCGATAGCTCAGATAAATCGAAACTGCGATCAAAACAGCCCCGAGCAGCAGTCCAGTGATCAGCGGCCAGCGCCATTCCGACCCCTCGGTCCGGTTGGCGCCGACCGTGATGGCAACCGAGATCGAGCCAGGGCCCACAGTTAAGGGCAGGGTCAGTGGGTAAAAGGCCTGACGCATATAGTTGGAATCGTTGCAGGGTCTTTTGGCGTCGTCGGTCGCATCCTCGTCGTCGTCGGTGTGGCGCAGCAAAGTCCATCCGGTAGAAACCACGATGAGGCCGCCACCTACTTGCACGACAGGAAGCGAAATCCCGAAGAACGCGAGGATGTGCGTACCGATAAAGATCGATACGACGATCAGCAGAAGCCCGTTCACCGCGATGGCCCGGGCCAGCTTGGCGCGCCCCTTCCCCGACAGACCACGCGTGAGTGAAAGAAAAATCGGCGTGTTTCCCAGCGGATTCACAATCGGAAAGAGTGCGCCCACGATGAGCAACGTACTGGAGGTCAACTCACTAAGCGCGCGGTTCACGATTTGCGATTCTCCGTTCCAGTATAAAAGGCCAGCATGATAGAGTTTTTGTGAAGGGCGTCGTGCATCGCGAACCGGCCGCCCAATAAGAAGATACAGATGAACGCGGCGAGGCTGGCTTTCGACAACGTCGAGCGGTACGGCGAATACACCAAGCTGTATTTCGAAGGCAATTCTTACACGAATGTCGACCGGCTCCGGTATGCGGGATCGCTCGCGAGCGTGCTCCGTGAATACGGAATCGAGGCCGGGGATCGCGTCGCGGTCATGATGCCGAATTCGCCCGAAGTGGAAGCGGCATTTCAGGCGATCTGGATCTTGGGCGCAGCAATCATTCCCCTCACACCGCAATTGGGGCCGAGAGAAGTTGGGTACATGCTCGCGGACGGCCAGGTGCGCATGGCGTTGACCTCGCCCACTCTGGCGGCGCGCGTCAGCGAGGCTTGCGCCGTGGCTCCGACGGTACGGAATTTGCTGGTATTCGGTGCATCGGACGTCAACGGCGCGATCGACATCTCAGGACAGGTGAACTCTGCGCCGTCGATCGATTCCATGCTTGCGCGGGCGGAGGATGGCCTCGCGCTGCTGCTATACACGTCGGGCACGACGGGCAATCCGAAAGGAGTGATGCTAACGCACGGCAACCTTCGCGCGGGCGTCGAGGCGGCGGCACGAAAGAGCCCGGACATGCCGCGCGAGAGACTGCTGCTCCCGCTTCCCCTGAGCCACGTCTACGGGGTGATCGTGATGAACGTCAGCAACGCGTGGGGGTGGACCAGCATCCTGATGCCGCACTTCGAGACCAGGCGCGCGCTGGAACTGATCCAGCAACATCGTGTAACGCGCGTTTCCGCGATTCCGACCATGCTGGTGTACATGATCAATTCGCCGGATCGCGAGAGATACGACACCTCGAGCCTAGCGTATGTTTCTTCCGGGGGCGCGGCTTTGCTCGAATCGGTACGAACCGAGTTTGAGCGTCTCTATCGTTGCAAGGTACATCAGGGGTACGGGATGTCGGAGACCGCGGCGATTGCGACCGGCTATGCGCATGGGGAACCGTACCGGCCCGGTTCAGTGGGACGTGCGCTGCCTGGAATCGAGTTAGAGATCCGCGACCTGGGAGGACAGATCTTGCCGCCGGGCGAGTGGGGCGAGATCACGATTCGCGGGCCGGTGATCATGAAAGGCTATTGGAACAATCCGGAAGCGACACAGTCGGTCCTGACCGATGGGTGGCTGAGCACTGGCGATATCGGATATGTGGACGCGGACGGGTTTGTGTTCATCACGGATCGCAAGAAAGACCTGATCATCAAGGGCGGTGAAAACATCGCGTCGAGGGAAGTGGAGGATGCGCTGCAGAGTCATCCGGCGGTGGCGGAGGTCTCGGTGGTCGGCATTGCCGATGATACTTTCGGAGAGAACATTTGTGCGGCGATCGTACTAAAGCCGGAGATGCACGCGAGCGTGGAAGAACTCCTGGATCATGCGGCGCGGTGGGTCACGAAGTTCAAGCTGCCCGCAAAGATCGTGTTCGTGGACGCGCTGCCTAAGAGTCCTGTGGGAAAAATTTTAAAGCGCGAGATCCGGAAGCAGCTCGGCGCGGCGCGTTAGGACTTGAGGAACGCTTCGAGTTCGGCCAGAGTTTCCGTGGGCGCGGTTTCCTGCAAGGAATGTCCGCCGGGCAAGCCTTTGCCGGTGACGTTGGATGCGCGCTCGCGCCAGGTCGCCATCACATCGAACATGCGTCCCATGGCTCCGTTCGCGGACCATAGAGTCAGCAGCGGGCACTGGACTTTATGCTGCATGTCGGCTTCGTCGTGCTCCAGGTCGATGGTCGCGGCGGCGCGATAATCCTCGCACATGGCGTGGACGGTCGCGGGATTCTTGAAAGTGCGGAGATACTCGGGCCGCGTTTCGGGGCTCCCGCCGCGCATATAGAAATCGATGCTGTTGGTGAGCAGCGTTTCCGGGAACGGCGCCGGCTGGATCAGGAAAAACCAGTGATAGTACGCCGTTGCGAACTCTTTGGTCACGCTGTGAAAAAGCTTATATGTGGGCACGATATCCAGCACCGCGAGCTTGGTCACGCGATCGGGATGATCCAGCGCCGTTCGGTGGCCGGCCCGGCCTCCGCGATCGTGGCCGATCAGAACGAATTTCTCAAAGCCGAAGTGCTTCATCACTTCCACCGCATCCAGCGCCATGGCACGCTTGGAATAATTAACGTGATTCGCTCCGCCTTCCGGTTTGCTGGAATCGCCGTATCCGCGCAGATCGGCAGCGACCACGGTGTAATTCTGCGCGAGCTTTGGCGCGACAATGTGCCAGGTTGCGTGCGATTGCGGCGCGCCGTGCAACAGCAACAGCGGCGGCCCCTGCCCGGCGGAGACGACGTGGATGGTCGCACCGGAGGTTTGCACTTTCGACACTTTGAACCCGGGAAAGAGGCGCGCGTCGGCGTCATCCTGCGCCCTGATGTTTTCGAGACTCGCGGCGGTGGTTCCGGCGATTAAGGCGGTCGCCTGGCGGAGCCATTGACGGCGCTCTATTTCGGGCTTTTCTTCATCCATTTTTGATCCTCCGCTTTTTTAGTTTTCGGTTGGCTTCTCCAGCCGGTCGATCACCAGAATGTCGACTGGCGCGCGCTGGGTTTCGAGTTTCAACCCGAGTTGATCCTGCGTCGCCGTGAAAATCGAAGGGCCGAATGAATCGGGGGCTCCCTCGGGGGTCCATTCGAGCGAGAAGTTGTAGACTCCGGCGAGGCCGGTTCGATCGAGCACGGGGCGATCCAGAAAATGGCGGCCGTTCAGCGCGATATCGGACAGCCCTTCCGCGAGTTGAAGCGTCGTGGCGGAAACTCCGGCCAAGTGGCCGATTCCACGGATGCGTACGCCGCCGTTCTCAACTGGATCCGCAGCGGTCAGCTTCGGTCCATTCTTCCCAACCGTCAACAAATAAACTTGAGTTTCCTTGGTTTCGCGATGAATCTTAAGGTGAAAGCGATCCGCGAGCAGCGATTGCAGCATCAACAGAACTTTGTCATCTGCGACATCGCCGTCCGGTTTGGCCGAGATATCGAACCGCTGCGAGTACATCCAATCGGTGGCTCCCTGGATTTGAAAATCGCGGACGCCGTAGGCCTTCATGATGAGTGGACGGATGGGCGTGCCGATCGCGGTAAGTCTGCCGCCGGGCGCGATGCGGATCGCCATCATCCCGCCGCCGGGCGCGCTGGGGCGGACGGAAGCAACTTCGAATGCCACTTGAGCGGGCAGCGGCGCAAGGCACACGATCGCGGCGATAAACTTTAGTGCGAACATCAGTTGGCGGGTCCCCGCCCGCGCTGACGGATTGGCGGGGTCTGCCCAGGAAGAGAACAACAAACCAGGATCATTATTACTGCGCGTAGCCGCATCCGGAACCTCTCTTGGCTTGACTAAAAAGCGTATCACCGATTTAGCCTGCGTAGCGTCTGATAAAATGGCGGCTGACTCAAGCCCCAAAGGCAAGCCGTCAAACGCAAGGGGCAAGATGCGTGTTGCAGCCATATTCCTGGTCACTCTGTCTGCCGCGACGCGCAGCAGACGACGATCGCGGGATGCCGATCGATCAGGTGACGCAACTGATCGGCTCGACATTCGCGCACGCTGACGATCGGTGGCTGCATGCCCAGGTCGAGTGGATGATCGCGAACTTGTGGGTGTGTGCAGGGTCTCGACATCGCATCGGGCCAGAGTGTTCCGTTCACTTTTCAGACTTTGGGCGGAGATCAGTTCAACCTGAACCGCAGCCCGGTTTCCGCATCCGGATTCGCGACTTTGCCTGGATTCGTACTGCCGTATTTGCAACAGCACGGCAGAACACGCATTACTAATGAACACTAAAGCAGCGAGTGCACGCAAATTAGGCTTATCCATCAGGCGAAGATTGTATCGAAGGGCGGGACGTTGTGCCGGATTCTCGCGGCTTACACTGGACTGATGAACGCGAGTTCCCGTCCCCGGTCCGCGCTTGCTCTCTGGATGCAAGCGGCGCGCGTGAAATCGTTCGCGATCTCTTCGATGGGGGTGCTCTGCGGAACTGCCGTCGCCGTTCACGATGGCTTTTGGAGTTGGCGGTTTCTGATCGCGTGGCTTGGGTCGGTGGCGATTCAAGCCGGGACGAACCTTACCAACATTTCCTATAACTACAAGGGCGGCGGCGGCGGGCCCGGGATCGCGACCGACACGCGAAGCTCAAGCGCGGTGGTTCACGCGGGCTGGTTGACGCCACAGCAGGTCCGCCGCGGCGGGATTCTCTGCTTCACGTTGGGGACCGCATGCGGACTCGCGCTGATGTGGCTGTGTGGACCGGTGATTCTGTGGCTCGGACTGCCTTCGGTGCTCGCTGGATATTCCTATGCCGGGCCGCCGCTGCGGCTGGGTTATCTCGGACTCGGCGTGGCGACCGTTTTTGTATTCATGGGTCCCGTGATGGTTGGCGGGGCTTACTTTGTGATGGCGTTCCATTTCGCTCCGGCCGCGTTCGCGGCCTCGATTCCAGTCGGGCTGCTGGCCGCGGGAATCATGCACGTGAACGATATTCGCGACTACGCCGCGGATGTCAGGCATGGGAAGAGGACTTTATCGACACTCACCGGCCGGAAGGGAGCGAGCCACACGCTGGCGTTTATGGATGGTGGCGCGTACGTGGCGACCGTCGGCGCCGTGGCCGCCGGATGGCTTCCCTGGCCCGTGTTGGCTGTATTGGTGACGATCCCGAGAGCGTTGGGACAAGTCAAGATGGTCTATGGCGAAGATTCGCCGGATGCACTGCATGAGGCGTGGCTGCGCGGAGTAAAGCTGCATACCGAGTTCGGAATCCTGTTGATCGCGGGATTGCTCGCGGCCGCGGCGTTCAAGCTCTAGCGGGCTAGAATTTCACAGGCTCTGTAGATTCGAGCGTGAGCAGACGCTCGCGAAACGCATCCAAGTATGCCGTGCGCTGTTCCGGCGTGACGCGCGCGGCCGAGTACGCAATGAAAGGCGGCAGCACTTGCAATCCGAGAAAATACAGCATGCCCCGGTTGATGTGCAGAAGGAGCTGGTTGATGTCGCCATTCTTTCCTTGCGCAGTGTAGGTCGGCGGCGGGGCACCGGTGGTGAGCGCGAGCATTCCTCGCTTCCGCGGAAAGAATCCCGTGTCATAAGCGCGGCCGAGATCGTATGAAAATCCCATGGCGAACACCCGGTCGACCCAGCCCTTTAAAATCGCGGGCAAAGAAAACCACCACAGCGGGAACTGGAACATCACAAAATCGGCCCACAGCAATTTATCCATTTCGGCCTTGAGCTCCGGAGCGAACAATGCGTTCTTGTGAGCATGAATTTGCTCACGCTGATAGCGGAAAGCAGACGAATCCTCGCGTTCCAGGAAATCGACGGGACCGCCGGCTGGATCGAATTTCATCGCATACAGGTCGGAAACCTGCACCTGGTGGCCTGCTCCCGTCAGGACTTCAACGGCCGTGTCTTTCATGGCGCCGTTGAAGGACTGCGGTTCGGGATGCGCGTAAACGATAAGGATGTTCATGAGCGTCAGAATCCAAAGCGTAGCGCGAATTGGATCTGGCGCGGAGGCGCGGTGGCGCGAATGGTTCCGAAGCTCGCCAAAGGAGCCGGCACCGGCTGGCCGAATTGCGTCGGAACCGGCCCGATCAACGTGCCGGAGCCATAGACGGTATTAATATCCGTAACGCTGAGCGTGTTCAGGATGTTGAACGCCTCGGCCAGTACTTCGGCATGAATGCGTTCGGCAATGTGAAAGGTACGTGCCAGCCGGACATCGAAATCCACTAACCGGTCGCCACGATAAGTATCGCGTCCAAGAAGCCCCACGCGATCGGTGTTGGCATTGCCATCGTGATTCACGTCCATTCCGGCGAACACGTTATAATACGTGGCGCTTTGCGCCGTTCCGATGATGGCGAGGCGAAAGTCCCGCAGCCAGCCGCGCGCGGGGCCCTCAGCGAGAAATGTTGTCACGAAGCGCTGCGGGACATCCTGCTTCGAGTTGGCGCGCTCCAGGTAACGACGGTACGGGTCCTGGGGATAGCCGTTCAGCGAAGGATCGGCCGAATCGTCGATGGTATGCGACCAGGCGTAATTTGCGTTCAACGAATAGTGACCGGAGAATCGCTTGACCAAAGTTGCAGTACCGCTCTCATAGGTCGATTGGCCGCTTGCGTCAAAAAAAAGCGACAACGGCGAAACCAGCGGATCCAGCGTGCGGGCCACCGTCGAGCCCGAAGCGACCGCGTAATCCGCGCGACCATCAGGGAGTGTAAGGTTTGTTGGCGCGACGTTTCCGCCGTACGCGCTGGGAAGTTCCAGTCCGCGAACGCCGAGATAGCTGATCGACAGCGTTAGGTCGCGGGCCAGACGGGCGTCCATCTGTGCGTTCCACTGATAGCTATACGGGCCGCCATGGTTATAGCGCTTGACCGTCGACACAAACTGCTGCGCGGGCGCGAAATTCACCGGATTCAGCACCGGGTAAACTCCGGTATGCAGGAATTGGAGCGCTTGCGCTGTCGCTACCGCGGGATTCGAATAAAAGGGATTGTGCAGGACATTATTAAATACTGCATAAGTGTTCCCCTGCGGAAGGCCGAAATCGGCGTCCTGACCGGCTACTTGCGCGATCAGATAAACCAGCGAATACGCCTCACCTTGAAAGTACCCCGCGCCGGCACGAAGCGTGATCCGATCGTTCACGCTGTAAGCGATTCCCGCGCGCGGCTGCACAGCTTTGTAATAGCGTTCAAAGACCTGCTCCGGCATCAGGTTCGCGTCCCAGCGAAGTCCGTAATTCAGTGTAAGCTTCGGACTGATTCTCCATTGATCCTGGACGAACAATCCGACGCTGGTTTGCGCGTTGGAAGTATGAACGTATGAATTATAAGCCGGCAAATTCGCGGGAGCCGTAAATCCCGATGGAGCCGCCGGACGCGTGCCGTCCGGCGCTTCCGAGAATCCAAAGGTCACGATGAAAGGGGCAGTAAAGGGCGCGGTCCCCAGGAACGCGCTCAGATTCGGAAACACAATGTAGGCAGGATCGAAAGGATCGTAAAAGAAGTGATCGGATGTCGGGGACACGTCGCCTCCGGCGCGAATCATGTGATTCCCTCTTACCCATGTCATCGCGTCGCCAGCTTCGAAGCGGAACTCCTTGTAGCCGTCGACCGCGTTAAAGTGGCGACCCATGTCCAGGGTATTGGCTATTTCCAAGTGCGGCTGGTCGGTCACGGAGGGAAAAGTGAAATCGCGGTTCGCAAACTGGAGCATGGCCTGATTGACGGTATTCGGAGAGAAACTGTAGGTCCAGTTCACCGTTCCCACATGATCGTCGATGTTTGCATTGCGAAAGTTCGACGGTGCGCTTAATTGATTCGTCGCGGCGGGAAGATTGGTGTCGCGGTCCTCGTGAAAGCGGTAGCTGACGCTGAACACACTGCGATCGCTGGCCTGATAATCGGCTCGGCCTAAGACTGCGTCGTAGTTGGTTTGCCGCAGAACGCCCGCCAGCACCTCCGGCGGAAGGCCGAACGATTCCTTGGTCCGGTTAATCGCAGCCAGATTATTCAGCAGAATCGAAGAGTAAAAGGGCGACTCCTGCCGGCGCTGGCCCTCATAGTTCACGAAATAAAACAGCTTCGATTTGGTCACCGGCCCGCCCAAGGTCGCGCCGAACTGATTCTGGCGAAGCTCGTCGAAGCCGGCGGGCGCCAGAATGTTTCGGGCATCCAACGCGTTATTTCGAAAATAGTCATAAATTGAACCGTGCAGGTCGGTCGTGCCTGACTTGGTGACGATGCTGACCACCCCGGCCGTAGCGGGTCCGAGCGCCGGGTCATAGCTGTCATTCAGCACGCGAAACTCCTCCACAGCTTCCTGCGATGGCGTGGATCGAGCGCGGCCGAACACTTTGTTCATGTTGTCTGCACCGTCGACCATCACCAGTGTTGTCGATTCGTGCAATCCCGCGAAGGAAAGATCGATTTGATTCGGCTCTCCCGGAGTGGACGGATTCGCTACATTACTGAGCCCCCGGTGCACATTGGGTGTCAGCAATACGAAATCAAGAAACTGCCGGCCATTGATCGGAAGATCCACAATTTGCCTTGCATCGATAACTTCGCTCAGGTCCGTGCGGGTGGGTTCGGCGGCTTGAGCTTCCGCGACCACAGCCGCTTCCTGTCTGCTTTGCGCGAGCGCGAAGTGAAGATCGAGCACCGCGCGCTCAGCAACCGTCAGCTCAACCGATACGCGCAAAGGTGCGAATCCTTCCGCCTCGGCCGTGATCTCGTAATGTCCAGGCGCCAGATCGGCGAATCGGTACAGACCGGATTCCGACGTTCTAGCAGTCCGGCTCTGCCCGGTTTCCGCCCGAAGCAACTTGATTGTGTGGCCTGCGATGATTCGGCTCGAAGGATCCAGGACGACGCCTGAAAGTTCGGCAGTAGCACCCACCTGAGCATTTGCGGTGGAGACAAACATTACAGCTGCAAGTACGCAAAGCGCGAAGCGCATGTATTGCTACGATACGTTATCGCGCAATCGCGCGGCAATTTAGATTTTCAGCCTTGAATTTCGCTGATCGTCGAGGCGTTGATCCGGGAGCATTGGGTGCTTGAAGGTCCTACCGGATGGCTGCCGCGCGGCCGGCGTCCCACGTTCCTGCGTCTCATGACCAGCGCGTCATCATCGGCGTAGACGTTCGTCCCATTCAGACCACCATGGCGCTCGCGGATGTGAACGGAAAATTCACGTCGCAGGAGATTTTCGCGACGCCTCCGGACCCGAAGGTTGCCGTGGACGCGCTGATTCCGCGCCTCCAATCTATGATTCGCTCCTGCCGCGGAAAGAAGATCGAAGGCATCGGGATGAGCGTGCCGGGCCGTGTGGACCATGAATCAGACCGTCTGGTGTTTGCGCCGAACTTGAAGTGGCGTGGCCTGGATTTGCACAGGCCGATCGTGAATGCGACGGGGCTGGAGGTGGAGCTGGAGAATTCGGCCAACGCATGCGTGGTTGGCTTCGGTCTGGTTCGACCGTGTGGATGCATCGCAAACGCTGGTGGCGGTGACCGTGTCGGAAGGCATCGGCACGGGCATCTGGATGAACGGCCAACTCGCCAGCGGGCTTAGCGGAATGGACGGCGAATTCGGGCATGTGCCGATCGATCCGACCGGTCCCCTTTGCGGATGCGGCCGCCGCGGCAGAAGCTGCCATATAGCCATAACAATAAGTCAAGTAGCTCTCGTTACGGCACCTGGAACTATTTCCTCCGAGGCCGAAAGGCCGCGCAATACGCACCGCCGATCACCAACAGAGCGCTGCCCCACCAAACCGGGGCGTGAAGTTCGGCGAGGACCGTCGCGGGAGGGTGCGGCCATTCGACCAGGCCACTTGCCAGGATCAGAACGCCGTAGATACCCAGTAATACTCCTACGAAGAACCAGACTGGAATCATGACGTGTTGTTTCATGGGATCACCGGAAAATCCACTGGAGAATGAGGAAGATCGCGATGGCAACGCCCGCCCAGAACGCCGGGCGCGCCAAGAGTTTCACGTCGCCTTCGCCGGGCACCGCCGTAAGACCGTAAACCAAGCCCCTCAAATCGGAATCGGGCTTGGGCTTGGTCACAAGGCTCACGCCGACGGTCACCATCACGCCGATCAGGCAGGACCACAGCGCGCGGTACATATCTTCAGCGAGCGCCTTTGCATGCGGCGACAGTGCGATGATCGCGAGCATCGCGGGATTGAATTTCACCAAGAAAAACATGCCGACAGAGGAAAGCGTGCCGGCCAGCAAGCCACAGAATCCTCCCGCGGCCGTGACCCGTTTCCATAGCATTCCTAACACCACCGTGCCGAACAGGGGCGCAATGAAGAAGCTAAACAGCGCCTGTACGTAATCCATAATGCTCGCGAATCCCATCGCCATGTATGCAGTGCCGATGCTCACTACCAGGCCGATAATCATGCACCAGCGTCCGACGGAAACGTAATGTGCGTCGGAAGCCGTCTTTCGCAGGAATGGGCGGTAGATATCGTAAGTCCAGACGGTGGCGAACGCACTGACATTGCCCGCCATGCCGGCCATGAACCCGGCAACCAGCGCGGTGACTCCCAAACCGAGCAGCCCGGGTCCGAGATATCGCGCAAGCATCAATGGGAGCACTTCGTTGTAGCTATGCTGGCCTGGCTGCAAACTACTTTCGGGAACCAAATGCTCCGGCAACAGAGCCAAGCCTAACAAGCCTGGAAGAATCACGATCAGGGGCACAGCCATCTTGAAGAATGAGCCGATCACCGGGGCCATTTTCGCCGCACGAATATCCTTGGCCGCAAGAACGCGCTGAACCACCAGAAAGTCGGTAGTCCAATACCCCATCGAAATCACCGAGCCCAGGCCGAAGACGATGCCGGTCCAGTGCATGCCCATCGGATTGTCTTGAAATCGGCCCAGCGTGGTCCACAGGTGCGTAAAATCCTGGCCTGGAAAATTGCGCTGAATCCGTGCGACCATCCCGTTCCAGCCGCCCGTTTCGATCAACCCGAACACCGGAATCAGCAGCGCGCCGAACCAGATTAGAAAGAATTGCAGCACTTCGTTGAAAATCGCCGAATACAGGCCGCCCGCGGCGACATAGATCCCCACCGTCAGGGAAGAAACCCAGATGCTGAAGTGAATGTTCCAGCCGAGCATCACCTTCATCACCACGGCCATCGCATACATATTGACGCCCGACATCAGGATCGTCATCGCGGCAAACGTGATCGCGCTGAGCCCGCTCGCCGCGCGACCGTAACGGAGCTGCAAATATCCCGGGACCGAATGCGTTTTCGAGATGTAGTAAAACGGCATCATGACGATTCCGAGAAAAATCATGGCCGGAATCGCGCCGATCCAATACCAGTGCGCCGCGAGGATGCCGTATTGATACGAAGAGCCGGCCCAACCGAGCAGTTCGAGCGATCCGAGATTCGCCGAAACAAAGCTGAGCCCTGCAACCCACGCTGTCATTTCGCGGCCGGCCAGAAAAAATTCTTCGCCGCTCTGCGCGAATCCCTTGAGATACAGCCCGATTCCCAGCACGGCGAGAAAGTAAATGGCGATAATCGCCAGATCGACGCCGCTGAGCGACATGACTCGTTGGGTGTTCATTCAAGTAAGGAAGACGCGTCCGCGATGCAGCCCCCATAGGTTCTGCACCAGCCGGTGCGCGATCAGCTCATGCAAAGTTAGCAGTTCGCGATTGGCCCGCGCCAGCTCCTCGGCGTCCTCGGCCGTCAGCGTTACACCCCACTACTCCCGCAGCGCGACGGTCGGGTCCAGGCTCGCCGCATGCAACGCAGGAATCCAGCACGACGCCGCGGCGATTGCAAAAAACACCACAATCATCGCTCCAAACGTTAGCGGATCGGTCGGCTGGATACCCACCAGCATACTCGTCATCGCGCGCGTCAATCCGAACGCCGCCGCGATTCCCACAGCGATTCCGGCCGCGCTCAATCGCATCCCTTGCCCCACCACCAAACCAAAAATGCTTCCGGGCGCCGCGCCCAGCGCCATACGCACGCCGATTTCGGCGGTACGCTGGCGAACCACGGTCGACAGCACCCCGTAAAGCCCTACCGAAGCAAGCAGCGCCGCAACCAGCGCGAAAACGCCGATCAGTAACAGCGAGAATCGCGTGCTCGCCTGCGCGTGCTCCACCAGCGCGTCCATCGGCTGCACTTCGAACAGCGACAAATGCGGATCGATTTGCGAGATCGTCGCCCGAACCTGGCCGGCATATTGCGCGGGATCCCCGGAAACTCGAAGCGCCCAGCGCGCGATCGATCCGTAAGAGAGAAAGCCGTCCGTAAAGTAAACCTGCTCTCGTCCCGGCTCGGTAAGAGACGTAGTCATCTGGTGCGCCACTACCCCGATGATCTCCACCCATTCCGGCTCCGGGGTGCGTAGGCGGATCAGAATCCTCTTGCCGATCGCGGATTCGCCGGGAAAAGCCTTCGCGGCCAGAACCTGATCCACCACAACTAAATTCCGGTCAGGAGCATTATCCGCATCGGTGAAGGTACGTCCGGCAAGCAGCGGCGTCCGCATAGTTTCGAAGTAGCCGGGAAGAACCGTCGACCAGTCGACTGCCTGATACTTGCTCGGATCGGCCAGCGCGTTCTCCTTCCCCCAGCGAATCGTGCTGTAACCTCCGGCCAGCGGGAGGAGCAGCGATCCAGCTACGCCTTGCACACCGGGCACGGCGCGGAGCCGCTGTTCGAGTTCGCTGACGTACGCGCGCCTCTGCGCCGGCTGGTTGGCCGGCCGCCCTCCTAAAATCTGAAATGTGAGTAGATGATTCGCGTCGAACCCAGGATTGACGCGCTGCAACGCCAGAAAGCTTCGGAACATCAACCCCGATCCGATCAGCAGCACGAACGACAGGGCCACTTCCACGATGACCACCGCGTTGCGAGGTCCGGCGCCGCCCAGCCCCACCGTTCGGCTGCTGCCGCGCAGAACGTCCATCACGTTGGGCCGCGATGCGCGCAACGCCGGTGCGATTCCAAACACGACGGCGGCCACCAGGCCTATCAAGAACGCGAACGCGAACACTGAAGGATCCAGGCGAACCGAATCCAGACGCGGCAAACTCGCCGGACTGATCGCGATCAACTCGCGAATGCAAAGCTGCGCCAATCCGAGTCCGAGAATCGTGCCGCCGATCGACAACAGCAGCGCCTCGGCCAGGATCTGCCCGATCAGCCTGGCGCGGCTTCCGCCCAGTGCCGCGCGCAGCGCCAGTTCCCGCTCCCGCAGAGAAGCGCGCACCAGCATCAGATTCGCGACATTCGCGCACGCGATCAGAAGAAGAAAGATCACCGCACCCATCAACGCCAGCAGCGCCGGTCGCACTGCCGCCACCATGTGAGCGTGCATCGGCTCCAGGCGGTAATGAAAATCTCCGCCTTTGTAAATCGGAAAAGTGCGCCGGATTTCCGCCGAAACCAGGTCGGCTTCG
Organism: Terriglobia bacterium; assembly: GCA_963808335.1. GTDB lineage: Bacteria > Acidobacteriota > Terriglobia > Bryobacterales > Bryobacteraceae > Palsa-187. The sequence continues at coordinate 1,040,683 of CAWEFR010000002.1, forward strand.
TCTTGCGCCTTGGCGAGGGTCGCACCCGGCCGCAGCCGCCCGATCGCGCGCCATCCGTAACTATTCCGGTTGGCGTTGTTATACGGCGCTCGCTGCGCGATCCACACATCGGGCCGCGGATCTTCATTCGCCGACGGCCGGAATAGCAGCTCGAATCCGGGCGCCAGCACGCCCACCACTTGCGGACTTACGGGCGCGCCGGGGAATATTTTCTGTCCGATCACATCCCGGCTGCCCCCGTAGCGCTTCTGCCAAAATTCGTAGCTGAGGATGGCGATGCTGGGAAGCTGCGGCGCCTGCGCCCCTGGAGTCGCGCTTGGATTGGGAGGCGCCTGCGGCCGTCCGTCCTCGTCGCTGAAATCCCGTCCCGCCGCGATTGTCGCGCCCAGCAATCGGAAAGTATTGGACGTCGCCTGCGCGAAATGGATCTGCTCTGGCGTGCCATCGTCTCGCGGAACATTGAACCGGAACGTCAGCACCGCGCCGAAGTCCTCAAACATGGCCTTCGCGCCGTTGCGCAGATCGACAAAATTTTCGTTTGAGACGCGGCCATCGAAGTCCTTCCGCGCCCGCATGTCCCCGAACGCCAAGACCAGTCGCTCGGGATCCTTATAAGGAAGCGGCCGCAGCAGGACCGCGTTGGTCACGCTGAAGATCGCCGTACTCGCGCCGATTCCGAGCGCAATCGTCACCGTTGCCGCCACCAGAAATATGGGGCTCTTGCGCAGTGTGCGCGCTGCGTAGGCGAATTCTTTACCGAGCATAGTTCTTAGACATGGCGACTACGCATTTGGTTCCGCTTTTACGCCACCCACCTTCTTCAAGAATCGGACCGTGACGGTCCCCATTCCGATAACCGCCACCGCCAGCGTGATGTACAGGATTCCGGGATGCTGCTCGCTCCACGGCTCGGCTGGCGGAGGCTTTTCGCGAAACGCGGGGTTCGTTTCTTCCTGGCCTGCGCTGATCGTGGACTCGGGGGCCGGAACTTCGCGCGCCAGCAACTCGCGCAGATCGTAGGACGGCGCATGTGCGTCGGCGTTACCGTAATACAGCGCATAGGCGCCGCCCGCGGCCGGTTTGAACTTCACGCGAGTCCGGATCAGGCGAAGCGCGGCCGACTTCACCGCCAAAGGCTTATCGTCACGATTGTAGACGCGCAGTCGCAAATACCGCTGATGATCTTCCGGAAAATCGAGCGCCAGCGATTGTTCTTTCCGGTACCGCGACAGGACGCCCTGGCCTAAGGCGGACCACTCCTTTCCATCCGCGCTCGCCTCCAGCACCGCAGCCCGCTCAAACTCCGGCGTATCGACCTCCAACCCGAGTTCATCATGCGGAATCCCTGGCACGCCCAGATCCCACGTGTACAGCGTGGTCTGCGTCTTTTCTTCCTGCACCGGATCCGCCTTCAGCGACGCAATCACGTCGCGCATTGCGGGCGTATCCTCCTCAAGCGTCACCCAGCATCGAGAGACCGCCTTCGGATCGTCCCAGCCGTGGATGGTCAACCGAACATAGCGGCGCGATGAAACCGGATAGCTCACATCCAACAAGGAAACCTGCCGCCCATCCTGTGAAAAATCGAAAATCGATGCGTCGCGGACCCGAGTCCAATTCCGTCCGTCATCGCTGGTCGAAACGGTGGCCCGTTGGCGAAAGTTGGTTCTGGACGTTGACAATCGGATGCCGTTGTGGCGATGGTCGGTGCCCATGTCCACGGTCACTTCCAGATCGCCCAACGCGTTAACGCCCTGATTCAAGGTGTCGCTCGATACGTCCACCCGCCGGTGCGATCCCGACATTTTCTCAAGCACATACGGAACTTCCTCCTGTCCACTGATCACCCGCAGGTCGGCCAGCCCGGGTTGCGAATGGACGTAAATACCGCGGTCGATCGTCAAAACGTTCAATGGCGACCCGGCAGTTGTGGATAGCGCCCGCCGGTATTTCCAGCTCGACGGCTGAAAATCCGCGTGCAGCAGCACAGCGCACCACAGCAAGCCGCTAAGGAGCCTTTTCATCTTTCCACCAGTTCTCTATCGTCGGACGGAAGCGCGAATATAAGTACGAAGTCAGCAGCAGCAATACCCCGAGAGCGACAAACGCGATGGTGCGGAACAGGTGGCTCGCCTCCCACACGTCGTAAAGATAGAGTTTTAGCACTACTAATCCGATCAATCCCAAGCCCAAAATGCGATCCAACGCGGACCGGTACGCGACTCCGATGCTGATCAACATCACCGCATACATGGCCATCAAAATAGATACGCCGATCGCCAGCGCGCTGCCCTGGTTTTCGATGCTGACCGCCTTCAGCACCCAATCGTCAAATTCGAACAAGCAAGCTGAAAGCATGATGAAGTGCCCGGTCGCGTACCCGAGCGCTGCCGGCGGACGCATCGTCTCCTTTGCCCACCACGCCCCCAGCCAGAAGCTGACCGAGGCGACCAATAACGTCAAGAATCGCGAATTCACCAACAGCGAATGAACTTCCGGCAGCGACATATCGAACGCGTATAGCCGCAGGGATACGAAGGTATAAATCGCGCACGCGCCGAAGAACACTAAAATCTCATTGGTCTTGCGGCTGACCCATACCAGCGCCGCCGCTTCCACCGCCCAGCTCAGCGTGATGCTGTAGCCGGTGAACTGGATGGGAACGGCCAGGGTAAGAAATCCCAAGGCAATCCCCAGAGCCAGCAACACGGGACGGGTATCGCCGCCGGTCGCCACGCGCTCCTGCCAAAGCCGCATGCCGATCAGCAGGTGCGCGCCCGCCACAGCAACCGCGAACAGGCCCATCCACGGTTTGTAGTCGCCTTTCAGCAGAAGATAGCTGGCGCCGAAGTAGATGGCGCCGTTCAGCGCGAGAATCGCCAAATGCTCGGTCCGAACTTCGACATGCCGGACGAGCCTTTGGAACGGCGTCCACAGCAGGTACATCGCGAACGCGACCGTCAGAAACAGGAAGATGGTCACGGCGGGGTTGTGGTGCGACGTTTCCCAGATCCAGTAAGCTGCCCAAAAGGTCGCGAAGGAGAACGTCGCCGCCAGCGGCCTGCGCATCTGATCCGCAGCGACGATTCCGGCCGCTCCAACCACCAGGCTCAACCCCAGAAAAGGCTGCGTCTCCGGCCAGATCACTGCCAACGCGAGTCCGGCAAGCACCTGCGAAGCGTAGAAAATCCAGGACCACTCGACAAACGCGAACAGCGCATAATACGCCAACACAGCCGTGGTGGCCACGACTTCCTTCGCGGGTCTAAACCATTCGTTAAACCAGGAGGTATAAAGAATCACCGTGGCGACAAACGCCATCAGGTCCAGCAGCCGCCATCGGCGCGGACGCGCCATCACCACAGCTCCCAGATCGATCAGAAATATGTAACTCAGGAACGTCCACGGCGCGTCCACACCGGTGCTCAGCAGGATCGGCGTCGCGTAGCCGCCCAACATGCCTAGCGCGGCAATCGCCATCGCGTCGTAGCGCAGCGCCAGCGCCCCGGCCATCAAGGTGACCATCGCCATCAGGGCAAAAGCGGCACCTTGCGGTAGCAGATGATAAAAACCAAACGTCGCGTAGAACGACAGGTACAGAATGCTGACGGCCAGACCACAGATCCCTTGCGCGTAAATCTTATGACCGCGACGCCACAGAATATCGCCCGCTATCAGCGTCGCGAGCCCAGCCAACACGCCCAAAACAACGCGGCCCGTTTCGCCGATCCACTGATTGTCAATGGCGTACTTGAAAAAGAACGCGACCCCGATGATCAGCGTGACTACGCCGATGCGGTTGATCCACGTCAGACCCATCCAGGTTTCGAGCTCGGGACGATCCGCCGGGCGCGGCGCTTCGAAATACGCCGCACCGCTCACCGGAGGCGCCTTGACTTCGATCTTGGGGGCTTCAACTTCCGGCTCATTCGCCACCGGCGTTGGCGGAGCCGAAACCGGCAGCGGCGGCGGTACATGCTGACCCGCGGGTCGAAACGATTCCGGCGAAGCTTCCGCAGGTTGCAGACCTTCCAGCCGTGCCAGCCTGGACTCGAGCCCTTCCACGCGCTTCAGAAGACGAACCGTCGCCTCCGTGAGCGCGTCCATCCGCTCGCTGCCCGGGCTAGACATTTCTCCTTAGCTTAGCGCTTACGCGCCAAGTTCATAGGATCGACAGCCGGTTAGTTCTTGACGAATCTCATGCGCAATGGTTTACGCCGCGACCATTCACGTTTTGTCATGCAACCGCAGCCCCGTTTAACAACGTCATGTATATTCATGGGGACCTCTCTACAAGATCGATCGCAATGGCTAAACCGGCGCAGTGTATTGAAACTGGCGGTCGGTGCGGGAATCGCCGGGTTCGGCCGCCTGTACGGGTTCAGCTCCGATTTCTGGAACAAAAAAGATCCCTCCGAGTGGACCGGAGCCGAGGTCGATCAGCTTACCAACAAATCTCCATGGGCGAAAGAGATCACCGTTAACGCTCCCTCGCAAGGAATGAATCGCGGCGGCATGGGCGGCGGAGGCATGGGCATACCCGGAATGGGCGGCGGCATGGGGCGTCGCCGCGGTGGCGGAATGCCGGCTGGACAGTCTTACAAAGCCGTGGTCCGCTGGGAAAGCGCCAAGCCGATTCTAGACGCCCTGAAAACACCGCTTCCCGAGGGCTTCTCGAATCATTACGTGATCAGCGTCGGCGGTATTCCGCTGGACGCCGGGAACCGTCGCCAGTATCAGACCTCGGACGATAGCGGCAGTTCCCAATCCATCCAAAACGCGCTCGACCGGCTTAAGGGCGTCACGTACCTGGCGCCGAAAGACAAGCGCGATCTTCAGCCTGGGGTGGTCGTCCAGCAGCCGACGGCTTACGGAAATATCTACTTCGGATTCGCAAAAGACCTGCTCACGCTACGCCCGGAAGACAAGGAAGTTGAGTTCACCACGATTTTCGGATCCATCCCGGTGAAAACCAAGTTCAACATGAAGGAAATGTTGTATCACGGTGAGCTAGCTGTGTAACGCGTCGTGCGCGTTCGCGGCTCAGTGTACCAGCGGAGCCGCGCGCGTCAGCAAGCGATTCTTCGTACTTACTTCGCGCAGCGAAACCCAATCGTGATCGACTTCTCTAGCGGATCCGTATAATTTCGAAAACTAGGCATCAGGTTCCGCTCGTCGGCGTCATTCCAACCGCCTCCGCGAAACACTTTGTACATGCCCTTGTCCGGACCCTTCGGATTCTTCAGCGGACTGACACTGTAATAATTCCGCTCATACCAGTCGTTGGTCCACTCCCACACGTTGCCCGCCATATCGAAAAGTCCATAGCCGTTGGGCGGATACTTTCCCACTTCCATTGCGCCCGTGGAATTAAAGTTCGCAGACGCTTTAACACGCAGCGATCCCCGGGCGCCGGTCGATTCCTCTCCATCGCCCCAGGTGAACTTTTTCCGATCCAGCCCGCCGCGAGCCGCCTTTTCCCATTCCGCTTCTGTCGGTAGACGCTTGCCGGCCCAAGCACAATACCCCGCCGCGTCGTTCCAGTCGACGTTATAAACCGGAAATTTCTCCTCGTCTTTGGGGATCTTCCCGTGCGGCCAGTGCCACGGAGCCTTCCCGCCCTTGGCATCCAGGTACTGCGCGTAAGCTTCGTTAGTGACTTCGTATTTGTCGATCGAAAACACGTCGAGAAATACCCGATGCGCGGGAAAATCGTCCTGGCGATCGCGCTCAAACCACCCCACCGCATCCACCAGGAAAAAATGAGTCCGGCCCATCCAGAAATTTCCTTCAGGGATCGTCGCCATCTCAGGAGTTTGCCCGGACGCCGCCGCCAGGAACAGCCAGCTACACAAATAAAGTGTCGATCGCATCCCCGCTCAAGAATTCCGATCCACCGATGGGAGCCGTCTGCAAATAGTTATACGCGCGGCCTGAAGGCGTGTTCTGCACCGATTTGCCCCAATCGATGCCCAGCGCCGAATACATCGTCGCCACCGCGTTGTCCAGATACGGATGCTCCAAATGATCCCAGCCCGGATCAATGCACTTCGACGCGTCGGCATCGGTCTTGCCGACGATGCGCCCCGGCTTAACTCCTCCGCCGATAAACAACGAAGTGAACGTCTGATCGTAATGGTCACGCCCTGCGACGTTATTCATATATGGAACTCGGCCGAACTCGCTGGTGACCACCACCATGGTTTCATCGAGCAGCGTCTTACCGGGCGCATGACCTGGCGTCGTTTCCAAATCGCGCAACAGCCGCGAGAACGCGTGATCGAAATTGTTGCACTGCGTGTAATGATTCGACGGACGGCTGTGATCGAAAATGTACGCGTGATGATCCCACTGCGTGTTATCGCTGATGTAGATGAACCGTGTTCCCGCGTTGGTCGCGAGAATATTTTTTGCCAACATGCAGTTCAGGCCCAGTTCGCTGCCGTACTCTTTCCTGGTCTTTTCATCGACATTGAAAAGATTCCACCAGCGCTTGTCGTCCAGGATCTGAAACGCGGTGTTGTAATACGCTTTGTACTCGGTCTCCTTGTTGCCCATCCCGGTAGGCGACGCCTCGGAAAGCAGCTTGAGCGCCTCAAACCGACGCTCCAAAACGTCCGTCGACCCTCCGTTCGCGCCGCCGAACACATCGAAAGCTACCGACGTATCGATATCCACGCCGGTAAATTTCGCCGGGAAAAATCCCGATCCGATCGCGCCCACGCGATTCTTCGCAAGGCTCAAACTCATGTACACCGGAAACGTGTCCGAATTCTTCCGCTGCGAATCCAACTCAGCCGCGATTACGGTACCAAACGCCGGAATCTCTTTCCCCACCGCGACGTTCAGCGCGCGCCCGGTCTGAAGATGATACTGCCCGGTAAAGTGGACCAGCTCGCTCGCCTTCATCGACCGCACCAGTGACACCTTGGGTCCCCACTCCGCGTAGTTCGGGAACAAGGTCTTCGACAAAGCCAGATCCGGCTTGATCTGCTGCATGTCGAAGTCGGTGGGCGTGTAGCGGGTCTGCTTGAAATCCCAGCAATCCGCCTGGCTGATCGCGCCGTTCAGCGCAATATAGATGCAGTTCCGGGCCGTGCCGCGCGGATTCGTCTTCCCCGCCGCCTTCACCTTCAGCGGACGCAGCGTTTGTTCGAAAATCGTCCCCGCGAACGCCAGTCCCGTCAAACCGAGAAGTCGCCGTCTGTCGATATTCATATTAGTGATTCAACAAAAACTCCGGACTGTTGAGCAGCGCCCATTGAATGTCTTCCAGCCCGGTCTTGCGATCCTTCGCCAGCAAATGCTGGCACGCTTTCACCTCACCGTCAGTGGGCCTGCGCGCCAAGCTTGCCAAAAATAATTCATCGAGGATTTCCGCGTCCGATTTTCCCGACTCCAGCAGCGCCGCGACGCGCGTTCCCTTGCCCCCCGCCACTCGATTGCCAACCACCGGCGACACCATCATCAACATCGCCTGAATCGACGAAGCCTGATTGCCGAACGTCGCCGGAGTCTGCCGGTTACTCTGGAAAAATGCTTGCAGCAGAGCGCTGACCACTAATCCCTCGCTCGACCTTCCCCGCCCTCCGACGCCCGATGGCCCCGCCAGTTCCAGCACTTTCGAAACCGGCTGCCCCAGCAGCGCGAACTGATACGGACGATTGGTCGCCGCCGCGATTGCGTCCGCCGCCTCAGGACCGGTCATCACGCGAGCGAACCGCCGCGCGTAATAAGGAATATACGCATCCTTCCATTCGCCGTCGAAATGCGTCGAGAGCTGATACGCACTCGACTTCATGATGGTCTTGATCACATGCTGGATGCTGAAGTTGTTCGCTTGAAAATCCCGCGCCAGCGCATCCAGCAATTCCGGATTCGTAGGCTGAACCGTCCACGGCGCAGGCGGAGGATTCTTCGGATCCAGGCGATCCAGATCGAACCCGTCGTAAGGCTCGACGAACCCGACCACCATCAGCCTGCTCCACACCAGGTTCACCGCCGTGCGCGCAAACTGTATGTGTGTCGGAACAATGCGCCCCAACGCCCGGCGCGGATTCTCGCCCGGCTGCGGACCTTCGCCCGTCAGCAAAAAGGCCGGCTCATAGTTGTGTGGCGCACGCGGAAAACGAGTCTCCGCCTCCGTAGCAAACGGACCATCCTCCGCCGTGTGATAACCAGGGCCCGAATCGTCGTAAATCGCGTTCGAGGCATCGATATTCAGCACGCGGTCGCTCCAGCCGTCGATCACGCGCATCTTGCCGAAAAACGCAGCGTTCTGATGAAACTCGGCGCGTTTTTTGTGCGACAGGTACAGGTTGATCGAGTTCAAGTGCCCCGCGCCGTTATGGCAGGATACGCAATCGATATTCAACCCTAGAAAGATTCGCGAAACATTGACGCTCACTTCGTCGATGAAGTCGAGGCGATTCGACAGATAGTAATTGTCCGGATCGGTCGGGCTCAGGGCTCGCGTCGCGTTGTAATTTGCTCCCGAATAGAATCCGGTTGCGGGAACGGCCGAGTGATCCTTGGCAAACGCCGTCACGATGTCCGCGAAAACTTCGTTGTACGGCCGGTCCACCTTCAGCCACTGTTTCGTGTAGAAGTGAAAAGTCGACCCCGTGCCCGCAGTATCGTTAGTGCCGAACAGGTCGCCCCAATACCAGGCCCATTCATTGGCGAATTGTTCGGATCCGATCAACGCATCCACCAGTTTGTCGCGCTTTGCCGGATGGTGATCCGCGAGAAACGCACGCACCGTATCCGGAGACGGCAGAGCACCGGTTGCATCCAAATAGGCCCTGCGCACGAACTCTTCATCGCTGGCCAGAGGCGCATGCGGAATCTTGTTCTTCTCCATCCGTCCGAAAATGTGTTCATCGATCAGATTCTTGCGAACCACCGGCTGATTCGAACCCTTGAGCGGAGTCACCGCCGCCACCGCTTCCGTCAGGCGGCTCGCCTGCTTGCCTCTATCGGGCTGCGTATTCAAGATTCCTTCGTGAGCCTTTTCGAAGCGATCCGGATTCTGCGCCGGAGGCGTCTGCGCCAGCGCCAGCATACTCGCAAATCCAAGATAGAGAGCAGTTCGCATCGCCGATCTCCTACTTCGTAATCTCGAGAGTCTCATCTTTTTCCAAATAAATTCTGGTGCGCCGGATCTTGCCGGCCTCCGAAAACTCCAGGAAAACCGCTCCCGGCGCCATGAAAGCTTTATGACTTTCCCGCATCGTGTAGAAAGCCGTCAGCTCGACCGAAACCGACAACCCGCCCCAGGGTGGCTCGGTTACATGCAGCAGTCCCGCGGTCTTGACCTTCTCGGTGTGGACCTGAACGCGTATTTCCGATTTCGAGTACGTCCTCGCGAAGTTGTCCGCCCACTTGCGAATCCCTTCGATACCGGAATACGTCACCGGCCCAAGTTGATTTTCGTTCGGACCGGTAAACTGAAGCACGGCCGGATCGTACAATTCCGCGAATCGATCGACCGCGCTGGTTGGATCGCCGGACGTATCGGCGAGGGCATTCAAACGCTTCAGCCACTCAATCACCAATGGTTCGGGATTCAAACTCATCTTGGGCTGAGCATAACCCAAGCCCGCGCCCGCGACCGCGAGCAATCCCACAACCCATTGATTCAGTGCGTTTTGCAGCCGCAGCTCCTCGCGTGAATTATGTCACAAGAATGTTGCAAGGGCAATGCCCGTTTCCTTTAGCGTTCACGTAAAGGTATACTGCACTCTGTCATGACGCCGTTGACCGAAAAACGCTTCGTGATTCCACTGGCGTTGATCACGAGCCTGTTTTTTCTTTGGGCGCTGGGCGTCAACCTCAACGACATCCTGATCCCGCATCTGAAGAAAGCTTTTCGATTGACCGATCTCGAATCCTCGCTGATTCAAGTCGCGTTTTTCGGCGGATATTTCCTGGCCGCGTGGCCGGCAGGCCGATTGATGAACCGGATCGGATACAAGCGCGGAATCCTCACCGGACTCCTGATTTGCTCGAGCGGAGCGCTGCTTTTCATCCCGGCGGCGATGCTGCTGTGGTTCGGATTCTTCCTGTTTGCGCTGTTTGTTTTGGCATGCGGCCAAAGTTTTCTGGAGGTCGCGGCGAATCCGTATGTGACCGTCCTCGGCCCGCCGGAAAGCGCGGAACGAAGGCTGAATCTTTCCCAATCCTTCAACTCTGTGGGCGCGGTGGTCACGCCGGTGATCGGCAGCGCTTTCATTTTGACCAACACGCAGTCGGACGCGTCGGTGGCGGCGACCGTGAAAATTCCATATCTGGTGATTGCAGGGATTTTCGCCTGCGTCGCGGCCATGATCTACTTCACTCCTCTGCCGGAAGTGCATGCAGAAGAAGATCGTGAGGCTCGGCTAGGCGCCATCTGGAAACATCGGCACCTGATTCGCGGTGTGATCGCGCAGTTTGTTTACGTCGGAGCGCAAGTGGGCGTGGCCAGCTTTGTGATCCGTTTCGCGGAATTTTCCGCGCCGGGCACACCGGACAAAATCGCGGCGAACTATCTGAAACTGCATCTCCTCGGCTTCATGATCGGGAGATTTGCGGGATCGGCGGCCATGAAATACATCCGTCCTCCGAGAATGCTGGCGACGTTTGCCTGCGGCGCGATCGTCGCGGTTTCGGTGGCGTTATTCGGTTCCGGCGCGGCCGCGGTTTACGGCGTCGTGGCCGCGGGATTTTTCCATTCGATCATGTTCCCCACGATTTTCGCGCTCAGCATCAAGAATCTGGGTCCGCTGACCAAATCCGGCTCGTCGCTGCTGGTCATGGCCATCATCGGAGGCGCAGCGTTTCCGGCACTGATGGGCTACATTTCGGACACGACCAATATCCAGCGCGCCTTCGCGGTTCCACTGCTGTGTTACGTCTACATTTTCTACTTCGCGACGCGCGGCTATCGCGTTCGCGAAATTGCGCGGGAACCCGAATGCCACGCTGCTGCCTGACCCTCGATCTGAAGGACGATCCCAAGCTGATCGCGGAATATCGCGCGCATCACGATCGCATCTGGCCGGAAATCGTCCAAAGCCTGAAGGATGCGGGGATTGAGGAGCTCGAAATTTACCTGCTTGGTACGCGGCTGTTCATGATTCTCGAAACGAGGGACGGATTTTCGTTCCAGAAAAAATTGGAAGCCGACGCGGAGAATCCCAAGGTCCGCGAATGGGAGGACCTGATGTGGAAATATCAGCAGGCGCTGCCGGCGTCGAAGCCTGGCGAAAAATGGCAGCCGATGAACCGTATCTTCAAATTGAGCGATGTCCGATAAGTCATCGATTGCGGACGCGCAAGAGCACCACGCCATGGGACGGAACCTCGGCCGTGTATTCGGCTCCAGTCAGCGTCAAATCCCGGTGAGCCCACAGATCGCGCGCGTGTGACGGCGATTTCGCGAACCCCACTGCGAACCACTTCACCGTGACCGAAGCCGTCTGCTTGCCGCGATTGAACAGCGCGACGGCTTTATCTCCGCCGTCGAGCTCGCGGGTCCAGATTTCCTGGTCGCCCGACTGCGAAGCTCGCGAGGCCTGCTTGCCGGCTTTATCCTGATCGATGGCGATAACTTCCTTATTGAGAAGAATTTCGCGAATTGCCTGAGACATGTCACGAACATCGTTTCCCGCGATCAATGGAGCGGCCAGCATCGCCCACAACGACATGTGCGTGCGATATTCGGTGTAGGTCATCCCGCCGTTTCCGATTTCCAGCATGTCAGGATCGTTCCAATGGCCCGGCTTCGCATACGGCGCGAGCTTGCCCTGATCGAAACCGATGCGCTCCATCGACTCCCAGCGGTCGCTGATGTCGCCGGTGGTGCGCCACAGATTGCCGCCGACGTCCGGTCCCCATTTCCACACGTCGAGACGGCCGTACTGGCACAAGCTGAAAACGATTTTGCGGCCCGATGCGGCGAGCGCATCGCCCATGCGCTGGTAGAGCGCCTGCTCGTCAGCATCGGAGTAGAGCATCCGTGCGCCGCACCAGTCATACTTCAGATAATCGATTCCCCAAGCCGCCCATGTTCGGGCGTCCTGCTGTTCATGGCCGTGGCTGGCTTCGTAGCCTTCGCACGTGGTCGGGCCAGGACCGGAGTAAAGGCCGAGTTTGAGTCCTTTGTTATGGACATAATCGGCGAGCGCCTTCATGTCTGGAAATTTGTTGTTCGAATGGATGTTGCCCTGCGCGTCGCGCTCGCCTTCCCAGGTATCGTCGATGGTGATGTACACATAACCGGCGTCGCGCATGCCATTGCTGGCGATGGAGTCGGCCACGCCGCGGACAATTTCATCGCTGACGCGCCGGTTAAATTTGTTCCAGCTATTCCAGCCCATAGGGGGAGTGCGCGCCAGTCCGTTATCGGGCGCCTTGTGCAAAGCGGGCGTCGTCACGCGAGCCGGCAGCGCGCCGTCGCTGGCCGGGGCCCGATGGGCGGCGACGGGCGTGCCCGGGACCCCGTTGCTCACCTGCGCGACGCGCAGCTCCTCGCCGAAGACCGTAATTTCGTAGATCGCGCGGCGCTCGCGGCCTTCGTCCGGCGTGGTCGCGGTGAGCGCGAAACGATCGGGACCGCCGGTGCTTTCCGCGATGGTGTAGAAGAACTGCGTGGCGCGAATCGTGCCTGTAATGCGGCCGGCCTGTTGTTTCAGGTTGAGCCACACTTTGCGCATGGTGCCGTCGCCGTTGGGGCTGGCGGCCAGCCAGTTGCCGGTCACATCGGCCGCAGAAGCGCTTGTAGCCGCGGCGCAGATCAGGAGCGCATTCCGGAGGAACATTCGAGATGTACTATACCGCTAATCGAGTAAACTGTGCCCTATGCCTACCGACTTCGCTGCAATCTTCGAAACGCTGAAATCTGTCTTCGCCAAACTGGCAAAGAAACTGTCCGCGAAGGCGGACACGGCCATCGAGTACACGCTGATTTCAAAGTTGCCATCGCCATTTCCTCAGCACAAGGGGCAGGCGATGTACTTCGGCTCGGTTCGACTCGGCAAGGCGTATGTGAGCTTTCACCTGATGCCGTTGTATATGAATCCGCCGCTCGCGAAGACGATCTCGCCCGCGTTGAAGAAGCGGATGCAAGGCAAGACTTGCTTCAATTTCAAGACCGATCCGGACTCCGAACTGATCGCCGAGCTAAAACAGTTGACCGAAGCCGGATTCAGGCAATGGGCCGAAAAGAAGTGGGTATAACTGGCGGAATGCCGCTCGCTGACGCGCGCGTCTCCGAAGGCGCCTGCGGAGCCGCGACGGTCACGGAGCGATTCATTGCCGCAGTGCGAACGTGAATAGCGCGTGTCCCGCCGCGATCGAGACGTATTGCTTGCCGTCGACGCTGAACGTGATCGGAGCCGCTTCCGCCGACCCGCCCAGGCTCGCGCGCCACAATTCGGCCCCGTTGCGAGCGTCCAATGCGTAAAAATAGCCCTCGCGTCCACCCGTGAACAGGAGATCGGAAGCAGTGGTGAGCAGGCCGCTCTCGGTGACGTCGGTCATCTTGAATTCCCATTTCTTCTGCCCTGTATTGGGATCGATGGCCAGCACGGAGCCGTAGGCGGAGTTCTCCACCGGCGTGTTGCGCGGTCCGCGACCGCCCGCGTTCGCAGCTCGCGGTAATCCACCCATGTAGCGCTGACCAGGGGAGAATTGCGCGGACATTTTCACCATGGTCATGTTGGAATCCTGCCAGCTCGAGACGTAAAACAGATGCGTGCGCGGGCTGTAAGACGGTGAATACCAGTTGGTTGCGCCGAACAGGTTGGGATAGATCAACGTTCCTTGCGGCGTCGGACTCGTGTTGGGAGCACGCATCGGACGACCCGCTTCGTCGAGACCGGTGGACCAGTTCACCTTGGCGTACGGACTGCCGGTAAGAAATTTGCCGCTCTCGCGATCGAGCACATAAAAATATCCATTGCGATTCGCCCACATCATCAATTTGCGCGGGCGGCCGTTCCAATCGGCATCGACGAGAACGGGGATTTGCACCGCGTCGTAATCGAACTCATCATGAGGCGTGAACTGGAAATGCCATTTCAGCTTGCCGGTATCGGCATCGAGCGCGACCGCGCTATCGCTATACAGATTGTCGCCGCCGCGATCGTCGCCATTCCAGTCCGGCCCCGGATTCCCGGTGCCCCAATAGACCAGATTCAAACTCGGATCATAGGAGCCGGTGAGCCACGCAGGCGCGCCACCGTGCTGCCAGGAATCGCCTTCCCACGACTTAACGCCAGGATCGCCGGGACCCGCAACGGTGTAGAATCTCCAGGCTTCTTTTCCTGTGGCTGCGTCATAAGCCGCGATGAATCCGCGAATGCCATACTCGCCTCCGGCCACGCCGACGATTACCTTATTCTTCACGACCAGCGGCGCGTGGGTGATCGCATAGCCGAGCTTGGGGTCGCCCACTTCGATATTCCACAACGGCCGCCCACTTTTCGCGTCGATCGCGATCAGGTGACCGTCGATGGTCCCCATGAACACGGTGTCATTCAATATCGCGACGCCGCGGTTCACCGATCCACAGCAAACCCGCGCGTCGCGGGACGGTTTGTATTCGTAATCCCAAAACGTGCGTCCGGTCTTGGCGTCCAGCGCGAAAACGTGGTTGGGCGCTTCGGTGACATACATAATGCCGTCGACAACCAAGGGCGTCGACTCGAACTTTTCGAGCGAGTGCGCCTGAAACACCCACTTCAATTCAAGATTCTTCGCGTTCTCAGGCGTGATCTGATTCAGCAGGCTGTAGCGCTGACCGTCGTAAGTCCCGGAATAGTGAAGCCAGTTCTGCGGCTCGCGGTCAGCGCGCAGAAGGCGATCGTTCGAAACTTGACCCACTAACGCAGTGGAGCATAACAACAACACTCGGATTTTCATTGCGAACCTTTCAAAGAAAGCAAATAACTGACCAGGTCGGAGATCTCCTGCTGTGTGAGTTTGTCCTTATAGGACGGCATCGGCGAGGTCTTCAGCAACTCATACTCGCGCAGATCGGATTTCGAAACCGATATCAAGTGTTCCTTTTCGTCAATCAATTGAATCGTATGCGTATCCTCATTAAGGCGCCGGCCGCTGATCGTGACTCCCTGTTTGGTAACGACGCGCACGAACCGGTTTTGGGGCGCGATCGTTTCGTTCGGATTGGTGAGCGTCTGCGCCAAGTATGCGGCCGTTTTCAGCGAGCCGATGCCGCTCAGGTCCGGGCCCAGTCTCGATCCCTTCGCTCCGGCACGATGGCATGCGAGACATCCGCCGTTGCCTTCGAAGATCGCGAGACCGCGGGCGGCGTCGCCGCTTCCCTTCTCTTTCGCGCCCGTCTGATGCATGGAGCGGATATAGGCGACCAGCGCCCGACGCTGCGGCTCCGCCAGATTGGTCGGCGGCATTCCAGTTCCTGGAATTCCACCCAAAATGATTTTCGAGAGATCGTCGTCGGAGGATGCGCGCCGGAATTGGCCCGAACGAAGATTCACTCCGGGAATCGATTCTCCGTCCGGTCCGTGGCATACGAAACAATTGGCCGTATACAGTTGCTGGCCGGCGTCAACCTCGCTTTGCTGCGCGGCCGCCGGGAGGCTCAAACAAAGTGCCAGGACCAACGGCGCCGCCGCAGCCGAGCTTTTTGCAATCATGCGTTCTAGTATAAACGGGCGTCGCGATTCTTAGGCTCCCGTCACCGAGGCTACGATCCTCTGAATCATCCCATCCACCGGTTTGCCGTTTTCGTGCCAGTGCCAGACTAACACGATGTCGTGCTCGGGATCGATCCATATAATGTTTCCGCCATTGCCGACCGCAGCGAAGCTCGATGGTGGCCCACTCGGCCATTGCTTTTGCTTCGTGTTCAGCCACCAGAGATAGCCGTAATCCGGTCCGTGCGCCGAAGGCGTGGTGGCGTCGGCGATCCACTTCTGTGAGACGAGCTGCTTGCCGTCCCAGTTGCCTCTCTTGAGAATCAACAGGCCGAAGCGAGCCAGATCCTGCGAGTTGATCCACAATCCACCACCCCAGCGCGTGCCTCCGCTCACCGATTCCACGGGCTTGCCGTTGATCTCGACCGTCGATTTCGCTCCGTAACCCTGCCATTTCCATTCGTTGGACGCGCCGATCTTGTCCATAATGTTCTCTTTCAGCACCTGGGGCAGACCTTTTCCGAAGACCCGCGCCACTGACAGCGCGAGCCGGTTAATGCGCACGTCGTTGTACTCGTAATATGTACCGGGGTCGTGAATTTCGCGCGGTTTCATCTCGCCTCGGCCGAATTCTTCCGCGCCGATGAAGTTGGCGTTCTTTCCCCACATCTCGCCTTCCCACTCGCTTTCCTGTTGCAGGTGATTTTTCCAGGTGATTTTCGCGTTGTGCGGCGAATCGTATCCGCCGTCGTGGATGTAATCGGCCACGTGGTCATCCACGCTGCGGATCAATCCCTTTGCGAACGCGATTGAAGTGGTAGTCGAAAGAAAGCTTTTGGCGACGCTGTAGACCGGATCGTTGGTTTTCGTGTCGCCAAATTCCGCAACGATGTAGCCGTGGCGCAGAATGATCCCATTCGTTGCCGCACGTTGCGCTGGCAGTGCGCCCAGTACTTTGCCGAAAACGCGCACCTGGTCTTTTTCGAAATCCCATTTGGAGCCGTGAGCTTCGGCCCAGTCGACCGCTTCCTTCAATCTGGCGGGGTCCATGCCGACTTCGGCAGGCGCTTTGTGTTGCCATATCCCAGCCGTCGGGTAGTAACTGGCCGGCTTGGGCTGAGCGGCGAGGCCCAGCGCTATCAGTGGCAGAGCCAGCAAGCCACGTCGGTTCAAGAGGTGAATCGTCACGGAAGAATCCTCAGCAGGAAGTGTCCCATATTTGGTGTAAACCCCGCGACCCGCGGATCGGTCGAAAGGTGCGGATGTACAGAACGCTTTCACCCGAGGCGGCGCCGGTGACCGAAGGCCCAGCCGCGCTCGACGATTTTGAAGCTCTGTTCGAACAGCATCGCCCGCGCGTATTTCGGTTTATCTTAGCGTCGCTTCGGGATAAAGAATCGGCCGAGAACCTGACGCAGGACTGCTTCGTGAGGGCGTATAAGGCTCGCGATCAGTTTCGCGGGGATTCGAGCGCCAAAACCTGGCTGATGCAGATCGCCGCGAACCTGGTTCGTAATCACCAGGCGAGTGGACGGTTGAAATTCTGGCGGCGCACGCTGGTCGCGGATCTGGATGTTTCAGACGCCGGGGATTGGATCCCGGACCGGCAGATGTCGCCGGAACAGATGGCGGCCGCAAAGCAGCAGGTGGAGAAAATATGGAAGGTCGCGAATCGATTATCCGAAAAGCAGCGCATGGTCTTCTTGCTTCGCTTCGTGGAAGACATGGAACTGCTGGAGATCGCCGCGGTGACGGGGATGAAAGAAGGAACGGTGAAGACGCACCTGTTTCGGGCGCTTCAATGTATCCGAGCGGCGTTAGGGGAGAAGAAATGAACTCACACTTGACTTGGGATCAGATTTCAGAATACTTCGCCGGCGTAGGATCGGCCGAGGACACGCGGCACGCGCGGGAGTGTGCGACCTGCCGGGACAAAATCGCGGAGCTGGCCCGTCCGCTCGCCTGGTTTCGAGCTTCCGTGCATCACTGGAGCGAACGGGAGCGCGCGGCCGGGTTCGAAACCGAGCCGGTGCTGCTTCTGACGGCGGAATCGCTGGATCAGCCGTGGTATCGCGGGATCCTCGCGGCGATTCGAGAAGCCATGGACCGGCGAGACTTGCCGCCGCTCGAGCTGACTTCTAGGCCGGTCGAGGTCCCCCGAGTGTGGGGATTCCTCGGCGGGCATGAGAAGACGGCCGGAGCATCGTCGGTTCTGATTCACGCGATGGTGATCGGGCTGATTTTCTTTCTGGGCTCGCTCAAGCCGGTCCAAAGGATGGTGCAGCAGACGGTGACGCTGTTCGATCCGAATCTGAAGCCGTACTTGGCCGAAAAGAAAGATCTGACGCACGGGGGCGGCGGCGGCGGAACACGTTCTCCCTTGGATGCGAGCGTTGGCAAGCTTCCGAAGATTGCGCCGCGCCAGTTCACGCCGCCTCGGGTGGACCCTTTACCAGATCCGAAGCTGCCCATGGTCCCGACCATCGTTTCAGAAGTGCAGCCTCCCGACGTGAACCTTCCCAACTATGGCGATCCGACGAGCCATCTTGGCGTCCCATCGAACGGGACCGGCCTCGGCGGCGGAATCGGCAGCGGAATCGGCGGCGGCGTCGGAATCGGCCGTGGACCGGGCGCGGGTCCAGGCTCAGGCGGCGGATTTGGCGGCGGCGCGTATCGCATCGGCGGAGGAGTTTCGCCGCCGTCGGTGATCTCTAAAGTTGAGCCGGAGTATTCGGAAGAAGCCCGCAAGGCGAAATGGCAAGGCGTGGTGGAGCTTACCATCGTGGTCGACGAACATGGTCTTCCACAGAACATGCAGGTGACGCATTCGCTCGGTCTGGGTCTCGATGAGAAGGCGATTCAGGCGGTGGCCAAGTGGCGCTTCAAGCCGGGCATGAAAGATGGCAAGCCAGTGCCGGTAATCGCGACCATCCAGGTGAATTTCAGACTTCTTTAGGGGATGAGTTGAAAGGCGACCATCCGCGGAGAGCGCCGTCGTCGGTTTTAAGAGGGATCTTCTAGCGCACAGTGAGTGTGATGGTTTGCCGGTCGCGAGGCTGAAGCGTCAGGCGAGTCGCTTCACCGGAGTGGGTTCGCACGAAATCGGGATTCTCGGCTTCGTCTTTTGACGAAATCGGGAACGTCAGGAGGAGATAATCGCCCGGCGCGGCCGTCAGAAATGAGAAGGCGCCTTTTTCGTCGCTCTGCGCCGTCTGGATCAATCCCGGCGCACCCTGTTGCGGCAACTGCGCCGGTGCGAGAATCACGGCCACTTCTGGAGCAGGATGATTGTCCGAGTCCACCACCTGCCCGCTGACCAGCGCGCCATCTGAGCCTAAAGCGATCTGCACATCACCAGCCGCGGGACGGATCGGCTGATACATCACGTTCAGGCCGCCGGCGGTCATCTGACGCACGTAAAATCCCGGCGGCGTACGGACGTGCAGCCAATACGGAGCTGGAATCGCGCTCGGGAAACTGAACCGTCCGTCTGATTTCAAGGTGAAGCGCAACACCATGGGCATGATGGAGTCGACGCCCATTTCCAGGATGATCGTGGTTCCCGCTGGAAGCGGATCGCTGCTGCGCGCGCCCTCTACATAAACGGAGCCCTGGACGGGTTGCCCAGGTTGCGCGCTCAGCGCCCCCAGATCCACGTCGTTTTTTGAAATCTCGAAGGGAGCCTCGAATACCGGGCCGATTCCGTTTGCGGCCGGGACCGGCGATGACCGCAGCAGCCAGGCGCCTGCGGGCAATCCGCACACTTCAAACGCGCCCGTCTTAGCAATATTCACTTTTGCGGCATCGTCAGTCAATCCTGAGGCCGTGGCCTGAGCGATCATCAACGAAACGGCTACGGACCCAGCCGCCAGGATCGACCCGCGTGCGCAGAATGCGGGCGCCTTCCGCAGCACGATGTCGGTTCTATCTCGCCGCTCGCCCGCGCGCAAGGGGATCGGTACAGCGTTTTCGAGCGATGAGGCGTCGGGAAAGAACGTCATCACCGCCTCGGTTTCCGGTCTTGGAGACTGCTTTTGCGCGGGCGGGGGCTGGGCAGAGACGAAATAATTAGCTGGATGCAAATGTTCGAACTGATACTCGCCGGAAGCATCGGTGGGAACACTGAGTCGAAGAGAAAGAATCGGCCGGCCGTATTGGAAGCTCCGCATTCGAAGCGAAACGGTCGCGTGCGCGACTGGATTTCGGTCTTCATCAAGCACCCGCCCAGACAGAACCGCGCCTTCACTAAGCTGAAGCTCGAGCTGCTGTGGATCCGGTGAAGCCGTCAGAGTCTGACGCCGGATCGCGCCCGGCTCAAAGCCCTCTTTTCCGGGACGAAAAGCATAATTTCCAGGCGGCAAATCGCGAAAAATGAAATGGCCGTTTGCATCGGTCTTGGCGGTGAGATTCTGCCGTCCAGTGGAAGCGGTGACGGTCGCGTCAGGGATCAGCGCGCCCGTGATCGCGTTGGTGACGTGTCCTTCCACGGTACAGACGGCCGGCGTCTGCGCGAACAATACGCAGCCAAGGACGAGGAACAATACTCCGCTCTTTCGCGAGCCGGCGCCCATGTTCATAGCATAATGCCGAGCTAAGATAAGTTCACGATGAGAATGGTCTTGGCAGCGCCGCGATCGGCCCTGTTCTTCGTACTTGCGCCGGGAATTGCCGCAGGGTTCGCACCGTGGCGGATCTCAGGTCGAGGCAAAGATAATGAGCCGCCGGGTTCCAACAAGCTCCTAGACCGGTTTGCAGCGTGACGCGAGCAGGCCCGTGGCCGCGGCGAGGTCGAGATCGGCGATGAGCAGCCCTTCTTCGCCGTACGGTTGGTAGCTGAGCAGCGTCCCGTCGGGCCGCACGACCGCGGAGGTGGTCGGAGACCCGGCGCTCGCGAAATTTACGGTTGCGAAATAGCAGGTGTTCTCGGCGGCGCGGCACAGGGCTGCCTTCTCATGGAATGCGTTCGCAGGATCGGCGAAAGTCGAGGGCCGATAACTTCCCGGCTCGGCTTGGTGGAAATGGGGGTGAAACACGATCTGCGCGCCCCGCCGCGCCGCCCAGCGGACGGTTTCCGGATAGCGCCAACCCTCGTGGCAGATCGCGACGCCAAAGGTCAGCGGACCGGTTTGGAAAACCTGCCGCCCAACACCGGGAGAATAGGTACTCTCCTCGGAGGGGTCCAATTGAACCTTGTCTTGGAAACCGGCGATGGTTCCGTCTCGATCGATGACCAGCGCCGTAATGAACAGAGCGTTACCAGCGAAGCGTTCGGTGCCGAGAACCACCGCCATCGATGCCTTCGCGGCGGCCGTGGCCACAGCAGACCGTGCGCGTTCGAGGAACTCTGCATCCGGCGGAGCCACCTGCTTTCCCATTCCCCGATAGCCGGGAATGAAGCATTCCGGAAAGCAGATCAGGCCCGCGCGCTCGACCGACGCTTGTGCGATGGCTTGTTCCGCGAGCGCGATCGACTCCTGTGGAGTCGCCGGGAACCGCAGGTTGGCGAGCGCGATTCGAAAACCGTTGGTCATCGAACTCTTAGCTTAGTCCTGGAACGGAAGAGCTATGAAAATCTGCCCGGCCACCTTAGGAAGCGTTACCGGCTCCCCGCACGCAAGCTTGTCGATATCTCCTGGAATCCAAGTTATGTCAATGCCTTGCAGATTGGCCTGCTGGTTGCATCCACTCTGTTGCCATGAAGAATCCGGTGCAGAATCTATTCGCCAGCACGGGGCGCGAACCCTGGACGGGACAGGAGCGGCGGTGCGAGCCGCGGGAGGACGCCGACTGCCCAGCCCAGATGAAGGTGCTCGACCCCAGGCTGTCTGGCGCGCCATTCATCGATTCGCACCTGGTTAGTGTTTCGGCGAAGGGCTTACAACTTCGAGCCGGGTTCATCGTGCCCAACCAGCCGGTGCAGATCCAATTGCCCGGCAGGACGCTTGCCGGTCGCGTGAGATATTGCATTTCGGCCGGCGACGGCTTCCATATCGGCATTCGTATCAATGAATGCTGACCATCCGCCCGGACTCGTGGGCAGTCTCGGCGATCGATCTAGCAACTCTGAATTCGCTCGCTTGCGCGCGCGGCACGGAAAGCGTCTCTTTGCGGGAATGTCGCGAAAAAACGCGAGGCTGACCGCTCCGTGGCCGTGGCGGCACGGTTTCGGCCCTCTGAAATAACGGCAATCTAACCGAGCCGTGACCGCAAGGGAGGCGGCCGATCCTTCAGTTTTCACACAAAGCGCGCCGGCAGGCGGGTGCGCGGCGATGGTAACGAAGTCTCGGCGACAGGTCGCTAATCGCATCGCAGCGCAACCGTCGGATCGACGTCCACCGCCCGGCGTGTCGGCGCCAGACATGCCAGCAGCGCGACCGCGATCAACAGCGCGGAAACGCCCGCGAACGTCGACGGATCGCTTGCCTGCACTTCCCACAAGTTCGACGAAATGAGCCGCGTCAACCAGATCGAGCCTGCCAGCCCCAGCGCAACTCCGCCTGCGATCATCCAAACCGCCTGCCGCAAGATCAAGCGCAGCACCTGCCATCCGCCCGCGCCCAGCGCCATGCGAATCCCGATCTCGCGTGTCCGCTGCTCCACCGCGTACGCCATGATCCCGTAAATCCCCACCGCCGCCAGAGTGGTCGCCACAAACGCGAACAATCCGAGCAGCATCGAGTAATATCGCGGATACTGCATGGTCATGCCGAGCTGCTGTTCTTCGGTGTGCACATCCAGCAACGGCCGGTCAGGATCGACTTCCGCCGCCGCGCGCCGTGCTGCCGGAAGCAAGCTCATTGGCTCGCCTTGCGTTCTCAGCACGAACGTGAGTTGAAAACGCACGCCCGCGCCCGGCCCGACGTTGTGCGGCGCGGCCTGAAAGAACGGCACGTACAAGGCCGGCCGCTGCGTCCTCTGCCGCAAACTCTCCGGCGTGTCGTGCACCACCGCGACGATCTCGCGCGGCTGCTCCTCCGGAGATACGTCGAGCTGCACGTGCCTGCCGATCGGATCCTCATCGGGCCAAAAGCGGTGCGCCATGGTTTCATTGATGATGGCGACCCACGGCGCGCCCGCATTATCGTGCATCGTAAAATCGCGGCCGCGCAGCATCGCGATCTTCATCGTGCGGAAAAAATTCGGCGTGATCGGATAGAACAATGCGCTGGGTGCTTCGTTGTCGGGCACCGGCCGTTCCTCGATTTGGAAGGTCCTCGGCTGGGTTCCGGTAAGCGGCGGAAAAACCACTGCGCCCGCCGATTGCAGCCCTGGGAGCGTCTGCATCCGCTCGTACACCTGGCGCAACGTCGCCTCCGGCAGCGGGCTGATGTCCAGCAGCGGCACGCCCTTATAGAATCCCGCCGCTTTGCCGTACACATTCCTCGGCAGCCGCACGGTGAACGTCAGCAGACCGGACGGGTCGCACCCGAGCTCGGCATTCTCCATCTTCAGAAAGCTTCGAATCAGCACCCCCGATCCGGCTAGCAACACCAGCGCGATCGCGAGTTGCGCCGTCACCAGCGCGCCGCGCAACTTCCCAGTTCCGCGGCTCGGTCCCTTCTTCACTTTCGATCCCTGCGCTGCCGGGGCCAAACCAAACAGGATTCCCGTCGCCATCGAGATCCCCAGGCTGAACAACAGCACCCGTCCGTCGATGGCAATTTCGCCCAGCCGCGGGAACCAGTCCGGCGCCATGGCCACCAGCGCCCGCACTCCCCACCACGCGAGCATGACCCCTAAAATCCCGCCCGTGACGGACAGCAACACGCTTTCGGTCAGAAATTGCCGGAAGATTCGCGCCCGCCCCGCGCCAAGCGCCGTGCGAATGGCAACCTCGGTCTGGCGCGCTGGCACGCGCCCCATCGACAACGCGGCAACGTTAGCGCACGCGATCAGCAGAACCAGGGCAACCGCGCCCTGCAACATCAGCAGCGGCCTGCTCATCCATCCGAACAGCGCCTCACACACCGGAATCAATCGGACCGACCATGGCTTCCCATGATCCATGTCCGCTGGAAATTCGCGCGCGAATCCTTCCGCTACCGATTTGAGATCCGCTTGCGCCTGTTCTCTCGAAACGCCTCGCTTCAGCCGCCCCGCGACGTACAGGAATCGCGCCGACCCGCGTAATTGAAAATGGTTCAGGCGAAGCGGCGCCACGAAATCCACTTTGTCGTCCGAAAAAATGTAATCGGGCGCTAGGACGCCAATAATGCTGGTCTTCACGCCATCCACCAGCACCGCCCGATTCAGAATGTTCTTGTCGCCATCGAAGCGCCGCTGCCACAGCCGGTAGCTGATCAACATCACGGGCGCCGGATGATCCATCTGATCTTCCGGGGCGGTGAACAACCGGCCCATCAGCGGCCGGACGTCGAGTGCCTGCAAAAGCTCCGGGGAAAACTCCTCGCCTTCGATTTCCTCGGCAGGCATCCCGTCCCGCTCGGCGCCCAGATCGCGCGTCAACCCCTCCATGGCGCCCAGCGATTCAAAGCTCCGGTTGCGTTCCTGGAAAGCCAGATAATCCGGAACCGAAATATTGTTAAACTGATCCGGACGTCCCGGCGCGATCGACTGAATGGCGATAATGCGATCCGGCTCGCGATACGGCAGCGCCCCCCATAGAATCGTGTGAATCAGCGTGAAAATGGCCGTGTTCAACCCGATCCCGAGCGCCAGCGACAATGCCGCAATCGCGGTAAACATGGGCTTTTTCGCTAGCATCCGCAGCCCGAAAACGATATCCTGACGCAAAGTGCTCATGGTCTATATACTGACGTTTCGACCAAGAGTTCGTTCCTCAAAGTCATTTTGTTTTTCGTCCTTAGCACCCGGTCCGGGTAGCATCCCGCGCGGACAAAACGTGAGCCTGACCCACCCCCCTGCCGGGCCTGTGTGAAACCCGGCGCTCCACGCTCCCTGGCGGTCGATCCTGCGGGTTTCACACAAACTCGCCAGCAGGCGGTCGTGTGGCATGCCGGAACTGTCGTCCAGAGGCCACCTGCCGCATGGTTTCTGGCGTATCTTGGAAGTGAGGAACACCGATGACGTCTCCTATTACTCTGCGCCATGCCGCTGCCGGGTGCATGCTCGCGATTGCCACCTCTTGCGCCGCTCCGAATCCGCCCATTCCGCCGCCATCCACCGACGCGCCTCTTGCCAGGCAAGCCGGAAAAGAAACCGCCGTCTTCGCGGGAGGCTGTTTTTGGGGCGTGCAATCGGTGTTTCAGCGCGTGAAGGGCGTGATCGCTACCACAGCGGGATACGCGGGCGGATCGGCAAAGACGGCGACCTATCAGCAGGTAATCACGGAGACGACCGGGCATGCGGAATCGGTAGAAGTGGTCTACGACCCCTCCAAAATCACGTATGGCCAATTGTTGCGGATTTATTTCTCGGTGGCGCACGATCCGACGCAGTTGAACCGGCAAGGACCGGATGTCGGAACGTCGTACCGGTCGGCGATCTTCTACGCCAACGAAGAGCAGAAAAGTCTGGCGCAGGCGTATATCGCGCAGCTCGACCAGCAGAAAGTTTTCCCCAAGGCGATCGTGACGGAAGTCACGGCGCTCAAGGCTTTCTATCGAGCCGAGGATTATCATCAGGATTACGCGTATTACAATCCCAACAACCCGTATATTCAGGTCTGCGATCGTCCGAAAATCGCGGCGCTCAAGCAGCAGTTTCCGGAACTGTTTGTCGAGTATACGCCGGCGAAGAAGCGGTAGACTCTGGTACCCGCGCGTCTCCGATTACATACATCGTGACGATGACGAGACTACGGCCCGTCATTGGTTGGCTGCTGGAATGGAAGTGAATGCGGCCCTGTTGAAGCGCAGGCCGAGCACCGCGATGTTCCCGGACCCCGCAACAAAGGCCGCCGAGCCGCGGTTTCCCACCACGCCTCCCAATCCGGGAAAGTTGTGCAGCGCCCCTTCCATCTTGGTCCGTGGCGCCAGGGTGAGTGGAGAAGTTCCGATCGCATTGCCGGCGCTGTCCCAGATGGTGATCGAGCCGCTGACCGGCACCGAACCCGGGTTGGCGATCGCGACCAACGTCGTGAATTGGGTATCGTCCCAAAGCAGCGTGGTGCTGCTGACTGCGACTGGCGAAAGAGGCACCACCGCTTCCTGATCCGGAATTCCCGCTACGCTCTGGCGGAAGATGCCATACCCGGTCACGCCGCTCGGCAGCGCGACCGACACATATCCCTGACTCAGAGGTCCGAAATTGGGGGCCTCGAGAATGGCCGTGCCGTGGGGAGCTAGGTTCACGGCGGCGGAGCCGCCGATCGCAGGGAGGTGCATCGGGAAGCCGTCGTCGCCAATAAAGCTGACGGTAAAGGAGACGGCGCTGGTGCCGGTGTTGGCGAAATACACAGCCGAATACCAACCGCCGCCAAAGGCGAACTGCGGGAGGACCTGTTGCGTGGACGGCGGCACGATCGGCGCGAAACCTCGAAAGAGGCCGGTGTTGGAGGCGTCCGCGACATAGGTAGCGGCTCCACTGGCCGCGTTCAGCGTCCAGACCGATTCATTGCACGGCGGATTGCAGCTATCCACGCCGGCATATAGAGTGCCGTTCTCGTACACCAGTGCCGCGCTCGTCAGGTTCGTTACTCCCGGACTGCTGATCCGCGTGGCAGCGCCGGTGTTGGTATCGAGCGAGTACAGATTGGAATTGTCGGTCAGGTACAGCGTGGACGATCCCGTGGAGAGGCTCCACGCAGACGACGGGCCGACGGACCCGACGGGGCCAACCAGCGTGGCTGCGCCCGAGGAGGGGTCCACTGAATAAAGATTAAACAGGGGCCCGTTGTTGGCGCTCGTATAGGCGCCGAGCGCGTACAAACCGGAGGTGGTCGAGCCGAGGCCGTAATATTGGACCGAGCCGCTACCGACAGCCGTAACAGCTCCATTGGTTGGACTCACCTGGTACAGCGTGTTGCCGGTGAATGGGGCGGTATACAGTTTCCCGCCGGCGACGCCCAGCCCGGCGAGCATGTACGTTGGAATGCTGCTGATTCCGAGCAGTGCGAAATTGCCGCTGTTTAGATCGATGATCCCAAACTGGCTCTGGGCGTTGATCATGTAGGCCATGTCATCGGCCTGCACTGTGGACGCAAGCGCCACAAGCACCATCACGGATGTTTTAAGTTTTCGCATAAGGTATCCGCCTCAATCGCCTCCAGGAAATGCACGCCAATCGGACCGGCAAGAGTACCGGCAGAACGTGTCATAGTCACCCCGTTAAGACCGATCGGCATAGTATTCGACGAAGATTAGTCAGTCATTGGCCGCGTTAGCCCTTGCGCCAGAACCCCTTCAGTGCGCCACCGACGGCCACCACCCTGGCACCCCGAATTGGCTCACCCAGGTCCAGGCGTGCTGCCCGTTGGTTCCCGGCCCGTCCAAATACCAGAAGATCGCCTGACGAGTCGAATCCGCGACCAGGAGCACATCGACATTCCCGTCGCCGTTGAAATCTCCCGCGCCCGCAATGGACCATCCCGGCAGCCAACCCTGGCTGATCCACTCCCACGACAATTCATTCGTTCCGTTCTGGCTCAGATACCAGACCACGGATTGCCGCGTTGCATCGTTCTGCCAGACCACGTCGGGAGTGCCGTCGTGGTTGAAGTCGGCCACTGCCTTGATGCCCCATCCCGGCACGCCGTTTTGTGTAAGCCAGGCCCAAGTGTGCACGCCGGCGGTTCCGGCGCCGCTCATGTACCATATCACGACTTGCCTGGTGGCGTCGTTTTGCCACAGCAGATCCGGAATCCCGTCATGATTGAAATCGGCAGCTCCCACCAGCGACCATCCAGGCACACCGGCCTGGCTGATCCACTCCCAGGATTGCTCGACATTGCCGCCGGTGCCGCCCATGTACCAAACCACCGCCTGACGGGACGAATCGTTCACCCAGAGCAGATCCGAGTAGCCGTCGCCGTTGAAATCCGCAATCGCGCCGATACGCCACCCGTAAACGCCGCTCTGGCTGATCCAGGCCCATGACGCTTCCGTGTTTCCGCCGGCGCCGTTCATGTACCACCACACGGCTTGACGAGTCGTGTCGCTGAGCCAAACCATGCCCAGCTTGCCGAAACCGTACGGATCGCCGGGGACCAATCGGCTGTGCGTCGTGAACGACCAGGTGGTGGAGCTCGTCGATCCCGCGGCGTTCTTGGCCACCACCCGCCAGAAATACATAGTGTTCGAATTGAGTGTCGCTGGTGTGTAATTGGTTCCGGTTGTATTGATTACAAAGGGCGGCGTGGATGAAGAGCCCAAGTAAACGTCATAAGACGTCGCCCCGCTAGACGCATTCCAGACAAGAGACGCTGTCGGCGAGACACTTACCGCTCCACTGACCGGGGAAACCAGTGTCGGAGCGGAAGGCGCAACCCCTTGGGTACTCACCGTAAAACTGCGAGTTACGGGGGCGGCAGCGGAGTACGTTCCATTTCCCGGCTGGCTGGCGGTAATCGAACATGTGCCGACGGCGATGACGGTCACGGTGTTTCCCGATACCGTGCAAACGGCGGTCGTTGTCGAGGCAAAAATCACTGCAAGTCCCGAGCTTGCCGTCGCGCTGATGGTAAACGGCGCAATCCCCAGCATGACGTTGTTGAGCGTACCAAAAGTAATCGTTTGCGGGATGCTCGAATTGTAACCGAGCGTGCTGAGTACCGTGATTTCCGGTCCCGATCCTGGCGCGACCGCCTGCCCGTAGCACGCGATCGCGCTCTGAATGTGCACGGTGGCTGCGGGACAACCGTTATCGCCATAAATCCAGTCATTGCGGTCCAGGCCGCTTACTCCTTGCGCGCTGAAGGCCTGGTTGAACTGAGCCACATTGGTGTTGCCGCCATCGTAGGAAAAGTAGACCACCGCCGCCGGACTGGTAGTAACGTCACGCACCCCAGCCGCACTGTAGCGAAAATAGTCCTCCGGCACGTAGCCGTCCGACGGGATCGCGGCGTTGTCCGCCAGTCCCGTGAGCGCCGAGCCGATACCCAGGCCCTCGTCGAGTTCGTGCGCCGCGGTATCCAGGAAATCCACTGCGTTGGAATTGGCAACGCCGTTGTACTCGAAAGTAACCGAATTGCTGAAAGTCAGAGTGCTGTCGACCGAGGTGTTGGCGGTAAAACCGAGCGCCCTCGCGGTCGCGGTGTTCACGAAAACGTGCCCACCGCCGATCGGATCGTTGGCCGGGAGGCTGGCGGCTGCGCCTACCGCGTAGGTATTGCCCGGATTGGCGGTCGCATTGGCGATCATAGCCGCCCGCCAGGCGCTATAGGAGACTTCTGTCTGCGCCGTCAAACTTTCGCCCAAGCCGGTGTTGCCGAAATTAACGTTGATATTCACGGTGATGTTCGTCGTGAAAACGCTCTCATAAATGCTCACCAGATTGTTAAAAGCAGTTTGCGCAGCGGCTGGGACGCTGGCGCCATAGGTGACATTGATCTTGAAACCGCTGCTGGTGGCGTGACTCCGGACGGAAGAAAGGGCAGGAGCATCGCCCTCGCTGACAACCTGGTTCACAACGTCTGCCGGCACTCTGCGAATCTGCGAGCTGCCCGAGTCGGCGATGTAAAGGTCGCCCGAGGCATCCAGCGCGAGAGAGCAAGGGAAAGTATGCCGCGAGTCGCGATACGCTACGTTGCCATTCGCGACCGTCGCGATGGTGCCGTCGGCCGCCCTCACTTTACGAATGCGCCGATTACGGGAGTCCGCTATATACAAGTTGCCCGCAATGTCCACGGTCATGCTAAGGGGGTTATCGAGCTCCGCCCCGGACGCCAAGCCTCCGTCGCCTGAAAAGCCGGCGAGGCCGTTTCCCGCGACCGTCGTGATGATGCCGGTCGCCGCGGACACCATGCGAATCCGGTTGTTGAAGTTGTCCGCAATATAAAGGTTCCCCGCACCATCCGTCGCCAATCCTCCCAAAGAGCTGAATTGGGCTAAAGTGGCCGGACCTCCATCACCCGAATCGCCCTGCGTTCCATTTCCGGCCACGGTGGTGATTACGCCAGTTGCCGCCTCCACCCTGCGAATGCGATTGGCGCCGTCTCCAGTGCCATCGGCTATATAGAGGTTGCCCGCGGAATCGACCGCCACGCCGGTTGGGCCGTCGAGTTGCGCGCTGGCGGCGGGACCACCATCGCCCCCAAAACCCTTAACGCCATTCCCAGCGACCGTCGTGATTATACCCGTGGCTGCGGCCAATTTGCGAATACGATGATTGCCGGCGTCGGCAATATACAGGTCGCCAGCGATATTCACCGCAATACCATGTGGATTCAGGCCTGCATGAACGGCTGGACCGCCGTCGCCCGAGTACCGCCATTCCCTTTCGGTCCCCGCCACGCGCGTGCGAATTCCGGAAGGGTCAAGCTTCCAAACGCCATCCCTCACTGAGAGGTACAGGTTTCCGGAAGCGTCCGTAGCGAGCACACCCGGCCCAAAGATGTCGAACGGCGCGGTTGCCCCTAACGAATCGAAATTCGCCACAACCCCGACCTTGTTCGTCGTGGTCTGGCAAAACAGAGAACTAGCCGCGATCGCAAACGTCAGCGCGACGCCACTGAGTCGACTCATCATTTTTACATCGTCGGAACTGGGAACCCGGATTACGGCTGGCATCATGATAACCCGCTCCGATTGTGAGGCATATACGGGTAATGCCCTAAAATCAGGCACGAACCTTAGACCACTACCACGGTGGTGCGGTGACTCTTTGGGGTAGACTGTAGCAAAGCACAAGAACCAGAAATCGTTGGGATCCGGTTGGAGGGTGACATGTTCAGACGTTTTGCTGCTTCCGCCGTTGCAAGCCTTTGGCTGGTTCCGCAGATGTATTCTCAAACGCCCGCGAAGATGGATTTCGCCCGCGACGTGCAGCCGATTTTCCGCCAGAACTGCGTCGGTTGTCACGGACCGACGAAGCAGAATAATGGGCTGCGGGTCGATCGACGAAGCTCCGTGCTCAAGGTGGGGGCCCGGCGCGTGGTGCCGGGCAGCTTCGAAAATAGTCTTCTGTATCACCGGCTGGTAGGCTCCGATTTTGGATTGCAAATGCCCCCCACCGGCCCGCTGCGCCCGGAGCAAGTTCGGACCATCAAGGCGTGGATCGAACAGGGAGCGGAGTGGCCCGATTCGCTCGCGAACGAGATCGAGATGCCGCCGCTGAATCCCAAGGCGGTGTCGATGGTCGAGGCGTTGCGAAGGGCCGACCGGCAGACGTTCAACAAAATGGCCGCTGCGGATCCTAAGCTTTTGAATGCGCGCGGGCCCGAGGGGTCGACGCCGTTCATGTATGCCGTGCTGTACACCGACGTGCCGACGCTGGAGGGGCTGATCAAGCAGGGCGCCGATCCAAACCAACGCAATGACGCCGGGGCCACCGCATTGATGTGGGCCGCGGTCGATCTGGAGAAGACCCGCGTTCTGGTGGCTCACGGTGCGAACGTGAATGCCAAGTCGGAAGATGCGCGAAGCCCGCTGATGATTGCGGCGGGGCGTCCCGGCGGCGCACCGATCGTGAAGCTGCTGCTGGCCCACGGCGCGAACGTAAATCCCACCTCGAATCCCGGCGCGGAATCGTCGCCCTTGCTGGAAGCTTCCCTGGCCGGCGAAGCGGAAAGCATGCAGGCGCTGCTCGACGGCGGCGCCGAATTCAAAGACATTGCGGGATTTGCGCTGACGAATGCGGTGGGGGCGGATTGCTGGAAGTGCGTGGATCTGCTGGTCGCGCGCAATCTGGATCCAATGCAGTACACCATCGCGCTGCAGATCGTGGCGGTTCTGGACGACCCCAATCTGATCCGGCTGATGCTCCAACATGGCGCGGACGTGAACGCGGCCGATCCGACAGGCCGTACGCCTCTCCAGTACGCCGCGGTATCCGATCTCCTTCCGATCGAGACGATCAGGATGCTGCTGGAGAAGGGCGCCAATATTAATGCCAAGAGCCAACATTCCCAATCCGGCGACACGGGCCGCACGGCGCTCGATCTGGCGAAGTTTCACGGCGATACGGCGGTGGTCGACCTGCTCTTGAAATCCGGCGCCACAAGCGGGGATCCGGTGCAATCGATGCAAACGGCATCAGCGCGGAGCGGCAATAACATCCGGACTGCTGTGCCCGGCGCTTTGGCGCTTATGCAGCGCACGGATACCAGTTTCGTGCCGAAAACAGGATGCTTTTCCTGTCACAACGAGAGTCTCGCAGCCATGGCTGGGGGGCTCGCGCGCAAAAAGGGGTTCCGCGTGGACGAGCAGACATCGGCCCGGCTCGTGAAGGCCAATGTCGGCGTGCTCGAGGCCAGCCGCGACCTTCTGCATCAGGGATTTTACGTCCCGCTGATCAATGCGAATCCTTCAATTCTGGCCTACGTTCTGTTGGGGCTGGATGCAGAAGGCTACAAGCCTGACCTCAATACGGATGCCGTCGCCATGGTCATCCAGACCCACCAGATGCCGGACGGACACTGGGCTTACGGCCCTGAAGCCAGGCCTCCGCTATGCGCGGACAATCTTGCGCAAACCGTGCTCGCCATGCGCGGTCTGCAACTGTACGCTCCGCGGGTGGACAGGGCGGCGTACGCAAAGTCGATTCAACTCGCGGCGGCATGGATCGGCGAGTTTCGGCCGCGAACGAATTACGACTTGGCTTGGCGGCTACAGGGCTTGGCTTGGGCTGGCAAGAACAAAGACGCCATTCTGAAGGCCCGAAACGACCTGCTCGCGTTGCAACGCCGTGACGGTGGGTGGTCCGACATCCCTTCGATGGAGAGCGGCGCGTTCACCACCGGGTTGGCGATGATGGCGCTCGAAAGTTCGGGCTTAGCGGTTTCAGAGGCGGCTTACAGGCGCGGCGTTCAGTATCTGCTGAACACGCAACTGGAGGATGGATCGTGGCACGTGCGCTCGCGCGCCGCTGGATTCCAGCCCTACTTCGATAACGGATTCCCGCACGGCGTCGACCAGTGGATCTCGGCGGCGGGCACGGGCCTGGCGACGATCGCCCTGACGCTAGCGGCGCCTCCGGCCAGCGCTCACACGACCGTAGCTGCCGCGGCGCAGCGGTAATCGTACCGCGAGAGTCTGTGTGAAAACCCGATATGCCGGCCTCTCTCTGTGGTCGCGGCTCACTTCGTTGCTGGTGGTTCAGAGAGCCGACAGTGAGCGACCGCGAGGGAGCGGTGGATGCTGCGGGTTTTACACAAACTCGGCAGCCAGGGGCCGGAACGGCTGAGGCGAGTGTGAAAATCGCGCAACGTCAGATCTCCGTGGCGCTGGCGGCGTATCTTAGCGCCTTCCGCGGGCCTTGGCACGTGTCGGCCGCTGCCGGAACGTACGACGCCTTGCACACTCCCGAGGATGTCGCAATCACTGGGTACAACGGCGATGTCATGGAGCCTTTCCTGACTCGTGACGGTGGTTATCTGCTGTTCAACAACCGGAATGAATCCCCCGAAAACACCAATCTACACTGGGCCAAGCGCGTCGACGACTTAACGTTTTCCTACCTCGGCGAGATTCCAGGCGTAAACACAGAGGCCCTGGAAGCCGTGCCCTCCATGGACAGAGAGGGCAACCTCTACTTCGTTTCCACGCGCAGCTACGAACAATCCAGGTCCACCATATATCGCACCAAATTCGTGAATGGGACTGCCAGCACGCCGGAATTGGTGGAGGGAGTCTCGCGCCGCAAACCTGGCTGGGTGAATTTCGACGCCGAGATTTCGGCCGACGGAAAGACCTTGTATTTCGTCGACGGGTACTTCGGCTCTTCCCATCAGCCCCAGAGTTCGATTCTGGCGGCAGCCGTTCGGACGGGAAACGGATTCCAGCGGTTGCCGGAACAGGCCCAGCTTTTCTCCAATGTGAATCGCGATGGGTTGCAGTACGCGCCGAATGTCTCGGCCGACGAGCTCGAGCTATTTCTTACGCGAGTCAAGCGGATCGAGCCGTCAGCCGAGCCGGCTATCTTCCGCTGCTCCCGCAGGAGAGTCGGCGATCCATTCTCGGTTCCGCAGCGAATCAGCGCGATCCAAGGATTCGCTGAGGCGTCTACACTGTCGCCGGACGGCCGATCGCTCTACTACCACGCTCGGGTTAACGGGCGCTTTCGTCTGCGGCGCGTTAGGCGATGATTCCGGATCACCGTCGACCGGCAGGCTTCCTGGTTTCGGCGGTTGCAGCGTCGAACCGTGCCGCCAGCGCGTCCAGGCCGGGGGTCGGGCCGTTCCATCGCAGTTGATCCACGTCATCGAAGAGAGCGATACCGGTCCGGAGCGTGGCGAGCGTTCGGAAGAGAAGCGCGCGATCGCGATTGCGCGAAAGCGTTGCCGCGAGGGCGCTGGCGTTGACGGCATTCACGCGCCACTCGCGCGAATCCGTGGGGATGGTTTCCAAATGACCAAACTTGGCCAGAACTGCGGCCGTTGATTTCGCTCCCCAGCCCGGCAGGCCGGGATAGCCATCGGCTGCGTCGCCAACCAGCGCAAGGTAGTCCGGGATCGACGCGGGTGCGACACCGAACTTCTTTATCACGCCGGCCTCGTCAAGGGTGACGCGGGTCCGCCGGTTCAACTGAACGATTCTGCGGCCTCGCACGCATTGCGCGAGGTCCTTGTCCGGCGTGCAAATGACGACTTGATCGACACGCGGATCGCGAGCCGCCTCCATCGCCCCGGAAGCGAGTGCGTCGTCCGCCTCGAACTCCACCATCGGCCAGACGACCACCCCGGCCGCCGCAAGAGTCTCTTCGAGCAATGGGAACTGCGACAGCAGGTCGCGGTCGATGCCGTCCCCCGTCTTGTAATCCGGCCACAATTCATTGCGGAACGACTCAATGACGTGGTCGGTTGCAACGGCAATGTGCGTGGCGCCGCCTTTGATCATGCCCAGGACAGAGGTGAGCACGCCTCGGACAGCGGCGACTTCGCGGCCGCTCCGATCGTGCGCGGACGGCAGGGCGTAGTAGTGGCGGAATAGCTCGTACGTGCCGTCTATCAGGTGGATCTCCAGGGGTTTGCGCCTCCCACACAACCTTAAACGACCGTCGGCGGCTGAATCAAGGTTCGGCGGACAGTGGCAAAATGTTACCAGCGGTAACAAGGCTACAACATTGAACCTGTACGAGAGCTTTCCAACCTACTCGTTTGTTCGACCTTCGGAAAGCCGCCGATACCCGGTGGTTATCGTGGGCGGCGGGCCGGTCGGCCTCACGCTGGCCGCCGGATTGAGCCGTTACGGTGTGCCTGCCGTGGTTCTACACGCGTCCAATTCGGTCAGTTTCGGGAGCCGCGCCACATGTATCTCGCGGAGGAGCATCGAAATTTGGGAGCGTTTTGGAGTGGCGGAACGAGCTTTGGCGAAGGGCTTGGGTTGGACGGGCGGTAGAAGTTTCTGGCACCGGCATCAGGTGCTCGAGTTTCAAATGGATGCGAGCGAAACGCAAAAACATCCGCCCATGATCAATCTCCAGCAGTGCTACATGGAGCAATATTTGGTGGATGCGCTGCTGGAGCGAGACAACGTCGACCTGCGGTGGGAGTCGCGCGTCATTGGCGTGGAGCAGCTCTCTGATTGCGTTCGCCTCACCGTGGAAACGCCGGCGGGTAACTACCAGCTCGACGCCGAGTACGTCGTAGCAGCCGATGGCGCGCGCAGTTTCATGCGCCAGGCCCTGGGGCTTCGAATGGAAGGAAACTCGTATGAAGGCCGGTATCTAATCGCGGATATCAAACTTGAAACGAACGATCCAGTGGAGCGCAGAGCCTGGTTCGATCCGCCTTCGAATCCTGGCTCGACGGTGCTTGCGCACTGGCAGCCGGACAACATTTTGCGGATCGACTACCAGCTTCGGC
This sequence comes from Terriglobia bacterium, assembly GCA_963808335.1. Classification (GTDB taxonomy): domain Bacteria; phylum Acidobacteriota; class Terriglobia; order Bryobacterales; family Bryobacteraceae; genus Palsa-187. The sequence goes on from CAWEFR010000002.1 coordinate 1,076,227, forward strand.
CCGACGAATCCGATGAGCAAGAATTGCAGGAACCCCGGGTGCGGGCGCGCATCGATGCGCATCTCAAGATGCTGGGCGAGAGGAAGGATTGGCAGCTCCTTTGGTTCAGCCTGTATCGCGCGCACTGCCTGACGCTTCCCCGCTATCGCCAGAACCGAATTTTCTTCGCAGGCGACGCGGCGCATCTGGTGCCGATCTTCGGCGTTCGCGGACTGAATTCGGGGATTGACGACGCCGGGAATCTCGCGTGGAAGCTTGCGTTGGCTGTGAAGGGTCAAGCGACTGATACGCTGCTCGAAAGCTACAGCCAGGAACGCGTGTTCGCGGCACATGAGAATATTCGGCAGGCGCGCAAGAGCACCCTGTTCATGACGCCGCCAAGCCGCGGCTACGAGGTGATGCGGGAAGCGGCGCTGAGCTTGGCGGCGTCCCAATCGTTCGCCCGGCCATTGGTGAATCCTCGACAGACTACCGCCATCACGTTCGTATCGTCGCCTTTGCAAACAGCGGATACCTCGCATTGGGACGGAGGAGTCGTACCCGGGGCGACGGTTCCGAATCTGCCGCTCGCTAAAGGTCACTTGCTGGATCTGTTCGGATTGGATCCGGTGGCCGTGATTCGAGCCGGTGACCAGAGCGCGGAGCGATGGCTGGAGAGCCGCCTTCAAACCGTCGCGCTTATGCCGGAACACGCCAGGAGCTTGTTGAAAAAGGGGACAGACCGCTCTGTCCACAACCACGCTTCTATCCGAAATCGGCAGGTTGCGGCTGGGGACGGAGTGGTCTGTCCCCTTTTTCAACAAGCTCCTGATGCAGCGCTTTCAGAGTTAGCCTTGGAAATTCCCGGTTCAGGTTATTTGGTGCGTCCAGACGGGCACGTGGCGGCGCGCTGGCAGGAGTTTATTCCAGAAAAGTTCGACGCGGCCTACCGGCGTTCGTTGGGTCAGGCGTCCTAATTCAAATCCTGGAGCGCTGTTTCGATCAATTGCTCCACGCGGGCGGCATCTTGCAACTCATTCCCGAGAAGAAACGCGAGCTTCGATAGAAACAGCACTTCACGCTCGGGTCCCGCGCGGTCGATCGCTTCCGCCAGGCGCTCCCAAAGGGATTCAAGATTTTCGACTTGTTCGCTCATAATTCGACTGGGATCGCCACCCATCCGCGAAAACGCGCCCTTCTGGTCCGGATCGGCCGGCCCGCGTGACGGTAGTTTTGAAAGCGTGCCAGAAATCTCGAGATCGCGATTCTCGCCTCCATGCGGGCCACGTGCATTCCCGCGCACTGATGCGGGCCCAAGGCGAAAGCCAGGTGGCGATTCGGGGAGCGCTGGACGTTGAGCCGATCGGGGTCGGCGAACTGGTCGGGGTCACGATTTGCGGCGCCGATGCACAGATGAATCTGCGTGCCGGCCGTCAGCGCGACGCCGCCCACGTTCACAGGTCGGGTTGCGATCCGGTTGCCGAGCTGATTCGAGCTCTCCATCCGCAAGAACTCTTCGATCGCACTTGAAATCAGGTCAGGGTTTGAACGGAGCAACCGCTGTTGATCCGGCCAATCCAGCAGGAGCTGCAAGCCGTTCCCGATCAGATTGGTGGTGGTTTCATGACCGGCATTCAGAATGAAAATGCAATTGTGGAGCAACTCCGATTCGGTGAGCTGTTCGCCGGCCGGTTCGCCTTGAATCAGCCGTGTCAGGACGTCTTTTTCTGTATCCAGAGGTCGGCGTCTCCGGTCGGCAACCAGCGTCCGAAGGTAATCGAGAAACTCGGACACCGCGAGATTTCCCTCACTCAGAGTTTCGATCGAGGGGTTCGGCTCAAGAGCGCTCAGGATCGCGAACGACCATCGCCGCAGGGGCCCTCGATCTTCATGCGGCACCGCCAACAGATTCCCGATTACTTCGACCGGAATGGCTGCGGCGAAGTCAGGCACCAGATCGGCGCGCCGTTTCTCTTGGAGCCGATCCAGCAGGCGATCCACCAAGCGGACCAGCGGATCCTCCATCGCCGCCAGCGCCTTCGGAGACAGCGCGCCGACGATCAGCCGGCGAACGCGCGTGTGCAGCGGAGGATCGTTGAACACCAGACTGGTGGTGTGATGGCTGTACAGCGGAGAAGCGCCGAACTTGGGATAGAACTCGACTTTCTTATCCGAGCTGAATGATTTCGGATCGCGGTAAATTTCCAATATATCGGCGTACCGCGTCAGGAAGTAGGAGCCGTCGGGCAGTTTGTGAACCGGACCGCTGGAGCGAAGCTCGCGGTAGTAAGGATAGGGGTTGTCGTAGAAATCATCGGGCAATGAGCGAAGATCGAACATCAGCGGTTCGGAACGGTCATGGCCGGATTGTTCTCGAAAAAATTGTGCGGCATCAGCGAAAAGCTGGACCAGTGGGTGGGCATCACCGGCCAATCCTCCATGCGCGGGATGTGATGAAAACCCATGGTGTACCATGCCACGATATCGCGATTTCCGATGGCCCGGTCCGCCGCGCTCCAGGCGCCCAGCGTATCGGCGCCGCTGCTCATCACCGCGTAGCGGCCCCCTGCGTATCGCTCGGCCGCGGTATATGGGGTGACCCAAAGCTGGTAGCCGATATAGGCGTTGCGCTTGAAGGGCGGATCGTCTGGCGTAAGTAGTGAGTTGGCGTAACTGCCCGAAGGGTCGAGCATATAACCCGGATTGTGGCCGAGCGCGCTTTCCACGTTGGGATTGATGAAGTGAAGAGCCGCCGGATTCGACGGATCGATTCGCGTCCGCGCCGCTTGTTCGGTTTGCGGCATCTCATGCTCGATCATCCAGTACGATTTGCGCGGCTCGTCAGCCGCTGTGCGTTGCGGCGTCAATCGAAGCCGCATAAAAGCGTTGGCTTCTCCATCGATATCCAAGTCGAGCCGAAAATTGAAAAAGTGGCTGTGCATCGGCGCGACCAGATTCGGGGCGATCAGTGTGCCGTACCGCGTATCCGCCGCGGCCGTCGCGTCCTTCATTGATCGCGAAGGGACGCCCTTTACCGAATCGATGCCGGTCGCACCCACCGCGACGCGAATAGTCCCATCCTGTTGGAATACGTAGTCGATCAAGTAATCGTAATTGCCCACTTCGGATGCCGAGCGCACCACCAGCTCGCTCGCGGGGCGTCCCTCGGCTGGAGCGACTTTGCCCGGCGACTGGGCAAAGATTTCGAAGTGGCGCCAGACTGGATCGCCGATACTTCTTTCGAAGACGCACACGGAATCGGGAAGCTCAATCGGATCGCCGCGATCATCCGACAGTGTCATGGAGAGAAATCTAGCATTGGCGGGGCAGTCCGTGCCCTTCTTGAGCGGGCTCAGAAAATTGCCGAAGCCGTACTCGCCGCTGTCCATATAAGTGCGGTAATACCAGCCTTTGCCGGGGTCCATGTAGGGGACGAAGACCTCCGAAAGGTTCATCTGATAAGCGACGGATCTCCACCGCTCGCCGTCGCGCACGTCTACCAGCGAGAGGACCACGCCCGGACGTTTGTCCACGCGAAGGTGAAATCTCCAGATGTCCCACTGAATCCGGTTGCCTTGAATCGCCACGCCTCCAGCGCCGGGTGGCGTCAGCTTGGCCGGAGTTGACGCGGCGCGGCGGGTGCCTGCATAGCTCGCAATCTCGCTTGCGGCATAACCCCAGTTCTTCTCCGGAACCGGCACCACTCCCTGGTCTGTCACATCGATCACTGTTTTCGATTTCAGATCGATGGTCGCAAACAAGCCTTCAATCGGCTTGGCGAAGTAATTCGAGCCGGCTGGCTTTACGTAGCAGGGTACCTTCATGAGGCGTTTGCCAGCTTCGTCCGGGGAACCGAACGCTCCGGCGGTCAACGGGAGGCAGTAGACCTGGTCGGGCTTTAACTTTCGTTTCGCCAATCCGGCGATCATTCTCGGGTCCGCGATCGCGATATCGGTTGCACCGGTCACCTCTTCAAGCAGGACCGCCGGTTCGCCGGTCACACGCGCGTAGGACACCAGACTTCCGGCATTCAAATCGACCAACGCTTCGAAAGTGTTTCCGCGATCGCTCACGACAGCGAGCGCGCGCCGCGGAAGCGACGTTCCGGGTTTCCATGCCCGCACCGCCGGCTTTTCGGGTTCCTCCAGCGCGACCGTGTGGAAACGAGTGGCTTCCGTTAATTTTCCCGCCGACCCAAGGATCGCCTTGACACGCTTATATTCAGTGGCCGTTAGCCCGTCCAGCGGATGCAGCGGGGGCTGCGCGCTCGCAACCGCGCACGGGATTATGAACAGGAGTCGCGTCAATCGAAGCATTCGCATTACACTATGGTACCGGTGTTGCGCCACGGGAGCGCGCGGTGACAAAGAAGAGCCCCGAACCACGGGCGAGAGGAGCTGGGGGCTTTGCGCACGCCATCGAACTTGAGGGACGTTATACTAGTTGCCACGCTTTTGTGAAAGCATGGACTCGCCTTATGCGGATCACACCACGCTCGACAAGGCTCGCTCTCCTGGCCGCGGTCAGCCTGCGGGCGCAAAATCCGCCGGGCTCCGCCGCCATCGACAACAAGCTCGACACGCCGCAGGTGCGTGTCTATATTGCGACTCTGCCTCCCCACACGCCCGTGCCGTCGCTGAACGGTCACGCCACCAATCGCGTGCTGATCTATCTCGACGATGGCGTCATGACGCGACAGGACAGAAGCGACCAAGTTCTGAATATCGAATTTCATCGCGGCGATATCCGCTGGCGTCCCGCGAGCGGCGCCTATGTCGCCGAAAACATCAGCGACCACCCGATTCGAATTCTGGAGATCGACCTGAAGGGCAAGCCCGCGGGTCCGGCGCCTGTTTCGAACCTCGATCCCGCCGTGGTGGATGCGAAACACTACAAAGTCGAATTCGAAAACGAACAGGTGCGCATCCTCCGCGTGCATTACGATCCGCACGACCAGGGCGTACGGCATGAACACATCCTGAACAGGGTGGTTTTGTATCTGACCGATCAGCCCGGCGCGAAAGCCGACGACATTCGCATGTCCGGCGCGGGGACGCACACGGAACAGAATGCCAGCGACCGTCCCGCCGACAGGATCGCGGTCGAACTTAAGTAACCGCGTCCGCCGCGAGGCAAACCGCGCTACTCGGCCCTAACGGGCGGGTTATACTCGTTGAAACCTGTGCCTGTAAAGAAGCCATCGCTCCTGGCTCTCCTCCTGGGCTTGATTCCCTTCGTGGCGATGTGTTTCTCGGTCGCGCTGTGGGACCGAGTCGATCCGATGATCCTTGGCCTCCCGTTCAATCTTGCCTGGCTGCTCGGCTGGATCGTGCTCACGTCGTTGTGCATGTGGGTCGCATACCGCGTGGAATCCGCGCGGGAAAGGAAGGACGGCGGAGCCCGATGAGTCCCAGCGCCGTTTCCCTGGCGATGATCCTCGCCATCGTCGGGCTGGGTGTCATCATCGGCTTCCTGGCCGGAGTCGCGCCGGAAGATGAACCTGGAACAGTGGACGGTTGGCGGCCGCGGCTTCGGCGCGGTGTTGATGTTCCTGCTGATGGCCGGCGAGGTCTACACCACCTTCTCTTTTCTGGGAGCCAGCGGCTGGGCTTATTCCCGCGGCGGTCCAACCCTGTACATCCTGGCCTACGTCACGCTGGGCTACGTGGTCTCATTCTTTATCCTGCCGGAAATCTGGGAAGTGGGACGAAAGTATCGGCTACAGACCCAATCCGATTTCTTCAACCTGCGCTACGGCAACAAGTATCTGGCCGCGTTTGTGTGCGTGGTGGGCGTCACCTTCTTGATCCCTTACCTGCAACTTCAAATCACAGGACTGGGTATTATCGTCAACGTTGCAAGTTTCGATGGCATCGGCCGGACACCTGCCATGGTGATCTCGGTGGTTCTGTTGGCGGCGTTCGTGTTTGCGAGCGGCGTCCGCGCCGTGGCCTGGATCAGCGTCCTGAAGGATGCGTTGATGGTCTTCGCGGCGGTCTCCATCGGCATCGGCATACCGTACATTCACTACGGTGGCATCGGCCCCATGTTCTCCGCTTTGGCGCGGGCGCGGCCGGCAGCACCTGACCATGCCCGGCGCCACCGCCAACTTGGGCCACACGTGGTACATCTCCACGGTCCTTCTGACGTCGCTGGGTTTCTGTATGTGGCCGCACGGATTTGGGGCAACCTTCACCGCGAAAAGCGGCGACACATTGCGCCGCAACGCCGTGCTGATGCCGCTGTACACCATCACGCTCGCTTTCATCTTCTTTGTTGGTTTCACAGCGGTTTTGGTGGTGCCCGGCCTGCCCGATGGCGACCTCGCGCTTTTGACCGTTGTCCGCCAGAGCTTCCCAGCCTGGTTCCTAGGAGTGGTCGGCGGCGCGGGAGCCCTCACTGCGATGGTGCCCGCTTCCATTTTGATGCTGACCGCGGCCACGCTGTTCGCCAAGAATCTCTACCGGCCTATCTTCGCTCCGGCGATGACGGACGATCAGGTGGCGAAACTGGCCCGCGCCATGGTGGTCGTGCTGAGCGTCATCAGCCTCTACCTGGCGACCCACAGCTCCGCCACGCTTGTGTCCCTGCTGCTGTTGGGCTACGCCGGCGTCTCGCAATTCTTCCCCGGCGTGGTGCTGGGCCTCTACTGGAAACGCGTCACCATGCCCGGAGTGTTCGCCGGTATGATTGCGGGAGTCGCTACGGCCGCCTTCCTGATCCTCACTCATCAGGACCCCTTCTTAGGTTGGAGCGCTGGGTTCGTGGCCCTTTGCATCAACTTTGTGATTACGGCGATCCTCAGCCTGCTCACGCCGGCAACTCTGCCGTCGAGGCAAACCCGGAACTAGACGCTACCGAACCGGCTCGCCTCCCACCCAGACGGGTGACGACCAGGCATGCGCGCCGTCGAGCTGCGTCAGGCGGATGTAGTAATAGTCGCCCGGCTGAGGATTGGCGCGATCGACATAATCGACCTCGCCGTCCATCGGCGCCTGCGGGTTCACCAACTGAATGAAGATCGAATCCGCATGCCGGTCGACGGGCAATTCGCGGGTAAGCAGCGCGCTGGCGATTTCGTTGAACGGAAGCGTGACGGTGGCCGCTGGAATCGTCGCATTGGGACGAACCGGTCTTCGTAAAACGCGCGCCCGGATTCGACGAGCGTATCGTCACATAATTGTTGCTCGCAGGATTCGCGTTCTGCGGCGGTCCCGCGTCGCTCATCAGCATGCGCCCCAGCATCAGCGTTCCGCCGGGGTTCATCGGCATCTCGCCGATGGTTATGGTCTGGTCGAAGGTCTGTAAGCTCGACGCGGGAAACGGGCCCGTCTTATCGGCGCGGATCGTAGGGATCGCTTTCGGGGTTTCGTCTTTGATCCGGAATTCGTAAATCAGGTCGTCGACATTCTTGACCAGGGCGCGCAGGTTGACGGGCTCCGAGGGCGGCGAGCTTTGCTGGCGGGCGTCGCTGAGCACCCAAACGAAACGGAGGTCCTGTGTTGCATTAACCGGCACCGGCGCGCCTGTGAGGGCGTAGGCGTTAATCCACTGCCACAGAATCAGGCCGCGATCCACCACGTTTTGAGGATTGGTGGGCTGCGCGAGGGCGTCGCGTTTCAACTGATTCACCTCCTGGCGAAGCTGCGGCGTCAGATAATCGGGATTCTGCGCCGTAAGAGTGCGAGACAGGCCGAAGTAAGGAAGAATCACCGCCGCCAGGATCGCGAAGGACAAGGCGAATCGTCGTGCCAAGAGATGTCTCGGTGGGGATCGCACCCTATGTTATACGCCACAGGACTCGGGAACCTGCGCGGGTTTGCGCGCGCTGCCTCGTATAATACTTCTGCGTATTGTCAGTGTGGGCTGAAACCTGATAGTGTGTCCAACGCTTTCGCCGGGTTGTTCGATGGATTCTGAGCGTTCCGAACGGCTCCGCTACTTCGGCTGTGCGGCATTCGTGGGCGTGCTGCTGCTGCTGAACCTCACCGGATATTTCAGGTTCATTTTCGGGATCGACACGGCGGCGATTATCACCGTGCTCGCCGGGTATCGAATCTTTTTCAATTCGATCGCCGCGCTTTTCGAAAAAGAAATTTCGGCCGACCTGGCGATCTGCATCGCGGTGATTGCGGCGCTGGCGGTGGGACAGTATCTTGCCGCCGCCGAAGCGATGTTCATCATGCTGGTCGGCGAGGGGCTGGAAGCCTACGCGGCGGGACGGACATCAGCCGCGATTCACCGCTTCGTCGAACAAATGCCACGCCGCGCCCGGCGGATTCGTGACGGTGAGGAGGAGGAGGTCGACGCCGCGTCGCTCGAGGAAGGCGACGTGATCGTGGTGCGCGCGGGCGAGCGGATTCCGGCCGACGGCGTGGTGCTTTCCGGCGTCTCCAGCGTCGACGAGAGCACCATCACGGGCGAAGCGTTGCCCCGCGAAAAGGAGGCGGGTGAAGAAGTTTTCTCGGGCACGCTGAACGGTACCGGCCTGTTACGGATTCAGGTGACGCGCGCAGGCGCCGAGACCACGCTTTCGCGCGTGGTGGCGCTGGTGAAGGAGGCTCGCGAGCAGCGCGCGCCCGTGGAACGCCTGGCGGACCGCTACGCGCGATATTTCCTGCCCGCGCTGCTGCTCGCCGCCGGTCTCACGTTCTACTTCACGGGCGACTGGCTGAGAACGGTCGCCGTACTGATCGTCGCGTGTCCTTGTGCGTTGATCCTGGCGACTCCGACGGCCATGGTCTCGGCGATCGGTGGCCTGGCGCGGCGCGGGATTCTGGTGCGCGGCGGAACCGTCCTCCAACAAGCGGCAAAAGTCGACACTCTCGTATTCGACAAGACCGGTACGATCACCAGCGGTCAGTTCGAGATCGTGCGCGTGATTGCGCTTGAAGGAACCGAGACCGACGTGATCCGGCTCGCGGCGGCGGCCGAAAGCGGATCCGGCCATCTGCTGGCACGGGTGATCGGCGCCGAAGCCGCGCGGCGCGGCGTGAAGACGGAGGGCATCGAGCATGGCCACATTCTCCCCGGCCGCGGCGCCGAGTGCACGTTGGACGGCCGGATGGTTCGCGCCGGTAGCGGGGCTTATCTTGCCGAGCACGGAATCGAGGGTGCGGACGCATTGCTCGACACCGCCGATCGCCTGGGCGCGACCGCAGTGCTGGTCGCCGACCAAGGCGCTCTCACGGGAGCCATCCTGCTGCGCGACCGCGTCCGCGAAGGAGTCCGGCCGGCGATCGAGGAGCTGAAGCGGCTCGACATTACTAATCAGGGATGTTGACGGGCGACCGGCGGCGCGCCGCGGAAGCCATCGCGCGAGAAGCCGGCATTCCGGCAGTGGAAGCGGATCTGCTTCCCGAGCAGAAGCTCGACCGGGTGCGGCAACTGGCGTCTCAAGGCCGCGTGGTCGGCATGATCGGCGACGGCGTGAACGACGCGCCCGCCCTGGCTGCGGCGCACGTCGGCATCGCGGTATCGGGCGCCAGCGACATCGCTGCGGAAGCGGCCGACGTCGTCTATCTGGGCCACTCCCTCGAAAACCTGCCTGACTTATTCGACGTGAGCCGGCGCGCCGTCGCCACCGCGTGGCAGAACATCATCCTGTTCGCGGGCGTGTTCAATCTGGCTGCGGTCGCGCTGGCGGCCACCGAATTCTTTCCCCCATCGGCGCGGCGGTTACGCACCAACTCGCCTCCTTCTTCGTGATGATCAACTCGCTGCGCTTGCTGCGCGTCGAGCGAGGATGGTTTACATGGCTCGGCCGCACGCCGATTCCGGCGATGTGGGATCGCGTGACTCTGAGCATTCGCGCTTTCGATGTGGGCGACGCGTTCGTCGCAGGGGCGGAGCGATGGCACGATTACGTGCGCCCGGCGGCCATCTCCGCCGCGGTGCTCGTCGTTTTGTCCGGCGTTCACATCATCGGGCCGTCCGAAGCCGGAATCGTCGAGCGCTTCGGCCGCAGGCTGGTTCGGAACGAACAACCCGGCTTGCATTGCCGCTTTCCGTGGCCCGTGGATCAGCTGACGCGCATTCAGGCGACGCAGGTCCGGACCGTCGAGATCGGTTTCCGCTCCGCCGCCGTGAAGCCGGATACGGAGCCGGCTGCCTATGAATGGAATGTGCAGCATCGCTCCGGGCGTTTCCAATCGAGGCCCGACGAATCCCTGATGCTGGGCGGCGATCAGAACATGATGGAAGTGAACGCGGTGGTGCATTACCGTTTGTCGCGGGCGGATGAGTTTGTGCTGCGGCAACTCGACGGCGAAGGCACGGTGCGGACAGCGGCGGAAGGGGCCCTGACGTCGATTGCCACCACCACTTCGCTCGACGATATTCTCACTACCGGCCGCAAGCGGGTGGAAGCGCGCGTCAAAAGCGAGTTGCAGGCGCGTCTGGACCGCTATGCCGCGGGCGTTGAGATTCTGCACGTGCAGTTGCTTGACGTGCATCCTTCGCTTGAAGTAGTGGATGCATTTCGAGAGGTTTCCGGAGCCTACGAAGAGAAAAACCGCATGATCAACGAAGCCGAAGCGTATCGCAATGAGCAGGTCGCGTTATCTCGCGGCAATGCGAAAGCGCTGATCGCGGGCGCCGAGGGTTATTCGCTGGATAAGAAAAACCGGTCGGCCGGCGACGGGAGCCGGTTCCTGCTGCGCGAATCCGGCTACGCTTCGAGTCCCGGTCTCACCGGGACGCGCCTGTATCTGGAAACCATGGAGCAGGTATTGCCGGGCAAGAGGAAAATGATTGTCGATTCAAGCCAGGGGCGCCGGCATCTGATTCTGCTCGAGGACGGCGTAGAGATCGCCCCGCCCGGCGCCGCCGTGATCGCTCCTCCGAAAGGTCCGTTTGATGACAAGTAATCCAATGATCGAACGCTATCGCAAATATTTTCCGTGGGCCGCGGGCGCCGCGCTGCTGCTGCTGGTCTGGTTGACGTTCTTCTCCGTCCGCGAAACCGAGTTCGTGCTGGTGACCCAGTTCGGCAGGCCGCTCTACACCGTCGCCGACCCGGGCCTCCACATGAAGTGGCCGTTTCAGTCGTCGACCTACTTCGACCGGCGCCTGCGCATCTACAACCCACGCCCGTCCGAGTTCCTGACGCGCGACAAGAAGAACCTGGTGGTGGAAAGCTACGTGGCTTGGAAAATCGACGACCCCAAACGCTTTGTCGAGACCGTGGGCGATCCGGTGGCGGCGGAAATGCGCCTTCACGATATCGTGTGGTCAGGCCTGTCGGCGGCGCTTGGTAATCAGGATCTGGAATCGATCGTGTCGACCAACCTTGAAACCGTGAAGGCGGACGCGATGCTCGACCAGCTTACCGCGCTGACGGATCGCGCCGCGCTCGAACATTACGGGATCGCAGTGGTGGACGTGCGCATCAAGCGGCTCAATCTGCCGGAGCAGAACAAGCAAAGCGTGTACGCCCGCATGCGCGCCGAGCGTGAGCGCATTGCCCGCCAGTATCGCGCCGAAGGTGAAGAACAGGCCCTCAGCATTCGCGCCGACGCCGATCGCCAGAAAGAGGAGATCCTTTCGGTGGCGTACAAGGAAGCGGAAACAGTGAAGGGCCAAGGCGACGCCGAATCGACGCGCACCTACAGCCAGGCGTACTCGAAGAATCCGGCGTTCTATAAACTGCTCCGCACGCTCGATTCGTACAAGAAGATTTTCGACGACAAGACCACGGCGATCCTCAGCTCGGATTCCGAGCTATTGAAGGTGCTGATGCACGGTGGAGGCGCGAAGTAACCCAGTGAGCGCCCCGGCTCCGATCAAGACCTACGAAGAGGTTGCCGTTGCGCCGGCCAACCAGCCTCGCCCCAGCCGCCGGCGCCGCGTGATCGGCGGTCTGGCGATCGCCTGGCTGCTCACCAGCGTCTACATTGTGAAAATCGATGAGCAGGCCGTGGTGACGCGGTTCGGCGCTGTGGTGGATCCGCGCGTGATGCCGGGGATTCACGTCGCGCTGCCGTGGCCCATCGATCGTGCGACGACACTGAAAGTTCAACAACTGCAAAGGTTAGTAGTGGGCGGCGAGTTGCCGGACACCATCACTGGCCGTTCGCAGCCCTTGCAATCGCAGTTCTTGACCGGCGACCAGAACATCATCAGCATGCGCGTGGTAGTGCAATACTCGGTCGGAGTTCCGGCCGACTATCTGTTCCGCACGCAGGATGTGGCGCGCTCGGTCGGCGCGGCGGTGGAAACGGCGCTCGCTGAACGCGTCGCCGTTCGAAACGTCGACGCCGTGCTGACTACCGAAAAGGTGGACGTCCAGGAAGAAGTCCGGGCGGAGGCGCAGAGAATCCTGAACGGTTATCGCGCCGGCGTTTTGTTGTCAACCGTGAACATGGAAAGCGCCGTTCCGCCGCCTGAGGCAGCCGACGCTTTTCGCGATGTCGCGAGCGCGCGCGCCGATTCGTCGCGCATCATGAGCGAGGCGCAGGGTTATGCCAACGATGTGATCCCCAAGGCTCGCGGCGAAGCACAGCAGATGCTCGAACAGGCGCACGCCTACAAAGAATCCAAGATCAACACGGTGCAGGGCGACGCCGCGCGCTTCATCGAGGTCGCCGCCGAGTACGCCAAAGCGTCGGAGGTAAACGGCCGGCGCCTGTACCTGGAAACCATGGAGCAGATTCTGCCGAAGATCAAGAAGCTGATCGTCGATAAGAACGGCAATCTCGACCTGACCATCATTCGTAAGGGCGATGCGGGCAAATGAAGAACAAGGCGGCGGCGCGGATCGCCACCATCCTGGTTCTGGCGGCGGCATTGGGAGTGGTCGTCGCACGCCAAGCGGGCTTTCGCTTCACCTCCTTCGCTCAGCCGCCGGAGCGACGCCGCAGGACGGCATCTACTCGATGCTCGACGCGGCGCGCAACGGCGACGTCGCGCGATACCTGGCCAGCTACACCGGAGACATGGCGCAATCGCTGGCGCGTGTAAAGTCCGACTCTGCCGATTTCGTCGAGTATTTGCGCGATTCGAACGCGGCGCTGAAAGGCATCGCGGTGATGGAACCGCAGCCGCAGCCCGATGGACAAGTGGAGCTGGGCGTCGAATATGTTTATCAGGATCGGAACGAAGCACAGTTCTTTTTTCTCGCCAAGACCCGCGACGGCTGGAAGATCTCGCGCGTCGAAACGTCGAAGCGTGTGAAGACGATCATTCCTTACGGGACGCCGGTTCAGTAGCTGGTCATCCACACGCCAAGTGTCCAGCCGGTTCGGGGTACTGCTCAACATTCAACATCGGCCGCTTCCTTTGGGCGCGGCTCGGGGCCGACACTCCTTTGCGTTGGTGGCCGCTATTTGATGAATGACGAGAACGTCGGCGCCGCCGATTCCCTGCTCCCGCAGACCGAATAAAACAGGGACAGTTTCTTGTTTTCGCTGAACAGAGCCGGCTCGCGAAGGGGTCACCGGCAGGCTGGCGCATTCGTAAGGCTCGCGCGGCGCCAGAACCTCGACCGGCGGCGACGCTTTCCAGTTCTTCCAATCGTCCGAAAGCGCGATGGTCGACAGCAGAAGTTTCTCGGGTGCATCGCCGATGGCGGAAAAGAACTCGTACAGCTTATTGCTTTTCACTAGCAGTGCAACGTGGCGCACTCGGCCCGCGTAAGGCGATGCATCGAAAGGATTCGGCCCGGCTTCGAACGGTCCTTCGATGCTCTTCGCGCGCGCAAGCACACCTAGTCGCGCCATGCTGTAGTGGACTCCGGACCACTCAAACACGCGCAGGTACGAAGTCTTCAGCACAATCCCAGGGCAGAATCTCGCGGTCGCGGCGCGGCGCCCCTTCCCGACCTTCTCCAACATCTCCACGTGGTATAGCGGCGATAACTCCGAATACAACGCGATGACCGTCAATGTGGAGCGGCGCTTCGCGTAGGGCTTTTCGCTGCTGTCCAACTACACGTTTGCGAAGTCGATCGACGAAGGCTTGGGCGGCAATGACGACGTGTACCAGATGTTTCCGCTGAACCACAAGCTCCATAGGGGATTGTCGGACTTCGATGTGCGCAACCGGTTTGTGGCCAGCGCCGTCTGGATCCTGCCGGTCGGCAAGGGGCAACCGTACCTCGGCCATGCGGCCGGTTTCGTGGGAGGCGTGGTGTCCGGCTGGCAGATGAACGGCATTTTGCAGTTGCAGTCCGGGCTGCCGTTCACGGTGAATGAGACCGGAGACCCAGCCAACAGCGGCTACGTGAGCAACGACGAACGGCCTAACCGGGTCGGTAACGGAAATTTGTCGAATCCGACCCCCAATCATTGGCTCGACACTTCGGCCTTTGTGCTGCAACCGGCCGGGACGCTCGGAAATTCGGGACGCGACGCGGTCTTCCAGGATGGGACGAAAACTGTCGACTTCTCGCTATTCAAGAACAACTTCTTTGGAGAACGCAACTATAATGTGCACTTTCGGGCCGAGTTCTTCAATATTCTGAACAATGTGAGCTTCGGCCGTCCCAATACGTCGGTAAACGGCGCGGCTTTCGGAGCCGTTACCACCGTCGCACCGGGCGGCCAGATTCAATTCGCGCTCAAGTTTCTGTTCTAACGCGGTGGTGAAAAGCCTGCGGGCCCGCGAGTCTGTGTGAAAACCGGCAATCCACCGCTCCTCGCAGCCGCGGCTCGATGTCGGCACTTCCACATGTCGGCATCTTATGCGAGCCGTGACCAAAGGGAGCGGTTAATATAGCGGGTTTTCACACAGACTCGCGAGCAAACGGTTTTGGATTCTTGCAGAGCGATTCAATAATGTTCGGATTCCGACCGCCGCGAGGTGCGCTGCGCCAGCACGCGGTACGGATCCAATTGAACGATCTGTCTCCGGATCTCCTGCGTCCGCGGATGCCGGCGACGCCGGTAAACCAGGTAAAGCGCATACGCGGCCAGCAGCTTTCCCATGGTGAGACGAATCCGGCTAAGCCGCGAGAGTTCCTTCTCCGGAATCGATTCGTACTCGCGGTTCAAATCCTCCAGCTCCTCGATCGCCGGCTGATTCAGCCGCAGTGGATCGGCGACGCTCAGATTGTCGAGCGCAACATCCAGGCGAATCCAGCGCCGTATGGCCGGTTCGCGCGCGGACCGCAACGCCTCCGAGGGCGGCGCCGGCGCGTCCGCCGCTAGCGTCCGCTCTTTCACGATCCCGCGAATCCGCGCCGGATCGTGTCCGGAGCGATGAAAAATTGCAACAATCTCGTCGAGCGAAAGCCGCAATCCGCTCTGGCATTTCTTAATCAGCTTGAGAAGTTCGACGGTTTCGCGAGGATATAGAGCATAGGTCCTGCTGGTGCGCACGGGCCTGGGCAAAAGCCCCTTTCTTAAATAGAAATGGACGCTTCCCGCGAAAGGGCGGATTCCTTGAGGAGGACTTTCATGCTGAGGGCCGCGGACGGAGTGACGGTAAGAGGTCGAGTGGCCGCCATGAAGTCTTATATACAGATTGTAAACAGTTTTTGTACATGCGGGTTTTTACGCCGTCAACGGCTCGAATTCGAGGGAGTCGCCGCCGGGGGAGAGGCGGATTTCGATCAAGGCTCCGGGATCGATGCGGCCGGCGGCGACCATCGCGGCTAAGGGCTGGGTCAGGTGGCGGAGAACGGTCCGCTTCAGCTCGCGGGCTCCGTATTCCATGCTGGTTCCCTTCTGCAGGAGGAATTCGCGGACCGGAGCGGCTACTGAAATCTCGAAGGCATTTTCGGCGAGGCGAGCTTCGATGTGGCGCTCCAACTCCTCGATTTGCTGGTCGACGATGATGCGCAGGGATTCGGTTCCTAGAGGTTGATAGGTGATGACGGCGTCGATGCGGTTCACGAATTCGGGCGGAAATTTGCGCCGCACGGCGTTCAGGCCGATGCCTTGAAGTTTCTTCGCCGTATCGCGGCGAGCGGGCGGCAGCAGGGATTCGAAGCCGAAATCGGGATGAAGTTCGCGGCGCATTTCGCGGGCTCCCAGGTTGCTGGTCAGAAAAATCAGAGAGCGCTCGAAGTTTACGCTGGTGTTGTCGCCGAGGCGCAAGATCGCTTTGTCGAGGACGCCCAAAAGCAGACGCGTCATGCTGGAGGCGGCTTTTTCTATTTCGTCGAACAGAATGAGAGAGAGCGCGGAGTCCTCGCTCGCCACCGCGCCCAGCTTTTGTTGCGTGAGCATCGGCGTAGTTTCGCGATGACCCAAATAGCCCGGAGGAGCGCCGATTAACTTCGCGACTTCGTGCTCCATCTGAAACTCGCCGCAATCGACTTTGAGTAGATTTTTGGGGCTGCCGTGAAGGACTTCCGCCAGAGCCTCGACGGTGCGCGTTTTCCCGGTTCCAGTGGGCCCGAGGAGAAGAAACACGCCGGCGGGCCGGCCTTCGGGAGCGAGGCCGGACTGGAACATTTGCACGTAGGGGACGATTTGCTCCATGGCTCGGGGCTGGCCGACGACGCGGCTGGCGAGGTCGCGCAGAAGGTCGGGCGCACCGGCATTCCGGCGTGGCCGTAGGTTCGCGGACGTAGGTCGCAATCGGCGGTCTCCTTCCCCGCCCTGATGATAAGAGCATGGAGGCGCCGAACGGCGTGCAGGGAATCGCTAAGGCGTTGAGACGGCGACGATCTAAGGGGTCGGGATTACTTGTGCCGGTAGGTGATGCGGCCTTTAGTCAGGTCGTAGGGCGAAAGCTCAAGAGTGACGCGGTCGCCGGCGAGAACGCGGATGCGGTTGCGGCGTAATTTGCCTGCCAAGTGCGCGAGCACGGTGCGTTCCTGATCGAGTTGCACGCTGAACAGACCGCTCGGAAATTTTTCAACAACGGTACCAGTGACTTCAATACTGTCTTCTTTGCTCATTGTCCTCCCAACAGATTATAGCTCAGGGGTGGGAATGCAGCGCTGAGAAATCGACCTCCTGCCGCCGATAAGCGTCGCTGCGATGCCGAACACCGAAGATTTGCATCGTGTCGTCTTGCAGCGTGAACAGTACGCGGTAATCGCCGAGTCGCTAGCGGAACGAACCAGCCATGTCGCCGTGAAGCGGCAGAACCTTGCCACCGCCGGTGCGCGAAAAATAAGCAGGCCCTCGAAAATTCGCATGGCTGTAGCGTGATCCAAGGCACGAACGTCGGCTCTGTGGGGATTCCGGCGAAGCCGAACGCTGAATCCGGAATGAATCCGAACGGCATTCCGGGATGATCCCGAACACAATCGGAGCGTAGCGACGCTGGCATCTCGACTGTGCAAGAAGTGTTCGTCTTCGTCAAGAGAAACCTGTCCGAAGCGCAGCGAAGGAAGGATGCTGCTAGCGGAGAAAGGGGCGGCATCCCCGCCTCAGCACACAGAAGGCGCGCGGAGCGCTCAAACTTATGTTCGTATGACAGCCTTGGTGCCAATTTCCCGGGACCATTTATCTGCATGCGTGATTGCATTACGATTAGGAAGGCTCGCGCTACACATGAAGGCCTTGATCTTCGCTACGTTTTTGTTGTCCACACTCCGTGCTCAGTCTCTGCCTGTGATCCCGATGCAAACGAATGATCCGGATCAGTTCGCCCAAAGTCTCCGGGGAAAAAAGCCGATGCCGATCGGAGATTGTAAGGCTCTAGACCTATGGGAGTGTCACCCAGATGAGCCGAGGCGCGTGGCAGATATTTCAATGCGCTGGGTCCAGCTAGATGATGACCCAGAATTGGAAGCAATCCTCGTCACCGAAGCCAAAGCGGAGAATACCTATGCCGCATACGTTTTCGATAAACAGGGTACTTGGAATCTGGTAGGTTCATTCTTCGATCGACAGTGGACAAGCGATGGGCAGGGGCTGATCCGGGTTCAGAAGCTCACCGAGGACTCCCCGACGTTGTTGTTGGTCAATCGCGACCTTGGCGGCAGTGGTTCAGTGATCTTTACTACCGAGGCATTTCAACTTCGAGAAGGTAAACTCTGGCCGGTGATCACTATTACGGACAAGGAGGAAAATCTCTTCCCGGCCCCCAGTGTTCAGAGACAAGAAGTGCTCTCCTCACCTAGCCGTCTCGTGATCCATACTGTGCGCGAAGAACCACCGGGACGCTTGGTTCAGAACAAATGCGAAGTCTGGCGATGGGATGCGACGAAGCATGCATTTGTTACGGTTGCGAACGATCAGATGGAGTACTGCGATCCAAAAACGGGGAAACCCATCAAAGGCAAATCCTCCTGGGCAGGATTACCTGTTTATCCATAGCTGCAAGTGCCAACCGCACGGACTGGCCCTCGATGGCTGCCCGGAAACACTTCTTTTTGCCTGCCCCCCGCCGCTATGCGTTTGGCTTCCCACGATTCTTGCGCATCGAGTCGCCGCGCATCTCGATACGGTGGGCGTTGTGAACCAGGCGGTCGAGGATACCATCGGCCAGCGTTGGATCGCCTATCTGTTCGTGCCACCGCGAGACCGGGCGAGGGCGACAGAATCGACCCGCACGAAGATATGTAAAACGATCCCTATAAATCCTCGCCGCGAATCGACTTGCAAATACGACGGACGCACAGCTCCATCCCCTTCGGCAAAATAGCAGTTTTGGGAAAACCGGGACACACGGAGATTTCTCAGAATTGTTGAGAACCTGCCCCGCGGATCGACACGAACCCATGTGTCGAGATTTGCGCGAGTCGTGACGCCGCAATGCCCGCACCACATGACTCAGCGCGGCAACGAGCGACGTGGTGCGGTTGCCCCACGCGCTCGAGTCGTTGGCCCGGCTGCGGCGGGAGGTGCAGATGCGCTATTCGCACTCTCGGCATGCAGTGGAGCGCGGCAACGGACACCTATGGCAAAGACCTTTCTATTCCTGCCCTTTGGAGCCGGAGCGCCTGGGCAGTCTGATGCGCTATGTTGAACTGAATCCGGTGCGCGCGGGCTTGGCGGAGCGGGCGGCTCAGTATCGGGGGAGCAGCGCTTCGGTGCATCTGGGAGGCGCGGGGTTCGGAGGAATTCGTGGGACGGTTGGAGGAGAATCTGAATCGAAGACTGAGTCGCGGCGCTCCAGGGCGGCCGAGGAAGAGAGCGGCTGCGACGGCTCGCGGTGGCTGCGTCGAAATCCGATAAATGGCCGTCTGTCCCGGTTTTCCCCGCCTGTTGGAACTATCGGGCCACACTGAGACACTTGCGGGAAGTTCGAAAGGCTGAAAACCGACATGGACGCACAGACGAGTCCCCGGCTATCTTTTCTTGACCGGTATCTTACGCTCTGGATTTTCGCTGCGATGGCCGCTGGAGTTGGCCTAGGCTACGTTGTTCCCGGCGTCGTACCATTCCTGGACCGTTTTAGCGTCGGCACAACATCCATTCCGATCGCCGTCGGGCTGATCCTGATGATGTATCCGCCGCTGGCGAAGGTGAAGTACGAAGAGATGGGGCGAGTGTTCCAGCACCGCCGGATCCTGATCCTCTCGCTGGTCCAAAACTGGGTGGTCGGGCCGATCCTGATGTTCGCGCTCGCCGTGCTGTTCCTGCGCGACAAACCCGAGTACATGACCGGCCTCATTCTGATCGGTCTGGCCCGTTGCATCGCTATGGTCATTGTCTGGAATGACCTGGCGCATGGCGACCGTGAGTACGCAGCTGGCCTTGTCGCGTTCAACTCAATCTTCCAGGTGCTGTTCTTCTCCGTGTACTCGTACTTCTTCCTAGCCACCGTTCCACGCTGGTTGGGCCTCCGGGCGGTAGAGGTGAACATCTCCATGGCAGAAATCGCCAAGAGCGTCTTCATCTACCTGGGCATCCCGTTCATCGCCGGAATGCTCACCCGTTTCGCGCTGCAAAAGGCCAGGGGGCGCGAGTGGTACGAGAAGAAATTCATTCCGAAGATCAGCCCGCTCACCTTGATCGCTTTGTTGTTTACGATCGTGGTGATGTTCAGCCTGAAGGGCGAGATGATCGTGCAGTTGCCATTCGACGTGGTTCGCGTCGCCATCCCGCTCACAATTTACTTCGTGGTGATGTTCTTCGCTTCGTTCTGGATGAGCAAGAAGGTCGGCGCCAACTATGCGGAAGCGACGACGCTCTCTTTCACGGCTTCGTCCAACAACTTTGAACTGGCAATCGCCGTGGCCATCGCGACGTTCGGCATCCACCATGGCGCAGCTTTCGCAGCCGTCATCGGGCCGCTGGTCGAAGTCCCCGTACTCATTTCCTTGGTCAATGTCGCACTCTGGATTAATCGGAAATGGTACGGTGGCGTGTTTGCCACGGTTGATACCTGCCGAATCGAGAGATCCTGAAGGGATGGCGGGAGGTGTGGACTCACGACCACCGGTGTGATCCTGCACGCGGTCTTCAAGACAGTCCGGCCGCTGCAAACGGCCACCCGGTAAAAGGGAAGGAGACCAGGAAACAATTATGTACTGCTATGAATGTTCGCAGGCCGGCACCCGCGGCGAAGCCATCGGTATTTGCCATCATTGTTCTGTCGGGCTCTGTCAACAGCACGCCTTGATGATTACCGATCCAGTGACCATGACCGCTCTCATCAATAGGACTGTTGTTCTCCCAAAGAAGGCGAGGCTGCTCCTCTGCCGTACCTGCCTGACCGCATTGCAGCAGGAAAGAGCTGCATCGTAAGGTGGCAGCCCGCTCACGGTGAGTCTGCCGTGAACAAGAAGCGGGCACTGATCATTGGCACCGGCAATTCGGCCCGGAGTCCGAAAGCCGAGGGGTACCAGGGACAGCAACCTCTTCCTCCGAGTCCTATGAAATCGCGGGCCCACTGCGTAAATACTGAGAAGAGACTGGAGGCGGAGACTTAAGGTGGTTGAAAAATGGGACTGACCGCTCCGCCCGCTGCCGGGCGATTGCACGCGAGCACGGTCCTGCGTCTTGGGGCAGAGTGGTCAGCCCCCTTTGTCAACACACTTCTTAAACTTGTGCAACGAGGGCGATCCGGAAAGCGGGATGGAAGGTTCGCGCTCGGGAATTTTTTAGGCCCGCGGCGACGGCGAGCGATTCCAGCTCATGAGTGCGGAAGGCGGCTTCAACCGAGATTGCCCCGTCGTTTACCGTGACCGGGTCCCAGCCGAAGAGCCATCTTGTCCAGGGGATGAAATAATAAGCGATGGGGTTGCGTTCCAGGTCGATCACCAAAACAGCTCGACGGGCGGCGGTCGCGAATTCTTGGAATAATCGGATGATTTCATCGTTAGTGAAGTGATGCAGGAACAGCGAGCAGAACACGAAATCGAATGATTTCGGAGCAAATGGCAGAGCGAAGGCGTCGCCCGCCACTTTCGGAGCCGGGGCGGCGGCGAGATGGGATTCAAGACGGTCAAGCGAGGTCACCGTCGCGCGGGGATGCCAGGCTCGAACGCAAGAGCCCATGTCTCCGGAGGCCGCGCCCACGTCGAGGAATGAGAATTTCTCATCGGGTTTCACGACATCGCGCAAGAGACGGCGGAGGGTACTGTGTCCTCCCCACGTCTTGTTGATGCGCGTCAGATCGGCGAGGCTGGCTCGGGCTTGATCGGGGGGCAGCGTGTCGAGGATCTCGGGCTTCAGCACGCGGCCGCCCAGGCAGTGGATCACACTCGCTCTCCGGTCTCTTGTATTCTGGAGTCTTTCTTATGGATATCGTCACCAGTCCCATTGGCTGGATCGAAGTGGTGTGCGGCCCGATGTTTTCGGGCAAGAGCGAAGAACTGATCCGCCGGCTGCGGCGGGCGCGGATCGCGCGCAAGCGCGTGCAGGTGTTCAAGCCCGTGCTGGACGATCGCTATGCGCATGACGAAATCGTCTCACATGGAGACCAGCGCATGAAATCGGAGACGGTGGCGAATGCGGGCGAGATTCTGACCAAGCTCGACTGGCGGACGCAGGTGGTGGGCATAGACGAATCGAATTTCTTCGGAATCGAGCTGGTGGATGTCGCATCGCAACTGGCGGATTCGGGAAAGCAGGTTTTGATAGCCGGACTGGACACGGATTATCTGGGTCGTCCATTCACGCCGATGCCGGAGCTGCTGTGTCTGGCGGAATCGATCACCAAAACGCTGGCGATTTGCATGCGCTGCGGGAATCCGGCCAAGCATACGCAGCGCCTAGTGGAATCGAATGACCTGATCGTCGTGGGCGCGGCGGGAATGTATGAGGCTCGCTGCCGGCGGTGCTTCGAGCCGGGGGTTCCCAGGCAGGAGTTGCTGGATTTCGCCAAACCCGCGGTGGCGAAGAAATCCATGTAACCCGTTGAGCCTATTCTTACATCTCATGAATAGAGTGATAGACTAAGAGAAGCGGAGGCGCTTGTATCATGTTGTTTCCACAAGAAAAACGTCCAGTGAGTGAACCGGCGGCGCCGACACAAGCCGCACCACAGGCACCGAATCCGCAGCCGATTATCGTTCAGGCGCCGGGAACGGGCGTCAAAATTCCGATCCTGTTCGGAGCCGTGATCGCGCTGCTGGGCGCGACGATCTACCTGTTCTACCAAATCAGTCAGATACGAAGCGATTTGGCGGAGACTCGCGATTCGCTTTCCTCCGAGATCGCCAAGATGAACGAGGCATCGTCGGTGACGGTGCAGACCAGCAAGCACAACATGGAGCAGTTGAAGAAAGAGCTGGACAAGGCGCGCGCGCAGGCGGCGCAGTTGAGCGGACAAGCGCAGAGCGAAGCGACCGCGCACGCCGACGCCCTGGCCGCGCGACTCCAGAAGATGCAGGAGGAGCAAGGCAAACAGATCGCGGGCGTGACCAGCGAAGTTTCCCAAGTGAAGAGCGACGCCAGCGCGACTAACGCCAAGATCGGCGAAGTGTCGACCGAAGTGGGCGGCGTGAAAACCGACGTCGCCAAGACCAAGTCGGATCTGGAAAAGACCATCGCGGATCTGAAGAGCACTCGCGGGGATCTGGGGGTCCAAAGCGGACTGATCGCGACCAACGGGAAGGAGCTGGCGGCGCTGCGGGAGCTGGGCGAGCGGAACTATACCGAGTTCAAGATCGCCAAGAGCAAGGCTCCGCAGAAAGTCGGCGATATCGCGGTGTTGTTGCGCGCGACGGATCCGAAGCACAACAAGTACACCATCGACGTGATCGCGGACGATAAGCGGGTGGAAAAGAAAGATAAGTCGGTGAATGAGCCGGTTCAGTTCCTGCTGTCGAAGGCCGCGCAGCCGTATGAGCTGGTGGTGAACGACGTGAAGAAAGACCTGATCGTCGGTTATGTGGCGGCGCCGAAGGTCCTGCAACCGCGCAAGTAGTCTGCGAAACCCCATCCACCGCTTCTTTTAGTCGCCGCTCGGGGCCGGCGCCTTCAAATATCAAGAGCCGCGACCACAGGAAGCGGTCGGCGTAAGGGTGTTCACACACTCGATGTAAATTAACCCTTGACTCGCTCCGGCATTAGTGCTAGTTTTTTAGCATGATGCTGAGATTGAGCCGCCGCGAGCGGCAAATCATGGACATCCTGTATCAGCACGGGAAGGCGTCGGCCGCCGATGTGTTGAAAGCCATGGACGATCCGCCAAGCTACTCCGCCGTGCGCGCGATGCTGCGCGTGCTCGAAGAAAAAGGGCACGTGCGGCACGAAGCGGAGGATTTGAAGTACGTCTATGCGCCGACGGTCCCGCGCGACAAAGCCAAGCGGTCTGCGGCGAAGCATCTCATGGACACGTTTTTTGCCGGCTCCCCGGAGCAGGCGGTAGCCACGCTGCTGGATGTGTCGTCGACGAAGCTGACGCGGGAAGAACTCGATCGCATGAGCGCGATGATCGAACAAGCCAAGAAGGAGGGCAAGTAGATGGGCTCCATTCTGATCGGTGTCGCTTGGAAAAGCGTGGTGGTTCTGGCCGCGGCCGTTGCAACCGCGCTGCTGGCTCGAAGACGGTCGGCCGCTGCGAGGCATTTGATATGGACCGCGGCGATGCTGGCTCTGCTGGCCCTTCCGCTGCTTTCGCTATCGCTTCCGGCGTGGCATGTGAAGGCGGATCGAGTCTGGGCGATCGCTCCGGGAGTCACGTTCGTGTCGGATGCTTTATCGCACGTGGATCCAGCGCCGGATTCGGTCTCGGTGAGCGGCGCGCGATCTTTGAAGCCCGCGCCTTGGCGGCCAGACTGGAGTTGGATCGCGGCGCTGATTTGGGGTGCGGGAACGGCCATGGGCTGCGCGCGGATGATGATCGCGTTGGCGGCGATGTGGCGGCTCAAATCTAGATCGAGGAAGTTCGACGAAGATCTGACGGCACTGGCTGGGGAGATTGGAATCCAGCGCGAGGTCGCGGTGCTGGAGACGGCGCCGGGTACCATGCCGATGACATTTGGATGGATCCGGCCGGCGATTTTTCTCCCATCAGACGCTTCGGAATGGAGCGAAGAACGTCGACGCGCGGTTCTATTGCATGAGCTGGCGCACGTGCAACGTGGGGATTTCGTTACGCAGTTCCTAGCTCGGCTGGCGTTGAGTTTGTACTGGTGGAATCCGCTGGCGTGGGCGGCCTGGAGCCAGTTTTTGAAAATGCGCGAGCGCGCGGCGGACGACCTGGTGCTGGATGCGGGAACGCGCGCGTCGGATTATGCGGGCCATTTGCTGGAGGTGGCGAGGTCCAGTCGCGTGATCGCCACGGCCGCGGTCGCGATGGCGCAGCCTTCGCAACTGGAAGGGCGGCTGGTGGCGATCCTGGATGCGCGGGTAAACCGAAAATCGCCGGGACGCGCGGCTGCGGCGGTCATCGCGCTGGCTGCGATTGCCGTGGTCGCGCCGGTGGCGGCGATTCATGCGCAGGATGCGCAGCCGCTGCCAGCCGATGTCGACGCGGTTATTCGCGCGGCGACGGGGCAGAAGAATTTCGAAATGCTGGATCGAGTGGCGGCCGCATTTGTCCAGGCCAAGCAGTATGAAAACGCGCAGAAGGTGCTGGAGGCGGCGCTTACACTGCGAGGCGAAGTCGCGGGAGAGCACAGCGCGGCATATGCGGATGGGCTGATGAAGCTCGGCAATCTGGCGCAGATGTACCGCGGCAGAGAAGCGAAGAGTTACTACGAAAAAGCGATCGCGTCGGGCGACCGGCCGGAAACGGCTTCGGCTCTGCTGTACCTGGGAATCGTTTCGTTCCAAAAGGAGCCCGATCAGGCGGTAAATTACTTGCAACGGTCGATCAACGCGGATCCGAAAGGGCCGAATGTCGCCCAAGCGATGGCGTGGATGGGAGTGGCACGCAAGATACAGGGCGACTCTGTGGAGGCGGAATCGCTGCTGAGCCGGGCGGCGTCGATGGACACTGAGCCGACTTCCAGTCATGCCCTGGTGATGGAAATTTACGCGGATTTCCTGAAGGACGAGGGGAGAACTGCCGAAGCCGAATCGCTGCAAGCTCGCGCCTCGCAGATTCGCAAGGATCATGTCGCGTCGTTGTCGCCTAAAGTGACGGACAGCGTTATGGCACAACGAATCGGAAACGATGTTAAACCGCCTTCGGTTATGAGCAAGGTGGAACCGGAGTACTCTCAAGACGCGAGGGTAACCAAGACGCAAGGGACGGTGACCTTGAGCGTGACGATCGGAACCGACGGTAAAGCGGGCAACATCACGCTGACGCGCGGGATCGGATACGGGCTGGACGAAAAAGCTGTGGAAGCGGTTTCGAAGTGGCGTTTCAATCCAGGGACGCAGGGCGGCGCGCCGGTGCCGGTGATCGCGACCATTCAAGTCAACTTCCGGCTGCTGTAGTTCCCTTTTCGGCAGCCTTGAGGATCGGGTTCGGCACTTCGGCTCCCAGCTTGCGGAGGCGCAGCGAATAGAGATTATTCTGCTCGATCTCGTCCGCGGCTGCGATCATGGCGTCCAGATCGTCGGCGGGCCCGATAAATCGGCCTGAGAGCACGTCGGCCTTGCCCGAGGCGAGCGTCAACACGAGTTGCGCGGCTCGTTCCGGCGGGAGATTCAAGCCTTCATCGAAGATGCGGGAGAACCAGGGAATGTACTTTTTTCCATCTGCGGAGTTTAGTGAGGTTTCAGACATCGCAGTGCGCACGGTTCCGGGTGAAATGGAAAAAGCAGCGATGCCGAAGGACTTCAATTCCAACGCCACGCATTCGGTAAAGCGGATCAGCGCGGTTTTGCTGACGCCGTAGCTGGAGAAGTTGGGGGTGGGAAAGGTGCCTCCGCCGCTCGAGACATTTACGATGCGGCCGCGGCGTCGCGCGATCATTCCCGGGATCACAGCTTCCGTGGTGAGCAGCGGTCCTTTCAGATTTATTTCCATAGTACGCCACCAATCTTCGGCTTGAGTTTCCGAGATCGGGCGCAGTGGACCGATGATGCCGGCGTTGTTGACCAGAAGATCAACGGCACCGATGTGCTCGAATACCCGCTTCACGGAATCGGCATCGGCAACGTCGCAGGGATAGGCCCACGCGCGTCCACCGGCGGCATGAATCAGCGCGACCGTCTCTTCCAATTCGTTCACGGATCGCGCCAGGACTGCCACGGATGCACCATGCTGCGCGAGAGTTTCCGCAATCGCACGGCCGATGCCGCGGCCTCCGCCTGTGACGACGGCGACCTGATCTTTCAATGTGACCATACGGCTCATATTAGCGAATCAGCAAGAAACGGATGGAAGGAGATCGAGGAACGGCTTATGTTGATAGCAGATGGAAACAACAGCGATCGAGGGACTGTGGCAGCGTGGATACGGCAGGCTCGGCAAGATTATCGAGCAGAAGGAATGTGAGACGTTGCGGGAGTTGTATTCCGATCCGGACGCGTTTCGCAGCCGGATCGATATGGCTCGCTACCGGTTTGGGCGCGGCGAATATCAATACTTCACGTATCCGCTGCCTGCGAAGGTCGCGGAATTGAGGGATCGGTTCTATAAGGATCTGGCGGGCGCCGCGCGTGAATGGATGGCGGCGCTTTCGCTCAATGCGGAATTTCCAGAGAAGCTGTCTGAATTCTCAGAAAAATGCCATACGAGCGGGCAGAGTCGACCGACGCCGCTGATGTTGCGGTATCGCGCGGGGGATTTTAACTGCCTGCATCAGGATTTATACGGAGACGTCGTGTTCCCGTTCCAAGTGGTCGTGTGCCTGAGCCGGCCTGATGACGAGTTCGCGGGAGGAGAGTTGTTGCTAGTGGAGCAGCAGCCGAGGGCGCAGTCGATCGGTCACGCGATCCGGCTGGAGCAAGGCGAAGCGGTGGTGATCACGACGCGGTACCGGCCGGTAAAAGGATCGCGGGGATATTACCGGACGAATTTCCGGCATGGAGTGAGTCCGGTGGCGACGGGCGAGCGGTACACGCTCGGAATCATTTTTCATGATGCAACTTAAGAAGGTATCAGTATGACGAAAACTGCAAAAATTCGCGAGCTGTGCCGCTACATCGAAGCACATAGCGAGGAGCCATTGAAACTGGAAGATCTGGCGCACCGCGCGGGGCTGAGCGCGTTCCACTTCCAGCGCAGTTTCAAGGCTGCCGTGGGTTTGACGCCCAAGCAGTATCAGGAAACGGCGCGGCTGAAAAAACTGAAAAGGAGCTTGCGCACCATGGACGTGACAGCAGCAGTGTATGAGGCTGGCTATGGATCGTCAAGCCGGGTGTACGAACGCGCCGACACACGGCTGGGAATGACTCCGAAACAATACCGGCAGGGAGGGCGTGACGTGACCATCACCTACGCGACCGCAGAATCGCCAGTGGGCGCCATGATGATCGGGGCGACGGATCGGGGCCTGTGTTTCGTCCAGTTCGGCAATTCGGAAGAACAGCTCTTGGCGGAGCTGCGTCGCGAATATCCGGCGGCGGAAGTGGACCTAATGCGGAAGCCGTTTTCACCGGAATTTCAGGCCTGGATGGCCGCCTTGAGCCGGCACTTGGCCGGAAAACAGGCGGATTTGACGCTGCCGCTGGACATTCGCGCGACGGCGTTTCAGATGCGCGTCTGGAATTACCTGCAATCGATTCCATACGGCGAGGTGCAGTCGTATGGCGAGGTCGCTAAAGGGATCGGGCAGCCGGCGGCGACGCGAGCGGTCGCGCGGGCCTGCGCGAGCAACCGGGTGGCGCTGGTGATCCCGTGCCATCGGGTGATTCGGGGAACCGGCGAGCTGGGCGGGTATCGCTGGGGGCTGGAGCGGAAGCGGGTACTGATCGACCGGGAGCGCCGGGTCACGAAAATCGCAGCCAAGCTGTAATAGGGTCGCGAAAATCGCGACCGAGCTGTAATAATCGATGCTGTGCCCTGTCTTTAGAGTGGACAGGAGGCTTTCGGTATCGTGTTGCAGGCGCTGGGGGAGGTTCCCGTTTCGACGATTCCCAAACCGCTCGATCAGTTGTATGAGTCGCATCATGCCATGGTGTTCCGCACCGCCCATCGGATCACGGGCAACACGGCGGATGCTGAGGACGTGGTCCAGACCGTGTTCTTGCGGATTCTGAAGCGCGATTCGACGGAAACGATCGAGAATCCGGAAAGCTACCTGCGGCGGTCGTCGGTGAACGCGGCGCTGGACATCGTTCGGGCGCGGCAAGCCGATAATACGCTGGAGCTGGAGCGGTTCGCGGCCAGCGGATCCTGTACGGAGCTGCGCGATTTACGAGATACGCTGCGGCGTGCGTTGACCAAGCTGCCTCCACGCACGGCGGAGATGTTCGCGCTGCGGTTTTTCGAAGGCTATACCAATCCGGAGATCGCCAAGCTGATGGGATTGTCGCAGATTGTGGTGGCCGTGACCGTGCATCGGGCCAGGAAGAAGATGCAGCAAGAGTTGACCAAGGGAGCTGCGGAATGAATACGCGGGATTTCGATCGTTTGGTAGAGTCGATTCGGACGGAAGCAGTTCCCGAAGAGGCGGTTCGCGAAGCGTGCGAGCGCGTGCGGGAGCGGATCGAATCGGAGCTGGGCGAGGCGGTTGCGGCGGGGCGGTTGGCGTCGTGCGCGGATTTTCGCAGCCTGTTTTCGGCGTATCGTAAGGGTTCATTGAGCGAGGCGCGGCGCATGCTGGTGGAGGATCATCTGCATTCCTGCGTGACGTGCCGCAAGGCTTTTCAAGGTTCCGGCAGGGTGGTGACGATCCCCAACGTCACCAACCGATCCCTCGGCCGGCGCGTCGTTCCCTGGGCCATGGCTGCGGCCGCGGTCGTGGTTCTGGGGATCGCGCTGAGGCCGGCGATCCAGAGTGGGCTAGACCGGATGATGGCGCCGGCGGGAGCTCGGGCGACCATCGCTTCCGTGCAAGGCGAATTGTATCGGGTGACAGACGGCGGGTTGAGTCTGATCTCCGCGGGTGCGCTGGTGGCGGAGAACGAACAGATCCGGACATCGAAGGGATCGCGCGCGGTGGTGCGGCTGCGCGATGGATCGACGGTGGAGATGGCGGAGCGCAGCGATCTGCGCATTTCGGAGCGATGGAGCGGCAAGACGGTCCGGCTGGAGCGTGGGTCGGTGATGGTGGAGGCGGCCAAACAGACGGCGCGGACGCCTGGAAGTGGCGACCGCGGATTGCCTGGTTTCGGTGAAAGGCACGATTTTCGAGGTGAGCCGCGGTACCAAGGGATCGCGGGTGTCGGTGGTGGAAGGCGAAGTGAAAGTGGATCGCGATGGCGCGACGGATCTGCTGCATCGCGGCGATCAGACGGCGACGAACGTCAGCATGGCGAATACTTCGGTAGCCGAGGACGTTTCCTGGAGTGCGAATTCGGCGAAATACCTGGCGCTGCTGGGCGAATTGTCGGCGATCCAGAAGAGGATTGAAGCGATTCCGGGGCCGGGGCTGCGCTATGAATCGAAGCTGGCGGCTCTGCTGCCGGCGAATACGATGGTGTTCGCGGCGATTCCGAATCTGGGCACCACGCTGACCGAAGCGACCAACATTTTCGAGGAGCGCGTGGAGCAGAGCGCAGTGCTGCGCGAGTGGTGGAATCAGAAGAATTCGCAACAGTTGAAGGCGATCGTCGACCAGGTGCGGACCTTTAGCGATTATCTGGGAGACGAAGTGGTGCTGGCGATTCCGGCGGATGCGCAGGAGCCGATGCTGATCGCCGAAGCGCGTAAACCGGGGTTGCAGGCGTACCTCGAGCAGCAATTCGCGACGCTGCGGGCAGCCGGGCAGACTAGCGTGCCTCAATTGATCGAAAATCCGCAAACCACGCTGGGCCAGTCCCGAATATCGGTGATGGTTCATAAGAACGTGATCGCGGTGGGAAGCGCGGATCGTGCTTTGGCTCGCGTCGCGGCGCTGGCCGATTCGGGCGCGAACGGCGGATTTCTGGCGACTCCGTTCGGGCAGGCCATCGCGCAGCGGTATCAAGCCGGGGCGGGATGGATTTTTGCGGTCGACATGGAACAAATTGTCGCGGGGCACGTACCTCAACACGTGGCTCAATTGCAGAACGTGGCGAATCCGGCGAAAATTGCCGGGCTGGACAACGTTCGCTATCTGATGATCGAGCGGAAACAGAACCTGGGGCGTACGGAAAACAGCGCGGCGCTGAGCTTTGAGGGAGAGAGACGCGGGCTGGCGAGCTGGCTGGCGGCGCCGGGTCCGATGGGAACGCTCGATTTCGTGTCGCCGGAGGCAAGCTTTGCGGGCTCGTTCGTGCTGAAGAATCCGGGGACGCTGTTGCAGGAAGTGCTGGCGCTCGGGGGCTCGCAAAGCGGGATGTCGGCGGTGTTGAGCGAATTTCACCTGAACGAGATCGCGGCGAATCTTGGCGGCGAAATGACGGTGGCCGTGGACGGGCCGCTGCTGCCGACGCCGAGCTGGAAAGTCGCGATTGAAGTGAACGATCCGGCGGCGATCGAGACTGCGATCGAGCAGGCGGTAACGGCTACTCAGACGGATCATCCGGAGGCGGGTCTGAAAATCACGCCGAGCCAGGTGAATGGACGTACCTACTATTCGCTGGCTTCAACGCGGGTCAGCTACGAGATCGACTACGTGTTCACGGACGGATATTTGCTGATCGCGCCGTCGGCAGGACTGCTGACCACCGCGATTCAGGACCGGACCGCGGGCATTACGCTCGAAAAATCAGCCGCATTTCGCGCGCAGTTGCCGCAGGACGGGCACGTGAATTTTTCGGGACTCCTGTACTACAACATGGGCTCGCAAATCGGGCCCATGGTGGATCAGTTGAAATCGAGCGGGCTGATGACGCCGGCGCAGCAGCAATCGGTTGCGTCGCTGACGGCGAATCGCGAACCGGGCTTGATTTACGCCTATGGCGAGCCGGACCGGATCGTGGTCGCCAGCCGCAGCGGGTTTTTTGGTCTGGGACTCGATACGCTGGTAGGGTTGAATGCCAAGGGGGCCGGAGCGTTGCCGCAACTGCTGCCGTCGATTCTGACCGGCTCGATGGGGCAGCACAATAAGAATGCCGTCCGTAATTGAACTCGATGGGCTGGGGGTGCGGTTCGGGAATCGCCAGATTCTGACGGACCTGCGCGTATCTTTATCCGGCCGCACCATCGGGCTGCTGGGTCCCAACGGAGCCGGCAAATCGACGCTGATCCAGACGCTGCTGGGATTCTGCCAGCTTTCTTCCGGCACGGCGAGGATTTTCGGTCACGATATCCGCAAGTCCATCCGCGAGATCCGGACGCTGGTCGGCTACATGCCCGAGAATGATTCGTTCATCGCGAACATGACCGCGGTCTCATTTATCCGAATGATGGCCGAGTTGTCGGGCCTGCCCGCAGATGCAGCGCTCGAACGCGCGCATGAAGTTTTGTTCTACGTCGGCCTGGGCGAAGCTCGATACCGGCTGCTGGGAACGTATTCGCTGGGCATGAAGCAACTGGCGAAGCTCGCGCAGGCGATCGTGCACGGGCCGCGCTTGCTGATTCTCGATGAACCCACCAATGGCCTGGATCCTCCCGCGCGCGCAGCGCATGATCCGGTTGATCCATGAAATGAAGGATTCGGGCGAGATGCATCTGGTGCTTTGCTCGCATCTACTGCGCGATGTCGAGGAGACCTGCGAAGAGGTGCTGATCCTGAAACAGGGTCGCATCGTGCACTATTCGAATCTGGAAGAAGAGCGCAAAGCCAACAAACGCTTCGTCGAAGTGGAGACGTTCGGCAACGACGCGGGCTTCGCGGAGGCGCTAGCCGGGCTGGGATGCGAGTGCGCGACGGCGGGGTTCGGGCGGCTGAAAATGGTGCTGCCGGTGGGCTTCGAGATGCGGGAAATCTATCGCCTGGCGGCGGAGCGCGATTTGCAGTTGCGTCGCTTGAATTACCGGCGTGACACGCTGGAAGATATTTTCCTGAAGGCGATGGAAGTTTAAATGGCGGTCTATAAACGCGACTTATAAAGGCTATTCGGGAACGCTTACGCCGGCTTGGTCGCGATTCATGATCCTGCCGCGA
Organism: Terriglobia bacterium; assembly: GCA_963808335.1. Classification (GTDB taxonomy): domain Bacteria; phylum Acidobacteriota; class Terriglobia; order Bryobacterales; family Bryobacteraceae; genus Palsa-187. Next base: position 1,108,535 of record CAWEFR010000002.1, read on the forward strand.
TACAGCATGGCGAGGCTGCTCCAGTCGCGCTTTCTGGTCGGATTCCGCATCCTCTGCCTGCTGTTTCCGCTGGGTTGCGCGGGACTCATTTATCTGTCGCACAATCTTTCGTTTCTGAAGACCTTCAACATTCAGGCCGGGAATTTTATCGAAGTGAACGCGAAATTCTTCCTGGTGGTTTCGAATATTCAGGCGGCTTTCGCGTACTTCATGACCGCATTCGTCGGCCCGAACCTGGTTTCGCCCGATCTCACCAACAACGCGCTGCCGCTGTATTTTTGCCGTCCCTTCTCGCGAACCGAGTACGTTTTAGGGAAGATGAGCGTGCTGATGTATATGCTCGCGCTGATCACCTGGGTTCCGACGCTGCTTCTGTTCGTCATTCAGGCGAGCCTGGCGGGTTGGGAATGGACTCGCGACAATCTGTGGATCGCCGGCGCGATCTTCATCGGACCGCTGATCTGGAACACGATTCTTTCCCTGATCGCGATGGCGATGTCGGCGTGGGTGAAATGGAAAATCGCGGCGGGCGCGCTGATCCTGGGCGTGTTTTTCGCGGGCGCGGGATTCGGCGCGGCGATCAACGCTGTAATGCGAACCGACTACGGCACGCTGATCGATCTGACCCAGGTTAATTACACGATCTGGACGCACTTGTTCCGCAATCAGGACGCGACGACAAGGATCGACCTATTGGACGCGTGGAATGCGCTCGCCGTCGCTTGCATCCTGTGTCTGTGGCTGCTGGTGAAAAAGGTTCGCGCGTTTGAGGTCGTGAAGTGACCACTCCGCCTCCCATCGAGCATAGCCTCATCCTGCTCGAAAACGTTTCGCGGTTCTATGGCGAAGTGCTGGGCGTGAATCGCGTGACGCTTACGATTCCGCCGGGGATTACCAGCATGGTGGGACCGAACGGGTCCGGCAAGACCACGTTGATGAATCTGATGAGCGGGCTGGTCCGCCCCACGCGCGGGACCATCAAGATCGCAGGCGTAACTCCGCAGGAACCCCAGAAGCTTTTTCGGATCCTTGGCTATTCGACGCAGTTCGATTCGTTTCCCAAAGGGCTGACCGGGTTTCAGTTCGTGTATCTGTTCCTGAGGCTGTTCGGTTGGGATCACGAGAAATGCGAAAAGATGGCGTGGAAATCGATTGAGCGCGTGAACATGGTGGAGGCGGCGAATCGCAAAGTCGCAGGCTACAGCAAAGGGATGCGGCAGCGGATCAAGCTGGCGCAGTCGATCGCGCACGATCCGCGGGTGCTGATCCTGGACGAGCCTTTGAACGGCCTGGATCCGCTGGTGCGCGCCGAAACCATCGCTTTGTTCCGCGAGCTGGCCGCTGAAGGCCGCCACGTGATCGTATCCAGCCACATTCTGCACGAGGTCGACATGATCTCCGACCAGGTGATCTTGTTGAGCAACGGCTACGTCGTCGCCGAGGGAAAAATTCAAGGCGTCCGCAGCGAGATCAGCGAGCATCCGATGCAGGTGCTGATCCGCTGCGATCGCCCGGGCGAGCTGGCATCCAAGGTTTTCGAGCAGGACCACGTAGTGGAAGCGCGCATCCACGCCGACGGCGGAGGGCTGCTGATCAAGACGCGCGACGCGGGGCGTTTTTACCGGATGCTGAATCACATTGCGCTGAACGGGATCGCGATTGAAAGCATCAGTCCGGCCGACGACAACGTCAATTCGGTTTACGAGTATTTGATCGGCGGCGAGGAGTCGACCCGATGAACGACCTCCCAATCGGCCAGTGGTGGGCCCAGATTCGTGCCGTGATCCGTCTGGAGATGAAGAAGACGTTCTTCGCCCGGCGCGGGCTATGGATATACCTGTTGGCGCTGGCTCCGGTGCTGCTGTACCTGGGCCATTCGTTCAATGAGATGCGCCTCCGCGAATATAACACTGAAATGGCCGCGGCACATCCGGTTTCCACCGAGGCGCTCCGCTCGATTAAACCCGGGATGTCGACGTCGGAGGTGGAGGCCAAGGCCGGAAAGCCGTATACGAAATTCACGTTCCGCCGGCGGGGCCACGAACGTACCACGTATGGCTACACGGACGGCGAGACGAACTATATTTTCTCGTTCATGGACGACGAACTGGAAGGGATCAGCGAGCGTACGCGTCCCGGCCTGGCGCAGGATTCGGTGATCTTCGCCACGGTATTCCAGTTTTTCTATCTGCGGCTCGCGATTTTCTTCGGCTGCGTGGGCGTGTTCATGAACCTGTTCCGAGGCGAGATGATCGACAAGAGCCTGCATTTCTACCTGCTCGCGCCCATCCGAAGGGAAGTTCTGGTCGCCGGGAAGTATCTGGCGGGCCTGATCGCCACGGTGGTAATTTTCACCACCAGCACCGCGCTCCAGCTTTGGGCGGCGACGTTGTATCTCGACAAACGCGTGCTCGACGATTACCTGCACGGGCCGGGATGGGGGCACGCCGCAGCGTATTTAGGCGTGACGGCGCTCGCGTGCCTGGGCTATGGCAGCGTGTTTCTGGCGGCGGGCCTGCTGTTCCGCAATCCGATGATTCCAGCGGCCGCGGTGCTGCTGTGGGAAAGCGCCAACATCTTTCTGCCGGCCGCGCTTAAGAAGGTCAGCGTGATTTTCTACTTGCAGTCTCTGTGCCCGGTAGTGGCGCCCCCCGGTGGGGATGTCAGCGGCATCTGGGCCTTGCTGGTCTCTTCCGCCGAGCCGACGCCGGCGGCCATCGCCATCGCGGGATTGTTCGCAGTGACAGCGCTGGTGCTGGTCGCGGCGAGCCTGCGCGCGCGCAGACTCGAAATCAATTATGGGACGGACTAGGTTCCAGCGGCGTCGCCACGCTCGCGGCCGGTTCCGTGAATTCGACGCCGATTACGTATTTGCCGCTCTGGCGTAAACAGTAGCGCACCACACCAGCCTGCCCGAAGCCGGGCTGTTCCGAAACCACGCGAACCTTCCGGAAGGTCTGGACCGGAACCGTAGCTTCGATGCGCGCTCCCGTGCGCGAAAGATTCACGCATTCCGCCTCTGTGACTCTGCCAGAGCCGTCTTCCCAGCAGAGCCGAACCTCCACTGAACAATCGCGGCGGAGGTAATCCCGTCGATCTCCAATCGCCATAACTTGCTTCCCTTCATGGGCGTTCCAAGGAACGGATCCACACTCGTCACATCGGTACGTATCTGTAACGGAATCAGCGCAAATGTGGAGGGATTCCCCTTAGTGGATCGGGGAAATTCTACTTAACCGGTACTAAGTCATGCGGCGAAACGACACCACCGGCTGCTTGCGGCGCGCATCCGAGGTGCTTTCGACGGACGCAGCCTTCCCCATGGGGACGACGTCGTAATCGTAAATTCCCATGCGCGGGGGCTCAAATGGGGTCCGAGGAGTCGGGGCCGCGATTACCCGTTTGGCGACGATAGTCCAGCAGCCTTCCAGAGTGTCCCCGATCGCTTTGTCGGAACGGGATCGAAGAGTTTTTTGTTGCATGGCGTGAAAGTGGCTACTTTGATTGTCTCACGCCGGCAGGACTCCCGCGACGCCGAATCTCGGCGATCAGCAGCGCTCTGCCGCGCCGGCACTCCACCGCCTCATCTTCAGCGCGTTTGCGGCGGCTGGCATATTGATCCTCACTGATCTGTTTCGCCAAGCGGCTGTTGACCAGAGCAGCAGTCATCGCGCGAAGCTGCTTGCTGAAGGCGCGGTTCTCCGCCTCCGACTTCATGACTTCCGCCAAAGTCCAGTGTGAAAGATCTTCCGCCGATAGTTGCATCACTTATCAGATCGACAGACGCGGCGGGGAGGACTAGGCCGAGCCGGTATTTGGTTGGCTCCGTGTTAAACTCTAGGGGTGCGAGCGTTTTGATGCGCGGCAGCTAAGCTGCTGATTGCAAGGGCCCGTAGCTCAGTTGGTTAGAGCGCCTGCTTGACACGCAGGAGGTCACAGATTCGAGTTCTGTCGGGCCCACCATGTCTGTTGAATTACAACGGGATTTCTTGGGGACGGGAAAATCCCCGCTTAGGCGGGCGCGAGCCGGAGGCCTGAGCGGGGATGAGCTACACCCTGCGCGACATGCCCTTGACCAGGGATACGAGGAACAACACCAGGAAGACAAAAAACAGGATCTTCGCGATTCCGGCGGCCGCTACCGCGATTCCGGCGAAGCCGAATACGGCTGCGGCCAGCGCGATGATAAAAAAGACTAAAGCCCAATAAAGCATGTGAGTCTCCTTCTGACTATTCGCCTTTCCGATGCCCTTCTTCGGCGTGGTGCTTCAGGACCGTGCGTGCCGCCACTTCTTTGGCTCGCTTGCCGTAGCGGCCCGATTTTTGTGCGCTTTCCTTGATGTGCTCGTACATCCGCTCCTCTTTGGAGCCGACGCCGCGCAATGGTTTCTTGCCGGGCATTCCTTCTCCTTATTCGCCTTTCTTATAAGGGGCGTAGCGGTTCAGCTCGTCGTAAAGCGGCTGAGCGCTGGGGGGCGGGTGAACCTCGCCACGCAAAATCTCTTTCTGCGTGACCGGCTTGCCGTAGATCTTGGCGTTGTCATCGTTGTCGGGGCGTAGCGTAGCGCCGTCGAGCGAGACTCCGGCAAAGATGCCTCGGGAACGCGACCAGGCCAGGATTTCGGCGCTCATCATGGCATCCGTGGTGGCTTCTGCAGTGCGTCCGACGGGTCCTGCCATCACGCTTGCATCGCCGCCAACCGTGAACTTATCGCGCATCAGTTTTTCTTCGCCGGAGCGGTTCATGACCACGAAAATCACATCTGTTTCGCCGGCGCCGATCTGCAATCCGATGCTGCCGCCTTCGATCCGGATGGTCGACGGCGCGCTCCAGCCGGCCGAATCGGCCGTCCGGCAGGTGATGACGCCTTTCCCGTACTTGGCGCCGACGATGAAGCCAACACGCTTGAGATTGGGAACGATGCCGACGCACTGCGCTTTACCCAGCAGGTCTCTGGGAATGGAGCGGTCGCCCGCCTCCATGATTTCATGCAGGACATTCGCCGATTCGCGGATGCGCTTGCCGTGCTCTTCCATGTCCTTGTCGGCGAACATCGGCGTTGCGATAAGGACACTGAGTAACAGTGCTTTCATTGGATGGACTCCTTGAATTAAGTTGGTTCAATACGGCTCACGCCGCCTCACATTCATTCAGGGTGAACGCTTGACGTCCACGATTCACGGCCGGTTTCCCTTCCAAACGCGAACGCGCGTAACGGCGCGCCCGCAGCAGCCGAATGCGGATCGCGGTTTCCGATACGCCCTGCTGCTTGGCGATTTCTCCAGTCGTTACGCCGCACATATTCTGCTCAAGCAGACGCCGGTCGCTGGGGCGGCAGATTCTCAACACACGAGCCACGTCGATGGCGGCCATATCGATGGCGACGGTCCGGTCGCGCTTGTCGCGCAATTCAATCAGCGAGCGGTTCAGAAGCTCCTTGCGAATCAGACCGCGATACACGTTCAGGGCGATCGTGTTGACCCACGTCACCACCAAGCTGTCGTCGCGGAGCTGGCTTAGCCGCTCCCATGCCCGGACCCAGGCGGCTTGCGCAACTTCACGGGCGTGATCTCGCTGTACGCCCCGTGACAGGAGGAAACGAACCGTAAGGTCGAATCCTCGCTGATACGCTTGCCCGTATCCTTCTCTGGTCATTTCAGCCTTGTTGCTCCTCTCAGAAGAATTTCGCGCTCGCGCTATGACGTTGCACTTGAGGTACCAGGAGACCTAAGACATGCCAAGTGAATCCCTTATACCGATCGAAACAAAATCTGAGCCATTTGATCGAGCAAATTTTACTTTTCGTTGCAGAATCTGCGTCTCCTCTCACGCGAAACGTTAACGGATTTGCCGCATTAGAGCGCGCAAGATTTGCCGCTTTAGAAAATTGACGACACCGGTAGCGGATCGAGTGATCCGCTATCGTTATGAGGAGAAAAACTTCTATATGCGGTGAGAATCGACCGGACGAATCGGTTCTGTGTCTTCGAGATTCTCTCTTGAGTCGAGCAGATCGGATTCCTCTCTGATGCGTTGCCGATGTTCGAGCACTGCGGTTGCCCTGGTTCGCGGCAGGGGTTTCTCGCTGGCGCCGAAGTCCGCTCTGGCTTCCCTTCGCGCGCCGATATGCTTCGCGCCCGTCTCGCGCAGAGTATCCTCCGCCCGTTTTTTCCAGTCGGTGTTGTCGCAGTGAACGGACAACAACACGCCGCCCCTCCGCGTCCGGCCCTCGTAGCGGATCGCCTCATATTCGGGAGTGGCGCTGCCGATCAAAGCTCCGATCACAAGTCCGAGGACGCTTCCTGCGCCGGCTCCGCTCAGCACGGCACCGAGGATGCCGACCGCCGTGAACTGCGCAAGCCAGGGAACGGTCGCGAAGTCGCCACGGGATACGAGCCATCCCAGGCAGGCGCCGATGACGATTCCGACAAACGCGCCGAAAGCGGCACCTTCCGGCGCTTTGGTTCGCTTCTCATGCGCAAGATCTTTAGACCCGATGTTATCGGGAACCAGAATCGAACTGTCGGTGCTGCGAAATCCGACCCGCGTGAGTGCGTCCGCGGCTTCTCCCGCGCTGACCTGATCGGCATAAATTCCAAACGCTGCAATGTTCCGTGCCGACATGTAAAACACTCCTCGATTTATTAGACGCCGGTTCCATCTGCTCCGGCGCCGGGAGTAACATCGCGGCCATCAAACAGATGGCGACTCTCTGATGGTTTCACGCGATATTACTTGCAAGTCAGGGTCCAGGCGAAAGAGCCGTGCGATATCAGTCATATCGGATTCGCGGCTTCGAAAATAACCGGAAAAAGTTTCGCGCGTCGGATTGAAATGCGCGCGGATATTTACGCTCTGGACCGTTCCGCTACGGATTTTCGACCGACGATTGGGAAGGTCGCCGGCGCCAAGCAGCGCAGTGACGGCGGGCGAGATTCAGGCGGTCGCGCAGAAGTATTATCGGCCGGAACGCGCGCATATCGTCGCCGTGGGCGATGCGTCGAAAATCCGCCACGCTCTGGCCAAGTTCGGCAAAGTGGAGTCGTGAACGTGTATAGTCGTGGCGTAGGGCCTGAATCGGATCGACTCCTGAGGCACGACGAGCGGGCACTGCGCTCGCGATGAAGACAATCAGGCGGAACACCGGCTGAAGGGACGGTTCGGTCCGTCCCCTTCGCGACGGAAGAAACGAATAGGGTATCACTACGATGCGGTTATATTCGATTCTCATTTCCTCTCTCGTACTAGTGTCGCCTTGCACGGCAGATGACCCGATGTTGCGAAAGGAGCTTCGCAACGAATCCGCCAGTACCGGATTAGCTCTCGTCGACGTTTGGGATACTCGCATCATGGTGATTCCCTTCCATGCGAACCATCGATACTTCAAAGTTCCGACTGGCGTTCAGATTATCTCGACGTTTGGAAAAGATGGGCGTACGATTTCACTGTACCGATTCGACAAATTTGACGTAACAACGATCAGCGGTCGAGTGCTGTCGAGCATTCTTCCACCACGGGGTTTTTTCCCGATGGGACTCACGGCGACTGGCTCACGGGTAGCGTTTATGTCCGACCAGCAGCCCCGCGGCGCGCTGCGTTGGGCTTCTTTCGACTTTTCGACCAGCGGCGTTATCGTCGACGCGGACCACGACACGCTATTCGGTGACTGGGCGCCCACGGGGGAGAAACTCTTGTACGAGAAAGGAGGCGATATTTACGTTTTCGAAATAGGGAATAGTTTGTCACGGCGGTTGGTAACTGGCAATGACCCAACCTGGAGTCCGGATGGAAACTTAATTGCGTACCGCTCCCCGGAAGGAAAAGCGTGTCTCCTGACGATCGACGGAAAAAGGATAGCGTGGAGACTCGATTCGCTCTACAGCGTCAGCCCGATTCGCTGGTCTCCGGACGGACGCTACGTTGTCTTCTCCGAACCCGCAGGTCCACATGTTCCATTCTTTGGCATAGCCTATCGTTCGGTTGTATACCGGGTCGCGGATGGTACCGCGGTTGTGGTGAAGCGACTTGGTGACGAATCTGCGCAGTACCGTAATTTCAACTGGATTCTTGATTACCAAGAGTTTTGCAGGGGCTGCCAGCGGGGCGGTCCCTTCAACTAACCTGAAGACGACCTCCTCTGCAACTATTCGATCCTTTGCAAAGTTACAATTTCCAGCCGACATTTATGATGCATACTGCCGATGAAGCTAGTCCTGCCGCAGAGCCTGAATTGGATCGACTCGTGCGGCACGACGAGCGGGCACCGCGCTCGCGATGATTACGATCAGGAAGAACACGAGCAGAACGGCGCAGATGGTGAGCGGATCGGTTCCGCTGACGCCCGCCAGAATCGAGCCGGTGAGCCGGCTCAGGCTGAGCGTTAGACCCACTCCGATCAGAATGCCTACGGTCACGAACAGCAGCGATCTTGACAGCACCATCTGAAGCACTTGCGCGTATCGAGCCCCGAGAGCCATGCGGATTCCGATTTCACGGGTCCGGCGGGCGACAATGAAATGCAGGACTCCGTAAATTCCCACCGCCGCGAGCAACAGCGCCGTCACAGCGAAAGTTCCCACCAGCGACGCGCCGGCTTGATAAATCGATACCGTGCGATTCAGGAATTGTGGCATATTGCGGACCCCGAACATCGGCAAAGCCGGATCGAGCGCGCTGACCTGCGCTCGCAACAGCGGCACCAGCGTATCCGCATTGGCCTTGGAGCGAACCAGCACGGTGACCTGGCCTTCATGAACTTGCGTGAGCGCGGTGAATGCGTACGGAGTCGCCGGCTCGCCGAAAGTAAAATACTTTCCGTTCTTAGCCACGCCGATCACTTGAAATTCCGGGCCTCCCGGTTTAGTCGAGAAGCGCCGGCCGATGGCGCTTTCGATCGATTGCCAGTAGCGGCGCGCCATGGTTTCGTTGACGACAGCCACGGGTGTCGATGAGGCAGTATCGCGATCATCGATGGCGCGTCCAGCGACAATCTGCGTTCCCATGGTCTCGAAATAGTCCGGGCTGACGGTGCTTCTACCGGCAAGATTGCTCTCTTGCGCAGATCGCGGTACATAGCCCTCTGGGTAGACCGAGATCCGATTCTGATAGGCGTCGAGAGGCAGCGGAAATGCGACCGCTGCGGCGTCTACCCCAGGAATCGATCGCAAGCGGCTGATCAGAGTGCGCTCAAAAACCAAACTGCGCGCCTGATCGTAGCCTTGAAGATCGAGGTTCACGCCGAACATGGTGATTCCGGTGCGATAGAATCCCGGATCGACGCTGCGGGCAAACTGCATGCTGCGCAGGAATAATCCGCCGCAAATCAGCAGCACGCACGAGAGCGCCACCTGTCCCATCACCAGCAGATTTCCCGAGCCGATTCGGATACGGCCGACGTGAAACGATTCGGTTTCTCCCTTCATCGCAGAGGCCTGATCGACTTTCGAGGCTCGCAACGCGGGAATCAGTCCGAAGATCACCGCCGCCGCCAGCGAGATTAGGATCGTGAACGGAAACAGGCGCGGATCGAGACGCGAATCGTACTCGAGATCGGCGGTCTGAAAGTCGAGCGTAGGATAGAAATTCCTCAGGCTGTCGCTGAACCACATCGCGAGCATGATTCCGAGCGCGCCACCGGCCAATGCGAGCAGGACGCTTTCGGTGAGTAGCTGGCGCACCAGTTGAGTGCGGCTGGCGCCAACAGCCATCCGGATCGCCATTTCGCGGGCTCGGCTGGCGCCACGGGCGAGCATCAGATTGGCAACGTTGGCGCAGGCGATCAGCAGAACCAGGATCACCGCCAACGCCATGATCGCCGTGGTCGCGGGGATAAGCCCGCTGGTGAAGAGCCACGGCTGTATCCGGGCTCCGCCGGGCATCAGATGAACACTGTAGTCCTTGTTGGTATTCGGATACTCGGCGGCAAGCTGCCGGGCGGCTACGCTCATCGCGGCTTCAGCCTGACCGCGCGTGACACTGGGCTTCAACCTTCCGCGGATGTTCAACCAGCGGTTGCCGCGATCGTCGAGAAAATTGCCGTACTGGGCGGCGATGACCGGCTGCATCATCACCGGAATCCAGACGTCGGGAATGAAGGTGAAAGCCACGGTGCCGAGGAATCCGAGCGGCGCGACACCGACGATGGTGAACGGATGGCCATCGATTTTGATGGTCTGCCCGACGATTTTCGGGTCGCTTTGGAATCGACGCTTCCAGAAGTTGAAGTTCAGGACGCAAACCGCCTTTGCGCCGGGCACTTGATCTTCATCCGGCGCGAAGCCGCGGCCAACGACCGGGTGCACGCCTAGTCCGGAGAAGTAGTTGCCGGTCACGACCTCGCCCCAGATCAGCTCCGGCTTTTCTCCATCGGTCATGCTCAGCGGAAGGCCGCTGGAGCCCACGATGTCCGAAAGACCAGTGTCCTGCTTGCGATAATCCAGGAGTTCGGGATAGGAAAAGCCTTCGGTGTTGGGACCAGAACTGGGTGCGGCTTGGTAGATCGCGACCAGCCGGTCAGGTTGGTCGACGGGCATGGCGCGTAGCACGAAGGCGTTGACCAGCGCGAAAATCGCCGCATTGGCGCCGATCGCCAGAGCCAAAGAGAGGATTACGACGGCGGAAAACCCAGGCGACTTCGCGAGTACGCGGGCCCCGTACTTCAAGTCCCTCAATAAGTTGCCCATACGGATGACGCATGCACGCCGGCATCCTAACTTAAACTCCACATAGCACATGTATTACGTATCTGGAAGCTGTTCGGGCGTGGGACGGCCTGTATCGAATCTGGCTCGCCGTAACCAATTGGGGGTTGCAGCGTCTCTTACGGCAATGTTTAACGATATTCGTTTCGGCATCCGGATGCTCCGGCGCGGCCCGGGGTTTTCGCTTCTGGCGGTTCTGTGCCTGACGCTGGGGATCGGCGCGACTACATCGGTCTTCAGTTGGATCGAAGGAATCCTGCTGCGACCGTTCCCGGCGGTCGCGAATCAAGACCGGCTGGTGGCGATGGCGGGGACCGATCGCAACGGGCGAACCAACGTCTCCTGGCCCGATTTTCAGGATTTTGAGAAGAACTGCACCGGTGTCGAGGCATTCATCGCGGAACATATTTTCGGAACGACGCTGAGCATTGGCGATCGGGCCGACCGCGCGACTGGGAGCGTGGTCTCAGCCAACTATTTCCAGGCGCTGGGAATTCGACCGATCCTGGGGCGCACGTTCGATCCAAGCGAAGACGTGGGGCGCAACGCTCATCCGGTGACGGTGATCAGTTATCAAGCCTGGAGAGATCGCTACCACGGCGATCCGGCGATTATCGGCAAAACGCAGATGATGAACGGCGTGCAGCACACCATCATCGGCGTGACGCCGGAGGGATTTTTCGGCACTTTTGTGGGTTATTCGTTCCACTACTGGGTTCCGGCTTCGATGGAGGAAGTGTTTGAGCCGGGTGGGTACAAACTGGAGAATCGAGCGGCTCGCTGGGTGGAAGGATTCGCGATGCTGAAGCCCGGCGTTTCGATCGAGCAGGCGCAAGCGGAGATTTCCGCCGTCGCCAACCGGCTGGAGGCGAGTTATCCATCGACCAACCGCGGGCGCGGAATCAGGCTGTATCCGCTGTGGCAGACTCCGTTCAACAATGCGGGGACTTTGCTGCCGACGCTCCGAATTTCTTTTGTAGTGGCGTGCTTTGTGCTGCTGATTGCGTGTGCGAATGTCGGGAATCTGCTGCTGGTCCGGTCGTTTGGGAGGCGGCATGAGATGACGGTGCGGCTCTCGATGGGGGCTGGGCGTTGGCGGTTGTTGAAACAACTGCTGACTGAGGGATTGATTCTTTCTGGCCTTGCCGCTGCGGGAGGTTTACTGGTCGCGAACTGGTGTCGCAATCTGATCATGCTGCTGTTTCCGGCGCGTCCTGGAGTGATCGTAAATCTGCCGGCCGAGATCGATTGGCGGGTGCTCGCGCTGAGTGCGGGGGTTTGCCTGGTTTCGACAATTCTGTTCGGGCTGGTTCCGGCGATGCAGGCGAGCAAGATCGATCTGGCGGCCGCGATGAAATCGGATGCGGGTGGAGTGGTGGGCGGCCGCGGAAGGGCGTGGATCCGTTCGGGCTTGGTATTGGTGCAGGTGTCGCTGAGTTTCGTTTTGCTGGTGGGAGCGGGGCTGCTGCTCCAGAGCTTGGAGAAGATGCGAAACACGAGTCCCGGCTTTTCGACCACGAACGTGCTGACGACTGGAGTCGATCTGGTTTCGGCCGGCTACGATGCGACGCGGATCAGGAATTTTCAGGATCAGTTGATCGCTCGGGTGCAGGCGCTGGGCGGAGTGGAATCGGCTGCGTGGTCGCGCATCACGCCGTTCAGTTATCGGGGTTATTTTCCGGCTCCGATCGCCGTGGATGGATATGTGACGGAGCCCGACGAGCAGCCAATGGTCGAGTACAACGAGGTTGGTCCAGGCTATCTGGCCACGATGGGGATTCCGCTGGTTGCGGGGCGCGAATTCACGATCGCCGATAATGAGACGGCTCCGCCGGTCGCGGTGGTGAGTCAAGCAATGGCTGCGCAATACTGGCGCGGCGAGGACCCGGTGGGAAGAAGGCTGCAAGTAAAGGGCAAGTGGATACAGGTAGTGGGGATCGCGAAGGATTCGAAGTACCGGAGCCTAATGGAGACGCCCAAGGCATTTTTCTATATACCGATGCGGCAGGGCACGGCGGGTCAGAATCTGCAAATCCGAACGGCGCTGGGTCCACAGAGGATGGGCAACGTTCTGGCGCGGGAGGTGAAGGCTCTGGACGCGAATCTCGCGCCAAGCGAGGTGATTACGATGCGGGAACAGGTCGACAGAATGACCTGGACGCAGCATGCGGCTGTTTGTCTGCTGGGGATTTTTGGCGGGATCGCGCTGGTGCTCGCGGGGATTGGGCTGTACGGTGTGATGTCGTACGCGGTGTCGCAAAGCACTCGGGAATTGGGATTGCGGATGGCGCTGGGCGCGAGGGCATCGGATCTGCTGCGGCTCGTGATGTCGAAGGGGGTCGCGTTGACGGCCGGCGGAATTGTGTTGGGTGCGATGGCGTCGCTGGGGTTGACTCGGCTGATGGGGGATTTGTTATATAAGGTGAGTCCTCGCGATCCGGTGGCGTTCGGGTCGGCGTTTGTGGTGATGACGGTAGCTGCTTTGGCGGCTTGTTTTCTGCCGGCTTGGCGGGCGACGCGAACGGATCCGGTGCGGGCGCTGAGGGATTCTTAGTGTGTATTGCGGCCTCGGCGATGCCGTCGTGGACGGACGTTCGTCATGTGCTAAATGGCCGTCGCGGAACCGCAGACATGCAACAGCTCGGCATCGGCTGGGGTGTAGAATGGCTGCCTAGTGCGACTGTCGATCGGGTTCCTGCTATGTGCGTGTTTGTTTGCCCAGTCGGGCGTCGCTGATCGCAAACAAGACGGAGCCACTAATAAGAATAAGAGCCGCTCAGACAGTCAAGGCTCGGGCCCAACGAGCCCCGCCGGTGTAAGCCAGCCATTCCGCCAACCGGAGCGAGAATCGGACCGGAAAATCGCCGACTACACCGAGTCCCTGGCCCACTATACGCTCGCGCTCGTGATCGTGGGTGTGTTGCAGTTTGTCGCGCTTCTCGTTCAGGGAGCCTTCCTGTACCGAGCCTTCCGCGAAACTCAAGCAGCTACCATGCTGACGCGGGAATCGAATGCGGAAGTGTTGCGAGCTAACGCCGCTAACGAGGCTTTGACCAGCCAGTCTAACGCGATCACTCGCGACGCAACCAATCTGACATATCAATCCATTGCCCTCACCCATCGTCCAAAACTGATTGCGTTCGGATTCTATCTCCACGGAGGCGGGTTGCGACCTGGATCGACCGCCGACGGGGAGTTCTCTATAGTGAACACGGGTGGAACAAGGGCTCGAGTGGAGTCGATTTGGGTTACAGGCGGATTCCGTCTTCCGATGAAAAGACCGTACGAAGGCCAAGCTGGAGATCCTGTTGACAAAGTTCTCCGTCCGGGCGAAGCCATGAACTGGAAGTTCAATAAGGCAGATGGCGCTCTGGCACCGGAAGACCTCACCGCCTTCAACGTAGGGCAGCGGCTCTTTTATGTTCTTGGATTCATCAAATACGCCGACGACCTCAATCCGCCTACGCTCAGACATACGTTCTTTGGCCGCTTGCTCAATCGCGACAGCATGAGGTTTGAGGCCGTGAAGGACGACGATTACGAGCGCGCCGACTAGCGTCGAAACTCGCCAATGCACGTGCATACTTCACAAGCCCGATGATATGATCCGTCAATGAAGCGCATCCTGATCCCTGCACTACTGTTGCTGTCTGCATGCGAACTTCCGCAAGTCGGCACCCCAGCGCCGAAGGTGGAACCGCCAAAACCTGAAGCAGTGAAGCAGCCGAATCCCGTGCAGCGTTTCGTTCCAATCGTTCTAACGTGAGCCTGATCTACACTGTTCCGAGCGCGTTCCTTGCCCTGGACACGATGACCGGAAGCATTTGTAGAACTTGGAATTTCAGTTGGGATAATCCCACTCCCATGCAAAAAACGCTTCAGGACATGCCGACCTGCGATGATCTGTATAAATCTGAATCACCGCACTAATTGGACAGGACCCAGAGCCTTGTCGCTGGGTGCTGCGTTTGCTATATTTCAGACTGCATACCTATTTGCCCACCTGAAAGGAGACGGTTATGAGCTCCACTCACGAAGAGGTTAAGAAGAAACGAAAAAGCGCATTTTCCAGGCGCGGGTTCCTGCAAGGGCTCGGCGCTGGAACGGGAGTGCTCGCCACGGGCGTGCTGGAACCCGAAATTGCGGAGGCTGCGCCGTCTACGCCGCTGCATGGACCGGATGCGGTCGCGATTACCCTCGATATCAATGGGAAGCCTGCCAAAGTGACGCTGGAGCCGCGGACTACGCTGCTCGATGCGCTGCGCAATCATCTCGACCTGACCGGCGCGAAGCGCGTGTGCGATCGCGGGACGTGCGGGGCTTGCACGGTGATCATCAACGGGAAGGTTCAGTACAGTTGCACGGTGCTCGCCATCGACGCGCAGGGCAAGAAGATTCAAACCATCGAAGGGCTGGCCGAGCCGGGCAAGATGCATCCGGTCTCGGAAGCGTTCTGGAATAACGACGCGCAGCAGTGCGGGTATTGTACGCCGGGATTCGTCATGGCTTGCAAGGGATTTCTGGATCGGAATCCGGACCCGAAGCCGGAGGATTTGAAGAAGGGGCTCGGCGGCAATCTGTGCCGCTGCGGAACCTATATGGGGATTCGCAAGGCCGTGCTGGAAGCTGCGGCGAACATGAAGGGAGGCTCCCATGCCTAATTATTCCTGGCCTCCGATGGACAAACGGCGGGTGATGGGGCATCCGCTGAAACGGCTGGATGGTCCCGCGAAGTCGAGCGGGCGGGCGAAGTATAACTCGGACATTCATCCCAAAGATCTGCTGTTCGGGACGCTGCTGACTTGTCCGCATGCGCATGCGCGGATCACCAGCATCGACATTACTGCGGCGCAGAAAATTCCCGGCGTTACGGCGGTTCGGGCGATCAAGAAAGCCGGCGATGAGATTCAGTGGGCAGGAACCGAAGTTGCCGCGATCGCCGCGACGGATGAGGAGATCGCTCGGGACGCGGTGCGCGCGATCAAAGTCGAGTATGAAGTGCTTCCGCACCTGGTCCATGAACAGGACCTGGCGAAGGCGGGGACTCGCGCCAAGGCTGCGGGCGAGCAGACGGTCGGTGATCCGGACCAGGCGTTCAAGCAAGCCGAGGTGACCAGCGAGGGCGAATACGGGTGCCCGGTGCTGACGCATTGCTGCCTGGAATCGCATGGGCAGGTGGTGCAGTGGGGGCCGGATAACAAGATCGAGTTCTGGCCGTCGACGCAGAACGTCTCGGGGATGCCAACCGATTTGGGGCGGTCGATCAACGTGCCGGCCAGCCAGATCCACGTGCACATGGATTACATGGGCGGCGGATTCGGCAGCAAGTTTCCGTCGGATCTGTGGGGGCGCGAGTGCGCGTTTCTTTCACGAGACAGCGGCGGGCGTCCGGTGAAGCTGTTCCTGGATCGTGCGACGGAGCTGATGATCGCGGGCAACCGGCCGTCGCTGTACGCGAAAGTCAAGACGGCCGCGAACAAGGACGGGACGTTCGTGGCGTGGGAATCGCAATCGTGGTCGACGGGCGGATATTCGCCGGGCGGCGTGAACGGCAGCCTGTTTCCGTACCTATATAACAAGGTAGAGAACAAGCGCATCAATCACAGCGCGGTGTCGATCAACGCGGGCGGGCAGCGGGCGTGGCGGGCGCCGAATCATCCGCAGGTTTCGTTTGTGACGTGCTCGGCGCTGGACGATCTGGCGGCGAAGGTCAATATCAGCTCGCTCGATTTCTTCCTGAAGAATGTCAACCTGACGAACAAGCCGGCGGTGTATAAGGCTCAGCTCGAAAAGGCCGCGGAGCTGATGGAGTGGAGGAAGAACTGGCATCCGCGCGGCGATACGACGCCGGGTTCGATCAAGCGCGGGCTCGGGCTGGGCGTAGCGTTTTGGGGCGGGCTGGGGCATGACAGCCAGTGCCGCGTGACGATTCATCCGGATGGAAGCGTGGACGTCGATTTGGGTACGCAGGATATCGGCACGGCTACGCGGACGATGGTCGCGATGGTGGCGGCCGAGACGTTCGGGCTGACCATCAACCAGATCAACGTCGGCTTGGGCGATACGCAGTTCCCGCCGTCGGGCGGATCGGGCGGATCGACCACCATCGGCGGCGTTTCGGTGTCGTCCCGCAAGGCGAGCGTGAATGCGCTGGGCAAGATTTTCGACCTGCTGGCGCCGACCATGGGCGTGGATGCCGATCAACTGGAAGCGGTGGACGGCCGGATCCAGCAGAAGGGCAATCCGGCCAAGGCGATGACCTGGCAGCAGGCATGCGCCAAGCTGGGGACGCAGACGGTCTCTGAGATGGGCGAGAATCTGTCGCGCAACGCGTTGAAGGAAGGGCTCATCAATCAAGGCGCGTCGGGCGTGCAGATGGCCGACGTGAGCGTCGACACCGATACCGGCATCGTGAGGATCAATAAGATCGTCGCGGTGCAGGATTGCGGGCTGGTGGTGAATCCGACCACGGCTCGCAGCCAGATTTACGGCGCGTGCATCATGAGCGTCTGCGGAGCGCTGATGGAAGAGCGCGTGATGGATCAGCAGACCGGTCACGTGCTGAACGCCGATATGGAGTTTTACAAACTGGCGGGCATTACCGATATCGGCGAGATCGTGGTGCACCTGGACATCACGCCGGAGAACGACGCGCGCGGCATCATCGGGCTGGGCGAGCCGCCGACCATCGCGGGAATGGCGGCCATCGCCAACGCGACGGCGAATGCGATCGGGGTGCGCGTGGGACACGTACCGTTGACTCCCAACCGCGTGCTGGCAGCCTTGGGCAAGGCCGGCTCGCAAAGGAGGATGGCATAATGGAACGCTTCGAATACGCGAATCCGTCGACTTTGAAGGAAGCGACGGCGCTGCTGGGCTCGAATTTTACCGACGCGCAGGTGCTGGCGGGCGGCACCGATCTGCTCAGCATGATGAAGGAATATCTCATCACGCCGAAACGGGTGGTGAATATCAAGGAGATCAAAGAGCTGGGCGGAATTTCGAAAAGTGGCGGCAGCTTGCGCATCGGCGCTACGGTTACGTTCGACGAGCTGACGCTGAATCCGCTGGTGCGCGCCGATTTTCCGTCCCTGGTGCAGGCAGCGCTGGGCGTTGCGAGTCCGCAGATCCGCAATATGGGGACGGTCGGCGGCGATCTGTGCCAGCGGCCGCGGTGCTGGTATTTCCGCGGCGGCAACGGGCTGCTCGGGATGAAAGACGGCAAGAGCCTGATTCCGGACGGCGAGAATCGATATCATGCGATTTTCGGCGGCGGGCCGGCGTATTTTGTCAGTCCGTCGAGCCTGGGTCCGGCGCTGGTGGCTCTGGGGGCGCACGTGAAGCTCGCTTCGGCGACGGGATCGCGAACGGTGGCGGCTGCGGACTTTTTCGTGAATCCGACCAGCGATACGCAGCGCGAGACGGCAATTCATCCCAATGAAATCGTGACGGAGATCGTGGTTCCCATCGCGCAGGAGGCCAATGCGACTTACGAAGTTCGTCATAAAGACGCGCTCGATTGGCCGCTGGCGACGGCTTCGGTCGCATTGAAGATGTCGGGGTCGAAGGTGACGAGCGCACGCGTGGTATTGGGTCATGTCGCGCCTGCGCCGTGGGCGGCTGCCGCGGCCGGGAAGATGCTGGTCGGTCAATCCATCGACGAAAAGAAAGCGGAGGCCGCGGGTGAAGCTGCGGTGGAAGGCGCGCGGCCGCTCAGCCAGAACGATTACAAGATTCAACTGGCAAAGGTCGCCGTGAAGCGCGCGCTGCTGATGGCGGTGCAGAAGGCTTAGCGTATGGAGTATTCGGGCACTTCGCGGATCGATGACGATCGTTGCATCGATCTGCGCTGGAAAGGGCTGTACATCGCGACCGAGTGGGACCCGTCGATGCCGCACTCGGGCGATCGCGCTTTTTGGTGCCATAAAACACAGCAGTGCATCGGTCCGGATGGAAAGATCGCGGACGATTACGAGTGTAACGAGACGCGCAAGTGTTATCAGGCGCTGTAAGGGCTTGTTGAAAAGGGGACAGACCGCTCTGTCCACACGCCAGAGCCCGCTGAAGATCACGTTGTGCCTTTAGGGGACAGAGTAGTCTGTCCCCTTTTCAACAAGCCCTCAGAGTGTTAAGGTGAGGTTATGAAGATGCTTTCTCTTCTTGCGATTTCTTCGCTGGCGGCTTCTCTGGTGGTCGCGGCGGAAATTCCGGGCAACAGCGCGCGTGGACAATACATCGAAGCGCGCGATGCCGACGTTTACACCGGGCCTTGCTTCGCCAATTCCGAAGTGGAGTTGACCGGCAACCTCGCGGTGATGGGCTGGAAGATCGAGAAGGGCTCATGGCAGGGCGTTTCGCTCGACGGCTTGTCGGTGATGGGAGTGATTCGCGCGGCTGGGACCCTCGGCGACGTGATGCATTCGGCGTATCCGGTGAAAGCCGTGATCATCGTCGACGAACGCGCCGATGTCGAGCAGCGGATCGCCTTGCAGCACTTCGCGCAGAGGATGAGCGGCGATCTGCTGACCGATGTGGTTCGCGTGGAATCGCGGCCAATTCAATTTTCAACCACGGACCTGCACAGCCGCGTTGTTAAGATGACCGCGGGCGAGCTGGCGCAGGTTGCGACGCGCGCGCTGGAAGATACGGATCAGATCTGCCACAACGAAGCGGTGTGGTATCAGCCCCTGACCAAGCTCGATCACGCGATGGTCGCGTATACGGTGCAGGAGTCGTATCAGGGCAAGGGGCTCGGCACGCAGTGGAGCTATCCTGGGCAGCGCAGCGCGTTCGTCGGGACATTCCAAATCCAAGACTGAAGATTGCGGATCGATCACATTCAGTTAGCCGCGCCAGAGGATTGCGAAGCGGCTGCCAGGGAATTTTACGGCGCGATTCTGGGATTGAAGGAGATCGAGAAGCCGGCATCGCTGCGTGCGAGGGGAGGCTGCTGGTTTCAGTGCGGCGATCATCAGGTTCATATCGGCGTCGAACGCGACTTCCGGCCTGCGAAAAAAGCTCATCCGGCATTTGCGGTTGCCGATCTGAACGGATTACGCGAGAGACTGGTCGCGCACGGAATCGGCGTAATTGATGACGAAAATCTTCCCGGCACGCGGCGGTTTTACGTTCAGGATCCGTGGGGCAACCGGCTCGAGTTCATGGAAGATTCACTCTGATTCGCCGCGCACCAGATCCTCATAGCTTTCGCGGCGGCGGATCACACGCCAGGTAGCGCCTTCGACCAGCACTTCCGCCGCGCGAGGCCGCGCGTTGTAGTTCGAGGACTGCACGAATCCGTAGGCTCCGGCCGTGCAGACAGCGAGCACGTCTCCAGGCAGCGCTTCGGGCATTTCGCGATCGCGCGCCAGGAAATCGCCGGTTTCGCAAACAGGACCTACGACGTCCGCGCGAATGGTCGCCGCGTCGGTCTGCCGCAAAGGAAGAATCTGGTGATAAGCGCCGTACAATGCGGGGCGAATCAGGTCGTTCATCGCTGCGTCGACGACCACGAACTCCTTCTGTCCGGTTCGCTTCCGATACAAGCACGCGCGTGAGCAACACGCCCGCGTTGCCGACGATCGAGCGGCCGGGCTCGATCAAGACGTGCAAAGCGCGGCCCGCGAGCTTAGCGCGAAGCTCGCCGACGAACTCTTTGATGGCAGGCGTCGATTCCTCGGGTTTGTAAGCGATGCCCAGGCCTCCCCCTAAATCGGCGTGGCGAATGTCGAAGCCCTTGGCACGCAGACGGTCGATCAACGCCAGCACGCGGTCGACGGCCTCCATGGAAGGCTTGTAATCCATGAGCTGCGATCCGATGTGGCAGCTCACGCCTTCGAGAAGCAGATTCTTATATTCGCGCGCTCGATCATAGACCGCTTCCGCCTGATCGATGTCGACCCCGAACTTGTGGGCCAGCTTACCGGTCGAGATGTAAGCGTGAGTAATCGCGTCCACGTCGGGATTCACGCGCACCGCGGCGCGCGCCTTCACGCCGCGGCGATGTGCAAGCGCATCCACCAACGCGAGTTCCGGTTCGGATTCGCAGTTGAACACGAAGATTCGCGCTGCCAGCGCTTCGTCGATCTCGGCGGCCGTTTTGCCGACGCCCGAAAACACGACCGTGGCCGTGATCCCCGGCGGCTTTTTTTACGCGGTACAGCTCGCCGCCCGAGACGATGTCGAACCCGGCTCCTGCATTCGCCAGCAGCCGCAGCAATGCCAGGTTGCCATTCGCCTTTACGGCATAGCACACCGTGTGCGGCACGTCGCCGAAAGAATCATCGTAGGCGCGGAAGTTTTCGAGCACGGCTGCGGACGAGTAGACATAACACGGCGTGCCGGCCCGGGCCGCGATCTCCGCCAGCGAAATGTCTTCACAATACAGTGCGCGACCGCGATATTCCATCAGCACACTTTCATCACGACTACCGACTGATCGTCGGTGATCGCGGTGCCTTCCCGAAATTCGTCCAGGTCGGCAAAGATCGCATCCGCGATGGATTTCGGCGAATCGGCGCCGTGCTTTTTCAGGAGGCGATGCACGCGTCCGCGGGAGTAGTCCTGCTCGCTCGCATTAAGCTGATCCTCGACTCCGTCCGAATAAAACAGGATGGTGTCGCCGATTTCGGTTTCGATCGCGACTTCTTCATAGCGGCGATCCTCCAGCAGGCCGATCGGCACGCCCTCTGCCTTGGGTTTCAAAATCTCTCCGTTGCGATAAATGACGGGCGGCTCGGCCCCTGCGTTGCACAGCGTCAGGCGGCGCGGGCGAGGCTCCCACAAGGCTACGAGGAGCGTCGCGTACTGGGCGTCGACCTTACGCTCGAGCAGAGTCTCATTCAACGACTGCATCAGCACCGCCGGACTCCGCCGGCGCGGGGCGAGGATTCGCAGCAATCCGCTGATCAGAGCTCCGTACAACGCGGCGGCGGCGCCTTTGCCGCTCACGTCGCCGAACGCGATCACGGCGTAGTCGTCGCCATGGTCGAAGAAATCGTACACATCGCCGGAGATTTCACGCGCCGGACGGGCACGGATGGCCGTTTCCAGGCCGCGTAGCTCCGGCGCCTCGCGCGGCTGCAGCACGTGCTGGAGTTTACGCGCCGCTTTCAGATCCTGCTCCATGCGCTGTTCGCGCTGGGCGAGAGTCTTCATACAGGCGCGCGTTTTCCACCGAGCTGGCGATCTGCGGCGCCAGAAGCGATAGCGTCCGTTGATGGTCCTCCGTGAAAAATGCGATTCGGTCGCTTTCCACATCCAGGACTCCCACCACTCGGTCCTGAACGACCAGCGGCACGGCCAACTCGGAGTGGATATCCGGGTGCGATGCGATGTAGCGCGGATCCTCCATCGTGTTTAAAACGCGTACCGGCTCGCGTGCTTCGGCCGCCGCGCCGGTAATTCCCTTTCCCAGCGGGATATTGTCGAGATTCACGCGCTGGTCATAACGCACGCTGAAGCGGTGTCGAAGCACTTTCCGCTCCGCGTCCACCAGGAAGATGCTGAACGCATCGTAGTTGATCAAGGCTCGAATGGTCGCGGCGATTTTTCCGAGCAGTTCATCCAGGTCGAGGATCGAGCTGAATTCCTGCGACAGATGCGCCAGCGTCCTCAGCGTCCGGTTCTGGCGGTCCACTCGGCGGTACAGCCGCGCATTGTCGATGGATACCGCCGACGCGCGTGGCAATCAAGCGCAGCAGCGCACGATCCTGTTCCGAATACGCCTTCACGCGGGTCGACTGCACGTCCAGCACGCCCACCAGCTTTCCCGCGCGCGAGCATCGGCACCGCCAGCTCACTGCGCACCGCATCGAGCGCGTTCAGATAACGCGGGTCGGTTCGCACGTCATCGACCATGACCGGCAAACGCGTTGCGGCGGCGACTCCAGTGACGCCTTCGTTCAGGCGAATGATCAGGCTCCGCACCAGTTCATCGCGATGCCCGATCGCATAACGGATTCGCAGGACCTGCGCCTTGCTCGCTATACAGCAGAATCGCGAACAGATCGTACGGCACCACGGTCTTGACGATCGCCGCGACGTTTTCGAGCAGCTTGTCCAGATCGAGCGTCTCGGAGGTGACGCGCGACACTTCCAGCAGGAAATCGAGCAGTTCGGCGCGCTCGCGAAATACGGCGGATTTGCGCGGAGTGGCCACGTCTCACTGCAGCCGTGGCCTCGACGATTTTCACGCTCGCGCTGGCGCCGATGCGGGTCGCTCCGGCGGCCGACATGTTTTTCAGATCTTCCAAAGTGCGAATGCCGCCCGAGGCTTTCACGCCCATTTCCGCTCCCACCACCTGGCGCATCAGGGCGACGTCGTGCACGGTGGCTCCATGGGGGCCGAAACCGGTGGAGGTTTTCACGAATTCGGCGCCCGCAACCTTGGCGAGCGTGGACGCGATGATCTTCTGATTATCGTCGAGCAGCGCGGTTTCGAGGATCACTTTCACGATCGCGCCGCCTTGATGCGCGGCATTCACGACGGCGCGAATATCTTCGCGCACGGCATCGTAGTTGCCGCCGCGCAGCTCGCCGATATTGATCACCATGTCGATCTCCTGCGCGCCAACTCGAACCGCCGCCTCGGTTTCGGCGACTTTGATCGCGGTCGTATTTGCGCCCAAAGGAAATCCCACGACGGTGCAGACCTTCACGGGTGATCCGGCCAACTCCGCGGCCACCAGCGACACCCAATAGGGATTCACGCAGACGCTCGCGAAATTATACTTCCTCGCTTCTTTGCAGATGTTGCGGATGTCGGCCGCGGTGGCTTCGGGACGCAGCAACGTGTGATCGATGGTCGAGGCGATGGCGGAATCGATGTGAGTCAGCTTGTCGCTGGCGGAAAGGCGATCGGCGCCGGCAGCTAGAATCTCTTTCGATTTCCTGGCGCAGGTCTGCGGGCAGCGCTGCTGGCAGCCGGGACAAACCAGGTCAGGAATGTTCAGGCCTTCGCCCTTGGGAGCGGTCGATCGCGCCAAGATCTCGTCGCCGATTGCAGCCACAAGCCGATCTAATTCTTGAGAGTCCACTTGAACCTTTGCAGAAGGCGGGGACACTGGACCAAGCCCCTGCCTGCGCTCAATGTCCTTGATCTTTTCGACCCGCGCGGCGTGCCGGCCGCCGCCGAACGGCGTGGTGAGCCACGTACGAAGCACATCCTCCGCCTGCGTTTGAGTGAGCAGCCGTCCGCCCAGCGTCAGCACATTCGCGTCGTTATGCTCGCGGCTGTTTCGCGCGGACGCTCTATCGTAACACAGCGCAGCGCGTACGCCCGCGAACTTGTTGGCGACCATCGCCGATCCGATACCGGCGCCGTCGATAATCATTCCGCGGGCGGCCGCTCCGGATGCGACCAGCTCGGCGACTTGGCCCGCGATGTCGGGATAATCGACCGGCTTCGGCTCATCCACGCCGACGTCGCGCACCGCAAGTCCGTATTCGTGAAACAAAGGAAGTAGCTTCTGTTTCAGCTCAAATCCGCCGTGATCGCAGCCGATAGCGATGGTCCGTTCCGCGGGAGCAGCAGCGGGAGCTTCGCCCTTCGCCAGCTCCGTGATCTTCACTCCTCGCTGTTTGGCGAGGTCGCAAGCCGACGGCGTCAGGATCGCGCCTGAGGGAACGCGCAGCTCGCCCGAGATGGGAATGTCCTGCTCCGTGATCACTGCACGCATAACTGTCAGTCTACTCTGCCTCCGGTGATCACGAGAACAACGCTCTTCCCGGCCAGCGATTTCATCCGAGCCAGCGCCGCGAGGGTAGCGGCGCTCGTGAGCTCTGCGACCAGCCCGGCTTCTTCCGCGAGCAGCTTTTGCGCGGACTCGATTTGCGAATCCGCAACCGCGATCATTTCGCCGTCAGAGGCTTGGAGCTCGCGCAGCAGGCGTAGCGCGTTACGCGGCTGCCGCACCGCGATGGACGCGGCGGCGGTTTCGCCCTCCGGCGCGGATTTTCCGCTGAATCTCGCTACCATCGGCTGGACGCCTTCCGCCTGTACTCCGATGAGACGCGGCAGCCGCGTGATCATTCCCAGCTCGCGCGCTTCGCGAAAACCCTTGCCGATCGCCGCCAGCGTGCATCCGTCCCCTACGGGCGCGATCACCAGGTCTGGCGCCATTTCGGCTGCAATCTCCAGCCCGCACGTTTTCTTTCCTTCCACCAGGAACGGATTGAATGCGCAATTGCGGCTGTACCAGCCGTTTTCGCGCCCGGCCTGCTCGGCTTCTTCGAAGGCTTGATCGTAGTTGCCTGTCGAGACGTGCAAATCCGCGCCAAGGCGTTTGAGCCAATCCAGTCGCACCGGCGACGCGTAGCCCGGAACGAACGCGTGACAAGGAATGCCGCGATGAGCGGCAAATGCCGCCATAGAGATCGCAGCATTTCCCGCCGACGCGCAATAAACCCCGCTCGCACCAGATTCCGCAGCGAGCGCCATCGCGACGGTGGTCGCCCGGTCCTTCAGACACCGCGTCGGGTTGCGAGTTTCGTCTTTGAGGAACACTTCGCCAGCGCCGAATCGCTTCGCCAGTCTCGGCGCCGGAACCAGAGGCGTCGCGCCCGCGGGCAGAACCGCGGCTTCGTCCCGAACAGGCAAGAGTGGAAGGTAACGAAACACGCCGCCACGTGCGGCGCAGTTGGGAAGAGCTTTGCCGGCGGCGGCGTAGTCGTAGTGGACATCCAGGATTCCCGGATCATCCTCAGCGTCCCCGCAGCTTGGGCACAGATATGCGCGCGGGTCCATCGGGACTTTTCCGCCACAACGAAAACATTCTAAGTGTGTAACGAACACCGTCTTATTATGATGAATAGATGGAAACTTTCGCTCCCCCCTCTGTGGTCGATCTGGAACGGCACTATCTGTTGCAGAACTATGCGAGGTACCCCCTCGTGCTCCATCGCGGCAAGGGTTGCTACGTTTACGACACGTCGGGGAAACGCTACCTGGATCTGATCGCGGGCATCGGCGTCAACGCCTTGGGCTACGCGCATCCCCGGCTGACGAAAGTGATCCGCGAGCAAGCCGGGCTGCTTCTGCACACCTCGAATCTGTATTACCACGAATATCAGGGGCCGCTTGCGGAACGGGTCGCACAGGCCAGCGGACTTGACCGCGTGTTCTTTTCCAATTCCGGCACCGAATCGATGGAAGGCGCACTCAAGATGGCGCGCTCCCACGGACGCAAAATCGATCCGGAGAAAATCGAGCTGATCGCGCTCGAAAATTCGTTCCATGGCCGGACTTTCGGAGCGCTTTCGATTACCGGACAAGAGAAGTATCGGCGCGATTTCGAGCCTCTGCTTTCGGGCGTTCGCTTCGTACCGCGCAACGACATGACCGCCCTCGAACAAGCCGCAAGCTCCAAGACAGCGGCGATCGTGTTCGAACTGGTGCAGGGTGAAGGAGGAATTTACCCGCTGTCGAGCGAGTACGTTCGCAAGGCTCGCGAGCTGGCCGACCGCCACAATGCGCTGCTGATCTTCGATGAAATCCAGTGCGGCGTGGGCCGTCCGGGAACTTACTTCGCATACCAGATGCTGGAACCCGTGGTGATGCCGGACATTATGATCGCCGCGAAGCCGCTGGCGTGCGGGATTCCTCTCGGAGTGATTGCCGCGAATGAACGCGCGGCCGCAAGCATCGGAAGCGGAATGCACGGATCGACGTTTGGAGGCGGCCCACTGGCGTGCCGTGTCGCACTCGAGTTTTTCGACATTCTCGACCCGCTGTTGCCGCAGATCGTCCACGTCGGCGGATATTTCCGGATGCGGCTCACTGAACTCGCCAAGCGCTTCGCGTTCATCAAAGAGATTCGCGGATTTGGGCTCATGATCGGAATCGACCTCGATATGCCGGGCAAGCAGATCGTGCTCGACGCGATGGAGGAAGGCGTCCTGATCAATTGCACGCACGAAACCGTCCTGCGCTTGCTGCCTCCCTATATCCTGACCGAGCAGGACGTGGATCGCGCGATGACGGTCCTGCACAAGGTACTCAAGAAGGCGAAACCCGAGTAGCGCTATGAATTCGATTCCCGCGGCCCTTACCGGCGCGCGCCTGTTAAGTGCGCCCGCCTGGAACAAAGGCACCGCGTTCACCGAAGAAGAGCGCACCCGTCTGGGACTTCATGGCCTGCTGCCTCCATACGTCGAAACTCTGGATGAGCAGGTGGTACGGGCGTTCACAGCGTATCGCTCCTACGACAAGCCGATCAATCGACACATCTACTTGCGGGCCCTTCAGGACAACAACGAAGTGCTGTTCTACCGGCTTCTGCTCGACCACGTGGAAGAGACCATGCCGATCGTCTACACGCCCACCGTCGCCGAAGCATGCATACATTTCAGCCATATTTATCGCCGTCCCCGCGGGCTGTTCATCTCCTATCCCCTGCGCGAATCCATTCCGGAGCTGCTACGCAATCGCCCGCATCCCGAAGTGGACGTGATGGTGGTAACGGACGGGGAGCGGGTACTCGGCATCGGCGATCAGGGCGTCGGCGGCCTCAGTATTCCCATTGGAAAGCTGTCTCTGTACTCGCTGATCGGCGGCATCCATCCTACGCGGACGCTGCCCATCGTGCTCGATGCCGGCACCAACAACCAGGAAATTCTCCGCGATCCCACCTATCTCGGCTGGCATCATGCGCGAGTGCGTGGGGCCGAGTACGACCACTTCATCGACCAGTTCGTCAAAGCTGTCAAGCAGGAGCTGCCCGACGCCTGCCTGCAATGGGAGGATTTCGCCACGCCGCATGCGCGCGGCATTCTGGATCGCTACCGGGACGAGCTGCTCACCTTCAACGACGATATTCAGGGCACGGGAGCCGTGACGCTGGGCGCGATTCGCTCGGCAGTCAAGGTGATTGGAAAAACTATGCAGGATCAGCGCGTGGTGTTCCTGGGCGCCGGTTCGGCGAGCATCGGAGTCGCCGATTACCTGCGCGCCGCGATGATCGAAGACGGGCTGCCGGACCAGGAAGCGCGCGCGCGCTTCTGGATCGTCGACAAGGACGGTCTGCTGCACGATCGCAGGTCCGATCTGACGCCGGAACAGCGCGTTTACGCCCGCAGCGACACGGGAAGCCGGACGCTCGCCGGCGTGATCGGCAATATCGAAGCGACCATCCTGATCGGCCTGTCCACCGCGCGCGGCGCGTTCACGGAATCCATCGTTCGTGAGATGGCTCGTAAAACCGCGCGGCCGATCATTATGCCGCTTTCGAATCCGACGGAGCGATCCGAAGCCACAGCCGAGGATCTGATTCAGTGGACTGAAGGGCGGGCGCTGGTCGCCACCGGATCGCCATCCGCGCCGGTTCATTATGGCGGCCGCACCATGCGGATCGGGCAATGCAACAATGTCTACATTTTCCCGGCGATTGGACTGGCCGCGGTCGCGTCTCGCGCGCGCCGCGTGACCGACGGAATGTTCCTGGCCGCCGCGCGCGCTTTGGCCGACCACTCCCCCGCGCTTAAGGATCCGGCCGGACCGCTGCTGCCTTCGCTGAAGGATTTGCGCAGCGTGACGGTGGCTATCGCTTTCGCCATCGGCCGCGAAGCGCAGCGCGCGGGCGTCGCGCCGGAGTCGACTCCCGAGAAATTGCTGGATGCGGTGACCGCCACGCAGTGGACGCCGCAATATCCCGCTCTATAAGTCGAGACTTGCTGTAGACTGAAATTGATGCGCTCCATCGGGCGGTTTCTGTTCTGGGATTATCCGCGGGCCAGTTGGCAGTACGACGTGATGGTCGGACTGATCCTCATGTTCATTTTTCTGATGCCGCGCGACGTCTTTCGAGATCAGCCGAAAGCTGCGGCGGTCGTGATGCTTCGCGGCGGATTCTGGATTGAACCCCAGGTGCTCGCGGGCGTGCCCGATAATCAACTCCTATCGAAGGCGAGCGCGGTGGTGAACGCGCGCTACAAGACTCGCGCCACCATCAGCAGCGTGGAGCCGATCTACGACGAAGCCGAGCAGGAAATCAAAGGCTACATGGCCTTCACCAAGCCGTGAATTATTCGCACGTTCTGCTTTGTGCCGTGGCCCTGATCGCCCCGGCCCTTCGCGCGGATTCGCTGGATGAGATTCTTCAGAGAATGGACGCGTCCGCGAAAAGATTCAAGTCGGTTACGGCCAAGATACACGATGTCAATTACAACACCGTGCTCAATGAATCTACCTCGGAAGACGGTGAGCTGCGCCTGCGCCGCACCAAGGATGGGCTTATAGGCGTACTTGAGTACAATCCTCCCGACCAGCGCATCGTCGCATTCAGCGGCCACAAAGTCCAGCTTTATAAACCCAAGGCGAATGAGGTCACGATTGTCGATCCGGGCAAGGACAATATGTCGCAGATCGATCAGTTCATCCTGATCGCGTTCGGCTCTACTTCCGGAACCGAACTGAAGCGCGCTTACGACATCAAACTCGCGAGCTCTGAGAAGATCGACTCGGTAGCCACCAGCCACCTGGTGCTGGTGCCCAAGTCCGCCGAGGCGAAAAAACTAACGACGATGATTGAGCTGTGGTTTCCCGAAGGGACCTCGACGGCGGTCAAGGAAAAAGTGACCCAGCCCACTAAAGACTATAGGTTGACCACTTACTCCGACGTCAAGCCGAATCCGCCGCTGCCCGACTCCGCGTTCGAGCTGAAGCTACCTGCAAACGTGCACCGAATCACGCAACATTAGGAGCTTGAAAGCGCCGGCTTCTCTCAGGCTCTAAGCGTGGCCGGCTTCTTCCTTCTTGAGTTTTTCGCGCTGCTCTTTGAGGATCGCCCTGCGGCTGAGCTTGATTTTATTGCCTTCGAGCGCCAGGACCTTTACCAGGATCTGATCGCCTTCCTTCAGCTCATCGCGGACCTGTTTGATGCGGTTCTCTGAAATCTCGGAAATGTGAAGCAGTCCATCGGTGCCCGGGAAAATCTCGACGAAGGCGCCGAAATCCACAATGCGGACCACCTTGCCCAGATACGTCTTCCCGACTTCCGCCACAGCGCAAATATCGGTGACCATCTGGATCGCACGATCGGCCGCGGCGCCGTCGGAGGAGAAAATTTTG
This sequence comes from Terriglobia bacterium, assembly GCA_963808335.1. Classification (GTDB taxonomy): domain Bacteria; phylum Acidobacteriota; class Terriglobia; order Bryobacterales; family Bryobacteraceae; genus Palsa-187. The sequence goes on from CAWEFR010000002.1 coordinate 1,138,302, forward strand.
ACGGAGCCGTCGTCTTCCACGTCGATCTTGCAGCCAGTCTGCTCCACGATCCCGCGAATCACCTTGCCGCCGGGGCCGATCAGTTCGCGGATCTTCTCGGTCGGAATCTGCATCGTGAAGATGCGTGGCGCATACGGCGACAGCACCGTCCTCGGCGTATCGATCACGGCGTTCATCTTGTCCAGGATGTAAAGCCGCGCCCGGCGCGCCTGTTCCAGCGCTTCCTTCATGATGGCGTGGGTCACGTTCGGCACCTTGATGTCCATCTGCAGGGCCGTAATCCCGTCTTTCGTTCCGGCGACTTTGAAGTCCATGTCGCCGTAATGATCTTCCGCGCCCGCGATGTCGGTGAGCACCGCGTAATCCTTGTCCTCCAGCACCAGACCCATCGCGATTCCCGCCACTGGCGAGGAAATCGGCACGCCCGCGTCCATCAACGAAAGCGTCGCGCCGCAAACCGACGCCATGGAGCTCGATCCGTTCGACTCGAGAATGTCGCTGACCACGCGCATCGTGTAAGGGAACGTCTTATCGTCCGGTACCACCGCAGAAAGCGCGCGTTCGGCCAAGGCCCCATGCCCGATCTCGCGACGTCCGGCTCCACGCATGAATCCGACTTCGCCCACGCTGAATGGCGGAAAATTGTAATGCAGCATGAACCGCTTGGAGGTTTCCGAGGAATCCAGCAGTTCGATGCGCTGCTCATCGTCCTTGGTGCCGAGCGTCGCCGTCACCAGCGCCTGCGTCTCGCCGCGTGTGAACAGGCTGGATCCATGAGTGCGCGGCAGCACGCCGACCTCAACGTCGATCTTACGGACCTCGTCGAATTTGCGTCCATCGGGACGGCGCCGGTCCTTCAGCATCTGGTCGCGGAAAATCCGCTCTTTCAGCCGATCGAACAGCGCCTTGGCTTCGTCCTGCTGTTCCTCAGGAAGCGCCTCCACGGCTTTTTTCTTACAAGCGTCGATGCGCGCGTAGCTCTCCAGTTTCGCGTACTTCTCCGTGTTCATGGCGTCCTGAAGCTCCACGCGAACCGCATCCGAAATCTGGTAATACAGCTCGTTGTTGATCGGAGGAGGTACGAACTCTTTCTTCGGTTTGCCGGTCTTTTTCATCAGTTCACGGATCGCGGTGCCGATTTTCTTGCAGCACTGGTGGCCAAATTCGATCGCGGCCAGCACTTCGGCCTCAGTGGCCTGCTGTGCGCCGGATTCCACCATCACGATTCCTTCTTCGGTGCCCGCCACCACGATGTTGACTTTCGAAGCCTTAGTCTCTTCGTAGGTCGGGTTGGCGATCAGTTTGCCGTCGACCATGCCGACGCGCACACCGCCGAGGACATGCGCGAACGGAATATCCGAGATCGCCAGTGACGCCCCGGCGCCCACGATGGCCAGAGTTGAGGGATCGCGCACTGGATCGGCCGAGAGCACCATGCCGATGACTTGCGTCTCATGCGAATAACCTTCAGGGAACAGCGGGCGGATGGGGCGATCGATCAGGCGGCTGGTCAGCACTTCCTTTTCGGTCGGTCTGCCCTCGCGCTTGATGAATCCTCCGGGGAAACGCCCGGCGGAGTAAGTGTACTCCCGGTAATCGACGGTCAAGGGGAAAAAGCTGGCGCCAACTTTGGGTTTGTCAGCGGTAACGGCGGTCACCAGGACCACCGAATCACCGGAGCGGACAACCACCGCTCCACTGGCCTGCTTGGCCATCTTCCCGGTTTCGATCGTCAGAGACCGGCCGCTACCGAGGTCCACTTCAACGGAATGCAACATGTTTGGAAACGTCCTTTAATCTTCTATTAATCAGCGGTCGCCCGCGCCCTTTCTTCGGGTCGCGCGAACGCTGCGTTGACTAAGAGGAGACTGGAGATGTTCTGCGGTGGGCCGGCTGACATCAGCCGGTTCTCGAGAATCGATTTTTTCGATGCTAGCGACGGATGCCAAGGCTCTGGATCAGCGCCTTGTAGCGCTCCGGGCTGACACGGCGCAAATAATCGAGCAAGTGACGTCGACGCTGTACCATCTGCAACAAGCCCCTGCGCGAATGATGGTCTTTCTGATGCGTCTTGAAATGCTCGGTCAACTCGGAAATACGCCGGCTCAGGATTGCAACCTGTACCTCTGGCGAGCCCGTGTCCGTCTTATGGACCCGGAACTGCGAAATCACTTTGACTTTTGCTTCTCCCGCCAGTGCCATTCGAAAATCGATACTCCTCGTCTTTTCTTAATCCTTTTGTACCGTTTCAGAATAACACAGATCGTGCATTTGCGTTAGACTGGATGTTCTCATGATTCGAGTGACAGTCAGCTACCCCAATCAGTCCGGCTCCCGTTTCGATCTGGATTACTACCTGGCCAAGCATATGGCGATGGTCGACGAGAAACTCGGCCCCCACGGCCTGAAGAGCTGGACTGTGGAAAAAGGGATCGGCGGAGGTGCTCCCGGTTCCGCGGCACGTTATCAGATCCAGGCGAACCTCAACTTTGAAACCCTGGAAGCGATGCAGAAGGGCATGGCGGCAGCCGCGCCCAGTCTGATGGCCGACATCCCGAACTTCACCGACGTGCGCGCGGATGTCCAGATTTATCAAGTCCTGAAGTAATCGCGGCCGGCGTCGCTTCACTGTGCTAGGCTGAATCTTTCATGACCCAACCCGCACCCCTGAGGACCACTCCGCTCAACGCGACGCATCGCCGCATGGGAGCCAAAATGGTCGACTTCGGGGGCTGGGACATGCCGGTTTCCTATTCCGGCGTGATCGACGAACACAACGCCGTGCGGAATAACGTGGGCCTGTTCGACGTCAGCCACATGGGCGAGATCGAAGTTCGCGGACCGGAGGCTCTGAAACTGGTCGATCGCGTCGCGACCAACGCGGCGGCGAAGCTCAAAACCGGCCAAGCGCACTACTCGGCCTTGCTCTACGAACACGGCGGCTTCGTCGACGATATCCTGGTCCACAAGGTCGCCGACGATCATTTCTTTCTGTGCGTCAACGCGTCCAATCAGGACAAGGACTACGAGCATATCGCCGCGCATAACCGATTCAATTGCACGGTCGAAAATGCCGGCGACCGCTACGCTCAGATCGCGGTGCAAGGCCCGCGCGCGCTTGAGACGCTTCAGAAGCTGACACCTGTCGAACTCGCGCCGATTCGCTATTACTGGTTCACCGATGGCACAGTTTCCGGCGCGAAGGCGCGAATCGCGCGCACCGGCTACACCGGTGAAGACGGCTTTGAGATCTACGTCGCGCCCGCGGATGCCCCACGTTTGTGGGACGAGCTGCTCGCCGCCGGATCCGAATTCGGCATCAAACCCGCCGGCCTGGGCGCGCGCAACACTCTGCGCCTGGAAGCGAAGATGGCGCTCTACGGCCACGAAATTCATTCGACCATCACGCCGTGGGAGGCGGATCTCGCCTGGATCGTGAAGCTCGACAAAGGCGATTTCATCGGCCGCGACGCGCTGATCAAGCAGAAAGAACAAGGCATCACCCGCAAACTCATTGGATTTGAAATGCAGGCTCGCGGGATCGGCCGCGATGGTTACGAAGTGTATCTCGACGGCGAGGCAGCGGGCTGGGTCACCAGCGGAGGACCCGCGCCGACCCTCAACAAGAACATCGGACTCTGTTACCTGCCCGTCAACCGATGCGAGATCGGCCGCACCATCCACGTGATGGTCCGTAATCAGCCGGTGGAGGCGATAACCGTCCCGACACCTTTCTATAAGACGAGCCAAATAAAAATGTACCCAACAAACTTCCGCTACACCAAAGAACACGAATGGGTGAACGTCGAAGCCGGCACCGGCGCCATCGGCATCACCGACCACGCGCAGAAGGAATTGGGCGATATCGTCTATGTCGACCTGCCCAAGGTGGGCGCCACCACCGAAAAAGGAAAGGTCATGGGGTCGGTCGAATCGGTGAAGGCGGTGAGCGACATTTACTCGCCGGTTTCTGGAGAAGTGGTCGCCGTGAACGATCTGCTGACGGCGTCGCCCGAAAAGCTGAACGAAGATCCGCACGGGGCGGCGTGGCTGGTGAAAATCAAAATGTCCTCACCCGAAGACGTTGCGGATCTGATGTCCGCCGAGGATTACGAAAAATACGCCGGCGCGGAATAACGACTCAACCGAGAGCCGCGACCAGAACTTCCGATTTGACCGGTTTCGCCAGCACCTGATCGATCATCCCGGCTTCCTCCCGGCCATCCAGATCCACAGGATTCCCGCACAACACCACAATGCGCACGCCCGCGGCGTGAAACTCGCGAATCAGCTCCAGTCCGTCTTCAAGGCGAGGCATTCGAAGGTCGAGCACCGCCACATCGGGATGTGGCGCCGCGCGCGCCGCATCGGCATCCTGTGCGGTCGATACCAGATGCCCGCGCCGCTCCAATACCAGTTTGCGAATCTCAAGCGCCGCCGCATCGTCGTCGACCACCAGCACGTGCGCCATCAGGAAAATTTGATGCCCGCGATCACCAGTTGCGGCATCGCCTGATTCCAGCTTTCGGGGATCTCATCGAACGGCAGGCGGAACGATTTGGTTTCGCCCGGTTTCAAGCCGCCCATGCGCGGGCTCACGATGGGCACGCGTTTGCGCAGCACCAATTGCCCATAGGCGTCGTGAAAGATGCAGTAGATCTCGACCATGTCCAGGTTGCGGTCGCCCGTGTTGGCGATCTTGCCGTCGATCTCCACCACCACCTGTTTGAAATAGCTTTCGTTCGCTTTCATTTCGACGTCGCTCAATTGCAGATTGCGCACGTACGCCTTGGCCTCCGGCGTCAGCGCGAGATCCCGCGCCGGCCGGCTCGAAACGAACTGCAGATAGTAAAACAGCCCGCCGCCGAGCACCACCACCGCCGCGACAATGTACACCGGCAGCCCGATCAGCGGCTGTTTCTCTGGTTTCCTGAGCGAAGAAAGTTCAATGGCCACTGATGGTCATCTCCCGGATCAGAATCGTCGGCGACGCGATCGAGCCGCGAAATTCCAGGTCCGCGCCGGCCTGCTCCAGGTCCATCAGCATCTGCTTCAGGTTTCCGGCGATGGTGATCTCCGAAACAGGATACGCCAGTTCGCCGTTCTCAATCCACAGGCCCGCCGCGCCCGACGAATAATCGCCGGTGACGATATTCGCCGCCGCGCCGATCAGCTCGGTCACGTACAACCCGCTCTGCGAAGCCCGCGATGATCTCTTCCGGCGCGGTCTCGCCTGCTTCGATGATAGAAATTTCCCGGGCCGACGCCCGCGTTGCCGGTGAGCCCGCGCGAGCGTTGCCGGTGGTCTTCAGCCCCAGCTTGCGCGCCGTGTAGGTGTTCAGCAGATAGCTCTTCAGCACGCCGCGCTCGATCACCACCGTCCGCCGCGAGGCCACGCCTTCGTCGTCGAACGGCGAGCTGCCGAACAGGCCCGGCATGGTGGCGTCGTCGATGACGGTCAGCGCATCCGACGCGATCTTCTCGCCCAGCTTGCCGGCCAGGAACGAAGCGTGGCGGTAGATCGAGCGACCCGTTCACGGCATCGAACAGATCGCCCAGCAGCGCCCGCGCCGTGCGCGGCTCGAAGACAACGGGAGCTTTCTGGGTCGCGACCTTTCGCGGATTCAGCCGCCGCAGCGCGCGCTCCGCGGCCTTCCGCCCGACATACTCCGCGGCTTTCCAGGCCGGCGAGCCTGCGCGACGACGTGTACCAGTAATCGCGCTCCATGGAGCCGTTCTCGCTTCGCCACCGGCTGCACACGCTCAGTCCGCAGCTCGACGTGCGATACTCGCCCGCAAATCCGCGCGAGTTGGCGAACACGCGCGATGCCCAGGTATGAATCGAACGACGCGCCCTTCGGAATTGGCGATGCGCGGATCGGCCGCAAGCGCGGCACTCCTCGGCCGCGATTGCCTGCTCGATCTTCCACTCCGTTTCGATCGCCTCGATGGCGTCGGATCGTAAAGCTGCAGGTCGCCGCCGAATTTGCCCGAGGTCGTCGGGCTCCGGCAAGCCGGCATGCGGATCTTCGCTGGTGATCTTGGCCAGCTCGAGCGCCGCGTTCACCATCTTCGCGATGCCTTCGCGTCGAAAGATCGGAAGTGTAGGACGAGCCGGTGCGCTGCCCCGCCAGGACGCGAATCCCCGCGCCGCGCGAGCCGGCTTCCTTCAGGCTCTCGACCTCGCGCATGCGCACGCTGGCGGAGAATTCCTCGCCTTCGGAGATGGTGCACTCGGCGTCGGTCGCGCCGCGCTGCGAGCGCGCGCTTCACCGCGTCTGCAGCGATTTCGTTCGAGGTTCGCTCATGCGGCCGTGCCTCCCACGGTCATCTTGTCGATCTTCACGGTCGGAATGCCGACGCCCACCGGCACGCTCTGCCCTTCCTTGCCGCAGACGCCGATGCCTTCGTCGAGCTTCAGATCGTTGCCCACCATGCTGACGTACTTCAGCGCCTCCGGCCCGTTGCCGATCAGCGTCGCGCCGCGCACCGGCCGCGTCAGCTTGCCGTCTTCGATCAGGTAGCTCTCGGTCGCCGAGAACACGAAATTGCCGCTGGTGATATCCACCTGCCCGCCGCCGAACTTCGCGCAGTAGAGGCCCTTGCGGCACCGAGCGGATGATCTCTTCCGGATCGCTCTCGCCCGCCAGCATGAAGGTGTTGGTCATGCGCGGCATGGGGATGTGCTGATAGCTTTCGCGCCGCCCGCTGCCGGTCGACTGCGACTGCATCAGGCGGCTCGAAAGCTTGTCCTGCAGGTAGCCGCGCAGGACGCCGTTTTCGATCAGCACATTCGCTGCGTGGGCGATGCCTTCGTCGTCCACGTTGAGCGATCCGCGCCGGCTGCCGATGGTGCCGTCGTCGATCACGGTGCACAGAGGGCTCGCCACCTGCTGGCCGATGCGCCCGCTGAACGCCGAGACGCCTCTTGCGGTTGAAATCGGCTTCCAGGCCGTGGCCCACGGCTTCGTGCAGCAGGATGCCCGGCCAGCCCGGACCGAGCACCACGGTCATCTCGCCCGCCGGCGCTTCCACCGCGTCCAGCTGCACGATGGCCTGCCGCGCGGCTTCGCTGGCGAAATGCTCCGGCGTCTTCTCGTTCAGGAAGAAATCGAGCGTCACGCGCCCGCCGCCGCCCGCATGGCCCTGCTGCGGATCGCCGTCGCCTTGCCGCGCCAGCGCCGACACGCTCATGCGCGCCATCGGCTGCCGGTCGAAACTCAGACGCCCGTCGCTGGTGGCGACCAGCACGTGGCGCAGGCTGTCGGCGTAGGTCGCCTGCACCTGGAACACGCGCGGATCGTAGGCGCGCGCGGCGCGATCGGCGCGCTTCACCAGGTCCACGCGCTCGTCGAGACCCGTTTCGTGCGGCGCGCGCAGCATCGGATACAGATTGTGCCGCTGCGCTTCTTCAAACCCGGTCTTGACGACGCTGGCCGGTCCGCGCGCGATGCAGGCGGCCACGCGCGCCGCCTTGCGGATCTTCTCGGGACTGAGGTCGTCGCTATAGGCGTAGCCGGTGCGCTCGCCCGCGATCACGCGCACGCCCACGCCCAGCGTGACGCCTTGGGTCGCGCTCTTGACGATGCCTTCGTCGATGCCGATGGAGCTGGTGGCCAGGTATTCGAAGTACAGGTCGGCGTAATCGCCGCCCGCGGAGAGCGCCTCGCTCAGGTAGGGCTCCAGATCATGCTCCGTGATGCCGAATCGCGAGCCAAAGAAGGATGCGGAAAGCCCCATACTTCGAGCGTATCACGCATATCCATTTTTAAACGACATGTGTCATTACAAGGATCGCGTAAATCAGCGTCACCGCCGCAGCCGCCACGGCGCCCGCGAGAAAGATCAAACCGGTTTGCGTTCTCAGCGACGCCGGAAGTTTCTCAATGAAGCCAGGCGCCGTGGGCGACGCGAACGGATCGGGCCGCGGATTCACGGGATCGTAGGTCGGATTGAGAATGTGCTCAATCTCGTCGCACACCAGCGACAGACTGGGGGGCCGCTGCGCCGGAGCCTTCGCCATGCACCGGTCGATCAAGTCGATCGCCTGCGGGGGCAGCCTCAGCGTGCGAAGCGGATCCAAGTTCACCGGCTGATACAGGACGTTTTCAAAGATGCGTTCCACTGAGTCGCCGTTCACCGCCTTGGCGCCGGACAACAGTTCGAACAACAGCGCTCCGAACGCGTACACATCCGCCTGCGGCCCCAGTGGCTGGCCCAGCACCTGCTCCGGAGCCATGTAATAAGGGGTGCCGAGCGTGAACCCCGAACGCGTCAAATGCACGCCGGCCGCTTTGGCGATGCCGAAATCCATCAGCTTGATTTTTCCCGTGGCGTCGATATGAATATTCTCCGGCTTGATGTCGCGATGGATGATTTTCTTGGTATGAATAAAATCCACCGCGCGCGCCACTTGCAGCGCGATGCGCATCCGCCGCGGAAAGTCGCCCAGATGCGAGTTGTGAATCGCCGCACGCAGGCTCTCGCCTTCCAGAAACTCCATGACGATGAACGGGCGGCCGTGATCCTCGCCGAAATCGTAAACGCTGATGATATTTTCGTGGGTGATGTTCGACGCCACGCGCGCCTCCATCAGAAACCGGGCCTTCGATTCCTCGTCCGCGGCTCCGGCATCGGTCAGAATTTTCAGCGCGACCCGCCGGCCCAGAATCGTGTCGGTGGCTCGATACACGTTCGACATGCCGCCGCCGAGAAACTGCTCGATCTGATACTTCCCGACGTGGGCCGGATGATCCATTACGCCCCTTTATAGTGTAGAACAGCCGCGTGGGAGAACCGCTCATTCGCGAAGAAGTAGCACCAAAAAATCGCCCGGTAGACCTTAGCCTACCGGGCACGAGGGAAGAAGAAAATCTTAGAACCTTCGTGGTTTAGTGACGGCCTCCGCCACCGCCATGCCCGCCGCCTCCACCGCGCGAGCCGCCGCCTCCGCCGCGGGAACCGCCGCCGCTGGGGCGCGCGTTGTTCGTGCTAGGACGGGAGCTGCCGTTGCTGCCCTGGGCTCCGCGGCTCTGCACGATCGGGGGATTGATCCTCACTTGAGGTTGGGAACCACTCGGCGAATAACTGTTGCGGACGCCGGACTGCGTCGATCCGGACGTCCCACGGTTGCTGCCTTCAAATCGCTGCCAGCCGCCGGTTTGCGAACCACCCTTCTGGGCGCTTCGATTCACGTTCGATGTCCCGCTTCCAGAGGGACTCATTCTCTGCCATCCGCCGTTCGACGGCGTGCTGGTCCGATTGTTCGAGAAGAAATGTGTGTTCTCGCTGGTCCGCGGCATGCCTTGCGTGCTCGCAGACCGATTGGTGAATTGCCGGCTTTCCGCCGACGGCGTCATAGGGAGACGCCCGTTCACGGTTCCCGCATGCGCGAGTTCGGCGGCCGGCGCGTGAATCATATTGGCCGAAGAGACGCCGCCACGGCCGAACTCGCCGGCGTTCACGCTGCTCACACCGTTGGCGACCCGGGCGTTGCGGTACACGTTGGTGACATTGATGTTGTTTACCACCGCGCCGCCGCGCAAACCTGCGGCTCCATACCAGGGATGGAAGCGCTCAAACGGAGCCAGCGGAACCCATCCGACATGTCCGAAACCGAATCCGAAGCCGACGCCGATTCCAAAACCGGGTGCGCCCCAGCCGAAGAATCCGACCAGCGCGGGACGCCAGAAATAAGGAGAATAGATCGGTCCCGGCCACCATGCCCAGCCGAGCCCGCCATAATACCAGCGCCCGTAATGATATGGCGCCCAACCCCATGGCTCGCATCCGACCCAAGTCCAGCCGTAATAATCGACCCAGGTCCAGCGGCCGCAGCTATATGGAGCCCAGCCCGGCGCTACCTGCGGCACCCAGACTTGTCCATAGGAGCCGTCGTTGGTCCACCGGCCGTACTGATCCATATCTTCTGTCCCGTAAACGTCGCGGCTGACGTGATTCGGTGTAGTCGAGCGCTCCATGTACTGATCGCGGGAGGCGCTCCAATGATCGAAATCGTCCTCGGCGGGCGCTACGACGATCTGGAACTCGGGGTCGTTCGAAGAGCCGCGAACCATCATCATGCTGTTGTTATGGATCTCCTCGGAGCCGCGCGGACCGAAAGCTTCGCCTTCCGCGCCGCCTCGCAAAGTGATCTCGGTTACCCCGTCCGGTTTAACGTCGATCCGGTAAACTCCCTTCCTCAAAGGATGCACCGACATGCTGGGAGTGCTGATCTCCACCTGAGCGTCGGAGTCGCGCAAAACGCGAAACGCTGCCGTTCCCGCGGCGATCTGAATCTGATAACGGCCGCGTTGAAGCTCGCTGAAGCGGACTTCGCTAGAAGGACCCAGGCGAACGATGTTGGCGTAGTCAAGCTGTACTTCGGCGCGACCGCCGTCGCCGGTTACCAGCCGGTCTCCGACGGTGAGCGGGGCGTTCAACACCGCTGCAACCATGTCAGCCGAATCGCCGCGGCGGACCGAGACATTGCCGTTCACGTAACTGAGGCGCGCCACTCCCCGATCCGGCGCGTTTCCATCGTCATCGCCCTGCGGACCATTTTGAGGACGCGGCGGTAGCGGGCCCTGAGGCGGCGGGCCTTGCGGATACGGCACCTGCTCCGACCACGGCCCCGGCTGCGGCGGCTGCGCGAACGCGGCAACAGCCAGGATCGCCATCGCCGTCAAACGGAACTTTCGTCCTCTACTCATGCAGCCACCGCCTGCACAATGGCAATTCCGCAGCCAAAAGGGAAGTTGTTTATTTGTAAAGCTTTGCCTGTTTCCTTCCGATACCTTAGCGTGGCTGAAAACCACCACACTGATTGGAAAGGAGCACCTCAAGCTCGGCAATTCGGGTTACGGCGGGACTAAAAACCTCGCGAATATGTCAAACTATAAGTTAGGAACCGATCGATCCGGGTAGGTGTCCAACACTATATGAAGTACTGGGGTTACCTGACCGCGAAGCTCCTGGTTGCGATGGCGATTCTGAGCGCCATGCAGCGCGCCATCGCGGCGGCGTTTCCGCCGATGAGGGCGTTCTATTTGGGTGGACCTAATCCGGTCATGAGGAATTTGAACTATACCTTTGTGATGCTGGCATTCGGGCTGTTCGCGGCTGGCTTGGTCTGGCTGATCCTGCGCGACCAGCGCTACCGCTGCCGCACCTGCCTGCGCCGCTTGCGGATGCCGATCCAGACTGGGTCCTGGAACCACGTGCTTCTGGGCGCGCCGCGTACCGAGTACATTTGCCCTTACGGCCATGGCACTCTGAAAGTGGCCGAACTGCAGATCGGCGGTCATCAGCAGCCGGACTGGCGTCCGCACGAAGACATGTGGAAAGAGTTATTCGCGCTCGAAGAGACCAAAAGATGAGCGCACGGACGACCTGTGGCCGTTAAGCTTCAGATCCCTAGAAAAGCGCTGCTGGTCCGATTCTTCCTGAGTGCCTGGGGCCGGGCGTTTTTCATCGGATTCGTCGCCACCGTCACCATTGGCCTGTCGGTTTTCACCTACTACTACGAAAAGTACGCGCGCATCACCGAGGAGAAGCTGCGCGCGGGACCGTTCGCCAACACTTCCCTGCTCTACGCAGCGCCGCGGCCCATCGCCGCTAGGCGAAGACGCGAAAACCGACGAGATCGCCGAATATCTTCACCGCTGCGGATACAGCGAATCGACCAGCAACCGGCTGGGCTGGTATCACGTGCGGCCGGATGCGATCGAAGTCAATCCGGGGCCGGACGCCTACGATTCCGAAGGCGCGGTAATCAAGATTCACGGCGGCCACGTCACCCAAATCATTTCTTTGCGCGATCAAACCGAGCGCACCGAATTTCAACTCGAGCCAGAACTGATCACGAACCTGTTCGACCAGAAGCGCGAGAAGCGGCGCATCGTGCATTTCAACGATATTCCGAAGGTCATGGTGAATGCGATGCTCGCGGCCGAGGATAAGCATTTCTTTCCAGCACGCGGGATTCGATCCCATCGGAATCGTGCGCGCGGCGTGGCGCGATGTGGCGGAACATCGGCTGGAAGGGGCTTCGACCATCACCGCAGCAGCTGGCGCGGACGCTGTGGCTCGGGACGGAGCGCGGATGGCGGCGCAAGATCCCCGAGACGCTGATCACGCTGCACCTGGAACAGAAGCTGACCAAGCAGCAGATTTTCGAGTATTACGCCAATGCGATCGACCTGGGGCATCAGGGAAGCTTCAGCATTCAGGGATTCGGACAGGGCGCCGACGTTTACCTGGGCAAGGATCTGAGCCAGGTAACGCTTCCCGACGCGGCGCTGCTGGCGGGGTTGATCCAGGCGCCGTCGAGCCGCAATCCGTTTCGCCATCCGGACCGCGCCAAGGCGCGGCGCAACATCGTGCTGAAGGCGATGCGCGAGGACGGGTTCATCACCGATCGCCAGTATAAGGACGCGGTGGCGTCTCCGCTGAAGGTGACGCGCGAAGAGGCCGAATCGAGCGATGCGCCGTATTTCGTCGACCTGGTGAACGACGCATTGCAAAGCCAGTTCGAGGGGAACGATTTTCTGAACACGTCGTACCGTGTGTACACCACGCTCGACATGAACCTGCAGCGCGATGCGGTGGACGCGGTGCGGGCTGGTATCGAGGAAACGGATCAGCAGTGGAAGCGGCGCTCGAAGAAATACGGAACCGACGAGATGCCTCTGGCGCAGGTCGCGCTGGTGTGCCTGGATGCGGAGACCGGCGACGTGAAGGCGCTGGTGGGCGGACGGGCCTATGGCGTCAGCCAGCTCAATCATGCGCTGGCGAAGCGCCAGCCGGGATCGTCGTTTAAGCCGTTCGTTTATGCGGCTGCGTTCAATACCGCGCTTTCGGAACCGGGTGGACAGGCGATTACTCCGGCGACCGTAATCGACGACGAGCCAACCACTTTCTGGTTCGACGAAAAACCTTACGAGCCTGCCAACCACAAGAACGAATATTTCGGCGAGATCCCCGTCTGGTTTGCGCTGGCGCATTCCTTGAACGTTCCTGCCGTGAAGGTCGCGGAGATGGTGGGGTATGACAAAGTTGCGGAAACGGCTCGCGCGGCGGGATTGAACGTGGATATCAAACCGACGCCATCCATCGCGCTGGGCGCCTATGAAGTCACGCCGCTCGAAATCGCGGACGCGTACACGGTTTTCGTCAACAACGGCCAGTTGGTTAGATCGAGCTTCATCAAGGCGATTCGGGATCAGCACGACAAATCGATTTACGTGTCGCAGCCGGAACGGAAGCCGGCGATCGATCCGCGCGTGGCGTATCTCGTCGAAAATATGATGGAAGAGGTTCTCCGCACGGGAACGGGCGCCGGCGTTCATGCGCGCGGGTTCAACCTGCCGGCCGCGGGAAAGACAGGAACCTCGCGCGACGGGTGGTTTGCGGGATTCACGTCGAAACTGATCTGCGTCGTGTGGGTGGGGTTCGACGACAATCGGGATTTCAAACTCGAAGGCGCACACAGCGCACTGCCGATCTGGACCGAGTTCATGAAGCGCGCGCATCAGCATCGCGAATATCACAACGTGCATGGGTTCGACGCTCCGGATGGAATCGTGACGGCGGAGATCGATGAGACCACGGGTCAACTCGCTACACCGGCTTGCCCGCGCGTCCGGAATCAGGTTTTCATCGCGGGAACGCAGCCGGTGGAAGTCTGCCGGATCCACGGCGGCGGCCGCACGCAGATTTCGGGGTGGGAACCGACGTCGAAGCCGACACCGGCCGTGATTCCCGACAATCGCCCCAACAACCGGCCGCAGATCGCAGCGGCGCCGCAGGGAAGGAATCCGCGGTCGATTCCCGTGCAGCCCGCCTCCCCGCCCCAAGCTCCTCAGCCCGAAAAACACAAGGGATTTTTCGGAACGTTTGAAAGACATTTTCAGCAAATAGTCGTCTTATAATCGGCCCTATGCGTAACGTGGTGCTCGGTTTGGGGATCAGCCTGGACGGCTATATCGCGCGCCTGGACGGCACCGTCGATTTTCTGTTCATGCCCCAGGGCTATTCGATGACTCCGTTCCTTGCGACGATCGATACCGCAATCATGGGGCGCAAGACCATGGACCAAGGCCTGAAACTGGGTGGGACTTTCAACGCAGACTCTTCGATCAAATACTATGTCTACTCGAAGTCGCTGCCCGCGGGCGAGCGCGACGGCGTGGTGTTCACGCGCCAGTCGCCTGCAAGCTTCATCCGGCAGCTTCGAAAAAAAAGCGGCAAGAACATTTGGCTGATGGGCGGCGGCGAGCTGGCGTGCGAATTCCTGAAAGCTGACGTGGTGGACGAACTGTACCTGGGTGTGGTTCCGGTCTTGCTGGGCGAAGGGATTCCGCTCTTTCCAAGCGGATTCCCCCAGCGCGACTTCAGCCTGACCTTGAATAAGACATACGGTAAAGGCCTGATCGAGCTTAGGTACAAACGCGCGCGGCGCACCGCGAAAACAAAAGCGGGCCCACACCCATAAGCCGGAAGGCAGTGGTAAAGTGAATAACAAGGCAGGAGGCCTCCTCTATGGTTTCCGTTTTAGTCCTGGTAACGGCTCTCGCTTTTCAGAATCCTCCGGTGCAAACCGCGAACGGGTTTCGCCCTCCCGATAAGACTGTCCCCGCCGATCCGGTCAAGGCATTGACGCCGGAGGTCCGCGGCGATATCCAGATGGCTCGCAAGATGTATCGCGAGGCGATCGAGACGTATCGCGAAGGACCCAAAGATTCCGCGGTGCTGGCGAATAAGATCGGGATCGCGTATCACCAGCTGCTCGATTTGCCCGGGGCAAAAAAGCAGTATGAGCGCGCTATCAAGCTGAATCCGTCGTACGCGGAAGCCGTCAATAATCTGGGCACGATTTATTACGCGCAAAAATCGTACCGGCGTGCGATTTCGCAGTATAAGAAAGCGCTCCGCCTGATGCCCGATTCGGCTTCCATGTGGAGCAATCTGGGTACCGCGTATTTCGCGCGAAAAGATTTTGGCGACGCAACCGCGATGTATGACAAAGCGCTGAAACTTGATCGGGATGTGTTCGAACATCACTCGTCGGCCGGCATCCTGCTTCTCGAACGCAGCGTCGAAGACCGTGCCCGGTTTCATTACTACATGGCCAAGACCTACGCCAAGGACGGCCAGTCCGATCGGGCCATACAGTACATCCGCAAGGCTCTCGAAGAGGGATTCAAGGACCGCGACAAGTTCGTCAAAGAACCCGAGTTCGCTGTGCTTAAGGACGATCCGGAATTCAAGAAGCTGATGGCGACCGACCAGAAGGTCCTCTAAGCGTGCATGCGACCCGCGCCGCGTTAGGCGTTGTCGCCCTTCTGGCAGCGTGCTCCAACCGGCCGCATCCGGTCGAACGGCTCGCGATTCTACCGTTCGAAAATCTCACTGGCGAGGCGTCGCTTGACTGGATCGCGTCCACGGCTCCCGCGATCGTCGCGGCGGATCTGTCCGGCGTGTCCAAATTGTTCGCGCAGCCAATGCCGACCCGGAGTGACGCGTATCTCGCGAACGCGACTCGCTTCGTGCATGGCTCTTTTACCGGACACGGTGGCGCGCTGCGATTTGAGGTCAACGTCGAAGATGCCTCGCGCCACAAAATGATCATGGACGAAACTGCGTCGGGCGATGTACTGGGCGCCATGAACGCGCTCGCGAAGCGCGTGGATCCGGCGGCGCATTCATTCTCGACCTCGAACGCGGAAGCGTTAGCCGCCTGGGGTCATCGTGATTTTGAGCGGGCTGTGACGCTCGATCCGGATTTCGGCGCTGCCTGGCTGGGGTGGGTCGATACGCTCGCGCAGAAGGGAGACACCGCGCAAGCAATCGAGCTCGCAAATCGTGCGCTGGCGCGTTCGTCGCTTCAGTCGAATGTCGATCGCGTGCGCATCGAGCTCGTCTCGGCGACGCTGCGTCGCGACTCGAACGCGCGTGATAAGGCGTTATCGACCCTGACAGGGCTCCTGACCACGGATGTTCCGGTGATGCAGGCGCTGGCGGAGACCGAGTTGAACGCGCGGCGATTTTCGGTGGCGGCGGAGGTCTTCAATAAAATTGTGAAAGTAGATCCTGAAAACGTCGGCGCCATGAATTCTCTTGGATACGCCCAGCTTTATGCGGGCGATTTGGCTGGCGCGGTGAAAACACTGGAAGCGTATGGCCGGCTGCCGGATCAAAAAACCAATTCACTCGATTCGCTGGGCGAGGCTTTTTTCATGAACGGCCGTTTCGCGGAAGCCGAAAAATACTTCCTTCAGGCGTACGATTCGAACCATGCGTTCCTGGGTGGAGCGGATCTGCTGAAGGCGGCTTATGCTCGCTGGCTGGCGGGGGATTTGAAGGGCGCGGATGGGTTGATGACCCGGTATCTTGAAACGCGCCGCACGGATCCTCTGAACGCGTGGCGGGAAGCGGCCTGGGACTACGCGACGGGGCGGCGTGGCCAAGCCATCGCCAAACTTAGGTCGACGCCAGAAACGCAGTTCATCGAGAGGCAGTTGATCATCTGGAATCAGGCCGCCCCAGCGGATCTGGATGCGCTCAAGCAGGCCTATGAACACACGCCGCCTTCCGCGGACGGGCAAGCCCGCACATTCTACGCTGCAACGCTGGTCGAATCGGGAGAGAAAGAACTCGCTCGGAAACTGCTCGAAAGGTGGCCGCTGCCGGGCGAATCGGGCGGCGATCCGATGCGTGAATCGATGGTGTTCCCCGCGTTTCTTGCGGCGCGGCGTTCAGTGGGAATGCCAACGCCATGACGTCAAACTTTGGGCGCTGAGTGTTTCGGCAGCCGCATGCGAAATTCGGCGCCGGGGCCGTTTTCGTTCACCCACAGATCGCCGCCGTGATCGAGCAGCGTCTGCCGCGATAGAGCCAAGCCGAGCCCCAGGCCGTTCTTCTTGCCGAAGGTGACGAACGGCTGGAATAGACGGTCGCGAACTTCGGGCCGGATGCCGGGGCCTGTATCCTTCACTGCGATCACCAACGCCGATTCTTCCTGCATGGCGTGAATGCAGACCGTGCCGCCGGCCGCCATCACTTCCACTGCGTTCTCGAACAAGTTCCGGAACACGCGCTCCATGCGCGCGCGCTCCATCGGACATTCGACATCTTTCGGCACCTCATCGACCAGCTTCACTTTCTTCGCATCCGCATCGGTTTCAACGGCGGACCAGGCGGCCGAAACCACGTCGCCCACCGAGCACATTTCGGCTCCGCCGCTGCGGCCGCGCGAGACGTTCAGGAGCTCCTGCAGCATTTCTTGAATATCGCGAGACGCGCGATAAATATTGATCGCCAGGCGTTTGATCTGCGGTATGGCCAGGTTGCTGTCGAACAGCATCTCCGCGCCGGCATAGATCGCCGCCAGGGGATTGCGAAGATCGTGAACGATGCTGGTGGACAGCCGGCCGATGGTGGAAATGCGCTCCTGACGGGTCAATTCATGGCGCGCGTCTTGAATCGATTCGCACATCGCGTTGAACGTCGTGCCCAGGCGCCCCAGTTCATCGCCGCTGTGCACGTCGACGCGATAATCGTAGTTCTGGCGGCCGATCTCCGCCGCCGCGCGGTCGAGGTCTGCCACGGGACGCATGATTCTTCTTGCCACGAAATAGGTAACCAGCAGGGCTGCGGCCATCGCCGAAAGCCATAAGACCACAATTTCCGTGTGTAAGGCCGCGATGCTCCGGCGCGCCGCTTCAAACGACCGTAGAATGAAAAGCTGCCCGATGGTCTCGCCCCGAATATCGAGCAGCGGCGTGGCAAGGGCTAGATAGTCGTCGTTCGACCCGGTTGGCTTGTCGACCAGGCGCTGCGCGGTTTCGGCAGGCAGAGTCGAAGTGACCACCTGACGCCCGGCGACGAACACGAAATCGCTGCCGCCGGTTTCCTCCTTCAATCGGCGGGCCACGGCGCTGTCCACTCGATATCCGGCGACCAGTACATCCAGCAATCCGGCTCCCGTCCCGGCTTGCACGTATACCGGCGTCACCACCACCTGAAACAGCTCGCCGCTGCGCCGGACGAAACCGGGAACCTGCTCCGGGAAATGCGCACGGGCGGCCTGCACTTCCGGAAACTCTTCGTTGGGGCGAATCGGAACAGAGGCGCCGAGCGAGGCGATCACGCGGCCCTGCGGATCGGCGACCACGAAAAACGCGTCCTCGGTGGATACCTTCGACCATAGCTCGCCCGCCGTGTCGCGAATGGTCGATTCATCGCCGGTTCCGAACGCGGCGCGGACCGAAGGCATGGTGCTGAGAATCCGGCTGACGCTGGCGAGCCGGTCGGCGCGCGCGTTCCACAGCGACTCATAAGCCTGAAAACTGGCGCGCGCTTCGTGCTCGACGCTTTCCGAAGTGGTCTTGACGACGCTGCTCTGCACGATCCATCCCGCAGCGGCGAATACGACGGTCAGCACGCCGGAAGTCGGCAGCAGGATCTTCCAGAGCAACGAGAGGCGCGAAAAGCTCACGGGTTCATCCTCACGGCTTGACTCCAGAATAAGTTCCCGAAGCCGCGGGCGGATAGTCCTTTCCGTACTTGTTCTTGTGCGGCAGCAACAGGTACCCGCTTTCAGAGACTTCGATTTTCGCAAGATCGGTTATGCCTTGCCCGACCTCCACGGTTCGGGTCAAGGCGTCGAGGGTCTGTTGGGTGGCACGCTCATGAAATACGCGAAGACGGTAGGAGCCAGGGGGCACGTTAGAGATCATGAAGTCTCCGCTCTTGCCGGACGTGGCAAAATACGGCGATTTCAAAACCACAATTACGGCGCTCATCGCCGGATGGATGTTGCAAAATACACGAACGATGCCCTCCCTCTTGAATTCGATCAACCGGGACGTGCCGGGAGGGTACAGGCCTACATCGAAGATTTCGCCGTCGTAATTTGAGAACGCATTGTGAAAAATCGGATCGTAGTTGGGAAAACTGACAGTGGTCCCTACGCTGATCGCTAACAGGTGGGGCAGAAAGCGCTTTCCCTTCTGGACCATCTCGGCCTTTTTGGGCGCACGGGTAGTTGCGGCCGGAGCACCCGCCATAGGATCGAGCCAGATCACCACGCCTGAGTAATCGGCATTTTTACGAACGGCCGGATCCTGCGACGAGACGATCTCTACTCGTCCGCTGACGGTGCCGCCGATCGCGATCGCAGCGGTGAGCACGCATAGCGCGAAGGGCTTAACCGAAGCGCAAAGGGCGCGGCGCGAAGAATCGAGCAGCCCGGCAAATATGCGGACAGCCGCTGCGCGCCGTGCTCCGTTTTGCGCGAGGGGCTTAAAAGAGATATGCCACCGCCAAGTCGACGTGATTGTTCAGACGGTTGCCGATTCCCAAATAAGTGGTACGGACCTGGCTCGCCTCCAGGCTCAGCATGACATTCGGGGCGAAGCGGTACATCGCGTTCGCTGCGTAAATTTGATTCAATCCAATATATCCCGCGTGCAGGTCGGAGTTCTGATCGTCCTGACGGCCGCCATAGATATCGAACGCCAGGCGCTCGGTCACGGGGAATCGGATCTGCGCCCAGCCGCCGGTGCTGTGGACCGGCGTCGTCCCGTCATAGTGGGGGACGAATCCCTGCGGTAGCGCACCCAGATTCGCGATGTTCTGGCCGTTGTAGAAGAATCCGGTGAACTCGACGTATTTCACCGGTTTGATCAGCCAGTCGAGCGAGAACAGATGCGAGTCGACGTTAGACCAACCGACAGTGCTCGCATTTTCATGGAATCCCGGAGCGATTTCGATGCGCGTATTTTCGCCCCACTGCCGCCACACTTCGAAGCGGCCCTCCACGCCAGGCTGCGCGTGTTCCACCGGCGGCGTTCCGGTGGCCGGAGGCGGCACATAAAAACTATATCCGGCGGATTCGCTACCGAGCTCGCGTGTTTGTACGACGCCCACTTGAGCCTTGACGCCGAAGTTATTCGTGAAACGGAAGCGCTGCTCCAGCCGCACCTGCGGCTGCCACAGCCACAAGTTCCCCGCCCCGGTGAGCGGCGAAACTCCGACTTGC
Source organism: Terriglobia bacterium (assembly GCA_963808335.1). Taxonomy (GTDB): domain Bacteria; phylum Acidobacteriota; class Terriglobia; order Bryobacterales; family Bryobacteraceae; genus Palsa-187. The sequence continues at coordinate 1,158,346 of CAWEFR010000002.1, forward strand.
GCGTATGAATTGGGGTCGCGCGGAGAGATGATCGGTTTGTCCTGTCCGAACAGAACGCTGGTGTTGGCCCAGTCGAGCGAAATGGTTGCAGTCCGCAGCCGAAGCAGATGATCGAGCGATGCAGCCGAGCCTCCGAAGAGATCCAGCGAAATCGCTCCCGTCACTTTTCCGCCGAAAACTGTTTGCGGACTGTCATATTGCAACCCGATAATACTCTGCCGCAGCGTTCCTCCACCCGTAGCATCACCGGGAGTCAGGGGCGCGATCACCGTATTTTCCGTGCCTCCGTTGTATCGCCCATTCGTGTAGATATTGAACAGCGCCATGCCGGTCACCGTGAGGGGCAGCTTCTGCGACGATTCTACTTTCGATTGCGCCAGCTCCTCGACGCGCGCTTTTTGGACCTGCGCCTGTTCATCGGCCTGCTCTTTGGCGGGCGCGCCTGACCGGGCGGCGGCAAGTTCTTGGCGCAGCGCATGGACTTCATCGTTGAGCGAGCGATTGGCTTCTTCGAGCTTCTTCAGCCGATCCAAAATCTCGCGGATCTCCGGCGTGTTCTGCGCCTGAAGTACAACTCCTCCCAGCCAAAACAACATCGTAAACGGCAGTAGGCGTTTCATTTTTTCAACAACTGCTCCAGTTTCTCCCGCACCTGAACGGGCGAATATGGCTTCATGAAAAAAGCATTCGCGCCAAGCCGCTCCACACGCTCCGGCGCGTCGGGATCGGCCGATCCGGTGATCACCATGATCGGGACGCTCCGATGGACGCGATGCCCGCGGACGCGCTCGATCAGCTCGAATCCATCCATGCCGCGCATTTCAAGATCGGTCACGATCGCGGACAGATCGCCCGTACCGTCTTCGAGCAGGCGCCAGGCCGCTTCGCCGCTCGATACAGTGACCACGCTCACGTCATCCAGTCCGCTGAAAACAATTTCGAGCGTGGAGGCGCACGTATCGGCGTCCTCAACGATCAGCACGGTGCGTTGCATCCCTTTATTATCGTGGGCAAGCGAAAAACAATCGTCCAATAACTTGTAAAAGAATTGTAAACCAAATATCGATGTTTACGGCAGAAACCGGTAGCCCACGCCATGAACCGTCAGGAAATGACGCGGCGAATTCGGGTCGGATTCGAGCTTCTGCCGCAGCTTCACCACATGCGCATCCACGGTGCGCGTGTTCGGAAACGACTCATAGCCCCACACCGAGTTGAGAATCATGTCTCGGGTAAGAGGACGATCGGGATTGGAAAGAAAGTACGTCAGAAGGTTGTATTCGGCCGGCGTCATTTTGAGCGGCTCGCCGCTGCGCGACACCACGCGCCGGTCGAACTCGATCAGAACGTCGCCGAACTGCGCCACTTTGCGGGCGTCCGGTGAGGTCCGGCGCAGCACGGCTCGAATCCGCGCCATCAACTCGCGCGCGCCGAACGGTTTGACTACATAATCGTCCGCGCCGATCTCCAGCAGCAGAACCTTGTCCACCTCTTCGCCCACGGCGCTCAACACGATGATAGGCGTATTCACATTTCCCGCGCGAAGCTGCTTGGAGATTTCGATTCCACTCATACCCGGCAAGCGCAGATCCACCAGGATCAAGTCGGGCTTCGCGGTCAGGGCGCGCTCATACCCGGTTTTTCCGTCGGCGGCGAGCAGAGGACGATAGCCCTCCTGTTCCAGCATCAGTCCGATAGTGTCGCGAAGGCTCTCGTCGTCGTCGATTACCAGGATGGTAGTCATCGTATGCCCCATTTTAGCGTCCCTGGCATTTACAAAGGTTTTACAGATCCGCTACGACTTCAGGACGTGCGCGAGCTTAATCTGGATTCAATCAGAGAGCAGCGTGCAGCGTGGCTCCTTGGGGTCATTGGCAGAAAGGGGTCCTGTCGATGTGCTCCCTGGAGCCGCGCAGCAGCTCGTTTGAAAAAATGGTAACTGCGCAGCAGATCGTTATCTATGAGACGCAGGCAGCTCGACCAATAAGAGACGACGCCCGGGAGTCAGGCGCACATTATTGCCGCATGGCTTCCGAGCGATCCGTCCGCTGCCACAGTTGATACCCCGATACCGTCACGCCGGGATTTTTCACCGGCTGGTAATTCTTCTCGAGCCAATCTTCCAACGTTTCATATCGCCAGTCGAGATTCGATCCGTGCGGAAAAATACGCAGGAACTCCTCGCGAGAGAGCTTCAGATACAGCAGCCATTGCGGCGGATGAGCCTGCAAATCTTCCAGCGCCGCGCCGGCGTCGCGACTGGTAGCCATTCCCGGATTCAGAAACGCGAATCGCGTCGGATTTTTCGCCTGCGTCAGGAAATAGTCGATCGGCATGTACGGATACACGAACAGGCCGTCGCCGGGCCGTACTTTCGCGAGCAGATCCTGCATTGCCGAAAGCTGTCCATTCGGGACTCTTAGCTTGCCGACCGGTGATGCGACCGGCGTGGTCCCGCGAAGCGTCATGAAAAAGTTAGCCGCGAAGACGCTGGCCATGATCAACGCTACGCTCGCAAGCGCAGCGCTTCCACGAGCAGGAATCAGCAGCGCCAGCCCCGTGCCGGCCAGCACATAAGAAAGCGCGGCGATGAACGCGAGGTGCATCACGTCGGCGCGTGGGAAAAGCGTCATCACCAATGCAGCGAGCGCGAGCAGCAGGAACTGAACGGCCGGCCGCTGTTCGGCGGGAACTTTGCCGCGCCACAGCGCGATGGCCCAGCCAATCAGCGCCACCGGCGGAAGGATTGCCGGCAGTGCGACGCAGGCGACCAGAATGCCGCGGATTGCCAGCTCACCGGATCCACTCGCCCCTTCGAACAGAGCGCGATAGCCTCCAATGATGGCTCCGTAAGGCATGGTGTTGATGCCGGAATAATTCTGTCTCAGCCACAGCATCTGTTCGAAGAACGCGTGTAAACTTCCTTTCGCGATCAGCCATCCGAACCCCAGCGACGACACAGCCGCCACGCCGGCGCCCCAGGGAAGTAGCGACTTACGTCTCTCACGTGACGCGCCCAGCCACACAGCTTCCGCGGCGCCCACCAGCGCGACGGTCGGCGTACACCAGGCGGCGGCAGCGAGCAAAGCGCCGCTCGCGGCCCACTGGAATCTTGACGATGCGGAAACGGCAACCGCGATTCCGGCCAATGCGAGCGTCGCGCTGTCCCAACGATGCTGCGCGGTCAGGAACGTCGGGTCCGCCATCTGAAATCCAGCGAATGCGAATAATATGACGCCCGCGGCGCGCACCGATGCCAGCCGTGCCGCGAGCCAGAACACCAGTGCGCACTGGAGCGAAAAATCAAAAATCACAATCAGGCGCCCGGTCAGCAGCGAAATTCCGAGGATCCGAAACACCGCCGCCTGCAGCCAATAGCTGCCGGGACTCATATACGCCCAGAAGTCGACGTAAGGGCGCGCCCCAGCGGCGACTCGCTGGGCGGGTTCCAACATGATTCCTTCGTCGTTGGTGGCGACCACGCGGTTTGCGTGGAACGCGAGCAGCAGAATCGCGACGCCGAGAAACACCGCCGCCGCGACGCGGGCAGTGCGGCTCATCGGATGGCGCTCGCCGCGATCCGCACCGGAGTCTTGCCGAGAATGAAGTACGGAGCGTCGCGTTGCAGCAGGAAGCCGGGCGAGTTTCGCCGGCTCGCGATCAGGAATGAGAACAGGGTCGCGAAGGTCAGAGACTGGAAGATCAGGCCGATCAGGAATCCGGTGGTGAAGCTGGTCCAGCCGGGCACGGGAATAAATGCGTGGATCGCCATGGCCGCCAGGCCCAGCATGGAAAATATCGCCGAAGCCGTCAGCAGGCGCGCGCTGACCTGATCGCTGTATACCGAAAGAGCGGACAGCGCGTGCATCAGAAGGCTCACGAAATTCATTTTGGATTTTCCGGTGAGCCGTTTGCCCCGCGGAAGCGGGACTTGCCGTCGCGGCAGCCGCGCTCGATACACGGCGGCGGAATAGTTGTTCCACAGATCGGGCGATGCCATGATGCGCGACAGCGCGGATCGCGACATCACGCTGAAATTTCCCACGCGCACTTCCACTCCGGTCAACACCCGGTGCACCACCTGGTAGGCGCGATAAAAGAACTGGAACATGAAGCTTTCCATGCGCCGCGTCCGCGCCGCGAACACGACCTCCCGCCTTCCTCCGCTCTCGTATTCGGCCAGCAGAGCGGACAGGTCCTCCGCCCGATCTTCTCCGTCGCCGTCCATCACCAGGACCGTTTCTGCATCGCTGAATTCGTGGACGTGATAAAGCCCCAGCGCGATGGCTCGCTGATGACCCTGGTTACAGCGCAGGTGCAGAACGTCCACCGAATCGAGGGCGCTGAAATTCTCGCCAGGCCAGCGTTCCGGCAACGGGTCTGTCGATGCATCGTCCACCACCAGGACGGAAGCTCGACGATGCGCGTGGACAAGCGCGCGGTCGACCAGTGGCAACAGCAGCCGCACGGCGTCCCAGTCGTTAAAGCTGGGGATGAGGATCACCAGAGATTGACGTGTCGCGGCCATAGGCGCTAACGTCCTTAACATCGGCATTCCCGAAATGATTCTGTAGACCGAAGGCCGTGTATCCTCATATATATGCCATTCACCCGGATGCTTAATATTCGCCAGCGTTTCCCCGACCGGCGCATCGCGGATATTCCCGGCGCCATTTCGCGGGAACTGACCTCCTCCGGATTCGCTTCCACGCTGAAACCCGGCGCGCGCATTGCCATCGGCGTCGGCAGCCGGGGGATTGCCAATATCGCGGCCATCGTCCGGTCTGTCGTCGACTTCTGGAAATCGCGGGGCTTCCAGCCGTTTCTGTTTCCAGCCATGGGCAGCCACGGCGCGGCGACAGCGGAAGGACAAGCGAACGTCCTGGCCCACTACGGAATCCGCGAGGCGTCCATGGGATGCCCGGTCCTGAGCGCGCTCGACGTGGTTTCGCTGGGCAAGACCGAAGACGGCATCGAAGCGTTCATGGATCGCAATGCTCATTCCGCAGATGGAGTTTTCCTCATCGGACGCGTGAAATGGCACACCGATTTCGCCGGCAAGATCGAAAGCGGCCTGTTCAAGATGATGGCGATCGGCCTCGGCAAGTTCGCGGGAGCGCAGCGCTATCACACTTATGCTTATCGCCTCGGGCTGGAGCACGTGATCCGCACGGTCGGGCGCCAGGTGCTCAAGACCGGCAAGATTCTGGGCGGCCTCGCGATCCTTGAAGATGCCAATCACAACACCGCGCAGCTCACCGCGGTTCCCGTCGCCGAAATGGAGCGCAAGGAAGAAGAGCTTCTGGCGCTTAACAAATCCTGGATGGGCCGGATTCCGGTGCCGCTAAACATCCTGATCATCGACCAGATCGGAAAGAACTTTTCGGGCGCGGGCATGGACACAAAGGTGGTCAACCGCGGCGTGAACGGCGAGTACAACCCTTGGGACACCGCGCCCGTCATCAATCGGATCTTCATTCGCGGCTTGAGCGAGCACAGTTACGGCAACGCAGTCGGTCTCGGTATGGCCGACGTTGTGCATGATCGACTACTGCAAGCCGTCGACTGGCATCCGACTCAGATCAATTCTCTTACCGCTTCGACGCCCGCCGCGATTCGGACGCCGATTCATTTTTCATCCGATCGAGAATGCCTGGATAAAATCTGGCCGACCGTCGGCAAACACGATCAACGCGAGGTGACCATCGGCTGGATCGCCAATTCGCTCGAACTGGGAGCCATGCGGCTGACCGAGAATGTCCGCGCTGAAATCGAGGCCAATCCGAATCTCGAGATCGTAGGTAAAGCGGAAGCGCTCGATTTTGACGGAGAAGGCAATCTCGCCCCGCTGATGGATGAGGTTGCGGCCGCGCATTAGCGATGCGCTTCTTTCGCGTGCCCGTGACCCTGGTGGTGCTGATTCTCAGCCTGCCTTCGTTCGTGTTTGTTTGGCGCAATCGCGATGTGCCGCACTTCGGAGTCTTGCAGGATGACGGTTTGTATTTCATCGGCGGCAAGGCTCTCGCAACCGGCACTGGCTATCGGATTTTGAGTTTTCCGGGCGAACCTTTTCAAACCAAGTATCCGCCGCTCTATCCGTTGTATCTGTCCCTCGCGTGGCGCCTGAACCCGTCATTTCCCGCAAACCTTCCGCTCGCGCTGATCCTCTCCTGGTTGGCGCTGCCGGTGGTTTTGGTGCTGTTTCATCGTTGGTTATGCCAGAACGGGTTCACTATGGGAACCGCATGGCTGGTGACAGCTCTGTTCGCGCTGAATCCCTACGTTCTGTTTTTTGTTTCGAACCTCGGCTCCGAGCTGTTCTTCATGGTTTTCCTGTTCGCCGCAATGTTCTTTGCGGAACGAACGCATCGTCCCTACTCGGCGCTGATCGCGGGCCTTCTGGCGGGGATTGGATATCTGGCGCGAACGGCCGGCATCGCCTTGCTCCCCGCCGCGATCGTTTATTTCCTGTGGATCAAGCAGCCTCGCCGCGCCATGTGGTTCACAGTGGGGATGATACCCGCCATCGCCGGATGGACCCTGTGGACCCGCCTTCACGCAGCGCCCGCCCATGACCCTCTGACGCTTTGCTACACGAACTACGTCGGCTATCAGTTTTATAACGTCGGTTGGGACAATATCGCCACGGTGCTATGGCAAAACTCGAGCGACCTGCTGGTTTCGATGGGTTCCCTGGTTTTTCCCCAGATGCTGGCCGGTTTGCCTGAGAAGCTCTTGCTTCCGCCGCTCGCGATCGCCATGATCCTGGGCGCCGTGCGAATGGTGCGAGACGGCCACGCACGCCTGTATTCGATCTTTGGGGTCATCTCGCTGCTGATGCTGGTGATGTGGCATTTCCCGCCAAATCAACGATTCATTCTGCCCGTCGCGCCCTTGCTCCTGGCCTGCTTTTGGACCGAGGCTGTTCACTTCGCCGGGCTGGTCCGCAAGGCGTTCCACCATCCGGATCGGAGCCAGCGTCGAGTCGCCTATGCGTTCGCCGGATTCCTGATCGCGATTCTCGCCGCGGGAGCCGGATTGCAAATCTATATGTGGGTCAATGTGATACCGGGATTACTTCACGAAGATCGCGAAGACGGGCGAACCCTCCAGGTCGCCTACACGTGGATCCAGGCCAATACGCGCGAACACGAGAACATTCTCTGGGAGAACGATACCGCTCTGTACCTGACCACCGGCAGACATGCGGCGGCTTTCCTGGTTCCCACGCGCCATTCTTATGCGAAGGGAACGGATGATTTGGAACTGTATAAGGGGATCGACCAGTATGCCCGGGAACACAGTCTGGGTTACGTCATGCTACCGGAGATCGGCCCGCATCGCCGCGATGAAATTTTGGAATCAGCGGCTAAGAACCATAGTCTTAAAGAAATTCATGAAGACCAGGGGGCGGTTTTGTACCGTGTTCAGTAGGAAGGAAAAAGGGGCCCTAAAAAGCAGAGGGAGCGAGCACAGCTTTCGCCGTGCCCACTCCCGATCCTGCGGTTACGTAGTGTTTAGCTACCCTGGTTAGAAGCCTGCGTCATCACGGACGAGACCTTCGAAAAGATCGTGCTGATGCTGGTCGCAACACCCGGCATAATGGCGCCGGCAGCCACGGCCACAAAACCAGCCATCAGAGCGTACTCGATGAGGTCCTGTCCGCGCGTATCTTTCCAAACCTGCAACTTCAAGATAAGATTCTTCATTTCTCCTCTAATCTCCTCTCCCTATGGTGCGCGACAGGTCTCTGTCGCTGAATCGAATTTAACATCGGTCTTGCTTCGACGGAATCAGGCTAAATGCCTAATGCGCTGCCTGAAAACTCTCAGTCATCTCGGACTTCTGGCCACGTGGCATACCTTTAGAACTAGTCCAGGCACTTCGACGGCGGAGGTGTATGCTAGTGTTTGTCCGTATGACTTCGAGGCTCCAGAGCGCCCTTGGCTTAGTCATTCTGCTATCTGTATCGGCTTGGATCGCCTACAACAATAGCGACTTGCCCGAATTTGGTGCAAACCATGACGACAGCATATACTTCGTCTCTGCCAAATCCCTCGCCGAAGGCCAGGGCTACCGCATTCCCAGCTTGGCGGAGAACCCTTTTCAGACCAAGTACGGTCCCCTGTTCCCGATCTATATGTCGCTTGCATGGAGGATCCAGCCGGCCTTTCCGGCCAATCTTCGCATTGCGGCATGGCTCGGATGGCTTACTATCCCGGCCTTTCTTTTCTTGAGCTTGCGCCTCTATCGACAATGGGGACTCAAAGGGGTGCGCCTTTGGATTCTACTCTTCTTACTGGCTATCAACCCGTACATTATCCACTTTGGAATCAATATCTTCTCGGAGATGTTCTTCACCTGTCTCCTGCTGGGTGCGATGCTGTCGCTGAACCAGCCGGGGGTCAAATGGGTGATTCTAGCAGGCGTGCTCGGCGGTCTTGCGTATCTCGCGCGTTCCGCAGGGTTAGCTTTGCTGATTTCCGCGCCTCTTATTATGATCTGGCGCCGGGAGCGGCGTTCGGCAGCCATATTCGCACTCTCGATGTCGCCCTTTGTGGCCGGCTGGACCCTTTGGACGCGGGCCCATCAGTTCCCGGGCGCGGACGAAATCCTCACATATTACACAAACTACTTTAGTTACGCGCGGTACGCCATTTCTCTCTCAGATCTTCCGGTCTTGTTGTGGAAAAATGCAGACGCGCTGCTGTACGCATTCGGGGCGATGGCGATGCCGGAGGTGACTTCGGTTCTGATCGTGAAGATCCTGACGCAAGTGTTGGGAGTCGCCATGATTGCGGGCATCGTTCGCATGGCAACACGCGGTATCGCGCCGCAGTACACCGGGTTTGCGGTGATTTCCTCCGCGATCCTGCTGGTGTGGTATTTCCCTCCGAATGAACGGTTTATCCTTCCACTTGCACCGCTGCTGCTGGCCGGTTTCGTGAAGGAAATGGAAAACCTGCTCGGGTTGCTTCGATCAAGCGTTCGTCACAAGGACCGTTCCCAGAGGCTCGTCGCGTTTGGATTCGGAGCATTTTTGGCGGCAGTGTTAATCGCAGCAGTCGCACTTCAGTTTTTCACGCTGTTTTCGGTCATGCCCGAGGCCGCCAGGCGTCAGCGCGAGATGGCGATTGAAGATCGGGCGGCTTATGGTTGGATGGTCGAGCATCTGCCGAAAAATGCGACATTTGTGGCTTTTAACGACCCGGTCCTGTATCTTCATACGGGCCGCACCGCCTTGTCCGTGATCTTTCCGCCCAAATACTGGTATCGAGAGGACCGGCCAGGCATGGTAGCGTTCTATGCAAAGCTTGCCGATTTTGCGCGCGCCCACGGGGCGGGCTATGTCTACTCCACCTCGGACGATCTGAACCGGGAGATCGGTGGCGAGGATAAGGAGGCCGTGATGAAGGCCATCACCACGAATCCGGCTCTGATTCCTCTTGCGCATACGAAGACCGGCACGATCTACCAGATCCGCTGACCGTTACGCGATAGGATAGATAATCGATGCTGGAAGCGGGACAGAAGGCGCCGGATGTCGCGCTTGCCCACACCCCGGGTGAGCCGAGGCTGCTGGTCTTTCTCGAAACGGACTGTCCCACTTGCTGGCTGAGCGTTTCTTATCTCAACAAGCTGGCGAAGCAATCGGCAGACGTCGTGGGAATTTCTCAGGATTCCGAAGCGCTCACTCGCCGGTTCGTGGAACAGGCGCCCATCGAATTCCCCGTTGAAGTGGATCACGGCCTGCGCCTTTCGCGCGCTTACGATCCAGTCGCGGTACCGGCGTTGTTTCTGATCGGAGCCGATGGGCTCGTCATTCGCTCGCACATCGGATTCGACAAAGACGAATTGAACGCGATCGCAGCGGAAATGGGCCGCCAGCCCGTGGCGGATTCCTATGATGGGGCGCCGCAAAGCAAACCAGGATGCTCGTCGCGCCATCTGGAGCCAACGACCGAGGAAGCTTCCGTCGAGGCCCTGCCTCTTCACGCCGCACGCGGAACCCGGGCATCCCGGGTCACGATCTCCGAAGACCCCTACGAATACTCGATGCGAGCCTTCGGCGATGCGCTGCCAGTCGTTCCACCGACGGTGGAGCGGGTTGACGAAATGATGTGCGATCTCGATCCGGCTGAGATCGTCGGACGGATTCCGCCGTGCTATGGCGAAGCGACCGTTGAAAAGATCGCCGCCAATGCGGTGATGGCGGGCTGCGTGCCCGCGATGATGCGCGTGCTGATCCCGCTGGTGCGGGCGGTTTGCGATGAGCGATTCAACGCGCACGGGGTGCAGGCGACTACGCATTTCGCCGCGCCGCTGATCGTCGTCAATGGGCCGCTGCGCAATGAGCTGGGTTTCGCATACCGGAAAAACGTATTCAGCAATATCGCGCGCGCGAATAGCTCGCTGGGACGCGCGCTGCAACTGATCCTGCTGAATCTCGGCGGAGGGCGGCCCGATGGCATCGACATGTCGGCCCTGGGAAATCCCGGCAAATTTTCCTACTGCATCGCCGAGAACGAAGAGGAAAATCCGTGGGAGCCGTTGCACGTCGAACTGGGATTCAAGCCATCGGACAGCACCGTCACGCTCTTCGCCGGCGAAGCGCCGCATGGCGTGAGCGAACACATGTCCCGCACCGCGCAGGGAGTGCTGAAAGCCATCACGCGAGCGCTGGCCACGGTGTGGAGTTACCGCACCTGCATGAGCGTCGAGGCGCTAGTGGTGCTGTGCCCAGAGCACGTGAAGACCATTCATCGCGACGGTTTCAGCAAGAGCGACGCGCGGAAATTCCTGTTTCAGAACACGGGCATTCCGGTGCGGGAATATGATGAAGAAGGCGAGGGCAAAGCGCAGGTGCATCTGTACCGGGAAATCACGATCGGCGGCGAGCCCTGCTATCAAAAATTCCGAGCGCCGGAATCGATCAAGATCGTGGTGGCCGGCGGAACGGCGGGAAAGTTTTCGGCCGTGATCGGCAGTTGGAGCGCCGGTCCTCGCGGCAGCCAGATGGTAACTTATCCATGTTGACGACTACTTCCACTACTCTCGTAAATCCCTGCGACGAACGCGCGCTTTCAGCGACGGCTGCGCCGCGCCTGGCGACGCTGGCGGGAAAAACCGTGGCATTGCTCGATATCAGCAAGCCGGGAGGCAGTGTTTTTCTCGACCGTCTGGAGCGAATCCTGATCGAGAGATATGCGGCCGCTGGTGTAGTACGCGCGATGAAGCCTACGTTCGCCAAACCCGCGCCCGAGGCGATGCTCGATCAGTTACGGAGCGCGGACGCTATGATTGAGGCGCTGGCCGATTGAGGGTCCTGCACCACGTGCAGTTTGCACGACACGATCCGATTAGAAAATTGGGGGATTCCGGCGGTACCAGTCGCGACGCATGAGTTCATGCTGCCGGCGCGGGCGCAAGCCGCGGCGCTGGGAAGACCGGACTTCGATGCAGTTTATGTCGTGCATCCGATTCAGGACCAGACTCCTGCCGAGATCGTCGCGCGAGCCGACGGTGTGGCGGCTGAGATCGTGGCCCGGCTGACGGGAACATGACGGCCAGCAAAGAACCGCCTCCTGCCTGCGCTGCGGCGGGAGTATGACGGACAGCCAGAGAATGCGCTAAAATCCTGCTTTGCGATCCCTGAATCTTCGCAGAGCGCTGGTTATCCTTCTCGGCCTGCTGATCGCGGTTTACGCGGTTGCGCAGGGCAGCAAGAAAAAGAAAAAAGGCGATGAGGAACCCGTCACGCAGACTCTGCCCCTCTTGAAGGACCCGCCGGGCGCCGTCGCCGCGGAGACCGCGCGCCTGGTGTTCCACGTCTCGCCGCCTTCGAAGAAAGGGCTGCTCTCGCCGCAGATTCGGGAAGCGTTGAAAGTCCTGTTCGACGAAAATCACGGCGCGGCGATCGTCAAACTGCGCGCATTCGTCGCGGGTTCGGGCGACCTGCGGCGCGTCCAGGCGCTGGTCAGCGAGATTTTCACCGATCGCAAGCTGAACCTGCCGGCGCTCAGCACGATTCAGGTAGGGGCGCTTCCGCTGGAAGGCGCGCAGGTGGTGCTCGAAAGCATCGCGGTGGACAAGAAGACCGTGAATCCGAACGGGCTGGCGTTTTTCGCGGGTCAGCAGGCGAAGGATGTCCGGCAATCGATGCGGCAATTGCAGACTGCCGTCGCGGCGGCGGGCGTGAAGCCAGGTGAAGTGTTGCGCGTGACGTGCTTTCTTAGCTCGATTGACGATGTTCCCACAGCGCGCAGTGAGGTGGCGGAGGCTTTTCCCGCTGCTGCTGCGAACTTTGTCCAGCTTCAACGTCTGGGTGTGGAACCGCTGGCGGAATGCGAGGCCGTCGGACGGCTGGATACCGCGACCGCTGCTCCGGTGGCGTTCGTGAACCCGCCGGGACTGACGCAGAACCCCAACTATTCACAAATCGCTTTGGTGAATGCGCCCAAGATCGTTCTTAGCGGGATGCAGATGGTGTTCGGCCAAACGGACGCCGACGTCGACCTGGGATTCGAGCGATTGCAGAAGGCGCTGGATCCGATGGGCGTGACGTTTAAGAACCTGTTTTGGTCGAGCGTTTATCCGCTGACGCAGACGGTGGCCGATAAAGTACGCGCGCGCCGGTTCAATTTTTTCGATCACTCCCATCCGCCGGCGAGCACCTTCCTGTTGTTTGAAGGACTTCCCTCGCTCGACGCGAGTGTGGCGTTCGATGTGATGGCCGCGCAGCTCTAAAGCGGCTATCCGTGCGTCGCCGAGGATTGAATCAGCGGACGGGACGAAACAATCTGGCTGATGGTGAACTCGTGCAACTTTGCCACAGCGGCCAGGAACTCTCCGCGGGCATCCTCATACTCGATGGCCGCGCTCGCGATGCGTGAACTTCGTTCGTCTTCCGACAACCCGTCGGGCGCCCCTACGAGCAAGGCGTTAAAGTTCGCCGAAAAAGCTTTCATTCTGGCGGAGGTAGACTGAAACGCAGCCAGCAAAGCGCGATAATCATTTACGCTGGCCGGACCGTTTTGAGTCGGGGATTCTTGTAGGGCAAGCATAATTGCGATATGAGTGGCCACTAAGAAGGTGGCGCTTCCAATGGCCTGTTTCCCCCCCAGCATTTAGGGTACCTGCAAGTTATCTATCGGAATAGTTAGACAAATGACTAGGGGGATTCGTTAAGGGCTATTCCTGCCATGGTCGGGGTTATACGAGGCCCTGCTCAAGGGCATATCTGGTGAGTTGTGCGGTGCTCGATAAACCCAGCTTATTCTTCAAGTTATTTCTGTGAAAGGCAACCGTTTTCTCAGAAATATCGACAGCATAGGCGATTTCCTTCCGGCTCTTTCCTTCGGCAACCAACTGGAGGATCTGCCGTTCCCGAGCGCTCAGACGGAGAGAAGCGGCGGCTCGCGCGGAATCGGACCCTCCGCTGACCCCTTCCCCTCCCAAGCCCGGGGCGATATACAACCCCCCACGAAGCACCTTTGCGACTGCCGCTAGAATCTCCTTCCGGCCCAATGACTTGACTGCATATCCATTGGCTCCCGCTTCGAGGGCGGCTTGCAGGTACGTCGGCCCGGCATGCATGGTCAGGAACAGCAGCCTCACATCGGGAAGATGTTTCCGGATCTCGCGGGCGGCGTCGATGCCGTTTAACAGCGGCATGGTGATGTCCAGAATGATCAGATCCGGATTCAACCGAAGAGCGGCTGCGACCAAATCCTTCCCATCCTTCGTCGCCCCTACAATGGTGTGATTGGGTTTGAGAACACTGCGAATGCCGTCGAGCATCAGCGCGTGGTCGTCGGCCAAAAGAATTCTTGCGCGCGTCATGAATCGTTCTCAGGCGGCAGGGGAACCAGCACGTCGACATGGGCGCCCTGCCCGGGCTTGGACTCAATAGACAGCGTACCACCCATGATTCGAGCTCGCTCCCCCATGCTGACCATACCGAGCCCGCCCTTACCTTTTACGGCAAGGGGGTCGAATCCAACGCCATCGTCTTTGACCGACAAGCGTATCCCATGGTCTGGAAGGGCCAGTTCGACGGAGACGTGTTTCGCCCGCGCATGCCTGGCAATATTTTGCAGACTCTCCTGGGCGATGCGGTACAGGCCGGAGGCGACTCCGTGGGGAACCGAATCCGGCAAGTTGGCGGCGTTGAAATTGACCGGGATCTTTTCTGTTTTCGAAAATTCGCCGCACAACGCCTTCAAGGAAACCGCCAGGCCGAGGTCGTCCGGCAACGTGGGATACAGTTCGTAGGCGATTTGTCGCGCCTCCTCGGACGTCTTCGATCACACGGGCCCGCAGCGCACGAAGACGGGTTCGGGCGGCCGCCGGAATGGCGACTCCATCCGCGACCGCGTCCACGTCCCACGCCAGCGAAGCCAGTTGCTGGCACAGACCATCGTGCAGCTCCCGGGAGACCCGGCGCCGCTCCTCCTCCTGAGCCGTGATAAGTTGTGCCGCCAAGGCGCCGATTTCCGTACGATAGTCTTCCGACAGCTTCTCCAACCGCCGTCGTTCGGTGATATCCATCACAAAGGCCACCGCGAGCCGCTGCTCGGCCCTCTGAACCAGGCTCAGGCTGATGTCTACTGGAAACACGACGCCGTCTTTGCGCCGCCCTTCCAGATTGAGGCCGAGACCCATGGGCCGATTCTTAGGCGCGGCGAAGAACGCTCGCAGATGTTCGGAGTGACGCTGCCGAATGCCTTCGTCGAGAAGAAGGCCCAGTGGTTGTCCAATGATTTCCTCACGCCGGTAGCCGAACATCTTTTCCGCGCCGCTGTTCACTAGCACGATCTTTTTGTTGGCGCCGACGGCGATGATTCCCTGCCCTGAGGACTCCAGCAGCACGCTCGCATAATCGCGCGTCTCGCGAGCTTCTTCGAGCAAAGGGCGCTTGATCAAGTCGATGTCGAGCAGGACCACGATCACCCCGTCGATCTTGCTATCGCTGGTCCGGTACGGACGCAGACGCAACAAATACCAATAGCCGTTGCGGTCCATGACTTCCCGCTCGACCGGATGGACCTGGTCGGTCACCTCGGCGACCCAGGCCTCCCAATCGGGCATGTTGAAGGTCGAGGCGATATCGCTGAAGGGGCGGCCCACGTCGGACCCGATCAGGTTCAACAACTTTCCCGCCATCGGTGTAAACCGCCGGATATGGAGGCTGCCGTCCAGCACCAGGACCGGGATGTGGACGGCGACCAGCAGGTTGTTCAGGTCATTGCTCAGAATGCTTAACTCGGAATTGCGGTGCCGGAGCTCTTCATTGAGCGTGATCAGTTCTTCGTTCGAAGACTGAAGCTCCTCCTTAGCCGTTTCCAACTCTTCATTGGTGCTCTGCAGCTCTTCGTTGCTGGAGAGCGTCTCTTCGCTGGCCACTTTCATTTCCTCCTGAGCAGCTTCGTGTTCGGAGATCAGGGAACGCATGTATTCCCGCATGGACGCCAATTCCCGTTCCAGGCGGGAGTCCTTCTGTTCCTTCCGGACTTTGTTGCGGTGCGCGTCTGCGAGTGGAGCACCTTCCTGTGGCGTTTCTTTGAAGACGATCAGGAAATCCGGCTTGCGCGCGGAGGACTTCCGCAGCGGCGCTACATCCAAACGTACATGACCGGGGTGGCCGTTGTGATCGAAAAGGAGCACGCTTGTAGAGGCTGTAGTGCCCTCTCTTTTTGCTCTGGAGATGGCGCTGCGAAGTTCGACCACGAACTCCGGGCGAATCATCTTGAGCAGCTGAAACGTTGGCGGTCCGGTGGAAAGCGCCAGATAAGGTCCGGTGTCGCCCTGAAAATGAACGATCCGAAGATCCGAATCCACCACCAGAGCCGGTGGGATGTAGCGGCTTAACAGAAGCTGCTCCGCCTCCCTCTGAAAGTCCGCGGGAAGACCCGGCAGCACGGTCTTGGGCGGGGCGGGCTGCGGCTCCTTGGGTTCGCCGTTGAGCCAGTCAAGACTGGGCGCGCTCACGTTCCCGGACTTGCGGGAAAAGATCTTGTGGCTGTGGTCCTCCGCGGCGAAGATGTCGGAGTAAGTACTGATGGCTTCGGACTTACCGAGGAACAAGAATCCGCCGGGTTTCAGCGCGTATCGAAAAACTCCCAAGACTCTTTTTTGCAGCACCGGCCCCATGTAGATCAGAACATTGCGGCAACTGATCAGATCGAGCTTCGAAAACGGCGGGTCGCTCGCCAGGTCATGTCGCGCAAAAACACACAGATCGCGAACCTCTTTATTGATCTGATACCCGTGATCGGCCCGGACGAAGAAACGCTTCAAGCGAGCCGGGGATAGTCCGTGAACGGAAGCCTCCGAGTAGATGCCGGCGCGCGCACGCTCGATGGCCCGTTCGCTGATGTCGGTTCCGAACATCTGAATCTCAACGCGGGCCGCACGGGGGCCCAAATCCTCCAGCAACAAGATCGCGATGGAGTAAACCTCTTCTCCGGTGGAACAGCCGGGCACCCATATACGAATCGGGTGGTCAACAGGTCGTTTCAGCAGAAGCTGCGGGAACACCAGCTGTCGCAGTGCCTGGAAGCACTCCGGGTCGCGGAAGAAGCCGGTGACGTGAATGAAGATGTCTTCCGCTAATGCCTCGGCCTCAACGGGGTTCTGCTGGAGGAATTGCGCATATTTGCCGAGGGACGTAATCTTCCGCAGAGCCATTCTGCGGGCAATGCGCCGCCGGACGGTGTGCTGCTTGTAATAGCGGAAGTCCGCGCCCGAAGCGGATCGTACCATCTTGTAGATTTTCTCCAGGCCGTCGCCTTCCGGCGCTTCTTTGTGATCTAGTAGATACGGATGGCGGCCTACGCGCGCGAGTTCGGCGGCGATCCGCTTGGGCGGAAGCACGAAGTCGACGGCTCCCGCGGCGATTGCGCTCATCGGCATGGCTGGCCATTCCGCCGTTTTGGGCTCCTGCGCGAAAGTGACTCCACCTTCGGCCTTAATTTCCCTCAGCCCGACGGTCCCATCCGATCCGCTGCCGGAAAGAATCACACCGATGGCGGCGTTACCTTTTTCCCGCGCCAGAGCGGAATAAAATTCGTCGATAGGATGGTGCGGCGCCGGAGTTCGTTCGCGAGGCGTAAGCCTCAATGCCCCGCCCCGGACAATCATGCTCTTGTTGGGAGGGATCACATACACATGGTCCGGCTGCACAGCGACTCCATCGGTAACCTCGCGGACCGGCATTGAGGTCGCTTTGGAGAGAAGCTGGGTGAGCGCACTGGGATGCTGGGGGTCGAGATGCTGGATCAGAACGAAGGCGAGTCCGGAGTGGGCGGGCAGGGCCTTCAATAATGCGGTGAGGGCCGCGAGTCCTCCGGCGGAAGCACCTACGCCAACGATGGGGATCGAAGCGGGTGGAGAACCTGATTCGCGACCAGCGGGCTTGACGCGAGGCCGGTTGGACTTGGACGTTCTGGTCTTTGTCGGCATCGGAATGATTTTCCGCGGCGGGCCGCCCTTCTGCAAGATACCACTCCGTGGAACCGCGTGATGGGAAGCTCAAAAGCAGCGATGTAGGCCGGAACGTTGACAGGTGCGATCCGCTTTGATGTAATAAAAAAGCCCGCCAACGTTGCTCCTCAGTAGCTCAATGGTAGAGCATTCGGCTGTTAACCGAAGGGTTGTAGGTTCGAGTCCTACCTGAGGAGCCAATCTAAGTCCCTCATTTTCAACGCAACCATTACAGGACACGCCACTTGTCGCACCGCTCTTCACTCAGTGCGCGAATGTAAATTTACCCGTCCTTACCCGAATTTCCTATTCCTTGGACCCTGGGGTACCCCCAGTTTCCCCCCAGCCGCACGCGCGTGATGACCGCGCGGAGAATGGCTGCTGCCTATCGCGCTATAGTTATGATCATCAAAGGAGGTTCGCGTGAGAGCACGTCTGTTCATGGGTGCCGGTTTGATGGCGACGCTGTGCGTAGGGATGAGGCCCGCGCGGGCGCAAGAAGTCAGCAAAGAAAACATCGACGGCATAGTTAATCTCCACAGGGTGGAGACGACCGTCGCGTGCGCAGGAGCTATCAAACCAGAAGTGCTGCCGAAAATCAAGAAAATGGGTTTCGCATCCGTCATCAATTTGCGTGAGCCGACCGAGCCGGGCGCAAACATCGAAGAGGAGAGCGACGCGGCGAAAGCAGCGGGCCTGCGATACTACAGCATCCCGTTCAATGCCAATTCGCCCGATCCCGCGGCCGCGGATAGATTTCTGGAGGCAATCACGACGAAAGGCACGGAACCAGCGTTCATCCATTGCGCAGGCGGGGGGCGAGCAGCCACGATGTGGTTCATTAAGCGAGTGGCTGTGGATCATTGGGACAATGACCGCGCCGAGAAGGAAGCCACCGAGCTCGGAATGCACAACTCCAAGCTGACCCAGTTTGCTATCGATTACCTGCGGAAACAGCGGCGATAGTTGCAGATCTCTCGAAGTAGGTAAACCGACGAACGCGCGAGTCCGAATGCGTTGCGATGGTTGAGCAATGCTCTGGCGCGGTGAGTTGCTTCAACGCTCACAACCGGATCGAGCCGTGCGATCCCAGATTGCTGGATCCCGCTTCGTGTCGCCAGTGGAGCCATCCCGCTCCAGCGCCCTCCAGAACCCTGAACTTGTGTCCATGATGAGTAGATCCGCAAAAGCCTTCTCAGCGCGATTCGTTTTGGCGTAAAATCGTAGTCAGATCGGTTCGACAGGCCAGCGCTAAGCGCACCCTCCGAAAGGATCTTTCAAGATCAACACCTTGGAGGAACGGTGCATGCTTACGCATCCCACGGCGCCATCCATCGAACTGTGGCCAATCGAACGGCTTCGCGAGTATCCGCGCAATCCGCGAAAGAACGACTCGGCGGTGGATCGCATGTGCGAGTCGATCCGCGAGTTCGGCTTCAAGATCCCGTGCCTGGTTCGCAGCGATGGCGAGGTCGTCGACGGGCACCTCCGTCTGAAGGCCGCGCGAAAGCTCGGCATCACTGAGATTCCGGTGATTCTCTGCGACGAGTGGACGCCAGCGCAAGTGAAGGCATTTCGGCTGATGGTGAATCGTTCGGTGACGTGGGCGGATTGGGACGAGGAGCTGCTGGCGCTGGAACTGCAGGAAATTCAGGAATCGGATTTCGATCTGTCGCTGACTGGCTTCGATCCGGGCGAGATCGATGGCCTGCTGGCGCTCGACGACGACGAGAAAGCGAACGCCGCTCCGCCGCTGCCGGAAACTCCAGTCTCGCGACTCGGCGATCTCTGGCTGCTGGGCCCGCACCGTGTCCTCTGCGGAGATGCGACCAGCGCGGAAGCCGTCGCCCGGCTTTTCGGCGAGCGCAAGCCGCGGCTGATGGTCACCGATCCGCCTTACGGAATTGAACTGGACTCCGAGTGGCGCGATCGCGCCGGACTGAACGGCTGCGGCCCGGCCGAGCCGAGCTACATGAAGAGACGCACGCGCGGTCACACCGAGACCACGATCTCCGGCGACACGCGCGCCGACTGGTCCGAAGCGTTCGAGCTGGTGCCCAGCCTCGAGGTGGCGTACGTCTGGCACGCATCGAAGTTCACGCGAGAAGTGCTCGACGGCTTGCTGCGCATCGGGTTCCTTCATCACCAGCAGATCATCTGGAACAAGGGCAGAACGGTCCTAACGAGGACGCTGTACTGGTTCCAGCACGAACCGTGCTGGTTCGTCCGGAAGAAGAACGCGCCGTGGTTCGGCAAGGCCGGCGAAAACTCGACCATCTGGGACTCGCCTTCGCCGAAGTTCATCATGGGCGGCGCAGACGAGGACAAGTACGATCATCCAACCCAGAAGCCGGTCGAAGCTGATGCGGCGCCCGATCCTGAATCACCTCCGACGCGGGGAGCTGGTGTATGACCCGTTCCTCGGCAGCGGCACGACGCTCGCTGCCGCGGAACTAACCGAGCGCGTCTGCTACGGCATCGAACTGGATCCGAAATACGTGGACGTGGTGGTGCAGCGCTGGCAATCCCTGTCCCACAAGAACGCTATGCTCGATGGCGACGGCCGGACGTTCGAGGAAATCGCGCTTGAACGGAAGGAGTCGGCGTGAATCAAGCGTTTCCGCCGGGAGATCGCGGACGATAAGCTGATGCGCCAGCGCCTCTATCACCGACTTGGGCAACTGGAAGCCGAACACGCCCGGGTTCGCAGCTTTCGGGACGAAGCTGAGCGGCTAGCGAATAGGGAGAGGGCTTACCGGAAAATCAGACTCTTTCTGCGAATGCGCGGCGTCGAGCAGACCGGCATGGAGAGCATGTTCGACGCGTTTGCGCGGGCGCTGGGCGTAGGGACTCGGCAACTGCGCGCGCAAATGGTGGTTGGTGTTGATCCGATCAAGAAGTACTTCGCTGAGGCCGGAATCTATGGGGAGATCGAAAGAAGAAAAGCCGCCGGCACCTGGCCGGCGGCTGAGAGGATTCGCTGCTAATGTCAAGCTTTGATCGAGTAGCTGCGCTCGCCGTCTTCCCCCTTGGTCGACGCGACGGTCAGGCCCATCTTCTTGCCGACGGTCCCGGACAAGAACCCGCGAATGGAATGCGGTTGCCAGCCGGTGGCTTTCATCAGCTCTTTGCCAGTGACGCCGCCGGGCCGCTTCAGCAGTTCGAGCACCTTGGCGGTCTTGCTGCCGTCGCGGGCGGAATCCCCCTTCTTTTCTGCCTTGCGCGCTTTGGGCGTTTTCTTGGCCGGGGTGGCCTTTTTACCCGACTTGGGCTTTTTCGGCGCGCCGTGGGCGCGACGTCCGCCAACGCTGGCCTTCTTGGTGGTTTTCGGCTCGGCAGCTTCGCTGGCCGGCGCCTTTTCCGTGGTTTCTGCAATCGATGTCATGTTGTCTCCTTGCGCGGTGATTACCGCGGCGACCACATGAATCCCTCTGGTGGCCCTGAAAGGCAAGGCAAATCCGCGAATCGCGCTTCTTGGCGATGGAACAGCGATGCTCTTCGGCGCGGGATGGCGCGATGATCGGCCGGCGTCTCCTGGCACGACTGGAACGAGTGGAGACCCGTTTAGGCCCGCCATCGGAAGCGGTTTTTGTAACACTTGTGGTGGTGGATGTAGGTGGCGAGGTGGTAAACGAGATCCGGTTGCGAGCGGGGGGGCGCGGCAGATCGGAGGGAGGACAGTCGGGCTGAAAGACGCCCAGATGTCCTCAGATGTCCTCAGATGTCCGGCCACGGCGCAAAATTCGGTCGCAAGAAAGAAGACGCAATCATCGCGCTCCTGACGCACCGCACCATCGAGGAAGCGGCCCGGGCGGTGAATGTCTCGACCAAAACGCTGTTGCGGTGGCAAAAGGAACCAGAGTTCGACGCCGCCTACCGTGCCGCCAAGCGTGCGGCCTTCGCGCAGTCGATCGCAAGGTTGCATCACTTATCCAGTGCGGCCGTTACGACTCTGGGCAAAGTCATGCTGGATCAGGCGACGCCGCCGGCGACTAAAGTTCGGGCTGCGGACAGCATCCTGGACCACACGACCAAGGCCATCGAGATCGAGGACATCGAAGCGCGAGTGGCGGCTCTCGAACAAGCCGCGTCGCAGGGAAATCAGAAACGATGAAGACGATCCGCAGCTATCTCCGCGTACGAGCGCACAGGGTGCAATGAGAACGGTCACCAGGCGGATCGCAAAGCTGGAGGATCGATTTTCACCCACCGTGGGGAAACCACAGCTTCTGCTTGTGGCGTGCCATGCGGGTTGGGGACTGGCACTGGATATGGACACATGCGTCGGGATTCTTCGGGAATGCGGGTTTCTGCCCACCGGCCGGATCGGTATCGTGAACTTTCTCAACATCCCGTTTCACATGAGCGCGGAGAAGCTGGAGAGGTTTCTGCGGGAAAAGGGTGCGGAAACGAGCGGTCTGAATACGATGGTACGCCGTGATTGCCCTTGCTGACCCGCGGCCGAGAAATGCCAGCCACGAAATGACGCACCTTCAACGCCAACTCGCGACCCTCGAAGCTCTGCTGACCGATTCGACGGGTCTCAGGCCACATTCGGAGGAGTGGTTGGAGTACTGGCGCCAATGGCTCAGGAAGAGGAACGAAGACCCGGACTTCCGGCCAAACGAACGAATGCCACTGGAGGCCCTTCGTGCAATCATCCGGACGGCACCTGATTCGGACTGACGATACCGGCCATGAGAGCGATACTCAACCGAATACGCCGATTAGAAGCCGCGCGCGTGCCGGAAGAGCGGGAGCGAGCCGCCTTTGAAGCGATTCGGGATAAGATCCTGGCGAGAAGACGAGAGCGTTACGGACCCGACTACAAGGACCCCTATGCAGATTTGCCGCCCTTGCCGCCTGCGCGGAATCTGGCCGAAGCGATCATTCAAAAGCGCAAGCAGATCATGGAGTTCCAGCTTGCCGCCGAACGCGAAGCAAAGCGGTCACAGGATACTCCGGAATAGAAGCCGATAATGACCCATAACGTTGACGAGCAACCAGCAACCGAAGCCCGCGGCGGCCAACGTCTCCAGTGTGCTGGTGGCGGCGATACTCGGCAAGCCGGCACCGTCCGCAGAGCGGTGCTACAAATCAGAAGGGGGGGCAATGCCTGACGAGCTACACGTCATTTTTGGCGGCGGCCAGGTGGGGCAACCACTCGCTCGCCTCCTAGCCAAACGCGGCCTGCGCGTGCGTATCGTGAAGCGCTCCGCCGGCGCGCCGGAAGGGATCGAACTGATGCAGGGCGATGCGACGGACCCAAGTTTCTGCCGGCAAGCCGCTCATGGCGCGGCCACCGTCTATCACTGCATGAATCCGCCATATTCCGCACGCATCTGGGCCGAGGTAATTCCCAAATACATCAATAATCTGATCGCCGCCGCCGGAGGCAGCGGTGCGCGGCTGGTGGTGCTCGAAAGCGTGTACATGTTGGGACGGACCGGTGGGCACCCCATGAATGAGGACACACCGATGAATCCATGCAGCCGTAAAGGCGAGATCCGCGCCCGCGAAGCCGAGCGGTTATTTGAAGCGCATCGTCGCGGGGAGGTGCGCGCGACCGCGGGGCGGGCTTCTGACTACTACGGCCCGGGCGCCACGCTCAGCCACGTGGGGGATCAATTCTGGAAACCTGTGATCGCGGGCGGACGGGGACGTGTGCTGGTCAATCCGGATGCGATCCACACTTATCATTACGTGCCGGATGTCGCCGCAGGGCTCGCGACATTGGGCACGGCAGGTGACGATACGTACGGCAAACCTTGGATGCTGCCCTGCCCGCCGGCCGAATCGATGCGGGCTCTCGTTGCGCGATTCTCACATTATCTGGGCCGCGACATCGAACTGACGGTCATGCCAAGATGGGCCATGCGAGCGCTGGGGCTCGTCGTCCCCATGATTCGAGAGATAAACGAAATGTTGTATCAGTGGGAAGGGCCATTCGTGATCGACGATCAGCGCTTTCGTACTGCTCTTAAGGCAGAGCCAACCGAACCGGAGCGCGCTGCGGCCGATACGGTCGCGTGGGCGAAAGGGCACTACGCTTCCCCGAAACTCGGACAGGCTTAGACTTGTCGATAATGGTGGACATCAGTTCGGGCTCGCCTCCACTGCACATTTGTAGTTTTACTTTCGTATTGCCAACCAAATGGACAGAATCGAGGCTGTTAAATCCGCGCATAGGGCGTTACCCGTCAAGTTGATGACTTCGTGCAAAGGGAGCGAAAAACTGTTCAGGTTATGCGCGGACGTCGGCCGCCTTTGCAACAAGAGTCTTGATCTGTGCCCGCATCTCGTCCACGCGAAGGTGACAATCCTGGTGAAAGAAAAGCCGAGAAGCCGCGAAAACCCTCCTGTGTCGGACGCCGTTCTTGGGCGTCTCCGCCGTTGGATGCCATCTGCGCGGTAAAGGCGCTGTCCCGATCTATCCCATCCGCGGGATCGCTCCAAGCTGCTGCCGCAGCCCAAGCATGTCAAGTTCGACCCACTCTTCTGCAAGTTTGCCACCAGCTACGCGGTAGAACTCAGTACTGGTAAAAACCACCTGCTTCCCAGTCGGGGGAATCCCTAGAAAGTTCCCGGTATGCGTGCCACGCCAGGTCTGGCGGACCGCCACCTTGTCTCCTTCAGCTATCAGATCCTCGATTGTTGTTTGCAGGTCAGGAAAGGCTGTGAAGAAGCCTGATGTAAATTGCCTGAAGGCTTCAATCCCCTGGATTGGCGGAACTCCTGGGAAGTGGCCTAGGTAGTTGCTGGCCAAGGCCCCGTCTCTGACGTCAAAGTCCTTCTTATTCACGCCCTGTTCATACTCGCGGCGGACGAGGGCCTTGCTTTCCTCTGTTGACATGAGATGTCCTTCTTTCGTGCTACATGGGATCAATCTGTCTGCATTGCATGCACTTCAACTTCTGGCCGTGTTCTCTCTCTAGGGCTTTGGAATATGGCTCCCTTTGTTGCAAAAGCGAATCTTATATTACCAATGGAATGGGAAGTCCGGGAAAGCCTGATTGAACGGGCGCGCCCGAGGACGATTGTTCGCGGCTGATCCCGATGAGCGCCCCCAGTATTTACTAATCCACGCGGACGTACAGTCGCCGACTCGTTGATGGTAGGCGGCGGTTCAGGATGGCTTACGGCGCATCCGGAAGTTTTCTTCATGCAGTATCCTTCCGAGAAGTGCCTGCCGATATCACCACATAACAGGCGCTTGCCGGTTCGCGAAAAAAGGCTGTCATTTAATCCCCCCCACCACCATCGAGTTGGAAGACACTGAGGGCGTCTGGCAGAACTGGAACGAAGCGCCGGGGAAACGAAGCCGGGCTGGTTTTCGAGCGAGCGCCGCAGCGCTTCCTGCGCCGCGCTCTCCGGATCGCGCGTGATCGGAGGTCCAGCCTGGGGGATCATGCGATCTGATCATCATCCTCCAATCCATCCCTTCGTGTAGGAAGCTCAGCGCTTCGGCAGGGGAGTGCCGCCCCGAAGGAGTCCTTTGGGCAGCGGCGCCTGTAGCAGAGGAGGCAATCCCGGCGCGGCGATCATCAGCGGCACCGTATCTTCGTGCCCGCCCTGCAGCACAACTGCGGATTCCCCGTAGCTGGCGGGAGCGGCCGCCGGACACGAATACACTTGTCCGCGATAATTCCGGTCGAGTGCCGCGCGAACATTGAGCTCCTGCGTGCATAGTGCCGTGACGATGTCGTTCTGATTCATGCACGCGTCATAGGAGGCTCTCCTCGCTCCCTGTCCGCGAGCGGCGAAATTATTGTTGGTGAGGCAGAATCGCATCGCCTGCTTGCGATTCGCGCGAACCTCCTTGACATCGAACCACCCGATGCATGTTTGGATGTCCTGTTGGACGATCGCGCCGTTCTTATACAGCATCTGATTCTGCTCGGCGGTAAGCAGTGGAGGGTGATAAAGGGAGTTGCAGTAATGGCTCAACGACAGCGTCGCGGATTGGTCGGTCAAATAGTAATTCGGATAGGCGGGGTCGGTGAACTCGGTGTCGGCCGCGGACGGATGGGACGGCGTGGCCGGCGGAGTCCCCGGATTGATCGCCGGCGCTGTGCGCCCTTTCGACGGGGCCGCAGGCGTGTAAATGTTCGGAACCGCCGTGGCCGGCGCGGCGGCCGATTCCACCGCGCGCTCTTCGAAGACGTCGGTAAAGCCGGGTTGGCGCGCGCCCTGAAACGATTCGAGAATCGTTTCGGTGTTCCTTCCCATCGACCGCCCCCGGCCGGCGGGCGCGCACTCCATGGACTGGAGCTTGCGCACGACCCCTCCGGGAACTTCGTCGCTGAGCCACACTTTGGTTGTCGAAGTGCATCCGCCCCTCGGCGTGGAGACTGATTGCCATCGCGACGCCAATTGCCTTCCGCCGACCGTGAGTGTTTCCTGGCCGCTCTCCACAGTTGGCGACACGCTCGGATTCGGCTTCGGCGCCGGATGCTTCGAGGCGTAAGCGATTTCCGTGTCGTGCGGAGGCGTCGCGCGATAGTCCGGATAATTGTAAGCAATCTCGGTCAACCACAGACGGGCCTGGTCCTCGTTAATGGATTGCAGCTTAAAAGTTGCGCGGCCATCTACATGTCCTGGCACGAGGTTCGCGCTGCCGGGCCGGTCCGGCACGAGGCCGCGGCTGATGTACGTGGATTGCGCGCCGGGCGAGAATCCCTTCCAAGCAGTGTACTGCCAATCGTCAACCATCGTCTGCACGGGTTTATCGACAGAAATCGTGCCGTTCACCGCCTTGGTCAGCGTCTCGAGGTCGAGGGCCGGCTCGGGACGGTAGGCCGCCATTTTCGCGGCCGTTTCGATGACCGCGGCCTCGGTCTTGCCCGCCATGAAATCGCGATAAGCGGCATCGACATCGGCCTTCGAATTCGCGTTCTTCGCAAACGCGAGCATGGACCGGACGTAGCCCCGGGGATCCTGGCGCGTGAGCACATCTTCGAACGCGGCATAGGGCGCCATGCGGGTTGAGCCGAGCGCCTGGGGATCCATCACGTAGAGGTCCGTCATCCGCTTCACGGCTGTCCGCACCTTGCGCGCCGCCCCCAGCACCTCCGGTTCGCCGAAAGCGAATACGTAACGGTCGTAGGCCTTGGCGGCTCGATCCCATTTACCCACGTAGCTCGATTTTTCCCCTGGCGTGGATGTGTTGCCGCCGATCAGTCCAAGCAGATAGCGGCGATCGTCGCCGCGCGTGGCCAGTTCCTCAAATGCCCGGAGCTGGCCGACGTAAAATCCGATCACCTGGGACGGCATCGGGATGGTATCGTCCGGCAATTTGGTTCCACCCGGGCCGATCCTCACGGGCTCGGCGACCGTCACCTTCAGCGTGCCGTCGTGCTCTTTCGGCGCGGCCTTAACCTGATTGGAGGCGCTATCGACCACATCGGCGCCCAGCGTTTTCACCATGCTCGTGACGATGTCGAATCCGGTTTGTTGCGGAACGTGGCCGAAGCGGAAATACAGCATCGCGGCATAATTGCGCGGCGCTTCGTATCCCACGGGAATGCGATTCAGCAGGTCGAACTCCCCCCAATCGCGCGCCAGTATATAGCGTTCGTATTCCTTTTCGCTTTGGGCGAGCGCTTTGTAAGCGTTGGCGGGCGCCTGCAACGTGAAAACGCCGCCGTTGGCTTGGAGGTTCTTCGCAAAGGTATCGGCCCAGTCGGTGAACTCCGGGTCCGAAGGCCGGGAAATACCATTGTCCAGCGGCGTCCCGCCCACATAGAGATCGCCGAGCTTCGAGTAATCCGCCGTGTTTACTTTCGCGCCACCGGCCGAATTTCCGATCGCCGCCATCGATCTCAGAATCAGGAAATACATGTCCTTGGTGCGAAGCATCTCCACAAATTTGTCCCGGGCGGCCTCGAAACCGGGCTTGTCCGGATACGTCGCCCAGAATTTCGCACGCGCCGCGGTGATATCACGATTGAACTCCGCCTTCACCCTGGCGCCTTCGGCGTAGGCCCTTTCGTTGAGGGCCGCCGTGTCCGCGCGCTGCTGGCAGGAGATGGGCGACTCATGTACGCCGCAAGACACCACCGCGCCGAAGGCTTGGGAGGCGCAAAACATCGCCGCGATAACGCCGATCGCTTTCAGCTGGAAGACCAGTCGCATGTCAATTGCCCTGCCAAATACTATCACGCATCAGCCTTCTTAGCGCCTACGGCTTAGTTCAATGCGCGTTATCAGTCCGATTCGAGTGTCATCTGATTCGGCGAGGAGTCTTTTCGCAGCCGTCTTCGCAACTCGCCCCCCACGAGCACCTTGCCGCTTCCGCGATTCCGACCAAGACGGCTCCGCTCTGTTCGGCTGGCGTTCGAAAACGATTTTCGAAAGAATCGCCGCTAAGCAAAGGACGGGCGTATCGGAAATTTAAGATAAGAAGCAATACATCGCAGCGCGTCCTACGCGATTGCGATAGAATCCGCCTATGCGCGGCATTCTGGTGTTGTCGGCCGCGGCGCATTGCAAAGCATCCACGTACTTCGATCTTGGAGGAAACAGATGAAATCGCGTCTTCTAATCGGCTCTCTTCTCCTCGCGGCAACGGCCGCTGCGCAGAGCGATCGCAAGTTTCTGAAATCGCAGCTGGCCGGCGAGAAGCACCTGCCTTTCAGCAGCGGGGTTCTGGTCGGCCAAACGTTATATATTGCTGGAACTATCGCAGATACCGACAAACTCGCGGCCGGCCTTTCGGCGGAAGAAGAGGCGAGAAACATCATGGAGCAGCTCAAAAAGACAATCGAGAGCGCCGGCATGACCATGGATGACGTTGTCTCGATTCAGGTATATTGCACGGATCTCGCTCTCTATAATGCATTCAACGGCGTCTACAGTAAGTACTTTCACGCGAATTTTCCGGCGCGCGCTTTTGTAGGTGTGGCGAAGCTGCTATTCGGCGCGCACTTCGAAGTTGCGGGCATTGCCGTCGCGAAACGATGACCGTTCCCGAAGCGGCTAAACTGGCCGGATGAACCGACCCGTCAATCACGCTGATTGATGCCGCTTCGAACGCTTTGAGCTGTCTTCGCACATTCCCCCGAGCACGCCCATCGTCTCAGCCGGTCCCACAGAAGGGCTGGAACTCTCGGACTGTGCTCTTTTCTGAAATCAGTTAATGCCAGGGAGAGCTACAGCGCCATTTTTCTCGAAATTCAACGCGTTCTGGATCAAGAAAACCGAGGCGCAAAAGCAACGTCCGACAATGTTGCACAACAGGCCGATTTCCTGGCTGCCCTATCGCCGGCTCCGCGCCAGTTTGTCGAACATTTGGTTGGGCCAGTCGGTGATCTTGTCGTCGAAGCCCGAACTCTTCTCACGTAAAGTCGCGACGCGGTCCACTACCCAGTTCTGTGGGATGCTCAGTACTCCAGCCGTGTGCGTCGCGTATTCAGCGGCGGACACGAGCACCGGGAAGCTGTAGCCATTTCGCGGCGAGAAACGGATCGACTAATCCAGGGTCCTCATCGATATTCAAAGTGATCACCTGCACGTCCTTGCTCGTCTTTGTGAGGTCGTACAGCTTCTGCACGCTCGGAAGCTCTTCGCGGCAAGGATCGCACCAAGTGGCCCACACTGTCACGAATGTCATCCTCCCCTGAAAGTTCGCGAGCGTCCACGTTTTGCCTGCGGGGTCGTGAAGATTCATTTCGTTGAGAGCCTTGCCCACGTTCTGCCACGCCGCGAACTGCGACGCGACGCTTACCGTAGTTTTCCCGGGTGTGGGCGCCTTGGGAGGAACCGGGCTGTTCGCGATCAGAAAACTCCACGCCTCATTTGTTCCACCGAGTTCGCCCCAAAGTTCGCGTGCGTGTTTCGCCAATTCGGAATCGCCCGCCCTACCAGCGATCGCCCGCGTATAGAGCGCAATCGCGTCCAGCTTTCGACCTTCTGCTTCCGCGAGTTTCCCCTGCGAATTCAGCCATAAGCCTCGCCAGCGCCAGAATCCGGCATTGGGCTCGCTCTCAAGCGATTGGTTGTCGTTTACCCACTTCTCCATTCTCCCGATCGCGGAGCGCGCACCTTCGAAGTCTTTCAAAAGAAGCGACCCGTCTACAATCACGCCAAGCGCGAACATCGTATTCCGGTTCATGAGGTTGATATCCGGATGAAAATTCGGCTGGGAATAAAGATCGTTACGCTCTTCTGGACCTAGCGCCAGAGCGTCGAGCGTTTCCTGCGCCATTCTGATGCAATCCTCGGGACGGATGCCGTAATGCACCCACTGGCGTGAGACTTCGAGCTTTTGCCCTCCGAGGTTCCAGTCAAAGCCCATCGCGGCTTCAGCCTTTATCGCCTCTTCACCCGCGTGTTCCATCTCCGGCTTCGTCCAGCCCGGTTTGTGAGGAAGACTCGTTAGGAGCTGGCCCCAGGCTAGCCTGCTTTCCGGCCATTCCTGGACCCAGGCCGCGGCACGGCGAGCGAGTTCGCGAAACGCAGCCTCACGTTGATCCGCCGACAATGGAGCATTCCACTGTGTTTCGTCCATTAATACGTGGTCGGCCTTCATCGCTTCCTGATCGGGATTGAGTCGCCGCTGGATTCTCTTCGCCGCCTCCGGCCGATTGGTCAGTTCGTACCCGGTCGCGAGATCGACTAGAAAATCACGCTTCCACGGTTCCGGGACCGATTCGAGTCGCCGGACGTCCTCCGCGACTTGCGCCCGTAGTTTCTCGTATTCGGATTTTGGCGCCAGCCGAAACTCGGCGGCCCAGAGTGCGCTCCAATACCGTCCATCCTGCTGCTCGATGCTGTTCTCGAGTAGGGTACGCAATTCTTTGGCCCAATGTGCCGATTCGGTCGGATCGGAAACGGAGTTCAAATAGGTAAATCCGTCCAGATTCGCGGGGCACAATTTACGATAGGCGCGGATACTGGCGAGCAGCTTGGGCGTATCGGTGAAGTTCCGGCTGGAATAAATTATGGTCAGCGCACTATACGTCCAAGGAAAATCCGGCGCGACCTCCGCGGCCCGATTCAATTGCACAATCGACTTGGGCGTATCTTTCCCCATGAGCGATCGTCCATAGAGGTATAGATATCGCGGATCGTCACGGTGATCCTTGAGCTTTTGATCGAAAAGTGGCGCGAGCTTTCCCGGCTTCGGTCTGTCAGGCGTCAGTTCCAGCAACCTCTTTAACAGAAAAAAATTGTCCGGGCCGGCACCGGACCGCGCGCGCACTTCGCTCAAGCTGAGATGGCGAATCTCTGGCGGCTCAACACAGGAAAACCGAGTGTCCTGGGCGGATGCGACCACGGCGAAAGCCACGATCAAGAGAACCAATCGTGAAACCCGCGCCATCATACCAGCAGTATAGACGTAAGCGTTCGAGGCAGCGTGCAGTGCAACATTCCCTTTGCTGTGGCCGACTTTTCCGAGGTAATGTCCAGAGGGCCGATAATGCTCATTATCGGCTCAAAACATTGAGCTTATGATATGTTTGATCTAGCCGCCTAGACGAACATTCATGCGGTGGGGTTAACAGCCGGAACGTCATCATTTCGGGCATCCGGGCTCCCCGAATAGAATTGATCGATGCCGACGCCGCATAGGCAGAATCCCAGCCACGACTACGTCAGTTCTTCTTGACCCACAAAAGGTGTACCAAGGACTTCGCGACGGCTGTCGCGACACCGCCGATAACACCACACATCAGGCACCAGACTGTTGACGACCGCGCGGCGTGAGCGCGCAGTGTTGGCGGTGTACGCGTTACGCGACAACTGACCCTGATTCGGGTGCCGAATTGAAGGAGGCGCGGCTCCATTCCTCGGCGAGCATAGCATATAGAAAACTGCTCCTCCATACTCCATGTATCTTGACGTTCTTGACGAGGAACCCTTCCGCTCTCATGCCGGCCTTCTCCAGGACTCGCGCCGATGCGGGGTTCTCTGGAAGACACGTGGCCCAAATCCGGTGCAGCCCGAGTTCCCCGAATCCATAATCGAGCAGAAGTTTTGCTGCTTCGGTCGCGATCCCCTTGCCCCAAGATCCCGGCTCAACCAAGTACCAGATCTCGCCTTCTTCAGCGCCTCTCAGGATGACCAAGCCGCAGAGCCCAACGAGATCCCTTCCTGCGTTATCGCTGATGGCCCGGACGATGGATTTCCAAGGGTCCGATGTGGATTCAAGGAGCGAATCACGCAGAAATTTCTCGCTCTCCTCTCGTGAACATAACGGCAACCGCATGTGGCGCACTACATCGATTCTCGAAATCAACGCATGGACAGCGTCGATATCACCCGACTCCAAACTGCGCAGCCTGACCATCGCCGGCTTCTCCTTCACGAGTATAGGCGGGACGGCTCTTCAAAGTCCTGGGTCGTTGGCATGTCTCACCAAGGTCGCCGCTGGTCGCGTCCGTCTCACAAGAGAACCCCTTGTTGAGACATTCTCGCCGTGACCAGTCGGCCATATAGCGGCCGGCTGATGGGACGCCCGAACGGGGCACCGATAATGCGCGCATCAGGCGGTCGCTGTCGGGGCCGATCTCCGATCGAGGATCATCCATTCGCCCGTAATGTATGAGGCTGGCCGCGAAAATCACATGATTGGCGGGCTCGGAGGGGTTAAGTCAGTGATGACGTTGAGGCTTCGGAACTATCCATAAAAACAGCTGGTGGCTGAAAAAGGGTTCTCGCGTTGGATCGCCAACCGCAGCTTGTTTATCCGGTTTCCAGTCGCCCATATTGAATGTATTGGAGACAACCCTAGTCCCCGGCTTGAGTTCTGCGAGAAGCTTGGGACGAAGCCTGACATTGACGCTCGACAGCAGGAACAGCGTCACGACTGTTGCTTCGTGAATGTCGGCTTGGAACAGATTATTTTCTTCAAATCGGACGAACTCGTCGACACCCGCCTTTTTGGCGTTCTCCCTGGCTTCCCTGATGCGCAGGGGATTGATATCGATCCCGACGCCATGAGCGCCATATACTCGCGCGGCGGCGATCACGATCCGACCGTCTCCGCAACCCAGGTCGTACACTATGTCCGTCCTCTTGACCTCTGCCAGGCTGAGCATCGCTCGGACAGCTTCGTCGGTGGTGGGGAGAAAGGGGACATCCGGTTGGCTCTTCGAGCGCGGGGTTTGCGCGTGCGCGAGCATGAGCGAAGGAACCGTCGCAAGGATGTGACAAAACGCTCTGCGCGTTGACATCGGTCACCTCCGGTTAGACAATACTCTATCGGGATTGGCGAAGCCAATTCGATCGCCAGAGATCTCAACTGCCAGTGGGAGTTAGTAGGGGGGATGCATGAGACAAACTTTACGACTCGTCACGCTCACTGTGAGCTGCATAATACTTGCTACAGCCGCTGAACAGCCGCTGCAACCGATTGATCGCCCAGCGATTCCCGGCGAGAAACGATGTGTGCCGTTTTTCGCCACGACGACATTCGGTGGGGCCACCGCGGAACAGATCGTTTTCGCATATCAGACTTCCAACAGGGACACAAAGCGTGACTCGATCCCCAAGACGCGCGTGCTTGTCCGTTTGACCGAAGGGCAGACACCGACTTATGAAAACGTGGCAGTGGACGGACAAAACGGCGCTGTTTTTCGACTCAACCGAGTCGAATATGAGAAGGCTCGCGACTGCTTGCCAAAACCAGAGCCAGACCCAAAGGCGCACAGTCGATAATGCGCGATCAGTTCGGTTGGCATACGCTGGTCCTGGCGATTTCCGTGGAGTAGGGCCCAAAAAGATTCGGCTCAGGCATTCCCGGACCTCCCGACAAAGGTTGAATCGCTTCTTAGGATGTGCTCTACTGCCTGCAAGTGATGTGAAGCGATGCGCTTGCACCTTGGACGTATTGCGGATGAGTTAGGTGATGTGCAGCGTCACTTCCCGGCTATCAACGCGACACTCAATTGCCGGCGTGATGATTTTACCGATACGGTGCGGGAGAACATGATCGCAGCTTACGAATTTCTAGATGCGGTCGTCGACCAGGGGCTCGACTTGTTTAGCCGCGATGGCCTCGAAGCGCTCTTGCAGATGAACCACATAGTGCTGCTGGGTACAGGGTACGATTCACGTGTGTTCGGCCGGCACCTCGCCGTAACCCGCCAGCAGTTCTTCGATAACTTCCGAGACTATGTCAAGCCGATCCGTCGCTGGTATCGGAAACATGAGACCGAGAATCCATATAAGGTCGCCTCACAAGTCTACGTGGGCGTACTTAGTCAGCCACAGCTTTTTCAGGAAGGCAATCATCGTACAGGGTCCTTGATTGCGAGCGGCATTCTCTTGCAGAACGGCTGCCCGCCCTTCGTCCTGACCCGACAAAACGCGATTGCCTACTTCAATCCGTCCTCGGAGATCAAGTTTACGGACAAGCACACTATTGGCGGCAGGCTGCGTCTACCCAAGTACCAAGGTGCGTTCCGCGAGTTCTTGAAGCAAAATGTGAACCAGGCGTATGTGCGCTCATAATGCTAGGGTGAACGAACAACGATCGTCTGACGGCCATCCTTCGGTATACTTGACGCGGGCGTATGGCAAGTCGCATCAGAGCATTCTGGCAACGCATCACCGACGGAATCGCGATTCAGCAGCTCTGGGCGCAATTTCACGCCGAATCCCGCGCCAGCTACGAGCTATATGCGAACGAGGTCCCCTGGACCCGAACCGAGGGGGAATCGCGGTGGAGGCGGTTCTGGCGGGTTGTCCGTGGCCTGTTCTGGTCGATGATGATGAAGCTGTCGCCGGCGCGCCGGGTCCTGTTTCTGATCGCGCTAGTGCTGCTGTTTTTCCCGGCGTTCAGTGTGCATACGGAAGACAATGACTTCAGCATGGAGCATGTAAGGTTCTTCGGCGGCATTGGGTTGCTAGTCCTGTTCGCTCTGGAACTGTCGGACCGCGTGACGATGAAACGGGATTTAGAGATCGCTCGCGAGATTCAGAGCTGGTTGATGCCGGCCGCGCCTCCCAAGGTTCCGGGCGTAGACATCGCGTTCGCGACGCGCCCCGCCAACACGGTCGCAGGGGACTACTACGACGCATTCTTCCGCCCCGCCGCCGCCGAGCAGGATGAGCGTCTTCTATTGGTAGTGGCGGATGTCGCCGGGAAGAGCATTCCGGCAGCTCTGTTGATGGCCACGCTGCAGGCGAGTCTTCGGACTCTGGCCGCGCTTCCGGGTTCTCTGCTGGATGTGGTAGGAAGCCTCAATCGATATGCCTGTGCGCAAAACATGGGCGGACGGCGATTCACCACGGCGTTTCTCGCTGAGTTGGAGCCCGCCACAGGATGCCTGAGCTATGTGAACGCGGGACATAACTGGCCGGTGCTGCGCCACGTTTCCGGGGTCGTCGATCGGCTGGAGACCGGAGGCTTGCCTCTGGGCATCACGCCGAGCGCCCGCTACGAATGTGGGACCGCAACTCTCGCGGCGAAGGACCTGTTGGTGATCTTCACGGACGGACTTGTGGAAGCCGAGAACGATCGTGAAGAAGAGTACGATGAGCGGCGCATGTTGGGAGTTCTTTCTGAAGCAAAAGGAAGCGCCGTCAACGTCCTCAAACAGCTCATGTCATCGGTGGACACGTTTGTCGGATTGACCCGCCAGCATGATGACATCACATGCTTGGTATTGCGAACGTTCGCGGAGCGCGATGGCGCCGCGGGTTAGGTTTGCGGCAAACCGGATCTTACGATTAGATGTTCTATGGACTCGCCGCGATGGTCGCCTTTCTCGGAATCGCTTCCTGGCATATTCCGCTCCCTTTTCGCGAAACCGATACCGTGTTCGGCCACCTAATGGATATAGCCGACAATGCTGCTTAACGTCCCAAGAGGCGAGGCAACCGGCCCGTCACACTTATTCGGTCCTGCCCCTTCAAAAGCGCGTGCGATACTAGTGGAGTTTCACCTGTATGACAGACAATCGCTTGCGCCTTGCGTTAGAGAGGCTTACCTCCCCGAATTGGGAAAGGTTTGAACGCTTTGCGTCTGAGTTTCTTGCCATCGAACTGCCGGAACTCCGGACGGTCGCATCACCCGGCGGGGACGAAGGCAGAGATGCGGAAGCTCTTCTCCCCTGTTGACGATACCACTCAGATCCTTCAATATTCCGTAGCCAAAAGGTGGGACGTGAAGATAAGAAAGACAGCCAGTCGGATATCCGAAACCATTCCGGGTGCACAAGTGCTGATCTACGTGACTAACCAAATAATCGGTGCGGAAGGTGATGTGCTCAAGAACGAGCTGCGAAAGAAATACCACCTCCATTTGGACATTCGGGACCGCAGTTTCTTCCTGGAGCGCCACAGAGTGGATTCGCGTACCGAGGCTGCCGCTGAGGCCCTGGCGATAGATATCGTGGACTCCTATTTGGCTTCGGAAGGCGTCCTGAAGCGGTCTCCCGTCTTGGAGACGTATGAAACCAAGGCTGCACATGTCTATCTCTCGCTGCAATTGCGCGACGAGGTGCAGGAAAAGGGGCTCACCAGGGTTTCTTTCGAGGCCCTTATACGTTCAGTACTGATCCGCACGAACTCCGAACATCGGATGACCCGTAATGATCTTAAAATTAGGATGCACCAACTGCTTCCGAAGGACCCCGTCGAGCGAGTTGACCAACTGACCGATAGCGCGCTTACACGACTAGCCAAGCGTGCGATCCGACATTGGCCAACGACCGATGAGTTCTGCCTCACATATGAAGAAAGTCAGCGTGTGGCGGAATATTTGGCAGCACAGGAGTTGGGCGAGCTCGCGCTCGTCCAGGAGATTCGGAACGTTGTTGCCAAAACCGCTGTGGCACCTGGGGACTCTGCACCCGACGTGGACGCAACCACAATCCGAGTTCGTCGCGTTCTCGATCGTTGCCTTTACGACAGGTCGGAATCCTTTGCGTCCGCCGTCCTACTCGGACACCTGTCATCTTTTGGAACAGACCATCTGAGCGACGTTGTACTGGCCGATCTGCGCCTTCAGGCCGCTCCGAAGGGCAATGCTGCTTCAAATCCGGTCTGGTTGGAATCGCTCGTCAGACAAGTTCTAACGAGCACCGCCGAGGCGATCACGCTTTACCTTCACGACCTGGCAGACGCATATACGGTTATGGCTTTCCTACGTCAGACGCCTGACGTGCAGACCGCGGTAGACAAAATGTTCTCGCACGGCGAGATTTGGATGGATGCGTCGGCCATTCTACCGTTGCTTGCTGAAGAACTTATCGAAGATGGCAGCGGGCAGTTCCAGCGTATCGTTGGTATCGCGAAGGATGCGGGATTGGCCTTCTTCGTCACGAGTGGTGTTATAGAAGAACTTGATCATCATATCGAGAACGCCCTCTCATGTCAGCGCGGCGGATGGAAAGGAAAGTTTCCGTTCTTGCTGGAGGCTTTCCTGCAAATGGGTCGGCCTCTAGCAGCGCGAGGTGAAATGGGCTGTTTTCACGCCGCGGCGGAAAGGATTTGAGCGGGTTCGACCCGAGCCAACCAGTCGCCGATTTTCCGGATCAGCATTGCTGGAACCGACCAGAGGCGTGTGGCAGCTTCCGCCGTCGAAATCGTGGCTGGCAGCGCTCCGGCAAGTCCTCGCGGCGTGCCTTTGCCGAACAGTTTGCGCATCCACAGCCCCAGGTTCGCCGCGCCCGAGTGCACAACCAGCCGCTTGAGGATATTTCCCCGGCCGCGCAAATGCACCCGCCGCATCCCGCCGCGATCATACAAGTGCTGATTCCATCGTTCCAGCTTCTCGCCGCGTTGCCTTAACAAACGGAGGCCTCGCTCTCCGCGAACGCGCCGCCGGTTCGCGTACACCGCCGCCTGCTCCCGCTCTTGCTGGCTCCACCGCTGCCGCCCGCGATTCGGCTCCGAGCAATACGTACGAACGCCCCACTGAGTCCGTTCACTCACTACCGCACGACTGTGATAACCCTTATCGGTGACTACCTCGCGCGGGCCCTCCGCGCTCACCAGCTTTACAACTTCGTCGTTGTCGGTATCCGCAACCACGGATGTGATGCGCTCGCCGGCTTCGGCCACCGTCTCCTGAATAGTCGCTGTGTCGCCTTCATCGGCTCCGTGCAGCGTGACCGCGACAATCGCGCCGGTCTCCATGTCCACCGCGTGTTCGGCCTTGTGAGCCAGATGCGTGCGACCGTCCTTCATCTTGGTGATGCGCGCGTCCGGATCGTGCGGATGCGTCCAATCGTCATTCGATCCCTTCTTCGGACGCTTGCGATCCAGCTTGGCTAACTGCTCTCTGGTG
This sequence comes from Terriglobia bacterium, assembly GCA_963808335.1. Lineage (GTDB taxonomy): Bacteria > Acidobacteriota > Terriglobia > Bryobacterales > Bryobacteraceae > Palsa-187. The sequence goes on from CAWEFR010000002.1 coordinate 1,196,069, forward strand.
GGCGTCTCGACGCCGCTTTCTTTCGCCAGCCTGGTGAGAAACTCTTCGTAACGCTCCCCCGTGTCTCGCCGCACCATCGACCGCAGCGTCGCGTTGGCTTCCAGCGTCGTCGCGTCCACGCCGATCGTCATCCCCTTCAGTAACTTTTTCTCGGCCAACACGGTGAGAACCCACTGGAACACCGCCTGATGCGTCTCCACATCCATCAAACGCCGGGTTCGCGAGATGGTCGAATGGTCCGGCACGCTTTCATCCAGCGCGATCCGCACGAACGACCGGATCGACAGACTATCGCTGGCCCGCCATGCGATTCCGCGCTCCGAATCGATCCCTTCGAAGTAGCCCACCATCAGCAGCCGGAAATAAATCCCCGGCGACAGGCCCGGCCGGCCCACCTCGCCCGCATAGAAGTCTTCGCAGATCGTTTCGACGTACTCATCGAACTTCTTCTCGTCGAGGATCTGATTCAGCCGTTGGTAAAACGGATGACTCGCGTTCACCGGCAGCGCCGCGGTTGGTGTCCATAATCCCTCTTGCCGGACCCGCTTCTTTCGTCGTCCCATCGCCATGATCTTAAGACGATCACAACACGCCCGAGGTCACGCCCCGGTACCGCGTTTCACCACACGCTGCTAGCCTGCTGCGGACGGCGTTTCTCGGGAATGATTCGGTGACGTCTCCCAGAATGGGACCTAAAACTTTTTCGCGAGTGGTGGTGAGAGGATGACGCATCGCTGGTGCTCCAGCAGTACCGCCGATACTGGTTCGACAAGAGCTCTTGTGGCTGCCAATTGCCGAACGAACCAGCGCAGAAAACCACAGATTCGGTACATTAGGAGTGCATTGAAAGATGCACCCCGGGTATATGAAATTCATACACTGCGCCAACGTCCATCTTGATACGCCGCTTCAGGGCCTCGCTGAGTATCCCGGCGCTCCGACAACGGAGATACGGAACGCCACACGGCGCGCGTTCGAAAGGATTCTCGACGCCGCGATTTCCGAAGAAGTGGACTTCCTTATCATTGCGGGCGATCTTTACGACACTGGACTCAAGAGTTTCGAGTCGGCACTGTTTTTCAATAAGCAGATAGCGCGTTTGGCAGATGCAGGAATCGACGTATATTTAATTTACGGAAATCACGATGCCGCCAGCAAGCTGATTAAGCAACTTCGCCGGCCTAAAACTCTTCATGTATTTCGGGCGGCCGAGCCCCAGACTTTCCGGGATGACAAGTTGCGGATAGCGGTGCACGGTCAGAGCTTTTCGACACCCGAGGTAACCGAGGACTTGGCCGCGCTCTATCCTCCGGCGGTTCCCGGATATTTCAATATCGGAGTGCTCCATACGAACCTTGGCGGGATCTCGGAGCACGCAAACTACGCTCCATGTTCGCTGCAGACCTTAAAAAACAAGGGTTACCAATACTGGGCGCTTGGCCACGTACATAGCCGACAGATTCTCTGCACAGACCCATATATTGTCTATCCGGGTAATATCCAAGGCCGGAACGGGCGAGAACAGGGCGAAAAGAGTTGCGAGTTGGTTACCGTCGTTGACGGCGGAACGATATCGATCAAGCCAATCCTCACCTCGGTCGTGCCGTGGGTTGAGATAAGTATTGACGCGTCACGCTGTCAAAGCGCCGACGAGCTGTACGAAAAACTCCGGACTAGTCTGGGGGGGTTGCTTCTTCAGAACAGGGAACGGGTTATGGCGATACGACTGAAACTTTTTGGGACGACAGCCGCCCATGCGGAACTGAGCCGGGACTTGGATCAGGTACGCAACGAGGTGATTAGCGTCGCTAACGAGTGCGGAAACGGTTTGCTGTGGGTCGAGCGTGTGCAGGTGGAGACCTTGCCCACTGTAGATCGCTCAGCTCTGCTCACGCGCGACGACCCGGTTGGAGAGATTGTCAGGATGGCGGCTAATTTTCAGGACGATCCGGCAGCCATCGCGAACGTCAGTTCCATACAGGAACTTCAAAAGAAATTACCCATCGAACTCTCGGAGGGTGCTGACCCAATTACTCTCGATCGGGCTACGCTGATCGCGGCTCTTAAAGAGGGCGAAGAGCTGTTGCTTGCGCGGCTTTCAGCTTTGGAGCTTCGATGAGAATCGATTCCGTCGACTTGATTCGTTTCGGGCATTTTACGAACCGTCTCATTGATTTTCCTCTGCAGACGCCTGACTATTACGTGATTTACGGAGACAACGAAGCCGGCAAATCGACACTGCTGCGCGGTATCTCCGCGTTATTCTTCGGGGTGCCGGCAAGGACGGTAGACGCACATAGCTGTAAGACCTCGGAATTACGGATTGGGGCGACAATTTCGGACGGGGGGAAAATGCTTTCCTTCCAACGTCGCAAGGGTACGACCGGAACCCTACTAACTCAGGATGAAGGACAACTTTCCGAAGCCAACCTCGCCGGTTTTCTGCGTGAGTTGGACCGGGATCGGTTTGAGCAGTTCTTCGGCTTAACTCATCAGCGCCTCCGTGAGGGAGGCGAGGAACTCCTGCGCGGAAAAGGAGACGTTGGCAGCGCGCTTTTCCAGGCGGCCGGCCTACTGGATCTGAGAAATCTGCTCGAGAAGCTGGATGCCGAGGCGAAAGATCTGTTTTCTCCCAAGTCACGGAGTAAGTTCATCAATTGCGCGATCGACGAGTTTCGGCAGGCTAAGTCCGAGACGCGGAGATTGGCGATTTCCGCCCCTGCCGTCAAGCAGAAGCAAGCGGAAATGGATTTGGCAAGCGAGAGGCACGAGGCGCTCAAGGCGGAGTCGGCATCGCTGCTCGGGGAGTTGGTTCGGCTCCGCCGCATAGCCAACAACAAGCCCGATGTCGCACGCCTTCGAGAGTTGCGAGAAAGCCTTCGCGCGTTCGAGTCGGTTCCTTTGCTGCCTGCAGGGGTCCGCAAGAAGCGCGACGAGTCCGTCGATGGGCTCACCGACGCCGCGGACCAGATTCGGGTTCTGACCAATCACATTAGCGACCGCACGGAACGCATCGGGGCGCTTCACATTGAGAGTGCCCTGCAGGCATACGCGAATGAGATCGGGGAACTAAATAGTGAAACGAACGATTATCACAGAAGCGTAAATGACAGACCCAAACGAGTGAACGAGCGCAGCCAGGCGATGGGACGCGCGGAAGCCGAATGGCGCCGAATCTGGACAGGTCATCCAATCGCGGATGCAGAAAAGCTGCGAGCGCCGTATTCGAAAAAACGCGAAATCTTCACCTTAATAAAGGATCACGCCAGGCTGTGTGCCGAGTCTGAACAAGCCCATGAACAGGCGCGCACGGTGAATGAGGATCAGGATCGTCTTCGCGAGGAACTCAACCAGCACCCTGACCCCGGCGATCCGGTACGCCTCATTGCAGCGATCGGACAGGCGAAGTCGCTGGGTGACGTGGATCAGGCGATTGCCCGCCTGAAATCTGAAATTGAGCGGTTAGATGCGAGCGCGAACCGTGATCTCAAAAAGCTTCGAGGATGGTCGGGAAACATTGAGGATTTAGAAACAGGAACAATGCCGTCGCCTGTAACAATCGACCGGTACTCCGTGGAGTGGTCGCGCATCACCGATGCGAAGAGAGGACTCAGATCCCGGCTCCTGGAGAACAGCGAGAGAATTAGCGCAAATCAGATTGAGAGGGATCGTCTTGGGGAGAACGTCGGTGGAGTCGGCGAGAGCGAACTGGCTGAGGTTCGCGGCGAGCGCGACCGACTCTGGCAGCTTATCTACTCGTCGACGTTTGAGCGGACGATATCCCCCGAGGAGGCACAGCGGCAGTCCGGCGAATCTTCCCCGTTGGCGACGAACTTCAGTTTGCGACTTCGCGCCTCCGATGAGATTGCGGATGCCCGGTTCACGAACGCGAAGGATGTGGCGATTCACGACCGGCTGGTGAAAGAAATCGAGGCCGCGCGTGCGGATCGACAACGCGTCAGCGAAGAACTGGAACGCCTTGAAATCGAGGACGGGGACCTACAACGGGAGTGGGCAGAAGAATGGCAGTCACTCACAGGCGGGCCACGCTCGCCGGCCGAAATGAGAGAGTGGATGCTATTGCGCCAGACTGTTCTGAGTCAGTTGGAGAAACGTCGCGAAAAGGAGGAGGAACTTCGTCTACTCGTGGAACGTGCCCAGCTCGCTTCTAGTCAGGTTTCGGCCACTCTGGCGCAGTTCGAACCGGGACTTGCGCAGGGCAACGACTCTCTTGCGATCCTGCTCAAGATCGCCGAGGGGTTCGCGAGCAGCATCCAGGAACGGAGACGCGTTAATGAAGACATCCGCCTGAAGCTGCAGTTGCTTTCGCCCGAGAAACTTCGTCTCAGGCTCGACGACTGCCGGTCGCGGTTGGCCGATTGGGCAGTAAAATGGTCCGGGGTTGTCAACGAGTTGCGATTGCCTGAAAGACATACTCCGGAACAGGTCGAAGATGCGATCGCCGTTCTCGAAAAGGTGTTCGGTCATCTCAAGGACGCTGAGACCCTGCAGGATCGGATCAACAAAATAACAGCAAACATAGTTTTGTTTGAAGATCGTGTTTCCCGACTCGTCGCTGCCACAGATCCTTCCCTCAGTTCTCGGGCTCCCGACGCGGCGGTCACAGAACTGCACCAGCGATTGGTCAGAACCGGCAACGCAGAGACGGAGAGAAATACTCTGGAGGAACAGAACGCACGAGACGAGGGCGCGATCGCCAACTGCCGGAACAAGGCGCAACGTGCCGAGACAAGCCTCAACAAGCTGATGGAACTGGCGAATTGTAGCTCCGTCTCGCAACTTGATGCGACGATTGCCGCCTCCGAACAAAAGGCAGACAAACAAGAGGAGTACGAGCGGATTGCACAGGGTCTGATCGAGCGCAATGCAGATCCCGAGCTGGATCAGATTGAAGCGGAAGCATCGGAACATCAACTGGATTCTCTTCGTATCGCGATCCTCTCCGGCGATGACCGCCAAAAGGAACTTCAGGACGAGGTTTTCAACGCCGGCGTTCAGTACGCCACGCTGCTTCGGGAATTTGAAACATTGCAAAGCAGCGACGAATCCACACGTCAGGCGCAGAAGGCAGAGGACGCTCTTGCGCGGATACGGCCTGCGGTCGCCCAATACCTTAGGCTGCAGATGGCTTCGGAGGTGCTTCAACGCGCCATTGAGAGCTATCGTGAGAAGCATCAGGGGCCGGTTCTGAATCGTGCGAGTGAGCTCTTTTCCAGCCTTACGTTGGGGGAGTACAAAGGATTGACCACGGGCTTTGGCGAGAATGACAAGTCGGTGCTGGTGGCAGTTCGCAAAAGTAGAGAGAACGTGGAAGTCGACGGATTGAGCGATGGGACCCGCGACCAAATGTATTTTGCCTTGCGTCTGGCCGCGATCGAGCATCATGTTGAAACGGTATCGCCTTGTCCGGTCATCCTGGACGACATTCTTATTAATTCAGACGATGGACGAGCGTCAGCAACGATGAACGTATTGGCCGATCTCGCAAAACGCACCCAGGTGCTTTTATTCACGCACCACAGGCATTTGGCAGCGCTGGCACATGACGCCGGCGCTCAGATGATCGACCTTAACCCTTCATCTGTCGTCGCACATCGGGGAGCGATTCGCCATAGACTTTGAAAACCGGCCGCGTTATGCGGCATTACGTCTGTCGGCCTGAAACGCGCGTGGGATTCCCCCGCGCACGGACGATGCATACCTGTGAAGTTCCAGCCCGGTCTTCGTCACGAGCCACAGTTCTCTTCAGGTTGAGGGTCTGATAGCCCTTGGAAATCAAGATCACAGACGTGGCAGCAAAAGTGCCAACGCGAATGGGATACGAGATTCTCTGATATCTTCGAAGCTGTTCTTCCGGGTATCGCCGTGACGGTCCGCCCAATGGACTGCTGGTCGTGTTCGATGAAAGCTCTTACCTGACGGCGGTTCCGACGCCAACCATCCTCGAGAATCTGTTTTCGGAGAGAAAGATCCGGCCCATGGTCGCCGTGCTGATCGCGAATCCGGATCAGGAAACCCGCACGCGCGAGCTGCCGCCGAATCCAAAGTTCGCCGATTTCCTGAACGATGAGCTGGTGCCCTGGATACGGCAGAACTACAATGTGACGAAAGATCCCGGCCAAGTGGTCGTTGCCGGCTCAAGTTTCGGCGGAATCGCGTCGGTGTATGCCGGGTTCCGGCACCCGGAAACATTCGGGAATATTCTGTGCCAATCCGGTTCATTCTGGTGGGCTGCACCGAAACTGGAGCCGTACGCCGAGCCGAAGTTTCTGGCGAAAGAATTCGTGAAGAGTCCCACGTTGCCCTTGCGTTTTTATATGGACGCTGGAACCTTCGAGGTGGACGTGAACGGCGGGGGGCGGAGCGATCCTGGAGCCGAGCCGTCACATGCACGACGTTCTGCTAGCCAAGGGATACGAAGTGCATTACCAGGAAAACGTAGGGGGGCATGACTATTTGAGTTGGCGCGGAAGCCTCGCTGATGGCCTCATCGCGCTCGTGGGAACGAAGTAACCCCCCCCGACTGCGCACTTGTGCCCTGATAACGCGCATTATCGTCTTAATTCTCACAATGCGGTGATGCGCGGTTTTTTCAATCGTCGGATTTGCGCTTCTACTCATACCGCAAAGCGATCATAGGATCGACTACGGCTGCTCGGCGCGCAGGAAGCACGGCCGCGAAAGTGGCCGTCATCATCAGGAGCAACGTCGCTCCCGCGAAAACAAGTGGACTCTGAACGCTGCCCTCGGCCCATCTGGATAGAATTCGAGCGAATAGGAGGCTGAACAGCATCCCGCATCCCACACCCCCGGCCACTTCGCGCGCGGTGGAGCCCAAGACAAGCTGGAGGACGTTCGACGGCGTGGCGCCCAATGCCATCCGCACCCCGAATTCATTGGTCCGCTGCGCGACGCTATAGGACACGACACTAAACAGTCCGATGGCGGCAAGCATCAGCGCCAGCACTGAAAATCCGGTGAACAGCGCGGCGACCAGGCGTCCATAGGCGTATTCGTCCTCCCGCTCGATCCATTGCCCCAGGTCGCGAGTTTGCCCCATCACCTGCTGATCGGGATCCACTGCTTTCACTTCAGCGCGAACGCGATTTACGAGGGCGAGCGGCGTGGATCGCGTCCGCACCAGGATCTGCGTAGAGACCGTTACCAGGTACGTATACGGAACATAGATGGCCGGTTTGACTGGCTTCAATAACCCATCGTCGCGCGCGTCCCCGGCGACTCCGATGATCTGCACCCAACTGTTGCTGTCTTTTATGGTTTGCGAGAAAGGCGGCTCGGCCTTCAACTCGGGAAGCCGAAGCTGTTTACCGAGTGCGTCGCCGTCCCGCCAGTATTGCCGCGCCATGGTTTGGTTGATCACCGCCAAGCGAGCGCCGCGCACCACCTCCGGCTGTTCTCAGAGGCGCCCCTGCAACAGCGGAATTCTCAGTACTGTGAAATATTCCGGGCTGACAAAATTGACGCGCGCCTGCTCCGTTTCGGCCGCGGGCCGACCGAAAATTTCGAAATTGAGACCCCACCCATTCGAAGGCGGCGTCGCATTCGAGGAGATGCCCGCCGCAACCACTTCCGGAATCGCCGCGACGTGCGCCAACAATTGTTGGAAGTAAACCGTCCGGTCCTCCCAGCTCACATGCGAGTTCTGGTGTACGGGAATCCCGACCGACATGGTGTTCTGCGGATCATAGCCGAGATTCGTCCGGACCAGCCGGACGAATCCGTTCATGGCCGCGCCGGCGGATGTGAGCAGTAATAATGTCAGCGCGATCTGACCAGCCACCAGAACCCGGTGGGTCCGCTTGGCCAGCCCTCCTCCAGTCATCCGCCGCGAACTTGATTGCATCAGCCGGGCCACCTGCGGCCGGGAAAAATGAAGCGCGGGAGCGATTCCAAACAAGACCCCGGTAAAAATCCCGATCCCCACCGTGAACCCCAGTACCGGCAGATTCACACCGATCACCACCTCGTGCGGGAATGAATATTCGGGCAACCAGCGCACCAGCGCCGGAAGCAGGCGATAGGCCAGCACGATGCCCCCCAGCGCACCGCACAGGGATAGCGTCAGAGCTTCCGTAAGCAGTTGCCGCTGGATTCGCCACCGGCTGGCGCCGATCGCGCTGCGGACCGCCAGTTCATGCTGTCGCGCCGTGCCGCGGGCCAGCAGCAGAATCGAGACATTGGCGCATCCGATCAGCAGCAGGACTCCGACGGCCGCCAGCAGCAGAAATAGCGACCGGCCCAGGTGCTCCGCGTAACGATCGATGATCCCGCGCACGTGGACCCGGAATTTCTTGGGGAAATGCCCCGGAGTTTCCTTTGCGAACTGTTCGAGAAGGGGCTGCAATTCGGCATTCGCGACTGTGCGTGTGACTCCGGGCCGCAGGCGGATTCGAGGAACCAGATAGACGCTGGAATCGTTCGTGAGTTTGAGAGGCAGGTATACAGCCGCATCGCCAATCGTAAAGCGGGACGGCATCACGCCGACGATGGTGTAGTTCTTGTGGACCAGTTGAAGGGTGCGTCCGACCACCCCCGGATCGGAGTTGAAATGCCGCTGCCAAAAAAGATAGCTGAGCACCACCACAGGCTCCGGATCCTGGCCGTCGGGCGCATCCGAGGGAATGATGGTGCGGCCCAGAAGCGCAGGGACGCCGAAGTGAATCCCGGCATTGCCGGAAAGCTGCGTGGAGGGAACATCCTCCGGTAAATCCTCACCGGTGGTGGTCAGGTTCCAGGTTCCCCAACTCGCGGCCACGCTTTCGATGCATCCAGCCTGGCGAAGGATTTTCAGCTGCGGACCCGTGACGCCCACAAACCAGTTGTCGCCTTTTTCGTTCAGGACATTCAGCTCGATCATCCGAGCGGCGCCCAGGTACGGGTAAGGATTCACCAACAGCGCGTAAATGACGCTGAATACGGCAGTGGTTGCCCCGATGCCGAGCGTCAGCGAAAGGATGGCGGTCAAGGCGAAACCGTGATGCTTCCGCAGTTCGCGCAAAGAGAATAGCACGTCCTGCCACATATCATCTTTGATACCACCGAAAGCCGTTCGAGTTACAGCCTGGCCGGTCGGGCCGTCTCGGGTCCGCGCCGACTCAGCAAAATGAACGCGTGAAATCGACCTCGACTCTCGCTCGCCTGTTGTGTGGCGATATCGGTAGCTGTTGCGGACCTACCCCCGGATTTTAATCGTCGCTAAAATCCACGTTGGTCGGAAATGAAGGCCATCGGCGTTTCTACTTTCGCGGGTCGAAGCGCACTTCCACCTCGGTATTCACTCTGACCGGGTGGCCGGCCTTGACCGTGGGCTTATATCGGAACTGAGACCACGGCACGGTCTCGCAGAGTTGCGCGCCGCTGTCGAGCTCCGCGATTTTGCCTTCCTCGTCGATGACGACTTTGCAGCGAGCCGTTCCGCCCAAGGGTTCCCAAAGGGGCGCGGTCAGGACGGTGGGACCCTCGACCAGGAGAGCGCGTTGTTTGTCCGCTGGAACGGAGACGTTCGGCGCTTCCTTTTCCTCGGCCCCGGTATCTTTCTTCTGTTTCGCGGAATCGGCGACGCTGGTACCGGGCTGGATCTGGGTCACCAGGAACACGGCTCTAGCGGGAAAGCGTTTTACCTTGGCGCGCAAACTGTTGGAGTATGAATCTGTCAAATCAAACGCCAGCCCGGGCCAAGCCATCCTCACGACACGGTCGCAGCTCGATTGAAGCGGATAGCCGTTTTTGCCCTGGTCGGGATCGCCGATCGCATCGATGGCCTTTTGCGCATAGACGCCCTCGGCAGAGTACTCCTGCCCGGGTTCAACCTGAAAGGCCTTGTTGAAGAAGAGGCGATAGCGATTCAGGCCATCCACAAGGTAGACGGAAGGTCCACCGGCGTTCAGAGCGGCGTCTAACGCAGTCGATTCGGTGAAAAGAACCAGGGCCTTTCCCTGAATTTTGTCCCGTAGGGTAGCGGCTTGCTTGGCGGGCGGCTCGCTGGAACAGCCGCCCAATCCGGCAAGCGTAAGTACTACAAGACAGGAAACGTACATTTCGCGGGTCATCGTTCGTGCCCTCGCTTTCAAGCTGTTCGGACGAATCCGACGGTATCACAGGATGCGGGCCGTAACAACCGAAGCGGCGCAGATTGTATAGCAGGATTGTATAGCAGGCTGTCGCGGCCAAGTGAAGAGTTCCTATTTGAGCCACGTAGAAAGTTCCTCTTGACAGCGCTCCGCTTCGGCGGTTTTACGAGTTTCGCCCGTTATTGAAGAGGGTTCGTTTTGTCGCTCCCTTCCATGAGAAGGCCGGTCGATGTCAAGAGGAAAATGGAGCAGTGCCTTAGTCCGACTAATGCCTGCCATTCCTTCCTCTGAGAATCGGTTCCATAGGACAAACTCAGAAAAAGGGTTCCGCAACGCCCTCTTCTCGGCCGTCCAATGTCGGGAACTGCCAATTAGGCGACATGGGGCTTGACTGGCGCGGGAATATTGCGATGGACCTCGAACCTCAAGCGCCACCACATATACTGAACTAAGGTGCTGAAGAGGTTGACTTGTTTCGCGCCGCGCTACACGCCCGCGTTTCCAGCAGCGACTATGCGCACCCGTGCGCTGTGGTCGGCTTGCGGGCGAAGGAGGCTGGCGGCTGGCCTACTACCGAGCCGGTCCGCTGCGAGCGGCTACGCCGGATCGCAGCTACAACGGTCTTGCTTTCCAGTTGCCGGTTCATAATACCTTTGATGCAAACATGCGGTCTTCTACTCGTGCCCGGTATCTTAGCAACGAAGAATATGGGCGTGATCATTGCCAGCCGCCGCCGAGGGCCTTGTAGAGCTGTACGACGCTCAGAAGTTCATTGAGGCGAATCTGCGATAATGTCAGCTCCGCCTGGAACAGATCGCGATCGGCGTCAAGAGCGTTCAGCAGCGTGTCCACGCCGCCCTCATAACGGGCATATGCCAGACGCGTGCGATCGCGAAGGGCGGTGACCAATGCCTCCTGTTCGACACGACTTTCCCTGAGTCGCTGATGCGAGATCAGCGCGTTGGACACTTCCGTGAAGGCGGTCTGAATCGTTTTCTCGTACTGGATGAGGGCGCCCTGGCGCTCCGCTTCGGCGAGACGAACCGTCGATTTCAGCCGGCCTGCGGTGAAAATCGGCTGCGTAATCTGTGGTACGAAGCTCCACGCGCTGTGCGGACCATTAAACAGGCTTGCCAGTTGCGTGCTCTGACCTCCCAGGAATCCGCTCAGACTGATTTGTGGAAAGTAGGCTGCTTTCGCGACTCCGATATTCGCGTTCGCGGCGATCAGACTCTGCTCGGCCGCGCCGATATCGGGGCGCCGTTCCAGGAGGGCGGACGGAAGGCCAGTGGGCACTTCAGGCGGAAGCTCCTGTTCGGTTAGTCCGCGTCCACGCACGATTCCCGACGGGTTGCGCGCCAGAAGCATTGTAATCTGGTTTTCTGCCTGTTCGATCTGCTGGTGGAGAGTCGGGATCGTTTCCGACGCGCTGTATACGAGTTGTTCGCCCTGACGAAGATCGAGCAGCGTGGCGATGCCTCCGCCTTGCTTGGATCGGATCAGTTGAAGGGACTGCCGGCGCGTGTCCAGCGTGCGCTGCGAGATGTCCAGTTCGTAATCGAGTTCACGGAGAGTGAAATAGCTGGTTGCGACATCGGAGACTAGCGTTGTAACCACAGCCTTCCGATTCTCCTCGGCGCTCAAAAGATTGGCGCGCGCAGCCTCGGTGGCGCGGCGCAGCCGGCCCCAGATGTCGACTTCGAACGATAGAAGATCGAGCGCCGCCTGCCCCCAGTTTCGATTCTGCAATGGCACGAAGGTCGCGGGCAAAGGAAAAGAACCGTCGCGCGAGAGTCGAGTAAGCTCGATATTTCCGCTCGCGCCCATGTTTGGATACTGATTGGAGCGAGTGATGCCGAGATTAGCGCGCGCGGCCTCGACGCTCGCAACAGCCGTCCGCAAGTCGTAGTTCTGCTCCAGGGCTGTCCGAATCAGATCCTGGAGTTTTTCGTCCTTGAAAACCTCGAACCACTTGAGGTCCGCGAGAGATTCCGCTTTCGCGGGCGGCAGCGGCTCCGGAGCGCGGAAATTCTCCGGGATCTGAACCGCCGGCCGATGGTAGTTCGGCCCCACGGTGCAGGCAGTTGACAAGACTGCGAGAAGTGCGATTGCGTATTTCATAATCAGTCTCCTTGCGCCGGAGCGGGATTCAATCCGGTAGCGTGCCGGCGCGCCCCGGAGAATTTCTCGACGACATAAAAGATAGCGGGAATCAGGAAGATGCCGATCGCGCTCGCCGCCAGCATTCCTCCGATCACGGTTGTTCCCATGATCTGCCGTCCCACGGCGCCCGCGCCGGTAGCGGTCCACAGTGGGACGCACCCGAGAATGAACGCAAACGACGTCATTAGAATCGGACGCAATCTCAGTCGCGCTCCTTCGAGCGCCGCATCCACCAGGTTCATTCCGTCCTCGTACTTGTCTTTGGCGAACTCCACGATCAGGATCGCGTTCTTCGCCGCCAAACCAATTAGCATCACCAATCCGATCTGTGAATAAACATCGCTTTCGATCTGGATCATGTAGGGCGGCACGAAATAGGCCAGCAGAAATCGCCGCAGCCAAAGAATGAAAAACGCGCCGAACACCGCTACCGGAGTGCTCAACAGAACGCTGAAGGGAAGCGACCAGCTTTCGTAAAGTGCCGCCAGAATCAAGAACACAAACAGCAGCGAGAACGCGAAAATCACCCAGGAAGGAACGCCTTGCTCTGCTTTCTTCTCCTGGAACGACATGCCCATATAGTCGTAGCCCATCTCGCGCGGCATGGTTTGCGCGAAGGTTTCTTCCAGAGCCTTGGTCGCCTGCTGCGAGCTATATCCAGGCGCTGCGCTGCCGAAGATCTGCGCGGATCGATACAAGTTGTAGCGCATGGTGAACTCGGGACCCGGTCGCGGCTCGAAGCGGAGCAGCGAAGACAGCGGAACCATCTCACCCTTGTTGTTGCGGACGTAAAAATCGCTCAGGCTGTCAAGATTCGTGCGATAGTCGCCTTCGGCCTCAACATAGACTTGCCACTGCCGCCCAAAACGGTTGAAGTAGTTCACGAACAATCCGCCCATGAAGGTCTGAATGGTGCGATAAACGTCGCTGAGCGGAACGCCTTGTTTCAGGACCTTTTCACGATCGACATCGACGAACTGCTGCGGCACGGCGGGCAGGAACGTGCTGACCATGCCGGCGATTTCCTTTCGCTTCTGCGCGGCAGCCATGAATTTGTTCAGGTTCTCCGCCAGAAACTGGACGTCCTTTCCGGATCGATCCTCCAGCACGAAAGTAAATCCGCCGGAAGTTCCGACTCCGGGAATTGCCGGAGGCGGGAAGCTCAGGGCGAATCCATCTGGAAGCTTAGACAATTCGTGATTCACGTGCTGCAGAATCTGCTGATACTGCTCTGCGCGGCTCTTGCGCTGATCCCAGTCTTTTAGTGTGACGAAGAAAAATCCGTTGTAAGTGGTCCGCACGAAGCTGAGCAGACTGAAGCCCGCGACGGTGGTGGTGTATTGCACTCCCGGAGTGTCGGCCAGGATCTTCTCGATCCTCGACGCGGCGTCCTGCGTGCGCTCGATGGATGCTGCGTTGGGAAGCTGAAGATGCAGGAAAAGATAGCCCTGATCCTCATCCGGCAGAAAGCTGGTGGGGACTCTGCCTGCGAAGAATCCCGCGGCAGCGCCAAACACCGCCAGCATCACAAACGCGACGGCGCTTTTCCGAATCAGCGTTCCTGACCAGCGAACATATTGATTCGTAGCGCGCCCAAAAATGCGATTGAACCAATCGAAAAATTTAGCCAGCGGCCCACGCCGGTCCGTCTTCGGACGCAGCAGAAGAGCGGCGAGCGCCGGACTGAGCGTCAGCGCGTTGAACGCGGAAAGAATCACCGAGATCGCGATCGTCACCGCAAATTGCTGATACAGGCGTCCGGTGATGCCCGGGATGAACGCCGTCGGGATGAAGACGGCTGAGAGCACCAGCGCAATTCCGATCACCGGCCCTGAGATTTCCTCCATTGCTTTGAACGCCGCTTGCTTCGGCGCAAGACCTTCCTCGATGTGGCGCTCGACCGCTTCCACCACGACGATTGCATCATCGACTACAAGTCCGATCGCCAGAACCAGTCCGAACAGCGACAGCGTATTGATTGAGAAACCGAACGCCGGGAAAAGAGTAAACGTTCCGATCAACGACACCGGTACGGCGAGCAACGGGATCAAAGTCGCGCGCCAGCCCTGAAGGAACAGATAAACAACAAGCGTAACCAGCGCGATTGCGATCACTAGCGTAACGACGATGTCCTTAATGCCCTGCGAAACAGACCGGGTCGTATCCAGCGAGATCACGTAATCCATGTCCTGCGGAAAGCGATGTTTTCACTTCGGCCATCAGCTTTCGGACGCCTTCCGCGGCCTGGACCGCGTTGGTGCCGGGGAGTTGATAGATCGCCATGATGGCGCTCGGCTTTCCGTTCAACCGGCCGGTGACGCTGTAGTCTTGCGAGCCAAGTTCCGCGCGAGCGACGTCCTTCACACGGACCACACCGCCGTCCGGCATTTCGCGAATAATGATGTTGCCGAATTCTTCCGGCGAGGTCAGCCGGCCCTGCGCGCGAACCGAGTAGGTGTACTCCTGCCCCTTGGGAACCGGCGCGCCGCCGATCTGGCCAGCAGGATTCACCGTGTTCTGCGACTGGATCGCCGAGACGATTTCCGGAACGGTGATGCCCAGCTTGGCGAGTTGATCCGGCTTCACCCAGAGTCGCATCGCGTATTGTCCGGCGCCGAAAACCTGCACGTTGCCGATTCCCGGGACGCGCGTGAGCTGATCGTTCAGATTGATATAGGAGTAATTGGCCAGAAATTGCGCATCGTATGTTCCGTTCGGCGAATACAGTCCAATGACCATCAGTGGAGCAGTCACCGACTTCTGAA
The DNA here is from genome assembly GCA_963808335.1 of Terriglobia bacterium. GTDB lineage: Bacteria > Acidobacteriota > Terriglobia > Bryobacterales > Bryobacteraceae > Palsa-187. Next base: position 1,211,109 of record CAWEFR010000002.1, read on the forward strand.
CCGTGACTCCGTAGTTGATCACATCGACAGGAAGCTGGGAAGCGGCCTGCGTTTCCCGCATCTGCGCCAGAATCTGATCGGTATTGGGATCCGTCTTCACATCGAAATCGATAATCATCGTCATCTGGCCATTCGCGGCGTTCAGCGAATACATGTAATTTAGGTTGTCGACGCCGCTCATCTGCTGTTCGATCGGAGTGGCGACGGATTGCTCCACGGTTTGTGCGTCCGCGCCCACGTAGTTCGCTTGAATCTGCACCTCCGGCGGAGCAATGCTCGGAAATTGCGAAACGGGAAGGTTCACGATGGTGATCGACCCGACGATGACCAGCAGAATGGAGATCACTATCGCCACGATCGGACGATTGATGAAGAATTTGGACATGATTACCTCTCTTTCATGAGTGCCGCTTCTGTAAACGGTTTCGGATTCACCTGAATGCCGGGGCGGACCTTCATCACGCCGTCCGCGATCACGAGCTGCCCGGGCTTCAGCCCGTCGTTGATCAGCCACTGCGTTCCGACGCGGTCGCCGACCTTCACGTTTTCAATCGCCACTTTGTTATCGTCGCCGACCACAGCAACCTGATAGTTGCCTTGCAACTCCGTAACGGCGCGCTGCGGTACCAGCAGAGCGTTCTCGACGGTCCCCACAGTCGACCGAACTTTTGCGTACTGACCGGGACGCAGAATGTTTCCCGGATTCGGGAATTGGCCAATGAGAAGAATCGCGCCTGTGCTCGGATCGACCTGACGGTCCGCGAACAGAAATTTCCCTTTCTGCGGATACGTCGTTCCGTCGGCCAGGATCAATTCGAGCGGAAGACGATTCAGATCGTGCGCGCGCCGGTTGAAGCTGAGATACTCCTGCTCACTAACCGTGAACTCCGCCTTGATCGGATCGAGGGTGGATACCGTCGTGATCGTGTCCACCTGCGGGGCTCACCAGGTTTCCAATCTGGATTTGCGCCTTGCCTGCGATGCCATCGATGGGCGAAGTCAGGCGCGTAAATCCAAGATTGACGCGCGCGGCTTCCATCGCGGCCTTCGCCGCCTCGACGGCCGCATCCGCCGCCTGGATCTGCGCCTTGGCCGTTTCAATCTGCGCTCTTGCGGAATCCACCTGCGCCAGCGCGGCAAGATTGTTCTGCGTTGCGTTGTCGAGATCCTGCTGCGTGATCGCCTGCTGCTTGGCAAGCGGGATATAGCGGTCGACATCGAGCTGCGTCCGGCGCTGGTTCGCCTGCGCCTGTGCGAGCTGCGCCTGAGATTGGATGAGCTGCGCTTTCGCCTGAGCGAGCTGCCCGTTTGCCTGCGAAAGCTGCCCCTGCGTCTGATCGAGGGCAGCCTGGAACGGGCGAGGATCGATCTCGAACAGCAACTGGCCCTTTCTGACGAACGACCCCTCGGTGTAATTCTGGGTGAGCAGATACCCGGTCACTTGCGCTTTGATCGCGGCGTTAACCATGCCGTCCAGCGTGCCGATCCATTCGCGAGAAATCGAAATGTCCTTCTGCTGCACACGGACCACTTCGACCTCCGGTGGCGGCATTTGCGGCGCGGCTGCCGCGGAAGTTGTGCCGGAACAACCGGATAAAGTGAAAACGATTGCCGGCGCCGCCAATGCGGCGGTCCAGATAATAATTCGCCCGTTAGAATTGCGTCTCATGGTTTCTCCTTCAGTTAGGAACAATCGCAGTCGAGGTGCGCCAGCGATCTTCGGAGCGACGGCTTCGCCTTGCTCCGAAGGTGCCTCAGGATGTGCTTCATGTCGACGCCGCGCGCCACAAACCGCGCGCCGTCGTTCTTCATCGTGCGCAACAGGCCTTCACCTCGTTCATCAATCCACGTCACGTCGCTCAAATCGACGACGCACGACCCCTGAGCGCGTCCGCGCTCCCATAACGACCGCAACTCCGCGACCCATGGACCACTCAATTGGCCGCAGAGAGTCCATCGCCGTTCGCTCATCGTTTCGTCGTGCATGATCTTGAGCATCTGCTCGAACCTTGCGATGAACAGGATGCACATGTGCCGCCATTCATCTCGAAGTGCGAAGAAGCTGACAAATAAAGAGAAGGGACCTACTAATGGGAGGATTGACGGGGTTGAGGTGCCAACGGGCCGGCAGCTACCGAGTTTTCGGCACTTCGTTCCCGGCTCGAGAAACTCGAATGCCAAGCTTCTGCATGCGCGACTGAAGCGTGGAGCGCTTCATGCCGAGCTGCGTTGCCGCCCCTTTGGGTCCCGCAACTATCCAACCGGCTTGCTCCAGGGCCGCAACAATCTGTTTCCGCTCCGTATCTTCTAGCAATCCGCGCATATCCTTACTTTCCGCGATGGGTACGGCCACGCGAGTCTTCAAATCCGGCAGAGGAACCTTCAACACCGGTCCAACCGACACGATCACAGCGCGTTCGATTACATTTTGCAGCTCGCGAATGTTACCGGGCCATTCGTACCGGACCAGCGCCTTCATGGTTTCCGACGGAATCGTCTCGATGTTTCGATTCGTGCGCCGGCTGAACTGCTGGACGAAGTGGCGAACCAGCAGCGGAATATCCTCGGGGCGCTCCCGCAGAGCCGGCACACGCACCGGGAAGACATTCAGACGATAGTAAAGATCCGACCGGAAGGTCTGTTGATCGACCATGGCTGCCAAGTCTCGGTTTGTCGCCGCGATCAGCCGAGCGTCGGTGCGCAGCGTGCGCGTGCTGCCCAGGCGCTCAAATTCCCGCTCCTGTAGGACCCGCAGAAGCTTCGGCTGAAGCTCCAGGGGGACCTCGCCGATCTCGTCCAGAAACACCGTGCCTCGATTCGCCAGTTCGAACCGGCCGGTTCGCTGCGAAATCGCTCCGGTGAATGCGCCTTTTTCATGGCCGAACAGCTCGCTTTCGAGCAGTCCCGTGGGTATCGCCGCACAGTTCAGCTTCACGAATGCGTTCGACTTGCGCGCGCTCAAATTGTGCACCGCGCGCGCGATCAGTTCTTTCCCCGTGCCGGTTTCACCGTAGATCAGCACCGTCGAATCGGTCGGCGCTACGGTTTCTACCTGGGCAAGCACACGACGCAAGGCATCGCTGGTGCCGATGATTTCTTCGAACTTCAGCTCCGTCCGGATTTCGTCTTCCAGATACAGCTTTTCCTGCGCGAGTTGATCCCGAAGTTCGCCGATTTGGCGGTACGCGAGTCGAGTTCTCCACCGCGATCGCGACCTGGTTGGCGACTTGCCCCAGGAAGCCGATCTCTTCATCCGAAAACGCGCCCTCCTCGAGGCTGCCCAAGCTAAGCACACCCAGAGCACCTTTTTGAGTTGCCAGAGGAAGATGGCAAATCGTCTTGATGCCGGCCAGGCGAGCGAGATCGTCGTCCGGGAGTTCCGCACTGGTAAGGCAGAGCGCGCGGCCCGTCCGAAATGACCTAAGAACGGGATCATCTTCTTTCGGCGGAAGCATGCCTTCCTGAATGATTTGCCTGCTGCCCGGAAAATCGAGGGCATACAAGCGCAGTCGGTCACTTCCAGGCTCCGGTAGGGCCGCTGCCACGCCATCGCACTGCATCACGCGCCGAATGCTCGCCGATACGGCCCGCAGCACATCCCGCACGTCGAGGTTCGAAACAATGTTATTGGTCAGATCTAGAAGCAGTTCCAGCCGCTCCTGCGCCCGTTTGGACGCCCGAAAATTGAGGGAATCGTCAAGCGCCAGCGCGATTTGATTTACTACCAGCGAGAGAAACCGGACCTCCTCGTTGGAGTAAGTGTACGGACAACTGCTGGCGACCATCAAACTGCCGAGGCCTCGATGCGCGGTGCTCATGGGAAGCGCGCAAAGCGAACGGATTCCGCACTGGCGAAAAAGATCCATCATTCGGGGGAAACGTTGTTCGTCATCCACGGAGGGAATCACAACCGCCTGCTGATGCTGTTGAACCCACCACGCTATGGTTTCCTCTTCTTGAAGGTCGCGCGGTGGCTTCGCAGAGGGATTGCAGCGCTCGCCCAGGTGCCAGTGCACTTTGTTCATGGCCTCGTCATACTGTGCCACGGCATCGAATTGCACAACATGACTCAATTCGCGTACGAGAACCTGAAACAGATCGCCCGCATGTTGATGCGTACGAACCGCCTCCGCGAGCCGGATCAACGACTCGTAACGCGGCGCCGACAGCTTCCCAGTTTCAAGCGCCCGAACGGCGACTGCCGCCCGGTCAATCTCCCGTTCAGGTCCGGAGAAACCTTTCAGCACTCTGGTGTGATGAAATTGACCGCGAGGCGGATTCAGAAAAACCGCCATTTAGCCGTATTGCCGTTAGCGGATTTCCGAGCATCTTCAAAGGCTTCGAGATGCCAAAGGCTGATGCCGAGCTAGTAGCCCGACTCAAAAGTCTGGAAATCCGACATTTCCTTTCGTTTGTTTCAGCGCGTCGGGAACATTCCCCAGCGTCGTATCAATCAGGAACCTCGTACGCGGTTAGACAACTCTAATTCACCAGGTCGGCGGAATGCGGGTCAATCACCTGGTTTGCCAGCTTCACGAATTTCCCGAGAGGGCAGTCGAAAGTAGCGTTGCCGACACTGCAACCGGGGATGAACACTGGAGCGCTGGCCGGCGGCGTACTGAGCGTCAGGGCCGTTTGATTGCGCAACTGATCCATAGTTTGCGCGATGTAAGAGGCCCGGACGATGTACTCCCCGGTGCTCTGCGACTGGCGGAGTTCGAAAACCAGAGCGCCACCAGGAGCAGCGACGTCGGCCTGGTAACCCGGCAGAAGCCAGTCGAGATGGAACAGGCCGGCGAGTCCGGTGATATTCGTGTTCGCAGCCATCAACATGATCACCTTGGTCGACGGGTTTGCCAGTGCGCCGGTCATGACATTCCCGGTGGCTGCCTGAACCAGCGAGCGCACGATGTGCGAGGCCAGATTGGAACTCTGCACGGCGGCCAGATAGGGCGTGCGGTACTCCAGATCGAGAGCAAGGTCGTACAAACGTGTGATCTGGCTGATGCCGACTGCCGTTAACTGGTCCCAACCGACCTCTGCAGCCGGCATTCCATCCGCGTACTCCATGACGAATGGGTCGATGGCAATAACGACAGTTCCCAGGCCTCCGATGCCTACCGGCGAAGCGGAACCCGTGATGGCGATCGGAAGCGTCGTGACGTCGAGCTTACCTGCCGGAGCAGCGGGCGCAGGGGTCTGGCTTTCCGGATAGTTGAACAAAATCGAGCGCGTGAGGGCGAGCTCGGGGCCGTACGCGGCAGTTAAGAACTGTGCACTATCGCCGAGACGTCCCTGTACTGCGGCGACCGCCATCCGTTCATCGATCTGCGCGACGCCCGCGGCCACCGGAACGAACAGGGGGTCGCTGTCCTGCGGAGGGTAGGAATTGACGTTTACGATGGCCCCTGGGAGAAAGCCGGCCCAGAAGGCTTTGGCCGTGTCAATGATCAGCTGACCGTTATTGGCGCGGAAGTATACGGAGGAGGCATCGGCCGAATCATTACCGGTCAGCATTGCTTCCTTAGTGAGCCAGAGTCGGAAATAGCCGCCGAGGATCGTCTCATTCGTGGCGCCATTGATGGTCAGGTTGGAAACACCCGGGACGCTGAACACCGGGAATGGTTGCGCGGAGAAGTTGTTGAGCGTGCTGTTGTCCACAACGGGAGATCGAACGCCGTGGCGGCCGAAAATGATGACCTGCTTGATTGTCGTATCATCGACGGGCTGCGCCGTGAGGAAGGGCCCGAACAAAAGAACCAGCGCGCGGAGCGGGATGACATGAGGATTCATCTCATAACGTAAGTGCCTGACGCTGGATATTTCTCTCAGGGCCTTTCCGCGGTGCTCTGAGAACTTAGTTGACCAGGTCAGCGGAATGCGGGTCAATCACCTGGTTCGCCAGCTTTACGAATTTTCCGAGAGGGCAGTCGAAAGTAGCGTTGCCGACACTGCAACCGGGGAGGAATACCGGAGCGCTGGCCGGCGGCGTACTAAGCGTCAGGGCCGTTTGATTGCGCAACTGATCCAACGTCTGCGCGACGTAAGAGGCCCGGACGATGTACTCTCCTGTGCCTTGCGATTGGCGGAGTTCGAGCACCAGGGCGCCGCCCGGGGAGCAGACGTCGGCTTGGTAGCCCGGCAGAATCCAATCGAGATGGAACAGGCCGGCAAGTCCGGTGATGTTGACGTCCGAGGCAATCAACACGATCACTTTGGTCGACGGATATCCAAGCGAGCCGCTCATCGCACTCCCGGTAGCAGCCTGAACCATGGAACGCACCACGTGGGAGGCTATATTGGAACTTTGTGTGCTAGCCAGATAGGGCGTTCGGAACTCCAGATCGAGAGCAAGGGTGTTTAAACGCGAGGTCTGGCTGATGGCGCCGACGGTCAACTGGCCCCAACCGACTTGGGACGCCGGCAGCCCGTCTGCATACTCCATGATGAAAGGATCGATGGCCGTGCCGATATAGCTCAGGCCTCCGAGGTTTACCGGCGCACCGGTAGTGACGTCAATAGGAATTGCGGCGACATCGACCGCACCCGGCGGGGCCGGCGACACCGGCGTCTGGCTGGCGGGATAGCCGAACAAGATTGAGCGCGTAAGGGAGTACTCGGAGGCGTAGGCGGCAGCCAAAGACTGCGGATTGCCGCCGAGACGTCCCATCACGGCGGCGACCGCCTTCTGCTGATCGAGCACCGCGACGCCAGCGTCCACCGGATCAAACAGCGGGTCGATGACGGACTGCGGGACGGCATATACGTTGGGAGGGCCGGCCGCCGGGAGCATGCCGGTCCAGAAGGATTGCGCCGTCAGAATGGTCCGCTCGATATTGTTGGCGCGGAAGTAGACGAAGGCAGCGTCGGCAGCGTCGTTGCCGGTCAGCAGTCCCTCGTTCGTGAGCCAGAGACGGTAGTAGCCGCCGAGAATCGTCTCAAGCTTGGCTCCGTTGACGGTCAGGTAGCCAACCGCCGGGAGAGGAACCAGCGGCGGGGGCGCCGCGGCGGTGAACAGCGGGTACGGCGCCGCGGAGAAGGTATTGAGGGTGGCGTTGGGCGCAACCGAAGATCGCACGCTATGACGGCCAAAGACGATCACCTGCTTGAGCTGCGTGTCATCGACGGTTTGCGCCGCGAGAAAAGTCGCGCCGCAGACAGCTAGAGTAATCAGACGGAAGGGGTAAATATTCATGTCGTAGCCGTAGTTCCGCACGGTAGATTTTCCTCTCATGGATTTCATATTGGCTCCTACGACGGCCTCGCTAGTTCGCCCTGCGCGAACCCGCCAAAACTCAAGCTGCGCTCAAAAGGAGAGCCGCAGCGCGAGTTGGAACTGCCTCGGCGTTCCGCTTTCAGTGGCGCCCCAAGCTCAAGAACGCGAGGACGGTTTCGGATCACCGTGACGCTCAGTCCGAGCGCCTTTTGGGGTCTTTTGCCGCCTTCTGTTTCAATGACCGCCAATACCGCGCAAGAAGTTCTTTCCGGTTCTGACGTAAGTCCAGTCCGGTCGGTGAGGCGGGATAAGGCTTGTTGCCCATCATGCCTTTCCAGAGAATGAGATTGAAGTCGTCGGAGTCCAAGCGATCCGCGTCGGTGAAGTCCATTCCTTTTGTGACTCGTGCCCAGTACCTGGCGTCACGCCTGGGCATCGGCACCCTCAGGTTAGGCGGCTTTGAGGGCAGCAATGGCGCCAGTTGCGTACCGTAAAGCATGGCCGAAGGAACAGCCGTGAAGTTCCACGAGTTGGGCGACGCATTGAAGATGTCGGCCATGGGCGCCGCGAGCGCGTCATTCAAGTTCATCAGCGGCTGCAGGTTCTTACTCGCCAGGATCTGCGGGATGCCCAGAACCTCCTCGATCGTGCGCAGGATGTTCAGCGTGTTGTATTGCGTCGAGACCAAGGCGCCCTGTTTCACGTAAGCGCCCGCTACGTAGGCGGTGCTGCGGTGCGAATCGACGTGATCTCCGCCATCCTGCGCGTCGTCTTCGATGACAAAGATCAGGGTGTTGTTCGCATAGATGCTATTGGCGATCTTCTGAACCAGCAAACCCACCGCATAATCGTTATCGGCGACCATCAGGTCCGGAGTATTCACGCCCGCGATCGCAGCGGGCGGAGCGCCACCCGGTCCCGCGACGAAGTTCCCAGTGTGATCGTGCATGAAGCGGACCAGGCTCAACGAAGGCAGCCCGCCCGCGGCGTAGTTGGCGTCAAACTCCCGCGCCCACTCCGTGTAGCGGTAAAAGTCAGGAAGCGCGTTGTCGAAACCGCGGAAGTACGGATCGGTGAACGGAGTGAGCCCAACATTCGTGGAGTAGGCAACCACGGTGCCGGTTGAGAACGGGTTGGGTAACACCGGAATGGCGTTGGAGGCGGTTGAATAGAGCGTGACGTCGACAAAGAAACCGTAACTGCGAACGGTAAGACCCGCCCGCATCGCGGCGTCCCACAGGTAGCCGCTATTCACGGTGTTATTCGGCCCATCCGGCGCGGCTGTGTCGGTGGTGCCCGGTAACACGTCCGGGTCGGACGAGGTGAAGGGATTTGCGGCCTGGCGCCCGGCCACGGTCGGAATCGCGACATTCACGTTGCGATTCAAACCCTCCGAATCCAAACTGAGGCCGCGGAAGGCGTAGGCCACCGGGTATTGGTGTTCCACCACGTCGGGAGAGCGGGCCGCGGTGCTCCACAGCCAGCCGTCATAGCTGACTTCGGCAGTGTCCATGAAGTTGTCGAGCGTGACGAAGGTTTGCGCCAGATTGTGCTGATTGGGCGTGATCGCTTGTCCGAACTCGACTAAATCGGGATCTCCGTTGCCGATGGGGAGGTCACCCAGAATCTGGTCGTAGGTCCGGTTTTCCTTGATGATGAAGATGACGTGCTGGATGCCCTGACGAACCGCCTCCATGACCGTTGCATCACTCGCGCTCTCGGTGAAGGAAAAACGGTTGTTGGTGAACACTTGCACCGACAGCGCCGAGAGCTGCGCCAAGTTGGGGAGGGGGAAGCTCTGGAGGCCCGCTTTGGTTGTCTGGGGATTCCACTCGTTCGCGGTGTTGCAATTTGGCGAACCCACCGGCCCGTAGCCGCCATAGCACCAGGCGATATCCGAGCCGGTTGGCGATTTTCCATTGGCCACGTACATATAGACCGATCCCGGGAAGCTCACTAAGCTGGCCGAGTTCGGATACCGGCCGGTAGGAATCAGACCAATCACATGGTCGCCGCTATTGGTTCCGCCCAACGTCACCTCCGCGACGCTATTGAAGTTGCCGAGCGTCACGTACAATTGCGTCTCATCCGGCGAAAGCGCCACGCTGTTGGGGTTCGCACCGGTATATTGCGCGAGCGCCGAAGGCAGGAGCGGCGCGATGACCGGTATGGTCTCGACGATCGTGTTGGTGGCGGTATTGATGATGTCCACAGTATCCGACTGATCCTCGGCGACATACAGGAGCGACTGGGCCGCATTCAGCGTCATCTTGTTGGGCTGGCCTTTTACCGGGATCCGGCTCGCGACCACCGGGACTCCGCCGAGCAGGCTCACCACGTCGATCTCCCGGTCGCGAATGCTCGATACATATACGGTCGCGCTCGATCCGTTGCCTTTCACCGCGACCCAAAACGGATATTCGCCGCCCGCGACGCCCGGCTGCGGGTTGGCCGCGCTCTTGCCGGGACGCAGGTCGAGCTCCGCCACCTTGAACCAGTTGCCGAAGCCTCCGTTAAACACCGTGATCGAGTCGTTGTAGTAATTCGCCACCACCAACGTCTGGCCGTCTTTCGAAATCGCCAGGCCCGCGGCGCACGGAGTCACGCCCACCGAGGTATTGATCGTGGTGGCGCCGTTGGGCACCAGGTTAAGGCCCTGGCCCACGGTGTGGCCTAAGGCCAGCTCGTTTCCGGACTGTTCCCCCCAGATTCCCGTAGCGCTCCGTGTGACGATGTGGATGTTGTCGCTGGGTCCGCCGGCCACGTAAAACGCGAAGTTGTTCGGATCGAATACAATCCCGTGGTAGGTGTTGGGAAACTGCACCACCTGCTTCTTCTCCGGCGCTCGCGACGAAATGTCGTAGATGAAGGCGTACTCGTTCGAGTACGCGGGGTCCCAGGGAGTCTGCCCGACCGGCGGATTTTCGACATCGTAGTAGCGGTTGAATCCGCTGGTCAGAACCACCAGGGTCTTATAATCCGGACTCACCACCGTGGTCGCCGCGTGGGTGGCCAGCCATCCCGGATTGATGGTCAGATCGGGGTTGAGCGGTTCGAATCGGGAATCGGTGGGCGCCAGCGGCGTAATCTGCTGGCCCGAATTGGGCAGGGCCTGGGGATTGGGCTGCGCATAGGATGGCGCGCCCGAGATGACCAACGCAAAGGTCAGGCCAGCGGCTGAACGCGGAAAACGCTCGTAAAGCACTCTTATCGTCACCTTTAATCTCCTTTGAAGCAGGACGTCGGCAGACTGTGGCTAAAGTCGGTGCTGCAAGCCCCGCAGGATGGTGCGACCTGGACCGGAAGGCTCTCACTCGAATTTCTAATCTTGCTATGCGTCCGTGGCCGCCGTATTGGAACGTCGAGGCGCGGCACCGTATGAACCGTCAAAGACGCGGTGGTATAAGGCATTTCCGGTGTTGGAAAACCGGCAGCGAGGGACGATCCGAGCCAGTATACGCATCCCCTTGTGCGTGCCAGTGCGGAAGTGCTTAAGCGTAAGTGTTAGTAATGATCGCAGTTAGAAACTGCTGTTCGGGAGTACGGGAGGATAGGCAAGCGAATCAGCCCGAGTGGTCCTCGAGGCAGAAGCTTTCCATGACGGGCCTGACTCGCTCGAAACTCGCTGACAGTTCGGGCAAGTCGAACGCCGAAGAATTGAGATCGCCGGCCCTGCCCTGCTCCTCCAGCTTCCAGGCGAGCTCCCGCAGCTCTAGGCCGCCCACATTGGCGGCTGCGCCTTTGATCGAGTGCGCGATCAGCTGGACTTGGCTGGCGTCGCCGTCACTGATGGCCTGCGCCAGCACGGCGATCTGCCCCGGCATGTCCTCGACAAATCCACGTAAGATCCGCTGCGCCAGCGCCAGGTTGCCCATCAATCGCTCGACAAAATCCTCGCGGTCGAAAGTCCCCGACACAGTGAAGGGGACTGGCTGAGGGTCCGCGGGCTGGATATCGGCCAGCATCCTGCTAGTCCATTGCTCAATGACCTGCTCCAGTTCTTCTGATCTCAGCGGCTTGGACACGTAGCCGTTCATGCCTGCCGCGAGACACCTTTCGCGGTCGCCTGCCATCGCGTGGGCCGTGGCGGCGATGATCGGAATATCGTGGTCACGGACGGCGCTGCTTGGCTGACGAATCAGCCGCGCGGCTTCATAGCCGTCCATCCCCGGCATCTGGCAGTCCATGAGCACCAGGTTGTAGTCCTTCTGGCTCAGAGCGCTTAACGCGGCGCGGCCGTCGGCGACGACATCGGCTCGATACCCGAGGATTTCGAGAATTCCCAGCGCCACTTCCTGATTCACGCGGTTGTCTTCAACCACAAGCAGGCGCATCTTCGCCCGCTGCTCCGGATCAGTTCGCGGCGGCTTTTTCTCGGGGCGCGGACGCGCCGGCGCGGGGCCGTAGCCGAGAATCGAAGCTAGGCATGTGCCCAGTTCGCCCTGCTTCACGGGCTTCGCAACGTGTCCCGCGAATCCCAGGCGCCGCCAGCGTTCCGCGTCCCCTGCCTGACTCAAAGGAGTCAAGAGAACAACCGTGGCGCCGGGCGTTAGTCTCGGAACCTGCTCAAAATCGCTCCCCAGCATATCCAGATCCACCAGAACGGCATCGTACGGATTTTCGCCGGCGCGCCGAAGCCGATCCAGCATGGTGTTCGTATCGTCTGCCTGCTCCGCGCTGGCCTTCCAGAACGCGAGCAACTCCATCATCAGGCTGCGGCTGGACTCATTGTCATCGACCACCAGGATCCGCCACCCCTCTAGTGAGAGCGCCCGCGGCCGATCCACCGCGGCTTGACGTTCCAGCGGGACCGAGAACCAGAAACACGACCCTTTGCCTTCCTGGCTGTCGAACCCCACTTCGCCACCCATTAGGTCGACCAGCATGCGCACGATCGACAAGCCCAGGCCGGTTCCTCCGTAACGCCGGGCGCTGGAAGGGTCGACTTGGGAGAAAGGTTGAAACAACAGGTGACGCTTATCCTGAGGAATGCCATCGCCGGTGTCCCTGACTTCGAAGCGAAGCCTTCCAGGATCTCCAGCAGATGCGAGCTTCACCCGAATCGAGACCTCGCCGGCGGCGGTAAATTTCACAGCATTTCCGGCGAGATTGACCAGAATCTGGCGGAGGCGGCTGGAGTCGCCGATTAGACTCGTGGGCACATTCGGTTCGATGAAACACAGTGCCTCCACTCCTTTTTCCTGGGCCTTCACGGCCATCAGGTCCGCCACTCCTTCGACCATGTTGCGCAGATCGAAAGCAGCCAGCTCCAGCTCCAATCTGCGAGCCTCCATTTTGGAGAAGTCAAGGATCTCGTTCAGAAGATCCAGCAAGGCTTCCGCGCTATCTCGAAGAGTTTCGGCGCGCTTGCGCTGGCGCGGATTCAAGTCGCCATCCAACAGGAGTCCGACCATCCCCAGAACGCCGTTCATCGGAGTTCGGATTTCATGACTCATGTTGGCCAGGAAGGAACTTTTCGCCCGGTTGGCGTGCTCCGCGACCTCCTTGGCCTCCCGGAGTTGCTCCTCGGCGCGTTTTTGTGCTGTTATATCGACGATTGTACTCTCCAGCACGGCGATGCCGTTCTCGTCCGCTAAACTAAAGTTGCCTAGCACCCAGACCGTCTCACCGTCGCGCCGGCGGAATTGCAGCTCGCGGTTAGTGACCACTTTCTCTTCACGCAATTTTCGAATCAGGTCTTTGCGATTTTGCGGAAAGCCGCAAAAGTCGACGGCAGTAGCGCACGCCAATTCGGCAGGCGAGTCCCACCCCAGAATGCGCGCGGCAGCCTGGTTACAATCGAGGATGCGGCCGGTATCGGTAGTCCGCAGCACGCCCGCCATATTGCGCTCGAACAGCAGGCGATACCGTTGCTCGGATGCTTGCAACGCCTGGCTGGCGGGCTCCGCATCGGGCGCAAATTCATTCACGCGCGGCATGCCGCTGCTCCCAATTGGTAATACACCGCGCGCAAGTGACGTTTTGATTCAAACTGCGGGCAGAGTCCATTCAGCGATTCCATGGCGCCGACGATCAGGTATCCGTCCGTATCGAGTACGCGTTCCATTCGCCCGAAGAGCCCGATCCGGTCGCGCTCCGTGAAATAGATGGCCACATTGCGGCAGAAGATCACGTCGAACCGCCCCATCGCGGAGAGATCCGCCATCAGGTTCGTTTTTTTAAAAGCGGCCATTCCGCGAATCTCGTCGCGGATCTGAAATCCGCCGGCGACTGGAGCGAAGTACTTGGTTCGCTGCGCATCGGTCAAGCCGCGCGAGATCTCAATCGGGCTAAACACGCCGCGGCTGGCTCGCGTCACCGCATCGTCTGAAATATCCGTGCCCATCAGACGGACGCCGTAGCGGTCCGGATCTCCCAGCAGCTCCTTCAGCAGGATCGCGATGCTGTAAAGCTCCTGGCCGGTGGAGCAGGCTGCGCTCCAGATGCGGATGCGCGAGGAGCCGGTACGCGCGCGGCGATCGATCAGATCCGGAATGACTTTGTGGCGCAGCAAATCGAACGGGCTCGAATCGCGGAAGAAGGAAGTCTCATTTGTGGTGATCGCATCGATGATCCGGCGCTCCAGAGCGTGGCTGGAATCCGACTTGGCTCGCATCATCAATCCGCTGTAGCTGCCGCTGCCAGTCTCTTGCACCAAGCTCGCGAGGCGGCTTTCGATGAGATATCCCTTGGACGCGTCCAGCGTGATCCCGCACAGCGAGTAAACATACTGCGCCAGAATCTTTTGTTCTTCGGGCAACAGTTTGATCATGCCTTGCCCTCGCGTACCGAACGGACGATCGCTCTCGCGATCATGTCGAGCGGCGCCACCGTATCCACGACTCCTGCCTGAATCGCTTCCTTCGGCATCCCGAACACCACGCAGCTCGCTTCATCCTGGGCGATCGCGAAACAGCCGCCGCGTTTCAGCAGGCGCAACCCTTCCGTTCCGTCGTTGCCCATGCCGGTGAGAACTGCCGCGACGGAGCGGCCTGGAAAATGGAGTGCGGCCGAGCGGAACAGATAATCCACGGCGGGACGGCAGCCATTCTCGGGAGGATCGTCGGAAATGCGGAGAATCACTTCTCCCTTCGGACCCGCGGCGAGTTTCATTTGCCGGCCGCCGGGCGCGATATAGGCGCAGTTCGGCCGGGCGATTTCGCCCTCCTGGGCTTCCTTTACACGAATCGCACTGGCTTTGTTCAAACTGGCCGCCAGCGGCTGGGTGAACATCGCCGGCATATGCTGCACGATGAATACCGGCGCGCCGAGATCGGCAGGCAATGCGGGAACCACTTTGGCGAGCGCCCCAGGTCCACCCGTCGATACTCCGATCAGCACCATCGCGGGACCTGCGCGTCGAAGCTTCCTGCCGGATACGGCGAGCATGGCAGGAACAACTGGCGCCGGTGTCTCCTGACGCGACGGGGGTCGCTCGCCTCGCAGAATCGAGCGGATCTCCAGCCTGCGCTCGAACGCCCGCACCATCGGAAGCAAGCGCGCGCGCAGGTCGACCATGTTCTCTGCGGGCGTTCCGCCTTCGGGCTTGGTCAGGAAATCGAAGGCTCCCAATTCCAGCGCGCGGATGGTCATCTCGCCGCCGCGCACGGTCAGAGAGCTTAGCATGATGACGCCTGCCTTGATTCCGGCGGCCTCCATGGACTCCAGCACCTCAATCCCGTTCATCTCCGGCATTTCGATATCGAGCGTGACCAGGTCGGGTTTCAGCGCGGCCATGCGGGACATCGCCAGCTTGCCGTTGGAGGCCGTACCGATCACCTCCACACCCGGCACGCCGGCCAGCGCGTCGGAAACGATACGCCGGAACACGACCGTATCGTCCACCACCAGCACGCGCGTGCTCATCGCCCGCCTCGGGCTCCTTGCGGAGTCGTTGTCTCGCTCTCCCCCAGAATGTGGCCCGCATCCAGCAGCGTGATCACGTGCCCTCCGGCGCGACATACGCCTTTGAAGAAACGCGCTTGCCCCCAGGTCACGTTGGCCGGCGGCGGCTGCCAATGTTCGCTCTCGACTTCCACCACCTCATCGACGCGGTCCACCAGCAGGCCGATGAACTCGCCGCGGTCTTCGATGATGAAAATGCGGCTGTCCGGGCTCGCGGCATACTTGGGAAATCCGAGCCGCAGGCCCAGATCGACGATGGTGACAATCCGTCCGCGCAGGTTGACGATGCCGAGAACCTCTTCCGGCGCATAGGCGACCGGCGTCACCGGCCCCAATCGAATCACTTCCTGGACCCCCGCGGCGTCCAAGGCACACAGCGCGTCGCGCACGAAAAAGGTGGCGAGCAGAACCGTTTGCCCCGCTTGCGTTGCTAGCGTAGTCGACATAGCTTCCCTCCGGAGTTGCCGCTATGCGGCCGAACTCCATTTGTTCAGGACGTTGGTCAGCGCCGACGAGACCCTGGCGTATTCGCCGGACGGGCTCATCGCGCTCTCCGCTTTTTCCTTCTGGCCCGCGATGGCATATTGCGCGATTTTCGCTGCCTGTTCGTGGAACTGGGCGTGAAACTGCCTTGCCGTGCGGTAAGTCTCGGTTTCCTTATCGGCAGGCGAAATCTCGGCTCCATACAGCCATTTGCCGAATTGACACTGGTTATCCGCACCCACCGTCGCCACCGGCATGTCGAGCTTACGGCTGTGGATGGCGGCCTTTAGACGCGCGGTCCAGGCGGCATGCGCGCTGATCGCGCTCGTGATCGCCGTAAGATTCTTGATGGAGCCTGAAACCCGAAACCTCGATACCGTGGTCTGGAGCTGCTCGGCGACCTGGGACAACTGCGAAGCACTGCCCCTTACTTGCTCGCTGCCGGCCGACATCTGGCCCGCGACTTCATCGACACTCGCGATTTCCTTGGCGATCTCCGCTGTCGCTACCGAGGTTTCCGACACCCGCTTATTGGCATCCTGCACCCCCGCGGACGCCTCCGCAATATTGCGCGCGATATCTTTGGTCACCGTCGATTGCTCCTCGATGGCCGCTGCGATCGACCCCACGATGTCGCTGACATCGTGAATCACCTGGGAGACCTTTTCGATCTCCGCAATTCCGCCCGTAGTCGAAGTCTGCACGCTCGCGATCTTTGCCTTGATATCTTCAGTCGCAGCCGCAGTCTGCTGTGCCAGCGCCTTGATCTCATTCGCGACCACCGCGAATCCTTTCCCCGCCGAGCCTGCGCGCGCCGCTTCGATGGTTGCATTGAGCGCCAGCAAGTTCGTCTGCGAGGAAATCTCGGTGATCGCCTCGGTCACTTTGCCGATCTCATGCGCCGCGACTCCCAGTTGATTCATCTGTTCGCTGATCCGCACCGCCTGGCGCGTGGCTTCTTCGGTGATGCGCCGCGCTTTCTCGGAATTGCCCGCGATCTCCCCGATGGTCGAGGTCATCTGCTCCGTTGCGGAAGCGACGCTGCTCAAGTTCGTGGAGGCTTCTTCCATTCCTGCGGCTACCGACACGACGTTCGAGGTCATTTCCTCCGCGGCCGCGGCCACCCCGTGCGCTTTGCCGGACGTCAGGTTCGAGCCGTCGGTTATCTGCATGGAATAGCTCCACAAGCTCCGCCGAGCAAGAAGACAGCACGCCGATCCCGCTGGTCATGTCCTTCAGTACTTCACGCAGGTTTCCGGACATCGCTTGAACGGCGTTCGAAAGCACGCCGATTTCGTCGCCGCGTTCCAGGAACTCCTTCGGCATGTCCTTCGAAACATCGCCACGCGCCCCTTCGCCGATATGAGCGACCGCGACCGCCAGCGGATCCACGATGCTGCGCGTCAGCACGATGCCGGTCCCCAGTGCTCCTACCAGTACAATCAAGGTAACCAGCAAGGTCAGTGTCGTGGCCCGCGAGATCGCTGCCGCCCGCTCCTGGTTCATCTGAACAACGCGGCGCTGCTGCCAGTTCAGGAACTCGTCAATCAATTTCACGCTGTCGCGATAACCGGACACGCCCGTGTCGAGATACCTTCTGGCGGCCTCTGCATGGTTGCCCGTCTTGATCAGGTCGGCCACGCGAGTGTTCCCCGCCTTGGTGACGGCTGCATGCTGTACAAAGGTCTCAATCAGCCGGCGGCCCTCACCGTTCGTGATCCGGTTCATGATCTGCCCCGAGGCATCGCCGTAAGAACCGCGGAGCTGGGTAAGGGACCCAGCTTCTTCGAGACGTCAGACTGCCGCGAATGACGGAGTTTCCGAGAATCACGGTCAAGCTCCCGGTGGCGCCGGAAATCTTGTCCGCCAGAAGCATGTTCTCCATCTCGACCTGTGCTTCGTCCGCCGCTTTTCCGACGGAGTGCAACGACCAGATCCCCAGCCCGGCGACGCAGACAATCAACATCACCACGCTTCCCATCAAGAGCGCCAGTCTCTTACCGATCTTCATATTTGCGAGTGTCATCGAAGTTTTCCTTTTCTTGTGTTCTAGCTTTTCTGTGCTACCAGATCGTGCTCTCATGGTCGCGACCCGAAGGCCAGCCCCAGTCTCGTTCCGGTTTTGATATCGCAATGTGTTTCATTTTCAATTCCTATCCGCTGAGGCTTGAAGCGTAAATCTCTGCACAGTAGTCTGGAGTTGCTCGGCTACTTTGCTCAGTTCCGCCGCACTGCTCTTCACCTGTACGCTGCCCTCCGTCATCTGCCCGGCGGCTGCATCGACACCGGCGATTTCTTTAGCGATTTCCGCCGTCGCCAGCGAGGTTTCCGACACACGTTTGCTGGCGTCATTCACTCCGGTCGACGCCTCCGCGATATTCCGCGCAATGTCCTTGGTCACCGTCGATTGCTCTTCGATCGCTGCCGCGATGGACCCTACGATATCGCTCACCTCATGAATCACCTGCGAAACCTTTTCAATGCCGGCAATCCCGCTGGTGGTCGAAGTCTGCACGCTGGCAATCTTTCTCTTGATATCTTCCGTAGCAGCCGCAGTCTGCTGTGCCAATGCCTTGATCTCATTCGCGACCACCGCGAATCCTTTCCCTGCTGACCCTGCGCGCGCGGCTTCGATGGTTGCGTTGAGCGCCAGTAGGTTGGTCTGCGATGAAATCTCGGTGATCGCCTCGGTCACCTTGCCGATTTCCAGCGCCGCCGCACCCAGTTGATTCATCTGCTCGCTGATCCGCGCGGCGTGGCGCGTCGCTTCTTCGGTGATGCGCCGCGCCTTCTCAGAATTCCCGGCAATCTCGCCGATCGTCGAGGTCATCTGCTCCGTTGCGGAAGAGACGCTGCTCAAGTTCGTGGTGGTCTGTCGCATACCCGCTGCTACCGATGTGACGTTGGAGGTCATCTCCTCGGCGGCCGCGGCTACGGCGTGAGCTTTGCCCGATGCCAGATACGAGCCGTCCGACATCTGGGTCGCACTGGCTGACAGATTCGCCGATGATGAAGAAAGAACGCCAATCCCCTCGTTGATGTTCCCGATCACACCGCGCAGACTGATCAACATGCCGTGCACGGCATTGGCGAGCATGCCGAATTCGTCCTTGCGAGCCAGAGACGCGGGCGTCACGACGCGCGTAAGGTCCCCGTTCGCGATACTCTCCATGATGCTGATCGCCCTTCCGAGCGGTATCGCTAGGCTGCGGGTAACCACCAGGCCGAGAAACGTGGCAATCGCCGCCGCAAGCAGCGAAAGCAGTGCAACGGGGAGGGGGATCCTGCTGGCGAATGCGTCCGCGCGCTCTTTTTTCTCGGCGAGCTGCGGCTGCAGCCAATCTATGTAGTCCGAAAGAGCATGTTGCACAGGGCCCGCGCTGGGGATGCTCTCATCCCGATAGGCTGCCAGGGCCTCGTCGCGGTGTCCGCCTTCAACTAACTCCAAGACGTGATGGTTCGCATCGAGCCATGCCGTACCGGCTTTTTCGAGTTCACTCACCAGCTTCAGTCCGTCCGTAGTAACTTCATGCGCTTTCAAGCTGCTGGTCAGACTCCGGCCCTCATGATCCATGCGGGTCAGGCCGGCCCGGTCAGGGCCCAGTGGAGTGCCGTGACAGATCTCGCAGTGCTGGCTTAGCGTGATGTGGCCGACGATGGCGTTGACCGCTCCCAGGTCGCTGCCGGCACGCTGAGCGCTCATCATTTTGTCGGACTCAATCTGCTGCTGATCGGCGGTGCTGCGAATGCCGCGCAAAGCCCACAAGCTAAGACCGCCGATGCATAGCACCGACCCGAGTGCGCCGGCCACAAGAAGTGTTAACTTCTTCCCAATCGTGATGTCCGCTAGCCTGATCATCTGAGTTCTTTTTCGCCCTCACATTGTGAATCGCTGCACGGTGACCTGAAGCTGCTCGGCCACTTTGCTGAAGTTCGGTGGCGCTGGACTTTACCTGTTCGCTGCCCTCAGCCATCTGACCCGCGGCATGGTCGACACCCGCGATTTCCTTGGCGATCTCGGCGGTGGCGTGCGACGTTTCCGACTACGCGCTTGTTGGCCTCCTGCACTCCCGCTCGACGCTTCCGCGATGTTGCGCGCGATGTCCTTGGTCACCGTGGATTGCTCCTCGATGGCCGCCGCGATGGAGGACACGATGTCGCTCACTTCGTGAATGACCTGCGAGACCTTCTCGATTTCCGCGATCCCGCCGGCGGTCGAGGATTGTACGTCCGCGATCTTGCCCTTGATGTCTTCGGTGGCGGCGGCGGTCTGTTGGGCCAGTTCCTTGATCTCATTGGCGACTACGGCGAATCCCTTGCCCGCCGAACCGGCGCGCGCCGCTTCGATGGTGGCGTTGAGCGCCAGCAGGTTGGTCTGCGAGGAAATTTCGGTGATGGTCTCGGTGACCTTGCCGATTTCCTGCGCGGCAGCGCCCAGCTGGTTCATCTGTTCGCTGATGCGGGCGGCCTGGCGGGTGGCCTCTTCGGTGATGCGGCGCGCTTTCTCGGAATTGCCCGCGATCTCGCCGATGGTGGAGGTCATCTGCTCGGTGGCGGAAGCGACGCTGGTCAGGTTGGTGGTGGTCTGCTCCATTCCGGCCGCTACGGACGTGACGTTGGTGGTCATCTCCTCGGCGGCGGCTGCCACGGCGTGCGCCTTGGCCGGACGCCTGTTGGGACCCGCTCGACATCTGCGTCGAGTTGGCGGAGAGTTCAGTCGACGAGGAAGAGAGCACGTGAATCCCCTTGGTGATGTCCTTCAAGACTTCGCGAAGGTTGACGGACATGGCCTGCATGGCTTTCGACAACAGGCCGATCTCGTCCCCGCGCTCCAGGTACTCGTTTCGTCGACATCTTGCGAGACGTCGCCGCGGGCGACATCGTCGAGATGGCTAACTGCAGCGGCCAGCGGCTTGACGATACTGCGCGTGAGGATCAGCCCGCCGAAGATGGCCAGGATGACGGCAACAATGCTTCCCGAAATCTGCACAAGCATGGTGCTTGAGGCGGCAGCTTCGCGCTGTTGTTCGCTCTCCCGGAGCTTCTCCACCTGCCATTGCTGGGCTTCAGCGGCTTTCGCCCGCAGCGCTTTCGACATCGGCATTGATTTGTCATGGAGCTCCCGGCTTGCTTCGGCCTGTTTTCCGGCCGCGACTAAGTCCAGAA
Source organism: Terriglobia bacterium (assembly GCA_963808335.1). GTDB lineage: Bacteria > Acidobacteriota > Terriglobia > Bryobacterales > Bryobacteraceae > Palsa-187. The sequence goes on from CAWEFR010000002.1 coordinate 1,231,879, forward strand.
TCCGCGTGTTAGCGGCTATCCACTCCTGGATCATCGCCTCCATGTCAGCGGCATGCTGCTTGCTCTTCGGTGTATCCGCCAATTCCTTGAATTTTGCCGAGGCCGCCAGGTATGTCTTACGGACTTCAACCAGTTCGCCCTGCTCCTCGGCATTCACCTTCTTCGCGAAAACCATGTCCTCGACATAGGTCGTGGCCGCGCTGGCGCCCCCGGCGACCTGTTCAGCCAGCCACGCCTTCGTGATCCGTTGGCGCGAAATTTCCTCATATCCCGCCATTGTCTTGTTGCCCCAGATCGCCAGGCCGGCCATGCCGACCAGCAGGACGACGCACGCTGTCAGCACGAGTCCCAGCTTCCGCCCGATTTTCATGTTCGTAAATTTGCTCATTGTGTTTTCCTTTTCGTTCTCGATTCCTGCGTTCATGCAACCGGCGCGATCGCGTTCATATGAACCGCTTTGCGGATGCTTTCGACTAACTCGTCTTTGTTCAGCTTGATCTGATATTCGCTGACCCCTGCCGCCATGCCGCGGGCGATTTCTTCTTCTCCGGCCAGCGAAGACAGCGCGATGATCGGCAACCCGGCGAAGCGCCCGTCGGCGCGAATCTGCCGCGTCAGACGCCAACCCGTCCAGCCGCGGCATCTCGATGTCGGTGGCCACCAGATCCACCTCGCCCGCGTGGCTGATCCAGCAGTTCCCAGGCGGCCTGGCCGTCCTCGGCCGCCAATACCCGGCAGCCGATGGCCTCCACCAGGCGCTGGATCTGGCCGCGGAAGAAATCCGAATCGTCGGCCACCAGAACCGTGGGAGCGTCGCTCCTCGCGGCGCCGTATGTCGAGCGCTACGGACGCCGGCTGCGCCGCCTTCCGGCCGCGCAGCGTCGGCCAGCTCGAAAATGTCCAGCAACAGAATGGTCCGATCCTTGAGCACGGCCGACCCTGCGATACCGCGTTGCCGCAGGGTCACGGTGTCGATGTTCAAGGCCGCTTCCACCATGTCCAGCGGCTCGGCGGCCAGCAGTCCCAGCGGACGGCCCAGCCTCTCGAATACGATCACGACCCACTGCTGCTCGGCGGTAAGTTCTCCCACCGCTGCGGTATCGCGCAGGCTGACCAGCGGCAGGCTCGCGCCGCAATACTGCATGGTGCGGCGGCCGCCCAGATACTCGATCTGCGCGGGGCGCACGCGCTCGATGCGCGACACCTGCTCGATGGGGATCGCGCAGTTTTCTCCCGGGCGCGTTATGGAACAGCAGCAGCGCGTGCAGCTTCGCCCCGCGGCCGCGCCCGCCGATTCCTCCCGCCTGGAAACGGCTTCCGCCGTGTCGGCCGAAAGACCCGCCCGCGCCGCCAGGCCCGCCACGTCCAGAATCACCGCCACGCGCCCGTCGCCCAGAATGGTGGCGCCGGCATAATCGTGCAGACCTTTCAGATGCCGGCCCAGCGGCTTCACCACGATTTCCACCGTGTCGTGCAGTTCCTCCACCACCAGGCCGTATTCGAACGCGCCGGTGTCCACCAGGACCACGTTCAGCGCCCGCGCCGCAGTTCTGCGGGCGCGGCACTCCCAGCGCATCCGCCAGATACAGCAGCGGCACCAGCCGGTCGCGCACGTTCAGAACCTCGGCATCGCCCACGCGGTCGATGCGCTGCGCCAGTTGCGCCGCGGGAATGCGGATCAGCTCGCCCACGTTCACCTGCGGGATGGCGAAACGCTGGCCGCCGTCTGAAACCAGCAGCGAGGGAATGATGGCCAGCGTCAGCGGCAGCTTGATGCGGAACCGCGAGCCCCGGCCCGGCCGCCGAATCGATCTCGATCTTGCCGCCCAGCCGGTCGAGGTTGGTCTTGACCACGTCCATGCCGACGCCGCGCCCGGACACATCGCTGACCTTCTCGGCCGTCGAAACGCCGGGCAAGAAAATCAGCGCCATCTTGTCGCGCTCCGGCATGGTCTGCAGTTGTTCGCGCGTGACCAGGCCCTTGGCGAGCGCCGAAGCCGCGACCTTCTCCACCGCCAGACCTTTGCCGTCGTCGGAAATTTCGATCACCACCTGCCCGGCCTGGTGCGAGGCGCTCAGCGTGACGGTTCCCATCGCGGGCTTGCCCGCGGCGACACGGTCCGCCGGCTGGCTCGATGCCGTGATCCACCGCGTTGCGCACCATGTGGGTAAGCGGATCGCTAAGCCCCTCCAGAATGGTCTTGTCGATCTCGACCGTCGCCGCCCTCCAACTTGAGCTGCACTTCTTTGCCGAGGTCGCGCGCCAGATCGCGCACCAGCCGCGGGAACTTGGTGAACAGGCTGCCGACCGGCTGCATGCGCGTCAGGGTCACGACCTCCTGCAGTTCGGAGGTCACCAGGCTCACCCGTTGCGCGCCCGACTGGATACCCGGCTGTCGTCCTGCGGGACAGGGACTCATTCAACTGGTTGCGGCTGAGCACCAGCTCGCCGGCCAGCGTCATCAGGGAATCGAGCAGGCTGACGTTCAGCCGGATGGTGGTCTCGGCTTGAGGCGCGGGCGCTGCGGCCAGTGGCATAGCGGCGACGGGCTTGGGTGCGGGTTCCGGCGGAACTGCTGCTACCGGTGGCGGCGCGATCGGATGGACTTGCGCCGCGGGCGGTAGCGGTTCAGCCAGCGGCCGGATGGCGCCGTTCTTTTCGATCAGATGCACGCGCTCCGGCGGCACATCCACCAGCCCTTCGAGCATGTCCGGCTCCATCACCGTGGCGTAGAGGACCTCCAGCATCAGTTGCTTGGAAGGCTCGTCGTCCAGTGTCCCGGCCGAATCCAGATCGAACACCGTCTCGAGAATCGTCCCGCACTGGATCAGGCTCTTGAAAACCTCCCATGGAGTCTTGCCCCGCCGCTCGATGTCATGAATCAGATCGTATTCGATCAGGTAAATGAACTTGCTGCCCTTGCGCGCCTGATTCAAATCGAAGGCCGACACCTGTATGTGCTGGTTCGGCACGGGCACCTGTATCTCCACCTGTTGCGTGAGGGAGCCTTTCTGTTCCGCGGGCAGGCTGCCGGCCGAGAGCGCCGTCAACGCCGGCGACGAACTCCGCGATGTCGGCCTGGTTGCTTTCCCGGTGCGTCCCGATCAGTTCCCGCAGCTTGTCGAAGGCCAGCAACAGAATGCTGACCACCTCCGGTGTCGGCACCATCTGACGGGAGCGGATCAGGTCGAGCGCGTTCTCGGTCTTGTGCGCCAGCTCCCGGATCTTGGCCAGATCGAAAAATCCAGCGCCGCCTTTGATCGAATGGGCCGCACGGAACACCCGGTTCACCAGTTGCTCGTCGATTTCCGCGCCGCAGGTCTCAATCGCGAGCAGGTCCGTCTCAATGGTGGCCAGATGTTCCCGGCATTCGGCCAGATAATCTTGCACTAATTCGTCGTCGAGGTTTGGTTCGTTCATCGTTTTCGCCTATCAGTTCCCGGACACGCTGAAATGCTGGTGCATGCGCATGGTCTGGAACAGCGCCAGAAGGTCTTCAGAGGCGTTTACCACCGCCAGTTGGCCGCCCACCTTGCGCAGAGAATTAAAGGCGGACATCAGCAAGCCGATGCCGCTGGAGTCGACCATGCGAATGTCTGCCAGGTCGACGACCAGTTCTCGCACGCCTTCCTCCAGCATCTCCCGCAGCTTCAACCGTAGTTCGGGTAAGGTGGCGGCGACGATGTTATCTCCTGTCGGCCGAACCACCGCTTTGTTGTCTTCGCGTGTAACCACTATCATTGGTGTCTTCCTTTTCAAGAGCGTTTGATGATCGTCACCAGGCTGCCCCGGTCGCTGTACCGACTCGGCTTGCGTATGTACCAAGGATCTCTATGCCGCGTCCGGAACAAGCTGCGGTCTTTGCCACAATATTCTGCCCGGCGCGCGCTGGTCGAAGCCATCGGCATCGTCCTTCACCACGATCAGAAAGTGCCACCCCCGGAACCGCAAGGCGCCGCGGACCTGCTTGGCAGGATCGGTGGAACGGCCATGCGCCACGGCACTGTCGCGACGTTTTGTTGATGTTGAAAACGGCTTTCTCGTTCATCACTGCGATACTTATCGGTGATTTTGCTTGCATCTTTGAAGCAGTCGCATCCCTTTCGTGGGTCGGTCCAGGGCGGTGGGAATCTAGAAAAAGAGGAACGAGTCAGTCTGGCATTTTCATGGCGAAAGCGAACGTTTGCATTCAAGTTGCCTCGACCTTCATGAGTACCAAACACAGCAGGCCGGCTTGGCCGGAAAGTCTTACGCCGGATTTGCACCGGTCTTAGTCCGTACCGTACGCCTTGACCTGAATCGTCAAAATAGTAGCATCCGGCCGGTTGGTGCGACATGGTCTCGAACGCGAGCGCATTCAGAGCGTCAGATCGCACACAGCAGGTTCTATCTAATTCTTCGCCAGACGCCTTTCGGCGCTTCGTCCATCCCAGTTCTAATCCTTGTCGGCTGGCAACCGATAAGTCGCGATGACAAAAACGATGTGACAGTGATGTCCGGCGGCCATAGCGATTCTAGAGGGATCAAAACAGTGCGGGTCGACCGACTATGTCCCGGTTCGAGCTGCCGTTGCCGGAAAAGCGGGTGCACACTTTCCATTCTGAGACCCGCTCTTCCGTCGCGATAGATCCATCTTGCATGGTTGGAGGCCGATGAATCCTCGCGATTGTAAACCAGGCTATTCGCCCCGGTGTCCTACTGGCAGTCCGAGTTGGAACCAGAACGAATGACCGTTTGGGCGGTTCTCCACCAGCATGTCCTTCTCATATTTGGCGATGAGAGCGACGCGGCCGACGTGATATTTGATCTCCGGGCCGAAGGCGAAGTCGCGCCCGCGGTTGCCATCACCCACCGTCAAGCCATTCTGGATGTCGTTCGTCAGCTGGCGGTATAAAAATCCGTTGCCGCCGACCGAGAGATGTCGTGTGATCCTTTTCATCCCGTCGTACTCCCAGATGAACTCCTGCCCCGACCTGTAATTCGTCGCGGAATTGTTCCCGTTGACAATGTATTGGAACTTGGAGCTGATCTCTATACTGCCTTGGTTCGGCAGGAACGTAAACGCACCCTCTGGCGCATAGGCGAAGTTGTGCTGTCCGATGTTTATGAGATCACTTTTGTTATAGGCGAATCCAGGAGTGAAGAGGTCAAAACCGTACCACCAGTGCCAGGACTTTTTCGCATAAGCAACGGATGCAAGCTGAATGTCCGGGTTAGAGAATCCGGTCTTGGCCTGGGCCCCGAAAGGCGCGCTTAGACTTTCATAAAGGAAGGGCAACGCGGCGGCACTGACCAGACTCCCGCCTAGCACGTGGACTCCCCAATTGTGCTCGACCTTCACTGCCCACGCGCCCACGCGCAGATGAAATCCTGGCACTTCACTTTTGCCGGCGGAATTCATCAGGCCGTTCGCCATATAAAAGTTCTCGAAATTGAGGAACATCGTCGATCCCGGTGCGGGCGCCATACCGGGCATCACGGTTTCGACGCCAGCCGGATATACACTCGCGCCATTTTCGCTCGCACTTGCTCTCGGGACAATGGCCGCTCCTGCCATGCAGCATAACATCACGTAAGTCCACCTTCGATTCGGTACGTACTTCATCAACTCGCTCCTTGGGAAAATTGGACCGGTCAAGGACCAGTCAAGGCTCTTATCGGGGCCGAAGCCGAGAATATGATTGCGGCAGGCGCTAAATCGCGCCCCCTTTAGGTGATGCCCGGTATCGGATCCTTCTTGCATTTCCGATTCCCGATGCCGGGCGAGATGAGCAGGCCCAGATCATCTCAAGCGGACCCAGGCTTCACTCGCCCTAATCATTGAGATGTTCGGGTTTCCAGCACTTCCGGAGAAGATCGATCAAGAAGGAATGAGAGGGGAGCGGGTGAAACGTACATCTCAAGCGGACCAATGCCTGGCGAACGCAGCGCGAGCACGCGTTTGGCAGCGTCTCGTTCCGCTCTGCCAATCAACCAATTACGGATACATACAGGATTTCTTGGTAAGCGATTGCGAGCCAGTCGATCATCCTGCACGGGGTCGTCTTCCTCAACGTCAAGCTCGACCGTGAGGAGCATCCGTGCGACGAGTTGAATAGCGCCAACTTCTTCCTTGGCGCAGAGAATAATCCGACCGAAGGGCTCCTCGACGAAATCGATAAACGGAAAATCTCCAGGCGAATGCGCCGGGGCATCCCGCGAAGAATCGTGTCACGACCGAATCCGTCGGTTAGACGCCGCACGCGTGTCGGTGGAGCGGGAACCGAACGAGCCATTGGTGCGATCCGGATGCGATCAGACGAAGAAGACGAGAGCTTTACGGATCCGATTACTAGGACCCTACGCACACTCGCCGCCGTTACCTCCCGTGCGGGATGTCGCCGAAGTCATGGTGCGCGGGCGCATTCAGATTGCGGCGCATCGGATTGCCGCCAAACGAGTGCGAATCGAGGCGGCTACTCTCGCTGAGAACTTTCCTGCGTCCCCAGCACTATCGAATTGACACTCAAAAAGTGTGATCGGCGATGCTCTGAAACCGCTCGCCAGGGGAGCTAGTATGATCTACGAAATACCGCATGTGCTTCTCGTTGAATGGATCGAGGACGTCAAAGCAATGGTTGACACTTGGTCCAGTTACACGATTGGAGTCCCACAGTTTCGCGAAGCGATCTTAGATAAAGGGATTGCACACGCCAAAGGCCACGCGGCTCGCGCGTGGATAATGGACGCGACAAAAGCTAAGGGAGCATTTTCCCAAGAGATACAGCAGCTTATTGAGACTGAGGTTTTCAAAACATTTGCTGCGATTGGTATCAAGTATTTCATCACGATCAAATCGGCTGGTTCAGCCATAACAAATCTGTCCATCAGGAGTTTTACAGCTCACCTTGGCCCGTGCGGAATCCAAATGGTCGAAGTGCCGGATCTGAGTAAGGCCATAGCGTGGCTGAAGGAACATCGCTAACCCCTCCCTCCTCTCGGCGCTGGTTATGATTGGGCTGCCGGTCACTCTAACGCGCCCATCCGGCAGCTATATACCTGAATTTGCTTACCACCAATGCCCCCGTGGGACCTCAGCTCGCCGAGCGCCAAGCAGATTAGCCGCAGCATACATAGCCGCCGGTAATGAGCAACAGACACGGGAGATCGTGACGACTTGTCGCTCAAGGACAGCGACTTCACGGTGAGTCAGGTGCGAGCCCCACTCACACAAGCGCCGTCCTGGACTTGCCCCCAGTTTTGAGACAACCAGTTAAGACTCAAAATCCATTCAAAGGAGAATTGAGTCATGGGATTGTCGAGAAGGATGTTCACGAAGGAGTTCAAGCTGGCCGCCGTGCGGCGGCTAGAGCAGGGGGTTTCCATCGGGGAGGCGGCTCGGGCGTTGGAGGTCAACCCCAACGTGCTGCACCGCTGGCGGCGGGAGTTCCGGACCGGTGCAGGTAACGCGTTTCCGGGCCACGGGAAGCAACGCTGGGCCGAGGGACGCATTGCGGAGCTGGAGCGTAAGATCGGCCAGCAGGCTCTGGAGATTGATTTTTTGAAGGGCTGTTTGCAGCGCATCGAGGAACAGCGGATGCTGCAGGCAGTGACTGGAAATCCGCGGTCTACCGGAAGGTCCAAGAAGAAGTGAAGGCCGGCCAGGGACTGACCATCGAACGCATGGTGGAGCTGGGCCGGGTTTCCCGGTGCGGCTTCTATCGCTTCGGCGAAAACGCCGAGCCGGGGCCGGACCCCCACATGGATCTGCGCGACGACATCCAGCGGATCGCGCTGGAATGGCCCTGCTACGGCCGGCCGCGGATCACAGCCGAACTGCGCCATCAGGGCTGGACCGTGAATCCCAAGCTGGTGTACCGGCTGATGCGCGAGGACAACTTGCTGTGCATACGGAAGCGGAAGTTCGTGGTGACTACCGATTCCAACCACACACGCAGGATCTACCCGAACCTGGCTGAGGGCCTGATCCTCACCGCACCCGATCAGCTGTGGAGGGCCGATATCACCTATATCCGGCTGCGCGACGAGTTCGTGTTCCTGGCAGTGATCCTGGACGCCTACTCGCGCCGCGTGATCGGCTGGGCTCTGGAGCGGACGATGGAAGACCAACTTACCCTGACCGCGCTAGGCATGGCGTTATCGCGCCGCATCGTCCAGGCCGGGCTGGTCCATCATTCCGATCGCGGCTCCCAGTACGCCAGCAACGACTATACGGACTTGCTGAAAACCAACGGCATCGACATCAGTATGTCGCGCAAGGGCAACCCATGGGACAACGCAGCCTGCGAGTCGTTCATGAAGACCTTGAAGTACGAAGAGGTCCATCGCAACGAATACCGGGACTTGGCCGAGGCGCGTGCTTGCATCGCCGAGTTCCTGGAGAAAGTCTACAACCAAAAAAGGCTGCACTCGGCGCTCGGCTACTTGCCGCCGGCCGAGTTCGAAGCGCAGCACCACAAGGATGCCGCTTCGCGGCAGCTTTCTGTATGAGTTTTCTGAGGCATCCGGAAATCTTTCCATCCGATGAGGGCGCCCGCCTTGCGGCCAACGCCCCCGCTCATCGTCTGGATGAGTTTCCGGCTGGTTATTCCTTGGCGGGTTGCTCTCCAGCAGAGCCCGCCTCCGCTTCACCAGCCGGTCACCAGTATGCTGTAATGTCGTCTTGCCGGTCGAGATCTTTTCAGCGAACGGCGAACTGTGTCTTAACGGTTTGTCTCAGCCCAGGGGGCAAGAGCATCCTCTATCCTCGGTGCTCGCCGGGGGCGTTTCGAAAATACGCGCCCCACTAATAGGGTTGTGTTGGTTCAAGCCTGAAATGGAGAGCTGGCTCCACGTGAGCGAGTATAACGCCATTGTCGGCGGGCCAGTTGGGAGGACACCGCCCAATACAGTGGCGGCCGCTGGAACAGCCAGCTGCTGAAACTGGGCGGCCTGTGCCCTTGAGCGATTCCTCAAGAAGCGCCGGGGCCGCCAGGCGACCCGCACTCTTTCCACAGCTTTTCCCAATTCCACATCCCGTACGCCACTTTTTTCGGCAAAGGGAATCCGAGCTGATGCGCGAGCATACACACCTGCCCGCGATGGTGGGCTTCGTGAGCAAGCATGTAGCACAGCATTTCCGGGCCAACCGGCCAAGGCGGAGCCCAACCGTCTCTGCGAAACTTCTGGACGCGGCCCCCACCACCGCCGAGCGCTTCGGCGAGCATCTCCGCGCAGCGAGCGGCGCTCTCGGCCAATCCCGCACGGGCCTGCTGCGGCGTGCAGTGCGTGCGGTTGAGCTGGGGTGGAATCTTCAGGTGCGGAGCTGTAAGCCTGACCCACTTGCAGCGGACATTGTGCAGGTGCGTGAAGATCGCCGCAATGGTGCGGACTTTGCCGGGCGGTTTGGCTCTCCAGGCGGTAGGGTCAAGATGTTCGATAAGAACCTGGTTTATCCGATCATTGGCGGCAAAAATTTGGACTGCGGCTCGGCCGAGTTGAGTTTGAACCTTGTGTTGACGCGTGGTCACGGCTCCCTGCTCCTTGACCCATAATACTTCCGGACCGTCGGCCTAAAGACCAAGCTGGAAAACCGAAAGAGGTGGACCAAATCTACGTTGTGACCCCCATCGGGATCGACCGCGCGCCTGGAGCGATCGAACTCTAACAGTGAGTAATTACCGTGCTGCCGAGGGGCGCTGTGCCGACCGCGCTGGTTCGGGACGATCCACGGGGACCTTGTAATTGAAAAATCCAATCATCATTTCCTCGAACGTCTGGTCGCCCCATTTTACGGTCTTCGCGGGATCGGGATTGTACTTGTTGTTCGCCGAATTGTCGTACCACGCGGTGGCTTCGATTTTCGAACCTGCCGGCACCTGCCGTGGCTGCGCCAGGATATAACTCAACTGCCAGTTGAACTCATACCTAGGAACATTCAGCAGTTGTTCGGTGCGGCCATCCGGATAGGTGAGAACGTACTTGAACGCCCTGCCCCGCAGATGCATGTGCGGCGTCATGTCGAGCAGCGTAACATCCTCCTTGAACGTGTAGGTGGCCTTGGTTTCGTAGTTTGGGTCATTCGGGGGTATCTCCAGCCGGAACTGCGTGGCCGATCCCGAGAACGCCCGGTATACCGGTTTGTCTTTACGAATCTTCAACCCGAGGACCGAACGGTCCAGCGCTTCCGTTCCATTGACGGTATAGTGCACCTGAAAGAGAAACGTTGAGCCGGCCTTCACGAGGTAGGCGGTATCGGCATCCCAGGTAATGGTGGGAACGCCGGGAGCATATCCGATCAGCATGTCGCTGAACTGTTCGCCAGCGCGCGTGACGCGTTCACCCCCTTGTTGGACGAACACCAGGATATGGTGTACCTGTGAGCGCTGTTGCGGGCGGACCTCCACAGCCTGAATCCAGGTGTCTTCCTTAAAGCCGGGGTCGACTTTGAAATACTGATAAGGCACTACGCCGCCGGCCGGAATCCTGAAATCCTTACCGGTATCGAATGTCAGGTCCGGCTTTCCAATCACCCATCCCTGTGTAAACTCAGGCATTTTCGGCATGTCTGCCGGCTTGCCTTCGGGTGCGCCAGCATCGGCCCACTTCACCAGAGTTGAGACCTGGGTATCGGTCAGGCGGCGGTCATTGGAAAACTTGTTTACAGCCGGATCGGCATCCCACGGGGGCATGGAATGGGTCGCGACTTGCTCCTTAATGGCTTTCGCCCAAGGTCTCACGTCCTGATAAGTCCGGAAAGACATCGGCGCCGCTTCGCCGGGGCGATGACATTCAAGGCAACGCTCATACAGGATGGGTGCGACATCCTTTGTAAACGTAGGCGCTTCCGCGGCTGAGAGGCATCCGGCGATGGCAACACCGCACACGCTGATTGACGCTTTCGATGTCAAAAACTTTCTCCTAAAGCAGGTTAGACCAACAGACTAAGATTAGCAGAACATCCGGTTGGGGTGCGCATTCACGGCGTCCCGCGCCACGGCATTCGCTCGACCAAATTTCACGTGCGATCAAAGTCAACTCCGTCAATGAGGCTTGACAGGCCCAGCCGGGAGCATTCTCATCGATTCAAACCTATTCGGGAATCGCTCCGATTCGGGGTCCCAGATGCGTCGGACCTCGTACCGGACCACACCTCGATGTTCCGAGGCGATTTGTCTCCGCCGGCTTCGGTTGGCGGGCAGCCTTGCCATCTCTGTCGAGGTCGAATGTGAGAACCTCGTCGGCGGACTTGCTAAAAAGCCGTAGTTCCGCCTCCGGAAACATTGTGCTTTACGGCTTCCAACTATCGAGTATTACACCCAACGTGTACAAATCGATGCCAAGCGTTTGGCGGTCTCCCTCGTCAATCGGCGCGTGTTTTACCACGAAATCGATGTTTTCGATCGCGCGCTCCAGCCGCCCGCGTTCGCCCTCCCATCGCCCGTCCGCCACGGCCTCGCGAAGCGCGCGCAGATCCTTTATCGCCGCGTCGAATCGATCGCGTTGCTGCTCGTTCAGCTTGTCGCGATGTACAAAATTTCCGAGATCCTTGTCGGTTCGTTGCACTCCATCGCGAACCCGTTCACGCAAATCCTGCTGTTCGCGGGCGTGAGCCCCTGGAACAAGTAAGGCAATCGCGCCCAGTGCCAGAAAAGGAAAATGTCGCATCATCACTCCAGGGCTGAGATCGGCTTCAGCCGGATCCATTCCAAAATCCTGCCGATCTATTCGGATCAGTCCAATTTTACCTTACGAAGTTGTCGATTTGGCGAGGGCGCAGCCTGGGTCGTTATGACCGGATGACCGGCGACGCTGGTTCGCGAGTTTCCTGCTAGAGGAAGGTCGCGCAGCAGGCGCCCTGATGGCTCCCGGTCACACCATTTAACAAGCACCAGAATTCTGCTGCCCCGCCAGTCCCCAGTCAGAAACAGATTAGGAACCGAAAAGGCCGGCTACTCACCCAAGCCGAACTACCAGGAGTTATTGACAAGACTTCTCTCGAGCAATCCGCACGGTGTCCTTCGGGTCCACGAGTTATAGACTGTGAAGGTGTCCACGCCGCAATCGATATCTACCCGGTCGCTGACTGTTGCAGCCGACCAGATGCGGAGTGTTCCTGCACCGAAAAACCCTGACCTTCGGTTGCAGTTGGGATCCGTTGTCAAAAGTGCCGTCAGTGGCCGGCAGTATCGAGTAGACGAAGTCCTGGGCGCCGGGGGATTCGGAGCAGTCTACCGAATCGCTCACTTTACCGGCGGTACACCCCTGCCCGGAACGTGTGTCTTAAAGGTTACGCTCGAGGTGGGAGCTTGGCATCGGGAGGCTTATTTCGGCGAATTACTAAAGGAAACGCCGGGCATAGTTCGAGTGCACGAATCTTTCGCCTGGGTGCAACGGGGCAACGAGCCCAAACCCCTTTACTGCCTCGTCTCAGAATTCGTGGAAGGTGGGGATCTGATCCATTATCTTGAGGAGCATTCTGAGCCCTGGACGGAATCGAAAGCTCGGCGCGAAATCGTCCGGCTGCTCGGACCCCTTCGACTGCTCCACGCCGCGGGATTGGTTCACCGTGACATCACTCCCAAGAACGTCTTTGTAACCGCGGGCCGCGAGCTCAAGCTTGGAGATTTCGGAATCGCTGCGCAACGCCTCGGCAGACAAGAGGCCAAGGCTAACGTCTTTGCCCCGTGGTTTGCTCCAACAGCTATCAAAGAAGGTAAGACAGGCGCGTGGCTTCCGGCTGACGATGTCTACCACCTCGGGAAACTGTTTGCGCTGTTGCTGCATGGGCGTGAGAAGTCCAGGCTCACTCCGGGACACGTGAAGACGTTGGCCTGCAGCGCGTGGGCTAAGGCCGTAATTCAACGTTGCATCGGCGAAAGACGAAGACGATTCGCGAATGCGGCCGAAATGCTCAAGGCGCTGGAGAGACCGCGGCCGGACGGCTCTGCCAGACGAACGGTCGTGCGGTCCCTTCAGGGCAAGCGCGTGGTGTTCACCGGACGCCTGAGGATGCTTCGAAAAAAAGCCGCCAACCTGCTCGTGAAGCGGGCCGGCGGAATTTCGCAAGCGAAGGTCAGTCGCACGACGGACATACTGGTGGTGGGCGAGCAGTCTCCGCACTGGAAGGCCGACAAGAAAGGGCAGAAGCTGCTCGATTTGGACCATGAACAGGAACGCGGGCATCGGATCGCGGTCATCACCGAGAAGCGCTTTCAGAATCTGATTCGCCTTGCGAGCTTCCAGGCGAAAACCCGTCGGAGCCCCGTAGCCGAAAGACGTAGAGTGCGTAGCGCCGGAGGTGGAGGGCGTCGTTAAACGCCAGGATCGTCATGGCGCTAACGCATCGAACGAATGATTGTATCCGCGGCTTGTCAGAACCTCGGTAAACCCGAAGCCAGGAGGTCGGGCGCCGCCGTCTTAATGACGCTTGCTTAACAATCGCTCGGCGCGTGCCGATTCCGAGTCAGGTTTCATGTCCGCCATAGTGACGCGCTGCTCCGCAACCGTGGCGCGCTTTACCGATGGCGCGGTGAGTTTGTCCCACAACCGCAGCAGAGAGTACTCGGCCCGCCCAAGTACGGGCTCTCCACAGACGAAACACTCCAAATCCGTCTTGGCTATGATGCCGTTGCAAGAATTACATCGTGCCATGACCCATTAAAAGCCGCCAGCCTCGTCACGTCCATGGGGCGCTGGTACCGTTGTCACGATGGCCCTTTCGTTTCTTGTGTTGAGTGTTTCGCCTGAGGACCCCCCAGCGGTCGGAAGCTGAAGCGACAGATCGCTCGCTGCGCCCCGCCGCAGCCCAAGTCGGACCGGCAGACGAAAACTTCGACCGAGACCGAGTTCTGGCGTGCAGTCGTAGTTGGATCGGTTCGACACGCCCGGTCCCGAACCCGAATATGCCCGACGAAGCCAAACAGAGGAAGTCTCGAGATAAAACTGAGCTTCCCGCTACTTTTTGGTTTTCGCCGCTTCCTCCTCAGCCTCCTGCCGCCGGGCGCCCCGTAACACATCGCCGAGCGCGTAGTTGCCTTCATGGCAGGCATATTCGTAGATCGGCTGGCTGGTTTTCGGCCAAGTCATTTCGCCGGTCCAGGCCCGATCCCATGTGTCTGGATCTTCCACGGTGAAGCGATACAGAAGCGTCTTGTCGTCAATACGCGTCAAGCGTTCGGTCACGTGGAGGTTTTCCGTCGATCCCCGAAACCGGGTTTTGTCGGTGAAATTAGTCGTGTCGATCACCAGCGTGTCCCCATCCCAGCGACCCACCGAATCGCCCATCCAGCGGCGGATGTTCTTGGGAAGATGCTCGGCATTCATACGCACGATCCGTGCGTCGTGCACCATCTCGGTGAGGATCATGATCGAGTCTGGAGTTTGCACGATCTGATGCAGATCGTTATAGAAATAGTCCGGCAGCGCCGGCGGACCGGAGGTGGAACCGAATCCCAGCAGGCAGCGCTCGCTGAGTGGCCGCTGCTCCGGATTATCGTATTCGCCGCGCCGCGATGGAGCTCTCGACATCCTGGCTCTCGCCCTGGTCCGACGTTGGCCGCCCCCCCCGTCCTCCCGCGCCACGCGCTTTCGCGGCTGCGTTGAAGGGAGGAATATGGCCGTCCGGCGGATCGATGACGATGGAGGTTCGAATCTGTCCATCCACCACCATATATGCCGTGCCCTGGTTCAGCCACAGACGATCGTAACCGCCGACGGCGCCGCCCCCCGCCTTTTCCAGAATTTCAAAAAACGTTTTCCCCTGGCTCGTGTCACCGCCGACCGGCAGAGGCGGGCGATTCGGATCCAAGTGCGTGGCGTCTTTGGCCCGCCGGGCAGCTTCGGCTTTTTGAAGAGCTTCGGCTTGTTCCTTTGAGAGCACCGGTGGATCGTTGGGCAGCCGCTCGAACGGTGTCATGGTGGCCAAGTCGTAGGTGCCCTGCAAATCCGGATGTCCATCCGGCGTGCGGGGAACGGCGGACTTTGCCGCAGCCTTGGTCGCCTGGGCGCTCATGGGGACGGCCGTCAGTGACAACGCCAGTGCGATTCCGGCGGCGTTCGTCATCGTAATAAATCGATTCCTCATATTCACACTCCTCGGTTACTTGCTTAGCGGATGCTTCCGGTACGGGCCATACAGCAGCTCTTCGACAAACTCCACGCACTTGAAATCCAGGAGTTGCGCGTTCTTTTCCTGGCGCCGATACAGCGGCATGCTGATCTTCCAGGGGCGCGTGAAGACGTTCGCATCGTCGATGGTTGCTTCATACGAAATCACATCCGGGCTGGTGCGCGTGTAACGCTCCACCACGTGCAGCTTGTCGCTATGAAAATCTCCAGCGCGGTCGAACCAGGTCTTATCGTTCATGTCAGTGACGCTGACCACCAGGGTTTCGCCCTCCCAGTGGCCGACTGACTGACCCATCCATGTGTCTGTCGGAGCGGGTCCGGGATCCTTCAGATAAATATTCCGCACGGCGCCGGCGTACTCATAGACGAAGGTCAAGGCATTGCCGCTTTCGAGAATCTGGAACGGGTAGGGCATGTACGTGGCGCGTGGCACACCCGGCAGATAGCACTTGATCTCCGGATCCCGGTTTAACCAATCTTCTTGATTCTGTTTCTTGGTCGCGAGCGCCTCGGGTTTATAGGGGATTTCCCCGCCTTCGACTACGCCAACGCTCGGCGGCACCGAACCGACCGCGCCGAGCGCCAGCACCGGGGCGGCCGGCACCGGACCGTACGGCCCGGGGCGAAGCGCCATCGCCGGACGCGCCATGTGACCTTCCAGATCGTAATTGGCTTCATTCAGCGCCTGCCAGATTCCATTCAGGTCCGGCTTGCCGCCGGGCCCGCGCGGTGCGCGATAAGCCTGCCCGGCCAGCGGCACGACCCAGATGGCCATGATTGCCGCCACAGCGGATCCCGTTATTGGTCTGCGAAGGACGTTGCCCATTGAATCTATCTTATTCTAATTATTATCTCCCTGCCGGTGAATGCGCGAAAAATCTTGGGGCACAAATTCCCCGGTTCATTCAAATCGGCTCTTGTGAGAACGCGTCGAACCGCTGTGGGTATGCCGGCAGACAACGCGCTCGCCAATTTTACCCAATCTCCAACCGCACTTTCCAGAAAACGCCGGCGGCCCGTTGGCTGCGGCGGCATGATGCGCCGAATGCAAATCCGCGAGCATAGCGGAAATTGCTCTCGCCCTTATAGCCAGTGATCAACCTCACGCCGTCCACCCACAGCTCTCCCTCGGTCGAGGGCACCCAGGTCAAAACCAACTGACGACGGGCACCGACCGGCCCCGGCAGAATGCGGTCGATGCCTTGAATGGTGGGCGCCGCCATCAGAAGACAGTTGGCACTGTCGGTTTGAGCCGGATTCCGTACCAGCGCGACCACAAAGCGGCACGGGGCGAGAGGATTATCTACCGAAATCGATCAGCCGAACCGTCTCCCTGGCCGTTCCCGCGTACTCCAGCATGATATTCTCGGGCTTCAGGTCCGCGGTTTCGCCGGCGTCCAGAATGCCGACCACGCCGTGGTGATCGATGCGCGCCAGCGCTTCCATTTCCTCACGAAACTTGTTCTTCAGCCACGAATCTTGACGCGCATGCGATTGCAGGAATTTTACAACCACGGCGCGGCCCGCGATCTGTTCGTCGCGCGCCAGGTAGACCGCGCCTGCGCCGCCGCGCGCGAGAAATCGCTCGATCCTGTATCGCCCATTGAGAATTGTTCCGCTCCAGTGGTCCTGTTCCGCGTCGCCCCCGTCTGAGATAATCGCGCGGTCGAGTAGGCCGGTGCGTTGATCTTCGCGCAGCAAGCGCTCTACCTTGCGGCGGACACTTTCTTCATCCCGTTCAAGGAGCCGCGAGCGTTCGGCGGCGTCCAATTCCATCGCGCTGGCGAACAAATCGCTGACGCGGTTCCATTGTGTGGGATTCATCGCAGCAGTTTCAGAGTTCCCCAATTCTATACAAGCCGCGAAGCATCTGCAGCGAAAAAGTTTGTAAGGAAAGCGGTATTCCCTGGCCAAAGACGCGAAACGAAAATGACCCCATTCCGGCGCGCTCTTCGTTTATCGATTAAAGCGGTTAGAGGAGGTTTTGACATGGCCAATCGATCTGTTTGCGTTCTCGCTTCCCTTGTTCTCGCCGTTTTGCGCTGGCACAGAAGACGACGAACATAACCTTAACGCTCAAGACCCCCATCGGCCGCACAACCGCCACGGGACACGTGACGGGAATCGGGAGCGCGTCGCTTCCGTCGCTCGGCGCCGTGATGATGAACGTCGATCTCACGCAGCCCGAAGACCCCAACAACAACAACCCGCTCGGGGACTATAAAGGGACCATCAGTTTCGCGTTCAACCGCCTGGACAGCTTCGACGTTAGCGTGGATATACCCAACGGCAACGGAAATCCCGCGCCGATTACTGGAAAAATCACTGGCGGAAAGGGAGCCTATCAAGGCGCGACCGGCTCGGTGACCGTCGATATCACTGTCGCGCCCGACGGCAACTCTGTGGTTGTGACCGGCAGCGGCACAATTACGACGGCAGCCACCGGTGTCCCGGTTATCACGGACGTCAGCACCGCCTTCGGCAACAGCGAAATCGCTCCAAACACCTGGATGGTCATTAAGGGTACGAATCTGGTCCCCAGCAATACTCACGCTTGAGATCCACGATCACACATATGCCGAGACTGCGGCGGCGAACAACGGCGCAACGGAAACCGCAAATGGCCGCTGGACCTTCGAAGAGGGGCATGTCTCATTCGAGAGCCTGTTAATTCCGGGGGAGTTATAGGCAAAGGCGAGCAGATTACCCGCGGGCGATGTGGACTGAGCGCGGAATCCCACTACGGCGGACCGACCATGCTCATCTTGGATCCAGATCGAGATCTTGGCTTTAGGCGCGCGGAGAAACGGCCTTAACTCGCCGCTAAAACCCCGGAGCATAGTTGTCGATGGTCTTCAGGACAGTCTACTGTTGACGGGGCTTCTCGTTAGCCACGATCCGCCACGAACTTATCTCGCCAGCGCCCGTTGCGGGGCCGGGATGTTGGTGGCGTTCCGATGCTGCGCTTCGAGCCTGACAGCGTAGAAGGCGGCTTGCAGGAGATGGATGGGGCCGTGGTTGGCGTCGATGACGAGCTTGCCATCGGACCAGTCGGAGTTTTTGTCAGCGTCGATCAAAAGCTCCAGTGCGAACTGTTCGAGCACGTCGTCGTAGGCGGCTTGGAGTTCGTCATCGATAAGGCCGCGAGGACCGCCCTGCGTTCGCAGATGTGCGAGAAACACAAGACTCCGATCACCACGCTGGACTACTGGCGTCGCGTGCAAAAGAGTAAGCCGAAGCGAGTCGAGGTCGCGATAGAAACACAGCCGGACACGGGCTTCGTGCTGGTATTGGGTAAGCCTCCGATGAACACCAGTAGCGGGCGAAAATGGAGGAGGAGACTAAAATGGAAGCCGCGCCGCCAGAGATCGATGAATTGCTGCGGAAGGCAATCCAAGAAAAGCGTCTGCTTCAATTCGTTTATAAGCACAAGCCGCGAATCGTTGAGCCGCACGATTACGGCGTGCACAACGGCTCCAGCAAGCTGTTCGGCTATCAGGTGGGCGGCTCCAGCAGTGAGCCGCTTCCCAACTGGCGCTGGGCGCAAGTGAACTCGATCTCTGAACTCCGTCTACTGAACCGCAGGTTTCCCGGCAGACGTCCCACACCGTCGCGCAAACACCACGAATGGGATCAACTCTTCATCAGGGTAAAGCCTCGCGAAGACGGCGAAGATGACGAATAACTCGACGCGTTTTCAAAAGATATAGCCGCGCGATACCCAGTAATGTCAATCGCCAATGGCTTCTTCGGTTGACGACGCGCCACGAGTGATCTCCGTGAGTGTGAAATCAAAGGGCATGTTGAATTACCTCGAAAACCCAGGTCCCGGCTGTCACATCTCGATTCGCGCCTGTGTCGCGGGACGAAGCCGTTTAGGAAGCTGTGTGTTCCTGGGCGCCGGGCGCCGTGGTCATCGACCGGATCGGCGGGGCCAGCAACGCCACGGTCGGCGGCGGCGTGGTATTTTGCCGGGATTGACGAACCCGGCACGTACGTCGGCGTGCCCGTGCGGCGCGTTGCGCGTCCCAAGCGCGACAGCCAGGCAAGAACGGGCTAGAATAAATCGCATGTTTGGGTTGATGAGGCGCGGGCCCCGCCTGCCCTATTGCGGAACGTGCAAAACCTTGGGAGCCGTGTACGGCCACCCGACCCGCTTGCTTCTCAATCACGACGTAGCCTTCTTGTCCGAAGTGCTGCTCGATGTGGGAGGCGTTCCACTCTCCAGCACGGCCTATCGATCCTTCAATTGCCTGACCCTGCCCCGCAAAAACGACGACATTCCGGTGGCCCTGCAATACGCCGCGGCCGTCACCGTGGCACTCGCGTATTTCCGCATGGCCGACCATCGCCGCGACGCCACAAAACGCGGCCGAAGGCTCGGATGGGCCCTGGCGGCCCGCGCGCTATCCCGGCAATACCTGCGGGCAGCGGAGCATCTTCGCTCCTGGCGATTCCCCCTCGACGAGATGTGCGCGATCCTTGCAACGCAGCCGGAGCGCGAAGCCAGCCCTAAATCCCTCGCCTACGTGGCCGAGCCCACCATGCTCGCCACTGCCCTGGTCTTTTCGCACGGCGTCCACTTGGCCGGACGTCCCGATCGTGTCGACGCCGCCCGGCGCCTGGGGTACAGCTTCGGTGAGTTGATTTATCTTCTCGACGCCTTTGAAGACCGCGAACGCGATGCGCGAGCTGGCGATTTCAACCCCTTGCTTGCCTTTCCGCGCAGATATGCCAACGCGACATCCGCGCGCGACGAAATCCTGGCGATCGTCGCCTGTCTCGAACGCGAAATGACGCCGGCGCATGCCGCCCGTCTGCGCGTGAACGTGGAGGAACGTCTGGGCCTGCGACCGCGTGTGGTCTACGGCCCTTGCCGCCAGTCTATCCGCGACCGCGCATACGACGCGTTGGCCTTCGCACGCGCCTTGCGCAACCGCGAGAACGCGGGATTATTCAAAGGAGCATCGATAATGGCCAGCGTCGCCGTCCTTGCTTTTGTGTTTCCGGATCACGCGCGCAGAACCGAATCGTGGCAGGAGTGCCTCGGCGTATCGATGAACCTGATGGCGCTAGGCGCCGTCTTCGCCGCGCCGCCGCCAACTCCAAGCCAATACCCCTTGGCCCAGCCCGACCGCCCCGGAGTAAGCTCTCCCAATTGCTGGTCCGGCATCTGCGGCCAGTGCAAAGAAGGTTGCGCCGAAAGTTGTTTGGAAGGAATTTGCGATTCGGCTTGTGACAGTTAACGTTGGCTTGGCAGCCGGCCACCTCAACCGTTTGGCCCCATGTTCCTATGGTCAAGCGGGTCGAGCTGCACGCCGAACGCGCTGGCAACTCGCGACACGCCTCCCCGCGCCTGCGTGGTAGTCATGGCGTGTTCCGTTACGAGTAGCGCAGCAACGCCTTGAAGCCGTAATCCATGTGCTGTTGGATATGGCAGTGAAACAACGTCGGTCCCGGCTGGTCGGCGGTAAAGTCCACGCTGGCGCGTCCATAGGTGGGCACCACCACCGTGTCCTTGATCACGCCCGACGTGGCTTTGCCATAAATCTCGGCGATCTCGAGTTGGTGGCGATGCAGGTGCAGCGGATGCGCATCGTCGGTGCGGTTATGAAACGTCAGCCGGTAGCGCGTGCCCTGTTTGAGCAGAAACTCCTGCTCGTGCGGATAGGATTTGCCGTTCACCGTGAAGCTGTTGAATTTGCCCGCGCCGCGCGGCACTTTTTCAAACATCATGTCCAATCGCTCGGTAGGCGCCGGTTGCGACGGCGGCTTGCCGAAGATCGTATAGTCCCAAGCGGATTTGGGCGGCGCCGTCCACTGCGGCGTGCGGCGTTGATTGGCGTATTCGATGACAATGCCCAAGCCGCCTTCGCGCACCGGGTCCTCGGGCGCGCCCAGGATCCAAACCCCGGGCTGGTTCATCTCCACCCAGGCATCGATGCGCTCGCCCGGACCCAGCATCAACACGTCCACGGCCGCCGGCGTGGGCACGGGATTTCCGTCCAGCGCGATCACGTTGAATTTGTGGCCGGGCAGCGCCAGGTGGCGGTTCTCGATGGCGCTGGCGTTCAGAAAATGAAACATCACGCGTTCGCCGGGTTTCACGCGAATCGGCTCGCCCGCGCCGAGCGCCTTGTCGTTGATGGAATAAATATCGGACGCGACCTCCAGCCCCGCTGGCCGCGTATCCAGCACCGCCGGCTTTTCCGGCTGCGCCCCCGCGGGATCGAGATCGTCGTTATCCATCGCCTGGTTGGTGAAATACGGCTCCCAATCGCGCAGCGCCAGGTAGTGTTCCTGATCGAAGCGGCCGGGATTATTCGCTCCCTCGATGATCAGAAAGCCGAACATCCCGGTAAAACTGCCGCGGTGCAGGTCGTCCATCGACATGGTGTGCGTGTGATACCAGCGCGTGCCGGCCGGCGTGGGCGTGAACTGATAGCGGCGGCTTCCATGCGGAGGCACCGCGGGCGTGCCTTCTTCCTCCGATCCGTCCACATCGGAGGGAATCAGCAATCCGTGAAAATGCACAAACTCCGGCACGTCGGTCTTATTGACCACGTTCACCGTGACCGGCACGCCCTCCTTCATCCGCAGCCGCGGCCCGGGCGAAGTGCCGTTGTACCCGATGGTGCTGATGATGCGGTTGGGCGCCAGTTCCACCGTGACCGGCGCGATTTCAAGCGTGAAATCGGTCTTGGCCACATCTTGCGAACCGGCTGGCGCCAGAAAGGATTGCGGGTTGCTGGCCGACCAGCCGGTTACTTGCGGCCGCGACTCCAGCAATCTTGAGAAAGTCGCGTCGTTGCATGACAAACGACCATGGTACCGCCGGCATCGACTCGGGCCAACCTTGGCTCGCCGTTACCCACCGAAAGAGTAATGAAATGAGCCCGACGGGGCCCGGCCGGGGTCAGAAATTCGGGTCGGTCAGTCTGAAAATGGCCCACTGCCCAGGGTCGGGAACCCCGCGACCACGTGAGATTGTAGAATAGACTAAACAGCCAAACGATGTTCAGCGAAGACATCTTACGCCCAGTCGGTCGGTTCATACTGTACTTTGGAGAGCTCGAGAACCAACTCTGTGAACTCGTCGCAGTTCTCTGCCAGTGCAACATTGAAATCGCCCTCGCACTGGTGGGACCGCTGAGCCTTTCTCAGCAAATCGACACGTTTCGCGGTCTTGTGGAACGCTGCAAGGCGAAGCAGGCGTTTAAGCCGGCGCTCATTTCCGAGCTGGAAAACCTTGCGAATCGAATAAACGCTCTCCTTGGACCGAGAAACACAATAGTACACGGGATGATTCTGAAGACGAACAAACCCGACGTGTTTGTTCGTTTTGCAGGGCGGCCGCCAGACCTTAAGAAACCATTGCCGGCAGACCCGGCTGTCATAGAAAAGCTAGCCGAGGACACTCTAGAGGCGGTCGGATTGACACACGGACTGATCCTGAGGATCCAAGGCTACGAGAATGTCAAAGTTGGCGACTTTACTATCCCGGTAGTGATCGATCGCAGCGCCGTCAGTAAAGCGGCCAAATCCGGATACAGGGGTGTTCGATGGGCCCAGGGGATCCGGGTTCGGCGGGGACAGAACTGTCCCCTTCACGCCACCTGTTCCGATCCACGACCTAAGGCGAAACTACACAATCACGCGGCCCGAGAGCTAGTTCCTCGCCCGACTAGAGTTGCAGAACCAGGCGCAGACCTTCATCGACGAAGCCCTGCAAGCGCGGCGGCAGCGTGCCGGCGTGCTCAGTCAGGAAGCGACGATCCAGGGTCAGGAGTTGCGAAACATTCGCGACCGAGTCACGGGGCAGGCCCGCCGAGCGCGCAGGCAACAGCACATTGCCGGGCACGTCCGCAAGGTCCAAGTTGCTGGTGATCACCGCCACGATTACGGTTTGAATGCGGCTGCGGTTGAAAGAGTCTGCCTGGACTACTAGCACCGGCCGTCGATATCCGGGCTCGGAGCGGCGAGGTTCGGGAAGATCAGCCCACCAGACCTCTCCCCGCTGCATCTCGTCCATCTCTACCAGGAGTCCTTGTCGACGGATCGCAGTTGGGCGCGATGCAACGCTGAGTCGACCTTCGCGGGCCGACGCGAGTACACGTCATTTAGGCGCTCCGTGACTGCGCTCCCCTGCTGCCGGTTCAGGAACTCCGAAATCGCGGTGGCGTACAATCGGCTTCTCGAAACCCGGAGGCGGCGCGCAGCAGCTTCCGCCAGGCGGTAAAGGTCGTCAGGCACCGAAATGGCAGTCTTCACGCCTCCAGTATAACCTGCGTTATACCCGATTCGCTTCGCGCCCTCCACTGGAGATGCCGCCACGCTTCTGCTATGCTGCAAGCAATATTCGAGGTAATTTGCGATGAAGCCGGCGCCGCTCATCTCCGCGATTCTCCTCCTGTTTTCCCTTAGCATTGGCCTGTACGCGCTACAGTTCGGCCGCCAGCGATTCTCCTACTCCATGGGACCGCTCATCCCCTCGGAGTTTTATTGGACCCGGCTCCAGTACACTTCCAGCTACGCCGGAGGCAGCAGTTTCGGGTATCGCCGTTTTGCCGGAAGTTGGTCCCGCGATTACCCCAAGGCCGATAACGATTGCTTAATCGCCTTGCGGCGTTTGACCCGCATCAACTCTCCGTCGCCGCTGAACGTCGCCGATCTCGATAGCGACCATATCTTCGACTATCCCTGGATCTACGCCGTCGACGTCAACACCTGGACCTTCACCGACGAGGAGGCCAAGCGCCTGCACGATTATCTCTTGAAGGGCGGTTTCCTCATGGTGGACGACTTCCACGGCACCGACGACTGGGAGCATTTCATGGCCGGCATGCGCATGGTGTTGCCCGACCGGCCCGTCGAGGATCTCCAGGATCAAGACGAGATCTACCACGTCCTGTACGACATCAACGAAAAGTTTCAGATCCCCAGCGAGGTCTACGTCAACACCGGCCGAACCTATGAGAAGGACGGCTACATCCCCAAGTGGCGCGCCATCCGCGACGACCACGGCCGCATCATGGTGGCGATCTGCGCCAACATGCATCTCGGCGACGCCTGGGAGTGGGCCGATGACCCGAACTACCCCGAGAAGTTTTCCGGCCTTGCGTTTCGCATCGTCCTCAACTACATCACCTACGCGATGCACCATTAAAAGGATGCACACTCAGCCGCCGATATTTGAAATTTCCCGCCCCCGAACCGATGTTCGAGTTCTTCTTTAAATATCCGCGCTCCGTCTACGCCCAGGGCCAATTTGCCCTCTTGGGGGCATGGCCAAAATGGATGCTAGTCCTGCTGATCGTTGCCGCAGCGGCCGCACTCGCCTGGCTGATCCGCTCCCGCCTCTCTGAAGCCGCCCCGGTCATCCGCACCTGGCGAGCCTGGCTGATCTGGACCCTCCAGACGCTCCTCGCCGCGCTCGTGCTCATCCTGCTGTGGCAGCCCGCGATCACCATCGCCGAGTTGAAGCCCCAGCAAAACATCATCGCCGTGCTGATCGACGACTCCCGCAGTATGGCCATTTCCGAAGACGGCGTCACCCGTCAGGCCCAAGCCGTCAAGGCGCTACAAACCACCGTTCTGCCGAGCCTCAACCGATCCTTTCAAACCTGGCTGTATCGCATTGACGACGCACCCGCCCGCATCGATAACCTCAACGACCTGAAACCCGCCGCGCCCTCCACCCGCATCGGCGACAGCCTAAAGCAATTCAGCGAACAAACTTCCGACCTCCCCATCGGAGCCGTAGTGCTGCTCACCGACGGCGACGACAACACCGGCGGCATCGGCGAGGATGCTATCAGCGCCCTCCGCGCCCGCCACATTCCCGTTCACACCGTAGGCTTCGGACGCGAGCGCGTCGCCCACGATATCGAGTTGGATGATGTGGCGATCGCTCCCCGCGCCTTGGCCGACTCCCGCCTGGCCGTGAAGATCACTTTGCACCAGCGCGGATACGCCGGCGCGAAGATCAACCTGACGGTACGCGACGTCAGTGCCAACCAACCGAAGGTCCTCGCGTCTCGCCCAATCACCCTGGGAGCCGACGGCAATCTCCAGACCGAGACTGTGATGCTCGATATCGGCGGCGCCGGGGCCAGAACCCTGCAAATCGCCGCGAATCCACTCCCCGGCGAGGAGAACACAGCCAACAACACTTTGACCCGCTTGGTGAATGTCGGTTCCGACCCGCGCCGCATCCTTTATATAGAGGGCGAGCCGCGTTGGGAGTACAAGTTCATCCGCCAGGCCGAACAGGACGACCGCATGGTGCAGATCGCCTCCATGGATCGCACCACCGAAAACAAGATCTACCGCCAGGGAATCTCCAATCCCAAAGAGCTGGCCGAAGGCTTTCCTTCCCGTGCCGAAGATCTGTTCGTCTATCAAGGCTTGATCATCGGATCCGTGGAAGCCGGTTATTTCACTCCCGCGCAGCAGGAATTAATTCACGAGTTCGTCGACCGCCGCGGAGGCGGCTTGCTGCTGCTCGGCGGCCAGTTCGCGCTGGCTGACGGCGGCTGGAACGCCTCGCGCCTCACCGACCTGTTCCCCACCACGCTGCCCACCCAGCCGGGCACTTTTCATCGCGAAGCCGATCCCAAAAGTGGCACGGCCCATACAACCGTCGATCTAGCCCCCGCCGGCGTGGACAGCATCATCACCCGCCTCGTCGACGATCCCGCCGCCAACGCCGCCAAGTGGAAAAAGCTCCCCTATCTGATGGACTACGAAGATCCCGGCACTCCCAAGCCGGGAGCAGCGGTTCTCGCCAACATGATTACGCCCGAAGGCCGCAAGCTGCCGCTTCTGATCACAGAAAACTTCGGCCGAGGCCGCACCGCCATCATGGCCACCGGAGGCAGTTGGCGTTGGCAGATGAGTTTGCCTTTGGGCGACACCGCTCACGATTTGTTCTGGCAACAGCTCCTGCGATGGATGGTTTCCGATACCCCAGGCTACGTTGCCGCTTCCGTTCCCGCGCAGATGCTGCTCGACAACGGCGCCGTGGCTCTCACCGCCGAGGTTCGCGATCAACACTACAACCCCGCTCCCGACGCCAAAGTCGAAGCTCATATCCTGGGCCCGAGCGGCGTCAGCGCCCTGGTCGAAATGACACCGGTGCCCGATAGTCCCGGCCAGTTCCAAGCGTCCTGGACCGCCTCGAAAACCGGCGCCTACCTGACCGAGGTCACGGCAACCCGCGCGACGAAGGAATTAGGCCGCGACGTATTAACCTTTCAGCGCATGGACGGCGTGGCGGAGAACTTCCACACCGAGCAGAACCGCGCGTTACTGGAACGCCTGGCGTCTCAAACCGGCGGACAATATTGGAAGCCCGCGGACGTAGGCAAGCTCGCCGCGAGCATCCCCTTTTCAGAAGCCGGCGTAACCGTGCGCGAGACCAAGGATCTCTGGAGTCTGCCACTGGTCTTCGTAGTATTAATCCTCCTACGCTTCTCCGAATGGTGGCTGCGTCGCAAGTGGGGCATCGTGTGAACCACTCTGGTGCAGTCTTGGTACTCTGAGGTTATGGCAACCAGGAGTAAGGCCAAGTCGGCAAGGTCTGTCCGGCAGAGCGTCACGATACCGGCAACCTTGGCCGCCGATGTGCGACGCGTCGCCAGGGAGCGGCACGTCACCATGAGCCGGGCCCTGGTAGTCCTCGCCGAACGCGGAGTCCGCGCCGAGGCCGAAGCGAAACAGCAACTCAAGGCTGCCTACCGCAACTTTGTGCAAGAAGTCGAACCGGAGCGTAAGAATCAGGCCGGCCGGGATCTGATCCGAGCAATCTTCGGGAAGGACGCGATTGCCGAAGATTCAGTTTTCTGATCTTCCGCGCGGCGTGTGGCATCACTTACTGCAAAGAGTCGACGAACAGCGCACCGGTCCACTGGCTCATGATGGCGACTGGTAGACGAGATTACGATTTCTGCGCATCCATGTAAGTCCGCAGCACGGCATTGATCCGGGTCTGATAGCCCTTTTGCCGCCGCAACCACTTCAGCAGATCCGCATCCAGCCGCATGGTAATCGTTTGCTTAGGTTGCGGCAAAACCACCTTCGCCTTTTTCCAAAACTTAGCATCCGTTGCCCGCGCCTCAGGATCTTTCTCGACGGCTCTCCTGATCTCCCGATCGCTCAACGAACGGAGTCGTTTCCAGTCCGTCACGCTCTTAGCCGATGTTCTGCCAGTAAGCTTCTCGTTCATGTTGTTCTGCCCTCCACGCCGAAATAATCCTGCGCTCATTCTCCGACACATCGGTGTAGATCACCGTGATCTCAAGATCGTTCACGATCCCGATGGCGTAGACCCGAATCTCACCGTAGTCAAACCGGTCGTCCATCCTCTCAAGCGTCGGCCCCTCGAAAATCCTGATCGCATCCTCAAACGCGATTCCATGGCGCGCAACGTTGCTTCGGTTCTTTCTCGGATCCCAAACGTAGTTCATCGGCTCATATTTACATTATGTATTTACGCGAAGGCAGGCGCAAGGGCGTCGCATTGCGGATTGGTGCCCCTTCTGTGGGGAAGATCGAGGATCAGTAAAGTCCACTCGCGTCTGGACCAACTAGGCCCGAGGGTCTGAAGCTGACGAGTAAATGACTCCCAGCATATAGTCGGCTATTATAAGAGATAGATGAGGGACGAAATCATCGAAAAGCTGGTCCAGGAGTTATTACTGCCGCTCGAATCTGAGCGGCAAGTTGTCTACATCCTGGTTCAACTCCGCAAACTGATGGACCGTGATGAGATCCCCGAATCCAAATATGTCGATTTACGAATGTTTTGTAACTGGTCCGTGCACTCAGACCTCTCAAACGGAACCGTTAGAAAGAAACTTCAATTCATAAATGATTTAGGTTGGAGCATTGCAGACGGCCCCCTGACGCCTGAGCAGTTGGCGAAATGCTCCGAGGTCCTTAGCTTGGAAAGCGCGCGGACTGACTTCCTTTCTTTCGTACGCACATACAAAATCAACGTAAGGGTGCACCACGTGTTCCAGCCTGTTTGGTGGGCGTCACTCTTGCGGCTATATCTCCGGATCATCTCAGATTGTCCGCTTGTCTTTCAAGGCAAAGACATAAAACTTAAGAATATAAAACAGGCCACTATAACGGGCTGTGAGATACTGGACGCAGGCACTCTGAGAGACGACATAGAATGTGCGTTCGAAATCATCTGGGTCGTTGAGTTCCAGGACACACGTAAGGTGCGAATTCCAATTCCTTTGGAGTTTGAAAGATCAACTTTCCAGTTCGGCGCGGACGTTGCCGCTTGTCTGCGATAGCGCCTCAGACACGATAGGCGAAATTTAACGCGGTACATCACCACGCGCTCAGCCTTAAACGTCGTATAACCGGATACCGACTTTCCCCGAGTTTCCATTTATTGACCGTGACATTAGAAACATATCAACCCCTCAACTGGCGCGGCTTGCTTGCAGGTCGCAACTTACCCCTTTGCAAAACAGCCCTCGTTACAGCCGGCTCGGCGATTGAAGCGCTTGGGCTGCAGTGTAGCTCAAGCGGAAGTTTAACGCCGTGCCCGACAACTCCGTAGTTCGAGCCCGCATCGACCCTCGCACAAAGAAGGAAGCCGCAGCGGCCCTGAAGAAAATCGGACTCACCGTATCCGACGCCTTTCGCCTACTGCTGGTGCGCGTCGTCGCCGAAAAATCCCTGCCGTTCGAGCCTCTAAATCCCAATGCCGAAACCATCGCAGCGATGAAAGCCGCCCGCCGGGGCGAACTGGTCAAGCCCGGCAAGCCCGAAAAGCTACTGCGAAGTTTGAATGCGAGAGGCACCCGCGTCAAGAATCCCCACAAAGTTCGTTTATAATCGAGTTCTCTCAGCACCCTCATGCACCTCCTCGACCCCGCAGACCAAGGCCGCAACTAAATGGGACTCTTCGCACCCTGGTTCCTAGCCGCCCTCGCCGGACTCGCGCTGCCGATCTATCTCCACTTATTGAAGCGCCACAGAACCCCGCCCAAGCCCGTGCCCTCCTTAATGCTCTACGAGTCCCGCGTCCAAGCCTCCACCCGCCATCGCCGTCTCGACCATCTCCTGCTGCTCTCCCTCCGCCTGCTGGTGCTGCTGCTGTGGATTCTCGCCTTCGCGAACCCCTTCATCAACCGCAACGCAGCGGCCATGGCAAGCAACCGCCTTGTGCTCCTGATCATCGACAATTCCTTCAGCATGCGAGCCGGAACCCGCCTCGCAGATGCCAAGGACGCAGCCATGAGCGTCCTCTCCGGCAAGGGCCCCGCGCGAGCCCAGATAGCGACTTTCGGCTCTCAGCTCAAGCTCATGACCCAGCCCATCGAGGACCAAGGACCCTTACGAGCCGCCGTGCAAACCATTCAGCCCGGCGACAGCCACGGCAACTTCGGCGAACTCGCGCGAGCCATCCGCGCCATGGCCGAGTCGGTCCACACTCCCATCGAGCTTCATCTCTTCAGCGACATGCAGCGCACCGAGCTGGCCCCCACCTTTTCCGACATGGCGCTGCCTGCCAACGTCAAACTCATCACGCATGCAGTGGTCACCAGAGCGCAGCCCAACTGGACCGTCGAATCTGTGGATGCCCCCGGACAAGCGTGGGGCAAGGACGCCAAGCCGATTCACATTCAGGCTGTCGTCGCCGGCTACGGCACTCCCGCTGCCCAACGCACTGTGTCGCTGGTCGTGAACGGCAAGACCACCGCCGTCAAAACCGTCCAAGTCCCCGCCAACGGACGCGCCGCGGTCGACTTCCCCTCGCTCGAAGTGCCCTACGGATTCAGCCGCTGTGAAGTAAAGATCGACGCCCCCGACGGCTTCCCCGCCGACGACCAACGCCGCTTCGCCGTCCAGCGTTCCGACCCGCAACGCGCCTTATTGATTCACAATTACGGCGACACCCGTTCGCCGCTCTACGTCGGAGCCGCGCTCTCGGCGGCTGCGCAGTCCGCCTTCATTCTCGAATCCATCAACGTCAGCGAAGCCGCCGATCGCAAGCCGTCCAATTACGCGTTCATCATTCTCTCCGATCTCAATTCGCTCCCTTCGCTTCTCGAAAACTCGCTCACCCAATACGTCCGCTCCGGCGGGAGTCTCCTTATCGCCGCCGGCACCTCCGCCGGAGCCCGCTCGCAGATCCCGATCTTCGGCGCGCACATCGTTGCCACTCGCGACTACAACCGCGCCCCCGACCGTTTCATGACCGTCGGCTCCAGCGACTCCTCTTACCCAGCCGTCGCCAAAGCCGGCGGCTGGACCGGCGTGAAATTCTTCTACGCTCTCGATGTCGACCCCGGCGACGCGCGCATCATCGTTCGCCTGGGCGACCAGACTCCGCTTCTTCTCGAAAAACGCATCGGCGAGGGCCGAGTCGTCCTGCTCACCTCCGGTCTCGACAACCTGACTAACGACTTCCCCTTGAATCCCGCTTTCGTCCCCTTCATCGAGCAGACCGCGCGCTATCTCGCCGGCAGCGAACGTCAGGGCGGCGCCCGACTGGTGGATGCTTACTTAGAGCTTCGCAACGCCAAGGAACAAGCCCAAGGCGTCGAGGTCACCGACCCCGAAGGCAAGCGTCCGCTCACCCTGGGCGAAGCCGTCTCCGCCCAATCGTTCCAGCTCGCCGAGGCCGGCTATTATCAACTTCGCCTCGCCGATGGCCGCCAGGATGAAGTCGGCGTCAACCCCGATCCCAAGGAATCGAACCTCGACGTGGTCCCCGGCGATGTGTTGTCCCTCTGGCAGGGCAACAGCAGCCAATCGACACAGGAAGCGTCCGCAAAGGGTCAGCCCCATAAGACACCCCAAACTTACTGGTGGTATGTAATGCTGCTGGTGCTCGTTTCCGCCGTCGCCGAATCGGTCCTGGCCAGCCGCTACCTCGGCACCCAGCGCGAGGAAGAATCGTAATTTGCCCTCCCCGTCATCCCGAGCGCAGCGAGGGATCTGCTGTTCCCTCCGATTCCGCGGCCAGATCCTCCC
This sequence comes from Terriglobia bacterium, assembly GCA_963808335.1. Lineage (GTDB taxonomy): Bacteria > Acidobacteriota > Terriglobia > Bryobacterales > Bryobacteraceae > Palsa-187. The sequence continues at coordinate 1,262,990 of CAWEFR010000002.1, forward strand.
ATGTCGGGTTCACCGCTTCGATCAGGGCCACTTTCTTTTCCCGACGCCACCCTTTGATTTCTTTCTCGCGAGCAATCACCGTCCGCGCGTCGTGGAAGGACTCGAAAAACACAAGCCGGTGAACGCGGTACCGCTGGGTGAAGCCCTTTCTCTCACCGAGCCTATGTTCGTGCACCCGCCGCGACAGATTGTTCGTCATGCCGGTGTATAAGACTCGGGACCGGCTAGCGAGCAGATAAACGTAAAAAAGCCGATCTCGCAAAGCAGATCCCTCGGTCCGTTCGGGCAGGTCACTGAGTATTGTAAGTCAAGCGAGGAAGTCGCGGCCTCGCCCTCCCCGTCATCCCGAGCGCAGCGAGGGATCTGCTTTTCTTCCGGATTCCATCCCCACACAATCGCAAACTCTATTCCGATCCTTTTCACCAACATCCCGCTTTCACTCGACCTCCTTCCGCGCGACCTCGACTAATTTGTAGGCAAGGAGTTCATGTGCTCTGCCAACGGAGGACGGAACCGGCCAGTAGAAGATTTCTAGATAATCTCTCGAGCGGGCCTGCGTGCGTTGGATGTTCGTCGGTACACGACCGATCCCAAGCCGTTGCGGGGCAAATTAAACGGATCTTCGTCGCCGGTCGAAGTAAAACCCCAGCTAAAGGGCGCCCGATAAATCTGTTGTTTGAAAACCCACGTCATCCCGAGCGCAGCGAGGGATCCGCTTTTCTTCCGGACACGCGAGTAAGCGAATTACCGCCGTGAGCCGACGCCGTTTCCCGGTGCTCACTCAAATATCGTCGAAACCCTCGCCAGAACCTCGTCTGTCACCGCGTCTGGAATGCTTTCCAGCTTCCTGCCTCCGCGCGCCGCGAGATCCAGCGCACGGGGCTGGTCGCACCGGACCACTCCCGTGGTTTTCGTTCCCGCCCCCGTCAGCGGCACCGCGAAACCGGCGGTACGTGCGAAATTTCCGCCGCTCGTGATCGGGAGAACTATGGGCACCTTCGTAACGCGGTTGAAGGCCTCCGGTGAAATAATCAGCACCGGACGAAGGCCCTTTTGCTCGTGTCCCGATGTGGAATCGAGATTGACCAGCCAGATTTCGCCGCGCTTCATCAAATGAGCTCGCCGCGCACGGGCTTACTATCTAGCCATTCCCGCTCTTTCTTGCCGCGCCGCGCCTTGGGATCGCATTGAGCCAGCAACTCGTCCAAGGTGTAACGGCGCCGCTGCGGCTTCACGACCAGACGGCCGCTTTCCACCGCGATGCCGACCTTGGCGCCCGGCCGCAACCGCAGGATATCGAGCAGCGCGGGCGGGACCGCCAGCATGACCGAGCCGCCGACCTTGCGCAGATTGGTAGTGTGCATAGCGCTTTCTTCAGTTATATTTCAATATAACATCATCAAAAGGTCCATTTCATGCCCGGCTGCGCACCGATTGGCAGCCCACGGCCGTTGGGTTATCCTTTAAATGATTACGTCGGCCGCGCCGTGGGAGGTTCCATGAGTCTCCGCGAACAACTTCACGCATACATTGCGCAACTGGAGCAACGTCTGCGCTGGAGCACCCTCCTTCGCGGTCTCGCCATTCTCACCGGCAGCGCCCTGGTCGCGACCTTGGTACTCGTCACGATCGCGAACGCGCTGGCATTCTCGAATGGAAGCGTCACTGCCGCACGCTTCGGACTCATTCTTATTCTCGCCATCGCCGCTGCCGCCGGCTTAGCTCTGCCCTTGCGCCGCCTGACTCGCCGCCGCGCGGTGGGAACCGCGGAAGCCGCCTTCCCGCAATTCCAGCAGCGCCTGATCACCTTCACCGAACGCGACGGCCGCGATCCTTTTATTGAACTCCTGGCCGAGGACACCCTCGAAGTCGCGCAATCCGCCGAGCCCAAGCAAATGGTCACCGACCGCCGCCTGTGGAGCTCTCTGAGCATCGGCGTCGGCGCCTTCGCCGTGCTGATCTGGATGATCGCCGCCGGCCCCGGCTTTCTCGGTTATGGCGCATCGCTGCTGTGGACCGGTCCGCATCACGATCAGCCCGCGCTCTACGACCTGCGTGTGACGCCCGGCGATGCCGTGGTGCGCCGCCACGCCGACCAGTTGGTTTCGGCGATCCCCACCGGACTGCGGTCGCCCAGCGTCAAGTTGTACGCGCACTTTCAGAGCTCCTCCAAGTGGGAAGAGATCGCGATGCAGCCCCAGGCGGCCGGCAGTTTCGCCGGAGGCTATCAATTTCTATTCGCCGGCTTGCCCGAGAACGTTGAATACTATGTCACCGCCGGAGCCATGACGTTGAATCACTTCAACATTCGCGTCACCGATCTGCCAGCGGTGAAGCAGATTCGCGTCACTTATCATTACCCCGCCTGGACCGGTATGCCGTCCGAAGTCGAAGAGCGCAGCGGCGATCTGCGCGCTGTCATCGGCACGCAGGCAGAACTCGAAGTCTCGACCGACCGCCCCCTTCAGGGCGCGCAGATCCAGCTCGATAGCGGTCCGCCAATTCAGCTCGCCGGCGGCCAGAATAATGTTTATCGCGGCACCGTCAACATGAATCAGGACGGCGTCTATCACATCGCCGGACTGGAGCAGGGCCAGCGCGTTCGCGTCAGCGAGGATTTTTTCATCGAAGCCCGCAAAGCCAACCCGCCTCAAATTTCTTTGGTCCGGCCGCGCGGCGATTATCACGCCAGCCCCATCGAGGAGGTTACCGTCGCCGCCAAAGCCACCGACGAATACGGACTCCACGGCGTCACGCTGCATTATTCGGTGAACGGCGGCCCGGAGACTGCCGTGGATGTGCTTAAGCAAAAGGGCGCGAGGCAAGCCGACGGCTCCACCACGCTCTCGCTGGAGAAATTCAAGCTCATTCCCGGTGATCTGATCAGCGTCTACGCCACCGCCAAGGATGCGAACGCCGAATCTCACACCGATATGATGTTCATCCAGGCCGACCCGTTTGAGCGTGAGTATTCGCAATCGCAACAGTCAGGCGGAGGTGGAGGAGGCGGAGGCCAAGGCGATCCATCCGCGCAGATCTCGCAGCGCGAGAAGGAAATCATATCTGCCACCTTCAAGCAGCAGCGCGACAAGAATTCCACCGCGCAACAGGCCGCCGACATCGCCAAGCTGCTGGCCCAATCCCAAGCCACGTTGCGCGATCAGGCCGTCTCCCTTTCGCGCCGCTTGCAGGCCCGCGAGCTGACCGATGAAGTGCAGGCCATCGGCGCCTTCGAGAAGGATATGATCGCCGCCGCCGAAGCCATGGGCCCGGCCTCGCAGCAATTACAGCAGGAGAAGTGGAAGGACGCGATCCCCAACGAGCAGAAAGCTCTGCAATCCCTGCTGCGCGCCGAAGCCACCTTCCGCGAAATACAAGTTGCGTTCGGGGCCCGCGGCGGAGGTGGAGGCGGCGGAGGCGGTGCGGCGCGCGATCTGGCTGCTCTCTTCGATCTCGAACTCGATACCGAGAAAAATCAATACGAGACGCGGCAATCCGGCCCAGCCAGCGCCGATCAGAGGGCGCAGGAAATCGAAGACGCGCTGAAAAAGCTGGATGAACTCGCCAGGCGCGAGGAGAATCTGGCCCAGCAGCAACGCAGCGGCACCCAGACTGCCGAACAGAAATGGCAACAGGAGATGTTGCAACGGGAGGCGGAACAGCTCCAGCGACAGATGGAGCAACAACTTGCTCAAAATAGCCGGCAAGGCCAACAAGGTCAGCAGAGCAGCCAGAGCGCTTCCGCTTCCGGACAATCCTCCGGACAATCCTCCGGACAGTCCAGCGGACAGGCGGGCCAACGCAGCGGACAAGCCGGCAACCAATCGCCGGGTCAGGACAAAGCGAACCAACAGGCGGCTCAACAGGCGCTCGAACGCTTGCGTCAGGCCAACGACGACATGCGGCGCGCCGCTTCCCAGAACGCCAGCGCAGCCGATTCCCGCCGCGCCGCCTCCCGCTTGCGCGAAGCTACCGACCTGCTGGGCGGCTTGCAACAGCAGGACGCCTCCAGCCGCCTTAACTCGATGGCCCAAACGGCCGATCAATTGGCGGCCGAGCAAAAGAAGCAAGCCGATCACGTGCGCGACTTGATGGCTCAGCAGAGTGCCGCTCGCACCTCCGGCCAACCGCCGAAAAATCCTTCCGCTCAGGAAATCGACAAGATGGTCAACGATCGCCAGAAGGTGGCCGATGATCTGGCGCGCCTCACCCAGCAACTGCGCGATGCGGCGCGCGAGCTCGCGCCCACACAACCCGCGGCTTCCACCAGGTTGCGCAGCGCGCTGGAGGGCATGGACGAAAACGATCTCGGCACCCGCATGCAGCGCAGCTCGGATTGGCTGCGTCGCGGCAACTTTTCCGATCCGGCCGAAGCCGCTCTCACCAGCGACTTGCAAAAGCTGGGTAAACAAGTCGGCGACGCGGCTCGCGCCTTGGGCAAAGGCCAGCCCACTTCGAAGGACGCCGAGCTCAACCGGGCCATGGACGATCTATCGCGCCTGCGCGACCAGCTCGCCGGCCTCGGACGAAGTTCAAACTCTCAAAATGGACAGGGCCAATCCGGCCAACTCAGCCGCAACGGGCAATCCGGTCAGGCCGGCCAAGGTAACCAAGGTGGTCAAGCCGGCGCGGGTGGTCAAGCCGGCGCGGGTGGTCAAGCCGGAGGACGCCAGCTAGGTGACGTCGGCAATCGCGTTGCCGGTCCCGTAGGCAATCCGGCCGGTGGCGCGACCAATCGCGATCGCAATGGGTATGGAGCCTACGACACCGGCGATACTCACATCACCGGTCGCGCCGTGACGCCGCAACAAGGTCCCAGCCCGGCCGATACCCAGCGCGAGATTGACCAGGGATTGGACCTTCTCAACCAGGTTCGCGCCGTAGTGCAGGAGAGCCCTGAGGCGCGGCAGCAGTTGCAGTCCCTGATCGAGCAAATGCGCAATCTGGATCCCAAACGTTTTCCCGGCAATCCCGCGCTGGTCGAGAAGATGCACCAGCAGTTGGTCAGCAGCGTGGACGCACTGGAACTGCTACTGCGCAGCCAACTGAATGAAACCCGGAGTGGCACGATCCGCAACGCCGACCCGGCCAAGGTCCCCGCCGGCTATCGCGACTCAGTGGCCGAATACTATCGCAAACTCTCCGGCGGCGGCCACCAGTAAGCTGCCCCGGCAATATCGTAAATCGACATTGCTGAAACTTCAGCATCCACCGCGTTGCTTTCGACGCGGCTTCGCGCCTGACGCGAGCCGCGACCGGAGGAAGCGGTGGGCCCAACGGCTAACAACCCGATCGCGCTTTCGAAATCGCCCGCACATGCTTACCAGCCACCGCCTCTCCATGCAGTGCAACCGGAGAACGGAATCTGGGGATTCGAACCACGCCTTCAGTTCTGCGGCCCGGAGGCGGCACGCTTCCCGATGGCCGCTCCCACGAAATTCACCAGCTCCCGGTTCACTTCGTCCGCGTGGGTCCAGATGATGCAGTGCGGCCCGTCTTTCACGATAAACGAGCGGGCGCCCTTGATTAGTTTCGCGGTCCGGAGTCCCGAGGCGCCGATCGGCACAATCCGATCCGCATCGCCGTGGATGACCAGGACCGGAATGTCGATCCGGCTGAGGTCCTCGCGAAAGTCTTCGTACCACGCCGGCACGCACGCGAGACTCGCCGCCGCAGAGGAGGTGGCCGCAAGGTTCCAACTGGCTTGAACCGCTTGTTCGCTGACGCGCTTGCCCAGCAGCAGGTCCGTGTTGTAGAAATTCTTAAAAAACGCGGCGAAGAAAGAGTACCGGTCCGCGGCAACCGCTTTCTGAATTCCTTCGAACACGCTGCCATCGACGCCCTCCGGATTGTCCGCTGTCTTCAGCAGGAATGGCGGAACCCCAGAGATGATGACAGCCTTGCTTACGCCCTTCGATCCGTACTTGCCAAGGTACCGCGCCACTTCGCCGCCGCCCATCGAAAAACCTGCCAGCGCGAAATCCTTCAGTTTCAGGTGCGTCACGAGCTTGTGAAGGTCCTCGGCGAAGATGTCGTAATTGTAGCCGCCGGTTGGCTGGCTGGACTTCCCGAAGCCGCGGCGGTCATAGGTGATGACGCGGTGACCCGCCGCCAAAAGCACCGGAACCTGCTTTTCCCAGGAGGCGCCGCTCAACGGATATCCGTGGATGAGGATAATTGGGCTACCCGAGCCATGATCTTCATAGTACAGCTCGATGTCGTCCGAATTTTCTTTGCCGACCGTAACGTATGCCATGAGATTCTCCTTCTATTAGGTTGCGTAAGTCTCACTGAGAGCGCGTGTTCGCCGAAACTCCCACCGGGAGAGGCGGATTCCGCGCTCGAATGCTGTTTTATATTTGATAGGATTCTCGTGCCCGGTGTTGCACAAGATTTTGCCTTTCCCGTCGCCGATTGTCTTACTCGGCAGCGCGGGCTCTTCGAATTCCGAGTTTCTCCATCCGTACTTGTAACGTACTGCGCTTGAGCCCCAGCATCACCGCCGCTCCCTTGGGACCACCCACCACCCAGTCCGTCGCTTGCAGCGTGTCGAGGATGTGTCTTCGCTCCACTTGTTCCAGAGTTTCGATTTTTCCTGTCAACGCAGGCGCACTCTGCGGCTGGGACTCGAGATCGTTCAGCGGAACTTTCAGGACCGCGCCCGCGGAAAGGATCACTGCGCGCTCAATGAGGTTCTGCAACTCGCGGATGTTGCCGGGCCAGTGGTAAGCCACCAGTGCATTCATGGTTTCAGACGGAATCGTGTCGATGGCGCGATTCATGCGCCGCGCGAATTGCTGGACGAAGTGCCGGACCAGCAACGGAATATCTTCGCGCCGTTCCCGGAGCGCCGGCAACTGAATGGGGAAAACATTGAGCCGATAAAACAGGTCGGCGCGGAATTTCTGATCGCCCACCATTTCCGCAAGGTCGCGGTTGGTTGCCGCGATCAGGCGAGCGTCGCTCTTCAGCGTTCGCGAACTGCCGAGCCGCTCAAACTCGCGTTCCTGCAAGACGCGGAGCAGCTTGGGCTGCAACTCCAGCGGAATTTCTCCGATCTCGTCCAGAAATACGGTCCCTCGGCTGGCCAATTCGAAGCGCCCGATGCGCTGGGCTACCGCGCCGGTGAAGGCGCCCCTTTCATGCCCGAACATCTCGCTTTCCAGCAGGCCGGTGGGAATCGCCGCGCAGTTCAGCTTGACGAAAGCGTTCTTCACCCGCGAGCTGAGGTCGTGAATCGCGCGCGCGATCAGTTCCTTGCCGGTGCCCGTTTCTCCATAGATCAACACGGTGGAATCGGTGGGCGCGACGGTTTCCACTTGTTGAAGGACCTTGCGCAGAGCGCTGCTCTTGCCGATGATCTCCTCGAAATTCAGTTCACTGCGAATCTCATCTTGGAGATACAGCTTCTCGAGCGCGAGCTTGTCCTTCAACTCGGCGATCTGGCCGTACGCCAGCGCATTTTCCACCGCGATCGCCACTTGACCCGCCAGTTGTTTGAGAAATGCCAGCTCCTTCGAAGAAAGTGGAGTCGACCTGCCCACTCCGAGCGCCCCCAGAACACGATCCCGGCCGATCAGCGGCACATGGCAAACCGACTTGGAGTCGCCGCCTTTGGTCATCTCCGCCACTACCGGCTCACCTGAACGAACGGCCTGCGCGGCCGGATGATCCTCTTCGAGAAGCTGGCCCTCAATCACGTGCCCGTTGTTCCCCGGGAAGTCAATTACGCACAGCCGCAACTGATTGGTCTCCCGGTCCAGCAACGCGACGCCGGCTCCGTCCGACTGCATGATCAACCGCAAGCTCGCCGAGATCGCGCGAAGCAGATCCGGAAGTTCCAGATTCGAGCTGACGGCGTTGCTCAAGTCGAGCAGCAGCTTCAGGCGGTCTTTTTCCTGCTGCAATTGGTCAAAATGAAATGCGTCGTCAATGGCCAGCGCCACCTGATCGGCGACCAGCGAAAGAAACTCGACTTCTTCGGGAGAATACGCGTCCAGTTGCGTGCTGCCGACCCCAAAACATCCCAGCCGCCGGTGCGCGGTCTTCAGGGGAAGCGAGCACAGCGAACGAATCCCTTCGCTGCGCAGCAGCGCCATGACGCGAGGAAAGCGTGTCTCGCTATCGACGCACGGAATCACCAACGGCTTCTGATGCTCGTAAACCCAGCCGGTGGGCGTTTCCTCGGGATGAAAGTCTTGTTGGGGAACGCGGCCGCCCGGAGTTTCGATCAAGCAAAATTCGCTGTGTCCCGCTGCGGGATCGTAGTGGATACAGTAGATCGCGTCAAACTCGACGACCCCGCGCAATTCCGCCGCAAGGGACTGAAACAATTTCTCGGGATCGCGATGCGCGCCGATCGTCCGGGAAACGCGAAAAAGCGCCTCGTAACGGGCTTGAATCGAAGCTGCGACAGGCGCGGGGCTCACTGCGGATTCGAGAACCATTAGCTATGAGTTAAAGATGCAGATCTGCCGAATGGCGGTTCAGGAATCTTAATGAGGCAACAACGACTGCGTAAAGCCCTGTGGCGCGGGGATCGCAAGATGCTGTCCCGCAGCGACTTGGCTCCAAGAACTCACCGCGCCCTGGGTCTGCCGGAGGGAAGTGAGCAGCGACCCCTTCGACACGCGCCTCACGATGGGATCGACGACCCAGCGAACCGCGCCTGGAATGTCGCGGCTCAGGGCCATGGCTTCAATCTCGATGTAGACGCCGCCATCGCGCTCCTCATATCGAGTGATGCTGTGCAACTTCCATATATATCCGTGGCCTTCGCCCGATGGCAGTTTATGCTCGCCGGGCTGTCCGTAGTCTTCGATTTCCTGTATCCTAACCGCGGTCGCGAGGCTATACCATCGGGCGGGTCCCGCCTGTACGTAGGACGATTCGCACTCGTTTTCGAGAGCCATTTTCAGGAACAGGGCTTTATTCATGAGCAACATCGAGAAACGATCCGCGTCAGGAGCGTGCACGATGGTTCGCGAGTCGATGACCGTGGGGTCGTAGTAGTCCTTGTAATGCGAGTAGTCCCTGACTACTCCGAATACGTTGCCGAGCTTCGTATTCGGAAGGAACGCCGCCCCGATCCAGTGATGGATGAGCCCGGAAGGCACTTTCTTAGGGTTATGTTCGCCTGCTTCCGCCACCAGAATCTCTCCGGCCCGAAGCTGAGCGCGCCGGTCCGGCGCTTCATCGGCCCATAGAAAGTGTTTGCCGGGATGCAGGCGCTCCTGCATGGCTGCGTCCGCCGAATGAACATATTGGTCCCACGCGCTCAGAGTTACGTCTTTCAAGTCGGCCGCGTGAATCGCGGACATTGCCGTTAAACCCAAAACCCAAACTCGGGCGTTCATTGCTGATCTCCTGCGTTCAAAATCAAAGCTGCCGGGCGCTCTCGAATGGTCAACTCCGCGCGCCCCAACAACCGCGTCTCGATGCCGACGCGGGTCACGCGTATATAAGGAAGGCCGGCGCGGGAACCGGTATCCCGCACGATCCTCACTTGGCGGATAAAAACGGACGTATGCTTCGTCAAGCGGCCCTCCTGATGGACCAGCGCGCCGGTCGCTCCATCGATCCAGATCTGGCCTTCGATCCATCCGTCTGTGCGATGCCGCGGCTTGACCGAGAAGACATACACCCGCACGCCGCCGCTTTCGATCGAGCCCGCATAGCGGAACTTGTAGTTAGATGGCGTGATGGCCACGGGTGAAAGAGCGTAGGTTTGCTGCTCGACGGCCAGATAGCGCGCGATCACCTGGTGCTTGACTGTCGGGTCTCCTTCAAAGCTGACTACGCTGTATTCGGGCTCACCGCCCGGGCTCTTGTGCCGGATCACTTCCATCCGCCCCTGCTTGTCGAGCTTTGGCAGAGCAGCGTCGATCTCTAATGCCATGTCGCCGTCGGCGGTCATGCCGTGGTTCCCTGGAACAGGTGTGGAGATATATCGCGCGAACGCCATGCTCGCGCCATCATCCGCGGACCATGCCGGAGAAGGCGTCAGCAAGAGGAACAGAGCCAGCAACAGGATCGTGGAAACGGTCATCGAAAGCGATCTCAGGCTGCGCGGCAACCATGGCTCATAGGTCGGTTCCTGCGATGGCTGTTGCGCGAACGGGTGTCCGGTGATGATCTCCACCAGCTCGCGAGACTGCGGAGAACTGGCGGCGAATTGAGCGCCGGCCGCGTGCCAGCCGCGAAACAAGTCTCGCCCCGCTTCATCGATCGCCGTAACAAAGGTGAGGTCGACGATCAGCTTCCGATCGCCGATGGTTGAGGAAGCGGTACGCCACTCCTGCTCCAGCTTCGCGGCGTCGCCCAGCTCCAAACTGCCGGCAAGCTCGAATCGAAACGCCGCCGGTCCGTCGTGCATGTAGTAATGCAACATACCTTGAGATACGCAACTGAGTGGCCAGCCGGTTGAGTTTGGAAGCGATTGAAATCGCGAGGGTGCGGCTGTGTCGAAAGTGACGACGCCACGTCTCGGTGTGCCGAAGGTCGGGCATCTGCCAGCCCGATGGCATCCGGTGTTCATGGACGCTGTTCCTCGTTTTCCGCAAGTTCGTCCATGATGGTGTGCGTGGCGAGACCTTTTGCAAAAACCGCGACGCCATCGCGATGCATGCGCCGCAGCAGGCACCACCCGGCCTTGTCGACGGATGTGACCTCGCTCAGATCGATGGAAGGCTCACCGGCGGGAGAACGCAGTCGCTCGGCTTTCCAACATTCTTCTAGCGTGGCGACGCACGCGCCGCAAAGTCGTCCTGCGACCCTGAGTGTCAAACGACCGTCAGTGCTGTCTGTCTCAATTCTTATCATTAGTAAATCTCCCCAAGGAACCCTTGCAGCTGCCGTGTAAGAACGCACCTGGTGCGCCACACCGTGCGTCGCCGATGTGATTGAAAATTCACGAGCGCCGAAAGATCCGCCGCGTGGGCCGAGCTCGCGCGATGGCAAGTGCCAACCGAACGGCACGGAAATCCGGCAGCCTGGCGCGCGGGAAATCTCCAATTCATTGCAATCGCACAACACGCTTATTGGCGATCGAAGTGCCCATGCTATAGCAGGCATGCCAAACAAAAACATTTCAGAGGTCAATAGAAGGAGCAGATCGATGTCAGTGAAGAAACTTGTACTCTCCGTCGTGACGGGAGCAATCGCGATGTCAATACCGGCGTTCTCTCAAGAAGAAGCTCCGGCTTACAAAAACGAAGCGAGTGTCCAGGCGTTCGGAAGCTTCGTGAAGTCCACGAACAGCAATGGCGCGAACCAAGACGCAACCAACAGCGGCGGCGTACTCGCAAGTTACCGGTACTTCTTCAGCCGGCACCAGGGCGTGGAAGCCAACTACGGCTACGCGCTCAACACACAAACGTACGGGCTGAGCAGCGAAGCGGTCGGGCTAAAAACCTACTCGCACGAGATCAGCGGCGACTACGTGCTGCGTTTCCCGCAGAGACGTTGGTCGCCATTTGTACTGGCCGGCGCCGGCGCTTTGGTGTTCGATCCGAAAGATTTCGCGGGTGCGAGCTCGCAAGGGCGCGCCGCGTTTGTCTACGGCGGCGGAGCGGACTTTAACCTCGCCAGGCACGTCTTCATGCGGGCCGAATACCGGGGTTTCGTCTATAGCTCCCCGACGTATGGTGTTCCCGGATTGAGCGGCATGGATCGCACCACCCATCGAGCCGAACCGTCAATCGGATTTGGCTATCGTTTTTAAGAGAGGCAGCGGGACGATTAACGGCCGGGCGCTCCATGCGCGCCCGGTCCACGCGCATTCCGTCGGATCGGACTGGCTTCAGCGATTGACAGTGCATATCCGCCGTGTCCGAATCGAGCCAATTCGTCTTCGGGCCGCTGCCGATGCACATGGGAGCTGGCGGGCTGTCGCGCCCATTCCGGTACGATACGCCCTCGCCTGCTGACGCGCGCGGCCCTGCATCGGCGATGGCTATCTAACGCCACGGCCGCGAGGGAGTGGATGCATCATAACGAAGACTCTGCGACACGCCACTAGTAAGCCGTCGCGGCGATATCGTAATCAGCATCGTGAGCTCTTCCGGCAGTTTGAACGTTCTGCTGGAAGTTCAGCACCGAACGCTTCCTTTGGCCGCGCCTCATGCTCCGCGCCTTTCGCGACCGTGACCAGAGGAAGCGGTGGGTAGTCGCTTTTTCAAACCGGCTAGCGCCGCTCGCCAAGCCAGCCATTAGTGTTTAGGTAACGAAGCCACGGGATTGGAGTATGTATACTGAGGAGGCCTGGATGGAAACGTTGCTCCGCGAATTGCGCTATGGCTTGCGGATACTCACCAAATCTCCTGGATTTGCGGTCGTCGCAGTACTAACGCTGGCGCTTGGCATCGGCGCATCTGCTGCGATCTTCTCCGTTGTGGACGCGGTTCTACTTCACGCGCTTCCTTATCCGCGTCCGGAAAAAATCGTGCGCGTGTGGGAACAGGCTCCGAACGGTCACCGGATGAATCTCGCGGACCTGAATTTCGACGATTTTCAGGCGCAGAATGATACGTTCGCGGATCTGGCGGCGTACGGCTATGGACCGTCATCTATTTCCGGCGGAAGCGAGCCTGTGCGTGTCAACGTCGCCATAGTCTCCAGCGGCTTCTTTAGAGCCCTCGGTGTCGAGCCTTCCCGCGGCCGCGCTTTTGCGCCGGAAGAGCGGCGCGTCCACGGCACGCCGGCAGCGATCGTCAGCTACAGCTATTGGCAGCGATATCTCGGCGGCGCCACAGATCTCTCCCAATTCCACTTGAGGATGGAGGCAGCCGTCTTTTCCGTGGTCGGAGTGATGCCGGAGAGTTTTGATTTTCCGTCCGGCACGGCCGCCTGGATTCCGAGCGAGCGTTATCCGGAAGGTTCCAGCCGCACCGGGCACAATTGGCAAGGCCTCGGCCGCGTCCGCGATGGGATTACCGTCGCCCAGGCGCGCGCGAATCTCAGCGCGATTGCCCGCCGCCTCAAACAACAGTACGGAAAAGACGTCGATCTCAACGACGCCGCGGTCGTGCCTCTTGCCGACGCGATGGTTGGCGATGTGCGCACCGCTCTGTTGACCCTTATGGGAGCCGTCGGCCTCCTGCTCCTGGTCGCCTGCGCCAACGTGGCCGGTTTACTTTTAGCGCGCACCTCCACGCGCCGCAAGGAACTGGCTGTGCGTGCGGCGCTCGGGGCGGGGCGCGGCCGTCTCATTCAGCAGTTCCTCGCGGAGTCTTTTTCGCTTTCCTTAACGGGAGGCGTACTGGGAATCTTAATCGCGACCTGGGCGGTCAGGGTGCTTCCGGCGATTCTTCCGGCGAATTTGCCGCGGCAGCAGGACGTGGCCATCAACACCTCGGTTCTGCTGTTCGCTGTGGCGGCGACGGTGGCGGTCGCCGTCGCCGTTTCGCTAGGCCTGTTTGCCGCCTGGCGCGCCGCTGCGGGCGATCTTCTCGAAGCGCTGACCGCCGGCTCCCGCAGTTACAGCGGCACCGCCGCCAGCCAGCGGTTTCGCGGCTTTCTGGTGACCGGCGAAATTGCCGCTACGCTGGTGATCTTGGTCGGAGCGGGCCTTCTCGGCCGCAGCTTTTTGCGGCTGGTTACCACGAGTCCTGGGTTTCGCCAGCAAAACCTGATCACCATGGAGTTTTCGCTTCCCACTCCGCAATGGCCGGATCGGCTGGACCAGTCAGCCATCCTGCGCCAGGCTCATCTGGTGGAAGACATCATGACCCGCCTTCGCGCCATTCCCGGCGCGGAGACTGTGGGCTTGGCGGGCGCGCTTCCGGTCGCGGCCGGCGACGATCTCGCCGAGGGAGATTTCATCATTCTCAATGGTCAAAAGCCACCCTCCAACTACGCTGAATTTGGGCGTATCGCTCAAAATCCTTCCCAAGCCCGGCACGCCCTCTATTGCGTCGCCAGCGAAGCGTACTTCCGCACCATGGGAATTTCGCTGGTCCGCGGGCGGATGTTCGGCGAACAGGATGATTGGAATTCGCCGCATGTCGCCGTGATCAGCGAAGCCTTGGCTCGCCTGCGCTGGCCCAATCGGGACCCCATCGGCCAGGTGATCGATTTCGGCAACATGGACGGCGACTTGAAGCCGCTCACCATCGTCGGCATCGTGGGCGATGTGCGCGCGCGCGGCCTGGATTCTCCCCCGAGTCCCGTTATTTACGTCGATTACCGCCAGCGTGGAATGAACGCCAATTCATCGCCCACCATCCTGATGCGTAGCGCAGCCGGAACGGGAGAGAGCGTTTCCGCCGCGCGCGGTATTTTCCACGATCTGGCTCCCGAGGTTCCCGTGAAATTCTCCACCTTCGCGGATGAAATGGGCGGCTGGCTCGCGGATCGCCGTTTTCTGCTTCTTTTGGTGGGATTATTCGCTGCCGCCGCTCTGGCTCTCGCCGCGGTGGGCATCTACGGGGTGGTGGCCTTTTCGGTTACGCGCCGCACCCAGGAGATTGGCATTCGCATGGCGCTCGGCGCACAGCGGAGCGACGTTCTGCGTTTGGTGGTAGGCGAAGGCGTCCGGCTCGCGGTACTCGGCGTGGCCATCGGCATTTCTGCATCCTTCGCCATCACGCGCCTTTTGTCCAGTCTCCTTTTCGGCGTCAGCGCCACGGACCCAATCACATTCGCGGCCGTGGCTGTGCTTCTTTCTCTGGTCGCGCTGCTCGCTTCGTATATCCCCGCGCGCCGCGCCATGCGTTTAGATCCCAATACGGCCTTGCGTTACGAATAACTCATGAGATGAACGGCAGCCTCCTACCGCTTGAGGCGACACAAGCCGTCGAGTGCCCGGCGACGGGCGCCGTAGCGGGCAAGATCGTCCTTATAAACTGAGCCAGAATCCCGTTTGCATGGACACGGCGGTGAATGCGGAGTGAATCGATGTTATACTGGCTACAGGACGTTAATCCGAACCCTCTCTCCCGCCATTCGTAAGTGATGATCGGTGATTGGCTTGCCGATACTCCTTTAAAAATCTAAATGACAACTTTTTCTGAACTGAGTCTTTCCGCTCTGCTCAAGAGCAATCTGGCGAAGCACGGCTTCGTCGCGCCGACCCCGATCCAGGCTGCGGCAATCCCACCGGCACTCGAAGGACGCGACTTGGTTGCGACCGCCCAGACGGGCACGGGCAAGACCCTCGCGTTCGTACTGCCGATTATCGAGCGGCTGGCCGCCCAACCAAATTTATCCGGAGTGGGCGCCGTTGTGCTGGCGCCCACGCGCGAGCTCGCGATTCAAATTCATGAGACCTTCGCGACGATGGCGGCCGGTTCCGGGATTCGCGCGGCGATCGCCGTCGGGGGATTGAACGAGCAGACGCAATTGCAGACCATTCGCAAGGGCGCGCAAGTGCTGATCGCGACACCCGGACGAATGTTCGACTTTGTCGGCCGCAAACTTCTGAACCTCCGCTTCGTTCAAGTCCTGGTATTGGATGAAGCCGATCGCATGCTCGACATGGGCTTCCTGCCGACGATCGAGAAACTGATGGCGGCGTTGCCGGCCGAACGGCAAACCCTTTTCTTTTCGGCCACCATCGAAAGCTCGGTCAAGCACCTGGTCGATTCGCACGTTCGCGACGCGGTGCGGGTCAGCGTCGGGTCCACCACCAAGCCAATCGACAAGGTGGAGCTGCATGTTTACGAAGTGGAGCAGGACCGCAAGCTCGGCCTGCTCGCCTCCATGCTGCGCGAAGAGGAGGGATCCTTCCTGGTGTTCGCGCGCACCAAGCGCGGCGCGGACCGCCTGGCGAAGAAGCTGGCGCGCGAAGGCCTAAAGGCCGCGGCGATTCACGGAGACCGCACCCAGAACCAGCGCAATCAGGCGCTGCGCGGTTTTCAGGAACGGTCTTACCGCATTCTGGTGGCCACCGACATTGCCGCGCGTGGAATCCACGTCGAGGGTATCGCGCACGTGGTGAATTACGATCTTCCGCAGGTTCCCGAGGATTTCATCCATCGCGTGGGCCGCACGGGCCGCGCGGGGGCCAGGGGAACCGCCTCGACTTTTGCGACCCATAACGAGCGTCAGGACGTGGTTCGCATTGAGCGAACCATTCACACGAAACTGCTCAAGCGCGAGGTCTCGGCGGATATCCCGCGCGAGGGCAAGCACGCGGCTCCGGCGATCGTCACGGCCTCCGGGCCACGTCCCCATCACACCAGGGCGCTTGCTCCGCGCCATAAGAGCGGCCGCCGCCCTCGACCCTGAAGATCTGCGCTTCGCGCTGGTTGACCGGAGTCATGCTTACGATTCCGTACCCGCCCGCCCCATTCGACGGCGGGACGAGCCCGGACGGCGCATGATAGGATTTAGAGCGCGACGGAGAAAGTAAGCCGATGGCGCTCTATCTGATCAGCTACGAGATCGCGGAGAAGGATGGCTTTGAGTATGAACCGCTCTGGACTCGGCTCAAAGCCCTCGGCGCTGCCAAAATTCTGCATTCCGGATGGGCGCTAGCCGACAACATTGGCAAGGCGTCGGACATCTACGCAGAGATAGCCCCTTTGATCCAAGAGAAGGACCGGCTACTGGTTCAAGAGGTCACGCGAGACGCACGGTACGACAAACTGCTTATCGGCGACGCTAACTTCGAAAAGTTGCGGGAACGCGCTCGCAGATGATTTTGTTACGCCACGGATCAGCTTTTTCGCCGAGCGACAATCCGTTGCGAGCGCAGCGCATCCGCGCAATCGAAGCGGCCGCGCCTCTCAGAAAACATTCATCATGAGGTAGAACACAAACCAGCAGAAGAGAAGAATAAAGGTAATGAGCCCGAGCCACATGAAGACGAACGATCGCTCCTTGTGACCGGGTTCGGGCGCGGTGATCCCGATTACGCGGTGAATCGTTCGAAAAAACTTCGCGAGGAAGTGGATCATCGCTGCTGGCGCTCCTCCCTGGACGAACGAACGACGCTCCGTATTTCTCCCTTTTGGACGTGGCCGTCAGCCGCGTCTCGACCGTGTGACGACATGCTTCTAGCATATTATTTGGGATGGCGCAGAGTGGTTTGCACCAGGTGGGGTGAGCCTTCGCAGCGATTTGTCGATGAGATTGAACGTCCGGATGTCGCCCGATCCGTGCCGGTTGATCGGAGCCGGAGCGCGTGCGTTGGGTCGATGGGGCCGGGACGGCAAGCAACCTCAGATGGTTCTATCCTGGACAGTTCCGATGCGCTTTCAGCAGCGCCGCGAGCAGATTCTCCATCTCATCCGGCTCATACACAAAATAGTGCCCGCGCCGGGGGAGTTCCTGGAACCCGCTGCCGGGAATCCTGGCATGGAGATCGCGCGCGACTTCAACGGGCACCACCTTGTCGTCAATGCCGTGGGTGATCAGCACGGTGCAGGCCGCCAGTTGGGTGAGGTCGATGCGAGGGTCGGAGTAGAGCGCCTGGACTTCCTGAAGCAGGTAACCCGGACCCTGCGCGTAGCTCTCGCGACGGTTCTGGCGGAAGGATTCCTCAACTTCCGGCTGCGAGAGGAGCCGCTGGTCGTCGGCCGAAAGGCCCCGTTTGACGTCCTCGAAGTAGCTCTCCCAGTGGTTGAAGAGGCGGTCGCGGTGCTTCTTTTCGATCCGCAGAAAGGTCGCCGAGTGAAAGTTCGCCAGCTTGGCCGAAAGCAGGATGCGCCAGGTTTCCTGCGAGAAGCGCCGCCAGTTGGCGATCAGATGGGGCAGGCCCAGACTGCTGACCAGAGCGATGGCCCGCAGTCCGGGGAGTTGGCCACAGGCGAGCGCATACGTTGCGCCGGCGGAAAAGCCGAGGATGGAGAAGGGTTGCCCCGGTCCCAGAAGATGGTCGGCCAACTGGCGCGCGTCCGCGGCCCAGCCGACCACCGTGCGGTCACGCGCGGGAGTGGAAAGGCCGATGCCGGGACGATCGGGAGAGATGAGACGGAGGTTGAGTTTGGCGAGAAGGTCGTCGTGGGCGGCCATGCGCTCGAGGCGCGAACCCTGAAAACTGTGGAAGTGGAAAACCGGGGTGCCGGTGCGCGGGCCGCGATCCATATAAGCCAAAGTGCGGCCATCGCGCAGGGTTAGCTTGCCGAAGGCAGGATCGGATTCCCCGGGAGCGGGACGCAAACCGGGGATGCGCTGCATCAGGGCGGCGACGGCATCACGCAATTGCCCGATGTCCGCATGGGGATCGCCCGAGGGCATGACTGGCTTGCCGATGCGGACGTGGATGCGAAAAGGCGGGTCCTCGCTGCCTGTCGGCGCTTTTCCGTCCGCTTCGATGGCGGAGAAGACCACGGTCTCCGGAGTCCAGTCCAGGCGCAGCCCGCCGATCGCGACCGGAACCACGGGACAACCGCTCTTCATGGCGGCGACCACAGCGCCAGTGCTCCAGCCCTTCAGCTGCAGAACAGGATCGGCAATCGCGCGGCCCGCCGGGAATATGAGGACGGCATGGCGGTCGCTCTCCCGAAGGTAGGCGGCGATGGTGTCCGAGGTCCCCTGGCGGTGTCCCGTCGGCTTGGTCGCCCACCAGCAGAGCAATCCCGTAGTGATGGAGCACCCAGCGTTCGGCCCGCACCACCCAGGTGCGGTTGTCCGCCGTGATGACGATGCGCGGCACGCGGCGGGCGCGGGTGGCCAGCAGGTGGCCGAGAATGAATCCGTCCACGCCCGATTTGTAGGCATGATTGGCGGCCACCAGGTAGGAACCTTGGGGAAGATTTTCCAGGCCTTCGACGTCGATCCACCGGAGAACAAACTTGGCGAAAAGTACCTGCATCAGGCGAATAGGCCAGCCCTGGGCACGGATGTCCTCTGGGGCATCGGCCAGTTCCTTTCGCAGAAAGAGATGAAGCGGAATTGCAGTCGCCGCGAAGCCCAGCGCCGCCATGCCGGCGGACTGGACAAGTTTGCTCAGAAAGCTTTTGACAGGTTTTGGTGTCACGTCGGGTGCGTTCTTCAGTATCGCAGGACGTTCCGATTGATAAGGAGGAGGCGGGATCGTCTCCTTGACCTGACCGATAATCCTGGGCGGACGCTTTACTGCTGATTCCGATTGCGCCGCCATCGGTACTTCCCCGTTTGATATCGGCCTTCGAGGCTGGTGGTGCCGGCAGGCTTCCCCCGGCTCCGGCATCTTCAGTTAGGTCGGATTCAAAGTGGATGAAGACAATCCAGCGGCGTCAAGGACCGTTGTCAGCCAGTCCCGCAAAGAGAATTAGTGAGAAAAATCTGTCGTTTCATCACTTTTTACTTTTATGTACTCTTCGCTCGAGTACCCGCGGGCGCTTTCCTCTTCAATTTGATCTGATTGTAATCAACGGCGGCACGGACGAGATTTTTTAGAGCACGCTCATTAATCTTATCGCCCTCGAAAAAATCGATCGCTCGCCACGTGTTGCCTCCGAGGCCCGCGTTGAAGAGCTTGTCAGGATCCGGGAGGCTCGCCCCGTGGGAAAAGGTAAGCTTCACCTTATCTTTGTGGGCGTTGCCGACCGCGATCATTCCGTCGCGAGACCACACTGGGCTTCCCATCCACTTCCATTCCTCGATGATCTCCCGGTCGGCCTCAAGGATGCTCTTGCGGATGCTGGCGAGCGTTTTGCCACGCCAGTCTGTGAGTCCTGCGATCAGTTGGTCAATACGTTCCGATGGATTCATTGGATCTTTATGCCTCGAATTCTTGGCCCGTTTTCATGCGAGTAGTTTCGCTGCGGCGTCTTGTTGGGCCGATCTCTTCGAAATAAGTCGTCGAAGGACATGGCCTTTCCACATCCACAAGTCCCGAAAGGACCATTACAGGAACGACGACAAACCGAACACGGGCGGCGTAGTTTGGAAGTTCTTCAAACGGACTATAAATATAACCGAGTATCGGAATGCTGAAGACGATGTGAATCCAGCGAAGAATCGAACGTTTGGTGGCTTCTTTCATGATTAATTTCCTCCATTCATGACTTTTGAGCCGCCTGAGGCGGCCAGTTGGGCGTTTCAATACCGAACTGCTTGGCGTACTCGGCGTTCAGCCGCTGCCAGCCGCCGAACTTCATGGCCTCGCCGCCAACCATGCGGCCGATGGGAGTTCCGCTGAGAAGGCGATCCAGAACATCGAAACAAATGTGCCAGCCCGCGGCGCCCCACGAGATGAAGCGGCGATCGATGTTGTGCCACAGCGTCAGGCGCGTGCCGCCACCGAAGGCTTCGAGTTCCCACCGGATATCGCCGTACTCAAGCACCTCGGGAGCGTCGGCTCGCGTCACTGTTGTTTCGAGCGGCGTGGGCGTTCCCACCCAGGTGAGCTTCACCGTGTTCCAACCGTACCCAGGCTCCCATCGGCGTCAAAGGGCGCCCACTCGCGCAGATGCGCCGGGTCGGTAAGCGCCTGCCAGACTTTTTCCGGCGAGTGGCGCAGTTCTCTGACGAGAATGAGCGTCCACTTCTCTCCGTCCTTTCGTACCTGCGCCCCGCTGGCCGGACCCGGTGTGTACTGCTCGCGATCGGTCATCTTCTTCTCCTTAGCGTGAATAGCGTGCCAGTTGGGTGAGCTGAATGAGGTTGCCGCAGGTGTCTTTCAGCATCGCAATGGTCGAGCCGGTCACGTCGGTGGGCGGCATGGTGAACTCGGCGCCGCGGGCCTTGATCCGCTCGTAGTCGCCCTTGACGTCGTCGGTGAAGAACATGGCCGCGGGCTGGCCCTGTTGAAATATCGCCTGCTGATACGCTTTGGCCGCGGGGTTGTTGTTCAGCGCCAGTTGCAGCTCAGTGCCGTCCGGCTCCTCGGGCGAGGCCACGGTCAGCCAGCGAAATGGGCCCTGACTGAAATCGGTCTTCTTGGCAAAGCCCAGTACCTCCGTATAGAAGCGCAGGGCCTTGTCCTGGTCGTCCACGTATACGCTGGTCACTTTGATTTTCATTTCGTTTCTCCTTTGTCACGTTCGCGGTTTGGGCCGCGTCGTCTTCTCCTTGTCTTTCTTTTTCGTTGGTCTTGGCTGATCCATGGAATCCATGCGGTCGAGGTGGCGTTCGAGAGCATCTACGTGAGCGGACCAGAACCGGCGGAACGGAGCCAGCCAGGCATCCACCTCCTGAAGTGGTTCAGGTTTCAGCCGGTAGAGACGGCGCTGTGCGTCCACCGTGGATTCCACGAAACCGGCCTCGCGCAGCACTCGCAGGTGCTTGGACACGGTCGGCTGCGGCATACGAAGCTGACGCTCGATCTCTCCCACCGACTGTTGTGACGAGACCAGCAGGCTCAGTATCGCGCGGCGGTTCGGCTCCGCAATGATTTCGAACACAGATTCCACTCTCTTCATATACTCCACAAAGCATATGCGTGTCAAGGCATATGAAGGCCGGGGGCAGGCAACGGTTTCAGTCGGCGTGCGGGGATGCAGCGTCTGGCTTTCTTGGGCGCCCCGTGGGGGTGTGGCGCGCGCCGTCTTGTCGCTAAATGACAATCAGGGCGTCGGCTTCAAAAATCTCCGCCGATACCTGAGTGAGTCTTCGTTACAGTTCAGTAACTTGAATTGGACGCGGTCTCTTGTTGATAGCGCGGATTGCGTTACGCCAAGCTCACCGGACCGCAATCTTAGTTCGGACGAAACGCCGAAGAGGATCGCCGATCAAACCCCAATGACCACTCCGGCCATGGTCATCGGCACCGTTTGCAAAGAGCGCATCCATCTATTAGAGGAATATAGAAAAGCCGCGGAAGAATATTTTGCAGCCGCCATGCGCGAGCTCGAGCACTACAGAGGAGTCCTGTCGACTGCTGATTACGAACAACTTCGCAAGGGGGTTGACCAAGCCAAACACTTCGCGGATCGGGCACGGCGTATTCTTCTGCACCACATCGCCGAGCATCGCTGCTGATCGTCGAGTCCGTTGACTCAAGTTCACTGGACCGCTCGGCCCGGACGTCGTTGCATGGGTTGGAAAACGAGCCTCCTCTAAACCCCCTATTGGTCCACCGTCATCATCTGGATCGCGTGAAACGTTCTCCTTCGATGGCGCATCTCTCCAATTGATCTTGACGATACAGTTAACGCAATAAGGTACGTCGGCCCTTTTAGCTCCGCATCGGGAGCAAGCTCTAACGTCCGACTCCAACGTTAGGAATCCTTCCCGACCTAGCAGGAAATGGAGGCCGGGCATCGGCCAGGCGACGAACACATGATTCCGGGCGTTAGAAACGATAGAACAAAGAACGTCTGGGTTCAATGGGGATGGCGCAGTACTGCGGCCAAGTTTGGTGAGTTTACACAAGAGCGCGCGTCAGAGTAGTTTTTCTCCGGAGAAAAAATGATGTCAAAGTGTGTTGTATGCGGAGCCGAGACAATCGTGCTCGTGAATGACGTGCCCATTTGCACAAGATGCGACCAAGTGCGGGACCTTGAAACCCTGAAAAGAGAAGGCCAGGAGCTGGATCCGCCCCACATTCGGGGCAAGACATCGTCGGCGGGATGACGGCAATGGTCGCTTCGTGCGCACTCTCAGCGCAAGACTTTCTCAGCATAAGGTGACTCGCGGATCGCGCCGGATCATCCGCGGTGTAGTTGCGACGCCAGTCGCAGCGGAATCTCATAGAGTTTCCGAACACGGAACTAGAGCTTGCGTAGACCTTCCTATCGGTCGTCAAGGATCATCGCGACCGGCGCGACACGACGGGTTACGCAAGATCGCTCAACAACGCGAACACCGCCCTTGAGACCACCCGGCGCTTTGAGGGCCGGATCAGCGATCAGAAAGCGCGCAGCAAAATCCACAAGCCGGCCGATGAATTAGAAGCGCTAATCGGCCCTGTGATTTCATCCGGGGAGATGCGCTGTGGCGCGTGATTCGGCGCGGTCGGACCTCAGCGCCTTTCGCTGCGGAGGGCTAGTTTGGATTTTTTCAGCCCGATACCAGAGATACGCGCCCGCCCCGACCGCGATCATGACAAGTGCGGATGCGGCCACATCGTTAACCTGAAGCCATGAGCCCGCGTACGATCCCAGAATGCCTGCCCCCACCGCAAAGACGAGTGCGATCAGCGGGCGTCCTGAAAAACCTCGCGGCTCCGGGCGTAGAGAAGTCATCATGCGGTTGCGTCGCCTGTAGAAATTGTACCGCTCTTGTAGGCGGCACGTCTGCGTAGATGCGATGCCTGTTACCCTGGTGACAGTGTTGGTGCTCTTGGGAAGAGGTGGGATCTGATGGCTGAGGTGCGTCTTGACGCTGGCGAGAGTCTGGAGAGCGCGCTCAAGCGCTTCAAGCGGAAGGTCATGAATGAGGACATCATCAAGGAGATCAAACGGCACGCCTTCTACTTGAAGCCAGGCCAGAAGAAGCGCGTCAAGTCGGCGATGGCGCGAAAGCGCGACCGCAAAAAACGCGGCCGGGAACGCGACTCAGAATCGGCACGATCCTGAGATTCGCTTCGTTCCGCTGGTTGAGCCACATATGAGCCACACGAGGGGTCTACTCAAGGGAGCGAAGTTCAACGGTCGGCATTCGACCGTCATCCCCGGCGCTATCCCGGCTGTGGAGGCCGCGATAAGGTTCATTATCGGCTCCTATTCGGGAGTACCCGGCGACTGCTTTGCTTCGCGCTCGGCGCGCTCACGATTCATGAGGCGCACGCGCGCTTACAAGCTTTATCAACTTGGCCGAAGACACGCGCGGCAGCAGGAGCGCTTGAAGCTTGGAACTTTGACGAAATGCGCTTAGAGTCCGACCCGTGTGACGAACCCCTGGAAGCGCGGATCTCCTCGCACGCGGTCGAACTGCGGATGCAGGTGCAGCAGAAGCAGCGCACCGCTTCGTTCGGAAAACGCCTTTTCCATCCACGGCAGCATTCCGTCGGCATCGCCCAGCGAGGCGTAAATCGATGCCACCGCCACTTCGAGGCCATGTTCCCGGCCGGCCTTTTCGACCAGCTTCTTGAGCAGCAAGCGAGCATCGGCGTCGCGGCCATCCGATGCATAGGCGTATGCCAGCGCGTCCAACCGGAACGCGTCAGACTCTTGAATGTCTGGACCCAAAACAGCGGCTGCGTCCGCAAAGCGGTGTTGGCGGGTGTACGCCCACGATAGCCAGTCTCGGACTAGCGGGAACGACGGATCGATGTCCAGCGCCCGCTTGCCTTCGGCCTCGGCTTCCTGAAGGCGGCCCATGAAGACGTACATCTGGACCGTGTCCGCCATGATGATCAGCGACGTTGGCTCCAGCGCGTGCGCGCTCTTCAATTCCTGAACGCCTTCGTCGGGATGACCGGTCACCAGAAGATTCAGCGCGCGCCACTGATGCGCGGTCGCATAGCTCGGGTTCAAGCTGATGGCTCGCCGATACTCCTTTTCCGCCTCCGCGCATTTCCAGTCGTAGTGCATCAGGATGAACGCCAGAGCCGTGTGCGCCTCCGCCAGATCCCCGTCGAGCGCGATGGACTTCAGCGCCGCCGCCCGCGCCTTTTCCATCGCCTCGGCGCGCGGCAGCTCTTCATTCGGATTAGAACCGAGCAGAGCATAGGCGTCTGCCAGACCCGCGTATGCCAGCGCGTAATTAGGATCGATGTGCGCGGCCTCCTCAAACTCCGCGATGGCCTTGCTATACCCCTCGGCTGTTCGCCGGCTCCACAAATAGCGCCCTCGAAGATACGCCTGCCAGGCTTCGGAGTTTTCGGTGTAGCGCTTCCGCAACCGTTCGCGTTCGGGCGCCGTCAACTCCCCCACCAGCCCGTTGGCGACCTGCCCTCCGATCGCATCCTCGAGCGCGAACAGGTGGCTGTAAGGCTCATCGAATTTTCCGCTCCATAACGACGCCCCATCGGAGACCCGGAGCAACTGCACGGTAACGCGAACCAGATCGCCATCCTTCTGGAGGTTGCCCTCCAGCACCGCGTCCACGCGCAGTTCCCGCCCGGCGGTCAAGGGATCCGGTGCGGGACCATCGGAGTATTTCCACACAGCGCTGGTCGGCCGCACTTGCAGCTCGGATAGCATTCCCAGCCGGTTGATCAGCACATCCGCAAGTCCCAGGCCCAGATGCGGCGACTCCTCGTCAATCGAATGAAACGGCAGAATCGCAAGACTGCGAATGCGTGGTTTCGGCCGTTCCCATCGCATGGCGACGATAATCGCCAACGCAGCCATCAGAACTACGGAGGCCATGGCCAGCCACCATCGCGGAAAGCGCGAAGCAGCAGTCGGCGAGGCGGGCGCAATCTCCGCCGGAGCCGGACTCGTGACCTCGACAGCAAACCGGTACCCTCGCTTGGGCACCGTTTCGATCCATTCCGGATCCGGAAGTGCCTTCCGAAGGGTCATTATATTCTGCGCCAGGATCCCTTCCTCTACGAAGATGCCCGGCCAGACAGTTTTGAGTAACTCCGCCTTGGAAACGACCTTGGGGTGGTTGCGGACCAGCACGATCAGCGTATCGAGCGATTTCGAAGTCAGTGCGACAGAGCGGCCGTCAAGCAGCAGAGTTCGTTCGCGAGGGTCCAGACGATAGGGTCCGAACTCGTAAATCTCTGATTCGTCGATTTGAGAACTCTTTGACCCGTTCATGATGAAGATCTGATCGAAATTTGAGCCCAACCGCAAGACTTCGTTTCCGGGGATGATTCATGCTCGCTTGGCAAGAGCCCGTCTCCGCTTAGGACGTACATTCTATCATCGGGCTCGCCAGGAGGAAAGCATGGTGCCCTGTCGGTAGTGTCCTAATTTGAAATCCATCGCTCACGCCCCCATCGCATTGGCCACGATTCCGCGAATCCATTCTGATACGGTTTTCTGGCTGGCCTTGGCCGCTGATTCGATCCGCTTCAGATCATGATCGTTAAAACGGATTGGCACGATCCGGCCCTTCGCGTTCCCCTTCGGGAGTTTCGGGCGTCCGATCTTCTTAGGCTTCCGCTGGCGCATTGCTCTTGAACTCCTGTATAATCGCGGCCCGGACCGCTAATAGGGGTGACGTTATCAGATCAGTATGAAGGACAGTCACATGGCGCTTTGGATGTACTGGATCATCCGTAGCGTGTGACCACGCGTAGAGCCTGCTTGCGCTTGGATGTTCGATCAATTCGAAAACCTCTACAACCCCTTCCCAGACTGTGCGGCCTTGAAATATTTCCTTCACTGGAACGCTGGCGACATGCATAGATTCGACACCATGAAGTTTTCGGATCACGTCGCGCAATTCCTCAATCGGCGTCATGCTGACGCCTCCAGCAGATCCCCTACGGTCCAAAAACTAGAACTGACGCCAGCCGCCATCGCTGGAGTACAGCGGATCGTGCTGTGACGGCGCACAAAATTGTAATAAGCGAAATGAAGCCCAACAGCCGCCTCGAAGTTTTCGCGTTTCTTGCTGAAGGCGTACGTCAGACGCGCCAGCCGTTTCATGTGAAGACGGGTTGTACCGTTAAGACGCTCTACGTAGCTGGTGGAGATCAAATCGAAGTTCGGTCGTCCGACCACTGCTTTCTTTTCGCCGGTCTTTATCTTCGGCGCACTGTAACGGCGCTGCGCCTCCACGGACTCTTCGGTTCCGTAGGTCTTGATGATCTGCCCGTAATCAACGCTACTGCTGAACGCCCAATCCATGGCGTCTACGTAGGCCGCTAGGCCATCCGTGGAGATTTGGACTCGATTCTTCATGCGCTCCGCGACATCTAAGACAAACGCTGTCGTCGTCTTTACATCGCGGTCGCTGCCAACTTTGAAAGCTGGAACCAACTTGGTATCAGCGTCGATAGCACAGAAGGTCCAAGCGTTGCCTACCTGCGGATCGTCGCCAGGGCGGATGTGCCGTTCCTTCTTGCCGACAAAACCCCAGATTTCATCCAGTTCTAAACGCTGGCAATCGAGGTTTCGCATCCTAGCGTCCATCAGCGCCGTGCAGCCCTTACCGACATGAACGCCCAACCGCATGATCGTGTCGCGATGAACGCCGGTTACGCGTTCGATGGACCGGATACTTGAGCCTTCCGCTAACGATCCGATAATCGCAATCTGCTTGTCTGCGCTCAGTACGTTTGCCATGTAGTTATTGTCATACGGAAATAGACGCGCTGTCAATACTTTCTGTAGTACAATAAATCCATGCCAGAGGACGCTGCCAGCGAGGACATAGAAGAGAAACCCGTACAGGACGGTCCTAAACGTGAGGGCATCGATGCGCCATCGCCGCCAGATAACCCACCCACCCCACCAGCAGAACGCATAACCAATGAAGAGGTGAAGGATGCAGTACAGGCTATTGATGACCGGGTAAAGCGGGCGGAATGGCTGATGATCGGCCTGACGGCTGGCATCGTACTTTTGACACTCGGCTTGGTAATCGTAGGCATACTTCAATGGCGCGTTATGAGCGGGCAATTGAGCGAGATGAGGGGCGGGAGTGCTGACACACACGAACTCGCGGTTCAGGCTAAGAATCAGGCAGCCGAGACCAAAAGGCTGGCTGAAGAAGCTGCCCGGTCTAGCGAAGCCAGCGAAAATTCTTTTAGATTTGAGCAACGCGCTTGGATTAAGGTGACTGTTCCGAGAGTCACACTGATAGCCGGAATCAAGGCCGAAATACCCGTCAGAATAGAAAATGCCGGTAAAACCCCGGCTCGGAACATGTTCGGATATATTGTCCCTAACTTCCTTCCCGCCTCTGAGCTTCCAGCGTTTGACTACGAGCCCGGGCACCCTAGAGTCGTGATTCGCGCTGGATTGGCCTTTCCGGGAGGCATCGCGGAAGATCCTTTCCCCATACTCCCAAAAACCGCTAAAACTCCCGCCGATGTTACTGCCCTGATTCCTACAGCCCAAGATGTAACCGATTTTGTTCAACGCCGAAAGCGAGTCTCGGTCCATGGGAAAGTTTGGTACGACGATATTTTCGGTGTACACCACTGGATGACCTTCTGCCAAACAGGTCAGATCGGCGGGCCCCCGGATGCTGCCTTTACGGATTGTGCTGTAGGCTACAACAGCGTTGATGAGGAGCAGGAATATCCAAATAGCAGCAAACCATTCGTCGCTCCAATCCCAACGCCAGCCTCCCCAGCCTTGCCCGTTTTTCCTTAATTTCAAATTAGGACACCACCGCCCTGTCTTAACTTGCGATCGACGCTGATAGCGCTGGGCTTGGCCGTGATGTGCGCCTCGCCTGCTGGAGCATCCACATTGTTCACCGCCACGGCATTCGCCGGTGGGAGCGGATATTGCGGGGGGTTTAGCGTGCAGACAGTCACGAACCCGACATCTGCAAATGCATCGGCAAGTTTCATCGGGTCTGCTGGCCAGACACCGAATTGCATGGACCCAACCAACCCCAACTATGGTGCTTTCGAGTTTGGGGAGGGTAAGTCGCAAGCCAATCTTGCCACGGGAGTGCTCCAGGCGTCCGCTGATGGCGGTGACGCTTTGAATGTAGAGGAAGACGGCGGTGGCGCATACGCTGAATTCACTGATACGATCACTGTACTTCCCATCGGCGCGGGGCTCCTCATACCTGGCCCGGGCATCCTCACCCTGACCTTAGACGACAGTTCCTTAGGCCTATCTGAAGACATTGGAGGCAGCTACAGTTACATCCAGGCCTCGATTAGTGGATCACAGAACGGGGTCCCAATAACACCGAACGCAGTTTACACTTGTTCGGTTTCTTTCATGCCGGCAACGCCTCTCACCAAGCAATGCAATACCGCGCTTCAGCTGGCCATTCCGATTGATGCTACGGACTCGACGTTCTCGTTTACGATGCTTCTGAAC
Organism: Terriglobia bacterium; assembly: GCA_963808335.1. Classification (GTDB taxonomy): domain Bacteria; phylum Acidobacteriota; class Terriglobia; order Bryobacterales; family Bryobacteraceae; genus Palsa-187. The sequence goes on from CAWEFR010000002.1 coordinate 1,291,711, forward strand.
GTCGGCTCAAACGATGGCTATGCTAACGCATTTAATACGGCGCAGGCGGGCCTGATCCTGCCGGCCGGAGATACGTTTACCTCCGCTTCCGGCGTCTTCCTGACGGAGCAGGGTGAATCGTCGGTGCCTGAACCCGCGTCGATCGCTCTGCTCGGTGTCGGCCTGCTCGGCCTCGCTGCCGTCCGTATGTGCAGAGCGGCGCCGTTTCGAAGACCAAGATTGAGTGGGCGTTGAGCGCACCGGATAACGAGAACGTACCACGAGCTACTCATGCCGTAGGGCTACCGTCGGCTCGATGCGCGTAGCGCGCCGAGCCGGAAAATAGCTTGCCGCCAGCGCCACTAGGCTCAACATGAACAACACGCCGGCAAACGTCGGCGGATCGGTGGCACGCACTTCAAACAAGAGACCCTCAAGAAAACGCGTCAAGCTCAGCGCCCCCGCGACCCCGAATACCACGCCGATCGTAGTGACCCGCAATCCTTGACCGAGCACCAGGCGCACCACGTCGCCGGCGCGCGCGCCCAGCGCCATGCGCACGCCAATTTCATGCGTGCGCTGCGTCACCGAATACGCCAGCACCCCATAAATGCCGATCGCCGCCAGAACCAGCGCAAGCGTCGCGAACGACCCCAGCAGGAACAAGTTGAAGCGCCGCGCCAACGTCGACCGGCTGATTACTTGCTCCATGCTTCGCATGCGCGCGAGCGAAAGCTGGCGGTCCAAGCCCCACACTGCGGCCTGGAGAGTCGACGCTAGATTCTCAGCGTCGCCTTCGCCGCGTACCGCCACACGCAACGAAATCAGCGCGCCAAGTTGCGCGTACGGCTGGTAGGTGTGGGGAACCGTGGCGGCATCGAGCGGCCCCTGCTTCACGTCGCCGGCGACGCCCACCACCGTCATCCACTCGTTGGCTGCGTCCTCGGTTCCCCACTTCAAGCGCTTGCCCAGCGGATCCTGGCCGGGCCAATATTTCTTTGCCAGCGACTCACTCACGATTAACACTTGCATCGATTTCGGCTGATCCTGGTCGGTGAAGTACCGTCCGCTCAGCAGCGGAATGCCCATGGCCTGAAGATAATTCCCATAGATCACAGAGTGATTGCAAACATTGCCTCCAGCGCCAAGACGCATCTGATAGCCTTCCGGCGAAAACAAGTGCGTCCAGCCCCCTTGCAGCGGCAGGTCCGTGGACCCACCGGCGGCAAGCACGCCCGGCGATTGCTGGAGACGTTCCATCAGTTGCTTGAAGAAAGCAGCTACCTTTGCGTCCTGGCGATATTCCGCCGGCGGCAAGTCGATGGACGCGGTCAGGACGTGCTCCGGACGGAAGCCGGGATTGATGCTGAGGACACGCTCGAAACTCCGCACCAGCAGTCCCGCGCCTACCAGCAGCATCACCGAGAGCGCGACTTCGACCGCCACAAACGTCGCTCGAATGCGGTGATGCGCGAGTCCATCGGAAGCGCTGCGGCCGCCTTCCTTCAGCGTATGATTCAAATCTGTTCGCGACGCTGAAAGCGCCGGCAACAGGCCGAATGCGAGTCCCGTTACGGCGGTTAGCAGGAACGTGAAGATCAGCACGCGGCCGTCGAGCTCAATGGGCCGGAACTGCGGAATGTTCGCCGGCATGATGGCAACCAAGGCTCCTTTGATCCAGATAGCAGTGGGCACCGCCAGCACGGCTCCGGCAACGGCAAGCACCATTCCTTCCACCAGCAACTGGCGAAGCAACCCAGATCGACCGGCGCCCATTGCCAGTCGCACCGCCATCTCGCGTTGGCGGCCTGCGGCCCGAGTGAGCAGCAGGTTGGCGACGTTCACACAGGCGATCAACAGCACGAAGCCGACTGCGCCAAACAGCATCAACAGCAGCGATTTCACCGGACCTCGCACCTGTTCGCTGAGCGGTTGCGCCGTCAGGCCGAGCTGAATGCCGCCAAATGACTGATGGTTGTCCTTGGCCCATTGTTTATATGTGTCCAAGACGCCCTGCGCGACCGTCTCCAGGTCGGCATTCGCTTGCGGTATTCCGACTCCGGGCTTCAGCTTGGCCAACACCGTGAAATCGAAGCTGTCCCCTACATCGCTCAGTTCCTGTTTGGTCAGGGCCAGCGGAACCCAAAGATCGGCGGCGGGGCCCTGCGACATTCCGGGAAGCGGGAAGACGAAACTCTGCGGCATGACGCCGATGATGGTGTACGGTCGCCGATCGAGGTTCAAACTCTGCCCCAAGACGCCGCGGTCCCCGCCGAAGCGGCGCTGCCACAGGCCGTAGCTCAGGATCACGACAGGATGTCCGATTGGCTCCTCTGCCGTGGTGAAGTCGCGCCCGACTACCGGCTGCACGCCGAGCATTTTGAAGAGATCGCTACTGACGCGATTGGCCGTGACGCGCTCCGGTTCGCCATTTCCGGAGAGCTCGTAGGTCCACAGGCGGAATCCGGCCGCTGCGTCGAAGACGTGATTCAGTTTCTGGATCGGGGAAATGTCAGGGCCGGATACACTGACCGGCGCCGGGCCGATCTGGGGCAACACTTCCTTGACCATCACCAGGCGATCCGGATCGCCATAGGGCAGCGGGCTGAGGAGCACCGCGTTGACCACGCTGAAGATCGCCGTGTTGGCGCCGACACCTAACGCCAAAGTCAGCACGGCCACCGCCAGGAATCCGGGGCTATGCAGCAGAGCGCGGAAGGTATGGCGCAGATCGCGTTGCAGGGCTTCGATCAAGGTGATGGTATTCATGTGGTAGATTTCCTCCCGAATCAAGCTCGTGTTTCCCAGCTTGCGCCGTGCCGCGTAGCGCGCTTCCTCCGGCGCCATGCCGCGCGCGAGATTGTCGAGCGTTTCGGTTTCGAGATACGCTTCCAATTCACTGGCCCGTTCCCGGTCCCAGCGTTCGCGGCTGAAAATGCGCATCCAACTCATTCGATGTTCATTCCTCGGCGGGCCGGATCACGCGATTGACAGCGCGCACCAACCGTTCCCAACGGGTGGTCTCGCGCTGGAGTTGCGCGCGCCCAAGTGGCGTCAGACGGTAAAAGCGCGCCTTCCGGTTTTGTTCGGACATCCCCCAGAAGGACGCAACCCAGCCCCGATCCTCGAGTCGGTGTAGCGCCGGATATAGCGAGCCATGCTCGACTTGGAGCACGTCTTCCGAGCGATGCTCGATCACATGGGCGATGGTGTGCCCGTGGGCCGGCGCCATCAACAGCGTTTGCAGGATCAGCAGGTCGAGTGTGCCCTGGAGCATCTCGCCCTCCCGCGGCGGTTTTGGATTTTTGGTCATGCCTGCTCTCCCATAGACGTTCGACCGGAAAGAAAGTTAGCAGACGGCGCCCTTGAGGCAGCGGCTCTTGTTGCGCCGAATCCTTCCAGCGATCGACCACCTGTTCGTGCCCGTCGAACTGAAGACAGCTCGATTTCGCCCGACTGGCCGGCCATCCCGCCCTTTACGCGTCACCGATGACAGCTCCGGACCGCCTCCCGGCGCCTTAGACGATAAACTGTCGAAGATTGCGCATGGTACGAGTTCTATGCGGACTTCAGAGCAGCATCAATTGTGCGGGTGTTAGCTTGCGCCCACACTTCGAATTCGGTCAACTCGGAGTGCAACCTGGCGAAGTCGAACGCGGTGTAGATGTTGTGGGCTTTGATGTGATGTTCAATCTGAGCGAGTTGTTCCCTGAACGTCTTGCTATTCTTGTAAAACTGTTCAATGTTGCTCATGGCCTAAGCCTACTCCTAACTGAGAGGGCGTGTTATCAGATGAACGCTGTTCCGCGGTGAACGCGAACAGGATTCCGGCAAATGAAGCCCATCACCGGCGCGAACAGCGGAACCGGGAACGGAGTGGTCAATTATCAGATCGCGGCGAATACCGGGGGCGACCGCTCCGGCCCCATCATTGTTGCCGGCCTCTCCTTCACCGTGCAGCAAGCCAGCGCGTCCCTCGCCGGGTTCACCAGCGCCGGCTCCATGGCTCAGCTCGCTTCGGCCGGGGACTGGACCACCACCATCACGCTGATCAACACCGGTTCCACGGCCGCGCAGGCGCGCCTGAATTTCTTCGACGACAACGGCAACCCGCTGACCTTACCTCTGACCTTTCCTCAATTGCCTCCGGCAGCCGGCCCCCTGCTGGCCTCCACGTACGACCTGACCGTGAATGCCGGAAGCGAGTTTCTGATTCAAACCACCGGCCCGTCCACGCAGACGACCATGGTGGGCTGGGCGCAATTGTTCACCAACGGGACCATCGGAGGCTTCGCGGTGTTCTCCCAATTGGAGAGCACCAGCCTGCAGGAAGCGGTGGCGCCTCTGGAAAATCGCAATCCGGGCGCGTTCCTGTTATCGTTCGACAATACCGCCGGCGATGTCACCGGCGTGGCTCTGGCGAATCTCGCCACCCAGCCGGCGAACGTGCCGTTCACCATTCGCGACGACCATGGAACGGTCGTGCTGGCGACCACGATCCTGGTTCCCGCCCAGGGCCATACGTCGTTCCCGCTGCCGTCCACCTATGTTCTGAGCGCAGGACTGCGCGGAACCCTGGAGTTCGATACGCCGGCCGGCGGGCAGATCAGCGTCCTTGGTCTGCGGTTCAACCCGACCACTGCATTCAGTTCGATTCCCGCACTCGCGAAATAGCCGGTCCCATTGTGGGGACGCAACGGGTGACGAAAATTGAAATAAATGAGAGAAACGGCTCTGATTAGAGTGGTCGGGGTTATGCTTGAGATAATCGGGGATCTCGAGCAGAAATCCCGGCTAATTCACTCCGCAATTACAGAAAGGGATAAAGCCCCCATACAAAAAGTCCCGCCCGCCAATTTCCGCAATTCCGCGTCAGGCACAATCGCGCGCAGATTTCACTCCCCGCGAATTGTTCGATCCCGTCTTCGAGAACATCCCGATCCGACGATTTCACTCTCGCGGTTCGATAAGAGGGCCGAAAACTCCGCCTTGCTGTCTTTCGGACGCAGAGCCATGAATGTGACGACCGCGAAACAGCACTAAGGAGGGTTATGCGATCTTCCCGCGATTCGGAAATCATGGAACTTTGGCTGCGATGCCAGGCCAGCCCGCATAGACGGCCCACTGCCGCGGCGCTGCGGTCTGGGATTGCCGTAAGCGTCGCTTTAGCCATCGCGCGCATGATCGCCGCAAAGCCGGAACCAGGCTTCACCTGCAGTTTAATAGGGCCCAGTTATGCCATAAACCAGGAGGTCAGGGCTCAACGTCCAATTACGTTTAATATCGCATTGGCCAGCACCTGCTGGCCTGCAACCGTAGGATGCACGTCGCACGCGCCACCCCCTAACGGGATCAGCAATCCAGCCGCGCACGGATCTCCTCCGGATGGAAGGGAGGCGACCAGGAACGCGGAGAATCCGTCCGCGACCTTCGCCCCGAACGCATCCGCGACCCCTGCGGCGATCCCGTTCAGACCTACAAACGCGGCATTTTCCGCGGCATCGGCAGGATTGCTGTAATTGAACGCATAATATGTGAGCAAAACGATTGGCCCGGTGTATCCGGCCTCTCCACGCAGCTTGGAAAAGATCGTAAACAGATTGCTCCCGTACGCCGCCAGAACACCGGCCAGCCCTTCCAGCTCGCAACTCAGAACGCCGGCGCAGTTGAGTTGCAGAAGCCCGAGATCGTTGCCGCCGATGTTGATGGTCACCAGCTTCACGTTAGGATTGCCACGCAGATACTCGATCGCGTAATTCATCTGCGTCCCGCTGTAGGGGACCCACATCGGCTCGCCAAGCGCTTTCCACTGCGCACAGCCGAGGTCCGGCGCGCCTGCCGTCAGGAAGCTTGCACTGGATTCGCCGATACAGGATGCGTTAGCCACTTTCTGATGCACGCCGTTCGATACGAATTCAGGATAGCCGTGATAGTTGTTCAAATTGACCGCAACCGTGGGGTTGTAGCCGAACGGAACGGAATCTCCCAAAGCCAGGTACCTGGTGTCATTGATCGCGTTGCCAGGGTTCTGCGCGGCGATCGGAAAAAAACAGGCCAATCCCAGTAGAAGCGCACGAATCGGTTGCAAGATATTCCTCCAACTTGATTGAAGACGAAATTTTCGAGCGATAAAGCCCGGTGTCCGCTGACGGGTTAGATGGAGAACAGCCTTGGTTGTTTCCTAAGTTCCCCCGCGTCTTGTCGGGTCCCTAAAAAAGTTCTCCTCGCGACGATTAACACGCCGATTTGCGAACACCCCCCGGAATCGCTGAAGAATTGACTACGTCGTCGCCGGATTCACTTCCGCGAGAAGGGCGTGATTTGGCCAAGTGGACTACAACCAGATTGGAACTCCGCCTTGTCGCTTGGTTAGTCGGGGCGCAGCGCCATGACCGGGTCGACGCGAGGTGCATGCCTCGCCGGCCAGGAGCGGGATGCAAATTGGGAATCTGGACCTCTTTGGAATCCACAACTTTTAAATTCAGAAAGAGTTAACCCAATCGTGGTTCGAACCATACCCCAGCCAAACATTCACGGATAATCTCTCGCCTTCCCGGCGCGAGGCTGCCTTGGAATTGACCCCCGGAGCGGTGTCGTCGGGCGCGTACTCCGAGATTCCCAGGTGTTCCGCCAGTGATACCCGCAGCTTCTACCATGTTGAAATCGTCCGAATTGCAGCGTTCTGAATCTCCGTCAGCATTCGGTGGTAGGTTCCGCTGGAACTGTCAGCGGCTACTTTAGAGGCCAACGCCTGCAAACATCCAGCGTGGACAAGAGTAACGCAAAAATCGCGTTTTCACTGATGTGTCCTTAGTTGATGGGTGTGAGTGTGACGGTTCCCTCGTTGATTGCCCACACCTTAATCGTCTCCCGCCACCGATAGACAACTACGGTTTGTGTGTACCAGTGAGTGATCAAGTCTACGACAATGTGGTACGGCCCACTGGGAACTTCGCCCGGCCCGCTACCGTTTGTCCAGGAGTTGCTGGTGCAGTCGAGCTTCCATTCGACGTAATTCGTTCCCAAATCCGGTCTTTGAATCTGAGTGTAAACTCCACTGCCATCGCAGTACGTGGCACCCGCCGCCGCATTCTGTCCCTGGTAAATCTGGAAATCGAACTGTGTATAGTAAGTCCCGCCCGCAAACCAGCCCCACGGTGTGATTGTGGGAGCCGTCGTTGTCAGATTATGCAACGTGCAGCCGTTCAGCGTGGTAGTGCAAGACGTTCCAGGCGGTACGGTGTAGGTGATTGGGGTTTGGCCGGCGGCTGCACCCAGGCAAGCCAACAGAAATACAGCAATCGTCGTGATCTTTCGCGTCATAGATCTCCTACGGATTGAAGTTCAGTCCTTGATCGGACTGGCTTGGTTGAGGGGAATCCGGGTTGCTCTGCCACACGGCGCAGCAGGCAGCCAGGACAATAAACAACACGGCGGTGGAAATGATCTTGAACAGCAGTCATAGTGTTCCCCGAGAAAGCGGTCTATCCTTTTCCGTTACGCCCTAGCGAATCATGAACTCCGCGCGATATGGTTCCGTGCCACCATACTCGGACTCCTGGGGGCGGGCGCGGGGGCGTCCCCGGCCTTGCAGGGCCTGATCGCAGCCACTTCGAATTTCGGCACTGGCGCAGGCGTCTGAACTGACCCCGGAGGCGGGTACATCAGTCCGCTTACAACCAGCATCACGGCGGTGACCAGCAGCATTCGCACGCGAGGCTGATCGACTCATCTCTTCCGTATTATTTCAAATTGGAATGCGGGCTGCTTTGTCCACGAGCATGGCAGATCGTGGCGACCAGCGCTTCGTGGAGAAGGCGGTCCGGAAACGGCGTTCTGAGAATTTACTCTCGTGAAGTCGCCTACACATGAACGAACCCACTTCGTCGTCAATCCCACCCGGTGAACATGCCGTTTACTGCCTGTTGTGCAACATGTCGGCTACTTTTCCCGGAACCGATCTGGCAGCTTCTTACTCTTCTCGTTGTCCAGTGATCGGATCAAGGTTCACCGTCCGCTAACCCGGTAACCATTAGGCAAGGGCGGCAATTGCCAAGAATGGGACACCATGACGGACTGGGCGTTGGGTATGATTGGCTCCGCGATTGTTCCGACACCTCGCGAAAACTTCCTCCGAAATCTTTTCCGTAGCGGAGAATCTGGGACCAAGCGGCTGGCAGCTAGGATTTCTTCTGCGATGGAAGGACTGCGCTCCACAGGGGCAAGAACTACGACGACTACGGCCACGGAACGCACGTCGCAGGAATCGTCGGAGGCGACGGCAAGGAATCGGCGCAAAATGGCTCGTTCTATACCGTCAAGGGGATCGCTCCCAACGCCAATCTTATCGATCTTCGCGTGCTCGACGCCCACGGCATGAGCAGCGACAGCGTGGTGATCGCCGCCCTCCAGCAAGCCGTTCACTTGAAACAAAAGTACAACATCCGGGTGATCAATCTGTCGCTCGGCCGGCCGATCTATGAAAGCTGCAATCGGGATCCCCTGTGCCAGGCGGTGGAAGCGGCATGGAGAAATGGAATCGTGGTCGTGACGGCGGCGGGCAACCTGGGTCGGAATGGCTATGCGACAGTTCTCTCACCGGGAAACAGCCCGCACGCGATTACCGTCGGCGCGATGAAGTCGGAGGGCACTCCCACGCGCACCGACGACTTGATCGCCAGCTACAGCTCGCGAGGCCCGACCTACATCGATCTGACGGTCAAGCCGGACCTGGTGGCACCTGGGAACCTGGTGACCTCACTTCTCGCGCCTGGATCCACGCTGGTTTCCGAATATCCCGGCAACGTAGTCCCGCCGTCGGAATACACATCTTCGACTTCCGCGGCGGCGAATCAGTACTTTACTTTGAGCGGCACAAGCATGGCAACGCCCGTGGTTTCCGGAGCCGCGGCCCTGATGCTACAGAGAGATCCCACGCTGACTCCCGACACCATCAAGGCGCGGCTGATGAAGACCGCATCAAAAACATTTCCTTTGACGAGCACGGCCACGGACCCGACCACTGGGCAAAGCTATACCGACGCCTATGACATCTTCACAGTCGGCGCAGGTTACGTGGATGTTTTCGCTGCACTGAACAGTACGGACAAGGCTTCGTACCCCGCCACCTCGCCTGCCGTCTATTACAACCCGGCATTGAAGACGGCGATATTGATGGATCCGAGTGGTTCGGTCTGGAACAACAGTACTTGGAGCCTGGCGAACGTCTGGGGCTCCCAGGTAGTGCAGCCTCTAAGCGGTTCTTTCGCCGCTTGGGGCACGTCGGCAGCGTGGGGCAGTTCAGCCGCGTGGGGAGACTCAGGCCAGTGGGGAACTTCGGCGGCGTGGGGCGACTCCGGTTCGTTCGGAACATCGGCCGCTTGGGGAGATAGCATCAACGGGAAAGGCGAAAAGTGAGGCTGCCCGAACCGTGCATGCGGTCGCTGCGCTCGCCGGTGGCGTTCTTCGAAGATTCCACCTTCTCCCCTCCCTTGCTGCCCAGAATGCTGACGAACCCCCGCACCGTGTGCGGCTGCCAGCCCGTGGTTTCCATTATCTCGGCTAGGGTCGCGCCCTTGGCGCGCTTCCTCACGGCGATGACCTCCGCTTTCTTGTTGCTGCGGGACTCGGTCGCCGCCTTCCGGGGCCCGGCGACTTTGGCTTCCTTCTTGGGCGCGGCGGTTTTGCCACCCTTGGCGCCCTTCTTTTTGCTGGCACCCTTCACCAGCCGTGCGCACCAAGAGTGTGGTCCAGTCCAGCCAGTCCTGCGTCTTCTGCGCGCACGGGACATAGATAACAGGAACCAACTGTTCGTCTGCGAGCGCACGGCAAAGAACCACTGGTATAACATTTTCGAAAGGATCGGCGTGTCGGACAGACGGGAGTTAGCACTATACTGCCTGGAGAGAGGATTCCATCCGAGCGGAGAACCTGCTCGCCGCCGCCCAATCAGAACGCAGGCACTCGGCGCCCATGACAGCAACCGACTTGAACGGCATTCTCAAGACGGCAAGGATCTCAGAATGTGCTCAGTACGAACTAAATTGGAAGAGCAGCAAGCGGCGGCAGAGCTGGCATATCGCAATGCAGTCTCGCTGATGAAGCTCGCGCGCGGGCGGGAGTTCGAACGGGCTTGGAGGCTCGCCGAGCTTCGGCGTGTGTCTTTCCAACGGGCAAATCAAGCGCTGCAGGATCACGATCAGGAGCACCTGTGCCGTGCTCGCGAAGCCGCTACAGCCGGCTATTACGCCGCTCGTTTGCAGCAAATCCCTAAGAAGCTCATGGCTCCAAATCGATCCGGTACGCCATCAGAAACTCAAGAACGTCGCTCGCTTCAGCCATGTCCTTGGCAGCGAAGCGGAGCGTGTGGGAATCCACGCGGGTGAATACTTGCGTGAGGTAAGAAGCCGCTTCCACCGGCGTGATGCTCTTGAATGAGATGGTCACGGCGATGGGACCTGTGGTCCGGTACGGTTTTCGTTCGGCCAGCCGTTTCATTGCCGCCGCAGCTTTGTCCCGGATGAGCTTCTGCGCTGCTTCGGGTGTCAGAGTCTCCGCCGCATGAAAGCCCAACGTGTGCTTCGTCTCAACCGCCTCAACATCGCCGATCGCTGCCCGGATTTCCGCAATCGCGGCGTTGTCTCCTGACGCGAAGATGACGGGCACATTGAATTGGCCGGCGATTGCGGCATTCCAGGCCCCCTCTGTCACGGGCGTGCCGTTCAGAGTGACACGCGTGAAGCGCGCGCTCGAAAAGGTATGCGCGCGTACTCCGGCCGTATTGGTCGTCGAGGCATGGTAGCCGACGAACATCGCCGCATCGAAGCTTGCGTCGAGTCCGCCCATCATGCCTAAATGCCGGGGCGAGCCGCGGACGATCCGAACATCCGATGGAAACTGCTCAACGAGAAGATTTTGTTCGTTCCCGTGCGCGTCGGTGACGACGATTTCGGTGGCGCCGCCTTGTTTTGCTCCCTCGACGGCGGCCAATGCTTCCGAGGTCATAAACCGGCGAAAGCGTTCGTATTCGAAGGAGCTGGGCGACAATTGGTCCGCCGAGACCACCCCGGCGACTCCTTCCATATCGACCGAGATCAGAACTTTTAGCTTGCGCGGCTGCTGCCCGTTAATCGTTGTGATCGCAGTGAGTGAAATGGCGAGGATCAGAGCTGTCCGCATGGTTCGCCCAGTATACATCCGGGAATGTATGTCAACGCCGCGTCCGAGCGTTCGCGGTCACCACGTGTTCATGGGCGCGTTCTGAGGATCTTCCACGTCTGGACCAACTCCTGAATCAAGCGCGGCGGCGGCACCGTGGCGCCCTTGGCGCGCTTCATCATGGCGATCACCTCGCCTTTCTTGTTGCTGCGCGCGTCGTAGCGGTCTTTCCGGGGCGGGGCGACCTTGGCACCCTTGGTGCTTCTCTTCGCTTTGGGCGCACCCCCCCTTTTTCCTGGCACGCTTCTTCGAGGGGGCCTTCTCCGGCGCGACGTGCGCGCCCTCTTCCGCGGCAGTGGCGGCTTTGTGGCTCATTTCGGTGGTCATGTGAATCGTCCTTTCTGCGCGGGCTTCGCGCCTGACGATCCATCACTCCGGTTGTAAGAAAACGGAAGGCAATTCTTCAACGATTATGGGCGGGACTACCGGAGGCGAGAGGGAATCGGCACGACGGTGGACCTTTTTAAACGAAGCGACAAGAAGGCCGCAGCGTGTGTGAAAGGTGCGAGGAGCCAATTCCTCGCAGGCGTTTGGATGCGGTTCTATGGGCGCGTTTTGTGTGTCCCCTGCCAGTCCGCTGAGGAGGCAGCCAAGCACGAGGGTGAGCCGACCTTCAAGGATGCGGCATTTAGTTGTGCGGCGTATGACACATCAGTGCGCCTATTCGCCCAGAGGATGTATGGCCCAAGCCAGGGTTCATACCTTAAATCCTTCCGTTTGCTCGGGCTAGCCTTACCGGGCTCGGCAATCTACTTGCAGCAGACGATTGTGGGGTTACTAAAAAAGGAGTGGCGCCTTCAATTCCGGCAACATGGCTCCGCTGCAAACCTAGCAGATTGGCGGAATCTTTTTTTGAATAACCCGACAAAATGGCTCGAAATCGGCCGAAGGCGCGCACAGAAGCTCGGTTGTTTCGGATATGCGCATTTGTGCGTATCGGATCCAGCTTGTTTCAGGCGCACTCTTGATTGATCGGGGGCGACCGCGAGGATGATCATGGGCGCAACAAGGCGGATTGCCGCGATCCCTACTGTGAACGGGGACGTTCTTTCAGAGGTCTTGGCGGTCGAGCGTGAAATCGGCGCCAAACTTGACGCGGAGCGGCAGGCGGCGCGGCAATGGCTCGAGCGTACCCGGAATGAGATCGAGCAGGCGAAACTGTCCGAACTCACGGCTCTCAAGGCATCGGCCGCGCGCGAGGAGGAAGCGGCAAAGATGGCCGCGCACGACAAGGCGGCCACGATCCTGCAACAGGCAGGCACTGAGGCTGAACGGATCCGTCGTCTCGAGGACGCGCGACTGATACCCATCGTCCGGCAGCATGTCCTACTCATTGCTCGAGGTCGTGCCGAGTGATCGTCACGATGTCCAAGGTCGAAGTTGCCGGGCCGCGGGAGATACTTCTCCCGGTGCTCGAGACCATTCGGCGCGAGGAGGTCCTGGAGATCGCATCCGACATCAAGGAGCGCATCCGTGAGGACACGGTGCAGAACCTGAGGCCCGTCGCCCTCGACACGCAAGCACTCGCGGAGCGGCTGGTCCTCGAAGATCTCGGCAACAAGATCGGGCGGTTGCTAACGCTTCTGCCGAAGGTGCCGACGAGGGAGTCGTATCTGAGCCCATCGCTGGCCGTCGATTCCATTGCCTCCCTTGTGGGCAAGCATCTCGATGCCTGCCAGGAGCGATTGCAGCGCAAGCAAGCTCTACAGTCCGAGCTCGGGCAATTGCAGCATTACCTGGTCTTTCTGGGCGCAATCGAGTTGCTGGCGCCCAAGGGTGCGGAGGCAGCCGATCGAGAGTTCATAGGCATCCAGGCCAAGGATCCCACGGCTCTCGATCAACTCGCGAAAGTCGCCGACCGGACTTCGCCGGGTACGGTGGTGACTTCCGCGAAGATGGAAGACGGCTCGTACATCGGGCTGCTCACCACAGAGAAGCAATTCGCGCATAAGCTCAGAGAGGGTCTGAGCGGGAGCCAGATACCCGAGATCACCTTACCCTCGTACCTCGACCGCCTCCCCCTGCGGGACAAGATCAAAGCCGCCCGGGCGCGACACGATGAGCTGTCAGCCCAGGTTGCCTCCATTGATAATGAATTGATCGATATGGCGAGGAAGTGGCGTGCGATCTATCAGCCTGTGCAGAGCTGGCTCGAGCAGCGCCTCTCACTCTTGAGGACGAGTGCATCGCTGTACGAGACCGACCGCTGCTTCGTGCTTTTCGGATGGATGCCTTCGGCGGCCGTTGCAGGCCTGCGGCAGGTGCTGGCGGAGCATCATGGGGATGCCGTCGTGGTGGAGGAAAGAGAGATCCTTGAGCAAGACCTCGAGACTGTGCCCGTCGTGCTGCGAAATCCGGCCTACCTTCAACCCTTCGAGCTCCTGGTGCGGCTGTTGCCGCTGCCCCGTTATACCTCGATCGATCCCACGCCGGCCATCGCGATCTTCTTCCCCCTCTTCTTCGGGATGATTCTCGGGGACAGCGGCTATGGATTCATCCTGCTCCTGGTCGCCGTGAGCGCAATCCTGTTCGCCAAGCGGCGGAAGATCATCCGGCAGGTCGGGGAGATTCTGCTAGTCTCCTCGATCTACACCATCACCTTCGGTGTGCTCTACGGCGAGTGTTTCGGCGACCGGGGCACGCGGCTCTTCGGGCTAAGACCGTTTATCGACAGGCAAACATCGCTCATGCCCATGGTGTATTTCTCGCTGGCCGTGGGCAGCGCGCACGTCGTCGTGGGACTCGTCCTAGGAGTTGTGTCAGCGCTCAGGGGCAGACAGACCAAAGAGGCGGTGTTGAAGTCGTTGGGCATCCTCGTCGTGATCTGCGTCGCCGGCATTTTCGCCTCCTATTTCGCGCCGGTCGCCGCTCTGGTGCGCAGACCGCTGATCACTGCGGTACTCGTCATCATCCCGATCCTGACACTCACCGGCGGATTTCTTGCGCCGTTCGAGCTGCTCCGGTATTTCGGAAACATTATCTCGTACGTGCGTCTGATGGCGGTCGGCCTCGCATCGGTGCTGCTCGCTTCCATCGCCAACCGCCTGGCCGGTGCTGCGGGCAGCGTATGGATCGGTGTCGCGGTGGCGATCGTATTGCATACGTTCAACATCTTGCTCGGGGTATTCGCCCCGACGGTCCATGCCCTGCGACTCCACTACGTCGAGTTCTTCAGCAAGTTCGTGGAGCCCGGTGGCAAAGACTTCAAACCGCTAAAGGTACGGTAAAGACAAAATGAAGGAGAAACACCATGCAAACGGTCATGAATCTTGACAAAGTCCTGCTGGCCTTCGCTGCGGCGTTGAGCCTCGGCCTCAGCGCGATCGCCACCGCCTGGGTTCAGTCGCGCATCGGTGCCTCCGGCGCCGGCGCACTGGCCGAGAAACCCGAACTGACCGCAACCATTCTCATCATGCTGGCGATTCCGGAAACCATCGTAATCCTGGGTTTCGTGATCGCGGCAATGATCCTCCTCGGGAAGTAAGTTGTGAGCCGGGCGGGATTGATCCAAACGCTACAGCAAGGGGCCGCAGAGGAAACGGCCGCCCTCTGGAGGGACGCGAGGGCCGAGGCGGATAAACTGCGGCTGGAAGCGGCGCGCGAGATCGATGCCGAGCGGCTGGCGACTGCGCAGCAAGCGGCCGCGACGGCCCAGCGAATTGAGCAAGCGGCAACCGCCGCGGCCGAGCGCGAGGCGCGGGACACTCGCATGAGCGCTGCAATCGCGCTTGCAGACCGACTCCATGGCTTCGCGGTCGCGGAACTTTCCAATCTGCGGGCGCAGAACCCGGAGAAGCTGTTCAGCGCGCTCGCAGCCGAACTCCCCGCTCTGGCCTGGCAGAAAGTGAGGGTCAATCCTGCCGACGAGACCCTCGCACGGCAGCACTTTCCTCAGGCGCACGTCGAATGCGACACGCAGATCAGCGGCGGCATAGAGACGGAGGCGGAGGGCGGTCGCATTCGCGTGAACAATACTCTTGAGGCGCGCCTCGAGACGGTTTGGCCCGAGCTGCTTTCGGGTCTGATCGCTACGATTCTTCCGGAGGTTTCCAACGATCAATCTCCTGCGCGACATTGACTCGCCCGGCTTCCCGAACGACTACCTGATCACGCGGATCAAGGCACGGCGGGCCGCCCTCATTGCGAACTGGAAGTCTGTGCGGGCACTCGGTCTCACTCCTGGCACCTCGGACGAGTGTATCTGGGAAGCGCTCCTCAACGAGCTCGAATGGCTGTACGGCCAGATGAACCGCCCGCTGCGGGAATGCTTTGCGTCCGTGTTCGTGCTGCTGGAACTGAAGACCATCGTGCTGTGCCTGCGGAACAAGGAGGCGGGTCGCGTATCCGAGATTGACACGCTGCTAGCGCACACCTTGCTGGCCGATTCCCTACGGCAGGTGCTGCGCGACCAGCCGGATGTCCGCTCCAGCATCACTACCGTCATTGAGACCACGGCAGGCACATTCCCCGGTCTTCGCGAGGCCGCTACCGCATACGCCGACCGTGGCCTCCGGGGCTTCGAGGATAGTCTTATGCGAGGCTACCTCGCGCACACTGCCACGACACGACTGCATCCGCTCATCCAGCAGTTCCTCCGCGCGTTCGTCGATTTGCGCAACGTCATGATTCTCTACAAGGAGCTGCGCTGGGGAATTGAGGATGCCGGCGCTTTTATTGAGGGCGGCACGTTCGAGCTGTCCCGTCTCATGCAATTGCTGGCAAGTAAGGAACTCAACTCCTGGGAGGAGCTTGCCAAGGAGGCGACGGACCTCAAAGTCGTGCCCGCGGCGGCAAGCGAAGGTGCACTCGAGACCGTGTTGCTCACGAGCCTCACGCGGCGGCTGCGTCAAATCGGACGCGACAAGGACGGCGTGGGATTGATCCTTGATTATATCTGGCGCATCTACGTGCACGCCCGAAACCTCGCCGTGCTCTACCACGCCTCCGATCTGGGTGAGGCTACTCTCGAGCGGGAGCTCATAGCGTGAAGAAGATCATCACGATCACGCCACGGGATGCCGCGCACGGCTTTGCGCTTGCTGGCGTCAAGCAACTGGTTCGCACACCGCAGGAGCTGGACGCCACCTTACTCGAGCTCATGGGCAATCCTGCGACGGGCGTCATCATCATCGATGAACGACTCGTCGCCGGACCCACACAACCGAGAATCGAGGACATGGAGCGCCGCTGGCCGGGACTCGTGGTGGTGCTGCCGGCGCCGGGCAAGCCGCAACGGCCCGAAGAGGACTATGTGCTACGCCTGATCCGCAGAGCCATCGGCTATCAAGTGAGGCTGACGCCGTGAATGGGCGCATCGTCAACGGGCGCATCATGGGCATCTCAGGTCCCACGGTCAGTGTGGAGCTTCCCGGACTGAAGCTCTACGAGCGCGTGACGGTCGGGCACGCCCGCATGATGGGCGAAGTCGTCAGGCTCGAAAGGGGTCGCTCCATCGTGCAGGTCTACGAGAGCACGCGTGGTCTGAGCGTGGGTGAGCCCGCGGTCGCCACGGGCACGCAGCTTACGGTGAGGCTCGGCCCCGGCCTCCTCGGCCAGATGTTTGATGGTTTGCAGCGGCCGCTCGAGTCCCTGTACGCGGAGTATGGACCCTTCATCCAGGCCGGCCGGGAAAGCTCCCGTTCGTGGAACGCACGATCGCTACATTTCGTACCCACGAAGAAGGCAGGCGATAGCATCAAGATCGGCGAGGCCATAGGGTACGTCGAGGAGGGGCCGATCCGACACCACGTGCTCGCGGACCAGGCGGGGGTCATCGATGGGATTCGCGAGGGCGAACTCGACCCGCAGTCGCCCCTCGTCTCGCTGAGCGATGGCCGTCAGATTCTCGCGTTTCACGATTGGCCCGTGCGCATGCCTCGGCCATATCGCCGGAAGTTGACTCATTTCGAACCACTGGTCACCGGGCAGCGCTGCATCGATTTCCTGTTTCCGCTCGCGCGTGGCGGGAGTGCCATCTTCCCCGGGGGCTTTGGCACCGGCAAGACGATACTGGAGCAGACCATCGCCAAGTTTGCGCAAGCTGACATCGTCGTCTACGTCGGTTGCGGAGAGCGCGGCAACGAGATGGCGGAGATGCTCGATGACTTCACGCACCTGGCAGACCCGTGGACCAAGCGGCCCCTGATGAGCCGCACCATCGTGGCTGTGAACACGTCCAATATGCCGGTGGCCGCGCGCGAGGCGTCGATCTACACCGCCGTTACGATGGCCGAGTACTACCGTGACCTGGGATACAACGTGCTGTTACTCGCGGACAGTCTGTCGCGCTGGGCCGAGGCGTTGCGAGAGATCTCCTCTGCCCTCGAGGAGATGCCGGGTGAGGAAGGCTACCCAACCTATCTTTCATCCCGAATCGCGGGCTTCTTCGCGCGGGCCGGGGCCGTCGAGACGCTCGACGGAAGGACCGGCTCGCTGACCATGATCCTGTCAATCTCGCCTCCGGGCGGAGACTTCACTGAACCGGTTACGCAAGCCTGTCTGAGGACCACCGGATCCTTCTTCATGCTTGACACCGATCTCGCGCATCGGCGGCACTTTCCGGCGATCAACTGGTTTCAAAGCTTCTCGCTCTACGAGCGGGACGTGAGCGCCTATTTCGAAGAGCGCGTCTCGCCGGAGTGGAGCGCGCTCCGCCAGCAGACCCGTACGTTCCTGCAGAAAGAGGCGAGTTTGCGGGAGGTCGTGGAGATCGTCGGTACCGAAGGCTTGCAGGACGCGGATCGCCTGTTGATGAAAACGACGGAGGAGATCCGCCAAAAATTCCTCATGCAGAATGCCTATACGGAAGATGCGTTCTCCTCGCCACAGGAGACGCTGGAGCGGATTCGCCAGATTCTCAAGCGCCACGCTGCCGCGAGTGAGCGGCTGGAGAAGGGTGAACTCCTCGACAATCTCCTGAAAGAGCGCGCCTGAGCGAGACCCATGCGACTCGGCAGACACAGTTACTCGACCATCTTGAGCATCCAGGGGCCGCTGCTGTTCCTCGATCGGGTGATCGACGCACGAATGAGCGAGGTGGTTCGAATCACCTTTCCCGACGGCCACGAAGCCGAAGGTGAGGTGCTCAAAATCGAGGGCGACGTTGTCCTGATCCAGGTTATCGGCGAGAGCCGCGGCCTCGATGCCGACCATACGCGGGTCACTTTCACGGATGCGATCAAGCAGGCTCCCCTGTCGCTTGCAGTGCTCAACCGGGCGTTCGACGGCTCCTTCCGTCCGATCGACGGACGGCCGATGTTCATACCTGACCGATGGGCCCCGGTGTCGGGATTGCCGCTCAATCCGGTGGCCCGGCTCCGTCCTGAGGATTTGATCGAGACTGGGGTCTCGGCCATCGACGGTCTCAATACGCTGGTCAAAGGGCAGAAGCTGCCGATTTTCTCCTGC
Organism: Terriglobia bacterium; assembly: GCA_963808335.1. GTDB lineage: Bacteria > Acidobacteriota > Terriglobia > Bryobacterales > Bryobacteraceae > Palsa-187. The sequence continues at coordinate 1,310,314 of CAWEFR010000002.1, forward strand.
GCGGGACTTCCTTCGCGTGAAATCGCCGCCGGCATACTCGAGCACGCTCGTGCCGGTACCACCGATGCCTCTGGCGGGGGCGGCGGCTCCGTCGTCGTATTCGTGGCCCTCGGGCTCACCTACCACGAGCACGCGTTCTACCGGCAGACCCTCGAACGGATGCGCGGCGACTCGGTGGCCTTCGTCAATCTCGCCAGCGATCCGGTCGTCGAGCGACTGCTTGCGCCGCGCTTCGGGCTCACTGTCGCGGAGCACTTGGCCTTCGAGCACGGGCGCGACGTGCTCGTGCTCGTCACTGACATGACCAACTATTGCGATGCCTTGCGAGAGGTGTCCGCAGCTCGGGAGGAGCTGCCCGGAAGGCGCGGCTATCCCGGCTACATGTATTCTGATCTGGCATCGCTCTACGAGCGCGCAGGCCGAATCAAGGGCACACCGGGATCGGTCACTCTGCTGCCGATCGTAACCATGCCAGAGGACGATATCACCCATCCGATCCCTGACCTGACCGGTTACATCACGGAGGGTCAGATCGTTCTGAGCCGGGAGCTGCACCAACGAGGCATCTTCCCACCGGTGGACGTTCTGCCGAGCCTGTCGAGGCTCATGCAGCGGGGCATCGGTGCAGGCCGCACCCGCGAAGATCACCGCGTCATCGCAAACGCTCTCTATATGCACTACGCGACGGGCCGAGATCTACGCCGGCTCGAGGCGATCGTGGGCCGCGAGGGCATGAGCGATGCCGACAAGAAGATGCTCGACTTCGCCGATGCCTTCGAGCACGAAATCGTGCATCAAGGCATCGTGCGGCGCGCGATCGGCGAAACCCTCGACGCGAGCCGCGGGCTGCTCGAGAGATTCGGGCTGCTTACGCCATGATCCACCCAACGCGCACCGACCTGTTGCAGCTGAAGCAGAAGGCTGTCTCGATGGTTAACAGCGTGGCGATTCTCAAGGCGAGACGCCACGCCCTGATCCGGAGCTTCCTCGACTCGGCGCGACCCTTCGTCCGGTCTCGGGACGCGATCCGGTTGGACTATGGCCAGGCGCTCGCCGAAATCCATCTCAGCGAGGGGCACGAGGGCATGGCGGCGATCGAATCGCTTGCTGCGACGGCTGCGCGCGAGGTCGGCGTCACGGTAGAAGAGCGCAACGCTCTCGGGGTTCGCTACCGGGATCTCACCATCTACGGGCCGTTCGTGCGCTCGCCCGCGGAGCGCAACTACGGCTACACCCTCACCTCCCCGCACCTCGAGGAGTCGATCCAGCTCTTCGAATCAATCGTGGGCACGATGCTCGAGATTGCTGCATTCGAGAGCAAGGTCAAGATGCTTGGCCAGGAGATCACACGCGTGACACGCACTACCAGGGTGCTGGAGGAAAGGGTCTTGCCGAGCCTGCGGGCAGATATCAGAACCATCGTCGAGTACATTGGTGAACGGGAAAGGGAAGCGAATTTCCGCTTGAGGCGATTCAAAGCCAGACGAGGCAGCCACGGCGGAAGCCCCTGAGATCCGAAACACTTCCTCCGCAGCTCGCGTTTTGTCGGCTTATTAAAAAAGGATTTGTGCTCGCCAGTTTGTTCGATTCCCTCTAAGGCTTAATCGCGTTCAGATTTCACATGCACTTTCTCCGAAACCGTAGAGCGATATCGCGAGATGGTAGCGTACATCGCGCCTGAGTTGCTCGCGATGAACATGACCGAGATCACCTCGCTTCATCTGCGCCGCGAGTGGACGCGGTTGCTGAAGTGCGGCGGCCATGTGTACTGAAATCCGACCATTCGCTGCATGGATCGAGAAATAGTTCTTGTCTCGATTTGGCGAAAACACGCCTTCACTGTGAATTTTCACGCCAATCCTGCTGATGCATTTGAGGATCATATCAGCTACGCGCCGCGGGCAAGTGCGCCCGCACGCGAGAGGTGACCTACTCAAGCGGACCATAAGTCCGGCTCGGGAAGTTTCGGCGGCTTACTCTCCATAAACGCGCCTGTTTCCCGCGAAGGCCAACGCGGCGGTCACGCCGAGCCCTGACCGATTCGACGGGTCTCAGACCACATTCGGAGGAGTGGTTGGATTACTGGCGACGATGGCTCATCAAGAAAAATACCGACCCGGACTTCCGGCCAGGTGAACGAATGCCCCTGGAGGCCGCTACTGCAATCATCCAGCGAGAACCTGAGTCGGAGTGACGATACCGGCCATGAGATCGATCCTCAACCGAGTCCGCCATTGGAGAACCGCGCGCGTGCCGGCGGAGCGGGAACGAGCCGCCGTTGAAGCAATTCGGGATACGATCATGGCGAGAAAACGGAAACTTTACGGAACCCGACTACAAGGACCCCTATGCAGATTTGCCGCCGTTACCTCCTGCGCGGAATCTACCCGAAGCTATTATCCTAAGGCGCCACCAGATCATGGAGTATGAGCGTGCCGAACGCGAAGCAAAGCGGTCGCAGGGTACTCCGGAATAGAAGCCGATAATGCGCGATAACAGTTCCATTTTTTTCATCCAGCCGTTCGCGGCTTCCTTTGCTCGGCTGCCTTTCAGATTGGAGATTCAACACTCAGAAGATCAGGATGCTGCTCGGGTTGGGAATGCCGTCGGTACGAAAACGGTCCTGCCCAGCCGACTGTTTTGAGACCTAAGAGTACGGACACACGTAGAAGAATACTTAGCGAACCGGGAAAGGATCAGACCGCTGTGGCTCTTGTCGATGCGACGAGCACTTACTTTATCGATTGTCGACACACCTGGAGAGAGCGAAGCCACATTTCGAGGCGGTCATCGTTTAAAATCAGGCAACCGAAGAAAGTCTCTAAGGGTGAGACGTATCTGCAAAACATCGACGCAGTGCTCGGAGAGGTGCGGCGACCATCCCACGGGGGGCAAATCCCAGGATCATCAGGAGAAGCAGCGTGACCGCGCTGATTAAGTCCGCGGTCCACAACAGCGGGGTCCGTAGAAATGCAGCTTGCACGCGATGCTCGCCGGTGGGAACTTCGAACCGAATCTGTCCTGCCGGTGAAAGTAATCCTGCATTCAGTCGGTGGCCGTCCATCTCCACTCGCCACCCCGGAAAATAAGAAATGGGAAGCTGCATCGTGCTGGGATGATTTGCGACCACCTGTCCCGACCAGGATACGGGCGTTCGGCGCGTATCCCGAATCTGAACGTCGCTCCCAACCTCCAGCACACTTGCGGGTGCCGCTGAAACGTCGATCCAACGTGGAGTATATTCCCCCGCCGTGGTCACTTCGATTCCGCGCGCCGCGATCCTCTGTGGAGTCCAGAACGCAGGATCCACATCGCGCATTTGGCGGGCGGTCAGATGGCTTAGGTTCGGCACGATCAGAAACGCCATTGCGCCGGCGAAGGCGGGCGTTCGAAACCGCGGGAAAGAATCCAGAATTCGGCCGAGCGGCGCTACCAGCAGTGCAAGACAAATTGCCGCGGGGCCGAGCAATCGCCACGGAAACTGCGCGTATTTTAGAAGGCGCACGTGGTCCCAAAGCCATTCCGATTCCGGCATCATCAGGATGCAGAGAACTGCGAGCGAAGCGGTGAAAAATCGCAGCCAGAGCCGATCGGCCGGTTTCGAGAATCGCGTGGCCAGGACCCACACCGCAGCGGCTAAGAGCAGGTGGCTCCAGCCGAGGGAGAAGGACATTTCATCGTTCGCGCCGGGTACGGAGATTCCGAATCCCCAAGGCGAATACAGCAACTGCCGTAGATATACAAAGTGATTTGAATAACGCAGGTATCCTTGCAGCAGGCGGTCGATTTGGATATCGCCTCGCAAGGCGAGTGCGGGGAGCCACGCTGCGGCGCCCAACCCCAGCCCGAGAACGAATCCGAGAGCCTGGTGTCCCAGCACGCGCCATTTGCCCGTTTGCCAGGCTGTGAATCCGATGAAAGCGGCTAGAAGAGGGGTAAAAAAGAGCGCCGCCGCATGATGGCTGAAAATTACACCCGCATATCCCGCGGCGCCCACCACCAACGCACGGCGTTTCCCTTCTCTTGCGTACGCTCCGAACCCGTACAGCGCCAGCGCCAAAAAAGGGAATGAAGCGAATTCCGCCATGGCGGAGCGCACGTAAAGGTCGACCGCGAAATACGGTGCGTACAGCAGCGCCGCGGCCGCGAGCCAGCCTCCCCGATTTCCGAAGTAGAGGCGGCCCAATAGAAACGTGGCCCACGCCGAGCCGAGCACCACCACAATGCACGTCAGATTCATCGAGGCTACAAAGCTGAATCCCAGCCAATGCCACAATTCTCCGAGGTAGTAGATCAGGGGAGGATTAAAAAGGAAAAATGGCTCTCCGTTGCCGTGCACGAGGTCCGGGGCCCAACGCGGCAACAAGATCCCGTTCGAGATGTTCTCATGGAATTCTGTCAAGCGCGGAAAATACTCGAACGCGTCATGGCCGTCCAGTACTTGGTTTGAAAACAGCGGAATGCATGCCGGCAGAGCCAGTAAAACGATCCCTGCCGCGATCTGCGCAGTCTGGCGAGCCTTGAGGTTCCAACTGATCGAGAACTTCGGAAGAGCCGACCGGTACTCAACAAACGCCAGGAAACACACCACCAGGATTCCAAGAATCGCCCCGGCTGCCCGCCATTTCTCCGGGCGATACTGAAACCGGACCCGATGGCGTCCGGCCGGCACTGCGACTCCTGGAAATCCGGGAGACAACATAACCGCGGAAACAGGCTGGCCGTCCAATTCGGGGCGCCAGTTGGCGTGCCACGTCATTTTGAATAGAACATAGCAATCCCGCGCGGATTGAATCTCGGATTCATATGTATCGCCAGTAATTCGCTCACTCAGAATCATGCCTGCCGAGTCGGCCGGCGCGACTGGCGGCACCGGATCGTCCGGCGAAACGCGAGCCAGAGCCGGCGGCGCGGCTCCGTTCCAATCGAGCAGGAGGTGCTGGTGCATGGCGACCCAAGGGCTTGCCAGCCAGCGGCTGTTTACGTCGAAGAAATCGTTTCGCGAAGTTGTCACTGCGGCGCGAACGTCCACCACCTCGAAATAACCGCCGCCCGGCGCGTCGAGCAATCGAAAACGGCCGATGCGCTCAACCGGCGTCAGGAATGGAGGCAGCACGGGTCCACCTTGCGCCGGCACCACGACGGTCTTGATATTGAACAGCTGGTAATGAGCGGGATTGCGCTCGTCGAACAGAACGGTCACGTCGGAACGTCAACGCCATGGAGTGGTATAAGAACGATAGCGCCGGGAGTTGAGCAACGCTCAAAAAGGCGTGAAGCGGCACCGAACCGATCTTAAACTGGCCACCCCAATTCGCCGCCAGGCCTGGATAGACGCGGCCGCCGCGGTCTTTGATTCTCTGGAGCGTCGCGTCAATTGACGGGTGCGCAATTTCGAAAGCCGTCAGGTTCGCTTGCCCCCACCTTGCGTCGTTGGAAAGATTTTCGCGCCGTTCTTGCACCATCGGATACAGCAGGACGACGAAAGCAATCACTGCGGTCCCCCATCGGCGCTGGCTCCCAAGTTCTCCCCAAAGCGCGGCGAGTCCGATCGCCGCGAGCAGCACCATAAAAATGTGCACTCCGCCGATCACGCGGTGCAGTTGGAAGTCCTGCGACACACCAAGCATCTCCAGCAGCGGCCCCCACAGCGGACGCCCGCAGAACATCGCCAGCCACATCGCGGACCCGAACAGCACAAACGCGTCCGCCTGGTTCCTTTGATGCAGTCTGAATTGCCGCCACAAGATCCATCCGGCGGCGCCGAATGCCAGCAGCGTCAGCGTGGGAAGCCGTCCGTGGTCTAACAGCTCGCCTGTGAACATCCATTTGAGAACTTGCGCGCCTCCGAAAGAATCCCATTTCCATTGGGATTCCCAGCGGCTATGGTTGATGGTGCGGTCGAGAAGCAGTGGAGCAATCTGGAACGCAGCGAATGCGGCCGATGCGGTGCCCACCAACACCATCCGGCGGATGCGAATCGCTCGCGTCAACTCCGCATCCGGCATCAATGCTAACAGAGCAAGGCTCAGCGCGCCGATATATCCGTAGATGTAGTGCGACAGGAACGTCAGCCCCAGGACCAAGCCTGTGAGGGTCAGATGTTTGCCCCCACGAATGGCGCGGTACCCAAACCCGAGCGAGAGCAGCAACAGATTGGCCGCGACCTGCTGCGGAAAAAGACCGCTCCCAGCCCATGTGAAGCTCCCATATTCCACGCCGTAAAGAAAATTCGTGGACACCATTGGTGCTAGAAGGGCCGCCGATGCCGCGGCCAGCGGGCGCAAGCCGATCAGGCGGGCGCAAGCGAAAAAACTCAACGGTAACAGCGTTAAGGACAGATATCGCGTCCACACAAACACCGTCATCAGCGAAACCGTCTTGCCGAGCACCAGCCACGCTGCGACGACCACCAGATGCGCCAACGGCTGATACGTTCTCAGGACGGGATATCCCAGCGTCCATTCGGCCAACCAGCAGTCCAGCGGATTCTGACCGCGTCCGATCGCGTCTGCCATCCTCTCGATGAGCGTGAAATGAAAAACGTTGTCGTTGAGATCGACCCGGCTGATGGCGAGTTCGTGCCACAAGGCAGCCCCATTGAGCACCAAGACCAGGGACAGCGCCACCCACGCGAGAGTGGTTTCGCGCTGGAAATTCAAAATCAATCCACCGGGTTTTCGCACAGACTGTTTAAGAATACCTTCGCAAAGCCGATGCCCGATTCGTGGCTCGACTCGCTTTGCCAGAACCGAGGGTAGAGCGTGTGGCGTCTCAGTTGAGCGCGACCACGAACCAGTGGTGATTGCCGTCGCTTACAAAGGACATGGTTTCATAAGGGCCGACGGTGGCTTGAGCGGAGTCGCTCACATTGTAATCGAACGCCTGGTCGCCCGTTCCCGGCTGAGCCGAAAACCCAATGCTAAAACCGTTGGTGGCCGCAACGAAGATCACAAGCTGCCCCGCGGTTGTGGCAGCCGGCAGCTTCACAGTGGCTCCGGCCGTGACAAAGGAAAGCACTGCATTCGCCGTGGCCGTCTGCCCGTTGGTGAGAGGAGCAGCGCGGCTTGCCCCCACGGTATAGGAGTTAGCGACTCCGCCGGTTGGCCCTGTCGGACCGGATGGTCCCGTGGCACCTGGCGCTCCCGGAAAGCCCATCGCGCCAGTCGCACCGGCAGGACCTGCGAAACCTGTAGCTCCAGTCGGACCGGCAGGACCCGCGAAGCCTGTGGCCCCAGTCGGTCCGGTAGCGCCTGCGACGCCTGCGGGGCCAGTCGCGCCGGTCGCTCCGGGCGGACCGGCCGACGCCAGCACCACATCGATGAACGCGGCATGGCTGGTGGTCGTGCTCTCTTTGCTATCCAGAACAACGTTCGTACTGGGTTGGGCAACGGCGGGCGAAATCGCCACGCCAAAGTTGGTCGACGGCGTCGTGACCCATCCCTGAAGCTGGTTGGTGATGTCGAAGGTCACGTACTGCCCTTGGGAAGCTGCAGGAATGTTGCTCGCGAACGGTGCACCCTGCGTGGGCCTGGTGTTAAACGTGACCGTGCTTTCCGACCACGCTGAAGTGACTTCGGCAACGTCCAAGCCGCCGCTCGCCAGAACCCGATTGACGAACACCGTCATGGTGGCCTGCTGAATTTGCGAAGCGGTCACGCCCAGTGCGGTCAGTCGGCTTAGGTCGACCTGGATAAAGCTCGTGGTCCCAGGCGCGACCGACAATGTGCCCAGGTTCCCGAAGTTGGTCGTCGGATTCGCTGAGCTGATATATGTGTCGCCTATGACGCTGAAACTTTGTGCAGACGCCACCAGTATCAGCGTCGCCGCCGTGAAGATCCAACCTAGCAGCTTTACCGCGTGAAATCGCTTTTCTTGCATTTTGTCCTCCGATTCGCTTTTCTCGCTTTCGCTACCCCAATCCCCAGAGCCAAAAGTGCGAGGGGCAGCGTAGACGGTTCCGGCACGGCCTGCGCGGAGTCAACGTTTTCAACTTGCAATGCCCAACTACCCGTGTCTGTGAGGTTCGGGTTGCTTGGATCCACAAAAGGCCCGTTATTCACTCCAGGAACCGCTGTAAAATTACCCGTCCCGTCCATGTCGAATCCGGAGTTCAAGTCCGGCCCATTGGGAAGATTTTCCTGTTCGGTGAGCACCAGCAGGTAGGTCCCCGCAGCAAGAGTTCCCAGCGGGTTTGAACTCGTGATTGGATCGAGTCCCAGCAGTGCATCGAGGCAAAATCCCGTGGTTAGATTGGTCCCGCGCGATCCGCACGGACCGCCGTCGGGCCCGTCATTGAAACCGAGCAGATTCGGATCGCCCCCGGCAGGCGGACCGAAAATCGATAAGACCGGAGCAAAGCCGCCACTCGCGTAAGAAGTAGTGAGAATGGTTATCGTTTGCGGCGAGAGCAACGTGATGACGAACGACGCATGATCATCGTCCTCGGAAAACGTGCCGCTAAAATCGAAGATGCTGCCAGCCCGAGTCGAACTGCAAACCGCGAGCAAAAGACCGAGCACTGCTCCGAGCCGCGATGCCAGCATGGAAGAAATCCTTCGAGCCAAAGATTCGGCCGAAACCGATTCAGTATAGCAGCAAGGCTGTCGGATGCCAAAACCGCCGGAGCGCGGCTGCGCTCCGACGGCCTCGTCTCTCAACTCTGCAGCAGCAGTACACCCATTGCTGCTCCGCACAGGGATGGAAAATACTGCGCGACCGTAGTCGCGCTCAAACTCGGTTCGGAGATCGTCCCCACCCCTAACTGATTCTGAGCCCCCGAGCTCCTGTCTGGTTCGTTTCTTAGAGCAGTTTCTTCTGTCCATATTGATTTCTCCCGACCTCGCTTTGAGAAACGTCAGGACGGCCTTCTGGCGGCTTCTCTTAGGTTGCTGGATGAGCCCTTACGTCCAGAGGTAATATCCGTGTGGCCGATAATGTTTGAATGTATAAGTCACGGATCGGGCGTTCCTGGTGTAGAAAAGGCTGAGTGCGGCACGTGGCCGGCTCAGAAAAGAACGACAAGGAGGAAGATCCGTGAATAACATGCACTATGTAGGTTTGGACGTGCACAAGAAAACGATCAGCTACTGCCTGCGACAGTTCAACGCCGCGCATTAGTGATCGCCGACAACCGGATCGCGCTCAGCGGCGGCTGGGACGAGCAGAAGCTTCGCGAGCAATTGGCCGCATTGCAGGACGAGAACTTCGACCTCGCTCTTCTCGGGTTCGACGACGCCGAATTGGCACAGCGGTTGGCTGATCAGGACGCAGCCGGGCTCACGGACGAGGACGATGTGCCGGCGATTCCCATCAACCCCGTCACACGGCAAGGTGACCTCTGGGTGTTGAGCGCCGGCAAAGGCCAACCTCATCGACTTTTGTGCGGTGACGCTACTAACACTGAGGACGCAGCGCGCTTGCTTGGCGGGCAACAGGCACCGGTCCTCATGGTGACCGACCCTCCCTATGGCGTCGGTGTCGAGCCGGAGTGGCGCCAAGCAGCCGGGCTCAACCCACGGACTCGGCAAGGCGGCAAGTTTACAGGCGACGATCGGATCGATTGGTCGCGAGCGTGGGTGTTGTTTCCGGGCGACGTGGCGTACGTCTGGCACGCCGGGATTCACGCCGCCCCGGTCGCTCTCGGACTGGAACAGTGTGGATTCCGAAATCCGCTCGCAAATCATTTGGGCGAAGCAACACTTTGCCATTGGCCGCGCCCACTATCACTGGGCTCACGAGCCGGCATGGTTCACGGTTCGGAAAGGCCGGAACGCACACTGGCGGGGTGGCCGCAAGCAGACGACGGTGTGGGAAGTCGCCAATCTGAATCCATTCGGCGGAGAGGCGACGGCGAGAACGAAGCGACCGGTCACGCCACGCAGAAACCGGTGGAGGTCATGCGGCGGCCGATTCTGAACCACACGCGTCCGGGCGAGGCTTGCTACGACCCGTTTTTGGGAAGCGGCACTACGCTGATTGCCGCCGAGACCGTTGGACGGGTGTGCTATAGCATCGAGCTTGATCCGCGGTATGTCGACGTGGCAGTGCAACGCTGGCAGCAGTTCACAGGGAAAGACGCGGTGCTTGAGGGTGATGGTCGCACCTTCGCGCAGATAGCGCGGGCGCGTCGGAAGGAAGTCGCATGAATCGCGGAATCTCGTCAACAGTGTGCTCATCATCGCTGTCGGAATGGATCACGATTGCAGCAAAAGAAAAGCCGCCGAGGCCAAGCCCCGGCGGCGGGAAGGAACAGATTGTTCGGGCTTCAGTTTTTCACGGCGTAACGACGTTCCCCGTTCTCGACGGTGGACGTGACTTTGAGCCCCATCTTTCTACCGGGCACTCCGGAAATGAAGCCTCGCACCGAGTGAGCCTGCCAGCCGGTGGCCTTCATGAGATCAGTCCCTGTGGCGCCCGTGGGCCGCTTCAGCAGGTCGAGGACCTTGGCCGTTTTGCTGCCCCGACGGGCACGCTTCCCGTTCTTGGCCGGCTTGGCCGACTTCGCGCCCACGTGGACTTTTGTCGCCGGGGCGGCCTTCTTGGCCGACTTGCCTCTGGCCGCCGCGACGTGGCGCGTTTGTGCGCGAACACGCGGGCGTTTGGTCGGGGCCGGTTCGGCGGCCAGGGCGGTGGCCTCAGTGTTCGCGGGTTGTTCTGGATTCTCGTTCATCGTGTTTTCTCCTTGAGCGGTGATTACCGGCCGACTGCAAGAGGCGAGCGGTGTGGCCGTGACCACCACGCTGAAGATCATGCTGGATACGAATGCTCCGCCTGGAATTCGCCTGCGGGCCGCGGAGATTGTTTTGGAGCAAGCGGCCAAAGCTGCCGAAGTGGAAAAGCGCGGAGCCCGGGTTGCACAGCGGGAGCGGAAAGAGCGCCAGAAAGCGAATCCGAGCAAGGTCACGCTGGTGAAGACCACGCCGCTGTTAGGTCCATCGCCGGCGCAGCCTGCTCAGAATGTCCACCCAACCGACTCCGAGGAAGGCGGAGTGACGCCATGACGGAACCGCTTCAAGCGAGCGGAGATGGACTAACACCGGAGTTGAGCGGACGCATCTCTGTTCCCGAGATTGCCCAACGTTTAAGGATTGGCCGCCTCGCCGTCTACGCCATGCTGGAGCAAGGGATTATTCCAGCCATTCGCCTCGGCCGGCGCTGGATTATCACCCGCTGCGCCTACAACACCTGGGAGGAAACTTGCGGTCTTCGCCGCGGCGCTGGACTTTCTTCGCCCAATGGAGCTAATGGTGTGAACTAGAAATGCCCGTATTCAAGCGCAAGTACGAATCCGGAAAGGTTGTCTGGCGATACTTATTCAGCGCCCCGGGTGCGACGCGCGAAGATCGCCGGTTGATTTCCGAGGTGGGCTTCGCCAGCAAGCAGGAGGCGATCGACGCTGAGGCGACGCGTCGCGCCGAGGAACTTCAAAAATACGAACTGACGAGAGGTGTCGCCGGCGCAGTTGCCGACGCGCTCCCGACCACGCTCGGCATGCTGTTCGGCGAGTTTTTCCGCCAGCATGCGGAGGAGAAACTCGCACCTAAAACCATCGAGCGCTATCGCGAACTGGTCACCTATCTCGCTCCCGAACTCCTGGCTATGCCCTTGGGCGAGATTACACCATTGCACCTGAGTCGCGAATGGAATCGATTGCTGAAGAGTGGCGGGCATCACCGGAAGACCAAACACGCCCGATCCCTGAGTGCGAAGACGGTGAGGCATATTGCGGGGCTGGTTTCCAGTGCGTTCGGACGAGCAGAACGTTGGGGCTTGGTCGCTGCCAACCCAGTCCAACGCAGCGAGCCCCCGGTTCCGAAGAAGCGGCGCGGGATCGCGCTCACTCCGGCACAGCAGGCCCTCCTGTTCGCGTCAGCAGCGGAGCCATGGTGTTTGGCGACGTTCCTGGAACTCGCGGCTGCGACCGGCGCGCGTCGCGGGGAGCTTCTGGCACTGCGCTGGTCGGATCTTCAAGACGGCCGCGCCCTCATCAGCCGTTCCCTCACCCAGACGAAGGGCGGCTTGCAATTCAAAGGAACAAAGACAGATCGCCCACGAGATGTGAAAGTGCCAGAGTCCGCGATCGTCGCACTGGAAACCCACGGTGCGCGTCAGCATGAATTTCGCCAGCAGTTCGGGCCTGACTATCGCACCGACCTGGACTTGGTCTTTGCCAACCCGGACGGTACGCCACTGCGACCGAATTCGATCTCTTCGGCGGTTTCGTTGCTGTTCCGGCGGCTCGGCCTTCCCAAAGGGGCCAGCCTGCATTCGCTGCGCCATAGCCACGGGTCCCACCTAGTGGCGAACGGCGTGCCGTTGCCCGTCGTTGCCGAGCGCCTGGGCCACTCTTCGGTGCGGACGACCGCGGACGTTTACGCGCACGCACTCCGGGGCCAGGATGACGATGCCGCGAAGCGCTGGGACGAATTCCAGCGGCGCGCGACCAGCGACGAGTCTCAAAAGACAGTCCACTAAAACCGGAATTCCACCGGAGGATCCGAACGCAGCCGCAAGCTCGCCTGCGTGGTTCCGCGGCCGGGGATTGACGGGGCTTCCCGCTTCGCTGCGCACGAATTTCTGTTTCTAATTTTTGGAGTTGCAATTGACGGTTGGGCGCAGTCAAATGGCTGAAGCAGGCTTTTATGGAAGCGATTCGGCGTGGGCCAGTAAGCCTGGTGTATTTCACGGTCCGGTGGGACGATTTTGCAAACCTGCATCCGCATCCGCCTTTTCAGTACTTCCTTGTGACCCAGGTCTTTGCGGCCGACGGCGAATACATCTGTACCCAATTGCTCGGGATCGATCTACGGGCAGTAAAGTATTTCGAGAAGCAGGGATACGACCACCGGACAGCAGGCCGATTGACGGCGGGAGATCGAGAGCGCATTCAAGCGTGCTTCGATGAATACGCGCGCTTTCTGGTGGAGAGAACTGTTGACGGCGTGCTCGGTCACCGGGCCGGTGCCGATCAGAAAATCCACTAGGAGCTTGTTGAAAAGCGGCTCTGGGACGGGCCCAGCGACGTAATAATCGCGGTTCAGTAGTTGCTCTGGCGGAAAACCCGGCGGATGTTGTGTTCCGCGGCCGCCCATCGCGACCGGGCGATCAGGCCCTTCCGATTCTCCATCAGCACGTGCCCCAGATAACTCAACTTGGCTTCCTGTCCATGCCCCTTGCGATACAGCTTCGCCTCCGGATCGGTCTTAGAGACATGCGTGTCGTTGCGCCGCTGGTGCCCGTGAAAGTTGCCCGGTTCCTCATCCCCCCGTCCTTTTTCTGAAAGCTTTTCTGGCTGGCCCAGGCTTCGATCAGCGTGCCATCCACCGTGAAGTGCTCATCCGACATATACCCCCGCGCCTGTTCCCGCACGCGCTCGAAAAACATTCGCGCCACTTCTTGATTCAGCAGCCGCTCGCGATTCTTGCTGAACACCGCGTGATTCCACACCGGTTCGTCCATTTCCATGCCCACAAACCAGCGGAACAGCAGGTTGTAGTGGAGCTGCTCCATCAGCATCCGCTCGCTGCGGATCGAATAAAACACCTGCAATAACAGCGCGCGCAGCAACCGCTCCGGTGCAATCGAGGCCCGGCCGGTTTCCGCATACAGTTTGTCGAACTGGCGCGACATCGACCGCAGCACTTCCTCGACGGCCCTGCGGATCGGCCGCAACGGATGATCCTCCGGCACCCGCTCTTCCGGTCTTACATAGCTGAAAGCATCAAACTGTTGTTGGTCGTCTCCACGCATGCTGTGAAGACGTTTCCAAGCATCAAAAGGCTACGTCCAGACCGTTTTTCAACAAGCTCCTAGGGACCCGCAGATTCACTTGCATGACTCCGTTGACTAGGCTCGGCGCGGCGCCGAGATATTGAATCGGTGCTAATTCGGCGCCGACGCTCGCCACAAAGTCGGTCAGGCTTTGGGTTGCTTGCGAAACGACGGCGCCATCCGGGAATTCAGGATTGGTCAGGCCGCTTCCGGTTCCAAATAGCGTGAGGATCGAACCCCGTGGCGCGGGATTTGAGGCTGAGTTCAGGCTTCCATCCTGGTTCAGCGCAGCTGCCTGACCGAACCCCGACCCGTTGGCGGTGAATATCGACGGAGCCAGATACCAAGCATATGTCGTAAATTCTTCGGATACTCCCGCCGACGCGGAAACCGAGATGGTGCAGTAGTCGTCTGGCACAGTCTCCGTCGGCACAATTGCGTTAATCTGATTTTCGCTGACATATAGCAGCGGAGCGGAGCGCCCGCAGACAGAGACTTGAGTCCCCGCGTACGAAACGGGGAAGGTGTCTCCGCTCAAAGGAACGGGCACACCTTGCGTCGGGCCGAGTCCTTTTCCGACGATGCTAATCAGCTGCCCCGGGACAACTGGTCCGATTTCAAACCCGGCTGCGTCTACCACCTGCGCCACCTGAACCTTCGCTGAGGCATTTATGTCGATCTGAGCGAGCGCCGTCGCCCCGTCGAACCATTGACTAGAGAGAAACACGCCTGATGTTCCGATGGCCACTCCCGCAAAAACTCTCGTCTTGACAGTAGCCATAAGTCGATGCTGTCAGAAGTTTTCCGGAAGGACTGAAGCTGGCAAAAGACAAAGTCGTTAATGTGAAGTCCATGGTGACGATCGCGCCCAACTGGCAGATCGGAGCGCTATAGTCCGTCGCCGGAAAGACCACGGATGCGGACGAACTTGCGATCACAACGGAACCGGTCGAAAGTGCGATCTGCGGATTATCCAGAGCGCCGCCCGCCACTAAGGTTGCGAACACGATCTCACCTTGCGGATCGAGCTGCATCAGGAACAGGAACGTCAAAACCATCTTCTAAAATGTCTGCCCCGCTTGTTGCAGGGAATCCGGTGCCCGCAAGGCCCGTGAGATAGACGCTGTTATTCGAATCCACCTGCAAATTTGCTTGCCCTGCGACACCTGGCAAATACGTCGAAAAAACAAGCTGGCCGGTGCTATGGTCGATCTTGGAGACGAATCCTCCATAGATCTGTTGCGGCGCGAGCGAGGTTGCCAGAGTCGGGAAATAACTTGCAGCATGACCGCTGACGTAAATATCACCGTTCTGGTTCGCTCCGACACTTGTTGCTTCGTCGTCGCCTGGGCCGCCCAAGTACGTGGCATGTTGGATGTTCGAGCCGTCACTGCTGATGCTCAGTACAAATGCGTCTTTACCACCACCCGGGGCCGTCTGAATTGCATTGCGCGTAGTCGGGAAATCTGGCGCATTCGTGTTTCCCCCAATGACAATGCCGCCAGCTCCGACGGCGATCGTGCTTCCCCCGGACGCTCCATTTCCTCCGATAACCCGAGAAAAGACCATCGCGCCATTTGCGGCCAGCTTGAATACAAATACATTTGTCGAACCGCTTTGATTCGGCAAGGATGGCGAGCCTACGGTTGAAGGAAAATCTGGAGAACTTGTATAGCCGGTCACGTAAGCGTTGCCCAGACTATCGACTGCGATACTTGAGCTCGAGTCCCCCGCGGAGCCTCCTATCGAAGTCGAGTAAACGGTTTGCAGCGTTCCGGGCATTAGCTTCTCAACGAATATATGCCCAGTCCCATAGGTTAGGCCCGGGGATGCCTGAATGGTCCCATTCGAGGCTCCGCAGATATACACGAAACCTTTCGAGTCGACCACTACGCCGGAGATCGTCGCATCCGGGATAGTCATCTGATTCGTTATCACCGCGCCGCATGCGCTCATCAGCAGTGAGAAACCGACGAAACAAATTAATCGTGAACGTTGCGACATTATTAGCGTACCGACAGCGTAACGCCGTCCTGGCTGGATATTCCTGAGACCGCAATTTTTACTGGAATGAAATCTGCTGCCGGAACTCCGTTCGGTACGATCGCATCGACCTCCAAATAGCCCCGAGGATAACCACTGGCAGCACCCACCGTTGAGACAGCCGCAGAAAGGGTCTCCAGGGTAACGGAGAGTTCCGATAAATCTCCGGCGCCGGCCGCTGGTCCAAGCCCGGTTGCGATGAGTTTGATCAAACTACCGCGCCGAGCGGGATTCGAGGGCGAGTTTTGTGAACCATCGCCGTTGAACGCCAGCGCCTGGCCGGTCCCGTTACCAAGCGCTGTGAACAAAGCGGGATTGGCGCTCACACCAGGGACTTGACCGGGGTTCGAATTGACTCCGTTACTCTCCACCACAACGGTCCAGTAGCTGCTGGTGCTAAGCGTAAAAGGGACCCATGCGTATACTCTTGCTTCCTGTACCGAAATCAGCGGAATTGGAGTAGAATTCAGCAGCACCTGCGTGCCGGCGAGGTTTAATCCAGGAACGCCACTCGTGCCAGGCGGGTATTGCACGGTGGGAAACGACGCGTTCGCAATCACGGGCTGGAATGCATTGGATGTGACAAGAAAATGCGAATCCCCGATGCCAACCAGAAAGATTCTGCCATCCGAACTCACCGCGGTGGCCGAGATATTGCAGAACGGGACGGTAGAGATCCACTGTCTTGCCGGTACCGTCTGCGCACGAACGGCTCCCAAAAGGACCAACGCTATTGCGGGTGCTTTTCCGCGTGCTGGGGGAAAAACCATAGAATAATCTACCATTTTTTAATGTTTTCTCGTCGGAGCACTTCTTCTCTGAAGCGAGCAACGCCGGGCCGCATCATTGTTTGGCCGCGGGAGTGCGCGGGAGTAGACATCCACCGTCGTCCGAATTGACGAGTGCCCGGAGCGCTCGGCAACCACTGGCACTGGCACTGGCACGCCGTCGGCCACCCGGTGAGACCCGTGACTGTGACGCAGCGAATGCAGGCTCGCACCCTTCGGAAGACAGAGCATCCGGAACAATAGCGAAACCGCCGATGAGAGCGAATTCGGCCGGAGCGATAGAATTCGGTTCAGCAGTGGTCGCCGTTAACACCACACAACGGTCCCAGAACCGACCGGCTCCAGTGGAAATCCAGATAGTTTCCGGATTGCGCGTGATCCAGGACGATTAAGGACGTGTTGGCGTGTTCACGTCAGCCTCGCCGCGCTGCCTCGATGGCGGCGATGTCGATCTTCTGCATCGTCATCATCGCCTCGAAGGCACGCTTTGCCTCACCGCCACCAGCCGCAAGCGCATCGGTTAGCGCGCACGGGGTGATCTGCCAGCAGAGGCCCCAGCGGTCCTTGCACCAACCGCACTGGCTTTCCGTGCCGCCATTGCCGACGATCGCGTTCCAGTAACGGTCCGTCTCTTCCTGATTCTCCGTCGCGATCTGGAAGGAAAAGGCCTCGGTGTGCCTGAACGCCGGTCCGCCGTTGAGACCGAGACAAGGAATGCCCAGGACAGTGAACTCCACCGTCAGCACATCGCCCTTCTTGCCGCCCGGATAGTCACCGGGAGCTTCGTGAACAGCGGTTACTTTACTATCCGGAAAGGTGACTGCATAGAAGCGCGCCGCCTCATGCGCGTCTTTGTCGAACCAGAGGCAGATCGTGTTCTTTGGCTTCATGTTCGTGTGCTCCTTGTGCTCGATCAGGACGAACGCTGCGGTCTTTGCATCGGTCCGTATCAGTGACCCACCAGTTCATCTGCTGATCTGCTGCGGCTCGCGAGGCCGCGAATCGTCCGCGCGGGGCGTTTTTTCCGCGGATCGCGTGCAGCGGATCGGCCTGCGCCGCGCGCCAAGCCGGCCAGAACCCGAAAACAATGCTGGCGGCAAGCGTAACGCCTGCGCAAAACGCGAACACCGCGCCATCCGGCTGCACCTCGCGAGCCAATCCCTCGCCCTGCGAGCCGAGCATCTTAAGCAACACGTCGGTCAACACGCGAGCGCGCCCATCCCGCGATTCCGCCGGCGAACGCGAGCATCATGCTTTCCGCGAGAAACGGCCGCACCAGCGCGGCCCGCGATCCGCCGAGCGCCAGCCGCACTCCCGCTTCCGCCGTACGTTCCACGGCGCGAACCAGCAGCAGCGCTGCTAAATTCGTACACGCAGCGACCAGAACCACACCCACCAACCCAAACAGCAACAGCACCGGTTTGCCGAACTGTTCCTTCTTTGAATCGATTCCCTGACTGCTGTCGACCAGGCGAAAAGTATCGAGCGGCGAAATGTTCGCGCCATGCTGCTTCTGGATCGTCAACCCGACGGCATTCAGGCGCGCCGTCGCCTGCGGAACGATCATACCGGGCTTCAGACGAGCGATCAACTGAAGCCAGAACGTGGCTTCGCCATCCATTCCTAAAATAGCCGCGCCGGCCGACTCCGGTATTTCGATCTCGTGCGTTTCATGCAGAGCCGCGCCCGCGAATCCGCGCGGCGTGACGCCAACGATTTGAAACGGCGTGCTGTTGATCAACACGCGCCGGCCGATCACGGCGCCTCCGCCGAAGCGCTCCTGCCACAGCCGATAGCTGATCACGCAGATGCGCGAGCCGGCGGAAGCATCATCGGCTTCCTCGATCAGCCGTCCGAGCAGCGGGCGCACTCCGAGCATCCGAAAATAGTTCCCGCTCACCATCTCCGCCTTCAATTTTTCCGTTTCATCCTGATCCGTCAAATTGATGTCCGCGGCGTCGACGGCGAGCACGCCTTCGAATCCCACGTCTTGCTTGCGTAATTCCTCAATGAATCGGCGTGTGAAACCGCAGTTCTCCATGTGGAACATTTCGTTGTGCTGGCGAAGAATCACGAGCCGGTCCGCGCCCGGGACGGGCAGCGTCTTGATCACGATCGCGCGCGGAAGAGAACGCCGCCGTGTTCGCGCCCAGCGCGACGGCCAGGGAAACGATCGCGACCAGCGTAAAGGACGGCCGCTAGAATCTCCTTCCGGCCCAATGACTTGATTGCATACCCATTGGCTCGGTCGCGGGAAAGCAATTGGGAAAAAAGGATGAACGGAATCAGCTGGGCGGCCTGCTGGTTCGTCAATCCAGGATAGGCGGGCGCGGGAACGTTCGCGGTCATTGCTTGCTGGGCCATTGCCAAGATTCGCGCAAGAGCAATCCGTGGGATAACGCGGCCTGCGAATCGTTCATGAAAACGCTGAAGGATGAAGAAGTGCTGCGCAACGAATACCGCAACCTGGCCGACGCTCGCGCGTCCATCCGCGAGTTCCGGGAAAAGATCTACAACGAAAAACGCCTGCATTCCGCGCTGGGCTACATGCCTCCCGCTCGGTTCGAACGAAATCAAAAGGATGCCGCTGCGCGGCAGCTTTCTGTATGAGTTTTCCCAGGCATCAGGAAATCTTTCCATCCGATGGAGGCGCTAGCCCTGCGGCCAACGCCCCCGCTCATCGTCTGGATGAGTTTCCGGCCGGCTATTCCTCGGCGGGTTGGTCTCCACCAGTGCCCGCCTCCGCTTCACCAGCCGGCACCAGTATGCTGTAATGTCGTCTTGCCGGTCGAGAACTTTTCATCGAACGGTCAACTGTGTCTTAACTGTTTGTGTCAGCCGAGGGGGCAAGCGCACCCGTCTGCGTCTACGCTTCCGGTCAGAATACGAACCGGACCGCCAGTTCGGCCTGCTGGAGATTAGATGCGTTCAAAATCTCGCCGAAATTGCCGGAACTCGCAATCGAGGTGTTGCCGCCGATCAGGTTCGTGGTTCCGAAAAGATTGAAAATCTGCCCCTTCAATTCGATCCGGCGCTCCCCGCCGAGCAGGAACGCGCGGGTGACCAGAATATCGAAGCTGTTGAACGTGCTGCTGTTGATCTGCGAGGCCGGTATCGACGCGAGGCCTAGAGTCGCGCGATACGCGTTGACGGAGGGGAGGATGTTCTCGCGATTTCCTTGATTGCGCGAGGTTCCCGGCACGTACTGCCGGTTTCCGTCCGCGTCCGTGGTGGCGGTCAGCGCGCTGAACGGCAGCCCCGAGCGCAGTTGCCAGATGGCTCCAAACGTGAACTTCCACGGAAGATTAACGAATCCGCTCGCCACTAGCGCGTTGCGCTGATCGATATTGGCCGGCCCCCAATCCAGGTTGTAATTGGCGGGGTTGGTCACCTGACCTTGCGGGTTATCGTCGGTCGCCGAGGAAAGCGTATACGAAACCAGGAACTGATAGCGTTTGGCGAAGCGCTTTTCGGCGCGAACATACATCGCCTTGTACTTGGATTGCGAAATCGGCTCGTGATCGAGGATTCGGGCCCATTGCGTCAGAGGGCGAACGCCCGTGACGAGCGGGTAGTTCATATCCACGGTGCGCCAGTCGTGCAAAGTGTGCATGTAAATGCCGTCCACATGGATCGAAAAATCGTGCGTCAACTCGCGCGAGTATCCGAGCGTGAACTGTTCGGAGTACGGATTGGCGAAATTCTGGTCGAGAACCGTGACGGTCGGCGCCGCGGTCGAGCAAAAACTCGTGGGGCTTTGGCCGCCATAGGGGTTCAGATAAACCGGATTCTTGATCAGAATGCTGCACTGCACGAGGTTGCGATCCTCCGGGAAGTTCAGCAGAGTCTGAATGTTGTTGTAATACATTCCGAATCCGGCGCGGACCACGTTCTTATTCGTTCCACCGACGTTCCAGGCAAGACCGAAACGCGGCCCGAAATTGAACGGCTGGCCGCGCTTACTCGGATCGCCCAGAAACGGAATCTGCTTGGGAAACGAATTGGGGTTCAAAGATTCGTCGAAAGAGCCAATTTCCCGATCCCAGCGCAGCCCCAGGCTCAACGTGAGATCGCGATACGGCCTCCAGTCGTCCTGAATGTACGCCGAATATTGAGAAACCGGCACCGATGTGTACAGACCGGGGATGGTGGCCGTGTACTGAACCGGATTTTGTAGGTTGGCGATGGTGGTCGGGTCCTTCGGATTGAACACTTGATCCGTCGCGAAAGTCCACGTTCCTTGATAGTTGATTACAGTGTCGTCGGCGAAGGGGATACGGCTGTAGTCGAAGCCGAATTTGATACTGTGCTTGCCGCGGACGAGGTTGAAGTCGTCCTTAGCCTCCCAGCGGGACTCGATTCCCAGCTCTCCATATCCTTGCCCGTAACTGAAGCTGGGGAAGCTGTATACCGTTTGCAGCTCGGCCAAACGAGAGGCAGGAAATTGGCCAATATTGTTAAAGATCGGCTCGCCGGACGGGCCCAACTGATATGACGAATATGCGTACTGGAAGCGGAAATCGTTCACCATCGACGCCGACGGCGTCCAGGTATGGCCGAGCACCAGCGAATGACGCGGAATCTCGCCGTCATAGCAGTTCGATTCGGAAGCCCCGCCGCAGCCCTGCCAGGTTTGCAGATTCCACTCCTGCGAATAGCGGCCGAAGAGATGCTGGGTGCTGCTGATCTCATAATCGAAGCGCAGATTTAGCATCTGATCGTGGCTCGGCTGATCGTGAATGCCGTCGACCGAGTTATAGAACTGGCGGCTGGCCGCGCCGGTGAAAATCGTGAAGGAGCTGTCGATCTGGGTGCGCTCATAGGCCACGAAAAAGTGCAGCTTGTTCTTCACGATCGGCCCGCCAAAATCGCCGCCGAACTGGTTTCGTAGATACGGGGCCTTACCCACCCCCGCCTGCTGCTCAGCCGCGGTCTGGAATTTGTTTTCGTGATTCAGGGCCTGGTCGCGCCAGTACTCGAATACGTCGCCGTGAAAGTCATTGGTGCCGCTCTTGGTGACGATATTTACCACACCGCCCATGGCCCATCCCTGTTCGGCTTTCCACTGATTGGTGTTGACCATGAATTCCTGTACGGAACCTTCGGGAAAGTTTTGCCGCGGCTCGCCCTGCTCGGCCCAGGTGTTGCCCACTCCATCGACGGTGAAACCGCTGGCGTAAAAACGATCGCCGCCGCCGATCTGGACGTTGTTATAAAACGTCCGCGACGCGGCTTGCGTCGTGCCAGGCATCAGCAGCGCGAGGTTCAGATACTGCCGCGTGTTCACCGGAAGACTATCGATCTGCTCGTTGGTGACGACGCCGGAGACGTCGCCTTTGGTGGTGTCGACCGGTGGAACTTCGCCCGTGACGGTGACCGACTCTTGGACGTTTCCGACCGCCAGCGCAATGTCCCGATCCAGGTGCGTGCCGATGTTGAGGACCAAGTCGGTAATGCTCTCCGTCTTGAATCCCGTCGCTTCCGTCTTCAACGAGTAGCGCCCGGGCGGGATCGCGGAAAACCGATAGCGGCCCTCGGTGTCGGCGGTGACGACGCGGGTGAAGCCGGAATCCTGGTTGGTAAGCGTCACGGCAGCGCCGGCCACCGGCGCGCCCGTCGGATCTTTGACCGCGCCAGTAATCTCGGCGTCACCAATTTGCGCCATCGCCAATCCGGCGGCGAACGTCGCGATTATGGCCAAGGAAACCAATACCTGAAGTCTTCGCATACTGATAAATCCCCCTCTCGTTTTTGACCCCTAACTGCGTTATCGATTCTGCGCTCCGCCGGTTGCCGTATCCCGCCGCGGCGGCTCGGATTCATCCGCGGGAAGATTCGGGCGCAGCCGTTCGATGCGCCAAGTGACCTTGCCCGCTTGTTCGCGCTCGGTCCGATTGATGCGCAGCTTGCCTTTGGCGAGATATTCGAGATGCACGCGATCAAACGCCAGACCGGCCGACGCCATCAGCTTCATGTAATCGCCGTGCGCGGTTTCATCCGGCGCTTCGGTGTAACCGGAGTCCCAGGTGACGTCCGGCGAAATGCCGCCGACGCCTCCGCTGCCGGGCGCCGCCTGACCGCCGGCCCCGCCGCCACGTCCTCCACCCGCTCCTTTCAGCGCCATGTAAATCCGAATCCCGTCGACGATCGGCTGCTGCATGTTTTCCGGCTGCCAGCGCTGGCCGAAGCGCTGGTAACGCGCGTTCATGCGCGTTTCAAGATCCAGAAGGCCCGGCACATTTCTCTCCGCTTCCACGATCCGGTCGCGAATTTCGTAGGTCACCTTTTCGCTGTAGGGATGCGTGTCGTCGCGAAGGTACGCAAGACTGGTAAACCATCCGCGCGGAATCCACCAGGTGCGGCCGTTGTTGGCTCCCTGGCGGTTCGTCACCCAACCCGAGTATTCCGAAAACGGCTGCACCCATTCATGCGACGGATAGCCGTGCGGATTCAAGAAAGCGTCGGGCAGCCAGCCTTCCAGCAATTGGCGGCGCGTGCGCGATTCCGGATAAACGGGATCGAGATCCGTCTGCCCCGTGGAAACGTCGGCTGCCAGCGCGCCATGATAGCCGGGATGCAGCATGTTATTCGGCGTGATCTCGGCAAGCTGCACGGAAAGCTCCGCGCCGTCGGGATTGGTGATCGGATGCAGCACCACGTTGACCTGCTTGAGCAGGGCTCGCGTCTCCGGATCGTTCACCAGTTGATCGCCGAGTTTCAGAATATGGCTGGTGCTGGAAACTTCGTTGGCGTGCTGGCGCCCGGAGTAGACGATGGTGGCCTTGAGCGTGGTCTCCTTGGCGACGGAGCGAGGGTCGATGGGGTCGGCAGTGTCATGTCGGCAGCCCAGATGTTTTCGCCGAGGTAGCTGCGGCCCATCCAGTACGCATTCACGCCTGGCGCCTGCGCCAGCTCGGCCAGAATCGAGGCGTTTTCGGCCGGGCTGATCGGCTCGTCCCATTGCACGGATGCGGTTCGGCTCGGTAATCCGTGATCATGGGACGACGCGTCGCCGGCGGCTGGATCTTCACGATCGCGTATTCGCGCGGCGCAGGCGAATCGACTTTCGCCGTCCGCGGGAGCGGCAATTCGAACTCGAATCCCATTTGCTTGCAGGTGCGGATAGGCGATCTCATCCTTGTACAGGCCGGCCGCGTGCATCTGTTCGAGCCAGTGGAGCTGCCCGCGCGCCTGTTCCACCGGGAAGATCGCTGCGGTCGACCTGATCCTGGCCTTCTTCGTTGATCCACTCATCGTATTTGTCGTCCTTGAAGTCGGCAGGAAGCAGCCAGGTCAGGCTTTCCGGTCCGGTCTGCGCTGGCGCGCGCGCCTGATCAGGCGCGGCTGCATGGTGCCGGCGAGTACCCACAGGTCGCGCGTTTGGCTGGTGACGCTTGCCCTGCGCATCGGTCCATGCCAGTTCCACCGACGGATTCGCCGCAGGCTTGGCATAGAACTCGATGTGGACGTGCCCGTCCTTGCCGTCTTCCGAAGCGTGCACGATGGGAATGATTCGTCCGACGTAGGTGATGGCGCGGCCGGTCTCCAGGTCGCCCATCATGTTCACGAAATTTTCGGTCGAATAAAACGTGTCTTCCTGAAGGGCTTCCAGCGACGAGATGCGTTCTTTGTCGATCCCGGGAGCTCGTAGCTCGGCTCGCTCAAATGAAAATCGATCTTCAGGGTGTCGAAAGGCGGCGCAAATTCCGGCCGCAGCTCGCCGTGGTAGCGCGCCATCACCGTGCGGAAAACCATGGGCAGCGATTTCTTTGTGATAGTGATCCCAGAATTCTTCGATGTCGGTGGGGATGCGCTGATCGAGCACCACCGAGGAACCCGATTCCATGCGCACCCAGCCGGTATCCACCTGAACTTTTTCATACTCCGGCATCACGCCGTTGTAGGGACGGTCTACCGTGGTAACGGTGAACTCTCGCGCCAGGATTTCTTTTCCGGCGGCATCGTAGGCGTGGACGCGATAGGTCGGCCCTTTCCCTTCAAACTCCGCGAAATCGATTTTTGCCAGCGGAATTTTCAGCTCCAGGGCGAGCATTTCATCCACCGGGTAAAGTTCCTGAACCCAGCGCGCGTGCGAGTACATCGATCGGGTGGCCGTCGGATCGTCGTTTCTCTTGAACTCGATCTTGAGCGACGCGGCCTTGCCCTTCACCTGCGGAGCGATCTCGTCCATCAGCCAGCTCACCCCGGATTTGAAGGCGCACAGCACGGTCACCTGGCTCTGTTTTGGCAGAAGATTTTCGATCTGTTTTTTCAAATTGGCGCGAACCTCGGGGCCTTCGCTCACGCGCGCGACAACCTTTACCGGACCGCTGATTTTGGGCGAGGCATCCCGAATCGCTTTCAGTAGACGCGACCCTTCCCATGGAATCACGACGTCTTCCTGGAACGTCGGCGCGCCTGGATGAAACTGATAACCCGGGGCGTGATAATGCAGCGCGGGAAGCTTTTCGCAGCATTGCGTCCCGGCGTGAAGGCTGCCCGTCTCGACGTTCACGTCTTTGACGCCAAGCCGCGCCTCAAGCTCCGCGCGAACCAAATCCTTCAGTCCCGGGTCGGCGATATCGACATACACTTTGGCTTCGACATTGTGCGGCGCTTTGATCTCTGCCGCCCACTTGTCGAGCCGGTACAGGGCGGCGCTGGCCTGTCCCGCGCTCGAACGCAAAGAGAAGAAACGGTGCAGATCGTAGCGGACCTCTTCGATCGACAGATGCTGCTTTCCCGGCTCCCACAAATTAGGGAAATGATCGGAGAGCAGGCCGAGCGCGGCAGCTTCATCGCCGCGAACAAGCACGGCCGGCTGGCGTCCGAACGCTTTATCGACCACGCGGAGCTCGCCGTCGGCGGCGGGAATCGGCGTCTCGGAAGGGCTCTCCTCTTTCAGTTTGCGCGCGGCCTCCTGGCCGACGCCGGACGATTCAGGCACCACGGATTTCGTCCGTATGTCACGAGCGGCGGCGGTTCCGGCGGGCGTCGCCAGCGGCAGCGTGATGCCGGTGGTTTCCATCCCCATACGCGCCGCTAGATTCGCCATCGCGATTCCGGCTTCGCCCTCCGGCACGTAAAGCTGGCCGTCGAGGTTCGATGGAATCGGCATTCGCGGCGTGCCGCGAAACAGGCCGCGCATGGTGTATAGCGTCGCCAGGTCGAGCCGCGCCGGTCCTCCCGCGCCTTCTGCTGCATCGCTCGCGGGAGCTTCGGGAGCGGCTCCGGCGCCAGGCTGCGCGGCAGGCATCGGGGGAAGCGGTTTCGGATTTGTGGCGCTCACACTTCCCACGACGATTTGATGCACGCTGGCGAAGCGCGGGTTGTTTAAAACCGCTTCGATCGCCGCGCTCGAAACGGCGGCTGAGCTTTGAAAGAAGGCCCGGTTGATCCCGGCTTTCCCCTTGACATATGTAAGACCAGTCGCCTCCGACCTCGCGCCAGAAGCTTGCTGATCGAGGGATTGCGCAATGGCGTTCAGACGGTCGCCGGGGACGCGCCATACATACGGAGCACGAGACGCGAAGGCCTCCGCCGCCGCCAGCAAGCCCGCGTCATCATGACCGGCAACCAACAGGTTGCCGCCGGCGGCGAAGACTCCGCCTTCTTCGGCTTCCAGCTCGACCGGCGCCGGCCGGCCGATATAGATGCGCGGACCCCCGCCGCGATCCGCGGAGGCGCTGATGACCACCGGCGGTGTGAATCCGGTGGTGGCGAATCCGATGCGTGCGGCAATATCGGTTGCGGCGCTGTTTTCGGCCGCCGAAGGATGCGCCGGAACAACAATCTTGCCGGAAACAGAATCGATCAGTCCGTCGCCATTGGTGTCGGAGAGCATCCAGCCTGCGGCGAAAGGATCGGTCAGATGAGCCGAACCCGGTTCGGGCTGGTACGCGATGAGCGATGAGAACAGGAACGCGAGTGCAGCAACACGGAAAAACGTTTTGGTCATGACGGGCCGCCCTTCAGATTGAGCGCAAAAATTCTATCACAAAAGAAGGGTGATTCGATGATTGTATAGCAGGAAGTGTCGCGGCCAAGTGAAAAGTTCCTAATTGAGCCAAGTAGAAAGTTCCTCTTGACAGCCGCAAGGCTGAAGGATGGAACGAATCGAGATGAGCCAAGAGGAACGCGACAAGTTGGAATGGCTGAAACGGGCTAAGGACGGCGTGATCACTCAGCGCGAAGCTGCCCGTAAGATGGGGGTGACCGACCGTTGGGTGCGCAAGCTGCTCAAGCGGATGAAGAAGCGTGGCGATGCGGTCGTGGTACATGGGTTGCGGGACCGGGCATCGAACCGGAAGATCGCGAGCCAGACACAGAAACGGGCCATCGAAGTTCTGAAGCAGGCCGACTGGCACGACTTCGGACCAACCTTTGCCAGCGAGCAGTTAGCCAAGCGGCATCAGATCCGGGTCGGCAAAGAGACGCTGCGCGGATGGATGATCGAAGCCGGATTGTGGAAGCCCGGCGCGCGCAGAGTCGAAGAGGTCCACGGCTGGCGGCCCCGTCGCAGCGCGTTCGGCGAGCTGGTGCAGTGGGACACCTCCGAGCACGATTGGCTGGAAGGACGCGGGCCGGTGCGCTACCTGGTGCGGCTGATCGACGACGCCACCAGTTGGAGTTGGGGCCGGTTTGTGGAGCGCGACGCGACGCGCGAGGTGATCGAAACGATGCATCGCGCCACTGCCGAGCTTAAGGAGTCCGGAGCCGAAACTCGCGCCTTGAAGATCGGTGATCGTGCTCCAAGTTTCACGTTGTTCAATCAGGATCACCTGCAGGTCGCCTCGAACGATCTTGTGCGCGAAGGACCGCTCGTAATCAGCTTCTTTCGAGGGCACTGGTGACCTTACTGCAATATGGAGCTGGAGGCTCTACAGGAAGTCGAGTCTGAGGTCAGGGCGCTTGGAGCGCGGATCGTTGCGGTCACTCCGGAACTCGAGCGGTACACCCGTAATCTGCACAGAAAACTGAACCTGAGCTTCGATCTTTTGACGGATCTGCATCTGAAGACAGCAGAGCAGTTCGGGCTTGTGTTCGTGCTGCCGGACTACCTACGGGACCCTTACAAATCGTTCGGCAGTACCTTCGACCGGTTCCACGACGAATCTGAATACCGGTTGCCGATGCCAGCGCGATACGTGATTGACAAGCAGGGCACAATCCGTGCGGCGGATGTGAATGCCGACTACACCATCCGTCCCGATCCTTCGGAAACGTTGAAGGAGTTGCGCAACCTAACGACTCGATAAGCCCTCAGCAGACTGACACGGGAGCTTCAGCGCGGCGCTTCGAATGCGGAATACGATGCAAGTCCAGTCGCGCGGTTTCAGAAGGCCCGCCTGGATACCAAGCTCGGGGAATCCGGGGACGCGGGATTCAATGCGTCAACGTCATTTATCCGGTGGTGGAAAAGCTCACCGGGCACACCAACGTTGATGCGTACCAGCTTCTCGGCGTCCGTGGTGGCTCACGAGATCAGCCATCTGTAACTGGGACCAATACCGGCGCATTCCAGCACGGGCGTCATGTGCGGCGTCTGGTCGCGCCGCAAGCTCGAACAGGTCAGCATCGGGGAACTGAACTTAATCCGTGAGCAAGGTGAACACATTCGCGCCGCCATGAATGCAGCCGCCGGAGTTTAGACCAGCTGCTTTCGTGGCTGCTGTAGCGCGCGTTAGGGTTCATTAACAACGTCCGTTCGCGAGTCACTTCAGCGGAACGGGCGTTTCCCGTCAACTTGCCGTGGCCTTACCGGAATAAGCCTCCAACATCCCCTGGAGCGGCCGCAGTGGGCCAGCTTCCGGTCGACGACCATTCGTTCGGAATCGAGCGAGGCACTTCGGTCGATCCGGCTATCTGATGACTGGCCTACAGGCTGGTGCTACGATTATCGCTATGGAACGACGAAATTCTCTCGTGCTAAGCGTCGTAGTGGCCATCGGCGCAATAGCTGTTGGATTGCAGGCTGCCGACGAGCAAAACGCGAAGTATACCGTTCGCATCCTGGCCCTCCCCGATCACGGCCAGGGAAACATCACAATGGACTACATCGCCTATGATCCCAAGACGGGATACGTTTGGGTTCCAGCCATAAACATCGGGTCGGTCGATGTGGTGGACACCAACAACGGCAGTGTCCGTGAGATCTCGGGTTTGGCGACCAAGGAACTCGAACTCAAAGGTCGCAAACGCGTTCAGGGGCCCAGCGGGGTATCGATCGGCGACGGCGTCGTATACATCGGTGACCGGGCCGACTCCAGTGTATGCGCCATTGATGAAAGGACTCTCGCGCGCAAGACCTGTGGCCACATCGACTCTACGCCCGACGGCGTCGTCTATGTGGCGTCCACCAAAGAAGTCTGGGTTACCGCACCGGGCGACAACTCTGTGCGTATTCTGGACAGCCAGAGCTTGACTCAGAAAGAAAAACTGACATTTGAAGGCCGGCCCGAAGGCTATGCAGTCGATGCAAAGCGCGGCCGCCTCTACATGAATTACGAGGACAAGGATCTGACGACCGCGATTGATCTTAAAACACACAAAACGGTAGCGAAGTGGCAATCGTCATGTGGGGAGGACGGTCCGCATGGCTTGTCCGTGGATCAAGATGCCGGCTACCTGTTCGTTGCCTGTAGCACACGGGCGGAGGTCTTGGATGCAGGTCACAACGGGGAGAAGTTGTCATCGATCGACACCGGTGACGGCGTGGATGATCTCAACTACTCGCCCGCCACTCACATGTTGTACGTAGGGGCCGCCAAAGACGCGCGGCTCACGGTGGCCCGGGTCGACGCGACCGGCAAGCTCAGCCAGGTTGCAGTGGTGCCGACCCACGAGGGCGCTCGCAACGGCGTCGTCACGAAAGATGGCACGCTATATCTCGCGCACTCGCAGCTCGGTAAATTAGCAGGCCTTGTCGTAGTGTCGCCGAGCCGGAAGTAAATCGCACTACACGGGGCAATGCCATGCTAGTGAAATGCCCGGCTGGGAGAGTTGGTGGGGCTACATGCGCAATCCGGAAGTTGGGAACCGCTCGCTCCGCGATGACCGGTCGGCCTAACCGTGGTCCACGAAAGCCAGATGACCGTAAAGTCGCCCTCTCGGACTCTTGGGAGCGAGCCCCGTTAGCTGCCTGACAACTCCTCTTAACGGCCGGACCACAACAGCCCTCAAATTAAACAATTCTCTTATTAGTGTGGTGGATCGGCGAACTCGATTGACGACGCCGCCGAAAAGACCCGCCTCGTCCCGGACTCTGGATGAAGAACTCCGACAATCGCACTTACAGGGGCAATCGGTTTAATCAACAGATACGGTCTGCCGATTTTGCGAACGCTCAAAACAACCATTTGCTTGGAGTTCACCGCGATGTGAGTGGTTCCGGTCCGGTCGCAATCCGGCGAGCTGAAAGTGGAGCACACGCTTATGATGGTGGGTTTGTCGGACACATTTAGGAACAACACATTTCTGCCGCTGACTGCACGCGCCGAATTCAGCCACCGTTTGACCAGACGAGGACTCGCAGTTGTTTGCTGATAATCCTCGAGGGCATCTCCGTTCAAATGCTCCTCTCCCGCGCTAACCCGCAGGCTTGGCCTCGACCTGCGACTCGACATATCCTCAACTCTGGCCCAGCACCGTTCGGAGGACGAGGACTGAACGCCGATACGGATATCGATCGTCTCCCCCGGCTTCAGCGTGCACAGGGAGTTTGTGAGCATAGGCTCTCCGTCGCTCCGGTAGGCTACGATTTTTGCGACCTTAGAATCGGTGGCTGGATTTTGCAACCGGAGCAATGACCACGAGTCGGGACCGTAGGTTAACGTTGGGAAGATCACTAACGGTGCGACTGAAAAGAAACGCGACGGTCTTGTTGTTGATGCAGCCTGCTGTCCCCACAGAATTGGCGTTATCAAGAAGAGCGGCAGGAGGGTTGTTGTTACGTGCGCCAGTGCGAATATTGTCCTTCGTAGATGCACGGTCTGCCCGACTCTACTTGGGCGTCATCATTTCACATACTCATCTCCAGTGTGTTGCACTGTTCGGGCGATCGACCATCAACGCCCGCGGAGTCGTGTCAAGAAGGTGAAAAACTGAAATTTTGCTGCTGTTCCAGGCTTGGCCAGCCAAAAGTTCGTCTTCGGCGAACTCAGGGTACGCGTTGTGTCGCTTTATCGGTTGATACTGCAGGCGTCGAGATCCGGTAGCGCTTTATCGCCACACGCTCCTTGCTTGGGCAAGTTGGTCTATCCGATCAAGGTCTGAGGCCGGCGGGCCAGCTCTGGACCAGGGTCAGCGGTTCAGGCGTCGATGGGTCGGATTCCATCGCGACGAGGAATCGCTGTCCATCGAGTGTGACATCGTACGTAGCAGCCGCCCTGAAATGAATAGGGCACGCCGGCGAAAAGCAGACCGTTGGCGAATACCGTCAACGTTTCTCCCGCCGCGGCCGGATGCGAAGCGCTTGCGAGCGTCCATCCGCGTGCAACGCCAGCGCCTGCCCCGCCGTTGTCAGTCAGGGAGGGGAGCAGGTAATGTTATCTCTGCGTTTACTGAATCGCGACCGTCACCGCAGCCGTCGAGATAATCCCGCCCGCATTAATCACTAATGGGACAGTCCCGTGCACCCCCGCCGGAACCACCACGCTCAATTGATTCACACCCACCAGCGTCGATGACAATCCCGCAAACGTCACGTCGCACGCGACTCCGCCGATGAACACCGGTGTCGATCCGGCCATCCGAACCGCATCTCCGGAAGCCGCCCCGTCAGCGATCGACGGCGCCACCGGACCCAGACCGTTGGCGAATACCGTCAACGTTTCTCCCGCCGCGGCCGGATGCGAAGCGCTTGCGAGCGTCCCATCCGCGTGCAACGCCAGCGCCTGCCCCGCCGTTGTGAAAACCCCTGGGGCGATAGGCGCGGTTGCGACGCTGAATTGCCCGACCGGCGCACCATTCACCGTCACCGCGACCTGAGCTTCACCGCTGACCTCCCACGGAACCTGCGCGTTGATCTGCCGTGCCGAAACGTACAGCAACGGCGCCGGAACCCCATTGAACGTCACCGCGACCCCGGCCAGCGAATCCCCAATCGATCCGTTGACGCCGATCCGCCCGAATCCTACCGCCGGCCCGATCCCCGCACCGAAAATCGCTACCAGCGACCCCGGCGCCACCGGCTGCCCCGAAGCCAACGAAGCTGCGTTCACCACCGAATCGATACCGCGGCTCGTGTTGATGAGAATCGAAGTGGAACTGAAGCCGGTCGCGACGATATCCGGCAGACCGTCGTTGTTGAAATCGGCCACCGCGATCGAGACTGGGGTGTATCCAGGAGAAACGCTGGCTGCCTGGGTGAACGTGCCGTCGCCGTTCGACAGGAAAATCACGGTCCCCGCGCTTCCCTCTATCTGCAGCAGGTCCGCCTTGCCATCGCCGTTCATATCGAACACTAGCGGTTTGGGGTAGTTAACCGCGTCCGGCTGGAATGGACCGCTGGAGACCGCCGTCCCGAAGGTGCCGTCGCCATTTCCAGGAACCATAGAGTAGCTGAGGAAGTTCGGCACGCTGCCCTGCGCGTTGTGCGACGACACCAGCACGTCCGTCCTGCCGTCTCCGTTGAAATCGCCCGTGGTCACCATGTAGGGGGGAAGCAGGGTTGCGTTGCTCACTGTCTGCGTCTCCGTCGTATAGATATCGAGGCCCCCGGGGAACGTGCCCTTGCCGTTCCCCAAGCACGCCATTGCCGTTGCGCTATAGATGTTGGTCAAATTGTTTAGGTGGGTGATCAGGACCACCAGATCGGGATTTCCGTCACCGTTAAAATCGGCCACCGCGAAATCCACCCCGCCCGTGCAGTTGATCGCCAGCGTCACGAACGGCATAGACGTTCCATCGCCGTTGCCGAGAGCGACGATGCCATCGCCGATCAGGTCCAGATTTCCGTCGTGGTTCACATCACCGACTGCCGGATTCCCCGCGAAGCCGCCGGAAGGCGCGCCGCCACCCGAACTGAGCGGCGCCGAAAATGTGCCGTCGCCGATGCCCAGATAAGTGTTCACATTCTGGATCTGAATCCTACCGACCATCTGCCCGCTCAGTACCACGTCGATCTTGCCGTCGTTATTGAAATCGCCCACGGCCATCGACGAAAACGGGATTGAGAGCGGCGTCTGAATCGGCGCTTGAAACGTCCCGTCGCCGTTGCCGAGCATGACGGTGAGCTGGGAATTCCCCATAAACACCAGGTCCGCGTGGCCGTCGCCATTGAAATCCGCGGTCAGCACCTGCTGATAGCCGGCGTTCGGCTGGAGGAGCGTGTTCTGAAACGTGAGTGGAGCCTGCGCCCGGCACATCGCAGCCAACGCGACCATCCCCATCGCACGTGAAATCTGTTCGGCCATCTATTGCACCGTAATCGTCGCGCTAGGCGCAGTGACGATCCCCCCCGCATTGATCAGCAACGGCACCACCCCGTGAACTCCCGCCGGGACCACCACGCTCAACTGTTTCACCCCCATCAGCGTCGACGACAATCCCGCAAACGTCACGTCGCATGCGACTCCGCCGATGAACACCGGCGTCGATCCGACCATGCGAACCGCATCGCTCGAGAAAACCGGGAGCGATTGGACCGGCGGCCAGCACGGCTGCCCATCCGTTTTCGACGGAAGCAGCAGAATTCGCGGTTTGGCCGTCCCTCAGAGCGTGATCCGCTTCGTCGAAATATTTCGACCCGGCGCTGTTGACGCGGGTTTCTGCAAGGGCGGCGCCGGATAACGCGAGCGCCACGAGAATGACCCCGGGTAATAGTTTCAATATTCACCTGCTTCCTTTCCACTCTGACGTGTATGGGCAAGCGTGGGCGTACGAGCATCTTGAGGGCGCCGCTTGTCAGTGTCGCGCATCGCGCAATCGTCCCTGACGCGAGAGAATTTGCGAACCCATGTTGAACGGTTTGTCGGCATCTCGGACCGATGGCGATGTGCGCCAAATAGTCCCCGACAATTTACATTATCGGCTTCCGATCGCGCGTCACTTTAGCGGAACGGGCGTTATTCGGCCATGTGGATCGTTCCGGCGGCATCTAAACGTTAAGACTTCAGGTGCCGTTCGAAAAGGGACCGCCCTGACCTCACTTCTTTTCTGCGCGTGTCTTGCCGCCAACAGTGTCGCAGGTCTCCGCTAGCAGCGTGTGGTGAAACGCGGTACCGGGGCGTGACCTCGGGCGTGTTGTGATCGTCTTAAGATCATGGCGATGGGACGACGAAAGAAGCGGGTCCGGCAAGAGGGATTATGGACACCAACCGCGGCGCTGCCGGTGAACGCGAGTCATCCGTTTTACCAACGGCTGAATCAGATCCTCGACGAGAAGAAGTTCGATGAGTACGTCGAAACGATCTGCGAAGACTTCTATGCGGGCGAGGTGGGCCGGCCGGGCCTGTCGCCGGGGATTTATTTCCGGCTGCTGATGGTGGGCTACTTCGAAGGGATCGATTCGGAGCGCGGAATCGCATGGCGGGCCAGCGATAGTCTGTCGATCCGGTCGTTCGTGCGGATCGCGCTGGATGAAAGCGTGCCGGACCATTCGACCATCT
Source organism: Terriglobia bacterium (assembly GCA_963808335.1). Taxonomy (GTDB): domain Bacteria; phylum Acidobacteriota; class Terriglobia; order Bryobacterales; family Bryobacteraceae; genus Palsa-187. The sequence continues at coordinate 1,344,527 of CAWEFR010000002.1, forward strand.
CGCGAACCCGGCGTTTGATGGATGTGGAGACGCATCAGGCGGTGTTCCAGTGGGTTCTCACCGTGTTGGCCGAGAAAAAGTTACTGAAGGGGATGACGATCGGCGTGGACGCGACGACGCTGGAAGCCAACGCGACGCTGCGGTCGATGGTGCGGCGAGACACGGGGGAGCGTTACGAAGAGTTTCTCACCAGGCTGGCGAAAGAAAGCGGCGTCGAGACGCCCACCAGAGAGCAGTTAGCCAAGCTGGATCGCAAGCGTCCGAAGAAGGGATCGAATGACGATTGGACGCATCCGCACGATCCGGACGCGCGCATCACCAAGATGAAGGACGGTCGCACGCATCTGGCTCACAAGGCCGAACACGCGGTGGACATGGAGACCGGCGCGATTGTCGCGGTCACGCTGCACGGAGCCGATGAAGGCGACACAGCGACTATTCAGGAGACGGTGGCCGAAGCCGGCGAGCGCATCACATCCGTGGTTGCGGATACCGACAACGACGAAGTTGTAAAGCTGGTGAGCGCGGAGGGCCCGCGCGAGGTAGTCACCGATAAGGGTTATCACAGTCGTGCGGTAGTGAGTGAACGGACTCAGTGGGGCGTTCGTACGTATTGCTCGGAGCCGAATCGCGGGCGGCAGCGGTGGAGCCAGCAAGAGCGGGAGCAGGCGGCGGTGTACGCGAACCGGCGGCGCGTTCGCGGAGAGCGAGGCCTCCGTTTGTTAAGGCAACGCGGCGAGAAGCTGGAACGATGGAATCAGCACTTGTATGATCGCGGCGGGATGCGGCGGGTGCATTTGCGCGGCCGGGGAAATATCCTCAAGCGGCTGGTTGTGCACTCGGGCGCGGCGAACCTGGGGCTGTGGATGCGCAAACTGTTCGGCAAAGGCACGCCGCGAGGACTTGCCGGAGCGCTGCCAGCCACGATTTCGACGGCGGAAGCTGCCACACGCCTCTGGTCGGTTCCAGCAATGCTGATCCGGAAAATCGGCGACTGGTTGGCTCGGGTCGAACCCGCTCAAATACTTTCCGCCGCGGCGTGAAAACAGCCCATTTCACCTCGCGCTGCTAGACTCAGCGAACCATTGACGTTGATGGCCGGTATACCGTTGTCGTAGGAGGGTGTGTTGATGCCCAGTTGCGAATACTGCAGAGGCTCTCAAATCCCTGTTTTGCTTGCTCGATGCTGCCGTCCGTAATCGCGGCGTTTGCGCCGGGAACGACGCCGGATAGTACCGCGATGCTTCCGTTCGCGCATCGCGCCAACACGACGAACGTCAGAAGCAGCGCCGCTCCACTCGAAATCAGTGTCTTGATAGGCAACTCCTCAACCTGGAATGGGCACGCCGGATACCACGCGGGGAACGCTCAGAAGCACCAGGATTCGCCGCGCACTGCGCGAAAGGCCCCGCCGGGCTGGGTGGATTCAGCCTAATGGCGCGTAGCCGTTCTCTCCAGAGATATCCTCGAGCGCTCAAATACGATCCCAGTCGTTCGCGCTCCCTCCCTCGCGGCCCCGGCGGAGTTTCATTGGCACGTGTCGTGCATAAGACTGTTCACATGTGGCTGACTCAACTTCTGATCTTTTCCACGGCCGTGGCCGCGCAAGTCCCGAGCGGCCGTGGAGGTCCCGGGTCCGAACTTATCCGCCAGGCCACTCAGCTCGATCTGGAAGGCAGGGGCGACGATGCCCGCGAACTCATCCAGAAAGCTATCGACACGGCGGCCACGTTGGCGGCTGCGGCGAACGCCCAGCGGGCGATGGCCATGTCCTGGGCCTTCGACGGCAATTGCAAAAAGACCGGCGACTACGAGGTAATGGTCATCGCTTACTGGGCCAGCCAGGAAAACGACCAACCCGGAAACGCCTATTATCAGCAAGGCGAAATGGCGGATGAAGCCGCTCGCGTCTGCCTTGACTCGGGCGACCTCGATGCCGCCGCCCGATGGTACGAGAAAGGGCACGACCTCGGGCGGAAAGAGCCCAATATATCCTCTGATCGCAAAGCGCTGTGGGACTACCGGTGGGAGCACGCGCAGGCCCGCATCGCGGCCCGCCGCGGCAACAGGGCGGAGGCGGAGAAACACGTCGCCAGCGCGCGCGCGGCGCTTGAGCAGATGACGGATTTGCACGCCCAGCAGGAACCGTTCTTCCCCTATCTGACCGGCTACGTCGCGTTCTACTTGGGCGATTTCAGGAATGCCCTGGCAGATTTAGAGAAGGCACAACAGGATGCCTCTATTCAATGTTTGATCGGTCAGGTTTACGAAAAGCTGGGCGATAAAGCCAAGGCCATGGAATATTACCGCAAGGCAGTCGGAACCCACGGGCACAACCCGCCCGCCGCGTATGCTGTTCCGTTCGCCAGGAAGAAGCTCGGATTATCCTGAGAGGTGGCCTGCGCACTTGCCGCCGATCTCGGATCATTAATGATAACTTTGCGCCGGAACATGATCCACGCCGGGAATGTCGCGGCAGGGAATGGCTAAGATCATCGCCGAAGCGGCAAATGGGCCACGGACGCCCGAGACAAGCTGCTCGAAAGCAGAAAGACCTTTCGTTCCCTCACACGTCCCGCCTTCCAGGCCCTGCGGGTACTGAATGCGGCTTCCGATACTGAAATACGTGGGATGCTCTGGCCACGGTTGCCGTGCTGCTGGCCACCAACCCGGACCTCGAGGGAGGTGATCGATATGGAGTAAGCGTCTGAGGAACCCCATCTTGTTCGCGTGAGAGAACTCCGCTGAAAATGGCGGAATGCGGGACAAGGAAGAGATTCGAACCCTTCTGAAGTGGCACCCCAGGTCCAGTAGGCGACGTAGCAAAAGAGTCCGCTCATCAGTTTGCGACATCCGGTGACATCTCTGCCGATTGGCTCCGCCCAGTCGTCCAAAGCAAGACCACTCAGCGTTTGCCGAGGAGTTGCATGAGGGCGCGCTTTTCGGGTGTGTCGCCCGCTCGCTCAAGGACCAATTCGAGCCAGCCCCGTGCGTCCCCGTCCGATCCGGACGCGATCTTCTGGAGGCCGGGAAAAGCGTAGACCAGCAGCTTCTCCTTCGACGGGCCTTCGAACGGGTCAGCCAGACGTTGGAAATTCTCGCCTGATATCGGAGTCGACGGTGAACCAGCGTATGCGGCTCGCACAACGAACTTCTTGTCCATCGCCCTGCGTTCATAGACAGCACTGTACGGCACTGCGAAGCTCATGCCGATTCCATCGAAACTCATGTCGAGAGATACATCGATTCTCTCGCCGCCGGGGATTACGCTGGGCTTCAACGTAGCTTTGAAACTGCGTCCGACAAGCTGCGCAAAGCCCCATTCGCTGCCTTCGATCGTGAAGGAGAATACAGGCTCTAATCCGGGCTGCGTAAGATCGAACCAAGATTGGATCCGTTGCTGGATCGAGACACCGTTCTGGCCATGGTCGCTCAGCGTCGTGAGAAACGGTTTGTTGCCAACCCGAGTGATTTCGTGCTCGCGCACGCCCTCGTTAAAGAAAACCGACTGTTGTCCAGCAAACTGCCATCCTCCGTCCTGTGTTTTCATGTAGCGAAGATAAATATCGTCCGAACGCGGCACCGAGGTCTCGACGACCAGGATCGCCTGGTCCGGATTCGCCACGTCGATGATCTGTGTGGCGCAGGACTCCTCGGGCGACAGTCCGCAGCGGGGCTCGATCCCGTCCCTGACGGGCACTCCCAGGGCTTTCCACATCGCATCCCAATCGGAGTTCTTGTGAGTTTTGAGGTACTGGGCGAGCGTAATCGGCGACTTCGCAGCGACTGAGATTGCCGATGCTTCGGCGACGTTGGTCATTACAGCGTTCAGATGCAGTCTTGACGCCGCCTCTTCTATGCTCCGGCGCGGGATCAGTGCCGGAGTGACGCTCGCGTGTTGGCTCTCGCCGATCGAAACCACGGCAGCCGCCGAAGTAAATCGGTCGCGGAACTCGTGCACCGTCTCCACGCCCCAGCCGCGGGGCTGGGTGTGCAATTGTTCCCAGGCCGCGACGCGGTAAACGCCAGGAGGAAGATTGCCGATCTCAAAGCTGCCGTCGGGAGCAGTGTCGGCGGTGTCATTGTAATCGTCGGTCCAAGCGGTGACGGGGACTCCTGCTAGCGGGGATCCGGATGCATTCTTGACTGCGCCTCGAAGTTCGCCCGCGTGGGTCGATACCGCGATGTCGAGCGTCTTGTCGCCGAACGAGGTTAGGTCGAGGGGCTTGTTCGTGAAATCCTTGCCATCGATCGTGATGGACTTGATATACATTCCTGGCCTGAGGGCCATCGAGACTTCGTAGGTCCCTGGTGCGGCGCACGTGACTTTGATGTTTCCATCGTTATCAATGCCGCCGCCATAAGACGCAGCCCCGTCAAGGTGAGACAGCATGAATCGGTCGATCAACTCCGATTTCTGCAATGGGCCGTCAATCGTGAGCCTTCCTCCAATCCTTGGGCACGGCTGCTGTTGGAGGACCACATCCAGGTCGTGATCAGTAACAGTGACCACCGTCCTGACCGCCTGCTGCATGTTGCTTCCATCAAAGACGTATGTGCCGGGCAGGAGGCCATCGACGTCGAAAGTTGCGCCTTGAGCCATGTACACAGGATGTGCGTCCTCTGGCACGACGGAACCCTGTGGCCTGACCGAAGCGACAATTCCTAGCCTTCCCCGAGCATGATAGACGGGCGCGTTTTGCATGCGAAACTCGATCTTCACAGGAGCCCCGGCAGTCACCTCGATCGCGTCCGCCTTGTTCACATCGGTGACGCCGGGATAATAGGTCGTTACGTATGCTTCCCCGGGCCGTTTGGGTCCGAGCAGCGGAGGAATCCGGTCGCGAAGCATCGCCGGCATGTTTAGATACGGGTTCTCTGCTCGCACAGAATATGTTCCCGGGTCCAGGTCCCCAAGCAGAAAACCGCCATCATCGCCCGTGCTAGTGTCGCGCGGCACAAGAAGGTCGAATTCCTTTCGCCCGTGCCGGTATTGCCAATGCCCGACGATGATGTGCCAACCCGCAAGCGGCTGTCCGTTCTCGTCGAGGAGCCGGCCCGCGATCGCGCCCTTGACGGTGGAAGGCTCAGGGGATTGCCCGCAGGCAAGCGCCGCGAATACAGCCGCTGCAAGACAATTCGCAAACCTAGGCTTTATCCCAACGATGGCCGCTAAAGCAGTCAGAACGCGCATGGTGTATCGTCTTCCAGCGTAATCCCTTTGCGGAAGAAACATAGCGAGCTGGGGTAAGCTGAGCGGCTTCGGAATGTTTTCTCTGGCTCATGCCAGGCAGCACAGTCAGCAGATATTCCTTGACCGGCACCTGCAGTCGGCGGCAGGTTTCCACTACCGAAAGGATCGCGGCAACTTTTGGGCCGGACTTGACGCTTCCTACGTGCAGCCAGTTCTTGCGGCCCAGCGCCACCGGCCGCATGGAGTTCTCGGCAACGTTGTTGGATAGTTCGACTTCAGCGTGATCGAAACACCGCTTGAGCTTTGGCCACATATTTAAGGTGTAGTTCACGGCCTCACCCAGCGCGCTCTTGGGCAGCAGTTGCGATCGCAACGTCCGGCACTCGGAATGAATCTCGTCCACCCAGGTCTGCGCGTGCTCGCGGCGCAAAGCCGCGCGCTCGTCCACACTCACCTGTTGCTGGCGTGCATGGCGATCGACCAAAAACAACGCATCCATCCGCGTGACCATCGCGATGGCTGCGCCGTCTTTCGGATTCACTTTCACGGCGTCCACAAACTTTCGCCGCGCGTGGGCCCAACAGCCGACGTGCACCAGTTTCGGCCCGCCGACATTGTCGTAGGCCGCGTATCCATCGGTTTGTAGAATCCCTTCCCAGGTGCCCAAGAACTTCTTTGGTCCGTCCCGTCCCCGGCCCAGGCAGAAGTCGAACACTGTCTCGCCACCCGGTCGACCGTACTGCCATAAGTACGCCTGATGATTTTCACCTCGGTGATCGTGCATCTGTACCGGAACGGGCGTTTCATCGGCCTGTATATAGGATGCGGTGAGCAGATCGCGGTGCATCGCTCCCACTACCGGCTCTAATAGCTCGCCCACGCGCATCACCCAGCCGTCCAGCGTCGCCCGCGAAATCTCCACGCCCGCTTCGCGTTCGATCATGGCTTCCTGACGGTACAACGGAAGGTGATCGCAGTACTTGGCCACCACCGTTTCGATGATCACGTGGTCGCTGGCCAGTCCTTTTTCCACGATGCGCGGCACCAGCGGCGGCATCTGGATCGCGGAACATTTTCCGCAGGAACGTTTTTCGCGTTTGGTGACGCGCACAAACCACTTGGCCGGTTCGCGGTCCAGCACTTCGCTGGCATCGTAGCCGATCACGCGCGTCGGCCCGCCGCAGTGCGTGCAGTTCGCTTCGCACGGAATCACTTCCTCGATGCGCGGCAGGTTCTCCGGCAGAGGCTTGCGGCCCGGATGCGGCTTTCGCTCGCGCGGCGGCGCCGTGGGAATCGGCTCGCTCAGCGATTCCGCTTCGACTTCCTCGCGTGTCGCGCCTGGCCAGAAAGCTGGTTATTCTGATGCACCGGATCTGGATCACCCAGGAGCCTTACGAGCCCCTACGAGGCGTGCCGGTAAAATCGACGGCGGCGTGAACCAAACCAAGAGATTGCGAACCGGACTGGCCGATGACTCCATACCATCACGGATCGATACCGATCTTCGGTGACTGCGCCGTCGCTCCTAGCCCAACAGAAATAATTCTGATTTCTGCGTGAGGCCGGTTTAAAGATGGCAGCAGGGACTCATACACTGGAACCCAACAGGCACAGAGCCCAGGGAGGCTCAAAACACAGTGCGAATGGAAGCGGGGTAGTGAGAATCTTCCGATCCAAGATTATTACTTTTTCGGACAGCGGGAACGTGCGCGATGAACCAACCTGCCATTCCTTCCTGTTTCAGCATTTCGCAGCGCGCCACCCTGTCAAGGCTGCCCTCCGGCTCGCTCTGCTCGGCCTTGACAGGGGCCCGTCACGATGCGTGGAACCGATTCTCAGAGGAAGGAATGGCAGGCTTTAGTCGGACTAAGGCACTGCTCCATTTTCCTCTTGACATCGACCGGCCTTCTCATGGAAGAAGGCGACAAAACGCGCATAAACATCCTCCCGACCTTCTCCGGTCAATTGCTGGGCCAAGGGCGTCGCTCAAAGTGCTTCTGCACTCGATCGATCTGCGACACATGACGCCTTCGAAAACGCAGACGGTGGAAGCCAAAGCAGATCGGACTTACAATGCCAATTCCCCAGTGGAGAACCGACACAACAGACCTGGCGTTCTCGTTGCCGACGTAGTAGAGCAGGTAGCCGCTCAAGATCAGCCAGGCGAAGATGCCGGCCATGACGCCACCCGACCATCGCCGCCGCAAACCAGGCCACGCTCTGCTCACGTGTGCGCCCCATAGAAGACCAAAGATCCAGATAGCCGCGAATCCAAACGCGCCATGCAGCTTGAGCCACCATGGCTCGAGCGGATGTAATCTTTGGGCCGAACTCTCCCGTTTCGACAAAGAAGTAATGAACCAGGAGCCACAGCCCACCAGAAAGCCAGACACCGACGCCAATGCCGTACAGCGCCCACCGTCTGGACCGAGCAAGGCTTGCCGATTTCCGAACCGAAACGTTCATGCGGCCCCCACTGCCGTTCCCAGGTGTCGCCACCCGCTGCCGGGATCGTGAATGTATCCCGACGAGCCAACGCGCCCAAGCAGTGCGGCGCAGTCTGCTCCCTTCGCCATGACAACCTTTGTCAGGGCATCCGCCACGACGCACTGCTCTGCGAGGACGCAAACAAAGCGATCCGTTGCCGCGGGACTGCGGCGCACGCCATCGACGTGCGGCCCGCACTGGCGTCCCCGATGCCACCGCCGTTGACGGTGGCCACTGCTACTCGCGATACTCCCCTCCTTCAACTCGATCACCGGCAGAGCGTGCGGCGAGCACTCCGCATCAGGTTCGGCATCCAGGGCGATCGCCTCAGTAAGCCGACCGCTCACGCGAATGTCGCCGCCGGCATTGACGACACTGAAGGAACCACCGCGTGCCCGCAGGCATTGCGTAGCGCGGTCGACTGCATATCCTTTGGCAATGCCTCCCAGGTCGATCCATAAAGGACTATGAAACCGGACCTTGCCGTCGGCGCGAATTTCAATATCGCGCCAGGAGCCTTCCGGTTTACGCACCGCACCAGGCGGCGCTGGCAATAGTCGCCAATCCACCAGCTCAGCTCCCACGGAAACATCGAAACAGCCGTCCGAGAGTAGGGAGAAACGGAGAGCCCAACGCAGAACATCGAGGGTCCAGGCGTGTACCGCCACGGGCAGGCGATCTCCGTGCGCATTGAGCCGGCTGACGTCACTGCGGCCCTCGTGAAAGCTCATCAGATGATGAACGGTTGCCACCTCTTTGAATGCGGCATCGATGGCGCCATGCGCATCAGCAACCGGAAGGCCCCCGACGCGTATGCTGACGAGCGTTCCCAGCCAAGGCTGCGCCCGATCAACGACCAGATTCTTTGATTGCGATTTCATAAGTAGCGAGAAGCCGGTTCACGCCGTCGGTGACGTGCTTGCACGAGAGCGTTGCTCCCGATATATTGCGGATGCTTTTGTCCAGTTGCAGCTTCGAACCAGGCTGTGTGCCGATAAACTGCTTGCGCCAGTCTGGTTCGCGGATCTGTCCGCCGTACGCCTCGCGGTATTCCAGAATCTCGATTGCCTTGACCGCGCCGGAATCGTCGAGTCCGAGAGCAAATGGAATGAACTCATGCTTTCCGACCACTTCATCGATGATGAACCACCCTCCGATAGAAACCCGCCAGAGTCTCAGTTGCCGGCTGCGAACGCTTACGCCAGAGGCATGCTCAATGGTCTTCGCCTGCTCATTGGTGAGCGTGCGTGTGTCGGACTGGAACGTCGCGCCAGGAAACATCAGTGCCTGTGCCTGTTCGACGGAAAGATACACCGTGGCGTAGGCAGGACCTCCCGGCACTACAAAGGACGCGAGAGGCACCAAGAAAAAGCGGGACTTCATTTTTCACCTCGATACCAGCCGAATTTGATCCGCACGCGGTATTTCTCGAAGTCGTTGTCGAAGTCGTACCCATTGACCACGGCACCAGCCAGAGTGGCCGAATGAATCGTCGCCCAGGGCATTTGCGCGACGAAATCCGCGGTAACGAAGAAGTGCTTTCCCGCGTAATGGACGACGGGCCCCAGGTAGTAGGCGCTATTGATCTCCTGGGTGAAATGTAAATTGTTGAACTCCCGCTCGTTCATGAATTCAAAGCCCGCCGACCAATTCCGCCGGAACCGGTGTGAGACTCCAAAATCCGCATTCACGTCGGTCTCCGCGAGGCACATACAACTCGTCTGCGGCGGCAGGCGCCGGTATTCCGGCGCATACGTGAAATTGAAGCCGAACACCAGCCGGTCGTCGCGGAAGTTCTTCTGCAAGATGAGCCTGCTTTCCGGCTCGATAAATCCGGGTCCGATGGTAGGCTCGAAGTACAGGGCGACGCCTACGGTATGCGTGTACGGGCTGAGCAGCCGATAGATTGCCTCCCCGGAAACGCCAATGAAGCGTGTGCGGTTATAGTGATCATCAGCGCCCGGCACATCGTATGAAAAAGGCTCGCCGGGCGTCGTGGCGCCGAACGGACCGTTATGGTACGCCCCAGTCGAATCGTAGTTTGCGTATAGCGAGAACTGAAACCGGTCGCTCACGCCGTATTCCAGCTCGGTGCGGTTTTCCTGCTGCCAGAAATTGCCAGTGGCCTTCGTGAAGCGAGTTGTGGACCATTGTTCGACTTCGAAGCTGCCTTTGGGCAGCAGATCGGTCGTGTAGGTGAAGCCAAAGACCGGCTCATCAGCGTGAGCAAGCGATGGCCATAAAACAAGAATTGCCAGGAGTCGGGGATTCCAGATTTGTCCGATCCCGCCCCAACGGGATTCTTTGAAAAGGCTGCCAGTCATGTACGTTTTTCACCATCCTTGAAAGTCGCGACTGGCGAGCCTACAATGAAGGCGATCGTCAGCCTGCGGGTTGTCGATTTTTGTGTGGCCACGTGGTGCGCTTCGCCAAAAGACAGCCGCGTGGCCCTTATTGTCTTGCTCAGGCGCTTGCTCTGCGGTTTCTGCTGGGAGCTTCCTCCTTTCGATCTTCGCGGCTGGCAGCTGAATCGCGGCATGAACTGCAACGGCCGCCCACTTCCAATCGCACAACCTGAATCTGAAATCCGTTCCGGCGGGAGATCTCCGCCTTCAATTCCTCGAACAGGGGAGTCGCAACCTCCTCGATGCGGCCGCACTGGAAGCAGGCCAAGTGCAGGTGATCTCGTCGGGTCTTGACTTCGTAGTAGTGCTTTTCCCCGTTCAGGTGCATCAGGTCGAGTTCGTCGATGAGCCGCAACCTCTTCAGGACATCAATCGTTCGATAGACTGTGGCTCTATCGATATTCGGCTCGCGTTTCTGTGCCTCCTGCAAAAGGGCTGCCGCATCAAGATGCGCAGTCGCATTTTGGATGATCTCGACCAGCACGCGGCGTTGAGCCGTGAGACGCACGCCTTTGGACAGCAGCTCGTCCAGCAGCGATCGGCGCTCCAATTTGAGTATTCCTGCTTTCCTCGTAGTTGTGGCCGAGTCGCAACTGGCAGCGGTCATCATCGCCATCTCCTTCCTGCGACTCAGTCGCAACAAACTCGAAAAAACCTAAGATTACTTTGGCCCAGATTAATTGAACGCACCGGTCCCTGTCAACAAAAATCAGCAACTCATTTGCAACTGGCAGAAAGAGCGCAAGGACTGTCACGGCATCCAGCAATTGCCCTCGGGCTGCGGAATGAGTTGCGATGCAGCCGATGTATGCAACTCGTTTGCCGGAGGCGAACCGACTGATAGTTCGGAAGTTGGCCTTGAGTGGCTGGGTGATCATGGCCCATGCTGCGCCAATTCGCGATGAGCAGGTCAAGGACGTCACCCGCATGCACGTTTTGTCGCCTCCTTCAAAGAGGCTCCGCTCCGCCGATGTGCCCTGATCTGTAGTAGACGGCCCCCTCGAAGAAGGGCGCCACTAGCGATGTGCGCCGCGGTCCATCCCGTACTCGGTGCTGCTCACATCGCCGCGGCCGATTTCGAGAAAGTCCCGATCGTTCGAGCGTAATGGTTCGGCCGCAGCTTCTAAACTAACCTCCTGATAGCCCGCTGCCCGTTGCGAGCCTCCGAACAGCCGAATAGTTTCGCCAAATGCCGCTGCTGGACCCAGTCTTGAGCATCAGCGCTCAGGATGCAGCTGCCCGAAAAGCTGGGATAGTGTTGAGCTGCCGTGACTTTTTTGACGGTTTGCAAATTGCTGGGATAATCTTGATTCTCCGAAAAAAGACGCTCAGGAATGAACGTCTTCGTGCCCCTGAACACAACGACTTTCTGAGAAGCGATATGGATCAAGGCCGGCCAACTCGGAGCTTTGGCCGGAAACTTCCTAGACGGCCGCAGGCGAAGGGGGCGGGCCCGGCTGAAAGACTGTCTACCGCTCATGCGAATGTTCACGCGCGAAAAAAGCAGGATGATCGAACTGAAGCGAGCGTAGAGAAAGGAAGGAATCATGAAACTCAGGCCAAACATTGTCAAGACTGCCGCTGTTGCGAGCGGTCTGCTCATCACCTTTGGGGCGGTCCTTGCGCAGGACGCTGCGAAGAGGCCGTCGAGTTACTCGGCGGTTGTCATTCAGGAGGATTTTGCCACGGTCAAGGCCCGCATGAGCGCCGCTAAACCCGGCATCATGTTGCGTCAGAAGGCACTGCTTGAGGAACGGTATGACATGACGGACCGTCCCGCTAAAGGCGTCACGATGTCTCGTGGCAAGCCAATCCAGGAGGGCGTGCGCGTGAAGCTTCGTGGAGTCATGACCTGGGAAAAACTCGCACAGATGCGCCCAGAAGAGATCCGCGACCGGGACGTGTTCCCTCTCGGCTTCATGCCGTTGCCGCATCCGAATCATGCGGAAGGCGGAATGCTGTTCCCGAAGTACCATATCGACGAGATCAAGAAGCAGGAAGGGCGCGACCTGACCCGCTTTGATCTCGACTTCGACCTGCCCGACCATGTCATGCCAGAGTTTCCACCGGCCATCTATTTGACCACGCGGCCGGATCTGGGCGATGTCTCCCAGGGTAAGCTCGTGACGATTGACAACTACTACGAGCTATTCAACGGAATCTTGAATCCCAAGCAGATCGAGGGGTTGCGCTTGCTCGTAACACCGTTCCCGCAGCAGCAATTCAATCAGACCGAGGATCGCCGCAGTGAGCGCTCAAGCCGCGGCGTCACCTGCTTCGATTGCCACGTGAACGGGCACACGAACGGCGCCACGCATCTAGTCGGGGACATTCGCCCGCAGGAGTTCCGGCATCGTATCGAAACTCCCTCGCTGCGCGGCGTCTACATTCAGCGCCTGTTCGGGTCGCAAAGAGCGTTGAAGACCGTCGAAGACTTCACGGAGTTTGAGCAGCGCGCTGCGTACTTCGATGGCGACCCGGTGATCGCCGCGAAGAAGGGTGTCAATATCCTGGATCGAGGAAGCCAGGTTCACGCCATGGCCGAGTTCGAGGAATTGCTGGATTTCCCGCCGGCGCCCAAGCTGGGGATCGACGGCCTGTTAAATCCGAGGATCGCCTCGCAGGCGGAGATGCGCGGGCAAGTCGTATTCTTCGGCAAAGCGAAGTGTGGGACGTGCCACCCCGCGCCGTATTATACCGACAACCTAATGCACAACCTTCAGACGGAACGTTTCTATAAACCGCGAATGATTAACGGAATGATGGCCTCGGCGGACGGCCCGATAAAGACATTCCCACTCCGTGGGATTAAAGAGTCGCCTCCTTATATGCACGACGGCCGGCTGGTGACGATCGAAGACACGGTCGAGTTCTTCAATCTGATCTCCGAGGTGGGGTTGACCGCCCAGGACAAGGCCGATCTCGTAGCCTTCCTGCGAGCGCTGTAGAAGGGCCGAGCGAGCGGGATGCCTTGTTAAGAGCGCAGGTGCGGGTGGTTTTATTCACGGATTCGTTTCACGAAGCCAACGGAGTTGGCACTCTAAGCCGCGAGTTCGCCACCTTCGCCGCACAACGGCAGCTTCCATTCTGCTGTGTCCACGTCGGCATGGAGAGGCGAGCCAGTTGCCAGGGTTCCGTGACCACACTGGAGCTGAATAGAAGCCGGGCTTCCTTCGCGGTTGATAGGGACCTGTACTGCGATCCCTTGCTCAGCCGGCACCGGAACTGGGCAATCGATCACCTCAGGGAGTTCCAGCCAGACCTGATCCATATCACCAGCCCGGGCGATTTTGGGGTGCTTGGTCTCTGGATCGCCAAGTTGCTGGGAATCCCGCTGGTCGCGTCCTGGCACACAAACCTGCATGAATATGCTTCCGAGCGCTTGCAGAAGGCTCTCTCGTTTGTGCCTCGCGGCCTGCGAGCGAGCATCGGCGCGGCGGCAGAAAACCTGAGCCTGAAGGCTGCGATGCGATTCTACGGTTTGGCGGATTCCGTCCTCGCACCGAACAAGGAGATGGTGGATCAGTTGCACAGACGAACGCAAAGGCCGGCCTATCTCATGATGCATGGCGTCGATGCCGCGCGCTTTTCACCAGTCTGGCGTAAACGTACCAACGGCCACCTCGCGATTGGCTATGTAGGCCGGCTCACTCCGGAGAAGAACCTGAGATGGTTCTGCGAACTGGAGCGGAGGCTATTGGCCGCCGGGCAGCGGGACTTCCGCTTGGTGCTTGTCGGGGATGGAAGTGAACGCGAGTGGCTGAGGGGGAACCTGCAATTTGGTGAGCTGCGCGGCGTTCTGCATGGAGAAAATTTAGCCACGGCGTTCGCTGACATGGATATTTTTGTTTTCCCTTCCCGCACCGATACGTTCGGATTGGTCATTTTGGAAGCGATGGCATCCGGAGTGCCCGTGGTCGTCAGCCCGGAAACTGGAGCGCGGGTACAAGTCCAGAATGGGGTCGCCGGATTCCTAGCGGAGGACTTCACCGAAAGCGTGCTGCAACTCATGCGGGACGAAGCCTTGCGGCAGAGGATGGGCGCCGAGGCTCGCCGGTTCGCTTGTTCGAGAGACTGGGGTACCGTTTTCGACGACCTATACCAGACTTACGACGCAGCTCTCAGGACAAAGGATGTGGGCAGCAGGATCAGGACGACCTGATCATGATCACGTGATTTCGGTTTATTCCATCCCCTTTTTCATCGACACGAAGCACACCGGGAGCACTGACCGCGTTGTAGTTTTACCGTCCACGGACTTCTGCACGACAACGAGGTTTCTGGACTCCCACTCCGATCGGCGCCACGAGCCTGCCTCCTGGCTTCAACTCCTCCAGGAGCATCTGCGGGATCTCGGGAGGCACCGCGGTCAGAATGATCCGGGCAAAGGGCGCCTTCTCGGGTCAGCCCCGATACCCGTCACGTTCCCGCACGATCACATTGCGAAAGCCCAAGCTCTTCAGCCGTTGAGATGCCTGCGTTTTGTCGGGACCCGACAAAAACGGGGCTTCGCTCGGACAAGGGAACGGGCTTCTTGGCCATTTTGCTGAGATGGGCACTTTCGAGCTTCGCAGAGCAATCATGACACCATCGTTATCAGCGTATGTTGGCGCGCAGACAGCGGATCGAAGCCGGTGATGGAACCCAGGTCGCCGTAATACTCAAAGCCCATGCTGACCCTCTTGGTGACGTCATAGCTTACTTTGGCGTTGGGCGCGAACGTAACTCCTTTGCTCACGCTCAGCCCGTCGAAGGAGCGGTCCACAGCAGGATTGAAGGCGAGGTACCAGCGATCTAGTTGCTTATCGATGATGGGTCGGATCTCCCAGGTCCAGGTGTCCGGAGAGTAGGAGCGGCGTTGGTAGCCAATCTCTGTGGAAAGGCTTACGTTCACAGGCCAGTGCCATTCCTCGGGGATGCGGACGCGCGGACGAATATGGTCGCCCACCCATTGGTAGCCCTCACCCGCCCGATAGCTCATGAAAATATAGAACCCAGTTTCAAACCAGCTCGTGAAGCCTTGCGTGATCTCGATGGTTTCATGCAGTGCGTGGTTGTCAGGACGGACCCCATCCACTTCGGTTCTTGATCCCTCGAAGGTGAAGTTCGAGTGCAACTCCACCATGGTGCGCGCGGGCGGGACCATCTCGCTCCCATAAACCTGCACTTCATAGTTGCCTTGGGCGCGGACCGCACTAGCGGATAGGAGGATCAGCAGTAACGCCAGTGGGACATGAGGCCCGATGGACGAACCGGAGCATGACGGCAAATGAGATCCTTTTCTTTGATGGACGCTTGACATGATATATCGGATGCAATAGTTGCAATCATGGCCTTGCGAACTCATGCCCGCCCCAAGCTGGAGGAACTCGCACAGATCTGTCGCGGACAGCCCTACCCTTCACCGTTCATCCAGAAATCCTGGGATTAGTATGGCGAGGGTAGCGCGCAGGCGTTCCAGTTCTGCGGCTTGGAGCCGACCCATGATCGGATCATCCGCTGCGATCGCTGCAGCACGCCGTTCGGCTTGCCGCAAAGCTAGGACCTCCACGATGTTGGCGACTTTCTGAGTCTTCTTGCGTCGCTCAAGCGTCTCGGCGCTGATGCGTAGAAAAGCCGCGACCTCCTTATCGGTGCATTGCAGCCCGTACAGCTTTTCCAGTTCAACCAGATCGATCTTCTTCCTAGGCCGTCCCATGGTTCAGTTCTCCTCCAAAAGAATCCACAGCTCAGCACTCCAGTCCGAGAGTGCCAGGCACAATCCCTGCGGCAAATCTGCATAGGGGTCCCTGTAATCGGGTCCGTAACGCTCTCCTATTCTCGCCATGATCGTATCCCGAATCGCCTCGAAGTCGATTCATGCCAGCGATATGATTCAGAGAAGGGTAGGACGGGTGGCGACCAATTTGAGACGTCGGCCGCAGCAGATCAGCAGATGAACTGGTGGGTCACTGATACGGACCGATGCAAAGACCGCAGCGTTCGCCCTGATCGAGCACAAGGAGCACACGAACATGAAGCCAAAGAACACGATCTGCCTCTGGTTCGACAAAGACGCGCATGAGGCGGCGCGCTTCTATGCAGTCACCTTTCCGGATAGTAAAGTAACCGCTGTTCACGAAGCTCCCGGTGACTATCCGGGCGGCAAGAAGGGCGATGTGCTGACGGTGGAGTTCACTGTCCTGGGCATTCCTTGTCTCGGTCTCAACGGCGGACCGGCGTTCAGGCACACCGAGGCCTTTTCCTTCCAGATCGCGACGGAGAATCAGGAAGAGACGGACCGTTACTGGAACGCGATCGTCGGCAATGGCGGCACGGAAAGCCAGTGCGGTTGGTGCAAGGACCGCTGGGGCCTCTGCTGGCAGATCACCCCGTGCGCGCTAACCGATGCGCTTGCGGCTGGTGGCGGTGAGGCAAAGCGTGCCTTCGAGGCGATGATGACGATGCAGAAGATCGACATCGCCGCCATCGAGGCAGCGCGGCGAGGCTGACGTGAACACGCCGACACGTCCTTTAATCGTCCTGGATCACGCGCAATCCGGAAACTATCTGGATTTCCACTGGAGCCGGTCGGTTCTGGGACCGTTGTGTGGTGATATCGGCGTCCGTTCGCACGTCATTCAGCGGAACAGGCGTTTCTCGTGCAGGTGGCACTCGCTGCGCACCCTGCGCCTTCAGCAGATCCCTTCAGCTTTCCGTTGCGAAATCGTGAGGCGCAGCGATACACTTTTCTCTGCGTATAATTAGTGCCAGTACTCAAAAGCGAAACGGAGTCCAGTATGTTGAGAAGGAACCATATTTTCACTGCCCTGGTGCTGTGCGCAGTCACACTGGCTTTATTGGAACCGCCCGCCCAAGGCCAGAGTTCGGGGACGGCCGCGCAAAAAGCGCCCACTTTCAAAGTCGATCCGTCCTGGCCGCTCGACATGCCCAATAAGTGGATCATGAGCGTCGTCACGGGAGTTTTTGTCGACGCGAAACAGCACGTCTGGGTCACCCACCTGCCGGAGCAGTTGACCGAAGAAGAAACCTACGCCGAGCAAAAGCCGCCCATGGGAACCTGCTGCGTCGCGGCGCCGCCCGTGCTCGAATTCGACGAGAAGGGCAAGCTGGTCCAGGGTTGGGGACAGGGGTCAAAGGACGACACGTCGAACTGGCCGCGCAATCCGCACGGCATTTTCGTCGATCACAACGACTTCGTCTGGGTCGGTACGTATATGCATCATCGCGTGATGAAGTTCACACGCGAAGGGAAGCTGGTGATGACCATCGGCCAGTACGACAAGAACGGCGGCAGCAACGACACCACGCTGCTCGGCGGACCGGCCGGCATATGGGTCGACTCCAAAACGAACGAGGTTTTTATCGCGGACGGATACCGAAACCGCCGCGTCATCGTTTTCGACGGCGCGACCGGCAAGTATCTTCGTCACTGGGGCGCTTATGGCGAAAAGCCGGACGACACGGAGAAGTTTGACCCCAAAACGATGGTCAGCGGCGCGTTGCCCAAACAATTTTCGACGGTACACGGCATCACTGGATCGAAAGACGGCAAGATCTATGTCGCGGACCGGCGGGGCAATCGCATCCAGGTGTTCACACAGCAGGGCAAGTTCCTCGCGGAAAAGATCATTGCCCCCGCGACACTCTCTTCGGGCTCGGCATTCGTACCGGTCTTGTCGCCCGACGCGCAGCAACAGTGGCTCTACGTGGCCGACGGAACCAACCATAAGGTTTGGATCCTGCGGCGATCGGACCTAGAGATCGTCGGTGAATTCGGTCGTGGCGGACACCAGGCCGGACAAATGCTCCGTCCGCACGGGATGAGCATCGACAATAAGGGCAATCTATATGTGGGAGAGGCGTCCTACGGCCGACGCGTACAGAAGTTCGTGATCCAACCTCCCACCGGCGAATAGAAACCCGTTAAGGTTCATTATCGACGTCCGCCGGCGCGTTACTTCAGCGGAATGGGCCTGATGCGTCAACGTGACAGGGCAATAGGCGATGTCAAGGTCCCGATCCCCTCAGGGCCGGACCGACTAGTAGTTCAGAGTGGTGCCCGCAATCCGCCACGTTATAGCAAACCAAGCGAACACAACGGCCGCAGCGGCCAGCAGGGTGTGATGGATACGTCCCCAGCGGCTGCTTACGCCATCCCGCCAGAATCGCCACGCAATCCAGATCACAATCGGCGACCCGAGGACGCCGAGCCATGCGAGGCTATAAGTCAACACCAGCCAGGGATCGAGGCTCGCGTTGAGCCTGGTAAGGTCCTGCGTAGCGATGCCGGCGATCAGGCCAATGCCTAGGACGGCTAGCAGATCGATGCCGATCACGGTGCGCGCGAGGCGGAAATCGCGACGGTCTCGCTTTAGCTTGCTGAACGGAGTTTGCCTCGAACGCCGAACCGCGGCCGCCAGCGGCCAGAGCAACAACGTCGCGAGCATCACGGCTAGACTCGCACTCACCGCCGGTACCGCAACTCGGCGGTCCAGCCCCACCGGCACGCGTTGCCACTCCATCGCGATCGGCACGGCGTTGAAGCTCATGGCCACGCTGCCATCGGGCATTCTGTTGAAGGACATTCTGCTGTCGTTCGGTCCTTCGAACACCAGCGGAGCCGTCTCGGTCAAGACGAGGCGAGTCTGCGCCAACTGAATGCGGTCGTCCGGCAGAGGCTGGATCACCAACTGTTCCGTCAATGCGCTGAGGCGAAGAAAGTTGGAGTCTTCACGCTGGCTTGGCTGGTAGGCGCCGGCCACAGCGCGGGCGTCTGCGGCAGCGCTGGGAAGCGCGGCATGGGAGGGCTGTGGATGTTGGAAATAGCGTTTGGCCAGGGCTCCCAGCAACTCGGTCTGGCCGGCCATTGGAATAGAGCTGTTATAGGAGACGAACAAGCCGAAGCCAGCTTCCGGCAGCAGCGCCAGATGGCTCACTACTGCATTGGTCAGTCCATGCTTGCCGACGAAACGGTTTCCAGCGGCGTAGTCCTCTTCGAACGCCAGCGGTAATAGTTCCGGTTCAACCAGAGCTTCCGGCTTCAAAAGCGCGAGCAGGAAGCGGGCCATGTCGTTTGCGCTGGCGCTCAATCCTCCGATGGCGGGCTGCAAAGTTTCAAAGTAACGCAGGGGCGGCCGATGCGGCAGGGAATAGCCGCGCGCCACCGCAGCCGGCAGCGGTTCGGGCGGCGGCTCTTCAAACGTGGACCTCTCCATTCCGAGCGGCCGTAGGATGTGATCCGCGGCATAATCCTCGAAGCGCTGGCCGCTGGCGCGCTGCACCAGGTATCCCGCCAATGCATAGCCGAAATTCGAGTACGCGGGCACGTCGCCACGCGGGAATATGCGTCGCGGCGAACTCCGGCGAAGCCATTCTCCGAGCGGCGGCGGCGATCCGCCCGCCTGGAACAGATCCTTGAGATGGTTTTCGAAGCCTGCGCGGTGAGTCAACAACAGGCGCAGCGTGATCGGCACACTGCCGGGCCGTGCCGGAATGGAAAAATCGAGATACGCGTTGACGTCCCGGTCGAGATCCAGCCTGCCCTGCCGCAGCAGTTGCAGCGCCGCAATCGCGGTGAACAGTTTGGAGATGGAGGCCGGCCGAACCAGGGTGTCGGAGGTCATGGGGATTCGTTTTTCGATATCCGCATAGCCGTAGCCCCGGCAAAGCAACACCGCGCCGTCTTTCACTACTGCCACGACCGCCCCGGCCGCATTCTCTCGTGCGAGTTGGGCTGGTACAAAGGCATCCACAAACGAGCCCAGGTCTGCGACGGTCAGGGTTGGCGAGCCAACCCCACCGGCTGGCGGCTGGGCCTGCAGCATACCAGCAAGCCCCAGCAAAGCGATACACCATTTCATCCACACTTACTGGAGCATAACGGGACCTTCCATGCAAACATCCCTCGTCGAGCCTAGTTGAGGCACGGGAATTGGTCCGCGCGGGCGGCAGGCGCCGTGTCCCCGGGTGGCATCCGGGGGCTCTCCACCGCCAACGAATCGCTTCCGAGTAGGGCTGTCAGGTCAAGCCGCTCGCCGACAGATGGGTGGTCGTCAGTGCCACTTCCGTTACGAGGCAGCCTCGTGGTCCAAGCTCGGCGGGATTGCAACATCGTAGTGACAGATCGCGTCGCGCGATACGCGGTCTCGTTTACGAATCAATGTTGACGGTTTGTCGCCATGTCGGACTCTTGCTGCCACGACATCTAGGGGTATCATCGCTATAATTCGGTTCTTGCCTTTCTTGCAGTTTGGAGAAAGCTATAGCCAGGGGAGCAACGCTCTCAGGAATTTGCCGAAGCAGCACAACTGCCTCCGAGTCTGGTGACGCTGTTCTCGGAAGGACGTTCGCCTTGAGTCAACCTGAGCGTTTGCAGCGAATTGATCGGTTATTGCGTGGGCGCATCGCCCCTACCAAGCGCGATCTGCTTGATTGTCTCGAAGTTTCCGAAGCGACACTCAAGCGGGATTTCGAGTACATGCGCAGCCGCCTAGGTGCGCCGATTGAATGGGATCGCGAGACCAGAGGATATCGGTATGATCCTGCCAAGCCCGCATTCGTCCTTCCGGGATTCTGGCTCACTTCTGCAGAAATCCAGGCCTTGCTGCTACTCTCGCATGTAATCGATCAGATCCAGCCCGGATTTCTTCGCGAGCAGATTGAGCCATTTAGGCAGCGTATCAAGCAGATTACGGGATTGAAGGACGGCGCATTCGGATCGATAACTGACCGCGTTTACTTCATACCGAATCCGTTTCGGCTCACGGATCCCAAACATCTGGAGGTCATCGTCTACGCGACTTTGTTGCGGCGGCGTGTTGAGATTTGCTACCAGAGTCGTGGTCGGGGCGTTGAGACGAAGCGAATCATTTCGCCAGCTCTCTTGGTCTATTACCGCAGCCAATGGTATGTGGACGCGTGGTGTCACTCCGCGAACGGACAACGGAGATTTGCTATTGATGCTGTGTTGTTGGCGCGGACGACGTTCTGAGGTGGCTGAAGAGGTTCCTGGGTTGGGGAAAACGGGCTACGGAATCTTCTCGCGGGCGCCAATAAACACAGCGATCCTAAAATTCACCAAAAAAGCTGGCCGTTGGATACGGGCAACCGAGTGGCACCCAGATCAAAAGATGAGCCTGATGCCCGACGGCGCGGTTCTTCTAGAGGTGCCATACAGCAATTCGCAAGAGCTTTCGATGGAGATCCTACGATACGGCTCAGACGTGGAAGTCCTGGCCCCAGATGATCTTCGCCAGTCGATTTCCGATACGCTCCAAAACGCGGCTCGCCTCTACACACGACCGCGTCGAACGATCGTCTCGGAAACGAGACTAAGTCTGAAGCACGCCGGCTAAGTTTTTTCGCTAAGGCTCACTCTGTGAGCTACTCGGTCGTTTAGGCTGGGATCGTGCCAAAGGGTTCACTCACGCGAGGGCCGATTGGAGCCTCAGAAATCTGAATGATTGAAGGGACCGGTTTTAGGTCATGACAGCACCAGCAAATGCGGGGAATCAATTCCTCTATCTCGATGGTATCTTGGAGCAAGTTTGCCTCGACGTTCAACTCACGTCAGCGCAATATGAAGACGCAACCAAGAAGTACGGAAGCATCGGCCGATGGCTAGCGGATCCCTCCAGCCCGCTTACCCGGTATGGTCCAGATATTTACCCACAGGGGTCCATGCGCCTTGGGACGACCATACGCCCTTGGCGAGGCGAGGAGTTCGATCTTGATGTGGTTTGCCAACTCAATGGGTGCGACGGGCAGCCGGCATCGCACATTTACGAATTGGTCGCGCGCCGCTTGCGCGACCACGGCACTTATCGGCTCATACTGGAGGCGAAGAATCGTTGCCTCCGCATCAACTACGCTGGCAATTTCCATCTGGATATCATACCCGCGTGCCCACTCAGCGGCACGGCGATCAAAGTGCCAGATCGAGAACTGGCGACCTGGATGTCCAGTAATCCCATCGGGTACGGCGAATGGTTTTTTAGCCGATGCCAGTATCGCAAGCTGCTAGAGAAGAGAGCTTTTGATGCAAGTATTAGTCCCCTACCCAGTCAAGTTCCGGCCGAGTACAAACACCCTCTCCAGCGCGCGGTCCAGTTGCTTAAGCGCCATCGAGATTCATTCTTTGATGGCAACCCGAACGCCGCGCGATCCATTCTCATCACGACCTTGGCGGCACAGGCTTACGACGGGGACCAATCGCTCACGCTCGCGCTCGACGGGATCATTGATGGCATTCGTGCGTTCATCGCCCGAGTCCCCGGTATACCTCGGGTGCCCAATCCCACGAACCCGCAGGAGAATTTCGCGGCGGGTTGGAATGCAGAGACTTACCCACAATTTGTTCGATACGCCCAAAGCTTGCGGCAGCACCTTGATCGTCTGATGGCCGGTGATGGCATTGACGAAATGGCGAAGTCGCTCGGTGGATTTGTCGGCAAACCGCTTGCTGAGCGCGTCGTTTTAGAAAAGGCTCGCGAGACCCAGCAACTGCGCAATAAGCGCGAGTTGCATATGGAGCCCTCAAAGGGGTCCTCTCCGCCGCGGCGGGGATTGCGATTCCGCGCAACAGCTTCTACGGCTCATGATAAATCGCGTCCACACCCTAAGCGTCCGCGAGCAAGGGGCATGGATGCGTCAGTACCACCGTTCCTTTGAGACCAACGTAACAAATCGTACGCTGCGAAGCACCGGCACCTTGCGACCGACCTCGGCGAGCCGCGAATACGCTGTTACGATAATCTACGAACCTGGTAGACGACCGGCAGCATACGTCGACGGCTTGCGCACGCGAGAGGAAGGTGAGCGGATTCCACACACGTATGCGCTTGACCGGCCGTGCCTTTTCTTTCCGGCGGGAGGTGAATGGCGTTCGGACATGATGATTGCCACCACAATAATCCCTTGGTTATCGCTGTGGCTGTACTACTACGAAGTCTGGCTTGCGACAGGAAGCTGGGAGGGTGGCGGCATTCCCCACGAACCCGCGTTAGACGACGGTGATGTTCCGCATTCTTAGTTTGGACGGTGGCGGAATCCGGGGAGCCTTCGCCGCGGCCTTTCTGGCGCGGCTCGAGGAGGAACTGGCGGCTCCTATCACCAATTTCTTTGATCTCATCGCTGGCACCTCGACCGGCGGGATTATCGCGCTCGCGCTCGGCTTGGGAGAGCCGGCGGCGCGTATCAGGCAGCTCTACGAGGAACGCGGCCCCTACATCTTCACACGTCGACTGCCGTCTCGCGTACCGAGGTGGCAACGGGCCTGTCTCAACTTTGCCAAGCGCAAGATTCCCGACCTCGATGGTGATAGTTTGTATCGGTCCAGATACGACGCGAGAGCCTTACGCGAAGCTCTAGCAGACGTTTACGTGAAGAGGACGATGGCCGACGCAACCGCGTCTCGGCTCGTGATACCGGCCGTAGACCTGATTTACGGTCGCACGGTCACCTTTAAGACTCCACACCAGCCTGATTTCATTCGTGACCGCCACCTGTGTGCCGTCGATGTCGGCCTCGCAACCGCCGCCGCACCAACTTTCTTCCCGCACGCCGTGATCGGACCGGGGAGTGCGTACGCTGACGGCGGGCTCTGGGCGAACAACCCGGCCATGATCGGGTACGTTGAAGCCATGAGAATCCGCGATGTTTGCCGACGGCCTGACCTAGACCCGATCTTTAGCCCCGAGGACGTTTACATGCTCTCAATCGGGGCTGGCGAACCTCAGTATTACGCAAAGCCAGGAGAAACCGATGATGGCCTGATCTGGTGGGGACCGCGACTCTTCGATGTCGTAGGCGGCGCACAATCACAAGGGTACACTTCCAAGCACGCTACCTCATGGGAAGCGAGCGCTACACCCGCGTAGATTTCAAAATGCCGACTCACCCATGGCGTCTGGACGACGTCAGCGCGCTGCCTGAACTCTTGCACCACGGCATTCAGACAGCCGTCGATCAATACCCTAGGCTGCGGCACATCCTCCTGGCGGCAAAGAAGCCCGCATACCATCCGTTTTCCAAGATATAAGGCATCATCATTGCGTACCACCGCGTGCGGACGGCTCCGTGCTGGCTGAAGTTGCAGCCGATAATGAACCACAACGGGTAACTTCCCGCAAGCGGACTTCTGGACCAGCTTCGCAGGCCGGGGTTGCTGGGCGGGGAAATACGGAATTTCCAAGTAGCGCGTGATGGGGGCGCGAATCGGCGTTCTTTCCACGGCGGTGAACGGGAGAGTGGGCGATGAGGCGCCGATGCGCCGTGGCGTGCGCCCGGCCTTTCCACAGCTTTTACAAATAAACGCTGCGGGACCAAACCAGACACCGCGCATAGCGGGGTTATAAGGCGGGGATACGACCGTCGCACGCGATCGCCGCTTCCTCGTCAGTACTGACCTAAACGTGCCCCACGGAGCCGATTTCCTTGATGTCAGGCCGCGCCGCGCCCACGTCAATTCTCTTGCGAAGCCAATCCTGGCCACGGTCGATTTCAGGCGGAGGGCCTACCTCACTCGCACACGCCAGAACTCTGGATCGGCCGCGACCCACTCTTCGTCCGGCCAACCCAACTCCGGGTGCATCGCAAAAACATGGGTTCCCGCCCCTGCCGCCGCCATCGATTCCGCCTCAGCCCGAGTTCGCACGGCGCGAATCACTAGTCGATTGCCGTCAGGCCCCTCGAACACCGTGCCACCCGTGCCGGCCGACCCTTTCGTCCAAGCGGCGACCAGAAAGCGCCCGTGACCCATCACCCACGGAGTTCCCCCGCTCAACTCCGGCCGGTAATTCAAGAAAACGTTGGTCGATTCCGCCGCCAGATAAGGCGCCTTCCGTTTGAGGTTCTCCGCCAACGCCGATGTCAAGGCCTTGTTTCCCTCGTACTCCCTGCTAACCTCATCCAGATCCGCCTGCGAATCGAACGCGTTGAGATACCAAAACTCCTTCGGCCCGGTGAGCGACTCGAGTACCAGGTAGCGATGGGGAAACTTCAACCGGATGCAAATCCGCGCCGCGTCCACTTCGATCTTATGGACCGCCTGGACGGCGCCCGGCTTGAGATATTCGCGAGCGACCTCGAGAATCTGCGGTGGATGTGCCTGTGCGAGCGCGGACGCCATAAACACAACTCCCAGACTCAGACTACGGAACATCGTTGATCCTCCCAGGGGGCTGCTGCAAAACACACCCAACCTGCGGTAATTCTCTGCGCTGGCTAGGATCGAAGAGCCACGCCGGGCTGAATGCGAACCGCACGCCGCGCGGGAATCCAGCATGCGAGCAATGCGATTAAAGCGAGCCCGACAGGTACGCCGATGAAAGTTATGGGATCAGCCGGCGAGACGCCAAACAGCAGACTCGCCATCAAATGCGATGCGCCCTGCGCGGCCATCAGTCCCAGCACCACTCCCGTCAACGTGAGGATGACGCCGGGGCGCAAGGCGAGCAGCAGAATGTCGCGCGCTTCCGCGCCGAGAGCCACCCGAATGCTAAATTCCTGCGCTCGCTGGCTGACGGCATAAGCCATGACGCCGTAAATTCCAATGGATGCCAGAAACAGCGCCAGCACGCCGAAGACTGCCATTAAGGAGAGCGAGAACCTGCGGCGAGCGAGCGAAGTAGCCATCATTTCCCGCATGCTTCGAACGCCGTAAACCGGCGCATCGGGATCCACTCCCTGCACGATTCTCGTGGCAGCCTGCTTTAGCCCGCTTGAGTCGGATGCACCGCGCAGAAAAACGGCCAACTCGTTGGCGGGTTCCTGATAGAGCGCTAAGTAGAAGCGCGGCGCAACCGGAGTATCCAGGCCATCATCGCGTACGTCGCCCACCACGCCCACGATCTCCCAATCTTTGCCAAGGCAGTTCATGCGCTTTCCGACACCGTGGCCTGACAAATACTGCTTCGCGAAGGATTCGTTTCCCAGAACGACGCGCTTGCTCTTATCCGTATCCGCTTCGGTAAACACTCGCCCGCGCAGTAAAGGCGCACGCACCACCTGGAAGAAGTCCGGACTCACGGAGGCGTACTCGGCGGACCGCTGCTTCTGGCCGGAATCGGGCTCGTCGGGCAACGAGAAAGCGCGTCGGGCAAAGCCGTTATACACCAAGGGAACGCTGTTGTCGCCTCCCATCGCAGCATCCTCGATGCCGGGAAGCATCCTGACCTGCCGCAGCACCTCCCGGCTGAAAGCGGCTAGCGGAGGAGCCGTTAGATACCGGTTGGCGGCCGGGTTATTGGGATACGGAAGCCAGATGCGAGCAACCGTCAGGCCATTCGGATCAAAACCGGGATTTACGCGGAGGGTGTTCCAAAAGCTATGAACCAGCAGTCCTGTGCAGCTCAACAACACCACCGACAAGGCGATCTCGGTGGCCACCAGAGCGCCTCGAAAACGATTCTGCCGCAGGCCGGGAGTGCCGTTCCTCGCGCCGTCCTTCAGATCCCGATTAGGGTCGGTGCGAGAGGCCTCCAGCGCCGGCATCAAGCCGAACAGAATTCCGGTAAGGAGCGAGAGCACGCAGGCGAGGCCCACCACTCGGGCATCGAAGTGTACTTCGATGAGACGCGGCAGATCGGCCGGCATAAGTGCCAGCAGCGATTCTTTTGTTAGCGCCAGAACCAGCATTGCGGCCAAGCCACCGGCCAGCGAAATGAGTATGCTCTCGGTTAGGAGTTGCCGCACCAGGCGCGCCCGCGAGGCGCCCAGCGCCTGACGGATCGCCAACTCCCGCAAGCGAGCGGACGAACGCGCTACCAGGAGGTTGGCCATATTGACCGAGACCATCAGCAAAACGAATCCGACAGCGGCCAGCAACACCACCAGCGTCGGTCGCACGCTGCCGGTCAAGCTTTCCTGCGCAGGTTCGAGCCGCAGCGACCATTTGGTCGCGGACGGATAATCCTTCGGATAAGTCTCGGTCAGATGAGCGGCAAGCGCATCCAATCGCTGTTGGGCCTGCTGAATGGTCAAACCCGGTTTCAAGCGCGCTATGGCGCCGGGCACAATGCGCTGCGCACGCACCGGCGGCGAAAGCATCGGATTTCCTGTGAAGCCGTTCGCGAGCCAAACTTCCACATCGCCGATCATGGTCTGGCCGGGATGCCGGAAATCGGGCGGCATCACTCCGACAATGGTGTAGCCATCTTCGTCCACTCGAATTCTTCGCCCCGGGACATGCGGATCGCCGCCAAATTGACGCTTCCAGAGCCCATCGCTGATTACCACGAATTCGCTAAAACCGGGCACCGTATCCTGGGGTCCGTACACTCGCCCGAGGGCGGCGTTGACGCCGAGGACCTGAAAGTAATCGAAGCTGGTGCCGAGCATCTCGATGCGCTCGGCGTGATCTCCTCCGCTCAGCGCGGTGCTTTCCGTCACGACGGCGCTGATGCGCTCGAAAACACCAGATTGATGGCGCAGGTCTTGGAGTTCCGGCATGGACATGCCGACGTCCTTAGCACCCGAGCCGTTCAGATCGTCAAAGACGCGGACCAGGCGCTCCGGTTGCTGGAACGGGAGCGGCCGCAAGAGTACGGCGTTCACCACCGTGAAGATGGCGATGTTGGCGCCAATGCCAAGTGCCAGCGTGAGGACGGCGATGGCGGCGAATCCGGGAGTTTTCAAAAGGCTTCGACAGGCATAACGCACGTCCGCGATGGCCTGTTCCAGCCAAAGGACGGAACGTTCATCGCGGTGGAGCTCTTTGGCTTGCTCAACGCCGCCGAAGGCGCGCCGCGCCTCAAGCCGCGCGTCTTCGATACTCATGCCGCGGCGCTGAAACTCATCTGCCAGCAGCGTCAAATGCGCGGACAATTCGCGCGCCAGTTCGCGGTCAGCGCGGCCGCGACCAAAGAGATCCTTCAGCTTTGCAAACAGCCGCCTGACGTGCAGCATGGCTCAAGACTCCTCACTTAACAGCTTCTCCACCAGGCCGGACAGTTGGCGCCAGCGCTGCGTTTCCTCCCCGAGCGCTTTCAATCCGGCTTTGGTGATGGCGTAGTATTTCGCTTTCCGGCCGTTTTCTGTCTTATCCCATTTGCCCTTGATCCAGCCCTGCTGTTCCAGACGAACCAAAGCTGGATAGAGCGTGCCCTGGTTGAGCTTCAACAAGTCCCCGGAGACTTGTTCCAGACGGGCCGCGATACCGTAAGCGTGCTGTGGACCCATGCTGCGAAGCGTGCGCAAGACAATGAGATCGAGGGTGCCCTGCAGGACCTGAATACGTGACTTTCCTTCACTTGACAATCGAGTGAGCCTCCCGGAACCAAGCATCTCGCATTTTGCACTTGATTGTCAAGTGGAGATCAGCTTACACTATTCTCATGCTCCGAAAAATCTTCCTCCTTTCCACTCTGCTGGCCGCCTGCACGTGGGCGCAGTCCCGCGTCTATGAACTCCGGACTTACACCTGCTATGAGGGCAAGCTTGAAGCGCTCAAGGCCAATTTCCGCGACCACCACATCGAAACCTTCAAGCGCCACGGCATCGAGAGCATCGGTTATTGGGTTCCGCAGGACCCGGAACTCGCCAAGAATACGCTGATCTACCTGCTGGCGCATCCCAACCGCGCCGCCGCCGAAAAGAACTGGGCCGAATTTCGCAAAGATCCCGAATTCTTAAAAGTCGCCGCTGATCCGAAGAATGGCAACATTGTGAAGAAGGTGGAGTCCGTGTATCTCGACCCGACGGATTTTTCGCCTTTGAAATAGCGTGGAGAGCGCGCGGCCGGCCCCTGTTCGGCCGTGTTGGATTGTTGTATCGCGGAAGTTAGTAGGAGCCTCCATGAACGTCCTTTCCACACGCCCAGCTAAATCGCCGCTATTCCCCCGCTCGCGCCGCGCCGCCATAACGTTCCTGTTCTGCATCCTCGAACCGACTTTTTCCCCCACCGCGACCGCCGCCTCCCAAGCTTCGACTCTCGCAACCCTCGCCAAAATCCGCGATACCTGGGTCCAAGACCTTCGCACCAAACAGCTCGAACCCCTCCTGAACCTCTACGCCCCGGACGCCGTCTTCCTCCAACCCACCGGCGAACGCATCACCGGCTCCGCCGCCCTCCGCACCCTCTGCCCCGCCAGGGACTGCGCGGAATGAATCTTCGCAAGGGCGTACTTACCCTGTCGTTGGTACATGGATGCAAAATCCGCAACCGTCTCAAGGGTGCTGGGACGCTCCGGACCGAGGACTCGGTGTTTGATGCCCAGCCGGATGCTGACAACGGCTGCCAAGATGAGTCGGTAGGCGGTTTAATCGACCTGAGGAGGGTAGAATCGTTCTGAGGAGGCCCGCAAAATGAGGCATCTGATCTTGCTCGGCGCCTGTATTATGGCGCTCGCAGCCGCAACGAATTACCACATGATCAAGAGGATTTCATTTGGCGCCGCAGAAGGGGGGCGCGAATACTTCGACTACATCAACGTAGATGCTCCGGCGCGCCGTGCCTATCTTTCGCATGGCACCGAGTTTCTGGTCGTCAATCTCGATACCGGCGATTTGGCCGGCAAGGTCACCGGCTTGAAGCGCGATCACGGCGTCGCCCTGGTGCCCGAGTTGGGGCGCGGATATATCAGCGACGGCGATGCCGCGCAGATTGTCATCTTCGATCTGAAAACGTTTAAGACCATCGGTCAGATCAAAGGCGAACCGGATGCCGATTCGATCATCTATGACCCGGCTTCGAAGCGGGTGTTCGTTTTCAACGGCGACTCCAAAAGCGCCACCGTGATTGATCCCGCTGCGGGAACCGTGATTGCGACGCTGCCGCTCGACGGAGCGCCCGAACAAGCCGTGGCGGATGGTCGGGGAATGATCTACGACAATCTGGAAGACAAGAACGAGGTCATTGCGATCGATTCCCGCACAATGAAAATCACGGCGCGGTGGCCCGTCAGCTCGGGTGGCCATCCCGTATCGATGGCTATGGACCGGCAGCATCGCCGTCTGTTCATCGGTTGCCGCGACCCGAAGGTCTTCCTGGTCATGGATGCTGACAACGGGAAAATCATCGGTGAGCCGTTCCCCATAGGCGCACGGGTCGATTCCAACATTTTCGATCCGGAGACCGGACTGGCCGCCTGTTCGACCGGCGATGGAACGATCCACATTTTTCACGAAGATTCCCCAGATAAATTCAGCATGGTCCAGACGGTGAAGACGGAGTTCGGCGCAAAGACGATGGCGCTCGATTCGAAAACGCACAACTTGCTCGTCGACACTTCCGATTTCGAGGCGCCCGCCGCGGATTCAAAACAGAAGAGTCCGCAGCCCCTCGCCAAGCCGGGAACATTTCACCTGCTGATTTACGGACGCTGACCGATTGCTTTCCTGGGCCTCCAAGCTTCCAGCTTGGCATGCGCTTGCCCCGTGCACCCGAAGTAGATAGTGTGCGATCTGCATCCCCGGGGCCCGTCCCGCTACTCAAACACGGCTATGGTTGGCGAGCGGCGGCAGATGCCCGGGGAGCGTGCTGATGCTGGACGGCCCCCGCGAAGAAGGGCGCCAGCAAGAAGAAAGACGCGCCCAAAGCCAAGAACCGTGCCAAGGGTGCCAAAGCCAAAGCCGGCGCGCCCAAGAAGGAGGCCAAAGGCGGCCCGGGCGCGGAAGGACGCGGCCGAGGCCCGCAGCAACAAGAAGGCGGAGGTGATCGCGATGATGAAGCGCGCCAAGGGCGCGACGCTGGCCGAGATCATGGAGACCACGGGCTGGCAGCCGCACACCGTGCGGGGGTTCGTCAGCATCTTGGGCAGCAAGGGCGGGGAGAGGATCGAATCGTCAAAGAACGCCGCCGGCGAGCGCAGCTACCGCATAAGGAAGTAGCCAGCCACGCCGGTCCTTCAAAACGCCGCCTCCGGTTCCGGGCCGGGGGCGGCCTTGCTCAACTGAACGGAGTCCGTGCCGGCGGCGGATTGCGGTTCAGCCTTAGTCGGCTTTTGATTCGATGTCTCGGTGGACTGGACTACGGGTTCGGTTTGCGTCGCGTTCGGGATGCCACTGATCATCAAGGAGTCTCCTTAGATGATACATATCGTCGATTGGCACCTTGTTAGAACTTTTATTTACACGCCGTCCAATCAGGTTACGGGTTCGCTGAAAGGCTCAGCTCCGTCGTCCGAAGGTTCTGGATGTCTATTTCGGTGAAGATAACCACACTGGCTCCGCACCCAGAAGCAGGGAACCGGACACGAGAATTAACCGTGGTTATTACTCTTTTGTTTCCGTGCCATCCGCCTTCACAAGCACTTCGTGCTTTTTGCCCTTCTTGTCGGCGTAGGAGGCTTCATACATCATCGGCTGTCCGGGCTTCATGAAGGTTTCGACCATCGCGAGCTTGCCGTCGGCAACTTTTTTCAGAATGCCGGCCTTGGCTGCGGCAGGAATGGCGTCGATGGTGGTTCCTTCTTCCATCACCAGGAGCGTGCCCTTGGCATCCACGTTGAAGTCCCGCGTTTTTCCGTTAAGCACGCTTTCGACTTCGTACTGCTCTACCCCATCTTCTTTCTCTTTGCCGATGTTCTTGATCTCGCCACCCTTGAGATTGTCCTGCACGGTCTTCTGCACGGCTGCAGGCAGGTCCTTGACTTGCAGACCCTTTCCCTTCTTCTCCTGGGCTAGGACAAGTCCACTGAGAGCAAGCATCGTCACCGAAACGGTCAGAATATGCATCATGGTGATCTCCTGAATGACCATAGCAGGCGAATCTGAACGTTCGCTGAAATGTTGTGCTCGCGTTGGCTCTACACCCGAGCCCAATCGCTATTTCGCGACTTGGCGATGACGATCGACGATCCGAAATGCGTACAAGAAGCCCTCGCCTGATTTTGACGGGATATTAAAAAAGGAACCTATGATGGTTTTGTGCTAAGCCCGCCGACCATCATGATCACTTGCTCCTCGAACGACTCGGGTACGCTTTACTGAAATATCCTGCAGCGGCAGCGTGTTCGCATTGATGATCGGCGGATTCACCGCACCCGGCGCTCCACAGCACCGGGCTGGGGTGACCCGCTTTCCGGGCGGTGAAGTCACACCGTTTGCTCCAGGGTGTAGGTGCAGGGAAATCATGTGTTTTCCGAACGCTAAGTTACTGCTAGCTAAGCGCTTGTGCTTGCGCCACCAGCTGGGCTATTCGCTGGGAGGGTTTTCCGAACAGGCCCGGCGTCTTAATACGCCGGAGCGTCGCTGGCCGGGAAAGACTCTTCAGACGCTTCATTGACGAGAGCGTCCTCGTGGGTTCGAAGAATCTCCCGTTCAGCTTGGGCCGGATTCGTTCTTCGAGTGAGAGTGTATCCCTAAGAGCTGTTTCAGGTGCCAGTGGCAACATCGCCATCACCTCTCTCGATCACGGTAGCACAGCCCACAATCCGTCGACGCTTTCCCGCTAAAGAAACGTCTGGCCGAGGAACATCATCCTGCTGTATACTACGCACGCCGGGATGCCAGAATGGAAATCCCGAGTGAAGCCGTTCCGTATCAAAAAGAAATCACGATGGAGGCCATATGACCAGACGCTTACTGACCGCACTTGCTGCTTTCTTCGCAAGCAGCCTCGCCGCTCCCAGCGTCGGGCACGCGCAGACGTTCAAGGTTGAAAAGTTCGACATCAAGGGCGACGGCGGCACG
Source organism: Terriglobia bacterium (assembly GCA_963808335.1). Taxonomy (GTDB): domain Bacteria; phylum Acidobacteriota; class Terriglobia; order Bryobacterales; family Bryobacteraceae; genus Palsa-187. Next base: position 1,377,245 of record CAWEFR010000002.1, read on the forward strand.
GACTACGTCGCCGTCGAAGCCGCCACGGGCCGCGTGTTCGTTTCGCGCGCCACCCACATGATGGTGGTCGAAGGCGCCACCGGCAAAGTGCTCGGCGACATTCCGAACACGCCGGGCGTGCATGGCGCCGGCATCGCCACCAAGGCCGGTCACGGCTTTACGACGAACGGCGGCGACCAGACCGTCACGATGTTCGATCTGAAGACGCTGGCGGTGATCAAGCAAATCAAGGTCGGCCGCCGGCCTCGACGGCATCATGTACGATGAGCCCGACGACAAGATCATCCTGACGAATCACAGCCGGCCGATCGGCACGCTCACCGCGATCGATCCCAAGAGCGGCGACATCGTCGCCACCGTCGAGCTCGAAGACACGGCGCCCGAAGGCGCCGCGGCCGATGGCAAAGGACACATCTTCGTCAACAACGAAGGCAAGAACACGATCCAGGTGATCGACGTCAAGACGTGGAAGGCGACCGCCTCGTGGCCGCTCGCGCCGTGCGAGGGGCCGACGGGCATCGCGTATGACAAAGCCTCGAACCGCATCTTCTCCGGCTGCAGCAAGACATCCGTCGTCGTGGATGCCAGACACGGGCAAAGTCGTGGCGACCATCAAGAACGGCACGCGCGTGGACGCCCTGGGATGGGATCCGTCGAAGAAGCTGATCTACATTCCGAACGGGGGCGAGGGCAACGTCACCGTCGTCCACCAGGATTCGCCCGACAAGTACACCGTGGTCGCCACGGTCGCCACGTTCGCCGGCGCGAAGACGATCGCCGTCGATCCGGAGACGCACAACGTCGTACCTCTTCCAGCCCGAGCGCGGTCCGGCTCCGCCGCCACCCGCCGACGCCCCGCCACCGACGGCGGGACGTGGCCGCGGCCCACAGGGTCCGATCGTCGCTGCGTGGTTTATCGTGATCAAGCAGTAGTTGATCCCCGCCCGGAGGTCGAGGCCGATACATTCCTATATCACCACTTAACGGGCAGTTGGACTTATCCCGTTGCCCGGCGACTCGGCCAATGCATTAGCGGACACACGCGCGTTTCTCGTAATCCGCTCGGACCGCTTCGGAGGAGGTCAGTTTTTGAGTGACGCGTGATCCGGCACCGTCGATAAAAAGACTAAAATGATCGCGATGCAACAACCTTATCTGAATACAAGAGAAAATGCCGGCTACCGATTCTTGGGTGTTCCGACGCTGACGAGGGCGACGGGCGAAACGACGAATGGAGCGTTCGGAATGATCGAACACTGGGAGATGCCGGTGGGATTTGCCTCGCCCTACCACACGCATCATAGGGAGGACGAGTGCTTCTACGTGCTGGAGGGGAAAGTGGCGTTCGTGTGCAGCGGCGAGTGGCTGGAGGCTGGGCCCGGCGCTTTTGTGTACGGGCCGCGCGATATTGCGCATGGGTTCAAAGCAATCGGCGACCGGCCGGTCAGGATGCTTGTGATGTGCACTCCGGCCGGGTTCGAGCGGTTTGTTTTAGATCAGGCGACGCCAATCGCGGAGCCTCCGTCCCCGCCCGATATGGAGCGATTGATGGCGCTGGCTGAGCGGCACGGAATCGAGATCCACGGGCCGCTGCCCGAAGCTCCAGCAGAGCTTGGTCGGTAAGGGACCGACGCAGCCCTCGCGCGAAGGGCTGAGAGCGCTCACGGCATCACTCGTTCCTGAAACAGCGAAGCGTTTGGTTTCGGATTGCTCCCGGTTCGTCGGCTCGGAAAGTGGCTCTGCGGGCGTTTGAGAATCAAATTACTCTTCTGCAAGTCGGCCAGTGTCCGGTGGAACCGGCGAAACGTTGGCGGTCGAATCGGCGGTGCGATGCGCGTTTGTCAGGACGAATCGGATACCATCATCAGTGGTGCATTGCGCCGCCTGACGGTTAGCGGCTCAAAACCTGACAAAAATGCTCTCATCGGAGAATCAAATGCGGAAGAACAATATCAGGATCACAGCGTTAGCATTCGTTATTCCGATTCTTTTCCTCTGGCCGGCCTGTGCACGAGCGCAAGCTGCGAAGGCTCCCTATCCGGTCATGGCTCCTCTCGACCAGTATTTGATTCCGGACGAGAAGGCTGAGATAGCGCTGGCCCGGAGTTCCGCTCCGGCATCGATTTCGGATGCAGCCGAAGTGATGGTGCTGCGACGGGATGGCTACGCAACTGCCGTGAAGGGCTCGAATGGCTTCGTCTGCATCGTCGAGCGATCCTGGGCGAAGCCGACCGATGACCCGGAATTCTGGAACCCTAAGATCCGCGCCCCGCATTGCTTCAATCCGGCAGCCTCAAGGACGTTTCTGCCCATCTTTCTGAAGAAAACCAAACTTGTGCTGGCGGGAAAATCGAAAGCACAGATCCTCGCGGCGACTACGTCCGCATTGGAAAAGAGGGAACTACCCGCGCTGGCTCCGGGAGCGATGTGCTACATGATGGCGAAGCAGCAGTACCTGAGCGACGACGACATGAGCTGGCATCCCCATCTCATGTTTTTCGTTTCGGGTGATGCCGTGAAAAGCTGGGGAGCCAATCTGCCTGGCTCGCCGGTGATAGCGGGGAACGATCCGGAAGAACGGGTGACCATCTTCATGGTTTTGGCCGGCACTTGGTCCGATGGGACGCCGGGACCATCCACGATGCACTGACAGCAATTCGATTCGAGTTTGCCAAGCGTCTCTCAGCTATGAGTGGCAAGGAGCCAAAGAACCAACGAAGCCCGAGCGCGAACAGCATTAGGCCTTTCCAAAGCTCCCGAGATATGGCGTTCGAGCCGATTACTCCCGAAAAGTCGCCTTGGGTCCGCCGATCCCGCATTTGAAAAACAGTCTTAAGTTCGACGCGGGCGGAAGTTGCTTGCGATAATGCGCGACATCAGGCACGTTCTCCGAGCCGGACTTCTGGACGGGAACTTGGCATGATAACTTCCGGATGCGCCGTTAACCAGGAGCAACAATCTGTCTTCTGATCGAGTATTCCCGTTCGGAAACACCTCCGGGTGAATAGCGCAGCCGGTGGTGCAACCACAAGGGCGGAGCGGACGTTTCCGGAATCGACGTAGGAATCGTGCTCTTAGCTGCCAGCAACTGAGCGTTTGGAAAAAGTGATTTCCGAACACCAGAACCGCACCACGAGCACGCCCGGTGGGCGCGTTTGGTCTCATCACGTCGTGCGGACGACGCCATCGGGTAGGTCGCCATGATCGCAGAGACGAAGATCGTGGCGATCATCGGATTTCGACAGTGCCAGGTGCTTTCTTAAGAGGGGCCAAAATCAGACTTTCAAGGCGGGCTGCTGAGTGAGCCCCGGCATGTCCGATACTCACACCACCGCGACCTTCACGTTGTGGATCGGCGGCAGCGAGTCGAACAGGCAGTCCCACTCCTCGCCGCCGTCCCGCCCGATCCAGAGCTGGCCGGTCGTCGTGCCGAAGTAGAGCGCGGGCGACTTCAGCTGGTCGATGTCCATCGCGTCGCGCAGGACGGTGAAGTAGCTCTCCTTCTTCGGCAGCCCGCGCGCGAGCCGGCTCCACGAGTCGCCGCCGTTCTCGCTGCGCCACACCGCGGGCGCGCCGCCCGGGCAGGTGCGCGTCGCCGGCTCGAGCGGCATGACGTAGACCGTGTCGGCGTCGTGCGGGTGGACGACGATCGGGAAAGCCGAAGTCCGACGGCAGCCCCTTGGCGATCGATCGCCACGTGTGGCCGTGGTCGTCGCTGCGCAGCACGCCGATGTCCGGCCGCGGCCCGCCAGGCCCGGTCCAATCGGCCCAGCCGCCGTGGTTCTGCATGTAGAGCCGGCCGGGCGCGTCGTCGTGCCGCGCGATCTTGTGCACGCACTGGCCGAACTCGGGATAGGGATCGGGCGCGAAGCCGGCGCCGACGCCCTTGTTGGACGCCCTGAACGTTTCGCCGCCGTCCTCGCTCAGGTAGTGGCCGCCGGTCGAGATGCCGAGGTGCACGCGATTCCCGTCGCGCAGGATCGTGTGCATGCAGAGCCCGCCGTTGCCGGGCTGCCACTTGCGCGCGTGCTCGTGGTTGCTGATGCCGGGCACCATCTCCCACGAATCGCCGCCGTCGCGGCTCCGGAAAAGCGACGCCGGCTCGACGCCGCACCACAGGTCCTTCTTGCCGCCGCCGGCCTCGAGCGACCAGATGTTGGCGAGCGCGCGGCCGTCGTCCTTCGGGAACGCCGGCGCCGACTTCGTCTCCTTGAACCTCTTGCCCAGGTCGGTCGAACGCAGCACCTTCATGCCGAAGAACGGATTGCAGCTCGAGGCGTAGAGGCGCGGCGTGCCGCGCGTGTCGATCAGCGTCGAGTACACGGCCACGCCGGGTCCGAACGGCCCGCGCAGCGCGAAGCTGCGCCGCGGCTTCGCCGCCTCGGCGACGAACACGCCCTTCTTGGTGCCGATGGTGAGAATGACTCGATCCGCCATCTTCAACCTCCTGAGACCGCGGGCAGGATCGTGACGCACGTCCCCCGGCGTCGAGCGCCGTGTCGAGCCCGTCGAGGTCGCGCACATTGTCCGAGTTCACGAACACGTTCACGTGGCGGCGCACCGTGCCCGTTTCGTCGCAGACATTGCGATACAAAGCGGACTGGCTCCGCTCGAGGTCCTCGAGCGCGGCGCGCACGGTGTGCGCCGAGATCGAGAGCTGCGCTGCGCCCGCACAGTACGTGCGCAGCGGGCCCGGGACATGGATCGTGATGGTCGGCGCTGGGCCCATGGTGTGAGACGAAGCTTATCACTGGCGGTTGGGATGATGCAACCCCCAGGGGCGGTTCCCCAAGGGGCGGTTCCGGTGCCAGCAAGGACTTTTTCAAATCCGGGGAAAGTGCCCTCACTCATCGTCGCGGACCTCGGATAACGGCATGGTCGCGGATAGCGGATGTATGGTCGGCCATCCGGAAGCTGCGTTCTGGGAAGTCGGGAAATGAGGACCCGGATCGCTGGCGATAATGTTGCTTAACGAGGGCGCTTTCCTTAACGGCTTTCCGTTGTGAGTCTCAATCCAGAAACACCTGTAGAGGCGATCCGCGCCCGGCGCCGGAAATTCACTCGATGACGTGACACAACGAATGCGTCACAATCAAAGTGTGCCTCCCGTACGAACAATACTGCTGCTCGCGTGCGTGCCTATGTTTGGGCAGCAATACACAATTTCGACAGTTGCTGGCGAGGGTGCAGGCGTACTTCCCTAAACTTTCCGACGAGCGTGGCAGTGGATTCGGCAGGCGATGTTTACGTCAGTGACTGGAGCGGTTTCATCCGCAAAATCTGGCTGAAAGACGGCGGCACAACCGTGGTAGCAGGCACGGGTATCTTGGGATACAGCGGCGATGGCGGTCAGGCGACGAACGCGAGATTGGGACAGGCCATCAGTGTTACACTCGATTCGGCCGGGAACCTTTACTTCACCGACGGCGATAACAATCGTATACGGCGCGTTGAGGCTGCATCTGGGATCATAACCACTGTCGCCGGCACCGGCTCCGTGACCGATAGCGGCGACGGAGGAGCTGGCGTCAATGCAGGAGTCGCCCGACCTACGGGAATCACGCTGGACACCGCCGGCAATCTTTACTTTTCCAGTTCTTGGTCGCGTGTTCGGAAACTTGCTGCGAATACCGGGATCATCGAAACCGTTGCAGGTCAATTTGTTACAAGCTTCGGAGGTGATGGCGGTCCGGCCATCGATGCCCTTTTCTGGGACCCCATTCCCTCGGCAATCAATCGAGCCGGAGACATCTATATATCCGACTTTGAGAACTCTCGCATCCGCAAAGTGACAGCGAGTTCCGGAATTGTGACAACTGTGGCTGGCTCCGGCCCGTGTACGACGGTAGCCACGCCCTTAAATGCATTGGCTTGTACTGGCGGTTTCGGCGGCGACGGTGGACCGGCCCAGAACGCAATGTTGAATCACGCCCAAGGAGCGGCATTAGATTCTGCGGGAAACCTTTACATAGCAGATACGATCAACCATCGGATACGAAGGATCGATGCAATGACGGGGATGATCCATACGATCGCAGGAAACGGAGTAAGTGGGTTCAGCGGCGACGGCGGGTTAGCGCTGCTCGCACAAATCAGTTTTCCCGTAGGCATCGCCGTAGACCGATCTGGCAATATTTATTTCGCCGATGAAAATAACAATCGCGTTCGAGTTTTGATGCCGGTAGCCTCCCCGTTTGACCAGATTCGGCAACATCCGCAGCGTTGAAGTTTTAGGGACCTTCCCAGACTGCGCGATGGGCTTAGTGTTGGCCTGGTCCCCGATACGCAGCCCAGATATCCTTTCGAACTCGCTTGATGTGTCCCCAGATGTCGAGGTAATGTGCACATGACGTAGCTACTGATATTGCCCAACATCGTGGCTAATTGCTGCGTACAACAACAGTTTGATGCTTTCAGCTAGGTAAGACCGGAAGAGCGGGTGCCGGAGGATCATCCGTTGCGGCCGATCCGCAGGGCCGTCGATGAAGTGCTGCGGTCGATGGCGCGCCAGTTCGACAAGCTGTATGCGGAGAACGGCCGCGCTTCCATTCCGCCGGAGCGGTTGCTGCGCGCGCTGTTATTGCAGGTGTTTTATTCGATCCGCAGCGAGCGGATGCTGATGGAGCAGCTCCACTACAACCTGCTGTTCCGCTGGTTTGTGGGCATGGAAATGGACGAACCGGTGTGGAATCACGCGGTGTTCCGCAAGAATCGCGAGCGGCTGCTGAATCAAGAAGTGGCGCGAATGTTTTTCGAGCGCGTGCGGGAACAGGCGCGGGGGTATATGTCGGATGAGCACTTCACGGTGGATGGCACGCTGATCGAAGCCTGGGCCAGCCAGAAAAGCTTTCAGAAAAAGGACGGGGGGATGAGGAACCGGGCAACTTTCACGGGCACCAGCGGCGCAACGACACGCATGTCTCTAAGACCGATCCGGAGGCGAAGCTGTATCGCAAGGGGCATGGACAGGAAGCCAAGTTGAGTTATCTGGGGCACGTGCTGGATGGAGAATCGGAAGGGCCTGATCGTGGATGCGATGGTGACCGCTGCGGATGGAACCGCCGAGCGCGATGCAGCGCTGCTGATGGTGCACCGGCGCTGGCGAAACCGTGAGCCGATCCGCAGCGTGGGCGCGGACAAAGCCTATGACGCGCGCGATTTCGTACCGCTGCTGCGAGAGATGCGAGTTGGTCCGCACGTCACGCAGAATGGGAATCGCCGGGGCGGTAGCGCAGTGGACGCGCGGACGACGCGCCATGCCAGTTATCAGGTCAGCCAAAAGAGACGGCCGCGCATCGAGCGTGTGTTCGGGTGGATGAAAGCGGTGGGAGGAATACGCCAGGTGAAGCTGCGGGGCCTAGTCAAGGTCGACTGGTTGTTTGTGATGACGGCGGCAGCGTTCAACCTGTGGCGAAATTCCGAAACTGCAAGCGGCGACGGTCTGATCGAAGCGCCGCCCGGTCGCGATTGGCGGCCGCGGAACACAACATCCGCCGGGTTTTCCGCCAGAGCAACTACTGAACCGCGATTATTACGTCGCTGGGCCCGTCCCAGAGCCGCTTTTCAACAAGCTCCTAGTGGAATCTTCGCCGCCAGATCGATGGTTACCCTGACCGGCTGGTACTCGGCTGGGTCGATGAGTGCAACACCCTTCCACGCGGCACCGCCATCCTCGTCGTCGAAATCCAGGTTGAGTGACCCGAGGTTATGCCGGTCGTGTAGCTTTGGCTCGAAGCGGATGCGGTACAGGGCGCGTCCCCTCACGGTTTCGGTTCCTTCCAGAGAGAAGTTGTACTTGGCCTGCTGGGCGGCGGTGAGCGGGAAATAATTGTGCGAAATGCTGTCGAGTGCTTTCGATTCGCCTGTCGATCCCTCCAAATCCGCCATAAAATCACCGTCCAAGTCGAGATTCTTGTACTGGTAGCCAGGGGCTGAGTACGTAAGGAAACCGTCCCGAGACGCATACTTGCCTTCGAACTGCATCAGTTCCTTCTGAATCCCGTCCTCCGACGGAGTGACGGTATAGCTCAGACGCTCCTCCCGCACGAGTCTGCCGCCAGCACGATGCATCCGAAGCCACTCCTCCTGGTCGTAAACATAGGCGCGCCGCGCGTCGAGCGATTTGGCTTGACTCTCCGCCACGCGGGCCATGATCTCCTGAATGCGGGGCACCTGAGCGTGAGCGCACCCGGCGAAAAGGGCGACCAGAGCTGAAATCCTCATCCCACACCCTCCTAGAGAATAGTACGCGCCAGCGGGCCGGCGAGGATGCAAATCTCTTGGTCTTGACGATGACAATCAACTTCGCCTGACACGTGGCGTTAACGGCAACGCTTACGGTGTAGCTGTGTCCGCACGCTTCGTGACGCGTTGCCAGCTCCGCCCCTCTAAGGCATTGCCGAATTTGTAGGAGTAATAGACTAAGACTTGTGCGAATAGTAGTGCTGTTTCCCCTTATCAGCGGACTAATCGCTGTTCGAGAGCTGTACCGCCCTTCATTCTCAAACTGCGTCGCCCGATTGGAGTACGGGATTCTGGTTCTGGCCTGAAGGCGCGGCCGACATCATACCCGATCCCGGCCCGGTGGATGTTCTCTACATCCATGTGGGTACGCTCAATCACTACCGCTGGCGCGGCGACGACGGGTGGAACGCACATGGGCAATGGCCGCACGAGTTGCCTGAAGCGCGCCGCTATTGGGCCGTGTTTAGGTGCGAGGAGCATGACGTGCCGCCGGAGGCCGCTGTCGCTCCATTGACCGCAGAACTCGCGGATCTGCGGCGCGGGCAGGAGTTCGAAGGCGTCCAGCTCGATATCGACGTGCCCACGGCCTCGCTGTCCCGATACGCCGCGTTCTTGCACGAACTGCGCGCGCACCTGGCGCCGGGGACCAAAATATCGGTCACCGCACTGCTCGACTGGTTCCGCGACGGCACTTCCATCGCAGATGTAGTGAAGGAAGTCGACGAGTTCGTGCCCCAGTTCTACGATACTGCCGGCGACCGGAACGGAGCGATCGCCGCGAGGATCGATGCTCCGGTGTGGGGCCCGCGCTTCGGACATTTTGGCAAGCCCTATCGCATCGGCGTTTCGACCTTCGGGCGCGCACACAATCGTCAGGTAGTTTTTCGCGATCTCACTCCGCTCGACCTGGCCGCCAATCCCGCCTTTCGCCTGGAGGTTTCGAAGACTCCGGCACAGGAACTGGTTCTCTCTTATCGCGCGATCAGGCCGGTGAAGATCGATTGGCAGCGTTTCGAGACCGGCGCGGCCGCGGAAATCACCATCGCGACTGAGGACACGGTCCGCGCCGCCGTGGCTGCGGCCCACCAAATGCCTCGCTGCCGGGGCGTGGTGTTTTTCCGCTGGCCCGGCTGGGATGACGCGCTGGTGATGCAGCCGGACGCGATTTTGGCCGCGGCCGGAGCGGCTCCGGCGGCCGATCCGAAGCCACGCATCGCTACGGTCGACGGAAGCTGCGCCGCCGCGCACTGCGTCGATCTTTACCTCATAGACCCGCGCCCGGCGTCGGCTCCCGCGCGCCGTTTCAGAGTGAATAGCTCCGTCGACCTGGAATATTTCCTACCTGAAAAAAAGCTGCCTTTGCGGATGACCGGGGCATCGCGGATTGAGTTATCGCTGCCGCCCTACTGCGGCCAGCGCCGCCTGTATCTGGGCCGAGCCGTGTCCACGAAGGCCTCGAATTACTCCGTGGAGGAAGTGCCATGAAACGCGCCGTCGCCATCGCGATCGTCGCTTCTACCGCGGCGTCGGCCTGTTGGTTCGATGAATCGCTGCGCGAGTATCTGGACGCGCATTTTTGGCTGCCGTTTTCTCATAGCGGCCGGCATTTCGAGAAGCGCAGTGTGCGCCGCAGCTCGGCTCCATTTGCGGGAATGACGAAGGCCTCGGGCAACTCGCCTCTTGAAAAATTGCGCGCCGCATATCAATCGGTCGCGTGGGCAGAGGGCCAACCCGGCGACCGGGCGGCTCTTGAACAAGCGCTCGAAGCCGCACGCGGCGATGCGTCCCTGACCGCGCGCGAACGCGAAGAGGTTCGCCTGATCGACGCGAAGATCGACATGCGCACGGCCAACGACGACGCGCAACTTGCCGCCGCGAAGACTAAGATCGAGCAGTTCCTGCGTACCGCACGCACACCCGAATTCTTAAGCGAGGCGCGCGGCTGGCTGGCGCACGTCTACTACGAAAGCGGGGACCAGACCGCCGCCGGCAAGATCTATCTGGACGAGTTGAACCGCAACGGCTCCAACCTAAGTCGCGAGACGCTGCTGAATTCGCTCCGCATGAACTACGGCTACGACGGTGGCCAGGAATTGCGCGACCACATTGAAGAGTATTTCGATACGCCGGAGCATGCTGCGTTCGCCATCGAAATCTCCACCAATCCGCGCTGGCCGCGCGAGAATCCACCGCCGCGCGGTCCTGTCCACCACCGCCGTGATCCTCGTTTGTACGCCCGGATTCATGAGGCGCTTGAAAAGCACAAGGGCCTACTTGAGACCGCGCCCGGGGCGCGAGCGCTGGCGCTGCTCAGCATTCGGACGTTGCTCGCGATGGGCGATCCTCCCGGCGCGCTAAGCGTGGCAAACGCGGTTCGCCCGGACGATCCGGTGCGCGCGGAGCCGGACTTTCAGTGGATGCTCGCATCCGCCTACTTTTTGTCGCGCGAGTACGCCGAGGCGGAAACCCCTCTGCTCGACCTGTTTCGTTCGCCTACCGCGTCGCCGGATCACAAGGCCGCCGCCGCGTACGGCCTTTGCGGCGTTTATGAAAAGAGCGGAAACGTGGTGGAGCGGCTCCACTACGCCATGTGGCTCCGCACCACACCAGGCGCGAGCGGACAATACGGCGGTACTCTGAGTCAGATCGACGACCGCTCCGTCTACTGGGCGCCCTCGGGCTGGGATTCCAGCATGCTGCTTGACGCCGAAGCGTCGATCGGCGAGCTCGAAGAGTTCCTTGAGAAATATCCGCGCGCGGACGGCGTGCGTACGGTGAAGTATTCGCTCGCGGTGCGCCTGTCGCGCGAGAATCGCTACGAGGAAGCGGCGCGGATCTATGAGGAGATCCACGCCGTCCGCCGCGCGCAGCGGCTCCGGCAACTCGCGAAGCTCTATTTCGAAGCGGGGCAGAGCCGCGAGAACGCCTACCGGCTGGCGGCATTTCTTCACGATCACGAAAACGGCGTTTACTTTAACGATGCGCTGTGGGAACACCTGCAAAACTACGCGCTGTTTGCCTCCGAGGACAGCCGGCTGACGCATGAGGAGCGCGAAAAACTGAGCGCTTTGGAGCGCAAGTTGAAGGATGACCAGGAAGAATACTGGCGCGCGTATCTGATCCTGCGCGACGTCGCGGTCGGGGAGGGCAATACAGAGCTGGGACGCCGCGCGGCTGCGCTCGGGATGCAGTGCGTGCGGTCGATCAGCGAACGATTCGGCCGTGCAGACGAACTCCGACGCGCGGACCGCGAGTTATACCTTATGCTGCGCTAGGGCACCAATTCCGTGAACGGTCGCACGGTCGATGGCCAAGGTTGCGTCCAGAAGTCATCTGTCAAGTTGCCTGATAGCCGCCATTATCGGAGATCTGCCACAACGGGTTCTTGACTCATTTGTCCCGCCCCCTGCGCCGACCGCGACCAAGTTGGCACTTTCAGACAGCCAGATGTAACCGCTCTCGATCTGCCCACTCTTGCAGGAGCCGCCGTGGCTTTCCAATAGCCGTCCGATTCGCCCAACCGCGCGCCTGAACGACCGCGCGCCTCTTCGGATCAAGCTCGATCGTTAGGACGTGGTGAACCTTTTCCCCTCGTCGGCACCGGAGCGACCAAATTCGGGACATCCCTCGGGAACAGCGGTCAGCGTAACTAGCGACACAATGATGCAGGGCTGCGCCTTCTGTCCGGAGTTCTGCGCTATTCGTGAGTTCCGTCAGTTGCCACACTCTAGGCGGAGTGGAGGCGTCCGGGCTTGGCTCTGCCACCAGCATTGGTTGCAGCGGCGACCGTGTCCACGTGAGACCGCCGCTGCCCAAGCCAAGACTCCGATGCCAATCCCGCATCAAGCGTAGCATCGATTGCACGGTTCGACCCTTAACAGAGAAGGCCGGCTGAGGCGGATCGAGTTCCACGATCCCGCCCGGCGTTTCCATTGCCACGCGGTCGTGTCGGATCGCTTGGATATAGTCGATCATGGGCCCAATCTGCGTCGGATCAATGATGCTTAGGTTTGCGATCAGGAAGATCCAAACCGTGCGCCAGAACTCGCCATTGCTTAAGTCCGTCGCCAGACGGCTGGACAACACGGCCTGGACAAGTTCCGTGGGCGCACCGAGGGCGAGCAGTTCCGCTCGACGGATTGCGTGTTCGATCGTAAGATGATCATGTGATGCGAGGAAAATGTGTTCCATCTTCCGGGTCATCACGATCGGCAGATTCAGCGATCGAAAGCTCGCACCACGCGCGTGCGCTACGAACCAGCCGCGCTTTTGGTCTGGGGACGCATCCTCGACCGAGTACCACGACGACGTGAGAAACAGTGGAATCTCGTACTTACAGACGAGGTGGTGCGCAAGTGACGACACCGCCAGCCGCCAGGACGACGTAGTCCCCGGCCAATCTTCGGCTGGCCGAATGTATGCGCTTCCAAATCGCGCTAGATTAACGAGCGCCTCGACACCGGGGTGGTGCCCAGAGGAAACGGGCGACTCCAAAACCCGTTCCGCTCGATTCCGAACATGATGCAGCAATTCGTGAAATCTTGCCCCAGAGGGCCCGTCTGTGGCGAGCCGCGCGTACGCACGGTGGATCGCGCAGTCGGTTTGTCGTTTGTGATACCGAACGGAAGGTTCAGACCAAGACATGAGCTTCTCCTGTTTTTTCCAGAAACCAGACCTGCTGAGTGGTCGGCACTGAGGCGTGCCGCGGTATCAGGAGACGAGACGAACCCCGACCAGCCGGTCGTGGTCTGCTCGCCATTTCAGTCGAGAACTAGATAACGGAGAAGAACATCACAGAGTTATCGTAAAGCCTCGATCGGGTATTCGTCGACATCGTCAAGCTGACGGGAACGCTCGACCGAATTAATCCGCCTGGCACGCACGTGAAGTCCTCTTATAACTGCAGATGTTTCCATTAACGGCAACGCGCGTGATTCGATTCGCGGGAGCGACGCCCGCCGTTAACTTCCGGATTGGCGCGCTCGGAGCGGCCATCAGCGGATGCAAGCGCGCTTCTCGTTCTTTAACGTAGCGCGATGGTCTCGATCGGGAATCACAGGTAGTAGTCTAAGACTGATGAACGACCTGCTGTATTACGAACCGCTGGCAGATCTGTTTGAACGCGGCGCGACGTACCGCGACTCCTCCACTCAGGTCAGGTTCGGATATCTCACCCTCGCTGCCTCATTCCACTGGAACCTTCTCAAGTTGTTGGGAGACGTCTCGCCGAGCTATCGTCTCGCGCCACCCGCGGCGGACGATAGATCAACCCTCGCGCAACTGCCCTACCTCGACGGCGCCCTCCGACTGCACGTCAAAGGCGCCCGCGTCCCGTCCGGCGATTGGCTTCAACACGCGACTACGGTATTGCTGGCCGAAATCCATTCTGATTGCATGGCTTCTGTGCTGAACGCTGGGTCCGCGGATGTTGCTTCGACCCTGCTCAGCAATGTCGGACATACGGTCGTCATCCGCGTGATCCTGAATGCGCTTCGCCTGGCTCATCGAAAAACCGTCGATCCCGGTGTACTGGAGGAGGCCTTGTCGACCCTCTGTCTCCTGAGCCATCGGCGCTACGAGGGCCGTATCCCGGAACTTGCCGTCTGCTTTGGCCCTTCCCGCCACCGGCCCGGCCGAGAGGAGCCCGCCGTCTATTTCGGTCGGCAGTTTCTTAGCTCGAAGAAGTCTGCGGTCCTGCTCAAAGGGGGCGCGCTCGTGTTGCGCTGCCTCGGCAACGGGCGCGTCGTTGAGGTCGTCGATCTGCGTATTGAACGGTCAAGACCAGCTTCCGGTCGCGCACTTGGACCGCTCGGTCAAATGGCCACTCTCAACTATTCCTACGATCACGCGGCTGTAAGCGCCATCCTGACGCGACAGGGCGAGGTTCTCGTCGCGATGGGTGCCCGAATATGTTTTTCATGGGACGGCGCCAGCTGGCGCCTGTATCCAGCGCAGGGTCTCGCCGATCTACTACAAGCTCTGTTGAAAAAGATTTGCACCGAAAAGAGAAAGACATTGCCCGAACATCTTGCGCGCAACATGACCACGGTGGCCCTCACGCTTCGGGAAGACCGGCTGGGAGCTTTGCTTGTCGTGTCGTCATCGGAGGCGATGATCGAACGCCTTATTCGCAGCAGGCAGGCGAATCTCTCGCCGGTCGAGGCGCTCTATTCGCGCCTGTTCGTTGGCCGCCAATTGTGCGACCTTTCGCCGCAACTCGCGTGCAACGCAGCTGCACTAGACGGCGCGATCGTTGTCGATAAAAGCGGGATCGTCAGGGGAATTGGCTGCATCTTCGAGACGGGACGAAGGCGCACTGCCGCCGAGGGTGCACGAACTCGCGCGGCCTTATTCGGGTCGAAGGATGGTGTCGCTCTGAAGATCAGTCAGGATGGCGAGCTGTCCATCTTCAGCGACGGCATGAACCAGGCGAGCATGTTCGCGGCGATATGGTAACGGCTCGATGCTGGATCTACGGACGCCGACTAATCGCGTTGCTGCGGTCGGACAACGGCGGATCCGGAAACTACTCAGCGATTCGGCGGGGCCTTCTTGGGAAGCCGCCTGATGCGGGCCATTATCGGTGTCGATTTGGGGATGTACGGTGTTGCGCCGCGTACGGGTCGCTTGGCGTCTTTGGGAACCAGGTCACGGTTTGGCTCTCACAGGACCTAGTCTAGGGTGCGCACGCGCCTTTTTGCGTGAGGCGACCGCACCGTCACATCACGGCCCAGGGCAAACGGGCGAACAACGTCGTCATCTTAGGCGAGCCAGGATGCGGTTTCGAAAAGCCAAGCGGCGAGCGAGACGGTACCCGGAATTCAGCGCACCCTCCATGTAGCCGATGAAGGCGTAGCAGGTGTGCTCGCCGGCGAAGTGAAGCCAGTCGCTGTATCCGGATTTCCAGAAGGGACCCCACTGCGTGACTTCGCCCCGGCGCGGAAAATAATATGACCCCTGAGCCCATTCGTCGCGCGGCCAGTCCATCAGCTCAAGTCCGGCGATCTGTTTGTCGATGCCCGGATAAGGGGCCTGAAGGGCCTTCACGTGGTGCTTTTTGCGCGACGCCGGACGCCAGGAAGAACAGGTATCCGCGTCTTCGGCCCCGGAGAAAGCGACCATCACGAAGTCTTTGCCCGAGTCCTGTTCGGTGGTCTCCCATGTCAAATCGACGGGACCGTCTTCCGAGAGGGTCGGACTGCTCGCAAAGGCTTCCCAAAATCTCGACCGAAGCCGGATGAGGCATTTAACGTTGTGGCCCATGACAGGCGCCTTCGCAAGTCGGGCCGCCAGATCAGGAAAATCGCTGAAGCGAATGCGATGCCAGACCGAGGGTGGCACCGCCAAAATCACGTCATCGAATTCGCCCAGCAGCTTTCCATTCAGAGTGTGGAGCGTGACGCCATTGGTCGCCTTTCGAACTTCGGTTACGGGCTGCTGGCGAAGAGGAACCTGTGTCGAACACCGGCATTCCACGGCGTAATCCAGCGGTCCGGTGCAGCGTGATTGCCCGCACATGCCTCTCGTCCAGGTGTTGGTGCACTTCAAACGTGTAGGTTTGATCGTCGAGTTTGCTCACCAGCGCCTGATGTAGAGGCGGGAGGACCGCACAGGCGATATCCACAACCGGCCTGTGCACTTCAGCAATGATGCCGACCTGTACCAGGCCTTCCGGCGCAGCCATGATCGTCACCTCCGGCTCATGGCCGTGCGAAGAAGTTGTACAACCAGCCGAAGACCAATCCAGCTAAAGCGCCGTCAATCAAGGCATAGCCTGTGCCGACCAGCACATCGGCGAACCTACCGGAGGCGTGGAACCCCGGGTAGACCGAGCTCATCCCGTGCAGGAAAGACGAGCCATATGTTGGAGCTACCAGGTTTGCCATTCCCACGACTAGCAGCAACCCTCCCCAAAGCAATCCGAAGGTGATTGCCAAGGCCTTCAATGATAGTTTCATACTTCCCTCCCGAAAACCTACAGCACGTCCGATGCCGACTGATGCTTGGCTTTGATCGCCGCCAAGGCGCCAGTCTTGAATGTTTGCTACGCCCACGGCGAATCTAGCCTAAACCTCTGCTCTTGCGTGATCCAAATTCACTCGGTGGGTGTCCCAGAAGACAGATTTCACCCAATGAGTCGAAACCACGAGAGGGTACTTGCAAAGCCAGTCTCCGGCGGTCACGATGACGTAGTTGAGATGCCACGTGGCTTTCTCAATAATGAAGTCCTTAAGCTGACCCATTTTGCCATCGGTGGCCCACACGTCATAGCCGGCTAAGTCCAGCGCGCTCCGGAGGTGAGAATCCTCTTTGCCGTCCACCGGGTATTTCCTCTGAGTTCGAATTGACGAGAAGGGGAAATACCAATCGGCCCAATAAGCCGGCCATCCAAAGTGCTCGTGCGCCGCAATTTCTTGCTGCCGCGAGACTGGCTTATGTGTATCAATATCGGGACTATGCCGCACCTGGTCCTTGGTTGCGTGTACATGGAACACCTTGTTGGCCCAGTCCGGGTGCTCGACGGCTACCGTTGAGAGAACCACATGTCGTCGCTCAATCCAGCTTCCAACGTCGACCACCAGGTAGCGAATCGTCCAAGACTGGTCGTCGAACAGAAAGTTGTGAACCTTTCCCATCTCCCCGTCTGTCGCGATTACAGAGGCGTCGATCAAGGCATGCAAGCTGTGGAGCATTTTCCCTCAATAAAGGCAGAGCTAAGAACCTCCAACCTCCGCACTCAAGTGTCGAGGGACTCCGGCGGCGGAGTCCACGGGGTCATGCGCACCGTCCAGATCGGGTCCTATCCGGTGATATCGGGTCATATCGCGCAGGCCCCCGTCAAGCAATGCACTCGTGAGCGCCTTCTCGCTGATCGCGGAACGCTTCAGAGTTTCTCGAAAAAGTGGGCTACCTTCCTGCCGGCATCCTCGGTGTAGTAGACGGTAACCTTTGTCGATTTTTCTGCCGCCTTATCCAAGTCTTTGGCCGCGTCGACGGCGGCACGATCCGTCAGTTTGAATGTCTGCTCCGTGCCATCGGCCGACTTCACCGCCAGTTTCTTGCCCCCTCGGTCCAGCTCTGTGATCGTACCCTCGACAGCCTTCATCCCATCCTTGCCAACCTTGTCGACTTCGACCGCTGTCTTTTCGGTTCCCTTGGTGGTGTAGTGAGCCACGACCTCGGTTCCCTCTTTTAGCCCATGAAACGTGTCTTTGGCCGTTGCTTCGCTCCCGTGGACCGCGGTTTTCGCGATGAAGTACAGCATATGCTCCGTGCCATCGGCCGCCTTCACGGCAATCGTCTTGGCGGCGGAGTCGATCTTTGAGATTGTGCCATGCACGGCGCTAACGGCTTCCACAGCGTAAGTAAGCGGAGCCAGCAGCACAACGATGACCGCTCGCAAGATCAGGTTCTTCATATTGCCTCCCCTTGTCCAGTCCGGACAAACCTACGCAAGGGCCACCGCCATTGACTCTGAGCCTGCGACAGCGATCCCTTTCGCACGCCCCCAGTCGTGGATCCACTCGGGTTCGCAGCCGCTCTTGCGCGCCGCCATGAAGGCGCGTCCCGGATCGCCCAGATCACTCCATCCAACGTCGTTCAGTCGGAGCACCACCAGACGGTCAGGCTCCGCAGACAGCACCCGGTGGGAAAAACTGACGGACGGGACACGCTCGTAAAGGGAATGCTCGATGTGTGTCTCCTCGCCCGTCCACATGCGTGCCGACCCGAGCATGCTGAGCAGATCGGGAATTGTGGCCTGGACCATCTGCAAAAAGGCCTGCACATGCCCCACCATCACGAACGTGTTCCAAACCGAGCCTTGCTCAAGCAGCCTTCGGGCTACGTCGATGGCGGGCTTCTCCCGGAAGCCTCGCACTCGAAACAGTTCGCTACCCTCGTGCGCGAGAGGCGAACCCAGTTCGATCCATCCATACTCGACTTCCGGATAATCTGGCTTCGCGCCTAGCAGAACAACGGAGTCAGTCCGTCCCGCCGCCGTCTCGAACGCGCACTCCAGGGCGGACGCGAATGATTCCTCGTCGGAATAATGGTGATCGCAGGGCAGGATCGCGACGAGGGCTTGCGCATCCAACTGAGCGAGACTTAGCAAACTGTGCAGAATGGGAGGAGCCGTGCCTTTGTTCGCCGGTTGCACCACCCGCTGCGCCGGGCGCAGGCCGGCTTCCCGTGAGTACCACTTGCAGTGTTGGCCCGCAAGGGAAACGAGCAGTTGCTCCCGCGGAATGGTCTGCTCCGACCGCTGGAGGGTCTGCCCTAACAGCGTCCTTCCGCCGAACAGAGTGCAAAACTGTTTCGGACGATCATCGCCACAGATCAGTTGTGTCAGGGGCCGGAGACGTACTCCGTCGCCGCCAGCCAGTATCACACCCCACCGGTGCGCACGGCTGCTCACGCACCCGACGTGGGGGAGGACGGGTAGCATTGGCATCGCTCCCGCCTTGCCCCCAGCGTTGTTCCGGTGGGTCTTCGAATTCAGCCCGCGTGCGTCCAGTTCCGTGTGTCGCGTCATTGATTCATTTGCGCTCTCTTTTAGGATCTAGCTGCTAGGCAGCTGCACCTGCTCGCTGATTCTGGCGATCACAGATCGCCTTCATCGTCTTGAGCAGGTCCTTAGCGAGGCCATCAGCCTCGGCCCGAAGCGCGATGTCATCCAGTGACAAAACCCCTGCAGCGCGCCGTCCTTATCGACCACAGGCAGCCGGTGCAACTGCCGCTGGGCCAGGGTTTTCAGCGCATCGCGGACATCGTCGTCCGGCGCGCAAAGCGAGAGATCCTTGTTCATGACCTCGCCCACCGGCAGATCGGCGGCATTTCGGTTGCTGGTTCCCAGCGCGATGAATAAGTCACGATCCGTGACCATTCCAACCACACCCCTGCCGTCTTCGACAATCGGAAGGGCGCCGCAGTTTCTAGTCCACATGATCTCCGCGGCCGCCGCAGCATTCGTTCCTGGACTGCAAAACGAAACATCTTTCGTCATAATCTCTTGAACTTGCATTGGGGGGCTCCTTCTTTTCTGACCACGCCGGAACGGTGTTCGATGAAAAAAGCCGCCTGCTCGCTTGAAAGGAACGCTGCAAGCTGCGGCTCGTCTCACCAGGGCGCAAGAAGGCGCCCACCGATGAATCCATTGTTCCGTGGTTGCTCGGGTAACTGTAATATACGCCTCAACGTTGCCCTCCGACATCGCGCCCATATGGTATTTGGGAAGCCCAACAAGTAGTAGCTTGACAGCGGTTCTCGTATCCGGCCGGGCCCGCAGGTTCGCGCTCCAAGTAAAACCCGTCGAAAATCGACTTCGGTCCTGGCCAGAATTCCACAAAGCGAAGGCAAGACAAGAGGAACCACACGGTTCGGCTTCCCGAGGCCTACTTTTTGTTGCCGTTCTGGCGTCGACAAAGTGTGAGACAACTGGAGTCCAAGACGATCATCTCCCGCCAGCTCAACCCGGTTTGTGGCATGGTATGAGAGGCACTAGATCCCAACGTGGAAGTGCAGAGGGAAGCCGTTTCACTGATCATTGGTCATGCCACGCGTATTCAGCTTTCAAGTCTCGCCCACGCTTCCGGCCCGGCTGGAGGCCCTCAATAAACTCTCCTTAAACCTCCGCTGGACTTGGGACCATCCCACCAGAGACGTGTTCGAAAGTCTCGATCCCGATCTTTGGGAGGAAACGAACCATAATCCGCGTCTGGTGCTCGGCCGGATTAGCCAGCGGCGCCTGGCTGAACTCGCCTCCGATGAGGCATTTCTCGCCGAACTGGATCGGGCCGCCGCCAGCCTGGCGGAGTACCTGTCCGGCACCGGATGGTTCCGGCGCGCGCACCCCGACGCCGCCGGGGTTGTCTTTGCCTATTTCTCCGCCGAGTTCGGCCTCACCGAATGCATGCCCAACTATGCCGGCGGTCTGGGAATCCTGGCGGGGGATCATCTCAAGTCTGCCAGCGACGCGGGCCTGCCACTGGTGGGGGTTGGCCTGCTGTACCAGCGCGGTTACTTCCAGCAGTACCTGAACGCGGATGGCTGGCAGCAGGAAACCTACCCGGTGAACGATTTCTCCACCCTGCCTCTGGTGCCGGAGATGGATGCCCAGAACAACCCTCTCACCATATCCGTGGAGTTTCCCGGACGCCTGGCGTATGCGCGGGTTTGGAAGGTGCAGGTGGGCCGCGTCCCGTTATACCTGCTCGACACCAACGTCCCGCAGAACTCGGAGGAAGACCGCCGGATCACGGGTTCGCTGTATGGCGGCGACGGTGAACTGCGCCTCCAGCAGGAGATCGTCCTCGGGATAGGCGGTATGCGCGCGCTGGCGGCGCTCGGGATCCGGCCCACGGTTTGCCATATGAATGAAGGGCACTCCGCGTTTCTGGGTCTCGAAAGGACGCGCGCGCTGATGGAAGAGCTCGGGGTGTCGTTCTTCGAAGCCCGCCAGCTTGCCGCCGCGGGCAACCTGTTCACCACCCACACTCCCGTCCCGGCTGGCTTCGATCGCTTTGATCCGCAGCTGATGGCGAAGTATTTTGGGGCCTTTGCCGAGCGGCTTGGCATCCCTTTTGAACGGCTGCTGAGCTACGGCCGTCAGAATCCTGCGGATCCGAACGAGAGTTTTAACATGGCCTTCCTCGCCGCTCGCATCAGTTCCGCGGCCAACGGCGTCAGCCGTCTCCACGGGGTCGTCACTCGCAAAATGGTCCAGGCCATGTGGCCTGGCTACTCACTCGAGGAAATCCCGGTGGACTCGGTCACCAACGGTGTGCACATTCGCAGCTGGGTCTCGCTCGAAATGACCGCGTTGCTGAACCGTTATCTGGGCCACCGCTGGGCGGAAGAGCCCGCCGACAGCGGCGTCTGGAGCCGCATCGACCGGATTCCCGACCATGAACTCTGGCGCGTACATCAGATTCGCCGGGAACGCCTGGTCAATTACGCCCGCCAAGCCCTGGAATCCCAGGTGCGGCGGCGCGGGGGTTCGGATGCAGAGATCGCCACTGCCCGCTCCGTGCTCAATCCGGACGCCCTGACCATCGGCTTTGCCCGCCGGTTCGCAACTTATAAGCGCGCGACCTTGCTGCTGCGGGATGTCCCCCGCCTCAAGCGCATCTTGACGAACCCGGCGCGTCCCGTCCAGATTCTGATCGCCGGAAAGGCTCATCCTCACGACACCGCGGGAAAGGACTTAATCCGCCAGATCATCCACTTCGCCCGTGATCCCGAGATCCGCTCCAGCGTTGTCTTCGTGGAAGACTACGACATACGCGTTGCTCGCCACCTGGTGCAAGGTGCCGACGTGTGGCTGAACACGCCCCGGCGCCCCAATGAAGCCAGCGGCACCAGCGGCATGAAGCTGCTGCCCAATGGCGGTCTCAATCTTTCCGTGCTGGACGGGTGGTGGGCGGAAGGCTACGACCGCGAAGTTGGCTGGGCGATCGGCCGCGGTGAAGATTACGACAACGATGATTATCAGGACGCCGTCGAGTCCGATGCTCTCTTCAATCTTCTGGAGAAGGATGTGACTCCCCTGTTTTACGAGCGTGACCAGGAGAACCTCCCGCGCCGCTGGATCGCCAAAATGAAAGCTTCGATGAAACGCTTGTGTCCGGTATTCAACACCAACCGCATGGTGATGGAATACGCCGAGCGCTTCTACATCCCCGCGGCGAAACGCTACTCGGAGCTAGCCGCCCAGGGTGGCGCCAAACTGCGCCCCATCCTCGAATGGCGCAGACGCTTTCGAACCGCTGGCTCTCAAGTGAAGATCACGCGGGTTCAGGCTGAGAACAGCCGCGAAATCCGGGTGGGGGAAAAGATGCGAGTGACGGCCTCTGTTGTTCTCGGCGAGATCCCGCCAGAGTATGTCCGGGTCCAGATTGTCTCCGGCTCGGTCAACGAGGACGGTATGATCGTGAACAGCTCTTCGAGCGATATGAAGCACGCGGGAATGACCGAAAACGAACACCAGTACGAGGGGCAGTTGGAGTGCCTCGAAAGCGGCTCGTATGGCTTCAGCGTTCGCGTGATTCCTTACCACCCCGACGTGCGAGTTCCCTTCGAGCATCCGTGGCTGGTCTGGGCCGAGTAACTCATCTTCGGGCAACCGAGTAGGCGGACTGTGGCGGCCGCTCTCAAGAGAGTTCTCTGCGCGCCACACCTCTCTGAGCACGGAACCGGATTCCAATGGGAGCGTCCGGGTCTTTCGTGAAATCCGCGGTGGTCACGAAAGGCAACTGCCAGATAAGTTGGATTGTTGACGGTCGTGGTTCATTTGGATCGCATCCAAATCCAACATTCGCCTCAAGATGGCAGGTGCCGAGCAAGGGCGGCGAGAAAATCGAGTCTTCGAAGAATGCCGCCGGGGAGCGCACGTACCGGATCGCGAAGTAGCGAACGACGGTCCTTTCCTTCACAACGCCGCCGTCGGCTCGCAGCTGGGGCGGCATTGCTGCGTTCGGGCGCGCCCTCTGGCGCGAGTAAGTGACGCGACGGCCCGTCGCGTCACGGGAGTCTTGCCCGATGATTTACATTATCGGACTCCTGTCTTATTGATTCGCTCCGGTACGCACGGCGCTGATGCTGGTTCCGATGATTTCCCCAGACACGACCAATTCGACGCGCCGGTTCAATTGGCGGCCAGCCGCGGTCGCGTTGTCGGCCACCGGGAGGGTTTTTCCAAATCCCTGCGCCGTAACATTGGTCGGCATAATGCCCTGCTCCACCAGATAGGTCCGGACCGTTTCGGCGCGATTTTCGGAGAGCTTCATGTTGTAGTCGTCGCTGCCAACGCTGTCGGTATGTCCCTCCACCTGGATCTTCAAACCTGGATGCCCTTCGATGATTCCCGCAACTCGCGCCAGCTTTTCACGCGCGCCCGGCCGCAACGTGTATTTCGCAGTGTCGAACAAAACATCCGACATGTTGACGATCAAGCCGCGGGCGGTGTCGCGCGTCTGGAGAATCGCATTGAACTGATCGAGCAGTTGCCGCCGGAGCTGCGCCTGATCCTGCTCCGCCTTCTGTCTCAAGCGATCGGCTTCGGCCGCGGCGATGCGCGCTTTCTCGGTTTCGGCGGCAAGCTGTTGCTGTTGCGCGAGTGCAGCTTGTCGGGCTGCGTCCGCTTCCTGTTTTTCGTTCAGCGCGGCAAGACGGGCGGCCTCAGCTTGACGAGCTGCGTCTAACGCTTCGGCTTTGCTGCGCTCGGCTGCCATCCTGTCGGCGTCCGCCTGGGCTCGAAGATTCCGTTCCTCATCCGCTTTCTGACGGGCGATTTCAGCGCGCTGTTTTTCGGCATTCTCACGCGCGAGCGCAGCCTGGCGCTCCGTCTCGAGCTGCTCGGCCTGCTCACGGCGAAGTGCAACCACGCGCGCATCTTCGGCACGAACGGCCGCTTCGCGAGCCATGGTGATCACCGGCTTCTGACCGGGCTTCTGATCCTGATATTTCTCGGCTTGACGAAGAGCGGCATCCGCCTGTTGATAGCTCTCCTGCGCGTATTTTTCGGCTCCCGCGATGCGAGCGAGCTGAATTGCGTTCTCGGCTTCATACAACTCAAACGGATATTTCTTGCCGACCACGATCGGCGCAAATCCAGGAGCCCGGCCTTGCATCGTGTACATGCCACGCGGCAGAAGCTCATAGCGGGCATTGATGGTCTCGATGACTCCCTGGGTATCGGGGCGTACGATGTTTTCGAGCACTACCACGTCGCTCGGCTGGGTGACCGCGTAATACGGTTCAGCGGTTACGATCATTCCAAAGGTTTGAATGTCGCTGGTGGTGTCGATTTTGCTGCTAGATCCGGCGCCGTAGTGATCGAGCGTTAACTCTCCGAGGTTCACCGGCCGGCCGTCGGGAGAGATCGCCCACAGAACGTATGTCAGGTACTCCGGACCATAACCCGTGGGCTGCATAAGGTCCTTGAACTCAGCGGAAAGGTGAATCACGCCTCGTTCGCTTTCCACCGTTGCCCTTCCCTTGGCCGTCGGCATGAGTGCCGTACCTTGGAAATCGATTTTGGTCGCTCCGCCGCGATGCAAATAATTCACTGCCGCCGTCGTCCTGGCAACGACTTCCACGCGGAAGATCGGAGTGGGTTCCACATGCTCAGGGGCTTTCTGCGTTGGGTTCGGAACTTGCGCCGGGAGTAACATCCCGGCCATCAATCCGCTGGCGATGAGGCCTGATCGTTTCATGTAAGGTTACCTGCAAGTCATGGTCCATGCAAAAGAGACATGCCGTATCAGTCATATCGAAGGCATATGCCAGAAAATAACCGGAAAAAGTTTCGCGAGCGGGCATGAAATGCCCGTCGGGCAGAGCGGCGACCGATTTTGGTCTACTCGTAGCGATTTGATACCTCAGATCTCGACCGGAGCGCTGTGCGCGCTCCGGGCCACTGGTGCTGAGGCGGGGACAGGACGTGCTTGGGTCTGTTAACTCCTCTTATCGGGGCTTTTCCGGCGAGCGTCGTATTTCTGTACAGCAGACCCGTCGTGAAATCCGATATGATCGAAAGGTCAGGCCACGGTACACCCTTCCACAGCGAGGTGCATCATGAAGCGACGCGATTTCGTGCTCTCCGCAGCGGCGATGGGTACGGTCCTTTTGAAATCCAGGGCGTATGGGCAGACCGGGATCGCGCAACCGGTTCGAACTGCGCGCCTCACCGATAGTTCCAAGCTCGGTGGCAATGTCAGTTCCCAGGACTATCTGTTCGACGGAAAACAGCTCGTCTGCCTGTACCGCAGTGTGCCGGGCGCGGGGCTGAACGCGGATAGTCGTCTGGCGTCTGGACCATCTCCGTTCGCGATCACGGCGACAGATACCACCGGAAATGTCTTATGGAGCTATCCGCTGCCCAAGGGGATCTATATCAGCTTAGGTACGCACCAGGGATCCATCGTGATCTTCGCGCTGCGCTATGAGCCAGCTTCTGGCAACGCGGTGCAGCGCCCATTGCTGCTGCTCGATCCATCGAATGAAAACTTGAATGTCATCGGCACGTATGACGGCATGGCGGGACCTCTCAAATACGCCGGGGGTTCGACCTTCTTCCGCATTTCCCACGGCGCGGGCGAGATCTGGACGCTCGACGCCGCGCTCACGCAGAAAATCGCGGGCATTACCGCTCCCGCGATCGCGACGAAGTTTCCGGAGATGAGCCTCATGGCACCCGGCACGATGGCAGTGGTCGATTCGGCTGGCGTTTCTCTGGCGACAGTCTCGCTCGAGTCTGGTGCGGTGGCCTCCAGTGCAATTTCCTCCGAAGCCGTGTCGAGCTACCGAGCGACGATCGAGGCGGTGCAAGCGCGCGCGGGCGTCGACTCGTCCAATCCGCGAATGGCGACTCCGACTTTCATTACGGCGATCGGCGGCGATGCGGGCGGAGCGATTTACGCAACGGTACCCTTGGGTAAGCCGTATGACGTTGTGCAGATAGTCAGTCTTGATGCGAATGGCTCGGGGATTACGCTAGGTCGGGTGCGGGTGCCCCTGAACAGCAAGGGACGCCCCATCGTGGCGTCGCGTGTGGTGGCCGCCAACTCCCAGATCGGCATTCTGTCCTACGGCGGCGACATCGCCTGGTACGTGCTGCCGCTCGGCTAAGGACCGCCGTGCGTCGAGTCCTCGACCACGGGTCCTTCTCAATCGGTAAACCGACAAAAAACCAAGGGTACTGGCGAAATCGTTCTCGAAAACGCAAGCAAAATATCAAACGTTATGTCGCATTATTGGAGTTGTCGCGCAATCGGACCGTGTGGGGCCAGTCACGTCGCAGCGCATCCAGAGGGTTGAGCCTTGAAGTTCGGTAAACCTGTAGCCAACACGCGAGCAGTGCGGTGGTGCTTAGGATAACCACGACTGCGGCGACGGTCGGAGCGTCCATCCACGAAGGGCGGACCAGCCGAGGCGCTGCTGCGTGAGCGAGTGCGCGAGATGATTGGCTGCTTATGCTAGGATGCCGTCAATGGTCCTAGAACAGATCGTTGGTCTGTTGATTCAGGAGCGCGACAGGTTGAATGCGGCTATCGAGGCCCTGCGTGGCCCCACCGACAGGCGCGGACGCCCACGTAGGAAATCGATGGCGGTGGCAGAGACGGTTCACGAGTCATCGAAGAAGCGGGGCTGGACAGCGGCTCAGAAAAAACAACAGCGCGAGCGGATGAAAGCCTACTGGGCGGCGAAGAAGAAAAAGGTTAGATACAAGCGATGAAGCCGAAGCCCGAGCATGTTGCGCAGATTTGTGAAAAGGGTCATCTGGTCGTCGGATCGATCAAAGATCATGGAGACTTTCGGTCGGATTTTTGTGAGAAGTGCGGCGCGCGCACTATCACGAGTTGCCAGAACTGCGATTGGCCAATTCGCGGAATCGGGCCCTATGCATGGATGGCGGACGCGGGCCCGTACCAGCCGCCGAGTTTCTGCGGTGAATGTGGGACGGCATTCCCATGGACGCAAGCGGCTTTGAGCGCAGCGAAGGCCCTGGCCGATCAGCAGGAAAACCTAAGCGGTGAGGAGAAGACCGAGTTAAAAACCAGTATCGATGAGATGATGAGCGACACGGCTGTTACGCCAGTAGCGGCTGGGAAATTCAAAGCGCTAATCCAAAAAATGGGTCCTCAAGCGGCGGAGATGCTCAAGTCTGTGGTCCTGACGATTGCCACAGCGGAAGCGAAGAAGCATCTAGCAGCGTGTGGTGAAACGCGGTACCGGGGCGTGACCTCGGGCGTGTTGTGATCGTCTTAAGATCATGGCGATGGGACGACGAAAGAAGCGGGTCCGGCAAGAGGGATTATGGACACCAACCGCGGCGCTGCCGGTGAACGCGAGTCATCCGTTTTACCAACGGCTGAATCAGATCCTCGACGAGAAGAAGTTCGATGAGTACGTCGAAACGATCTGCGAAGACTTCTATGCGGGCGAGGTGGGCCGGCCGGGCCTGTCGCCGGGGATTTATTTCCGGCTGCTGATGGTGGGCTACTTCGAAGGGATCGATTCGGAGCGCGGAATCGCATGGCGGGCCAGCGATAGTCTGTCGATCCGGTCGTTCGTGCGGATCGCGCTGGATGAAAGCGTGCCGGACCATTCGACCATCTCGCGAACCCGGCGTTTGATGGATGTGGAGACGCATCAGGCGGTGTTCCAGTGGGTTCTCACCGTGTTGGCCGAGAAAAAGTTACTGAAGGGGATGACGATCGGCGTGGACGCGACGACGCTGGAAGCCAACGCGGCGCTGCGGTCGATGGTGCGGCGAGACACGGGGGAGCGTTACGAAGAGTTTCTCACCAGGCTGGCGAAAGAAAGCGGCGTCGAGACGCCCACCAGAGAGCAGTTAGCCAAGCTGGATCGCAAGCGTCCGAAGAAGGGATCGAATGACGATTGGACGCATCCGCACGATCCGGACGCGCGCATCACCAAGATGAAGGACGGTCGCACGCATCTGGCTCACAAGGCCGAACACGCGGTGGACATGGAGACCGGCGCGATTGTCGCGGTCACGCTGCACGGAGCCGATGAAGGCGACACAGCGACTATTCAGGAGACGGTGGCCGAAGCCGGCGAGCGCATCACATCCGTGGTTGCGGATACCGACAACGACGAAGTTGTAAAGCTGGTGAGCGCGGAGGGCCCGCGCGAGGTAGTCACCGATAAGGGTTATCACAGTCGTGCGGTAGTGAGTGAACGGACTCAGTGGGGCGTTCGTACGTATTGCTCGGAGCCGAATCGCGGGCGGCAGCGGTGGAGCCAGCAAGAGCGGGAGCAGGCGGCGGTGTACGCGAACCGGCGGCGCGTTCGCGGAGAGCGAGGCCTCCGTTTGTTAAGGCAACGCGGCGAGAAGCTGGAACGATGGAATCAGCACTTGTATGATCGCGGCGGGATGCGGCGGGTGCATTTGCGCGGCCGGGGAAATATCCTCAAGCGGCTGGTTGTGCACTCGGGCGCGGCGAACCTGGGGCTGTGGATGCGCAAACTGTTCGGCAAAGGCACGCCGCGAGGACTTGCCGGAGCGCTGCCAGCCACGATTTCGACGGCGGAAGCTGCCACACGCCTCTGGTCGGTTCCAGCAATGCTGATCCGGAAAATCGGCGACTGGTTGGCTCGGGTCGAACCCGCTCAAATCC
This sequence comes from Terriglobia bacterium, assembly GCA_963808335.1. Classification (GTDB taxonomy): domain Bacteria; phylum Acidobacteriota; class Terriglobia; order Bryobacterales; family Bryobacteraceae; genus Palsa-187. The sequence goes on from CAWEFR010000002.1 coordinate 1,405,633, forward strand.
TTTCCGCCGCGGCGTGAAAACAGCCCATTTCACCTCGCGCTGCTAGGACTGCCTTAACGTTTATGGGGTGGTTGAAAGTTTGAGAAATAGGACCGAACTTCGATCAGGCGTCTACGGAAAAAGTTGTCGTCACAGTACTTCTCGGAGGAGTACTGCCTAGTGCCGGGTCTTCGCCGCGTGGCCATGGTGAAAGACACGACGCGTAGCTGCATTTGCTCGTCTGGAATCCGAAATACGGAAATATCCTGCCCGGTGCCCCTGGCGAATAGTTGAAGAATTTCGTGAAACTGATCAACATGTGCTTGGCTGATGTAAGCTGGCGTCTCCTTTTCAAAGGCCTCAAGCCGTGACATAGCGATGTACCACTCGCGGTCGTTGCTCACGAAGGTAGTATACCCACCTTAGCTGGGATAATGCGGTAATGCCGCTTTTTCCAGAGTCCGTGGCCGACATCAGCCGGTTCTTGGCGTCCATCAAGGGCCTGAGCGAATTGGACAGGCTCGAAGTGCGCAATCTCCTCAAGGGTGGCCTGTTGGGCTCGCTAACTGACCGGGAGAATTATTTCCTTTTGAATTACAACCGGGCTGTCCTTAGCATCGAATTGCTGCTAACGCTGACCGAGTATAAGCATTTCCAGACCGTCGCCAGTATCTGCAGGGCCATCTTCGAAATCGCGGTTGAAATGGCCCTTATGGAACGGGACAAGGATTCAGCGGAGAAGGTTACCACGTTCATCGAATGTGAAAAACTGCGCGCTGCGCGAAAGATCGTGAAATTCGGCGTGAAGGATCCGCAGAAGGCCTTCCTGCTGGCGATCTACATTGAGTACATCAAGGAGAATGCTGACCGGATTGACAATGAGCAGGCGAGAATATGGCCCGGCAAAGGAAGAATAAGCCACTGGTCGCTAAAGGATATGGCGCAGCGATGCGAGTTGCTTGGTGGCGAGTGTAAGGAGTTATATTCTTTTCACTATGCAGCGTTGAGCTGGTATGTGCATTCCGGTGTGATTGGCGTGGCAAACGTCGATCAGGACACGCTTTCGCATGTCTGCGGGATTGCCTTCCAGATTATCGTGAAGTGTTACGGCCTTATCATGGAATCCATCATCAACTGCTTCAAGCTCTACACCGCCGATGGCGCTCTGAAGAAAAAGATCGTGCTCGCACAAATGCTGCCATTCACGGAGTCGGAACGGGAGCGGGCCGCTCTGACGCGGGTGTCTCTCGCATAGCCCGATGGTCTGGGTGTAGGTCAGAGAATCCAATCCGCGGCCTTTCGCCCTTGAGTGGAGCTGCCCAAACGAGGCCCACGATTCACGGTTTGTGAGGCTAATGGCCAGCGGATCGTGCGACGCGAGGATAACTCACGCGGACTGCGCCTGCCACCGACGAATTAACCCTGGGGCAGCGGTATAGCGGTTGCAGTTGAAGGTTTTTGTGCGGAGACCTCCGCGATCAGGGACGCGGATGCGATCTTGCCGATTTGTTCAGCACAGCGCCGAGCGGGCCTCTTTACACTATCACCAATGGAACGGGCTATGGTTACGACTTCCGATGGTTGGCGCTGGGGCTGGAAATCTTTCTACAGAAGCCGCGACGGGCGGCTACGAGCAATCAGGGTAATCGTAGCGAAGCGGTTTCAGCCGGCCGTCGCCGATTACCGTCCGTCCTGACACGAACGTCACGGTATTCCGCGAGACGAGCGCCGCGACCGCGGAGGCGCGGCGCGCTGCCGACGATCGGATAAGGCTAGTCTCCTCGCGCTGACTGACCTGGGCGCAGTAATCGATGCAGTCCCTTCTCGTAGACTTGACCTGAATCGCGACTCTGCGACGGCCCTTCTTGGCAACGAGATCAATCGGACCGCGACTCCCCTGCGTACGACCCCATGAAAACCCACGGCGCTCAAGAAGCTCTCCCACTTGAAGTTCTTTGCGGCGGCCGTAGCCATAATTGGAAGCCATTGATCTCTGAACTTTCTCGCGGAGCTGAGCGCGTGCTGCCCTGCGGCTTGTAAGTCTATGAAAACATGGTAGCGCTAACGGGAATCGAACCCGCCGGGTGCCGGTGCATCAAGGTTCAGTTAGGGCTGAGCAGTTGTGTTTTCAGTTTAGTTCAGATGGCGACATCGGCGTTCAGGGCCGTACGGGTGGCTGGCGTGCTGCCCTGGTGCTGCCCTGCGGCGGAGGCATCTGATTCGGATTGGCTGTCAAAGTTGAATCGGCACTCGGGCCGATGCTCCAGCATGAGAAAGGCTTTGGGGGTAAGTGCGATCCGCCCGCTTCGAGGCGCAAAGGGTTTTTTCCATGCTCACTTACCCGTTTCCTTCACGTACTCCGCGATTTGGGCGGCAGTGGCGAACCAGACGCCCGGTTTGGATTTCATATAGCTGATCAGTTCGTTCAAGTGACGTGCCGGGGCACGATGGCCACTAAGATAAGGGTGCAGCGTGAGGACAAACATTGTCCCTTCTTCATAGGCTCCGTCGAACTCGTCTTTGTATAACTGATACAGTAATTCCGGCGACGGCATGTGTCCGTTTCTGCCCAGGTACGGAGTTTCGGTGAGCGTCCAGTCAATCGCCAGTTCCACGACGCCCGTGTCCTTGCCGTTGGACATGATTTCGTAAGGCTCATCCAGCGCCTGAAGACTGCTGTCGTAGAGAAAACCTTTCTTTTGGATCAGGTCAATCGTGTTAGCGCTAAACGCCCACGAAGGCGCCCGATAGCCGATCGGGCGTTTCCCCGTGACTTTGGTCAGATATTCGATGGCTTTGTCCAGCAGCCGCTCTTCCTCGCCGGCCGCGAGCGTGGGAGGAAATTCGTGAATCCATCCGTGGACGCCAATTTCGTTTCTGCCGCTCTGCATGATCGAAGCCAGCATTTGCGGGTGCAGCATCGCATCGACGCCTGTGAGAAAAAAAGTCGCGGGGACCTGGTAGTTATCGAGGATTCGTAGAATACGCGCGGTTCCAGTCTCGGCACCGAAGTCCGAAGCTGAAAGAGTTGTGGGGGAGGTCGTTCCGTCGCGGAGCAACGGTGCTTCGTTGTCGTCATCGAAGCTCAAACAGACCGCCACGCGCGCCCCGCCTGGCCAGGACTTCGGCGTGAGCTTGCGTCCGGCACGCGATAATTGGACAGCTTGGCGAAGTTGATCGTCCGTCCACTTCGTGCCGGGTTGTGTCTGTTGTTGCGCAACGGCGGAAACACCCGCAACGAGACACGCGACGGCCAGAGACATGTGTTTGATCATCGCAATTCTCCTTGCGCTCACTTAGCGGGAGCCATTCCAACGCTGACGGTGGTCGTTGAGGATTGATACACGATCTTGCCGCGAAGAATAGTCATCTCACACTTCAGGTTCCGGAGGTCGTCGGTGGGGATCTTATACATATCCCGGTCCCAAACTGCGAAGTCCGCGTCCTTACCCGCCTCGATCGATCCGATCTGGCGCTCCAGAAAAAGCTGGTGGGCGGCCCAAATCGTGTAAGAACGCAGAGCGGCGTGGATATCGATCGACTCCGCGGTTCCGAACGGATGGGATCCATAGAGTCCGTCCAAAGTCTGGCGTGCCACGGATGCCCAAAGGCCATAGCGCGCGGCGAACGGAGTGACGGGGAAATCCGATCCCCCTCCCCACCGAATCCCTTTGGCTATGAAGGTCTTAAACGGAAGAATGCGCAGAGACCGGGTTGGACCATAGTTGCCGGCATAGGTGTCGCCGATCCACCACATGAACTCAGCTTGCGCTTCCGGGTATCCGGCATCGTATCGCTTCTGTAAATCTGCCATGACAGCTATGGCGTGATCGGTAGGTTCATTGCAGTGGATGATGGAATGGCGAAGTCCAATGGTTGGCTTCGCTTTGATCGCTTCCGCATACGCATCCACCACCTCATCGATTCCTCGATCCCCCACCGCGTGCGTACCCACGTGAAGGCCAGCGTTGTGGAAAAGCTGGACCTGTTGACGATAGACTGCCGGATCGGTGACCGGATATCCCGCGTTGCCGGTGTCGGTGTCCTTAGCGTTCTTATTCCAATCTTTGTACATCCAGCCGGTGCGGCCACCTCCACTGCCGTCGATGTACAGCTTGATGCCGCCGGAAATCAGAAGACCGTCGCTGAAAGACTGGGGAGGCTTCGGCAGTTTGGCGACGATATCGAGCACCTGGTGCGCGGAGTCCATCGTCCGGCCGCCCAGCCACAACGCGAACACACGAACCGTGAGCTTGTCTTCCTTGAGCAGGCTCTGATACAAGTCCCATTTGTTCTGGCGGATACCGGGGTCCTTCACGGCCGTAATACCCTCACGATTAGAATCCGCGATAATTTTAAGCACTCCTTGACGGTTCTGGTCACCGGTATAGGGCGGGATAAGACGTGTCACCAAACCCATCGCCGCACCCTCTTTGAGCACGCCAGTGGGGTTCCCCTGAGCGTCGCGATCGATCGTGCCGGCCGGCGGATCCTTAGTCTCGGACCCGATGTGCGCAAGTTTCAGTGCGTAGCTGTTGGCGACCCCGTAATGCCCGGTCGATTGCGTCAACCAGACGGGATTATTCGGCGCGGCTTTGTCCAGGTCTGAAGCAGTAACATATCGCCGTTCGGCCAATTTGCTTTCGTCCCACTGCTCGCCCCGAATCCACTCGCCCGGCTTGAGTGACGCGGCTTTCTCCCGGACTCTGGCGATCACATCGTTCACGGACCTGGAATCGGCGAAGTTCAGCTCATACAGTGTGTTGGTTTCGGTGAAGTGCAGGTGCGAATCGATGAGCCCAGGGGTCACCGTCAAGCCATGCAGGTCGATCACCCGCGCATCTGCGGCTGCTCGCGACAGGATCTCCTTATTCGTCCCGGTCGCGAGAATCTTTCCTGCGCGGACCGCAATGGCCTCGGCGACGGAATCCTTCGCGTCAACGGTCAGGATTTTGCCGTTGATGACCACGAGATCCGCCATAGGCGGCTGTGCGACTGCCACAACGGCGCACAAGAGAACGATTGCTGCCGGGACTACCCGCTTCAGAAGCTGCCAGTCTGTCGCCATGAGTGAAAGATGATCTCCTCAAAACATGAATTTGAGCGCCAGTTGCAGAATTCGCGGGTTGCTAATCGTGGTCGAAATTACGCCGAACGTCGAGGGCGAGGCCAGATTGGCGGTGGGCTGGCCGAAGTTGGGATGATTGGTCAGGTTGAAGGCTTCCGCGCGAAATGTGAGGATCATGCCTTCCCGATGCAGCGGAAAGTTCCGAAGAATGGCTAAGTCCATGTTCTTTTGATCGGGACCGCGCATGGCGTTTCGCCCGCAATCCCCGTATCCGGTGCCGTCGAACAGCGCGGGTGGCGGCAGAAACCCGGCCGGGTTGATAAAGCTGGTCAAGCGGGATTCTATCGATCCAGAAGTATTGGGGTCCATGCCGCTGCATTGTGCGAGGCCGGAATGGGTGTATATCGTGCCGCTTCTCGAATCCGTGACCGAGAACGGAAGACCCGATTGGAGGATTAGGATGCCACTCAGACTCCAGTGGCCGAGCGCCCCTCGTACCGCGGTGGGCCCGCTCTTCGGACCGGGCAGATCGTACACAAAGTTGACCACCAACCGTTGGGTCTGGTCGAAATCCGCTGGCCCGTACGAATTCCCAATCCTGGTCGGGTCCCCGACGAAACCGCCCAGGTCCTCGGACGAACCCTGGCCGGAGGCGACGTCCATATTTTTCGACCAGGTGTAGCTGGCTAGAAACTGTAAACCCTTCGAGAATCGCTTGGTGAGGCTAGCCTGTAACGCATCGTAGTTGGCGAACCCTGGCTGTTCGCAACCGCTAGCGACGCTACTCAGACCGAGGATCGGCACCCGCTGGGCAGCATTCGAGAGCGACGTGGTCGTGATGCCGTGCACTGGGTTTGACGCGGAAGCGATCACCGGCAAATTGTAATCGATGCAGACCGGTAAATTACTGGAATTAGTCCCAACATACCCGACATCCAGCAGCAGATCCCGAGCGGGCTCATACTGCAAGTCAACGCTGTAAGTGTTCGTGTGCGGATCCCTCAGGTTTGGCGGAATGTAGGTCGGAGCCTGCGCCGAAGTGGGGGTTCGCGGAATCCACACGGGAAACGAATCATTCGGCGGCAGCGGCGGATTAAACGGTTCTTGAAACGTAGCCGCGGCATTCAGGACTCCCGAGTTGCTGGCGTGCACAACATTCGGCAAAGCCAAAATCGACTGATCCGCGACTTGATTCGACAATTGCTGGTAGTAAAGGCCATAGCCGCCGCGCAGGACCAGGCTGTGTTTGTCGAGCAGCCGCAAAGCGAAGCCCAACCTGGGCGCAAAATCGAAATAGCGGGCATTCCAGAGTCCGTCGTTCGGAGTTTTCACGACGCCCGCGGGAAAAGTTCCGGGGTAATTGGAGGGAACCGTATAGCCAGTGAAGTCGCCCGCGGCCGGAGGACTCGTCGTAGCCAGCGCCGGATTGAAGTTGGCAATCAGACCCTGAGTGTCGTTAGGAGGTCCAAAATACTCCCATCGTAAGCCGGCGTTGACGGTGAGCCGCGAGGAAACCTTGAAGTCATCCTGGGCGAAGCTCGAAAACGACTTGTAGCGTAAGTGACGGTCTGTAATACCCGTGTCGCCAGCCGAGGAAGACAAATTACTGAACTGGCTTCCATTCTGCGCGGCGCTCTCGCCCAAAAGGAAATCCGGAAAACTCAGAAAGCTTAGAAGGCCGTTACTCTCAAAAGGCAAATTCATATTCACTTGCCGGCGGTCGACTTCGAATCCAAACCGTAGGTAATGCCGGCCTTTGCTCCAGGACAGCAAATCCTTACCAACGAAAGTGTTGGTGGTGGATGTGAATAGATCCTGCAGGGGAGGTCCCAGAATGAAAGAATTGCTGACCACGATCGTGGGGATTACGGAAAGCCCCGTGGGAGGCGTTAAACCGATATCGGAATTACTGATCGGCTGGTCGACGATGTGGTAACCGTCGAAGCGAATGTAACCGGCACTAAGCTGGTTGACCACCCGGGGACCGAAGGTGTGGGTTTGGATCAGCGTGACCATGACGTTCTTGTCGCGCTCCACTAAACCGAATCCCGGCACGTTCGCCGAATCGTTCCCTTGCGCGAAGGGACCGGAGTAAGGATCGGTCGAGTAGAAGAACCGCCCGGCCAGAGTGTCGGAGGTCGAAAAATTGTGGTCGATATTCAACGTGAATTGTTGCTCGGTGAATTTGGCGGGGGAAGAGAACGAGGATTCTCCCAATCCATTCGCCAGAAGAACCTGCGGCGTGGGAATGAGATACTGCCCGTTCGGCAGCTTGAATTGCAGCAGAGCGAGCGAGATCGGATTGATATTCGATCCGTTGGGCGCCACCGCTACGCCGCCCAACTGTCCGCTCTTTCCTCCAAATTCAGCTCCCAGCGCGGCGGCGGATCTGTCGTTCGTCAGCGCCGGCAGAAAAACCGAGGCCGAACCCGCGGTCGAAAGGCCGTTACGCTGCGTGGTCCCTTGATACGATCCGAAGAAAAATGTCTTGTCTTTCCGGATCGGGCCTCCAAACACAAAGCCAAACTGGTTTTGCTTCAAAACCGCCCTCGCCTGCCCATTACGGTTCAGAAAAAAGGTATTCGCATTGAAATCGTCATTTCGAAGGAATTCCCATGCGGTGCCATGGAAACGATTCGTTCCTGTTCTGCTGATAATATCCACATTGGCACCGGCGCCTCGTCCCGCACTCGCGTCATAGAGCCCGGTCTGAACCTTGAATTCGGCGATGGTGTCGGGGGCCGGTACCGCCAGGCTTACCTCAGGTCCGAATCCGGTGGCGGAGTTCTCCGCGATGTTGTTGGCGTCGATTCCATTAAATTGAAAATTGTTGTAACTGGGGCGGACGCCGTTCGCCGTCACGTTCTGATCGTTCCTTCCGAGCTGACCTGCATCGGAAAGCCCCACCGTCACGCCCGGAGAGAGACCCAGAATCTGCGTGAAATTGCGATTGGCGAGCGGCAATCCCGTGATGACCTGATCGGTGGCGACGCGGCCCAGCGCCGCACTGGTAGTCTGCGCCAACTCCGCGGTGGTGCTCACGCTGATCTCGGAGCTCACCGATCCCACTTGCAGCGTGACATCTTGAACCGCCGCTTCAGTGACCTGGACGTGGATCCCGATTACGACCACCTTTTGAAAGCCGTCGGCGGAGACGGTCAGCGTATATTCTCCGGGCGGCAGCAACCCCGCCAGGTAAGTCCCCCGATCGTCGGTCTGGAGTTTCCGCGACAACCCGGTTCCGGCGTTCGTGAGCTCGGCAGAAGCTTTCACCACGACTGCACCCGATGGATCGCGTACTGTGCCTGAAATTGCTCCTGTTTCCGCGGTTTGCGACCACGCCAACTTCGCCAGAAGCAGTAGAACTAAGAGACCTCGCCTCGCGCAGCAGTTCATTTCGGTCCTCCAGACCCACACTCCAAAAGCGCCGCGCCATTGCGTTCATGGAGACGGTGTTTCTATTCTACGCAGGCCGTTGCATGTGTCAAGAACTTTTTGTAATCCTACAATTTTCTTGCAAGAGGAGAGTAGTTGCTCGATCGGCTTCCGGATTATACTGGGCTATGAGAATCAAGACCGAGAAGCGGCCGGGTCCCGGGCAGGGCAGCCTCCGCTTTCTGATCTCGGATGTAGCCCGGATCTTGGACGTTAGTCCTTCAACGGTGCGGTTGTGGGAGAACGTGGGCCTGATTCTTCCTGAGAGGACCGCGGGGGGGCGGCGTTTCTACACGCCGGAACAAGTGGAGCGGCTCAAATGTGTGCATCGCCTGCGCAAGGAAAACAAGCTCAATGTCGAGGCCATAAGACAACTCCTCGGCACCACGGGAAAGACACAGCAGAGCGGAAGAAACGGATTTTCTTCGGCTGGGTCCATTGCTCGCCATTTGCGCAAGCTTCGCCAGCGGCGCGGCATGACGCTGGCCGGAGCAGCCGAAGGCACCAGCCTGTCGGTGAGTTTCCTGAGCAGCCTTGAGCGCGGTCAAGTCAACGCTTCGCTCGCCACACTGCAAAAATTGTCCGTCTTTTATGACACGAATGTGTTGTCGTTTTTTGGGAATACAAAAAAGCCGCGCAAGCTAGTGCGGCCCCGCGACCGGCGGCAACTATCTAACGAGCCCGGCGTACACATCGAATTGCTCTCGCTCGGAACTCATATGATGGAGCCACACCTCTACAAGCTCGCGCCCGGAACATCTAGCGGTGGCGCCTATCATCATCAGGGTGAAGAATTTATTTACGTGCTGAACGGCTGCTGTGAATTCTGGCTGGATGAGGTTGAGCACTATCGGATCGAGAAGGGTGACAGCCTCTATTTTTCAAGCACGCAGGCCCATCGCTGGAGCGTACCCGGTGACCAGGAGGCAGTCTTGTTGTGGATCAACACGCCGCCGACGTTCTAGGCAAGCTTGTTGGGTCGACCAATTGAATCGAAGATCATTCACGTTGTATTCATCGAAACTCAACTGCACGGCGGCTGAGGCGGATACCAGGTCGCATTTCCTGCCTGCAAGCCGGTGCGCGACCGCCTCTGGTCGCAGTTTGTAGTCCCCAAGCGTTTACCAACGCCATTTGCAGCCACCCCCATCACGGTCGCCCCGGCGATGCGGACACCAACTTGACGAGTAACGCCCATTCCGGTGAAGTGACGCGGGAATGGGCGCATGGCCGACATCGTTGCTGTACTGTATAAGGAGCCGGGTCGGACCAATGACCGCAGCCTTCCGCCGCTTTGTGGCAAGGCGTCCTAATCCGTGCGACGCTCCGGCGCGACAAACGGCGAGGGCTGAAAGCGGATGGATGAACTGGAACACAGCGGAGGAAGTCCGATGCGAATCGCAGGCGCGGGGCATGCAGTCTTTGCGGCGATCATGATCGCCCTGGGTATTCAGGGCTTGGTCAAAGGCGATTTCACGGCCGTCTGGCAGCCGTCGGAATCGATTCGAAGCCCTGGAGTTTGTGCAAGTGTGCAAGCAACATGCTAGACCGGGTCAAGCGAAGGATGTCCTCCTTGGAGCGTGCGATCCCGATTCCCATCACCACGCAACGGTTCTTCGAGCAGGTCTCCGCAAGGAAATGAAACGCAATGAAGGCTCCCGAGGTTTTCACAAGAAGCCGCGCCTGGGCCGGGCTCGCTCGCGGTATGCCAGTGCACGGTCGCACGACCAATCGAGTATTTGACCTTCAGAGCGGCCAGGTTGATCATCACCTGTCGTTCGCCCGGTGACTGCGGCCGTTTTTCAACGCCCCGAGGGAAAACGGGCCAGCCGGCACGGTCGGGGTGAGCGGACGGATTGCCCGGTGTTGCGCCACGTGCGGGCCACGTGACGCCTTTGGGGCCGGGTCGCGGCCTGGCTCCCACCGGACCAGACGCGCGCAACGGCAAATCCCTTTTAAGTGACGCGACCGCACCGTCACATCACGGCTGCGGTCGGGCCAGGCTCATGTCTTGCCCCTCCATTAAAAAGGGGCGTCCCCCGATCTGTCGCCCCTACGGAAACGAAAGATCGGCGCTGCGAATAGGGGGGCGTGTGAATCCTTTAAACTCCTTCAATAAATCCGGCTCGTCATCGGACGTGTAGTGGCGACGGGTACTTAGGAAGGCCGGAACGGCAATGCGCGAATCAAGCAGATAAGGCAGAACCGGAATTCCGCAGCCACGGGCAAAACCGACCTCGTAAGCGACCCGCTGCGAAGTGATGCCTCCAGAAGACAGCATGATCAGAACGTGACTTGACCGCGACAGAGCGACATGGATCTTTTCTGGGATTTCGTCCCCCCACTGTATGCCTTCGCGATCGAGAAAGTGGGCGATGTTGAATCTCTCTAGCCGCTTGGCAAGCGCCCGAGCATGTTTCTCATCGCTATGGTGGTGGCTAATGAATACGTAGGCACGCGTACAGTTAAACACCGCGGTAGCTTCTTGGAGCTCCCGATCAGGGTCGGTAGGATAGCCTCCGATAATCGCAGCCGCCCGCAGCAGGCGAAGCAGCTGCCTTTCCTGTTGGCTCGCAATCTTACGTAGTAGGACTTCTTGAGAGTGAAACCCCCGACCTGGGTCATATACCCTCAACTCAGAAATAAGATGAGTCAGATCGTATAATGTCAGACCCAATGCGCCGACGGCGGCGTCGTCCAGTTTGTCCAACCCACCCTTCTTAATCGTCCGGCAGATCGCGACAACTTTGTCGAGGAAAGGCGTCGCGTCCTGCAGACTATAGAGACCTGGCTTAACGACTTCTCTAATACTGGTACCTAAAATGTAGTTCAAGCCCATTGCGATGTTTACGCGCCCGTGTTGGGCGTCCCAGCGGGTCCAGTTAGATGGCGTTACGGTGAGCATCCTATCATCCTCCCGTGTCGTGTCGCCTGGCTTTACATGAACCTTCAAGACCCAACACTCTGCGGGTATAGGCACCTCTATGTCAACCTTGTCGGTCTCAGCCACCAAGTACGGCTGATCGGCTTCGATGTGCTGGCCCGGACTAACAAGAACGTCTCTTACGTGCACGTCAATCGGTACTTCGCTTATTCGAGGAAATAGAACGTCTCTCTGCTCTTGGTCTTCTTTTTCCATGGTCACGTGAGTCGCTACGAGCGACTTCGTTGTGAACGAATCTAGCAATTCGCGCAATTCTCGCGCGATCTCAAACGGTGGATCCCCTTCTAGGCCCTGGCGGATAGCTTTTTCAGCGTCCACTAGCAGCCCAGCAGATACCGCCAACGTCGCTGCGCTGCGAAAGAGAATCGATCTACTTGGCTCCGCATTCGGTTGTTCGCAGCTTTGTTCGGCAGCTTGTCGTTCAAGCAAAAAAGCTTCCTGGAATTTCGCCCGCTCAGTTTCGGAGTCACCTCTTCGCCTCGCTTCATGTGCGAGATCAGCGACCTCCATAGCCTGCCGATGCAGCTTAGCAATCGATTTCATTTTCGGTTCACCGTTGTGGTCGGAGTCCCAAATTCGACGACGGCGATGTAGGCCGGGCCGATCGCGTCAGTCACGCTAACTTGAGACAGTTTTTCACGAATTCGAGTCGCGACATCGCGATCACTACCATCAAGTATCCCAGACACTTCAAGTCGGACCATCCCTTGAAATGGGAGCTCATCGGCCGTCTCTCCAAGCCAGTAGTCGAAACCCGTACCCTTCGCTGATCGTTCCACGACCTTCTTTCCCGTAATGTGGGTAATAACCAGAATGGCCACTGCGTATGCGCCGTGCTCTGTGGCTTCTTGAGGATCGCCACATGATCGAAAATGCTGCGGAGTGAGAGGCGTCCATTTAAGGTGGAATTCCGCCAACGTCTCTCCACGAACGGATAGCCTCACGCCGGAGCGATGACTCGACCTTTCAAGACAGACAGCCGCGCATTCACCCATGAATACTTTTCGTCCCGGCGATAGGCCAGGCGCCTCAAGCGAGTAGGGCAGGAGGGAAAACGCCTTCATTTCTTCTCGTACGACCCTCTGATATCTTACCCAAGAACGAGCCAAGGAGTACCGTCAAATCGTTGGGCTGCTCCTCGTGACGCTAAAATATCGAGTGAAGAGGGCTGAAGAAGCCTGCCAACAAGAAAAGGGGCGCTCCCAAAGCCAAGAAGGGCGCCAAGTGTGCCAAAGCTGGCGCACCAAGAAGGACGCCAAGACCGCCCGGACGCGGAAGGACGCCACCGAGGCGCGCAGCAATAAGAAAGCGTCGGTTATCACGTCTCGGCCAGGGCCGCACCCTTGGCGCGCTTCAATCATGGAGACCACGGGATGGCAGCCGCACACGGTGCGGGGGTTCGTCAGCCTCCTGGGCAGCAAGGGGTGAGAAGGTCGAGTCGACGAAGAACGCCGCCGGGGAGCGCAGCTATCGCATCGCTAAGTTGAACTGAACCCCTGGAGTGAGACACGAAGTTAAGGGGGTATCGCCGTTCGATGATAAATCATTGCGCGGCGAGGTTGAAGTAATCCACTCTGGAAGGACCTGAGCGGAGGATAGGGCACTGCGGGGACGCAACCCGAGCGCCGACTCAGCGGCCGGAATGAGCGGAGGCCGAACGATCTGCCTCCGCGCTCCGTCATTCTGGCAGGAATGCGATAAATCCCGGGGGTTTGGGGGCGTGCGTCCGAGAGGACTTGATGGACTTGTTGATTGAAAGGAATCAACTCGGGTAATGACTCGTTCACCCGATAGCCTGGTCTCCTCCGCCGCGGAGCAATCGGCGACGGAGAAGCGAGACGACAAAGCCTTCACCTGTCGGCAGGGAGGCGAGGCGAATCTGCGGGCCGCAACAGAAGTGAACGCCGCTTCAGCATCGACAACCCCACCAGTGAGTAGTCCGACTCAACTGGAGTTATTCCCGGGGCGAGCCTGTGTCCCTAAGGCGAAGCCTGTCACGATTCGGAATACAGCGAGAATGGAACCGAATCGCCGGGACGGTGTATCGGGCGGCAGCACGCAGAGACAGACCATCCAGTTAACCGGAGAGACCCTGTTCGGTCCGGCGGAGGAAACTCCGACCGGTAGGGAGGCGTATAAGGGGAGAACCCGAAAGCGCGGTAACGAAGCCGGACAGGGAGTTGGAGGTGGCCGTAGTACCGATGAACTTCGGGAAAACCGAGGGGAGGGAAGGGCCGCTACTTTCATCAGGCGAACGAAACAGGGAAAGGCAGCCGGACTGCCCCCGCAAGGGAAGGCTCAACCCCGGCGAAAGCCAGCGGAGCGCAAAGCGCCCGTACGGCTGAACAACGCCCGCAAACTGCAACGGACGCTATACCGAGTGGCCAAGCAGCAACCCGAAAGGAGGTTCACGCTTCTCTACGATAAAGTCTGTCGATGGGACATTCTGCAAGAAGCCTGGCAACGGGTGAAGTCCAACAAAGGGGCGGCGGGAGTGGACCAGGTGGACATCGACGCGATCCACGACTACGGCGAAGATCGGTTCCTGAACGAACTTGAACAGGAACTGCGGAGCCGACAGTATCGGACTGCGTTGGTACGCCGGGTTCATATACCGAAGCCCGGACAGCCGGGAAAAACTCGGCCGTTGGGCATCCCGACGGTGAAGGACCGAGTAGTGCAGATGGCAGTGAAGTTGGTGATCGAGCCATTATTCGAGGCCGATTTTCTGCCCTGCTCATTCGGATTCCGCCCGAAGAGAACACCGCGAATGGCGCTGAGCACGATTGTGCAAAGCGTCAACGATGGATATTCTTTCGTGGTGGATGTTGACTTGAAATCCTACTTCGATACGATTTCGCACGAACTGCTTCTTGGTTTGGTGGAACGGCGAGTAGGAGATGTTCAGGTTTTGCGCTTGATCCGCGCTTGGTTAAAGGCAGGAGTCATGGAGGAGGGCAAGGTGACGCATCCAGACCGGGGTTCTCCCCAGGGCGGGGTGATTTCGCCGACGCTGTCCAACATCTTTCTGCACGAGGTAGATCGTCAATGGTGCCGGAGCGACGGTGTCGCCCTCGGCAATGTTCGGCTGGTCCGTTATGCGGACGATATGGTGTTGCTGGCGCAAACAGAGCGCGAGGCGCGGGAGGCGTGGGAGCAACTCCAGGGCCAGTTCGCCGCTCTTCACTTGGTGGTGAATCAAGAGAAGAGTCGGCTGACGACGCTGGCAGAAGGTTTCGCGTTTCTCGGCTTCGAGTTCCGTAAGGCGCCTGGTCGGATGTTGTGTATGTGGCCACGTGAGAAGGCCTGCCGCAATATTCGCCAGCGCGTGCGTGAAGTGGCGCGGTCGTTCCCGTCGAACGGGCAGGTCGATGTGGTGATCCAGAAGCTGAACCCTGTCTTGAATGGGTGGTGCACCTACTTCCGGGTTGGGAACAGTAACTGGACATTCCATAAAGTGGACTGGGCGGTTCGGAGCGAGTTGCAGTTATGGCTCCGGCGTAAGCATCAGTGCCGCTGGGGGACTGCCAAGAAACGATGGGGATATCGCTTTCTTCATGAACGATGTCGGCTGTACCGAATGGTGGGCCAAGTGAGCCATCTGGAAGGACTGCGGCGCAAGCCGCCGGAGGAAGATGATCGGAGAGCCGGATGCGGGAAATCCGCATGTCCGGTTCGATGAGGGGAGGCAGGAAACCTGCGTTCGCGCGGCGCGCCTGTCTCCTACTCTACAGCGCCCCCAACTGGAGAGATTCATCGCGAAGCAACTTCATTGGATGCTGCCGCCGTTCTGCTCAAACTCGGCGGGCGGCACGTAGCCCAAAGCCGAGTGCAGCCGCTGTTGATTGTAGATGCGTTCCAGGAACTCACCGATCTGCGCATAGGCGTCGGCCAGGTCGCGGTACTCGCTGCGGTAGACCTCTTCGTACTTCAGTGTTTTCATGAACGACTCGCAAGCCGCGTTGTCGTAGGGATTGCCCTTGCGGCTCATGCTGATGTGGACGCCATTCTGCTTCAGCAAATCGGTGTACTCGTGCGAGGCGTACTGCACTCCGCGATCGGAATGATGCACCAGCCCCGGCGCGGGCCGTCGTTGCCGCAGCGCCATGGTAAGCGCCGACAACGCCAAGCCTGCTTCCAGCGTGCGGCCCAGCGCCCAACCGATGACGCGGCGCGAGTACGCATCCAGCACCACCGCCAGATACACGAACTCGTTGCGTAGCCGGATGTAGGTAATATCGGCCCGCCACAACTGATTCACGCCGTCCGGTGTGACGTCGCGGGCCAGGTTCGCATACACCGGCAGATGGTGCCGCGAATCCGTCGTGACCACGAAGGACTTGTGCCGCAGACACAGCAGGTTGTCGGCGCGCATCAGCCTCAGCACTCGCTTGTGATTGACGGCGAAGCCGCGGCGGTTCAGCTCGAACGTGATCCGGCGGTACCCGTAGCCTTCGCCGGAGTTGGTGTCGGCGTCGGCGCAGCGCCGCCTTTTTCTTTCCTATGATGGCTTCGTTTCGACTTGCCGGAATTGGCGTGATAGCCAAGCTTCGCAAGCTTTTGATCGATGGCGGCATTTACGGCTTCGCGCTCTTTCAGCAGCGCATCAATCACAGCCTGTTTGCGCTCCTCCAGAGACTTCTCGTCGTGGAGGATTTTTTCGAACGTCGTCGGCTTTTTTGTCTTCGGCCATTGGCGTCATTTTACGCCAATTCCGAGGCCGTGGCAGGTCAGCCCGGACTGCCCGGTCATCACTGCTGAAATGAGGCGGCTTTCATATGCTCCCGGATGTTGTCGTAGCTGACGGCGAGTTCCATGCCGAGGCGCAGATCGGTCATCACGATGGGCTCACTGTCGAGCGTGCCGAAAACCAGGCGGTTCGCGTCGTCTGCGCGCGATAAGCAAACCCACATCCACTCGCTTTCACCGGTGGCCTCATCCTTGAATTCGACCTTCACGTAATCGCCCTTTTCAAACATAACCAATCCGCAGATGTTCCTCTGGTCCCAGCCCAATTTTAGCTCAAACATTGAAAACACTGTGCTCATCCGAAGCGATTCTGGGATAGAATCGTTTCGGGTCCGGGTTCTGCTGGCAAAGCGAAGCACATTGAATGGCGCTCACCAGCGATCCGGCACGAAGTGCCCTTGAGCGATCCGTAGCACATTCGCCCGGACCCGTAAAAGCCTGGGAATCCATTACCCTCGAGTCATCACAAACCCAAGGATTCTTGCTTCTGCATTTCAATGCTTCCCCAAAAACCGCTTGAGCCTTGACCTGAGACGGGTCATATCCTTGAGTTCGCATTCCCAAATTACAAGGACCTCCCAGCCTTGCTCCTGCAACAGCGCCTGGTTGATTGCGTCCCGAGCCTCATTTCGCTTCAGCTTCGGTCCCCAGTATTCTCGCCGCGAGTTAGGTACCCGGCCTTCCGGGCAGCCAGGATGCTGGTGCCAGAAACAGCCGTGAGCCAGAACGATCTTCCGGCGCGATGGAAACACAATATCCGGTCGGCCGGGCAAGTCCTTGCGGTGGAGCCGGAATCGGTATCCAAGCCTGTGAATCAAACAGCGCAAAATAATTTCAGGACTAGTGTTCTTGCTGCGGATACGCGCCATATTTGCGCTGCGTCGTTGCGCGCTGATTTTATCCATCAGACCACCAAAGCGCCATCCGCTTATGCAGTGAAGTTCCAGCACTTCGTCGCGACGCCCGTGCAGCGCATTTTAGCCGACCTTCGCTAGCCGGCGCGAAGCGAGACAGGCTGCAATTTCTCCGGCGACCGCCTGAGCGACCGGTGGCGGAAATGCATTACCGACCTGCCGGTATGCCTGCGTTCTCGTTCCCGAAATCCGCCAGCCGTCCGGGAAGCCCTGCAGCCGGGCGACCATCTTGACGGTGAGTATGGGCATGCCGACAAAATCACGTTCCGGCGGATGTTCCGCAACCAGGTGACCATTCACACCCAGAGCGGCCCAAGCCTCTTTCGCACGCGTTGGGCCGAGATCTGGACCGCCATGTTTCTTTGAGCCGCCCACGATGGCCGGCGCGATCGCACTCGCCTTTTCACGCCAGGCCTTCGCGCCTTTCCATTTTCCTTCCGACATCAGGCCGTAGAGACGCGCGCCTACCGTTAGCGGCCGTTTCTTATTCGCATCGGGCCAATCGAAACCTTCAGAACGGTTCTTCCGGATCGCGACAAATACCGCTCTCGGACGCACCTGCGAGACGCCGAATTCGGAAGCGCAAATCAGCTTCCAGTCAGATTCATAGCCGAGCTTCGTGAATTGGGCACCGATATAGCGCCGGTAATTCTCGAACACCGCCCCGAGAATACCCCTCACGTTCTCGATCATCACTGCCTGCGGGCGTGTTTCATCAACCAGCCTGATCGCTGCAGGAAAAAGATTTCTCTCATCTTTTTTTCCTAATTGCTTTCCCGCAACCGAAAACGGTGGGCATGGTAGTCCGCCGGCGAGCAAATCGATGCCCTTGAAAGGCCGACCGTCAAACTCTTCAAGGTCGGCCTCGTGGACCTGCCACTTGGGACGGTTCAGCTTTAACGTCTCGCAGGCGTGTTTGTCGATTTCAATTAGTCCTTCATGTGAAAAACCCGCGCGCTCCAGCCCGATGGCTTGCCCGCCCGCACCCGCACACATCTCAAGCGATGTAAACTCCATGCTCCTTCCTTCTATTGACGAGGTTTCACGAATAGTGGCCATTTGTCCGCGATATAGTTTTCCGCCGCCTCTCGGACCACCCACGCGAGCGAGACCTTCTTTTCTTTGGCGATGCCTTCGAGCGTCTCGTAAACCTCTGGTGGAAAGCTGATCGACGCGCGGACGGCAGCAGCAGGCTGTGCTTTCATCTTTTTTCTGCCTCCAGGCTTCGCGTTCATAGGGGCTTTAAAACTCTTCACCACATTACACCATATCGGTGAATTTGCAACGCTTGCACGTTGATCCTGTTCGCTTCACAGCTAAAAGGGCCTCCGCAAGACTTCAAAAATTGACCTGAACTCGATCTGTTGCGCGCCTGCCGCTTGCGCTTGAGCGACCGCTGCCGCAAGCTGCGGACACCGGTTATTGGCATCTGTGCTCCACAGCGGATGCACGATAATTTCGACGACATTAGCACGCCGGCCTGCGGGTACACCGGCAAAGACGACAGATTGCCATTGCGTTTGAGCCGCAAAATACGCGGCCGCGGCCGGAGCGGCTAGCCCCTGCCAGTAGGCAACGGTAAAGTCAATTGGCGTGTTCGGGTCGAGTGCAAGTCGCGCGAGGTCGAGCCCAAGACGCCAATCCAGAACATTGTGAAATGGAAGGTTACTGAAATCACGCAAGCAATCGGGGCAGGATGTTTGGCAAACGCCGGCGTGCGCAGCAGCAGCCATTGGACCGTAGAAGCTCTGGTCTGCCGTCTGCCCCGTGAGGAACCGCAAGAGGTCTTCAGCCTCGGCGGGATCACCGAGATGGGAGCTATAGCCCGCGCCATTCTCAAGGCTGTCGGACATGAAAATCTCGCCCCGAACCTGAGCATTGTCCTGAACGACACGCAAGCCCACCTTGAGTTCGCGTTCGTCGATGTCGAGCCTGTCGGCCGCCGCCCTGCGCATCATGAAGCCGAGCGAATACAGCGCTGCCCGGCCGTTCAGATCGAGCGGAGAGTTGATGATGCCCGCCGGCCAGTTGCGTATACCGAGCACGAGAACGTCGGTGGGCTTGATGGAAGCAAGCGCCCGAATGTCCTGTCCGGCCGCCGCGTCGATCGTCGCATTAGGCCTGTTTATCTGCGTCAGCACTTCCCGCGTCACCCACGTTTCACCCTGATTGAGCTTGATGAATTCGAAGCACCTGCCTCCGTTGTCATTGACGACGAAAACTGTTTCTTGGCCGCGCCAAACAGCGAAATTCGCGCGAGGAGTAAGAGGCCGGAGTGTCGCGCCCATCTTGGGACGCGATGCACGCGGGGTCCATTCAAATACGCCGTCAAAATCACGTTCCGTGCCGGTCCAGGTCCTGAAGCCAAGCGGCTGGGACAACTGGATTACTTCATATCCCGGAAGCTGCTGCGAAGTCGCTCCGCACACCGGACAGGTCGCAGCGGGACCGGGCTGCACATCTACCGCTTGACACCTGCGGCAGAAACCGATCGGCAGGCGGGGGCCAAGAGGATTGGGTTGCTCGACGACCGCTGTTCCTTGCGGCCGGTAATCGACGACGCCAACGGCTGTGTGGATAAGACCGTCTTTGACTGTTTCAGCGCCGGGAGCGAATTGGCTGATGGCGAGATCGAGATCCCGGTCTACGATGCCCTGCTCAGGCGGCCAGTCGTAGGCCGCGAACGGACGCTGGTGGAACAGGTAACGCACGCGCGTGGGAAAGCCGAACATGGGCAGCAAGCCGGCGTTGGCAAGCCTTTCGCTCAACGAGTCCTGAATGAGCCTCGGATCGTTCGCCGCATTTGTGATTTCGGGAATGAGTTGCTGATTGACGAAATCAATCAGGTTCTGCCGCTGATTAGCCAAATTCGGGTGCGTGTAGGCGAGCAGAACATCCGCAATGGCGCCGACGGCGTTCTGGTTCGCCTGAATCCACCCGGAAACGTTTTGCTCAACAGTTTGATTGGGTGTGGTGAGGTGCGGCAAATTCCATTCCGCTGCGCTTCCGAATTCCCCGTGAACGCTGTCGCTTGCGCCGATGAAAAAGCCCAAGGCCTGAAATGCCTGCCGGAGCACTTCCTTCGTGAGGACGCGCCGTACGATGGCGAGTCTTTCGACGTCCACGTAAGGCTGCGGCGGAGGGTCCGCTGTGATGCGGCCGGGACGCTGGAAATAATAGTCGTCGTGACTGCGGCCCCGGCATAGGGTGAGCGCGAGTGATAGTCCCGCGCCACGGCGGCCTGCGCGGCCCACCCGCTGCTGATAGTTGAACCGCATCGGCGGCATGTTGGCCATCATCACGGCCAAGAGGCCACCGATATCGACACCAGCTTCCATTGTCGTCGTGACGCTGAGGAGGTCGATAGGGTCGGTCAATCCGTTCTCTGTTCCCGGCAGGACAATGTTCTGGAACAGCCTTTGCCGCTTGCGGCCGTCAGCCTTATTGGTCTGGCCAGTGAGTTCTTCGCAGTTCAGGCGGAAAAGATCAACGGTCTGCGTTGCCAGGTAGCTGTAGTAATCGGATTGCAGTTGCGCGGGCGTCAGCGGTTGCGGCGGGTCGAGCGGTGTTTGGCAGTTCGTGCAGACGCCTCCGCTCGGATGAAGGTGCACGCGCCTGCAGCGCGGACATTGAAAGTATTGCGCTCCCGCTTGCAGGAGGCATAGAGCCTGTGCCTGCAATATGAACTGATTGGGTTGAGGAAGAAGGCACCCAGCGCTCATCAAGTATTGAACGACATCCGCCTCAAGATTGGCAGCGTTCAGGTTCCGGCGCGCGGCGACTGCGCTGAGATAGTCACGAACATAGCCGGGCGTATTTTGAGGCGGATTAGGGTCGTGAGAAGAGATTTTTTTCCGGGTCCCAAGCAGGCGGATGACGCCATCAGCAGCCTCCTGCACGTCCGCGCTCGGCGCGAGAAAACGAAGGCGATCGGTGGTCGCGAAGGCGATGAATAGAGACTCTAGACTACGCTGCCCGGATGCGAAAACAATATCCATCAACTCCATCAGGGAAACTTCTCTGATGCGTGTCGCATGATCTTGCTGATCCGCACCAAGTTGATTGCTCGGTTTTGCGGTACCTGAAGGCCAGTTGTAGAGTTCGCGCCACGGACCCGTGCGATCCGCCGCATTCGTCCAGAGGACGTTCTGCCCATAGCCGCCCGGATTGATTCCATGACGAAGCAGTTGACCCGACACGTCAATTGCTAGTTGCGACAACAAGTGCGGCCCTTGCACCGCCCGCGTTTGGATAACCTGCGCCGCTTGCTGGCAGGTCATTGACGGATAAGCTGGCGACGGATTGTTCGCCATCGCCGCCTGCCGCGCCATCATGAGCGTGGTGGCCTCCGCCGGATTTGCGGTCGCAAATGCATTTGCGCTCGCTGCCTGTTGTGGCGTCAAGACTTGCCCCGAGAGCTGCGAGACGAAAACGAGCGCTCCCGTTCCTTGGCTCACCAACGCTGCGGCCAGCGCTTGGCGAACCGAGTCACGGTAATGCGCAAAACGCATGCCTGCGGAAAGCTTCGCAGCGTCCTGACGGCTATCCGAAAATACGACAAGTTTCCGGCCTGCGGGATTTTGGTACCCCACTTCCCTGAGCAAAACGTCCGAAAGGACCTGCGCGAGCTTCTGGAAACCGGTTCGCTGCGTACGGACAGGAGAACCAATATCGCGCCTTGCCCAGTTTGTGTCGCATCTTGGACAGCGGGAAGGATAAGCGTTTTCTGCGCTCGCCGCCATGCCGGCGGGACGTGGATCGAGAATATCGCTATTGGGGCCGTGCATCGCAGGCACGCGGTACAGATAGCCTCTGACGGCCTGCGTATTTCCACCATGCGCGACGCGGCCTTCGGCGGGCACGAAATGAGCAGCTTGCCAAACCCTCTGAACGCCATCTTGCGTCCATTGCCCGGATACGGGTGCTCCATTGGGCACGGGCCAAAAAACTGCGTACCTCGCATAGTCACGGTCCAGCGACGCCATGTCCGGCGAAGCTTCTAGATCGGGATGGTCCGGGCTAAGGAACCATTCGTTCGGATTTGCACCCGGGTTGCGCCTGCGATAGCCACCCAGGAAAACTTCTCCGCAAGCCTCGCAATAGAGCAATTCCATTACCCGTGATCCGCACTGGCAAGTGACCGCAGGCGTGTAATGAAGCTGTCCCACAGTACAGGGATTGACGCGTGGGGGCGCAGCCGAACAGGCGGGATTTGAGCATACCCAGAGTCCCTGAAGGTTGCGGAAGAACAGGTGCGCACGAACCGGCAAAGGAGCAGCTCCTTGAGGCCCCGTGGTGTCGCATATGGCAGCAAGCAGGCCAGCGACCGCAAGTTCTCGTTCTGCGGCGGGAAGCGCAGAAAAAAGCTGCCCGCCAATATCGGCGGGAAAGCGCGGCTGCAGCGCGGTCCCTGGACCGCCCGGCATACATGAGGTTCTGAGACCGTCTACCGCCTGTATATGTTCTAGCACCGCATGAACGAGTTGCTCTGGCGATGCACCTGCAGCAGCCTGGGGGGCGGCCGTAGCGGCGTGAAGGGCTTGCGCGGCGGCCTGAAAAGGCACTGGCGGCGTTGAACGCTGGCTTTGCGCGAAGTCGCGTAAAGCAGCGCCGTAGTTGCCGAGAGTCTGCGCCGCAGCGGGATTTGGATTGACGGTGTTCCCGCCGACTACACGAAACCGGTTCCTGTCCCGGCCAAAAAATGCTTCAAGATAATCGAGACCCGAGGCATCTCCGGAAAGCGACGCGCTCGACGCGATGATACGCAATTGATCCGAGTCCGGCTGCAGACCGAGACGGTCGAGCAATACGCGAATAAGATAGGCGACTTCCGTGCCGGGCGTTCCCCGATAACTGTGCAGCTCGTCGACTACAAGGTGGAATACATGCGAAGGGTCTGCCGCGAGCCATTGCCTTGTGAAGTCGAATACCGGGATTTCCATGCTCCGCATGAGCATGATGTTCATCATCGAGTAGTTGGTGATGAGTATGTCAGGCGGACTGTCTTGCATGTCCCACCGCGACCACATCTCTCCGCCGTCCATGCGCGGGAAGAACCGCTCGGCGGGCGATCCCGCGACTTGCCGTGCTTCCTGCGCCATGTCACGAAGCTCTTCCCGTAACTTCGAGAGTTTCGCCGCATTGCGGTCGCCGGATACCGGCGTTCGACCCGTGTACCGGCCGAAATAGAACCGGTTTCCCGCACGCCTGTTCTGCAGCCACGATCGCGCGTTCGCGCTATCCAGCGCCGTCCGCATCCTGCCGAGCTGGTCTTCGACGAGCGCATTGAGCGGATACAGGATCAGCGCGCGCATCGCGGGAGGGCGCACCGCAGGATTGTCATGACTTCTTTGAGAAATGCGCGGCAACCACCGGTTCGCACTCTGCCGGTGATTCCACCAGTCCCAGCGCGCATCGCGCGGTCCCGGCGCTCCCCATGACGCCGACTCTCTGATTAGAGACGCGATGACAGGCAGCAGAAAGCATTCGGTTTTTCCAGAGCCCGTTCCAGTCGTGACAATAACGTCGTTCCCGTTGACAACAGACTCGGCGAAAACCTGCTCCTGATGCGCGTAAGGCTGGCGCGACGCCGGGAAGAGTTCCAGCGAAACAAAATCCGCCAAGTCGTTTACGCCTGCTTGGGGCCATGCGCCCGCGAGAAGCGCCTGAGATATTGCCTGGAACGTCCGGTTGCTCGATTGGTAGGCCGGGACTGGCTCAATCAGAGGCTGCCTGAAAATACGACCATCGATATTAAGCAAGTTCCGCCGTTCGGCCACCAGATCCGGGTAGCGCAGATCGAACGGACTATCCAGATAACGGAGATACATCTCGCGCAAGTCGTCAAAGAGGGCAATGGGATCGCTCATAAAAGGTCCTGTCTAAGAATTTCAGCCATCATGCCTGCAATCTCCTCCGGGATGTCGCGGTAGGTAAGCGCGGGCCGCCCGCGAAAGGCGCTGACGGATGGGGGATAGCCGGAACAAAGTATCAATGCGCGCTCTGCGAGGAGCGGCGGCCGGAACATCGCGGGTACGGTAAGGGCGGATTGCTTCCGGTCATATCTCAAGACTCGCCTGCCGCGTCGCGACAGCAGGTAGTACTTGCCCACAGCGTCGGGAAGCACAATCGTCTCACGTCCGTCCCGCAGATAATAGTGTGGCGTCTGGTAGCGCGTAAAGCGGAACAACCCTTGCGCCCCGGACGCATTCGCTTGCTGCAGCGTTACTGCTTCCCATTTCGCCGTTCTTCTCTCGATCGCCAGCTGCTGGACAATCCATTCCTTTCCGGATGCCGGCAGCGGCTCCCGTCTGAAGCCCGCGAGGGACGTGACCGGCGGCAGACATGAAAGCAGCGTCGCCGGAGCATCCAGCTGCCAGAGAATTCCGGCGCGTCCGGCAAAATCGATTAGTGGTTCGGTAGCCGGCC
Organism: Terriglobia bacterium; assembly: GCA_963808335.1. GTDB lineage: Bacteria > Acidobacteriota > Terriglobia > Bryobacterales > Bryobacteraceae > Palsa-187. The sequence goes on from CAWEFR010000002.1 coordinate 1,430,150, forward strand.
CCCGCACGCGCACGACATCGGGGCAATCAGGTTCCGGGCTGCGTTCCCACCGCAAACCGTCCGAAACCGCTTCCGTCCTTTCGAGGAGCCTTGGTGTTCTCGCTCCACAAAGGATGCCGATTGCACAATCTCCGCGACGCGACAACGCAAGCGCCGGCGGCACGACTCGCCAACCCTTCTCGGATTCTGACGACGCGAATTCAACATGGGCCAGGCGCTCCAGGTTGAGATAGACGCGAAGATGCAGCGCGAGGGCTCCCCCTTGTTCTTCTCCCTCAGAGTTGGCGGCGAGGTCGAGATTTTCGACGGCACCACGAAATTGACGCCAGGAACCTTCCTTGCGCGCAGAAAGCCAGAGAAGGAGCTCATTCGGCGTCATCGCCTGCCCCTCCGGATATTCCGCGCCGCTTTTTTGTACTCGGCCCACTGCGTCATCGAATCCGGAGAGCCGTTTTCGATACGCAATCCTTTCCGGGACGCGTCGAGGATCGCGCTGCTCCATCCGAGAGCAGGCCGCGCTTGGCGCTGCGCGAGCGTCAGCGGCCTGCGGGAGAACTGAAGGATTCGGGAGGTCTTCTTATCGCAAATCAGTGGCTGCGCGGGGAGAGCCCACACGACCTCGAACGGAACAAATCCAGTCCAGTTCGCGACGCTTCGGTGAGAACAGCGGAAAACCTGCCCCGGTTCTGCCCCCAGGAGAAGCGGATTTGACATCGGAACCGTAAAAATGCGGCTTGGCTTTGTTCCGGACCGGAGTTGCACGAGAGGACCGCAAATCTCGGCAGAGCGAAACGCGTAGGCCGGCCATTGCTCCCACGACTCTTCGGGCTCTGCAATTGAATAAGACCGGGAACAGGATAGGCCTTCGCATTGAACGATGTGTTGTCCGGGAAGATCAAATCCATCCTGGATGAAGATATCGTCAGTCCGTTGCGCCTCTTTTCCGTCGATCAGCACTTTCACGGATTCCGCTGCCTGTCCTAGCAACCGCAGCCGCGGCGGGTAGCCCGCAAGCCATACCGAATCATGCAGGCGGACGCCGCCCTCCAGAGCGATATCTATGTCCGGAGCTGGCTTGATGGGATAAAACGGGTCAACCCCTGCGTCTAATGGAATTGCAGTTGATGGCATTACCCCGCGCGTCCCGATCCATCCCGGCGGCAAGCCATGCGAAGGGTCGAGCTCTCGCGTACCCGTGGCATCCCGCTTCCTTCAGAAGAGCCTCGACCTGGTGCTGCAAACTGGCGATGCAGATCACGACATGCGAACGTCCGAGAACGAGCCGAGAGACAGATACAAATCCACTCGCGCTCGGGTGACCCGCGAGGACGTAGAAATCGCGCCCCTTCAGTTGCCACTGCACGCGATGGTGGTTTGCCAAAATTCCGGTCAGCCTCAGACCGTGCTGTAGATATTCGCCGATGTTGTCGAAACGGACATCGCTGTACCACTCTTCCTGCGAAACAAGATCGACGCGCTGTCCTCCCGCTTTTACGGTGACTTCATCATCCATATCCCCAGTACGTTCCGGCAGGAGTGAAATCTGACAGAATCCAAACCGGTCGAGCGTCAGCCGGACACGAATTTCCAATGCTGTTTCGGCGCGGGCCGCTCGCGTCGATCTTGCTGACCGCGGTATTGGTGCACGTTGCACCCCTTGGGCAGGAGGGCGGTACCGGCCCGGTGCCGCAGCGTGTTCCACTATGTCTTGTTCCCCCTCGGGCAGATCAAATCGCAGGTCCTCATCGGGAACCGCCTTATCTTCTGGAACCGTGGCCGCGATTTCAACATCGAGATGAGGAGCGATGGGGATGTTGGTGCTTACGTCCTCAGCCGCCCCCTCCGGCGCCGCGGCTAATGGGTCGGAGGCTCCGTCGTTCGTCTCCCTACCGGCGGCCGTGCGCTCATCATCTTGAATTTCTGCTACTGTTGGCGCCGGAACACCATTTGCGGGAGGAATCGGCGCGGGCGAGTCCGGCTCTGAAATAGCTTCCTCCGCTGAATGATCCTGAGCCTCGTGGCCCACCGCCTTAGGTGCAGCCGAGAGCCCGTCAGCATTCTTCGCGCTATCAACACTACTTGCTATCGCACGTGCTGCAACCGCCGTCGTGGCCTCTGCTTTTGGCGATATAGCGGCGGTTGGCACCGGAGCGTCAGCAGGAACCGGCACGGGTTCGAAAGGAGAAGCAACTTCAGCGGGTTCAGCTTCTGAATGCACCGGTGACGCCGCGCCACCCTGACGTACTTCTGGCGCCGGCGTTTCAATCGTGGTTGCCGCTCCAGAATTTTCTGGCGGACGCGCCGTGTCTTCAATTCGCGGTGGCGCGCGAACAGTCGGCTCTACTATTGTTCCATCTGGACCTTGCCGTTTGCCCTGATGGTCTTCCCTGAGACGCCGGACCGACTGTCTTCTGAACAGCCAGAAGACAAATGGCGCAGCGATTAAGGCTATAACGAACGGCGTCATCTTGCTCTTCGTAACTGTTTCCCCCGCGAAGCATTCCTACGCGTTCCCGGTGACAGGATTTTCGTATGCAAGGTATCCTCCTGCGGTCTCGCGCACAACCGGAAGCGACACTTTTCTCTCGCTCCAGGGCGATCAGATTCTGGTAAATATTGGCCAGAATATAATCTATCCACAGACCGCGCCAGAGGTTTTTAGACCTGAATTCATCACTCTACACCATCGCGGTGAATCTGGAAAAAGACCTTCAGGCTGCGAAACCTTCTTTCGCAACGTAAATAACCAAAAATGTTCTGGGCGAATCCGCCTCGCGGACCGCGCTCTACTCGGCCTACGGCTTCACCGAACGACGCTTGCGAGGGCGTCGTTCAGCACGTCCGGGATCGCTACGCTCTTGTGGTTTACGCCGCCGGGGATACACCCCACGTCTCTAAACACACTTCCAATACGCTGTTAACCGTTTTCGATTTCGATCTCGGGGTACTGCCGAAGCACTTCCTTCTCCAGGTCGACGCGGCCGTAATCACTCAGCTCTTCGACAATCTCGTTCTTCTCGTCGTCGCAAATACTCGCCGTAAAGAAGGTGTTGCCCTCACGATCTCGCGACTCCGAAATGTAGGCCTTCAACGCGGGTTTCTTAGGGGGGGCGTCGTTCAGCATGGTACAGCTCTGCGCTTTCTTACGTTGCTTTCGGGCATACTCTGAATCCTCCGGCGGGAAATGGCAACCAATTTTTGCCGCCGCCGTCAGTTCACGATTCTGGCTCTTACGTCGCCCGGCTGGCGACAACCCGCACTCTGACCTCGATTCTCGAACCGAGCCGGTTAAGAATTCCCATAAGCCGGTCGATGGTGAACCGTCCGAGGTTCGCGTGCCGGATGCGCGAGAAGTCCGCCGCCGCGATGCCGGTGCGGCTCTGGGCGGCCCGGACGGTGAGCCGTCCCCGATCAAGCGCCTTGATGATTTCGGCGGCCAGAACGGCCTTGAGCCGCCGGGCATCCGCATCCTTGTGCCCCACGTCGCGGAACACGTTCCCGCTCCCGCGCACCATGTCCAGCCTGTCCCGTTTCATGACCGCTGTCCTTCATTCCTCATGTTGTCATATCTGACAACGGTTGGGCGAAGGAGATTGCATGGGCGAATCCGCTACGCGGCCGGGTGCTACTCGCCCCGCTTAGTTGCGGGGCTCGCGGCGACTGTGGGGGTGTTCCCAGGCAGGATGGCATTAATCAGGTTGGAGCCCACAAAAATCGGAAGGGCGTTTACGCTGGTGCTTCCGGAACTGACTTGAACCGTCACGCCACCGAGTTCCGGCTGGAGCGGATAGGTCTGCGCCGGACTCGAAGACGGGCCGAGGTTCGAGCCGTAAATCGAAAAGATTGAGCCCTGGGCGATCGATGAATTGGGCGACCCTACCAACGCGCTGCTTGCGGAGTTCAGAACGCCATTCGACGCCACCTGCGGCTGCGCTCCTGCGCTCGCCACCAGCACGAATCCGAAGGCAGACCAAATCATGGACTTCATTCGAGGCAAGGTCGCTGACAGAAACGCGACGATACTCGTAATACTAACAGGAGGGCACTCAGCTCGAAGCTTGGCTGATGAGAGCAAGCCCCGATGCTCCCGCGTGACGCGGCCAGCCAATTGGGGCTGCGTCCGCCAAAGCTCTCGGGGCCTCTCTCCTTCCCTTGTTAGTAGCCCAGAGTACTCCGCTGCTGCAAAGCCTGGAGTGAGGGAACGCCACCCTCGTGCGCGAGCATTCGAGGCTTGATGTTCCCGCCACACAGGAGGTAATGTCCAGATGGCCGTTAATGCCCATCATCTGGACTCAAAATGAACGGACTTATTACAATCGAGAAGATCGCGCAGTGGGAGAAATTGAAGGCGCTCGTGTTGGATAGCGTCTCGTCGCCCATTACTAAACGCGTGTACAACATGGCGTTGAACGAGTTTATGGCCTGGTTCCAACAGGCGCCCCGGCCGGGCTTCACCAAAGCGACCGTGAGCGCTTGGCGGGCATCGCTGGAAGACCGTGGCCTCGGGTCGTCGTCCATCATCATTAGAATGTCGGCGATTCGGAAGCTGGCGGCCGAAGCAGCGAACAACGGCTTGCTGGCTCCGGAACTCGCGCAGGGGATCAGCCGTGTAAAGAGCGTGAAGTCAACCGGCATCCGCGTCGGGAACTGGTTGTCGCAGCGGCAGGCGCAAGCGCTGCTGAGCGCGCCCGACATCTCGACCGTTCGCGGCCTGCGCGACCGCGCCATCCTTGCCGTGCTCCTTGGCTGCGGTCTCCGGCGATCGGAAGTGGCGGCGCTCACGTTCGCGCATGTCCAGCAGCGCGATGGATGCTGGTGCATCGTCGATCTCGTCGGCAAGCACGGCCGCGTCCGAACGGCTCCGATGCCGACGTGGGTGAAAGTGGCGGTCGATGCCTGGACCACGCCGGCCGGGTTCGTTGCCGGCCACATATTCCGCCCCGTGAACCGTGCGGGCGCCGTGGCGGGTGAACGTTTGGGCGAGAAGGTCGTCTGGCAGATGCTCCGGCGGTATGCGGCAGAGGTTGGCATGCCCGGCATCGCCCCCCACGACCTGCGCCGTACGTGCGCGAAACTCTGCCGGGCCGCGGGCGGTGAGCTTGAGCAGATCCAGATGCTGCTCGGTCACGCATCCGTGCAGACTACCGAGCGATACCTTGGGACGCGGCAAGACCTGGTCAACGCTCCGAACGACGGGATCAAACTGCGGGTTGCCGGCTGAACTTCGAGCCGGACTTTCGCGGCGGGCTGAGGGCGAGTCTTGGGAGCGAGCAAAGAAAGGCGCCGAGGCGGGAACCCCGGCGGCCATTTGGAATCTAACGGTTTGTGTCAGCCTTTGACTGAGTAGCGGCGCTCCGCGTTCTCGGCCTTGGCGGATTTCACCGTCATGCCGCCCTCTTGCCTACGGTCGGATAGGAAACCCCGGACCGAGTGTGCCTGCCAGCCGGTGGCTTTGAGCTCCTTCAGGCTGGCGCCGCCGGTGCGCTTTAGCAGGTCAAGTACCCTGGCGGTCTTGCTCCCCGTGCGGGCGCCGGCTGTCTTCTTGGGCGACTTGCCCGATGTCGCGCCGTTGTTGGCATTCTTCGCCGGGGTGGCCCGGTGCCGCGACCTGGCCTTGGAAGGCGCAACGTCGGCCGCGTGTGCGGCGACCCGCGGCGTTTTGGGGCCTCTGGCTGTTCGACCGGGGCGGCGGCCTGGGTGTTGGCGGTTTCGTTTGAAATGCCGTTTCATAGCGCGTTCTCCTTGGACGGTGATTACCGCGATCACACCGATCACTCGCGTTGGCCGGATTTGCAAGCCGATTCCGATCCTGACAGGTGCAGGGACAGCCGGGGGGCGAATTCGGCCCCAGATGGGGGCAGATGGTGGCAGATGTGGGGTTTTGGCGAAAATTTGGCCCAGGAGGCGGCACCCCCCGGGTAACCGCCCCAAAACCATGGCCCCAACCGCCCGGATTTCGCCAAACCAGGCCGAAAACCATAGCAATAAACGCGCGGAAAGTCGAAAAACCGTACGGAAAACCGCCCGAAGATCCCTTTAAACGTTGAATAACCAGCCGAATTTCCGTATGTTCAAACACATGCAACGCCTTTTCTATTCGACAGGCCAAGTTGCACGGCAGCTTGGCACTACCCTAGCCGCGGTTCGCGCCCTGTGCGAAAACCGCGCCATTGCGGCGGAAACCTCTCCCGGCGGCCACTGGCGAGTGCCCGCCTCGGAAGTCGAGCGCATCAAGCGCGATGGCCTGCCGCCGATTCCGCGCCCCTTGCCAATCGAGGGCGCCCCGCCGACAAGGAATGGCACGGGTAGCCGTCAGGGTCACCCAGAACTCCTGGACGAATGGTCCGACGAGGTTCGGTCCGCATCCGATCAGGTAGCCATTACCAGGAGCATGCTCGAAAAGCGCAAGATCGACCGTGAGATCGAGGAAAACGAAGACTGGTTCCGCGATCACCAGCGTCGGCAGGCGGCCACGCAAGCGGTGGAGCGCCAAAGGACCGAGGCCCAGCAAGCCGAGCAGCGGCGTCAGCAATGGGTGCACAAGTGGACACAATACGCGCTCAATTCACTGCCCGACGACGCGTGGGGCGAGGTTGAGATGAAGGTCCACACTTCGGTGCAGGAGGCACTCTCCTTGCTCCGGCCTGACCAACCGGATGCAATCACCAGGCGCCTGGTGGACGCAGCCGCACAACAGGCACTTAGACCGTGGACAAGGAAACAGGAAATCGAACGCGCCCTCCAAGCAGCCATGAACAATCTGGCGTGGGACGTTCAATACAATTCCGAGAATGCGGCGCTGAAACAGCGCGCGTGGGAAGCAGCGGTCGTAGCGGTCCGTAAGATGCGCGAGGAGGCGAACTACGCCGAAATGGAGGCGGCGGCGGTGCAGGCGGTGCAGCCCATACTCTGCGAGTATGAGCACCAACAGACCTGCCAGCGCATCATCCGGCGCGTGTACATCTTCGGCGCGACGCCTGAGGAAGCCGAAGCGGCAAAGGAAGCGGTGAGGAAGGATCTGGCGGCGCTGCCCATAGGCGCCACTGCAAAACAGTTTGAGAAGGCTGAGGCAGTCGCTCTGATGCCGTATAAGGCGGCAGTTGCCACGCGGAGTGAAAAGGCTCGATTGGAATCCGAAAAGCACTTCCAGCGCCGCGCTGCATGGTGGAGGGTTGAACTCCAACTCATACACATCGCGCAGTATCTTGACCAGGAATACGACTTCGACGGCGGACGCCAGGAGATGCGCCGCGAGGCGGATCGGCTGCGACCGCTGATTCGCGAAACGCTGATTGACGAGTTAATGAAAAATCCGAACATGAGCGACGACGATATCCAGAAGAGCATCGAACATCAGATCGACGATGGCGTTTAGACGATTATGTGAAGGGGGCCATTGGTTCGAGAGCCGAAAAACCCCGCGAAATCCCGACGTCCGGGCGTTGCTCTCCTCCAGCGCGGATTCGCCGTTGCTGGCCAGAACGTCGCCTACGGGGCTATTAAGGGACCTAAACTGTATGCCATGGGTGCCAAGCGGTTCGATCTGATCGAATCTATTTCGGATCTGCTCAGGAGAATCGAGGAGGGCCGCAAGACCGTGAGAGAGGCTCAGAGTGTCAAGGACAGTTTCTGGAGTGCACATGCGAATCGCGTAAGGGCCGACCAGCTCATGCAGGCACAGGCGCTGCGAGCCAAAGTCGAACCCGCGGGAAGCCAAGCCATGGCGGAACTCGATCGTCAGCTGGCTGAGCGCCAGAAACTGGCCGACGAATCTGGCGACCTATGGCGTCAGTTCAACGAAACGATGAGTTTCATCGGCCCTTTTCACGAAGATGTGCTTCTGCTCTTAGAGCGCCTTCCTCTGAAGCCGGAATGGGACGGCTATCGTAAAGCCCTTGGGAGTCTTAAGGTGAGCCTACACGGCTCCTGGACCGATCCACCTGACAACTCGGCGCTCGGCACGCTCGAAATGCGGTTGCAAGAGATGCTGGATCTTGCGACCCGGACCCAGCGAGGGAAGTTTCGGCGATTCGATCCGTTCCCCACGCCCGAGGGCACGACCTGGAGGGACGTTTCGATCACATTCACCAGCGAACATCGCGTTCAGATATCCGTTTTGAGTGTCAAAGATAGTCGAAGCTTTGCGGAGATGGGCTTTGAAGACCGACGGGGCGGCGCCGGAAAGCCCGATTCAGCGTGGGAATGCCTGAAATTACTTGCCAAATCTGCCGGCAGGATCGAGAGAACAGTTAACTTCAATAGGCCAGGATGGACCAAGGTTGAGAAGCAGATCCAGGCTATCAGGGCTCGCCTGAAGGATCTGTTTGGTATTCCCGGCGATCCGCTGCCATTCCGTAAGCGGAACGGCTATGAAGCACAGTTTCAGATCAAACTCGGGAATTCCATCAAACACTAAGCCCCAGCGATTTTTCGTCGTAAGGCCCAAAGTTTTTTTGAAAGACGCTCCTCGCTGCATAATCCGCTGAATTCAAAATCCTAAGAGTTCCGTTGCACCGCCGGTCCGAGAGAAATCCCCGCGCGTCCGCCGAATTTTCGCTGGAAGGATGTGTGAACCAAAAAACTTGGCGGCGGCGATCCGGGCTTGTAGGAAACGAAATGAAGAGCCTCGAAATCCAAATTGAGCGTTGGCCGATTGACAAGTTGTTCCCGAGCGGCGTAAACGCCCGCACGCATTCCCCCGAGCAGGTGGCGCAGGTCGCAGCGTCTATCCGCGAATTCGGTTTCGTCAATCCGATTCTCGTGGCTCCGGATGGCGAGATCATTGCTGGTGAAGCGCGCCTCCGCGCGGCCCAGAACCAGTGCATGCGCGAAGTTCCCGTGATCGTGTTGGAACATCTGTCTCAAGCCCAACGGCGCGCTCTAGCCCTTGCCGATAACCAGCTCGCGCTCAATGCGGCCTGGGACGAGCAGATCCTCCGCGAGCAATTGGCGAAGTTGCGAGACCAGGATTTCAACCTAACTTTGCTCGGTTTCGGAGACGAGGAATTGGCACAGCAGCTGGCCGGGCAAGATGACGCGGGGCTCACGGATGAAGACGAAGTTCCGGACGTTCCCGCGACCTCCGTTACCAGAGCTGGCGATCTCTGGTTATTGAAATCTCGCAAGACGCGTCCGCATCGGTTGTTGTGCGGCGACGCTACCGCAAGCCAAGACACTACGCGGCTGCTGTCCAACCAGCCAGTCCCCTCTCTCATGGTCACCGACCCTCCGTACGGCGTCGAACTTGAACCGAAGTGGCGCGAGGATGCCGGCCTAAACCCGAGGACGCGCCAAGGCGGCAAGGTTGCGAACGATGATCGGATCGATTGGCGGGAGGCTTGGGCTCTGTTTCCCGGTGACGTCGCGTATGTTTGGCATGCGGGCGTCCACGCCGCCGAGGTGGCGCTGGGCCTGCAGGCTTGCGGATTTCAAATTCGGTCGCAAATTGTTTGGGTAAAGCAACATTTTGCGATCTCCCGCGGCGCGTATCACTGGCGCCACGAACCCTGCTGGTACGCGGTGCGAAAAGGCCACTCTGGAAACTGGCGTGGCGATCGCAGGCAGTCCACCGTGTGGGAGGTTGCAAATCTTAATCCGTTCGGCGGCGAGGACGCCGGAGAAAATAATTTTACGGGCCACGGTACTCAGAAACCCGTTGAGCTAATGCGCCGACCGCTTCTCAACCATACGCGTGCCGGCGAGGGTTGTTACGACCCTTTTCTAGGAAGCGGCAGTACGCTGATCGCGGCCGAAAGTACAGGGCGATTCTGCTACGGCATGGAGATCGATCCAAGATATGTCGATGTTGCCGTGCTTCGGTGGCAGCGATTTACCGGACAACAAGCGGTGCTCCAAGGTGATCCTCGGACCTTTGATGAGATTGCCCTGGAGCGTCGGAAGGAGGTTGCGTGAAACACCATATCTCTTGGAGCGCGGACGCTGCGGACAAAGAAAAGCCGCCGAGGCGGGGCCGCGGCGGCCAGAAGAACCCGATTGGTTGGCCTTCAGCTTTTCAGCGAGTAACGGCGCTCCCCGTCCACGACTTTGGTAGACGCTACTTTCAGGCCCATCTTCTTGCCCAGGACGCCGGAGATAAATCCGCGCACGGAGTGAGTTTTCCAGCCGGTAGCTTTCATGAGATCCGCGCTGGTGGCGCCACCGGCGCGCTTAAGCAGGTCCAGGAATTTGGCGGTTTTGCTGCCCTGGCGGCTATTGGTTGCCTTCTTGCGCGACTTGGCCGACTTTGCGGCCTTGTTGGCTTTCTTCGCCCGTGCAGCCTTGTTGGCCGGCTTGCTCTTGGACGGCGCGACGTGGCCCGCGTGTGCGGCGACACGCGGCTTTTTGGCCGGAGTTGGCGCGACGGATGGGGCAATGACCTCGGTGTTGGCGCCATTTTCTGGAACATCGTTCATTTTGATTTCTCCTGTGGCGGTGATTACCGCGACGACCACATCAATCACTCTGGTTCCCGCCGATTGCAAGCGAATTCTGCCGGGAATCTGCATGGCCCAGGGGCCTGCGAAGACGGCGGCAGATGGTAGGACACGGAGCAAAATTCGATCAGAAGATGGAGCAGGCGATTGCCGCTCTGCTCTCTCACAGAAGCATCGAGGATGCTGCGCGCGAGGTGGGCATCAGCGCCAACACGCTCGGTCGCTGGATGAAGGAACCCGAATTCCAGGCCGCCTGCCGGGACTCGCGTCGCACGATGTTTTCCCACGCAATCGGACGACTGCAAGATGCGGCGGGCGCTGCCGCGACGACACTTCTGAAGATCATGCTGGACCCGAATGCTTCAGCCGCAACTCGGCTGAGAGCCGCCGAGGTTGTCCTGGAACAAGCAGCCAAATGCGGTGAGATGGAGGACATCGAAAATCGCGTGGCGAAGTTAGAGCGGACATCACGCTTGGCCAGGAAGGCGCGGAGGCGTTCCGCAGATCTCACTTGGTTGCGCGGCACGCCTCTGCCTGATGCGGTTACAACCCCGGTGCAGATAGAGGCTCCGCGTCTCGACGCCGCTGAGTCTGACGAGGATGACATCGAGTAACGCCATGGCAGAACAAACTCCGCACAGCGCAAAGGAGGCCCTGGACTCACCCAGCAGCCGCATCTCCGTGCTGGAAATCGCGCGGCGACTCAACATCGGTCGCCTAGCGGTCTATTCGATGCTGGAGCAGGGGATCATTCCGGGAATCCGTCTCGGCCGGCGATGGATCATTACTCGACAGGCATATCTGACCTGGGAGAGCACGTGCGGGCTCCCGCCGGGTACTGGACTTCAGCGCCAACCAGAGGTAGACGTGGTGAACTGATGCCCGTCTTCAAGCGCAAATACGAATCTGGCAAGACCGTCTGGCGATATATATTCAGCGCGCCAGGTTCGACCCGGCAGAACCGCCGGTTGGTTGAAGCGGTGGGCTTCGCGAGCAAACAGGAAGCGATCGACGCTGAGGCAAAGCGTCGAACTGAGGAACTTCAGAAGTACGAGTTGGCAAGGGCAGGCGGTGCACCAGTGGCCGCGGCGCTTCCTACAACACTCACAATGCTGTTCCACGAATTCTTTCGCCAGCATGCGGAAGAGAAACTCGCGCCCAAGACGATCGAGCGCTACCGGGAACTGGCCGGCTATCTCGCGCCCGAGCTGCTGGCGATGCCTTTGGCCGAGATTTCGCCGCTTCATCTGAGCCGCGAATGGAACCGGCTGCTCAAGTCCGGCGGCCATCACCGGAAAACGAAACAGTCTCGACCACTGAGTGCCAAGACAGTAAGGCACATTGCCGGTCTGGTCTCCAGCGCCTTCGCACGAGCCGAGAGGTGGGGGTTGGTCGCCAAGAATCCCGTTACTCGGAGCGAGCCTCCGGTTCCAAAGAAGCACAGAGGCGTTGCACTTACCCCGGCGCAGCAGGCTCTGGTCTTCGCATCCGCAACCACGCCGTGGTGCATGGCAACGTTTCTGGAAATCTGCGCCGCTACGGGTGCACGCCGCGGAGAGGTGCTCGCATTGCGCTGGTCAGATATTCAGGATGGCCACGCCATCATTACGCGGTCGCTTACCCAGACGCGGCAGGTGCTGGAATTCAAGGGCACGAAAACGGAGAGGCCACGAGACGTGAAAGTGCCGGCATCCGCGCTCGCCGCTCTGGAAACCCACCGGAAACGCCAGGATAAATTTCGCGAGCAGCACGGGCCAGACTATCGTGCAGACCTGGATTTGATATTCGCCAATCCTGACGGGACACCCCTGCGGCCGAACTCGATATCCTCGGCGGTTTCTCTGCTGTTCAGGAGGCTCGGCCTTCCTGAGCGAGCGAGCCTGCACTCTCTGCGCCACAGCCACGGTTCGCATCTGGTCGCCGATGGGGTGCCGTTTCCAGTGGTATCAGAGCGCCTGGGCCACTCCTCTATCCGGACGACGGTGGATGTGTACACGCACGTTCTCCGCGGCCAAGATGATGACGCGGCCCGACGCTGGGACGAATTTCAACGCAGGGGAACACCGGACAACACAGAAACAAAGTCCAGTGAGCGTCCGACGTTTCGGAGATCGGTGAAGAGCGCGGTGTGGAACAGGGCGAACTCTCAGCGGGCGGCGCGATCTCTCGGAGGGTACAGATGATGGGCATTAACGGCCACCTGAACATTAGCTCTGCGTCCCGAGAACATAAAGCAAGAAACCTCAGCCAACGTGGAAGTGTGCATCAGGCGCCACTGTAGAAGAGATAGGTTGGATTAGTGCTAGCATCAAGGTTACTCACTCGCCAAACCGGCTACGTTTGAGCAGCGTCTTTCGCGATTAGCACCAATACCTGTCCTTCCCAGGTATGAATAGTACGAAGGGAACGCCTGTTACCATCAGGGATCGCCGTTTGGTTAACTCGGACAGCGGCCGCGGTGCGGCGATCGGCGTTGCGCCCCTTGCGTGCGGGTCTGGTCGCAACTCTCTGGATAGTGTCTATTCCAGGATTGACCCCCGCCCAATCTGCAGGGGCGCCGGGAAGCTCGCTTGGCGGCATCCAGGGCACCGTGAAGGACGGTTCCGGATCGGCAGTCGCGGGTGCCATCGTCACCTTGGAAACTGCCGCTTCCGCAGGCCAGCGTACCGCGATCACAGACCAAGCCGGCTCTTTCCGTTTTTCCGCAGTTAAGTCCGGAGAGTACAAGATCGCGATCGTCGCCCTTGGATTCGCGGTTTGGACCGCGCCGAACCTGGTGGTCGGTTCAGGCGAGGATCAACCGCCGCTGTCTGTCGTTCTACAGGTGGCTCCGTCGTCTTCCACGCTGAATGTCACGCTCTCGCCGCACGATCTGGCCGCGGAACAACTGAAAGCCGAGGAAAAGCAGCGTCTGTTAGGCCTGTTTCCGCAATACTTCATCAGCTATGCACCGGATGCGGTCCCGCTGAGCGCCGCGCAGAAGTTTCATCTCGGCTGGAAAACGATTATCGATCCGGTGACGCTGTTGGGCGTCGGGCTCTCTGCGGGAATCCAGCAGTGGCGGAACAACTACCCCGAGTTCGGCCAAGGGTCGGAGGGCTACGCGAAACGTTTTGGCGCTCAGTACGCCGATCGCGTCAGCGGCGTCATCATCGGCCACGTGGTCATGCAGTCGATCTTTCATCAGGACCCCCGCTACTTCTACAAGGGCACCGGTAGCATCCGCTCGCGAGCGATGTACGCCATCGGGACCGCGTTCGTGGTCAAGGGTGATAACGGGCACTGGCAGCCCGACTATTCCGATGTTCTGGGTGGTCTGGCGGCCAGCGAGATCTCCACGCTGTATTATCCGGCCAGCTCGCGGCCGGGGCGGCGGCTGGTTGATAGTGTCCTGCTCGGATTCGGCGGCAGAGCGGCGAACCATCTGCTGCATGAGTTCGTCCTTGGCAAGGTCACCACACACGTACCCAAAGTGGCGCCGGGGCTGTCTCCCCGGAGTCTGCGCGAAGGAACGCCAGTGTCGCTGATTTCGGTGGAAGACTGGAGTTCAAAGCCAGCCGAAAATGGTGGACTGATCGCCTTCATGTTGGCCAGCGATATTAAGGTGGACGGCTTAATCGTCGCCGCCATCGGCTCAAAAGCGTGGGGCCAGGCCAGTTTCGTCGGCGCCCGGGTCGGCGATAGCACGGCGATGCACGTGGGACTCGAGCGCGTGCACCTCAAGGTGGGCAACACGGATGTGCCGCTCCGAAGCACCCTGCTACAAGATGGCGGCGGCGCATTGGAGTATCATCGCCTCGAAAACTCCGGCCGGATCGCGATCACACTTTACGTGGCCGAGAATGTCATGCTCTCTCCAGCACGGTGAACGACGGTCCATTGTACCGACTACCGCCTTCTTGTTGTCCCCAAGGGGCGTCGAACTTACAGTGCTCCTCCCGATTAGACGTAATGTCGCGCCTGCGGAGCCCCAAACACGGTTGCATTTTCCTCTGGATCGCCACAACGCAGAACGAGGGCAGTTCCACACAACATCAGGTGAAGGCTTTGCTATATAGAGCGCGTGATTCTACTCAGCGCGTAGCGCAACCATAGGCTCGACCGTTGCCGCGCGCACGGCTGGAATCCAGGAGGCCACCAGCGCGGCGGCGCAGAGTAATACAGTCGCGATCGTGAGCATTCGCGGATCCCATGGGGCGACGGCGAAGAGTTGCTCACTCATGAGGCGGCTGGCGGCGATGGCGAGAGGGATGCCGAGTCCGAGTCCGATTCCGATCTGCGAGAAGGCGCTGCGAAGGACCATGCGGACCACGCGGCTACGATCGGCGCCTAGCGCCATACGTATGCCGATCTCGCTGGTGCGCTGTTCGACGCTATAGGCCATCACTCCGTATAAGCCCACAGCGGCGAGTACGAGGCCCAGCACGCCGAACAGCATGGTGAGGCTGGCGATCATGTTTTCCTGTTGAAAATCGCCGGCTAGAATTTCCGAATACGGATTCACGCCGTAAACAACCAGATTGGGATCGATGCTGGCGAGAGCTTTGCGCACCTCGACTTCCATGCCGGGTGGGTTGCCGGGCGCCCAGATCACGATGTTGTCGAGGAAGTGGGAGTAGAGGTCAAAGGTGTTGAACTGCGGATCGTCGTATTTGAGGCTTTGTGTTTCGGGAAGCCAGAACATGGGACCGATGGGGTCTTTGTAGCCCCACGTCATGTAGCGCATATCGCGCACCACACCGACGATTTCAAAAGACCCGGCGTACTTGATGCGGTTCATGCCGAAGTGCTGGCCGAGAGGGTTCTGGTCTTTAAAGAAGCGGCGCACGAAGGCTTCATTCACGACTGCGATGGGGCGGGTCGTGGGTGTGTCCTGCTCCTCGATCGTACGGCCCTGCACGATTTTTGCACCCAGGGTTTCGAAGAAGCCCGGCATCACGCGCGCCCAGCCGGCGCCGGTTTCTTCCTTCGGTCCTGGCTCCGGGCGGCCTGCGATGCGAATGCCTTCGTTCCAACTGTCGCCGCTCATGGGCGCGTAAAGAGCCGGCGCCACCATGCGCACGCCGGGGATGCGGAGCAGGCGTTCGTCAATGCGACGGTAGAGCGGCTCCATTTGTTCGGGCTTGTAATTGGAAAGGCTGGGACTGATGGAGACAAGATAGCGCGCATCGGTTTCGAATCCGAAATTCTGATGTTCGAGATTGCGCAGGCTCTGCCCCAGGAGTGCGGCGGCCGAGAGCAGCACGAGCGACATTGCGGCTTGTGCGATGACCAGCGACTTCTGCGCGATGGAGCCGCCGCCACGAACCGAACGGCTGCTTCCGCGCAGAGCTTCGGCAGGATCGACGTGCGAAGTCATCCAGGCGGGAGCAATCCCGAACAGGATTCCGGTCAGAATCGAGATCGACGAACGTAAACAGCAAAACGGGCCCGGACGGCGAGGCGTCGACCGGGACGTAGTTCGCGGGTCCGCCGCTGGTGTGGAACGCGAGATAGAGAATCAGTTTGCTGCCGGCGTATGCCACACCGATTCCAAGAATCCCGCCGATGATGGCGAGCAGCGTCGACTCGACCAGCGCCTTTCGCACCAGGCGGCCGCGCGAAGCGCCAAGAGCGACGCGCAGGGAGGTTTGCGAACGGTCTTTCAATCCACGGGCGAGCATGAGATTGGCGAGGTTGCCGCAGGCGACCAGGAGCACGCATCCGGCCGCGATGAGCAGCAACTTCAATCCGGCCTCGTATCGATCGCGCATGGCGGTGACTCCGGCGCCTCCCGGAATGAGATGGAGCGTCTGCTGTCGCCACGTCTGTTTTTCCGAGGGTTCCATATCGGACTCATGGCTGGCGAGCCAGTCCAGGAACTCGACCCTGAGCTTTGCTTCGAGCGTTTTGGGATTAACCCCGGGGCGCACCCGGCCGAGGATGTCGAGCCAGTTCTGGTTCGGGCGCTTGAGACGCGCGTCTTCGCCGGCAAGCAGCGATTCGGTGGCGACCGGAATCCACATATCGGGCATGCCGCCGCCGAGCTTGGCTCCGAAGAAACCGGGCGGTGTCACGCCGATCACGGTGAACGCATGACCGTTGATCTGATAGCCGGCGCCGACGACCGAAGGATCCGAGCCATAGTTATCGGTCCAGATGTGATAGCTCATGACGGCCACTGGAGCCGCGCCTTCGCGATCGTCGTCATCGGTCATGAGCCGGCCGATCCAGGGCTGGACGCCGAGGGTGCGAAAGAAATTTCCGGAGACGTATTCGCCGTTGCGGGTATCGACCGGCGCCTGCGATCCGGCGCGTCGGACACCGAGACTGGCATTGCCAGCCTGCAGCGCGGCCAGATCGGTGAACTCGGGCGTGTGCGCGCGGAAACTCCGGTAGGCTTCCCAGGAGAAAAGCGCGAAATCACCGTCGTTGTCTTGCGTATAACCGCCCCAGTTGCAGCAGCGGACTTTGTCGCCCACGCGCCAGAGCTCTTCAGGCTTGGTGACCGGCAGAGATTTGAGCATCACCTGATGCACCAGGGTAAAAATGGCTGTTGTTGCGCCGATTCCCAGTGCGAGCGTGATCACCGCAGTCGTGGTGAATCCGGGGGCCTTCTTCAGTTGCCGAATCGCCTCTTGTAGATCCGTCATGCGTTTTCTTTATCGTGTATCCGCTGCCGCGACCGATGGCTCGCGATCAGGGTTCCTTTTCAACTACGGATGAATCGCCGCACCGGTTCGCAAAATCGCTCGCGGTACCTCCCGGTTGCAATACTCCGCACGATCGCTCTAGTTACAAGCTGGCCCCAATCCTTGTGACGCACAATGCGGAATGCGGATAGGTTGGAAACGGAAGTGCCGAGCATGCAAGGGAGCGTCCGATTTGGGCCCTCCCTTCCGTCAGCAGCCTCTTTGTGAGTTGTCCCCAATCCGCCCGATGTGCAGCAATATCGGCAACGGACGTCGCGATTCGATTCGCGAGAGCGCCGTCCGCGGTAACTACTTCCAAATAGCTGCCCCCCAAGTCCCGATCGCCGCCAACGCTGTTAAACGAGACTGTGATCGGGAATTTCTGCCAGTATCGGGAACCCACGTCGCGCAGACTGACAGCCGAAAGGCCGAGCTGTTTCCGGCGTCGCGTGGGGCCATGCTACTTGTGCCGTATGTTTTCAGGCGCTCGCTGCCTATCCAGGGGCAGAACTCGCACTTTCCATTCGATCGGCACCGAGGTCGGTAGAAAGCAGGTCTTGCTGTCGCAGGCCTGATACGCAAATTTCCCAGTGATCGTGAAGGTTTTACCGTCCATCCCGAGAGAATTCGCAAACTCGGCAGCGGAACTTACTTTCAAGTCCTGTTGGATGCGAAATGTCCCTTCGAACACGGGCACCTGCTCCTGTATCGCAGGCATGTAGAGGACTTTCGCGCGTGGGTAAATGGCTGGCGTCAGCTCCAGTCCGGGCGGAGCATTCATCAGCAGGTTGACCGTCTTATAGCCCTTCGTCCCCGGCGCGTACACGTGGATATCGTGCGGGAGCCGCACTTCGGCAATCAAAGTGATCCGGCTTCCGGGAACACCGGTGCGATCGGATTGTTCGGCGGCGAGCTGAAGATGCGGTGCTTCGACGGTGCCGGTTACCTCTTCGCCCAGTTCCGGAAAAAGCTTGGAAATAACATTGTTCCCTGAGATCCGATCCCGGTATTTCGCTTCGAAGAACTTCTCCCGGATGACGCCCTTGGCATCGACGAAGAAAAATCCCGGGCGCGCCATGCCCTTGAATTGCCCGACCGCTTCGGTGTTCAACACCTGATAGGCCCGAATGATCTTGGAATCAGGATCGGCGAGTAAAGGGAACTCGATCTTTCGCCGGTCAGCGAAGTATCTCAGGATTTCTTCGCTGTCGTAGCTGATCGCCGCCACTTTGATTCCCTGGCTCTCAAATCGTGCTTTCGCGGCTTGCAACTCGACCAGCTGCCCTTTGCAGTAAGGTCACCAGTCGGCCGAACGGAAGAAAAGCAAAACTGTACCCTTGGGGCCTTTCAGCGTGGCGAGGTTTTGTTCATGCCCGAACTGATCGCGAGCCGAGAACGCGGGAGCCTTCTGGCCAACGCCCAACCCAATCGCTGTAAGCATTTTGATGGACGCTACCTGAATGGCATTGTTCCGTAGCGTGCCCTCGACGGTAACGCTGTCTCCTAAATGACCCACGGCTTGGTCCTGTGGGTCGAGAGCGTATACGGCTCGTACGGTATCGTCATACAAAGAGAGCTTTGCCGCCGGCCCGCGATTCTCCGTGCACTTCGCTGATTCGGCGAAGGCTTCGTCGGCCGTACAGTCGCTGTTCACGATTACTCCGGACCAGGAACCGGAATTGGCCGAATCTTTTTGCCCCATGAGCGCGTGGCTTAGCAGGAAAAAGGACGGCACCGCACACATCAACCAGTGCTTTGCCATATCCTCACCAAGCGCAATTTTAGCATGAGGTAGTCTACCTACGCGCCGCCGCGGTTGCCTCAGTCCCCCGGCATTTGCAGGAGAACGCGAGTCTGGTAGGCCAGTCGCGGAATTCCACTGGAATTACGTTAACATGAGGAAAAGCAGATCGTGCCGAGCGGAGGGTCAATGTCTGAGGTCGTCTATCGTTCCAACGTTCGCATCGAACGTGTGAAGGGGCCGGTTCGGAGGGCTTATTTGGCAGCCGAGCCGGAACCAGTGATCTTCGGAGTACACGGCGCGGTCGCCGATCATTACAAGGTTCCACCAGACCTCGTGGAACCACACGCCACCACCTTGGACTATATAGTTGCAGCGACCGCCGGTTGACTCACCGGAACCTTCGGAGGCGCGCTGGAGGCGCGTCAAATAGACGCCTCGAATGAGCGATTGGTCTCTGAAGCGGTCGGCGAAATTGAGTTAGATGACAACGTGCTCGTAATCCGCCGCATCCACGTTGTCCTGAAACTGAAAGCCGAGGAGACGCACAGAGAAACCGCAAACCGTGTTTACAGTTTCTTTGCCGACCGATGTCCGGTCTATCGCACCTTGAAACCGGCGATCTCGATTACTACGGAGCTGGCGTTCGAGGCATTGACGACATAGTTTCGTCTCTGGACCTGGGACGACGGGATCGCCTTGACCGCGAGCCCCATCGCCGCGCTGCGGCATAAATAGCGCGGAAAACGAGTCTCCCTGATAACGCGCATTATCGTCTTGATTCTCACAATGCGGTGATGCGCGATTTTTTCAATCGTCGGATTTGCGCTTCTACTCATACCGCAAAGCGATCATAGGATCGACTACGGCTGCTCGGCGCGCAGGAAGCACGGCCGCGAAAGTGGCCGTCATCATCAGGAGCAACGTCGCTCCCGCGAAAACAAGTGGACTCTGAACGCTGCCCTCGGCCCATCTGGATAGAATTCGAGCGAATAGGAGGCTGAACAGCATCCCGCATCCCACACCCCCGGCCACTTCGCGCGCGGTGGAGCCCAAGACAAGCTGGAGGACGTTCGACGGCGTGGCGCCCAATGCCATCCGCACCCCGAATTCATTGGTCCGCTGCGCGACGCTATAGGACACGACACTAAACAGTCCGATGGCGGCAAGCATCAGCGCCAGCACTGAAAATCCGGTGAACAGCGCGGCGACCAGGCGTCCATAGGCGTATTCGTCCTCCCGCTCGATCCATTGCCCCAGGTCGCGAGTTTGCCCCATCACCTGCTGATCGGGATCCACTGCTTTCACTTCAGCGCGAACGCGATTTACGAGGGCGAGCGGCGTGGATCGCGTCCGCACCAGGATCTGCGTAGAGACCGTTACCAGGTACGTATACGGAACATAGATGGCCGGTTTGACTGGCTTCAATAACCCATCGTCGCGCGCGTCCCCGGCGACTCCGATGATCTGCACCCAACTGTTGCTGTCTTTTATGGTTTGCGAGAAAGGCGGCTCGGCCTTCAACTCGGGAAGCCGAAGCTGTTTACCGAGTGCGTCGCCGTCCCGCCAGTATTGCCGCGCCATGGTTTGGTTGATCACCGCCAAGCGAGCGCCGCGCACCACCTCCGGCTGTTCCCAGAGGCGCCCCTGCAACAGCGGAATTCTCAGTACTGTGAAATATTCCGGGCTGACAAAATTGACGCGCGCCTGCTCCGTTTCGGCCGCGGGCCGACCGAAAATTTCGAAATTGAGACCCCACCCATTCGAAGGCGGCGTCGCATTCGAGGAGATGCCCGCCGCAACCACTTCCGGAATCGCCGCGACGTGCGCCAACAATTGTTGGAAGTAAACCGTCCGGTCCTCCCAGCTCACATGCGAGTTCTGGTGTACGGGAATCCCGACCGACATGGTGTTCTGCGGATCATAGCCGAGATTCGTCCGGACCAGCCGGACGAATCCGTTCATGGCCGCGCCGGCGGATGTGAGCAGTAATAATGTCAGCGCGATCTGACCAGCCACCAGAACCCGGTGGGTCCGCTTGGCCAGCCCTCCTCCAGTCATCCGCCGCGAACTTGATTGCATCAGCCGGGCCACCTGCGGCCGGGAAAAATGAAGCGCGGGAGCGATTCCAAACAAGACCCCGGTAAAAATCCCGATCCCCACCGTGAACCCCAGTACCGGCAGATTCACACCGATCACCACCTCGTGCGGGAATGAATATTCGGGCAACCAGCGCACCAGCGCCGGAAGCAGGCGATAGGCCAGCACGATGCCCCCCAGCGCACCGCACAGGGATAGCGTCAGAGCTTCCGTAAGCAGTTGCCGCTGGATTCGCCACCGGCTGGCGCCGATCGCGCTGCGGACCGCCAGTTCATGCTGTCGCGCCGTGCCGCGGGCCAGCAGCAGAATCGAGACATTGGCGCATCCGATCAGCAGCAGGACTCCGACGGCCGCCAGCAGCAGAAATAGCGACCGGCCCAGGTGCTCCGCGTAACGATCGATGATCCCGCGCACGTGGACCCGGAATTTCTTGGGGAAATGCCCCGGAGTTTCCTTTGCGAACTGTTCGAGAAGGGGCTGCAATTCGGCATTCGCGACTGTGCGTGTGACTCCGGGCCGCAGGCGGATTCGAGGAACCAGATAGACGCTGGAATCGTTCGTGAGTTTGAGAGGCAGGTATACAGCCGCATCGCCAATCGTAAAGCGGGACGGCATCACGCCGACGATGGTGTAGTTCTTGTGGACCAGTTGAAGGGTGCGTCCGACCACCCCCGGATCGGAGTTGAAATGCCGCTGCCAAAAAAGATAGCTGAGCACCACCACAGGCTCCGGATCCTGGCCGTCGGGCGCATCCGAGGGAATGATGGTGCGGCCCAGAAGCGCAGGGACGCCGAAGTGAATCCCGGCATTGCCGGAAAGCTGCGTGGAGGGAACATCCTCCGGTAAATCCTCACCGGTGGTGGTCAGGTTCCAGGTTCCCCAACTCGCGGCCACGCTTTCGATGCATCCAGCCTGGCGAAGGATTTTCAGCTGCGGACCCGTGACGCCCACAAACCAGTTGTCGCCTTTTTCGTTCAGGACATTCAGCTCGATCATCCGAGCGGCGCCCAGGTACGGGTAAGGATTCACCAACAGCGCGTAAATGACGCTGAATACGGCAGTGGTTGCCCCGATGCCGAGCGTCAGCGAAAGGATGGCGGTCAAGGCGAAACCGTGATGCTTCCGCAGTTCGCGCAAAGAGAATAGCACGTCCTGCCACATATCATCTTTGATACCACCGAAAGCCGTTCGAGTTACAGCCTGGCCGGTCGGGCCGTCTCGGGTCCGCGCCGACTCAGCAAAATGAACGCGTGAAATCGACCTCGACTCTCGCTCGCCTGTTGTGTGGCGACATCAGTCCTTTTCTTACTCGTCATATCTACGGATTGCCGACGGGTAAGCATTTTGAAGATATCAAGGTGAAGCTTCTCCGGCACGATCGAAGGCTACTCTGCACGCCTGCGGCTTGGGTCGGAGATTCAGCGCTCAGACGATCAGGACGCCGCTCGGAGTTGGAAAGCCGTCAGCACGGCGCGACCAGGTGCGACCGGTATCGACTGATACGTAGAGGTGACCCTTCTTGTCTGCGACCGCGACTACCGAGCCATGAGCGGCGATGCAAGCAGTGTCGGCGATCCCGTCGAGCCATTCAGGCAGGCCGCCGGCGACCGCAACAAGCGGACAATGTTCATTCACCGGTCGGCGATAGATCGCGCCTACGGCGGCGAAGTGGTCTGCCGACGCGGACACTAGGACGTTCTTCGCCCGCGAACGCGACCGCGGAACAATACGGGGCATGAAGGCCAGCCTGTTCGACCTCCCACGTCTCGCCGGCGTCGCTGCTGGTGCAGAGCCCGACTGCGGCGGCGGCAGCTACGACGGTTGGACGGGTCGGGTGCGCTCGAACCTCATGCACGTCCCTATTGACGTTGATAGTGGGCCGCCACGTCGCGCCACCGTCCACGGACCGCGGGATACCGCCGACATGGACATTGGCGAGGAGCACCGCGCCGTCCGAGGTCGCGGTTATCGAACGGATCCCCAGAGGAGGTCCAACGAGCTTACCGTCTATCAGTGCCGCGCCCGCGTACCACTTTTCGCGTCCGTCGACACCCTCAAAGCCGCGGAGTTGCGCTATGTCTCCCTTCACCGTGACGCGCAAAACGCGTGCATCGCTCGTCCCGGCGTAGATGACCTCGCCAACCGTCACACAGCAAGCAAGGTCAAACTCCGCGGTGGCGATCGTGCTCCACACGCCGTCGGATGCGCGACGGCAAAGCGAGTGCCCGTCGACGATAGCGAGAGCGCCGCCATGCCCGTCGTGTGCGAGCGCTCCCACCGAGTGATCGACAAGCTCTTGATGGGGCGCCGCATCGGAGACGATGAAAAGGCCACCGCGCCATGTAGCAACAAGTACGGCTGAAGCAGTCACACCAGTCCATGCTCCCATTTCTCCCTCGCGATCTCCCATGTCTGAGCATAGTCACAACAGGTGACATCCTGCCCGCAATTAACTATTTGGAAACCTAAGAATACGAGCACACGTAAAAGAATACGACGTATGCGGAGCGTGAGCACTATCGGGATCCTGGCAATTGCTTGGGTACTGCGCGCGCAGGATCCGACGTTCTCGGCGGTTGTCAAGGTGGTGAACCTGCTCGCGACGGTGCGGGACCGGGACGGACGGTTCGTCAAGGATCTGACGAAGGAAGATTTCGTCGTCCAAGAAGAGGGGCGCCCGCAAACCATCCGGTATTTTGCTCAGGAATCGAATTTGCCGCTCGTGATCGGCGTGCTCGTGGATACGAGTTGTAGCCAGATACGCGTTCTCGAATTGGAGCGAACGGCCAGCTATAAATTTCTCGATCAGGTTCTTCGCGGCGATGACATGGCGTTCGTTCTGCATTTCGATTTCAAAGTGAGTCTCCTGCAGGGCTTTACATCATCCCGCGAAAAACTGGCGGCAGCCTTCAGCAACCTTTCGCGGCCAAAACATTGCAACACGCTGCTTTACGACGCGATCCACGACGCGTCTGAGCAGTTGATGAAAAACCGGGGTGGGCGCAAAGCGTTTGTGGTGCTTTCTGACGGCGGCGACGTGCGGAGTAAGTACTCTATCGGCACGGCGATTGAATTTGCACAGCGCGCCGACACAATCATCTATTCGGTTCTCTTCGCGAACCGCCAAATAATAGGGCATCCCGCTGTCATGGCCATGCAGTCCATCTATCTGGCGCACGGCAGGAAGACGATGCACCGGCTGGCCCAGGAAACCGGCGGGGGGTATTTTGCGGTGTCGAAGGAGAACTCCATCGAGAAGATTTACGCGGAGATCGAAGAAGAGCTGAGGAGCCAGTACAGTATCGGGTACACGCCGGATCGGATTGAGGTGGGTAAGACCTTTCGGAAGATCGCGCTTACGACGAAAAATAAGGATCTGGTCGTGCAGACGCGCGCGGGCTACTATCCGAAATAAGCGACGCTGCGGGCGTGAAAAGCTACTTCTTTTCGTCCTGCTTTCTTCAACCCCGGCACGCCGCCGAGACTGGAAGTGAGCCGCACCTCGCGCAGGATGGATTTGTCCGGCGCCTTCGGCAGCGGCAATGCCGAGCGAATTTACCCTGACTGCACGTGTAACGCCCAACCCGCAGAGAGGAGAAGCCTCACCAGATGCTATGTCTGCGGCCGATCGTGGCCGGACGAACGGTGCCGATGCTGCTTAACGGGACCTATTTCGTTGCCGCGCCTGATGATACAGGGTATTTCCGACGGTCAGGGAACATCCCGTGGGCAAGCCTCGTATAAGGATTCTGAGCTGCAGCTAAGACCAAGAGGGCGCAGGAGCACAATCATGAAAGTGTTTCCAGAGCGGTTGTGGCAGGACCTTTCTCACGGCTGCCGTATGCTGGCGAAGAATCCAACCTTCACCCTGGTCGCGGTGATCTCGCTGGCGATCGGCATCGGCGCCAACTGCGCCATGTATAGCTGGGCGGATGCTCTGCTGTTGAGGCCGCTCCCCGTTGCGCGGCCAGGCGACGTGATCTCGATCGGCACGAAGGTCTCGCTCGCTGGATTCACCAGTCTGGTCAACTCCTACCCCGATTTTCGCGATTTACGCGACCGCACCAGGAGCTTCGACAATCTGACGGCGTTCACCGGCATCACCGTCGGTTTCGCAACGAAGCCGGATGCGCTGCCGCAAATGAAGTACGGTGTGCTGGTGACCGGCAACCTATTCACCGCGATGGGAGTGGAGCCAGAGGTCGGGCGTTCCTTTCGGCCTGACGAAGACCAAGTTCCCGGACGGGATGCTGTGGTGATTCTGGATCATTCTCTATGGGAACAGCAGTTCGCGGCGGACCGATCTATCCTCGGCCGGAAAGTACGCCTCAACGGAGTCGAGTTCACAGTGATCGGCGTGGCGCCGGACCGGTTCACAGGAATGAATCAGATGATTCGCCCAGCGTTTTATGCGCCGCTGATGATGTACCCCCGCTTGTCAGCGAATCCAAAAGCGCTTGAGTCGCGCGCCAACCGCGATCTCAGTGTCAAGGGCCGCCTTAAGCCCGGAGTTTCGATGGCCCAAGCCCAGGCCGAGCTAACCACGTTCGCCCAAAATCTGCAACGAGCCTACCCGGACACCAATAAGAACCAAAGCATGGTGGTCCGGACTGAGTTGCAAACCAGAATCGATCAGGATCCGATAGACGCTGCACTTTCGGCGATGTTGCTGGTGCTGTCCGCGGCCGTGCTCATCGTGGCCTGCATAAACGTAGCGGGACTGTTAACAAGCCGCGCACCCGCGCGAGCCAAGGAAATGGCTTTGCGCTTGGCGATTGGCGCCGGGCGAACCCGCTTGGTCCGCCAGTTGATCACCGAAAGCTTGGTGATCGCGCTCGCGGGCGGAGTGCTGGGTGTAGGAGTCGGTTATTTAGGGGTCATGGTATTCCGGCAGATTCAGATTCCGACGGATCTGCCCATCACATTCTCCATTCAGCTCAATCCGCGCGTCCTGTTTTTCAGCCTGGCGGTGGCGCTGTTCAGTGTGTTTCTCTTCGGCCTGGTCCCGGCCCTGCAAAGCACTCGCGTGGACCTGGCGAGCGCGATGAAAACTGGCGACGCCGCGGCTCCCGGCGGCCGGCGCGTGTGGGGCCGTAGCTTCCTGGTCGGATGTCAGGTGGCTGTTTCACTGGTGTTGCTTACGGTTTCGGCCTTCATGTACCGCGGCTTTCATCATGCGCTAGCTGACAATCAGGGCTTCCGCAAGGATCACCTGTTGATGATGAGCTTCAATCCGAGCCTGGTGCATTACAGCGAGGCACAAACGCAGCAGTTCTACAAGCAGCTGGTCGAACGCTCGCGATCGGTCCCCGGCGTACGCGCGGTGGCCCTCACCTCATCGGTCCCCATGTCGACTGAGCTGGACGGCTTTGCCGTGGTTCCGGAAGGCTATCAGTTCCCCGCGGGCAAGGACAATGTGACAGTCTTCGCGAGTCGCATCGACGAAAACTACTTCGAGACCATGGGAGTAAGCCTGGTCCAAGGCCGCGGGTTTCGCGAAACCGACTCGGCCGAGACATCTCGGGTAGCCGTGGTAAATGAGCAGTTCGCGCAACACTACTGGCCTGGCCAGGATGCGCTCGGAAAACGTCTTCGACTGCTGGATACGGACAAACCGAACAACCCGTGGGTGGAAGTTGTTGGCATCGCCAAGACGGGAAGATATCTCTGGATTGCGGAGCCGCCTACCGAGTTCCTTTATCTTCCATACCGGCAGAACCGGAAGTCGCGCATGGTGCTGGTGTCGCAGTCCGCGGGCGAGTCGGCGAGCATTGCGGGACCCCTGCGCGAAGTCGTCCGTGGTTTGGATTCGAACCAGCCGATCTTCGATGTTCGCACTATGGAGGAGTTCTATGACATGCGCGTCGTCAGTACGGGGAACACCATCATGGAAATCGTGGCGGGCATGGGGTTGATGGGGCTCATCCTGGCGATGGGTGGACTCTATGGTTTAGGCACCTACGCAGTAAACCGGCGGACACGGGAGATTGGGATTCGCATGGCCATCGGTGCAAGCCGGCCTGCGGTCTTGCGGATGGCGTTGCGCCAAGGGCTGACGCCAGCGCTCTACGGACTCGCGGCCGGCTTGGTAGCGAGCGTTTTCGCCGATAGACTGCTCAAATCCGTGTTTCCAGCCCTCACAAAGACTGACATCGCTGCTTACTTCTTCGTGGTTCCGGCGCTTTTGGTAATCACCCTGCTGGCCGCTTATATTCCTGCGCGCCACGCCTCGCGGATAGATCCGATGAAAGCGCTCCGGTACGAGTAGAGATCCCGAACGAGCAACGCCGCAGTGTTTCGGAGTCCCGCCCGGTGAGAGTTGCATCGATGGAATCTCCACACCTGTTTTTCTTGCTTTCGTGAACCGTTGCGTTGCCATAAGCACGCCTGTCTAATGCTTCATTTCCCTTGATGACTTGGGTGGGATAGAGGTAATGTGCAGGTGGCCGATGCCCAATATCGGAAGCAATTTTTCACTAGGCTCCTGGAGGTAACGGATGCGCTGAAACATAGCCAGCCCGGGCCAGGAGCGCCACATCTTTTAGGCCTTGCGCGGAGTGCCGGCCAAAGGTGGCGAGACCTTCGGACTCCGTGCCGCGAGCGTGCGCGACTGCGCGCGCGTGGCGGCGTCTTCGGCTTCGGTGGCGCCGTCGGCCCAGGTCGGCGCTGTCGTCGCCACGTTAGCAGAACGTGCGCCACGACAGGCGTCCTTCCCGTGTTGCGGGCCCTTGCTGTCCTGCCGGTTCGCTGTTTTGGGGGACCATCCGTACGACCTGCACGTGTTCGTCCAAACCGCCCGATGGGGGCAGATGGTGGCAGATGGTGGGATTTTCGCGGAAAATCCACTCCCAACCGCGGATGCCGGGTCGGAGCCGGCCTTGGGGCGAAAGCCACCAGACCGTGCCCAAACCGTAGACAGTCTGCCAGCACCGCCCAAAAAACCGTCCGAAAAACGGGGCGACAACGCGAAAACTGTGCCGGAAACCGCTCCGAAAAGCGATAATGCGTTGAAAAACTGTACGGACTTCCGTATCGTTGACACCGATGGAGAGCGGTTTTTACTCAACCGGTCAGGTCGCGCGGCAGCTTGGCGTCAGTCCGGCCCAAGTCCGCAGCCTCTGCGAAAACGGCGTCGTCGCCGCCGAAACGACTCCGGGTGGCCAGTGGCGGGTGCCCGCTTACGAGGTCGAGCGCCTCAAGCGCGATGGCTTCCCACCGATTCCGCGTCCAATGCCCATCGAGAGCGGTCCTGCGCCGAACGGAAGGCCGGCGCGGAAGGACCAGGAGCCGCCCGCAGGTCCATCGGCGGAAGTTGTGTCGGCACAGGATCAGGTTGCGATCACGAGAAGCGCCTTGGAAAAGCGGCGGATTGATCGGGAGATCGAGGAAGCCGAGGATTGGTTTCGCAAGCGCCAGCGCCAGCAGGAAGCCGCGGCCTTGGTGGAGCGGAAGAAAGATGAGGCGATCGTCGCCGAGCAACGGCGTCGGCGATGGATGCAAGGTTGGATGAGGTATGCTCTCAACTCGGTGCCTTACGGAGCGAGGGGAGAAGTCGAAATCGAGGTCCACGGCGAGGTGGAGGCGGCTCTTTCGAAGTTGCAAGCCGATGAACCGGAGGCGATCCTGCGGCCGCTGGTAGACGCGGCGGTTCGGCGCGCACTTCGTCCGTGGCAGCACAAGCAGGACCTCCAGACTCCTCGCGACATCTGGGGGAGCGTGGGCAACGCGATCTCAGTGCCTGAGATCCACCATATCGGCGCCTATTTTGGATTCCCCTACAGAGAGACTCGTTTGCTTCGCGTTCGGCACCCTGAAGCTTCATGAGAACCACGCGCGACTACACAATGGCTTCGGCGACATTCCGCGCTGGGGGTAACGGCGGAAAGTCCGTGCAGGGATCTACTGCGGGCAAAAGTCGGTCCCATGAGGGAAGTCCATTTCCGGCGAGCCCACGCCCGCGATGGTGGTTGAACCAGGCAGCTCGACAAAGTGCAGCGTCTTGCCGACGATCGCCGGATCGCGGCCGAACATGTCCGCCCAGAGCCGATAAGAAATGATCAGAGAGACCGGGGCATTTTGTCCGGACGGAACGAAGTCTGCCGCTGTGAATCCGCGGCCGAGAGCCAGCGGTAGGTCCAGAATTCCAAAGAAGCCTTCCGTGACGCCGCTCAGCAAAACCTGAACGGGCTGGCCGTCATTGCGGATCAGGGTCGCTTCGAATGGGCTGCTGGAAACACCTGCGATCCCGGTGATGGGGATTTGTGGATTCTTCAGGGCCCAAATATTAACGGCCGACAGCATGCCGCTGGTGACACGCCCGTCGACTAAGCGCGAATGGACGCTGATGAGTTGTTCCTGACGCGGAAACGCCAGCGGACGCAACAGCGTGGCATTGACGGCGCTGAAAATCGCGGTGGTCGCACCGATGCCGATCGCGAGCGTCAAAACAGCGACAGTCGTGAACGCCGGCGACGCTTGGAGACTCCGGACGGCATAGCGAAGATCCTGAACGAAAGCCTCGAGCCATCCAGTTTTATTCATCGCGATACACAATTAATATTTAACAACACTCATTCGCGTGCGCACGTGCGCACGCAGCAGTCTGCCTGATGTGTCGCATTATCGTCCGACGCGTCGTACGCTCCTAGAACACGCTCCCGACGAACCGTTGCCGACCGCTCGGGCATAGCCGGTTCCGACATCGAGCTCGGCTGCCGTGGCTTGCTCTCCACAATCGATTTTCGGTATGTGAGATCCGCCGAGCAGCACTAACCTTCTAGAATCGACGATCTAGACCAATGAGAGTCTTCGCTATTGGGTAAGCATTGAGGATCAACAAGCGCTCAAATACCCACGTGCCGTTCGGTTTTGCGTCTGGAAATTTCTGTATGGTAATCGCGATATCGATCAGGTCGGCTGCGGAAACGGAAAGCGCGGTAGCCATGCTCGCGATCGAATCGCCAGCGGCGTCGACGATGCCGCGCGTCAGATTCCCGATCTCGACAGGTGAGTACCCATCCTGGAGTAATTCTTTCAATCGGTCGACTAGATCGTTGGTTTTGATTGTCAGCATCAGCTTCGGAACGGTGGCAATTGCGCCTAACAGTTGTGCAGTGAGGGCATCAGTTGGAAGCCTTCTCGGGCCCCGCAGCATGAAAACCTCCATTAGCGCTTCGGCGGTCTCGCTATCGGCGCTTGGGATGGCCGCCATCAGAACTCGGTGGCTAAGTTCTCGGATACCTGGAGTCGTCCAGGTCGCAGCTGCGCTATAGATCATTCCGAG
Source organism: Terriglobia bacterium (assembly GCA_963808335.1). Taxonomy (GTDB): domain Bacteria; phylum Acidobacteriota; class Terriglobia; order Bryobacterales; family Bryobacteraceae; genus Palsa-187. The sequence continues at coordinate 1,460,378 of CAWEFR010000002.1, forward strand.
ATGCGTGTCTGTAATGAACGGCGCCGCGAGTAAAACTTCGAGCCGCGAGTTGCTCGCTTCATCCTCGGGAACGGATCCTGAGCGAAGGACAAGGATCTCGCCAACTGCTTGCTCTGCTAATCTCCAGTCTGAGCTTTTGATCTGTCGAAGTAAATCGTCAAACACGCTCTGTGGTAGCCACTCGCGACAGTACGCCATGAAGCGAACACCTTCATGCGTCGACACGGCTTCGGGAAACCGCGATACTAACGCCTGTATGAACGCCGTCGAACGCTCACGCGAGCCATTAACCAAAAACCGGAAGTACTCGATCAAACCTATCCAGACAGCCGGGTTCTCAGGCGTCCGAAGGTGATTCTCGAGCACGTTAAGCCACTGGTCATAATCGGCGGGCTTCCTTCGAAGGAGTCCCAAAGTGATCGCAAAAAGGGCTGGGAAATTTCCTCCCGGAAATGCCTTCGCGTGCTGGTCCCACAATATGCTCTTTCGCTCCTCCTTCTTTTGTGAACGTTCGATCACTGTCGATTCGTCCCCGTCATTCGTCGGCTCTGGTTCACAGAGAATACCGCGCAAGTAACAAATCAGATCGTCGGGTAGGCCATCACCGCGCTGGACCGCGCTAACTAATCCCCAGGACAGCTCGTATCGAAAATCTCGCGAGGAAAAGCCCGCACGGATGAGTTCACGTGCCAGCCTTACGACATCATCAGCAGTGATCTTGTCGCATCGAGAAATCGCCCCAAATCCACGGGATGCCAATAGTTGGCTTTTGTCGGGTTGAAGTTGGCGAATGACCGATATCGCGCGATCCGGGTTCTCGGCCGCGAACTCCGCGAATTGAAGTGCTACTTCCGTGCTACCTCCGAGACGAAAATCAGTATTCCGCTGTCGATCGTCGCGATACTCTTCAAGGGTCTTAAGAAGCTCAGCGTCCGACATGTTCTGCATCTCCTCAACCTTCACGGGGCTCGTAACCATACCTCCTTTCCGTTCCGAGTCCATCTCTTCGGGAAATGATTCCCTCGCGCGGGGCTGAGTCGAAAGTTTTTCCCGAATTTCGAGTGGGAGGCGATCGATAGGCAACGCCGAGTACAATGTGAGCCGAGCTTCTTCGTTCCAACGCTGCGCATCCTCAGCCTTGCTGGGGTCACAGTATCGCCAGCATTCGATAAACTTAAGCAGCCGCCCGAGCTCTTGGTCCGTCAGTATTGGGCTGACGGCTTGCAGCAGCGCCAGCGTCTGGTGATTGCTGCTCCTGCCACCGTAATTCCCGATCGCAAAACGTCGGCCGTCCGAAACGAGATAATCAACAACAAACCGCGGCACTAGCGTCGCGATTTCTCTCAAGCCATGCACGATTAATCGGTGAACCGACAACATCTCTGATTCGGCGGCTTTTGAAGCCCACATCAAAAAACGTTCAGGCTCTGCAGTCGCATAGCTAGAGACGGCGGACCACATCGCGCTGGCCAGGTAACTTGAAATATTTTCCCCGAAATGCCACTCATAATCGTCCCGATACCTGTGCGCTGCGCCGGATGCCGATCTTCGACACAGCTGACTCGCTGTGGCTTCCACCCAAGTCCAAATCGTCTCAACGAAGAAGCCGGGCCCATTTTTTGCAACGTCGTCAAGTCCGAACCATTCGCCATGATGACGAAGTAAGCGACGGAGCGGATCTCGCCCTTTATCTAAGAGCAGATGTGCGATTTGCTGGTCGATTGGGGCGTCCTGCGGTGGAGGAGATTCAGGCGTACACTCCTCAAGCGCTTTCGAAAGGGCGCGATCCAGCTTAATTCGAACGGCTCTGCACGCAAGGTCAGCCCTACTTCGCGAGATGTCCTGAGCGATCTTCGATATCCATACCTCGGCAAAATCGGTCCTGGTGATGATTCTTTGCAATACCGAAAAAGCGTCGTCGTCCCATTCGCTTAGCTCGCTAAGCGCGTGGTAGATAGCATGGTCGAACTCCTGGTTTTCAGACCATTCTTTGAGGCATTCCATCACGAAGGAACGGTCAAAGGCGAACGCTGGTGCCAGAACCCAAGCGGCTTGATATGCCGCCTGTGGTCCGAAATCGCAGGACCTCGCGACAGCGGAACGCATGAGACGAAACCAGTCCGACTTCTTCGCGATCGCGCGCATGATGTGGGGACGCAGGTCAGGGTTTTCTAGCAGCGGCCGAACGCATGCGGCTTCTTCTGCGGTTGGCTCCGAAACAGTCCCCAAGAATTCGATAAGAAGAATTTTTATGTGGGCGCGAATCTCGGAAGATCCGAGAAGGTCAGACAACTCTCGACGGTACACGTTGAAGTCTGCATTCCGCAGATAAACAATCGAACTCCACGTCTCGCCGCGAATTGCCAAGCCATCCTGACGCGCTTTCACGTCGGCGAACAAGCTGCGCGATCCCATAACAAGCGAACGGGCTCTCAGAAAATCAAAGACGGTTTGGTGGTCGAAGCCGATGCGGGTCAGATCGGGAGACAGATTTACCAGCCGGCTTCCAGAAGTTGCGCCAATTCACGTTGAAACTGCTGCTCGATTCTCGCTCTGGGAAGCCATAGTTCCTCCCGAGTCGCCATCTCAGACGCGATCGCACCCAGAGCAGCGACAGCGCGAGCTCCAAAGGGTCTCAAGACCCGCTCCTGGACCACCGTTTCAAGCATGGCGTGATAGTTCTCAAATACGGGCCAACCCGTTGTCGTATTGAGGTGTTTGAGAAATAACTTCAGATGCTGTGGGCGCCGAAGTACCTGTTTAACGCAATCAGGCCATTGTCTTGCGTCTAAAGCTTCTTCCGCGAGGAACGCGCATACCGCGTCCCATGTCGGGTCCGTCAGCTCAATCTTCTTCGTCGCAGATCGTTCGATCAGGCCACGAAGACGAAGATCGTGCATTGCATCGAAAACACGACATGAAATCACTATCTTCACGCCGGGAATGCCCAACAGGCGATCAACTAGGGACAGCAACGCCAACAGTCTCTCGGTTCGCGTGTCCATCAAGTCTGAGAGTGCGTCCAACTGGTCGATTAGTATCGTAATCCGTGATTCTGCGGCGAGCCGCCCGATAAGTACAGGAAGCGATTCCGGGACTCGAAGCCACTCATCAAGCTCATTTAGGGAACCTACACTCGCCGGAAGGAAATCGGCTTTGATTGCTAGCAAGATGCTGTTGTTGTCTCGCAGCGCGTTTCCGATTCGGGCAAGCATTGCCGATTTTCCGGAGCCCGGCGGACCCAATAGGGCGAGAAGTGTAGATTGATCCCCGGACAGCGCGGTTTCTACTTCCGAGAACTCATTCCTTTCTATCCAACGTCCGCTAATATCCTGCGGCCACGCGAGGAGCGCTTCCGATGCTTCACCCAGCAAGCGCTTCACCCGCGAACGCTCGTTTTGGTCATCCCACGGCCGAATCGCAATTGCGCTGTACTCGGGTAGTTCCGGGCGAATCATAGCGAGTAGATCGTCGCGAAATGAATCGCTCTGCGACCACCCTTTTTGGACGTCGGCCAGGGTTCTACCTAACCTCCGCTCGGTAATTTTCTCCGACCGGATTTTCTTTACGAAAGGTGCGCGTTGTGCGGCGATGTTTAACAAAATGATCGCCTGTCCAACTGGAAGGACATCTCCGCTCTTCCGACAATTGTCTTGACCGCAGGAGCACATGCGATTCTCATCGCTGTCGACGCCAAAGTCTGGGGAGAGGCCGTAGTCGGCAAGTATGCGTTGCCATTCCAGTGAGTCCTTCGCTAATCGCTGCGGGACGATGTGGTCGATTTGCACGTCCCCAAAAGTGACGTGTTTGTTGCAATATCCACACTGCTGGCCATACGCTAGGTAAAATGCATACTTGTCGACGTGTTCAAAATCGCTTCGCGACATCTTTGACGAATGGAACCGGTGGTCAGACCTTAAACTTTTCAATGGTACCTTACTGTTTGTTGTGCTGAGGCCGCGTATCGGCTATGCTTGAACGACCGACTCCAAATGAGGCGGCAACGTTTTCAGCAGCCTCGCTGCTGTTGGCGCTGCAACGGACAACCCGTCTGACCGGTGCCCTCGCGCAACAGGCTCGCGACGTCGCGCGAAGGCCGCCTTCTTATAAAAAGCGTCGAGTAAAAAGCGCCGAGCCGCGCGAAACGGACGTCCGGCGCCAAGAAAGCCGTCGGAGTACAGAGCATGAGGGGGAAGGTGAACCCCAATGAAATCACGGCACCTGCTTTGCCAAGCAGTTGCGCTGACCCAGCCAGCGTACTCGATCGGGAACGATAAGTCGTCGGCTTGTGTCCCGCCGATTCTGTCCGTATTAACGCGCACCAACCGAACATCGGGCCGGCAGTTCGGAACTCCGGGTTAGCGCAGCGCTTTTTTTTGTTGTGAGGCGCCCCGCGTGCTGCCCTGTGCTGCCCTGCGGCTTGTAACTCTATGAAAACATGGTAGCGCTAACGGGAATCGAACCCGATGGGCGGCGGTCTACCTCAGTTCAATCGGGCCTAAGTAGTTGTGTTTTCGGTCCGGTCCAGTTCGCCACCATGGCGTTTAAGGCCACATGGTTGGCTGACGTGCTGCCCCGGTGCTGCCCCGCGGCCGGGATTCGGTCGCCCGCGTGAAATCCAGCACTCGCGGGAAATCTGCGTCGATAACAGGAGACATCAGCCACGAAACGGAAGGCTCAATGAGACGATCCGATTTGGCGCAAGAAGCGTTCGCTTCAGCCAAATCATTGTGTAAAACTGAGGCTATGCGCCGCGTCTCTGTTTTTCTCCTCACGCTGCCGTGCGCGATCGCCGCCAATCCGCCCGCCTTTGTTGAGACCCTTCCTGGCAATCCTTACGAGTTCGGCGTCGCCGCGGTGGCGGTGGACGCGGCAGGCAACACCTATGTGACGGGATACACAAGAGGGGGTTCGGTTCCGGTTACGCCGGACGCCTTTCAGCCCCAACCCACGTCCGGCTCCGGCGGGACTGGGGGTTTAGTGTGCACTGGGCCGCCGCTTTCGGGCGTACCGGTAGGACCGTGCGTTAACGGATTTCTCATCAAGTTCGATCCGACTGGCACGGTTGAATACGGGAGCTATCTTGGTGGCCCCGCAACCGCGGCCGGAGCGGCGCTCGCGATTGACTCGACTGGCAACGTTTATATATCCGGATTGACGCAGCCGCCTGGGTTCCCGGTAACTCCGGGCGCCGCATTTCAAAGTGCGAACGTCAACGCTGTTTCAGCATTTGTCCAGAAATTCGATCCCAGCTTGCACCACTTAATTTATTCGACGTATCTTCCCGGAATCACCGGCAACGTCGCCATGGCGATCGACTCGGCCGGGGACGCATATATCGGAGGCACAACGATGCCGGCGTGTCTTCCCGCCTCGGGATGTGGTGTTCCGTACAGCGGGCTGTTTCCTGCGACGCCTGGCGCTCTTGAGACGACCCCCAAGAACAATTCATCGACGGGAGTGGCGGCTGTGTTGAACGCGTCCGGATCGGCGCTGACTTACGCGACATATCTGTCTGGGAGCGTTGTGTCGTCGCAACAGGCCGGGGATTCTATTACAGGGATTGATGTCGATGCCTCAGGCGATGTGTTCGTCACGGGCTTTACCGGCGCGGCCGACTTTCCGGTAACCGCCGGCGCATTTCAAACCACACTGCCTAATTCGAATAGCGCGGCTTTCGTGACTAAGCTGAATCCGCAAGGGAACGGCTTGCTGTACTCAAGCTTCCTGGGAGGCAACAGTGCGGACTATGGGCTTGCGTTGAAAGTGGATTCGCACGGCGAGGCCTGGGTGCTCGGCCAGACGAGTTCGACCAACTGGCCAGTCAGTTCGGCTTCTTTCGAGTCAACTCCCGACGATCATTTTCTGGTCCACATGAGCGCCGACGGCACAGGACTGAGATACGCGACGTATTTCCCAGGAATTGTCGGTGCGGGCCAGGGGTTGGATTTGGACGCGGCCGGCAATGCGTATGTCGCCGCCAGCGTCTCCGTGTCAGGCTTGCCAACCGGCCCGGCGGCGCTCGAAAGCGACTTGGGAGGCGATATCGATGCGTACATGGCGGAGTTCACGCCCGGCGGGAAATTGGCAGGCGCGAGTTATCTCGGGGGCACGAGCGTGACGTACGTTGACGTCATTGCGTTCCCTCCTAATGGATCGCTGGCGGTAGTTGGTGTAACGCAGTCCGTGGATTTTCCGGGGATCACGCAGCCGCTGGGCGGCGGGCGCGTAGCTTATGTGACTGACCTGAGTCCATGGCTGCGGGTGCCCTTCGAGCTTCGCCATCATCGGCCTTAGGTCTGGAAAACCGCACCGGGCGGTCGAGACTTTGACGAGGTGCACTCGGACCCCACGGCCAAGCCGTCTCGGTCAGAGCCGATAATGACCCACATCAGGCCCACGGCTCGCGTTAGGTACGGCGAACAAGGCATTGACCTTTGGGCTACGGGTTGCCGAATGAACGAATGACGATCGTTGTGAGATATTAACTCTGTATCACGATGAACAAAGCAGGGTGGCTCGCCGGCTTCTTTCAGGATTTTCGCTATTCCGTCCGAAGTCTGCAGGCGTCGCCGGCATTCACGGCTGTCGCCGTCTTGACACTTGCAATCGGCATCGGCGCGGACACGGCGATCTTCAGTGCCATCAATGCGACCCTGCTGCGTCCGCTGCCGTTTCCGGACCAACGGCAGCTCATCGATGTGCATTCCCGTATGACGGACGGGCGTGTCACCAGCGGCGGGCTGTCTGCCGTCAATATCTGGGCGCTCAAGAATCCGCAGATTCCGATCACCGGCATCGCAGGCGTTTCCAACAGTCCCTTTGAAGCAACCCTAATCCGAAACGATGGCCAACCGGCTCAGGTTTTGCTGAGCGGCGTGACCGAAGGCTTCTTCGAGATCTTGGGTCTTCCGCTTGCCGTTGGCCGCGGATTCAGACCCGAAGACTTCGTGCCTTCCGGACCAAATGCGCCGATCGCCCTGATCGTTTCTTATCGGCTTTGGACGAACATGTTCGGCCGCGATCCAGCCATAGTCGGCAAGACGCTGCGCTTTGTCGAGCTACCTGGTTCCACTACCGTCGTCGGCGTGGCTTCGCCGGATATGGATTTCCCGCACGGCACCGACTTCTGGAACGCCATGCGCGTGGACCCTCGTGGATTCTCACACGGTTTCGCCGGCATCCTTCGCCTGCAACCGCGGACGCAGATCGAAGCGCTGCGGAGCGCGGCAAGAGCCGCCATGGCCAATGTGGCGCGAACCAGTCCGACCGATACGGGTCGCGAATATGTGATGACTCCGCTGCTCGATTCGATCGTCGGCAGTCTCGGTCCCACACTGCTCATTGTTCTCGGCGCGACCGCTCTACTGCTGCTGCTTGCCTGCGTGAACGTGACCGACCTGCTTCTGGCCCGAGGCGCGGCGCGAACGCGAGAGCTCGCCATTCGTGCGGCTCTCGGGGCGAGTCGCGGCCGGCTTATCCGCCAGATGCTCACGGAAGCGCTAGTGCTGGCCTTCGCCGGAGCGATCTTCGGATTCGGGCTGGCCTACGCGGGAATCCGGCTCTTGCTTGCGCTTGGCGCCTCTAAGCTTCCTCGCCTCGCAACCGTTGTCCTCGATAGACGCCTATTGTTGTTCGCGATCGCTGTGCTGATGTTCAGCTCGTTGGCGATGGGGCTGGCCCCAGCGATCCGCTTGGCTCGTGCGGATGTGCGGAGCCTGCTGAATGAGAGTGGTCGCTCGTCAACACCCGGACGAAGTGCGTCTGGATCGATGTCGGCGCTAATCGTCGTGGAAATTGCGCTGGCCATCGTGCTCGCCGCGGGCGCCGGATGGCTGGTGCAAAGTTTCGCGAGATTGAACGCGGTCGATCCCGGATTCACACCCGCCGGCCGCTTGGTGGTCGATGTCAAAGTCGCTAGACGGTTGAGCCCGCCGGAAGCGCATACGTGGTGGGACTCGATGCTTGACCAAATACGTGCCGTGCAAGGTGTCGAAGCGGCGGGGTCGGGGTATACGTTTCCGTTTCGTGCCGATCGCGACGCGAATTTAGAAGTCGGAGTACAAGGCGATGTCGTGGACCCAAATCATGAAGTCGGAACACACGCGCGAGCGGTGACTACCGACTTTTTCAAAGCGATGGGAATTAAGCTGGTGGCCGGACGAGATTTCACCGCCGACGACCGCCAGGGAACCAGACCAGTGGTGATCGTGAACGAAGCGTTCGTCCGCCGGCTCCTCGGCGCACGAAACCCTCTCGCGACTCAGTTCGCGATGGGTCTGCCCCAGCCGGATTTCCGCACGTTCTACACCATCGTCGGCGTCGTGAAGGATGTCCGATATGCAACGCTCGCTGGTGCCCCTGAACCGACGTGCTACCTTCCGGAAGGACAGAGCCCGTTCCTGTTCTTACAGCAGCCGGTAGTCGTGGCGGCCCGCGCGGGTGATCCTGCGGGGCTCATTTCGGGAATCCAGTCGGAGCCGACGAAGTTTGATCCGCAGATCGTTCTGAAGTTCGAGTCGGCGCCCCAAATTGTGGCCGAGACGATGACCAATCAGCGGCTCGGGATGACGCTGATGCTGGTTTTTGGTGTGCTCGCCTTGGTGCTTGCCGCGATTGGGATTTACGGAATCATCGCTTATTCTTCCGCTCAACGCCGGTCTGAACTGGCGACGAGAATCGCGGTTGGAGCCTCGGGTGCGCAGATATTCTGGCTGGTAATGAAGAGTGGGCAGCGTGTTGCCCTCATCGGTATTGTCCTTGGGGTCGCTGGAGCATACGCTGGCGGCCGAATTGTCGCAAGCAATTTCTACGAAATGCGAGCGGCCGATCCCGCGATTCTCCTGGGAGCAACGATCATCGTTGGGGTGGTCACCTTCGTGGCAACGATGATTCCCGCGTTATCATCGAGCCGCCTCGACCCGGCTCGCGCGTTGCGTTCCGATTGACAGCTCTTTTCCTTTAATCAGCCCTGAGACAATAGGAGCCGATTTGAGGAGATATCGTTAGCTGTTTCGACCCTTACCACAAGAGGACTTCTTTGATCGTCACGCTCCGATTGACGACGGGATTCGACGAGTTACAACGGTGACGGGGTCTTAACAGAAGGGCGCGATGCCAGCACCTATTGCGCCGGCTTCGTTCCGCTCGATCCGATCAGACGTGTGTCCTTGGTGACGCAGCTTATCTGCAGGTTGTAGCCGTTGGGCGTCCGGGTGTGATAGCTCTGGTACTTCGCCTGATGGATATCGCCGGTGTTGCCGGTGTCGGCCTGAGCGCGCAGCTCGCGCTTCTCCAGACCGTCCTTCACCGCATCGGCATCCCATGGCTGAATGCCAAACGAGATGTGATCGATGCGGACGTTTCGAGGCCGCGCCTTCTTCCCATTCTCCGGCGGCTTGCCGAAATTCGGATCGTTGGGATTGCCGCCGCGGATAATGGCATTTCCGATGTCGCCCATCTCCACCTCGTTCTGGCTGCCTTCGTCGAAGCCGCGCTCCCAGCCGAGCAGATTGGTGTAGAACGACACGCTCGCCTTGTAGTTGGTCGCGCCGAAGGAAAAGTGATCGAGCCATACCGTTCGCCAACCCGTTGCCTCGAACGGCGGTTCCACTTCGAGCTTGGCGGTCGCCGGAGTCTTGCGCGCTTTCACCAAGCCGCCGCTGTTCCCGAGCTGCACGTCGAACCCGTCCGGATCCTTGACGTGGAAGCTCTCGAATCCCTTGCCGTTGTTGTCGGCGACGGGAATGAGATCCCGCTTGCGGAGTTCCGCCTCGACGGTCTTGCCGTGCCACGGCTCGATGGCGAAGCCGAAGCCGTCTACCAGTGCCGTTGTCTGTTCCGGCGGCGCAGCCTTGAAGATCGCCGAGCCCCAGTCGCCGATGTCGAGAATGGCCTGCTTGCCATCGTCGCTGCGCAGCTTCCAGCCCACCAGGCCGATATAGAATGCCGCTTCCTTGCGGTAGTCCGGCACCTGGAACGAAATGTGTTCCAGGGCTACGGTCTTCCAACCCGTGGGCGCGAAGAGGGGTTTGATGGGAGCCGTTGCTACTTCCTTGGTCATCGGGCACCCAGGCGTGTTGTAGCCACCTTGGCAGCGACCCTGTCCGTACACGGAGGTAACGAATGGTGCGCCGGCGGCCGCAACTCCCAAGGCGCATATCATATCGCGACGGGATCGCAGGTTCGACATATGCGAAAGATTATAACCTGCCGGCTGGCCCGGATTTTTCGGCAAGTCTCGGGCCGGTTGCGCAGCACGCCTGGAGCGTGCGGAAATTCGCCGCCTGATGCGCACGAGAAAGGCCGGGTGAAGGTTAATGACCGAAAGGTGAGTTGAAACGGTCTTCACTTCCGATGACGGTTGGATCAGTCAAGCTTGGTTCCGATTCCGTGCGCGTCGAGCACCAAGCAACTACCTGACGATAATGGCCGACAACGGCTAGCTAGATTTGCTCACCCAGCGTCGAGGCTACTCTTCGCGCAGGGCTACCATTGGATCGACCCTGGAAGCTCGCCTCGCCGGTATATACCCGGCGATCGCCGCGACCGAAGTCAACACTCCCGCGGCCAGCGCTAGCGTGACCGGATCTGTCGGCGTGACGCCGTAGAGCAAACTAGACATGAAGCGAGTCGTGGACAGCGCCGCCGCGGCGCCGATGACCAGGCCGATCGCGATCAACAACAGTACTTCTCCGAGCACCATTCGTAACACGCGTCCCTGCTCGGCGCCCAGCGCCATCCGGATGCCGATTTCATTGGTGCGCCGCGCGACGCTATACGACATGACGCCGTACAGTCCGACCGTCGCCAGCAGCAGTGCCAGCGCCCCGAAAAATCCGGAAAGTGTCGCCAGAAGCCGCTCACGGTTCAGCGATTCCGCCACCTGCACCGCCAGGGTCCGAAACTCGAGCGTCATGTCCGGATTTACTTCCGCCAGCGCGGACTTCACAGCGGGAACCATGTTCGTTACGTCGCTGATTCCGCGAATCTCGAAGGTCGAGAAAGGATAGAAGTGCTCCTCTTGTGCAAACGGAGTGTAGTAAGTCGGCGGAGCTTCCTGCCGCAGGCTGCTATATTTCGCGTCTTGCACCAACCCGACAATCTGGACGGGCGGTCCGGGTTTGAACAGATTGGTGCGGAAATAACGCCCCACCGGATTCGCATTGCCGAAGAACTTCCGCGCTAACGCCTGATTCACGATCGCGACCTTGGGTGCGCGGCTCACGTCATGCTCGTCGAAATCGCGGCCCTGAATGAGCGGGGTACTGAAGGTTTCAAAAAACCCGTGGCCGATGCGATTGGTCCACACGTTCGAATCGAGCCGGGACTTGGCGACGAATCCCTCCACGTCGATAACCATCTGCGACGAGCTTCCGCTGACTGGTGTGATGTCCGAAAAGCTCGCCGAGAGCACGCCGGGCAAAGCCTTCAGGCGCTCGCGCATCGCTTCGAAGACCGCCGGAAGCCGCTCTGCCGGATAGCGCGCGTGGCGCAGATCCGTTTTCACCAGCAACACATGTTCGCGCTCAAATCCCGCGTCCACTGACGCCAGCTTGCCAAAGGTTCGGAGCATCAGTCCCGCGCCCGCCACCAGCACCAGTGACAATGCGACTTGTAAAATCACCAGCACCTTGCCGGAATGAAAGCGCGTGTGACCCCCCGCTACTCCGCGGCCGTCGGTCTTCATCGCCGTCTGCGGCTGGGCACGCGTTCCGCGCCACGCCGGGGCCAATCCGAAAAGCAACCCGGTCGCCAGCGCGACTCCCGTGGTGAACGCCAAAACCCGCAGGTCGACGGTCAGATCCAGAAACACGCGGCTACCGAAAGTGGGTAGAAATCCCAGTAGCATGCGGCTGCCCCACTGCGCAAACAGCGCGCCCAGCGCCGCGCCCGCGAACGATAACAGGAGGCTTTCGGTAAGAAACTGGCGAATCAACCGCACGTGCCCCGCTCCGATCGCCATGCGGATCGCGATTTCTTTTTGCCGCAGCGCCGCGCGCGCCAGCAGCAGATTGGCGATGTTCGCGCAAGCGATCAGCAGTACGACTCCGACCATCCCCATCAACACCCACAGCGCCTGCCGGTACTGGGTGCGGACATACGACACGCCGCTCCCTACCGGAGTCGTGACCAACCTGCGCCCTAGAAACTCGCGCTGATCTTCCGGACGATATTCTTTCGGAACCGCCGCTCCGAACACTTCCGGCGAGATCGTCTGGAGCCCGGCCGTCACGCTTCGTGGAACCAGCCCCGGCTTCGGCCTGCCGATTACAATCAGCCACCAGTTGCCGCGCTTGTCCAGAGCCGACGACTCGCCTCGAATTACCAGCTCCGCGCACAGAGGAATGAAAACGTCCGCCGCGCTGCCCACCTGCATCCCGAAGAATCCCGCCTGAGCCACGCCGATAATCTCAAAAGGATGCCCGTCGAGAGAAATGTTCCGACCCAGCGCGTCGGCGCGCCCGGCGTACTCTTTCTGCCAGAAATCGTAACCGAGAACCGCGGTCGCCCGACATCCGCGCCGGTCGTCGTCCTTCGTAAATGTGCGCCCAGCAGCCGCTTGCGTACAGGCCCGGCGCATACCGCGCCTCGCCGGAGTAATTCAAGTTGAAGCGCGCCAGCCCCCAGGCAGCCACACCGGAAAAAACGTTCTCGCGTTCACGCAAGGCTTCCCACAGCGGATTCGAGAGACTGGCGCGCTGGAAGCTCACCTCTACAAGCTCTTCGGGATGGTTCACGGGCAGATACTTCAACATCACCGCGTCGATCAAGCTGAAGATTGCTGTGTTCGCGCCGATTCCCAACCCCAGTGACAAAATTACAACCGCCGCGAATCCAGGGCTGGAGCGCAGGGTTCGAAACGCGTAGCGCAGGTCCTGCAAGAGTGCGTCGAGCATGATCTAGTTTAGACGCCGTCCGAACAGGCCCGTTAGTTCGTCGAGGGTACACTTTACAGCAACGCTAACGTGGAGGCTGATAACGAGATCGGAGACCATGCCGCGCCCGTGCCAACCGATGATGGTGGACATCAGGCCGCCAAACGCCAGAGTCGTCCGGCAACTCCGGACCGGAAAGGGCTAATCGCGCAGCTGGATTAAGTCTCTCGCCAGGTTCTGAGAGGTGGTCGGGAACGTCACGACCCAAGCTTCCGTGCTTATACGTCAGCACTAGATCGTTCGCTCGCGAGTGAGACGGGTCAAATCTTAGCCCGCCTCACCCTTTATTTCTCCACGGTGAACATCGCGTTTCCGGTGCTAGTGATTGTGCCCGAGACGCCGGTGAAGGTGATCGTGTAAGTGCCCGGCGTCGTATTTTTCGGGAACAGAATTCCCGACAGCGCGTACGCCGTGCCATTGAGTCCAACGGTCATTGGCAGGTTGGCGCACTCCGAGCCCACTGGACCGCCGGAGCAGCTCAATTTCACGTTTCCGCTGAAGCCATGCACGGATTCGAGTTGCAGGATGAACGCCGCGACGTTGCCAATGCGGACCTTTTCTTGCGGCGGAATTACGGTGATGGTGAAGCCTGCGCCCGAGGACGCTTGATTTACTCGTAGCGTTACGGTTGCGGTTGCGGTGCCATAGTCGGTCGTATCCGTCGGCATGAAGGTCACGTTCAGTGTCTGAGATCCGGCGCTTAGTACGGTTCCGGATGCCGGCGAGTAGACAAAGGTTCCAGGCACGTTCGCTGTGGCATCCAACTGAGTCGCGCTCAGGGCTGTGCCGTAGGTGATCGCCGCAGGCGCGGCCCACGTAATCAGCGGAGTTGCTTTATTCACAGTCAGCGTCGCGGTAGCTGTTGCCGTATTGTAGTCGGTCGTATCCGTCGGTGTGAAGGTCACGTTCAGCGTCTGAGATCCGGCGCTTAGTACGGTTCCGGACGCCGGGGAGTATACGAATGTACCAGGGACGTTCACGGTGGCATCCAACTGAGTTGCGCTCAAGGCTGTACCGTAGGTGATCGCGGCAGGTGTCGTCCACGTAACCAGCGGTGTCGCTTTGTTTACTGTCAGCGTCGCGGTAGCTGTTGCCGGATTGTAGTCGGTCGTATCCGTCGGGGTGAACGTCACGTTCAGCGTTTGGGATCCGGCGGTTAGTACGGTTCCGGATGCAGGCGAGTAAACGAATGTACCAGGCACACTCGCGGTCGCATCCAATTGGGTCGCGCTCAGGGACGTGCCGTAGGCGATCGCCACAGGCGTGGGCCACGTGATCAATGGCGCTGCCTTGTTCACCGTCAGGGTCATGGACGCCGTTGCCGCGTTGTAGTCGGTAGTATCCGTCGGGGTGAAGGTCACGTTCAGGGTCTGCGATCCCGCAGTTAACACGGTTCCGGAGGGTGGCGAGTAGACAAACGTACCAGGAACACTCGCGGTGGCATCCAACTGGGCCGCGCTGAGAGCCGTTCCGTAGGTGATGGCCGCGGGCGTGGTCCAGGAAATGACGGGCGTTGTCCGGACTACCGTCAATGTCAGCGGCTGCGCCGACGAAGTGCTGGCAGTGTACGGAGCATTTCCACCGTACTGTGCAGTCACGGAATAGCTGCCCGCGGCGAGCATGGATGACGTGAAGGTCGCGATTCCATTGGCGCCAACCAATGCGGTCCCCAAGACCGTAGCTCCGTTGTAGAACGTAACCGTACCCGTCGGTGTTGCGGAGTTAGCCGCAGTCACCGTGGCTGTGAAGGTCACTAATGTGCCGGTGTTGGCGGTGCTTGGCGAAATTATCAAGGACGTTGTGGTCGACACCGATGTGAACGCGACATTGCCCGAGCTGTCCAGCGTGAAACTCTCGGTTCCGGCCGCGCCCACCGCAGCCGTACCGGTTACGCTGATCGCCTCCCCGGTGGGATTCGCAAGGTTCACGGAATACACATGAACCGTGTAGGGACCGCTGCCGGTGCCGATGCTCTGGACGTTATACGTCCCGGGGACCGGATTCCTGATGGCGAAGAATCGCGGTTCGTCCGGACCGCTGTCGAAACCGTTATTTACGTTCTGAGAACCACCGGTTGTGGAATCCACAGTCGTTCCGCTGAAGTCGTTGTGCGCGTTGCCGAGCGAGTCCACGCCGAGCTGTTTTCCGTTGGGATCGGTGACCAGTATGTTCACCGGTGAGTCTACACGCAGAAACACTGTTAAACCAGTGCCGGCCGAAACACCGTTGGGATAAGCGCCGATGCTATGGGCGCCCGCGAACCCGGCGGCCGTAAGCTGGTCTCCGGTTACGACAATCGGTGCGTTGGTTCCCGAGACCATCTGAATCACCTGAGTGCCTCCGGGCAGAGTGGAAGAAAACTGCACAGCTACCGGCCCGATTACGGAACTCGCGGGCTTGTAACTGGGCGAGGCTCCTAAGGCGTAGCCGGTCGGCGGCGGGTCTACGCCGTTGAACGGAAGCGGTATCGTAACCGGAACGAAAGGCACACCGATGCAACCTATATTCCCATCTTGAAAGTATTGAGTCGGGTCTCCCGGGTTATCGAGAAGCGCTTCGGAGATACTCGCCAGCCAAGGCCCCTGAGCAGGGCCGTAGTCGGTGGTTGCGATCAATCCGGAGCCGGTGAACTCGTCGTAAAGTACGCTCTGGATGCCGCCCCCGTTAAAAGGCACCAGGAGGCCGCCGGTGTTGGTTGGCATCGAATTGTCGAGTGGCGGGGCGGGCGGCTTGCAGCCGGACGGAATCTGCGGGATTGCGGTGTTGTACTCAATAGTGAACCCATAGGTCGGAGAGGAAGGAAATGAGTTGGCGCTCCCGAAAAGGTTCAGAGTCGCAGTGAAACTTGTCCCCAGGATCGTTCCGGATACGTTCACTGTCAATGGATCCTCGAACTTCTGTATATTCACCTGGTTGGTGCTGTAGGTCGCACCGGAATGATTGATCGCGTCGATGGTAGTGATGTCGATGTTTCCAGTCGTCAGGCCGATGACCTGGCTATCGGCTTCCCAGATTTGATCCGTGGCTCGATAACGAATGGACATCGCACTACCGGCTTGACCGACCACCATGCTGTAAGCATCCTGAGTAGTCACGCCCGCTGCCAGATCGTTAAGACTGACCGTGTGCAGGCCGATCAGGTGGAGGCCCGATGCGGTTGGAGCCTCCGGTCCGTTCGACATAAAGGTTGCTCCCGAGGTGAGCACTCCTGGGATCACTGGGATCGGGTATCCGGGCGCGAAGGCCGACGTGCTCGGGAAATACGCCAGCATCACTGGCGTGGCCCCGATGCCATCACAGCGCAGCACTGCCGTGCCGGGCGCAAAGGGGCTTAGACCGAGGCCTACCTCAGCGAGAAAAACCACTCGCCCCGAGGAGTCCGCGATCACCGCTGTGGGATCGGCAAAATAATTTGGATCGGCGGAGCTTGCCGGGCTTTGGCAAAAGACCGATACCGTGCCATTCCGCGCCAGCAGGATCGCGCCGTTGCCAAGACTTCCGAATCCGAAAGGAACGGCCGCGCCGATCAGCAGGTCGCCACTTTGGAGATCGTTCGCACTGGCCGTGCTCGTATCCAGCAGTCCGCACAAGGAAAGCAGTGCAAACGCCGCGGACATTCTCTTGCCAGCGCGTGCTCCCGATTTCCTCCCGCTGGGTCTTCTGGTAAACCGCACCGGTTGATTGAAACGCATATCTGGCTTCTCCTTGTCCACATGCTGAACCTGCTCTGGTGCCCGATTCGTCAGTTCTTCCGGAGCGGCTTCCATCTTCTTCTGTTCATTCATCTGGTTTCTCCCCTGAGTCTGGCCGCTGTTTGATGGGCCTCTGTACAGAAACGCGGGAAAGGAGCGTCAAAATGGTAACCGCCGGAAAAGAAAGTTGGAGAGGATTTACAGCCGCTCGGGGGAGCAACTGCTCGCGCCAGGTGTCTAACGCCAGCTTGACTTTTGCCGGTCAGCAGTGTATCGTGATGAACCCGCGGGGGCTCGGATGGATCCGCCTTCGACTCACGACGTCACGCACCTGCTCAAGGCCTGGTCTACAGGAGACGAACAGGCTCTCGACAAGCTGACGCCATTGGTGTATGGCCAACTGCACCGAATCGCTCAGCGCTGCATGGCGGGCGAACGCTCCGGCCACACGTTGCAAACAACGGCACTGGTCAACGAAGTCTACTTACAGTTGGTGGACTGCCAAAAAATCGACTGGAAGGATCGGGCGCATTTTTTCGCCGTTTCCGCGCAGTTGATGCGGCGCATTCTGGTGGATTTTGCGCGCGCGCGCGGGTACCAGAAAAGGGGCGGAGGTACGCCACATCTGTCGCTCGAGGAAGCGCCTTCGGTGTCCAACGAACCCGATGCGAACCTGGTGGCTCTGGATGATGCGCTGAATGCCCTGGCCGCCGTGGATGGGCGAAAAAGCAAGGTTGTGGAACTGAGGTTCTTTGGCGGATTGAGTATCGAAGAAACCGCGGAAGTTTTGCGGGTTTCGGTGGAGACCGTGGTGCGGGACTGGAGACTGGCCAAGGTCTGGCTTTTTCGGGAATTGAGCGAGGCAAACTGAACATGGAGTCTGAACTCTGGAGCCGGGTCGAAGATTTGTTTCACCGCGCGTTGGAACTCGACCAGAGCCGCCGCGCGGAATTCCTCCAACATGTGTGCGGGGACGACGAAGCGCTTCGGCGCGAGGTGGAGTCCCTGCTAGCTCTCGACAAGCCCGCGGAGCGTTTCATTGAGTCGCCCGCACTGGAGGTGATGGGAAGACTGGCGGCCAACGAATCCGGGATTACCGCCCCGCCGGAGAAGATCGGCCCGTACCGCGTCGTCCGCGAAATTGGGCACGGCGGGATGGCGGTTGTCTACCTGGCGGAACGCGACGATCAGAACTATCGCAGCCGGGTGGCGATCAAGATGGTCAAGCCGGGGATCGGCACCGATCCGGTCCTCGAACGCTTTCGTAACGAGCGGCAGACGCTGGCGGCGCTGGACCACCCCAACGTCGTCAAGCTTCTGGATGGCGGCCGCACGGAGCTTGGCCTGCCTTATCTGGTGATGGAGTATGTGGAAGGCCTGCCTATCGACCGGTATTGCGATTTGAACAAGCTCTCCATCGCGGACCGCCTCCGTTTGTTTCGCACGGTCTGTTCCGCCGTGCAGTACGCGCACCAGAATCTGGTAATCCATCGCGATCTGAAGCCCGGAAACATTCTAGTCACCAAGGAAGGGCTTCCCCGTCTGTTGGACTTTGGAATCGCAAAACTGCTCAATCCAGAATGCCTGGATACGCCCCTGGTCACGCGCATGGACTGGCGCGTAATGACTCCGGAATATGCCAGTCCGGAGCAAGTACGCGGTCTAACGGTGACCAGCGCGACCGACATCTATTCGCTCGGTGTCTTGCTCTACGAGATTCTGACTGGCCATCGTCCTTTCCAAGCCGGCGCTCGTCCCTGGAGGGAAATCGAGCGAATGGTCTCGGAGCAGGAGCCGGCCCGTCCGAGCACGCGGGTCAGCTCAGACAGCCAACGCTTGGAGACAATCGCCGAGATGCGCGGGGCGGAGCCAAAACAACTGGTGAGCTTGCTGCGCGGGGATTTGGACTGGATCACGATGAAGGCGCTCGAGAAGGATCCGAGCCGGCGGTATGCTACGGTGTCCGAGTTGTCGGCGGACCTCGGCAGGTATCTTGCTCACGAGCCAGTCGTCGCCCGTCCTGCGACTGCCGCTTATCGTGCCCGGAAATACGTCCGGCGGCATCCTTTCGGCGTCGCAGTGGCGGCCGGATTAGTGCTGCTAGTCGCGGCGTTTACCGGAATGCAGTCGTTTCAGCTACAGCGCATCACGCGCGAGCGCGATCGAGCCAACCGGGTCACAGGATTCATGGAAGGAATGTTCCAGGTTTCGGACCCGAGCGAGGCCCGCGGCAACAGCGTCACTGCCCGGGAGATTCTGGACAAGGCCTCAAGTGACATTGAGACAGGTCTTCCCCACGACCCGGAACTCCAGGCGGACATGATGTACGTCATGGGACGGGTGTATAGGAATCTCGGGCTCTTTCCTCGGGCGCAATTGTTGTTTGGGCGTTCGGCGGAGATCCGGCGCCGCGTCCTTGGATCGGAGAACTTGGACACGCTACGCTCCATCGACGATCTGGGGTGGATCCTAAACCAGCAAGGCCATGCTCGCGAGGCTGAGAAGCTTCAGCGCGAGACAGTGGAAACCCGGAGGCGAGTTTTTGGCGCGCAGAATATGGACACATTACGGTCCATGAGTAATCTGGCCTGGACGCTGGACCGGGAGGGGAACTACGCCGAGGCCGAAAAACTGGAACGCGCGGTGCTCGATGGCCAACGGCGCGTCTTCAAGCCGGACAACGCCGATACGGCGAAGACCATGAACAATCTGGCCGCTACTCTGGGCCACGAGGGCCACTACGCCGAGGCAGAAAAGATGAAGCGGGAAACGTTGGATATACGGCGCCGTACGTTGGGGCCGGAACATCAGGACACATTGACCGCGATGAACAATCTCGCCTATACCCTGTCGCAGGAAGGCCACTACCCGGAAGCGGAGAAGTTGGAGCGCGAGACTCTCAGTCTTCAGAGCCGAGTCCTGGGACCGGATCATCCGGATACGCTCCGGTCCATGAATAATCTTTCCAACATGCTGGTCGCTGACAATCAACTCGCCGAGGCGCTCGAGTTAAACCGTCAAGCGCTGGCCACGAAACAGCGTGTTCTGGGACCGGAACACCAGGACACGTTGTGGGCAATGAAGAGTTTGGCCGGGAACCTCCAGCAACTGGGCCGGTATCCGGAAGCCGAGCGATTGCAGCGCCAGACGCTTGAGATTCAGCGCCGCGTCCTTGGACCTGACCGCCCGAATACGCTGGAAAACATGAGTGGCCTGGCAGCCACTCTGAGAAAGGAAGGCCAATACTCTGAGTCTGAGAGTTTGCTGCGCGAGACGCTGGAGATGCAGCGCCGGGTTCTCGGGCGTGAGCACCCTGATACCCTGACGACAGCCGACGAATTGGTCCGGACTTTGGAGAAAGAAGGCCGGTACGACGAGGCTGAGACGTTGGCGCGAGCAACGCTCGATACTCAGCGTCGCGTCCTCGGACCGGAGCACCCGAACGCCGCGAGCACTGGTTACGATCTTGCGTGCATCTTGGCCCATCGCGGACGGCGTGAGGAGGCCATTGCAGCATTGCGCGACGCGATGGATCACGGGCTGGACTCCACCAGCGATCTCGCGATTGAAAGGGATCCCGACCTCAATTCGCTCCGCGAAGACCCGCGTTTCGAAGCGCTGGTAGCTTACGGTCAGCAGCGCGCCGCGACACAAAACCGGAAGTAGCGGGTGCGAAGTATCTTGTGGCGCGCAGCCCTCGGTCCGCATGCCACATCGGCAAGGATCTATCTGACCCATTGATCGTGGTCGGAATGATACGTCCGATATCGATAAGGTCAGCATTCAAATCACCCGAGTCGGGCCCGATGACCGAGTGCGCTTTTTCAATGCGGTTAATCCCGAAAGACAGAATCGCCCAGGCCGCTATTTTCGAATGAAAAAGCTGGAACGAAAATGCTTGACGAACGAGTGCCTGGTGTGGATCGACGAGACTAAGTAACTTAGGCGCGTTCCATGCAAGAAAAAAAGGAGGAAATCGAGATGTCGAACGAAACATTACCACGCCACGGCGTCATGGAGGGAGAGGGTGCGTACAATCGGTACGAAAAACTGCCAGCAGGAGGCGCTGCGTTGGCCGTACCACTGCTCGAAAAGGCGGTTCGGAGCCTAGAGCTCGATGCGAGGGATCAACCTGTTCTAATCGCCGATTACGGATCCGCACAGGCAAGAACTCGATGGTCCCATGCAGATTGCTATTAGAATTCTGCGGCAACGCCTCGGGCCGGATCGCCCCATCTGTGTGTTCCACATTGACCAGCTCTCCAACGACTTCAACACACTGTTTGCGGTTCTGGACAGCGACCCAGACAGATATGTCTTCGGTGACGATATTGCGCGACATCCGTCAGCTTAGCACTGTGGGTGCTCATATTCAGTTGCCTCCAGGTGAATTTCCAATCTCGCGCGGCGCGCGGACTCTGAAACAGATTTCTGAGACGCCCACAGTGCCACAAGGGCCTTATCGCGCGCGCGATTTGCGAGCAGTTCTGAGCCTGAATTGTGAGACGCGCAAAGGCGCTGTTTGCGGGCCTTTGGCGGTTGTCTCAAACTTACCCATTTTGAGAGAAGCTGTACGCCAGCTGTTAGGGTATCCTGCGAAGATGCGGATCCTCTTCGGTTCCGTTCTCTTGATGGCGATCATGGCGACGGGGGCTTCGGCGCAACCCTCGGTGCCTCACTTCAGGCTGGCCCTCTCGTTCCCTATTTTGGAGAGATCCACACGGTTGCGCCATTACTTAAGATTCCGCCGAGTGCGACGGCTAACGGGATTTGTCCTTGATATAGAAATGTGTCGGGGACTTTTGCGTCGACCAGCCATAGGCCCGGCGCGACGATCCCGCTGAATAAGACCGGAATCGCGACATCGCCGAGATAGACCGATAGCGTCGCGGAGCCGGTGCCTGCGCCGGTCGCGTAGATCTGCAGGAAGCCGCCGGTAGCGGCAGGGATCGACTGGCTGTTGATGGAGTAGTCGGGATTTTCGACTGCGCCAGGCTGGGAGGGATCGACGCCGTTGAGGATGAAAAGGCCGGGACTGGTCGCCGTGAGGGTCGCGCTGCCTTGGGCGACGGTCGAACCTTTAAGCTTTACGGTGATCGTAGCCGGGCCGAGGCTGGCGGAATCGGGGATGAGGAAGATTACGGCTGAAGTGGTTGCAGCGAAGAGTTGAGTGGATTGGCTGTTGAGATCGAGCTCGTCTGCGCCGTTCGGGAAGGTTCCAAAGGCGGCGGCGATGGAGCCGGGCGCGAGGCCCTGAGCGGCGCGGAAGCTGGCGGCGCTGACGGTGATCACGTCGCCTGAGGGAGGCGGGGGCACCGCGGCGCGGGCGAAGATCGCGGCTAGGACCGGGTCGTGGCGGGCGAAGAAGTCGGAGGAGACGGTGGAAATGGCCACATCGGGCATGATCGAGGGCAGGTCGGGAACGGATTGCGCCGGGAAATAGACGGTGGAGTAGTTCACGGTGAGACCGGAGTTGGGAAGCGTGAAGGTGTCGACCTCGCCGTAGCTGGCGGGCTTGCCTCCGGTCGGCTCGCCGATGAGGTGTACGACGTTCGACAGGTCGACTCCGGGGATCTGCTCTTTCAAGATCGCGGCATCCTGCATGCCGGAAGAAAAGGTCCCTTTGTCGATCGCGCCATAAAACTGAAACGCCGGATTGGCGAGAAGCGAGGACAATCGTTGATTCAATCCGGCCAGCAAAGGCTCGACGAGCGTGCTGCTTCCGCCGGCGTTACCGCGCAGATCCATCACGAAAGTATTGATAGGGCTCTGGTCCATGGCCGCCAGCAGGTTTTGCGCGAAGGCGGCGAACGTGAGGTTCACCATATCCCGGCACAGGTTGTATTTGAAATACATCGTCCGGGTGGAGGGAAGATAGGAATACCAGTAGTTGAGATCGGTGGACTGCAGATAATCCTGCAGGAATCCGGGCGTCTGATCGAAATACGACGCGAGGGTCGCGGGTGGGGCGCCGGTCATCGAAACGGTGAATTGACTGCCATCGCGCTTCTGGAAGGTGAGTTGAGAGGTGACGCCGGCGGGCAGGACTCCCAACGCCTGTAGTACCTGCTGGCCTGTCAGATAGTGCTGCGCCATGAAGTGCAGCCATTGATCATTTTCGTGCGAGATGATGGCGGCGAGCGCGGTGACGGCATCGCTGGTCGAGGTTTGGCCGAGCGCGACGAGTTGCGTCCCTAGAGTCTGCGCGTACTGCGGCGCGGCGGCTTCGACAAATACACCGTCATCGAGCCACCGCAGGCGAATGGGGAAATTCTGAAACCCGAGTTGCGCGACGACGGTGGACTGGAAGTAGCCGTCGTTTATGAGATACATCGCGGTGTGCGAGTCGCCGATCATGGCGGTAATGGCGGCGAGTCCGGTGTAGAATTGCTGATCGGTAATGGACGGAATGCTCGTGGAGAGATTGCTGACGGCCTGATTGAATTGCGCCTGGGTGATGGAATGGAAGGCGTTGACGTGAAGGGCCGGGAGCTCGGTGGCGAAGGCGTTCAGGTCCTGCTGCAGGCGTTGATCGCGGGTACTCTCCGCTGTCGCGAGTACCTGGACGAAGGCCAGCAGCACTATTGATTTGAACATGCGAACAGCCCGCTGCCCTTTCATAACAGCAATTGGTCGGCCATTTCCGCAGCAGTGCGTCGCCGCCAAGATGGCGATGATTACGCGGCGATTCTAAGCTTCAGTTTGCGTACAGTCACCCCATTTCGCGGAGGATGTGTGCGTATCGGCGCACCCGCAGGGTGTCCTTGCCCCTCCGGTTTGCGCACGCGCGTCGCGTGTTTTGTCGGCTCCATAAAAAGACCCGCACCCGCCGATTGAATGCGCACTTGATTAGTCAGGTAGCTCGCCATCGAGTTTCCGTGAGGTCCTTCCAGGTGCCGGCCACGCCCGTCACCACAGCTTGGCCGCCAAGCTAGCCCTCCGTCTCCGTGATGGCGAGGGGCCAAAAGTCGAGTTCAAACGGGGCATCTCCGACGAGATCAATAGAACCGGTAGTGTCGAAGACGAGATCTTGAAGTCTGTCGCCGCATTCGCAAACACCGATGATGGTGTCATTTTCATCGGTATTGATGACGCCGGGCACGTCCAAGGACTCGACCTCGATTTCGCTCAGAGAGATCGCCTCGGGAGAAAGCTTCATCAGCTTATCCGCAACCGGATCAAGCCAACGCCGCCGTTCCATTTAACGTTTGAGAAAGTTCGCGGGTTCACGATTGCTAGGGTTGCAGTAGCAAGAGGAGACGCTCCAGCGTACATGATTAACGGCGCCATTTACGTCCGCTACGGCTCTTCGGATGTACAGGCGCAGCCAGAGGACCTATTGCGACTCGTCGCTCAATACGCATCATGAAGCTGCGGGCGTGCGCGAGCGGCCAGAGGCTTTTTGCTTCTAGAGAACGCGAGGTCATAGCGCGGGTTGCGTATCCGAATTCGGTTGATGTTTCTGACCTCCAGAGGTAATGTTCAGGTGGCCGATAATGCCCAACATCGTGGCTAATTGCTGCGTACCGGCGCACTAGTGGATTTTCTGATCGGCACCTGCCCGGTGACCGAGCACGCCGTCAACAGTTCTCTCCACCAGAAAGCGCGCGTATTCATCGAAGCACGCTTGAATGCGCTCTCGATCTCCCACCGTCAATCGGTCTGCTGTCCGGTGGTCGTATCCCTGCTTCTCGAAATACTTTACTGCCCGTAGATCGATTCCGAGCAACTGGGTGCAGATGTATTCGCCGTCGGCCGCAAAGACCTGGGTCACAAGGAAGTACTGAAAAGGCCGATGCGGATGCAGATTTGCAAAATCGTCCCACCGGACCGTGAAATACACCAGGCTTACTGGCCCACGCCGAATCGCTTCCATAAAATGGCCTCTGCTTCAGCCATTTGACTGCGCCCAGCCGCCAATTGCAACTGCAAAACGCCAACACATGCGGAGCGAGGCGGCGAAGCCCGGTCACCGCCCGCCGGGGGCCTCAGGCCACGAGTCGCTACTCGTCAGATCCCCCGATAATCAACGGGATTACTGGACCGTTTTTTGAGAGTCGTCGCTCGTCGAGCGGCGCTGAAATTCGTCCCAGCGCCGTGCAGCCTCGTCGTCCTGACCACGGAGCGCGTGCGCGTACACGTCGGCCGTCGTCCGCACCGAGGCGTGGCCCAGGCGTTCGGCGACAACTGGCAATGGTACGCCGTTCGCCACCAGGTGCGACCCGTGGCTATGACGCAGCGAATGCAGGCTCGCGCCCTTAGGAAGACCGAGCCGTCGGAACAGAAGCGAGACTGCAGAAGAGATCGAATCCGGGCGGAGCGGTGTCCCATCCGGGCTCGCGAAGATCAGGTCCAGGTCGGAACGATAGTCAGGCCCGAACTGAAATCGAAGTTCATTTTGGCGCTTCCGATGTACGTCCAAGGCGGCGAGTGCCGACTCCGGCACCTTCACGTCGCGAGATCTCTCGGTTTTGGTGCCTTTAAACGCTAACCCTTTCCTGGTCTGGGTGAGCGACCGGCTGATAAGCGCTCGGCCGTCTTGAAGATCCGACCAGCGCAGCGCCAGGAGTTCGCCACGTCGCGCACCAGTGGCCGCCGCAAGTTCCAGGAACGTCGTCAAACACCACGGCTCCGTCGCGGAAGCGAATACAAGAGCCTGTTGTGCCGGGGTGAGTGCGATGCCTCGACGCTTCCTGGGAACCGGCGGCTCGCTGCGCTTGACCGGGTTGGCGGAGACCAGTCCCCAACGCTCCGCGCGTCCGAATGCACTCGAGACGAGCCCCGCAATGTGCCTCACCGTCTTCGCACTCAACGGACGCGCTTGTTTCGTTTTGCGGTGATGGCCGCCGCTCTTGAGCAGCCGGTTCCACTCCCGGCTTAGGTGCAATGGGCTAATCTCGCGCAAGGGCATTGCCAGCAGTTCGGGAGCGAGATAGGTGACCATTTCCCGGTACCGCTCGATGGTCTTGGGAGCAAGCTTTTCCTCCGCATGTTGGCGAAAGAACTCGCCGAACAGCATTCCGAGGGTGGTCGGAAGTGCCGCGGCGACCGCATCGCCCCCGGCCTTGGCGAGTTCGTACTTCTGCAGTTCCTCAGCGCGACGCTTCGTCTCGGCATCAATTGCTTCCTGCTTGCTCGCAAAGCCGACTTCGGCAATCAATCGGCGATCTTCGCGTGTTGCACCGGGCGCGCTGAACAAGTATCGCCAGACGACCTTTCCGGATTCGTACTTGCGCTTGAATACGGGCATTTCTAGTTCACACCATTAGCTCCGGTGGGCGAAGAAAGTCCAGCGCCTGGGCGAAGACCGCAAGTTTCCTCCCAGGTGTTGTAGGCCCGGCGCGTGATAATCCAACGCCGGCCGAGGCGGATCGCAGGAATGATCCCTTGCTCCAGCATCGCGTAAACCGCCAATCTGCCGATTCGCAAACGCGTCGCAATCTCCGGAACAGAGATCCGCCAACTCGGCGATGCCCCCAGTTCGTCACTGTTCGGCTGAAGTGGTTTGGTCATGGCGTCACTTATCTGAGTCCTCGTCGGTATCGGTCCGATCGGGCGGCTGCGCACTCTCCTCTGGAGACGGGCCTAGCAAGGGCGTGGCCTGAAGCAAGGTTATCTTTCCTGAGTGCTTAGTCGATTGAGTTTTCAGCCCTTCTTTCCGTTCCAACCTTGCCACGCGATCTTCGAGTTTTTCCAACTCTGCCGCCTTGGCACCGTGCTGCAGAACAATCTCTGCGGCCCGCAGACGAACTCCAGGTGGGACGTTCGCATCCACCATGATCTTCAGCGTAGTTGTGACGGCCGCGCCGCTGGCATCCTGTAATCGGTGGAGAGCTTGGGAAAACGCCACACGCCGCGATTCCTGGAATCTGGTCTGGAATTCCGGTTCCTTCATCCAGCGCTGCAGCGTGTTCGTGCTGATTCCGATGGCCCGGGCGGCCGCCTCCACGTTGCGATGCGAGAGCAGCGCGGCAATTGCCTGATCCATTTTCTGGCTGAATTTTGCGCCGTGTCCTACCATCTGCCACCACCTATCCCGATCTGGGACTGGAATTTGCCGATTGAGGCAATCATCCGGCGATGGCGATTCGCATCAGAATTCGCTTGCAATCGCAGCAAATCGGAGGGATCCATGTGATCGCGGTAATCACCGCTAAAAGGAGAAACACCATGACCGAAGTTTCGGAAACGACTGCGAATCCTGAAGGAAACGCCGCAGCCGCGGAGCCTGCCGCGCCCAAAAAGCCGCGTGTTGCCGCACAAGCGCGGAACGTGGCGCCGTCCAAGGGTAAGTCGGCTAAGAAGGCCACCCCTACAAAGAAAGCGCACACCGGTGCGAAGTTGGCGAAGCCGCGAAAGAACGGTACACGCGCCCGCCAGGGCAGCAAAACCGCCAAGGTCCTCAACCTGCTGAAGCGGCCAACCGGCGCCACCGGGGCCGATCTCATGAAGGTCACCGGCTGGCAGCCGCACTCGGTGCGAGGCTTCATCTCCGGTGTGCTCGGCAGAAAGATGCACCTCAAAGTCACGTCCACGATCGAGAACGGCAAGCGCCGCTACGCCTTGAAGGGTTGAAGCCGAAACAGTTCGCTTTTCCTCGCCGCCGAGGTCTTGCCTCGGCGGCTTTTCTTTTGTCCCGATCGCGATCCGTTTCGATCTTGGGGACGACGATATTCTGCTGTTCATGCCACTTCCTTCCGACGCGCGCGTGCAATCTGCGCGAAGCTGCGGCCATCGCCTTCCAGCACTGCCTCTTTCCCGGTGGATTGCTGCCAGCGCTGCACCGCAACATCGACGTACCGCGGATCGATTTCAATCCCGTAACAATTCCGCCCGATGCTCTCCGCGGCGATCAGCGTTGTGCCGCTTCCGAGAAACGGGTCATAGCACGCCTCGCCCGAACGCGTGTGGTTCAAAATCGGACGCCGCATGATCTCCACCGGTTTCTGGGTGGCATGGCCTGTTACTTCGTTTTCCGCGCCGGTGGCGCCGCCGAACGGATTCATATTGGCGACCTCCCACACGCTCGTCTGCTTGCGATCACCACGCCAGTGCGCGTTCCGGCCTGTCCGCACGGCATACCAGCAAGGTTCGTGTTTCCAGTGATACGCACCGCGGGAGATGGCGAAGTGTTGTTTCACCCAGATGATTTGGGAACGAATCTCGAAGCCGCAGCGTTCGAGTTCCATCGCGACAGGGGCCGCGCGAACGCCGGCGTGCCACGCGTAGATGACATCGCCGGGGAATAACGCCCAGGCCGCTGACCAATCGATGCGGTCGTCGTTTATGATCCGGCCAGCCTGGCGAGTCCGTCGATTGAGACCAGCTTCCTCTCGCCACTCCGGCTGAAGACCAACCCCATAGGGCGGATCGGTCACCATGAGGATCGGCACCTGCTGGCCCTTCAGCAGTCGCGCCGTGTCAGACGTACTGGTCGCGTCGCCGCACAATAATCGATGACGTTCGACCTTTGCCGGCGCTCATTACCCAGAGGTCGCCGGGTTGCGTGACGGGATTGATCGGAATCGCCGGAACTTCGTCCTCGTCTTCGAGCCCGCCAGTTTCAGACGCAGCAAGCCGGTCCTGCAATTCCTCATCGTCAAAGCCGAGTACGCGCAAGTCGAAGTTCCCACCGTGCAAGGCAGCCAACTGTTCCCGAAGTTTCTGCTCGTCCCAGCCGGCGCTGAGCGCGATCCGGTTGTCGGCGATCACTAATGCGCGGCGTTGAACTTCCGACAAATGAGTAAGGACGATGACGGGCACTTCGGACATTTTGAGTCTTAGCGCCGCCCGAAAGCGTCCTTCGCCCGCGATAATCCGGCCGTCCTCGCCAACCAGAATCGGGTTCACGAACCCGAACTCTTGGATTGATGCAGCGATCTGATCGATTTGTTCGCGTGTATGCGTACGGGGATTCGTTTCGTTCGGCACCAGCCGATCTAGCGGCCACCGTCTAACCTGGATTTGAAAAGTTTTCATTGCCCGGATTTGCATCCGGGTTCAGAATAAATCCACAGCCCCGATTTTCAGAGGGTTTAAAGACGTTTCTGAAGTGGCGTTATGCCCCAAGAACCAAAGCATCGTGACGGCTGGATTCAGGTCAACCAACCTCTGCCGGCGCAACGCCTCGATACGTCGGAGGTTCAGCCGTTCTTGAACTGGATCTTCGGCGATCTCGCCGTAAAACGCAAGCGGTTCAAGCTGAGAGAAACCGCTGCGGTCGCTCGCTACCTGGCGGAGCTGGCGACACATGGCGTACCGACAAAGATCGTAAAGCGGGGACGAAAAGCGATCCAGGAATATTGGCTCGCGCCGCAGGAGGAAGTGACGCGAACAAGCCGACGAGCAGTCAAGAAAACGGCCGAAATCGTCTGGGGAAATCTGTTTCAGCTTGGACAGTTCGACCCTGCTACGAAGCAGCTGGTAAAACGATTTCTCCGCAAACACTCGGCCTCTGTCTACCATCCTTGGATTGAACACGCTCTGACATTCCTGGAAGAATGTGAGCTAGTGCCTAGCTCGCCAGCATCGCGCCGCTCACCTAACTTCGTGGCGAGCGGCTCCTTTCAAGAAAGAGGGAATCCATACCTGGAAGACGATCTGTCGGAACGCATCGCGGCCGCCGATTCTGCACTGCGGCAATCTGGCATTGAGGATCGGCAGAAGCTTATCGCTGATGTCCTGACCATTTCGCCTTTGACAGAACACCTGCGCCCGAAAGGTGACAGTTGGGGACCGGTAGAAGTTCGAGAGCGCGTGAAAACGTACCACCGACAAAAACATTCGATTGCCGCCAATCAATTAGCGAACAAATGGATCCTCCGATACCGGATGGCCAACGGCACCGGCGCACCGAGGCCCGCGGATAAAAACCAGAATTG
This sequence comes from Terriglobia bacterium, assembly GCA_963808335.1. Lineage (GTDB taxonomy): Bacteria > Acidobacteriota > Terriglobia > Bryobacterales > Bryobacteraceae > Palsa-187. The sequence continues at coordinate 1,489,889 of CAWEFR010000002.1, forward strand.
AGCAGCCTTCAGACCCACGGGATTATCTGAGTTCGTCGTCGACGCGAGAACGGATACTTCTGCGAATCTGCTCGTCGCTCATGTTGGGATTTTTCAACAATTCCTCGATCAGCGCTTCTCGAATCAGTGGGCGCAACCGTTCTGCTTGCCGGCGCATCGCTGGGTATCCACCATCGAACTCATATTCCTGATCGAGGTACCGCGCGATCTGATCGAGTTGGAGATCGATCTTCCTTTCCGCAGCTCTGCGTTGCGTCTGCGCCTCGGATTCCAGGCGGGCAGCTTCCCTTCGCCGGGCGACGGCCGCTTTCAATGCGGAGAGAACCGCTTCCTGCGCTTTCTCAAGCTCCTTCCGTTCGGCACCAATCGGCAGAGTCGCCAGCGTTTTTCGCAGCTCGTCCTTCGCCGCCTCCAGTTCCTCCCGCGTGGCTTCGAAAAGGTACAGAAGCCCGATAATCCACTCGCATTCTCGCCGGTGCTCATACTCCCGGATCATCGGCTGGACCGCCAGCAGAGTGGCCGTTTCCATCTCCCCATAACTCGCCTCTTCGCGCAGCCCGCGAACCACCTCATCGAGCGCATTGAGTGCACGCTTCTTCAACGACGCATGCTCGGGACGGTTTTTCACATCCCACGGAAGCTTGCGCCAAGCTTTTTCAATTGCGCTTTGAATGTCTTGGTTCCGCTTCCAGGGTCGAAGTGCCCGGTGAACCGCCGCGTCCACCAGTGGCCGAGCAATCGAGTTCGGCTCGCAGGTGTCCAGTTTCGAAAGTGTCGCCACCACCTCGGTGTGGACCTCGATTTCGACCTCGCCCCGCGCGCTGCTCAGCACGGAGTTGAGCGCGTATTTCATCCACTCCTGGATCCAGCGCAGGCGCCGTTGCTCAGCGAGCATCGCTTCATTTTTCTGCCGCTCCTCCTCTGCCGCGGCCTCCTGCTGGCGCCGGCGCTCACGAAACCAATCTTCCTCTTGTTCGAGTTCGCGATCAATCCGGCGCTTTTCGAGCGTGGCTTTCGTGATCGCAACCAGATCCTGTGCCGATACGACTTCCATGGACGGTTTCACCGCCAGTTCGGAGTCATTATGCTGAGCCGGTTTCCCGTTCCCCTCCGGTGGATCGTCCTCGATGGGCATCGGACGCGGAATCGGCGGCAGACCATCGCGCTTAAGTCGCTCGACCTCGTACGCAGGCACCCGCCACTGGCCGCCAGGAGTGGTTTCGGCGGCGACGACGCCGTTTTCGCACAGACTACGGACGCGAGCCGGCGTGGTCCCAAGCTGCCGCGCGACCTGGCCAGTCGAGTAGAAACCGCGTTCCATCGGTGTCAACGATACGGAATTCCATACGCTTTTTCAACCGAATACAGGTTTTCGGGGTAGTTTTCTGTACGGTTTTCGCGTTTTCGGAGCGTTTTTTCGCACGGTTTTGGGACGCTCTTTGCGGACTGGCTGCGGTTTGAGCGCGGTCTGGTGGCTTCGCCCTGAAACCGGCGCCGCCTCGGTGTTAGCGGGGTTGCGGCGCGACTTTTCGAGGAAATTCCTGACATCTGCCACCATCTGCCACCATCTGGCGGTTTGGACGACCACGTGCACGGTACGGGATCGTTCGTCTTGTCGGGGCTCACAATTCCCCGCGCTTGGCGCGTCATCCGCCCCGGGCTAAGCAGGGCACCCCCACGGAAAGGCGCGTGTCGCGGCACACGCGCGCGACGTGGCGTCAATACAGCGGAGGTGCGTAAACCGACCCACCCAAAGCCGAAAGTCGCCGCCACGCGCGCCCGGCGACTCACGTTGGCGGCGGGACGGCCGTAGCTTTCCCGCGAACCTGGGCAGCACCGCGCTGGACCTGGAGAAAGCGGCCACGTGCGCCCATGCCCGTCGTTTGGCTGGACCCGTTGCTCGGAGACCCGCGGAAATTTGTTACCGACAATGCGGATTATTAGGGCGTGACGGAGGGGTTGTCGCGACTGATTTCTGAGATCATCTGGGAACCTCGTCAACGATCTCGTGCTCGACCCTGGAGGCCACGTAAGCAGGTGGCCGAGTTGGATGAAGTCGGACACGAACTTGTCCGCCACGGGTCACGTGGGCGCTGGAAAAGACGATGAGCAAGAACGCTAATCGTGGCACCCCCACTCCGCATATCGAAGATGGCTCCGCCAACCTGAGGTTGCGGACCGGTTCGCGAAATTGCACAAGCTGACCACAAACCATTTCCTCATTTCCAACAGTTGTGCACCTGATTTGGTGTAAAATCACTCGGCAGGGAAAAATCGGCTGGATTATCGCGTCGGGTTTTTCCCACCTTGGACGAAGGGCATGACGGCGCGTTTCAGGAGACGAATTGCATGGATACGAATGAACTTTGCGAAAAAATATTGAGTTCTTGCGCAGGCGGGATGTCCGCGCTTCGGGTAATTGTCAAGCTGGTGCCGGCGGGTGGGGATGGGGATAAGGTTTCGCCTCCGACCCATGAAGGCGGGAAGTATGCGCTTGAAGAACGTGTCGTGGAAGGGCGCAGCGACGTGAAGACCGTCCTCCTCGATTCCGTGCAATCGCAGGCCAATAGACTTGAAGATGCCCTGCTTACGGCCGTCCGGGCTGGAGACATTCGGATTCCTCTTCTTCAGATGGATATTTCTGGACACCAGACGGTCACTTCCCTGAGTGCGCCGCATCGGGTTCACGATGCGATATTCCGGGATTGCGAGTACAAGGGCACGCGGTTTCGCGATTCGGAGATTGGCAAAGAGATGGTTGAGGCGCGCGCGTGGAATGCGACAGGTATGTTCCGGCTCTGTCCCACCGCCCTCTTGTTCGGTACGTGGGATTCGCAGAGCGGAGCAGGAGTCAACAGTGCCAAATTCGCGCGGGCGCTGGTCTCCGAGATTATTGGCTTCGACGCGGTGCTCGGCAAGCGAACGTCGTCGCGCATCGATCCGTTGGGCATCAAGTCAATGCCCGGCATGATCTATGAAAGCAAAACCGAACAGTGGACGCTCGACGCGGCGAAAGCGGTGAAAGTAAAGGGTACACCTCAACTTTATAAAAAGAAGGGAACACCAGCTGAGATTAACCACGGCAACATCCCGCCGACTATATCCGATGGCGGTGTGACGTTCCGCGAAGCGCGGCAGACAGCCGTATTGTCGTTCGCCCAGCTCCGAAAACTGAGGTTCCCCGTGAAGGATAAAGAATCGCTTGAAGTGAATGCATTCGGCCGCGCCGTGGTGGCTGCCCTGGGTGTTCTGGCGCTCGCGCTGCAACTGGAAGAAGGCTATCAGCTACGTTCGCGGTGCCATCTGATCCCGACGACGGAACCGGAATTTGAGTGGATGGGCGCCATCGCTTCGGATAAGACTACATCTCACATCGACGCCAAGACAGCGAGGGAAGCATTCAACGCTCTCTATCAGAGCGCGAAGAGTGCCGGCCTCGACTGGCGGGAGGAACCGATTACTCTTACGCCCGAAGAGAAACTCGTGAAGCTGGTCCAGATGAGCGATCAGTCCACGGATGTGGAGGAGTAGATCTCGTGCTTGCAATTGAAGTGGAATACTTGATGGGACGTTCGTATGCGACCGATTTCCGCGACGATACGGCGCCCGAGTGGCCTCCGCATCCGGACCGGCTCTTCGAAGCTCTGGTCGCGGCGCACCACGATACCTTCTCGGAAGACGGAGAGGATTCTGTATTGCGATGGGTGGAGACGCTGGGCGCTCCACAAATCGCCGCTGGCGAGATCGGCCATGCCACTTCGGTAGTGAACTTTGTCCCCACGAACTATAACGGAAAATCGGGGAGCCCGCACCCGGATCAGAGAGGGAGGCAGCCAAGGACGTTTCCAGTGCAATCACCGTCTTCGCCAGTGGTGCATTTTGTTTGGCCGGAAGCCGACGCCGACGAGGCAACGCGTAATAAACTTGCGAGCCTTCTAGCTCGCGTGCCTTCGCTCGGGCGCGCATGTTCGCTGGTGCGGATGAGGTTGAGTGAGATTGGGGATCGTCCCGCCTGGTCGCCAGATCCGGAAGGCGAAGAGGTGCTGCGCGTCTTTGGCGAAGGCCGATTCGACGAACTGGAGACTCTGTACAAACTGGGGCAACGGCCATCGCTCGCGGCTCAGATGCGTTACGGCCGGACCCAGATAGAAACACCCGTGCCTGAAAGCTGTTTCGGAGAGATGATCGTGCTGCGGCGCATCGAGGGACGAGGCCTTTCGATAGAGGCGGCTCTGACGCTGACCGCATCGCTACGGAAGGCGTTGCTGAAATTGTCCGAACACGATCCAGCTTTGTGCACGTTTTTCAGCGGGCATGGCACAGAGACTCATTGCGCTTTTGCGGCACTGCCATTTGTGGGACATCAGTACGCGGATGGCCGGCTGATGGGAGTGGCTGTGGTGCTGCCCCGAACGGTTGGTACGGCCCAGCGACGTAAGGTTCTAAGGACATGCGCATTGATCGAAAAGATCAATTTGAAAGACGAGTCGGCGTTCTGGGAGGTAGAATTATGCGGTCTCGATATTCCGCAACGCGCGCTGCGCCCTCAGACCTGGAACGGCCCCTCGGCTACCTGGGCTTCTGTGACACCAATTCTTCTGGACCGCTTTCCGAAAAAACATTTGTCCGTCGAGGATATCCTTGCCGCTGCGTGCGAACGGGCCGGACTTTCCCAGCCAATTGAGATAGAACACGGGCCGTTTTCTGAGGTTCACGGTGTTTCACCGGTGAGCGAGTTCCGTTTGCTGCGGAGCAAAGACGACAAACCGCGATGGGGCGTACATGCGAAGTTTCGGTTTGAAGATCTGGTCCGCGGTCCCATGCTGGTGGGCGCGGGACGTTTTTTCGGACTGGGGCTTTTGAGGCCCTGGAAGTGGCAAGAGGAGGATCAGGTTGACGATTGACTCATTCTCATCCTTCTACAGCGCCATTCATGACCACCCACCCTTTGTGTGGCAGCAGGAGCTTTTGAAGAGGGTTGTCGCAGAAGGTTGGCCTGGCACCATCGCGATGCCTACCAGTTCGGGTAAGACATCGGCGATTGATGTGGCTGTTTTCCATCTCGCGCTTGAGGCCGGAAAGAGCGCGTTCGAGCGCCGGTCTTCTTTGCGAACGTTCTTCATCGTGGATCGCCGCGTTGTCGTGGATGAAGCGTTCGACCACGCGGAGAAGATTGCGAACAGGTTGCGCGAAGCAACTGATGGAGTAGTTAAGGAAGTTGCAGACCGGCTGAACGACTTTGGCGGCGAGCTGCCTCTTCAAGTGAGCAAAATGCGCGGCGGCATGCTTCGAGATAACGGATGGGTAGATGAGCCGAATCAGCCCACGGTGTGTCTTTCGACGGTAGACCAGGTGGGATCGCGACTATTGTTTCGCGGATATCAGGTTGGGGAAAGATCGCGGTCCGTGCATGCGGGACTGGTTGGCAATGATTCATTGCTGATCCTCGATGAAGCTCATTTGTCGAACGCTTTTCACCAGACGCTGCGGGCGGTCACGAGCAAGTATGGGAAGTGGGCGGAGAAATCGCCGGCGCGATCCCCCATTGTCGTGAAGATGTCGGCCACGACTAGTGGCGACAACGTCTTCGATCTGAAGGAAGAGTGGATCGAGCACGACTCCGATGTACTGGGCAAGCGCTTGCGCGCGTCGAAGCCCGCAGAACTCCGCGAGACGAACAAGAGATTCGAGGACGAAATGGCTGCCGCCGCAAACGAACTGGGCTCCGCAATCAAGAACGGAGTGGTGGGAGTCATCGCGAACACGGTGGGATCCGCGCGCCAGATCTTTAGCAAGCTCAGCGGCGAGAAAGTGTTGTTAATCGGCCGCAATCGGCCCTGGTCTACGGAGCAGTTGTGGCGCGAATACAAGGAGAGGATTGCGGCGCGGCCGGAGCGCGAGCGCAAGGGATTGTTGCATGTGGTGGCGACGCAAACCGTGGAAGTTGGCGCGAACATCGATTTCGATGCGCTGGTTAGCGAATCCGCGCCGCTCGATTCGCTGCGACAGCGTTTCGGACGCCTGAACCGGTTGGGGCGGGACGGGGAGGCGAAGGGGATTATCGTCCTTCGGCCTAAAGCCGATCTCGTCTATGGTGAAGCGACGAAGCGGGCATGGAGCTTTCTTAATGCATGTGCTCCTGTCGACTTCGGTGTGTCAGCGATGAACACGTTGCTCGCAGATGTGGATGTTCGACCACTGAACTCAACCATATCGGAGGCCCCGCTGTTGTTTCCGGGGCATCTGGAGTGGTGGGCGCAGACAAGTCCGGCGCCCGATCCGAGTCCGGATGTCGCTCCGTTTCTGCATGGCCCTGACACGACTGATGCTGCCGACGTGCAGATAGTTTGGCGCGAAGACTTGTTGCCGGAGAATGAAGGAGAGTGGGACGATCTGGTTGAACTGATGCCCCCGGTTCAGCGCGAAGCTCTCGCCATGCCGCTTGGCGCTGTGCGGCGATGGTTAAAGGAACAAGAGCAGGAGATCGCGGATATTGAGGGTCTCAATCTCCCTCTGGCCGGACCTAAGGACAAGAAGCGCGAAGCTTTGAAGTCAGTGATCCTGTGGCGTTCCGGCGATGCGAAGACGGTCAACGCCAACAATCTTCACCCCGGAGACACAATCGTGGTGCCTTCATTCTATGGCGGGGCGGATCAGTTCGGTTGGAATCCGGAGCAGAGCTTCACCACCGACATCGCGGATGCGGTGAACGCTGACGAGGCAGAAAAAGGCGCCCGCCGGCGGTGCATTCGCCTCGATGTCGCAACGAAAACTGATAGTGAACTGGCGGCATTAGTTGCGAAGTTTATCGAGGATCGTGACCAGCTTGTCGAGGCCACCATTCTCGAGCGGCTTGGACTACCAGCAAGAGGGCCGAAGGTGGATTCGACCGGCCGTATCGTGAGATGCCCGCTGAAGCCTCGCAGCCCGTCCATCGAGCCGCTAAGCGAAGAAAATGACGAGACCGACGATAGTTCGTTGACCGCTTGGAAATCGCTTGCCTCGCATACGTCTGGAGTTGTAGAGCACGCAAAGAAGTTCGCTACCGGGTGTGGGATCGCGACTGAATTGGCGGGCGACATCCATCTCGCAGCCCGATTGCACGATTGGGGCAAATGCGATGAGCGCTTTCAGAGCTGGCTGGCTGGCAAGCCCTTTTACGGCGGTGAATATCTAGCGAAATCGTTCGGAAACCGGTCGAAGGCCGATAACGCGAAGCTGCGAACTGCGGCTGGTTATCCGGAAGCGGCGCGTCATGAAGCGGCTTCGGTAATGGCGGCCTGCGCTTCCGGGTTGTTGAGCGAAGCCCACGATCCGGATCTGGTATTGCACCTGATCGGCACGCATCATGGTTGTGGTCGGCCATTTTTTCCGGTTTGGGACGACGAGCCTGGATTCACAGTGCTGGTGGAGGCCGAGGGGAAGTCCTTCGAAACATCCAGCGGCAAGGAGTTAGCGCGCATCGATTCCGGATGGGTGGACCGCTTCGCGCTGCTCAATCGGCGCTACGGCTACTGGGGCCTTGCATACCTGGAGGCAATTCTACGAAGAGCCGACTGCGTGCAGTCGCGAAAGGAGGAGCAGCTTGCCGCAACTAAGGCTCACAGCGCTTAAATCGGGCGTACCGATCGGATTTATGGCGGCACTGGGGGCCTTTCGGCATCCCATGAAAGGAATCAGATTTCCGCCCCTGATCAGGGGCGGCCTCATTGAAGCAACGTAACGGTCTTGCGAGTAAGCTCGGTCTTGCGAGTAAGCTCAGTTCCGCATTTCCGCCCCTGATCAGGGGCGGCCTCATTGAAGCACGTGTAATGCGCCACACGCTCATGCCCAAAGCACCATTTCCGCCCCTGATCAGGGGCGGCCTCATTGAAGCTCCGCGAACTTCTGCGCATCCCGGGCGATATGATCATTTCCGCCCCTGATCAGGGGCGGCCTCATTGAAGCAGCTTCCGCGGAACAAGGAAGGGAGCGGCGAAGACATTTCCGCCCCTGATCAGGGGCGGCCTCATTGAAGCGGCCCACTTCCGAACCGTTTCGGCTCCGGTCCTGGTATTTCCGCCCCTGATCAGGGGCGGCCTCATTGAAGCCAACTCCTGCACTCACCGCAGAAGCAGATCTGGCGTCATTTCCGCCCCTGATCAGGGGCGGCCTCATTGAAGCCGCCGCTGAAGCGGATCGACTGTTGAACACGATGGATTTGCCATCCGGCTTGTCCCGCTCGTGACGGAATCCAGGAGCAGTATGATGATGTTCGAAGTGCCCGCCATCGTCCATCTGAACGACATCATCGACGCCCTCGAATGCAGTTTGACGAGTCCATTATTTGGATCTCGATGCTGGTCGGGTCGTGACCGTCTCTGAAGAACTTCTACGCAAGGCAGAGGAGCCCAGCGACGAGGAGCCGGATCTTCCTGACTGGCAGAAAGACGAATGGGCGATCGCCAAACGGATTGTTTCAACCGACCGCTTCACACAGCTTCCGACGAAGTTTGATGTGCACGAGTGGGGCATCATGCAGGAGTTTTCACGCGCAGTGGAGTCCGAAGGTATTCGCGCCGAACTTTCGCGCGCCATCCACGGCGCCGGTGCATTCCGAAATTTCAAGGACGCCGTTCGACGGCTTGGGATCGAATCAGCGTGGTTTGCATTCCGCACCGATGCCTTGAGGCAGATCGCCCTCGACTGGTGTGAGGAGAATCAGATAGTTTGGCAGTAGAGGGGATGCGGTCGGTGCACTCGTCACAGATGTTTCTACCTGGTACCAGGGCAGACTCGCCGGGCTGCCAATTTATTACACGATTCCATACTTTATCGTCTAATAAAAGAGACCCTTTCCCTGGCTTGCCGAACGCGCCCGCGCTTAAGCAGTGTCCGGCTACTGAATAGAAATCGGAACGGTTACGCTCGACGAGCCTCCGACCGTTACCACAAGATTCGCCGCCGCCGAGGCCTGAAGGCCCGAAGGCAGCGCTACGTTAATTTGGAAGTATCCGGATTCGAGCGTGGGAGCCGATCCGGCGTAGAGAACCATGGCATTCGTTCCCCCGAGTGCTAACTGAGACCGGCAGAGTCAGAGTCGGAAGCGATGCGGTGATCGGCCAGTCCAGTTATCCCGAGGGGATTCGTCACATCGCCGCCGGTTCCGTAGATCGTTATAAAACCGCCCGCCTTTGCCGGATTGGAGGGAGAATTCGGAGTTCCGTCGGAATTCGCGACGGCGTAAATTCCCGGCGCCGGGGTCGCGACGATCACCGGTGCCGAAGCTACGGCTGGCGGACCGTTGTACGTTACGACGACTTCGGTGGACGTTTGGCCGGCTATTTCCCATGGCACCTGCACGGTGACTTGTTGTGACTGCGCGGAGAACACCGGAGCGGCAACTCCGCCGAATGTGACCTGAGCGCCTCCCAACTCGTCCACTGGCGCCTGACCCGATGCCACGGCGGCCTCCGCGGGACCAATCCCGTAACCACGGAGGGTAACAATTTCTCCCGGCGCGACCGTGCCCGCTGCTCCGCTCGCCGCGTTCTGCACCGTCAGCCACGGGTAGATGCTAAAGACCGAAGTCTGCTCCGCGAGCACAATCGCGCCGTTGGGAGCCACCGCGATCAGGGGCGTAGCGCCGGTCTGCAACTGAGCCGCGTAGGTGGCTCCGGCAAACTCGCCATCCGGTGTGAACTTCGCCGCGAACGCGTTGGCGACCGGTCCCTGAAACACCGATTGAAACGCTCCCGGCGAGGCCGCGAGAACCGCACTCCCTGCAGCGCCGGCAACGAAGGCGCTGCCCGCGGAATCCAAATCGAAATCAAATTTGTTCCCAGTCGGGACATACGTCGAGTAGATGAGGGCGGATCCGTCGGCGCTTAGGTGCGAAAGATAACCTCCGGAAGACAGCTCCGCCCCGCCTTGCGCCAACACGTACGTGCCGCCTTGTGCATCCACTTTTACCTCCGACGCGTAGTTCTGCGTGGCGCCGAGAAATGTGGAATAAACCAAGCCCGTTCCCTGCGGATTCAGCTTGCTTACAAACTCCATGTACTCCGCGCTTGGAAAGTAGCCGGTTTGAAATGCTCCCGGCGTGACCGGAAAATCGGCCGCCTGGGTGAAGCCGGCAACGAACGCATCGCCTGCCGCGTCGACGGCAATCGTTTGCGGGATACTCAGTCCATTGCCGGACAGGTACGTCGCGTAGAGCAGCGCCGACCCGGACGCATTCAGCTTGGCGATCACGCCCGAACCGTATGGATACGACGGCGGCGCGGACTGATAGGCTCCGGGCGTCGTTGGAAATGGCAAGGCCCCCGCGGTTGTGGAAGCGACATAGACCTCGCCCGCAGGGTCGATCGCCAGGGCCACGGCTCGCTGCTGCAGGGCCAGCGCCGGTGGATTCACCGGAAGTAGGGTCGAATAAACAAGCTGAGTTCCGCCCGGGTTAATTTTAGCCACAAACCCGAAGCCATCCGCAGAACTGGCATACGCAGCACCAGCCGTGACCGGAAAGGTATCCGGCTGACTGACAGTATTCGGACCCGGGGTGCCGCCCAGGTAGACATTCCCGCTCGCGTCCACGCAAATCGCGCTCGCAACGGTTTGACTACCGTTGCCGCCGAAGTAGGTCGCGAATAAGACGTTACCCGCCGGGTCCAGCTTGATCACGAACGCATCCGTGCACGGAAACATCAGTTGGCCTCCTCCGAAGGCCGCGAGAACCCCGCAAATACCACCGCTGAACTGGGTTTGAAGCGCACCCGCGGTCGCAGGAAAGGTCGAAGAGGTTGTCGAGCCGGTGAGGTATGTGTTTCCCGCCGCGTCCACCGCCATGGCCGCAACTGTGGTGTTGGCAGGGACAGCGTAGGTAAACGTCGGCTGATTTGCAGCTATCACGCAGGGTGCAAGAAACAACAGAACAGCCGTTGCCCGCATGACATAAAGTATACAGCCCAGCTTCCGATAATCCGGCAGTTATGTTTACTTCTCGCGCGAATCCCTCGATGGACGCGCTGTCGCAAAACACTAAGACCGAAAAGGTGCCCGATGTGCGGCATTAACGCCGCCTTTTGATTCCCAACAAGCGTAGCTCCCGGCCGCATCTTACGATTAATTATGAGTCTGTACTGCCTCGTTCACGGATCAACGCAAAATGCTTCTGGATGGGATCTGCTCGCCATCGAGATGGAGAAGCGCGGACACCAGACCGTTCGGACTTCACTACCCTCTGACGAGCCCGACGCGAGTGCGACGACTTATGCGCGGGTGATCGCGGATTCGATTCCGCCAGGCGCGGACGGTGCAATCGTCGTGGCCCATTCCGCGAGCGGCGTGTTTTTACCCCTGACGCCGCAATTTCGCAAAATTGGACACATGGTCTTTCTTGCCGCGATGATTCCCGAGCCGGGCAAGAGCGTCTTCGAACGGCTACGGGCCGACCCTTCAATGCTGAATCCCGAATGGATCGGAAAGGATCCGACGCGCGATGATGATGCAGCTAAAAAATTCCTGTTCCACGACTGCTCGCCGGAAGTCGCCGCGTGGGCGATGACGACACGCAGCCTGACGTTGGCGCGTCAAGCGATGATCGAGCCGTGTCCGCTCGAATCCTGGCCCGACGTTCCGGCTTCTTACATCATTTGCGCGGAGGATCGCACGATTCAGCCAGAATGGTCGCGCCGGGAGGCGCGACGGATCATCGGAATTGAACCGCTGGAGCTCCCGGGCGGCCACTGCCCACATGTTTCACGTCCTGCCGTGTTGGCCAACTTGTTGGACTGTGTGACGATCTGACTGCAATAAGATGCTCTACACGGCCTGATGACGCGCATTGTCGGATCATTCCGGACTAGAATAATGCGTGTTGGATTATTTCCCTGTCGAGGACTGGAGGCGAAACGCGGGCTTGCACTGCGATCTTTCCTGCCGCGTCGTCTGCTGCTTGCAGCAGCACTTCGCGAAACTGTTCGCTTTATTGACTAGTGGTCGTTCTGGCGGACGGAAAACCGACGCGGTCGAGCAAAGCCTGGAAGCGTGGATCCGATCTCAGATCCCGGAGCAGCGGTTCGGTTTTGATCTGCGGCATATAACCCGCTCCTTGTTCGTAGCCTTTTTCGAGACATTGAATGGACTGTTCCTTCTGTCCCATGGCGGCTAAAAGAAACGGAAAACAGCTTTCAGATGAGTTTGTCTGCTGGGTCACTTGGGTCATTAACGCGGCAGCTTCTTTTTTGCTTCCACCCAGGTACAAACCGACCGCGACATACTCGGAAACTTCCGGATCGTCTTCCCGTGAGATGTTCCACGGATTCTCGACAAGTAAAACTTCGGGAAGGCGATGCTGAGTTGCATAAAGTAGAGCGAGCCCCGCGTTGACCCGGCGGAAGGTGGAATCGAATCTCACGATCTCCGCGAACTGTCGTTCCGCTTCCGCATAATATCCATCTTTTCGATAAGCATTCGCCAATGCGAAGCTGATGGGGAGGGAAACCGGATCCAGACGATGCGCGAGCTCTAACTCCTGCAACCCTTCTCTCGCCCGTCCGACGATCCGCAAATGGAGTCCGTACCAGTGGTGGGCCGTCGGGTAACCCGGATTCAAAGAAATTGCCTTCTGAAATTCACGAGTCGCTTCCGCGAATCTCCACTCATTCAAATACACGACCGCAAGAGAGGTGTGCGCTTCCGCCGACTTCGGGTCGAGGGTCACGCTCTGGATCGACGCCTCGTGGGCCTTTTGATAGAACTCCCGCGGATTTGCCATGGTCATGCCGAGAACCGAGTAGCTGTCCGCGAGTCCGGAGTAAGCTAGAGCATAATTCGGATCTTTGGCAATGGCTTCCTGAAAATATTCTATGGCCAGCAGCACTTGGGGTTTATTGCGCTTATTCCAGAAATAGCGGCCTTTCAGGTAGTCTTCGTAGGCGCCCAGGTCGTTTTTTTTCTGGGAGTTCAGACGCGCCGTCACAGAGACCTGCTGTTTCGGCCAGCGGTAAGCGTAGGCTATGGCGGCCATGGCACCGATGGTCAGGCAAAGGGCCGCCAACATCGCCACCTGCGCGCCAAGCTTGGCCCTCAAGTTCAAGGTTGCGGCGGGCACCGGCGCCGAGGGGGCATCGCTGGGCGGAGATGGCCGGTCGGCGGGAGCGATCACAACCGGAGCGACAAAACGATAACCGATGCGAGGCACCGTCTCTATAAAGCGTGGACTCGCCGCGTCGTCGTTCAAGGCCCGCCGCAGCTTGTTAATCGCGTTGTTTAGGTTGTGATCGAACTCCCCGAAGGGATCGCCGCCCCACAGAACGCGATGACAATCGTCGCGGCTCACAATCTGCCCGGCGCGCTCCACCAGCATCAACAACAACTGAAAAGGTTTGGTCTGCAGGCGGATGCGCACACCGTTCTTGCACATCTGCTGCGATGGAACATCCAACTCAAAAGCGCCAAAACGAAACACTGAAGCTCCCGTCTTCGCACGCGCTTTAGCCTGCGAGGAGTGCCCTGGCAATTTCTAAACGAGCGTAACGCATTCCGGTGACGGTTTCAACCGGGTGACACCCGCATCCCCCGGGCTTCGGTCAATCGGAGATAGTCTGCATAAACCAACACAACTTCAGTTGTTTAGAGCGATATACGATGTGGACAAACAGTGGATTGACTTTTCGGGCGCAAGGCATAACATACCGAGATGGGCTTCCGGTCAAAGACATGGGCTTCCGGTCAAACGCTGACAGTGGGTTTTCCAAGACAACAATCCGTGCGCCCCGTCGCGATAATTCTCCGACTCTCGCCGGAAAAACCACTGGGTGACTCTGCGAGGACACATTGAGCCCGAAGGAGAAACAAAGATGTTTCCTCAAAAACCAAATTACGCCGCATTCGGCATCGCTCTAGCGCTCGCGGTAGCAGTCCTGGTCCCCAGCCTGCGATCGCAGAGTACGACGGGTAGGATCAGCGGCGAAGTTTTCGATCCGTCGCGCGCCGCCATTGCCAACGTCAACGTGACAGCGGTCCATATCGTCACAGGGCAGGCCTTCAAAGTGACGAGTGATAGCAATGGGCTGTACACTTTTCCCAACCTCCCGATTGGCGACTATCGGATTACGGCCGAGCATAGCGGCTTCTCGCGGCAGGTGTTTGACAAGATTACGGTGAATGTCGGCGACGCCATACGCCTGGACGTCAATATGGTGATCGGACAGATCGATCAGCAGGTGGAAGTAACCTCCCAAGCGCCGGTTCTTGAAACGTCCGGCGCGACGGTGGGTGGCACCATGCAGACCCAGCAGATCAACGACCTGCCGATCAACGGTCGCGATTATGCGCGATTCAGCCTGATGACGCCCGGCGCCGTGTTGCGGGGCCCCTATATCGCCGACCTAACATTTAACGGCCTGCAGTCCGGCAACAACCAGTTTTCGATCGATGGCATCGACGCGACCCGGGTGGATGAGGCGTACATGTCCAACGGTTCCGAGCGCGGCGCGCGATTACTGACCGGAAGCCTGGATACGATCTCCGAATTCAAAGTGCAATCGGGTGATTACTCGGCGGAATACGGCCGCGCGTCGGGAGCCTACGTCAACATCGTCACGAAATCCGGCACCAACGACTTTCACGGCACCGGGTTTGAGTTTCTACGCAATGATGATTTCGATGCGCGCAACTTTTTCCAACTCCCCGGCACGCCCGCACCCATCCGTTTTAACAACTTTGGCGGCAATCTGGGCGGCCCGATCGTCCGCAACAAGATGTTTTTCTTCGCTAATTACGAAGCGTCGCGGCAATCGGTAGGAATTGTGGGTAGCGGCACCGAACTGAGCGCTTTGGGCATGTCCGAAGCGGTCCCGGCGGTGCAGCCGATCGTCGCGTTGATGCCGACTCCCACCAACAAATCGCAGTTCCTCAGTAACGTCGCGCTGACGCCGACGAGTAATCCGTTGGTGAATGCCGTGTCCTTCCTGGGCATCAATCGCGTGCAGGAAGATACCGGTAGCGCGCGCATCGACAACAACTGGGGTAGCAATGACTCCTCCTTTTTCAGGTTGAACATCAATAGCTCCGCGGTAACCGGACCGCTTATCGGCGTATATTCGACTGGCTTTGGAGTCGATGACCATCAAGCTGTTGACACGCAGACCACCAACTTGGCCCTCAGCGAAACGCACACCTTTTCTCCGCGCCTGCTGAACACGGCCCTCATCGGATTGCAGCGCTACGCCACGACATTCGACGAGTCGGAGCCGTTCCCGGT
Organism: Terriglobia bacterium; assembly: GCA_963808335.1. Lineage (GTDB taxonomy): Bacteria > Acidobacteriota > Terriglobia > Bryobacterales > Bryobacteraceae > Palsa-187. Next base: position 1,505,133 of record CAWEFR010000002.1, read on the forward strand.
GGTCAGCATAAGCGGACTCAATTTCTCGCCTGGCAATCGCGGTCTGTATGGCCGGGAACCCACCGATATCCAGGCGGGCGACTCGCTGACTTTGGTGAAAGGCCGGCACACGATCAAAGCGGGCGTCACGGTGTGGCGAATCGACGAACCGTTTCACGGTTTCTTCGGAGGCTCGTCGGTGGCCTTCACGTCGATTCAGAATTTCTTGAACGATGTGGTCACTACGGCGTCGGTTTCACCGGTCGTTCCGGGAAACACCACTTTCATGACGCAGGTTGGCGCTTACGTCACCGATACGTGGCAGGTCCGGCCCGGCCTGACGGTGGATTTGGGCCTGCGTTGGGACTGGAACCAGGTGCCTTACGATAACTGGGCTACCGAAGTGTGGAGTAACCGAACCAACTCGCTGACGTCGCCGGGCGCGGCGTATTACAACAGCTACTACAAGAACTTTGCTCCGCGCATCGGTGTAGCCTGGATGCCTACCTCAAAGCTGGTGTTCCGCGCGGGTTACGGATTTTTCGTGGAGGCGCTTCCCATCGGCAACTTTTACGATCAGGTCACCAACACGCTGCCAGGGAGCGCGACGTTTTCAAACGCGAACATTCCCAACCTCTCGTATCCGCTGACGCCGTTCATTTCTTCCGGCGTTGCTCCCCCGGCCAGCCTGACCGGGTTCGACGCGTTCACAAGGAATCCGAAAACCATCCAATGGACCGCTAGTCTTGGCTACCAACTGGCGGCCGATACGGGCCTGCTGATTTCTTACGTCGGAAATCACGCCTTCAATCTGGATGTATCCGATGGCGTTAACTATGTGAATCCGGTCACGGGAATTCGTCCATATCCTCAATATTCCAACATCACGCTGAACACCTGGACGGGCCAGTCTAAGTACGAAGCTCTGCAATTGTCGCTGCGGCGCCGCCTGGCCGCGGGACTTCAGTTTACGGCTGAGTACGCCTGGGCGCACGTGACCGCCGATGTTCCCGACGACGGCATTTTCTCGACCATGCCGCAGCAGCCGTTCAATCTGAAGTCGGAATGGGGCAACGCCGGAAACGACATCCGCCACAATTTGAGCTTCAATCTTTTGTACGCTCTTCCGGTCGGCCACGGTCACCAGCTTTTGGGCTCGTCCTCCAGAGCTATGAACGCTGTCGCGGGCGGATGGAGCATTGCGGTGCTCGGCCTGATCCGCAGCGGCGTCGCGAACACGGTGTACCTGGGCACCAATACCTACGGAAACGGCGACACGACCAATCAACGGCCAAACTACAATCCCGGCACCAGCGTTTACGTTCCGAAGAACAGTCCGTCTCCGGCGAATACGATTCCGTACCTGAACTTCAATGCGTTTTCCTTGCCGGCGCAGGCGGTGAAGCCCGCCAACGGGCAGCCGGGAATCCCGGGAGCGTTCGGCACCGCGCCGGTGGGTGATTTCTTCGGTCCCGGATTCACGCAAATCGATTTCTCGCTCATCAAGGACATCCCCATCCGAGAGAATGTCAAAGTTCAATTCCGCGGCGAAATCTTCAACATTTTCAATCATCCAAATTTCGATTCTCCAACGCTGGCAGGCGACGGCGCGAACATATGGACTCCGACCGGCGCGGCATCCTTCGGATTGATCGAAAACACGGTGGGCCGGACCATCGGGTTCGGCACCGCGCGCCAGATTCAATTAGCGCTGAAATTGACATTCTAAAGAGCAGTACGATATGGCGATGACCAAATTCAGGCTTCTTACCTTCACGCTCCTGTTGTTCGCATCTTCGTTTTCGCTGCCGGCGCAGAGCGGTTCGAACGAACCGCCGGGCATTCTCGGCCAGCTTCAGGTTCGCGAAATCGGACCGGCAGTGGTCGGCGGTCGAGTCGACGATTTTGCGGTGGTCGAATCGAACCCCGATATCATCTACACGGCCACTGCTTCGGGCGGCGTCTGGAAAACCAGCGACGGCGCGCTGACCTGGAAACCGATCTTCGAGCACAACGGCGCGATGAGCATTGGCGCGATCGCATTGGCGCCGTCGAATCCGGCGATCGTGTGGGTGGGAACCGGAGAGGCCAATAACCGGCAGAGCTCGTCGTGGGGAGACGGCGTCTATAAATCGATGGACGCCGGCGCGACCTGGACCCGCATGGGTCTCGCCGAAAGCCATCACATCGGACGAATCGCCATCGATCCGCGGAATGAGAACGTCGTGTACGTCGCCGCGCTCGGTCATCTGTGGGGTTCCAATCAGGAGCGCGGTCTTTATAAGACCACCGACGGCGGTAAGACGTGGAACCGCGTGTTGTTCATCAACGAAAACACCGGCGTGGTAGACGTGAAAGTGGACCCGCGGAATCCCGATACGCTCTTCGCCGCGGCCTACGAGCGGCGGCGCACGCCTTTCGGATTCAATGGCGGCGGACCGGACAGCGCGCTCTACAAATCCTCCGACAGCGGTGCGACCTGGAAGAAGCTGACCAAAGGCCTGCCCTACACCGACGGCGGCGACACCGGACGCATCGGAGTTTCCATTTACCGCCGCGATCCTTCCATCGTTTATGCCGAAGTGCAGCACCAGAACGGCGGAATGTATCGCAGCGAGGATCACGGCGAGACCTGGGTCAAGATGAGCAACGCCAACCCGAATCCGCCGTATTTCAGCAACGTTTTTATCGACCCCAATAACGATCTGCGCATCTGGATCGCCGCGCTGCAGGGAAGCGGCGAGCTGGCCGGCGTCGCCTATTCGCAGGATGGCGGCAAGACCTTCGCGCCAACGTGGGGCACCAAAGTTCACGCCGATTTTCACGCCATGTGGATCGACCCCGCAAATTCCAATCACATGATCATCGGCGTCGATGGCGGCATTTACATCACCCGCGATCGCGGCGTCAATTGGGCGCACGTGAACGATATCCCCATCGGGCAGGCGTATCAGGTCGGCTACGACATGGCCAAGCCGTATCACGTTTGCTCCGGATATCAGGACAACGGAAGCTGGTGGGGACCGTCGGCGGTGCGCAACGTCAACGGGATTCTCAACAGCGATTGGGTGGAAGTGCTGGTCGGCGACGGATTCCATTGCCAGCCCGACTTGGCCGATTCGAATCTGGTGTACGTCGAATCGCAGGACGGCAGCCTGCTGCGTCTGAATATGGCGACGCATGAGCGCGCCAACATCGTTCCCCAGCCCAAATCCAATGAAGGACCCTATCGCTTCGAATGGGACGCGCCCATCGAAATTTCGACGCACGACGCGAAGACGATTTATTTCGGCGCGCAGTACCTGTTCAAATCCACCGACCGCGGCGATAACTGGACCACCATCAGCCCCGACCTGACCACCAACGCCGATCGCAACACCATGCCGATCCTCGGCAAGCTGCCGAAGGATCACATCCTGTCGCGAAATTACGGCGTCAGCTGGTACCCGACCATCACCCGCATCAGCGAATCCCCGGTGGATGCGAACGTAGTCTGGGTCGGCACGCAGGACGGCAATCTGCAGGTGACTCGCGACGGCGGGAAAAAATGGACCAACGTTGCCGATCGCGTACCCGGCGTGCCCAAGGGAACTTATGTGAACGGCGTCGAAGCGTCGCACATGGGCGCAGGCGCCGCCTACGTGGTGTTCGACGGCCATCGCGGCGACGATTTCAAAGTGTACGCATTTTTCACCAACGATTTCGGCCAGACCTGGCAGCCAGTCTCCGGCAATCTGCCCGGCGCCACCGGATCGGCGCGCGTGATTCGCGAAGATCCCCGCAATCAGAACCTGCTGTTCATCGGAACGGAATTCAGCGCGTATCTCTCCTTCGATCACGGAGAACAGTGGGAACGGCTGGGGTCCAATTTCCCCCGCGTTCGCGTCGACGACATCAAGATTCACCCGCGGGAGCACGATCTGATCATCGCCACCCACGGGCGCGCCCTGTGGATTCTCGACGACATCACCCCGCTCGAGCAGATGAGCCGCGCGGCTCGCCAGGAAATGACCTTGTTCGATCTGCGCCCGGCGACTTCGTTCCGTCAGATCGAAACTTCCAGTGGACAGGAAGGCCAGCGGCCCTTCGCCGCGGACAACCCGCCCTACGGCGCGATTATCAGTTACACACTCCCCAAGGCGACTCAGGAAAAAGTGGCGATCACCATTGCCGACACGCAGGGCAAGCTGGTGCGTCAGCTCGATGGCACCGGATTTGAAGGTCTCAATCGCGTCGCCTGGGATTTGCACTATCCGGCGCAGGGGCCGTCCACCGCGGAAGGGAAGTGGGCCATCGCCGGAGGATTTTTCAACCGCGCCGCCGACGGCCCCATCGTCGAGCCGGGCGTCTACACCGTCAAGGTATCCCAGGGAGCCAATCAGGCGACCAAAACCGTGACCGTCTCGGACGATCCCGATGTGTCTATGTCGGCCTCGGATCGCGCCGCGCGGCACACCGCCGTCATGCGCGCCTATGAGCTTTATAAATCCGGGATCGAAGGCGCCAACCGTCTGCGCGCGATGCGCACCATCATGGAGTCGACGCTCAAGAGCTGGAAGGCCGAGGGCGCGCCGCCCATCCCGGAAGCCATTCGCAAGAACGCGGAAGCTCTCTCGCAAAAAATCGATGAGGTATCGCCGTTGTTCATCGGCAATCCCGATCCGATGAACACTCCGCTCACCTACCGCGTGCCTCCGCTACCGGAGCGCACCGCTCACGTGCTGTTTATCCTGGAGAATTATTCGGCGGCGCCGCGGCCGCGCGACGCGGAACAGCTGACTACGATCGCCAGCGCTCAGCAGGACGCCCTGCAGAAATTAAAACAGCTCGACGTCGACCTGGCGAATCTCAACAAGGCGCTGGCCGGCGCCGGAGTTCCCTACATCGTCGTACATGTAAATCCTTCGGGAGCGAATTGATGCCGCTATATTCTGATGTGATTCGAGCGTGCTTACTGGGCGCGCTGCTGACCCTCCCTGTCTGGCCGCAGGAGCCGGACCCGGCGACTTTTCAGGCGCTACAGTATCGCTACATCGGCCCTCAGGGAAATCGCGTCGAGGCCGTCGCGGGTGTTCCCGGCGACCCCAATGTCATCTACGCCGGCGCGGCCACGGGCGGAATTTTCAAGAGTACCGACGGCGGCGTCCATTGGAAACCGATCTTTGACGGTCAGCCGGTGGCCTCCATCGGAGCCCTCGCCGTGGCTCCTTCCGACAGCAGCATCGTGTGGGCCGGAACCGGCGAAGCTTTTATCCGCGGCAACATTTCCATCGGCAATGGAGTATACAAATCCCTCGATGGCGGCAAAACCTGGGCGCACACAGGTCTCGATCAAACCGGCCGCATCTCGGAAATCGTGGTCGACCCCAAGGATCCGAACATCGTCTACGTCGCCGCCATGGGCCATTGTTACGGCCCGCAGCAGGAGCGCGGCGTGTTTCGCACCACCGACGGCGGCAAAACGTGGCAGCGCGTTTTGTTCGTCGATGAAAACACTGGCGCGTCCGATCTGGTCGTCGATCCCAACAACCCACGCGTGCTTTTCGCCGGAATGTGGCAGGTGGAGCTTCGGCCCTGGAATTTGAACAGCGGCGGTCCCGGCAGCGGTCTCTATGTGTCGCGCGACGGCGGCATCACCTGGAAGCATCTCACCGGCAACGGCCTACCGCAGTCGCCTCTGGGTCGGATCGGCGTGGCCATCGCGCCCAGCAATTCGAATCGAGTCTACGCGCTGATCGAAACCGACGACAAGGGAGTTCTTTGGCGTTCCGACGACGGCGGCGATAACTGGACCATGATCAATCGCGATCGCACCTTGAACCGGCGGCCTCATTATTATTCGCGCATGGCGGTCTTGCCCGATAATCCCAACGAAATTTACTTTCTCACTCAGTTGGAACTGCACCGCTCCACCGACGGCGGCGTCACCAGCACGGCCGCGAAAGCGGTGTGGCCCGACAATCACGAAATGTGGATCGACCCGCGAAATCCCAGCCGCATGATCATCGCCAACGATCGCTACGTGAATATCTCCACCAATCGCGGCGAATCCTGGATGAGGAGCCCGCTGCCCAACGCGCAGATGTATCACGTTTCGGTGGACGATCAGATTCCCTACTTCGTCTATGGCAATCGCCAGGATGGCCCCGCCCATCGCGGACCCAGCAACAGCCTGGCGGCTACCCAAATTCTGCCCGGCGACTGGACCTGGGTGGGCGGTTCGGAAAGCGGTTTCACGTATCCCGATCCCGCCGATCCAAATTTCGTGTGGACCAGCGGCCAGGCGGGATTTCTGCAACATCTCGACATCCGGACCGGCCAGGTGCGCAACGTCAATCCCTCGCCCGGCGGCGGATGGCCCATCGCCGATCTAAAATATCGCATGCAGTGGACCTTCCCCGTGGCGCTCTCGCCGCACGATCCGCACAAGGTGTATGTGGGCAGCCAGTACGTCCACGTATCCACCGATTCCGGACAGAGCTGGACGGTTATCAGTCCTGACCTGACCACCAACGACAAGAGCAAGCAGCAATCCTCCGGCGGGCTTTCTCCCGACAACACCAGCGTCGAGTTTTACTGCGTGTTGTTCGCCATCGCGGAATCGCCGATGGATAAGGACCTGATCTGGGCAGGATCGAACGACGGTCTCGTGCATGTGACGCGCGACGGCGGAAAGCACTGGACCAACGTCACTAAAAATTTTCCGAATCTGCCGCCCTGGGGAACGGTCAGCAATATTGAGCCATCGCGGTACAGCGCCGGGGCGGCGTATATCGCCATCGATCTCCATCAGATGAACGATCGCAATGCCTATGTCTTCAAGACCGAGGATTATGGCGCGACCTGGAAACGGATCGTCTCCGGAATTCCTCCAGACATGTTCGGCTACGCGCACTTCATTCGGGAGGATCCCGTCAAGAAAGGCTTGCTCTACCTCGGGACCGAAAACGCCGTCTATGTTTCCTGGGACGACGGCGGCCATTGGGTCCCGCTGCAGAGCAATCTGCCGCACGTTCCGGTGACCTCCATCGCCGTACAGGAGCGTTTTCACGATCTGGTGCTCGGCACTTACGGCCGCGGATTCTGGATTCTCGATGACATCAGCCCGCTCGAACAGTTGACCGATGAAATTCGCTCTTCGTCGCAGTATCTGTTCGAAGTGCGGCCGGCGTATCGTTTTCTGATGCTCAACGAATCCCGTTTCCCGATGTACATGGGGGAGGAAAACGACCCCGCCGCCAACGCCGGACACAATCCGCCGTACGGCGCGTCCATCAACTACTATTTCCGAACCGCTCCGACAGCCGATGTCCAGATCGAAATTTCCGACAGCCAGGGACATCTGATCAAAACGGTGAAAGGCACCAAGGACGTGGGTATCAATCGCGTGTGGTGGGATTTGAAATATGAGCCCACCAAGCAGCCCCGCCTCAGAACCAGTCCCATCGGTCATCCCGAGATCGGCACCGGTCCCGACGGCACGCGGCCGTTTCCGCTCGAAGGCCGTCTGTCTCCGCTGGTCCCTCCGGGTACTTACACCGTTAAGCTGAAGGCGGGACAAAGCGAGCTCACCCGCACCGTGGTCATCAAGAAAGATCCCAACGCGCTCGGCAGCGAAGAAGGAATCGTCTCGCAAACCAAGGCTGTGCTCCAGTTGCGCACCACCATCAATGAAACCGCCGATCTCATCGACCGCGCGGAATCCATCCGCCGGCAGATCGCGGACGTCAAGGTTTCTTTGCAAAGCGATCCGCGCTGGAAGAACCTGGTCGAGGAAGCCGACTCCCTCGACCGGAAACTGCTCGCCGTCGAGGAGAGTCTGTTCGATCCTCACATCACCGGCTCCGGAGACTCGTTCTACTATGCGCCGAAGCTATACGCGAAGATTCAGAACGTCGCGCGTGACATGATGCAATCCGATTATCAGCCCACCGCCGCGCAGCGTGACGCCGCCAACACTTTATCCGAAGACATCGCCGCGCTCCAGGCAAAGTTCGACGGCCTCGTCAGAACCAACGTCACCGCCTTTAACGAACACGTGAAGAACGCGAATGTCCCCTACGTCGGCCAGAAGCGCTAGATTCGTGGCGCAAGCACTCTTGCGTGCGGCATCGACGCTCGTGTCGATGCCTCCTGCCGCCGTATATGTCGATGCTCGGCCTGCTAAAGCAGCTGTAGTGGCCACGCGACAAGCCACTAAGGTGATCTCCCAATCCATAGCCTTGAACCTCTTCAAGCAAGCAATCACATGCCTCGCAGTTTCATGTATTTTTCAAAATCGGGACCCGCTGCCGAAATCAGATTGCCGATGCCGACTCCGCCCAGCATTTTCCGCACCATCGGCGTGGACAGCATCAATCCGGCGCCGAACACCACCAGCGCCGCGCCGCCGAGAAGATACAACGCGTCCCGGCTCTCATTGTCGGCGCTGCTCGCGCCAGATCGGCGCTTGTGGGCATTGCCGCCGCCGGGCAATATTTGACGCGACGTGCTTCCCTGCGAATGCTACCGCTGACTCTCAGCGAACGTCCGGCTTGAGTAACAAATCGCATTCCTCTGACACCTGGTTAGTCGTGTCGGGCGCGCCCTGGGGCGGACAAGTGCTCCAGACAGCTGCAAACTGCCGCACGGCTGGCAGAGCCGCCTTGACCTTAAGTTCGCGGATACCTCTCAGGATGGTATAGAGGCGGAGGGAGCGGTGGGGCCGAGGCTGGTGGGCGGTCAAGGCAAACTCGCACGGCGAAACCGCTCAAGACGCTGGGCAGCTATTGGCCCTATGCGACGACGTTGTGGGATTACATCAATCGAGCGATGCCGTTCGATCAGCCAGGTCTACTGAAGCCGACGGAGGTCTACGCGGTCGTGGCATATATTCTGAACTTGAATGGCATCATCGGAAATGATCAAGTCGTGGATGCCAAGACTCTGCCAAAGGTGAAGATGCCCAACCGTGTGGGCTTTGTGTCCGACCCCCGACCCGATGTGGGAAGCAAAGCAAAGCATTAAGACGCAGCGAGATTCCCGATGTCGGGTCGGCCAACATCCTCATTCCTAGTGTCGGCAGAGTGAACCGCTGCTGAAATGACGGCGCATCCGGAAGTAATCGTAATCGAGCTCGAACGCCTTCGCATTCCGAACTTGACGGGCTTCCGCGCGGCCAGACGTGCCGTCAGCAATGCGAAAAATCGAGCCTGATGTGGCTCATTATCAACGTCTGCCTGGCGCGTTACTTCAGCGGAATGGCCGTTTCCCGGCCAAGTGGCCGGATAAGCATTTCACGGGAGAATCTGGATCGAGCTTTCTCCGAGTGGCCGACCACTCGGAAGCAATCCAGACTCCTCGGACGAAGCTTAGCCTAACGGCCGGGCATCGCTTTGCCGATCTATGCTCATGCGGGTAAGTTTTCTTCTGTGGACGGCGGTGAGTGCCGTCAGCCCGTTTGTCTTCGGACAATCCTCGCAAACCCAGAGCGCGCCGCAACAACCCCACTATCAGGCAGGCTGGCCTTGTGCAGGAAAAGAACGTTCGTTCGACCCCGCCTACGCCCGCGCCGCTGAGGCGACCGGCGGCCATCTACTCTTGCTCGACCGGTCCGAAGCGAGAGTATCGGCGACGCTCGCGATGGGTGATGGTAGGCACAAGGCTACGATTGTCCGCGCCTCCGGGGAAACTGATTCCTACGTCGACATACCGTTCTGGGTGGATTCCAGCGTGGAAAGCCTTTTCGTCGTGGCCTCGCTGCAATGCATGCAGACGATCTTCCTGTACGATCCTCAGCGTTCAGCGGTCGAAGCGAAGATTCCTGGAGTCGAAGACACGTGGTTCCGGGCCGGCCGGATTTCGACAGTGCGCAAGCCACAGGCCGGTTCCTGGACATTGCGGCTCGTCGGGATGGGTCCTTACTCTGTCGCAGTGGAGGCGAATTCCAAGGCACGGCTCGCCGCCGTTGATCTCAAGGGCAACACGCTCTCGATTTGGCTCGACGAATCGATTGCCGATCCGGTGTTCCGCTTGGTCGATGCCGCCGGCAATCCTGTTCAATCTCTCACCCTCTCTCGCGATCCAGATTCGCCCGCACACTACGTGGGTAAGCTGGATTTTCCCACCCTAAGCTTCCGCATTCAAGTCGAGTGGCGCGGTCCAAACGCAGAAACCGTGTGGCGCACAGACCCGCATTTAATGGAACCTCCACCGCCCGTTCCCGGCCTCCGAAAATAATAGCAGGCCTTCAGCCAGAGGCAATGGCCATAGGCGGTGATTGATCTTATCGCACTTAGTTTTATCCCGTCAACCTACCTCAAGAACGGCGCTTTTATTGAAAATTCGCGCGGCGCGGCAGCGCACTCCTAGACGTTCGCGGCGTCCACAAGCGGCGCACCGGGACACGACTCGGGTGAACCGGGCCAACTCGATCCGCGGTATTTGCCCAGGACGCGCCCGATGAACAGAATGACAGGGAAAACGATGCGCTGAATGGCTTGGGGCGGAGTCGCAATCAACTGTGAGTTGCGATGGCGCCACAGCACGTGGGCTATATAGAAGATCGATGGCCGACCGTTCGGGCTGGCGTTGACCACCGCAAACACCCCCTGGAGGTAGCGATCCAAGTCGACCGCCGGAATTGCCTGGCCGCTGAACTCCAAGAGATCGTCGCCCGCGTTCCACCAGTTATGACGAGTGCCGGCGGCAAAGACTGCGGTCCCCCCGGCTGGCACTACTATCTTCTCTTTTCCGACTTGGGCGCCGAGTGTTCCGGCTTTCACCTGGCCCTCCTCCCGTTGATGGAAATGCACGTGAAGAGGCGGGCCGCTCGCTCGTGGCGGCAGGGACCCATCGAGGTTCAAAACGATTTGGCCCTGGGCGTCGCGCACTCGGCTCAGCCGCAGGATCTCTCCGGTGTGCCGGTTCCGGATTGTCACGAAGTTATCCACGATTATCCTCCCTTGACGTATCAGCTCCGAAAAAACTTCTTGCGATTTTATCATTGGGCCTCCAGCTGGCGGCGAACCGTCCGCAGAAGGTGATCCATGCTGGCCGTTAGCTAAGCTAGTCCTGAATCACGCGCTACTCGGAGAAAGCTGAGGTGTTCATGCGGAAGCATGGACCATTGATCCCCTGAAACGCCGCTCACGGGCATCCAAGTTGACGGTTTGTCGTCATGTCGGACTCTTGGGAGCGAGCCCCGTTAGCTGCCTGACAATTGCCATTATCGGCAACGCGCAGCGCGATTCGATTCGCGGGAGCGACGCCCGCGGGTTAACTGTCGCGGTAGGGACGACCATCGCTGATCGCCCCCGCACAGATCCGTACGAGCGCGTTTACGCATACGGCTCTTACCGAGGATGATGACGAGCGTCGAAGCGCTTGTCGGGAAAAGGATGCAGAACTCGGGGCTGGGGAATCCACCGGTCCAACAATGCGGAAAGACGCTCTCATCGCACCTGCGCGCGTTGACTGCGACGAACCAAAATGCTCCGCCACAGTCGGCATACGCGGCGCCGGAAACCGCGTAACTGGCTCGTGTTGCCGGGCACAGCGTGGTATTGGTAGTAGCCCCAGCACGACCCTCCGAAGCCACTCGCCAACCTCACTCGTACGATGATGCCGCCGGTGTTGAAGCTCAGCCTTGATCGACCGGCGCCGGTTGCATTCTCGGATATTCGAATCGGAATCGCGGTACGGCGCCTGCTCGATGAGCATTGCGGAGACGATCCGACGATGGAGGACTCCGAGAGCGCGCCCATCGGAATCATGCGATCACGCGCTGGAACATTCCGCCACGCGCCTGTTTCCCGCGATTCTGGCGCATGCCTGATCTTTCGCCCGCGGCCTTCATTGTGCGATAAAATCCTCGCGTTGAGGAGACTCCGACGAAAGCGCAACCGATGACCGTAGCGCGACTGCTTCGAAAGCTATGATGCCGAAATTTCTTCAGCGGCTGTTTGGCTCTAAGCGCTTGGAATTTCCAACCGCCGATCCGATGTCAACGGAGCCAGCGCCGAACGCTAGCTCGGATCCGGTAACTGCGGTACCCGAGGAAAAGGTCATTTACCAATCGGATGTGCCCCTGAACGATCCTGGCGCCGATCGTTTTCGCCGTTTCCACTTTGCGGAGAGAGTTGCGGCAACCCTTGCGGACGGCGACGACTCTTCAAGTCTGACTGTCGCGATAAACGGCGTCTGGGGTGAAGGCAAAACCACAGTACTTGAATATATCGCAGCGGCATTGCGACATTCTCCGGGAGTCGTATGCGTGCGGTTCAATCCGTGGCGATTTATCGACGAGGCAGCGCTGCTGCGTAGTTTTTTCGACATTCTCGCCAGTTCGCTGGAGAAGTCCTTGACTACGGGAAAGGAGGCGATCGGGAATCTGATGCGAGAGTACGGAGGACTGGCATCAGTAGCGTCAATCGAAGCCGGCGGCATCAAATGGTCGGCGGGCGAAGCGATCAAGGATCTGGGCACCGCGCTTGGCTACGCGAGCCTCGATCAACTTAAAGAGCGACTCGAGAAACGATTGATCCAACAACGAACGCGGATCGTGGTCCTAATCGATGATATCGACCGACTGGACAAAACCGAAATTCATGCCGTGTTCAGATTAGTTAAGTTGACGGCAGACTTCCCGTTCACGTCGTACGTGCTTGCCTTCGATCAGGGGATGGTTGCGGACGCGCTGGCTGGACTTGCCCCCAGTTTTGAGACAACCAGTTAAGACTCAAAATCCATTCAAAGGAGAATTGAGTCATGGGATTGTCGAGAAGGATGTTCACGAAGGAGTTCAAGCTGGCCGCCGTGCGGCGGCTAGAGCAGGGGGTTTCCATCGGGGAGGCGGCTCGGGCGTTGGAGGTCAACCCCAACGTGCTGCACCGCTGGCGGCGGGAGTTCCGGACCGGTGCAGGTAACGCGTTTCCGGGCCACGGGAAGCAACGCTGGGCCGAGGGACGCATTGCGGAGCTGGAGCGTAAGATCGGCCAGCAGGCTCTGGAGATTGATTTTTTGAAGGGCTGTTTGCAGCGCATCGAGGAACAGCGGATGCTGCAGGCAGTGACTGGAAATCCGCGGTCTACCGGAAGGTCCAAGAAGAAGTGAAGGCCGGCCAGGGACTGACCATCGAACGCATGGTGGAGCTGGGCCGGGTTTCCCGGTGCGGCTTCTATCGCTTCGGCGAAAACGCCGAGCCGGGGCCGGACCCCCACATGGATCTGCGCGACGACATCCAGCGGATCGCGCTGGAATGGCCCTGCTACGGCCGGCCGCGGATCACAGCCGAACTGCGCCATCAGGGCTGGACCGTGAATCCCAAGCTGGTGTACCGGCTGATGCGCGAGGACAACTTGCTGTGCATACGGAAGCGGAAGTTCGTGGTGACTACCGATTCCAACCACACACGCAGGATCTACCCGAACCTGGCTGAGGGCCTGATCCTCACCGCACCCGATCAGCTGTGGAGGGCCGATATCACCTATATCCGGCTGCGCGACGAGTTCGTGTTCCTGGCAGTGATCCTGGACGCCTACTCGCGCCGCGTGATCGGCTGGGCTCTGGAGCGGACGATGGAAGACCAACTTACCCTGACCGCGCTAGGCATGGCGTTATCGCGCCGCATCGTCCAGGCCGGGCTGGTCCATCATTCCGATCGCGGCTCCCAGTACGCCAGCAACGACTATACGGACTTGCTGAAAACCAACGGCATCGACATCAGTATGTCGCGCAAGGGCAACCCATGGGACAACGCAGCCTGCGAGTCGTTCATGAAGACCTTGAAGTACGAAGAGGTCCATCGCAACGAATACCGGGACTTGGCCGAGGCGCGTGCTTGCATCGCCGAGTTCCTGGAGAAAGTCTACAACCAAAAAAGGCTGCACTCGGCGCTCGGCTACTTGCCGCCGGCCGAGTTCGAAGCGCAGCACCACAAGGATGCCGCTTCGCGGCAGCTTTCTGTATGAGTTTTCTGAGGCATCCGGAAATCTTTCCATCCGATGAGGGCGCCCGCCTTGCGGCCAACGCCCCCGCTCATCGTCTGGATGAGTTTCCGGCTGGTTATTCCTTGGCGGGTTGCTCTCCAGCAGAGCCCGCCTCCGCTTCACCAGCCGGTCACCAGTATGCTGTAATGTCGTCTTGCCGGTCGAGATCTTTTCAGCGAACGGCGAACTGTGTCTTAACGGTTTGTCTCAGCCCAGGGGGCAAGAGCAGGCGGATTCTTATGGCGGTGACGCGGAAGCGGGACGAAAGTATTTGGAAAAACTCATCCAAGTCCCTCTCAACCTTCCCGCGGCAGACCCCAAGGCTTTGCGAGATTTCTGTCTTGAGCACGTCTGGCGTGCGCTTGGAGCTGCGCACGTCCGCTTGGACGATGGAGTCAGAAGTGAGTTTTTGACGAAATTCTATGTCTACATCGCTCCTGAACTGTGCACTCCGCGCGATGCGAAGCGGTACGCCAATACGCTGGCGTTCACGATGCCCCTGCTGGAGGGCGAGGTACATCCTCTTGATGTGCTTCTCCTCGAAGCCATGAAGATTTTTTATCCGATACTATTTGCTTCAATCCGTAGAACTCCGCACGCATTCACGGGAGCTTACGATGAATTACACTTCCGTCAGGAGAGTGAGTCATTCAACGTTGTTCGTGCAGCCATAGATGAACTCGATCCGGCACGCGGAGCAAGGGCGCAACGGCTCCTTTTCGAGTTGTTTCCTCAGGTCAAGACTTTACTCGGAAGCAAGAAGTTCGGCTCGTCTTCCGATTGGTGGCCAAAAGGGCAGAGAGTGGCTTCGGAAGATTACCTGAAGCGATACTTAACTCTCTCTGTCCCCGAAGGCGATGTGTCGGACAAGTCGATCGAGGAGTTGATTCGTGCTGTCAAAACTGAACCGATCGAGACGGCTTCCGCGCGTTTGCAGGGCTTCCTCGACGCAGCTCACTGGGACAATCTACTTTACAAGCTTTCAGTTCGCGCTGACCAGTTGGATAAAGATGCTGCTGAAAAGTTCGCGTTACTATTTGCAAGAAATGGAGACGCACTACCGAGACCGGAGCAGCTGTTAGGCTATGCCAGTCCTCTTCACCGGACGGCCTTGCTCATCCGCGAGTTCCTCGAGCGGATTCCCAACGAAGCAGCGCGTCTTACAATCTCTTACCAGCTGATTCAAGAAGCCACACCTCTCCCCCTGGCGCACACATGCTTCCTCGCTCTTGGTCCACGCGAGAACGATTTCGGGAGCGCACTTCTGACAAAGGAAGCTTATAGCCGACTCGATGGACCCTTTTCGGAGAGAATGGCCGCCGAGGTGGCGACAGGGGAGTCCTTGGTCCAAGTTTACCCTCAAGATTTTGCGCTCCTTCTACTTCAATGGTCCAAGACGGCCGGGTGCGCCACGGTTCAAGCGTACACAAAAAGCCTGATGGCGAACGATCCACAAGTGGCAGTGTCCCTTCTGATATCTCAATTCATCTTTGCGCCGCCATCGAACAGTTTTAATCAGCGGAAGTACGAAGACCTTCGATACGTGGCGGATCCAATCGATGTATCGGCTGCAACATCGCAGTTAGACAAGGCCGCTCTGACAGAAAGGGAGCGCCGCACAGTCAATGAGTTCATTAGCGTTTTTGAAAAGTCGAGTTCAGCTGCTGAATCAGAAAGGGCCGAGAACGCAGGAGAGCGAGACGAGCGCCCGTGAAGCACCTACCCTGACTCCGCTGCAATTCCTCGCATGCAGGCGGCCCAGGGTAATCACCTCGGATGCGGATCACAGGCGCGAAGAGGTATCACGAGGAAAAGGCGCATCCGAAAGCCGGCGCGCCGCACCGAGGCGTGATTTCGGGGAAAAAAGGCTCGCTGTCAATGGCAATTTTTGCGCGTGCTGCCCTGTGCTGCCCTGCGGCTCGTAACTCTATGAAAACTTGGTAGCGCTAACGGGAATCGAACCCGTATTTAAGCCTTGAGAGGGCTCCGTCCTAACCGTTAGACGATAGCGCCAACTGCACACATTATACGATATACGATACGAAACTCACGCCCGATACCTGGTGATGTCCTAACGCACCTTAGGACAAGACCCGATACCTCCGACACGCGTACTCGGTGCCGATTCCGCTGGTGAGTAGCCGCTCTTTCCGGTCTTCAAGGAGTCGCGCGGTCCAATCCGTAAAACCCCCGTCGACGATCGCGTGATGGACTCCGTCGCGCGTGGCCGGCGAAATTCTTAGGCACAGTCCCGTATAGTAGCCCAAGCCCTCCAGCCTCGCCAGATTGTAGCGAAATGACGCTTCAGGAAACTCGGCGCGCAGTGGACCCACTAATCGTTCTTCGAATACCGCCGGGAACGGCGCGTCAGCGGGGAGGTCGATTCCCCTCTCAGCTAGAAATCGCCCAGAGCTGCCAGGACGATGCGCGCGAACCATCCGGCGCACTTCTTCACGGCTCACACCTGCCGCCAACAGAAGCGATTCGGAGGCGCTGAGGTCCGATAGTTCCACCACCGGATCGCGCAAGCTGAAGCCTTCGCAGTTTAGCGCCCGAAAAAATTCCAAGTAGAAACGGAGGTGCTCGCCGAGGTGTTGAACTTCGAACCCGTTCGATCCCGTATCGCGGCCGGCCGACACCAGCGCGAACAGCCGGAAATGCGGGGTGTATCCGGGAACATCGAACGGCTGCATGCGGATTACACGATGGCTGCTGGCCAAACGGACCGGCGTGCCACGTTGGCGCCGGCGGCGTTGCGCGCACTCGATCGCCATCGCAGAAGTCGAGTCCCCAGCAATCTCGGCATTGCGAATCGTCGTAAGCACGTTGTTCTGGTCGATCCCACCTAACGAAAAACTCGTGCCGAGCGGGCTCACTGGCGACAATTCGACGGCTTCAAAATCCGCGGCAACATCGAAGGCAACGCGGTCGAACGTATTCAGCACACGCGCATCGACTGAAGATGGCGCAAACAATGGCGATTGCTCGCGACGCGCCAGCAGCTTCGGCGCGCCTTCGTTCATCGCGCGCGTGCGGGTTTGATAAACGTTCAGAAGCAGCGATTGAAGATCGGAAGGAGAAAGCTCCTCAGCGAGCGCCGTAAATAGACGGGGAATGCCGCTTTCAGCCACGATCCGTTTCGTGATGCTGGATTCCATAATCCAGCATAAACGGTCGTTAATAGGTTTCGATCGCCGGCGTATCGGGCGCGCGCGAGCGCAGGGTCCAGTGGTACACCAGCGCTCCCGTGACCATGGTGACCACGGCCGCCAGCGAAATGTACGGTTTCATCTGGATTCCCAGAATCACCATCCAGGCTTCCGGAATCAGAAACAAAACCGGCAGCAGCGGATAGCAGAAGCTGACCATGCGAAGTTTCTTCCAACCGGACTGGCGGCGGAAATAGAACAGAGATGCGACGCCCATCGCGGTGAAGAAACTCAAAGTGAAGCCGATGTAGTTCACCAGTTGTGGAAATGGAGTCATGGTCATCAGCATGGTGCAGATGCCCTGCGCCAGAATCGCCACCCACGGCGTGTGCCACTTCGGATGAACTCTTGCCGCGGCCGAGAGAAACGCTCCATTCTTCGCCATCGCATAATAAACGCGAGGCCCGGTAATCACCTGCGCGTTCACCGTCGCCATCAGCGACAAGGCCATCAGCGCGGCGAAAATCCCGCCGACGTTTCCTCCGAACAGGTGCGACGCCGCCAGCGCGCCCACCGCGACCTCGCCCTTCATTCCTTCGAGCGGCACCGCGTAAATAAACACGACATTCAGGACCAGATACAGAGCCGCCACCAGCGCCGTGCCCGCTGCCAGCGCGATCGGCAAGGTCCGCGCGGGATTGCGTAATTCCTCGGCAACGTACGTGGCCGCGTTCCATCCGCTGTAGGCTACATAGATCCAGAACAGGCTCAGAAAGAACTGCTCCCAAAGTGGAGTGTGTGAAGTCCGTACGGCGTGCTGCGAAAAATTCTGCCAGTTTCCATGTCCGATTCCGAATGCCAGACCGATGAACGTGAGGAGAATCAAAACCTTCGCGCCCGTGAGCGCATTCTGGATGCGCGCCGAACGCTGCACGCCCAACAGATTCACAATGGTGAAGAACGCCACCAATCCGCACGCGAACATCTGCTGCTTGCCGAACTGAAGGGTCCATTCGCCCGATCCGAGCAGCACGTGCGGCTTCTCATCCGCGCAAGCCTTGCATACGTGGCCCAGATAATCCGCGAACGCGAGAGCAGTGCCTGCAATCGGCCCTGAGAATCCGGCGAAAAACGAAACCCACCCGGTCATGAATCCCCAGGTGGGGCCGTAGGCGCGCGTCAGGTAAACGTACTCGCCGCCGGAACTGGGAAGATTGAGTCCGAGTTCGGAATAACACATCGCGCCCAGAAACGCGATGGCCGCTCCCGCGAGCCAAATCCACAGCACGATGTCGGGTGAGCCCAGATCGCCGGCGAGGAATCCCGTGGTGCCGAAGATCCCCATGCCGATCATGCTCGAAATGACCAGCGCGGTGGCGCTGACTACGCCGAGCTGCCGTAGGAGTCCAGGTTTTACCGTTGTGGTCGCCACGCTCGTAACCATTCTAACTGGCGGAGCGGAGCACTAGAGGGACAGCGGTCCACGCGCCAGCGACATGCCTCCGTCGCAAGTGTAAATCGAGCCAGTGATGTAGCTCGCCGCATCGGACGAGAGGAACAGCGCCAAGTCGGCCAGTTCGTCTTTGGTACCGAAACGGCGGAGCGGAATCGCTTGCTCCGTGTGCGTGCGCGCTTCCGCCGTCGGCGCCAGCCGCCGCATGCCTTCGGTGTCGTCAGTCGGACCCGGCGTGATGCAGTTGCAGCGGACCCCGGCGGGTCCCCACTCGAGCGCCAGTGTCTTGATCAGAATATCGATGCCCGCCTTCCCTGCCCCGACGTGGGCTTGCATGGGAACCGGGTGCGTCGCGAAGCTGGCCGAGATCGCGATGACCGAAGCGCCCGGTTTGCGAAGATGCTCATAGGCCGCGCGGCAGGTGTTGAAAGTGCCGATCAGGTCGATATCGATGACAGCCTTAAATCCGTTTGCTGACATTCCCAGCACCGGAGCTGGAAAATTCCCCGCGGCGCCACACACGACAACGTCGATTTCCCCAAACTGGTCCCGAGTCGACTGAAGCGCGGCCGCAATACCCGCGTAATCGCGAACATCGGTTGCATGCGTGGCCGCGGTGCCGCCAGCAGCGTGAATCGCCACGGCGGCCGCATCCAGCTTTTCCTGTTTGCGCCCCACCAGCATCACCTTGGCGCCATGCTGGGCGAACCGCTCCGCCATCCGCTGCCCGATGCCGCTGCCTCCACCGGTGACGAAGGCGGTCTTTCCGGACAGAACATTCTCGCGAAAAATCGACATCTTTAAAGGATAGCTGAGATTCTACTTACCGCAGCATTTTTTATACTTTTTCCCGCTGCCGCAGGGACAGGGATCGTTGCGGCCGGGTTTTTGTTGAACGGCTGGCGCGGGCTCGGTCTCTTCTGCATCTCCGCTGAACACGGGAGCCAGTCCATGCAGGCGCAGCCGTTCATCCAGGGCGAATTCCACCAGCTCGGTTTCAGCGTTCGTCAGCCCCGCCAGCATGTCGATCTTTCGCAGCATAGGCCGCACGCGCCCGCGCGTCGTCTCGCCCGGCATCGCCAGCGCGTAAGCGAATAGCGCGTCTTCTCTCAGTCGATGATAGGGCTCGTCGCGATCGAAATAGCTGGCGATTTTTTCTGCATACCCCGTCAGCTCGAAATACCCAGCGCCGCGCAAAGCTTCGCGCACGATTACCGGATCGGGGTCGTCCAAATGATCCGGAAAATACTTGGCATACTCCGGCCAAAGCGATCGCCACATCGCTTCCAGCGCCTTGGCGCGCGCGCGCCCGCCCAACTTGTAGAGCGCTTCGATTCCCGGCCGAACATCGTCCTGGTCGGCGGCGCCGTAAAGCCCCACCGCCGCGCCGCCGCGCTCGACTTCCGGCTTCGATTCGTCATTCAGAACCGAAATCATCGCCTCGCGGATGGGACGTTCGGTGGTCGCGTCGGCAAGCGACTCCCAGGCTCGCGCTCGCACCGATGGCTCCGCGTCTGAACGCGCGACCTCGAACAACGCCGTGCGGGCCTTCGCGTCCAGTTCGTCGTTAAAGAAGCTGTGCGCGGCGCCGGCGCGAGTCAAAGCGTCGTCGGATTTGAGCAGATCGAGCCGTTCGCGCTCCGGCAACAAGTCGAACGACGGCAGCTCGCGCTCCGGATACTCGGCGAGAATATCGAACGCTTCCGATTCGTACTTCGCTTCCGGCGCGCTCCAGTTGCTCGATCGCGTGAGCCATCTCGCGGCGCAGCTCGACCTCCTCCTCCGGAATCTCGACCAGCATTTTTTCGAGCGCCGGCCGCGCCGCCGGATCGCCGTACAATCCCAGCACAAATGCGCCATCCGCGGCATCGTACTCCAGCCGGTCGAGCAGCATTTCGAAGATGCGCGGGTCGCGCACGTGCAGACCGGCCAGAACGAACGCGATATCGGCGCCCTGTTCCTCGCCCAGCTCTTCGTAGAGCTTCAACAGAGGTTCCACTGCCGCTTCGCCGAACGGCAACAGCGCCTGGATCAGCTCGTCTGAAACGTCGTCGGGAGCCCGCCGCAGCGCTTTGATATAGAAATCGAGTGCTTCAGGCGGATCGAAAGTGCCGGAACAGGTCGACCAGCAGCGGGTCGAGATCGAGCCGGTCCTTTTCATGCGGCGCGTTGCGCAAAGCGAACCACGCTCTGCGGCCGCATCGTCCGCGGCAAGAATCGTGCGGATCAAGCCGGCGATCGACGCCCACGCGCCCCATCGCCGCTTCCTGCAACAGCTCTTCGACTGTGGCCACTGGCCTTTAGACTACGCTTCTTCCCTGACCACGTGCACTGGAATCTCGACGGCCACTTCTTTGTGCAGCCGCACCGTCACCTTGAACTCGCCCAGCGTCTTGATCGGCTCGTCCAGCTGAATCTTGCGGCGGTCGATGGTGTAGTCCTGCTTTTCGAGCGCCGCCGCGATGTCCTTGGCCGTCACCGAGCCGAACAGCTGATCGTTCTCGCCGGCCTTCTGCGCGATGGTCACTTCCACCGAGCCCATCAGCTTGGCCAGATCGGCCGCTTCGGACTGCAGCTTGGCTTCCTTGCGCAGATGCGCCTGGCGTTCCTGCTCCACGATCTTCTTGTTGGAGTCCGTGGCCGCCACGGCCAGCCGCTTCGGCAGCAGGAAATTGCGGGCGTAGCCCGGCCGCCACTTTCACCACCTGGCCGCGCGTGCCGAGTTTTTCGATATCTTCTCTGAGAATGACTTCCATGATTGGCTCCTGCTTACATCGAGGCCGCGAACGGCAGCAGCGCGATGTTGCGCGCCTGCTTGATGGCGTCCGCCAGCCGCCGCTGGTGCGGCGCGCAGACGCCCGAAATGCGGCGCGGCGTGATCTTGCCGCGCTCGGCGATGAAGGAGCTGCAGCAGCCGCACGTCCTTGTAGTTGATGTCGTCGATCTTGTCGACGCAGAACCGGCACACTTTCTTGCGCCGGAAATACTGCTTCTTGCCCGGCGACGGCTTTGTCGCCGCCGGTGGGCCGCTGGGACGCGCTGATGGGTCTTCCGCCTCTGGATTCTGCCATGACTTACTCCTTCGCTCCTTCCGTCGGGTCTCAGGCGGAGTCGCCGCCGGCAGCGCGCCGGCGTCCGCGGCAGTCCCGGTGCGGCATGTTCCGCCGGCATGGCCGGCGCCGCGGCGCGGCAATGCCGGAGCCGCCACTTGCGGAGCCGGACGTGCGCGCCGCGCGCTTGTCGCGCGCTTTCTTGCGCTTCTCGATCTTCTTCAGCTTCTCGTCGATGCGCACCGTGATGAACTTCATCACCAGGTCGGCCACGCGCAGGCGGCGCTCCACTTCCTTCACCAGTTCCGGCGTGCGAGCTGAACTGGACCAGCACGTACAGGCCTTCGCTGTACTTCTCCACGCGGTAGGCCAGCTTGCGCATGCCCCACTTATCGACTTTGTCGACCGTGCCTTTGCCGGTGGTGATCACCTGCTTGATCTGTTCGACGAAGCCGTCGACCTCCTCTTCCGGCGCATCCGGCTTCACGATGAACAACTCTTCGTAGATTCTCATTCTTCCTCTTTATTTAAGCCTTGGGCGCGACGATTAAAAATCGTCATGGACTTTTCGACGCCCTCGGCGATTATGGATTCGACGGCCGCGGCTCCCCGCGCCGACCAACTCCTCCACTTCCTGCTTCTGCGACCGCTTGAACGGCGCGAGCACAAACTCCGCTCCATCCACCGGGATGGTCCCGGATGGATTCCCAGGCGAACCCGGGCAATCTCGCTGGTCCCCAGACTGCCGATCACGCTCTCCATGCCTTTATGCCCGGCCGCCGAGCCTTTCGGCTTGATCCGCAGCGATGCTCCACGGCAGATCCAGCTCGTCGTACACCACAATCAAACGATCCGGCTGTCAATCCGTACCGCTCGAGCAAGCCCTTCACCGCCGGGCCGCTCAGATTCATAAACGTCTGCGGCTTGGCCAGCACCACCTGCTTGCCGCCGATCACGCCCAGCCCCACCAGCGCCATGTTCTCTTTCCGGCTGACGCGGATCCCGTGCGACTCCGCCAGCCGGTCGATCACCAGGAACCCCAGGTTATGCGGCGTGTTCTCGTACTCCTCGCCCGGATTCCCCAGACCCGGCCACCAGGAACTCGATCTCATCCGGCTATGCTGTCTGTGCGCCTGTCCTACTACTTCTTCTTGCCTTTCTCCTCGCGGCGCCGCGCCTTCCTCTTCCTTCTTGCCCTTCTTGATCACTTCGGGCTCGGCCGCCGCAGCCGGCAGCGCCTTCGGCGCGCCGCAGCCGGCTCCGGCTCTTCCTCAGCCTTCAGCGCCACCACGTGCGAGATCACGGCATCCGGCCGGACTCACCAGCTTCATCGACCCGGCCAGCGGCATGTCGCTGGCGCGGATGCTCTGGCCGATCATCAGCTCGCTCACGTCGACCGTGAACTGCTCCGGGAATCTCGTCCGGCAGGCACTCGATTTCGATTTCGCGCGTGATCAGCTCGTGCAAGCCGCCCTGCAGCTTCACGCCCTTCGGCTCGCCGACGGTGTGCACCGGAACCTTGACGCGGATGCGCTTGGTCAGGTCGATGCGCTTCAGATCGACGTGCAGCAGCGTTTCCTTGATCGGATCGATCTGCCAGTCGACGACCATGACCGGCGTGGTCTCGCCGCCCTTCACGGCCAGGTTGAAGATCGTGTTGTGGCCGGTCTTGCTGTGCAGAATCCGGTTGATCTCTTTGGGGCTGACCGCCACGGCGACGGCGTCGCCGCCCGCTCCGTAGAGCACCGCCGGCGCCGATCCGCTGGCACGCGCAGCCGGCGCGCTTCATTCTTGCCGCGCGAGTGCGCGCGGCTCGGCGGCAATCGTAATATCTTTTCTCATGCTCGATCCTCCTGCTATCCGCATCGCTCAAACAAACAACGTACTGACCGAGCCGTCCTCGTGAATCGACTGGATCGCCTTCGCCAGCAGCGGCGCCACCGACAGCTGCTTGATCCGCCTGCAGTTATCCGCTTCTTCCGCGCAAGGGAATCGAATTGGTCACGATCACTTCCTCGAACTCCGAATTCTCAATCCGCTCCACCGCCGGGCCCGACAGCACCGCGTGCGTCGCGCAGGCCCGCACGCTGTGCGCGCCCTGCTTCAGCAGCGCCTCCGCCGCCTTCACCAGCGTGCCCGCCGTGTCGATCAGATCGTCCACGATCAGGCAATGCTGCCCTTCCACGTCGCCGATGACGTGCATCACTTCGGCGACGTTCACTTCCGTCCGCCGCTTATCGATGATCGCCAGCGGCGCATCCAGCCGCTTGGCGAACGCCCGCGCGCGCTCCACGCCGCCCGCGTCCGGCGAAACCACGGTCAAACCTTCGCCGCCGCATCTCGTCGAAATAATCGATCATCACCGGCGTCGCGAACAGATGGTCCACCGGAATATCGAAGAAACCCTGAATCTGCGCGGCGTGCAAATCCAGCGCCAGAATCCGGTTCGCTCCGGCGCGTTCCAGCAGACTGGCCACCAGCCGCGCCGAAATCGGCATACGCGGGCGGTCCTTGCGGTCCTGCCGCGCGTACCCATAATAGGGTAACACTGCCGTGATGCGCTCCGCTGAGGCGCGCTTCAGCGCGTCCATCATCAGCAGCAGTTCCATCAGGTGCCGATCCACCGGCGTGCAGGTGGGCTGGACCACGAAAACGTCCGCGCCGCGCACGTTTTCCTGGATCTGCAGGTGGACTTCGCCGTCGGAGAACTGCTTGACGTTGACGGCCGCCAAGCTGGCAGCCGAGCTCATAGCAGATCTCCGCCGCCAGGGCGGGATTCGCGTTGCCCGTGAACACCTTGAAGTGGTTGAACCTCATCGCGCGTACCGGCTTCGGGGCGGCCATAAATCGATCGTCCGGGACCAAGATGCTCCGCCAACTGGCGCCGCCACAGCCGCTGGTAGCTCCGCCGGCTCACCAGCCTCGCCGGCATCACACGGCAGCCCTCGAAACACCCGATCCCCTTCCAACACTTTTCGCGCGCGCTCCCGCTCGTCCTTCGACTCGAAAAGCGCGAAGATCGCCGACCCGCTTCCCGTCATCCGCGGCTCCGGCGCACGCCGGCTTCCGACAGCTTGCCCGCAATCGTTTTGAGCTGGGGATACTGCCTGAAAACGACCGCTTCGAAGTCGTTCGCGCTGAGCGCACTCGCCGCCTCCGCCGAGCGCCCGCTCGCCAAGCGCCCGCACGAAGGCCTGGAAACTATTAATGTTACTTGACGATTCGGTGAAAGTCAAACTGCGGCCGAGCGCCTGATAGGCCGGTCCGCGTGGCCACATGAAGCCCGGGCGAAACCACCAGAATCGGCTCCTCGGCGATGTCCGGCAGGCCGTAAAATTCGGTGCCCCGGCCGATCGCCGACCGCCGTGCCGCCCGTCAAGAAAAAACGGCACGTCGCTGCCCAGTTCCGCGCCGATCTCAGCAGCCGGTCGAGCGGAATCTGCGCCCGGCCAGCACCGGAAGCGCCAGCAGCACCGCCGCCGCGTTGCTCGATCCGCCGCCCAGCCCGCCGCCCATCGGGATGCGTTTCGTCAGCCGGAAACGGACCGTGCGCGTGAGTCCGCATCGCATCCAGCGCCGCCCGCGCGGCGCGCAGCACCAGGTTATCGGGAATGTCGACGTTGTCGTCGAGCGTCAGCTCGGTCCGCCGCGCCGGTTCGATATTCGATCTCGATCGTGTCGGCCAGCGAGATGGTCTGGAAAACGGTGCGCAGCTCATGAAAACCGTCGGCGCGCTTGTGCAGCACGCGCAGATCGAGATTGATTTTGGCGAGCGACCGCAGCTGCGACGCGTCGTCACGGCGATCATCGTTCTAGTAGTGCAGCAGCGAGCGGACGTCGTAGCCCGGCAGCTTCTCGCGGCCGTTCAGGAAATCGAGCTCGATCACGAACCCGAGCCCCACCACTTTCCCGCCGAGCTTCTCGACCAGCTTGGCCACCGCGCCGCCGTGCCGCCGGTGGCCAGCACATCGTCGACGATCAGCACGTTCTCGCCGGGCTCGATCGCGTCGCGATGGATCTCCAGCGCGTCGGTGCCGTATTCGAGCTGGTATTCGACCCGCTCGGTCGCGGCCGGCAGCTTCTTCGGCTTGCGCACCGGCACGAATCCGGCGTTCAGCGCATAGGCGACCGCCGGCGCGAAGATGAAGCCGCGCGCCTCGATGCCGACCACCTTATCGATTCCCTTGCCTCGCATATCCGGCGCCCAGCCCGTCGATCAGCTCTGCAAGCCCCGCGGCGTCCTTGAGCAGCGTGGTGATGTCGTAGAACAGGATGCCGGGCTTGGGAAAGTCCGGCACCTCCCGGATCAGGCTTTTAAGATGATTCATGGATGAGATTAGCAAAAGACAGGAGCCAATAATTCTATCATCGAATGTAGAAGCTCGACGACTCCATCACGCTCGCTTCCATCACCTCGAATCCGCGCACATCGGCCCTAGGCGGGACCCTGCCGCAGCCGCGATTCCAGCTCGTCGAGCTGGCTCTTCGATCCATTCGCGTGAACCTCGACCGACCCATCATCCAGATTGCGAGCCCAACCCGTGACGCCGATTCCGCGCGCGGCCCGTTCGACAAAATAGCGGAACCCGACGCCTTGCACCAGTCCCGAAATCAGATACCGTTTGGCGTGCACTCAGGTAATCTTACTCATTTCAGCCTAAGGTGAGCCATTTAGGAACCAAACAAATTCCTCCGTAATTTGATCCTACGGACTACGCCCATGCTAAAATCCTTTGCAAATGCAGCTTATGGGCGCCGGTCTGGCTACGCGTCGACGCGTGGGGGGCGGGTGGACGCTCCGCGCGGTCGTGGCGACGCTGATCGCCGCCGCGCACGGCCAGAACTTCGTCACGCTCGAACAAGCCGCTTCACGCTCCGGACACGATATGACGGCCGCGTACGAAGGCCGCTCCATCGCCATTCGCGGACAAGTCGCGGCGGCGCCGGTGTGGGCGCTGGGAACTTACTACCTTGCCGTTCGAGACAACTCGGATCACGGCCTGTTTCTGCGCGGGGATCGCGAACGTTTTGCCGGCTTGGCCCCCGGAGACTGGATCGAAGCCTCCGGCTCGATTCAGAGCCGCGGCGCGCTGCCGATGCTGGTTCCCGATTCGATTCAGAAGCTCCGGCACGAAGCCGCTCCGGAGCCGAAGGACCTGACGGTCGCGGAGCTGACCGGCTTCCGCTACCTGGGCCTGTGGTGCGCACCACGGCGACCGTGACCAGCATCGCGGAAAATCTGGGTGGACGGAGCTTCGAGGTCGGCGATCGCGGCAACTCGATCGCAGTTTTTCTTCCGCGCGTCGCGAACTCAAATCCAGCCGAGTTAAGACGCGTGCGCGTAGGGGATCACGTCCGGCTGACGGCCCTGGCCACGCAATATTCCCTGGAACCGCCGCTACGACGGCGGTTTTCAACTGATGCTGGCGGGTCCCGAAGAGGTGGAAGTGGTGCCCGCAACTACGACCTTCCAGCCGCTGCTGTTGCTGGCAGCTGTCGGCGCGATCGGAGTGCTGCTGGCCCTGTGGTGGTTCCGCGAGAGGCGCTTGGGTACGCATCGCCGCTCCATGCGCGCGTTTCACGCCTTGAGCGAAGACATCATTTCCGCGGCTTCCCCGGGCGAGATCGCCGAAAAACTCGCGAGCGTGCTGCCTTCGATTACGCAAGCCACCGGCGTCCGGCTGTACGTCTACAATCGCCGCACCAAAGCGCTCCAACGCGTGCCCACCAAAGCCGCGCGCGATCCTATGGCGGTGCCCATCGATTCTCCACCGGGCGGTCTGGCAAGCGGCGCCGTGGTGTGCTTCCGCAACCGAACCTTGCTTAACGTCCCGGACGTGCGCCGCAGCCCGTTCGTGAAGGTCGAAATCAAGATGAACCTGCCGCGCTCGGCGATGTTCATCCCCTTGCTTTCGCAGAACGATGTGCTGGGCGTGCTCGAAGTCGGCAATGCGCGCCGCCTGGGCTACTTTACCGTCGAGGAGCAGGCTGCGGCGCAGCATCTGGCCAACCAGGTGGCCGCGTCGCTGAAGCTTCAGGATCAGCAAACCATCCGCGAGCAATTGTTCCGAAGCGAGAAACTCGCCGCGACCGGGCAGCTCATCTCCGGCGTGGCAAGCGAGCTGCGAGCGCCGCTCGAAAGCATTCTGCAACTGTCGACGTCGCTGGCTTCATTTGGCGGCCGGCCGGTTCCGGAGCGCGACTTGCGCCTGCTGGCCGGCGAATCGCAGCGCGCTTCTGAAATCGTTTCGCGATTGGTGTCCTTCGCCCGCCCCGAGGACTCGGCGGCGCGTCAGGTGGACGTGAACGCGCTGGTGGCGAACCTGATGCAGTTCCGGGAGCCTGAGTGGAAGATGCTCGGGCTGCGGGTCCAGAACCGGCTGTCGTCGGAACCCGCTCCGGTGCTGGGCGCGCAGGGTCAGATCGAACAGGTCTTCTTGAACTTGCTGGTTCACGCCGAACAGTGCGCCGTCGACGCGCCGAGTAAAAGCTTCAACGTCTCGAGCAGTCTGATCGCGAGCCGCATCACGGTGGAGATCGCCTATCCGGCGTCCGCCAAGGAGGCGGAAGCGAACGCCGGTCCGCTGCTGAACGAAAAATCCTCTGAAAATGGCGGCTTGGGACTCGGCGTGTGCCAGGGAATCATTCAGAGCCACGGGGGCGAGATCCGCTTCGGCGTAAACGCGGGTACGGCCCGCTTCGAAATCGACCTGCCCGTCGCGCGCGAGACCGAGCAAAGCGCGCCGGTGCGGCCGCGCCAGCCGGCGTCGACCCTGACCCTTCTGCTGGTGGATCCCGATTCGGGCGCGCAGCGCCAGCTCATGGGCCTGTTGAGCGCGCGCGGCCACCGGGCGGTTCCGGCGCCGATGGAAGAAGCGGCGGATCTGGCCCAACGCGTCCGCTTTGACGCTGTGTTTTGGGCCGTCAGCGGATCTGCCACGCGGTCAGCGGATTTGCAGGAACGCGTTCGAGCGCACGTCCCCACGATGGTCCTGTTAAGCGACGGCTACGACGCCGAGTTGGCGCGAAGCCTGGAAGCGGGCGGGAGCTTTCTGCTGGCACGTCCGGTCCGCGAGACGGAGTTGCAAACCGTGCTCGAAAAGATCGAAGCGCGCTCCGCAACCCGCGTCACCGGTGCAGGATGATCAGCAGCAGGATTCTCATCGCCAAGTAGGCCGCCACCAGCAGGACCGCTACACGATGGCGCATGAATAAGCGGACGGCGCGCTCCACGAATGTTTCCCGATGCGCGCGAACCGGCTTCCCGGCCAGATACCGTGCCACGTCGTCGCGCAGATCGAGTGCCGAGAAATAGCGTTCGCTAGGCGAGTCGGCCATGGCTTTCGCGACCATGGAACGCAGAGCCGGGCGCGTGCTGCAATCAGAAATCAGGTCGCGGAGGATTGCGCCCAGTGCGTAAATATCGGATTGCGGCGTAAGTAGCGATTCGGGCGCCATGTAGCCAACCGTCCCGGCGCGAACCGGTTCCTTCACGCGAGCGGCGAGCCCCCAATCCATCACCAGCGCCTCGCCGAACGCCCCGATCATGATATTCGACGGCTTCAAATCGCCGTGGACCACTCCGCGCGAGTGCGCAAACGCCACCGTTTCGCAGATTTTCTGAAATAATCGCAAGCGATCCGTCAGCGCGCCGCGAATTTCGCCCAGCGGCGATCCCTCCACCAGCTTCATCGCGTAAAACACGCTGCCGTCGGCGAGCGTCCCCGCGTCATGCACCGGAACGATGCCCGGATGTTCCAACCCGGCGATGATGCGCGCCTCTTCCGCGGCGCCCGTGTCTTCGACCACTTTCAACGCGACGATGCGCCCCAGGACGGTGTCCTCCACTTTGTACACCGCGCCCATGCCGCCGCTGCCGATCCACTCAATCGGCCGGTAACGGGTTCCCGCAAGGTCGGGCGGGCCGGCGGGCTGCTGGGCGGCCCTGCGGAGGCGCTCGATCGCTTGGTCCGAAAGGTAGCTCACCGGTTTCCAAGAAGCAATTTTATGTCGGCCGGACCCGCGCGGCGCAGCAAATGCCGCCGAAATTCCCGGCGAGCCCAGGCCAGATGATTCGTCACGGTGGTCACCGGAACTTCAAATTCGCGCGCGAGGTCCGCGTAACTGGCGTCTTGCTCCAGCTCGTAACGCTCGAACATTTGAAACCGCGCCTGCTTGCCTTGCGCATCACAGGTGGAGCGCAGATCATCCAGAGTCAGGGCGAACACGCTGCGCATCCATTCTTTTTGGAAGAATTCTTCCGGATTTAAGCCCGGTGCCGGCGGATGGTCGCGCAACTCGGACTCGGCAGAGAGAGTTCGCACGTCGCCGCCACGTTTCAGCCGCGCCGCCGATTTCCGCTGGTTCGCGATGTACCCGTCCAGGCAGGTTCTCAAGAACGTGCGGAACGTCCCCTTTGCGGGATCGTAGGAACGGAAAAAATCGCGCTCGATGGCCGACGCGAAAAAG
This sequence comes from Terriglobia bacterium, assembly GCA_963808335.1. Lineage (GTDB taxonomy): Bacteria > Acidobacteriota > Terriglobia > Bryobacterales > Bryobacteraceae > Palsa-187. The sequence goes on from CAWEFR010000002.1 coordinate 1,535,200, forward strand.
CCCTGCGTAAGATCGGCCGCGCTTTCAGAAGAGCAGGACCATTTGATCCGGATCAGCTTATAAACCGGCTTCCAATAGGCCTCGATCAGCGTCTCGAACGCATCCCTCCGCTCACCCGAGTTCTCGCTGCGGGCAGCGAACACCGCGGAGCGTCGCGTCGAGGGGAATTGCATAGCCTCAATGGGCGAGCTGCTTCAGCACGTACGGCAGAATCCCGCCGTTGCGATAATATTCGGCTTCCACCGGCGTGTCGATGCGCGCCATGCGCTTCGAACGTCTTGCCGTCGGCCGTCACGCGCACGCGCGCGTCTTCCCGCACGAATCCACCGCCGCCGGGACGCCTTCGATCGAGTACGTTTCGAATCCGGTCAGCCCCAGCGATTCGCGATTCTGCCCCTCCACGAACTGCAGCGGCAGCACGCCCATGCCCACCAGGTTCGAGCGATGAATGCGCTCGAAGCTCTCCGCGATCACGGCCTGCACGCCCAGCAGCAGCACGCCCTTCGCCGCCCAATCGCGCGACGAACCCGATGCCGTATTCCTTGCCCGCGATGATCAGCAGCGGCACGCCTTCCTTCTGATACTTCACCGACGCGTCGTAGATGAACATCTGCTCGTTCGAAGGCACGTGCGTGGTCCAGCCGCCTTCGGTTCCCGGCGCCAGCTGATTCCGCAGGCGGATGTTGGCGAGCGTGCCGCGCACCATCACTTCGTGATTGCCGCGCCGCGCGCCGTAGGAATTGAAATCGCCCGGCTTCACGCCCAGCGAGATCAGATATTGCCCCGCCGGGCTGTCCTTGGCGATGTTGCCGGCCGGCGAAATGTGATCGGTGGTGACCGAATCGCCCAGCACCGCCAGCGCGCGCAGACCCGCTGAAGATCCTTGACGTGCGTCGCCGGATCGACCATGTCGTCGAAGTACGGCGCGCGCTTGATGTAGGTGGACGTGTCGTCCCACTCGTAGAGATCGCCCGCGGGAACCTTGATCGCGTTCCACTGCGCGTCGCCGTCGAAAACTTCCGAATATTCCTTGGCGAACATCTCGCGCCGCACCGATTGTCTTCACCACGGCCTGCACTTCTTCGGTCGTCGGCCAGATATCGCGCAGAAACACGTCTTTGCCCGGCCGATCCTGGCCGAGCGGTTCATTTGACCAGATCGATATCGACGCGGCCGGCCAGCGCGTACGCCACCACCAGCGGCGGCGACGCCAGATAGTTCGCCCGCACCAGCGGATTCACGCGGCCTTCGAAATTGCGATTGCCGGAGAGCACCGCGGCCACCGTCAGCTTTTCCTTCTGTCACGGCCGCGGCGACTTCGTCCGGCAGCGGCCCGCTGTTGCCGATGCAGGTGGTGCAGCCGTAGCCGACCAGGTTGAATTGCAGCTTTTCGAGATACGGCATCAAACCGGCGTCGTTCAGATAATCCATCACCACTTTCGATCCCGGCGCGAGGCTGGTCTTCACCCACGGCTTCGACTTCAGGCCGCGCTCCACGGCTTTCTTCGCCAGCAGGCCCGCGGCGACCATCACCGAAGGATTCGACGTGTTGGTGCAACTGGTGATCGCGGCGATCACCACGCTGCCGTCGTGAATGGTCGCGCGCGAGCCGTTGATCGCCGATCTCGGCGGTCTTCGGCGTCGCGCCCAGACCAGTCAGGAAATTCTGCTTCACGTCCGGCAGGTTGATGCGATCCTGCGGACGCTTCGGCCCGGCCAGCGACGGCACCACGGTCGCAAGATCGAGCTCCAGCGTGTCGGAGAACACCGGATCCGGCGCGCCCGTCGACGCGGAACAATCCCTGCTCCTTCGCGTAGGCCTCCACCAGCGCGATCTGCATCGCGCGGGCGATTGGTCATGCGCAGATAATCGAGCGTCGCATCGTCGATCGGGAAGACGCCGATGGTCGCGCCGTACTCCGGCGCCATGTTGGCGATGGTGGCGCGATCGGCCAGGCTCAGCGCGCCCACGCCCGTCGCCGTAGAACTCGACGAACTTGCCGACCACGCCCTTCTTGCGCAGCATCTGCGTGACGGTGAGCACCAGGTCGGTGGCGGTCGCGCCCTCCGGCAGCTTGCCGTGTCAGCTTGAACCCGACCACGGCCGGCAGCAGCATCGATGGCGGGCTGGCCGAGCATGCAGGCCTCGGCTTCGATGCCGCCGACGCCCCAGCCGACCACGCCCAGGCCGTTGATCATCGTGGTGTGCGAATCCGTGCCGACCACCGTATCGGGATACGCCTGCCCATCGTTGTCGAAAACCACCGGCGCCAGATATTCGAGATTCACCTGGTGCACGATGCCGGTATCGGGCGGCACCACGCGGAAATTCTGAAACGCCGATTGGCCCCAGCGCAGGAACGCATAGCGCTCCTGATTGCGCTGAAATTCGAGCAGCGCATTGACGCTGAACGCGTCCGCTGGTGCCGAACTCGTCCACCTGCACCGAGTGGTCGATCACCAGATCCACCGGAATCAGCGGATTGGCCTTCTTCGGATCGGCGCCCAGCTTCGCGAGCGCATCGCGCATGGCGGCCAGATCGACCACGCAAGGCACGCCGGTGAAATCCTGCAGCAGCACGCGCGCCGGGCGGAAGTTGATCTCGCGCGCGGCGCGCCGCAGGGTCCCACTTGCGCGACATACTCGATGTCGGACCGCTTGACCGTCGAGCCGTCTTCGAAGCGCAGCAGATTCTCGAGCAGAATCTTGATCGAGTAGGGGATGCGCGAAAGCTTGCGATCCCGGCTTTTTCGAGCGCCGCGAGGCGGAAGATCTCGGTAGGTCCGGCCGCCGGCCCTGAGCTCGCCCGCGGCGCCAAAGGAATTCTGACTTGTCATGTGTACTTTCATTTTAGCCTTGAATGCGGCGAACAAATTGCATAATGAACGCGTAGTCTCTTGAAGGTATGGACACTTTCCTTCACGACATCCGCTTCGGATTTCGCCAGCTTCGGAAAAGCCCCGCGTTCACGCTGGCCGCGATCCTCACGCTGGCGTTGGGGATCGGCGCCAACGCGACCATTTTCACCTGGCTGAGCGCTCTCGTGATCAATCCGGTGGCGGGTGTCGACAGCCACGGTCTGGAATCTATTCGCTGGTACGCACCGGAAGGCGGCCAGCGCGTGGTCTCATGGCTGGACTATCTCGACATCCGCAAGCGCAATCATACGCTTAAGGAACTCGCGGTGTGGAGCGCATCGCCGGTCAGCCTGGGTGAAGGCACGCAACCCCAGCGTCTCTGGAGCATGCCCGTTTCAGCCAACTATTTCAATATGCTCGGCGTCAAGACCGCATTGGGACGCACGTTCTTGCCGGAGGAAGATGAAAATCCCGGCGGTCACACGGTGGTCGTGCTCAGCCACGATCTGTGGCGAACGAAATTCGGGGGCGATCCGCAGATTGTCGGCCGCCAGATTCTTCTCAATAAGCGCAACTTCACGGTGATCGGAGTGACGCCGGAAGCATTCGTCGGCTCGGTACTGGGGCTGCGCTTCGATATGTGGATTCCGGTGTCGATGATCGACGCAGTCGCGAGCGATAACATACTCGCCAAGCGCGGCGTCAGCTGGCTGCAAACTCAGGCGCGTTTGAACCCAGGCGTCGACAAACGGAGCGCCGCGGCGGACCTGACCGCGATCTCCGCCCAACTGGCACACGAGTTCAATCATACGGATAAGTTCAACCGCGCCGAAGCGGTCTCCATCTGGAAGGACGGCGGCGGATCGGTTCTGGGTCCGGTCATGATGCTGTTAATGGCAGTGGTCGGCGTCGTGTTGCTGATTGCCTGCGCCAACGTCGCGAATCTGCTGCTGGCTCGCGCTGCCGGACGCCGTAAGGAGATTGCGATTCGCCTGGCGCTGGGCGTGGGGCGCGGCCGCCTGATCCGGCAGCTTCTGGTGGAAAACGCGATGCTCGCGCTCGGCGGGCTGGCCGCAGCGCTGGCAGCGTTGCCGGTCACCATGGGTTCCCTTCAGGGATTCGCCCCGTCCAGCGATCTTCCGGTCGGTGTGACCATCAAATCCGATTGGAGCGTGGTGCTTTTCACGATCGCCATCGCAGCGGTGGCGACGCTCTTGTTCGGGTTGGTGCCGGCCCTCCGCGCGTCGCGGCCCGACGTCGTGGCGGCAATCAAAGACGAATCCGGCGGGTCGACCAGTCCCAAGAAAGCGTGGCTTCGAAACTCGCTCGTCATCGCGCAAGTCGCATTATCGCTGGTGCTGCTGGTCAGCGCGGGCCTGTTTCTGAAGACGCTGCATCGGGCCACGTCCGCCGACCCTGGCTTCGATCCGAGAAACGTCTTAGTGGCCGGAATCGATCTGCAGCCGAACGGCTACGACGCTGCGCGTGCGGCGAACGTAATCCGGGAGATGACCGAAAAATTATCCGCCCTTCCCGGAGTGACCGCCGTCAGCACCATTCGCGCGGTGCCGCTGGGACTTTCCGGGACCAGTTCCAGCCGGTTCGAAGCAGAAGGCTACGTGCCGGCCAAGAACGAAGAAATGCTCGCGAATACGAACATCGTGGGTCCGGACTACTTTCACACCGTGAACACGCCGCTGATCGAGGGACGCGAATTCACCCCATCAGACAACGCCGGCGCGCAGCAGGTCGCCATCGTCAACCAGACCTTTGCGCGGCGTTACCTCCCGCGCGGCGCGGTCGGAAGGCGGATACGAATCCAGGGCGCGTGGCAGGTGGTGGCCGGAGTAGTCCGTGATTCCAAGTTCTACACGCTCGACGAAAAGCCGTCGCCATGGGTATACCGTCCCTTCGCGCAGGACTTCGCCTCTCAGGTGAATTTTCTGGTGCGAACCATGGGCGATCCGCAGACCTACGCGCGCCCGGTGGAGGATTCGATCCATCAAATCGACGCGACGCTTCCCGTTTTTGGCGTGCGTCCGTTGGCCTCGGCCATCAGCGCGTCGTATTTCGGGCAGCGCATCGGCGGCGCGTTCCTGGGATTCTTCGGCGCAGTCGCCCTGGCGCTGGCGGCGATCGGTTTGTACGGAGTGCTCGCCTACACGGTGGCCCAGCGCTCGCGGGAAGTGGGCATTCGAGTCGCACTCGGGGCGGGACGGGGCGACGTCCTGAACCTGATCCTGTCGCAGGGCCTGCGGCTGACGCTGGTAGGCTTAGCGATCGGATTGGGCATCGCACTGGCAGTCACCCGCCTGATGCGAGCCATGTTGCTGGACGTTTCACCCACCGATCTCCAGACGCTGGTCGGCGTATCGGCCCTCCTCGCGGTAGTAGCGCTCGCAGCCAGCTTTTTTCCGGCCTATCGGGCAACTCGAATCGACCCGATTCTCGCAATCCGCCACGAATAGTAGAATCGAAGCATTGTGAGGTCGGTTGCGCAGTTTGACTGCCTGAATGAACCGGACGAGCTACGATATGAGCTCGACGAAGGCGAACTAATCACGACACCGCGGCCGCGCTATGAACCGCACAATCGGATCGTGATGGCTATAACCCGTGCCCTGCTCGAGTATTTGGCGCGGAACCCGATCGGCGAGGTGCTCGGGTCGGATAATCTGTTCGTACTGGGCGACAACATCAAGCGCGCACCGGATCTCTCGTTCATCTCTCACGAGCGGCTCCAGCGGATCGAGCCGGGGCGCGATATTGAAGGCGCTCCGGAGCTTGCCATCGAAGTTCTTTCGCCCTCCGACACCGCGACCGCGATGCGGCGCAAAATGAAACAGTACTTTTCCGCGGGCGCCAGGATCGTGTGGCTGGTGCATCCCGAGTCGCGCGAGATCGAGGTTTGGCGGTCAGCCGCGGGTCCCGCGCTGGTCCTAAGCGAGAACGATACGCTTGACGCTCCGGACCTGCTGCCCGGATTCTCAATCCGCGCCGGCGCTATTTTAGTGTCACGAGTTGGTTGGGTAAGTGCCGCCCCACGTAGTAATGCTTACAATGCCTGTCATCCCGAGCGCAGCGAGGGATCTGCTTTTAAAGCCCTGATAACAACCGACGAAAAGCAGATTTCTCGCTTCCGCTCGGAATGACTTTGGCGTCGGACGGCCATTCTTGCCACGGCATGTGATGCTGAGATTTTCTGACACTAGCTCACATATATTCCGGCACGTCGATCCCCAGCACCCGCAGCGTCCGCTCCAGTTGCGACCGAAAATACACCGTCATCCACAGCAGAAACGTCTTCTTCTCGCGATTCGTCTCCGACAGCACCGGATATTCGTGATAAAAATTGCTGAACGCTTGCGCGAGCTGGAACGCGTACCGAGCTACATGCGCCGGCTCTCCGCTTGCAATCGCGCGCGCAATCGCCGAATCCGACTTCGACGCGGCCAGCAGCAGTTGCCAGCAATCTTCCTGCGTAAGCTGGCGAGCCAGAGCTTCCCGCGACAGTTCGGCGCGAAAATCGGGGAGCTGTTCCCCACGCTCCGCCAGCTTCTTCAAAATATTATTCGCGCGCACCGCCGCGTATTGCACATAGGGACCGGTTTCGCCTTCGAAGCTCAGCGCCTCCGCGAAATCGAACGCGATCACGGAATTGCGTGTGTACTTCAGCATGAAATACCGCAACGCCCCCATCGCTATCTTGGTTGCAGCGCGCGTTCGCGACTCCTCCGGTTCCTCGGCGTGGCGCGACGTCACCTCTTCGAGCGCCCTCGCGATCAGCTTGTCGATCAGATCGTCGGCCTTGACGCCCAGTCCTTTTCGGCCCGACACTTCGACGTACGGCCGGCGCTGGTCTTCTTCGGTCAGATCAATGCCCAGTTCGATACAAGCGGCCGGCGACATCGCCACCATTTCATACGAAAAATGCACGCTGTTGTCGGCCTGCTGATTGTAATTTAGCGCCCGCAGCCCGGCCACGACCACATCTTGCAAATACGATTGCCGCGAATCGATCACATTAAACACGCGCGATCCCCCGCCAAAGCGCATCGCGTTAGGCTGAGGTTCATCCGTGGACGCCCACACCTCATGTCCATCAGGATAGGTGTGCCACTTGCGATAGTAAAAATCCTTCCCGAGCAGCCCGAATTTCCAAAGCTGATAAGCGATGTCCTTGCCGACGTAAGTAACCGTGCCGTTCGACCGCACGATCACCTTGCTGTCTTCCTGGTTTTCCGATTCGTCCCGGAACGCCGACCCCGGCATCACCCAGCATCCTTTATTCTTGCCTTCAGTTTCGAGATAAATCGCGTTGCGGGATTTTAGCAGCTCGAACGCCGTCGCCCAGAATTGCAGGTGCAGAATTTCGCTCTCCCGCGGAAGCACGTCGTACTCGATGTTGAGCCGGTACATAGTGCGCAGATGCGCATCGACGATCGAGTCCGCCACTAGGTGCGCCATCTCCGCTTCATCGCCCGTGCCTGCTTCGATCGAATGCAATGTCTCCGTCCGCCACACTTTGGCATCCGGATTTTCTTCGTAATACGCGGAAATCCGCGCGTAAACGTCCCAGCAAACGTAATCGAAGCGCGCGGTTTCAATCAGATTTCGGATCTCCGCCGGCGATTTGTGTTCGCGATGGCGGAAGCCGGCGACCACGTCGGCCACTTGGACTCCGGTGTTGTCGATGTAATTCTGAACCTCCACGTTCGAGCCGGCCGACCGCATCATGCGCACGAACGTATCGCCGAGAATCGCATTGCGCAGATGCCCGATATGCGCAGCCTTGTTCGGATTGATATTGGTGTGCTCGACGATAATCTTTTCGCCCGTGCCCGCGCTCTTCGAACCCTCGCCCGCGAGCAGCGCCGCGGCATAGTATCCGCGATCGAAGCGAACGTTCACGTAGCCATTCCCCGCCATTTCAACGGTCGCGAAGTCCGCGATCCGGACGCCAACGGTGGTGAGTTTCGCCGCGATTTCGCGTGGATTCTTTTTGAGTTCCCTGGCGAGCTGGAGCGCAGCCGGCACAGCCAACTCCCCGAACTTCGGCTGCTTCGGCTGCTCGATCTGCACCGCCATTCGCACGCCGAATTCCTGCTCGATGCAGGCAGCGAAAGCTTCGGCGACACGTTCTTCCAAAACATGAAACATGAAGAACCAGTGTAGCGGAGGTTATCGCGTCATATGCGGATTTTTCCCCAGCCACAGGCCCAGAAATTTATCCACCATCGCCTGCGGAACGTCGATGTGCAGCCGCACGCTGCGCGCTTCCTGGGTGACGCGCATCGTGTCGTAGACCTGCGCCAGTTCCGGCTGATCCTTCGGCACGCTGAGCCGCCCGATTCCGATCAAAGCCTTCAGCGCGCTCTCCACCTGCTGCGCTCCTTCCTCGCTCGCGCAGTTGGCGTGAACCAGACCGTTCAGTCCGGTCCGCAGATCGAAATACACCGTTCCGGTTTGCACATACGCCACCAGCTTGTTGACGTTCGCCAGATTGCTGTTATCGTCGAAAGGCAGATGCACCGGGCCGCCGGAATAGGCAGCCCAAAACTGCGCATCCGCGGGAATTTCTTTCATTAATGTTGTCAGCGCAGCGGGCGGCCCGTTCGATTTGCCCTTTGCGTCGATGAACGCGTGGAGCACAGGAATGTCGCCGGCCGCCGCCGTGGTGGGGCTCAGAAGCACCACCGCTCCACGATCGTTCCCGTACATATTGGTGCCTTTATAGGTGAATTTCTGGACGCCTTCCTTGGTGAGATTGGGCTCCATCATCTCGTCGGCGAACTTGCCGCGCCCGAGCAGGACCCCGTCTTTCCCGTTGAACACGTATAAAAGCTGCCACAGATCCTTGCGCGGATCGACCCCGGTCTTCCGGGCAAACTCGTCCACCTGCGGAATTTCCCGAGTGGCGAAATTCTTCTGATAAATCGGCGTCTTGAGCAGCGCATCGAGTCGAGTACCGACCAGCAGCACAGTATCGGCCGGCACCAGCGTTTCAAGCGAGGCGTCGACTTTGACCCCGGTGCTCGTCTTAGGCCCGCAGGCAGCCAGAGCGACGACCATCAGCAAACAAACTCGCATAGATAAGGAAGACGCGCGACGAGGCGCAAATTTACACGTCACAGAGAAACCATCTGCCGCCATTGTAGAATGATCGTCGGTTGGCGGATGATTGCCGCTGAGCCAAGCCGTCGCATTTCCTTATCGAATCGTCATGAACATCAGGAATTCTGCCCTGTTGGCTTCCGTCGCGGGGGTACTGGGGAACGCCCTCCCGGCTTGGAATTCATCGCGATCATTGCTTGAGACCGTGTCGAGAAGCGGCACCGCAGGTCGGTGGTTCATTCCCTTGGTGATCTTCGCTTACCTCTTCACTGCGATTATGCCGGTGCTTTATTTCGCCCTGTATCGCAATAAGGGAACGCTTCGTATTTCCGACGGGCTTCGGCGGCTCTGCCTGATCGCAGCCTTGACACTCGGCACGATGATGGCGATGGCTGTCGCGAACTGGACCGGATCCTTGCGTCCTTCCATTGCGGCAATGAGGGCAATCGATTGGAAGACGGGAGCAGCGAGCGTCCTCACCGCGTCAGGAGATCCTCGAACCATTCAAAACCTCTCTTTCTTCTTAAACCTAATTGGGCAAATCGGAGTCATCATGTTGCTTGCCGCCCTCTTCCGGGAGCGACAGGAGGCCTCAACCGCGGACATTCCGATATCCCGGCTTCTCGCGGTGCTGGCGCGTGCGGCCGCAATCGGCTGGGGACTCTGGCTCGCGTTTGAGATCGTCCGACTCGCGTTGACGCCCTACTCGTATTTCCAGTTGCAGCAATACGCGTCACAAATTGGGCGAACGCCGCCACGGCTTTGGGACATGATGGCGCGGATGATAAGCGAGGTAATGGAAACAGCCTGTTTATGGGTCGTCCCATTCGTCATCTGCAAACGACACGAGAATCAGCGTGACTCTGAGACTACTCCGGCGGCATCAGAATGATTCAACCCCGGTGATCGGCTTACCCATTGCGCCGAGGCGCTTCTTCGGGTTCCTCAGCCATCTTTTCCCAGTCGGCCATGGTCAATCCGAACTCCGCGAGAACCTCCTCGTGAGGAATTGGCTTGTTGCGCTTTAACCACTCTTCAGCCTCCCCGATCGCTTTGCGCTCGGATTCGCTCAGAGTATCGGCGTAGTCGGTTGACACAATCGTCTCAAGGAGACGAACCACGGCGGCAAGCTGGCCAGGTGCAAGCCGGTCAAGCAGATCATGCGCGTGTTGCTTGTCGCTCATTCGACCACCTGCTGCCATTGTAGAATGATTGCTTGACCTCCATCTCCAAGCCACGCGTGTGCGCGGTGAGGGGGACAATTCAGTCCGCTTCATCTACGCCGTCCGAATCTTCATGCTCGACGTAAACTTGCCATACTACTGGAGCCATGGGCGATTGGTCTTCACCAGTTGGTTCCTCCCCTCGGGCCTGCTGATGAGGCATCTCGCCCTGCGTCACTCGACAAATACTTCGCTGCGGTCGTTTGTTACCGCCAACGTCACCATGGGCGTGGCATCGTGGATTTTTGTCGTTGGGTTTCCAGTCGCGATTGCTCTCGAGCAACTCGTTCATGTCCTGATTCTGGATCGAATTCCAACCGGTCGCGCAGATCCGATCAGCTGGATCTCCGTGCTCGTCTTCTCGGCACTGATTGCCTCTGTCGCTGAGGTGTCAGTCCTCCGCGTTTTCTTCAAGCGGAGATTAGGCAGGAGGGCTGTCGGTTTGCTCTTGGTGATAGACCTGTGTTGCGTCGCAGGAGCAGCCTATGCCAGCGTAAAATACGTTCTGGCGCATCCCACATACGAGTGGCGGAATATATTTTTCATGGCAAACCACGGACAGCGACTCCTTCCGCTGATTTGCGGGATTCGATCACTCGAAGACCTGTGCTCGCGAGCTGAATTTTCAATCCAAGGCGTCGAGAATCCCGTGCCGGTCAACACCTTTATGCTTCGCCACGGCCCGAAGGATGCTATTGAGCGTCCCGATACGAAGCGATCCATGCGCCGGAACAGCTATACGCTGCGGCGTAGGTTCCTGCGTCTGCAAGATGATGTGGCTGCCGGTTTGATTGACTTTGACGTAGCCCCAACGGCGACAGAGCGTGGCAACAAGCTGTTCGCCGCTCAAATCACGAGGAATCTTCATCCGAGCGCGAGCATTTCGTCGCGCACCAAGTGAAGGCGGACCGACTCAGGCTTGGGGCGATCGAAGTAGAAGCCCTCCACCGCGTCCCGGACGTTGGCGCGCAATTCGCTCCAGGTACTGCCCTGCGTGAAAATGCTCTCGGTAAGACATTCAGCGCAATATCCGCCGTCAGCCTCCTGCGTAACTTCAAAGACAATCTCGTTCATGGGCAATTTAGGTACCTGCTGCCATTGTAGAATGATTGCTTGACCTCCATCTCCCAGCCGCGCGTGTGCGCGGTTAGTTATCTCAACACGGTCCCTCTGGTTTGGGGCATGCTGCATGGCGACCAGCGTGACGTCTTCGACCTCCGCTTCGCACTGCCCTCCGAATGCGCCGATCAGCTCGCGTCCGGAGAAGCCGACATCGGAATCGTGCCCGTAATCGAGATGGCTCGCCAGAAACTCGACTATTTTCGCGGCACCGGGATCGCCTGCCATGGACCCGTGCGCAGCATTCTGCTGATCTCGAAGGTCCCCTTTCGCGAGATTCGCACGCTCGCCACAGATTCCGGATCGCGCACTTCGGTGATGCTCTCGCGCATCATCTTGCAAGAAAAGTTCGGAGTCGAGCCGAACCTGATTTCGCGCGTCGCCGATCTCGCCACCATGCTCGGCGAGGCCGACGCAGCTCTTCTGATTGGAGACGCGGCCCTGCGCGTCGATCCCGCGGCGCTGCCGTTTGAATCGCTCGACCTGGGCGGGGAGTGGACCACCATCACCGGACTCCCCATGGTCTTCGCCGTATGGGCGGGTCGAAAAGAGATCATCGAGGACCGCTACGCCCGAGCCTTCGTCGAATCCTGCCGCTTCGGGCTGGCGCACATCGATGACATCGTCAAAACCGAAGCCGCCGGACGTGGCTTCCCCGAGGCGGTGGTGCGAAAATATCTGACGGAGCATATTGTGTTCGAACTCGGCGAGCGCGACTACGCCGGGCTCGACTTATACCTCGAACGAGCGTCACGTTTCGAAAGGCTGGCTACCAACGCATGATGACCCGCGCGGAAGCGATCGACCTGTACCGCGGTGACGATCTGATCGCCATCGGAATGGCTGCCGATGCGGTCCGCCGCAAGCTGCATCCGGAAGGTGTGGTCAGCTACATCATCGACCGCAACATCAATTACACCAATTTCTGCACCGAATATTGCAGCTTCTGCGCGTTCTACCGTCCCATGGGTCACGCCGAAGGCTACGTGCATTCGAAGGAAGTGATTTTCCAGAAAATTCAGGAGACCATCGACCTCGGCGGCACCGGAATCCTGATGCAAGGCGGACTGCATCCTGAATTAAAAATCGACTGGTACGAAGACCTGCTGCGTTCGATCAAGCAGCGCTTCGACATCTGGTGCCATTGCTTTTCGGCTCCGGAGATCGTGAACATCGCCAACGTCAGCGGGTTATCTCTTTACGACACCCTATCGAGGCTGAGGGACGCCGGGCTCGATTCCCTTCCCGGCGGCGGCGCGGAAATTCTGGACGACGAAGTGCGCCATCGCATCAGCCGCCTGAAATCGTCCGTCAATGACTGGATCGACGTCCATCGAACCTGCCACGCCGTAGGCTTGCGCTCCACCGCGACCATGATGTTCGGCACCGGCGAAACGATAGACCAGCGCATGAATCACTTCGACATCGTGCGCCAGATCCAGGAAGAAACCGGCGGATTCACCGCCTTCATCCCCTGGAGCTTTCAGCGCGAAAACACTTCGCTCGGCCGGTTCGTGAAGGAAGAAGCCACCGCGGTCGAGTATCTGAAAGTCCTCGCGCTTTCCCGCGTGTATCTCGAAAATATTTTGAATATTCAATCTTCCTGGGTCACGCCGGGATTGAAAACGTGCCAGCTCGGGCTGCGCTTCGGCGGGAACGACGTGGGCAGCATCATGATCGAGGAGAACGTGGTCAGCGCGGCGGGTGCGCATCATCGCGCCACCGAAGAAGAGCTGCGCCGCCTGATCCGCGACGCCGGGTTTATTCCGAAACAGCGGGATACGCTGTATCGAACCTACTTTTTGAATTGATCGAATTCACCTGCAATATTTGCGGCCAGCCGAATCGATGTCCCACGGAATCGCTCACGCGGGAAGCCGCCACTTGTGCGAAGTGCGGGTCGAGCGTGCGTTATCGCGGCCTGATGCTGGTTCTTTCGCTCGAATTATTCGGCACTCCCCTGACGCTGCCGGAATTTCCGCGCATCAAGTGCCTGCGCGGCATGGGCACCACCGATTCCAATGAATACGCCATCCGTCTCGCCGACACATTCGATTATCGAAATACCTTTTTCACGCGCGAACCGAAATTCGATCTGGCCAACCCCCCGAAGGAAGATTTCGGGAAATTCGACTTTCTGACTTCGAGCGAAGTATTCGAACACGTGGTCCCGCCCGCCGAATCGGCATTCCGCAACGCGTACCAGCTCCTGAAACCCGGCGGCGGCGTGCTGATTTTCACGGTTCCCTATTCGATCGAACCGTCGATGCACGAACACTACCCCGATATCTATCAGTTCGGCTTCGCGCAGGTAGGAGACGGAGTGGTGCTGGTGAATCGTACCCGCTCGGGTGAAGTGCAGGTGTTCGAAAAGCCCGTCTTTCATGGCCCCGGCCCGGGAAAAGCGCTCGAAATGCGCGAGTTCACCGAGACCGATCTCAAACAGATCCTGACCGCCGCCGGTTTCACCAACACGCGGATCTATACCGAGAATTACCTGCCGTTCGGGGTCGTGTATTCCGAAGCGTGGTCGCTGCCCATCGCCGCCCGCAAAGGCGAATTCGCGTTCAGCGTCGACTGCACGCGCGCCGTGCTCGAAGAGTGGCGCGAGTTTCGCCAGCGCTTCGATTCGGAAACGAAAGCTCTGAACAGCTCACTCTGGTTCCGGTTAGGCCGCAAGCTAGGCTTGTTCTAGTCCCGACAACAAAGCGCAGCGGCAGCCCGTCCGTGATCTCAGCCCGCGTCTGTGTGAAAACCGACGATTAACCGCTCCTTGTAGTCGCGGCTCAGGTCGGCCCCCCCACACATCATCAACGTATGCGAGCCGTGACCAGAGGGAGCGGTTAATCTAGCGGGTTTTCACACAAGCGCGCCAGCAAGCGATTCCCTCCCCAATGGAAACCCATGACCGCGTGTTCTCAGCCCGCGAATCGAGCCGCGCGCATCAGCAAGCGACCCGCCGGAGCGGTGATATCCTCGGGAAGGCGGGTTATGAAACTCGAAGTGGTGCGGCTGACAGCAGGGCTCGCTTTGGTAAGCGCAGCCTTCGCTTTTCAGAAGCCGTTCCGCCAATATCCCGGCGTCGAGTACGAAAATTTCCCCCTCCCTCCCGACTGGCAGCAGAAAACCGAATTCGCCTTCGCCCGCCTGATGTATCCGCAAATTCGCGGCCGTTTCCGCGGATTCGGCGCGTATGGAAACGGCGAGTGGACCCAGGGGCTCTCCATCTGGACCCAGGATTACCCCCGCGCCGATCGTCATTTTTCGCAAGCCGTGCGCCGCTTGACCCGCATTCAGATTCGGTCCGTGGAACAGCCCGTGAATCTCGACGACGGCGACGACGTCTACAACTGGCCCTGGCTCTATGCGGTCCAAACCGGCCGCTGGAATTTGACCGACGCGCAGGCCGCCAAGCTTCGCGATTACCTTCTGCGCGGCGGATTCTTCATGTGCGACGACTTCTGGGGCCCCGGCGACTGGGAAGTTTTCATCGAAAGCATGAACCGTGTCTTTCCGGACCGCGAAATCGTGGATCTGGACGATCGCGACCCGATTTTCCACACCGTATTCGATCTGGAGCATCGCTATCAGGTCCCCGGCGCGCGCTATCTGTCCACCGGCGTCACCGAAAAATGCAACGGCTGCCCCGCGCAGTGGCGCGGAATTTATGACGACCGAGGCAGGCTGATGGTCGCCATGTCGCCAAACTCCGATCTGGGCGATTCCTGGGAGTGGGCCGACGATCCGCGCTACGACGAAAAATTCTCAGCCCTGGGAATCCGCATCGGAGTGAATTACATCGTCTACGCGATGACTCACTGAGGAGCGAACCCCGGCGAAACGCGGACCGATGGACATTTGTCGGAATCCGAGAAATCTCCGCCGGTCCCGGTTTTCCCTCTTGATGGATAGTACTATCAAAGGCAATGACTACATCGCGGGCAGGTACCAGGCCCGATCTTGATTTGAAGATGACAAAGACAGGTGTAGCGCGGCACCGCACGAGAGGATGATGGATTGAAGAGTAGATTCGGGTTACCATGATTTCGAACCCTCCACAGAACAAGCTTCCGGACGGACTTCCCGAGGCGCGCCTTGTCGATGTGATCCGGCGGTCGGGTTATCCCCTTCAAAGCGTCGTGGCCGCGCAACTGAAAGAGCTATTCGTTGTGACCGAGGAATGGGGTTATTCCGATCGAACGGCCAACGAAACCAGAACGCTGGACGTGTTTGCATGGAAGACGTTAGAGGCCGCGCAAGAGGATGGTGTTGCAGTGAATCCAGCGATGGCACTGCTGGTCGAATGCAAGCATTCGGATCTCCCCTTTGTCTTCTTCAGCAGCGTTGCCTCAACTGGTCGAGTAATCCCCGATTTCCCGGTGATCGCTGGCGTGCAGCATCCGACGCTTTTCGCCGGTTCGTCCAATCGACAGGTAGCGCCAGCAAATTGCCTCCGTCTTGACACCGAGCTGTTCGTTAGCAACGATCCTCCTGTCTGCACCTCATTCGGTCGTGCGCGGGGAAAAGGCACTGAAGGCAGCGCGGTCCGTGCGAGTCGCAAAAAGGAGCAAAGCAAAGGCAGTTCGGGAGAAGACGAACAACATCGGTGGAGAGGCCTCGAAATCAGTGGTGCGGAAGCATACCAGAATACTGTGCTGCCTCTCGTGAGCGCTCTGGAGCACACAAAATCCTACTATCGAAGAGTGGGCGGGAACAGATCCATTCAGCCTATTCTTGTGCTCGCCGTGTGCGTAATCGACGGGCCAATGGCCGTCAGTGAAGGTACGCCGGATGAGCCCACGCTGTCGATGAATCCGTGGGTTCGCGTCGTGCGACGGGAAACGACACGGACCGTAGGGGGATACAACGCGAACGAACACGTCATTGATTTTGTGCATCGCTTTGCACTGAAGGACTACTTGGTGAAAGTCTTAGAGTTTAGCTCTGTTTTTCGCAGTCGAGTTATCGAAAAGGCGTTTATTTTGGCTGAAGGCAAGGGCGAAGTTAACAATCTGAGTTCCTGGGAATTGAATCACGTTAGACCAAGGCCAACACCGTGATGTCGAGTGCCTAGGGGAAAACCGGGACTGAGATTTCTCGGATTCCGATAAATGTCCCTCTGTCATTCCTGAAGTTCGTCGCGGGAGAATTCCTTGCGTCTCTATCACTTCCCACTTCAGCCCGCGTGCCGTTTGCACGACATGCGTTTATCTTTTAAGCAAGGAGTTCGGGCGCTCGCTTGCCGGAGAGCCTGGATCGACCAGGAGCAGCATTCTAGATTCTGCTGCGAGGGTCTGCGCGCGGCGGATGTCACGTCGGAACATCGATCCGGCCCCTAAGCTATGCGGGTTACAGTAGACCCAAGCCGTTGAGGGAATGAAACGGATCGGGGCCCCATTAGATTGAAAGAAGGAATTGAAAGACGGAAAGGATGGCCTACTTGTGCTCGCTCGGCGTCGGCGGCACAGGAGCCGGCTGATATCGCACGATCACTGTAATTCGCCGGTTCGACGGATCCTCCGGATGATCCTTCACGCGAAGACTCCGGTCTGCGTATCCACGCACTTGCTTGAACCGCTCATCGGGAACGCCCGCGCGATCCATCATCCGCCGGGAAGCATTGGCACGATCCGCCGACAGTTCCCAGTTCGAGTAATCCCCGCCGCCCGCGAACGGCTTCGAGTCGGTATGTCCCTCGATCATCAAATCGTTCGGTAGCTTGGCAAGCTCCTGCGCCAAGCGCTCAATCATTTCTCTTCCCGCTTCGCTCGGATGCGGGCTTCCGGACTCGAAAAATAGCCCGCGCTCAGTCTCGATCAGCTCAATACGCAGGCCCTCGCCTGTTACGGTCATCTCGACGTTGTCCTTCAGCGCGGCTAGCTCGGGACTCTTCTTGATCTCCGCCTCCAGTTTTTCTTTCAGCGTCGACATGTCGTCTTTGGTGAGCTTGAGCGTCTCGCCGCTACCCGCATTGGCGCTTCCGATCAGATGCGCCGTCCCGGATGGATCGGTAAAATACGCGCTGATCGCTTTCTTGGTCTGCTCGCTGGTATTCATCAGCCACAGCACGATGAACAGCGCCATCATCGCGGTCACGAAATCGGCGTAGGCGACCTTCCACGCCCCGCCGTGGTGCGCCGCATGGCCGCTCTTTTTGCGAACGATGATGACCGTCGTGTTCTCGTTCACGTCAAGCCTTGGCTTCCGCCGGAGCCCCAGCCGGTGCAGCCGCGTGCGACGCGCCGCCGCTGCGAATCGCGGCTTCGAGCTCTTTGAAAGACGGCCGCAGATCGTTCGGAATCGACCGCCGCGCGAACTCCACCGCCAACACCGGCGCCGATCCCTTCGTAAACGCGATCACGCCCTGACGCAGACAGCGCAGATAATCGGCTTCCGCCTCATTCAGCTTGGTAAGATTCGCCGCCAGCGGACCCACGAAGCCATAACACAGCAGGATTCCCAAAAATGTTCCCACCAAAGCCGCCGCAACTTTATGACCCAACTCCTCCGGCGGACCGCCCAGCGCTCCCATGGTGACCACCACGCCGAGTACCGCGGCCACGATCCCCAAACCCGGCAGCGCATCTGCGACCGACGAAAGCGCCGCCACCGGCTTGGCCGATTCCTCGTGATGAACGTCCATGTCGAGCTCCATCATCTGATCTAGGTCGAACGCCGGCACGCCGCCGCTGATCGACATTCGCAGCGTGTCGCAAATGAACGCGACCGCATGATGATTCGCCAAAAACTGAGGATGCTTCGTGAACACCGGACTCTTCTCCGGATTCTCAATGTCCTCTTCCAGCTTGACCATGCCGTTCTTGCGCGCGTAATAGAACAGCTCGTTCAGCATCTTGAGCGTATCGACAAAAAGCGCTCGCGTATAAGGGCTGCCCTTCAGAACCCCGACCATGCCTTTGCCGATCTTAATCAGCAGCGGCAAAGGATTGGCGATCAGCAGCGTCCCGATCGCCGCGCCGCCGATAATAATCAGCTCGGCAGGCTGCACCAGTACAGCGATTTTCCCGTGCTCCATCAGATAGCCGCCCAGGACGGCCCCCAGGACGATGACGAAACCAATGATTGCAAACATGCTATGTTGCGGGCCCCCGGAATGGTTCCGGGACACTATGCATATCGGCAGACATTCAAAACTTTTGGACGGATGCCCCTACATGCGCTAAACTTCGGGTGAATGCGTACTGTGTTGATCCTGGCCATGGCTTCGCTGGCCTTCGGTGCGAACCACTTAAAACATCAGAAGGACCCCTGGATACCGATGTTCGACGGCTCCACTCTCGAAGGCTGGAAGGCCAACGAGCATCCCGAATCCTGGACCGTCAAGGATGGCGCGATCCGCGGCGACGGCCCCGCCAGTCACCTGTTTTACATGACGGAGAAGTGCGTCAACTGCGAGTTCAAAGCCGAAGTTCGGATCAACCACGGCGGAAATTCCGGTATGTATTTCCGCACCGCTTTTGGCCCGGGCTTCCCCAAAGGCTACGAAGCCCAGGTCGATAGCACCCACACCGATCCAGTGCGAACCGGCAGCCTCTACGGTTTCGTCAAAGTATTCGAGCAACTGATCCCCGACGACACCTGGTTCACGCAACACATCATCGTCGACGGGAACCACATCCAGATCTTCGTGAACGATAAACAGACGGTCGATTTCGTGGATCAGGCGAATACTTATACCGACGGCTTTCTGGCCCTCCAGCAACACAACGCGGGCAGCGTGGTCGAATTCAAGAATCTGATGATGAAGCCTCTGCCGCCTCCGAAATCTCCGCTGGCGGGCACCTGGCGGCTGAATCGCGAGCAATCCAAGTTCAGTGTTGGCGAGCCTCCTACTCAGCTCGAACTCCGCATTCTCGAAGAAACCAACGGCCTGCGCTATCAATCCGCCAGCGTGACCGCCGACGGCCAGAAGCACGGCGCGAACTATTTTGCCCGCACCGACGGCTTCGATTATCGCGTCACCGGATCGCCCACTTACGATCACGTCTCCATCGAACTGACCGATTCGCACTACGTGCATCAGACCTTGCGATTGGCGAAAGTCCGCAAGAAGCGCGACGATCATACTTATCTGGTTCAGACCAAGATGGGCTATGAGCCGGTCGGCACGGCCTACTACACGGTTTCGCCCGACCGCAAGACGCTCACCCGCGAAGGAACCACCACGCACGAGGGCGGCCAGAAGGTTGAGTATAAGGAGGTCCTACAGAAGGTCGAATGAAAACCACACGCCGGAACCTGCTGATCTCCACTGCCGTCGCTCCGTTGATGGCGCAGGATCTCGCCGCACAGGATCGCACGCGCTCCGCCAACGACCAATTGCAAATCGCGCTGATCGGCGCAGGCGGCCAGGGCATGAGCGACGTCCGGTCCAACCTCGCGAACGGATCGAAACTGGTGGCCGTCGCCGACATTTACGAAGGCCGCCTGACGCGATCGAAGGAATTATGGGGCAAGGATCTTTTCACTTCACGAGATTATCGCGAAATCCTGGCGCGTCGCGACGTCGATGCCGTGATCGTCGCGACTCCGGACCACTGGCATCAGAAAGTTTGCATCGACGCGATGAACGCTGGCAAGGACGTGTACTGCGAGAAGCCGATGGTGCAGTTGATCACCGATGGTAAGGACGTGATCGAAACCGCGCGCAAAACCGGCCGGATTTTTCAGGCCGGCAGCCAGCGCGTCAGCTCCGTGGTGTATCAGAAAGCCAAAGATCTTCTCGCCGCGGGGGCGATCGGCGAGCTGAACATGGTGGAAGCCTGGTGGGATCGCAACGACGCGATCGGCGCGTGGCAGTATTCGATTCCCCCCGACGCCTCGCCCGCCACCGTCGATTGGGATAAGTTCCTGGGCCGCGCCCCGAAAGTCCCATTCGAGCCGGTGCGTTTGTACCGCTGGCGCTGTTATCGCGACTACGGCACCGGAGTCTGCGGCGATCTGTTCGTGCACCTGTTCAGCGGCATGCATTTCGTAACCGGCGCCATCGGACCCACGCGCGTCTACGCCACCGGCGGTCTGCGCTTCTGGAAAGACGGCCGGGACGTCCCGGATGTCATGCTCGGCCTGTACGATTACCCGAAGACCGCGCAGCATCCAGCCTTCAACCTCGCCCTGCGCGTCAATTTCGTCGATGGCGCAGGAGAAAGCTCCGGATTCCGCTTCCTGGGCAGCGAAGGCATCATGACCATCGGCGGCAGCGTGTCGATTTACAAGCAGCC
The DNA here is from genome assembly GCA_963808335.1 of Terriglobia bacterium. Taxonomy (GTDB): domain Bacteria; phylum Acidobacteriota; class Terriglobia; order Bryobacterales; family Bryobacteraceae; genus Palsa-187. The sequence continues at coordinate 1,555,757 of CAWEFR010000002.1, forward strand.
TCGCAACGCCGAGCCCGGTTACACCATTGATACTTTCCCGAAGACTGTGCAAGACGAATTTCTGCGCGCCTATCGCGACAAATATCCCCCCAAGCGAGCCAACGCCGATTCCATGCGCCCCCAAGGACAGGAAACCTACGCGCCGCCGCACGGCTACGACGATTCAGTGGATCATCATCGCAACTTCCTGGAAGCGATTCGTTCGAGAAAACCCGTGGTGGAGGACGCGACCTTCGGCTTTCGCGCCGCCGGTCCCGCGCTGCTTTCCAACGTCAGCTATTTCGACCAACGGTTGTGCCAGTGGGACCCGGAAACCATGACGCTCAAGAGTTAGGGAATGCCACTCGCCGTCGACAGAGAGGATCGGACCGACGCCACCAGCGTGCTCACGCTGCGCGGCAAGCTGATGCTCGGCGAGGAATCCGCGCAGCTCGAATCTCTAGTGCCGCAGTTATTGAAAACCGGACACAAGAACCTGGTCTTCGACCTAAGCGGCGTCACGCACATTGACTCAACCGGAATCGGCCGTTTCATCGACACCTTCAGCCGTCTCGGCCAGGTCGGCGGTCAGATGCGGCTGGCAGGCGCAAGCGGCGCAGTCCGCGACTCCTTCCGCGTAACCCGCCTCGACACAGTGTTCAAGTTTTACCCGACCGTAGAAGCCGCCTGCGAAGGATTATGATTCCGTCAACATCCCGATTCGCCCATCGCCAAACACCATAAGAACCTTCTTATAGCCGATCGCCGTGCGAAGCTGCGAATAGATGTAGCGATATGCCTCTAAGCACGAAATTCGTGCGGCGCTGATCACAACCAGCCATCGATCAACCGCAGGAGCACGTCTGCCGGCCCCTGCGCCGATCAACTCAAGCATTTCATGGGTCATGTTGAAAAGTTGAAGTGGATCTGAATCGGAATTGTGCACGAAACCAATCAGTTTTGGCGCTCGCTCAGATTCGTTTCTCAATAATCGAATCCGGACACGATTCCCGTGAATCGTATCTTTCGTGTCTCGACCCAGCGATCCACGCCCGAGAAGAGTCTGTATTTTTTCTTCCAGCGAAGCAGCGGTTTTCGCTGGCAAACGGATGGGAGCGGTGATGGTCAGCAATACTGTCATGCCGTCCGGCACGGCTTCGACAAGCGTCGCTTGCAGACGCTCCATCACTCTGGTCACAGCCTTATCGAACCTCAATCGAGGCTTCGCGGCGTTACCTTGCCCAGTGCTCCGCCGTTTGAGGGTTGCGATGTCAACAGCAACCCGTTTCCCAGCGACCGTGATATAGGCGTCGGGAGGATCGCTACCCTTTTCCCAAGTTGCCGCGAAGTGTCTGGCGACGGCTTCGATGGCGGTTCTCTCCTGCTTATTCAAATCCCTCATGCGTCCGTATGTCAACTGAAATTCGGAAGCGCCACCATCTCTTCCTCCGGAACCGGTTCCGTCGGCAACCCAGCTTTGATCCAGCCTTTCAGCCCGCCCTCAATTACCGCCGAATGCACTCCTTTTTTGCGTAGCGCCTCCGCGACCCGAGCGCTAGTCGCTTCCCGCAAACAAGTACAGTACAAAAAAATCAGTTTTGCCGACACAGACTGTTCGTCGAACATATGAATCGCATTCGGCTCCAATCGCTTCGAGCCCGGAATTCGCACCGCGTTGCGCTCATAGTAGCCGTGGCTGCGAACGTCGTAGATCACCGCGCCCTCCGCGGAGTACGCCCGAGCCACATCCGTCGGACTCACCACCGGAATCGAGCGCAGCTTCCGCCCCTTGGTCCAGATCCATATCAGGTACCCGGCGTAGCATGCCATCGCCACAATCAAAGCCCAGCCCATAACCCGGCTGAACAGGTGATAGCTTTTCGTGATGGCCGCAATCGCGTCGCTGAAGAGGTAGCCGATCCCAACGTACGTCGCGATATAGATAGCCGAGCCGGCGCCGTCAAGCAACAGGAACTGCGACGGGCGCATATTCATACTCCCCGCCAGCGGCGGAGCCATCGTGTTCAACCCCGGCACGAATTTCGCGAATAACAAGACCGCCCGCCCACGCCGGTAAAACGAAGTCGCCGAAGTCAGCACGCACGACTCAGGATTCAGTGACACGCGGCACAAGTGCCCCAGCAGCCACCATCCCGTGTATCGACCCAACAGGAACATCGGAATGTCGCCCAGAACCAGCGCGGAAAACGCGACTCCGCCTGCCAGCGCCACGTTCATCGAGCCACGCGCGCCCGCCGCGCCGGCGATCAACAGCGCCAATGCGGCGGGCACCGGGAGTCCGATCGATTCCAGAAATACGGCCGCAAACAGAATCGTATACCCGTGTTCCCCGATTCCCTTGAGCAAAGTTTCCATGAGCTATCGCCGCAGCGTCCGCCCGGCCAGCGCGCCCGTGTATTTCCCGTCTTCAATCGCGATCTTCCCGTTCACGATCGCGTACTTGATTCCCGTGGCGAGCACATCAGGATGCTCATAGGTCGACCGGTCGGCTATCGCAAAAGGATCGAACGCGATCACGTCGGCGTAGTAGCCTTCGCGCAATAATCCTCGATCTTTCAGGTGCAGCATCTCCGCCGTCAGCCCGCTCGAGGAGTGAATCGCGAACGGTAGCGTAATGGTCTTCTTCTCATTCACATACACGCGCAGTTTTCTTGGAAATGTCCCGTATTTTCGCGGATGCCCTTCCGACCCATCCGATCCCGTCGCCACCCAATCCTGCTTCATGAAATTTTCGATGTCCGGCTCGCTCATGTTGAACGACGCCACGCCCGCGCCTCCGCCCTTGATGATTTCAAGTGCCGCCTCAACCGGCGACTCTTTCTTCTCGTTAGCGATCGCGAGCAGCGTTTTCCCGATCAGCGACCGGTCGCGACCCGAAATAATCAGCAGCGAATCCGCCCCGCCGCGACGTTTCAGACTCGCCTCCATTTCTTGAACCAGGCGCGGACGCACCGACGCATCCGCGATCCGCTCCAGCAGCGCGTTATTTCCTCCCGCTTCCGCCCATCTCGGCACCAGCGACGCAGTCACGCTCGATCCGGATGCGGTGTACGGATACTGGTCCGCGGTCACTTCCAGGCCTTCGGCCCGCGCCTGGCGGATCAGCTCGATCACCTGCGAGCTTTGTCCCCAAACCTCCGGCCCTAAAGCTTTGATGTGCGAGATGTGCACGGGGATTCCGGCTTCGCGCGCGATGCGAATCGCTTCGCGAACCGCGCCGAGCAAGCCAATCGTGTAGGAATCCTCATCGCGCAGATGGCTATCGTAAATCCCGCCCGCTGCCGCCGCGACCTTCGCCAGCTCGATCACCTCTTCGGTCTTGGCGTAGCTGCCCGGAGCATAGTAAAGGCCCGTAGACATGCCGATCGCGCCGTCTTTCATGCTGCGCTCCACCAGCGATTTCATCTTCGCGACCTGGTCAGGACTCGCCGCCGCATCGCTCATTCCCATCACTTCGCGCCGCACCGTTCCCTGTCCCACATAAACCGCCGCGTTGGTCCCGATACCCTGCTGCGTCCATTTGGCGAGCGTCGCCGCGGTCTGAATCGGACCCTGGCCGTCGTTCCCGGTGATGACGGTCGTGACGCCTTGCATCAGATACGCCTCATTCGCCTTGCGCGCCGGATCGGCCAGATCGTCGAGCACATGCGCGTGCGGATCGATGAACCCGGGCGCGACCACCAGACCCTTGACATCGATGCTACGCGCGGCTTGAACCTTAGCGCCATCGCCAATGAATACGATCCGGTCGCCACGAATCCCCACGTCCGCAATCCTCGCCGCACTTCCCGAGCCGTCGATCACCTGGCCGCCGCGCAGCAGAACATCGACGCGAGTCTGCGCAGCACCAATCAGCGGCAACAAAAGGATCGCGATCTGAAATCTCATCTCAACAATTTTAGCTGGAGCAACCAAGCGAAACATTCAGCCCGTCGTCTATCCTTGTCAGATGATTCGCTGTTTACCGTGGATTTTTCTCATAACCGTACCGCTCGCCGCGCAAAACGCCGCGCCTTTCGAGGTCGAAGAAGCCACCATTTCTCAAGTCCAGGATGCGATGAAAGCCGGGCGCCTCACCTGCCATGCGCTGGTGGCGCAATATCTGAAACGCATCGACGCCTACGACAAGAACGGCCCCGCGATCAATTCCATCATCATCCTGAACCCCGATGCCGAAAAGCAGGCCGACGAGCTGGATCGCCGCTTCGCGCAGTCGGGCCTCACCGGACCACTCCACTGCGTACCGGTGATCGTCAAAGACAACTTCGAGACGAATGGGCTTCAAACCACCGATGGCGCGCTGGCTTTAGCGGGCTTCATCCCCAACAAAGACGCGTTCCTGGTCAGCCGAGTGAAGGACGCCGGCGCGATCGTCCTGGCCAAATCCAACATGGCCGAATGGGCGTTCAGCCCGTTTGAAACCGTGAACTCGATTCTGCCCGGCTACACCAAGAATCCCTACGCGTTGGACCGAGTCACCGCCGGTTCCAGCGGAGGCACCGCAGCCGCCGTCGCCGCGAGTCTCGGCCTGGTAGGGCTCGGCAGCGATACCGGCAACTCAATTCGAGGCCCTTCGTCGCATCAGGCGCTGGTTGGGATTCGATCCACCATGGGACTGACCAGCCGTGCCGGTGTGCTGCCCCTGAATCTTCTGGCCGACATCGCCGGGCCAATGGCGCGTACGGTGGAAGATGCCGCCCGCGTATTTCAGGTGATCGTCGGCGAAGATCCTAGCGACTCTGTCACGGCCGCGGCAGCGGCTCATCTGCCCCAGAACTACACGGCATCGCTCGACGCCAACGGACTCGGTGGAGCCGTCATCGGCGTTCTTCACCAGGCATATGAACGCCCGAACACCGATCCCGAAGTGATCCGCGTGTTCATGGGGGCGGTCGACGAACTTCGCCGAGCGGGAGCAACCATCGTCGATCCGGCCACTGTGGAAGGAGTCGACAAGATTCAGCGTCCGGCCAGGGAATTGGGAGCCTGCATGGGATTCAAGTACGATCTGAACCGCTATCTCGCCGCACAGGGCGATCGCGTGCCGATGAAGACGCTGGCCGACATCATCAAGTCCGGCCGCTTTCATCCCTCGGTGCAGCGCCGGCTGGAGCAGGCCGAAAACGGCCCGGTCAACGGACCAGATTCCGCATCGTGCAAAGCCGATAAAATTTATCGCGACCAGGTCCGCGATGTTGTTTTGAAAACCATGGACCGCCTCAAGCTGGATGCTTTCGTCTACCCGACCTGGAGCAATCCTCCGCGTTTGATCGGCGACCTGAACACACCCGCGGGCGATAACAGCCAATTCTATTCGCCAACGACCGGCTTCCCGGCCATCAATGTTCCTATGGGCTTCACCCGCGGCGGCACGCTGCCGGCCGGTATGACCATTTACGGACGCGCATGGTCGGAAGCGATGCTGATCAAGTTCGCCTACGCCTACGAGCAGGCGACCCATCATCGCCACGCCCCTCCCAGCACTCCACCGTTACGCTAGTGGAAACGCGAACAATGAACGCTTGCTAACCCGCGCGTCTCCGTAAGTAACGGAGCCGCGATGGTCACGGAGCGATTCTCGCAACCATTCACAGTAGCTGATCCACCCGGCATCCGACCCCAAAGTCATTCCGAGCGGAGCGAGGAATCTGCTTGTCGTTCGGCTGTTATCAACGCTTTAAAAGCAGATCCCTCGCTGCGCTCGGGATGACGAGCGTTGTAAGCAGCAATTATCCAACGACTAGGAAGCCCCCTTCAGAAACGTCCCCTGCTCGATCTCATCGAACGCCTGCCGTAACTGCTCCTGCGTATTCATGACGATGGGACCGTACCACGCCACCGGCTCCTCCAGCGGCTTTCCCGACACCAGCAGGAAACGAATCCCGTCAGGCCCGGCTTGAACGGTAACTTCATCGCCGCGATCGAACAACACCAATGACCGATTGTCAGCCTCCGAGGGAGGCACTTTATCCGCCCATCCAACTCCTTCGGTCGGCACCGCCAGAGGACCCGACGCATTGCAGAATTTCCCCGACCCCGCGAACACATAAGCGAACGCATGGCGACTGGTCTCCACCGGCAGCGTCTTTTTCCGTCCCGGTGGAACCGACACGTCCAAATAAATCGGATCAGCCGCGATTCCGTCCACCGGACCTTTCGTGCCCCAGAAATTTCCGCACACGATGCGGACTCCAGTTCCATCGTCATCGGTGACCAGAGGAATGTCGGGCGCCTTCACCTCCTGGTATCGCGGCGCGGTCATCTTCAGCGACGCAGGAAGATTCGCCCAAAGCTGGAATCCGTGCATGCGGCCTTCGGGATCGCCCTTGGGCATTTCCTGATGAATGATCCCGCGCCCCGCCGTCATCCATTGGACGTCGCCCGCCGCGATCGCGCCATGATTGCCCATGCTGTCGCCATGCTCGACGGTTCCAGCCAGGACATAAGTGATGGTCTCGATGCCACGATGAGGGTGCCATGGGAATCCCGCCAAATAATCCTGCGGCACATCGTTGCGAAAATCGTCTAGCAGCAGGAACGGATCGAACTCGGTCGTGTTGCCGAATCCGAAGGCGCGCCTCAGATGCACGCCCGCGCCTTCCAAGGTCGGTTTGGCTTTAATGAGCCGTTTCACTGGCCGAAGGGACATAATGAGCCTCCAAATACCGAGGTTATCCTACTCGTCAAGCGACCTACCGACCGGTCGGTGGACGTGATTCTCAGAAAAGGCGTATACTTTGGCAATTGAAGGAGCCTTCCATGACGAATCGCCGCTCATTCTTGAAAAAATCGTCGATCGCCCTAGCCGCGCTCGGCGCCGTGAAATCGGTCGCACAATCGCAAAACGCCGTGTCGCGGCCCGCTGCCGGGCTGGCCGGGTCCACCGGTAACAGCCAACTCTTCTGGACCGCGGAAACCACCTCCGGCAAAGTGCAAGGCATCGCCGACGCCGGCATCAAGGAGTTCAAAGGCATTCCTTACGGCGCGCCCACCGGCGGCAAGAATCGCTACATGCCTCCGCAGAAACCCGCATCTTGGACTGGCGTCCGCGAATGTTTCGGACACGGGCACATCAGCCCGCAGACTATCGCCGACCTGCGCAGCGATTACGCCATGATGATCCAGTGGGATCTCCACTCCGGCGGCGGCATGGGCGAGGATTGCCTATCGCTGAACGTCTGGACTCCAGGCATGAACGACGGCCAGAAGCGCGCTGTGCTGGTTTCCTTCCACGGCGGTGGATTCGCGACAGGGTCGGGTAACGGGCCCGGCTACGATGGCGCACAACTCGCTCGATTCGGCGACGTTGTCGTCGTGACGGTGAATCATCGGCTGGCAAGCTTCGGTTATTTGCACCTAGCTGACTCGGGTGCACCGCCTGAATTCGCGCAAGCCGGAGTGGTCGGCATGATGGACCTGGTGGCGTCCCTCCAGTGGGTCCGCGACAACATCGCCAACTTCGGCGGCGATCCATCGAGAGTCATGATCTTCGGCCAATCCGGCGGAGGCGCGAAAACGTCCACCATGCTGGCGATGCCGTCGGGCAAGGGCCTGTATCATTCCGCGGCGGTGCAAAGCGGCTCGACCATCCGCCTGGCCACGCGCGAGCAAGCCGCCAAATCGGCGGAAGCTATGCTTGGCAAGCTGGGAATCTCGAAGGGCAATATCGCCGACATTCAGAAAGTTTCCTGGCAGCAGATCCTGGAAGCGCAGACGTCGCTCGGCGCGGGCGCAAGCTTCACTCCGGTGATGGACGGTGCGGTGCTTCCGCATCATCCCTTCGATCCCACGGCCCCGCCGGAATCTGCGGATATCCCGGTGATCATATCGACCACGCTCGAAGACGCGGCGTTAGGCTTGACCAATTTCGATCTGGACGAAGCCGGGCTGAAGAACATGATGAATCAGCGATACGGCGAAAAGGGCGAGCAAATCGTGGCGATGTATCGCAAGCGCTACCCCTCGAAGTCGCCATTCCTGATCCAGGCGCAGATCGCGACCGACGCCGGTGGACGCCGCAGTGCCGTGACGCAGGCGGAGCGCAAATCCGCACTCGGCAAAGCTCCCGCGTACATGTATATTTGGACCTTCGAAAGCCCCAGCTTCGGAGGGAAATTCGGCGCGGTGCACGGCACCGACGTTTCTGCGTCCTTCAACAGCTACCGCGACGGCATCGGAGGAACGGGATCGCCGCAGCAGCGGGCGCTGTGGGAAAAGTTCGCGTCCGCTTGGGTTTCACTGGCGAAGAATGCCGATCCCAACAATCCGAAGATCCCGAACTGGCCGGCGTACGAGCCGTCCAAGCGAGCGACGATGTTATTCGATACCGAAGTTCGCGTGGAAAACGATCCGCGATCGGAAATGCGGCAATTCTGGGCGGAAATGCCCACTGCGGTTCGCCGCGGCTAGTCTGTGTGACGAATGGAGAACCGCTCCGTGGCCGTCGCGGCTCGGCTAGCAGGGCTGTGCCACACTAGGGTCCTGAGTCAGAAAATCGCAGCATTACATGCCGGGGCTACAATGGCCATCCGACCCCACAGTCATTCCGAGCGGATCGAGGAATCTGCTTTTCGTTGGGCTGTTATCAACGCTTTAAAAGCAGATCCCTCGCTGCGCTCGGGATGACGGGCGTTGTAGGTAGGACTGTGGGGCAGCAATTATCCAACGAACTTCTGACTCAGGACACTAGCTGCTAGCCGAGCCGCGACCGCGAGGGAGCGGTCAATGCCACTATCTCGTTTTCACCATCGGCGCCAAAGTTTTGGGAGCGGTTCGACAGTAACTCAGCGCGACCAACTCGGCGACTTCGTCCCAATCGATTTCGCCCACGTCCAGGCGCAGCCCAACCCAGCCGCGAGGTCCGATATACGCAGGAAGATAGAATCGATCCGGCTGCGCCGCAACGAGAGCCACATGATCGCCAGGCATCGTTTTCGCACAGACGGAAACTAGGCCGTCGCCGTGATGATTGTTGAGGAAGTACGCGAAGACTTTCTTTTTGACGAGGAAACTCGCGTGGCTCCCGCTAGTCTGCCGCGTCGCTTCCGGCAGTGCGAGGCAGATTTTCGTCAGCCGGATCAGCCGTTTGTCTTCTTTCACTTCCTCTTGGCCGCGAGCATCAACACGATCAGTTGCTCCGTGACGTGCGGCTCCAGACCCTCCGTGTGACCTTTCTCCAGCCGCACCACGTCCGCGACCACGCGGCCGCCTTTGCATTTCTGATACTCGAACACTTCGGCCGTTCCCGGCCTCGGCAGCAATCCCCATGGCGGATTCGGCGGATTCTGCCGAGTGCCGTCGTAGACGTAGCCGGCTTTTGTATCCACTACATCCGGGCGCCGCACCCGCGCGCTGCATCCATATTTCGTGGCCCAGGTCGACGTTTCGGGCAAGCCCTTATCGTCCATCTCGCGCTGTCCGGTCTCATAGATGAACGAAAAATCGTTGGACGGAGGTTCGCGCAGGGCCGCCATCGATGCGGCGATGGATGGAGTCGCGCTCGCACGTCCTCCAGTTGCCGGCGGAGGCGCAGAAAGCGCTCCGAAACCACCTCGACCAGGATTGCCTCCCAACCGTCCGCCCGACAGGCTCAGCCAGCCGTCGACCTTGTCCTTGAAAAAGTCGGTGCGGACCAGCCGGTTCGAAGTCAACCCGCCCTGCGAATGCCCCACCAGCCAGAACGCTTTGATGTTCTTCCTGCCCACCTGCTCAAACACCATGTCGACGATGTTGTGCAGATACTCGTCGTCCGATTCCGCCCAGAATTTCGTCGGCGAATTGGGCGTGGCGATTACCAGGCGATATTTCTCTTTGTAGTCCATCAGCGGAAAATAGTGGCGCTGCCAGTTCCCGTAGGATCCGAAGCCGTGCAGGCTCAGGATGAACGTCACCTTTTCGCCGCGCTTCAAATCGCAGGGATAATCGAGAAAGAATTTGCGGCCGGTTTTCGGCTCGACCGCGGTCCCCTGCTCGATCACCATGGGCCCCGGACAATCGGCGTCCGGGCAATGCAGCGGAGGCGGCGTCTGGCACGTCACACCTGCCAACTGTATCGGCTCGATTTTCATCGCGAACGCGCTGATCGCCGCCATGGCGGCCACTACTGTAAGCAGTTTCATATCATTTCCCCATAAACCCTCGGGCGCGACAACGCCATTATTATACGCCCCAGCCTGATCGCCTGAACGGACCCGAACAACGCAGTCCCACAAGCGGGCACTGCGTGTCGCGATGGAACTGCCCGGATTCTTAAATTCATCGATTTAGCGAATCGCTAAAATGGGGCGGAAGTTGCACGAGTGACCCTATGAGCTCCGTCCTTCGTGACGCGGAATTCGCTTTGCGAGGTTTTCGCAAGACTCCTGGATTCGCCGCGGTTGCGATCCTGTCGCTGGGGCTGGGAATCGGCGCGAATACGGCGATTTTCACCTTGATGGATCGAGTGGTCTTGCGCGCGCTGCCGGTTCAGCGTCCCCAGGAACTGGCGCTGCTCACCTCGAATGGGCCGATAAGGGCTCATCTCGAGACCAGCTACGACTCTTCGTATTGTTTTTCGTACCCCATGTATCGCGATTTTCGGGATCGCGCGCCGGGGTTTAGCGGGGTGCTGGCGTGGTTTCGCTCCGCGGCGAGCTTTTCCTCCGGAGGCCGCACCGAACTGATCCACATCAACCTGGTCACCGGAAATTTCTTCGGCGTTTTGGGCGTGAGGACGGTGCTGGGGCGGCCGATTACGGCGGAAGACGAGCGGGCGCCGGGTTCATCGCCAGTCGCCGTGCTGAGCCACGCGTTCTGGGTGCGCAGGTTCGGCTCCAATCCTTCGGTTCTCAATCAGGCCGTGAATGTGAACAATCACTTATTAACAGTGATCGGCGTAGCGCAGCCGGGATTTCAAGGCTTGGCTGTGGGCGAATCGCCGGAGTTGTTCGTTCCAGTGACGATGGAAGCGCAGATGGTCCCCGGCATGCCCGAATTGCGGGACCGCCGCAGTTTGTGGCTCAACGTGATCGCGCGGCTGAAACCCGGAGTTTCAAGAGCCGCCGCCGAAGCTGCCATAAACGCGTTCTGGCGTCCGATTCTCGAAACCGAGTTGAAGGACATACCGCAAGCCTCCGCCAGTTTTCAGAGCCGGTTTGTGCAGCGCCACCTTACGCTGGTGCCGGCAGCCAACGGGATCTCATCGCTGCGCATGATGTTTCAGGCGCCACTGGTTTTGCTGATGGCTCTGGTCGCGCTGGTGCTGTTGATCGCGTGCGCGAACGTCGCCAATCTGATGATCGCGCGCGCGGCGGCGCGCAAAAAGGAAATCGCGATCCGGCTGGCTCTCGGCGCGAGCCGCCGCGATATCGTGCGGCAGATTCTGGTGGAGAGCGTAGTCCTGTCGATCGCCGGTGGAGGCGTGGGCGTGCTGCTGGCCATGTGGATCGGCGGGATGCTTCTGCGTCTGCTTCCCCTGGGAGCGCTGATCAGCGCGATTTCGACCGAGCCGGATCTGCGGATTCTCGCGTTCACGGCGGCGATTTCGATTCTTTCGGGCATCTTGTTCGGTTTGGCGCCCGCGCTGCAAACTACGCGGCCGGATGTCGCGTCCGCCATGAAGGAACAGGCCGCCAACGTGTCCGGCGGCGGGTCGCAAGTGATGTACCGGAAGGCGCTGGTGGTGGTGCAGGTGGCGCTTTCCCTGGTGCTGCTGATCGGCGCGGGACTGTTCCTAAAAAGCCTCCGGAACCTGCGCCAGATCGACACAGGTTTTCACACCGACCATCTGATGAGCTTCGCGATTAATCCTTCGTTGAACGGCTATGACGCGGCGCGCGCGGTTCCGCTGTTCGACCGGCTGATCGCGAGCGTGAAATCGCTGCCGGGCGTGCGCTCGGAAGGAGTTTCGCAGACTCCGCTGCTCACCGGCGATAACAACCTCGATTCGATCGAGGTGCCGGGCCGCGAGCGAAAGGACGGCGAGCCCACGCCGAACGCCAACCTGGTAAATCCCGGGTTTTTTTCGACTATGGGGATTCCGCTGCTGGCCGGCCGCGAATTCACCCAAGCCGATGGAGAGTCCGCGCCCCGGGTCGCCATCGTCAACGACACCTTCGCCGACGCTTACTTCGAACATGGAAACGCGCTGGGAAGGCATTTTCATTTTGTGAGCGACAAGAAGACGGAGATCGAAATCGTCGGGATCGTGAAGACCGGCAAGTACACGGACCTGCGTGAAGAAAAGCAGCGGTTTATTTTCTGCCCTTACGCGCAAGGCTACACGAGCGGCTCCATGACGTTCTATGTGCGCACCAGCCAGCAGCCGGAGTCGATCGCGTCGGCGCTGCGGCAAACGGTGCGCGGCGCGGACGCGAATCTTCCCATATCGGAGTTGAAGACCATGGAGCAGGAGATCGACGAATCGGTGTTCGCGGACCGCATCGTTTCCACGCTCTCCGCCTTCTTCGGCCTGCTGGCGACGCTGCTGGCGGCAATCGGATTGTACGGCGTCATCTCCTATTCGGTAAGTCGGCGAACCGCGGAGATCGGCATCCGCGTGGCGCTGGGAGCAAATCAACGCATGGTGCTCGAACTGGTGCTGAAGGAAGGGCTGGCGTTGATCTTGATCGGAGTCGCGTGCGGATCGGCGGCGGCGTTCGCTGTGACGCGCCTGATCGCGAATTTGCTCTACAATGTGCCGGCCAAGGACCCGGTGACGTTCGCGACATTTGCCGCCGTGCTGATCGGCGTCGCATTGGTGGCGATCTACATTCCCGCGCGGCGCGCGGCAAGGCTCGACCCGGTGATCGCGCTTCGCACGGAATGAAGCGCCGAAAGAACCGCTTCCACCGCTTGATCGACCGGCTGCTCCCCGCTGACGGACAGGTTCGCAAACTGGCGGCTGGGCAGGACGAACTCGATCGCCATCGGCCAAACCGTCTGATGATACTGATCGATGACGCTTTCCCGTGTGCGTCCACGCTCGGCGACGTCGCGTTCCATGCGCCTGCGCAGGCACTCCTCCGGCGGCGTCTCGACGAACGTCTTCAAATCGAGCAAGTTTCGGATTTCGGCGCGATGCAGCGTGAGAATGCCTTCGAGAATCAGGAAAGGCTGCGGCTCGACGCGCCGTGTTTGGTTTGAGCGCGTATGCTCCGCGAACAGATACCGCGGCTCGTCAATCGCCTGGCCGCGGGTTAATGCTTCGAGGTGACTTTCCAGCAGTTTCCAGTCGAGCGAATCGGGATGATCGTAGTTGACGCGGGCGCGGTCGGGCGCGGGCAGATGCGGCTGCGGATGATAGTAGGAATCAAGCGACAGCACCGCGCATTCGCCGGGAAGCCGGGACGCCAACTGCCGCGCCAGTTCCGATTTCCCCGATCCCGACAGCCCTGCCACGCCGATCACGCGCGATCGCATTCACGCATTGTCGCACGCGGCGACATCACGCTAAGATAGTGAGCGGAGGAATGGGTGAGTGGTTGAAACCGGCGGTCTTGAAAACCGTTAGCGGGGTAACTCGCTCGGGGGTTCGAATCCCTCTTCCTCCGCCAGTGTTACCTGGTTTGTTTGCAATCGCATGGTCGGAAAGCGCGCGAAGAAGGACGCCGTTTCTGTTCGAGCCGGCTCACTGTCACGGAAACGACCCAAATACCGTTGCCCGTTCACCGATGTGGTGTAAAATGGTGAAGTCCGCATGGCGGACAACACGTGGCTGTGCGCAAACAGGTTCCAGGGACAAAAGAGCATTCGACTGCCGCGATCAGAGCGTCGATCAGCTTCCCTCGGGATGTCTACGAAACGCTGGAATCAATTGCCAAAGAAAAGAAGGTTTCCCTAGCTTGGGTCGTGCGGGAAGCGACGGAAAGTATGTCGCGGACAGATGGCCGCTATTTGGTAAACGGAAGGAGCCGTAGCACGTGTGGATAATCTCTCGCCATCTGAACGGTCAGAGATCATGGCCCGGGTCCATTCCCGAAATACGCGTCCAGAACTTTTCGTCCGCAGCCTCATTTTTGGGCTCGGATACCGTTATCGACTGCACGCGAAAGAGTTGCCAGGGCAGCCGGACATCGTCTTCAGGAAGAGACGCAAAGTCGTCTTCGTACACGGCTGTTTCTGGCACCGTCACAAAGACTGCGCTCTTGCACGACTCCCAAAGTCCCGCGCAGATTTCTGGATTCCGAAACTCGAAGGCAACAGAAAAAGAGACGAAAAGAATAGAAGAGAGCTTGTTCGGGAGGGTTGGAACGTCATGATCATCTGGGAGTGCCAGATCAACAAACCCGACCGACTTACGGCGCGCATAAGGAGGTTTCTTGATGCGAAGCGTTGAACTTTTCGCCGGGGCTGGCGGCCTTGCCATAGGGATGTCGAACGCCGGCTTTCACCACGCCGCCGTGATCGAACGGGACCACGACGCATGCGAGACTTTTAGAGAGAATCAGCGCCATCATTTGAAATCCGTAGAAACGTGGCCTTTATACGAGGGTGACGTTAAACTTTTCAACTACTCCCCGCTCGAAGACATCGTCGTGGTGTCCGGCGGCCCGCCGTGCCAGCCATTTTCGATTGGCGGAAAGCACAAGGGCAATATGGACAAGCGCGACATGTTTCCAGAAGCGGTACGCGCGGTGCGCGAACTGCGGCCGAAGGCGTTCATATTCGAAAACGTGAAGGGGCTCATGCGGGAGACCTTCGCAGATTATTTCGAGTACATCTATCTTCAGATGATGCATCCGAGTCTGGCGCGCACCAAACCTGAGAGTTGGAGGGAACACCGTTCGCGGCTTGAGAAGCAGCATACGGCCCACCCCGACCTAACCGAGTACAACGTGGTTTTTCGACTGCTGAACGCGGCAAATTACGGTGTACCCCAACGACGGCAGCGTGTCTTCTTCGTTGGGTTCCGCTCGGATTTAGGCATCAAATGGACTTTTCCGGAGGGCGAGTTCTCAGAGAGCACGCTGCTCAAATCCCAATGGGTAACTGGCAATTATTGGGATCGACACAAGGTCCAGAAGCAGGACCGTCCTGTTTTGACAGACAGGCAAAAAGCTCGTGTTGAACGCATCCGCGTCGATGGCGACTCGCTTTTCGATGCCGACAAACTGCCATGGCTTACCGTGCGCGATGCAATCTCCGACCTGCCCAACCCGGAGAAGGATCATCGCGAGATCGCAAACCACGTTTTCAACCCCGGTGCGCGGAGCTATCCCGGCCATACGGGCAGTCCCCTCGATGAGCCCGCGAAGACGCTAAAAGCTGGCGATCACGGAGTTCCCGGCGGAGAGAACATGCTCGCCCGCGTTGACGGTTCCGTACGATACTTCACGGTTCGTGAAGCCGCGCGCCTCCAAACTTTTCCCGACGACTATACATTCCAGGGCGCTTGGACGGAGGCCATGAGGCAATTGGGCAATGCTGTTCCCGTGCGCCTTGCCGAAACGGTGGCAAAATCCGTCGCCAACGCGCTCAAGAAGCGCTGAGGGAAATCACCTGAATGTGTTACGATCGCGGATTCAGTGGCAGACGATCAACATCATTTCGACTTCGATCTCGACCGCGGAATCCGCGCACAGGTCGTTGAAAAGCTTGAAAGCAGCCCACTTCTCTCTTTAAGCCGAGGCGTAGGGCCGCAAGCCAGCGGCATCTACGCCCTCTATTACAGAAGAAAACTCGTTTACGTCGGCAAGGCTTCCAAAGGAACTACCAAGAGCAAGCGCACATTGCGGGGGCGACTTGCTGAACACGCGAGCAAAATCAGCGGCAGGCAAAATATAACGCTCGCCGATATGACGTGCCGCTATCTGACGTTCAACAGCGAATGGTGGGTTTTCGCCGCGGAATTCGCTCTCATCACCCACTACAAGCCATCATGGAACGAAAGCGGATTCGGCAGCAAGATACCGGGCGTCGGGCGTCCCGGAACTGATCGCGTGAGCAGATGGAATGCGCTATATCCGAAGGCATAATGCCTTTTGGCGTGCCCAAATTGTGCCCGCGCCCTGCATTTCTGCCGGTTTTTTGGCGGGACTGGCACAACAGAGAATGTGTAAGTTACGGGAACTACGTACCCCTCAATTGAACGAATCCCTCTTCCTCCGCCAGCATGTTCTGCCCGAACCCGGGCCGCTATTCGTTCCGCAGCGCGCGCAGCGGGTCCAGCCCGGCGGCACGCTGTGCCGGCACATAGCTTGCAATCGCACTTACCATCAGCAACATTAGCGGAACCAGAGCGTACACCGCGGGAGACGATACGCCGAGCCCTGGAAAGCCCGCCGCGAGCATTGGCGTTGCCACAGCGGTGAGCACCCCGCCCATCGCGATACCGACTCCGGCTAGAATCAACCCACGGCGCTCCACCAGCCACACCACGTCGCGGCGGCTCGCGCCGACGGCGACGCGGATACCGAACTCCTTCACGCGGCGGCTCACGGTGTACGCCACCAGCCCGTAGAGCCCAGCGGTGGCGAGCGCGAGACCGATGAATCCCATGGTCCCCACCATTTGGAACATCTGCAGCCAGGTATCCGTCACGCGGCTTTCGTAGAGCGTCGCCACGGTCCGCAGGTTGAATACCGGCACGTTGCCGTCGATGGATCGAACCCGTTCGCGCAAGGGCGCCGCGAGCGCACCGGGTTCGCTTACCGACTGGACGATCAACGTCATCCGCGAGCGTGGGTTCTGCTCGTAGGGCAGATAGACATAGGGGGCCGTGGTTTCATTCACAGCCAGATAGTGCCCAGTCTTCGCCACTCCCACCACTTCCGCAGCGGGGCCGTCCCGACTGTCCAGCCGGATGCGTTTTCCAATCGGATCCTGGTCCGGCCAATAAGTCTTTGCAAACTGCTGGTTCACAATCGCCACGCGGCGCGATCCGGCGCGATCATCCACCGTGAAGGCGCGCCCGCGACTTAATTTCCACATTCATGATGCTGAAATAACCGGCGTCCACGGCAGCGCCGAACTCAATCTCTTTTTCACGGCCCTTCGGGAACTGGTACCCCTCCGGCACCACAGTGACTATCGTTTGAGAGGGTGACAGCGGTAGCGATTCGGTCATCGCCACCCCCACCACGCCGGGCATCGTGCGGACGCGATCCACCAGCCGGCGATAGAAGGCTCGCGTCTGTTCGGGCGAGTAGTGCACCACGGCGGGCGCGGTATCCAGGCTGATCAGATGGTCCGTGCGAAATTCGGGCGGCAGCATCAACATGCTCCGGAAGCCCGCTAGAAACATGCCGGCTGCGATCAGCACCACCATCGCGAGCGCAATCTGGCCGGCCACCAGAACATCGCGGCCGATTGTGCGCGGCTTGCCGCACGCGCGGTCCCCGCCGGACTTCAGTGCGCTCACGAAGTCGGTGCGCGCGGTCTGCCAGGCAGGAGCCAGTCCGAAGAAGACGCAACTGCCCAACGCGGCGAGCATGCTGAACTGCACCACACGCCAATCCAGCTCAGCGCCCAGGACATTCGGGGGATCGTTCGGAACGCTGAATGTTTTTAGCAGCAGAACGCCGCCGTACGCAACCAGCAGCCCCGCGACGCCTCCGGCGAGCGCCACGATGAGACTCTCGGTCATCAGTTGCCGCACTACGCGGCCCCGCCCTGCTCCGATGGACAGCCGGATTGCGATCTCGCTGCTGCGGGCGCGCGCCCTGGCCAGCAACAGATTCGCGACATTCGAGCACGCAATGATCAGGATAAGGGCCACCAGGCCCACTCAGCATCTTGACCAGCGCCACCAGTTGGGGGGTTTGCTGGATACGCCGCTTGAGTTCCGTGCGGACCGCCATGTGCCGGTTGCGATTCGTCTTCACATACTCGCGCTCGAGGGCGGCCCCGATGGTCGAAAGCTCAGCCTGCGCCGAGTTGCTGTGATGCACCCGCGCTCAGTCGGCCCTTCACCACCAGATCGTGCCGTCCGCGGTCCTCCAGCGGATCCGCCAGCTCACCGTCCAGGCGCTGGGCCATCCCGAGGGGAACGAAGACGCTAGGGCGAACGAACCGATCTAAGCCGGTAAAGGACTCCGGAGTAACACCGATGACGGTGAAAACGATCCCATTCAGGCGCAAGCGGCTGCCGATCACGGAAGGGTCTCCCGCGTAGTTCTGCTGCCAGAAGTCATAGCTGACCATCGCGACGGGTTGGGCGGAAGCGGTTGCTTCGTCAGGCAGAAATAGCCGGCCGATCGAAGGCGTTACACCAGCCACGGCAAAGAAGTTATCGCTGACCAGGTTTGCAAAGCGAATCTGCGCCGGCGCAGCGGGATTGGAGGCGGCCGCCAGGCTGGTGAGGCGGTACGCCAACAGCCCGCTAAAGGAGCGGCTTTTATCGCGAAGATCGCGGTAATCGGGGAACGACATGCCCTCAAAAGGATTGTCGGGCGTGGTGCTAATGACGTCCAACACAGACGCGGGATTCTTTACCGGCAGAGGCCGCAGGAGCACCGCGTCGGCGAAGCTGAAGATCGCGCTGTTCGCGCCGATTGCGAGAGCGAGTGAGAGCACCGCCACTGCGGCAAACGCGGGCTGCCTGCCGAGCGCGCGGAACGAATAGCGGACGTCCACGCAAATACTCTCGATCCATGTCCAGCCCCAGGTTGCACGAACGTCCTCCGCCGCGAGCGTGAGGTTGCCGAGTTGCTGGCGGCCCGCTATCGCGGTGAGCGATTCCAACTCCTCCTGCATCTCCCGCTCTTCCGTGGCGCCGGCGCTCCGGCCACAGATATTTGAGTCGATTCCAGATCGTCATCCTTTCATCTCCGGCAATGTACCCATAATCCGCCCCACCGCGCTCACAAAGTCAGCCCACTTCGAGTGTTCCTGTATCAGGCGCTTCCGGCCTGCCGCGGTGAGCTTGTAAAACTTGGCGCGGCGATTGTGATCGGACGTCTGCCAGGCGGATGCGATCCAGCCTTTCGCTTCGAGCCGCTTCAACGCCGGATAGAGCGACCCGAACTCGATATCCAACGCCTCGTTGGAGGTGTTCCGAATGTTTTTGGCGATTCCATAGCCGTGCAGGGAGCCGGCGAGAAGGGTCCTGAGTACCAGCATATCGAGCGTTCCTGGCAACAGATCCATGTAGAGACATTCTATATGAAGATAATCTGTACATCAAGCGGCTACCTGTGAGTCAGCCACCCGCTGGGATCGTGCCACGCTCGAAGGGTTCGCCGAGGCTTCAGGCGTTATTTGAGACGACCATACGCGAGCTTATTGCCCGGAAAGACGGCGGCGCATGGCTTCGAAGCTCATGGCCGAAGCCCATTCGTGAGTGTAGCGGACGGGATGTCTCCAATTAAATCGCCAGCCGAGCGGCAAGGCCATCAGGTATTTGGTCAGAGATGGACGGAACGGCGGTGAGAATTGATCCATGCCATCCGCGAGATGCCCGGTGTAGGCCAGGACGTGGCGAAACGGCGAATACCCGCAGTTTTGCTGCAACACGGCGATGGTTTCGCGCAGCACTTTTCTTCGCTCGCCGATGGTTTTGTTGCTGCCGTGCATGCGCGAGGTCGCCAGCAGATCGCCGATTTTGCGCAAGCGATGCGTCTTGGAAACGCGAATCCAAAAATCGTAGTCGAAAGAATACTTCAGCGACGGATTCAGCATTCCTCCCGCGGCGAACGCTTCGCGGCGCAAGAACGATGCCGGCTGACAGATGAAGCACTCTGACATCAACAGATCCGGATCGAACGGCCGCGTCGGATAGCGGGCAATCACGCTTCCGTCGGCTCTTACCCAGTTCGCTTCGCCGTAGACTCCGTCGGCTGTGGGATCTTCCAGCAGCGCGCGGACCGCCGCGCTTACCGCGCCCGGCAGGTAGGTGTCGTCTGCGTTGAGAAAGCCGAATACCGACCCCGTGGAACGCATAAACCCTTTATTGACGGCCTCGGCGGCGCCATCGTCGCGTTCGGAGAACCAATGGAAACTCACATTGTCCGAGTGCAGAGCGCCATACCGCCGGACGATCTCAAGGGTTCCATCCGTGGACCCAGCGTCCATCACGATGTACTCAATTCTGGGATAGTCCTGGTTGAAGACGCTGCGCAGAGTATCGTCAACGAAGTTCGCCATCTGATACACGGGCGTGACGATGCTGACGAGCGGAAATCCTCGCATCGAAACTCAAGTATACTCCGATTGATGGATCCGCTGGTCACGGTCGTAACGCCGTCCTATAACCAAGGGCGTTTCATTCGCGCGACCATCGAAAGCGTGCTGAGCCAGGACTACGCGAACCTGGAGTACATCATAATGGACGGCGGATCGACCGATGAGACTGCGTCAATTGTTAAGGATTACGCCTCGCGTGTCACTTGGGTTTCCGAGAAAGATCGAGGCCAATCCAATGCTATTAACAAAGGATTTCGTGCGGCCCGGGGAACGATTGTTTCTTGGTTGAATTCCGACGATCTGATTCTGCCGGGCGCGGTGCGCAACGCGGTGCAGGGAATCGCGCGAGCTCCTGCCGCCGGCGCCGTGTATGGCGAGGGCTATCTAATTGACGAGCAGGGATATAGCAAGGGCCGCTTTCCCTGGACGGAGCCGTTTAATCTGTGGAAGCTGGTCCATTTGTCGGATTATATTTTGCAGCAGACCGTATATTTCCGGCGCAGCGTAATCGAAGAGGTTGGCTATCTTCGCGAGGATCTTCATTACGTGATGGATTGGGACATATTGATTCGAATTGGTAAGCGATATCCGCTGCATTATATTCCTGAATACATGGGATCTTTGCGAGAATATCCCGCTGCGAAGTCTTTTTCCGGCGGTGCGAAGCGCATGCGGGAAATCGCCAAAACTCTGCGGGAGCACACCGGTCTCCGTTTTCCGCCGGGTTACATTTACTACGGGCTGGAGACCTGCCGGACTACTTGGGAAAGTTACGTCCCTTCGGAATTCATGAAGCGGCTGATTCATGTGGGATGCGGATACTGGATTGAGAGGACCCTTCATCGTTCGCAGGGATGGTATCCGGACCTGTCGGCTGGACCTGCCGTGAAATACATGCTGCCGCCGGGCGGCCGGCGAACGCTGGTCTTGTCCGGTTCGATGCCGCGACCCCAGAATTTGGCGGTTCTCGCCAACGGCCGGCGGATCGCGCAGCGCGGTTTTGAATCGGGCGAGTTCGAATGGAGGGTCCCGATAACGGAATCGGCGCAGCCTGTCAATCTGCTGTTCAAAGCATCGCGTTCGTACGTGCTGAGGTCGGTGCGGACGGAGGCGCTAACGGAGTCCCATCGACGCGAAACCGAGACCGCTGCAATTTAGAGAATACTTACTTACGAGGCGATTTGAAAACCCGCGAGATCGACCGCTTCCTTTGGTCGCGGCTCGCTACGCTGCTGAAATTTGAACGCGCCGCGCCCCCGGCCGCGACCAGAGGAAGCGGTGGATGCCGACTTTTCACACCGACTCTTACGCGCGCGGCTGGTAGGATTCTCAACAGCTCTTATAGCGAATACCGGGATGCCGCGGCGTCCTGGTGGAACATGGAAACGGTTTCGAGAGAATAGTCGTGTAAATCCTTGCCGACCAGTTCCAGTTTTCGCAGCAGATCGCCGGTGACAGTGATCACGTGACAGCCGATCGCGTCGGCTTGAAAGATGTTCAGAAGCTCGCGCGGGCTGGCCCAGATCAATTCGGCGCTTTCCAGGTGCTTCAGGTATTCGAGAGCTGCCGCCATCAGCGGGACCGGGTCGCGGCCCGTATCGGCGACGCGACCGGCAAACACCGAGACGAACGACGGGACGCCTTTCTGAAGCGCCGAACAGACATCGCGCACCTGGCTCAAGGCGAGGATCGCGGTGACATTGAGCTTGATTCCGCTGCGGCTCAGGCGGCAGATCAGGTCGAGTGCGGGGTCGCGGCGCGTGTTGGTGACGGGCACTTTCACGAACACGTTCTCGCCCCAGGCGGCAATCTTGTGCGCCTGGCGCTCCATTTCCGCGAAGTCGTCCGCGAAGACTTCGAACGAAATCGGATGATGGCGAATTTCCGATAAAACATCGCGCGCGAAGGAGGCATAATCGGCGACGCCAGCTTTGCGCATCAGGCTTGGATTAGTGGTAAAGCCCTGAATCAGCGGATCTTTCAGCATTTCGAGCATGGTCCGCTTGTCGGCGCCATCTGCGAATATCTTGACCTTCAGATCCGACAGCGGCTTTTCAGGCATGAGCTAAAATCCAGTCTACAGCAGTCCGCAGAGAATCCGCCATGAATACGACGGCGGCTTCGTCGGGACGCCGATCGGCATAACGATAATCGATAAAAATGTTTTGGCAATGCGCGCGCCGTCCGGCTTCCACATCGCGCCAGCGGTCGCCGATGAAGAAGCTGTGGCGCAAATCGATTTGGTGCTTTTGGGCGGCTTCGAGCAGCAATCCCGGGGCCGGCTTGCGGCACTCGCATCGATCTGAGTCGTCGTGGTAACAGACGTAAACATCGTCGATGGGCAGGCGGCTGGCGAGGAATCGATGAATCTCCTCCACCGCGGCTTTGGATTGCTTGCCGCGCGCGACATCGGGTTGGTTGGTGACGACGATGAGCAGGAATTGAAGGCGCTTCAGATCCGCGAGGCACTCTTCGACATGCGGGGTGAGTCTCAGGTCCTTGAGACTGTCCGGCGGATGAGGTTTGCCGTTGCGAAGGTCCGCTTCATTCAAGACGCCATCGCGATCGAGAAATACCGCTCTGGTCAACGAACCGACTCCCATTTGGTCTCGGCCGACTTCAATAACGGATGAGAGACGAACAAGTGCCAGATGACCGCCTGAAAAGCTTCCGAGTGCGGAGTTACATGAGCGGCATTCACGGTTGGCACGATGACGCAGGCGTCGGCGACCCGCGCGGTATATCCGCCGTCGCGACCGACGATGCCGGTGATGCGGGCGCCGCATTCGCGCGCATAATCGAGAGCGGCGATCAGATTCGCGCTGACCTGCTTTTCCAGGTTTCCGCCGCCGACCGAGAAAACCAGAATCGTGTCCTGGGCGCGAAGGCGGCTGGTTTTCAGCCAGGCGGCGAAGACGCTGGTCCAGCCTTCATCGTTGGTGCGGGCGGTGAGTTCCGAAACGTTATCGGTGGGCGCATAGGCTTCGATGCCGGTGATTTTGCGAAAATCGTTCACGGCGTGCGAAGCGTTCGCGGCGCTGCCTCCTACGCCGAGAATGAACAAACGTCCACCAGCCACTTTCGTGGCCGCGAGAATTTCAATCAGCCGATCAATCGCCTGGCGGTCCAGGCTGCCGGCGATGGCGGCGGCTTCGGTCAAGAACTGCTCGGTGAAAGTCATCGTTCCTTTCTGGCCGAAAGATATTCCGCAAGTTCCTGAATGCCCTGGAACGATCCGATTTCGTAGAATCGGCCGGGGACTTCGTACGCAGCCAGCGCGTCCTGCGCTAGCAGTTGCCGATACAGTTCCGCCAAATCGAAGTGGGTACCCGGTGGCACGCGCGCCAATGCTTCGGCGCGGAAAACGCCCAGACCATAATCGATATGCTGCATCGCCGGCGTCCGGTCCTTCTTATCATAGACGCGGATGGCGCCGGCGGCGGTCATTTCGACGTTGCTGGCGTCGAATTGGCCTAGATTTCGATAAACCGTCATCAGCGCCTCCTTTCCCGATGCTTGGAAGCCGCGCGCGATGCTCGAATAGTCGCAGGGCAGATAGGAATCGCCGTAGAGGACGAAGAATTCGTCGCCCAGAAGCGGGACGGCCCGCTTCAGTGCGCCCGCAGTGCCGAGCAGAACCGGGCCGTCGAAGCAGTATTCGACTTTCAGGCCGAAGCGGCTGCCGTCGCCTGCGTAATCGCGCAACATTCCGCCGAGATGGCCGGCGCATAACACGACATGCTGGATTCCGGAAGCTTTCAGAAGTCGCAACTGGTGAGCCAGAAAGGGTTCGCCCGCGACTTCGATGAGCGCTTTGGGGATGCTCCGGGTCAGTGGATAGAGGCGCGTCGCCATTCCGCCGCACAGGATGGCCGCGGGCAAACTCATTGCGTCAGGATCCTGGTGCCTTCAAAATCGAATCGAAAACGAACTTCGCGCAGACCGGCGAGCGAGAGAGCATGCCGGCAGCGTTTCTTGTCCTCACAATAAAACAACAGAAAACCGCCGCCGCCTGCGCCGATCAACTTGCCTCCGAGCGCGCCGTTCTGAAGAGCTAGAGTGTACCACTCGTCGATCTGCGAGTTGCTCATCGAGCCGGAGCGCTTTTTCTTATGCTCCCAATGAACGTTCATCAGATCGGCGAATTCTTCCAGGCGACCCGCTTCCAGAGCTGCGTGACTGCGAAGCCCGATATCCTTGACGAAATGAAGGTTCTGGAGCATGCCGGCGTCTTCATTCTTGCTGCGCGTGTCCTGCTCCTGGAGAATGGCCGATGCCGACCGCGAGAAGCCCGTGAACATCAGAAGCAGATTGTCTTCGAGATTCAACAGCGTTTCAGCCGAGGTGCGGAGGGGCCACGCCTCTACTTTGTCGTCAGGCTCGAATCTAAAACAGGTGATGCCGCCATAGGACGAGATATATTGATCCTGTTTACCGATGGGCTCACCCAGCTTCAACAGTTCGATGGCGCAGGCTTGTTCCGCGAGTTCCGCGGGATGCACCAGGTTCTTGCGATACGCGTGCAGCGCTTTCAACAGAGCGGTGGTGAAGCTGCCGGACGAGCCGAGACCCGTGCCGGCGGGAATGTCGGCCATGCTGGTGATTTCCAAATTCGGATGATCGATTCCGACTAAGCGGAGCGCTTCGCGAACGATGGGGTGCTGCACCTGGTCGACCGAGCTGACCCGTTCGAGTTGGGAATATTTGACGATCAATTCCCGCTCGAAGGTCTGGTGCAAAGTGATGTAGACGTACTTATCGATCGCGGCGGCAACCAGGAATCCACCAAAGCGGCGGTAATAAGACGGAAGATCGGTGCCGCCGCCGCCGAGTGAAAGCCGCAATGGACTGCGAGTAATAATCATTAACGCGACCGCCGGTAAATCGTTTCGACCACGCGCAACGCTTCCCGCGCATCGTGCAGCGTAGGCCCGCACGGCTTACCGGATTTAATCGCTTGCTCGAAATCGGCGAGCTCTAATTGCCACGAACGGTCTTCGCCTGGATACTCCCAAACAGTGGTTTCGGGCGGACCCATTTGAGGGAGCATGCGATAAAACGTGAGGCGCTCGACGCCATAGCTGCCGCCGAGGCCCTGAATATCGAGCTTCGCCTCGCGTCCGTAGATTTCCATCGAGAACAGATTCTTCCATTCCGTGCAGCTCACGTGGAGCCAGGCGGTCTGGCCCGCGGCGGTGCGCAGATCGAGAAACGCGTTGTCGTCGACGGGCATGTTCCAGAAGCAGGTGTCCGCGTGGCCGTGGATCTGAGCAAAGTCGCCCAGAAACCAGCGGGCCAGGTCGATCAGATGGACGCCCTGGTCGATGAGCTCGCCGCCGCCGGAGATTTCGGGGTTGGCTCGCCATTCTTTTTCGTAGCCGACCCGGCCGCCGTGGCCGTAGCGGGCGCGCAGAAACATGAGAGACCCGAGAGCGCCCGAATCGAAGAGTTCTCGCGCCTTTTGCAGAGCCGGGTGATAGCGGTGATTGAATCCAACCTGCACCTGGACTCCGGATTCGCGGGCAGCCTGAATGACGGGATCGATTTCCTGAACCGAGCGGGCGGCGGGCTTTTCAACCAGCACGGCTTTACCGGCCTGCACGGCGGCCAATGTGACCGGCGCGAGCCATTGATTCGTGGTCGCGACGACCGCAGCGTCAACCTCGGGCGAGTACACGACCTCTTGCCAATCCGTGGCCTGGGCTGCTTGATACTGAGACGCGAGGCGTTCGGCTCGCTCCGGGAGGAAGTCTGCTGCGATGCGAATCGCGTGCCCCTGGGCCGCGAGGGCTTTGGCGCGCTTCTGCCCGATCAATCCGCAGCCGATGATCGCGAAGTTCATGAGGCTACTCCCAATCGAGGCCGCGATCCTTGGGAACAATCCGGCGCAGGGTGTAGACGTCGGTGCCGAGGAGCTGTTCGCGGCGCTGCGCGAATTGTTCCCACGGGTCCCAGACCGCGCTGATCAGCTTGCCGGTGATGCCGTCCGACTCTTTGGAGAGAAGAAACACGCACAAATCGGCGGCGCGCTCGAGCGATGCTCCGCCCTCCTCGTTTTGGCGGACGGAACGGTCGTAGTAAGACCTGCCGACTGCCTCAGGACCGGCTTCGAGGACCTCGCGCAACATGCGGGTGTTCAGCGCACCGGGCGCGACCGCGTTGACATCGATGTGGTCGCCCGCGCATTCGACCGCGAGCGTTTCGGTCAAGCGCACGACGGCGGCTTTGGACGCTGCATAAGCGCTCAGGTTGGGCATGGGCGCGGTGGCGCCTCCGCCGGAGAGGTTCACGATCTTTCCATACTTGGCGCGGCGCATTATGTGCAGGACTGCCTGGCAGCACAGAGCCGTACCGAAAAGATTAATCTGGATGGTCTGCATCCATTCAGTGAAATCGACGTTTTCCAAAGACCCTTTAGGGCCCAGTACGCCGGCATTATTCACGATGCCGAGCAGATTGGGGAGGCGCTGGCAGGCTTCCTCGATCAAAGCGCGAGCCGCCGCGGGATCCGAGACATCGGCGGCAGCCGCAAAGACGCGGGAGGCGCCGAATTCGCCGGCGAACTGCGCGCGCACCGATTCGATCGCGTCTTTATTTCGCGCGCAAAGAAATACATGAGCGCCTTGGCGCAAGCACGCGCGGGCAATCGCGTGACCGAGGCCGAGGCTGGCGCCGGTCACGATGACGCCCTTTCCATGAATTGAGCTAGACAAAGGCGAAACTCATTGTGGCACCCGGCCGGACGGCCGCGCAAGGTACCATGGTTTGTTTTCCGAACATCGCGATGAGTGCGCCTGCATGCAAGATTTGTGGATCGCCGACGGTGGAAGCCGGTACAAAATGGGGCCGGATGGAGAAGCGGGAGTTTCTTCTGCGCCAATGCCCGCGCTGCCATTTCGGATTCGTGGCGGACCCGTGCACCGATTACGCTCGCATTTATTCCGACGCGTACTATCGCGGAGAAGGCGCCGAACCCGCTGGTCGATTACGAGTTTGAGCTGGCACATCCGGAGCGGACCATCCGGCAATATGAGTGGCAAGGCATTTACCGGGTGATCGGGTCGCTGGTGCCGCTATCGCCCGCTACCCAATGGCTGGATTTCGGGTGCGGGAACGCAGGCCTGGTACGGTTTTGCCGGTCCAAACAGCTTTCGGCAGTAGGGTTTGAAGAGGGCGCGATTGCGGACAAGGCTCGGGCGGCGGGGATACCTATAATGTCGCGCGCCAATCTTGCCGATCAATGTTTTGATGTGATTACGGCGATTGAAGTACTGGAA
This sequence comes from Terriglobia bacterium, assembly GCA_963808335.1. GTDB lineage: Bacteria > Acidobacteriota > Terriglobia > Bryobacterales > Bryobacteraceae > Palsa-187. The sequence goes on from CAWEFR010000002.1 coordinate 1,583,134, forward strand.
CATGTCGAGGATCCGATCGCGGTGCTGCGGGATATCCGGCGGCTATTGAAGCCGGGCGGATTGTTCTTTTTAACGACCGGGAATGCGGGTCCTTATCGCGGCCGTTTGTCTGCGTGGAGCTATGTGACGCCGGAGATCCATATCAGTTTTTTTGAGCCCGAGACCATGCGGCAAGCTTTGACCATGGCTGGGTTTCGTGCCGAGTTTCGCGGATATATGCCGGGGTTCACGGAGATTATCCGGTTTAAGATCTTGAAGAATCTGCGGGTTCGAACGCAGTCGGCGTGGGAACGGGCGTTGCCGTGGGCGCTGCTCGCCAAGATCGCGGACGCCCGCTTTGGGGTTTCCGCGCACCCCGTGGCGTGGGCCGCGAACAATCTCGAATGACGGAATCGAAGCTGTGAGTTTAGCCGACATCACCCTGATTCTGCCGGCCTTCAATGAGGCGGCCACCATCGGGAATACCATTCGCGAAGCGATCGAATATTTCGCTAGGCGAGGCTCGCGCTACGAAATTATCGTGGCCGCAGACGGCGAGGACCGGACCCGCGAGGTGGTGGCTGAAATGGCGCGAACGGACTCGAATCTGCACGTGATCGGCGACCGGGAGCGGCTGGGCAAGGGCCGCGGAATCCGGCTCGCGGTGGCGCTGGCGACCGGAAACATCGTCGGCTACGCGGACGCGGATAATAAGGTTCCGATCGAGGAATACGACAAAATCGAGCCCTGCTTCGCGACGGGCGCCAACTTGGTGATCGGATCGAGGGCTCTGGCGAGATCGGAGATTTTGCGCTTTCAGCCGCTGTACCGGAGGCTCGGGTCGCGCGGATTCGCGGTCACGATGCGGATGATCACCGGCCTCTACGACATCAGCGACACCCAATGCGGCTTCAAGTTCTTTCGCCGGGACGTGGCGGCGAGACTTTTCCGGAATCAACGGATCGACGGCTATATGTTCGACGTGGAGATTCTCTCACTCGCCCGCCGGATGGGCTATCGCATCCAGGAAGTTCCTATCCGCTGGTGCGATGATGGCGACAGCCGCCTGGAACTGGTTCGAGGCAACCTGCGTAACATGCGCGACCTGTTTCGGATTCGCGCCTCGATGCGCGGATTTGGGGCGGTCGACGATGCGGTGGCCGTCAAGCCGGCGACGCGCATTTCTCAAGGTTAGGGAGAATCTTTGAACACCGTCGTCACGGGAGCGGCCGGATTCATCGGCAGCAATCTTGTGGATCGTTTGCTTGCGGCCGGACATAGCGTTACCGGCGTCGACAATTTCTCGACCGGGCAACGTTATTTTCTTGAACTCGCGCTCGCTAATCCGCGGTTCCGGCTGGTGACGGGAGACATTCTCGATCAGCCCACGCTGGTTTCGGCGATGCAGAATTCGGAGTTGGTGTTTCATTTGGCCGCCAACGCGGACGTGCGCTTCGGCGGCGACCATCCCACCAGGGATTTCGAGCAGAACGCGCGCGGAACCTCCAATGTTCTCGAAGCGATGCGGCTCTGCGGCGTGCCCGCGATCGTGTTTGCTTCCACCGGATCGGTGTATGGGGAAGCGTCGGTATTTCCTACGCCGGAGGATCATCCGTTTCCGGTGCAAACGTCGCTGTATGCGGCATCGAAGCTCGCGGCCGAAGGGCTGATGGAAGCTTACGCGGAGACGTTCGGAATTCGCGGCTATATTTTCCGTTTCGTTTCCGTGCTCGGCGAGCGGTACACGCACGGCCACGTGATCGATTTTTTCCGCCAACTGACCGAACACCCCGAATCCCTAAAGGTGCTGGGAAACGGGAAGCAGCGGAAGTCTTATATGTATGTCCAGGACTGCATCGACGCGATCCTGATCGCGCTCGACCGCTCGAAGGAGAAGATCAATATCTTCAATTTGGGGACGGACGAGTATTGCGAAGTGAACGACTCGATCGGATGGATTGCATCCGAGCTCGGTTGCGCTCCGCAAATCGCCTACAGTGGCGGCGACCGGGGCTGGATCGGCGACAATCCCTTCATCTTCCTGGATTGCAGCCGCATCCGGGCGCTGGGCTGGCGGCCGAAGCTCACAATTCATGAGGCCGTCGTGCAGACGGTCCGGTATCTCCGGGAGAACATCCATCGCATCGACCGGGGATAGGAGTCCTTACAGGCGTCCGTCGAACTGACGGAATTCGAGCCAGCGGCTGCGTGCGTCTCAAACCTTTTCAGGATTGCTTGGTGCGCGTCGCGGCTACCGGGATTTCCTTTTGCGGACTTCCCGAACACTCACCGGCGCCATCAGAAACTTCGACTGGCTGTCGAGGGGAGGCTCGCCCGTTTGGTCCCATACAAAGCTGCCATCCGATTGCATGTGCCGGGCGTTGCGATTATCGGCGAGATACGTGGCCAGAATATCCTCGCGCAGGCGCTTCAGAAGACGCTTGTTTTCCACCGGGAAAAGCAGTTCCACGCGATGATTCAGGTTGCGATCCATCAGGTCGGCGCTGCCCAGGTAAACCTCTTCGCGCCCGCCGTTGCGGAAGTAGTAGATGCGGCTGTGCTCCAGGAACCGCCCGACGATGCTGGTCACGCGGATATTCTCGCTGACGCCGGGGACGCCGGGCCGCAGGCAGCAGATTCCGCGGACCAGAAGATCCACCCGCACTCCCGCTTGGGATGCCTGGTACAGCAGGCGGATCATTCCCGGATCCTCAAGCGCGTTCATCTTGAGAATCAGGCGCGCCTCATGTCCGCGCTCAGCATGGTCGATCTCGCGCTGGATCAGTTCCTCCAGCTTCTGCCGCAAATTGATGGGAGCGACCAGCAGCTTGTGAAACTCGTTCTTGGCCGAATATCCGGTCACGTAGTTGAACAGGTCCGTGACATCGGCGCCGATCTGCTCGTCGGCGGTAAAGAAACTGAGGTCGGTGTACAGGCGCGCAGTGGTCGGGTTGTAGTTTCCGGTGCCAAGGTGAACATAGCGGCGAATCGTTTCGCCTTCGCGCCGGACCACCAGCGCGACCTTGGAATGGACTTTCAGGCCCACCAGGCCATACACCACGTGAACGCCCGCGGCTTCCAGCGCTCTCGCCCATTCGATGTTGCTTTCTTCGTCGAACCGGGCTTTCAGCTCCACCAGCACCGCGACCTGTTTGCCGTTTTCGATGGCGCTGAGCAGGCTTTCGACCACCGGCGAGTTGCGTCCCACGCGGTACAACGTCATCTTGATCGCCAGAACGTCGGGATCGACCGCGGCGCGCCGCAAAAATTCGACCACCGGCTGGAAGGAATCGAAAGGATGGTGCAGCAACAGATCTTCGCGGCGCAGCACCGCGAAAATGTCCTCTTCCGATTTCGGATTCAGCTCCGGCGGCGTATGCGGAAGAAACGGGATGTCTTTCAGATCCGGCCGGTCCAGCGACAGAATCTGCCTCAGCCGGCTCAGGTCGAGCGGACCGTCCACGCGGATAAACATCGCGCCGGTCGAGTTCCAGATTCGCAATCAGCGTTTCGAGAATATGCTCGGGGATGTCGCTCGACACCTGCAGCCGCACCACAGCGCGGAACCGGCGCTGCCATACCGCTTCCTCGATGGTCTCCAGCAGATCGTCGCTTTCGAGCTCCTGAATTTCCACCTCGGCATCGCGCGTGACGCGAAACGGATATGCTTCGATAATATCCAGGCCCGGAAACAGCATCTGCAGATTTTCGATGATCAGGTGTTCCAGCCAGATCATCACCGGACGTCCGCCGGAAGACCGGTCGACGGGAACCAGTTGCGGCAGGGTATCGGGAACCTTGACGCGGGCGAATCGCTCCACTCCCTTGGCGTCTCGAACTGCGACGGCCAGGTTCAGGCTCAGGTTCGAGATGTGCGGGAACGGCCTGCCCGGGTCGAACGCCAGCGGCGTGAGCACCGGATAAACCACTTCGTGGAAATATGCTTCCATCGCACTGCGTTCGTGATTGGTGAGCTGCGAATAGCTCGCGCAGCTCGATACCGGAGCCTTCCAGCGCTTTGGCGATATCGCGCCAGGTATCGTAGGCGTCCGCCATGACTTGTTTCACGTCGGCGCGAATCTGGTCGAGCTGCTCCGCCACGAATCCGTCCAGAACATTGGTCGCGGCCTTCTGTTTCAACACGGCGACGCGAACCATGAAGAATTCGTCCAGGTTTGAAAACAGAATGGAGAGGAATTTTACCCGTTCGAGCAGCGCGTTGGCGGGATCCTGGGCTTCTTCGAGGACCCGCCGCTGGAACGCCAGCAGGCTGAGCTCGCGATCGATGTAAAGGCTGGGGTCGTTCAGCGACGCGGCGGCTACACGGGGCGGAGGTTCGAGGACCGGCGTCTTCACACTGGCGCTAGACATGCCATCTTCTATTTTAGCTGAAGCGCACGACCGCCCGTTTTTCAGCCGTATCACGACCTGCTGAATAATTCAGAAACTGAACCGCAAGCTTAAGTCAATGCGGCGATTGAACGCCTGCGCCTGGGCGTTTCCACCGAATCCACCGGGATTGGCCAGCGCCAGGGGGACGCCCAGCCGCGGAGAAAGCAGATCGCCCTCGATCGGCCCTGGATTCACGTTGTTAAACAGGTTGTGGAAGAAAATCCCGGCCGTCAGGCTGTAGCGTCTGCCACTGGAATCTCCGCCTCCAAACCCTCCGGGCCCGCCCGGACCAGGACCACCGCCGCCGCGCGGACCGCCGCCTCCACGACCGCCGCCGAAGCCTCCAGGGCCTCCCGGTCCGCCGCCGCCCCGATTACGCTGGTTCGTGCTGGCAGTGGTCTCGCCAAATCCCCAGGTGCGGCTGATTCTCAGATTGAAGTTGAACTGGCCGTAGGCGCCGAAGCCGTTGATCGGAATTTCGGGCAGTCCGGCTTGGCCTGGATTGATCACAAAGTTGCCATATGGCGTCCCCGATACCAGGCACGGGGTCAGGCTTCGTGCGATCTGCTGCGTGCAGGCGGGCGCGCTGAACCCGGCGGGCGCAAACCCTGGACGAGCATTCGTCAGCCCGTCGCCGATACTGGTCGATGCCTTCCGTGATATTGAACGCGGGTGCGGAATTGTACGTAATGTTGGGAGAAAACCGGAGGCCGAAAGGCGCCACAATGCTGCCGTTGATGTTCACTCGATGGCGGACATCGTAGTTGGCCCGGCCATAATCCTGATTGAAGTTGTACGGATTGGAAGGCGAGCCGTTTACGTTGGTATTTACGTGGCCATAGGCGTAGAACCCGAACAGCGAAATTCGCGAATTGATCCGCGCATTCGCGTTGAAAATCAACTGGTTCTGCTTGTACATGCCGCTCGACTCGTACAGGTTGTACAACCCGGCGGCGGTCCCCAAGGGATAGGCCGAAATGGCCGGATTTATCGGATTCCAGGTTCCGGGAAACGGCGTGTTGATGTCGACCGTGCGCAGAATATGTTCGCCGATCGAGTTGATGTAGTTGACCGACAACGTAATGTTCTTCGGTAACTGCCGGTCGAGACCGATCGCGGCCTGCTGCATGCGCGGCGATTTGTAGGTCCCGTCGATGTGATAAGTGGAGGCCGATTGCTGATTCGCCGGACTCTCCAAAGTATTCAGCGCCGGAATGGGAACTCCCGCGGCTGGGAAGAATGTCGGATTCGGAATTGTGTATGAAACATCGTTCACGCCGTTGAAGCGCTCCGTGTTCAAGACGTTGTTCACGTTGAACCGGTCATAGAAGTAGCCGAAGCCGCCGCGCAGCACAGTCTTCGGGGCGCGCATCCGCCCTTGCGAAGGTCCGATTCCCCAGGCGAAACCCACGCGCGGCGCAAAATCGCCATGATCCGGGATGTTATCCTGCACTTCGTAGCGCATACCCAGGCTCAGTGTGAAGCTCGGCGTCACCTTCCAGTCGTCCTGGAAGAAGAGTCCCGCGTCAAATTGATTCGCGTTGATCAGCGGTTGTCCCGCGGCGAACTGATATTGAAAAGGACCGCCCCCGGCGGCGATAATCTGCGAAAACGGAATCCCCTGGGCGATGCCCTGCTGCATCAGAGCGTAGGAACCGATATCGGTGAAGTTGAACTGGCCATTGAAATTGTCGGTCTTGTAGTTATTGATGCCGGTTTCGCGCAGCCGCGCCCCGAACTTGATGAACTGCGTCCCATGCGTGATCGACGTGTAATTCTGGAACTCGTAGTTTCTCTGGTGGGCGTAATCCAGGGGAAACGTGCTTCCGCTGGTGAACGCATCGGCTACGGATATGTTTAATTCCGGATTGACGCCTGTCTGGTTGGTGTTCTGGTCGAAGAATTGAAAGTGCGATTCATTGATCGTCTTGGCGTTCACCACCTGCGTCTCAGTCATCTGGACGGTCTGATTCGTCACGTGCTGGTTGTAGGCCGTGTTGGGAAGATTGAATTGCCCCACGCCGCCCTCTGCGATGTCGGTCCCTCTCCAGCTATAGCGGCCGTCCAGTGTGATGTTGGTAGTCAACTGGTACGTCATGCGATTGCTGATGTTATCGAACGTATTCGGCTGGATGAGCCCGAACGCCTGTTGCAGCGGGTTACACGGCGTTCCGAACGTGAAACTGGCGCACGACGGATCCAGAATCTGTGCGTTGACGAGCTGGTCTTCGCGCAGTTGGCGTCGCGAAAATTCGAGGAAGAAGGAAAGCTTGTTCTTGATCACCGGCCCGCTCAGGTTGGCTTGCAGGTTCTTGGTATCCGAGGCGGGCACTGGAAAGCCGGGAGACACGGCGTAGGGATTGCGCGCGTTGAACAGATGGTCGCTATACGACAAGTTGACGGTTCCGTGGAACTTCTCAGTACCCGGCTTAGTGAAAATCTCGATGCGGCCGCGGCCGGAAGTGTCGTACTCGGACGAAAACGGATTGGAGTTGATGCGAATCTCGCGAATCGACTCCTTGGGCGGAAGCTGTCCGCTGCTGAACCCGTCGATGAAAAACTGGCCGCCGTTCGGACCGGCCGCCGGACCGGCGAGCGCGAGCAGGTCCGCTTCCAGGTCGTCAGGATCGTCGGAGAGCATGTCCAGGTCGGCTTCCTTCAGCACCAGTGCTCCCGCGTTTTTCGCCGGATCGAGTTCCACTTGCTGGGTATCGGCGACGGTAACTTCCTGTTTCGATTCCTCGAGGCCGAGTTTGGCGTCGAACGTCAGCAGCCGGCCCGCCGGTATGTCCACGTCGGTTTTTTCGAGCAGAGTGAAGCCGGTGGCGATCACGCGCACCGTGTATTTTCCCGCCGGGATGCCCGCAATGGCGAACCCGCCGTTATCGTCGGTCTGGCCGACTTTGACCACATTATTGGGACCCGTGACCGTGACGGTCGCCTTGGGCACCGCGGCGCCCGAAGGATCGAGAATCGTGCCGTGGAGACTGCCCGGCCCTTGCGCAGCCACCGGCTGTATCGCGGCCGAAATCAGCAGCACCACGGCGCCCCAAAACATTACTCGTCGAATGCCATTCATTCGCAATTCCTTAAGATAAATTTCGAGCGCCCACTCCGCCCCGTTCCACCTGTCCCGCGTTTTCCGCGGTCTACTGCCCGCCTTCGCCACCGATCCCGTCACCGAGACTCCAGGACCCGAGCTGCATGTCTCGCGTACCCGGCTTGGTGAGGATCGGCTCCACTCCGGCCAGCATCGTGATCGCGTTCAGTTGATCGGATGCGGCTCCCACTGTGCTCAACAGGATGATCGCGTCGCCGGTCTTGAGATCGGCCAGCGTCACCTTGGGCACGCGGTCCAGCATCTGGGTTAGATCGCCGGCGCCACCACGCCCGCCAGGACCGCGCATTCCGCCGCCTCGTCCATCCCCCCCGCCGCGTCCTTCCGGAGGAGCGCCTCCACCGGCGCGTCCACCGCCTTCTTCAGGAGGACGGTTCCGCGCAGCCAGCGTCTGCGCCATCTGCGGCGGAAGCTTGCGCAGATTCGAGTCGGGATTGATCTTCACGACCACCGGCTTTTTGGTGGCAAGATCGTTGACGCGCATCTGATTATTTGCCACGTCGATCGAAACGACCGTCGCCGCGATCTCGCGGAAACTCCCGGAGACGAGCTCTTCGGCGGTCATATTGTTGCCGTCTTCGCTCTTGGTTCCAAGCGCACGGACCTGGTCGCCGGTTCTGATCTCGGCCAGAGTCGATGGCTTGGCGTCGGAAAATTTGATCGAATCGATGGCGTAGCGCTTGATCTGCGCGTTCGGCCCCGGCGTGATGATCATGGTTTTGGGAGCGCCCGCTCCGCGCACCGTGATCGCAATTTCAGTCTGGCTCGCCGCGGTGACGATCCCGATGACGCCCCGTTTATCCCAATCGGCGCGTTCCGCGGCCTGTTTCTTGGCGATGTCGGCCTGCGATATCACTACCACCAGCGTGGCCGCGAGCGTGGTCTTGTCGTCGGAAGCTTTTCCGACAGCCAGCACGCGGTCGCCCGCATTCACGTCCGTAATCGCGATGGTCGCGGCGTTGGCGACACTGGTCTCCCCCGGAGCCACGCGGCGGAAGCTGCTCTTGGGCTGCATCGTGACCTGAACTTCGCCGCTGTCGGTTTTGAGAGTAATGGCGTTCGATGCGGCGTCCACTTTCTGGACCACGCCTGACATTCTTACCGAAGCGGGGGGCTGCGCCTGAGCTAAAAGCGCGAATACGGCCGCAGCGATATAGACCGGTCCCCAGGTGATCCTGCTATTCATATGTTTTGCAACCCGTCTCCTTGAGCGTGGAAGAAGCCGTTTGTTAGCAACTGTTAAGACTACCATTCGGCCCCCGCTGGTTACACCCTGGCCAAATTATTGGGGCCGCCTGAAGACCCCTTAACTTGTTCTATATAATGAGGAATGGAGCGCGTTCCCGGCCCGAGCGCCAGAATCTGCTATTTTGACGCTTTTTCAGGCATCAGCGGCGACATGACCGTCGGCGCCTTGATCGACGCGGGAGCCTCCGCGGACGCCGTCCTCCAAGTCCTGGAAAGCCTGAACCTCGGGGCCGGTTACCGGATCGAAAAAACCTCGCGGCGGGGAATCGCAGCGTCGAAATTTCACGTGGAAGCCGGGAACGGACGAGATCACCGGCATCTTCACGGGATTCTGGAACTGATCGACCGCGCATCGATTCCAGATCGGGCAAAACAGAACGCCTCGGCCGTGTTTCGACGTCTGGGCGAGGCCGAGGCGCAGGTTCACGGGGTCGCGATCGAAAAAGTTCATTTTCACGAAGTGGGCGCGGTCGATTCCATCTCCGATATCGTCGGCGCCTGCGTCGCGCTCGATCTGCTCGACGTCGATGAGGTTCATGTTTCCCGCGATCAACGTCGGGCAGCGGAACGGTGAAGACCGAACATGGTGTCCTGCCCGTTCCCGCGCCTGCGACCGCTGCGCTGCTCAAGGGCAAGCCGATCTATGCGCGCGGCCCGGCGGTCGAACTGACCACGCCCACGGGCGCGGCGCTGGCCGTTACGCTCGCGACCAGCTTCGGACCGCTGCCAGCCATGAACATCGCAGAGCATCGGCTACGGCGCCGGCGATCGCGATTTTGCCGAGCAGCCCAATGTTTTGCGCGTCCTGATCGGCGACTCCACGCGCGCTCCGGAAGCGACGCTGGTCAGCGTGATCGAAGCCAACATCGACGATTCGAGCCCGCAGGTGCTGGGCTATGCGCTGGAGCGGTTGATGGACGCGGGGGCGCTGGATGCGTCGCTCTCGTCCGCTTCAGATGAAAAAGAATCGACCCGGCTCGCTGCTGCGCGTGATCGCGCGGCCCGAGGATCAGGAGCGCCTGGCGCAGATCATTTTCGCCGAAACCTCGACTCTGGGCCTGCGCATCCACGCGGCGGAACGCCGCGTTGAAGCGCGCCGCATCGTCGAGGTCGACACGGTTTACGGCAAAGTGCAGCATCAAAGTCTCGGCGCACGGCTCTTTCGCGCCTGAATACGAAGACTGCCGGGCGATCGCGGCCAGAACGGGCACGCCGCTGCCGCAGGTGCTGGCGGCCGCGAACGAGGCATACCTGAGAACAAAATGACGAAATATTACCTGACCACGCCGATCTATTACACCAACGCCGCGCCGCACATCGGCCACGCCTACACGACCATCGCCGCCGACACCATCAGCGCTTGAAGCGCATGCAGGGATTCGACGCGGTCCTGACCACCGGCACCGACGAGCACGGCGTCAACGTGGAGCGCGCCGCCGCAGGCGCAGGGCAAGACGCCGCAGGAGTACACCGACGTCATCGCCGAAGAGTTCCGCGATCAGTGGAAGATTCTGGATCTGGCGATCGACCGTTTCGAGCGCACCACCAGCGATCGCCACGCGCGCGCGCGTGCAGGAACTGTTCATCCGCTGCCGCGAACGCGGCTACGTCTACAAAGGCAACTACACGGGCCAGTATTGCATCTTCGATAATCTGTACGTCAACGAAGCCAAGCCCGGCGATCCGTGCCCGGAATGCGGGCGTCCCACCGAAACGGTCACCGAGGAGAATTTCTTCTTCAAGCTCTCGGCATTTCAGGAGCGGCTGCTGGACCTCTACGAGAAGCAGCCGGATTTCATCCAGCCCGAAACGCGCCGCAACGAAGTGATCGCGTTCGTCAGGCAGGGATTGCAGGATCTTTCCATCAGCCGCACCACCATCAAATGGGGCATCCCGGTTCCGGATGAACCGAAGCACGTTTTCTATGTCTGGTTCGATGCGCTGACCACCTACATGTCCGCCGTGCACGGCGAGGACCTGTGGCCCGCCGACCTGCACCTGATCGGCAAAGAGATCGTGCGCTTTCACGCCGTGTACTGGCCGGCGTTTCTGATGGCCGCCGGATCTGCCGCTGCCGAAAAAGATCTTCGCGCACGGCTGGCTGCTGTTTGAAAACGACAAGATGAGCAAGTCGCGCGGGAACATCGTGCGCGCGACGCCGATTCATAAAGTGCTGGGCACCGACGCGCTGCGTTATTTCCTGCTGCGCGAAGTGGTGTTCGGGCAGGACGGCAGCTTCAGCTACGACGCGCTGGTGGGCCGCTACAATTCGGATCTGGCCAACGGCCTGGGCAATCTGGCCAGCCGCACGCTGACAATGATTCATCAGTATCGCGGGGGCGCGGTTCCGTCTTCCGACGGCGACTCGCATATCGCCGAAGCGGCAAGGGAAGTGACCGCCAGTGCGCTCGACGCCTTCGACCGGCTCGAGTTTTCGAAGGCTCTCGAAGCGATCTGGGGATTGATCGCGGCGGTCGACAAGTTCATCGTGGAGCGTGCGCCATGGAAGCTCGCCAAAAGCACAGATGCCGATTCGAAGAAGCTGCTCGACGATACTCTTTACACGGCGGCGGAAACGCTGCGCATCGTCACGGCGCTGATGTACGCCGGTGATCCCGGATTCGGCGGCGAAGATCTGGGCGCAGCTCGGCTACACGCGAACCGATTTCCGGGGTTCGCACCAAAGATCTGCACTGGGGTCGACTGGCGGCCGGCCAGCTGCTCGGCACAGTCAGCGCTGTGTTCCCGCGCGCCGACGCGAAGCTTTCCATCGAGAAAATGCGCGAACTGGAAGTGGAGGAGTACGCGCGCCAGCAGGCCCTGCTTGGCAAAACGGTAGCCTCCGGCGCCGCGGAAACCGAAGATCACCATCGACGATTTCCTGAAAGTCGACATGCGCGTGGGCATGGTGAAAGAGGCCGCTGCCGTGAAAGGATCCGACAAGCTGCTGCATCTGCAAGTCGACATCGGCGAGCCGAAGCCGCGCAGCATCGTGGCCGGCATCGCGGGGGCTTACAAGCCCGAAGCGCTGATCGGCCGTAAAGTGGCGATCGTCGCCAATCTTCAGCCGCGCAAGCTGAAGGGCTTCGAGTCGCAAGGCATGATCGTGGCGGCGTCGCGTGGAAGGCGGCAATCCCGCGCTGGTCAGCTTCCTCGAAGACGCGCCCATCGGGGCCCGCTTGAAGTAAGCAATGTTCGTCGACTCGCACTGCCATCTCGATAGCGAACAATTCGATGCCGATCGCGAGGCGGTGATCGAACGCGCGCTCGCAGCAGGCGTGACGCAGATGGTCGCGATCGGCACGGGCGACGGCCCGCCGGATCTGGAAGCCGGCATCCGCGCTGGCGGATCGCTACCCGCAGTTCTACGCGACCGTCGGCGTCCATCCGCACGACGCGGCGAAGGCGAACGGCGATTCATTGAAGCGGCTCGCGGACCTGCTGAAGCACCCGAAGGTGGTCGCGCTTGGCGAAATCGGTCTCGATTATCACTACGATTTCTCGCCGCGCGAGATGCAGCACAATGTCTTCATCGAGCAGATGCGCATCGCGCGCGACGCTCGGAAGCCCATCGTCATTCATACGCGCGAAGCGTGGGATCGATACGATCGCTTTGCTGCGCGAGCATTGGGCGCCAACGGGTCTCGGCGGCATCATGCATTGCTTTTCGGGCGGACCGGCGGAGGCCGAACAGGCGCTCGAGCTCGGATTTCATCTCAGCTTCGGCGGAATCGTGACGTTTCCCAAAGCGCTCGACATTCAGCAGGCCGCGCGCATCGCGCCTGCTGATCGGATGCTGATCGAGACTGACGCGCCGTATCTCGCGCCAGTGCCGCAGGCGCGGCAAGCGCAACGAACCGGCATTCGTGGTCGAGACCGCGCGCAAACTCGCCGAACTGCGGGGCGAATCGCTCGAAGCCATCGCCCAGGTGACCAGCGCGAACTTTCGCCGGCTCTGTTTGGGATAAACTCATAGTTCCCATGGCATTCGGAAACATCGGCCGCTCCCTCACCGCGCTCGAAATTTTCGATCTGGTCCGCCCGGACCTCGATCAGGTGGAGCGCGAGATCGGACTCGAATCGGTGTCCTCGGTCGATGCGGTTACCTATATCGGACAGTATCTGCAATCGGGCGGCGGCAAGCGGTTGCGGCCGATCCTGGTCCTGCTGTGCGGGAAACTGTTCCGCGAATCCAGTCCGATGCTGGTGCGCATGGCCGCCGTGGTCGAGATGATCCACACCGCCACGCTGGTTCACGACGATGTGATCGACATGGCCAAGACGCGGCGCGGCCGGCCGTCGATCAATGTCGTGTGGGGAAACCATACGTCGGTGCTGGCGGGCGACTGGCTGTACATGCAGGCATTTCAGGTGGCCCTGCGCGAGCGCAGCTTCCCGGTGCTCGACCTGCTGATTGAGCTGACGCAGCGAATGGTGGAAGGCGAGCTGTTGCAACTGGAGCGAATCGGCAAAATCGGCGTGACCGAAGCCGACTACATGGAGTTGATCGACCGTAAAACCGCCAGCCTGTTTTCCGCGTGCGCGCGACTGGGAGCGATCAGCGCGGGCGCGGACGAGGCGGAGGAAACGCGACTGGGCGAATATGCGTGGAATCTGGGCATTGCGTTTCAATTGATCGACGACGTGCTTGATTTCACATCGCGCGAAAAAATTCTGGGCAAGCCCGTCGGCAATGACTTGCGCGAAGGCAAGGTGACGCTGCCGTTGGTGTATGCCCTGGAATCGGCCGAGCCTGAAGAGCGCCGGTTGGTGGAAACGGTGCTCGCGGATGGGAACTACGACCAGGTTCCGTTCGGCAAAATTCTACACATCCTGCATAGGTACGGCGCGATTGAACGAGCGCAGGAGCGGGCGCAGGCGTTCACGGAGAAAGCTCGCGAAATTATCGGTGAATTTCCGGATTCGGCCTATCAACGAGCCTTGCGTGCGGTAACAGATCTGGTCACTGATCGCGATCACTAAGCCGAGTGAGCCGCGAGGCTGTGGCCGCTCCTTTTAGTCGCGGCTCGCGGCGAGAATTGCGTTAAAGTCGGCGCCCGGTGGCAGCGTACCGAACGCGCAGCCCCAATCCCCGCTGAGCCTTGATGCACAGAATGCATCCGCAACCGCAGGCGGGCTGAACCGGATCAGCAGGGACGCCTGAAGCGCCAGCGCTAGCCGCTCGGCGATTCTTCTGGCATTTTCTTCGGCTAAGTCCGCGTGAATGCCATCGATGAACTTTTCGACGCGCGGGTCGGCCGCCAGCCTGCATTCGGCCAATACTCGTTCCAGAGTCTCCGGCTCCTTGCCGATGGCGCGCAATACATCCAGCGCGATGACGTTCCCCGAGCCTTCCCAGATCGAGTTCAGCGGCGCCTCGCGATAGAGGCGCGGCATTTGCGAGTCTTCGACGAATCCGTTTCCACCCAGGCATTCGAGCGCTTCCGCCGTGTGTGCCGCGGCGCGTTTTGACACCCAATACTTTCCCGCCGCGACGGCCAGTCGAGCAAATTCGCGATCGCCTTCGTCGAAGGCTCGCGCGATTCGCATCAGCAGCAGAGTCGCTGCTTCGGATTCGAGCGCGAGATCCGCCAGCACGTTCCGCATCAGCGGCTGATCGATCAACGCTTTTCCGAATGCCCGCCGGTGTCGCGCGTGATGAACAGCCTGATCGAGCGACTGCCGCATCAATGCGGCCGATCCCATCACGCAATCGAGGCGCGTGTGCTGCACCATGTCGATGATGGTCCCGACGCCGCGGCCTTCTTCGCCAATCCGCTTCGCCCACGCGCTGTGAAATTCCACTTCGCTCGACGCGTTCGAACGGTTCCCGAGTTTCTGTTTCAGGCGCTGGAGATGAAACGCGTTGCGTTTCCCGTCGCCGGTCCAGCGAGACACGAAAAAGCAGGAGAGTCCGCCGGGAGCCTGCGCCAGCACCAGAAATGCATCGCACATCGGCGCCGAGCAGAACCACTTGTGACCGTGAATCACGTATTCATCGCCCGAAACGCGTTCGGCGCGAGTCGTGTTCGCGCGCACGTCGGACCCGCCCTGCTTTTCGGTCATCGCCATGCCGATCAGCACGCCCGATTTTTGCCAAGCCGGACGGAACGAAGGATCGTAACGATTCGAGTGCAGGCGTGGCTCCCACTCGGCTGTCAACGCGGGATCGCGGCGCAGCACCGGCACGGCCGAATATGTCATCGAGATCGGACACACGTGTCCGGCTTCATTCTGCGACGCGAGCATCGCCAGAGCCGCGCGCGCCACGTGCGCACCCGGTTGCGCATTCGCCCAAGGAAGATTGTGCACGCCGTATTCGACCGATAGCTGCATCAAGTGGTGCCAGGACGGATGAAACTCGACCTCATCGCGCCGATGGCCGTAACGATCGTGCGTGTGCAGCACCGGAGGGTTCTGATTCGCGAGGATTCCCCACTCGATCGCCTCCGCGCTTCCCAGCTTGCGCCCGAATTCGTCGAGCGCGTCGCAGGCCCATCCGGCGCATTCCCGCGTAACCGATTCGCGCAGGGCGCGATGAGTCGAAAACAGGTTGTAATCGACCAGCGGCGGGGGTTGATTCAAAACTTCGTGATTCACTAATGTTGTATCTTACATCTCATGAAGCGCGCGTTGTTTCTACTGGCTGCGCCGGTATTCGCCCAGATGAACTACGACCACATGGCCAACCGCATCGTGAAGTCGCTGGCGCTCGAAAAGGGCGAGCGCGTAATCGTTCGCTATGATCCCGGGTTTTTTCACGAGATCACCGCGCCCCTGAAAGCTCGCATCGCGGCGGCGGGCGCGGTGGTTTCCGCGGAAATGGAATATCTGAAGCCGCCCGCGACTGACGGCGGCCGGCTTGAGAACGCCCTTAAATCCGCCGACGTGTATCTGTGGATGCCGCTGCGCGAGGATGTGTTGTACGTTTCGCCCGCCGAGCAGCAGGCGCTGACGCATTGGCTGGCGGAAGGCGGCACGCATCGCGAAATTCACTTTCATTGGATTGGGGGCAGCGTGCTGGCCGACGGCTTGTCGACCACGCACCCGCCTGCGTTCGATCGGCTGTATCAGGACGCTCTGGATGTCGACTATGCCGCGCTGGCGGCGAAGCAGGATCGCGTCATCAAGGCGCTGCGCACCGGGACGCTGCGAATCCGGACGCCCACGGGAACCGATCTTCAGCTCCGCGTGGGCGATCGGCCGATGAACAAGCAGGATGGCGACGCATCCGGAAAGCGCGTCAAGCTAGCTCGAATGAAAGTCGATCGCGAGATCGAACTGCCGGCCGGCGTGGTTCGGGTCGCGCCGGAAGAGACGACTGTGTTCGGACGCCTGGTGGTTCCCGAGGCGCGCTTCGGCAACGTGGTGGCGCGAAATATCCGCTTCGAAATTTCCGCCGGGCAAGTGCTCGACTTCGTAGCCGACGAGCATCGCGAGGCTGTAGAAGCCGCGCTCAAAGAAGGCGGACCGGCAGCGTATCGATTCCGTGAGATCGCGGTCGGGGTGAACCCGAAGCTCGCCATTCCGGCGGGATCGAAAGTGCTTCCTTATTATGGTTACGGCGACGGCGTGGTCCGGATGAGCCTCGGCGATAACGAAGAGCTGTCAGGCAAGGTGAGCGGCAATTGGCATCGCTGGTTCTTCTTCCCCGACGCGACTATCACCGCCGGATCGGAAGTCATCGTCAAAGACGGCAAGCTTGCCGTGAAGTAGCTTCAGCGGTTGAACGGCCGCTCATTGATCCAGTTGAAGCCGCGGTTCAACAGCAGAAACTTCGAGGTGTCGACCTTGTGCAGATTGATCGAACGTCCGTCGCCTTGCAGTGTGAGGTGGAAAAGATCGGGTCGCGCGTAGTTGAACACGGTGTTGAAATTGCCCTGCCGCATGGTGAGGCGCTGATTCTTTTCGTCGTAGGTCGTTGTATAAAACCGCTGTGAATCGTCCGTGGTGCGGATGGACGCACCCTGAGGACGGTCCAGGATCACGTATTTCCAGCCGTCGGCGGAGGCTTCAGGATTCGTGACTTCCCAAATGCCGTACAGCGGCGACCTTGGGGCGTTCGTGTAGACGGCCCGGTAGCCGTTGATCCCGCCTTTTACGTGATTGAAGAGAGTAAAACCGATCAGCAGCGTCTTGGCGCCGATCGAAACAATTTTCCACGGTCGCGTGCGGAACAGCAGGGAATCCGCTTTCGATGGGCGCGTAGGACGATTCCACAAAAACACGTTCGCGAGCCTTCCCAGGTCGGGCGCTGCAAGAAACACCGCCATCAACAAGAGGTTCGCCGAATACAGTTTCACGGGAACGTCATAGCAGAAGTTCAACATCACCACGTTGAGCATCACCGCGCCCGAAACCAGCGCGCCCAGCGAAGTCGTGCGCGGGAACAACAGGAGCAGCCCTCCCAGAACCTCTGAAGCCCCGGCGAAAATCGTGTATGCCATCGAAGCGCCCATGAAAGTCCACAACACGCCCATGGGCGAGAAATCGTGGAACGGCTCCATCATGCGGGCGAGCGGGGCGGGCTGAAACTGCAACGGAAACACCTTCGCGAATCCATAAGAGAACAACGTGAACGCCAGCGTGTATCGCACCCAGATCCGCAGCCACGCGTGCAATCGCCGGTACTCGGTTCGTTTCCGGTCGAGGATCGACCAGACCAGCGCCGCAACCGCAGCCAGCGCCGCGTAGCACAGGACCTGAATATAGTCGAGCGTCGAATCGCCGCTTCCGTTGACTTGTGGATAAACCGCAACGGAGCCAGTCAGATGGAAGACGTGCGCCGCGACCCACTCGACTATCGCGCGCCACATTTTGACGTAGGGGAGAGTCAGAAAAGTAGTCCCTGGGATCGCGGCGATCAAGCTCGACCGGCCGGGAGCGGGTGTCGTGTAGAAAATCAGATACGCGCAGACAAATCGAAAACCGATCCGCTGAAGCAGGCTCCATTCGGGGCGCGCGACGTAGAAGTCCGTCGAAAGAGCCGGCGTGATGCGAGCTTGCGCAGTGCTGGCCATAGGGCCTCCTCCACTACTTGACTTCCGCCGTCATCAACGAATCCCATCGCGCCGCGGCTTTTTCTTTGATTTTCGCGACGTCCCGATCGAGCAGCAGATGCTTTTCGACCAGAGGCTTGGCTGCCGCCTCCACGCGATTCAAATAATCTTCGCGGCTGCGATAGCGTTCCTCAATCGACGGACGCGGGTCGCCTGACTGTTCGCGCTCCGCTTTCGTCCGGGCGAAAGGAATGTAGGACCCCACCATGTTGTAAATCACATCCGGCGAGCCGATCTTCGGGTCGCGCAGATTCCAACCCGTATAGGTCGCGAGCGGAACCACCTGCTCCGGCAATCGAACGCCGCTGGTTTCATTTCCGTCGCGATTGGTTTGCGGAATCAGAATCGTAAATGCCTTGCCGACCTTCGGCGGCTCAAACGCTACGATCCCCTTGGCGCGAAAATCCGGGCCGAAATCGAGATGCCACGCATAATACGGATCTTTGGGCAAATCTACGCCGGGAATTTTCGGGAACGCCATGGCGCTCGGCGCCACCAGCTCGTCCTTATTGATGTGCGGGATCTGCGATTCCGGTGGCGGCGTGCCGTCGGTAATCCATGAATTCATATCGACCAGGAGGGCCCGCATCGCAAACCGGTAATCGGTTGGATTCGGTCGATTCTGCGTGACGGTCTTGTTCGGCTGCGCGTTCGCGCCATGTTGCGTGCCGGCGAGAAAGAAGATTCGAGTGTCCGGCGCCGGTGCGGCATCCTTTTTCCCATCGGGGCTGATGTGAATCAGCGATGCTGCTCTGCCCCAATATTCGTACGAACCATTGGAATAGAAAATCTTCGGAACAACGTCGTCTTTCTTGGCGCGCGCTAATAGAGCATCGGTAAACCCGTCGTCGGTTTCCGGTTCGTCCGTGAATGGAAAAACATCCGACGGGTAGAACAGATCGAACAGCGGGTGCCCGTCGCGCGACGGCTGTGCGAAACGATGATCGAAGCTTCCCCGCCCCGCTCCGGCGACGTGCGCCCACACGCCGTCGAACACGCGATGCCCCTGCTCGTCCATGTTGAAGCCGTAGTACAAATACGTGCGCAGAAACCGGCCGCTCTGCGAGACGCCGAAACCGATCGCGCGCTTCACTTCGCCTTGCTGCTTCATGTAAGCGATGTAATCCCGGATCGCCGCCGGCCCCAGCCCGACCACCGCCGGATCTTTCCCTGTGTACACCACTTCGTAAATCTTTCCCGGCTCGAAACCCGCGGGATATTCGACTCCCGTCGCGTCCGCATTGAATTTCCACTGATCGCGCGGAATCGTCTTGCGAGCCGAGTTGACCCGATCGCGAACCGTCAACATCGCTGCTGCCTGATCGGCCACCGCGTAAGGAACCTGCGCGCGATCTCCCAGCGACGCCGAGGTCTGGCGCCGGTCGAGCGTAATCTCGGATCGCACCGGGCCGGTGAGTCCTTTAATCACGGGCGCATAGAGTTTTAGCAAATCCGCGCGATCCGGAACGTCAAACTCCCATCCGACCCATACCAGCGTGTAGCCGGACTCGAACAGCAGCGGGTCGCCGAGATCCTGGGGATTGTGCAGATCGCGGCCGGGGGCGAGGTCGAACATGTTCAACATGCCTTTGCCGCCGCGATTGGAAACCTCGAACAGGGCCGTGCCATTGCTCTTCGCCGGATTCTTCGGCTTCAGCACATACAGGTCGGCCGAAAACTCCACCAGACCCTTGGAGTTGCGCGGAGAGAGATCGATATCGGTGATAATCCGGTTAGCGGGCAGCTTGGGATCGACGGCGAAGTAGATCTTCCCGCTGATCTGCTGGTAATCGACCGCGGGAACATCGGATCGCTGCGTGATCTCGACGCGAGTGACGGCAGCGTGGACAAGTCCGGCTGCGAAAAAGACGGCGGCAAAGCGGCGCGACATAGGGATATTCTACTCCGCGAATGTTATCCTGAGCCTGAAGGCGCCATGGCATTCAGCACCCGGTCCTATTCTCGACCTTACATCGGCGTGCCTGGCCTACCGCGCGGAATCAAGTGGCTGCTGATCATTAACACGGCAGTCTTCCTGCTGCAATGGCTGTCAGAGGGAACGTCGTTTGCGCGCGTTTTCAGCCCCCTCGCCCTCTATCCGGACCTGGTGGTGACGCGGTTCTACATCTGGCAACTGGTCACCTACATGTTCCTGCATGGCGGGATCTGGCACATTCTGTTCAACATGCTCGCGCTGTGGATGTTCGGCAGCGACATTGAGCAGACCTGGGGCACGCGCCGCTTCCTGCGTATGTACTTTTTCTGCGGAGTCGGCGCCGGCATCTGCGTCGTGGTGTTGAACTACCTGTTCGGGAACCCCGCGATCCCTACCATTGGAGCCTCCGGAGCGATTTACGGAATCCTGCTGATCTCGGCCGTCCTCTGGCCGGACCGCGTCATCCTGTTCAGTTTTCTATTTCCTATCAAGATGAAGTACTTCGTGATGATCATCGGGGCGATTGCGTTCCTGAACTCGCGATCGGTGAACAGCGGAGTCAGCGAGGTCGCGCACCTGGGCGGTATGGCGTTCGGGTACCTGTTCCTCAAACTGCCGAAAACCCGGGGCTTCGATCCCATGGGGTCGCTGAACCAATCCTATAAGGCCTGGAAGCTGGCGCGGGCCAAGAAGAAGTTCCAGGTTTACTTGAAGAAGCAACGCTCCGATCGCGGGCCTTGGGTAAATTAGCCCCAAAAACGCTTAAACCTTGCAGGCCAGCGCCGCGTCAATGTGATAAGGTGTGAGCATGAAGGGTGTCGATATGAAAACCTTCCGTATTATTGCCATTTTTTCCACTCTGGCGCTGGGCGCGGCGCTTTTCACTTATGCGCAAGGGCCGACCACGGGGAGCAGCGACACCGTCGCCAAGAAGAAGAAATCGGCGGACGATACAAGCGCCCCGGCTCCCGACCCCGACGCGGCCAAGATTCCTTCCAAATACAATAAGAAGGACAATCTTCCGCAGGGTGTCCCGGTGTTCACCACGGATGCGCTGACGGTCAGCGTCGACGTGGCGGTGCTCGACAACCACGACCACTTCATCCCCAAGATTCCTAAGGCGGCCTTCCGGATTCTCGAAGACAATTCGCCCCAGCAGGTGAAAGAGTACTCCGTCGGGGAGGCGCCGATGACCATCACCATGGTGATCGAGTTCTCGAACCGTTTCGAACAGTTCTATTCCGCGGCCTGGTTTCAGGTGTTACAAGCGTCATACGGATTTCTGCAAACGCTGAAGCCGGATGATTACGTGGCGGTGGTCGCCTACGACATCCGGCCGGAGATTCTCTCGGATTTTTCCACCAATCGCGAGGACGCCTACGAAGCCATGCAGCGGCTGCGTATCGCCGCCTTGTCTGAAGCGAATCTGTTCGACGCCTTGGTGGACACCGCGCAACGAATGCAGGATATCGAGGGGCGCAAGGCGATTCTGCTGCTTTCCTCCGGCATCGACACGTTCAGCAAGCTGACGTATGACAAGACTCGCCGCGCCATCCAGGACGCCGGCGTGCCCATTTACGCCATCAGCCTGATGCAGGCTGAGCGCGCCATTATGGACGCGTACATGGGCCCTATCGCGCGCATGGATTTCCTGCAAGCCGACAACCAGATGCGCACGTTCGCCACCGAAAGCGGCGGCATGGCGTTCTTCCCGCGCTTTTACGGCGAGCTTCCCGCCATCTACCAGGCTGTATCCCAAGCCATGCGGAATCAGTACGTACTGACTTACGTTCCCTCAAATCAGGCGCGCGACGGCAAATTCCGCAAGATCAAGGTTGAAGTGGTCAATCCGGCCACCAATGAGCCGCTGCGGATGGTGGACGAAAAGGGCAAGCCGATCAAGTACAAGATCGTCGCCAAGAACGGCTACACCGCGCCGCGCGTCATCGAGTAGCCTATGGCTACCCTTAGTCGCCGCGACGAACTGACGAAAGTTTCGCGATGGGTGCTGCGCGGATCGATCGCGGACGTTCGCGCTAGTAGTGCAAACCGCTCGCGCTCATGTGGTGACCAAAAGTCAAGCACTCGATCTCGCCGTTTTTGATGTCATTACGAATTTATTGACAGGGCTGTTACGGGTCTGTTACTTTCTCACTGTCTCTGAACATGCCTGTTCGCAATTCTCCGACATCGACAACGCCAGCGCGCATCCTTTTGGTGGATGACAACTCGAATGGATTGAGCGCACGCCGCAGTGTGCTTGAGGAACTGGGATATCGCATCTCCACCGCCTCGAATGGTCCGGACGCGCTGGAGCACTTCGCGCGCCACAAGTTCGACCTGGTGGTGACCGATTACAAAATGCCGCGCATGGACGGCGTGGAGCTGATCGCGCGCCTGCGCAAACAGATACCCGATGTGCCGATCATTCTGATTTCGGGCTTCGTCGACGCTCTCGGCCTCAGCGAAGGCAGCACCGGCGCGGATGTGGTGATTCAGAAGAGCGCGAATGAAGTCTCGCACCTGGTTCGCTCGGTCGCACGTTTGCTGCGGAGAAAGAAACCGCCGGCTTCGGAGCCTCCTTCAAGAGGAAAACGTAAGTCTGTGTAACGTGGGCGAAGACGTTTACTAACGTTATCTAACCTGCGAGCCCGCCGGGACGCAGCCATCCGAGCGAGACGCCGGTCATCAGCAAGCCCAAACAAACAATCACCGCCGCTGACAGCACGGGGACCAATCGAAACGCCGGATGTTGGCTGGTCTTGGCCGGATCCGGCAGCCAGTTCTTCGCGTAGATCACGAGCATGCCGATCGCCATCAGCACGCCGGCCAAACCCAAACTGAACGCGACCAGCAGCGCCAGCCCCAACCCGATTCTGCCCACCGAAATCGCGAACAACAGCAGCACCATCGCCGAAGGACACGGCACCAGCCCCCCGCTGGCCCCCAGCGCAATCAGGCTGCCCAGCGTGATCTCGCCCTGCGGGACGTGACTATGCGCGTGGCCGTGCGCGTGGTCATGATCGTGGTCATGATGATGGTGATGGTCATGATCGTGGTCATGCGCATGATCATGATCGTGATGATGGTGATGATCGTGAACGTTCGCGGCACGCAACCGTTTCAGGCGTTTATAGAACAAAGACGCTCCCACTGCGGCGATGGACAATCCTGAAATCGCTTCCAGAACGCGCACCATGCTTTCGGGAACGAAATACTTCGAAAGAAAGAACGTCGCCAGGCCGATCGCAAAGACGCTGATGGTATGCGTGAACGTCACCATGGCGCCCAGGAACGCCGCGTGCCGCATGGTGCCGCGCGACCCGACCAGATACGCCGCCACGATCGTCTTGCCGTGCCCGGGCGACATCGCGTGCGTCGCGCCCAGCCCGAACGCGACCAGCATGCAGATCAGGATCATGCCCATGCCCAGCTCGCGTTGCGCCAGCACGCGCGACAGGAAGTCGCCTTTCACGACAGTCCCCGGAGCCTGCTGAGCGGCCGCGGGCGAAGGCGTTGCATCCTGCGCCGCGACTGGAGCCGGCTGCTCCACCGGCACGATCTTCTTTGTGATCACGGGCCGCGCGGTCTGCCATTCGACCTTCGCCCGTAAATCCTGCGGCGGCGCGACGCGTGGATCGGCAGGATATTCGGTCAGCGCCTTGCTCCGGTCGACGTTCCCCTGGCTGGCGGTAACGATGCTTGCGCCGTCGCCCGAATCGATGACGATCTCTTTCCACCCGGCGCGCTCCGGAAAATTGCGATCCTCGAATTCGAGATTGCCTTTCACGCGGTCCAGGCGCATCGACGTCTCGACGCGAGCCACCGAAAGTCCGCCCGCGCCGTCCGAAACTTTGATTGCCGCACGCACAAACTCGGGCGTCACGCGCTTCCCGCCCGTCCGGAACTCGATGCCGTTCATCCACTCGCGAGCCTGCTCCGCGGCCCTCTGATCCAGCTTCGCCCGCGAACTCTTCGCGTCCAGCTTCCATTCCTTCAGCAGCTGGTAAGTGGGAACCTCCGCCAGATCCAGAACATACGTCACCTCGACGCCCTTGGCCGACACGTTGAGCCGCGTGTAATGGTTGACGCTGAAATTACCCATGGGATGCGCCGCGGCCAGCGTCGCGATCAGTAGAAGTGGGAATCCGCTCTTCATTGAGTCTCCCTACATAGTACGTCCAAGCGCGCGCTTTGGATGTAAGGGCCCTATTCCAACGAATTTCTTACTTGCAACGCCCGTCATCCCGAGCGCAGCGAGGGATCTGCTTTTTAGAGCCTTGATAACAGCCGAACGAAAAGCAGATTCCTCGCTCCGCTCGGAATGACTTTTGAGGTCAGATGGTAGTTATAGCCCCGGCATGTAATGATCTAACCCGGATTCTGAGCCTTGGGAGCAGCCTTCGCCGGCTTCGCCGCCTCCGGCGACTTCCGGATCTCTTCGAAGTATTGCTGCACGAACTGCTGATACATCAGCGGCACCTCGTCGCGGTGAATCTCGCTGCCGGCTTCCACGTGCGACGCTTGCTTCTGCGACCAGGGGGTCTTCAACTGCTGCTTGCTGGACCCGACCTCCACCATCACTTCGCCGGTCACGTTCTGCGCGCGCTTGCCAATGATCTCGCTGATCTTTCCCATCGCCGCGAGCTGCTCGGCTTCCTTCGCCGCCTTGTCGCCGTCGGCCGAACCGATGCCGCTCTTAGAATCCTGCGAGGCGTTCTTGTCGGAAGATTTCTCGCCGCCTTTCGCGTCCGCGCTCTGCTTCTGATCGCTATCGCTCTGCTGCTGATCGCTCTGCGCGTCGGCGTTGGACTGCTGATTCTGGCTCTGGCCCTGCTTGCCCTGTTGATTCGACTTGTCCTGCTGGCCCTTCTGCTGGTTCTGCGCGTTCTGCGATTGCTGGCCGTCTTTGTTCGACGGCTTCATCTTGTTCATCATGTTCGCCATGGCGTCTTTCAGCTTGTCCATGAGCGATGAATTTTCATTCGACGAACCTTGTTTCGAATCCTGCTTGCCGTCCTGCTTCCCATCCTTCGAATTCTTCGCGTCGTCCTGATTGGCGTCGTTGCCCGATTGTTTGTCGCCCTTGTCCTGGTTTTCAGCCTGCGTGTCGTTGGACTGATCTTCCTGCTGGCGGCCTTTCTGCGCCGCGTCCTTCGAATTGTCGGCGTTCTGCGGATTATTGACGTCGGGAACGTCGGTGTTCTCGATGGGAGTATCCGGCGCCTGATCGTTCTGCACGGTCTGCGAATCGGGGTCGCCCTGGTCGAGCGGCGGCGGCTTCAGAGGATCGCGCGGCTTCTTGGCCTTCGCCATCTCCGTCTTGGTCGGGAAGAAAGTGTCAAGCGCGATCTTCACCAGATTCGGCTGCAAATCGAGCCTTCCCGTGACGGCGTAGCGCAGCGCGAACAATCCGAGCGCGACCGCAGCCAGCGCGAGAGCGTGATAAGCATACGCGGGACGCTTAAAGGGCACGGCCGCGGGCGGATCGATGGTTCCAGCGATCGAATCGGCTTCCTGCCTCTGCCGCTCCCGAATCGCCGGATCTCCGTGCGCTTCTGGAGTCGCAAAATACGTCGCGGTCGATAAAGCGTCGGCCAAGCTGAGCCGCCGGTCGATTCTCTGGGCCAGTTGGTAGGTCGACGGAATGGTCGCGCGCAGCCGATACAGCCCGGTCCCCAGGCTCGCCAGCGCCAGCAGCGCCACCCAATACCAGTTCAGAATTTCAGTGCCGGTGAGCAGAAGCAGGATCGCTCCACCCGTGCCGATCGCCAGCGCCACGGCGGACTGCTCCAGCACGAGATGTGTGAAACATCGCCGCCGCGCTCGTTTCAGGAGCTGTGAAACTAGAGATCGATCGTCCAAATGATTGCCCGTATTGATTATGCCACAGGCCGCGAAATTTAACGGGTGCGCACCACCCGCAGCCGGTCGCCCTCAAAATCGAGCACCAGGTCGTACTGGTTCGGATCGGGAGGACGGTCCAACTTGTTGGCAAGATCGACGTTAAGCGTATGATCGTTCCAGGTCAGGGTAGAAATAAAATACGTATCCCAATCGCGAAATGGATCCCTCAAAAACAGCACGTGACTGTTCGGCGCCGGCTTCGGTAAATCGCGAATCTGCGAAAGCACGCTCATGGTTAGCGCGTGATCCTGGATATAAGCCGGCCCGCCGAACTTCCACCAATGCACCGTGCGATAAGACGACAGAAGTGCGATCACGACCACCATGCTCCACTGCACGGCTTCATTCTTGAAAAACCCGGTGGCGAGAATACTCGTCAAGAGCGCAAACCCGAACAGCGGAATATACAGCGCCGCTCCCCCGCGCGGCTGGATCGTGAACGAAGTCCCCAGAGTCGCGGTCGAGATTACGAACCAGCACCACCACAGCTCGCGCTTCTTTGCGAGCGCGCAAACGATGAGGAGCAACACCCACGCGACCACCAACCTGCGGCTGGTATGGAAATAATCGGTGTAAAAAATGTCGTTCAAATACCAGCGGTTGTTCACGAAATAGCGGTGCAGCGTCGGCTCCAGCAGATAGCCTTCCTGTTTGGCGAGCGGATTCGGACCCAGAAACTTTCCCAGCGTGTAGACCATCGAAATCGCCAGCAGAATAGCGGGCACCCGCAGCTTCCAGGGACGATGAAACAGCAGTTCGTACGCGAGCACCCACGCCGAGCCCACCACCGCCAGCTCCTTCGAATCGAGCGCGGCAATGAACGCGCAAATCACGATGGCCGCCTGCCCGATACTCAATTCGCGCCCTGCCTGCCGGGACCGGATATAGCAGAACAACATCGCCGCCAGGAAGAAGTACGCCAGAATGTCATAGATCATGGACGTGTTATAAAACACCGGGACCATGTTGCCGTGCGCGCACACCAGCACCGCCGTCAGCGCCGCCGCGGCTCGCGAGGCGGTCACTAATTCGGTGATGCGGAAGCTGAAATAAATGTTGGACGCCACCAGCGCGAAGATTGCGATGCGGTACGGAACCGGATTCATTCCGAAGAAGCGATAAATGGGCATATAGAACATCGCGCCCATGGGGCGATAGGCCGTGCTCCAGAACTTGAGATCGTCGAGCGCGCTAAACCAGAATCCCCGCCGCCAGTAGAACCCGAGATTCATCGGATCGTCCGGCGCGAATCCCGCGTGTAACGCTCCGCTCGCGAAATATAAAAAGTAAGCAAGAATCGACAGTGCCGCCACCGCAGGTAGAAGTTTTCGCACCATAGATCACACTACCAGCATGCAGTCCCCGTATGAAAAGAACCGGTATCGCGACTCAACCGCGTGCCGGTAAGCGGCCAGCGTCAACTCGGTTCCCGCGAACGCGCAGACTAATAAGAGCAGGCTCGATTTCGGCAAGTGGAAATTGGTCAACAAAGCTCCCGTGCGCCGGAACTGAAATCCGGGACGAATGAACAGATCCGTTTCACTCGCGCCCGCCAGGCTTTCAATCGCCCGCACGCTGGTGGTTCCTACCGCGATCACGCGGCGAGCCGAATCCATCGCATGCACGGTTTCCTCCGGCACCACCAACGATTCCCGATGCAGCGTGTGACGTTCAATCGAGTCGCCATGCAGCGGCTGAAACGTCCCCAAGCCGACGTGCAGTGTCACGGAAACGACCGCCGCGCCCGCCGCGCGACAGGCATCCAGAATTTCCGCCGTGAAATGCAACCCCGCCGTAGGCGCAGCCACGGATCCGCGTTGACGCGCGAAAACCGTCTGATACCGGTCGCGATCCGCGGGCGCATCCGGCCGGCGTATGTATGGCGGCAAGGGAACATGCCCTACTCGATCCAGAATTTCGAACAAATCGCCGGAAGGCCGCAGCCGCACTGTACGTTCGCCGAACGCGCCGCGGCCGAGAATCTCCGCGCTCAGATCCTCCGAGATAACTATATGCTCGCCGGTGCGCATCTTTCGACCCGGACGCACCAGCGCCTCCCAAGTGAGCCCGTCTGATGAAACCTGCTTGGTCAGGAACACCTCGACGCGCCCGGTCCCATGCTCGCGCCGCCCGTAGAGCCGCGAAGGAAACACGCGCGAGTCATTCAACACCAGGCAGTCGCCGTGGCCCACGTAAGAGGGAAAATCCCGAAACGCCCGATCCTGCCACGTGCCCGCGCGCCGGTCCACCACCAGCATTCGAGCCCCCGCGCGATCCTCCGGCGGCTGCTGCGCGATCAAATCCTCCGGCAGATGATAGTCGAATTCGGAGAGCCGCAATTCTTCACTATAAACTGAGTACGTGCGCATCCTTGGCATCGAATCTTCCTGCGACGAAACCGCCGCCGCGGTGGTCGAGGACGGTTCGCGCATTCTCTCAAGCGTCGTCTCTTCGCAAATGGCGACCCACGCGAAATACGGCGGCGTCGTTCCCGAGCTCGCCTCCCGCGAACACTTGCGCGCAATCGTTCCCGCCGTTCGCCTCGCGCTCGAACAATCCTCGACGCGTCTCGAAGACCTGGCCGCGATCGCCGTAACGCAAGGACCCGGTCTGGTGGGATCACTGCTCGTCGGCATCACCTACGCGAAGGCGCTCGCCTTGGTTCACAAGCTGCCGCTCATCGCGGTGAACCACATCGAAGGCCACATCCACGCCGTGGCCAGCCAGAACCCGGTGGAATTTCCCGCGCTCGCCTTGGTGGTGAGCGGCGGTCACACTCATCTGTACGAAGTGCTCGACGGATTCGTATATCGGTTACTCGGGAAAACCCGCGACGACGCGGCCGGAGAAGCCTTCGACAAAGTCGCCAAGCTGCTGGGCTTCGGTTATCCCGGCGGCCCCGTAGTCGACGCGCTCGCCCCTCACGGCGAGCCTGGTGCGATCCACTTCACCCTCGCCAAAATGAAAGGCAACACTCTCGACTTCAGCTTCAGCGGGATCAAGACCGCGGTGCTGCGCTGGGTGGAATCGCACGATCTTCGGGAAGAAATCGCACAGCGCAAGCTTCTCCTCGCCGGCAACCATCACCCCGCCATTGAAGAATGGCTCGAAGTGACTCCGAGCGCCACGCTCGATCTTCTGGCATCTTTTCAGCACACCGTGATCGAAGAACTCCTGCGGCGCGCCGCGCGCTCAGCCGAGCAGATCGGGGCCCGAAGCATGATCATTTCCGGCGGAGTCGCCTGCAACTCGGGCCTGCGCGCAGCCGTAACCGCCAGCCATCTTCCCTATCCCGTTTTCTTCCCCGCGCCAGGACTCTCCACCGATAACGCAGCCATGATCGCCGCCGCCGCGTTTCCGAAATTCACCCGCGGCGATTTTGCGGACCTGACTCTGCGCGCGGATCCTAATCTGTCGTTGGTCTAACGCGACGCCGCGCGCTTCTCCGTCTGAGCGTCCAAGAAGTCGAGGGCGTCTTTGTGAGGAACTTCCGTCGGCGCGATCCGTTCCCCGAAACCCATCGCCAAGTCGGTTTTCACGTTGTAAGCCGGCCACTTCGGCATCAGTTTCCTACGGTTCGGATCTCCCGTTGACGCGAAGTTCACCCAATACGTCGACATCTTTTCCGAAAGAGCTTTGTCCGCTTCGGCCTGGCTCTTTTGGTTGTGAAACACGTACGAGATCTCCGACGCATGATACGCACCCAGCTTCGCCCCCACCGGTCCCGGAGGAACGCGGCTGAAGTAGTACACAAAAACCTTCGACTTCCCGGTTTTGGTCTGCATGCGAGCCCACGTGCGCATCTCCCAGCCAAACAACTGGTCGCGCGTCGCCGCAGCCGAAGACTCATGAGCCTGCTCGTCCGACCCAGCCGGATACAACTTCAAATAGGCGTCGGCCATATCGCCGAAGCGGCTCTTCGCCAGCGCTTTGAAGGCATCCGCCTTTACTACCGCAGGCGTGAACGCGGTCCCTTCATCCGCGTTCGAACCGATCAGCAGCGGCACGTCGTTCTGTTTCCCCGCCGCATAGATCGCCGCCACCTGCTGCGGCAGCATCCACCCGTCCACGTTGGCCCGAGCCGGATCTGCCGCCGTCGCCTTCAACAATTCTTCTGCGAGCTTGGCGCGCAACGCCGCGATCGAATCCGCGCCTAATCGCTGCGCAACCTTCAGCCCACCTTTTTCCGCGTCCGCCAGCGCCGGCAGAGGCGCGAAACTCGCTCCGCTTTCCCCAATCGCCCTCTGAAACAGCCCTTTAGCCAGCGGAGTCGCCGTCAGCGCGTTGACGCTCCACGATCCCGCCGATTCGCCGAAAATCGTCACCCGCTTGGGGTCGCCGCCGAACGCCGCGATGTTCTTCTGCACCCATTCGAGCGCCGCGATCTGATCCAGAATCCCGTAATTCCCCGACGCGTTGCGATCCGATTCCTTGGTCAACTCCGGATGGGCGAAAAATCCGAAGACGCCCAACCGGTAGTTGATGGTCACCAGCACCACGCCTTTTCTCGCCAGCGCTTCGCCATCGTAGGTGGGCGTCGACCCCGACCCGCGCGTCAGCGCACCGCCATGGATCCACACCATCACCGGCCGCCGGTCGTTGGCGGACGGCGCGCCGGTCCACACGTTCAGGTACAGGCAATCCTCGCTGACCGGCTGCTCCGCGCTTCGATACGGCGAGCCTTCCGCGTACGGAGTCTGCATGCACGTCGCTGAAAATTTATCTGCTTTCCTGACGCCCTCCCACTTGGGAGGAGCTTTCGGAGCCCGCCAGCGCAGAGCGCCTTCCGGCGCAGCCGCGTACGGAATACCCTTGAACACTCGAATCGCGGAACTGATCCCCGTGGTTCCGGAAAGTTGGCCGCCGTCGACGCGGACCACCGTATCCGTGGCCATCGCCGGCAACGCAGCCAGGCAAATGATGAGATAACGCATAAGAGACATAATAAACAAGTGCCCGACCGCAAGCCACTCCTCATCTACGACGGCCGTTGCGGGTTCTGCAAGATCTGGATCGAGTATTGGAAACGCCTGGCCGGCGATCGCGTCGATTTCGCGCCCTCCCAGGAAGTCGCCGATCGGTATCCTCAGATTCCTCCTAAAGCCTTCGCGAAATCCGTGCAGCTGGTGCGTCCCGACGGCAGCGTCGTGAGCGGAGCTCGCGCCGTATTCGAAACCCTGGGTCACGAAAAATCCTACGAACGCGCGCGCGTCCTCGCATGGCTGTCGGAAGGCGCCTACGCATTTATCGCGGCTCGCCGGACGCTGGCTTACTGGGTGACCCGCATCGCTTTCGGAAAGCGAATCGAGCCCGCGCGCTTTGCCATCACGCAATGGATTTTCCTGCGCCTGCTCGCCCTGGTCTACGCGATCGCGTTCATTTCACTCAGCGGCCAGATCACCGGCCTGATCGGCGCGCGCGGCATTCTTCCCCTGCACGATTTTATGGACGTGGTGGCGAAGAGTCTAGGATCGCAACGCTTCTTCGTCATGCCCACCATTTTTTGGTGGGACTCGACCGATCGCGCGCTCAGCACCGCATGTTGGGCCGGCATCGCTTTCTCGATTCTTCTATTTTTCGGCAGAATCCAGAAGCTGGCTTTGATCGCGCTCTTCTTCTTGTATTTATCCCTCAGCGTTTCCGGCCAGGATTTTCTCCAATTTCAATGGGATTCGCTGTTGCTAGAAGCCGGATTCCTGGCGATCTTTCTGGGCCGGGCGCAGATCGTCGTATGGCTGTTCCGATGGCTGGTCTTCCGCCTGATGTTCATGTCGGGAAGCGTCAAGCTTCTCAGTCGCGACCTCGCCTGGAACAATCTGATCGCGCTCGATTATCACTATCACACGCAGCCCTTGCCCACCGTGCTCGCCTGGTACGCCGACAAACTGCCTGAGTGGTTTCAGAAGTTTTCCACGGCGATGGTGCTGATCGTCGAAACCCTCCTGCCGTTTCTCATCTTCACGCCCCGCAGACTTCGGATGTTCGCGGCATGGGCCATCATCGGACTGCAAGTCCTGATTGCATTGACCGGCAACTACACGTTCTTTAATCTACTTACCGTCTCGCTATGCGTGTTTCTGTTCGACGATCAGGCGCTCAGAAGATGGTCGGCCGTCACTCAAATCCCGTTCTTCCGACCCCGCCGGCCGCGAACTACCACCGCGATGAATCGAACCGAGCGCGTACTGGCAGGCATCTTCGCCGCTTTCATCGCCGTACTCGGCCTGACCCATGTGCTCGACTCTTTCGGCGACGCGCCCGACGCTTTGCGCATCCTCGCCCGCGCCGCCGCTCCGTTCGAAATCGTCAATTCCTACGGACTGTTCGCGGTCATGACCACCACGCGACCCGAAATCATTGTCGAAGGTTCCAACGATGGAGATACCTGGGCCACCTACGAATTTCGTTACAAACCGGGAGACGTGATGCGCGCGCCACGCTGGGTGGCTCCGTTTCAGCCGCGTCTCGACTGGCAGATGTGGTTTGCCGCGCTCAGCAATTATCGCCAGAACCTGTGGTTCATCGGATTCGCGGCTAAGCTGCTGGAAGGTTCGCCGGAAGTGCTCGCGTTGCTCGAAAAAAACCCGTTCCCGGATAATCCCCCGCGCTACGTGCGAGCCACGGTGTACGAATACTCTTTCACGACGTTCGCCGAACGCCGCCAAACCGGAGCCTGGTGGAAACGCAAACCGCTAGGCGCCTATCTTCCGCCGATAGGAATGAAGGCCAAATGACTTTCTTATTGGTGTGAATCGGTGTTAATCTGTGGCCAATTCACTTCCCGTCGCACTTACCCTTGCAAACCGTCTCCGAAATCCGCTCCGAAGGGCCTAGTTTGTTCGGATCGTTCGCGGTCGGACGCCGCACGTCCACCGTTTGGGTCACCGCGCCTGCCGCCTGTCCGCGCCGAATGGTTTGCTGTTCGATTAACTGCGGCGGCGAATTGGGGTCGCGCGCCAGGCCCGGCACCGACGCCCGGTAGAAATCCACTTCCGACACCTGCGATCCATCGGGCTGCGTAGTCGTTGTGGTCACTTCCTGCCGCGCGAGCTGCATCTTGGACGCATCCGCGAGCGGCTCATATTCCGCCGTCTTCGTGGTGGTCTGGTTCCCCGAGTGCGTCGTATCAGTGACATTCCGCACCGCTGCCGAATACTCGCCGTTGGAATTCAGGCGATACACCGTTTCGTCTTCGTGAGACTTATCGGGCGACGACTCGGTAACCGCGTTGCGCTTTTCGACAGCTTGCAAGGACCCGTTGATGCCCGGCCTCTCCACCACGCTCTGGACCTTCGTCACCGCTCCCTGCGTCTCCGTATCCACCGTCTTGCGTTCGGCTTCCCGCATCCCGCCGTTGATGTCGCTGCGATATGTCGTGGACCGCACGCTCGATCCGCTGGGACGCTGCTCCTGCTCGGTTACAACTCTCTCGGTCGATGCCAGGTTGCCGTTGGCGTCGAACTTACGCACGATTTTTTCGGTCACTGTCCGATTGGCGTCTTTGCTGATCACGCGTTCATCGGTCTGCTCGAGGGGAACCTTGCGCCCGTTGATCGACTGCGTAACTTCGGCGTGCTCTCCGTCGGTGGAAACCACCGACGCCGCGACGATTCTGTTTCCGTTGATGTCGGTGGTGTACGTGTTAGTCGTAGACTGTGCGGCGGCCAACGAAGCCGCGGCGAAAAGCGCATAGTACTTCACAATTCCAGACTAGGCGCAATGCCGAAGGCGCGCAATACGGTAAACCCCTTAGAAATGGCGTGCGCGGCCATCGCAGGCTACAATACGGATAAGTGAAGACATTCTATATCGAGACCTTCGGGTGCCAGATGAATGTGCACGACTCCGAAAAGGTCATCGGCACCCTCATCGGCCGCGGGTATTCCCAGGTCCCGACCCCCGAAGAAGCCGAGCTGGTCTTCTACAACACCTGTAGCATCCGCGACAAGGCCGAGCAGAAAGTCTTCAATCGCCTTCAGCAGTTCAAGAAAGAACACGGCAAGGGGAAAACGTTTGCGGTGCTCGGATGCGTGGCGCAGCAGGAAGGCGAGAAAATCTTCGAAAAAGCGCCCCATGTCAGCCTGGTTTGCGGCTCGGCGAGCTACAACCGCCTTCCGGAGCTCCTGATCCAGCTCGAAACCGGGAATCGCCGCGTCACTGGCCTCAGCCTCGACACCGATGAGACCTTCGACACTCCGCTGACCCGCCGCGATAATCCGCATCGCGCCTACCTCACGATTATCGAAGGCTGCGACAAGTCTTGTGCATACTGTGTGGTGCCGTTCACGCGCGGGCCGGAACGAAGCGCCACCAGCGCCACGATCCTCGCCGAAGCGCGCCAGCTTGCTCAATCCGGCTATACCGAAATCCAGCTTCTTGGCCAAAACGTCAACAGCTATCGCGATCCCTCGCCCGCGGGTTGGGACTTCGCCACGCTGCTTCGCAACGTCGGCCAGACGCCAGGCATTCGCCGGGTACGTTTCACCACTTCCCATCCCCGCGATTTCGTCAAACCGATTGTCGACGCAATCGACGAAAATCCCGCGCTGTGCAATCACGTTCACCTGCCGGTGCAGTCCGGCTCGACACGAGTCCTCGAAGCCATGCAGCGCCTCTATACTCGTGACGAATACCTGCGCCGCATCGAATGGATGAAGCGGGCCCGCCGGCCGATCGCCATCACCACCGACATCATCGTGGGATTTCCCGGCGAAACCGAGGCCGATTTTGAAGCGACTCTCGCGCTTCTGGACGAAGTCGAGTACGATTCGATCTTCAGCTTCAAATATTCGCGCCGGCCCAACACGCCCGCGCTGGCGCTGGCGGACCAGATTCCAGAAGAAGAAAAATCGTGCCGCCTCGCCATTGTGCAGGAGCATCAGCGAGCCATCCAGATCCGCCGCAACGCCGCCTACGTCGGCGCGATCGAGGAATGTCTGGTGGAAGGATTCAACAAAGCGACCGGCCAGTGGATCGGCCGCACTTCGCAAAACAAGACGCTCAATTTCTTGAACGCCGCAACCGATGATCTGCTCGGCAGATACGTCGACGTCCGCGTTACTCGTGCGGGGCCCAACTCCCTGGCCGGAGAATGTGTAAACTAAGGCTGGTATGGACCGGGGAAAGGAAGGATTCGAATGGAAGTGGAAATGAAAATCCGCGGGCTGTTGATGGACCCGGTAACGAACATGCCGATCGTCGTGCTGAAGGATGTCAACGGCACTGCCATACTGCCGATCTGGGTGGGAATCTACGAAGCCAACGCCATCGCGCTCGAAATCGAAAAGGTCGCGACACCGCGCCCCATGACGCATGACCTGATCCGAAATCTTCTATTCGGCCTGGAAGCCGGCGTGAAAAAAGTGGTGGTCAGCGATCTCAAGGAAGACACGTTCTATGCAGTGATCTGGCTGGAACGCAACGGCGAGCTGATTTCAGTCGACTCCCGCCCCAGCGACGCCCTGGCCATCGCCCTGCGCCTCGATTGCCCGATTTTCGTCGCCGAAGCTGTCCTCAAGACGTCCAAGTCCGTCGCTTCCGTCGCCGAAATGGGCACCAACGAAGAACTTCGCCGCGTCCTTGAAAACCTGAACGACGAAGATTTCGGCCGTTATAAGATGTAACTCGCGATCCGCCCGCCGGTACTATCAGGCGAGTGGATACGATGACCGACATACTTCAGCTAACCGATCGGCCGGCGCCTCGTCCAATCAGCATGCAAGGAAAGCACTTCCGGCGTACTTTAATGTTGCTGGCGCTGCTGTGCGCGGCTGCCTCTGTGAAAGTGGTGGCGAGTCCCTGCTTCCGCCGCCCCGTCGCTCAGTTTATCTATTTCTATGAGCAGACCCCGGGCTTGAGCCTGTGGGATCGCGTTGTTTATAGCTTGCTGCTGACCCGGACTACTGAGCCTTCTTCTTAGGCACGACCTTCTTGGCCGGAGGCGCCGCTACCGGTTTCCATCCTTCGATGTAATCCTTCTCGGACGTGAGGGTCAGCATGTAAGGGGCCTTGGTATACGAATCCATGATTCCCCAGAACTCGAGTTCCGAGCCGACGTCCATCTTTCCGGGAAGCGCCATGTCCAACTTCAGCGTTACGTCACCCGCTGGATCTGTCACTGAGAGGACTAGCGTTTTCGGACGAATCGCCGGCGTCATCGAAACGATCTTGCCCTTCCAATGCATGTCCTTCTCTTTGTCGACGGGATCCTTACCCGGGAAGCCCGCGCCCTTCGCGCTCTCGAAGAACTGGTCGGCATTCGCACCGGTGAGGCCGTCTTTCAATGTTCTCCAAACCGCCATCGCGGGGTCAGCCGCGTCGATCTTGGCTTGTGCGTCGGCCTGATCCTTCGCGATCTCCACCGTACTCTTGATCTTGAAATCAGCCGACGGCATCGCGCTGGCCTTTGCCATCGCCAACACGGCCGGTAACCCGTCGTCCGTTCCGTGATACGTCTTATAGGCCTTAGTCACAAAATCGGTAAGCTGTTTGCGAGTCGCGGCCGGAAGACTGCCGTCGCCGTCCCACGATGCGGCCCGTGCATAGTAGTAAATCGCTAGCGGAGTCTTGTCCGGGTGAGCCTTTTGCTGCGCCAGAATAACCCCGCCAAGCATCTGGGCGATGGTCGAATCATTCGGCCAGCGCTGGAGCATCTTGGTCAGTTCAGCTTCGGCCTTCTCGTTATCTTTGCGCAACAGCCACAACTGGGCGATCACGTGCCGTGCCTGAGGATCCCAGAACGCCTGCATCTTGCCCCAATCGGCCGGTTGAATCGTCGCGGGCTTGTTCGATTCCCCGAACACCGTCGCGGCGTTGTCGATCATGTAATTGGCGGTTTTCTCTATCGTCGCCATGTCCGCCGCTGATGGATTGTTGTTGTTCAGCGTCGGTCCGTACAAAATGATGGTGGAAAGCGCGGTGTAGTCGTTGGGATGCTTTTCGAGGATCTCGACGGCTTTGTCAAAAGCTTCGCGGATCTTCTTGAGCTGGACATAGGTGCCGAGATACAACTGCGGACGTGCGTCCGAAAATTCCGTCTGGGGGTACTTCTTAGTCCATTCGTCGAGCTCGGAGAGCCGCTTGGTCGCATCTCCCTCTTTGAGGATGCCGTTAATCAGGTCGGCCTCCGCCTGATCCTTCGCAACCGGGCCCTTCGGCTTATCCCCCGCCTTGTCCTGCGCGAACATCAAACCGGCCGCCGCAGTCAACGCCAATGCTAGTCTCATCATTTTTGGTTGAAACACACGAACCTCGCTAATCAGGATACTGTATCACGACTCTTTCTCATTTGGGTGAAACACCGTTCTTCTTCTTCACCGCCGGCGCGTTCTTCCCGGTCCAGCCTTCCACGTGCGACTTCTCCACCGTGAACGTCACCATGAACGGATCCTTGGAGAACGATTCCGCCACGCCTTCGAACTCGATCTCGCCGCCCGCGTCCATTTTGCCTGGCAGCGCGCCGTCCAGCTTGAGGGTGACTTCGGGCACGTCTGCCTTTTCGATTCCCAGCACCAGTTCCTTGGGCCTCGCCGCCGTGCCGTACACCAGTTTCCCCTTGAACTTGGCCACTCCGTTGGCGCCGCCCGGAAGCAGCGCGCTTTTCATGCTGTTTTCGAAGTAAGCCGCTCCGCCGTCGCTCAGTAGCTCCTTCTTCACGCTCCTCCACAATCCGAGCATCGGATTTGCTTTGTCGGCCGCCGCCTCGGCTGCCGCCTGCTCGCGATCCATATCCGCTTTGCTCTTGACCGTGAATCCCGCCGGCGCGTTGACCTGTGTCTTCGCGGCGGCCAGCAATTTGTCCAATCCTTCCGTCGAGCCGTGATATTGCGTATAAACTTTATTCAAATAATCCTGGAGCTGTTTGCGATCCGGCGCCGGCAAGCTTCCCGGACCGTCATAAGCCGCCGCGCGAGCGAAATCGTACAGTGCCAGCGGCTGTAGTTCCGGCTTGGTCTTATTTTGAGCCAGCACCGCGGTCGCCCTCCAGAACGAAACCTGTCCCTGCGTCGGATCCATTTCCAGCGCCTTGGTCAGCTCCGCCTGCGCCTTCTCATATTGCTTGCGCTCCAACGCGATGTAACCCAAAGTCTTCTGAGCGAATACTTTCAGCCCCGGTTTCCCTTGATCCGCCTGCGCGTCGGTCATGGTCGGCGGACGATTGTCCTTCGAATAGATCGTGTCCAGATTATTCGGGATCTGCTGGGACGCCTTCTCGGCCACGTCCAGAAATGAGAGCTGCTCGGTGCTCAATTGCGGCGTCCCGAATGGCACGAGCGGATAAATGTATTTCACGATCACCGACAGGGCCACGAGGTCGTTCGGGTTGTCCTTCAGAACTTCCTGCGCCGCGTTGAACGCCTCCCGCGGCCGGTCCAGCGCCCGGTAGGCTTCCAGATACAGTTTCCGCCTCACGTCCGCAAAGTCCGTCTGCGGATATTGCTGTTTCCACTTGTCGAGCGTCGCCAGCCAATCCTTGGGATCGGAGGACTTGGTGACCGACTCGCACAGGTCGTACTCGGACCGGTCCTTCCATTCCTTCTTTTTTTCCTGCGCCGCCAAGCTGGGGGCCACGGAAAGAGCCAGGCAGGCCGCAACAGCGCTCTTTCGGAGCCATGACCGGTTGAACAACACCAGAACCTCCACGAGATCGAACATGTTCACAGTTTTCGGTGTTGGTACTTTGCGGAGTATAGCCGAAGCTGCAACGCAGCCGCAAGCGCCTTCACCCGACCGCTCGCTCAATAGAAATTCTCAGCCTACACCCAAACGTACTTCCCCGGCGATGTATTGGACGCCGCCGCCCGCAAAATTGTTTCCTCCCGTAAGAAGGGGATAGACCGGCCTGAGCCATGGGAGGCGCTCATCTTGGGACCGCCTGCACGTTAGCCGGAAGAACGGATTTTCGTCCGCCGGTAAATGAAATACGGGCCATAAGTCCGTGGTCCGTAGTTCCAACCAAACAGACTGCTTCGCTGTCCGCCCCCGGGTAGGATCACGGTACTGAAGAGGAAACCCAATTGGTCGAGCATACGGCGCGTCGCCAGGTCCGGTTCGCCCCGGAAAATCGCGACCTCCATGCCCGACAACAACCGAAGGAATGCCGGCGCCGATTCTCCCGGTCCGAAGCAACCGTCAAAACAATGGAACTGCTGCCAGCCTAACGTCCTTCCCGCGAAATAGAGGTCCGGCTCCCGCATGAAAACGCGTACGGAGCCGCTACCCACGGCCAAGCGCGCCGGCTCAATGAGCGCAACGGGATTCTTTCCGGACCGGTCTGAAAGACCCGATAACGTCGTCCCTGCTAAAGTGAAGCCGGTCCCGGCGATCAGCATCAGCGCGACTGCCCAGGCGCCGGCCGGCTTCCAACGCAACCGGGCCGGCTGTCCCGGTCCTGGCAAAACAACGACGCCGCCCCGATATACAGATAAGGGAGCAGGTAAAGCACGCGAAGCCGGTACACCGTCGTGGCGAAAATAAAGACGAGCGCGACCAGGAACCCCACGAGCAGTGGACGATTCCGTCTCCGCGCTAGCCCGCACAGTCCGGCAGCCACGACGATTGGAGTTTGGGCAAGAGACAAGAGGAGAGCTAGAAACTGCTGGCCGAGCCCCCCACTCCGGCTTCCCTGTGACTGCAGCGAAGTCAGCAGACGTGCGTCGGCGAGCCCGTACATGAACTCCCGGCGGAACGGCGCGATGATAAACGCGGCGGCTAACACTCCACCGGCGGCAAACAGGCAGGTTGGTATAAAATAACCCGCCGGTTCCCTGACAAACGCCCATAGCTCCAGAACGATCAGGGGTGTGAACATCGCGAAGGAAGGCCAGCACAGGAACCCGCACGCGGCGGCAGCACCACCCAACCAAGCGGCGCACCGGGCGCCTCGGTCCGTTCCAGGCCGACCGCGCGCCCTACGGATCGCGCTAACGCACGCAAAGAAAAACGCGAACGCCCATCCGTCCACACGGCCCCCACGCCAGCCGATGTCACACAGCGGATCGAGCAGGAAGGCGAGAGCCAGCAGGACGCTGAACCGCGCATTCATCCCGCCAAGCCGCAAATAGTAAAGGAAGAATCCAAAGGCGGCGAGCTGGCCTAGCAAGGACATCAGGCGCGGCCCCACGTTGGAAGGAGCGGTGATTCGAAATGCGATTTCAGAGAGGATACCTCCGATCAGCGCATATTCGTACAAAGGACGGCCGGAGTCCGAACGTTGATTGAAGCCGAAAACAGGTTGCTCGCCCGCCAGCGTGACGCGCCCGTACTCCACAATGAAGCTATCGTCAAACCAGACCGGCACCGCGGACGTCAGGGTGAAACCAAAGAAGACAATGGCAATCACAGCCGTCGCGCACCAAAGGCGCCACGGAAATGGTGAGGATAATCCCATTGAACTCGCTGCTGTTTTTATCAGCCTAACTCTTTTCGGGGCACCTACCGCAAACCGCTGACGGCACAAGAGCGTGGTCGAGCTATGCTGTTACATGCGCTGGATCGACCTGGGCGTCATTGCCGTCTACCTGGTCGCGATATCTGCGTTCGGCGCACGCTTCCGCAAGTCCCAGCACAACCTCAAGGATTATTTCCTCGGCGGCAAGACCATCCCGTGGTGGGCCATCGCTCTCTCCATCGTATCCGCCGAAACCAGCACGCTCACCGTGATCGGTACGCCGGTTCTCTCGTTCCAGGGCAATTTCGGATTCCTGCAAATCGTCCTCGGATACCTGTTGGCTCGCGTGGTCATCTCGGTCCTTTTTCTCCCTGCCTATTTTCGGGGCGAAATGTTCACCGCCTATGAGTTAATGCGCCGCCGCTTCGGCGAAAGGATCCGCCACCTTACCGCCGGGACCTTTCTCGTCCTCCGGGCGCTAGCCGAAGGCGTGCGCGTCGTCGCGATCTCATTGGTCATCTCCATCGTCCTCGGCACGGGCGAAAAAACCTCCATCGCCGCCATTCTGTGCCTCACTCTTTTCTACACCTACGAAGGCGGCATGACCGCCGTCATCTGGACCGACGTGGTTCAAATGGTCCTGTATGTCGTCGGCGGAGCCCTCAGCCTGTTCGTTATCCTGCGCGAAATTCCCGGCGGATGGCCCCACGTCGCCGCTCTCGCCGATGCCACTCACAAACTTCAGGTCTTCGACTTCGGATTTTCCTTCACCCGCAATTACACCTTCTGGGCCGGCGTCATCGGCGGATGTTTTCTCACCACCGCCAGCCATGGGACGGAGCAGTTGCTGGTCCAGCGCCTGCTCGCCGCCCGCAATCAGCGCCAGAGCCGAGCCGCCCTGTTCGCAAGCTGGATCGTGATCTTCATCCAATTCACGCTTTTTCTGACCATCGGCGTGTGCCTTTACGCGCTCTATTCGGATCGTCACTGGCCGCCGCCCGATGTTCCCGACAAAATTTATCCGCTGTTCGTCTGGCAGCATCTTCCCACCGGCGTCGCCGGCCTGGTGATCGCCGCCATCCTCGCCGCCGCGATGTCCAATCTCAGCGCCGCGCTCAATTCTCTGGCGTCCACGTCGGTGATGGATTTCCTCAAACCTTCCGATGCCGCGTCCGGCCTGAAAATCGCCCGGCGAGTCACGGTAGTTTGGGCTGTAATCCTTTTCGGCATCGGATTGCTGGCGCGATCCTGGGGAAGCGTCCTGCAAGCCGGGTTGTCGATCGCCTCGGTGATCTACGGCTCCCTGCTCGGCGTATTCCTGCTCGGCTTGTTGACCAGCCGCGTCCAGGAAAACGCCGCGATGTGCGGCATGTCCGCGGGCTTGGCCCTGATGCTCTACGTGGACCTCAAGACCCCCATTGCCTGGACCTGGTAGGTGGTCATCGGCGCCTCAGCGACTTTTTTTACGGGCTTGGCCGCATCCTATCTCTTCAAGGAGAAGCGTCATGGAACATCCTGAGCTGCGCCGGGCTTTGGGCCCCTGGACCACGGGCGCCGTAGTGATCGGAACGGCCATCGGCAGCGGTATTTTTCTGGTCCCCACCCAAATGATCCGCGCCGTCGGCTCTCCCGCCATGGTCTTCGCCGT
The DNA here is from genome assembly GCA_963808335.1 of Terriglobia bacterium. GTDB lineage: Bacteria > Acidobacteriota > Terriglobia > Bryobacterales > Bryobacteraceae > Palsa-187. The sequence continues at coordinate 1,624,810 of CAWEFR010000002.1, forward strand.
GTGGATCTTCGGGGGAATCCTGACACTCTTCGGGGCTCTCACCTACGCCGAGCTCTCCGCGGCCATGCCCGGCGCCGGCGGCGAATACGTCTACCTCAACGCCGCCTACGGCCAATTCTTCGGTTTCATCTACGGCTGGACCCAAACCTGGGTCGCCAAACCGGCTTCGATTGCCACCCTCGCCACCGGATTTTTCATCTACCTTGGCGATTTTTTTCCCAGTTTTGGGCGGGGTTTTCTACACCATCCCGCTTCCCATCGGCCCGCATGGAGGGCCTCTCGAAATCCGCTACGGCCAGCTTTTGGGGATCGGCGTGATTCTGTTCCTGGCGGGCGTCAATTATCTCGGCGTGCGCGTCGGCGGAGGCGTCCAAGTGGGCGTCACCGCCCTAAAACTATGCCTGATTGGAGCCGTAATCGTCGCCGGATTGATCTCCAGCCGCGGGAACACCGCGAATTTTCACACTTCCATGCCCGCGATCCCCGGCGGCGTGTCCGGATTTTTCGTCGCCTTGGTCGCCGCTCTATGGGCCTACGACGGCTGGAACAACGCCGGCATGCTCGGCTCCGAGGTCGAGCGGCCCCAGATCAATCTGCCCCGCGCCCTAATCGCCGGGACTCTCGCCATGATGTCGATTTATTTGCTGGCGAACCTTACGTATTTTTACATCTTGAGCGGACCCGAGGTCGGCGCCAGCCAACGGGTCGCCGCCGACGCCATGCGCCGGGTCCTCGGTCCTCCGGCCGGAGCCGTGGTGAGCATCGCTGCCATGATCTCGATTTTCGCGGCGCTAAACGGCTCGATTCTGTCCGGCTCACGAATCCCGTACGCCATGGCTCGCGACGGCTATTTCTTCCATCCTTTTCGCCGGGTCCATCCGGCTTTCCGCACGCCCTCCTCCGCGATCCTGCTCCTCGGCCTCTGGTCATCCGTCGTTTTGCTCAGCGGACAATACGACCAACTCCTTACGCTGGTGATCTTTCCCAGTTGGATTCTGTACGGTATGACTGCCGCGTCCCTCATCGTATTGAGGTACAAACAACCCGATCTCGAGCGTCCCTACCGCGTAATCGGCTACCCAGTCGTACCCGTTGTCTTTGTTTTCGTCGCCATTGCCCTCCTTTATTCCACATTGCGCCAGTCCCCCCGGGAATCAGGCATTGGTTTGAGCGTCATTGGAGCCGGACTTCCGTTCTATTTCTTATTGGCGTAATCGGAATCGGGCCCTCCGCAGCGGTCCGCTGCAGGAATCCGGGTCCATTCCCCAAAAACGGGGCAGTTAGGACGTTTCTGTTCTGTTTTCCGAACAAAAAGCTTGAAACCCTATGAATCTAAGGTTAAACTCAAAAAGCAAGATCGGGACAAGGACCCGTCTGTTTGTTCTGTTTTCAGAACAAGCCCCGATCGGCGGATCAATTCGAAGAGCGAGGGATAGCACATGGATGTACTCAAAATGCTGGCTGACTTGCGCCAGGAACGAGAACAGATTGAAGAAGCCATTATGACGCTGGAGCGTCTCGCCAACGGCCGCGGACGCCGCCGAGGACGTCCACCAGCCTGGATGACCGCTGTCAAACGCCGCGGCCGGCCGCCCGGAAGCAAGAATAAAGTTAAGGAAACCGCCGCAGCATAACTTTCTCGGACACGACGCAGTGGGCGGGCGTTATCCGCCCACTGTACACTCTAAGGAAGTGTCCAAGAAACTAACTGCCCACGTGAAGGCGGCCGGTTGAGCGTCTAAATTGAGTCCAAAGGTTTTGGACCAGGTGCTCTCCCGCATCCCGCGCGTGGCAAATCCTAACGTGCTCGTCGGCTTCGAAACGTCGGACGACGCCGGAGTGTATCGTCTCGCGCCAGACCTCGCTCTGGTGCAAACAGTGGACTTTTTCACCCCGATCGTCGACGATCCCTTCACTTTCGGAGCCATCGCCGCTGCCAACGCTCTAAGCGACGTTTACGCCATGGGAGGCAGTCCCCTTACCGCGCTGTCGATTCTCGCCTGGCCCGGCTCCGCCGATCTCGATGACCTCACGGCCATTCTTCAAGGCGGCGCTGAAAAGATTCACGAAGCCGGCTGCGTCGTCCTCGGCGGACACAGCGTCACCGATCCCGAAATCAAGTTCGGCTACGCCGTCACCGGCACCATTCATCCCGATCGCATCAAGACCAACGCCGCTGCCCGTCCAGGCGATATCCTTATATTTACCAAGAAACTCGGCACCGGCATCATCGCGACTGCGCTCAAACGGGGCATCGCCGATCCCGCCCATGTGCAATCGGCAATCGATTCCATGCTGACGCTCAATCGCGACGCCGCCGCAGCGATGGAGTTCAGAAGTGCATAGCGTGACCGACGTCACCGGATTCGGCCTGCTCGGCCACGCCCGTGAGATGGCGCTGGCTAGCCATGTGACACTCGAAATCGATTCGAAGCGCGTGCGCTTCCTCGACGGCGCGGTCGAATACGCGCAAAGCCGGCGCAATTCCCGGTGGACTCAACAATAACCGCGAATTCGTCGCGAGCTGCGTCGAAGGATCTTCGCAATTCGACGATTTGCTCTACGATCCCCAAACCTCCGGCGGCCTGCTGCTCTCGATTTCCGAGCCCGGCGCCGCCCGCTATCTGCGCGAATACCCGCCGGCCTACGCCATCGGCCGCGTACTCGACCGTCGAGAGAAACCTCTGCGCATCCTATGAAAAACTCACCGCTTATCATTGCCCTGGATGTCCCAACCGCCGCCGAGGCCCGCGCGCTGGTCGTCGCCTTGGGCGATTCCGCATCCTTTTATAAGGTCGGACTGGAGCTCTACGCCTCCGCCGGCATGACCTTCGCGCGCCAGTTAAAGCAGGAAGGCCATCGAGTGTTCCTGGACCTGAAACTCTACGACATTGGGGAGACGGTGCGGCGGGCCGTCGCGAATATCGCCAAATCCGGCGTGGATTTCCTGACCATCCACGGCATGCGCCAGGTTATACAAGCCGCCGTAGCAGGCCGCGGCGATTCGCCGCTCAAACTCCTGGCGGTAAGCGTACTCACCAGCGTCGACGATCAAGACCTGCTTAATGATGGATACTCGCGCACCGTGTCCGAGCTGATCGAACTGCGCGTGAAGAATGCCATGTCTGATGGAGCGGACGGGATCGTTTGCGCATCCACCGACGTCGCCAGGGTGCGTTTTCTCGCCGGCCCGCGAGCCATCTTGGTAACCCCGGGAGTCCGCTCCCCAGGCGCCGCCACCAACGACCAGAAACGCATCGCGACCCCGGCCGAAGCGATCGCCGCCGGCGCGGATTACATGGTGATCGGCCGCCAGGTCACGCGTGCGAAAGATCCGCGCGCCGAAGTGCAGAAAATCATGGACGAGATTTCGGCCGTTTCATCCGCGGCGTAACTGGCGCGTCACCGGCTCGATTCGCGGCTACCCGGATTAACCGCCGGACCTCGGGATCGTCCAGATCGGCCTGCGTCGCGATGCGCACATGGCGATGCGCCTTCCCGGTCCCTTCCAGGCGGGCCTTTGGATCGGGCAGATCGGCACCATGCGGGAACCCGAGATTCACATGATCGCGATACGCGACTACATAGCAAAACGCTTCCTTGAAGCGACCCGAGAAGGTGAACCCGTTGGTAACGGCATACCCGACATCGTTCACGGTTTCACTGGTCGAAGGAATCTCCGCCAGCACCAGCGCCCGCGCGGCCAACATCAGCTTGCGAACGAGAGTATCGTATCGCGCGAGAAACTCCAGCAGCTTGGGATCGGGTCGTCGAATACATCGAATCTTAGCACCTGGGCAAGCTATCCTGAGAGTTTCGCATGAAGACGCTCCTAGCCGGTTACCGGCGCTTTCGCGCCCACGGCTGGCCCGCGCAGCGCGAGGCTTTAGAATCGCTCGCCAGAAACGGCCAGTCTCCCAAAACGCTGGTGATTGGCTGCATCGACAGCCGCGTGGATCCGGCCATAATTTTCGACGCCGCGCCGGGCGAGTTGCTGACCGTCCGCAATGTCGCGAATCTGGTGCCGCCTTACGCTCCGGACTCGGCCTATCATGGCACCAGCGCCGCACTGGAGTTCGGCGTCAGAGTGCTGGAAGTGCAGCACGTGATGGTGCTCGGCCACGGCTTATGCGGCGGCGTGCGCGCGCTGCTGGAGGGTGCGCCGGATAACGCCCACGAATTCGTCGAGCCCTGGATGTCGATGGCGGGCTCGGCAAGGCGACGCGCACTGGAACAGCAGTCGCCAGAAGAGCGCCAGCAGTGCTGTGAGTTTGAGGTGGTGAAGATTTCACTCGCGAACCTGATGACCTTCCCCTGGATCGCCGAGCGGGTCGCGTCAGGGAAGCTCGAACTGCACGGCGCGTGGTTCGATATTCACTCGGGCGTGCTTCTGACTCTTCAAGGGGACACATTCGAAAGCACAAGCGGGTGAGCTTTGTCCGAGCCGGCGCCTCAGGAGTCACTACGTCGCGCCCAGCGTCATCCCGAGCGCAGCGAGGGATCTGCTGTTCCTTCCGATTCCGCGGCCAGATCCTCCCAAGTCAGGTTCACCGCTTCGATCAGAGCCACTTTTTTTTCACGACGCCACCCTTTGATCTCTTTCTCGCGAGCAATCGCCGATCGCGCGTCGTGGAAGCTCTCAAAAAACACGAGCCGGTGAACGCGATACCGCTGCGTGAAGCCCTTCTTCTCACCGAGCCTATGTTCCCGCACCCGGCGCGACAGATTGTTCGTCATCCCGGTGTACAACACTCGGGACCGGCTGGCGAGCAGATAAACGTAAAAAAGCCGATCTCGCAAAAGCAGATCCCTCTCTTCGCTCGGGATGACAGCTCATGAGTATTGTAAGTTAAGCGAGGACCGTCCTCAGCGTCATCCCGAGCGCAGCTAGCGGATCTGCTGTTCCGTCCCCGCACAATCGCAAACTTTATTCCGATCCTTTTCACCAACATCCCACTTTGACTCGACCTCCCTCCACGCGATCCTCGACTAATTTGTGGGCAAGGAGTTCATGTGCTCTGCCAACGGAGGACGGAACCGGCCAGTAGGAGATTTCTAGATAATCTTCGAGCGGGCCTGCGCGCGTTGGATGTTCGTCGGTACACGACCGGTCCCAAGCCGTTGCGGGGCAAATCAAACGGATCTTCGTCGCCGGTCGAAGTAAAACCCCGGCTAAAGGGCGCCCGATAAATCTGTTCTTTGAAAACCTGAATGTTGCGGCAGGCAACTTCCCGCGCCGCGCACCCCAAGACATACCCATGACACTTCAAGGCGAGACATTCGAGAGCGACAGCGGGTGTACGATGAACACTCACGCGGCAACGCATCGCCACCCGCGTCATCCCGAGCGCAGCGAGGGATCTGCTGTTCCGTCCGATTCCACGGCCAAGTCCTCCCAAGTCGGGTTCACCCTTCTCGCGAGCAATAAAAAGCGGGAAAAAGCGGGTCAGCCTGGCCCGCCAACCCGCGCCAACTGACGAGGCGACTTCCGCCCGGATCGTAATACGTCGAACGGATGCTGCCCGCACCAAACCCAATGAAATCGGGCCGTCCCGCCAGGACGCCGAAAAACCCGAGACGGTCGAAAGCGGGTCGGTCGAAAGCAGACGGTCGAAAGCGGGTCAGCCTGATCTTGCACATTTTCATCCTGTCGATACGGAGGCAGAGCGGTCTGTCCCTTTTTCTTCTTTTCCTACACTCTTTCGTGGACGGCCCGACACTCGCCATTGCCTACCGAATTGCTGCTCCATGCCGGCGATGAATTCTGGCGAGCCCCACGGCGCTCCGGCATAAGTCGCTCTTCTTAGGCGATGAATTTCCCGAACGTCTTCCACCCCGTCGAGAAGCTGCCTCCACGCTTCCGCCCCACCCCGCGACTCCCAGTAACCCCAATCTAACAAAGGGATTCGTTCCAACTCTTGCCCCTGGAGATGAGCTGCGGCGCTCGACCAGCGGTAAGTCTCCGGCAACTCCACCATCGCCGCTCGCACAGGGTTCCATTCGACGTAACGAAGCGCAATTCCCTCCTTCTCCGCCGCGACCGCGCAGGAGAAGTACCGGTTCTGCCACAAGTGTCCCGACCGCCGCCGCCGCGCGTTGAGGTATTGCGCGTATCTCCCATGCACGCGACGGAATAGAACTGCCAAAGCATCTTCGCGCTCCGGCACCACCACCCAATGGACATGGTTGGTCATGAGGCACCAACCGAGCACCCGCACTCCGGCTTCTTCCCGATGGTCCTGGATGAGGCGCAGATAAGTTTCCCGATCCGCATGGGAGAAAAAGACATCGCCGCGATCGACACCGCGCTGGGTTACGTGGTAGGCAACCTCCGGTACCACGCACCTCGGATTTCGAGGCATATTCCGTAGTGGTCCGCGTCGCGTGATTTTCTCTGAAAAGGTGTCAGTCTCCTCTGGCACATTTTCGATGCACCGAAAATGTGCAAGTTCAGGCTGACCCGCTTTCCCCACTAGATGTCAAATCCAAAACCATGGTGTGGGCGGGCGAAGCGGGAGACCGGAGCTTATGGTACGGAGGGTTTCGCCGAGGCGGCGAGAGGAAGGTCGCGGAGCGAATCGTAAAGCAGATGAAAAAGGATCTGTTCTCAAAGTGATCACGGAATGCAGGCGCCTTCGTAATTGAGGACTTCGACAGGATACCAGGCCCTTGCGACTAACGCGAAGTGTGCCAATCAAGTCATCCTTTCTCCGAACACCGCCGACAATCGCTCGAAACTCCTCTCCAAATCCTCCGGCAATACCCGAGTCTCCCCGATCGACGTCATGAAATTCACGTCGCCCGACCACCGGGGCAGCACGTGCATGTGAATGTGGCCCGCGACTCCCGCGCCGGCGCTTTTGCCGATATTTAGCCCGAGATTCAAACCCGTCCGGCCGGTACACGTGGCGCAGAGCGGATTCGGCTCGCCGCGCTAGCGACATCATCTCCGCCAGCGCCTGCCGGATCCGCTTCTTCCAGCGTCGCCACATGCGCGTACGGGGACGATCATCAGGTGACCGCTGGTGTAAGGATACCGGTTCAATAGGACGAAATTCCGCTCCGCGCGCAGCAGAACGTAATTGCTTTTATCGTCTTTATCCGACGATATTCTGCAAAATAGACACCCGTCTTCGCCGGAATGTCGAGGAGACATAGCGATATCGCCACGGGCTCCACAAATGATCCATCGAAATTAGGCGTGAGTTGTCCGGAGCTTCCGGCCGCCTTCGCCCGAACCCGCCGCGTCGATGATTCACCAGATCCTTCAGTTCCTTGCTGGGCTTGAAATAGGGGATGCGCTTGGCGGGAACTTCCACGCGCGCGCCGGTCTTCGGATTGCGCCCCACGCGCGGCTGCCGCTGGCGCGTGCGGAAGCTGCCGAATCCGCGGATCTCGATCTTGTCGCCGGTGCGCAGAGCGCGCACCACGCTGTCGAAGATCGCCTCGACGATTACCTCCGAATCCTTGCGCGTCATTTCCACGACGCGCGAGACTTCTTCGATCAATTCAGCCTTGGTCATGTTATCGGCCTTCCCCTTTTCCTCGTAAATTCATGGCTTCTTCTATGGTCATGGTTGCGGCCGCGGCCTGGCGCTGATAATCTTCCAGGCGCGTGCGCTCCTCCTCTTCGGCCACGGCGCGAAGGCTCAAGCCGATCTTCTTCTCCGCTTCATTCATTTTAATGATTTTGAAATCGTATTCGTCGCCGATCGGCAGCGGCGATCTCGCCGTCTGCGCCGCGATCCGGCATCGGCGGAATCTCCGATTTGTGGCACAACGCCTCCACTCCCGGCGCCAATTCCACGAACACGCCGAACGCCGCCGCGCGGCACACCCGCCCGCGCACCAGGTCGCCCACTTCGTGCGACCGGAAAAAGCTCTCCCAGGCGTCCGGCTGAAGCTGCTTTACGCCCAGCGACAGCCGCCGGTTCGGCGCGTCGATGTTCAGGATCACCGCCTGCATCACCTGGCCCTTTTTCAGCACTTCCGAGGGATGCTTCACGTGCTTGGTCCAGGACAGATCGGAAACGTGCACCAGCCCGTCGACGCCTTCTTCGATCTCCAGAAACGCGCCGAAATCGGCCAGCTTCCGCACCCGGCCTTCGACCACCGATCCGATGCTATAGCGCTCGCGCCACCGTGGTCCACGGATCGGCTTCCAGTTGCTTGATGCCCAGCGAAACGCGCCGGTCCCGCGGCTTCACTTCGAGCACCACCGCTTCCACCTGATCGCCGACCTTCACCACTTTGCTCGGATGCTTCATCCGCCGGCTCCAGGTCATTTCGGAGATGTGGATCAGCCCCTCGACGCCCGGCTCGATTTCGACGAATGCGCCGTAATCGGTGATGCTCATCACGCGGCCGATCACGCGGCTTCCCGGCGGGACAGCGCTCGCGGCAGCGTCTCCCACGGGTCCGGCGTCAACTGCCGCAGGCCCAGCGAAATGCGCTCCTTTTCGCGATCGAACTTCAGAACTTTGACGGTAATCTCATCGCCGACGTGCACCACTTCGGAAGGATGATTCACGCGCCCGTGCGACATATCGCTCACATGCAGCAAGCCGTCGATGCCGCCCAGATCGACAAATGCGCCGTATTCGGTCAGATTCTTCACCGCTCCCGGTCACCACCGCGCCTTCGGACAGATGTTCCAGCGCCGCTCGCTTGCGCGCCTTCAGATCCTCTTCGATCGCCATCTTGCGCGACACCACCACGTTGCCGCGGCGCCGGTTGATCTTCAGAACCTTGACCGGAATATCCTGGCCCACGAACTGATCCAGATCGTGAATCGGCCGCACATCCACCTGCGAGCCCGGCATGAACGCAGGCACGCCGACGTCCACCATCAGCCCGCCCTTGGTGCGCTCGATCACGCGGCCGGAAACCAGCAGTTGATCGCGCATGGCTCGCTCCAGCGTGTCCCAGATGCGCAGCCGGCTGGCCTTCGAATAGGACAGCAGCACATAGCCTTCGGGCTGCGGCCCGTGGCGATCGACCATCACATCGATGGTGTCGCCGGCCTTCACCGTCACGGTCCGTCCGGCTGCCGCAGCTGCTCGATCGGGACCACGCCTTCGAGCTTGTAGCCGAAATCGACGATCACTTCCTGCGGGGTGACCTTGACGACGTGCCCCTGCAACAACTCGCCTTCAGAGGGAGGAGCAAGATGGCTGTAGTCCTCAATGAGATGTTCGTAGTCTTCTTCACCGGGGAAGTTGACATCGACATCCCGCTCGTTCGCGCTGCTGGCCATCACCGAAGCTCCGGACAAACCGTTGAAGAATCAGTACTTCAGAACTATACCCGAGCCGGAAGTGCTTGTCAACTTCACCGGCTACCGCCATTTTCCCATAAGTGACTAGCGGTTTAGTGTTGTATAGGAGGGACTCGTATCGTTTGCCGCCCGCGCGCAGAACACATTACTCTAAAGATTCATGCAGATCACTAAAGTCATTGGAAGAGAAATCCTCGACTCGCGCGGCAACCCGACGGTTGAGGCGGATGTTCACCTGGCTGACGGGACTGTGGGGCGCGCCGCCGTCCCATCGGGAGCATCCACGGGCGAGCATGAAGCGGTCGAGCTTCGCGACGGAGATAAGGCGCGCTATTTAGGCAAAGGTACCAGGACGGCCGTGAACAACATCGTCGCGCATATCGCGCCGGCGCTTCTAGGGCTGGATGCAGAACGGCAGACGGAGATCGATCGTCTGATGATCGAGATTGACGGGACCGGGAATAAATCGAAGCTGGGCGCGAATGCGATTCTGGCGGTTTCGATGGCCGCGGCGAGAGCCTCGGCTGCGTCCTACGACATGCCTCTGTACCGTTACGTGGGCGGAGCGGGGGCGTCGCTGCTGCCGGTGCCCCAGATGAACATTCTGAACGGAGGCGCGCACGCGGACAACAGCGTGGATCCGCAAGAGTTCATGATCGTGCCATACGGCGCGCCGAAATTTTCGGAAGCGCTGCGCTGGGGCGTCGAGGTTTTTCATACCCTCAAGGCGGTATTGAAAAAGCGTGGGTACTCGACCGCGGTCGGCGATGAGGGAGGGTTCGCTCCCAACCTCAAATCGAATGAAGAGGCGCTGGAAGCCGTGCTCGAAGCCATCACCAAGGCCGGATATGAGCCTGGAGAGCAGATCGGGATCGCGCTCGACCCGGCGGCCAGCGAATTTTACGATTCCGCCAAGAAGAAGTACGTGTTCAAAAAGTCCGACAAAAGCGAGCGGACCTCCAGTGAAATGGTCGCCTTCTGGGCCAACTGGGTGCGGCAGTATCCCATCGTTTCGCTCGAAGACGGCATGGCCGAGGACGATTGGGACGGCTGGAAGCTGCTCACGGATACTCTGGGAAAGAAAATCCAGTTGGTCGGCGACGACATTTATGTCACCAACACGTCGATTTTCGCTAAAGGAATCGCCCGCGGCATCGCCAACTCGATCTTGATCAAGCTGAACCAGATCGGGACGGTCACCGAGACGTTCGAAGCCGTGAAGATGGCGTCGGACGCTGGGTACACGTCGGTGATTTCGCACCGGTCGGGCGAGACGGAGGACGCGTTTATCGCCGACTTCGCGGTCGGGACCGGCGCCGGCCAGATCAAGACGGGATCCGCTAGCCGGACGGATCGAATCGCCAAGTATAACCAGCTTTTGAGGATCGAAGAGGACCTCGGCTCGGGAGCGCGGTTTGCGGGGCGGCAGGCGTTCCGCCGATGAACAGCCGGCCGTTGGTTCTGACCATTCTGGATGGCTGGGGCTACTCTCCAGCCACGGACGGGAATGCGATCGCGGCGGCGCATAAACCCAATTACGACCGCCTGTTGAAGGAATATCCGAACACTTTGGTTCAAACCTCGGGTCCATCGGTCGGGTTGCCGGTTGGGCAGATGGGGAACAGCGAAGTCGGGCATCTGAACATCGGAGCCGGGCGAGTCATTTATATGGACGTGACGCGCATCGACCTGATGATTTCATCGGGCGAGTTTTTCAAGAACCCGGTGTTGCTGGCGGCGATGCACCACGCGCGTGGACGCCGGCTGCACTTGATGGGCCTGCTGAGCGACGGCGGCGTGCATTCGATGAATACGCATCTGTACGCGCTGCTGGAGATGGCGAAACGGGAAGGCTTGACCGATGTTGGCGTCCACTGCTTCATGGACGGACGCGACACGCCTCCGGAGAGCGGCGCGGGGTTCATCGAGGCGTTGCAGAAGGAGATGCGAAGGATTGGGATCGGTCGCATCGCCACGATTTCGGGCCGTTATTACGCCATGGATCGCGACAAGCGCTGGGACCGGATCGAACGCGCCAAGGCCGCGATGGTCGATGGCACCGGAGAGAAGGCGACCGACCCGGTCGCGGCCGCGAAGCGGTCGTATGAGCGCGGGATCACGGACGAGTTCATCGAACCGGTGACGATTGTGGATGAGCGGCATGAACCGGTGGGGCGCATCCGGCCGGAAGACGCATGCATTTTTTTCAACTACCGCGCCGATCGCGGCCGGGAAATGACGCAGGCGCTGACCGAAGGTCCGTTGAAGCTGCACTTCACGACCATGACCCAGTACGATAAAACATTTTCGGTCCCTTTCGTACTGACGCGGGAGATGCCCAACAACATCCTGGCGAACGTCATGGCGCAGTTGAACTGGAAGAATCTGCGGGTGGCGGAGACCGAAAAATACGCCCATGTCACGTATTTCTTCAACGGCGGGAACGAGAAACCGTACCCCGGAGAAGAGCGGGAACTGGTGCCTTCTCCGAAAGTTGCGACTTATGATCTAAAGCCTGAGATGAATGCCGAAGGGATCACGGAAGCTGTCGTGAACGCGATCGATAAGCGGGCTTTCGATGTGATCGTTATGAACTACGCCAACGCCGACATGGTGGGTCACTCCGGAAAATTCGCCCCGACGGTCAAGGCTGTGGAAACCGTAGATGCAGGATTGGGCAGGATCTACGCGGCGCTCCGCCGGGCCGGCGGTCGCTGGATCATCACTGCGGATCATGGCAACGCGGAGATGATGATCGACCCGGTGACTAAGGGTCCACACACGTACCACACGACGAATCCGGTGCCGTTCATTGTGGTGGATGAAGAGAGGCGTCCACTGCGGACGGGCGGGGCTTTGCAGGACATCGCGCCCACGATTCTGGGGATGTTTGGAGTGAGTCAGCCGAAAGAGATGACGGGTCGCGATTTGAGACAATGAATTCGATGCCGACGACTTCCGCTCTGATGACGGTCGAGCAATACTCCGCGCTACCAGATCCTCAGGGAGGACGCTACGAACTGCACCATGGCGTGTTGGTCGAGGTGAGTTTTCCGAAGCCGGAGTATTGGGAGATTCAGCAGCGGCTCACGGACTTGCTCCAGCCGCTGGCGGCTAGGCGCGGGCGCATCGGGCCGGAGTTCGCTTTCCGCCCACTGCCGGAATACGAGCTTTGGGCCGCCGATGTAGCTTTTGTTTCGGAATCGCGATTTGATGGAAGGCCCGCTGGGGATTATTTGCATGGCGCTCCTGAGTTGGTGATCGAGGTACTCTCGCCGTCTAATACAGCCACTGAGATCAACGAACGTGAGGCCATGTGCCTGGAGAATGGCTGCCTGGAATTCTGGGTGGTGGATGCCAAGCGCAAGACGGTCAAAGTTTCGACGCCGGATCGCAAGACGATCACGTATGTGGGCGGCGAAACGATTCCGTTGAACGTTCCTGCGGCCGGGAAGTTGCCCGTGTCGAAGATCTTCTCGAAAGTCTAACTTATTTGAGGTCGCTGAGATGCGAGGAGACGACTTGCCAGCGGCCCTTTTGGAATATCCAGGTGTCGGTGTAGCGAGATCGTTGGCTGAACGCCTGCATGACTCCGTGTTCATCGGGAAATTTGCCTTTTTCCACGACGATGCCGGTCACGACGGCGGCATTTCCCATGAAGGAGCACTTTCGTAGCCGCGCTCTCTGCCGTTTCGATTCAACGTGGGTATTGATGGATCGTGTGAATCAGGATCACACGTGAGAACTACTGCTCCAAGCGGTGAATCACTTCGAGCACGACGGTCCCGACGATCTCCAAACTTTGCGCGCTAATTTTGTCTAAAGTATCTTCGTCTTTGTGCCAGGGCGGATAGTCCACGTCGATGATGTCGACGGCGGGGACGCGGAGGTCGAGAAAAGGTTTGTGGTCGTCGTCCTCCGCGATGCTTTCGTCGACGAAGTAAGCCTGGTAGCCAAGCTCGGCCGCGGTGCTCCAGATCAATTTTGTCAAGGCGCGATTGGACTGCGATTCCTGTTTGATGTTGAGGCTCTTGTCGCCGATCATGTCGACGTTGATCAGGGCTTTAAGGCGAGACAGCGTGCCATCTTTTTGCCAGCGCTCGGCCAGGTGGCGGCTGCCGTACAGGTTGTCCTCGCCTTCCCACTCTTCGCGAATGGCTTCTTCACCGTCGAAGAACGCAAGATACACGTCGTCCTTGCGCGGCTGATGGGCCAGGACACGAGCGAGCTCGAGCAGCAGGCCGGTGGAGGATCCGCCGTCATTCGCGCCTACGAATTTTCTGCCGGGAAGGAGCTTGGTATCGAAATGTCCCGTGATGGCGATGGCCTTGCCGCTTTTGCCAGGGAATTTCGCAATGATGTTTTTCATGGCGATTTCGCCCTTCGGGGTTTTGGCGGTGAAGGCGTCTTCGATAATCTCGCATCCGTCGAGTTTGAGTTGCGCGACGATGTAAGCCTGCAGTTTGTGGTTCGCGTCGGAACCGGGCGGGCGGGGTCCGAAGGCGACGGCGTGTTTGGTGAACTCAAGGGCGGAAGCGCCGGAAAAGCTGGCGGCTGCTGCGGCGGCGGAGACGGCGAGGGCCAAAACGGCTGCGCGGAACATATATTTCCAGTTTAGAGTTTGCGGGCGGTGCAGATATAACCCAGCGTAAAATTGCGGCGCTGGTCCAGCGGGTCGAATAGAGGAAAGATCAGCGCGGGCGGGACTAAGAATATTGCCGCGAGGAACATCAGAGGTCCGGGGAAGAATTGCAGAGCATTAAACAGGCGGCGCGAGAGCAGGCGGAAGAATCCGCCGACCGGGACGATTTCGGCCTCCGCCAGGCCGGCATGGGCGAGAAGATATTCGAGGCCATAGCGCGTATAGCGAAAGTAATCGTGAGGCTGCTGGTGCTCCTCCCATTCGTGCGGGGCGATCAGCAGCAAACGGCCGCCGGGAGCGAGAGTGCGGGCGAGCTCCTGGACGACGCGGGCGGGCTCGGGGACATGTTCGAGCGTGACGACGTTCAGAGAAGCGTCGAAAGTTCGGTCGCGAAAGGGAAGATGCGTGAGATCGCCGACGACGTCGAGCCGCGAATAGTTCCACGCCTCGTCGCCGATGGCGAGATCGAGACCGCAGTAGCGCTGGCGGTCGAAATGGTGTTTATAATTCCCCTCCCCGGCGCCCGCATCGAGCACCCGCGCGCCGCGGGCAAGCGATGCGGCAAACGCTGCGACCGCGTCTTCGATGGAAGCTTCGAAATGCAGGACGTAACGCGCGCACGGGACGCGGGCATCGCGTCTCGGAGACGATCGTAGATCACGATTTCTTGCGGGCCTCCACCATGATGGTGGACCCGGCGCGGCATGCGGCTTCGAGCAGCGTGAACGGCAGGCATGCGGCGACCAACGCGACGTAGACGAGATCCTTCCACAGGCGCTGGCGCGGCGTTTCCGCGACGTGCCGCAGGCGGCGCGCCATGGGATCGAGATAGGCGCGAGGCTGGTGGCCATGCCGGCCGGATTGTCGCGCAGGGAAAAATGCTTGTGGCGCAGAACTTCGAAGCCGCAGTGATCGAGCAGAAGTCGATGATCGGAGAGGCGGAAATCGATCAGATGGCGGGGAACATCGATGCCGTTCCAGCGTTCGCCGAGCAGCAGGAACTGCCAGCAGGCCGCGTTGGGAACCTGGACGATCAGGCGGCCGTCGGGTCGCAGCAAGCCGATGCGCGGCGTCGAGATAACTCGCCGGATCGTAGAGATGCTCGAGCACGTGGAACATCGTGATGGCGGCGCAGCTTCCGGGCGCGAAGCGGCGCGCGGGAAAGCGTCGCGCAGACGGCGGGAACGCCGGCGCGCCGCCAGGCGACGTTCGCGGCGTCGAGCGAAAAATCGAGGCCGATCACGCGCACGTTGCGGCGCTCGGCGAGCATTTGAAGAAACAGGCCGCCGCCGCAGCCGACGTCGAGAACCAGGCCCTGCTTCTTCCGATTCGCGTCAGCGCCCGCTCGACGAAATGCAGATGATCGCGCAGCACGAAGCGGCGGTACCACTGCTCCAGACGATCGGCCGTGGTGGTTTCGGGAACGAACCAGTAGTCGGGAGGGTAGTAATCGCGCAGCTCCAGGGGCGACGGCTGCGGATGCAGACGGATCAGCCGGCACTTGCGGCACTCGACGATCTGAAAGATTTTCGTCGGTGGTCGCGATACAGGCGGTCGGTGGCGGAGAAAAGCGTTCGAATTTCGCTGCGAGCCGCAGGCGGGGCACTGCGTCTTCGCCGGGCAATCAGTTCGCTTGTTCCGAGAGCTCCCGCAGCGAGATCCGGTGGCGCAGCAGCAGGCTGCGGATCTGGCGCGGCGTCAGCCGGTGCTTGGACCGGAACGCCCGCCGCTTGCGGAGCATCGACGGAATCATCGGCAACGCCGACACCGTTCCCCGAAGCAGCGCCATTGCTGCCTGGAGTTTTCCCTGCGTCCCCGAGTAGTGGCGCAGTTCCCCCCGGTTGCGGAGCGCCGCCCACAGCCCCGCCGCCGATTCTTGCCAGATAATACGCGCCGTTTACCCACAGCAGATTCCACGGAAACAGCTTCACCACCAGCAGCACGCGATTCCGTTCAATCAGCGTCAGCCGGCGCGCCGAGCCCAAGCCCAGCGTCGCCCCCCGATGATGGCGCACCACAGCACCGGGCGCATACAAGCACGTCCAGCCGGCGATGCGGCCGCGCAATCCCAGCTCGGCGTCGTCGGCGTAGGCGAAAAAATCCTCGTCAAAACCGCCGACCTCATCTAGCATCGCACGGCGGTACATGGCCGCGCATCCGTCCGGCCACAGGGTTTCCTCCACCCGGTCGAACTGGCCCTGGTCCAATTGGCCGGAGCCGCGCCCGCGATTTTGGCCGTCGGGATAGATCAGATGGCCGCACTTTGTCGATCTTGCGCGGGTCTTCCCACACCAGGATCTTCGACGCGGCCATGCCGACGTCGTCGCTCGAGCGGATCACGGATTCGAGCGCGCCAGCCAGCCGGGATCGGCTTCGGCGTCGTTATTGAGCAGCGCGACCAGCTCGGAACTGGGACGCCGCGAATGCCCTGATTGTTGGCGGCGCAGAAGCCCCGGTTGGCGGAATTGACGATCAGGCTCAAAGGTACCGGGTACGATGCGGCCAGTTCCCGGACCAGCGCCGGGGAGCCGTCATCCGACCCGTTATCGACGACGACGACCTCAAAACTGGGGTGGTTCTGGCGGGCAAGCGAGTCCAGGCAGGCCCGCAAAAGGGCTCTTGCCGGTTCCAGTTGACCACCACTACGGTGACGATCGGCGGGGGGGGCACTGGACGCTTTGACGAGCTGTTGTATTATAGTACGTCCAGCCGGAAGGGCCGGGATAGCGCTAATCCTGATAAGGTATTCTAATATGACCTCCGTTGGTGACGATTCTTGAAAGCGAGCGCGAACGGCAAGGGCGCGAGATGGCAGAGATCGCGGAGGAACTCTGCATCACGCAATCGTTATCTTCGCGCGATTGAACGGGACGACTTGCGAAGTCTTCCTGGAAGTTTTTTCTACAAGAGCTTCGTGAAACAGTACGCCGCGATCCTGCATGTGGACGAGGCGTTGCTACAGCCGGGCGTGGAAGCGTTAACCGCGGCGCTGGAGCCGTTGCCGCTGCCGGGCGCCGATGCCCGCTATACGCCGCTGGCACACTCGGGAAATCCCTTAGGCGGCTCGCCGTTGCGCCACCTCGATCCGATCGTTCGCGATGGGAATCGCAAGTATTTCCCGGATCGGCGCATCGGTCTGCCCCTGGCGGGGCTGGTGGCGATGGTGCTCGCGACCTCGGGATTCTACGCGTGGTACAACAACGGCGGGCTCCGCAGCGGAAACGCGCAAACCATTCTGAGCGCGCCTCCGAGAATGGAATCGCGAGTTGCGGCGCAGCAGGTCGAGCGCGCCGGCTCAACCGGCCACCCCGGGAGCCGCTCCGTCGATCGATGTGACCACCATGACCGGGCCGGACGGAGTGAATCGGGTGGTGCTGAACCTGTCGGCGACCGAGAAGACGTGGCTGTCGATCACCAGCGACGGCAAGAAGGTCTTCTCGGGAATCCTGGAGCCGAGCCAGACCAAGACGCTGACCGGTCTCGAAGCCGCGCAGATGAAGGTCGGGAACGCGGGCGGGATCGAAGTGCGTTGGAACGGAAAACCGATCGGGCCGATCGGTCCACGCGGTCAAGTGCGAGTGGTGCTATTTACCCCCGACAATTTCCAGATACTGCCGCCGCCGAGCACCCTGTAGCCGCGAATTTAAGAAAACAATTTTGCGATCGAATACGCCGCGGCCGCGGCGAGACCACCGATAATCGTAGTCTGAATGGCGCTCCGCATCGGCGGAGCCCCCGTGAAACGGCCTTTGACGTAGCCGAAAGCTGCGAGCGCGATCACAGTGGCCGCGACGGACCATTCGAGCGCCATGATCGCCTGATTCGTGATCATATACGGCGCGAGCGGGATCAGGCCGCCGGCGATGTAAGCCGCGGCAATGGTCGTGGCGCTCGTTAAGGCTCGACGCGGATCGGGCTCCTCAAGGCCTAGCTCGAAGCGCATCATCCAGTCAACCCATACTTTGGGTTTGGCCTCGAAGGCATCGAGGATAGGCTGACTTTCCGCGTGAGTCAAGCCGTAAGATTCGAGGATTTCCAGGACTTCACGGCGCTCGGCTCCGGGTTTCTCGACGATCTCGGTTTCCTCGCGCTGGCGTTCGCTTCGGTAATGTTCGGAGTCGCTGCGAGCGGCGAGATACCCGCCGAGTCCCATGGCGATCGATCCGGCGGCGATTTCGGCAAGTCCGGCGACGACGATTACGCGCGAGGCAGCGACCGCGGACAGGCCGGCGGCCAGCGCGAACGGGACCGTCAAGCCGTCGGCCATGCCGATGACCACGTCGCGCACGGAATCCGAGGATCGAAAATGTTTCTCTTCGTGATGAGTCATTCGGCTCTCAGCGTGATGGACGGGTCGGTACGCGAGGCATGAAGCGCGGGCGTGAAGCTGGAGACTACGGCGATCACCATCAGAATCGCGGCGCCGGTCGTATACGTTGTCAAGTCTGTGCGGGTGACGCCGAACAGCAGAGATTGCAACCAGCGCGTAGCGAGGTACGCGGCAAGAACTCCAATCCCCGCGCCGGCGGCCGCCAGCCGCAAAGCGTGGCGCGTGATCAGGCGAAAGAGCTGCGCTGGACGAGCGCCGAGGGCCATGCGGATCCCCATTTCCCGCGTGCGCTGAAGGGTCGCGTACGCGACCACACCATGCACGCCGACGCTTGCAAGCGTGAGTGCGAGCGCTGCGAACACGCCTAGCAGCCACATCGCGCGCAGCGGGGCTCGGGTGAGATAGGAATTCCCGGTTTCAAGCGTCAGCATAGGCGCTACGGAAAGCAGCGGCGATTCTTCAAATATCGCGTGGCGCAGCGAACGTTCGAGACGCATAGGATCGCCGCGGGTAACCCGCGCGATGATGTGCGTGTAGCGGACCGCGTTCTGGCTCTCGGGCAGATACAGCGTCATGCGGCCCGATTCACTCACCGACGTTTGCTTGACGTCCGAGACCACGCCGACGATTTCACGCAGTGAGACTGGGCCTATCGACTTGACGTTGTAGTCGAATTGCGGAAGTTGGATCCTATGCTCCAGTCGCACTGCCTCCAAAGTAGCGGCGCGCAATGGACTCGCTGACGATGACCACGCCTGGTGCGTTCGCCGAATCATGATCGTTGAAGATTCGGCCTGCGCGCAAGTGGATTCCGGTCACATCGAAATAGGCGCCGGTGGCGATCACGACGCTGGCGTTGGGGCGATCCGGCACCGACCCTTTCTCGACATCCTCGCCTTCGCGAATCACGGGCAGACCAGCGGCCAGTCCACCGGCCGGAGTTCCCGTGGTGGTCGCGACGGCGGCAACATCGGGTAAAGCGGCGATTTTCTCGCGGACCCGCTGCCACAATGCGATCGCGGCTGTGCGCTGGTCGTGCGGGTCTTCGGGCTGCGAAACGAAGCCGAGGATCACGCCGGTCGGGTTGTACCCAAGGTCGACCTGCCGCATGGCGGCAAAGCTGCGGATCAGCAGGCCGCTCGAAATCAGCAGAACACATGTAAGCGCGACTTCGGCGATCACCAGCGCGCTGCGCGTCGTCCGTTTTTGAAGAAATGTAGCCGCGGCGCTGCAGGCGAATACCGTCAAAACCGAAATGGCCAGCGTCACCAGGGCGACGCGCGAGTCAACGCCGATGTCTTCGGCGCGAGGAAAATTCTCAAGACGGGCGGCAAGCACGCGGGCGCTCGCCCACGCGGCCAAAAGCCCGAGACCTCCACCGATTAACGAAACGATGGCACTTTCGGCCACGGCCGGGGCCAACAGCTGCCGCTGCGTCGCGCCGAGAAATGCGCGAATCTGTATCTCCCGGCTCTTCGCCGCACCGCGAGCCAGAAACAGGTTCGCGGTATTCACGCACGCGACTAGGAGCACCAGCGCGGAGGCCGCGAGCAGCAGGCGCAGAAGATCGCGCGAAGGACCGACCACGGCTTCGAGCAGCGGCTGCACTTCGACGCTGACACCTTTGTAATCGTCGGGAAAGGTTTGCGCGAGCCTGGCTTCCACCACGCCAAGCGCTGCGCGAGCGCGTTCAATGGTAACTCCCGGGCGAAGTCGCGCCGTCACTTCGAAGCCGGTGATTTCGTTGGCTTCGAGCACCCACGGCAGATATAAATCCGTCGCGCCTTTGCCCAGCGGCAGAAAACTTTTCGGCATCACTCCAATGACGACATACGGTTTCAGATCGAGCGTCAGCTTGCGGCCGATCACCGATGGATCGCCCCCGAAGCGCCGCATCCAGAAGCCGTAATCGAGCACCACCACCTGCTCCCGGCCCGCGCGGTCCTCATCGCGGAGAAATGTCCGGCCGACGAAAGGCTGGGCGCGATGCACTCCGAACCAGCTTGCCGTGACTAGCGCTGCGGTAAGCTGTTGAGGCTCGCCAACGCCGGTCAGGTTGGGGTTGCCGTATTGGCGTCCGCCGATGCTGTCGAAAATATCGGTGAGCTTCTGCCATTCGCGATAAGTTCGCACGCGAGCATAGCCATTTCCGCCGCCCGGAAACTTCTCCGAGATTTTGACCAGCCGCCCAGTCTCAACCCCGGAAAGCGGCGTAAGCAGCACGGAATTGACCACCGAAAAAATCGCGCTGACGGCTCCGATTCCCAGGACCAGAGTCAGGATGGCGGTGAGGGTGAATCCCGGCGACCGTCGAAGAGAGCGAAACGCCACGCGAAGATTCATTTTCGTAAATATTGTCCAGTATACGATTCGGGCACCTGCGCGATTTGTTCGGGCGTGCCTTCGGCCACGATGCGTCCACCGCGCTCGCCGCCTTCGGGTCCCAGGTCGATCACCCAATCCGCCCGGCGGATCACTTCAAGATTGTGCTCGATGATCAGAATGCTGCCGCCGGAGCGCAGCAGCCGCTCAAACGCATCCAGAAGCTTGGCAATATCGTCAAAATGCAGGCCGGTGGTGGGTTCGTCGAAGATGTAGAGCGTCCCTTCGCTGGTTGCTTGCGAAAGGTGTGCAGCGAGCTTAACACGCTGCGCCTCGCCGCCGGAAAGCGTAGTGGCGGATTGCCCCAAACGCAAGTAGCCGAGGCCGACGTCGTTCAGAACTTTCTAGGTCGTATTTCAAGCAGTTGATCTGGTACTGAATCCCGCGCCGCCAGCGGGACCGCAGAGGGCGGCGTGTACCGGGCGATGCGCGCCGCCCCGCTATGGCGTAGCGGGGCGGCGGCGGCGCCGCTTCGCGCGGCGAGCTTGCCGGTTCGACCCGAATGAGGCCCATCATGCCGCCGTCCTCGTGCTCCAGCAGGTGACAGTGATACACAAAGGTGCCGACGGTATTGGGATCGCGGAAATCCATGCGCAGCCGCACGCTCGGGTATGCAGCATCGCGGCGTCTGAAGTAAGGCACATTGAGGTGTCCCGCAGGAAAGGCTCGTTGACGGGCACCCATTCCAGTCCACGCAGCATGGAAATGGAGCTGGTGGATGTGGAAGGCGTGCAGCTCGGTGGAACGGTTCTCGATGATCCAGTCCTCGACGTCGCCTTGCCGGGCGACGATGTTCGGCGCGGTGGCGTTCGGATCGAACGGCGCGGGCGTCTGGCCCTCCACGGTGAGATAGAAAATCCGTGGCGCTATTTGGGTCATTCGGGTCCTGGCGGTTTCTCCGAGAAGTAGAAGCTTGCCGCACGCGGACCGGCTGCACGTCGCCAAGCCAGGGAAGCGCGGGCGGCGGCAGCGGCTCGGGGACGCGGGAAGCTCGACTGCGGCTCCGGGGCATCTGCGGTGGCGAGAATGGGAGGCGAGCGCACGATTAGGGTCATTTTCGCCACCTGGACCGGTATCGACGGTGCGGGTAACGAAGCAGCGCGGGTACGCCCGACGGGCGGGCCCGTGACGATGAATTCGACGCGCGCGCCGGGAGGCACGCCGATGTGAGTCGACCCAGGTGACGGGAGCGGCGCCGGCCCCGCGCGTGATTCATCGGCACGCCGTCGATGGCAACGAGACCGAGCGTGCTGGGGCGCGCGGCCGAAGAGCTACGGCGAGATTCAGATAGGTAACCGATGCAGGCGTTGAGCACCCGCCATAGCTGCCGTTCGCCCGGCCTCATCCGGATCGATCGCCGGCGGGTAATCCGGATATGGGACCGGCACGAAATTGATAGACAGGTCCTTGGCGGGCTTACCGAAGCCGGTGCCGTTGTTGGCGGCGTCGCCGTCCCGGTCGATGAGCATTCTCGGCACGACGCGGCTCGCGACTTGCGAGGGCGGCGCGTTGGGATTCACGAGGTCCTGATCGCGGATGACCAGTACGCGTTCGGGCAGTCCGGCCACCTCAGGGGTGGCGCTGCTCGATGCCCTCGATGATCATGGCGCCGGACGCGCCGCCCAGCACCTGCCGGCTGCTGAAGCCGTGGATGTGCGGGTGATACCAGTAGAGCCCGGGCGGCTCGTCGGCCGGAATCCGGAAGCGGTATTCGAAAGCCGGCGTCGCCGGGCTGCACGGAGGTGTGCAGCACCTCGTCCTGATGACACACGGGCGGTACCGTGAGACCATGAAAGTGCAGGTTGGTCGATACCGGCGTCATCGCACCGCTCGTGCAGGGATCGGCTGCGCGCACCTCGGGAGCATGTGCCGTGTGAGAGTGCGCGATCGATGCATGCGCAGCCCCAGACTGGCAGGGTCGGTCAGATCGTTCGCCAAGTGCAGAATCAACAGGTCGCCGGGATACAGCCGCAGCGCGGGTGACTCGCTTCCGTCTGGAAGAAGGTAGCAATAGCGCACTGAGCCGTCCGGCTCGCGGTAGTCGTGAATGCTCAGATCGAGCTTCAGAACTCCGTGCTCGCTATGGAGATTGAGCGGTTCCGGTACTTCTGCGCCCGGCGCCGGGCGGGTGCACGGATCGTGCTCGAGGACTCCTGGCGTGCGTGGTCTGCGCGAAAGCGAATGACGCAAGCGTGACGAGGCAGAATGCGCGGAACAATCGGCAGGCCTAGCGCGATCGGGAGCCGTGCTCGGCAGCTGGGTCTCGCGGGTCGCGCATCCTTCCGTTCTCCATCTCAGCGTTACCCACATCGGGAGTGGAGTACGGCTCGGTTTGCACGGGCTCGGAGAAGCAATTGCAGGCGCCGGATTCATCGCGGCAGCGACCGGCGCGACCGCGCCGGGCGGCGTCGCCGTGTCCCCATGGGGCGGAGCCGTAGCGCGTGCGGAGGCGCCGTGCCGGAGCGCCACAGAACGTCAGGACAAACGCTCCCACCATCAGCCCCGCACAAGAGTATTCGCCTTCCCACGAGCGCCCCGACTGAAAAACGATAACGGTAGCGCACTATCATGACAACATGATGAGAGCCGCTGACCTCGGGCCAGCATGATCACGACGCAGTCGCATCGGCCGAATCCGCGCTCCCCGGCAAATCCAGCCCAACGATGAGTCCCCCGCCCTCGCGATTTGCCAGTTGAATCCCGCCTCCGTGCGCCTCGGCGATCTCGCGGGCGAGCGCGAGACCCAATCCGGTGCCGCTTCGCTTCGTCGAGTAGAACGGCAGCAACGCCTGCCCGAACACGTCTGACTCATGCCCGACCTCGGTCGCGTACTCGATGTGCTGCTCACCGCCACAATGAAGGACGAGCTCCACCTCTTCCTCCGCGCCTCCTGCCTCGTGCGCGTTCTTGAGAAGGTTGATCAGCGCTTGCTCGAGCTGCAAACGATCAAACCACCCGGGCGGATCCGGCAGTTCGGCAGCGACATGGAAGCGCTGCGCTGTGCAGGTCAGCGACCAGGAGCTCCACACGACCCTCTCCGGCCGAGGCGCCGGTAGCTTGGCAAAGGCGACGTAACCGGTAACGAATTGATGCAGGTGCGCCGCACGTTCACCGATGGCGGCGAAAACTGAGGAGCGATGCGCGTCTCGCCACGACGTGCGAGCTCGGCGCCGGAGTGCGCCAGCGAGACAGCGGTGCCAAGGAATTGTTGAGCTCGTGCGAGACACCCGAATGAGTTTCTTCCAGGTCGATACTTCCTGACGGGAAGCTCGCGCGTCAAGCGCTTCAAGAAGTACAGCCGAAAGCGCCGCCCCTGCAGGAAGAACGAACGCTGCGAAAGATGAAAAGTCTCTTCGGGACCTTCGATCTCGACCGAAAACAAACTGTCGCCGGTTTCTGCCGCCGCCCTTTGCAATGCCGCGGGCGTTCGGGCCAATGCATCCTTGAATCTCACCCCTTGAAGACTGCGTCCCTCGTTCAGCAGGTGCCGCGAGGCGATGTTGGCATACGCGATGCGATCGCCGGCGTCGACCAGCACCAGCGCCACAGGCGAATTCTGCATCACGGTGTCCAGCAACAGCTCGCGCTGCACCAGGTGTGCGCGCTGCCGCCGCATTGCCGCCGCCAGCTCGTTGAGCGCCGTCATCAGCTCGCCGAGCTCTACATCGTCGCGCTCGACCACC
>CAWEFR010000003.1:0-1216858 GCA_963808335.1 Terriglobia bacterium
ATAAAAAGATGGCAGGCGGACGCAGGAAATACGAACCGACAGACAAGGATCTACGTGTCGTCGAAACGATGGCTGCGTGTGGAATGCCACAGGAATCCATCGCCCGCGTCCTCGGAATCGACGCGAAGACTCTGCGGAAGCACTTTCGCGTGGCGCTTGACACTTCAGCAGACAAAGCCAACGCAGCGGTGGCCAATAGGGCCTACCAGATGGCGGTGGCAGGCAACCCACCCTCGGCGACCTATTTCTGGCTAAAGTGCCACGGATGGAAAGAAACCAGCCGAGTGGAGCACTCGGGACCAGACGGCCGGGCGTTGGTTCCCATCGAGGCCGTGCGTGAACTGCTGCAGAATGCGGCAGCCTCGCGGCCTCCAGAGGATGAGGATGAAAAGCCCATCAAAAAATGAAATATCCACTTCTCTTACCGACCCGGCGCACTTCGCGGGCGATGTTCTGAGCTCGATGTTGTGGCGGCGCCAGCGGGACATCATGCGTGCCGTGGCGACCAAGCCCTTGGTCGCGGTCAAAGCCTGCCATGCGAGCGGAAAGACGTATCAGGCCGCCAGACTCGCCCTGTGGTGGTTGATACGATTCCCGGAGGGAAAGGTTATCAACACCGCTCCGGGCTGGCGTCAGGTTCGACTGATGTGGGATGAAATCCGCCTGGCTCGAAGACAATCCCGAATCGCGTTCCCCGAGCCGAGCGCGACCGAATTGCGCATCACAGACGCCAATTACATCCAGGGCATCTCCACGAACGAGGCTGTGAAGTTCCAGGGAATCCACGGGCGCAAGATCCTGATCATCGCGGACGAAGCACCGGGAATCCGTGCGGACATCTGGGACGCGATCGAAGGTGTTCGCGCCGGCGGCGATGTTCACGTGCTCATGCTCGGCAACCCCGTTATCCCGAGCGGCTATTTCTTTAACGCTTTCGGCCGGGGGCGGGCAATTTGGGACACGTTCACCATCAGCGCCTTCGATACACCGAATCTTGCAGGCGTAACGATGGAGCAGCTTCTCGCAATGGGCGATGAGGAACTCGCGTACGCCCCGGCTCCATACTTAGTGACTCGCCGGTGGGTCAAAGAGCGGGCGCTGGCGTGGGGCCAGAAGCACCCGATGTTCTGCGCCCGTGTGCTTGGCGAGTTTCCGACTCAATCCGCGTACTGCGTCTTCAGCTTGGAACTCATCGAACGCTCGAAGCGCGATCCCACTGCGCAGGAAACCGAGCTCTTGAAAACGGCGCGCATACAGATAGGCATCGATGTCGCTGGTCCAGGCGAAGACGAAACCGTGGTCGTGGTGAGGAGTGGCGGCGTCGTCTTAGAGACACAGGCATTCGCGGAGGCCGACCCGCGGGGGCGCGTCGTTCAGGTGCTGTCTCGGTGGAAGCGGACCGGAAGGCTGCAGTGGGTGGTCGTCGACGTTATTGGAATCGGCTACAACTTCGCTCTGCACCTGGCAGACCTAGGGTTTCCCGTGGTGCAGTTCAACGCGGGCCATCGACCAATCGACACGGAACGATTCACAAACTTGAAAGCAGAAGCATACTGGCAATTGCGCGAGCACATGGAGAAGGGTGCGATCAGTGGATTGAACGATCTCGAAACCGAGGCGCAGCTCTCGGCGATCCTATATCGGCCAACGTCTTCCGGCCGGACAGAAATTGAGAGCAAGGAGGAGGCGAGGAAGCGTGGGCAGTCGTCGCCGGATCGCGCGGAAGCGTTGGTGATGGCGTTCCTCAAAGTCGTGTTACGGGAGGAGACGGTTGTCTTCAGCGATCGCGTGACGATTTCGCAGTTTTGAACTTGTCATGACGCATCAAGCCGCGGCGAGAAGTTATCGAATCGGCCCCAGAAGCAAAAACGCCGCCGAGCTTGTAGCTCCGGCGGCGCGATTGAGAACGGGGGTGATACAGATCAGGCTTTCACGGCGTAAATGCGATCGCCGTCTTCCCCCTTGGTCGACGTAACGGTCAGACCCATTTTCTTGCCCGCGGTACCCGAAAGGAACCCGCGCACCGAGTGAGGTTGCCACCCGCTGGCCTTCTGCAATTCCTTGGCTGTACCTGGGTGATGGTCGCGGGTAACTCAGCCGAGGGCCGCCGATAATAGAAGCCGATAACAGGAGACATCAGGCACTCCGCTGCTTATCCCTGGCGATGCCGGTCGAGGGGTTGAGGCTTGGCAAGTGCTGAGAACTTCGACCCGGCAGGTGGAATTATTCCGCACGCAGCGCTTCTCGCGGATCGATTTGCGCTGCGCGGCGTGCCGGCAGAAAACTGGCGAAAAGCGCAGGCCGCATGTTCGAGGAACTCAACAGTTCAGACACGCCCTCTTCTGCGTGGATGTTTTTGAGCAAAACTCGTTCGAGTCGTCTTTCGCTCATGATTGCGGCCTCCCGCTCGTCCTATGTCGCAGCAAATCTATCAGCAGAATCATCACGAGCACAAGTAGACTCGCAACTGCGCTCCAATTGAACATCACCCAATCCGATTTCTTCATCCTTCCGAACAGATGAATGCCGCCGACGAGTAGGAGGCACAGCGATATCGGAAGGCAGCGCTTGCTTTGCGTGTACAAAGCCCAAGCGCCCAAACCAGTCGACGCCGCCACCGTGAACTTCAGTAGCGAGAAGAAGGCATATGGAGGTCTACCGAACAAGGCATACGCAAGGAGGCCAAGTGCGACAAAAGACACCCCACAAATACCGATCTTCCAATCTCGTGTCACGGGCGTGATCTCATCGGGACCACTAACTGTCGATCAAATCGAATGAACTTCTTGCAAAGCCGGGTCAAGAGACAACTCGATTCGTCTGGTCCGCAGCTTGGTGTATCTGCAAGAACATTGTGTAAGCGTGTCTCTTCGTGACGCCTCGTAGAGCAAGCGAGATTACGAAGATTGCCAGCACGGAAAGGAGTCCTGAAAGCCAATGGAAGAGCAGGAGGATAACACCGACGCAAACGATTCTGATGATGCCGCCCCATCTAAACAACGGCCACGCCACGCCACGAAACAAGAGATGGTAGGTCTTGAGATTGTCGAGACGCTTGAGACCTGAAAGATGCTCGAAGTGCATTCCAACATCCTGGACGTACCCTGCTGCGACGAGAAGCAGGATCAAGAGCCATCCTTTCCAATCCGTCACCACGATCTTCAAAGTATAGGACGGAGGAGGCTGCATTTGCACGAAGCGCCGGATCAGCCGAATGTTTCAGCGGATTCCGATCTGCTATGATGCTGTGCCTGGAACATGCAATTCTCCATTCGACAGGCCGTGTTCCTCGCTCCGAAGCACTTCACAGAACTGCTGATTTATGGGAAGAAGGGCGTTGATGCAAGATCCCGGCTTTTGCTGTGGGATGCACTCAAGCGCAAGGGGTTGATAGAACAGCAGTTGAAGGACACGATGCTTCAGGCGCTCCCGCTGGATTTCGGGGAAAAGTTCAGCGTGGCAGCAACCATCGTGACGCTGGTTTTGGGCATTGCGTTTATTGGATTCACAACCGATTCGATGCGGGAGTTTTTGTTCCAGATCCACCGCATCACCGATGGGCCTTTGGACTACGTTCTTTTGGCGATTCAGTGGTGGATGTTTTACATCGTTGTATCGCTCGTGAGTTCGCTCCTAGTCTCGATTGCCGCCTTTGAAAGGTACGCATCACGAATCGCAACGCACACCTGAATGGGTGAAGACGGAGGGACGCATGTGGAATCCGAATGAACACACGGACGATGAGAACCTGCGATGGGCGTGGCTTCGAGCGGCGGAGTGGGGATCATGGCCGATCTTTATTTCACAACCAGTGGCTCCCATTGCATTGCTGTTTTTTCCCTGGTGGGCGGTAATCTTTATTGCGGCCACCCTGAATGTGCTCTGGAGTTTTTCCATCAGATACCGAGTGGTGATTCCGTCTCTTGCGTTTTGGGGCGCAATCGTCGTCAGGCTGAAGTGGATCGTTTGCCCCGTCGCTGCGTTCCTGCTTTGGCGCAAGGGATTGAAGGGAACCGCTGCACTGGCACTGTTCTGGCCGCTGGTGATTCTTGTCGTTCCGCAGGCTTCCACACAAATCGGCGTGATACAAAAGATGTTCATGCAATGCTTGGGCTACAAGCCAGCGCAAGAGAGTTGAGATGACTGAAGCTTCGGCGGCGCGATTGAGAACGACGGTGATACAGATCAAGTTTTCACGGAGTAGCTGCGTTCGCCGTCTTCCCCCTTCGTCGACGTAACCGTCAGTCCCATCTTCTTGCCGATGGTCCCAGACAGGAATCCGCGAACCGAGTGCGGCTGCCAGCCGGTGGCTTTCATCAGCTCCTTAGACGTAGCTCCGCCCGGCCTCTTCAGCAGATCGAGGATCTTGGCGGCCTTGCTGCCGTCGCGGGAGCCGGTGGCTTTCTTCGCGCTTTTGGGCGCTTTCTTAGCCGGGGTGGCCTTCTTGCCCGACTTTGGCTTCTTCGGCGCGACGTGGGCGCGACGTGCGCTACCGCTGGCCTTTTTGGCGGGCTTGGCCGCCGCACCGTTCGCCGCCGGTTGCGTGGTCTCGGTTTGTTCTGTGATCGATGTCACGTTTTCTCCTTTAGGCGGTGATTACCGCGTTACGACATCGATCACTCCGTTCCGCCGAGAATGCAAGCGAAATCTCGAATGGCCTGCAGGATTCCGAGAGGCCAAGGGGTAACTTGACGTTTCGTTTCACCCGATCAATGAATGTGGTGACCCTACCAGCGGTCAGCACGATGCGGCTCGAAACAAAATTTCTACGACTTCGCACGCCGGTTACGATTGGCTCTCGCTTCGACGATTGGCAAGTATGCTGGCTGGGCGGGTGGACCCGGGACCGACTCTCCTACTTGGTCATGCTCGTCCGGTTGCGGCAGCAAACAGCGAGCGGACGATAATGTAAATCATCGTGCCGGCCCCCAGCGCTGGTCGCGGGGAAGAATTGGAGCGGCCGGTGTTAGACTGACGGCATGTTCACGCGCGCCTCAATGCTCTTGCCGATTCTTTCTCTCGCCGCCACGGCGCAGACCTCGGAGTCGAAGTGGGACACCCTAAAGATGCTCCCGCCTGGAACGGAAGTCCGCGTGGCGTCGGCAAATGCGAAGCCAATTCAGGGTTCGCTGGAAAGCGTCACGGATAGCGATCTGGTGCTTAGGCAAGCCGGTGGTCCGAGGTCATTTGGCCGTGCGCAGATCCTGAGCGTTTCCGTCAAGGGGAAAGATCACCGCTTGCGCAATGCAATGATCGGCCTGGGAGTAGGAACCGCGGCCGGACTCGCCATCGGGTACGGCATCGGACACGCGCAAGCAAACAACTGCAGCAACAAGGGTGGATGGTTTTGCGGACTCGACGAAGGCGCGGGCACAGTTGTGGGAGGCGTCGCTGGAATCCTAGGCGGAACCCTCACCGGCGTTTTCTGGCACACCGGTGCATGGCGCAAAATCTACGCGGCATAGAGCCAGGCCGCGCGTGAGCGGCGACTTGTTTGATCTCCAGGTTGCCGATCTCCGCGGGGGAGCATGAGATCGTGATGCTCCTGAACTTCTTCGATGAACTACGACGAAAAGTGCCGGTCGGGAAATAGAGTCATGAGCCCCTAGTGGCGGAACTCTCTCGTAAGCAAGTCATTAGAAATGTGTTGTTCGGATAGGAATGTGTGGTCGGCTACTCGGAAATTATCTCGAATCTGCCCTCGGAGTAGGCCGACAATGACCCACATCAGGCGACAAAGAGGACGGTCGGCGACGGGCACGCGCTGTGCGGTGTAGGTGTGAAAAGTGTGCCGCGCGGACGATCCGCAGGTGTGATTTCATATCAGTAGGTCCCAGAATGACCGGAGCGCGCTCTCTCACTTTGCTGACGGCCGGGCTTGCCCTGGTCTCGCTCCTGGACGCCCAACCGCAACAGGATCGCGCGAATTACATCTCGCAGCTTATCGATCAGATCGTCAATCCATCTCAGTTGCCGTCCGGATACGGTGCAATCGAGGTCGGCTATCTCGACGATCTCGGACCGGTCTACAAATCATATGGAAAAGCGACTGTCGATGGAACGGTGCCCCTGAACGAAAGAACGCTTTTTGGCATCGGCTCGCTCACCAAGCTTTTCGCCGCGACATTGTTCGGAATCGCCAATACCAAAGGACTTGGGCTGGATACGCTCGCCAGCAGCCTTCTGCCTGTGCAGGACCCGATTCCGGCGGCCGCGAATCGTGCCGCGATCCGCCTTCTGGACCTGGCCGATCACCATGGCGGGCTGCCCAAGAACGAAGGTCATCTTTTCAATTCACTCGGCGATCTTTATGCTGACTACGCAGCCGACCCGATCACGTGCGATCCAGCCACGCCAGAACTCATTCACGATTGTGGCTGCTGCGATCCGGTATACATGTCCCTGCTTGGCCTGCAACCCACCTGCGGAACCGGCGGGGCGAATCCGGTCTATTCCTGCCCGACTCACCCGCCGACCCAGGGGGCAGCGGGCTGGGTCTATTCGAATCTGGGATTCGAGGTCCTCGGCGATGAGGTCGCCAGTTGGCTCGGCTATCCGAACTGGAACCAGGCGAATCTTCAGGAGATCACCCAACCACTCGGTATGCCGGATACGGTTCCGCTCGAATCGTTCACGGCGTCGCAGGTCGCTCGCGCCGCGAGCCATTGCGATCCGGCCACACGCAATACCAACGTCAATTGCCAGCTTCTCGATTGGCTTCCGGTGGGGAATCCCGCTGGAGGACTCTTCTCCACAGCTCAGGATCTCCTCCAGTTCGTTTCCTACAATGCCTACGGAAATACGACCAGCACCTCGCTCCTCAGTGCCCTGCCGGTGATCCATCACAACTATGAACAGTATCCAGGCGGGGGTCAGGAACTCGGATGGCAGACCGTCACGCTTGTCACCGGCGAACTCGAGAGGTGGAAGGACGGCGCCAACGGACCGTTCAACACCTGGGTCGGCTACACTAGCGCGCCGCTCACGCGCATGATCGTTCTGCTTGATAAATCCGGCTCCCTCGCAGTGGACTTAGCAGGGATCGGCTCCCAGGTGTTGATCGGGGCGGGTCCGTCGATCAGTTCCGTCACAACAGCGAACGGCGGCACCGACATTGCGCAGAACAGCTGGATCGTCATCAAAGGCAATAATCTGGTGCCCGCGAACGCGCCCGCCGCTGGAGTCGATTGGAGCAATGCTTCGGATTTCGCCTCCGGCATGTTGCCGGTCAAGATCGCTAACGTGAGCGTCACCGTCAACGGTAAACCCGCATTCATTTATTTCTATTGCAGCGCTGTCACCAGCACTGTCTGTACCAGCGATCAGATCAATGTTCTGAGTCCTCTCGATTCGACCACCGGCCAGATCCAGATCGTGGTCAACAATCAAGGAGTTTCCAGCGGACCATTCACAGCGAATATGAACGCGATCTCGCCCGCGTTCCTGCTGTTCAGTCCCGCGGGTTATGTGGTCGCGACGCATGTCGACGGAAGCCTGCTCGGTCCGCTGAGCCTCTACCCGGGACTCTCGACTCCAGCAAAACCCGGAGAGAGCGTGGTGGTTTATGGCGTCGGCTTCGGCCTCCCGGCAAATTTGTTGACCAACGGATCGTCGAGCCAATCAGGAGCATTGCCGACTCTACCTCAATGCCAGGTCGGCGGGAGTACTGCAGCAGTCGCGTTCGCCGGATTGATCAGCCCGGGCCTGTATCAATTCAACCTGACGATCCCGCTTGGGAGTCCGAACGGCGACCTCCCGATCGTCTGCGCCTACAACGGCGCCTCGACTCCATCGAACGATGTGATCACGGTCCACCAGTAAGAGTACGGTTGCGCCGCCAGCCCGGCTTCGGATCACCTAGTGCGGAATCGTGATGACCGCAAGAACCACTCGTTCGCACTCCATGAGCCGGGTTGTTGCCGATAATGTGGGACATCAGTTCGGTCGGCTCGCCTCCACTGCACATTTGTAGTTTAACTTTCGTATTGCCAACCAAATGGACAGAATCGAGGCTGCTAAATCCGCGCATAGGGCGTTTCCCGTCAAGCTGACTCGGACACAGCTATTCGACGAAACCTAAGCACTTGGCGACCAGCCGTTACCGATCGTCGACCTCTCTCCGATTGTCGGCTATCATGTGCCGTTTATTCGCACCGAAGTGCGATCATGGGATCCACGTGCGTAGCGCGCCGCGCGGGAAGATAGCTCGCGAGCAGGGCGACCAGCACCAGTGCTACGGAGACCGCGCCGAAGGTCAGGGGATCGGAGGCGCTGACGCCGAACAGCAGACTTTTGAGCGCGCGCGTGGCCGCCATCGCCGCGACCGCGCCCATCGCGATCCCGACCAGCGCCATCTTCATGGCTCGCCGCAGCACCATCGCCAGCACCTTGCGGCGATCTGCTCCGAGCGCCATGCGCAGCCCGATCTCGTGAGTGCTCTGGCTGACCGCGTACGACA
Source organism: Terriglobia bacterium (assembly GCA_963808335.1). Lineage (GTDB taxonomy): Bacteria > Acidobacteriota > Terriglobia > Bryobacterales > Bryobacteraceae > Palsa-187. The sequence goes on from CAWEFR010000003.1 coordinate 8,459, forward strand.
TCACGCCGTAAATCCCGACCGCCGCGAGCACCAGTGCCAGGCCGGCGAACACGCTGAGCAGCAGGCTCGTGAAGCGGCGCCCTGCGAGCGAGTCGTTGATGATGTCCTGCATGCTTTCCGCGTTGAACATCACCATCCGGCTGTTGATGCCAGAGATCACGCGCCCGAGCACCGGCACGACCGAGTACGGATTGCTGGAGGTTCGCACCACGAAGTTGCCCTGCGTCGAGGCGAGGTCCATCACGCTGTCGGGAAACTGCCGAAACGCGATGTACAGCTGCGACTGGACCTTCGCGGTCGCGTCCGCGTCGAGTCCCCAGTGCTTCACGTGGCCGACGACGCCCACGATTTCGCATTTCATCGGCAGCAGAGCGAGATTCAGGTACTGGCCGAGCGGGTTCTGACCTGGGAGGGCCCTGCGCGCCAACTCCTCGTCCACGTCGACGGCGCACGCGGAGTGCTCGTTGTCCTGCGGCTCGATCAGACGCCCGCGCACAAGTGGGATGCGCATCGCGGCGAAATAGTCCGGGGCAACGCCGTAGAACAGCGCCTCGTCCATCTGGTTCTGCTCGGCCGGTTTCGGGCGGCCCTCCACCCAGTAGGGCAGCTCGGAGTCGCCGTTCATGGGAATACTGCCGACGACGATGCTCACGGCCTGCACGCCCGGAACGGCGCGAAGCTGTCGCATGGTGTCGTCGAAGCCGTTGCGCACGGCCTGCGGCGTGCCGTGCACGGCTGGCGAGCCGGCGACTCCGAAATCGAGCACGTGGGCGGGATCGAAGCCGGGGTCCACACGCCACAGGCGCGACATGGTGCGGATCATCAGGCCGGCGGATGCGGTCAGCACGAGCGCGAGCGCCACCTCCATCACGACAAGGATGCGCTGGGGCCGCCCGTGACCGGTGTTGCCGCGGCCAGCTTCCTTCAGCGTGTCGTTCAGATCAGCGCGGGCGCTGTGGAGCGCGGGCGTGATACCGAACAGCAGGCTGGCCGCGATCGAGATGGCGGCGGTGAAGGCGAGCACGGCGCCGTCGAGGCGGATCTGGTCCGCCCGCGGCAGCATCCCCGCCAGCTTGGAGGTGAATAGCACGTTCAAACCGGTGGCGACCGCCAGCCCGAGCGCGCCGCCGGCGGCCGCGAGCAGCAGCCCCTCCGTCAACAGCTGTCGAATGACCCGGCCCGGTCCCGCGCCGAGCGCGCCGCGGATCGCGAACTCCCGACGCCGCGCGGTCGATCGCGCCAGCAGCAGGTTGGCGACGTTCACGCAGGCGATGAGCAGCACGAATCCGACCGCCGCCAGCAGAACCACCAGCGGCGTGCGCACGTCTCCGAGAAAATCGTCGCGCAACGCCAAGGCGTAGATGCCGCTGTCTTTGTCCTCCTTGGGAAACTCGCGCGCCAGGCCCGCGGCAATGCCGTCGAGCTCCGCCTGCGCCTGCCGAGGCGACACGCCCGGCTTTAGGCGGCCGATCACGCGCAGGCCCATACTCACGCCGCGATCCCAGAAGAGGGGCTCTTCCCACTGTCCGATCGGAACGATCAGCGAAACGCGCCGGAACACAACGTCGTCGCCGGGCACCACGCCAATCACGGTGTAGAGCCTGCCGTTGAGCGTGATACTCGCGCCCAGCGCCGCCGGTGAGCCGCCGAACCGCGACCTCCACAGGCTGGACGTCAGCACCGCGACCGGCGCGCCGCCGCGCTGGTCTTCGGCGTCGGTGAACGTCCGGCCGATGATCGGGCGGACGCCGAGCATGTCGAAGAGCGTCGCCGACGCCATTTCGCCGCGCAGGCGCTCGGGATTCGCCTGGCCCGTGAGGTTGAAGTTGTCGGTGCGGTACGCGGCCATTCCGTCGAACGACCGGCTGCGCGGCCGCCAGTCGAGAAAGTTGGGATAGGAGACCGAGGATTGCTTGAAATGCTCGGTGCTGCTGTAAACCTTCAGGAGGCGTTCGGGCTGCGGATACGGGATCGGCCGTAGCAGCACCGCATCGACGATGCTGAACATGGCCGAGTTGGCGCCGATGCCGAGCGCCAGCGCCACCACCGCCACGAGGGTGAACCCAGGCGACCTCAGCCATGTCCGGAGACCGTAACGTAGGTCCTGCAACAGCGATCCCATGAAGTGGGATACGCATTACTCCCTAGGTCAGTTCCACCAGACACGCGCGGAAGGGTCGATGTTTTGGGGTCAGTATAGGCGCAGAACCGGCGTGCGGCACGGGATTACTCCTCATATACGCCCGCAGCGCTTAGCAGATCCAGGCGGACGTATAGTCGCCGACGCGTTGATTTGGTAGGCGGCGGTTCAGGACGGCTTACGGCGCATCCGGAAGTTTTCTTCATGCAGTATCCTTCCGAGAAGTGCCTGCCGATATCACCACCTAACGAGCTGAATTAGCACGGTAAGAGTCAACGATCCGGCCGGAACCGAATCCGAAGAGTCCACTGACCAATACCACACCCACATGCCAGATGATTACGTGGATCGCCTTCAAGTTGGCGCAGTGCAATTCTAGCGTTCCGAGACCGGCGAGTCCCGACAAAACCCCCGCGGCTAAGCCCGCCGCGCTCCACGCGAGAACGAAGCCGCGGCGGAAGATCAATGCGATGGTGAGGCCGGTGGGGATCGCCACGCACAATCCGGTGACAAGACATGGGACGCCTTCTTTCACCAGATCGCGCGAACTGTAGCCGTGAAACACCAGAGCGAAAAGGATCGGGAAACCCGCCGCTGCAAGAGCCAGAGCGATGACGTCGAGCCGAGGTCCAGCCGCTGGGCTCATCTCGCGGACGCACGCCGCCGCCGCCAGCCATGCCGTGCACAGCAGCGCCGGCAAGATCAGCGCAATCTGAGCCGCATCGAGAGCAGCGAGGCCGTGCAGACCCAGGACCAAGCCGCTCGCCGCGGCGAACGCCAGGAATATCGCGACCAAGACCATCGTAAGGACCCAGGCGGACGCCAACGGCCGGACCGGACGCAAATCCGCGAGGATGGCATCCTCAGCGCGCCGAACCATGGCGTCTCGCCCGCCGTCATCCGGCGAGGCGCGCTCCGCTGCTTCAGCGAGGATTCTGTCGATCTCGTCCGGCGTCATCTCACATTCATCCCAAGCGACAGCACTTCGCGCAACTTTTTATACGCGCGAAACGCTTTTTGTTTTACTGAACCCGCACTCGATGAAGTGGCCCGTGCCACCTCCTCAATTGTCATCCCCAAGATTTTCAGCATCACGATCACTTCGCGCTGCGTCTTCGGCAACGACCCGAGCATCACGTCGAGATCCGGACTGTTTGATGCGGACCCGGGATTCCAAGGCGGCCGTTCCGGTAGCGAGTCTACCTGCCGCTCGTGAACTTCGATGCGCCGCGTCTTACGGTAAGCGTCCAGGCTGGTATGCCGTGCAATCGCGAAAATCCATGGTAGGACAGGTTCGCCGCGCCGGTGTGTGTGACGCGCCTTGTGTACTCGCATCCAGGTTTCCTGTACCAGGTCATCCGCATATCGACGATCTGCGGCGTGGATCAGGAAGTAACGGTGTAGAAGTGGAGTCACGCGTTCGATGAGGAGGCGGGCGGCGTCGTGATCCCCGCTCTGATACCGGGACATCAACGCCTCCAGGTTTTCATCGCGCTTCCACTCGGACGCTAACGGAGAGCTCACGAAGGCATTCCCGGCGACCGGCAGTCTCGCGGCGAGTCCTGCAAGAGTGAGGCTACCTGCATACAGATCTATCGAGCGAATCCTGGATCTGTTCTCATTCACCTAGCCCGCGTACGAGTGCGGGTTGCATCCTCGTTGATTATAAGAGAAACGGAGTTAATTCTGACCGGACACGATAGCGACCCCGTTATCCGCGCTGGTGATCGGCGCGCGTGCGGCCAGAGTGAGATTGCCATCCTCGTCCACACTGAAGATTGAGAGGTTGACGCCGTCAATGACCGCGACCATCCTCTCCCTATAGGCGATATCGGTCGGATCGCCGACGAGGGAACCAACGACGGCGGCGTCCTGTACGATCTTCTGCCCGTAGACTGCGTAGCGCGAAATGGTCTGGCTCGGCGAATTGGAGGAGAACAGGAAAGGTCCGTCGAGCGCCACCCAGCAAGGGGCGTTCTGCGTCCCGGAGCCGGTGATCGTGAGGACCGCATCATTCCTCACCAGGCTGATTTCGTTGGCGTGCGCGATGGTGACGTAAGCGTCATTGCCGCGGGTCGCCAACCCGAAGGGCGCGTTGAGGCTGCCCGCAACTTCCCGGACCGTGCCACCGCTGATCGCACCGGTTGCCGATAGGTTCACGGTCTCAATCACGCCGTTCCCTGAACTACCGGCGACGATCGCGCCCGGAGTGCCCTTCTCGGTGATGACGAGCTGGTTCTCGACCACGCCCACCTGTGCCGCGGAACCATCGGCCTTGAACAAGCCAGCCATCCCGTCGGGGTTCGTATTAATCTCGTTGCCATATATTTGATGCGACTCAATCGTTGTCGTTCCCAGGATGTAGAGATGGTCGTTTCCGAATGCCACGCTCACGGGGCTCGAAGCGGCAGGGATGATCCGCATTACCTTGAAGCCGTCCCCTTCCTGCGTGAACAATGAGACCGATTTCGACCCGAAGTTGACGACGGCAATCTGCTGATCATGAACGGCGATGCCGCCCGCGTTCCCGCTCACGCCGCCCTGGCCTTGCGTACTGATCGTTTGGATTAGCTGTGCCTTCGTGTTGTAAACCCGCAACTGGTTGGAAGCGGCGTTCGACGCAGTAACTACCAGGGGTTGCCCCCTCTGGTTTTGCGCGCTGACTGCCGCACCGGCCAGAATCGCGATCGCGCCAAGCCTTGTCAACTTTTCCGTCAAGTTTTGCATTGCGTATTCTCCTGTAGTCTGACCGCTACGACTTTCGGAAGCAAGCTTGTCGCAAGCTGTCAGTTGCAGGTTCGCGCGATAGGAGCAGAAAGTTACGCGACGTTCTAAGACTTCTCACGCGCCAGCCGACCGACGCTCATTGTACGCGACCATACCTCACTTGATCGAAGGGGATCGGCCGGGCCGTACAAGTGAAATAGGGGTAGGTCAGAGGCCGATAATGCGCGGTATCAGGAATGATTTCCAACGCGTCCCGCTGATTAGATCGCCGGATCCTGGCGCGTTTCTCGCTCCTTGATCTGGGCGCCGCCTGCTATCGCCCATTGACCATCTGGCTGACGTGACACGAATCCGCCAGATAAGTCCTTGTCGAAACTGGACTATTGCCCTTCCAAGGCCCGCTCGATCCGGCGATCCGGGACGAACCAGAGAATAAAAATACAGAACCTGGCCGAACCAAGGGCTCACAAACTCGAGGCGACCGCGTCAGAAACGGGATTGGGGGCGATCCCGCGCTCCAGCTTCTTCGAAAGAAAGATGCTCGCCAGGCAGAATCCGACGAACAAGTAATAGCCCGGCAGAATCCTCGAGCTGTTCGTCGGTATCGCCAGTGGTCTGCTGGCATCCTTCAAGCCTTCCATCGCACTTCCGATCAGGCCATTGAACGCGACAAAGGACATGAAGATCGCCACCGCCATGACGTCGGCCATCGACCACTTGGAAGACTCGAAAGTGAGAAACCTTACGATGCGGCTGGCGCGCAGCATTGACGGCCGGAAAAGACAGGCGCCCAGAGCCAGCATCTTCAGCACAGGGAAGACTACGCTGAACAGCAGGACCAACACGGCGACCACCGACATCTCCGGCCGGCCCATTTCGATCAGCGTTTGAAACACTTCGAGCACGTTCTTGCTTCGGAAGTAAAGCGACTGTTCGCGAAACTCGATTGGGGCGCCGAGGAAGGTCGCGTCCAAGCGCGTAATCCGGGCCTCCACTTCGAGCATCGGGCTGAGCACGCCGCCAGCCAGCAGCGCGATCGAGAACAACATCAGCACGGCCACGGCGGATCGTGAGACCACCGGCCTTCCCGCGGTGAGCAAGGCAAACCCGACCACCACCGAGCCGAGCGCGATCAGGTAATACCTGGTAATTCTATCGTCAGCTTCCTCGATCTGTTTACCCAGAGTCTGGTCACAAACAGCGTCGCTGGCGCATCCATACCGCTTCAGAATGGACGAATATGTTGTCATGTCCACCGTGCCGAACGTGTTCTTGATCCCCTCCGCCAGGACACTGCGGATGGACTCCTTGAAGCGCCTTTGATTCTTGGGCTTCGCCAATTCCGCCATCACGACGTTGGTATATTCCGGAACATGGGGCCGCAAGGATGCAATGATCATGTTCACCAGCATGGGGTTTCCCTGGCCGGGTACGCCGGACCCCTTAGGGCTCGGGGCACTCATCTGCTTCTTGATGTTGTCCAGAAGGGCGTAGAGCGCCCCTTGGACCATTGGCCGGAGATTCTTGCTTTGCTCCTTTAAATCCAATTTGTCGATTTGAGCGTTTAGGATTGGCGCGATGATATCGCGCCAGCGGTTGGCGCTCAGCAGCCCGTAGCGGACGTGAGTTAGCTCCGCCGAGTCGGTGCGAAGCTGGCGCCGCGCCCCAAGACCGTCAACGGTCAGCCAAGTGAACCATATGACCGGCAAGATCAGGATCGCGCCTGCGGCGAACCGGACATCGAACTGACGCGAAGGTTCGCGCGGTGACGACTCCGTTGGCACGGCAACGTTATCCATAGTCACAGTTTAATGCTCACCGAAAGTCAACTGGCCTTTAGGAATCGCTACCTTCATGAGCTCTCGTGTACTTTGGTGCGAAACGCCCATTCCGTGCAAGTGGCACTCGCATAGTTCCGACAATGCTGCTTATCGCGGTCTTTTTTCCAAGCACACTCGTTTGTGAGCTACTCGCGCCCCCACAAACGCGCTGACTCAGGCTAGTGGACTCACCTTGCAGAGCATGAGGTCGAATCACTCAGAACGTAGTGACTGGATCGGATCCGTGCTGCTAGCCCGGCGTGCAGGGAGCCAAACGGCCGAGATGGCAACGACTACCAGAAGAGCGGGCACCACCACGAAGACAAAGGGGTCTCGTGGTGTAATTCCGAACAGGAGGCTCGCGATGAGGCGCGTGAGGCCGAAGGACGCCGGAATGCCGATCCCGACTCCAACAAGGATCAGCCGTGTACCCTGCAACAGAACCATACGCTTCACATCTTCGGGCCGCGCGCCCAGAGCCAAGCGGATTCCTATTTCGCGGGTCCGCAGCCGTGTGGAGTAAGCCATTAATCCGTAAATGCCAATCGCCGCGAGCAGCAACGCTGCGCATCCGAAGACCGTCATAAGCACCATATTGAACTGAGTTCGAGCTATGGATCCCGCCGCTACTTCCTCCATCGAACGAGTGCGAGCGACCGGCAAGCCGCCACTGACAAGACGCAACTCGCTGGAAACCCCCGCACTGAACGACCGCGGATTGCCGTGGGTGCGAACGATCCAGGCCAAGGGGAGAAGCGGGAGTGTGAGGGCCTTTACGCCGTCAGGCAGTTGGCCAATCGGAACATACATCGCGGACCTGGGCTTGCTGTGTCGCGCGAAGAACCTGGACCCAATTTGCGCGGACCGGGTTCGGCCTTCACAACGTGTGCGCGGCCATCGGCTACGATTTCAGACACCATGACGCCTTGGAAGATGCCAAGGCAGCGGCACAGGTGTTATTGGCCGCCATGAAAGAAACCGGACTCGACGTGGCTGGCTGGTTGAAACGGGTCCATCAGCCTGTTTCCGGCTCTATCACCCAGGAAGGGAACCCGGAAGGACCACTGCATGGTGAGGTACTGGTCTTCACGGGTGCTCTTGAGATAACACGTTCCAAGGCGGCGCAACTGGCGGCAACTGTCGGTTGCACGGTAGCTGAAGGTGTGACCAAAGAAACCACGATGCTGGTTGTCGGCAACCAAGACGCGCGTAGGCTTGCCGGTCAAGAAAAAAGTTCCAAGCACAGGAAAGCCGAGGACCTGATCCTAAAAGGACAGGCGATAAAGATCCTCACAGAGGGAGATTTCCAAAATCTGGTACGCTTGGCAACGCTCGCCTAAGTTCATCGCGGCTAATTGTAGCGTCGCCCAACCAGGCGCACTGGAGGAGAAAGATCTCAATGTACAAGCGCAAGAAGATCTCTCGTGCTTTCGTAATCGTCCTGGGTTTCGTCGGTGTGCTTGCGCCATGGGTAGCACTAGCCCAAGATAGCAACTACCCCAGCGGCAAGCCAATCGTAGTGAACACCTGTCCATTCGTGGAGTTGAGCGGTTTCTCATTTCGGAACAGGTACGCCGACGGCCGGACCCGCTTCGAGACCAACATGTCTTGGAAGAATGTCGGTGCGCGGCCGTTGATCGCATTCGAGATCGTCATTCTGAAGTATGACGCCTTCGACCGGCGCCTCATCGGCGAGCGCTGGACCGTTACCGGAGTAAACAGCGGCGATTGGCGCCCGTTGCAACCCGGAGCGCAGAGCGCCGACGGCACAATTGGCTTTGGCACGGAGGAAGTATTCACGGCCATCGCGTACGTTCGGGCGGCGCGCTTGGCGGATAACACCGTCTGGGCGGTCAACGACGCGCAGCTGATCACAGAGCTCAGGAAAGTACTTCCTGGAATCAAGGATTTCGGAGACGTTAAACCAGATTCAAAGGCGAAGCCGTGAAATCAGGCCCTTGCGTGCCTGCCTGCGGGCGCCCTGGGTTAAGTGCGCTAAATCCTGGGTGCTCGTAAAACGAGGGCCTAGCGGCGGCCTGCTGCGGATATAATCCCGAGCACGAGGGAACTCACTTAGCGACCGTGAGAGCAGCCGGAGAAATCCAACATCCCTCTTCGGCGAGCTGTTGGTATAGCGGGTGGGTTCCGGTACTTCGATAACGGGTGACTTGAGATGTTTTCGCCTAACTCCATGAGCGGTAGTTCGACCGCTCGCCATTCAAGCTTTAGGTTCGCTTCCGCTGGTCCTTTCTTTTCGCCTTGGCCTTGTTGACGGATTCGGAACCGCGCCCTTGGGAACCGCGAGCACTGCCTTGACGGGCGTTACAGAAGCGCTCAGCCGCATCTCCGCCAGTTTCGCAGCGAGCATCAAATCCGTTTTCGACTGGTAGAAGTCGATCGTCGCCGGCTTCGACGCGCAGTCCATCGCGATCTGCTTTTGCGCTCCACGTCTCGAACCTCTTATCCTGGTCCTGGAGAAATCCACGGCCCGCCTGACTCGGCCTAATTACCCGAGGACAGGGCTTCCCGCCGGCGGCGGGCCGTTCCCCAATTTCGGCGGGCGCGAGGCGGGCGATGGCGAAAAAGGGAACACGGGACTACCCCGGAAAAGGCGCGCGATGCGATTGGTTGATCGAGTGCGCAGTCGCAGAGGCGAACGGCTTACGGAGTAGCAATCCCTATCAGGATGCTCGCATGGAAGAAACCTTCAAATCACAAAACAATCGTACGTTTTTCCCAGTATCTTCCTACCCTGAACTGTTTGCGGCTCTCCGAGACTCGAAATTCGTTCGGCTCCTGCGAAAGTCGATTCGGGATGCTAACCCGGAGCAGTATAAGGCGGTATTGTTGGATTTCCTTCGCGAACTGCGCGTCGCACCACCACCAAGGGTCATTACGCCATTTAGGGGCGATCCCGGTGCGCGTCAAACGAAGACCAACAAACAGCTTTGCTGGCAATGGGAGCTGGACGGGCGACCGGAGATCACTTCGGCGCTGTGCGACAAGTACGCCGAGAAATTCTACCCAACCAATCACGCCAAAGCGAAGCCATCCACAAAGCCGTATAAAAATCTCATCTCGAAAATTCGCACTCCGTTGCTTAACTACAAGAAGAAACAACCGGCTACGAATTTCTCTCGTTGAATCTGCTGCGCTACACAATCTCTTTTACTTTTCAATAGTCGATTCTCGCCTTACAACAGTTGTCAGAACCCTATGTTTAAAGCGCATCGAATCTCTCTTCGGCTTTCCCAATCTGAGCTGAGTCGCCGGTCCGGCGTATCGCGCATTCGGATTCATTTATCGGAACATGGTGACCTCATCCTGACTGAGCGCGAGCAAATCAAGATCCGTGCCGCGCTCCAGGCCGAAATCGACCGCGTTCGAAATCTGCCCGCCAGCGTTGATCCTGTGGGCGCGGCTGACGTTGACGGCCAAATCAGGAGACCGGCATGAATCCAATAGAAAAGCCGGCCCGCGGAGGCTACCACGGAACCGGCTCACAAATCAGTCTCCCTGATCATCATACATCGAAACAGCTCGGGCTTTACGACCAAGACCAGGCGCCGAGCCGCAATCGCGCACCGCTTGCGGCGAAGAGTGATCCGATCACCAGCCATGCGGCCGCGAGCGAAATCACCTCCAATGGGGTGCGCGAGGATCAGAAGCGCGCGCTCTCGACCTGGATGCGTTCGAACCCGGCACCGGCGACCAGTGCCGAAATGGCCGCGGCGAGCGGCTTGGACCGGCACGGTGTCGCGCGCCGCTTACCGGATCTCGAACGCGATCGGCTCGTGGAACGCGCTAGAATCCGCGAATGTCGCATCGGCCGGCGACCAGCGATCACCTGGAGGCCGCGATGACGAAAGAATTGCCGCCGTGGCGTCCGAAACCCGCTGTACTGGAAAAAGTAAAGCGCTATTTTCTAGGGTTCCGCCACTTCGACCGGGAGATTCACGCTAAACGGAAGAATCTCGCCCCGCGGCTCGGGTTATCGGTCCGCACCCTTGACCGTTACCTTCACCACCTGGCGCAAACCGGATGGATGGAAACGACAAAGCGCACGCCCCGCACAGCATTTCGCACCGTGAACGGGCTCGCGTTTGGCGGATCACTTGGCGGATCACTTGGCGGATCACTTGGCGGATCACTTGGCGGATCACTTGGCGGATCACTTGGCGGATCACTTGGCGGATCACTTGGCGGATCACTTGGCGGATCATCTGGCGAATCAGTTGGCGGATCTCAAAAGAGAGAAAATCAGGAAAGAAAACCTCCTAAGGAAACCCTTGAAGGAAAACCGCGGAAGCAACATCATCAGCGCGATGATGTTGCTTGCACCCCCTTCGAAGAAGAAATCCTCGTCGAAATTGCCGGACTGCGGAAGAACGCCGCGAACCTGACCGCACTCAGGGAGATGGTTTCGGCCGGTGTCCCGCCGGACAAGATCCGTGGCGGCGTTGCGCTCGGACGGTTGCGACACCTGAGCAACCCTGCGGCGGCGACGATCGTCTCTTTCCGGTTCTTCAGGAAGGTGATCGAGGAGCCGGCGGAAACGTATACGGCGGACCATCTGGAACACACGATACGCACCCTCAAGCGGGAATTGTCGCGTCGTAGCGCCGAACGCGCGGAGGTCGCGTGACAAAACCAAGGCCAACCGGGGGCCGGCACTTAAATGCCTGAGAGCCTCTTGACGCCGAAGCAGGTCGCAGATTGGCTGGGCATGTCCGTGGCCTGGGTGCTGGACCACGCGAGCCGGCGCCGTCCACGGCTGACGTTCTGTGAAGCTCGGCAAGGCCGTGCGGTTCCGGCAAGAGGACGTTGAACAGTTCATAGCGGAGTGCATCCGCATATCAGGAGGGAAGACTGCATGGTAGCCTCTGTGCTGCCGGTTGACCTGAAACAGGTTGGTCGCCATATGTCCAGACCTAAATCGCAACAGGGCGAGATTCGCGAATCGCCGCCCCGCCGCGGCAAACTGCCGCGCGGCCGTTACTGGTCGCGATGGAGACTCTATGTCCGCCGGCCGGACGGAACCGAGGGCGTTAAGCGGCCTTCGAAAATCATCGACCGCGCTCTGGCTGAGAAAATGGGATTCGTTCTCGACTACGCCGGCCCGCTGACCAAAACGGATGCCTGGAAAGTCCTTGGCAAGTTGATCGGCGAGAGCAACGCGTCGCCCATGGCTTTCACCACCAGGACCACGTTCGGCGAACTCGCGCGCGAATACGTTGACCTGAACAAACCGAATTGGGGCGAGAACGAGACGCGCGTGAGCGAAAACTTAATCAAAATCCATCTCATTGGAAAGCTGGGTATACGCCCGGTTCGGGAACTGACGGATGCCGAGCTTCAACGGTTCATCAACGGCTACGTGGAAATCGGCTCCAGCGTGTCGTTGCTCTCGAAGCTGACGACACACCTGCGCGCGATTCTAAATGTCGCCGTAGATCGCAGGCTGATTGACCGCAACCCGGCGAGGAATCTAAAGGCGAAGTCGAGGAAACGACGGTGCAATCTATCGCACTCCTCCGAAGAATGCGGCGCGTTGTATATGGGGGTATCGGGCCGCGATCACGTCGCCATCCGCATTCTGGTCCAGCTCGGGCTACGCTCTGAGGAACTGTGCGCACTGCGCAGAAACGACGTGCGCGAAAACGAGCTGGTGATCGATGAAGCTGTCGTGAACGGCCGAACGAAGGAACCCAAGACCCTGGCATCGGCCTCGTCCGTCTTTGTCCCGCCGGACCTCGCGACTGAGTTGAGGCACTACCTGGAGACCATCGACCCGAGCCCCACCGCCTGGCTGTTTCCGTCGAGCCGCGAGGATGTGCCGATCCGCCCGGCGAACTTTCTCAAGCGCGTTCTGAAGCCAGCGGCAATCCGCGCCGGCATCGCGGTTACGAAGAACGCAAAAGGCAAGGAGACCACAGCGCTGAACTTCCAATCTCTCCGGCGCACATCATCTACGCTGTTTGGCGCGCGGGCGAAGGATCCGAAATCGACCCAGGCGCACATGCGCCACGCGGACCCGCAGGTAACGCTGAGGCATTACCAGCAAGCGGTTCCGGCCGAGGTGAAGGCTGCAGCAATCGCGCTCGAAGCGGACTTGATCGAGCAGCAGCGTATACTTGAGGAGCGGCTTCGCGCGGAGGTGGCCAATGGGCGCCTCGTCTGAGGTTTTGGGTGTGTTTTGGAGGTGCAGCCGAATGGCGCCGGCCCGTAAGTCCTTGAAAAATTGGTGGGCGGTGAGAGCCTCGAACTCCCGACCTTCTGGGTGTAAACCAGACGCTCTAACCAACTGAGCTAACCGCCCGCGGCTTCAGTTTATCAGACCGCTTCCGCTCATCGGAGTGCGGTAAAATCGAAGGGTACCCTGCGGGAGTAACTCAATGGTAGAGTCACAGCCTTCCAAGCTGTTGGTTGCGGGTTCGATTCCCGTCTCCCGCTCCATCCTTTCTTGAACATACGAATCCGCTGAAAATCGATCCGTACGCGGCTCTACGCCATGCATGAGGGCAGCCCGCGTCCGAGCTTCGGACCCTTCTCGGTATGGTGGAAACGCCGTTCACAAACACGGATCGAGAAAAGACCGCGACCAGTTGAGATCCCTCGGGATCAACTTCGTCGATGACTCTCAATGGCGCTTGCACTACCTTTATGTATCCCTTGCGATTGGATCGCAGAGTATTGCGGAGGCGGGAACCGCATCAAGCCTGGCAAACTCCGACATTCAGTTGGCAATCAGGCTCTGCGGCGCAGCAACGTCGGGGAAGCTGTCGCGAAGGGATCTGCTGTTAAGACGCTTGGTGGTACGCGTAAACGGCAAGCTCGGAATCGTCGGCCGGCACCTGCCATTCCTGCGGCTATTGCTAGAGTGCGCAGCCTACCCGTAAGAAGAACGCCGCTTGGCTCAAGAGCATGCTTGATCCGACCAGGCCAAATCGGATCGCAGATCAGGTGGTTACGGAATTCCTCAGACGCCAGTATGAACGACTAACTGGATAAGCGAGCGGGTCTCAACAAACGCAGCGCTTCGTCGGAAACCGAAACGCACCTACCGAGCCTTACAACCATTCGGCTCGACCGTGAAGGCCAGTGACGCGATCTTCCACCCGTCGGCAGTCTTGAATACACTAGCGGAATCGACCCCACAGTGCGTGATTTTCCCATCCCGTCGGAATTCGTACTCGCCCCAAACCTGCGCCATCCGCCCGCGAACTAAAACCTTCGGCGAGCCCGTGAATCGCTCCAGCGATTCGCTCTTGCTTGCGGCCATCCGGGTCGTAAAATCCTCCACCGCCATGCTGGTCGTCGTCCCATCGTCCCGAACCGAATACAACCGCGCCTCAGGCAGCATCGTCGACCGAATCATCGCCGCGTCATGCGCCGCCATTCCCTTGAAAGTCTTTTCCACGGTCGCAACGGCATCCTTCTCATCCGAAGTTTGCCCAATCAGCGGCATCAACCCGAAGAGAACCACGAAAGTAAGGATTCGCATTGCTCCCCATTATGCACCAGCCGCCAAGAACTCACGCCAGTTAGACCAAGTAACGCCAACCCCGCCCATTGGATCGATAGAATGGAATACGCGCCTCGATCCATGACAACATCCCGGAAAATATCGGCCGCGCTTTTCCTCACGACCATACCAGCCCTCGCCGGCCCTCCCTTTCAAACCGACGATCCCGAACCCATCGACTACAAAAACTTCGAGTTCTACACTTTCGGCACCCTCAGCCAGTTTCCCGGCGAGATCGATACCCAAGTTCCCGCATTCGAGTTCAACTGGGGAGCACTCCCCAACGTGCATCTCCACATCATCGCTCCCCTCGCCGGCTATATTCCAATTAATGGACCACAAGCCTTCGGAATTGGCGATATCGAATTAGGAATTAAGTTTCGGTTTATCCAGGAAACCAAGTGGCGGCCGCAAATCGGGACCTTCACTATGTTTGAAATTCCCACCGGCAACGCCCAAAAAAACTTAGGCGTAGGCAAAACCTGGTATAAAATTCCGCTCTGGGCGCAAAAGAGCTTCGGTCCATGGACCACTTATGGCGGCGGCGGAGAGGTGATCGCTCACGCGCCCGGTTATCGCGATTATCCGTTCGCGGGATGGCTGATTCAGCGCGACCTCGCCAAGAAACTCACCCTGGCCACCGAAGTCTTCTATCACGGACCCATCTACACCTTCACCCGCCACGCGACCATGCTGGATATCGGCGGTTACTACAAATTTCACGGCGACGACAGCTTCCAGTTGCTGTTTTGTTACGGCCATTCCTTCGCCGGCCAGCCCGAAAAGTACGCCTACGCAGGTCTCTACTGGACCTGGGGTCAAAAGAAAGCCGGCCCCAACGCATTCAACCGCCTGCCCGGCGTGATGGGCCCGATCTAGCCTGTTTCACCGCCACCACCGCGATCCCGCGCCGCCTCAACTCCTCCCGAGCCGTCTCACGATTCCGCACATCCTCCGCCGCCGCGCGCGCCTGAATCTCCTCCTGGGTCGCCACCCGGTGCGACTTCGCATGCAACAACTTCGCCGCAACCGCCGCCGATACTTCAATCACATCCCCGTCCGCGCTCGTTACCCGCAAGAAGTCGGGCAGCGTCGCTTGCAGCGCATGGATCTCTTTCCAGTAACTCCGCACGTCACGCATCGTCGCCGCCCTCGATCACCCGCGCGATCTCCCGCGCCGCCCGCTCTTTTTCCTCCGCGCTCATCCGCGGATGGATGTGCTCCAGTTTGATCGCGCTCTGCCTTCTGCGACCTTCCATCTCCGACGCCACCGATCGCCCCAATTCTTCGAGCGCGTCTCGGTCCAGCTCGTGTACCAGCGTCTTGAATTTCGCTTTCATGCTCATCGTTCTCTCCGTTCGCTGTAAGATCGCTCCAGCGCGTCGGCGTTTTCGGAAATCTGAATCGCCATTCGCTTCAGCCCCGCCGCATGCGCCAGCAGAGCGCCCGCCACGCCTTTCGACAGGTCCACCGGCAGCACCATTTCTTCGGTAACCGCATCGCGCATCTGCCCCAGAACTTTTTCCGCCCGCTCCTGCGCGATTTTTTCCACCGCGCGAGCCCGCGCCATCGCCGCATGCGACTCCGCCCGCAGCGCCGCGATCTTCGCCAGCGGAATCAAGTGCTCGATAATTCGCTCAATCGCCCGCGTCGCAAACGAGCTCTGATTCTCGATCGCCGCCAGCCCCTGCAATTTCTTGAAATTTGGTTTGTCGCCCGTCGCGGCCGATTCCACCAGCGCCTCGATCGCCGCCTGCGCATTCGCCGCCGCTTGCTCCCGCAAATCCTTGGCATGCTGGCTCAGCGTCCGTTCGGCCTTGCGCAGTTCCGCGTGCCGATCTTCCGCCGCGCGATGCCCTTCCGCCGCCTTCACCACCTCCGGCTGCTCCTCGGCGACCTTTAGCGACTCTTCCACGCGCTTTTGCAAATCCTGCGCCAGCACACGTTCATCCTGCGTCGCCACAGCCTCCAGCGTCGGCGTTCTGGCGATGTCAAAACTCATGTCGATCCCTCTGCCGTGCATGTTACGCCGCGCCGCACCTTGGCCGCGTCCGACCGATTCGGCAACTCCTTCGAAAGGAATGAGAAAATCTTGGAAGCATGAACGTTCTCGACCGTTGCCGCGCCGTCGCCACCAGCACCTGGAGCGACGCTTTGGATTCCCTCGGCCTGCGCGGCGTGATCCCGCGTCTAACCCTCCGCAGCGGCTCCGGCCGAGTCGCCGGTTGGGCCGTCACGGTCAAGGAAACGACCGGCGACTATCCCGTCGAAGCGTTTGCAGTGGGCGACATTCTGGACATGGTCGAGCGCGACTCCATGCTCGTCTTCGATCTTGCGGGCGAGCCGGTTTCCTCTTTCGGCGGATTGGCGGCGCTCGCCGCGGTTCAGAAGGGCGCAGCGGGCGTGATCATCGATGGTGCATGCCGGGATGTCGACGAAATTCAGACCACCGGGTTATGGCTCGCCAGCCGGCACGTCACTCCGTTGTCGGGAAAGGGTCGAATCAACGTCACCGGCCGGAACGTCGCAGTCTCCGTGTGCGGCATCGCCGTCAGTCCCGGCGATTGCATCGTCGGCGATGAAACCGGCATCGTTTGCATCCCTTCCGACCGCCTGAACGAAGCGTTAGCGATCGCCGAAGACCTGACCTCGCGTGACGCGAAATTCGCCGAAGCCCTGCGCGCGGGCGAATCGTTTCGCGCGGCCGCCGCCCGTCTGCGACACTTGTAACTTCAATGACCAACGCCGATTACATCATTCAGTCGCTGCAAGCCGCCGGCGTCGAGCGCCTGTTCGGAATGCCCGGCGGTGGCAGCAACGCCGATTTAATCGAAGCCGCGCGCCGAGCGAATTTACCGTTTAGTCTGGCGCACACGGAAACCGCATCGGCATTCATGGCGTCCGCGGAGGCAGAAATTACCGGAAAGCCGGGAGCGTGCCTGGCGACGCTCGGACCCGGCGCGGCGTCGATCATGAACGGCGTAGCAAACGCCTATCTGGAACGGGTTCCGTTGATCGTCATGACCGATTGCCAGACCAACGCGGCCATGCAGCATCAAAATCTCCCACATGCGCGCATGTTCGGCCCACTGGTGAAATCCACTGGACGCGATATTTCCTCGGCGATCGAATGCGCGTTCAGCTTGCCCCATGGGCCCGTGCATCTGGATCTGTCGACCGAATTCACGTCCGCGCCTGCACCGAATGCGCCGGAGTTCGAAGCGCCGGCCGCCACAATCGCGGGCAATGTTCCGGCGTTTGTCGAAACTGCCCGGAGGCCGATATTCCTAATCGGCCTCGGCGCGCGCACGAACGCAATCGCGTCCGCGATCCGCGCGCTTTCGGAAAAGTTCTCGATTCCCGCGCTGGTCACCTACAAAGCCAAGGGAGTGATCCCTGACCAGCATCCTTGGTTTGGCGGAGTTTTTACTAACGGGACCCTGGAACGCGAGGTGGTGAATCGCGCAGATCTGATTCTGGCGATCGGCCTGGACCCGGTGGAGTTGCTCCCGCGGCCATGGAAGTTCCCGCAGCGCGTAGTTTCGATCACCGGTTGGGCGATGCACCAGCAGCAGATTCCGCTAGCGGCAGAAGTAGTTGGCGATATTGCCGCGTCACTCGAGAATCTGGTTCTGCAACCGAGTGATTGGAATCGCGAAGAGTTGGCAGAACTCGTCAGTGAGCAGAAAGATCGTATGCGGCCCGCCGGAGACCGGGGAAAATTGCTGCCGCATCGAGTCGCGGAACTAGTTGCGGAAGTGTACGCCGGAGCGCGCATAACCGTGGATGCCGGAGCCCACATGTTCCCGATCCTGGCTTTGTGGCCGGCGATCGAACCCTGCGGCGTACTGATTTCCAACGGCCTCTCGACCATGGGTTTCGCGCTGCCCGCGGCCATAGGCGCGGCGCTCCTGGACGCCTCAAAACCGGTGATCGCGTTCACGGGCGATGGCGGCATCCTGATGTGCATCGCCGAACTCCGTACCGCCGCGCGCGAAAGTCTGCGCGTGCGCGTCGTCGTCTTCGATGACGGCGATCTGACGCTGATCAAGATCAAGCAGGAACAGCGCGGCTATCATCCCGACGGAGTGACCATCGGCGACATCGACTGGTGCTCCATCGGCGCAGGCTTTGGCGTGGCTGCGTTTCGCGTCGAAACCGAAGAATCGCTGCGAAAGTGTTTGCGGGAAACGGCGCACCATCCCGGCCCGGTCCTGATCGCGGCTAAAATTACTCCATCCACCTATGAAGCGACAATGCAAGCTCTTAGAGGCTAGATGCTGACAAGACGATTAGCCGAAGTCTTAGCTGATACAACGTGCCTGCCGGAGCACGTTTTGGTCGACACGCGCCGCGCGGTTCTCGATTGGCTTGGATCGGCGCTAGCGGGCTCGATCGAACCGCCGGCTCGCATGGGACAAAAAATCGCACTGGGCCTCGGCGTGTCGAATGAAGCCACCGTCTTTTCCGCCGGCCGAGCCTCGGCTGCCGCGGCGGCGCTCGCGAACGGGATCTCCTCGCACATTCTCGAATTCGACGACGTGCATAAGGGCTCGACACTGCACCCCGCAGCTCCCGTGATCCCGGCCGCACTCGCGGTAGCCGAGCGCGAACATGTGAACGGGCGTAGTTTTCTGATCGCGGTAGCTCTGGGATACGAAGCCGCCCTGCGCATCGGCGAGGCCGTGAATCCGAGCCACTATCGCTACTGGCATCCCACCGGAACCGCCGCCACGTTCGGAGCGGCGGCTGCGGCCGGATCGATCCTCAAGTTGAATGCCGCCCAAATGCTGGATGCATTAGGAACCGCAGGAACACAGGCCGCGGGGCTATGGGAATTCAACGCCGATGGCGCAATGAGCAAGCATCTGCATCCCGGCAAAGCCGCGTTCAATGGAGTTTTGGCGGCGGACCTGGCGCGCGAAGGCTTCACCGGCGCGACCAGGATTCTGGAAGGCGAGCGCGGATTCTTCCGCGCGACCAGCGCCGAGCACGATGCCACGCGAATCACCGACGGCCTGGGCGAGCGCTGGAAGATCGGCGAAAATTGCTACAAAATGCACTCCTGCTGCGGCCACACCCATACTGCCATCGACGTTGCTCTCGACCTGCGCACGAAGGCTGCGGGAAAAATCGCGGCAGTGGAGATTGAAACCTACGGGCCGGGATTTGAGATCGTCAAGGAGATGAATCCGCGCACGCCGTATCAGGCGAAGTTCAGCATCGCCTATTGCGTAGCTGTGGCGCTGCTCGAAGGCCGGGTCGGCCTGGAGCAGTTTTCCCCGGATCGCCTGACCGATCCGAACATCGCATGGCTGCTGGAGCGAACCCGAGTCACCGTGAGCCCGGTACTGACGGCGAAATATCCGGTGGCGTGGCCCACTCGGGTTTCGATCACGCTGCAAAATGGCGACGTTATGACCGCGTCCAGCGATTACCCCCGCGGAAATCCTGAGAATCCGGTGTCGACCGAAGGCCTGGAAGCAAAATTCGCGGCGCTGGTGGGTGCGCGCTTCGGGCACGAAACGGCGTTGCGTGCGTTGCGAAAATTGCACGCGCTGGATGAGTGCGAGGATATGGCGCTGGCGTTTTCCGATCTGATTGTCTAATATGAGCCGCTGCTACGAAGATTTCGAAGTCGGGACCATCATCCGTCATCCGCTGGGGCGCACCATCACGCCAACCGACAACGCGTGGTTCACGTTGCTGACCGTGAATACCAATCCGATTCATTTCGATGCGCATTACTCCGCGCAAACGGAGTTTGGCAAGCCGCTGGTGAACTCGACGCTGACGCTGGCGCTGGTGACGGGCCTCTCGGTCGCGGACGTTTCGCAGTACGCGGTGAATCTCGGTTGGGATGAAGTGCGCATGCCGGCTCCGCTGTTTGAAGGCGACACCGTTTATGCACAGACGGAAGTGCTCAGCCGGCGCGAATCGAAGTCGAGGCCGAATATGGGGCTGGTGGAAATCAAAACCACCGGCTTCAAGCAGGACGGCACGGTGGTGATGACGTTTCGCCGCTCGATCCTGGTTTATAAACGCGGCTGCGCGCCGGAACGGCCGATCCCTAAAATAGAGACATGACGACTGCACAGCTTCCCCTCGAAATGTTGAAGCGCGTCGAACGCGCCCAGGTGAAAACGCGGCGGAGCTTCCCGCTTCACACACCCATCGACGGGTCGGCGTTCGCGGAGGCTCCGGATTGCGGGGCGGAAGAAGCCCGGCGGGCAGCGGATGCCGCTTGTGAGGCGTTTGCTTCGTGGAAGATGACGACGGCTTACGAACGGTCGGCGATTCTGCGGCGCTGGAATGCGCTGATCGCCCAGAATGAGCCCGAAATGGCGCGCCTGATGGCGTACGAGATGGGCAAGCCGGTAACGGAAGGGCTCGGCGAGATGCGCTATGCCGAGAGCTTCGTCGAGTGGTACGCCGAAGAAGCCAAGCGCGTGTATGGCGAGATGATTCCCAGCCAGTTCGGACACAAGCGCATTATGGTTCTGCGCCAGCCGACGGGCGTTGTGTATGCAATCACGCCGTGGAATTTCCCTTATGCCTGCGTGACCCGCAAAATCGCGCCGGCGCTGGCGGCCGGATGCACCGTAATTCTGAAACCAGCCGAGCAGACTCCGCTATCGGCTCTGTATCTGGCCGCGCTGTGGGAAGAAGCGGGAGGTCCGGCGGGGACGCTGCAAGTGTTGACGGCGCTGGATCCGGTGCCGGTGTCGGATGTGCTGCTCGACGATCCGCGCGTGCGGGTTCTGACGTTCACGGGCTCGACGGCGGTCGGCATGCATTTATACGCGCGCTGCGCGAAGACTATGAAACGGCTCGCGCTGGAGCTCGGCGGGCACGCGCCATTTTTGATTTTCGGCGATGCCGATCTGGACGCGGCGGTGCGCGAAGTGGCGGCTTGCAAGTTTCGAAACGCGGGGCAGACGTGCGTGTGCACCAATCGGATTTATGTCCAGGAGAAAATCGCGCAGGAGTTTACGGAACGGCTGGCGTGCGTCGCTGCGCTGCTGAACATGGGCAATCCGCTGAAGGCGGAAACGCAGGTGGGACCGCTGGTGAATGCGGATGGGCTCGCCAAAGTGGAGGCGCATATTGAGGATGCCATCGCCAAAGGGGCTCGCGTGGTGACCGGCGGAGAATGCCTGGGCGGGGTGTACTACCGGCCCACGGTGATCACCGGGATCGAGCCGGGGATGAGGATGATGGAAGAAGAGACCTTCGGACCCATTGCTCCGATCATTCGGTTTGTTGAAGATGCGGATGCAATTCGGATGGCGAACGATACTCCATACGGGCTGGCGTCGTACCTGTGGACTCGCGATCTGGGCCGCGCGATGCGGGTGGGTGAGGCGCTTGAATATGGGATCGTCGGGGTGAATGACGGAGTCCCGTCGACGGCGCAGGCTCCATTCGGCGGGCGGAAGAATTCAGGGATCGGGCGCGAGGGTGGTCGATACGGGATGGATGAGTTTTTGGATGTGAAGCATTTGTCGATTGGGTTGCCGGGGTGACGTTTTCGTCCGTCCGGTTTACTTCGCCCACATCAGATTGACTGAACAATCACCGTTGCCCATCCACGTGTCGATGCCGCGCAGTTCGACGTGGGCGCCTTCGCGCCGTATCGTGTCCGCCAAGTCAGCCGTATACGTGCTAAACAGATTTGGAAACGCTATTTCTCGAATCCGTGAACGATCATAGACGACCACCCCTGGACTGATCATTTTGCATCCTGCCACCGGCTCGATCTCGAGGCGGTCCCCGCCGTCCATCGATTTACGAATCGTCGTTACTACTTCTCCCGTCGTGCCGGTTCCATGTTCATAAAGAGTCGCCCGCTGAACTGATAAAAACGGCTTCTCCTCTTCCGCGCATTCTGTACCCCGATAAGTCCAATCGTGAATCAACGGAAAGGTTACGCCGCCAGTCGTTCCGCGAATCTCCTCGGCCCCAAAATTCCTGAACCGATACAGTTGGTTGGTCCAATGGCCCGAGCAGAAGGCTCCCACACGCGGGTCGGATGCGTTCTCGTCATAGGAGCTGATCAGCAGTTCGGCGCGCCCGTCGTGGTTCAGGTCGACCAGATGTTTGATCCCGGCTCCGTTCTCGCCATGATATACGACCGTGAAAAAAGGAACCGGGGCTCCATCGCTGTCCATTAGGAGTATCGATAACGAGAACAGGGGCGTCATACGACCGTTGAAATACGGCCCGGCTCCGAAGAAAACGTAATCTTGTGTCCCATTCCCGTCGAGGTCGGCGCGCCATACTTCGTCGAGACCGGCAACATGAGCTTCCCAGCGCTTGCCCGATTTTCCCACGCCGCGCAACCGCACCTCTCGCGGGTCTTCGCTGGCCGTCGCAGTAATCCCATCAAATGTTACACGCGAACCGTCTTTCATCCGGCCCGAACGGATCTTAGAAAGTGGAAACTGCGGAAGCTTGTCGAGGTCGATACCGGTCGATGTGTCGTTCCAGTTTCCCGAGATCGCGCTCAGGAAAATCGCCAATAGCAGAATGGCGCGCGAACACAGGCGGAGCATACGAAACCAAGGCTAGCACGCGGTGTTCACTATTTCAGGCGCTCCAGGGTCGAGCCTGGGCTAAGGGGCTAAGGGGCTAAGGGACGGGCTAAGGGGGCTAAGGGAGGCTAAGGAGGCTAAGGAGGCTAAGGGAGGCTAAGGGGACAGACAGAATCGACACCAAGAAAAATAGATCCAAAACATTAGTCAGCTCCGTCCCCTTGAGAGAAATCGGAGTATCGAGCCACTCATTCAATACCGATGGCGCGCAATGCTCGATGTATCCTCCCAGGGCTTCCCTACCATGTGACCCAGAGGGGTACTAATCGGCAAAAAGTATTTTTCTCGACCACACACCGCAAGCTGTACCTGAACCTGGTAGCGCGAAATCGGGAGGACGCTGGAGTGCGGGTGCTGGCGTATTGCCTGATGTCGAATCACGTCCACTGGGTAGTGGTGCCGGAGAGGGTAGACTCGCTGGCGGTGCTGTTCCGTCGGGTGCATGGCGGATACGCGCAGGCGGTGAACGCGGGGCTGGGGCGGAGCGGGCACTTGTGGCAGAACCGGTTCTACTCATGCCCGCTTTCCGAGCGGCACATGTGGATCGCGCTGCGTTACGTGGAGGCGAATCCGGTGCGTGCAGGCTTGGTGGGAGCGGCGGCCGAGTATCGATGGTCGAGTGCGGGGGCGCATCTGGGAGACGGTCGCGACGAGTCGGGTGTTTTGGATGACGAGTTTTGGGAGCGGTCGGGAGGCTGCGAGACCTGGCGGGAGATGCATAGCGCGGGCGAGCGAGAAGATCAGATACATCTGCTAAGGCGATGTACGTATGCGGGTAGGCCGTTTGGGGATGAGGAGTTCGTGGTGCGCCTGGAGGATCACTTTCAACGCAAATGGCGGCGGTGGAGTTTCGAACAATCGGTGCGGTCGGCTGGAATTTGAGCAAGGGGACGGAGCCGTCTGCCACGCTGGCAGCGAATTTGAACGCGTCGATTCTGTCTGTCCCCCTCGGGGGGGGGGATTTCATCGCGGTTTCTACCTTTCGCTACTTCAGCCGCTCCAAGGTCGAGCCTGCGGGCTGCTCTAAGACGAATTTATCCTGCGTCACTTCCGCTGTGTTGATCTTCATGTCGATCACCGTCATGGTGACCTCATAGCCGTCCTGCGGGCGGCGGATCTGGATCAGTGACGGGAAGAAAATGTCGCCGTATTGCTTCCAGTCCGAGTATTTCGTCTCGCTGACGATATCGCCTTTCGCATCGAACGTTTTCTGACGTCCGATCACCAGTGTGTGACGGTCGAAGTAGACGGCTCGTTCCAGATGCAGGTCGTTGCCTTCGCGGCGGACCATGAACAGGATATACGTTGCCTTGGTTTCGTCGGTGTCGTCCTCCACCATGGTTAAATCGTCCGGCTTCGGCGCGGCGATGATCAACGCGTTCAGGAATGCCGACGGGCGCAGATTCGCAAGCTTATTTTTCGAATCGGGAGGAGCGTTGTTGTCGCCTTCGATGAAACGGTTTTTGCTCGGGATGGAAACGCGAAATTCGTTGCCGGTGGAAACCATGTCGAAAATCGTGGTGCTGTGGACCACCGGGTCCAGGCCCACCACTCGAATATCGTCGGGGCGGCGGAACAGCACGAAGGCGCGCACGGTGGCGTAATCGGTGAGCTCGCCTCCGTTCAGGCTGCCAACCGAAGGGGACATGTCGGCGCGCATGTTGAAGGACTGGATCGGGTCAGAGGCGGCGTGAATGCGGTCGATCAACTGGTCTTTCGTGGCTGTGAGCATCGGCCGGTTGGACGTCGCGCCGGGCTGCTTCACCACGCGATGCTGCACGAAGCATGACGCAAGTGTCAGGCAGGTTAAGCACAGTAGAAAGACGAGTTTCGACTTGTTGAGAAACATTTCTCGACTAATTGGCAGATGCAACGGCCGGGCTTTAGCTTCCGCCCGCGCTTCGCTCCACGTGGCCGCCGAACTGGAAGCGCATAGCGGAAAGAAGCTTGTCGGCGAACCCGGATTCGCCGCGCGAGCTGAATCGTTGGAACAGGGCTGCGCTCAGGACCGGGACGGGCGCGCCTTCGTCGATGGCAGCATTGATGGTCCAGCGGCCCTCGCCCGAATCGGAGACGTGGCCGGAAAATTTCCCGAGGTCGGGGGTTTCGAAGAGAGAAATCGCCGTCAGGTCGAGCAGCCAACTGGCGACCACGCTGCCGCGCCGCCAGACTTCGGCGACATCGGCGAGGTTGAAGTCGTACTGATAATGCTCGGGATTGCGCATGGGAGCGGTTTCGGCGTCCATTTTGTGATCGAGCTTGCCGACGTTGGCGTGCTTCAGAATGTTGAGGCCTTCCGCGTAGGCCGCCATGATGCCGTATTCGATTCCGTTGTGGACCATCTTCACGAAATGTCCGGCGCCGGATTCGCCGCAGTGCAGATAGCCGTTCTCGGCGGTTCCCGCTCCGTCTTTGCGTCCAGGGGTGCGAGGAATGTCGCCGCGGCCGGGGGCCAGAGTCTTGAAGATCGGATCCAGATGCTCGACCACGCTCTTGGGACCGCCGATCATCTGGCAGTAGCCGCGTTCCAGGCCCCAGACGCCTCCGCTGGTACCGACGTCGACGTAGTGCATGCCGCGGGGTTGCAGTTCTTTAGAGCGGCGGATGTCGTCGATGTAATAGGAATTGCCACCGTCGATGAGGATGTCGCCGGAATCCATCAGCGGGGTGAGCTTTTGAAGCATGGAATCGACGGCTGCGGCTGGGACCATCATCCAGAGAGCGCGGGGCTTGGCGAGCTTTTTTACGAAGTCTTCGAGGGATGTGGCGCCCACCGCTTTATCTTTGGTCAAATCCGCGACGTTGGCGGGGTTGAGATCGAAGACGACGCATTCATGTCCGCCGCGCATCAGCCGGCGCACCATGTTGGCACCCATGCGGCCCAGTCCGATCATTCCCAGTTGCATGCTTAGATTGGCTCCTTGTTTGATGCTAGCCGATTCAGGCGCAGAGACGCTGGATTGCGGCTTTCAGATACTCGACGCACTGGTTGAGCTCGCGGATGGGGACGAACTCGCCGGATTTATGGGCCACAGTCATGTTGCCGGGTCCGAAGACGACGGTTTCCGATCCTGGGGTTCCCAGGTGCGCGGCTTCGGTGCCGAACGAGACGGTAGCGGAGGGACGGCCGGTGAGAGATTCGAGCAGAGATGCCAAGTCCTTGGTTTTTGAAGGCTCGAATGATGGGTCGAGGCGCTTGACGTCGAGGGTCGCGTCGAGGCCGGGATGTTTCTTGGCGAGTGCGGCGAGTTCTTCGCGCATGAGCGCGGCCGCCCAGGCCGGGTCCTGGCCGGGGACGGGTCGCCATTCGACGGTGATGTGGCATTCTCCTGGAACGATGTTTTTGGCACTGCCGCCCCGGATCATGCCGGCGTTCAAAGTGGTGAAAGGAGGGTCGAAATCGCGATTGCGGCTTGATGCGAGTTTCTTGGCGACGGCTTCCAGGCGAAGGATGATGCGGGCGGCGTCGACAATGGCGGATCGGCCTGCGGCGGGAAACGCGCTGTGGGCTTCTTTGCCTCGCACGACGATTTCCCCGAGTGCGTAGCCTTTGCCGGCGCGAATCGGCTGGAGCCCGGTCGGCTCGCCAACGATGGTGTGGGCGGAGCGAAGGGCTTTAGCTTTCGCCAGATGCTTGGCGCCGATGCAGCCGATTTCTTCGTCGGCGGTAAAGACCAGCGCCAGCGGCTTTGAAAGAGTCCTGAGATCCACTTGGGAAACGGCGGCGAGAATGCAAGCGAGAAATCCTTTTACGTCGCAACTGCCTCGGCCGTACAGTTTTCCGTCGCGAATTCGCGGCTTTACGGCTTCGGGCCAATCCGGGTCGAAGGGGACGGTATCGGTGTGGCATACCAGGGCCAAGCCCGCGGGCTTGCGCTTTGTGTACGCCACGGTGTTGAGTTTTGCGGTGCCCGCGGGATCGGTGTAAGGATAACGGTCCATGATCCAAGCTTGATCCAAATGACTGATCGCGTAATTGATTACGGGGACATTGCTGAGTGAGGAGACAGACGGAATCGCTACTAGGTCCTGTAGAAATTGGGCAGCAGTTTTCAAGATAATTAACGCGGATTTATTAACGCAACGCAGTCGATTTCCACACGCACGTCGCGGGGCAGCCGGGCTACTTCCACCGTGCTGCGGGCCGGCGAATTGTCAGAGAAATAACGCCCATAAACTTCATTCATTTTGGCGAAATCATTCATGTCTTTTAGAAATACGGAGGTTTTTACCACTTGCCCCAGACTCGACCCGGACGCTTCGAGGACGGCTTTCAGGTTTTCGATGACGCGCGCGGTTTGCTCGGCGATGCCGCCGTCGATGATCTGGCTGGTGGCGGGGTCGAAGGCGACCTGCCCGCTTAAGAACGCGAATCCGTTGGCGATAATCGCCTGCGAGTAGGGGCCGATGGCCTTGGGCGCGTTCGCGGTTGAGATGGGTGTTTTCATGATTCTCCTCAGTTTAGTTGAAGTGTGCCGACCAGGTCGGAGACACGGGAAATCTGTTCTTGTTCCATGAACTTATCGAGCTCGCGCGCGATGCGGATGGGCGCGGTGGGGTCCCAGAAGTTGGCGGTCCCAACTTCCACCGCGGAGGCGCCGGCGATCAGAAATTCAGCGGCATCCACTCCGGTCGCGATTCCGCCCAGACCGATGACGGGAATCTTCACGCACTGCGCGGCTTCGTACACCATGCGCAGGGCGACGGGCTTGATGGCGGGACCGGAGAGGCCGCCGAAACCAGCGTCCGATACGCGCGCGCCGGGTGTGCGGATCGATGGCCAGGGCGACGAAGGTGTTCACCAGGGACATGGCGTCGGCGCCGGAATCGGCCGCGGCGCGGGCCAGGGGCTCGATTCGCGCTACGTTGGGCGAAAGTTTTACGATCAACGGGCGTTTCGCGACCGCGCGAACGGCGGTGATCACCTCCGCCAGCAGCGCCGGGTCGCTTGAAAAAAACATGCCGCCGTGGCGGGTGTTGGGGCAGGATACGTTCAGCTCATAGGCGGCGACGCCCGCGGCATCTTCCAGAATTCGCGCCACTTCCACGTAATCCTCCACGGCGTAGCCGAATATGTTGGCGATGATGGGGGTGTCGAAGGCACGCAAATCCGGGAGTTTATCGCGCACGAACGCGCGAACGCCGATATTCTGCAAGCCGATGGAGTTGATCATGCCGCCTTCGGTTTCATAGAGGCGGGGCGGGGGATTACCGTTCATGGGTTCGCGGGAAAGGCCCTTGACGACGATGCCGCCAAGTTCGCTCAGATCCACGACCGCCTTAAATTCGACCCCATATGCGTAGGTGCCCGACGCCGCCAGGACGGGATTCTTAAGTGAAATGCCGCACACCGAAGTGGCCAGCCGCGAAGACATTTTGTCACAGGATAGCAGGGGCGGAGCTTTCGGGGAACTCGCGCAAGAAGCACACGCGGCGCACTTTGGGCGCGGACGGAAACAGGGGGTTATGACTGGGCCGGATTGGCTATTCCAGCTACACGGGAAAACAGGGTAGTACTAAGGTCTCCGTCTGATAGGCGGGACGCGCGAATCATCGGAAGATGGGAACGTGGACGATCCTCGTCTCCAAAACTACCGGTCGTTGTCTTCGAAGTTCTCTATCTTCACCGGTGTGCTGGTGCTGTGGATCGTGGTGGTAATTCTGTGCTGGGATCTGCGCCAGCATACCTTCGACTTGACCAAAGGCATCGTCCTGTGCGGCATCGTCATCGTAGTGGCGGGGGCGCTTTCGCGCTTCACCATGCGGCTGCTGGCGCGGCCGCTGGCACTGCTGCAGGCCGGAATCACGTCAGTGCGGCAAGGGCGATTCGAGCCGATTCAGGTCAGCCGGACAGGCGACGAGATCGAATACCTGGGCGAGAGCTTCAATCGCATGATCGAGGCCTTGGCGGCTTCCCAGGCGGAGATCCGGCAGCATCAGGAGCTGCTCGAAGAGCGCATCCGCCAGCGCACGGAAGAGCTGGAGAAGGCGATGCAGACCGCGCTGGCGGCGAGCCAGGCGAAAAGCGAGTTTCTGGCGAACATGTCGCATGAGCTGCGCACGCCGATGAACGGATTGCTGGGAATGCTCGACCTGGTGCTCGACAGCGGGCTGTCGCCGGACCAGCGGGAACAACTCGAAACGGCGCAACGCTGCGCCTATTCGCTGCTGGCGCTTGCTGAACGACATTCTGGATCTGTCGAAGATCGAGGCCGGAAAGATGCTGCTCGAAAAGATTCCGTTCAACGCGCGGGTGGTATTGAAAGACAGCGTCAAAGCGCAGGCGGCCAAGGCCGCGCAAAAGCGGATCGACCTGCGGTTCGAGGCGGACGGCGACCGGGCCGGCGGATGTTTTGGGCGATCCGCTGCGGCTGCGCCAGATTGTGGCGAACCTGCTGTCCAACGCGATCAAGTTCACGGAACGGGGCTGGGTGCACGTGCGGCTGACGACGGCGCGGCGCGCCGACGGCAAAATCGCACTGGAGCTGCAAGTGAGCGATACGGGCGCCGGCATCCCCGCCGATAAGTTACCGCGATATCTTCGAGAAATTCACGCAAGCGGATGGAAGCATCACACGAAAATACGGTGGCACGGGGCTTGGGCCTGGCGATCACGCGGAGGCTGGTCGAAATGCATGGCGGAACTGTAGGTGTAGAGAGTGAAACGGGGCAAGGGAAGCACATTCACGGTGACACTGGCCTGCGAAGCGGCCGCGACGCCGGCCTCGGAAGCCGAGACGGTGAACCGGAACGCGGCGTTGGCCGCGCCAGTGCACGCTTCGGGCGCCCGGCTCTTGCTGGTGGAAGACAACCTGGTGAATCAGAAAGTGGTGCTGGCGATTCTTCGCAAGAAGGGGTATCAGATCAGCGTCGCCAACGACGGGCACGAAGCGCTGGAGAAACTGGAAGCGCCGGGCGCGCAATACGACCTGATCCTGATGGACGTGCAGATGCCGGTCCTGGACGGTTTGGAAGCGACGCGCGCCATTCGACGGGATCCGCGCTGGGCGAAAACGCCGATCATCGCCATGACCGCGCACGCCATGAACGGCGATCGCGAGCGCTGCCTGGATGCGGGCATGGACGCCTACATCTCCAAGCCGGTGCAGCCGGCGCATTTGGTGGCGACCATCGAAAAGCATCTGAATCTGTGCGCCGGCGAGACGGGAAGCGCCCAGGGCGACTCGATGGTGACGAACGGGGTGCTGCGGCTGTTCCTGCAAGTGGCGCCGGAACGGCTGGAGAAGCTGGAAGCCGCGGCCGGCACCCAGGATATGGGAACGCTGGAACAGGAAGTGAAACTGATCGGGGCGGCGGCGGAGCAACTGGCCTCGCACAGTTTGAGCGAATGCGCGCGGCGCATCGGGGAGGCGGCGTCGCGGCACGACTTTACACAAGTCAAGACGGATCTGGAAGCGCTGCGGCGCGAGATTCGGTCGCTTGCGGTGCTAACGACCTGATCAGGTCCCAGGTTTCGCGAACGTCCTGTTCGGTGGTGGCGACGTTGCCGATCGCCAGACGCAATACGTAGCGGCCCTGGAGCACGGTGCTCGATAGAAACGTCTTTCCGGTGGCGTTGATGCGTTCGTAGAGCGCCTGATTTTCCTCATCCGATCCGCAGTAGCGGAAGCAGACCAGTGAAAAGTCGGTGGGAGCCGAAAGCTCGAAGGACGGATCGCGGCGGATCGCTTCACTGAGCATGTGCGCCAGGCGAATGTGCTCGCGCAGAATGCGCACGATTCCCTCGCGCCCGTAATAGCGCAGGACGAACCACAGCTTCAGGGACCGGAAGCGGCGGCCGAGATTCAGCGAATATTCGGAAAAATTCAGCGCGCGCTCATGCTGGGCCGTGACCAGATAGGCGGGCGTTTCGTCGAGGGCGAAGGCGCGGCGCATGATGTCCGGGCGGCGCGTGTACAGGATGCTGAGGTCGACCGGCGTGAACAGCCACTTGTGCGGATTGACGACGATGGAATCGGCGCGAGACGAGCCGTCGAGGATGTGTCGATGTTCTTCCAGAAGCGCGGCGGGTCCGCCATAGGCGGCATCGACGTGCAGCCAGAGGCCGTGGCGCTCCGCGATCGCGGCGATGGCGGGCAGCGGATCGACGGCCGCAGAGGAAGTGGTCCCCAGGGTCGCGACGACGCAGAACGGCTTGTGGCCTTGCGCGAGATCCCGCTGCGATCATGGCCTCGAGGGCGGCGGGCTGCATGCGAAATTCCGCGTCGGCAGGGACTTGCCGGATATTTTCAATGCCGATGCCGACGGTGAGCGCTCCCTTGTCGATGGAGTAGTGGGCGTGCTCCGAACGGTAGAGAATCAGGCGCGAGTGCTGGCCGGTGAGGCGGGTTTCGGGGCGAGGCGAGTTCGCGGGCGGCGAGGATTGCGTGCATGCTCGAGGTGGACGCGGTGTCGTGAATGATGCCGAAGAAATCGTCGGCGAGTCCCCACCATTGGCGCAGCCAGCCGAGGGTAACCTGTTCGAGCTCGGTGGCCGCGGGCGAGGCTTTCCACAGCATGTGCTGGATGTTCATGGTCGCGGCGAGCATTTCGCCCAGGATGCCGGGGCCGGACGCGGAGATCGAAAAATAGCCGTGAAAACGCGGATGATTCCAGTGGGTGAGACCGGGGACGATGAGGTTGCGGAAGTCCTCCAGAATTTTCGGCATCGGTTCGCCGTGCTCGGGGCCTTGCGGGGGCAGATGGTCGATCAGGTCGCCGGGCTGGACGTTGGGGAGGACGGGATAGTCGCGGATGTCGCGGAGATAATCAGCCATCCAGTCGACCACTTCGTGCGCGGTCGCGCGAAATTCTTCGGGGGACATAGATCGATTGTGACAGAGTTACCTAAAGCGGGAGTCTTCTTCCGATATGCCCGACAACACGACGGGCGGACGGTCGGGAAACTCAGCCACCAGCGACAGATTGCCGCCCATCGCCTGGATCGTTTTCTGAAGTGTCGACAGCAAGAGATCGCTGCGCCGTTCGAGCCGCGAAACACTGTCCTGGGTAATCCCGAGCACTTTAGCCATGCGAACTTGAGTGAGCTTTCGCGCGAGACGCAACTCGCGCAAGGTCATTTCCTCTGCAACCAGCTCGGTCGCGCGAGCCTCCACTCTCTTGCGCTGCGCCGGGCTCAGTTTCTTGATCTTATCGTTGACGTTTACAACCATAACTAGATTCCTTTTCTCTTCAGCCGCGCAAAGTGCGCATCGAGCCGATCGTCGGCCTTGCGGATCAGCTCACGATAGAAACGCTTTTCGCTCCGACCCGATTTGTCTCCCGCGATGAGCAGGATCGCCTGGCGCCGCGTGTCAAAGGCGAAGGCCAGCCTCCACTGGCCGTCTGCCGCTTTGAAACGCAATTCCTTCATATTCGCGTGGCGGGAGCCCTTCAACGTATCGACCCGCGGTCGCCCTAACTGCGGACCGAACTTCTGGAGGAGACGAGAGAGCGCCAGAATCTCCGTTCGCACGTCTTCGTGCAGGGCGTCGAATTCCGCCTCAAATTCATCGCCGATCTCAACGATCCAACTCAACACTTATACTATGACATCGAGTACATATGGGGTC
The DNA here is from genome assembly GCA_963808335.1 of Terriglobia bacterium. Classification (GTDB taxonomy): domain Bacteria; phylum Acidobacteriota; class Terriglobia; order Bryobacterales; family Bryobacteraceae; genus Palsa-187. The sequence goes on from CAWEFR010000003.1 coordinate 40,837, forward strand.
AAATCCATGTACGGCTGAGGAAACGATTGCTAGAATACGCGGCGCTTTAGGCGCTCAACGGTAAATTTAGCGGTATCGGCGACCGCCATTACGGTCATGACGCCGGCTTGCACCGGATCGGTTACCACCAGATCGGCTGCTTCGGGTACGCTGCCGGCCATGTTCAGGCTGACCACCAGCAGACCGAGGGCGCGGACTTCGCGGACGGCTTGTTCGATTTCGCCACCCATCAACGATCCGGCGAGGACCAGGGCTTTGACGCGCGGCAAGCGGGCGCTGGCGCGCACGGCCGCCGCTAATGCCTGCTCGCCAACCAGGGGAATCGTGTCGACCGAGATGTGTTCACCCCGGATGTTGTGGCGGTCGGCTTCGGTGATCGCGCCGAGGGCGACTTGGCCGACTTGCGCTCCGCCTCCCATGATGATGATGCGCTTGCCGTAGACGCGTTCCATGGTGTCGACCTGCGCGGCTCGATCGACCAGCGGCAACGCAGATAGATCGTTTAAGAGATGCGCGGGATCTTGCGGGAGGTCGAGTTCGAAGACGATGCGGGTCTCGGGAGTTTGTTGTTCGACGAACTCGACGCTGAGAATGTTGCCTTGGTGACGCGCGATCACGCCGGTGAGTTCGTGGAGGACGCCGGGGACGGATCGGGCAATGATTTCGATGGCGACTTTCATTTCAGTTCAATGCGTTCACTTAGGCTTTACTGCGATCGGGGCGAAGTGGATAAAAGCGGCTAGTTCAAGCACTTTTCGCATTTTGTGGAGAGGACTCGCTTTTCGGGTAGATGCGCGAAGTCGATGAGCTTACCTTCCTTCATGACCGTTCGCAGCTTGCGGATGTTGTGGATGTCGGCGAGCGGATCGGCATCGAGGACCACAAGATCGGCGAGCTTTCCGGCTTCGAGCGTGCCGAAATCCTTTTGACGCCGGCAGGCGGTGGCGCCGTTTTTTGTTCCGGAAACGATAGCCTGCGCCGGAGTCATGCCGAGCTCGACCAAGCCTTCGATAGCGAGAATCGTGCCCATGCCGTGGTCCTGATTTTCCGGTTTGGGTTCGCGGGCGAAGCTCAGGCGCGGCGCCCCAGTAGCTGTCCGTGCCGACGGTCAGAATGCATCCGGCTTGAATCAGCTTTTTCGCGTTGGCGCGGCGGGTTTCGAGGTCGTCGCCCAGGTCGGCCGCGCGACGGCGCTGCTCGGTGAATGTTAAGGGATGATTGGCGGGCTTGGCGTACTTTTTCTGCGCCTCTTCCTTGGCTTTGAGGTGTTTGGTCCAGGCTTCACCGGTCATGGTGCTGACCAGCATCGATCCGATCACGTTGTGGCTTTTGATGAGCTGGATCAGATCGTCGGGCATGGATTTGGGCGTGAGGAGTTCCGGGTGCTGAATCAGGTCGATGCCGGCGAGAATCGAAAGGCGCAGGCCTTCGATGGTGGTCGAATGCGTTTCCGCGCTGCGGCCGCGTTTATGGGCTTCGTCGACCATGACTTTTTGCGCTTCGGGCGAGAAGCCGATGTAGGTGGGCTGCGAAAAGTGACTGGTGCCGCCGTACTTGATAAAGTCCGGTCCCTTGTCGAGATATTTGTTAATCGCGGCGCGCAGCTCGTCGGGGGGCATGTCGTTCAGCTCTTCGCCGGCGCCTTGGGTGACGTAGTCGTTCATCTGCTCCTGAAACAGTGTTAGGTCTTTGTCGGGGGTGAGGCTGAAGCTTATTGAGTAGGGTCCACCCCAGCCGACGATATTCCCAGCGGCTTGAATGCGCGCGCCGATGGCATTTCCTTGTTCAATCTCGTCGCGGACGTGAGTGAGCGGGAGCAGCATGCCATAGCTGTCGCGAACGGTGGTGATGCCGTGGCTGAGATCGATTTGCGCGGCTTCGAGCACAATCTCGTTCTGACGCGGCTGATAGCGGACCAGGGATTCGTAGCGCTCGCGTGCGCCGCCGTAGAGGGAGAGATGGACGTTGGTGTCGATGAATCCGGGGACGATGTAGCGGCCTTTCGCATCGATGACCGTGGCGCCTTGGGGAACGCGGACGGAGGCCCGCGGACCGGCGGCGGTGATTCGCTGGCCGGTGATGACGACGACGGCGTCAGAGATGGGAGGTCCGCCGTTGCCGTCGATCAGCGTGCCTCCGTCGATGACGGTCGTTTGGGCGAAGGCGGGGAGGATCAGAAGGAGAGATGCGAAGAGTTTCATTTCTTTCGGGCTCGAATGATCACACGGTAGTTGTTTTCCGCGTTTAGGTTGATGAGCGCGACAAAGGTGCGTTCCTGGTAGGTCCCGATGGTGCCGGATTGCGAGACGGCGGAGACTTCGTAGCCTGCGGGAAGAAGTACGGTGTTGCGGAGGCCGTGGAGCATGCGGGCGAAGACGAGGTCTCCATTGTCGATTTTGTACGTGGGATCTTTGAGGACGCCAGTGATGCGGATGTGGGCGCTTTGTTTGTCGTCGACAATGGGTACGTCCAGCTTGATGACGGACTTCGTGCGCGCGAAGGGCTTCGCGGTGTCGAGATCGATGACCTTCAAATCTTCTAAGGGCAGATAGGAAAGCGAGTCCAAAGTCGCTTTGTCACCTTTGCGGTAATCGCTGTAAGTCTGGTCGACTTTAATGGCGTGGGTTTCGGGCGCGTCGAGATCGTAGAGAGTCTTGATGTCGTCGAAGAACATGTCTTCGTACTTGAGCGGCTTGAAGGCCGCGGAGGTCTTGCGGGCGTGGATCGTCACGGGATTGCTTTGGCCGCTGGGGTTGGCGAAGGCGAGTTTGAGTCGTCCATCGGCGGAAGTCGTGAGTTGTGCGGCTACGTTCGAGGAGATGAACGCGAAGCCGGGCGGGAGAAGCACGCCGAGTCGGTAGCCGGCGAGGCTGCGGACCCACGCGATGTCGTCGCCGTGCATCATGTAGGTCCTGGCATCTTTATAGGTCTTGTAAATCAGCACGCGGCCGATGCCGCCGTCGGGGACCGGGATGGGGAGAGTGGCATGGATGGCGTGATTTTCGGGGTCGTCGCCCTGCTGCTGGTAGGTGAACTTCAGCGGCTTGCCGGTGCGCGGATCGTAGACTTCGACTCCGGAGCCTTCGCTGCCGCCGCGCGTGGCGTTGACCAACTCCGTTGCGCCAACGCGGGTTTCTTCGGGAAGGAAGCGGATGCTGAACTGCTCGCTGCCGGGCGCCAGGATGGAGTATTCGGTGTAGGCGTCCTGCGTGAACAGGCGAGTGACGGGCGCGGTGGGGCGCAACGATCCGTCGGGATTGGTTCCACCGGGGAAAGGATTGTTCGCGCCGCGCCCCTGACGGGATTGGGCTGAGGCGAGCGCGGCGAAGATCGCCGGAAGCAGCAGGATTCGGTTCCGAAGCATAGTAACCATCCTACGCCGGATCTCCGGCTGTAGAATCGAGGATTGTCCACTCGCGTGTCGTCGGGTTTGTGGCTCGGGTGGGTGGCCGTGCTGGCGGCGATCACGGCAGGTGTGTTCAAGTGGCACCTGGATTATTTCAGCAGTCCAGGTCCGCAATTTCATCGCACTGCGATGATCTTTGTGCCAGCGCTGGCGCTGACGGCGTGGATCTACGCCGGTCTACGCCGGAAGAAACTTTTCCAATATGAGGCCGCAGCGCTCGCGACGTTCATCGTCGCGGCGTGCCTGGCATATGAGCCGCGCGCGACGGTGGTGACCGCGACGTTCTTTCTCGCCGCAACCGCGGCCGGAAGATTCGCGCTGGGCGCAATGCGGATGAAGCTCGAAAATCCCATCGACACGATCGTCCTGGGGTTTGGGGCTGGGGCGGCAATGCTGATCCCAATCCTGATGGTGGTGGGACTGGCGCGTGGGTTCTATCCTGGTGTTTTTCTGGCTGCCCTGTTGGCTCCGGCGCTGGTGTTTTCCAGGGAATTGCCGGGCGTGGTCCGCGATCTGCTTGCGATTTTGAAAAGCTGGCGGACTTCCGGGGAGATGGGTCATCCGCTGGCAGGCGTAGCGATCGTGTTCGGGGCGGGGGCGGCTGTTTGCGCGCTGATGGTGGTACTGGCGCCGAGCATTGCCTTCGATCCGGTGGCGCTGCACCTGCCTTCCGTGCAGTATTACATCGCGCGGCACGCGTTGACGCCGGTTCCCGGAATCGACTATTCGTATTATCCGCAGGGCGTGGAAGTGTTATGGACCCTGATGTACGCTCTGGCGGGGCAGGCGGGCGCGCGCTTGGTGTCGGGTTTGTTTTTCCCGATCTTCCTGATGAGCCTGTTTCGCATCGGGCGCGTCTGCGGGCTGGATCGCGGAGCGGCGGTTACCGGCGTGGCATTCGCGGCGACGCTGCCGTTTCTCCATTGGACCGGCAGTGTGGTGAAGAACGATCTGGCGCTCGCACTGTTTCAGGCGCTGGCCTTGTACGCGTTCCTGTGCTGGCTGAAGACGCGCGACTTCCGCTCGATCGTGGTGGGCGTGTTCTTTCTTGCCGAAACCTTCGGAGTGAAGCACCTGGCGATGTTCGGCGCCGTGCCGCTGGCGATGTTGTTCGGATACGCGGTTTGGAATCAGCGGCAACGATGGCGGGCCGCGGCGATCGCGGCGGCCGTGCTGATTGTATTCGGCACCGGTTGGGAGCTGCGCACTTACTTCCTGACAGGAAATCCAGTATATCCGCAGAGCGTAAGCATTTTGAAGCGCGGCTCGCTTGAAATTCATGAGCATTCGACTCCCCGGAAGATGCTGCGTTACGCCGAGATCCCCTGGATGCTGATGTTCCACGGGCAGGACTCGTTCGAGTCGCCGCTGCCCAATCCCGCCGGCATCGTGTTGTTCGCGTTTGCGCCGCTGGCGCTGGGGGTTCGCTTCAAGTCCCTGACGCGCCAGCAAATCGCATGTGCGGTGTTCACCGCGCTGAATCTGATTTTCTGGGCGTGGGTCTTGACGAAGGTGCGGTATGCGATTTTTCCCTTCGCGCTGCTCGCTATGTGGATGGCGGGCTTGGCGAAAAAATTCTACGACGCGCCGCAGCGCGCACGCGCGGTCCGGATCTCGCTGATCGGGGTGGAAACGTACTGTTTGCTGATCGCGCTGATGGGGCTGATGATTGTCGGGGTCAATGGCCCGCAGATCCTTTATTTCGCCCGGCGGCTGGACCAGCCGGGATATCTTCGGGCCGCGATGCACGCCTACGGCGCGGTTGAATTCGTGAACGCTTCGGGCGGACCGCACCCGCGCGTATTCGGGGTCGATAACCTGATCCGCGCTTACGAATCCGATCCGACTCGATTCGACGGGTTCATGTGCGTGCCGGGTCGCCCGTGCCGTGTGCCCAGAATTGTCGCGGGTGTCCGCGAGGATCGCGCCGAATACCTGATCCTTCCGGAGAACGGCACGGAGTGGAAAGCAGGGCTCGACCAGCTCGGGTCGCCTGCGTGCGTTTATCGCGATGCGTATTATACGGTATACGATCTTCGCACAGCGGGCCCGCCGTCGCCGTGAAGTTCATAACTTCCGTGCGACCAAGAGCAGACGGGCCGATCCGAGTTCATAGGGACGCTGATCGAACGTGCTATACATCGCTTCCGGCGCGAGGCCGGCTGCTTCCAGCATCCGGCGTATCTCGGCCACTGTGTACACATAGGTTGCCGCCGGTCGCGTTTGGCGGACGCCGTCGCGAATGAAGGTATATTCGATCTCGAGTCGGCTTTCGGCTAGGTTGTAACGGCGCGAGCTGAGGAACAGGATGTCGCCGGCGTCGACCCAGGATCGTTCCTGCAACTTGGGCAGAATGCTCTCCGCGGCAATTCCCGTTTCGATCACGAAGCGGGCGCTTGTCCGAAGCGATCCGGCGACCGCCGAAAGAAACGCGCAGCTTCCGGCGTAGTCGAGATAGCCGAAGCTGTTTCCGAAACAGAATGCGCCGTCAAATTCGGCGCGACGGGGAAGTTCGCGCATGTCGGAACACTTGAAATCGGGTTCGACGTGCGCCGCGGTGGCAGAGGTTCGCGCGCGCTCGATGAACTGCGCTGAAAGATCGACGCCCGTTACGATGCAGCCGCGTTTCGCCAGCGCAATGGAGTGGCGTCCGTTTCCGCAGGGCACGTCCAGCACCCGGCTTCCGGGCTGGAGCTCAAGAACGTCGGCCAGGAAAGCGGCCTCTGTTTCCGTCATTTCGGGGGTGGTGACGTTGCTCCACAGATCGAGCGCAACGTTAGAGAAAAAACTTATATACCAATCGGTTTGCATTTTCATCTCCTCGAAGATTTCTGAAGACACACGTTTACTGGAGTCTGGCTGAGGGGCCAGGAGATGATTAGCGGACTGCGATTAAGTGAATCAGCGGCGAATCCGATGATGATGTTAGCATACCGATGATTATGCGAAGCAGAGTGGGCGTGCTGGCCTTCGTTCTGATGCTCGCCGCGTGCCGCAAGCCGGCTCCGAAGGTGGTGGTGCCGGAAGTTTTCCGTGTGAAATTCGAGACTTCGCAAGGCGATTTCGCGGTGGAAGCCACGCGCGCCTGGTCTCCGCGGGGAGTCGACCGCTTCCATGAGCTGATTCGCATGCACTACTTCGATCAGGGCCGGTTTTTCCGCGTGGTTCCCGGCTTCATCGCGCAGTTCGGCGTGCATCGCGATTTCAAGGTCCACGAAGTGTGGCGCGAGTTGTTCATCATGGACGATCCGCCGAAAGAGAAGAATGTGCGCGGGACGCTGGCGTTCGCACAGTCCGGCGTGAACACTCGGGCCACGGAGATTTTCATCAACCTGGCGGACAACGCCGCGCTCGACGAGGAGGGCTTCGTTCCGTTCGCCAAGGTGATCGAAGGAATGGATGTGGTGGATCGTTTCTACGCGGGATATGGCGAGATGCGGCCCCAGGGCAAATGGATCGACCCGGGCCGGGTCGAAGGGGAAGCCAATGAGTATCTGGTCCAGCGTTTTCCGAAGCTGGACTACATTAAACGCGCGGTGTTAATTCCCTAGCCGCGTTTTCGTTATCATGCGTCCACTCCCTGGCGGTCGTGGCTCGGCTAGCGGCGCTAGGATATCGATCGTAGATTCAGAAGCCGCGCGCGTCAGCAAGCCGCTACTCGCCCTCAGACACGATTAGCCGGCGCAAACGCTTCGCGAGCAGCGCGCGCCCGCGGGCCTCGCCGAGAACGCTGATCGCGGTCGCCAAGGGATCTGCATCCAGGCCGCGGCGCGCGATGACCGTCACCGTGAGGCGGCTGGTTAGTCCAAGGCCAGTTTTGGGATCGATGATGTGCGAGTAGCGCACGCCACTGATTTTGAGCGATTGTTCACTGTCCCCTGAGGTCGATACGGCGGCGTTGTGAAGGACCAATTGCTCACCGGTATTCGCGACTCCGATGGTCCAACCCTTTTTTCCTGGCGGCGGGTCGCCGGCGACGATGTCTCCGCTGACTGCAATCAGCGCCTGGCGGACGCCGTGGGCGCGCAGCATGGCGAGCGCCTCATCCGCAGCGTAGCCCTTCGCGATCGCGCCGAGATCGAGCTGCATGCCGGGCACTTTGAGAGAAACGGTGTGGTCTCTGAGAACCACGTTGCGCCAGCCGCAATGGGAGAGGGTTTCCGCATCGGGTAACTTGCCTTGGCGCCACAGATGCGTGATCGGCCCGACGGTCACGTCGAACGCGCCGTCCGTTTCGGCCGAAAGCTTCTGCGCGGCGTTCAACACACGCCATAAATCCTCCGATACTCGCACCGCATGCTCGTGAGCATTGCGGCAAACCTGGTTCAGCTCGCTGTCTGGCTTGTAATCGGAAAGCTGTTGGTCAAGCTCGGCGATGCGCGCGAACGCCGCTGAAATTGAAGACGCATTGTCCGCGTAAATGGTGATGCGGACCAGCGTTCCCATGTGCGGCTCGACGGCTTCCCATCGTGCCGCGGCGCAAACCGCGCATGCGAACACCGCAGCGCTAAGGATCTTTTTCAACACCGCTGTTCCAGTACTTGTACATATCCTCGGCCGAAGGAATCTTCAGCGGGCGAACCAGCCGGAAGCCGAGGCCCTGAGCGTCGGTCTCATACCAGATGCTCTTGGGCATCTGCGGGTCCTGCTGCTTCCAACTCGGGTCGGAGGCGGTTCTCGCGCCGCAACGGATCGCACCGGCGGGCTCCATCCACGATCCGCCACGTACGGCGATCGGATACGGCTTGACCGTCTGCATCCACGGGTCCGTCGCCGCGTCAGCGCTGTAAGGGGCGTACTGATCGAGCGTCCACTCCATTACGTTGCCGAGCATGTCATAGAGTCCCCAGGCATTGGGCTTTTTCGTGCCGACTTTCTGGTATTTGCCATTGCTGTTGGCCGAATACCAGGCATAATCGCCCGGATTCGTTGGGTCGGTTGTAGTTTCTGCGCGGCAGGCATATTCCCACTCGGCTTCGGTCGGCAGGCGATAGAACTGGCCGGTGCGGGCGCTGAGCCACTCGGCGTACTTATTCGCGGCGTGCTGCGTCATGCTGATGGCCGGGTAGCCTTCGATCCCCATTCCGAACGACATTTCCACGTAAGGACGCGTGGGCCGCGTCACGGCATCCACTCCTTCGTCTTTTGAAAACATGAAGAGGCGATATTCGTCCCAGGTAACTTCGAATTTTTGCATCCAGAAGGGAGAAATATGCACTTTATGTTGCGGCGATTCGTCTTTTCGATCCTGAGTTCCCATCATAAAGTCGCCTTCCGGGATGGGGAGCATCTCGAAAGCCGGATTCGTGGGTTTGTAGGCCTTGAATTCGTCGTTCTTCGACGCGGCGACGATGCGGTCATGAAACCGCGCAACGGAAGCGTGTTCCTGCCGGGAAACCTTCAGTCCTTCGAGCGTGACGCCGTTCGGCCACTTCGCACCGTCCGCGATCCAGGCGCGAATCAACTCCCGCTGACCTTTGGACAGCGGACCCGTGGGCGGCATCTTTCCGGTTTCCACGCTCGTGTAGAGCGCGCTTTTTTCCGGAGACCCTGGAACAATCGCTTTAGACGCTCCTGTGCGAGTGGTCAGGCGCAAACCGCCTTGCGCGTTCGAACTGTTGTGGCACGGCAGGCAGCGCTCGACCATAATCGGCGCGATCTGCCCTTCAAAATCGGCGCTGAGCGCGAGCAGAAACAACAAAATCACAGAAATTTGGTTTGGCCCGGCCGGGGCATGGGTGTTACCGCGAGCGCTCCATTCCATTCCAGCTTGTCCGGGAAAATTCGCTCCTGGGAATTCAGGGCCTGCTCCCAGGTGATCTCCTGGCCGGTGTACGCGGCCATGCGGCCCATCATGGCGAGAAGAGTACTGGTCGCCATTCGTTCGCCGTCAGCGATCGGCTTGTTCTGGCGGATGGAAGCGAACAACACGTCGTGTTCGTGCTGGTACATATCGTTCTTCGTGCCTGTGAAAGTCCATTCGGTCTGGCCGGTGATGCGCGGCATGGGGCCGTGGCCGATGGTGCACGCGCCTTTGGAGCCGAGAATATAGTCCGCGTTTTCGTTCCAGCAATTATCGATCTGGCGGCATCCTAGAAACGCGCGGAAATTATTCGGATAAAGATAATTGGCCTCGAAATGATCGTAAATATTGCCGCCTTCGGCCGGAATTTGACGTCCGCCAACGCCAACGCAACTGATGGGCGGCTGATCGTGCATGGCCCACGCGATCTTGTCGGCGCTGTGAACGGCCTGCTCCACGATACTGTCGCCGCAGACCCACAGGAAGTTGTACCAGTTCTTGATCTGCCATTCGACATCGCTCATGCCGGCGGGGCGATCGGATGCGGGAGGCATCGGCTTGACCGGACTCGTATAGTAAGTGGCGTAATAAGCAGTCAGGTCGCCGAGCGCGCCGCCATGGATCTGATCGAAGGTCTCTACGATGTAGTTGCTGTATCGCCAGCAGAAGCCCGCCACCAGCGATACATTTTTCTGCTTCGCCATTTTTGCGGTTTCTAGAACGTGCCGGACGCCGGGCGCATCCACCGCGATCGGTTTTTCGCAAAAGACGTGCTTGTTGGCGTCGATGCAGGCGCGAAGATGCGCGGGACGGAAACCGGGCGGCGTGGCAAGCAGCACCACGTCGACCCCGCTGTCGATCAGTTTCTGATAGGCGTCCAGGCCGAGGAACTGGTTCTTGGGATCCACCTTGACCTTCGCGGCTTGAGTCTTGCCGATTTGATCGATGCACTGGTCGATGCGGTCCTGCGAGATGTCGGCGAGCGCGGTCAGTTCCGCGAAGTCGTCGGCCTTCAGAGCCTGCGCCGCCGCGCCGGTGCCGCGTCCACCGCAGCCTACCAGGCCGACTTTGATGGCATTGCTGTTCTGGCCCTTGAGGAGCGCACCCGCGGCGAGCGCGATTCCCGTAGATTTTAGAAACTGGCGGCGATCTTCCATATGGCTAACAGCGATTATACTTGGGGTATGCGGGCATTGCTGACCATCGCGATCGCCGCTGCATCGATATTCCCCGCGGATGCGCAGGACGCAGCCGCGATCGTTCGGAAATCCATTGAGCTGGATCAGGCCAACTGGATGCGTGCGAAAGATTACACCTGGATTTCGCGCGAGACCACGCGACGCCTGGATGCCTCTGGCGCCGTCAAGTCCACCGAAGGCGAAGCCTGGGAAACGATCGTGTTGTTCGGACGGCCGTACCGGAAACTGGTCGAGCGAAACGGCCAGGCGCTCGAGGCGGAGCAGCAGCGCAAGGAGCAGGAGAAGCTCGACAAGGTCACCGGGAAGCTGGAACGGGAAAGTCCCGCGGAGCGGCAGCGGCGAGTGGCGGAGTACGTCAAAGAGCGCGAGAAGGATCGCGAGTTTCTGCGCGAGATTCCAGACGCGTTCGAATTTCATCTGGAAGGCGTGCAGAAGATTGACGGGCACGACGCTTGGGTGATCGGGGCGCGGCCGAAGCCGGGTTATCAGGCGAAGCATGGCGACGCCAAGGCGTTGGCGAAGATCGAGGGGAAGATGTGGATCGATCAGACCGAATCTCAGTGGGTGCGGATCGAGGCGAAGACCATCGATACCATTTCCTGGGGGCTTTGCTTAGCTCGCCTCGATTCCGGGGCGACGCTGCTGTTCGAACAGACGCGCGTCAACGATGAAATCTGGCTGCCGAAACGGCAATTGGTGAGCGGAGAAGGCCGTCTGGTGCTGCTCAAGAAATTGTCGGAGCAGCAGGAGACTAGCTGGAGCGATTACCGGAAGTTCCAGGTGGATTCGAAGGTCGTGTCGACACGCTAGTCGCGCTTTAGTTCCGGCGCGTAGCGGATTAGAGCGGCGAAGCGGTAAATCCCGTGCACCAATTTTCCGTAGGGTAACGTCACGGACAGCGCCATCACGATTCCCAGATGCGCGATCAGCAATATGCGCACGCTTGAGGTGTCGCGAAAGACGAGCAACAGCAGGCCGCTGAGGCTCGAAAGAATAGCAGCAGGTTCAGAACTTTGCCGCGATTGTAAGGAGTGCCGCGGATCGGGAAGTTTTCGGCTGCATCGCCCCAAATCTCTTTGAGCCAATCGAGATTCGATTCGAACCCGCCTGCCGCGGCGACCAGCGCACCGGCACGGATCTGCACCACGTCGCCATTCCCGCGCTGAGAGCGGCGCACAGAGCGGCGTTGCCTCCGCCGGCTACCAGCACATCGAATCGGGGAAACGGTTTCGCGCCCGGCACAACGGCTGTAGTATAGTGCAGCGAAGCTCCAAGGAGGCTACTGTGAAAAGTTTGATCCTGATCGGTCTGGCGATTCTTCTTTCAGCATGCAGCACCGCGCCCACAGCGGCGCAAACGACCGCCGCAAAACCGAATCCGTTCCCCGGCGCGAGCCTTAGCCTGGACCAGTTGAAAACCCAATACCAGCATCTGTACATGGCTCGACGGCTGAAGCCGAAAAAATGGCCGAACGGAGCTCGCGTCGCCGTTGCGCTGAGCTTCGACATCGACAATGCGTCCGGCACGCTGGCGCGCGGGACCCCGGGATCTGAGCCGATGAGCCGCGGCCAATATGGCGCCATTGACGGCCTGCCGCGGATTCTGCGGGTGCTGGACAAGCAGAACGTGCCCGCGTCGTTTTTCATTCCCGCGGTCGCGGCGGCGCTGAATCCGGAAATGATTCCGGCGATTCAATCCAGGAAGCGCCATGAGATCGGCATCCACGGATGGATCCACGAAAATCTGGTGGAGATGAACGACGAAGCCAAGGAGCAGGATCTGCTGAATAAATCGATCGACCTGTTGACCAAGGCCATGGGTAAAAAGCCGGTCGGCTATCGCGCGCCCTCGTGGGCGATGAGCGTATTCACGATGAAACAGGTCCGCGACGCCGGCTTTCTCTACGACAGCAGCCTGATGGCGAGCGACGATGCCTACGAAGTCTCGTTGGACGGAAAACCGACGGGCGTAGTGGAGCTTCCCATCGAGCGCATCTTGGATGACGCGCCCTATTTCGGCGCGGCCAACGGATCGCTTCCGGCGCCGGACCTGGTCGACAAAATTTATCGAGACGAGTTCGAACGTCGCGTATGAAGAAGGCGGGCTGTACGTGCTCACCATGCACCCGTTTTATACCGGGCACCGGTCGCGCGCGTTGTGGCTGGATAAACTGATCGCGTACATGAAGACCAAGCCAGGAGTCTGGTTCGCCACGCACGAAGAAGTCGCGAATTACGTGAAAACGGCGCCCACCGTCGAGTGAAGCATGATCGTCGAAACGCAGCAGGAGCGGAAAGTCTGGCCGGTGATCCGCGTTGCCAGCGGAAATTTTCTGGAGATGTACGATTTCCAGATTTTCGGCTACTACGCTGCTGCAATCGCCGCTACGTTTTTCCCCAGCGGCAACGAATTCGCTTCGCTGATGGCTTCGCTTGCGACGTTCGGAGCCGGATTCCTGATGCGCCCGCTCGGTGCGATTTTCCTGGGTCCGTATGTCGATCACCGAGGCCGCCGTGCGGGTCTGCTGCTGACGCTCGGCCTGATGGCGGTCGGCACTCTATCGATCGCCATCACACCGTCGTACCGCTCCATCGGGCTTCTGGCGCCGTTATTGGTGGTCGCGGGACGGCTGGTCCAGGGACTCTCGGCCGGGGTCGAAAGCGGCGGCGTTTCAGTGTATTTGTCGGAGATCGCCACGCCGGGTCACAAGGGATTCTATGTAAGCTGGCAGACTGCGAGCCAGCAGGTCGCGGTCATGTTTGCTGCGCTTCTTGGGCTGGTGCTGACCTCTCGCCTCTCGGCTGACGACATGACGCACTGGGGTTGGCGGATTCCGCTGCTCGCCGGCTGCATGATTATTCCGGTTCTGTTTATCTTGCGGCGCTCGCTCGCCGAAACGCCCGTGTTCGCGGCGCGCAAGCACCATCCCATGCCGCGGGAGATTTTGGGAATCCTGGCGGCCCACTGGAAGCTGGTGCTGCTCGGCATCATGCTCACCACCATGACCACGGTGTCCTATTACATGATCACCGCGTACACGCCGACCTTCGGCAGCGCCGTGCTGCACCTGAGCGCAAAGAACAGCATGATGGTGACGCTATGCGTCGGCGCCTCCAATTTTTTTTGGATTCCGGTCATGGCGGCATGGTCCGACAAGATCGGGAGGCGTCCGCTGCTGATCGGCATCACGGTGCTGGCGCTGCTCACTGCGTATCCGGCGCTGTCATGGCTGGTCGCTGCGCCGTCTTTTTCGCGGCTGCTTGCCGTTGAGATGTGGCTCTCCTTCTTGTTCGGAAGCTACAACGGAGCGATGGTGGTGACGCTCACGGAGATCATGCCGGTCGACATTCGCACCACGGGGTTTTCTTTCGCTTACAGTTGCGCGACGGCGACGTTCGGCGGATTCACACCCGCCGTCTGCACGTATCTGATTCATGCTACCGGGAATCGCGCCGTGCCCGGATTATGGGTGTCGTTTGCAGCCGCGTGCGGTCTGACTTCGGCGTTGCTTCTCTCGCCGCTGCGAGTCGCGCGCATCGCCACCGCGGCCCGCCGCTAAACGATTTTCTCTTCGAGCTCCGCCCACCGTTGATATAGCGCGTCGACCTTGCCTTGCGCTGCTTCCATCTCGCGATAGGCTTGCTCCAGCTTTCGTCCATCCACCACCACCGCAGGGTCCTGAAGCGCCGCGCGTTTGGTTTCCAGATCGGATTCCGCCTCGGCGATGCGCTGTTCCATGGCCTCGTGTTCCAGGCGGTCTAAATACGAAAGCTTCTTTTTCGCCGGCGCCGATGCGGGGGGCCGTGGCCGCGCTGCCGCTTCCGGCTTCGGCTTCGCCGGCTTGCGCTCTTCCATCCACGCTTCCCATTGCAGATAATCCGCGAACCGCTCCACGCCGCCCTGACCATCCAGGCCGACGACCACGCTCGCGACTCGATCGAGCAAGTAGCGATCGTGGGTCACCAGCACCAGCGCGCCGCGAAACTCGAGCAGACTCTCTTCCAGAATTTCCAGCGTGGGGATATCGAGATCGTTGGTCGGTTCGTCCAGCAACAAAAGGTCGGCCGGCTCCAGCATCAGGTTCGCGATCAGCACGCGCGCCCGTTCGCCGCCCGACAAACGGCCGACCGGCTGATTGAGCTGCTCCTGCGAAAACAGGAATCGCGCGGCCCACGAAGCGACATGAATCACGCGATCCTGATAGATTACCGAATCCGAATCGGGCGCGAGCGCGCGCCGCAGCGTTACATCCGGGTCGAGCTTACGTGTCTGATCGAAGTACACTGTCCGCAGCGCGGCTGCGCGCTGGATCTCGCCCTTTTGCGGAAGAATCTCACCGCGCAGCAGGCGCAGAAGAGTAGTTTTTCCGCTGCCGTTTGCGCCAACCAACCCCACGCGCATTCCGGCGGTGATGGTGAAATCCAACCCGTCGATCAGCGTCCGCCCCGCAATCGCATAGCCGGCGCCATCCAGATGAATGAGTCGCTTGGTCTTCCGGTCCGATGCCGAAAAGTCGATGTCGGCAGTGTCACTGCGGCTTCTCGCGCGCAAGTCGGCCAGTTCGCCGATCAACTCATTGGCCTTGTCGATGCGCGCCTTGGCTTTCGTCGCGCGAGCCTTGGGGCCGCGGCGCAGCCATTCCATCTCGGTTCGGACGCGATTCTCCAGCGCATCCTGACGCTTCGCCTGCGCTTCCAGAAACGCGCTTTTCTTCTCCAGAAACCCACTGTAATTTCCCGCGACATACAGCAGGCCGCCGGGATAAATCGGATTCAGCTCCGCCATGTGGTTCGCCACGCGTTCCAGAAAATACCGGTCATGGCTCACCACCACGCACGCAAACGCCGCGTCGTTCAGAATGTCTTCCAGCCACTCGATTCCGGCTAAATCCAGGTGATTGGTCGGCTCATCGAGCAAAAGTATGGCGGGATTCTGCACTAACGCCTCCGCGATCGCGAGGCGCTTGCGCCATCCTCCAGATAGATCCGCGGCCGCCTGATCGAGATCGTCAAACCCGGCGCGGCCCAGCGTCTCGCCTTCGAGCGCGCCGCGCTCCGCCTCCGGCACCGCAGCCCCATCCAGCGCGCGCCGGATCACGCTCCGCACCGTGTCGCCCGCGGCAAAATTCGACTCCTGCGCGACGTACTGCAATCGAGTCCCTTTGCGAAGCGCCACGTTTCCGCTGTCGGGATTCTGGCGCCCGGCCAGAATTTCCAGCAGCGTCGATTTACCGGAGCCGTTGGGGCCGATCAGCCCAAGCCGGTCGCCCTCGTCGATGTTCAGCGACAGATCCGGAAACAACGGATCCGATCCGTACGACTTGCGGATGCCCTGGGCGTTCAAAAGAGGCGGCAAATTTCAGTGTACCGTCAGGGCTTCAGCAGACTGCGAATCAGAACGGCCGGATGGACCGCAGCGACGCCGCCCAATTCCGACACCTGACGCCGGCAGGATGTGCCCGGAGCCACGATCACGTCGCCCGATTCCATGGCCTTCACCGCGGGAATCAGCCGGCGGTTGGCGATTGCGGCAGAGACATCATAGTGACCGCGCGTATATCCGAAGGACCCCGCCATCCCGCAGCATCCGGCATCCAGATCGACCAGTGTGGCCCGAGGAATCCGCGACAAAAGAGACATCGTCGCCGGCAGCAACCCCATCGATTTTTGATGGCAATGGCCATGAACCAAGATCTTCGACGGCCCCGCGCGCAGCGGCAAATCGAGTTTCGCCGCGAATTCTTCGAACAAAACGCAGTGTTCCGCCACCGCGCGCGCCTTGGCTTGTGCATCGCCGCGCAACAACGCCGGCGCATCTTCTTTGATTGCGGAAAGGCAACTGGGTTCGCAGAACAAAATCGATTCGCCGCGTTTTGCGATCGGGAACAGTCCTTCGACCACCCGCGCCGCATGCGCCCGCGCCTCGGCGAGCATCCCCTGAGAAATCAATGGTCGCCCGCAGCATCCTGGCCGAACCACGTTGACGCTGCATCCACCGCGCTGCAACACTTCGACCGCACCGACACCGATCTCCGGCTCAAAGTGATTCGTGAATGTGTCGTTAAACAATGTCATGGCCGTGCCTTCAAACGTACGCGGGTTCCGGGCCAGCCAGCGTTCGAACGTCTCGCGTCTCCACGGCGGAGGCGAGCGCCGCCGGTCCAGATCGAGGAGTTTTTCATTGATCCAGCGCGCCAGAAAATTTCCAGCAGTCCAGTTCGAAATTGGAGCGAACCGGCTGCCCCACTTCGAAAGCTCATGAATATTTCCCAGCGCCTGCGCCCGCAGCGGCGTTCCGTTGCGCGCCTGATAGCCCGCGAGAAACTCGCTCTTGAATCGCGCCATGTCGACGCCCACCGGGCATTCTGATTTGCACGCGCGGCACTCCAGGCACAAATCCAGAACCTGATACACGCCTTGATCCGAATCGGCGCAATTGTCCCGACATCGCCAGCCGCAGCACGTTGGCTCGCCCGCGTGTGGAATCCGTTTCCTCGCGGGTCGCCATGTAGGAAGGACACATCGTCCCCGATAGCTCTTTCCGGCACGCCCCCACGCCGCTGCACATTTCCACCGCGCCGCTGAATCCGCCGTATTCGGAAAAGTCGAAAAAAGTGTGCGGTTTCGAACTCACATACCTCGCGCCGAAACGAAGATTCGACGTGACTGGAGGCGCATCGACGATCTTTCCCGGATTCAGAATTCCCAGCGGGTCGAAGGTCCGCTTGATCTCGCGAAATGCTTCGTAAATCGCGTCGCCGAACATCTGGCGCATGAACGGACTCCGCACTAGCCCGTCGCCATGTTCTCCCGAAAGCGCGCCGCCGAACTCCAGCACCAGGTCCGAAATTTCGTGCGCGATGGCTTCGAACTTCCGGACGCCTTCTTCGCTCTTCAGATTGATCACCGGCCGCACGTGCAGGCATCCCACCGATACGTGCGCGTAAATGCCCGCCGTGGTCCCGTAGCCGCGCAGAATCTCCAGGAACCGGCCGATAAACTCGCTCAGCTTTTCCGGAGCGACGGCGGTGTCTTCGACGAACGGATATCGATTTCGCGTCCTCCTTCATCGCCATCGAAAGCCCCAGTGCGGCTTCGCGAAGGCTCCAGACGCGCGCTTGTCCGGCCGCGTCCGTCTCGGCCCGGAAATGCGCGCCGAGCCCGCGAGTACGCAGGTCTCGCTCCAGCGCGGCCAATCTCGGCGGCAGATCCTCTTTGCGATCGCCATAAAACTCGACGCACAGCGTCGCTCCCGGATCGCCGTCGATCACAGAGGCGCGGATCTTATCCAGCGCCGCATTTTGACGGGTATTGTCAAGGATCGACTTGTCCATCACCTCGATCGCCGACGGCTTGTGTTGCAAGAATCACCGGCGCGGCCGACAGCGATTCCAGCAGGTCCGCGAACCCGATCACCATCACCGCTTTCGCCTTCGGCAGCGGGACCAGCCGCAGTTTCGCTTCGAGCACCACGCCCAGCGTCCCCTCGGACCCGACCATGATCTTGGCCAGGTTCACGGGCTTCGAAGCGCTCACGAATTCGTCCAGGTTGTATCCGCCCACGCGGCGCAAAATCTTCGGATAGCGGCGGTCGATCTCGCCTGCAAGCTCGGACGCTAGCCGCAGCACGGTCCGGTAGCAAGCGGCTTCAAGCGAATCGCCAACGGGAATTTCGTTGCGCGCGATCTCCCGGAAATGCGCGATGCTTCCATCGGAGAGCGCCACGGTCTGCTCCAGGACGTGATCGATGGTCTTGCCGTACAGGACGCTACGCGCTCCGCTAGAATTATTCGCCATCATGCCGCCGATAGTGGCGCGGCTGGCGGTGGAAATATCCGGCGCGAACCGCAGACCCAGCGGCGCAAGCTGCGCATTCAACTCATCGAGCACAATTCCCGGTTCCACGCGAACCCACCGCTCTTCCGCATTCACTTCGAGAAGCTGGTTGTAATATTTCGACGTATCGAGCACGATGCCTTCGCCGATGGCCTGTCCGGCCTGCGACGTTCCTCCGCCGCGCAGCGTGAGCGGACAGCGAAGGCGATGGCAGATCGCGATGGTGCGAACGATATCCTCGCGGTTTTTCGGAATCACGACTCCGAGCGGCAGGATTTGATACACGCTTGCATCGGTGGAATACAGCGCGCGTGAAATCTGGTCGAAGCGAACCTCGCCTTCGATTTGCGCGTCCAATTCTCGATGCAGAGCGTCCACATCGGGAGTCAACTGCACCAGGGTCAATGGTTCGACCCCAAAATTTGCGCGAGTCCCGTCCGCAGCCGCTCCAGGCCGCCCGCGAGCGTTTCTCCTCCGCTCGCAAAAGAGACTCGCAACGTGCCTTCGCCGCCTGAGCCATAAGCTGCGCCATGCACCACCGCGACTCCGTGCTCATGCATCAGCCGCCGGCGGATTTCATCGGATGGAATTCTCGACTCACGCACGTCGACCATTGAGAAAAATCCGCCCTCCGGCTCGAGAATTCGAATGCCGGAGAGACTCGACAGCACTTGCTGCCGTCTGCGCGCGTATTCCTCGCGCATCGACGCGACGCAATCCTGACGATCCAATGAGCGCTTCAGCCGCGGCATCCTGTACGAACGTCGCAGGTCCGCGGCTCGATTGCGCCAGCACCAGGAACATCGCCTGAATGAGCGCAGCCGGCCCTGCGCAATAGCCCACTCGCCATCCGGTCATTGAATAGGTTTTCGAAAGACTGTTGATCAGCACGCATCGATCGCGCAACTCCGGCGCGGCCGCGAGAGGCGAGATGTGACGCCGATCGCCGTACGTGATGGCTTCATAAATTTCATCGCTCAGCAGGATCAGATTACGCCGTTCGCAGAATCGTGCGATTCCGATTAGCTCGTCGCGCGTCAGCACCGTGCCCACCGGGTTCCATGGCGTGTTTAGAATCAGAACACGCGCCGCTGGCGACCAGGCGGCTTCTAGAGCCTCTTCCGCGATAACAAATCGCCCGTCTTCGATTCGCGCCGTCACCGGTTTCACCCGTCCACCCGCCAATCGAATCGGCGACTGGTACGCGTCATAAACCGGATCCGGCAGCAGTACCTCGTCGCCCTCGTTCAGCACGGCCGTCAGCGCGGCATAAATCCCAAACGTGCTGCCGCTGGTCGCGAGCACTTCCGTCGCGGGATCGAAATTAAGCTCATTATCACGTTGAAGTTTTCGTGCGACCGCCTCCCGAAACGTCTTCTCTCCGCGATTATCCGGATACCCAGTGCGGCCGTTGCGCAACGCGCGCGTGCACGCTTCGACGATGTGCGGCGGAGTGGGCAAATCGGGCTCGCCGCGCATCAAGGAAACCAGGTCCCCGCCTTGAGCCTGAAACGCGCGCATCTCCGCGAGAATCGCATTGACCGCCGTCGGTTGGAGCGCCGCCAGACGGTCCGATCGCGAAATCGCGGGAGCCGGCACGAACAGAGAATAGCAAAGCGGTCGATTGGGAACAACTTGCGATAATGATTCGATGCTCACTAAGAGCCACATCCCCACCCCGGCTCTGTTGCTCGATCTTGAAGCCTTCGAGAAGAATCTAGCGAGCATGGCGGATCGCGTGAAGCAATTCGGAAAGCTACTGCGCCCGCACGCGAAAGCGCACAAATGTGTCGAGATCGCGAAGCGTCAGATCGCGGCTGGAGCTTGCGGGATCTCGGTGGCCACGCTCGGCGAAGCGCGGATGATGTCGCGCGCGGGCCTACCCGGAATCCTGCTGACCTCGCCGGTCGCCGGTCCGTTGAAGATCGCGAGCATCGTCGAAACGGGCGCGATGGTCGTGGTCGATCATGTGAAACAGGTCGAGTGGTACGCGCAAGCCGCGAAGACTGGCAAAGTAGACGTTCTGGTCGATCTTGACGTTGGCGATCATCGCACCGGAGCAAGTTCCATCAAACAGGCCCTCGAAATCGCGCGAGCCCTCGATAGCGCAAGCCATCTTCAACTGCGCGGCATTCAAGGTTACTCGGTGAGCGGCTCGCATGCGGGTCCCGAGGATCGCAAGCGCGTTTCCGAAGGCGCATTTCAGATTGCGGCCACTGCGCGCGACGCTTTCGCGCGCGCGGGATTGTCCACCGAAATTCTTTCCGGCGGCAGCACCGGTACCTGGGAGGTCGACCTCAACCTACCCGAGGTCACCGAGTTTCAAGCTGGTTCCTACGTGATGATGGATCTGGCTTATCGCCGCCTCGGCATCGATTTTCTGAACGCGATGACCGTCCTGACCACCGTCGTCAGCGCGAATCACGAAGCATTCGTCACCGTCGACGGCGGCCTGAAAGCATTTTCCACTGATCGCGGTTATGGACCGGAAGCCTTGAGCCTTCCCGGCTCCGGTTATCGCTGGGGTGGAGACGAGTTCGGCTACCTCGACATTGCGGCGTGCGACCGAAAACCGCGTCTCGGCGATCGCGTTGAATTCATTCCGCCCCATTGTGATCCGACCGTGAATCTGTACGACCGCATCCACGTCTGCCGCGGCGAGAACGTCGAAGCGATATGGTCCATCATGGAGCGGATGCGCTAAATGCGCCCTACCCGGGTTCGGCACCTGGTGCTCGCCATGACCGTGGCGGCCTACATGATCACTTACATGGATCGCGTGGTGATCTCCTCGGCGGCGCCGGTGATCCGCAAAGAACTCGGCTTTTCGTTGATCACCATGGGCTGGATTCTGTCGAGCTTCCGTTGGAGTTACGCGCTATTTCAGATCCCCGGCGGATGGCTCGGCGACCGCATCGGTCCGCGCCGCGCGCTGTCTCTGATCGTCACCTGGTGGAGCATCTTCACGTCGATGACCGCGCTGGCATGGAACGCCGCGTCGATGATCGTGATTCGTTTCCTGTTCGGGATCGGAGAATCCGGGGCATTTCCGATCGCGACCCGGTCCCTGTCGCGATGGCTGCTGCCCGGCGAACGCGGCTTCGCTCAAGGAGTGACGCACGCGGGTTCGCGGCTCGGCGCGGCGCTGACGCCTCCGTTGGTCGTGTTGCTGATCGCCCACTACGGCTGGCGCTCGGCGTTTGTCATTTTCGGAGTCTTCGGCATCCTCTGGGCGGCGATATGGTTCGTCTGGTATCGCGATACGCCGGAGCAGCACAGCTCAGTGAACGCCGCCGAACGCGAACTGATCCACAAAGCCACCGGCGGCCCGCGCCAGCGGCCTGGGAACGCCGCGATCCCATGGCGCCGCATCTTTTCGAGTCCCACGCTCTGGTACATCTGCCTGATGTATTTCTGTTACAACTACAGCCTGTCGACGTATCTCGACTGGTTTCCCACCTATCTCAAAGAATTTCGCGGCTACAGTTTGACGCAGATGGGATTTTACGCCAGCTTACCCATGCTGGCTGGGACGGTCGGCGATCTAGCCGGAGGCTGGCTTTCCGACATCATGCTGCGCCGCACTCACAACGTGAACCGCTCGCGCCGCGTCATCGCGGTGATCGGATTCATGATTGGCGCAATTGCGATTCTTCCCGCGACGCTCACCGCCAACCCGAAAGCGTGCGTGATCCTGAGTTGCATTGCGTTTTTCGGCCTGGAAGTGACCGTCGGCGTCTCCTGGGCGATTCCGCTCGACATCGGCGGCGATTATGCCGGCTCGGTTTCATCGGTCATGAATATGTGCGGTAATATAGGAGGCGCGATCTCCCCCACAGCGCTTGCGTATCTTGTTAAAGGATATGGTTGGAATGTCCCTTTCCTGGTCACTTCGGCGCTGTGCGTTGTCGCGGCTTTACTGTACTCAAAAATCGACGCGAGCAAGCGTATTTTCGTATGAAAATCAATCCCGATAAGTGTGTCGCCTGTGGTAATTGCACCTACGTTTGTCCCATGGGCGCGATCTATATCGACCCCCACATGCACCGCGCCCGCATCAATCGCGACGAGTGCGTAGAATGCTATGCCTGCTACAACGGGTTGAGCCAGGAACATCTGAATCCGACATTCGTTCGCACGGTTCGCAAGGTGTTTCAAATGATGCGGATGCGCTTCGACCCGGAACCCGATGTGTGCCCCACGGCCGCCTTTGAGCCGGATGAACTGACGTGGCCGCGCGTGGTGCGCCGGGCATTTTCCGACCCGCGCGTTCCGCACGAATCGACCGGCGTTCACGGGCGAGGCACGGAAGAAGTGAAAACCAACGATGTGAGCGGCCGGGTGCAAGTGGGCGAAGTCGGATTCACCATCGAATTCGGACGACCCGGCGTCGGCGTACGGTTTCGCGACATTCAACAGATGTGCTGGGCGCTCGCGAAGGCGGACGTTAAGTTCGAGAAAAAGAACCCCGTAACCTCGCTGATGACGGATGTTGCCAGCGGTAACATTCGCGAGGATATTTTGGGCGAAAAAGTCCTTTCCGCGATCGTGGAGATCAAAGTTCCGGTCGCCCGCACCGAAGAAATCATCCGCTTGGTCTGGGAAGTCGAAAAGCAGATCGAAACCGTGGTTGCCTTGGGCGTCGGGACACGCTGCGACGAACATGGCGAGGATCCGATCGTCGGGCCGATTCTCGAAAAGCTTGGTTATAAACTAGATCGCGCCAAGACTAATATCGGACTGGGCCGAATCACCAATCCCGTGGAGCCAAAGCCCGTTCAGGAACCCGCTGCCGTATGACCAACACATTGCATCGTTTTGGCGACGCCGAAAGCTTTCAAGACGATTTCGTCGTGTTTGCCATCGCCAGCAAGGGAAAAAATGAGCAGGGAGCGCTGCCTAAGCTCCGCCGATTTCTGGAGATGGCGGTTTCGTTCCACCCCGTGAACCTGGGCGACGCGATTCATGGCGGCGCGTTGCGGCCGTGCCGCAAAATGAATCCGACATCGCATTGGGATCGCGACACGAAACCCGATTTTCAAGCCGTGATCAGCGGCCTGGACGCTCCGACAACAGTCGCGGCGGTATTCGACAACCGTATGGCCGCAGAGGACTTCGTGAAAGCCGTGAAGGATGCGGATCTGGGGCTGAGCGTCAACGTCTCAACGTCCATCGATGGCGCGGAGCAATGCTGCTATGCGGCCGGCATTCCCCGGCACAGCGTCGGCTATTCGCTGGGATTTGAAGGGAAGACCGAGAAGCTGCCCGATTCCAAGGTAATGCTGCTGTCCACCATGTGCGGTCACGGGATGGTGAGCCATTCTCTCGCCAAGAAAATGATCGATTGGGTGAAGGAAGGCCGGCGCACTCCCGAACAGGCCGCCGGCTACCTGACGCGCTTCTGTTCCTGCGGCGTCTTCAATCCCAAACGCGCTGAGCGCATTTTGGAAGACGCGGCGCGCGGTAAGTCCCTATGAAGCGAATAGTTTTGGTCGCTTGCTGCGCGCTTGGCGTAGCGCAGGCCCAGATGAACGATATTTCGGGCCAGCGCATCCGCGCCCACGTGAAATTCCTGGCCAGCGATCTTTTGGAAGGCCGTGGCGTCGGCGCGCGCGGAGGCGACCTGGCTACCGAATATATCGCCGCGCAGCTCGCGCTTACCGGAGCCAAGCCGGCCGGCGACGACGGCACGTACTTTCAGAATCTCACCTTGGTGGGAGCCGAGCCGCAGCCGTCGACAACGTTGAGCGCCGGTTCTATTTCTTTCCGCTGGCTTGACGATTTTGTCGGCGTCACTTTATCGCAGAAAACGGACGCCGCGTTCGATGCAGAGGCCGTATTCGTCGGCCACGGGATCAGCGCGCCGGAATATCAATGGGACGATTACGCGGGCATCGACGTGCGCGGCAAAGTGGTGGTGCTGTTCACGAATGAGCCGCCCTCCGACGACCCCAAATTCTTCACCGGCCGTGCGCTCACTTACTACGGCCGTTGGACATACAAATACGAAGAAGCCACGCGCCGCGGCGCCGTCGCGGCGATCATCATTCACACGACGCCAACCGCCAGTTACGGATGGGACGTGGTGCGTTCTTCGTGGGGACGCGAGGATCAACAAGTGAAGCTCGCACCGAGCGAGCCGAGTCTCGCGTTTGCGGGTTGGGTGACGAAGGAGAAAGGCGACCAGATCGCGGCATCTACCGGGAAAACCGCCGATGAACTGCTCAAAATGGCGGATGCGCGCGGATTCAAGGCGATTCCTTTGCCGCTCCGCTTCCATGGAAACGCGCCGACTAAAATTCGCGAAATCCACACCCGCAACGTGGTGGGAAGAATCGAGGGCAGCGATCCGCAATTGAAGAACGAAGTGGTGATCTTCAGCGCGCACTGGGACCATCTGGGCATCGGCCAAGCCGTCGATGGCGACAAGATTTACAACGGCGCTGCCGACAACGCGACCGGCTGCGCGATGATCCTCGAAATGGCGCGCGCGTGGGCGAATCTGCCGGAGAAGCCTCGGCGTTCGGCGCTGTTTCTGGCTGTCACGGCCGAAGAAGCGGGGCTGCGTGGATCCGAATATTACGGCCAACATCCAGTGGTCCCGGCGGGAAAAACCGCGGCCGACCTGAATTTCGATATGTTCATGCCGTTCGGCCGAACTAGCGACGTGGTGCTGAACGGCGCCGAACGCACCACTTTTTATCCCATCGTCGAAGAGGCCGCGCGCCGCTTCGATCTGAGAATCAAGCCCGATCCGCGTCCGGATGCGGGCACCTACTACCGGTCCGATCATTTTTCGTTCGCCCGCGTCGGCATCCCGTCGTTTTCGATCGAGGGCGGCGAGGATCTACTCGGAAGACCGCCCGGAACCGGCAAAAAGCTCTTCGACGATTTCGAAGAGCACCGCTATCACCAGCCGGCTGACGAATATCGCGACGACTGGGATTTTTCAGGCATGGAGCAGTTCGCCCGTTTCGGCTTCCTGATCGGCGTCAACGTAGCCAACTCGCCCAAGCTGCCGACGTGGCGCGCGGGCGACGAATTTCTTCCCGCCAGGGTCGCCAGCGGCGTGAAGTAACGGCGAAGAAACGGCGTAAATCCTTCCCCTGCAACAAAACTCTTGCGTTCAGTGTAAAAAGGTGGTCTAATGTGGACCGGATTGTTTTTTTGTGGATCAAACGGGCGGTCAAGTGTCGATTGCGGAGCCTCCGCTGGGGCTTTTCGAGGCTAAGTGTGATGAGAAGGGCAGATTGAAATTGCCCGTCCGGTTCGCAGCGTACCTGAAGGCGTTGGAGGACAAGATTTTCATAACCACACTGGACATGCGGATAGCCAGAATTTACCCCAGAAAGGTGTGGGAGAGCAATCAAAATCTTTTCGAGAATGCAGGCGAGGACACGGAAGGCGCTGAAGACATTGCATTTATTGCGAACGTGTACGGGGACTTTTCAGAGGTAGACGAGGCTGGACGGGTGCTGATGCCGACCGATTTGCGCCGCAAGCTGGAGATCGAGAAGCAGCCGGTATGGCTGGACTACTATCGCGGCCGGATCAACGTCTTCGCCAAGAAGATTTACGACGAGCGTATGCAGCGCGCCGTGGTGAACATCGGGGACAAGGTGAAGAACGCTCGAAAAGAAAGGGCTGAAATAGCGGCTATGTATGCACGTGCCGGTCATGCTCGACGAGTGCCTGGAGTATCTGGCGCTGAAGCCGGACGGTATCTATGCGGACGTCGACGGCTGGACTCGCGGGACATGCGGGCGCGATTGCGCGGCGGCTGACCACGGGTTTGGTGATCGCGTGCGACCGCGACGCGGAGAGCCTGGAACTGGCGCGCGCGAATACTTCGGATTGCGGCGCGCGGATTCGCTTTATTCAAACTTCATTCGCCGGACTGGAACAGGCGCTTCGAAACGAAGGAATTGCACAACTGGACGGGTTGCTTGCGGACTTAGGGGTCTCGCGGTACCAGTTGACGGCGGGCGAGAGGGGATTCTCGCTGATGGCCGATGGCCCGCTCGATATGCGGCTCGACCGCAGCTCAGGGCGAGACGGCGGCCGACATCGTCAACTTCGAATCGGAAAAACAGCTCGCCGACTTGATCTACAAGTTCGGCGAGGAAAGGAGGAGCCGGAAGATAGCCAGAGCAATCGTGCGGGCGCGGCCCATCAAATCCACCGGTCAGTTGGCCAAGCTGATCGAGGAGGCCGTGCCCCGCACGGGGAAAATTCATCCCGCGACGCAGACCTTCATGGCGCTGCGCATCGCGGTGAACCGGGAACTGGAGGAATTGGACGCGCTGCTGGATGCGATTCCGCGGCTGGTGAAGCCGGGCGGACGCGCGGTGATCGTGACCTTCATGTCGCTGGAGGATCGCAAAGTCAAGCAGAGTTTTCAGGCAATGGCGCGAGACGGGCGGGCGCGGATTCTCACCCGGCACGTCGTGCGGCCTGCGGAAGAGGAGATCGGGCGCAACCCGCCGTCACGCAGCGCGAAGCTACGCGCGGTGGAAATGGTTTGAGGAAAGAAGGATCATGGCAACTCTAGCAAACGTATATAACCGGCTTATCGAACGAAGCTTCGACCCGTCCAAAGACACCGCCGGGCGCCGAAGGTAGACACGTCCACCCGCGTCCGGGCGTTTCCCAACGAGGATGTTTATTTCTTCGTGAAAAAAATCGATAACAGCGGCATGCGTCCGCGAGGCCGATCCGCGCGCGGGCGGGACCTGCTGGAAGCTGATCGGTTCCGTGGTCGCCGCCGTGGTGCTGCTGGTGTGCGTGCTGTTGCCGAGCGCCTACGGCTTGCTGGCCGGCTATCAAGATCCAGTCGCTGCGCAAGGAAGGCCAGCGTCTGGCTACCGAGCAGGCTTCGCTTGAGCTGGAAGAAGCTCAGTTGCTTTCGCCGGCGCGCATGGAAGAGCTGGCCCGGGAGCAGCAGTTCATCGATCCGCCGTCGCAGAAAGTGGTGTATCTCGAAAACGGCCGCAACGGATCGCTGGCGATGAACCAGAAGTAAGAGAGTGCGGCGCAGCATGGCCATGCAGAACTCAATCCACCCGCCGGCTGCATGGGCTGCTGTGGATCCTGCTCGTATGGGCTGGGTTGATCTTCGGGCGCCTGGTCTGGCTGCAGGTGATCCACCACGACGAGCTGGCGCAGTCTGGCGCAGCAACAGCAGCAGCGCACGCAGCAGATTCCGGCCGCGCGCGGATCGATCTTCGACCGCAACGGGCAGCCGCTGGCGAAGAGTCTGCCGGCCGAATCGGTGTGCGTGAATCCGCAGAAGATTCCAGATCCGGGCATGGCCGCCGATCTGCTTTCGCGCGTGCTGGACCTGAATCGCGAGAAGCTGTTCGATAAGATCCAGGAAGCGTCGCTGCGCGGCAGCGGATTCCTGTGGATCAAGCGCAAGATTCTTGCCGATGAAGCGGCGCGCCTGCGCAGCCTGAAGCTGGACTGGGTCGAGTTCCGGCCCGAAATGCGGCGCTTCTATCCGCACCATCAGTTGGCCGCGCACGTGATCGGCTCGATGGGCATCGTCGATCCCGACGATACGTTCGAGCGCGGCAGCGGCCGGAATCGAAGCGAGTTTCGATGACGATCTGGCCGGCGAACCGGGCTTGGCGCGCGTATTCACCGACGTCAAGCAGAATCCGTATGACTCGGTGGTGTCGCGCAAGCCGGAGCCGGGCGCGAACATGACGCTGACCATCGATTCGAATCTGCAATACGACGCCGAGAAAGCGACTCGAGAAAGCGGTGCATCGCCAATCGCGCCGCCAGCGGGTCTCTGGTCGCGATGAATCCGTATACCGGCGAGATTCTGGCGATGGCGAATTATCCGACCTACGATCCCGAACTCCGCTCCCGAGCCGGGCGAGGCGGAGAACGCGCGCAGCAACCTCGCCGTCACCACGCCGTTCGAGCCGGGAAGCGTTTTCAAAGTCGTAACGCTCGCCGCCGCGCTCGAAACGCACGCACTTGACGCCGGAGACGATGATCAACTGCGGCAACGGAAAGATCAACCTGTTCGGCCGCGTGATTCACGACGAACATCCGCACGCGGCCCATGAGCATGGCCGACGTGCTGGCGCATTCGAGCAATATCGGCGCGATTCAGATCGCGTCTGAAGGTCGGCGACCGCGCGCTGTACAAGTATCAGCGGCGTTTCGGATTCGGACGAAAAACCGGAATCGAGCTGCCGGGAGAATCGACCGGGCTGTTGCGGCGCGTCGAGGACTGGGCGCCCACGTCCATCGGATCGCTGGCGATGGGGCATGAAGTCAGCGTCGACGTCGATTCAGCTCGCGCTCGCGGGCGCGGCGATCGCCAACGGCGGCTTGATGGTGAAGCCGCGGCTGGTGCTGGCGCGCCAGAAGCCGGGCGAAGCGGTGGAACATTTCACATCTGACAAGCCGGAGCGGATCATCCGGCCGGAGACCGCGATCCAGATGCGGCAGATGATGGAAGGCGTGGTGCTGCGCGGCACCGGCTCGACGGTACGCGAATCTGAAAGGGTACACGTCGGGCGGCAAAACCGGATCGGCGCAGATCTACGATCTGAAAGCCCACGTTTACACGCATCACTACAACGCCAGCTTTCTGGGATTCGCGCCGGTCGGCGAATCCGCAGATCGTGATCGCGGTGACGCTGGAGGGAACGTCCGGCGGAGAAGCGGGTTTCGGCGGACCGGTGGCGGCTCCGGTGTTCCGCGAAGTGGCGATGGCTGCGCTGCGAATGCTGGATGTCCCGAAGGACTTGCCTGACAGTCCAATGTTGCGGGCGTCGGCGAATGTGGCGGATCGCGAGGATCACTACGATCTGCCGATCGCGGGGCTGGGCGAGCCGGCGGCGAAGCTCGAAGAGAATAATGCTAACGCGCAGGCCGGGGCAACGCGCGCATTGGATTCAAGTGCGCACAACGCCGACGCTGTGCGCTCAAGAGTTGTATCCTCCGTCACTCCGCCGCCGGTCTCGGCTGGCGCTTCGGGTTCCTCCGAAACGTCCGACGCAGGCCGGCGGCCTTTTTTGACAGCGACGGTGGTGGGACCGAAGGTGCCGGATTTTCGCGGCATGACGCTGCGGGGCGTCCTCGAAGAGTCTTCGGCGCGAGGGTTACAGGTGGAGACACTGGGAGCGCCGGAAATCGGCGTGGTGCGGGGCCAGTATCCGACGGCGGGATCCATTCTTCCGTCCGGCGGGCGAGTGAAAGTCGAGTTTGCAAAATGAGGGAGCGGGCGGATTCGGCGAGCGTCGAGTCCGCCCGGTCGGGGAAACCGTCCCACCATAAAAAATGAACCTGGGCCAGGTGCTGGAAGGCGTGAAGCTTCGTAGCGAGCTTTCGCCGGCCGTGGCCGCGATGACGGTGGCCGGACTCGAGTATGACTCGCGCCGGGTGGAGAAGGATTTTTTGTTTTTCGCGTTCGCAGGATCGCGCGTCGACGGACGCAAGTTCGCCCAGGAGGCGCTGGGTCGCGGTGCGTGCGCAGTGGTGAGCGAGTTGCCGAAGCCGGCCGGATTTCGCCGGCCCTTGGATCGAAGTGGAGCACGGCCGCCACGCGCTGGCCACCGCCGCGCGGCAACTTCTATCAGCATCCGGACGAGCGGGTTCTGTTCACGGGCATCACGGGAACCAACGGCAAGACCACCACATCGTACCTGATGGACGCGATTCTGCGCGAGGCTGGATTTGTCACCGGATTGATCGGGACCATCGAATATCGCCTGGCGGGCGAACGGCTGCATGCGGCCAACACGACACCCGAATCGCTCGACGTGATGCGCTTTGCAGCGGAACTGGAACATCGCGGCGGCGACGCGGCTCACCATGGAAGTTTCGTCTCACGCACTGGCGTTGGGACGAGTGTACGGAATCCGCTTCCACACCGCGGTATTCACGAATCTGACGCGCGATCATCTGGATTTTCACCACACCATGGAAGAGTACGCCGCGGCCAAGCGAATGCTCTTCGTGCCTCGCGATTCGCCGGCTCCGCGATGGGCTGTGCTGAATGCCGACGATCCGGCGAGTCTGGGCATGGCGGGTTCGCGGACAAATTCTCTGGTATGGGACTGGCGCGCGCGCGCAAATTCGGGCCGAGAATATCCGCTCCAGTTTCGATGGACTGCGCTTCGAGCTGGTTTTTGAAGGCGCGCGCCAACCGATCGAATCCACGCTGAACGGACGCATCAACGTGATGAATATTCTGGCCGCGGCGGGCGCGGGCTTCAGCTACGGCTTGGATCTGGCGACGATCGCGCGCGGAGTCGCAGCGTGTCAAGCTGTTCCCGGCCGATTCGAGCGCGTGGACGAAGGTCAGCCCTTTCTGGTAGTGGTGGATTATGCGCACACCGATGACGCGCTGCGGAACGTCATTCAAGTGGCGCGCGAGCTGGCGCAAAGGCCGCGTGATCACGCTGTTCGGCTGCGGCGGCGACCGCGACCGTACCAAGCGCCCGCTGATGGGTATGGCCGCGGCCGAGCTGAGCGATTTCGTGGTGCTGACTTCCGACAATCCGCGCTCCGAGGATCCGCTCGACATCATGAACGACGCGATGGTCGGCGCTGCGGCGTTTCGATACGCCCACATGTCGCCGAGCCCGATCGCGCTAAGGCAATTCGCCGCGCGATTGCGGAAGCCAAGCCGGGCGATGTCGTGCTGATCGCCGGCAAAGGCCACGAGACTTATCAGGTGCTGAAGGATCGGACGATCGATTTCGACGACCGGGAAACGGCGCGAAAGGTTCTGCGATCTCTGGTATGAAGAAGGATACGGAATGAAGATTCCGCTGCGTCGCGTGGCGGAGATCGCTGGGTTTTCCAAACGAAGCTTTGCCAGTCGAATCGGATGCGGTGGTGACAGGATGGAGCGTCGATTCCCGGACGCTTCAGCCCGGGGATTTGTTTTTCGCGTTGCGGGGTCCGGTTCATGACGGGCACGCGTTCGTCGAAGCAGCCTTTCGAAAGGGCGCGGTGGCGGCGATCGTGGATCGGGAAGCGGCGGGGACGGTGTTGCGAGTGGAAGATTCGTTGCAGGCCCTGCAAACGCTCGCTTCGCGGGCCCGGGAGATGTGGGGCGGGGATGTGGTCGCCGTGACCGGCAGCGCGGGAAAGACGACGACCAAGGACATGATTGCGGAAATGCTGGCCGTGGGAATCGCGACGGCGAAGAGCGAGGGCAACCTGAACAACCAGGTCGGCCTGCCGCTGTCGCTGCTGCGTCTGGACGAAGCGGCGCGGGTGGCGCGTCATCGAAATCGGCATGAATCACGCCGGCGAGATTCGCGACCTGGCTGCGATCGCCAAGCCGCAAGTCGGCGTGGTGACCAACGTCGGCTATGCGCACATCGAGAATTTCGATTCGATCGAAGGAGTTGCCGCGGCCAAGCGGGAGCTGATCGAAGCGCTGCCGCCGATGGCACTGCGGTCCTGAACGCCGACGATCCGCGGGTCGCGTCATTTGCGACGTCACGCCGGGCCGCACGATTTATTACGGTCAATCGCCAAAGGCCGAGGTGCGCGCCGAGGACGTCGACTATTCTGTCGAAGGCGTTCGTTTCCGCGTGGGCCAGACGGCGTTTGAAAGCGCCCTCACCGGACGCCACAGCGTATCCAATATGCTCGCCGGGATCGCGGTCGCAGGACTCTACGGAATCGCTCCGGCCCGGCTTCAAGACACCGTGCGGAAATTTATGCCTGGAAAAATGCGCGGCGAGCGCTTCCATCACCAGGGCATTTTGGTTTATAACGATTGCTACAACTCCAATCCAGACGCGGTTCGCGCCATGCTGGACGTGCTGAGAGACACGCCGGCGCGGCGGCGGATCGCGGTTCTGGGGGAGATGCTCGAACTCGGCCGCTGGGCTGAGCCTCTGCATCGCGACGTAGGCACTTACGCCGCGGAGCAGGGGATCGACGTGCTCGTCGGAATACGCGGCGCTGCCTGTTGCATGCTGGACGCAGCCAAGCGTGCAGGCCTTCGGGCCGGCGCCGCGTTTTTTTTCGAGGACCCAGCCGAGGCCGGCCGGATGCTCCGCGCACTCGCCGAGCCGGGCGATGCGATCCTGTTTAAGGGCTCGCGCGGCGTACATGTCGAGCGCGCGCTCGAAGAGTTCCTTGCCTCTGGACCCGCAGGAGGCCGGAACTGACCCATGTTCTACTGGCTGTTTTACGAAAAGCTGTTCCATCTCTACACGCCGTTCCGCGTGTTTCAGTACGCGACGTTCCGCACGGCGATGGCGAGCCTCACCGCGCTGCTGCTCTCCATCGTGCTGGGACCCTGGCTGATCGCGCGGCTGCGCCAATTTCAGATCGGCCAGCACATTCGCGAAGACGGTCCGAAATCGCATCAGAAAAAAGCCGGCACGCCGACCATGGGCGGGATGCTGATCTGCTTGTCGATCGTCGTTCCGACGCTGCTGTGGGCGAACCTGCGCGTGCCCGCGGTGTGGGTCGCGCTCGCCGGCCTGGTCAGCTTTGGCGCCATCGGATTCTGGGACGATTACACGAAAGTGCTGCGCAAACGCAATCTGGGGCTGACCGCGCGCCAGAAATTGGCGTCTGGAAATCATCGCCGCGCTTCTGATCGGCGTGCTGCTGCTGGCGATGAGCGCGCGCGGCCATTACTCGACCAGCATGAACGTGCCGTTCTTCAAGAATTTCAATCCGGATCTGCTGATTCACTCGCTGCTGCGCAGCCCGTTGACGTATCCGCTCGCGTTCCTGCCGTTTCTTCGGATTTCTCATGCTGGTGCTGGTGGGCTCGTCCAACGCGGTGAATCTGACCGACGGCCTGGACGGCCTGGCGATCGGCCTGATGATCATCGCCGCGGGCGCGATGACCGTGCTCTCGTATCTTGAGCGGGCACGCGGAATTCGCGCGCTATCTGGAACTTTCGCGCACGCCGGGCGCGAGCCGAGCTGACCATCTTCTGCGGCGCCATGACCGGCGCGTCGCTGGGATTCCTGTGGTACAACGCGCATCCGGCGGAAATTTTCATGGGCGACGTGGGCTCGCTGGCGCTGGGCGGAGGCCTCGGCGTGGTCGCGGTGCTGCTGAAGCAGGAGATCCTGCTGCTGTTTATCGGCGGAGTGTTCGTGATCGAGAGTGCTGTCGGTGATCCTGCAAGTGGGCAGCTTCAAGCTGCGCGGCAAGCGCATTTTCAAAATGGCGCCGCTGCATCATCATTTCGAAGCGCTGGGCTGGGAGGAATCGAAAATCATCGCGCGCTTCTGGATCGCCGGATTGATGATGGCGCTGTTCGCGCTGACGACTTTGAAATTGAGATGAAACTGGAAGGACCAAAAGTCGTCGTGGTCGGGATGGCGCGCAGCGGCATCGCGGCGGTGGAGTTGTTGCTCGAAGAAGGCGCCAAGGTGCGCGCCGTGGATGAAAAGCTGACGCCAAGCCGGCGGGCGTCCCGTCGAGCCGCAGACCGATGCGGCCTTCGCCGGCGCCGATCTGATCGTGCTTTCGCCCGGCGTGCCCGCCGATCTCGACGTGGTCGAGGACGCGCGCCGCCGCGGCGTGCGCGTGATCGGCGATCTGGAACTGGCGAGCTGGTTTCTGCAAGGCGAGATCATCGGCATCACCGGCTCGAACGGAAAAACCACGACCACCGCGCTCACCGGCCACATTCTTAAAGCGAGCGGCATCGCCGCGCAGGTGGGCGGCAATATCGGAACGCCGCCGGCTTCGATGGTGAGACCATCGCGGGCGGACCAGTGGAACGTGCTGGAACTTTCCAGCTTCCAGCTCGAAACCACCGAAACCTTTCGCGCCTCACATCGGCGCGGCGCTGAACGTC
Organism: Terriglobia bacterium; assembly: GCA_963808335.1. GTDB lineage: Bacteria > Acidobacteriota > Terriglobia > Bryobacterales > Bryobacteraceae > Palsa-187. Next base: position 74,895 of record CAWEFR010000003.1, read on the forward strand.
ACGCCGGATCATCTGGATCGCCACTACACGTTCGAGAATTACGCCGATGCGAAAGGCCAAGTTGTTCGCGAATCAGCGCGCCGGCGATTTCGCGGTGCTGAATGCGCGACGATCCCATCTGCCGCGGTTATGCCAGACGCACGGCAGGGAACGCCGGTCTGGTTCAGCTCGACGCAGCGACGTGTCGCCCGGGCGCATATCTCGACGGCGGCCGAATCATGCTGAACGGCCAGCCGCTGATGATGACCTCGCGAGGTTCCCTTGCGCGGCGTGCATAATCTTGAAAACACCATGGCCGCCGCTGCGATGGCGAGGCTCGCCGGAGCGACGCACGCGCAGATCCGCGCTGCCGTGATGACTTTCCCCGGCGTCGAGCATCGCCTGGAATTCGTCCGCGAGCGGAACGGCGTCGCCTGGTACAACGATTCGAAAGCCACCAACGTCGACGCGACGCTGAAGGCGATCGCGGCGTTTCGACGGAGGACTTGTGGGTGATCCTCGGCGGCAAGGACAAGAACAGCGACTATACTCCGCTGGCGGCGCCTCTTAGGCCGAAGGCGCACGCCGCGCTGCTGATCGGCGCGGCCGCGGACAAGATCGAGGGCCAGTTGCAAGGCGCGCTTCCGCTGATCCGCTGCGGCACCATCGCAAGACGCGATTCAGCGAAGCTGCGGCCCGCGCAACTCGCGGCGACACCGTTCTGCTCGCGCCCGCCTGCGCGAGCTTCGATCAGTTCGAAAATTTCGAGCATCGCGGACGCGAGTTCAAACGGTTGGTGCAGGAGTTGTCCCACGAGGTAACATGGCCCGACTGAAAACCGACTGGATCCTGTTCCTCACCATCCTCGCCATGGTCGGCTTCGGCCTGGTCATGCTGTACAGCGCTTCGAGCGCGGTCGCCGAGCTGCGCTATCACGTCGCGCCTTATTATTTCGTGGTGCGCCAGCTCGTCTGGGCCGCGGCTTCGTTCCTGGTGCTGATGTACTTCAAGCGCAGCGATTACCGGTCGCATGAACACGCCGGCGTGGGCGTTTTCCGGGCTTGGGAATCGTGCTGGCGCTGCTGGTGCTGGTGTATTTCGCCGATCCGCGCGCGCACCGCTGGTTTCAAATCGCGGGCCTCGGGTCGTTGCAGCCCTCCGAGTTCGCCAAGCCGGCGCTGATCCTGTTTCTGGCGTATTTCATCTCGCGGCGCTCGCAGGCGATCAACGACCGGCGGACGCTGCGGCAGGCTCTCGTCGCGGTCGCGATGCTGGCGGTTCATGGTGGTGGTCGCGGACCTGGGCACTGCGCTGGTGCCGGTGATCACCGCCGTCATCGTGTTCTGGGTCGCGGGACTGGAACGGCGCTACATGCTGCGCGTCGCGCTGATCGGCCGCCGCGCTGGTCGTGGTCGCGATTGTTTCGCGCGGCTATCGGCTGGGCCGCGTCATTGCTTATGTCGATCCGGATTACTCCAAGATCGAGATGGTCGATCACGCACGGCTGGGTGCGCGCCTACATCCAGCGGTCCACCAGCGTGCGCGATGCGAGCTATCAGCCGCGCCAATCGAAGATCGCCGTGGGCACGGGGGGAGTGCTCGGCGTCGGCTTGATGCAGGGCAAACAGAAGCTGATGTTCCTGCCCGACGCGCACACCGATTTTATTTTCGCCACCGTCGGCGAAGAACTCGGGCTTGTGGGGCTCGACGGCGGTGCTGACCGGATTCATGGTGATTCTGTGGCGCGGCGCGCGGCTGTTCGTGCTGGCGCGCGACGACTTCGGAAAATATCTGGCGCTGGGCGTCACGGTTTCGATCGTCGTGCAGGCGTTGATCAACATGAGCGTGGTGCTGGACATGGCTCCGACCAAGGGATTCCCGCTGCCGATGATCAGCTTCGGCGGCAGTTCGTTGCTGAGCACGCTGCGTCGCTGGGGATGCTGTTGAGTGTCAGTGAACATGAGGGATGAGACGTCGTCGATCCAGACATTTGTCATGGCCGGCGGCGGCACCGGGGGCCATGTGATTCCCGCGCTGGCCGTGGCGCGCGAACTGCGTGCGCGCGGACATCGGTGCGTTTCATCGGCACGCGGCGCGGCATGGAAGCGAAGCTGGTGCCGGCCGAGAATTTTCCGATCGAGTGGATCGAGATCGGCGGGCTTGAACCGCGTGGGCTTGCGGCAGACGCTGGCGACGCTGGCCGAATTGCCGTTCAGCGTCTGGCAGGCGGCGCGCATGCTGGATCGCGTCGAACCCGGCGGCGGTTTTTTCGACCGGCGGCTATGTGGCGGGACCGGTGCTGCTGGCCGCGCTGTGGAAACGATTGCCGGTGGTGGTGATGGAGCCGAACGCGGTGCCTGGATTCACGCACCGGCAGCTGGCGCGATTCGTCGCGCGCGCGCTGGTGAGCTTCCCGGAAACGGCGCGCTGGTTCCCGAAGGGCCGCACCGAAGTGACCGGCCTGCCCGTGCGCGAGGAGTTTTTCGACGTGCCGCGCGAAGCGGCGCGGCGCCGACGTTGACCGATTCTGATCACCGGCGGCAGCCAGGGTTCGCGAACGCTGAATCGCGCCGTCGAAGAGAGCTGGCCGCTGTGGAAGAAAGACTCGTGTCCGCTTGCTTCATCAGACCGGCGCCGCGCATTACGAGGAATTGCGCCGAACGATTTCGCGCAGTCCGGACGTCGAAGGCGAGATCACGCCGTTCCTCGACCGACATGCCGCGCGCCTTCGCGGAAGCGGACCTGGTGGTGAGCCGGGCGGGCATGGGCGCGGTCAGCGAACTGGCGGCGGCGGGCAAGCCGTCGATTCTGGTGCCGCTTCCCACCGCGAGCGATCAGCATCAACTGCGCAACGCCGAAGCGTTCGAGAAAGCCGGCGCCGCGCGGCTGGTGCTGGATGCGGAAATGACCGGCGCGCGCTTGGTGGAGGAAGTGACACGGATCTGCGCAGAGCCCGGGCTGCTCGAAGAAATGGCGCAGGCCGCGCGAGCCTTCGCCAAGCCCGGAGCGGCGCGGCGAGCGGCGGAAATCCTGGAATCGTTTCGCTGACGCCATTGACAAGACGTCGGAAAGCCGAAACAATACAATATTAAAATGTTTTTTAAACCCCAGCCCGTTCACTTCGTCGGCATCGGCGGGATCGGCATGAGCGGACTTGCCGAAGTGCTGCTGGAGATGGGCTACGCGGTGACGGGCTCGGACCTGAAACTCTCGCCCGACCACCGAACGCCTGGCCGCCCGCGGCGCCGTCATTTTCGAAGGCCACGCGGCTGCGAATCTGGCCGGCGCGAAGGCGGTGGTGGTCAGCTCGGCGGTGCGCGCCGACAATCCCGAAGTCGTCGAAGCGCGGCGGCTGGCGATCTCCCGGTGATCCCGCGCGGCGAACTGCTGGCCGAGCTGATGCGCCAGAAATTCGGCATCGCCGTCGCCGGCAGCCACGGCAAAACCACCACCACCTCGATGGTCGCGGCGGTGCTGAGCCACGCCGGTCTCGATCCGACCATCGTGGTCGGCGGCCGCGTCGGCATCATGGGCGGCGCCAACGCGCGCCTCGGCAAGAGCGATTACCTGGTGGTCGAAAGCGACGAAAGCGACGGATCGTTTCTGAAGCTCGCGCCGATCCTCGCCGTGGTCACCAACATCGATCGCGAGCATCTGGATCACTACTCCGGCATCGAAGAGATCCGCGCGCGCGTTCGCCGAATTCGTCGGCAAGGTTCCGTTCTACGGCGCGGCGATCCTGTGCCTGGACGATGAAAACGTCCAGCAGATTCTGCCCGCCGTGAATCGCCGCATCGTCACTTACGGCACGAGCGCGCAGGCCGATCTGCGGGTCACGCATTCGTCCAGCCGGCCACATGGCCAGCGAGTTTCACCTCGATCTCCGCGATCGCGATCTCGGCTGTTTCCGCTTGCACGTGCCCGGCGCGCACAACGTGCTGAACGCCGCCGCCGCCGTCGCGGTCGGCCTGGAACTGGACGTTCCGATCGAGACGATTCGCGAAGCGCTGGCCGCGTTTCAGCGGCGTGGACCGCCGCTTTCAGGTGCGCGGCACCGAGCGCGGCATCACCGTGATCGACGATTACGGCCATCATCCGACCGAGATTCGCGCCACGCTCGCGGCGGCGCGCGCCTGCCGCTTCTCGCACGTCCACGTGCTGTTCCAGCCGCATCGCTACACGCGAACGCAAGCCCTGATGGACGATTTCGCGCGCGCGTTTCATCAGGCCGATACCGTGCACGTGCTGGATATTTACGCGGCCTCGGAAGCGCCCATCGAGGGCGTCACCGCCGCAGGCGCTGGTGGACGGCTGCGCGCCTTCGGCCATCGCGGCGCGCACTACGCCGGCATCGATGGACGCGGGCATCGAAGCGGTGGTCGAAGGCGGCGCAGGCCGGCGACGCGATCGTCACGCTGGGCGCGGGCAGCGTGTCGCAGGCCGGAGAAAGATTCTGGACACGGCTGAAACGAAGCATAGTATGGCGACGCAGACCGATCGAAGGCGTCGGAACGCTGCCGGGCATGGACGACGACTCCAAGCCCGGCCGAGGCCGCGCGTGCGCTCGGGCTCCGCCTCCGCGCCGCGAAATTCCGGCGTGGCGCATCGCCATGATCGTCGCTGTGATCGCGGTCGTCTGGTTGATCTCGCTCTACGCGCTGCATCGCTCGAGCAGTTCCTGATCCGCGATCCGCGCTTCGCGCTGAACGGACCCGAAGGTTCACCGCGATACCGCGACCCTGGAAATCGCGGGCGCGAATCACGCTTCCGCGCGCGAATCGAAGCGGTGTTTCGCGGAGGATTCGGGCCGCAGCGTGTATCTGCTGCCCTTGGCGACCGCCGCGCCGCGCTGCGCACCGTCGATTGGGTGAAGGACGCGTCCGTCGCCCGCCTCTGGCCGAATCGCGTGCTGGTGCGGGTTCGGAGCGGACGCCGGTGGCCTTCGTCACGCTCGGCGCTTCGCGCTTCGGGCTGATCGATGAGGACGGCGTGATTCTGCCGCCCGCGCCGGATCGCTTCACTCTGCCGGTGCTGGCCGGCGTGCACGCCGCCGATCCGCTCGCGAGCGGCGCGACCGCGTGCATCGCATGCTGCGCCTGATGCGCGACCTGGGCGACAGCGGCGCGAAGATTTCGCCGAGATCGACGTCTCCGATCCCGACAATCTGAAGGTCAACGAGCCTTAGGACGGCCGCATGGTGACGCTGATGCTCGGCGATCACAACTTCGCGGTGCGCTATCAGAATTTCGTGCGCAATTATTCGCGAGATCCAGCGAGCGGCTGCCGGACGCGGCCACGCTCGACCTGCGCCTGGAGGACCGGATCACGGTGGTGGAATAAATGATGCCAGCCGAAGACCCAGCTCGCCGTCGGCGTGGACGCCGGCAGTTCCCGCACGCGCTGCGTGGTGTGCGCGCTCGAGGACGACCAGATCCGCTATCTGTCGCACGGCCTGGCGCACATCCGCCGGCTGGGCGAAGGGCCGCGTGACCGATCAGGAGGCGCTGGCCGAATCGATTCGCGCCGCGGTGATCGACGCCGAGCGCGGCGCGCAGGTTTCGGTGGAAAGCGTCACGCGTCGGGCGTCGGCGGCATGGAGTATCGCCGGCGCGCAGAGCCGCGGTCTTTACGAATTCGGCCGGCCGCGCGAAGTGGACGCCGAAGACTGGCCTACGCCGTGAAGCTCGCCTCCGACGTGCGCCTGGAGCGCGACCGCATGCTGCTGCACGTGCTGCCGCAGGATTTCACTCTCGACGGCCGCGCCGGCTTCCGCAAGCCGCAGAAAGGCGTGTGCTCGCGCCTGGAAGCCAACGTCCACATCGTCACCGCTTCGTATCCAGGAACATCAGGCGCTGGTCGCCGCGGCGCACTGGCGCACCTCGCCGTCGAGGAAACCGTCTTCGAGCCGATGGCCGCCGCCTACGCCTGCCTGTATCCGGAAGACGCGCGCGCGGCGTCGCGCTGCTCGACCTGGGCCTGCATTCGACCGACCTGGTGGTCTACGACGGCGACGCGCTGCTGCTCGCCTCCAGCATTCCCGTGTGGGCCGATCACTTGACCCGCGACATCGCGGCGATCTTCAAGGTCACCTACGAGGACGCCGAGTGCCTGAAGCAGCAATACGGCTGCGCGCTGCTGGGCCTGACCGCCGATTCGAGTCTGATCGAAGTTCCGTCGCCCGAAGGACGTCCGCCGCGCGAAGCCCGCCGCAGCGAACTGAACGAAATTCTGGAAGCGCGCGCCGAGGAGATGTTCCTGTACGTGCGCGCCGAACTGCAGCGCGTCGGCATGGAGCGCAACCTGCTACGAAGGCATCGTGCTCACCGGCGGCGGCGCGCTTCTGAACGGCATGTGCGACATGGCCGAGCGCGTTTTGAATTGCCAGGCCGGCAACGGCTCGCCGAAGGGATATCGGCGATTGGCCGGAGGAGTTGAAAAATCCCGCGTGGACCACCGCCGCCGGCCTCGCGCTGTATTCGGCGAAGTTGAAACTGCATCAGCCCGCCCGGTCGCCGGACTGATGGGCTGGGTGCTGATGGGTACTGGGTTGTTGAAATAGGACAGACTATCTGTCAGAGCCCGCTGATTTGAAAGGATGGATCGACATGGCACTCGATGCATTGAAATTCGTGATGGAAGAAGGAGCGCTCGCGAACCGCAAGACGCAAGATCCGCGTGTTCGGCGTCGGCGGCGGCGGCATCGAACGCGGTCGCGCGCATGTTGAATGAAGGGCTCACCGGCGTCGAGTTCTGCGTGCTGAACACCGACGTGCAGGCGCTGTCCGCCTCGCCGGTGCCGCAACCAGCTGGCCATCGGCTCGAAGATCACCAACGGCCTGGGCGCGGGCTCCGATCCGGCCGTGGGCCGGCAGGCGGCGCTCGAAGACACCGAGAAAATCATCGATCTGCTGGAAGGCGCCGACATGGTGTTCGTCACCGCCGGTCTGGGCGGCGGCACCGGCACGGGCGCGGCGCCGGTGGTCGCGTCGCTCGCCAAGGAACTGGGCGCGCTGACCGTGGCCGTGGTCACCAAGCCGTTCGGCTTCGAAGGTCCCAAGCGCCGCAAGCAGGCCGAGCAGGGGCTGGCCGAACTGGCGAGCGTGGTCGACACCGTCATCACCATCCCCAACGATCAGCTTCTGGAACTGGTTCCCAAGGGCACCAGTTTCTTCGAAGCGTTTCGCGTCGCCGACGATGTGCTGCGCCAGGCGGTGCAGGGGATCAGCGACATCATCACCACGCCGGGCCTGATCAATCGCGATTTCTCCGACATTCGCACCATCATGCTCGGCATGGGCTACGCGATGATGGGCACCGCGACGGCCAAGGGCGAAAACGCCGCCGTCATCGCCGCGGAGAAGGCCATCAGTTGTCCGCTGATGGAAGCCGGCGGCGTGCGCGGCGCGCGCGGCGTGCTGATCAACATCACCGGCTCCAGCCGTCTCGGCCTGCACGAAGTGAACGAAGCCTGCACGCTGATCCGCGAAGCCGCCGAGAACGAAGACGTGCAGATCAACTTCGGCGTCGTGATGAACGAAGCCATGGGCGACGAAGTGAAGATCACCGTGATCGCCACCGGATTCCAGCGCGAAAATCTGCCCGCCATTTCGCGCAAGGGTCGCGCCGAATCCCCGGTGATGCAGCCCGAGCCTGAGCCGCAGATGGCGATTCCGGAATCCGAACCGGAGCCGATGTACACCGAAGCTCCGCCGCCTGAGCCGGCTTATGAGGAGCCTCCCATGGCGGTTGCCGCCGCGGTCGCCAACGGTCCCGACGCGCTTTTCGACGATCTCGACGTCCCGGCCATCCTGCGCCGCGATCGGCGAATCATTCAGTAGCGGCGCTGCCGTCTGCGTCGCAAGTCACGTCCGGAACCCGAGCCGCGCCCAACGGAAGCGGTCGGTGCTGAATCGTCATCAGTACCGCGAGCCTGCCGGAGAGTTGACGATGGTTGCTTTCAAAACTACCCGGACAAATCAGACTGGCCAAGCAGGTGCAGCACGATACTCCGCCGATGCGGCGCGGTCCGATGCTCGAAAGGTAAATGCCCTGCCACGTCCCGAGCGCCATTCGCCCGCCCATCACCGGAATCGTCAACTGCGTCTGCGTCAGCGCCGCGCGGATGATGCGCCGGCATGTCGTCCGGACCTTCCGTGGTGTGCCGATACCGGCGATCGTCTTCCGGCGCGAGCCGTTCGAAAAAATCCGCCAGGTCGAGCACCACGTCGGGATCGGCATTCTCCTGAATCACCAGCGATGCCGAGGTGTGTTGGACAGAACACGGTCAGCAGTCCGGTATCGACCGCGCAAGTCTGAACCCACTTGGCGACTTCGCGCGTGAATGGATACAGCCTTTGCCTCGCGTCCTGATTTGCTGAGGACGTGAGTGAACTGCTTCACTCCACCGTGACGCTCTTGGCCAGGTTGCGCGGCTGATCCACATCGCAGCCGCGCCGCACCGCGATGTGATACGCGAGCAGTTGCAGCGGCACTACTTCGAGAATCGGCAGCAGCAGTTCGTTGGTGTCGCCCGATGGGAATCACGTGGTCCGCGATCTTGGCGACTTCTTCATCGCCCTCGCACGCCACCGCCACCACCAGCCCCTCGCGCGCCTTCACTTCCTGAATGTTCGAGAGCGTCTTCTCATACAGCACCGTGCTCATGCTCGTCGGACGGATCGCGCGTCGCGATGCACCACCGTCGGAAGATTCTCGTCGATCAGCGCGTTCGGCCCGTGCTTCATCTCGCCCGCCGGATAGCCTTCGGCGTGAATATAGGAAATTTCTTTCAGCTTCAGCGCGCCTTCGAGCGCGATCGGGAAATGGATGCCGCGTCCCAGGTACAGAAAATCGGTCGCGCGGAACAGGATCTTGGTCAGTTCTTCATAAATCGATTCGTGCCGCAGAATTTCTTCGAGCATTGCCGGCACGCGCAGCAGCTGATCCACCAGCTTGCGCGACGTTGCCATCATCCAGCGTCTCGCGCGCCTTGCCCCAGGTACATCGCCAGCAGAAACAGCGCCGTCAACTGCGCAGGTGAACGCCTTGGTCGATGCGACGCCGATCTCCGGCCCCGCGTGCGTGATGAGCGTTCCCGCGGCTTCGCGCGTGATCATCGACCCGACCACGTTGCAGATGGCCAGCGTCTTCGATCCCTTCTGCTTGGCTTCGCGCTGCGCCGCCAGCGTGTCCGCCGTTTCGCCCGATTGCGAAATCACCACCGTCAGCGTGTCCTTGCCCGACGATCGGATCGCGATAGCGGAACTCGCTGCCGTAATCGACTTCCACCGGGCATGCGCGCCAGCCGCTCGATCATGAACTTGCCGGCCAGCGCCGCGTGCCAGCTGGTGCCGCAGGCGACGATCCGCACCTGCCGGAATTCCTTGAACTCCTTCGCGCGAGATATCCATCTCGTCCAGGAAAATGCGACCCGATTCCTGGCCCACGCGCCCCAGCGTGGTGTCGCGCACCGCGCGCGGCTGCTCAAAGATTTCCTTGAGCATGAAATGCTTGTAGCCGCCCTTTTCGGCCATGATCGGATCCCACAAAATGTGCGACACCTGCCGCTTCACCGGCCGCCCGTTGAAATCCGTCAGATGCACGCCGTCCTCGGTCAGCACCGCCATGTCGCCGTCGGCCAGGAAGAACATGTCGCGCGTGTGGCTCAGGATCGCGGGCACATCCGAAGCCACGAAATATTCGCCGTCGCCCAGTCCGACCACCACCGGCGGCCCGGAGCGCGCCGCCACGATCTTGTTCGGATCTTTGCGCGAAATCACGCTCAGCGCGAACACGCCGGTCAACTGCCGCACCGCATCGCGCACCGCGTTTTCCAGGTTCCCGTCGTAAGTATTTCTCGACCAGGTGCGCGATCACTTCCGTGTCGGTTTCGGTGCAGAAGCGATGGCCCTTCGCTCTGCAGCTGATGCTTCAGCGCCAGGTAATTCTCGACGATGCCGTTGTGCACCACCACGATGTCGCCGTGGCAGTCGCGATGCGGGTGCGCGTTTTCCTCGGTGGGCCGCCCATGCGTCGCCCAGCGCGTGTGCCCGATGCCGTAAGAGCCTTCAACGGGATTCAGCCGCAGCACGTCTTCCAGATTGCGCAGCTTCCCCTGACGCGCGCCGCACCGCAAGCTCGCCGCCGTCTTCGAGCACGGCGATGCCGGCCGAATCGTAGCCGCGATACTCCAGGCGCTTCAGGCCGTCGAGAATGATGGGGACCGCCTTGCGCGGGCCGATGTAGCCGACAATTCCACACATATGTTTATTCTAGAAACTCCACGCGGTACTCTTCGATCACCGGATTGGCTAGTACGTCCTGGGCGATCTGGTCCATTTCGCTCTCGGCTTGCGTCGCGGGTCGGCTCCCGGAGCGATTTCGATGTCGAAGAACTTCCCCTGCCGCACGCCGGCGATGGATTTATGCCCCAACCCGTTCAGCGCCCGCTGAATGGTCTGCCCCTGCGGATCGAGCACGGTGGGTTTAAAGGAAACATACACGCGAGCCTTCATATAGTCATAATAGATGACTAGGAGCTTCTCATCGTCCAAGTCTCGGTCCTGGCATCCTCGAGCGCCGGCAACGCCACCTTGGTTGCGACCGCGAAGACGCGTCTGCTGGTGGACGCCGGCCTGAGCCGCAAGGAAACCTTCGAGCGCCTCGCCGCCTCTGGCGTCGATCCCGAATCGCTCGACGCGATTCTGATCACGCACGAGCACACCGATCACACTTCCGGTCTTGCAGGCGATCGCCCGCAAGCTCGACATGCCCGTTTATCTTTCGCGCCTGACTGCGCCCGCCGTCGCCTGGGGCGAGTACACGCCCAAGCTCGAACTGTTTCAGGCCGGCGCCAGCTTCACCATCGGCGACATCGACGTGACCAGCTTCACCATCCCGCACGACGCCGCGGATCCGGTGGGTTTTTCTTTCGCGCCGAAGGAATCAAGATCTCGATCGCCACCGATCTCGGCTATCTGCCGGATTCGATCCGCTTTCATCTGCGCGGCTCGGATGTGCTGCTGCTCGAATCCAATCACGATCTGGAAATGCTGAAAGTCGGTCCCTATCCCTGGTCGGTGAAGCAGCGCGTGATGGGCCGCATGGGGCATCTGTCCAACGACGTCGCCTGCCGCTTCATCCGCGACGAACTGGACTCGCGCACCTCGACGCTGATCCTGGGCCATCTGAGCGAGCACAACAATCATCCCGAAATCGTGCGCCTGATGGCGTCGCAGGCGCTCGACGGCCGCAGTCCTGTTCACCCGTCTGGTGATCGCCGAGCCAGCGCCACGCGACGCGAAACGATTCATTTACTAAAAACATGATCCCCGCTACACCCGGCCCGAAATGGGCCGCATCTTCTCGCGACGAAAACCGCTTCGCGCAGTGGCTCGAAGTGGAGCTGGCCGCGAGCGAAGCCCTGGCCGAAACCGGCGAAGTCCCCGCCGAGGCCGCCGACGCCCTGCGCGCGCACGCCTCCTTCGACGTCGCGCGCATCCACGAGATCGAGCGCGAAGTGAAGCACGACGTCATCGCCTTCACCACCGCGGTCGCCGAAAAAATGGCTGCCGCCGGCGCACGCCGAAGCTTCGCGCTGGCTGCACTACGGCCTGACCTCGAACGACATCGTCGATACCGCGCAGGCGTTGGTGTTGCAGCAAGCCTCGGCGTTGCTCGTCGAAGGATTGCGAAGCCTTGCTCGAGCTCGCTGCAGCCGCCGCGCCTTCGAGTTCAAGCACACCGTGCAGATCGGCCGCACCCACGGCATCCACGCCGAGCCGATCACCTTCGGCCTGAAGATCGCTCTGTGGTACGACGAGACTGTCGCGCGAACATCGCAGCGTCTCGAACGCCGCTGCCGAAGACCTGCGCGTCGGCAAAATCTCCGGCGCCGTCGGCGCCTTCGGCCACATCGGTCCGGAAGCCGAAGAAAAAATCTGCGCGCGCCTGGGCTTGAAGCCCGCCGCCATCGCCTCGCAGGTGATCTCGCGCGACCGTCACGCCGCTTGGATCGCGCGCGCTCGCGCTCATTGCCGCCACGCTCGAAAAGATCGCTCTCGAAATCCGCCATCTGCAGCGCACCGAAGTCCGCGAAGCCGAGGAGCCGTTCAGCGCCGGCCAAAAAGGCTCCTCCGCCATGCCGCACAAACGCAACCCGGTTACCGCCGAGCAGATCTGCGGCCTGGCGCGCGTGGTGCGCGTCAACGTGCAGGCCGCTTTCGAAAATATCGCACTGTGGCACGAGCGCGACATCTCGCATTCTTCGGTCGAGCGCGTCATTCTCGCCGATTCCGCGATCCTGGCCGACTACATGCTCGCCAAAACGCATCTGGCTGATCGACGGCATGCGCGTCTACCCCGAGCGCATGCGCCGCAACCTGGATAGTACGCGCGGGTTGATCTTCTCAGGGCAGCTTCTGCTCGATCTGGCTGCCGCCGGGATGCTGCGGGAACAGGCGTACCGCGTAGTTCAGGGTCACGCCATGCGCGCCTGGGAAACCGAGGGCGATTTCCGCTCGGCCAGTAGAGAACGACCCCGAAATCCTTTCCTATCTTCCGCTTGAAGAGATTCGCCAGGCCTTTTCGGTGGATCGGTACCTGGCTTACGTGGACCGTATCTTCGACCGGGTATTCAACGGTAAGCCCAAGTAATTCAAAGCGATAGTTAGTACCTGAAACGTTCTCGCAAAATCTCGGGGTCGAAATCGGGCTCTTCTGAGTTAAACTATTGCTCGGAACCTAAGTATCCGCCAGACCAATGAGCCACTGCCACGAAGTTTCGAATACGACTTGGCGCGGGTCCTTCTGGTCGACGACGATCCCGCTTCGCGCCTGACTCTCAAGACCGTTCTCGAAGCCGGCGGCTACAACGTGGACTCCGCAGCCAGCGCCGCGGAAGCGGTCGGGAAGCTGGAAGAGAGGCGAATACGAGCTTGTTTTGAGCGACTTACAGATGGAATCCCCGGATGCCGGACTGAAGGTGATCGCCCACGCCCGGATGATGGACTACAAGCCGGCGACCGCGCTGATCACCACCTATCAGAACGCCCGCCCGCATCGGGCGCCGCAACCAGAACTCCATGTTGATCAAGCCCGGAGGACATTCCCGGCCTGCTCGGCAAAGTCGCCGACCTGATCAGCGAGCGCGCCACCCGGCGCCTGGAGCGCGAGCTCCGCATGGCTGGCGTCTAAGCATCCAGCCCCGCCATCGGCTTCTTCCAGCTGGTCCAAGCCGCCCGCGAAGAAATGATCCTGCGCCTCGATCAGGATCAGCCGCTTCGGCTCCGGCAGCGCCTCAACCAGCCGGCTGCAATGTCCGCTACCGGTCCGAACTGGTCGTGCGTGCTCTGAACGAAGATCCGTGGGACCGTGCAGCCGTCTAGATACGCGTGGTCTTTATAGATCGTCGGGAACCCAGCCGCGATGATCCGCCGCGGACGCGGCTCGTTTCCACACCCGAGCCGCAGAACGATCCTGGACCCGAACGAAAATCCGGCCAGCGTAAAAGGCAGCTCCGGATAGCGCGCCCGCAACCACGCGAGCGCATGCCCGCGCGTCCTCCAGTTCTCCTTCGCCGTGGTCGTAAATCCCTTCGCTGAGATTCACGCCGCGATAGTTGAACCGCAGCACCACGGCTCCTGCCCGCCGCAGCCCGCGCGCGATCCGGTACACCACTTTGTTATGCATGGTCCCGCCATGCTGCGGATGCGGATGGCAACCAGCGCGACTTCGCGCGGCGCGCCGTGCTCGGGCTCTTCGAGCAGCGCTTCCAGGCGCCCGGCGGGACCGGCGACGAACAGCGATTCGATCCGCGCATGCGGCATCAGTTGGTCCGGTAATTGGTGAACTGCATGTCGACGCCGAAGTCGGAGGAGCGCATCAGCGCGATCATTTCCTGCAAGGTATCGCGATCCTTGCCCGACACGCGCACGAAATCGCCCTGGATGGACGCCTGCACCTTTTTCTTGCTGTCCTTGATCGCCTTCACGATTTCGCGCGCTTTTTCGATCGGAATGCCCTGTTGCAGCGTGATCTCCTGGCGCACCGTGGATCCGGCCGCCGGCGTGATGGCGCCGTAGCCCAGGTCCTTCAGCGGCACTTTGCGCTTCACCAGCTTCTGCTCCAGGATGTCGGTGACGGCTTTGAGCTTGAACTCGTCCTGGCTGGCCAGCAGGATTTTATTCTCTTTCTCGTTCAGCTCGATACTGGAGTGCGAGTTCTTCAGATCGTAGCGCTGCTGGATTTCCTTAATGGCCTGCTGCACGGCGTTGCTCACTTCCGGCAACTCGATCTTGGAAACGATGTCAAAGGAATTGTCGGGCATCAGTGCCCTAATGCTACCAAAACTTTTTCGGTGATTTCACGCACCAGCGCCGGAAGCGCGGCGTCCAAAGCGAGCGTGATCGCAGCCTCCACGCGTTCCGCATCGACGGCCGAGAATTTCGAAGGCTGAGGATGCGCCGGGGGGGAATCGGCCGGCTGGGCCGCCGCCGCGATCGCCTCAGCGAATAACCCGCGCGCGAGCTGCGCATCGTGGATCAGCGGCCGCAGGGTTTGCATCACCACCGATGCCTCGAATGGCTTTTTCAGAATCGCGTCGCAGCCGGCGCGCCGGGCTTCTTCTTCATCGAACGGCTCCAGCAACCCCGCCGTAAGCACCACGCGCACGTGGCGATGCGTCTTCTTGATCGCGCGGCAAAGCTCGAATCCGTCGTGGCCCGGCAGAAACACGTCGGCAATCACCAGGTCCGGGTCCACGTCGGCCAGGCGCACCAGCGCGGTTTGCCCATCGGTGACGCTCACCACCGAAAAACCCTCTTCGCGCAGAATGCGCTCGCCCATGCGCTGGGCGTGGGGGCTATCGTCGGCGAGCAGGATCATGCTCATTTATCGGGCTGTGCAGGTGTTGGCTTAGCTGCGTCGGATGCCGTCTTCTTGTCGTCCTTCTTCTTTTTCTTGTCGTTCTTCTTTTTGCTCTTCGGATCGATGGCTGCGGGCTGCGCCGCGGCCGCAGCAGGAGTCGAAGCCGCAGGCGTACCCGAAGCTGGCGTCCCGGCGGCAGGCGTCGCAGGGGTCCCAGAAGCGGGTGCGGGCGTCCCGGCGGCGGGAGCCTCGGTACCTTCCTTCGGAGCCGCAGCCGGAGCCGTGTTCGCAGCCGCCGCTGCCGGCGGATTCAAGCGCGCATCCGGCAACTTATCGAGCGCCGTCGGATCCGTCACCGGCGCCACGGTCACATCCGTCACGCCGACCGGTCCCGCTGGCACGGGCACGCTCACCGGAACCGACGCCTTCGGCGCCGTCATCGTCGGACTGCCGGCCTTCGCCGCATGGGTCACGTCCGGACGACCGCCGAGAAACCCGAGGGCGGAATGAAGCATGCCGGGCCGCGAGTAGTTCTCCTTTTCGTACTTCATCCGCGCCACCGCCGCCGGATCTGCCGCCGGAACCGCCATTTCGAGTGACTCCAGCTTCCGTTTGGCCTGATCCGCATACGGGCTCAGCGGATAATCCTTCACGATTTTGGCCAGCGCGTCGCCCTGCTTTTGCCGGAACCGGGGCCCCATGCGGCTGTAATCGTCGGCCTCCCACCACAGCGCCGCATCCGCGTGGCTATACAGCGGATACTGGTCCACCAACCCATTGAAGCGATTCGCCGCAGCCGAATGCGACCCCTTGCTGTGATAGTACAGGCCGGAGTCGTACTCGGCCTCGGCCAGCACTTCCTGCACTTGCCGCAGTTCCTGCTCCGCTTCGGGAGCGAAACGCGTGTTCGGGTACTGCTCCATCACCGCCTTGCACTCCTGCTCGGCGCGCAACGCATTGTTCGGATCTCGATCCGCCTTGGTCATCTGATTGAAGTGGATGTCGCAGATCTTTTTCTGCGATTCGGCGGCTTCGGGCATGGTCGGATAGAACAGCTCGAAGTCCTTGTATTCGGCCTCCGCCTGGGCGCTGCCGTGCAGCCCGCCCTCGCGATACCAGCTATCGGCGATCGCCAGCTTCGCTTTCGCCAGGTACTCGCTGGTGTCGTACGTGTTGATCAGCGTGTTCAGCGTCAGGCGAGCCACTTCATAGCGCCCATGCTCGATATCCTTGATGGACTTATCGAACAGCACTTTATCCGGCTGCTGCGTGTCTTTGCTGATCGGATTATCATACTTCTTCCGCTTGAATCCGCAGGACGCCGTAAGCAGTACGGCGAGGGCCACGAAGGCCACACATAGTTTTTGATTACGAATCATACGACGATATCCTTATGACTATACCCGAACAGCCGCGGCCTCGCAGGCCAGCCGCCGCAATTCCGTGAAAGCGGCCCCTGCGTTCACACTGTGAAAAATCGACGACCCGGCCACGATCCACTCCACCCCGGCATTTACCACAGTAGCAATGTTCTGGGCGGTCACGCCGCCATCGATCTCAATGGGGAACTGCAATCCGAGGTCCTTTTTCTTCCAGGTCAGCCTGCGGACCTTTTCTAAAGCGTTGGGAATAAAACTTTGCCCGCCAAATCCGGGATTCACGCTCATCACCAGCACGTAGTCGGCGACGTTCAAAACCTCGTCTAGCGTCGCGACCGGCGTTGCGGGGTTGATCACCACCCCGGCGCGCGCGCCCTCGCTCTGAATCATCCGCAGCGTCCGGTCCAGATGCGGGCAGGTTTCCTGATGCACTGAAACCTGGTCAGCCCCGGCCTGTATGAACGCCGGCGCGTAGCCGTCCGGATCGGTGATCATCAGGTGGACGTCGAAGGTCATCTTGGTGATTTTCCGGAGTGATTCGATCACCGGCGGACCAATGGTGAAATTGGGCACAAAATGCCCGTCCATCACATCCAGGTGGATCATCCGGCAACCGGCTTCCTCGACGGCGGCCACCTGCTCACCCAGGCGCGCAAAATCCGCCGCAAGGATAGATGGAAGTATCTCGATCAATTCGCTTTTACAAGGTTATCACGGCCGCGAAAAAGCCATCTCCCGCATCGCGCCCCGGCAGCCGCGTGTTCATCTGGCTGACGTGGAATCCCGCAACTACGTCCTCATTTTCTTCGCGCTCGAGCGAGCAGGTCGAGTACACCAGCCGCCCTCCCGGCTCCAAACTTGCAAGCGCATTTTCGAGCATCGCCCTTTGCCGGACGTGGAAGCGAGCCAGATCCTCGAGTTTCAGCCGCCACTTGATCTCCGGATTATGCGCGAGCGTCCCCGTTCCCGAGCAAGGCGCGTCTAACAAAATGCGATCGAACTTGGCGGCAAACGGCAGCGCCGCGGAAGCATCCAGCACGACGCGAGCCGCTTCCGCCGGAACGTCGCTCAACCGCCGCAGACTCACATCGCAGGCGATCACTCGCGCACCCATCGCGAGCGCCTGCGCCGTCTTATTCCCCGGCGCCGCGCATAAGTCGAGCACCGTCATCCCCGGCTCGATTTGAAGCAGCGGCACGATGGACTGCGCGCCAACATCCTGCTGCCTTCCGGTTGCCGGATTCACATGAACAGCCGGCTCCTCGAGTGCCGCAGCCGCAATCTTCTCCGCCGCGCCGCCATACTGAATGCGCCAGCGCTCCAGCATCCATGCGGGAACACTCAGCTCCGTGGCGCGATCGGGCCACGGAACCGGGTCGCGGTTCACTTTCCGCAACACCGCATTGACGAACGCAGCAGCCAACCTCTTCCGCGCCCGCTTCACCAACTCGACGCTTTCTGCGACCGCGGCGTGTGCCGGAATCCGGTCCAGATAGCGAAGCTGATAAATCCCCATCTGGAGCGCAATGCGCACTTCGGGGTCGAGTTTGGTGCGGCGTCCCGAAAAATGTTCGATCAGGAAATCAAGCTGTCCCTGAAACCGCAGGCACCCGAGCACGATCGCCTCTGCCAGCGCCAGATCGTGCTGGTCGCCTGATTCCGCCCGCAGCAGATCGGACGCAAATCCCCCGTGGTGGACGCGTTCCAGAACCCGAAACGCGATATCGCGGGCGGGACTGATCTTCTCAGTCACGATCAGGACTGGCGAAGCATGACTTTCCGCCTACGCGCGCCGGCGCTCTTTCTCCAGCCTTTCGGCAACGAACACTTTGAGCAGGGATTGATACGGAACATCTCGTTTATTCGCCAGGATCTTAAGGTCCTCAATCATGGAAACCGGCAGCCGCAGAGAAATGGTGCGCAGCGTGGGCTTCAGGTTCGGAAACTTGCGGCGCTGAGCGGACTGCCAGTCGATGAACTCGGTCGAATCGTGTTCCGCCCAGAACTTGCGTTCTTCGTCTTCGGATCGAAACTCAGGCACCGGACGTTTTTTCGTGCTTGGCATAAGCATCTCTCTCCTTTCGGTTCATGTCTCGAACCGAGATAACACGCAGTAGTGAAGCGCGGATGGTGAACGCAGCAAACAAACGTCTCCCTTCGTTGGTCCGCCCAAGTGCGTAATATCTTTTCTCCTGTTCGGAATGACGATCATCATTCCGAATGACGAGGGGTTCATTAAAAAATATGTCCTCTGCTTCTTCAGGAGCAACTCGATGCCGTTCCCAGTTCTTCTGTGCGTTTCCGCCGCTCCATTCAAATCCGGTACACGCATCGAACAGGGCTTTTCGCTCCGCCACCACTTTCAGTATATATCTGACATATACACTGTGGCTAGCGCAATCTATGCCTACTTCTTCCCAAGACTGATCAAATTCGCGAACAACCGGTATGCCCCCGGAACGCCCGCCGGCAATTGCCGGTAAAACGCGAGCGCCGCATACGTGAACGTCCCCTTCCCATACCTCGCCTGCAACAACCCGCCCTTCTGCGGAGCCTGATCGCGATCGTGGCACTCAACTAGCGGCCGATACTGCGGATCCCAGTCCGCCATGAATTTCGATCCGCGCTCTTCCACCCACCCGTCGAAATCCGCCGCCGTAATCTTATTTGGCGTCGTAAACACCGGATTCGATGGCTCGAGAATCGTCACTTTGGCATCCTCTTCCGACACTTCCTCAGGCCGCTTCCCCAGCTTGAACGGATACGGCCCGTAGGGAATCGAGTCGAACTCCTCGGTCTGATACTCAACAATCAGATTCCCGCCGTTCTTCACATAATCGAGCAGCCTGCTATTGTGCGCATAATCCGGCCGCGTCGCCAACGCGCGTATACCGGCAATGATGGTATCGAACTGCGCCAGATTCCCGGTCGCCAGATCGCTCGCCGTCAGCATTTGCGCTTTCACGCCGATCTGCTCCAGCGCATCGGGCACCTCGTCGCCCGCGCCCATGACATACCCGACCTTCAGCCCCGGCGCGACATGCACGTCGACCCCGGTCATTTCCGCGGCCGCCGGCCGGTACAAATACCGAGTTTCCAGATCCCGATGCGCGATCACCCGGTAGCCGTCGCGATACGTTTTGCCGCCATACTCCGCGATCGCCTGAATCGTATAAGTTTTCCCCGCGGCCGCCTGCGCGGCAACATGAAAATCGACATCCTGCACCTCGCCCGCGTGCGCGAAATGCAATTCGCTTTCCGCCGGACTCGCATTCCAGCCCGGCGGCAATTCCAGCCGCACCTTGGCGTCGGCCGCTCCTTTGACATTGCTTCTTACGCTCGCATGCACCTGGATTCCCGCGCCGCGGCGCGCGACCGGAACCACGCCTAGCGCGGGCGTCAACTCGACGCTGATGGCCGGCGCGATCTTCACCAGCGAATTGGCGCTTTTGGCCGGTTCGGCGATTGCGAACCGCACGCCGCCCACGCGATACGATGCCGTCCCCACGATCTCCGGCGGAGCGAACGGCAGATTCAAGTATTGCCATTGATCGACCAGGGCCATCGCGTCGCGATACTGATCCTTGCGCGACCAATACGGCCGGGTATACTCCGCATCCTCGCCCACCGTCACGTCAAACTGCTGCTTCACCTGCTGGTTGTACTCGAGCAGTTCGCGCTGCACGGGCGTCGACGAAAACTGCAACCTGCCACGCACACTCAACCCCAGCTCGACACTCTCCATCTTCAGATTCGAACGGTTGGTCAAGGTTCCCGTCACCGCGAACTTCTCTCCCGGCGTCGCCGCGGCCGTGGTTGCAGCCATGTCGAACGAAATCCCGGCGAGCAGATTCCCGGCGTGCATAAACTCGTCTTCTTTATTGCGCAACCGGAACAGCAGTTCGTATTTCGCGTCCTCGTCGAGGTGCGCGTCGCTCACATTGCGGATCACCACCCGCAGATTGCGCAGCGCCGGCGCGATATGCGGCTCGATCACACGCGACGGGTCGCGCGCATCGAACTCGTCAATGGCGTGCGCAACGTCCTTCTCGATCTCGCCCAGCGGAATATCCAGATTCAGCGCCGGCGCCAACTTCCCCAGGCCGCGCAGCGTGGTATCGAGCCCGTCGAACAACGTCGTTTCATGCGCGTCCGTATCGCCCACCGAGCTCTCCACCAACGCGACGCCAGTAGGCGACGGTCCCGGTGTCGCGCGACTCTCGCCCGCCCCTTGCGATCTTTGAAAGCTCAATCCCTTGGCCGCGATTTGCCGGTAGCTCGCGCCGAGCAGCGGATCGTAAACCCCCGTGTCGATCGTCAGCGTCGCCCCTTCGTTTCCGCGCACCGATCGGTACAGCTTCTTCACCTGCCACGGCCGCAGGCCTTCGCGAAGCTGCTCCGGAAACCGCGCCGGGTCGGCCGCTGCCTTGAACACTTCCGCGCTCAGCACGCCCGCCGCCTGATGATTCCCGTGCCCGTCCCGGGCATCGCCATAAAAACGCGACACGATCACATCCGGCCGGTACAGCCGCACCACGCGAACGCAATCGCGCAGGGCGTTTTCCTGGCCCCATCGCTCCATGGTTTCGTCCAGCCGCTTGGAGAATCCAAAATCGATCGCGCGCGTAAAAAACTGGTCGACCCCGTAGTATCGATCCGACGCCAGCAGCTCCTCCGTCCTCACCACGCCGAGCGCGTCGAACAACTCCGGCCCGATCAGGTTCGCTCCGCCCTCGCCGCGCGTGAGCGTGAACAACCCCGTCCTCACGCCCTGCCCGCGCGCCAGCCACGTGAGCAGCGCGCCATCTTCATCGTCGGGATGCCCGGTGGTATGCAGCACCGTCGCCGTTGTTTTCAAGCGCAGCAGGCTCTCATATGCCGCCGCTACATTCGAGTTCATCGCCGGCGGCTGCACCTGCGCCTGCACAGCCAGCCACACCAGCGGAAGATACCGGACACGACGCATGCTTTCTTGGGATCATATCAGCTATGCGGAATTTGATGTGCTTCCTCGCGTTAACCGGCCTAGCTGTCGCGCAGGACCATCGCGCGAAATCGGTCGACGTGAAGATTCTTTCGACCATGCTCGCCGACGACAACGGCCTGGGCGAGTGGGGCTTTGCCGCTCTCGTGGTGGTCGACGGCCACCGCATTCTTTTCGACACCGGAGCCCACCCCGACACGGTTCTCAAGAACGCCCGCGATCTGAAAATCGATCTGACCAACGTGCCGGACGTGATTCTCAGCCACAACCACGCCGATCACACCACCGGCCTCATCACGCTCAAGCGCAACGTCGGATCGAACGCGCTGATCCGCGCCCACGTCGGCGAAGGTATTTTTCTGAATCGCGGCAATGACCGGCTCGACAAGCTGCGGCGCGATTTTGAATCCGACGGCGGCAAATTCGTGGTCTATAATGCGCCCGCGGAAATTTTTCCCGGAGTCTGGCTCACCGGTCCCGTCCCCCGCAAATACCCCGAACGCAACTGGAGCGGCGCCGGCCAGATCGTTCTGCCCGATGGCTCGAAAAAAGAAGACAACATCCCCGAAGACATGTCGCTGGTGATCGACACCGATCGCGGACTGGTCGTCATTTCCGGCTGCGGCCACGCCGGGATCATCAATACGCTCGACTATGCGCGATTGAAGGTCCGCACCGCCCCGATCCACGCCGCCATCGGCGGCTTTCACCTGTATCAAGCCGACGACGAGAAGCTCAAATGGACCGCCTCCAAGCTCCGCGAGTTCGGCGTCCAGAATTTCATGGGCGCCCACTGTACCGGCATCGAAGCGACGTACCGCCTGAGAGAACTCACCGGTTTGTCGCGCCAGACCGCCGCCGTCGCAGCCGTTGGAGCCGAGTTCAAGTTAGGCGAGCCGATAAGACCCGGCAACATTTCAAAATGAAAACTCCATGCTTTGCGATTTTCTTGGCGGCCCTCACGCTCCACGCCGCCAACCATTGGGTCGCCACCTGGGGCTACCAGGCCATGGCCGCCGCCATCGACCTGTCGTTATTCCGCTCGAAGAACTAAGCCTTCTTGATCAGGCGGACAATGAAAATCAGCAGCACCGCCCCCACCACGGCCGTGCAGATCGATCCGATCAGCCCGTAGGCGAAGATCCCCATCCACCCGAGCACATGCCCGCCGATCAGCGCGCCGATCACGCCGATGACGATGTCCCCAATGATGCCGTAGCCGCTGCCTTTCATGATCTTTCCCGCCAGCCATCCGGCGATTAATCCGACGAACAACAAATAGATCACAAGTCTGCCCCTCCCTCCTGGCCGTTTGGTATCACCTTTGTGATCCAGGGATCGTATCACACTGAGCTTGCCTGCACCGAAGAGAGGTTTCGCTGCTTTTGCCGGCAGCATTGCCCTCGCTGTGCAGAAACCAGCGATCCAAAACGATCCCCCGCACAAACCAGCGGGCTTCCAGCAGCCTCCGCGCAACCGCCGCCGCCAATCGCGGCGGAAGATGACTGCCCGCGCTCAGCGCCCAATCTTTGGATTCGCCGAATCGTTCCCGCAGCAAGGTCCGTAACCGGCCCAGATTTCGGGCGCCGTAATCCCCCTGGGCCGCGGCGATCACCTGGCCCGCCATCAGCCCCGATTCGATGGCAGGCCGGATCCCTTCGCCGCTTTGAGCAAAAGCGAGCCCCGCCGCGTCGCCGATCAAACAATATCCATCCCCAACCACGTTCCGCGTCGACGCGCCATATAAGAGATACGCGTGTCCCGGCAGCGCGCCCGGCAAATCAAATGCAATCCTTCCCGCCGATTGCAGGAATCGCACAAACGCGCCGACGTGGGCCGACAGGTGGTGCGGATCCATTCGCCCCAACCCGATATTCAAGAAATTCTGCTTGCGAAAGCACCACCCATATCCTTTCAAATCCGCGCAGAAGTGCAACTCCGGAATCTCCGCGCGAACCCGGCAACCCGCGGCCTGCGCGGCGTCCATCTCGAACTCGATTTCCTGCGCCACCACGGCGCTCTCTCCGGCTGGTTTCGCCCCCACCAGCCGCGCGACCGGACAAAAGTGTCCTCCCGCGCCCACCACCATGCGAGCCCGAATATTTCCGTTCGCAACCCATCCGCCCTTCGACGCCTCCAGTGTGGTCAAGCGCACTCCCTCGAGCAGCCGCGCACTCGAGCGTTTCAACAGGTAGTCGTCAAACTCCCGCCGCCGAATCCCGTAGCTGACGGCTCGTCCGTATTCGGTGGTCCGCGCAACCCCGCCGATGCATCCGGTGCGAAACCCGGTGATCGGTTGCAGCACCCGCCCGCGCGCATACTCGGCAGGATCGATCTCCAGCCCGGTCAGCACTTCGGGCGTAATCCATCCGCCGCAAACTTTGTCGCGAGGAAACCGCGCCTTATCGAGAACCGCAATTTCGAGCCCCGACCCTCGCAGTTTCCAGGCGCACGAAGATCCCGCGGGCCCTCCACCGACGATCAGGACATCGCATGAGTCCATTCGTGCCCCTGCTCCTGTTCGTCCCGCGCATGTTCGTGGTACAACGGCGCGCGCGTCCAAAACATCGGGTTGCACTTCGATCCGGCAAACACAATCTGGAAGAGTTGCATGGTGTTGCACTGGAACGCGATGATCGATCCCGCCAGGTACAGCCGCCAGGCGCGCGCGAACCACTCCCCGTATTTCGCCGTCACTTCGTCATGCGATCGTTCGAATCGATCGAGCCAGTGCTCCAGTGTTCTCGCGTAGTGCAGCCGCAGATTCTCCACATCCAGCACGGAATAATTCCGTGGCTCCAGCGTCGCCATGGCTTCGCGCAGCGTCGGAACATAACTGCCGGGAAAGATGCGCTTTCGGATCCACCGGCTCAATTGCACGGGGTGGCTCCGCCCGATGAAGTGCAGCAAGCCGCGCCCCGAGTCGCCGATCGCCCGATGAATAACCTCTCCCAGTTCCGCATAGTGCTTCAGGCCGACGTGCTCCAGCATTCCCACGGACAAGAATGCATCGAATTTTCCCGAAATATTCCGGTAATCGTCTTCGATGAACTCTACTTGCCCGCTCAGCCCTTCTGCTTTCGCTCGCTCCCGCGCGTACTGGATCTGCTCATGGGAGACATTGAACGCCTTTACGTTCACCCCGTAGTTGCGGGCCATGTGAAGCGCGAGCGCGCCCCATCCGCACCCCGCATCCACCACGCTTTCCCCGGCCTGGAGGCGAACCTTGCGGCTCACGTAATCGAGCTTGGCCTCCTGCGCCTCCTCGAGCGTCGCGGATGGCGTTGGAAAATACGCGCACGTGTACACCAATTGACGATCCAGCCAAAGTCGGTAGAAATCGTTCCCCAGATCGTAGTGATGGTGAATATTCTTTCGCGACCCCTGAATGGTGTCGCCCTGCCACCATTCGGTCCACTTTGAAAACGCTTTCGCATACCAGGCGGTCGCCACTTTGCCGCCGGGCCACGCCTGGTAGACGACTTCGAGAAAGCGAAGCAGATCGCCTTGAATCTCCACCTTTCCAGCCGCGTAGGCTTCGCTGAACGCGACCTCCGGATCCACTATCAATCCGGCCAAAATGCGTCGATCGCGAACGATCACGGTCGCAATCGGAGTCACTCCCGGCGGAGAAATACCTCGGCCGTTTCCGAGCACGATTCGAATGGGGGCAGGACCGATCGCCCTGAAAATCTGTGCGAGCGACCATTGGTCGGAGGAGCGAGGAAGTATTGGCATAAATCCACGACTTTAGAGTGCAACTGGGATACCAAAGATTTTGAGCGACAGCACCCGGAAAATGCGCCGCCGGCAGGGGCATTTCCCCCAACTCCGAACGCGCTTGCCCAATCGTCTTAACGGGTTACGCCAGGCCCGCAAAATGCTCCTTCCTCCGCAGGAGCATGGCCATGAAAAGATCTGCAAGTTCGCTCGCTACGCTGCTGCTGGCATCGTCGGCCGCTTTTGCCGCTGACCCGGCACCCAGCTACAACCTCAAGACTGAAATCGAGATCACCGGCACCATCAGCGCCGTAAATGAGATTTCGACTGGCGCTCTCCCCGGCGTCTATCTGACGGTCAAAACGAAAAATGACACGCTGGAAATGTATCTGGCCCCGGCGGAGTTCATCAAGATTTTCGACGTGAAACTAAAGCCCGGAGCCGAAATCACCGCGACTGTGTCCAAAGTGAAGCTCGAAGATAAGGACATCGCGCTGGCGCGGGTGCTGGCAATCGGCAAGGTCGACCTGATTCTGCGCGATGCCAAGGGGACGCCGCAGTGGCTGTGGATGATGCGTCCGAGCATCCCAACCGGCCTTTAAATTGCGCTTTTTCGGCGAAAGTCGCCGGACGGAGAGTTCTAAGCGGTGGGTTTGTCTCGTAGCTAGCTGACTCTCAAAGACTTAACAGTAACATCCAGATCCTTTTGGCCCGTTCGTCCCAAAGGAGATGCGGTTTCCGGGTTGGCACGTCATAGTACGGGTATGCGAAGCATACTTGCTGTTTTCATGATCGCGCCAGCCGGATTCGCCCAGGGCTGGGGCGCGTATGGCGGCGATGCAGGCGGCAATCGTTATTCGACGCTGAAGCAGGTCACGCGCGAGAATGCCGTCCATCTCAAACAGGTTTGGACCTATCACACTGGCGCGCTTCAGCCCGAAACGCACCTGAACGAGAAAGCCGCTTTCGAAGCGACGCCGATTCTGGTCGACGGCACGCTGTATCTGAGCACTCCTTTTAATACGGTGATCGCGCTCGATCCCGGGACGGGCGCGGAGAAGTGGACCTACGATCCTAAGGTGAACCGGGCCCATAATTACTCGGAAGTCTCGTCGCGCGGCGTTTCGGCGTGGTCCGACTCGAAGGTAGCAGACGGGACGCCTTGCAAGCTGCGTATCTTTGAAGGGACCATCGACGCGCGGCTTATTTCGATCGACGGCAAGACGGGGAAATTATGCGGCGAAATCGATCTGACGCGCGGGGTGGTATTCGGGCCGGAGTTTTATGGCGACTATCAGGTGACGTCGGCGCCGGCGATTGTGGGCGATGTGGTGATCACGGGATCTTCGATCGGCGATAACGGCGCGGTAGACATGCCGCGCGGGGTGGTTCGCGGCTACGATGCGCGCACGGGAAAGCTGGTTTGGACCTGGGACCCGATTCCGTGGGCGGAAAAGCAGCAGGTGCGGACCGGAGCGGCCAACGCGTGGTCGACCATTGCGGCCGATCCAGCGAGGGATTTGGTTTTCGTTCCCACTGGGAGCGCGAGCCCGGACTATTACGGAGGTGCGCGTCCTGGCGACGACAAGTGGGCCAATTCGGTGGTGGCGCTCAAGGCTTCTACCGGCGCGTTCGTGTGGGGATTCCAGGTGGTCCATCACGACCTGTGGGATTTCGATGTCGCGTCGCAGCCGGCGCTGATCGAATTTCACGGCCAGCCGGCGGTCGCGGTGACGACCAAGATCGGAAATGTGTTCGTGCTCGATCGCATGACCGGGAAGCCGCTGCACACTGTGGAGGAGCGGGCGGTTCCAAAGAGCGATATTCCGGGCGAGCAGGCCGCGGCGAGCCAGCCGATTCCGGCGTGGAGCGCGATGGTCCCGCAAAAGCTGACACCCGACGACGCCTGGGGCGCAACTCCTGAGGCCAAAGCGTGGTGCCGCGCGAAGATCGAATCGCTGAGGAATGACGGGCTGTTCACGCCTCCGAGCATGCGCGGGTCGTTGTCGTTTCCCGGAAATGTCGGTGGAGTGAACTGGGGCAGCGCTGCGTGGGACCCGGTGCGCAACCTGCTGCTGGCGAATACCAATCGCGTGGCGGCGATCGCGAAACTGATTCCGAGAGAAGACATGCTGGGTGCGATTCAACATGCCAAAGAAACCGAGACGGCGTGGGGCGGCGAATTTGCGCGCCAGCGCGGGACGCCGTACGCGATGCATCGGGAATGGCTGGTGGCGCCCAATGGCCAGCCGTGTAACGCTCCACCATGGGGAGCGCTGGTGGCGTTCGATCTCAATACGGGAAAGCTATATTGGCAAACGGCCGTCGGCCAGTATGGCGACGATTGGCCGGAGGGATCGAACAACTTCGGCGGACCGATCGCGACTGCGAGTGGGCTGATCTTCGCGGCAGGGACGTTCGATCCGCATTTGCGGGCGTTCGACTCGGATACGGGAAAGAAGTTGTGGATGGTGGAGCTTCCGGCGAGTGCCCAGTCGACGCCGATGACGTATGAGTGGAAGGGGAAACAGTATATCGTGATCTGCGCGGGAGGACACGGGAAGATGAAGAGCAAAATGGGAGACTCGGTGGTCGCGTTCGCGTTGGAGTAGGGGGGCTTGATCGTCCGCGAAGAATTCTATCATTCGCGCAAACTTGGTGCTGGTGTGGCGCGCGTCGACATCAGACGATTCGTTTCGTCTTTTTCATCAGCCGATAGAGAACCCCTGCTTCGAGCAGACGTTTAGGATCAGGAAGACCAGAGGCTCCCAGAGTTCCGTCCGGACGCAGGTATTGATGTACGCGTGCAATCTCGTCGTCCTGAGCGTCTCGATAGGAAACCATCTGACTGACGGTGCCATTAGGTTCCTTCGAGGCCACATCTGGCTGCGGCTGCCCCTGATCGATCACAACCGCCGCGAATTCCCCTTGACGCATACGCTCCCAGTACTTCCCCTTATTGAAGCGGTCCTGCATCTCTGCTACTGTTATCCTGGTAACGATTGGGGGTTCGGCCATGGCTACTGTAACCGACATCCACGAGCATTTGGCGCAACTGCTGTCCGAGAAGCTGTCCCTTGATGACTTTGAAGATTGGTTCGTGCCCTATAGTTGGAACATCCATAAGCACGGTGATGAGGAGTCGCAGCGGTTTGCCTACGCGATTGAACGTGAACTGGCGCGTTTCGAAGAGGACAGCAACGAACTTCGTCAACGCTTAGCCGACTTGTTTGTTGCGTTTGCTGTATCATTCGGAATGAACCAATTTGGTAATCCGATTCCACTGTCCGTGGCAGAATCCAGTTCCGAACCAGGTTTCACGCCCGCCGCAGCGTGAGTGTCGTGCGAGCAACGGGTTGCCCGTCCAAATCGGCCGATACCGCGCAGTTACTGGGAATGCCTAATCCGCTTGTATCAATATTGAATTCCGTGGTCAAAGTGAATCCACCTAGGCCCGAAACGTCAAACCTGTACCCGTAAACAAATGGATAATCGGGAGCCTCGGCTATCGTTAGTCCGTTAAGCTGGGTTACTCGGACCTTGAGGATGTGTTGGGAGAGATCCCGCGGTTGTGACGCCAGAAATGTTACGACGAAGACGTGTGCGAAGTTGTTCCCGGGCGCAAGCGATAGCGTGTTCATCACCCGGATTGCGCTGATCACATCTGTTTTTTCAACAAGAATCGTTTCGCAGACGATGATGTTCGCTGTTAGCAATGGCATCGGTACGCCCTGGGGAACCCTTCTACCGGGTGTTCGCCGGTTACTCGAATTGGATACGATACGGTTGCTTTAGAAGCTATCGATCATGGCTCAACACGGGCTGAACACAAGCCACTCCTCATCATAGCGCGAGGTAGGCCTCGTCTTTCAGCTTACCGATGTTGCAGTCGCGCCCTCCGGCGCGAACTAACCTCGACCTAAGTCCCTGCTAACCCGAGATGGATTGCGCTCGTCAAACGCAAGAAAGACAATCCGGGAGGGCCATGTTTCAAGACATACGGTTTGGCGTGCGGATGTTGCTAAAGCAACCCGGGTTCGCCCTGATTGCGGTGCTCACGCTGGCATTGGGAATTGGGGCTACCGCTGCGGTTTTCAGCCTGATCCAGGGCGTCCTGTTGACTCCGCCTCCTTATCGGCAGCCCGATCGGCTGGTGCTGATTCCAGCCGCCCGGGCCGATGGGCTCGAGATGACCCATCCCCGGGAGTGGGCCGCGACGCAGTGGATGGAGTGGCAGAAAGAAGCCAAATCGTTTGAGGCGATCGGGGCGTATTCGTGGGGGTTCGATTACCTGGTTTTGCCGGAGGGGAGCGAATCCATGGAGGGGATGTATGTCACGCAGGATTATTTCCGCGCTGTGGGACTGCAACCGGTGCTCGGGCGGACGTTTGCCGAAGCCGAGACCGGCGTGAAGTCGCCATCGGTGATCATTCTTGGCTACGACCTGTGGCAGCGGCGATTTGGCGGGGACCGGAATATCATCGGCAAGACCATTCGCATCAGCCGGTGGAATACGCCGCCGAGGGTGATCGGCGTGATGCCGGAGGGGGTGCGATTTCTTCCGTCGCCGGGAACCGCGCAGGAGCCCAATTACAATGTCGACGCCCGCGTGGACTATTGGGTGCCGGTCAATGTGAGCCCGGACCGACTAAAGCAGGAGGATTGGGACGTCGTCGGGCGGCTGAGAAGCGGGATCACTGTGGATCAGGCCCAGGCGGAGTTGAAGATTCTGACGGCTCGGGAGGCGCAGGCCGATCACGATTTCGAGGGGATTACGGCGAAGGTCCAGCCGCTTGAAGCGGAGTTGAATCGCGATGGGCGCCGGATTTTGTTACCGCTGTTGGGAGCGGCGGCGCTGGTGTTGTTGATCGCGTGCGGAAATGCAGCGGCCCTGCTGCTGGTGCGGGGATTGCAACGGCAGCAGGAGTACGCGGTGCGCAGCGCGTTGGGCATCGGAAGATTAGCGCTGTTCCGGCAGGTGTCGACGGAGAGTCTGCTGCTGGCGCTGTTGGGCGGAGGGTTCGGAGTGGGGCTGGCGTTTGGAATCGTGAAGGTGTTCAAGGCGATTGGGGGACACGCAATTCCGCGGCTGGATGCGGTGACGACCGGATGGCCGGTGCTGGCTTGCGGGCTGGGGTCGGCCGTGGTGGCCGCGGTGCTGGCGGGAGTCTTTCCGGCGCTCCGGGCGTCGAGACTGGATCCGATCAACATATTGAAAAGCGCGGGCCCCAAGAGCAGCGCGGGGCCCGGGGAACGGCAGATCCTGCGAATCGTAACGACTGTGCAGACGGCGTTGACGCTGGCGCTGCTGGTGGGCGCTGGATTATTGATCCGAACCATGATGAACCTGGCGAAGGTGGAATCGGGCTATTCGACCGGACACATATTAACGATGAGCGTGACGGCGGTGGGGGAACGCAAGCAGTGGGAGGACTTTCATCATCGGGCGCTGGAGCGGGTTTCCCAGATTCCGGGTGTCGAGCAGGCGGGGTTCGCGTGGGGCGTTCCGCTTACGGGGAATAGTTGGGGTGGGTCCGTGGATATTGAGGGTCAGCCGCTGCCGATCAAGCCTAGCGATCGAATCGCGGTGCCCCTTCGGGCGGTCACGCCTGGGTATTTCAAGTTGCTGGGACAGGCGATCACGCAGGGACGGGACGTGCGAGATACCGACAACGGTCGGCCGCTGAACGTCGCGGTGGTGAACCAGGCTTTTGCGGATCGATACTTTCCGGGGGCGTATCCGATCGGCAGGAAGATCTGGATGGACGACCGGCAGAAACCCGCGATAGAGATTATCGGCGTGGTGTCGAACGGCCGGACCGAGGATCTGACGCACGCGGCGGGGCCGGAGATTTATCTTTGCCTTTGGCAGGCAACGGCGTTTTCGAAAACGCTGGCGGTGCGTACGGCGGCGGATCCGCGGTCGATGATCGAGGCGGTGCGACGGGCCTTGCGCTCGGTGGATCCGACGGCGGCGGTGGAGAATGTGAAGTCGCTCGATCAGATTCGCGACGATTCGCTGGGGTCGCGCACCTTCGCGATGCAGTTGCTGATCGGGTTTGCACTTGCCGGCAGTGTGCTGACGCTGGTGGGGATTTATGGCGTGCTATCGCTGTCGGTGGCGTCGCGCCGGCGGGAGATCGCCATTCGCACGGCGGTGGGCGCGGAGCGGAGCGACATTCGCAACCTGGTTTTCGCCGAAGGGCTTCGCTTGATCGCCGGCGGCGTGGTTGCGGGGATCCTGGCGGCAGTACTGTTGTCACGCGTACTAAAGTCGTTTCTGTTTGGAGTTGAGCCTGCCGATCCACTAACGTTGATCGGAGTGGGACTGCTGTTCGCGAGTGTCGCACTGCTGGCATGTTGGGTCCCGACGCGGCGGGCCGCGAAAATCAATCCGATTGAAGCCCTGCGGTACGAGTAAAATTCGGTCACCAGTGGAGCAGGCGGCGAACGACGCGGGCCTGGCGCTTGCTGGCGATGAATTCCTGGTCATTATTTAACGTGATTAACCATCGTTGGCTGCTGAGAACGCTCATTTTCCGGACGTGATCGACATTTACCATGGCGTTGCGATGAATGCGGCGAAAACTGGAACTTCGGAGACGCTCATCCAGGGCTTTAAGCGTCTGGGTCGCCTGATACTTGCGTTTGGCGGTAACAATCCAGACCACGTCTCCTTCGGCTTGAAACGCGTAGATTTCATCAAGGCTCAGCAAGAAATACTCCTCGCCGACGCGGCCGACGATTTTTCGGGACCGCCAAGCCTCCGCAGGATGGGCAGCGATGCTCTGGAGGTCCGCCAACCTCTCGACGGCTTCCGTGTTGGTCAGGCGGCTGGCCCGCTCCACGGCATGTGCCAGGCGATCATGCCGGATCGGCTTGAGCAAGTAGTCTATTGCGCCGGCTTCAAACGCCTGCAGCGCAAATTTGTCATAAGCCGTGACGATGATAATCACGGGCATATGCTTTCCTCCTGTGAGATTCCGTACGACTTCGAAGCCCCCCATCACTGGCATTTGAAGATCGAGCAGGACCAGGTCGGGCTGGTACTTCGCGATCTCCTCCAAGGCAGTGGATCCATTGTCGGCCTCGCCCACAACCTCCACGTCCGGCATTAATTCCAGTTCCTCCCGCAGGATCTTGCGGGCGATGGGCTCGTCGTCGACAATGAGGGTCCTCAAGCTCATGCTGCGAAACAACTGGCGCAAATTGTCTTAACATGAACCCGCCGATCAGCCTATAACTTTCGTATGAGCGGGCACGAAGCAACGGTCAACGATCCGGAAGACTCCATGAGTGGACGGGAGCAACTTGCTCGCAGGGCGCGGGTCCGTTCATCGGGAAACGTAGCCCGAATACGGCGCGTTTAGGTCACTTGCCGTTATTTGCTAGAGCCGATTCCGCAAAGGTTGTAATCTCGCCTATACCATGCTGAAAACTGTTGGTCTTGCGATTCTCGTACTCACGCCATACTGCCTGGGCCAAGGGTCTGGAAGTGCCGGAACGATTCGAGGCTCGGTCCTCGACCCATCAGGTGCCGTCATTAAAGGCGCGTCTGTGGAGATTCAGAATCCGGTTTCGCATTACGATCAAAAAGCGCAGGCGGACAGCCAGGGAAAGTTCGAACTGGACAACGTGCCGTTCAACAACTATCACCTGAGCGCGACGGCCGCCGGGTTTGAGACAGGCGCCCAAGACGTGGACGTGCGGTCTTCCATTCCCGTAGAAGTGAACATCAGCCTTAAGATCGGCACATCCACCACCGCGGTAACCGTGGAAGCGGCCGCGGAGTTGGTCGAGAACGATCCGACCACCCACACCGATATCGACCGTGGCTTGTTCGACAAGCTCCCTCTTGAAAGTCAGTCCTCCTCGCTGAGTTCGCTGGTGACGCTGGCCTCGCCGGGCATTTCGGCCGATTCGAATGGCTTGTTCCATGGGCTGGGCGACCATGCTTCCAATTCGTTTTCGCTCGACGGGCAGCCGATTACGGATCAGCAGAGCAAAGTGTTCTCGAACCAGATTCCGATTGAGGCGGTGCAATCCATGGAGGTTATCGAAGGCGCTCCTCCCGCGGAATATGGAGATAAAACCAGCGTGGTGATCGTCGTCACCACTCGTTCCGGCCTGGGCGTGACCGAGCCCCACGGCAGCGTCAGCACTTCCTTTGGAAGCTTCGGGGCTTACGGCGGCGGGTTTGACCTGGCTTACGGCGGTAAGAAGTGGGGCAATTTCATTGCCGGCAGCGGCGTGAACACTGACCGATTTCTGGACGGGCCGGAATTCACGGTCATGCACGACCATGGCAACGAAGAGAATATCTTCGACCGTCTGGATTACAAGCCTTCTCAAAATGACACGTTCAATGTGAATTTTCAATTCACGCGGTCCTGGTTTCAAACACCCAACTCGTTCGATGCGCAAAATGCGACCGCTTGGTCGGGACTGGTGGCGGATAACAATGGACTGGGTCCGAACGGACAGGTAGTCGGCCCCACGGATCAAGTTTCCAAAATCAGGACCTTCAATCTGGCGCCAACCTGGACGCGGCTGATCAGCGCCAGTACTCTGCTCACATTCGGCGGGTTCGCACGCCAGGATCAATACAACTATTACCCCAGCGCCGATCCATTCGCCAACCTGATACCCGGTCTTCAAACCAACACGATTGGCCAAAACCGAAGGCTGACGAATCTCGGCCTGCGAGCCAACTTATCCTACGTGAAAGGTATCCACAATATTAAAGCCGGGGTAACGTATGAGGACACGATTTTGACGGAAGGCGATTCCTTCGGCATTGTCGATCCTACCTTCAATCCGGTTTGTCTGAACGCCGACGGGAGCCCCTTTCCCGGCGCGGGGACAACCAACCCCAACGGTTGCACGGGCGCTCTTCAAGTGAATCCCGGCTTTGACCCGCTGTTAGCGTGCTACGATTTGACGCGTACGGCGCCTCTCCCTGCCTCCGACGGATGTCCGGCTTCGCACAGCGGGCTCTATACTTTCAACGGTCATGCCGACATCCGGCAGGTGGCTCTCTTTTTTCAGGACTCCATCACAAAAAACAATTGGACGTTCAACCTGGGGCTTCGCGAGGATATATACCGGGGGATCACTACCGCCAATCAACTGGAGCCTCGGCTCGGCATCGCGTATAACCTAAAGAAGACCAATACGGTGGCGCGCGTGTCTTATGCCAGGACCATGGAGACGCCGTTTAACGAGAACCTGGTTTTGGCAAGCCTGGGTTGTAACGATGCGGTGATCAACGATCTTTCCGCAACGTTGCAAGGCTATCCCTGTCTGACCTCGCCGTTGAGGCCGGGCCATCGGAATGAGTTCCACGCCGGCCTTCAGCAGGCCTTCGGGAAGTATCTGGTGATCGATGCCGAGTACATCTGGAAATACACCCACCTCGCTTACGACTTCAGCGTTCTGGGCAACACGCCGATTACGTATCCGATCGAGTGGAATAGTTCGAAAATCCCCGGTTACGCGGTGCGCGCGAGTGTTCCGAACTTCCACGGCTTTACCGCTTTCGTCGTATTTTCCAGCGTCGCGGCCCGCTTCTTCGGACCTCAAGTGAGCGGAATCGGCACCACGCCCACGTCGTTCGGCGCGGGCGGCGTATTTCGAATCGATCATGACGAGAACTTCAATCAGACCACGCATCTTCAATATCAGGTTGGGAAGCGCGGGCCCTGGATCGGTTTTAACTGGCGATACGACAGCGGCCTGGTGGCGGGGCCGGTGCCGTGCGCCGGAGGCAATTGCAATAACGGGCCCAATGGGACGGATTCCATAGTCGATGTCTCCAGTCTGACGCCCGATCAACAGTTCGAGGCGGGGCTTTTCTGCGGCAGCCTGCACGCAACGCCGACCACTCCGATCAGCGCGTCGGGCTTGTGCCCGGGATCGCAGTACGGTTCGTCTCTAGTGAAGATCCCAGCGCCCGGCACGGAGGACGACGACCACAATCCGCCTCGCATTGCGTCACGCAACCTCTTTGACCTGTCTGTCGGGCACGACAATCTGTTTCATGGAGATCGTTATAAGTGGAGCGCTCGCGTGGCGATCGTCAATCTGACGAATAAAGAAGCGCTCTACAACTTCCTTTCGACTTTCAGCGGGACGCACTATGTTACGCCGCGCGCGGTGACGGGTACGGTCGGGTTCCATTTTTAATGTCGGCGCAGCAGGCGGCGGACTTCGATCTGGTCGACAATAACGCTCGCCAGCAGATCGCGTTGTTTTTCCAACAACAGGCCGGGCGTGCAACGTCGGTTCCGTGCAAGATTATTTCGTCGCGCTTAACACGCCAGTGGAACCTCGCCGATTTTCGGAGGCGAGCGGAATCGTGAAATAGAAGCGGCTACCGGCGTCCGGTTGGCTGGAAACCAAGATTCGGCCGCCGTGCTGCTCCACCAGACGCTTCGTGATCGCCAATCCGAGGCCGGTGCCTTCCCCGATGCCGACCGCGATTTTGTCAACTTGATAGAACTTGTCGAGGACGTGCGCGTGATCTTCCTGAGGAATGCCGATCCCGTTGTCGGCGACCGAGAATTCGACTCCGCCATTCCTGCGCACGACGTCCACCCGCACGAGTCCGCCTTCGGGAGTGAATTTCACGGCGTCGGCTAACAAATTGTAGAGAATTTGTTTAAAGCGTACGCGATCAGCCTCGGACGGCTTATCCGCCGGCGATGGCGCCGAGGATGATAAACGGCTCTGTTCCGGCCGCAATCGCCTCGGGAAGAGAAGCACCCGGCGAATCGTGAGACACATCCTGCTCGCAGGCGAAGAATCTGACGAAGGGACGGCGCTGTCCAGTGACTTGATCGCGGATGGTTCCTTGTAGCATCGGGTAGCGGGATTCCAGCGCATCGACGATCGCCCGGCAGGTGACTGGGGCTTCGAGGTCGAGTTTTACCTCGCCCTCGACCTTGGCAAGCGTCCGGAGATGCGCCGGTAGTACGATCCTGATCACGGCAGAGTTTGAACCTCGACCGAAAGAACCGCCGGGAGATCCCGCACGATCGGCGCCCAATGATCGCCGGCATCGGCGGACCCGTAAACCTGGCCGCCGGTGGTGCCGAAATAGATTCCGCATTTATCCAGCGAATCGACCGCCATAGCGTCGCGGAAGACGTTCACGTAGCAGTCGTTTTGCGGCAGGCCGTTGGTGAGCGGCTCCCACTCGTTTCCGCCCGTGCGGCTGCGATAGACGCGCAGTTTTCCCTCGGGAGGATAGTGCTCCGAGTCGCTCTTGATAGGGACTACGTAGATGGTTTCGGGTTCGTGAGCGTGAACGTCGATGACGAATCCGAAGTCGGTGGGCAGGTTGCCGCTGACTTCACGCCACTGTTCGCCGGCATCGTCGGTGCGCATCACGTCCCAGTGTTTCTGCATGAACAGCACGCCCGGGCGCGATTTGTGCATCGCGATGTGGTGCACGCAGTGGCCGACTTCGGCGGTTGGCTCGGGGATGTATTGGGAGTAGAGTCCCTTATTGATCGGCTTCCATGTCTGGCCCGCATCGTCGGTGCGAAACGCGCCGGCGGCCGAGATGGCGATGTAGATGCGATTCGGATCGGCGGGATCGAGGATGATGGTGTGCAGGCACATGCCCCCGGCGCCCGGCTGCCAGCGGGGACCGGAGCCGTGACCGCGCAGTCCAGGGAGCTCATTCCAGTTTTTGCCGCCATCGGTCGAGCGGAAAAACGCGGCATCTTCGACGCCGGCGTACACCGTGTCCGGATCGTTCAAAGACGGCTCCAGATGCCAGACGCGCTTGAACTCCCATGGATGCGGCGTTCCGTCGTACCACTGATGAGTACCGGGAACGCCCTCGTAAGCGAATTTGTTGCCTACCGGCTCCCAGGTCTGGCCGCCGTCGTTCGACCGCTGGATCATTTGCCCGTGCCAGCCGGTCGATTGCGATGCATACAGGCGGTTCGGATCGGCGGGCGATCCTTTCATGTGATAGATCTCCCAGCCTGCAAAATGCGGACCGCTGACGTCCCACTTTTCGCGCGTGCCGTCGGAGGACAGGATAAACGCGCCTTTTCGTGTCCCAACTAAAACGCGTACTTTACTCATTTTTCATCCCTTTAATTGGTATCCATACTTCTATATCACCCTTGCCGGTATGCGGGTCAAATCCTTTGCCATAACGCTCGAAGAAATTCGGCGCGCCGGCCGCGGGCTGCGCGGCTTCATAGCCGGACGAAGGGAACCATTTACGCCCAATCGTGTCGAGCAGTTGGTGAAGCTTCGACACGTGATCGTGATACGGGAAGACTACATATCTTTGTGCCGGAATGCTCACGCTGGTGAATTCGGCGGCAAGATTGGCGGCGGTGGATACTTCGACCCCGCACAGATAGTCGATGCCGTTCGACAGGTTGAAACACAGGCCGTAATGGATGCGCCCGGCCGGTGCGGGAATGCTTCCGTAAGCCGCCAGGCGCTGCCACTGCGCGGGGATTTCGTGCCAGTTCGCATCGGTGAAATGCCCGCGCAGCCCAGCGATGAGCAGCGGTGCGCCATCTTCAAATCGCGGAGTTTCGAGCCTCAATTCGTCTAGAGTTTCCGTCATGGCGGTTTCTCATCGGCTCAGCAGGAGTCGCACGCGCGAGTCGCGCAGATACAGTCCGGTCCACAGCAACGCTCCGAAATAAATCGGGAACAAGGTATGGCTGAATAACGGATTCTCGGCGCGCAGGTTGGCTGCGACCGCGCCACCCAGATAGCCTGTCAGCAGAATCGCGCCGAGGATCGCGGTCCGGGGAATCACGTACAGCGCGGTACAAACCAAAAGGATGGCTCCAATCGAGACAGCGACGCCGATCGGCCAGCCCAACTGCGCGAACGCTTCGACAACGGGCGCCGGTTTCACGAATTTCATGACGCCGTCG
Source organism: Terriglobia bacterium (assembly GCA_963808335.1). Taxonomy (GTDB): domain Bacteria; phylum Acidobacteriota; class Terriglobia; order Bryobacterales; family Bryobacteraceae; genus Palsa-187. The sequence goes on from CAWEFR010000003.1 coordinate 112,739, forward strand.
AATGCGAGAAATAGAACCAGCGCGCCGCTGAGGACGCGTCCGGTGGTGACTTTTGTTTTCGATGCCGGTGCAGGTTGCATGATATTTTCCTTTCTATTTTTTCTGACTCGCGAGCTCTTTTCCCAGTTCGCGTGCGCGATCGACGGCGTCGCTGGGAGGGAAATCCTCGATTCCGAAGACCTGGCGAATCTCGATTTCGCCATCCGCGTCTTCGCCATGGGGAGCGGGGGCGCGCATCGCCCATTCGATCGCATCGGCTTTGGATTTCACATCGATCATCCAAAAGCCGCCGATCACTTCTTTGGTCTCCGCAAACGGCCCGTCGATCACCGTGCGTTTCCCCTGCGAGAACTTGATGCGGGCGCCCTTGGAGCTGGGATGAAGCCCGGACAGGTCGAGCAGGACGCCGGCTTTCATCAAATCTTCGTTATATTTGCCCATGGCGTCGAGAAGCTGTTCGCTGGGCAGTTTGCCGGCTTCCGATTCTTTGCTGGCTTTCACGATCATCATGAATCGCCTCTGTGGGTTCCTCTGTTACTGAGTCGAACGGGGCGTGGCCAGATCGACAGGTCGAAACATCGAATTTTCCGGAAGCGTGGGGACCTGGATCATCGGGCGGATTTCGACCGTGCCCCAGCGGCCTGCTGGAACCGTGGCGGCGATATTGATTGCTTGATCGAGGTCCGGAGCATCGATCAGGAAAAAGCCGCCGAGCTGCTCGCGGGTCTCCGCGAAAGGACCGTCGGTGACCAGACGCTTGCCGTCGCGAACCCGGACGCTGGTCGCGGTTGAGGTCGGATGTAAAGGCGCGGCGCGCAGATACTGGCCCTTTTCGTTGAGGCGCTGCGCGAACTGCGCGGAGTCGAGGTAACATTGTTCCCGGTCGGTATCGCTGAGGGTTTTCTCGTCGAAATAAATCAGCAGCATGTACTGCATGTGTTCGCCTCCATACGTGAGTCGATTGGCGGATGGCCGAATCGACAACCCGCCACATATTTTTTTACCATCGTTTAATGTACGGGGATGCCGACCAGGCCGTCGAGGCGGTTTATCGCGCCGAATGGGGGCGAATCGTCGCGTCGTTGATCCGGCTGGTCGGGGATTTCGAAGTCGCTGAAGAGGCTGCGCAAGAGGCATTTGCCGCCGCTGTCGATCAGTGGCGCACGGGCGGAATCCCGGAGTTTCCACGCGCCTGGATCATCAAGACCGCGCAGCATAAAGCCATCGATCGCATACGCCGCGCAGCTCGCTTCCGGGAAAAAGTCGAGTTGTATGCCGCTTCCAGCCGGAACATCGAAGAGCCGAGCTACGATGTAGAGGAAATCCCGGATGAGCGGCTTCGCTTGATCTTCACCTGTTGCCATCCTGCGTTGGCGCCGGATTCACAGGTCGCGCTGACGCTTCGGACACTGGGCGGCCTGCAGACTGACGAAATCGCGCGCGCATTTCTGGCGCCTCCGGCGACCATGGCGCAGCGGCTGGTACGGGCCCAGCGCAAAATTCGCGACGCGGGGATTCCCTACACGGTACCGGGAATGAACGAAATGCCGGAGCGACTGGACGCAGTGCTGACGGTGATTTATTTGATTTTCAACGAAGGCTACACGAGTACGCGAGGCGGTCCACTGCTGAGAACCGATCTGTGCGCGGAAGCCATCCGGCTGGCGCGCCTGGTGAGAGGACTCACGTTTCCGCGGCCGCCGGCTGAGGCGCTCGGACTGTTGGCGTTGATGCTGCTTCACGATGCGCGGCGCGAGGCGCGTTTGGACCAGGCGGGCGATTTGGTGGTTCTCGAAGAGCAGGACCGGCGGAAGTGGAATCAGGCGCAAATCGCCGAAGCCCTACCGATGCTGGAGGAAGCGCTTCGAGGCGGGCCGGGTCCATTCGCGGTGCAGGCCGCGATCGCGGGGTTGCACTGCCAGGCGCAACGCGCCGCGGATACAGACTGGCGTCAAATCTCGCTGTTGTACGGCCTGCTGGAACGGCTTCAGCCCTCGCCGATCGTGACACTGAATCGAGCGGTGGCGGTCGCGATGGCTCAAGGACCTGCGGCGGGTCTGGCGCTCATCGAGGAGTTGGCGGCGGCCGGCGAGCTGGAGGATTACCACTTGCTCCACTCGGCCCGCGCGGATCTGCTGCGCCGAATGGGATCGGCGGAGGAATCCGCGAAAAGCTACCGGCGAGCGCTGGCCCTGGTCACGAATGACAGCGAGCGGCGGTTTCTAGAGCGGCGTTTGCGCGAGGTCACTCGGCACGCATCGCAATAACCGGGTCGATCCGCAAAGCGCGGCGAGCAGCGAGCATGCTTGCGGCGAGCGCCACCAACGCGAGCAGGATAAGAACGGCGGCGAAGGTCGCCGGATCTTCGGGAGAGATGCCGAACAGAAATGTCGACAGTACGCGGGTGAGCAGCAACGCTCCCATCAAGCCGATCAACTGGCCTGCGCCGATCATCACGAACGCCTGCCGGAGAATCATCGCGATTACGTTCGAGGAACGCGCGCCGAGGGCCATGCGGATCGCGATTTCGTTGGTCCGCTGCGATACCGACCAAGCAACTACGCCCGCGATGCCGATGATGGCAAGAACCAGCGCCAGCGCGGCAAACGAACCGATCAGCGCGGTTCTCAATCTCGGCTGGGAAACCGATTCCGCGATCACCTGGTCCATGGTTCGGACGTTGGCGACCGGCTGGTCCGGATCGATCTGCATAATTTCGCGGCGCTCGGCGGAAGCGACATTCGACGGGCCCCGCGTCACCAGCGACATGGTCTGGAAGGGACGCTGGCGGTAGGGAACGTACATTTGATTGTACGGGCTGTTGTCGTCGAGCGCGCCGATCTTGACGTCCGCGGCGATTCCCACAATTTCGACCACGATCGATTCGCGCGCGTAGATCACATGCTTGCCGATGGGGCTTTCGTTGGGCCAGAAACGGCGAGCCATGGTTTCGTTGATCATGGCCACCAGCGGCGCGCCGGCGTTGTCCGCCGGACTGAAAGTACGGCCCGCCAGAATCGGAATCTCGAGGGTCTGAAAATAGTCCGGGCTGATGCTTTGCAGCCATGCAGTGGGAGCCTTGGTGGATTCGAGCGCGGGGCGTCCTTCGATGTTGAAAAAATACCCGAGGTTGCGTCCGTTCACCGGCAGAGCACTGGTGAGCGCGGCCTGTTGAACGGAGGGGATGGTGGCGACGCGCTCCAGGATTCGATCGTAGAAAGCGACCCGTTGCGCGAGTTGCGGATAACGCGCGCCGGAGAGTCCGATGCGCATGGTCAGAAGATTTGCCGGCTGAAAGCCGGGAGAGACGCTTTCCAGGCGCAGGAAGCTGCGCATCAGCAATCCCGCGCCCGTAAGCAGGACCATCGCGAGGGCGACTTCGGAAACGATCATTGCGCCGCGCAGCTTCCCGGCCCCCGACAAACTGCGGCTGCTGGATTTGACCACTCCGTTCAGATCCGTGCGCGCGGCGTGCATCGCCGGCCCGAGCCCGAAAAGGATACCCGTAAGCACGGCAACAGCGATCGTGAAGATGAGAACGGTCGTGTCCATGCGGACCTCGGAGGCGCGGGGCAGGATGGCTGGACCGATCCCGGTGATGAGGCGCATGCTCCAAAACGAGAGCAGAACACCGAGCGCAGCGCCGAACGTCGCGAGCAGAAGGCTTTCCGTCAGGAACTGCACTAATAGCCGCGACCGGCTGGCGCCCAGCGACGCACGAATCGCAACCTCCTTCTGACGCGCAGCGGCGCGCGCGAGCAGGAGATTCGCTATGTTCGCAGAAGCGATCAGAAGAACGAAGGCGGCTGCGCCCAGAAGAACCAGAAGGGTGCTGCGGATGTTGCTCACCAGCGACTCGCGCAGTGGCGTCGTTCGCATCTCGCGGCCGGTATCGCCGAAGCCCTGGTGTGACTCGTCATATTGGCGGCTAAGGGTCGCGATCTCGGCCTCCGCGCTGCGGATATCGACTCCGTCAGCGAGACGCGCGTAATACAGCAGGTAGCTCGCCCCGCGCTGAATTTGAGTCTGGGTGATGATGGAACTTTCGAAATATTTCGGTGTCCAGATTTCGGTTTCGTTGGGGTAGTCGAATCCCGCGGGCATGATGCCGACGATGGTGGTTGCGGATCCGTCGACGCCGATGGTGGTGCCGACCGCGGCCGGGTCCATTGCAAATCGATTCTGCCAGAGCGCATAGCTGATCACCGCCACGGATTTTGCGCCGGGGCGAACTTCCTCATCGAGAAACGTGCGCCCGGCAATGGGTTTTACGCCAAAGACGCGAAAGAAATCGACTGAAACCGGAGTCGCGGTTACCTCGACGGGACCGGCTGGGGGTGGCCCACTGATCTGGAATCGAGCGAAGCCTGAGGCGGCAAAAGCCTTAAAGCTGCGCGCGTGATCGTGCAGGAAAGTGAACTTGGGATACGACGAAGTAATCAATCCGCCGCCGTCAAAAGTAACGTGGTCGTAAACCTGGACGATGCGGCTCGGATCATCATAGGGAAGCGGGCGCAGCAGAACCGAATTGACCACGCTAAAGATGGTGGTGTTCGCGCCGATGCCCAAGGCAAGTGTCAAAAGCGCGATCGCCGTGAAGCCGGGCGACTTCAGAAGCATCCGCGCACCGAAACGAAGGTCCTGAAACATAATGTCTTGTCCACAAGGATACCCTGGCTTTCCCTGCAATCGGTGGTAGGATCGTGGTAATCATCTCCTGCGGCAAAGGAGCCTTTTATGACGCGGAAAGACTTCCTGAAGGGAGCGGGCGCCGCTACCTTGGGCATGATGCTGCCGCAGTCGGCACTGTCTTCCCCGGTGGATACCGCGTCTTTGCCCAAGATCGCGCCCGGCGGTCTGCCCAGCGCCGACGAACTGTGGAAATGGCTCGAAAAGCTTTCCGGATGGTGCCCAGCGTACACCGGCAGCCCGGGCCACGTGAAATTCGTCGATTTTCTCGACCAGAAATTGCGGGAAGCCAAGCTTACGCCTCAGCGCAAGACGTTCAAGCTGCCGTATTGGGAGCTCAAAGATTATGGACTCGAACTGGCCGGCGAGAAAATCCACGCCGCCAGCTATCGTCCGTATTGCGGAATCACGCCGGCGTCGGGCGTGACGGCGCCGCTGGTTTACGCCGGCATGGCGCCCAAGCTCGATTATTCGAACGCGGCGGGAAAAATCGTCGTGGTCGAGATGCCGGCTGCACCGGATATGAACGGCGACGAAGTGAAGGGGCAGTTGCTCGGGACCTACCCCGCGAATCTCCCGCATCGAAATGTGCGCCACGGAGTGATTGGCGTGTATCGCTTCACGCCCGACATCAAGGCTCTGGAAAAGGCGGGTGCCGCGGGAGTCGTTTTTATCTGGAACAACATTTCCGACGGCAACGCCGAGGATCAGGCTCTGCCGTTCAGCTCGCCTTCAACCTCCGTGCCTGCGCTGTGGGTGAATCACACGCTCGGGCAGCGCCTGAAGGCAGCGGCCGCGTCGGGAGCTTCGATGCGTCTCACTGTGAACGCGACTTCGCATCCCGATACTCCGACTGATAATCTGTGGGCCGTATTGCCCGGAAAAACGGACGAAGTGATCATCATCAACACGCATACCGACGGCTGTAACGCGTGCGAGGAGAACGGAGGACTTGGCGTCGTGGCGCTGGCGAAATATTTCGCGAAAATTCCGCAGTCGCAGCGCAACCGGACTCTGGTGTTCCTGATGACCACCGGCCATTTCGGTCATGGCTATGTTCGCGGAACGCAGGACTGGCGCGAATCCAATCCGGACTTGATGAAAAAAGCCGTCGCATGCGTGACCATCGAACACCTGGGCGCCACCGAGTGGGTGGATCATCCGGCGGCGAACGAATACAAAGCCTCGGGCGAGTACGATTGGGGACTCTGCTACACGCCGCTGAAGGCTGAAGGCTCGGTTTTTCTCAAAGCCGTCGACGGGACCGAGGCTAAACGCACGTTCGCCTATCAACCGGACGGGGCATATCCCGGCGAAGGCGCGGGATTCTGGGCCGCCGGCATCCCCACGGTATCGTATATTCCAACGCCGCAGTATTTATTTATCGCTCCTGCCAAGGGCGGAGGAATCGACAAGCTCGATAAGCATCGTTTCCATGGCGAAGTGGTCACGTTCGCGCGCTGCGTGGCGTCGCTCGACAAGATGTCAGTCGCTGAGATTAAAGGGACCTCGCTTTGAAAACTTGGCTCAGCTTAGGGATCGCTTTGACACTGGCTCATCCGGTGAGCTCGCAAGTGGTCCAGCTTCGCCATTGGTCGGGACAGGCGGTGGCGCCGGTGTACGAAGGTTACGACGTGAATCCGGATGGATCGTTCAACATGTGGTTCGGGTATATGAACCGCAACTATGAAGAGGAGCCCGATATTCCGGTCGGGCCCGACAACAGTTTTCAGCCTGGAAACGCCGACCGCGGGCAGCCCACGCATTTCACGATTCGCCGGCACAAGGACGTTTTCAGTGTGACCGTGCCAAAGGACTTCGGAGACCAGACGCTCATCTGGTCGATTACGGCGCATGGGCAAGCCTCGCAAGTTTCCGCGACCCTCAATCCGGTGTGGATGATCGACCGGAAATACACGACGCGCGGCGCAGATATCAAAAATCCCTATTCCAATACGCCTCCGGTCGTCACTTTGGATTCTACGGAAATGACCATCACGCTGCCGGCCTCGCTTACGCTGAGCCTTTCAGCGACCGACGACGGACGGCCGATGCGCCGGGGCGTGCCGATCGGCATGATCTTTGAATGGGCCAAGTATCGCGGACCGGGACCAGTGGTCTTCGATCCGCCGAAAGCGAAGCTGGTGGACGGTAAAGGCACGTCGACGGCAAGATTTAGCGAGCCCGGCGAGTATCTGCTTCAAGTAGTGGTCGACGACGGGTCCGGCGAGAGCGCCGGGAATTTCGGTTATCACTGCTGCTGGACCAATGCGCAGGTAAAAGTAAAAGTGGCGGCCGCCAGTCAATGATTCAGGAGGGAACATCATGAAATTCGTCATTGCTTCGGTACTGATGCCGGCGTTGGCATTTTGCGCCGACACCGAAACCACGAATGGCAAGCCGGTGACCTTCAGCAAGGATATCGCGCCGATCTTTCAGAAGAGCTGCGTTACCTGCCATCACGCGGGGACCTCCGCGCCGATGTCGCTGCTGACTTACAACGACGCGCGGCCGTGGGCGCGGTCGATTAAAGAGCGAGTGGTGCGCCGCGATATGCCGCCATGGCATCTGGACAAGACGGTCGGCATCCGGCAATACAAGAACGATATCTCGTTAACCGATCAGGAAATCGCGACCATCGTGAAATGGGTGGACGGCGGCGCGCCGCAGGGCAACGCGGCCGATCTGCCTCCGCCACCGAAATTCGCCGCGGATAACGAATGGTTCATCGGCCAGCCCGACCTGCTGGCCACCACCGGCGATTTCAAGATGTACGCCAAAGGCTCGGATTGGTGGATCGATCAATACACCGAATTGACTTTGACCGAGGACCGCTGGATCAAGGCAATGGAAGTCAAACCCAGCAATCGCCGGATCGTACATCATTGCGTGGTATATGCGATCGAGCCGGATGCACCTCCCGGAACGCCTGAGTCGGGCATCCAGTTGACCGAATATGCAGTCGGCAAGTACGGAGACATCTTTTCGGAAAACACCAGCCGGTTGTTGAAGAAAGGCACTCGGCTGCGATTCGATATGCATTACAACGCCTCGGGCAGCGAGCAGATGAATCACACCACCATCGCGTTCAAGTTCTATCCGCAGGGTTTCACGCCGAAATACCAGGTCCGGTCGATCGCCATTCGCAACCTTCCCAATGACGAGCTGGAGGTTCCGCCGAACACGATCGTCCGCACCGACGGCTATTACCGTTTGAACCGGAACGCGCGCATCGACACCTTCCAGCCTCACATGCACATGCGCGGCAAGGGAATGACGGTGGAAGCGATCAATCTGGATAATACAACCACGATCCTCAGCTCGGTGGATCATTTCGATTTCAACTGGCACATCAATTACATCTACGCGGACGAAGTGGCCCCGCTGCTTCCCGCCGGAACCGTGTTGCACATGATCGGAATTCACGACAACACGTCCGCGAACCGGCGCAATCCCGATCCGAATATGTGGGCCGGATTCGGAGAACGCAGTGTCGACGATATGGTCCAAGTCTGGCTGGATATGGTGTACCTGGATGACGCCGAGTTCAATCGCCTGGTTCAGGAGCGCAAATCCAAACAAGGGCCGCGCTTAGGATTCAAATAACCGCTGTTATCCAATTTCTGACCAGTCTGTCCGAAGCCTCGCAGTCTGTGCGAAAACGCGGCGGCCCACCACCTCCTTGGGTTGCGGCTCGTTGTCGGCTCTCTGAAATATCAGCAACTTAAACCAGCCGCGACCAAGGAAGCGGTGGGTGTCGCTTGTCACCGGATCAGGCCGCCAAACCACGTATTGACATCGACGATCCAGCCCTCTACAATGAATTTCGTAATCGAATGAAGAGAACGAAATTAGATTACGAGGACCCCGCAGTCGACCGGGATTTGTACTCGGGACTGATGCGGCTCCACATCCTGCACCACGCGGTGGAAGAACCAATCTTCGGGCTGGGCATGCTGGAGGAATTGGGCCGCCATGGCTACCGCATCAGCCCGGGGACGCTCTATCCGCTGTTGCACGGGCTGGAGAAGAAAGGGTACATACGCGCCACCGAGCGGCGCAACGGCAAGTCCCTTCGCAAGGTCTATCGGGCCACGCCGCTCGGGCGCAAGGCGCTGGCCGCCGCGAAAATGAAAGTCCGCGAGTTTATCGGAGAACTGTTCGAAGGGAAATAGCGATCGTGCTAAAGAAGCGAAGAGGCCGGTATCGCGATGCCATGATGTTCTCGCTCTTGTGGCTGCCGACGGCCGCTGTGCTTTCGGCCCAGCAGCCATCCGCTCCGGCGGGCCTTACGATCACGCAGGCGGTGGAGGGCGCGGTACGCATCTATCCATCGATCCGTGTGACCCAGGAGCAAATGACCGCGGCCGCGGCCGGCATCCGCCTGGCTCAGACGGCTTACCTTCCACGCGTGGACACTGTGGCGCAAGTGAATCGAGCCACCCGCAACACTTTTTACGGCATGTTGCTTCCCCAAGGCGTCATCCCCGGCGTCGACGGCGTTCCCGCCAACAATTTCGGTTCGGTCTGGGACAGCGGATTGGGCGTCCTGGTCACCTGGCAGCCGTTCGATTTCGGTTTGCGCGCAGCCAATGTCGCCGCCGCGACAGCCGGGCGCGAACGGGCCCAGGCGGCGGTGAGCCGGACCCAGTATGATGTTTCGGTCGCCACGGCAGATGTGTTTCTAACCGTGATCGCGGCGCAACAGACCTCGCAATCCGCGCGCTCGGCTGTGGACAGTTGGCAGGTCCTCCTGAACAGCATTCATGGGCTGGTCGCCGCGCAACTTCGGCCGGGAGCAGATGAGTCTAGAGTCCAGGCCGAACTCGCTCTGGCACAAACGCAACTGGCCCAAGCCGAGCAGGCCATCGATGTCGCCCGCGCGACTCTCAGTCAGTTCGTGGGCATCGCGCCGTCTCAATTGGATCTGAATGCCGGCAAGCTGGTGAACGAACTGCCACGCGAGCAGTCCGAGCCGCCGCTACAGGCTGCCGCGAATCCGGTCGCCATAGAACAGAATGCGGCGATCGCGCAGCTGCAATCTCAACTCAAAGCAGTCGGACGGACGTATTATCCGCAGTTCCTGGTGCAGGGCATGGCCGGCGCGCGCGGAACCGGCATGGAAACCAATGGTTCCCGATTAGGCGCATTGAATGGACTGGGCCCCACCGTCCAAAACTACGGGATCGGCCTCACGGTTACGTTTCCGGCGATGGACCGCTTCGCAATTCGCGAGCAGGAAGCCATGCAGTCGGCGAACATTCGCGCCGGCGAAGCGCAATACTCGCTCATCGCCGCCACGATGCAAGCTCAGTTTGACACCGCCCTGGCCACGCTGACCGGCGCGCGGCGCGTGGCGGCGATTACTCCGGTGGAAGTCTCCTCGGCGCGCGTGGCTCTGCAACAAGCCACCGCCCGTTATCAGTCGGGGTTGGCCCCGATTGACGATGTCGCTCAAGCGCAGCGCCTGCTGGTTCAGGCGCAAATCGACGATGCTCTGGCTCGATTGAATGTCTGGCGCGCACGGCTCCAAGTCGAGACCGCTCGCGGGAGCATCCAGCCGTTCCTGGCAGAAGCAAGCCAATGATTTCTTGGGAAGGTGAAGGATGCGCTTAGTCTTAGCAGCCCTCGGCCGACCGGTGACGGTGGTCATCACCCTGATCGCCATCGCCCTGTGCGCGCTGCTGGCCGTCGAGCGAATGCCGGTCGACATCTTCCCCCAGGTCGGCGATCCCGCGATCTATGTGTCTCAGCCCTACAGCGGGATGGACCCCGCGCAGATGGAAGGCTACCTGACGTACTACTACGAGTATCACTTCCTGTACATCACGGGCATCGATCACGTCGAGAGCAAGAGTATCCAGGGCGCCACGCTGATGAAGCTGGTGTTCCACGAAGGCACCAACATGAGCCAGGCGATGTCGGAGACCGTCGGCTACGTCAACCGCGCCCGCTCTTTCATGCCTCCGGGAACCGTGCCGCCTTTCATCACGCGCTTTGACGCCGGCAGCGTCGCCGTCGGATGGCTGGTCTTCAGCAGTCCCAGTCACACGCAGGGCGAACTACAGGACTACGCCATCAACCGCGTCCGCCCGCTGTTTGCCACCCTCCCCGGCGTATCCGCTCCGCCGCCCTTCGGCGGAAACCAGCGGACCATTGTCGTCACCCTCGATCCCGACCGGCTAAAGCAATATCAGATCTCCCCGGAAGAGGCGATCGCCGCGGTCAACAAAGCCACCCTGGTGATGCCTTCCGGAAACATGTGGACCGGCAAGGTCGAGCGCATTGCTCGAACCAACGCCGCCCTGGGTGGCAACCTTCCCGACCTGCTGAGCACACCTATCCGGCCGGTCTCCGGGTCCACGATTTATCTGCGCGACATCGGCACAATCGAGAACGGAACCGACATCGTTTCGGCCTACGCCCACGTAGACGGCAAACGGACGGTCTATATTCCCGTCACCAAGCGCGCGGACGCTTCGACCTTGGCGGTGATCGACGCGGTAAAGGCGGCCATCCCGACTTTCAAGAAGGCCCTTCCCGAAGACGTGGATGTAAGCTTGCAATTCGATCAGTCTCCGTACGTCACCAACTCGCTGCGCGGCCTGATCCTCGAAGGCCTGCTGGGCGCGGCGCTCACCGGCCTGATGGTGTTGATCTTCCTGCGCGACTGGCGCAGCGCCCTGATCGTCATCCTGAACATTCCCTTTGCTCTGCTCAGCGCCGTGGTTCTGCTGTGGGTCACCGGCCAGACCATCAACATCATGACCTTGGGGGGTCTGGCGCTGGCCGTCGGCGTCCTGGTGGATGAAGCCACCGTCGAGATCGAGAACATTCATACCCGTATGTTGCCGGGTGTGTCGCGGGCCCGCGCGGTAGTCGAAGCGTGCAGCCGGACGGCGATGGCCCGCCTCCTCTCGATGTTCTGCATCCTGGCGGTCTTCGTGCCTTCTTTCTTTATGGTGGGCGTAAGCCGCCAGTTGTTCGTGCCGCTTTCCATGGCGGTCGCGTTCTCCATGATCGCGTCCTACCTGCTCTCCAGCAGCCTGGTCCCGGTGTTCTCGACCTGGCTGATGCGCTCGGCGCATCGCGGAGAAGAGAGTGAGGGGCTGTTCGGCCATCTGCGCTCCATCTATGGCCGTTATCTGAGCGGTGTCTTGCGGTTCCGCTGGCCGCTGGTCCTCATTTATCTGGTTGCCTCCATCGGCCTGCTGTATATTCTACTGCCGCGAATAGGGACGGAATTGTTTCCGGACGTCAACGCCCCTCTTCTGCGCATCCGCCTGCGCGCTCCGGCAGGCACGCGCATCGAGGAAACCGAGCGGGTGGTGCTTCACGCCCTGGACGTGATTCAACGCACGGCCGGCAAGGAAAACGTCATCATCACCAGCGATTTCGAAGGACTCATCCCCTCCAGTTACCCGGTAGACCTGATCCACCTGTTCACCAGCGGACCGCAGGACGCCATCATCCAGGTCGCGCTCAAGCCGGACGCTCCGCGCGGCGAAGCGCTGCGCGAACAGATCCGCCAGAGCCTGCGCAGGGATCTGCCCGACTGCCAGGTCTCCTTCGAAGCCGGAGACATCGTTACCCAGGTGATGGGCTTCGGTTCGCCCACGCCGGTTCAGGTGGACGTGCAGGGAGCCAATCTACAGGATGTCTACGCCTATGCGCAGAAGGTCCGGGCGCAACTCGCCAAGCTGAGTTCTCTTCGCGATTTGCAGTTCCAGCAAGAGATGAACTTTCCGACGCTCGATATCGACATCAACCGCGAGCGCGCCGGCCAGTTCGGTCTCACCATGGCGGACGTGGTGCACTCAGTGGTCCCGGCCACCTCTTCCTCGAGATTCACCGATCCCAACTACTGGCGCGACCCCAACTCCGGCAACGCCTTCCAGATCCAGGTCGAATTGCCGCAAAACCGGCTGCAAAGCGTCGAGCAAATCGCGAAGGTTCCCGTGATGCCCAGCGGCAGCCCGAAACCCTTGCTCGAGGACATTGCCGGCCTCAAGCTCAACACCATGCCCGGCGAAATCGACCGCTACAACGGCCAGCACGTCATTAGCCTCACCGCCAACCTGCACGACATGACGCTCGGGCAGGCGGCCATCCCGATCCGCGATGCGGTGTCGGCGGCCGGCGCGCCCCCTCGTGGCATCTCGGTTCAACTGCGCGGGCAGATTCCTCCGCTCGATCTGACCATTTCCGGATTGCGGGCCGGTTTGCTGCTGGCCGTCCTCGCAATCTTCCTCCTGCTCTCCGCCAATTTCCAATCGATGCGCCTCGCGCTCGCCATCGTCCTGACCGTGCCGGCCGTGCTTTGCGGCGTCCTGCTGATGCTGCTGGCGACCCATACCACACTCAATATTCAGTCCTTCATGGGCGCCATCATGGCAATCGGGATCGCGGTAGCTAACTCGATTCTGCTGGTCACGTTCGCGGAACGCGCGCGGCACCAAGGCCGGCCGCTGCTGGAGGCCACGCGCGAAGGCGCCATTGGCCGCCTGCGAGCGATCCTGATGACCGCCGCCGCGATGATCTTCGGCATGGTCCCTTTGGCCATCGGATTCGGCGAAGGCGGCCCGCAAGCCGCGCCGCTTGGCCGCGCCGTCATCGGCGGCTTGGCGGTCTCCACTTTCGCCACCCTGACCATCCTGCCTTTGATCTACGCGATCCTCCAAAGGAACGCATCCACTACTTCTCCATCCCTTAACCCGATGGACCCCACGAGCCGATATTATGATGCGACTTAAGACTTTAACGAGTCTGTGTGAAAACGCCGAGAAAGATCGCTTGCTCACGCGTGCGGCTCCGCAAGTAGCTGATCTGACGCGTCGGCGGAACCGAGTCGCGACGGCTACGGGGCGATTCTCGCGGGTTTTCACACGGACTCTAACGATTGCGGCCCTGTGCTGGGTCCTGTTCGCATCGCTGGCCTGGTCACAAACCAGCGATCTGGCCCCGATCATTTCCAAGACGGTGTCCCGGACCGTCGACTTGCCTGCCGAGATCTGGCCGTACTTGACGGTTTCGCTGCACGCCAAGGTGCCGGGCTACGTCGAACGCGTGCTGGTGGACCGCGGCAGCGCGGTCAAGGAAGGCGAGCTCCTGATTACCTTGACCGCCCCCGAAATGCAGGCGCAGATCGCGGAAGGCGAAGCCAAGGTGCAGGCCGTTGAAGCGGACAAGGTGCAAGCCGAAGCCCAGCTCGCCGGCGCCCAAAGCACTTACCAGCGGACAGCCGAAGCGGCCAAGACCCCTGGAGCCGTCGCCGGAAACGATTTAATCCTCGCTCAGAAGCAGGTAGACGCGGCTCAGGCTGTGGTGAACTCGCGCCAGAAAGCCAGCGCGGCTGCCCAGTCGGCGGTAAACGCGCTCCAGGCCATGCTGGCCTACCTGAAAATCGCTGCGCCCTTCGACGGCATGGTCACGGACCGTCTGGTGCATCCGGGCGCTTTAGTCGGTCCCGGCGGCGGAGATCCCACGCTGCTGGTGATTCAACAGATCTCCCGGTTGCGCGTCGTGGTTCCGGTTCCGGAGGAAAACGTCGGCGGCGTCGTGGCCGGAGCGCGGGTCGAATTCAGCGTTCCCGCCTACCCCACCCGTGCTTTTTCCGGAACCATCGCGCGCATCGCGCACGTGCTCGACCAGAAGACTCGCAGTATGTCTGTTGAACTGGACGTGACGAATCGCGACGGCGCGCTGGCTCCGGGCATGTATCCCAGTGTGAAGTGGCCTATCCGGGGCTCCCACCCGGTGTTGTGGGCGCCCAAGACCAGTGTCGTAACCACCACCGAGCGCACCTTCGTAATCCGCGATCATAGCGGACAGGCGGAATGGGTCGATGTGAAGAAGGGTGTTCCCGACGGAGACCTGGTGGAAGTGATGGGGAATCTGAAACCTGGCGACATGGTGGTCCGGCGCGCGACGGATGAAATTAGAGACGGCGCGCCAATACAGCCTGCGGCAAAACCGAAGTAGCCGGATCGCGCAGCCTAACTGGAGCTGGCGGAGGGGCTTGAACCCCCGACCCTCTGATTACAAATCAGATGCTCTACCAACTGAGCTACGCCAGCCCGCTTGTTTTCCATTCTACACTTGGGGTGCGTCTGCGGTATACTGAGCTTTGCGCCTGATCCTTTTGCGCAAGCGGGAGCGCGGGCGAAAGTGGACAGGTGGGTGAGTGGTTAAAGCCAACAGACTGTAAATCTGTCAGCCCTTGCGGCTTACGAAGGTTCGAATCCTTCCCTGTCCACCAAAACGTTTTTTAGAGTTCGGCCGTTGTAGCTCAGTTGGTAGAGCGCGTCCTTGGTAAGGACGAGGTCACCAGTTCAATCCTGGTCAACGGCTCCAGATTCACAGTACACCAATCACACACACTGATCAAACCGGGACACTCATATGGCGAAGGAAAAATTTGATCGCAGCAAGCCGCACGTGAACGTGGGGACGATCGGGCACATCGATCACGGCAAGACGACGTTGACGGCGGCGATCACCAAGACGCTGGCCAAGCACAATCCCAAGGTGAAGTTCCGGAGCTTCGATTCGATCGATAACGCGCCGGAAGAAAAAGCCCGCGGCATCACGATCGCGGTGGCGCACGTCGAGTATGAGACCGCCAAGCGGCACTACGCGCACGTCGATTGCCCCGGTCACGCCGACTACATCAAGAACATGATCACGGGCGCGGCGCAGATGGACGGCGCGATTCTGGTCGTGGCGGCGACCGACGGTCCGATGCCGCAGACGCGCGAGCATATTCTTCTGGCCCGCCAGGTGGGCGTGCCGTACATCGTGGTCGCTCTGAACAAGGTCGACATGGTGGACGATCCGGAATTGCTCGAACTGGTCGAGCTGGAAGTTCGCGAGCTGCTGACCAGCTACGGATTCCCGGGCAACGATCTGCCGGTGATCAAGGTCTCGGCGCTGGGCGCGTTGAACGGCGAAGAGAAGTGGGAAAAGACGGTGGACGAGCTGATGGAAGCCGTCGACAAGTACATCCCGATGCCGGAGCGCGATGATCGACAAGCCGTTCCTGATGCCGATCGAAGATATTTTCTCGATTCAGGGCCGCGGCACGGTGGTGACGGGCAGGATCGAGAAGGGGATCTGCAAGGTCGGCGAGGAAATGGAGATCGTCGGGTTCACGGATACTCGCAAGACGGTAGTGACCGGCGTGGAAATGTTCAAGAAGCTGCTGGACGAAGGGCGCGCCGGGCGACAACGTGGGCTTGCTGCTGCGCGGCATTGAAAAAGACGACGTGGAGCGCGGGCAGGTGATCGCGAAGCCGGGGTCGATCAAGCCGCACAAGAAGTTCAAGGGCGAAGTTTACGTACTGAGCAAGGACGAAGGCGGCCGGCACACGCCGTTCTTCAAGGGATATCGTCCGCAGTTCTACTTCCGGACGACGGACGTGACGGGCGTGGCGCAGTTGCCGGAGGGCATGGAAATGGTGATGCCGGGCGATAACGTGAGCCTGGAAGTTGAGCTGATCACTCCGGTCGCCATGGACAAAGGATTGCGGTTCGCGATTCGCGAAGGCGGCCGCACGGTGGGCGCGGGCACGGTGACGGAGATTTTGAGCTAAAGCGAGAGGGTTTATGGCACGCGAACAGATCACATTGCAGTGCACTGAGTGCAAGCGCAAGAACTACACCAGCATGAAGAACAAGAAGACCATGACGGAGCGGCTGGAGCTGAAGAAGTTCTGCCCGTTCTGCCGCAAGCACCACGCGCACAAGGAGATCAAGTAAAGCGCGTCGCGCCAGGAATGCTAAACTGAGGTTGGATTCCCAAGGAGGGGCGTAGGTTTAACGGCAGACCAGCGGTCTCCAAAACCGCGAGTGGGGGTTCGAATCCCTCCGCCCCTGCCACCGCCTACGGCGGCTTTGCGCGATAGGCGCGAGGCGGACCGGATGCACGTCCGCGCGAGAGCGATGGTTTCAAGATAAGGAGTCGAGGACATATGGCTGAAGAGTTAGTTTGACGCAGAAGGCGGCCGGTTGGCCGGCGCGGGTGAAGGAATATTTCGAAGAGCTGCAGCTCGAAATGAAGCGCGTGACTTGGCCGTCCTGGAAGCAGGTGCGCGCGACGACCGCGGTGGTGATCGTGGCCGTGTTCGCTTTCGTCGCTGTACTTTTTTGTCGTCGATAATGTGATCCAGCGCGTGGTTCACCAAACTGTTCGATACGTTTACCAAGTAGAAGGCGATCCGATGCCAGACGAAATGCTTCCCGAGGACCGAAACGCCAGGTGACTTGCAGTCGACCAGGAACCCGAAGTTGCCCCTGGCGGAGGCGCCGGAGACGGCCGAACTGCCGAGCTGTTCGACCAAGAAGTGGTTCATCATCCACACCTACTCGGGCTTCGAGCAGAAGGTGGCGGATTCGCTGAAAAGCCGGGCGGAAGCGTTCGGGTTCGCGGACCAGATCGGGCAGATCCTGATTCCGACCGAAGAAGTGGTCGAGCTGCGCAACGGAAAGAAGGTCACCAGCAAGCGGATGCTGTATCCCGGCTACGTGCTGGTGGAAATGGAAATGAACGACGAGCTGTGGCACGCCGTGAAGGCGACGCCGCGCGTGACCGGATTCGTGGGCGGCGGGAATATGCCGGTGCCGCTGTCGGCCGACGAAGTGAATTCGATTCTGTACCGGCAGGCGAGCTCGGCGGAGCGGCCGCGGCCGAAGCTGAGTTTCGAGAAGAACGAAAACGTGCGCATCATCGACGGGCCGTTCAGCAATTTCTCGGGCAAGGTGGACGAGGTCAATCCGGAGCGCAATACGCTGCGCGTGCTGGTGACGATTTTCGGCCGCGCGACGCCGGTGGAGCTGGATTTCTTACAGGTGGAAAAGATTTAAGCCATGGCGAAGAAAGTTACAGCGCAGGTGAAGTTGCAGATTCCCGCCGGCAAAGCCACGCCGGCGCCTCCGGTGGGCACGGCGCTGGGTCCGCAGGGCGTCAACATCATGGAGTTCTGCAAGGCGTTCAACGCCAAGACGTCGGCGAAGGACCAGGAAGGGCTGATCATCCCCGTGGTGATCACGATCTTCTCGGACCGTTCCTTCACGTTCATCACCAAGACTCCGCCGGTGCCGGTGCTGATCAAGCGCGCGGTGAACCTGGCGAAGGGGTCGGCCGAGCCGAACAAGAATCGCGTCGGCAAGATCACGCTGAAGCAGGTGGAAGAGATCGCCAAGATCAAGATGCCGGATCTGAACTGCTTCACTGTCGAGGCGGCGATGAACTCGGTGAAGGGCACGGCGCGATCGATGGGCGTCGACGTCGTCTAAGACGTGGAAAAAGGGGACAGACCGCTCTGTCCGCCACCATCGCAGACGCCGGTCACCCGTCGGACGCGCCCTTGTTTCCCATTGCCCCGCAACCAGTTGGCGTTTCACCCCGCCCGTCCCGTCACCGCTCCCCTGCTACTTTCTAGCATGAGAACCGGCGCTCCGATAGGCGTCCGGCCGCCGCGCGATGTCAAGTCCTCGAGGCTCTTATTCGCAACGCCACAACCATTCGGGGATGAGCCGCTATCCTCAGTGTGAGCCCCTGTGCGATGCAGGGTTACAGATCGTCCCGAAGCCGTCGCGGGTAATCGGCGGTGGAAACGTCTCCAAGAACTTCCTCGCCGATCGTGTCTTTGAAAAAGGGGACAGACTACTCTGTCCCTAGTCTGCAAACCGCCGTTTTGTAAGAGCGTGTGTGGGGACCCCGCGGGATTGACCGCTCCCTGTGGTCGCGGCTCGGTTGAGTGGCTGCTGGCTACGAGCGGCGATTGCGCCGCTGCTGGCGGCTAGTGATTGAGGTCGATGCCGAGCTTCTTCAGCTCTTCGGCGTAGTAGCGGCTGGTGGAGCAGATCCCACTCTTCGGTGCCTTCGGAGATTTCGCGTTTTTGCGTGCGGATCTTGGTGCGCGCGGCGCGGTCGACCTTCTCTTCGGTCTGAAGCAGCTCCGTCATCACCTTGACCAGCTCCAGGCGAACGTCGTTGGGGTCGCGCTTGAGGCGAAATTCGCGGCTTTTGCGCAGGGCGGTGACGATCTTGTGGGAGATGTCGTTGATCTTGTCGCGCGAGAGCTTCATCTGATCGCCGGTGTCGCGGCCGGAGGCGCGGATGACTTTGCGCTGCGTGATCAGGGTGTTCTTGATGCGGCGGAACATCTCCTGGTAGCTGACGCCTTCGCGGCGCATGTATTCGCTGTACTGGCTGAGCATGTCGCGCACTTCGTCGTTCAGACGGTCTTCGACGGCCAAATCCTCTTCGATGACGGTGGCGATGAATTCGGCGGCGACTTGGGAGTCGGTGGTCTCGATCCACTGCGGGGTCAATTTGCGGATGATCTGGCGCGAAATGTAATCGACGAACTCTCGTGCGAGCAGCATTTCCTCGATCTTAGTCTAACAAGAACGCAGAGCATCAGTTCGGAGGATCGGCGCTCGAGCCTCGCCGCGATGGTCACGCAGAAATTCGTCGTCGATGGGTTTGCGGCCGCGAAAACCTTCCTCAGTGCCGTGCCAGAAGCCGATCCGATCCTCGCCGAGCTTCCAGCAGAGGCATACTTCGCGGTCCGTGATAGAGATCACAGAAAATCGATCAGGCCGATGTCCAGGTCCTTGACCAGGGCGCCGGACTGCTCGACTTGTCGAGGGCTTCTTTGAGCGCGGCGACGCTGGTGTCGCGGCGGGCGCGGAGGGCGAGATAAGATCCACGGTCGATGCGAGCGCCGCCGGAAGAGCGGATATGTTGCAGGGTGCAGGTGAGCTCGTGGTCGGCTTTCCGGTACTCGGACTTGTGGAAGAGGGCGTCGCGAAGGGCGCGCTCCACTTGGGGCAGCAGGCGCTCGCATTCCGACAAGGTGAAGTAACGGGGCACGATCTAAACTAATAATAGAGAAAAATGAGCGAACCCGATTTTCCCCTTCCACCACCGACGTTCGAGTTTTTGATTTTTTCGCTGAAGATGCAGGCGGAGATGCGGCTGGGACTGCTGCGCGCACCGGATGAACCAAAGGAGCCGCCGGATCTTTCGGGTGCGAGCCACGCCATCGACATGCTGGCGATGCTTCAGGAGAAGACGCGCGGGAATCTGACGGTGGAAGAGCAGCGCATGATCGAGAACTCGCTTACCGAGCTGCGGTTCCGCTACGTGCAGGTGACCGAAGAGGTGCTGAAATCGAGCGCGAAGGCGGAATGAGCGGGCCGTCGATTCATATCACGGTGCTGGGGTCGGGAACCAGCTCGGGAGTGCCGACGATCGGATGTTCGTGCGCCGTGTGCGCTTCGGCGGACCCGCGCGACAAACGGCTGCGGCCGTCGATTCTGATCCGGTATCGGCGGACAAGAATGTCGTGGTGGACACGACGCCGGATTTTCGCGAACAGGCGCTGCGGGCGCGAATCGAACGGGTGGACGCGATTTTGTACACGCACGCGCATGCCGATCATATTCTGGGTCTGGACGATGTGCGGCCGTACAATTATCGCCAGCGCGCGGCGATTCCGATTTATGGCTTAGAGGAGACGCTGGCTTCGATCCAACGTGTGTTTCGATATGCGTTCAATGACGGACCGTCCGAGTCGACGATTCCGAGGCTGGAACTGCATACGTTGGACGGCGAGCCGTTTGAGCTGTTCGGGCTGGAGTTCACGCCGATCCGGCTGCCGCACGGAAAAACTCGGCGGTGCTGGGATTCCGGTTCGGGGCGGCGGCGTATCTCACCGATCATAGCGATATTCCGGAAGAGTCGAAGGCGAAATTGCGGGGACTGGATGTTTTGTTTCTGGATGCGCTGCGGCATCGGCCGCATCCGACGCATTCGACGGTGGAGCGGAGCCTCGAATGGGTGAAGGAACTGAAGCCGCGCCGCGCGTATTTCACGCACATCTGTCACGATCTGCCGCATGAGAAGACGGAGGCGTCGCTGCCGGAGAATGTGCATCTCGCCTATGACGGGCTGGAGATTGACGTCGGTGATGAAGATCGCCCGGAGCGTCGCAGAGGCGGCTCGAATTCGGACCGTCCGGCGGTGACGATCGGAAATTTCGACGGGGTACATGCGGGGCATCAACATTTGTTCCGCGAAGTGGTGCAGGTGTCGCGGGAACGGGGAGTGCGGCCGACGGTGCTGACGTTCGATCCGCATCCGGCCGCGGTGGTCGCGCCGGAACGGGCGCCCCGGCTGCTGACGACGCGGCGAAGAGCGCTGCGCGCTGATGGGAGCCGAAGGGATTGAACAGGTGCTGATCCTGCCGTTCACGATGGACGTCGCGCGGCTGACGCCGGCGGAGTTCGTGGAACAGATCCTGGTGCGGACGCTGGGCGCGAAGGTGGTCCTGGTGGGAGAGAATTTCCGGTTCGGCCACAAGCAGGCGGGCGATACCCGGATGCTGGCGGAATTGGGAAAGCAATATGGATTCGAGACGCGCATCGTCGAAGCGGTGAAGTGCCGCGGGCGCGTGGTGTCGTCGAGCGAAGTGCGGCGGTCGATTGAGGCGGGCAATGTCGCGCTGGCGTGCAGGCTGTTGAATCGTCCCTATGCGATTTCGGGCGACGTGGTGCAGGGGCGGGGCGTGGGGTCGAAGCAGACCGTGCCGACGCTGAACTTGCGAACGGACGCGCAGATTCTTCCTCGCAACGGAGTGTACATCACGCGGACCAGCGGGGATGGGCGGAGATGGAACTCGATCACGAACATCGGGTATCGGCCGACGTTCGGAGACGACGGCGCGCTGAGTATCGAGACATTTTTGCTGGAGCCGCTGCATGGGGAGACTCCGAAGAGGATTCGGGTGGAGTTTCTGCGACGCGTGCGCGACGAGCGGAAATTCGAAGACGTGGATCGGTTAAAGGCGCAGATCCTGCGCGATGTTGGTCGCGCGCAGGCGTTTTTCCGGCGGTGGAAGCGATTCAGCATGGCAGTACAATAGGAGCCAGCATGCCAAACATCGAAGAACTTCTGGGCGACAAAGCTCAATATCTGCTGGGGTTCAACCAGCCGAAAATTTCCCGGGATCGTCTGCATCTGCCGGGGCCGGAGTGGGTAGACCGGTCGTTTGCGGGGTCTGACCGCAATAACCGGGTGCTGGTGAATCTGGAAAGAATCAACCGGCATGGAAGGCTGGCGGGGACGGGCTACATGTCGATTCTTCCTGTGGATCAGGGGATCGAGCATTCGGCGGGTGCAAGCTTCGCTAAGAATCCGGATTACTTCGATTCGGAGAACATCGTCAAGCTGGCGATGGAGGGGAGCTGCAATGCGGTGGCGTCGACGTTCGGGGTGCTGGGATCGGTGTCGCGCAAATATGCGCACAAGATTCCGTTCATCGTGAAGATCAATCACAATGAGCTGCTGACGTTTCCGAATAAGTTCGATCAGGTGATGTTCGGGACCGTGCGGCAGGCTGTCGATATGGGCGCGGCGGCGGTGGGGGCGACGATTTACTTCGGGTCCGAGGAAAGCACGCGGCAGATCGTCGAGGTGAGCACGGCGTTCGCGGCGGCACACGAGGCGGGACTGGCGACGGTGCTGTGGTGCTATTTGCGCAATCCGGCGTTCAAGAAAGACAAGGACTATCACGTGTCGGCGGACCTGACGGGGCAGGCGAATCACCTGGGCGTGACGATCCAGGCGGACATCATTAAGCAGAAATTGCCCGAAAACAACGGCGGATACACCGCTTTGAATATGGGCGATTCTTCGTACGGGAAATTCGACAAGCGCATTTACACGGAGCTGGCGAGCGATCATCCGATCGATTTGTGCCGGTATCAGGTGGCGAATTGCTACATGGGCCGGATCGGGCTGATCAACAGCGGCGGCGCGTCGGGTCAGCACGATCTTGCGGATGCCGTGACCACCGCGGTGATCAACAAGCGCGCGGGCGGGATGGGATTGATCTCCGGGCGCAAGGCGTTCCAGCGTCCGATGAAAGACGGCGTGGCGCTGCTGAATGCGATTCAGGATGTTTATCTGAGTTCCGCAGTCACGGTTGCGTAGCGGCGAATTTCACGCCTTCCCATCGCGCGACCACCGCGGTCGCCAGGCAGTTGCCGAGCAGGTTCACCGACGTGCGCGCCATATCCATCAGCGCGTCGACGCCCAGCAGCAGCGCGACGCCTTCGGCCGGCAGATTGAAGCGTCGCCAGCGTGCCGGCCAGGATCACCAGCGACGCGCGCGGCACGCCGGCCACGCCTTTGCTGGTCAGCATCAGCGTCAGCATCATGACGATCTGCGTGCCCAGCGACAGGTGAATGTCCGGCGGCCTGCGCGACGAACATCGACGCCAGCGACAGATACAAGCGTCGTGCCGATCCAGATTGAAGCTGTAGCCGGTCGGCAGCACGAACGCGACGATGTGCTTGGGCACGCCGAAGCTCTCCATGTTTTCGAGCGCCAGCGGCAGCGCGGCTTCGCTCGACGCCGTGGAGAAGGCGATCAGGAACGGCTCGCGCGCGCAGCTCGATGAAGCGCCGCAGCGGGATCCGCGCGATGGCGGCGACCGCTCCCAGGACCACGACGACGAAGAACACCTGCGCGGCGTAGAGCGTCAGCCACCAGCTTGCCGAGATTCAGCAGCACGCCCAGGCCCTTGCTCGCCGATGGTCGCCGCCATCGCGCCGAAAACGCCGAGCGGCGCGAACAGCATCACGTAGTTGGTGTACCGGAACATCACTTCGGCGAGCGACTCGCAGAAATCCGACCACGGCGCGCGCTTTCGCTGCCGATGGCCGCGCAGGCGGCTCCGAAGAGGAACGCGAACACCACGATCTGGAGCACGTCGCCGCGCGCCATCGCGTCGATGATGCTGGTGGGAAACGTGTGCTCGACAGTCTGCGCGAGACTGGTGCCGGCTTGCGGCGAGCGCCGGGAGCCGGCGCCGTGTGCGAGTTGCGACGCCGACGCCCGGCTTGACCAGATTCGCCGCGCCGAGGCCGACGAACAGCGCGAGCGTGGTGACGATCTCGAAATACAGGATCGCCTTGCCGCCGATGCGGCCCATGGTCTTGATGCTGCCGGTGCCGGCGATGCCCGACCACCAGCGTCGCGAACAGCAGCGGCGCGATGATGGATTTGATCAGGCGCAGGAAGATCGTCCCCAGCAGGCCCAGTTTCTGCGCGGGCCCGGGAAAGACCGCGCCGAACGCGACGCCCGCGACCAGCGCGATCAGAATCCAGGCGGTCAGCGACGGGTCTTCGCTTTCACCGGCTCGCCCCATTTCAATTTTTCGCGCAGCACGTCGAAGAACATCATGTCGGGCGGCTGGACCAGGCTGATCGCAGTGCTCCGAGCGGCGGCAGACCACGCGGTCGCCGCGATTCAGCAGCTCGCCGACCTGGCCGTCGATGGTCAGATAGGTGGCGCTGATCGTCGCTGCGATTGATCACCTGGATCACGCTCTCATCCGGCACGATCACCGGGCGATTGGTCAGCGTGTGCGGGCAGATCGGCGTGATCGCAGAGCGCGGCGACCGATGGGAAACATGATGGGTCCGCCGGCCGAAAGCGAATAGGCGGTGGAACCGGTGGGCGTCGAGACGATCAAGCCGTCGGCCTTGTAGACGCACACGAAATGACCGTCGACGTGGACTTCCAGATCGATCATGCGGGCGATCTCGGCCTTGGTGAGCACCATGTCGTTCAGCGCTTCGTAGCGAGGCCATGCAGTCGCTCGCCGCGCCACAGCTCGCAGTGCAGCATGCGGCGGCGCGCGATCGCGGAAATCGCCGCGCAGCGCGCGTTCGAGCTGCGGATAAAGCTCGTCGACTGTGATCGCGGTGAGAAATCCGAGGCCGCCCAGGTTCACGGCGAACAGCGGAATGTCGCGGTCCGCCGACGGCGCGCGCGGCCGAGAGCAGCGTGCCGTCGCCGCCCAGCACGATCAGCAGTTCGAGCGCCGTCGGCGACCTCGGTCGCGCGACAAGCACCGGACGCGTCCGGCGTAGGCCGCGGTCTCGGGATCCAGGCGGACAGCGACTCCGCGCGCTGTCCAGCCACGCGATCAGTTCCGGCACGAGCGCGCGCGGCGCGATCGCTGCGCGGCTTGGAGATGATGCCGACGGTTTCGATCTTAATGCGCTGGGCATAAAGCAGAAACTCCCGATTGCCTTCGGCGCCGAGAATCGGACTCTCGATGATCTGCGCTTGGAATCCCAGCGCTCTCGACGGCGCCGCGCACGCGATCGCAGGCGGCGCGATGCAGTTCCGGATCGCGCACGATGCCGCCTTTGCCCACCTCGCCGCGTGCCGACTTCGAATTGCGGTTTGACCAGGATGATCATCTCGCGCCGTGGGCTTGAGCAGCGGCACGATCGCGGGAATCAGCAGCGTGGCGGAGATGAAGCTGGCATCGCAGACGGCCAGATCGAACTTCTCGGGAAAATCCTCGGGCTGCAAGATAGCGCGCGTTGACGCCTTCGCGGACCACCACGCGCGGATCGTTGCGCAGTTTCCAGTCGAGCTGGCCGTGGCCGACGTCGATCGCCCAGACGTGCGCCGCGCCGCGCTGCAGCAGGCAATCCGTGAATCCGCCGGTGGAGCTCCCACGTCGAGACAGACCAGACCGCTGACGTCGATCCTGAAAAATGATCCAGCGCCGCGGCGAGTTTGCAGCCGCCGCGGCTGACATACGGCATGCGCTCGCAGCGACTTCGATCGCGGCTGTCGCTCGCGATGCTGATGCCCGGGTTTGTCGCTCTTCTGCCCGTCGACCAGCACCTGGCCGGCGAGGATCAGCGCCCGCGCTTTTTCGCGCGAATCGGCCAGACCGCGCTCGACCAGCAACTGATCGAGCCGGATTTTGTCGGGCGCTTCATCAAATGCCATCATGCGTTGCGCTGGACGATGCAGATCGGCGAGCTCGCGCAGCCGCGTGCCGCGATCGTCGAAAGTGTTGCAGCGCCAGGTGCGCCGCCAGACGCGTCCTCTTCGGCCATCTCGCGCGAGCGCTCGAGGCCGTACACCGCCGGAAACGTGATCTTGTTCTGCTGCGGCGTCCTTGCCCGCGGTTTTGCCCGAGCGCTTCCGAGGATTGCTCGACGTCCAGAACGTCGTCGACAATCTGAAACGCCAGGCCGATATGCTCGCCGAAGCGCGTGAGCGCGGCGAGCTGCGTCGGCATCCGCGCCCGCGTAAATCGCTCCCATGCGAACGCTGGCGCGCAGCAGCGCTCCGGTCTTGGCGCGATGAATCGATTCGAGCAGTTGCGCCGTCGGAAGCTTGCCTTCGCCTTCCAGATCGTTCACCTGTCCGCCGATCATTCCGCCGACCGTGCCGGAAGCCGTCGCGAGCTCGCGCACCAGCGCGATGCGGCGTTCCGCGTCGACGTCCGTCAAGCTTGGCGAGCACCTCGAACGCCAGCGTCAGCAGCGCATCGCCCGCCAGGATCGCCATCGCGTCGCCGAAAACTTTGTGGCAGGTGGGACGGCCGCGGCGCAGATCGTCGTTATCGAGCGCGGGCAGATCGTCGTGAATCAGCGAATAGGTGTGAATCAGCTCCAGCGCGCAGGCCGCCGATTCGATGCCGACGGGCGCGTCGGAGACGGCTTCCGCCGCGGCGATGGCCAGCAGCGGACGAATGCGTTTGCCGCCCGCGAACAGGCTGTAGCGCATCGCGCGATGAATGATGGAGGGATTTTCGGATTCCGGCGGGACCCAGCGGTCGAGCGCTGCATCGACGCGCTTCTGCTGGTGAGCGATGTAGTCGGGAAGCGTTCATCTTGTCGATGCGGAAGGGCTGCGGCTGCATTTCGCCGGCGCGGCGCATGAGGATTTCGACGCGCGTTTCGGCTTCTTCGAGCTGCTTGCGGCAGGCCTCGCTGAGCTTCATGCCGCGCTCGAAAAGCTCCAGCGCGCGCTCCAGCGGCAGCTCGCCGCTTTCCATTTCTTTGACGATGGTTTCCAGTTGCTGAAGACCGGCTTCAAAACTCAACGGCGCCTCGTCCGGCATCCTTAGATTATGCCTTGTCGGAGAAACCTGTGGGTCACCGATACACTCCAATGGCGGCCGGAAGCTCGGCTCGCGCAGCCCGCGAACCCGATGCGGGATAGCGCGGCTTCAGCTTTTTGCTGTTCGTAGCCAGTTGCCTGTCGAACCAGTTTGCCCTCTCTGGTAAACGCCACGCCGTCAGGCGGGAGTCAGTGGGACGAGGTGACTCGCTATTGCACGCTACCGATTAGAAGGGCGAGCCAGTCAAGGTTATGAAGCGCGAAGCGCCGTCAGCCGATCAATATTCACCGCGCGGCGGGCCGCAGGACCTCGCGGCACCAGGTGCGGAAGTCGGTCGGGCCTGGAATCGCGCGCGCCTGGTCGGCGTCGTAGATGCCATCGCTCACTGCGGCAATCGTCTCGATCATGTCCCGCACCACGCCTTCGCTCGCGCCACGCTGGGTGAGGGCCGATTTGACGTCGGCGACGCTCATCTGTCTGAAAGTGACAGTCCTGCCGAGGACCTCGGACATCAACGCGGCCATCGCATTGGGGCTGAGGCGATCAGGTCCGAACACTGGAACGTGCTCCTGGCCCGCCCAGGATCGCTCGGCGAGCAGCGCCGCGGCGTTCACGGCGATATCGCGCGTAGCGACGCTGGCCAGCGGGCGGTCGGCGGCATACGCCAGGGAAAACGTCCCTTGCTCCCGGATCGCGCCGAGTTGCGCGAGCAGGTTCTCCATATAGAACGGCATGCTCAGTGCGCGGTATGCGGTTCCTGTGCGCTCGATCTCCGCGTCCATCGCGAACGCGGCCGACAGCACGCCCGCGCGGGTCGGCCAGTCGTGTCCGGCGCTGGAGACGCCGACCACATGCGGAACACCACGACGACGGATTACGTCAGCGGCGGGTCGGGTGAAGCTAAGATAGCGCTCTTCCGTGCTAGTGCCGGCCAGGCCCGGCGGAACCAGCCAGAACAGGCCGTCGGCCCCCTCCAGGGCGCGGCTGAGAACAGCGGGGTCATCGTGCGAGCCCTGGCAGATTTCCACGCGGCTGCGCACGCCGGAGTCCAGGCGGATCGGGTCCCGAACGATCACTCGGATTGGATCTTGGTGGTCGAGCAGGAGCGCCAGAACCTGTTTGCCGATCCGACCCGTTGGGGTGGTGATCACCAGCATGAACAGACCATCGTGTTACTCGAAGTCGGTCGTTGTCAAGGTCGGGCCAGGGGACTCCGTGTTCTGTCAGGGCGAATGCTCCAGTTCCGCCCAAGCATCAAGGAAGCAGTGTGTCCAACTAGCGCAACATGCGAATGAATAACGGCTGGTTGCCAAGGGGCGGTATTCCTTAGCCGGGATGTCATCTGGCTTGTGGGTCTACCCTACGCCGTCACAGGCGAGGTGTGGGAGAAAGCCATTTTCCGGTCACCCCCAGGACTTTCACGTCCCATTTTGTTGAGCTCCACAATCGCCCACGCCAGTGCAGCAGCCTGCGCCAACTCTGCTGCGCGGAGAGTGCTAATTCAGTGCGGACCGAACCTCATCGTGTCCCATCTTGAGCGCCCATGACCGCGGACGTGCCCAAGACTCGCCATCGTTCTCGTCCGGGTCCGCTCCGCGTTCGAGCAGCAACCTGACAAGCTGGGTCCGCCCCCAACGGCATGCCCAACCTAGCGGAGTGCTTTTGAGGATCTCGTCGCGCTGGTCCACGCGTGCGCCTGCGTCGAGAGACGCGCGCCCAAACGCCACTACTTCGTCGTCTGTGATCCAATCGCCCATCGCCGCGATCTCGTGCAGAATGGTCCGTCCAAACGAGCCCGTGACGTTCACATCGCATGCTTGAAGAATGAGGCGGAAACATGCCCGGTAGCCTCCTCGGTCGAAATCCTTGTTGCCCGCATACAGCCACGGAATATGGTGCCAGAAGGAGAGCGGCGAAGCGAGCATGCGAAACCAGCGCGGGTCATCGCGAGCCCAATCGATATGCCCAAGCGCCATACGCACGATCTCGCTGGTGCCTCCGTCGGCGCCGAAGCGGAGCAACTCTTCCGCAAGCGGCTTGTCGGCCTTCACGCCTTTCGGCAATACGCCGAGTTCGTCGTCAACCAGCATTTGCCGCACCAGGTCGGTCTGGCGATAGAGGGCTGCGGCGTCGCCTGTCACCAGGCCACCACGGCTCCGCAGTAGTTCCGCCATATCCCACTGTTTGTGGCTGTATGCGCTATGCACGGGCGATCCGCTTGAGTCGACATGCACGTTCGGATTCGCGCCGCGATCGAGCAGTAATTCGGCCATCTTCCGACGGCCCAAAGCCGCGCAATTCCACAAAGGATAACCCTGCGAGTATGCGGTCCAGTCACCTTCTCCCGACGAGACCCGCTCATCTGGATCGAAGCCAAGGTCGAGAAGGAATTCAAGAACTTCTATACGGTCGCTCTGGACCGCAACAGTAAGCAGGCCCCCGCCTTCCCAGCGAACTTGATTTGATAGCTTGCCTTCCAGTTGACGCGCGCGCAGCCACGCGGCGTCACCGTTCGCAACGGCGTTACGGTCGATGTCGTCACCGAACGTTGGCTCGGCCGTCATCACCGGCTTCTTTTCGAGCGCTCCTCGGCGATCCTCTTCCTCCTCGATAATGGCGACGATCTCGTGGTACCCACGCTCGTGTGCCAAGGTCCAGGCCGGTGTCGCATCCCGATGCGGATCAATGCCCGCACGCGCGTTGGCGCCATTCTGCATCAGCAGCCGCACGATCTCAGGCCGGCGATGCATCACCGCGTAGTGGATCGCGCGATGCTCGTCTCCGTACGACACGGTCATATCAGCGAGCTCAGGTCGCACCTTCAACATAGTTCGCACGTGCGCAATGTCACCGGCGCTTACCGCTTCTACGAACCGTCTAATGGTCACGCCATCGACGTAAGCCTTCAGTTTGGGCCAGCTATCAAACCCATAGCTGCGTGCAACCACTAACTGGGCATCGTGCAAGGCGAACGTCGCAGCGTCCGCCCTGTCGTAGTGAGCGTTGATCTCCGCGGCTGCGGTGACATTGCCCTTCGCAAAACCGTTCAGCAGTTCCTTTGCCTGGCGCTTAAGCTGTTCGAGGTCCGGGTGTTCCCTCATCCGGCGGGTTGGTAGTTTTTGCTTCACATGAGCTCCTTTCCTTAAGGCCCGGTGTCCGCTAGCTCGGGCAGAAAAGAGTTCACTCGGCAGACCGTCGAAGGTTGCTATTCAGTGGGACGCAGTCCCTTTCCGCAGACCCGGAGGCGTTCTGAACCAGCCAGCGCGAAGCATAGCACGACCGGCTGCCGATCTCAACTCTCCGACAGTATATCTACCGGGCCGTGCCAGGCGGTTCAACAGCCATAGATCCCGCATTGTCGCGCAGCTTTTTCAACAAGCTCCTTAACAGCCGAACGAAAAGCAGATTCCTCGCTCCGCTCGGAATGACTATGGGGTCGGATGGTCATTATAGCCCCGGCATGTAATGCTGCGATTTTCTGACTCAGGACACTAGTAACGCTTTAAAAGCAGATCCCTCGCTGCGTTCGGGATGACGGGCGTTGTCAGTAGGACTACGTGGGGCAGCAATTATCCAACGAACTTCTGACTCAGGACACTAGGTTATAGGCTTGCGGGTACGGGGACGTTCAGACTCGTGGCGAGTTTCGAAAGCTGATCCCAGATGCCGCGCGAAACCGGGATGCCGTCACGGCGGCGGATGGCTTCGGCGCGCCACTCCGGTTCACCCGCGACCAGCACTTCGTCGAATCCGCGCGCGGGCGGGGAGCTTTTCAGGGTGTCGCGAAGGCGCGTCATGCGCGCGACGAATTCCGACATCGGCATGAAGCGTTCGAACGTCGATGGCGAGGAACAGATGGCTGGCTCGCATGTCTTTCGTGGTGTTGCGGATTCCGCCAACCTGGGTGAGCAAGGCTCCGCCGGAGAGAACGGCGCACAGGATCTCGACCATGACCGCGAGTCCGCTGCCTTTGTAGCCGCCGAGCGGCATGGGAAGACCGTCGATGGCGGTCTGCGGGTCAGTAGTGGGATTGCCTTCCGCGTCCATCGCCCAGCCGACGGGAATGCTGGATTCGCCGCTCAACATGGCTTTGTAGATCTTATTCAGGGCAACGGTGGTGGTGGCCATGTCGAGCAGAAACGTGTCGGGTCCGGGAACGGACATGCAGATCGGATTGGTGCCGAGCATTCGTTCGCGGCCCTGCCACGGCGCGACCAAAGCAGTGGCGTTGCACATCACGATGCCGATCAGGCCGGCGTTCGAAAGCCTCTGCGCCCACCAGGCGCAGGCTCCGAAATGAGTGGAGTTTCGCGCGACCACCATGCCGACGCCGCCCGCCTTCGCCAGACGAATGGCATGATCGCAGCAGATGCCGGAGATGAGCTGGCCGATGCCGTTGCAGCCATCGTAGACCAGGCAGAGTCCGTTTTCGCTGGCGACGCGGCCGGAGGTGTAGAGATCGACGTTGCCCGCGCGGATCTGCTCGCAATACCAGATCAGAAGCTGCACACCATGCGAATCGACGCCGCGAAGATTGGCGGCGACCAGAGAATCGGCCACTATAGCGGCAGTGTGGTGAGGCACTCCCGCGGCTTCGAGGATGGCGGATGCAAATGCGCTGAGCGGCGCGTCGCGAATGACCATGAAATCGCCGGGCATAAGGGATTTTGTTGAAGCGGCGCTCAGACGCCCGGCTCTTTGGCGCGGCTCGAGACTAGCATCGACTCCAGGATCTGATCGCCAACGTCTTTCACCGCTCCGGGAGAATGCGACAAGAAAAGCGTGCTGCTCTTGCCGCTTTCGCCAATGGATTTCAGAGTGTCGAAATACTGAGTCACCATGACGAGCTGCATTACCTCTTTCGCCGATGCTCCTTCCACGACTTTTTGGAATTGCTCGATGGAAGCTTGCAGGCCCTCTATGATGGCCTTCCTCTGGTTCGCGATTCCCTGTCCTTGCAGGGCTTTACTTTCCGCTTCGGCTTCGGCTTTCTTGACCACCAGGATCTTCTCGGCTTCGCCGCGGGCGTTGGCCGCGACTTGCTCCCGCTGCGCGGCGTTGATGTCGTTCATGGCCGACTTAACCTTCTCATCGGGAACGATGTCGGTAACCAGGACGTTGACGATTTCGTATCCGAAGGCGAACATGTCGGCGTCCAGCTCCTTCTTCACCGCCGCCGCGATGCTGGACTGGCTGGCGAATACCTCGTCTAACGTCATTCCAGGCACGTGGCCGAGGATCACCTGCTCGACGTAAGACTTGATCTGCGCGGTCGGGTCGGCCAGCTTGTAAAAAGCATCGTAGACTTTATCGGGGCGAACGCGGTTCTGCACCGAAATCGGGATGGTCACGAAGACGTTGTCTTTGGTCTTGGTTTCCATCGTCAAAGTGATCTGGTTCACCCGCAGGCTCATGGTTCCGGCCACGGATTCGAAGAGCGGGCTTTTCCAGTTCAATCCCGCCTCGGCGACGCGCAGAAATTTTCCGAATCTGGTGATGACAGCTACTTGCGCCGTGTTCACCGTGAAGAAACTCGCCAGAACCAGGTACAACACAAAAATGAACAGGATCACGATCAGAAACAAAAATGCGGCTTCCATGCGTTTCTCCCCAAAGAGACTTTGACAGTCTCGATCCACTATACGGCATGAAAAGACCTTTCATGGTACCGTGCGGCGCGCCGAGTTAAGTACTGGTCACTTCGTGAATTCCGGCCGGCGAAGTTTGACCGGTAGTTACATGGCTGTGGGCATACTCGCGATCCATAATGATTCCGTCATGAGACAGCAATGTCGTGAGTGCAAGACGGTATCGCTTGACTCGGCGCCATATTGCGACGCGTGCGGATGCGGGTTTCCGGCCCGTGCGCACCAATTGCCCGCCTGGCCATACGTCATTTGGTGCATGGCCGCCGGTCTGGCGCCGTGGCTGTTTGAACATTTCGTTCTCGGTTGGTTCTAACCGCGGCCGGGAGTACGAAGGCACTAGCCGATTTTGGTACCGAAGGGTAATTGCACTGCTCGCGAGTGAAGTGCGATTCTGCTTCCGAGAGCAGGACACGGCTTTCCAAACTGAGGCATAGAGCCACTCTTAGAGCCGACCACCTGCTCTTCCAGCCAATTTCGCTCCCGTAAGAGGAGCGTCGGCGCTGAACCGCGCGGTACCGTCACCACGCCGGGTATCGACTACCGGGCCGGGCGTTGATCATTTACAAACGGCCTCCGAACCACCGGAAGGCCCAGCATCAGATTGACCAGGAAGAACAGCAAAGATGAACTACGCACAATCACTTTCATGGGGGAGTATTCCTTCGGTGAGGCAGCATATCAAAAAAGCACAACGGACGGAAGGGGCGACCTGATCCGCGCGCGCTCGCGCCATCCCGAGGCGGGAGCCGCTTAGCCCGGATACGCCCCGGTGATGTAGTTGTTGAGGTGCCGAATTGTCTCGTCCTGCGCGGTGATGATCCAGTTCACGAGGTCGCCGATGGACACGATTCCCGTAACGCGGCCAGCTTCGAGTACGGGAAGATGTCTGATCTGGCGCGAAGTCATCAGGTGCATACATTCGCCGATGGTCTGGTCCCGCGTAACGAACAGCACCGGGGCGCTCATGATCTCGCGCACGCGCGTTTCACGGGACTGCCTGCCCTTAAGAATGACCTTGCGGGCATAGTCGCGTTCCGTGATGATTCCGACCAGATGCCCGGCGCTCAAAACAGCCAGCGCGCCAATGTGCTTCTCTGACATGCTGGCGACGGCGTCATAGACGCTGGCCTCGGGCGGAATGGACCAGACAGCATGGCCCTTTTGGGCCAGCACGGACCCGACGGTATCGTGCAAATCAACAGCTCGGGCTGCGGCAGGGGTTTGCATGGTTCGGTCCTCCTGCCTGAATACTGAACCTCAATACGCTCGAAGTCAAGCCACGGCATCCCCGCAATCATAGGAACGCCTGCGCCACTTATTTGGGGCGTGAGGAATCCTCCGGGTGCCGGTAGAGGCGTGAGCATCTTTCACGGTTAGACGCCGCCGCCAGTCCTCGCGCAAACGGCGCAATTCGGGGAGATCCTCATTCCAGCGTTCCCGAGGCTCGCGGGTTACGGCGTCAACATGCGCGAGGGGTTCGATTTCAGCCGCGGCTCGTCCAGGCTAGCCTGGCGCCCGGTTCATCAAGAACGTCGCGGTGGACTCGAAGAACGTTTGCAAGACCCGTCGAACTTCGTCAGGCAACGCCGCTTCATCCAGCGCCGTGCTCATTAACTGTACCCAGCGGTCACGCTCAATCTGCCCGACGGAGAACGGCGAATGGCGCATGCGGAGTCGCGGGTGACCACGCTGTTCGAGGTACACAGACGGGCCGCCGAATCGAAAAATGAGAAAATCCCTCAGGCGCTGTTCCGCTCCTGGCAAATCATGCGCCGGATAGATCGGCCCTAAAATATCATCGCCAGGGACCTGCCGGTAAAACGCGGCAACCAAGTGTTCAAATCCTTCAGGGCCGATGGCGGAATAGATCTGTTGCTCTTCCACTAGGTTGATGGTATCAGCGGCCGCACGCAACTTGTGTTCCCGAGCATCCTCTGCGAGCCAGGGTTCAAATAAGTTCGTACCCTTCGACGGTCTTCGGCGAGAGACGTTCTTGAGGGGGTGCCGCTCCATGATAAACTGTTCTACGTGCTGGATACGAGCCAATTTGCCTCTCGATCAGGCAGAGGTTCTTGTGCAGTGCGGCCCGCCATAAGTTGCTGAAAATACGGGCGCGTAGCTCAGTTGGTTAGAGCGCCTGCTTCACACGCAGGAGGTCGCAGGTTCGAGTCCTGCCGCGCCCACCATTCATACTCGAACTCGAAGCGGTGTGGCGGCGAGACGAGCTACCGGTTAGTGCACTGGTGGATCGCGCTCGATCACCATCAATGTGAACGATCCGGGCAGCACCGGCCCTCTGCCGCTGCCTCCGGCGGGCGCCGGCCCAAACTTCGCGGAGACGACGAACACGCGGTGATTGGTGGGGTCGAGCCCCATATTGCGCGACCCCTGCGGCGTCTGCACGTTCTCGGCGACGTGATATTGGTCCGGAGAGTCCTGATGAATCACCGTGAGCGTGCCGTCCGCATTCGAGGCGAACGCGTCGCCGGAGGCCGGCGTCGAACCCGGCGCCGTCGACGCCGGTGCCGATCGGGAGCGTCGCGACCACCTTGCCGGCCTGATAGTCGGAGACCGCCATCACGCCGCTGCGGCATCCGCTGAACAGCCGATGGTGGGCGGTGTCGATGGCCATGGAAACCGGCTGCTTGCACGGGCGCGGTGGACCAGCGCCGCGCCACGGTCGCCGTCTTCGCGTCGATCTCCACCACCTCGCTCGTGTCGGTGAGATTCGCGTACACCTTGCCGTCGCCGGCCGACGCGCCGTATTCCGGTTTGCCGCCGAGCGGAATGTTCGTGATCAGCGTTCCCGGCCCGCGGGTCGATCACCGTCGAGGAGTGCGCGTCGCCATTCAAGGTGAAGACGCGGTTCGAGGCGCTGTCGTAGACGATCGCGTCGGCATCTTCGGCGGCCGGGATCCGGCCGAGCGCCTTGAAGGTCTTCAGATCGAACATGACCACGGACTGGTCGTTGCCCGAAGTGGCGAATCCATGCCCCGTGGCGTTCGCCATCGCCGTTCCGTGCGCGCCCTGGATGCCGGTGACTTCGCCGAGCAGCGTCCCGTTGTCTTCATCGACCACCATCACGCGATTCTGCCGGGCGATGAACAGACGGTGATTGGGCGGATCGGGCACGACGTAGTCCCAGCTGCCGTCGCCGCCCAGCGTGTAGGTGTGGGTGACGCGGTAAGAGGAGGATGACTGGCCTGGAAGCGAAAGTGCAGCCACTACGAAGATGAGCGTGATGTTGCGCATACTGGCTTGGATCGCTCCTTTCTTCTGTCTGAAGTATAGCCAACCGGGCGCGTGTTCGAGCCCGTGAGCGGACGCATCCATCAGTCGTGCCGGATGCCGGGGATTTGTCCGCTCACGCGACCCGGGTTCCGCGCTTACGCTTTCTTCTGTTTCCAGAGGCCGAGCGCCGCACCCGTGGGATCGATCAGGATGCTCAACCATCCCATGCCCATCACTTCGGTCACGTCTTTCATGATGGTCGCGCCCAACGATTTGGCTTTCTTGGTCGCGGCCGCGATATCGTCAACTTCAACGTAGGCCAGCCACGCCGAGGAAGCCCCCGGCACGGGGTGGCGCATTATTCCTCCGCCGGTTCCAGCGCCGGGTTTAATCATCGTGTACGTTTCCGGTCCCATCTCAACGTCTTCCAGTTTCCAACTGAAGAGATTGCCGTAGAAGGTCTTTGCTTTCGCGACATCGGTGGTGTTTAGCTCCACGAATACGAACGGATTTGCCATGTTCAGGGTCCTTTCGACTCTACGACGGTCGAACCAGGTCCCAATCGACAATTCCGTGAAGAAATTCTTGGCGGGCCCGAGCCTGATGCTACGCTCGGGAAACCACGTATTCACATCCTACGCCCCAGGGTCACGAACTCCGCGTTTGGCTGATCGATGGAAAACCATCTTTCAAGCGGGCCATGAGAGCGACGTTGCGCGCCACGCTCCTCGCGCTCCCTCGGATCGAGCGGCAGCGGCATCCATACGTCCGCATCGGGAGGAGTTCGAAATTCGTTCGGCCGACGCCGAGGGCAAGGGCAGCCAAGGCCGCGGCAGTGAAGGTCCAGTTCCGGGCGAGAAGACGCGCGCCGTAGCGTCACAATGGAAGTTGACATGGGTGGTTTAGTTGTCGTACTCTCCGCCTTTGGCCGTCGGGATGTCAGGGGTGCACTCTGCCGCCGCATACTAAAGTCAAATTCCTAAACAACCGGAAAGAACAGCGCGCCGACCACATCTACCGTGTGGCCGCCGAAATCATGTGCCAGAAGGGCTTTGAAGCCACGTCGATGAAGGACATCGCCGAGGCGGTCGGGCTCACCAAGGCAGGAATTTACCACTACATTCCAGGAAAAGAGGAACTGCTTTTCCAAATCATGGGTTTCGCCATGGATATGGTGGACCAGGACGTGATCCAGCCGGCACAGAAAATCGCCGAGCCGGAAGCGCGGCTGCGCACGATCGTCGAGCGGCACGCGCGGCGAATTCTCGACGTGGGCGGTGCGGTCACCATTATTCTGGAGGAAGTGTCAGCGCTGACGCCTCCGCATCGGCGGGCGATCTTGGCGCGGAAGCGCGCGTATTTTGACCTGCTGCGGCAAACGCTGGATCAGTTGGCCGCGGACGGAAGGCTGCGGTCCGTCAACTCGACGGTGGCGGCGTTCAGCTTGTTCGGAATGATTACGTGGATCTCGCGCTGGTATCGCCGGGATGGCAACCTTACGCCGGCCGAAACCCTTCGGGATTTCATGGAGATCGCGCTGAGCGCGGTCCTGCGGCCTCAGTAAACGCCTTCGACCACGGTGGTCTGAAATTTCCGGAAGGGGCGCACGTTGCGGACTCCATCCCACGGGTACGTCGGGCAGGGTGGTTCGCGCTCGCATTCATCGCGCTCCAGGAACCTGGGCATGAAGAATTCCTTGGTCAACGTGGTCAGACGTACGCGCCCGGTTTCACGATATCCGACCACCCGGCCCGGCTGTTCCGGATCGACCACTTCGATCATGGCGCGCGGGCTCGGCGGATAATAAATCACCGCGTAGTTGTCGGCGGGGTCGAACGGCTTGTGCGTCGCCAGACCCATCAGCGTGTTCCCGTAGGTGGGCGCAAAGTAAATGCCGTCGAGCAGTTCTTCTTTCGCGAATCGGTGAAACTGCGGCGTCATTTCGGTGCCGCCGCAAAAGATGCCGCGGATTCCGGCCTTCTTCAGGCTAATCTTTTCCGCGATCGCTTCCAGCAGCTTGGGCGTCGTGAACATGCACGTGATGTCGTGGGCGCGCAGCAGCGTCAGCGCCTGCTCCACCACGTGCTGCTTGTAGCGTTCGGCTTCCTGTACGTCGCCGCGTTTTAGCAACTTGATTACCCAGCGCGGATCCAGATCCAGGCCGAAGCAGATCCCGCCGCGATGCTGCGCCAGGTGTTCTACGGCCAAGCTGCAACCTTCGCGGACCGCTGGGACCCACCATGATCCAGTCCGATCCGCGCGGGAAAAATTCATCGGGCAGCGTGGCCGAAAACTGCTCATAGTCGATCCGAAAATCCTGGTAATTGATGCGGGATTTCGGCACGCCGGTGCTTCCGCCCGTTTCGAAGGTGCAGATGGGCTTATCGGCGTACGCCTTCGGCACCCAGCGCCGCACCGGCCCACCACGCAACCACTCATCTTCGAAAAACCCAAAACGATCCAGGTCGTTGTACGTCTGTATCTCGCGGCGGGGGTCGAAATCCAGCGTTTTTGCGCGTTCCAGCCAGAAAGGAGTTCCAGTGGCGGGGTCGAAGTGCCACTGAATGACTTCACGAGTCCAGGCGTCGAGCGCGGTACCGGAGGCGCCTGGTTGAGACGTTATAGTAGGAGTCACGGATGCCTTGTATATGAGAGATAGTTTACCGGTTTTTGCCGCTCTGCTCGCAATGTCGGCTGTGGCGGCGGATTGGCCTCGATTCCGGGGCCCCAACGGGTTAGGGGTCAGCGACACGACCGGGCTGCCTGCGGAATTCGGACTTGATAAGAACCTGATTTGGAAGACGCCTCTGCCGCCCGGACACTCTTCGCCGATTCTCGCGGGCGACCGGATCTTCGTCACCGCGTATGAAGGCGACCTGCTGCTGACGTTCTCGCTCGATCGCGCGACCGGCAAGGTTCTATGGCGCCGCGAAGCGCCGCGGGACCGCAAGGATCCGGTAGATCCTCGCAACAGCCCTGCATCGCCGAGTCCGGTATCGGATGGCAAGAATGTGTACGCGTTCTTCGGCGACTACGGCATGGTTTCCTACGGACCCGACGGGAATGAGCGTTGGCGCACGCCGCTCGGGCCATTTACGAATGTCTATGGCATTGGTGTTTCTCCCGTGCTGGTGGACGACAAGATCGTGCTGGTGATCGATCAGTCGGGCGGGTCCTACATCGCGGCCTTCGGCCAGAATGACGGCAAGGTTCGCTGGAAGGTGCAGCGCCCGGAAGCATTGAGCGGCGCGTCGACTCCCAGCGTGATGCGCGACGCGAACGGCAAATCTCTAATCGTGGCGCCGGCTTCGTTCCGGATGGATGTTTACTCGGCCGATACCGGGCAGATCGTCTGGTTCATGCATGGCCTGGCATCGGAGATGAAAAGCGTGCCGGTGATCGACGGCGACACCATCTACATCAACGGCTTCAATACTCCGGAAAACGACCCTGGCCGGCAGATCGCGGTGCCGCCGTTCGACGAAGTGTTGAAGAAATTCGATGCCAATCACGATGGAAAAATCTCCGTGGATGAATCGCCCGATCAACGCACCAAGACGTTGTTCAAATATCTGGATCTGAACAACGATGGCGGGCTCGACCAGCATGAATGGACCATTTACTCGGCGTCCATGGCTGCGGAAAATTCGCTGATGGCGCTTTCTGTTCCATCGGGCGGCGCTAAGGGAGATCTCACCAATTCCGTCGTGAAGTGGAAATATCACAAAGCCGTTCCGCAGTTGCCGTCGCTGGTTCTATACCGAGGCGTCCTGTACATGTTGAATGACAGTGGGATCTTAACCACGCTGAACGCGGCGACTGGCGAAGTGTTGAAGGCGGCGCGGTTGCGGGCCAATTCGGATCGATATTTTTCATCTCCGGTGGCGGCCGATGGAAAGATCTTCATCGCGGCGAACAGTGGCGTGGTGTACGTGCTGAAGGCCGGTGGAGAGCAGGAACAGATTGCGGCGAACAAACTGGATGAAGATATTTTCGCGACCCCCGCGATCGCCGATAAGAGAATTTATATCCGCACGGTCGCCGGCTTGTATTGTTTCGGTGAGAAATGAAACTTCTAAGCGCATCGATATTCCCGCTGCTTTCGTCGGCCGTCCACTGGCCGGGGTTTCGGGGGCCGAACGGCTCGGACGTCTCCGATTTCAATGAAAGCGAATGCCGCGCGATTCCTGCCATTGCCGCCCATCAGCTTTACTCGCGCCCGCACTCCGCGCTCTACGCCTTTGGAAAAAAAGTTTGAGCCGCTGAAATTTGAAGCGCTGGCGCCGGAGGAGCAACTGCGGCGGTCTCGGGAATTCGTTCATCGCATGGCGCAGCGCCGTACGGTGCGCAATTTTTCTCCGGCTCCGGTTCCGGTCGAGCTGATCGAAAACGCGATCCGCTGCGCTTCGCTCGCGCCGAGTGGCGCCAATCAGCAGCCATGGCGATTCGTCGTGGTCTCCGATCCTGAGATCAAACGCCAGATTCGTATCGCCGCGGAAGAAGAAGAGCGCGAAAACTACGATCGCCGCTTTCCGCAAGAATGGCTGGACGCGCTGTTCGCACTCGGAACGGACTGGCGCAAGGAATTTCTGGAGGTCGCGCCGTACCTGATCGTGGTCTTCCGGATCGACTATGGTCTGGAGGGCGACCGCAAGATCAAGCATTACTACGTGCAGGAAAGCGTCGGCATCGCGACGGGATTCCTGATCGCCGCGCTGCACATGGCCGGTCTCGCGACGCTGACCCACACGCCCAGCCCTATGGGATTTCTTCAGAAGATTCTCAATCGTCCGGCGAATGAGCGGCCATTCGTACTGATTCCGGTGGGCTACCCGGCACCGGGCGCGGAGGTTCCGTCGATCGCAAAAAAATCGCTTCGCGAAGTCATGGTGCACATCTAAATGAACATGCGAAACTTGGGAAAATCCGGTCTGCGAGTGACTGAGGTCGGACTGGGCTGCAACAATTTCGGCGGACGCCTCGATCTGGAAGCCACGCGAAAAGTGGTCGACAAGGCGATCGACCTAGGGATCACTCTATTCGACACCGCCAACATCTACGGCAACAAGGGCGGCTCTGAGGAGCAGCTCGGCCGCATTCTAGGCGAACGCCGCAACAAAATCGTGCTCGCCACGAAATTCGGCATGTTGATGGACCAGCCGGAAAAGATCGGGGCGTCGCGGCGCTATATCATGTCCGAGGTCGAGGACAGCTTGCGGCGCTTGCGCACGGATTGGATCGATCTCTATCAATTGCACCAGCCCGATCCACGGACGCCGATCGAAGAAACGCTACGTGCACTCGACGATCTGGTCCGGCAGGGGAAGGTGCGGTACCTGGGATGCTCGAATCTTCCAGGATGGCAGGTCGCCGAAGCGTACTGGACAGCGCGCGAGATCGGCACCAACGGATTCATTTCCTGCCAGGACGAATACAGCCTGCTGGTGCGCAAGATCGAAGCGGAACTGATTCCGGCGATGCAGGCTTACGGCCTGGGGCTGCTGCCGTATTTTCCGCTCGCCAGCGGGCTGCTCACCGGAAAATACCGGCGCGACCATCTGCCTGAAGGCACGCGGCTCTCGAACACAAAGGCTCTCGCGGACCGCTATTTGACGGAATCGAACTGGCAGAAAGTGGAACGACTCGCGCAATTTTGCGCGGAGCGCGGACGCACCATGCTGGAGCTGGCATTTTCGTGGCTCGCCTCGCGGCCGGGCGTCGGCAGCGTGATCGCGGGAGCAACCAAGCCGGAGCAACTCGACCAGAACGTGAACGCGGCGAACTGGGCGCTGACTGCCGAAGATATCGCGGCGATCGATCAGATTACTGCTTGAGCTTTTTGGCGGCTTCCACGTATTTCGCGGCCGCGGGATTCGACTCGTTCCACTTCGGCGGCGGCGCGTCCGACGCTATGTGCAGCAGCCCCAAGGCGACCGCGCGATCGACCTTCGCCATGTTGTTGTAGTCGATCTTCTCCCAGTGATCGCCGACGGCGTGATAATCGGGATACTCGAACGCGACGCACAGCGTATGCGCGGGAATGCCGACATCCGCCAGCGCCTGATTATCGCTCTGTGAAAAATATTGATCGCTGGCCGCCTCGTCCTTGTAGACTTTCACGCCGGTGAGCTTCCCTGCGTCCGCCACAATACGCGGAAGATCCGAAAAATCATAACCGGTGAGGCTTGCATTGTTGACTTGGCGGCCGTTGGACGCGTCGGTGCGGCCCACCTGTTCCAGGTTTAGATCGGCGATGGTCTTGGCGAGCGGCACCAGCGGATGTTTCCCGTAATAGCGCGATCCGTAGAGGCCCAGTTCCTCGCCGAAAAATGTCATAAACAGAACACTGCGCTTGGGATGCGGATTAAGCGCGGCCAGCGCGTCAGCAATCTCAATGACGGAGACGGTTCCGCTGCCATCGTCGTTCGCGCCATTGTAAATCCGGTCTTCGCCGGTGGCGCGCATGCCCAGGTGATCGTAGTGCGCGGTCAGCATCACGTAGGTATCGCGCAACGCAGGATCGGATCCGCGCAAAATTCCCGCCACATTGCGGACCTTAACCGGCCGGTCGACTGCGGGCTCGACGTGCAAGGTGACGCGGGCGTCTTTCGCGTTTTTCAGCGCGTCGAGCAGCTCGGCCGAAAAAATTGAATTGGGCACCGGATCGTCTCCTACGCTGACTGCGGGACGCACGCCGTTTCGCGCGGCGAACAGCACCAGCGTGGCTCCACGGGGAACGTCGGACCGTCTTCGTCCAACGAACACGACCACTTTCCCCGCGACTTGCTCGGGCGAAACGCGCCCATCCGTCGCGAGAATTCCCACGTTGTCCAGCCGGATTGGCTGATCCGGCACGATCGACGCCTGGCTCGGCTCGACGCGAATGGTTTTTCCTCCCGCAGTCACCGTCATTTCGAATCCACTCGGATTCTGTTCGCGGACGTGCAGGGAAGCGGTCTGGAAAAATCCGTCGTCACCCGCCGGTTCGAGTCCAGCCCGCCGGAACTGCGCGGCGATGTATTCCGCGGCGAGATCCAGCCCGCGCGACGGCGTGGCTCGGCCTTCCAGCATGTCTGACGCGATGAAGGAAAGATTCCCGCGCAGTGAATCCGCCGAAATGTGGCTCACCACGGTTTGCATTTCAGGCGTAAGCTTCGCGTCGGCGGCGAAGGCGGCGAGCGTCGCGGCCAGGAAGAGAAAAACACGCATAGAATCTTTATTCTACTTGCTCGGATCAATTCGTTGTGCCATAATCCTGCGGTCAGATGTCGAAAAATCTTTTATGTTTGATTTGCTTGCCGCTTTGCGCGCAGACCGCGGACGACGCCAGTAAAGCGCAAGCCACGGCTCATCTTCACGCGGTGCTGGACGCCGCGCCAAAGTCGATTCTCAACCGGACCGAACTGCCCATTCAGCCTCCCAGCGACGGATGGGAACTGGGGATGATTTCTTCGGTCGCCATAGATCCCAAGGGAACCATTTACTTGTTGCAACGCGGCGAAAAGGCCGATCCCGTGATCGTCGCGGATCGAAACGGCCGCGTGCTGCGGTCATGGGGTAAGGGGCTGTACAAGATTCCCCACAGCATCCGCATCGATCCCGCGGGCAACATTTGGACTGTCGATGCGGAAAGCTCGACCGTGCTGAAGTTCACTCCTAAAGGCGAGAAGCTCATGCAGATCGACGTCGGCGAGCAGCCTACGGGAAGACGCAGCCGCTTCGTCGGGACCACCGACATCACGTTCGGGCCGCATGGACGCCTGTTCATTACGGACGGCTACGGAAACGCGCGCGTGCTCGAATATAC
Organism: Terriglobia bacterium; assembly: GCA_963808335.1. Lineage (GTDB taxonomy): Bacteria > Acidobacteriota > Terriglobia > Bryobacterales > Bryobacteraceae > Palsa-187. Next base: position 156,066 of record CAWEFR010000003.1, read on the forward strand.
GCCAGATGGAAAGCGCGTGCACGAGTGGGGAACCGCGGGAAACGGTCCGGGCCAGTTTCGTCTGCCGCACGGGATCACCATCGACAGAGACAATATTCTTTACGTCGCGGATCGGGAAAACGGGCGTGTGCAGCGCTTCGATCTGGACGGCAAATTCCTGAGCGAGTGGCCGCTCGGCAGAACCTACGCCGTTCAGGTGAGCCGGGGCGTGGTATGGGCCGCGATGCAGACCATCGACACTCCAGTGCCTTCGCCGGGCTGGATGGTGAAGCTCGACCGTAAGACCGGCAAGGTGCTCGGGTCGGTCGAATCGAACGGGATTCACTCGGTGACGGTGAGCAAGAATGACGAAGTGTTGACTGCCGTCACCAGTCAGAACCACGTGCTGTGGTTCAAGGCGAAGTAAATCGAGTTAAGGCTTCTTGTCTTCCTGAGACGAACTGGATGGCGACGCTGACGTAGGTGTAGCCGTCGGTTTCTTGTCGTCTCTGGGATTCACCAGGCACTGATCCGATCGGCAATTATGGGAGTTCGCCGACCCCAATTTTTCGAGCAGGGCAACCGTCTCCGGATGCGGGATGCCGAATCGTGTGGGACCGTTCGCCATGTCCGCCACGGTATTCTTATCCTTCGCGACGGCTTTGATGTCCGCGCCGTGATCCATCAGGTACGCGATCAGCTCGTGGTTGCCGAGGTATGCGGCTCCATGCAGCGGCGTGTAGCCGCGCGCGTCGGCCGCGTTCACATCCGCGCCTAACTGCATCAGGTATTTCGCCGCATCCATGACTGAGTAATCCGGCGAACTGACGCTGTAGTGATAGCCCCAGCCGATTCCGCACGCGACCATGAACGGCGTATCGCCTCCGGTGGTCGATATGTCGGGATCGGCATGATGTGCGATCAGCAGACGCATCGCGGTCAGATCCAGCGCTTGCGTGGCGCGCCAGAACGCCGTGGCTCCGCCGGAGTCAACCCAGGAATGGTCGCCGGACGCGCGGAACCACAACTTCTTTCCCAGTCGCGCGTTCGGATCCGCGCCGTCGTTAAGCAGCGCCGTCATCAGATCGAGATAGGAAACTTTCTCCTGTCCGATGTCGGGATTCGGGAACCAACCCTTGGGCGCCCATTGAATGTCGATGGCGCCATACAGCGCGGTCAATCCCAGATCGTTGGCGGCGTTCGGGTCGGCGCCGGAATCGAGGAGAAACTTCGCGATATCAAAATGTCCATTCGCCACCGCCATCACCAGCGGACTGGTTTTATCGGCGGGACTGATCTGATTCACATCGGCCCCGGCTTCAACCAGAGCTCGCGCGGCCTGCGTGTGGCCGTCGCGTGCGGCGAACAGCAACGCGGTCATCCCGCCCATTTCGCCAGCTCCGCGGTCACGCGGCGGACGCATCGGATCGTCCTCAGTCTTCGCAGCGGCGCCCCCGGGTAGCTTCTTTTCCAGCTCGTCAACTTTCGCGATCAGCTTCTGTACGGAATCCTTTAGGTCACCACCGCCTTGTTCCGCGCCGGCGCGGTATTCGGCCGACTTGAACCCGAGTGCATTGGCGAGTGCATCGACCGCTGCTTTATCTTGCGCGGACGCGTCGTTCGATTTCGCGCCCCCCCGCGCCTGCGGTCCCTTCGGTGCCGCTTCCGATGCAGGCTTTTGGAAGCCCTCAAAAGAGCTGGGAATCTTGGCGAGCTTCACCGGTTTACTGGTGATACTGGCATCCGCGCCGCTCGCGAGCAACACCTGAATCGCGCTCGCCCGTCCGAGCGCAGCGGCGAACATCAGCGCGGTCTGCCCATGCACGCCTTCCCGAGCGTTCACATCGGCTCCATGCTCGATCAGCGTCTTCACGGCATCGGCGTTACCCGCCAACGCGGCCACCATTAGCGGCGTCGTGCCGTGCTCGTCCGTCGAATTTGGATCTGAGCCGCCTTTGATCAGGACCTCGATCATGGCCGCGCTGCCGTTCCGGCAGGCCATGAAGAGCGGCGTGGCTGCGCCGATGCGTGTAGTGGTTTTGACGCTTGCGCCAGCCGCAAGCAAGGCCTTGGCCATCTCGACGTCGTCATTGTGGGCGGCCCAATGCAGCGCCGTGCTGCCGTCGCCCTGCGACGCATTCAGGTCCACCTTCTGCTTCAGCAGCGCGCGGACGGCTTCCGCATCGCCCTGCTGCGCCGCGTCCGCCAGGCGAGTATCGGCGGCCCAGATCAACGTCGCGCTCAGCAAAAATCCAGCGATCAATGTGGTTCGCATCGATGCCCCCTAAATTGCGATCTCTCCGGTGCTGTCGCCAATCCTGTCCAAGTTCATTCCGACCTTATGCGCGACGGTCAACAGCACATTTGCCATCGGCGTACCTTCCTTGCAGCGGACATGCAGATTCCCTTTGACCGCGCCGCTTGCATGACCGGCCAGGAAGATCGGCACGCGCTTGTGATTATGAGCATTCGAATCGCCCAGCGGGCTTCCATACAGGACCAGCGAATGATCCAGCAAGTTGCCGTCGCCATCCGGCGTGTTCTTCAGCTTTTCGAGGAAATAGGGGACCAGGCTGACGTGATACCGGTTGATCTTGGCGAAATCGGCGATCCGCGTGGGGCTCTCGCCATGATGCGACGCCGAGTGGAACGGAACGTTCACGCCGCTATCCGGATACACGCGCTGGCAGACGTCGCGGCTCATCTTGAACGCCGCGACGCGCGTGGTGTTGGTCATGAACGCCAGCGCTTGCAGATCGAACATCAGCTTCACATGCTCATCGAACGAATCCGGCACGCCGATGGGAGCCGAGGGAAGCGAGCGCGCCACGCCGCTCGAATTGTACTTCTCGATTCGCTGAATGCGATGCTCGATCTCGCGCACATCGTCCAGGTAATCCTTTAACCGGCTGCGATCCCGCGGGCCCAGATCTTTTTGCAGCATCGCGACGCGCTGGGTGATCCGGTCGAGAATGCTGCCATTCATCTTTTGGCGAGCGGTTCGTTCTTCCGGCGTCGATCCGTCGCCGAACAGTGTCTCAAACGCCATCCTCGGGTCGATGGTCATGGGCAGCGGCTGCGTAGGCGAGGCCCAGCAAATCGTATCCGAATACACGCAGGCGTAACCGTAATCGCACGATCCTGAAGAGTACTGGCTCTCGATGCAAAGTTGAATCGACGGCAGCGGAGTGTCCTGGCCGAACTGCTGCGCGTACAACTGATCGAGCGACGTCCCGCAAAGAATGTCGGCTCCCTCGGTCATCTTGGCGTGAGCGGCGGTCAGGTAGGACGCGCTCGACCGGAAATGATCGCCGCCTTCTTCGTTATCGGCGAACGCGCCCGCGGGAAGCAGATCCGTATCGCTGATGATGGTGATGCTGTCGCGAAACGGCGCCAGAGGCTCCAGCGTCTGGGTCCACTCGAAATCGCGCCCGTCTTTCTCAGGCGACCAGTAATGTTTGTTCGATCCGTCCACGGTGCTGCCTGCCGACCCGTGCACCATCTCGACGCAGCACAGGCGCGATCGAGGGCTCGCAGCGGTTTTTGCCACGGGCGTCTGCGCCGGCGCCATCGCGTCCAGGAAGGGCAGCGCCAGCGTCACTCCCATGCCGCGCAGCACGGTGCGCCGCGAAAGATGTTTTTTCGTGATGATCAAAGTTCGTCTCCTCCCGAATTATCGCCTGACGGGTTGCGTGGGCCCCGCGCTGGACGGGGCGGGCTCCACGGCCTCCGCTCTTCTCATCTGAAATGGCGTGCTTTGGACAATCGCAAAAACGAATGCCGAGAAACGGTTACCATTGCGAGCCGCCTCATGCTCGATCGACCGAACCGCGGGCAAATCCCGCGAATCGATTACGCGGCCCAGCGCATAGGCCAGCAAATTTTCCGTGAAGGTGCCGATGAACACATCGGAGTGGCTCAAAATCGCCTGCCGCAGGCTGACCGGACCGTCCAGCTTGCTGCCATCGAACATCCGTCCGGATGCGTCGATGGGGACTCCGCTATCCCGAGTCCGCCACTGTCCCACGCCGTCGAAATTCTCAAGCGAAAGCCCGATCGGGTCCATCAACTGATGGCAGGAGTGACAGGGTTCGTTTTTGCGATGCTGCTCCATCTTTTCGCGAACCGGCAGCGCCTTGCCGTTATCTTCATTCTCTTTGAGCGCCGGCACGTTCGGCAGCGGCGGCGGAGGCGGCGTGCCCAGCAACACCTGCATCACATACTTCCCGCGCGCCACCGGAGACGTCCGATTCGAAACCGAAGTCAGCGTCAGAATGCTCGCCTGGCCCAGCAACCCGAAACGGTTTTCATCCGTGATTTGCACGCGCCGGAATTTGGAGCCGAGAACGTCGGGAATCGCGTAGTGCTTGGCCAGAATCTCGTCGACGAAAGTGTAGTTCGCGGTCAGCAGATCCAGAACCGGACGGTCCTCATGGACGATGCTCGAGAAAAACATCTCCGTTTCGCGCCGCATCGAATCCACCAGGTTGCGGTCGAAGTTCGGAAACAAAAACGCGTCCGGCTGCACGTCGTTCAGATTCTGAAGATGCAGCCATTGATAGGCGAAGACGTTCGACAGCGACTCCGATTTAGGATGCGCGAGCATTCGTCGCACCTGCTTCTCCAGAATCGCGGGATCGCGAAGCTTGCTCTGGCTCGCGATCGTGATCAACTCGTCGTCTGGAGCGCTGCTCCATAAAAAGAAAGACAAACGCGACGCCAGTTCCAGGTCGCTAATTTTATAATTCGTTCCCGCCGCGACGTTCGACGGCGCGCGCTCAAACCGGAACACGAATTCGGGATCGGAGAGAATGGTTTGCACCACAGCGAGAACGCCCGAATCGAAATCGCCCTGATTGCGGCCTTTTTGATAGAAGCTGAGCAGGTCTTCGACATCCGAATCCGTTACCGGCCTGCGATACGCCTGCCGCGCGATCCTCGAAATGATTTCCTTCGCGCACGGAATTTCATCCGCGCCCGCGGCGGGACGGCAACTGAAAATCGCACGACGGCTGGGAGTGTCCGATATCCCGGTGACCTTCGTTGGCCCCGTAATATCGAGCTCGCGCAGATGGGGCAAGGATGTGAGCCCCGGGAGGTCGGCGTGCGTGGTGTCGATCAGCACGTTTTCGACCGGCGAAACGATGTCCTCCACCGGTCCTTCGAACTTTTCGAGAAACGCCGCGGAAACCCGCTGCGGTCCAGCCTTCACCGCGATCGGCACAGACTGACGCGTATCGGTCGGCATCATGTTCGGGTCGAGCGTCAACAGCGCCACGCGTGCGCCGTTGACCGAAATCTCCAGTTGCTGCCCCTTGCCCTGATTTTTGCCCCACCACGGACCGTCCAGGTCGTGGAAGAACGATACTTTGAACACGTACTCGCCGTCCGCCGGGAAGTAATAAACAACGGAAGCTCCGCCGCGCGTTCCATACGGCGCGCCTTCGACATGCCGCATCTGGTTCTGGATTTTCAGGACCGGAAAACTCGCCGTAGTGGGAGCCACCTGCGGGTCGCCGACCGCAAGCCGGCTGATTTTTCCGGCGGCTCGAATATAGCCTTCCATCAGCGCCGGAGAGACGGTCAACACATCGGCCATGTTGTCGAATCCGTGGCTCATGTCGTCGGCGGGCAGGATTCCGGAAACATCCACGTCGATATTCAGCAGATCCCGAACTGCATTGCGATACTCGGTGCGATTCAGGCGATGAAGGTCCGGCGAGCCTGGATTAGGATGCGCGGCAGCGGCCTGATCGATGCGCGCTTCGAGCGATCCCGCGAAGGCTCTCGCGGTGCTGGCGCTAGGCCGAGGCATGCCCGGAGGCGGCATCATTCCGGCCCGCACCATTTTGATCGCTTTTTCGGTCAGCGCGGCCGTCTGTTCGGGTTGCGCGAGGTCGATTTTAGTCCACGAAAATCCGCCGGAGCGAAGTTTTTCGTTATGGCACCCGGCGCAATACTGCGTGACGAATGCCTGCCGCGTCGCGGGCGTCGAAAACGATTCCGCGTCCTGTGCAGGCGCGGTCCCGAGAGCAAACACACAACCCAGCAGCGCGTATTTCGCGAACGATTTGATCGGCAATGTCCACCTTCCCCGCAGGCTTATCATAAATGTCTCAAACGACAGGGTCAAGGATGGCCGGCGTGGGCGCGTGCTTACGTGTATAGGATAAACTCAAACTCTAGGTTACACCTGATGAAACGTCCGCTCACTCTCGCGTTCGCGATTACGCTCGCCGCTGCCGCTCTGGCACAGAACCGGATGAATTTCCCGCTGGTTTCCGAAGACAGCGGCCACGTCGCGCTGGGCCTCGCGCTCCGGAAACTCGGCGTATCCGGGACGTTCATGCAATCCGCCGCTCACCCCGACGACGAGCATAACGCGCTATTCGCCATGTTCACGCACGGCATGGGCCTGCGCTCGATTGACGTGCAGACCAATCGCGGCGAAGGCGGGCAAAATGAAATCGGCCCGGAGCTGTTTCGCGACATCGGCGTGCTGCGCACCTCGGAGCTGCTCGCGGCGCATCGCTTCGATGGCGCCGAGCAGTATTTCACACGCGCGATCGACTACGGCTACTCCTTCGATCCGCAGGAAGTGATCGACAAGTGGGGCCGCAAGGAGATCGTCGGCGACTTCGTACGCCTGATCCGCACTTTCCGCCCCGACGTGTTCGTGACCATGAACATCCAGGGCCGCGGCGGCGATCGCGCTCACGAGGCGACCACGATCCTGGCGACGGAGGCGTATCGCCAGGCAGGCGATCCATCGGCTTATCCCGAGCAGATCAAAGAAGGCCTGCGGCCGTGGCAGCCGAAGAAGTTTTACATGACGGGCGGCTTCGGCGGCGGCGGCCGTGGAGGTCGAGGCGATGCTGCACCGCCTCCGCCTCCGACCACGCCACCCGTGAAGCTGACGGTACAGAACACCGCGATGTACGATCCGCTGCTGTGCCGGACGTACGCCGAGATCGGCTCCGACGCGCGCAGCCAGTCACAAATGCCAGGGCACGGGCGGACTGCCGCCGCTGCCCGGACTCGGCGGCGGGCGCGGCGGACGCGGTCCCGGCGGCTATCAATTGGTTGACAGCGCCATTCCCGGCCAGATGGCGAAGAACGAGACGTCGCTGTTCGACGGCATCGACATCAGCCTGCCCTCGATCGCGCAGTATGCCGGTCCGAATCCGCCGGAGGCGCTCACGCGAGCGCTGGCTGAAATTTTCGGCGATGCCAAGCGCGCGCAAGCGGCGTTCGACGGCGGCAACGATGCGGGCACCGCCGCTCCCGTTGAAGCTGGCTTGGCGGGGATCCGGTCGCTTCGCGCGCAGCTCGCCTCGATGGGTCTGAGCGAACTGGCTCGCTACGAGATCGATTTCCGTCTGGCGATCAAGGAGCGCGACTACGAGGATGCCGTGCTCGCCGCGCACGGCCTGACCTTCGACGCGGTCGCCGACGACGGCCTGGTGATTGGGGCCAGCCCGTCAATGTCTCAATGCTGGCGGTGAACCGCGGCGCATCGGAGGTCAGCGTGACCGGCGTTGCGATTGCTGGCTTCGAGTCGCCCGCTCCGTGCGCCACGGGGCCGATCAAGAAGGATGCCGTCTACACCTGCAGCTCCGATGCGCACGTCCCGAAGAACGCGAAGCTCACCACGCCGTATTTCACCGACGATTACTGGAAGAACCCCGCGAATCCGGCGATCAGCAAGTTCGATCCCGGCGTGCCGTTCGGCGTGCCATTCCGCCGACGCCGTTCCGCGTCACGTTTCACGTCAAAGCGGGAGCGGCCGAGGTAACCAAGGAAATGCCGGTTCAGTTCCGGTACGTGAAGGACATCTACACCGGCGACAAGCGCATGGAGCTGAACGTCGTGCCGGCGTTTTCGGTGCGCGTCACGCCGCCGCTCGCGGTGATTCCCGCTGCTTGCCGAAAGCGGTGCAGCGCGAGATCCACGTCACGGTCACCAACGGCACCAAGGGCGCGGCGCAGGCCAGCGTCGCGCTCGAACTGCCGGCTGGATGGAAGGTGACGCCGGCCAGCGTCGCGATTCAGTTCATGCACGAGGACGAATCGCTATCAGCGCGATTCGAGATCACTGCTCCGGTGCAGGCCAAGACCGGCGAATATACGTTGCGCGCCGTAGTGACATCGCCCTCCACAGGCGAGGAAAAATTCACGGACGGATATCAGGAAATCGAATATCCGCACGTCGAGCGCCGCCAGGTGATCAAGCCCGCCGAGACCGCGCTCAAGATCGTCGACGTGAAGGTCACTCCCAACATCAGCGTCGGCTACGTGAACGGCGTCGGCGATCAGGTGCCGCCGGCGATCGAGCAGTTCGGCGCGAAGCTGACGTTCATCGATCAGGACGAACTGGCGTGGGGCGACCTTTCGAAGTACGACGTCATCGTCACCGGCGTCCGCGCCTATGAGCGGCGCGCGGATCTGCGCGCCTACAATTCCCGCCTGCTGGATTACGCCGAGCGCGGCGGAACCGTGATCGTCCAGTACAACAAGATGGAGTTCAACCAGGCGCAGTACGGTCCGTTCCCGGCGAAAGTCAGCGGGAACCGCGTCTCGGATGAAACGGTTCCCGTGAAAGTGCTGGTGCCTGCGGACCCGGTATTCAACTTCCCGAACAAGATCGGCGCGGCCACCTGGGCGGGATGGGTGCAGGAGCGCGGGCTGTACTTCCTGGGCGAAAAGGATCCGAAATACATCGACCTGGTTTCGATGGTGGACTCATTCAAGGACAATCCCGGCGAAAAGCTGGGCTCGCTGGTCGAAGGCAGAATCGGCAAGGGTCGCTGGATCTACCTGGGCCTGGGTCTATGGCGTCAACTGCCGGCCGGAACCGACGGCGCGTACCAGTTTCTGGCGAACCTGATCAGCCTTCCAAAGGCGCCCGTCGCCGTGCCCGGAAAGAAGACCACCGGAGCCGCGGCTCGCTGAAGATGCCAGTTCAATTCGAGACCCGAGACCAGATTGCCATCGTGACCATCAACCGGCCCGAGGCGCGTAACGCCGTCGATCTCCAAACCGCGCGCGAACTGGCCGCGACGTTCCGCCAGTTCGACGCCGACCCCAATCTGAATGTAGCGATTCTGACCGGCACGGGCGGCCACTTCTGCGCCGGCGCCAACCTCAAAGCCATGGCGGAGGGCCACGGCAATTCGATGTCCGAGGACGGCGACGGTCCCATGGGCCCCACGCGGATGTTGCTCTCGAAACCGGTAATCGCCGCGGTCGAAGGCTACGCGGTCGCCGGAGGCCTGGAACTCGCTATCTGGTGCGATCTGCGCGTCGCTTCCAGAGACGCAGTGCTCGGTGTATTCTGCCGCCGCTTCGGCGTCCCCCTGGTCGATGGCGGCACCGTGCGTCTTCCCCGTTTGATTGGGCAGAGCAACGCTCTCGACCTGATCCTCACCGGCCGAGGCGTTTCGGGCGAAGAGGCCTGGCGGATGGGACTGGTGAATCGTTTGACCGAAACCGGATATGCGCTCGAAGGCGCCATCGAGCTCGCCCGAGCCCTGTGCGCCTTTCCCCAACGATGCATGCGCTCGGACCGACTCTCGGTTTACGAACAGTGGGGCCGCGATCAGGATTCCGCCATGCGCAACGAGTTCAGGCGCGGCAGGGAAGTCGTCGAGAGCGGCGAAACCGTAGCAGGCGCCAGCCGGTTTGCCGGCGGCGAGGGCCGCCACGGAGCCACGCGGCGTTAATCTCCCACGATAAATTTGAGAAGCCGCCGCGCCGTCGCACCATAGGGCGGCCGCAGCAAGCTGAGCGAGCTCCAACGTCCCTGTAGAAACACGCCTTTCTTCTTTGAAAACGTCTCGAACCCGTCAAAGCCGTGATAGCGGCCCATGCCGCTCGCTCCCACGCCTCCGAACGGCAGCCCGCATTGCCCCACGTGAAACACGCAATCGTTCACGGTCACGCCTCCCGCGAACGTCCGCGCGAGCATCTCGTCAACTCGTTTGCCGTGGTTGTCGAAATAATAAAACGCCAGCGGCCGCGGGCGCGCGTTCACATACTCCACGGCTTCTTCCATCGTTCGATACGCCACGATTGGCAACACCGGCCCGAAGATTTCTTCCTGCATGACGGCCATTCCATCGTCGACGTTCATCAAAAGCGTCGGCGGAAATACGCGATTCGCGTTATCGCAGGATTCAGCCGCCGGGTTGATCTCGATCGCCTGCGCCCCTCGATTCTTCGCGTCCCCCACCAGCCCGGCCAGCCGCTGGTAATGCCGCGTATTGATGATCCGCGTGTAGTCGGCATTCGACACCAACCGCGGAAACATCCGCGCCGTCACTTCCCGAGCCAGCCGATGAACTGATCCCGCCGATCTTCCGGCAGCAGCACATAATCCGGCGCGACGCAGGTCTGTCCGGCGTTGTAGAGCTTGCCCGTCAGGATTCTTTCGGCCGCCGTCCGCAGTGGATAATCGCGATGAATCAGCGCCGGGCTTTTTCCTCCCAGCTCCAGCGTCACCGGAGTCAGATTCTCCGCCGCCGCTTTCATCACCAGCTTTCCGACTCGCGCCGAACCCGTGTATAGAAGATGATCGAACGGCAGCGATGAAAAGTCCGCGCCGAGGTCAGCCTCGCCCAGAATCACGCTCACATAGTCGGGCGGAAAAATCTCCGTAGCGATGGTGCGCAGAGTTTCCGCGGTCCGCGGCGCCAGTTCGGACGGCTTCAGCATCACGTGATTCCCCGCCGCCAGCGCGCCGGCCAAGGGACCGAAGCTCAGAAACAGCGGATAGTTCCACGCAGATAAAATTCCCACCACGCCCAGCGGTTGATACAACACCTCCGCCCGTCCCGGCCAGAATTGCCAGGAAACCGGAACCCGACGCGGCTGCATCCAGCGCCGCAAATTCGCGATTGCGTAACGAATCTCGCCCAGCGTGGGAACCAGTTCGAGCGCGATGGTCTCCTCCGCCGCTCTTCCTCCGAAATCCTCAGAAATCGCGTGCGCAATCGCGTCCTGCTGCTTCATCAGCGCGCGTTCCAGGGCCCGCAGCGCGTTCAATCGAGCCGCGTAATCCGGCACATTCCGACGGAACGCAGCCCGCTGGGCATCGAAGCAGGATGCCAATGCCGCGCGATCCATGTCTTACTTATTTCGCTGCGGGTTTGATGACTTCGGCGCCGATATACGGCCGCAGTGCTTCCGGGATCACCACGCTTCCGTCGGCCTGCTGGTAATTCTCGACGATCGCGACCCAAGTCCGCCCGATCGCCAGCCCGCTTCCGTTCAGCGTGTGGACAAAATCCGTTTTCTTCCCGGACCTCATGCGAATGGACGCACGCCGGGCTTGATACGCTTCGAAATTGGAACACGATGAAATTTCTTTGTACCCGTTCTGCCCCGGCAGCCAGACCTCGATGTCATACGTCTTCGCCGACGACGGCCCGATATCGCCCGTACACAGAACCACGGTTCGATACGGCAGCCCCAGCCGCTCCAGAATATTCTGCGCGTCGCGCGTCAGCGCATCCAATTCTTCATACGAAGTTTCCGGATGCGCAAACTTCACCAGCTCGACTTTCTGAAACTGGTGCTGCCGGATGATCCCGCGCACGTCGCGTCCATACGACCCCGCTTCGCTGCGGAAGCACGGCGTGTACGCGCACAACTTGATCGGCAGCGCGTCCGCATCCAGCGTCTCGTCGCGATACAGGTTCGTCACTGGTACTTCCGCAGTCGGAATCAGGTAATAATCCGTGCCCTGAAGCTTGAACAGGTCCGCTTCGAACTTCGGCAACTGCCCGGTCCCATACAAGCTGGCCGAGTTGACCACGAACGGCGGCAGCACTTCCTTATATCCATGCTCTTTGGTATGCACATCGAGCATGAAATTCATCAGCGCGCGTTCGAGCTTGGCTCCCAGGCCCCAATACACCGCGAACCGGGCTCCGGTGATCTTCGCGGCTCTTTCGAAGTCGAGAATCCCCAGCTCCGGTCCCAGATCCCAATGCGGTTTCGGCTGGAAATCGAACTTCGGCGGCGTGCCCCACCGCCGGACCTCTAAATTATCTTCCGCGCTCTTGCCGGTCGGCACCGATTCGTGTGGAGTATTCGGCACCCCCGCCATCATTAAGCGAAACGCGTCGTCGAGCTCGTTTGCTGTCTGGTCCAGCGCGCCGATCCGATCCCCGATCTCGCGCACGCGCTGTTGCCGCTCCGTCGCGTCCTGGCCGGCTTTGCGTAGCTTCCCGATTTCCTGCGATTCCGCATTCTTCCGCGCTTTTAGCTGCTCCGATTCGGTGACCGCCGCGCGTCGGTCCGCATCCAGCTTGCGAAACGACTCGACGTCCAGCACGAATCCGCGATCCGCCAGCCGCTTGGCGATCGCATCCAGATTATTTCTGAAAAAAGAAAGGTCGTACACGCTTCGCTACCGGGCGCCGATCGGCACGTAGGTCTGCCCCACCGGCAGTCCCGTGTAGTCCGCGCGCGGGCGGATCAAGCGGTTGTTGTGATACTGCTCCAGAACATGAGCCGTCCAGCCCGACATGCGGCTCACCGCGAAAATCGGCGTGAACAGATCGATCGGAATCCCCAGCGAGTAGTACGTCGACGCCGAATAAAAATCGACGTTCGCGTTCAGATTCTTGGATTCCTTCATGTACTGCTCGATCTGCTTCGAGGTCTCATACAAGTCCACGTGACCGGTGCGCTTGCCGATCTCCTGCGACAGTTCCTTCAAATGCGTCGCCCGAGGATCGGTGGTGTGATACACGCGATGCCCGAAGCCGGGAATCTTGAGTTTATTCGCCAGCCGGTACTTCACGTGCTCAATCGCCTTGTCCGCCGATCCGGCTTCCAGCAGCATCTTGATCACGTCTTCATTCGCGCCGCCGTGCAGCGGACCTTTCAGCGCGCCGATCCCCGCCGTCACCGCGGAATAAATGTCGGACAGCGTCGCGGCCACCACACGGGCCGCGAACGTCGACGCATTCAGCTCATGATCCGCGTGCAGGATCAGTGCCACGTCGAAAGCCTTCTCCATCACCTCGTCCGGCTTGTTCCCGGTCAGCGTGTATAGAAAATTCGCAGCGAACCCGAGCTTGGGATTTCCCTCCACCACCGGCTTGCCGGTGCGCAGACGCTCAAAAGTCGTCACGATGGTCGAGGTCTGCGCCATCAGCTGGATGGCTTTCTTGTGATTCGCCTCGGGCGACATGTCCTTGCTCAGCGGATCGTACAGCGACAGCATCGACACGGCCGTGCGCAGCATATCCATCGGCAGCGCCTTGGTGACGCTCTTGATAAACGCGACCACCTCCGGCGCCAGCGGACGGCTGGCGATCAGCGCGGCCTTCAACTCGTCCAGTTCGGCCTGTTTCGGAAGCCGTCCGTTCCATAGCAGGAAAATGACTTCCTCAAACGTGGCTTTGCCAGCCAGTTCATGAATATTGAATCCCTGATAGCTTAGAATGCCCGCGTCGCCGTCGATATAACAGATCCTGGACTCCGCAGCGACAATCCCCTCGAGACCCGCACCAGTAACCGTCATGTTTCGTACCCGTTCCTGAACGATGAATTTTCCAGCGTGACCGTTGGAACCATAATTCTAGCAACTTACGGCATCCGTTGGTATACCTTTAGGACCGGAAAAATAGTACTCCATACCCGTCCGATCCCTTGCCCGTGGACGCGATCCTGATAAACTTGTATCGGCCATCATGCTGACCAGTTCACCAACCAAGCAAGTCCAGGACGAAGCGCTGCTGAACACTCTGGGACGCGAAGACCTGATCCGCGCGTTCCGCACCATGTATCTCTCGCGCCGCATCGACGACCGGGAGATCCTTCTCAAGCGCCAGAACAAGATCTTCTTCCAGATCAGCGGCGCTGGACACGAAGCCATCACCTGCGCCGCCGGCTTCGCCCTGCGGCCCGCGCATGACTGGTTTTATCTCTATTACCGCGATCGCGCCCTGTGCCTGGCGCTTGGCGTCACCACCGAAGAGATGCTCGAAGGAGCCGTCGGGGCCGCCGCCGATCCCGCCTCGGGCGGACGCCAGATGCCCTCCCATTGGGGATCCAAGCGCCTCAACGTCGTCAGCACGTCTTCGCCAACCGGAACCCAGTTCCTGCAAGCCGTCGGATGCGCCGACGCCAATCGCCGCCTCGATCCCGACTCCGACGCCGTCACGCTGGTCACCACTGGCGACGGAGCCACCAGCGAAGGCGAGTTTTGGGAATCGCTCAACATCGCGTGCCTGGAAAAGCTGGCCATCATTTATCTGGTCGAAGACAACGGTTACGCCATCTCCGTTCCAGTTGAGAAACAAACCGCCGGCGGCGATGTATCGAAGCTGGTCACCGGCTTCCCCGGCCTCAAGATCTTCCATTGCGACGGGACCGATTTCCTGGCTTCCTACGCCGCCATGACCGAAGCCGTCGCCTGGTGCCGCGAGAATCAGACCCCGGTGATGGTTCACGCCACTTGCATCCGGCCTTATTCCCACTCCCTTTCCGACGACGAAAAGCTCTACAAGACCAAAGCCGAGCGCGCCGAAGAAGCCCGCCGCGATCATATTGTTCGTTTTCCGGAATGGCTGATCTCGGAAGGCGTCATCGACCGGCATGGTATCGAAACCCTGACCCATGAGGTCGACCTCGAAGTCCAGGCTGCCACCGATCGAGCCCTTAAAGCCGATCCGCCGCCCAAAGGCTCCGCGCTTCGTTATCTGTATTCAGACCGCGTCGATCCCACTTCTGCCGAATTCGCAGCCGAGCCCCAGTTCACCGGCGATCCGCGCACCATGGTCGACTCCATTAACCTCACCCTGCACGAAGAAATGCGCCGCAATCCGCTCATCACGGTCTTCGGCGAAGATGTCGCCGATGCCAGCCGCGCCGCGAATCTCTCCGAGGTCAAGGGCAAGGGAGGCGTCTTCAAAGCCACGCAAGGCTTGCAAATTGTTTTCGGCCCCCAGCGCTGCTTCAATTCGCCGCTCGCTGAAGCCGGCATCGTCGGACGAGCCATCGGCATGGCGACGCGCGGCATGAAACCCGTTCCCGAGATCCAGTTCTTCGATTACATCTGGCCCGCCATGATGCAGCTTCGCGATGAGCTGGCCACCATGCGCTGGCGATCTAACAACGCGTTTTCCTCGCCGGTGGTAGTCCGCGTCGCCATCGGCGGATATTTGAACGGCGGCGCCATTTATCACAGCCAGTGTGGAGAATCCATCTTCACCCACATCCCCGGCCTGCGCGTCGTCTTTCCGTCCAACGCTCTGGACGCCTGCGGCCTGCTGAGAACCGCCATCCGTTGTGACGACCCGGTTTTGTTCCTGGAACACAAACGCTTGTATCGCGAACCGTACAACCGCTCCCCGCACCCCGGCTCCGATTTCACCATTCCCTTCGGAAAAGCGAGAATCGTGAAGCCCGGCGCGAATCTCACCATCGTCACTTACGGTGCGCTGGTGCAGAAGTCGCTGCAAGCGGCCACTCAAGTGGAGCAGCGCCGCCCCGGAACCAGCATTGAGATCCTGGACCTTCGAACGCTCGCGCCCTACGATTGGGAGTCCATCCGCGCTTCCGTCGAAAAAACCAATCGGGTAATCATCGCCCATGAAGACGTGCTTTCGTTCGGCTTCGGAGCCGAAATTTCCGCGCGCCTCGCCAATGAGCTGTTCACCTCGCTCGATGCTCCCATCGGACGCGTGGCCGCGCTCGATACCTGGGTCGGCTATCATCCCGTTCTCGAAGCTGAAATTCTTCCTCAGGTGGACACCATCGCTCAGGAAGCCGAACGCATTCTGGCTTTCTAGGAGGTGCGGAATAAGGGGGGCAGACCACTCTGCCCACGGCGGCCGAGCGTACCGGCAGAAAGAGTTTATCAGCGGGGAGAGAGTGTTCTGCCCCCTTTCTCCGCATTCTGCGAGGTGCATGAAATTCTGCTTAAGCTTCTCGCCGGCAGCCGGGTCCTGGACCTCACCCGTTTGCGAGACTCGCAACTACTTTACCGGCGACGCCGGTTTTCTTGATCTCCGATGAAGTGGCGAATTCACCGGCGACATGTTATAAAAAGAATGTTTTAAACATAGGAGATTCATGCTGGCATCGCTTCACCTCGGCAGCGAGCCGGAGTAACCCGATGTTTCCTGGCCAGGTAAAGTTATTTCGTTATGAAGTCGCTGCTAACTCATCTATACTGAGTCTTGAATCGACTAAGATTCTCAGAGCCCTATTAGGACCGCGTTCCGGAGGGCGCGCGACAATATGAACCTGCGGCCGGTGCCGGCGCGGGGCGGCTGGCGCCGATCGGTTCCGCCTCGCGATCTGCAACTTTCTCTACGGGTTGGGGGTTTTTACTCTTGCCTACGTCCCTGACTGTCATCATTCCCGTTCGGAATTCGGCCGTACATCTTGCCGAGTGCCTGGCGGCTTTGCGCGCGTCGACGCTCTCCGGGTTCGAATGCATTGTCGTCGACGACGGCTCTACGGATAGCTCGGCGGACGTAGCCCGGTCGTTCGGCGTTGAAGTGATTTCCACAAGCCGGCCGGCAGGCCCTGGGGCCGCCCGCAACCGGGGTGCCCGGGCCGCTCGCACGGAGCTTTTATTCTTTCTCGACGCCGATGTTTGCGTTCATCCGGACACGCTGGAGCGAATGGTACGCCGGTTCTCGGCCGATCCCGCGCTGGATGCCGTGATCGGGTCCTACGACGAGGCGCCCGCCGCCCCGGGGTTCATTTCCCAATACAAGAACCTGATGGGATGCTATTTTCATCAGCGGGCGAGACGCGCCGCCAGCACGTTCTGGAGCGCCTGCGGCGGAATCCGCCGGTTCGTGATGCTGGAATTCGGGGGATTTGACGAGCGCTACACGCGGCCTTGCATCGAGGACATCGAGTTCGGCAGGCGTATGATTACCGCTGGACGGCGCGTGGCTCTCGATCCGCTCATCCGTGTGAAGCATCTCAAAGGATGGACGCTCAGCCGTCTGATCGCGTCCGATATTTTCGATCGCGCGCTGCCCTGGACCCGCCTCATTCTCCGGGAGAACCATCTTCCCAACGATCTGAATCTGCGCCACCGCGAAAAGGTCTCGGTGGCCTTCACCTGGCTGGCGATCGTGTTTCTGGGGGCGTCCGCCGGACGTCCTTTCTTCATGATTCCGTTTGCGCTCGGCCTCGGGGCTACCGTCGCGCTTCAGGTCGACTTTTGGCGGTTCCTCGCCGCGCGGCGCGGGTGGGGGTTCGCGATCGCTGCGATACCCATGCATTTGCTGTATTTCAGCTATAGCGGTTTGGCATTTGCCGCTGGATTCGTCCTGCACCTGGCGGGAGAACGTCCGCCTGCGGTGCAATCCGTGGCCCGCGCGTCGCTGCTGGATCGCGTCGACTGAACGGATTTTTACTTCCGATGGCGATGCTAGAATGAGAGCCAAAGAGAATCGGGTTTGCGCTACCTGTCATCCGCGACGCGTTCCGCTGTATTGGTTCGCGCCACTCTCCTGATCGCGCTCATCGCGCTGATCGATTGGAAAGTCGAAACCAATATCTCGCTTGGCTTTCTCTATCTGTTTCCTATGCTCATAGTCGGCGCGCAACTGTCGCGCTGGCAGATCGCTCTGGTCGCCGCGCTATGCACGCAACTGGTCGAATGGTTCGATCCGTTCCCGTTCGTCCCCGCCGAAGGCATTCCCCGGGTGATTATGGTCTTCGCCGCGTTTTTCGGCGCCGGATTGTTTGTCTTTGAATCCACCCGCCGCCGCCGGCTCGCGCTGCGCCACCTGCGCGAAATCGAAACCGAAATGGATCTTCGCCGCGACGCCGAAGAGCAACTGAAGGTCCTGGTGGAAAGCAGTCCGGCGGCGATCTTCACCGGCGACGCCGCGGGCCGAATTCTCCTGGCCAATAAAGCCGCGCATGATCTGCTCGGCTTCGACCCTGGCGCCCTCGTCGGAGCACGCATCGCGGATTATCTGCCCGCACTGGGCAATGTGCCCGCGCAAACCGATCGTTCGCCGTCGTTCCGCACGGAAGTGGAATGCCGCGGCCGCCGCCGCAACGGCGACGTCTTTCTGTCGAATGTCTGGTTCTCCACCTATCGCACGCGCTCCGGCCCGCGCCTTGCAGCCGTCGTCATTGACGTTTCGCAGGATCTGCGCGACCGTGAGGAATCGAGCCTGCAGCAGTTCATGGCCGGCTCGCGTATCGTGGTCGCCACCGTGTGTCATGAGATCCGCAATCTCTGCGGAGCCATCGCCGTGGTCCACGCCAATCTCGGCCGCAACCGCTTTTTCGCCGAAAACGAGGATTATCGCGCCCTCGGCACCCTGGTGGAGGGCCTCGAAAAAATCTCTTCCCTCGAGCTCCGCCAGTCCGCCGCCGAATCCATGCACGGCGTCGATCTCGCCGTCGTGCTCGACGAGTTGAGAATCGTCATCGGCCCGGCCCTGCGCGACTCCGGAATCGAAGTGATTTGGCATGTTCCCGGTGCGCTCCCACAAGTCTGGGCCGAAGGCCAGGTGCTGCTCCAGGTGTTCCTGAACCTGATCAAGAACGCCTCGCGAGCCCTCGAGTCTAGCTCCGACAAACGTATCACGATCACCGCCTCCGCCGAGGCCCAGCGCGTCCTGGTTCGCGTCGAGGATACCGGTCCCGGCGTCGCCGCGCCCGAGCGCCTGTTCCGCCCGTTTCAATCCGGCGCGGAATCTACCGGCCTGGGCCTGTACATCTCGCGCGCGCTGGTCCGCGGCTTCCGCGGCGATCTCAGCTATGAAAAACGCGCCCGCGGATCTTGTTTTACGATCACCTTAGCGGTGGCCGAGCGCGGATTCGAGCCGCCCGCCCCAGTGGAGGATCGGCAAAGTGCGTCTGCTGCTTCTGGACGATCACACGCTGTTTCGCGAGAGCCTGAGCCGTCTGCTGGACGGCGAGCCTGACTTCGAAATGGTCGCGCACTGCGCGTCCATCGATCAGGCCCTGGAAGCTCTCCAGCACAGCCCGATCGATCTGGTCCTGCTCGATTACGATCTGGGCGAAGCCCGCGCCCCGGAGTTTCTTTCGCGCATGCAAGCCTTGCGCCTATCGCCGCGCGTGCTCATCGTCACTGCCGGCATGGCTCCGGCTGAATCGGCGCAAATTCTCAACCAGGGCGCGTCCGGCATCTTTTTGAAACACAGCTCCCCCGCGCTGCTCGCCGACGCGATACGCAAAGTGCACGCGGGCGAAACCTGGATCGATCAGCGATGCTTAAGAGACGTGGTCCAGCTCGCCGCGCAGCCCGAGGTTCAGCCCCGCCAAAGTTTCACTGCGCGCGAGCAAGACGTTCTTCGCGGAGTCTTCGAAGGCCTGAGCAACAAAGAAATCGGAGCGCGCCTGGGGATTTCGGAAAGCTCGGTGAAAGCGGCCATCCAGCAGCTTTTTGAAAAGGCCGGCGTGAGGACCCGCAGCCAACTGGTTCGCATCGCGCTGGAGCAATTCTCCTTCGGGCGCGAGTGAGCATTGATTCGGCCGCCGGCGTACCATAGGGTAGATGGCTGAAGCGATACACGCCCGACCAGGACCACGGGAATCCAAGAGGGACGCCCCCAAAACTTTCGCCGTTGAGGTTAAGACCGCGAAGAAGCGTATATCCGAGGGCGAGTCGGCTGTGATCGCCCGAGCAGTCGAAGTGATTGGCAACGAGAGCGAGGCGATGCGCTGGATGGGAACGCCGGTGCGCGATCTCGAATACGCAACTCCAATCTCGCTGCTCCACACTCGAAAGGGTTGCAGGGCGGTCATCGCTGTGCTTGAGAGACTCGAATACGGCGTATTGTGACCCGTTGTTATCGCCTGTCTTCCAGCCGGCATCGCACCGACACTGGGAAGGGCGCAGCCCTTCTCGGAGGCCGCTGGAACCCAATCGGAACGGAGGCGATCTCGAAGTGCTGGTTCATTTTTCCGTTTTGCCTCGAGACTTCGTACTGACCGAGATTCGCATTCCAAATGTCGTCAAGGTCGAGTCGATTCGCACGGACGACCTTCCCGCGAATTGGCAAGCTCTGCGCCCCATACCGGCCACCAGGGAATTCGGTCGCAGATGGGCGGTCGAGTTGCGGTCCGCTGTATTATCGGTGCCATCTAGCATCTTGCCGACGGAGCGGAATTTTGTAATCAATCCACTTCATCCCGACTTTCCAGAAATTGAGTTCCTACCTCCCAAGCCGTTCCGATTCGACCCTCGACTTAAGTGAGATTCATCTCTTCGCGGGCCATCCCGAAGGCATGGCCCGGCCATCCGCTATACTCATTGATTTCAGCCGCCTCCTCATGGAGTCTCTTCACCACCTCCTCGAAAAATTCCCCTCCAGCCGCCTGCTGGTGCTGGGCGACGTCATTCTCGACCGCTATTGGTGGGGCGAATGTGAGCGTCTTTCCCCCGAAGCTCCCGTTCCAATCGTCCGCAAACAGCGCTCCAGCGTCCGACCCGGAGGCGCGGCGAACACTGCCGCGAATCTCGCAGCTTTGGGCGCCACCGTCTCGGTTGCAGGCGTGGTCGGAGCCGATCCCGCCGCTCACGAACTCACCAACGCCTTGCGGGAATCCGGCATCAACACATTCCTGGTCGAAGACCCAGAGCGCCCCACCACCACCAAGACTCGCGTCATGGCTCTTCATCAGCAAGTAGTGCGTGTCGACGAAGAGGAAACTGCTCCCTTGCCCGATTCCCTCGCCGATTCGGTCACTGCCTTTGTCGCAACGGAACTACCGCGCTGCCACGGCGTTGTCATTTCCGACTACGCCAAAGGATTCCTGACGCCCGTCCTTCTGGCGTCCGTCATTCGCCTCGCGAAAGCGCAAAACTGTCCCGTGTTTGTCGACCCCAAGGGCGCCGACTACCAGCGCTATCTCGGCTGCACTCTGGTCAAGCCGAATCGCCTGGAACTCGGCCTTCTCACAGGAATGCCCGTGCGCAATCATCCAGCGACCATCGCCGCCGGCCATGCCTTGGCCAGGTCCATGCACCCCGCCACGGTTCTGGTCACCGAAGGGGCCGACGGCATGACCGCGTTCACGGCCGCCAACACCATAGAACATGTGGATTCCCTTCGCCGCCAGGTCTTCGACGTGACTGGCGCGGGTGATACTGTGCTGGCAGCCGTCGCCGTTGCGATTTGCTCCGGCGCGACCCTGCGGGAAGCGATGGAGCTCGCCTCCCGCGCCGCTTCGATCGCGATCGGCCTCACCGGGACTTCCGTCGTCACGCGTGAAGCGCTTCTCTCGGAAGAATAATGGCGCCAGTTTTGTCTAATGAGGAGCTGCAAGCGTTGGCCGCCGATTGGCGATCCGCCGGCCTTTCCATCGGCTTCACCTGTGGAGCCTTCGATCTCCTCCATGCAGGCCACGCCGATTACCTGGCGCGCGCCCGCGCCCAATGCGATCGACTGATCGTCGCCGTAAATTCCGACGAGTCGGTCCGCTCCTACAAAGGCGCTTTGCGCCCTATCGTCGCCGAACAGCAGCGCATGCGCCTGGTCGCCGCGCTGGGTTCCGTGGACGCGGTAACGCTCATGCAGGATCGCCGCCCCGCGCGCCTTCTCGAACTGCTGAAGCCAGACTTTTATATCAAAGGTGGCGACTATACCGAAGGCTCGCTTCGCTCCGCGCCGGTGGTCGAAGCTTACGGCGGAAAAACGATCGTCATTCCGGTGGAATATCCGATCAGTACCAGCGCCCTCCTCAAACGCATCGAAGATATCGCGCTACACGCCGAGCCCGAACAACTTCCGCCGCGCGATCATCCCCGCATCGTGTTCCTGGACCGCGACGGAACTATCCTGGAGCACGTCCACTTCTTGAAAGACCCTTCCAAAGTCAAACTGATCGCCGGAGCCGGCGTTGCCCTGCGCCGTCTTCAGGACGCGGGATTTCTTCTGGTCGTGATCACCAATCAGCAAGGCATGGGACTCGGGTATTTCGATTACGATGATTTTCTGGCGGTCAATTCCGAAATGTTCCGCCAGCTTTCCGCTTATGGCGTCCGCATTTCGCGAGTTTATTTCTGCCCGCATTCCCTCGCCAACCAGTGTTCGTGCCGCAAGCCCGGAACCAGACTGATCGAGCGCGCCCTGGAATATTACGGGGCCGACGCGAAAGATTGTTATCTGTTGGGCGACTCCCAATCGGACCTGGAAGCCGCAGCCCGCGCCGGATGCAAAGCGATTTTAGCAACCTCGTCGCAACCTGTCGAAAAGGCGGTCGAACTTATCCTCGGCGCCTGAAACAATCGCGCGCATGGAATCCAACAACCGTGGAACGAAGAGCTTTACTGACCTGGCTTGAGAACCTTTATCTGCAGCGATACTTCCGCGGGCGCGGGATCGAAATCGGTGCTTTATGGAGGCGTTTCCCGCTGCCTCGCCGCGTCCATGTCTGGTATCTGGATCGCCTGAACTGCGCGCAGCTGGAGGAGCACTATGCTGAGTTGAAAGGAAGACTATTACGGCCGGATGTGTTGGCCGAAGCCACCGAGTTGCCAGTACGGTCCGGTAGTCTCGATTTTCTGATTGCAAGCCATGTGCTCGAACACCTGCCATTTCCGCTCAAAGCGTTACGCGCTTGGTATCATGCGCTGGCTCCGGGGGGCGTTCTGCTATTGAAAATTCCTGATAAACGTTACACCTTCGACGTAAGGCGCGAGCGAACGGCACTCCAGCATTTAATAGCGGAGAGCAATGACCCACAGGGATTCGACCAGCGAGTTCACTACGCCGATTGGGTAACAAATGTGGGAACCCAGAGTGCCGATTCGCCGGGCTCTGACGATGCCGTAGACGACTTGATGCGGCGGGACTATCGCATTCATTTTCACGTGTGGATCGACAACAACGTCCGCGAAATTATTGACTTCACTCGAAGAGAATGGCGATTCAATTGGGAGCCGGTGGTTTTCTGGGGAGCGCACTTCTACCGCAAGGAAACCACGGTCGTGCTGGTTCGAAGAAGTTAGAGCATCCGGGGAATACGGATTTAGCATCTTGCCCCCGCCCCGCGCGGCGCGGTACGATCAGCGTAGCCCTCGATTCGGCGCCCATTTGGCGTCGAGCAAATCTTTCACTCTGGACTCTGCTCATGCCTTCCTCAAATGAACCGCCTCGCGTCGCTGTGCTCGGATTAGGTTACATCGGATGCGTTACCGCCGCATGCCTTGCTTCCACCGGACATCGCGTTTTTGGCGCCGATCGCGATCAGCATAAAGTTTCAAGCGTGGGCCGCGGCGACGCTCCTTTCTACGAGCCTGGTCTGGAACCGCTGGTGCGCGAAGGCGCGGCATCCGGCCGTCTTACTGCGTCAACTTCCACCGCCGAAGCCTTGGCCGAAGCCGACGTGGCCCTGATCTGCGTCGGCACGCCTTCGGAACGCAACGGCAACCTCGGCCTCGACCAGTTGCGCCGCGTCACTGAGGACGTCGCCTCGGCCTGCGCAGGGCGTACGAAACCACTGGTGGTCGCCGTGCGCAGCACCGTTTTCCCCGGCACTTGCGAGCAGGTTGTCATTCCGGTTCTGGCCGGAATCTCAAGCGTGACTGTCGTCGCGAACCCCGAATTTCTGCGGGAAGGTGCGGCCGTGAAAGATTTTATGGAGCCCGCTTTGGTCGTCGTCGGCGGCGACGACCCCGAGGCCGTCCGCCGCGTCGCCTCGATCTACGCCGGGTTAAATGTCGAACCATGCCTGGTCGCGCTGCGCACGGCCGAGCTTATCAAGTACGCGTGCAACGCGTTTCACGCCACGAAAATCAGCTTCGCCAATGAAATCGGAGCGCTCGCCGAAGTGCTGCGCGTGCCGCCGGAAGAAGTGCTTGCCACTTTATGCCGCGACGACAAGCTGAACATTTCCGCGGCGTATTTAAAACCCGGCTTCGCTTTCGGAGGCTCCTGTCTGCCCAAGGATCTGCGCGCGTTGCGGTATCGCGCGGCGCGCCTGGATTTGACGCTGCCCATGCTCGAATCGATTTTGCCGAGCAACGAAGAGCACTTGCATCGCGCCACGCAGGCCGCGCTTGATTTGGGCCCGGTGCGCATCGGAGTCGTCGGGCTCGCGTTCAAGGAAAACACCGACGATCTTCGCGAGAGTCCGGTCGTCACGCTGCTCGAAGGCCTGATCGGCAAGGGCCGCGACCTGCGCGTTTTCGATCCGCACATTCAAATGGACCTGATTTACGGCTCGAATCGCGATTACATCCTGACGGCGATTCCGCATATCGGCAAGCTGCTTGCCGGCGGATTTGAGGAACTGGCGGCGTGGGCGCAACACCTGGTCGTGACGCAAAAACCGCCGCCCGAGCTCGCAAAAATGATCCGCGCGAGCGGATTGCCCGTTCTCGACGTGGCCCGCGGCTTAAAGTAGTAACTTCGCCGCGCGTGCTACGCTCTGAGAAACGAATGAGTACTCCCGTCGCTCTGGTAACCGGTTCCTGCGGGCTGATCGGATCCGAAGTTTGCCGGTATTTCAGCCGCTTGGGATTCCTAATCGTCGGGCTGGACAACCACCAGCGGGCGCGATTCTTCGGTCCCGCCGGCGATACCAGTTGGGTGCTCGAACGGCTGCGGACCTCCATTCCGGATTATGAGCACCACTCGGTCGATCTGCGGGATCGCGAAACGGTTCTGGAACTGGTGCATGCACGAAAGCCGTCGGTGATCGTCCATACAGCGGCGCAGCCTTCTCACGACCACGCGGCGTCGATTCCGTTTGAGGATTTCGAAGTCAACGCGGTGGGGACGCTGAATCTGCTCGAAGCCGCGCGGCGCTCTTGTCCGGAAGCCCCGTTCCTGCATATGTCGACGAACAAAGTCTACGGGGATTGCCCCAATCGGATTGCTCTTCGGGAACTGGAATCGCGTTGGGATTTCGACGACCCGGCTTACGCCAATGGCATTCCCGAAACGCTGTCCATCGATCAGTCCGTGCACTCTCTGTTTGGCGCGTCGAAGCTGGCCGCCAACGTCATGGTTCAGGAATATGGAGGGTATTTCGGGATGCCTACGTGCTGTTTGCGGGCCGGCTGCGTAACCGGGTCCAACCATTCCGGCGTCGAACTGCACGGGTTCCTGAGCTATCTGGTGCGCTGCAACGTCGAGCAGAAAGTATACAGCGTCCTTGGCTATAAAGGGAAACAGGTCCGCGACAACCTCCACGCCGAAGATGTCGCGAGCTTCCTGTATGAGTTTTACCGGAATCCGCGCTGCGGCGAAGTCTATAACCTGGGAGGAGGGAAGGCCAACACCTGCTCCATTCTCGAAAGCTTCCAGTTGGTGGAGCGGATCACCGGCAAGCGCCAACGCTGGGTTTACGTCGATCGAAACCGCGTGGGCGATCATATCTGCTACTACAGCGACTTGACCAAGCTGAAATCGCATTTCCCGAACTGGACGGTCACGAAGTCCCTGCCGGCGATGGTGGAAGAGATGGCGGCGTCCTGGGCGGAACGGCTGGAACACCCGGCGCTGTTTCGCTGAAGGCATGAACCTTGCCGGAGGCAGAACGTGGCTGAACCACTTCAACTGCTGAGCGTCGTGATCCCGGCTCTTAACGAGGAGGATTGCATCGGCTCCACTGTGGAGGGCCTGGAGCGCGAACTACGCCTGAACGGCGTTCCGCATGAAATCGTCGTCGTGGATGACGGCAGCACCGATGGAACCTGGCGGCGCCTGCTGGAGCTTCGCGAGCGTATGCCGGCGTTGCGTCCGGTTCAGAACCCGGGCGCGCGCGGTTTCGGCCGGGCGGTGACGTACGGCTTCGACCAAATGCATGGCGACGCGGTGGTGATCATGATGGCGGATGAATCGGACGACTGCCGCGACGTGGTCCGGTATTGGAAGCTGTTGAATGAGGGATGGGGCGCAGTGTTCGGTTCGCGATTCATGCAGGGCGGCAGCGCAGTCGACTATCCGTGGCTGAAGCTTACACTGAATCGGATGGCGAACTTATTGATTCGTATCCTGTTTCATTTGAAGTTTAACGACGTGACCAACGCGTTCAAGGCTTACCGCCGCACGACGATTGAAGGATGTAAACCGATCCGGTCGCGGCACTTCAATCTCACCGTGGAGCTGCCGCTGAAGACCGCGGTCCGAGGCTACTCGTGGACCGTGATGCCGGTCGCCTGGCGCCATCGCCGGACCGGAGAATCGAAGCTGAAGCTTCACCACATGGGCAGCCGATATCTGTCGATGTGCCTGCGTGTGTGGCTGGAGAAATATTTCGCCCGCGGGGACTACCGGAGAAAAGTGTGAAGGAGCTCGAACAGATGTACCGTCAGCGATTTTCCGGGAATCTCGAGTATCGACAGGAGGTCTGGAAGATTCTGGCGTCATATTTCTCGAAATGGATTCCGCGGGGCTCGGCGGTGCTCGATCTGGGCTGCGGATATTGCGAGTTCATCAATCACATCCCGGCGGCGAAGAAGTATGGCCTGGACCTGAATCCCGATGCGAGCCGGCACGCGTCCGCCGAGGTAGTCATTTTTGAGCAGGATTGCGCGCAGCCATGGCCCATTCCAGAAGGCGCGCTGGATGTAGTCTTCACCAGCAATTTCTTCGAACACCTGCCGGATAAGATTGTGCTTGAAAACACCCTGAAACGGGCTTTCATGAGTCTGAAATCGGGCGGAAAACTGATCGCGATGGGACCGAACATCAGATATACAGGTGGCGCATATTGGGATTTCTACGATCACCATATCGCGCTCACGGAGCTGGCTTTAGCGGAGGCGCTGAAGAAATGCGGCTTCCGGATCGAGACCGTAGTGGCTCGCTTCCTTCCGTACGCGATGTCGACCGGCCGGAATTACCCCGCGTGGATTCTGCGTTTGTACTTGAAGCTTCCCCTGGCGTGGCCGGTGTTTGGCCAGCAGTTTCTGGTGATCGCTCAAAAACCTACTGTTGTGCTCCCACGCTAAGGAACGCGCCCGGCGAGTTTTGGTTGTTGTATTCGGTCTGAATCCAACCGGCGGAACGGACGTTCGACGAAATGCGGACTTCATCCAGCTTTCCGCCGTAGAAGTTCGCGCCCGCCGCGTTGCCCATCCCGGCATAGTTCGCTGCGTTATATGGCGTGCTGAAGGTTCCCGTGCCCACCAGAGTTCCATTCTTATAAACACTGATACTGGAGCCGCTGCGGGTGACCGCCAGGGAAGTCCACGCGTTGGATGCAACGTTCAGACCGGATACGAACGCAGTCGAGTAAGCTCCAAAGCTGGTGCCATTATCCACCGCGATCGCGTTGCTCCCGCCATCGAAATAAATATCATTGAAACTCGAGGTTCCCCCCAAAATGGTCATGTAGGGATGCGGGAAACTCGAATTGATCCAGAACTCCGCCGTGTACGTCTGCGCCAGATTGCTGATTGGGCTGAAACTAACACCGTCGCTGGAGCCGTTGAAACTCGCACCGCCGCCGATCTCGCCGGCGATGGCCACAGGCGAACTGATCGTGCCGTTGTGGCCGTTCGCGGTCGAATCGTTGGCGGATAACGTGGTCCCGTTGGGCAGATGCCACACGCCGGCATAGTTGCTATCCCAGACGCTCGCCGGATTCTGCTGGCTGGCGGCGCTGGCGTTGCCGTAGTAGATGTAAATCACCGTGTCGGCCGAATTCGCGAGCGACGGGATCTGCACCCAGGCGACAAGCTGGCCGGTGCTGGAATTGTAGGATTCGATCTGGTGGTTTAACTTCGTCACGCCGTCCGATGCCGTGAACAGGATGTCGTTCCCGGTGGCTTGCGTGTTCCCAACCAGATTCGCATCGGTCACCGAATACAGCATCGGGAAATTGGTGAGCGTTCCATTCACCTGTCCGCTGTTTACTGTGATCGGCTTCCGAAAGTTCCATGACGCGTTGTACCAAGTCGGGCCCGTAGAACCGATCGTGTAAGTGGCCGACGCGACCGAACTGTCGGCAAGCCCCGTTTCATACGCGATCGCCATGAGCGTCTCGCTGCTGCTGACCGTAACCGAACCGCTGTACAATGTCCCCACAGTTTCGCTCGGCGCGGTACCGTTCGTGGTGTAGCGAATAGAGGCTCCAGTAGTGCCGGTGCTGATCGTCACACTCTGCGCCGAGGAATAGGCACCTCCCGGCACGCTGAAAGTCGGTGTGGCGACCGTGTTGCCGTTGCTCTGTTCGCTGGCGACGCTGAGGAAGGTAGCCGGCGAACTCTCGTTGTTGTACTCCGTCTGAATCCAGCCGGCGGAACGGACGTTCGATGAGACGCGGACTTCATCCAGCTTTCCGCCGTAGAAGTTGATGCCTCCCGCGCTGCCCATCTCGGCGAAGTTCGCGGTGTTGTACGGCGTGCTGAAGGTTCCCGTGCCCATTAGCGTTCCGTTCTTATAAACACTGATACTGGAGCCGCTGCGCGTGACCGCCAGGGAAGTCCACGCGTTGGATGCAACGTTCAGACCCGATACGCTGGCGGTCGAGTAGGCGCTGAAGCTGGTGCCATTGTCGACGCCAATCGTGTTCTTGCTACCGTCGAAATAAATATCATTGAAACCGGACGATCCCCCCAAAATGGTCATGTAGGGATGCGGGAAACTCGAATTGATCCAGAACTCCGCCGTGTACGTCTGCGCCAGATTGCTGATCGGGCTGAAACTAACACCGTCGCTGGAGCCGTTGAAACTCGCACCGCCGCCGATCTCGCCGGCGATGGCCACAGGCGAACTGATCGTGCCGTTGTGGCCGTTCGCGGTCGAATCGTTGGCGGATAACGTGGTCCCGTTGGGCAGATGCCACACGCCGGCATAGTTGCTATCCCAGACGCTCGCCGGATTCTGCTGGCTGGCGGCACTGGCGTTGCCGTAGTAGATGTAAATCACCGTGTCGGCCGAATTCGCGAGCGACGGGATCTGCACCCAGGCGACAAGCTGGCCGGTGCTGGAATTGTAGGATTCGATCTGGTGGTTTAACTTCGTCACGCCGTCCGATGCCGTGAACAGGATGTCGTTCCCGGTGGTCTGGGCCTCCGCCGCCAGGTTGGAGTCGCTCGCTACCGAATAGAGCACCGGGAAATTGGCGAGAGCCGACCCGCCGGATACCTGCGTGTGCGCGATGGTGACCTGTTTCCGGTGAGCCCAGGAGGTGTTGTACCAGCCTGGACCGCTGGTCCCGGTGCTAAAGTTCGCGGTCTCGGTGATCGGGGCGGTCAGGCTGAAATTCAATGGCGATGTACTCGACGACGTGGTTCCGGTGAAGCCGGAGAATGTATAGCCGGTGTTCGCCACTGCCGTCAGGTCAATGGGAGTTCCGCTGTTGAACCAGCCGCTTGCGGGGCTGACGATCCCGCCTGCCGGCGGATTCGCCGACGTAGTCAGCATGTACTGGGTGGTGAAGTTGGCAGTATAACTGGCCGCGGACGACGGCACCGTGATCGAATGGGATTGACCCATCCCGTCCGACCAGCTTGCGTACACGTATTGCGTTCCGGCCCCTCCGGCTTGCGGGGATGTCGTTACCGCGATGGTATGGGTCGAAGTGGGTGTCCACTGAAAACTGCAAGGAGCGGTGCAGGGAGTGCTGTCCACTGTGAGCGCCAATCCGGCTGGCGCGGTGGTCACCGTGATCGCAACCGTACCGTTACCGGTCTGCTCGCTGCCTACGCTTAGGAAGTTGCCGGGGGCGCTCTGGTTGTTGAATTCGGTCTGAATCCAGCTAGCGGAACGGGCGTTTGACGAGATGCGGACTTCATCGAGCTTTCCACCGTAGAAGTTTATGCCACCGACACTGCCCATTTCGGCGAAGTTCGCTGCGTTATACGCCGTGCTGAAGGTTCCTGTGCCCGCCAGCGTTCCGTTCGTATAAACACGGATCGTCGAGCCGCTGCGCGTAACGGCCAAGGAAGTCCAGGTATTGGAAGCGATGTTCAGGCCGGTCACGCTCGCGGTCGAGTAAGCCCCAAAGCTGGTGCCATTATCCACGCCAATCGCATTACTGCCGCCGTCGAAATAAATATCATTGAAACTCGACGATCCCCCCAGGATCGTCATGTAGGGATGTGAGAAACTCGAGTTTAACCAGAACTCAGCCGTGTAAGTCTGCGCGAGATTGCCAACGGGAGGGAAGCTGATGCCGTCACTGGAGCCATTGAAGCTCGCGCCGCCGCTGATCTCGCCCGCGGTTGCCACCGGCGAACTGATGGTGCCGTTGTTGCCGTTCGCGGTCGAATCGTTGGCTGACAGAGTGGTTCCATTTGACAGATGCCATACGCCCGCGTAGCTGCTGTCCCACGTTCCGGCCGGATTCTGCTGATTGGACGCGACGGGATTGCCGTAATAGATGTAAAGCACCGGGCTCCCCGTGGGCGACAACGTCGGGATCTGCACCCAGGCGATGAGCTGGCCGGTACTGGAATTGTAGGATTCGATCTGGTGATTCAGCTTCGTCACGCCGTCCGAAAGAGTGAACAGGATGTCGTTCCCGTTGGCCAGCGCCGCCGCGGCCAGATTCGCGTCGCTCGCCACGGAATACAGCATCGGGAAGTTGGTCAGGGGCGATCCGCCCGCGATCTGCCCAGGCGCGATTGTGATCTGCTTGCGATGGAGCCAGGAGTTGTTGTACCAGGAGGCTGCGGCTGCGTTGATCGTGTAGGTGGCCGAAGAGACGGCGCTGTCCACCATTCCCGGCGCGAAGGCGATGGCCTGGATCGTCGAAGTGGCGGTGACCGAAATGGCTGTGGTGTATAGCGTCCCGTTGGTCTCGCTCGGAGTGGTGCCGTCGACGGTATAGCGAATCGTCGCGCCGTTCGTGGTCGAACCGAGAGACACGGGGACCTGGTTCGTGTAGACGCCGGCGGGCGGATTGAATGTCGGGATACTCACCACCGTGGCGACCGGGAATTGCAAATTCACCACATCCGTCGCGTCCACGACTACCGTTCCGGTCTGCGTTACAGGCGAAAAGCTCAGAATGGACGCGGTGACGGAATACGTGCCGGCGGGCAGACCCACCGACGAATAATTTCCGTTGGAATCCGTGGTGGTAGAAGCGCTGAACGTCGAGTTGCTTACGAACACCTGCGCGCCTGGAACGGGACTCGAGTTCGCGTCGCGCACGCCGCCGCCGATGTTGCCCATGCGCGGAAGAGTCAGGTTGGCGCTGGTGGTCCCGCCCGCGGTGACGGTCATGCCTGAGGAGGCCGACGTTACTTTTCCAATGGCCGATGCCTGAAGACTGTAGCTGGTGCCGTCCGCGGGCACCCACAACCAGTAATTGCCGTTCGCGTCGGCGACGGCCGACGCCACGATCAGTCCTGAGGCGAGCGCTTGAATCACCGCGCCTGGAACGGGCTGCCCCTGATCCGCTACGGTTCCGCTGAAGTGGCCATAGTTCACTCCCATTTCGACCGTCAGAGGCGTGTCGGCGCCCGGCGTCACGGTCACCGTCAACGCCTGCGCGGGAAAGCCCGAACCCGCAGCCGTGACGTTCACCGTATAGGTTCCGGGGTTCACACCGGAGAAGCGGAAAAGGCCGGACGTGTTCGTGGTGATTTGTGTGCCGTCAATGGTGACGGTGGCGCCCGAGATCGGATTGCCGGTTTGAGGCGTAAGCGTGTCGATGATCTGGCCGGTAACGCCGCCGGTGGTGGCCGCCCGCACGGTATTCGAAATCGCGTTGTACGCGTCGATGATGCCGTAGCCGAAGCTCTGGCCCCAGCCTCCGCCCGCCAGGGTGGAATCGGCGGTTTGCTCCATCTGCCGGACGATCGCGGTGGCCGAGGTTCCGGGGGTGGCCGTGGCGACGAGTCCGGCCAGAGCGGATACGAACGGGGTGGCCATGGAGGTTCCCGACAGATAGCCGTAAGAGCCGCAGGCCGGACAGATCGGGACCATATACGTGGGAAGCGTGGAGATGATGTTGAGGCCTGGCGCGGCCAGAGAGATTCCGTTTCCGAAGTTCGAAAAATAGGCCAGATTGTTGTTTTGATCGGTAGCCGAGACGCCCACGACATGATTTCCTCCTCCGGGATAGTAAAGATCGCTGGAGGTGCTGTTGCCGGCGGCGGCAACGACGACTACATTGTTCTGCCAGGCGTAATTGATCGCCAACTGCATCGTCTGGGAATATCCAAGGCCGGTAAAGCTCATGGAAATGACCTGCGCGCCGGCGGCCACGGCGGCCGTAATCGCTTGCATGACGGTGGCGTCGTCTCCACTGCCGGTCGAATCCAGGACCTTGAAAACCAGGACCTGCACCGGATATCCAAGCGACGCGACGCCGGTGTTATTGGACGTTGCCGCCGCTACGATGCCGGCGACATGCGTGCCGTGCCCGAAATCGTCCTGCCAGGAGCACGCCGGATTCGTAATGGTGGTGGAGACCAGAGCCTGGCTCCCGCCCCACATCAACTGGCCTCCGGCGGCCGAGTCCGTGGAGCTTCCGCCGGTGTTTATGAAATCCGGATGGGTACAATCGGCGCCAGTGTCGAGCACAGCCACTTTCACTCTTCCCGTGCCGGCGGTGGATGCGGTTAGATATTGCGCTGGCATCAGGCTGGCGGCCTGCAGCGCCCGGACGGTGGCCAAGCCCCACTGGTTGGAGTAATTGGGATCGTTCGGCGCGGCGAGGCTGGTGTGCCGGATCCGGTTGGGTTCCACGAAATCGACCAGAGGATGCGCCGCCAACTGGGATGCAACCGCGGCTGCCAGAGGATTCGGCGAGTGAAGGACATACACGCCCGGAAGATTCGTCGCCCGAAGCACGGCGCCGGGGACGTAACTCGCGACCACGGCGGACGCCCCGACTCCGGGCTTCATGCGAACGATCAACTCGTTGGGCGAAACTTCTTCGCCCGGATTCGCCTGGTACAGGTTTCCGGCCCACAACGTGGATTGAGCTGCGGCGAGCAGCCATGCGACGGCACACTGGTAGCGGCACAACCTCATGGGACAATTGATCTATTATCGGTCACTTTGGCCGTTGAAAGAACTAGGGGATACCGCTTAGAGGTCCCCTGGGAGCTTGTTGAAAAAGGGGACAGACTACTCTGTCTCCAGCTGCAACCCGCCGATTTCGCGCAAGAGCGTGGTCGTAGAGAGCGGTCTGTCCCCTTTTTTCAACAAGCTCCTGGATCAGAGCTACATGATGCATCGTGATTCGTGTATTTTCGTGGCGGGGCATCGCGGACTGGCCGGTTCCGCGATCTGCCGCAAGTTACGCGAAGCCGGGTACCAACGGCTGATCGTTCGCGCACGGGGCGAACTGGACCTGCGCGACGGCGCCGCGGTGCGCGAGTTTTTCGCGCGTGAAAAACCCGAGTACGTGTTTCTGGCCGCGGCGCGCGTGGGTGGAATCCTCGGCAACAGCAGCCGTCCGGCGGAAGTTCTGCACGACAATCTCGCGATCGAGATCAATGTCATCGACGCTGCCTGCCGCGAGGGTGTGAAGAAGCTGCTGTTCCTGGGATCGTCGGCGATCTACCCGGAATCGGCGCCGCAGCCGATCCGTGAAGAATCCATGCTGACGGGGTCGCTCGAACCGAACAATGAAGGGTACGCGATCAGCAAAATTGCGGGCGTCAAAATGGTGCAGGCATACCGGCGCCAGTACGGTTTCCGGGCGATTGCGCTGATCCCCACCAACCTGTACGGTCCCGGCGATCATTTCGAACTGACTTCGTCGCGAGTGGTGCCGGCGACGATGCGCAAATTTCACGACGCCACGTCGCGCGGAGCTCAACCCGTGGAGATTTGGGGTACCGGGACTCCGCGGCGCGAATTCCTGCATGTCGACGATCTGGCGGATGCGTCGCTGCATCTGATGTTGAGCTACGACGGCGAACAGATCGTCAACGTGGGAACCGGCGAGGACGTGACGATTCGGGAACTGGCGGAACTGATCGGCTCCATCGCGGGCTATCGCGGAAGACTGGTGTTTGACACGTCCAAGCCCGACGGGACGCGGCGCAAGCTTCTCGACGTAAGCCGCGTGGCGGCGCTGGGGTGGAAGGCTCGGGTTCCGTTGAGAGCAGGCCTGCGAAGTACATACGAGTGGTATCTCGCGCAGAGTAAGTAGCCGTCGCGGCTCGTTGCCAGCTCTCTCAAATATGAGCAACTTGAACGAGCCGCGACCAAAGGAAGCGGTCGATCCCGCGGGTTTTCACACAGACTCTGACGGTCGCGTCTTAGCCACGGCGGGATAGTTCGCGGCGGGTCCAACGTTCGGATTTGCCGTTGAGAAAAACGTCGCCCCAGATTTGCAAGTTCAGAAGCCGCCACAAGCGATCGGTTGCGTCGATCAGGCCCGCGCGGTGGCGTTCGATCATGGGATCGAGCTCGGCCGTGCGCACGTAGTTCGCAAGCAAGCCGTCGCGCGCGCGCAGCGCATCCAGCAGCGGCTCCGCCTGTTTTTCCATCAGCCACGCGCGCAAAGGCGTCGGAAACCCCATTTTCTTGCGATAAATGATTTCAGAAGGAAGCAAATCCTCGACGGCGCGCTTTAGCACGTACTTCTGCGTCGCCCCCCGAATTTTGAGGCCGTCCGGGATGCTCATCGCGAACTCGACGAACTGATGATCCAGGAACGGAACGCGGCTTTCGATGGAGCAGGCCATGCTCATCTGATCCTGCTTCATCAGCAGCTCCACTAAATAGGTTTTCTGATCGGCGTAAAGCATGCGCGCCAGCGCGGGCGCGGCCGGGCGCGAGTTCCAGCGCGACAAATAATTTTGATACACCGGACCCGCGCCGGAATGCAGCAGCCGGGCTTGATCGTCTTGCGAGAAGGCGCAGTAGAAATTGTCGAGGAACAACGATTCGAGGCGATCGTCCCGTCCGACGAAGGTGTGCCCCAGCTTGCGCCGCGTCGATGCAGAAAGCAGGTTTGTCGTCGCGATCCGGTTCCGGACAAGCGAGCGAAGCGGCCCCGGAAGCGCGCGATACATCCAGGAATATTTCTGATTCAGAAGATTCCAGCGGTACCGTTCATAACCGCCGAACAGCTCGTCGCTGCCTTCGCCGGTCAGGACCACTTTAACCTGCTCCGCCGCCAGCTTCGAAACGAAGTATAGCGATACGCTGGACGGCCAGGCGATCGGTTCGTCTTCGTGCCAGACCAGTTGCGGCAAAGCGTCGAAAAAATCGTCCATGCCGATGACCACCTCATGGTGGTCGGTGCCGATGGCGCGGGCGGTTTCCTGAGCCAGATTCAATTCGCTAAATTGCGCTTCGCGATATCCTACCGAGAACGTTTTTACCGGGCCGTCGGCGTTCCGCTTGATCAGAGCCGCGATCGCGCCCGAATCGATGCCCCCACTCAGGAACATTCCCAGGGGAACGTCGCTCATCAGGCGCATGCGAACCGTTTCTTCCAGGCGGCGGCGCGTTTCGCGAATCCAATCCGGCTCGGATCGGCAAGCGGCCTGATTGCGATTCTCGCCGGGGCCGGGGACTTCCCAATAGCTTTCAATTACGGGTTCCGGACTGGCGGCGCGGAGATCGAGTTGCAAATGATGCGCCGGCATCAACTTGCGGATGCCACGAAAAAAAGTCCGTTCGTCGCTGATATACCCGAAGCCCAGATATTCCGCTAATACGCTTTCGTCGAATTCGGTGGAGATGGCCGGGTGCTCGAGCAGCGCCTTTATTTCCGACGCAAACGCGAACAGCTTGCCGTCCCAGTAGTAGTAAAACGGCTTGATCCCGAGACGGTCGCGCGCGCAGAACAGTTTTCTTTTCGATGCGTCCCAAACCGCAAACGCAAACATGCCGCGGAAATGCGACACGCAATCCGGGCCGTATTCTTCGTAAGCGTAAAGAATCGTCTCGGTGTCACAGCGGGTCGCATAGCGATGGCCGGCCTGGACCAGAGCCGGACGCAGGTCCACGTGATTGAAAACTTCGCCGTTATAGGTGATCCAGACTGCGCCGGCCTGGTTCGACATGGGTTGATGTCCGCCCGCAACGTCGACAATGCTCAGCCGGCGATGCCCCAGCATCGCGTAAGGATCGGAATAAATGCCCGAATCGTCGGGACCGCGATGCCGGATGCGGTCCAGCATGCGGCGCAATACCGTATCCGAGCCAGCCGCGGGGGCCGTGGTGACAAACCCGGCGATGCCGCACATAAATTCAGTGTACCTTTTCCGGCGCTTACGGCCGGAGAAATAACTCGCGCCCCGATTCGAAATCGTCGATGGCTTTCATATAGTCATCGGGCCGGCCGATGTCGAGCCAGTAGCCTTCGTGAGTATGGACGTGAACCGGTTTGCTCTTGGCAAGTAGATCGAGCATCAGCTCATCGAAGCCGTATTTCCGGCCCGCGGGAATGAAATCGACGATCGCCTTGCTGACGATATACAAACCCATGCTGACCAGGTATTGGCTGACCGGCTTTTCCTCGAATCCGGTCAACAAAGCTTCGCCGTCAGTATGCAGCACGCCATAATCCGTGGTTTGGGTGCGCCGCGAAGCCGCAATGGTGAAGAGGCGATTTTCCGCGACGTGCCGTTCGTAGAGCGCGCGGATATCGAGATCCGTAAGAACGTCGCCGTTCATGAGCACGAAGTGATCCGGCAGGCCGGGAATCAGCGCCAGCGGCGCGATGGTGCTGAGCGGAGCCGATTCCATCGAATAATCGATCTTCACATTCCACTTCTGTCCGTCCTGGAAAAATGCCTGAATCAGATTGGCTTGATGATTGACGGCTATTGTTACGTGGCGGAAGCCATGCTGCGCGAGTTGGCGGACCACGACCTCCAGGATCGGGTATTCGCCGATCGGCATGAGGGGCTTCGGCAGCACGACGGTGTAAGGCCGAAGGCGTGTGCCGCGTCCGCCGGCGAGAATGACAGCTCGATCAGACATTGTAAATGGCGGGTTTATACCGTGCGAGACTTTCGGGTTCGCGGAACCAATCGATGGTTTGTTTCAGGCCGTCGGCTAAAGGCGTGGACGGCTGAAATCCGCACGCCTGGCGCAGCTTGCTGTTATCGCACCACAGCCTTTTCACTTCGCTTTTTTCCGGACGCAAGCGCGCGGCGTCGCACACGATGCGCGATTTGGAGTTCATGATTCCGGCAATCTGATGAAACAGGTCGTGAATCGAGATTTCATAATTGGAGCCGATGTTGTAAGTCTCACCCGCGCCTCCATCCATAGTGGCGACTGCGATGAGTCCACGGCAGGTATCCTTCACGAAGGTGAAATCGCGCGTAGTAGAAGTGTCGCCGAGATCGATTTCAGAACGCCCGGAAGCAAGCTGCGAAATGATGGTCGGGATCACGGCGCGCGCCGATTGACGCGGTCCATAGGTATTGAATGGGCGCGCGATGGTGACGGGAAGGCCGAACGCGGAATAGTAGCTCATGGCGATGGAGTCGGAACCGATCTTGGTCGCGCTATAGGGCGATTGCGGCTGCAGCGGGTGCTTTTCGTCGATCGGAACGTATTGCGCGGTGCCGTAAACTTCGCTGGTCGAGGTTTGAATGAAGCGCGGTCCACCATGGGTGCGGGCGGCCTGGCACAGGTTCAGGGTGCCTTTGATGTTGGTGTCCACATAGCTCGCGGGAGCGCGGTAAGAATAGGGAATCGGAATCAGCGCTGCCAGGTGAAACACGATTTCAGCGTCTTTAACCAAGTCCTGGCAAAAGTGCGGATCCCGAATATCGCCGGTGACGATCTGCATCGCGCCCAGGCAGGGCGATTTTTCGAGCCAGCCCCAATCGTTGAAGGAATTGTATTCGCACAGAGCCGTCACCTTGGCTCCTTCGGCGGCCAGAATTTCCGCCAGGTGAGAGCCGATGAAGCCGGAGGCTCCGGTGACCAAGACTCGTGTGGATTTGATCGTCATGGCTACGCCTGAGGCTGCTTTTCCGCGATCAGGTAAATAATGTCGAACAAATTCAACTTCACGTCGAAGGATAAAAGGCCGGTTTTTTTTAGCATGTTGTACAGCGGCTCGCGTTTGCGGCGGACCTTCAGGAGAATGGACGCCATCATGTCCATGCTGCGGTACGCGCCGTCGTATCCGCAGTATCGCACGGCGAAGCCGTAGCGGTTCAGCAACCGCTCCAGCGTGCCGCGAGTGAAATAGTGCAGGTGAGTGGGAGGGTGAATCTGGCGCCACTTCGGCCCCCGATGCCGCGCCAGCCAGCTTCCGATGTCGCCGGTGGTGATGGCGATCTTGGATTGGGGCGGCATCTGAGCGGCAAGCTTCTCGATGTACTGGTCCGGATGGGTCAGGTGTTCGATGGTGTCCCACATGCACGCGACGTCGACCTGTCCGCTGAGGTCATGGTGCAGAAAATCTCCTTCGCTTACGCACAGTCCCAGTGACGAGCGGGCATGCGCCGCCGCGTCACGGGAAATGTCGATGCCCGCCACTTCCTTGAAATTTTCGCGCGCCACGTCCAGAAAAAATCCGTAAGCGGATCCGATTTCGAACAGCCGTTTGGAGCCCGGTTCCGCGACATACCGCAGCAGCACCTGCATCCGGTTGCGAAAATTGCGCTGAATGGTAGGCTTGTCCGCCAGGTAATCGGAGTATTCTTCGCCCGCGAAGTATTTTTCGCTATATAGGGCCGCTAGCTCGCCGTCTGCAAGGCCAACGTCCGCGGTGATAAATCCGCACGCGGAACATTGGAGCAGGCCGGGGTACCGGCTGCCTCCCAAATCCTGATCACACACCAGACAACGACGGTGGGGCATCATGCCTTCCTTCGAAGACCTCCTCGACCACATACAGCGGGCGGTTTTTGACTTCGTCAAAGATATGGCCGATATACTCGCCGATCACTCCCATCAGCGTAAGCTGCAAGCCGCCCACGAACAAGACCGTAAGGATGAGCGACGTGTAGCCTTTGGGAAAGCCTCCGCGAAGCATATAGTCCAGCACCAGGAGAGCGCCATAGATCACGCTAAACAGGGACAGCACCAGTCCGCCGAGAATCGCGGCTCGCAACGGCACGCGGGAAAAGGAAATGATCCCGTCGGAAAAGAAGGCCAGGAGCCGGCTCAAATTGTACTTGGTATGGCCTGCGGCGCGCGGTTTGCAGACGAACGGCACATAGGCGCTCTGAAATCCGATCCATTGAAAAAGTCCACGGAGAAACTGGTTGTGTTCGCGGATGCCGCGCTGGAATTGATCGAGCACATTGCGGCTGACGAGACGAAAGTCGGCGACGCCTTCCGGTATCTCGACCGGAGACAGCTTGTTCTGGAGCCGGTAGAACATGCCGGAGGTCAGGCGCTTCAGAAAACCCGTGTCGCGATCGTAAGTTCTCACCGAATGGACGATGTCGCAGCCCTTCTCGAACTGCTCGAGCAGCGCGGGAATCAGCTCCGGCGGATGTTGCAGATCGGAATCCATCATGATCGCGGCGTCGCCGTGCGCCCGATCCATTCCCGCAATCAGCGACATCTGATGTCCAAAGCGGCGCGAAAGATGTAAGACAGTGGTGTCCCCATGCTCGGCCGCGATTTTCTTGAGGATAAGAAACGAATCGTCTTTACTCCGGTCGACGACGTAAATCGGGTGAAAGCGGTAGCGATCGCGCGCGCGGTCCAAGACGCCGCGAAGAGTTCGGTCGAACAGGGCGATGCCGGCCTCTTCGTTGTACACCGGGAGGATGATGTCGATGTCCTTCATCGCTCGATCACGGCTTCATCGCCGGAGGCGGTCCGGGAATGGAGGGCTCGACCTGTCCGTCGGAGTGCACCCAGAAGCACAGGCGTCCCGGTTCGCTCGGATCGCGCGCCGCAGCGAGAAGGTGAGATTGCACAGCGCGCGCCCTGATATTCGGATTGCCAAAGGCGACCTGAAGCGCAGCCTCGATGCCGAGGCCGCCATAACCTCCCACCCCCAGCGTTTCGATCCCTTTATACCCGTACATTCCGTACACGCGGGAGGCGGGTTCGCCGGGGACATCCGCGAACACGATATCCCAAGCGCCGCTCTGCAGCTTGCCGGCCGGCATGGTGGTCAGGACGCGCGCGAAAGTCTGCCCGCATCCGTGCACGCAATGGTTCTTGACGATCACCGCCGACACGTACAGAGTGGCGATGGACACAACGATCGCGGCATACATCGGCCGGGAGACGCTGCTGCCGTTTTCGAAGAAGGCGGCGTGGAGCAGGCGGCTGAATAACAGCATCACCATCATAAATCCGACGTAATTGTAAGTCTCCGAGGGATGCTCATTATAAGCCAAATACGGCAAAAGCGATCCGCCCCAAGCCAGAATCAGGAAGAAAAAGTTCGCGAAGTCGTTGCGCGTCAGGTTCTTTCTGAGAGAACCTACGCGCGAAACAATCAGCCACACGAAGAACAGAGACGGAACGATGGTGACCGCGAGCAATTCCGGAGTGATATCTCCACGGAGGGCTTCGGAAGGGAGAGGAGTGTCGAAAACTCGATTGGCCAAGACCGGATCGACGAATTGAAACGGGGCGGCTAGATAAATGGCGAAATTTCTCCCAAAAACGGCGAGAGGCGACGGATGCTGCACGCCGTGCGGAAGAAATCGCGCGCGCAGAGAAAACCAGATTCCGAGAAAAGCGGCGGTCAGACTCAAAAGCGAAACCAAATAGACCGTGCTGGGCAGTTTTCTCCGCTTCAAGAAAATCCATACAAACAAATAGAGATAAATCAAGCCATAAACCACAATTACCGGATCGTAGATCAGGACTCCCACCGAGCCGATGACGATAGATGCCGCCAATAATACGCTGTTATACCGCGGCGCTTGCAATGAAAGCAGGAACAGGAAGAATGAGAGGATCAGACAGAGGTCGGCGGGCGCGATGACCCAAACTGCGCCGGCGACCGCCTGATTCATGATCGGGTTCAAGCCAAACATCAGCGCTGCGATGGCGGCGACCGGTATCGAATCGAATAACACGATTCCAACGCCATAGAGCGTCGCGGCAATCAAAACGTGACAGACAATGTTCCGAACCCGGAAGGCCCACGCCCGACGATGGCCCGCGCGAAACGTGATGCGATTCAGCGTCATCATTCCGGGCCGGTACTTGAAGGAGTTGAAGAGAACCGTGCCCAGGTCGGCGGAGAGAGTGCCCGGGTCCTGAAAGCTGAGCCGCTGGAGTTCCAATGCGTCGTCGAAGCCGCAGTAGTCGGACGCAGCCAGTTGGGTGTAAACCCCTCCCGTGACGAGAACGAGACCTAGGACAATGAGAAGGTGTGTTCGCATCCCTCCGCTTCCCGCGTCATCTAGTTGTTGTGGGAACCACTGTGCCGGTCAAGCACCCGCCAGTCGACTGGCATACCTGACAACTTCGAGTTTAACTGGTCATTTACGCAAAATCAAACTTTTCGTGTAGGCTGATAGCCCCAGTGTTCGATGGACCCCGCTTCGTCTCCCGGACGTACCCTAGTCCACCCGGTTTGCCCGCGGCGCCAGTCGCAGTAGGTTAAGCGGCGGTACCAATGGAAGCTCGAGAAGATCCGGTCGAGCGCGTCCGTGTGCGCGTGAAAAAAGGGGTTGAAGGCGAAAATCGTGTCCGCCGCCGCCAGCAGCGGGATACTGAGAACTACGGCGAAACGTTTGATCATCTCAAGCATCGACATTTTTACAGATCCGGTCGCGCATCGCAACCGGCGATAATAGAAACGGCATGGAAATCCACCACCAGGAGCTGTCCGACACCAGCGCTTATCTAGCCAAGCACGCCGCGCAAACGCTGGACGAAAAGCGCCCGGAGTTCGATCGCTTGTTGCGCTATGTGCGCAAGTTTCATCCCATCGGCCCAGCGACGCGCATGCTCGAAGTAGGAACCGGGACTGGCGCCATACCGATCTTGAGCAAGCTGAATGGTCTGAATCTGAAGGCGCTGGAGATCAGTCCGCAGTTGATCGAACACGCCAAGGCATGGGGCCGCGAGTTCGGCGTGGATCCCGATATCGAGTTGGCGAATCTGGAGACCGCGGCGCTAGGCGAATCGTGCTACGACGTGATCATTTGCTCTTCCGTATTTGAGCACGTCCAATACTGGGAAGCCGGACTGGCTAAGGTTTTTCGTGCGCTCAAGCCCGGCGGCGCTTTGTTTTGGGAATCCACCAATAAGTTCGCGCTAACTTCGGGCGAATATCCGGCTCTGTTTTGCTACGGCTGGATGCCGGACTGGATGCGATACCGGTTCCGGACCTGGGTGGATGGACCCGACATCATGAAGCTGGGGATCGATTTCCACCAGTTCACGTATGGCCGCGTGCGCAAAGGGCTTCGCCGGGCCGGATTTTCCGAAGTTCACGACCTCGTAGACATCGTCGAAGTCAAACCCGCGGACCGGCTGCTGAAGCGGACCGCGTTGAAGACAGCCAAGAATTCGAGTGCCGTTCGTCAATTATTGCTGACGTTTTTCGAAGGAACCACTTTAGTCGCAGTAAAATAACCCGCCGTTTCATTCGTTTACCATTTTTGCCGGGCCTATATCCGGCATTCCTCTGTGTAATTTGAGACCGAGAACAAAGGGGTCTCGAATATGCACAGATGTTGGATATTATTGGCTGCCGGGTTTGGCCTCTTGGGGCAGACTGCGGTTGATTTAAGAACGCAAAGCAAGAGTGTCGACTTCGCCGCGGCACCCTTTACCAGACCGGTACAAACCGGAACCGCTCTCCCGGCGGTGTGCTCGGTCGGGCAGATGTTCTTCAACTCCGCCGCGCCCGCCGGACAGAACGTGTACGGGTGCACGGCGACCAATATCTGGACTCTGCAATCCGGAGGCGGCTCGGGCGGAGGCAGCGGGAGCGGACTCCCATCGCAGACCGGCATTCCGGGGTACCTGACCACCAACGGCACGGCCGCCGGCTGGGGAAATATCACCACCGGAGGGACGGGCGCGCTGGATTGCTCGACCGTCCCCGGCACGTGCGATATCGTGACGGCGCTGGTGCCGCTCAAGGCGGCGGCGAACGTGTTCACCGGCGCCAACGATTTCACCGGCGCTCCCTTCCTGGCGATTCCCACCGGCACCCCGGTGACATCGAGCGCGGCGTGCACCAAGGGATCGATGCAATACGACGCGTCATTCCTGTACGTCTGCGTAGCTGCCAACACCTGGAAGCGATCGGCCATGAGCTCGTTTTGAGCAGGAGACGGAACCATGAACAAGTTTCCTGAGTTGAAAAGCCTGGCGCTGGCCGCAGTTGTGGTTTGGACTGGAGGCGTGACGCTGGGAAACACCTGCTCCAATTTCGTGGTCGATCAGATCACGCACAATTCGTTCCGCGTCGCATGGCAGAACGACGAAGCGACCGGACAGGCTCAGATTCAGTTCGGCCCGGCGAGCTCCTACGGCTCGATCCAGGGCGATTCCCAGGCCCAGTTTGTACCCGCGGGCGGCACGCGTTACATGACGCTTACCGGAATTTCCGGCGGAACGTCGGGTCTGACGCTTCACTTTGCCGCGCAGTCGAACAATTTCAGCGCCTATTGCGCGGCTGTGGATCATACCGTTGCGCTTCCCGCGGCCCCCGCGCACCCGGTCTATCCGGCGCCGCCGGCGGCGTATACGGTAGCCGCGCCGGCGATTGCAACCGGAAAGATTCACGTGGTCTCGCCCGATACTTGCGCGCTCGAATACCCCGCCGGTTTTACGACTACGAAGTGGGGCGGAACGTCGTGCACGAACGAGACGAGTCTTCGCTCCGCGATTCGCGCGGCGGCTACCTCCGGAGTCTGCAACGCTCAGTACGGCGATTTGATTCTGCTGGCGGCCGGCTCGGTGAACAGCATCGATGGAACCACCATTCCAACCACGTTGACGCTGTGCGATGCGCCCGATGCAACGAAGATCACCAGTTTTGTCGCATCCACTGGAACATGGGGAACGCCCTCCCCTCATGGATTGAGTGTCGGACAAAGAGTGATTCTGGGATGGGGGTACATCGGGGACTCCTTCACGCAGGCATCCGACGCCCTTCCGTTGCCTTTTAACGCTGGGTATGCATATTACGTGAATAGCGTCCCATCCTCGACGACGTTTACCGTGTCGGCTGCCAGCGGCGGGAGCACGGTCACGGGATTTAGCGGCACCGACTTTTCGAGCTTATTTTATGCTTGCTTCGTGCCGGGAACCGACGTTCCAAACGAGCAGGAGATTGTCATCCGAACCAATACCCCGGACAATCAGCTCTCTCCGTTCGGGACCCGAGTGTTCACCGACGAGAATCTGAATGTCCTGAACCCGTCTGCGTTCGCCGTGATCCAGATTGCCAACACGAGCGTCGCATCCACGGCGGCGCAGCTCAACTGGGGTTGCCTGGCGCATCACTACCGTTTCGTCGGAATCAAATGGGGATACGCCGCCGCCGGGACCGTGAACGAATACGACGGGCCATCTTACAACCAGTACCTGGGCACCGGCACCTCGAATTTTCATATCACGTTCGACCGGAACTGGATCGGCGGCAACGCCTACCCCGAGCGGGATTACAAATTCTGCCTGTATTGCGACGGGCATTACATCTCGTTCCTTAATTCCGTGTTCGATAATCTGCATTTCTGGACGCCATCCTGGAGCTCGACACCTCTGGCGCTCACCAGCGGCTCAGTGCTGACGAT
The DNA here is from genome assembly GCA_963808335.1 of Terriglobia bacterium. Taxonomy (GTDB): domain Bacteria; phylum Acidobacteriota; class Terriglobia; order Bryobacterales; family Bryobacteraceae; genus Palsa-187. The sequence continues at coordinate 200,592 of CAWEFR010000003.1, forward strand.
CCCGCCTGGCACGGTGTACTTCGGCAACGGGGTCTCGGATTCGCTTCCGCTGGCATCCGGCGGAACCTTGACCATCACCAACGGCGCGGGTGTGAGCGGGGCCGCGGTTTTCGAGGCTACGCGCTCCGGGTTCTTCCTGACCGTTCCGACCGGCGTCAGCGCGGCGTGCGCCATCGCCGCCCAGACTTGTACCGTGACCACCGCGGCGTCTCCCGCCTTCGCGACATCCGGCGGCTTCTTCGCGCGAGTGCCGATCGCATCTCCGACTCTCAGCGGGGGAGCCTGGACTCTGGTAAACGAAATGTCGCCGCCGCTGCTGAGCACCATCAGCACGGATGAAGAGGGAGGCGCGGCGCTTGCCTTCGACAAAGGTCCTGGTCCCTACTTGATCCAGGGAAACGTGTTTCACAACGATCCTGGGATCACGGTGTACTCGACCGGATCCAACTCCGGCTATGTGAATATCTTGAACGGCGCCTGCACCACCGCGGGATTTCCGGCGTGTCAATGGCTGCAACCTCTGGGAGACTTTCGTTTCCTGCAGAATCTTTTTCAGATCGACGACGCGTATCGCGCCAACGTAAGCAATTCAGCCTGGAACGGCCGCTTCTACTCGATGCGCCAGCATTGGGAGAGTAAAGAAGGGCAAAGATATCAACTCATCGGCAACATTTTCAGCGGGGCGTTTTGCGCGAATTACTCCGGCCGGGGGTTCAATTTGTCCCTGAGCAATATCGGAGGCACTCCGACCACTTCCTCCGATTACGAGATCGCCTACAACACGCTCTCGAACGCCTGCCAGAGCTTGCAGATTATCGGAGGCTTCCCCGGCACCGCTCCCCCGGCCGAAGTCAGCTCGCAGCGTATCTGGCTCCACGATAATGTTCATACCGGAATTAATCGGTACAAGTACGCCGCCTTCAATATTGCCGGAGCCCCGGGCGACAACGGAAATACCCTGACGATCAACAAGGGTCCGCAAAACGTCACCATCGAACACGAGTTGTTCGATATCAACCAGGGCACCAGCCCGTCCAATAACTTCGTTTGCAATCTGGTGGAGGGCCTGGCCTTTCGCAACAACATCTTCGGATATTCGAACGACGACAATCTGAACGGATGGTGGTATTCGGGATGTGGCGGGAATCCAAGTCCAACCGGCAGCTATGGAAGCGCGATGGCGCCGGTGGCCGCGCCCTTTAACCTGATCTGGAATAATAACCTGCTGCTGGGAGGATTCGCCAATTCCGGCGCCCAGACGCAAATGACCTCCGCGAACATCGCGGCCCAGTCTGCGCTGTGGAGCGGTCTGCCGAGCACCAGTTTCGCGCCTGGAAACACGATCGCGGCGCGCGTGGCGGCGATCGGGTTCACTGGGTACAACGCGGGCCAGTATCAGCTTACATCTGCATCGCCGTACGTGAGCGGCGGCGTCAGTCACGCGAGCGACGGCCTCGATCTTGGGCCGGATCCGATTCAACGCTGCGTGCAACAAGGATGCGTGCTCAACGTCCGTCCCCGGGCGGTCACCGCGACCAGCGTGATCGTAAGCTTTGTCGCCCCCAACTCGACCGGGTGCAGCGTGGACGTGAGCACGAACGGACTGACCACCTTCAACCGCGTGAATAATTCCGGCGGCAGCCGCGTGCAGGACGTGCCCATTACCGGACTCACGCCCGTGACCACCTACACGTTTCGGGTGAATTGCGCGGTTCAGCAGCCGGTGGGGAGCTTCACGACGATCTGAGCGAGGAAAGTCTAAGGGGTGGGCATTTCGGGTTTTCCCACCCACTCGTGAGGGAGCCAGCGCCAAACGAGCGTGTTTCAACAAGCCTCTAATGCACGGCGTTGTTGGTCTGCACCTGCTGCGCGGCCCGCAGGGCGGGCATATTCACGCCGACATCCAGGCCGTCGTCGGTGCAATCGCCGGGCGTGCCAAAGCAGGGGTCCACGTGCCGGTATAACCCGGTCAACGAAAAATCTCCCTGGGCGGGATTCGCAAAGGGAAACGAACCGCTGTTGGTGTCGAACCACTGGTTGAGCGCGGGATAAGGACCGAAAGGCGATTGGGTGGGATCGTAGGGCGAACCCGTGCCGCCCCCCGGCCGGAGGATTACGTTGTAGGTAGCCGTGTATTGAGGCGAAGCTCCGGAGATCCAGGCGAGATTGAGCGCGGCCGCGCCGTAGGCGGTCCCTCCGTTCACGAACCCGGAGCCGTTCAGATATTCCAGAATATTGGATTTCAGAATCAGACCGCTGGACGGCCCGCCCGCACCGGAATCGGAATTTATGAACGCGCCGATGGTGCGTTTGTACACCGTATTGTGGTTGACTTGCACGTCTTCCATTCCATAAATCGGCACGACGAACGTTCCCGTGGGAGCATATTGCGGGTTGGCCGCGAACGGACCCATGCCGACGCGGGTTCCGTCCAGGTTGGTCGCCAGATTATTGGTGATCTGGATGCGCTGCATGGCATCCGAGACCAAACCGCTGGGAGGTCCCGCGTAGCTGTCATGTCCCAGGATGTACACCCCGGTCGGCGCGTTGCGGATGGTGTTGTTGCTGACGGTGACATCGGAGATGTAGGCGGTCTCATTCGCGAGTCGCGCGACATTGCCTCGCGTAGCGTTGCAACCGGGCGCCGGGGCGATCGTAAAGGTGAAGGCGTTCACCACGCTCGCGACCGTATAGACCTGGCCCGGATTGGGCGGACAATTTCCGCCCGCCAGGTTCTGCAAATAAACCAGATCGCCGGGATGCAGATCCTCGACGCCCCAATCGTACAGCACGCCCGCGTCATAGGTGACGATGGTGGAATCGGCAAGGGTGGAGATTTGCGCTCCCCCGGCGCCTCCCCGCGTGCACAGACAGATCGCCGCGGCGTTGTTATTCCAGGCCCATCCGCCGATGAAAGTGTTCCCGTCGAGGAGGGCTCGCTTCAGCCGCTTGGCCTCGAAGCGGTGCCGCTGCGACCAATAAATGCCTTGCGGGAAGGCGGAATTTTTTCCCAGCCACGCCGGCGATTTGTCCCAGTACCGATCGGGCGTGACCACGGTGTTCTGCCTGAAAGTCAAATCGCCGGCCTGGGACGTTGAGGCTACGTCGTCAGTGTAGTACACGCAGATCCCCGCGCATTCCATGTGATTGTCGACGAACTCGGTAGGTCCCGGGCCATGCTGGATCGCGAACACCAGGGCGGAGCCGTCGTCCAGATCCTGCAGCGTATGGAAAATCTGGAAGCCGGTGAAGTACGAGTGCCGCACGCTGATATGCGCGCCATCCAGGGGGCTGGCAAACGAATGGCAGCGCACCATCGCGCCCTCAGGCGTCGGATCCGGACATCCGGCCAGAACCTGATCCCAATAAATGTGATGATTCTTGCGGGACTGCGCGATGAAATTCCAAAACATCGTGCCGGACTCCTGGCTGGCCGGCAGATAGGTGTACTCCACTCTCTGCGGGTCTGCCTTCAGCGCCAGCGGTTCGAAACTTAGGCCCTGAAAAATCAGGTTGTGGGCTTGATTGGTTACCAGATCGATGATGGGCGCGGGCGTGTTCGCAAAGTTAGGATCCATGCGGTACGGCAGCCACTGATTCGCGGAGTTGCAGTAATAAGTCCGGTGATATTCGTCTTCCGAGCCCGAGGAAGCCTGTTTGTGCCACCACTGGCCGTAGGTGCAGGCGGACGGGGGCAGGCCGCCCTCGGTGACCGGCTCGAGTTGAAACTGGTTGAGCTGGATGGCGCCGCCCGAGGCTGGCCCGGTGGCGGATTGCGGCGTCGCGCCGATGTAAGACTCGAGTTGGATCGTGTTCACGTCCAGTACGTGCGCGAGCCATCCGCCGCTGACGGCGCTCGCGCCGGCGCCCGCCGCGCCGGAAACCCATACCATGTGCGCGTCGGGAATCCCATGGTTCGGAATGGTAAGGTTCACGGAACCAGCGCTGGCAATCTGGGCGATGTTCTGCGGCGGCAGGTTGTTGCACCTGTACATGGCCCAGGCGTTTCTCTGGCCCTGCCGCCATAGATAAGATCCGGCAAAGCAGGAAAGGCCGGTGGGATCGCCGGGTCCGATCATAATGACGTTGGGTGCGGTATGGACGAATCGGGCCATCCTGGGCTTCTTCGCGGGGCTGATTTGGCCGGTGCCAAGATTGGCGGCGTCTTTGACTCGAGTGAGGATATAGGCGTTGGGATCGCCGTCCGGGGCTTTCGCCGGAAACACGTAGGACCCCGCGCAGGCCGCGGTGACCGTCGGGTCGATCTCCACGATGTCGCCCCAATTTGCCTGATTCCACATTGCCACCAAGCCCGTCAAGGGATCGTCGCAATTCGGTCCGACGGTCCAGATATTTCCCGATGGCGTGACTGGGGTATCCACCGGAACGGGCGGCGCGGGCGCAGCCGGAATCGTCGCCTGCTGGATGGTCGAGAAGCTGGCTGGAGTGGAGCAGGCGGTCCCGGCGCTGGCGGTGGAGCAGACCTGATAGTAGATCGTGGCACCGCCGGGAAGTCCGGTCGCGAACCAGGCGTGGATCGCCGTCGGCTGCCCGGCGTCGTTCTGCGTGTTGCCCAGCGATCCGGAACTGGTTCCCCACTTTACTACCGCAGTGGAGGGAATATCGGTCACCCAGGAAAATACCGCGGAGGAACGCGTGATGCCGCTCACCCAAGGTCCCTGCGTGATGTTCGGCGGCTGTGCCGAGAGCATGCTGACCGGGGCCGCGATTAAGATCGCGGCCAGAATCCACGCCCGCATCCAGATACCGGGCTCAACGCGAATCCAGCCGTGTAATGGCGAATGCTTTTCGACAACCCTCAAAAGCTTCCTCAAACGCGCAATATCTCGACTATAACAAGAAGGCGCCGACGTATAGAGGATCGTCACACTGCGCGGTTGTCATTAGGGAGACCGGCTTAGCGCGCAGGTTTGCTCCCATGCATCACGATGTTCCACGCCCACCATCGCAACCCCGGAAGCCGCGTGAGAATCCGGTCGAGCCCGCGCAGCGGCTTCCACCAGCCGAGCGTCGCATCCGTCTCCCGCAGGATCCGCTTCCAGTAGCGATCCTGGTTGGGATGCACCCGGTCCTTCACGGCGTACTTTACAAACAGCAACAGCGTGGCGATCCAGAAATGGCGGTATGCGAGATCCGGGAAGAACGATCGCGCCAATGCCACGTCCGCCAATCGCAGAGGTGTTTCGTCGGGAGTCCGGACTTCCGTCGCCATGCGCCGGTACTGGTTGATCGCCGGATTATACGCGACCGGGTCGATGGAAAAAAATCGGCCGCCCGGCTTCAGAGCGCGGACCACCTGGCGGTAAAGCGCGGCGCGGTCGTGGACATGATGGATCACATTGGCCAGATAGACGATGTCGTACGATTCCGGCTCCACGTTCAACCCTTCGCCTGTGGTGACGCAACCGTCGAGCGAAACGCCGTGCTTTTCGCCGAGCGCCAGGGCCGTCTCCACCATGCGCGGCGAAATGTCCGTGGTGGTGACCCGCGCGCCTTTGAGAGCGAAGTACACCGAGGATTCGCCCAGACCGGCGCCGATATCCAGGAGTCTTTTTCCCTCCAGGGAGCCGATCAGGCCGAGAATGTATTGATTCTCCACCGCGGTGGGCGCTTCGAAGGCTTCGAATAAAGCGATCGAATCGAGATCCGTGCTCTCCGCCCACCGGTCGTGGAAATCGGTTTCCCGCTGGTGCAACCGGTCCGGATCGGTCATAAGGAATCCCGCCTGGGGACGTCGAGATTGAAGCGATCGCTCACGACATACAGCGGGCGTCCCTTGATTTCCTCGAAGATGCGCGCCACGTATTCCCCGACGACGCCGATCCCCAGCAGGACCGCGCCGGACGAGATGCAGTTTAACACGATCACCGAGGTCCAGCCGGGGACCAGATACAACCCGAGGATCAAGCGAACCAAAGCATAGACTCCATAGATCACCCCGACCGAGAAGATCGCGATTCCAGCCATCAGGCTCAAGCGCAGCGGGAACGGCGAAAACGAAATCGCGGCGGTCCAGGCGAATTTGAGCATTTTGCTCAACGGATATTTCGTCTTTCCCGCGGCGCGTTGGGGCCGCACGAACCGGACGGCGGTTTGCGGAAAGCCAACCCAGCTAACCATTCCGCGCAGAAAGCGGTGCGTTTCCCGCATCTGATTCAGGGCGTCCAGAAATCGGCGCGAGACTAAACGATAATCGCCGGCGTCGGCGGGAAGGTCCCGGCTGACCAGAATGCGCATGATGCGGTAAAAAAGCCAGGCGGTGAATCGTTTGAACCAGGTTTCGCCCTTGCGGGCAATACGCTGCGCGTAGACGACATCATATCCCTCGCGATATTTTTCAAGCATTTCCACCACCAGCTCCGGGGGATCTTGCAGATCCGCATCCATCAGCACGATGGCTTGTCCCGAAGCGGCGTCCATACCGGCGGTCGCAGCAATCTGGTGGCCGAAATTTCTGGCGAGATTGATCGCCTTAAAGCGCGGATCGGCTTTTGAAATTTCGAAAAGCGAAAGCACGGTGCGATCCGAGCTGCCGTCGTTCACCAAAATAATCTCGACCGGGCAAGGCAGCCGGCCGGCCAGCTCCCGAAGACGCTCGATAGTCAAAGGCAGCACTTCTTCTTCATTGAAGATCGGGATGACGATGGAGAGCAGCCGCGGAACATCCCTTTTAGTTAAAAGATGATAAGTTTCGCTCATGGATGGTTTCGGTGCGCGCTAAGGTGCGGAATCGCGCGTAGCCTCACAGTATCCTCCTAGCGGCCACTGCTTTACTATAAGCGTCCACTGCCTGGCGAGTCTGTGGCAAGGCGACGATCCACCGCTTCCTTCGATCGCGGCTCGTTGTCGGCTCTTCGAAATGCAGCTTAACCGCGGCCGCGAGAGTCTGTGCAGTTGCGGTTCCTTGTCGACGCTTGTCACACAGACTCCCAACAAGTAGACGACGCCCCGCTAGAAGCTCAAGTCGCGGCCGAGAGTGAAGCGCATATGCAATTGAATGTCGCGTTTGGCATTGGGATCGCGAGGCCCGATGTAGCGATAGATCAGAAGATTGCGCCCGGTGCCCTGGGCCGGAATCTCACGATACAGCTCCCAGGCCTGCGGGTGGCGGCGCATGGTGTCCAGCAGCATGTCCGTATCCTCCTGCCACAGCGGCGCCGTGCGGTCGACGATGATCGCATCCACGGGAACCGATAAGAGATATTTCTCAAACTCGTCGGGCGTCTTCAAGAGCGCGTCGTGAACGCGCACGGACCAGCGTCCTTCCGTGATTACTTTGGAGCCGCGCAGAACGAACCGGCCGGGCCGATGGTCGCGCAGGGCGACCTCCTCCACGGCCGCCCCTTCGCCAAACCCGTCGGCCGCCACCAGGATGACGCCATGGTCGAACTCCGGTGTGGAAAGAGCGTCCACCGCCGCGATGTATCCCATCGGATCTCTGCGCGGAATGGCAAAGGTGGTCCTCGCATAGATCGCCAGAACGGCCAGCGCCAATACCGGAGGAAACCAGCCTTGACGCGCGAAATGGAGCGGGATCGCGCGGGATATGCCGTCAATTCCAGATACGAACAAAATTGCGACGACACTCAAGACCGGCGTGATGTAGCGGCTCTCAGGACCCGGGTACGGCGAAAACACGTGAAACAAATACACGGCGGCGCCCATCGAAACGATTCCCGCGAGCTCCATCTTTCGTAGTGGGCCGGGAGCGCCGCGCAGTTGAAAGAATATGCCGGCCAGCGCGATCGCCAGCACCAGGTACCCGGTGGATTCCACGATCTCCCGCGCGTAGCCGGGAAACATGATCCCCAGCCGGTGCAGCGAGACGGGTTCGGGCGGCACGGAGTTTTTCAACATGCGCAGGGTGGCGAGCTGCCACGGCGCTCCGATCAAGGCGATGATGGCCGCGCTTACGTACATGCCGGGACGCTTGAGAATCGACCAGCGGCCCAACAGAACGATCATCAAAGGTGGAACCAAAACCAGGGCGATACAATTCCCTTTCGTCAACACGGCCGCGGAGGTCACGATGCCGAACCATACCGCATCGGCGGTTTTTTCGGTGCGGAAGAAGCGGATCAGCAGCAGCGTCGCGGCCAGATCCATGATCGTGACCATAATGTCGAGCATGAACAGCGAAGTGCCGTACTGAACCAGGTAAAAGCTGATGAAGAGAAACCCCGCGATGCAGGCCATGGCTGCGCTGGACCATCGCCGCACGAAAAATGCGATCAGCACGGCCGCCAGGGCGCACTGCACGTCCATGAAAATCAGTAAGGACCGGTGCGATGTGGAGAAAATCAACATCCAGATGGCGGCGCAGGTATGGAACACGGGCGGGTAAATTCCGAGGGCGACTTTGGGATAGTGGAGATAATAATTCTCCGCGAATCGCAGGGGCGAGTGTGGAATGCCACCGGCGAGATAATCGCGCACCATCAACGCCGATACCAGATGGGCGGGCTCATCCGGATAATGCGCGAGCTCGCTGCGATACACTCCGGTCTGGACCTGAAGCAGCAGGGCCAGGCAGAAAAAAGGGATGAAATAGGCGCAAAAACGCAGCGCGAAAGTGAGCTTGCCCGTGTGTGCGGTCGCGCTCGGCAACGGCCTTCTCAAAATCAGCATAGCGCAGCCGGGAGCTTGTTGAAAAAAGGGACAGACCGCGTGCCTGGGGCTGGTTCGTCGCCAGGGATCTCCAAGTTACAAACGACAACCTCGTCATTCCGAGCGGCAGCGAGGAATCTGCTGTGTGCTCGCGTGCTGCCAACGCTTTAGAAGCCGATCCCTCGACTGCGCTCGGGATGACTTCGTAAGGGGATGAGATGTGACGATTCTGCAACGAACTTCCGAGACACCACACTAACGGATCGTATATTACTTTTTCAGAGGGTGGATTGGATTGGTCATTTGACCATACAGCGCCAGCCATTGCTTGCGCACTTCCGCGGGGCTGTAGCGTTGGCACTCGTCGAAGGCATTGGCTGTGAGCCGCTCCACCAGGGCCTCATCCTCCAGCAGGCGGAGGGCGGCGGCAGCCATGGCTTCAGAATCGCCACGGGGAACCAGTAAGGCGGTGCGTTCGTTTTCGGCGATATAGGGGATGCCGCCGGCGGCTGTCGCGACCACCGGCAGGCCGGAAGCGAAGCATTCGAGCAGCGATCCGGGCATGCAGTCGAAATCCGGGCTGGTGAGATAGACATCGTGTTCGTCGTACAGCGCGACCATGCGCGAGAACGGGACGCATCCGATGAAGGCGGTGTTGCGCAGCCCCAAATCCTTCGCCAACGCTTCCAGCGCGGGCCGCAAGGGACCGTCATGGGCCAGTGTCAGACGCGCGTCGGGGAAGCGTTCCTGAATGCGCTGGAATGCGCGCAAAGTGCAGTCGACGCGGTACAGCGGTTCCAGGCTCCGGTTGTGCAGAAACACCGGGCGAAGGCGCCGGCGGGAGCGATGTATGAAATCGCTCGTCTCGATGATGTTGAAAATCGCCGCTGCGGGAATCTGAAATTTGGCGAACACGTCCACCAGATATGCCGACGGCGCGACCACACCGTCCATCATGCGAATCGTCGGCACGGCGGAACGCCAATGGCGCAGATGATCCTCGGCCTGCCCGTCGCGATAGTTCAAAACGATTTTCTTCCGGTACAGCTTGGCCATGAACAGCGCCGGGAGCGTCCACAGCGTATAGGAATAGTAAGACGCTGTGAAGACGTGCAGCACCTCGTAACGCCACACGCGGACCGCGAGCTGAAAAATGTACAGCCAGAACGTCGCTACGGTTCGCACGAATTTGATCCGGCGCAGAAAACCGATGCGGGGATTGAACGGCTGGAACGCGATCTGAAGCTCCGGCTCTTTTTCGAAGCAGCGCAGCAAACGGTCCGCCTGCACGGCTTGGCCGCCCACGATATCGAGCGAGGGCGCGATCAATAGAACGCGGATCGGCGTGCTCATGCCGGTCGGGTCCTAGGGGGGAATTGAAATGTCAACGGGCCGATCGCCACTTCGGTTCCGGAGGTCACGCGCAAAGCGTGGAGGTCATCCGCGGGCCCGGCCAGCGCGGCCGCGAAGGTAACCGGTAACGCGGTTTTTCGCCGCGCGACGATTCGCTGCGAGGGCAGTTTCAGGCCGTAAACGGGAGAACGCCAGCCGTCCTGGGTTTCCACCTCCATCGAGGCGTCCAGCAGAAGGCAAGCTTCTTCGCCGAGTTTATAAGCGTGGTTGGAGCGCATGGAAACAGGGCCGGCGCAGTGCCAGAATTGTTCGACGGTGTGTTCTCCGGAGCCTTCCACGTCATCCAGAATCACCAGCCAGCCGCGGTCCTTGTGAACCAGAAGACGGCGCCGGTGCGTGAACGGCTGACGATCATAGCGGCAGGACGCGTCCAGATAATCCCAATCGGGTGTCGAGATCCACTCTTGAATCTTAACTTCGGGTTTGCCGGCCCACGCGAAGGGTCCCAGAGTCTGGGCCTGGTTCAATCCGTCGACGCGCACCGTGTTGTGCGCCGCCGAAGCGCGGAACCAGTCCCGCCATTCCGGGTCGGAGTAGTTGAAGGTTCCAGGATCGATCAGGACGTCCTTATCCCCGCGGCGGACGGCTACGCTGAGCGAGTCGGAGTGGGTGTGTCCGGCACGAAACGGCCCGAATCCTCCGGCTTTGACGACTATGAAAAGATTTTTCGAGTCCGATACGACGGTGCCTGAATCGGCGAACCGCCGGGAATCGCGGACAGGGCGCGGTTCCGGCTGGAGGTCGACGGCCGAAGCGCCCAGCCACCACGCGGCCTGGGAGGGAAGATCTTCGGGATCGTTCAGCCACTCCGGCCGGTGGAACAGCGCCGCGCACGTAGCCAGCGTCGCGCGGCCAAAGCGGTCGCGCGCTCCGTAAGGGTGAAACACGCGGCCTCCGTCATCGTCGCCGCCGAAAAAAATGCGGCGCGCCGGACCTTGCATCGCATCCAGATATTCCGCCATGCGGATCAGCGTGGGCTCGAACGTAGCTGGGCGGCCCGCCAGCACATAGTGAAACAGAAAAAAATCGAGGGCGTAGACGTGATAGTAGGAAGATTGCTCAAAATGCGCGCCGTCGGGCCGTATTTGGCGAGCCAGCTCGGTCTCCACGATCTTTGCGCCGAGCTTGGCCCAGCGCCCGGCGCGCGGAAATTGCGGAAACAGGACCCCCAGCGCGTGCAGCGCGACGGCCTCGCCCAGCAGGTGGGTATTGGGCGAAAAATAAATCGACAGGTTGGATTCAAGATGACAGCCGTGGCGGTACAGCTCCGTCAGGAAGCGCTGCCGGAACGATTCAGGCATGCGATCCCCGGCAAGATGATAGACCCACGCCCAGGAAAGCGCGCGGAATGCGACCTCCAGTGCGCTGGTCCAATTGATGCCGCGCTGGAAGGGATTCTCAGACACCCAACTCTCCCAGTGCCTTTGCAGAGTGTCGAGAAAGTCGCTTCGGCCGCTCAGCAGGCTGCCCTGCGCGAGTAGTACGAAATATTGATGGCGGTTCAGTTCCCAGATGAACTTGTGATCGCCAGTGCGCTTGAAATCGAGATACGGGACCCGGCGAAAATAGGGCACGCCCGTAAATTCGCGATGATATTTCCAATCGCGCCGCCACGGAATCGGGCCATCGAAACACAACTCCGCGCCGAGCAGAGGAATCCGGTTCTTCAGGACTCCAGCCGCGAGACTGTCGACTTCGGCGGCGAACGCGGAATTTTTCAAGCGCGCGGCCACCAGCCTTGGATCGGGAAGCAGACCCGGCGGGGCTTTTGATGTCGCGCCAGGACGCGGCGAGCGGAGCAGCAGGAACAGATTCGCGGTCTCCTGGCGCAGGCGGAAACGGATCTCTTTGAGGCTGCGCATCGGTCAGACGGACGCGGGGCGCAGACGCAACCGGTTGGCCACCCAACCGCGCATCAGCAATAAATGTCCAGGCTCCAGACACAATACGGCGGCTGCGCCGTAGAACAGGCAGCAGATCATGCCCATTAATACGGCGAGCTCCGTCCAGGTGCGTCCCGAAATCCAAACCTGCTTGATCCACAGCGCGATACCGGCCACCGGAATGGCGCACAGGAGCGCCCGAAGATAAATCCCTTTCATATACCGCAGAAAAGGATAATTCAAATTGCGGCACAACATGTATGCGGTCAGAATGCCGCGGTTCAACAGCATCAGCACCGCGGCGATCCAAGCCGTGCCGCGGATTCCATACCTGGGCGTAACCATCGATAATCCGAACAGCAGAAGCGCACACTCCGCAAGCAGGCTGCGCGCATAGTTATTGTGCTTCGCCATCCCGAAAAGGATCGAGCTGGAGTTGAACTGCCCTGCCACCGCAAATGACGTTGACAAGGTGAACGGCAACAGCAGAGGAGCCGCGTAGACCGCGAAGCGGTCGCCCACCCACAGCCGGATGAGCGCCTCCCCGAAGATCAAAAAGAACAGGCTGAAGGGAAGGAACAGAGCGAAGCAATACCGGTTCAGGTAGATCCCCAACTTAATCACCTGTTCGGACCGGCCCAGCGAGAACAGCTCGGCGGTATTGGGCGCGGTAACGAAACCGATGCGAGTGACCATTTCAACCGCGTATTGGAACAAGCGTGAAGGCAGTGTGTAGAATCCGACAAACGCATCCGAAAGGAAATGGCCGACCATCAGTGGAGGGCCCTGCGTCAGGATCATCATCGATGAATTCGCCAGGAAAGAGTGTGCTCCGTACGCCGCCATCTCCTTCCACAGAGAGAAACGGACCAAGCCTGGCGAGAGTCGCAGGGGACGGAAAACCCGGAAAAACAACGCGAGCATCAGCGCATAGGAAGCCAGATAGGTGAGCAGCGCGACATAACCCATCGCCACCAATCCGTGGCCGGCGCGCACCAGCAACACGCAGCTTACCGCGCGGATCAGCAACGTCGATACCGAAATCCGGTAATACAGCTTGAACTTCTGAAACGCCTCCAGACCGGCCTGAAAGACGCTGAAGACCATACCCACGGACCAGGTGACCCCAATCAGGCGGATCAGCACCGAAAACTGACCCCGGTACTCCGGCTGGATCTTGAACAGGCGATACGCTTGTCCTCCAAAGACGACGGTCACCAGGCCAATCAGGGTCGCGATCCCCAGAAAGTAAGCGAGTGATGTGTTGATCACTTCATTAATCTTGTGGGTTTCGCCGCGCGCCCTGAGCCGCGAGGTAAAGTTCACGACAGCCGAGCGGAAGCCAAGGTCGAACAGGGCAAACGATTCCACCAGAGAGAACGTCAGCGCCCAGATCCCGTAGCGAGCTTCCCCCAGACCCTTGATGACATACCGCGACAGGAAAAAACCGCTGAAAAAGCTCGCGCCGACGGCAAGCCAGGTCCACACGACATTGACGAAAAAGCGTTCAGCGTGACCCGGAGAGCCGGCTTCGTCGGGCGCTAATTCTTTGTCCAACGATCGTATTCTAACGTATGCGCGTCCAAGGGTGCGATTTTCGGGTAGTGGGCTAGCCCACTACCGATTTTCGTGGTCCGCATTGAAGATGTTACGATTACAGCAGTTGTTCTCTTGGCTCCGGAGCGCATGAACACAATCGGCCAAACGGCGGACGTTCAACCGGGTTCGAAGCCGTCCGTACTCGCTCGAGTGGCGGCTGGTCCGTCGTCTGCGCTCTCCGTCGGTCCCATCTCCAATATTGGCTTCTGGGTCGCCGCCGCCTGGGTTTTCATCTCGTTCAGCCGCTTCTTCGATCTGGTGGCGGCCGGCTACAAGATTCCGGGAGTCGTGTATTACACGATGCTGGTGTTGGTCCTGGTCAGCGGGGCCATCCCGCGCGCGCTCAACAACCGGATCGCCTGGACCATCGTCGCATTCACCATCTGGGTTGGCGTCACGCTGCCTTTCAGCGTGTGGAGAACCAATAGTCTGGACGCCGAACGGGCCGCCTTTCAATCGCTGGTGACTTTCGTGGCGGTCAGCGGCCTGACCATCACCGCGCGCCAGTGCACTCGCATGATGTACGCGCTTGGCGTCGCGGCGCTGGTGGGCGCGGGCCTGGCCTTTTTCTATGGGAGTATGGAAACCGGCCGGTTGGAGCTGGTGCAGGGCAGTTTCAAGGATCCCAATGAATACGCGATGACGCTGCTGATGGGATTGCCCATGCTCGCCTTGCTGGCGCGTTCGCGCAACACCTTCGCGCGGGTATTTGGGGTCGGATCCTGCCTGGTGACTTTGTTTGTTTTTCTGCGCGCGGGATCGCGCGGCGGGATGATCGCGTTGCTGGTTATGGGAGCGGTCTTGTTCTGGGGCGTATCGCTCAAGAAGAAGGTTCTGGTCCTGGTCTTGGGCGCGGGCGGCTTGCTGCTTGGAATTGCGGCGCTGCCCGGGTACCTGCAACAGCGATACTTCACGTTCTTCAATGTGGATGAATCGGCTCCGATGAACGAGAACGAGCGAAGTCTGCTGGAAGGAGCCGACGTCGGTTCGAGCGAGGGCCGCTTGGATCTTCTGCTCTGGAGTTTGAAACTGACCGCGAGGCACCCGCTGTTCGGCGTCGGTCCCGGAAATTTTCCCACGGCGCACTGGAGCGAGGCGCGAGACGAAGGAAAGCGCGTCGCCTGGAATGTCAGCCACAACACGTACACCCAAATCTCCAGCGAGACCGGGATTCTGGGAGCGCTGTTATTCATCGCGTTCCTGGTTCGGGCGCTGCAGGCTGCGCGGCGTGTGGTCAAGAATGCGGCCGCGAACGGCTATCCCGAACTCGAGCGGGCGGGCTATCATTTATGGCTCTCGCTCACGGGGGTGTGCGCAGCAGCTTTCTTTCTCAGCCTGGGTTACTTCGGCATATTCTACGTCCTGGGCGCCGTTGCTTTGAGCCTGGAGCGGGCGATCTCGCCGGCGCCCGCGGTGGTCCGAGTGCCGGTGCGGCCAGCGGAGGTTCCGATTCCGGCAGCCGCTGTACCGGCTGGGTCGGCCAATTTGAAATCGCCGGCCGCGCCGCGGAAAATCATGTCCGGGAAGGAAGTGCGCGCGCTGATGAGGAAGGTCTGACCCGCGCTTCCCTCAATCTGAACTATGAAAATCCTGTGGGTGAGCCCTTTTTTTCTTCACCCTACGACCAGAGGCGGGCAAATCCGCACGCTTCACATGCTGTCGCATCTCCACCGGTGGCATGAAATTCACTTTGTCGCGCTCGAAAACCCGAGCGAGCCGGAGGGGCTGCGTCGAAGCCCGGAGTATTCAACCCGCGCGTACGGAATCGCGCATCGGCCGCCGCCGCGCAAGTCGGGCCGTTTTCTGATCCAGGCCGCCGGAAACCTGTTTTCGGGATTGCCGCTGGCCGTGAGCCGGTATCGTTCGGCCGCGATGCGGCTAGAAATCGACGCACTCATGGCCCAGCACAAGTTCGACCGCATCGTGTGCGATTTCCTGTTCGTCGCGCCGAATGTGCGCGCGCTCGACCGCTGCGTTCTGTTCGAGCATAATGTCGAGACCACCATCTGGCAGCGTCATCGGGAAACGGCGTCGAATCCGCTCACCCGCATGTTTTTCTCGATGCAGGCGCGGCGCATGTTCGAATACGAGGCGCAGGTATGCCGCGAGTCCGCATACGTGATTGCGGTATCGGAGACCGACGCGTCGCGCATGCGGGAAATGTTCGGGATTTCGAAGGTCTCCGCGGTTCCCACCGGTGTCGATGTGGATTTCTTCACGCCCCAGGCCGCAGGGGCCGCGCCCGCCGCGGATCTGGTGTTTGTTGGATCCATGGACTGGCTGCCCAACGTCGACGGAGTCCTGTATTTTTCGCGCGAAATTCTGCCCCTCATCCGGCGGTCGAAACCGGATTGCACGCTGGCGGTGGTCGGCCGCAACCCTCCTCGCGAAATCCTGCAGTTGGTAACCGAGGATCCGCGAATCCGGGTGACCGGTACGGTCGAGGATATCCGGCCGTACTTTTGGAATTCGTCGGTTTCAATTGTGCCCCTTCGCATCGGCGGCGGCACCCGGCTGAAGATTTTCGAAGCCATGGCCGCGAAAACGCCGGTGGTTTCGACCTCCATCGGCGCGGAGGGATTGCCGGTCACGTCCGGCGAGGATTGCTATCTCGCCGACTCGCCTCAGGACTTCGCCGCGCGATGCCTGGAACTGCTGTCGGATGCTCCCCTGCGCGCGCGCATCGCATCAACCGGTTGGGAGCTGGTCACGTCGCGCTGTTCATCCGAGCATGCGGCGCGATGTTTCGACCGGATTCTTCAGGAGGCGCCTTCCGCGGCTTCACGATGAACGCCGGTTCCTGGATTTTCGTATTCAGCGCGATCTTCATTGTGTACGTGGCGGCCGGTTATCCGCTGCTGCTGGGGGCATGGGCGCGCCGCAAGCGGGCTGGAATCGTTAAGGGCTCCGAGCTGGCGTCCGTATCCGTCGTCATCGCCGTTCGGAACGGGGCGCCCTGGATCGGCCGCAAGCTGGAGTCCGTGCTCGCAGCCGGGTATCCCGCGCATCTGATGGAAATCCTGGTGGTCTCCGATGGATCCGATGACGGCACGGACGCGATCGTGGGCGAATTCGAATCTCGGGGCGTGCGTCTGCTGCGCGTGCCGGAGGCCGGCAAACCTGCCGCGCTGACCGCGGCCTTTCCGCTGGTGAAAAACGAGCTGCTGCTGCTGACCGATGTGCGCCAGGAAATCGAGCCAGGCAGCCTCGCGCGTATGGCCGCTTGCTTTGCCGACCCGCACGTTGGCGTGGTCAGCGGAGAATTGCTGATCCGCAGCGGAGAGACCAGCGCGGAATCGAACGTCGGGTTGTACTGGCGCTATGAATCCTGGATTCGACGACAGCTCAGCCAGGTGGATTCGACGCTGGGAGCCACCGGCCCCTTCTACATGATCCGCCGCCGGCTGGCGGTTCCGGTTCCGCCGGACACTCTGCTCGACGATGTGTACTTGCCTCTGAAAGCCTTCTTTGCCGGCTACCGTCTGATTGTCGAGCCGGAGGCGCGCGCCATCGATTACCCGACCACGCTTGAAACCGAATTTCGCCGCAAGGTTCGGACGCTCGCGGGGAATTACCAGATGATGCGCTTGCTGCCGGAGCTGCTGGGTCCCGGAAATCGCATGTGGTTTCATTACCTGTCGTACAAGGTGGGCCGTCTGCTGCTGCCGTTCGCGCTGATCGCTGTGTTCGGGTCCAGCTTCTGGCTCCCGCCTCCGTTTGCCGCCGCGAGCCTGGCGGCGCAAGGCGCTTTCTATCTGCTGGCGCTGGCCGATTTGATCATCCCGGAACGGGCGCTGCTGAAGCGGATTTCCTCGCCGGCGCGCACGTTTGTTATTTTGATGTTGGCGGCTGTGTGCGCCCTTTCGATTTTTTTCGTGCCGCCGCGATCGCTGTGGAAGCCCACGCGCACGCGCGCCGCAGGGACCGGAACCGGCTGATGGAGATGAGATCGAGCGGAGCAAGCCGCGATGAGTGAACACCCGTCTCGAGCGCGAACGGCGCTGCTGGGGCTGATTACATTCTGTCTGGGATCGCTGATCGCATTGCTTCTGCTCGAAGTTCTGCTGCGTGTCCACAACCCGTTTCAGGCGCGGATCAAGGGCAATCGCATCGTCCTGTTGACCAACAAGCAGTACCACATCAAGAACGATGTGATTCCGGCTCTCGATCCCGTGATCACCTTTACCAGGAATTCGGTTGGCTTTCGAGGACCGGATCCGCCGGCGAACTTCGCGAACCATCTTACGCTGATTACCGTGGGCGGCAGCACCACGCAGTGTTTCTTTCTCTCCGACGATAAAACCTGGACCGCGCGCCTGGGCGCGAATCTGGCGCCGTCGTTCAAGAATCTATGGGTGAATAACGCCGGCCTCGACGGCCATTCCACTTACGGCCACCTGGTGCTGATGGAGGATCACATAGCCAGACTTCACCCGAAGGTGGTCGTGTTCCTGATCGGGGCCAATGATGTCGGCCGCGATCCTAATGAGGAATTCGACGCCGAGAACGTGAAAAGCCGAATCTCGTTCCACTCGCCCACCGAGTTCGTCAAGTCTCTGTCGCCGTATAGCGAGGTCGCGTCCCTGGTCGCGAATATATACCGCAGCGCCAATGCGTATAAGCGCGGCCTGTTTCATCAGAAGATCGACTTGAAGGCGCTGCCGGTCATCGGTCCATTGCCTCCCGAAGCCGAGGAAAAATATTTGGCGCAATATGCGGCGCCGCACTATTTGACCGGCTACGAGGAGCGCATCCGCAAGCTGATCGCGGTTTGCCGGGCGAACGGGATCGATCCGGTGCTGGTGACGCAGCCGCGCCTGGAAGGTCCTCAGATCGACGATGTGACCGGCGTGGATTTGGCCCGGGTGGAAGATGTGCCTCAGCACACCGGGGAAATGATTTGGGATCTTCAGGAGGTGTACAACGATGTGACGCGGCGCGCTGGACGCGACCGAAACGTGCAGGTGGTCGATCTCGCGCGGCGGCTTCCGAAGAGCTCGCGCTATTTTTACGATTTCATCCACTACACCAATGCAGGTGCGCAGGAGATCGCCGACATTCTGTCCCAGGAGCTTTGTCCTTCTCTCGCCGCGCGCTTTCCGGAATATCGAACCGGCACGGGATGCCAAGCGGCCAAAATCAGCCAGGCTCATTAAGCACATCTGTTAGAATACGAATAGTTCGCCGGCTTCCGGAGAGCCGTCCAGCCAGGAATGCAATCCAGTATTCACGAAAGTTTTGAACGCGAACCGGTCGCCGAAGGCTCTTCGGACCGGTCCTTCGGGCTGGTGTTCACTGCATTTTTTGCACTGTTGAGTTTGTGGCCGATGGTTCACAAACGTCCGATGCGGCCGTGGGCGCTCGGCCTGAGTGCGGCGTTTCTGCTGGTTGCGCTGGCGTTCCCGAGAGCGCTAGGCCCGTTAAATCGCGCTTGGATGCAGTTCGGCAAGCTCTTGAGCAAAGTGACGAATCCCATCGTCACCGGGCTGATGTACTACCTGATCTTCGCGCCGGCTGCTGTGGTCCTTCGCTTGCTAGGAAAAGACCTGCTGCGATTGAAGTACGATCGCGGCGCCGCCACGTACTGGATCCGCCGGGATCCGGCTGCGCTGGTTTCCGAAAGCATGAGAAACGCGTTCTGATGTCACTCCTGAAAGAGCTGTGGGCATTCATGCGAAAACGCAAGAAGTTCTGGTTGGTGCCCATTATTATCGTTCTGGCGATCTTTGGAACTTTGGTGGTCCTGGCCGGG
This sequence comes from Terriglobia bacterium, assembly GCA_963808335.1. Classification (GTDB taxonomy): domain Bacteria; phylum Acidobacteriota; class Terriglobia; order Bryobacterales; family Bryobacteraceae; genus Palsa-187. The sequence goes on from CAWEFR010000003.1 coordinate 219,867, forward strand.
ACTACCGCCATCGCGCCATTCATCTACACGCTTTTCTAGCGGCCAGCGAATGAAAATTCTCGGGATCTCCGCCTTCTATCACGACAGCGCCGCCAGTCTGGTGGTGGACGGCGAAATTATTGCGGCAGCGCAGGAAGAGCGCTTCAGCCGTAAGAAACACGACTCGCGCTTTCCCGTTCATGCCGTCGAAGATTGCCTTCGCCAGGGCGGACTGAAGGCGGACCATCTCGATTACGTGGCGTTTTACGATAAGCCGTTCCTGAAATTCGAGCGCCTGATCGAGACCTACCTCGCATTCGCGCCGCGCGGGTTGCGTTCTTTCGCCATGTCGATGCCCGTTTGGATTCGCGAGAAGGCGTTCCAGCGGAACCTGCTCGCCAAGGAAATGAAGCGGCTCGGCGGGGATTTCGCGCCGGACCGGTTTTTGTTTGCCGAGCATCACCAAAGCCACGCCGCCAGCGCCTTTTATCCATCTCCGTTTGAGGAAGCGCTGGTGCTCACCATGGACGGAGTGGGCGAATGGGCCACCACGTCGGTGGCGATCGGCAAAGGCAACCGGCTCGAATTCATCAAAGAGATTCACTTTCCGCATTCGCTGGGTTTGTTGTACTCGGCCTTCACGTACTACACCGGATTCAAAGTGAATTCCGGCGAGTACAAATTGATGGGTCTCGCGCCGTATGGCGAGCCGAAATTCGTCGATCTGATTCTAAACAATCTGGTCGACTTGAAACCCGACGGCAGCTTCCGGCTGAACATGGATTATTTCGATTACTGCACCGGCTTAACCATGACCAACCGCCGCTTCGACGCGCTGTTTGGCGAGCCGGTGCGCACGCCGGAGAAGCTGCTGACCCAGTTCCACATGGATGTGGCCGCCTCGATTCAGAGCGTTCTGGAGCAAGTGGTCCTGAAGATGGCTCGCAGCCTGGCCGCGGAAACCGGCATGCGGAACTTGTGTCTGGCCGGAGGCGTGGCGCTGAACTGCGTCGCCAACGGGAAAATCCTGCGCGACGGCTGTTTTGAGAAGCTGTGGATCCAACCGGCTTCGGGCGATGCGGGCGGCGCGTTGGGCGCTGCGCTGGCGGCGCATTACTTCTTCGCGAATCAGCCGCGCACGGTGAGTTCGTCAGGTGACGCGATGCACGGCGCGTATCTCGGTCCGGAGTTCGCGCAAACCGAGATCGAGCAGCGGCTCAAAGCCGCCGGCGCGGCCTTCACGGTGGAGGACGACCGCTGCCTGATCGAGCGCTGCGCCGTCGCACTGGAAGAAGGAAAAGCGCTCGGCTGGTTTCAAGGCCGCATGGAATTCGGTCCGCGTGCTTTGGGCGCGCGATCGATTCTGGGCGATGCGCGGTCTCCGTCCATGCAATCCGTGTTGAATTTGAAAGTCAAGTATCGCGAGTCGTTCCGGCCGTTCGCTCCCTCGGTGCTGCGCGAAGATGTGGCGGACTGGTTCGAACTGGACGTGGACAGCCCCTACATGCTGTTGGTCTCGGACGTGTTGAAATCCAGGCGCCGGGAGATGACGCCGGAGGAACAGAAGTTGTTCGGCATCGCCAAACTGAACGTCCCGCGCTCAGAGATTCCCGCGGTCACGCACGTCGATTATTCCGCTCGCATCCAGACGGTCCATCGGGAAACCAATCCCCGCTATCACGCGCTGATCTCCGCGTTCAAACAACGCACCGGCTGCCCGGTCATCGTCAACACGAGTTTCAACGTCCGCGGCGAGCCCATCGTCGGGTCGCCCGAAGACGCGTTTCGCTGCTTCATGGGAACCGAAATCGAGGCGCTGGCGGTGGGGAATTGTTATCTGGCGAAAGAAGATCAGAATCCGGCGCTGAAACGCAACTATGAGAAAGCGTTCGATCTCGATTAGTGGCCTGAGCGAAAACTTGCTATATCCACCGCTTCCTTTGGTCGCGGCTCGTTTAATTTGCTGATATTTGAGAGAGCTGGCCATAAGCCGCCACCATAGGGAGCGGTTCCTACACCCGGCTTACACCGATGCTCGCCGGTTTGCGGGCGCCATTAGGCATGTTAGGTTTGAGACTTGACCCGGCCCGTTCCTATTCTTCTGGTCGCGCTGCAACTCAACGTTGGGGGCAATGAGCGCGATCTCGCGAAGCTCGCCCGCTATCTGGATCCCGCGAAGTTCCAAGTGCACGTCGCGGCATTTCGGACCGGTGGTGAGCGAGCCGCGGAACTGGAAGCCGCCGGGATTCCGATCCTGGCTGTGCCGGTGCGCAGCCTGATGAATCACACCGCGCTCAAAGGCGCAAAGGTTCTGCGGACGTATGTGCGCCGACACGGGATCCGGCTGATTCATTCTTTCGATCCGCCCACCAGCATTTTCTGCGTTCCGCTGGCGAGGATGCTCGGGGTGCGCGCGGTCGCGAGCCACTGCTTTTTCCGGTTCCTGATTCCCCTTCCGAATCGCTGGGGGCTGCGCATGGTGGACCGGCTCGCTCATCGGATCGTGGTGAATGCCAATGCGGTGAAGCAGCATGTAGCCGGCGAATACGGCGTGCCGTCCGCGCGGGTTTTCGTGAGCTACAACGGTGTCGAAACCGACGTGTTTTTTCCGCGCGCCGAAACACGGCCGGCGTTTCTCTCGGACGCGCCGCTGGTCATCGGATCGATCTGCGTGATGCGCGAGGAGAAGCGCCTGGATACGCTTTTGAGGGCGTTCGCCCGCGTGCTTCCGCGCCATCCGCGCCTGCGCCTGCTGCTGGTCGGCGACGGCGCCATGCGGGAACCCTGGATGAAGCTGCGCGATGAGCTGGGGCTCGCCTCGGCCTGCCATTTCGAGCCGACCACCACCAACATCCCTTACTGGATGCGCGCGATCGATGTGTTCGTTCTGTGTTCTTCCTCGGAGGGGTTTCCGAACGCTCTTCTGGAGGCTATGGCGAGCGGGTGTTGCGTGGTCGCGTCAAACGTTGGCGGCGTGCCCGAACTGGTGGGGGATGCGGGTTTTCTGTTTCCTCCCGGCGATGTCGGTGCATTAACCGAGCGCTTGCTCGCGATCGCCGAAGATCCTGAGATACGCGTCCGAACCGGCGCGGCCGCAACGGCTCGCGCGCGGGAAAGGTTTTCGATGGAAGCGGCGGCGGCGAACATGGAGAGGCTTTACGATTCGCTGCTGGATCCACCATTTGAAAGTTCTGGCCACCAGCCGCGACCGCAGGGAGCGGTGGATCGTGGCGGTTCACACGACCCCTAAGCCTTCACGTGCGCGGCGGGTGACGACTGGCAGGCATGTTCGCGGCGCAGCCAGGATTCGAGCACAAACAGATACCAGAACCGCACCGGCACTTCGCCGTGCGTCACAGCCTGTTTCCATCCCGTCCCTAGCGCCTGGCCGCCAATCCAGCCCTGTTTGACCAGCACAGCATCATCGAAGGCTGCGTCTACTGAGGCGCGCCATTCGCCCGCCATCCAGCGGCACACCGGGATTCCGAATCCGCGCTTGGGCGCGTCCGCAACCCGATCCCCCAGATGCCTGCGAGCCAGTTCGCGCAACACCGCTTTCAACCGTCCTCGCCGCAGCCGAATTTCGAACGGCAACGCGGCGGCGAAATCCCAGATTTCCTGGTCGAGGAAAGGTGCGCGGGCTTCCAGCGCGTAGTGCATGGTCCCGCCATCCACCTTGGTCATGTATTCCCCGGCGAAACGTCCGCGGCGGTCGAATCGAAGGAAGTCGCGCAATACCGTGCGTCCGGCTTCGGAAGACAACGGAATCGAGCGCTGGGCCACTGAGTACCCGGCCATGCGCTCGCCGAGCATAGGCCCGTACGCGGGCAATCCCGGATGCGCGTTCGCGACCGCTCCGACGCCTCCCGAGGCATAATCGAGAAAATGCGTCATGCGGCGTAACGGACCAACCTGCGGCACCAAACGCCGCAGCGCGGTCCAGGAGCCGGCGATTCCTCCCGGTACGGCGTTCGCCATTCGCTGCGCCTGCCAGAAATGGCGATGCTCGGGGTAGCCAAGAAACACGTCGTCGCCACCTTCGCCTGTCAGGAGCACCGTCGCAAAAGGCTTGATCGCGCGCGATACGCGCAGCACCCCGAGCGCCGACGCGCAGGCGAACGGCTCAGCGTAGGCGGCAATCAATTCGTCCACATCCGGCGCTTCTTGACCCGTCACCTGGATCACGCGATGACGAATTCCCAATTGCTTCGCCGTGAGCACTGCATCTGAAGTTTCATCCAGACTGTCGCCGGGAGTTCCGACTGTGAACGCCGTCAGGTCGCCACCCAGCAGCGCCACCGCCCAACACACCAGGCTCGAATCGATGCCGCCGCTGAGCAGCGCGCCCACGGGAACATCCGCGCTCAGCCGCAGTTCGACGGACTTGAGCAGCAGCCGCTCCGTTTCTTCCAGGGCGTCTTCAAAGCGCGGGCCGCCGGAGGTGCGCGCCTCGGGAGGCGTCCAGTATTCGCGAGTCTGGAGCTTCCCGTTCGACCATTCCAGAATCGTGGCTGCCGGAAGCTTGCGCACGCCCGCGTAAATCGAGCGCTCATCCGTGACGTAGCCGAACTCCAGGAATTCAGCCAGCGCTTGGGGATCCAGATCGCCGGCGAGCCCGGCGTCGCGCAGAGCGCGCGGCGTGGAGGAAAACGCCAGCATGCCGGCGCGCTCGACATAGCAAAGCGGTTTCACGCCCAGCCGGTCGCGCACCAGAAACAGCGTTTGCAGATGATCGTCCCACAGCGCGAACGCGAACATCCCGCGGAGCTTCTCTACCAGGCGGTCGACGCCCCATTCGCGGTAACCATGCAGCAGAACTTCGGTATCGGTCCGGCTGCGGAACCGGTAGCCGGAGCGGATCAGATCCGCGCGGAGTTCATGAAAATTGTAAATCGCACCGTTGAAGACGGTCGCGAGCGTACGATCCGGGGTGCTCATCGGCTGGCGGCCGAGCTCGCTCAAATCGAAGATCGACAGGCGCCGATGCCCCAGGGTGGCGTGATTCCAGGCTTCCAGGCCCTCCCCATCCGGACCGCGACGCTCCAGGGAACGCATCATCCTCAGGACATCGCCTTCGGCAACCTCGCGATCGGGGCTACCTGCTAATCCGGCGATGCCACACATATCTCACAGAATATCGCGTTGTCCCGAGCACCTGCTGATATCTGAAAGCGCCTGCCCCGAGCCGCGACCGCAGGGAGCGGTGGTCGTCACTTTTCACACAGGCCTGGCGCGCGCGGTCATGCCGGCGCCGGAACCGACGACGATCTATGTGTCGGAGAGGGGCCGTGTTCAGTGGTACCCTACCGGTGCAGAACCGTCCCGGCGATCGCTTGGGAGCGATACCAGTCGTAGGTGCTGCGAATCCCGTCATGCAGCCGGATGCGAGCCTTCCAGCCGAGAGCCCCCAGGCGGCTGACGTTCGAGCAATTTGCGCGGCGCACCGTCGGGCTTGGACGCATCGAAGACCAGCTTGCCGCGATACCCTACGATACCGGCGATCGTTTCCGCGAGCTCCCGGATGGTGATGTCCTCTCCCGCGCCGACGTTGAGGATCCGATCGTCATCGTAGTTCCGCATCAGAAACACGGCCGCATCGGCAAGATCGTCGACATGCAGGAATTCGCGCCGGGGCGAACCGGTGCCCCATACCACCACTTCAGGCTCGCCGCCGGCTTTGGATTCGTGAAATTTGCGAATCAGAGCGGGCAGCACGTGCGACGAAGCCAGGTCGAAGTTATCGCCCGGGCCGTACAGATTGGTGGGCATCAGGCCGATCGCGCAGAAACCGTATTGTTTCCGGTAGGCCTGGGCCATCTTGATGCCGGCGATCTTGGCGACCGCGTACCACTCGTTGGTCGGTTCCAGCGGCCCGGTGAGCAGGTACTCTTCTTTGATCGGCTGCGGCGCCAGCTTGGGATAAATGCAGGATGAGCCGAGGAACTGGAGCTTGGCGACGCCGGCGTGCCGGGCGGCTTCAAGAACGTTCACCTGAATCGCCAGGTTGTCGTAAATGAAGTCCGCCGGGAACTGGCTGTTGGCGAGAATCCCGCCCACTTTCGCGGCGGCGAGAAACACGTACTCGGGCTTTTCGGAGGCGAAAAACCGCTCGACCTCCGCGGCATGGCGCAGGTCGAGCTCCGCCGCGGCCGCGCAGGATCAGGTTCTGGGAACCGGATTCGCGCAACTTCCGGCAGATCGCGGACCCTACCAGTCCACGGTGTCCGGCAACGAAAATGCGAGCGTCGCGGTGCATGTCACCTTGGCGAGTTGCCGCGGGCGACCTTGTGTCCGGCGGCGACCAGCGTATTCTCCTGGCGCGCCAGCTCCAAGTCATGATCGATCATCATGGGGACCAGTTGTTCAAACGTGACGCGCGGCTTCCAGCCCATCTCCGCGAGCGCCTTGGAGGCGTCGCCGAGCAGGAAATCGACCTCCGTCGGGCGCAGGTAGCGCGGGTCCTGCTCGACGTGCTGCGTCCAGTCGAGCCCGCAATGCGCTGCGGCGAGGTCCAGAAACTCGCGCACGGAGTGGGATTCTCCGGTGGCGATGACGTAATCGCCGGGCGACGGTTGCTGGAGCATCCGCCACATGGCTTCGACGTAGTCGCCGGCGTATCCCCAGTCGCGCCGGGCGTCGAGATTCCCCAGGTACAGCTTTTCCTGTAGCCCGAGTTTGATGCGCGCGAGCGCGCGAGTGATTTTCCGCGTGACGAACGTTTCCCCGCGCCGCGGCGACTCATGGTTGAACAGAATCCCGTTCGCGATGAACAGGCCGTACGCTTCGCGATAGTTGACGGCATACCAGTGCGCGGCAACCTTGGCAGCCGCATACGGACTGCGCGGATAAAACGGCGTGGATTCGTTTTGCGGCGGCTTGGCCGCGCCGAACATTTCAGACGATCCCGCCTGGTACATGCGGACGTCTCGTTGCCCCCCGGCGTAGTCGCGCAGCGCCTCCAGAATGCGCAGCGTGCCGGTGGCGACCACGTCGGCGGTGTATTCGGCCTGGTCGAAACTGACGCGTACGTGCGATTGCGCGGCCAGGTTATAAATCTCGTCGGGTTGCGCCTTTTCCAGAATGCGGCGGAAGCCGGCTCCGTCCGTCACGTCGCCGTAGTGCAGAAACAGCGCGGCCCCGGCTTCATGCCGGTCCTGGTAGATGGGGTCCAGGCGCTCCGTGTTGAACGTCGAGGCCCGGCGGACCACGCCGTGAACTTCGTATCCCTTGGCCAGCAGAAACTCGGCCAGGAAGGAGCCGTCCTGCCCGGTCACACCCGTAATGAGAGCTCTCTTCATGAAGTGGCGACTACGGAGCGGCAGCCGTACGCTGCCGACAGTGAAACCTTGATTATACTTCGCCAGTGGCCGCTCTCTGAGTTGGGTGTCGCAGTGTTTTCGTGGTCTGTGTGCAACCCGCGAGATTGCGGTGGATGCAGATTTTTCACACAAACTCGTCAGCCAGCGAATGCTTATGGTAACTAAGGGGACGCGATAGGCCACGAGTTGCGAATCGATCCCAAGCTAGACTGGTGAAAGACCCTTCCGAAAGAAAAACACTGTGAAAGTTCCCCTGCTGGACTTAAATCCGCAAAACTTCGCGCTCGCCGGTGAGCTGGAGAGCGCCTTCACCCGGGTTCTGCATTCGGGCCGATTCATCCTGGGACCTGAAGTGGAGAAATTCGAGCGCAACGCCGCGGGCCTGGTGGGCGCGCGCCACGCGATCGGCGTTTCGTCCGGCACCGATGCGATTCTGCTGGCGCTGATGGCCCTGGGCGTCGGACCCGGCGACGAAGTGATTTGTCCCTCGTTCACCTTTTTCGCGACCGCGGGCTGCATCGCTCGCGCCGGCGCCATTCCGGTATTCGCCGATTCCTGCCCGGTCTGCTTCAACCTGGACGTGGAGGATGCCGCGCGCAAAATTACGGCGCGCACCCGCGCGATCATGCCGGTCCATCTGTTCGGGCAAGCGGCCGAAATGGACCGCGTGATGGAGCTGGCCGCGGCCCATCGCAACGTGGCCGTGATCGAAGACGCGGCGCAAGCGCTGGGCGCGCAGTATCGCGGACGGGGCGCGGGTTCTATCGGCGACTTCGGAACTTTCAGCTTTTACCCCTCGAAAAATCTAGGCGGATTCGGGGATGCCGGTCTGCTGGTCACCAGCGACGATGCGCTCGCCGCGCAGGCTCGTCTGCTGCGCGGGCACGGCGCCGAGCAAAAGTATTTCCACAAACAGGTGGGCGGAAACTTCCGGATCGATCCGTTGCAAACCGCACTTCTCGGAGTGAAACTGACGCATCTGGCGGAATATTCCGAGGGCCGGCGCCGCAACGCGGCTTTTTACACCAGCCAGCTCTTGCAGCTTCCGGGCGTATGCGCCGGCGCCGGTCCCAGCCGCTGCGTACCGGGGTCTAGCGAATGCTCCCGTCCGAAGAAGATCGGAATCGCGCTGCCGGCCGGATACCCGCATAACCATCACATCTGGAATCAATACACGCTGCGCGTAGCCGCCGGCGAGCAGTGGAATCGCCCGGAGAATCCGCGCGACGCCTTGCAGAAGTTTCTCACCGCGCGCGAAATCGGAACCGAGATCTACTATCCTCGGCCCATGCACTTGCAGGAATGCTTCGCAGCGGCGGGAACCAACCCGCCGCATTTGCCGGTAGCCGAAACCTTGGCCGCCGAGTGCCTGAGCATTCCGATCTTCCCGGAACTTACCCGCGATCAACTGGAAACGGTGGCCGGCGCGATTCGGGATTTTATCGTCGAGAACGCATAGAGCCGGCACTTTTTGTTAAATTTGTTGTGGGCACCTGTATTTTCGGCCCTTTCCGACCGCTGAATCTGTGATCCGGCTCTTCAAAGTATCTGTCCCCAGCAGCGTCCTCGCGCTGATCGTTTCCGAAGCGGTTCTCCTGTTTTCCTGCTTCGTGGTCGCGCTGTATTGGTCGACGGCCGCCGCCGATGTCTTCCTGTTCGAAGACGACGGATTGTGGGGCATCGGGTTCGTGGTTCTGGTGGTGCTGATCGGATTGTATTTCTCCAACCTCTATGAGAGTTACCGCATCCCTTCTCACATCGCGCTGATCCAGCAGTTCTGCGTCGTGCTGGGCGCCGCATTTCTGGTGCAGAGCCTGGTGTACTACGGGCGAGGCACCACGCTGGTGCTTCCGCGGCGCGCCATGGTGTATGGCAGCGCCTTGGCCCTGATCGTGCTTCCGCTGTGGCGGATGGGATTCGAGAACCTGGTATGGAAGGGGCTCGGGTCGCGCCGGTTGCTGTTCCTGGGCTCTTCGCCGCTGGTGATCGATATCATCGGACAAATTCTGGAGCATCCCGAACTCGGCCTGTCGGCCATCGGATTTTTGGACAATCGTCCGGACGCGCCGGATCAGATCGGCGGAGCACCCCGGCTCGGCGCCATCGCCGATCTGGAGCCCGTGGTCCAAGCCGAGCACCCGGACTCGATTGTGGTAGGGATGATCGAGCGCCGGCGCCATCTGCCCGTCCAGGAATTGCTCGATCTGCGCCTCTCGGGTATTCATGTAGAAGAAGCGGCGACCACTTATCAGACCATCTTTCATCGCGTCTCGACACGCGATCTGCGCCCGTCGCAATTGATTTTTTCCGCTGAGCTGGGGCCCAGCGGCCGCAGCATCGCGCTCCAAACCGTCTATTCCTTGGTGATTTGCCTGATCGCTCTGGTGCCCGCGCTGCCGCTGATGGCGATCGTAGCGATCCTGGTCAAAGTGACCTCGCCCGGCGGACCGATTCTGTTTCGCCAGACGAGGGTCGGCTTCAATCAGGCGCCTTTCACGCTGTACAAATTCCGGTCGATGTTTCAAGACGCCGAAGCCGGCACGGGGCCGGTGTGGGCGGTCAAGGACGATCCGCGCATCACGCCGCTGGGCCGCTGGCTCCGCAAACTGCGTCTGGATGAGCTGCCGCAACTGATCAATGTGCTGCGCGGCGAAATGGCGATCTGCGGACCACGCCCGGAGCGTCCCGAATTTGTCGCGGTTTTGCAGGAAAAGATTCCGTACTATCGCCAACGCCACTGCGTGAAGCCCGGCATCACCGGATGGGCGCAGATCAACCACAAATACGGAGACACGATCGAAGACACCATCGTCAAGCTGGAATACGACCTGTACTACATCAAAAACCTGTCGGTCTCGCTGGACGCGTACATCATCTTTCACACCGCGAAGACGATGCTGGCCGCGCGCGGATCGCAGTGATTGGTAACCCGAAACGGCTGGCTCGCGCGTCTCCTGTGAAAAGCGACGATCCACCGCTATGGTTGTTTCAACAAGCTGCTAAACGCGAACCTTGGTATTCCCGAGCAGCGCGCGATTCAGTGCGGCCAACTCCGCGAGCGAGGTCAGTGCGTGGGTGATCTTCAATCCGAGATCGTAAGCGCCCAGCCCATAGCTTGAGCGGCACACTTCGCCAAGCAGCATGATGCCGGCGCCTTCGACCTTGACGGTCGCACCGCACGGGATCGCCGCCTGGACCATCAACCGCAACCCGCAGCCGGACATGTCGAGCACCCGGCCGGTCATGGGCGGCTGCTTCGGGCTTCCGAGTACGGTCACCGTGACGGCGGCATCGACAATAAAACGGGGCTCTCTGCGTCTGTCCACACCGCGCTTATCGGCGCGAGCGCGGAATGTATGAGCCACCAGGGCATGACCCGCTGGTCACATGAGCTGCTGGCCGAGCCGCGCACGCCAGCAAGCAGCCCTCAGTATCGATAATGATCCGGCTTATACGGACCGTCCACCGGCACGCCCAGGTATTCGGCCTGTTTGTGCGTTAGCTTGGTCAGCTTCACGCCGATCCGCTCCAGATGCAGCCGCGCTACTTCTTCGTCCAGCTTTTTCGGCAGCGTATAGACTCCGGGCGCGTAGGAATCGCGATTGCGCCACAAATCGAGCTGGGCCAGGACCTGGTTCGAAAAGCTGTTGCTCATCACGAAACTGGGATGCCCCGTGGCGCAGCCCAGGTTGACCAGCCGGCCCTCCGCCAGCACGTAAATGCTATGGCCGTCGGGGAACGTGTACATGTCCACCTGCGGCTTGATGTTGGTTTTCTTCACTCCCGGCGCCGAGTTCAAACGATCGATCTGGATTTCATTATCGAAGTGCCCGATGTTGCACACGATCGCCTGATCCTTCATCCGCATCATGTGTTCGAGCGTGAGAACTTCGCAATTCCCGGTGCAGGTGACGTAAATATCGCCAGTGCCCAGCGTGTCTTCGAGGGTGGTCACCTGATAGCCGTGCATGGCGGCCTGCAAGGCGTTGATGGGATCGATCTCGGTGACGATCACGCGCGCGCCGAAGCCGCGCAGCGACTCCGACGATCCCTTGCCGACATCGCCGTAGCCGCAAATCACGGCCACTTTGCCCGCCACCATGACGTCGGTAGCGCGCTTGATTCCGTCGCTTAAGCGATTCGCGGCAGCCGTACAGATTGTCGAACTTCGATTTGGTCACCGAATCGTTGACGTTGATCGCGGGCACCAGGAGCTTGCCCATCTGGTGCATTTTGTACAAGCGATGCACGCCGGTGGTGGTCTCCTCCGAGACGCCGCGCCACTCCTTCACCATCTGATGCCAGCGCTGCGGATTTTCGCGATACACCTGTTTGAGTAGATCCTTGATGACCTTCTCCTCATGGCTGTCGGATGCGGTATTGACCCAATCCGAGCCTTCTTCGAGTTCGTGTCCCTTGTGCAGCAGCAGCGTGGCGTCGCCGCCATCGTCGACGATGAGCTGCGGTCCGTTGCCGTCCGCATGACTCAAAGCCTGATAGGTGCACCACCAGTATTCCTCCAGCGATTCACCCTTCCACGCGAACACCGGAATGCCCGCTGCCGCGATGGCCGCGGCTGCGTGATCCTGGGTCGAGAAAATGTTGCAGCTCGCCCACCGCACATCCGCGCCGAGGTCGGTCAGCGTTTCGATCAGCACGGCGGTCTGAATGGTCATGTGCAGCGATCCGGTGACCCGGACGCCTTTGAGCGGACGCTCCGCCGCGTACTTCCGGCGGATGGACATCAGGCCCGGCATTTCGAATTCGGCGATGCTAATTTCCTTCCGGCCGAAGCTGGCCAGGGAAAGGTCGGCAACTCTGTACTCGGTGGCTACTGTGGTGGGCATTTGAAACTCCTATCGATAAATCGCGATACGTTGATATAATAACTGATAGCGATCCGTGGCGTCAATCCTCAAATCCCTTAGGCTGCTGGCGGACGGCACCCGCATCCGCATCGTACTCCTGCTCGAGCGCGAAGAGCTGTCGGTGACCGAGATGCAGGAGATCCTCGGCATCGGCCAAAGCACGCTTTCGACGCATCTGTCGCAGCTCAAACAGGCGGCGATTGTGGAGGATCGCCGCACCGGCAAGAACATTCTCTATCGTCTCAAATCGCAGGCGGCGGCGGACCGGAAATCGTTCGGCCAGTTGATGACGGTGTTCCGCGAGGCGGCCGCGCAAATGCCGGAAGCCGCCGAAGACATGGATGCGCTGCGCCTGGTTCTCGCCCGCAGACAGGATAAAACGCGCGCGTACTTCGATGCCCTGGCGGGCCGATTCGGCCGCGAATATGTGCCCGGGCGTTCCTGGCAAGGGCTCTCCGAAATGCTGCTGACTCTGTTGCCCCCGATGGTGATTGCGGATTTGGGCGCCGGAGAAGGGACGCTCGCCTTGATGCTTTCACGCCAGGCGAAAAAAGTGATTGCGGTGGACAATTCGGAGAAGATGGTCGAATTCGGCGCGAGCGTGGCGCGCAAACACAAGGTCCGCAATCTCGAATATCGGCAGGGCGATCTGGAAGCTTTGCCGATCCCCGGCGGGTCGGTGGACGTGGCGCTGTTCAGTCAATCCCTGCATCACGCGTTGCATCCCGAGCGGGCGATTGAAGAAGCGCGCCGGATTCTCCGCCGCGGCGGGCGGGTCGTGATCCTGGATTTGGTGAAGCATCATTTCGAAGAGGCGCGCGAGCTATACGCCGACCGGTGGCTCGGCTTCAGCGAAGTGGAGTTGCAAAGGCTGCTTCGCGCGGCTGGATTCAAGAACGCGCGCACGTCGGTGGTCCACCGCGAAGCGGACCCTCCGCATTTCGAAACGGTCCTGGCGACGGGCGAGAAATAGGTCAGCGGCCTATCGAGCCCGAGCATCCGATGGATGTTCGCGTCTCTACAGACTCGCAAGCGAGCTAAGTCTACGCCAGGTTCTCTGGTCGAATCGGCAAACGACGGATGCGCTTCCCTGTCGCGCGGAAAATCGCATTCGCGACAGCCGGAGCAATCGTAGGCGTGCCCGCTTCGCCGATTCCTCCCGGCGCATTCTGGCTCGGGACGATGTGTACTTCCACCAGCGGCATCTCGTCGATGCGCAAAACATCGTATTGATGAAAGTTTTCCTGCTCGACGCGCCCTCGATCGATGGTGATCTCGCCTTTCAGCGCCGCCGTCAACCCGAACACGATTCCGCCCTGGATCTGCTGCTCGACGATTGCCGGATTCACGACGTGCCCGCAATCCACCGCGCACACCACGCGATGAATGCGCAGCTTGCCCTTGGCGAAGGAAACTTCGGCCACCTGCGCATTGAAGCTTCCGATGTTGTTCACCGCCGCGATCCCCTGGAACCTGCCCGGCGGAAGCGGCTTGCCCCAACCTGCTTTCTCGGCCGCGAGTTCCAGTACCGCCAGCATCCGCGGCGTTTTCGAAAGCAGCTTCCGGCGAAACTCCAACGGGTCCTTGCCGCTGGCCGCGGCCAGTTCGTCGATAAAGCTTTCCAGGAAAAACGTATTTTGCGAATATCCGACGCTGCGCCAGTAGTTCACCGGAATTCCCGCGTCCGGAGCATGATAATCCACCAGGAAATTCGGGACCTCGTACGCCATATCTACGATGCCTTCCACCGCCGCGAAGTCGACACCATCGCGCAGCCGGCCGAACGGAGGGCAGGCGATCCGCGTGGTCCACGCCACCGGCCATCCATCGCCGTCGAGCGCGGCCGCAAACCGCGTATACGATGCCGGACGATATGTGTCGTGCTGCAAATCGTCTTCGCGCGACCAGGTGACCTTCACCGGAACGCCGATCGCCTTAGCGACCTCTACCGCCTCGCCGATGTAATCCCCGCCGCTGCGGCGTCCGAAGCCTCCGCCCATGTACAGGCTGTGGACCGTGACTTTCTCTTTCGGCAGACCGGTGATTCTCGCCGCCGTGTCGCGCGTCATGGTCTGGAATTGTGTGGACGCGTACACATCGCAGGCGTCAGCGCGCAGGTCGACTGCGCAGTTCAGCGGTTCCATGGGAGCATGCGCCAGGTACGGAGCCTCATACACGGCTTCGATTTTCTTGGCCACGCCCGCGAAGCCCGCGTCGACGTCGCCTCGCTTGCGCGCCACCGAACCTGGCTGTTTGACCAGATCGGCGAACATTTTGCGGATGGTCGCGGTAGATGCGTTCGCGCGCGGCCCTTCGTCCCATTGGATGTTCAAAGCCCGGCGGCCTTCCATCGCCGACCATGTGTTGTCGGCCACCACCGCGATCCCGTTCGAAATCGCGACCACGTGTTTCACGCCCGGCACCGCTTTGGCCTTCGAGGCGTCAAATCCGGCGGCTTTTCCTCCAAAAACCGGACAGCGCGCGATCACTCCGTACAGCATGCCAGGCAGCCTTACGTCGATTCCGAATTGCGCCGCGCCGTCGACCTTAGAAGGAGTGTCCAGACGTTTCGGTGACGTTCCGATGACGCGAAACTGCTTCGGGTCCTTCAATGGCACATTCGCGGGCACGGGAAGCTTCGCGGCCGCATCGGCCAACGCACCGTAGCTCAGGCGGGAGCCGGTTGAAATATTGATCACGGCTCCGTTTTCGGCACGGCACTGCGATCGTACGACGCCCCATTTTTGCGCCGCCGCCTGAATCAGCATTTCGCGCGCGGCTGCGCCTGCTTTGCGAAGAGGATCCCAGGACGTGCGAATACTCGCGCTGCCGAAAACTCCCTGCATCGGGCCGAATCCCGGATCGACGCCGGGAAACTCCGTGCGGATCTTCTTCCAGTTGCATTCGAGCTCCTCCGCCAGCAGCATCGAAAGCGACGTGACCGTCCCTTGCCCCATCTCGGCTTTGTGAATGAAGAAAGTTACCGTATCGTCGGGAGCCACGTGAATAAACGCGTTCAGCTTCGCATCGCCGGTATCGGCGTGAGCTCGCGAAGGCAGATAGAATCCGACCAGCAGCCCTCCGGCGGCCTGCAAGAATCCGCGGCGATCGATAGTTAGCGCGCTCATGCCTTTGCCCCCTTCTGATAGCTCGCGGCCAGGTGGATCGCCTTGCGGATCTGCTGGTACGTCCCGCAGCGGCAGATATTTCCGCGCATCACTTCGTCGATATCGGCGTCAGTAGGATTCGGAATCTTCTCGATCAGCGCCACCGCGGCCATGATCTGGCCCGATTGGCAATATCCGCATTGCGGCACGTCTTCTTCCATCCAGGCGCGCTGCACGGGATGCGAGCGGTCTGGCGAAAGGCCCTCGATGGTGGTGATTTTCTTCCCCGCGATGCTCGACACTGGCGTGACGCAGGCGCGCATCGGCTGGCCGTTGATATGCACCGTGCACGCGCCGCACTGCGCCATGCCGCATCCGAACTTCGTGCCCGTCAGCCCCAGCGTGTCGCGCAATACCCATAACAAGGGCATTTGCGGAACCACGTCCACCGTCTGCGGCTTGCCGTTCAGCGTAAATTTTATGCCGGCCATTCGAAGTCTCCTATCAGATTCAAGTATACAAAGCTACTCTGCACGCTCCGCGCGCGAGGATCGTCATATCAGGAAATGCGAGTGTGCCTGGGTCTCTTCCTCGGTCTTCTGGCCGCCGATGCAGGCGTGATCCACGGCGTCGTGTTGGAGCATGCTTCGGGACTGCCGCTGGCGCGCCGGTATTTCTATGGCCGGTGCAGGAAGCCGCGCGGCGATCGCTGCATGGATACCGGACGGTTTTGTCCGACGTCGCCGGGCATTATCAATTCGAAGGATTGCCGGCGGGAGATTACCGTCTATTCGCGAGCTTCGATTTTACGACGATCGATGAAGATTCGATCGAGCTTGCGCCTACGGTAACGGCTCGCGCCGAGGCGTCGCATATCGCGACGGTCGACCTGCTGCTTTACTTGGCTCCGTAGTGGCGCCGCTCCGTGGCCGCCGCGGCTCGGCTCGGAGCTGCGCGCGTCAGAGTTTGTGTGAACATCCGCTGACTTTTCACACAGACTCGCCAGCAAGCGGTTATTTTCTTATTTGGCGGCGTAGCCGGCGGGCAGCACTTTGTGAGGATCGACGCGGATCACCAGATAGACCACTTGATCCGTCGTGATCTCGCTGAACCAGTGCGGAGTATTGGGCGGAATCACGACGACGTCGCCGGGTCCCACTTTGCGGCTCACGCCGTTCAGGATGGCGCCGCCGCTGGTGCTGGGACCGTTCAGAACCTTCACCACCTGGCTGTCCGGCGACGATGCCTTGGGATTCTCCATGGTGCCGCCCGTCACCAGCGTGGCGTTGCCTTCGATCACGTGATAGATCTCCGTGATCTGGCTGTGCTCGATCGCATTGGGAGTCTGCTTGCCCTGCGTCCGCGCGCGATGCACCACGCCGACGCCGATGTTGTATTCGTCGTTGATGCCGACTACGCGGATTTGGGTGTCGTTGACCGCCGCGGCCGCGGTCTTCTTCACGATCGCGGCGATCTCGTCGTTTTTAACGTCAGTGGCCGATTGAGCCGCCGCGATCACGCTGATCAAAAACAACGCAATCCTCATTGCAGAGGACTTTTCGCCGACTTCGGCCACAACACGCCCTGATCTTCCTTGGCAACCGCGCCCAGGCCTTTATAGACGAATTTTTGGATGCGCTGGCCGCGGTACGTCTCGGTGGTGAAGATGTTGCCCTTGGAATCGGTGGCGATGCTGTGGACCGCGTAGAATTCGCCGGGTTGGCGTCCGCCATCGCCGAAGCTGGTCAGCACGTCGAGCGAATCGCGATCCAGGATGTGGACCTTCTCATTCGCTCCATCGGCCAGATAGATGTACTTCTGATCTTTGTCCTTGGAGAACGCGATGTCCCACACCGATCCATCGCCCAGCGTGTTCTTGTAGAGCACTTTTTCTTTCACGAAAGTCCCGTCCGCTTTGAAGACCTGGATACGGTCGTTGGGACGGTCGCAGACATACAGCAGGCCGTCATGCGAAAGCTCGGCGCAATGCACCGGGTTGCGGAATTGCTGGGCCGGCGGATCGTCGGGTTTATAGCGACCGGCCGCGCCAGGAGCGAAGTAACTATCGTCCGGCTTGTGGCCGTAGGCGCCCCAATGGCGTTTATACTTTCCGGTTTCGGCGTCGAACACAATCACGCGCTTGTTGCCGTAACCGTCTGCGACGTACAACTCGTCGGTCTTGGGATCGACATACAATTTCGCGGGAAGGCCCAGGTTTTCCGTATCGTTGCTACCCTTGCTCTCGCCGGCTTTGCCGATCTGCATCAGGAATTTTCCATCCTGCGTGAACTTCATCACCATGCTGTCGTGATAATAGACCGGGCCGCGCGCCCGCGGAGTCGATTCATCCGCCGGAGCCGCCGCAGCGGGAGCCGCCCCGCGCCCCCTGCCTCCGCGTCCTGCCGCCCCCGGAGGAGTCCCGCGGCCGTTGCCGCCGATCCACACGTTGCCTTTGTAGTCGACAAAAATGCCGTGATTCGAGTCCGGCCACACGTAGTTGTCGCCGTCCTTGCCGCCCCAGCTGGTTATCAGGTTGCCGGCCTGATCGAACTCCAGAACCGGCGGCGCGGGAATGCAGCATTCCGATTCCACTACGCCGTTCTGGCGCTTGTTCGCGCCCTTGGGCGCATTGGCGACGCCGTACAATTCCATCGCTTCGAGCGATCCCTGCCGGTGAATGATCCAGATATGATCCTGCGCGTCCACCGAGACGCCGATCACGTTCCCCATCACCCAGTGATTCGGCAGCGGCTTGGGCCACATCGGATCCACTTCGAACTTGGGCGCCTGCCGCGTGGCGACGCTGAACGCGGTCACCTTCTTCTCGAGAACGACGGATCCAACTCCGAGTACGACCACGATCGCGGTGAACGTCGCTCCAACCCGTAACTGGCGGGCGCGGGGATTTCGGCTCATATCTTTCTCAATCCTCCCTTTCCGATGTATCCTGACACTTCGGACAGTGGGTTCGATTATACACGATTCGGTATCCCATAACCAGTACCTCTTTGGCAGTGAAATACATGTTTTTACGGCATTTTTTCGCGATCGCGGTGGCCTCGACGGCCCTGGCGCACGACATTCCCAACGATGTCACGGTGCAGGTGTTCCTGAAGCCCGAAGGCAGCACGCTGCACCTTCTGGTCCGCTGCCCGCTGCGCGCGATTCGCGACGTCAATTTTCCCGAACGCGGTCCCGGCTATCTCGACATCGCGGCGACAGAAGCTATGATGCCCGATGCCGCCACGCTGTGGATCTCGGATTTTATCAACCTGTATGAGGGCAAAGCGCAGTTGCCCAAACCGAAAGTCGTGGCGACGCGCCTGGCGCTCGAATCCGACCGGTCCTTCACGTCGTACGAAACCGCCGCCGCCCACGTGATGGGACCGATGTTGCCCGCGGAAACCAACGTGGTCTGGAACCAAACTTTTCTCGACGTGATGTTTGAGTATCCGATCGGGTCCGATGGTTCTGAATTCTCCATCGAGCCGAAGCTGGCGCGTTTGGGCCTGCGAGTGGTCACCGCACTTCGTTTTCTTCCCCCCGGCGGCGCCGTGCGAGCCTTCGAATTCGTGGGCGATCCCGGCTTGGTCAGATTGGACCCGCGCTGGTATCAGGCCTCGGCGCGCTTCGTCGAGTTGGGTTTCTTCCACATTCTGGACGGCACGGACCATCTGCTGTTCCTGTTCTGCCTGGTGATCCCGTTCCGCAAATTCCGCGCGCTGATTCCCATTGTGACGTCGTTCACCGTGGCGCACTCGATCACATTGATTGCTTCCGCGTACGATCTGGCTCCCAGCGCTCTATGGTTCCCGCCGCTGATCGAGACCGGCATCGCGATTTCGATCGTCTACATGGCGCTTGAAAACATCGTGGGGACCAGCAATGTGCACCGGCGCTGGATGATCACGTTCGGCTTCGGCCTGGTCCACGGCTTCGGCTTTTCCTTCGCGCTGCGCGAAACCATGCAGTTCGCCGGGACGCATATGCTCGCGTCGCTGTTGTCGTTTAACGTTGGCGTCGAGCTGGGCCAGCTTCTGGTGCTGCTGATCATGATCCCCGCGCTGGAGCTTCTGTTCCGTTACGTGGTGACCGAACGCATGGGGACCATCATTTTATCCGCGTTGGTCGCGCACACCGCGTGGCACTGGATGATGGATCGATGGGCGGTGCTGAGGCAGTTCCACATCCAATGGCCGGCGTTCACGATGGAGTTCGCGGCGACGTTAATGCGCTGGCTGATGGTGATGGTCGCGATCGCGGGAGTGATCTGGTTCCTGCGCAGCCGGTCCAAGCGCCCCGAAGTAGAAGTTGACCCGGATTACTTGCCGACCGAAACGCTCAGCAAGCCGTTCGACCAGCAGCACTGAAATCCGCGCCCACCGTCGCCCGACCAGTCGTTGGCCACCAGCCGCAGGACGTATTCGCCGGGCTCGCTGAAGGTGGCCATGGTGGTCACTTTGCCGCTGAATGCGGTCTTCGGTGGCGGAGTGAACTCGTCCTTTTCAACCGGCGGCTTTTCCACTGAGAACTTAACGTCGCCGGGACCGCGGAACTTGCTCCACGCGACTGTCACCGGAGGCGTTTTCGGACGCGTCGCGCCCAAAGATACATTGGCGTCGTCGGCAACCCAGGCTTCCAGCGTCATTGGTTCTCCCACTTTGGCGGTCTTCGACGCGCGCGGCCCCACTGGACCCTGCACAAATGGCCCCGCGGCCGAAAAGCCGATGAACGGAGGCGTATTGTTGGTCGCATCCACGAACGGCGAAATTTCCCACAGCGTATTGATATCCAGCGGGATCACGTTGGTCTTGCCGTTGGTGGTCAGCGACCAGGTAAGCCGCTTGTCGCCGAAATCCTTGGGGACTTTGATCGTAAAGATTCCGAACACATGGCCGGTGAGAAAATGCGTAGGCTGGCCCTGATCCGGTCCGCCGGGCTCGATTTTATTGTTCGGCCCGATCGGAATATCCACGGCTTCCTTGGTGTTCCGGTTGTAGTAGCCGATCAGAATCGTATACGTTCCGTCAGCGTTCGAAAACCAGCCGTCAAACGCGCCGGTAACGCTCTGTCCCGTTAGGTGCGCGGGCTCCATGGGCAACTGCTGCCCGCTGCACGTGATGATTGCTAATCCAATTCCGAAAACTAATCCAACAAACCGCTGCATCGTTTACTGGGTACCCCGCGAGGGCCGTCCTTGCGGCTTATGCTTGGCCGCCCACTCCTTGTAATCTTCGTCGCTGATGTTGGTGACGTTCACCCAGGCATGACCCATTTCGTCGACCGTGCGATCGCCGTAACCTACCCATTGATCCGGATCGGGATTGTTGCGATTCGCAGAGGTGTTGTCGTACCAAGCCGTCACATGGATGATGGTCCCCTTGGGAAGCACCGGCGCGGCGTCATCCGCGTAGATGTAATTGGTCATCCAGTTGAAGTTGAACTTGTCGACGTAACTGAGCATCTGCGTCGTCCCGTCCGGCAGGATGGCTTCCATCGCCATCGCCTTCCCGCGCAGGTGCATATGCGGCTGGAAATTCTCCAGGCGCGCCGCGGAGTTCAGCACGTGATAGGACTGCTTCTCGGTAATCGAATTCGGCGGGATGTCCAGGTTGCCGTCGGCTGCGCCGAACAGCGTCAGACGGGTGCGATACTTCGGCTCCTCGCCCTTCGGATAGAGATACACGCCCAATTCGGCATGATCGCGAATCTCTTCGCCCACTGCGTGCAGGTGGAGTTCCCACCAGATCTTCGATCCGGGCAGCAACAGCTTGCCGGCGCCAGCGCGATAGATGTCGTAATTCTTGCCGACGGCCCATTCCATGAGCAGGCCCGGCGTAAACGACGCGGCGCTGGCCGCGGTTCCCGGTTCGTCCTGGACCAGATGCGCCAGAACGTGATGCATGATCTTGCGGCCGGCCGGCGAGCCGGGGCGCATTTCGACCGCGCGCACCCAGCGTGCTTCCGTGATCGGCACATCGGTCAGCGGCTTAAACCAAACATCCTGTCCGTGAGCAGGCATGGTATACGCATCCGACTTCAGAACCAGATCCGGCTGGCCGAACTGCTTGGCGAGCTGCCAGGTGTCGTCGCTGGGCCATTCCTTCGCGGGAGGCATGTCTTTCGGATCGCCTTTCACCGCGCCGGTGTCCACCCACTTCGCGATCATGGCGACTTGTTCGTCGGAGAGCGACCGGTCGTTCATGAAATGCTGAATGCCGACGGTCTTGTCGAGGTGCCACGGCGGCATGTTGCGCGTCACCACGCGTTCGCGAATGGCCTTGGCCCACGGTCGCGACTCTTCGTAGGTGACTAGCGACATGGGAGCCGCAGTGCCTTTGCGATGGCAATCCTGGCACTTCTCCTGAAAAATCGGTGCAATATCCTTCGTGAACGTTACCGGCCGGTCGGACGGTACCGAGGCCCCAAAAACGGAAAGTGCAACAAAGGCACTCAATCCAAAACATTTAGAGACGAACGCAGCCATGCCCTATCTCCTTACACACAGCAGTTTACAGACTCCCAATACCGGTGTCAATGGGGTAGTTAACGCTGTTAAGTCGGGGGTCGAGCGAGGGGTCGTGGT
Organism: Terriglobia bacterium; assembly: GCA_963808335.1. Classification (GTDB taxonomy): domain Bacteria; phylum Acidobacteriota; class Terriglobia; order Bryobacterales; family Bryobacteraceae; genus Palsa-187. The sequence goes on from CAWEFR010000003.1 coordinate 241,726, forward strand.
TAACGGCACGCCAGACATGTTAGCCTCGCCTGTATGCGGTTTGCACGATGGTCCGCGCTCCTGTGGTTCGCGGCGATTGCCGCTGCCGCCCCCGACGCGGTCTACATTAATGGAAAGATCGTTACGGTGGATGCGCGATTTTCCATCGCGCAGGCGTTTGCCGTCACTGGCGATCGATTCACGGCGATCGGAAGCAGCGCGGAAATTCGCAAACTAGAGGGGCCCGCGACCCGAATCGTCGATCTGAATGGCCGAACCGTGGTGCCCGGACTGGAGGACAGCCATCTGCACGGCGCCGGCGGCGGACCGGGAATCGACCTGTCGAACGCCCGCTCGATTGCTGAAGTGCTGGCCGCGATTCGGGAACGGGTGAACGCTTCCGCCGCGGGAACGGTCGCGGTTTCGAATAGCGACTGGCATGAAGCGCAGCTCAAAGAGCAGCGCCTGCCTCTGCGACGCGACCTGGACGCCGTGTCGCCGAACAATCCTGTAGTGCTGGTGCGTGGCGGGCACGAGTACATTCTCAACTCGGCGGCACTGGCGAAGTGGCACATCGAAAAATCGACCGCTGCGCCCGAAGGCGGGCAAATCAGCCGCTATCCCGACGGCGAGCCGAACGGCGAACTGGTGGATCGTGCGCGAACGCTGGTCACGCTGCCCTCAAATCGGCTCACCGAAGAGCAGCAGATCGAGTCGTGGGTTGCGCAATATAAAAAGCTCAACGCCGCCGGATTGACCAGCGTCCGCCATCCCGGCATCGGCGTCGAGCAATACAAAATTTTACAGGAGATGAAGCGTCGCGGGCTGCTGACCATGCGCGTGAACATTCTCTTTTCGCTTCCGGCCGATTTGCACTCGCTGCCCGCCAAACCGGATGAGGGCGACGAATGGCTGCGCGCGGCGGGCGTGAAGTTGATCGTCGACGGCGGATTCGAAGGCGGCTGGATGCGCGAGCCTTATCAGGAACCGTATGGCAAGGACGGCACATTTCGCGGGCTCCAGTTGATTCCGAAGGAACGGTACACGACCATCGTGAAGGAGTTGAACCGGCTCGGCTGGCGCGTGGGGACGCATGCGGTAGGCGATGCGGCCATCGATCAGGTCCTGGACGCGTATGAAGCCGCCAATGCCGAGAAATCCATTGTCGGCCGGCGCTGGGCGATCGAGCACGGCTTTCTGCCTCGCGACGAACATTTCGCGCGCATGAGGGCGCTGGGGCTGGTCGTGACGGTGCAGGATCATCTCTATCTGGCCGGTCCGAGCCTGGTTCGATACTGGGGCCCGAAGCGAGCGGCCTACGTCACGCCGGTCAGAGCGTACCTGGATCACGGAGTGAAGATCGCAGCCGGGACCGACGCGCCGGTAGTGCCGTATCCGCCGCTGTGGACCATCTATCACTTCGTGACTCGCGACACCATCAGCGGAGGAGTGCTCGGCGCGGATCAGGCCATCACGCGCGAAGAAGCGCTGCGCGCCAGCACCATCGACAACGCTTATCTGACGTTCGATGAAAAAATCAAAGGGTCGATCGAGGCGGGGAAGCTGGCCGATTTCGTGGTGCTGGCCGAAGATATTCTGACCGTGCCCGCGAAACGGATCGAACAGATGGGAGTGGCGATGACCGTGGTGGGAGGGAAAACCGTCTTCGGTAACGTGAACTGAGCCGGGCATCGTCTACAATCGAGAATCGCTTATGGAATCACGTCAACTTCCTAACCGGTGGACGATCGCCATCGCCGCCGTCATCATGCAAGTCTGCCTGGGCTCGGTCTACGCGTGGAGCGTGTTCACGAAGCCGCTGATGGCTCTGGAGCCGTGGACGCTGACGCAGGTCTCTGCGACGTTTACGATTGCCATGGCGTGCCTGGGGATCGGTACCGTGATTGGCGGCGCGTGGCAGGACCGCGTGGGCCCGCGCCTGGTTTCGACCGCTGCCGGCGCATTCTACGGCTGCGGATTCCTGATGGCCGCGTGGGCGACGAAGCTGCACTCATTGCCGGGGATTTATGTCGGCTACGGGTTGTTCTGCGGGCTCGGCATGGGGATGGGATACATCTGCCCGGTGGCGACCATCACCAAGTGGTTTCCGGACAAACGCGGCCTGATGACCGGCGCGGCCGTGATGGGTTTCGGCGCGGGGGCCCTGGTGATGAGCCCGATCGCCGCGCGGCTGATCATCGCGATGGGCGTGGCTTCGACGTTCGTTACGTTCGGAATCGCGTATCTGGTGCTGATCGTGATCGCGGCGCAATTCTACACCGATCCGCCGCATGGCTGGCGTCCCGACGGGTGGGTGCCTCGCACGGCGGTGTCGAAGGCAGCTTCGGAGATCGACTACACGGCGAAAGAAGCTCTGAAAACCTGGCGATTCTGGCTGCTGTGGGTGATGATTTCGCTGAACACGTCGGCGGGAATTTCGATCATGAGCCAGGCGTCGCCGCTGGCGCAGCAGCAAACCGGCGTGAGCGTGGTGGAGGCGTCCACCATCGTCGGAATCATTTCGATTTTCAATGCCGGTGGGCGCGTGTTCTGGGCTTGGGTTTCGGATTTTCTCGGGCGCTGGCAGGTTTATTTCCTGCTGTTCGCGATCCAGGTGTTTTTGTTTTTCACCTTGCCCGGCATGCATCAGGTGGGGCTGTTCACGGTTGCGGTGTGCGCGATCGCGCTGTGCTACGGCGGCGGCTTCGGAGTGATGCCGTCGTTCACGGCGGACTTTTTCGGGTCGCGCTATATGGGTGGGATTTATGGATGGATTCTGCTCGGCTGGGGCTTCGCGGCGATCCCGTCCCCGTTGCTGATCGCGCATGTACGGCAGACCACCGGGACTTATGAATACGCGATCTTCGCCATCGGGTTTCTGATGCTGATCTCGATGATCTTTCCATTGCTGGCGCGTCGGGTTGTCAAACAGTTGGCGGAAGAAAAAGTTATGGCCGCAGATTCACGCCGATAAGCGCCGATTTACATCTTTTCCAAGCGCTCTAATAACTGCATCATGTTCGGCGCGACTTCGGTTCGTCCGCCGAAACGGAACTCGTTGTAGAACGCCGTCAGATCGTGGACGATCGGGCTTACTTCGGACGCCGGGAGCACGCGCGCGAATTCACCTGGGGTCAACCACGGCGGTTTCTGGATGCCGCGCCGAGCTAACTGTTTCAGCATGCGCTGATACAGCAGCGTCGCGTCCGATGCCACGCCTTCGCCGCGAGCCAGACGGCGGACGCGCAAACGGCCGCGCCACCAGCGCGCGATCGCGCCGCCGTACATCACCAGCAGGATCACGACGCCTCCGCCGATTCCCGCTAGCGGAGCGTAAGGAGCGCTCGTGCGGGCTGCGTCGCGGAACCAACTACGGGCATCGTCGAACCAGTGGAACCGCATCCGGCGCGCCGATTCGTCCATGCGCGAGGCGAGCACTACCTGCCGGTCCAGATCGTAGCTGACCACCCAATCCTGCCAGAACTGTTCCGCCGCGTCGAAGAATAGCGAGAGCTGCGTCATGATGCCAGCGGTGGCTGCGTGGGGATCGGGAGGCGTGGGGTCGAAAGTGGTCCAGCCGCGGCCGGTGATCCAGGCTTCCACCCAACTGTGCGCGTCGGAGGCGCGGACCACTTGCAGATGCGTGATCGGATTATAAATACCGCTCTGGAATCCGGTGACCACGCGCGCGGGAATCCCCAGCGTGCGCAGCATCACGGCCATCGCCGACGCGAAATATTCGCAATGGCCTTTCTTGCGCTCGAACAGAAAATTCGCCAGCGGATCGGCCACCGCGGATGGCAGCAGTTCCAGCGTGTAGCCGTAATCATGGCGCAGGCGATGTTCCAGTTGGCTGGCTTTTTCGGTCTCGAAGACGGCACCGGCGGTCATTTCGCGAGCGAGTTTCGGAATCCGCGGATCGAGCGCGGGAAGCTGAAGCAAATCTTCGCGGGCGCGCGAGCTCAGGGGTTCGGGCGTCGCCTGGACTTCGGCGGTCTCGTCTTCGAGAAAGCTGTAAACGGCATAAAACAGGCCGCCGGTATGGTTGGGAGTCTTCACCGTGAACGATCCGCTGCGGCTTACGGAAACCACGGGGACGTTGATCGCAATGGTCTGCGGAGTGCCCGCGAAGAACAAAGTGTCCGATGCGATATCGTCGAGATGCACGGTGTATTGCAGCGCGTGGCCGGGGCGCGTGGGGCGGCGGTCGTAACGTTTGGTGACGATCAGAACTCCGTGCTCGACGGGAAGATCCTGGTCGTGCGCGCCCGGCGGATTGTCCCAACGGCGGCCGTCGAACCGGGAAAGCGCCGCGCCGCGCCAGCGGACTTCCAGCAAGCCGTCGCTTTCGGGATAGGCCTGGACGTGCATCACGGCCGCAGTGTTCTTTTTGATCTCGCCGATCTGGCCCAGCGTGATCCCGTTAGAGAATCCGGGCAGATGATAGCGCTGCGGCACGAAGCGTTCGAGCGCGGCGCGCGCGGTGCGGGGCAGCACGAAAAACATCCCCATGGTCATTATGAGGATGCCGCTGAACAAAAATGCGGAGATCGCTCCCAGGCGGCGGGGGAACGCTCGCAATCCACCGCGGACCAACGCGGGCCGCAATTGCGACGATCGGCGGACTTCGCCGCTTGAAAACGCTGCGATCGACAGCAACAGGAATAGCGCAAGATAACCGAAGAAACTGAGGCTGACCGATAAGACCGCGGCGGCCATGAGTTCCAGCACGGCGATCATTTTGACGTAGGTATAGTCGCGATTCGTTTTCGCGGTCAGGACTTTCAGCACGGCGAGAAAGCAAACCAGGTGCACCGTCGCGGTGAGGAATGAATTCGAGACGAAGAAATAGTCGACCGGGTAGAAGAGGATATAGGCCAGCGTCATCGCGGCCACCAGTCGATTCGAAAACTCGAACTCGACTACTCCGGCGACCATCAACCCGCGCAGGCACAAACCGAGTAGCGTCAGAGTCGCGGTGGGCCAATCGAGATAACCGGATCCGACCACCGCGAAGTATCCCGCGGCGAGCATGCCGAGCAGGGAGAAATCGAAAAAGCGGTCAACTACGCGCGGTACTGGAGCCGGAGCCGCGCGTGTGGCCATACGCTCATTGTAATCCCCGAACGCCGGCGGCTGTGTGCTACATCTATTAGAAGCTTGTTGAAAGACCTCGAAAATCGCTTGATCCCGAGGCTGTGTGAGAAGCGACCATCTACCGCTTCCCACAAGGGCTCGTGAGCGAGCCGTTCTTCGACAAGTTTTGGAGAAATCATGGCGAAGTTTAAGCCGGCCGGAACGCGGAAGGTCAAAAGCCAAAAGTCGAATCGAGGTTTGATTCCCTGCGCGATTTTAATTCTGGCGGCATTAGCGTTTGTGTCGTTTCTTTTTTACGAAATATTAAGATCGGGAGTGAAATGAGAGTCGATCGACGTGAGCCGGTGGAGATGCGGCCGGTGAAAATTACCACGGATTACTTGCTGACCGCCGAAGGCTCGGTGCTGATCGAAATCGGCAACACGCGCGTCCTGTGCGCCGCATCGGTGGAAGAGTCTGTGCCGGGATTTCTGCGAGGCTCGGGCAAGGGATGGGTGACCGCGGAATATTCCATGCTGCCGCGCGCCACGGCGACGCGCACTCCGCGCGAAGTGTCGAAGGGCCGGTCATCGGGGCGGACGATGGAGATTCAGCGGCTGATCGGGCGCTCCCTGCGGTCGATCGTCGACCTGACCGCGCTCGGCGAGCGGAGCGTGATTCTCGATTGCGACGTGTTGCAGGCCGATGGCGGCACGCGCACGGCGGCCATCACGGGAGCCTATATCGCGATGTCTTCGGCGCTGCGGCAACTGGTGAAATTCGGCGCGCTGAAGAAATTTCCGCTGACCGATTGCGTGGCCGCGACCAGCGTGGGGATCGTCGGCGGAGTGCCGATGCTCGACTTGTGCTACCAGGAAGATTCGCAGGCCGAAGTGGACATGAACGTGGTGATGACCGGGTCCGGACGGTTCGTCGAGTTGCAAGCTACGGCGGAGAAGACCGCGTTCGACGACTCGCAACTGGCGAATCTGTTGGTCCTGGCGCGTCTTGGAATTTCGGACCTGATCGCGATTCAGAAGCAGCACGAATGACGGTCTGGTGCGGCACGTCGAATCCGGGAAAGCTGCGAGAATTCCAGTTGGCTGCGCCGACATTTGAGATTCGAGCTATTTCCGCGGCTCCGCCTGATGAGCATGGCTCGACGTTCGAAGAAAATGCGCGATTGAAGGCTTTGTATTACGGCGCTTTGGAATCGGGTTATGTGTTTGCCGACGACTCGGGGCTGGAAATGGATGCCTTGGGAGGCGAGCCCGGTGTGCATTCTGCGCGCTTCGCGGGTCCGGATGCGACCGATCGGGACAATAACGATCTGCTGCTATCGCGATTGCGTGGTTTGTCCGATCGAACGGCTCGATTCGTTTGCGTGATCGCGTTGGCGCACGGCGGCCAAGTCGTCAAGACATTTCGCGGAGTGGTGGAAGGCTGGATCATCGATCAACCTCGCGGAGCGCACGGTTTCGGGTATGACCCGCTGTTTTACTATGAACCGTTCGGCTGCACTTTCGGCGAAGCTTCCGATGAGCAGAAGATGCAGGTCAGCCATCGGGCGCAAGCGTTGCAAGCTATGTTCGCTTTTCTCGATAGCGGCAAAAGCCAATCATAGTCTTCGCGTCCAGGATTTTCCCGGATTTAATCCATTGACGAAGCTCGCGGGGAGTGAACCAGCGCGTCTCGATACGCTCGTCTTCCATGGGCGACGATTCGCCTGCGCTAAGGCCGGTGGCTAGAAAGATGGTCATCTTCTCGGCTAAGAAGCCAGGGCTGGGGAAAAAGTCGGCGATTTTAATCCAGGATTTCGCGCGGTAGCCGGTTTCTTCCGATAATTCTCTTTTGGCCGCTTTCAGCGGAGTTTCGCCTTCATCCACGCGGCCCGCGGGAAGCTCCCATAAATACTGGCGCGCGGGAAGACGATACTGCCTGACCAGCAGAATGCGGCCCCGGTCGTCAACGGGCATCATTACGGCCGAGCCTCCGTGTTGAACAATGGCGCGTTTGATCTCAAAGCCGTCGGGATCGAGAGCGCGGTCGAAGGTTACTCTAAAGATGGGTGTCTTGGTGATTTCAGTGGAAGAAAGTAGTTTCATTTTGCGTGAATTGTTCGTTGGAAATCGGAAAGAGGCAAAGTATTTAAGATATCGCCGGGCTCGAGCCAGCCTCGGCGGGCCATTCTGACACCGTACGCCATGTTCGCAAGATGCTTAGGATGATGAGAGTCGGTGTTGATGACGAATTTGCAGCCTTTGGCTTTCGCGGTGCGAATCAGTGCGGCGCCGAGGTCGAGTCGCTCCGGGCTCGCGTTGATTTCGAGATACACATTGCGCCGCGCGGCTTCGGCGGCGATCAGGTCGAAGTCGAACGGAAACGCCTCGCGGTGAAGAAGAATGCGGCCGGTGGGATGGCCGAGCATGCGAAGATGCGGGCATTCGAGCGCGCGCATCAGACGGTCGGTCATCTCTGAAGCTTCCAGGTTCATATAGCTATGGACGCTTCCGATGACGAAATCGAGCTCGGCTAGAGCGTCATTTTCCAGATCCATGGCGCCGTCGCGGCGGATATCGCATTCGATTCCGGAAAAGATGCGAATGCCGGAGTGCTTCATGTCGCGAACCTGGTGCGCGAAGGCGACGGCGCGCTTTTCGTCGAGACCGTTCGCCATAGCGAGAGCCTTCGAATGATCCGTGATGGCGATATATTCGTAGCCGCGGGCGCGGGCGGCTTCGGCCATTTCTTCGAGCGTCGCGCGGCCGTCGGTTTCGGTGGTATGCATGTGCAGATCGCCGCGAATATCGCCGATAGTCGACCAGCTTCGGCAGGCGGCCTTCGGCGGCGGCCTCGATCTCGCCCCAATTTTCGCGCAGCTCCGGCGGAATCCAGGCGAGGCCGAGCTTTTCGTAAATCTCTTCTTCCGTTGCGCCGGCGACGCGTTCATTGTTATCGATGCGGGCGAGCGAGTATTCGTTGAGCGTCAAGCCCAGTTTCAGGGCGCGTTGGCGCAGTGCGACGTTGTGGTCCTTGCTGCCGGTGAAATATTGCAGCGCGGAGCCATAGCTCTCGGCGGGCAGGGCGCGCAGATCTACCTGCAAGTTTTCGTGGCCGTACTTGATGCTGGCTTTGTTGGGGCCTTTGCCGAGCACTTCCTGCATCTTGGGATGCGCGACGAATGTTTCGAGCGCATCCGCCGCGCCGGGTCCGGTGACCAGGAGATCGAGATCGCCGACGGTTTCGCGTCCGCGGCGCAGGCTGCCGGCGGGAGTGATTTTTTCGACGTCGACGGCGCGGAGATAATCCGTCAACTCATCGGCGACGCCTTGCGCGAAGCTCAGCAGGAATCGGCCCGCGCGCTGGCGGTAGCTGGCGATGGAGCGCAGGACTTTTTCCTCGAGCTTCGCGCCCATGCGCGGAAGCTCGCGGAGTTTCTGTTCGCGGCACAGGCGCTCCAGATCGTCGATGGTGGCGCAGCGGTAAGTTTCAAACAGCAGGCGGATGCTTTTGGGGCCGAGTCCCTGGATCTTCAGAAGCTCCAGCGCGCCGGAGGGATATCTTTCCAGCATCTCATCGCGGCGCTCGAAACTGCCGCGCTGTTCGATCTCGGCGAGAACCGCAGCGATGCCTTTGCCGATGCCGGGAATGTCGGTGACTTTGCGCGCGGGGTCCTTGAGAATGGTGGAAATCTGCTCGGGGTGCGATTCGATGACACCTCCGGCGTTGCGGTAGGAGCGAATGCGGAACGAATCCTCATCCGCGATCTCCATCAGGTCCGCCGTTTCAAGCAGCAGCCGTGCGATGGCGCGATTTTCCATGGGCTGACTCGATTGTAACTTCAGCCCGCAATCAAATTGGAGACGTCTCCCCGCTCGATCACCCAGAACAGTAAGGGACCGGAATTCTCGCGACCAGTGTTCGCCTATCGTTTAACGTATGCAAGCGGGGTTTCCTAGGACTGCCGCTGCGCGGTGAATTGGACGCCGACAAGCGCGCCAACCTCTCGACCGTAGCTTAGGCGCAAATCGCTTCGATCCGAGTTGCAGCAAAGCGCGAAGTGATTGATTCACGGCGGGAAAGGCTATGGGCCGCGCATGTCATAAGGCTCCACGTGAACCAGAACATCCTCGATCCAGTCGAGCTCCGATTTAATCCGATTTTTCACCGAGCGGGCGATTTCGTGGGAGGCTTTTACGGTTAGATCAGGGTCTACTTCCAGATGCAAGTCTACGTGGTATCGTAATCCAGTCTTGCGGGCGAAACATTTTTCGATGCCCTGCGCACCTGGAACCTTTAATGCGACCGATTTTATCTGCGACATTTGCGCTTCGTCGGGCATCGTGTCCATTAATTGCAAGACGGTTTCACGCACGACTCGATATCCCAGGAAAATAACGATCAGGCCGATGATGAATCCACCATAGTGATCGGCTGCGGCCAGCTCCATCGGCCAGCCGATCGACAGCAGCACCGCGACTAAAGCTACGGAGCCCGGAGAGGACGTCGACTACGTCGTTCCACGCGTCGGCTTGCAGGCCCGCGCTGCCGCTGCGGCGGCCCAGGCGGAATTTCACGGCTCCCAATCCGGCCTTGGCGACGATGGACCCGAGCAACGGCCAGATCGCATAGAGCGCGGGAGCGTGCTGGAGATGACGTTCTTCGAGTGCGCGGAGGCTGATTCCGGTACCGGTGGCGACCAGGACGGCTCCGATGGCGAGCCCGACTAAATTTCAAAGCGTCCGTGGCCGTAAGGATGCTCCTTATCAGCGGGCTTCGAAGCTACCCAAAGACCGAGGAGAACTAACCCCGAAGTGAAAAAGTCAGCCGCGGACTCGAAGCCATCGGAGACCAGCGAAACTGAATTCGCGGCCAGCCCGACGGAAATTTTCACAGCGGCGAGGACGGCGCTGATCGCGATGCTCGACACGGCGACGCGGCGGGCAAGACGTTCCGGGGGAGGCATGCAACTACGATTGTCGCATTCGGGCGGCGGCCAACTGCGGGCGGAGCGCGAGGAACATCACGGCGGCGGCGAGTTGCGCGACCACGCCGAGAGCCACCAGCGCCGGCAGAGAATACTTGTAGAGCGACGTCATCGCGACGCTTCCCAGGAACCACAGGATGCCCCAAAATCCGTTGAAAGATCCGAAAGCACTGCCGCGTTTGTTCATCGAGACGACCTGCGCGATGCCGGCGCGAAGGCAAGCGTCCTGGGCTCCGAGACCCGTGGCCCAGCATCCTACGGCGATGACCGCGGCCGTATGGCCTCCCAGGAATCCCAGCGGCAGCGACAGCATCGACACGAATGTTCCAATAACCAGGATGTTAATGCCGAAGCGGTCGAAGAGCCTTCCGAAAATCAGCGCCGTAAGGCCCTCGACGGCCATGGCGCCGGCGTAGAGAAGCGGAATCTCCGCGCCGCTGGCGATTTTCGCGTCGTCGAATCGATAGGCGAGAACGGTGAAGTCGACGAAGCCGAAAGCCAGCAGGCCGGCCGCGCCGACGTAATACCAGAAAACCTTCGGGAGCACCTGCGGGCTGGGAATTTTCGCAGAAGCGCCTTGGGTGGGATACAGGAATCGAGCGGTGGTGAGCGCGGCGAGCGTGCCGAGCGCGGGTACGGCGAGCCACACCAGCGTTGAACGGTAACTGCCGGTCCTTAAGAAACCCAGCGACATGAGCAAGGGACCTACAACGGCTCCGGTCTGGTCCATGATCGAATGCAAGCCGAAGCCGAAACCGTGACCCACTTCCTGCGTGGCTTCTGAAAGCAAGACGTCGCGCGCGGGTCCGCGGAACGCTTTGCCGGTTCGCTCCGCGATCACCAGAATCATGGCCATCTGCCAGTTTCCAGCGAAAGCGAGAGCCGGAACCGCGACGACATTCATCGCGTAGCCGAAGAAAGTGATGGTCCAATAAGCATGGGTGCGATCGGCGAGGCGGCCGGAGAAATAGCGAAGGCTGGCGCCTAACATCTCTCCCAGACCGCTGATGAATCCGACTTCAAGCGGCGGTCGAGCCGATGTTCTTTAAGAAGGGGCTGATGATGCTGTGCGCCCCTTCGTACGTCATGTCGGCGAAAAAGCTGACGATGCCGAGGCAGATGATAAATCCGATGGCGGTGCGCCGTTTTTGCTCGGACGCGGTCAAGCGTGACCTTCAGTGAGAGTTTCGATCACCGAGAGAACGCCGAGCACCACCAATGCGCTGACGCCCGCATAGCGAACGATTTTCGGCGGGACGTGTTCCTGAATCCAGCCGCGGACGCCGGCGCCGATCGACGCGGCGAGAATGCCTTTGGTCACCATCGCGCTAACGGCGCCGATCCAGACTATAAGAGGAACGTGGTATTTTGCCGACATCGCCGCGGCCGTGATCTGTCCGACGTCGCCCCATTCGGAAAAGAAAATCGCGGCGAACGAGACCATGGCCGCTTTCGGGGCAGAGACTTCCTTCTGTGCCGCGCGGCGTTCGTCCTTTCTCCACACGGCGATGGCGACGCCAATGAAGCTGGCGGCCGTGACGCAGGCGACCAGCCACGGCGGCAATTTCGAGATGGCTTCGCCGACGGCGACTGCGACTCCCATTTTCAACATGAAGGCCAGAGCCATGCCGAACATGATGGGGATGGTACGGTAACGGGCGGCGAGGACGCCGGTGGTATAAAGCAGCTTATCGCCGACGATCTCCGCGACGAAGACCGCTCCGTAGGTCGCCAGGAAGATAGGGAGCATGGCTGTGTATCAGGATGCCATACGAGGCTGGTTCATTGCAGGTACAGGGCGTTGAAGAAGAACTTGTAGGCGCCGTGCGATTGGCCGCGCCATTGCGGACGAAATCCCAGAAGAATTACGTGGCCTTTTCCGTAATTTGCATCGAGCGCCGCGATTTTTCCTTCCAGGCGATCGGGGCCGGCGAGATAGCCGCTCTCAGCGGAGAACGGTCGCGTGGATAGCGCGCCAGCACCGTGCCTTTGAAGTCGGGTTTCGTGTCGAAGGCGGGGCCGCGTTCGAACATCACGATGGGATCCGGCGAAAGGCCGGCCGTCAGCGGATTCTTTGAGTCTTCGATGTGCACTTTCAGCAGGCAGCCGGAGCAGAAGAACTGATTCGGATTCAGGCCCGCGAGCGCGTTCGTCACCGGCAGCTTGAACTGATCGATGGCGAACAGGGAGGCGTTGTTGAACGTGACCAGCGTGCCGCCTTCGTTGACGAAATCGCGCAGCTCGTCGACGCCCTCCTCGCCGATGCCGCCGGCGTAACGTTCCGGAATGGTGCCGGGGCGGTGGCCGTTCGATGATCGAGCGCGCATTCGAATCGGGAAGCACGATCACGTCGTACTTCTCGTGCAGATGGCCGGCTTGGATGTCGGCGTTGTAGAGATTGGTGAACGGAAAATCGAACTGTTCGAGGATCCAGCGCGTCCAGCCTTCGTCGATATTGGCTTGCCAGGAGCGGTATAGGCCGATGCGCGCGGGCTTCACCGGCTTGCCGGCTTCCTTGCTCGCGACGGCTTTCAGATGATTTTCCGCCAGGATTGCATCGAGCTTCGATTTATCGATATCCGGATGCCGAGATGTCGTCGCCGGCGAACGCACCGTGCCTTTGGCGGCCAGAATCTGGTTGACCGCGCGGAAGCTGGCGTTGGCGTCGTGATTGAAGGGCGCGGCCAGGCCCTTGATGGATCGTTGACCGCGCCGCAGCGAATCGCGGAATTCCGGCGTGAGCGGCGTGGTCATGGCATGGACTTCCACGTCCATCTGATAGGGAAGCGTCCAGCCGGTGACGTCGTACGGACGCTGGCTAAGCTCCGGGATATATCTGCGGCTCGAACAGTTCTTTCACCAGGCCGCCGAAAGGCTGATTCATCAGGATGACCCAGGCGTCCGGCTTCGACGATTGATGCACTTCGATGCCGTGCAGCATCAGCTTTTCCATCAGCAGCGGCGGCGGTGGGCGCGTCATGCTGCTCGCGCGGAATATCGTAGGCGAACGGCGGCTCTTTTTCGAACTTCTCGATGGTGTCGCGGGCGGCGCGGTACTTGTTGTACTGCATCTGCTCGCGATACTTCGACGACAGATCGAGCACGGCCATGATCGGCGCCGTACATGTATTTGCAGGCGTCGGACAGCCGCCACCAGCCGCCTTTCCAGGGGCTGGCGTATAGCATTTCGGATTCCAGGCCCTGGCGCGCCTGCGGGAATTCGTCCACGGTGTAGAAGTGCGGCGTGGCGTAGCGATACAGCGCCGTTTCGGTGAAGAAGGAAATGGTGTGGCGGAAATTGCCGATGTTATCGAGGTAGCCCGGATACCAGACGTCGAAACGTTTCCTGGTGCATCGAGCCGGGCAGGTCGTGATCGTCCAGATATTGCGCGATGGTCGTGCCGATCAGGCTCAGCCACCGCAGCATCAGCGGATGCATGTTGCCGGAAATCGGGTCGGCGAACGGCGGCAGATAAATCCGGCCGGGGAATGGCGCGGTCTGGTGATGCGTATAGAAGACCAGCGGCTGGGTATCGAGCGTAGCCTTGGTGACTACGCGCGATTCGAGCATGTTCAGCATGTAGCCGTCGCGATTGTTATCGTGGCCCGACGTATTCCTGCCAAAGCACCGGCAGCGGGCTGACTTCGTACGGCGTGCCCGAGATTCTGGCGATACCAGTTGGCCACGATGTTCTGGCCGTCGGGGTTGATGGAAAACCACAGCTCGACGATCAGGTTCTCGCGAATGTCCTTGTATTCCGGCTCTTCGCTGGCCACCAGGTCGTAGCCGAGCTGGATGGTGTGCTGGTGCGTTGGCGACTTCGGTCGCGTGCAGGCCGCCGTCGATGTGGATGATAGGCTTGATATCGTGCGCCATCTGGCGCGCCTGTGCGTCGCTGATCCCGCGGGCGAGCGGCCAGGCGCCGCGACATGTCCTTATAGTGATCGAGCTGCGCGAGATTTTCGGGATTCGAAATGAACGCGATATACCAGTCGCGGCCCTGCGTGGTCTTGCCGACCTTCACCAGCTTGATGCGATTGCTGGAGGCCGCCAGTTTCTGAAAGTAGCCCAGGGCGTCGTCATAAGTCGCCAGATAGAAATCGTCGCCGGGCTTGTGGCCCAGCACGGATTCCGGCGTCGGAATCTGCGGCGAACGCCGTGGCCGCAGTATAAAAGGACCAGAAGTCTTTTCACGGGATCACCGCCAGTTTGTATTGATCGAGCAGATCTTCGAGCTTGCGTCGTGCTGAAATCCTTGGTGCGAAGATCGGCGGCAAGTTTCTTGAGCTGCGTGGAGTATGTGGCTTCGCTGCGCGCCGCGGCGGCTGATCCTCCACTTGCGCGCGAAGATCGTCGAGCAGCGGGATGCGGTCGCGCTGAAAGGCATCGAGCATGGATTCGAGTTTCTTGCCCTCGTCTTCGGCGCGCGGTCCGCGAGCAGTGAAATAGGCCCGGTTCTGGTCTAGCAGCGCCGTCAGCTCGGTCTTCAGGGCTTCGGCTTGCGTCTTCCATGCAGCCTCGGCGAGAATTTGCTCCGCCTCGCCCGCCGCCGCGCCCGCCGGTCGGTTGCAGCGGGCTTCCGGCGCCATCGACGGGTTGTAGTAGAGCGGCGTTGAACAGGAATTTATAGGTGCCGTGCGATTGCGCCGCGCCACTGCGGTGCGGAAGCCGATCAGGATGACGTGGCCGTTTCCGTAATCAGCATCGATGGCCGCGGCTTTGCCTTGAAGATGCTCGGGTCCCAGCAGGTATCCGCTGCGCAGCGGATTGCGGTCCTTGGGGTAGCTGGCAAGAACGTTGCCGCGGAAATTGGGCTTCGTGTCGAAGGCGACGTTGCGCTCGAACATCACCGTGGGATCGAGCGGCAGGCCCGCGACGATCGGGTGATTGGGATCGCGGATCTCGGTCTTCAGCAGCGTGCCGGAGCAGAAGAACTGGTCTGGTCTGCAGGCCCGCGACCGCGTTGGTCACCGGCAGGTTGAACTGCTCGATGGCGAACAGTGAAGCGTTGCCAAGCGTGATCAGCGTGCCGCCCTGCGTGACGAATTCGCGCAGCGCATCGGCGCCGGCTTCGCCGATCCCTCCGGCGTATTGCGCCTGGAACGGAGCCGGGCTGCATGCCATCCATGATCTGGCGCGCGGCCATTTCGGCGATGACGATGGTGTCGAACTGATCGCGCAGGTGGCCGGCTTGAATGTCGGCGTTGTGCAGGCGCGTGAAGGGGAAGTGGAACTGTTCGAAGATCCAGCGCGTCCAGCCCTCGTCGATGTTGCCGGCCCATGGCTCATAGATCGCCGATGCGCGGCTTTTTGACGGGCCACGCGGCTGCCGGCGCTTCGTTGAGCGATTTCGCGTCGACGCCGTCTTTTTGAAGGATGGGAGCAGCGCGGCCGGTGGCGTAGATGGTCGAGCCGGATTTGGCGAAGCTGACCGTGCCGCCGGCGGCGAGAATATCATTCACGGCTTTCAGCGCCGCGTTGGAATTATGCGAAAACGCGAAGACGGGTCCGCTGCCTTCCACTTTTCCGGGGATTGGATCGAGCTTGTCGATTTTGCGCAGCAACTTGCGAGTATCCTCGGCGACGGGCTGAGAAACCGCGACCACTTCGACTCCCATCTGCATGGGAAGCGTCCAGCCGGTGACGTCGTAGGGAAGCTGCGTGAGCGACGCCGGAGCGCGCGGCACCGCCGGCTGCTCCGCGTCCGCCGCCCCGTCCGCTGTCAGCGGCTGCGGGAGCGGGAGTCGCTGCTGGCGCGGCGGCTGCCGCGTCCTCCCGCGGCTCCTCGGCCTCCGCCTGCGCCGCCACCACCTGCCGCCTGCGATCGGGGCGCCGGTCGAATGCGAAACTCGGGATATTTCTGCACGTCGAACAGCTCCTTCACCAGAGCCGCGAAGGGCTGATCCATCAGCACCACCCAATCGATCCGGCGGCGTAAGTGGATCCGTTGGCCGTGAAGCGATCCGACGCGCGAGTGCACTTCGATTCCATCGATCAGCAGCTTCTCCACCAGCGTCTCGGCGGTCGGCAGATCGCGCTGCTCGCGCGGGATCACGTAGGCGTAAGGCGGATCTTTTTTGAACCGCTCGATCGCGTTTCCTTGCCGGCCTGATAGCGCGTGTATTCGAGCACTCCTCGCGATACTTGGCCGCCGTATCGAGCACCGCCATGGACGCGAGCAACATGGTCTGGACCGCATCGCCAAGCCGCCACCAGCCGCCTTTCCAGGGACTTGAGTAGAAAACCTCCGTGCGCAGGTCCTGTTTATCGCGCGGGAAATCGTCAATGGTGTAGAAGTGCGGCGTGGCGTAGCGATACAGCGCGGTCTCGGTGAGGAATGAAATCGTGTTGCGGAAATTGTTGACGTGGTCGACGAATCCGGGATACCAGTCGTCGAAACGGCCGCGATGCATGGCGCCGGGCATGCCGTGCTCATCGAGATAGGCGGCCATGGAAGTGCCGAATATATTCACCCAGCGCCACATCAGCGGATGCGGATCGGCGGAAATCGGATCGCCGAACGGAGGAATCCAGATGCGCGCGGGAAACGGCGCGGTCTGGTGATGGTTGTAGAAAACCTGCGGGTAATATTCCAGCTCGGCCTTGGTGATCACCTGCGACTCGACCATGTTGTTCATGTAGCCGTCGCGATTGTTGTCGTGGCCGATGTATTCCTGCCACAGTCCGGGCATGTTGCTGACTTCGTACGGCGGTGCCGAGATTCTGCTTGTACCAGTGCGCCACCATGTTCTGGCCGTCGGGATTGATGCGAGAACCACAGCAGCAGAATCACGTTGTCCAGGATGCGGTTGATCTCGGGCGTGGTCGCCGGTGACCAGGTTATAGGCAAGCTGAATGGTGTGCTGCGCTCCGGCGACCTCGGTGGCGTGCAGGCCGCCATCGATGTGCACGATCACTTTGCCGTTGTGCGCGAGCGCGTGCGCTTCGGCGTCGTTCAGGCCGTTGACCAGCGCGAGGCGGCGCGCGGTGTCGCGGTATTTCTCGAGATCCGCCAGGTTTTTCGGGGACGAAATGATGGCGATATACCAGTCGCGGCCTTGCGTGGTCTTGCCGACTTTCACCAGCTTGAGTTTGTCGGTCGACGCGGCGAGCTTCTGAAAATATCCGAGCGATTCGTCGTAGCTGGCGAGGTAGAAATCGTCGCCCGGCTTGTGTCCGAGGACGCATTCGGGGGTGGGGATCTGGGCGAACAGGGCTGAAGAGAGCAGAAGAAGCGGAACGAACCTCATAAGCAACCTAGGTTATCACCTGGCGGGAAATCAGTGGCGCTGAGCTTCGAGGCGGTTCAGGCGATTGTCAATCTCGACGACCTTGCTAAGGAGAATGTCGAATCGTGTGTCGAACTTGGTGTCCAGACCAGTCAGGCGGCTCTCCATCGACGCCATGCGCGAGTTCAAATCGGATATGCGGGCGTTATTGATGAGGATCCCGATGAGCACGGTGATCATCGTCGGCACGTTGGCAAGAGCCGCGAACAGTAGCGTGTTCTTATCCATTCGACGCTTTGAGTATAGCGCTCCTTCGCCAGGCGCTGCTAACATCTGAAATGAGGGGCGCGTAGCTCAGGTGGATAGAGCATCAGCCTTCTAAGCTGAGGGTCGCTGGTTCGAGTCCAGCCGCGCCTACCAGGAATCTAGCCTCGCAACAGAGGCGCTTCCAGCCGTTGGACGCGCCGGTCGAGCGCCTGAATGTCCGATTTCAGATCCGCGACGGCCTGAAGGATTCGCTGTTCGCCCGCCATCCGGTCAGCCCGTAGTTCCCGCATCAAATCCTCGACCTCGGAATGCAGTTCGGCCTTCGCCCGTCCCACCTCGGCTCGCAGCAGGTCCTTGAAATCGTCCAGACGCTTGTTGTTGTAGATGAGCCCCACCCAGATGGCCATCACCATCATGAAGACCGGCAGCCATTGCGCGAGCAAGGGATTCATCGGCGTTTCTATGATAGCGTAAGTGCGACGCGCCGATCGTTTTTCTCAGGCAGGACGAAGAAAATAGGCTCACCCCTCCTCTAAATGCTTCAGCCGCGCGTCGATCACCTCTTCCACGCGACGAAGCTCTCCGCGCCACATTTTCCGCATGTCGTCGAAACGCGCGTCCATGTGCGAGCGTAGATCGCTCAGACGATTCTTGTTGATCAGAATACCGAACAGCACCGCCAGCGTAGGCACGCCGATCGAAAGCGCGGTCTGAATCGAGGGATCCGTCATCTCTTCGTCATCGTAACTCAAGTGCGCGCAACGGATTATTTCTCTCTGGTTAAAGTGTGATAAGATCCTGATTCTGCAAGCTCACCACGTACATTTAGGGAGTTCTCTAGCGTGAAAGTTTACGAAACCAAGGACATCCGGAACGTCGCGCTGGTCGGCCACGGCCATTCCGGAAAGACCATCTCTGGCCGCGGGCTTGCTCTTCACCGCCGGCGCCACCAACCGCCTGACGCGCGTCGATGAAGGCAACACCATCACCGATTTCGACGACGAGGAGATCCAGCGCAAGATCACCATCTCCACCGCCATCGCCGCCGCCGAGTGGAACAAGAAGAAGATCAACCTGATCGACACGCCCGGCTTCAACATCTTTATCAACGACACCAAGGCGTCGCTGGTGGCGGCCGATGCGGCGCTGGTGCTGGTGGACGGCGTGGCCGGCGTCGAAGTCCAGACCGAAAAGGTCTGGAGCTTCGCCGACGAGTTCAAGCTGCCGCGCGCCATCGTCATCAACAAGCTGGACCGCGAGCGCTCCAGTTTCGAGCGCGCGCTCGAAAGCGTCCAGCAGTTCTTCGGCCGCACCGCCGTCCCGATCCAGCTGCCGATCGGCGCCGAGCGCGATTTCAAGGGCGTGGTCGACCTGGTCCGCATGAAGGCCTACACCTACACGCCCGATGGCGACGGCAAGGGCAAGGAAGGCGACATTCCCGCCGACCTGGCCGACGCCGCCCAGAAGGCGCACGAAGCGCTGGTCGAGATGGTGGCCGAAGGCAACGACGCGCTGCTGGAAGAGTTCTTCGACAAGGGCACGCTGCCGGTCGAGCACATCCTCGACGGCCTGCGCGAGGCCGTGCGCGCAGATGCGCATCTTCCCGGTGCTGTGCGCCTCCGGCGCTGCACAACGTCGGCGAGCGACCTGATGCTGAATTTCATCGCTCGAGAATTTTCCCGCGCCCGGCCGAGCGCGGCCCGTGGAAGGGCACGCTCAACGGCAAGGAAGCCGAGCGCGCCGTCAAGGATTCCGAGCCGGTCTCGGCGTTCGTCTTCAAGACCATCGCCGATCCGTTCGCCGGCCGCGTCACCTATTTCAAAGTGGTCTCCGGCGTCGTGAAGAACGACGCCAACCTGGTGAACGCGCGCACCGGCGGCGGCCGAGCGCCTGGCGCACATCGGCGCGCTGTTCGGCAAGACCATCCAGCCGGTGACCGAACTGCACGCCGGCGACATCGGCGCCGTCGCCAAGCTGAAGGACACGCTGACCGGCGACACGCTGGCCGACAAAGCGTCGCTGATCGCCTATCCGCCGGTGAAGCTGCCGGAGCCCTCCATCGCCTACGCCATCGCCGCCAAGACGCGCAACGACGAAGACCGCATGGGCAACGCGGTCCACAAGATTCTGGAAGAGGACCAGTCGCTGCGCTTCTATCGCGATCCGCAGACCAAGGAATTTCTGCTGGCCGGCAGCGGCCAGCAGCACGTCGAGATCATCGTCAGCCGGCTGAAGAAGCGCTACGGCGTGGACGTCGAGCTGCACGCGCCGAAGATTCCGTATCGCGAAACCATTCGCGGCAAGGCCGACGTGCAGGGCCGCCACAAGAAGCAGACCGGCGGCCACGGCCAGTTCGGCGATTGCTGGATCCGCATGGAGCCGCTGCCGCGCGGCGAGAAGTTCGAGTTCGCCAACGAAATCTTCGGCGGCGCGATTCCGCAGGAACTTCATTCCGGCGGTGGAAAAAGGCATCGTCGAAGCCGCCGAGAACGGCTATCTGGCCGGCTTCCCGGTGGTGGATTTCAAGGTGATCGTCTACGACGGCTCCTATCACGACGTCGATTCCTCGGAAATGTCGTTCAAGCTGGCCGCCCGCAAAGCGTTCAAGGCCGCCATGGAAGCAGGCCAAGCCCGCGCTGCTCGAGCCGATCATGAACGTGGAAGTGCAGGCGCCGGTGGAATACGCGGGCGACCTGATGGGCGACATGAACGGCCGCCGCGGCCGCATCTCCGGCATGGATACCAAGGGCGGCACGCAGATCATCCGCGCGCAGGTGCCCATGGCGGAGATGCTGAACTATCAGAACGACCTGATCTCCATGACGCAGGGCCGCGCGTCGTTCTCGCATGGAGTTCGACCACTACGATTTCGTGCCCGGCGCTGCAGGCCGAGAAGATCATCGCCGCCGCCAAGGCCGCCAAGACCGGCGAAGAGGAAGAAGAAGAGTAGGTAGCCTATGGCTACTTTTGGTCGCCTGGGCTGGTCGAGGACGGATCATCACTGGTCTGGCGGCGGGATAATCGCGGACGTTTGGGCGTAGCTACGCTACTTTTGGTCGCCTGGGCTGGTCGAGGACGGATCATCACTGGTCTGGCGGCGGGATTATCGCGGACTTTTGGGGGACATTATGCGTTTCGTTGCGCTTATTCTCTTGGCCTTGCCGGCTCTTGCAGAGACGAAGGTCCTTAAGAATTTCACGCTGATCGACGGAACCGGGAAGCCTGCGGCTCCAGGAATGTCGATGGTCGTGACCGACGGCCGGATTACAGCCATCGGCACGGCAGCCAAAATCAAAACGCCAGCCGGAGCGGAAGTCATGGACGCGACCGGCAAATTTATCATGCCCGGACTTGTGAACGTGCACGGGCACGTCGGCGCGACGCTCGACATGCAGCAGGGTCCGCAGTTCTACACCAAGGAAAACGTCGAGAAGCAGCTTCAGATTTACGCGTCTTACGGCGTGACCACGGTGATGAGTCTGGGCACCGATCTCGATCCCGTATTTCAGGTGCGCGACGAAGAGCGCGCGGGGCGGCCGCATTTCGCCCGTGTCTACACGGCGGGAAGGGGGTTCACGTTGAAGAACGGGAATCCGCCGGCGCAAGGATTGCGATATGAGGTCGCGACGCCGGCGGAAGCCGGGCCCATTATCGACAAGCTTGCAGCGCAGAAAGTCGACATGGTGAAGATGTGGGTGGACGATAATTTCGGGCGTGGAAAGAAGCTGCCGATCGAGATTTCAAGCGCGGTCATCGCGGATGCGAAGAAGCACGGGCTGCACACCGCGGCGCATATCGTCAATCTCGAAGACGCGAAACAACTGGTGGATGCGGGTGTGTATGCGCTTGCGCATAGCGTTCGAGATCAGGATGTGGACCAGGCGCTGATCGATGCGATGAAGAAACGCGGCGTGTGGCAGATGCCTACGCTCACGCGCGAGATTTCGACGTATGTCTACGCCGAGTCTCCCAAGTTTCTCGACGATCCATTTGTCACGCGTAGTGTGCCGGCGGCGGTGATTACCGCAGTGAAGAGCGAAAAGTATATTGACGGAATCAAATCGAGCCGGGATTTTGTGCGAAATCACGAGCTGCTCCAAATGGCCATGAAGAATCTCAAGCGCGAATCGGATGCGGGTGTAAAAATCGCGATGGGCACGGACAGCGGCCCTCCGGCGCGTTTCCAGGGCTACTTCGAGCAGTGGGAGCTGGAGCTGATGAAGGACTCCGGGCTCACGCCGATGCAGGTGATCGTGGATGCGACGAAAAATGGCGCGGAGTTACTGGGTGCTCGCGATCTGGGCACGCTGGAGCGCGGGAAATGGGCGGATCTGATCGTGCTGCAAAAAAATCCGCTCGACGATATCCGAAATACGCGGACCATCGACGCGGTGTACATTGCCGGGAACCTTGTAAAACAGTAGCGGATTTTGTACAATCCAATTGCCTCCCAAGGAGTGTTTCTCATGAAAATTAATCGTCTTCTCGCAGCCACAGCGCTGGCGGCGTGTGTCGCGTTTGCGCAGGGCCGGGGTCAACAACAGCGCGCTCCGGGACAACCGGGGCAGGGCGAAGCCGCTCCGGCGGCGCAGGCGCGGCGCGGACCGCCCCCGGAAGAGAAAACTTCGGTGACGCATCACAAAGCTCGCGTGGGTGGGCAGGAAATCAGCTATACGGCGACCGCGGCCACGTACGTCATCAAGAATGACGAAGGCGATCCTAAGGCGACGTTCTTTTTCGTTGCCTACACCAAGGACGATGTGACGGATGCCTCCAAGCGTCCCTTGTCATTTGTCTATAACGGCGGGCCAGGGTCGGCGTCATTGTTCACGCACATGGGACTGGGGCCGAGGCGGATCATGCTGACCGACGACGGGCACGGGATGCCTGCCCCGTACTCGATCGAAGACAATAACGATTCCTTCCTGGACGCGACCGACATGGTGTTCATCGACGCGGTGTCGACGGGCTACAGCCGTCCGGCTCCGGGCGAGAATCCGTCGCAATTCTACGGGATCGTGCAGGACGCGACGATTTTCTCGGATTTCATTTATCAATACGTCACGCGCAATGAGCGTTGGGCGTCGCCGAAGTTTTTGCTGGGAGAGAGCTACGGCACCACGCGGTCCGCGCAGCTTTCCAACGTGCTGCTGCATCGGCATGAGATGTATCTGAACGGTGTGGCGTTGATTTCGTCGGTGGCGTTCGCGAATTGGGGCGGCGATGACCGGTCGAAGTTCTTTCTGCCGACCATGATCACGTCCGCCTGGTATCACCACCTGGTGGCTCCGGATTTGCAGAAACTGACCATCGATCAGATCGCGCAGCAGGCTCGCGATTTCGCGCATGGCGAATATGCGGCCGCGCTGGAAAAGGGCGATCAAATTTCGCCGGCTGAGTACAAAAAGGTAGTGGCGGATCTTTCGCGCTTCACTGGGCTTTCGGCGAAGTACATCGAGGAGACGAATCTACGCATCAGTCCGCAGCGCTGGTTCAAGGAATTGCTGCGCGACAAACGCAAGACTGTCGGCCGGCTGGATGCGCGATTTACGGGCGAAGATGTCGACGCCGCGGGCGAGCGGAACGAATACGATTCGAGCGAAGCATCCTATGAAGGCGCCTACGTGGCGATGTTCCAGGATTACGTTCGTCGCGAATTGAAGTGGACCAGCGACATGTACTATACGGTGACCGCGAACGTGCGTCCTTGGGACAACGGCCAGCCGGGCGCCGTCGCGGAAGCGCTGCGGTCGGCGATGACGCAGGAAACGTACATGAAGCTGCTGGTGGTGTGCGGCTATTACGATCATGCGACGCCGTTCAACGGCATCGAGCAGACCGTGTCCCACATGATGCTGGAGCCGGATATTCGCAAGAATGTGACGTTCACGTACTACGAAGCCGGCCACATGATGTACATCGACAAGAAAGCTCGCGAGAAGCTGCATCGGGATATCGATGGCTTCATCAATTCGAGCTACAAGCACGATGGTGCTACGACCGGAGGAGCGGGTCAGTAAGCTGGTGGCTCCGTCCGGGGTCGAACCGGAACACCCTTTCGAGTACCAGATCCTAAGTCTGGCGCGTCTGCCAATTCCGCCACGGAGCCGTTTGAGGGGACTGCTTGCATTATATCGTCCGGCTGGCTTTCAACGGTTGCTGGAAAACGGGTCAAACCGACCACGATCGCTTGTTTTCGACGAACGCTTAGGATGGCGGCGGGGGAAATAGTTTGTCTGTGCGCGATAGCAGCCAACGGGCTCGGCGCTGCATCACCAAGTTTAACTGGCGATGTTCCGGCCACTTGTTCACGTCGACGCGCAGCGCCCTGCGAAGCATTTCCTGAAATCCGGCTTTGTCCTTCTGCGGCACCAGAACCTTTTCCGCGTAGGTGACCAGCGGCCCAGCCTGATGCTCGCCGGCCAGCGCCATGTTGCGATCGAAGTGCTCCTTCGCGATGGCGAAGCGGTTCGGTTTCGGGTTCAGCCGCGACATTTCGTACGTGATCAAAAAGCCGTGGATGGCGCCTTCTTCGAAGGCTTCGTTGAGCTCCAGCACGCGGTCGCACAGCGCCTCGAAGCGCGGGATTTCCGGCAACATGGTGAAATCGTGCGACACGGACAGCGCGGCGGCCCAGGAGAGCGTTGTCCAATACGTCATTTCAACGTCGGATTGTTTTAGCACTTTCACGGCCTCTTTGGGATTCGCTTTGAGGTGCGCGGTGAAGTCCTTGTGTTTTACTTCCAGCCCGCGAAGGCCGTAATTTCGGGCGCGGATGTACATTTTGGCGGCGCGGGCGCGCAGTGCGGTGGCGCGAACGCGGTCGGTATCCTCGATCTCGTCGGCATCTTCTTCGACAAACGCGTAAGAATATTGCGTGAAGCCGCGGGCGGCGGCCAGCAGCAGGCCTTCGTGCCGCGGGCTTTCGGCAAGCAGGCTTTCCACCAGTTTCAGGCTGAATGGGACGGCGGCGCGAATCAGCTCGGGATCGTCATCGGCAGCGAAAGTGTCACCCGTGCCGGCAAGCGCGTCACCCACCTTGTTGATCGCGTATTTCTTGATCGAACAGGAAGCCAGCAGAAAGACGAACGGCAAAAAAGCGAAACGCCGGAGCATGTGTCATTTTAACTTGCGGCATTCGGTAAAGTTAAATATGGCTTTTGCAATGCAGGCGTTGACGCCGCTGCTGATCGTGGACCGGATTGAGCCGTGTCTCGACTTCTGGACCCGGCTGGGGTTTCAGAAAATCGTCGAGCGGCCGGAGGGCGAGCATCTCGGCTTCGTGATTCTGAGAAGCTCCGCGGTGGAGGTGATGTATCAGAGCCGCGCCAGTGTCGCCAAGGATATTCCGGTGATGGAGGACTTTCCTTGCTCGACGGTGCTGTACGTTCGCGTGACTGGGCTCGACGGCGTCATCGAAAAGCTGAGCGGCGCTGAGGTGGTGGTGGAGAAGCGGGTAACGTTCTACGGAGCGACGGAATATTGGGTGCGTGAACCGGGCGGTAATGTAATTGGATTTTCAGAAGCGGTGACGCTCGATGTCTGATCTGGTCTGCTTTAACGCGGCGTGCCGCGCGCGGTACGCGATCACCGACGTTCTTTACAACTGCACGAAATGCGGAGGCTTGCTGGAAGCGGATTATCGAATTGAAGCCGATCCGGCGGCGCTGAAGAAGCTGTTCCGGGAGCGGCGGATGAGCAATGCTCCACTCGATTCCAGCGGTGTGTGGCGATATCGCGAATTGTTTCCGTTCCTGGACGATTATTCGCACGTCACGACCTTGCGGGAGGGGAATACACCGCTGCTGCGCGCTCCGCTCGCCGCCGAGTATGGCGGCTTGGGCGGGATCGAATTCAAGCACCAGGGATTCAATCCGACCGGGTCGTTCAAAGATAACGGGATGACGTGCGGGGTCGCACAGGCGCGGCGATTGGGAATGCGGCGCGTGGCCTGCGTGTCTACAGGGAACACCTCGGCGTCCATGGCGGCTTATGCGGCCGCTGCGGGGATAGAAGCGCTGATTTTCTTGCCGCACGGGAATATTTCGTTCGGCAAGCTGGCGCAGGCGCTCGAATACGGCG
The DNA here is from genome assembly GCA_963808335.1 of Terriglobia bacterium. Classification (GTDB taxonomy): domain Bacteria; phylum Acidobacteriota; class Terriglobia; order Bryobacterales; family Bryobacteraceae; genus Palsa-187. The sequence continues at coordinate 267,347 of CAWEFR010000003.1, forward strand.
CCCGGACGCTCGAAGTAGAGGCGAATTTCGACCAGATTCTGGCATTAGTGCGAGTGCTGGCGGAAAAACTGGGGATTTATCTGCTTAATTCTATCAATCCATTTCGAATTGAAGGGCAGAAAAGCATTATTTTCGAAATGCTGGACCAGCGCGATTGGCGGACTCCGGACTGGATCGTGCTGCCGGGCGGGAATTTGGGGAACACATCGGCATTTGGCAAGGCTTTGCGCGAAGCGCGAGAGATCGGGTTGATCGATCGAATGCCTCGACTGGCCGTGGTGCAGGCTGAGGGCGCGGCTCCATTTCACGAATTCATTTCGCAGGGAGGCAAGTTTCACCCGGTGGAAAAGCCTGAGACGCTGGCGACTGCGATTCGCATCGGCGATCCGGTTTCATGGCCGAAGGCGTTGCATGAAGTGCGCTCATCGCGCGGGGTGGTCGAGAAGGTGACCGAACAGGAGATCGCGGACGCCAAAGCCCAGATCGGCCGCTGCGGGATCGGATGCGAGCCGGCTTCGGCGGCGACCTTGGCGGGCATCCGCAAACTCACCCGGCGCGGAGTCATGGATCGGGGCGCGGACGTAGTCGCGGTGCTGACGGGCAACCTGCTGAAGGATCCTGATTACATCTACAAGTACCACACGGATCAACTCGAAGCGCCCGGCGGCGTGCGAATCCGGTCGACTTTCGGGAATAAGCCGGTGGTGGTCCCGAACAATCCGGACCGGATCGCGGAACTGCTCAGAGTATAATCGGGGGTGTGCAAAAGACCATTTTGATCGCGGCCGCGATGCTGCTCGCGGCTTGTTCGCGCAACATCCAGAATCCTGAGGCGGTGCGCCAAAGTGTGATTGACTACTTGAAGGCGAGGACCGCACAGACGGGGTTGAACGTCGATCTGCTCCAGGTGGATGTGACGTCGGTGTCGTTCGATCGCGACCAGGCGCGCGCGTCGGTTGCGATCCGGCCAAAAAGCGGTGGGGGCGGAGCGATGACGATGGGATACATCCTGGATCGCAAAGGGAACAAATGGGTGGTGCGGCCGCGCGAGGATGCGGGAGCGAGTCCACATGGCGCGGGCGCCGGAGCCGGAGCCGCAGCTGAAGACGGAAAAGCATTGCCGCCGGGTCATCCGTCGATTAATCCGCCGGCGGGACAGGGCGCGCCGTCGGGAACTTTGCCGCCCGGGCATCCGGCCATAGGATCCAAACAATGAAGACGGTCGCCGTGTTGGGCGGCGGACCGGCGGGATCCTTCGCCGCCGAGCGTCTGGCCAACGCCGGACTGAAGGTCCTTGTTTTTGACGAAAAGCTGGCTTGGGAAAAGCCGTGCGGCGGAGGTTTGACCTACAAGGCGTATCACGAGTATCCGTTCCTGATCGAAAACGACACGCCGAAACGGCTGGTTTCAGAAACCGCCATCGCCGCGCCGAAAGCGGGCGAAGTGAGCATGGCGTTGACGCATCCGCTGGTGATTTATTCGCGGATGGATCTGAACCACATGCTGCTGGAGCGCGCCCAACGCGCGGGCGCTTCGATCGAGAAGACGCGGGTGCTGGGGCTCGAGCGGCGCGATCGTGGGTGGCGGCTGCGAACGCAAGTGGGGATCGCGGAAGCCGACTTTTGCATCATCGCGACCGGCGCGCGCAATCCACTGCGCGAAGTGGGTACGGAATGGGGCGCGAAGGATACGATGAGCGCGCTCGGCTATTACGTGCCGGCGTCGCAGGATCGAATCGATATCCAGTTCCTGCCGCAGCTTGAAGGGTACATCTGGGTATTTCCGCGCTGTGGCCATCTTTCGGTGGGAATATGCGGCAAGGGCGAACCCGCGCAATCGCTGCGGGCGCGCCTGGAGCATTACATGAACGAACGCGGACTCCGGTGGAAGGGATCGGCGTTCTACAGCCACATGCTGCCGTCGCTGGAAACGCCGGGTTGGAAGAAGAATCGCGTGGCGGGCGAGGGTTGGCTGGCCGTCGGCGACGCGGGCGGTCTGGTGGATCCGATCACCGGCGAAGGTTTGTATTACGCGATGCGGTCGGGTGACCTGGCGAGCCGCGTGGTGGTGGACGATGCGCACGGGTTGCTCGAAAAAGCGGCGGCGTATCGCGCTCTGCTGGCGCATGAGTTCGCGGTGGATCTGGAATTTGCCGCGTCGCTTGCAAAGCGCGTTTTTCTGGGGAATTTCATGTTCAACTCGGTACCCGCGCGAATGATTCATTTCATGCGGCGCAGCCAGCGTTTCCGCGATTTAATGCAGGACCTGTTCGCGGGTACGCAACCGTATTTGACGTTGAAAAGCCGGCTGCTGAAGAATCTGAACGGCACGCTTCAGGAAGTGGTGATGAACTTTTTCCTGAATCGCGTGATCCCGGAGCGGTCCCGCGCCAGTCTATGAAAACCGCGCAATCCGAAGCCTGGTTCGCACGGGCGCAGGCGCGCATTCCCGGAGGCGTGAATTCTCCCGTGCGCGCGTTTCGCGGCGTGGGCGGAGTGCCCCGGTTCATCGCGCGCGGGGAAGGCTCGCGCATTTTCGATGTCGACGGAAATTCCTACATCGACTATGTGTGTTCGTGGGGGCCGTTGATTCTGGGGCATCGCCCCGCGTGCGTGACGGAAGCGCTGCGCGAAGCCATGGAGACCGGCGTCAGCTTCGGCGCTCCGACCGGGCGCGAAGTGGAGATGGCGGAGCTGATCGCGCAGATCGTGCCGTCGATGGAGATGGTGCGGCTGGTCAACTCCGGGACGGAAGCGACCATGAGCGCGCTGCGACTCGCGCGAGGCTTCACCGGTCGCGACCTGACCATCAAGTTCGAAGGCTGTTATCACGGGCACGTCGATTCGCTGCTGGTGAAGGCTGGCTCCGGGATGGCGACGCTGGGAATCGCCGATACCGCGGGAGTTCCGGCGGCGTTCGCGGGGACGACGATCGCGCTGCCGTTCAATTCCATCGCTGCCGTGGAGAAGGCGTTCGCAAAGCGCGCCGATGAGATTGCAGCGGTGATCGTCGAGCCGGTGGTGGGCAATATGGGATGCGTTCCTCCCGTCGCTGGATTTTTAGAGGCGTTGCGGGAACTGACATGTCGTCACGGCGCGCTCTTGATTTTCGACGAGGTCATGACGGGTTTCCGCCTGGCGCTGGGCGGCGCGCAGGAACGGTTCGGAATCAAGCCGGATCTGACGACGCTTGGAAAAATCATCGGGGGAGGGCTACCGATGGCTGCGTATGGCGGCAGCGCGGAGGTGATGAAGAAGGTCGCGCCCGTGGGTCCGGTGTACCAGGCGGGCACGTTGTCGGGGAATCCACTGGCGGTTGCGGCGGGGCTCGCCATGTTGCGGTATTTAGTGGCGCATCCGGAGGTGTACCAATCGATCGAACAACGATCCGCGCAATTGACCGCCTGGAGGCCGCCCGGGATTACGGTGAATCGCGTGGGATCGATGTTCACGTTCTTTTTCGGAGAAGGTCCAGTGACGGACTGGGAGTCCGCGCAGCGTTGCGACACCGCTCGGTTCGGGAAATTCTTCCACCATATGCTGGAGCGAGGAGTTTATCTGGCTCCCTCGCAGTTCGAAGCCGGATTCGTTTCGGCGGCGCACAGCGAACAGGATATTCGCCAGACGGTGGAGGCCGCCCGTGAGTATTTTGCTTAACTTCGATGGTGGGACTGTGTGAAACCTGCGCCTTCTGCCGCCTGATCCGGTCGGATCGCGGGTCGATCTTTTATCTGTGCGAGCGGTCCTTCACGGATCCGAGTTACGCGAAATATCCGCGGCTTCCCGTGCTCCAGTGCGCCGGATATCGGCGGAAAATAGATCCGCCTGATTCGGACCGAATGGTCAACGAATGAACACCGTCCACCCTCCGAGTCTGTGTGAAAGCGCGAGAAAACCGCTACCAGTCTGAGTAGACCGTGCCTTCCAGGCTCTTCTGATCCGACATGCTGTGGACGTCCCAGATTCCAGGTTCGGTCTGATCCACCGATGTGACCGCGTCCTCCATCACCGTGCGCCACTGATCGTTTCCCATAATCGGATCGACCGGGACGGCTCGAAGATAGCCTTCGCTCACCAGGTCTTGCAACGTCTGCGGAGCTTTCTTCTTGTCGAAGGTGTACTCGTCGATCACCGTGCGCAGGGTGAAGAGATTATTCTTGAGAATGCTTTCCTTGCTGCGAATCAGGGCTTTCTGATACAGCGGCACCGCGATCGAAACCAGGATCGAGATGATCGCCATGACGATCATCAATTCGATCAGCGTGTAGCCGGATTTTTTACCACTCTGAATACGGCGTTCCATCGCGTGCTCGCTCCGTGCTCTTGGTATATACGTCGAAAATGTTTTGCCCGCCCCAGCTTTGGGATTTCGGGTCGTCCTGCATGCTGCGCTTGCCCCAGTCGTAGCTGTTGGTCATGGGGTCCTTGGGAATCCGGCGCAGGAATTTGATCTTCTTGCCTTCCGCCGATTGCAGTAGCTTCACACCCTCTACCAGCTGCTCGAGTGTCTCGGGATACCCCTCCGTGCCGAGTTTCACGTCGATCTTGCCCGCAATGGCGGTGTCTTTGTAATTGTCGATGGCCCTGCGGATATCGCGCAGCGCGTAGTTGCAGCTCCCGCTCTTTGTCTCTCTGCACTTTGTAGCGCGTGAGCGGCAGCGCCATCGTGGTGAGCAGCGAAAGAATCGTGAACGCCACGATCAATTCGACTAAAGTTAGCCCTCGCTCGCCGCGTTTCCTCATACTTTTCACTGTACCGTCACCGCCAGCGATCCGAGAGTCACCTCCAGCGGCTGCCCCTGCGCATTCTTCAACGCTGAGTCCACCAGGGTCACCGTGCTGAGCCCTTTACCCACCGCGACGAAGTTCAGTGTCACGATGGCGCCGGAGCCCGAAACGCCCGCTGAACCCACGGGCCGCGCCACGGTCATGGTAGCCTCGCCCGCATCGTTCCGAATGTCTTTCACCGCGCTCACTTTGACGCCGTCGCGCGTCAGCAGTTCGCCGGGCAACATGTCATTCAGGCGCAACTGCGCCGGATCGTACTTGATCTTGATCGGTGCGCCGGAGAACAGCTCGCTCGCGTTCTCCACCTGCACCATCACCGTCACCGGACTGCCCACGGTGCTTTGCAGCAACGCGGGTGAAAAAGCCAGGCGCGCCGGGCGCGGACTCGCCCCAGGTTGCGGCTTCGGAAGCTCGACCTGAGGAACGCCGGGCGGAGGAACCTCCTTCGCGGGCTCTGGAGCGGGTGGCGGCGCGGGAGTCGTGGGTTCCGGTCTCGGAGCGTACGAGAGCTTCACCACCTGATCGGTGCCGGCGTCGATACCGCGCAGATTGTCCGCTGTATAGTCCGGCGTGCGCACGATATGCGGAATCAGCGCGATCAATAATTGATTGTTCTGCTTGTCGGTTTGGGTATTTCCGAACAAAACACCGCCCAAAACCGGAATATCCGTCAGCCCGGGCAACCCGGCCAGCGACTTCGAATCCGAAAGCTGGCTGAGGCCGCCCAAAATGTTCACTTCTCCATCGCGCAAGCGCACATCCGCCGAGTTCTTGTTCTGCGCGATGATCGGCTGCGAAATGCCTCCCAGATTGATGGTGCTGGCGATGTTGGATACTTCCACTTCAATATGCAGGGTGACTTCCTTGGTGGAATGCACCTGCGGCGTGATGACGATATTCACGCCGACATCGGCGTAGTTGAACTGCGTCGAGACCAGCGGGCTTACGCCCACCGTGCCCACGCCCGGCTGAAAACTTCCGGTCGCGTACGGATACCGCTCGCCGATCTTCAATTCCGCCTTCATCCCGTCGGAGGCGCGCAACTGTGGGGAGTTCGTGATCTTGGTCTTGGAATCCGTCATTAACAGATTCAGCAACCCGCCGGGCAGTGAGGTTTGAAAATCGTTGATCGAGGTATGGGCGATCTGGCCGAGCGTGATCGCCCCCGGACTGGTGACCGGCCCGGTGGCTCCGAGCACACCGCTGGCGCCGCTGGCGCCGCTCGCTCCGAGCACCGATTGGAGCCCGTTCTGCGGTGCAAACGCGATCGGCATGCTCAACCCGGCGGTGCCCGCCGAAGCGATCGTCGCGGCCAGATTCTTGGTCCGTTCGCTGTTGGTCTGCATGATCACCACGTCGATGATCACTTCCGACTTTGGCTTTGTCCAGGTCATGGATCAATTTTTCGGCGAGCGCGACCGCGTCCATGGAGCCGCGGATGATCAAGGCTTTCTGCGGGTTGTACGTGGACACGCGGCGGATATCGGCCACCGTGCGGATCGCCGTGGCGATTTCCTGAAACTCCTGCACGGAAGTCGCGTTGGTCACGTAAAACGTCTTCACCACTTCATCGTCGTAGTCGCGATGCTTGGTGGGATTGTCCTCGGCGACGAAAATCGCGTTGGTCGAAATCGGTTTCCAGAACGTGTGCGTCAGCGTCGCGAGATAATCGAAGGCCTGCTCCGGCGACGACGCGGACAGCTCCACATTGAACCCGCGTGACGGCGCGGTGTACTGCGAATCGAACAGAACATTCACCCCCGCCAGCTTCCCCACGGTTTCAAACAGCACCTTGGGAGGCTGGTTGTTCATCTTCAGCGGACCCACCGTGCGCAGAACCGGCTTCAATTCCGGCGGCGATTGGATCCGTTCGATGCGCCGTTCGGTGTCCCGCCGCACGCGCTCGGCCGGCGTTAAACTGCGATCTTCGGGATTGGCCCCTGCCTTATTTGAACCGTCGATCATCTCCTGCGTGCGCTTGATTTCCTGCACGGACATGGGGGACGACGGATCCGCGATCATCGCTCTCTGAAATTCCCCCAGCGCCTCTTCCAGCTTCCCTTCCGACCGCAGTTTCTGTCCCGCATTGAGGTGTTTCTGCGCGGACTGGAACCGGCAGCGCCGCATCGCGATCATATATTGTGCATCGCCCGGCTTCAGATCGAGCGCTTTCAGGTAGTAATCGAGGGCGGTGTCCCAATCCTGCTTCTGTTCGGCGGTCTGGCCCTGCTCGAAAAGCTTGTCGGCCTTACTCTTCGCCTCCAGCGTCCCGGCGAACAGCAGCACCAGCGTGAACAGAGCCAGCACTGCGCGTAAGTATTTATGCCTCATCGTGTTACGGATCACTCACCCGATCCTTGTGGTAAAATCAGTCTTCGACCTTCGAAAGTATTGACGCCGTTACGGTTCTGGGCGTGGAATCAAAAATCAAAGTCCTGAGCGATAACCGATCCGCCGGCCATCATTATTACCTGTCGGATCGCCTGGAGGCCGGCATCGTGCTGACCGGAACCGAGGTCAAGTCCGCCCGCGATGGCAAAATTCAGCTCAAGGAGGCCTTCGGCGAAGTTTCGGGAAACGAAGCATGGCTGGTAAATGCGCACATCGGCCAGTATTCCCACGGCAATATCATGAACCATGAGCCGACCCGGCGGCGCAAGCTGTTGCTGCATCGCTCCGAGATTGAAAAACTGCTGGCCAAGACCCGCGAAAAAGGCTACACTCTGGTTCCGACCAAGCTGTATTTGAAGAACGGAATCATCAAACTGGAGCTGGCCCTCGGCCGCGGCAAGAAGCTTCACGACAAGCGGGAATCGGAACGCGAACGGGAAATGGACGCCGAAGCACGCGCCGGAATGCGGCGCAGATCGAAGGAATAAGTTATGGAAACGAAACTTCTGTATCAAACCCTGGATAAAGTGGAAGCCGATGCCGTCGCGGTGGTGCTGTTCGAGGGCGAGCCCGCGCCCGCGGAGCTGAAATTCGCCGCGCCGTGGCTCGATGAGCTGCTCGAATCCGGCGAGTTTTCAGGCAAAGCGGAGGAGCTCGCGGTTCTGCATCAACCCCCAGGCATCCGCGCCAAGCGTCTGGCCGTCGCCGGCGCCGGGAAGCGCGACGCGTTCGACCTGCGCAAGGCTGTGGGCGCGACGGTCCGGGTCTTGAAGCAGAAAGGCGTCAAGCGCCTGGCGTGGTGGCTGAACGGAGCCGATCCGGAAGCCGCGATCGAAGGCGCTCTGCTCGGAAATTACGAACCCGATGTCCATAAGACCGCGAACCAAGGCAAATCGCTGGAAGCTTTCTCGATTGTCGCCGCGACCAACGGCGCCGAACTCGATCAGGCCTTCGAACGTGGACGAATTCTCGGCGAATGCCAGAACTTCACGCGGGACTTGGTGAATGAACCCGCCAACCTGCTGACGCCCATGGTGATCGCCGATCGCGCCCGCGCTATGGCTTCGGAATTCGGCCTCGAATGCGAAGTGCTCGATCAGGACCGCATGCGGCAGATCGGAATGGGTTCGCTGCTGGGCGTCGCCCAGGGCAGTGCGGAGCCGCCGGCGCTGATTATTGTTCGCTACCGACCGGAATCGGCGCCCAAATCCAGCGATCACCTAGGCTTGGTCGGTAAAGGCGTGACCTTCGACACCGGCGGCGTTTCCATCAAGCCGGCCGAAGGCATGGAAAAAATGAAGTACGACATGGCGGGAGGAGCGGCGGTGCTCGGCGCCATGCGAGCCATCGCGCAACTGAAGCCGTCGATCCCGGTGACCGCGTATGTGCCCGCCGTCGAAAACATGGTCGGCAGCCGCGCGCAGCGGCCCGGCGACATCGTCACCGCCCTGAGCGGAAAAACCATCGAGGTGCTGAACACCGACGCCGAAGGCCGCCTGATTCTGATCGACGCGATCACTTATGCGCGCCGTCAAGGCTGCACGCACCTGGTGGACGCCGCGACGCTGACCGGAGCCATCGTGGTCGCGCTGGGCCACGTCAACATCGGCGCGTTTACCAACAACGAGGAAATGCTCGGCCGCGTGATGGCCGCCGCGCGCGCCGAAGGCGAAAAGATGTGGCACATGCCGCTCGACGCCGATTATAAGGACCTGCTGAAGAGCGCCTTCGCCGACCTGGCCAACATCGGCGGCCGCTACGGCGGCGCCATCAGCGCGGCCTGGTTCCTGAAAGAGTTCGCCGAGGAGACGCCGTGGGTGCATCTCGACATCGCCGGCACGGCGTGGCTCGACGAAGCCAAACCGTACATGGCGAAAGGTCCGTCCGGAGTGTGCGTACGGACCTTCGTCAAACTGGCGCTCGGTTGGTAGCGCCTCAGTCTACAGCGATCGCAGGAAATTCAAAATGTCCTGCCTGTCGGAGCGGCTCAAGGCATTGAACGCCTCGATCACACGGGCGGCTTCCGATCCCGAGCCGCAGCCCGAGGTTGGCGAAGTGGTCGTGGTGCTGGGCGCCCCGCAGAACGTGCTATTTGCTGTAGTCCCGCTGCTGAAGGCAAATCCTGCATGAGCCTCGATCGCCTGCAACAGGTCCGACGCTCGGCCGTCGTGAAGGAAGAACAGCCTCTGTCCGAGGCCCCACAGCGGCGCCGTGCGGAACTGGTCCGGACCGGCCGCGCCTTGTGTGACCCCATCCGCCAGACCCGGTCCCATGTGATGGATCGCGAAGTCGGAATACGGATGATACGTAACGCTCGCCATCCCTGTGAATGGCGAGTATTGCGCGGTAGTGAGCGACGGCGAATGGCACAGCGCACATCCCACCGTCCCGAACAGCGTTTGTCCGTGCAGTTCCGAAACAGACGCGGTAGTGGGCGCCGGAGGAGCCGACAGGCGCATGAAGGCCGCGAAATTCACCGTGTCCGATGACATCTTCGACGCCGTGCCGGTCAGGCTCGAGGGATTGTCGGGATTGGTAATGTTGGTGGAATCCTCTGGTGTCGGGTTGTAGACGCAGCCCGCCACGGCGGAGCGCTCGTCGGGGAACACTTCGTTCGAGACGCCCTGTTCCACGTTGTATGCCTCACCGGCAAAAATCACCAGGGACTTGTTCTGCGCTTTCCATCCGAAGCGTGTCACCGTACCGTCGTTGCCGCTGGTATTCAATGTGCCGCCGATCCCCATCTGGACCTTCTGCGATGCATTGACACCCAGGTTCGCCTGCAAGGTTGCGTCCGGCGTATTCTCCACCAGTCCCAGACCAAACGTCGGCGTCGGAATCCGGAAAATCACGTTATGATTGGCAACCTGAGCCGCGAAGTTGGGTTGCGCCAGAGTGCAGCCTTTCGCATCCGATCGGCCTCCGATGGTAAACAGGCCGTGGACTCCGCCATCCGGACCCGTGCCGGTCGAGACGAACCGCGCCTCCCGCACCGGACCCGTCGCGGTGATGAAGGATGGAACCGTGTTGTTCGCGCCGTGCAGCGTGGCCAGCGCGACTTGCGGATTCGGCACCGGATTCTGCTTGCTGGTCAAGCCTGGACTGCTGCCGCCGGTGGCCGGCTGGGCGTGGCACATCGCGCAGCTATTTCCATTGAACGTCGGTCCCAATCCGACTCCCGATTCGCCCGCGATGCCGCCCGAAACGGAATCGACTTCCATGAACCGCTCCGCCGCTTGCGTGAAGAACGCAGTTTCGTTGGGATTCAATGTGGGGTATTTGCCGCCCGCGTCCGCGGGGCCGCCGCGAGGTCCGGGATCGGTCTGAGCCAGAAGGTTTCCCGCGCCGATGAAACATCCGGCAGCGCAGGCAAATCCGAGCAGGGGTCTGCGAAAAGACATCGAGTCTCCTTTTAGTTAGCGGTCATTCTTCTCCTTTCAAGCTCTCCAACGCAGTTGTCCGGGCACACACTTGGAGCTGGGCACACGTGTAGCGGTGCTGTGTTTTTATCGATTCAGTGCAGATTCACCCAGCTCAAGCCCGGCACAGTGAGTCTTGCACCTCGCTTGAAACGTAACGAAAGTACCATGAGTACCGGGACTAGTCAACAAGAAAACGAACGTACGTCGCTCTACGGCGCACTGCTTAATAGAATGTGCGAGATGGCATTTACTACCGCCGCACCCGCATTGACAGCGTGGATTCCCGAGTAGTAGCGTACGTGTATGCCAGACGTTCTGATCGAGAAAAAATCGGCGAGCCGCGATATTGCTTCATCGCTGCATCCGTACACCAATCTGAAGTTGCACCAGAGCCAGGGTCCGCTGGTGATCTCCGAAGGCGACGGCGTTTTCGTCAAGGATGAGGACGGCAAGAGTTATATCGAAGGGCTAGCCGGATTGTGGTGCGTCAGCCTGGGCTTTTCCGAGCGGCGTCTGGTGGAGGCCGCTTACCGCCAGATGCTGAAGTTGCCTTCTTATCACACCTTTTCCCACAAAGCGCATCCCGTTGGAATCGAGCTCGCGGAAAAGTTGTTGAGCATCGCTCCCGTGCCGATGTCGAAGGTCTTCTTCGTGAATTCGGGATCGGAAGCCAACGATACCGTAGTGAAGCTGGTGTGGTATTACAACAATGCGCTAGGCCGTCCGAAGAAGAAGAAAATCCTGAGCCGCGTGAAGGCATACCACGGAGTCACCGTCGCCAGCGCGAGCCTGACCGGTCTGCCGAACAATCACCGCGACTTCGATCTTCCCATCGCGAACATTCTGCATGTCGACTGTCCGCATTGGTACCGCTTCGGGCAGCCCGGCGAATCCGAAGAAGCTTTCGCAACGCGACTAGCCCAGAATCTGGAACAGCGCATCCTGAGCGAAGGTCCAGAGACGGTCGCCGCGATGATCGGAGAACCCCTCATGGGCGCCGGTGGCGTGCTTCTCCCACCCGTCACTTACTGGGAGAAGATCCAGGCGGTGCTCAAGAAATACGAAGTGATGCTGATCTCGGATGAAGTCATCTGCGGCTTCCACCGGACCGGAAATACTTGGGGAGCCACCACCTACGGCATGAAGCCCGACATGATCACCTGCGCCAAGGCGCTATCCTCTGGATACCTTCCCATCGGGGCGGTGATGATCACGGAAGAGATTTATTCCGCGCTGGTGAAGGAATCGGAAAAGATCGGCGTGTTCGCTCACGGTTTCACCTACAGCGGTCATCCCGTGACGTTCCGCGGTTGCGCTTGAAACTCTGAAAATTTACGACGAAATCGATATTCAGAGCCACGTCCGCCGCGTCGCGCCTCGAATGCAGGAACGGCTTCACAGTTTCGCCAGCCATCCGCTGGTTGGCGAGACTCGCGGCATCAGCCTGGTGGGCGCGGTCGAGCTGGTCGCCGACAAATCCACCAAGGCTCCCTTCGAGCCGTCTGCCGGAGTGGGAGCATTTCTATCGAAGCGCTGCCATCATCACGGCCTGATCAGCCGCCCGATCGTCGACACCATCGCGCTCTGTCCCCCGCTGATCATTAAAGAACAGGAAATCGATCTCATGTTCGATCGTTTCTCAAGCGCCTTGGACGACACACTGGCCTTCGTCCGCGAGCGCGGCTTGGCGTGAGCCACGAGCGCGTTGAAAGACCCCTGCGTGGAAACCAGTTATATCCACCGCTTCCCAAGATTTTCAACCAGCGCTCAGGATTCGCTGATAGTGACGCCATTCAGCTTGTCGCCTTGCTGAATTGCGTTGACCACGTCCTGGCCTTTCGTCACCTTGCCATACACCGTGTGCTTGCCGTCGAGCCAATTGGTCACGATGTGCGTGATGAAAAACTGGCTGCCGTTGGTGTTCGGGCCGGCGTTCGCCATGGACAAGCTGCCCACCTGGTGCTTGTTCGGGTTGCCTTTCACCTCGTCTTCGAAGCGATAGCCCGGGTCGCCGCGTCCGGTCCCGGTCGGATCGCCGCCTTGCACCATGAAATCGGCGATGACGCGATGGAACACCGTGCCGTCGTAGAATTTGTCGCGGGCCAGGAACACGAAGTTGTTCACGGTTTTGGGAGCGTCCTTGGCGAACAGCTCGCACACGATTTCGCCGCGCGAGGTGTTGAACGTGGCGGAGTAGTTCTTGTTCACGTCGATGGTCATCGGCGGCGGTGCTGAGTATTGTTTTGACATTCGGATACCATTTTAGCCGACCACCAGCTCACAAAACTTCTTGAGATCGATGTTCCCACCGGAGATAATGGCGGCGATCTTGCCCGTCCCGGCCCGCCCGCCGATCGCCGCGGCAACGGCGCATGCACCCGCGCCTTCCGCAATCACGCGATTCCGTTCCGCCACCAGCCGCATCGCATCCCTGGTCTCATCGAGCGTCACGATGATCGTTCCATCCACCAGCGTCCTCGCCAGCTCCAGCATTCCCGGAAACACCGTCTTGCTGGCGATCCCATCCACAAATGACGGCCGGTAATCGACCACAACCGGTTTCCCCGCCGCCAGCGACGCCGTGAGCGGAGTGGCGGTTTCGCACTCCACCGCATAAACCCGTGCCTCCGGCCGAAGCGCCTTCACCACCCCGGCGATCCCGCAAGTGAGCCCGCCGCCACCCCAAGGAATGACGACCGCATCCAGGTCCGGCAGGTCCTCGATCAGTTCCAGGCCGATGGTCCCGTTGCCGGCCATGACGTTCGCGTCGTCGAAGGCGTGGATAAAGGTCGCGTCGACACCTGGAAATGCCCGTTCCTCGAAGGTCCTCCACCAAGCATCGAACGGGACTTTGATGATTCTCCCGCCCAGCCGCTCCACGGCGCGAAGCTTGGTTTCAGGGGCGGTGTCGGGGGTCACGACTGTCGCGGGAATTCCCATTCGACGGGCGCAGTACGCCACTCCCTGCGCCATATTGCCAGCCGATGCAGTCAGCACCCCGCGCGCCAGTCGCTCGCGCGGCGTCCGAGCCATGGCATTCGCCGCGCCGCGGATCTTGAAAGACCCGATGGGCTGCAAGTTTTCCAACTTTAAAAAGACTTCATGATCGGCATTCAGACGAACCAGCGGAGTGCGCAAAGCCACGCCGGCTAAGTTCCGCCGCGCTTCGCGAGCCGCGTCTAAGGCCGTATTTCGGGTGGTGGACATTCACAATAAATTTACCGTAAAGCTTGGAACAACGGCGCATCCGGGTGCATCGAATGAAACGTAGACAGGGTGGGAAGCACTGATGTTGAAGACGCTAAAAAAGAAAAATAAAGAAGACGCGGAACCTGCCGATAAGGAGAGCGGACGGAAATTCAGTTGGAACGCCGCGTGCATAAATAACGGCAGGACGAAATGGGGTCGTATATGATTATCGGAGCCGCAATCGCCGGATTGTTGATCGTTTCGTTGTTCTTTGAGATGATTTCGTCGTCTCCCAAGCCCAGCGAGCAACGCCGCCGTACGCCAGAATCTTGAACCAATAGTGCCGTAGTGTCACAGTAAGCGTGTCAAAATGGCAGCATGCGTTTCGCTGCTCTGACTCTGCTCGCTCTTCCGCTCTTTGCCCAACAATATGACCTGGTGATCGCCGGCGGCCGAATTATCGACGGCTCGGGCGACCCATGGTTCTACGGGGACGTCGCCATCAAAGGCGACTCGATCGCCGCGATTGGCAAATTCGACGCGTCCATGTCGGCCCGCCGACTCGACGCCAAAGGAATGGTCGTCGCTCCCGGCGGAATCGACATCCATACTCATGCCCGTCGAGGCATCTTCATCACGCCCGCCGCCGAAAACTACATCCGGCAGGGCGTCACCACCCTGATGGAAGGCCCGGACGGCAGTTCTCCGCTTCCCATCGCGCCTTTCTTGGCCCGCGTCGCAGCAGCCCATCCAGCCCCCAACTTTGGTACTTTCGCCGGCCAGGGCAGCATCCGCGAACAGGTGATGGGCTTGGTCAATCGGCCCGCTACACCCGAGGAAATCGAAAAGATGCGCCAAATCACCCGGCAAGCCATGCTCGATGGCGCATTCGGCGTTACCACCGGCCTGTTTTATGTTCCGGGTAACTTCACGCCAACAGACGAAGTGATCGAGATTGAAAAAGTCGCCGGCGCGATGGGAGGCATGCATCATTCGCATATGCGCGAGGAAGCCGCGCACGTTCTCGACAGCGTTCGCGAGACTATCCGCATCGGCGAGGAAGGCGGCCTTCCGACGCAGGTCACCCATCACAAGATCATCGGCAAGGGGAATTGGGGCAAGAGCGTCGAAACGCTCCGCCTGGTGGATGAAGCCAGGGCGCGAGGCGTCGACGTGACCATCGATCAATACCCCTACACGGCATCGAGCACGGGCACGGCCAGCCTGATTCCGCAGTGGGCCCAGGAAGGCGGGCAGAAAGCGCTGGTCGAGCGCCTGGATGCTCCCGCACAGCGCGCCAAGATTAAGGCGATCGTCGTAGAGAATATTAAGTTCGACCGCGGCGGCGGCGATCCGGCCAACGTCGTGATGGCGAACTGCGCGTTCGACAAATCACTGGCCGGGAAGAGCCTGGCCGACATCACTAAGGCCCGAGGCCGCCAGGTGACCATCGAAAATGCTGCCGAAACGCTGCTGGAGATCCAGCACTCGGGCGGCTGCCAGGCGGTATTTCATGCCATCGACGAAGCCGACGTGGAACGCATCATGAAGTATCCGTTCACGATGATCGGCTCCGACGGAGAAATCCCGCAATTCGGCGTGGGCGCTCCGCATCCGCGCAGCTATGGCACTTTCGCCCGAGTCTTGGGCCGGTATGTTCGCGAACGCCACACTCTTACGCTTGAGGATGCAGTGCATAAGATGTCCGGCCTGCCCGCCCAACGCTTGAAACTATACGATCGAGGCCTGATCCGCCCCGGCATGAAGGCCGATCTGTCGGTTTTCGATCCGGCCACGGTCGCCGATACAGCGACTTTCGAGAAACCGCATCAGTACGCCGTGGGATTCAAGTACGTCCTGGTAAACGGCAAAATTGTGATCGACGACGGCAAGCTGACCAGCGAGCGTCCTGGCCGGATTCTCTACGGACCTGCAAAACAATGATTCAGCGGGCGATCAGAGTGATCGGCCCGGCGAGTCCAGAAGGCAAGGGCTGAAGATTTTCCATATCCTGCGCCTCAAAGCGAACTCCGTATCGCAGATTGAGCAGCTTATAGCCGGGAAGGCTCTGCCCGGCCAGCGTATTGATGGCAAGATTGCCGACCTCGACTCGAATCGTGTTGGCGCCGTCGTGAGTAAGCTTTGTTACGTCCACACGATAGGGCGGACACCAGACGACGCCGGCGCGCTGACCGTTGACGTAGACCTCGGCGGCTTCGCGTACTGGACTTTCCATCCAAGCTCGCATGCCCGGCCCGGCACGGCCGACGGGATCGACCACGGCGCCGTTCCCGAAATCGATGACCACGCTGTGTTTGGGGAACGAATTCGGGATCGAGACGGACCTTTCATATGTCGCGCGGCCCGAGAAGAAACGGGTAGTGTCGGCATCGATCCATGAGCGCAGTTCGGGCATTTCGATGCTATGCTTCAGAGCCGGGAAAGTCACCGTCCAGTTTGAGCTGATGTTCAAAACGAAGTTTACGGTCTCGTCCGTGGGCGCTGCCTGTAGCGATTCGGCATTCGAAAACACGATCACCCGCGATTCGTAGGGCTCAAGATTCAAATAAGTCCGGCTGCCGCCTGCGGAAATCTTGCCGGTTACCGGATCCCAGAATTCCCCGTTTTGCCGATGCGAACGCGCCTGTGCATTCGCCCGCACGGGACGGTTGCTGGTATTGACGACGAAATAAACATCGGCGTCAGCGAGCTTGCGATGGATGAACCCGATGGCGGGATTCCCGGTCGCGAAATCAGGCGTATACAGGCGAGCCAGTTCGCTGGCGCGCCCCGCTTCGATCACGATCCCTCCCTGTTTCTTGAAGTTGTCGATTCGGCGCGCGGTTTCTGGCGGGATCCGCTTCACGGCGGGCAACACCAGCACCGGATACGGAATCCCGACTTTGGCAATTGCGCGATCGTCGATGAAATCGAAGTTGAACCCTGCGTTCAGGATCTGCGGGATCAAATCGGGCCCTAGCAGCGCTTCCATCTTTTGGCTGACAGAGGGCGGACTTCCCACCGTGAACTCCGACCATGCGTCCTCGGTTGGAAGATACAGCGCGACATCATTTGCCGGTTTTCCTTGCCGCAAAAGAAAGCTGACCCGCTGAAGGTACTTAGCGATCTCCGGCATCGCGAAGTACCAGGGATTGTGATCGTTGAACGCGCCCGCTGCATAGAATCGCCAGCCAGGTTCGCCTTCCGATGGCGGCGAGTACGGCCAGCCATGACCGATGATCTGATTCACTCCCTGAAGGAAATGTAAATCGGCCTCGGCCTTCATATCGAGCGGAGTCGCACGGAACGCGGGCGAATGCAGCCAGGTCCATGTTTCGGAAGACGTAACCGGGCGGCCATAGAGATGACTTGCCGAAGAAGCCCAGCGTGTAGTCGAAAAGCCCCGCCAGTGCCATCCTTCGCCCTCAGGCAGATCGACCAGAGCGTTGCTCGACAGAATCACCGGCGGGATTCCGTAAGTTTGCGAGCGAAACCGCGTCCCATGCGCCTTTGCCCACTCGCGAACGGGAGTCAGATACCGTTCTTCGGCGAGCTCAGTCAGCGTCATTCCCCAATCGCGGCGAATTTCCGCTGTTTTCGGGCCAATGTCTTCAATTAAAGCGGGAAGCAGCGGCGTCAGATCGTAGCCTCGACGTTTTTGAAATTCTTCAAGCAGGCCGGGCGTCCAATCCGAGCCGTACACTTCCAGGCTGTCGCTGAACACTGCGTAAGGCGGATTCGGACCGAACGCCTGAAGCAGGCGATCGCCGACCACGTGCAGATAATGCTCGATCGCAGTACGGTCGTAATGATCCAGAACGAAGCCTTCCGCATTCACCGCAGCCCGCTTCACCTGCTGCCCGGTCCGGCTGGAGATGAAGAACAAGACCTCATGCGAGCCGGCGGGTACTTCCACGCGTCCGTGATCGATGGTACGCTGCTTCCCGTTCAGGAACGCGGCGATCAGTTCTTCGCCCTGTTCCATGCTTGGCAGCGGTACAGCCCCTGATGACGCCTGCGCACGTTCGACGCAGAGCCTGCCCGCCGCCTGGCTGACTGGGACATGCGGACCACCATACGGCCATCCACTGCCCAGGGTTATGTCGACCCGAAGCCCCAACTCGCGCGCTTTATTCGCGGCGAAGCGCAGCGCATCGATAAACTCGTCGGAAAGATACGGCAAGTTGCCATCTAAGGCGAGCGGGTATACAGGCTGTATCTCGACGCCGCCGATCCCGCCTGCTTTCATGGACCTGAGCTCGCGCTCGAGTTCGGGTTTGGCGACCGCGGGCCCAAACCACCACCAGCGCATCATGATTCGCGCATCACTGGGCGGCTGCTCAAATCCTTGATGCAACTGCGCGATCGATTGCGCGCCCGCAAGCGCCGCAAAGCACACGATCAGTGTGGTGAACCGCACCTTCTCATTATGCGAACTAATTGACTAGGGTTTCGGAAGGAGGCCGCGACCCGCGAGGAACCGGTATACCTTGCTCAAAGCGAAGGCCGTCGTCGCTGTTCCAGACCACCAGGTAGCACTGGGGGCATAGGCGCAGATCCCGCAGCGGCAGTTGTTCCACCGTGGTTTCAATGGGTTCCATCTCAACGCCGCATTCTGGACAGGTGATCAGCATTGGTATACCCATTTTTAAGACGTGTTGCGGGAGGGAAACGCTACAGAGAATTCTCTGGTAGTCTGGCGGAGGCGTTAAAACATGAGCATTGCTCTGGTCGAAGCACGGTCAGTCTCCAAGACCTTTGCGGGAGTACGTGCGTTGCGGGACGTTTGCTTTCAACTGCTCTCGGGCGAAGTGCACGCGTTGGTGGGAGAAAACGGCGCTGGGAAGTCAACGCTAACCAAAATCATCACCGGCGCGATCCAGGCCGATTCCGGAACCCTGGAGATTCAGGGAAGTCTGGTGCGGTGCAACAATCCCCGCGTCTCACGCTCTTTGGGAATCGCCGCTATCTATCAGCAACCCGCCTTATTTCCGCACCTGAGCGTCGCCGAAAACATCGCGTTTGCGCTCGAAGATGGAAATGTTTGGCGCAGGGTGAATTGGACCAACCGGAATCGCCGCGCAGCCGAACTGATGGAGCGAGCCGGAGCATCGATCGATCCGGCGCGGCTGGTTTCTTCGCTAAGCATGCCGGAGCAGCAGATGGTTGAGATTGCGAAGGCGATCGGTGCGGACGCGAAGATCCTGATCATGGACGAGCCCACGGCATCGCTCACGGATCGTGAAGTGGATAGCTTGTTCCGTATCATTGACCTGCTGCGCAGCGAAGGCGCGGGGATTATCTATATTTCTCATCGTCTTGACGAAATTTCGACCATCGCGGACCGCATCACAATTTTGCGCGACGGAGAAATCGTGGCGACTCTCCCGAAGGACGAGGCGGATCAGGCAGCGATCATCGCCATGATGGTGGGCCGCGAGATTTCCGCCGGTTTTCCGAAGCGCGAGGTCGCTATCGGTGAGAACGCACTCGAATTGCGCGGAGTTTGCAGCCGATCTTCGGGGCTCCGAGATATCTCGTTTTCCGTGCGGCGCGGTGAAATTCTCGGCGTGGCAGGATTGGTCGGCTCGGGACGAACCGAGCTGGCGGAAACAGCTGTTCGGGCTGACTCCGGCGGATTCGGGAAGCATTTTGGTGGATGGCGCGCCGGTTCGAATCGGCTCGCCCGCGGATGCGATTCGGTTGGGTATCGGATACGTCCCGGAGGACCGGCGCCGGCACGGCGTGATTCCCGAAATGGCTCTTGCTGCGAATGTTACCCTCGCCAATCTGAAGCGCGTGTCGCGGCATGGATGGATCGACACGCACGAAGAGCGCGATCTTGCACTGCATTATCTTCGCCAACTGCGCATCAAAGCTCCTTCGATTTACTCCCAGACTGCAACGCTTTCGGGCGGAAATCAGCAGAAAGTGGCGCTGGCGCGGTGGATGGCGATCGAGCCGAGAATTCTGATTCTGGACGAGCCGACGCAAGGCGTGGACGTCGGCTCCAAGGCGGAGATTCACAGCCTGATGATGGATTTGGCGGAGCGCGGGCTGGCGA
Source organism: Terriglobia bacterium (assembly GCA_963808335.1). Taxonomy (GTDB): domain Bacteria; phylum Acidobacteriota; class Terriglobia; order Bryobacterales; family Bryobacteraceae; genus Palsa-187. The sequence goes on from CAWEFR010000003.1 coordinate 287,200, forward strand.
TCGTCATGATTTCATCGGAGCTGCCGGAGATCTTGGGGATGAGCGATCGAATCGCGGTGATGCACGGAGGCTCCATCGCCGGCATGTTGACGCGGGTTGAAGCAACACAGGAAAAGATCCTATCGCTCGCGCTAGGGCGCGAAGTGACCGAATGAAGGAGCACAGCCGCGAAGTTTCGGTCCTGATCGCGATTGCAGCGCTGGCGATGTTGCTGGCCTTCGTGGCACCCGGATATTTCACGCGCGAGAATCTGACCGACTTGTTTCTGGCGAATGTCCCGGTGCTGATCGTCGCGCTGGGAATGACGATGGTGATCCTCGCCGGCCAGATCGATATTTCCGCCGGATCGATCTTCGCGATCTGCGGCGTCGCGGCGGGGCTATTCGCGAAGGAGGGATTGCCCGCGCCAATTGCGGCGCTTTCTGCCTGCCTCGCGGGCGCTGCGTTGGGGTCGCTCAACGGCGCCCTCACCGCCTATGTGCGGATTCCATCAATCGTCGTCACGCTGGCGAGCATGGTCGCGCTGCGCGACGCGCTGCGCTGGTCGACGCAGGGGGCCTGGGTCCAGGATCTTCCGCAAGGTTTCCAGTGGCTTGGATTTTCACAGGAGGCTTATCCTGCGGCAGCCTTGTTCATCGCCGTGGGTTTATCGACCGCAATCGCCTGGGGTTTGCGCAATCTGGCATCAGGGCGAGCGATTTACGCGACTGGATCGAATGCGGAAGCGGCTCGGCTCCTGGGCATTCAGACTCAGCGGGTGACGTTTTTTGTATTTGTGGTCACCGGCGGGCTTACAGGGTTCGCGGCGGCGTTCAATGCGGTCCGGTTCAATCAGATCCCGAGCAATGCGGGAATAGGACTGGAGATGAAGGTTATTGCGGCGGTGGTGGTCGGCGGCGCGGCGATCACGGGGGGGCGCGGGACGGTTGTCGGCACCGTGCTGGGCGTGATTTTGCTAGGCGCGATCGGCCCTGCGCTGACGTTTTTGGGTGTCAGTCCTTATTGGGAACGCGCGGTGCAGGGCGCGATCATTCTGGCCGCGGTGGCGATGGACGCGCTACAAACCCGGCACGAACGACATGGAAACCGTCTTGTCCCAAGTCACGCATAAGCATTGGCGGGAGCGCCTGTTCCCAAACGGAGAATGGGCGCTGCCGTTGACGCTTATTGCCGAGATCGCGATGTTTTCCGCCATCGCACCAAACTTTTTTACGCGCGGAAATTTCTTCGAAATGGTCCGGTCGAGCGTCGAACTGGGATTGCTCGCGGTGGCGATGACTCCGGTGATCATTACCGGCGGCATCGATCTGTCGGTCGGCTCGATGATGGGACTGGCAGCCGTGATTTTCGGCGCCGCGTTTCGGGACTGGAACTTTTCGATCGCAGGCGCGGCCGGAGCGGCGCTGCTCTCCGGATTCGCCGGCGGGGCGCTGAACGCCTTGGCGATTTCGCGGCTGAATCTGCCGCCGCTGATCGTGACTTTGGGAACGTTTTCCATGTTTCGCGGAGTCGCGGAGGGAATCACGCACGGCGCGGTGAACTACACCGGCTTTCCCAAATCGTTTCTGTTTGGCGGTCAAGGATATTTGTGGGGCGTAATTCCCGTACAGTTGACGATTTTTCTGCCGATTCTGATCGGCTACGCGATCCTGCTGCATCGGTCGGTGATCGGGCGGGCGCTATACGCGATCGGCTTCACCGCGGCGGGCGCACGATACGCCGGGATTCCGGTGCCGAAGCGCGTCGCACTGGTCTATCTGTTATCGGGGGTGGTGTCGAGCCTCGCCGCGATTATTTACGTCGCGCACTTGGGACAAGCCAAATCGGATGTCGGCACCGGCTATGAATTGGATGCGATTACGGCGGTGGTGCTCGGGGGAACTTCGGTGTTTGGCGGCGTCGGGACCATCTGGGGCACCCTCTTGGGGCTGTTCGCGATTTCGGTGCTGCAAAATGGATTGCAGCTCGCCGCGCTGCCGTCGGAGTTAACCGGTGTGTTGACGGGAACGCTGCTGATCGTTACCATCAGCATCGACCGTTTCCGGCGGCGCGAGACTGGCTCGGTGACCAGCATCCCCGTTGCGGCGATCGGGAGCGCGATCCTGGCCGGATCGCTGATCGTGGCGGGAACGAATGCGTGGTTGGGGCGATCGGTTTCGCGAAGCCATCGCACCGTAATCGCGATGATGCCGAAAGCCAAGGGCGATCCTTATTTCGTCAGCGTGCGCGGCGGCGCGGAGGAAGCGGCGCGTGAACTGGGGGTCGACCTGATCTGGGATGGTCCCACCAGCCTGGAGGCCGCGAAACAAAATGAACTCGTGGAGAACTGGATCACGCGGCAAGTGGATGTAATCGCCGTCGCGGTGGAGAATCGTGCTGGCATTTCCACGGTTCTGCGCAAGGCGCGGGAGCGCGGGATTCGGGTGCTCACCTGGGATGCCGACGCCGAACCCGATGCCCGCGATTATTTTGTTAACCAGGCGACGCCCGAAGGAATCGCTAATACGCTGACGGACGAAGCCGCGCGGCTGATGCGGGAGAAAGGCGAATTCGCCATCGTCACCGGAGCTTTGAGCGCCGCCAATCAAAACGAGTGGATCGCGTTCATCCACAAACGCCTCGCCGAAAGGTACCCGGGGCTGAAGCTTGCGGCCATCCGCCCGAGCGACGACGATCGCGACAAAGCCTTCGCCGAAACGCAAACGCTTCTGAAAGTCTATCCGCAGGTGAAGCTGGTGATGGCTATTTCGGCTCCCGCCGTTCCGGGTGCGGGCGAAGCGGTTCGCCAAGCGGGGCGCAAGGATGTGGACGTGATCGGGTTGTCCCTGCCGAGCATCTGCAAACCCTATGTTCATGACGGCGTCGTGCAGACGGTGGTGCTGTGGAGCACGCACGACCTCGGATATCTCACGGTTTATGCAGGCTCGTTGCTGGCACACAACAAAATCGCAGCCGGCGCGACATCGATTCAGGCCGGACGGCTCGGAAATTTGGAAGTACGCGGGAGCTGGATTGTTTTGGGTGCGCCGCTAATCATCAACCGCGAGAATATCGACCGGTTAGATTTCTAATTCTCGAAAACGCGGGTATTGCGCATCCCAGCGATCGGTGTTTGCGGGTTCGAATCGTTCAGTGGGGAAGGAGCGGTCGATCGCCGCGCGAGCTTCCGCTAGAGACGAGACCGCGCCGGTCGCAAGCATCTGCATGGCAATATTGCCGAGGGCAGTCGCTTCCACCGGCCCGGCGATCACCGTGCGTGCGGTAGCGTCCGCGGTGAACTGATTCAGCAGGCGATTGCGCGATCCACCACCCACGATTCGAATTTCCTTGAAGTGTATCCCGGTAATCTGTTCGAGGGCTTCGAGCGTCGCGCGATATTTGAACGCGAGGCTTTCGAGAATCGCCCGGGTAAACGCGGGCGCGCTGTCGGGCACGGACTGGTGGGTCTGCGCGCAGTAGTCAGCGATCGCAGTGGGCATGTCATCGGGATTTAGGAACGCGGCGTTATCCGGATCGACAAGGGACCGGAATGCATATCGAACGTCGGCCGCTGCGGCGAGCAGATCGTTGTAGGAGAAATCAGCCTTCCACGAGCGCCGGCACGATTGGAGCAGCCACAGTCCGGCGATGTTCTTCAACACGCGCACCGTCCCGCAAACGCCGCCTTCATTGGTGAAGTTCAAGTCGAGTGCTTTCGGAGTGATCACGGGCCGCGAAAGCTCGGCGCCCAGCAGCGACCAGGTACCGGAGCTCAAGAATGCACTCTCCGCCGACATCGAAATGGACGCGACCGCGGAGCCGGTATCGTGGCATGCGGGCGCGATCACCGGGACTCCCGTTTTCAGGCGGCCGAGGGTGGTGCCGGGCTCGAGGATGCACTGAAGCAGTCGCGACGGCAGACCGAGCTCGTCCATTAATTCCGAGGACCACGATCGCGTTCGCGCATCGAGCATCTGCGTGGTGGTGGCGTTCGTGTATTCGCAACCAAGATTGCCGGTGAGCCAATAGTTGAACAGGTCCGGGATGGTGACCAATGCACGTGCAGCGTCGATTAACTTTGGTGTTGCCCGGCACGCGGCGTAGAGCTGGTAAAGAGTATTGAACGGCAGGAACTGGACGCCGGTGATGGAATAGATCCGATCGCGGGCGACTTTTTCGAGAACGGCGTCCATCACTCCATTAGTGCGGCGGTCGCGATAGTGATACGGATTTTCGAGCAGCGATCCGTTTTCCGCGATCAGTGCGTAGTCGACACCCCACGTGTCGACACCGACGCTCGCCAGTTCGGGAAGGGAATCGGCAAGGGCCCGCTGCATTTCATGCCAAAGGCGCAGCACGTCCCAATGCAGAGAATTTCCCGTGCGCACCGGATCATTCGGGAAGCGCCGGACTTCATTCACGCTGAGAATGCCGGATCGAAGGCCCCCAAGAATCGCGCGGCCACTTTCGGCGCCGAGATCGAAAGCCAGGTAATTTGCGTCCAAGGAAAGTTCAGCGCTCCCGAACCAGCTTGTAGCCGACGCCGTGCACGGTTTGCAGGTAACGGGGAGAGCTGGGATCCGGCTCCAGCTTGGCGCGCAGCGTGGCAACGTGATTGTCCACGGTTCGCGTGCTTTGGGGCGCATCGTGACCCCACACGGTTTCGAGCAGCTCGTCGCGCGTCACCACGCGACCCTCGCGTGCGGCGAGCAACTGGAGTAACCCGAACTCTTTGCGCGTCAGCTCCACCGGCTGACCGCCGCGGCAGGCTTCGTAACTGCGGAAATCCGCCACGATGTCGCCCATGCGTAATTCGCCGGGCAATTCAGGACTCGCGCTGGCGCGCCGCAGCAACGCCCGAATCCTAGCCATCAATTCGCGCACCGAAAACGGTTTGGTCACGTAATCGTCGGCGCCCAAGTCGAGCCCCAACACGCGATCTTCTTCCTCGCCGCGCGCAGTCAGCATCAGGACCGGAATCGCGCTTCCCTCGCCGCGCAGCTTGCGGCAAACCTCGTAGCCGCTCATGCCGGGCAGACGGATGTCGAGGATAATCAGGTCGGGCCGCTGCTCGCGCGCCAAGCGCAGCGCGCTTTCGCCGTCCGTGGCGACGCTGACCTCGTGCTTCTCGAATTCAAGGTTGTCGCGCAACCCTTGCGCGATGCTCTGGTCGTCCTCGACAATCAGGATTTTGCTCATGACGCGATCGGCAGATACAGACAAAATATGGACCCTTTCGGCTGGTTGTCGCGCACTTCCACGCGGCCGTTATGGGCTCTCACGATGGCTTCCACCAGTGTAAGCCCGATGCCCACGCCCGCCACTGCCTGATGCTCCGCCAGCGGAACGCGGAAGTATCTCTCAAAAATGCGCGCACGATGTTCCGCGGGGATTCCGATTCCCAGATCGGCGATGATAACGGCCGCCTCCGCACCGCTGCGCTCCAGGCGAACTTCCAGCTCGCGCGAATCGCCGGAAAATTTCATCGCGTTCACCAGGATATTCAGGATGGCTTGCTCCAGCGCGTCGGCATCGGCGTGTACGATCCATAGATCCACCGGCAGGGTCAGGTGAATGCGAAAGCCGCCCTGTTCGAGCGGATGTTCCAGCGCGCTCAACGCCGCTTCGAGCACCGGCGCCAAAGCGATTCGATCCTTGCGATACCGTGTGACTCCGGTTTCGAGCTTCGAAAAGGCCAGCACATCGTCCACCAGGCGCGCCAGGCGCTGGCTCTCCCGGGCGATGGTTTCAAGATACCGGCGCTGGCGATCGGGATCGGCAACGCGCCCCATCGCCAGCGTTTCGGCGAACATCTGAATCGACGTTAGCGGCGTGCGCAGTTCATGCGAAACATTGGACACGAAGCGCGCGCGCAGCGCCGCGAGTTGCGCTTCATTGCGGAACTCGCGCCAGACCACGTATCGCGAAAATAGCGTGACCGAGAGGGCGAACACGATCGCCGCCGCGTAAAACGCGAAGCTGAGCTTGCTGCGCCGAAGCGCTTCCTGCACCTGCGGCCCTTCCCGCCGCAGCCGTTCGAGGGGCTGCGATTGCTCGGCCGCCAGCCGCTGGAGAATCAGTTCCTGCTGCTGCCGGTAGAGCTGCACGGCCAGTCCCGCGAAGACAGCGGCGGGAATCAGGATCGACAGGACGAAAATCGCGATGCGTGTGCGCAACGACATTCTGGCTCTTGCATTCTACTTCGCGGGAATCATCACCGGCTGGATCGATCGTGAGCGATTGTGAAACAAATCGCCGAGCGCACTCAGTGGCGCGGTGATCACGGCGTAGACGGTGACCCCGGGAACTTCGATGAGTCCCCACAATCCGTTGGCTGAGAACAGATTGCGGAATCCATCGGAATACGCAACTTTGACGTTGTGTCCATAGGTTTCGAGATTGGATCGCTCGATTTGAAGGGAGACTAGGGAAGCTCGCGTAATTTCGACTTGCTTGCCATCGTTCAGGACGATTACGTCCGGACGGGTGGAGACGAAGCGGCCGCGCATGGTTTTCCCGTCTTTGGTCGTGATCGCGATGTACTTGCCTTTGAGATACGGCCCCAGGTCCGACCAAGTCTTCGGAGGGCCGGCGTAGGCGGTTGAGGACACCAGGACAGCCGCGAGGGCCAAAACCATCGTGCGGCGAACGTTCGAAAGTCGGCGTGAGTTTTTCATAGCACGCCCAGAATAAGGCGAAATTCACGATCAGTTGTCCGCGGTGGGGCCGGTTCCCGCAAAATGATCGCAAGAAATTTGTCTGGAAAATGTCAGCTACTGATGTTTCCACTCAGGCAGCCGACCGGGCGTGATCGGAACATGTGCCGCGTCCAGCTCCTTCTCGAGCTTTTTGAGATCGACTTCGATCAGCGTGCGCAATTTCGGGAGTTCCTGGTCAAACTCGGCCGACGCGATCGAGTATTCATCCTGCTGCGTCTTCGTGGGCGGCTCCAGCAGTCCCCGCGTTTCAGCCGCGACCGATTGCGCGCGCTGCGAGATCGACGGGCCGACGTTCTCCTGACGACGCCGCATCACTTCGTCGCCGCGCAGGAGCAGAAGAATCGCATCCAATCTTCTGTCGAGCGAATCACGCTCCTCCATCAGCTTCGCATCGGCGGCCGAATCGTCCAGTGCCCGCTTGATCGCCGCGAGGCGCTGCTTGGCTGCATTCGCTCCTTCCAGCGCTCCCTGCACGGCGTCCTGAAGGCGGCTGACTTTGTCGAGAAAATCGGACGGAGGCAGGCCGCCTTCATTCATCACCTCGAACATCTGTGCCGTGGCGAGCTGCGTCGTCTGGCCGTCGACCCGTTTCGCGATCGAGACCTTGTACGTCCCCGGCGCGACGAAATGTCCGGTCAGGGCGCCGAAAAAGCCGCCTTCCTGATCGACCGGGGCGCCACCGCGTCCCCCGCCGGCCGCCACAACAGGTGCAAAACCGCGCAGATCCCACGCGACGCGATGCACTCCGCGATCCACCGGACCGGTTAGCTTGCGCACCGCTTTGCCGCTGCGATCGGTAATGGTGATCAGGATCGACGGCGCTTCTTCCTCGGCCTCAGCGCGCAGCTCCGCGGCCGAAGGATACTTGATGGGCTCCTTCTTGCGCTCGGCTTCGCGCTCGGCATCGCGTCGGATCTGCGCCTTGGCGCGCAGGCTGTCGCGCAAGTAATAAGTGAACGTCGCGCCGAAGGCCGGATTTTCCGCGGTATAAAAGCTTTCTCCCTGGAACCCCTTGCCGCGTCCGCCCAGCGGCGACGCCTGCACATATTCGAGCGCATTCTTCACCGGAAACAGCACGGATTCCTCTTTCAACATTTCCGGCTTCAGCGTCCGCAGCGGAGTGTAGTCGTCCAGAACGTAGAAGCCGCGCCCGAACGTCGCGAGCACCAGATCGTTTTCGCGTTTCTGAATCACCATGTCGCGGACTTGAATGGTCGGCAGCCCGCCGCGCAAGCGCGTCCACTTTTCGCCCCCATCGATGGTGAAGAATAATCCGTACTCGGTGCCCGCGAAAAGCAGTTTCGGATTGACGTGGTCCTCCGCGATCGACATTACGGGACCGTTCTGCGGCAGACCGCCCGAGATCGACGTCCAAGTTTTCCCCCGATCCGCGGTCTTCAACAAATAAGGCTTGAAGTCGCCATTCTGATGATTATCGAGTGCCGCGTAGGCAACGTTTTCATCGTGCTGCGAGGCGAGAATCCGTTGCACGTAGATGTGCTCGGGTATGTCGGGAAGATGATCCACCTTGCGCCACGAGGCGCCCTCATCGTCATGGACCTGAATGAGTCCGTCGTCCGTGCCGATGAACAGCAACCCTTCTCGCTTGGGCGACTCGGCGATCGCGCTGATATTTCCGTAGAACGCGGTCGAGGCATTCTTCGCCACGGCGTCCGGACCCCAAACTTTTCCCATAATCGGCAGCGCGTCGCGATCCAGTTGGCGCGTCAGATCCGGACTGATGGCGCGCCAGGTATTTCCGCGATCGTCGCTGCGAAACAAAACATTCGCGCCAAAATACAAGCGCGTGTGGTTATGCGAGCTGATGATCAGCGGCGCATCCCAGTTCCAGCGCAGCGGCGGCTCGCCCTTGCCTTCGATCGGCTTAATGTTGATGCGGCTTCCGGTCTTGCGATTGAAGCGCACCAGGCCGCCGCCCTGCGATTCCGCATAGACCGTATCCGGATCCTGCGAATCCACGCGCGACACGAATCCGTCGCCGCCCGTGGTGACGTACCAATCGCCATTGGTGATGCCGGCGACATTACGCGTCGCGGAAGGACCGCCCAAACTCGCATTGTCCTGCGTGCCTCCATACACGTTATAGAACGGCTTGGCGTAATCAACGTCGACATCGTAAAACTGGAGCGTGGGAAGATTCGCCTTGAATTCCCAGAACTGGCCGCCGTCGTAAGATTCGTAAATCCCGCCGTCGCAACCAACGTAGATGTGGTCCGTATTACGCGGATCGATCCAGACGGTATGCGAATCGACGTGTTTGTTCCGGTCGCCCAACGGACGCAGCGTGCGGCCGCCGTCCTCAGAGACACGCAGATTCGTATCGCCCGTATAGAATTTGTCTGGATTCTTCGGATCGGCGATAATCTGCCCGTAGTACATCGGCGTGCCTTCGAACGCGACGCGCCGTTCCCAGGATTCTCCGCTGTCCACCGATCTGTAAATCGCGCTCTGGTTGTTCGCCGCTTCGATTTTCGCGTACACCAGATGCGGCTGCGCCGGCGAAAACGCGAGACCGATGCGGCCCAAATCGCCCATCGGCAAGCCCCCGCGGATGCGCTGCCACGTGTTCCCGGCGTCGTCCGATTTATAAATCCCCGATTCCGGTCCGCCGTCGATCAACGTCCACTGATGGCGCGCGCGCTGATATGAGGCCGCGAGCAAACGGTCCGGATTCGTGGGATCCATGGCGATGTCCGTGACGCCGGTGGTTTCGCTGATGGTGAGAACGTTCTTCCAAGTTTTGCCGCCGTCTGTAGTTTTGAAAACGCCGCGATCTCCGCCCGGAGCCCACAGCGGTCCTTGCGAGGCCACATAAACGACGTTCGAATCGCGCGGATCGATGACAATGCGCGCGATGTGCCCGGACGTTCTTGAGGCCCAGGTTCCGCCAAGTGCGGCCGCCATCGTCGGACCGGTACACGCCATCGCCCCAACTGACGCTGCGCTGGCTGTTGTTTTCTCCGGTGCCCACCCAGACTGTGTTCGGATTCTTCGGGTCCAGCGTAACGGTCCCGATCGAATAGGAGCCTTCATTGTCGAACACCGGCGTCCACGTGATCCCGTTATTGGATGTCTTCCATACTCCACCCGACGCGACCGCGACGAAGTATTGCACGGGATTTTCCGGGTTCACGGCGAAAGCGGTGACGCGCCCTGAAGCCGCGGCAGGTCCGATCGAGCGCAGCCGGAGGCCGTTGAAAGTCGCCGTGGACATCGGATCGGCGGGCGCATCTCCGGCCTCGGACGTTCGCGCGCCGCGTTGCGCGATGACGGGCAACGTCATCAAAAGAAGGAGGAAATAAAATCGCGTCATCCGCGACAGTATATCAAGTTAAGGCAAAAACCTGCTTGACAGCGGTCTCGGTTTCCTGTAATTTCAGTTATAACAGAAATGTCTGACATTACACTTGGCGAAGTCGAACAGCGTTTCATCCTCCACTGGGGCGAAATGGGCGCCCGCTGGGGCATCAACCGGACGGTCGCCCAGGTCCACGCGCTGCTGTATCTTTCCCCGCGTCCGCTCGACGCCGAAGAGATCGCAAGCTCGCTTGCCGTCGCCCGGTCCAACGTGTCGAACAGCCTGCGTGAGCTGCAAGGTTGGGGCATCGTGAAAGTGGCGCACGTGCGCGGCGACCGGCGCGATCACTTCGAATCGCTCAAGGACGTTCTGGAAGATGTTCGACATCATCGTGGCTGAGCGCAAGCGCCGGGAAATAGACCCGACCATCGCCGTGCTCGAAGAGCTCGACGCGCGGCAGGATGCCGACGCTTATACCAAAGCTCGCGTGAAAGACATGCTGGTGTTTGTCGAATCGGTCACCGGCTTGTACCAGGAGATGCAAAAAATGCCGGGAGCGCTTTCCACGCTGGTCAAGGTGCGCGGCAAAATCCGGAAATTGTTAGCGGGAGGCAAGCGATGATCGCGTTCAAAATCATTCTGGCAGCGGTGACCGGCGGCGTCATCTCGATGTTCCTGTTTCTGATGGAGCGCTCCCGGATGCTCGCCAGTGCGCTGTGCCCGGCCTCGATCGCGAGCCTGCTCGGCCTGGCGATTACGTACCTAAATCAAAGCGTGTGGCGCGATTACGGCTGGACTCTCTTCGTCGCGCTGCCGATCGCGATCGGGTTCCTTTCTGTGCTTATTTTCGGCGCACACAATCCGATTCGGCTGCGGGATGCGATGAATGTTTCGATGCTGGCACTACTGTTCACCGGCGTCGAACTCCTGATAGGCGCCCTCGAAGGCGTGATTTGCCTGCTGATGGCGCTTCCGCTTGCGGCCCCTCTCGCCGCTCTCGGCGGTTATCTCGGGTACGTGGCGGTGCGGCGCATTCACGGTGCTTCACAGCCGATCGCGATGTTCCTGATCCTCACATTGACGCCGGGCGCAGGATTCCTTGAGCACCATGGTCATCAGCCCGCCGAAATATTCGCCGTCACCACCACCCTCGACATCGCCGCGCCGCCGGAAGTGGTGTGGCGCGCGACCATCGCTCCTTCAAAGCTGGGGCTGCCCGACGACGTGATCTTCCGCCTCGGAATCGCGTACCCGATCGCTGCACACATTGACGGCGCCGGCCCCGGTGCGACGCGCCGCTGCAACTTTTCAACGGGAGACTTAGTCGAACCGGTGCTGCTCTGGGATGAGCCGCGCCAGCTCCGTTTCGCCGTCACATCGAATCCCGAGCCGATGGTCGAAATGTCTCCTTATCGCATTCATCCGCCGCACCTGCACGGATTCCTCGTCTCCAAGCAAGGACAGTTCCGCCTGATCCCCATCGACGGCGGCGCCGGCACTCGCCTTGAAGCTACCACGTGGTATCAGCACAGCCTCCGGCCGGCTCAGTATTGGCGGTGGTGGTCGGACGCGGTCATCCATCGCGTACACGCCCGCGTGTTGCGGCATGTCCAGGCGGCCGCGTTACAATAGGCGATTCGGTATCTATGCAAACTCCATCTTCAGTGAGGAAAAAATCCATGGTGTGGGTGATCTTCGCCATTTGCGCGGCGCTTTCCTGGGGCTTTTATGGTCCGATTCTCGCCAAAGGACAAATCGGGCTCGGCAATCCGATGAAGGCTCTGCTGTGCGTCGGCGGAGCGTATTTCGTCATGGGGATTCTTGCGCCTCTGGTCGCGCTGGGGCCGAACGGCATGACGGGATTCAATCAGACCGGAATCATCAACGCGACCATAGGCGGCGCGCTGGGCGCATTAGGCGCGATTTTTATCATCTATGCGTTCAAGAACGGAGGCGTGCCCACTTACGTGATGCCGGTCGTATTCGGCGGCGCGCCCGTGATCAACGTTTTGTACTCGATGTGGATGAATCCGCCAAAAGAACAGATCAACCCGCTGCTATGGCTGGGGATGGCGATGGTTCCGATCGGCGCGGCCCTGGTTCTGCTCTACAAACCGGCGCACTAAGGAGCTTGTTGAAAGAGGGGGACAGACCGCTCTGTCCACGACTGCGCTCCCATGCGAAACAGCGGGTTGCGGCTGGGAACAGAGTAGTCCGTCCCCCTTTTTCAACAAGCTCCTACCGCTTATATCCGATTTTTCGCAGCAATCCCTGCCGCCACTCGACATCTACATCCGTCTCGATCCCCTTGGGCGAACTGCCGTCGATGACCCCGAGCACTCCTCTGCCCTGCTCAGTTTCGGCGACGATCACCTCCACCGGGTTAGCGGTCGCGCAAAAAATCGAGCACATCTCGGGAATCTCGCGAATCCTCGCCAGCACGTTGATCGGATACCCATCGCGCAGCGCGATCACGAAGACATGGCCCGCACCCAGGGATTGAGCGTTGCGCGTCGCGTTCCCCTTCAGATCCGCGTCATTGCCGTCCACTCGCGTGAGGCACGCGCCGGACGCTTCATTGAACGCGATCGCGAACTTCATCTGCGGCACCGCGTTGACCATCGCTTCGTACAGATCCTCCACGGTTTTGATGAAATGGCTTTGACCGACGATGATGTTCCCGCCTTCGGGAATCTCCATTCTCACGGAATGTAGCTGCATGGACTTACCATCATAGTGGAACGTGACGAAAAGATCGGGTAAGCCGCCAACCATTCGAGGACGCTTCAGCGCCCATCGCGACGGCTACGCCTTCGTGATTCCGGACGAGCCCGTGGAAGGCGTCAAAGGCGACATCTACATCGCCAAGGAAGCCGCCCATCGAGCCATGCATGGCGATCGAGTCTCGGTCCGCATTCGCCGCATCGACCCGAGCGGCCGCGCGCACGGCGACATCGTCGACGTTGTGCGCCGCGCCCATCCGGAAATCGTCGGCGAATTTCACGTGCGCCGCAAGACCAATGTGGTGATCCCGCACGACGATCGGATCCGCCAATGGATCCGCATTCCCGAAGGCATGGAACGCCCGCCTGAGGAAGCCACCGCGCATCGCGTGGGCGCGCGAGCTGTACGGGTGGACGACCTGGAAGGCATGATCGTCACCGCCGAAATTCTCGACTTCGGCGGCGACGGCGACCGCCCCGTGGGCCGCATCACCGAGATCCTCGGCCATCCCGGCGATTTCGGAATCGACGTCGAAATCCTGATCCGCGCGCATCACATCCCGCATCGTTTCCCCGACGATGTTCTCGAGCAGGCTCGCACCATTCCCGGGCCGATTCCCTTGGCTGAAATCGGCAAGCGCCGCGATTTCCGGGAACTCGACATTGTAACCATCGATGGCGAAACCGCGCGCGATTTCGACGATGCCGTGTGGGTCGATCGCCTTCATAACGGCAACTATGCCCTGCAAGTGCATATCGCCGACGTGAGCTATTACGTTCGTCCGGGAACGCCCATCGATCGCGAAGCCGCTCTGCGCGGCACCAGCGTCTACTTCCCCGATCGCGCCGTGCCGATGCTGCCCGTGGAGCTATCCACAGATCAATGCTCGCTTCGGCCCAACGAAGACCGGCTGGTTCTCAGCGCACTGCTCGAAATCGATCCGCGCGGCGACGTGGTCCGCCAGGATTTCACGCGCGGCGTGATCCGCAGCGCGGAGCGCATGACTTACACTGCGGTCCACGCCGTTCTGGAACGCGATCAGGCGCAGCGCGACCGCTACTCCAAACTCATCCCGCGCTTCGAACTGATGCGCGAGCTAGCCGGTATCCTGAACCGCAAGCGTGTGCGCCGAGGCTCCATCGATTTCGATCTGCCGGAACCGCTGCTCGAGTTCGATGAATTCGGCGAGATGACCGGCGTCACCCGCGCCCCGCGCAACATCGCGCACCGCATCATTGAAGAATTCATGCTCGCTGCGAATGAAGCCGTCGCCTCGCATCTGGAAGGCGCGGAAGTCCCCATGATTTACCGCATTCACGAGCGTCCCGACCCCAAGCGCGTGCTCGAATTCGAAGACATCGCGGCGCATTTCGGCTATTCTCTGGGCGCGGGCGCGACGCCGGTCAAGCGCCTTCGCGGCGAGACTCTGGCGCTCGATAATCCGAATCTCACGTCGCGCAATTACCAAAAACTGGTCGCGAGAATCGCGGGCAAGCCCGAGGAACGCATCCTGAGTTACCTGATGTTGCGGTCTCTCAAGCAGGCACGTTACAGCGATAACAACGTGGGCCATTTCGCGCTCGCCGCACCCAGCTACACGCACTTCACATCGCCCATCCGCCGCTACCCCGACCTGATGGTGCATCGCATTCTGAACGCGCATCTTGACGGCAGACAATACGACGCGTCCCTTCGCGCCATCGCCGATTCATCCTCGGAATCCGAGCGCCGCGCCGCCGAAGCCGAGCGCGAGCTGGTGGAATGGAAGAAGCTCCGCTTCATGATCGACCGCGTCGGCGACGAATTCGCGGCGCTGATCATTTCTACAACGCGCTTCGGTTTTTTCGTGGAGCTGGAAGATCTGTTCATCGAGGGCCTGGTCCCGATGGAAACGCTTCGCGGCGATCGTTTCAACTATCACGAAAATACCCGTAAGATCATCGGGGAGCGAAGCCGTCGCCAATTCTCGATCGGCGACAAAGTGCAAGTCCGCCTGGACCGCGCCGATGCGGTGGAGAAAAAACTTCAGTTCTCGCTCGTGGAATCTGTGCAACCGAAACGGAAGCGTTAGTACAAAGCCTTCTCGCCTGGCGGCCGCGTTTTCCATCGCCGATGAATCCACAGCCACTGATCCGGATATTCGCGAATCACGCTTTCTAGAACCGCATGGATCCGCTGCGTGTCGGCGCCGGCATCGCCGCTAACCGCAACCGCCGGGTAGAATCGCAGCACATACTTCCGCTCCGCTTCCGACCACAACGCGAACCCGGGAACCACCGCAGCGCCGCTCCGATATGCCAGCTTTGCGAACGCGCTTCCGGCACAGGCCTTCACGCCAAAGAAATCAATGAACACGCCTTCTTCAAGCGACGTATTCTGGTCGATCAGAATCCCCACCGCCTGGTTCGCCGCCAAGGCCCGCAAGATTCCGCGCGCGGCTTCTTTCTTCTCGATGACGCGATTGCCCGATAGCGCACGTCGCTTCTCGACCAACGCATCCACCCGCGGATTATCGAGCGGCCGCACGACGATGTTCATCGGCGCAGTCATCCACGCGTGCGCGAACGCGCTCAGCTCCCAGTTTCCCAGGTGAGCCGTGGCGACCAATACACCACGCCCGCGCGCCAGCGCCCCGGTGAAATTCTCAAGCCCTTCATAACGAATCCATTCGCCCACATTTTCGCGCGTGATCCGCGGAAATCGCGCAAACGCCACCAGCAGCCGCGCGATCGACCGGAACACGCCGTCGGCGATCTTCTCGCGATCCGAAAATCCCGCCATTTCGAGATTCTTTAAAGCGACGCGGCGCAACCGCGGCATTGCCAGATCCAACAGCTTCACATAAAATCGCGCCAGCGAGTTTGCGAAGCTAAGTGGAGTGGCGCCAAGGGTCGCCAGGACGAAAGACGCCGCCCAATACTCGAGCGACTTCACTCGATCCAGCCGCCGCCGAGCACCAGGTCGCCCGCATAAAATACCGCGCCCTGTCCCGGCGTGATGGCGCGCTGCGGCTCATCGAACCTCACCTCGACGCGTGCGGCGTCCAGGGGAGTAATCGTCGCAGCCGCGGGAAAATGCTTGTTGCGGATCTTCACTTCGCCGCGAACCGGCGCCGCTGGAGGCGCAATCGAGATCCAGTTCACGTCCTTCACGCTCATCGTCGCGCGCAGCAAATCGCCGCTCTTGCCGATCACCACGCGCCGCGTGGAAGGCTCCGTCGATATCACATACAGAGGTTCGCCCGCCGCCACGCCGAGCCCGCGCCGCTGCCCCACGGTGAACTTATGAACGCCGGAATGCTCGCCGACCACCTCGCCCCCGGCAGTCACCAATTCGCCGGCCATTTTTTCGCGAGCGATTCCTTGCTCTTGAAGATACGCGTCGATAAATGCAGCGTAATCGCCATTCGGGACGAAACAGATCTCCTGGCTATCCGGCTTCTCCGCCGTCGGCAGGCCGAGATCGCGCGCCAGGGCGCGAACCTGCGGTCTTGTCGAGTCCGCCGAGCGGAAACGTGGTTCGTGCAAGCTGATCCTGCGTCAGCCCGCAGAGAAAATACGTCTGGTCCTTGGCGCGATCCACGCTACGCCGCATCTCGTAACGTCCGCTATCTGGATTCCACGCGAGCTGCGCATAATGGCCTGTGGCGATACGCTCCGCGCCCACGCCTTCCGCCATCTCCAGAAACTGGTCGAACTTAATAAAGTTGTTGCACAGCGTGCACGGAATCGGCGTGCGCCCGTTCAAGTAATCGTCGATAAACGGCTTCACCACCTGCTGCTCGAAGCGTTGCTCGAAATTCACGACGTAGTAGGGAATCCCCAAATGCTGGGCAACATAACGCGCATCGTACACATCGTCGAGCGAACAGCATCGCCCGGTGGGCCCATTCGGCGCGAGCGCAGGCATGCGCCGCTGGTTCCAGAGCTGCATGGTCAATCCGATCACGCGCTCCCCGCGTCGATGCAGCATTCCCGCAACCACGGAGCTGTCCACCCCGCCCGACATCGCCACCGCTATCGTTGACTCAGGCATACGCCGGCGCCAGCTTTCTCAAATGCGCCACCGATTCCGCGACCGCCCCGATCAGAGCATCCACATCTTCCACGCTGTTCGACCGCCCCAGGGAAAATCGCAAGCTTGACCGTGCCTGCTCCGGCCTCAATCCCATCGCGATCAACACGTGTGAGGGCTCGGTCGCCCCGCTCGAACAAGCCGAGCCGCTCGAAACCGCAAATCCCTTCAAATCCAGCGCGATCAGTAGAGCATCGCTATCGATCCCGTCGAATCGCAAGTTCGAAGTGTTCGCGGTCCGCGGCGCACCCGCGCCATTCACATGAGAGTCTGTGACGCGATTCAGAATCCCCTGCTCCAGCCGGTCCCGTAGGGTTTCCAGCCGCGCGGCCTCATTCGCGCCGGATTCCATAACCCATTGCGCCGCCCGCCCCAATCCCACCGCGCCCGGAACATTCTCCGTGCCCGCGCGCAGGCCGCGCTCGTGATGCCCGCCCCGCTGCATCGGCGTCGGCTCGATTCCCTTTCTGACGTACAGCGCACCGACTCCCTTAGGGGCATAAAACTTGTGACCGCTGATGGAATACAAATCGACGCCGAGCGCGTGCACGTCCACCGGAATCTTCCCCGCCGCCTGCACTCCATCGACGTGCATAACGACGCCGGCCTCGCGCGCGATCTTCGCAATCTCGGCAATCGGCTGGATCACGCCAAGTTCGTTGTTGGCGTGCATCACGCTGATGATCTTCGTGTCCGGACGTAACGCTCGCCGGATCGCGTCGGGATCGACGACGCCGCGCCCATCGACCGCGACCTTAGTCACCGAAGCGCACTGCGCACTGGCGGCGAGCACCGCGGGATGCTCCACGGTTGTCGTAATGGCGTGACCGTTCTGCGCGATTCCGATCACCGCGAGGTTATCGGCCTCGGTTCCGCCGCTGGTGAACACGATCTCTTCGGCCGAAGCGCCCAGCATCGCCGCCACCTGCCGCCGCGCTTCATCCAGTTTCTGGCGCGCCGCCTGCCCGAAATAATGGATACTGGAAGCGTTGCCATACACTTCGGTCATCGTTGGCAGCATCGCCTGAAGGACTTCGGCGGATACCGGCGTAGTCGCGTTGTGATCGAAGTAATAGCGTTTCACGGGGCTCTATACACAATTCTTACATGCCGGTCATCACTCTCACAACGGATTTCGGCGCTTCCGATCACTTCGTGGGGACCATGAAGGGCGTGATTCTGGGAATCACCCCGCGCGCCACCGTCGTCGACATCACCCATGAAATCGCGCCCTATGACCTGAACGAGGCCGCATTCGTGATCGCGCAAGCGTGGAAGTATTTTCCCAAGCGGGCCATCCACGTGATCGTGGTCGACCCCGGCGTCGGCAGCGCGCGCCGGCCGATTCTCGCGGAAGCCGGCGGCCAGTTCTTCATCGCGCCCGATAACGGCGTCCTGTCGATGATCTACGACGCGGCGCCCCACAAAGTCCGCGTCATTTCGAACCCCAAAGTGGTCGGCAAGCAGGTGAGCCGGACATTTCATGGCCGCGACGTTTTCGCTCCCGCGGCAGCGCATCTGGCCGCCGGCGTTCCTGCTGCGAAATTCGGGAAACGCATTGCAGACTACGTGCGCAGCTTCCTGCTGAAGCCGGAGCGCATCGCGCGCCATGTTTGGGCGGGAACCGTCCTCAAAGTGGACCGCTTCGGCAACCTGATCACGAACCTCCCCATCGACGATTTCGTCGACGTGAAAACGCGCCCCATCGAACTGCGGGTAGGCCTGGAGCGGATTCATCGCTTGGCGCTCACCTACGCCGAAACCGGGATCGGCGAGCTGTTCGCGATCGCCGGCAGCTCCGGTTACATAGAGGTCGCCGCGAACCAGGCGTCCGCCGCCAAGAGGCTCGGCTGCGGATCGGGCGCCCCAGTCGAGCTCGAAATTTTTTATGAGTAGCCAAACCCTTGCTGCCCGAGCCGCGACCGCGGGAGTGTGTGAATCGAGGCGACAACTCACCAGCGCGTCCGAAACGGTCTCTCAAGCATGCTCCTCGGCAGTCTTTCTTGAAGGAGGGCTGACGACGGTCTATAAAGTCGAAATGCCGTCCCGCCGATTACTTAGCCATATGGAACGCCGCACTGAGGAACGTTACGAGGTTCGATTCGAAGCCAAGGTGACTGCGACGGGGCGCTTGGCTCTGGCTCGCGTGTCCAACATATCCGAATCAGGAATCAGCGTCGACTTGCCTTTCCAGCTCGCCCCGGGCGATTCGGTGGAATTAGAAATGGCGGATAGCACCATATACGGTCATGTCGTCTATTCCAAGCCGGGCAACTCGACTTTTCCGACCGGAATCCAGGCGAGCCGCGTTGCTCTTGGTGGGACGGACCTGTCGACCGTCCTTCAGAAGGTTCTCATGGAGAACCTGCCTTTAATTCCGGGACTCGAGCCCTCGGACGTTTACGCCGGCTGAACCCGTCCCAACGGTCGTAGGGGAGCCGTTGCGCTGGAAGCGGTTCCGCGTGTGGCGGCCTTTGGGAACAGCCCGGCTGCCTTCACCATTGCCGGGAAGGCGCAATAAAGGAGAGCTACTTCATCTTCTCGTAGGTCGCGAACGTGACGTTGTGCGTCTTGCCGTCCGGATCGACGCGCATATAGATGATCCCGAGGGTGTTTCCATCGGGCGAAATCACGTTGGTCAGGATCTGCGTGATCTTGCCGTTCTTCTTGTTCACAATCTCGTTGATCCGGTCGGTAATAATCTTCACGGACGTGGTATCGGTGCCGCGATTGCCGGTGACGGGTTCGTCCTTGCCGTCGAAATTGGTGGTGTAGAACCAGCCCGACTTCTCCCCGTCCTTGTTGACCTGATCGACCGTGATCTTCATACCGTGATCGCCGAATTTCTCGTAGGTCATGATGTTGCTCTGCGGCGCCGGAGCTTCCGACTTGAGCTTCCATTTGCCGAACCTTGGGTTGTCCTCGGCCGAGGCGGTCCCCACGAACATCGCAATCAACGCGAATGCTGTGACGATACTGCTACGCATCATGATTTTCTCCCAGCGGTCATTGTAGCCGATAATCACTTGGACGGCCAGTAGCCCGGCCGCGCGCGAATCATCGCATCGGGACGCGACGTCACCGCGACTTCAATGTGATGATAGCCCTCATTCTTCGTCTGCTGCGGCACGAAGCTCAACAGGTACTGACTATGGATCTCCTCACCCGCGCGAGTAATCGTCTCTTCCAAACCCTTCAGCGTTTCAAACGAAAGATGCCGTCCGCCGGTCGCCCGCACGAAGGCATCTGCGTCGTTGGTCTTGCCCATCCGGACCAGTTCCCCGATCGCGCCCAGGTAATCCGGATCGCCTGGCATGGGGGGATTGTCTTCCGGCTTCGCGGTCCAGGCCGTCGCCTGCGTGGAATACGTCAAGGGATACACCGTGACGCCAGCGCGCTGCGCCATTTCGATCGCCGGCGCGAGCTTCATCTTGCTGCCGCGGTCGCGCGATTCGCTCAGGATCAACAATACGCGCCGGGAATTTTCCGGGCGCGTCTCCAGCATCCGGACACTCTCTGCAATGGCGTCCAGAAGATGGCCCTTTCGAATTACACGCGGTTGAATCTTCTCGAACGCGACGCGGATTTTTGTGGAATCGCTGGTGAAATCCTGGAACACCCTCACGTCATCGTCGAACGCGATCACCGCGGCCCGTCCGCGCTCCCCCACCACCAGCGGCTGAATCATCCCACCGACGCGATTGATCTTCGCCAAAACGGCCGCCGAAATCCCACTGCACTGCACTGCGACTACCAGCGATATGGGCGCAAGAACCGTATCCGACGTATCCATGCGCACCGTCTGCCGCACGCCGTCGTCGGTGAGTATAAAATCCTCGACGCTCAAACCGTCAATCGGAACTCCCTTCTTGTCCGTAACCGTTACAGGAACCAGAACTAGCGGAACGTTGGTCTTAATCGTCGGCGGCTGTTGGGCAAATAAGTGTGCCGATACCAACACAGTGAGCGCACACGGCACGATTGAAAAACGATGGAGCATCAATGTTGGTGGGACGGTCGCAACGCGATTCGCGTTACTCTACTATCTTATGTCGGATCGGCTCGAAGAACTGCGCCGGCGCCACGCCGTCGCCGACGCGGGAGGCGGCGAAGAACGCCGCGCGCGTCAACATAAAGAAGGAAAACTCACCGCGCGCGAACGCATCGACCTGCTGCTCGACGAAGGCACGTTTGAGGAGATGGACAAGCTGGTCCGCCACCGCTGCCGCGACTTCGGCATGGAAGAGCAAGTCATCGACGGCGACGGATTCATTACCGGCTTCGGTCTCATCCACGGCCGCCCGGCTTACGTCTTCGCACAGGATTTTACGGTCTTCGGCGGGTCGCTTTCGGAGATGAACGCGAAAAAGATCGTCAAGATCATGGATCTGGCGCTCAAAACCGGCGCGCCGCTGATCGGCCTAAATGATTCAGGCGGTGCGCGCATTCAGGAAGGCGTGCTGTCGCTGGCGGGCTATGCCGATATTTTTCTGCGCAACACGCTTTCGAGCGGTGTCGTGCCGCAAATCTCCGCGATCATGGGCCCCTGCGCCGGCGGAGCCGTGTATTCGCCCGCGCTCACCGATTTTATTTTCATGGTCGACAAGACCAGCTATATGTTCGTCACCGGACCGGATGTCATCAAGACGGTAACGCATGAGGACGTGACCAAGGAAACCCTGGGCGGCGCCACCACGCACAACTCGACCAGTGGCGTCGCCCACTTCCTCGCTCACGATGACGCCGAGTGTCTGCGCATGATCCGGGAATTGCTCAGTTACGTTCCACAGAATAACCGTGACGACGCTCCGCGCGGCCCCTTGGACGACCCGCCGGATCGCGAAGACGCCGCGCTCGATTCCCTGGTTCCGCAAGCGTCCAACCAGCCCTACGACATCAAGGACCTGATCCGCCACGTGGTCGACCATGGGCGTTTTTTCGAGGTGCAGGAGCATTGGGCTCGCAATATCGTGGTCGGATTCGCGCGCATGGATGGACGCAGTGTGGGCGTGGTCGCCAATCAGCCTGCGTTTCTCGCCGGGTGCCTGGACATCGATTCGTCCACCAAGGGCGCGCGCTTCGTGCGCTTCTGCGACGCCTTCAACATTCCCATTCTGACATTCGAAGACGTACCCGGATTCCTGCCCGGAACCGCGCAGGAGTTTGGCGGCATCATTCGCCATGGAGCCAAGCTGCTGTATGCGTATGCCGAAGCGACGGTCCCCAAGGTCACCATCATCACCCGCAAAGCCTACGGCGGGGCGTACTGCGTAATGGGATCGAAACACCTGCGCACCGACGTGAATCTGGCTTGGCCTGCCGCTGAGATCGCGGTGATGGGCGCCGAGGGAGCCGTGAACATCGTATATCGCCGGGAATTGGCGGCTGCGCAGGACCAGGATGCGGTGCGCCGTGCCAAGACCGAAGAATTTCGCGAGCGCTTTGCGAATCCCTTCGTCGCCGCCGAGCACGGTTTTCTGGACGACGTAATCGAGCCCCGCCAGACCCGGCCGCGCGTGATCCGCGCCCTTCGCATGTTGGAAACCAAGGTGGATACGGTTCCGCGCAAGAAACATGGAAATATCCCTTTATGACCTGAGCGCCGCGGCAAAAGTGAAGTGAGAACATCGCCGTCCAGGGCCCACTTAAACACGAGTGGGATTCTTAACTCAGTCCGACCTGGTTTGGCGCATCTCGATCGGGGTATCCGCGATCAGCTTCTTGACCATGGCTTTTGCGGGTATCTATCTGCTTTATCGCCACTGGGAGGTCAGATATCGCACCTTGGCCGTGCTGTTTGTCGTTTCGTTATTGGCCGGCGGTGTCACCAGGGCGATCCTTGTCTGGCGGCCCGTCCCGCCGCTCACCAAGACGCAGGTAACGTCCGCTGTCCTCAACGCTGTGTACTTGCTGGCCATGGCAATCGTCACCCTGCGCGTGATCCCATCCGCCCTCAGGATGGTCACGCGAGAAGAGCTCGAGGAAATGAATCGCTCTCTAAGTGGCGAAGTGAAGGCCCGAAACCACGCCGAGCGGCGCTTGCAGCAAGTGGTCGACGCGGAGCGCGCCGCCGGCGAGGCGAAGATCCGGTCTTACTTCGAAGCCGCATCGCAGGGGATCCTCGCGGTCTCAAGCGAAGGCCGCATTGTGCTGGTGAACCGGCGCACCGAGGAGATGTTCGGTTACACCCGGACGGAGTTGCTTGGCCAATCGTTAGAGATGCTGCTCCCGGAGCGGCTCCGCACGGCCCACAGCGGCCACCGCAGGGGATATTTCGCGGAGCCGAGGATGCGCGCCATGGGCGCGAGCATGGAGCTGGCCGGCCGCCGTAAAGATGGCACGGAATTCCCCGTAGAGATCGGCCTGAGCTACGTCGAGGGGGATGAGGGCCTGCTAGCCCTCGGCTTGGTTAGCGACATCACGGACCGGGTCCGCGCGGCGGATCAGCTTACCCGGACGAACAATGAGTTGCGCGCGCGGGAGGCGCAGTTACAGTCCTATCTGGAGGCAGCTTCGCAATCGATTATCGCGATCTCGAGCGACGGCTGCATGGTCATGGTCAACCGGCGAACCGAGGAGCTGTTTGGCTATTCCCGGGAGGAAATGCTCGGCCAGGGTCTCGAAATGCTTCTGCCGGAGCGGTTTCGCCACGCTCACACGCAGCAAGTCGCCGGATTTTTCGCCGCGCCCCGTCTGCGTCCCATGGGAGCGCCGGGACTGGGCTGGTGGGACGCCGCAAGGACGGAACTGAGTTCCCTGCCGAAATCGGCCTCAGCTTCGTGGAAACGGGCGAAGGCAGGTTGTCGCTGGGCATGATCAGCGATATCACGGAGCGGAAACGCGCGGCCGACGATCTGGCCCGGCTGAACACGGAATTGCGCCGGTCTAACTCTGAGCTGGAGCAGTTCGCCTACCTCGCGTCCCACGATTTGCAGGAACCGCTGCGCATGGTCACCAGCTATTTGACCTTGCTCGACCGCCGCTACCGCGACCGTTTGGACGGCGATGCGCTGGAGTTCATCGATTTTGCCGTGTCCGGGGCGACGCGCATGAAGGGTCTGATCAAGGACGTTCTAAGATTTTCCCGCGTCGGCGCGCAGCCGATTCGCTTGGAAGAGGTCCCGGCGGAAAGGATCGTGCAGGACGCGCTCAACAATCTGAACGCGACGATCGAGGAGCGGAACGCCGAAATCGCCGTGGGTCCGCTGCCGGTGATCATCGCCGATGCCGGACTCTTGACTCAGGTGATTCAGAACCTGGTCGGCAACGCCATCAAGTTCACCAGGGACCGCAAGCCGCGCGTCCGGATTTCCGTCACCGAAGGCAATCGCGAGTCGATTTTCTCGGTGATCGACAACGGCATCGGCATCGATCCGCATCATGCGGACCGGATCTTCCGCATCTTCGAGCGCCTGAATGCCGCCAACAATTATCCCGGCACCGGGGTCGGTCTGGCGATCGCCAAGAAAGTCGTCGAGCTCCACGGCGGCCGGATATGGGTCGAATCGAACCCAGGCGTGGGTTCCGTGTTTCACTTTTCAATCCCTACGAAATCCGTGTCGGTTTCGCCGGAGTCCAAAGCAGCGAAAGCGTAAGAGATATGTCCAATTCCTTCACCACCTCTGCCGACGTTCTGGTCGTCGAAGACAATAACGGAGACGTTCGCCTCCTGCAGGAAGCCTTCAAAGAAGCGCGGCTCACCTGCCACCTCCATATCGCTCGCGACGGCGAGCAGGCCATGGCTTTCCTCAACCATGAGGAGCCGTATGCCAACAGCCCGCGTCCGGCGCTGATCCTGCTGGATCTGAATCTGCCGCGTAAAGACGGGCGCGAAGTGCTCGCCGAGATCAAGCACGAAGTGAGGCTCCATCAAATTCCGGTCGTGATTTTGACCACGTCCACCAGTCCGGAGGATATCCGCAACGCCTATGACCTGCACGCCAACTGTTACGTAGCCAAGCCGGGCGATCTGGAATCGCTGATCGACCTGAGCAAGGTCTTCGACGCTCTGTGGCTGAAGACCGCGCTGCGGGCCGAGGCTTAGCCCTTCGCCAGGTTCTCGAAGAACTTCTTGATCATGCTTTTCGCGGTGGCGTCGATCAGCCGCTGGCCGACCGCGGCGATGGTTCCGCCCACCTGTACATCGCCTTCGTAGGCGACCTCTGTCGAGGCTTCCGACGGTTTCAGCGTCAGCACCCCGGCGCCCTTCAGGAACCCCACTTTTCCGGATCCATCCACTTCCAGCCGGAAACTCGACGGAGGTGTCTGTTCGGCGATCCGGATCTTGCCTTCAAATGCACCCGACAACGCGGCCAGCGCCATCTTCATCTTCATCCGGTATTCGTTCTCGCCGATCTTCTCCAGCGATTCGCAACCCGGCATCGCCTTCGCCAGCACCTGCGGGTCCTGCATCATCGCATAGGTCTGCTCGGGCGGAAATGGCAGCGTTTGAGAACCGGTGACCTTCAAGCCGACCTCGCGAGCGCCGCCACCAGCGCGCGCGTCGTATAAACTACCGCCATGTGCCGCCGAAAATCGGCCGAAGCGTGCAGATCCGAGTTCGCATCGACGCCTTCGGCCGCCAGCGCCGCCGCGTTCTGAATCTCGCTCGCCGAGCCCGCCTTCCCTTCGATGGCTCTTTCCACGCCGCTGGCCCTGTACGCACGATTCGAAAGCCCGGTGATCCCGACTCGCGCGAACGTGATCTTCCCGCCCGAACGCCGCACCCGCGCCGCCACGCCTACGATGGCAAATCCGCTGGCCGGTTGGACCATCTTCTGATAGCTGGTCCCCACGCCCTGATCTTCCACCGGCACGATCACTTCGCGGATGATCTCGCCCGGCTCCAGCGCGGTCGTGAACGTGTCGATGAAAAAATCGGCAGCCGCCACTGTGCGCTCCTTTTTCGCCCCTTTCAGGACGAACTTCGCTTCCAGCGCTTGAAACGCCGCCGGATAATCCGCGGAAGGATCGGCGTGCGCCGCACTGCCGCCGATGGTCCCCATATTGCGAACCTGCACGTCGCCGATGTGCGCCGCGGTATCGGCGAGCAACGGACACTTCCCGCGCAGCAGCCCTGAGTTTTCCACCTCGTAATGCGTCGTCGCCGCACCGATGTGGATCGCGCCGCCCTCCTCGCGAACGTAGTTCAGGTCTTTCAGCCGCCCGATATCCACCAGACGTTCCGGCGCCGCTAGCCGCAGCTTCATCATCGGAATCAGGCTCATCCCGCCGGCCAGAGGCTTTGCGCCCTGCGCGATCATTCCCAGCGCCTGGTCGAGCGTCGACGCCGCGGTATATTCGAAATTCTGCGCAATCATTGGCGCCCTCCTTGCAACAGCTTCCAGATTTTCTCGGGAGTCATCGGCATGTCGATGTGCTTCACCCCGAGCGGCGAAAGCGCATCCACCACCGAATTCACCACCGCGGGCGAGCAACCGATGGTTCCTGCTTCCCCCACTCCCTTCACGCCCAGCGGATTCACCGGCGTCGGCGTGCAGGTGTGGCTCGATTCGATCCACGGCATCAAGTGCGCCTTGGGCATCGCGTAGTCCATCAGTTCGCCGGTGATCAGCTGGCCATTGTCGTCATACACGGCTTGCTCCCACAGCGCCTGGCCGAGCCCTTGAGCCACCCCGCCGTGAACCTGCCCGTCAACGATCAGCGGATTCAGAATATTTCCGCAATCGTCCACTGCAATGTACCGCCGGATAGAGATCGCTCCGGTGTCGCGATCGATATCGGTCACCACGATGTGCGCGCCGAACGGAAATGTGAAGTTCGGAGGCTCCCAGAAGTGAGTCGAAACCAGACCCGGCTCCGTATTGGGAGGCAGTTGCATGGCCCGATACGCCGCCGCCGCGATTTCCTTCAACGATTTCGTCGCACCCGTCTTGTTATCGATGCACTGTCCTCCCGACAATGTTACGTCGTCCGAATTCAGCAGCATCGCGCCGAATTTCTTTACTTTGGCCTTCAAATCCTGCAACGCGAAATACATCGCCGGTCCGCCCACCGCCGTCCCGCGGCTGCCGAACGTTCCGATGCCGTACTGCACCAGCGAAGTATCGCCGTGCACCACCAGTACGTCGTCGATATCGCAACCCAGCTCATCGGCCGCGATCTGCGCGAACGTGGTCTCCTCGCCTTGGCCGTGCGGCGAACAACCCGTCAGTACTGTAACTTTGCCGGATGGCTCGATCTTCACTGTCGCGCTCTCCCATCCGCCGGCCGGTGTCGCCGGCGACGGACCCATCGCGCAAATTTCGCCGTATGTCGAAATGCCGATGCCCATCAGCTTGCCTTGCGCGCGCGCTTTGGCCTGCTCAGCGCGAAGATCTTCGTAGCCCGCGGTTGCCAGCGCCTTCATCAGCGGAGCCGAATAATCGCCCGAATCGTAAGTCAAGCCCGTTGCCGTCGGGAACGGAAATTCGCTCTTCTGGATGAAGTTTTTCAGCCGGATCTCCACCGGATCCATCTTCAGCTCCGCCGCGAGCATGTCCACCATACGCTCGATTCCGTGCGTCGCCTCCGGACGCCCCGCGCCGCGATACGCATCGGTGGGAACGCAGTTCGTGAACACGCCGACAATATCCGCGCGAATATTCTGCGTCTTATACAACCCCGGCATCATCAGCACGCTCAGCGTGGGGATGGCCGGCGTCAATAACTGATGATACGCCCCCAGATCCTGAATGATCTTCAGTTTGATTCCGGTGATGGTGCCGTCTTTTTTCGCCGCGATTTCGTAGTAATCCACGTGCCCGCGCCCATGGATGGTGCACAGGAAATTCTCGCGCCGCGATTCGATCCACTTCACCGGTTTGCCGATCTTCATCGCGATGAAGCCCATCAGCGCTTCTTCGGCGTAAACGTTCAGCTTGCTGCCGAACCCGCCGCCGACTTCCGGCACCACCACCCGCAGCCGGTTCTCTTCCAGGCCCAGCATCATCGCCACCAGAGCTGCGCAGCAAATGCGGAATCTGCGAGGACGAATACAGATTCAGCGCGCGATCCGCCGCGCGCCACTCCGCCACCACGCCGCGCGTCTCCATCGCCGTCGGAATCAGCCGCTGGCTGGTGATCCGCTGCTTCACCACCACATCCGCTTCGGCGAACGCCTGGTCGATCTCGCCGTGCTCCTGGTGAAAATCAAACGCCTTGTTATCCGGCCATTGCGGATGCACCGCCGGAGCACCCGGAGCCAGCGCCTTTTCAGGATCCGCGACCGCGGTTCCGACCTCCCAATCCACCTCGACCAGATCGGCCGCATCGCGCCGCGATGTACCTATCGGTCGCAACCACCACGGCCACCGGATGCCCGACAAAGTACACGCGATCGGTCGCGAGGATATGATGATGCGGCACGCGCAGTCCCGGTAGCGACGCGCCGCACGGCACCGGACCAACGTGTTCTGTATCGCGACCGGTAAACACCGCAGCCACGCCCGGAAGCGCAGCGGCCTTGCTCGTGTCGATGGAGCGAATCTTCGCCGCCGCATGAGGACTGCGCACAATCGCGGCATAGTGCATGCCCGGCATCTTGATATCGTCAACATACGTCGCCGTGCCGGTGATCAGACGCGGGTCCTCGCGACGCCGTATGCGCTTGCCCACCAGAAGCTCGGTTTTGGTGATCGTCGTGGCCATGGTTATGCCCCTCCCGCTTTCGCCGCCGCTTTCACGGCGTTGACGATGTGCTGATAGCCCGTGCACCGGCAGATGTTTCCTTCGAGACCATGCCGGATCTCTTCCTCAGTCGGATGAGGATTGCGATCCAGGATTTGCTTCGAAGCCATGATCATTCCTGGCGTACAAAAACCGCACTGCGCTCCGTGTTCGTTCCAGAACGCTTCCTGCATCGCATGAAGCTTTCCGTTGACGGCCAGCCCCTCAATCGTGGTGACATTCGCGCCGTTGGCTTGCACCGCGAACATGGTGCAGCTCTTGATCGCTTTGCCGTTCAGTTCCACGGTACAAGCGCCACACAGCGACGTCTCGCAGCCGATGTGCGGACCGGTCAGCCCAACCACTTCGCGTATGTAGTGGATCAGGAGCAGCCGCGGCTCCACGTCATGGGAACACGTCTTCCCGTTAATTGTTAATGTGATATTCATTGAGATCCTCAGGCGCTATTGAACATATCAAAATTGAGAGGGCCAGGAAAGCTCACTCTTCCGCCCGCCGCATGCTTTTGACGTCGATGCCTAATTGCGCGCATTTCTTGTAAAGATGGCTCCGCTCCAGGCCCAACGCCCGAGCCGCCTCGGTCATGTTGTGTTTCGCTCGATCCAACTCGGCGCGAATCGTCTCCCGCTCGTACTGCTCCACTCGAAGCGACAGCGTTCCCGACGCCGCCTTGATCGCCGCGCCCCCGGGTAGTGCCATTCGCACCGTCTCTTCGTCCACGTCCGAATCCGCCAGCAACAGCAATCTTTCCACGGCATTGCGCAACTCACGGACGTTCCCTGGCCACGCATAATGTTCGAGCGCGCCGATCGCCCCGGCCGTGAACGCTTTCGGCTTCCAGCCATTCACCTCGCTGATCAGCCGCGAAAAGTGCCCGACCAGTGAAGCAATATCCTCGCGGCGCTCGCGCAGCGGCGGCAGCGTGATCGGAAACACGTAGATGCGATGGTACAGATCCTGCCGGAATCCGCCGTTGCGGACCTGTTCTTCCAGATTTCGGTGCGTCGCAACCACGACGCGCACGTCTACGCGCACCGTTCCCGATCCGCCCACGCGCTCGATTTCGCCTTCTTCCAGAACGCGCAATAGCTTCGCCTGCATCACCGCCGGCATGTCGCCGATTTCGTCCAGAAACAGCGTTCCCCGATGTGCCTGCTCGAACTTGCCCGTATGCCGCGACGCGGCGCCGGTAAACGATCCTTTTTCATGGCCGAACAGCTCGGATTCGATCAGCTCGCCCGGCACCGCCGCGCAATTCAAGCGTCACGAACGGACCGCCACGTCGAGCGCTCGCGTCATGAACCGCGCGAGCGATCAGTTCCTTTCCCGTGCCCGTTTCGCCGAGAATGCAGACCCGCGATTCGCCCGCCGCCACGCGCTTCACCTGCGCCATCACCCGTTCCATCGCCTCGCTCTTCCACACGATTTCGTGCTTGCCGACCCGCGCCCGCAGCTCGCGATTCTCATCCTCAAGCCGCTTCAGCCGCAAGACGTTCTCGACTGTCAGCAGCAGCTTTTCGGTGGACAGCGGCTTCTCCAGAAAATCGATTGCCCCGAGTTTCGTCGCCCGCACCGCCATGTCGAGCGTCGCCTGTCCCGAAATCATGACCACCGGCGTCGTCACGCCCATCGCGCGCATTTCCCCGAGCAGCGCGATTCCGTCTTTCTCCGGCATGACGACATCAGAAAAAATCAGATCGAAGGTTTGCGACCGCACCAGCTCGAGCGCCCGCGCCGCGCTATCGGCAACCGTCGCCTCATATCCCGCCATCCGAAACGCGCGCGCCAGCGACGCCAGCGTATTCGGATCGTCGTCGACAATCAGCAGATGGCTCAGTTCTGCGCCTCCGGTAAATCGATAGTAAAGGTCGCGCCGCTGCCCGGCTGGCTCGCGACCGAGATCCTTCCATGATGATCGCTCACCACGCTCTGCACGATCGCCAGGCCCAGGCCGGTTCCATGCCGCTTGGTCGTGTAGTAAGGCGTGAACAATCGCGCGCACTCTTCTTCCGTCAGCCCTTGGCCGGAATCGGCGACCGATAACCGCGCGCCGCTCTCCGTTCTCACTGTCGCGACGCGCAGCACTCCGCCGCCCGGCATCGCATCCATCGCATTCAGCACCAGATTCCCCAGCGCGCGATGCAACTGGTCGCGATCCGCGTGAATCCGCAGCGCACCGTCCGCCAGATCGATGCGCGGCTCGATTGTTCCGGAACCGTCATGTAGTCGCGCGTCGTACAACTTCATGACGCCGCGAACCACGTCGTTCAGATCGACGGTTTCAAACTCCGGCGCAGGCATTTTCGCGAAATCGCTGAATCGCCCGATG
This sequence comes from Terriglobia bacterium, assembly GCA_963808335.1. GTDB lineage: Bacteria > Acidobacteriota > Terriglobia > Bryobacterales > Bryobacteraceae > Palsa-187. The sequence goes on from CAWEFR010000003.1 coordinate 318,032, forward strand.
ATGGTTTTCAAATTTGCCAGTTCGGCGAGCAAAGTCGTCGTGCTTTCGCGAAACACTTCGTCGAATTCAGCCTCCGACCGGGCGCGAGCCCGTTGCAGATTTTCGATCGTGATCTGCAACGGAAACAGCGGGTTCTTCAACTCATGCGCCAGCCGCCGAGCCAGTTCGCGCCACGCCGCCACGCGTTCGGCTTGCAGCGCGCGTTCGCGCTGCTCGAGAATCTGCTCGGTCATGCGATTGAATGCCTGCGCCAGCTCGCCGATTTCGTCTTTCGACGCAACCTCGACGCGCGTCGACCAATCCCCCCGCGCCACGGCGCGCGCGCCCGCGGCCAGCCGCTCCACCGGGCGCGTAATTCGTTCCGTCGTCCACCATCCCAGCAGCACCCCGATGACGATTCCCGATCCTCCCACCAGCAATCCGATCCAAAGAATGGCCCGCTCCAGTCCCATGCGTTCGCGCAGCGACGTTCCCGCCAGCAGCACGCCCATCAAGCGCCCGCGCCGATTGAGCGGCATCGCCTGAAACGCTTCGGCGCTCGCTCGATCGGCGGTCCATTGCACCGTCGATTGCGCCGCTCGCCCATCAATCAATGGCGCGAGCTTTTGTGGATCGCGCACCGCGCCCTGCGCGTCGATCACCTCGCCCGGCGCCAGCCAAAGCAGCGCGCGCATCCCCGGCGCGAGTCCAAGCGACTTCAAAAACTCAGGACTCAGCCGTTTTCCGCCTACGATAAACGCCTTCCCACCTGGAGCCGGACGCACCGCGATCAGCGCCGCCGCACTCCCGTCGGGCGTGGGAATTCGAGCAAGAAACGCATCGGTTGCGGTCCAATCCTCCGGCGCGATCTGCCAGTCGTTCTTGTAACCGAATCGCGCCGGCCAGTGCGCGGAAGAAATAATCGTCAGGTCGGGCTGCACAACGTCCAGGAAATCAAGCGATTCCGTCTCCGCCTCGGCCTGTGCCCGATCGTACTCGGCCGCGCCGGCGGCAATCTGCTGCACTGCCGCTGACGATGCGGCATGCTCCACCTGCTGGACGATTTCCTGACCGCGCGCATCCAACTCCCGATGGAATTGATCGAGCAGCGCGCTACGGCGCTCTGCATCGATTCTCTCGAACGCGCGCCGAGTCCAGACGTTCACCGCACCCGTCACCAGCGCCACAGCGCCTGCGACCGTCAACGAAGTAACCACCAGCAATTTCGTGCGGAACGTCACGGGGCAATCCACACATCGGCCAGCCGCGGCCAGTTTCGCACGTGAGCGTTCATCGCCCAAGCGTCGGGAAGATGAAACAAGGGAACGATCTTGAAGCCGGCGAGCAGTGCGCGCTCGGATTCATACAAATTCGCACCAGCCAGCGGCATTTTGAAAATCGCCGCCAGGTCCTCAAGAGAAGCGAAGGCGTCGCGCGAAGCAATTGGTGTTTCGATGATCCTCACATCCGCGTTCCCAACCGCTTGATGCAGCGTAATGCCTGCCTCGCTTGCGTTGACCGATATTCGCTCTGCAATGGCGCGAATCAAATTGTCCTGACGATCGTAGGCCAACGAAAGCCCGGCGCCAGAGGCAAGCTGTCTCGCGCGCACAAGGTTGCGTTCCGCCGGAAAAAGAAACGCGTACCCACTGAGCCAACGCGGCAGCAGCGCGCCCGAAATCTCGCCGGTTTTCTGCAATAGAACGTTGTAGATCGCGCTTCGGTCGATCGACAGCGCCACCGCTTCCCGCGTCGCTGCCGGAACACGATCCTCGAACTGCAGCGCGAGTAACTCGACCGGCTGAGAGACGTACAAATTCCCGCGCCGCTGCGTCGGCGCGATCTCCACGACGTCCGCTTTGCCCACTTCCAGATCCACCGCCTGATCGCGCAGCGAGCGGCCCGTCGTGATCTGAACGGAATCAAGGTACGGACGGCCGCCCCAATATCCATCGTGCGCTGCGAGCGTTACGCTCTTGCCCGGCTCCGAGTGTGTCACGCGAAACGGCCCAGTCCCGACGGTTGATCCATCCTCGGCGCGAACGTTGATCGGGTTTCGCGCCAACTCGCGTAGAATCTGGTCGATCGGCTTGTCGTCCGGCACTTCGATTTCGCCTGGCGACCACTGCGCTCCGTTGTGCATGATTACATTGGCGCGCGGCGTGAAAATCCAGCGCTTGCGCGCGGCATCGTGAGTCCACGAAGTCACCAGCCAGGGCTGTGGATCGCCGTGTTCGTCGAAGCGCACCAGCGATTCGAAGACGACGCCGGCAATTACCGCCGATGCGTCGCCTCGCATTTCAATCCGCAATTCTCCTCCGTAGCGCGGCCTGCGCGCGGCTTCCAGGCTCGCCAGCGAAACAAAAGCGCTAGCGGCCGCAATCCACCGTAAGGCCGTAGGCTTCATATCGTCCCGTCGCGAGATTGTGAACTGCTGCAAACACTCCATTTTTCGAAGGCCACAGCGCCGTCACCGCACCCGGAAAGTCCGCTGGATCCGACACGCGGATCGGTACGGCGTGAATCAAATCGAACAGAGTGACTGTGTCGCCGGATTCGCCGGTTCCCGTTGCAGCCACGCGTGGACCCGCGCACGTGGAAAGCGCCGCGATGTCGCTGCCCCAGTCGTCGATGGTCCCAGACGCGGTTTGCGCGGCGTCGTAAATGTGCGTGCGGCCGTCCGTCTCGGCGGCCAGATGCACGCCGCCGATCTGGGCATCGGAAAAGAACGGTGTAGGCGCTTCGAATGTATTGCGTCCGGCAGTGAAGACGGCACCGGATTCGCAATGGAGCGCGAGCGCCGGCTTCCACGTGCCGTGACAAGTCGAGCCCGGCAACTGGACCGTCAGCGATTCCTCTGCGATTTCCATGCGCCCGCGAGGATCGCGAACTGTCGAAACAGCGCTAAAGCTCTCCGCGGCGGCCCATTTGCCATCGCGCCGCTCGTAGCGTGTGACGCCGGCGGTATCGAGCACCATCATCTGATCCTCCAACACCGCAATGTCAAGAATCGGCGCCGTTTGTTCCCACAACATTCTCTTTCCTAACGCCAAAGCAGGCCGCGATGGCGTGGGCGCTGGATCGGGACGATACGGCTCCATCTCCACGATCCGGTCGTCGCCGGGTTTGAAGTCCGCGATCAAGAGATATCCTTTGACATTCTCGGAAATGGTCAGCGTGATTTCGACACTTACGGGATTCCGGATCCGTCTGCGAATGGCCTGCTCAAAACTCGATTGAACCCGCGATACATCGGTTCGTCCCAGCGAACTCGCGTTGCGGACGGTGACGTGCGCGGTTTGACTCGGAGCCAGCTTGGCCGCAACATTTTTCGCCAGTGCCCGCGCTGCATCCTCCAGAGTTTCCGCATGGAGAAAAACGGCCAGAAAAAACAGTAAGAATCCCCGCGCCACCGCAGGAATGATAACAAAAAAGAGGCGGACGCCTGGAATGACGTCCGCCCCTTTTCGTCCAGCGCCCGGCTCCTCAATGTACGATCGTGGGAGTCTGGGTCGCGCCCTTCAAGACATCGTTGGCGAAGAAGAACTTGCCGTCGTTCGGAACCATCATGATCTGCACTTTATCCGACAGCTTTTCGGCGATGATTTTCTGAATCAGCGCCGGATTATCCTTCAGCACATCCGCCTCCAGCTTCATTCGCTCCGCGTCCGCGCTGGCCACGCGGCGGATGCGATACTCGTCGCTCTCGCTCATCATCTTGCGTTTTTCCACTTCCGCCTTGCTGTCGATCACCTTCGCCTGCGCCATCGCCTCGGCGTTTTTCACGGTCGCTTCCTTGCGCGCCTCGGCTTCCAATCGAGACTGCTGGATCTGCTTTTCTTTCAATGGCAACGTATGCTGCATGGCGTCAGCCTGCCCCTTGGCCTCGAGCACCACCACCTGCGCCCGCGCTTCCGCCTCTTTAATTTCGCGAGCCTTCTGCGCTTCAGCTTCCAGTCCCGCCGTCTGCACCAGCTTCTTCTTCACTTCCAGGTCGATATTCATGCGCTCGTTCTCCTGCTCTTTTAGCAGCAACCCTTCCAGGCCCTTGGCGTACTCAACCGGAAGTTCGATGTCGCGCAGGACCACTTCTTTCACCACGATTCCGTCCGCGCCCAGTTTCCCGGCGATGCGGCTGGCCGCGGCTTGGCGAAATTCGTCGCGTTTAGTCGAAAATAATTCGCGAACCAGGTACGCCGGAGCCAGATCGCGAAACGCGCTGGCCACTGCCGGGGCGATCATCTCCTGCTCCACCGGTTGCGGCAGATTCGAATGAATGTAGGCGAGCTTGGACGGGTCCAGGCGATAACGAACCGTCGCCGCGAGGCCGACCATCAGCCCTTCGCGCGTCTGCACTTTCATCGTTTCCGTTTTGGTTTTTTTGGCCTCATCGGTCGTCACCGTGCTGAACAGATTGTCGCGGATGTCGTACATTTCCACCTGCTCGATCAGCGGGATGATCAGGTGGACGCCCGGATACAGCGTCGCCGGCCGCGTACCCGCGAACTGGTCGATGGTGACGCCGGCAGAGCCGCTCGGAATCACTGCGATGCTCAGCCCGGCCAGCAGAGGGACGATCGAATACGCGGCGAATTGTCTGGCTGCGTGCCAGCGCAGCGGCGGCGGCAGCTCCCCCTCGGGTTGTTTTCGGAATTTCAGGATCTGGTACAGGTCCCAGGCAAGGATCGCCGCGGCTCCCGCCAGCAGTCCGACCCCGGTAATCACCAGCAAGTATCTAAGCAAAATCATGATCGTTCTCCTTTTCTCTTCAATCTGCCAAAGCGACTGCGAAAATCATGGCGAGTACTAGCGGCCGCTCGCCTGCAAGCTCCACTGGAACGCCGACCTGGACCAGGTCGAACAGCTCTTCGACATCGCGTTGCCGCATCCGAATGCAGCCGTGGGAGGCGGCCTTGCCGATCGAACTCGGAACGTTGGTGCCGTGAATGCCGTAGCCCTTCGCACTCAGGCCGATCCAACGCGTGCCCAGCGGATTTTGTTTTCCCGGTGCGATGACTTTTCCAGTCCCGAAGTAGGTCGGGTTGGCGATGCGGTTCATCACCCGAAATTCACCCGCGGGCGATGGCGTGGACGGCTTGCCGACCGCGACGTCGTAAACTTTGAGGATCCGATTGCCTTCGAGCAGGACCAGCTTGCGATCGGGGATCGACACCACGATGCGCCGGTCTTCTGCGAACGCGTCGGCTGCGGCAACCGCCAGGATCGCCGCCAGCTTCATCAGTGTGTTTGATTTTTCTTGTTTCACGCGCGGAGAAAATGCAGGCTCCAGGCCAACGGGAAAATTACAGAAAAGGAAGGAGTTAGATCAGGAAGGGCACGTGTCCGGCCTGACACGCGTATGCGGCCGGACACGCTCAAATCGACTTACCGAGGTTCAATCGCCAGATACGTCGTACTGCCGTGGCGATTCACCAGCAGCAACACGGTGTGGCCGGGGGCGCGGCGCATCGCGCGATCGAAATCGGCGACGCTAGTGACGCGGACTCGATCCACTTCCTGGATCACATCGCCCGATTGCAGGCCCGCGACGGCGGCCGGGCAGCCATCCGCGACATCGCTGACGACGACCCCCTTAGTCGTGGAAGGCATATCCAACTGGCGCAAGATTTGGGAGTTCAGGTCCTCAACCGAAACTCCGTCGAGCGCGTTTGATCCGCCGCCCGAGTTGCTCGAACTTTGGCGCTGGTTATCGTTGGGATACTCCACCAGCTTCACGCTCACCGTCTTCGCCGCGCCGTCGCGAAGCAGCTTGAACGTGACCGTGGTTCCCGGAGCCGTCATGGAAACGCGCAGTTTGAGCTGATTGCTGTCTTCGACCTTTTCGCCATTCATCTCCGTGATCACGTCCCCGCGCTGGATTCCGGCCTGCGCGGCGGGAGATCCCTCCGGCACGTCGCTGATCAACGCGCCATTGGTATCGGTCAGATGGAAGGACTTCGCCATCGCGGCCGAAATATCTTCCGGCACGACGCCCATGTATCCACGGACGACTTTTCCATGCGCGATCACCTGATCCATCACGGCGCGAGCCATGTTGATCGGCACCGCGAAGCCGATGCCCTGGTTGCCGCCGCTGCCGTGAGTGAGGATCGCGGTATTAATCCCGATCAGATTGCCATGCACATCGACCAGGGCGCCGCCCGAGTTGCCGGGGTTGATCGCGGCATCGGTCTGAATAAAATCCTCATAGCCCTGAATGATGTTCAGACCATTGCGGCCTTTTGCGCTGATGATGCCCATGGTGACGCTATGGCCAAGTCCAAACGGTTCGCCCATTGCGAGCGCGATATCGCCGACCCGGACCTTGGATGAATCGGCAAACGCCAGAGTCGGCAGATCTTTCGCGTCGACTTTCAGGACTCCGATATCCGTCTTGGCGTCGGTCCCGATCACTTTCGCTTTGAATTCGCGTTTGTCGAGCATGGTGACTGTAATGTCAGTGGCGCCATCGATCACATGGTTGTTGGTCAGGATGTAGCCATCCGGCCGGACGATGACGCCCGAGCCGAGGCCGCGCTCATATTGTTTGCTCGGCGTTCGAGGCTGGCGGCCGAAGTTATCGCCGAAGAATTGGCGAAAGAAAGGGTCCATCATGAACGGCTGCATATCCCCGGCGTTGTTTCGCACGACTTTTGAGGAGCTTATGTTCACGACCGCCGGCAGATCTTTTTCGACGATGGGGGCGAACGTGGTCTGAATCCCGGCCTGCGTCGTTTCAGGCGTTGCCGGAGCCGCCGCGACGTGCGGTACCCGCATATAGGCGCTCCACACGCGCGAGCCCACCAGGACACCGGTTCCGCCGGCCAGCAGGCAATAGAGCATGATTCTGATTCGACGGTTCATACGCAATCCTCCTGTTGGCTTCAGCTTACGGGTTGAATCCGGCATTTTCTATCCCCGGCAGAGGGGATGCCGCCGCCCGAAATCACGGGGTCAAGCCGCAAGGGGATCGTATTCGAATGCGCTCGCCCTTAGGCTCGAAGTCGAGGAGGTTTTGAAAGTGCAACACAAATTGCTTGCGGTGGCTGCGGTTGGCGGCTTGATCGCGTTGAGCCCGTTCGCGAAGGCGGACGAATGGGACAAGCGAACGGTGGTCACCTTTAATGAGCCGGTAGAAATTCCTGGAATGGTCCTGCCTGCAGGGACTTACGTCATGAAATTGTTCGATTCGCCGGCCGACCGCGACGTAGTGCAAATTTTCAATAAAACGGAGACGCGGATTTTCAAGACCGTGTTTGCGATTCCTACTTATCGCGAGGAGGCCACCGATCATGCCGTGATGACGTTCGAGGAGCGGACGGCGGGCTCGCCGCAGGCAATCAAGGACTGGTATTATCCTGGCGACCTGCGAGGCGAGGAGTTCGTGTACAACAAGCCGCATCCGATGATGACCGTGCAAGCGGCAGCCCCGGCATCGCAGCCATCGCAAGCCGTTGCGAAACCGGTGCAGGCGACCGCCCCGGTTCAGGCAGTGACGCCGCCCCCCGCTCCGGCAGCGCCTTCGCAGCCGGTACAGATGGCGGAAAATACACCGGCTCCGGCTCCCGCGCCGGCTCAATCTTCTCAGCCTACCCAGGCCGCGCTTCCGAAGACGCTTCCCAAAACCGCGAGCGATGCACCGCTAGCGGGAATGCTGGGAATGATCTCCCTGGCAGGCGGACTAATTTTGCGCAAGCGTAACGCCGCGTCCGAATGAGATGCGCGTACTGGACACCGTTCGCGAGCCGGAGCCGGCGTTATTAACGTTGGCTCCGCGCCGCGTCACGGTATCATGCCTTAGTGCGCTTAACGTTCGTCGACTGGGCCGTGGTCGCGCTGTACTTCCTGTTCAACCTCGCCATCGGGTTCTACTACAAGGCTCGCGCCGGATCGAGCGTCGACGAATTCTTCCTCTCCGGCCGCAACGTTCCGTGGTGGCTGGCGGGAACCTCGATGGTCGCGACCACGTTCGCCGCCGATACGCCGCTGGCGGTCACCGGGATGGTCGCGGTGGGCGGCATCGCCGGCAACTGGCTGTGGTGGTGCTTCGTCGCGAGCGGCATGCTGACGGTGTTCTTCTACGCGCGCCTGTGGCGGCGCTCCGGCGTCATGACCGACATCGAGTTCGCCGAGATCCGCTACTCCGGCAAGCCCGCGGCGTTCCTGCGCGGCTTCCGCGCGCTGTATCTGGGCATTCCCATCAACTGCATCATCCTCGGCTGGGTGAACAAGGCGATGGTCGACATCCTGATGCTGATGCTGGGCGTCACGAAGCTTGCAGGCGCTGGCGATCGTGATCGGGATGATCGCGCTGACGTCGTTCATCTCGACGCTGTCGCGGACTGTGGGGCGTGCTGGTGACCGACCTGTTTCAGTTCGTCGATCAAGATGGGCATGGTGATCGTGCTGGCGGTGTTCGCGGTGCGCGCCGTGGGCGGCATCGACGCGATGAAGGCGAAGCTTGCTGCGATCGACGCGCACGCGCGGGAACCAAGGGTCGGTGCTGAACTTCGTGCCCGATCTGAACTCCGCGTGGATGCCGCTGATCACGTTCTTCGTCTACATTTCGCTGAACTGGTGGGCGACCTGGTATCCCGGCGCCGAGCCGGGCGGCGGAGGCTACATCGCGCAGCGCATGTTCAGCGCGCAAGGACGAGAAGAATTCGCTGCTGGCGACGCTGTGGTTCAACGTCGCGCACTACGCGGTGCGGCCGTGGCCGTGGATTCTGGTGGCGCTGGCGTCGCTGATTCTGTTTCCCGGGCCTGGAAAAGCCGGAGACCGGCTACATTCGCGTGATGATCGCGTATCTGCCGCCGTCGCTGCGCGGCCTGATGGTGGCGGCGTTCGCCGCGGCCTACATGTCCACCATCGCCACGCAGCTCAACTGGGGCGCCAGCTATCTGGTCAACGATTTCTACCGCCGCTTCTTGGAAACCGGACGCGCCGGAGCAGCACTACGTGACCGTTTCGCAGCTGGCGACGGTGCTGCTGACGCTGGTCTCGGCGGTGGTGACGTTCTATCTGGATTCGATCGCGGGCGCGTGGAAGCTGCTGCTGGTGACCGGCGCGGGCACGGGCAGCGTGCTGCTGCTGCGCTGGTACTGGTGGCGCATCAACGCGTGGAGCGAAGTGTCGGCGATGATCTGCGGCGTTCGTCGTCTCGGTCGCGCTGCAAGTCGGGTTTCGGACTGGATACCGACAAGCCGCGTGGATTTCGCCTGGATCATGATCATCACCGTGGCGATCACGACCGTGGTGTGGCTCGCGGCGACGTTCGCTGACCAAGCCCGAGCCCGAAGGACTGCTGCGCTCGTTCTACGCGCGAACGCGGCCGTCGTCGACGGGGTGGGGACCGATCGCGCGTAAGATGCCCGGAAGTGAAACCGGCGCGCGACGGATTGTCGAATCTGGTCGATTGGATCGCGGGATGCGTGCTGATTTACGGAATCTTGTTCGGCACGGGAAAAATCTTGCTGCACGAAACTGGCGTTGGAGCCAGTTTGGTGGCTGCGGGACTTGCGGGCGGCGCTGTGATTTATTGCGATCTTTCGCGGAGAGGCTGGAGTGCGGTGGTCGATTAGTCTTCTGGTCTGCACGATCGCGGCGGCGGGTCCGGTGGAGTTCGGATTGGGCGCGCTACGACGCGGCGGTGGCGGCGCGAAATCTGAAATGGAAGGTCAAGTACGAGCTGACGCTCGACCCTCCGGAAACATTTCGCATCGAGCCGTATAAGGTCGGCGGCGCGCACGTCACCGGCGGCGATCTGCGTGGGCTGATGTACGGCCTGCTGGAAGCCGCCGATCAGATTCGATCCACCGGGCATTTGAAGCAGGTTCACGCCGAACCGGCGACTCCCGTTCGCGGCGTAAGGATGTTTGCCGGCGCCGGCGATCTCGACGCGCCGGATTCTTTCTGGCGATCGTATTTTGAACTCCTTGCGCGCGACCGCTTCAATCGCGTCACGCTTATTTTTTCGGAGGCGCCGGGGAACTTTGAGAAGCTTCGGGCGATTTCGCAAGCCGCGTCCGACTATGCGATCGATTTCACGCTCGGCCTGTGGGAGCACAAACCGGACGACGGGCTCAAGAAGCTTCTCGCGGCGTGTCCGTTGATTCGCACCGTTCAGATCCGGTCCGATTCGAAGGACGTGGAACTGTACCGCACGTCGGTGTTTAAGGTTCTGCGCGATGCGGGACGTCGCGTCGCGCTCGAACCGCAAGGCGCGCTGGCGCAGCCCGCGTTCCTCAAAGCGGCCGAACAAACCGGCGTGGCGCTGCGGTTTCTTCCATCGTCATCGCCGGCGAGTTTCGAGATCGACGCGCCGCGTCCGTTTGAAAATCATGCATGGTTCTACTGGACCTGGGGACGCGCGGCCTATGATCCGAAGACCAAGCCTCCGGAGGGTGAGTCGCCGGAAGAGTTTCGCGCCGCGTCCAGAATTACCACGCTTCTTGCCGCCGTGCAGGCTGCGGATGCGAACCTGTTCACTGTTCCAGACCTCTATCGCCCCGCGGCGGAACAGATTGCTCCTCTGAATGATTGGATCGCGACCATTCCGGAAGCCGTGCACGACCGGTTGGAGCAGATCGCCTCGGCCAAACGCGAGCCGCTGGAGACCGCCGATCAGTTGCTGGCCGCGGCTGCTCCACTCGACAAGACCCCGGTGCCGGACTTTCAACTGCTGGTGCGTCTGGCGCGCTTTCACGCGCACAATCTGCGTGCGGCGTATGAGCTGGAGCTGTTCGATCAGACCAAGGATCCCGCCACGCTCGATCGCGCGGGGCAGGCGATCAACTCGGCGCACTCGCTTTTCGACTTGCCGGACGCAAGGATCGCGGATCGGCGGACCTTAAAAGGCCCCGCCGTCGCGATTCCAGCGCTGCCCAAACGGTTCCCGAGGCCGCAGTTCACGCATGCGGCGGTCAAATCGGCGCCCGTCGATAAGGAAATCAATCTCACCTTCGACGTAAATCCGTTAAAAGACGTCCGCCTGGTTCGCTTGCATTATCGCCCGGTCGATTCGCCGGCGCAGACGACGGTGATCGAAAAACCAGCCGCCGCGTCGATGACTTTCACGATTGAAGGAAGCGTTTCCGACCTGATTTATTATTTTGAAATCATCAGCCGCGAAAATAGTGGATGGTTCGAGCCCGATCCAGAGTCGGGCACGCCGTATCATTTAGTCAGGATCGAGCCTCGATGAGAGCCGTCGCCGTTTTCCCGAAAGATCGCCGCTTCGATGTGATCGATCATCCCGAGCCGCACCTGGATTCCCCAACCCAGGTTAAGATGCGCATGCTGGACGTGGGCATCTGCGGGACCGACAAGGAAATCGTGAGCTTCGCGTACGGCACTGCGCCCGCGGACTCGCCTTACCTGATCATCGGTCACGAATCGTTGGGCGAGGTTGTGCAGACGGGCGCAAGTGTGACGCGTGTGAAGCTGGGCGATCTGGCGGTGGCGACGGTCCGGCGTCCGTGCGAAGTTACAAGTTGCATCGCGTGCCGCGCCGAGCGCCCGGATTTCTGCTATTCGGGCGAATACACCGAGCGCGGCATCCAGCAGCGCCACGGCTACATGACCGAGTTCGTGGTGGAAGAAGAGCGCTTCCTGAATCCGGTGCCGCGAGTATTGCGAGACGTTGCGGTGCTGGTCGAGCCGCTGACCATCGCCGAGAAAGGCATCGGCCAGCTTTGGCAGATTCAACAGCGCCTGCCGTGGCCTATGACGCATCGGCGCAATGCCGTGGTGCTCGGCGGCGGACCGGTGGGGTTACTGGGAGCGATGAAACTGGTGCTCGAAGGATTCGACACCACCGTTTATTCGCGAACGCCGCCGTCCGGGAGATCTCGAAGATCTGGTCACCAGCATCGGGGCGAAATTCGCGCCCGCGGAAACCATGACGGTGGAAGCGCTGGCCCGGCAGACCGGCAATATCGACGTGGTCTATGAAGCCGTGGGTGCGTCATCGCTGGCGTTTGAAACGATGCAGTACCTCGGCACGAACGGAGTATTTATTTTCACCGGAGTTCCTGGAAATCAGGGTTCCGTTCCTGTCGATACCGACCAGATGATGCGCGAACGCGTTCTCAAGAACCAGGTAATCTTCGGAACCGTGAACGCGAGCGTGGATCATTTCACCGGCGCGATTGCCGATTTGGGAGCTTTCGTGGAACGCTGGCCGAGCGCGGTGCCGAAGTTGATCTCGCATCGCTTTCCCATCGAGCGGGCCATCGAACCGCTTTCCGGAAAAACGGGCGGGATAAAGAACGTTATCGCGATTTCCGAGTCGTAAAAATACAACCGGGCGAGACTCCGAGCGCCAGTTGTGTTATCAGTGATCTGATATGGCCTCTGAAGAAGACTTGAAAGCTGAAATTGAGCGCTTGCGCGCCGAAAACGAAAAACTGAAAAAACCTTCGCGCGGGCAGACGTCGCTGAAGGTCAGCGAAAAGGGCGGGTTATCCGTCTACGGGTTGGGCCGCTTCCCTGTCACGCTGTATCGCGAGCAGTGGGAAAAATTGCTGGGAATGGCCGACGAGATCCGCAATTTCATTCAGGAAAACGACGAGGCGCTGAAGAAAAAAACTCCCGTCTAGCGGATCGTCGCACTACGAACCGCCGCTTGCTGGCAAGGCTGTGTGAAAACCCGCGGGATTGACCGCTTCTTTTGGTCGCGGCTCGTTTAAGTTGCTGATATTTGAGAGAGCTGGCAACGAGCCGCGATCAAAGGAAGCGGTGGATGCTGACTTTTCACACAGACTCGCCAGGGAGTGAACCATAAACACTGAATGAAGACTAACGCGGCGCGACTGCTGGACTCGATGGGCATCCGCTACGAGCTTCGCGAGTACAAGGTGGACCCCGAGGACCTGGCTGCGGAAACGGCGGCTGCCAAGATCGGGCTGCCCGCGGAACAGGTCTTCAAGACGCTGGTCCTGCGCGGAGACCGGAACGGCGTGTGCATGGCGGTGGTCCCCGGCGATGCCGAGGTCGATGAAAAAGCGCTGGCAAAACTCACCGGGGACCGGCGCGTCGAGATGGTTCCTCTCAAGGAAGTGCAGGGATTGACGGGTTATATTCGCGGCGGTGTGACGGCGCTGGCGGGTAAACGCGATTATCCGGTGTACGTCGACGAGACCGTGGAGTTGTTTGACACGATCTCCATTTCGGCGGGTGTTCGCGGGACGCAAATCCTGCTTTCACCGGCCGATTATTTGCGCGCCGTCAACGGCAAGACGGGCGCAATCGCTCGCGAGAAGCTACGCTGAAGGTAGTGCCCCGCAAACCTGAAATCATGAGTCCGGCCGGACATTGGCCGCAGTTGCACGCTGCCATCGAAGCCGGCGCGGACGCGGTGTACTTCGGGCTGAAGCATTTCACCGCGCGCGCGAAAGTCGGATTCACGCTGGCCGAGCTGCCGGAAGCGATGCGCATGCTGCACCGGCGCGGCGTTCGCGGATACGTCACGTTCAACACGCTGGTCTTCGAGCACGAGCTCGACGAAGCCGCGCGGACCATCGCCGCGATCGCGGAAGCCGGCGCCGACGCCATGATCGTGCAGGATTACGCCGTGGTTCGCATGGTGCGCGAGATCGCTCCGGCGATGGAGCTGCACGCCAGCACGCAGATGAGCATCACGAACGCGGAGGGCGTGCGCTTCGCGCAAAGTCACGGGGTGCGTCGCGTGACGCTGGCGCGGGAGCTTTCGCTCGACGAAGTCCGCGCGATTATCGCGGAAACCGGGTGCGACCTCGAGATTTTCGTGCACGGCGCGCTGTGCGTAGCGTACTCGGGGCAGTGTTTTTCATCGGAGGCGTGGGGCGGGCGCAGCGCCAATCGCGGCCAGTGCGCGCAGGCCTGCCGGCTTCCGTATGAGATGCTGGTCGATGGAGCCGTCGAGCCGCTGGCCGATGCGCGATATTTGCTTTCGCCGGGCGATCTGTACGCGCTGGAACAAGTGCCCGAAATCGCGCGAATCGGCGTCGCGGCGCTGAAGATCGAAGGCCGATATAAGGACGCGGAGTACGTCGCGCTGACCACGCGCGCGTATCGAAAAGCGGTGGACGAAGCCTGGGCGGGGCGCGATTCGGCCGTGAGTGCGGCGGAAAAATTGCAGCTGGAACAGGTGTATTCGCGCGGGCTCGGCCCGTTTTTCATGACGGGCACCAATCATCAGGCGGTGGTGAAAGGGCGCGCGCCGCGGCATCGCGGTGTCGGGATGGGACGCGTCGCACGGGTGGATGCGGATCGAGTTTGGATCGAAGCCTCAGATGCTCATCGTATCGCTCCGCTGAAGGCGGGCGACGGCGTCGTGTTCGATGCGGCGGATTGGCGCAGTCCGCAGGAGCCGGAAGAAGGCGGCCGCGTCTACCAGGTATCTGCGGCGGGCGGGCTGGTGGAACTTCGATTCGGAAACGGCGCTGTGCGCTTCGATCGCATCCGTCCGGGCGATTTGGTGTGGCGCACGCACGATCCGGATCTGGATCGAGCGGCGCGGCCGTTCCTGGAGCCATCTGCTCCGGTCGCCCGGCAGCCGGTGGACGTGCACGTGACCGCCAAGGAAGGCGCTGCGCTTACCGCCGAATGGTCTCTCGCGAAAAGACCCGAGTTGAGCGTGACCGTGAAGTCGCCGGGTCCGCTTGGACGCGCACACAATCGGGGGATTACGATTGACGCGCTGCGGGAGCAATTCGGACGCCTGGGCAATACGCCGTACGAATTGGCTGATGTGAAGGTGGAGATCGAGGGCGCGCCGTTCGTTGCTTCGTCTGTATTGAATCAGATGCGCCGCGAGGCGGTCGAAGCGTTGCAGGATCTACAGGCGCGTGCGCCGATCGTCATCGTTCGAACCAGTCGTCCCGAGAGCCGGCCTGCTGACGCGCGCTCTCCCGGCAACGCGCAATTGCATCTGCTGGTGCGCACGCCGGAGCAACTGGATGCCGCGATCGAGGTGCGCCCGCGAGCATCACGCTCGATTATCTGGATCTGTACGGGCTGCGGCCGTCGATCGAGCGCGTGAAATCGAGCGGCATTGCGGTCCGCGTGGCGAGTCCGCGGGTTCTAAAGCCAGGCGAAGAGCGCATCCTGAACTTTCTGCTGAGCTTGCAGTGCCCGATTCTGGTGCGCTCGGTTGGGATGCTCAACGCGCTGGGCGATGCCGAGTTGATCGGCGATTTCAGCTTGAACGCCGCCAATTCGCTGGCGGCGGAGATGTATCTGCAACTGGGTCTGGCGCGGCTCGACGCCACGCACGATCTGAATGCCGCGCAGGTTGCGGAGCTTGCGCGCAACGCAGGAGCGGATCGGATCGAGGCGGTCGCGTATCACCACCTGCCGGTGTTTCACACCGAGCATTGCGTGTTTTGCCGCTTCCTTTCGACCGGAACCAGTTATCGCGATTGCGGGCGGCCGTGCGAGAAGCATCGCGTCGAGCTGCAGGATCCGAGCGGGCGCGCGCATCCCGTGATGGCGGACGTGGGCTGCCGCAACACCGTATTCGGCGCCGAAGCGCAGGAGGCGAGCCTGCATTTCGAAGAATGGCGGCGCGCCGGAATCCGGCATTTCCGGCTGGAATTTGTCCATGAATCGGGCGATCAAGTGAAGCGGGTGGTTCGGGCGTTTGAGCAGGTTTTAAGCGGCGCGATCCATCCGCAACGGCTGGCGGCGGATCTGAAAAACATCGCACCGCAGGGGACTACGGAAGGCAGTCTGTTTGTTGCGAAGGACTATCGCCTGTTCCCGATCCTTCAATAATTACCTTGGAAAAATAATCGGGTGCATGGCAAGAGGGGATGAACAGAATAAACTGGCGATCCGGATCATAACTAAGCCTTCTTCTTTTTGGCGGTGGGCTTGGGCTTGAGCGACGCTACGTAGGCGTAACTCGAGCGCGCCTGCGGTTTTCGCCACTCAGCCGGTACTCGTCTTGACGCAAAAAGACAGTGTATATAATACGGTCGCGCGTTGTAGACTAGCCTAAGGAGATTCTATGAGCAAACACGTTGTTGCGGCTGTTGCAATCACCGGCATCTTGAGCGCATTCACGCTCTGCGCGGCCAGCACGTCCACCAAAGTCGAGCTGAAAGACGCGAAGGGAGCGAGTGTGGGCACGGCTGTCATCACTGCCGACAAGAGCGGATCGGGCGTTTCGATCAAGCTGGACTTGAAGGGCCTGCCTCCAGGTGTGCACGCGATTCACATCCACCAGAACGCCAAATGCGAAGCTCCCGGGTTCACCTCGGCTGGAGGACACTTTAATCCCGACATGAAGCATCACGGCCTGGACAATCCGGAAGGTCCGCACAACGGCGACATGCCTAATTTCACGGTGAAGGCGAATGGCACGGCCAAGGTCACAATCAGCGATCCGCGCGTGACCATGGGCGACGGCGCCAATTCGATTTTTGCGAATGGCGGCACGGCGCTGATGATCCACGCCAAACCCGACGACATGAAGACGGATCCTTCGGGCAACGCGGGAGATCGCATTGCCTGCGGCGTCATTACGAAGTAGTTGACGGTTTAGTGATATCCTCGCGATAGGCAGAGGATATGGCCTTCGGGAAATCGTTTTGGCGGCTGGCGGCAGGCGTCAGCTTGCTTACCGGCCTTTATGCATTTCAGCGACCCTTCCGCGTGTATCAGAGCATGGAGGCGTATGACGACATCCCCCTGCCTCCCGACTTCGCGGATAAGACCGAATGGGTTTTCGCGCGGCTGATGTATCCTCCACATCCCGAGGCGCGTTTCACTCGGCGCTGGAGGTCGGACTGGCGCGAAGGCGGGACCAGTTGGACGCAGGATTATCCGCGAGCCGACAGGCACTTCGCGATGGCAATGCGCCGGCTAACGCGCGTGAATGTGCGATCCGTCGAGCAGCCCGTGAACCTGGACGACGGCGACGATGTGTTCAACTGGCCGTGGCTCGCCGCCGGCGAAATGGGCGACTGGCTGTTGACCGACGACCAAGTGAAGAAGCTTCGCGATTACCTGCTGCGCGGCGGGTTCCTGATGCTCGACGATTTCTGGGGTCCGGAGGAATGGGCTCGCTTCGATGAAAGCATGAGCCGCGTGTTCCCGGACCGGGAGATCGTGGAAATCGACAGCAAAGATCCGATTTTTCACACTGTTTACGATCTGGACGATCGTTACCAGATCCTGGGGCAGTGGGCTTTGGGCCGCGGCAGAGGGATGAATTACCGGGTGCAGGGCACGGTGGCCGAGTGGAAGGGAATCTACGACGACCACAACCACCTGATGGTGGCGATGTCTTTCAACTCCGACATCGGCGATTCGTGGGAGTGGGCCGACGATCCGCGTTATCCGGAGAAGTTTTCCGCGCTGGGAATGCGGATCGGCGTGAACTACGCGATTTACTCGCTGACGCATTAGCCGTTATCGTGGTTTAATTGAACATCTTATGAGACCTCTGATCGCCATGGCCGTGATCGCTGGATTTGCGTTTGGAGCCGACCAGAATCTTACCGAACAGTACCGTGCCGCAGCCGATCGTCTGATCGACGCGTCTTTGACAGATACCGACGGGCACGCGAAGCTGGCGTATCTTTGCGATCGCATCGGCAACCGGTTGAGCGGATCGGAATCCTTGACGCGCGCCATCAAGTGGGGCGAGGAACAGATGAAGCGCGATGGCCTGAGCAATGTTCGTGTGATTCCGGTGAAGGTTCCGCACTGGGTGCGTGGGGCCGAATCGGCGCGAATGCTGGCGCCGGAGAACCGTCCGCTGCATATGCTGGGGCTGGGGATGAGCATCGGGACTCCTCCAGGCGGGATTACCGCGGATGCGGTGGTGGTGGACGATTTCGACGAGCTCGGCGAAGTTGGGCAGCGAGGGCGTGCGCGGGAAAATCGTGGTTTACAACGAGACGTATCACGGCTACGGACAGACGGTGGTGTATCGAACCAATGGAGCATCGCGAGCGGCGGCGCTGGGCGCAGTGGCGGTACTGGTGCGCTCCATCACTCCCCTTGCGATGCAGATTCCTCACACCGGCTCAATGACTTACGACGCCGCGCAACCGAAAATTCCGGCGGCAGCGATTTCACTGGAAGACGCCATGATGCTCGCGCGGTTTTCGAAGCAAAGAGTGCCGATCAAAATTCATCTGGAGATGGCGGCGCACATGGAGCCGGATGCGGATGCGGGCGACGTGATCGGCGAGATTCCGGGGCGCGAGCATCCGGAAGAAGTGGTGGTGCTTGGCGGGCACATCGATTCGTGGGACGTGGGGCGCGGCGCGCAGGACGACGGTTCGGGGATCATGGCGAGTCTGGAAGCGGTGGCGCTGATCAAGAAGCTGGGTCTTCAGCCGCGGCGTACAATTCGGGTGGTGTTTTGGGTGAATGAGGAAAATGGCGGGCGCGGCGGCGAGGCATATCGAAAATGGATCGGCGATAGCATTGTGAATCACGTTGCGGCGATCGAAATGGACGGAGGAGCGGAAACGCCACAAGGATTCGGCTACGGCGCCGGGGGTGGTGGGCGAGGCAGCCGCGGCGAGCCTGCCGCGCCGTCGCGGGTCGATCCCACTTCCATGACGATGTTGCAACAGATCGGCAAGCTGCTGGACCGGATCGGTGCGGGGAAGATTACGCCAGGAGGAGGCGGGTCCGATATCGGTCCGATTACGCGCGAAGGAGTGCCGAGCTTGGGTGAACAGTCGAGCGGCGCGCATTATTTCGACTGGCATCATACGGAGACCGATACGCTGGACAAAGTGGACCCGGAGGATTTTCGCAAGAGTATCGCGGCGCTCGCCGTGATGAGCTACGTGCTTGCCGATATGCCGGGCCGGATCGCGGGGACGAAGCAATAACCGATGCGCACTCGATTGCTGATCACAGCCGTTCTCGCCGTGCCGATGGTGGCCCAGACCGTCGATTACTCGGCGGTCGAGAAGTCAGCGGCAGAAGAGCTTTCCGCGTTGAGAATCCCTGGCGCGTCGATGGCGATCGTGCGCGGGGACAAAGTGGTGTACTCGAAGGCGTTCGGCCAGGCCGACGTCGAAACGGGCGAAGCGCTGCGGCCGGAGATGCTGTTCCGGCTGGGGTCGACCACGAAGATGTTCACGGCGGCTGCGCTGGTGGGGCTCGCGGTAGAAGGGAAGATCGACCTGAATGCGCCCATCGGCAAATATCTGGAGTTTCTGCCGCCCAAGCTTTCGCGGATCACGGCGAACCAGTTGCTGAGCCATACGGCCGGCATTCTGGACACCGCGCCGATGTACGGGTCGCATGACGATGCGGCGTTGGGCAATGGGATTCGAGCTTGGACGGACGGGTGGTTATTCACCTCGCCTGGAAAAATCATCTCGTATTCGAACCCGGGGTATTGGCTGGCCGGACACCTGGCGGAAACGCTCAGCGGGGTGCCGTATGCGGATGCGATGGAGGCGCGCTTGTTCAAGCCGCTGGGAATGACGCGCACAACGCTGCGGCCCACGATGGCGATGACTTGGCCGCTCGCGCAGGGGCACGAATTGGCGGGCGGCAAACCGAAGGTCGCGCGTCCGGCCGCGGATAATGCCGCGAGTTGGCCGGCTGGTTCGATTTTCAGCAACACCCGGGATCTTTCACGATTCGTGATCGCGTTCCTGAACAGAGGCAAGCTGGACGGGCGGCAGGTGCTGGACCCCAAGGTGATCGAGCTTCTTTCGTCGCCCCACGCGACGATTCCCGGCAGTTCGCAATCTTACGGATATGGATTGACCAGCGGTGAGTTCCGCGGGGTGCATGTGGTGGAGCACAGCGGTTCGCGCATGGGGTACGGATCGCAGATTCGCATGGTACCCGCCGAACGCGTGGCCGTCATCGTACAGACGAACCTCACGGGCGCGACGTTGCCGGTCACGACCGTAAAGGCGATGGAACTGTACGTGACCCTGACGCCGAAGCCTGGGACCGAGCGAAGAGATCCGCTTCCGGTGACTGCGAACGATCTCCGCGAGGCATCCGGAGTTTACGAAAATGGAGACCAGCGCATCGAGATCGCGGCGAAAGACGGGCGTTTGTTCGTGAAGCGCGGGCGCGGCGGGGAATCAGAACTGGTCAAACACGGCGAGGGGTCCTTCAGTACGGGAAACGGCGGCGAGTTTACGATAGTTGCAGGCGCGGACGGGCAGATCGAGTACGTGCACAGCGGCTTACGTTCCTTTGCGCGCGTGCATTAGATTTTCCAGCCACTCGGTTTTCTTGCCCTTGAAATCGTGGTTCCAGAGCCGGCAGAACTCGCGAATCTTTTTGCGCTGGGATTGTTTCAAACCATCCGAGATTTTCTTCGGCCCGCCCTCTTCGGCCACGATGGTGCGCGCCGTTTCGTAGTCGTTGATATCACCTAGATCGGTCTGCAGCGTCTTGATCCGATCAAAACGCGCTTGATCGAAGTGGCCGGCGATCTCCATCGTGTAGCGCAGTTTCTTGGCTGCGATCCGCAAGCGATGCAACGCTTTGGCCGATTCGCCGATCTTTCGGCCGCGGTTGAACAGACGCCGCGCCGCTTTCAAAAGAACCGGTTCAACGGGCGCTTTCGCACGCGGTTTTTCGAGGCTCGCGAGTTTCGCGCGCCACGCGGCTTCCGTTTTCCGGTCGAGCCACTGGCGAAGCGAGGACAGCAGGAGACGTTGAGCCTGCTCACGTCGTTGAAGGAGATTGTTCAGAAGACGCGCGGGCGCTTTCAGTTTGCCGGCTAGTTTCGAGGCGATGTCGCAGTCGCGCACGTCGCCGGCGAGCGCCATCATCTTCTTCAACCGACGGTGGATATTCCCGACGCCGGCCCGTACATCGCGATTTTCCACTACGGCGAGGGCTTGCCTGAATCGACGCACGGCCACGCGCAGATGATGCACTTGCGCGGCGTCCGGGGTGCGGAGCGTGCGGCGGACCTGCAGCGCGAGCTGATTTAGAAGGTCGCCGGCTTTGATGGGCGCAGATTCGGGGGAGCGGGCCATAACGCCAATCGAGTAGGGCCGCCACTATTGTATAGAAGATCTTAAGTTCGCCGCGCGGGAATGACTGCGGCTGCAATCAGAAGGCAGAGTGCAAACAAGCTGATGAGGTCTCCGGCCCAGACTTTAGCGACTCGCGTCCAAACTACATCCACGCGATGATCTCCGGCGGGGATTTGGAAACGGATCAGCCCGGTTCGATCGGCCGGCCAGGACGGAACGTCGGCGCCGTCGATGCGTACGCGCCAACCTGGGAAATAGGAGATCGACATTTCCGCTGTTGCCTGAGTTTTCGCCAGAACCGTGCCCGACCAAGATGCGACGGAGCGCGCGATCTGCTGAACATTGGCCTCGCCCGAAATAATCTGAATCGCGTCGGGACGGTAGGAAGGCACTTCCAGCATCCAGCGCGGGCGATATTCGGCTCGTGAAGTGACTTCGACATTGCGCATGGCGATCTGCTGGGGCGTCCAGAAGCTCAGGTCGACTTCGCGATAGTGGTCGGGCTGCATGTGAGACAGATTCGGAAGAATCAACAGCGCCATCACGCCGGCGAACGCCGCTCCTCTCTTTAAAGACGGGCCCAGCGCGGCTATGATCGCTGAGATGCAGACGGCCACGGGACCGAGCAATCGCCAGGGGAACGCGACGATTTGGAGCAGGGGAATCCGGTCCCAGATGAATTTCGCGTTTTGAAGCATCAGGAAACTAAGAACGATTGCGGCGCAGGCGAAAAATAGGATCCAACGGCGGTCGGACCGGCGCCTCCAGAGCAGGAATGCTGCAATGACACACAACAGCAGGTGGGTCATGCCTAGACCGAACGACATCGCGTCCTGATCGCCGGGGACTGAGAGGCCGTATCCCCACGGCGAATAGAACAGTTGGTGCAAGTAGACGAAGTGGTTCGAGTATTGTGAGTAGCCTTGGAGCAGCGTGCTCACCTGCACGAAGGAGTTGAGTGTCAACCCCGGAATCCAGACAAAGGCGGCCAGTCCGAGGCCAAGGGCCATTCCATATACCTGGTGGAGCAGAGTTTTCCAAGACTTCGACGTGAAAACGACGAAGGCGATGAGTAGCGGCGTGAAGAGCAGCGCGGCGGGATTGTGACTTAGCATCACGCCGGCATACGCAGCCGCTCCTATCAGCAGGTATCGGCGGCGGCCGAGCTTCGCGTACGCGCCGAACCCGAAGAGGGACCACGCGAAGAACGGAAACGCGGCGAATTCGGCCAACGCGGAGCGGACGTAGAGATCCACTGCGAAATAGGGCGCGTAGAGATACGCGGCGGCTGCGAGCCATCCTCCAGGGTCGCCGAAATAGAGACGGGCGAGCATAAAAATCCCCGCCGCGGATGCCAGGACAATCACGACGGAGGCGAAATTGATCGCCGTCACGGCATCGAAGCCCACCAGTTTCCACAGCTCGGCGAGGTAGTAAAACATCGGCGGATTGAAGAGGAAGAAGGGCTGGCCCGCCCCTTGGCTGAGATCCGGCGCCCAGCGCGGAAGTAGATTGCCGCGCGAGATATCTTCGTTAAATTCGACTTGCCGGGGAAGATATTCGGTCGCGTCGTGGCCGTCGACCAGACGCGACGTGAACAACGACAGGCTCACCGGAAGCGCGAGCAGAATGAGAAGTGCGGAGTTTCGAATCGCCGGCTTTCGGACCCACCGGGTGGCGAGGGAGCGAACTGCGATCCGACGGATGCTTTTTTCAACCGGCTTTGCGATGAAGAATGTGAGCAGTGCAAAACAGGCGCCCGCAATGGCCAGGATCGGCTGCCACGCTTGCGGCTCGTAATGGATTTGGATAGAGTGCCGGCCGGCGGTGACTGGAATGCCGATGAATCCGGGAGACAGCATCGCGGTGCGGACCGGCTCGCGATCCACCGTGGCTTTCCAGTTCGGATGCCAGGTGGTTTTGAGGAGCACGTAGCTGGGGCGGGCCGCTTCGATTTCCGCGCGATAGATTTGTTCGTCGTGTTGTTCAGCCAGAACGTCCCCCGGCGAGGGAAGCGGGACGGAAGCGGGCAGCGGCTCGCTGGGCGAGAGTCGCGCGAGCTGCGCGGGGGCGTCGCCGGAGAAATCGAGGAACAGATATTGGCGATTCGCGACCCATGGGCTTTGAAGCCAGCGATCATTGATGTCGTAGAAATCGTACTTGCTGGTTCGGACCGTGTAGAACACGTCGACGATGTCAAAATCGCCGCTGCGGGGCGCCGCGAGAATTCGGAAGGGTCCGGCTTTTTCGATCGGAGTCAGGAAATTGGGAAGGTCAACCGTGGCAGGGGCGATCACGGTGCGTATGTCGAACAAACGGTATTGTGCGCTGGTCCACTCGTTGAACTGCGTCATGATCTCAGACGTCAGCGACATTGAGTGGTACATGAACGACAGCGCCGGCTGCTGCTCGCGGCTGATGTAGGCGTAGAAAGGAAGGTCGCCGACCTTGAAAGCTCCTCCCCAGCCCGATGCGAGGCCGGCGTAAGCGCGGCCTCCGCGTTCCTTGATCGCCGCCAGAGCCGTGTCAATCGCACCGCGATTCGCGTTGTAGGCAGCCAGGCTTTTTCGTCCCCACTCAGCATTGTTGAAGAGATATTTGGCGCGCTCGCGAATCATCGGGAAGAAAAGGAGGATTGTCACCAGAACAGCAACGCCCACGTGCGTGCGATTGGATAGCTGGCGCCAGATTGCGGTGAGCCCGATCGCGGCGAGGAAGACGAGAAAAATATGGACGCCGCCGATCACGCGATGAAGCTGCATATCGGGTGGTACGCCGAGAAGGGCCAGCGCGGGTCCCCAGAATGGACGGCCGAAAAAAATCAGGATCCACAGGCCGGCGCCGAGCGCGATGAACGCGCGTTCGGGGTACTTCGAGCGATCGCGCGGGAGATCGACCAGGGAGAAGGCCGCGCCTACCATCGACAGCAGTGTGAGGATCGGCAAGCGGCCGTGGTCCAGCAGCTCGCCGCTGAATAACAACTTAAGAACCGGTCCCGCGCCGAACGAATCCCATTTCCACGGGTACTCCCAGCGGCTATGGTTGATGATCGCGTGATCGAACATCAGAGGGGCCAGCTCGAACGCGGACACGGCCAAGGCGATGATTCCCGTCCATAGTGTGCGGCCGATGCGAATCGTACGTGGCGTTTCTGAATCCGGCATTACGGCTAGCAGACATACGGTCAATGCCGCGATGTAGCCGTAGATGAAGTGAGAAAGAAATGTGAGGCCGAGAAGAATGCCGGTGAGGGCCATTCGACGGCCCTGCCGGATCGCGCCGTAAGCAAAGCCGATGCTGAGCAATGCGAAATGACAGGCGATCGCCTGCGTGAACAATCCGCTGCCGGCCCATACATAGCTGCCGTATTCGAGTCCATACAGCCCGCCTGTGGAAATCATCGGCGTGAGGATCGCTGCTGCGGCTGCGGTCAAGGGCGAAAGCGAAAGCAAGCGCGCGGTGATGAAAAATGTGAGCGGCAGAAGGGCTACGGAAAGGTAGCGGACCCACACGAATATCGTCATCAGCGAGACTGATTTGAATAGTGCGAAGTAGCTTGCCGCGACGATCGCGTGTGCCAGTGGCTGGTACGTGCGTAGGACGGGATAGCCGAGATCCCACTCCGGCGCCCACCAGTCGAAGGGATTTTCGCAGCGCTCGATCGCCTGGACCATGCCTTCGATCAGCGGGAAATGCATGGCGTTGTCGTTCAGGTCGACACGGCTGATGGTCAGCTCCGGGGCAAGACCGATGGCGTTCGCGCTCAGAACCGCAGCCAGCAGGAACAGCGCAACCACCGATTCTTTCGCGGGTCTCATGCCTGCTATTTCATTAGACGAAATTTACTCGGGTAGCGTGCCAAGCATCGCAAAGAAAAATGCGGCGAGCGCAGGCCGCTGCTGCATGGGATAGTCGACCAGGCAATGTACAAACACCGCGAGCAGGCCGATTCCCCACAGAGATCGAACGGCCGGGCGCACGCTCCATAAGACGATCGCGAGCATGATCAGAAGAAAGGGCACGCCGCCTTCGGCCGTCCACTGGACCCAATCATTATGGGCTTGATTGACGAAATGGCCATCGTCGAAGCGCGCGTAGGCCGGATACGCATCGGCCCAGGTGCCAAGACCAAAGCCGGCCAGCGGACGATCGCGAATCATGGCGATGGAACTCCACACCAGGTTGGCACGCAAGCGAATATGGATTCGGTTCCTGCAATCGATTCCAGATGGTCTCCCAGCCGGCGATGGCCGTGAAGAGCGCCACCGCTGCGACGCTTGCGGCTACGACGCGAGCTAAGTTTCGGCCTGAAATCATGTGGCGCGCGAAGGCTACGGCCGGTGTCGCGATGATTTCGGCCAGGCACAAGATCGATCCAGCGCGCGATCCACCGGCCACGACTGAAGCGAACAAGGTCGCTGCGATGACGATATATAAGACCGATCGGCGGCGGTCGAGAATCGCGCGCACAATCGCCAGAGGCAATGCCACTTCCACAAACGCGGCGTACTGGTTTCGATATACGAACGGGCCGAGCGTGGGAAGGCCGCTGCCCGTGTCGAACCACCAGAAAACTTTGCCGGGCGGCGACGTGAGCACGGTGAAGGTCGCGACGATGCTCAACAGGAAGGCGAAGATCAAGACGGCGCGAAGAAATCTTTCGCATCGGATGGGATTGCTCGCGTAGCAAAGCGCCAGCGAGAACGCGACCAGGTTCGTGGTCCAGTCGAGCACCGCGTCCCAGGTCCTGGCTGCATAGATGGTTTGATGCGTCGCGATCTGCAAGAGTCCCCACGCGGGGGCGGCGGCGAGGAGTAATGCAACGGGATGAAATCCGATTCCGCGCCGGCGCGCGATCCTGAAAGCCGCCAAAGCAAACAGTGCGACTTGAAATCCGCTCAGCGTCCAGCGCGCGGGTACCCACAGAGTCAGAATTCCCAGGAATAAAATTGCGGCCAGGAGCACCAGACGGCCATTGTACCGTGGAAGCTCCTGAATGCTAACCTGACGGTGAATGACCACCCCGATTGAGAGGATCAGCGTAAGCGCGGCCGAGTTTGAAGCTGCGCGAAAACGCGTTTCCGCGCATGCGTATCACACTCCCTTACTCACTTCCCGGCTGCTGAGCGAACGCACCGGGTTCGACATTCGATTGAAGGCGGAGATGTTTCAGCGCGGCGGATCGTACAAAATTCGCGGGCCGCTGAACAAGATTCCGCAACTGAGCGAGGAACAGAAGCGCGCCGGAGTGATTTGTTCGTCGGCGGGCAATCATGCGCAGGGGGTCGCGATCGCGGCGGCGGTTCATGGAGTGCGCGCGGTGGTGGTGATGGCGGAGAACGCGACGCCGTCGAAGGTCGCAGCGACGAAGTCCTACGGTGCGGAGGTGGTGCTGCACGGCTCCATTTGGGATGAAGCCAACGCGAAAATGTTGGAGCTGGCGAAAGAGTACGGAATGACGGTGATTCATCCGTTCGACGACTTGCAATTGATCACCGGGCAGGGCACTTTGGGCTTGGAAGTTTACGACGATTTTCCGCAAGCGGACGTCGCGGTGGTGCCGATCGGAGGCGGCGGGTTGATCTCGGGCGTATCGATGGCGCTGAAGGCGCGCAATCCGAAGATTCGGGTGATCGGCGTCGAATCGTCGGATGGTCCGGCGATGCAGCGCAGCGTGGAGGCCGGGCGGCTGGTAACGCTGGATTCGATCGGCACGATCATCGACGGTCTTCGCGTGAAGCGGGTCGGTGAGAACACATTTCGCGTGGTGCGCGATTACGTGGACCAGATCGTGACACTGCCCGACGCCGAGATTTTCGAGGCGATGCTATGGATCATGTCGCATTGCAAACTGGTGGTGGAGGGCGCAGCGGCCGCACCCGTCGCGGCGCTGCTGCATGGGTTGATCCAGGCTCCAGCGGGATCGAAGGTGGTGTGCGTGCTCAGCGGCGGCAACGTGAACCTGGATCAGTTGCGCGGGCTAAAGTGGAATTGATCTGTCACTGGGACTTAGGCCACGCCC
This sequence comes from Terriglobia bacterium, assembly GCA_963808335.1. Lineage (GTDB taxonomy): Bacteria > Acidobacteriota > Terriglobia > Bryobacterales > Bryobacteraceae > Palsa-187. Next base: position 345,003 of record CAWEFR010000003.1, read on the forward strand.
GCGGGATCAACCGCTTCCTCCGGTCGCGGCTCATTTAAGTTGCGACATCTTTGAAAGACGACATGTAAGCATACCCGCGCCGTGGCCCGGTAAACATAACAGATCCACGCGCGTCCGCTAATAGAACAGATATTTGCGCCACTGATCGTCGCTCTTGCCGAGCAATCGCATCAGATGACGGCTGGTGTGCAGGCTGAAGGGACGCGGCGCGCGCGCCAGCCGCATGCCCGCTTCTTCCGGCGTGCGGCTGCCTTTGCGATTATTGCAGGGATGGCAGCAGGCCACCAGGTTCTCCCACGTGGTTTCGCCCGCGCGCGATCGCGGGATCACGTGATCCAGCGTCAGTTCGCCGGAATTGAATGTCCGCAGGCAATACTGGCACGTGTAACGATCGCGCATCAGAATGTTTTTCCGCGAAAGCGCCCGCGTCTGGTGCGGAATGCGGCGGTATTCGAGCAGCCGGATCACGCTGGGCACACGCATCGCCTGGCGCGCGGAATGGATGTGCGTGCTGGCGTGCTCCTCGGCCGCCGCGACGCCCTTCAGCACCAGCACCAGCGCCCGGCGCGCCGCGCACACGTTGATCGGCTCATAGCTCGAATTGAGCACGAGCACCGGCCGATGCAGGCGTTCCTGGTGTGGCGATCATGCGTGGCTCCCGGCCACGGCAGTCATTGCCGCGGCTTGCGATTCCGGCAGAAAACTCAAGTTCGAGCGTCGATCCGTGCGCGCCAGCGCCAGCGACGGTCACGCGCCGCGCCCCGGCCCGCTTCAACGCGCGCGCGCACGCCGCGGCCGAGGCGCCGGTGGTCAAAACATCGTCCACCAGCAAAATGCGCATACCGTCCAGCCGCACGTTTTCGACGACGAATGCTCCCGCAACGTTCACGCGGCGTTTGGCGTTGGTAAGTCCGGCCTGCGGCGTCGTAGCCTTGCGCCGCGTCACGGACCGCTTTCGCACCGGCACGTTCCACCGCTTCGCGATTTCGCGACGCCAGCAATTCCGCCTGATTGAAGCCGCGCTGCCATCGCCGCAGCCAATGCAGCGGCATCGGGACGATCAGATCGAACTGCTCCTCGCGCGGCAACGCGATCGCCATCAAGTCTCCGAACACGCCCGCCAAGGGCTGCACGCCGCCGTACTTAAAAAGATGAATCAGCTTGCGCAGCGCGCCTTCGTACGATCCGTACGAGTAGACCGCGTCGAATCCGGAAAGCCCCAGCCGGCACAGCGCGCAGCGGCCGTTTTCATCCAGCGGAAAGCGATTCAGGAACGGAGTCCGGCAGGATGCGCAGAAAAACTCAGCGTTCAGCGGAGCGGGCTCGCGCAAGACAAGCGGCTGCACACTGGGATCCGGGAAACTTCGTGAAGGGCTTCGCCGCAAACGCGGCAATCATCGGGAAAGACCAGCTCAAACAGGCCGCAAAACACCTTCTTCGCAATGCGACGCGCACCCTCAGGCACAAACGTCCAAAGGCCCGAATTGGGGAGCAGGCTACTCGAGAAGACCCACCTCCACCTACACTCCCAGTGTACCTCTTGTCAGACTGGGCGTTCAAATGAAACATTCGTTACGATTGATGTCATGAAGGTCCTGATCATCGGTGGCACCGGATTCATCGGCCCGCATGTGGTGCGGCAGCTTTCAGAAGCGGGCCACTCGGTCGCGGTGTTTCATCGCGGCAAATCGAAGATGGATCTGCCGGCCGAGCACATTCTTGGCGACCGTCGGGATCTGGCGCGGCTGTGCCCGCAGGCTGATGTGGTGATCGATCTGATTCTCAGTTCCGGCGCGCAGGCGCAGGAGTTGATGGACGTTTTTCGCGGCGTTGCGGGGCGCGTGATCGCGGCCAGCAGTTGCGATGTGTATCGCGCGTGCGGTGTGCTTCATGGAAGTGAGGAGGGTCCACTTCAGGCAGTGCCACTGACCGAGGATTCCGATCTAAGAACGAAACTTCAGACCTATCCGGCGGAGCAGATGGAAAAGATCCGCAAAATGGTCCCGTGGGCGGACGATTCCTACGACAAGATCCCGGTCGAGCGCGCGATCATGGCGGATCCCGCGTTGCCCGGCACCGTGCTTCGCCTGCCCATGATTTATGGACCCGCCGATTATGGCCACCGCTTTCATCCCGTGGTGAAGCGAATCGCGGACGGCCGCGGGACCATCATTTATGAAAGAGGCTGGGCGGAATGGAGGACGCCGCGCGGGTATGTCGAAAACGTCGCCGCGGCCATCACGCTTGCCGCGATCAGCGATCGTGCTGCGGGGCGAATCTACAACGTCGCCGAAACGCCCCCGTTTTCCGAACTCGAATGGGCGGGGAAGATCGCGGCGGCCATGTCCTGGACCGGCGAGTTCCTGGTTCTCCCGAAGGACCGCGCGCCGCAGCATCTGGTCTTTCCAGGAAACTCGGCGCAGCACTGGGAAGTGGATTCTTCGCGCATCCGAAACGAGCTCGGGTATCGTGAGCCGGTTTCGATCGAAGAAGGCATTGGGCGCGCCATTGAATGGGAGCGCGCCAATCCGCCGGGGGAGTTTAACCCGCATCCGTTCGACTACGCGGCCGAAGATGCGGCGGCCGAAGCTACCTGGGTGTAACGGCTCCGCCCGCGAAGGGGACTCTGATCTTTAGAACGCGCTCGCGCGTACGCTCTTCATGAAGGTTGCGCGTGCGGGCGCGCAATAGGTCTTCGAGCGAAACCAAGCCGAGAAGTTTTGTCTTCTTGGTTCGATCCGTCACCAGAAACCGGGTGATTCCGGACCCCGCCATGCGATAGACCACCGCGCGCAGGCTCTCGTCAGGATGCGCTACTGCCGCCGGCCGATTCGCGAGCTGGGCAAGCCTCTCCACGCTGCCGCTCTCGACGGCTTGCGCCAGTTGGGTACGAGTGACCGCGCCACACAGCGCGCGCTCTGAATCGACCACCGGATAAAGCTGCTGGCCCTGCGGACCATGCGACGATTTCAGGGCATGGCGCACATCCTCAAGCGAGCTGTTCGAGGAAAGCGCGATCAGTCGCGTGCGCATCACGTCCTGCACCAGCAGAGTTTCCAGCGGATCGACGGCGTATTCGCGGCTCAGATGAAAACCGCGGCGGCTCACTTTTTCGGTCAGGATCGACCGCTGCAGCGTCAGCACCGTGAACCCATGGGCCATGAAGCAGGCCACCATCAGCGGCAGCAGCATGTTCAGATCGTGCGTCAGCTCGATGGCGAACAGGATTCCGGTGAAGGGCGAACGCATGGTGCCGCCGAGAATCGCGCCCATGCTGACCAGCGGCCAGAATCCGACGCCGGAATGCGGCAGGAATCACCGCTTCCAGGCCGCCCAGCGCTCCGCCCATCATCAGCAGCGGCGCCAGCACTCCGCCGGAGGTTCCCGACCCCAGCGAAACCGCCCAGATCACGGATTTCACCAGCAAAATTCCCAGGATTACGTTGCGCGGAACGTCGCCTTGCAGCAGCGCGCCGATGGTGTCGTAGCCGACGCCCAGCGCCTGCGGGAAAATCAATCCGCCGATTCCGACGACCAATCCGCCGATCGCCGGCCACCACATCCAGTGAATCGGCAGGTGTTGAAAAGCGTCCTCGGCAGCATAGACCGCCGCTGTTAACAGCGCCGAGAGCGCGCCCGCAAGCAAGCCCGCGAGCAGACATCCGGACAAAATCCCCACGCCGACGAACTGTGGATGCGGCGGGACCGGAAACAGCGCGCCGCCGCCCAGAATGTACCAGCGCGCCGCGGCCGCCGTTGCGCTCGCCAGGGCGACGGGAATCAGGCTGCGCGGCTTCCATTCGAACAGCAGCAGTTCCACGGCGAGCAGGAGCGCCGCAATCGGCGCGTTGAACGTCGCCGACATGCCGGCCGCGGCGCCTGCCACCAGCAGCGTCTTGCGCTCCACGCTGGTCAAATGGAAAAATTGCGCGATCATCGATCCGAACGCGCCGCCGGTCATGATGATCGGACCTTCGGCGCCAAACGGTCCTCCCGATCCGATGGAGATCGCCGACGAGAGCGGCTTCAGGATGGCCAGCTTCGGCTCCACGCGGCTGCCGTTGATCAGGATCGATTCGATCGCCTCCGGGATGCCGTGCCCGCGGATGCGATCCGAGCCGAAGCGCGCCATCAGGCCGATGACCATTGCGCCGCCTGCGGGCACCAGCACAGCCCAAACTCCCAGGTGATTCTGTGCTGGCGACGCGAATTGCGTACTCCAGCGGCCGAAATAAAACAAGTTCGTAAACAGCCCGATGAGCCGCAACAAGGCCCATGCCACTCCGGTCGCGATGCAACCGATTGCGACCGCCAATGCCGACAGAGGCACTACGCGAAACGTCGTGGTGAAATCGCCCAGCGATTGATCGCGTTCCGCATCCTGCCTTTGCCACGCGTCGCGCAGACGCCGGCTCAATTTTCCGACCACGCTTACTTCCTCCTGTTTCGGGCGACTTTCAACACAGCGTTCAACGCCTTCATGAGTTCGGGCCCGGTCTTGGTCAATTCCGTCTGATGTTCCACCGACAACGCATGAAGCACGCGCTCGCCGGAAGGCGTCAGGTGGATCAAGACTTCGCGCCGGTCCACGCTGCTAACTGCGCGTTTCACGAAGCCTTGAGTCGCGAGCCGGTTAATCAGCTCGACGGCGCTGTGATGCCGGATTTGCAGGCGATCGGCGAGCTCGCCGATGGTGGCGAGCTGGCCCTCGGGCAAGCCTTTGATGGCCAACAGAAGCTGATGCTGTTGCGGCTCAATTCCATATTCCCGCGCCGCATCCTCGCTGTAACGCAGAAAGCGGCGGATCTGATGCCGGAATTCCGCAAGCGAGCGGAACGCGGCCAGGGGCAGGGACCTCTTCACTCATTTATATCGTAACACGACATAAATGTTTGAAGGTCTATTTCGGAATTTCGAGCAGATAACTGGTGATGCTGTCCAGATCGCGCGAGTTGAACTTGTAGGCCGGCATGCTGGAGCCCGGTGAAAACTTCGCTGGTTCGCCGAAGTGACCCTGCACCCAATCCCGCGCGCGATGGTCAGCCAATCCGTTCAGCGGCGGGCCGACTTGCTGGCCGCTGCCATTCAACATATGGCACATCGCGCACTGGCTGGTGTGATACACCATGGCGCCTTCCACCGCCGCTTCCGGCGCGCTGGTCCAGGCCGCGAGTTCTTTGTCACCGCGCCTGGTGACGAACGTCGCCAGCGCTTTGAGCTGGATGCCGTTCAACTGCGGCGCGGGCGCGCTGGGGGCCGGCTGCCGGAAATGCTGCATCAACCAGTCGACCGGCCTTTGCGAGGGAGCCACCGTCAAATCCGGACCCGTGCCCGACTTCCCGAGCACGTGGCAACTTCCACAATTGGCTTTTCGAAAATAACCGATCGCGGCGAGACTCTCCGGTGGAATCTCCCGCCAAGGCTCGACCTGCGCTAGGCCCGCGTCCGGCGATTCGGTGCTCGGAGGCGTGGTCGCGACCGCGCGCGCCGTCAGCCCGGCCCAGCCGATCGCGCCGAGCGCGACCAACGCGATCGCTCCGGTACGCTGGCGGATGGCCACCAGCTTGGCCCGATCGATAAATGGGACCAGAAACAGCGCCAGAATCGCCAGCGTCGGAAGCACTAAACTCCCCACAATCTCGAGCGGACCTTCAAACACCTTCAGGATCTGGAAGAGAAACAGAAAGTACCATTCCGGCCGCGGGATGAAGCTGGTGTCCGTCGGATCCGCGGTGCGTCCCAGCGGGACTTTGACGATGATCGCCATCCCCACCAGCAAGGCGAACCAGAGAAAGGTCGCGACCGTGTCCTTGAAAACCTGCTCCGGATAAAACTTCTTCTTCGGCTTGAACTCATCCACCGCCGGCGCGACGCCGTGCTTGCGGACCAGAAACACGTGGATTCCGACCAGCAGCATCGTCAGCGGCGGCAGCAGCAGCACGTGAACCGCGTAGAAGCGCGCGAACGTCACCACCCCGATGGCTCCGCCTTCGCTTCCGAGCAGCCGTAAAATATACGGACCCGCGCCCGGCGCCTGCGAGGCGATCTGCGTGGTCACCACGGTGCCCCAATAGGCCCGGTTGTCCCACGGAAGCAAGTATCCGGTGAGCCCGTAGGCGAGCGTCACCAGCAGCAGAATGCAGCCGACCATCCACGTCGCTTCGCGCGGCTTCTTGTACGCGCCCCACAGAAAAACCTGCGCCATGTGCAGCACCACGACGATGATCATCAGGCTCGCGCCCCAATGATGCAGACCGCGGATCAGCCGGCCACCGGTCAGTTCGGTAACGATGTAGCGCAGGCTGTCGTAAGCGTCGCCGGGAGTCGGCGCGTAGTTGAACGCCAGCAGGATCCCGGTGAACGCTTGCGTCAGGAACGCGAACAGCGCCACGCTGCCCAGTACCTGGTGCCAGCCCGATGAATCGGGAATGTCCTCGTACAGAAAATGTTTGACGGCGCTTTCGATACCGGTGCGCTCTTCCAGCCAGTCCAGGATTGGTCGCATGACGTTAGGTTTTCTGAACGGTGGGCGAGAACAGGAGCTTGCCGTTGTCCACGCGCGTCATATAGCGGTCGAGCGGCCGCGGAGCCGGACCGGCCAGCACTTTGCCGTCGATGGAGAATTCGGAAGCGTGGCAGGGGCAGATGAATTTATGCGACGGATCGTCCCAGTGATACGCACACGCCAGATGCGTGCACTGCGGCGAATAGGCAACTACGTTCTGATCGTCCAGACGAACCACCCACGCAGTGGATTTTTCGTTCAACACGCGCCAGCCGTCGACGCGGGAGCGGCGGAACACCACTTCCTGCGGCTCGCCCGGGCGCAGCGTATTCAAATCGGCCGCGTCCACCCATTGGGCTGCTTTCTGCGACTTCGGCTTAATAAGAAGGTACGCGGCGGCGGGCAGCGCTAGTCCAGCGCTGATGATCGCTCCCAGTCCATAGATAAACGCGGAATAGAAGGACCTGCGTGTGGTTTCCTGATTCTCCATAGCGATTCTACATTGTATACTCGGTGCGAAAGCATTTTCTTCCCCGATTGTGAGTGCTGTTATTGCGCCCTTAAGCGGCCATCGACGAGGTGCATGCCTTGCCTTATCCGTTCCGAGCGTGTGAAAACATGACAGCAGGGCTCCGCGATGGTCAAGGAATACGTGAAATTGGTCGAAGGCGTGTTTAGGATCGGCGACACGCGTGTTTCCCTCGACTCGCTCGTCTATCTTTTTCGAGAAGGATTGTCCGCGGAGAGTATGGTCGAGTGCTATCCGGCGCTGACTCTTGAGCAGATTCACGGCGCAATCGCATTCTACTTGGGTAACCAAAAGGAGATCGACCATTACCTTGGGGAAGGCCAGCGCGCCGCTGAATCACAACACGAACAGGCGAGACAAAAGAACGCGGAATTGATCGCGAAAATCCAACGGGCTCGCCATGCGAATCAGATTCCAGGCTCGGCGCCGTTATGCTCGACGAAGCAATCCCAATCTTGACCGCAATCGAAGAGCTTGTGCTCATATGGAGTGCGAGCGAGCCCGAGGAATGGATCGGTCGACTCGTCTGGGTACCGCTGCAAATTCCCCTGGGACAATCTTATGATCCTGATACCGGCGCCGCGATGATCGGAGTCGTCGTCGGCGCCGGCGAGCCTGCTTCCGGCTCTACGGTTACAGCAATCACGCCGAGAGTGGCCAAATCGACCGGTCCCGAAAGGATGTGGAACGCCGCGCCCACGTCGTTCGACTGGAACGTGCCTGCCGGACGGGGCGCGCCGCCTTTTGGAATCACCCACATTTCGAAAATGCGGCCTGGATCGAGGCGCGGCAGATTCGACGCGATCAGCAAGACGCCGCTGCGCTGGTTGACGAAAACATTGCCGCGCGGAGGCGCGGGCTGCCCCTTGCCGAATCCGACCTGCACGGTCTCCGGCTGATTCAGTAAGCTCAGCGCGGCCAGCATCCGGTCGCGATCCGCGGTCACCTGCATCAGCGTCTGACGCGCCTCCGCCAGTTCCGTCGAGCGTTGCCGTTCCTGCATGCCCAGCCACAGCGCGACCGCGAGCATGCAAGCTGCGGCCAGCACCGCCGCCCAACTCCAGCTCCGGCGTTCTACTCCGATGCTCGCCATCACGCGGCGTTTCAGCTGGCGGGGAGGCGCCACTTCCGTGACCGAACTCAGAACCATGGCGTTCAGCGCCAGCGCATCTGTCAGGCTCTTGCGGCAGGCTTCGCAGCCGCGAGCCAGGTGCGCGTCGGCTTCCTCCTTTTCCTCGCCCTCTGCCAGGCCCAGGGCGTAGAGCTCGAAAACATCTTTCAAGTCGTCGCAGCTCATACGCTCACCGCCTCAGTGAGTTCGTCCCGCAGCGCTTTCAGCGCGCTTCGGACCCAGGTTTTTACGGTGCCGAGCGGCTGCTTCATGCGCTCGGCCATTTCGGTCTGCGAAAGGCCCTCGTAATAGGCCAGCTCGATCACCATGCGCTGGTTCGGGCTGAGCTTCTCGAAGGCGCTCTTCAAGCGTCGCGCACGGTCGAGGGACAACGCGCTCTCATGGGAGCTGGAAAACAGCGCGGGATGCTCCACCCGGTCGAGTTCCAGGGAGCCTGCCGACATGCGTCCGTCGATGGAGCGCAGATAATCGATGGCCCGGTTTCGCGCCACGGTCAGAACCCATGGTCCCAGCGCGCCGCGCTGCCGATCGAAGGATTGCGCGCGATTCCAGACCCGAAGGAAAGTCTCCTGCACCAGGTCCTCGGCCGCGCCGGCGTTGCGCACCACGCGAAAGATCAGCGAGTAGGCCAGGCGTCCGTAACGCTCATACAAATCCTCCATGGCGCGGGGATCGCGGGCTTTTAGACGTCCGGCCAGCTCGGAATCGTCCTTGAAGCGCAGCAGGACTTGCAGCATCCCATACGCGAGTGCAACCGGCAGATACCTCAGCAGGACCATCTGTATATGATGTATACGACACGATACCTCAGACGGATTGGATCGTGCAGACTGCAAATCTGGCATAATGAAGCCGGTGTCCCGCGTCAAAGAACTGGAGTCGCTTCTGGAGCACACGGAGCAGCAGCTTCGCCTGCTCCAGAAAATCAGCCGCTTCATGGTGCGCGACATGAATCTGGGCGACGCGGTTCAAGGTATCGTGTCGCTGGTGGTCGAGTTCATGGAGTGCGACTCGTGCCTGCTGTACCTGCTCCAAGACAACGAACTGGTGCTGTGCGCGTCGAACAATCCGCAGCCGGAGACGATCGGCAAGGTGCGCATGAAGCTCGGCGAGGGGCTGACCGGATGGGTGGCGCGCGAGCGGCGGCTGCTTTCGATTTCGCGCGAATCCTATCTCGATCCGCGGTTCAAACACTTCACCGATCTGCCGGAAGACACCTACGAGGCGTTCCTGTCTGCGCCGGTGGTGGTCCGCAATCGCGTGGCGGGCGTGATCAACGTGCAGCATCGCGAGCCGCATTTCCATACCGGCGGCGAAATGGAGCTGCTGACCACGGTCGGCGAGCAGATCGGGTGTCTTGTTGCGCTGGCGAGCCAGGTACTGCGGTCGCGGTCGACAAAATCCTGGACCTGGTCCTGACCCCGGCGCGTTCCGCGTGAATATGCGATACGCGATCTTTCTTTCTTTCTGTCGGCCGTGACATTCGGCCAGCGCTGGAATATTCAATATTTTTACGACAAGGCTCGGGAAACGCTAGTAATCGAGGACCTCGCGTTTCCCTCCGCCGAGCGCGGGATTGCGGTCGGAAGCATTGTCGATGACCTGGCTCCCAAGAAGCCGAAATACACCGCTCTGTTCACCAGCGACGGCGGCGCGCACTGGACGCTTTCGCCAATTAAAGAGCACCCCGGTCGCTTTTCTTTCTGAACGAATCGTGGGCTGGATGGTCACCGACGACGGCATCTGGTTCACCGAGGAATCCGGCGCGACGTGGAAAAGATCGGCGAACAGAAGAAGCCCGATAAGAAGATCGGCCTGACGCCGCCGGGCGGGCTGATCACGCGCGTATGGTTTCTCGACGCGCAGCACGGTTTCGCCGTCGGATTGCAGAAAACGGTCTTCGAAACGCACGACGGCGGGAAGACCTGGACGCCGGTGGCTGCGGCGGCGAAGCCTCCGCGAACCCCGCTCACACGGCCTACACCGCAGATCGCGTTCGATGGCCCGAAGCTCGGGCTCATCGTGGGGGCTCGACGCCGCCGCGCGCCGACGATCCGCAATTCCCGTCGTGGATGGAGCCGGAGCGCGCCGTGAAGCGCCGGCAGGTGCCGACGCTGACGCTTCTGCTGAATACCGCGACGCGCGGCGCGACCTGGAAGACCCAGACCGCCCCGCTGTTCGGAAACGTGTCCAGCGTGCGGTTGCAAGGGATTCTGGGCTTGGCGGTATTCGCGTTCAATGAATCGTTCGAATGGCCGTCGGAAGTCTACCGGCTGGAACTGAGCAACGGCAAAACCGAGAGCGTGTTCAAGCAAAAGGACCGCCGCGTGACCGACTGCGCGCTATTTCCAGGCCCGCGCGCGTTTCTCGCCGCCGTGGAGCCGCCGGGGCGTCTCAATACGCGCGCCGATACCCGGCAAAGTGAGGATCCTGACCAGTACCGACCTAATGCAATGGACCGAAATGACGTCGACTACAAAGCCAACGCGCGCTCGCTGATCCTGGCCGGGCCGGATGCGGACCATCAATGGGCGGCCACGGATACGGGCATGATTCTGCACCTGGTCCAAGTAAAACAACCTGTCGTACTCACGTTTTTTCCACAGCTCATTCACATGGGGACGCTGTAACGCATTGCATCATAAGGGACATATTTCCTGATGAAAGCCATGTAACAACGCTCTTTTTCAATTGACCTGAGAATCTCTGGGTGCATGATGACTATGGTTCCAAGAGGTTCGAAGGACAGCGAGCCTGGCGGGAAGTAGCGGATCTGGAACGATGATCCGTCGCGCAATCAAGATAAGAAATTATTTCAGCGCGGCGGGGAGCGAAGGAAGATCGGGCAACTCGCAAGGGCAAGCTTCTCTGTTTGGAATCGGGTTGAGCGCTACGATCCCGAGGGATCGAGAGGTCCTGGAGGGGAGCGGAAGCTTGAAGACAGTCAGGGAGTTTCGGGATCGGACTTGGCAACGGGTTTCGTGCGTTGAACGCGCCCCGCAGGCGACAAAAAGCCGGACGGGGGCGGGAGCCGGGACCGAACGGGTCAAGCGGAGATTTCGGAATCGCTTCGAAGATGTAGGCCGGGAACGTTGACCCGGCTGCGGGGACGGATCGAAAGGTCAGCTGTCGCTGCCGGAGAGCGAAAGGCCGCATCGAGAGGCAGGCTTCTACCGGAACGGAAGAGCGGACGCGCACCGGAGCATCGATCCGCAGCTGGATAAAACCGGCGGCGGGGAGCAAAGGGCTCACGTCACACCGTTCCGGATGCCATGTTCTGGCCGTGCATGCCGGTCGGGGAACGAGCTGGTCGACGGGTCACTTGGAACCATTTCTATTCGTTGCCGCCCGCCGCTTTTGCAGATGACTCGGCGTCAACAGGCTGCACCGCGCGCGCTGTTTGTATCGTGCGTTGTTTCTTCCACGAGAGACGTTCCTTGCAGCGGCGGAAACTCGCGAAATTGCACCGGCACGAACTGCAGCGATAAGGCGTAGCACCCAGGCGCAGCATCATCACCGTCCACTTCGGCGGGTGATAGTATTGCTGGCTCCAGGTGGTTAAATCCTGACGATAGCAGCGCGGGCAGCGGGCGAATTTCCATGCGCCGCCGGCCCAGGTACTGGTCTCCCATCGCGTCTTGCAGCGCCGGCATCGGATGGGATAGATTCCCACGATGCTTTTGAGCAATTCGACCAGATTGCGGCGGTGCGACACGCGGATATCGCGAAGACCGCAATGGGGGCAAGTCAATTGCATGCCAGACTAATTCTACCGGATTTCCACGCTTGCCAGGGAGTTTTCTTAGCCCGCCGCAACCGGTCTGGGCCGCGCAGCGACATATGTCTTGACGTAGCTGGTGAAGGCCGTCTGCAAGGCGTCCATCACGCGGCGTTGGCCGCGAAGCTTCAAGCCTTCGATCGACACCACCGGCATCAGCTCTCGCGTAGTGGACGCGATGAACACCTCATCGGCGGCTTCCAGGTCGGCGGGGAACAGGGTCATCTCGCCCGTCTTGATTCCCGTCGCTCGAACCTCTTCGAGCAGGAGTGCGCGCGTGACTCCCGGCAGGCATCCCGAGGAAAGCGGCGGCGTCCACGCGTTCGCGCCCTGGACCGCAAAAACATTGGCCGAAGTGCACTCGGAAACTTCGCCGCGCTCATTCAGCAGAATCACTTCGTCGAGTCCCTGCTCATGCGCGCGCTCATACCAGGTGAGGTTTTCCGACCAGGACAGGTACTTAGTGCCGGCGAATTCGGAAGCCGCGTGCCTCCCGTGGGGAACCAATCCAAGCCGCGCGGTCTCGCCCCACTGGTTCACATCCGCGGTGAAAGCGATCGCGTCAAAGGCGCGCGTCGCTGCGGGACCTTCCCACATTCCCCCGCGATTGCGCACCACGACCACGCGCAACGTGGCGTTGAAGGCGCGATTCGCGTCGATCAAGCGCCGCAGCCGTTCTTCGAGCCACGCCGGGGCCTCAGGAAACGGCACCCGCATCCGGATTGCGTCGCGTTGCATCCTGGCCCAATGCCGCGCCCACGCGAACATCACGCCGTCGTAAACGCGGATGGTCGAAAACACGCCCCAGCCATTCAGGAGTCCGACCTGACCGGGCGAGACGATGCGATCGCCGGCCTCGCGGATCTCGTCGTTATGGAGCAGGAAGCGGTGCATGATCTTATCGTACTTGCTTACGACAGCGCCGCACGCAGATTCTCCGGCAGCGGAATCGCCCGCTGCGTTTCGCGATCGATACACGCGATCGTGACTTTTCCGCGCGCGCACTCGCGGCCTTCGACGGTCACGTCAAATCCGAGCGTAAACGATGCCCGGCCCACGCGGTCCACTGTCACGGCGATGTCCATCAAGTCATCGTAAACCAGGGCTCCCGTGTAGTCGCATTCCACGCGAACACGCGGGAAGCCCACTTTGCGGTTCTGGATTTCGCGGTATCCGACGCCCAGATCGCGCAGAAACTCGGCCTCCGCGGCATCGAAATGATTCAATAGCGACACGTAGAAAATGCGCCCGCTCGCGTCCGTGTCTCCGAAGCGGACGCGACTCTGGTAAACGAAGGGGTTAGCCGGCATCTTGTGTTACGATACAACGTTAGCCAGGGGCCCCATGCGTCTCTCCGACAAGTACACAGTCGAGCGTGGCAGCGTTTATCTCACGGGAATTCAGGCGCTGGTCCGGTTGCCCATGGACCAGATGCGCCGCGACCGGCGCGCGGGCCTGAACACGGGTACGTTCATTTCCGGCTATGAAGGCTCGCCTCTCGGCGGTTACGATCTGCAACTCGCGCGGTCGTGTAAGCTGCTCAACCAGTACAACATCGTCTTCCAGCCGGGGCTGAATGAGGATCTGGCCGCGACCTCCGTGATGGGCAGCCAGATCTTCGAAGTGGTTGGGAAATCGAAGGTCGACGGCGTGCTCGGCATCTGGTACGGAAAAGGGCCGGGGGTCGACCGCTCCGGCGACGTTCTTCGCCACGCCAACCTCGCGGGAACGGGAAAGAACTGCGCCGCGCTGGTGCTGGCCGGCGACGATCATAGCTGCAAGAGCTCGACGATTCCTCACCAGAGCGATTTCAGTCTGTATAACGTCGGCATTCCGTTTCTGTATCCGGGCAACACGCAGGAGATTCTCGATTACGGCCTGCTCGCGATCGCCTTGTCGCGATTTTCAGGCGCGTGGGTCGGGTTGAAGCTGGTCACCGATATCTGCGACGGCGGCGGCACGGTCATGGTCGATCCGGATCAGCCCGCGATCCGGCTGCCGGAAGGCTATCAGAAGCACGTCGATGCGCGGCTGATCCCGCCGGTCACTTTGGGGCTGGAACACGAGGTGAACTCGCGCCGCTTGCAGGCTGCGATCGAGTTCGCGCGCTTAAACGGAATCAATCGCTGGCGCGGAGCACAAGATAAAGCGTGGTTCGGGATCGCCAGCGCCGGCAAATCCTACTACGATCTGTCGCAAGCCTTGCGCGACCTCGGCCTGGGCGACGAGGAGTTGAACCGGCTCGGAATTCGCGTCGCGAAGTTCGGTATGACGTTCCCGCTCGACGGCGCCTTCGCGCGCGAATTCGCGCAAGGCCTGGCGGCGATCCTGGTGGTCGAGGAGAAGCGCAGTTTTCTGGAACTGCACTTGCGCGACGCTCTGTACGCGCTGCCGGCGCGTCCGATTATTCTCGGCAAGACCGATTCTCAAGGTGCGCCCCTGTTTCCACCGTCGGGCGAGCTGGATCCGGATCGCATCGCCAAAGTGGTCGGCGGGCTGCTCGGTTCCGAGCGAACCACCGAATCGGTCGCGGCCCGCGTGCATTTCATCGACGACGTAAACGCACGTCCGCGGGAACTGACCGCGTCGCGCCCGCCGAATTTCTGCTCCGGCTGCCCGCACAATCGGTCCACGCTGCTGCTTCCCGGCCAAGTCGCCGGGCGGCGGAATCGGATGCCACACCATGGCGATGCGGCTGATCGACGCTAACCGCAGTTTTTCTTTTCTCACGCAGATGGGCGGCGAGGGCGCGCCGTGGATCGGCATGGCGCCATTCGTTGAGCCATGAACACGTGTTTCAGAACATCGGCGACGGCACGTTCTTTCACTCCGGCTCACTCGCCGTGCAGGCGCTGGTCGCTTCTGGGCTGAATATCACGTACAAGATTCTGTACAATGGCCACGTCGCGATGACCGGCGGACAAGCGGCGCAAGGCGCGCTGCCGATTCCGCAGCTTACCAGGAAGCTGGAATCCGAGGGCGTGCGCAAGACCATCATTCTGGCCGAAGATCCGGCGCGCTATGAGAACGTCGAACTGGCATCGAATGCGCAGGTTCGCGACCGGTCGGAACTGGAGCGGACGCTGGCCGAACTCGAAAAATCGCCGGGCGTAACCGCGATGATTTACGACCAGGAGTGCGCCGCCGAAAAGCGCCGCAAACGTTCCCGCGGCACCTACGCCGAGCCCACCAAGCGCCTGATGATCCACGACGAAGTGTGCGAAGGCTGCGGCGATTGCGTCAAGCAATCCAACTGCATGAGCCTGACGCCGATCCAGACCGAGCGCGGGCAGAAGGTCCGCATTCATCAATCCTCGTGCAATAAGGATTACTCCTGCGCGCTCGGCGACTGTCCTTCGTTCGTCACCGTGAATATCAAGCCCGGAACCGGCCTGCGCCGCAAACCGCTTCCTGCGCTGCCCTCGGCATCGAGTTCCGCCGCCCCGCGAAATCGCGCCGATCGGCGACGGGTATCGCATCGTCATGCCCGGCATCGGCGGCACTGGAGTGGTTACCATCAACGCGCTGCTCGCGACTGCTGCGTGGATTGAGGGACTGTACGTCGCGACGCTCGACCAGACCGGATCGGCGCAAAAGGGCGGCGCGGTGGTTGGGCATCTACTGCTGAGCCGCCGGCCGATCGAAGCGCCGAATCGCATCAACCTGGGAAATGCCGACGTGATTCTCGGCTTCGACCTGCTCGGCGTCGCGAATCCCGAGCATCTGAAGTTCGCTTCTCCGGAACGCACGACCGCGTTGTTGAACACGAATCTGACGCCGACCATCGACGTGATCCGCAGCCGCGCCGCGCTGGTGGGTCCCGAGCACATGCTCGAACAAATCAATTCGGTCACCAGACGCGGGCGCAACATCATCGTGGACGGCAACCGCCTCGCCGAAGGTCTGTTCGGCAGCCATATGGCAGTGAATCTGTTCCTGTTGGGCGTCGCGTATCAGGGCGGATTGATTCCGCTGTCGCTCCAGTCGATCGAACAGGCCATCCGGCTGAATGAAGTGGACGTCGAGAAGAACCTGCAGGTGTTCGAGTGGGGCCGCAAGTACTATCACGATGCGAAATCGGTGGAAGAGATCCTGACCGAGTTCGGCCCCAAACCCGCCCGTGCGCTTGACCGTGTGGCTGAGCTGCACCGCCTATCAAGATGCGGTCTACGCGCAGCAGTACTCCGATTTCGTGGATGCGGTGACTCGCCGCGCGCCTGCTTTAGCGGATACCGTGGCGCGCTATCTGTTCAAGCTGATGGCGTACAAGGACGAGTACGAAGTCGCACGCCTGCTGACCAAGCCTCAATTCGAGCAGCAGATTCAGGACACCTGGCAGAAGGTCGAGTTCGGTTTCTTACAATCTACATCCTCCGCTTCTGCGCCGTTTCGGATTCAAGAAGAAACTGAAGCTCGGCGCATGGTTCCGCACTCCATTGCGGATGCTGGCTGCGATGAAGCGCCTCCGCGGCGGCCCCCTGGATATTTTCGGCTACAGCACCCATCGGCGTCAGGAGCGCGCGTTGATCTCCTGGTACCGCGGCCTGATCGAGCAGGTGATGGATCGGCTCACGGACGAAAATCTTCCCTGGGCGCTCGAAATCGCGGCACTGCCCGACCAGATTCGCGGCTATGAGCGCATCAAAGAGGAAAGCATCGCGCGAGTGAAGAAGCTGGCCGAAGAGCAGTTGGCGCAAGCCGCGAGAATTTCCGCTCCAGCCGCCACTCTATAGAGTGTCGGTAGCGGAAGCGATCGAGCGATTTCTCAAATCCAGCCGCCAGCCGGTCCTGATGGAAGCCGGCGACGATCCGCTTCCCATCGCCTCAGACACCTTTGCGCTGAACGCGCGAGGTGGAATCTTCACCATCCAATGCTGGAGCTCGACCCGCAACCTGGTTCGCCGCGTTCGGGGAATTCAACTCGAAAAGCGCGGCCGCCTGGAGCTTGAAGTCGAACGCTTCGGAGCACGAACGGGCACGGTCACGCTGCTCGACTTGGCCGATCCGTCCAACCGGACTGCCGATCGGCAGGGTGCGCGCCTGAAGTATCGCGAACAGTTCCGTATATCCCTCAGGCGTCAGTTTCCCGATTGGCGTATTGCGGAACTCACCACCGCGCCAGATTTGCACCACAGCCTGTCCCCAAGCTACCCTCGCGCACTTCTACGCAAGGGAAACGCTGCGCTCGCGGCCATCGGAGCAGCCGAAGACGCGTTGTCACCCGAAGGCGTTTTGAGCTTCGGCCTGATCTGGCTCGACTATCTGCGCCGTCGCGAAATGCGGCTTCAAGTCGAAGGCCTGGCGATCATTGTCCCCGCCGGAGCCCAGGCTGTCACCTGTCATCGCGTCCGGTATCTCCGTCCCGACGCCGCTCGTTACCTGGTTTTCGTCCATCATCACGGCCAAGAAGACCTGGTAAATCCCGGCGATTACACGAACTTCGAGACTCGGCTTGATCCTTGCCGCCAATCGCTCTCAGGCAGTGGGACGCAACTCGCGCAATGGGTGGATGCTCTCGCCGCACTGGACAGCGTCGAGCGCCGCGACCGGGCGGACGGATCGGTCAGCCTGGCCGTGAACGGCCTCGAATTCGCGCGCGCGACGGGTGACGAACTGCTGTTCGGCATAGACCACAAGCACGCCGCGGGTCAGAATCACCTGGAAGAGATCGCCCAGCTTGCCGCGGGACTTGCCCGCATGCGTGGACCCGACGCAGCCGACCGCATGAATCCCCTGTACAAGCGTCATCCCGAGGCATGGCTCGAATCGCAGGCGCGGGGCAATATCGAACGGCTCGACGCAACGCTTTATCCGAGTCCCGTATACGGTCAGGTCCCCCAGTTCGCTGGAGGCGAGCGGTCCGTCATTGACCTGCTCGCTGCCGATCGCGAGGGAAGACTTGCGGTGATGGAGCTTAAAGCCGATCAGGACATTCACTTACCGCTTCAGGCCCTGGATTACTGGATGCGCGTCAAGTGGCACCTGGATCGGGGCGAGTTCGCTGGACGTGGATATTTTCCGGGCATCCCACTCGTGAATTGGGCACCGAAGCTGCTGCTTGTGGCCCCAGCGCTTGAGTTCCACCCGACGAATGAGACCCTCCTCAGGTACCTGTCCCCGGAGATTCGAGCGGAGCGGCTAGGCGTCGGGCTAGAATGGAAGAGGGATATACGGGTAATGTTCCGCACCCCCACGACGCCATGGCTATTGCCGTATTCCGCCAGGTAAAGAACGCTCTCTCGAACCTTAACCCCAGGGAAGTCCGTGAATCTGCCGAGCGACCGGTATGCGTCGGTCTGGTGGCCGCAACCGATGAGGCGCTCGGGCGGATGGAAACCTACTTCGCTCCCTCTCATTTTTCGGCGCAACGGCGCGCCCAAGCAGCCTGCCGGCTGGTGCGCGGCGGGTCGCCGGGTTGCGACATCCACATCTTCGAATCGTCCCTTCTTCGCCCCGCTCGGGCATTTTCTTTCGATCCGGACGCTCCGGATGACTGTGTACGGCGAATTCTGCGCGCCCACGAGGACCTGGTTCTGCCGCTGGCGAGAAATTTTTACCCTTTCCGCAAGCCCGCGTCCCACCATCTGATCCGCACGATCTCCAAAGAAAACGCTTTGTTCTGCCTGGCCACCGCCTTGCCCGACGTGGTCCCGAGCCTCGCGTCCCTGGGCTGGTCTTTTGGCGAGTTCGGGTCCGACGCGGCTTTTCTCACCATGAACCAGATCCGGATGGCCTTCTATCTGGCGGCCGCCAGCGACCGCGAAGTGGGCTATCGAGAACAGAAGTCGGAAGTTGCCTCGATTGTCGCTGGCGCCTTCGGCTGGCGCGCTCTGGCTCGGGAGCTGATCGGAAAAGTGCCGTTCGGCGGTGGGCTGATTCCGAAAGCGGGCATCGCGTACGCCGGCACGTTCGCGGTCGGCAAATCGCTTGAGCGGCTATACCGCCTAGGCTACGGTTTTACCCGAGAAGAGCGTCGCGCGGTTTACGAAGAAGCCTACGAGTACGGCCGCCAGATCGCAAGCATGCTGCTCGCCGGAATGCGCCAGCGCAAGGCGGGTTAGCCGCGTCCGACAAACGCGAAAAGCACGGCGGCTACAATGCACGCGAAGGACGCGGCGTAGTTCCAGCGGAGCGACTCCCCCAAGTAAAAGTAAGCGAAGGCGACAAATACCACCAGCGTGATCGATTCCTGAATAATCTTCAGTTGGTAGCCCGTGAATTCGCCAAAGCCGATACGGTTGGCGGGGACCTGAAAGCAATATTCGCCCAGCGCGATCAGCCAACTGACCAGGATGGCTTCGATCAACGGCGCGGATCTATGCTTTAGATGCCCGTACCAGGCGAAAGTCATGAAAGTATTGGAGATGAACAGCAGACCGACGGTTCGCATTTGAGGACCATCGTAGCAATCCTCGGTCCAACAAGTCCCGAAACTACGCGTCGAGTTTGGGATGCTTCAGGTGGAAACCCGAAGCGTCCTGGTAAGCCTTCGCCACGGCCAGCAGTTCACCTTCGCCAAAAGGCCGCGCATAGAACGTCAATGCGCCTGGGCTTCCGGATTCCATAAATCCGTGAGGAACCGACACAGCGGGATAGCCGGCCGAGTTCGCCATGGCGAAGTGCCGCTGAATCGCACTGCGGCGCTGCTGGTCGAAGCCGGCTCCACCGCGGCCACGACCCGCGCCGGCCGCATCCGGAGCACCGCCGCGACCGCGACCGCCGCCACCTGCATTGGCCGGAACCAGATAAACATCCACTTCCGCCGTCGCGTCGGCGAGTTTCATCATCATCATGGTCCGGGCGCGCTGCGATTGAATGTACTCGACGGCGGGAATCAGGCGGGCGCTCTTGAATCCGTTGGCGCGGCCCGGATTGGTCATCTCTTTTTCACGTCCCGACCGGATGAGCGTGTCGAAAAACGCGGCCGACTCCACTCCGTAGCTCGCCACGTCCAGCGTCCAGTCTGGAGCTTTCACCGGAATCAGCTTGAACCCCAAGCTTTGCACCTGCTCGATGGCCTGGTCGTCCATCTTCTTCAGAACCGGGTCTTTTACGTCATCGAAGGCGTCCTTGAGATAGCCGGCGCGCAGCTTGTGAATATCCAGGTGCGTGTTGTAGTTGAACGGAATCTCTGAAACGCTCAGATCCTGGCCGTCGGGACGCGCAATCACGCTCATCACGATGGCGCAGTCTTCCGCGTAACGGCACATCGGACCCAGGCGGTCATGCGTCCAGGAAAGCGCCATCACTCCATGACGGCTGATGCGTCCAAAGGTCGGACGCAGTCCGGTGACGCCGCAACGGCCTGACGGGCTTAAGATAGATCCGCTGGTCTCGGTGCCGATGGCGAACGCAACGCATCCGGCCGCCGTGGCCGAGCCGGGTCCTGCCGAGGATCCGCTGGAGCCCTCTTCGAGATTCCACGGATTTTTCGTTGTTCCCCCGAACCAGCGGTCGCCTTGAGCCAGCTCGCCTGAACGTCAGCTTGGCGATCAGCACTGCGCCCGCGCCGTGCAGCATGTCCACTACGCTCGCTTGATTGTCGAGCATCTGATCTTTGTAAGCTCCAGAGCCCCACGTGGTCTTGTAGCCTTTCACGGTAAGGATGTCTTTGGCGCCCCACGGAATCCCGTGCAGCGGACCTTTGTACTTGCCAGCCGCGATCTCGGAATCGGCCTGCTTGGCTTGCGAGGTTGCTACTTCGTCCAGGAACGTGACCACACAATTCAACTTGTCGTTGTATTTGTGCAGCCGGCCCAGGTACATCTGCGTGAGTTCGAGCGAGGTCGCCTGGCGTGTCTTAATCAATTGAGCGAGCTGCATTACCGGCCAGAACGCGACATCCTCCAGATTCGCGGGACGTTTCACAGTAGGTGTGGCAAACCGCAAAGGCTCCTTCGCGCGATTCACTTTCATGCCCGGGACGATGGTGCTGAAATAAAACGGAGGAGCCACGTCGTTGGGGATGTCCAGCTTGCGCAGTTCCTCGAAGCCGGTCAGGCTCCGGTTCACGCCTTGCAGCATGGACTTCTGATCGTCGTCGCTAATAGTGAGGCCGGAAACCGCCAGCGCCTCTTTCAGCATCTCGGGCGTGACCCGTTGTTCCGCTTCCTGTTGCATTTCCGCCCACAGGACTCCGGGCAGCAAGGTCGATCCCAAGCCGGCGCTTGAGAAAAAGGCCAGGAATCGCCGCCGGTTCTCGTCCATAGTTTTCGTCATTAATTTGTTCTCCAGTGCGTTCTTACGGGGAACTTCAGCAGTAACGGAAATTATATCGAAGAACCCGGATCGGGAGGAATATCGTCGGTATCGTCCTGCTCCGCTTCAGGACCCGCGACCAGTCTCATGGTTCGACGGAAGATCCAGAATGCGACCGCGGCAATGACCGCGCCGGTTAGAAGGACCAGCCCAACCGCGGCGACGGTCTCGAAAAAATTGCCGAGCCATTGCGCGGCGTCCTGCAACATAAACTAGCGCGGCGGCGCGATTGCTTTCAGATAGCGGTAATAAAACTCGACGCCCTCATAGTAGGAGCTGACGCGCACCCGCTCGTCTTTCCCGTGCGCGCGGATATCATCCTGATCGATCGCGATTCCGTTGACGCCGTAGCTCGGCATGCCGGCCGCGATGGTGTAAACGCTGTCGGACGCGCCGGTCTCCATGTCCGGAATTACGGGCGCACGGGGCCACATCTCGTCGGCGATCCGCGCCAGAGGCTTCAGAACCTCAGGACGAGGCATCATCGGCGAGAACGCAGCTTTATCTGGGGCGGTTTCGAGAACATCGCCTTCGTTACTCACGTACCGAACCACGATCTTGGGGTCCGCGAAAATGCGGATCAAGGTTTGCCGAGTCTCTTCAGCGGAATGACCCGGCAGAATCCGGCAGTTCACGTTCGCCTGCGCCAGCTGAGGCAGCGCGTTGTTCGCGTGTCCCGCATTCAGCCGCGTGGCGATGCAGGTGGTGCGCATGGTGGAGTTATAGCGCGCGTCCGCGGAAAGCCGCGCCATCGCTTGCGCATCCGGCGGAGTGCGCAGAATCGCCTTCATATCGGACGCGACCTCCCCGGTTTCAAGCTTCGCGCGCTGTTCAAAGTAGGTGCGCGTCACTTCGTTCAGCTCGAACGGAAACGGCGCGCGCTCGAGTCGCGCCAGGGCGTCGGCGATGTGATAAATCGCGTTGTCCGGAACGGGCAGGGAACTGTGACCTCCCGGATTCGTCGCCGTGAGTTGAAAATCCGCGTACAGCTTCTCGCTCGCCTCGATGTCGACATTTACGGGTTTGCCCTTTACGGTGGTCACGCCTCCGGCATCGGCGTTGAGCACGAACTCGGCGTCGATCAGATCGCGGTGATTCTTCAACAGCCAATCGACGCCGTTCGATTTTCCACCTTCTTCGTCGGCGGTCAGCGCCAGGATCAGATCGCGGTCCGGCCGGTAGCCTTCGCGCTTGAAGCGGATGAACGTGGTGACAAGGATGGCGTCGTTGACCTTCATGTCCTGCGTTCCGCGCCCGTAAAAATAGCCGTCTTTTTCAACGAACTGGAACGGATCGGTGGTCCAGTCCTCGCGCCTGCGCCTCGACCACGTCCAGATGTCCGATGATGAGAATCGGCTTGAGAGACGTATCGGTCCCGTGCAGCCGCGCGACCATGTTGCCCTTGCGGTCATTCGGTCCGAGGACGGTCACGTCCGCCGCCGGGAATCCGGCATCCAGCAGCCGTTTCGCCATGGCGTTCGCAGCGATCGTGGTGCTGCCCACCGAATCCGTCGTGTTGATTTCGATCAACTGCTGAAAAATGTCGCGGGCCAGGCGGCGCGTAGCTTCGTCCGGTTGCGCGGCCGGCAGCGATCCAAAGAGCAGGAACACCGCCGCGAAGACGACCTTCAATTTTGATTCAGGCATGTCCCTCTATTATCCGCGCAGGCGTTTTCCGTATAATCCCATTTGTGGATTCAGACGATGGTACTCTATAACATTCTCCGGAAGAGACTCGCTTTGACTCATAACGTTCTTCGTCGCCTTCTATCCTCGGCCGCTACCATCGTTGCTCTTGCGATGTTATTGCAAGGGTGCGGCCGCGCCGCTCAGAATCCCGAACCTCACGCCGCTGCGCCCAAATCCGAACCCGACCCCGTTCCGCATGACCGGACCGCGGACGACATGGGCCGCTTCATCGCCGGATTGCCGGGAACGCCCGGCAGTCGCTTCGCGAGTCTTGAAGCCGGCGCGGCTTGGCAGGAGCACCGGGAGCGTCTCGACGCCGCCTGGCGCAAAGCGGATGGGGATCTGATCAGCCGTCTCCGCTCGTTTCAGAACCAGGAGCTGAATCAAGATTCTGTCCGTTTCGCGCCGATCTTCTATCCCTTCGGCGGGCCGGACGCCCTGACGGTCACATCGTTGTTCCCGCAAAGTCCGGTCTACGTCGTCGTAGGACTCGAGCCTTCCGGCACCTTGCCGGGTCTTCGCGACATCGAAAAGATGGATCTAGCGAAATTTTTGGCGAATACGCGGGAAACCATGGCGTCCGAACTCGGCCGCAGCTTTTTCATCACGCATCAGATGGACACACAGTTTCGCGGACAGGTGACGGACGGTTTGCTCCAGCCGATTCTTCAGTTACTGGTTCGCACGCATAACCGCGTGATCGGATTCCGCTATGTCCGCCTGGACGACAATGGCCGCATCATTGAACGGGCCGCTTCTTACAAGGCTCCGGGAAGATTCGGAAACAAGGGAATCCAGATCGAGTTCCAAACCGACGCCAACCAGTCGCTTCACACTCTCTACTACTTCACGGTGAATCTCTCCGATGAGCGGCTGCGGGAAAATAAACCGTTTCAGACCTATCTTTCCCATTTGAACGGATTCACGACGCTGTTGAAGGCGACCTCTTACATGACCCATCGGGCCACGTTCTCGTTAATCCGGGATTCGGTGCTCGCCAACAGCGCCGCCATCCTACAGGACGATTCCGGGATTCCATATAAATGGTTCGAGCCCAGAGTGTGGAAGGTGCAGCTTTATGGCGCCTACGACCGGCCCTATGGCAGCTTCCGCTGGTTCCAGCAGCCCGACCTCAGGGACGCCTACAGTACTCTCGGCGCGAAACCGCTCACCTTGCGCATCGGTTACGGATTTTCGAAGGTCGAATCGAATCTGTTACTCGCCCGACGGGCCAATTAGTTAGCGGCCTTCCGGCAAAGCCCACGCCAGAATCACATTCTGGACGGCCGTGAGGACGTACTGCCTTCCGTCCAGCTCATAAGTCATCGGCGACGCGACCATCCGTCCGCCTACGCTTACATGCCACAGCGTTTTGCCCGTGGCCGGATCCAGGGCGATCAGGTTCTCTGAATTGTCGGCAGTGAACAGCAGTTTCCCCGCAGTGGTCAAAATGCCTGCGGTGTCCTCGCCTTCGCCCAGTTCGTGTCTCCACCGGATATCGCCGGTATGAGTGTCGATGGCTTCGAGCACGGACTCCGCCCACAGATTTCGATCGCGGCCCGCCCATCCTTCGGCCTTGCCGTCGACGGTCATATAAAACATGCTCCACAATCGCCGCGCGCTCAAGAAAAACAGGCCGTAGTCCGGGTTGTAACTTGGTGACATCCAGTTGGTCGCGCCATCGGAGCCTGGCGAAACGAGTACGCCATCGGGCTTCGGCTCCTTCTTGATGTCCGGTCGTGGCTGGCCATGCGAGTCGATACCGGTCGACCAGTTGGTCTCGATGAAGGGCTTGGTCAATATGTGCTCACCCGTCGATCGATCGAGCACGAAGAAATATCCGTTGCGGCTCCCTTGCCCGAGCAACTTGCGGCGCACGCCGCGATCCGTATCGTCGAACAGAACCGGCGTCTGCACCGCATCCCAATCGTGCGTATCGTGCGGCGACGGCTGGAAGTACCACTTGAGCTTGCCGGTATCCGGATCGAGCGCGACGATCGAGCAGGTATAAAGATTGTCTCCCTTGCGTCCATCGCCGTTCAGCACCGGGTTGGGATTCCCGATGCCCCAGTAAGTCTGATTCAATTCCGGATCGTAAGTGCCGGTCATCCATGTCATGCCACCGCCATGCGAAATGGCGTCCGTTCCCTTCGGCCACGTCTCCGATCCGGGCTCGCCGGCCTTGGGTTCCGTGTACCAGCGCCACTGCAATTTACCCGTTTCCGGATCGCGCGCGTCCAGAAATCCCGGCACGTCGGTGACATCGCCGGAAACGCCCACCAGCACATGATCCTTAATGATCAGTGGAGCCATGGTGGCGAAGTATCCGATTTTCGGATCGGCCAGCTCAATGTCCCAACGCAGAGACCCGTCCTTGGCATTCAGAGAAACCAGATGGCAGTCGGGGGTTTCAAAATACACCCAATCCTTGTACATTCCGACTCCGCGCTGCCCGATTTTGTCGCCCTGGGATTCGCGAAAATAGTGCCAGATCGTCCGCCCCGTCCGCGCGTCCAGCGCCCAAACATTGTCCGGGGTGGTCATGTACAGGATTCCGTTGACCAACAGCGGAGTGGACTTGATCGCGACGGATTTCATCTGCGCCATCCACGCGACTGTAAGCTGCCCGACGTTTCCCTGGTTGATCTGCGAGAGCGGACTGTACCGGCGTCCGGTGTAGTCGCCGTTGTAGGTGGGCCAGGAGTCGGCCGGAGGCTTGAGTAAAGCCTTGGGATCGAGACCGTCGCCGGCGAAGCTTAGCGTGGTCAAAATCGCGAGAAGAAGGGCGCGCGTCATCATTGATGTTCCTATTTCAGCGTTTCCAGATACGCGAACAGATTGTGAATATCGGCGTCAGTGTATTTCGGCATCAAAGCGCGATGTCCGGCCAACGGGTCGTGAATCTCCACTTTGACGCGAGAAGTGTCCCAAGATCGGTACCACCCATCCTTACCGGTAATCGCGATGCTGAACTCGTCCACGTGCATCACTGTGCCTTCCACTTTCGATCCATCCGGCAGCGTCACGATCGCTGTCGGCTTGGCCGCTTTGGCGCCGGGGTACAGAAATCGCTGCTGTAACTCGAGCGGGCTGTACTTGCCAGCGATACCGGCCAGATCGCCAGTCGGCGAATGGCATCCCGAGCAGCCTCCCGCGCCATTGAAATACACCTTGCCCGCATTCGCATTCCCCGTCAGCAGTTTCGCCAGCGGATAATCCGCCGGCACGTGATTGGTGGCGATCGCATCCCGGGCGCGCTGGTGAAGGAACGTCGCGATGTCTGAAATCTGCCTGGCGGTCAGCGTCGAAAAAGCCGGCATTCCCTTGTCTGGAATCCCATTGCGGATTAGCGGAGCTAGCAAATCGCCATGGACATCGTGACCCACGGTGACGGACCGCACCAAGTCGGGCGCGCGATTCCCCGTCGCATCTTCGCCGTGGCAGAATCCGCAGCTCGACTTGAACTGCGATCGTCCTCGTTCCGCAGCCACCGGATCGAGTTTTACTGCTGTCTGGCCGTACACCACAAGAGCAGCCAACACCCACGACGTGGCGAAAACGCGCATACGTGAATTGTACCTTTGCCCTCTCATACGCAAGCCAGGTAGCGATCGATCATTTCGGGAATTACGCGATCCGCAGGCCGTTCCCAAATCGCTTCGTTCATAATCTCGACCTCGATCGGTCCATCGTACCGCGCCGCATCTACCGCGCTCCGGATGCGCCGCAGCTCGATGACTCCGTCGCCCATCATGCTCCGCCCGGTCACGATTCCCGGCAACGGGACAGCCCAGTCGGACACGTGGAACCCCGCGATCTTCCCGCTTGCTCGTTGAATCGCCGCATAAAGCCGCGGGTCCCACCACAGGTGAAACGCATCGATCACCACGCCCGCACCGGGCGAGTCGAACTGCCCGGCCAAATCCAAAGCCTGGTCCAGCGTGACGACGACGCTTCGGTCCGCCGCGAACATCGGATGCAGCGGTTCGATGCCGAGCCGCACGCCCCGCTCCCGCGCATGCGGCAGAATCGCCGCGATCCCGTCGGCGACCATTCCGCGCGCCGCATCGAGATCGCGATCCGGCGCAGGCCCGCAGACCAAAACCAGGCACCCTGCGTCCAGTTCTGCGGCTTCGTCGATGGCGCGCCGGTTGTCGTCGATTCTCTCCTGCCGTTCGACTTGGGTTACGGCGGGAAAAAATCCGCCACGGCACAAACTGGATACGTGTAACCCGGAATCGCGCAAAATGCGCGCGCTTTCTTGAAGCCCGATCTCCTGAACCCGGTTTCGCCACGGAGCGATCCATGGAATCTTGTGCCGCACGCAAGCTTCCGCGCACTCGCGCAGCGTCAGGCGGTTGACCGTGATCTGATTGAGACTCAGCCGCTCGATCATGCGTCGAGTAACCCTTGCATCCTCCGGCACGCGAGTTCCGGATCCAGTAGCACGCCCGCCTGTTCCGCCAGCACCAGCAGTTTCGAAAGATGTTCGATCCCGCGTGCGCTTTCCGCGCCGCCCACCATTTTGAACCGCTCCTGATGACCGTTCAGATAGGCGAGAAACACGATACCGGTTTTGTATGAATACGTCGGGTGTTCGAAAATGTGCCGCGACAAGGGCAGCGTCGCGGCCAGGATGCGATCGAACTCATCATAGAAACCGGCATCCAGCGCTTGTGCCGCCGCCGATGCCGCGGGCGCGATCGCATCGAAAATACCCAGCAGCGCGTGGCTGAAACGCGTGCCGTCGCCGCGAATCAGTTCGTCGTAATGAAAATCGTCGCCGGTGTACATGCGAACTCCGTCGGGCAAGCGGCGCCGCATATCGATCTCACGCGGCGCGTTCAATAGCGAGATTTTGATCCCGTCCACCTTCGACGCGTGATCCCGGATTAGCGTGAGACAGGTTTCCATCGCCGCATCTAAATCGCGCGATCCCCAATATCCAGCGAGCTTGGGATCGAACATATCTCCCAGCCAATGCAGAATCGCCGGCCGTCTCAGTTGCGGCAGGATACGCGAATACACGGCCAGATAATCGTCAGGCAACGTCGCAGTCTGAGCCAGAGCCCGGCTTGCCATCAGAATGACGCGGCCGCCGCGCCGCTCCACCCATTCGCATTGCTCTTCGTAAGCCCGAATAATCTCTTTGAGCGAAACGGCCTGCCCCTCTGGAAGTTGATCTGTTCCTGCGCCGCAGGCGATCAAGCCTCCCGCCTCACTGAGTGATCGTCGAATCAGTTCGCGCGCCGCATCCCAGTTCAAACCCATCCCGCGCTGCGCGGTATCCATCGCCTCCGCCACGCCCAAACCGTAGGACCACAGATAGCGCCGGAATGCGAGCGTCGACTCCCAATCGATCTCGCCATTGTCCCCCGCCACGACGTGCCCCGCGGCATACATCGTTCGCGATTGAATCGGGTTTTTTGGCGGCTGGTACGAACAAGCTCGCTCAATCCGGCAGCGAGTCAGAACGCCATCGAGGGGCAGTATCAGCTCCGGCATCTATGTCCCCAGATCCGGAACGTCCATCCAGCGGCCCTCGCGCCAGGATGCGATCGCCAATTCGGCCAATTGGACTCCCTTCGCGCCTTCCATCAGATCGTGCTTGAATGGCGTCCCCAGCTCGACGTGCTTCAGAAACATTTCCCATTCGACCTTGAACGCATTCTCGAACTCCTGATTGTCCGGCACCTCCTGCCAGCCCGCGCGAAAGTCCATCGTATCGGGAATATCGGGATTCCACACCGGCATCGGAGTATTAGCGCGATGCTGCGTCTTGCACCCGCGCAAACCCGCGACCGCGCTGCCCTCCGTGCCCTCCACCTGAATCTGGAGCAGCTCATCCCGGTAGACGCGCACGTTCCACGATGAGTTCATCTGCGCGATGACGCCGCCGTCCAGCTCGAGACACGCGTAGGCCGCATCCTCGGCGGTGCACCTGTATCGTTTCCCGTTCTCGTCCCATCGTTCCGGAATGTGGATTGCGCCCAGGCAGCTCACGCGCCTGACCGGAGCGAACGTATGATCGAGCACATAGCGCCAATGGCAGATCATGTCCATGATGATGCCTCCGCCGTCCTCTGCTCGATAATTCCAGGACGGCCGCTGCGCCGGCTGCCAGTCTCCTTCAAAAACCCAATACCCGAATTCGCCGCGAATCGAAAGAATCCTGCCGAAAAATCCGCCGTCGACGAGGCGCTTCAGCTTGCGGATGCCAGGCAGAAACAGTTTGTCCTGGACTACACCGTGTTTCACCCCACGCTGCCGCGCGAGTTTCGCCAAATCCATCGCCGCCGCAAGCGTATCCGCCACCGGCTTTTCGCAATACACGTGTTTGCCGGCAAGGATCGCCGTGCGCAGATCCTCCGCGCGCCGCGCCGTTGTCTGCGCGTCAAAATAGATCGTATTAGACGGATCGGCCAGGCACTCCGCAAGATTGGTGCTCCATCGCGCGACGCCGTGAGCTTCCGCCAGCTCCCGAAGTTTCATTTCATTGCGACCCACCAGGATTGGATCGGGCCACAACCGTGTGCCGTCCGGCAGCGGAATGCCTCCGTCCTGCTGAATGGCGAGAATCGAGCGCACCAGGTGCTGGTTCGTTCCCATGCGCCCTGTCACGCCGTTCATGATGATGCCGATATTTTTCTTTGCCATAATAATTCGCCCGCAATATGTCTTGGAAGAATCGCAATCGAGATCGCCCCTGCCAGCGCGATTGCCAGCACCGCTCCCATCGCGATCGAGTAGCTTCCGAACCGATCTCGCAAAATCGAGACCAGATACGGAAGCCAGGTTTGGCCAATGGTATTCACCGGCAGGATGATCGCCATCGCGCGACCCAGGCTGTTGACGCCGAATTGTTCTGCGGCCATCAGCGGAATCAGCATATAGTCGGCGCCCAACCCAAATCCAAACGAGACCGCGAAGGAATACAGCGCGCCCTCCTGACCCGGCCGCACCAGGAGCAGAATCGGGATAGTCGCCGCGATCAGCGCGAACGTCGCCGTCATCACCACTTTCTTCGAAAAGCGATCCGCCAGCCCACCGATCAGCAGCCGTCCTGCTACGCTCGACCAGAGAATCAGTACCGAAGCCGTGCGCCACACGGCATCCACTGCCGGTCCTGTGGCGAAGCCAGCGTCGAGAAAGACAAATTTCAGATGAAAGTTAATCGCCCCGACCGCGCCGATCGAACAGAAGCTCCCGATCAGCAACAGCCAGAACGAATAGCTCCCCAGCAGTTCGGCGAAGGAGTGCGATTCAAGTGCAGCCTCCGCGGGCGCAACGCGGTCGCCATCCGGGAACTGGCCGAGGTCCGAGGGTTTATCGCGAAGAATCAGGATCGCGATCGGCCAGCACAGCAATACGAGCGCAGCCAAAATCATCAACGCCTCTTGAAACCCGAATCGTTCGGTCAACGGCTTGACCAGCAGCGACCCGACCGACCCAAGCAGTCCATTTCCGACATACACGACACCCATCGCTTTCCCGCGGTTCTTCCGGAACCAATAAGAGACGATCAACTGATGCGGGATCGGCCCCGAGAAAATGTAGCCGGCTGTATAGACCATCCAGATCGCGTAGTAGATCGACAGAGTCGAGCCCATTTTGCCGAACGCGGCGAGCGCGATCGCTGTTAACCCGCTTCCCGCGACAATCAGCATGCGCGCGCTGAACCGATGAATGAATAGCGGTCCCGCCCACAGCGTCAGCAACGCCGCCAGCGGGAATCCTAGAGTAATTTCAGCGCGCGACCATCCAAAGCCGCGCTGGAAGTAATCGTAGAAAAACCCGATGTTGTAATACGGCACGCCGACCGCGAGCCCTGAAGTGACGAACGCAGCCGCCGTGATCCACCATCCGAAGAACTTGCGGGGCCGCTCTGAAAGGGTCGTCACCGATTCGTTCGCGCCGGCCTCAGCCCCTCAACTCGATCACGAAGTATCGCGCCGGCGTGGTCCCGATGTTCTTCCATCCGTGCTCGTCATTCGATCCGACAAAGATCACCGATCCGGGACCAGCGTGGCTAACCTTACCCGCGATGGTGACCTCCAGCGACCCTTCGCGGACCATGGTCACTTCCTCATGCTCGTGATGATGCGGCGGGTGCGGCATCTGCCCCGGAAAAACCTCGGTCTCATGCACCTGAATCGCAAATCCCGTGTGTGTCTTGCCTTCGAGCACGGCCGTCGACTTGGTGTTAGCATTTGTCTTCGTGACTAAGTCCTCGAAGCGATAGGTCTTGGAAGATAACATGGGCGGGGTCTGCGCTTTGCTGCCGGCTGCTGCCAGCGCCGGAAGCAGGAATCTCAAATCTCGCCGCGAAAAATTCAAGGGACCTCCCATTCGGTTCGATTCCACAAGCTTGTTGAAAACTCCGAAACGCGCGCCGCCCAGAAGCGCATATATTTGCACTCACCTGCCGAGCCGCGACCGCGAGGAAGCGGTGCCAGCCGCGGGTTTTTCAATGAGCTCCTAGAGCAGTATACATCCGGTCTTGCGCGCGGCAATCACGATAAGATGGGCAGGCAAAAACGATCCATGCCCGAGCCCTTTATCCCGGGCAGAAGAATGAAATGCCGGTAGCGCGACCAACATACTAAGGTCGACCGCTCGCCATAACTTTTTCACGCGGCTCAGGTTATACTCATTGGAATCCGGAGCGACCCCAAGTGATCCACCGCCTCCGCGCACGTAACGAATGGAAATTCATCCGCGTCCTGCCGCAAGCCGGCCGCTCTCTCGCGGTCGCCTGGTGGACCCTTCTGCTCGCGCGTGGGCTCCTTCCCGCGCTGTTCGCGATCGCCATGGGAACCCTCGTCGCCGCGGTCCAACGCGGCAGCAGACTGGACGTTCCGCTTGCGACCGTCGGCATCGTGTTCGTGCTCCTGCAAGTCCTGCCGCCGATTCATCAAACCGTTGGAGCCAACCTCGGCAGCCGCGTCGCGGCCTGGCTTTACGATCGACTCACTACAGCCTGCGTCCGCCCGCCCGGCATGGGACACCTGGAAAATCCCAAGCTCACCAACGATCTCACCATGGCGCGCGACTTCGATCTCGCCATTGCGGGTCCGCCGATGGCCATCTCCATGGACTTCATTGCCGGCGGACTGGTCGAATTCGTCGGCGGTCTCGCCTCCGCGGCCGTCTTGATCGGATTCGCATGGTGGGCGCCGATTCTGCTCGCGGGAGCATGGCTCGCTACCCACTGGCTTCTGCGTGAAAGCGGCGTGTGGCGCGACCGAAACACCGACGAAGTACGCGACGCGCAGCGCCACGCGGACTATGCTTATCGTTTGGCTGTCGATCCTCCCGCGGCCAAGGAACTGCGGCTATTCGGCCTGTCCGGCTGGGTGATCGAACGCTTCCGTTCGCGGCGCAAGCGCCTTCACGACCTTCGCTGGCAAGCGACGCGTCTGCGGGAACGCCCCGTGCTCTGGAGCCTGCTGATCGTGCTCGCTGCGAACGTCGCCGTATTCTGGTCGCTCGGAAATGCCGCCGCCGACGGCAGTCTTTCGATTGGCAGGCTGGTCACCTTTGCGGCGGCCGCGGTCAGCACTAGTATGATCGCTTTCGGTGGGCTGTCGTGGGCGCTCGATGGCGCTTCTGCTCCCGCCGTAGCCGTGCTGCGTTTGGAAGACGCCATGGATTCTGAAGGCGCGTTGGCGTCTGTCGCCGAACAGCGTCCCGCCGCTGCGATGCCTGAGCGAGAAATCCGTTTTCGCGACGTCACGTTTTCATATCCCACCACCGGCACGCCGGTTCTGGAGGGTTTCGACCTCACCATTCCCGCCGGAACGTCTCTCGCGATCGTCGGCCAGAACGGCGCTGGAAAAACCACCATCGCGAAACTTCTGTGCCGCCTCTACGACCCGCAAGAGGGCTCGATCGAAGTCGACGGCGTCGATCTTCGCGCGCTCGCCCTCGACTCGTGGCGATCGCGCCTCACCGCCGTATTTCAGGACTTCATTCGCTTCGAACTTCCCCTGCGCGACAACGTCGCTCCCGCCGGTGCGCCCGACGAGGCAATTCTAAAAGCTCTCGCCGAAGCGGGCGCGTCGAATCTCGCCGGTCTCGACACGATTCTCGCCCGCGGCTACCCCGGTGGCACGGACCTTTCCGGAGGCCAGTGGCAGCGCATCGCTCTCGCGCGCGCATTATGCGCCGTGCGGCTCGGCGCAGGCGTAGTCTTGCTCGATGAGCCCACCGCTCAACTTGACGTCCGCGGAGAATCCGAGATCTTCGACCGCATCCTGGCAGCCACGCGCCACACTACCACCATCCTCATTTCCCACCGCTTCTCAACTGTTCGTCAAGCCGATCGAATCTGCGTCCTGGAGCGCGGAAAAGTCGTCGAACTCGGCACGCACGAGGATCTGATGGCCGCCAACGGCCGCTATCGCACCATGTTCGACATGCAAGCCTCGCGATTCGATTCAGAAGAAGAGGCAGGAGCCAAATTCGATGTCCTCGACTAAATTTCAGGACGTTCCCACCGGCATTCTCGTCCATGTGGCGAGCCCTCAAGCGCGGCTACGAAGCCGAGCCTCTGCTGCTGAGCGTCGCGTTCGGATTATCGCTGCTCGCCGCCCTGCCCGATGCTCTGCTCGCGCTGTGGCTGAAGTTCCTCGCCGATGGCGTGCTCGAAGGCCGCCGTCGACTGGTGATCGCCGCCGCGCTTGGCTTGGCGATCTCCGCCGCCGCGACCTGGTTTCTGAAAGTCATCAGCGACCGTACCCAGCGCCGTTTTCGCGATCAGGTGACCATCGCGCTCGAATCGCACGTTGCGCGCCTTCAGGCGTCTGTCACTGGCATCGAACATCACGAACGCCCCGAGTATCTGGATCGCCTGGCCGTCCTTCGCAACCAGGTCTACGTGCTCGACCACATGTACATGTCGATGTTCACCACCTGCGGCTGGATCCTGCGTCTCGGCGTCGCCATCGCGCTGCTCGTATCCATCCATCCTGCGCTGGCGCTGCTGGTTGTGTGTGCTTTGCCGACAGTCCTCAGCTCCGCTTGGCGACCCGGCGTGGAGCGAGCCGCCGAAGAACGCGGCGCCGCCTCGAATCGCCTCGCGCGCCATCTCTTCGACCTCGCCACGACGGCGCCGCCTGGAAAGGAAGTGCGCGTCACCCGCATCGGCGATCGCCTGATCGCTCAGCGCCGCGAAGCCTGGGAACGCTGGTATGGACCCGTCGCCTCCGCCCGCAGCGGCAGCGCCGCGTGGCACGCGGTTGGCTGGGCGATCTTCGGCGCAGGATACGTTGCCGCGGTCATCTTCGTCGCATCCGTACTCAAGCGCGGACCCGGAGATGTTCTACTGGTGCTCGCCGCAGGCTCCCGTCTCTCCGCGTATCTCAGCGCGACCGTTGGCGAAATCGGATTCCTGCGCGGCGTCTGGCTCGACGGTTCCCGGCGTCTGGCGTGGCTCGAAGATTACGCCGCATCGCTGCTCGAAGGCGCGGATGCACTGGTTCCCGATCGCCTCACACACGGCATCTGCTTCGACCACGTATCGTTTGCCTACCCAGGCACGGATCGCATCGTGCTCGACAACGTGAACCTACATCTCGACCCCGGTTCCGTCATCGCCATCGTCGGCGAAAATGGAGCCGGCAAGACGACTCTGGTCAAGCTTCTCTGCAAAATGTATCAGCCCACCAACGGACGCATCCTGATCGACAACGTGGATCTCGCGCGCATGCCGCCGGACCAGTGGCGCTCCCGCCTGGCCGGCGCTTTTCAGGATTTCTTCCGCTTCGAATTTAAGGCCCGCCACAGCGTCGGGATCGGCGACGTTCCACATCTTGACGATGGCCCCGCCGTAATCGTGGCCGTGGACCGCGCCGGCGCCAACGATGTAATCGAGCATCTGGCTTCCGGCCTCGAAACTCAATTAGGCCCCACCTGGCCCGACGGCGTCGAGATCAGCTTCGGTCAATGGCAGAAACTCGCGCTTGCGCGAGGATTCATGCGCGAGACGCCTCTTCTGTTAATCCTCGACGAACCCACCGCCGCGCTCGACGCCGAAACCGAGCACGCCCTCTTCGAGCGCTTCGCCGCGGCGGCGCATAACGAAAAGGAACGCGCCGGCCGCATCACGATCCTGGTCTCTCATCGATTCAGCACCGTACGCATGGCCGACTTCATCATCGTTCTCGATGGATCTCGGGTAGTCGAATCCGGCACCCACGAAACCCTCCTCGCGAAAAACGGCCAATACGCCCAGCTCTATAACATCCAAGCCACGGCGTATCGCTAAAATCGCAGGCAAGTTACAATCTTCGAATGAAGCAAAATCTGTTCCCTATCGTGATTCTCGCGGTCGCGAACCTCTACGCCGCTGATGATGTTCTCGATCACGTCTCCGCCCACGAGGCGCGCTTCGGCGAAATCTCGCGCCAGATCTGGGAGAACGCCGAACTCGGGTATCACGAAACCAAGAGCTCCGCCCTCTTGCAGCAGGAGCTTCGCGCCAACGGATTCGACGTTCGCGCCAACCTCGCGGGCATGCCCACCGCCTTCACCGCGACCTTTGGAAGCGGCAAGCCGGTGGTCGCTCTTATGGGCGAATTCGATGCGCTGCCGGGCCTGTCTCAAAAGGACGTCCCCACGCAGTCGCCCGTCGTAGCCGGTGCTCCGGGCCATGGCTGCGGCCACAACTTGCTCGGATCCGCCTCCGCTCTTGCCGCCGTCGCGATCAAAGAAGAAATGCAGGCCCGAGGATTGAAAGGGACCATCCGCTACTACGGAACTCCTGCCGAGGAAGGCGGCGGCGGAAAAATCTACATGCTCCACGCGGGACTCTTCAAGGATGTCGACGCCGTCCTCGCCTGGCATCCCGGCGATTCTAATCGCGTCAACCTCGGTTCGCTGCTGGCCAACAACGGCGGCAGATTCAAGTTTTACGGTGTTGCTGCACACGCGGCCGCCGCGCCCGACCATGGACGCTCCGCCCTGGACGGCGTCATGATCATGCTCAACGCCATCGAATTTCTGCGCGAGCACGTTCCCCAGGAAACCCGCATCCACTACATCATCACCAACGGCGGACAAGCCCCCAACATCGTGCCCGCGTTCGCCGAGGTGAATCTGGTCGCCCGCAATCCCGATGCGCAGGTTCTGAACGGCATCTGGGAGCGCATCATGGATTGCGCCAAGGCCGGCGCGCTCGCCTCCGGCACCCGCATGGAGTTCGAACAGGGCACCAACTACTCGAACGTTCTTCCCAACGACACTCTGTCGGCCGTTCTCGGCCGCGCGATTCAAAAAGCCGGCGGATACCAATACACGCCCGACGAAAAGAAGTTCGCCGAAGAATTGCAGAAGACGCTGGGAGCGCCCGTAAAGTCGCCAGGACCCGAGAAAGTCATCGCCGACAAGTCCGAAGCCGTCAGCTCAGCCTCCAGCGACTCCGGCGACGTGAGCTGGGTGGTTCCCACCGCTCAGTTAACTGCCGCGACGTTCGTGCCCGGCGTCGGCGCCCACACCTGGCAGGCCGCCGCGTGCGCCGGTTCGACCATTGGACGTAAAGGCATGGTGGTCGCCGCGCGCACCCTGGCCCTCGGCGCCATCGAACTGTTCCAGAATCCCGACGAGCTCAAATCCGCGCGCGATTCGTTCGAAACCCGCCTGGCCGGCCGGAAATGGACCACTCGCATCCCCGCCGACGGAAAGCCGCCGCTCGATTACGCGACCAAGTAATAAACTTTGATTTGGGAGGTGTTATGAGATCGCTGACTTTCGGTCTCTTGTTCGCCGCCGCGACGCTGTCCTTTGCTGCCGACGATCCGTGGTTCTCCACGTTCTCGATCATCGCCTACGATCCCACAACCAACGAGCTCGGCGTCGCCGTACAGTCCAGAGCTTTCGGAGCCGGCGCGGCGGTTCCCTATGCCATAGCCGGTGTTGGCGCTGTCGCCACGCAAGCTTCCGCGAATCGCCTCTATGGTCCGAAGGCGATCGCGCTGCTTCAGCAGGGCCTCACGCCCGCTGAGGTGGTGAAGAAAATCACCGATGAAGATCCCGGCCGCGACACGCGTCAGGTCGCCGTCATTGACGCCCATGGCCGCTCGGCTGTTTTCACCGGGAAAGGTACGCTGGACCATCAATTCGCCGGTCACGTGTCGGGTGAGAACTTTTCCGTGCAAGGCAACACGCTGGCGGGCGAAGCGGTTGTAAAGGCGATGGCGGAGGCCTATCGAAGCGCCGCTGGCACCATGGCCGAACGCTTCATGGCCGCGCTCGACGCCGGGCAATCCAAGGGTGGCGATCGCCGCGGCATGCAGTCCGGAGGCATCCTCGTCGTCAAGCCAATTCCGGCGGGTTCTAACTCGACAGTAGAGCGCATTGTCGACATCCGCGTCGACGACGCTGTTGATCCGTTCAAAGAATTGCATCGCCTTCTGAATCTAACTATGGCGGGCAGTCATAGCCAGCTTTCGGCGCAATTGGCCAAGTCCGGGAAATTCGCCGAACGCCTTAAAGGAACAACAGCTCGCCGCCGCGATGAACCCGCGCAGTGAGCAGGTTCGCTACGCACTGGCTCAGCGCTACGCGCAGGTTGGAGAATACATCAACGCGTTTGAAGCGCTCCAGGCAGCCCTCGAGATACAAAAGAACCTGAAGCCGCAGGCCGCTGCCGATCCGGTATTCGCAAAAATGAAAGACATGCCCGAGTTCCAGCGTGTGGTTATCCCATGAAAAAACATATCGTCTGGTTACTTTCCGCGGCGATCGTGCACGCGCAAACTCCCATCGATAGTGAAATGTATTCGAAGATTTGCGCCGAGGCTCTCGACCATTCCCACGCCGCGTCTGTCTTCGACACTTTCACCGTGAAAATCGGTCCGCGCCTCACCGCGTCGCCCGCGCAAAAGCAGGCTTCGGATTACGCCCGCGCCGTGCTCACGTCCTTCGGCCTCTCGAATGCGCGCATGGAGCCGTTCCAGTTCGGCCGCGGCTGGACTCTCGAAAAACTCACCGTCGAGATGATCTCGCCCCGTTATCTCCCGCTGCTT
The DNA here is from genome assembly GCA_963808335.1 of Terriglobia bacterium. GTDB lineage: Bacteria > Acidobacteriota > Terriglobia > Bryobacterales > Bryobacteraceae > Palsa-187. Next base: position 382,920 of record CAWEFR010000003.1, read on the forward strand.
GGTTACGCCGATGCATGGTCTCCTTCGACCACCGGCGAACTCGTCGCATCGCCAGTCTTTCTCGGCGGAAAAACTCCCGAACTGGTCGATACCATGCGCGCGCAACTGAAAGGCGCCATCGTCATGACCGATCCGATCATGACCAACTTCGTGCGCAAGGACCGCCCGCAGCCGAGCGATCCCGATTACACGCCCATGTCCGCTGCCTACGCCACCAGCGTAGGCCAGCGGCCCGGCGGCCGCGGCGCCACGCCTGCCCAAGCAATCGCCCAAACGGTTCGAGAATCCGGTGCGGGCGTCATCCTCAAGCCCAGCCGCGGCGAGCACGGCACGGTATTCGTCCAGGGCCGTGACCTCGGCGCCGGCGCCGTCCCCACCATCACGCTCAGCGCCGAGCACTACAACATGATCGCGAACATGCTCCAACAGAGCGTTACTGTAAGGCTTCGCGTGAATGTGCAGACGAAATTCTACGACGCCGACAACGGCAACGCCTACAATGTGATCGCCGAACTCCCCGGCTCCGACCCGTCTGTAGCCGATGAGGTCGTAATGATCGGCGGCCATCTCGATTCCTGGCACACCGGCGTCGGCGCCACCGACAACGCCGACGGATCAACCACGGTGATCGAAGCCATGCGTATTCTCAAAGCTGTCGGAGCCAAGCCGCGCCGCACCATTCGCGTCGCGTTATGGGCCGGCGAGGAGCAGGGCCTGCTCGGATCGAAGGCCTGGGTCAAGCAGCATCTTCTCGGCGATGCGAACACGCAAGCGCGCGAAAAGATGGATGTTTATTTCAATATCGACAACGGTACCGGCCCGATTTACGGCTGGTATCTGCAAAACAACGAAGCCGTCCGCCCGCTCTTCGACGCCTGGCTCGCGCCCATGAAATCATTCGACGCGAGACGCAATATCATCGAGCCGGTCGGCTCGACGGATCATCTCAGCTTCATCGAAGCCGGCGTTCCCGGATTCAATCCCATTCAGGATTACGTAAACTACGACGTACGCACCCATCACACCAACATGGATACCGTGGACCGCGTCAACGTCAACGAAATTCGCCAGGCAGCCGCGGCCATGGCCTGGTTCGCTTACAACTCCGCGATGGCCAACCAAAAAATCCCGAGATCTGCAAAATAAATTGGATCTGCGTTCATCGGCGTTTATCTGTGGCCAATTAAAATAACAGAGTGTCTGTCGTCATCATCGGCGCGGGGATCGTCGGCTCCTCCATCGCCTATCATCTCTCCGCCCGAGGCTGTGCGGATGTCATAATCCTCGAAAAGGCCGACACCGAAGTCACCGGCAGCACCGCCCGTTCCGCCGCCGGCGTACGTCACCAGTTCGCGAGCGAAGTGAACATCCGCCTCTCCCTCTACAGTATCGAGCGATTGACGCGCTTCACTGAGGAAATCGGCGGCCACTCCGGCTTGAAGCAGATTGGCTACCTGTTGCTCGTCTCCGAACCCGATACCTGGGAACAATACCAACGCAGCGTAGTTCTTCAAAACTCGCTCGGCGTCCGCAGTCGCGTGCTCTCTCCGGCCGAAATCGGCGCGATGATGCAGTCCGCGAATCTCGACGGTCTTCTGGGCGCGACGTATTGTCCCGACGATGGCCACTGCGATCCCCACGGTGTCGCCACCGGCTATCTCTCCGCGGCCCGCAAGCGCGGAGTAGACCTGCGCCGCGCGACCCCAGCCATCGGGATCCGCAAAAGCGCCGGCCGCGTCGTCGCCGTCGAAACTCCAAACGGCGCCATCGCGTGCGATACCGTCATCAACGCCGCCGGACCCTGGGCTGGATCGGTCGGCGCGCTGGCCGGCCTCGAAATCCCGGTCCTTCCCTACCGCCGCTGTATTTATATGAGCGAGCCGATTCCATTCCCCGATTCGCCCTTCGTTATCGATACCCAAACCGGTTTCTACATGCGCAAAGAAGGCGACAAACTTCTGATCGGCGTGACCAACGAAAATGAGCCTCCCGGCGAGAATCTGGCCGTCGACTGGGATTGGCTCGAGACCGTCCTCGAACAAGGCGCAAAGCGGTTTCCTTTCATCGCGGACCTCGGCATCGTACGCCGCAACTGTTGGGCCGGCCTATACGAAAACACGCCCGATCATCTGCCCGTCCTGGGCCGCCATCCCCATCTCCATAACTATATCGATGCCAGCGGATTCAGTGGCCATGGCGTCATGCACTCCCCCGCCACTGGAATGCTCATCGCCGAAGAAGTCCTCGACGGCCGCGCCCATTCCATTAACATTGACGACCTGCGCATCACCCGATTCGCGTCCCGCAAGGCTCCCGCCGAAACCAACGTCTACTGAGATTCGTCACCGATTTGTAACGCGTGAACGATACAGTATTACCTTGTGACTCCAGGCCGTTCCGAAGAGCTCAGCATCGAAGTCCTCGTTAGTCCCAAAGGCGCCCGCATCCTGCGGCTCTCCGGCCCGCTCACTTTGCGAACGCTGTTTGACTTTCAGGACCTCGCCCGGCGCGACCACAGCAAGCCGCTGATCATCGACATCGCGAACGTTCCCTATATGGATTCTGCCGGTCTCGGAGCCGTCATCAGCGCCTTCGCCTCCTGCCAGCGTACCCGCCGCGGATTCGGCATCGTCGGCATCTCGGAGCGCATCCAGACGCTGCTCGAAGTCACCCACTGCGACGGTCTCCTGGCCTGCTTCCCCTCGATCGACTCCGCCGACGCTGAAGTAACCCGGTAGTCCGCCTTCGACCAAAAATTGCCCTGTCATCAATTTGTAACTAATCTTTCATGACAATATAACGCCCGCCCGTTATGCTGCGGATTCTTCTTAGTCTTGCTTTCTCTAAGTTCAGCCGACATTCCATGTCGAGGAGACCATTAAAATGACCAGACGACCGTTGCCACACCGGAAGCTAACCTCCGCGTTGGCGATTTTCTTGAGCCTCGCGTTGCCCATAATGGCGGACGACAAGCCCATCGCGGACGATTCCTCCGCCGGGCGACCGGCCGCCGCGGCTTCAGCCTCCAGCTCTGATATCGAGCAGCTCAAGAAAATGTTGCTCGATCAGCAACGCCAGATCGACGAGCTCCGGCGTGCGCTCGCCGCCAAGAGCGAAGCGCCCGAGAAGAGTGGCAAGAAGGACGAAACGTCGGTGATCGCCTATCCCAAGACTGGCGAGGTCGCCAGTACCACCCCGATCGTCCCGTCTGCTCCCCTGCCTGTCGCGCCTCCGGTCTTTAACACCGCGACGCCAACGCCGGTGCCGGTGCCGCCGGCGCCCCAACCCGAAAGCGCGTCTCCGCTTCAGTTGAAGCTCGGCGAAGCTTACTTTACCCCCGTCGGATTTATGGATATGACGTCCGTTACCCGGTCCACGAACGCCGGCTCGGGTATCGGAACCAACTTTGGAGGTATTCCCTACAACAACACCCAAGCCGGAAGCCTGACCGAAACGCGCATGAGCCCTCAGAACTCGCGGATCGGCATGCGTGTCGACGCTCTCGTCAGAGGTATGAAGGTGATGGGATATTGGGAGTCTGACTTTTTGGGCCAGACAGGAAATCCCCCCAACGGCGGAATCGCCGTATCCAGCAACCCGTACGTATTTCGTCTGCGCCTGTACTGGGTCGACGTTCGGACAGGCAAGTTCGAAATCCTGGGCGGCCAGACATGGAGCTTGATGACTCCCAATCGCTATAGCCTTTCTCCACTGCCCGGCGATGTCTTCTATTCACAAGACATGGACGTGAACTACCAAGCGGGCCTGGTTTGGGGACGCATCCCTGAATTCAGGTTCGTGTACCACCCCTCGGATAAGGTTGCGTTCGGCGTGGCGCTCTCTAATTCCGAGCCCTACGTCGGCGGCGCCAATGGAGGCAGCGTCATCGCTCCTCCGTCCGCGCTGTCCGGGCTATTAGGCGGCCAGGTCAACAACGGAACCAGCGTGATTTCATCCGCTGCACTCGCGCCTGACATCATTGCCAAGCTGGCCTTCGATCCCAGCCGCAAGTTCCACCTGGAAATCGCCGGCGTGGAGATCGCGAACAAAATTTCCAACCCCACCACCTCTCCGGCGTTTCAGACTTTCTCTAAGGTTGGCGGCGGCGGATCTGTCAATCTCAATTTCGACCTGGTCAAGAACGTTCGCCTGCTGACCAACAACTACTGGAGCGACGGCGGCGGCCGCTATATCTTCGGCGAGGCTCCGGATTTCATCATCCGCTCTAACGGCAGCCTTTCCAACGGTTCACTCCGGTTCCACTGTGAGCGGCTTTGAAATCACCGCCGGAAAGACCCTCATTTACACCTATTATGGTGGAATTTACATTGGCAAAGACACCGCTCTCGACGCCAACGGCAAGACCCTGATCGGATACGGCCCCCTGTCAAGCGATGGTCAAAACCGGATCATCCAGGAGTTCACCATCGGCACCAATACGACGCTTTGGAAGGACCCCAAATGGGGGGCTCTGAGCCTGATCACCCAGTACTCGTATCTCCAGCGGAATCCGTGGCTTGCGGCCGTCGGTGCGCGCTCAGACGCCAATGTGAACATGGGCTTCTTCGATCTTCGCTACACCTTGCCGGGGTCGGCCCCGACGCTCGGAAAGTAATCGCTTTGTAACACTACGTTGGTTAAATAAAGGAGACGAATTATGATTCGAAAGGTGAGCGGGGCGATTCTTGCCCTCATCCTGATCGCGGGCGTCGCGTCGGCGCAGACGATTACCGCTGGTGGCGCGACCTTCCCGTATCCCATGTACTCGAAGTGGTTCGACGAGTACCATAAGAAGGTTCCCTCCGTTTCGATTAATTATCAATCCATTGGCTCGGGCGGTGGCGTGCAACAGGTCACTGCGGGCACCCTGGATTTCGGCGCCAGCGACTACGCCCTGACCGACGCCCAATTGAAGGACTTTCACGACAAACGGGGCTTTAATGTATTGGCATTCCCGACCGTGCTTGGCGCGGACGTCCCCGCATACAACCTGCCTGGCGTAACAGCCGTCGTGAACTTTACTCCCGAGGCGCTGGCGGGAATCTTTCTGGGCAAGATCACCAAATGGAACGATCCGGCCATCACGGGGCCGAACCCGGGCGTCAAACTGCCTGGCGAAAATATCGTCGTGGTCCATCGCTCTGACGGAAGCGGGACGACATTTATCTGGGTGGACTACCTTTGTAAGATCAGCCCGGAATGGGATAAAGGCCCCGGTCGTGGCGCTTCCGTGAACTGGCCGACCGGCCTTGGAGGGAAGGGGAACGAAGCGGTCGCGGGTCTGGTCCAACAGACACGCTTCAGCCTCGGATACGTGGAGTTGACCTACGCCCTTCAAACCAAGATGGCCTACGGCAACGTGAAGAATGCGGCCGGAGTCTTCCTTAAGGCCGATCTCGCGAGCGTGACCGCTGCGTCGGCTGCGGTAAAAGATATGCCCGATGACTTCCGGGTGTCGATCACAAACGCGCCCGGGAAAGGCGCCTATCCGATCGCCAGCTTCACCTGGCTTCTGGTCCCGGAGAAGATCAGCGATCCCGCGAAAAGAAATGCGATCAAGGATTTTCTGACATGGATGCTAACCGATGGGCAGAATCTGACCGAGCCGCTGTCGTATGCCAAGTTGCCGGCCGCGGTGGTAGCGAAAGAGAAGAAGGCGATCGCTAAGATACAGTAAGTCCCGCCCAATGTCAGCGCCAGCGACCACCATTCACGCGCCCCCCGAAGGCCGGGCGCGTTCGCTTGGGCAGCGTCTTCGCAGTGGCGATGAGATCGCCTATACGATCACCTTCCTTTGCGCCTTCGCTGTCATTGCCATCACGGCGCTTCTGGTGTTCGAGCTGTACCGGAATTCCGAGCCATCCCGGGTGAAGTTCGGTTGGTCGTTTCTCTGGACCGCAACCTGGGATCCGGTGGCGGGACAGTTCGGCGCTCTTCCGTTCATCTATGGAACGGTGGTGACGTCGGCGCTCGCGATGATTTTCGCGATTCCGCTAGGCGTCGGCGCCGCTATTTTTCTGGCCGAGCTTGCGCCGCCGAGGCTTTCCTCGGGGCTCACGTTCCTGATCGAATTGCTGGCCGCCGTGCCCAGCGTGATCATTGGTCTTCTCGGGTTTTTCATTCTGCTTCCCCTCCTGCGCTCCGCGGAGCCCTACATTCGCGCCGTGCTCGGTTGGACTCCGCTGTTTTCGGGACCGTTTTATGGCGTGAGCCTGTTTTCCGCGGGCGTGGTCCTGGCTGTGATGATCGTTCCCTTCATCATCTCGATCTCGCGTGAAGTGATCCTGTCGGTGCCGGACGATCAGCGAGAAGCCGCGTTGGCCCTCGGCGCGACGCGCTGGGAAACCACCTGGGACGTGGTCGTCCCGTTTGCGCGAAAGGGAATCGTCGGCTCGATCTTCCTTGCGCTTGCCCGTTCGCTCGGCGAAACGATGGCGGTCACGATGGTGGTCGGGAACGACCCAAAGATTAGCGCATCGCTGTTCGCGCCCGGATATTCCATTGCCGCGGTGATCGCCAACGAATTCGCGGAAGCGACCGGAGACCTCTATCAGGGTGCCCTGATCGAGTTGGGGCTGGTGCTGTTTGCTCTTACCATCATCATCAATGGGGCGGCCAGAATCCTGGTGGTGAGCACCACCAAAAAAGGGACTTCGCAGTGAACTGGAGCAAGGTCCGCCGAAAGATCGTGAACGCATTCATGCTTACTCTTACAGGGGTGTGCACATTGATCGCGGCGGGTACGTTGGTCTTCATCCTCGGCTATCTGTTCGTCCATGGAGCCAGCACCCTGAGTTGGAATTTCTTCACCAAACTGCCTGCCCCGGTAGGCGAGTCCGGCGGAGGCATGGCCAACGCCATCGTGGGCAGCGCGAAGCTGCTGCTGCTAGCCACGGTGGTCGGCGTTCCGATCGGATTTCTCGGTGGCGTCTACCTTGCCGAATTCGGCGGGTCCGCATTTTCGTTTGCGGTGCGCTACACCACCGATTTGCTGAACGGCGTGCCTTCGATTGTCATGGGGATTTTCGCGTATGCGCTGATCGTGGTCCCGCAAAAACATTTTTCGACGCTTGCGGGCGGCCTCGCGCTGGGCGTGATCATGATCCCGATCGCCATCCGCAGTTCCGAGGAATTCCTGCGCGGCGTGCCGCTCGCATTGCGCGAAGGCGCGATGGCCCTGGGCGCGTCCAAGTCCAAAGCCATCTTCACGGTGGTGATTCCGGCGGCCAAGGCGGGAATCATTACCGGAATCATGTTGAATCTGGCGCGCGTCGCGGGCGAGACCGCCCCCCTTCTGTTCACGGCCCTCGGCAATCGATTCTGGAGTCCGGGGTGGGATAAACCGACGGCGGCCCTCCCGGAAATGATTTTCAGGTACTCTGTTGCGCCTTACGAGGACTGGCACCAGCAAGCCTGGTCCGGTGGTTTCGTATTGCTCACGCTGGTTTTAGGAGTGAATATCGTGGCGCGGCTGATCCTCGCCAAGAGAGCTTATGTGGCTCGATGATCGTGCATATGAGTTGGGACAGGTGATATAATGCAAGCTTCCAGCCGACAGCCATCCGCTTCCGATCGAGAGATGACACTGCCCGCCCTAAACGTGCCAGGCTCGGTTGATGCCAAGCCCTCCGAGACGCCGACCAAAATCAGCGCATCCAACCTGAATTTCTTTTACGGGAAGTTTCAGGCGCTCCACGGCATCAGCATGCAGGTGTATGAGAATCGCGTAACGGCGTTCATTGGACCTTCGGGCTGCGGCAAATCGACGTTTCTGCGCACGCTGAACCGCATGAACGAGACCGTGCGCCACAGCCGCGTGGACGGCGAGATCCAACTGGATGGTGAGGACATCTTCACCCAGGATGTTTCCGAGCTGCGCCGCCGCGTCGGCATGGTGTTTCAAAAGTCGAATCCGTTCCCGAAGTCGATCTTCGATAACGTCGCTTACGGATTGCGCATCAACGGCCTGGCCGTCGCGCTCCACTTTGAAAGATCAGGTGGAGCAAAGTCTGCGCCGGTCGGCTTTGTGGGAAGAAGTGAAGGACAAGCTGCATCAGTCCGCCTACGGCCTGTCCGGCGGCCAGCAGCAGCGTTTGTGCATCGCCCGCGCTCTCGCTGTGGATCCCGAAGTCCTGCTGCTCGATGAGCCCTGTTCGGCCCTCGATCCCATCGCCACCGCCAAGATCGAAGACCTGATTTTCCAGCTCAAGAGCAGTTGCACCATCGTCATCGTCACGCACAACATGCAGCAGGCCGCGCGCGTCGCCGATTACACCGGATTCTTCCTGCTGGGACGCCTGGTCGAGTTCGACAACACCACCGTAATCTTCAAGACGCCGGCGAAGAAGGAAACGGAAGATTATGTCACTGGCCGCTTCGGATGAGGATGGTTTGGATGAAGGAGAAATGTGCGCCATTTCATCGAGGAACTTGAACAACTGAAAACCAAGCTGCTCGAAATGAGCTCGCTGGTCGAAGCCGCCATTCAGCGCAGCATCAGCGCCGTCATTCATAAGGATCGCGGCGCCGCCGAGGAAGTGTTCCGCAACGAAGCTCGCATCAACGAAATCGAGATCGAGATCGATGAATTCGCCATCAATCTGCTGGCCCTGCAACAGCCCATGGCTGCGGATCTGCGCCTGATCGTCGCAGCCTTGAAGATCAACACCGATCTGGAGCGCATGGGCGACCTTTCGGTAAACATCGCGCAGCGCGCCCGGTCGCTCATGGAGGAGCCGGTGATCAAACCGATGATCGACATTCCGCACATCGCCGGCCTGGTGCAATCGATGGTGCGCAAGTCGTTGGACGCCTTCGTCACGCGGGACGCCGACCTGGCGCGCAGCGTGCTGGCTTCCGACGACGGAGTCGACAGCCTGCGCACCGCCTGCTATCACGAGTTGGTGAGTTTTATGGAGAAAGATCCGCAGAACATCCGGCAAGCCCTCGATCTGCTCGCCGTGACGCGAAACCTGGAGCGCATCGCCGACCATTCCACCAATATTGCCGAGGACGTTCTGTTTCTGGTCAAAGGCGTCGACGTTCGCCACCACGCCGAAGCCCGTCACTAGCGCCCAAAGAAAAATGTGGGACAGGCCTTCAGGAAGCCTGTCCCACTTCACACCACGTTTGTCACACCGCAACTAGAACGCTACTACCAGCGCCGGCCTATGAAAACGCGGGGTCCAAAGAAGGCTCCGCCGTAGAATGAAGGGCCCCAGTAGTAGGGATAAGGAGGATAATACCCAGGACCGTAATATGGATACGGATAGCCCGCCGCATACCCCGGACCATAAGCTGGCCCGCGCGGCCGTAACCTCGGCCCAGCGGACGTTTGATAATCGCCCTGATTGACGAAACGGAAAGCCTGCGGTGCATGCTCGGTCGAAACCGTAATCGGCTGCTCGATGCGGAACGTCAGAATCGATTCCGGCGTCATGATGGTTGGATGCCCGCGCGTGAACAACACGCCGATGGTGCTCACCACCAGTCCGGCTCCCGCGCCCACGGCTGCGCCGCCCGCGCCACCCACTCCCGCGCCGATCGCCGCGCCCGCGCCGGTCGTCAACCCTATCGCAGCCGCGTCGCGGCCCTGCGACGTTGGACCCATCCGGCTGAATAATGACGTTTGAATCGGAACCTGCTGCCCGTCGACAATCGGAAGGTCGATCAACTGCAGGCCGAGGTGCGAAACTCCCGAGACTTTTCCAGCTTTTTGCGCCTCGGAAACGCGTCCGCCCAAAGTCTGGCCGCGCTCCGCGACGATCACGCCGTCAACTACCACCGGACGCACCAGCGTCGCCGAAAACGCATCTCCCACCTGGTTCTTGTCCGAGGAAAGCACGTTGTTCAGCCGCACCGTTACGTAGGTGCCCGGCTTGATCGTTAACTGCGAGGGAATATTGGCACTTGGCGGCGGAGGCCCCTGTGGATCGTTAGGCCCAGGCGCCCCATTGCTTTCTCCAATCCGCCGCCATCCACCATTTTGGTCCTGCTGAGTCTGTTGCCCGGGCGGAGGCGGCGCCTGGGGAGCCTCCTGCGCCGTCGCCAGACTCGAAAAAGCCAAAACCCCCAGTGCTACCCCGTATCGAATCGGGTTGTGTGAAATCCTGTTCATGATGCCCTCTTTACGGACATCTTGTTGCATGTATTTCACCACTCGCAACGTATTGAAAGCAGGATGTTAATCGTGCCAGAATTCTGGCCGAAATGCACCGCGTGGTGCTTTTGAGCCAACCCAAATCGTTCTTACGCTTTTTTCTGTTGCTTCTTTCGGCGCTCCGCCCAGAATGCCTTCATCCGCTCGGATTGAGCTTTTTTCTGGGCCGCCGTCAGCGGTTTACGCTTCCGTCTCTTCGGTGCGGCAGGCGCGGCAGCCGGTGCCGATGCGGCCGCTCCCGATGCCGGCTTCGGCGGTCGACCGCGACGCTTGGCGCCCCCTTGAAGGGCGTCGATGGCCCGGCTGAGGCGATCGCGTTCCGCGACCAGAAGTAAGAGGATTTGTTCTGTGGACATTAAGGTGATCCTAACATCTAATGGCCTGAGCGGCAACAGGTTCAGCGCACACACTAAACCCCGATGTCCTCGTTCCACAGCTCCGGCTTGGCAGTGATGAATGCCCGCATTAATTCGATGCATTCCCCATCCTGCACCACATCGACTCTGACCCCGTGCTGGCGGAGGTAGGCCTCTGCCCCGAGGAATGTGACATTTTCCCCCACCACCACGTGGGGAATCTTATATAAGAGGATCGCGCCGCTACACATCGGACACGGCGACAGCGTCGTATACATGGTCGAAGCCCGATACACGCTGGCCGGAAGGCGCCCCGCGTTGCGCAGGCAATTCATCTCCCCATGATCGATCGCACTCCCGCTCTGGACCCGGCGGTTGTGCCCGCGCCCGATAATGTTGCCGCCGGCAATCAGCACGGCCCCAATCGGGATGCCCCCTTCCGCGAGGCTCCGCCGCGCTTCCTCTATCGCAGCAGTCAGGAATGGATCTCGCTGATGCACGGCTACTTCTTTACGGACGCCACATCCGCGGCGAGCTCATCGATCCTCTTATGCAACGCGGCCGGCAACACTCCCTTGTCCCGAAGCCCCACATAAATGGATCGAGCCTGCTCGTACTCAGCCGCAGCGGCCGGCTTGGAGCCCATCGCCATGTAAATCTCGCCGAGATCATGGTGCGCATCGGCGAGCTCCGTAGCTAATTCCCAGTCCGTCTTCGAATGCTCGACCAGTCTGGCCCACTGCGTCACCGCGTCGCGGCCCGTCGAAAGCGCTTGCTTCAGATCTCCCAGGCGCAGATACACGTTCGAAATCCGCCCGGTGCTGCTGGCGACGATGCGCGCCGCTCGAAAATCGTTGGGGTCCGCCGCGGCTGCGGCGACTCGAATGGCGAGAGCCTTCCGATGCGCGACCAGCGCCGCGGCGTCATCTCCCTGCCGAGACGAAACCCACCCCAGGTCGCTATAGTCGAACGACAAATCCGTCTTGGCGCGGCCGTCGGAAGGATTCTTCGCGCATCTTGCCTCGTCGATCGCCGCCGCTTGCTCATACTCGGAACGGCTCTCGAGGAACCGCTCGAGCACGCCGTACACCGCACCCAATCGCTTATGCGCCAGGGCGAGGTTGCGCTGCACCTCCGCTCGCTCCGGATTCATCTTGGCGAGACGCCCGGTGAGTTCCAGGACGCGCTGGCGCAGCGGAAGCATTTCTTGATACCTGGTTTGAGCCGCGAGCAGATCTCCTTGCATCGAAACTACGGCGAGCAGATCCCCGATCGCAGCCGGATCGTCGGGATGTGCGCGAAACGCCTCCTCGGCCAACGCGCTGCTCTTCTCTCCCGATCGTGCGGCGCCCGCCGTGTCGCCACTATGCGCAGAGGCGAGCGAAACCTCGTCCAGCACGCGAATGTAGTCGCGCCGGAATGCCGGATTCGATGCGTTGCCGGACGCCAGACGGTCCATGATGGCGGCCGACTTCCGCAAACTTTCGAACGCCGCGGCCCCATTGCCGAGATTCGCCTCCCATCCCGCGCCTTGAACCACCCCCACTCGTTCGTACCCCAGTGCGACCTCCCAGGCGAGCCTCGGGTCTCCCGCTGACTCGTTCGAAAGCCGCTCCAGATACTCGAGCGCCCGCGCCACCAGCAGATTCCGCGCCGCTGTCGAACCCGGCAGCGGAGCGATCGCGTCGTGCAGGTCGAACATGACCGAGTGCGCCAGGCTGCGTACTTCCTGGAACCGGCGCTGCGCACGCCGCGCTTGCCACCACGCCGCCCCGGCGAATGCCAGAATCAGAATCGCCGCCAGCGCCCCGGCGGGAATCGCCACGCGATGCCGCCGGAGAAGTTTTCCCGCGCGATACAGGAAGGTAGCGGGGCGCGCGCGCACCGGCAATCCGCTCAAATGCCGGCGCAGGTCGGAAGCCAGATCGTCGACCGTCGCATACCGAAGGCGCGGATCTTTTTCCAGCGCCTTGGCGGCGATGTTATCCAGATCACCTCGCAGTCTGCGGCGCAGGTGATCGTCGGAGACGGCTTGGCTCGGAAGCGGCGGCGTTTCCTCGCAAACCACGCGCACCATCTCCGTCAGCGAATCGCCTGGTACATGATACGGCCGCTTGGCGGTGAGCAGCTCATAAAGAATGATGCCCAACGAGTAGACATCGTCGGAAACTGCGTAGGGAGCTCCACGAACCTGTTCCGGACTGGCATACGCGGGCGTCATGATCGGCAGACCCGCCTGCGTAATGTCGTCGCTCGACGCTCCGCCGTCGTCCGGATGCAGCACGCGCGCCAGTCCGAAATCCAGCAGCTTCGCCGTGCCGCCGGCCGAGATCAGAATATTGCCCGGTTTCAAATCGCGATGCACCACCAGCCGCTGATGTGCATGCGCCACCGCGTCGCAGACGGAAAGGAAAAGCTCCAGGCGCGCGGCGGTGGACAAATGCTGCGTCTGGGAATATTCGAGCAGCGGCAGCCCCTCGATGTACTCCATGACGAAGTAAGGCTGGCCTTCGGCGGTCGCGCCGCCGTCGACCAGGCGAGCGATGCCGGGATGCTCGAACTGAGCCAGGATCTGGCGTTCCCGCCGGAAGCGGCGCTCCATGTCCCGATCCAGCCGCCCGCGGCCGCTGGTGATCAGCTTGATCGCCACCTGCTTGCGATATTCCCCGTCGGCGCGTTCCCCCAGGTACACCACGCCCATTCCACCGTGCCCGATTTCGCGCAGAATGCGATAGGCCCCGATCATCGTCGGCGGCGCCGCGGGCGACGCGGTCACGTCGGCGCGCAGCAGAGCGCCGGGAGCCGCGACCGAATCGAGCACCGCATCGGCGCGCGCCTCCAACGCGAGCAGCGATTCCACTTCGCGGCGTAATTCATCATCGCCGCCGCACAAATCCTTGAGCACGCCATCGCGCTGCGCCTGTTCGGCCTCCAGCACGCTGGCGAGGATACTCTTGATCTCTCCCCAACGCTGCGCCGTCATTGGATGGAAGGTCCTTCGATCTGCTGCATCAGCCACAGCCGGGCCGTGCCCCAGTCGCGCTTCACCGTGGCGGGCGAGATGCCCATCACTTCCGCCGTCTCCTCGATGGTCAGCCCGCCGAAGTACCGGAGCTCCACCACGCGCCCCTGCTGCGCGTCCATCTCGGTGAGCTGCTGCAACGCGCGATTCAAATCGAGCAGGTTCACCTGTGGATTCGTGAACACCCCCAGGGCGTCTTCGAGCGCGACCGCATGCGTCTGGCCCTCCCGCTTGGCGGCCTGATGCGCGCGCGCGTGATTAATCAGAATGCGGCGCATCATGCTCGCCGCGACGCCCAAGAAGTGCGCCCGATTCTGCCAGTCGACGGCGTGCTGATCCACCAGCCGCAGATACGCTTCGTGCACCAGCGCGGTCGGCTGTAAGGTATGGTCGGGCCGTTCCGCCGTCAGGAAGTGCCGCGCCAGGCGGCGCAACTCCTCGTACACCACTGGCGTCATCTTGTCTAGCGCCGATTTATCGCCGTTACGCCAGTTGATCAGAAGCTGCGTGAATTCTTGCGGCGCGATCCCCAAATTATTACAGTACAACGAACGCATTAGCATTCGCGAATTCCCGAAGCTAGGTGAAACCCGCGACATCCACCGCTCCCTATGGTCGCGGCTCGCTTAAGTTGCTGAAATTTGAAAGCGTCTGCCACGAGCCTCGACCACAGGGAGTGGTGGGCCCTCGCTTTTCACACAAGCTTCAACAAGCCACTAACAGCGGCGGCGCAATATGTATAATAGCTACATATGGCGACGCGAGATATGCGTGACCTGCAAAAAGGCAGTGCGGAAATGATTATTCTGGCTCTGCTCGAAGAGCGATCGCGCCACGGATATGAACTCGCGCGGCTCATCGGAACCGAATCCGGGAACAAGCTCCAATTTCACGTCGCTTCGCTTTATCCCATGCTGTACCGCCTGGAGCGCAAGAAGCTGGTGGAAGGGAAATGGGTGGAAAAGCCCGGCGAGCGCCGCCGCCGCTTTTACCGCCTGACGCCTGCGGGACGAAAAGCGCTGGCGGCATCGAAACGCAACTGGCGCGAGTTCGTGAACGCTTTGAACCGTCTGACTGGATTCAGTCATGTCTGACCGCTGGGAAAATTACGTCCGCGAGCATTTGCCGGATCTTCGCGTCGACCCAGCGCGTGAAGCCGAAATCGTTTCCGAACTCGCCCAGCAACTCGACCAAGCGTATCGCGACGCCCTCTCTTCTGGATCATCTGAACCGGACGCGATCCATCAAGCGCAGGCGCAGTTCACCGATTGGAATAAGCTCGCGCGCGAAATCGAGTCTGCCGAGCAACGTCCCATCGATGCCGTTCTGCCCGCGGGCCCACTGTTCGGCGCGTTGCACGATCTTCGCTACGCCGGTCGATTTTTTCGCCGCAATCCAGCGTTTGCCGCGGTTGCGGTAATCACGCTGGCCTTCGGAATCGGAGGCAACACCGCGGTCTTCACCATGGTCGACGCGCTTGTTCTCCACGGCCTACCCTATACCGACCCCGATCGTTTGATGGCCATCGACACGGCGAAAAGCCAGCAGGCATACATCGAGCCGTGGACCTCCGCGCTCGATTTCTTCGACCTCCGCGACCGAACGCATGCGTTCTTTTCCGTCGCCGGCATCAGCCCCATCTGGAATGTGATCCTGACTGGCTCGGGCGAAGCCGAACGGCTGGAAAGCCTGTACGTCTCCGCGAGTTTGTTCCCGATGCTCGGCGTGAACGCGGCGCTCGGCCGGACGTTTCTCCCCTCGGAAGACCGCGGCGCTCAGCCCTCGAACGTCGTGATCCTTTCCGATGCCTTCTGGCGTCGCCGGTTCGGCGCCGGCCGCGAGATTCTCGGCAAATCCTTGACCATGGACGGCGGGGTTTACACCGTGATCGGCATCCTGCCTGCGGATTTTCGTTACGCCGGCGAGCCCGTCGCGGGCACAGCCAGTTTGATCGACGCCTGGTTCCCGCTTTCCGCGAATCAATTGGCGGGCTCACAAAGAGGCCTGCGATTTTTGAAAGTCGTGGGGCGTCTTAGCCCAGGCGTCTCGCCGCAGCAGGCGAACGATGAAATCCGTCGCATCGGAGCCGCTCTGGCTGAGCAGTATCCGCAAACCAATCGCGGATACGTCATGGACGCTCAACCACTTAGCCGTCAGGTGACCGGGCGCGTGCGCCCGACCATGCTTCTGCTGCTCGGCGCTGTCGGATTCGTGCTTCTGATGGCGTGCGCCAACGTCGCCAATCTCCTGCTCGCCCGAGCCGCCGCGCGCCGTCAGGAAATTTCGGTTCGTGTCGCGCTGGGAGCCTCGCGCATCCGCCTAATCCGCCAGCTCCTCACCGAGGGCTTGGTGTTGGCCGCGGCGGGAGGCGCAATCGGAATCCTGTTCGCGTATGCGAGTCTGCACTTCTTAGTCAAAATCGGCCCCGCCAGCCTGTTCGAAGGCCGTGTCATCCAGCTCGACGATCGAGCCTTGCTCTTCACCGCTGCCAGCGTGCTGATCTGCACACTGCTCGCCGGGCTTCCTCCCGCTTGGCGAATGGCTCGCGCGGAGATCGGAACGGCCTTGCGTGAAGCGGGACGCAGCCTCACCGCTGGCCAGCACCGGCTTCGCTCCGCTCTCGTGATTCTGCAAGTCGCCGTCGCACTGGTGCTATTGATCGGCGCGAGCCTCATGGTCCGCAGCTTTGCTCGACTCCTCGACGTTGATCCCGGCTTCAACCCGCGCAACGTCGTGACCATTTCCACGCAAGTTCCAGCGTCGGCGCAATCCCCCGAACAGCGCACCGCGATCTACCGCCTGATCCGCGAACGCCTGCTCGACGTGCCCGGCGTGACGAATGTTGCCACTGTGAGCCGTCTCCCATTAGGCGGCATGAACCTCGGGACGTGGGTTTTCGTCGAAGGAAAATCGGTTCCCGGCGAGCCCGGCGTCGACGTCGAATACCGCACGGCTACGCCGAGCTACTTCGAAACCATGAACATCCCGCTGCGCGCGGGCCGCTTCTTCGACGATCGCGACGGCGCTTCCATCGTCCTGATCAACGAAACCATGGCCCGCCGTTTCTGGCCGGGCGAAAATCCGATCGGACGCCGCATCCGGCTGGGCGCGGACGCCGACCGCCAGCCATGGATCAGTGTCGTCGGAGTGGTCGGCGACCTCCGCCACGTCGGACTCGACACCGCGCCACGCCCCGAACTCTATCGCCCTTACGCGGTGAACCCGCAAGGCTCGCCGATTCTGGTCATTCGCACCTCCTCCGACCCCAAGCCGCTGGTGAACTCGCTCGCTGCCGCGGTCCGCTCGGTTGACCCGTCCATGCCCGCGTACAACGTGTCTCTTATGGAAACACTGGTCGATCGGTCCACCATGCAGCGCCGTTTCGTCATGTGGCTCCTCGCCGGTTTCGCGGCCGCCGCAATGTTGCTCGCCGTGGTCGGACTCTACGGAGTCATCTCGCACTCCGTGGCCCAGCGGACCCAGGAGATCGGCCTGCGCATGGCTCTCGGCGCATCGCCGGCCGGGGCGCTCGGTCTCGTATTCGCCCAAGGATTCCGTTTGACGGCAATCGGCATTGCACTCGGAGCGCTCGCAGCCGCCGGCCTGACGCGCTTGATGCGGAACCTGCTGTTTGAAGTGCGCCCACTCGACCCCCTCGCATTCCTAGCCGCAGCGTCGACGCTCGCCGCCTTCGCGCTATTCGCCTGCTACCTTCCCGCGCGCCGCGCAACGCAAGTCGATCCTTTGATCGCCCTGCGCCACGACTGAAGCCGAGCGAATCGAGCGCTCTACAACGGCGCTATACAATAACCCTATGACCAGAGCTTCCTTCGCCTTCTCACTGGCTCTCCTGACCCCGTTCTTTCTCCACGCCCAAGGCCGTGGTGGAGCCGCGCAGGCTCCCGCGCGCATTCCTCCCATCGAAGAACGCACCGCCGGAATGCAGAAGATCGACGGCTACTTCCCGCTCTACTGGGACGAGCGCACCGGCAGCCTGTTCCTCGAGATCCCGCGCTTCGATACCGACTTTCTCTACGCCACGGCCTCGCCGCCGGACTCGGCTCCAACGACATCGGCCTCGACCGCGGTCAGGAAGGCGGCGGCAAAGTCGTCTCGTTCGAGCGCGTCGGACCGCGCGTGCTGATGGTGCAGCCGCAACGAATCGTTCCGGTCGTCGAGCTCGAATCCCGCCGAGCGGCGATCGGTCGAGGATTCGTTCGCGAAGTCGGTCCTGTGGGGCTTCACGGTCGCCGCCGAAACCAACGGCCGCGTGCTGGTCGACGCCACCGATTTCTTCCTGCGCGACGGCCACGGCGCCGGCGGCGCGCTGCGTCCGGGCACTTACCGCGTCGATCGCACGCGCAGCGCGGTCTACATGCCGCGCACCAAGGCGTTCCCGAAGAACACCGAGATCGAAGTGACGCTCACCTTCGCCAACGAAGCCGCCGGCGGACGCGGCGGCGGCGGCGGACCGGCGCAGGGACCGCCGCCCATCGTCACGGGCGAACCCGCGGCTGGCGGGCGCGGCGCAGGCGGCGGCGGACGCGGCGGCGGACTGTTCTCCGGCACCGTCGCCAGCGTGACGCCGACCGCCGAAGCCGTCACGCTGCGCGAGCACTATTCGCTGGTCGAGCTGCCCGACGACAACTACAAGCCGCGCTACGACGATCCGCGCGCCGGCTACGGCGGCCTGACCTTCGTCGATTACAGCGTCGCCCATCGGCGAGCCCATGGTCAAGCGCTACATCCGCCGCCATCGCCTGGAGAAGAAGGATCCCACACGCCGCGATGAGCGAGCCGGTGAAGCCCATCGAATATTGGGTGGATCCCGGCGCGCCCGAAGACGTGCAGAAGGCGCTGGTCGAAGGCGCAAGCTGGTGGAACCAGGCGTTCGAAGCCGCCGGCTTCCGCAACGCCTTCAAGGTCGCCGTGCTGCCCGACGGCGCCGATCCCATGGACATCCGCTACAACATGATCAACTGGGTCCACCGCTCCACGCGCGGCTGGAGCACGCGGCGGCACCGTCGCCGATCCGCGCACCGGCGAGATCATCAAGGCCACCGTCACGCTCGGCTCCCTGCGCGACCGCCAGGACTACCTGATCTTCGAAGGCCTGCTCTCGCCCTACACCACCGGCAACGAGAAGCCCGACATTCTGTACCAGACCGCGCTCAAGCGCATCCGCCAGCTCGCCGCGCACGAAGTCGGCCACACGCTCGGCCTCGGCCACAACTACTACGACAGCACGCAGGGCTGGATCTCGGTGATGGACTATCCGCATCCGCAGGAGAAGCTGCAACGCCGACGGCACCATCGATATCTCGGACGCCTATCCGCAGCGCATCGGCGACTGGGACAAGGTCACCATCAACTACGGCTACCGCGCAGCTTCCGCCCGGCGACGAGCAGGCCGCGCTCACGAGGATTCTCGACGATGCCTGGGCCAAGGATCTGCGCTACATGACCAATCAGGACCTGGATGCGCATCCGAAAGTCGATCAGTGGTCGAACGGCGTGAATCAGGCCGACGAGCTGAACCGCATGATGAAGGTGCGCCGCGCCGCGCTGAACCGCATCGGCGAGCACACCATCCGCAACGGCGCGCCCATGGCGACCATCGAGGAGCCGCTGGTGCCGATCTTCATGTATCACCGCTACGCCGTCGAATCGGCGGCGTCGATGGTCGGCGGCATGGATTACATCTACGGCATGCGCGGCGACAACCGCACGCCCGTGAAGTGGGAGATCGGCGGCAAATCAGCGCAAGGCGCTCGACGCGCTGGCGAATACGTTGAAGCCCTCCGAGCTGACCGTGCCCAAGCAGGTGCTCGATGCGATTCCGCCGCGCCCGCCGGGCTTCGGCCGCCATCGCGAGCTGTTCCCGCGCACCACCGGCGACGGTTTCGATCCGCTGAGCCCGGCCACGGTCGCGTCCGACGTGACCATCGGCTTCGTGCTGGAGCTCGACCGCGCCGCGCGCATGGTCGCGCAGCATGCCGTCGATCCGTCGCTGCCGGGTCTCGAAGAAGTGATCGACCGGCTGACGAAGGCGACCTTCGACGCGCCGGCCGCTACGCCCTACGAAGCCGAAGTGCGCCGCGCCGAAGAACGCGTGCTGGTCGATCGCGTGATGTGGCTGGCGACAGGCGTCGCCGAACGGCCAGGTGCGCGCCATCGCGTCCTTCAAGCTCTCGAAGCTGGCCAACCGCTGTAATCCCAGGCACTCAGAGCGAAGGCGATCAAGCGCAGCACATGCTGCTCGCCGCCGACATCAAGCGATTCCTGGAGCGTCCCGCCGAAGTGATGCACATGATTCCCGCCGCCGGTGCGCCACCCGGAGCCCCGATCGGCGGCGACACCGGAATGGACTGGCTCGCTCGCCCCGAAGGCTGCAACTGGACCGACGCCCACCCCGACTGGTGGTCGTCTTACGAACGGCCTCCGATGTAGGCAGGTCCTCAAGCCGCTTGATGGCTTGGTTCGTGGTGAAGGCGCATCAGTTGATTTGCACGCAGCGCCAGAGATGCATACGTCTTGCCGGAATTTTCGCAGAACTCGACTTCGTAGACATCCGGTGCCAGCATTTCCACGACGGTACCCACCTGGCCTCGCCGTAAGCCCTTCGCTGGAAGGTCTTCAACCAGAGCTACTACCGAAAGCATCTCAATTTCAGACATGCCGCAGCTATTCCGATAATACATAACTTCAGCCGGGGAACCTCTTCCCCGCGGAGCAAAATCCACGCGCTACGAACCGTGGCCCTGCGGTTATTCCTGGCGAGCACGGAGTCAATAGTGTAGCGCGCACCATATTCGTCGACTTCGCCTACTGAAACGTCGCCCTCACGCGCCGCGTGGAGCAGGTGGACTCGGAGGATTTCCGCATCCGCGGAAGTGATCCCAAGCGTTGAAGCGAAGACGCGGGCCTTGTGGCGCCCACGCACATGGCTTGCGCTGAGGCAGTAATCGCGAAGCTTAGCGATATCGACGATCGCCGCATGGCCTGCGGGAAGCTTCATTCTCGAAACGACGATACCACCTTAAGTCGGGCCGCCAATGCGACTAGTTCGCCGGTTTCGCCCAGATCACGATTCCCGGTCCTCGAACCAGAAACGTCGAGCCGGATCCGTCCGCGACTTCCAGATTCACCGCCGCGGTACTCGAACCAGCCTGGACCTGCACCTGCGCCAGGCTCGCGATCGACCCAGGCAGCGTCTGCGTTGGCAAAGCGCTGGCCAAAATCCCCGTGACAACCGGCGTCACGGCAGGATTGATCGCCATTGCGGATGAGCTGATCGCACCGGTCGACTCCGCCGGACTGCTCACGCCCAAACCATTCAGGAAAATCGTGACCGTGGATCCAGCCGCGGCTGGATTCGCGCAACTGTTCAAGCTTCCGTCCGCGTTGAACGCGACCGGCTGCATTCCGGCGATCGTCTGTCCGTTGCAAGTCGCGACGTCCCATATCGCCTGGCCGAAGCTCCCGGGCTGCACAAAAACGCTCGGCTGCCGATTCGCGACCGCCAGAATATACGACTCCGAAACCGCCGGCGAGACGAACTGGCTGGATACCTCCATCGTCACCTGACTCTGCCCCGCGATTTCGTACGGCACCTGCAAATTAATCTGAATTCCCGAGGTGTAAAGAATCGGTGCAGCGATGCCGTTGAACGTCACCGCCACTCCATTGAAGGACGTTGGATATCCGTTCGCGGATGGCGCCGAACCCTCCGGCGCAAGGTTGGTTCCGTACAGCGTTACCAGTTGTCCCGGAGCCACCGAAACGATCTTGGCTTCATCGGCGTTATCGCAGATCGTTGCTACCCGGCCGATCGCGGAAAAGCTGGCTTGGAAGATTTGCGAACCAACCGCGACCGCGGTTCCATCCGCGCGCGTCGCGATTGCCCTCTCGAAGTCGTTCACCAATTGTGTCGGCGAAAGTGTGGTGCCATCAGGAGTCAGGCGCGCAATGAATCCCGGACCGCTCACGCCGTTGGACACTGCGGGACGCGAAGCCACCGGAGTATTCCAAAGTCCCGGAAGGTCATTCGAGGAAGCCATCCCCACGATCAGAATGTTCCCGCTGGAGTCGATCGCCATCGCGCTGATCGAATCGCCCGCCATAAAGCTTCCCGCTTTCGCGGCGGAGCCTCCGAAAAATGTCGACCACAGCGCGCCCGTCCCCGACGCGTTCAATTTTGTGACATAGCCCGTGCTGGGCGGCGCAGAAAAATCCAGCGCGGCTATTTCCTGGGCCGGATTTGGAAAATATTCGACTTGATAGGCTCCCGGAGTGGTCGGGTAATCGGGCGAACTCGTCGAGCCGGCGACAATTACGTTGCCCGATTCGTCCACCGCCAACCCGGTGGGATTCGCGCCCCACATGCCCGAGAGATAAGTCGCGAAAATCAATTTGGTGCCGGTTGGATCGATTTTTGCGATGTGCTGGTAATTGCAATAGAACACCCCGAAGAACCCGGCATCGAAACAACCCAATCTCGGAACTGTGGATTGAAACGCTCCGGGAGTGGTTGGCGCGAGCGGTCCGACGAATGCGCCCGCGGCATAAACGTTCCCCTGTTCGTCGAGCGCAATCTGATTCCCTCCGAACCCCTGGATCGCGAGCACCGCGTTGCTTCCGGTTGGATCTAACTCAACGATGTACGCGGTGTTGAACTGCGTGCTGGTCGCGCCCACCACGGCCCCAGGCGTTGGCTGAAAACCTAAGTTGATACCCAGACCGCCCGTGACAAACGCATGACCCGCGGCGTCGACCGCAATCGCTTGCCCGGTGCTGGCTGCGATGTAAGTCGAATACACCACGGCGCCGTTCGGATTCAACTTGGCGGCAAATGCCGAGCCCACAACGTTAGTCCCAGTCTGCATCGCTCCCGGCGTGGTCGGAAAATCGGGCGAATTCGTGGTTCCGGTCACGTACACTGAATTGTCTGCGCCCAGCGCCAGCGCAACCGCACGATCGTCCTTCGATCCTGCAAGTTGTGTCAACCACATGATTCGTGATGCATCCGGCGACAGTTTCGCGGCGAAGGCATGCGCCGGCGCGTTAGGATCTTGAGGATTAGAGATGAAGAACCCGGCGAGATAAATATTTCCCGAGGCGTCCAGTTGAACCGCGTTCGCTAGCGCGTTCGGCAGTGCCGTCAGGCTCTGGACATCGGTTGCAAAAACATGACTCGCGAAAATCGGAATAAGAGAGAAAATTACGCGCAACACAGCATCATTTTCTCACCGATTTGTCACTCCTGGCGGAATCCATACGTTTTCGGCACGGAGATCACGCGTGCGGCCATTGAGCCGACTGCCTCCTGCGTCTGCCGGAGCGACGTCACCAGAGAGCCTTTCGAAATGCGGCGGACGATCGGATCGGCCAGCCAGCGCACCGACGCCGGAATATCGCGGCTCAACGCCATCGCATCCACCTCGACATAGACTCCGCCGTCGCGCTCCTCGAATCGAGTGATGCTGTACAGCCGCCAGATGTAGCCGCTACCGGTACCGGCGGGCAACTCGCGCTCGTCCGGCTGCCCGTAGTCCGCGATCTCCTGCATCCGAGTGGTGCGCGATACGCTGTACCAACGGCGGGCGTCCACTCGCACATAGTTCGATTGGTAATCGCTGTCGAGCGCGTTGTGCTGCAGCATGGACCGGTTCATCAGAATTAGAGAGAATCGATCCGCCGTGAGCGCCTTCGAACACATCACCACCGGATGAAAATATTCCCCATAGTGGCTGTAATCCCGAACCACAGCGAACACATCTTCAAGCTTGGTATTCGGCAAGAACGCCGCGCCGATCCAGCGATGAACCAAGCCGCCGGGAACACGCATCGGGTTGTGCGCGTCCGCAGGCGAAGCGACGATCTCGCCGCCGCGAACCCGCTGGCGGCGCTCCGAGGATTCATCCACCCAGAGAAAAGAGCTGTCGTGACGAAGGCGGTCCTGCATTTGCGCGTCGGCGGCTTGAATTGAGTTTTGCCAAGCTTCGATCGTTTCCGGTTTCAGGTCCGCCGCGCTTCCCGAGCCGATGAATGTTGCCAGTAGTACTATCGCTATCCCGCACAAATTGCGCGATTTCGCCCAACTCGAGATCAGCCCGGACAGCCAAAATGCGGTCCGACGTCGAAATAAGGCGAGCTTCACCATTCTTTCCTCGATTTACTCTTTGCACTCGGAAAACCACTCTTCGCTTGCTCAGATGCAAAATGTGTGGGTGAGGGTACAGGAAGATTCTGCGATAATTTTGTGTAACGTATGATCACCTGCTCACGCTTTGCCGTTTTCGCAATCTCCATGTGCGCCGCGCTGGCTCAAGCTCCGCGCGCGATGACGCTGGTCGACGTGATGAATATTCCGCAGATCGCGGATCCGCAAATTTCGCCGGACGGCCGCCAGATCGTGTTCGCCGAATCCAAACCCGACTGGAAAGCCGACAAGCGTATCAGTCACATCTGGAAAATCAACGCCGATAGCACCGGCCTGATGCAGATGACCAGCGGCGCCGACGGCGAGAACACGCCGCGCTGGTCGCCGGATGGCAAAACCATCGCCTTCGTCGCCAAGCGGGGAACCGAGCCGGAGGCGGTGGCGCAGATCTTCCTGATCGCGAATGGCGGCGGTGAAGCGCGGCCATTGACCAGCCACGCGACCGCGGTATCGAACATCATGTGGTCGCCGGATGGATCGGCCATCTATTTCCGGGCTGCCGATCCGAAATCGGAAGAGCAGAAAGCGCGCGAGAAGTTGAAAGACGACGTGTTCATGTACGACGAGGATTATCAGCAGCAGCATCTGTGGAGCGTCACGGTGGCGAATCGCGTCGAACATCGCATCACGCAAGGAGATTATTCGATCACCGCGTACGATATATCGGAAGACGGGAAGAAAATTGTGGCGCATCGCGCTCCGACTCCGCAGATCGAGGACAGTGATCAGAGCGAAGTCTGGGTAATGGACTCGACCGGAGCGAACGCGCGGCAGATCACTCACAACAAAGTTCAGGAAACCGATGCGTCGCTTTCGCCCGATGGGTCGCAGGTGCTGTTCCTGTCGCAGGCCAACCAGAAGTTCGACACCTACTACAACCGCAAGATTTTCGTGGCGCCCGCAAACGGCGGCGAAGCTCGGCTGCTGATGCCGGATCTGCCGTATGAAGTGGATCGCGCGGCGTGGTCGAAGGACGGAAAATCGATTTTTTTCGTGGCCAATATGGGCGTCCATAGCGAACTGTTCCAGGTGCCTGTGCAGTCGTCGAAACCGGAACAACTCACCAGCGGAAAGCATGCGCTCAACGGCTGGACGTGGTCGCCGTCGGCGAATGCGCACGTGTTTACGTCGCATGAGATGTCGAGTCCCGGAGAAGTGTGGGTGATGACCGCGGGATCGGCTCCGCACAAAGTTACGTCAGTGTATGACTATCTGACGCGCGAATTTCGTCTTCCTAGACAGGAAAGCGTCCAGTGGAAAGGCGCGGACGGCGTGACGGTAGAGGGTCTGCTGTATTATCCGCTCGATTATCAGGAGGGCAAACGATATCCGCTGGCGGTGCAGACACATGGCGGGCCGCAGGCCTCGGATAAATTCGGATTCGGCGGCAGCCAGAACTATGTTCCCGTGCTCGCGGCCAAGGGCTACGCGGTGTTGCAGCCGAACTATCGCGGTAGCACCGGCTACGGCGACGATTTCATGCGCGACATGGTGGGGCATTATTTCCAGAACGCGCATCTGGACGTGCTCGCCGGCGTGGATTCTCTGATCCAGAAGGGCGTGGCCGATCCGGATCACATGGTGAAGATGGGCTGGAGCGGCGGCGGGCACATGACCAATAAGATCATCACGGTGACCACTCGATTCAAGGCCGCGTCGGCCGGAGCGGGCGCGGCGGATTGGGTGTCGATGTACGCGCAGAGCGATGTTCGGACGTACCGGACTCCGTGGTTTGGAGGAACGCCGTGGCAAAAGGATGCTCCGATCGCGGCTTATTGGGATAATTCACCGCTGAAGGATGTGTGGAAAGTCAAGACGCCGACGATTTTCCTGGTGGGGGAAAAAGATGTGCGCGTGCCGTCGCCGCAGTCGGTGGAAATGTACCGCGCGTTGAGGAGCAACGGAATCCCGACACACTTATACATCGCTCCTCGTGAACCGCACGGGTGGGCGGAGCTGCGTCACGTGCTGTTCAAGATGAACGTGGAGCTCGACTGGTTCGAAAAGAACGCAATGGGGCGGACTTATACGTGGGAGAAGGCGCCGTAGCGGATTGGCCACAGATTCACGCGGATGCACGCCGATGAATTAGTGAATACCCCATCCGTCGAAGTGAATCACGCAGGCCAGGCTTTCGCGCTGTTCCCAGCCTTTTTCTTCGAGGTCCGGCTGCGGGCGGAATTCGGAGACGTAGCCGATGCATAGATACGCGACCGGCGTGATGTGATCGGGGATTCTTAAAAGCGTTTTCAAGCGCGGGAAATCGAGAATGCTGACCCAGCCTACGCCGAGCGATTCCGCGCGCGCGGCTAGCCACAGGTTTTGGACGGCGCAAACCGTTGAGTATAGATCCGTTTCAGGATTGGTTTGACGTCCTAGGCCGTGCCCTCGCGTGCGATTCCGGTCGCAGGTGACGCACACGTTGACCGGCGCCCGCAGGATGCCTTCCAGTTTCAGATTTTCGTAGAGTTTCTGTTTGTCGTCCGAGTAGATTTGCGCGGCTTCACGGTTGGCGGCGGTGAAATTTTCATGGACACTCCGGCGCACCGCTTCGTCGCGTATCACGATGAAATCCCAGGGCTGCATGAACCCGACGGAGGGCGCGTGGTGCGCGGCGTCCAGAATGCGGGTCAGGATTTCGTCCGGAACCGGGTCCGGCAGGAAATGCGAGCGGACATCGCGGCGTTCGTAAATCGCGCGATAGACGGCGCGGCGTTCGGCTTCGGAAAAATCATGCATGTCAGAACTCGAATTGCAGGCCGCCCACGCCGGTGATGCCGGGGGTGCGATAGCCGCTCTCGTAGTATGTCTGATTCAACAGGTTATCGGCTTTGGCGAAGAAGCGCACGGCGCGAAATTCGGAGAGCGGAAGGCGATAGCTGGCGCCGAGGTCGAGTTTCTTGATTCCGGGAAACAGCATGGCCGCGGTGACAGTATCGCCGAAAACTTCGCCCACGTAGTTGCTGGCCGCGGTCATGTCGAAGGAAACGAAAAAGCGCTGGCCGATGCGCTGCGTCGCGATGATCGAGACCTGGTTGCGAGGCGCGAGAAAACTGCGCAGCACATCGCCGACGATGGGCGTTTTCTCGATCGCGTTGGTGTACGTGTAGGCTGCTGAGATATCGAGCGATTTGGTTGCCGCGACGCGGGCGCTCGCTTCGGCTCCGCGCGCGAGGCCGCCTTGCGAGTTGATATAGCCGATGAAGCGGCCGAACGGATCGGCGGCGGGGTTGATGAGACCGGATCCATCGAAGACGATCACGCTCTGAAGGCGGGTGTAGAAATACGTCGCGGATGCGTGAATGCGTTGATTCCAGAACGCCTGATCGAGGCCGGCATCGAAGGCGATGGAACGCTCCGGACGCAGGCGGGGATCGCCGTAGACCGTATAGCCGAAATTTTCGTCAAAACCGGCGCCGAATCGCTCAAAAAGAGAGGGCGCGCGATAGCCGCGGCCGGCGTGAGCTCTGAATTTGGTTCCGCTGCGGCGGATGAAGTATGCGATGGAGCCGTCACCGGTGTAGGCCGTGGGTGGGGCGGCGAACGTCATGTCTTGATACGGAGCCGTGGCGGAGGGGAAGAACTGCGGAGTTTCGAGCGAGAAGACCTGGGCGCGGAACGCGCCGGAGATTTGGAGACGATCGCCGAAGAGGCGGACTTGATCTTGTACGAAGGCCGAGTGGCTGCGCTCGGTGACGTTCGATCGCGCGGTGGCGGCGGGATCGAATTGCTGGTCCGAGAATGCTCCGTAGTTTTCATCTTCGAACTCGTAGCCGGCGGTGAGGAGATTGAGATGGCCGGCTTGAATGTCGACGTGGGCGTTGATGGTGTGAATTTCGCCGTCGAAATCGCTGCGGGTGCTGGAGGTGGGCTGGAAAAGACCAACGCCGGCGGGTCCGTTGCCGAAGGATCGAGCGGTCGATAAGCCCTGATAGCTGACGGAATATCCGATGGACGGCGAGGGATGGCCGAGCAGGGTGAGCGCGCCGGAGAGGAAGCGCGCGACGCGGGTGCTGTCGGGATCATCGGCCGAGGGAATGAAGTTTGCATTGCCGATGGCGAGTTGAGAAAGTGGGACGCCCGATTCGTAAAGTTTGAGCTGCGACAACGGTAGCGGAATGGCGGTGACGATGTTGGTGGTGTCGAAGTTGCCGATGGTTTGCGAGCCGGATTGGACCTTGGCGAAAGTGCTGGCTCCGAAGAATCGGGCGATCAGTTGTGTCGTGGGGGTGAGATGAAATGCGATACGGCCCTGACCGCTGAGATTGCGGTCCGGCGAGTCGTTATCGATCCCGCGCGTGACGTCGAGTTCGGCGAGGCTGAGGCTGTACTGGATGCGATCGTGCTTGAGGCCGCCGGCCATATGCGCGCGGCCACGCATCAGGCCGAGCGAACCGCCTTCGAGCTGAATGCTTCCCCGCGTGCGGCCGCCGCCTTCATCGGTGATGACGTTAATGACGCCTCCGATGGCGTTGGTGCCGTACAAAGAGGACCCGGAGCCGCGCAGGATTTCGACGCGATCGACGTCGGTCACGAGCATGTCTTCGATCAAGCCGGAGGCGTCGGCTTGCGTGGCTGCGGCGTCGCGGAAGCGCATCCCGTCGATCAGCACTGCGGTATCTTGATCGCGCAGGCCGCGGATGCGGATGGAGGTGAATCCACCGGGTCCGCCGAGTTGCTGAACGCGCAGGCCGGGGGTGGGGCGCAGGGCTTCAGGAAGAAGGAATTCGTCGCGGCGTTCGATGTCGTCGTTGTCGACCACGGTGAGGGCTTTGGAGACTTCATCGGCGGTTTGCGGAGTGCTGGACGCGGTGACGACCACTTGCTGCTGGGTCGCGGCGAGCTGCAAAGGAAGATCGAACGTCAGGTTGGCGTCGTGCGCGATTTGAATCTGTTGCGTGACAAAGTGACTGAAGCCGTGGGCTTCGGCCTGAAGGATGTAATCGCCGGGTGCGAGGGAGTCGAAACGATAAGCGCCACGGGGATCGGAGGTGGTGTTGCCGCGGGCGTCCCCGTCGCGAGCGAACAGCGCGATGGACGCGCCGGGAATTGCCTTGTTTTGGGGGTCTTTCACGATTCCTGAAATCGACTGCGCCTCCAGCGCCGTGGTGAGTAGAATTGCGATGAGTGTGATTTTCATAGGGAACACGCTTTGACAAAACGTTCGGCAAATTCCGGGCACGACGCGAAATGAAGATGAATATAGCCGGCGAGAACGGATCCGGCCGAGAATCCCTCTGCCCGCGTGCCTTGGATCGAAGTGACGCTGCAATTGCGCGCGATGTGTGGAGGCATTTCGTCGATTTGGGAATATCGAAATTCGTGACCGCGGATCTTTTCACCGCGGCGGAGCCAGCAGTCGTTCGTCAGTTGTTCGACTTCGATGTAGCCGAGGGCGGCGAGGCTCGGTTGCATGCGGGCGCGGGTTGGGAATAAACCAGTCATCGGGTGAACGGCGCCATCGAGGTCGATGATGGATTCGCAGAGATACATGAATCCCCCGCATTCGGCGCAGATCGGGCGATTTTGCAATGCGAACTGGCGGATCGACATGAGCATTGACGCGTTTGCGGAGAGAGCGGCCGCGTGAAGCTCGGGATATCCGCCACCGAGATAGAGTCCGTTCAGATTTTCAGGCAGGGCGGAGTCGGAGAGCGGGCTGAACTCCACCAGCTCGCACCCTAGCGCGGTGAGTAGATCGAGGTTGTCCTGGTAATAAAGACAGAAAGCCCGGTCGCGGGCAATGCCGATTCTTGCGCGCGATTGCGGAATGGGGCGATCGGGAATTTCGGCTTCAATTGCGGGCGCCGTCGCGGCCAGTTCCAGCAACAGATTGAGGTCGAGGGAGCTTTCGATCCAATCTGTTAGCGCTTCGAGCCGCTGTGGTGTTAGGACTTCATCTGCTAAAAACAAGCCGAGATGGCGATCTGGAAAACTTATGGCGGGATTCGCGGTCAGAAATCCCAACGGCAAAGCTCGGCAGGATGGTTCGACGGCGGCGCGGATGAAATCGAAGTGGGCTTGGCCGGCGATACGGTTGAAAATGACGCCGGCAAGATTCAGATCGGGGTCGAAGGTCTCGAAGCCGCGAACCAGCGCGGCGGCGCTGCGGGCCATCGCAGAGCCGTCGACGATCAGAATTACGGGAGCGCTCAGCCACTTGGCAAGCTCGGCGGTGGAACCGGCATCGGAAGAGCCGTCGCGGCCGTCGAAGAGTCCCATGACGCCCTCGACGATGGCGATGTCGGCGTCTTCACAGGCGCGGGCGAACAGGGCGAGATTGGTTTCTCGCGTGAGCATCCAGCCGTCCAGGTTGCGGCTGGCGCGGGCGGTCGCGGCGCGATGAAAGGTCGGGTCGATGAAGTCGGGTCCGGCTTTGAAAGGCTGCACGCGTTTGCCGCGGCGGGTGAGAGCGGCCATCAACGCGGTGGCGATGGTGGTTTTTCCGACACCGCTGTGAGTGCCCGCGATAACCAGCCGCGGAATGCCGATGGTCCGATGCATCGTGAGGAAACGCGCCTCTTTCTGGTGCGACTCACGCCTGCGAGGAAAGGGAGAAATACACCGACCGCTCTCTCGCGAAGCGTGGCCTTCACTACTCTGCTCCCAAGGCAGGTCTCCTGACTTGCAGGTCATCGCGAACCGGCGGCCTTCCCGATTCTTGAAGAAACAGTGGCTACTGCATGCCGGCCCGCTCGCTGCTTACAGTGGCGCGACCGTGCGGGATTCACACCCGCTTCCCTTTTCACTCGCCGCTTTAAGGCGAGCACCTCAGAACAGATTCAGGTATAGCAGAGATCGGAATGTGCGGTCAAGAGTCTTACGCGATTTTTTACTGCGCGCGATCCGGCTGTTGACTGACTCGCTGCACCATCAATTTTTTGGTGCGCTCGACCAGGGCCTGCGCCTTGGGCATGGCGTCGACGGCCTGTGCGACTTCGCGGTCCTGCTGGATACGGACTTTTTCTGACTCTTCCAGGCTAAACGCGGTGATGTACATTTCGCGCTTGAGCTGCTCTTTCAGCCATTGGTGATTGCCGGTAAAATCCGCTTCCGTGAAGTCGATCTTGTTTTTGAGAAGGAATTCGTGAAACTGATTCACCACATCTTCATCGGGCTCCCAGCCCTTGGGCAGCTTGGCATCGGTGCGCGGGCCGAAAAACTCCGCCGAGAATTTGAAGAAGCCGAAATGGCGCAGAACCTCGATCTGAAATTTATTGAATTTCTCCGGGACGTATTTTTCATCGGGCGTGATTCCGCCGCCGCCGTAGACAGTGCGGCCGCTGTCGGTCATCTTCACGTCGGCGGTGTTTTTCTGGTCGCGATTGGCGTTGTAGTAATAATCGAGGAACGAAATGTTGGAGTAGTCGCGCTGTATCAGGCGGCCGCTGGGCGTGTAGTAGTGCATGGTGGTGAGCGCCAGCGCGGTGTTTTCGCTGAGCGGGAACACGGATTGGACCAAGCCTTTGCCGAACGTGGTTTCGCCGAGAATCCAAGCGCGGTCGTGATCCTGCAAGGCTCCGGAAACGATTTCAGCGGCGGAAGCGGAGTTGCGGTCGACGATGACCACCATCGGGTAATCTTTGCCGCCGTTGTCGCGGTGCGCGGTGAAGCTCTTGTTGGGCTGGGTGCGGCCGCGGTCGCTGACGACGATCTGGTTCTTTTTCAGGAACTGGCCGGCGACTTCGATGCCTTCGTTCAAAATGCCGCCGGGATTACCGCGGAGGTCGAGAACCAATCCCTTGATGTCCTTCTCGCCGAGCCGGCTGAGCTTTTCCGCGAGCTCCTTGCTGGTGTTTTCGTCAGTGAAATTCTGGACTTCAACGTAGGCGATGCCGGGCTTGATCCAAAAAGCTTCCGAGACGCTGGGGCGCGGGATTTCGTCGCGCATGACGTTGAACGTCAGCGGCTTGGCATTGCCCTGGCGCCCGATTTTCAACTGTACGTAGGTGCCGCGCGGACCTTTGATCAGGTCGATCACCTGGGTCATGTTGAGGCCGTCGGTTTTCTTGTCGTTCACTTCGAGGATCGTGTCATAGGGGCGCAGGCCGGCTTTATAGGCAGGCGAATTTCCGAAGGGCGCGACGACGACGGTGCGTTCGCCGTCCTGACGGACGGTCATACCGACGCCGAAATAGCGCGCGCGCTGCTCTTCCTGCATGGCCGCGTAGGCTTTGGGATCGAAGAAATTGGAGTGGGGATCCAGGGTGTGGAGCATTCCCGGAATGGCGCCGTCGTAAATCGAAGTGTCGGCCTTCACGGGGTCGGCGAAGTTTTGTTCCACCAGATCGAGGACCTTGGTGAAGGACTTCAGCCCTTCGTCCATGGCGTCGCCGGACGTGGTCGCGGCCCAGGCGTTGCCGGACTTAAACGTGCCAATGGTAAGAGAACAGAGGACTATAAAGAGAGGCAGGATCAAATAGCTGCGTCGTTTGGACGGCATTCCGCGGTGACCTCCACTGCTGGTTTGAGTATACCAACAGACTTTCATTACGGGTTAGGCGTTGCGGGTCAGACCCGTTTTTCCATACGGATAATCGGCAGGAATTCGCCGTTGTCAAGAGGGACCTGAAGGTTCTCGACGGCGGCGTAGCCTCGGGCTTCGTAAAGCTTCACGCCGGTAAGGGTCGCTCCCATTTCGAAACGTGTAAACCCGGCCGCGGAGGCTGCGTTTTCACAGGCCGAAAGGATTAAGGTTCCGATGCCGCGGCGGGCCCAGGCGGGATGGACGAAGAAAGCGCGAATCTTGGCGGCGTCGCGCAGCGGGTCGAGAAGATCGTCTTCGCGGGCGTTCCAATGGTCGCCGCCGAAAAGGGTCTTGCGCTTGCTCCAGCCGCCGCAGCCGACCGGCGTCGAGGCTTCGGCGACGAAGTAGGTTCCATCAGCGATCAACTGCGTATCGACGCCGTAAACCGTTGCCAGCGCGCCTTCAATTTGAGCGGGAGTGTAATCGGAGGCTTGCAATCCCCGGACGGAGGCGTGGATGAGATCGCGCAGGGCCGGGATATCGGCGGGGACAGCAAGGCGAACGGTAACGTTTTCACGGGAGTCCACGAGGATTGCTTTTACGTTGATTTTACAACTTAGTAACGACTCCCAGGCGGAGTTCCTCTATTGTTGAACGTAGTTGAGAAGAACTACCATGCAGACCCGAAAACTTTCCACCAACCTCCGAACGTATTCCGAGAGCCCACAGCTGAGATCGAATCCGCGACGGCGGCAGGGCGTTTCTCAAAAACCCGGGCGGGACGAGGCGACCCTGCAGGTCCGCGGGTTTCGAATCGCGGAAACGCTGTATCCGGAAAAGTGGGAGTCGGGCCGGCGTTTCCAGGAGAAGGCGCGGCTGGTCTACGTGCTGGAAGGACAGTATGCGGAGTCATACGATGGCGGCGCGAAGGTTTTGTGCTCGGCGGGATCGATGCGGTTTACGCCGGCGGGACATGCTCGTTCCAATGTCTTCGACGCCGAAACGCGGTGCCTGACCATCGAAATCGAGCCGGAAATGATGGTGCGAGTGGAGCAGCATACGCATGCGATGGATCGGCCGGGCGAGGTTGAAGGTCCGGTGGCGGCGTGGCTGGCCGAGCGGCTGTATGAGGAGTTCCGGGGACGAGATGAGTCGTCGATGGTTTCGCTGCAAGGGATTCTGCTCGAATTGCTGGCGGAGACGGCGCGACGGGCGGGAATGGGTCCGGCGCGTACGGTACCGGGTTGGCTGCAACGGGCGCGCGAATACGTGGAGGCGAATTTTCTGCGCACGCTGAGCCTGGCGGAGATCGCGCGCGTGGCACACGTGAATCGAGTGCACCTGGCGCGGCAGTTTCGAAGCTACTTCTCGACTTCGGTGGGCGAATTTATTCGTCTGAAGCGCGTGGAGCAGGCTTGCAAGCTGGTATCGACGACTTCCGATCCGCTGGCGGAGATCGCGATCGACTGCGGGTTTTCGGATCAAAGCCATTTCTCGACTACGTTCCGAAGGCACATGGGATTGACGCCTGCGCGGTTCCGGGAACAGGCGCAGTTGCACTAAGAGTCTTAGCCACAGATAAACACCGATTCACACCGATAAAGAAAGTCTAGCGGCGGGTGCGGCGGGACGTGATTACGGTTGTGTTCATGCCGATCGTGTTCAGACCGCCGAAGAAGCGGGCGTGCTCGATCTTCATGCAGCGGTCCATCACCACTTCGAGGCCGGCTTTGCGGGCGCGCTCCGCGGCTTCTTCGTGGATCACGCCGAGCTGCATCCAGATGACTTTGGCGCCAATGGCGATGGCCTCTTCGACGATCTGCCGGAACCGCCGCGGGCTCGCGAAAAATGTCGACGACCTCGATGGGGCCGGGAACGGCGGAGAGCGTAGGGTAGCTCTTGCGGCCCAGCACTTCGGTTTCGCGCGGGTTGACGGGGAATACGTCGTAGCCCGCCGAGATCAGGTAGATCGCCGCGAAATGGCTGGGGCGGAAGGGATTCGAAGAGAGACCGACCATGGCGAATGGCGGTAGCGCTCGAGAATGCGGAGCCGGTCCGCGGCCGAGGTGGCGAACGCGCTTTGATTGACGGGCGAGTTGCCGCCGACGCCGTCAGATTGGAGGCTCATGCGCTCGCCTTCAATGCCTGGTCCAGATCCCAGAAAATGTCCTCGATATCTTCGATGCCGACCGAGAGCCGGATCAAGTCGTCGGTGATGCCGGCAGCGATCTTTTCTTCCGCAGTCAATTGCTGGTGCGTGGTGGAGGCTGGATGAATCACCAGGCTTTTCGCGTCGCCGACGTTGGCCAGGTGCGAGAACAGCTGCAGAGCCTCGATGAAACGGCGTCCGGCTTCCAGGCCGCCGCGGATTCCGAAGGTCATGATTCCGCCCGCGCCGCGCGGCAGGTATTTTTGCGCCAGCGCGTGATACGGGCTGGAGGCTAGGCCCGGGTAATTCACCCACGCGACTGCGCGTGAGCTTGCAAGATGATGGGCGACGTTCAGCGCGTTCGCGGAGTGGCATTCCATGCGCAGCTTCAGCGTCTCCAAGCCCTGCAGGAACAGGAACGAGTTGAACGGGCTGAGAGCCGGGCCGAAATCGCGCAGGCCTTCCACGCGCGCTTTCATGATGTAGGCGAAATCGCCGAAGGTTTCGTAGAAGCGGATGCCGTGGTAGCCCTTGCTGGGTTCGAGGAGCTGCGGGAAACGCGCCCTGGTCCCACGGGAAGCGGCCGCTGTCGACGATGACTCCGCCGATGGAGGTGCCGTGGCCGCCGATGAACTTGGTGGCCGAATGCACCACGATATCGGCGCCGTGCTCGATGGGCCGGCAGAGATAAGGCGACGCGAAGGTGTTGTCGATGACCAGCGGGAGATTGTCTTCGTGCGCGATGGCGGCCACCGCCTCGATATCGAGCACGTTCATGCGCGGGTTGCCGATGGTCTCGCCGTAGAGCGCGCGGGTGCGCGGCGTGATGGCGCGGCGGAAATTCTCCGGGATCGTCGGGATCGACGAAAGTGGTGTTGATGCCCAGGCGGCGGAAGCTGACGTCGAACTGGGTGTAGGTGCCGCCGTACAGGGTTTTGGCGGCGACGATCTCGTCGCCCGATCCGAGCAGACTGACGATGCGCGATGAATTGCGCGGCTTGTCCGCTGGCGACGGCCAGCGCTCCCACGCCGCGTTCGAGCGCGGCCATGCGCTCCTCGAATACCGCGGTGGTGGGATTCATGATGCGCGTGTAGATATTGCCGAAGCGCTGCAAGTTGAACAGATGCGGCGGCGTGCTCGGTGTCTTCGAAGACGTAGGAGGTGGTCTGATAGATGGGCACGGCGCGCGAGCGCCGGTCTCGGCGTCGGGCCGTTGGCCGGCGTGCAAGGCGCGAGTAGCGAAGCCGAACGCGCGATCGGGTATCGAGGGCATCTTTACAACATACAACGGAGTGTTGGGTGCGGATAGACGCGGATTAACGCTGGAGTGTGCGGACGGGGCGAAAACGCGGGGACAGACGGCTCTGTCCACGCGGCGCACGCTATCGGCGGGATTTCGCGAAATTCATGTGGCCGCCTTGGGACAGAGTCGTCAGTCCCAGTGTTTTCGCGGATTCACGCTTGTCAGGGCTTTTTAGTTAGACGCTTCGAGATTTGGGCGTCTACGGAAAATTTTCCGGGGCCAAAGATGAGGACGATCAGGGATGCAAACAGGAACGTGTAAGGGGCGGCGGCGTAGAATTTGTCGGGGTCGGAGAAGATGGAGCCTAGGGCTTCGCGATCGCCAAGGACGAAGGCGACGATCATATCGATCGTCAAGAGCAGCGCGGTGGGGCGCGATGCGAGGCCGAGGATCAGCAAAAACCCGCCTAGGAATTCGAGCGCGGAGATAAAGACTGCATTGGCATGCGGCAGTGGAATGCCGAGGTCGGTGAAGTAGCTGGTGACTTTATCGAGGTCGTGCAGCTTTCCCCTGCCGGTGATGTGGAACTGATATCCCCAATAGAGGCGGATGAGGAGCAGAAAAGGAGATTGGAGGCTCGACGCGGCTCGGATCAGGAGCGAGTAGTACTTCTCGACGAATTCTTTCATGACCGGCAGAACCATCCTAGCTGGGCCCAAGTGGAAAACCACTGTTCCAGGTTTTTTTGAAGCTCCTCGATGGGTGTGCGGCTGCCTTTGCAGCAGGCTGCTAGCGCGCGGCCGAGACTCCGTCCGTTGCGAAGCGCCTGGAGCAGGCGGAACTCTTCGGGCTCCAGACGGCGGTAATAAATCTCCAGATCGTAGCGATGGACCGCGAGGAAGATCTGGCGCGGCTTCATGTTCACGCCGGCGGTCATCCGATGTGCCTTCTTGGTGGGGGCGTTGCTGGAGGTTTCGTGGTCCTCGGTGTTCACGCGGATGCGCAGGTCGTCGACGGGATAGTTCAACTCCAGCAGGTGGATGTGCGGCTGCAGGCCGATTTTCAGATTTGGTCCGAGCTCGAGCAGGTCTTCAGGGCCTAGCACCGGCTCGGCTTTACCGTCCCAGGCTTCGATGTGGGCCCATTCGAGCTTGACCATGTCCAGAGCGAGCGCGGGCTTTCTTGCGGCGTACTTGGGATTTTTTCGGAGCCAGGTTTCGAGTTGCGATCCGAGATTGCGCATGGTGAAGGAACGCGATGGGCAATCGGCGAGATAGGCTCGGATCAAGCGATCGAAGGGGCGTTGTCCGACGACGGCGCGGAGGCCGGGGAAGTCTTCGTACATGCCATCGATGAGGCGATACCAGTAGCTTTTGCTATAAATTTCCAGGCGCTCGCGGGAGGTCAGACGATCGTTGGGCTTGATGAATCCGGATTTGGCTTTGGGCGAGATTGCGTCGGAACGGGTGAGCGGCTGCATGATGGACGCGGCCATCTCGCGCTGCAATTGGAGCAATTTCATAAAACAGCCGGTGCGGCCAGATATTTTTCCGCTTTCAACGCATGGGCGTGCACTTCGTCAAAAGACGGGATGCGATCGT
The DNA here is from genome assembly GCA_963808335.1 of Terriglobia bacterium. Classification (GTDB taxonomy): domain Bacteria; phylum Acidobacteriota; class Terriglobia; order Bryobacterales; family Bryobacteraceae; genus Palsa-187. Next base: position 420,140 of record CAWEFR010000003.1, read on the forward strand.
CCCATTCGAGGAGGGTCGCCGTGGGGCCGATGCGCTGAATGGCGTGGTCGTAGAGCTTCCACACCGGATCGATCACGGGGTGATCGTGGGTATCGAGAATGTATTTGGTGAATTTCGAATGGCCGGCGATGTGGATCTGCGCGACGCGCTCCGGCGGGACGCTGTTCAGGTACTCGTAGGCGTCGAAGTTGTGGTTCCGGGACGAGACGTAGATGTTATTCACGTCGAGCAGAATGCCACAATCGGCGCGCTCGACAACTTCATTCAGAAATTCCCATTCGGTCATTTCGGAGACGTGGAATTCGGCGTAGCTGCTCACGTTTTCGACTGCGATGGGGACTTCGAGATAGTCGCGCGCTTCGCGCACTTTGCGCGCGGTGATTTTCGCGGCTTCAAACGTGTAGGGCATGGGAAGCAGGTCATGACTGTACTTGCCGTCGACGCTGCCCCAGCAAAGATGATCGGTGAGCCACGGAGTTTGGGTGCGCTTGACGAGGGCTTTCAGACGGCGGAGATGTTCGCGATTGAGCTTTTCGGCTGAACCGAAATACATCGAGACGCCATGCTGCACGACGCGGTACTGTTCGAGAATCTGGTCGAGAATCGCCAGCGGACGGCCGCCGTCGATCATGTAGTTTTCGGAAATAATCTCGAACCAGTCGACCACCGGCTTCCGCTCCAGGATGTGGTTGTAGTGGGGAATGCGGAGGCCGACGCCGATTCCGTACTCGGTAAATCCGTTAAATCGATTCGCAGGCATGAGGTCAAAAAAATGGGGTCAGGACCATTCGGCCTGACCCCCGGTTGTCAATTTATAAAACTAGGTTGACTTCTTGGACCCGTCGGTGGCGCAACCGCCCTTGCCTTTGCAGGAGTTCTTACCTTTGCAGCCCTGATCGCCGGTCTTACAGCCGCCCTTGCCCTTGCAGGAATTCTGCCCCTTGCAGGCATGCTTATCTTTCTTGGCATTGACGTCGGCCGAGGCAAACACGCCGGCAGACATCTTAACACCGGAATTGCTCGACGCCGGGGTGGCGTTCAAGCGAGTCATCGTTCCGCCCAGCAGTCCAGTGATGGCCGCGGTCAGCGCGAGTGAGCTTTTGCGAACTTTCATTGAGGATACTCCTTGTTTGTGGGATTTGATCAATAACTGGACTTCACCGTGGCGCGAGACACCACTTTGAGGCCCGCACTCATACATCCGCCAATTCTACACGATTTTGCCCAGCCTCGTATCTCTACTACGTATTCGCGAATGGAACGGATTAAGTTACACCGATTGGATGGAAATCGCGTCCCTATAATAGACGGGATGAATCGGAGAGCGTTTTGCCAATTCGTGGCGGGAGCAACTCTGCTTCGGGCGCAGGATTCGGTTTCGTTACAGATCGGCGGCGGCAAAATCGACGTTTCGTTTCGTGGATCTTTCGATCTGCCGAGGGCGGCGTTGATGGATTGGATCGCGACGGCGGCGCGCGCCGTCACGGCTTATTACAGTGGATTTCCGGTGCCGCGAGTCGCGGTGGAGATTCTTCAAGGACGGCGCACCGGCGTCGCGAATGGGCGAACGTTCGGCGAAATCGGAGCGCATTGTCAGCTATCGGTGGGTGAACACACAACGGAAGCGGATCTCAGGGAAGACTGGATGTGCACGCATGAAATGGTCCACCTAGCATTTCCGTCAGTGGAGGAGCGTCACCATTGGATTGAAGAGGGCAGCGCGACTTATGTGGAACCGATCGCGCGGGTGAAGATCGGGCGATTGACGCCGGAACAAATCTGGCGCGATATGGTTCGCGACATGCCGCAAGGTTTACCGGCCGCGGGCGATGAGGGTCTGGATCATACGCACACGTGGGGCCGGACGTACTGGGGTGGCGCGCTCTTTTGTCTGCTCGCCGACGTGGGGATTCGAAAAGCCACGAACAACGCGAAGGGATTGCAGGATGCACTGCGGGGGATTAATCATTCGGGCGGAACGATCGAAGTCGAGTGGCCGCTGGAGCGCGCACTGGAGTTGGGAGATCGCGCCACGGGGACGAAAACGCTGATGGACTTGTACCAACAAATGACGTCGAAACCGGTGCCGGTGGATTTGCCGAGTCTGTGGAAGCAGCTCGGCGTCACGAGCAGTCACGGGACGGCGACGTTCGACGATCACGCGCCGCTCGCGGCGATTCGGGAGGCGATTACCGGTTGATGGAGATCGCGAGCCAGTCGGCCTGATTATCGAGCCCGAGCGATGCCTTGTTAAGTTTCTGGTTATACGACGGGCGATCGCCGAGGAAGGCTTGATAGGCGAGCGTCGGCGACGAGGGCAGCGTGGGACGCGGCGCGTTGGCGTGGACGATGACTTGGACGCCAGCGGGCGACGACGAGATTTCGTTGTAGAGATTCCGCACTTGTTCGAGCTCAGGCTCGGAGAGGCCGGTGTCGAGGAAACTCTTGGCGATGTCGCGGGCGAAGGGCGATTCGCCGCCATCGATGAAGTGCCGTTGAAGCATCAGCGTCATGGTTTGTAAGCCGGCGCTGTTGATTTTCACCAGGAGTCTCACTTTGTCGTGGAATTTCGAACCGGAGGGTTGAAAGCAGAGGACGTCTCCATCGGCGGAAGTTTGCTCCAGGTGGAACCATTTGAAGAAAGAGGTGGCTTGCGCCTGGTCGAGCGTGGTTCCGAAACGGCCGAATCCGGCGGCGTGCGTGAATGGGGCGAAAGCGGCCAGCATGGGAATGAATTTCGTTAGTCTCATTGATGTCTCTACACCATGAGGGCGGCGGCGGAGAGGAAATATTAGCGGGGCGGCTGTTATCCTGGGAAATTAATGCTCAGAGTCCGCTTCGCTCCATCGCCTACCGGGTATCTGCATATCGGCAGCGCGAGAACGTTCATTTTTAACTGGCTGTACGCACGCCACAATCACGGAACCATGATCCTGCGCATCGACGATACCGACGTCGAGCGCAACACGCAGGAATCGCTCGATTCGATTTTCGACGGGTTGAAGTGGCTGGACCTGAACTGGGATGAGTTCTACCGGCAATCCGAGCGCGGCGAACTGCATCGTCGGATGGCGCTGGAAGATTTTCGAACGCGGCATGGCGTATCGCGACTTCACGCCGGCCGCGCCTGATACCGGCGATAAAGCGCATGCCGGAGCATCGTGGCTGTTCAATCCCGGGATGCGCGAGCTTTCTCGGGAAGAGAGCGATCGTCGAGCAGCGGCGGGGGAGCCGTTCGTGTTGCGCTTCCGCGTCCCGCGCGAAGGGCGCTGCGAAGTATCGTTTGACGACCTGGTGTACGGTCCGCAAACCAAGTTGACCGCCGATATCGAGGATTTCGCGCTGCTGCGGTCATCCGGGATTCCGACTTATCATATGGCGTCCTGCGCCGACGACGCGGACTTGCGGATCACGCACATCATTCGCGGCCAGGATCATCTGACCAATACGTTCAAGCACGTATTGATTTTCGAAGCGCTGGGCGTCCCACTGCCGAAGTTCGCGCATCTTCCGCTGCTGATTGCGCCGGATGGGTCGAAGCTTTCGAAGCGCAAGCATGGGCCGGTGGTCAGCGTGACGACCTATCGCGACGCGGGATTCTTGCCGCTTGCGTTCGTGAATTTTGTGGTGCTGCTGGGGTGGTCGCCGAAAGATGATCGGGAAAAGATGTCTCGGAAGGAGCTGGTGGACGCGTTCACGCTGGAGGGAGTGAATCGCAGCAACGCGACCATCAATTTCACGGAGGAAGATCCATTCGATCCGAAGGCCGTGTGGCTGAATGCCGAGCATATCCGCACCATGCCGGTGGAGGAATTGGCGAAACAGCTGGTGCCGTTCGCGCCGTGCGCCTCCGGAGAAGCTATTGCGGGTGACGCCGCTGATTCAGGAGCGAATCAAGCTGTTGCGCGACGTGGCCCACGCCGCCGATTTCTTTTTCGCCGAGGAATTGCCGCCGTATCCGGCAGCGAGCTGATTCCGCAGAAGGGCGACGTGGCGATGGCCGCGGATGGTGCTGGAAGAGGCGCGGCGGATTCTCGCGGATGCCGAGTTCAATCACGATGCGCTGGATGCCGCGCTGCGGGCCGGCGCGGAGCGGCTGAAAATCAAGACCGGCCAGATGTTCCAGCCGATTCGCGTGGCGGTGTGCGGGCGCAAAGTCGCGCCGCCGCTGTTTGAGACGCTGGCGGTGCTGGGCCGCGAGACGTGCGCTGCATCGCATCGAAAAAGCGATTGAAATGCTATGACTACTCCAACCAACGAGCCGGCGGGGTCCGCACGCAGCACAGTCGAATTTCATCCGCGAGATCATCATCGAGGATTTGAAGACCAACAAATACAGCGGTCGCGTGCACACGCGCTTTCCTCCGGAGCCGAACGGATATCTGCACGTCGGCCACGCCAAGTCGATCACCTTGAATTTCGGGCTGGCGGCGGAATTCGGCGGCAAGTGCAATCTGCGCTTCGACGACACGAATCCGTCGAAGGAAGAGACCGAGTACGTCGATTCGATCATCGAGGACGTTCGCTGGCTGGGCGGCGATTGGGAAGGACGGCTTTTCTACGCGTCCGATTATTTCGACCAGCTCTACGAATGGGCGGTGCAGCTGATCCGCGAGGGGCAAAGCTTACGTTTGCGATCTTACCGCGGATGAAGTTCGCCAGCAGCGCGGCACGCTGACTGAGCCGGGCCAGGAGAGCCCATATCGCAATCGAACGGTCGGAGGAAAATCTGGACTCTGTTCGAACGCATGCGAGCCGGGCGAATTTCCCGATGGAGCGCGGACACTGCGCGCGAAGATCGACATGGCGTCGGCGAACTTGAATATGCGCGATCCGGTGATGTATCGCATTCTGCACGCGGAACATCACCGCACCGGCGAACAAGTGGTGCATCTATCCGATGTACGATTTCGCGCACGGGCAATCGGATTCGATCGAAGGGCATCACGCATTCGATCTGCACGCTGGAGTTTGAGGATCATCGGCCGCTGTATGACTGGTATGTCGAACAGCTCGGCATCTATCATCCGCAGCAGATCGAGTTCGACCGGCTGAATCTGACCTACACGCTGCTGAGCAAGCGCAAACTGCTCGAACTGGTGCAAAAAGGCCTGGTGCGCGGCTGGGACGATCCGCGCATGCCGACGATTTCCGGAATGCGGCGCCGCGGCTACACGCCGGAAGCGATTCGCAATTTCTGCCGCCGCATCGGGGTTTCGAAGACCAACGGTAGTACGGAGCTTTCGCTGCTCGAATATTTCGTTCGCGAAGATCTGAACCGGCGCGCCGCGCGCGTGATGGCGGTGCTGCGTCCGCTGCGCGTGGTGATCGACAACTATCCCGAAGGTCAGACCGAGGAGATGGAGGCGGTCAACAATCCGGAAGACGCGAGCGCCGGGACGCGGCCGGTTCCGTTTTCACGTGTGATCTACATCGAGCAGGACGATTTTCGCGAGGATCCGCCGAAGCAGTATTACCGGCTGTCGCCGGGCCGCGAAGTGCGGCTGCGCTACGCTTACTTCATCACTTGCACCGGCGTGGTGAAGAATGATCAAGGCGAAGTGGTGGAGGTCCACTGCACCTACGATCCGGCCACGCGCGGCGGCAATGCGCCGGATGGCCGCAAAGTGAAATCGACCATCCATTGGGTTTCGGCGGCGCACGCGGTGGATGCCGAGGTTCGGCTGTACGAGACTTTATTCAGCAAAGAGAATCCGAACGAAGTTGCCGAAGGCGGGGATTTCACGGACAATCTGAATCCGAAGTCGCTCGAAGTGCTGACCGACTGCGAAGCTGGAGCCGAGCCTTGCGCAATGCGGCGGCGGGCTCGCGCTATCAGTTTGAGCGGCTGGGATATTTCGCGCGCCGATCCGGACACGCGGCCGGGGAAGCTGGTGTTCAATCGCACCGTGGCGCTGCGGGATACCTGGGCGAAGATCGAGCAGAAATTGAAATAGCTATGGTGATTCTGGGACTGGGTGGTCTTCTGGCGGACGCGGCCTGCGCCGTACTCAAGGACGGCGAACTACGCGCCGCAATCGAGGAAACGAAGTTGACGCGCGGGCTGGCGCCCGGCGCGCATCCCGCAACGTCGATCGCCGAGTGCCTGCGGCTGGCGGGTGCGACTACCGCGTCAGGTGGATTGCGTCGCGATTGCGCGGCCGTTCGCGCGCGGACCGGAGTCGGTCTTTCATCTGGCCCTGCGCGACCAGTTTCCAAACAGCGAGATCGTGGTAGTGGAGCATCACGTCGGCGCACGCCGCCTCGGCATTTTACGCGTCGCCGTTTGAGCAAGCGACGGTGCTGACGCTCGATCACGCGGGCGATTTCCGCTGCGGCGCGCGCTGGCACGCGAGCGGCAACCAGATGCAGCTCGAGAAGGAATGGTATTACCCGGATTCGCTGGGCCGTCTGTATCGCGCGGTGACGGAGCTGCTCGGGTATCGCGCAGGAGCGGATGAACACAAGGTGCAGTGGCTGTCCGCATCGGGTGACGAGCGCTTCGTACCCTTGTTGCGCGAAATTGTTTCGGATTCGGCGCGCCTGGATCCTTCATTTTTCGACGGCATCGCGGCGGCGGTTCAGCACTGAAGTTCTTCGAACGGCTGGCCTTGAAGCCGACGGAGAAGATTCCAGAAGCCGCTGTATCCGCATATCGCGCAGGGCGCGCAGAGGCGTCTGAGGAGACCGTTCTCGGCGATGGCCGGCGAAGGCGAAAACCTGTGTGTGGCGGGCGGGGTTTTCTACAACGCTCTGCTGGTGGAATTCGCTGGAACGATCGGGGCGCTGGAAGAACGTGTTCGTGCAGGCGGCGGCCGGGAACGCCGGGACCGCGCTGGGCGCGGTGTATCACGTCTGGCACCAGGTGCAGGGCGAGAAGCGCCGCGCGGACGCCGGCTCGCTGCTGCTGGGGCCGAGCTACGGGCAGGAAGAGATCAAGCAGGTGCTCGAGAATTGCAAGCTGCGGTTTCAGTATTTGCGTTCGACCGATGAACTGCTGGCGACCGCGGTGCGTCTGCTCGGCGAACATAAAATCGTCGCGTGGATGCAGGGACGCATGGAGTTCGGCCCGCGCGCGCTGGGCAATCGCAGCATTCTGGCGTCGCCGCTGGATCCCTATTCCACCGAGAATCTGAACGTGTTCATCAAGCATCGCGAGCCGTTCCGCAAATTCGCGGCGTCGGTTCCGGCGGAGCTGGCTTCTGAATATTTCGAAACCGGCCCGAACGCGCGGCATCTGGCGACCGTCGGACGCGTGCGTCCAGAGCATCGAAAGACCTTCGAATCGGCGATTCTGGGTCGCGACATGGTGCGCGTCCACACGGTTTCGGAAACCGACAATCCGCTGTATCATCGCCTGCTGCTCGAGGCCGGGAAGGCGACCGGTCTGCCGGTGCTGTACAACACCAGCTTCAATCTGTTCGGCGATCCGCTGGTGTCGACGCCGCGCGATGCAGTGCGGAGTTTCTATTCTTCGGGGATCGACGCGCTGTTCGTCGGGAATTTTCTGATCGAAAAGTAATCAAGGAAGTAAAAAAGGGACAGATCGCTCTGTCCACCGCCAGGAGTCGGTTCTGAGGCGATTCCCCGCGTTTAGGGACAGAGTAGTCAGTCCCTTTTTAGAACGAGAATCCTAGCTCGGCCTCGTAGGTTCGCGGCGTGACGAAGTGCGTGCCGCTGAAGGTCGACAGGAAATTATACAGCGCATCGGCATTGGTCAGGTTCGTAATCGTGAACTGGAGCTTCACTTTGAAGCGCTCTCGAGTGTAGAGTGTATCGGTGCCGAAGCCGAGGTCGATCAGATTGCGGGAAGCGACGCGTGGGGGATTGTGGTCGGGGTTGAAGGTTCCGGGCGACGGGATTACGAGCCGGGTCGCGCCGAAGTTCGGCGAGGCGCACTCGGTGATGGGATGGTTCAACGCCGCAGTCTGGCTGCCGCAAAAGAAGCCGACGGCCGCTTGCTCATCGGCGGTCAGCGCCAGCAGGTCGTTCAGGCCGGTTACCGATCCCGCGACTTCGCCGCTGTCGAATCGCCATGTCAGCGCGATCCACGGCTTCTTTTTTATGGGCGCCTCGTAGCGGAGATAGGTAGTCTGCTGATACGCCTGGTCGTGATCGATGCGGAACACGCTTGTATCCACGGGCGAGTTGAAAATCAAGCCGCCGGTTTCCGGCGGAAAGTAGCGCGCGCGGGTGTGGCCGAAGGAGACGAAGCCGCTGAAGCCGTGGGTATTGGTCAGGTTGAGGCGGCCCGATACGCCGTCGATTTTGGACTTGAACCAGGAGATGGGAAAAACCAGTGGAGTGTTGAGCAGAGTGTCAAAGTCGAAAGCGTTGTGCGTGTACTTCCAGAAATAATCGGTCTGAAACACGATTTTCTTGCCGAGAGCCTGTTCGAATCCGGCGTCGTACTGATCGCGCCTGCCGGGCTTCAAGGAAGACGCGCCGAATGCGCCGAACGCATTTTGAGCCAGACCGCCGATGCCGGTGGCGCTGGAAAGAATCAGGTTCTCGTTGTACGGCGTTTCCATGGTGTGCGAATAGCCGATCCGCAGAACCGTTCCGGTCGGCTTGATGTGATAGGCGATGCCGCCCCGCGGCTCGAATGCGTTGGCCTGCGAGAGGCCGTGATACACGTCGACGCGAACACCGCCGTTCAGCGTGAGATTGCCGAACGTGAGCGAATCCTGCGCATACCACGCGTACTCATCGATATTCGCGCTGCCGAGGAAGTTGAGGTAATGTCCGCCCTGGGTCAAATCGTACGGCGCCAGGCCAGGCTGTGTGGCCGGGTCGACGAAGCCAGGCTGAGTGATGGCGAAATTGAAATTTTCGTGAATCGCGGTGCGCTCCAGTTGAATGCCGGATTTGAAATTATTCTTTCGTTTCACCCACGAAACGTCGCCGCGCGTTCCGAAATTCTTCAACCAGCGCTTTTCGCCGATAGTGGCGGGCAGGTCGGCAAACGGATTGTCACTCGGGTAGTAATTGATGAAATCTTCGCGAATAAACGGATTCCACGTCATGACCACGGACGAATTGAAGGTGTGGACCCAGTTCGGCGCGACGCTGAAGGTCTGCGAAAGCTGGCGCTGGTCTTGTCCGGCGGCCTGCTGATCGTAAGTGTTGGGAATCTGAAACCAGTTGCGCGCCAGGAAAATGTTCACGTGCGCCGAATCGTTCTGCCCGGGCGCGTAGTCGAGGCGTGTGAAGAATGTTTGGGTATTGCCGATATCGTGCATCGGGTCGAACTCGGGCGTATCCAGAAACCGGCCGGTGCGGGAGGAATTCGCCGCCATGAAGAACCCAAATTTGGGAGTGCCGAAGCCGTAGTCGAAATCCTCGCCATAGGACCCGAAAGTGCCGTAATGCAGCAGCAGTTCGCCGAACGAATGGTCCACGCCGAGGCCTGAACGCGTTACCGCCGACGCTACCAGGCTGGTCTTGTCGCCGAATTCGGCGTTGGGCGTCGAAGTGGTCAGTTCCATCGACTGGATCGCATTCATCGGAATTTGCGTCGAAAACTGTTTCGATTGCTGGTCCGTGATGGGCTGGCCGTCGACGTACAGCGAGCTTTGCGCATGATCGCCGAGGGGATGATAGAAGCCGTTCGAATCGGCGACAACCCCAGGACTCGACAGAGTGATCATGTCGGCCATGCCCGATCCGGCCGACAGCGGCATTTTCTGAAATAGCGACTGATCCATGTCGGTGTGGGCGGAGGAAACGGTTTCGAGCAAGTCCTGCGATGCCGCCTCCACTTGAACTTCGGTCCTCGACTCGGCCAGATCCAGTTTGAAATTAATCGTCACGGGAACACTGCTCCGCACTTCTGCATCCTGCGATTTGGAATTGAATCCGCTGGAAGAGGCTTGGACGTGGTAAGGATTAGGAGGAACGTTGTGGAAGACGAAATCGCCGTTCTGGCCGGTGGTCGCCGAACGTTTGTAACCGGAGACAGGATTTGATATCTCGACCGTCGCGCCGGGAATCGAAGCGCCGGTTGGGTCTGTAACGTTTCCCACGATCGTTCCGGATCCGGTGGACACTTGCGCGAAACCGGTAACGGTCAGACATACGACCAAAGAAATACGCGAGAGCATCTACGGTAGATCATCGGAGACGTTTTGGCGTAAGCCTAGCTTAATCGGATGAGCGGGCCGGAAGAAACGGCCAGCGGGTCAAGTATGGCAACCAGCGGAATCACCAACGGGTCTGCTCGCGGATGGAACTGGCAAGGCGCTTACTGACCACAGCTTCAAAACCATTCGACATTTTCAGGAGCCATCGCTTGCTGGACAGCGGCGAGATGCGGCGGATGTGGTCCGTGTTGATCAATGTGCTGCGATGAATGCGGCGGAAGCGCGGGCGCTCGAGTTTCCCCTCAATTTTCTTGAGCGGGCCCTCGCCGAGATAGCGCTGGGCGGTGGTCACGATGTGGACCAGCTCGCCTTCGGCCTGGAAGGCGATGATCTCGGACGGGTCTAGTAAGTAGAGATCGGTACCGCGGCGTCCGACGATTTTTCGCGAAGTCAGGGAAGCGTCGGATCGAGCCGGAGAAGCAATACTCTTGAGCTGCCGCTCCGCTTTGACGATGGCCTTTTCCAGTCGTTCGCGCCGCACCGGCTTCAGCAGATAATCCACGGCGTCGACCTCGAAGGCTTCAAGGGCGTGGCGCTCGTAGGCGGTCACGAAGATGATGGCCGGCCGGCGGCTGCCGCGCAGGCTTCGGGCGACGGCCAAGCCGTCCAGATCCGGCATTTGCAGATCCAGCAGCACGACATCGGGCTTGTTCTCGAAGATGCAGGCGAGGGTCTCAGAGCCGGTGGCTGCTTCCCCGGCGATTTCGAGCGACGGCATGGATTCGACGTGTTCACGCAGGATTTGACGCGCGATCGGCTCGTCGTCGGCGATCAGAATTCTCACGTGGCCACCTCGGCCGCGCGAAGAGCCGGGAGCGCCGCGGGCGGAACCATGAACGACACCGAACTGCCGTGGCTGTCCGAGAGAATCTGAAGTCTGGCGTCGGCCCCGTAGCAAAGTTGCAGTCGGCGCGTGACGTTTTCGAGTCCCACGCCAGGCTTGGGCTGGGATTGACCCGCGAAACCCGAGCCGGTATCGCGCACGCCGACGTGCAGCGCGCCATTCGCGTCAAAGCGGGCTTCCAGGCGCACCAGCCCGCCTCCCGGTTTCGGAGCGACGGCGTGCTTCACGGCGTTTTCGACCAGCGGCTGAATCGACAGAATAGGGATCGGCGCGAGCATGGCTTCGGGCTCGACATCGATCTCGACGCGCAGCTTGTCGCCCAGGCGCAGACGCTCCACTTCCAGGTAAGCTTTCACGATATGCAGCTCCTCTTCGAGCGGCAGAAACGACTTCGAGGTTTCGAGAAAATAGCGGAAAATGTCGGCGAGATTGAGGACGGTGTCGCGTGCGCCCTTGGCCTCCCGCGGAATAATGCCATACAAAGTGTTCAGCGCATTGAACAGGAAATGGGGATGAATCTGAGATTGCAGCGCGCGGAGCTCGGCTTGCGCGACCAGCCGGCGCATCTCGGATTCCCGATATTGCTCGACTTGTTCCACCACCTGGCCGGCGGCGCGGCCCAAGGCCTGCAAATCCTCACTCAGATAGCGGCGGCCGCCGCTGCGGCGCCCAAGCAGAACGTGCTGGCCTCCGCCGGAGGGAATGCGCACGGGAACGATCGCCTCCACGCCGCGCTGTTCAAGCGAAGCCCGTTCCTTCGAACGATTCGAGGCTAATTCAGAGACCAGGACCGGGCGTCGCAAGTCGAGCTCGTTCAAGCCCGCTTCTTCGACGAAGGTGGCGTCGGCTCCCATGAATCGGCCGAGCTCGCGCGCGGCGGCGGCGAGATACGCGCGCTCATCGCGGACCGGTGTTTTCAAGTGATCGAGCAGGGCGTCGCGATCCGGCCGGCGGAAGACCATGCGGGTGAGCACGCTTTGCAATTTTCCGCGCAGCACCGCGAACAACACCAGGTACAGGCACATGCCGACCAAAAGGAGCGCCTGAAGAAAGGGTGTCAAGGGGCGGGGAAGAACATCCAGACGCCAGACTTCTACCGCGCCGAAAGTGAACAAGGCGGCGAGCAGGACGTTCGCGAGAAATCGCAGGAACGCGTCCAGCAGCACGAAACGGTAATCCTGCATCAGGACCAGCAGGGCGAGGGGAATCGCGGCGTGGTGAAACGCGAGTTCGCGGGACCAGATGGGCGTGCCAGGCTCGCCGCGCAGGTGCACGAAGGACATCGCCAGCAGAAACAGAGACATGGTCCCAAAGAGGCGCGAAGTCATGGCGCGGCGGTTCTGATCGCGCGAAGCGAGAACCCCTCCTGCGGCGATGCAAGTAAGCGTGCCGTATCCGATCGTGATCAGGGTCAAGCCGAGTCGATGATATTGGGAGCTTGGCTGGAATAGCTCCATGACGTGTAGAGCGATGGTGACTGCACTCAGGCCGTATCCGAGACGCACTAAAATGCGGAAACGGTCGCGCAGGCACAGGTCGAACAGCACGGCGGGAAGCAGGCTGAGCACTGAGAATCCGATGGCGACGGTCACATCGGTGAACGTGCCCAACGCGGAATTGGTCCCCAGCACCACCAGGGATGCCAGGTTCCACAACAGCGCAAGCGCCGCGGCCAGCATCGACTTGGTGCTGCCGTAAAGGCGGCGCGCGGCGCGGTCCTGAATCAGCAGGTAGAGAAAGATGCCGAAAATCAGCACTCCCGCGGAGTGACCCAGCGCGTTGACGAGCAGGGACTCGTTCACGCTCCAATCATATAATGCTACTTGCAGGCGCGGTGGCTGATTCTCACGGCGAGATTACCGGCGCGCAGAACGGTCTCGGGAGCCGGCAGGTCGCGAGGCGGAGACGGGTAGTCGCTCCACACCGCGATCCAATCGGTGCAGGAATCCGCCGAAGACACCAAACGGTCGCGATCGAAGCGCGAATGGATCAGCGTGCGTTGATAGTCCGACGGAGACATATCTGCATCGGCCAGATTGCGGACGGCTGCTGCATAGCCCGCTTCGCCGCCGGTTTCGCGGGCGCGCTGGAGGTAGAAATCGAAGGTGTGAGGCGGCCAGGACGGCGAGAGGATCAAAGCGCGCTGACCGGGTTCCAGCGCGTGGTCGAAAAACCTGGCGAGGCGATAGCTGAGTTGCAGGCGGGGGTCGGCGGCTTCGTTGGCCACGAATCGATACGATCCCCCAATGCCGAACACAACACCCGCCAGCGCGATTGCGGCGCGGTATCCGGTGATGCTGCTGAGGGCGATCGCTGCCAGCATCAGCACGGCGGCAATCCAGAGATGGGCTTCCCTAGAGGCGATGCGGCGCTCGGGGTCGGGCCAATCGCCGTGCGCCGAAAACAGGAGCGCGATGGTGAATAAGGCGAGAAACACGATCAGTGGCCAGACCTTTCCCCACCATTTGAATCGCCATAGCAGCCATGCTCCGGCGAGGCCGAGCGCAACCACGACTACCGGCGTGAATTTCAGCGTGATGTAGCCGAGGTACACCCAGCGCATTAGGCGCGCGACGGTGATGTGAGACTCCACTACGAAGGATCCTGCCGGGGCCAAGCCTCGCTGATAAATCAGCCAGACGGCGGGGGCCCATCCGAACAGGACCACGCCTCGGATGAATCCTCGTTCGCGGCCATACGCGAAAGCGAGTACGGGTGCTGCCGCCCAAGCCTCGAATCGTGTGAAGCAGGCTAGGGCTAGGCATAAAGAAGACGCACCGGGCTGGTCGGCATAGTAGAAATGAAAAGCGAACAGCACCGCCCCCAACATCAGCGATTCCTGGAACGGCACGATCGAGTAGCCGACGAAGAACGGATTCGTGGCCGCCAGCAACCCGGCCCAAAACGCGGCGTTCTCGTCCATGAGGTCGCGCGCCAGAAGATAAAACCCGGGGCCGACGGCGGCTCCGATGACGGCCATGGCGCACATCGTAACCACGTAATCGTGGGTGATGCGCGCGATTTCAAACACGATCAGTTGGAGCAGCGGAAGCTGATGGCTGATCAGGATCGAGTCGCGGTGTATAAGGCGGACCATCGGATCGCCACCGAAGATGAGGGGGAATCTGGCGATCAGAGCCAATCGCAGGGCTAAACCAGCGGTGAAGATCCACGCGGCGCGCATCTCTAGTCATCGTAACTTAGAGATTCAAATAGGTATAGTACGAAGACGATCCAATGTGTCAAGTTATTTTGGAAGAAGACTTGACAAGTAGACACTAAGGTTTTATACTTAAATTGAAAGAAGAAAATATTAAGAACAGGAGGAAATGGCAATGTCTCTGATTAGATATACTCCATTCGCAGATCTGGAAACGTTCCCCGCCGGGCTTCGCGTGTTCCAGGACACCATGAGCCGCCTGCTGGCGGAGCCGAGCGGCCGGCCTTGGGTGCCCCCGGTGGACATCAAGGAAACCGAGAACGAGTTGATCTTCAAAGCCGACATCCCGGACGTGGAAATGAAAGACGTAGACGTCAAGATGGAAAACGGCACCCTCACATTGCGCGGTGAGCGGAAATTCGAAGAGAAGAAGGAAGAGGGCGGCTGGCACAGAATGGAGCGGGCTTATGGTACGTTCGAGCGCGTGTTCACGGTGCCGGAGACGGTGAACACGGAGGGCGCGAAGGCCGACTATAAGAACGGCACGCTGACCATCACGCTGCCGAAGAAGGAAGTTGCGAAACCGCGACAGATCAAGATCGAACTCAGCAAGAACTAAGTATGGTGGTGTGAGTTCGAGGGGGGGCGGGCTACAATTGGCCTGTCCCCCTTTTTGTTTTGGGGAGGCGCGAATCATGAATGGCGTGAAAACGGCTGTGTTGTTGGGATTATTGAGCGGAGTCCTGCTGCTGGGCGGAGAGATGTTGGGCGGCGCCAATGGATTGATGTGGGGCTTGGCGCTGGCCGTCGGGATGAACTTTTTCAGCTACTTTTTCTCGGAAAAGCTGTCGTTGATGATGTACTCGGCTCAGCCTGTGACGCCGCAGGAGAATGCTGAGGTTTATGGGCGCGTGTTTCCGCTGGTCCACAATCTGACGCGGGCGATGGGGCTGCCGATGCCGAGGCTGTGGCTGATTCCGGAGGAGTCGCCGAACGCGTTCGCGACGGGGCGCAATCCGAGCCACGCGTCGGTGGCGTTTACACAGGGAATTCTGAGGCTGATGAACGATCGCGAGCTGGAAGGCGTGGTCGCGCATGAGCTCGGTCACGTGCTGCATCGCGACATTCTGATCAGTTCGGTCGCAGCGACGCTGGCTTCGGCGATCACGTTTCTGGCTCGCATGGCGTTCTGGTTTGGGCCGCGCGGGGAGGACGACGACGAGCGCGGCGGCGCCTGGGGCGGCCTGTTGATGCTGATCCTGGCGCCAGTCGCGGCGATGTTGATTCAGATGGCGATTTCGCGCACGCGGGAGTTCAGCGCGGACGCGGCTTCGGCGAAATACACGCACTCGCCGGATGGATTGATCAGCGCGCTGCGGAAACTGGAAACGGGCATCGCCCAGGTGCCGATGTCCGACGCTTCGCCCGCGACCGCGCACATGTTCATCCTGAATCCGTTCGGGCGCGGCGGCATGATGCGGATGTTCTCGACGCATCCATCGACTGAAGACCGGATCGCGCGCCTCGAAGCGCTCCGATATTCCCCGATACACTGAGAACTTGCCTACTGTCAAAGTAAATCGCAAGGCGGCGGATCGGGCCGCGAGCGGTCATCCCTGGATTTTTGCGAGCGACGTCGTGGATCGCGGCGACGCTGTGCCGGGCGACGCGGTTCGCGTGGTCGATCCGCGCGGGAAACTGATTGGCGTCGCGCACTATAGCTCCACTTCGCAGATTACCTTGCGGCTGCTTTCCGATCATAGTGAGGCGATCGATCGCGCGTTCTTCCTGCGGCGGCTACGCGACGCGATTCTGCATCGCGAGCGCGTGGTCACGCGGTCGAACGCATACCGCCTCGTTTTTTCCGAAGCCGATTTGTTGCCCGGGCTGATCGTCGACGAGTATGGACCGTATCTGGTGATGCAGACGCTCAATCAAGGGATGGATCGCGCGCGGGACCTGATCGCGAGCTGTTTGACGGAACTAATCGGACCGGCAGGGATTCTGGCGCGCAACGATGCAAGCGTTCGGAAGCTGGAAGCATTGGCGCTTGAAACGGTGGTGCTGACCGGCGAAATTCCGGAGCGGGTTTCGGTCCAGATGAACGGACTGAAGCTCGAGGCCGATCTGCTGCACGGGCAGAAGACCGGGATTTATCTCGATCAGCGGGAAAACTATGTTGCGGCCGGACGCTGGGCCCGCGGACGCGTGCTGGATTGCTTTACTTCGACCGGGGGATTCGCGCTGCACGCGGCGGCACGCGCGGAGATGGTGGAAGCGGTCGACTCGTCGGCTCCGGCGCTGGCCACGGCGGAATCGAATGCCCGAGCGAATGGGATAGCGAACATCCAATTCCGCCAAGCGGATGTGTTCGAGTTCTTGTCCGGAATCGACCGCCGATACTCGATGATCGTGCTCGATCCGCCGGCGTTCGCGAAATCGCGTAAATCGCTGGACGACGCGGCACGGGGATACAAAGAGATCAATCTACGAGCGTTGCGCTTGCTCGAGCCCGGCGGGGTGCTGGTGACCTGTTCCTGCTCGCATCATGTCAACGAGGCGACGCTGTTGCAGATTCTGGCGGAGGCGGCGCTGGATGCTCGAAAAACGCTGCGAGTGCTGGAACGGCGCACGCAGGCGGCGGATCATCCGATATTGCTCACTGTGCCCGAGACGCATTATTTGAAATGTCTGATCGTCGAAGCGCTAGAACCCTGAGTTCGGCGGAAACTTTGGCGGCCGCTTTTCGAGATGCGCAGCCAGGCCTTCCTTCACTTCGGGTCCGGTAAATCCCATAAACTCGAGAGCCAGCGAGGCGTCGAAGGTCGGGCCGGCCTGGCGGAGCCAGTTGTTCAGCGCATACTTAGTCCAGCGGATGGAGCTCTGCGCGCCTTCGGCCAGGCGAATTGCCAGTTGTTCGGCCTTGGCGTCTAGTTCCGGCTCGTCGACGGCGAGGCTGACCAGGCCGATGCGCTCGGCTTCCTCGCCGAGAAGCTGGTCGCACAGCATCAGATAATATTTCGCTTTGGCCATGCCGCAGAGCAAAGGCCAGACGATCGCCGCATGATCGCCGGCGGCGACGCCAAGGCGCGTATGGCCGTCGATGATGCGGCAATCTTTGGAAGCGATGGAAATATCGGCGAGAAGGCCGCAGACCAGGCCGGCTCCCACGGCGACGCCTCGCATGGCACTGACCACCGGCTTCGAACAGTTGACGATGTTATAGACCAGATCGCGGGCTTCTTTCCAGATTTGGGCGCGAACGTTGAAGTCGGCGATGATATCGCGGATCATGGCGAAATCACCGCCCGCCGAGAACGTACGGCCGGCTCCGGTAAGAATGGCGGCGTTCACGCTCGGGTCGCTGTCGATGTCCCGCCAGATTTGTACCAGTTCGCCGTGCATGGCCCGATCGGCTGAGTTCATCTTGCCGTTCTCCATGGTGACGCGTAGCACGGCCGGGTGCGGACGATCGAATTTCAGGCGAGTATAGTGGGCGTAACGATCCATATAAGGAATGTTAAAGCCTTCCTGCGTTCTCTTGCGCGTCTGGTGCGTATCTGTCGGCATGGGGAAAGTGCTGATCCTCACGCTCGCTGCGGGGTGGTGCCTCGCGCAAAACGAACTGGCGATTCGCGTCACGGTGCCGCTGGTTAATGTGGCGTTTACGGTTCGCGACGCCAAAGGGAAGCTGGTGACGGATCTGACCAAAGACGATTTTGAGGTTGTGGACGATGGAGCACCGCAGCCGATTTCGTTCTTCGCGCGCAGCGTCGATCTGCCATTGAAGCTTGGCCTGATCGCCAACATGAGCGGAAGCCAGGAACCGTTCGTGAAGAGCCACGAACATGACTTGAAGACGTTCCTGAAAGAAGTCCTGACGCCGCGGGATCGGGCGTTTCTCATCTGTTTTGGGAATCATCTGCGGGTGGCGAGCGACTTTTCCGCGTCGGCCAACGAACTGGTGGACGGGTTGAAGCGGTTCGACAAGAAGGCTCAAGACATGCCGGAGATCGGACCGCGGGAGCACCGCGTGCTGGGTACCGCGTTTTACGACGCCTTGTATTATTCGATCACGGAGAAGATCTCGAATCTCGAAAGCGGGCGACGCGCGCTGATCGTTTTCAGCGACGGCGAGGACAATTCGAGCGCGCATCATATGCTGGACGCGATCGAGTCGGCGCAGGCGGAAAATGTGGTGATTTTCGGTATCCGCTACACGGAGCGTGATAAAAGGGGACAATTGACGGCGCGAAACAAGTACGGAACCAGCGTGATGGCTCGCATCGGACGTGAAACGGGCGGCCTGGATTTCGATGCGGAAAACGTCGACCTGCGCAAGTCGTTCGCTGAAATCGGCGACGAGCTGCGATCCGCTTATGAGCTGGCCTACCGGGCGCCGAGCGCGGGGGACGGGACCTTCCACACAGTGGTCATTCGCGTGAAACCGGCGGGACTGACGGTCCGCAGCAAGACCGGGTATTTCGCCCGCGAATCGCAATGATTGCGAACTCGGGATGACTTCAAGCGTATTGAGATGGTAGAAGCGCGGCGAATGACAGATGCCAAGGGATGCGTCGAGGAGGAGAGACGACGGTCGACGTTTGCCGAAGCGTTGCGCGCGAACCAGGCCATGGTGTTCAGCATCGCGTACCATTTCCTGCGAGACCGCCCGGCCGCGGAGGAGTTGGCGCAAGACGTGTTCCTGCAGCTTTACCGGAGTTTTGAAGATTTGGACAGCGACTCGCATATTACGTTTTGGCTGCGCAGGACCGCCAGCAATCGGGCGATCGATTACCTGCGGCGACGGAAGTTCCGGGCGGCGGTCGCGCTGGAGCAGGCGCCGGAGCCATCGACGGCCGCGGTGGAAGAGGATCCGCTGTTGAGCCGCAGACTGCGAGTGCTGATCGCGTCGCTGCCGGAGAAACAGCGGATTACGATGATTTTGCGCTTCCAGGAGGACTTGATGCCGGAAGAGATCTCTAAGATTTTGGACATGCCGGTGCGAACGGTTAAGAGCCATTTACAGAGAGCGCTGGCGATGTTGCGGGAGAAGATCGGCCGCAGTATGGGGGAAGTTCGATGAACGATTTCGAGAGGCAGATTCGGGACGCGCTGGCTCGCAAGGAGCCGTCGCCGGGGTTTGCAGCGCGGGTGTTGGCTGCGACGCGGCGGGTGGAGGCTCGCCGGAACTGGTGGAGTGGCCTTTTTGTAGGCCGAGCGCGGTGGGCTTCGGCGGCGCTGGCCACAGTTGTGGTGATCGCGGCGATCGGCTGGAATCACGAACGCGCGGCCGAAGAGAGGGCTGCCGGGGAAGCGGCGAAGGCGCGGCTGGAACAGGCGCTGAAGATCACCAGCGGGAAGTTGGCAAGAATTCAAGAAAAAGTACAAGCGCATGAGAGCAATTGAATGAGGACCCTATGAGATTGGCGTGTTTGGGATCGATCGCCTTGTTGCTGCCCTTGGCGGCGCAGGAGCTGAAGCTGCCGGCCAGCTTCGATAAGCTGGCGGAGAAAGCGTCGGACGTGGTGGACATCACCATGGATTCGTCGATGCTTCAGCTCGCCAGTAAGTTTCTGTCCGATAAAGATCCGGACGAGGCGCGGATCAAGAAACTGGTGAGCGGGCTGAAGGGCCTGTATGTGAAAAGCTTCGAGTTTGACCGGCGCGGCGAGTATGAGGAGAGCGATCTGGAGAGCGTTCGCGCTCAACTGCGCGGGCCGGGATGGTCGCGCGTAGTGGGCGTGCGCAGCAAGCGAGACGGTGAGAATGTCGAGCTGTTTCTCAAGTCCGACCAGGGACAAGTCAGCGGTCTGGCGATCATTGCCGCCGAGCCCAGAGAGCTGACCATCGTGAACATAGTGGGCCCGGTAAATCCGGAAGAGATTCGCGACCTGGCGGGGCATTTCGGAGTGCCCAGGATGGACCTGAGTTTTCCTAACACACGCAAGTCGACGAAGGAGGAGCAGAGATGAAACTTCTACGAGTATTTCTCATCGCCGGGCTGGCGTGCTCCGCTGCGCGGGCCGCGGACCGGGAGTTCGCGGAGGTGGTGCGGTCAATCTCCGATGAATTCGGGACGCATCCAATGCGTATCCCATTGTTCGGCTTGGTGAATGCGTTCGTCGCGGTGGCGCATCCGGCGGGCGCGAAGCACCTGGATATCGCCATCTTCGAAAGCCTGGGAGGCCGCGACCGCAGCCGCGGCAACGTGCCTGAAATGATTCGTAGCGCGGTGGGCGATGCCTGGAAACCTTTCGTGCAGGTGCGGTCCTCGCATCGGGGGCGCGGAGAGACGGTGTTTGTCTACCTGCGCCAGCAGAAGGACGACTGGAAACTTCTGGTCACCTCGATTGAACCCGACGAAGCCGTGGTGGTGCAGATCAGGCTGAATCCCGATGGTCTCCAACGCTGGATGGCGTCGCCGCTCGATTCGGCCAGGCATTGGAACGGGGAAAGCCGGGATCGGTCAATCCCCTGATTTTGGCGACGGGCATCTC
The DNA here is from genome assembly GCA_963808335.1 of Terriglobia bacterium. Classification (GTDB taxonomy): domain Bacteria; phylum Acidobacteriota; class Terriglobia; order Bryobacterales; family Bryobacteraceae; genus Palsa-187. The sequence continues at coordinate 440,786 of CAWEFR010000003.1, forward strand.
AGGTTTGGCGGGCTGCCCGGCGGGAAATACTAAGCAATCTCGGAAGCCGGATTCAGCGTTCCTACGAGCATTCACAATCAGCTTTCCGCAGTAACCTTGAAACAACGCTGGGAGCACGAATAGTCCGCGGTTGCACGACGACGCGGGCAAACCACGTGAAGGTCCACCCGTCTCCCAGCGTCCAAGAGTACTGCGTCCGTCGTCAGGTTCCAATAGTCCAAAGGAACTAAGGTTTCACTGTTTGCCCTTTTGAGCGCCGCGCCCGGCCGTGGATGGCGGCACGATTCCACTGGACCGAAGATAGCCCACCACGTTCCCGTAGATCTCATTGTTGTGAACAATGATGTGCAGGAATGCAGTGCTCATCTGGGGCGACGCGATGACCTTCTGATCGTCGACGCCTTCAATGGCGGAGGCGCAATACGCGAATGAATCTTTGAGAGCCTTGCTGATTTCGGCTTTGTCTTTAAGGGCCGCAAGCTGCTCCGCGGATTGAGGAGCCTTCTCGCCTTTCAACGTCGCGCAATCGGCGAAATTCCGTTGCGCGGAGTGGATCATCCACTCGCCGAAGGACATCTGGCCGTCGGTAAGGCGGTAGTTGTACTTTTCGGCGGGCATGACATCGGCGCTCGCCTCCAGGTTCCGGCGGATGGGGTTGAAGTAGCGCTGGGTCGCGGCGTTGGTCAGGTTATTCTGGGCGTGGAGCGTAGCGGAGGCCAGGACGACACCCGCCAGGATCGGGACTGTCAGTTTGTGGATCATAAGCTTTTTTATAGTAGCGCCACGGCCCGACCGTTTCATGAATGCGAATTAACTCTCGCCGGTGCAACTTCTCGCTCTCTTCCGCCTTTAACCATTCGTCGAGAGGCACGGAGGATAAACCAAATGAAAACGATGATACTGGCAGCAATCATATCGGCGGCGGGGTTCGCACAGACCAGCGAAGTAGGTTCGCGAGTGGAGAATCAACAGGACCGCGTGGCGCAGGGTGTCCGGTCCGGTTCGCTGACCGCGGGTGAGACCTCGAACCTGGAGCGCAAGGAGGCCTCGATCAACCAGGAAGTGCGCACCGACCGGCAGTTGAACGGTGGCCACCTTACGGGTCAGGAAAAGCAGATCGTCAATCAGCAGCAAAACCGGATGAGCAATCAGATCTATCAGGACAAACACAATGCCGCGACGCCGCATTATGGGAACAATGAGGTCGATGCGCGGCGCGAGAATCAGCAGGATCGCATCGCCAACGGCATCCAGTCCGGCAAGCTGAACGCGGGGCAGACGGCTCGGCTGGAAAGAAATCAGGCAGCGGTCAATCAGGAGACGCGTACCGACCGCAAGATTAACGGCGGTCACCTGACGCAAGGCGAGAAAGGCCAAATCAACCGGCAGCAGAACGCCCAGAGCCGCAAGATCTACAAGGCGAAACACAGCTAAGCTCGCTCATAAGTTTTCGGAGGAGGTTGCGCCCGGGTCCCGAGTGATCCGGGCGCAATTTTACTTATCTAAAGATGTCCAGCGGAAGAAACGCGGAGACCGTCAGGTTGGGCACGTCGACCACCTGACTGATTCTCAAGCTCACGGCCACGCTTGACAGGCAGTAGGCTTGCTCCCGGCTGTAGCTGTACGCATCCGAGATGTAGTCGATCATGTTGATCAAGGCGTTTCTCGCGGCGACGTTCAGATCTTCGGATTCATTGCGGCCGTCCTTGCGGATCGAACAACCCGTGGTCGCGTAATACCGGCGCGGCGCGCCGAGAGGAGGCTCGGAGTATTCAAAAGACGGATCGATTTGATTCCGCCGCTTGGCCTCGCCTTTGAGCACATCGAATCGCGCGACAAACGTGGAAGAAGTTTCGACCGCTGTTCCGCAGGTTTCTCCATCGCCTTGCGCGAAATGCGTGTCGCCGGCCGAAAAGAGCGCGCCCGGAACATACACGGGCAGGTACAGAGTGGACCCGGCGACCAAATGGCGGATGTCGAAGTTACCGCCGTTTTCGCGGGGCGGAATCGTTCGCAGTGCCCGGCTGGCAATGGGCTCGTGCGCCGGCACGGCTCCCGTTGGATCGGGCGGAAGAACCATCCCGCCGCGGCCGGCCAGATCGGCTTCGCGCGCAGTGATTCGGTGCAGGAGATCGTGCGAGGGCGCGACTCCCATCACGCCCATGAACGGAGAGCCGGGAATCCGGGCGCGCGGCAAATTTTCAGAAAATGCAAAGCCGTTCGCCAATTCCCAATGGACCACAAACGGAGTAGTGAACAGATCGCGCAGATACCCGAAGCCCGGAAGAACGCAGGTGAATCCGCGGTCGATGGTGACGATGCTCTCGATCCTGATTGCAAGAAGGTCCCCAGGTTCGGCCCCTTCCACATAGACAGGTCCGGTTAAGGGATGGGCTCGGCCCAGATCGATGGCCAGATCCTCTGGCTTGATCCCAGGCTTAAGCTGCCCGTCCAGCGCGTCGAGCGTTTCCATCTCGACGGACGAGCCGGCGCCGATGCGTACGGCCGGTTCAATGTCAGGATGCCAGCGGTTGTGCCCTTTGGCGGCTTGCCGGGCGAGCGGCAAGGCTCGATCGATGGAAATGTGCGCGCGGTTCATCTCGACAATCTTAGTCGATTTCGAGGCCGCGTTTTATGCCCAGCTAAACCCGTCCTTCGAGAGGGGCAGCGTGCGGATTCGCTTGCCAGTGGCCGCAAAAATCGCATTGGCGATGGCCGGTGGAGTGGGTGGCAGCGCAGGCTCACCCAGACCGGTCGGCGGATTCGCGGTTTTCAGGAAATGCACTTCGATCTCGGGAGGCGCCTGCGCCATCCGCACCGGCGGATACTGGTGAAAATTGCTCTGAACGGCGTGACCGCCGTCGATGGTGATTTCCCATCCCATCAAGTGGCTCATCCCCTCGACGACGGCGCCCTGGGCGTTGTTGACGGCAGCGCTCGGATCGATGATCTGGCTGCCGATATCGCCAACGACCCAGACCTTATGGACCTTCACCTTATTATTCGCGTCCACGCTGACATCGGCGACGTGAGCGAAGTAACCGCGGTGGCTGTACTGGAACGCGACGCCCTTGCCTCTTCCCTTCGGGAGCTTGCTGCGCGAACCCCAGTCGGATTTTTCCGCGACCATCTGAAGGACGCCGCGCATGCGATCGGCGTCGAATCCGTCGTCTGCTTTGGCGGTTTGCGAAGCAGCCAGAAGATCCAGCCGGAACTGCACCGGATCCTTTCCGGCAGCGTGCGCCAGCTCATCCAGGAAGCATTGGAACACGAAAGAGAACGCATTGCTGCGGGGAGCGCGCATAGCGCCAGTAGGCACGCCGAGCGGCATCAAGGTCGCGCCGAAGTTGAAATTCGGCACGAATCGGGCAGGGAACTCGGTGGGCCCGATCTGGGCCGACGGAGCGAACTTATCGCCTTCACCATAGCTCACGAAATGATTCCGCCACGCGACCAGTTTGCCCGACGCGTCCACCCCGCCCTTCAGGTAGTGGAATCCGCCGGGACGATAAAAGTCGTGCGCCATGTCGTCTTCGCGGGTCCACAGTAGTTTGACCGGCGCGCCGGCGACCTTGGCGATCCACGCCACCTCCGCCATATAGTCGTTCGTCAGGCGCCGGCCAAAACTCCCGCCAGTGCGCATGATGTGTAGCTTAATGTCGCTGGCTGGAATCCCCAGCGTTTTCGAGACCAGCGCGACACCTGCGCCTGGAGTCTGGCTCGGCGACCACATTTCCAGCTTGCCGTCTTTGAAATGCGCGGTGCAGCTCTGCGGCTCAAGTGGAGCGTGCGAAATAAACGGATAGGAATACGCGGCCTCGACGACCTTCCCCGCGCTGCCCAACGCGGCGTCGGCATCCCCGTCTTTGTGCAGCGTGTTCACCGGAGCCTGCTTTGAAAGCTCGTCGGCGCGGCGCTGGAAACCTTCGCTCGATTGCTGCGCGGTGGCTCCTTCATCCCACTGGACCTTCAATTTCTGCCGCGCGGTGCGCGCCTGCCACCAGCTATCGGCGACGATCGCGACGCCAGGGAGCAGGCCGGCCAGGTCTTTTCCACCTTCGACGATAAAAGCGTGCCGAACGCCCGGCATCGATTTAATCTCGTCGACATTCGCGCTCACCACGCGCCCGCCGAACACGGGACATTTTTCACACATCGCCCACAACATCCCCGGAACCACCAGGTCGATGCCGTAAAGCGGCTTGCCGGTGACGATGGACGGGTTGTCGACGCCATGAATCGGCTGGCCGATGATCTTGTAATCCTTGGGATCCTTCGGCTTCACCGTCTTGAGGTCCGGCGGCGTCATGGTCGCGACCTGATCGAACAAGTCACGATAAGCCACCGTGGAGCCGTTATGCTTCACGGTTCCAGATGCCGTGGAGCATTCCGACGCGGGAACATTCCACTTGGTCGCGGCCGCAGTGACAAACATCATCCGCAGAGCCGCGCCGCACTGGCGCAGCGGATCCCAATTCGTAGGAATCGCCGTGCTCCCGCCGGCGTTCTGGCGTCCGTACTTGGTTTCATCCAAATCCGCCTGCTCGATGCGCACGCTGGACCAGTCGACGTCCAACTCGTCCGCGATAATCATCGGCAGCGAGGTCCGAATGCCCTGGCCGATCTCCGGGTTCTTGGACATGATCGTAAAGATCCCGTCCTTCGAAAAGCGGATGAACGCGAGCGGCGAAAAGTTGATGTTGGAAGCTCCCCCGGGTCCGCGTTGCGCGAGCGCCGGCTTCACGTACATCCCGAGCAACACGCTGCCGCCGCCCAACGCGGTCAGCCGAAGAAAGGAGCGACGCTTCATGTTGGTTTCCATAATGTCTCCTTTATTCCTGATGGTCGCGAGCTTCGCCGCCCGACGTGGCGCCGTGAGTAGCTCCCATGGCGGCTGCCTTGTGAATCGCCTGGCGGATGCGGAGATAGGTGCCGCAGCGGCAAATATTTCCGTTCATCGCGGAATCGATATCCTGATCGGTCGGCTTGGGCTTCGACACAAGCAGCGCCGCCGCGGACATGATCTGGCCACCTTGACAATAACCGCATTGCGGCACGTCGATCTCCTGCCACGCGACTTGGAGTGGGTGCGACCCGTCGGCTGAAAGCCCTTCGATTGTCGTGATCGCTCCTTTAGATGCAGCCGACACCGGAGTCAGGCAGGAGCGCACGGCTTTTCCGGCCAGATGCACCGTGCACGCGCCGCATTGGCCGATGCCGCAACCATATTTGGTGCCTTTTAGATTGAGCACATCGCGGAGCACCCACAATAAGGGCATGTCCGCGGGGACATCGACGGTCGTGGACCGCCCGTTAACACTCAGCTTGAAGGGCATGGCTTCAACTCCGGAAACGGAAAGGTTTGGACATCGGCCTCGGCTGCCGGGCCGCGCCCGTCGGATTGTGGCGCGCGAATCACATCCACGCTCTCGACGGGGCCAGCGTAGCATCGGCCGGGAAGGGATGTCAATCCAGCTCGGAAGTGATGTCAAGCCTAAATCCATCTGTCGCTTAAACGCGTCGTCAAAGTGGGACTATACTAATTCGTTAGTATGATTCGAGATCTGCTCTGGGCATTTCGCTGGCTACGCAAGAACCCGTTCTTCACCCTCGCCGTGACCACGATTCTGGCGCTGGGAATTGGCGCGAACACCGCGGTTTTCAGCATCCTCGACGCCGTGCTTCTCCGTCCGCTTCCGTATCCATCACTGGACCGGCTGATTCGCATCGAAGAATCGAACCCCAAGCGGGTGATGAACGGTGTGCCCGGCGCCGATTACCTTTATTGGCGCGAGCGCAGCGACCTGTTCGACCAATCCATCCCGTTCCTTCGCGATTTCGTCACGCTGACCGGAGCGGGCGATCCCGATCAGGTCATTTCAGTTCGAGCCGGCGCCGGCCTTTTCTCTGTCTTAGGAGCCCGCGCGCGACTCGGCCGTCCCCTGGTCGAGTCCGACGGAGACTTCAACGCGCCCAACGTTGCCGTGCTCAGCGACCGGTTTTGGCGCCGCTATTTTCACGCCGACGCGCGAGTCGTCGGCCGCACTATGAACCTCTCCGATGAAATCTTCACCATCGTGGGCGTGATGCCTCCCCAGTTCGAGTTCGAAACTTCGAATACCGACATGTGGCTGCCCCTGCGGATGACTCCGGCGACCGTCGGCAACGTGCAGGTAATCGCGCGCATGAAGCCGGGGATCTCAGTCGCGCAAATGCAAGGCGCGATGCAGATTGTCGCCAGCCAGCTAAACGAAAAAGATCCAAAAAACAAAGCCGGCTTGCAAATCAAGGTTTCGCCGTGGCGCGAAACCGTGGGGCGGCAATACGAGCTGACCCTGGTGTTCGTCTTGGTAGCCGTAAGCCTGGTGCTGTTAATCGCCTGCGCCGATGTCGCGGGCCTGCTGCTGAGTCGAGCCGTGCAGCGGCAGAAGGAGATCGCGATTCGCGCGTCGCTGGGCGCGGGAATCTGGCACGTCATGCGGCAGCTTCTGGCGGAGAGCCTCGCATTGGCTGTGCTCGGAAGCGTCGCCGGCATCGCGACAGCGCATTACACACTGCGATTTCTCCAAAAGCAGATGGCCGCATTGCCGATCGCGATTCCTCATCTCCAGCGCGTTTCGCTAAACGGCCGCGTGCTGCTGTTCAATACTGTCTTATGCATCTTGCTGGCATGCATCTTTACGGTGGCTCCCGTCTTGCTCGCGTCCAAAACCGACTTGCAATTGTCGCTGCGAAGCGGCCAAGGCGGCGGAGGCTCGCAGCGATCTTCGCGGCTCTTCTCGCTCGTGATCGCTTCGGAAACAGCCTTCGCATTTCTATTGCTGGTAGGCTCCGGCCTAATGATCCAGAGCTTGATCCGCTTACAGCAGGCCGATCACGGCTTCCATCCGGATCATGTGCTGACTATGCGGGTGCCGATCGGCTCGCTCACGCGGCCGCGGCCCACCGGTCAGTACGACTCCAAGCCGCGCCAGATGGCGTATTATCACGAGCTGATCGAACGGCTTCAGCGAACGCCCGGCGTGACCGCGGTCGCGGTGGTCAACAATCTTCCGCTTTCCGGCGTCAACACGACCATCGCGGTAAAAGGTCCCGACGGCCTGCCGTTGCTTACCTCCACCCGCACTATCAGTCCGCAATATTTTGCTGTCATGGGAATCCCACTCCTCGAAGGGCGGGCTTTCACCGAAGCCGACAAGGCCGATGCGCCTCACGTAGCGATCATTAACGAATTTCTCGCGCACCAAATGTTCCCCGACCGCGATCCCGTGGGTCAACCGCTGCCCGATCCGGATTCGAACTCTCCAGGCTCCACGATCGTCGGCGTCGTTCGAAACTCCTCCCAGCTGAGCTACGAACTACCTGCCAAGGGAGAAGTCTACATCCCCTATCAGCAATTCATTTTTGGTGTCTTCATGTCGACTGTGGTTGCGCGAACGTCAGGCGATCCGCTCGCGGTGGCGGCGACCCTCAGCAAAGAAGTATGGGAAGTGGACCCCAATCAACCCATCGTGAAAGTGGAAACCATGAACGACGTGGTGGCCGAATCCATCTGGCGCCCGCGCTTTTCCGCGTGGGTATTTTCAGTGCTCGGCGGGTTGGCCTTGTTGCTGACCTCGGTCGGTGTCTACGGAGTAGTCGCGTACACGACGGAACTTCGAGCGCGCGAAGTTGGCATCCGAGTCGCCCTCGGCGCGACTCCGGTAGACGTAATAAGAGAGGTCCTGCGCGGCGCGATGATCCCGTTAGCGGCCGGCCTGGTGATCAGCGTAATCGCCGCGATCTCGCTATCGCGCCTGCTGACCGGTCTGCTCTATGAAATCAGCGGAACCGACCCATCCACTTATGTCGCGGCCGGATCGCTGCTGCTGGCGATTGGCCTGATCGCGAGTGTTCGTCCAGCGTGGCGAGCAGCCGTCGGCGATCCGCTCAAAGCGCTGCGCGCAGACTAGGCCGTGGCCGTCACGGCTGGTTTAGGTTGCTCATATTTCAGGAAGCCGACAACGAGCCGCGACCAAAGGAAGCGGTGGATATCGCCATTTCACACAACTCGCAAGCAAGCGGCTGTTTTCGCGTGTCTTCAGACAGACTCGGTAGCGGACAATCGTTCCTAGCTCACCGACGCGAGCTCGTACAAATACTCAACATGCGACCGCGCGGCGCCGTCAATGCCTTGCACCTTCGGATTCGACGATTCGATCACGTAATACTCATCCGGCGCATGCGCACCGTTTCCATGGCCGAGTCCGAAGTGCCCGGCAGGCAGATTCAGCGGCTCGCCCGTGAACACGTATCCGGGCCACGACCCTGCCAGCCGCGGCCAAAAGATCGGATCGATGCCATTACGGCGGTACACCGCGGCCTGCGCCTTAATCAGCGCGGAATCTTTTGGCGTGGTCGTGGGATCGTAACCGCCGGTCATATTCACTTCGATATCGCCGAATCCACGTTTCGCTAAATGCGCTTTCAGCTTCGCGAGTGTGTCTTTGGCGCTCATGTCCGGCACCAGTCGCAGGTCGAGCTTCGCCACCGCGCGATGCGGCAAAATCGGTTTTGCCTCCGGGGCCGGTATATCCCCCGACCAGCCCCTCGATATTCACCGTCGGACGCCCAGCCAGAAGTTCCAGCGATTCCAGAAAATCGACATCGTGCACCCAGTGCTCGACGCCCAGTCTGCTTCTTGGTCAGCTCCTCGTTCTGACGCCGCGCGGCTTCGCGAATCAAAGCTTTTTCCTCCGCGTTCAGCGGGCGGACCTTGTCGGTATAGCCGTCGATCGCGGGAGTATGGCCGTCCGGACCGACCAGCGTCGCCAGCGCCTGCACCAGGTGCCATGCCGGACTGTCGACGCGCGCTTCATTGCTCGAATGCAGGTCCTGCTTGGGTCCGCGATGCCACTTCTCTCCACTCGAAACCAGCTCCAGTTCCACCACTCCCTTAGCGCCGAGGTTGATGGTTACCTGGCCATCCAGCGCCTGCATCGGCATGGGCATGAACACGCCGTTGCATTTGCGCAGAGCGGCCAGAATATCCGGCCGATGCACCACCTGCGGGAAATGCGGCGAGCCGATCTCCTCCTCACCCTCAGCGACAAACACGAAATTCACCGGAAGCTTGCGATTCGCATACTTGAACGCGTGCAGCGTGGCGAGAAACGTCGCTTCGGGTCCCTTCTGATTCACGGCGCCGCGCCCGATCAGCAGTTTCCCGACGCCAGGACGATCGACCAGCGCGGCTTCAAACGGCGGCGAAGTCCATTCCGCCGGGTCTGCCTGCTTCACGTCGTACATGTAGTAAATTCCCACGGTTCGCGGCGCGCCGGCGTCGAGCGTGGCGAAAACTCCGGGATGTCCATCGGTGGGAACTTTCGTCACCGTGCTAAACCCGGCATCGCGCAACATGCGCATCATCAAATCGCAGCCTTCAGTCATCCCGCGATTCTCGGCGGCGATGGACGGCTGCCGGATCCAGTTCTGAAGCCGCTGCACTGCTTCGTCGTGATGCTTTACGATCTCGGCGTTGACGGCCTTCACATCGGCGGGATCGGCGGCGTTAGCCCGGCGCGTCGAAGCCAGCGCTGCTGCCGCAACGCTGCGTTGAAGAAAGGTCCGGCGATTGATCATAGCGTTGATTATCGCACCGGCGTCGGAACCGGCTTCATCTCCGGCAGCTTGATCGAACCACCCGCCGCCGGCAGATCGATGACGATCAATCGATTCAGCGCTTCGATCGCAGCGGTCGCATCTTCCTTTGCCCACTCGAGCTGGCGCATTTGCGAGGCCGTGGGCAATCCGTCGTAGCCATCCATCGCGTTCTGAAGGCCACTGGCCGCGGTCATCGCGCGGTCGATCTGGCCTTGCGACTGAATTAATTGCCCCGCGATTCTGTCGATCGCAGCGACTCCAGCCTTCCCTGAATCGCCGCCAGCCGCGTAAAACTGCCGCAGCGCGGTCATCTGCTCGCTCAGCGATTGCGCGGTATCGCGCGCGACCCCCAACTGCTGCTGAAGGGTAAAAGCGCTCATGATTGCCATATGACGAATGTTCCGGTCCGCATCCGAAATTGTGAAATGAGGATCGGGCAGCACCGTCACGTCTCCCGTCAATACACCGGAGCCGGCCGGCGCGACCGAAATCGCGTACCTGCCCGGCAGGACGACAGGACCACCGCCGCGGCCTCCACGTCCACCACCGCCGCCTCCGGGAATCACACCAGAAGGACCGATCACGGGAGCCGCTTGCGGCGGTGTCTCACCCACGGCATCGCCGCGACCGTTGCCGGCCGCAGCACACGTTGCCATCGGAGGCGGACCTTTCACCGGATTCGGCGGATCACGATGCAGATCCCAACACGTGCGATTCAGTCCCGCCTGAGCCGGCCCGCGCAGCGTGCGAATCGCCTTGCCCGCCGCATCGGAAATCGAGATCTGAATGCCGTTCGGAACTGTCTTCGGCAAGTAATAGGTCAGCACAGCGCCCGCCGGCGGATTCGGTGCGAAAAATTCACCGTGGCCGAACCAGAACTGGCCTTGATACAGCACTTCGTGATGCACCGGCGGCACCGGGAACAGGAGTCCATTGCCGCTCAAAACCTGCGAGGTTAACTGAGCCAGCGGTTCGAAATGATCCAACACCCAGATCCCACGTCCATGCGTACCGAGCACCAGCGCATTCGCTCGCTCCTGAAACGCCAGATCGTAAACCGGGACCGGCGGCAGGTTGGTATTGAGCGTGGTCCAGTGCGCACCGCGATCGAAGGTCGCATAAACGCCCGCTTCCATCGCAACCACAAGCAAATCCGCGTTGGCGGGATGCTCCCGGATGCGATGCACCGACGTTTTCGGCAACCCGTCGGCGATCGCGCGCCAGGTCTTGCCATAATCTTCGCTCACGAACACATACGGGTTGTAGTCGTCGTTAAAATGGCCGTCGACGGTCAGATAGACTCGCGACGCGGAATATTTCGATGCCACGATTCCACTGATATTCAGCATCGGCGGCAGTCCGCGAACGTTCGCGGTCAGGTTAGTCCAATGCTCGCCGCCGTCGCGAGTCATCTGAATCGTGCCATCATCCGCCCCCGTATAAAGCAGGTTCTTGTCGAGCGGCGATTCCGCGATCACCGTCAGCGCACTGAAATTCGACTGCCCATCATGCCTGGATAGCGCCCGCGGCGGCACCACCCCGCCCATCATCTCCAGCTTGTCCCGATCGATATGCGCGGTCAGATCGGGGCTGATCGCTTTCCAATGTACGCCGCGATCATCGGATCGGAATACAATATTCCCGCCGGTATAGATGGTGTCGGGAGTAAAACTCGACACGATCAGCGGCGTGGTCCAATACCACCGATAGGCGGGTGCGCCCGGAGCCGGTTTCGTATCGGGCTGCACCGGCCCGATCGACTGGCGCTCCATCGTCGTCAGATCCAGGCGGCCGGTGACTCCGTTCTGCGAGCTGACCAGCAGCGTGCGGTCGTCGCCCTCGAATGCCGCATGCATCCCATCGCCGCTGCCGACGTTGAAGGCATCTCTAAACGAAATGCCGTAAGTCATGTTGGTCGCCGACGGAGTGCACCAACTGCCGTTGTCTTGAAGCCCGCCGCAAACCAGGAACGGATCGGCATTGTTGACGGAAATGTTGTAGAACTGGCCCAGCGCCAGATTGATGCGGAACAGCCAGGTCTGGCCGCGATCGTAAGAAATCGACACGCCGCCGTCCCCGCCGATCACCAGGTGATTGGGACTGTCCGGGTCGACCCACAGCACGTGATCCTCGCCGTGAACTTCGCTGAAAACCTCGCGGAAATTGCGCGCTCCATCGTCGGAAATGAATACGCCGCGGTTCGATCCCATGACGTAGACGCGATTCACATCCTTCGGATCGACATAAATCCGGCTGTAGTAGCAGGGGCGCGGGTTGAGAGCAGTCATGTGCTCCCACGTTTCCCCTTGATCCATGCTGCGGAAGACGCCACCTTGTTGCCCCCCCGCGGCGCTCCCGCTACGACCGCCGCGGCCTCCGCGGCCGGCTGGTGCCGCGGCTCCCGCTTCAACCTCGCCTCTACCCGCAGGTTGTGGATCAGCCTCGACGATCGCATACACGATGCGATTATCGCTTTGGAAAATCGAGAGCCCGATGCGGCCCTTGTCCCCGCGCGGCAGGCCACCCTTCAGTTCCGTCCAGGTCGCGCCCCCATCGCTGGTACGAAAAATTCCGCTGCCCGCGCCGCCGCCGTTGTACCCCCAGCCCTTGCGCTGCCGTTGATACATCGCCGCGAAGACCACATCGGGATTCTTGGGGTCCATGGCGAGATCGATGGCCCCCGTATTTTCATCCTTATATAGGACTTTCTTCCAGCTTTTGCCGCCGTCGACAGTCTTGTACACGCCGCGATCCGCGTTCGAGCCCCATAAATGCCCGACAGCCGCGACGTAGACGATATTCGGGTCGGAGGGATGGATGATGATCTTCCCGATATGGCGTGTGTCGTCGAGCCCCATTTTTTTCCAAGTCGCCCCGCCGTCGATGGATTTATAAATCCCATCGCCCCAGGAAGAGCTTTGCCGGTTATCCGCCTCGCCGGTGCCCACCCAAACGATAGCGGGATTCGACGGCGCCACAGCAATCGCACCGGTAGACATCATCCCGCCGGCTTGATCGAAGATCGGTGCGAACGAGATTCCCGAGTTCACGCTCTTGAAGATGCCGCCGCTAGTGGTCGCGACGAAAATCTGATCGGCTTGACCGGGCGTCTTGGCGATTGCCAGATCGGCGATTCGTCCACCGGTGGCCGCCGGACCGATGCCGCGCCATTGGAGACCTTCGAGCATCGCAGGGTTCACTTGCCCAAACAATCCAGCTGCGGCCATGGAAAAAATGAAACTTCTGGCGACTTTCCCGGTAGGAATCATGCAGTCCATGATAAAAGAGCGCACGCCCCGCTGCACGGCCCAAAAAAACTGGACCGCGGCGCGCTTCTGTGCGTATTCGTAACTAAGTCTTATGAACTCCACCACTCAACTCCGCCAGATCGTACGCAGATTGATGCGATCGCCCATGTTCACCGCAATTACGTTGATCACTCTGGCCATCGGCATCGGCGCCAATACTGCGATCTTCAGCGTAATCGAAGGAGTCCTTTTAAAGCCCCTGCCATACCCGCATCCTGAACAGTTGATTGGAGTTTGGCACACTGCGCCGGGCGTGAACATCACGCAGTTGAACATGTCCCCGTCCATGTATTTCATTTATCGGGAGCAAGGCCAAACGTTTCAGGACATCGGGATTTGGGACAACGGCTCAGCAAGCGTGACGGGCGTGGCCGAGCCGGAGCAGGTCCCGATGCTGCGCGTCACCGATGGAATCCTGCCGATTCTTGGAATTCCTCCCGTGATCGGACGCTGGTTTTCGCGCGCTGACGATAGTCCCCAAGGCGCCGAAACCGCGATGCTTACCTACGGATACTGGCAGCGGCGGTTCGGCGGCGACCCATCGGTGATCGGCCGGCGAATCGTTGTGGATGGAAGAGCGCGCGAAGTGATCGGCGTCTTGCCTCAGAATTTTCGGTTCCTGGATTTGAAACCATCGTTGGTACTGCCGTTCCGGCTCAACCGGAACGAAGTGCGGTTAGGCAATTTCAGCTTTCAGGGCATCGCGCGTCTGAAACCCGGAGTCACGTTGGAGCAGGCGAATGCCGATGTCGCGCGCTTGCTTCCGATCTCGTTTCATAGCTTTTCCGCTCCTGAGGGGTTCAGTGTGCAAATGTTCGAAAAGGCGCGCATCGCTCCGCGTCTCCAGCCGCTGAAACAGGATCTGGTCGGCGATATCGGCAACGTGCTTTGGGTTTTAATGGGCACGATCGGGATGGTGCTGCTGATCGCGTGCGCCAACGTAGCGAATCTATTGTTGGTCCGAGCCGAAGGGCGGCAGCAGGAACTGGCGGTTCGCGCCGCGCTCGGAGCCGGATGGGGGCAGATCGCACGAGAACTGCTGCTCGAAAGCGTCGCGCTCGGCGTATTGGGCGGGCTGCTGGGATTAGGATTGGCCTATTGGGCTCTGCGCCTGCTGATATCCATGGGACCGGCAAATTTGCCACGCCTGGATCAAATATCCATCGATCCGCTGGTGTTGCTGTTTACACTCGTGATTTCACTGGTTGCGGGCGTGTTATTCGGTCTGATTCCGGTGTTCAAGTATGCGACTCCGCATCTATCGGTCGGTCTGCGCAGCAGCGGACGCAATACCAGCCAAAGCCGCGAACGGCATCGCGCGCGAAGCGTGCTGGTAGTGGTGCAAGTCGGGCTGGCACTGGTTCTTCTGATCAGCTCAGGCCTGATGATCCGGACCTTTCAGGCCCTGAAACACGTTCAACCCGGATTTACGGAGCCGGAACAAATCCAGACTTTGCGGATCTCGATTCCGTCCGGCCAGGTCCGCGAGCCGGATCGCGTGGTGCGGATGCAGGAGGACATGCTCGACAAGATCGCCGCGATTCCGGGAGTCTCCTCCGCCGGTTTCATGAGCACCATTCCTCTCGACAGCGACGGCTGGCACGATCCCGTCTACGCCGAAGGCCACGATTATGCGCAGGGCGAGCTTCCCCCGTTACGTCGATACAAATTCGTCTCTCCCGGGCTGTTCAAAACCATGGGAACGCCCATGGTCGCCGGTCGAGAATTGACCTGGGACGATGCGTACAACAAAAGGGAAGTGGTGGTAATTTCAGAAAACATGGCGCGCGAGCTGTGGCGCGATCCCGCCGCGGCGATCGGCAAACGGATTCGCCAAACGCCGAAGACTCCCTGGTTCGAAGTGGTGGGAGTCGTCGCCGACGGACGCGATGATGGAATCGATCGAAAGGCGCCGACCATCGTCTACTGGCCGCTCCTTTTCAAACAATCCATCGATAACCTCAACGTAATGCGGACCGTCGCCTTCGCGGTTCGCAGCAGCCAGGCAGGCTCGGAAGGCTTGATTAAAGAGATCCGGCAGGCGATCTGGTCGGTGAATCCGAATCTTCCGCTGTCCGGCGTCCGTACCATGGCGGACATCTACAACAAATCTTTGGCGCGCACGTCTTTCACGTTGGTGATGCTCGGGCTGGCGGGTGGGATGGCGCTGCTGCTAGGAGTGGTGGGCATTTACGGGGTGATTTCTTATTCCGTCTCACAGCGGACCCGGGAAATCGGGATTCGCATGGCGCTTGGCGCACGGCAGGAAGCGCTGACGCAGATGTTCCTTCGCCATGGGTTGATGCTCGCGGGGATCGGCGTAGTCTGTGGGCTTGGCGCGGCCATAGCGTTGATGCGGGTGATGTCCGCGCTGCTATTTCAGGTGAGCTCGGTCGATCCGCTCACGTACGCCGCGGTATCTCTCGGCTTGGTGATGGCGGCTGCGCTGGCCAGTTACTTACCGGCTCGTAAAGCCACTGCCGTCGACCCGGTCAATGCTCTACGTGCGGAATAGCACTCTCTTGACGGGCAGGAATGGCGGGGCCGGGGTCCCCAATACCCACCGTGTGATTCGGAGGCGGAGGAGGACCGCTGAGCGCTTCCTCTGAGTCCGCGGTGATCTTCCGTATCCTGATGGTCTGGTAATCCGAGCAGGTCGCCGGCGCCGTGAAGCGGATGACGCGATGCGCGCCCGGCAGGATGAAATGCAATCCCCACACGCCGTTGCCTACGGGACGTTTCAACCGGTCCGCAAACTCGATCATGACGTAGACGGAATCGATCGTGTACGGGCAGGTGTTGACCCAACTGGCCCAGTAGTGCTCTGAGTCCATTCTGGTCATGTAGCTGACTTTGAAGCAGTCGGAAATCTTCGTCTCCGCATAGCTGAAGGCGCTCGAGAGCAGGAGCACGGCGACTAGGTGTTTCATCTTAGTCCTTACTTCGGCCAAAATGAGGAAACCTATAGAGTCCCACAAAAAAAACATGTTTGGGGATCAGTGTTTCGTGCCGGGAAGGGATTGAACTGTTGTATTGGTCAGGGCGCCGCCGGAAAACTCGGTTTTCTCGCCGGGATGTTTGCCGGGGGCGGGCAGGAGGCGCGCCGCCAGAGGCTTGTTCCATCGATACGCCAGCCAGGCGACGTCGCCCAGAATCCGGGCGATCTGTTCTTCGGTTACATCGCCGGGCAGCGGAACCGTATCCACGCCTCCCGCGCACACCGCCGAGTACGCCAGGATCGAATCGAGATTGTAGGTTCCCTCCGCCCAACGGCGCGCGAGCAGATTGTCTTCCATCACCGGAAGCATCAGGCCGGAATATCCGGTTCGCTTTACCGGGGTCGACTGGACCGCGCGCGTAATGATTCCAGAAGCGGCCAGAGTGCCGCTGGATCCGAAAGGCGCGCCGGTGAACGCTTCGATCGCCCCCGCGATGGAGTTGTCTTTCAGCGGCGCCGGC
Organism: Terriglobia bacterium; assembly: GCA_963808335.1. Taxonomy (GTDB): domain Bacteria; phylum Acidobacteriota; class Terriglobia; order Bryobacterales; family Bryobacteraceae; genus Palsa-187. The sequence goes on from CAWEFR010000003.1 coordinate 457,195, forward strand.
GTGGCGTCGATGCCTTCATAGGTCCAACCGGTGCTTGAGGCGATCTGCGCCGCGACCGTCTCGACTTCCTGCGTGTATTTCGAGAGCACTTCCGACAAATGCTGTTCCGCCTCGCGCGGATCGCGATAACGCGCAAAAACGCCGGCGACCACGTTGGCGCCTTCCATCGCAATCGCGAACGCGTGCCCCTTTCCCAAGTGATAGGAACCCGGGTAATACGGGCCGTACGGCTTCATCATGGCGATGGCGGCGAAATTGAAATTCCCGTCGCCATGCGGGCTGCGCTCGGACACCTGCTTGATCAGTTTCGCGGCTTCGCGAATGGCGCGCCAGTGAATCCCGCGCTCGTCGGCCATGATCAGGTTGGCGTTGACACTGATTCCCGACAAAACGTCCGTCAGGAGGCCGACCGGAGCTGTGTCGTCGTCATCGTTGATCATCGCAGATGCGATGTTCAGACCTGTGCGGCCCTTGGAGGCAGCTTCTCTCACATTGCGAATTAATGCCAGAGCGTCCTCGGTTTTCATGCCTTTGGTAAACCGCGGAAAGGGCTGAGTAGTGATGCGTCCGCCTGCGCCTTCGAAACCGGCGCGGTTCAAAGCCTCTTTCGCGCCGGCCAGAAATTTTTGCGTCTCCTCGATCTTCGTGGCGTAGTTGTTCGCGTCGATTTCAATGAAAGCGGTGACGGCGCGAATTCTGGGACGAGAGTCGGCGCCGCAAGCCAGCGCGGCCAGAGAGAGTGCCAGCAGCGTTCTTCGCATGTTCTTGGTTATATCATGGCATCGCCGATGCGAAAGCTCGGGTATGCTTGTAAAGCGTAGATTTTATGGCCCACACGATCGAAGAGAAAAAGAAACTGCTGAATCGCGTCAGGCGGGTAAAAGGGCAAGTGGAGGCGATCGAGCGCGCGCTCGACCAGGAAGCCGAGTGCTCCGAGATCCTGCATACCATCTCCGCGTGCCGCGGCGCGATGGATTCGCTGATGGCGGAGGTGATCGAGGGCCATATCCGGCTCCACGTCCTCGACCCGAACGCCAAAGCGACCGCCGAGCAGACACGCGCCGCGGACGATCTGGTGAACGCGCTGCGCACTTACCTCAAATAAGTCCCTGTGGTTCGTGCTACAGTTGAGAAGTAGATTGACAGTCCGCTGATATTTGGCATGCTCGAAAGTCTGGTTCACTCGCCCTTCTCCGATCTGCCCCGATACACCGCTGTTTAACTTCAGAAAGAAAACTAAAGAAATGAAAAACATATTTGTAGGGAATCTCAGCTTTTCGGCAACGGAAGATGCGGTTCGATCGATGTTCCAATCCTATGGAACCATTGAGCGCGTGAGTCTGGTCACCGACCGGAACACGGGCCAGGCCCGCGGATTCGGATTCGTGGAAATGACCAATGACGCGGAAGCTGAGCGTGCCATCGCTGAGCTAAACGGCCGGGAGCTGGATGGCAGAGCCCTGAACGTCAACGAAGCGCGGCCGAAGGAAGATCGCGGCGCGGGCGGCGGTGGTGGATACCGCGGCAAGAGCGGTGGCGGGCAAAGCCGCAACAACAACCGCTGGTAAGCAGCCGGGTCTGGTTGTAAATCGAATGTCTGGCGGCCGGGAGGGACTCGACCCTCCCAGCACGCTCGAAGCTGGTGAGCGACGCGAAACCAGAAGTTGCAGCGTTGCTCACCTTTCCCATTCATGAACCGCATGTCGGCCGGACAGAGTCTCTCCGGAACGCCCGTCGTTGCGAGGCTCGGAGGAGCGTCGCTCTGCCGATCCGCTCTTCCCGGCCCGTTAGGCTAAACTGAAAGTCAGATGCCACAGCGTGCTGACAAAGCGGAAAGTGGCGGGGGTCAGGCACGACTCCCGGCGGGCGTAGTCCTCAAGCCGCCGGTCAGCATCGAAGACTTGCGAACCGACACGGAGCATGATCCAGAAGGTGCGGATGAATTTGTGGCATTGATCCGGGCGCTTCGTAAAGAAGGCTCTCGGCCCGTCGCCCTCTGATGGATGCCACAACGCCTGTGGTTGTGGATACCGATGTCGTCTCATTCCTGTTCAAATCGCATTCCCTCGCTCCGAAATACCAAACCATCCTTGCTGGCAACCCGCTCGCGGTTTCGCTGCTCACCGTGGCTGAGATTGAGTACGGAATGGAAGTGAAGAATTGGGCGCCAGTCAGCGCGATCTGATGCGCCGCTTTCTCGCCCGCTTCACGACTCTCCCGCCGGACGCCGAGACTGCTCACGTATGGGCGCGGATCAAGAGCGGCTGTGAAAAGCAGGGCCGACCTATCACGTTCGCCGACGCCTGGATCGCGGCGGCGGCTTTGCAGTTGAACGTGCCCTTGGCGACGCACAACGCTCGTGATTTCGAAGCGTTGAACGGATTGTCGATCTACTGCCAAGGTAGAACGCTAGTCCAGGATCGCAACGGCCTGACCGCGAGGAACTTCTGGCGCGCCCGGAGGGACTCGAACCCCCGGCCTACTGGTTCGAAGCCAGTCGCTCTATCCGGCTGAGCTACGGGCGCGCGACATCATCATCGTATCATTAGTTACGTGACCAGAGCTCCTTACACCGAAGTGGAAGTGAAGCTTCGCTTCCCCGCGGCTGCGAGCGCTGCCAGATCGATGATCGAGAGTCACGGCTACCACCTGGCGGAGCCGCGCACTTTGGAGTCCGATCAAGTGTTCGACCGCGAGGATAGCGAGTTGCGCCGGTCCGATCAGCTCCTGCGTCTCCGGAGAACTGGTCAGCGGGCGATGATCACTTACAAAGGTCCCGGGCACCGTGGACGGCACAAGAGCCGCGAGGAAATCGAATTCGATGTCTCGGATGCGTCCGCCCTTACCGAAGTACTGGCACGATTGGGCTATGCTCCGCAGTTTCGCTATGAAAAATACAGAACCAAGTTCGCCGCGCCCGGCGAGCCGGGGTTCATAACCATCGATGAAACGCCGATCGGCGTGTTTCTGGAGCTGGAAGGTTCGCCCGACTGGATCGACGCAACCGCGGCGCGAATAGGCTTCTCGACGGCAGAGTACTTGACCTCGAGCTACTCCTCTTTGTATGCGGACTACGTTCGCTCTAACCCGAATGCGCCGCGCGATATGATCTTTCCTGAGACGCCATCGTAGAACCTTTGGAAAAGAATCTTAGTACGTCAAAATCTATTGCTCGCGTAATGAGCGGATGATATCATTCCAGTAGTTCACGAGAAGTCCAACTGAAAGGAGGCGAGCCAATGATCGAATTGATGGCGACTGTGATCATCACGGCAGGCTCTGTCCTTCTGTTCGGTTACTGGTTCCGCTACACCTGCCTGCTGATTCTGAGCGCGAAGACCACGCGCGATTACGCGGCGTCGGTGGCGATGGCGAATCAGCTCAGCTTCCCCGCTGTTCAGGCGATGCTGCGCGACACCAACATTGCGGATCTGGATCGTCTGAAGGATTCGCTGGATCGCGACTACAAGGTTCTCACTTATTTGCTGAAGCATTCCGCGAATCCCAGCAAAGGCGACGACGCGATCGAAAAGCATATGCTCGAGATCGATTACCGGATGATGCGGGCGTGGTATTCGGTCAGCCGGCGGTTCTCGCCTGCCGCGGCGATGCGTGCGCTGGATGAAATGTCCGTGGTGGTGGCCCACTTCGCGAACTCGATGGGCGAGCGCGCTACGGCCGGCGCCGCGGCCTAATTCCTCTGAACTAACCCTCGGTTGTCGGAACTTGCCAGCGGCCGCTCTGCAGCTCCAGGTTGAAGTTCTCGCCCAGGTACACGCGCCGCACTTCCGGATCGTTCCCCAGGGCTTCCGGCGAGCCTGAACGGAAGATCCGGCCGTTGTTGATGATGTAGGCGCGATCCGTCACCGCCAGCGTTTCACGCACGTTGTGATCCGTCACCAGGATGCCGATGCCGGCGCGCTTCAGATCGAAAATGATCTTCTGCAGCTCCAGCACCTGAATCGGATCGATGCCGGAGAACGGCTCGTCGAGCAGCAGAAAGCTGGGCTCGATCACCAGGCTGCGCGCGATCTCCACGCGCCGCCGCTCGCCGCCGGAAAGCACGTAGCCCTTGCTTTGGCGGACCTGCTCCAGGCCAAGCTGCTCGATCAGCCGGTTCATGCGCTCCCGCCGCTCGCGCCGGTTCAGCGGCAGCGTCTGGAGGATCGCCATCAGGTTATCTTCCACCGACAGCTTGCGGAACACCGACGCTTCCTGCGGCAGGTAACTGATGCCGCGGCGCGCGCGCTGATACATGGCCAGCGGCGTGATGTCCTGATCGTCGAGCATGACGCGGCCGGAATCCGGCGTGATCAGTCCCACGATCATGTAGAACGAGGTCGTCTTGCCCGCGCCGTTCGGACCCAGCAGTCCCACCACTTCGCCCTGCTTCACCCACACCGAGACGTTATCGACGACCTTGCGGCCGCGATAAGCCTTGGTGATTTCAGTGGTCTGGAGGGTGCGCACGAAAACTATTTCTTTTTGCGGATTATGCTTTTGGCGGGGTTTTTCTTGTCCACTCCGTCAACGAGAGCCTATCATCGTTGGCAAACCAGGTCAATTGTTTGCCGCGAGTCTGCCCCTTCACGCTATCCACCAGCAGCGGCTCGCCGTCCTTGAGGATCACTTTTTCCTCGTCCGCGTAATATTCGGCGTGCTCCGAAGTGCCGGTGCGGGTCCGCTTAAGTTTCTCTGACGTGCTGACGATCTTCACCGTTCCATCGGCGAAGGCTTTATCGAGAGAAGAATCCGCGTCCGCGTCTTTCAGGAACGCCCGAATCTGTTTCGCGGTAATGGTCATGTCGGGGCGCTTCAGCACTACGCCGCCCGTATAGTCGACCACGCGGGTTTCTTCCTGTGTAAACCATGTCCGGCGCGGTGACGATGGTGAAAACCGGCGCGGCGGCCGGTTTCGCCTTTGCGGTCACGCGATCCCCGCTGCTCGTGTCGTCATCTTTCGCCTTATCTTTGTCTACGAACTGGCTCTTGACCTTGCCGTGCGCTTCCATCACCTGGCGCGTCGCGATCGATGTCCAACCGGTCCGCCTCCACGCGATTCGCGCCCTGCCAGGCGACTGCATTGCCTTCGTAATGAATCTTCTGGTTGTTATCGGTCGAGGTCATGTGCTGCGCGCGAGCCTGCATCACTTCGTCGTGTCGAAAGCATCGCGGACGAGTTGCCGTTCTTGTCCGGCTGGTGCGTCGAAGCCACGTGACCATCCGCGGTGAAATCCCCGGATTTCTGATTCATCACGATGCGGTCGGCGGTCGCCGAACCAGTCGAGTCCCACACTCGCGCGCGGGCCATTCGAGCGTCATCAGGTCCTTGGTCTGCTCCAGCATCGCGCGATCGGCGCGCGCCTGCCGGTCGCCCTCCTGGTAGCGAAAATCGGTTTTCTGTTCCAGGCGAGCCAGGTCGCTGGTTTTTGGATCGAAAGTGGCGAACATTTCCTTGCTTTGGGTCAGCGCGGGCTGGGGCGGCGGTTTATCGGGCTGCGGAGGCTTGTCGGTACGCGTCGACGCATTGATGGTCCGGAAGCTCTGGATGCGATTTTCAGCGCCGTAAGTAATCCAGATCCGGTCGCCCTTCACAAAACGCTTGGGTTTGCCGGGCGTGTTCGGCAGAAAATCGAGGGTGCCCGGCACCGGCGGTTTCGACGCTCTCAATGTCTTTTCCGCCATTGTGCATTTTCAAATTGATGGTTTCGCTGCGCAGGACGCGGGTTTCGGCGAGCTCCGTATTCGGTTTAGGCAGTGGCTGCGCTTCGGCGACGCTCGATCCAGTGGCCAGCGCGCCGATCAGCGTACTGTTCTTGTTGGCCGTGTCGAAGGTCGAGATCCAGATGGTCCGCCGTGACGGTGGTGCGCATCGACGCGGCGGTCGAAACCAGCCGCCCGTGCTGTTGTCCCAGGATGTGATTCACCACCATGCCGTCAACGAAGTCCAGCTTGAGATAATCGGCGGCGAACTCGACCTTACGATCGGGATCGTCGCGGACGCCGTGGCCATTCTTGGTTTCCGCCTCGCGGACCTCGCCGTCGTCGAGAGTCACGATGGACATCTCGCCTTCCATGTTCAACGTGTCGCGCCGCAGCTTCGACCATGGAAGCAGAACCACTTTCGAGTCCCGCTCCTTGTAGTAAGCCTCGCCCGATTCGATATGCATGGGGACGGAATCTTCTGTTTTCCCTCGCCAATCGAGTGAAACCTGGCTGCGAAGATGCAGTTCGCGGGTCTGCGGATCGTAATCGGCGCCCATGGCAGTGCCTCCGCCTTCGGTGCCGCCGTCGGAGCCGAACTCGAACGAGGTTTGCCGATCGGTAGTGGCGACACCGGTATCGCTTTGAAAACTCACGCCGGATGATCGTGGATCTTGACGATCCGGCCATGCGGCGGCCCGTCCACTGGCACGCCCATCGTGATGTCGACCTCGCCATCGGAGAAGAGCGTTTTCGCGGATTCATTGAACGTCGCAGACGCGCAGAGCACGCGGTCATACTTGTTCCGTCTTTGTGGAACAGGTGTAACTCAACGTCTTTCAATGCGATAGAGGATGCGTCTTTGTTCTCGCTCATTTCCCCGGCGGTGATGGAAAAAGCTCGAGCGTGCCGTTGCTTTTGGTGTAGGTCCACTTTTGGGAGCGGGCGTCGATGCCGGCTTCGAGCGGCTTCGGCGCAACCGGCGCGTTTCGATCGGAAAATGCTTTGGTCTTTAGATAAGTAGCGCTGACCCAGGCCACGATTCCGAGAATGGCGGCGAGGAAGAGCCACCGGGTACGGCGCATAATATTTTAACTTCAGGATATCAGCTAAATCGCGGCGACGAGTTTTGCGAGCAGCGCGGTCCGATCGGCGATGCGATTGATCAGAATGCTCTCATTCACCGCGTGCGCGCCTTCGCCGACCGCGCCGAGGCCGTCCAGCGTGGGCACGCCGAGCGCGGCGGTGAAATTCCCATCGGAACCGCCTCCGGTCGACGATTCTTCAAGAGTCACGCCTAACTCGGCGGCCAGCGCACGGGCCATGCGGAATAACTTGCGAACTCCAGCGGAACGCTCCATGGGAGGGCGATTCAATCCGCCGGCGATTTCGACGGTGCAGCGCTTATCGAACGGTTTGAGGGAGCCGAAGCTCTTTTCGAGGTAACGCCGGTCGCGCTCGCAGCGGCGCGCGAATATCGATCTCGGCGCGGCATTCCGCCGCGACCACGTTGCTGCGCGTGCCTCCCTGAACCACGCCAGGGCTGACGGTCACGCCTGCGATCCAGATGCGTAAAGCCCGCGATTTTCTCGATTTGCCGGGCCATCTCGACAATGGCGTTGGCGCCGTTTGAAAAATCGACTCCGGCGTGGGAGGCGCGTCCGCGGACGGTGACCGTGTAATCGCCGACGCCTTTGCGCGCCGTTTTCAGTTTCCCTTCGAGCCCGGTGCCCGGTTCCAGCACCAGCACCGCGGTGCTGTTTCGGGCCGCTTCTTCGGTGAGTGGACGCGAGGATTCGCTGCCCACTTCCTCATCCGAATTCACCTGCAGCACTACTTTGCGGGCAACGGGAATGTCCAACTCGCGCAGCGCGCGCATCGCAAAGATGAAAAACACGAGTCCCGACTTTCATGTCGAGTACGCCGGGGCCCCACAGCCGTCCGCGCCCTTCGCGAAACGGCATCGATTTCGAGCGTGCCGAGCGTCCATACGGTATCGGAATGTCCGAGGGCGAGGATCTGCCCGTCCTTTTTCTTGGCGGCTTTCTTTGCATTTGGCAAAGTGAACTCGAATCGCGCCTGTTTTCCGTAGGCGCCTCCGGGAAATGCTCGCACGCGCGCGATATCGCTCGATCCGGGCCGCCAGCAGATCCACGAAGCGATTGACGCTGGGCGGATGATCGCTGGGCGATTCGCATTCGACCAGCTCACGAATCAACGCGATGATGTCTTTTTGTTTTTGCTGCGCATAGCGAAGGATGCGGATCCATGGTTGCTATAATAGCGAGACCGTCATGCCAGTGATGGACATCCAGGCGATCCGCGAGATTCTTCCTCACCGCTATCCGATGCTTGCTGGTGGACCGCATTGAGGAGCTGGAAGCCGGAGCGGATCGTCGGAATCAAGAACGTCACCATCAATGAGCCGTTTTTCAATGGGCATTTTCCCGATTTTCCGGTGATGCCGGGCGTGCTGATCGTCGAGGCGATGGCGCAGGTCGCGGGCGTGCTGGTGCTGAGCCAGATTCCGGATCGCAAGAAGAAACTGGTGCTGCTGGCGTCCGTCGAAGAGGCCAAGTTTCGCAAGCCGGTGCGGCCCGGCGATCAGCTGCGCATTGAAATGAAAGTGGTCAAGCGCAAGGCCACGCATCGCGAAGATGTCGGGCACCGCGACCGTGGACGGCGGCGTGGTGGCGGAGGCGACAATGCTTTGCAAGCTCGCCGACCGGACCGACGGGTAAGCGGATGCCGATTCATCCGACCGCGATCGTCGACCCCGGCGCTCGCATCGCGGAATAGCGCGGAGATTGGCCCATACTCGATTATCGGACCCGAAGTTTCCATCGGCGCCCGCACGCGCGTGATGGCGCACGTGTTCATGGAAGGACCGTCTCGAGATCGGCGAAGACAACGTCTTCTTTCCATATTCGACTGTTGGCGTGGCTCCGCAGGATCTGAAGTATCATGGCGAACGCATCTGAGACGCGCATCGGCCATCGCAACCAGATCCGCGAGTTCGTGACCATTCATCGCGGCACGGAAGGCGGCGGGATGCTCACCTCCATCGGCGACGATAATCTGCTGATGGCGTATGTGCACGTGGCGCACGATGTGCGTGTCGGCAGCCATACAGTGTTCTCGCACGCGGCGACGCTCGGCGGCCACGTGATCGTGGACGATTGGGCCATGGTCGGCGCGTCCAGCGGCGTGCACCAGTTCTGCCGCGTCGGGCGGCACGCGATCATCGGCGGCTATAGCGTGATCACGCAGGATGTTCTGCCGTTTTCGAACACCGTGACCGCGCGCGAAGCGAAGGTGTTCGGCGCGAACGCAACCGGTCTGAAGCGCCGCGGCTTTTCCGCTGCGACGGTCGACGCGCTGCACAAAGCGTTTCGGCTTCTGACCCACAGCGGCCTGAATACGACGCAGGCGCTGGATCGCATTGATTCTGAAGATCGATCGATCGCCCGAAGTGGCCGAACTGCTCGAGTTCATTCGCAGCGCCGAACGCGGCTTCATAAAGTAGCATGCCGTACGGACTGATCGCCGGCAATGGCCGATTCCCGGTGCTGGCGCTCGAAGCGGCGCGCAAGGCGGGGCTGGAAGTGGTCGCGATCGGGATCAAGGAAGAAGCGTCGCGCGAAATCGAGCCGCTGGCTTCGCGCTGTCCACTGGATTTCGCTGGGCCAGCTCTCGCAGCTGATCGAGATTTGCCAGCAGGAAGCACATCACCGCAGGTGATGATGTGCGGGCAGGTGAAGCACGGCAAGATTTTTTCCTCGATCGTGCCGGATTGGCGGTTGGTGAAACTGCTCGCATCGCATCGAGACCAAGAACACGGAAGGCCTGATCGGCGGCGTCGCGCGCGTGCTGGAGGACGAAGGTATCGAGCTGGTCGATTCCACGCTGCTGCTGAAGGATCTTCTGGCGCCTGAAGGCGTGCTGACGCGCCGCAAGCCGTCGACGGAGGAAATTCGCGACCTCGATTATGGCCGCAAGATCGCGAGCGCGCTGGCCGACCTCGATCTCGGGCAAAGCGTGGCGATTGCGGAGCGGGCCTGCGTCGCGGTCGAGGCTATGGAAGGAACCGACGCGATGCTGCGCCGCGCTGCGTCGCTGGTGGAAGGGAAGCCGCTGCGCTTGGTGAAAGCGTCGCGGCGTCGAAAGCATCTGCTGTTCGATGTGCCGGTGGTGGGTCCGCAGACGATCGCGGTGATGCGGGAAACCGGCACGACGGCGCTTGCGATCGACGCTGGTGGCACGCTGCTCATCGACCGTGCGGAGTTGATCGCACGCGCCAACGAAGGGCAGATCGCGATGATTGCTTACGCAGTTGAGCCAGGGTAGACCGACATCGTCAGCTTGTCCGACAGGTTGGGGGCGTTGCTGGGATTCAGGATCGACCGCTTCCTTTGGGCGCGGCTCGCGGAGCAGCGTTAGATAGCCATCGCCTGACTAGCCGACTCGATCCGCGAGCACGCGCACGTGATTGTCGCGAATCTCTACATATCCGCCCGTGACGTTGTAGCTGTCCGTGCGGCCGCCGGAGGTGATGGAAAGCTCGCCCTGGCCGAGTTCGCTGAGCAGCGCGGCGTGGCCTGGAAGGATGCCCATATAGCCGTCCTTGCCCGGGATCTGCGCAGTTTCGGCGGCTTGCTTGACGATCAGCTTTTCCGGAGTCGCGATTTCGATCTCGAAAGTGTCCGCCATCGCGTTTACTGAGCCTTCTTCATCGTCTCCCAGGTCTCGAGCACGTCGTCGATGGAGCCTTGCATGTAAAACGCCTGCTCCGGGATCTCGTCGTGCTTGCCTTCCACCACTTCCTTGAAGCTGCGCACGGTATCGGCGACCTTAACGTATTTGCCTTTGCGACCTGTGAACGCTTCGGCCACGTTGAACGGCTGCGAAAGAAACTTCTGGATCTTGCGCGCGCGCGCCACGGTCAGCTTGTCGTCGTCGGATAGCTCGTCGACGCCCAGAATCGCGATGATGTCCTGCAAGATCTTTATAACGCTGCAGGGTCAGCTTGACCGCCTGCGCGACGTTATAATGCTCCTGGCCGATCACGCGCGGATCGAGAATGCGCGAGGTGGAAGCCAGAGGATCGACCGCGGGATAAATTCCCAGCTCCGAAATCGAGCGGGAGAGATTGGTGGTCGCGTCCAGGTGCGCGAACGTCGTGGCCGGCGCGGGATCGGTGTAGTCGTCGGCAGGCACGTAGATCGCCTGCACGGAAGTAATCGATCCGGATTTTGTTGAAGTGATACGCTCCTGCAAATCGCCCATTTCGCTAGCCAGATTGGGCTGATAACCCACCGCGCTCGGCATGCGGCCCAGCAGAGCGGAAACTTCGGAACCGGCCTGCGTGAAGCGGAAGATATTGTCGATGAACAGCAGCACGTCCTGATTCTCTTCGTCGCGGAAATATTCGGCGACCGTCAACGCTGTCAGGGCCACGCGAAGACGCGCTCCGGGCGGCTCCGTCATCTGTCCGTAAATCAACGCGCACTTCGATTTCCGCCAATCGTGCGGATCGATCACGTGGGATTCCTGGAATTCGAGCCACAGATCGTTTCCTTCACGCGTGCGCTCGCCCACGCCGGCGAATACGGAGACGCCGCCGTGCTTGGTGGCCAGGTTGCTGATCAGCTCCTGAATGATGACGGTCTTGCCGACGCCCGCGCCGCCGAACAGCCCGATCTTTCCGCCGCGCAGATACGGCTCCAGCAAATCCACGACCTTGATACCGGTCTCGAACATCTGCAGCTCGGTCGACTGTTCTTCGAATGTCGGGGCTGAGCGGTGAATCGGATAGCGCTTCTCGGTCAGGACCGGACCCATTTTGTCCACCGGCTGGCCGATCACGTTCAGAACGCGCCCCAGCGTCTGTTTGCCGACGGGAACGGTCACAGGTTCGCCCAGGCTTTCTGCGGTCATGCCGCGAACCAGACCGTCGGTGGGTTGCAGAGCGATCGTGCGCACGCGGCTCTCGCCGATATGCTGGGCGACTTCGCAAATGATATCGATCGGGTCCGGCACGTCGAAACCCGCGCTGGTGATGCGGATCGCGGTGCGGATGACCGGGATCTGGCCTTCGGGAAACTCGATGTCGACGGCCGGACCGGCCACCTGGATCACTTTGCCAACAATCATAAATACCTCGTTCGTCTAATCTAATGCCGCGGCGCCGCTTACGATCTCGATGATTTCGCGCGTGATGCTGGCCTGGCGGACGCGATTCATGAACAGCGTTAACCGGTCGATCACGTCGGAAGCGTTCGAAGTCGCCGCGTCCATGGCCGTCATGCGCGCCGCGTGCTCGGCCGCGACCGATTCGAGCAGCGCGCGGAAAATTTGCACCTTTACATAGCGTGGCAGCAAGCTGCCCAGCAGCTCCGCCGGCGGTTGTTCGTAAATATAGTCGACCGTCGTGCTCACTTTTGGAACCTCGATCGGCAGCAGCCGCATGGACGTCAGCTTGGACGCCATCACGCTCTTGAACTCGTTGCCGAATAAGTACACGGCATCGATTTCGGCTCTCGAAAACCGGCCGATGATCGATTCCGCGATCTGCTCGGCATCCTCATACTTAACGTGCCGGAACAGGCCAATGTGCTCGCCGTGAATTTTCGCGCCGCGGCGGCGGAAGAAGTCGCGTCCTTTTTTTCCGATCAGCTCAAAGCTGATTTCGCGACCGGGATGCTCCTCCACGAAGCGCTGCGCTAATCGGATTAAATTGGCGTTGAATCCGCCCGCGAGGCCGCTGTCGGCCGTCACCACTACCAGCAGAATGCGATTCTCCGGCCGCACGGCGAGCAGCGGATTCCCGTCCGCATCGCCCTGCCCCGCCGCTTCGGCGACGTTCGACAGCATCCGTTGCAGAATGTTGGCATAGGGCCGCGCCGCAATCGCCCGATCCTGCGCCCGGCGCAGCTTCGCGGCCGAAACCATTTTCATGGCTTTGGTGATCTGCTGCGTGTTCTTGACCGAGCGGATGCGCCGCCGGAGATCGATCAGGCTCGGCATTTATTTCAGCTTGTGCTCCTGAACGAAGCGATCCTTACATTCCTTGATCGCGGTGGTCATCTTCGCCTTCAAGTCGTCGTCGAGATTTTTCTTCTCCCGAATGGTCGATAGCAAAGCCGGATGCGCGTTTTCGACGAAACGATACAGAGCTTCTTCGAACGGCCGGCAATGTTCCACCGGCAGGTCATCTAAGAATCCGTTGGTGCCGGCGTAAATGATGAGAACCTGCTTTTCCACTGGAACTGGCGAATACTGCCCCTGTTTCAGGATCTCCACCATACGGCTGCCGCGTGTCAACTGCGCCGCCGAAGCCTTGTCGAGCTCGGAGCCGAAAGAAGCAAACGCGGCCAGCGCGCGATACTGGGCCAAATCCAGGCGCAAGCTTCCGGCTACCTGGCGCATCGCCTTGATTTGCGCGTTGCCGCCGACGCGGCTCACTGAGATTCCCACGTCGATGGCGGGCCGCACGTTCGAGTTGAACAAGTCCGTGATGAGATAAATCTGGCCATCCGTGATGGAGATGACGTTGGTCGGGATGTAGGCCGAAACGTCGCCAGCCTGAGTTTCAATGAACGGCAGCGATGTAAGCGACCCGCCGCCCAGCTCGTTCGAGAGCTTCGCTGCGCGTTCCAGCAAGCGGCTGTGGAGATAGAACACATCGCCGGGATATGCTTCGCGACCGGGTGGACGCCGCAGCAGCAGCGAAATCTCGCGATAGGCGGCGGCATGCTTCGACAAATCGTCGTAAATGGTCAGCGCGTGACGGCTGCTGTCGCGGAAATATTCGCCGATGGCGCATCCCGAATAGGGCGCCAGATATTGCATCGGCGCGGGATCGGACGCGGTGGCCGCCACCACGATGGTGTACTCCATAGCGCCGTAATCTTCGAGCGTCTTCACCACCTGCGCTACGGTCGAACGCTTCTGCCCGATCGCGACGTAGATACAAATCACGTCGCCGCCTTTTTGGTTCAGGATGGTGTCGATGGCGACCGTCGTCTTCCCGGTCTGGCGATCGCCGATCACCAGCTCGCGCTGCCCACGGCCGATAGGGATCATCGCGTCGATGGCTTTGATGCCGGTTTGCAGCGGCTCCTTCACGGGTTGGCGATCGACCACGCCGGGCGCGATCCGCTCAATCTGGTTGTACTTCTTGACCTCGATCGGTCCCTTGCCGTCGATGGGCATGCCGAGCGCGTCGACAACGCGCCCGATCATCGCCTCGCCCACTCCGATCGACATGATGCGGCCCGTGCGCCGCACCTCATCGCCTTCCTTGATCCCGGAATAGTTGCCGAGCAGCACCGCCCCGACGTCCTCTTCTTCCAGGTTGAGTGCGATTCCGGAAACGTCCTGGCTGAACTGGATCAGCTCGCCGGCCATGACGTTTTCCAGGCCGTAAATGCGCGCGATTCCGTCGCCTACCGATATCACCGACCCGGTTTCGGCAACATCCACCGCCCGCTCATAATTTTCGATTTCTTCGCGCAGCACGCGCGAGATTTCATCCGCCCGAATGGTTGACATTCGCTACCCTCTCCCGAATTTCACGCGTAATCGTTCCAATTGTCCTCTGACGCTGCCGTCGTATAACTTCGATCCGACGCGAGCCACCACGCCTCCGATCAGCGCCGGTTCGATGAAGAACGTCAGCTTCGCCTGTTTGCCGGAAAGCCGCGAAAGCTCGGCTTCCAAACTGGATTTTTGCGCGCTGCTCAACTCGGTCGCGCTCGAAACGCCGGCGCGCACGAAGCCCAGCCGCTCATCCAGCAGCGTGTCGAACTCGTCCACAATCGCTTTCAATTGATGGATGCGGCGATGATCGATCACCACGAACAGAAAATTTCGCACCGCTTTTGAGACAGCCATCGGTTCGATCAGTCGTCCGACCACCGCCCGTTTGCGCGAAGGCGGAACCGCGGGCGATAGCAGCGCGTTATGAAGCGCGGTGGAGGCCTCGATCATTTCGACCACCCTGCGCAGTTCTTCCAGCGCTTTTTTCGGGTCCACGCGAGATCCCGGCGCCAGGACCACTTCAATCAACGCTTTGGCATATCGCGATCCGATGGCGGAGTGCATCTAGTTCTGCGACGCCTCCAGATCCGTGACGAATCCGTCCACCAGTGCCTTCTCTGCCGTGGGATTCAGCCGCGCGCGAATGCGCTGCTCAGCCAAATCGAGAGAGAGCCGAGCCGCGTAGGCCTGCAACTCCCGGCTGACGACCTTCCCTGCGGTCTCAATCTCGGCCTGCGCCTGCTGCCGCATCTTGGCGATCTGCCTGGCCGTTTCCTCGCGGATGCGAGCCGCTTCCTGCTCCATCTCCGAGCGGGCTTGCGTCCGGAATTTCTCAATCTCCGCGCCAAGGGACTTGAGACGCGCGTCCACATCCGCCGCGCGTTTTTCAGCATCCCGCTTGGTCTGCTGCGCTTCCGAGATCCCTTTTTGAATTTCCGCGGTGCGGGAGCGGAACAGCGGAGGCAGGAACTTCGCCACAGCGTAACCGACTCCGACAGCAAGGATAGCGAAATTCGCCCACTTCCAGGTCATGTTTTCGTCGCCCGTCTCCTGCGCGTTCAGGGCGGCTGCGAACAGAAACAGAATCACCGCCAGACGCTTCATCGCAGGCTCCCGGATTTTCGCGACAGGATTGCGTCTGCGATATTTTCGGCCAGCGCCTCACTCGACGCCGCTAAATTCTCTTTCGCCGCCTGCGCCTCCGCCGCGATTCGAAGCTTCTCAGCTTCCACGGACGCCTGCGCTTGCGTGCGCTCTCCGTCGAGCTCATCCGCCTGATCGTCGAGCCATTTCCGCCGTGTTTCTTCTTGTAACTTGTACGCTTCCGCGCGGGCTTCGGCGAATTTCAGTTCGTATTCCTGCTGCTTACGCTCCGCCGCGGCGAGGCTAACATCGGCGGCGTGACGCGCTCCGGCGGTCAATTCGTCGCGCTGCTTCAAGACCTTTTCGAGCGGCCCGAACAGCATCGCCTTGAAATAGAAATAAAGAAGGATAAGAAGGAGGATAGTGGGGATGGCGTGGACCATCAACCCACCTAGGTCGTGGAGAGTCTTTTCCATCTAGAAGTTTTCGAAGGGAACGGACACACGAACTACAGAGACGATGTTACGACGGCGACCTCTGAAGAGATTAACGTATCATAGCGGGCGGGCCGCGGTCAACCTCAGGCCGCGCCTTGCGACTTGGCTTTGGTCTCTTGTGCGACTGCCAACTTCTCCGTAAGCGGCGGTTCCGTTTTCATCAAACCCAGCTTGTGCCGCAATGCCGTGTCGATCTTTTCGCTAATGGCGGTGTGTTCTTTCAGGAATGTGCGGGCGTTATCGCGGCCTTGGCCGATGCGCTCGCCTTGAAAGCTGAACCAGGACCCGCTCTTTTCGAGCACGCCTTGTTCCGCCCCCAGGTCGAGCAGGTCCCCTTCGCGCGAAATACCTTCGCCGTAAAGAATATCCACTTCCGCTTCCCGGAATGGCGAAGCGACTTTGTTCTTAACCACTTTGATCTTCGTCCGATTGCCGATAGCCGTGTCGCCGTCCTTGAGGGTTGCGATGCGGCGCACGTCCAATCTCACCGAAGAGTAAAATTTCAGTGCGCGGCCTCCAGTCGTGGTTTCGGGATTGCCGAACATGACACCGATCTTTTCGCGGATCTGATTGATGAAAACCAGGCAGGTATTCGCACGCGACAGCGCACCGGTCAGCTTGCGCATTGCCTGCGACATCAGCCTTGCGTGTAGCCCCATGAAGCTATCGCCCATTTCGCCTTCAAGCTCGGCTCTGGGGACCAAAGCGGCTACCGAGTCGACCACCACCACGTCGATCGAACCCGACGCTACCAGCGCGCTGGTGATTTCGAGCGCCTGTTCGCCGCAATCCGGCTGCGAGATGAGCAGATTGTCGATATCCACCCCCAGCTTTCGCGCGTAGCCCGGATCCAGTGCGTGCTCAGCATCGACAAACGCGGCGATTCCACCGGCTTTCTGCGATTCCGCGATCACATGCAGCGCCATGGTTGTCTTCCCCGACGATTCCGGACCGAAGACCTCGATCACGCGTCCGCGCGGCAGACCGCCCACTCCGAGCGCCGCGTCCAGCGAGATGGAGCCGGTCGAAATCACGTTCACCGGAAGCGCGTTGCGTGAGCCGAGCTGGAGTACCGCGCCCTTGCCAAACTGCTTCTCCATTTGCGCTACGGTCTGCAGAATCATGCGGGCGCGTTCTGAGAGTGCCATGTCCAATTGGTGTGGGCGTGGGCAAAAAACTCTCAGCCAAAGTTTCCGCTTGGTATCATAAGTCCATCCCACATGCGTGATCTGCGAACCGATGCCGCGCAAGTGTCCGAAGCCGTTACCAACAATATCCGCGTCGAGGTTCTAGCCCTGCACTCGCCCGAGCACTCGCGCCCGCTGCTGGGTGAATGGGTGTTCAAGTATACGGTCCGCATCACGAATCAGGGATCGACGACGGTGCAATTGCTCAGCCGGCATTGGATCATTACCGACGCTCTCGATCACACCGAAGAAGTGATCGGACCGGGAGTGGTTGGGGAGCAGCCTGTGCTGGCCCCCGGCGAATCCTTCAAATATTCGTCCTGGTGCCCTCTAAAGACGCCGGCCGGAATGATGCGCGGCACTTATCAAATGGCCGGCCCGGGCGGAGAGCAGTTCGATATCGAGGTCGCTCCCTTCGCGTTGAAGGCGCGCCATATCGTTCACTGAATTCGTGGGTTGGATCGCTCGCTTACGCGCGCGGCTCCGCATGCAACACAGTCGGCCGCATGAACGGAGACGCGACGGTCACGGAGCGGTTTGCGACGTTGAAACTAACGCAATTGTTGATGAAAGGTCTGCGGATCGCCGTCCCCCACGCGATCGCCAGCGAGAGGAAGGCCGCCGCTTTGCGGCTCCAGTTTCATTGCGGTCGCGCGATCGTGATCCATCACGAACCAGATATGAGACCTGGGAGCCGAACGCATCGCAAAGCTGCCGTCATCCTGTTTCAACAGACGCTCCGCGCCCTGTCCCAGCACCTGGATCATCAGTCGCCCGTTTTCGTTAAAGACCCGATAGGTCCGGCGATACTGCGCATAGGAATCGTGCAGAGTCGGAGGCAGCTTGCCGGCTTTGAGCAGAAATGTCCCCGTCAATTGCGTGAGCTCCGCTGTCGAAACTGGTTTGTCGGATAACGTGACTTCCGGGCCCGTAAGGGCTGGTCTCGGAAGTTCAGGCAGATGCAGCTCCGCGCGCGCCAAAGCTCTGCCGATCGCGTAAGCATTCTGGCCTTCTGTGTTTGTGAGGACCACCACGGTGAGCTGGTCGGCGGGAAAATCGTACATGGCGCCGCTATACCCGAGCAAGGAGCCGTGCTGCCCCACGCTGCGATGATCGTCCTCATGATTCAGCGTCAGCGCCAGGCCGTAATGCATCTGCGGATCCTGCGCGCTCATCTGCTCGGCGGGGCCCTCGGCAGTGCTCATCATCTTCAGCGTTTCCGGGCGAATGAGTTTCTTTTCTTTCACCGCCGTCCAAATTTGATACAGGTCGCCGACGGTGCTGCAATAGCGAAGGTCGGTGTTATAGGCGACGCCGTTTTCAAGAGCGGGAACGTGGCCTCTTCCGAATCTTCGATACGCATGGGACAAGCCTCGCACCAGCGTAAAATCGTCGCAGTACGTGGTCGATTTGACGCCGGCTGGAACCAGGATGTTCTTGCTCACGTAATCTTCGTAGCTTTCGCCAGTGACGCGCTCGAGAATCGTGATCAGGAGCTGAAAGCCCGAGATCGACCAATCCCATTTCGTCCCAGGCTCGTTCACCCAGCGTTTCCCGGAATACAGCGCCATCACTTCATCCAGAGCTTTGGGTTGGCGGCTGGTCGCTTCGATCGGATCGCCCAGATAGTGATAGTCGACGATTCCGGAAGTGTGGTTCAGAAGCTGCCGGACGGTGACATGATGCCCTTGCAGAGGAAACTCTGGAATGAACTTGGAAATGTCATCGTCCAGCGACAATTTCCCGCGCTCCACCTGCTGCATGATGGCAACGCCGGTGACCGGCATCATCGGTCCCACGACGTGATAAAGACTCTCGCTCATCGTAGGAGCCTCTAACCCCAGGTCAGCGAAGCCGTATCCGACGTGGAAAACGATCCGGCCTGCCCGGGCCACTAATACCGAAGCGCCGACCACCCGCTCTTGCGTCATCACCCTCTTGGCAATGGCATCCAGATCGGGGCTGGAATCTTGTGCATACGCGGCCACCCGGCAGAGTATCCATGCCGCAAGAATGGAACGTCCTCTAAAGCGCATTATGATTTGCTCTTCTTTGGCACAAAAGCCAGGAATCGCCGCGGATTGTCGACCAGGATGCCGTGCAGCGTGTCTTCCTTTACGCCGGCGTCCTTCAGCTTCGGAACAAAAACCGTCACGGTTTTCGCGTACCCACCGCCGCCGTTATGCTTGAGCTGCGTTGCGGTCGAGAGATCGGAGGAAAACATCAGGTTGCCCGCGTACCCGGCTTCGATCAGAGCTACCACCATGGGTACTTGAGAAGCGTCGCCCGGCCCTCCCTGTCGATCGAATCCAATGAACGCGCCTCGTTTGCACAGCGCTTTGTGAACTTCCACCTTCGGATCGATCAGCCCGCCGACGTGGCCGATAACAATGTTCTGCGGTTTCACGCCGACCGATTCCAGGATGTCCAGTTGCTCCAGCGCGCCCCGGCCGAATGCGGTGTGGGTGAAGATCGCAAGATTGGTTTCGAGATGCGCGCGACCCACGGCGCGGAACACTTTCTTCTCATCAGCCGAGATCTCGGCAGCCCATGAGCCGATTTCTCCATATGCACCCACGCGTTGCATGTTTGCCTGGCGCACCAAGTCCCGGACGATCTCATCTTCGCTCATCGTTGCGATTTCGGGGGGATAAAACGGCTGCGAGTAATATCCGCATCCGGCCACAATCGGCACACCCGATTTCATGGATAGCTGCTTCAGGAATTCGAGATCGCGGCCCATGTCCGGATGGCCGCCGTCGACGATGCACGCGACGCCTTCTTGGGCTGCCGTTCGGAGCTCGCCGGACATCAGATCCAGATCCTGCATGAAAAACGGCTGAGGCGAAGGCGGCGGTGTTGGATTCGCCTTCCCCGCCTGCTGCGGCCTGGCGAGCGCGATCCACCTCGGCATGAAGTCTGGGGCCAGCGACAGATGTTCGTGGAACAGGGTCGCTCCGCCGGTCAGAGCTTCGGGAGGCAGATCCTTCAGAATCGTCCGGATGATCGCGCCTTTGGGAAATTTCGGATCGTCCGCGCCGGAAGCGATGCCTTGCAACACGGCAGCGCCGATCAAACCGAGGGCTTCGCGACGCGTTTGCATAGTTACTGTTTGACGTATTTCTTCAAGTCTTTCGGACCCACTTCCGCGCCGTAAATGTTGCCCGCCGCGTCCACCGCGACGCCTTCCGCCGCGCTGGTGCCGCGAGCATTCTCTGCCGGGTCTGGAATAAACGCGACCACCTTGCCATCCTTCAGGCTTCCGATCCGTATGCCGCGCTTCCAGCCGTCATGATTTCGCGAAACCGAGACTGACTCGGAATCCGCGACATAAATATTGTCGTTCTTGTCGATGAAGATTCCGCTCGGGCGGCTGAACTGCCGCATCTCAGAGATGTAGTTCCCGTCCTGATCGAAAACCTGGATGCGGTTGTTATTGCGGTCGCCGACGTATAGCCTGCCCTTGGAATCGAACGCCAGCGCGTGGGGCTGATCGAACTCGCCCGGGCCCGTGCCCAGTTTGCCCCAGCTCTTGATCAACTTGCCGTCTTTGGTGAACTTGAGAACCCGGTTGTTGCCCGCGCCATGGCCCTCCGAGACGAAGATGTCGCCGTTGGGCGCCACGATGACGTCGTTGGGCTGATAGAAATAATCCGGCTCGGCTGCTCCGCCCGGTTTGCCCAGAGTCATGAGTAGCTTTCCCTCCGGACTGAATTTAAACACTTGATTGCCCTTGGTCGCGCCAGGCCGCGGCCCGATCGGACCCGTTGGGGCTCCTCGACCGCCGCCTTCCGCTGCTGCGCCTCGACCCGCTCCGCGCGCTGGCAGTGGAGCATTGTCCTGTCCGTCGGTGATCCAGATGTTGTCGTCCTTGTCGACGTAAATCCCGTGCGGGAAGATCATCATGCCGGCTCCGAAACTTGTCAGGACCTTCCCGGACGCGTCCAGCTTGAGAACCGGCGCCAAGTCGCTCATCACTCCTGTGGCGCGATCGAGGCAGCTGTTGGCGCCGCACCGTTCAGCGACCCAAATCGACTTGCCGTCTCTATCGATGTCGACGGCGCTGGTCGAGCCCCAATGCCTTCCTTCGGGAAGCTGGACCCAGCCCTGGATGGTTCGATACGGGTTCGGCGCGTCGTTGGTCGGCGCGTCGGATTGCGCATACGCCCCCCTGGAACCGAGTACGCCGAACGCCAAGACGACAGCCGCAAGCTTGAATCGCATGCCAGATCCTCCTCACAGAGCAACGCACAAAACATTGTGCTTCTTAAGAGACTCGCGCATTGAAATCGCGCTGTCAACATGCTCTTTCTAACCGGCCACCGGCGGGCGAGAGCAATTCTCCACCGGAATCCTACCGGACGGCCGGTCTGACTACGGGCTTGCGTTGGACCCGCCAGGCGAATATTATTGTCCAGAGCTTGTAATTTTCGAGGAGAACATCTGATGAACGGTTCGCATGTACGCAATTCGTGGTTGATAGCCGCGCTGCTATCGATGGCCGTGGCCGTTACCGGGCAATGGAAGCCCAAGGACACGGAGTGGCCCACTTACACCGCAGATTTAGCGGGAACGAAGTACCGGCCGCTCGATCAGATCAACGCGTCCAACTTCGGCAAACTCGAAGTCGCGTGGCGCTTCAAGACCGACAATCTCGGCACGCGCCCCGAATATAAGCTGGAAGGGACGCCGCTGATGGTCAACGGCGTGATTTATGCGACCGCCGGCACGCGCCGCGATGTGGTCGCGCTCGATGCCAAGACCGGCGAAGTCATGTGGGTGCACAGCCTGCGCGAAGGCAATCGCGCAGCGATTTCTCCGCGCCAGCTTTCCGGACGCGGCCTTTCGTTCTGGAGCGACGGCCGAGGCGACGACCGCGTCATCTACGTCACCACTGGCTACAAGCTGGTCGCGTTGAACGCGAAGACCGGCATGATGATCCCCGGCTTCGGCGAAACCGGCATGGTGGACCTCAAGAAGGGCATGTACACCGGAACCGGCCAGCAGATCGATCTTGAAACCGGCGAGGCCGGCCTGCATTCGGCGCCGACTATCGTGAACGATACCGTGATCGTCGGTTCAGCCTTCAAAGAAGGCATGACCGTGGTCACGCACAACAACACGAAAGGGCTGGTTCGCGCTTTCGATGTCCGGACCGGAAAACTGATCTGGACCTTCCACACCATTCCTAAGAAGGGCGAGCCCGGCTACGAGACTTGGGAGAACGGATCGGCGGACATCAACGGCAACACGGGCGTGTGGACGCAGATCACGGTCGACCCGCAACTCGGCTTGGTTTACCTGCCGGTCGAGTCTCCAACATCGGATTACTACGGCGGCGAGCGCCCCGGCGACAATCTGTATGGCGAAAGCCTGGTTTGCGTCGAGCTGAAAACCGGCGTGAAGAAGTGGCACTACCAGATCGTGCATCATCCGGTTTGGGATTACGACCTGTCTTCAGCGCCGATTCTGGCCGACATCGTGGTTGACGGCAAGCCGATCAAAGCCGTGGCCGTGCCCAGCAAGGAATCTTTCCTGTATGTGTTCGATCGGGTGACTGGCAAGCCAGTATGGCCGATCGTCGAAAAGCCGGTAGCGCAGACCGACGTGCCCGGCGAAAAAACCTCGCCGACGCAGCCGTTTCCGACCAAACCGCCGGCCTACGGGCGCAACTACATCAAGATCCCCGACGATCTGATCGATTTCACACCGGAGATGCGCGCGGACGCCATCGATCGGATGAAGAGCTATCGCGTGGAAGGAATGTTCACGCCCCCGGTGATCGGGAATCCGGGGCATTGGCTGGGTGCGATCAACCTCGGCAACGCGAGCGGCGGTACGAACTGGCCCGGCGCGGGCTATGATCCGGAAACGCATATCGTGTATGCGCAGGCCGCGCAGTCGTTTGTGACTCCGATTTCGCTGCGCACGCCGCCCGAAGGATTCACAGACATTAAATATGTGTCCGGCCGCAACGACCAGACGTTCCGCGTGGCGGAGGGTCCGGGATTTGGCAGTGCGGCGGATGCTCCGCAGCGTACCGCTGCTCGTGGAGCCCGCGCGGGTCGAGGCGCCGAGACCTCCGCTGCTGCGCCTGCGGCTGGCGGTCGCGGTCCTGCTCCTGCGGCGTTCGGCGGGGGATTGACGGTTCAAGGTTTGCCGATCGTGAAGCCTCCCTATGGCGTGATCTCGGCGGTGAATCTGGATCGCGGAGACATCCAATGGCAGGTTCCATACGGCGAGACGCCGGACGCGATTCGCAACAATCCCGCGCTCAAGGGAATCAACATTGGAAATACCGGCATGAACGGCAGCGTCGGCGTATTGATTACCAAGACGCTGGTGATTCTCGGCGACAGCCAGATCACTTCCGTGACGCATCCGCGCGGCGCGATGATGCGCGCCTATGATAAGGCCACCGGCAAAGAAGTCGGCGCAGTTTGGATGCCGGCTCCGGTGAGCGGATCGCCGATGACGTACAGTTGGCAGGGCAAGCAGTACATCATCATCGCGGTCAGCGGCGGAACTTATTCGGGCGAGTACCTGGCGTTCGCGCTTCCGGATACGGACGAGACCAGCGCCGGTCAGCGCTAGTTTGTGGATCTCAAAAACTCGACGGCGTTGATCACGGGGGGTAGTGCGGGCATTGGCCGGGCCATTGCCCAAACCCTCGCCAACGCCGGTGCTCGCGTGGCGATCACTGGCCGCGATCAGCGCCGGTTGAATGAAACGGCCAAAGCTCTTGGCGTTCATCCCATTCACGCCAACGTTTCAAACGAAGCGGATGTCGAACGCACTTATCGCGAGGTAATGGATCGCTTTGGCGCGCTCGATATTCTGGTGAACAACGCCGGCTTTGGCGTCTTCAAGAATCTGGTCGATTTCGATCGCGCCAGTTTCGATGCCGTATTCGCCACCAATGTCACCGGTGCAATGTTGATGGGCCGCGAAGCCGCGAAGCTTTTTATCAAGCAGAAGCGCGGCAACATCGTGAACATCGCATCGACCGCGGGTCTGCGCGGGGCTCCGCAAGGAACCGCGTACTACGCCAGCAAGTTCGCGCTCCGCGGGATGACCGAGTGCTGGCGCGCCGAGCTCCGCAAGCACAACATTCGAGTGTTCCTGGTCAACCCGAGTGAAGTTCTTACTAATTTCGCCGCGACCGCCGGCTTCCCTCAGAAGGACAACCCGACCAAGCTGCGCGGCGAAGAAATCGCTTACGCGGTGAAAGCGATTCTCGAAATGGACGACCGCGGCTTCACGCCGGAGCTGTCGGTCTTCGCAACCAACCCGGTGGACTAAACATATGCGCTTCTTGTCGCTCATCGCTCTTCCGTTAGCCCTGGCGGCTGCCGATGCGAATCGGCCTGCACCCGCGGGGCGGCTGTTTTACCTGGATATCAGGGGCGGCCGCGTGCTCACCGCGAATCCCGACGGATCGGAGCCGAAAGTCCTGGTGGAAGGGCTCAAAATGCTCCCCGACGGTATCGTGGTTGATGTCGCGTCCAAGCACATGTTTTGGACCAACATGGGGAAGGCGAAGGTGGACGATGGCTCCATCCAACGCGCCGACCTCGACGGCTCGAATCTTACTACCGTCGTTCCGATCGCCGGGACGTTTACCGCCAAGCAGCTCAAACTCGAACCCAAGAGCGGCAAACTGTATTGGTCCGACCGCGAGGGGATGCGCGTGATGCGCTCAAACCTGGACGGCTCAAAGATCGAAACGCTGGTCGAGAGCGGCCACGGCGACACTGATCGTAAGGATCCCAAGAACTGGTGCGTAGGCATCGCCGTAGACGCCGCGCGCGGGAAGGTTTATTGGACGCAGAAAGGTGGCGATAACGCCGGCGTCGGTAGAATTCTGCGCGCCAACCTCGAAATTCCGCAAGGTCAAGACGCGGCGCATCGTTCCGACATCGAAGTGCTGTTCGATGGCTTACCCGAGCCTATCGACATGGATCTGGATCTCGATCATCACATGATGTACTGGACCGATCGCGGCGATCCACCGCGCGGAAACACGGTGAGTCGCGCGCCCATGAATCCACCCAGGGGCGCGGACCCGAAGAACCGCAAAGATCAGGAAATCCTGGTCAGCGGCCTGCACGAAGGCATCGGAATTTCGCTCGACCTGAAAGACAACCGGATGTTCTTCACTGACCTCGGCGGCACGGTTTATAGTGCAAATCTCGATGGCTCGAATCAGAAGACGCTTCTGACCGGACAAGGCAGCCTGACCGGCATCGTCTACGTCGGCGCCCCGCTATACTAGAACGTTCATGCACTCCAGGCGATGGCTGGCGGTCGCGCTGACCGTAGCGGGGCTCGCGGCATGTTACGCACCTACGCTGCGCGGCATGGTCGACCAATGGTGGAACGACGAGGATATGGGTCACGGCTTTGTGGTTCCATTCGTGATTGCGTGGATTATCTGGCGGGAACGCGCCCGATGGAGCACCCTGCCGACGCAGCCAAACCAATGGGGATTCGTGATTCTGGGCGTAGCCGCGGTCCTGCAACTTGCCGGGGCCGTAGGCGCCGGACTGTTCGTCAGTTCCGTGGCATTCCTGTTGTCGATTGCGGGTGTCGTAGTTTGCTTCTGCGGCTTCGCCCGTCTGCGCGCGTGGGCATTTCCGTTCCTGCTGGCCCTGTTCATGTTGCCGAAGCTCGCGATCGTCTATAACCAGGGAACGCTGCCCCTACAACTCCTCGCCAGCAAGACCGCGGCCGGGATGCTAACGCTCTCCGGATTCGGGGTCATGCGGGAAGGGAACATTTTAGACGTCGGCGGCCATCGTATCTCGGTGGCGGAGGCATGCAACGGGATTCGCTATCTGCTTCCGCTCGGCTTTATGGGGACTGTATTCGCGTATCTCTCAGACTCGAAAGCCTGGATGCGCGTCGCGCTCCTCATGGCCGCGATTCCGGTTGCGATCCTCGCCAATGCGGTGCGTGTGGCCGTGGCTGGCGCGTCGCCCGCGTTGGCGGAGGGGACACTGCACGCTGTATCCGGCTGGATTATATTCGTGCTCTGCCTTGTGGCCCTGGTGCCTCTGCGCCGGCTCTTTAACGCCGTATACGAGGCGGTTCATGCTTAAGTTTCTGGTCCCGGGACTGCTCGCGGTGCAGGCGGTGCTGGCGTATTCGGTTTCCAGCGCAGAGCGACCGCCGGCGTTTCCGCGACTCTCGCGTTTCCCGGCCGAATTCAGCGGATGGAAACAGTTTCGCGAAGATATTTTGGACCCCGACGTGGTCACTCAGCTCAAAGCGGATGAATTGCTGAGCCGAAGCTACGCCGAATCGTCGACCGGCACCATGGCGGGCCTGTTCATTGCGTGGTTCCAGTCGCAGCGCGGCGGAAAGAGCCAGCCGCACTCACCCCAAGTCTGTTTGCCGGCCTCAGGATGGACACCGCAGTCGACGGGTGAGATGACGATCGACACCTCCGCCGGGGCAATTACTGTGAATCGCTACATCGTGGTGAACCACAACCAGCGAGCGGTAGTCCTGTACTGGTATCAGACGCCTCGGCGAGTGGTGGCCGGCGAGTTGGAAGCGAAATTGTGGCTGATCGCCAACGCCTTTCGGGATCATCGAACCGACACTGCTTTAGTTCGTGTGGTCGTATGGTCGACGCAAGGCCATGACGACGCGGCAACGTCAGCCGCTGCGGGTTTTGCGCGGATTCTCTACCCGATCCTGCGCGAGCGGTTGCCGCATTGAGGGCGCAGTTCGAGTCGTGCCTGGGGAGCCAAATCTCTAAATCCGTCCCGGCTCTCTCGGTTTCCTTTCGATGACTTTCCCGGTTCGAGTGCCGCAAAATCTCGAAGGGTTCGAGCAGAGTCGTCCGCAATGCCCCGGCTTTCCAGGCGGCATCTTTGACGACAGTCTTGAGCAACTGTACCGGACCAGTGATCGTTTCTTCCTTCGCATTGCGACGTCGACGGGGCGAACGCTAGAATGCACACACATGGACGCGCATGTCTGGATTCCCAGGTTCGAGGATTATCCGGTTCCGACCCCGCTGCCAGGGCGTCTTCGGGAGGCAGTGATAACCGCTCCCTACGAACCCGAAAAGCCCGGCGGCGCGATTGAAGCGACCGCTCATTTTCAAGCGCGGCTTCGTATTGCCGCGAAGGACGGGCCGGACTTTGCGGGGCGCTTTGCGGTCGTTCGTTGGAACCACCGTCCCAACTGGCAAGGCATGAAGATCGTCAACGTCAAAACAGGAAAAATTTACGATACGCCGTTTATCGCGGTCAGCGCGGCTGGCCATGTTGATCCATCAAGGATCGTATCCTACCGGCTTGACAGCCGCCTATTCGTTGTGACGGGAGCCACGCAGGATGAAGGCTCCGATCATATGTACCCCGGCGGTTTCGATCAAATTCCTTGGGGCAAATCCTGTTACGTATGGAGAAGGAATCGTTTGTGCTTTATTAGTTGGACTGCTTTTCGTCCGTAGGATTGTCCCGGAGCAGATCAACGAGCGAATAAGGCTCACTATACGCGGGCCTCGATTGACTTTGGCCACTTGGCGATGATCGAGCGGCTGCTTAGAACAACTTCAGCTAACATTCTTGCCGATGCTGCTTCCGCGCGGTTTCAGACAGCCAGAGTTCGAAACGTGTCCAGACTGGGGAGCCCATTACCCAATTCCCAAAGCTAGCGCTATCTGATTGATTTCATTACAGGCGTTTCAGACGTTTCTTCTCGATTGGCCCCACTTTACAATGACCCCGGCGTGGACTCGAACTCTTCCCAAAATGAATCGGCCTGGCCCACTATGCGTGCCAACTTCCGGATGGCCGCCAACTCGGTAGTTAGAGCGCTCTAAACGCGGTTAGCGGTCGCGGCCGACATGTAAGATTGACAAAGGAGCACGAGTTGCTCCCGGGATTTGCCGATCGTTGCAGGTGAAGGTTCTGTTTCCATCATGGCGCGCATTACGCCCGACATCGCTGCAAGCATTACGTCGATGGCGAGTTTGTCAGGTGGTGACTTAACATCTGGCGCTGTCTGAAGCATCTTCTCCACGACTTTCCGCAGCCGCCGACCGACACGTTTGATCAACTCGGGCCCTCCCACGTCACCCGAGACTCGGTAGAGAGCGATGGAAATATCAGCACGCTCCATCTTGGCATTCACGAACGCTTCTACCATGTCTCTGATCATTTCGGCCAACGGCTTGTGACATGCGCCCTCACGAGCAGCTTCAACCCTTGCTGCTACGCTATTCAAATGATGTTCCAGCACCGCAAACAGCAACGACTGCTTATTCGGGTAGTACTGATACAGGGTTCCGACGGAAACTCCGGCGCGCTCAGCAACCCGTGTGGTTGTCAATCTGTCTGCGCCGTGGCCGAGTAAAACCTGAATAGTTGCCTCAGAAATCGCCTCCACCGTGACCGTCGACCTCGCTTGAATGGGCGTTTTTCTTGGCTCCAATGCGACGAGCGCGTCAGCCGGCATATGCGAACTCCAAACCTGAAGGATTCTTCGTCTAATGATTGTAGCAAGGAGAAACGGATGATTAAACAACTAGAGTTCGCCGGCAGCTTCACGCTGCCCGGCACAGCGCTGACCGCAAACCGCATGGGGTACGGTGCCATGCAACTCGCCGGTCGAGATGGCAACAAGCTGGTCTGGGGTCCTCCGCGAGATCTCGATGGAGCGATTGCTGTTCTGCGAGAGGCCGTCGCAAGCGGCGTCAACCACATCGATACCGCCGATTTCTATGGTCCCCATGTCACGAACCAGATCGTACGAAAGGCGCTGTTCCCTTATCCTGAGAATCTAGTCATCGTCACCAAAGTAGGCACCCGCCGCGGCGAGGATGGATCATGGATTCCCGCCCTCTCCCGCCAAGAGCTTACAAAGGCGATTCACGACAATCTCCGAAACCTGGGTCTGGACGTGCTCGATGTCGTCAACCTGCGCAGCATGTTTAACGTGCATCAACCCTCCGAAGGATCGATCGAGGCACAGCTCACGGTTTTGGCCGAGCTCCAGCAACAGGGTTTGGTGCGTCATATCGGGCTGAGCAATGTCACGCCCGCGCAGATCGCGGAAGCCCGAAGAATTACTCCCATCGTTTGCGTGCAGAACCAGTACAACCTCGTACATCGAGCTGACGATGCGCTCGTCGACGATCTCGCCAGCGACGGCATCCCCTACGTGCCATTTTTTCCATTGGGTGGCTTCAGCCCATTGCAGTCGGCGACGTTGTCCGATGTCGCCGCCCGCCTCGATGCAGCGCCCATGCAGGTGGCGCTTGCTTGGCTGCTCCAGCGATCACCCAATATTCTGGTGATCCCCGGAACATCTTCCAGCGAGCATCTTCGCGAGAATCTTCAGGCTGCGAGGCTCCAGATTCCTCCCGAAGTGATTGCCGATCTCGATTCCATCGGAGGAGGTCAAGAACACTGAGAACTCACAGCAAGGCAGAGTCAAGCACGCATGGATGCAAAAAGGGAGATTGGACAAACCTGGTCACAGCATGGCTTGCGTAACGGCGATGACACCGAACAGGTGTTCCGGGATTGCTCCCGAATCACGCGCCATCCGGAAGTTTACCTTGGGTCCCCTTTGGCGAGTTCGAGACGTGTCCAGACTGGGTGCCTGTCATGGACACGGGCCAGCAGTTCGCACGGATCGCTCTCAAAACAATGGGCGGCCATGGGTTCGATCACCGGGCTGACAGGGTGGCAAAAGTTCGAAACGTATCCAGACTGGGGAGCCAAATCGCATCGCATTCATTTCATTGACGGCTCGGATGTGCGAAAGAGCTAAACCGTTTGTATTCAGGTTCGGATCCTCGCTGGCCTTTGAGAAAAACACCGGGTCTAGCGTTTCTTCAGATCTCGGTTCACCTAGCCAGCCCCAACATAGAAGTGATCTCTCCATCGCGACGACAGCCCACTTCTGGCCTCGCGCACATTCCGGCAGGAACGAGGGGAATCGGTAAACGCCTGGGCGACTCATCGGGCACGATCCCTTCCAAGACGCGTTACTTGGCGGGCTCTTCCGTCGAGCCTGCCGCCTACCTCTAGCTCTAGCGCCCTGGACGCGACGATCGCCGCTGCCATCGCGACCTTGTGATCCTTGCCCCAGGGCGACCCGATGGACCTCCTCAGCTGGAGGAAGTGGGCATCGAGGTCCTCGATGCGCAGCGCCTCGCTCGCTGCATCAAACACCTTCTTCGCGTCGTACCAGTGGACGGCCCAACCGCGCGCCTCGGCCGCGGCGGCTAGCGCCTTGCGGTACATCACCCAGTCGGCGACGTTCTGCGCCCGGTAGTCCTTGATCCGCTCGGCAATGGTTGGTGGCAGCGCTGGGCACTGGCGAAGCGCGACGCCGAGGATGCGCCCGGGCACCGTCATCGCGACGGCGTCCAGGCCGAGCTTCGCGTGCCGTTCCGCCGACACCCGCACGCGCTCCACCAGCGCCACTGCCTCATGGAGCGGAAGCGCCTGCCCTTCGCTGTGGTGCGGAATCTTCGGCAGGTCCTCGTCCACCAGTTCGACGCGGCGACGGTCAAGGAGCGTCCCGTCGCCCGCGACCGTCACCAGCACCGCCCAACCGCCGTGATCCGATACCCCGATGATCCCGTCGTCCCTCGACATGATGTTTCCTCCAGCGCGAGTGTTTTTGCGTACCGTTTCAGGCCGACGTTATCAGGGAGCTAGCCGCTTTCAGGCTAGGAGTCGGCTGATTGGCGCCTGTACGATAACTCGACAAAGCCGTTCTTGTAAGCGGCTACGTTCTTCAGATGCCACTTCTGCTCGGTACCGGAATCACCGAAAAAGTGCAGTCCGTCGCCCAATATGACCGGCGCTATCATCAATCTGATTTCATCCACCAAGCCGAGCCTGAGAAAACTCTGGCCTAACATGGCCCCTCCCACCAGCCAGATGTTTCCGTATCGAGGCGCGAGTATCTCACCCACCAGTCTCTTGGGGTCGCCTGAGTAGAACTCCACGCTCTCCCTCGTGGACGGCAGTTCTCTATTCGTCATCACGACCGTCGGAGTATCGCCATAGGGCCAGCCGAGTTGCAGCGCGTGCTCATAGGTGCGAGAACCTAGCACGTAGCAGTCTATCGACTGGATGACCTGAGCGCCGTCGTCAGTAACCCCTCTTTCGTAGACGTCGCCAGAACTGTCCATCCACGACACACTATTGTCCTTCTTGGCGATGAAGCCATCAAGGCTTGAAACTGCGTGCAGCGTTACGGTCGATCTCATTGCAGCTCGACATGTTTCCTCCCGATGAGGGCCGACTCGGCGTCCACGCAGTTCCGTGATCGCATCCCTCACCAGGAATAACGTATCGTCGCCCCTGTCATCGAGTCAAGCCCCCGCAAGACGGCGTAGTGTTTGCGGCCAGTACCGGATTCTCCGCTCGTAGATGCTCGGTCTGAAGGGTTCGAGAAGGAACCCGGCTGGGCTGATCCCCGGCCTCTGACGCCCAGCAATGGCGTTTAAATCTTTCGCCTTGCGGTCCCATTCGAAGAGTTCGCTTAGGCCGTACGATCCGCGCCTGCTCGCCGGTACACCAGCCACGCCAACCCGATTACGGCGATGGTTCCCAGGGCCAACTTCAGCTCGAATAGCCAGACGTGATTTACTTCCTCGGTCGGGATCACCGAGCAGATCAGCGCCAGGGCTGTCACCGCCCAGCCGCTGAGAGCGCTCAGGCGGCACCTGGCGACCCATGCGCTCGCGAATATGTAGATATAAGGGATGAAGCCCGCGATCACCATCAGCGACACCATCGCGTGATACGCTGCGCGCATCGTGTCACCCATCTGGATCGCCACTAGCAGGAACGACGCGACCGCCCCTAAGGCCAGAATCGAAACATAGGGCGTACCCCAGCGCGGATGAATCCTGCCGAAAATCGGAGGAAGAAGTCTGTCGACGCCCACCGCGAACGGCAGGCGTGAAACCGCGGTGCCCAATCCACCGAACTGCCCGATCCCGGCCAAAAAGACCATAATTGCGATCGCCGGTGAAAGCCAGGCCGCGCCCAGAAGATGCCCAGCCGTCTCGCTGGCTTCCGCGTACCCGTTCATTTCGCTGATCTGATCCGGCCGGAGCAATACCAGAAGCGCGATGGTCAAAGCCGAGTAAAACACCGTGGCGAAGCCTGAGGCGATCCAGCCGGCCCGAGGCAGGGTGCGTTTCGGATCGCGAATTTCGGCCCCCATCAGGGCTGCCAGTTCCAGGCCGGTCATCGCGTAGGCGATGGTCGCCCAGAAACTCGCCGTTTCCCAATTCCACCTGGGGACGATGTCGATGTGGGTGGCGCTGCCGTGCTTTGAAAACACCAGCAAAGCGACGCAAGTGAACAGGATCCCGAGCATCCACGTCGCCGCCCCACCCAGGTTTTCGGTCCACTTCCCGATCTTCATGCCGATCAGGTTGGTCCCGAGCGCGATCCAGATTCCGGCCAGCGATGCGGCGATCAGATAGGTCCGGTTATCCGCAAGATGCGCGAACCGGGGGCCGAGCGTGGACACTCCCACGCTCATGTAAAACACGGCCGCGCTGGGGAACCAGAACGCGATTCCCATCCAATAGATCCAGAAGCAGAGGAAGCCGTGCCACGGCCCGAAATCGCCTCGGGTCCACAGGTACAGGCCGCCCGCTCCAGGATATTTCACCGACAGCGTTCCCACTGCAACGGCCAGTGGCGCAACGAAGAATACCGCTGCCAGCAGCCAAAGCGTGACCGAACCCGGGCCGGCATGCGCCGCTGCGGGCACCCAGCGCACTCCCACGATGCAGGCTATAGCAAACAGAGTCAGATCGCGCAGGCCAAGCTCGCGGCGGAGCTCAGGCATGCGCAGCGCGATCCATGGGATCTATGTTACACAGCGATCGTTCAGGCGTCGAGATCGAACGCGGTCGCCAGCGGGATTTCAATATGCGGATTTTCGGTGCGAAGGACGTTCGCAGACGCTTCCGGCAGGGTTCTCGCGGGTGAAGCATAGAGCGCTTTTTTCCTCGGGATCGATCACCCAGATCCATTCGACGCCGTGCGAAAGATATTCCTGGATTTTCGGCAGCATGCGAACCATGCGGTCCTCAGGCGAGAGGATTTCGACCACGAGGAAGGGCGCGACAGTGGGAATGCCGGTTCCGATATTGCCGTCCCGCCAGACGGCTAGGTCCGCCACGCGGCAGCGCCGCGCGCTGACCCGGATTCGAATTTCCGTGGCAGGACGAATCTTAAGGCGTGATCGGAGCTGTCTAAACAGATGCCCAAGATTCATCTCCAGTTCTCCGTGCGGAAGTTCGCCCATATTCCGTTCCACCACCTCGCCGTCCAGATACTCGCAGTCGGCGCCCTCGAAGCTGGTTTTGAGGTACTCGTCCACGTCCATCAGCACTTTGGAGCTCATTGAAACCTCACCCGCATTATGACACTAAGTCATAATTTAAGAGACCCGTCCGACTTTTTCAGCCCCATTGCCGTCTTTAGAAACGGAGACAGAAGTTGATCTTTCGAGAAGTCGAGGATCGCGACCTGATCGCCAAAGCGCGACGCGGAGACGTGGAGGCCTATAACCTCCTCGTGTCCCGATGGGAGAGGCGTATCTTTATCTATCTATTCCGGCTGGTTTCGAATCGCGAAGATGCCATGGACCTCAGCCAGGACGTGTTTTTGAAAGCCTACCAGAACCTGCCCAAACTCGACGATCGAATCGCGCTTTTCGGCGTGGCTGTTCCGTATCGCCCACAACGAAGCGTTCTCGCTGTTGCGCAAGCGGCGGCCGGAAATCGGAACTGGCCGGCGAGCCGCGGCCGGTGGATACGGGTTTGCGGCTGCTGCCCATGGAGCTTTCTTTGGCGGTCGAAAGCGCACTCCGCACGGCTCTCCGACGATCAGCGCGAAGCGGTTCTGCTGAAGGTGTATCAAGGCTTCAAGTTCGAAGAGATGGCGGAAATGCTGGGGTGCCCGGTTTCCACCGTGAAATCGCGGTTGTACACAGCGCTCGATCTGCTGAAAACAACGCTCTCTCCGAGCTCTTTTGCGAGGTGAATCATGAGTTGTTCCGATTATCGACTGGAAAGCGTACGCGCTCGGCGAACTGGATCAGGATGCCCGGCGCCAGACCGAGGCGCACGCCGCGTCATGTTCGAATTGCCGCGAGGAATTGGCCGCACTGCGCCTGACCCTGGACGCCCTGTCGACCCTCCGGGAAGAAGAGGTTCCGCGGCGCATCGCGTTTGTGTCCGACAAAGTCTTCGAGCCGCGATGGTGGCAGAGATCTGCTGCGTCCGTCGTTTGCCGGCGCCTGCGTGATTGCGCTGGCGATTCTGGTTCACGGATTCGCGCGGCCCGGGCTCGATCCGGCCGCCACGCAGAAAATGATTGAGAAATCGGTTGCCCAGGCGGTCGCCGATACCGAGCAGCAGCATCAAAAACAGCTGGAGGAAGTGCTCGCCAATTACGAGGAGATCCTAAAACAGAATCGCCTCATGTATGCCAGTTACACCGGACTGGTTCGGAACTGAAAAGAGTCTCTATGAAAAAAATCTGTCTGTCCGCCCTTCTCCTTGCCGCGGTTCTTGGATTGACCGCAGCAGCCGCGCCGCGCGTGAGCCGTACCACTCTCAGAGCCATGGAAAAGAGTCTCGATAGCCGCATCTCGCAACTATGGACCGATACTCCTTACCTGCTGATCGGGACCACGCGCGGCGTTTATCTAGACGGTTACGGAGCGGTCTTCACCGCTGAAGTGAACCTGGTCTCAAACCCGTCTTCGATGATGCTCCGCTTCCGTGAGCAAGGCGGATATCGCGCGCGTTCACGCCAAGCGGATGGAACGGCTTCCGGTGTTGAAGAAGGCCCTGCGCGACGCCCTGGTGGCGTCCGCGGCCTCGCTCGACACGGTTCCGGCGGACGAGCAGGTGACCATCGTCGCGTTTCTCGACTATCACCCGTGGGAAGACGCGAGCACCATGCCCGCTCAGGTGATGGTGCAGGCGCAGAAGGGCAAGCTCTTGAGGCGCAGCGCGCCGGCGGCGCGGCCCTCGATTCGGTGATTCGCGTCATTGAAAACTGACATGGAAAACTGAGATGAGCCAGCGAAGTTGATATGAGATTGGGCGAGATCCTCATCGAGCGGCGTCAGATCACGCAGGAGGACCTCGACCGCGCGCTCGAATTGCAGCGCGAACGCGCGGCGAAAAGCTCGGCAAGATTCTGGTCGACCTGGGCTTCATCGCCGCGCGCGACGTGCTCGCCGCGCTGGCCGAGCAGTTGCAGGTCCCGCTGCTCACGCTGGATGGCCCGCCCGCCGTATCGCCCGAAACCGAAACGCTCTCGCCTCGGTTCCTGCGCCAGTTCCGCTGCCTGCCCGTGGCGCTGCACGATCACACGGTCACGCTGGCGATGGCCGATCCGCTGGATTTCGAGACGCGTTCCACGGTTGCGTCGTGCACCGGTCTGACGGTCCATGCCGGGCATCGCTGGCGAGCAGGAAATTCTGGACGCCATCGATCGCTACTACGGCCAGGCCGAGAAGAACCGAAACCGAACTGGCCACGCCTGTCGGCGATACCGAAGACCTGGAACACCTGCGCGACATGGCGAGCGAAGCGCCGGTCATCCGCCTGGTGAACGCCATGATCGCGCCAGGCCGTCGAGAAGCGCGCGAGCGATATCCACATCGAGCCGTTCGAAAAAGAGTTTCGCGTCCGCTACCGCATCGACGGCGTGCTGGTCAACCAGGATCCGCCGCCGCGCGAGCTGAAGGCCGCCATCATTTCGCGCGTCAAGCTGATGGCCAAGCTGAATATCGCCGAGCGCCGCCTGCCGCAGGACGGCCGCATCAAGATCAAGACGCTGGGCCGCGAAGTCGACCTGCGCGTTTCCACGCTGCCGACGCTCTACGGCGAAAGCGTCGTCATGCGTCTGCTCGACCGCTCGGCCGGCGATTTCTACGATCTGCGAACGCCTGGGCTTCGACGAGCACATGCTGCGCGCGCATGGAGTATTACACGTCGCTGCCGCACGGCATTTTTCTGGTCACCGGGCCCACCGGCAGCGGCAAATCGACCACGCTCTACTCCGCGCTCAAGCGCATCAATCAGACCGACAAGAAGATCATCACCATCGAAGACCCGGTCGAATATCAGATGGACGGGATCAACCAGATCCACGTGAATCCGCAGATCGGGCTGACCTTCGCCGCCGGGCTTGCGCCACATCGTGCGCCAGGATCCGGACGTCATCATGGTCGGCGAAATTCGCGACCGCGAGACCGCCGATATCGCCATCCGCGCCGCGCTCACCGGCCACTTCGTGTATTCGACGCTGCACACCAACGACGCGCCCAGCGCCATCACGCGCCTGACCGACATGGGCGTCGAGAATTATCTGATCACGTCGTCGCTGGTGGCGGTGCTGGCGCAGCGCCTGGTGCGCGTGATCTGCAGCGCAATGCACGGAGTCCGGCGGGCACCGCGGTTACGCCCGATGGCGACAACCATCGCAGTCTTCCGCGGCGCGGGCTGCGAGCGAATGCTTCGGACACCGGCTATCGCGGGCGCGTGGGCATCTTCGAGCTGATGGAGCTGAACGAAGAGCTGCGCGGCTCATCATGCGCAACGAGGATGCCAGCAAAATCACCGCCATCGCGCCGCCGCAACGGCATGCGCAATCTGCGCGAGGACGGCTGGATGAAGGTCCGCCGCGGCGTGACCACGGCGGAAGAAGTCATGCGCGTGACGCAGGAGTTCTAATGCGCCATGGCCACCACCTTCCTTTTCCGCGCGGTGGCCTCCGACGGCAAGCTCCGCACCGGCACGCTTACCGCGGAGACCGACAAGTCCGTCGCCCAGGAACTGCGCCGCCAAGGCTTGATCCCGGTCTATGTGGGCGCGGAAAAGAAGAAGACCGGCCTCGATCTGAAGTTGCCATCGCTCAATCGCGGCAAGCGCAAGGACGTTCTGTTCTTCACCCAGGAGCTTTCGACGCTGCTCAACGCCGGCGTGCCGCTCGACCGCGCGCTCTCGATCACCGCCGAACTCACCGACGCGCGGCAACTTCCGCTCCGTCGTGCTGGATATGCTGCGCGTGCTCAAGGGCGGCAAATCGCTGGCCGACAGCCTGGCCACGCATCCCGACTCATTTTTCCGATCTGTACATCAACATGGTGCGCGCCGGGCGAAGCCTCCGGATCGCTGGCGCAGATCTTCGAGCGCCTGGCCGAGTTCGAGCGCACTCGCGACGACCTGCGCGGCTACATCATCAGCTCGCTGATCTATCCCGGCCTGCTGACCGTGGTCGGCCTCGCGTCGATCTTCATCCTGCTGAATTCGTGGTGCCGCGCTTCGCGACCGATCTTTTCCGATCCGCGCATGAAGATTCCGACGCCCACGCTGATGCATGCTCGAACGTCAGCGCCTTCGTGCAAGCTTACTGGGCTGCCCGCCGCGATTGGCGCTGGCGGTCGCGCTGATCGCTGTTTCAGCGTCTACATCCGCACCGCGGCCGGCCGCCTCTGGTGGGACACGATTCCGCCTGCAGCGTTCCGCTGCTGGGCGACGCGCTGCGCAAGGCCGAGACGGCGCGGTTCGCGCGCGCCATGGCGACGCTGGTCGCCGCCAGCGTGCCGCTGGTGCAATCGCTCGGCATCTCGCGCGGCATTTTGAACAACCGCCGCATCGCCGGGACGCTCGAAGCGAGTCGCGCAAGGCGTCAAGCGCGGCGAAGGCATCGCGGCGCCGCTGCCGCGCGCCGGGGAATTTCCGCCGCTGGCCAGCGCACCTGCTGACCGTGGGCGAGGAGACCGGCCATCTGGACACGATGTTCGCCCGCATGGCCGACATCTACGAAAACGAAACGCGCACCGCCATCCGGCGCTTCACCTCGCTGTTCGAGCCGATGATCATCCTGGTGATGGGCCTGATGGTGGGCACACTGATCCTGAGCATGATGCTGGCGATCACGAGCATCAACGACGTGGCGATATGAAAAACATATGACGAAACGAGAAAATCCGAACGCGGTATCACGCTGATCGAAATGCTGGTGGTGGTGACCATCATCGCGCTGTTCGCGGCGCTGGTCGCTCCGCGCATGATCGGCAAGGCCGACAAAGCCAAGCGCACGGCCGCGCACGCGCAGATCGAAGTCCTTCATGACCGCGCTGGGCGCCTTACAAGCTGGACACGGGAACGTATCCCACCACCGAGCAGGGCCTGCAGCGCTGCGCGTGAAGCCCGGAAAGCTGCCGCAGTGGGCCGGCCCGTATCTGCCCAAGGACATCCCCATGGATCCCTGGGGCCGTCCTTATCTGTACAAATATCCCCGGCGAGCACGGCGACGAGCCGGACATCATCTCGCTCGGCGCCGACGGCCAGCCGGGCGGGGAAGGGAACAATGCCGACATCGTCAGCTGGAGCAACAAGAAATAAACGCGCCGGCGTCACACTGCTCGAGATGATGATCGTCGTGACCATCGTCGCGCTGCTGGCCGGTTTGACGTATCCTTCGCTCGCCTCCGGCATCGATTCCTTGCGGCTCCGTTCCACCTCGGACTCGATCATGGCTCTGCTCAACACCGCGCTCGATCGCGCCGACCGACGCCAGCAAGCCGTCGAGATTGTCATTTCACCTAAGGAAAACAGCCTGGTCGCGCGCTCCGCCGACGCCGTCTTTACGCGCCGCCTGGATCTGGGCGATTCCATTCAGATAACCAAGATCACGCCGACCGCCGAAGTGTCCGCCGACGAGCCTCGCACGTTCCTGCTCTATCCCGGCGGCTCAGTGCCGGGCATCGGTATCGAAATTTCCAATAAATCCGGCCGCAAGCGAATGGTAGGCATCGACCCGATCACCGGCGTGCCGCGGGCGGAGTTCGAAAAATGAAGCGCTCGCAAAGCGGCTTCACGCTGATCGAAGTGCTGGTCGCGACGATGATCATGGGCATCGCCGTCACTGGACTTCTGAGCGGCCTCGCCACCGCGTCTCGCAACGCCGCCCGTCTCACCGATTACGACCGGGCCACGTTACTCGCCAAATCGAAGATGGACGAACTGCTGGTCGATCACAAGCTGCCGCGAAACACCCCCGTTGGCGGAACCTTCGATCCGGAGCAGTGCGGCGGCGTCACTGCTGGATGGAACGCGACCGTCACCCCTTTCGAGATGGCTCCCGGCCGGGGCCCGGGAAGTTGGGTGGTCGACCGAATCGAGCTCGAAATCTGGTGGATGAACGGATCCACGCGGCGCGCGTTTAGCCTCGAAGGATTCCGGCGGAGCATCCGGTAAATGGCGAAACATAGCGAGCGCGGCGTCACGCTGATCGAGCTGATGATCGCCATCACGCTGGTCGCCGCGCTTTCCACCGGCATGCTGATGGCGATGCGCACCGGGCTGCTCACTTTGCAGAAAACCGACAACCGCCTCCAGTCGAATCGCCGCGTGATGAGCGTGAATCAAATCCTTTCGCGCCAAGTCGGCGGCGTGATGCCGATCGTCGGCGCTTGTGGCCCGATCTTCAACGGCGATTCGCAAACGCTGCGCTTGGCGTCCACATACTCGATGACCGAAGGCTCCCGCGGCGAGCCTCGCTTGGTCGAGCTGGTAGTCATCCCTGGCGACCAGGGCGGCCTGCGTTTGATCGTGAACGAATTCCTCTACAGCGGCCCTTCCAGCACGGCCGTTTTTTGCGGCGACGGCCTGCTCATGCGGCCCAAAGCGACGCCGCAATCTTTCATCCTGGCTGACCGTCTGGCCTCCTGTCAGATTCTCTACAAGGAATCGCGGCCCGATACTCCGGTCAGCGGAAACTGGCTGCCGTCATGGAACCGGCCCAATCTTCCGGCGGCGGTGCGCGTCGAAATGACCCAGTTGGTTCCCGATCCGGCCAGCCTGCCTCTGCTCACCGTCACCGTTTCGCTACACATCAACCGGGAGGTCCTGTCGCCTTATGTCGACTCCTGGCACTAGCTCGCGCGGCCGCGTGTGTGACAACCCGACCATCCACCGCTCCCTGCGGCCGTGGCTCGCTAACCGGCTGAAATTTGAAAGTGCCGACCGCGAGCCGCGACCACAGGGAGCGGTGGGTCGTGGCGCTTCACATAGATTCGCGAGAGAACATCGCGCCCAAAAAGGCAGCGCGCTACTGACCGTCCTGTGGATTTCCGCGGCGCTCTCCGCGATTGCGTTATCGGTATCCAGCACAGTCCGATCCGAAACCAATCGCGTGTCCACCGCCGCCGATGGACTGCGAGCGTGGTATCTCGCCACCGGATCGGTGGAGCGCGCCATTCAGTGGATGTGCTGGGGCAATCAGTACCGCAACCCGGACGGCTCGCCGAAGTTCTATGAATGGAACAAAGTCCCGCGCATGTACATGTCCTTCCCGAGCGGCGACGCCATCGTGGAGCTGATTCCGGAATCGACCAAATTCAACATCAACACGGCCAGTCCCAGCGACCTGCTGCGCGTGGTTTCGGTAGTTTCGGGCGACCTTGGGCGCGCCCAGCAAATCGTCGATGCCATCCTCGACTGGCGCGGCGGGGGCTATCCAAGCATTTTCGACCAGTATTACTCCACCATCAATCCGACTTTTCGGGCCCGCCACTCGTCTTTTCAGGAGATCGAGGAATTATTGCTGGTGCGCGGCGTGACTCCTGAAATCTACTACGGCAACTACGTCCCGGACGGCCAGGGCCGTCTATACGCCACCGGCGGTCTGCGCGACAGCCTGTCGGTCTGGGGCAGTGCGGGGCCGTTCGATATCAACACCGCCAGTTCGGCGGTGATGCAGGCGGTCGGCGTGCCTGCGGCCGGCGCGGACGCCATCATGGCGCGGCGTCAGTTGCAGGCGTTCAAGAATATGGGCGAGGCCGGGGCGCTCGGTTACCCTCTGCCGAGGCTCCAAATCGGTGGCAACGTGATCTGGACCCTGCGCGGTACGGCGCGCCTGAAGCGTCCCGACGGCTCGCCCTCTGAAGTCGTTCGTACCGCCGGCGCAGTGGTAAAAACTCTCGATCCGGATGTTTATCCCGACATGCCGGTGCATGTTCTCCGCTGGTATGACGACGACTGGTCGGAGTCGGCGATCACGCCGCCCACAGGAGTCCCGCAGCCGTGACCGGGGCCGACTTCAAGAAATGGCTCGCCTTCGGCAGCGGAATCGGAATCCAGATCACCGGCCCGCATGGCGCGGAATCGCTCGAAGTCGTCGCCGTGCGTGTCCGCCCCAATGGAGCGCGCATCGCCGGCAGCCTCACCATCGCGGATTTTCCGCATCAGCCGGCCGGCGTTTGGGGAACCGAGTACGCCGCCTT
Source organism: Terriglobia bacterium (assembly GCA_963808335.1). Lineage (GTDB taxonomy): Bacteria > Acidobacteriota > Terriglobia > Bryobacterales > Bryobacteraceae > Palsa-187. The sequence goes on from CAWEFR010000003.1 coordinate 498,524, forward strand.
CGTCGGCAAGCTGGACCTGCGCTACGTCGCGGCCACCGTGATCCTGCCTCGCCAGGACGTCATCGTGCGGCCGGTGTCTTTGCCGGGCGTTTCGAATAAAGATCTTCCTCAGGCAGTCGAGTTCCAGATGGACGGCCTGCACCCTTACGCGGAAGACGACGTTGCGTCGAGCTGGAGCCGTCTGCATAGCGACTCCACCGTACTGGTGGCCATCGCCCGCCGCGCGGCCATCGATCGCTATGCGGCGTTATTTGCCGAAGCCGGCGTGAAGATCGGAAGCTTTACCTGTTCCGCTCCGGCGATCTACTCCGCGCTGCGTCTGTTCGGTCCTCCGCCGGCCGCGGAAATTCTGGCCAGCGACCGCGACGGCAGCCGGATCGAGTTCTATGGCGAAAGCCCCGCGCGGGCCCTGTTCTCGGCCAGCTTCGAGGCGGGCAATCTCGATGAAGAATCCCGCGCCGCCACATTAGCCAGGTCTGAATTGCGCATCGACCCGGCTGTCGAACCCAAACCGCTGGAACAGGTTCTGTCTGGCGCGCCCGCGCTGCCTTTCGCCGCGGCGCTGTGCTCGGCTTGCCCGCGTTTGGCGCTTGGATTGAATCTGTTGCCCGCGGATCGGCGCCAGACCGGATCGCGCGCGATGTGGATCGTGTCGGCCGCCGCTGCGATGATGGTGTTGGCCGCCGCGATCGCGCTGGCGGCCGTTCCGGCGGTGGAAAACCGCCGCTATCAGAAATCGCTCGAGAGCGAGATCCGTAAAATCGAGAAGCGCGCCGGGCGTGCCGCGCAGATCGATAAAGAGACCGACGTCGTGCGCCGCCGCACGCTCCTGCTCGACGATTTCCGCCGCCGCTCGAAAAACGACATGGACGTTCTGGCCGAACTCACCCGCATCCTTGCGCCCCCCACCTGGGTGAATTCGCTCGACATCAATCGCAATGAGGTCGTGATCGGCGGTGAAGCCGAAAAGGCCGAGCCGCTGCTCAAAACCCTGGACGCATCGCCGTTATTCGAGGCCTCCGAGTTCGTAGGTGCGCCGATCCACGGGCCCGCCGGCGAAGTTTTTCGCATCCGCACCAGCCGGGAGGCCGGCCGATGACTCTGAGCCCCTTGTACCGCCGCATGCTCGCGTTCGCCGCAGTCTCTCTGCTGCTAGGCATCGTGGTTCGCTTCTGGCCGGAGGATTCCGCGCCCACCTCCGCCCCCCTTGCGGAAACGGTGTCGCTCGACGAGCAGCGGCTGGCCCGGCTTCGCGACGTCGCGGCCAACGTTCCGGCCAAGGAAACCATTCTCAGCAAAGCGCAGGCCGAGCTCGCCGGCCGGGAAAAAGGACTGATCGTCGCCGACACCGCCGCGCAGGCGCAGGCGCAGCTCATTCAAATCGTCCGCAATCTTGGCAGCGCGGAAAATCCGCCGGTGGATATCCGCACCGAAGCTTTTGGCCTGCGCCCGCTCGGCGACGCCTACGGCGAGGCAAGCGTCTCGGTGCTGATCGAGTGCCGTATCGATCAGTTACTGAACATGCTCGCGGGTCTCGCCGCGCGGCCTGAGCTGGTTTCCACCAGCAACCTGCGCATCATGCCCACGAATTCGAAAGACAAAACCATCTCGGTGCGGCTCACCGTTTCAGGCGTGGTCCCGCGCAAGCTCATTCCGGAGAGGCATTCATGAACCGCCGCGTATTGCTCTTGAATCTGGCGTTATTCGCGCTCGCCGGCGCGCTGGCCTGGCTGCTGCGCCTGCATTGGATTGAAGAAAAACGGCATGAGCGCGAGATTTTCACGCGCGCCGCGCAGAAGAAAGCGATTCTGCCGCCGCCTCCGGTGCAACCGCCCAAGCCGATCTCCCCGGCCGAATACTTCGACGTCGCGCAACGGACTCTATTTTCGCGGGATCGCAATCCCAACGTCATCGTGGAAGTAAAGCCTCCTGCGCCCAAGCCAGCCGTGCCGCCGATGCCGCAGTATTACGGCCAGCTCGGATTGGGCGAACCGGCGATTTTTCTCGCCGTGAACGGAGGCGTCCAGAAGACCTATCACGCCGGAGACACACTCGACAAGTTCAAGCTGGTCGGCTTCAATCATGAAACCATCACGCTCGAGTTCAACGATGAAACCATCGAGAAAAAGCTGGACGATCTGAAACCGAAGGACCAGCCGCCGCAGCCGGCGCAGGCCGCCTATTCCGCGCCGGCCGCGGTTGCCGCACAGCCTTCGGCAAAGTCGCTGGGAGCGGTATCTTTGGGCGACCCGACTTCCTCCGTTAACTCGACCATCGGAGCCGATTGGGGTAGCGGATTCCGCGCTTGCGTCCCCGGCGACACCTCGCCTGCCGGAACCATTCGCGACGGCTACAAGAAGGTAATTTCGCAGACCATGATGGGTCAGAACTGCCACTGGGAGCTCGTGAAATAATGCATCCACTCAAGATTACTGTCGCGATTCTGCTGGTCTCGGCCGTCGTCGCGGCACAGGCGCCTCCGCCCCCGCAGCAGCCGACGCCGCCTCCGCCGGGACCCGCCGCGCAGGCAGCCCCGCCAGCTCCCGCGGCGCCCATGGGAGCCCTGAATCTTCAGAATGCTTCTCTCACCGAGGTGATCGACCAGCTCGCGCGCTACCTGCACCTCAACGTCATCGTCGACCCGACTGTCAAGGGCGGCGTCACGCTCAATACTTACGGCGATGCCCGCAATCTGGACGCCCGCAACCTCCTGGATGAAATTCTCCGCATTAACGGCTTCGGTATGACCGAGGCGGGCGGCATCTACCGCATCATTCCCCTCAACGACCTGCAACATCAGCCGCTGCCGCCGCAGCAGATCAACAGCGCCAGCAAAATTCCCGAAGACGACCAGCCGATGCTCAACCTGGTGTTCCTCAAGTACGTCTCCGTGGACGAGCTGATGAAGGTGCTGAATGAGTTCAAAGGCGAGCATGCGAACATGATTTCCTACCCGGCGTCGAATCTCCTGTTCATTCTCGATAGCCGGCGCAACATGCGCCGCCTCATGGAACTGGTCGCCCTGTTCGACAGCGACATCTTCGCCAATCAACGGGTGAAGCTGTTCGAAGTGAAGAACGCCCGGCCTTCCGACCTTCAGAAGGAGCTCGAGACCATTCTCAAATCCATTTCGCTCGACGCGAAATCCTCCACGGTACGGTTTCTTCCCGTCGACCGGATCAACACGCTGATCGCCGTCGCTCCGAATCCCGGGGTTTTCGACACCGTCAAAACCTGGATCGAGAAGCTGGACGTGCCGGTGAAGGTCGCGGCCGGCGGCGCCATCGAGAACAATGTATACCGGGTTAACTACGGCCGTTCCGATTGCCTGGCGCAGGCGCTCGGGCAGCTCTATGGCATCCCCACCACCGGGGGAACGTCTTCCTACGGCGGCGGCTACCCCGCCGGAGGCGCTTATGCCGCGCCGGGTGCTGGCGGCGCCTACGGTGGCGGCTACGGTGGCGGCTATGGCGGCGGATACGGCGGCGGATACGGCGGAGCTTATGGGGGAGCTTATGGCGGCGCCGGAGGTGGAGCTTATGGCGGCGCCTACGGCGGCGGAAATCCCGGCGGCTACGGTAACGCCAATGCCTTCGGCGGAGGATTCGGCGGAATGGGAGCCTGCCCCGGATCCACCGGAGGATTCGGTGCTCCGGGAGGGGGCACCGGCTTCGGGTATCCCGCGTTTGGCGGATACTCCGCGCAAGCCCCCGCGGGCGCGCCGATCGGCGCCACCGGTCAGCCGCTCGGCACCACGAATACAGCCGCTGCGGCTGCCGCGCAATCCGCCGCCGATCAGCCTCGTCCCCCGCGCATCGTGCCCAATCCTCTCGACAACGCGCTGATCATTCAAGCCGACGCGCAACAGTATCAGAGCATTCTCAAAATCCTTAAAGAACTCGACGTCCCGCCGCGCCAGATTCTGCTCGAAGCGAAGATTTACGAGGTCGACCTCACCGACCAGTTCGCCAGCGGCATTCAATACAACCTGCAACAGAGGTCGGGTAGCTACCGCAAACCCACGGCGAGCCTGATTTCGGGCATCGGGACCTTCAACATCGGCACCCTGGTCGACAGCGGCCGCGAACTTCTTGCGACGCTCTCGTTAAACGAGAACCGCGACCACGTCCACATGATGTCCGAGCCCAGCCTGATCGCCACCGACAGCATTCCCGCCTCCATCAACGTCGGCACACAGGTGCCGGTCTCGACCGGTTCGACCACCATCCCCGCCGGAGGGAATACCGTGACCACCAACACCGTCTCCTCTCAGGACACCGGCATCACGCTTCAGGTGAACGCGCGCGTGAACCCGAGCGGCATCGTCACGCTATACGTTGGCCAACAGGTCAGCGCCGTGGACAATCAGGCCAGTCAGGTCGCTGGATCGCCGGCCTTCGATCAGCAGGTAGTCCAGACGCAGATCATGATGCAGGACGGAGACACCATCGCCATCGGCGGAACCATTAAGGATACCGTCGAGGACCAGCTCAACGGCATTCCCGGTCTGGTCCGTCTGCCCTGGATCGGCGGTTTGTTCGGCAGCAAGATGCGGACTCACCAGCGTTCCGAACTGATTATGTTCATGACTCCCCACGTCATCTACGACGAGAGCGGCCTGATCGACGCCAGTGACGAGCTGAAGAACCGCGTGAAGATGCTGAAGAAGATGATCCGGGATCTGTAGTCGAAGGGTCCTGGATCGCCGGTCAGCCGCTAACATTCTCCATTCAAGCCCTAAATTGCTCCATTCGCTGTTCCCCCTTGACGAGGGGAGTTGTAACGTGGTCGAATGTTAACACTATGCCGGAGCGGTTCCCGGCGGGTCGCGCAAGGGCGCAAATGCAACTTTTTGCTTGACTTGGGCGGCCGGAGGGTGTTATCAATAACTGACTGCGTCCAGGGTGTAACAGAAAGCAGTTTCGATGCGGCATTCATGACCGTGAATCCCGCGAGCACATTGGGAATAACAGAGAAGTCGAACAGATAATGAGCTTTGCAGAACAGCAGTCGAGCGGAGATCAGCCAAGTGTGAAGTCAGGCTGGAGGGAAGCTCGGATCCCGCGGTTTAGGATCAATAGGTTCAAGCCGAGGGAATCGCAGATTGAGGCTCAGGTTGAAAAAGAGAACTTCCATCAATTCAAATTCCAAGAATTCACAAGGAGAAGGAAATGGCAGATTTTCGCAAATGGTTTTATGCGCTTGCCATGGTGGCCCTGATCGTGGGTATCACTGTACCGGCTAATGCACAAGGTGGCGTGGTAACATGCAGCGCCTCGACTACGCCGACGCTCGTTAGGGCGGAGGCTTATGCTGACTACGTCGGTGACTACTCGTTGCAATGCTCGGGTGGCACTCCGACGACGCCTGGTGCGGTTGTGCCCTCGGTCAACGTCACCGTATTCTTGAGCACCAACATCACCAGCAAGCTCACTGCGTCGAACAGCATCTTCGACGAGGCTCTGTTGATCTTCGACGAGCCGAACACGCCGACCAATCCGAACAAGCCGATTCTGAACTGCGGCAACGGACCGGGTGCGCCGGACAGTGGTCCTTCCGGGCCGGGCGTCTGCGAGATCGTCGCGCCGTCGCCTCAGGTTGGCGGTTTGTTCCCGGGCTCCCCGAATCCGGCTCTCACTTACGACGGCACGCCTGCCGTTCAAGGTACCGCCGCAGGGCCTGATGTTGCCTGCGAATCTAGTACTTACGGCTGCGGCCGTCCGAACATCTTCCAGGGTCGCCTGGGGAGCTCTCAGGCTAGCGGCGTCAACAGCACCATCGTTTTCGCCGGTGTGCCGTTCGATCCTCCGGGGACGCTAACCACCCGCACGCTCCGCATCACCAATGTCCGCGCGGACGCTGAGATTCTGGGCGTTGCTTCGTCGTTCGTGCAACAGAACATCACGATGAGCGTGTCCTTCACCGGTACGACTTTCGTGACCGTTACCAACTTCACGCAGCAGCAGACGGTTGCCACTGTTCTCCATGGCCTGAGCATTTCGAGCGACGGCAAGGGCGACACGCTCCGCAGCAATCTCGGATTCCTACAGTGCGACAGTGAGAATCCGAAACTGTACAATCCGGGTGCGACGGTCACCACAGGCTACGATGTTCCTGGTGGCGGCGGTTACAGCACTCAGCCGTCGGTGACGTTTGTGGAGGGATTCCAGAACGCCTGGAAGACTAAGAACATCTCGTTCATGCAAACAGCTACGTCTGTGGGTGGAACTACCGGAAACGGCACGCTGGTTACCAACTCCAACGCCGAGTATGCCGGCACAATCAACTACCCCGGCGATCTTGCGCAGAACATCCCGGGCGCAAACTACAACTCGGAGAGCGGCTTCGAGTGGGTAGGTACCGCTTCCAGTCAGCTTGCGGGCGGAGGGCAAACGCCGGTTCCGTTAACCGCGTCCTTGAGGGGGGTCATTACCACTGCCGTCGCGAACAACGGCTACACCCTGTACAGTTCCAGCGGTACCGGAATTGCGGGCGCCGGTGTCGCCACGCAAGGTACGCGTCTCGCTCTCTTGTTTGCCAATCAGCCGAACGGCCTGGAGATCTTTGTTCCTCCGGTGGTTCTGCTGAGTAACGGCACCAACACAACGGGCGTCATGGTCCTCACCTCGACGGCTGCCGATGGCAGCGGCGGGTTCTCGGCGACCACTGGCATCACTGCCGCCGGCGCTGCTAGCGGATCCGGCAAGACCCCGAGCATTGGGACCAATCCTCTGGTTCAGGTCTCCAATAACCTCGCGGTTTACGAGATCCTGTTCACCGATCCGAACAGCAATGAGACGGCTACCGTTCCGGTGGTTGTTTCCTATCCGTCCGCGCTGGCCTCCAACCCGCCGATCGGTCTCCCGGTCCCGAGTCAAGTGGAGACGGTGACTGGCGGCTTCGCTCCGTTCTATCCGCAGTCGACCGCGCCGCGTCAGCCTTCCGCTACGCTGCCGGTACCGCGGTTTATCCCGGGGCAGACTCCGCTGAACCTCATCGAAGTTGTGAAGTGCGCTTGCGACCTGTTGTTCCCGTACGTCGTATCGCATGACGGCTTCGACACGGGTATCGCAATCGCCAATACATCGCTCGATCCAGGGGCTAACTATGGGTTCGGCGCCACACCGCAACAGGGGACGGTAACGTTCTTCTACTTCGGTACTGGCGCGGGTGGCCAAGTCGCACCCCCGTCACAGACCAGCGGCGTGGTTCCCGCGGGTCAGGTGCTCACCTACGTTCTTAGCAGCGGTGGTGGAAATATCGGCACCACCGGACCGAACGGTCTCACCGGCACGGCCGGGACCGGTCAGTTCCAGGGCTATATCATCGCCCAGGCTGGCTTCCAGTATTGCCACGGCTTCGCGTTCATCAGCCCCACAGGCGGTGGACCGCTGTCGCCGGGCATCTCCGAGGGCTACCTCGCTCTCGTTCTCGATCCGGGCGGACTCGTCCGCACGGCTCAGATCTCGGAGAACCTGGTTCACTAAGGATCACACCGTTGTATAGAAAGGGGAGGGGCTTCGGCTCCTCCCCTTTCTGCTTTTCCACATCATTTTTATTCTCTCCGGCAGCGTCAGTTGTGTTAAGCTAATGATCTGCCCGCGTCCATCTCGCAGCCGAGGTTTCTTTAATGTCGAATCGAAATTTCCCCCTCGCGATCCTGGTGTGTTTGGCCTCCAGCGTGGCCGCCTTCGGGGCAGCGACTCCTGGGCAGGAGCTCCTGTTCCAGTTCTTTTCTCAACCCAACTCCAGCACGCTGTTTTCCGGATACATCGACAGCGGGAATCTGGCGACACCGTTGGTCAGCTCCAACGGACCGGCTGGCATAGCGGCGATCATCCCGTCGCCGAAAACGGGCGGCTTCTATCTGATCGGTCTCCAGAGCCCCACTTCCGTGCAGGCGTCGGACTCGACCTTAACCAATTTCACGACCCTCAACGGGCTCGGCGCGGCGCCAACAGCCGCGGCTGTGACTCCGGACGGAAATTACCTCCTGGTCGCCGCCGATGCGCTTTACATCTTCGACACTAGCAACAACGCCTTGCTCACCCCCGGCGGGTTGCAGGTGGCGGGCGCTGCGGCCTTCAACCCCAGCGACGTGCAGACCGGACCTTGCGTTACCTGTTGGATTGTCGTAAGCCAGGACTCTCAGAATGCGTTCGTGCTCACCAACTCGCCTTTCTCGAGCACCGTCACTCAATATAGCCTCGCCACTCGCACGAAGGTAGGTAGCATTAACCTGAATAGTGAAGCGAGTTCCATCACACTGTCGCCGCTGGGGATGCTGTACATCACCATCGAATTCCGAATCTACGTGATCGACCCGGCAACCTTTATCGACAATGCGGCCAACGATATCGGAATCGGCTTCGAGCCGGGACCGCTGCGGTTCACTCCCGATGGGAGTACCGCGTACGTCGTCAACCGCTTCGCCAAGGGCGGCGGCGGCTCCATGGCCCAAATCAACCTGGCCACCGGTCAGGTGGTCACCTGGCCGCCATCCAGCCCGGAAGCGCCGGCTCAATTAGACGACATCTTTGTGGCCTCGAACAATCGCGTGTTCACGTTTTCGTCGGGGCTCAATCAGCTTCTCAACGTCAGCACCAGCCCCTTCCAGGCTTCACCGGTGACCAGTCTCACCCTGCCCACCAACGTAGTCCAAAATGAAATTCTCGCGGTGGCGATCTCAAGTGAGCTTCCCCAAGCCCAGTGGCTGTTCCTGCTGGTCGCCAACGGAAACCAGACCGACCTGTACCGCGTGAGCCTCAGCACCAACGCGCTTGATTCCAATACGCTTTCCACCTTCAATACCGGCGCCTTCGAGACGACCTATGTCCCCGCTCAGACCGGCGCGACCCAGTTTCTTCAGTACAACAACAACCAAAGCTTGCCGAACGGAGGCACCTCCAAGGCGCTCCTGGCCAAGGTTCTGGATGCTGGGGGCATCCCGGTCTTCGGCCAGTCGGTTACCTTCACCACTGACCCGAGTAACGGGCTGGTGATCAATAGCCCCTCGCCCACCACCAACACGCGCGGGTCCGTATCAAGCACCGTGACTGTCCCGACCACGGGTGCTTCTTGTCCGCAGGGCGTTTGCACCATTACGCTCACGGCCGGCTCGGCCACCACCACGTTCACGGTCACCGTGCCGTCGTCTTCCGGAACCGGTACCGGTCCGGGCGGCACCACCAGCAGTCAGGTTCAGATTTACAGCGGAGACGGGCAACTGCTCCAGTCGGGCACCGGGATCGGCGGCAATGGAGCGGTAGCCGATCCTTTGGTGGTGCTGGTCACCGATGCCAACGGAAAGCCGCTGCCGAATGTGCCGGTGTCATTCTCTGCCAGCGCGGGTGCGGGCGCCTCTGGCAACACCACCCAGTTCATCGGGGGCATCGATGTCACGGCTGCGGTCAACACGAACGCGAATGGCTTGGCGAGCGTCGACTTCGTTTCCGAGGGACTTCCCCAGGGGGCGGGTTTTCAGACCACCATCGTGACCGCCGCCACTTCGCTCGGCTCGGTCAATTTCACGATCGTCGAGTACGCGGAGGATTTCGGAGGCGGTGGCGCTCCGCAAGTCCTGCTCCTGGCCCCCCAGGGCGGCCCCATTCAGATCACCGAGGGAACACCCTTCCCCGGCGCCATTCAAGCCACGATCCTCTCCACGGCGCAGATTGCGACGGGAACGCCGATTCCGGGTGTCGGGATCTTTGTCGTCGACCCCGATAATCCGACCAACGATCCCAACGGAGTCCAGCCCGTCGCAGCCTGCCAAGGCTCCAGCAACTCCAATTCGCAGGGTATCGCGAGCTGCACGCTAGTCGCCAAGACCTGCAAGACGGAACTCCACGGCATCACCATCTATGTCGGGAATTTGTACTCGTTCCAAGCCGAGGTCCAAACCAACCCCGGTGGAGCGTCGACCATCTCTATTCTTTCCGGGAACAATCAAAGCGGCCAGGCCGGCACCGCGGCCGCACTCCCGTTAACCGTCCAGGTGATCGACCCCTGCGGAAATCCCGTCGCCGGATCGGCGGTCACATGGAAGGTCACCGGTTCGGCGACGCTCTCGCAGACCAACTTGATCACCAGTCCTTCCGGCCAGGTTTCCACCAACGTCACGTTCGGACAAACCGCCGGGCCGGTCACCGTGACCGCGACACTTTCCACCGGCGCCAGCGTCGTGTTCAAGCTCACCACCGTGGTTTCGGTCTCCGCGATCAAGCTGATTACCGGGAATAGCCAGACCGCCACAACTGGGCAGCAATTCGCCGCGCCTGTGGTTTTCCAGGTTACCGATAAGAACGGAAACCCGCTGTCGGGGATTCAAGTCACGTTCGCGGTTCAGAGCGGCAGCGCTACTGTGACGCCGGCCTCGGTCGCCACCAATACGGCGGGCCAGGCGCAAGCTTCGGTCACGGCCGGCGCTACCGCTGGCCCAATTGTTATCGCGGCCACCGCCAGCGGGCTTACCGCTACGGCGAATTTAACCGCAGTACCGCCGGGACCCACGCTCACCGCCGGCAGCTTCCAAAACGCGGCGAGCTTCGCTCCCGGCCTTACGCCCTGCGGCCTTGGCGTAGTCGTCGGCGCCGGACTTGCTCCGGGAGTTTCGGGCGTGATCACTGGTCCGGCCTTTGGGCCGGCCGCATACACGCTCGGGCCCATCAACAGCCTGATCATCGGCGGCGTGCCTGCGCCGATCTCCTCCGTCTCTAACGAAAACAACATCCAACAGGTCACGTTCCAGACGCCGTGCGAAGTGGCCCCCGGTGTTGCGGCGGCCGTAACCATCACCGTCAATAGCGTGCCGGCAACCATCAATGGCGTCCAGATCCTGGCCTCGCAGCCGGGTGTCTTCACCTATCCAGGCCCGAACGGCATCGCCTACGGAGCCGTGATTCGCGCCCTGGACGGAACCTACGTGACTCCATCGAATCTCGCCAATCGCGGGGAGACTTACTATATCGTGGTCACCGGACTCGGCCAAACCACTCCGCTTGCCAGCACCGATAACCCCGGCAATGGACAACAGGTTAATGCCGAGGTGATCGCCGGCGTGAATAACGCGGGCGTCGGAACCGGCATCCCGACCTACGCGTCTGGATTGATCGGCGTGTACCTGGTTCCGTTCCAGATCCCGTTGACCGCAGCCACAGGAACCAATCTGCCGCTGGCGGTCGCAACTATAAACGGACAGTCGGTTACGTTTAGCAATCCGTCGTTCATCCCAGGTGTGAAGTAAGGAATCGCAACAGGGCCGGCCATTGCACACGGCCGGCTCTACGCGAGCTTGCTGACGATCTGATAAATCTGTTGCAGGGTCGCCCGATCGTCCGGCGTGAACTCACCCGCCTGCGCGTTCTGTTGCTGCTGCAAGTCGGTGCGCACGACGCTTACGCCCATTAGCCCGGCCTGCAGAGTCTCGTTCGGCAATAAATCGCGCAGCGGCATCGGTCGCGCCGGACGCGCGTCGTTGACACCGGTCGGCGCCGGCGGAGCGGGAACCCACGCCGGTCCGGTAGCCGTCGTCTGCCAGCTTCCCGGCGCGCCGATGCCGTTCGCATGCTCCGCTGCCAACAGCGTCCCGGCATTACACGAAACTCCGTTCACGGTGAAGTCCCACACGCGCCGCGGCTCATCCGGCGGATAAAGAATCGGGAACGCCGCGTTGCCGGTCTCCGCGACCAGCCCGCTTCCGCCCAGCGTCGTCATCAAAGCCTGGGCGTCCGCTTCCAGGCTGAGATAGACCGGATCGATCAGCGCGCCTCCCGTGCTCGTCTGCGTCGGCGCGATCGCGTAAGGTGCATAAGTCACGGCTCCCGGCAGATTCACGGTCGCCGCTTCCTGCGCCGGAAGTACCATCTGACGCAGCGCCCAGACTCCATTCTGGTCGGGAGCGGCTATCTTGTAGACTGCCACGTTCGCGGGGTCCGACGCGTCCACCGAAGTGTCGAACCAGGTCTTCGTAACTCTGGTTGGGTCCCACGCCGGCGCCTGGACGCCGAACGTGGACACATAGCTGCCCCTTGTGCAGGTTTTGAAAAGCCCCAGTTCCTGAATACCGTAAGCCAGCAAATCCGGCTGCGGCGGAATTACCGGTAGACTCGTGGGTGTGGCCATGTTGCGCTGCCTCCTGAACGAAGCATCGCCGGGCCCGTGCGAGTTCGAACCTCAGCCGAAGCGCGATCTGATTCTCTACGTAGTACTTGTAGCCGGTGTTCCGACCGTGAACGAATTGGCTCGAATCTCCATCTCCGCCACCGCATCCGCCGAGATGTTGGTCCCGACCGCGAAGGCCGTGCTCACGGGTATGGATCCCGCCGGCGGGTTGCTGGGGTCGTAGGGCGTGGCTCCGACGACGCCACCCACGCCGGGAGCTTCCTGAATCGAGGACTGCATTGCCGACGGCACCCACGTGTATCCCGCGGTTTGCCGCGCGATCATCGTGGACAGCGGATCCCAACCCCACACCATGATCGGAACGTCGATCGCGTATCCCTGGCTAGCCAACTGCTGCGCAAGGGCCGGCCGCTCGTCGTCCGGCGTGGTTTCGAGCGCCTGCACCGCCGGCGGCTGCGACGCCCAATACGCCTGCGTCGGGGTCATCTCCGCTTTCTGTGCCGCCGTGAGAACCGCTCCGGTGCCCGCCTCTGCCGCTGTGGAGGCTGTTGTCGCCGCTGTCGTCGTTGCTGTGGTCGTGGAGGCCGTTGCCGTAGCCGTGGTTGCCGCGGTCGACGCCGCCGCTGATGCCGTCGAAGTTCCGCTGTCGAGGTTCTTCACAGTGACAGTAAATTGACTTCCACCGACGGAATTCTGTCCCGAATTGGTGGTGACGTCGATTTCGAATTGGGACCCGTTCCCGGAATTCGCCAGGTATCCTTCGATCGCGGACTCTAGCTGCTGCGCAAACGCATTCGCGGATCCACTTGCGTTTGCATTCATTAAGCTCGTGTGGCTGGCGGCGTTTGTATCAAGTATTTTGCTGGTTAAACTTACCATTGCCTGTTCGGCCTCCGCTCGCTATTGAGCAAGCGAGCGTCCAAACCGCAAGGCTTTCGCTACTGCCGTGACGGCTTGACGGGCGTGCCAAATTTGACCGTGATCGGAAACTGAACTGAGAACGGCTCCATCATCAGCCGCAGCGTGAAATTGGCCGGCACCGCGCCAGCGGCCAGATCCGCCGCGGGTTGGTAACGAATCGTGACCACGGCGTTTTCGTTGGCGTTCACGTCGGTTTTGTCGAGCTCCGCGGCGAGCCCCGCGGGTTTCGCACCGTCCGCCAGCGCTAGCTTAATGCTTCCCTGCTGCCCGTTGTGAAACACGACCCGTTCGGTTGACGGTTTATCGAGCGGCAGCGTCAACTCCGATTTATCGACGGAGGATTGCTGCAAAATCTGATTGGCACGGGCCGCCATCGCTTGTGGGCTCAGGTCCTGCGCTGAACCCGGCGCGCTTGAGGATCCCACAGCGGGCGTCTGCGGCTTCAGCTTATCCCGGTCCGACGGTCCCATCGCCGTGATCCAAGCGGGCCGGTCATGTTCGTACCAACACCATTTTCCGTTCTCGATCTTCCAGGTGGTGGGCATTTTAATCGTTTCCGTCACCACCGGGAAATCGTAGCGCATCTTCATCTCACGATCGCCGGTCAGATTCACCAGCGCTTGCTTGAAGTCGTCCGAGTACTTGATGTCGATGATCTTGAATGCTTTGAATCGGATCTTCTCAGTCGCGAAATAATAGTCCTTGGTATCCTCGGCCACCAACTCGAACGCCTTGCGGAAGTTCCCATCGACGTGATACTGGAAAAACTCGGTCACGCGCGCCCGCAGCGCCTGGTCCACCTCCGGCGGCGGAGCCTGCGCGAACGCGGCCAGAGGCAACAGAATCATCGCGGCATGAATACGCATAGCAGTCTTCTCCTAGGTTAACATCTGGTCGCGATTTCATACATCTGACGCCGCGCCGCGCTGGTGCGTGCAATCCCGCCGCGGTGTGGATGGTATACTTTCCCTCGTGAAAGGCATCGTCCTCGCGGGTGGAACCGGCAGCCGGCTGTTCCCGCTGACCAAAATCACCAATAAACATCTGCTGCCCATCTACGACAAACCGATGGTTTATTACCCCATTCAAACCCTGGTCGACGCGGGGATCACCGACATTCTGCTGGTCACCGGAGGACGCAACTCGGGCGATTTTCTGCGCCTGCTCGGCAATGGGAAAGGATTCGGGCTCAAGCATTTGAACTACACCTACCAGGAGGGCGAAGGCGGCATCGCGGAGGCGCTGGGCCTGGCCGAACACTTTGCCGATCGCGATCAAGTCTGCGTGATTCTCGGCGACAATCTGATCGAAGGCAACATCCGCCTGGCTGTTGACGAATTCAAGCTCCAGAAGCGCGGCGCGCGGATTTTCCTGAAGGAAGTTTCCGATGCCCAACGTTTCGGCGTCGCCGAATTGCACGGCAATCGCATCACCGGCATTGAGGAAAAGCCGAAGCACCCCAAGAGCAACTACGCCGTGACTGGAATTTATCTCTACGACGCGACCGTGTTCGACAAGTGCCGGGAATTGAAGCCATCGGCGCGCGGCGAGCTTGAGATCACGGACGTGAACAACGCCTATATTCGCGAGGGCGACATGACGTTCTCGATCCTGGACGGCTGGTGGACCGACGCCGGCACGTTCGAATCCTTGCTGCGCGCGGCGAATCTGGTCGCGGCGCAGCAAGACCATCGTCACGACGAAGCGTCCGCTAACGATTAGCGGTCTGTGTGGAAAGCGACGATCCACCGCTTCCTGCGGTCGCGGCTCGTGGCCGGCGCTTTCAAATATAGGGAGCCGCGACCACAGGGAGCGGTCGGTGCGGCGGCATCACTAGAGTCTTCGCCGCTCGTAAGCCGCGATCGCGGGCTCCTCTTGTAAAATATACCCGAGTTCGTCCACGCCTTCGAGCAAGCAATGCTTTGAAAACGCATCGATCGGAAATTCGAAGGAGCGCCCGTTCGCAAGTGTCACCGTCTGCGCCGCCAGATCCACTTTCAACGCAGCGCCTGGCGAGGCCAACAAAGCGCGATGAATGTCTATCGGCGCCACGATCGGCAGCAGTCCGTTCTTGAGTGAATTCTGTTTGAAGATGTCCGCGAAAGAAGTGCTGACCACCGCGCGAAATCCGAATTGCAGCAACGCCCAGGGCGCATGCTCGCGCGAGCTTCCGCAGCCGAAATTGTCGCCCGCCACCAGCACCTGCGCGCCCCTGGCTTCGGGCCGATTCAGGACAAAATCGGCCTTGGGCGCGCCCGATGCATCGTAGCGCCAGTCGTTGAAAAGCTGATCCCCGAGGCCGGTCTTCGAAGTCGTCTTCAGAAAACGCGCCGGAATGATCTGATCCGTGTCGATGTTGTCGACGGCCAGCACCACGGTTCGCGATTCGAATTTCATAGCAGCGTCCTCACGTCGGTAATCACGCCCGTGACCGCCGCGGCCGCTGCCGTGAGCGGACTCGCCAGGAACGTTCGCCCGCCCTTGCCTTGCCGTCCTTCGAAGTTGCGATTGCTGGTCGAGACGCTGTACTCGCCCGGCTGCAAGGTGATCTCCATTCATGCCGATGCACATGGAGCAGCCAGCCTCGCGAAAATCGGCGCCGGCATCGCGGAAAATCCGGTCGAGTCCTTCCGCCTCGGCCTGCGTCCTCACTTGCCGCGATCCCGGCACCACCATCACGCGAACATTCGGCGCCACTTTGCGTCCCTTCATCACGCCCGCCGCCGCGCGCAGATCGGAGATGCGAGAGTTGGTGCAGCTCCCGATGAACACCACGTTCACCGCATGGCCCGCCAGCGGCTTGCCCGGCGCGAGATCCATGTACCGCAGCGCCTTGGCGAGCATATCGCGCTCCGTGAGATTCGCCCAGGCTCGCCGGATCGGGAACCGCGCCTGAGATCGGAATTCCCATGCCCGGATTTGTACCGAAGGTAATCATCGGTTCGAAGCGGATCGCATCGATACTGATTTCGCGATCGTACGCCGCGCCCTCGTCGGTGGGCAAAGTCCGCCATCGCGCGACTGCCGCATCCCAGTCTGCACCCTTGGGCGCGAACGGCCGGCCGGCGATATATTGATAGGTCGTATCGTCCGGCGCGATCAGACCTGCGCGCGCGCCGCCTTCGATCGACATGTTGCACACCGTCATGCGCTCTTCCATCGAGCAGCGAGCGAATCGCCGAGCCGCAATATTCGATCACGCAGCCCGTTCCGCCGCCGATGCCGATTTTTGCGATCAGGGCCAGAATAATGTCTTTGGCGCTCACGCCCGGCTTTCAGCGCGCCATCCACGCG
The DNA here is from genome assembly GCA_963808335.1 of Terriglobia bacterium. Lineage (GTDB taxonomy): Bacteria > Acidobacteriota > Terriglobia > Bryobacterales > Bryobacteraceae > Palsa-187. Next base: position 514,862 of record CAWEFR010000003.1, read on the forward strand.
CACCGCGAACGTCTTCGAAGGCCGCTGCAGCAGGCATTGCGATGCGAGCACGTGCTCCACTTCGCTGGTTCCGATGCCGAACGCCAGCGCTCCAAATGCGCCGTGCGTCGCTGTGTGCGAATCGCCGCAGACCACCGTCATGCCCGGCTGCGTCAATCCCTGCTCCGGCCCGATCACGTGAACGATCCCTTGCCGCTCGCTCGACAGACCGTAGCATGCGAATCCCGAACTCGCGGCAATTCTTTTCGAGCTGCTCGACCTGCGCCGCGCCGACTTGGTCGACAATCGGCAAGCCGCGCGGAGTGGTCGGCGTCGAATGATCGGTGGTCGCGATGGTCAGATCCGGCCGCCGGACTTTCAACCCGCGCCGCCGCAATCCGTCAAACGCCTGCGGCGACGTCACTTCGTGGACCAGATGCAGATCGATGTAGATCAGCGCCGGCGCGTCCTCGCGCTCCGCGACGACGTGGCTGTCCCAGATTTTCTCAACAATGGTTCGCGGTTTCATAATGGCATTCACAAATGGCCCGCGCCGACTTCATCCGTCGTCGCGGGCTTGCCCTTCGGTTTCAGATCCGCGGTCACGCGGCCCGAATCGAGCACTCTGCCGATGGCTTCGTTCACGGCCGCGGCTTCTTTCGTCAGCCCGAACGTATATTCGAGCATCGCCGCGGCCGACCCGATCGCTCCCAGCGGATTCGCCTTGTTCTGGCCCGCGATGTCCGGCGCCGAGCCATGCACCGGCTCATACAACCCCTTCGTTTCGCCGAGCGACGCCGACGGCAGCATGCCGATCGACCCGGCCAGCACCGCGCCCTCATCACTCAGAATATCGCCGAACATATTTTCGGTGAGCATCACGTCGAATCGCCGCGGATTCAGCACCAGCTGCATGGCGCAATTGTCCACCAGCAGATGATCGAGCTCGATGTCGGGATAATTCGCGCGCGACCTCGATCACCACCGGCGCCAGAACTGCGAAATTTCGATGACGTTCGACTTATCGACGCTGGTGACTTTCTTGCGCCGCCCGCGCGCCAGCTTGAACGCTTTGCGCGTGACACGCTCGATTTCCGTGCGCGTGTACGCCATCGTGTTGAACGCGCGATCGTTATCGATGCCGCGCGGCTGGCCGTAATACAGGCCGCCGGTCAGCTCGCGCACGATGATCATGTCCGTGCCTTCGACGATGTCGATTCTTCAGCGGCGAGGAATCGACCAGCGACGGCCACATCCTCACCGGGCGCAGATTCGCGAACACGTCCAGCGCCTTGCGGATGCCGAGCAGCCCGCTTTCCGGCCGCTTCTCGGGCGGCGCGTTATCGAACTCCGGGCAATCCCACCGCGCCCATCAGCGTCGCGTCGGCCGCCAGCGCCTTGTTCTACGGTATCGTCGGGCAGCGGCGATGCCGGTCTTGTGAATCGCGACGCCGCCGATCAGTCCTTCGGACAATTCCAGCGTGTGGCCGAACTTCTTGGCGACCGCTTTCAACACTTCCACCGCCGCGCGCGGTGACTTCGGCGCCGATCCCGTCGCCGGGCAACAGCAGGATCTTCAGATTCATTCGACCTAATTTCGTGATGTCTCGCGGAACAGCTAGCTCGCGGTGGCTCTCGGCATGCTGAGTCTCTTCCAGCGACTTCGCGCGCCAGTGCCGATGATTTCCTCGTTGCGCAGGCCCTTCTTGCGGTCGGCCAGCGCCGTGAAGCGATGATACACCGTGTCCAGCTGCTCCCGGCGCAGCGGAATCCCCAGATCCTCGCAGCGCTTGGCCAGCGCATGGCGGCCGCTGTGCTTGCCGAGCACCAGCTCGAGTCTCGGGCACGCCCACCGACTTCGGATCCATGATCTCGTACGTGGTCCGTTCTTTGAGATATCCGTCCTGATGGATGCCGGCTTCATGCGCGAAGGCGTTCTCGCCGACGATCGCTTTGTTCGGCTGCGGCCCGAAGGTGATGATCGACGTGAGCAACTGGCTCGCCGGGAACAGATGTTCGGTCACGATGCGCGTTTCAAACGGCAGCCGGTCGCGGCGGGTGTTCATCGCCATGACGACCTCTTCGAGCGCGGCGTTTCCGGCCCGCTCGCCGATTCCGTTGATGGTGCACTCGATCTGCCGCGCGCCGCGCCTGCATCGCCGCCAGCGAATTCGCGACCGCCAGGCCCAGATCGTCATGGCAATGCACGCTGACCACCGCCGAATCGCCCAGCGCCTTCACCATTCGCCGCGATCAGCGCCGCGATATTCGTCGGGCACCGAAAAGCCCACCGTATCCGGAAGATTCACCGTGCGCGCGCCCGCGGCGACCACCGCGCGCGATACCTGCTCGAGGTAATCCGAATCGGTGCGCGTGGCGTCTTCGGCGGAAAACTCCACGTCATCGCACATACTACGCGCGCCAGCGTAACCGCCGCCACGCTTCGTCCAGAACCTGCTGCGCGCGACTTCTTCAGCTTGTGCTTCAGATGAATGTCGCTGGTGGCGATAAAGGTATGGATGCGCGGGCGGCGCGCGTTCTTCAGCGACTTCGCCGCCGCCGGATCTACGTCCGGCTGGTTCGACCGCGCCAGCGCCGCCACGTTCGCCCACGGAAATTCGCGGCTGACCGCGTCCACCGCTTCCGAATCGCCCTCCGAGGCGATCGGGAACCCGGCTTCCAGAATATCCACGCCCAGCTCCACCAGCTTCGCCGCCATGCGGAGCTTCTCCGCAACGGTCATGCTGCAGCCCGGCGATTGCTCCCCGTCACGTAGCGTGGTGTCGAAGATATATACTCGATCAGCCATGTGCCTCCAAGAATGCTCACCATATATCAAGGCTGATGAGATTTGACAAATCAATAATATTCGAAGGTTGTATAATATAGCTTATGGAGCTGCATCCCCTGCGCGTGTTCCTGACCGTCGCCACCGAGAAGAGTTTTTCCCGCGCTGCCGAAAAGCTGCTGCGGACGCAGCCGGCTATTTCCCTTGTCGATTCAACGACTTGAGAGGCGAGCTGGGGGAGAAGCTGATCGACCGGTCCGCCAAGGATCTGCTGCTGACCGACGCCGGCCAGATCGTCCTGGAATACGCCCGCCGCTTCGAGAATCTGCAGGGCGATCTGGAAAACGCCCTGGCCGAGCTGCGCGACAAATCTCGGGACGGCTGACCATCGGCGCGAACGAATCCTCCACGCTGTATCTGCTGGATCACATCGAGCGCTATCGCGCGCAAGTTTCCCAAGATCAAAGTGCAGGTCCGCCGCAGCCTGTCGAGCAAGATTCCGTCGGAGCTGATGGACGGCGAGCTGGAGCTGGGGCTTCTGACCTACGATCCGGAAGACGAGCGGCTGATCTCGCACGGTGATTTACACCGATCACTGTCGTTCATCGTGTCGCCCACAGCACGGCTGGCCAACGCGCGACCGAGGTAACGATCAAGGAGCTGGGCGGGGAGACGTTCATCGCGCACAATGTGGTTTCGCCCTACCGCGGCGTGGTGATTCGCGAATTCCAGCGCCACAAAGTGCCGCTCAACATGGATGTGGAGATGCCGACCATCGAGTCGATCCGCAAGATGGTGCGAGCGCAATGAAGGCGTCGCGTTCCTGCCGCGCATGTGCGTGGAGCGAGGAGATCCGCCAGGGCATTGCTGTGCGAGGTGCAAGGTGAAGCAGATGAAGGTGGAGCGCAAGATCCGGCTGGCTGTATCCGGCTCGCCGCGCGCTGAGCCACGCCGCGCAGGCGTTTCTGGAGATGGTCCGGACGTAAGGCTTGCGCTTGGCTCTGGTTAGAATTGGTATTCCACATGAAAATCGCCATGGCGCGGATCATGCCGGCTTCGAGCTCAAGAACCAGCTGGGCGACACGTCTGCGCCAGAGCCGGCCACGAGGTGTGCGACTTCGGAACGAATTCAGCGCGGAGTCCACCGATTATCCTGACTATGCCGGGCCGCGTCGCGCAGGCGGTGGCGTCCGGGCATGGTCGAGCGCGGTGTGCTGGTGTGCGGCAGCGGCGTCGGCATGTCGATCGCGGCGAACAAGGTGCGCGGCGTCCGCGCGGCGCTGGGCGTCAATCCCGAAGAGGTTCGCCTCACGCGCGCCCACAACGACGCGAACGTTCTGACCTGGGCGCGCGCTATTCACCGATCCGGCGCTGGCCGCGAACTGGTGCGAGTGTTCCTCGATACGCCGTTTGAAGGCGGCCGCCACGCACCGCCGCGTCGAAAAAATATCGCAAACTGGAACATCACGCATGACCGAACAGGAACGCATGGCGCGGCCGCTGGCCGAGGTCGATCCCGAAATCTCCGAGCGATCCGGCAAGGAAACCGAGCGCCAGAACTCGCGCCTGGAACTGATCGCCAGCGAGAACTTCACCTCCGAAGCCGATCCTCGAAGCCACCGGCAGCGTCTTCACCAACAAGTACGCCGAAGGCTATCCCGGCAAGCGCTACTACGGCGGCTGCGAGTTCACGCGATGTGGTCGAGAACCTGGCGCGCGAGCGCGCCAAGAAGCTGTTCCACGCCGAGTACGCCAACGTGCAGCCGCACTCCGGATCGCAGGCCAACCAGGCCGCCTACGCCAGCGTGCTGAACCCCGGCGACACGATTCTCGGGCATGAATCTGGCCCACGGCGGCCACCTGACGCACGGCCATCCGCTGAATTTTTCGGGCAAGACCTACAAGATCGTGCCCTACGGCGTGCGCCGCGAAGACGAGCGCATCGATTACGACGAACTCGCGCGCCTGGCCGAGGAGCACAAGCCGAAGATGATCATCGCCGGCGGCAGCGCTTATCCGCGCATCCTCGATTTTCCGCGCTTCCGCCAGATCGCCGATAGCGTGGGCGCGCTTTTCCTGGTCGACATGGCGCATTTTTCCGGACTGGTGGCCGCCGGGTCTGCATCCGAATCCGTGCGAGTGGGCCGATATCGTCACCTCCACCACGCACAAGACGCTGCGCGGGCCCGCGCAGCGGCATGATTCTCGCGAAGGAGAAGTACGGACGCGGCCATCGATAAGACGCGTGTTCCCCGGCGTGCAGGGCGGGCCGCTGGTGCACATCATCGCGGCCAAGGCGGTGTGCTTCCAGGAAGCCGCGACTCCCGAATTCGTGGCGTACTCAGAAGCAGGTGGTGGCCAATGCGCAAGACGCTGGCGGCAGGCTTGCAGGAGGCCGGCTTCCGCGTCGTCTCCGGCGGCACCGACACGCATCTGATGCTGGTGGACGTGTTCGCCAAAGGCGTGCGCGGCAAGGAGGCGCGAAGCGGCGCTCGATCGCGCCTACATCACCGCCAACAAGAACGCGATCCCGTTCGATCATGAATCCGCCGCTTCAACCCCAGCGGCATGCGCTTCGGAAGTCCCGGCCGTCACCACGCGCGGATTCCGCGAGCCGGAAATGCGCGAAGTCGCCCGACTGATCGCGCGGGTGCTCGAAAACATCTCGAGCGAAGAGGTTCTGGCCGAAGTGCGCCGCAGCGTCGACGCGCTGACGGACCGCTTCCCGCTGTACGCCTGGAAGCTCGCGGCCGCGGCGCTGCCGCTAGAGCCAGAGCTACGTCGATGCTGCACATCGTCATCGACGTCCGCCGCCTTCGGCGATTTCGGCATCGGCACCTACATCCGCAACCTGATCCGAGCCCTGGCCCGCCTGGACCAGGAAAATCGCTACACGCTGATCGCGCGGCCGCAGGACGTCGAGGAACTGGCCGGACTGGGGCCCAACTTTCGCACCGCGGTCGTACGCGCGCGCCAGATACGGACCTGATCGCACAACTGTCGTCATTTCCGCGTTTTCTTACGACATTTCAGCGCGGATTTGTATCATATTCCTCTAAATTCCGTTGCCTAGTGGATGCCGCGGCCCTACGTCGTGACCATCCACGACATGAGCAGCCTGCTGTTTCCCGGCGCGCGGCGATTTCCGCGCGCACGCTGCACGAGGAGCGCTACCGCCGCGGCGCGCTGCGCGCCGAACGCATCATCGCGGTCTCCCACTCCACCCGCCGCGACATCGAAAGCGTTCTGCGCATTCCCACCGAGCGCATCCGCACCATCTACAGCGCGCCCGATCCCGCTTTCACCTCCAACCGCCACGACCCGGCCAGGACAGCCAGATACTGGAGCGCTATTCCATTCAGTCTCCCTTCATCCTCTACGCCGGACCATCCGTCCGCAGAAGAATGTCCCGCGGCTGATCGAGGCGTTCGCCGTGCTTCGCTCCGAGCTTGAGAACCATCCACGATTATCATGCCATCTGCAGCTTGATGATCATCGGCGATGAACTCTCCGAAAACCCGTCGGTGCGGCGCGCCGTGGTCGCCATCGCGCGTGGAGCCTTTGGTGCGCTTTCTCGGGTTCGTTCCGCTGGAAACGCTGCGGTCTTCTATCGGGCCGCGATCGCTGTTCGCCTTTCCGTCGCTGTACGAAGGCTTCGGCCTGGCGCCGCTCGAAGCCATGGCCTGCGGCACGCCGGTGGTCGCCTCCGATATTCCCGCGCTGGTGGAAGCGGTGGGCGAGGCGGCGGAACTGGTGAGTCCCGACAATGTTTTCGATATCGCGCGCGGCTTGCGCGAGGTTCTGCTCGACGAAGAGCGGCGCCGCGAAACTGATCGCAGGCAGGGCTGGAGCAGGCGCGCACGTTTTCATTGGGACGAAACAGCGCGCAAAGTCCTCGACATTTATCGGAGAAATAATACAGTAAGTTACAAAATAATGTTTGACATATTCTAGAACTGGCAGTACTATACCGTACATCACTTCCGTTGAGGAATGCGTTCGGGAGGGAAGTCTGGATATGGAGTGGACTCGATCGGAAACACTGGCGCTGGCCATGCATAACTGCGCGCAATGCCACGGATCGGGATTGCGTCTTCACGAAGAAGGGAGTGATCTCGCCTTGCAACTGCGTGTTGCGCTGCGATTTTCCGGATCTGCTATGACCGGTTCATACGATGTGTGACCCAGGAGAGGCATTTGAGCCGCGTGTCGCTGGAGCCCACGCGGGCCGCCAGCGGCCGATCACCTGGGGCAGAAAAGACGAGGAATATATCGCTGATTTCTGTCTGGTTGGCGCGCCGGTCGCTCGATGAATTCGAGATACCGGCTGTTCCGGTATCACTTCCTGCTGGGCGCGGACTGGAAACTGTGCACCCGGCGGCTGGGCATCGATCGCGGGAATTTCTTCCACGCGGTCTACCGGATCGAACAGAAACTGGGCCGGATGTTTCGCGAAATGGAGCCGTATCCGTTGTTTCCGCTGGACGAATATTTCCATGGCCTGTCGCGCACGGGCGCGGGGAGTCCGGTGGCGGGCGTGGCCGGCACGCCGATGCGTCCGGCGCATCTCGAATTCCCGCGGCCGCTGGGCAAGACAGCCTGATTAGATGCGGCGTGAAGGGGCAGGGTTGGAGGCTGTCCTTTCTAGCGCCGCGATGAAAAGAAGTCCCGCATCAGTTCGGTGCAGTCCGCGCCCAGCACGCCTTCGACAATCTCCGCGCGGTGATTCAGCAGGTCCGTATCGGCCAGACGGAATTTGCTTCGGATGCCGCCGAATCGCAGATCGCGCGCTCCGAACACGACGCGCGAGATCCGCGCAGCCACCACGGCGCCGGCGCACATCACGCAAGGCTCCAGAGTCACGTAAAGCGTGGCGCCCGTCAGGCGGTAATTGTGAACCGTCGCGGCGGCTTCGCGCAAGGCCAGGATTTCGGCATGCGCCGTGGGATCGGCCATAGAAACCGGGGAGTTTCGCCCGCGTCCGATCACGTGGTCGTCCGACACCACGATCGCGCCAACCGGCACCTCACCCGCCTGCGCGGACGCACGCGCCAGATCGAGCGCCATGCGCATGTAGTTTTCGTCTTCGATCGCTCGCCGTTCGTCCATGAAAAAGCGTCGTTCGCCGAAAGCGGCTAAGCCGATCGGCACACCCTCACCTAGAATATAGGTGATGTTCCGCTACGTGCCGCTCATGCTGAAGAATTCGCTGCGCAACCGGCGCCGCAGCGTGCTGACGATTTTCAGCATCGCGGCTTCGTTGTGTCTGCTAGGGGTTCTATTTGCGTTGTATCGCGGCCTGTTTCTGGCGCCGCCGGCCCCGGGCCAGGAACTGCGGCTGGTGACGCATCACAAGGTTTCGATCACGCAGCCGCTGCCCGCCTATTTCAGCGACCGGATCCGCCAGGTGCAGGGGGTTCGCGAGGCTATGATCTGGCAGTGGTTCGGCGGGACTTATAAAGATGCGCGCGACCCTGGAAACTTCTTCGCTCGGTTCTGTGTCGAGCCGGATAAGTTCTTCAGCGTGCGTCCGGAGTTGCAATTGCCGGACGAACAAAAAGAAGCTTTCAGACATCTGCGGACCGCCGCGGTGGCGAGCGACGACCTGGCGAAGCGCATGGGCTGGAAGATCGGCGAGAAGATTTTTCTCACCGGCGATATTTTCCAAGTGAATCCGGAGCTGACGCTGGTGGGAATCTTCAGCGATCCCAACACCAGTGAGACCTTATTTTTCAGCCGCACCTACCTGCGGGAGCTTTTGGGTGCGAACAATCCGCAGCAGGACCTGGTCGGTTCCATTCAAGTGCAAGTGGAAAGCGTCAACGACGTCCCGCGCGTCATCCAGACCATCGACGACATGTTCGCGACTACGCAGTTTCAAACCAAGACCGAATCTGAACAGGCGTTCGGGCTCCAGTTCATCAGTTTTCTTGGCAACGTAAAAATGTACCTGATGATCATCTGCGCGGCTATTACGTTTACGATTCTGCTGGTGTCCGGCAACACCATGGCGATGTCGGTGCGTGAGCGTCTTCGCGAAGTGGGAATTCTGAAAACCCTGGGCTACACGCCCGGCGCGATTCTGTTCATCATCCTGGGTGAAGCGGGCGTGATTTCGATTCTCGGCGGGATCATCGGTATCGCGTTCGCCTCAGGCCTGACGGCGATGGTTCGCCGAGGCCCCAGTTTCATACAGGCGATGAAGACCCTGGCGGTCACGCCCGATGTCGGCGCCATATGTTTGGGCCTGGCGGTAGTGATCGGCGTCGCCAGCTCCTTCGTTCCCGCGTGGAACGCCTCTCGCACCTCGATTCTGAAATCTTTGGGGAGCACGGACTGATGGCGATCCCGCTGGCCTACAATCTTCGGAACCTGGCGGTCCGCAAGACCACGACGCTGATGACCGCGCTCGGCATCGCGCTGACGGTGGCGGTGCTGGTGGCGGTGCTGGCGCTGGTGGGCGGCCTGCGCAGGGCGCTCGAAACCACTGCCAATCCGCTCAATGTTCTGGTCATGCGAAAAGGCGCGACGGCGGAATTGTCCGGCGGTATGGCGCGAAGCGTATTCGAGGACTTGAAATCCAAGCCGGGCATCGCGCGCGGCGCTGACGGCCATCCGCTGGCTTCGCTGGAACTGGTTACGGTGATCAATCTGCCCAGCGTTCAAAATCCGAACGGCATGAATGTCACGCTACGCGGCTTGACGGAAACCGGTTTTGAGCTGCGCGAGCAGGTGAAGATCTCCGCGGGACGCTGTTTTCGGCCGGGCATGCGCGAAGTGGTGGTGGGAAGATCCGTCGCGCGGCGCTATCCGGACGCGCAGATCGGCAGGAAGCTGCACTTCGGCCGCGGCGACTGGGAAGTGGTCGGGGTGATGGACGGGGGCCAGACCGCGAATAATAGCGAGATTTTTTGCGATCTGAATCAGATGAGCGGCGATTTCAATCGCTACGATCAGCTCAGCTCGGCGCTGGTGCGCTCCACGGACGCGGTATCCGTAGACGCGCTGGTCAATTCGATCAACGACGATCGCCGGCTGCTGGCGGTGGCGCAGACCGAGCAGCACTACATGGATCTGCAAACCAGCTCAGCCGCGCCGATTCAATATTTAGGCGTATTCGTGTCGATCATCATGGCCGTCGGGTCGAGCTTTGCGGCGATGAATACGATGTACGCGGCGGTGGCGCGGCGCGCGAAGGAAGTGGGGACCTTGCGCGTGCTGGGGTTCTCGCGCGGCAGCATTCTGACCAGCTTCTTTTTCGAATCGCTGTTGTTATCGCTGATCGGGGGCGCGCTCGGATGTATGCTGGTCCTACCGCTTAACAACGTAACGACGGGATTGATGAGTTTTCAGAGCTTCAGCGAAATCGCGTTTAACTTCCGCGTGGGGCCGGAAGCGATGGCGATCGGGATCGCCTTCGCCCTGGTGATGGGCGCCATCGGCGGATTGTTCCCGGCGCGGTCCGCGGCCAACAAAGAGATCCTCGTCGCGCTGAGGGATATCTAGATCTATGGAACCGGAACTCAACAGCCTGCGGATCGACCGCAGCCAGAAGCGAGCCGGCGGGCCGTCGCGCTGGTCCACGGTGTGGATTTTCAGCGGCATCGCCCTGTTGGCCCTGCTCGGCGCGGGACGATTTGCGTATGGAGTGATCAGCCGCGCGGCCGAGGTCGACGTGGCTCGTGTTCGCACGGCGGCCGCGGGCGATCCTGCGCGCGCCGGAGACGTGATCCTGAACGCGACAGGCTACGTGATCGCGGCACATCAAATCGAATTGGCGGCGAAGGTCATCGGTAAAGTCGCGTGGATCGGTGTCGAGAAAGGCGACCGTGTGAGGGAGGGGCAGGAACTGGTGCGCCTGGAAGACGAGGAGTATCGCGCGCAGCTCCTGCAAGCCCGCGGAAACCTGATCAATTTGCAGGCCCAGCTCGATCAGTTGGTAAACGGATCGCGGCCCGAGGAGGTCGCCCGCGCCAAAGCCGATCTCGAAAATGCGCGCGCCAACGAGAATAACGCCAAAGTGACTCTCGATCGCACCCGGCCGCTGGTCGATCAGGGGATCATGACGAAACAGAACCTCGACGACGCCCAGGCGAAATACGATGGCGCCGTGGCGCAGCGGATGTCGCTGCAGCGCACCTACGATTTGACGGCGCTGGGACCGCGGAAAGAGCAGATCGATGCGGCGCGCGGGCTGGTGGAGCAGGCCAAGGGGCAGCTCGCCTATGCGCAGGTGCAGTTGGATAACACCGTGATTCGCGCTCCCGTCAGCGGCACCATCCTCGAGCGCAACGTCGAAAAAGGCGAGTTCGTAACCACCGGCTTCGTCGGCGACAAAGGCGCGAAGGGATACGTGGTCTCGCTCGCGGATTTGAACGACTTGAAGGTGGAGCTAGATATCAATCAAAACGATTTCGCGAAACTCGGGCCGCGGCAGCGCGGCGTGGTCACCACCGATGCCTTCCCGGATCGCCGCTACGAAGGCTTCATCGACGAAATTTCGCCGGAAGCGAATCGTCAGAAGGCGACGGTGCAGGTGAAGGTCAGAATCGAGAAACCGGATCATTATCTGCGTCCGGAGATGAACGCCAGCGTCGCTTTCGTCTCCGACGCGAAGTCCGGAAAGGACGCGGACGCGCCATCGATCGTAATTCCGGTCTCGGCGGTGCGGAACGGGGCGGTGTTTGTAGCGAGCAACGGGCGCGCGGTCCAGCGCCCGGTGAAAACCGGATCGACGACGGCGCAGGGGGTGCGCGTCAACGCCGGACTGATCGGCGGAGAGGATTTGATCGTGAATCCCCCGCCGGACTTGAAGGACGGGGACAGGGTGAAAGCGAAATGACGGAAACGGTGATCCAGACTCGCAATCTGACCAAGGAATTCGTACGCGACGAATTTCACGTGATCGCGCTCAAGGACGCGAACCTCGAAGTTCAGAAAGCCGATTTCGTGGCGTTGATGGGACCCTCCGGGTCCGGCAAGTCGACGCTGCTGCACCTGATCGCGGCGATGGATCGCCCCAGCGGCGGGGAGATCCTGGTGCTCGGCGAGAATCTGCGGGCGCTGTCGGACCGCGCGATCGCGCACTGGCGCAACGCGCATATCGGATTCGTGTTCCAGAGCTTCAACCTGATTCCGGTTCTGACTGCGATTGAAAATGTCGAGCTGCCCCTGAAGCTGACGAATCTCAAAAAGAAGGAGCGAATGGAACACGCCGAGACCGCGCTCAAGCTGGTGGGGCTCGGCGACCGCCTGACGCATCTTCCGCGCCAGCTTTCGGGCGGGCAGGAACAGCGCGTGGCGATCGCGCGCGCCATCGTTACGGATCCGGATTTGATTCTGGCGGATGAGCCGACCGGCAACCTGGACGCGCAGTCCGCGCAAGACGTGTTGACGCTGCTCGGGCGATTGAATCGGGAGTTCGGAAAAACCATCGTGATGGTGACGCACGATCCCCACGCAGCGCGCGCAGCGACGCGCGTCCGGCATCTTGAAAAGGGCGAGCTGTTGCCGGAAGGCCAAGTCCCCGCGGACTACGCGGCGTCGGTCTGAGAGGGTCGGACATACAAAAAGTTCGGCGCGCATTAGAGGCTGTGTGAAAGCAGGGCCACCCACCGCTTCCTGTGGTCGCGGCTCAGGGTCGGCGCCGCAATGCTACCGGACTCTCAACGACCGCGCTGACGAAGCCACAGCACCATGTGATATTCGTCGACGTACTCGCTGTCGACGATTAGGGAGTGACGCTCCGTGCCAAAAACCTCGAAGCCCAGCGATTCGTAGAGCCGCTTGGCCGCGTCCTGCGTGGTGGCCACCGTCAACCGGATCTGTTCGAGGCCCGGCAGCGCGCGTGCGCGATTCAGCAGTTCCGTCAAAATCGCGCGCCCCGCGCCTTCGCCGCGCCAGCGCGGGCGCACGTAGACTCCCCAGACGATGGCTTTGTGTCTCGCCTTCAGGCGTGTTTCGCGCGCGAAACCCGCCATTCCGGCAAGCTCGCGTTTCGGGGTGAAAGCTCCGATGACGAAGTTGTCGTCGGAACGCGACAGGCGCGCGGCGATGGCGGAGAGAGGAATGGCTTCGTGCTCGGCGATCGATTCGGCGAAGGCTCTGGGCGCTTGTTCCAGCCGTTCGCGACGCAGGCGGTTGAACGGAACTGCGTCCTCCGGCGTTAAAACGCGCACGATCATCCGCCCATTTTAGGGCATCTGAACACTGGAAACCCGGCCGTCGCTCAGCCGGACCACGCCGATGGTCGCGTCCTTCGCCATGTAGCGATAGATCTCCAGCAGGTGCCCGTCATCGAACATAGTGATCCGCGAGGCGGGCAGGCCGGCCTTTAGAATCTCATCGCGATTCATCCCGGCGGTGAAAGCTCTCAGATCCGCGGTGGTCACTTCGGGTGGCGGAGGCGGCGGAGGAACGGGCTCGGCGGCCGCCACGGGCTCACGCGCCGGAGCGGGCGCAGGTTTATGTGTCGCCGCGTGCTTGGTGGCGGGAGGGGGCGGCGGGGGGACGAACGTGTCTCGCTTCGGAACACCGGGCCCCACGTCGAACAACGGAGCTTCGTCTGAATCCGCCGGCTTGGGCTTTGAAGGAGCGCCCTGTTTGGCGGCCTTCGCCGTAGTCGTGTCCATTTTTTCGAAGATCTTGGTGAGACCGTCGCTGACTTTCTTCCCCGCGACTCCGCCAACCGAACCGCCGGCTGCTGCGGCCGCATGTTCAACCATCGACTGACCGAAGCCGAGCGAACCCAGTATTATGACTAACATCGCCGAACGCATACGACACCCCAAGCCAGATCGTAGCAGGCTGTCTCTTTAAGACCAACCCGGTGATCGCCCTATCTTTGCCTAAAAAAATGTCTCAGCGGTTGCGTATCACCTGGGGGGAGGGAAGGTTGACTAGCGAACCACGTGGACGGGTACTGACGGCGCGAGGAAATTTTGCTCCTGCCACCACTCGGAACGGTCGTCGCCGTCCACCACCACGCTGAGCGTCATGTCTTTGTGGTCGCGCATCAGCACCATGGGAACCGACTTGCCGCGCATGGAACGGATGCGGCTTGAAATATCGGCTGGACTGGCGATCTTGGCGTCGTCGACGCGCGTAATCACGTCGCCCGCTTTAATTCCCGCGCGCTCCGCCGTCGATCCCTTGGCGACCGCCCGCACCAGCACGCCTTCCTGTACGCCGAAGTACTGCGCGAGCTGTCCTTCCAGCGTTTCGCACTCGATACCCAGCGCCGAGCTGCGCCAGGCCATGAAACTGCGCGGAACGTCGGGCATCCGCATTTCCAGTCGTCCCATAGGCGCGGGAGGAGCCGCGGGCGCGATCAGGAATGGAGTGACCGCGTGCCGCACGCCGGCTTTTACCATCACGGTTTGGGGCGCGCCACTTCGTACGATGTCAAGCTTCACATCGCGACCCGGCGGTGTTTCGCGCACCAGGCGCGAAAACTGTTCCATGCCTTCGACGCGCTGCCCGTTGTATTGAAGGATCGCATCGCCGTTCTTTAACCCGGCCCTTTCGGCGGGAGAATCGGGCTCCACGCGCGTGATCTCGACGCCGGCCTCTTCGCGCAGCTTCAAGGCTTTCGCGCGATCGCCATCGATTTCCTGCACCATCACGCCCAGGTAGCTGGACCCACTGGCGGCAACTCGCATGGCCTTGGGAGCCGGCGGCGCTACCGGTGCGGGCGCGGGCGTTTGCCCAGCCGCCGTGGAAACCAATCCCACAATTCCCATAAATACAATCAGCGCAGTTTTCATAAATCCCTACTTCAACTTCCTCACGTAAATAATCCCGCCCGCCGTATCGATGGACAACAGCGGACCGCCTCCGTTAATGGAGCCTTCAAATACCAGCGGCGGTCGCCCGGACGCGGCGCTTTTCGCGCGAACCTCCGAAAAATCAGAAAGGATCCGCGGCGTTCCGCCGGATTCGTTTCTCGCCACCACCGATAGCGCCAGATTAGACGGAATCAAAACCGTAATGTCACCCGACCCCGCCACCAGCGACGAATTTTCCAGGCGCGCGCCGGAGAGAAGCTCCGCCAGAATGCTGCCCATCGCGGTCTGAATATGCAGCGGACCCGACGACGTCTTCACGCGAACCGTTCCAGCAGCCGACTGGCAACTGGCGCCGCGCGACGAGCCCACTTCAATCGAGCCTCCGCGCGTATCGGCCGATACCGAGCCGCCGGCCTGCAGAATCTGGATCACGCCCGCGCCGGTGTGCGCCTGCACCGAACTCGCGGCGTGGTCCACCTGGATGTTTCCGCCTTCGGTTGACAGCGCCAGCGGCCCATTCGCCTCGCGAATCTGAATCTCTCCGCCCGCCGTCTGGCAGGTGGCCTCGCCTCCCGCGACATCGACGAAAATCGAGCCCGCGGCTGAAATGCATCGCGACGCGCCGCCGATCTTCCCCAGGCGAATTTCGCCGCCGCCGGTGGTCGCTTCCACGCCGCCGCGGATCCGGTCGCAGCGGATCAGCCCCGCCGTGGTATCCACGTGCAGGCTGCCGTCAAAATCGTACGCCTCTACATCGCCCATCTGGCTGTCGACGATCACCGCGGTCATGCGCCTGGGAACATTCACTTCCCACTGCGCATTGACATCCTCCCGGATCATCGGCATCAGCGTGATGATAGTGACGCCCCCGCGCACCGCCATGTTGGCGATCGCGCTTCCGAAGCGGCGATGCGCGTCTTCTTCGGAGCGCGCCCGCACCTGCTCGGTCAGCTTGTAGGTGATCAGCTCGCCCTGCGTCCCGTGCAGAATCACGTGACCGCGCGTCGCGACGCGGAGCATGCGGGTCGGCGGAGCGTTGAACGTACCGCTATCGGTTCGCTTCCAGTACGCACCTTCCCGAACCATCTGAGCATCCTGCGCGAGCAGGGCCGACAGCAGCACGGGAAACAAACAACTCATCATTAATAGGTCTCCGCCGATGCGTTCATCGACTCCAGCACGCGACGGCAGCGCTCCCGCACATAGCCCAACTGCTCGCCGCGCAGCATCAGCTCCTGCAAAGTCCCGATCAGCTGCCGGTCGACCTGCCGGTTCATCTGCTGTCCACTACCCGTCAACAAATCGATCGCCTGCGTCCGCAGACCGGGATTCGAATCCGACAGCAGCACCTGCGTCAGCGCCGTGCGCACTTCCGGTTGCGCAGCGAACGGCTTCAGTCCTTCCAGCGCCTGCATCCGCACGCCGGCATTCAGATCGTGCTGGACCGCGAACATCAGCGCGTCGCGCACATCCGCCGATTGCGCCCGCGTATTCAGAATTTCCACCGTTTCGGCGCGCAAGCCAGGATCGGACGGATCCTTAGCCGCGGTCAGCAGCAAGCCACGGATCTGCTGGTCATCCAGGCCGCCCGAAACGATCCGCTGCCGCGTCTCATCGAGCACGATCTGCACCCGCCCATTGGCGGCCGGCTCGACGTAGCGCACTCGCGACGCTCCCGGCGTCATGCTAGCGGCGCCGAACTGCGAATTCGCATTCGTCATAGGAGGAAGCATGCGCGCCGCGAAGAACCCAAGCGCGACCAGCGTCAACGCGCCCGCCGGACGCAACAATCCAGCAGAAGGCCGAAGCGTCAGCGCGTCGACGAACTTTTCCCACCAGCCGGCGCGCACCGGCGCAGGAGCCTCTTCCTCCGCCAGACGCGCGAACACATCCTCGCGGCATTCTCGCAATAACGCGGGCGACGGCACGACCTCGACGTTGTCGAACGCGGCATGCATCGCCTTCTCGCGAGCCAGCGCCGCGCGGCACTCCGCGCATCCGTCCAGGTGCGACTCGACCCGCTCTTCTTCGTCGAAGCCCAGCTCGCCATAGAGCAGCAGCGCGAACTGCTCGCGCGCCGCGGCGCAATTCAAATCCTGCTTCATACGAAATCTCCCAAAGCCGCCCGCATTTTCTGCGTCGCCCGAAACAGGCAGTTTTTGGCCGCTTCTTCGGTGGTTCCTAAAACTTCGCCGATTTTCCGCAGCCGCAATCCCTGATAATGCCGCAGCTCGAACACCATGCGCTCGCGCGGCGTCAACTGGCCCAGCACCTCCTTGATCCGCTGCCGCACCTGCCCGCTGAACAGATGCCGCTGCGGATCGCCGTCCACCCGCGTCTTCCGGCACCGCATCCATGCGATCCAGCGGTCCCTCCGCGGTGGCCAGCACCGTCGGCTCTTCTTTCCGCACCTTCCGTTTGCGCATGTGATCCAGGCACAAATTGGTCACGATCCGGTACAGCCAGGTATGAAAACTGCAATCGAACCGGAAGGTGTGCAGGTTGCGGTACACCCGCAAGAACGCTTCCTGATACACATCATGCGCATCCTCCGGCGATCGCAACAGATTCATCGCCAGCCGGAGCACACTTTGGTCGTAGGCGCGCACGAGCTGCTCAAAGGCGGCGTGATCGCCCGTCCTGAGCGGCCCGGATCAGCGCCGTCTCGTCCATCTGTAAGCCCGTTTTCAGGGCCACTATGGCGGCTCCACTCTTCCGGTGCAACACTATCTAGGACGAGGACGAACGAGAAATGTAACGGATGGCGGCCATGGGCCGTCAGACCATTTCCAGATCGATCTTCTTTTGCGCCGGATCTATTGCTACGATCTTGAAGCTGCGGACCTGCCCGGCGCGTGGAGCCTCCGAGGCGCGGCTCGGGTCCGCCGCCCGATTTCCACTTCGCGCTGAGCATCGCCGAAAGCGACGAAACATCTGCTTTTGAAGAACTTGCGGCAGCTTCCGTGGCTTTCTTCTCGGGTAGCTTGCAGCTGCGCGATCACGCCCTCGCCCAGCTCGACTTTGGCCCGATTCGCCGAAACGTCCACGATGCGCCCGCTGACGGTGTCGCCCACTTTGCGCTCGGCGATGATATTCGTCGATGCTGGTCGGCTCCAGTTGCTTGATCCCCAGCCGCAGCCGCCGCCGTTCCTTGTCGGCCTCCAGGACCTGCGCCTTGCACCTTCTCGCCGACCTTCAGGGCGTCGCTCGGATGATTCAGCCGCTTTTCGCGGCTGATATCGCCGATGTGGATCATGCCTTCGACGCCGTCGCCCAGATCGACGAACGCGCCGAACTTGGCCAGACTGGTCACCGGCGCTTCCACTACCGCGCCCACCGGATATTTCTTCAGCGCCTCTTCCCAGGGATCGCCCAGCGCCTGCTTCAGGCCCAGCGCGATGCGCTTCTCGCCCGGATTCACGCCCAGCACCACGACTTCGACCATATCGCCGACCTTGACGATATCCGCCGGCCGCGACATTCTTCTTGGTCCACGACATTTCGGAAACGTGAATCAATCCCTCAATGCCCGGCTCCAGTTCGACGAACGCGCCGAAATCCGCCACGCGCGCGACTTTGCCCCTTTACGCGCGATCCAGCCTGATATTTTTCGGCGACTCCGGTCCACGGATCGGGCGCGAGCTGCTTGAGTCCCAGCGCGATCTTCCGCGTCTCGCGATTGATCTTGAGGATCTTGACTTCAATCGATTCACCCGCAGATGACAACATCGCACGGCTTAACGCCGCGCGCGTAGGACATGTCGGAGACGTGCAGCAGCCCGTCGATGCCGCCCAGATCGACGAAGGCGCCGAAATCGGTAAGGCTGCGCACGGTTCCGCGCACCACGGCGCCTTCTTCCAGCCGCCCGAACGCTTCTTGTTTCGTCTGCGCGCTCGCGTTCTTCGAGAACCACGCGCCGGTCGACCACCACGTCTTCGGTTTCCGTATCGAGCTTGGTGATGCGGCACTCGATCTGCTGCCCGACCAGCTTTTCCATCTCGGCCTGCTCGCGCACGCCGCTGCGGGAAGCCGGCATGAACGCGCGCACGCCCACGTCGACTCGCAACCCGCCCTTCACCACTTCGAGTACGGTTCCGCCGATGGTCCGCTTGTCGCGAACGCGGCTTCGAGGCCACTCCAGTCGCGCGGGGTTTCGACTTTGATGGTCGAAAGCAGGTAGTTGCCCTCGCTCATCGCGTCCCCGGATGGAAACCAGCACCTTATCGCCGCGCTTGATCGGATGCGCCGGATCGGGCACGATAACGCCGTCCATTTTGCGCCCGATATCGACGAATACGGCGTCGGGCGTGACGGAGACGACGGTGCCCTCCACCGTCTCGCCGCGGGAATGATGGGCCTGCTCGAATTCAGAAAGAATATCGCCGAAGGAGGTATCGGGGGCCACGGACTCGGGCGAATCGGTGAGTTTGGGTTGGGTCATGCAAGAAAAAACCGCGTGTTTAATATTGTGTCATATTGTCGAAGCGCTTGAGCGCCGTCCCCGTCGGCGATTCCGCTATGATGGACCTCAGTGCCCCCCGCCTGGCGCCGTTATGTTCGACTTCAGGACTTGGTTTGGCTCCTTCTGTTCGCCGCCATCGCCGTTTTCAGTCCCGGTTCGCAACCCGCATTCTCATCACGCTGCTGGTCGCCCTAGGACTCGTGCAGGTGCTCGAGTCGCGGATCGGCCCTAAGGCGGCCATTGCGGTGAATTTGCTGCTGTGCTATCCCCTCATGTACTTCAGCGAGCCGTGGCCGGAGGCGATCAATACCAGTTACTGGTACATCCTGTTCCTCCCGGTCATTTCCGCGTCCAGCAACTTCGGTCTCCTCGGAAGCGCGAGCATTGCCGTGCTCAGTGCCGCCGAATATGTGTCTCTTCTCGTCTACGTCTGGTCGTACGATCGTCAAAATGAGATCCCCGTCGACTTCCCTCCCGACGAAAAACTTCTGCTGGCGCTGCGGATTCTATCTATGTTCCTGGTCAGCTATGCCACCTACCAGCTCGCGAAAGCCAAGCGCGAGGAGGCCACCAAGTATCAGCGTGCCGCCGAGCAGCTGACCGCCGCGAATCGAAAGCTTGAAAGAAGCGCAAGCCGAAGTGCGCCGCGCGGAGCGGCTGGCCGCGCTGGGGCAACTGACCGCGGGCCTGGCGCATGAGCTGCGCAATCCCCTGGGCACGATGAAGACTTCGGCGGAGATGCTGGCCCGCAACGTCGCCAAAGAAAACGCGATCGCGCGCGAGATGGCCGGCTACATCGCGACGAAGTGGACCGCACCAATTCGCTGATCACGCGCTTTCTGGATTTCGCGCGGCCGCAGCACCTGAAGCTGGAGACCGGCGATCTGGCGGCGATGCTCGACCGCGCCATCGCGCGCTTCGAGCGCGAAAAGCCGGCGCCGCACACCGTGTCGGTCTATCAAGAACTATTCGCCCGATATCCCGCCGGTCGCGTTCGACGCCGAGCTGATGGAGCGCGTCATCTCGAACCTGCTGATGAACGCCGCGCAGGCCAGCCCGCCCGGCGGCGTGGTGACGGTGAAAACGCGCATCGCGACGACGGCAAGGTGGAGATCGCGGTCATCGATCGCGGCTCCGGCATCGACCCGAAGAATCTCGAAAGCATTTTCAACCCGTTCTTCACCACCAAGGCCGAAGGCGTCGGCCTGGGCCTGGCGATCGTGCTCGAAGATCGTCGACGAGCACGGCGGCCAGATCACGGTGGAAAGCACGCCCGGGCGAAGGCAGCGTGTTTCGCGTTTTCCTGCCGCTTCATCGACAATAGAAAGTGATGACCACGCCCAGCGATCCTGGTGATCGAAGACGAAGAGAAACACCGCCGCGTGATCGGCCTGCATCTGTCCTCCGCCGGTTACGACGTGAAGGCCGCCGGCACCGCCGAAGAAGGATAAGCTCGCGGCCGACGTCGACCTGGTGCTGACGGATCTGAAGCTGCCCGGCATGGACGGCCTGGAACTGCTCGCAAAAACTGAACGAGCAGAACTCAGCATGCGCCGGTGATCGTGATGTCGGCGTTCGGCACCGTGGAAATCGCGGTGGAGGCGATGAAGAAGGGCGCGGTCGATTTTCTGCCCAAGCCGTTTTCGCTGGATCATCTGAGCGTGGTGGTGGAAAAAGCGCTGGAAGTCCGCAAGCTGCGCGACGAAAATCGCGAGCTGCGCGAGGCGCTGGGCCAGCGCTATCAGTTCGAAAACATCATCGGCCACAGCCCCGCGATGCAGGAGATTTTCGCGACCATCATGCGCGTCGCGCCCACGCGCGCCACCGTGCTGCTGGCCGGGGAGAGCGGCGTGGGCAAGGACATGATCGCGCGCGCGATTCATCAGCATTCGCCGCGCAAGCGACCGTCCGTTCGTCAAGATCAACTGCACCGCGATCCCCGAAAACCTGATGGAGAGCGAGCTGTTCGGCTACGAAAAGGGCGCGTTCACCGGCGCCAACATCTCCAAGCCCGGCAAGTTCGAGACAGGCCAACACCGGCACCGTGTTTCTGGACGAAATCGGCGACGTGCCGCCGGCGATTCAGGTGAAGCTGCTGCGCGTCCTGCAGGAGCGCGAGTTCGAGCGCCTGGGCAGCAACAAGACCATGCACACCGACGTGCGCGTGGTCGCGGCGACCAACGTCGATCTGCGCGCCGCGCTCGAACAGGGCACGTTTCGCGAGGATCTGTACTACCGCCTGAACGTCGTGCCGATGAATATTCCTCCGCTGCGCGAGCGCAAGGAAGACATCCCGTATCTGGTCGAGCATTTCGCCAAGAAGTTCAGCGGCGAGATCAGCGAAAGCGCGCTGGAGCGGCTGATGAGCTACCACTGGCCCGGCAATGTTCGCGAACTGGAGAACGTGGTGGAGCGCAGCGTCCTGCTGGCTCAGAGGCCCGACGCGTGGAAGCGGACGACGTCCGGATCGATACAACGGCGGCGCGATCCCGTCCCATGGCCGCGACGGATCATTTTCTGCCCGAAGGCATGACGCTCGATCAATACGAGCAGTCGATCATTCGCGAAGCGCTGAAGCGCGCCAACGGCAACAAGAGCCAGGCCGCGCGGCTGCTGGGGCTGACGCGCAATGCGCTGCGCTACCGGCTGCCCAGATGGGCATCGAATAGCCAGGAGGCCGACGTTGCGGAATTTGAGGCTGTCGACTCTGGATGCCCCTCTGCTGCCGCTCAAGGGGCAACCGTTTCAAACTTGCCCGGACGTGAATGGAGAGGTGAGTGCGACGGGTACACTGACCCGACCTGGCAAAAGTGCCGTCACGATTTCCATGTCCAGGTGCGGGTCTAACCTAAGCCTGTGGGAACGAAAGTGAGTATTTCGCCGAAGATCGCCAAGGGCAACAAACGGAGAACCGAAAGGAAGTCCGAGGTTACTACCGCGATAAGATTCGAAACCAGGGGGACCAACGATCACCGCAAAATGCCCAAAAGTGGGAGCCGGTGGTTGCTGATCCCAGTCAAACAGAAGTACGTTAAAGTCAATACCTTCGCGGGCCTTAAGAGCAACGTCTGCCCGCCTGAGCGTATCGGCTGGGGGCGTTTGACCGTTCACTTCAGTGTAGATTCGAACGAGTCGAAGTATCTCTGGCGAACCAATACTCAGGCCGAACCACAACGTGCGATCTTCACCCAGGTCCGCCGTTCGAAAGCGTCCGAGGTGTCCTTTTTTTCCGTTCCCTGTCACGTGCCACTCGCGTCGATTCGATTCGAGCGTGAAATGATCAACTTCCAGTTGATGCGTCTTAACTGCGTCCTGATCCTGCGAACTAAGGGTAAGAGATTGAGGGTCGCCCGTCCCAGGGAAGTAGAGAATCCTTCCTCCGTCTGAAATGACAAACATTCCAAACCATCTGAGGCCGACAGCGAACGGGCGCGGATCAAGATAGCAGGCCAACAATCGTTCAAATGGCTGTCCAGTCTCGAAAAGGTTGCGGTGCGCACGGGCGAAGGGATTGTAAACGTTGCAATCTGAACCGCTGGCGCCGTCCGGCGTAGTGAGCTCAATCTTCAAATTAAGCATGAAACGTCCGTACCTCTCTGAGTGTAGTTCATCACGCCGTTCCCATACGCGGCTCGTCAGGAAATACAATCCGTACGAGAACTTCGCACAGTGAGACGATAACAGAAGGCCCGCAGAATATTACACTTGCGGCACTCTGGCTCCGCAGGTGCAGCCCCAATCGAGTTAATAAATTCGCAAATCTTGCCGATCACTTATCGGATGTCCCTCTCGATTCGACTTGCCAGTTTTGCGTCTGTGACTCTTATAGCGGTCCTGTCGGGATCGGACCTAGCCGCAGGCCGGCGTTCCTATGAGAGGGGTGATTATGCAGCCGCTCTCAAAGAATTATTGCCGATGGCAGACGACGGAGATGGAGAGGCATTGTACCTCGTTGGTTCGATGGTCTTTGAGGGCAAGGGCATAAGCCCGGACAAACGTTTAGGAGCGACGCTATTCCAGCTCGCTGCAGACGCCGGTAACAATGTAGCAGAACTGGCACTCGCAGCGATATACCAGCAGGGCGATGGCGTACCGAAGGACATGGACAGATATCTCTACTGGGACCGGAGGGCTGCTGAACACGGACTTTCGATGGCGCAGATGGACATGGGAATCGTTTCCTGGGCGGGGGAAGTGGGAAGCAAAGATCGCGTTCAGGCATATATATGGTTCAGTCTGTGTTCGGCGAGTGACGACATGTTTCTCGGCAAGGTCACAATCGGCGTGGCCTGCGCGATGTCTCGGAATGCGCTGGCGGAGGAGATGACCAATGGTCAGATTGACGAGGCCGAACAGCGCACGAAAGACTGGAAGGCGAACCATAACGTCCAGGAAAATGATGCATCGCCGAAAAGAAAGTGAGAGCTGTTATGCGAAAGAGGACCATCCGAGGATATGTCGTCTTGGCATTTCTACTAGCGACCGCACAGGTTAATGCAGGATCATTGTGCCCACTGCGCGAATCCGACCCGGGCACGTCGATTCAGTACGGAAAGGCCTATATTCTCTTTCTCGAACTTGCGGGTCAAGCATTCGAGCGGAACCACACCTTGGCAAGACAACTGCATCCACTACAAAACCAAGTTGTCGCGTATTCGACGATGATTCTGACCCTCAAGCAGCAGAACATGGATCTTGAGTGCGCGTTGCAGCTCGTGGAACCGTTCCTTTCAAGCAAAGCAGAGGGCATAGAAGCAAGCGCATCATCAACGCGATTCTGGGTGATTGCCATGACCGTTGCGAACACGCAGCTAATCGACGCTCTCAAGCAGGCTATAAATAATCAACGAGATTTAGGAGCGATTGTTGACGAAGTCGCTGACCACACAGTTAGGTGTGACCAGCTTTGGGACGAACTCACGGATATGACGAAGCTTACTTGTTATGCTTTCGTCGATCTCACGGGCGATCCGACATCGAAAGCGGACACGCTAAACGTGACGGCTTCTGAGCGCAAGGAACTCGTGGCGATGCTTCGGCAACGCTTTCCGGGAATTCAAACAACAGCCAAAGAAGGTAGGTTTCCCCCAGAAGCAGCAGCATGGTTGCTTCAAGGATTCCTGAATAGGCCAGATTTTAAAAGCGCACTAAAGCGATAGTGGCAAATTCCCGGCAAGACCGGGCAGACTGCTGGACTAACTAATCTTCGGCTTGATCACGTCGATCAATTCCTGAACTGACGCGGCGCTCTTGGCGAGCATCGCCTTTTCATCGTCCGCCAGCTTGATCTCGTAAATCTTCTCGATCCCGCGCGCGCCCAGCTTCACGGGAACGCCCACAAACAGCCCGTTGATGCCGTATTCGCCTTCGAGCAGAACCGCGCAGGGCAGAACCTTTTTCTTGTCCTTCAGAATCGACTCGACCATCTCGGCCGCGGCCGCCGCCGGTGCATAATATGCGCTGCCGGTTTTCAGATATTTCACGATCTCCGCGCCGCCGGTGCGGGTCCGCTCGACGATCTTGTCGAGTGTTTCCTTGTCCATCAGCTCGCTCAGCGGAATTCCCGACACGTTCGACAGCCGCACGATCGGAACCATGGTGTCGCCGTGCCCGCCGAGCACCACCGCGGTCACGTTCTCCACGGATACATTCAGCTCCTGCCGCGATAAACGTGCGGAACCGCGCTGAATCGAGCACGCCCGCCATCCCAATCACGCGGTTCTTGGAAAACTTCGAAATCTTGTGCGCCACCCAGCACATCGCGTCCAGGGGATTCGTCACCAGCACCAGGATCGCGTTGGGCGAATGCTTTACCACCTGCTCGGTGACGGCCTTCACCACTTCGTAATTCGCCAGCAGCAGATCGTCGCGGCTCATGCCCGGCTTCCGCGCCAGGCCGGCGGTGATCACTACTACGTCCGAATTCGCGGTCGGCTCATAATCGTTCGCGCCGGTGACGCGCACGTCGTAGCCTTCAATCGGGCCGGTTTGGAGCATGTCCAGCCCTTTTCCGATCGGCACTCCTTCCACCACGTCGACCAGCACGACGTCCGCAAGCTCTTTGAAGGCGATATTCAGGGCGCAGCTCGCGCCCACATTTCCGCCGCCTACCACGGTCACTTTATTGCGCATAGAAATGCGATTATAGCCTACTTGAGGTGACCCACTCGTGTACTTTCGAAGACTACGTTGTCGACCGCGTCGCGACATCGCGCGGCCGGACCATCACCGAATCCGACATCGTGAACTTCGCCGGGCTCTCCGGCGATTTCGTCGAGCTGCATATGAATGAGGAGTACGCCAAACGCGGCCCCTTCGGCCGCCGCATCGCGCACGGCGCGCTGATTTTCAGCATCTCCACCGGATTGATGATGCAGATGACCACGGACCATGAAGCCATCATCGCTTTCTACGGCGTCGACAAACTGCGCTTCGTGGCGCCGGTTTTCATCGGCGATACCGATTCATGTTTCTACGCGCGTTATCGAGAAAAGATTGAAAGGCGACGGGCGCGGCGTCATCGCTTCTGAAACCACCGTGCTCAATCAGGATGAAAAGCCGGTGATCATCTACACCACGCGCCTGATGGTGAAGACGCGCGCATGAAGGCGCTCGACGGAATCACGGTTCTGGATTTGACGCGGCTGCTTCCTGGCGCGGTCGCTACGCAGTGGCTCGCCGATTTCGGAGCCGAGGTCATCAAGATTGAGCAGCCCGGCATCGGCGACGGCGCTCGCTACACGTTTGCAAGCGAAGGCAAGACCGAAAATCCTATCTTCGCCCTGACCAATCGCGGGAAGAAAAGCGTCGAGATCGATCTGAAGAATCCGGCGGGCAAAGTTGCGTTTCTGAAGCTTGCCGTCAACGGCCGATGTGGTCATCGAAGGCTTCCGGCCCGACGTGATGGATCGTCTGGGCGTCGGCTGGGACGTGCTGCACGCGCAGAACCCGCGCCTGATCTATGCGGCGCTCACCGGCTACGGCCGCGAAGGAAAATTCTCGGCGCTCGCCGGTCACGACATTAATTATCTGGCACTGTCTGGAGTGCTCGATCTGATCGGCCCTAAGGATGGTCCGCCCGCGCTCGCGGGAATTCAGATCGCCGATCTGGCCGGAGGATCGATGCTGGCGGTGATCGGAATTTTGCTCGCGCTCGAAGCGAGGCATCGCACCGGGCGCGGCCAGCGGGTTGACGTTTCCATGTTCGACGGCTCCGCGGCGCTGATGCCCGTGCCTGTATCGTCGATGCAGGGAACCGGCCAGCCGCCGGAGCGCGGCAACGATCTGCTCAGCGGCCGCTATCGCGTGTTATCAAGTCTACGCGGCAGCCGGAGGATCGTATGTAGCCGTGGGCGCGCTGGAACCGAAGTTCTGGCAGAATCTATGCCGCGAGCTCGGCTGCGAGGACTTAGTCGCCGATCAGTACGCCGAGGAGCCCCGTCAATCCGAAATCAAACGCAAGCTCGCTCAGAAATTTCTGGACGCGACCGCCGAAGAATGGTTCACGCGGCTCGGCGCCAAGGATTGCTGCGTCGCGCCGGTGCGCAATTTGAAGGACGCGATTCACGATCATCCCGGCGCTCCGGTTCCCGCGCTTAGCGATACTCCCGGCATCAGCGACGGCCGGGCGCCGCGATTAGGCGAGCACAATCAGGACTTTCTATGAATCTAATGTTTTGCCTCCGCCGTGCGAAACAGTTTCACGGCGCGAAAATCGCCTCCATCACGCCCGAAGGCCCCATCACGTGGAACGAGCTGTACCAGCGAGCCCATCGAGCCGCGGCGTTTCTCTATGACCTGGGCATCCGCAAAGGCGACCGCGTCGCCGTGTGGATGCTCAACTCGCACGAATATCTCGAGTTGTACTACGCGACCATGCTCGCCGGCATCGTCATCGTTCCGCTGAACACGCGCTGGAATGAAAGCGACGTCGCGTTCACGCTGGCGGATTCCGATTCGGTCGCGCTGGTCGTCGACGATCGTTTTGCTCCCATGATCACGGGAGTGCCGCGTCCGCAACATGTCATTTACGCGGGTAAGGGCGCGTGTCCGGAAGGCATGATTCCGTACGGCTACAGGGACGCGCCGTACGCATTCGACGAGCCGCATGAACACGATGTCGCCGGCCTGTTTTATACCAGTGGAACGACCGGCGGACCGAAGGGCGTCATGCTGACGCATCGAAACCTGTGGTCCAACATGCGGCACACGCTGCAAGTCACTCCGAACCTCACGGTGTGGCTGCACGCCGCGCCCATGTTTCATCTCGCCGATCTGGGCACCCTGTACGTGGTCACTGCGCTGGGCGGAACGCACGCGTTTATCCCCTCATACGATCCCGAATGTTTCATGCAGGCTGTGGAGCAATGCCGGGTCAGCGATACCGTTTTGGTGCCGACCATGGTAAACATGCTGGTGAAGCATCCGGCGTTCGGCAAGTACGATCTGTCGAGCTTTCAGAATTTCGTTTACGGCGCTTCTCCGATGCCGCTCCCGCTGCTCAAAGAGACCATGGCGAAACTACCCAACACACGATTTCGCCAGGGCTACGGGATGACGGAAGCCAGTCCGCTGCTGACCGTGCTGGAGCATGAGGATCATTTCGGCCCCGCGGTCGCCTCCGCTGGCAAGCCTGTGTTGGGCACCGAAGTCCGCGTGGTGGACGACCTTGACCGCGATGTGCCGGTCGGCGAAAGCGGCGAAATCATCGCGCGCGGCCCCAACATCATGAAGGGTTACTGGAAGCGTCCTGAGATCACCGCGGAAGTCCTCCGCGGCGGCTGGTTGCACACCGGCGATATCGGGCGCTTCGACGAAGACGGCTTCCTGTATATCCTGGATCGCAAGAAAGACATGATCAAGCCCGGCGGCGAGAATGTGTACACGCCCGAAGTCGAGTCCATGATCGCCGCGCATCCTGCCGTGCTTGAAGTCGCAGTGATCGGCATCCCGGATCCGAAATGGGGCGAGGCAATTCGCGCCGTAGTCGCCCGCCGCAACGGCGCGAAGCTCAGCGAGCACGATCTGATCGAATGGTGCCGCGCCCGCCTGACGCACTTCAAGTGTCCGGCCTCAGTGGTGTTCGTGGAATCGCTTCCGAAAGGCGGCACGGGCAAAGTGCAAAAGGCCGTGCTGCGCGAGCGCTACGGCGCTACTTAATTACAGTTTTCGCGACCGCCTGGTTCTCGTACTCGTCGGCGACTCGAACCGCGATGGTGGTCTCGCCTGGGGCGCGATCGATCATGACTCGATAGTCTTCCTCCATCGAATCGGTCAGCCGGGTCACCGGTTCCACCAGTATCCAATCGCCGCCGTTGATGGAATACTCGGCCTTCCCGATCACGCTCAGCGCGTCTTTGGCGTGAAATCGCACCTCGATCTGATTGCCCGACGGCGCGCCGCGCAGCCCCGTGATCTCGGGCGGTGTGTTATCGATCAGGAACGGATCGCTTTCGAGCGACGCATGCAGCGCCTGGTCCGGCGGATTCGACGGCGCATCGGACGCCGTGACGCGCAGCACATATTTTCCATCGGGAAACGCGGTCGAATCCCAACTGTAATAGCGCTCGCGCAAATTGTCCTTCAGCAGCTTCCAGCCGGTCTCGTTGTTCGCCCCGGATCTCCAATTTGAACGCGAGAGTATCGCCATTCTCGTCGTTGGCCAGCCAGCGCGCGCCGATCTGCCCTTTCGACCAGGTAAGCGTCGGCGACGATCCGGAATCGCTGGACGAGGAAAGCCGCCGGCGGCTGCGGACGATTGCGTCCCAGCGGAGGCAACGATAGCGGCGGATTCGCCGCAGCCGAAGCGCTCGACGGGGCAGGGAACTTGTAATTGGCCGGCGTGATCTCCAGCTCTTCCACCACCGGCGCGACGTTCTTCATTTGATACGCGACGTCCACTTCGTCCAGCTCAGCCGCGACCGCGCAACGTCGCGCGGTATTGCAGGAATCGCGCGGAGGGCGAGGCCACGCGGCCCTCGTTCAGCGCCGCCCACGCGCTCCAGTTTTTCTGCGGTCGGTTGACATTGCCGCTGCGCGTTTCAAACGCGATCGACCCGCCGCCCTTCGGCTTCGTTACTGAGGCGGCCCCAGTAGGTGAACGCGCCCGCGTCGAACACGTCGCTTTCAAACGTCCCCGAAGCTTCCAGGTCCGGGCCGATGGAAACGATGGTCCCGATATTGCCCGTCACCGCGTAGATGCGCCCATCCGGCGCCGCGCAAAACCCCGTGACCTGCGTCGGCGCGACATTCAGCAGCCGCGTGTAAGCATGGTCGGAATCGAGGCGATAGATCGATGCCGTGATTTCCGGTGCCCAACAACACCCGGCCATGCGCGTCGAAAGCCAGAGCGTAAACCACATCCTGCGCATGCGTCCAGATCTTGCGCGGGATAGCCGTCGGGTTGAATGCGATAGATCTCCGACCCGCCGACTGATAGCCGCCGTTCCCAAAGTCGGCGGCGGAGTCGCTGGCCGCACGCCCACGGTTAGCGTCGTTGCGCCAGGAGCAGCGCCGGGAATCGGAGACGGCGTCGGGACCGGAACCGGCGGTGTTGTCAAAGCGGCCGCAGCCTGCTTGGTTCCCGTGCCCGCCGCGTAAATCGATCCATCGGGTGCCACCGCGACTGCGGTGATCTCGCGCTTCGGCGCCTGATACAGCACGAAGCCCTGCCCGGCCGGCGTGATGCGCAGGATCAGCCCGCTCGGATCGGTGCCGACGATCAGGTTGTCGTTCGCGTCGATCGCCAGCGATCGCGCGTGCGTCTTCTTCGGTCTTGAAGAAAACCGATCCCGCGCCCGCCGGCGTCACGCGATGAATCTCGCCCTGGTCGCCGGTGGCCACAAACAGATCGCCCGATTTCGCGAACGCCAGCGCCCAGATGTATTTGGCTTTGGGATCGTAGAAACGTCTTCGGCTTTACCCGCTGCGTCCACGCGATACACTTTGCCGTCGGGCGACGTGGCCGCGTACACGCGATCCTGCCGGTCGATGGCGATGGCCTGAACCGCCATGCCGTCGAACTCGGCCAGCGTCTTCGTCTTGCCCGACGCGTCGACCTCGACCAGCTTGGCTTTGGACCCGCCCAAGCCGCCGCCGCCGGCGTAGAGATTGCCTTTGGAATCCCGCGCGACGGCCCACAGGAACGTCACGGACGGATCGAAAATTTCCTTCAGCACCGGCGCCAGCGTCAGACGGCCGTCGCTTGAAAGCGACAGATGCGTCAGCTGCCTTTTTCGAAATCGGCCATCTCGGCCTGCTCCCACGTCTTGGTGTCGACCGCGCAGGGAGCCGCTGCGCAGCGCAGAAGAATGCCGCAAGAACACGCGAGATTTTCATGAAGTCGTTGTGCTACTTTACCGTGATCCGCAGCGAATAGCTGCCGCTGACCACCTGATCGAACGGGATCGACGAGCTGTTCCTGGCGCTCTCCGGCGACCCGATCAGCGCGCGGCTCGCGGTGCGCTCCGTCTGCAGCACGTTCAGCACCGAAGCCGGCAGAGCCGGCAGCGTCTTGTCGTCGGAGTAATAGGTCGGCCGGCCTTCCACCAGCGAAACATACAAGCTGGTTGTTGCCGCGCTCCTGATTCAGCAGCGAAACCGTCTCCGGAATATCCATGTAGCGATTCGCCGCTGCGCGGCCGCGTGCTGCATGCGATTCAGCGTGTCGGCGTCGCTGAACAGAATGCGATGCTCGCCCTTGGGCATCCCGGCCGGGAATCTTCACGGTGAGCGATCGCTCGATGCGCTCGCCGCGATAGGGCCGCAGGAAAACTTTCACCGGGATTTCGGTGCCCGCTTCCACTTCGCGTCGACGGCGTCCAGGCGTTGTCGATGGTCGCGACCCGGCGCTCCGGCAGCAGATCCACGGTCACGTCCACGCTTTTCAGCTTCGGCGTGGTCACCGGATTCAGGAACAGCCGGTTGAATTTGTCGCCCCACCACCCGGCGAGCACCATCGGCGGCGGCACGGGCAGCTCGCCCGGCGCGAGCATGGTCGAAACGTGAATGTTCGGCGTGCCGTCCATCTGCACGTCGCCGCTCATGCGGTAGGTCATTTCATCGGCATATTCAGTTCATCTGCTGAAGCGAATTGCACAGCGTCAGCATCATCAGGAACGGCGTCCACTTCTGATGCACGAAAACGTTGAAGTTCAGATCCTTCTCCTTGAGCACCGATCTCGTCCGCGCCCAGCGACGCGCACCTTCACGTGCACGGGAACGACGGAGCTTCCGCGCCCAGCTCGCCCATGATGCCGCGTGTAGCGGTCCTGCTGCAGCGCGCCGACCACTTCGGTCGCATTGCCGAACTTGGTCGGCTGGAACGCCGAGCTCAGCACCATCAGGATTTCGCTCTTCGCCATCGGCATGTCCAGCGGACCCAGGTTGAAGAACGGATGCCCGAAGGCGAGCACGCGCTTGCCGTCGTTATAGGTGACCGTGCCCATGCCGGTGGCCGACATGTCGCCCGAAACCAGAATCGCCGCTGACCGCTTCGCCCGGATTCAGCGAATTCTCCCAGCCCGCGGCCGGCTTCGCGGTGAGCTTCGCCGGCGCTCGCGCCGCCCTGCACCGCGGTGATTCCCATTTGCTGGAACAGCGGCTCGAAAGGCATCAACCGCTGCGTGTCGTGAATCCGGAGAGCACCAGCGGCGTCTCGATCGGCGTCAGCGTCGGGACACGCTGCCGTGGAACGAGTCCGGCGGCCCCAGCCGATACTAGCCGTCCCAGCATCTCGCCTGGGATCTCAATCGACGCCGCGCGCTGCCCCGGATGCTTGCTCCGGCGTGCGCGCGTCGGACGGCACGCGACTTATCGAAATCCTGAATCTCCAGCATCGACTCGATCGGCGTGATGCCGCAGATCGCGTCGGGCGAAAACACGCTGAAGCGCAGCGCCACCGCGCCCACCAGTTTGCCGTCGATGTAGACCGGGCTGCCGCTCATGCCCGCGGCGACGTTGGTCTCTTTGGCCTTGCCGCCCATCTTGCCGAGAATCACGTCCTGCTGCGGTCCCAGTTGCGTTCTTCCACGACGCCGATGATCTCGATCGGCACCGGCTCCGGCTCGCTGCCGGAAAACACGGTCCAGGCTAGCCCTGCATGCCGGGCTTCACGTCCTTGAGCCGGAGGATCTCGACTTTGCCCGCTTTTGGGCGCTCCAATTCGGCGGCACGCGCTACCACCAGTGTCGCAAGCGCGGCGACCAGCAACCGCATATTCATATTCTTCACTGTACCAATAGACGCCGCCGGGAGGATTTTAGATTCATCCGCGCCCATCCGCCAAAGCCTTCGGCGGCGCGAATCGGCCCACCTGGTCCACTTCCAGCACGATCTGGCCTTCGCCGTCGATGTGAAACGCCGGGCTGAACCTCGCATCCCAGACCATTTCGTCATACCGGTACGAGTACCGCGCATTCACCATCTGGCTGAACGTGTCGTCGAACGCCTTGATCAAAATCAGCACTTCGGCCTGCACGCGCTCCAGTTCCGCCGCCGTTTTCCCGAACAGCGGGCTCGATTCGTCGATCGGATGAACCACCGTCCAGGTCAGCGGGAAAAAATACACGCTGGACCGTTCGAGGGTCAGCGCCTTATACTGCCGCGTCAGCTTCCCAGGGGGCCCTTCGACCGTCATCAGCATCACACTCGCCTCCAACTCGATCAGCACGTTCGACCGCAGATTCACGATGCGAAATTGCAGGCTGGACCCTTCCTGAAACGGCGCCACCAGCATGTTCTCGCTGAACCCGATTCTCGCCGATGGCCGGGAAACGCGTCCGAACAGCAGGCCCGTCGCCAGCGCGAACCCCATCAATCCGACCATCGCCTCGAACGCCGCCACCGCGTTGGCCGCGATCCCGCTTGGCGCCAGATTTCCGTATCCCACCGTGCTCAGTGTGTGCGCGCTGAAGAAAAAATCGTTCAGAAACCGGAGCCACTCGGTTCGCGCGACGACGCCCTGAATCTGGTCAGGACTCAGCGTGAAATAAATCACCGCGAAAATCGTATTCACGGCAACGTAGATGGCAAACACGATTCCAAAAAACGCCGGCCAGGAAATATTGATCAGGTGCAGGTAAGGGTGAATGTCCCGCCAGCTTGTGCCCTTGCGATTGACGTTGAAGCTGCCATCCTTATTGATGGCGCGGGTCAGCGTGCCGGCGTATTGCTGGGTTAAGCCGGGGTCGAAAGAAGCCTTGGTCATACACAAGATCTTAGCCAACCGGATAAACTGAAGCTCATGCGTTTCAAAATTCCGGTGGCTTTCGCGATCCTGCTTATCGCGTCGCTCGCGGCGCGCACGCAATCTCCCAATCAGCCTCCGCTCCAGAGCGGCGTCGCGAGCAATCAGAATTTCTTCTCGAGCGGCGCCTACTGTTACACCCCTGCGCGCGACGCAAAATGCTCGCGGGTACGTTTCGGGTGGACGAATTGTCCCGGCAGCCGCCAGGCGTGCGACACCTGCTATGGTCCCAACGGCATTTTCGCTTACACGCCGCGGTCCAGCACCTACACGCTCGCCTCCGGATGCGATCAACTCGGATCGAGCGCAACATGGAATACCCAGAATTCGCAGATCAAACAATGGATGCAATCGGCGGGCGGAAATTGTACCTCGGATGGACGCGGCGGCTACAATTGCACCGGCGTCGATCCGAAGAAGTTCACTGCCGCCGCCAAAGCAAACTAAGCATCACGCCTGCGGACGATCCGCGCAGGACGGTGGCGAAAGCTTTTCACCGCTCGTCCCGGCGGCCAAAAGCAGCCATGGCCTACTCGTAGCGCAGGGCGCGAATCGGGTCCACTCGACTCGCCCGCAGCGCCGGCACGTAACCCGCTAGGCACGCCACCAGCGCTAGTCCTAGGCTGGCGGCCGCGATCGTCAACGGGTCATGCGCGGTCAAACCGAAGAGCTGCGCCTTGACGAGCCTGGTCAGCCCCAACGCCGCGGGCACGCCCACCGCGACTCCGATCGCCACCAGCGCGAGCACCTCCCGCATCACCAACCAGATCACGTTGCCTTGCACCGCGCCCAGCGCCATGCGAATGCCGATCTCCCGCGTTCGCCGAGCCACCGTGTACGCCATCACGCCGTACAACCCGATGGTCGCGAGCAGCGTCGCCAGGAATCCAAACACCGAAGACAGGCTCGCAATCAGCCGTTCCGTTGTCAGCGAGTTGCGGATCTGTTCGTCGGTGGTCCGCATCGAATACACCGGGATGTTGGGGTCCAGCTCCCGCACCGTTCCGCGCATCGCGGTGAACAACTGATTCGGGTCCATCGAGGTGCGAACGTACACCACCATCTGCCCCACATAACTGCTGGAAAGATACGGAATGAACGCCTGCTCCGGAATATCGTCGCGCAGGCCGGTGTACTTGATGTCCTTCACCACTCCGATCACTTCCATGGGCGTCTTGGTTCCCGGATCGGTGCCGAATCCGATGTGATACCCGATTGGATTGCGCCCCGCGAAATAGCGCTTCGCGAACGTCTCATTGATGATCACCGTGGCCGACTCATCGTGATCGCGGTCGTTGTCGACTTGGACCTGCTGTGCGTCTTTGACGGTGAAATCGCGCCCGGCGACGATCGGCACCCCCAGCGTTGCGAAATAGTTCGGGCTGATCATGTTCATGTACGGCTGGGGATGGCTGCCTGCCTGCGGAGGCGTATATCCCTCGACGGTCATGCCGCTGTCCCACTCGTTGTCCTCCAGAATGCGCATGTTCGCGAATCCAACCGATTGAACTCCGGGCGCTGCGCTGAGGTTTTCATGCAGCCGTTGATAAAAAGCCTTGGCGCGATCGAACGTGTACCCATTCAGCGTCGGGTCCAGCTCGAATCCTACCAGCCGGTCCACCGGGAAGCCCGGCCCCAGGCTCCGGAGATTATTCAGGCTCCGCAAGAACAATCCTGCGCCGATCAGCAGCAGGAGAGACAGCGTCACCTGCGCCACCACCAGAGCCTTCCTCAGTCCCACCGCGCCGCCGCTGACCACCGCGCCGCCCTGATCCTTCAGCGTCGGCGCGACATCTGGATTGGTAGCCTGAAGCGCCGGGGCCAAACCGAAGACTAGCCCGGTGACCACGGTGACCGCGAGCGTAAACCCGAGAATGCGAAGATCCGGGGTAGTCGAAATATTCAATCCAGCGGCGTCGTTTCCAAGATAAGCGGCCATCAGCAGTTTGTCGGCCCACAGCGCGAAAGCCAGCCCCGCTACGGCTCCCACAAAGGACAGGCACAGGCTCTCCACCATAAGCTGGCTCACAATGCGTCCCCGGCTCGCCCCAATCGCCAGCCGCACGGCGATCTCCTTCTGCCGCGCCGTCGCGCGCGCCAGCAGAAGATTCGCCAGGTTCGCGCATGCGATCAGCAGCACCGTTCCCGTAATCGCCATCAGCACCCATAACGGCGAGGAAAGCTGATGCCGGAACGCCGCGCGCCCTTGCGACCCCGGCAGCACATCCATCCAGCATTTCAGGAACTCCGCGCGATCGTACTCCGAGGCATGTGCGAACGCCGCTTCTCTCACTTCCATTTCGAGCATGGAGTGCATGAACGGCTGAAGCGAGGCCTTTGCCTGGATAATCGAAACGCCGGGTTTCAAGCGCCCGAACGCATTCACCCACCGATTGCGCCGCTCGGTCAGCATGTGGGTATCGCCGAAACCCAACACCGGCTGCATCATGATGGGCACGAAGAATTTCGGCGAGGACCCCAGCTCCACGCCATCGAACCCCTGCTGGGTCACGCCGATGACAGTCATGTTGTGCCCGTCGATGGTCAGCGTCTTGCCCAGGATTCCAGGATCGGATGCGAAGCGCGTCTGCCAGTATTCGTGTGTGAGAACAACGATCGGGTGCC
Organism: Terriglobia bacterium; assembly: GCA_963808335.1. Taxonomy (GTDB): domain Bacteria; phylum Acidobacteriota; class Terriglobia; order Bryobacterales; family Bryobacteraceae; genus Palsa-187. Next base: position 550,748 of record CAWEFR010000003.1, read on the forward strand.
CGCTCGGAATACGATCGTCATCCGGGGTAAAAGTCCGTCCAATGGCCGCCGTAACGCCGAGCACCTGGAAAAACGATCCCGAAACCATCTCACCCGCGACGCGTTCGGTCTGGCCGCCGAAGCCGAGGCTCGCGAAGGTGGAGCGGCGGCAGAACATCCCCGAGAAAACCTCATTGTGATCCTGAAAATCGCGATACATCGGATAAGAGATCGAGTTGCCGCCCCAATTGCTCCCGTAATGGCGCCCGCGCATGGTCAGCAGGACCAGTTGCTGCGGATCTTTCACCGGCAGCAGCCGCAGCAGGATCTGATCGAGCAGCGTGAAAATCGCCGTATTCGCGCCAATTCCCAAAGCCAGAGACAAAACAGCTACTGCCGTGAATACCGGAGTTTTTCGGAAGGAGCGAAAGGAGTACCGCAGATCGGTCCAGAGTTTGCCCATAAAGAGTGTACTGGGTAGACGACGATGCGGTTACCTGGTTTGTTCGGTTGATTTACGTGATGCCCGGACGGCGAATCAGGCCATCGACAATTCTCACAAGCGCGTCTAGTTTTTCGGTGGTTTCGAGCATCTTCACTTCGAGTTGCGTCATTTGCACTTCGGCTCGCTCCATCGCGACAGCCATCTTAGCCATCGCCTCGTTCATGAGGATCTGAGCGGTTAACAGCCGCTGGTCCTCAGCCTCGAAACGCTCGTGAGCCGCCTCGTTTGCGGCATGAGCAGCCGCATTCGCGAGGATTTGCTTCTCGATCATCTCCTCGATCCGATCGAGCCTCGATTTTTCCTGACCATTCCCGTTCGCCATGGACGATTTCTTCAGTATACCGTTGCCCCGGAATGCGATAGAATTCAGTGCGTGAAATGGCTGATTTTCTTATCGATAACCGCCGCCGCTGCTGATGTCGACTGGCCCGTGAATGGCGGACCTTACAACATCCGCTATTCGAAGCTCTCTCAGATCACGCCCGCTAACGTGAGCCGGCTTCAGGTCGTATGGACCTACGATGCCCACGATGCCTTCAAAGACTCGGAAATGCAAAGCAACCCGATCGTCGTCGACGGCATTCTCTACGCCACCACTCCCAAGATGCGAGTCGTCGCCCTGAACGCCGAAACCGGCCGCGAGGTTTGGTCCTTCAACCCCAATCAAGCCGGCGATGCGCAACGCCGCTTCCGCCATCGCGGCGTGACTCTCTACAAGGACCGCGTCCTGTTCACGTATCGAAATTATCTATGGGCCCTCGACCGCAAGACCGGCAAACCCATTCAATCCTTCGGCGACGACGGCCGCATCGATCTGCGCAAAGGCCTGGACCATCCGCCTGAGAGCATCACCATCAGCGCCAGCAGCCCAGGCGTGATCTTCGAAGACATGCTGATCATGGGCAGCACCGTTCCAGAAACTCTGCCCGGCTCGCCCGGCCACATCCGCGCCTTCGACGCCAACACCGGAAAACAGCGCTGGATTTTCCACACCATCCCTCATCCAGGCGAGTTCGGCTACGAAACCTGGCCGCCCGAAGCCTACAAAATTTCCGGCGGCGCGAACGCTTGGGCAGGACTCAGCGTCGATCCCAAACTCGGCATGGTCTTCGCCGCCACCGGCTCTGCATCGTTCGATTTTTACGGGTCGAATCGCATCGGCGACAATCTGTTCGCCAATTGCGTCCTGGCCCTCGACGCCCGCACCGGCAAACGAATCTGGCATTTTCAAGGCATTCGCCATGACGTCTGGGATTTTGACTTTCCCGCCGCGCCCAGCCTCGTCACCGTGACCCGCAACGGCCAGAGGATCGACGCCGTGGCGCAGATCGCCAAAACCGGCTACGTCTTCGTGCTGGACCGCAAGACCGGCACGCCGCTATTCCCCATCGCGAATCGCAAGGTAGCGCCGTCGCCGCTCGACGGTGAAAAGCTGGCCGAAACGCAGCCATATCCCGTCAAGCCGCCGCCGTTCACTCGCCAAGCCTTCACCGAAGACATGATTACCAATCGCACGCCCGAAGCTCACGCGGCCGTGCTCGCGACCTTCAAGCAGGTGGATTCGAACGGGATCTTCACCCCGCCCAGCCGTCGAGGCACCATGCTTTTCCCCGGCACCGACGGCGGAGGCGAGTGGGGTGGCGCAGCCTTCGATCCCGACACCGCGCTCCTGTACGTCAATTCGAACGAGCAGCCCTGGATCATCCGCATGGTGACTCACGACACCACTTCGCTCTACAACAACAACTGTGCGAGTTGCCATCGCGCCGACCGCACCGGCGCTCCTCCGACCTTTCCGTCGCTGGTCGACATCGGCCAGCGCCGCACCCGCGAACAGATTGCGAGCATCATCCGTGAAGGCACCGGCCGCATGCCCGGCTTCGATTATCTGGGACGCGGCATCAATGAGATCGTCGATTTTCTGTTGACCGGAAAAGACGCGGGATCGGCTGTGGTGAAGGACGCCAACTGGCAGAAGTATCGCAACGAAGGCTACATCCTGTTCCGCGATCCCGACGGCTATCCGCCCATCACTCCGCCGTGGGGCACTTTGAACGCCATCGATTTGAATAAGGGCGAGATCCGCTGGCAGATCCCCTTCGGCGAATATCCGGAGTTGGTCGCGAAGGGAATCAAAAACACGGGCAGCGACAACTACGGCGGACCGGTAGTCACCTCCAGCGGCTTGCTATTCATCGGCGCGACGAATTTCGACAAGAAATTCCGCGCGTTCGACAAGCTCACCGGCAAACTGTTATGGGAAACCGTCCTGCCCGCCGCCGGAAACGCGACGCCATCGATTTATGAACTCAACGGACGCGAATATGTCGTGATCGTCTGCGGCGGCGGCAAAAACGGAGCCGAATCCGGCAGCAGCATAGTCACCTTCGCGCTCCCCAAAAATGGGGACTGACCACTGTGTCCCCAAATGCAATACCCTTGATCGACGTATAGAGTCCCCACAGCGGACACAGCGGTCTGTCCCCATTTTTCTTCCTTACATCGTCTTAGTAACTTTGCTCAGCGTCCGAGGCCGATCTGGATTCAGCCCCTTCCGCTCCGCCAAAAAGGCCGCAAAAAGCTGCGCAGGGATGATGTAAGGAATCGGCGTGTACAACTCCGCCATCTTCGAAGGAACCACCACTGCCCCTGGGTTCAACGCAATCGCCTCGCGATGGCCCGCATCCGTAAACACCAGCGTATCCGCCTTCAACCCCTTCAGCGTCCCTAGCATGTCGCGCATCCCCGGCCAAGTCGGACCCGGAGGAGCGAACAGAAACATCGGGAACGATCGCTCCACCATCGCGATCGGCCCATGCATAAAATCGGCAGCCGAAAATCGATCCGCCAGAATGTAGCAGGTCTCCATCAGCTTCAAACTGAACTCGAACGCATTGGCATAATTGAGCCCGCGCCCCACCACGACGGCGCGTTCCATGAATCGATACCGCTCCGCCCGTCCCGACATCTCGCCTTCCAATTTCAGCGCCAACTCGGCCAACTGCGGAATGCGTTTCAGATGATCCAACCTCATGCGAGCCCCCAGCGCATGCGCCAGCAAGTAACACAGCAGCAACTGACCTGTATACGTTTTCGTCGCTGCGACGCTGCGCTCTCGACCGGCGCGCACATGAAACACGTGCTCCGCGAGCCCCGCCAGCGAACTCCGCGGCTCATTGGTGATCCCTACCGTCAGCGCGCCCTGCTCGCGCGCGCGTTCCAGGACCAGGTTCGTGTCTGTCGATTCACCCGATTGCGAGATCGCCACCACCAGCGCATTCTTTAGATTCACCGTCGCGTGATACAGCGTCAGGATCGAAGGCGCCGCCAGCGACACCGGAATTCCGGTAGCAATCTCCAGCAGGTACCGCGCGAATTGCGCCGCGTTGTCCGAGGTTCCGCGCGCGGCAAGAAGTATCAAACCGGGCCGCCGCGATTCCACAGCCCGGCGCAAGCGCTCCGCGGCTTTCAGTCCGCCCCGCAGCGTGCGATCGAGCGCGGCGGGCTGTTCGCGAATCTCATCCAGCATCTTCGACATTCAGTTTCAGCGTAACGCGCCCTGCATCTGCCAAACTGAAAGCTGCATCTGCCAAACTGAAAGTGGTGGTCCGGGGTCTTCATCATGTCACAGCGCTCGCAGGCGATCCGCAGTGCAATCTCGAGTTCTATACCCATTTCTTGGGCCTGCGCTTCATCAAGCGCACCGTGAATTTCGACGATCCCGGGACGTATCATTTTTATTTCGGCGACACCGTCGGAACGCCGGGGACCATCGTCACTTTCTTCCCCTGGCCGCACGCCCCCGCAGGCCGCCGCGGTACCGGTCAATCTCCGGCTCTGAGCCTCGCAATTCCGAAAAACGCACTTAACTCGTGGATCGACCACGCGAAATGCGCAAACGTCGAATTTGATGGCTCCGCAACTCGCTTCGGCCAGGACTTCATCACCCTTCACGATCCCGCAGGCCTGCCCGTCGAGCTGATCGCCTCCGAGCCCGAATCTGACGACATCAAGATTGCGCACATCCATTCCGCCAGCCTCTGCGTATCCGACGCCGAACGGACCCTTCGTTTCCTGACCGACATTCTAAACGCCCGAGTAATCGGCGAAGAATCCGGCCGCACCCGTCTGGACTCAGGCGGCGCGCCTGTCGATGTTATATCCATGCCTGCTCTCGATCGCGCCAAGCTGAGCGCCGGGATGATCCACCACGTTGCATGGCGAGTCACCGACGAAAAAGTGCAAGCCGAGTGGCGAGCCAAGCTCGTTAACTCCGGCGCGAGAGTCACCCGCGTGATCGACCGCCAATATTTCCGCTCGATCTATTTCCGCGAACCCGGTGGCATCCTGTTTGAAATCGCCACCGATGGCCCGGGTTTCCTGATCGACGAATCGGTCGACCACCTCGGATCGAGCCTTAAACTCCCGCCGTGGCTCGAATCGATTCGCCCGAGTATTGAAAACCGGCTCCCGAAGGTGACATGGCCGTAACCGCAGTCTGGCGCCCGCTGCGCCACGGCTTTTTCCGCGCCATGTGGATCGCGTCCGTGGTCTCAAACATCGGCACGTGGATGCACACCGTGGCTGCATCCTGGCTGATGACCACTCTCGCCCTGTCACCGCTGCCCGTGGCTCTGGTCCAGACCGCGACCACTCTGCCCGTCTTCCTTCTCGGCCTGCCCGCCGGTGCGATGGCCGACATGACGGACCGCCGCCGCATGCTGATCTTCACCCAATCCTGGATGCTGGTGATGGCCGCGGTCCTCGGCATCCTGACGCTGGAAGGAATTATCGGCCCGTGGTGGCTGCTTGGCTTGACCTTCGCGCTTGGCCTCGGCTCGGCGATGAACCAGCCCGCATGGTCCGCCACCATCCCCGAATTGGTTCCGCGAGAGGAACTAGCCTCCGCCGTCGCACTCAATTCGGTCGGCTTCAACATCGCGCGAGCCATCGGTCCAGCCATGGGCGGAATGGTGATGGCCGCATCCAGCGCCGGCGTCGTTTTTCTCCTGAACGCAGTGTCTTTCCTGGGCGTGATTCTGGTCCTATCGCGGTGGCGCTACTCGCGGCCCGCTTCGGAAGGCGAAAATCCACGGCTGCATCACGCCATGCGCGACGGCGTACGCTACGTTCGCGCGACCCCTGCCTATCACGCAGTGCTGGTGCGAACCGGACTCTTCTCTTTCGCCGGAAGCGCCTTGTGGGGACTGCTTCCCGTGGTCGCCCGCACGAGTTTGTCCCTCACCTCCACCGGCTACGGCGTTTTGCTCGGATGCCTCGGCATCGGCTCGATCCTTGGCGCCACCTGCATGGGATTTTTGCGCTCGCGTTATTCGCCCGACGTTCTGGTCGCGTCGGGCGCTGCGGTATTCGCGCTCGCGACCGCGGCTCTGGCGACCATTCATCATTTCGGACCGGTCGCCCTGGCGATGCTGGCTGGCGGCGTCGCGTGGATGACCGTGATGACCACCTTCAACGTCTCCGCGCAAATCGCGCCGCCCGCGTGGATGCGCGCCCGCGCTCTGGCCGTCTACATTCTGGTTTTTCAAGGCTCGCTCGCCGCCGGCAGCGGAACCTGGGGAGCCATCGCCGGCCGCGTCGGCGTCCCCATCAGCCTGCTGATCGCCGCTGCTACTCTGGTCGCCGGCCTGGCCACTGGCGCGCGCCTGTCTTTGTCGCCTAAAGTGGAGGATCACCAATATGTCGCTTGAAACGCTCATTCTGAACTTCAGCGCAGAGAAGCTCGATCAGCAATGCGGCCGCATCGAAACTTGCGCGGATAAATTGACTCCGGACCAGATCTGGTCCCGCCACGCCGACAACGAAAACGCCATCGGCAACCTGATGTTGCACCTTGCCGGAAACGTCCGCCAATGGATTCTCCACGGCGTCGGCGGCGCCCCCGACCATCGCCAGCGCGACACAGAATTCGAAGCTCGCGGCAATGTGACCCCGGAAGAATTGAAGCGCCGCCTCCGCGGCACCGTGGACGAAGCCGTCGCCGTGATCCGCGCGGTTCCCCACCATCGTCTGTCCGAGCGCGGCACGATTCAGAAGTACGATGTGACGGTGGTGGAGGCGATCCTTCACGTGGTCGAACATTTTTCCGGCCACACCGGCCAAATCATTTTCGCGACCAAGTTATGGACCGGCGAAGACATGGGTTTCTACGCATATCTGAACAAGCCGAAGCCTCACAGCCAAGAAACGCCGTAAGGCAGGCGAGTGATCGTGGGCGCGCACTTAGATGAATTCAATGCAGCAGCGGAGGTGATCTCGTGAGTCGCTCACGGAAATATGCACCTCTTCTGTTCGCGCTCGTCGCTTGTCGCTGCTACGCCGGAGGCTTCGAGAAAGTTTGGGAGCTGAGGTTTTCTGACTTAGCCGAAAGCAAGATTAGAGATTCGGCAGCCCCCGTTTTCGCCATAAGTTTCTCGCCAGACGGGCGTCACCTGGCTGCAGTTGTGCTGGGCGATCAGGACCGGCGACAGAGGGTCTCTTTTCTTTTGATAGTTGACTTGGCCAACCCCGAGTCGGTGCCAAGGTTCTCAGAGTCGATGGACCAACGTCTGACGATGATCTTCTACCGGCGATGTCTTGGTCGCCAACAGGCGATTTCGTTGCTGTGCCGATGGTCGTTCAAATCAGCAGCGGTGGCGGCTGTGTTCTACCGCATACGATCCGGGTCGTCTACTATGACGCTGACCGAGTTGCGGACAGCCAGTTTGAATTTCCGAAGACGAGTGTCGATTTTTTTGATGCGAGATGTGAGACCAAGGGCTCTTGGCAGCTTGATGGAAAGTGGACGCTATCGGACGCGTCACCGGAACGACACCTGCTTGCGCTGTCCAGCGATATCCCCAAACAGACACAAATCATCGTTGCGAACCCGGACGGAAAGGATATCCTCCACCATTGGCGTTTAGAGAACGTGGCCGGGAGTTGGCCCCTGTTCGCCGACGGGGGCAAGGCGGTGTGCGCGCTAGACGGTACTGGAAAGCGAGGGGTTGCTCATTGCTGGGAAGTGGACAGCGGCGCAGAAATCGCGAGAAGGACTAACGGAAACCCGCATTGGCCGATGACGACCGCGCTCCGCGCGAAGCGTGCAATTTTGTCGGAATACGGCTGGAGGATCTACTTCGAGGGATGGGAAACCGAAATGGGTTCCCTAAAGAGGTGGGTGGTTTGGGATTTCGGAACAGGGAAAGAGATTGCTTCATTGAAGCCGAAGTGGCAGTCGGATGGGGTTGGCGGCCACGAAATGAAGGAGCCTTTCAGACTCGCGATCTCGCCAGACGGTCAGTACGTGGCCGAAGGCGGCAGCGGCATTCTTCATCTGTACAAGGTTAAGCCCTGAAAGGGAAGCGCTTGGAAAGCGTCATGAGATCCGCCGGCTTCTCAGCAGCAGGAACATCCTCTCATCACCCCTCTCGCTGCTGGGATCCGAGTCCTTCGAGCCCGATGTTGCGGAGCCGACGATCTCCCATCCGGAGCGGCTGGTCAAACGCTCCAGTCCCGCTGGAGAGAACACCCAATAATTCGTCGAGTCCGAATTGCACTCCGCCGCGCCCAGAAGATACGCCACCGGCAGACCGTCCAAACGCACTTTGTGCTCAGGGTCCGTCCGCGCGATTCGTGTGCTCAGAAAGCAGTAGCCGGAATGCGCCGCAAGCCTCTCCAGGAGACCGAATGGATTCTTAAGATGATAAAGCGTTCCGAGCAGCAACGTCAGGCCAAATGTGCCGCTGAACTCAGGACACCGGTCCAAGTCAACGTCTTGAATTTCAATGCCTGACCCGAAGTGACGCGCCAGCGCGCGGATTCCCTGCATCCGGTTTATGTTGGTTCCCGAGTAGTCTAGCGCTTGCACTCGGTATCCGAGCGACTCGAAAAAGAAGGCTAGGGCGCCATCCCCCGCTCCAAGATCCAGGATCGTGCGTCCGGCAGCGGCTTGCTCCAACGAAACTCCAGCGGCGCCGAGCAACCTCTGTAAGACAAAAAGACTTGCAGACGAGTCGTATGGATACCACTGAACCGCCGTTGCGTTCTCGGCTTGTTTAGCCTCCTCGAATCGGCTGCGGAACCGCAATGCTTTGCGAACTAGCGGGCTGAATCGAATCTGCGGAGTAATCACCATGCTTTATCCGCGTCGATCCGCGTTCATCTGCGGCTATATCAAAGCCACCGGACGGATCGGCGACCCCGTCCCGCCTCGAATCTTCAGCGGCAGCGCGACGAACGTGAAATTCTTCACACCGTCCCGAGCCAGCTCCTCCAGATTCAAACATTCAATGATATGAATCCCATTCTTCACCAGCAGATGAACGTGAACTTCCATCTTCGACGGCACTTTTTCGAACGCCACCGTGTCCGATCCCGCCGCGAAAATGCCGCGCTCGCTCAACCACCGCGCAGCCGATTCCTGAGGGCCCGGCCCCACCACCACAGCGCCCTGCCCGCCCGTGATGAACCTCTTTGCGTCGCTCCAGAATCGAGCCCACCCCGTGCGGATCAGCGCGATCCCACCCGCCGCCGGCTCCACTTTGCAAGCCTCCAGATGCTCGGGAGTAATCACAAAATCCTCAGCCAGCGCGTCGACTTTCATCAGTCCAGCGACGTCGAACAGCACGCCCGGCCGGAGAATCGGCTCGATCGAATCGACCGAATGCTCCGTCACGCCGCCGCTATAACTCTGCGTCGGAGCCACGCCGCCGTGCAGCTTTCCATCGCAGGAAAAATGCGACAGGGCATCGATGTGCGTGCCCACGTGACCGCCCAGCGTGATCGTCTCCGACGCCGAACTCGCGCCATTGTCCAGCACGGATTCCCCGTGAACCTTGTTCAGCGTAAACAGAAACGGCGGATGCGTCGGGAAATGCGGCATGCCCGCGAAGAGCGGCTGACCCAAATCGTAAACCCTCTTAAAAGTCACAAGGCGGCCTTACGCGACCTCTTTCGCGCGGCCGGCTTCACCACCGCCGTTTTTCCGCTCCAGCGGCCCAGCTTGTACTCGCGCCCGTAATGCAACGTCAGATTGCGAATCGTCACCGTGACCACCCCCGCTGCATCGCATGCATACTGCTCCTCGATCTGCTGGATCGCCGCGAGATCGGAATGGTTCACCTCCATCGCCTCCAGCGCCCGCGCATCCGCCAGCGCCGGATCGAACGGAAACAGAATCTCATCCCACACCGCGATGTCTCCCGAAGGCTGCCCGTCTTCCACCTGGCTCGCTTCGAGATAGCGGAAATCGCCGACGTTGTGAACCGGCCGGTAGCGCCTCCGCACGCACAGCGGCGGATCGCCCGCGGCCGGCAGCCGCGTCGCCCGCGGAAAAATCGGATCGAACACCATCTTGCGACCCGCGTCGCTTTCCCGCCACACACCGAAATTTCGCGTGAACATTTCCCGTAGCGCGTATCCCGAAGTCGCGTCTGCCTGAATCGCAAGCCCAATCGCCGTGGCCGATCGCGTATATTCGCTGCGTTTCGCCTTGCGCCCGAACTCTTCCCGCAGCACCCGAGCCACCAGCGGCAGCTCACTCCCGCCGCCGGTGATGTACACCGCTTCCAGGTCACCCTCCGCCGCCAGTCGAGAGGTGGGCACCAGCGTTTCTTCCAGCATCGTTCGGCAGCGATCGTAATAATCCGCCACCGGAACCGTGACCTGCCCCATGCCTTCTTCGATTACGTCGAGATCCACCACGATCTTGCGCGAATTCGGATGCAGCGCTTCTTTCTGCCGCCGGCATTCTTCCTGAAAACGAAACAGAGCCGCCGCCGGCAGCGACGCCAGCCGCTCTTCTCCAATCGCCAGCGCCGCCAGGTTGTGATCGAAATCGTCTCCGCCCAGCGTCGAAATTCCCTCCGACGCGAGCACCGTATGCGTACGCGCATCCAGCTCGACCAGCGAAACATCGAAGGTCCCGCCGCCCAGATCGTAGACCAGAATCCGTCCTGTGGTCCTCTGCCGGTGTCCGAACTCGATCGATGCGGCCGACGGCTCGTTCAATAGCCCCAGCACCGAAAATCCAGCGCGCCGGAACGCCTCCACGGTCAGAAATCTTTGATTGCTGTTGGCGTTCGCGGGCACGCCCAGCATGGCTTCCAGGGGTTCCGCATTACCGAACCGCGCGGCCAGCGCTTCCCGAAGCGACCCGACCACGCCGTGCAACAACCCCGCCAATGGCGTCGTCGACCCTCCCGCTTCGATCAGCGTTTCAGGGCCCGCGTCTTCCAGATACCGCTTGATGGAACGGATAATGGTCCAGCCGGGTTCGGTTTGCGCGTTCCACGCATCCCAGCCGAAGCGCCGCTCGCTGCCTCGAATCGCTGCCAGCGGCGGAAACCATTCGAACGCGCCTTCCGGCGCCTCAAACGGGACCAGCGGGTAATTCCCGCGATCGGCCGATGCGACCACAATCCGCGTCGTACCGAAGTCGATCCCGAGTTTCATCTTTTATTGTTAACACACTACGTTGCTCGGCGCAGCTTTGCGAAGCCAACGTAACAATGATTCTCCGTTCCCGCCGGAGTCTGCGTGAATGCGAAAAAACGAACGCTTGCTGACGCGCGCGTCTCTGCCGGTAGCTGCTCTGAAGCGTCGTCGGAACGGAGCCGCGACGGTTACGGAGCGATTCCTGCCGCTTTTCACATGAACTCGCGAGTAAGCGGTCCGACTCACACCGCAGCGCAACCTTTTCAACGCAACTCTAACCCTTTACAATGGTCGCGATGAAGAAACTCTGGTTCCTCCTGCCGCTGGTCTGTTCGGCGCAACACCTGGACCATCTCAAGCAGTTGACCTCCGGCGGAAACCAAAACGCCGAGGCCTACTGGTCGCCCGATGGAAAACGCCTCATCTTTCAATCCACGCGCGACGGCCGCTCCTGCGATCAGCAGTACATCATGAACGCCGACGGCTCCAATCAACACCTGGTGTCAACCGGCAAAGGTGTGACTACGTGCGGTTATTTCCTCGGCGACAACCAGCACATCATCTACGCCTCCACTCACGAAACCGACCCCGCCTGCCCCGCTCCCCCCGATCGCAGCCGAGGCTATGTGTGGGCGGTCTACCCCGGCTTTGAAATCTATCTCGCCACTGACGATGGCAAGATTATCAAGAAACTGACTGACACGCCCGGCTATGATGCCGAAGGCACCGTGAACTGGAAAACCAAAAAGATCGTCTATACTTCGTTAGCTTCGGGCGATCTCGACCTATGGACCATGAACGAAGACGGCAGCGGTAAGAAGCGCATCACCACCGCGGAAGGTTACGACGGCGGCGCCGTCTTTTCGCGCGACGGAAAGAAACTGGTCTGGCGCGCGAATCATCCCGATACACCCGAAAAGCTCGCGAGTTATCGCGCGCTGCTCAAGGACAATCTCACTACGCCCATGAAAATGGAGCTGTTCGTCTCCGACTCCGACGGCAAGAATCAGAAGCAGATCACCAACTTCGGCTGCGCGAGCTTCGCTCCCACCTTCACGCCCGACGGCAAGAAAATCCTGTTCTCATCGAACAAGCACAATTGCGACAGCCGCGATTTTGAACTGTACCTGGTCAATCTCGACGGCACGGGGCTCGAACAAGTCACCAGCTACGGCGGCTTCACGTCATTCCCCGAATTTTCTCCCGATGGTAAAACCCTGGTCTTCGCGTCCAGCTATAAAGCCACCGGCCGTTACGAATTCAACATCTTCACCGCGGAGTGGAAATAAATGAAATCTCTCGCGATCCTTCTTCTGGCAACCATGCTTGCCACCGCGCAACCGCCCGCGAAAAAGCGCCTGCTCGCCATCGGAGCCGTGGCCGGCTATCAGCACGATTCCACATCGGACGCGCTCGGCACTATCTGGAAAATCGGCAGAGACACCGGCCTGTGGGACACCTACATCCGCACCGATACCCAGCTCATCACCAAGAAGAAGTTGGATAACAATGCGAAAAATCTCGATTACTTCGATGCCATTCTTTTCTACACCACCGGCGAGATCCCCATGGACGACGAACAGAAAGCCGCCCTGCTTTCCTTCGTCCACGACGATGGAAAAGGATTCATCGGGGTCCACTCCGCGCTCGACACGCTTTACAAATGGCCTGCCTACGGGGAAATGATCGGCGCCTGGTTCAACGAACATCCCTGGGGAGTCTTCCAGGCGCCCGTCATCGTCGAGGATCCGAAATTCCCCGCCATGCAGGGTTTCCCTCGCGAATTCACCATCGAAGACGAGATCTATCAGCCGAGCAAAGAATTCTCGCGCGACAAAGTTCGCGTCCTGGCGCGCTTGGATGAAACCAAGATCGACCTGTCCAACCCCCGCGTTCACCGCACCGACAAGGATTTCGCCGTGGCCTGGGTGAAAATGTATGGAAAGGGCCGCGTCTTTTATTCGACCTTCGGCCACCCCGCCGCGGCATGGACGCATCCCGCAGTGCCCGCCATGTATCGCGAAGCCGTCAAATGGGCCATGGGCCTGACCGAAGGAGATGCGACGCCGCGGCCGCGCCCTACTGGATCCAGTCCAAAGTCTCCGCCACGCTGAGATGAGCCTTGGGATAAACCACCAGCCGGAAGTGAACCGTTTTCGACGAATTGCGGTATAGAATGCTTCCGTTGCTGAGCTGCGGCGCGTCCATATCTACGGATTTTTTGAACGTCCCGTCCTCGATTTCGAGCACCCCGCGGTCCGCCGTGTGGATCGCCGGCGCCTCCGGGTTCCACTTCACACTCAGATTCCCGTCCTGCGGCACAATCGACAACCCAAGCGAAAAATCCGGACCCTCGTGAGCCGGACCCGGGGTTCGTCCCAGCGCGATCATCAACCCCAGTGCGACTCCGAGCAATAGAAATACAAACGACAGCGGGATCCAGATCGCGCTGCGCAGCCGCGGTTTCGAGGGCGTCGTGATCGCGTACGCCGGCCCCGGCTGCTGGCGGATCGGCCCAACCGCCTCCCGGCCGCCCGTCCGCGCGCGCGATTCCGCCCGCGATTCGACGATGGATCGGCGCGGCGGCGGCGCTTCACCCGTTAACTCGGATCGCCGGAATGGAAACTCCAGCGGAGTCGCCGCTTGAAACACGCCGTCTTCGCGGAAAAAGAATCCCGCCGTGCTGACCTTGGTCCCGTAAGGCTTAATCAGCAGGGCGATATGCGCGGGCGACGGAAAATATTCGTCCAGCAGCTCGAGGTCCCACGGAGACAGCGACATTCCCTCCCGCGTATGGCTGCGAAAAAAACCCACCGCGTAGGCCGGCCGCGCCTCATCCGGCTGCCAGTTCCGGCACGCCTCGCGAAACGCCCCGCCATCTTCTTCCCCCAGAATATAGGAAGGTCCGTGCTTATAATTGCACTCCACCGCCTCAAAATCCTCCACCCGCACCACCGATACGTCCCCGCGCTCGATGGTGCCGATCAGCACTCCGCCCACTTCCGCGCCGCGTTTCGGCACCGCGCCGAATCCCCGCATCACTTCGTTCAGAAGCCCGTCCAGCGCGTCATAATGCAGGTATACCATCACCGGTTTCCCCGGAACCTCCCAAACGTAGTATTTCGGCGCCGCTTGTTTCTCTGCTTCCATATCGGTTAACGTTTCATCGTACTACGATGCCCGGAGTCCTTTACATCGTTTCGACGCCGATCGGCAACCTTGAAGACATCACGCTTCGGGCCCTGCGGATTCTTCGCGAAGCGAGGCTGATCGCCTGTGAGGACACGCGCCAAACGCGTAAGTTGCTCGATCATTTCGGAATCGCGAAACCCACCGTCAGCTACCACGAACACAACGAAGCCTCCCGCGCGGCCGAACTGGTTGAGCGCCTGCTCTCCGGCGAATCCATCGCGCTGGTCTCCGACGCGGGCACGCCGTTGATCTCAGACCCTGGCTATCGCGTGGTGTTCGCGTCGATCGCCGCCGGTATCACCGTAACCCCGATTCCAGGTCCTTCGGCCGCCCTCGCCGCGCTCGCCGCTTCCGGCCTCGCGACGGATTCCTTCCGCTTCTGCGGTTTCCTCCCGCCCAAGACCTCGCAACGCCGGAAATTACTCGAAGAATTAAAACACGAGACCTGCACGCTGATTTTCTACGAAGCCCCGCGCCGAATTCTCGACGCGCTCGACGATATTGCCGCCGTGCTCGGCCCACGCGAAGTCGTCATCGCGCGCGAGCTGACCAAGCTCCACGAAGAATTCCTGCGCGGCCCAGCGCCGGAAGTCCGCGCCAGCCTCGCTGCACGGCCCGCGATCCGCGGCGAAATCACGCTTCTAATCGGAAAAGGCGAAATCCCGGAAACCGATGACATTCCCATCGCCGATGCCGTCCGCGCCCTCGAACAGCAGGGAGTGCCTCGCATGGAAGCCATCAAACGTGTTGCGAAGTCGCGAGGCCTGCCTAAGCGCGACGTCTATCGCGCCCTTACATCGTAATCTTGGCGTTATACTGCTCTTCAGCGTCTAATCTCCGATGCTTGGCGACATTCGCTTAAGTTTCCGCACGCTGGCCAAGAGCCCCGGCTTCACTGCCGTCGCGGTCACGATGCTCGCACTCGGTATCGGCGTCAATGCCGCCGTATTTACTCTGACGAACGCGATCCTCTTCAAAGGATTCCCGCTGGTGGATCGGAACGACCGCATCGTATACATCAGCGGCAACGGATGCTGTGTCTCGTATCCCGATTTTGAGGACTACCGCGCGCAGGCCAAGTCGTTTGAAGGCATGGCGATCGTCCACGGCGTGGCGAAAATCCTCAGCGATCAGAGCGGATTCCCCGCAAGATACGACGCGACCGAAGTCAGCGCCGGCACGTTCACGCTGGCCGGCCAGCGGCCGGTAATCGGGCGCGATTTTACCCCTTCCGATGAAGCACCGGGCGCCCAGCCCGTAGCCATCCTGAGCTACGGCTTCTGGGAGCGCCGTTACGGGAAAGATCCGGCCGTCATCGGTCAGACGGTGCGAATGAACGGCCTCCCGACCACCATCATCGGAATCATGCCGCAAGGCTTTTCCTTCCCGCAAACCACGGATCTATGGGTTCCGCTGGTTCAGACGCCGAACGTCCTGAAGCGCGAAAATCGCGATACCTGGTTTGTATTCGGCCGTCTTGCCGATGGTGTGACCATCGAGACCGCCCGCGCCGAAATTCAAACCATCGCGCGGCGCATCGCGGCTGCCTACCCGCTCACCAATCGGGATTTCATCCCACGGATCCAGAATTTCCACGAGTTCTTCATTGGCCCCAACGCGATCACCCTCTACGGTTCGATGTGGGGAGCCGTTGGTTTGGTCCTTCTGATCGCATGCGCCAATCTCGCGAATCTGCTGCTGGCCCGCGCGATCGGCCGCTCCCGCGAAGCTGCCGTCCGCATCGCGCTCGGCGCCGGACGCTGGCGGATCATTCGTCAGTTCCTGATCGAAAGTGTGATGTTATCGGGCCTCGGCGGCCTGGCCGGCTGGTGGATCGCCCGATGGGGCGTCCGCGCCTACCAGCTCGCGATGGCGAGTAAAGCGTCCTGGCTGATCCTCGACTATTCGATGGACCACCGCATTCTCGCGTACCTGATCGCGATTTCAATCGGAACCGGACTGCTATTCGGGCTTGCCCCGGCCGCCAGGCTCTCGAAACTGGACGTCAACTCCATGTTGAAGGACGGCAGCCGCGGGGCGACAGGCGGAGGACGCGGAAAGCATTTATCTGCTCTCCTGGTCACTGGCGAAATGGCGCTTGCCGTGGTGCTGCTGGCCGGAGCCGGCGTGATGATTCGCAGCTTTCTTAAGATCTATAGCGCAGATGTGGGCGTGAAAACAGAGAATATCCTGATCGGTTCCCTGGGGCTTCCCGCCGAGAAATATCCACGCGCGGAGTCGCAAGTTTCTTTCTTTGACCGGCTCAAAACGCGCCTCGAATCGATTCCGGGTGTGGAATCCGTCGCCATCGCCGAACGGCTTCCGACCTCAGGTTCGCGCCTGCTTCCCTACGAGCTCGCCGGCGCGCCGCCAGTTGAAGACCAGCGCCGCCCGAGGCTTTCTGCCTTGGTCATTGGCCCGTCTTACTTCCAGACACTCGGAGCCGCGGTTCTCTCCGGCCGCGACTTCAATGCTTTCGACGGCGCTTCAGGCGTACCGGTAGCAATCGTGAACCAGCGTTTCGCCAGCCAATATTGGCCGGGAGAAGATGCGCTCGGCAAGCGTCTTCGCTTCTTCAACGGGAAGACGCCGGAACCGTGGCTGACGGTGGTCGGCGTCGCATCGAATATCGTTCAGAACGACACCACCCGGCAACAGTTCGATCCTTTGGTTTACTTGCCCTATAGGCAACAACCGCAAGCCGGCATGTGGGTCCTGGCGCGAACCCGCGTCCCTCCCGGCAGCCTTGGAACGGCGTTCCGGCGTGAAGTTCAGGCGCTCGACTCCGATCTCCCCATTTACGGCCCGTTCGCCATGACGGACCGCTTGCAGATGTATTGGGAATATTGGGACAGCCGGTTCTACGGAATCCTGTTTCTGATCTTCGCCGCGATCGCGCTCTTACTGGCATCGATCGGGCTGTACGCGGTGATCGCGCATTCGATAAGCCACCGGACTCAGGAGATCGGAATCCGCATGGCAATCG
Organism: Terriglobia bacterium; assembly: GCA_963808335.1. Lineage (GTDB taxonomy): Bacteria > Acidobacteriota > Terriglobia > Bryobacterales > Bryobacteraceae > Palsa-187. The sequence continues at coordinate 567,847 of CAWEFR010000003.1, forward strand.
GCGCCACGGCTCGCGATATTCTCAAGCTCGTGTTCCGGCAGGGAATGCTCCCCTTGGGAGTCGGTCTGATCATCGGCCTGGCCGCGTCGCTCGCGGTGAACCGCATCCTGAAGTCCGAGCTGGTCCAAGTTTCCCCCACCGACCCGCTCGCCCTTTTCATCGCTTCGGCGACGCTGGTGTTGTCGGCGACGCTAGGTTGTTTGATCCCAGCCCGCCGAGCAATGCGCGTCGATCCCGTGGTGGCCCTAAGGCACGAATAGGCCCGCTTTCCTACAGGCTGCCCGGCAAGTCCGGCGTTAGCGCGGAGATGGCGATCCGGCTCACCAAAGCGTTTGGCAGCACAGAAGAGACGTGGTTGCGGATGCAGCTTGCCTACGACCTGGCAGCAGCCCGCAAGAACGAGAGCAAAATCAAGGTTCACCGTCAGTTCGTTGAAGAACTGCCATGCAGTGACTAGCCTCCCCGCCCGAGTTCCTCGCGGCCGAACTCAGCCATGGGTGATCCCTCCGGCTTGGGAGAACTGGAACGCGTTGAGCCGCGTGCTCCGCGCCCGGCTCACGGCATCGCCGAGGTCAGATAACGATCGAGTGACATCCTGCCGATAACAAAGCTCGGCCCTCAAGATTTTATTTTGTTCGCCGAGCCGGCGGGCAACACCCGGCCGCGCACGCGACCGGTTCTACGCCCGCCAGCTCCATGATCATCCGAATCATGGCTGGATGCGTCTCCACGGTGCCCGCCCGCACCATCCTTACGCCGATTTCCTGGCACACCGCACGCGCCTCCGTATCCAGGTCGTACAACACTTCCATGTGGTCGGAAAGAAACCCGATCGGCACGATGACAACGTCAGATCGAATCTCTCGCAGATAATCGCAAATATCGGGCTCGAGCCAAGGCTGTCCCGGCGGTCCGCTACGGCTCTGATACACGAGCTTCCAGCCGCTGCGTCCGACAGCCTGCGCCACCGCGGTGCATGCAGCTTCAAGCTGCGCTACATAGGGGCTCACCTGCGCCATGGAAATGGGCACGCTGTGCGCTGTGAAAATGAGCCGCCCGCCGGGCAATTCATCGAGCGCCGCGCGCACCCGGTCGATCACGGCTTCGAGAAACCCTGGGTGGCTTGAAAACGGAGGAATTTTGTCGATCACTAGGCCGCCCCGCGTCCGCTCGATATCCTCCAGATACTGCCGGCATCCCGAATACGACCCGAACGCAGAGGTCGCAAACGCAATCGCGCGCCGAATCCCGTCGCCGCGCATCTGGCGCATCGTATCTTCCAGCAGCGGATGCCAGTTGCGATTTCCCCAATACACCGGGATGTCGAGCGCGGCACGCAGCTTGGCGACCAGTTCCCGATTCTGATCGTTAATGGGGCTGCGGCCGTCGAAATGATAATAATGCTCCGCCACTTCGAGCATCCGCTCGCGAGGAACGTTGCGCCCGCGCAGGACGTTTTCTAGAAACGGAATCACGTCTTCATGTCTTTCAGGACCGCCGAAAGAAATCACCAGCAGGGCGTCGTAGGGAGACACAGTCTTATTCTATGATTGAACCAATGCCGCGCAGGCGTGTATGGCTGCCCCTGGCGATCGCACTGGGGACGGCGTTGATGTTCGGAGCGTGGACGTTGTGGCGCGCCCAAGGCGTCCTCAGCGAAACGCGCGAACGCGTCGCCGGTGAAGCGCGCATCCGATTCACGGAACACATCATCCAGCCGGTGTTGCCCGTGGGCCTCGAATTCATCGGAGCCCCCGCCGTGTTTCGCGACGCGCAGATGTTCCACGGGCACCTGTTCATCGCGGGACCGACGGCACTTGCAGAATACGACGCCGATGGCGCCCTGATCGCGCGTTATCGCGCTGGCGCGGAGCTTCCCGCCGCGCCATTGACCGCGTTGGCGGTCGGATCCGCAGGGGATTCGCACGGCGAAGAATTGTGGATCGCGACCTTGGGAGAGGGCGTGGTCGCCTTCGACGGACGGACCTTCCGCCAGATCCGGGCCGAAGACGCGAGGTTCCGTAAAATCACCGCGCTATTGCCGCTGGCGACCTCGAGAATTCTGATTGGAACCGAAAAGATGGGTGTTCTAGTCTACGACGGCCGGGAGCTGAAACCGTTCCATGCATCCCTTTCCGACGCTCAAGTCACGGCGCTGGTGGGTGATGACGCGAGTTTATGGGTCGGCACCATCGATCGCGGCTTGCTCCACTGGAACGCGGGAACCCTTGAATCTATTGACGATGAACTGCCTGACCACCAGGTACTTTCGCTCGGGCAGGACAACGGCACGGTTTACGCGGGGACGGCGATGGGCGTGGCGGAAATTCGCGACGGGAAATTTTCTCAGGTGCTCGCGCCGGGATATTTCTCGCAAGCGCTGTTTGCCTCCGGGGGAAAACTTTGGATCGGGACGCTGGATGAAGGGATGGTCGAAGTTCCGTCACATCGCGCCGGCGTGTGTCCAGGGTGTTCCATTCATAAGATCTTCCGCTTCGACGGCGATGTGTTTGCGCTTGCGGAGGATTCTCTGTGGCGCGGCTCGCAGGAAGTGATTCGGCGTGAAGACGCGACGCTGGTGGATCGAAATATAGCGGCGCTGTCGATGGATGGAAGCGGGCGGCTGTGGATCGGGTATTTCGACCGCGGCTTGCAGATTTTGGGCGGCGAACGGTTTGAAGACGACCATCTGTTCTGCGTCAATCGCATCGCGCAGAACGCGGCGCGTGAAGTCTCGGCCGTCGCGACGGCGAACGGCCTGGTCATGTTCGATGCTTCTGGCGCGCGTCGCCGCGTGATCACGCATGACGACGGGCTGATCGCGAATCAGGTGACGGATGTGGTTCTCAGACCTGACGGCAGCGCGATCGCGGCAACTCCGGCGGGCGTCAGTTTTATCGATGCTTCGGGAATCAGCAGCATTTACGCGTTTCAAGGGCTGGTGAATAATCACGCCTACGCGCTCGGGTCGGATGGAGTCAGAACGCTGGTAGGCACGCTCGGCGGTCTGTCGATCCTCGACGGCGAGATGGTGAAAGCCAGCTTCACTACCGCCAATTCCGCGCTGAAACATAACTGGATCACGGCGCTGGTGCGCGTCCGCGACGATTGGTTTGTTGGCACGTATGGCGCGGGAGTCATGCGCTTCGATCGCTCGGGGCGCTGGCAGAGCTTCGACGAGATGCGCGGGACGGTCGAGATCAACGCCAATGCGATGGTTTCGACGACGAACGCCGTGTACGCGGGGACACTGGATCGCGGGCTCGCGGTGTACAACGCTGCGAGCGGGCGGTGGAATTTCTGGATGGCGGGGTTGCCTTCGTCGAACGTCACCGCGATTGAGACGCGCGGCGGAGTCCTTTACATCGGCACGGATAACGGGCTGGTGAAAGTTCCGGAATCGACGGTAGTCCGATGAAGCGACTGCTGATTTTCGCGATTGCGCCGCTGGTTTTTGGCGATACGGGAATGTTGATTCCATCGACACTCAGACAGCCGGATGCGAAAGTGCTGTCGCTGGATGAGATGGCGATTGACGTGGTTATCGACAATGGCTGCGCCAAAGTCAACATCCGGCAGATTTTCGGAAATCATACCGCGAAATTGCTCGAAGGAAATTATGTCTTCGCGCTTCCGGGCGCGGCGCTCGTTTCCGATTTCGCGGTATGGGACGATACCACGCGCATTCCGGGAGTGATCCTGGAGCGCAAGCGCGCCGAAGAAACGTATCGCGAAATTCGCTTGCAGGCGCTGGATCCGGGCTTGCTGCAAATGGGCGAACGCGACGCTGATGAAGCGCGGCGTACTTCGATTTTCAGCGCGCGCATCGTGCCGATTCCGGCCTACGGAACCAAGCGTTTGGAGATCGAATATCAGGAACGGCTGTCGGTCGAGCAGGCCGGGGCGTTTTTCTCGATTCCGCTGCGCCCGGATGTTTATCGCGCGCAGACCGCAGGGCGGTTGACCATCCATGTGAGCGTGAAAGGCGCTCACGCTATGCGAGATTTTCAGTTCGTCAGTAAGGCATTTCCGATGAAAATGAACGCGCAGACGGTGAAATCGGTCGAAGCCTCGTTTGAAGGCTCTAATGTCGCGCTGACGGAGGACTTTTCGCTGAAATATGGATTGGACGCGCGCAAGAATGCGCTGGAAGTACTGACGTACCGGGATGGCTCCGATCCGGGATTCTTCGAGGCTTCGGCTCTCATGGCGCTGCCCTCGACGAATGCGCCGGTGGCTCCTCGGTCCATTGTGATTCTGTTCGATACGTCGCTGTCGATGCAGTGGGAAAAGCTGGAGCGAAGTTTTCACGCGTTGGAATCGCTGCTCAGGTCGCTGCGGCCGTCGGATTCGTTCAACTTGCTGGCGTTCAATGAGCAGGTGACGCCGTTTGCGCCGGCTCCCGCGGCCGCGACTCCAGAGGCGGTCGAGAAAGCTCTGGCGTTCTTGCGGGCGGAGCGATTGCGCGGAGGAACGAACATTCAGGCTGCGCTCGATGCGGCTCTTTCGCAGACGTTTTCGTCCGATCCATACATCGTGATGCTGGGCGATTTGGGCGCGACGCGCGGAATTCTGCAAAACAGCAAGCTGAGCGAATGGTATACGGCGAAATGGAAACAAATCGCCGAAGCCCGTCGGCCTCGAACGTATGTTTTCGCGACCGGCGATGACGCGAATCTGCCGTTGGGGCGGATGCTGGCGCGCAATCGCGGGGTGTTTGAAGCGGTCCGGTCGATCGGAGCCGGTGGATTTCAAGCTGAACGCGTTTCTGGCCAAGATCGGACGGCAGCCGGTGGACAATCTGCAACTGGGAATTACGCCCTCGGCGAACTTCGATCTGGTTTATCCACTGGAAGAAAGCGTTTTCCCTGGCTCGGTTCAGACTTGGGCGGGTGAATATAAGAAGCCAGGAGGGCAGGCTACGTTCACAGTGGGGCAGACGCGCGCGACGGCGGCGCTTCCGGCGCAGAATACCGATCATCCGCATCTGCCGCGGATGTGGGCGAAGGCTCGCGTGGATGCGCTGCTTGAAAAGATCGAACGGGACGGCGAGGATCAGTCCACCATCGACGAGATCATCCGTCTTTCGCGGAAATACAAATTCGTTACGCCGTACACGTCGTTTCTGGCGGCGCCGCGCGCGCTGCTGCGGCCCAGGCTGATTCGTCCCGGCGATCCGGTGCTGCGCGTGAAGACGGATGAATCGATTAATTCGGTGGTCGCGATGTTTCCGTTCGGGCTGGTGAAGAAGCTGCGGTATCTGGAAGACGAAGACACGTGGCAGACGCGCTTTCTGGCGCCGAAGGATCTGGCGGACGGGACGTATCACGTGCGCTTGATCCTGCGTGACCGGGAAGGACGCGTGTTTCGCGAGTCGAAGACGTTCGTGATCGCGAGCCAGCCGCCGACGGTGAACGTGAAGCTGGAGCGCGTTCAGTTTCATCGCGGGGATGTCGTGAAGCTGCGGGTGAGTGCGTCGGATACCACGCGGACGATTGTGGCCCGGATGTATGGTGCTGCTCCGGCGTATCTGCGGTGGAATGCGGAGATGGGATCGAGCGTGGGAGAACTGATGGTCCCGGCGACGCTGGCCGCTGGGCGCTACAAAGTCACGGTGACCGCCGAAGATTTCGCGCACAACATCGGGAGCGGGGAGGTGGATGTTGAAATTCTCCCTTAAGACGCTCTTGGCCACCGATCAACACAGATTCACACCGATTCTCTTGATTTGTTTGGTGTGGGGGCTTCGGGCTGAGTTGACTCGGTGGGCTGAGAACATCGATGCGGGGAATCGGCTGGAGAATGTGTTTTTTAGAGGCACGGTGCGGCGGCCTCCTGGGGAGACTCGTTCGGATCTTTCAAAGTTGATTGCGGCGTCTCCTTCCGACGCGGAATTGTATTCGCTGCGCGCGCTGGAGGCGGAGCAGGCGCTGGATTTCGCGGCCGCAGAAGCGGATTGGAAAAAATATATCGAGGTTGCGAAGGATAAGGGCGCGGCGCGGATCGCGCTGGCGGATTTTTATCACCGGCGGCTGCGATCGAACGATGAGTTGACGGCGCTGGCGATGGCCGGGCGCGAGAATTTGCCGGATGCGGAGAAGATGCTGCCCGATTCGGAGCAGAGAAACTGGAAGATTTATGAGCGGCTGATCAAGCTGGTGGACGATCAGAGGCTCGAGTCGTCGGCGGGCGGGGATCAGTTCGCGGCCTGGATCGATCGCTATCCAGGCGCGGCGGCTGGGTTGTATCCCAGATATTTTCGATTTGCGATGGATCATCAGCGGTACGATCTGGCGAATGCGGTAGCAGGCGAGTATCGCAGAAAGTTTCCGAAAGACGAGGAGTTTCCGATCGAGGCCGAGGCGGAAATTGCGGCTAAAATCGGGACGCCGGCGCGGGCGATTGCGGTCTATGAGAGCAGTTTTCGTCCACTGTGGCCGGCGAAGCTGGTCACCGAGTATTTCGATCTGCTGAAACAGACGGGGCAATTGCGGGCTTATCTGGAGCGAGCGCGAGCGGGGGTAGCGGCGAATCCAACGGACCTGGCGAGTGCGGTCCGGCTGTTTTATTACTGGCAGCAGCAGGGAAATGCGGCCGCGGCGGAGCGGGCTCTGGTCGAGTTTCGCGTTCGAAAAGAGGCTCGGCAGTCGGCTTGGACGGGCGATGAGTTGTTGACAATGGCGCGCCTGTTCGAGGGGTCGCACAATTACGACGAGGCGGCGCGGAATTATTACGCGTTGTACAAAACGGATTCGATGGCGGAGAAGGCGCTCAGTTCGCTGGCACGGTTGTTGGTGTCGGCTCCGGAGCAGGGGATCTCGTTTGGGTCGGGGAATCTTTCGTTGTATCGCGATGTCGCCACTATGGATCCGCATCCTGGATTTCTCAATGGAGTCGCGTCGCTGTTGCTGAACGATACGGGTCCGCCGTATCGCTACGCGACGGAGGAGCAGAGTGCCGCGCCGTATTTTCGAAGGGCGCGGGCGGCGGAATTGGTCGCTCTGTTTGAAACGCGGTTCCCGAATTCGCCCGAGAGGGCGGAGCTGCGGGAACGCGCGATCGAGGCGTATGCGATCTACGGGTCGAGCGATGGAGTGATTCAGGCGGGGACGAAGTTTCTCGCGGATTTTCCGAATGCGCCGAATCGTACGGCGGTGGCGATGCGGATGGCGGATGCGTATGCGCGGTTGAATCGGACGCCGCAGGAGTTCGCGACCTACGATGCACTGCTGGCTGAGTTAGCGAAGCGTGCGGGAGGGGTTCCGCTGGGCGCGCTGCCGCCCGCGCCGGCTGCCGGGGAGACTGCCGCGCCTCAATTTGACAAGCTGCGGTCCCCCGAATATGCGCGGGTGCTGGATCGATACGTCGCGCGTCTGGTTTCGATGAAGCGCGTAAACGATGCGCTGGCGCTGTACCGGCGGGAGATCGACCGGAACCCGAACGATCCGGGATTGTATGACACGCTGGCGGCGTTTCTCGACCAGAACAAATTGGGGGCCGAGGCGGAGCAGGTTTATAAACGCGCGATCGCGCAGTTTCCGGATCATACCTGGGAACATAAGCTGGCTCGGTGGTATTTGCGGCAGCGGCGGCAGGCCGATGTGTCGCGGCTGACGCGCGATGTCATTAAAACGTTTTCCGGGACCGAGCTGGAAGGATATTTCAGGGAAATTGTTCACACCACTGCTCCCGTTGGTCCGGCGCTGGCGCTGCAACTGAATGTTTACGCGCATCAGAGATTCCCGCACCAATTGAGTTTCGTGCGGAATTTGCTGGCTGCGTATTCGGCGGCTCCAGCTCGCAACGATGTCGCGTATGAGGCGCTGCTGCGGCAGCATTGGTATTACGCCGAAGATTTGCGGATGCGCTTCTTCGAGCGGTTGTCGCGGACGGGGAAGCTGGATGCGGAGCTGGCGGCGGCACGCGCGGGCGAACAAAATTCTGCGGCTCAAAGAATGCTGGCTGAGGGAGAAGCGTGGCGCGGGCATTTTGAGGCGGCGGCTCCGTTGATGCTGGCGATTGAAAAGAGCTTTCCGGCGGATCGCGCGATGGGGCAGAGGACCGCAGCCGCCTACCGGTCGCTCGATCAGATGGATACGGCGATCGCGGTGGAAGAGCGGCTGGTGCAGGCGGATCCGCGCGATCATGCGGCGCTGACGCGGCTGGGTGAGATGGAGGCGGCGCGTGAACGATTCGATCGCGCAGCGGCGGATTGGAACCGGATCGCGGAAATTGAGCCTTCGAAGGCGGATTCGTATCTGGAAGCGGCGACGGTGTTCTGGGATTATTACCGCTACGACGACGCGCTGCGGCTGATCAATGAGGCTCGGCAGCGGCTGGGGCGGCCGGCGTTGTTTGCGTATGAGGATGGGGCGATTCGGGAGAATCAGCGGGCGTACGAATTTGCGGCTCGCGAATATGCCAAGGGTGCGATCGCGCAGCCGGATTCGACCGCGCAGCAGCGGCTGCTGTCGCTGGCGCGGCGTCCGGCGCTGCGGGCGGATATCGAACAATTGACAGACAACCTGGTTTCGGCGCGGAATCCGGAGATGGGGGTGTTTCATCTGCGGGTCGCACTGCTACGGAATCAGGGGCGGCGGGACGACTTGGAAAAACTGCTGCTGGATATTTCGGCGCGGGCTACGAATCCGGAACTTCTGGCCGCGATCGAAAATGACGCGCGGGTGGATGGATTCGTGAAGGCGCAGCAGACGTCGATTGAGCGGCAGGTCGCGGTCGCCACGGATCCGGTGGAAAAAATGCGGCTGCGGTTAGGGCTTGCCCGGTTTTTCGAGGGGCAGGGGCAGACGGCGCAGGGAGCGGCTGTGATCGACGCGTTGTATCGGGAGAATCCGGCGATTTTGGGCGTGGTGCGGGCGGCGGTCGATTATCACTGGCGGAACAAGAATGCGCGGCGCGCGGTGGATGTGCTGGAAGAGGCGGCGGGGCGGGCCGCGGGCGGGTACGCGAATGGGTTCACGCTGGAGTCGGCGCGGAAGGCGGCGGAAGGGGGAGATTATGCGCGGGCTCGCGGATTCGCGGCGAAATTGCTGGCGGCGAGTCCCGAGAATGCGGAGTATGTCGCGGCGATGGCGGATACATATGCGCGGCAAGGCGATGATCGGGGATTGCGGACGTTCTATGAGTCCAAGATTCACGGAGAAAATGCGCCGGCGATGCGGCGGGCGCTAATTCCTGTGCTCACGCGGATGAAGGATTTTTCGGGCGCTGTGGACCAGTACATAGAGGTGCTGAATAAATATCCGGAGGATGAAGGGCTGGCTCGGGAAGCAGCGCTGTATGCGTCGGCAAACGGGGTTGCGGCGAAGCTGCGGGATTACTATTCGAAGGCGGCGAACGATTCGCCCAAGGATTATCGATGGCCGATGGTGCTGGGAAGGATCGAAACGGGTCTGGAGGATTTTCCGTCGGCGATTGCAGCGTATACGCGGGCGGCAGGGGTGCGGCCGGATCGCACAGATTTGTTGAGATCCCGGCTGGATCTGGAAGTGCGGACGCTGCGGTTCGAAGAGGCGGCGGCGACGGCGACGAAGTTGTACGACCTGACGTATCGGAATCCAGTGTGGATGCAGACGCTGGCTGAGATACGGGCTCGGCAGGGTCGGAATGCGGACGCGGTGGCGGCGCTTCAGAAGGCTTGGATCGAGGGGCGATCGGGCAACGCGGCGAATCTTTTGAAGGTCGCGGAAAAGCTGGATCAGTGGGGGATGATCACGGAGGCTCGGCGGTTCGCGGATCAGGCTTTGAAGTTATCGCCGGACGAGGAAGGGTTGCGAGTCTGGGTTCGAATCGCGATGCGGCAGCGCGATTTCGACGCGGCGCTGGCGAAATTGGCGGGCTTAAACGATCCGCTGGGGATGGCGGTTGCTGTTGAAATTGGCGGCGTGGTTGAGGCATATTACTCGCCCGAGGAGAAAATGAAGTTTGTGACGGCGCTCGAGAAGAATCCGCGGAGGGTTGAGGTCGCGGGGGATGCGGGGCTGGCGGATGTCGAGGCGAAGTGGATCGCTGAGCAGATGATGGCGAATCCCGGCGATGAGAAAGTCGGGGAGTGGAAGGAGAAGCTGGTCACGCTTCAGGAGCGGCGGCTGGCGTTCGATGAGTTAGGGTCGCAGTTGGAGGCGTATGCTCGCGCGCCGGGAGTGGAACCGGCGGAGGAGCTGATTGAGGCGGCGTCGAATTATCGGGCCAGTGGGAACGCAGCGGCGGAGTTGCGGGTGTTGCAGATGCAGAGCGATCGCGCGCCGCTGGCGGGGCCGGTGTTCGATCGATTCGCGCAGTTGCTGATGGCGCAGCCGCAGAGGCTGGTGGCGGCGATTGCTCGCGAGCGGCGGGCGGAGGTCGCCAATGGGCTGGTGAATTATGCGATCGAACATGGGAGCGCCGGCGTCGCGCAGCAGGCGATCGCGGCGCGCGGGACGCGAATGGGCGTGCTGTGGACGAAGAGTTACACGGGATTGGCGGGGGTTTATTTCGCGACCAATACGGCTCCGGTGCGGGCGGCGTTTAGCGGAATTTTGGGGGATATGACGATCGGGGCGCGGATCGGGAAGCCGGTGGATCGGAACGCGCAGCTCGCCGGGGATTTGTGGTTTTACCATGCGGGGCGCTTCGGGGAGTTCGCGAGGAACGCGGATTTTCTGCCGGCGATGGTGGAGGCGAATCCGGGTCGCTCGGATGGGTATTTTGCGCTGGCGGAATATTTTCGCGGGGCGGGGAATGCGGCGCCGGCGCTGGCGGATTATCGCGGGGCGCTGGAGCTGAAACCGTCGCGCGCGGATGTGCATGACCGGTTCGCGGTGATGGCGGGATCGAATGAAGATGCGGTGAAGGAGTGGCGGCTGGCGATCGCGGCGCTGACCGATCAGATGAATTCGGCGCACGTCCCGCAAACGTTCTGGAGCGATTTCAACGACACGGTGCATCATATTCGAGACGCCAAGGCGCTGCCTGCGCTGCGTGGCGATATCGACAAGCTGCTGCGCGTGTACCTGCGGCGAAACGGGGCGTTCCAGGTGGAACCGCTATTTGAGGGACTCGGCGATGTGGCGTGGATTGCTGATTTGAGCGCGGCGGCGGCGGATCCGGTGCGGCTGCTGGGTTCGATTATCGATCGGCCGTGGATTCCGGAAGGACAGAAAGATGTTCTGTACGCGCGGATGGTGGAGAGCGGGCGCGCGCAGCTTGCTCGGAGCTATGGCGAGCAGCGGGTCAACGCGCAGAACGAGCTTTGGTCGTGGGAGATCCAGAGAGCAGGGTATTTGCTGAAGCATCGGGAGGATCGAACTGCGGCGGAGGTGGTTGCGGCGCTGAGGGAGGCGCGGAAGGAGAGGCTTCGGGAGATGATTCCGCTGGAACTGCGCGTGGCTGCGCGGGCGGGGAGGCTGGCGGCGCAATTGGGTCGTTACGATGCGACGCCGACGATGGAGATTCTTCGCGATGCAGCGACGCAGTTGACGAAGGACGGCGATGCGGCATCGGCTCGGCGGGTGCTCGAGTTTGCTTATTCGCGGGAGTTGAAGGCGGGGAATCTGGATGCGTCGAATTTCGTGGGGCTGGCAGAGATTCGGATCGAAGAAAAGGATATTTCGGGCGCGATGGAGTTGTTGCATCGGATGACGCGGGTTTCGGGAGATGGGTTTGATCCGTTCAAGCCGCTGGATTCGGCGGCGGCGTTGCTCGAGAAGACGGGGCAAGCGGCGGCGGCGGAATTTTTGTCTGCGCTGGTGAAGGCGGAGCCGTGGAACTGGGAGGCTCGGGAGCGGCTGGCCATGGCGGGCGGGTCGGTGAGTGAGTTGACGGCGGTTGCTAAAGCGGCGGACGCTCCGTATGGGGCTCGGGTTGCGGCGGCGTTGGGGTTGAGGAAACTGAAGGGATCGGCACTCACGGGTGGGGACGAACTGGCGCTGCTTTCTTCGTCGAATGCGCTGAGCGAAGCGGATGTGAGCAAGCCGTACTTTTATGCGTCGCGGATGGAAGCTGCGAAAGAGAGTCGCGATGCGGCGGTGCGGCAGAGGCTGCTGGCGGGTGCGGTGGCGATCGATCGGAAGGATCTCGCCGCGAAGATTGAGTTGTTGCGGACGGCGATGGAAGCTCGTCACGATGCGCTGGCGGTGGGGATCGGGCAAGAAGTGGTGGGGCGATTCCTGGGTGAGGAAACGGAGTTTACATCGTGGACCACGAGCGAGTTTTTGGGAAATTTGCCGGATGCAGAAAGGGTCGAATTCGCGCGAGGGTTGGCGGAGGCGCACCAGCGGCTGGGGAATCTGCGCGCTGCGCTGCTGTTTTATCAGATCGCGCAGGCGATCGAGCCGGTGGACCGGATTCAACGGGTACTGGAAACGGTGCGCGGGCGGGTGGAGATCAACGCGAAGAATGAAGGACGGCGGCCGGTGGTTACAGATCATCTGGATCAGGACCGGCTGGTTCGGGCTCGGGTGACGGTGCGATGAAACGGTTAGTTTATGTGGCGACCGGCGTGATTGCGGCGGCGCTGGTGTATTGGGCGGTCGCGCAGCCGGCTCCGCAGCCGCTACCGGGGCTGTTTCCGGCGGGGGCGCTGCTGTATCTCGAAGCCGAGGATTTCGCGGGGCTGGTGGCGGATTGGAACGGGACGGCGGAGAAGCGGGCGTGGCTGAGCGGGGCGAATTATCAGGCGTTTTCGCGATCGCGGTTGTTTTTGCGATTGGGGCAGGCGCAGGACGAATTTGCAGCGGCGGCGGGAGTGCCTCCGGATTATGCGCTGCTCGAATCGGTAGCGGGAGGGAATTCGGCGCTGGCGATTTACGACATCGGGAATTTGGAAGTTTTGTATATCACGCATCTGGCTTCGGCTCGGGCGATGGATACGGCGCTGTGGAAGGCGCGAGGAAGTTATCAGACTCGGCGGGCGGGCGGCGTGGATTATTACGTGAAGGAAAACACGGCGTCGCATCGTGTGGCAGCGTTTGCTTATGCGGGCGACACGCTGCTGATCGCTACTCGCGAGGATTTGATTTCCGGTGCGCTGGAATTGCTGGCGCGGCAGACGAGGCCGGCGATCGCGTCGGAGAAATGGTTTGCGGATGCGACGCAGGCTGCTGCATCGGGTCCGGAGGATCTGCGGCTGGTTTACAACATGGATCGGTTGCTGCAGCTCTTCGCACTTCCGGTCGTATTGGGCGCAGCGGAACTCGACGGAACTCGGGCAGTTTTCGTCGGGACTAGCGGATTTGGAGCGGACGCGAGGCGAGGTTCGGGAGCGGCGCGTGCTGCTGAGGTCAAACGCGGCGGCGGGGATCGACGATGAGACGCCGGCGGGGCAGGTGCTGGCTTCGGTTCCCGACGATGCGGGGTTCTATCGGGCGTGGATTCGGCCGAACGCGGATCGGGCCGAAAGATGGATTGAAGAAAAACTGTTTGCGGCCGGTCCACGTCCGGCGGTGGAACAGAAGCAGGCGCCGGCGGTGGCGAGTAGTCCGGATGCGGGCGGGGAGCAGGATCTGGAGATCCGGATCGATGAGGCTCCACTGACGGACGATCGGGGTGCGGTAGCGTTTCAAGCGGTGCGGGAGCGGCTGGCGGCGACTCCGCTGGAGGCGATGTTGACGGTGGAATCGACGCGCGCGGGAGACGTGTTTGTCGGCACGGAATCGGCGATTGTGCTGTTGGCGCGGCAGAGTTGGGACGCGGGCGCGATGCGAGATGCGCTGGCGCACGCGGCGGGATCGCTGTGGAGTGTGGCGGGCCTGGGGGCGCTGGATGGGTTGGGGAAACTGGTGGTGTCGATCGATGGACGATGGCTGGTGGTCGGGAATTCGAGCGATCTGGTGAACGCGATTGTGTCCAGGAAAAATCGTCCTGCCGTGGCGGGAGCGGCTTATGCGGCGGGATGGCGGCACGCGCGCGAGCTTCCGAATTTCGAGCGGATGACGCGGATGATCGACTTTCCGCAAATCGCGCCGGGGGTAGGCGATCAGGCTCGGGAGCCGATGTTCTTTTCGGAGAATCTGGCGAGCATCGGACGGGCGTTGCAGAGGGTACAATCGGCGGAGATGGCGATGCATGATGCGGGGTCGATGGTCAGGGAGACGGTAGTCTACCGGTTAGCGCCTTGATCCTGCTGCTTGCACTCGCGGTCGCGGCGGACGTCGATTATCTGATCGTCGATGTTCGGAGTCGCGAAGTAGTGGAGCAGCATTGGGCGGATATGCAGACGCCGATTCCTGTGGGATCGCTGGTGAAACCGTTCACAGCGCTCGCGTATGGCGACCCGTGGCCGGAGTTGGTTTGCAAGGGCGCGGCGAATGGGTGCTGGTCTGTAAGGGCACACGGACGACTGCGGTTTCGTGAGGCGCTGGCGGTCTCCTGTAATGCTTACTTTTTGAATCTGGCGCGCGGCGTGAATGCGGACACGCTGGCGGTGATCGCGGCGAAGTTCGGGATTCCGGGGCCGGATGCGGATACGGCGGAGGCTCGGATCGGGCTGGGGACGGCGTGGAAGATTCCTCCGCTGGCGTTGGCAGGGGCTTATTGTGAACTGGCGTCGCGCGCGGCTGAGCCTCGCGTGCGCGAGATTCTGGATGGGTTGCGGATGGCGGCGGAATCGGGGACCGCGCGAGTGATCGGGCGGGGAAGATTGGCGAAGACTGGGACCGCGCCGTGCGTGGCTGAGAAGAGAGACGCGGGGGATGGGTTCGCTGTGGTGCTGGATCCGGCGGATGCGCCGCGAACAGTACTGCTGGTGAGAGTCCACGGAGTGCCAGGGGCAGTAGCGGCCAAATCGGCGGCGCGGATTCTGCGGGAGAGGTGAAGGAGGTTGAAAAAGGGGGACGGACCGCTCTGTCCGCTGCGAGATGGCTTGCTTGAGGGCGGGCGTAGTGGGTCTGGGGACAGAGTGGTCCGTCCCCTCTTTTCAACGACACTTTAATCGATGCTTGCGGTGGTTATGATCGGCGTGTTCGGGCTTTTTCATCCGACGGAGCTGGAGGTGTCGCCGGCTCGGGGCAACGTTCTCATCGTGGCATCGAGTGGCCGGACGCAGACGCTCGAAGGGCGCGATTCGGCGCGGCTGCGGTCGGCGGCAACCGTTACGGGACGCGATGGGGGAGAGGCGCGGTTCATTCTGAGCGTGCCGGGGAAAATCCAGCGGGAGTTTCACGGGAAGCTGGAGATCCGTCCGCAGGCTGGGGAGTTGCTGGCGATTGTGACCATGGATCGAGAAACGGCAGTCGCGTCGATCGTCGCGGCGGAGGGTCCACCGGGTGCGCCGCTCGAGGCGCGCAAGGCGCAGGCGGTGGTGGCGCGATCG
This sequence comes from Terriglobia bacterium, assembly GCA_963808335.1. Classification (GTDB taxonomy): domain Bacteria; phylum Acidobacteriota; class Terriglobia; order Bryobacterales; family Bryobacteraceae; genus Palsa-187. The sequence goes on from CAWEFR010000003.1 coordinate 583,157, forward strand.
TTTCTGATCGCGGCGCGCGGAAGGCATGACTGGTTCGATTTTTGCGATACCACGCACTGCCAGTTTTTGCGCGAGCCCCCGCCGGCGGCCAGTCCCGCACGGCGTGCGTCGGAGGAGACGCGGGAGCTCGCGCTTACTTACCAGGGACGCGCGATTGCGGCGCTTTATTCCGCGGATTGCGGGGGACGGACCAGATCGCTCGAAGACGCGGGGTGGTCTGTGGAAAATTATCCTTATTTCGGGGTTGAGTGCCCAGTGCGGGGGAAGGTTTCCGGGCATCGGATCGGGCTCTGCCAAGTCGGCTCGGCGGAGATGGCTCGAAGAGGGGCGGGTTTTTTGGAGATTCTCGCTCACTACTTTCCGGCGGCGGTTGTTGATGCGAAGACGAAATAATTGTGTAAGGATGTTGGCATGCGTCGAAACGCCATTCCGGGCGACCTTCACTACTCCGACGTGACGCCGAGGGAGATGTATCTCAACCGGCGCCGCTTTCTAGCCGCGGCCATGGGCGCGAGTCCGTTCGCGGCGCTCGGCGCGGCTAAGCTTACCGGCGCCAAGAGTCCGCTGAGCACCGATGAGAAGATTGCTCCGCTCGATCTGGCGACGCATTACAACAACTACTATGAGTTCGGGACGGGCAAGGGGGATCCGGCCAGGAATGCGCCTGGGAAACTTGAACGGATCCGGCCGTGGACCGTATCGGTGGAAGGCGAGATCGGCAAGCCGCGGACGCTCGATCTGGATGAGGTTATGAAGATCGCGCCGATGGAGGAGCGGATTTACCGGCATCGGTGCGTGGAGCGCTGGTCGATGGTCTTTCCGTGGATCGGGTTTTCGCTGAGCGCGCTGCTGAAGAAGTTTGAGCCGACGTCCAAGGCAAAGTATGTGGCGTTTCAAAGCTACTACAACTCGAATTTCGAGGCGGGATCGTGGAGCGCTGGCATCCGGTTTCCCTACATGGAAGGGCTGCGGATGGATGAGGCGATGCATCCGTTGACGTTGATCGCGGTGGGAATTTATGGGGAGGTGCTGCCGGATCAGAATGGGGCTCCGCTGCGGCTGGTGGTGCCGTGGAAGTACGGGTACAAGAGCATAAAATCGATCGTGAAGATCCGGTTCATCGAAAACGAGCCGCCGACGACTTGGAACCGGGCGGCACGGAATGCCTATGGGTTTTATTCCAACGTGAATCCGGACGTGGATCGCCCGTGGGATCAGACCAAGGAGCATCGGCTGCCCGAGATTCTGCCGCGAAACACGATCAAGTTCAACGGGTACGGCGAGCAGGTGGCGGGACTTTACTCGGGGATGGATTTGCGGAAGTCCTACTAGCGGGCCCCCGGCGATTGGCCGAGCGGCTCTGAATCGCTGGCTCACGAGTCTTTGTGAAAATCCGCGGAATCGACCACTTCCTTTGGTCGCGGCTTGTTTGCTGATATTTGAGAGAGCGGCACGGAGCCGCGACCGCAGGAAGCGGTGGATGCTGACGTTTCACACGAGCGACCGCACCGTAAGAGGTAATATTAAAGCAACGCTATGATTATTCGAAAGCCGACTGACCTTCACTACTCCGACGTCACGCCAAAGGACAGCTATCTGAACCGGCGGAGCTTTCTGGCAGCGGGATCGGCGATATTTATGAGTCCGTTCGCCGGGGCCGGTGGTAAGCTGAGCGGCGCGAAGAGTCCGCTGAGCACAAATGAGCAGATTACTCCGTTCGATCTGGCGACGCATTACAACAACTACTATGAGTTCGGGACGGGGAAGGCGGATCCGGGCAAGAATGCGCCGGGGAAGCTGGATCCGATCCGGCCGTGGACGGTTTCGGTGGAAGGCGAAATCACGAAGCCGCGGACGCTCGATCTGGATGAAATTATGAAGATCGCTCCGCTGGAGGAGCGGATTTACCGGCACCGTTGCGTGGAACGGTGGTCGATGGTGTTTCCGTGGATCGGGTTTCCGTTGAGCGCGCTGCTGAAGCAGTTTGAGCCGACTTCGAAAGCGAAGTACGTCGCGTTTCAGAGCTACTACAACTCGAAAATAGAGCTCAGCGCGTCCGCGGCGGGAATCGAGCTTCCCTACGTCGAAGGGCTGCGCATGGATGAGGCGATGAACCCGCTGACGCTGATCGCGGTGGGGATGTACGGAGAGACGCTGCCGGATCAGAATGGGGCTCCGCTGCGTTTGGTGGTGCCGTGGAAGTACGGGTATAAGAGCATCAAATCCATCGTGAAGATCCGGTTCGTCGAAAAAGAACCGCCGACGGCGTGGAAGAAGTATTCGGCGGAAGAGTACGGGTTTTACTCGAACGTGAATCCGGAAGTGGATCATCCGCGCTGGAGTCAGGCCAAGGAACGGCGGCTGCCTGAGTTGGCTCCCCGAAACACGATCCTTTTCAACGGGTACGGGGATCAGGTGGCTGGCCTTTACACGGGCATGGATCTCCGCAAGTTCCACTAAACGTGAGGATGCAAAAAGGGGTTAGACCACTCTGTCCACGGCTGTTGGTTTTGTGCGGCACGAGCGGATTGCTGGCGGGGACAGAGTGGTCTGACCCTATTTCCCGCGCGTTTTTAAAATGAAGAAAGTCCTGCTGAGCAGATGGACCAAGGTCCTGCTGTTCGCCGTGTGCCTGATTCCGCTGATCGAGCTTGGCTGGCGGGCGTGGAAGCAGGATTTGACGGCCAATCCGGTGGAATACATCACGCATGACACCGGGGATTGGACCATCCGGTTCCTGCTGATCACGCTTACGATCACTCCGTTGCGGACGCTCCTGAAGGAGCCGCAACTGGTGCGGTTCCGGAGAATGTGCGGATTGTTCGCGTTCCTGTATGGGTCCCTGCACCTGACAACGTGGGTGGTGGTGGACAAATATTTCGACTGGAACGAAATGGGCAAGGATATTGTGAAACGTCCGTTCATCACGATGGGGATGGCGGCGTTCACCATGATGATTCCGCTGGCGGTGACGTCGACGGCGGGGTGGGTGCGGAGGCTGGGATACCGGCGCTGGCAGGCGCTACACCGGCTGGTGTATTTCAGCGCGCTGGCCGGCGTGATTCATTATTACTGGCTGGTGAAATCGGACGTGCGGCTGCCGCTGATGTATGCCGCGATCTGGGCGGTGCTGATGGGATACCGGTTGTTAACGCGAATCGGAAAAGGACGGGCGGAAAGCCCGGTGGCGGCTACTTCGAGGTGACGGTCTTAGACGCGCCGGCGGGTGTGGCGTCAGCAGACGTGGGCTGATAGACCACGCAGTTGCGCCCCTGGTGTTTGGCGGCGTATAAGGCGTCGTCGGCGATGCGGATCAGGGTTTCCGAGTCGCTCTCGGCGCCGGGGCGCCAGGTGGTTGCTCCGAAGCTGCACGTGACCAGACGTTTCTCGTCGTTGATGTCCATGGGCCCGGCGGCGAGCGCGGCGCGCATCCGCTCGGCTTGGGTGGAGGTTGCGTTTTCGTCGCAACCGGGAAGGACGATCAGGAATTCCTCACCGCCATAGCGGCCAATGGCGTCGTAGGCGCGCATGGAGCCTTGCATGCGGCGCGTGAACTCGCGCAGAACGGCATCGCCGGCGAAGTGGCCGTAGGTGTCGTTGATGGATTTGAAGTGGTCCAGATCGGCGAGCACGACGCCGACGGAACGCTGTTCGCGGCCGGCGCGGATCAACTCGCGTTGCAGAGTATCGAGAATGGAGGAGCGGTTCCAGATGCGGGTGAGAAAATCCTTGGTAGCCTGCTCGCGCAGTTCTTCGCGAGCGGCTACCAGCTCGCGTTCGAGGTCGATGATGCGAGTGCCGGCGCGGAGGCGGACTTTGAGCTCATGCTGGTCGAACGGCTTGGTGACGTAGTCGTCGGCGCCGGCTTCCATGCCTTCGATCAGATCCTCTTTAAGGCTTTTCGAAGTCAGCAGAAGGATGTAGGTGTAGGTATCCTTTTCCTTGGCATTTTCGCGGACGCGGCGGCAGACTTCGGGGCCGGTGAGGCCGGGCATCACCCAGTCGAGAATCGCGAGCTTGGGCGCATTCTCAGATTGAAGGACGTTCCATGCTTCCACGCCGTCGCAGGCCACGACCACCTCGTAGCCCCACTTGCGTAGTGTGGCGTCGAGCAGGTGGCGAGATACGATGCTGTCGTCGGCGATCAGAATCCTCATGATTCCCCAATCAGTTATCGGCAGATAGTAACCTTAGCTTAAATACAGTTTAAGTCGAATCGAGGGTTCATAGGCCTATTCTATGTCGATTCTCGTACTCCGTCACGAGACCTGGGAGCATTTGGGTCTTTTCGCGCAAATGCTTGGCCGTCTTGGTATACCGTTAAAATACCATGAGATAGATGATCCAAGGCCGATGGGTGATTACCGGGGGTTGATCGTCCTCGGCGGTCCGATGTCGGCGAACGACCCTGAAGTGGCGGGCGAAGTCGAAGAAATCAGGCGCGGACTCGACACCGGCGTGGCGATGCTGGGGATTTGCCTGGGATCGCAGCTGATTGCGAAAGCGCTGCACGCGCGAGTTTACAGGAATCACGGGCTGGAGATCGGGTGGGAGCCGGTTCATCTTACCGATGCGGGCAGGCGCGATCCGGTGCTCCGCGGCATTCCGTCGCCGTCGACTTTTTTTCACTGGCATGGAGAGACGTTCGATCTTCCGGAGGGAGCGGAATTGCTGGCGTGGTCGGAACGAACGCGGCATCAGGCGTTTCGATACGGGCCCAAGGTTTATGGGCTTCAGTTTCATCCCGAAGTGACGGCGGAGATGATCGCGGACTGGTCGACGCGGCCGGTGAACTGCGGCGATGTGGCGGCGCTGCGGGAGCCGCTCGATCCGCACGCGCACGATCAGGCGCCGCTGGCGGCAAAGCTGGTGGAGGCATGGGTGCGCAGTGCCGGCCTGGAGGGATGATGTGTTTCGCTGACACTCCGGTCGCGTATCATAGAGTATTAGGAGCTTGTAGAAAAAGGGGACGGTCCGCTCTGTCCACGACCGCGCTCCGGCGCGAAATCAGCGGCGTGCAGTCGAGGAACACAACAGTGGTCTGTCCCCTTTTTCAACAAGCTCCTAGAGGGGACTTCCGTCGTGGGGGAAGCAGCGACTCCCGGCGATTGATCGCGTTTTTATGAAGGAGAAAGCTATGTCATGGAGAATTCCGTGTTAGTGCCCATGGTGGTGGAGCAGACTTCGCGCGGCGAGCGCGCGTTCGATATCTACTCGCGCCTGCTGAAGGAGAACATCATCTTTCTGGGCACCCCGATTGACGATAATGTCGCCAACCTGGTGATCGCACAGATGCTGTTTCTGGCGGCGGAGGACCCGGAGAAAGATATTTCGCTATATATCAATTCACCCGGCGGGTCGATTACCGCGGGGCTGGCGATCCTGGATACGATGCGCCTGGTGGAGCCGGACATCGTGACGTATTGCGTAGGGCAGGCGGCGTCGATGGCAGCCGTGCTGCTCGCATGCGGGACCAAGGGAAAGCGCTACACGCTGCCGCATTCGCGCATTCTGATCCACCAGCCGTCGATGAGCGGACTCGCCGGGCAGGCGACCGACATCGATATTTATGCGCGGGAGATCCTGCGCATGCGCGAGACGCTGAATGAGATTCTGGCGAACGCGACCGGCCAGCCGGTAGAGAAAATCGCCCGGGACGTGGATCGCGACTATATCCTGGAGCCGCCGCAGGCGCTGGAGTACGGTCTGGTAGACCGCATCATTTCGAGCCGCGAGTTGACGCCGGTAACGAAGTAACCTTAGCTCTTTTTGACCAGCACCGCGACCAGGTCCGGGTCGGATTCGGCCAGGACGTTCTTGGGGAGATAGCAGTAGCCTTTATCACCCCAGGACTCGCCCCACGAATTCTTGATGATGTAGAAATTCCCGGTGTATCCGACGATCAACATGGCGTGGCGTCCATGGCGTCCGCTGGGGGCTTCGGCGGCGTTAAAAACGCCGTCGCGGCCGACGTCGGAGAACGACGGTCCGGTGTTGATGGCGACGTGTACCGGGCATCCGGCGCTCAGAACTTTGCGAACATCGTCGAGCGCGATCGGATACGGCGAGGCATCCAGGTGATGCTGTTCAGCATCCGAAATCAGCACGCGCTCCGAAGTGACAGGGACTTCGCTCGAATCGGGCCATAGATCCTGGCGGCAGGTACCGCGCTCGGCGAGCACCTGGCCCGGGTCGGTCCCACTGACCGTGCCATCGCCGCCGGTAAATGCGTAGCGATAATCCTGAGCGTCGCCCTGCATGCGCTGGAACTGGAGCATGGTGTAGCTGGGCGATAAACGATCTGTGTTTCCGGTCTTCAGATTCGTGACCAGCTCCGTGGCGTGGGTCCAGGCGAAGGCGGAGCAGCGGGCGGTCTGGCCCTGATCGCCGATGGGAGTGCAGTGCTTGCGCAAGTCGACGGCATCTGCGACCTGAACGGAATCGAACGCGGGAGGCAGGGGCTGGGGCTCGACGCGTTCGCCGCGGCCGGGGATGGAAACGTCGAGATTGCTGAGATCGATGCCGGTATAGCGCATGCGCAGGTATTCGAGCATCGCCATGGAGACGAAGCCGAAAGCGGAGAGATGACCTTCGCGCTCAAACAGGCGCACGGTTTCCGAGCTGCCGGGCGCCACTTCGTCGAAGCCGCGCATGAATTGAGGATTTTCGAAGGGCTGGTAGCCTTCGTCGACGCGCTGCTGGACCATGTTGTCGCCGAAGAATTCGTGATCGCCGAAGAGATTGGCGGCGGATTGCTGGTAATCGTCGGGGGTCCAGTTGCCCTGGTCGTCTTCGAAGTCGGCTGCCGAGGCGTTGGGGAAATCGTCGGCGGAAAGAGCTACGTCGTTGTCGAGATCGAGAAGATCGTCGGGATCGTTGAAATCGTCGCCGCCATTGCCGTCGCCGCCATCACCGTTGTCGCCATCGCCACCCTGATCGTCGCTCCCATCATCTCCTTGATCGTCCTGATCGTCGCCGTTCTGGTCGTCGCCGTCCTGATCATCCTGTTCGTCAACTTCCTGATCGCCATAATCATCGCCATCGTCGCCGTTGCCGCCGCCGTCGTCGAAGAAGCCGCCGTCGTCGTCACCCATCCAATAGCGATTGTCCGAATCATAGGGCATAAATCAACATCGTACTAAAGGGCGGGTGACCAGCATCCGATAAGACTCCTAGAGGACTATGTCAAAAGAGGTCCGACGCCATCGCCGCGTCCCATATGTCGGGGTCGTCCGACTGACGTGGGAAGACGCACAAGGGCAGGCGAGGTTTGTGCAGGGTCAGTGCATCGACGTTTCCGAGAGCGGGATGAGGGTGGAAGTGCACGCGCCGATCGCCGCGCGTTCGCGGGTGATGCTGAATGCCGAGCGAATCCACCTGTCAGGCGCCGCTTCGGTGAAGCACGTGGTGCGATACGGCTCGAAATACCTTATCGGCCTGGAGCTGAGCGAAGCGCTGCGGGAAAAAACGCTGGTGGCCATTCGCGAGCCTTGGGCGCTGCGCTCGCCTGTCGTATAGTTTGTAAATGAGCTGGACCGTCGCGCCGGCGACGTGGTGGATGTTCGCGACCACCGAGGTCGTCTTGTGCCTGATTCCGGGGCCGGCCGTGCTATTCGTGCTTTCGAGCGCCTTGCGCGGCGGAGCACGGAAGAGCGTGGCTTCGAATCTGGGGATTCTGACGGCGAACACTGCCTACTTCGTGCTCTCGGCGACCGGCGTAGGCGCGCTGCTGGTGGCTTCCTACAACTTGTTTTTCGCTGTAAAGTGGATCGGCGCGGCGTATCTGATCTACCTGGGCTTGCTGGGGCTGTTCGGCAAGAACGCGGTTCTCGACGTTCAGGATTCGAAAGAAACGCGGGCGGCGCGGCTCTTCGGCGGGGGATTCGTGACGCAGGCGTCCAATCCCAAGGCCATCGTATTTTTTTCGGCGCTGCTGCCGCAATTCCTCGACGTGCATCGTCCGGTCGCGTTGCAAGTGGCGGCGTTGGCCGTAACTTCGCTGCTGATCGAGTTTTGCGTGCTGCTCGGATATGGCATTGCGGCAGGTCGGGCGTCGGAGCTGGCCCGGCAGCCGAGATACGCGATTTGGACCAATCGAACCGCGGGGGCGCTGCTGATCGGCGCGGGGACGGGACTCGCCACGCTGCGAAAAACGTAATACTGGTTCTTGGATTCGGCTGGTCTACTCACACTTCTGAAACGGCATTGGGGCTACTCGGAGTTTCGCGCCAAACAGGAGACGGTGGTCCGCAGCATTCTGGACGGGCGCGATGTCGCCGTGGTGATGCCCACGGGCGGAGGAAAATCGCTGTGCTACCAGCTCCCCGCGGTGGCGATGGAGCGAACCTGCGTGGTGGTGAGTCCGCTGATCGCGCTGATGCAGGACCAAGCCGCGGGTTTGCAGCAGGCCGGGATTCCGGCGGCGTTCCTGAACAGCGCGCTCGATTCGGGTGAGCAGCGGGAGATCAAGCGGCGGGCCCAGGAGGGGGCTTTCCGGCTGCTGTATCTATCGCCGGAACGGCTGGTGCGAGACGACGTGCTCGACTGGTTGAAACGGCTGCCGCTGGGATTTTTCGCGATCGACGAAGCGCACTGCATTTCCGAATGGGGGCACGAGTTTCGGCCGGAGTATCGCCAGCTTCGCGCGTTGCGCGAGTGGTTTCCGGAAACGCCGGTAGCGGCGTTCACGGCCAGCGCGACCAAGGCGGTGCGGCACGACATTGTGGCGCAGCTTCGCTTGCGCGATCCGGCCAAAATCGTACTGAGTTTTCACCGGCCGAATTTACGTTACATCGCACGGCAGTGCGGGCCGCGCGAACAGGATCCGCTGCTGTATGCGGCGCTCGACTATTACAGCGAAGGCAATATAATCGTGTACGCGCCGACGATCAAGGCGGTGGAGGAGACGGCGGCTTTGTTGTCGCATCGAGGGTTGCCGGTGGTGGCCTATCACGGGCAGATGAACAATTCACGCCGCCAGAAGAATCAAGAGGCGTGGATGTCGGGCGAGAAGCGCATTCTGGTGGGGACCGTGGCGTTTGGGTTGGGGATCAACAAACCGGACGTGCGCGCGGTGGTGCATCTTTCGCTGCCGAAATCGCTGGAACAGTATTATCAGGAGGCGGGACGCGCCGGACGCGACGGTCTGCCGGCGGATTGCGTGATGCTGTGGCAGAAACGCGACATCGGGCTGCTGGTGCATTTTATTCAGCAGCTCCAGGATCCCGGCGAGCGCAATCGGGCATGGGATCGCTACAAGGCGATGCGGCGTTTCGCGGAAGGGGCGGAGTGCCGGCATCGGCAGATTTGTCTGCACTTCGGAGAGACTCCGAAATGGGAACGTTGCGACGCTTGCGACCGGTGCGGCGTAGAGCTAGAGTGGCTGGCCGAGCCGGCAGTTGAGACGTTAACGGTTCGCGCCGTGCGGAAGACGCTGGCGGCTGAAGCCGCGCCGGCGAATCCAAAGTTGAGAGAAGCGCTGCGGGAGTGGAGGCGCGCCTTGGCAAAGGAACTCGCGCTGCCCGGCTTATATCATCTTGCACGATTCGACACTCGATGCCATCTGTCGAATGGCTCCGTCGACGCTCGCGGAGCTGTGCGAGGTACCGGGGATCGGCGAGAAAAGAGCCGAGCGCTTCGGGGCGGCGATTCTCAAAATTACGAAGGCAGCGAATAATCCTTGAACTGTTCCCGGAGGGCGCGCTTGTTGAATTTCCCCACGCTGGTCTTCGGGACGGCGTCGATAAACACGACGTCATCGGGAAGCCACCACTTGGCCACGCGACTGGAAAGAAACTCGAGAATCTCTTCTTTGGTGATCTGGCCCCGGAACTGCGGCAGGGGTGCGACGGCAGCCACGGGGCGTTCCTGCCATTTGGGATGCGCGATGGCGATCACGGCGGCTTCCATCACTTTGGGATGCGCCATGATGGCATTTTCCAGATCGACGCTGGAGATCCATTCGCCGCCGCTTTTCACCAGGTCCTTGGTGCGATCCATGATCTGGATGTAGCCTTCGGCGTCGATGGTGGCGACGTCGCCGGTCCGAAACCATTTTCACCAGGGCGTTCCGCCCCGCCATCCATGAATGACTCTGCTTGGCCGCGCTCTTCCCCGCGCGGATCGTTGTAATAACCGGAAGTGATCCAGGGGCCGCGGACTTGCAGCTCGCCCATGGTGTTGCCGTCCCAGGGAAGCTCCTTGCCAAGCTCATCGACGATGCGGACATCGACTCCGGCGACGGGGAGTCCGTGACGCGCGAGCAGATCATAGCGGTCTTTTCCACGCAGCGATTCGAGATGAGTTTTCAGCGCGACAACCGTGGCGATCGGCGTGGTCTCCGTCATACCCCAGGCGAGCATAAATCGGACTCCGTACTTCTGCTCATACCATTCGACGAACTGGCGCGGAAGCGCGGAGCCCGCGCAGGCGATGGTACGCAGGCTGGAAATGTCGTGCTTCTCGTTCTCGAGGAGACTGTACAATCCCATCCATAACGTGGGCACTCCAGCGGTGAAGGTGACGCGCTCGGTCTCGATCATATTGGCGATGTCGGCGGGTTGCAGATGACGCCCGCTGAGCACGATTTTCGATCCGACCATGACCGCCGCGAAGGGAATGCCCCAGCCATTGGCGTGAAACATCGGAACCAGTTGCAGCACCGTGTCGCGCTCGCTCAAAGCGAAGGTGTCGGCCATCGCGAGGCCGTAACTGTGCAGGACCAGCGACCGATGCGTGTAGAGCACTCCCTTGGGATGGCCGGTGGTTCCGGAGGTGTAGCAAGTGGCGGCGGCAGTGGTTTCGTCGAGCGCGGGCCATGCGAAAGGAGTCAGCGGGCGCGGCGGCCAGCCGGTCTTCGTAATCGCCAGTGTCATCCAGCACCACGACTTCGCGGACGATTGGGAAGCTCGGCGCGGATCTGATCGAGCAAGCGGGACCAGAGACGCGTCGACGAAGATCACTCGATCGCCGGCGTGATTGATGATGTAGGCGAGCTGATCGGGCGCCAGGCGCAGGTTCAAGGTGTGTAGCACAGCGCCGTAACATGTCACGCCGAAATACAGCTCGAGATGGCGATGCGTGTTCCAGCACAGCGAGCCGACGCGCTCGCCCGGTTTCACGCCCATCTGTTTGCAGGGTCCACGCGAGGCGATGCACGCGCGCGTGAAAATCGGCGAAGGTGTAGCGATGCATTCCCGCATCGGTGCGGGTCGCGATTTCTTTCTTCGGAAATAGACGAGCCGCGCGCTCCAGCATCGGCGTGAGCGTCAGCGGCGTGTCCATCATCAAGCCTTTTGTTATGTCTTGCATTCTTCCTCCATCGCGGCGACATAGCCGCAGCCGAGCACGGCCAAGAACATGCCGAGAACCTCGCTATCGCCGAGATTCACTTCGAAATAAGCCACCGACCAGGATCGCAATGACGACGGCGATCGCAGCATGCAGCACCCATCGATGTTCACTACTCGACGCCCACGCGCCGGAGAGCCCGGACAAAATCGAGCAGGGCTCGCCCGATCAGCCACATCAGCGCGAGCATGGCCGGAACGCCGCGCTCGGCCGCGTAATGAATATAGATGTTGTGCAGATGCCCGTAATAGCCGCTAGGCAGCGGGAGTCGCGTGCCGGGCGGCAGGTATTCGAGATGCTCGGGTCCGACCTGTTCCGGGCCCACACCCAGCAGCGGATGCGCTTTGATCATCTGCCAGCCGATGGCGCGGCACATGGCGCGATGCGCGTTCGAATCCGTGTCGCCGTGCGGCTTGAATCACGGAGATCATGCGATCGCCCAGTTCGAAAGGATTGATCAGCAGAAGAATGCCCGCGAGCACCGGAATCGCAATCAGAGCCCATTTTTTCCAAAACCAGATGAGATACGCGCCCCCGACGGCGGTCGCCAGCCACACGCTGCGCGTCTCGGCGGCGATCAGCGCCACCGAGATCAGCGCGGCTGCGCAGACCAGCCACGCGATCCAGCGGCGGTCGGTCGAGAAAAAAATCAGCGCCGCCGATGACCAGAAGCGCCATCATCATGCCGCCGCTGAAAGTCATCCAATGGCTCATGAATCCGGTGATGCGGTCGGCGACATAAGCCTTATAAAAATCGACGTGAGCGTCTTGCGCATCTTCCCACTTGTTATAAAACTGATTCAGAGCCCATGCCGACGAAAGCGACGCAGCCAGCGCCCACCCCAAAGCGACCCATCGAAGCTGGCGGGCCGTGCGGAACGCGGCGAGAATCAGAAACGGCATCAGGTAGACGTAAAACTTTTTGACTTGCGGGAATCCGGCGCGCCACTGCCCGCAAGCCGCCAGCGAGACGATCGTCAAGCCGAAAAACAACGCCAGAGGGAGCCAGAACGGGGGCACTCGCCAAGCGCGGCGCGCGACGATCAGGGCGATCACCGTGACTCCCATCAGAATCTCGAAGGCCGCGATGGACACCACGCAGCACACCGCGGCGGCGCCGGCCAGATACATCGGGAGATCTTCCCGGAGTAATGGATGCGAACTTGACGATGCGTTCCCGTGCGTTGCGGTCAACGCACAATGATACTGTATCTGTCATAATCGTCGAGATTGACGCCGTCTACGCAGGTCCATACCGACTCCGAATTCACGCGCGGTCTGGGGCTGTACGACTCGACCATGGTGGTCATCGGATCGATGATCGGGTCGGGAATTTTTCATGGTGACGGCGGAAATGGCGCGTTTCATCGGCAGCGCGGGGTGGCTGCTGGTGGCGTGGCTGTTCACCGGATTTCTCACCGTCACGGGCGCGCTTTCCTACGGCGAGCTGGCGTCGATGATGCCGCGCGCAGGCGGCCAGTACGTATATCTGCGCGAAGCGTTTTCGCCGCTGTGGGGATTCCTGTACGGCTGGACGCTGTTCATGGTGATTCAAACCGGCACCATCGCGGCCATCGGCGTAGGATTCGCGCGATTCCTGGGAGTGCTGTGGCCGCCGGTCAGCGAGATCGAACTACATCATTGCGCCGATCCACATATCGAGCGGCTATGCGATTTCGCTTTCGACCGCGCAGGTGGCAGCAATTCTGCTGATTGCTTTGCTGACGTGGACCAACACGCGCGGGCTGCAATACGGAAAGATCGTTCAGAACATTTTCACGACGACGAAAACAGCGGCGCTGGCTGGGTTGATCGTGGTCGGATTACTGCTCGGTTGGAACGCGAACGCGGTGCACGCCAACTTCGGCGCTGGTTTCTGGACCGCGCACGATTTCGATCCGGTTGCGGCCGGCGTCACGGCGGCGACGGCATTCGGGTTGTTCGCGGCGATTTGCGTGTCGCAAACCGGATCGCTGTTTGCTTCCGATGCGTGGAATAACATCACGTTTACCGCGGGTGAAGTGAAAAACCCCATGCGGAATGTTCCGCTGTCGCTCGCGCTGGGAACGGGTCTGGTGATTACGTTGTACCTGCTGGCGAACGTCGCATATCTGGTGACGCTTCCCCTCGCCGAGATTCAGCATGCGCCCGCCGATCGCGTGGCGACGGCGACGCTGCAAGCGATTTTTCCAGGCAAAGGCGCCACCATCATGGCCGTGCTGATCATGATTTCGACCTTCGGGTGCCATGAACGGGCTGATCCTGGCTGGCGCTCGCGCTTCCTACGCGATGGCTCGGGACAAGCTGTTTTTCCGGCGCGCGTATTCGCTGAACGCGGCGAAAGTTCCCGCGTGGGCGCTGGTGCTGCAAGGCGTGTGGGCCGCGGTCGCTGGTGCTGCCGCGCACTTACAACGTCGAGACCAAAGCTTACGGAAATCTGTACAGCAACCTGCTCGATTACGTGATTTCCGCCGCGCTGATTTTCTATATTCTGACGATTTCCGGAATTTTTCGTCTGCGATCTACGCGCCCGGATGCCGAGCGGCCTTATCGAGCTTTCGGGTATCCGGTGATTCCCGCGCTGTACATGCTGGGCGCGGCGGCCGTGCTGATCGTATTGTTCGTCTACAAACCGTCGAGCACGTGGCCGGGACTCGTGATCGTGTTGATCGGCGTTCCCGTGTACTGGCTGTTCCGGCGAGCACAATAACTATGCCTCTTTTTCTAACTGAAGCTGACGTTCGAGATGTTCTGACGATGCCCGATCTGATCGCGGCGATGGAGCAGGCGCTGGCGGTTTTCTCCGGCGGCAAAGTGGTGCAACCGGTGCGCACCGTGCTGGAGATCGCCGAACATCACGCCTTCTTTGCCCTGATGCCGGCCTATGTGGCGTCGACCCCGGCGCTGGGCGCGAAGCTGGTGACGGTGTATCACTCAAATCTCGCACGCGGGTTGCCTTCGCACCTGGGCACGATCATTCTGCTCGATCCGGCGACGGGCGCGCTCGACGCGATTCTCGATGGTCGCTATATTACCGAAGCTCGAACAGCGGCGGTATCGGCGGTGTCGGTGAAAAAACTCGCGCGCCCGGATTCGCGAGTTCTGGCGATTCTCGGCTCCGGAGTGCAGGCGCGCAGCCACTTCGAAGCGCTGGCGCACGCCGCGCGATTTGAGGAAGTTCGCGCGTGGAGCCCGACGCGCTCGAATCTCGACGCGTTCGCGCGCGCCACGGGATCGCGCCCGACGGCTTCGGCGGAAGCGGCAGTGCGCGGCGCCGACGTGGTCGTGCTGGTGACGGCTTCGCCCACTCCGGTTATCCAAAACGATTGGGTGAAGGATGGCGCGCACGTGATCTCGGTCGGCGCCACCCGGCCGAATCAGTGTGAGATGGACCCGGCCCTGGTGAAGAGGGCGCGCCTGTTTGTCGATTCGCGTACGGCGGCGATGAAGGAATCGGGCGACGTGATCGGCGCCGGGGAGGCGCACATGGTTGCGGAACTAGGCGAGACCGCCGCCGCGCGCGGATCGAAGGAAGAAGTCACGGTGTTCAAATCACTGGGTCTTGCAGTGGAGGACGTCGCCGCCGCGCATCTGGCGTTCGAGCGCGCGAAGCAACAGGGTCGCGGATTGAAAATATGAAGCCGCTCCTGTTTGCCGCGGTGGCCGGCATTCTTTCAGCGCAGACTTACGACATCGTGCTGAGCGGCGGGCGCGTAATGGACCCGGAGTCGGGTCTGGATGCGATTCGCAACGTCGGCATCCGAGGACGCAGCATTGCAGCAATCTCGGAGAGTCCACTGCGCGGCACTACCGTTGTCGACGTCAAGGGACTGGTGGTCGCGCCCGGATTCATCGATCTGCATTCGCACGGGCAGGACGACGAAAATTATCGCTACAAGGCGCGTGACGGCGTTACCACCGCGCTCGAAATGGAGGTCGGCGTTTCCCCGGTCGCGCCGTGGTACGCGCAGCGCGAAGGTAAAGCGCTAGTCAACTTTGGAGCGACCGCCGGACATATTCCGGCTCGCATGGCCGTGATGCACGACCCTGGAACCTTTCTCCCGACGGGTCCCGCGGCTCATCGGCGGGCGAGTGCTGAGGAGATCCACGCGACCGAAGATCTGATTCGGCGCGGGCTGGATGAGCACGCGCTTGGAATCGGACTGGGGATCGCCTATGTGCCGTCGGCGACGCATCCCGAGATTCTTTCCGTGATGCGCATCGCGGGCGACCGGCGCGTGCCGTGTTACGTGCACATCCGTTCGCCGGGAGCGCTGGAGCCGGGATCGGTCACCGAATCGCTCGAAGAGATGATCGCCGGCGCTGCGATCACGGGAGCTTCGGTGCACATCGTCCACATCACCAGCATGGCGCTGGGGCAAACCGGACTGGCGATCGAGATGATCGAGGGTGCGCGCAAGCACGGGCTGGATATCACGACCGAGGCGTATCCGTATACCGCGGGACAGACTCGGCTTGATTCAGCGGTGTTCGATGAGGGCTGGCAGGAGCGGCTTGGAATCACTTATAAAGATCTGCAATGGGTGGCGACCGGAGAACGCCTGACGGCGGAAACCTTTGCGCGTTACCGGAAAGAAGGCGGCAGTGTGATTCTGCACGCGATTCCGGAAGAAGCTGCGCGTCAGGCGGTGGCGCATCCCGATGTGATGATCGCCAGCGACGGGCTGATCACGCAGGGCAAGGGGCATCCGCGCGGAGCGGGGACCTACGCGCGCGTACTGGGCCATTATTCGCGCGATGAAAAAATCGTTCCTCTGATGACTGCGATCCGGAAAATGACCCTGCTCCCCGCGCAGCGGTTGGAGGCCGTCTCGCCACAGATGGCGCTCAAGGGTCGCGTGAAAACGGGCGCCGACGCGGATCTCACCGTTTTCGATCCGGCTCGGGTGATCGACAGGGCGACCTTCGAAAAGCCGGACCAATATTCAGAGGGAATCCCGTACGTTCTAGTGAATGGAGTGTTCGTCGTGCGGGACGGCAAGGTAGTCGAAGGCGCGAAACCAGGCACGGCGATCAAAGCCCGCTGACATCGGCGAACTGCTTTTCATCGAACCCGAGTGCGATCTTCGAGCCATTCACCAGGATCGGCCGGCGGATCAGATTGGGATGCGCGGCCATCAGCTGGATCGCCTCGGCGCGGAGCGGCGGATTTTCCTTCATGTTGCGTTCGCGATACAGTTCGTTGCGCGTGTTGAGAAACGCTTTGTAATCGCGACTGCCGATCAGCTTGTCGATCTCTGCGGCGCTCAATCCGCGATTGAGGTCGATTTCGGAAGCCTCGATTCCTTTTTCGCGAAGCCAACTCTTCGCTTTGCGGCAGGTGGTTCAGGTGGGCTTCAGATAGAATTTCATCAGTAACGTCCCACGGACGGGTCAATCGTAAGGCTCCAGGCGTCGATTCCGCCAGCCATGCTTTGGCACGGCCCCACGCCCTGCTCGCGCAGCCAGTTCACGACGTTCAGGCTGCGCATGCCATGGTGGCAAAAGACGATCAAGGGCGCTTCGGCGGACTTCGCGCTCAGATCGCCAAGAGCGGCCGGCACCGTGCGCATAGGGATCAGCTCGCCGCCTTCGATGCGCGCTTGCGCGTGTTCATGCAGCTCGCGGACGTCGATCAGGTGAAGTTTTTCTCCCGAGTCCAGGCGTCGCTTGACTTCCTCGGGAGTGATTTCGAGCGGGATCAGAACTTTTTCAGTTCCTCGACCAATCCGGCGAGGCCTTTCTTCAGATAGATCTGCGACAGGCGCTGCTCTTCGGGCGACGGTGCGACCAGGCGGCGAAGCTTGGGATCGTTCAAGGACGTTCGGCTGGGAATCCAGTACGAGCCGTCGCTGAATTCGACGGTCGACACAAAGCCCGTCATGCTCTGGATCGCGGTGCGCTCCGGGAAGCGCAGCGCCGCGTCCTGAATCACCTGGCTCGACCGGCCCGGCGAAAGGTTCACGTCGGCGGGCATCGATGCGGCCAGAAATTCGCGGCCCTGCTGATCCTTCACGATCCAGCCGATTTCCAGATATTTCACCGGCCGCTGGACGCGATTGTGCACCTCGACACGCGGCGCGCGCGCTTCGTTGCCCGCGATGTGCGCCATCCCGCTGGTCGGCTCGACGGGAGCGTCGGGAAGATGCAGGAACGCGAACTGCACCTCGCGCTCCGGGTCCGCATTGGTGGCGCGGCCGCGCACCATCTGCACCCCCGGCTGCGGACGGTCCGCCTGCCGCGCCAGGCTGTCGAGCATGTCTTTTTGCAAGCCGTCGCGCCCGGCGGTTTCGAGCAGCTTCTTGAAATACTGGCGGTCGCGTCGGGCTTCCAGTTCCCACACCGTCATGCGTGCGCCGCGAATGCAGCTTGTCGGGGCCGTAAAAACTCAGATCGTCGAACAGGACGCCGTCGAGCTTCACTTCCACCGCGGTGCCGCTCGGCGCTTCCGATGGGACGCAGCAATCGCAGATCGACACCGAGCGGGAAAGTTTCGCCCGGCGCGACGTCCAGGCTGGGCACGGAGACCGATCCTTTGCCGCCCGGCGTCACTTCCTGCGAAACCACGGACAGCGTGATCGCGCGGATGCGCCTCTGGCTGGAATTGCGGAGGGACAGGGCTGCATGCACGTCGACGAAAAATGCGCCGCCGCGCGCGCGTTGCGTCGAGTCGCCTCCCGAATCGTCCGAAACCAAGCGTGACCGGAGAATCGGGCGGCAGATCGATTTTGAGGCTCGGCGTTTGCGCGGATCGAACGCGAACGCCCGCGAGCATCGATCACGAGCTGCTTCTACTGCGCATACACACTCGTAATCGTCATCTGGCCGGTATCGGCATCGACATAGCGCGCGCTCGCCGAGCCTTGCATGCTCACCGAAACGCCACCGGCCGCGCCGCGCCCTGCGAAACTCCCAAGCGTGCCGCCGTTCTCCCGCAGCTCGATTCCCGCGGATGTGGCTTCCACCACCGGCCCGCGCTCTTCCTGCGCGATCACGCTGCCGTGCCCGTGCCAGATCGCGCGTCATCGCGCGGCCAAAAGCCTGCGTGGTCGAAGGCGGCATGTTCAGCCACCAGGCGCTGGCCAGGACCACCACCAGTCCGGCCATCGCCGCCGCCGGCCGCCAGCCGAGCGTCAGCCGGCTTGCGCCGCCGCGGAGCCACGCATTCGCCCGCCGCCAGGCCGACGCGAATATTCGCGGTCATCTCCGCCGCCAGCCGATCCCAGTCCAATTCGCTTTCCAGCTGCCGGCATTTCCGCGGCGATCCGCTGGATCTGCGCACGATCGGACCGGTAGGCGTCTGCGCGATTCCGGCAGCGCGTCGCACTGCGCCAGATGCAGGCGCACCAGCGCGCTGCGCCACAGGGACAGATCGCCCGAAACGTACAGCGCCAGATCGGTTTCGGCGACGTGCGCGGTCATGCTTTTCTTCGTCCAGAATACTTCCGCAGCTTCACGCGCGCGTTGGCGATGTGCGAGCGCACCGTCGCCTTCGAGCAGTTCAGCCGCGCGGCGACTTCTTCGGCCGGCAGATCCTTCCACGTCGCGCAGCAGCAGCGCCGTCCGCTCGCGATCGGTCAGCACGTCCAGGCCCGCTTCCAGATGCTCGCGGTGCTCGGTGCGCAGCACCCGTTGCTCCGGGCTCTCCTGGCGCGAACTGACCAACGGCTCCGGCAGCTCGTCGAGATCGGAAAAACTCACGCGCCCGGCGCGCCGCAGAAAATCGATGGCGGTGTTGCTGGCGATGCGCGACAGCCAGTGCGCGGCTTTCTCCAGATCCTTGAGCTGATCCTGCCGCTGCAGCGCTTTGATGAACGCTTCCTGCGTCAGATCCTGCGCGTCGGCGACGTTGCCCACGATGCGGTAGATCAGCAGGAACACGCGGCGCATGTTCTCGGCCACAAACCGGCTTCTGCTGCTCCGAGGAAAGCGGAGCCGCGTCGTACCGGGTGGAACCCGGCGTTTCGCTCATTGCGTTGTTCCAAAGCTGCCAGGCACGCTCGCCATCTACGTTCCAGACGACTGACGCCCAGGATCCCTAAAACGTGCAGTGAATCTCATCGTTCTATCGGCGCGCTATCCTAATCATATATGAGACCTGTCGCGGTGATTGGCATCGGCAAAACCGCTTTCGGCGCGTTTCCCGACCGCGACTTGCGCTCGCTGGCCGTCGAGGCGGGCGAGAAATGCCTGGCGGACGCGCACGTAAGTCCTTCACAAGTCGAGGCTTTTTACCTCGGGCAACTTCGCCGGGCCGTCGTTTGTGGGCCAGAACCACCTGGCTCCCTACATTGCCGGCGCGATGGGGATCACCGGGGTTCCGTGCACCCGGTTTGAGGCCGCCTGCGCCTCCAGCGGGTCGGCCTTCTTCCACGCCGTTTCGAGCGTCGGCGGCCGGATTGTACGATCTGGTGCTGGTGGCGGGGTCGAAAAGATGACCTCGCAGACCACGCCCAAGGTGACCGAAATCCTGGCCGGGGCGGGCGACATGCCGGGCGAGGGCCGCGCGGGCGCGACGTTTCCGGCGCTGTTCGCGATGATCGCGCGGCGGCACATGTATCAGTACGGAACCACGCGAGAAATGCTGGCCGCGGTCGCGGTGAAGAATCACGCCAATGGCGCGAAGAATCCGCTGGCGCACATGCGCAAAGTGATCACCATGGAGCAGGCGCTCGGCGGGCAAACCGATCTCCGAGCCGCTGACGGTGTTCGATTGCTCCCTGATCAGCGACGGCGCGGCGGCGGTGCTGATCGCGCCGCTGGAACGCGCGGCCGAGTTCACCGAGCAAGCCGGTGAAGGTTCTGGGGATCGCGCAGACGTCCGATCACGTGGCGCTGGACGAGAAGGACGACATCACTACGTTTCGCGCGGTGAAGGCCGCGGGCGAGAAGGCTTACAAAATGGCGGGCGTCACGCCGCAGGACATCGAGTTCGCCGAAGTGCACGACTGCTTCACCATCGCCGAGATCATCGCGACCGAGGATCTGGGATTCGTCGAAGAAGGGCGAGGGCGGACCGTACGCGCTGGAAGGCCGCACGTGCCTGAAGGGGCCGCGGCCGGTCAATGCCAGCGGCGGCCTGAAGTCGAAGGGGCATCCGGTGGGCGCGACCGGCGTCGGCGCAGATCTGCGACGTGGTCATGCAGATCCGCGGCGAAGCGGGCGAGCGTCAACTGGAGCGCCATTCGCTCGGGCTGGCGCAGAACCTGGGCGGCTCCGGCGCGACTGCCGTGGTCACGATTCTGGGGGTGCAGGCATGACGAATCCTGGACCTGGAATCGTCTACACCGAAACCGTGGTCCACGCCGCGCCCGAGCAGTTTGTGGCCGACGCGCCGTATCAGCTGGCGATCGTGTCGCTCGACGGCGGCGGTCGCCTGACGGCGCGCATCGCGGGCGAGCGCGTGCAGATCGGCGACGAGGTGGAGTTCGCCGAAGATCGCGACGGCATCCCGTTCTTTCGCAAAAGCAGCTTGAAGATTTTCCTCTACTACATCGGCAAGGCGCGCGACACGCACGCCAACGCCATGGCGGAGGAGTACATCAAGCGCTCCGCCCGTTTCGCGAAATGCGAGATGCGCGAGATTCAGCCCCGGCGTTTCGACCCGTGGGAGAAGCATCCCTCGGCCACGAAGATTCTGCTCGATCCCGCGGGACGCGCGCTGGATTCCGCTGCGTTCACAAGCCTGATCGATAAAGCCGACCGCGATCTGGTGTTCATCATCGGCGGCGCCGACGGATTGCCCGCAGACTGGAAACAGCGCGCCGATATGCTGCTGGCGCTGTCGCCGATGACCATGCCGCACGAGCTGGCGCGCGTGGTGCTCGCCGAACAGATCTATCGCGCGCTGACCACCCTGCGCGGCCATCCTTACCCGCGCTGAGCTGTTTTCAGAACCGCGCCCACCATCTGCTGCGCTTCCTCTTGAATGCGGCGCAGATGTTCCTGGTCGCGAAAGCTTTCGGCATAGATTTTGTAGACGTCTTCGGTGCCTGAAGGGCGCGCCGCGAACCAGCCGCTCTCGGCGATCACCTTGACGCCTCCGATCGGCAAGCCGTCTCCCGGCGCTGCCGTCAGGATCTTCTGAATCTTTTCGCCGGCCAGTTCGGATACCGTGATATCGGTCGCCGACAGCTTGCCGAGCGCCGCTCGCTGTTCGGCAATGGCCGGTGCATCGATCCGTTCATAGACCGGGTTTCCATGCTGTTCGCACAGTTTTGCGTACAGCGCGCCCGGATCTTTTCCCGTGCGGCCCGTGATCTCCGCCGCCAGCAGCGCCGCGATGATTCCGTCTTTATCCGTGCTCCAAGGCGAGCCGTCGCGGGCCAGAAACGAAGCGCCAGCGCTCTCTTCGCCTCCGAAGCCGAGCGATCCATTGAGCAATCCGTCGACGAAAAACTTGAATCCCACCGGTACTTCATACAGCCGCTGGCCTAATGCCTGCGTCACGCGATCGATCATGCTGCTTGAAACTACGGTCTTCCCGACCGCGGCCTGCGCGGGCCAATCGGCGCGATTCCGGTACAGATAGTCGATGCAGACCGAAAGATAGTGATTCGGCGGCAGCAGGCCTGACGATTTTGTGACAATCCCGTGCCGGTCATGATCCGTGTCGCACGCGGCCGCGATGTCGAACTTGTCTTTTAGGTCGATCAGGCGCCGCATCGCGTAGGGCGACGAAGGATCCATTCGAATCCTACCGTCCCAATCGAGCGGCATGAACCGGAACGTCTGATCGACCTCTTCGTTTACTACCGTCAAATTCAGGCGATACTTGGCCGCCATCGGAGCCCAGTAATGCACACCTGCACCGCCCAACGGATCGATCCCCATGCGAACGCCGCGAATCGCGTCCATATCGAGCACCTTCGCCAGATCGCCAATATACTCCGCAATGAAATCGTGTCGATGCGTAGTCGACGCATGAAGCGCTTTCTCAAATCCAATCCGCTTAACGCCATCCAAGCCCTTTTCCAGAAACTGGTTCGCGCGATCCTGAATGAACGACGTGGTGACGCTATCGGCCGGGCCGCCATGCGGAGGGTTGTACTTGAATCCCCCGTCTTCTGGCGGATTGTGCGACGGCGTCACCACGATCCCGTCCGCCAGGCCCGTCTTACGCCCGCGGTTATAGCGCAGAATCGCATGGGAGACCGCCGGAGTCGGCGTGTATTCGCCATCGGGCGCGATCATCACGTCCACTTCATTCGCCGCCAGCACCTCCATCGCGCTGGCGAAGGCGGGTTCGGCAAGCGCGTGCGTATCGATGCCGAGAAACAGCGGCCCGTCGATACCTTTCTCGCGGCGGTATACACAGATCGCCTGCGCAATCGCGAGGATGTGCCATTCGTTGAAAGCGCAATGAAAGGAAGACCCGCGATGGCCCGAGGTTCCAAACGAAACGCGCTGTGCTGCCACGCCGGGGTCTGGGCGATCGGCAAAATACGCCGTGACCAGCCGAGCGACGTTTACCAGGTTCGACGATTGTGCCGGTTGACCGGCCCTCGGATTCACAGGCATGCATCCTCAGGTTAACCCGCCGCGCTACGATACAAACAATGAACTGGACCGCCGCGGCTGCCATTGCGCTCGCCCTCGCCGTAATGATCGGCGCGTTCGGCGCGCACGGCCTCAGAGGCCGCATCGACGATTACTCAATGGGCATCTATGAGCGCGCGGTCATGTATCATTTCTTCCACGCCTTGGGATTGCTGATCGTGTCGATCATGCCGCGCCGGCCATATCTGGACGCGGTTTCGTGGCTGCTGCTCGCAGGAATCGTGCTATTTTCGGGCAGCCTGTACGTGCTCGCGATCACCGGTGTGCGCATGTGGGGCGCCGTGACTCCATTCGGTGGACTCTGCTTCATCGCCGCCTGGCTGCTGCTCGCATTTTCAGCGATTCGGAAAAACCAGATAAGGAAGAATTAGATAAGCCCGAAGAAGTTAGGTAAGATGTCATCGCATGCGGACATTTCTCCTTCTCGCTCTGGCGGCGTGCGCAGTCGCGCAACCGCCTAACCGGTTTACTCCCGGTGTCCAACCATTCATTTCCGTGAACGATCCCGTGATCGCGCTGGTTCATGTCCGCGTGATCGACGGCACCGGCGCGCGCCCCAGCCGAGGACCAGACCATCATCATGGACCACGGAAGGATCGCGGCCGTCGGAGCCGCCGCCACCACGCCGGTTCCATCGGGCGCGCATCGCATGGACCTGCCCGGCCACACCGTGATCCCCGGCATGGTCGGCATGCATGAGCACCTCTTCTACCCTTCCGGCGAAGGCATCCCGATTTACAATGAGCAGGCTTTCAGTTTCCCGCGCCTGTATCTGGCCAGCGGCGTCACCACCGCGCGTACCGCCGGCAGCATGGAACCGTACACCGATCTCAACGTGAAAGCCATGGTCGATTCCGGGCGCGCGCCCGGTCCCAATTTCTACCTCACCGGACCGTACCTTGAAGGCGCCGGTTCGCCGATCGAGCAACTGCATCGATTGAGCGGTCCCGACGATGCGCGCAAGACCGTCGAATACTGGGCTGGCGAAGGGGTCACATCCTTCAAAGCCTACATGCATATCACGCGCGCCGAACTTACGGCCGCCATCGAGACCGCCCATAAGCTTGGAATCAAGGTCACTGGCCATCTTTGCTCCGTCGGGTTCCGCGAAGCTGCGGCGATCGGCATCGATAACCTGGAGCATGGCCTGACCGTCGATACCGAGTTCGATCCCGGCAAGTCTCCCGACGTCTGCCCATCGCAAAACCTGACGCGAGACACGCTGGTGAAACTGGACCTGAAATCCGCTCCCGTGCAAGCCATGATTCGCGACCTGGTGGACCATCACGTCGCCATCACCTCGACCCTGGCCGTGTTCGACGCCGGCGCGCCGCATCGCCCGCCGTTTGAGCAGCGCCTGCTCGACGTATTAACGCCGCAGGGCGCCGTGACGTACATGGCTGCCCGAGCCCGCGCTACCGATAGCACCAGCACCGCGGCGCTCGATGCGCTGAAGAAGGAGGAACAGTTCGAGTACGATTTCGTGAAGGCCGGCGGCCTGCTGATGTCCGGCGTCGATCCGACCGGAAACGGCGGCGCGATGGCCGGCTTCGGCGATTTGCGCAATCTGGAACTTCTTGTCGAGGCTGAGTTTACTCCCGTCGAGGCGATAAAAATCGCCACCCTGAACGGAGCTAAATGGTTGAAAGCAGACGACCGTATCGGCTCCATCGCGCCCGGCAAGCAGGCCGATCTGATCCTGGTTCAGGGCAATCCGGCAACAAAAATCTCGGATGTCCGCAATATCAAGGTGGTTTTCAAACAAGGAGTCGGCTACGATCCTGAGAAACTGATCAAATCCGTGGAGCACACGGTGGGCTTGCACTGAGATTTCTGCAACTTGGAGACGCAGATCGGCTCTAATAGCAGTGTGGACTCGGCCATCCCCCTAATGTTGACAGACAATCGGGTGATCGGCTTACAATCTTAAAGGTGCAATGATGGCTCCCGCAGTCCCGGAGATCGGGCGAACCTCTAAATCTTCGCTGCTCAGTCAGATCGGCAACACGCCCCTGATGCGGCTGGCCAAGCTGGATGCCGAATTTCCGGGCGTCGAGATCTACGCCAAGGCCGAGTTTTTCAATCCCGGCGGGTCGGTGAAGGATCGCGCCGGGCTGAACATGATCCTGGACGGCGAGCGCACCGGCCGGCTGACGCCACGACCGGATCCTGCTCGACGCCACCAGCGGCAACACCGGCATCGCCTACGCCATGATCGGCGCGATCAAGGGTTACAGGGTGAAGCTGTGCCTGCCCGCCAACGCCTCGCATGAGCGCAAGCAGATCCTGAAGGATTACGGCGCGGAGATGGTGTTTTCCGATCCCGGCGAAGGCTCCGACGGCGCGATCCGCCTGTGCCGCGAAGTTTACGAAGCCGATCCCGGACGCGTATTTCTATCCGGACCAGTACAACAATCCGGCCAACTGGAAGGCGCATTTCGACGGCACCGCGGTCGAGATCATGGAGCAGACCAGCGGCGCGATCACGCACTTCGTCGCCTGCATGGGCACCAGCGGCACGTTCATGGGCAACTCGCGGCGGCTCAAGCGCGACATGCCGGGCGTCCAGTGCATCTCGGCGCAGCCTTCATCGGGCTTCCATGGCCTGGAAGGATTGAAGCACATGCCGACGGCGATCGTGCCCGGCATTTACGATCCCGACGCTCGCCGACGACAACCTGTGGATCGAGACCGAAGACGCCTATCACATGACGCGCTGGCTGGGCCGCAACGAAGGACTGCTGGTGGGCATGTCGTCGGGCGCCAACGTCCATGCGGCGCGCGAAGTCGCGCGGCGGCTGGTGAAGGAAGGCCGCAACGGCGTGATCGTCACGGTGCTGTGCGACGGCGCGACCAAGTATCTGAGCGAGCCGTTCTGGAATGAAGACAGCTCGAATGATGCTCACGATGATCGAATGATCAAATCGCAAGCGTGGGACGTAATGGTCGCCCACGCCGAAGCCAAATTTCCCAACGAATGCTGCGGCGCGATGATCGGCAAGATCGACGGCGACGCAGAAGCACGTCACCGCCGCCGTGCCCTGGAAAACGCCTACGCAGGCGCGCAGGGCGCGCGCTATGAGCTGCGTCCCGAAGATCTGCTCGAAGCCGACCGCGCGCGCGCGCCGCCGGGCTCGACCTGATCGGCATCTTCCATTCGCATCCGGATTGCGACGCGTATTTTTCGAAGACCGATCTGGAGAACTCCTGCCCCTGGTATTCGTTCGTCGTACTATCGGTGAAGGGCGGCAAGTTCGACCACGCGGCCAGCTTCCTGCCGAACGCCGACCAAACCGCCGCCGAGAAAGAAGAATTGATATGGCCAAAGTCCTGATTCCCACGCCGCTGCGCCAATACGCCGGACAAGCAGGACTCGGTGGAGCTGACCGGCTCGCACCGTCGGCGAAGTGCTGGGCGCGCTGACCGCGCAGTTCCCCGACCTGCGCAAGCAGATTTTCAACGACGAAGGCAAGCTGCGCAGCTTCGTCAACGTGTACCTGAACGACGAAGACATCCGCTATCTGAAGAAAGACGCGACCGCCGGTGGCCGCGGGCGACACGCTGTCGATCGTCCCGAGCATTGCGGGAGGATCTGCTGCGGTCGCCGCTGCCTCCGCGTCGACGCTTTCGAACGACGAAATCCTGCGCTACTCGCGCCACCTGATCATGCCCGAAGTCGGCATGGAAGGGCAGCTGAAGCTGAAGAACGCCAAGCGTGCTGCTGGTGGGCACCGGCGGCCTGGGCGCGCCGCTGGGCCTGTATCTGGCGGCCGCGGGCGTGGGACGCATCGGCCTGGTCGATTTCGACGTGGTCGATTTCACCAATCTCCAGCGCCAGGTGATTCACGGCACCAAGGACGTGGGCCGCAAGAAGCTCGATTCGGCCGCGGACACGCATGCGCGACATCAATCCCAACGTGCAGATCGACCGCTACGAGGTCGCGCTGACGAGCGACAACGCGCTGGAGATTCTATCGCGGCTACGACATCATCGTCGACGGCACCGACAATTTCCCCACGCGCTACCTGGTCAACGACGCGTGCGTGATGCTGAAGAAGCCGAACGTGTACGGATCGATTTTCCGCTTCGAAGGCCAGGCGACGGTGTTCGCGTATCCGGGCGGGCCCTGCTACCGCTGCCTGTATCCCGAGCCGCCACCTCCGGGTCTGGTTCCGAGCTGCGCCGAAGGCGGCGTGCTGGGAATTCTGCCGGGCATCATCGGCTTGATGCAGGCGACCGAAGCGGTGAAGCTGATCCTGGGCGTGGGCGAGCCGCTGGTGGGGCGCCTGATGCTCTACGACGCTCTGGCCATGCGCTTCCGCGAGCTGAAGCTGCGCCGCAATCCGGAATGCCCGGTGTGCGGCGATCATCCGACCATCACCAAGCTGATCGACTATCAGGAATTCTGCGGCATCCCGCAGCATGAGCCGGCTCCGGCGCCCGGAGTGCAAAGAAGGCGAGATCGATCCCGTGGAAGTGAAAGCCAAGACTCGACCGCGGCGATCAATTCCGTTGCATCGACGTCCGCGAGCCGCACGAATACCAGATCTGCAGCATTCCGGGAGCGAAGCTGATCCCGCTGGGCGAACTGCCCAAGCGCGTGAACGAGCTCGATACGGCAGTAGA
Organism: Terriglobia bacterium; assembly: GCA_963808335.1. Lineage (GTDB taxonomy): Bacteria > Acidobacteriota > Terriglobia > Bryobacterales > Bryobacteraceae > Palsa-187. The sequence goes on from CAWEFR010000003.1 coordinate 610,692, forward strand.
ATTGTGGCGCACTGCAAGAGCGGCGTGCGCAGCGGCAAAGCCGTGCGATTTCCTCCGCAAAGCCGGCTTCAAAAAGGTCAAGAACATGACCGGCGGCATCCTGGCCTGGAGCGATAAGGTCGATCCGAGCACGCCGAAGTACTAATGTCCTGAGTCAGAAAATCGCAGCATTACATGCCAGGGCTATAATGGCCATTCGACCCCAAAGTCATTCCGAGCGGAGCGAGGAATCTGCTTTTCGTTCGGCTGTTATCAAAGCTTTAAAAGCAGATCCCTCGCTGCGCTCGGGATGACGGGCGTTGTAAGTAGGACTACGTGGGGCAGCAATTATTCAACGAACCTCTGACTCAGGACACTAGCTCTTCATCCTGGCTGGAATCGTCGAGAGGGCAACGACAGCCCGTCTTCACATGTTCCGCGTTTTATTTGCACTTGCACCACGGATACCGTTTAAGCTCCGATAGTTGAACCGTCCTATAGAGGTCGTTGAGGAATAGGCATAGGTCGGTCGTCTTAAAGTCGGAAAAACGGAATCCAAAAGATTGTTGTGGCTTGCCATCGCAGAACACCACCACTCTGTGGCGAACGTTCACGTCTAAAGCACCGATTTTCACGCTCTCCTTGATCGACCATGCCATCGTCTTGCTGTCGATTTTCAGGGAAAGCTTGTCAAGACCGCAAGCCATACCGGGAGCGCTGCGACCATCGACCGTTTCAGGCACAGGCGCGATGCAAATTGACCCGGATCCGGACTCCGCCGAAAAGACAGAGCCGACCATGGCTACGATAATCAAACCGACTCGGCGTACTCGCATCACGAACATCGGCGCTTCGCGGGAGCCTTCGCCGCGTCAACCGGCTGCTTAGTCAAAACCACTATACTGCCCGCCATAGCTCGCGAGTGATACTTGCCGCGCACCTTGTTCTTGAGCATCGAAAGATCGTACTCTTTTCTCAGGTCATCGGTCGGTTTTTTCGATCCCTTCCTCATATTTTCTGCGCTATGAGCGCCAGCCAAACGCCGTTCACCTGCTCAACAGAGCTTTATTTTCCCAATCACTTCACTGACTTACCAGTTTCACTCGCCTCGCAATCCCACACCACCCTCCATCCTGTAGCCGAGGAGATTGAGTGTTCTTCCATCAGAAGACCGATTCCACCGAACGCGGCATACTAGTCAAAGCCGTGCGACGTGTGCGTGTGATGGATGCCCGCCGGTGTATGACCGGTCCCGCGCCGTGGCGGGTGATCCGCGGATCGGAAGGCCTTCTTAAATCAAATCGATTTGTCAGCTTACTTCGAATTGAACCGCTTTTCCGCTTCCTCCCAGTTCACCACGTTCCACCACGCGCCGATGTAATCCGGCCGGCGGTTCTGATACTTCAGATAGTAGGCGTGCTCCCACACGTCCAGGCCGATCACCGGCGAACTTGCCTTCCATGACCGGGGAGTCCTGATTCGCGGTGGACGTAATTTCGACGCTGTTCCGCCGTCTTCAGCAGCCAGGCCCAGCCGGAGCCGAACCGCGCCGGCGCCGCCGCGTCGAACTTTTCCTTGAACGCATCGAAGCTGCCGAACGCCCCGGTGATCGCCTGCGCCAGGTTGCCCACCGGCGCGCCGCCCTTGCCCGGTCCCATGATCTGTCCAGAACATCGAGTGGTTCGCAGTGGCCGCCGCCGTTGTTGCGCACCGCGGTGCGGATCGCTTCCGGCACGATGGCGCAGTTGTTGGCCAGCAGCTCTTCGAGCGCTCTTCGACGCCAGATCCGGCGCCGATTCCAGCGCCTTGTTCAGATTCGTCACATAGGCGTTGATGGTGCTTGCCGTGATGGATCTCCATGGTCATCTTGTCGATGTGCGGCTCCAGTGCGTCGGGAGCATAGGGCAGTGCAGGTAGTGTGAAGGGCATTGGTTTCTCCGTTTTCTCCTCGATTCAGTTAGATGCTCGTTCGATAGGCGTCCGCGACACGAAACATTGCGGTTTCGTCGAAATGACGCGTCAGAATCTGCAGTCCCACCGGCAGCCCGTCCGCAGTCGTCCCGCACGGAACGCTCATGCACGGAATGCCCGCCAGGTCGCCGGTGATGGTGTAGATATCGGAAAGATACATCGCCATCGGATCGTCCACCTTTTCGCCCAGCTTGAACGCCGGGAAACGGCGACACCGGCGCCACGATCGCGTCCACCTGTTCGAACGCCTGCGCGTAATCGCGCGCGATCAGCGCCCGCACTTTCTGGGCCTTCAGATAATACGCGTCGTAGTAGCCGGCGCTCAGCACGTAGGTTCCCAGCATGATGCGCCGCTTGCACTCCGCGCCGAAGCCTTCGCCGCGCGTCTTGCGATACATTCCGCCAAGCGTTTCCGCCGTCGCCGAGCGCGACGTGTAGCGCACGCCGTCGTACCGCGCCAGATTCGAGCTGGCTTCCGCCGTGGCGATGATGTAGTAGCGTCGCGATGGCGTATCGTGTGCGGCAGGCGGATCTCGCGCACCTCGCAGCCCAGCTTCTTGCAGCACCTCCACCGCGCGCATGAATCACGATCGCCGGTTTCGCTCGCCAGGTCCTTCGAAATACTCGCGCGGCAGGCCGATCTTCATCCCGCGGACATTGCCGTCGAGCGCCGCCGCGTAATCCGGCACCGGCGCGAACGCCGAGGTCGCGTCCATCTCGTCGCGGCCGGCGATCACCCGCAGCAGCGTGCGCCGCATCCCGCACCGATGCGCGCAAACGGTCCGATGTGGTCGAGCGAACTGGCGAACGCCGTCAGCCCGTAGCGCGAAACGCGCCCATAGGTCGGCGTCACGCCGACCACGCCGCAGAACGACGCCGGCTGCCGGATCGACCCGCCGGTATCGGAGCCCAGCGACAGCACCGCCGTGCCCTGCGCGACCACCGCCGCCGATCCGCCGCTCGATCCGCCCGGCACGCGATCCGAGCGCCACCGGATTCCGCACCGGCCCGAACGCCGAATTTTCATTCGACGATCCCATGGCGAACTCGTCGCAATTGGTCTTGCCGAGGATCACGCCGCCGGCTTGCTCGATCCGCGATCACCGCCGTGGCATCGTAGGGCGGAATGTAATTCTCGAGCATCCGCGACCCGCAAGTGGTGCGCAGCCCGCGCGTGACGATCACGTCCTTGACCGCGATCGGCACGCCCGCCAGCGGTCCCGGATCTTCGCCCGCTGCGATTTTCTCGTCCACCGCGCGCGCCGCCGCCAGCGCGCGCTCCGGGCGAAAGCGTCAGATACGCGTTGGTCTTCGGATTTTCGGCCTCGGCGAAGGCCAGCGCCTGACGCGTGAGTTCTTCCGCGCTGAACTGCTTCGAGGCAGACCCGCGCGAATGGAGTCGATAGTCATCATCGCGTCATCTTGTCATCGCTCGATCACCTTCGGCACTTTGAAGTATCCGCTGCCCGCGACCGGAGCATTCGCGAGCGCAGTCGTCGTTGCCGAGCGGCGGCCGTTCGCGATCCTCGCGCAGAGTCGCCGTTTCTCCGGCGTCGAACAGGACCTGCGCCATCGGCTCGACGTCGGTGGTATCCAGCTCGTTCAGCTTGTCGATGTGCGTCAGAATCCCGTCCAGGTCCTGCGCCATGCGCGCGATTTCTTCGTCGCTCAGCGCCAGGTTCGGCCAGTTCCGCCACGCGCCGGACTTCCTGTTCGGTGATCTTCACGCGTTTCTTCTTTCGACTGCTGGTAGACCAGATCCAGCACCGGATCGTTGACATGTTCGCGATCGGGCCGGGCCGCTTCCGCGCGCTGCGGAGCGCGCCGCCGCGGCATGGGCCGAAAATCGATTCTCGCAATCACTTTTTCACCCAGCACTTCGGCTAGATTCCGCAATCAGAAATGCTCTCGAGCGACGCCAGTTGCCGCTGCCAGATGTAATCCTCCACTTCCACGACCAGCGCATCGCGAACCAGAGCCGTGGCCCGCGTATGTTCCGCGATCTTCTTCCCGGCCGCCGGCGCCCAAGCTGCGCGCGCGCGAGTCTCGGGATCGGCCACGCCGGGCGACAGCTTCAATTTTCCGAGAATTCTTCCGGCGCGTTCCATGGTTTTTGCAGCGGTTGGTGCCGGGGGAACTTCGATTGTATCATGCATGAGTGCCGGAACTGATTTTAGCGTCTGCGTCGCCGCGCCGGCGCGAATTGCTTGCCATCGCGGGACTCAAGTTCCGCGTTCGATCCCGGCCCGTGGAAGAAATCCGCGCGCCGGACGAAGCCTCCCATCGACTACGTGATGCGCCTGGCTCGCGCCAAGGCAGAGGCGGCGTGGGAGCGCCAGGACGAAATCGTCCTGGGAGCCGATACCATCGGTGGTGCTGGGCGATCGCGTTCTTGAAAAGCCCGCCGATGCGGCCGAAGCGCGCGCGATGCTGCATGCGCTTTCCGGACGAGACCCATCGGGTGATCACCGGAATCTGCCTCAGGCATACGAGCGGCGAGATCGTCGGCGCGGAATCGACGCGGGTGCATTTCTCTCGAACTGGACGCGCAGGAAATCGCCGACTATGTCGCCAGCGGCGAGCCGATGGACAAAGCCGGCGCCTACGCGATCCAGGGGCTGGCGTCAAAATTCGTGGATCGAATCGAAGGCTGCTACTTCAACGTGATGGGACTGCCGCTCGCGCTGGTGTATCGGAACCTCAAGAAGCTCGCGACCCCATGACGCCCTTCCACTTGCGCATCACCAGCTCCGCCAGATTCAGCACGATGGCGAGCGCCAGCAATCCCGGCCACAACTGCATGGTGGACGCGATGGAGCGCTGGCCGGCATCGAACAGCGCTTTCGGATCGGGCTGGAATCGGCCGCCGGTGAACTCGGCGACCTGCTTCAGCAGCGCTTCGTTCGATCCGTAATCGGCCAGCTCGGCTTCGGGACGATACAGGCCCGCTTCCGGGAACGCGCGCGAATCGACCAACGGCCGCACGCGGAACAAGCCTTCGCGCGCTGCCGATCTGCAAGCCGCCCGCGGAACGTGCCCGCCGCGATTTTCTTCACCGCGATCGGCTTCTGGAATCCGTCCGGACCGAACACGAAGATCTCGGGAATCGTCGCCGGCTCTTCCACGTCGCGGCCCAGCCGGTAGTCCACCACCAGGTCGCCGTTGGCGCTGTCGTATTCGACCGTCGCTTCGCCCGCCTGCGCGTGCGGCAGCAGATCGCGCGTCAGATTCGTCCAGAACTTGTCGTAGCCTTTCCAGGTCACCCAGTCCGCGGCCCAGCGCGCCTTGGCGTCCGAAGCAAACACGGCCGAGCGTCCCAAGCCCGTACTGCCAGCGCGCCAGCAGCGGATCGTGCGGTCGATGCCGCAGAATGGTCTCCGCCGTCGGCTTGGCGATGAACCGCACGTAGCCCTTGAGCGGCGGCGCGGTCTCCATCCCGACGCCGTCCAGAATCTCGGCCTGCTTCAGCACCTTCGGCTGCGAGCGGCTTTTCCACCGCGGTCGATGCCGGTGTGCTCCATCACGTCGCGCAGCAGGATCTGCTCCAGGCCCGCCGGCTCGTTCAGGAAATACGATTTGCCGCCCGCGAACTGCGCGATCTTTTCCAGATAGCCCGATTCACGTCCTGCCCCAGGCCGACGGTCGAAATGGTGACGTGCTTGCGACCGCGGCCTCGCGCGACAGCTCCATGCTGTCGCCTTCTTCCGAAATTCCGTCGGTCAGCAGCACGATGTGCTTGTAGGTCGCATTCGACGGCAGGATTCGCTGGAAGGCTTCGTTCAGCGCGGGCGCGATCTGCGTGCCGCCGTCGGGCGTGATGCCGGAGATCAGGCGCTTGATCAGCGTGCGATCCTCGGCGCGGCGCATCGGCACCGCCCACTGGAAGGAGTTGTCGAAAATCAGCACGCCCACCATGATCGATGGGCCGCAGATTATCGACCACGCCGATCGCCGCCAGGCGCGCCAGCTCCATCTTGCGGCCTTCCATCGACGACGATTTATCGATGATCAGCACCACCGCCGTGCCTTCGGGCGAGCGCGGCGGCGCCAGCTTCGCGGGCAGCGTCCGATCCAGCGCGTCCTCTACTTTTCTTGCCTTCCATGTACATGTTGCGCTCGCCGCCGATCACCAGCAGTCCGCCGCCCTGCTTGACGTATTTTTCAGATCTCGTCCTTGCGCGCGGCGGGAATGCTTTCCAGATCCCAGTTGTCGAAGATCACCAGTTGATAGTCGTGCAAGATTGGCGCGCTGAAAATCGGTCGCGCGCGTTCACGTCGAACTGCGCCGCGGCGAGCGTCGGCTGGCAGATGCGAATTCACGTGCCGGCGGATCCGCGGTGACGTACAGCACCTTGGGCTGCCGCAGCATCACGGCCTGATCGAAGTGCACTTCGCCCGACGCTCCGGACCGCGAATCGCGACCGAGAGATCCAGCGCGCCCGGCGTATTCAGGCTCGCGTGCAGACGGATCGGATTGTCGCCCGCTGCCAGCGTCACCTGCGTCTTGCCCAGCGTGCGTGCCTTCGGCGGACAGCTCGACTTCCGCCGGTCCCGCTTTCGGCGCCGAGACCACCACGTCGATGGGGAACTGTTCGCCGGTGAACGCGATGGACGGCAGGCTGACCGATTCCAGACGCAGCGCCGGCTCGGCGCGTCCCGCCATCGCGAACGTATCGATCGGGATACCCAGCTGCTGCGCCTGCCAGGCCGCGCGCGCGATGCTGCCCTTGTTCTCCTTGCCGTCCGAGATCAGCGCGACGCGCGGCACCATGCCCGCCGGGCAGCGAGCGACGGCCTCGCGAATCGCCGCTTCGAGATCGGTCGCGCGGCCCGCTTCGCCCGCGGTCGGCCGCAGCTTCCACGGCTTTCTGTTCCTCGCTCGCGATCCAGCTGCGCGAGTGGAGCGCGCAAACGGAATCACGCGCATCCAGTGCCGGCCGCGCTCGGTTCGCGATCGCGTCCGCGAGCTGCGACGCGCGCTCCAGATCGGCTGGCGAAACGCTGGCGGATGTATCCACCAGCACGGCCACCGCGACTTTGGTTTCGGATAGTTCAAGCGCGGCTCGGCCAGCGCCAGCAGAATCGCCGCGCAGCGACAGCGCTTTCAAGACCAGCGCGCGATCGGCGCGCGGTGCGCCGCCATTCGAAGATCATCCAGGCGAGCGGCAGCCACGCGATCGCCAGCACCCACGTGCGATCGAAGGTCATGACGCTTTTCTCCAGGCCGCCGCACTGCGCCGTTCACCGCAATCTTCGAAGCCGCGCAAGCGAAACGCGCGGCTGCGTCCGTACAGCAGCCAGTCGACCAGCAAGCCCAAGCCGCCCAGCACCGCCAGCCACGGCCACAGATCGGTGGCGACCGCTCCAGCCGCCGACGCGCGCGGAATGCCGCGGCGAACATTCTGCGGCGGACGCCACGCCGCTGTCGCCCACATCCGGCAGCGTCAGCGAATACACCGTCTCGCGATCGCCGGTCAACACGCGAACCGTTCCCGGCGCGCCGGCGAAGAATCGCAGCGCAGTTGCCTTCGATGGTGAACGGCAGCGGTCGTTGATTCTCGGTAAGCACGCGAACGCTCGCGGGGTCGGTGCCTTTATCCAGCGCGACGTTCACCGTGCCCACGGTTCCCGCCTGCACATCCCAGCGGCGGAACGTCTCCGGAGCCATCCAGCGCAGGATATTGGCCATCAGCAGCGGCGTCGCCAGCTCGTATTTCATCGACGACCGCAGCGGATGGAATCCGAGGACCACCATCTTTGGGCGATCCCGCGCGCGCCACGATCAGCGGTCCGTCGGTGGCTTCGGCCACCGACGATGTCGCCAGGCGCGGCGGTGAAGATCTCTCGCCGATTCGAGCAGCACATCCTTGGTACGCAGGCCCGCGCCCGAGCGCCGTCTCCGGCCGCCAGTGCTCCAGCTTCAGCCCGTTTTGCTGGTCCGCACCGGAATCGGCGAGCCGCTCGAGGGCGGCTCAATCCAGATCGAATCCGCATGCGGGCGAACCGGCGGCGCGAAACGGTCGAGCACGACGATATCGGCCTTCACGTTGGCGTCGTATTTCGCCGGCGTTTCGAAAGTCGCGTCCACCTGCGGATTCGCCGCGATCAGCGGGCGCAGCGACTGCGGCTCGGCGGAATAAACCACCACGTGCAGCGCCTGCTGCGCGGGCAGCTCGATCACCGCGCGATCGTCCTGCGGGAACGCATCGTGCGGCGTTGATCCGGGCTTCCAGATATCCGGCGACCTTGGTGCGATACGCGAACGTCGCCTGCTCTTCCGCGCCCGGCTTCAGCGTCATCTGCTTCGATCCCGCGGGCGCGCCGCCGAATTGCAGCGCCAGATCGACGTCGTGCGGCCGCGCTCCATAATTCCTCACCGCCACGAAAATATCCCAGGTATCCGGCGACGAAGGCGAGCGCCGCAGCCCGATCTTGCGCAGCCCGACGTTTTCCTGCGTCGAACTTGACGGCCAGCACCCGCAGATTCGAGGGAAGCGCGGTCAGCGCCGCTTCCTCTTCCGGCACGCGGCCCGCTCCGGCGAAAACGATCTCTCCCGCCCGCTGCGATTGCAGCTGCTGGGCCCGCTGCGCGAATTCGAGCGCCTGCTCCAGGTTCAGCGCCGATGCTCCCGGCTGCGATTGCCGGATCGCGTCGTCGAGCGCCTGCCGGTTCGATTCGAACGCAGTGGCGGGCGTCGCCAGCGCATCGGCGCGCACCAGCATCACGCGATCGCGCGACGGAAGCGACCTCAGATATGCGCGCGCTGACGCCTTCGCCTCGTCGAGCAGAGTGCCTTGCCGCGTTCGCGGCGCCCATCCATGCCGACGTATCGAGAATCACCACGTGATCGCGGCCGGAGTCGTCGATCGACGCCCCAACGCGGCCCCGCGATGCCAGCAGCAGCAGCAGCATGCTCAGCAGTTGCAGCAGCAGGCTCCAGGGCTGCTGGATGCGGCGGCGATGCTTCAGTTCCGTGCGCACGTCGGCCGCCGTCCAGAAGCGCAGCGTCGCCACCAGCTGCCGGCGCTTGGACCGGTCGAGCAGATACAGCGCGACCACGCCGGCCGAGATCGCGCCCGCCAGGCCGAGCAGCTCGCCGAGACCTGAGATTCAGGAAATGACATCTACTGCTAACTGCACCGGCTCCGCACCAGCGGCCCGAAAATCGCCTCATCCACTGGGACGTCGGTCGGCAGCGCCCACGTAGCGGCCATTGTTGCGCATCGCGACGCGGCGCAGATCGCTGCGGCGTATTCGTCGAACGCCGCGGTGTACTGCGCGCGCGCGTCGCTATCGAAAGACAGCTCAACATGCTGGCCGGTTTCGGCGTCTTCCAGATCCAGTTCGCCTTCCCACGGCGGCTCGCGGTCCTCGTCCGCCCAGACCTGGACCAGGATCAGCTCATGCCCGAAATCGGCAAGATACTGGAGCGGCTTTTCGCAATCGCCGTCGTCCAGGAAATCCGAGATCACGAGCACCAGTCCGCGCTGCGGATACTTGGAGATGAACTGCCGCGGGCGACTTCCAGGAAATTGGTCTTGCCGCCCGGCTTAAGCGCGGTCAAGAAATTCACCGCCGGCTGGAACCGATGCCGCCCGCCGCTGGCGATGAACGCATCGCGCAGCTTATCGGAAAACGGTTGCAGGCAGATCGAATCCAGCCGCACCAGGCCCACGTAGCACAGCGCCGCCGCCAGCTTCGCGCGTAATCGAACTTGGATTTCGCGCCCGTCTCCATGGACTGGCTGATGTCGATCAGCAGCCGCACCGGAATCCGCGGCTCCAGTTGGAACATCTTGAGGAACAGCTTTTCCAGCCGCAGGAAAACCCGCCAGTTGACGGCGCGCAGATCGTCGCCGTGATGGAAATTGCGATGATCCAGGAACTCCTGGCCCGGACCCGGCGAAGCGCGAGGTGTTATGCCCGCCGACCAGCCCGGGCAGCGACTTCTGCCAATGGATCGTCAGCCGCTCCAGCTTTTCGAGCAGTGCGGTCTCGATGAGCGGCTTCCGGCACTTTAGTGCAACCGCTGCGCCGACGCTCGGGATGATCTTGCTGAGGATCGTTTCCGGAGTCTGCCCTTCCGCGTGCGCGTCGAAATTCAAAATGATGCGATGCCGCAGCACGGCCGGCGCGACGGCTTCGATGTCTTCGATCGAAAGATGCAGACGGCCCTTCATCAGCGCCAGCACGCGTCCGCATTCCACCAGCGCCTGCGCGCCGCGCGGCGAGCTGCCGTAGCGGATGAACTTGTTCGCCAGCTCGTGCGCCTGCGGCGTTCCGGGCTGCGTCGCCATCACCAGGTCGATGGCGTGATCCTGCACGTGCGGGGCGACCAAAACCTGATGGCAGACGTCGCGCAGCCCCAGAATTTCTTCGCGGTCGAGCACCGGCTCCACGCGAATCTCGTCCTTCTGGATGGTCCGCTCGACGATGGTGTTCAGATCGCTGCGCGAGGGATACTTCACCAGGATCTTCATCAGGAACCGGTCGAGCTGCGCTTCGGGCAGCGGATAGGTTCCTTCCATCTCGATCGGGATTCTGCGTCGCCATCACCAGGAACGGCGGTTCCAGTTCGATGCGTGGCCGTGCCGCTGGTGACGGTGTGCTCCTGCATGGCTTCGAGCAGCGCGGACTGCGTCTTGGGCGTGGCGCGATTGATTTCGTCGGCCAGCACCAGGTGCGCGAAAATCGGCCCCGGCTGGAAGCGCAGCGTCTTGCGATCCGCCTTCGGTGTCGATGATCATGCTGCCGACGATGTCGGCCGGCATCAGGTCCGGCGTGAACTGGATGCGCGAATACTTCAGGTGCAGCACGCGCGCAAGCGTCCGCAGCAGCGTGGTCTTGCCCAGGCCCGGAACGCCTTCGAGCAGCACGTGTCCGCCCGCGAGCAGGCAGATCAGCACGCCGTCGACCACTTCCTGTTGGCCGACGATGATCTTTCCGATTTCCTCGCGGACGCGGTTGAGTTGCGTGGTGGCAAGCTGAAGAGCGGTATCGGGCTGCACGGTAACATTATTCTACATCAGCCCGGCTGCATCGGCCCGCGCCGCGCTTCAGGATTCGCTTTGACCGGCGGCCTTCGCAGCGCCTTTTTCGGCGGCTGCGCGGCTGATCCCCTGCACGCGAATCAGCAGTTCCACCTCTTTAGGCGTGACGCCCAGCGCCGCGGCGATGTGGGAAACATCCTCGTTCCGGCGAAGCATGCGCATCGCCTGTACGCGCTTGCTAAGGTTTAGCCCGGAGCGCGGCCGCGCCGGAGCGGGAAGGAAGACCGCTTCCTGCGGGCGAGTGTCCGCCTCGTTCAGCCGTGCTGCGAATTCTTCGAATCGCCGGCGGCTTCGCCTCGCGCTCGAATACATTTCATGTTTCAGGCTCAGAAATAACGCGAGCACCGCCGCCAGGCCGGCTGCGAGCAGCGCATACGGGATCAACCAGTGAATCACTTTCGTCTCCTAAACCAGCGTTCGCAAACGCTCCTGCCTGCTGACTACAGCGTCGATGCGGACGCCGAAGTTGCCTTCCACCGTCACCACTTCGCCGCGCGCGATCACGCAGTTGTTCACGATCACTTCCACCGGATCGCCGATGCTGCGGTTTAGCTCCACGATCGAGCCCGTGGTGAGCTTCAACACATCTTTCAACGCCACTTGGGCGCGGCCGAACGACACGCTGACCGGAAGCTCCACATCCAGCAACAGGTCGAAGGTCTTGGGTTTTTCCGGCGCTGCCTCGACGCCGGCCACAGGCCGCGGGGCCGGCGCTTCGAACGCGTCGAGCAGGGCCGCCTCCAAACCTGCCACGATCACCGTTCGCATTTCGCCGAGTTCCACGTCGATCGACGCCCATTCCACTTCACTTGGAATCGCATCCGCCTCGGCGCCGCCCGCGCGTTGAATCTCGTGTCCCAGCCGCGCGGACATCGCCAGTGCCGCGCCGGAAAGCGCCTGATTCAGGATCTCCTGGAACTCGGCTTTCAGTTTGGCCGGATCCGTTTCGTTCAATCCTGCCGCCTGCATCACCATGCCGCCGGCCGCGTTGGAATCCGCTTCCGTCGCCAGCATCCAGATCGCGCCCGGCACTCCGATGAATCCCTGGCGCCACAGCAGCGCCGCGTCCAAAGGCGGCTCCACGCCCGCTTTCGTTTCCACGATGGGACGCTCTCCGGTCATCCCCTCGAAAGCCGTCTGCGTGCGCGAGGCGATCTCGCCGAACAGCCATTTCAAAATGCTGGTGCGGGCTGGATCCACTTGGTTTACATCCCTCGCGTGGTCGGCCAGCGCTTTTCCATGTAGGAGCGCAGCCGCAGAATCGCTTGCGACTTGAGTTGCGAAATGCGCGACTCGTGCAGGCGCACGATCTTCGAGATCTCGCGCAGCGTCAGTTCCTCGTAGATAGTACAGGCTCAGCACCGTTTTTTCGATGTCGGGCATTTTCGAGATCGCCTCGGCCAGCAGCTTCTGCAGCTCGCTGCGCTCCAGCATGCGGGAAGGCCAGGCCTCCTCGTCGTCGGAGACGAATTTCAGCAGGTCGCGGCTGTTCCTCGTCCGGCGTGGTCGCCTTCCAGGCTTCCCAGGTTCAGGCCGCGCGAATCCACCAGCCACTCGTGATACTCCTCGATGCGTCTGGCCGAGTTCGGCCGCGATCTCTTCTTCGCTGGGCGTGCGGTGCAGGCGCTGCTCGGCCGAGGAGATGGCGGCTTCGATCTGCTTGGCGCGCTTGCGCTGCTGGCGCGGCGCCCAGTCGAGGCCGCGCAGGCTGTCCAGAATCGCGCCGCGGATCTTGTATTCGGCGTAGGTCTTCAGCTTGACGTTCTGCGACGGATCGAAGCGGTCGATGGCGGCGATCAGGCCCACCACGCCGGTGGAGATCAGATCGTCCAGGCTGACGCTTTCCGGCAGGCGGTCGTGAATGCGGCGCGCGATCAGGCGCACTTGCGGAAGATGTTCCAGGATCAGCTGCTCGCGCTCCTCCGCGCGACAGCGGTTTCCGCCTGGACCTGATACGCTCGTCGCGTCGCTCCAGCGCGCCGTGGTCCGGCTCACGCTTGGTTCCATTTGCGTTGCGCTCTTTCATGCTGCTGCTCCAGCGGTTCGGTGAGCGCGTGATGCCGCGGATTGCCGGTCCCAGCACCAGCTCCGCCAGCCGGGCCTTCGTCGCCGGCTCCAGATCGTCGGGAATCTGCTGGCCGGTCGCCAGGAACGAAATCGGCAGCGCCGCGCCGCGCGGCTTCGCTGACGAGCGCGCCGTAGCTGCTCGGTTTCGTCGATGCTGCGTGAACAGGAGCTTCTTCGGGTTGAAAGATTGCGTAGCGCTCGATCACGCGCGCCATGTCGGCCGGCTTCATCGACGCCGGCAGCACCAGGTGCGTGTCGATCTCCGGGTGCGATCGCGATCAGGCGCGCCAGATCCGCGCCGTCTTCCATCTCGCCGCGCGCCAGGCCCGGCGTGTCGATGAACACGAAATCCTTGGAGCGATGCTCCTCGAGCGCCTGCGCCAGCGCCACCGGCGTTTCCACCACGTCGCAGCCGATGCCCAGAATCGACGCCAGCGAGCGAAGCTGATCCGCGGCGGCGATGCGGATACACGTCGGTCGTAAAGAATCTGCGCGGGCTTGCGCGAGGTCAGGCCATAGCGCGCCGCCAGCTTCACCAGCGTGGTGGTCTTGCCCGACGCCCGGAGGGCCGACCAGCGCGACCACCGCGCGCGCGCCCCGCGCCGGCCCAGCGTCGCGTCCACTTCGAAGGTCGCTTCGAGGGCAGACGCCCTGCGCGACCGCCTGCGCGAGCATCGGATCCAACTCGTTGTCGATCAGCTGCGCGTAAAGCTTCGGCTCGTTTCGGTCCGCCGGCGCGGCGAACATGCGCGCTCCGCTCAGGCGCTTCGACAGCCGCTCGATCTCGCGCTTCATGTCCGCCACGTCCTGCGCTAGCGCGATCCGACGGAGCCGTGATCAGGCCGCACGGCCTGCGGAGCGTCGGCCTGCTTCGCGGCGACGCCGAACACGACTTCGTAGGCGCCCAGATGCCGCGTCTCCGGCGTCGCCGGACGGGCGTTGACCAGCAGCGCCTCCTCGCCCAGTTCCTTGCGCGCCAGCTCCATGGCCGCTTCCACGGTTCCCGAAAAGTAACTCTTGAGCTTCATTGAATCAATCCCACCGACACGACCCGCACGCCGGCCGGAATCTCGTTATGCGAAAGAATGGACAGATTCGGCAGCGCGCCCTCGACCATCTGCCGCAGGAAATAGCGCGCCGAGGAGCTGGTCACGCGGCCATCGGCGAATCCGTCGAGCCCACCGCGCGCGTCACTCGTCCAGAATCTCGCGAATCTTTTGCGGCGCCAGATTCAGATGACTGGAGTGCTCGTTGTACTCGACTCGCCGCTTCGATGGCCTGCTCGATCTGCGGATCGACGAAGAACGCCGGCAGCTCGCCCGACGGATTCAGATACGGCTTCACCAGCATGCCGGCGAATCGCCTGGCGCACATACTCGGTCAGCAGGATCGGATTCTTGGTCATCGCCGCCGGCTTCGCCCAGCGCTTCCAGAATGGTGACCGAATCCCGAATCGAAACTCGCTCCCGCAACAAATTCTGGAAAACCTTCTGCACGGTGGCCAAAGGGAGCAATTTCGGAACCAAATCTTCGATCACTTTGGGGTTGTCTTCCGCAACGCGATCCAGAATATTCTTGGTGTCCTGCCGCGAGAGCAATTCGTACGCGTGCCGCCGAATCAGCTCCGCCAGATGCGTGCCGAGCACGCTCACGCGCGTCGACCACCGTGTAGCCTTTGGACGCGCGCGTGGTCCGCGGTCTCGGACGGGATCCACAACGCCTGGAATTCCGAAGGCCGGCTCGCGCGTCGGCATGCCTTCGAGCGGCTGCGCGCGCGTTGCCGAGCCCGGGATGAATCGCCAGCTCGCGGTTCTGCATCAGCTCGAAGCGCCCGATTTCCGCGCCTTTGAGCAGCACCGCGTATTCGCCCGCCTTGAGCTGCAGATTGTCGGTGACGCGGACCGGCGGCACCATGTAGCCCGAGATCGCGCGGCCATCTGCCGCCGGATTCCCGCGATGCGGCGCAGCAGCGGCGAGTTCTGCCCGCCTTCCACCAGCTTGACCAGCCCCAAGCCCACTTCGACCGCCAGCGGTTCAACTTTGAGCAGCGCTTCCAGATTGTCTTTCGCCGGCGCGGGCGACGGCTCGACCGGCGCCGCATTCTCGGCGGCGGCGAGTTTTTGGCGCAGCCGCCATCCCGCATACCCCACGCCGCGAGCCGAGCAATAGGAAAGGAAGCGTCGGCAGCCCCGGAAACGCCGCCATCGCGACCAGGACGCCGCCCGAAAGCATCAGCGGCTGCGGATTGCTGAAGATCTGCTTGCTTGACGTCCGCGCCGACCTTGCCGTCCGAACTGGTCCGCGTGACGATCAGGCCGCCCGAAACGGAAACCATCAGCGCCGGAATCACCGTCACCAGTCCGTCGCCGATGGTCAGAACGGTATAGGTGGTCAGCGCGCGCTTCAGATCCATCCCGTTCTGAAACACGCCGATCAGGAATCCGGCGACGATATTGATGGTGGTGATCAGAATGCTCGCGACCGCGTCGCGCTGGGTGAAGCGCGATGGCGCCGTCCATCGCGCCGTAGAACTCGGCTTCGGCGGCCAGCTTCTTGCGCCGCGCTGCGCGCCTCCGTTTCATCGATCAGGCCGGCGTTCAAGTCGGAATCGATCGACATCTGCTTGCCCGGCAGCGCGTCCAAGGTGAAACGCGCGGTGACTTCGGAAATGCGCACCGCGCCGTGATTGATCACCACGTACTGAATCGCGATCAGGACCAGGAAGATCACCACGCCGATGATGTAGTTCCCGCCGACGACGAAGTTCCCAAAGGCTTCGATCACTTGCCCCGCCGCGCGGGTTCCGGTGTTGCCGTGGAGCAGGATCAGACGCGAGGAGGAGATGTTCAGCGCCAGCCGGAACAGCGTCAGCAGCAGCAGCGAGGTGGGAAAAACGCTGAATTCCACCGGCCTGCGTGATATACATCGAAACCAGCAGCACGATCACCGAAATGGTGATGTTGGCGCTGATCAGGATGTCCAGCAGGAACGACGGCATCGGCATGATCATCGCCAGCACGATGCCGAGCACCGCCAGCGGCACTGCCATTTCGCCGATATTTCCAAATCGGGATTTCGCTTTGACTGGTCCTGCTCCAGCTTTCACATGAGGCTTCGAGGCCGTTCGCCGAGGGCTGGATGCATCATTCGGCTTACCGACGGCTGGTGCCGAAACGGGAGCGATTTGTGGTGTAGCAGCCAATTCGCGTGAGTAGGTGCACTTCCTCGACCACCAGCGCCGTTTCAAGACACAGATTTGTCTGTATATTCAGCGGGGCCGCCCATCACCGGCTACAATCAACAAATGGGGACCGCCGCAGAAGCCACTTACACCTCGGGTTTCATCCGCCTTACGCGTCCGCAGTTCATCGGAACCATGGCCGGGCTGATGCTGTGCCTGCTGCTGGCGGCTCTGGATCAGACCATCGTCGGCACCGCCGAGCCGCGAATCATCGCCTCGCTCTCCGGATTCGACCGTTATCCCTGGGTGGCGACCGCGTACCTGCTCACGTCCACCATCTGCGTTCCGATCTTCGCCAAGCTCTCCGACATTTACGGCCGAAAATGGTTTTTCCTTCTCGGCGCGATCGTGTTCGTCGGAGCTTCGGCCCTGTGCGGAGCCTCCGGCAACATGAACTTCCTGCCCATCGACGGCATGGGCCAGTTGATCGTCTTCCGCGGCCTGCAAGGGCTGGGCGCGGGAATCATGTTCGGCTTAGTGTTCACCATCGTCGGCGACATTTTTTCGCCCATCGAGCGCGGAAAATATCAGGGATTATTCGCGTCCGTATTCGGCGCGGCTTCGATTTTCGGACCGACGCTGGGCGGCTGGCTCACCGATCATTATTCCTGGCGCTGGTGCTTTTACGTGAACCTTCCCGTGGGCATCATCGCCATCGCCGCGATCTATCTGGAATTTCCCAGCTTCAATCCCCACGGAGTGCGCCGCATCATCGATTGGGCCGGCGTGGTCACGCTGATCGCCTGCCTGGTGCCGCTGCTGCTGGCGCTGACCTGGGTGACCGATTACGGATGGACCTCCCCTCGCGTAGAGTGGCTGCTGGCGACCGCGGCCGTAATGCTGGCCTCGTTTCTGTACGTCGAAACGCGCGCGCCGGAGCCGCTGATTCCGCTGTCGCTGTTTCGCGATCCGATTATCCGCGTTTGTTCGTTCGCCGAATTCGTGGTGGGCATCGGCATGTTCGGCGTGATCATTTATCTGCCGCTGTTCATGCAGGGCGTGCTGGGAGTTTCGGCGACGCGCTCCGGATCGCTGCTGACGCCGATGATGCTGGCCGCGGTCACCGGGAATATTGTCGGCGGGCAAACCGTTTCGCGAACGGGAAAATACAAGCGGCTGGCGATTGCGGGATCCGTGCTGATCGCCGGCGGGATGATCGTGTTCGCGTCCATGGATGCGTCGACGCGCCATTCGATGGTGGTGCTCGGGATGGTGCTGTCGGGAATCGGGATGGGATTCGTGCAGCCGGTGTACACCATCGCCGTACAGAACGCCGCGCCTCGCCACCACATGGGGACCGCGACCGCGTCCACGCAATTCTTCCGGTCAGATCGGCAGCACAGTGGGCGTGGCGATGTTCGGAAGCGTGCTGTTGACGATGTACAAGCGCGATTTTACGAACGCGGTTCCGCCCGGCACTCCGGCCATTGCGCTGAAGCCGTTTAACAATCCGCTGCTGCTGCCGTTGATTCGCCCGCAATTGGACGCCGGATTTGGAAAATACCCCGGAGGCTTGAAGCTGCTCCACACGCTGCTCGAAAACGTGCGCATATCTTTGGTTCATGGCATCCAGGTGATTTTCCTGGTGGGCGCGGTGATCATGACCTCCGCCGTGGTACTTAATCTGGTGCTCCGCGAGATTCCGCTGCGCGGCCAGCACGAAGCTCCCGCGCCGGTAGCCGATTAATAACGGTCCTGTTGGTAAGCGTTGGACCGGTCGATGCTGATGTTTCCAGGAGCTAAACGCAAAACGGCGGCCCGTTCAGGAGGCGAACGGGCCGCCGGCGGATCATGCCTGGATCCACTCGCGGCTGCATGGCCGTGAGAAGGGTGTGACTGCGTCCAGGCGATCCGAAATGTTATTTCTCCACCAGAATTTGATTCGTCACCGAGAAAACTCCAGGAACTCCATTCGCCCGCATGTAAGCCATATTCTTGTCGGCCTCGGACGAAACCACGCCTTTCAACGTCACGTTCCCGTTCTTCACGATGATGTGAATGGCCGGAATCACGCCCATCCCGTACCGTTGCAGCGGCGCATATCCATAGATGCTGCGATACTCGCGCATTCGGATCTGGTTGTCCATGGGCGACAACGGCAGCACCTCGATCTGGTTATTTACGCCGGTCACGCCTTCCACTTTTTTCACCACGTGCTCCGCATCGCTTTTCAGCGCCGGCCAGGTCACTTCGCCAAACAGCGTCACCACTCCGCCGTCGACGCGGAATGAAAGATCGTCGAAGACGTTCAGGTACGGCAACATCGCCAGTTCATGCCGCACCCTCTCTTCCAGCGGCTTCGTAACCTGCGGATTTTTCGCTTGAACCGTTACCGCCAGAGTCAATGCCGCGAAAGCCATAAAATTTCGTATTAAGATTTTCATCGAGGCCCTCCACTTCATTGGACGCTGTATGCCTGGTGGCGGTTGCAGCACGGAAGACCCCGAAACGTGAAACCCTTTGCGCTACAGCTACGTATCGCTGCCTGGCAGACGGCCGCCCATCAGTTTGTAGATGTAGGCGAGAATTTCCGCCACCGCGCGATACAGATGACTGGGGATCTCCTGCCCGACTTCCACCGATTTATACAGCGCCTGTGCCAGCGGCGGATTCTCCACGATGGGAATCTCGTGCTCCAGCGCCTTTTTGCGGATGCGCAGCGCGAGATAATTCTTGCCCTTGGCGATCACCTTCGGCGCGCCGCCGCCGTCCACTACGTAACGGATCGCCACCGCATAGTGCGTCGGATTCACGATCACCGCGGTGGCCTTCGGAATCTCCTTCATCATCTGGCGGCGCAGCAGGTCCCGCCGCAAGCGGCGGATGCGCATCTTGATCTGCGGACTGCCTTCCTGCTCTTTCGATTCGTCGCGCAGCTCCTGCTTGCTCATCTTGAGCTGATTCGTGTAGCGATGGTGCTGCCACCAACAGGTCCACCACTCCCACCACCAGAAACAACCCGGCCGCGCGCCACAGCAGCGTTTCCACCACTCCCGCTACGCGCGATCGCAGCCACCTGCGCGCCCATCCAGGGCAGCTCCAGAAACGAATCGAGATTTTCGGTCGCTTCGTAATACACCACCATCCCGACCAGCGGCAACAGCAGCAGGGCCTGGAAAAACAGGGGCACATTCTTGCGCCGGCACCGACGAAAATTTCTTCAGAACGTTCAGCCGCTTGATATCGGGCATCAGCTTCGAAAGCGAAATTCCCAGGCGCGTGGTGGCGAGCTGCGCGAACACCACCAGCGCCACCAGGGCCGCACCCGCGAAAACCAGAGGCGTCAGCTCCGGCACGATCACCTGCCGCACCAGCGCGACCACTTCGGTTTGCGTAATCTCCACCGTGAACGCGCGCTCGAACAGGTACCGCATTACGCGCGCCGTCCGCATCAGAAATACGCCGCTGAAGGAAACCGCGATGGTGACGAATCCCAGGAACTGCACCGCCGAGATAAACTCGCGGCTCGCCGGGAAATTGCCTTCTTTGCGCGCCTTGTCGACGCGCCGCTTAGTCGGTTTTTCTGTGTGCTGTGCGTCGGCCATCAGCGCCCCAGCATGCTCCACAGCGCGGAAACGGTGCGTCCCGCGGCGCCCTCATACACGCGCGCGATCACCGGAGCCAGCGCCGCCAGCATCGCCACCGCGGCCAGCATTTTCACCGGAAACGCGAGTGAAAGAAGCTGCATCTGCTGCTGCATCCGCCCCAGCAGCGCCAGCGCCAGATCGATCAGCACCAGCAGCCCAATTACCGGCATCGCCACGCGCAGACCCACGCTGAACATCCCCGCGCCTAAACGAAGAACGCCGTCCAGATTCGACGCTGCCAGCGTCCACGAACGCGCCGGAAATTTTTCAAAGCTTGCTGCCAGTATGCGGATCAACTGGTGATCGATTCCCGTGGTGAAAAACAGCAGCCCCGTGACCAGATTCATGATCACTTGAAGCACACCCGAGTCCGCCTGGCTGGTCGGATCGATGGTCGATGCGAATCCGTACCCCGCTTGCAGCCCCAGCACTTGCGCGGCTACTTGAAATCCTTCCGAAAGGAAGGCCACGGCGAGCCCCGCCACCAGGCCGAACCCGGCTTCGGCGAAAGCCCACCCTGTTAGCTCGCCAAACGAAGGGAGTTGATCCGGCATCGACGGCCACACTGGAAATAGCGCGAACGCGATCGTTACCGAGAGAACCACGCGCGCGATCGCGGGCACGGCGCGGAATCCGGGAACCGGAAGGAAAGTAACCAGCCCCGCGACGCGCGTCAGCACCAGGAGAAACGCGAGCATCGTGCTGATTGGCAGGCCGAGGGTCATGCCGTCTCCTTTTTCAACAAGCCGCTAGTGTCCTGAGTCATGTCATCCCGAGCGCAGGCGAGGGATCTGCTTGTAAAGCGTTGATAACGGCCGAACGAAGAGCAGATTCCTCGCTCCGCGCGGAATGACTTTGGGGTCGGATGGCCATTATAGCCCCGCACGTAATGCTGCGATTTTCTGACTCAAGACACTAATGCGCGAACTTGCTGAAGTCGCCGAACAGCGTGGACGTATAGCCGATCAGCCTTGACAGCATCCACGGCATCGCCAGCACCAGCGCGGCCAGAAACGCCGTCAGCCGCGGCACCGAATTGAAACTCGAATCCTGAATCGAGGTGAGAATCTGAATCAGGCTCATCACGATCCCTACCATGAACCCGACGGCGAGAATGGGAAGGCTCAGCCAGAACGTCGTCACCAAGACATTTCGCAACAGATCGACCACAGCGGCTGTTGTCATTTAGTTGAAGCTCCTTGCCAGTGATCCGATCACCAGGTTCCAGCCATCCACCAGCACGAACAGGAGAATCTTGAAGGGCGCCGAAACCATCACCGGCGGCAATTGCACCATGCCCACCGATAACGTCACCGACGCCACCACCAGATCGATAATCAGGAACGGAAGGAACAGCACCGCGCCGATCTGAAACGCGATTTTCAGTTCGCTCAATACATACGCCGGCGCCAGCGCGCTCAACGGAACATCGGATGGCTTGGACGGCGCGGGCAGATGCGACAATTCCACGAACAGTTGAATGTCTTTTTCACGCGCGAATTTCAGCAGGAAGCCTTTGATCGGCACCGCGGCCCGGTCCCATGCTTCGGACCCGCTGATTTGCCCGTTCTCCAGCGGTTCCCATCCCAGGTGATAGACCTGCAATCGCCACCGGCTGCATCACCACCAGCGCGATGAACAGCGCCAGCGCCAGCAATACCTGATTCGACGGAGCGGTCTGCGTCCCCAGCGCCTGCCGCAGGAAATGCAGTACGACGACGACGCGCAGAAACGGCGTCACTGCCATCAGGATCGCCGGCAGCAGCGTCAGCGCGGTCATCAGCAGCAGGATCTGCATGGGAACGCTCAGCGCACTTCCGGTCTTGTTTTGCACCAGCGTGATCCCCAGCAGCGAATCGCTCGGCGCGGCGAACATGGTCGCGGCCGAAACGCTCATCAGCGCCAGCAGCCTTTTCATGCCCGGTCTCCTTGAACGTTCGCGATCAGCAAGCATCCCTGCGGATGCGTCGCGATCAGAAGATCCCGCCCCTGCACTCGCACCAGATGCAGCGAATGCTGCGGAGTCAGCGCCAGCCGCTCCAGCGATTCCATCTGTCTCGCGCTCTTCTGCGCCCGTGGCCAGCCTCGAAAACTGGCCGATCCGCTCCTTCGCAGCGCAAACAGCAAGCCGCCCAGCAGCGCGAACACTGCCAACACCGACAACACCTGGCGTGCCAGCTCCATCGCTTTAGCCGTCCTCCTTGAAGTCCGTGATCCGCACCCCCACCGTGTCTTCGATAATCACGATCTCGCCCGAGCCCACCGGCGTGCCGCCGATCACGATGTCGATGTTCTCCCCCGCGGACCGGCTCATCTAGATCACGGTCCCTTTTTCCAGAGCGAGAATGTCGCGGACCACCATCATCTTGCGGTCCAGTTCGACGTCCACGTGCATGCGGACGTCGGCCAGATGAGCGATCTCTTCAAACGCGTTCATGGATGGTTTACTGCGGCTTCAGGTTAATCGTGTCCTGGCTCAGCTTATTTTCCGTGGTGATGACATGCGCGTTGGCCTCGTAGCCTTGCTGATAAATGATCAGATCCGTGAATTCCTTGGCGATGTCCACGTTCGACGCTTCCACCGACCCGCCCAGCACCGTTCCGCGTCCGCCCGTGCCGGGAAGGCCGACCGCCGGCAGCGCCGTCAGCGCGCTGGCTTGATAGTTGCTGTTTCCGGCCGCCACCAGCGAATCCGGATTGCGGATGTCCGCCATGGCCATCTGGCCGACGACCACCTGCTGTCCGTCCGAATACTGCGCCAGCACTTGGCCGCCGTTGGCCAGCCCGACGCTCACCAGGTTCGCGGCAGGCCGCTCCGTTCTGCGACTGTGCCGACGCCGCCGAAGCCTGGTTATATTGCGAAATGTCCGGCGTCGTGCCGTTCCAGAGATTCCATGTGACATTCATGTCCGCGGCTCCGTCGGCCAGGCCAGTGACCTGAATCACCGGCTGCGCGTCGGTGGAGGCCGGGCTGAGCAAGTTTCCGCTGGAGTCGAACGTCAGCGTCCCCGTCACCGGCGTAAAGGGAGGTGTCGCCAGATCGGAGCCCGGAACGCTCAGCGAATAATTCCATTGATTCGCCGTGCCGGACTGCGTGAACGTCGCCGTGACGGTGTGGGCCGTACCCAGCGAATCGTAAACCTGAACCGACGTCGAAAACGTGCCCGATGGAGTGCCGGCCACCGCGGCCGCGTCCAGATTCAAACTCGTGGACATCGACGTGCTCGCCTGCGGGGCGGCCAGCGCGCCCACCGGGACCGTGATATTTCCAACCGGCAGGTTCGTGTCGAGCACGCCATTCACCATGTTCCAGCCCTGCACTAAATCTCCGGACGCCGTGGTGAGGTTGCCCTGCGTGTTGACCTCGAAGCTTCCGCCGCGCGTGTACTCGGTATTTCCGGTAACGGCCGCTTGCACGATGAAGAATCCATCGCCTTGAATGGCCGCATCCAGCGGACCGCCCGTCGAGGTCAGTGCGCCCTGCGAAAACTGGCGGATCGTGATGGGCGTGCCCACGCCAAATCCGACTTGCGTCGACCCGAGGCCGGCGCCGATCGATTCCGTGACCAGATCCTGGAACGTGACCGAGTCTGCTTTAAACCCCGGCGTGTTCAAGTTCGCGAGATTGTTGCCGACGACGTCGATGGCCGTCGAATTGGCGCTGAGGCCGGAAAGAGCTGCTGAAAAAGATCCCATGATATCTCCGTTAATTTATAGGTGCGTTAGAAGTTAAACCGTTGGCGCTGCGGGCGGAGTCGTCGTTGCGGACGTGCCGCTGCCCGCCTGCGTCTGCGCGGCAATCGCCGCGGCGTTGGCCGTCAGCAGCGAATTGATGTTATTCAGATCACTGGTGCTCTGCGTGGTATTGGAAAGCTCGCTGAACTGCGCCAGTTGTGTGATGAATGCCGTGCCGTCCGCCGGACTGTCCGGGTCCTGAAACTTCAACTGCGCTACCAGCAGTTGCAGGAACACATTCTGATTGGCCAAATCTGAGGTCGAAGACGCCGCGGCCGGGTTGGGGGTCGACGTCGGATTGCTGACCGCCGGAGCAGTCGGGGTAATCGCTGAGGTGCTCATTTTAAATTCTCCAGTTCTTGAAGCCAGGTCTTGCGGCGCTGGTCGCGCTCTTGCTGCTGTTGCTGCGGCTGCCGTCCATTCGGATAATTTCCGCCGGAGCCGCGTCCGGAAGATCCTTGCTGCTGCCGTTCGTTGCTCATGCCGGCTTGCGGCGAAGACGCCAGTGGCGCCTGCGTTTCGCGCGGAACGTAGGTCTCGGCGCGATATCCGGCGCGCTCCAGCGAATTCGTCAAAGTTCCCAAATCCTGCCGCAGCGACGTTTGCAGCGCCGCATCCGGTGTGCGCACCGCCACATGAATTTCGCCGCCGCGCTCGCTGATGTGCAGATCCACTGCCGGCGCTTCCGGCTGTGCCACGCGAATCGTAATTCCTTGCAAAGGAGTGGACACCGCCGGGCTTGCAGGTGTTGCAGCGGGTTCCGAGGTCCGTAGCGACTCGGCCACGGCGTTGAGGGGCGCTGGCGTTTCTGTTTCGATGTTGGTCCGCGGCGCCTCACTGTTTACTGTAGTCGTCGCCAAGAACGCGCGCGTGAAGTCGTTGCTATTCGAGGTAGCCGTCGCGGCCGCGACGCGAACTATGGGAGCCGGCGTGTCTTCGCGCTCCACGCCCGCGGGCGCTTTCACATTCGTGGCCGTCGCGCGTGCTGCTTGTCCCGGTTTAGCCGGTGTAGGCGCGGCAACCGGCAAGGCAGCCGTCGCGATCGGTTCCGGATTGGGCTCCGATTGGAAAGGTGCACCCACCGTCGCCGTGACTGTGGCCTGCGGATTCATCGCCGCTGGCGCCGCCGGTGCCGGGGCGGGAGCCGAAGGATCGTTCTGCGCCGCGTTCAGGTCGCGGAAATCGGTGCCCGCAGTTTGCGCCGGGGTGATCCGCACGCCAAACGCAATCTCCGTCTGAGGAGCTGCCGTCGTCGCCGGCGCTTCTATTGTGATCTCTTTGGGCGCTCCGCTCCGCTGCTCAAGAGGAAGTGAAACCTGAACCGGGCTCGGTGTCACTGGGCTATCGGGTACGGCCACCGGCGCCGGCGCGCTGGTCATCACTGTAACGGGAGGAAACGTCAATGTGGTTTGGTCCACCGAATCCGTCGTTGCAGCCGCCAATTTCGCACTTCGTTTCAACGTCCCGCCGGACTGCTTTGCGGAATTTTGGGATTCCAAATCGGCCGCCGGATCGTTTTTATTTGAAATTTCCGCCGCCGGCATGGGGGCTGCCAAGGTTGCCTGGTTGCAGTCTTCGACCGGCGCTAGCGTTGCAACCGTAGTCTGTAGCATCGTGGCCGGAACCGCCGGCATCGATGCCGGGCTTGCGGCCGCGTTCCCGAACTGTGGCGGCTGTACGGTGGAGGTGCTCGCGAACTGCGCCGGCGTCCCCAATATCGATTGGAGCAGCGCATTGGTTGCAGTCGACGTTGCCGCCGTGGTTCCGGTCGAGACCGCCGCGGCCTGAACCGGGCCGGCCAGCATCGATCGAATCATGGCGTCCGCGATCACGCTCGACGTGGCGCTTTCCGGAACATTCGGTTCAACCGGCAACACAACCGGTGCCAACGAACCCGCCAGTGCATTAATAAGGTTTGCGAATTTCGCGTTCGCGCCGCGCACCGGCGAAAGCGAGGGCAGCATCCCGATCAAACTCAGCGGATCGTGTGCTGTTGCTGCCAGTGCGTTCACGCACCGTTCAAGTGCAGGTCAGTGCCCAAATATGCTTTAGCCCGATTTCAATAACTTGACTGCTTTATTCGCGACACCAACTTGGCACTAAATCCAAAACGACACTTTTCGGTCGATGCCATTTTGGCTTTGCTATTCACATCGGCTTTATTTGACTGACTTTTAGCAAACGGTTCGCGGATTGCTTCGCTTATCGCGAGGACTTCCACTTTGGATCCACTTCTCATCTCGGCCGCCAGCGGAATGAAAGCCCGCTTGGACTCTCTCGACATGTTGGCGAATAACATTGCCAATACGGGAACCGCTGGGTTCAAATCGGATCGGGAATTCTACGGTTTATATGAGCAGCAGTTCCCTGTCGTGGAGAGCCAATATACGGATTTCTCCCAAGGCACCCTGACGCCGACCGGCAGTCCCAGCAGCTTGGCGCTTTCGGGAAAAGGAATGTTCGCCTTGACCGCGCCCTCCGGCGTCGTCTATTCCCGTACTGGTGATTTTCAGATTTCCAAAACGAACACCTTAATAACCAAGGACGGCTATTCGCTGCGCAACGTCCTGGACAAAGGCAATCCGATCACCGTCGATCCGGCGCAGCCCATCGACGTTTCCACCGCAGGCGTCGTCAGCCAGGGCGGCCAGGATATCGGCCAGATCGAGATCGCTTCACCGGATTCGCTTCCGCAGGCGCTGGCCAAGCTCGGAAATAGCTATTTCACCATGATCGACAAGGCCGCCATCGCGCCGCCGGCGCAAGCCACCGAAATCTTACAAGGGCAAATCGAGAATTCGAATGTCCCCGTGGCCGATTCGGCCGTGAAACTGGTCGGCGTCATGCGCCAGTTCGAAATGCTGCAAAAAGCCATCAACCTCGATACCGATATGACCAAACACGCGATTGAAGAAGTCGCGAAGGTGAGTTGAACGGATTAATAGGAAATTAGGAGCACACATATATATGATCAGGGCACTTTATAGCGCAGGCAGCGGGATGACCGCTCAGCAGATGAGCATCGACAACATCGCCAACAACCTGGCCAACGCCAATACCACCGGATTCAAAGCCCGGCGCACCCAGTTTCAGGACCTCTTGTATCAAAACTACCTGCAGCCCGGCGCCGCCGCGGGATCGCAAACCATCGTACCCAGTGGATTGCAGGTCGGCATGGGAACGCGCCCCTCCGCGAACTCGATCGTCTTCACCCAGGGCAGTTTCACTCAAACCGACAACCCGCTCGACGTGGTGATCCAGGGCAAGGGATTTTTCCAGATCCAGACCCCCACCGGCCAGCCCGCCTATACCCGCTCCGGCAACTTTCAACTGAACGCGACCGGCGGGATTGTGGATGCCAACGGCAACCCCATTCAGCCGCAGATCACCATTCCAGCTCAGGCCCAGACGATCACCATAGCGCCCGACGGCACCATCAGCTACACTCAGCCCGGCCAGACTGCGTCCACCATTGCCGGACAGATCCAGCTCGCCAACTTCGTCAATCCGGGTGGATTGAACAGCATCGGGAACGGCCTGTTCATGCCGACCGACGCCAGCGGCGACCCCATCGTCGGAATCCCCGGCGGCCAGGACGGAATGGGCACGTTGCAGCAGGGGTATCTCGAATCCTCGAACGTAAGCGTGGTGGAAGAGTTCGTCAACATGATCAGCAGCCAGCGCGCCTACGAAGCGAGCACCAAAGTGGTCAAAGCCGCCGACGAAATGTATCAGCAAGTGAACAACATCACCCAATGAACTGGAGCCTCATAGCCGTCCTGTTCGCGTGCCGCGCGCTGGCGTGCAATCTGGTCGAAGGCCCGCGCATTCTCGGCCGGGATCTGGCCTCCGCGAATCCATATTTCGCGACGCTCGATTCTGCTCTGGTGGTCGGCGCATCGCCGTTACCGGGTGTTCAGCGGATCTTGCATGCCGACGAACTGGTCCGCCTCGCGCGACAAAACTCCATCGCGTCGCCAACTCCAATCGCAGAAATCTGTTTCGAACGCACCACCGAACCGCTGACCGAAGAAACGCTTCTTCCCATCTTGCGAAACGCCTTGGGAATCGAAGGCGCGGAAATCTCGATTCTCGATTTTAGCCGCTACGGCGTCCCCCGCGGGACCCTCGAGTTCACACGCGCCGGATTATCGGCCGATGGATTGTGGCGCGGCCACGCCTCCTACGATGAAAATCGCAGCTTCGCGGTGTGGGTGAAAGTCCGCGTCTCGACGATTCAAACCTGGGTCGAAGCGGCCGAGCCTCTCGTCTCCGCCAAGCCGATCCAAACTGCGCAACTGATTCTTCATAAAGCCGCGCGATCTCCCCTCGGCCCCGAACCCATCGCGTCCATCGAGGCCGCCGCGGGACATCTGCCGATTCGCGCCATCAAATCCGGAGAGCCGATCTTCGCCACGATGCTGCTGGCTCCTCATGATGTGGAGCGCGGCGACACCGTTTCGGTCGAAGTCGTCAGCGGCGAAGCCAGGATTCTGTTCGATGCCGCCGCCGAAACCCCCGGCCGTCTGGGCGAGCTGGTTATGGTCCGCAATCCCGAAAACGGCAAGCGCTTTCAAGCGCGCGTCGAGGGAAAAGACAAGGTAGCCATTCACAAATGAAAACGTTCTTATCACTTATACTCATCCCCGCGTCGATGTGGGCGCAGAGCGCCGGATCTCTCTACACCCCCGGTGGACGCCTGGCCGATTCGGTTCGCGACGTCCGCGCCAGTGTCGTGAACG
This sequence comes from Terriglobia bacterium, assembly GCA_963808335.1. Classification (GTDB taxonomy): domain Bacteria; phylum Acidobacteriota; class Terriglobia; order Bryobacterales; family Bryobacteraceae; genus Palsa-187. Next base: position 639,064 of record CAWEFR010000003.1, read on the forward strand.
ACATTGTCACCATCGTCGTTTCCGAAAGCTTGTCCGCGGTCTCCACCGGCGCCACGCAGACGTCGCGAAAATCGTCAGCGGTCAGCCAGGTCACGGCCGCAATGGGCCTTCTCAATAGCGCCAGCAGATTTGCCAATCCTCTGAACGTCTCCGGCGATCAGCAACTTGCCGGAACCGGACAAACCACGCGCACCAGCGCTCTGAACACCACCATCTCCGCGCGGGTGACCGAGGTCACCGAGAACGGCAACCTGATCGTCGAAGCCACCAAACAGATCGGGGTCAATTCAGAAAAGCAGCAGATCACCATCCACGGCATGGTGCGTCCTGCGGACCTCACCACCCAGAACATGGTCTCCTCCAACCAGGTGGCCAACCTGAAGATTACCGTCAACGGCAAGGGAGTCGTCGGCGACGCCGTCCGCCGGCCGAATTTTCTCTACCGTTTCCTGCTGAGCCTTCTCCCCTTCTAAGAACGTCATGAATAAGCTCAGCGGTTTTCTCTTAACGGCCTGTCTGCTGCATGGCGAATCCGCCCGCCTCAAGGATCTCGTCTCGCTCGAAGGCGTGCGCGACAACCAGTTGATGGGCTACGGCCTGGTGGTCGGACTCGCTGGAACCGGCGACAAGCAGCTAACTCTGTTTTCCACGCAATCGCTGACAAATCTGCTGAAGCGCATGGGTGTCACTGTCGACCCGACGCAAATGATGGTCCACAACATGGCCGCCGTGATGGTCTCCGCGACTCTCCCGCCTTTTGCACAGCCCGGCACTAAGATCGATATCACGTCCGCCGCCATCGGCGACGCGACCAGTTTGCGCGGCGGCATTCTTCTGCTCACCCCGCTCAAGGCCGCCGATGGCCAAGTCTACGCGGTGGGACAAGGCCCTGTCGTCACTGGAGCCTTCGTCGCCGGCCGCGGCGGAAACTCGGACACCGTCAATCACCCGACCGTCGGCCGCACGCCCGACGGAGCCATCGTCGAAAAAGCGCCGCCTTCCATCACGCCCACGGCGCATCTCAGATTGCAGCTCCATCAGGCCGACTTCATCACCGCTTCGCGCGTCGAAGACGTGCTCAATAAACATTTTCTAAGCGCCGTCGCGCATGCGGAAAGCCCCGGCGTCGTGGTGGTCGACATCCCGGTGGGCTATCTTTCGCGCGCCGGTCGATTTCGTCGCCGAGCTTGAAAGTCTCTCTGTCGACGCCGACCAGCGCGCCCGCGTGGTCATCAATGAACGCACCGGAACCATCGTGATCGGTAAGGACGTCAGAATTTCCCCCGTGTCGATCCTCCATGGTGCGCTAACCGTGCAAGTTCGGACGAAAATGGAAGTGTCCCAGCCGGCTCCGCTTTCTCCTTCCGGTAAGACGGAAGTTGTTCCCCAGGTGTCCGTCGCCGTGAAGGAAGAAAAAGCCAAGAACATCGTTTTGGAAAAAGGCGCCACCATCGAGGACCTGGTGCGCGCCCTGATGGCGATCGGCTCGTCGCCGCGCGACATCATCGCGATCCTGGAAAATCTCAAATCCGCCGGCGCGCTCGACGCGACCATCGAGGTTATCTGATGACCACCCCGATTTCCTACGCGACCGCCTTGCTGCCCACGATGGCGCCGGCCAAATCCGGCAAAATCGAGGACGCAGCCAAACAATTCGAAGCCCTGCTGATCGGCCAGATGTTGAAATCGGCCCGCGACGCTGCCGACGACGACGATCCGGACCACGACACCGCCGGCGAACCGATGATGGACGTCGCGGATCAACAATTTTCAAAATTGCTCGCCAACAACGGCGGCCTGGGCCTGGCGCACATGATCGCCGGCGGCCTTACTAAGGAGTCCAAATAATGAGAATCGATAACAATTCCCTCGGCCTCACGCAGGCGATCGGCCAGACTCAGACGGATCAATCCTCCAGCAAAAGCGGAGCCGGTGCACCCCAGCGTGGAGCCGACCAGATCCAGATCTCGGACATGGCATCCCTGCTTTCCGCCAATCAGTCCAAGCTCAATAAGCTGGAGTTCGCGGTTCGCTCCGGGACTTACAACGTCTCCGCCGATCAGATCGCGAATAGCATCATCAACGACGCGCTGCGTTATTGACTACGACGCCCGCTTCCGAGCCTTGATTACGACGCCCGCTTCCGGGCTTTGATTACGACGCCCGCTTCCGGGCTTTGATCTCCGCCAGCAGCTTGTCGATCTCGTCGTCCTTCTCGAGCGCCGCCAGACGATCCTCCACGCTATCCACCGCCAGCTCAGATTTCGCCTGGCTCACTGCCTCGGCGTGCTGCACTTTATTCTTCACCCGATCGAACGCCGCTGCTTTCGATCCGTCTCCGATTTTCATCCGCGCATCGCTGGCCTTGCTCAGCGCACGCGACCGCCGATGCTGCGCGATCAACACGTCGCTTTTGTTTTGCGCCTCCTGTAATTTCAGGTCGAGCTTTCTCAGCGCGGTCTTCAAATTCTCCACCTGCGCGGTCTGATCCGCCACCTGCTCCGCGAAGCTCGCGGCCATGCTGCGCGCCGTCATCGACCGCTCCAGCGCCGCGCGCGCCAGGTCGTCATGACCTTTTTCCACCGCCAGCTCCGCTTTTCGAACCCACTCCGCCGCCGCGTCGTCGTTCTCCTTTTGCTTCTTCATCAGCAGATGCTGATCCGCGATCGCGATCGCCACCTGCGTCTTCACCTGCAGCAACTGATTCTGCATGTCCAGAATCACCTGCTTGATCATCTTTTCCGGTTCTTCCGCCTGATCCACCAAATCGTTCAGATTCGCGCGAATCAATGTTGCCACACGTTCTAAAAGTGCCATCGTTTTACTCCTTTGGGGTTTCCTTCGGCGTCTTGTCGCCGATCAGCCGCACCTTGCCCAGCAGTTCCGACATCTTCATTCCGCTCAGCGTCTCGAACAGCGCTGGAATCTGCGCCGCGATCTCCGTCATGTCGCCGGTGATCTTATGCATCCCCGTGGACGCGCCGTTGCCGGTCGAAACAATGGTGATTTTGTCGATGTTGGAGAGCGGCGACGCCAGCGCCTTCACCACCTCCGGCATATTGGTGATGAGCTTGTCGACCACGGCTGCCTGGTTGTATTCCTGATACGCCTCCGCCTTGACGTTCATCGCTTTGGCCTCGGCTTCGCCTTTTTTCAAAATGATTTCGGCTTCGGCTTCGCCCTGCGCGCGGATCGCCGCGGCCAGACCCTCCGCTTCCGAGATTCGCCGCTGCCGCTCGGCCGCCGCCAGAGTCTCGATGCGCTTGCGGTCCACTTCCGCCTGCTTCAGGATGGTCGCGATCAGCTCGTTTTCACGGCGCGAGATTTCGGCTTCCTGCACTTTGATCTCATGTTCCTTTTCCACCTGCCGCACCTTTACAGCCTCCGCCACCACCTGCTGCTGCATGATGTTGGTCTGGATGTCGTACGCCTTGTCGGCTTGCGCCTGCTGCTTCTTGGTCATTTCGACGTACTGCGCTTTCTTGATCTCCAGATCGCGAGTCGCCTCGGCCTGTTTCGCCTGCAGACAACGTTTCCGCCAGCACGCGTTCCTGATCGGCCTGCGCCCTGGCCACCGCCGACGCCCTCTGCGCCTCCGCGCGCTTGATGGCCGTATCGCGCTCGGCTTCGGCCGCCGCGATATCCGCGTCGCGCTTGATGCGCGCCACATCCGGCCGTCCCATGTTGCTGATGTATTCGTTCTTGTCGCGAATTTCCTTGATGGTGAACGAAATCACTTCGAGGCCCATCTTGTTCATGTCGTCGGCGCACGTGGCGCGCACGCGGTCGCCCACCATCTCCGGTTCCTTCACGATCTGTTCCACCGAAAGCTGCCCGATGATGCCGCGCAGGTGGCCTTCCATCACCAGACGGATCAGCCCGTCACGCTCGGTATCGCTTTTGGTGAGAAATTGCTCGGAAGCCGTGATAATCGACTCCGGATCCGACTTTACTTTGATCTGCGCGACTGCTTCCACCGTCACCGCGACGCCCTGCATGGTGTACAGATCCTGCTGCGGCGCGACGTCGAACGACATCAGTTGCAGCGACAACTCGCGATAGGTTTCCACCATGGGAAAAATCACCGTGCCGCGGCCTTTGATGATCCGCGTCCCGCGAATCCCATACACCACCAGCGCCTGATGCGGACCAGCCTTGCGATACAGGCGCGCGAACATGGACATCAGGAAGAACAGCGCCAGCACCATCAAGCCGGCCATCACGAGTATTTCCGCTGAAATATGCATACAATTTTCCTCTCAGTACTTTTCGCCGCTCATCTCTTCCCACCGGCGAACGTAGGCGATGCCTTTTTCAAATCGCGTGACGATCACTTCCACGTCGCGCGGGATGGCGGCTCCGTCGTCGCTGCGCGCGGGCGTGCAGCACCGCGCTCCGTCCCGCGCATAAATGATTTCCCCCGTGCCGCCCTGGCGAATCGGGCTCGCCACGCGCCCCAGCACTCCGGTCATCTCGTAATCCGCGGGATCGAGCGGCCGGTCCTGGCCGACCAGCTTCAGCAAAAACCAGAACACCGCCGCCGCGCCGCCCAACCCGCTCATCATTGAACAGAAAAGGCCCAAATAAACCCATACATTCGAGTAGCGTTCCAGCAGGTAGCCGGTGCCGCCGAACCACGCCAGAAACGCCGCGATGGTTCCGAAGTTTAACGGCGAAAGCCCGGATCGACCTCCGCCCTTGCCGCCGATCCGCCCGTGCCCGTGAAAATGCGGGACGTGAACCACGCCCGCGAAAAACGAAACCGCGCTCAATAAAAATCCAACCAGGAACGCGATCATGTAAAAGCTTTCCCAGTTCATACCGCCTCCCGCCGGATCGGCTCGACCCCCGCGCGTCCGCCCGGCGCCAGCACCGCGAACAGACGGTCCACCAGTTTCGGCGTATCGAGAATCGCCTTGAGCAGCATCAGGCACTTGCGCGAATCTTCATGCTCCGCGACTTTCAACAGCGCCTGGCTCACCCGCGGATCGCGCGCGAATCGCTCCGCTCCGCTGATCAGCCACAAATCGAGCTGGTCTTCCTGGACCCGCGCGTCCGACATCAGCTCCGTATGAAACCCCTCCGGATCGTCGACAAGGTAACCCGGATGCACGCCAAAAAACTTCGCCAGCAGCATTCGAGTCGAGTTGGTCAGATGCGGCCGCGCCCCGCTTTCGATCTGCGAAAGATAGCTCTGGCTGAGCGGCTTCTTCATCTCGCGCGCCAGGGCGCGCACCACTTCCTGCTGCGTCATCTCGCGGCCGAGCCCGCGCAGCGTGCCTTCCACCATGCGCAGGTACCGGATTTTCTCTCCGAGCTTCATATTGCGATTTGCAATCAGTATATCGCAAATTGCGATATTGTCAAGAGGGGTAGTTTTACGGCGGCGGCAAGGCCCGCATACTCCTTCAAAAAAATGCTCTTACGCCCTCCAGTTTCTGCGGGTTCTGTGTCACAATCTCCTTCGTAAGTTCACGTAAGTGTGCGGGCGTCCTGTGCAGGGGTCCGCCACCCTATGATCGAAACAGCCATAGTCACCATCGTGTCGTGCTTACTGTTTGCGTATTGGTTCCGCCGGGCCTGTCTGCTGATCCTGGTGGCTAAATCTCCGCGCGATTACGCCAAAGGCGTTGCAGTCGCGAATCAACTCACCTTTCCCGAGGTCCAAACCGCGCTCAGCACCAGCCCTGCGGCGGATCTCCGGGGCCTGAAGGACAAGCTGGATCGTGACTTTCGGCTGCTCAGTTATCTGTTGAGATATGCCGCCGCGGCCCCGCCCTGCACGGAGGCGATCGAAAGGCGAATGCTGCGGATCAACTACTGGATCATGACCACGTGGTGCATCGCGAGCTGGCGAATCTCGCCTCGAACGTCACGGCGGGCGATTCAGGAGATGGCGCTGGTGGTCGCCCACTTCGCCAGCGTTTTGGGAGAGAGCCTGGCTCGTCTACAGTCCCTACCGAACGGGCTATAGTCGTGACTAGACCGGAGCCTGTTCCGCTTCGCCTGACATGATTTCCAGAAAACGCCGCGCCGTGACAATCTGCGTGTCGCTCCACGAAGCAGGGACGTTCCTTCGTATTGCCGGTCACCAGGTAATCCGCTCGCGCCGCCTGCGCACACTCAAGGAAGATATCGTCATCCGGATCGGCACACGCCCGAACCGCTTCGGTGGGCCTGACCCAGAAGCCCTTCTCTCGAATCGTGTCAAGCATGGCGGTGATTACGTTTCATCGCGTCGAAAGCGCGGGCGGCGAATCACTTCCTCGTACTCGGCATAGACATTCCCGCTTACGCAAAGCTGAATCGATGCGCCGATAGCCAGCAAGAACACTTGTGCCGGCGGTCCGAGAGGCTGCAACAGCGCTGAGACGATGATGTTCGTGTCGAGAACCACCCGAATCATGAGCCAGGCAGCGGTTTGCCTCCGCGCCTGGACTTCCGCGCCGCCGCAATCTCGGCGTCGATTTCATCCATGGAAAGTCGATCCAGTCCGGATTCCTTGGCGCTTGCCCAGGATTTGCGAAGCCACTCTGGCGCCAAATCCTGCTCAAGAACTTGCAAAGCGTATTGTTCGGCTGAGACGCCGCGCGCTGCTGCCTTGGCCTTCAGGGCCTGTAGGTCCTCGTCGGGGAGCTTAATCGTGAGATTCATGGCGGTCTCTTCTTTAGATTAACCCGTTCTGCCTATTCGAAGCTGATGTCGGACACGATCACGCCGCGTTCCCGTGAATCGCGCGCATCCGCTGCGATGGCGCGGTCCAACTCGAACTTCACCGTCCCTTCCGGATCGACCGCGCGCATCACGGTGTGAAGACCCGCTTCCTCGAAAACAAAAGGCACGAGTTTCTTGTCATCGCAGGAAATCTCCATGCGGATCGTACCCATCTGCTCCAGCAGCTCCGGGGCGATGAAAACCCGCATCGTCACGCGCGACGGCCGGAATCCTCCGCCGGGTTTCACGCGAACGGAAAATACCCGCTCGGTCCAACGCCAGCCGCCGTGCTCGGCGGCGTGCCAGCCTGAAACCAGCTCGACGTTGGCCAGCCCGTAATGGCTCCGCAGCAGGCAAAACGCGCGCTCGTCGTTTTCGAGACTGTTGGCGTCCGAATCTGACGTTCGCGCCCGCGCTTCGATATTCGCAAATGCTCCAGCGCGTCCGTTTCAGCAGCAGCCGCAGGCCAGCGTGCGAAAAAATCCAGAAGTTGCTATCGTCCGCGTTGAGCTCTTCGGCATCCAGCAGATACCCGAGCGTCGCCTGCTCGGGGACGCGCCCAATGTGGGGAAAGCGACGCGCCACGCGGGTGCTCAACAAACAATATTCCGAGCATTTCGCCAGTGTTTCTAAAATATAAAACGGATTCTTGACGTGATATAGGGCTCCCAGAAACAAGCTCAGCCCGAAGCGCCTCTCTGGAACCGGGAACTGCGAATCGAGATCGGCCTCGCGCACCACCACCTTCGAATGCAGGATCTGCTTCAGCAGGCGCACTCCGCGCATGCCGTTATGATTGGGTCCGGGGTGATCCATCGCGACCACCTCGCAGCCCAGCGATTCGAAAAAGAACGACAAATCGCCGTCCGCGCACCCGGCGTCCAGGACTCCTTTTTCACGGGCCAAATCCAGAATATAGTCATGGCGATTGCCCAATAACTCGGAAATATGCGTCACATTGGTCAGCGAATGATAGCGGTACCACTCGAAATCGGCATGCGCCCCGGCCTTGGCGCGATTCAGCCGCTCCAGGAACTCCCGGCCGCGCGCGACGAACTCCTTCATGCCTTCACTCATCTCGCCGATTGTAACGCGAGCGGCGTTTGAGTAACGTTGACAGACGCTATCTCCAGTTCATAACCTTGACCTATGCTAGATCGACGAACGTTTATCATTGCCGGCGGCGCGGCTGCGCTTGCGCGCGGAGCGACCGCGAACCCGACTACCGTCCTGTACGGAGAACGGTCGACTACCGTCGAAAAGATTCAACCGGACCCGAAGAATCTTTGGGTTCGCAAAGCCGATCTGCCCAAGATCAACGATTTCGAGGTCAAGCCGCAAGGGGCGTGCCGCAACGATCTGTGCATTCCGATTTCGAAGGACCTGACGCACGGCGAGTTTTTCAACCTGACCGGCTTCGCGCACAAGCTTGGACAAGCCGTGGTCGCCGATCCGGACACGCGCGTCTGGAGCTTCGGTGAAATTCCCGTGTTGCGCGGCGCCTTTGTCAGCTCGCGCATCGCTCCCGATTTCGCGGTGCCGGATCGGAAGGGAAAAATCGTCCACCTGAACGATTTTCGCGGTAAGAAGGTGCTGGTGGTCACCTGGGCGTCCTGGTGAGGATGCCGCCTCGATCTGCCAGGCTGGCAGAAAGTTTACGAAGAGCTGAAGGGCAAGAATTTCGAGATCGTCGCGGCAGCGCAGGACACGGGCGGGGAAAAAGCGGCCGGCGAGTGGTATGACAAAGCCAAGGCCACTTACACGACGTTGATCGACACGCAGCATTCGATAAGCTCGGCGTATCAGTTCATCAATGTGCCCATGGGCATCTGGATCGATGAGAACGGCCGGGTGGTTCGTCCCGCCGAGCCGGCATGGACTACGAATTCTACGCTCAAGATCGGGCAGAAGAGCATCGTTACCGAAGGCGAGACGTATCTTACCGCGTTGCGCGACTGGGTCGCGAATGGCGACAAGAGCACGTACGTCCTGTCCGATGAAGAGTTCGCGCGGCGCGTGAAACCTCGCACGGCGGCGGAAATGGAGGCCGACGCGAGCTTCAAGCTGGCCGTCTATTTCCACCAGAACGGCAACCAGGAGCTGGCCGAGAAATATTTCGCGCATGCGCAGCAGCTGAATCCCGACGATTGGAATTATCATCGCCAGGACTGGAGCTTCACGCCGCAAGAGGCCGGCAAGAAGTGGCTGGAGAAGTTCAATAAACTCGACGAGCCGTACTATCCGAAGCTCGAGATCAAAAACAAGCAGCAATGACCGATTTCACCGGCAGATGGCGCGTGAATCTGCAAGAAAGCAAATTCCTCAGCCCGCAGCCGGATGACATCGTCGTCGAGATCCAGCACGCGGAACCGCGTTTGGAGCAATCCATGATCGTCACCACGGCGGCGGGCGAAGAGCGTCTCGACTGCGTCGTCACGATCGGCGGAGAAGAGTCGATCAATGTGATTCGCGGGGCCGATTGGCGGACGCGGGCGCATTGGGAGGGCGGGGAACTGATCCTCGAATCGCTGGTCAACGCCCAGGCGCGTGAATTTCGATTTCGCGATTGCTGGTCGATTTCCCCCGACGGCACGCTGGTGATGGAACATCGCGACGACGACTTAGCCGGGCAACGCGCGGTCCTCGATCGTGTATGACACATCGTGTATAATACGGCGATGCGCTTACTCGTCACCAGTCTGATTGTTTTGCTCCCTCTCTGCGCCCAGGAAAAAGATGGAAAAGCCAAGGCGCCGCCTCCACCTCCTACCAATCTGAAGATTTTGAAGACTACGTCGGGCGTGGAAGTCCGCCAGATTATGCGGTCGTTCACGGCCGGGCTCGGCGTGCAGTGCAACTACTGCCACGTGCAGGGCAACTTCGCCGCCGACGACAACCCGAAGAAGGAAGTCGCGCGCCACATGATCGAGATGGCGCAAAAAATCAACGCCAACTTCCCCGACGGGAAGATGCACGTCACCTGCTACACCTGTCATCGAGGCGAGACCGAGCCGAAGACGGTTCCTGAACCAAAACCGGCGCAGTGACAGCCTGATAATCTGAAACCGGATGCCCTTTGACGGTCTCCGGGTTTTATCGCTCGAGAGCCGGCGCTCCCGCGAAATGGAGCGCCTGATTCTCGGCCGCGGCGGCAATCCGTTTATCGCCCCTTCGATGCGTGAAGTGCCGCTGGAGGACAATCTCGAAGCCTTCGTTTTCGCGGAACAGCTTTTCCACGGCCAATTTGACATGATGATTCTGCTGACGGGAGTCGGCACGCGTCTGCTCGGGCAGGCGATTGAGACGCGCTTCCCGGTGGGATCGTTCGCGGACGCGTTGCGCAAGCTGACGGTAGTCGCGCGCGGATCGAAGCCGATCGCGGTGCTGCGGGAGTGGAATGTGCCGGTGGCGATCGCGGTTCCGGAACCCAACACCTGGCGCGAGATTCTGGCGGCGGTGGAGGGCCGCCCGGAGAAGCGCATCGCCGTTCAGGAATATGGACGCCCGAGCCATGAGCTGATCGAAGGGTTGCAAGCTCGCGGGTCTGACGTCACGGCGGTGCGGGTTTACCAATGGGATCTGCCGGACGATTGCGAGCCGCTTCGTGAAGCAGCGCGGGGTCTGGCGGAAAATAAATTCGACGTGGTGATGTTCACGACATCGGTGCAGGTGGTGCACCTGATGCGGATCGCGGGCGAACTTGGGTTGGAAGAAGCCGTGCGGAAGGCTCTGGGTCGGATGATGATCGCTTCAGTGGGACCGACCACTACCGAAACGTTGGCGGATTTCGGAATCAAGGCCGATTTCGAGCCTTCGCATCCGAAGATGGGATTCCTGGTCAACGAAGCGGCGGCGAACGCGGCCGCGATTGTCGAGAGAAAGCGATGAATCCCTGGATTCAGGTGGCGCGCTACCTCGGGCTGGCGGTGCTGCTGCCGGCGTGCTCGGTGGTCGGGTATGCGATCGGATACGGACTCGATCAAGTCTTCGGGACGCATGTTCTGAAAGTTGTGTTCCTGGTGCTCGGCACCATCGCCGGATTCGTGCAACTGATCCGCGGCCTGGATAAAGGATGACGCCCGATTTTTACCAGCGGGCTTTGAAGAGGATCACGTGGTTCCTGCTGGTTCTGGGCGCGGCCGGAACGATTTTCGCCGGTCTTCGCTTCGGCGTTCGCAGTGGCGCCGGGTTCCTCGCGGGTGCGCTGATCTCATGGTTCAGCCTGCATAATTTCCGCGAGGTCGCCGACAGCCTGGGAGGGCCGGTGAACCGGCGCAGAGCCATTTACGCCATCATTTTCGTGCTGCGCTACGGACTGATCGGCGGGGTGGTTTATGTTATAGTGAAGTACTTAGAAGTCAGCTTGATGGCAGTCCTGGCGGGCCTGCTGGTCTCGGCCGCCGCCGTCGTTACCGAAATCCTCTACGAGCTAATATATGCCCGAACATGAGCTGTGGCTCACGAAAATCTTCAACGATCACCTCGCCGATCTGGCCAATTCGATTCTGAACCTGGTGCACGTCGAAGCGGAAAATCCGCAGAGGCCATGGGCCGACTGGCTGGTGATGGAGCTGCTGGTTGTAGCGATCCTGATGCTCCTGTTCGCCGTGCTGCGCAGCCGCCTGTCGGTGGATAAGCCGGGGAAGATCCAGCACCTGTTCGAGATCATCTACCTGTTCATCAAGGACACGGTGGATGAAATCGGCATTCATCACGGCTCGCGATACGTGCCGTACTTCGCGACCATTTTCATTTTTATTCTGTTCATGAACCTGCTGGGGCTGATTCCGACGTTTGCGTCGCCCACCATGTATGTGGCCGTGCCGCTGGGCCTGGCGTTGAGCTCGTTCCTTTATTACCACTTCAACGGCGTCCGGGAACTGGGGCTGCTCGCGTATTTGAAGCAGTTTCTGGGGCCCATCTGGTGGCTGTTTCCGCTGATGATTCCGCTCGAGATCATCAGTCATCTGGCGAGGCCGCTTTCGCTGACCGTTCGTCTTTACGCCAATATGTTCGCGGGCGAGCAGGTGACGGGAGCGTTCCTCGGGCTGACGAAGCTGCTGGTGCCGGTGGTTTTCATGGCGCTGCATCTGTTCGTCGCCATTCTTCAGGCTTATATTTTTACTCTGCTCTCGATGATCTATGTGAACCTGGCCACTTCACACGAGCATTAATTTCGGCATGATCGCCGCCAGGCGTGAGCCGCCGATCCCCCAGGACCGGATTGGAACCACCTCCCCGGCGGATTTTTAATAAGGAGAAGAAACACAATGCGTACAAAACTTGCGCTCATCGCGCTGGTGATTTTGATTTGCTGCGCGAGCCCGGTATTCGCGCAGGGTCCCGGCGCCGCCGCGCCCGATTCGGGGATCAAATACATCGGTATTGGAATCGGGATGGGAATTGCGTCGGGGCTATGCGGAATCGGGCAGGGCAATGCCACGTCCGGAGCCGCGCAGGCCATCGCGCGCAACCCGGGAGCCGCGGCTGGGATTCGATTCGCGCTGATTTTAGGACTGGTGCTGATCGAATCGCTGGCGCTGTATACGTTCGTTATCGTTTTCGGTAAGTAGTTTTTCGAATTGGGCTGGCCGGACGAAAAAGGGGACAGACCGCTCTGTCCACTGTTGGAGTGTTGCGGTGATTGGAAGATTCCGCATCTTGGGACAGAGTAGTCTATCCCCTTTTTTGTCCGGCCGGCTTTTTCCTTCATGAAGCTTCAGGGCATCTACGTTCCCGTCACCATTCCCTTCGATCACAACGGCGATCTCTACAAAATCAAAGTTCAGCACAATGTGGAGAAATGGAATCGCACCGGTGTGGCTGGATACGTCGTGTGCGGGGATGAAGGCAGATACCTCAGTTGCGAAGAGAAGATCCGCTTGTGGGAGTGGGTGGCGGCGCATTGCGCCGCCGAGAAGACGCTGCTTGCGGCGGCAGGCGAGCCAAGCGTTCGCGAGACGGTGGATCTGGCGAATCGCGCAGCGACTCTGGGGTATAAGGCGGTGGTGGTGCGGACGCCGGAGGCTCCGGTCGAGACGCAGGCGATTTATTTTCGCGCAGCGGCCGATCGGGTGAAGATTCCGGTGATCGTCGACGGCGCCATGCCAGCGGGGCTGGAAGCGCATCCGAATATCGTGGCCAATATCGGCGAGGCAAGTGGCGTGCAGCGGCTGAGCGGATCTGCGGCGACGGTCGCGAACGATCTCGCGGCGGGTGCAATCGGGGCGGTTCTCTCTATTGCAAATGCGGCGCCTTATGCCGCGATCAGCATCTGGGAGGCGCATCGGACTCGCGACACCAAAGCGGCACTCGATTGGCAACAGAGAATCGCCCCGGTGGTCACGCTGGTCACACAGAAGTACGGGATTCCGGGGCTTAAATATGCGATGGATCTGAACGGCTACTACGGAGGTCCGCCAAGGCTGCCGTTGGTGACGATTTCGCCCGCCGCGCGAAAGGAAATCGAGCGGGCTTTCGACGGAATCAGAGGATAGCTTGCAGCTCTTCCTGGCTCAGAATTGACTTGGGATCGAGCACGGGGCGAAGGCGTCCGTTGACTCGCACGCTGCCGTCTCGGAAATCGCGGTCGCGGAAGGCGGCGACTTCAGAGACTCGATCGGCGATGAATCCGATGAGTTGCGGGCCAGCGACCTCGATCACGATCACGCAAGGCTGGCGGCCATGCTTGCCGGGTGCCAAGCCGAGCTTTCGTCGCAGGTCGATCACAGGAAATTCGTGGCCGCGTATGGCTGCGACGCCGGCGATCCATGGGTGCGGTGGATCGAGAGAAGTTACGTCGTGGACCGGCAGGATGCCGCGGATGCAAGCCGCGGTCATAGCGAAATCCTGCCTGGCTACCCGGAAGGTGATGTATTGACCGGCGCGATCGGTGTCCACACGAATCTCATCGGCGAGGGTGTGGCCGGTAACAGCGTTATCGGCGCTCGGGCTGTTGCCATAGTGAGTCAATTCGATGCATAATGAAGCATAATGCGTCGCGCTCCGGCTAGGGTGGTTGCCACGAAGAATACGCTAGGGCGTGTTAGTGTTGCGTTGCCTCCGGAGATCTATCGCGAAATAAGCGCCAGGGCTGAGGAGAACGATTTGAGCTTAAATCGAGCGATTCTTCAGCTTGTGCGAGTTGGGCTGGAGGCAGAACGACTGAAAAAGCAACGGCTAGAAGAGATGCTTCGCCAATACCGCCAATGCACCGATCCCCATGAAGCCGAGCGGCTCGGCAACGAGCTCGGCGCTATGATTTTTGGACGGTGAAGCTAAATCGATGGAGTAAGTTCCCGATCGCCGTTCAGCGCCATCTCGCCGAACGCCTGCTCGACCGAAAGATTACCTCCGCGGACCTGAATAAGCTCCGCGTTTGGGTTGACTCAGAGCCAGACGTTCCGCAAGGCGAATGGTTTAGAGACTTTGGCTCTTTTAAGATTGTCGGCAGGGGATCAAATCCGCTCAGCTTTCTCGATTCTGAGCAAGTTGCATACGGACAAGAGATTCTTCCAGAGGGCTAAGCACTTCCAGGGGGCCTCTATAGGGACCAAATTACAGCGTCGGTCACTTCGCGTGTGGAACTTGTGCCGCCCAAGTCGGCGGTCCTTATCTTCCCTTCAACGAGTACCGAGCGGACGGCGCGATCTACGGCGGCGGCTTGATCGGCGAGACCCAGATGATCGAGCATCATCGACGCGGAGAGAATGGTCGCCAGTGGATTTACGATTCCCCGGCCCGCGATGTCGGGGGCGGAGCCGTGGACGGGCTCGAACATGGACGGATGTCGTCGCGTAGGATCGAGATTCGCGCTGGCAGCGAGGCCGATGCTGCCAGTCAGGATCGCGGAAAGATCGCTCAGGATATCGCCGAACAGGTTGGATGCGACCACGACGTCGAAGGTGTGCGGGCGGCGGACGAACTGCATCGCGGCTGCGTCGACCAGCAGGGAATCGGTTTCAATGTCGGGAAAATCGGCAGCGACTTTCGCGAAGGTGCGGTCCCAGAGAACCATCCCGAAACCCTGGGCGTTGGATTTGGTGATGGACGTGACGCGGCGCTTCCCATGGCGGCGCTCGGCGAGCTCGAAGGCGTGACGGACCACGCGCTCGATTCCACGGCGGGTGAACACAGCGGTCTGAATCGCGACTTCGTCGGGCTGGTGATGATAGACGAAGCCGCCGACTTGGGCGTACTCGCCTTCAGTATTTTCGCGGACCACCACCATATCGATCGCGCCCGGATTGGCGAGCGGGCACGCGACTCCCGGATAGAGAATCGCCGGGCGCACGTTGGCGTATTGATCGAAGGTGCGGCGGATGGGCAGCAGCAGGCCGTTCAGCGTGATGTGGTCCGGAATGTCGGGATGGCCGATGGCGCCGAGCAGGATTGCGTCGAATTTCGCAAGAGTTTCGAGAGCATCGGCGGGCATCATGCGGCCGTGATGCAGGTAATATTCGCCGCCCCAATCGAAATTAGTGTAGTCGAGCTTCGCGACGCGATCGAGAACGCGCAGCGTTTCCGGGATCACCTCCTGTCCCACGCCATCGCCGGGAATTACGGCGATTGAGAAATTGCCCATAGAACAGAGCATAATGGAAGTGATGTTGCGGTTTCTGTTTCTCTCCGCTTTGCTGTTCGCGCAGCAGGGCTCTACACCCGAAGCTCCCAAGGGTCCGGCAGTGGCGCAGGATCCCGAGGTCGAGTGGGTGTGCCCGATGGACAAGGATGTCCGGTCGAAGACGCCGGGCAAGTGTCCCCGATGCGGCATGACGCTGGTGGCGGGGATTCCGGACGAGCATGAGTATCCGGTGCGGCTGGTGACGACTCCGAAAGTGCTCAAGGCGGGAGTGGATACCGAGCTCGAATTTCACGTCGAAGATCCGGTGACCAACAAGCCGGTGCGCGATTTCGAGATTATGCACGAGCGGCTGTATCACTTGTTCGTGATCAGCCAGGACACGGCCTTCTTCCAGCACATTCATCCGCAGATTCAACCGGACGGGAGTTTCAAGCTGGGCGTGAAATTTCCGCATCCGGGGCTGTATCGCGTGCTGAGCGATTTTTATCCGAAGGGCGGGACTCCGCAGTTGATCGCCAGCTCGCTCATCGTACCGGGGGAAGGATTCAAGCTGGAGCCGGCTCACCTCACTGCCGATGTGGGGCAGCAGAAGGGCGAGAACCTGGAAGCGGAGCTGGTGATGGATCCTCCGCAGCCGCTGGCCGGGTTCAAGACGCTGATGTTTGTCAGGCTGCGGCCGAACGACGGGATCGAGCAGTACATCGGCGCGTGGGGACACATGCTGGTGGCGAGCTCCGATCTGATCGATATGATCCATACGCATCCGTTCCTGGTGACGGATCCGGATGGAGCCGACTACAAACAGATCCAGTTCAATATGATTTTTCCGCGCGAAGGGATCTACCGCGTGTGGATTAATTTCCAGCGCAAAGGCGTGGTGAACACGGTCGCGTTCAACATCCCGGTGCAGGCGTTGAAGTAGTCTGGTAGGGTGATCTCCGAAACTCCTTATCATATTGACCACGTAGACCGGCTTTTGACTCCCGCGCTGGCCATTTATCCCGAAATTGTCGACCGGAACATTGCGGCTACGATACGGCTGCTCGGCGGAGATGCGAACCGGTGGCGGCCGCACGTGAAGACGGCGAAGCTCGGGTTCATCATGCGGCGGATGGCGGAGCGGGGCGTCGCGCAGGCGAAGTGCTCGACGACGGTGGAGCTCGCCACGGCATGCGCGGCGGGAATGAAGGACGTGCTGCTGGCGTATCCGGTGGTGGGTGCGAATGCGGCCCGGGTTCGCGAATTGGCGGGGGAATACCCTGGCGTGCGGATGTCGGTGCTGGCGGAGAATCCGGCACAGGTGGCCGCGTGGAAGGGAAGCCGGCTGGGGGTTTTCATCGACCTGAATCCGGGGATGGATCGCACCGGGATCGAACAGGATCGGATCGCGGAGATTCTGGACGTAGCGCGGGCGATCGGGACGGCAGGGCTCGCGTTTCGAGGGCTCCATTATTACGACGGGCAGGTCAGCGCGGCGGATATGGAGGAGCGCGCGAAGGCGGCGCATCGCGGCTATGACCGGTTAATGGAGATCGTCGCGGCAGTAGAGCGCGCGGGATTCCCGGTGGAGGAAGTGATTACTTCGGGAACGCCGGCGTTTCCGTGCGCGGCGACGTACGAGCCGTTTCGAACTTCGCGATTCGTGCATCGGACATCGCCGGGAACCGTGGTGTACAGCGATGCAACCAGCATTACGCAGTTGCCGGCGGAGTGGGGATATCAGCCGGCGGCGGTGGTGGTGTCGACGGTGGTGAGTCATCCGAAGGCGGGGTATCTTACTTGCGACGCGGGGCATAAAAGTGTTTCGGCGGATGCGGGGGTTCCGACCTGCATGGTCGCGGGGCGGCCGGATTTGACGCCGCTGCGTCCGAGCGAGGAGCATTTGCCGATCGAAGTGAAGGGCTCGGGCGCGCGGCCGGAGATTGGAGAGGCCCTATACCTTATTCCGCGGCACGTGTGTCCCACGGTGAATAATTTCGATGACGCGGTGCTGGTGATGGGCGGTCGCGTGGTGGGGATGGAGCGAGTGACGGCGCGGGGGCATGAAGCGCCGGTGCAGAGGCAGGGCGCGGGCGCCTGAGAGCTTTTTGATAAGGGGGACAGACCGCTGCTTCCGCCGTGGCACTTGTACCCGGGACAAAGTGGTCAGTCCCCTTTTTCAAAGGGCTCCCAGTGCCCTGAGTCAGAAGTTCGTTGGATAATTGCTGCCCCACGTAGTCCTACTTACAACGCCCGTCATCCCGAGCGCAGCGAGGGATCTGCTCTTAAAGCGTTGATAACAGCCGAACGAAAAGCAGATTCCTCGCTCCGCTCGGAATGACTTTGGGGTCGGATGGCCATTATAGCCCCGGCATGTAATATAGCCCCGGCACGTAATGCTGCGATTTTCTGACTCAGGACACTGCGTCTCTCATCTCGAACAATAGAATTCGGGCGGGGCAAAAAGGGCTACAGGCACGAACTTTCGCAAAAGCGGCGAAATTCGAGCCAGTCCCCCTTTTTGCACACAGTGCCGTTATTCGACATGAGCACTAGAGGGATCGCATAGCCAGGTTCACCGCGATCATCACCACCGAGGCAGCAGGGATCACCAAGAGAGCGGTTTTCAGGCGCTTTGGATCGCCGCCTGCGATGGAGCCGATCACGCGTGAGCTTACCGCCAGGCCGATCCACCCGGAACTGATGGCGACGCCTTGGGCGGTTGCGGTCATGGTGTGGAACCGGTCGGCGACCATGGCGAGGACGGTCGGGAAGACCGGGGCCATCGCGACTCCGGCGAGGAAAACGGCGATGCCGGCGAATTTCGTGGTGCGAAGCATCGCGAAGGTGGTGAGGGCCATCAACACGGCGGCCGCCAGGGTCACTGTTTCAGCAGACACGGTGCGCAGGATTTGCGAGACCACGACGCGTCCGATCAGCAGGCCGAGCGCGAATCCCAGCGAGAGAATGTTCAGAGCTTTCGACTCGGGCAGTCCTTGGGCGATCAGGTGCTGGGCCAGCCAGTTCCAGACGCCGACTTCGCAGGCGACGTAGAGAAACAGCATCAGGGAGAGAAGGAACAGCGCGGGCTTGCCGAGAACTGCACCGACATCGGAAAAAACGAAGCTTTGGGCGCCGGCGGGGGGTGGCATGGCGGTCGCCAGGTGAATCGCGAGGGTGATGGCGCAGAGGGTCGCGACCAGGTAGCAGAGTCGAACGGAGTTTCGGCTGAGGAGATTGGCGGAAATGAACGGGGTCGCCAGACCGCCTAGCCCGAAGAAGAGATTCAAGAGATTCAGCGTCGTGGCGCGGCTGGATTCGTTTACGTCGCTTGCCAGGGCGTTGGCTCCGGTGACGATGATCCCGCCGCCGAGGCCGAGCAGGAACAGACAGATCATGATGCTGCCGTAGCCGGTGGAGCGGGGCAACAGAAAAAGGGCGATAGTAACCAGTGCGAGGCCGAGGACCAGGCCGATTTTTTTGCCTTCGTAATCGATCAGCGGGCCGACGCCGACCGAGGCAATGATCAAGCCCAGAGCCTGCACGGAAGCGATGGTGCCGTTCTGCTGAGGGGTGAGACGGAAGCGGGCCGAAAGGTCGGGGAGGATGGTCCCGAGCATGGCGGCGATCATGCCGTAGACGAAAATCGCCAGAATCGCCGCGAGGATAAGCATAAGGGGTGATCTTATCAGATGGCGTGATATTCTTGGGCTTATGGACATGGAGCGGACGATGCAGTTCATCGTCGAGACCCTGGCTGACGTCGCCGTGCGCCAGCAGGAGGCAGAAATTCGGGCCAAGCAGGCCGAAGCTCGATCGATTGCCAGGGCGGACCGGGCGGACGCTCGATTGGACAAGATCGAGCGTCAGATGAAAGGCATCCAGACGTTGATCAAGATGGGGATGCGGGGGATCATCGAACTCCGGGATATGCAGAAGCGCGCAGAGGTCGAAATGCGGGAAATGCGGGAGCATCAGAAACGCACCGATGACCGCTTCGACCGGTGGCTGGATTCCCTGAATAAAGGGTCCAACGGGCACAAAAAGAAACCCAATTAGGCGGCTTGGCCGCGGTGTTGTATACTGATGGTAGGTCTCGGGCTAAGGAAGTGGGCGAAAGCCCACTTTTTTATTGCTCGACTGGTTGTGAAGTATGGCGGACCGGACGGCTGTCACGGAAAAAATTCAAGAGATCGCCGAGCGTGTCGGAAAGAGCGCAGGCCTCGAAATTGTCGACGTCCAGTTGCTGGGCGGCGGCGGAAGCCGGCTGCTGCGCATTTTTATCGACAAGCCGGAAGGCGTTACGCACGCCGATTGCGAGTTCATCTCGCAACACGTGGGCACGATTCTGGACGTGGAAGACGTGATTCCCGGTGGCGCGTTACACGCTTGAAGTCAGTTCGCCCGGCGTGGAGCGGAAGCTCACCAAGCCGCGGCGAGTTTGAGCGGTTTGTGGGCCAGAAGGTCAAGGTGGTACTGCGCCAGCCGGTCGACAATCAGCGCCACTGGGTCGGGGCGCTGAAGAGCTTCGCCGAAGGAATCATCACGCTCGAACCGTCGCCTGGCAGGAGCGTTCAGTTTCCGCTCGATCAGGTGGAAAAGGCGAATCTGAAGTTCGAGTGGTAATCCCCAAAAACGAAAAACGGATTCATATGAGCCTGGGAACGATTTATCAGTCCATCGAGATCCTGAGCAAGGAAAAAGGCATCGATCCGAAGATCATTCTGGATGCGGTGAAGGACGCCATGCTGGTGGCCGCGCGCAAACATTTCCACACCACCGAGGATCTGGTGGCGGAATTGGACGAGCAGCACCGGCGCGATCCAGATTTTCGGCGTGCAGCAGCGTGGTGCCCGAGGTGACCGATCCGGACAAGGAGATTTCTCTGGAAGGCGCGCGGGCGATCAATCCGGACGCCGAGCTGGACGGAGAGATCCGCTTCGCCAAGCCTACCGATGCGCTGGGGCGGATCTCGGCGCAGACCGCCAAGCAGGTGATTCTGCAAAAGGTTCGCGAAGCCGAGCGGGAGAACATTTATTCGGAATATTCGGGCCGCGTGGGCGAGCTGGTGACCTGCGTCGTCAAGCGCGTGGAAGGGCAGGATCTGGTGGCCGATCTGGGCAAGACCGAGGCGCGGCTGCCGAAGAAGGAACAATCGAAGCTCGAAAGCTTCAGCGTGGGCGACCGCATCCGCTGCGTGATCAAGAGCGTGGAAAAGGCCGGCAAGAACGCGGGCGTGATCGTGTCGCGCGCCGCGCCGGAGCTGGTCATGCGCCTGTTCGAACAGGAAGTGCCGGAGATTTACGACAACACGGTGGTGATCAAAGGCTGCGCGCGCGAAGCCGGCGAGCGGACCAAGATCGCGGTATCCAGCCGCGACCGCGACGTGGACAGCGTGGGCGCCTGCGTCGGGATGAAGGGCATGCGGGTGCAATCGATCATCCGCGAATTGCGCGGGGAAAAGATCGACATCATCGAGTACAACGACGATCCGGTGGTGTTCGCGACGCACGCGTTGAGCCCGGCGAAAATTTCGCGGGTCACGATTCTGGATCCGGTGGACAAGCACATGGAAGTGATTGTCGACGACACGCAGCTGTCGCTGGCGATCGGCAAAAAGGGCCAGAACGTGCGGCTGGCGGCGAAGCTGCTGGGCTGGCGCATCGACATCAAGAGCGAAGAAGAGAAGCGGCAGGAAGTGGAGATCGCAGATGGCGGCGCTGGTGGTGCCGGGCGCGCCGGTTTCGGTGTTGATCGACCACGGAATGACCGAGGCGATGATCGAAAAACTGATGGCAGCGGAGATCGCGCACGGTGGAGCGGCTGGGATCGATGACGCCGGAAGAACTGGAAGCGATCGAGGGCGTCGGATCCGGAGATGGTGGAGCGGATTCAAACCGCGGTGAACAGTTATTACGGGCAGTTTGAAGAGAGCCGTGGAGATCGCCCGAGGAAGCACCGGCGGAGGCTGCGGTCGAGACGCCGGCGGAAGAATCAGAGTCTGAAAACGAATCTGTTACGATAGAGAACACGGAGCTCCGGAATCGCGGAGGTTCCGCTAAGGAGAGGTTTGAGCGTCACAACCCCGGCGCGGCGGTATCGGCGGCCGGGACGCATCGTATGAGCAAAATCCGCATTAACGAGCTGGCTCGCGAGCTGGAGGTTAAGCCGAACGTGATCCTCGAGCTGCTGCCCGAGTTGGGCGTCGCGGACAAGAAGACGCACTCCAGCTCGCTCGACGATGACGTCACGCTGGAGGTGCGCCGCCGGTTGGGCGGACGCGGCGGCGGTACTGCCGTCGCCGTGGAAGAAGAGCCGGTGCACCATGCTCCGGCGGTTGAAGCGCCGGAGCTGGTGGTCGAGCCGGTTCGCCCGCAGCCAGCCGCGAGAACGGAAGTTGCTCCTGCGGTTGTGGAAGCGCCCAAAGAGGTCGAAGAACCGGTGGCTCCGATGGCGCGGCCGGTACATCCGTTGCGTCCACCACTGGCGAGTTCGGCGGGGCACGCGGCTCCGGCGCCGCCTGCTCCCGCGCCTCCAGTAAGTCAGCCTGTTAGTCATCCCGGCGTTCCTTCGCCGGCCCCGGGGCGAGGTTCGGCCATTGCGGGACGGCCGCTCCCGGCTCCCAGGCCGGGGCAGATTCTTTCGGGTCCGCGGCAGCCGATGCCTACGGGCGAGATGCCGAAGACGCCGCCGTCGATGTCAATTCCCGCGGGGGCGATTCCAGGCGTTCCGCGTCCGCGCAGCGGCGATTCCGAGTATTCCGACACCTCGGCCGGCGATGCGGCCGGGTACACCTGCCGCGCCGCGCGGCTCCGGCAGCGCCCGGTCCCGTGGGCGGGGGCGGGCCCCTGCGTCCTCCGGCAAAACCGAATCTGGCTGGACAGCCGGCTGCGCGTCCGATCGTTCCGCCGCGGCCGGATATGGTCGCGCAAGCTGACGCGGCCGCCGACGCCGGGCGCTCCAGCTCCGCCGCGGCCGGGAATGCCGACCAGCCGGCCTGCGAGTCCGGTGCCGGGCCGGCCGATTTATACGGGTCCGGTTCGTCCGGGCCAGCCGCTGATGCGCGGACCTCGGGACCGGGCGGGCCTGCCGGGCCACCGGGCCGGCTCCGCTGGACGTCCCGGAGATCGCGGGCGCGGCCGCCCGATGCATCCGACTTCGCCGCTGCGCGCCGAACCGGCCACGCTTCCGACCGATACGGGCCGCCGGCACGCGACCAAGCCGGGAGCGCGCGACCGACCGGCGGCGCGATGTCGATCAGGAAGAGGGTCGTCTGCGGCCGGTGATCGCGGCGCGCGGAGGCGCTTGCAGCCGCCGCCCATCGATCGCGAGATCACCATCGCCGAGGGCATCACCGTCAAGGAGCTTTCCGAAAAGCTGGGCGTCAAGGCCAACCTGGTGATCAAGAGGCTGGTGGAGAAGAAAATTTTCGCCACCATCAACCAGACGCTGGACGTGAAGCTGGCCGAGGAGCTGGCGCGCGATTTCGGGGCCTCGACCAACAAGGTCAGCTACGAAGAAGAGACGCACGCAGGAGATTCCAGCAGACCGAGATCGAGCAGGACCGCGAGAAACGGCCGCCCGTGGTTACCATCATGGGCCACGTCGATCACGGCAAAACGTCGCTGCTGGACGCGATCCGGTCGGCGAACGTGGCCGAGCATGAAGCGGGCGGAATCACCCAGCACATCGGCGCGTATCACGTCGAGAAGAACGGCCGCAAGATCGTGTTCATCGACACGCCGGGCCACGAAGCGTTCACCCGCATGCGCGCCCGCGGCGCGAAGGTCACCGATATCGTGGTGCTGGTGGTGGCGGCCGACGACGGCGTGATGCCGCAGACGCTCGAAGCCATCGATCACGCCAAAGCCGCGAAGGTTCCGATCATCGTCGCCATCAACAAGATCGACAAGCCCGACGCGCAGCCGGAGCGGATCAAGCAGCAACTGGCCGATCGCGGGCTGCTGGCGGAGGACTGGGGCGGCGATACCGTCATGGTTCCGGTTTCGGCCAGGACCAAGACGAATCTGGATCTGCTGCTCGAAATGATTCTGCTGGTCGCGGATATGCAGGATCTGAAGGCCAATCCGGCGCGGCCGGCCATGGGAACGGTGCTCGAAGCGCAGCTCGATCGCGGCCGCGGTCCGGTGGCGACGGTGCTGGTGCGCAACGGCACGCTGCACGTGGGCGATTATTTCATCTGCGGCTCGGTGTTCGGACGCGTGCGCGCGATGTTCGACGATCGCGGCCAGCCGATTCGCGAAGTGCTGCCGTCGATGCCGGCGGAAGTGCTCGGCCTCGAATCGCTGCCCGAAGTCGGCGATACGTTGCAGGTGGTGACCGATACGGCGAAGGCCAAGCAGATCGTCATTTACCGCGAGGTGAAGGCGCGCGAAGCGGCGATGTCGAAGACCAATCGCATCACGCTCGAACAGCTTGCACGATCAGCTCAAGGAAGGCGAGTCGAAGGAGCTGAACATCATCCTGAAGACCGACGTCGGCGGCACGGCCGAAGTGCTGACCGACACGCTTGCAGAAGCTGTCCAACGATAAGGTCAAGATTCGCGTGCTGCACTCGGGCGTGGGCGCGATCACCGAAACCGACGTGCTGCTGGCGTCGGCGTCCAATGCGATCATCGTCGGATTCAACGTGCGGCCGGAGCGGACGGCGCAGGCCGTGGCGGAGCAGGAAAAAGTCGACATCCGGCTGCACACGATCATCTACGAGCTGGCCGACGAGATCAAGAGGGCCATGACCGGCATGCTGGAGCCGGTATTCAAGGAAGTGTACAAGGGCCGCGCGCAGGTGCGCGAGGTGTTCCGCATCAGCAAAGTCGGCACGGTGGCGGGCTGCATGGTGAACGACGGCTCGATCACGCGCGACAGCGAGATCCGGCTGCTGCGCGATAACGTGGTGGTCCACACCGGCAAGATCGAGGGCTTGAAGCGCTTCAAGAACGACGCTAGCGAAGTGAAAGCGGGCTTCGAATGCGGCATCTCGATCGCGAACTACAACGACATCAAGCCGGGCGACGTGATCGAAGCGTTCGCCACCGAGCGCGTCGCCACGAAGCGCTGGTGTGAGCGGCATCCGCCGTGCCGAGCATCGGCGTACATCACCTTCGAGCTGCGGCTCGACGAGTCGCACTCTCTCAAGGACAAGCGGCACTTCGTCAAGAGCCTGAAGGACCGTCTGCGCAGCCGGTTCAACGTCGCAGTTGCCGAGATCGACTATCAGGACCTGTGGCAACGCGGTCTGGTGGCGGTCGCGATCGTGTCGGGCGATCAGGCGCATGCGGAGCAGGTCTTGCAACACGTGGAACGCGACGCGGCGCTGCTGCTGGGGCCCTTGCTGGTCGCGGTGACCAGGGAGTGGCTGGCCTGATTCCAAGGTTTTATCTCTTTTTGACACGATTGTAATGATCCTCCTGTGTCTGCCGTGATAAGGTGTCACGAGGGGGGCTTTCATGAGTCGATTACCATGGCTGTTGTCGATTTTGGCGTTTGCGGCAGGGTCCTGCCTGGCGCAGTTCGAAAACGCGGAAGTGCTTGGAACGGTGAGAGATCCGACCGGTTCAGTGGTGGCCAAGGCGAGCATTACCCTGACCAATCAGGACACCGGGATCGAAGCTAAGACGACCACCGACGAGAACGGAAATTACACGTTTTCCAACGTGAAGGTCGGCCGGTACACGGTGACGGCGGAGGCGGCTGGATTTTCGAAAGCGGTCGCGAAAGACATTAATGTCGACGTCAACGCGCGCCAGCGCGTGGATCTGTCGCTGCAGGTGGGCGCGGTCACCGAATCCGTACAGGTGACCGGCGCGGCATCTGCGCTGGAAACCGATTCGAGCGAGCACGGCCAGGTGATCAACACCCAGCAGATCGTGGAGCTGCCGCTTGAACGGCCGCAACTATGCGGACCTGGCGCTGCTGGCCACCAACACGATCAAATCGCCGATGGCGGTTTCCTTTTCGGCCAGCGGCACGCCGCGCGAGGGCGCCTTCAACGTGAACGGCATGCGCAGCACCTATAACAATTTCCTGCTGGACGGCCTGGACAACAACTCGTACGGCACCAGCAACCAGGGGTATTCTTCGCAGGTGGTGCAGCCGTCGCCGGACGCGATCGCCGAATTCAAGGTGATCACCAGCAACTACAGCGCCGAATACGGCCGCGTGGGCGGCGCCGTGGTGAACGCGGTCGCTGAGATCGGGCACCAACCAGTTTCACGGCACCGCCTACGAGTTCCTGCGCAACACGGCGTCTGAACGCGGACGGCTTCCAGTTCAGCGCCGCTGTCTTCGTCAAGCCGACGCTGCAGCGCAACCAGTTCGGCGCTGACCATCGGCGGGCCGATCATCAAGAACAAGCTGTTCTTTTTCGGCGATTACGAAGGCTACCGGCAGTTGCAGAGCTACCTGAATTTCGACTCCATCCCGACCATGACCGACCGCCAGGGAATTCTTCCGGTCACCGTGGTCAATCCGCTGACGCAGGTGGTTTATCCGGCGGGCAACACCAGATTCCGATCGCAGCAGTTGAATCCGTTCGCCGCACGCGCTGAGCAATCTGCCGCCGACCAACGCCAACGGCACCGGCCGCTCCAACAACGACGAAGCGCTGCTGCTGATCCGCGACTACAGCGACAAGTACGACGCCAAGATCGACGATCAGATCAACGACAGAATGACGGCGTTCCTGCGCTTCAGCCAGCGCAAGGACATGCAATATTACGCGCCCGATCTAACCGGGCCCTCCGGCGGCGACGGCAACGGCTACATTCACGCCATCGATCAGAACGCGTCGATCGGCTACACCTGGACGGTCAACGCCGTCGTCGCTGTTCGAAGCGCGCTTCGGCTTCACGCACGTGCTGGCCGGCAAGGAGCCGCCGTACCTGGGCGGGCCGAGCATGGCCATCGCTGTTCGCGGCTTCACGGGCCTGCCGACCTCGTCCGAACCTCACCGGCGGCTTCAACACGCAGACCATCAGCGGATTCAGCACGGCGCTCGGCCGCCAGACCACCAATCCGCAGTTCCAGAATCCCGACTTCGTTCGATCCCAAGCTCAACTACTCGAAACAGATCGGCCGGCATTCGCTCAAGATGGGCTACGAGCTGACCATCTCCGCACCGAGGTGCTGGACATCAATCCGCTGTACGGCCAGGACACCTACAACGGCCAGTTCAGCAAGCCCACCTGCGCGCAGCTGGGCCAGGCGGCCGGCTGCACGATCGCCGTCCGACGCGACCAGCTACAACCTGGCCGATTTCATCTTCGGCCTGCCCAGCGCAGGTGAACCTGGGCAACAATTTCGTCACCAATCTGCGCCAGCACGTGCACTCGCTGTACGTCCAGGACGACTGGCGCGTCACGCCGAAGCTGACCGTGAACCTCGGGCTGCGCTGGGAGTTCGCGACGCCGCTGTGGGAGCGCGACAACAACTGGTCGAACTTCGATCCCGCCACCAACACGCATGGTCCGCGCCACCAGCGGCAGCCTGTACAATCGCGCGCTGGTGAATCCGGATTACAAGGACTTCGGGCCGCGGCTCGGGCTTGGCCTACAGCGTCGATCCCAAGACCGTGATCCGCGCCGGATACGGCATCAGCTACGACTTCTTCAACCGCGTCGGGAAGCGCGCATCGAGGGCATCAACGCTCCGCAGGCTCTGTTCGGCGTGTTCACCCAGACTATCCCGCAGGGCGGACCGGTGCCGCCGGCATTCCTCACCACGTCCGAACAGCTTCACCACCGGCATCGCGAATCCGGCGAACTTCAATCCGCTGATCTCCAACGTCGATTACATCCCGGCCAATCGCCGTGGCCGTACATCCAGAACTGGTTCCTGTCGGTGCAGCGCGAGATCACCAAGGACACGGTGCTGGAGCTTGCCTACAACGGAAACCACAGCCTGCGGCTGCCGATCATCGCCGATTACAACCAGGCCACTCCGAACGCGCCCGGCGGCACGCTCGACTTATCAGCAGCGCGCGTCCGATACCGAGCTTCGGGCCGATCACCTGGGTGGATCCGGCCGGCAACAATCACTACAACGGCCTTTCGGCCCGCTTGGAGCATCGCTTCAGCGACGGCCTGTACTTCCTGAATTCGTTCACCTGGGGCAACGCGATGGGCGATTCCGAGCAGGCGCTGGAATAGCTACGCCGGCTACCGTCGAGGCCAACCCGCAGAACATCCACAACCTGGCCGCCGAAGCCGGCCCGTCCAGCTTCGACGTGAAGTTCAACAACGTGACCAGCGTGGTGTACGAGCTGCCCTTCGGCAAAGGGCGCAAGTTCGCGGCGCACATGAATCCGGTGCTGGACGCGGTGCTCGGCGGATGGGAGCTGAACACCATCAACACCGCGCACACCGGCAGCCGCATCAACGTGTACTACACGCCGTCGACCGCAAATGAGGTCAGCGGCCTTTCCAACGACTATCGCGGCCAGCCGTTCCTGCGTCCCAACGTCTCCGGCAGCGCGGCCAGCCAGAGCACGTCGCAGATGATCAACACCTATTTCGCCGGCTACACGTTCACCACGCCGCCGGCCAACGCTCCGTTCGGCAACCTGGGCCGCAACGCGTTCCGCGTCCCGGGCCTGGAGCAGTGGGATTTCTCGGCGAACAAGAACTTCCGCATTCGCGAATTGGCCACGCTGCAGTTCCGCTCGGAGTTTTTCAACCTGATCAACCACACCAACTTCGGAATCCCGAACGTCAACATCTCAGCGACGTCGTTCGGACGATTCGCACCACCTATCCGGCGCGGCAGATCCAGTTCGCGCTGAAGCTGATGTTCTGACAGCCTCTGGCTGTTTTGGTTGCCGGGAGCGGATCGAGCGATGATCGCGACCGGTCTCGCGGCGGGATCATCTCGGACGGTGGTGATTATACTTCGTGGCGGCGCGTGCGGCTGAGCAGCTCCTTCGCACGCGCCATCGCCTTTTCCTCGGCTTCCTCGCGCGTGGTTCCGGTGCTGCGCGCTAAGCCCGCGCCGGGAGAGACGTTGTCGGCTCGACAGTGGAACGTCTCGCCGATCTGGTAGGTGGTCAGATTCACCGGCCAGCCGTCGACTTCAATCTTGCGCTCTGCGAAATTTTCGACCTTCATGCCTTCGCCGCCGCGGAGCCGCGTTCGACCGGTGCGCCTACCAGGTTGCCCCACTCGGTCCAGGAGCCGTCGTAGTTGAGCACCCGGTCGTAGCCCAGCAGATACTTCAGAACGTACCAGGTATGGCTGGAACGCTCGCCGATGCGGCAATAGGCGATGACGGGTTTGGAGCCGTCGACGCCCTCATTCCCGTACAGCGCCTTCAACGCATCGGCGGACTTGAAGGTGCCGTCTTCATTGCACGCTTTTCCCCAAGGGATGCTGCGCGCGTGCGGAATGTGGCCGCCGCGCTGGCAGGTTTCGGGAAGGCCGGGAGGAGCTAGAATCTCGCCCGAAAATTCCTGCGGGCTGCGGACGTCCACCATTGCATGCGAGCGGCCTTGGAGCGCGGCCTGCACCTGATCGAGGAAAGCACGCAGGGAATTGTCGGGACCGCTGGCGCGATACGTTGCCGCGGCGGGCGCGGGGACATCGGTGGAAACGTCGCGGCCTTCAGAGAGCCACTTCTTGCGGCCTCCGTTCATGAGGCGCACATCCTTATGGCCGTACATTTTCATCTGCCAAAAGGCCCAGGCGGCGAACCAGTTGTTGTTGTCGCCGTATAGCACGGCCGTGGTGTCGTTAGAGATGCCCGATTCCGCCATCAGCTTCTCGAACTGATGCTTGGACAGGATCTCGCGGCGCAAGGTATCGCAGAGCTGCGTGTTCCATGCCCACGCAATCGCGCCGGGAACGTGGCCTTCTTGGTACGAATTGGTATCGACGTCCACTTCGACCACGCGGACGCTGGAGTCCTTAGCGTGCTGGGCTACCCAATCCGTGGAGACGAGGGTTTCAGGGTGCGCATATTCTGACATTTCGTATCCTCTTGCAGCATTATTTCACGACGGCGCCGAACCGGGGAACCGGCCGGGCGCGGGCGGTGTCAATTCATAGATGACGGCGGCGCTCGAAACGACTCTACAGGATGCGCGCTACGCGATTCGCGGGCTGCTGCGGAATCCCGCTTTTTCGCTGACGGCAATTCTCGCCGGCGCGCTGGGAATCGGCGCGACTAGTGCCGTGTTCAGCGCGGTGGATCGCATTTTGTTTCGCGCGTTGCCGTACGCGAATGAGGACCGGCTGGTGTCGGTAGGGATGATGGCTCCGCTGGATATCAATGAATTTCTGTTCGCGGATCCGTATGTCAGTTTGCGGCGGAATCCGGGGCCGCTTGAGGATGTGACGGCATTTCAGGCGGGCACGATCGATACCGATCTTACCGAGAGTAATCCTGTTCGGCTGCATGCACTGCGGCTCGAAGCGAATTTTTTGGAAGTATTTGGGATTCGCCCGATTGCGGGGAAGACGTTTACGCGGGAAGAGGATCGCCCCGGCGGGCCGCGCGTCGCGATGATTTCCTACGGGTTGTGGCGCAGCCGCTATGCAGGCGACCCGCGGGCCGTGGGGCGGACGTTGATGTTGGATGGCGCGCCGGTCGAGATCGTTGGGGTTTTGCCTAAGAATTTCGAGATGCCGACGCTGACGCAAGCCGACATCCTGCTGCCGCTGGCGCTGAACGAAGCTGCCGAGCACGCCGGCCGCGCATTCCGGGTGTTCGCGAGGATGAGGCCGGGTGTCACGGTGCGGCAGGCGATCGAGGAAATGCAGCCGCAGTTCCAGCTTGCGCTTCAGACCGTGCCGCCGCAATTCCGCAAGGAGATTTATTTCCGTGTGCGTCCGGTGCGGGACCGGCAAGTGGGCGACGTGCGCGCGGCCTCGCTGGCATTGTTCGGCGCGGTGCTGGCCGTGTTGCTGATCGCGTGCGCGAATATCGCGACGTTGTTGCTGGCGCGCGCGGTGGCTCGCGAACGGGAACTCGCCATGCGCGCGGCGCTGGGGGCGTCGCGCTGGCGGCTGGCTCGGCAAGCACTTACAGAGAGCCTGATTCTTAGCGCGATCGGCGGTGCCGCGGGATGCGCGCTGGCCTGGGCGCTGTTGCGGGTGTTTGTTGCGATCGGGCCCGCGGCGCTGCCGAGGCTCGACCAAGCCTCGATCGACGGACGGGTGCTGTGGTTCACGGTCGCTGCCGCGCTGGGGTCTGGGATGCTGTTTGGCATCGCCCCCGCGCTGAGACGGTCGGGCTCGCTGCTGGTGGGAGGGTGGAACTCGACCATGCGGTCTCGCGGCGGATTGCGAGCCGCGCTGGTGACGCTCGAGATCGCATTTTCCATGGTGCTGTCGACGGGGGCGGGTCTGCTGCTGCACAGCTTGTGGAAACTCGAAAGCGTTCCGCTGGGAATGCAAACCGACCGGGTGATCACGGCTCGATTCGTGCTGGGGCGCACGGGTTACAGCACTCCTGAACAGCTGTTGGGGTTTTTCAATGAGCTCGAGCAACGGCTGAAGACGGCTCCGGGAGTGGAGGCGATGGCGATCACCGATTCGATGCCGCCATTGGGTGGAATGCGCGGACGGCCGCTCGCGACGATCGACATCGAAGGCGTGCCGCACCGGCCCGAGGGGACTGGAGGGATGGTCGGTTGGCGCTATGTAACTCCTGGATATTTCAGCGCGCTGGGGATTCCGATTGTGCGCGGCCGGCCATTCACAGAGCGGGATCGCGACCCATCGACGTTCGTCGCCATCCTGAGCGAATCGCTGGCGCGGCGCATGTTTCCGCATGAGGATCCCATCGGCAAGCGAATCCTCAAAGGTCCGCACGGCGAGTGGACCACGGTGATCGGTGTTGCACGAGACGTAACCAATCTCGGGGCGACGCGGGAGAGCTGGCCGGAATATTACATCGTGCGCAAACCCTCAGTCGACTTCAATTTTCAGAATCAGGAACCGCCAACGGGTTGGCGATCTGCGATTGTAATCGCGCGTACCGCAGTGGATCCGAAACTGACGGCGGGTTCAATTCGCGCGACTCTGGGGTCGCTAGATCCGACGCTGCCGGTCGAGATGGAAACCATGAACCAGCGTTTGCAGGAAATCGACCAGAGGCCGCGTTTCTACGCGATCCTGCTGGCTGCGTTTGCGGGCATGGGAGTGCTGATCGCGGCGGTGGGATTGTACGGCGTAATGTCCTTTCTGATGTCGCAGCGGAGGCGCGAAGTAGGAGTGAGGATCGCTCTCGGAGCGACACCCGGAAGCATTGTGCGCATGACCCTGGCATCGGCCGCACGGTGGACCGTGTTGGGACTCGCGATCGGTGCGGGCGGATCGTTAGCAGCGGCGCGGCTGATGCAATCGCTGCTGTTTCGCGTCGAGCCGGGAGATCCTGCCGCCGTGGGCGCGGCGATGGCCGTGTTGTGCGCGGCCGCGCTGGCCGCCGCTGCGGTACCAGCGCGACGCGCATCGCACCTGGATCCAATGCAGACGCTACGTCAGGAATAGCTTACGCCAGATCGTACTTTTCGTGATGCAGCAGCGGATCGCTCTTCACTAGCACCGGCCGGCGCAGGACTTCTTCCAGCTCCTCCAGATATTTGTTCTGGTGCGATTTGAGCAGCTTCGCTACGTCGGGATGCACGCGCAGCATGACGTCTTTGCCTTCGACGCTGGAGGCCATTTTGCGCGCTTCGGTGAGGATTTCGCTCACCACGGTCTGGACGCTCTTGATGTAGCCCGCGCCGTCGCAATGCGGGCAGGGGGCGCACAGGGTCCGTTCGAGCGACTGCTTCACTCGCTTACGCGTGATGGCGACCAGGCCGAAATCGTTGAACTGGAGAATTTTGTACGGCGCGCGGTCGACCCGCATGGCTTCTTCGAGCGCCTGCATCACCTTCTGCCGATTCTTACGCTCATCCATGTCGATGAAGTCGATCACGATGATGCCGCCCAAGTCGCGCAGCCGTACCTGGCGGACGATTTCCTTGATCGCCTCCATATTGGTCTTGACGATGGTATCTTCCAGGCGATTGGTCTTGCCCACGTATTTTCCGGTGTTGACGTCGATCGCCACCAGCGCTTCGGTCTGATTGATGACGATGAATCCGCCGGATTTCAGCCAGACTTTCGGACGCAGAGCTTTTTCGAGCTCCGAAGTTACGCTGAACGCGTCGAAGATGGGGGCTTCGCGCGTGTACAGTTTCACTTTTCCGACCAAGGCGGGCTGGAAACGCTCGACGAAACGCAGCACGCTTTCGTAGGTATCTTCGTTGTCGATCCAGATGGCTTTGAAACTATCGGCCAACTGGTCGCGAAGAATTCGCTGGACGATGTCGAGGTCGTGATGCAGCAGCAGGGGCGCCGGGCGCTTTTCGGCCTTGGCGCGGATGTCCTGCCACAGGTTGTAGAGAAACGCCATGTCGCCGGCGATCTCTTCCTCGGTGCGGCCTTCGGCGGCGGTGCGGGTGATGAATCCGCCGACGGGGCCGGGGCGGCGGCCTTGCAGGATGCGTTTCAGCCGCAGACGCTCTTCGTCGCTCGAGATTTTCCGCGACACGCCCATGTGCTCGAGCGTCGGCATGTAGACGACATAGCGGCCGGGCAGGGCGATGTGCGAGGTGATGCGCGCGCCCTTCTGTCCCAGCGGCTCCTTGGCGATCTGAACGATGATCTCCTGGCCTTCTTTGAGCAGGTCGGAGATGGAAAGCGTGCTGCCCGGCGGGGCGGGTGACGGTGCGTTCGGCCGGACGGTCGGCTCCAGTACGCGGTTCGGAAGATGGCCCGCGCTGGTCGCTGAACTGGCCGCGGCCTTCCTGCGGCTGGCCGTTGCGTCGGCGGCGCATGCGGCGCGAAGTCCCGCGATGCGGATAGCGTCCGCCACGCTCGCGCACCGCGGCGGCGCCGCTCTCGGGTTCCGGAGCGGCGAGCCGCCAGTCTCGGCGGCTTCTCGAGGCAGGCTCTTCGATGTCTTCGGTGTGGCTGAGGATCATCTCCTGAATGTCGCGATCCTCTTCTTCATCGAGCATTGGCGCGACGACCGGTCCTGCTTCCGCCGCTTCGTCGTCAACCTCTTCCTCGGCTGGCTCTTCCTCGACTGGCGTCATGACCGGGGGCGCCGTGGTTTGTGTGTTTCCAGCAGACTCAACCGAAACGGGCGCATGCGCAGGTGCGTCGGGCATGGCGTTTTCGGGCGGGTAATGACTCGGCTCGTCGTATTCGTTTTCGAGTTCAGCGGCGAGAG
This sequence comes from Terriglobia bacterium, assembly GCA_963808335.1. Taxonomy (GTDB): domain Bacteria; phylum Acidobacteriota; class Terriglobia; order Bryobacterales; family Bryobacteraceae; genus Palsa-187. The sequence continues at coordinate 672,578 of CAWEFR010000003.1, forward strand.
GTTCCGCGGCGGACATCGGCCGCTTCTTCCGACGGCGGAACCTCGACGGGCGTCTCCACACCGGCTTTGTACTTGGCTAGCGATTCTCCGGGAAGAATGATCCGGGCGGCCTCCCCTGCACCTGCTTCCGCGGCTTCGGGCTCGGGCGCCGCAGCGGCGTTCGGCTGGCCTGCAGTGGACCTTCAGGGGCGTACTTCGAATCCGGGAACCCGCGCCCGCGATTGCGGCGCCGGCGGCGAGCGCCTTCCCCGGCGATCGCCGCGATCGTCGCCGGTGGCCGCTCACCTTGGGGACGTTCCGAAGGACGCTTCGGCCGCGGCACGCGGCGGCTTCAATCGCCGGTGCCGGCGGCGGCTTCGGCGCCTGGAAGAGGCGGGCGGTTGCGGCGGGCGGCGCTCACGAGTCGAACTCGCGTTCGCGCGGCGGACGCTCGTCGCCGGTGACCTGGTCGAAGTCCTCGTGCTCTTCGAGGAAATCGGAAACGTAGAGAAACGTGTCGCGCTCCAGGCCGAGATCGACGAAGGCCGATTGCATTCCTGGCAGAACGCGCGTGACGCGGCCTTTGTGAATGCTGCCGGCGAGCGAATACTCATTGGCGCGCTGGAAATAAACTTCGACGAGTTGATCGTCTTCGAGAAGCGCAACCCGGGTCTCGTGCCGATTGGCCGAGATCACTAATTCCTTACTCATGCTCACCCTCCCACCTCGCGGCATCGGCCACACGGATCACCGGCGGGCTAACGCCTTAGGCGGGTGGAACCAAGTCGAAGCGATTCGGGCTGAAGGGCCGGCGATCGGAGTGGAGCCGTCATCTCATACACTCCGGCTAACTGCCAGCGCGGAAGCCGCCTGATGGAAGGGTCGTTTCGAACCAACCCGCGGCGCCCCGAACTCCAGCGCCCGCCGCTTCTCTAACTACACGACTTCCTGATCAGAAAGCTTCGAAAACTTGTGTTACCGAAATCCGCCTCGTGTCCCCGCATCCATGGAGCGTCAGGACCGTCACAAACTCAACTCACAAACCGCCGGAGCCTGACGTTGTTCACCAGCCCCAGCATCATAAAAACCGAAAACATGTTCGAGCCGCCATAACTCATGAGCGGCAATGGAATTCCCGTCACGGGCATGTACCCAACCACCATGCCCACGTTCACCAGCAGATGGAACAGCAGCAGTGTCGCCACTCCCATACAGATATACATTCCGGCGCGATCCGGCGCCGTCTGCGCGTTCTGCACCACTTGCATCAACAAGCAGAAAATACAATCCGAGAGCGACTACGATACCGACAAAACCGTGCTCCTCGGCGAAGGCCGAGAAGATGAAATCGGTGTGCGGCACCGGAAGAAACCGGAGCTGCGTCTGGGTGCCCTGCGTGACACCCCGGCCCCACATGCCGCCGTGTCCGACAGCGATTTTGGACTGAATCACCTGATATCCGCGTCCCCGCGGATCGGCGGAAGGGTCGACGAACGTAGTCAACCGCGCCCGCTGGTAATCCTTCAGGAAGTACCAGCCGGCGGGCAGCGCCAGGGCGCATACGATTGCCACCACCGCCAGATAACGCCATCGAATCCCGGCCAGCAGGACCCCTCCGGCTAGAATCGGCAGATAGGTCGCCCCCGTGCCGAAATCCGGCTGGCTCATCACCAGCACCGTCGGAATCCCGACTAACCCTCCTAGTTTCAATAGATCACGCCACCCGATCTCGTCGCTTTTCAGCTCCGACAGGTAGCGCGCTACCAGTAATATTATCACTATTTTCGTCGAACTCGGAGGTCTGGATCTGGATTCCGGTGCCGGGAATGGTGATCCAGCGGCGGGAGTGAAACACCACGTCGCCCGACCGCGTAGGTCAGCAGCAGCGCGCCCAGCGACGACGCAATATAAGATCGGGACCTGGCCGAGCAGCGTATGGTAATCGATATTGGTGAGGACCCACATCAGCCCGAGGCCGACGAAAATCCAGACCACCTGTTTCCACCAGGCGTTATGCCAGCGGGTGTCGTGCGTGGCCGAGTAGATTTGCAGCACGCCGAGAGCGCTGATGATCAGGGCGATGATCAGCAGGGGCCAATCGATGTCGCGGAAACTGCGGTAGCGCGCCACTTCGGTCCTTACAGTGTACCGCGGCTGTTTCGAGGCGAATCCCACCCGCGGCTGGCGAAGATCCAGGCCGCGGCGGGGATCAGCATGGCTGCTCCAGTGACCAGCGCGACGGATCGCACCGGCACGCCCGCATCGACGAAGCGGCCGGCGACGAAACTCGCTAAAGCAAGGATCAGCATGGTGAACGCGAATTCGGCTGAGAAGACTCGGCCGCGGAAGCGATCCTCAGTCTGCTGCTGGAGCAGAGTTGTGGACGCGGTCCAGCCGGCGGAACCGCCGGCGTGCGCGATCACCAGCGTAAGCACGGCCATGGTGAGCGATCCGGCGACACCGAGCAACAGATAGCCCGCGGCGCCCATCAGGAATCCCGCGAGAATAATCCAGCGGATACGCGCGGATGCTGGTCCCGGCGACGTTGCCGCCGAGGTAGGCGCCGAAAATCGCTCCCAGACCGCGCGAAGCGAGCAGAGTGCTCATGCCCAGCGTTCCCGCTTGCTGCTGCGCTCATGCCGTGCAGGCGAATCGGGAACACGCGTTCGCCGAGCACGGGAAGAATCACCCAGTTGGTTCCCATGATGCCGGCCCCGCCTTTGACGAAAATGGTCGCGAGCAGCTTCGGATCGGCGCAGGATGTAGCGCACTCCGTCGAGGATCGGAGTGAAGTCGACCAGTTCGCGCGCGGCGAGCGGAGGCAGATGTCTCGGCGTGCGGTTCGGTGAACCGCATGCGGCGGATCAGCAAGGCGGACGCGACGAAGGAAAGCGAGTTGAGCACGAACACGGTGTTGCGGCCGAAGGCCACCGCGACGAATCCGCCCAGCGCGGCGCCGATCGCGAAGTTCACGGACCAGGTGGCGGCGCACAATGCGTTGGCAACTGGAGTTTCATCGCCCTTGGTGATGTTGGGAATCACGGCGCGCTGGCCTGGCTCGAACAGCGCCCAGCAGACGGTTTCGAGAAACAGGAGCGTGTACAGAAGCCACAGCGTTCCGCGCGACCGCACCAGCGCCATGGCCAGCACGATGGCCGCGCGCGACCAATCCGCGAAAATCATCACCTGCTTGCGGCGCATGCGGTCGTTGATCACGCCGGCGGTGGGCGCCATGAAACATTGCGGCAGAACCTGCAGTCATGAAGGCGAACGCGACCATTTGCGCGCTGCCGGTAAGCTCCAGCAGAAAGCTGAAGATGGCGACGGAGTAGAACCAATCGCCCAGCTCGCTGACGATCTGCGCCATCCACAGGAGGCGGAAGTTGCGATTATCGCGCAGAACGCGCCAGTAGGACGCGAGCGTCATGGCGGCCTATTCGGGCGTGTAGAGTCCCATCGCCTTTTTGACTTTGCGCACGGTGTCGTTGGCGATCGGAGTGACGCGCTCGCGCGCCTTCTTCGAGCACGCGCGCGACGTAGCCGGGCTCGGCCATGATCTCGCGGTAGCGCTTCTGGATCGGCTCGAGCGCGGCCACCACGCTTCGGCCACCTGCTTCTTCAGATCGCCGTAGCGCATGCCGGCGAAGTGGGCGCGCACGTCGTCGTCGGTCCAGCCGGTGAAGGCCTGGAAAATCGTGAGCAGATTGCGCACGCCCGCGCCCAGGTTTCGAAATCGACGCCGGGTTCGAATCCGTGGTGGCGCGCATGATCTTCTTGCGAATCACTTCCGGCGGATCGAGCAGGCTGACGGCGTGGCCGCTGCCGGCGGCCGACTTGCTCATCTTTTTATCGGGATCGTCCAGGCCCATGACGCGCGCGCCGACGGTGGGCAGATGCGTGGCGGGCATCACGAAGGTTTCGCCGTAGAGCGAATTGAAGCGCTGCGCGATGTCGCGCGCCAGTTCCAGGTGCTGCGACTGATCGTCGCCCACCGGCACGATCGCGGCCTGGTACAGCAGAATATCGGCGGCCATCAGCACGGGATATTGCAGCAGGCCGTCGCCGACGGTTTCCTGGGCTTGCGCTTTGGCTTTGTACTGCGTCATGCGCTCCAGCCAGCCGACGGGCGTGACGCAGGTGAGCATCCAGGCGAGCTCGGCGTGCGCGGGAATGGCCGATTGCACCATCAGCGACGAATGCGTCGGGATCGATGCCGATCGGCCAGCAGCATGCCGGCCAGCTCTTCGATCTTGCGCGCGCAGCTCGGCCGGGTCCTGATAAATCGTGATCGCGTGCAGGTCGACGATGCAGTAGATGCTCTCGTAGTCGTACTGGATGTTGGCCCAGTTCTTCAGCGCGCCCAGATAGTTTCCGATGTGCGGACTGCCGGTGGGTTGAATGCCGGAGAAGACTCGTGCTTTCATGCAGTGTTGGGGGAAACTTCTATCGTAAACGAAGTCCGCATCGAAAAGTGGGTGTACGGCGGCGACGCGCTGGCGCGGCGTGGACGGCCGCGTGGTCCTGGCGCCGTTCGTGTTGCCGGGCGAAACGGCTCGCGTTGAGGTGCGCGAAGACATTCACGCGGATCTGATGGAAGTGATCACGCCTGCCGCGGAGCGGGTCGACGCCGCCGTGCCCGCACTTCACCCATTGCGGCGGCTGCCATTATCAGCACGCTCCGTACGAATTTCAGCTGGCGCGCAAGGTCGAGATTCTGCGCGAGCAGTTGCGGCGCGTGGGGAAGATGGAATACCAGGGCGAGATCGACGTCGGTCAGCGGACCGCCGCTCGGCTATCGCAATCGCGCGCAGTTTCATATCGCCGGACGGGCGCATCGGATATCTGGCGGCGCGATCGCATCAACTGGTGGCGCTGCCGGGCGATTGCCCGATCTCGTCGCCGCGCGTGAATCAGGCGCTGGCGCATGATTCGCGAACGCATGGCCGATCCGCGCTTTCCGCGATTCGTGCAATCGATCGAAGTGTTCACGAACGAGACCGACGTGCAGATCAACGTGCTTCGAGGCGGATCGTCCCGTGGCGCGATCGTTTTATGAGTGGATGGAGTCGACCGTCGCGCTGATTATCCAATCACTGGCGAGTTTCGCGTCAGCCCGCGATCTTTTTTTCAGGTCAACCGATTTCTGATCGAGCCGGCTGGTGGAGCGGGCGCTCGAATCGGTGTCAGGGAAGACCGCGCTCGATCTGTATGCCGGCGTCGGTCTGTTCGCGGTGCCGCTGGCGCGGCGGTTCGAGACGGTGACGGCGGTGGAAGCCGGTTCGAGCGCGGCGCGCGATCTGGAAGTGAACGCCGAACGCGCCGGCGTGCAGATTCGCACCGAGCTGGCCCGCGTCGAGGATTATCTGGCGAAGCTCGACGAGACGCCGGATTTCGTGCTCGCCGATCCGCCGCGCGCCGGGCTGGGCAAGACGGTGGTCGGGCATCTGGCGCGGATCAAGCCTCCGCCGGCTGACCATCGTTTCCTGCGATCCGGCGACGTTGGCTCGCGATGTGGCTGCGCTCCAAGGCTACAAGATCGAGCGGCTGACGCTGGTGGATCTGTTCCCGCAAACGTATCACCTGGAAACCATCGCGCGACTCGTGTCTCTGTGAACGGCTAGCGGTCTAGTTCGAAATAGCCTGCGCCCACCGGGACGCGAATATGAACCACTCTGGCGGGAGCCGCAAAGAATGTACCGCCGCGAATGTACCGCCGCGTTTGACATGACCGCGCAATACCGCTTACTCTGTCATTCTAGAGTTTTGCGATCGAGGGATGCACGGGAAGGCGGTGAGAATCCGCCACTGCCCCGCAACTGTAAGCGGCGTTTGAGGGCGGGAACCGGTCACTGCGAGAGCGGGAAGAACGGTTCCAGTAGCGCCGGCCGCAAGTCAGGAGACCGGTTCCTCGCGATTTGAGGCCGAACGTTTCGAGGGAGAACGTCTCACATGAAGACTCGCCGCGCCGCGCTCGTCCTGCTGTGCGCGACGCTTGTTTCCGCACAGCCGCAGCGCATTGTTTCCACCGCGCCCAGCCTCACTGAATTGCTTTACGCGCTCGGCTTGGGCGATCGCGTCGCCGGCGTCACGCGGTTTTGCCGCTATCCGCCGGAGGCCATGAAGAAGCCGAAGATCGGCGACTTCATCAATCCCAACCTGGAAGCGATCGCGGCGCTGAAGCCGGATCTGGTGATCATCCAGACCAATCCCGTGCGTCTCGCGGCGCGCCTTCAGGCACTGCATTTGCGCGTGCTCGAAGTGGATCAGCAGGACATCGCCGCGATCTATACTTCGATTCGCCAGGTGGGCGCGGCGACCGGCGTAGCGGATCGAGCAACGAAGTTGATCGACTCGATCCGAAGTGGGCTGGACTCGGTTCGTGCTCAGGCCGCGCGATTTCCGCGCGCGCGCGTGATGTTCGTCGTCGGCCGCACTCCGGGACGGCTGGACGGATTGATCGTGGCGGGCAGGCGTCCTATTTAAATGAAGTGATCGACCTCGCCGGCGGCGAAAATGTGTTTCGCGACGCTTCTGCCGCGTATCCCGAAGTTTCGCTCGAAGAAGTGATCGCGCGCAATCCGGATGTCATCGTCGACATGGGCGACATGGGGGACGACACCGCGGTCACCGCGGAACATCAGCGCGACGTAGTAGCGTTATGGCAACGCTTGCCGTCCGTCGAAGCGGTGAAGCAGCATCGCGTTTTCGCGGTGGCGCCGGATAATTATGTGGTTCCCGGTCCGCGCGTGGTGGATGCGGCGCGCGCCATGTTCAACATGCTGCACTCGGAGCCGAAGTGAGCTTTCGCGTGGCCCACGCCGCGTTCGCCTACGGCCTGCACGATGCGACGTTTGAGCTTTCTCAGCCGGGCTTGGTCGCGGTCGCGGGGCCGAACGGCGCGGGAAAATCGACGCTGCTCGGCATCATGGCCGGCCTGCGGAGTCCGTATCTCGGTTCGTGCATGTATGGCGGAACCGAGGTGCGCCGCTGGCGCAAGCGGGACTTCGCGCGCCGCGTGGCGTTTCTCCCGCAGATCGTCCGGTTGGAATTTCCGTTCACCGCCGAGCAAGTGGTGTTGATGGGCCGCACGCCGTACGGCGGGGGGTGGTTTGAATCGCCTGCGGATCATTCGGCAGTGGAAGCTGCAATGGAAACGGCCGACGTTCTTGCGTTTCGCGCGCGCGATTTTCGGTCGCTTTCGGGCGGTGAGCGGCAGCGGGTGATTCTCGCGTCGGCGCTGGCGCAGGAGCCGGAGGCGCTGCTGCTGGATGAGCCCACGACGTTTCTCGATTTGAAGCATCAGCTTTCGATGTACCGCCTGCTGGCCGAGCTCGGGCGGCGCGGGATGCTGGTGGTGTCGGTGACGCACGATCTGAATCTGGCGCTGCAATTCGCGGATCGCGTGCTGGTGCTCGACCAGGGTCGCATGGCCGGAGACGGCGCGCCCGCGGAGGTGCTGAATCCGGAGCTGATCGACCGCGTGTTCGGCGTGCATGCCGAAGTGTCGGGAGGGTGGCTGCACTTCAGGGCCTGAGCTATGTTTCGCGCTCATGTGTGGCCCATCTTGATCGCCGTGGCAGTGTGCGCGGCGACTGGGCTGATCGCGCCGCTGATTGGGAGCACGCATATCGAGCTGCGCCGGGCGTTCGACCACGTGTCGCCCGATTACGAGATTTTCTTTTTCGCGCGACTGCCGCGGGTGATGCTGGCGCTGATCGGAGGAGCCGCGCTTTCGGTCACCGGGGTGTTGTTCCAATGCATGCTGCGCGATCCGCTGGCCGAACCGTATACGCTGGGCGTGTCGAGCGGCGCATCGGTAGGCGCGGTGCTGGGCATCTGTTTCGGCCTTCGCGCGACCGGATTGTTATCGCTGGCGGGCGCAGGCGGAGTGCTGCTGATCGTTCTCGGAATCGCGATGGAGGGGCGGCGGCTCTCGTCGTTCACGCTGCTGCTGGCGGGCGTTACCATGAACAGCATGTCGTTCGCGGTGATTCATGTTTCTGCACAATCTGGCGAGTTTTTCGCAGTCCTTCGCGATCTCGCGCTGGCTGATGGGTGGCCTGGACGCGGTCGAATATTCGACGCTGGCATGGCTGGCCGCGGTCGTTTTGCCGGTGTGCGCGCTGGTGATGTGGCGCGCGCGGGAATGGAATCTGCTCGCGGTGGGCGACGATTGGGCGGCTTCGCGCGGCGTATCGACGACGGCGCTGACGACGTTTGGCTATTTCGCGGGATCGATCCTCACGGGCCTGGTGACGTCGCTGACCGGACCGATCGGATTCGTGGGTCTGATCGTGCCGCACGCGCTGCGGCTGAAGTTCGGCGCGGATCATCGCGTGCTGCTGCCGTGCTCGTTTTTTGTGGGCGCCGCGTTTCTGTGCATCTGCGATACACTGTCGCGTACGGTGATCGCGCCGACGGAAATTCCCGTGGGAGTGTTGACCGCGCTCGCCGGCGGACCATTTTTCATCTGGCTGCTGCGGTCCCGGCGGAGGAGCTTGTGGCTGTAACCCTGGTCGGCGGCGGCGCGCGCAGCGGCAAGAGCCGGCATGCGCTGGAGCTTGCGCGCAGGCACGGCGAGAAGCGTGGTATTTCTCGCGACCGCGCAGGCGTTCGATGAGGAAATGGAGGCGCGCATTGCACAGGCATCGGGCCGATCGTGGAAGCGACTTTTCTACCCTCGAAGAGCCGCTGGAGATCGCCGCCGCGATTCGTGCGACCGATGCGGATGCGATGGTGGTGGATTGTCTCACTTTGTGGCTTTCGAATGTCATGCTGACGTTCGGACGCGATGTCGATGCCGAGATCGAAAAGCTTCTGGATGCGGCGAGGCAGAGTCGTGCGGCTGTGATCCTGGTGACCAACGAAGTCGGCTGCGGAATCGTTCCGGAGAGCACGCTGGGCCGCGATTTTCGGGATCACGCCGGAATCCTCAATCAGCGCGCCGCCGCCATCGCCAATGAAGTGTACTGGATGGTGTTCGGCTGTCCTGTGCGCGTGAAGTGATGAGATGAGATGCGAACATTTCTGGACGCGGTTTCTTTTCTAACCATCATTCGGGTTCCGGGCGATCCGGTTCCACCCGGCCGAGCCGCGATATTTTTCCCGCTGGTGGGCGCGATGCTCGGCGCGGCCGGTGCGGGAATTTTTCTGGGAGCCTCGCGCGTTCTTCCGCCGTCGCTGGCCGCGCTGCTGACGGTCGCGTTCTGGACCATCATTTCGGGCGTGCTGCATGAGGACGGCCTGGCGGACATCGCCGACGCGTTGCGCGCGGGCCGTTCGCAGGCAAGAATGCTGTCGATTCTGAAGGACAGCCGCATTGGGACCTTTGGCGCGGTAGCGATTGTGTTGAGTATCGTTGCTCGATGGCAAGCCGTGGAACACGTGGCGACTCCTCGTGTTTTCGAAGCTTTCATCGCTGCCCAAGCTGTGCCGCGGGCGGCGATCGTCGCGCTCGCGTGGGTTTCGCGGCCGGTGGGAACCGGCCTTGGGCTTGCGTTTTCGTCGACGCTGACCACGACTGCGTCCGTGGCCGCGATCGCGCAAGGGGCGGCTGCGGCGTTCGCGTGTGGGGTTCGGCCCGGGGTGGTCATTCTGCTCGGGGCATATCTTCTGATAAGGGTCATGCGGTGGCACTTTTACCGGCGCATCGGCGGCGTCAATGGCGATTGCCTGGGCGCGACCGAGCAGCTTCTCGAAATTCTCATCCTGGTGCTGTTTGCATGCCGCAACTTTACGTGATCCGGCACTGTGAACCGGCGTTGACGGGTGTTCTGCTGGGTCAGTGCGATCCTCCGCTCAGTGCGTCAGGTCGCGCCCACGCGGCTACGCTTCTGGATGGAATCAGGCTGGAGGCGATTTATTCAAGTCCGCTGCGCCGCGCGCTCGAAACCGCGCAGGCGATCGCGCGGGCTGCGCCCGTCACCATCGTCGACGATCTTCGCGAGATCACTTACGGCGAATGGGACGGCCTGACGTGGGCTGAGATCGAGGCTTCGGCACCCGATCTGGCGTTTCGTAAACTGCACGATTGGCAGGGAGTCATTTCTCCTGGCGGTGAAACGTGGGCAAGCTTCGCCGCGCGCGTGGCCCGCGCGTTCGAAAAAATTCGAAATGGTCCGCGTCCCGCAGCGATGGTCGCCCATGCCGCGGTGAATCAGGTTTTGTGCGGAATCGATCAACCCTATGGCGGCGTCAATGAACTTTAGCGATGTGATTCCAACTGCCAATGTTGACCTCGAGCAGCGCATCCGGCGCCGGCTCGATTCGCTTAACCAAGCCGCCCGGCAGTCTCGGACGGCTGGAATCGCTGGCGTTGCAGATCGGGCTGATTCAGGGTACGGATCTCCCGTCGATCGGCCGCAAGGCAATGGCGATTTTCTGTGCCGATCACGGAATCGTGGCGGAGGGCGTGAGCCCCTATCCTTCGGAAGTGACCGCGCAGATGGTTGCCAATTTTCGGGCGGGCGGGGCAGCCATCACGGTGTTGTGCCGTCATCTGGGAATCGAGCCGGTGATCGTCGACATGGGCGTCGGCAGGCCGACGCGCAATTTCGCGCGCGAGCCGGCGATGACTCGTGAGGAGGCGGAACGCGCGATCGCGGCCGGCATGAATCAGGTAAGCGCTGGTGACGTGTTGGGCGCGGGCGAAATGGGGATCGGCAATTCAACCTCTGCTTCCGCACTGCTGTCCGCATTCGGAGGCCTGGATCCCGCGGAATCGGCGGGGCGGGGAACGGGACTCGATGAGGCGGGTGTGGCTCACAAAGCGGAAGTGATCAAACGTGCGCTGGAGCTGCATCGGCCGGACCCGCGCGATCCGATCGGTGTGCTGGCCGCGCTGGGTGGATTCGAAATCGCGGCAATCGTGGGTCTGATTCTCGGCGCGGCGAAGCAGCGGCGTGTGGTGGTGCTGGATGGGTTCATCTCGTGTTCCGCCGCGCTGGTGGCTCGCGTGATTGCGCCTCCGTCGCTCGGCTACGTAGTGTTTTCGCATCGCTCCGCGGAACGCGGACATCGTAAGATGCTGGAAGTTCTGGGAGCGCAGCCGCTGTTCGATCTCGACATGAGACTGGGCGAAGGCACCGGCGCGGCTCTGGGCATCAACTTGATTGAGGCAGCGGTGAAGCTGTATCGCGAAATGGCGACGTTTGAGAGCGCGGGCGTGTCGAACCGCTGAGGAAAAGCGGCAAGAATCGCTCCGTCACCGTCGCGGCTCCGCGACGGTGACGGCTCACATCAGCTACTAGTGTCCTGAGTCAGAAGTTCGTTGGATAATTGCTGCCCCACGAAGTCCTACTTACAACGCCCGTCATCCCGAGCGCAGTGAGGGATCTGCTTTTAAAGCGTTGATCACAGCCGAACGAAAAACAGATTCCTCGCTCCGCTCGGAATGACTTTGGGGTCGGTTGGCGATTATAGTCCCGGCATGTAATGCTGCGATTTTCCGACTCAGGACACTAGCGGAGACGCGCGCGTCAACAAGCGTTCTTTTTCGCGTTATTTCAAGGCTCGCAGCGCCGCCGCTGTCTGTTCCGGAAGCACTTCGTTCGTGAAACTCCACGACGCCGATTCCACCGCAGCCAGATATTTCAACTTGGTGGAACTGCGCTGCAAGGGTAGAAATTCGACGTATAAATGATGGAATTGATGCACAATCATCATGAGCGGCATTGGGAATCCGAACAACGCGTCGTATTTCTTGCGCATCACGCTGATGATCGAAGCGAGATTCGCCGCCTCCGCCGCACTTAGTTCGCCTAGCGACGCGGCGTGCCGGCGGCTATAGATCAGCGTTTCATACGGGAATCGCGCAAAGTACGGGGCGAAGGCAACGAAGCCGGCATTCTCTGAAATGATGCGGCGTCCATCGTGCTGTTCGTCGTCGAGAATTTTGCAGTACAGACAGCCGCCTTCCCTCCGGCTGAAATTTCCGGCGCATCCGAGACTCGCGGACCACCCTGGGCGGCAGGAAAGGATACGCGTAAATCTGGCCGTGCGGATGCGGCATCGTCACGCCCACCGCTTCGCCGGCATTTTCGAACACCATGACATACTTCACCTGCGGATCGCTGGTCAGTTCGACCGTGCGCTGAGTCCACAACGCGACGATTTTTTCCCATTGCTCGACTGGCAGCTCCGAAGGAAGCCGCTGGTGTTCCGGGCTATACAAAACCACGTCGCAAGCGCCCGGCGCGTTGGGATCGTCAAAGGAAAACGTTGGAAAATCGTTGGGATAAAGATAAACGTCGTAGGCATTTGGCACGCGTCCCGATCCGGGGCAGAAGGGACACCACGTGGCGGGCATCTGCGGCCGGTCCTGACGATGCGCGGTGACCACTACCCACTGTTCGAACAGCGGGTGCCACCGAAGCTCGCTCATTCAGCCATGTTACTCTTCCCGAAGCGCCGCCATTGGATCTAAACGCGAGGCGCGGCGCGCGGGAAGATAGCCGGCGAGCGTGGCCACGCTGGCCAGCACAAGGGCAGCGAGCGCGAGGATGGCTGGAGCGGTCGCGGTGAGCCCGTAAAGAAACGTCGCCACCAAACGCGTCGCGGCGAGCGCGGCGAGAAGGCCCGCGATCATCCCCCCGGCCAGCAAGAGCGCGATCTCGCCGAGCACCATTCGTAAGACATTTCCCTGCGCGGCCCCGAGCGCCATGCGAATCCCGATTTCATTTCTACGCCGCGCCATGTTGTACGACATCACGCCGTACAGACCGATCGATGCGAGCAGCAGTGCGAGGCCGCCGAAAAATCCGGAAAGCGTGGCCAGCAGCCGCTCCCGCGTCAGCGATTCGGCGACTTGTCCGGAGAACGTGCTGAACTGCATCGTGATGTCGCGATTCACCTGTTCCATCTCGGCCTTGACGCTGGGGATCAGGTCGTTGGGCGAGCCGGTGGTGAGCAACTCGAAAACGACGTTCGTTCCCGCTATCTCTGTCTGCCCACTGGGGACATAGACGGTGGCTTCGAACGGATCGCGCAGGTTGCGATACTTGGCGTCCTTCACCACCCCTACGATTTCGACCGGAGTTGCGGTGTTAGGGTCGTCTGCGTACCGGAAATACTTGCCGACCGGATTCAATCCGGCGAAAAATTTTCGCGTCATGCTTTCGTTCACGATTGCTACGGGATGCGAGGTCGCAGTGTCGTGTTGGTCGAAATCGCGGCCGGCGACCAGCGCGGTTCCCATGGTTCTGAAAAACTCGGAGCTGACGCCGTTCATCCACACCAGCGGGTCGCGCCTCGACTTCGGTACGTAGCCGTCGACTCGAATCAGGGTATTCAATCCGCGCCCGCTCATGGGAGTGATGCGCGATTCGCTTGCGGAGCGGACTCCCAGAATTGCGCGCAGATGATCCAGCATCTCCTGGAACGCCTGCTCGCGCCGCGCCGGCGGATACTTCGCGTTGCGCAGGTCGACGTTTACCAGCAATACGCGGTCGCGTTCAAACCCGGGGTCGAGGGTCGCGAGTTTGCGGAAGGTGCCGATCAACAATCCCGCGCCGATCAACAGCACCAGCGACAAAGCCACCTGCGCGACCATCAAAGCTTTTCCCAGAGTGAAGCGCGACGATCCTTCGGCCACGCCGCGCGCCGTCGCCCTGATCGCCGAGTTTGGATCGACGCGCGTGCCGCGCCAGGCCGGGGCGAGTCCGAATAGCAGACCGGTGGCGACGGCCACCGCGATGGTGAAGGCGAGCACGCGGCCGTCGATGGCCAGATCCAGGAACATGGGATCGCGGCCGGTGGAGAGAAACCGCACCAGAAGCCGGCTGCCCCATTGTGCGAAAAGCATTCCCAGCGCCGCGGCTGCCATTGCCAGGCTAAGGCTTTCGGTCAGGAGTTGGCGGGCCAGCCGGCCGCGGCCCGATCCAAGCGCCATCCGGATGGCGATCTCCCGTTGCCGCGACGGTGGCGCGCGCCAGCAGCAGGTTGGCGACGTTCGCGCAGGCGATCAGCAGCACCACGGCCGACCATCGCCATCAGCGTCAGCAGAGCCAGGCGATACTGGGTTCGCACGTTCGATTGCCCGTTTGCCGACGGAGTCAGAGCAAAGGTGCGCTGCCGATAAGCCTGCTGATCGTCGGGTTTCCACTTGGGAGGCGTGGTGGCTTCGAAAATTTGCGGCGCGAGCGTGTTGAGCCGCGCGGTCACCTGTCGCGGATCAAGACCTCGCTTCGGCCTTCCGATGACGCGCAGCCACCAGTTGCTGCGTGCGTCGAGCGAAGAATTTTCGCCGTCGATGGCCGTTTCCGTGCAGATCGGCACGAAGATATCGATGCCCCGTCCGACATCGACGCCAGTGAACCCCGGCTGCGTCACGCCGAGGATTTGAAACGAGTGTCCGTCGAGCGAGATATTTTTCCCGATGACGGCCGGGTCTGCGCCGTACTCCTGCTGCCAGAAATCGTAGGCGAGAACGGCGGTCAAAGAACATCCGCGCCGGTCGTCGGCGGGAGTGAACGTGCGTCCAAGAATCGCGCGGACTCCCAGCATCGAAAAATAATCGCCGCTCGCCCACGTGGACGGAGCGTAGCGGGCTTCCCCGCCGGCGGCGAGATTGAAACGATAGCCGCCGTAAGCCGCGACGCCCGAAAACACGTCCTGCCGGTCACGCACCTGCTCCCAGATCGGGTTCGTGAACGCGTCGCTCGATCCCATCGTGATCTGGACCAGTTCTTCGGGATGGCTGACGGGGAGATATTTAAGCATCACCGCGTCGATCAGACTGAAGATCGCGGTATTGGCGCCGATGCCCAGGGCGAGTGAAAGAATGGCGACCGCCGCGAATCCGGGACTGGCGCGGAGCGTTCGGAACGCGTAACGGAGATCCTGTAGCAGGGCGTCAAGCGGCATGCTGGTTAAGACGCCAGCGGCCCGGAGAGGTTAGCTCCGGCTCACTGCGATTGCGGATTCGGTTGATACACGGGAATCGTCACGATGTTACTGGTGTAAATGTCCTGGGCGATGGTGAGCTGAGTGTACGGGTTGGTATTGATGGTCGAATTTAACTCCAGCACAATCTTATAGATGCCGATCGTTCCGACTTCCGCGCCGGCGGACACTACGGTCGCGGTGCTGCCGCCCGCAAGCGACGAAACCGGGGAATTCGGGTTATTCTGCGCCGGTCCGTCGTAAGCCGAGCCGGTGTTTAGCGCATTCTTTGCGGCGTCAGGCGTCACTAGCCCTAATCCGGTCGCGTATAGATAAATCGTCTCGCCCGCAACCGCCGGATTGGCCTGGGTAATCGCGGTTCCGGCGACGTTGGCGCAGCACAATTCGGTATTCAGCGCGGTCATGGTCACGGACCCGGCGGATCCGGAGGTGGAACCTGTGGAGGTTGCCGTAATCTGGATTCCGTCGCCTTCGGGGCCGGGGACCTTGGCCTGCAAGCGGATGCGCGTGTAAGCGGAAGCCGCGGATGCGACCACCACTTCCTGCGGATTGGCATTGATCAATCCGACGAACGCGTCGCGGATGGAGGCCAGCGTATCGCTGGCTTGTACGGTGTAGTTGTAGACCCGGTCTTCAATGCCGATGGTGGCGACGTTGCCTGCGTTGATCGCTCCGTCGACGGAAACCGTGGCGGTGGCATAGCTGCTTCCATGGAATGCCATCGCGGGGCGCGGATCGGTTCCCCCCTGCGCGAAAATTCCCGGGTTTTCCTGCGAGATCGGCAAGCCGACCGCGTCGGTTACCGAAATCGATCCGTCGGAGTGCTGGATCCTGGCGTACAAACTCGTGCTGTTGGTGTCGACTAGTTCCCAAGGCACCTGTGCGTTGATCTGCGTTGGCGAGACCATCGACAGCGGGGACTGGATTCCGTCGATATACACTTCGACGCCACCCAGCTTGGTCGGCAGAGTCTGGGCGGCTGGGTCGGCGGAAACGGCGGAATCGGCGAGGTTGGTGCCCATGATCGCGATTCTCGTGCCGGGGGCCAGCGTAGAGGCGTCGCCTCCGCCGGACAGAATCCCGCCGCTGGCGGTTGCCGTGATGGTCGCGTTGGTCGAAAGCGACGTGGCGAGTGTAATGTTATTACCGGCTGTACCCGGAATGCGCGCGATCAACTGCAACACCGAGAATCCTAACTGCGGGATCGCCACCACGTTCGGATCGCCGTTGCCGCCGTTGGCGGAGTTAATCGCGTTGGCCAACCCTTGCAGAATCGGATCGAACGATCCCTTGGTCACGTTGGCGCTGGTCACCGTATAGGTATAGTTGACGGTGTTGGCGACCGCGGTGCCGCCGGACGAACTGGTGCCGGTACTCGAATTTCCGATGGTTACCGTGACGACATCGTTGGCGGTGAGCGTTCCGCCGAGCGTGACGGTCCCGAAGGCGTAGATGCTTAAGCTGCCGGCATTGACCACACCGGTGGAGGGAATACTAGCATCGAGAGGCGTGAATACCAAGACGCGAAAATTGCTCGGGTCGGCGACGTAGAGATTGGCTCCATCCCATACGAGCGAAGTCGGCGAGGCCGTAATATTGGCCCCGGATTGGAACAGATTCGGCGAAAACACGCTCGTCGTGCTGGTAATCACGTCGGAGAATTCGTCGGGCTCGCCCAGAATCACATCCGCGCGCGCGCCGCTTGTCGCGGGGATGGTGTTGTAGACCAGCACGCGATCATTCCCGGTGTCGGCGATGAACAACCGGCCGTTTCCGTCGGGGACGACGGAGCGCGGAAGACTCATGGTCGCGGCGCACAAGGAGGGGTAAGTCGGATTGCCGCTCGAGTCGGTTCCATTGGATGCGCATAAGTCCGGGGTGTCGTCCAGGATCGAGGTCACCAAGTCCTTCTGCCCGATCGCGACGTCGGCCGGCTGCGTGTTTTGGGCCGGAATCGAGTTCCAGATCAGCACGCGGCTGTAGCCTAGATCGGCGACGTAAAGATGTGTGCCGTCCGTGCTGACCCCGGTGGGGCTCAGCATCGTGGTGGCCGAAGCTCCCGGAGGAATTTTGGTTTGATCGACCTGCGCGACGGTGGTGAAGTTGGGCTGGCCGAGCACCAGGTCCGCGGGCTGGTTATTCTTGGTGGGAATCGAGTTCCAGACCAGCACGCGATTGTTCTGGGTATCGGCGACGAACAATTTTCCGCCTTGTAGCCACACTCCCTGCGGTGCACGCATACTGCTCGCATTCACGACAATGGGCTCCGTCAACGTAACGAAGTCCGGCTGGCCCAGCACGACGTTGGCGTTTTGGCCGATATTCTGCGGAATCGACAGCCACAGCAGCACCCGGTTGTTCGCGGTGTCGGCCACGGCTACGACGTTGCCGTCGGACGCCACGGCGGTGGGCAGGTTCATTCCCGCTTGCGTACGGTTGGGCGGCGGCTGGAAATTATTAATGGCGGGCTGACCCAGGGCCAGCGTCGCTTGACCGGTGCATACCGGGCATCGCACGTTGTCCGCCAGTTCATCGGCCGGCTGAGGTAAAGAATCGGTGGGAAACATCAGAACGCGGTTGTTGATCGGCAGCAGACCCAAGCGATTGGAGTCGACTACATACAGCCACCCGTAAGGCGAGCCCGGCGAGTAGGGCGCATACCCCAGGCCTCCGGCGCTTCCGAAAACGGTGTTCGAAGAACCAAAATTTTGCGAAGTAAATGTCGTCTGGCCAATAACTAACCGCGCGCCCTGAGCGGTAATAAAGTCGCCCGAAAGTCCCACGGCGGCACATAGTGAAAGAACGGCACAGTATTTCAGCATTGAAAAATGACTAAGGGTTTTGCTCTTCAGTATAACAATCTAAGGACGTTACCCGATACAAGCAGGTTGCTGACCAATCGGGGCAGGCCTTTGAGCACGGTTCGATGGCGAGTCCATTGGATTCAAGGGATTGGAGGCTTACCGATAATAAAATGCCAACCAGACAATGAAGCCGACCGCGCCAGGCACCAGAATCTCCACCCAATTTCGGCGGAGGTATCGAAGCCAGAGAGCGGGTTCCGCGGGCACGTCGGCCGCGGCCGGCTGCTTGGACGCGAGCGATGACGCCAGGCGAGTCCGGAGGCTCGACGGCAAGCCGTTCAATGCGCGCACAATCTCCTCGCGGCCGCGCCGGTCGGCGATCAGGATGGTGGCGGAATTGAAGCTGTTAGTGGACTCTTCAAGCTGCTTTCGCAGTTGCGGCGGCACTTCGTTCACCGAGCGGTAGACCTGCGTTTTTCCGCCCTTGGCGATGAAGATAGTGGACGTTTTGACCGTGACCCGGTTCATAATCCCTTTGCCGCCGGTTGGTCGATCGAGATCTCCGCGCGCGGAGGCACTCGTGAAGAATCGCTGCCGGCGTGATGCATGGTGACTTCGATGAACCCCAGCGCGGCCTTCGACAGCGCCTTGTCCTTCCTATAGATTAGTCCAATTTGGCGCTCCATGGGTTCCGGTCCCAATGGGATGGCGATCAGGCGGCCCGCATCCACTTCTTCACGGCAATGCGCCCCGGCCACGAACCCCGCGCCCAGTCCGGCCAGCACGAAACGCTTGATCATTTCGGTGGAATCGAGCTCCATGGAGATGCAGATCTGGTCCTCGACGGGCTCCATCCAGGCCGTCAGCCTGCTGCGCGTGGCTCCGGTTTTCGGCAACAGCAGAGCATGTCCGACCAGGTCCGCCGGCAGCGCCTGCGCTTTCCTGGCCAGCGGATGCGAGGCCGGAACCACCATCTTGATCTCATCGGAATGAATTTTCGCCACCTGGAGCCGCTTTTCCTTCACGGGCAGCTGAGTGATGCCGAAATCGGCCTGGTTGTCGACCACCGCGTCCACCACCCGCGCGCCGTAGGAGCGGTCCACCAGGATCTGCACGTTGGGAAACTGCTTCTTATACTCGAAAAAGACACGCGGCAGAACGTAGATGCAGGTGGCTTCGTTGGCGGCGATTACCAGTTCACCGCGGGGGACGCGTTCCAGCTCGTTGATCGAATTCTGCGCACGGCGCCGCAGATCGAGGATCTGGTCTGCGTAGTCGGCGAAAATGCGGCCGGCCGGAGTCAGCGCGATCTTGGTCCCCAGGCGCTCGAACAGGGACGCGTTCAGCTCCTGTTCCAGTTGCCGCACTTGCGCGCTCACTGCCGGCTGGGTCCGGAAACACGTCTGCGCGGCCTTGGAGAAGCTCTTCAGGCGGACGATTTCGAGAAACGTGTGGAGCTGGTCCAGGTCCATGCGGTGGAACTTAATTTTACCACCGGCGGCCGGCTATTTGACTTCGGACACGGGAATGATCAGGCTACCCACCTGCGCGCGTGCCGCGTCGCTGACCAGCAAACGGACCGTGACCAATCCTTCTTTGGCTTCGACTGATTCCCGGAACGCAATGCCGGCCTTCAAGTAGGCCGTATACAAATCCCGGGTCAGTTGAAGATTGATCCGGTTCTTCGACCGGCCCAGGATCTTTCCAGTTGCGTCCTGCTGGACAACGTACACGTCCACCGCGCCTTCGCCGGCATCCGAGAGTTGCAGATCCCGAAGCTCGACGGTTCCAGCTAATGTCAGCCAGCCCGGCGTAGGCTGGTTGGCTCGCTCGATTCGGGCCTGAACGCGAATTGCGGAGGATACGAGCGGGCTGAGAATGGCTTCCTGAAGGGCGTTTTGCTGCTGGGCATCGGACACCGGGATGTCCTTCAGAGCAAAATATCCTTTCGGGCAGCGGACCTCGTAACCAGAGTGCCTTATACGAACTTTCAGTTCATGAAACTTGTCGTCTAGCGTTTGGGACTCCGGATAGAACCCGAGCGTATACGTGACCGCCGAGTCGTCAACCGCCTTATGGATCGCTTCGCTGAGATTGTTGGTATCGTGAAACGCCCGTCCGCCGGTTTCAGCGGCCAGGTCTTCCATCGAGTCGATCCCGGGGGGCCGTGTTCCCTGGCCCGGAACCTCAGCGCCCACATGGGGGCCGCCGGGAATGACGGACGCCTCATCGAATGACGACGGTGCAGACCCGCGCGTAACCAATCCGCGCGCATCCACCGGGTAAACCGCGATGTTCGCCCGACTCAATACGCGGGCTGCGGCCGAGGCGGGAAACGGAAGGTTCGCAGTCAGCCAGACCAGGTTCTTCCGCCCGGGAATGTCGGCGGCATAGTGCGCGATCGCCATCAGTGCGGCGATCGTCGTCTGCGCCCGGTCCGCGTTCGTGAACCCCGCCAACGTTTGCCTGTCCCGATCGACCGTCGCATTGAAGTCGCCAGGCACGGGAGTGTGGACCGTGCCCGGCGCCACCTTCTCACGGTCGGTGATCGAGGTGGCGCGATAGGCCGTTAGAATTCTCTGGAGTTGGTCGCGATTGTTGGTGAAGTCCGAAAGCATGCTCAGCGATCCGGCCAGACTGAACAGAGCCACCTGATCTCTGGAATCCATCTCCTTGACAAACTCCATCAGCTTCTGCTTCGCGTATCCGAGAGCGTGATCCTCGAATGCCGATGAGTGGTTCTCGTAGGCGTCCGAACCGGCGGCCGACAAAGTGTTCAACCGGTCCAGCAGAACGATGGTCACGCTTGAACCGGCATCGCCGCCGTGCGAGCGGTTGGAGAAAGTGTTGGCGGGCAGCGGCGGTACGCCCCGCGGCGCGCCAGCCCGGGCGACTGAGAAGACTTTTATCGTCTGCGGCCTTCCCTTGTCGGTGAGGGTGAAATCGTCCTTGGTCAAGCTGGACACGGGCCCGGCTTTGTCGCGCACGATCGCGTTGATCTGGACCAAGCGGGTATCGGAGCGAAAATCCGGATTCTGCGTCGGCAGGTCCTGCGATGCGGCGAAGGCTGAAGCCATTCCAAGCACCGCAAACATCCTTCTCACGAAGTAATTGTATCCGGTTTGCACGCGCCTACTGCGGGCGGTGAAAGAGTCCGAGATACGCGGCTTTTCCGCGGATGTGCCCCACCATAGCCTGCATAACGGACGTCCTGATAGCTTGCACGTTGGGATTCGCGTCCTGCGGACCTTGGGGATTCACCTTGATATCGAGCATCGTATCCAAGGCGTACAGTTCCATCACATAGTGATGCAGGGGGCCGGCTGCGGGCGCGCCTGGTCCGCGATAGCGCGAGCCGCTGACGCTGATCTGGCGTGTGCCGTCCGGCAGCTCGAATCCATCGGGCCTGCTTTGCACTATACCCGTGGCCGTCCCGGGAATGTTCCAGAGCATCCAATGCAGGGTGTCGTCGGTGGCATTGTTCACTACCGTATCGGCGTCATGGAAGATCAATACGAAACTCGCTGTGCCTTGCGGGGCGCCGCTCCACTGGATGGCCGGCGAGATTTCAGGTCCGGCTTGCGTGTAGCGCGAAGGGATCATTCCTCCATCGGGCCATGCGGTGGTGATCAGCGTCATGGTTTGAACGCCACCGCCCCGGCCGCCGCCGCCACCACGTCCGCCTCGCCCGGCTGGCGGAGTGGGCGCTTGCGCGCACGCGGCTCCCATCGTCACGTTGAACAGAGCGGCGAACAGAGTGAAGACCGTTATCGATCGCATGTTTCCATTCCTCCTTAGCGCTTGAACTCCGGATGAGCTTTGATCCATGCGTCGTAACGCATTCGGAGCGTCTTCACCGGATTCAGATTCTCGCCGGGCTTGATGTTGAAGGCGGGTCCGTGATTGGGCTGAGAGACCGTGACATACATCGAGTACTTGCCGTTGTTGTGCGAGTTGGGCTGGTTGGCAGGGCCGTTGGCATCCTTGGGATCGGCGGCCAGAATGTAGGCGACCAAAGATGTCCGGTAGGAGCAGGGAATGGCGGCGCTCTCGGCGGGAACTGGGGGGACCTGGCAGGTGCAACGGCTGTCGCCACCGGCTGCGTCGGCCGCCTCCATTGCGGCCATCACGCGATCCGTAATGCCTCCGCCGGCGGCGATGAACGCCTTCACCGCGCTTGGAACCACCGCGGCCGATCGAAGAATATTGCCTTGGATCGAATAGAAAATCTCAGTACCGGGCACTTGGCCGTGGATATCCTGCGTCACGAACCCGTTGGCGAGGCCGGAGTGTCCGGCCATGCGGCCCTGCAAGTCGACGATGCCGAACTGGCGCGACTGGAATCCGGGGTCCTGACTCAGAAGCTCGATGATCCTGGCGGGGTCGGTTCCTCTTTGAAGTTCGTCAAACACCAGCGTCTGATTTTGATGGGTAGCGCTGTCCACGCCGGCCTGACAAGCGGCTACGCCCTTGCCGGGGACGACTACCGCCTGCACATCCTTCAGGAAATCATCGGTGCTGCCTGTGCAAGTGGAGGAGGAGATGACGACGCGTCCGGTGCCTCGATCGACGGCGACGACCGACCAGGTTGCGAACACCAACGTCTCCACCGCGCAGATCGCGGCCAGGAGCAGAACTATTTTTCGCATGATTTGCGATTGTACCCTAAGTGCGGCGTGGTAAGATTTCGATGTGCGCGTCGGACACCGCCGTGTCCGCGGGAAGGGCTGAGCCCACCGGTCTCATCGAAGCATCGATCCGTTCATTACGATTCTTCTTTCGGCCCGTCACGCGGACGCCGGGCAATGACTCGAAAGGAGATCGTCATGCCCCGTTCTCTTCCCACGCGCCGCCTGCCGCGGAAGCCTAGCTTGGAACAATTGCGAAAGCAAGCCAAAGAGTTGCTCGAGCAATATCTTGGCGGTGATCCTGCGTCGGTTTCCGAGGTGCACCGGGTTGAGCGCGCGCCGGACTCGGCTGCATTTTCGCTCAGCGACGCGCAGCGCGTGCTCGCGCGCTCGTACGGCTACGAAAGTTGGCCCAAGCTTAAGGCGTTCGTCGATGGAGCCAACGTCGGCCGGTTAGCGGATGCAGTGAAAGCCGGCGATATTGCCCAAGTGCGGGCGCTTCTACGCGCTCGTCCTGAACTGGTGGGCATGGACATGGCGGGAAACAACGAACATCGCGCGCTGCATTTCGCAGTCCTGCGCCGCGATGCCGCAATGGTCCGCCTGTTGATGGAAGCCGGGGCCGATGCGAGGAAGGGCATTTTCCCGCATCGTGACGCAACCACCGCGGTCGCGTTGGCGCGCGATCGCGATTATCGCGACATCGTCGCGGTCATCGAGGAAGAAGAGCAGAAGCGCCGGAAGTCGATGAGCTGTCCCAATTCAACCGTGTCACCGGTGCAGGAACAGATCAACGCGGCGATTCGAAGTGGCGACGATGAGGTGGCGATTCGGCTGCTCGAAGAGGATGAGTCACTGATCCATGCTTGCGACCGGCACGGCGGGACTCCGCTGCACGTGGCCGCGCAGGAAACGAATGAGAAAATGGTCGAATGGCTGCTGCGGCGCGGCGCAAGTGCGATGAAAGCCGACGCGAGCGGCCTGACCCCGCTCGACCGCGCCGCGCTTGCCGCCGATCCTCGCAATGACGGCGCGAAAGAGTTTCCTGCTATCGCCAAGCTGTTGCTGGAAAATCGCGCGGAGGTCACGATTCGAGGCGCAGTCGCACTGGCAGTTGCGCAGCGCGTCCGCGAACTGGTTCATGCAGATCCCGACGCGCTGCGGGAGATCCAATGGATGGGCGGCGGGCTGCTCAGCCTGGCTGTGAATCACGGTCACCTCGAAATCGTCAGGCTGCTGCTGGACTCGGGAGCCGATCCGGATGAGCGGACCATCTTGCATGAGCTGGAAGATCCCACGCCGAGCTGGGGCACGCCGTTGTGGTACGCGGCGCTGGCCGGGCGGCGCGATATAACCGAGCTGCTGCTCGATCGCGGGGCCGACCCGAACGCGAATGTTTACGCGTCCGGATGGCCGTTGCGCAACGCGTCTGGTCACGAGGATGTGAAACAGTTGTTGCTCGCGCGCGGCGCCAAACCGCAGCCTTACATGATCGCCGAAGCCCACGACGTTGACGAGGCCCGGCGGATGTTGGCCGCGGCGACCGGGGACGATGCGATCGAGCTGGCGCGCGAGCTGGCTTGGTCGGCCGCTTGCCACGGATGTTCCTCCATCGTCGAGTTAGCGCTGCCACGGCTGCCGTGGTCCGTAGACGACGCACGGTGGCATTGGATCCTGGTCCAGCCGATTCGCGGCGTGGGTGACAAGCCGTCTGATCATGAAGGTTTTTTCGCGTGTATGCTGGCGATGCTGCGAAGTGGAATCGTGAACGTGCCGAGCCAGTTCGGCGAAACCGTGCTGCACTTCGTTGCGGCGCGCCCAGGTCCCACCGAGGCGGAGCGAGTGCGGTTCGCGGCGATGCTGCTGGATCACGGAGCCAAGCTGGATGCGCGAGACAGTCTGCTCCAGTCGACTCCACTCGGCTGGGCGTGCCGTTGGGGGCGGAAGGACCTGGTCGAGTTGCTGATCGCCCGCGGCGCGCCGGTTCACGAAAGCGATGCTCAACCATGGGCAACTCCCATCGAGTGGGCCAAGAAGATGGGACACGCCGAGGTTGCCGCGCTGTTAGGCCACGGTCCGTAGATTATCTTTCGATTGTCTTTACGCCCATGGTGGAATCGTCGTGATCGGCCAACCGCCATGCTCGCGGGCGACGTAATCTTTTTTCTTTTAGCGAGCGTCGCTCGTCATCAAGGATTACACAGCCCAGCGTATAGTGAGTGATGGTGAACGGATGAAACCGCCGGCCGCAGAGGAACTTCAAACCATCATCTCGCAAGGGCGCTGGGATCGGGCGGTAGCGATTCTGAGCCGGTTGGATCCCGCTATCGCCGCCGATGCGTTCCTGAACCTGTCCTACGATGACCAGCAGGTTTTGTTTGGACGATTGCCGATCGAGTTCGCGGCCAATCTCGCGCCGATTTTTCCTTACTACCACACCTTTGTTCTGCTACACACCCTTCCGGCGCAGCGGATGATCGCGTTGGTGGAGAAGATGAATCCGGTCGAGCGCGCGAATTTTCTCGACGAACTGCCGGAAGGCGCATGGCAGCAAATCGTCAGCGAGCTTGCTCCGGCGCAGGTGGCCGTGGAAGACCGCTCGGCCGCGCTCGAGGAGATGGACCGAGGCGTCGCGCGGGTCGAGCCGATTATTGAAGCCAGGCAAGTCGAGAAACGATTCGATCGGCCGGGCGGCGGGCAAATTCAAGTGATCGCGCCAACCACATTGTCGGTCGAACCGGGCGTGATTATCGCGCTCTTGGGACCCTCGGGATCGGGCAAATCCACTCTGTTGCGGATACTCTCAGGGCTGGCGACTCCATCCGCCGGCGAGGTCCTGTGGCATGGAAAATCGCTGAACGGATCGACCCCGAACGCGGCCATTGTATTCCAGAGTTTTGCGTTGTTTCCATGGCTTACGGTGCTGGAGAACGTGGAAGTTCCACTACTTGCGCGCGGAATGAAACATACGGAACGGCATCATCGTGCGCTGAAAACTTTAAACGCGGTTGGTTTGAGAGGTTTCGAATCCGCGTACCCCAAAGAGCTATCCGGAGGCATGAAACAACGCGTAGGCTTCGCGCGCGCCTTGGCGGTTGAACCCGAGATCCTATTCATGGATGAGCCGTTTTCGGCGCTCGATGTTCTGACGGCCGAGAACTTGCGCGGCGAATTAATGGAGCTTTGGCAAGGGAAAAAGATCCCTACAAAGAGCATTTTCCTGGTGACACATAACATCGAGGAAGCGGTGCTGCTCGCGGACCGGATTGTCGTTCTGGGAAGAAATCCCGCGAAGATTCGCGCCGATTTCCGCGTTCCTCTGAAGCAACCGAGAGAGCGTAATTCCGCCGAATTTCTGCTGTACGTCGACTACATTTACAAATTGATGACCCAGCCCCAACTTGAGGCTGAGCCACCTTCTCCCGGCCGGGAAGCAAAGGCGCCGTACCGGCCGCTGCCGCACGCCAGGCAGGGCGCCATCGCGGGGTTGCTGGAATTGCTCGACGATCGCGGCGGAAAGGACGATCTGTATCGCGTTGCGGAGGAGCTTCGCATGGATGTGGATGATCTCTTGCCGATCGTGGAGGCTGCCGTGCTGTTGTCATTCGCTAAATCCGAGCGCGGAGACGTCGAAGTTACTCCCGAGGGGAAAACATTTGCGGAAGCCGATATTTCATCGCGACAAGCTTTATTCCGCGAAGCTGCCCTGGCGAACGTAACTTTGCTTCAGCAGGTAAAAAGCGCCCTGATCAGCAAATCGGACCATACGATGCCGCTCGAATTCTTTCGTGACATTCTGCAAGAGCATTTTTCCGACGAAGAAGTGCAACGGCAAATCGACACGATGTTGAATTGGGGCCGGTATGGCGATATTTTCACCTACGACTCCGAGAGCGATCGATTGCTCCTGAATCAAAGCGGCGACGGCGGAGATGGAGAGGCGCCGCTTCACTGATGGCCAGTCGATCCGATAAAACGATTGCCAGCTTGCTGCCTTGGAGCATCCTGTCCGATAAGGCGTCATCTTTATTCACAGATGTGCCCATCGGTTTTGCGGGACTGGCGTTGTTTTATGGCTTGCTTTCTCTGGCACACTACTGGCGCGCTCCGGTTCATGCTGAAACTCAGATCGACCTGAGGCCCTCCGCGCTACCGGTCTATGCGCTGTATTCAGTCGCGCGCATTGCCGTCGCTTACCTTCTGAGCTTGGCTTTTAGCCTAGCGTACGGTTATATTGCCGCGCATAACCGCACGGCCGAGCGGCTCATGATTCCACTGCTCGACACTCTACAGTCGATTCCCGTGCTTTGCTTCCTTCCAGGCGTCATGATTTCGATGGTCGCGTTGTTCCCGACTACTCAGTTTGGATTGGAGCTGGGATCTATTTTATTGATTTTCACCGGTCAAGTCTGGAATATGGCTTTCAGCGTGTATTCATCTTTAAAGAATATCCCTGCCGAAATGGCGGAAGCCGCCCAATTGTATGGCCTGAGCTGGTGGCAGAGATTCATCCAGTTGGAGCTTCCGAACATGGTGATTGGCCTGGTCTGGAATTCCATGATGTCCCTGGCGGGCGGCTGGTTTTCGCTGATGGTGTGCGAAATGTTCGTCCTGGGAACGCGTGATTTAAGGCTTCCGGGTCTTGGCTCGTATTTGCAGTCGGCGTCCAATGCTGGGGCGACCCGATCCATCGTTTGGGGATTAATCGTAATGATCGCGGTGATCGTGCTGATTGACCAAATCGTGTGGCGTCCGATCATTGCGTGGAGCGAAAAGTTCAAGTTTGAGCAGGTCGAAGCCACTGAAGTGCCGACTTCGCCTGTGCTTACGTTCCTGCGGCGCTCGAAACTGCTGTCGTGGGCTGCACGACGCTCCGTGGCGCCGGCGCGCGAGGCTTTGACGCTGCACTTCGCGCGGACTCATTCAAACGCTCGCCCTGTTCGGGATAACGGACATTTCATGAAATGGACGTCTCGCGTTATGTCTATTGGCGCGCTGGCCGGCGTCTTATACGCAATCGCTAAGATGGGCGCGATGCTCACGAACATTTCGCGATCCGAGTTGCATGACATATTGCTGGGAGCGGGAGCTACATTTCTTCGCGTCGAGCTTACCCTTGTGTTGGCTGCTCTCTGGACCATTCCTGTGGGAGTCTACATCGGAGTAAAGCCAAAACTGGCGGCTATTGCGCAACCGATCGCTCAGATCGCGGCGTCCGTACCCGCGCCTGCGTTATTCCCGATCGTGCTGTTGCTATTGATTCAGTTGGGCGGCGGAATGGGAATCGCTTCGATCGTATTGCTGCTGCTGGGGACTCAATGGTACATCCTCTTCAACGTGATCGCGGGCGCCAGCGCGATCCCTTCGGACCTGAAAGAAGTGTGCGCCGTATTTCATCTGAGCAAGGTGGAGCGGTGGCGCAGGTTGATATTGCCCGCGATTGTCCCTTATTTAGTCACCGGCTTCGTCACCGCGTCCGGCGGAGCTTGGAACGCGAGTA
The DNA here is from genome assembly GCA_963808335.1 of Terriglobia bacterium. Lineage (GTDB taxonomy): Bacteria > Acidobacteriota > Terriglobia > Bryobacterales > Bryobacteraceae > Palsa-187. Next base: position 700,390 of record CAWEFR010000003.1, read on the forward strand.
TCATCGCCGAATATTTTCGCTTTCGTGGCCAGACATTTTCGATCACAGGGCTCGGCGCAGTGATTAGCCGGGCCACGGACGCCGGTAACTTTCCTGTGTTACTAGGAGCCACGGTTGTCATCAGTGCCATGGTGGTCACGATCAACCGCCTGGTTTGGAGACGGCTGTACTCGTTAGCTTCCACGAAGTATAAACTTGAGTTTACTTAACGCAACAAGGCACGGCAGTGACGGGCGATCTGACGGTCTTCCTGGCTGGAAACGATAGCGACGCGCACCCGGCTATGCTGCACCGAGATCATGGGGATGTGCCGCTGATTGGCATCTTGGTTAAGCGAGATGCCAAGGAAACGCAGCCCCTCGCACACGTTTTTCCGGATTCGAGCGCTATGTTCGCCGATTCCTCCCGCGAACACGAGCAAGTCGAGCCCATCGAGCACAGCGGCATAAGCCGCGATCGCCTTACGAACGGACGCGCAAAAAACCTCGATGGCGAGCTGCGCCTGCCGATCTCCGGAATCGGCCGCGGCTTCGAGATCGCGCATATCTTGCTTGCCGTCGGAGAGGGCAGTCAGGCCCGAATCGTGATTCAACAGGCTTTCCAGCGAATCGGCGTTCATGTGTTTCACGCGCAAAAGATAGAGGAGCACGCCGGGGTCCAGATCGCCGCTCCGTGTGGCCATCGGGATCCCGCCAGTAGGCGTCAGGCCCATCGAGGTATCCACAGACCGCCTGTCTTTCACGGCTGCCAGGCTTGCTCCGCTGCCAAGATGAGCGATCACAGTTCTGCTCGGAAGATTAGCGTCCAGTTGATGGACGATCGATTCGTAGGAGAGTCCGTGGAATCCGTAACGGCGGATTCCTTCTTCGAATAACTCGCCGGGAAGTGCGAATCTGGCCGCGGCTTCCGGCATGCTTTGATGAAACGCGGTATCGAAACAGGCGAATTGGGGGACGTCCGGGTAAGAACGCTCGGCTCTATCGATGAGCTCGAGCGCCAGGGGAATGTGCAGCGGTGCGAAATGAACGCAAGCCTGCAACTCCTGAAGCACGCCGGGCGTAATGCGCTGGTGCGCAACCAACCTGGGTCCTCCATGCACGATGCGGTGACCAATGGCGCGCGGTTTCTCAGGCGACAGCTGCGCCAGCCACTTCGCGACGTGATCCAACGCATCGCCTTCCGAAGCGAAACTCAGGTTTTCCGACCGCAACACGCGACCCTGTGCGTCCTTCAGCTCGATCTTGCCGCTGTTCCGGCCGATGCCGTCGGCCGACCCGTCCAGCAGAAGCTGTTCATCGCCGTCGCGATCCACGTAGAGGCCGCACTTCAACGATGAGGATCCGGTGTTGATGACGAGGGTCGAAAGATCGGGCACGGAGCTTTATCTATTTGTCACACTTCGAAAACTAAATCTGTGCCAAGCTCAGATCAGATAGGAGCGTGATCTTTATGATATCCGCACCGAATCGTGAACGCCAAACCACGCTTTCGGCCGAAGAACTTCGGAATATGGACGCGTACTGGCGCGCTTGCAATTATCTTTGCGCGGGAATGATTTATCTGCGCGACAATCCTCTGCTCAGGCAGCCGCTGCGCCCGGAGCACTTCAAAAACCGGTTGCTGGGGCATTGGGGATCCGATCCGGGCCAGACCTTTGTGTGGGTTCACCTGAATCGTGTCATTCGGAAATACGATCTCGACATGATCTACATCTCCGGGCCTGGCCATGGAGCTCCCGCGGTGATCTCGAACTGCTACCTGGAAGGGACTTATTCCGAGATTTATCCTGAGAAGAGCCAGGACGAAGCCGGGATGCTGAAGCTGTTCCGGGCTTTTTCGTTTCCTGGCCAGCTCGGCAGCCACTGTACGCCGGAGGTTCCCGGATCGATTCATGAGGGCGGCGAACTGGGCTACAGCTTGTCGCATGCCTTCGGAGCCGCGTTCGACAATCCAGACCTGATCGTGAGCGTCGTCGTTGGCGATGGTGAGGCGGAGACTGGTCCGCTGGCGACGTCGTGGCATTCGAACAAATTTCTGAACCCGATTCGCGACGGCGCAGTGTTGCCGATCCTGCACTTGAACGGATATAAGATCGCCAACCCCACGCTGCTGGCTCGCATCGAGCCGGAGGAGCTGAAGGATCTGTTTCGAGGCTACGGATGGACGCCGTTCATGGTCGAAGGCGACGATCCTGACGTCATGCATCAGAAAATGGCCGAAACGGTGGATGCGTGCGTCGAGCAGATCCGCGCGATTCAAGACGAGGCTCGGCACACCGGCAAGCCCGATCGGCCGCGCTGGCCGATGATCGTATTGCGGTCGCCGAAGGGATGGACCGGACCGAAAGAGGTAGACGGTCACAAGGTTGAGAACTTCTGGCGAGCCCACCAGGTGCCGGTGCTCGATGTGCAGACGAATCCCGAACACCTGCGGATCGTCGAGGAGTGGATGCGCAGTTATCGGCCGGAGGAGCTGTTCGACGAACATGGCACGCTCAGGCCGGAGCTGCGAAGTCTGTCGCCAACTGGCGAACGCCGGATGAGCGCCAACCCGCACGCCAACGGCGGGAAGCTGCGCAAGGCTCTCGACCTGCCGGATTTCTGCGACTACGCAGTACCGATTGACAGCCCCGGTTCGAAGGAGATTTCCCCGACGGAAACCCTCGGCAAATTTCTCCGCGACGTCATGCGGAACAACATGAATAGTTTCCGTTTATTCAGCCCCGACGAGAACGCGTCCAACCGGTTACAGGATGTGTATCAAGTTAGCCAGAAGACGTGGTTGGCTGCGATCAAGCCCGAGGACGCGGACGGGACCGATATCGCTCCCGATGGCCGCGTGATGGAGATGCTCAGCGAGCATACGCTCGAAGGCTGGCTCGAAGGCTATCTCCTGACGGGACGACATGGGCTTCTCAATAGTTATGAGGCATTCGTCCATATCATCGACTCGATGTACAATCAGCACGCGAAGTGGCTCGAAAAGTCGAAGCTGGAGCTGGACTGGCGGGCTCCGATCTCTTCGCTCAATATCCTGATCTCCTCACTGGTCTGGCGTCAGGATCACAACGGCTTCACACATCAGGATCCCGGCTTTCTGGATGTGGTCAGCAACAAGAGCCCGCTCATCACGCGCATCTACCTTCCTCCCGATGCGAACTGCCTGCTCAGCGTAGCGGATCACTGCCTGCGCAGCGAGGACTACGTGAACGTGATCGTCGCCGATAAACAGCCGCACCTGGTTTATCTCGATAGGAATGCCGCGGTCATCCATTGCACCAAGGGCATCGGAATCTGGGAGTGGGCCAGCAACGATGCCGGCGTGGAGCCGGACGTGGTGGTAGCCAGCGCCGGAGACATCCTGACCCAGGAGGCGCTGGCTGCCGTCGCCATCCTGCGCGAAAAATTTCCGGATTTGAAGATTCGTTTTGTTAACGTTGTAGACTTGTACCGGCTCCAGCCGGAATCGGAGCATCCGCATGGTCTCTCCGATCGTGACTTCGATTCGCTCTTCACCAGGGACAAACCCGTGATCTTCAACTTCCACGGCTATCCCTGGCTGATCCACAAGTTAACGTATCGCCGGACCAACCACGTCAACATTCACGTGCGCGGGTATAAGGAGAAGGGCAACATCAATACCCCCCTGGAACTCGCGATCCGAAATCAGGTTGACCGTTTTAATCTCGCGATTGACGTGATCGATCGCGTGCCGAAACTCCAAGGCCCAGGCGCGCAACTCAAGGAGTGGCTGAAAGGCCAGATCATTGAAAACATTGCCTACGCGTATGCAGAAGGGCAGGACAAGCCCGAAATCCGAAATTGGAAATGGCCATCTGTGAGTTAGTCAGGCCAATTGGGAATCCGGTCTGACTCAGGACACTAGCGGCCGTCGCTGAAGAAGCGAATTGCTAGTCTATCGCCAGACCGGTTCAACGGTTGCCGATCCCATGGACTGTGTCCATCGGCAACCGCACTTCCAGGATTCTCTGAATCCCGAGCGCAACGGATCGCGCCACCTTCATCATTTTGATCCACATCGGCTTTCCCGCCTTTCCTCGTGTAACGATCTGCGAGTTAACAATCCGCGCCCACAGGCACGCTTCCGTCCTTTCTATATCGGCATAGGGAACCGAAATCTTCTGTAGAAGCGCGGATCGCGTTATCGGATCAGAGGCAGGAGAACCGCGGCATCGTCCATATCGGCAGATGTGGATGGGGAGAAACCGGCCCTCGCGGTTAGGATGGTTCCTGTTCGGGTCGCGATTGCGCGTGCCGATGTCACACTGTTGCTCGAAGGAGCCATATGGCACTTTTGGCGGAATGAATCCCACCGGGCACGCGGCGATGTACTTGTCGCACGTTTGCGCGGGAACTCCCGTTTCTTTGCGCTCCAGCAATCCGCGAGAGCTGGCGCCATCATCAACCGCTATCACTGGGTTGGCGAAAATGACTGGATTGCGATTCCGCTGATTTCGTACTTATACGCAGCGGAGCGGCCGGATCAGGTTCCGTTGTCGGGATGCCTACCGGCGCGCCCATCTGGAAGAAGTCGCGCCGAACGCAAGCGACGGGAGCACGCCACAGGGCGACTGGACTCAGTTCGTCGGCGAAGCGTAGTAGAACCGCTGATTCGTCCGAAACTTCTCTTGTTTTAACCAGGCGGCTCGCTGCATCGTAACCCCTCCCGCACAAATTGACCCGGCTGAACCACACGACCGGCGAGCTCACCCGATCGCGACGAAACCGCTCACGCGCCGGCCATCGAGCACGTGGGTCCAAACCAGGCGAGCCCGGCCGGAGCGAAGCGGACTCTCGTAAGAAACCTCGAGGCCCGGCTCCAGGGCAGGGGAATCGTGCACCACCCGGAAGCCTGTTACGCTGCTCTCGATCCATTCCGCTTCCACGATCGTGGGAGCCGGATTTTCGAATGAAATCCGGACCCGGCCGGTGGCCGCGGTTCGGGCCTCGCCGCGGCGATCTAGCTGTTTTCGTCGATCTGCGTTGAATAACATCGTCATCCCGCAATCGATACGCTGCGTTCGGCGATCAGGCCGTACGATTTGATCTTTCGTTGCAGAGTGCGCTTCGAAATTCCAAGCTTGGTTGCGGCCCTCTGCTGGTGACCCCGCGATTCTTCGAGTGCCTTGGCGATGGCGTTGCGTTCCAACGCCGGCAGCGACGCGAGCGCCTTGAGATCCGAAGAGAAAGCTTCGTGCGTGAATTCCTCCGGCAAATCCTCGGGAACGATCTGCGAGCCGGAAGCGAACACGGCGGCGCGGATCACGACATTGCGAAGCTCGCGTACGTTTCCAGGCCACGGGTATCCCCGGAGCAGTTCCACCACTTGGTCCGAGAATCTCAATTCTTTCGGATTTCGGGAGTTCTGGCCCTGGAGATAGAATTCCGCGAGCGGAAGAATGTCTTCCGTGCGCTCCCGCAAAGGCGGGACGGAAAGCCGGATCTGGCACAGGCGATGGTAAAGATCGGAGCGGAAGCGGCCTTGCTGGACGGCGATTTTCAGATCCTGGTTGGTCGCGGCAATCAGACGAACGTCGATGGAGACTTTCTTCACGCCGCCAACGCGATAGTAGCTGGAACCGTCCAGAACGCGCAGCAGCTTCACTTGCATGCGCAGATCGAGGTCGCCGATTTCGTCGAGAAACAGCGTCCCTCGATTCGCGAGTTCGAAGAGGCCTGCTTTGGCGGTATCGGCTCCGCTGAACGCGCCTTTCTCGTAGCCGAACAACTCGCTTTCGAGAAGATTTTCGGGAAGCGCCGCGCAGTTCACGTCGACCCACGATTGCGACGATCGCGTCGAGTAATGATGCACCGCGCGCGCGATCACTTCCTTGCCCGAACCACTTTCGCCGTGAATGAGAACCGTAGCGTCCGTGGCGGCGACTTTTTCCACCTGGCCGAGCAGACGCGACATCGGAGCACTCGCGAAGACGGCAGGAGTGCCGATAAACTCGCGGGTTTCACACGGGTGGCGCATCGATCAACGTCGACTGGTCCTTTTACGTCCTGACACCCGATTATTGGGGAAAGCAGCCTAATTGGTCCATCGGGGCTTTACACTACGCCGCTTGTTGAAACCGCTGTAGCACTTTCGTCCCGTGTCCCGTGCCTAAGGTGCTGCCGATAGCTAGGGAATGCGGCGAATGGTCAAGCACCTCGGGAGAATGGCGGCGATCGTCCTCGCCTCCGGCCTGATCTGCGCGCTGCTGGTTCGATACTCGCCCGGCGCGACCGTCGACGAACGGGAATTGAACTTCAAAGCAGGCGAAGAGAGCCTGGCGGCGATGCGCGCGAAGAAGCAGTACCTGGGGGCGAATCTGGTTCAATACTTGAAAGGCCTAACCAGGGGCGACTTGGGATTTTCGGAGTCGAATATGGCGCCGATCGGCGGGCTGATCGCGGATCGCGCGCCGGCGACGCTGCGAGAACTGGCGATCGGGCTGGCTGGCGGCTGGCTGCTCGGGTTCGCGTTTGCGATTCCGGCCGGCCGGCTGAGAAAAGCTCCGGTCTTCGATGCTTTGTCCGCGACCGGCGCTGGATTATTGCTCAGTTTGCCGGCCGCGCTCATCGCGTACTTGTGCGTGCTCGCGGGGGCAGCGTCCAGTACCGTGCTGGTTCTGGTCCTGGCTCCGCGGATTTTTCAATTCTCGAAGAACCTGTTGCGGCAGGCATATGACGCAACGCATGTCGAGATGGCGCGGGCGCGAGGCGTGGCCGAGACGAGGATTTTCTGGGCGCACGTTTTGCCTTCTGCCCGCCCACAGATGATCGCGTTGGCGGCGGCGTCAGTGAGCATCGCCATCGGCGCGGCGATTCCCGTCGAGGCGATCTGCGACGTGCCGGGAATCGGCAAACTGGCGTGGCGGGCCGCCATGGCGCGGGATCTTCCGCTGTTGGTGAATGTGACGATGCTAGTCGCCATCGCGGTGGCCGCATGCACGGCGCTGTCGGAAGTGGTGGCACGGCCGGAGGTCGAGTCTTGAGGATCGTGCGACTTTCGGCCATCGTCTTTCTGGCGGCGATCGCGCTCGCGGCGCTGACTCCGGAGCTGTGGCGAGCTACGTCGTACGAAACCCAGTTTCGCGATGCGCCGGATTCGCCGCCGTCGGCGAAGTTTCCTTTGGGGACGGACCCGTTGGGGCGCGATCGTCTGGCTCGGCTCGCATACGGGACGCGGGTTTCGTTGCTGCTCGCGCCGGCCGCAGCGCTGTTTTCCTGTGCGGCTGCGGCGTTTCTGGGCGGATTGGCGGGTTGGGCTGGCGGATTTGTGGAGGTTGCAATCGTGTCCGCCGCGGATCTGTTCCTTTCATTGCCGTGGCTGTTTTTGTTGCTGATTGTGCGCGCGGCGTTGCCGCTAAACGTCTCGCCGGTTGCGTCCGTGACCATCACATTTGCACTTCTAGGTGCGCTTGGATGGGCCGCGCCGGCTCGGGTGGTCCGAGCCGCGGTTCGGGAAATGAAGACCTCCGATTTCATGTTCATTGCCCAGGCGCAAGGATGCCGGCCCTGGCGATTGCTGGGGAGACATCTAATCCCGAACGTCACGCCGATTCTTCTGGCACAATTCTGGATCGCGGTGCCGGTTTACATTCTGGCGGAAACCACGCTCGGCATGCTCGGCTTGGGAATCGCGGAGCCTCTGCCGTCGTGGGGTGGCCTGCTGCGCGAGATCGAAGGCGGAGACGTGACCTCGCGTCTGTGGCTGCTGACGCCGGTGCTCTTGCTTGCCGCCGTGACCGGCAGTCTCCAATTGATTCGACGAAGGCAGGACCAACCGGTATGAAGAATTGGCTCTTGATTGCGCTGGCGGTTGCGGCCTCGGGCGCAGAACTGAGATTCGCCCTTCATGACGATCCGAAAACGACAGATCCGTTCCTTGTCGCGGACGATTCTGCCTTGGCTATCGAGTACCTGACCGAAGGCGTGCTGCTTCGTGTGAATCGGCTAACGCAACAGGTGGAACCGGAACTGGCGGCGTCGTGGAAGGTAGAGAACAACGGGTCCAGGATCGTATTCACGTTGCGGCACGGCGTGACGTTTCCAGACGGATCCGCGTTTACCGCCGACGATGTAGTCGCGTCGTTCCGTCGACTCCTGGATCCGGCGTTGCATTCGCCGATTGCCGATACGTTCAAGATGGCTAAGGGCGCGGTGAGCGTGACGGAGCGAAACCAAGACACGGTGGTGGCGGAATTTCCGTCTCCCGTCGCCCAAATCGAGCGTCTGTTCGATCAGGTGGCCATCGTTTCCGCGAAATGCACACAGCGGCCTGCGCCGGGGCTGGGCCCGTTCTTACTGGCCGAGCGAAAATCGGGAGTTTCAATTCTGTTGAAGCGCAACCCGGCCTACTGGAAACACGAATTGCCGCGTGTCGATTCTGTCCGCATCGACATCGAGCAGAATCGCGACCTGGAACTGCTTCGATTTCGCCGCGGCGAGATCCAGTTGATCGACAAGCTGACTCCCGATGCTTATGAACGGCTGGCCACCGATGCGCCTGGGACTGCCGTCGATGCCGGCCCCACTATGGATTCCGAGTTTCTATGGTTCAACCAGGCCAAGCGGGCTCCGTTGCGCGATCCGGTCCGGCAGTGGTTTGCATCGGGTGCATTCCGGCGCGCGATTTCGGAGGCTATCCATCGCGATGATCTGTGCCGCGTAGTCTATCGCGGGCACGCTACGGCTGCGGCGGGTCCCGTGTCGCCAACGAATAGATTATGGTTCAACGATCGTCTGAAGCCGGATACGTACGATCGCGCGGCTGCGCTTCAGAGACTCGCCGCCGACGGTTTCAAACTCGATGAAGGGACGCTTCGGGATCGCGCCGGAAACGCAGTCGAATTTTCCGTAGTCACGAATTCCGGCAGCAAGACCCGCGAACGGATCGCGGCGATGATCCAACAAGATCTGGCCGGCATCGGCGTGAAAATCAACATTGTGACGCTTGATTTTCCGTCTTTGATCGAGCGGATCACACGCACGTTGAATTATGAAGCCTGCCTGCTGGGCCTGGTGAACGTCGATGCCGATCCGAGCGAGTTGATGAACATCATGCTCAGCTCAGCGAGCAATCATCCGTGGAATCCTTCGCAGAAAAGTCCCGAGACGGAGTGGGAAGCGGAGATCGATCGACTGATGCTCGCGCAAGCCGCGACCGCCGATTATCGCACGCGGAAGAAGAGCTTCGATCGGGTGCAGGAAATTCTTCACGAGCAGGCGCCCGTCATTTATCTTCTTCATCCGAACGCGCTGGCGGCGGTTTCGACTCACGTCGCCGGCGTGAAGCCGACGGCGTTCTTCCCGCACACATATTGGGACGTCGAGCACCTGACCGTCAAATGAAACCTCCGCTGCTCTCCTGCCAAATCTCGGCCGGCTATTCCGGAAAACCCGACGTTCTACATGATGTGGGCCTCCACGTTACTGAAGGCGAAATTGTGGGACTGGTCGGCCGCAGCGGCGAAGGGAAAAGCACGATTGCGCTCTCAATTCTGGGCTTGTTGGGGCTTAAAGGAGGGCGCGTCCGCGGCGAAGTTCGGCTTGAAGCGCGCGACCTATTGAAGTTAAAGCCGCGAGAAATGCGTGCTGTGAGGGGCAAATTGATCGGGCTGGTTCCACAAAGCCCGTTGGCGTCGCTCAATCCAAGTTTGCGACTGGGGGCGGAACTTGACGAAGCGTGGCGCGCACATGAGCGTGGAACACCGGACGCAAAATCGTTGCTTGATAGCGTGAGCCTGCCCTCTGACGCAGCGTTTTTGCGGCTGTATCCAAGAAATCTCAGCGTAGGGATGGCGCAGCGGTTCCTGATCGCGCTGGCGATCTTGCATCGGCCTCCTCTGTTACTCGCCGATGAACCGACCAGCGCGCTGGATGCGATCACGCAGGCCGAGATTCTCAGTTTGTTCGCAAAGCTGAATTGCGAACACGGCACTGCGATTTTGTACATTTCACACGACCTGGCGTCGGTCGCATCGCTTTGTCACCGCGTCGCGATTCTGCACCAAGGCAGAATCGTGGAAGACGCGCCGGTCGCGCAGGTGTTTCGCGATCCGGCACACGAATATACGCGCAGGCTGATCGCCGCGATTCCGCGGCCGCCGTCAGATGACTTGCTTCCGTTGAGCCGTCAGCTCGAGAACGCCGGCAAGAGCTGTTCCTAAGGACGTCAGCGAAGTGAGTTGTTCGGTAGTGAACGCGTCGTGTTCGCAGCGATACAGCGACAGGACGCCGATGATCCCCCGGGCGCTGGTCAGGGGAACCGCCAGCGCGGATTTCAGCTCGCTAAACCGGGAGGGATCGTTCAGGAAACCGGGCTCTACCGTGGGATTGCCGTTGATGATCGCTTTGCCGTTGTCAGCGACCCAGCCCGATAATCCTTCGCCTAGCGGAATCTCCACGGAAGTGAAGGATCGGAAACTCTCGCCGTCGATCCCTTCAGGTACCAGAAATTCACCGCGCGTCCGGTAGACCGCCATAGCATCGTAGGGAACCACCGACGGAAGCGAGCCTGTGAGAACCGCGAAAATGGCATCGCGTTCCGCGCAGCGCGTAAGACTCCAGATCAGCTTGGTCAGTTGCCTCGACCGCTCTTCCGATTCGGCGAGCGAGTTGTGGAAGTTTACCAAGTCGCGAGGGGTTGCGCCCTGATCGGCGACTTTCTCGAACCCAGCCGCCGGTGCGTCGCCCCGTTCGATCTTGAACGTCAGTCGGCAGTTTCGCGATGCGATGGCTGCTCTTGGCCAGCCGCTCGATTTCGACGTACTTGCGCGCGAGTACTTCGACGATCTTGGGATCGAAGCTCTTGCCGGATTCGGACACGACTACTTTAATCGCTTCGTCCAGCGGAAGGGCGCGGCGATACTGCCGGTCTGTGGCGAGCGCATCCAGTGTATCGACCGCGGCCAGGATTCTTGCGCCAAGTGGGATCGCCTCGCCGGCCAGGCCGTCGGGATAGCCGGTGCCGTTCCATTTCTCGTGATGGCCTCGGACCATGGGCGCGACCGAGTAGGGGAACCGAATCCGTTCCACCACTTCAGCGCCCACGACCGTGTGGGTTTTGATCTTTTCGAACTCTTCGGGGGTCAGCTTGCCCGGTTTGGAGATGATGTACTCGGGCACCGCGAGTTTGCCGATGTCGTGCAGCAGCGCCGCGGCTCGGAGAGCTTCCAGGTCTTTCTCGGCGAACCCCAATTCCTTGGCGACCTCGACCGCGTACACTTCGACGCGCTCCAGGTGATCGTGCGTGGTTTGATCCTTGGCCTCGACGGCGAGCGCCAGAGTCTCGATGGTCCGGCGCTGAAGGCCGGCAATTTCTTCGGCATGCGCGCGCTGCTCCTCCGCGCGTCGGGTCGCCTCTTCTAAGCGCGCAATGTACAGGTTGTGCGACTTGTATATGACATAGAAAATCGGCAACAGAAGCATTCCGGCCTGCCATCCGAATCGTTGGCTGGCGACGCCTACGATCCATGCGGCCGCCGCACCCGCCAGATAGTTCGGAAACGACCAGAAGTAGGAATCGTGCCACACCCTCCACACGTTCTTGTTTTCCGTCAGCGCGATCACCACCGAGACGAACAGCGTGTTCGCCACGAAAAACGCCGCTGCCGTCAACAATTCATTGTGAATCTCGCGGACGTGATGAACTGAATAGGCAATCTGGATGGAACAAGCCAGGCTCGCCACGCTGAAAGCTACCCGGATCGGCTGCGGCCGCGTCTTGGTCAGGAAAATCGACTGCACCAGCATGCCGAGGCAGCCCATCGCCAGAGTCTCGCCCAGGCTGAACTGAGAAATGCCGATCAGCACGAAGAGAAAACTCATCGACATGGTGCCCTTCACCGCGGGCAGGCTGATCTTCATGCCCGATGCGAACAGAGCGATGACGGCGTAAGTGAGGTAGTAGCCAGGATTTACGCTGGTCCATGTAAGCAGACCATGGGTGAGTGTCGCGACTCCGGCCGCAATAGTGAGTCCGATATATGCCGTAGCAGGCCGCGAAGTCATCCCTGAAAACCTGAGGTATCTCTTAGATTCATCGGCTCTTGCAGCGTAGGACATAAGACCTAGAAAGACGCCAAAGTGACGTTCCCGGCGTCACCATGTCGTTGCATGAAGTAGCATGACTTGAAAAAGTCCTAGTAGTTCCAGGTACTTACAAATCGTTACCGTTTGGCGGCAGGCTTGCATTTGAGGGTCTGCCATGAAACGTCTCCGTCGCTTACTCATCCTCCTCACATTCATCCTCTCGAGCACTACGCTCAGCTTTGGTCAGATATCGAAGATTGCGCCGGATCTGTTGGGTCTGTTAAAGGGGCTCACGACACCGGTGAACGTCGTTATTCAGTTCAACTCAGAGCCCGGTTTGCTCGAGATTACCAAGCTCCTTTCGCTCGGCGGCGTGATTCAGCAGCAGTACAGCTTGATTCCGGCCATCGCGGTCCAGCTTCCGGCTACCGTGGTCGAGTTGCTGACGCTCGATCCGTCAGTCGCGTATATTTCGCCGGACCGGCAAATGGCTGGTACTTTGGATCTGACCACGGCTGCGGTTGGCGCTAATACCGCGTTTCAATCCGGTTACACCGGCAGGGGAGTTGGAATCGCCATCATCGATAGCGGCATTTACGCGCATCCCGACCTGGCCTCGCGAATCGTATATAGCCAAAGCTTCGTTCCGAAGACCAAGGCTGACGACTACGGACATGGCACGCATGTCGCCGGGATTGTGGCCGGCAGCGGCGTATCGTCGAGCGGTTTCGAGTACACGCGGACGTTCCGCGGAGTCGCTCCCGGGGCGTCGCTGATCGACCTGCGCGTGTTGGACGTGAATGGCGTGAGCAATGACAGCGCCGTCATCGCGGCCCTCGACCGCGCCGTCGCATTAAAGTCGAAATACAATATTCGAGTCATCAATATGTCGCTGGGGCGGCCGATCTACGAGAGCTACAAGCACGATCCGATTTGCGCCGCCGTCGCCGCAGCTTGGCAGAACGGAATAGTGGTGGTAGTCGCGGCCGGCAATCTGGGACGCAACGGGTATTCGACCATTCTTTCGCCGGGGAACAGTCCCTACGCGATCACGGTCGGTGCGATGAAAACCGAAGGAACCATGACCACCAGCGACGATCAGATCGCCAGCTATAGCTCCAAGGGGCCAACCTGGATCGATCTGGAAGTGAAGCCCGATATCGTTGCGCCCGGCAACCTGGTTAATTCGCTGCTCGCTCCGGGATCGACGCTCGAAAAACTCTATCCGGGCAACGTGCTTCCCGATTCGGCGTACATGAAGCCGGGATATTCGGAACCGCCAACCTACTTCACGCTGAGCGGGACCAGCATGGCGACGCCCGTGGTAAGCGGCGCTGCGGCGTTGCTCATCCAGCACAATCCTTCTCTGACTCCGGATCTGGTGAAGGCGCGACTGATGAAAACCGCGTCGAAAACATTTCCGCTCACCAGCGTCGCAGTAGACCCGGCCACCGGCGCTGTGTATCCGAGCACCTATGACATCTTCACCATCGGCGCGGGCTATCTGAACGTCTGGGCCGCCCTCAACAACGACGATAGCGGCTACGGCTCGGCGCTTTCGCCGCTGGTGATCTGGAGCCCGTTCCTGACCACGGCCGTCCTATTCGAAAATGCTGGGTCGATCTGGAACAACAGCACCTGGAGCCTCACCAATGTATGGGGTTCGCATGTGGTTCAGCCAACCATCGGAGGAAGCTCCGCGGCGTGGGGTGACGGTGGCGCGTGGGGCAGTTCCGCCGCATGGGGAGATTCGGGCGGCTGGGGAACTTCGGCAGCCTGGGGCGACCGTAGCATCTGGAGCACGTCGGCAGCTTGGGGCGATAGCGGTCCCTGGAGCACCTCGGCGGCTTGGGGCGATTCGATTAACGGGAAAGGCGAGCAGTAGATTCCCGGAGCCCGTCGCGCCGTTTTTGAGGGCGAGTGGCGGGCTTATATCAACAAGGGCCGGATCACATTTCCGTGGACGTCGGTCAGGCGGAAATGCCGGCCCTGAAATTTGTAAGTGAGTTTGGTGTGATCCACGCCCAGGCAGTGAAGAATGGTGGCGTTGAGATCGTACACGTCGACCGGATCTTTGACGATGTTGTAGCTGAAATCGTCGGTCTCCCCGTGGGTCATTCCGCCTTTGATTCCGCCGCCCGCTAACCACATCGTGAAACAGCGCGGATGATGATCGCGACCGTAATTCGTTTCGGTCAGCGCGCCTTGTGAATACACAGTTCGGCCGAATTCGCCGCCCCACACCACCAGCGTGTCTTTCAGGAGCCCGCGTTGTTTCAGATCCTGAATCAGCGCAGCCGATGGCTGATCCGTCTGGAGGCATTGGCCGCGAATTTCCTTGGGAAGATTGTTGTGCTGATCCCAACCGCGATGGAAAAGCTGAATAAATCGAACGCCACGTTCGGCCAGCCGCCGCGCCAGAATGCAATTCGCCGCGTAGGTTCCGGGTTGGCGCGAATCTGGTCCGTACATCTCGAAAGTCTCGGGCGGTTCTTTGGATAAATCGGTCAGTTCGGGCACCGAAGACTGCATCCGGAACGCCATCTCGTATTGCGCGATGCGCGTGGCGACCTCAGGGTCCTGATAATCCCGATAAGTGATGTCATTCAGCTTCGCCAGATCGTCCAGGAACCGGCGGCGAGCGGTGCCGTCATAGCCGGGCGGATTCGACAGATACAACACCGGATCGGCACCAGAGCGGAATTTCACGCCCTGATATTTGGTCGGCAGAAAGCCGCTGCCCCATTCCCGGTCGGCCAGCGCCTGCGTGTTGCCGACGCCTTGCGAAACCATCACAACGAACGCCGGCAAATCCTCGCACTCGCTTCCCAGGCCATAAGCGATCCAGGCGCCCATGCTGGGGCGTCCTGCGATCTGGAAGCCGGTTTGAAAAAACGTGACTGCGGGATCGTGGTTAATCGCTTCAGTTTGCAGGGATTTGACGATGCACAACTCGTCGGCCACGCGGGCCGTGTGCGGAAGCAACTCGCTGAGCCAGGTTCCGCCCTGGCCATGCTGCGCGAACTTGAAAATCGACGGTGCAGTGGGAAACTTTGCCTGATACGCGGTCATTCCCGTGAGCCGCTGGCCCATGCGTATCGAATCCGGAAGATCGGTTCCACGCTGCGTTTGCAGCTTGGGCTTGTAATCGAACAGATCCAACTGGGACGGCGCGCCGTGCTGAAACAGATAGATCACACGCTTCGCCGTTGGCGGAAAATGCGGAAGACCCGGTAGACCTCCGGAAGCTCGCGCTTCGCCTGCGAATATCGATGCGAGCGCCGCCGTGCCAATGCCGGTGCTGCCGAGCCCGAAGAAGTGCCTGCGAGTCATCAGGAGTTTATGTTGGTCCACGAGTCACTCCTTTGTCACAGCTTCGTCCAGGTTGAGCAGCAGACTTGCGACGGACGCATAAGCCGCAAGCTTGCGCGGATCGAGCGACGCGTCGGTTCTCGACTCACCTTGCGCGAGATAAGCCTCGTTCTCCTTCGGTTTGCCCGAAAAATAGTCGAGATGAAATTGCAGGCTTCCGCGCAGCACTGCCAGTTCGGCGGCCAATGGAACGCGTCCGGCCACCAGGCGGAATCCGTACGCGAGACGAGCATCCGGCGTCGCGCCGCCGTCCTTCATCATGCGCTGCCCGATGAAACGAGCGGCTTCGACGTAGGTCACGTCGTCCATCAGGTTCAGGGCTTGCAGCGGCGTATTGGTGCGCGTTTCTCGCACCACGCAGATTTCGCGATTGGCTGCGTCGAAATTCACCATTTCGGGTGGAGCGATGGTTCTTTTCCAGAACGTGTACAAGCTCCGGCGATGCAGATCCTCCCCATGGCTCTGCACGTAGTCCATATCCTGCATGCTGGTTTCTTTCCACAATCCCGCGGGTTGATATGGCTTCACCGACGGACCGCCGATTTTTTCGACCAGGAGGCCTGCATCGAAAAGCGCCTGATCGCGAATCATTTCCGCGGGGAGGCGAAAGCGCGGCCCATGTGCGAGCAGGCGGTTTTCAGGATCGCGCTGGAGCAAATCCGGATTCACCTTTGATGACTGCCGGTAGGTCGCGCTGGTGACGATCAATTTTTGTAACGCTTTGACATCCCAGCCGCTGCGTTCGAACTCCGCCGCCAGCCAGTCGAGCAACTCCGGATGCGACGGCCATTCGCCTTGCGATCCGAAATCTTCGACTGTCTTCACCAGGCCCGTGCCGAAGTACATTTGCCAGAATCGATTCACGGTAACGCGCGCCAGCAGCGGATTTTTGGGATCGATCAGCCACTGCGCGAATCCCAGCCGGTTATTCGGTGCGCCCGGCGGCAGCGGCGGCAATACCGCCGGAACGCCCGGAGACACTTTGTCGCCGGGATGATCGTAGGCTCCGCGCACCAGGAGAAACGTCGATTTCGGAGTGGGCGACTCGGCCATCACCATCACAGTGGGAAGACTTCGCTCGAGTTTTTCTTTGTCCTCGCGAAGCGCGGCCAACCGCTCCGACAATCCACGAACGTCGGCGGGGGCGGCATTTTCGATGAAGTACGAATGCAGCTCGAGGCTCTCGATGTCGGTCCGCTCGGCGGCCGGCTTGCGCGCGATTTCCGGGATCGATTCGCCTAGTGCCAGCGCAGAGATCTCGTCATCGGCCAAAACTCGAGAATAAACCCGTACTTCGTCGATCAGGCCGCGAAAACGGCGCTCCGGTCCCCAACCGGAGCCGATGCGAAACGGCTCGTCGAACTTACTTCCGGCGTTGCGAAACGGCCGATACAGAGAATCGAGCAGCACGCGCGTTTTGGAGGGCCGGCCATCGATGTACACATGAATCCCTTCCGCCATGCGGGAGCCCGAAAACGTCACCGCAAGGTGATGCCACTCGCCCGGAGGCAGGACCTGCTCGGTCTCCATGCGAATGGCGTCATCGGTCCAATTGCTGGTGACATTTACGTGCACTCTGCCTTGGTCGCAGTGGACTCCGAATCCCTTGCCTTTGGGCTGATCGATCATTCGCGACATCACGCTGCCATCGGGCGTGCCTGCGGAATAAATCCAGGCGGCCAGCGTGAATCGATCTTCAATCTCGAAGTTGGCCGCGTGCCCGGCGTCCAGGAACGTTGTTCCGTCAAAAGATGCTGCCCGTTCGATGCGGCCGGCGGCGAAGGCGGGCGGCTTGGGTTCGTTATTGTTGTCGAATGAGAACGCGGTGCTCAGTCCCTGGCTCGGCGCCCAGTAGACTGGCTTCTGTGACGCGATGTGAAGCTGCCACTTTCGCTCGCGATCCGCAGTCTGCGCATCACGCTCGCGCAGAAAATGCTCAACCGTATGAATCCGCGAATCCAGATCGTCGAGCGCCTGCTGCTGATTTGGGGTCGGAGCCGCGACCATCGGCGGCGAGTTGCCGTACTTCATCGCACGGCCCGACTCGGGAACGTTGTTGAAGTAGGCAAACGTCTGGTAAAACTCTTTCTGACTGAACGGGTCGTATTTATGGTCGTGGCAGCGGGCGCAGCCGAGCGTCAGCCCCAGAAAAACCGCCGCGGTGCTTTCCACTCGATCCACCACGTATTCGACCGCATATTCCTCGGGAATGATTCCGTCTTCCGTGTTGGCGCGATGATTCCGGTTGAAGCCGGTGGCGACTTTCTGATCAATTGTGGCGTTGGGCAGCAGGTCGCCGGCGATCTGCTCGAGCGCGAACCGATCGAAAGGCTGATTGCGATTGAACGCCTGAATCACCCAATCGCGCCATCGCCACATGCTGCGTTCGCCGTCGTATTGATACCCGTTGCTGTCGGCATAGCGAGCCCCGTCGAGCCAGCGAAACGCCATCCGTTCCCCGAAACGCGGCGAAGCGAGCAGGCGATCGACCACCTTCTCATACGCGCCGGGCGATGAATCCTTCAAAAACGCATCGATCTCCCCTGGCGTCGGCGGAAGGCCGGTCAAATCAAAAGACACGCGGCGAATCAGCGCTTCGCGGCTCGCTTCCGGCGACGGCGGAAGATTTTCACGCTCCAGGCGTTGCAAAACGAAATTATCAATCGGATTGCGAGCCCAGGAAGGATTCCGAACCTGCGGCAAAGGCGATGAAACAGGCGGCAGGAAGGACCAATGTTTCTGCCACTTGGCGCCCCGGGCGATCCACTCCTTCAAGGTGGCGATTTCGGCATCACTCAGCGTAATGCCTGAATATGCGGGAGGCATGCGCAGCGCGGGTTTTTCCGCGGTGATGCGTCGAATCAGTTCGCTGGATTCGGGATCGCCTTCGACGATGGCGTGCTTGCCGCCGGCGAGGTCGGCCTTGGCCGCGCCTTCGCTGTCCAGCCGGAACGGGACATTTTTCGATTTGGCGTCCGGGCCGTGACAGGTATAGCATTTGTCGGAAAGAATGGGCCGCACGTCGCGATTAAATTCGATCGCTCCCGGCAACGGGAGGACAATCGTCGCGAGACACAAAATCCGCGCCAGTCCCATTTCTTGTGAGTCTACGCCATTTTGCGAGTACACTATATCGGGGAGCGACTCATGAAATTTCTGGTGATCTGGCATCTGGACGCGTCCCGGCTCACGCCGGAAGTGATCAAGGCTGTGATGGAGCAGCCCAAATACGGGAAGAAACTCCACGCGGACGGCAAACTGGAGTGCCGCTATCACATTGTGGGCAGCCATGGCGGCGCCTGGATCTACAACGTCAAATCCAACGAAGAGCTGGATATGCTGCTGGCCGCCGCGCCGGTCTATAACTTCGCGACGTACCAGGTTCTACCGCTGGCGGAAATGAGCGATCCGGATACGGTGCTGCGGAAGCTGAAAGCCTGATTTAGTGGGGCAGTTCCCGCGAGAATGCCGGCCGGATGTGCAGGTTGTAGTTATAGATCAGAATCGTCACGATTCCGAACAGCATCCCGACCACGCCGAGCAACGCCCCGTAGGGATGTTCCGCCGTTAGCGAAAACCGGATCAGGATGGTCGAGATCACGAACGCGGCGTTGCGGAACACCAGTTCGTAGCGATCCGACACCAGCAGCGACAAAATCAGAATCAGGACGTCGGTAAAAATCATCACCGTGAACACGTCGGAATAAAACGCCGCGCGTGCGCCCAGGACCACCGGCGCGCCGCGATAGATTTCGCGGAACGTCTGCAACCCATACTCCCAGAGGCTGATCGCCGCCATGGAAACGAATAGCACGGTTAAGGCTAGCGCCACGATCTTTTTTCGTTGAATGAACTGCTTCAGCGCGGACGCCGGCTCGCCCGGCAGCTCCGGAGCCTTCCTCGAAGCAGCGTGTTGAAAAACGGTTACCAGCAGGAACATGAATAGCCCGGCGCTCACTTCCAGGAACGCCGGCATCAGTTCTCTGGCGGGCGGGCGCAGAGTTTCCAGGTCGAACCCCGCGATGTCCTTGAAAAATCCGCGAATGAAGATCAGGGAGACGATCTCGAACTGTGTCGCGATCGACTGGGTGGTCGATTGCGGCAGGGACGCGATCAGAATCAATACTTCATAGAAAAGAATGAAGCTGAACGGAGTATAGATTGCAGAAAGATAGTTCTTCCCCGCGGCGGCTATCAACGCCGCCGGATGAGGCAGATTACACGCCAGAAAAATGTGGGCCAAGTGGGTCAAAAAACCCACCACGCTGATGACGACGATCCATCGTTCCAGCTTTTTCCGATGCTGCGCCGAGTACAACCGGTCGAAAACGGCCGCTAGCGAACTCGAACTCATTCTCTACTTTCGTTAAGCACGCGCACGGCCATCGCGGCGCTACGATAAAAGCAGAGCCGTCAAATGAAGGAAACGAAAAAGTATCGAATCAAGCCGGGGGGCCGGTTTCGCTGGTCCGACGCCGATCCGAGTGACCACGGGCCATTTGCCGACAAAGATGCTGCCGTCGAAGAAACCGAGGCAGTAGTTCGCCAGCTCGACCCTCTTCAGGAACGTCTCTACGCCGAAAACAAACGCGCGTTGCTGATCGTTCTTCAGGCGGTCGATACCGGCGGGAAGGACGGGACCATCCGTCACGTGATGAGAGGAATCAATCCGCAAGGCTGCCAGGTCACTTCCTTCAAAGTGCCGACAGCCGAAGAGCGCGCCCACGATTTTCTATGGCGCGTCCACCAGCACGTACCGCGGAAGGGATATATCGGGATTTTCAATCGGTCCCACTACGAAGACATTCTGGTGACCCGCGTCCACAACGAAATTTCCGTTCCCGAAGCGAAGCAGCGTTTCCGGGAAATCAACGACTTCGAGAAAACCTTGGTGAACAACGACACGACCATCCTGAAGTTCTATCTGGCGATCTCCAGGGATGAGCAGCGGAAACGGCTTCAGGAGCGGCTGGACGATCCCGACAAGCGCTGGAAATTCAGCAAAAGCGACGTGACCGAGCGCCGTTACTGGAATCGCTACACCCAGGTTTACGCCGACGCGATTACGGCCACCAGCACTGAGCACGCGCCGTGGTATCTAATTCCTGCCAATCACAAATGGTTTCGCAACTATCTGGTAGCGAAAATTATCGCCACCACGCTGGAGCAGATGAATCCACAGTTTCCTCCGGCTCCGCCCGGAGTCGATCTGCGCAAAGTGAAGATTCCGGCTTAGATCGTCTATTTCTCTTTTGAAATGCGCTGGATCTCGGGCAGAATGTCGGCCATTTGCGATTGTGCGATGGTCATGGTCTTCGAAATAAGCTGCGGCATTTTTTCCAGCATCGCGCGTCCGGCTGGACTTTGATAGAAAGACAGCATGCCGTCGATTTCCTCAGTGGAAAACGTTTCGTCATAAGCTTTTGCGTATTGAGGGCGGAGTTTGTCCCAACTCATGCGGGCCTTGACGAGGTCCATGATCTTGCCCGTCATTTCCTTCGCCTTGGCTTGCTGCTCCGGCGTCGCGCCGGGAGGGATTTGCGATGCCGTCATCGCTTTGACTTGGTCAAACATCTGATCGATTGTGGCTTGCGCATTGGTCAGCGCCAGTATACGTTCGATCTTGGCTTGTTTGGTCGGTTCCTGCGCGCTCGCCAGGGATCCGCCGGCCAGAACGCCAAGTGTAAGCCAAAGTGTAAGGATGACAAGCGATTTCATATAACAAGTTTAGCCGACCATGGTCACAGTTCGATGAAGTGGACCTTGTCTTGCATAAGAGCTATATGCTGAGAGTGAAGGAGGAACCGACGTGCGATCCCAGATCAGACTTGGAAGGGTGTTCGGCATCGAAATCGGGCTGCACTATAGCTGGTTTGTGATCGCCTTGCTGATCGTGTTTTCGCTTTCCAGCGAATTTCACGCCAAGAACGCCCAGTGGGGCGATGGCGTGATCCTGACCTTGTCCATTGCCACAGCGCTTCTGTTCTTCGTCTCCCTGTTGCTGCATGAGCTGGCCCATTCGGTGGTCGCGACGACCCATGGCTTGCCGGTGAAAGAGATCACTTTATTCGCTCTGGGCGGCGTGTCTCAGATCGAGAAAAACCCGACTAGCGCAAAACTCGAGTTCTGGATGGCCTTCGTCGGACCTCTGACCAGCTCCGCCATCGGTGGAATCTGTCTGCTGGCAGCCAGGGTCATTGACGGCGCGGCATCCAGTCCGTGGATGGCGATGCTGCTCTGGCTCGGATATATCAATCTCACGCTGGCGGTTTTCAATCTGATTCCGGGTTATCCCCTGGACGGCGGCCGCGTACTGCGAGCCATCATATGGTGGAAGACCGGGGACGCGGACCGTTCCACGCAGCTTGCCGCGAAAACCGGCCAGGCGGTGGCATTCTTGTTCATCGCGCTGGGGATTTTTCGATTTTTTGGCGGCGCGGGTGTGGGAGGCCTGTGGATCGCGTTCATCGGCTGGTTTCTGCTGCAAGCGGCGCGCGAGAGTTACGTCCAGGTGGGTCTGACGCACGCGCTCGCCGGAGTGCGGGTCGCCGATATCATGGCGCGAGACTGTCCCACCGTTGACGGATGGCTGAACGTTCAGAATTTCGTCGACCAGGAGCTGCTTCGCTCCGGCCGCCGCTGCTTCGTCGTGGTCGACAAGGGCGAAATGGCTGGATTGGTTACCCCGAACGAGATCATGCCAATCGACCGGGCCAGATGGCCATATATCACACTGCACGACGTCATGCGGCCCATTGGCGAGATACGCTCGGTCGCTCCCGATGCCTCGCTCGCCAGCGCGCTCGAGTTGATGAGCCGTGAAGATTTGAACCAGCTTCCGGTGGTCGCGAACGGCCATCTGGAAGGCGTGTTGTCGCGAGCTCAAGTCATCAGTTACTTGCAGACCAGCGCCGAACTGCGGGCTTGATTACTTGACGGAAATTCGCGGGACGCCCGCGTCGTTGAGCTGTTTTTCGATCGCGGGTACGGTTTTCTTGAGCAGTGTTTCGAGCGTCACGGATTGGGTGTCGTACTCCTTTTGCAGATCCTCGAGCTCTTCGCGCTGCGTCATGGTCGGCACAAATGGCGATCCGCTGATTTGCCCGAACAACTGGCCCACTGACCGGTTGATGCGCGCCATTTCGGTCTTCACTTTGTCCGATTCCTTGACCGCCGATGCGATCGCGTCCTTCGCCGCCGCCGGCGCATCCAGCCCGCGCGCCAGCGTGCCCAGTTGTATATCCAGCGAGTCGGCTCGCGTGTTGGCAGGCTCCGTTTTCGCCTGAAGCGCCATCAGGGATGTGATGACCGTCCGCCGTGTCTGCATTTCGTCACTGGTGAGCGTCACCGTCGGATCGGCTTCGACACGAACCGGCGTGGTCAGGTCTTTGCCGTTCACCGTCAGGCGCGCGACATATTCGCCCGGGTCGACTAATGCGCTGGTCGCTCCACCGCGCCCGCCGCTTGCGGGAGGCTGAGCCGCCGCAGGTGCTTCAGGCGTCGCACCGCCCCGACCACCACCGCCGCCTCCGCGCCCGCCGCGACCACCACCGCCGCGCCCCGCCTGGACCAGCGGTTTGCCGCGCAAATCCCACTGGACTCGATTGATCCCTTGCTCCTTCGTTGGCGTCAGATCGCGGATAACCGAGCCGCTTTTGTCGAGAATCGCCAGTTTCACATCGCCCGAAGGCGCAGATTTCAAGTAGTAACTGATAGTCGCGCCCACTGGCGGATTTTCCGCGATGAATCGTTTTTCGGCTAGAAACTCGTCGTTGGTGAAGACGCGATAATCGAGCGCGATCGCGGGTTTCACAGTGAACAAGTGCGCGTCGCTCGATAGAATCCCCGGATTCAGCTCTTCGAGCGGGGAAATATCCATCACCCAGAAGCTCCGTCCGTGCGTGGCCGCGATCAGGTCGCCATCGCGCGGATGCACGATCAAATCGGCGACCGGCGTCGTGGGCAGGTGGTTCATCAACCGCACCCAGTGAGCGCCGCCGTCCATGGAGGCATACGCGGCCGATTCCGTTCCCGCGAATAGCAGATCCCGGTTCTTCACGTCCTCCCGAATCACGCGCACCGGAGTCGTGGGCGGAAGATCGCCCTTCAGCGATTTCCAAGTCTCGCCGTAATCCGTCGATTTGAACAAATAGGCCGTCAGGTCGTCGCTGCGATGGCCGTCGATGGCCAGATACACGGTCTTCGCGTCATAGCGAGACGCGACCAGCCGGCTGACCCATCGTTTGCCGGGCATTCCCGGCACTTTCACGGTGATGTTTTTCCAGTTCTTCCCGTCGCGGGTGGCCCAGATGTTCCCGTCGTCGGTGCCTGCGTATAAAACCGATGCCTCCACCGGCGATTCCGCGATGGTGGTGATGGTCCCGACTTTTTCGGTGGTGAGCTCGGGACTGATCGCCGTCCACGCGTCGCCGCGATTGCTCGATTTGAAAACAAAATTCCCGCCGATATACAACGTCTTCGAATCGTGCGAAGAAATCAGGAGCGGCGTTTCCCAGTTGAAGCGGTACGCGGGCTGGCCGCTTCTCGCGCGAGGCTTGATCGACGTGTTGCGTCCGCTATGCAGATCGTGACGAACCACGCCGCCATTCTGCGACTCGGCATAAATGATGTTGTAGTCGTTCGGATCAACGCGTACCTGAAAGCCGTCGCCGGTCTGCACTTTGAACCAGTCGGCGTACTTGATACCCACCTGGTTTCGCGTCGCGCTAGGTCCCGCCCACGAGCAATAATCCTGTGAGCCCCCGTAAATGAAATACGGCCGGCGCATGTCAACGTCCACTGAATACATCTGGCTCAGCGCCATCTGGTTCTCGAAATCCCAGGACTTCCCGCCGTCCCAGGTCATGTACACGCCGCCGTCGTTTCCGTCGATCATGTGGCGCGAATCTTTCGGATCGATCCACAGCGCGTGATGATCGACGTGAATGTTTTCGGTTATGTTGCGGAACGTCACGCCTCCGTCGTCCGATTCCGAGTTGTTCGAACCGAGCACGTAGACGTGATTTTCGTTCTTGGGGTCGACGCGGATTTGGCTGTAGTAAAACGGCCGGTTATCGACCGAATTGACCCAGCGCCACGTCTCGCCGCGATCGTCGGATCGAAACACGCCGCCGTCTTTAATAGTTCGTGGGCCCGTTGGTGCAGGTGGCGGACCGCCTTCCTCGCCCGTTCCAACCGGCGCGGTCGTTGGAGTCTGAACCACGGCGTAGATCACCGCTGGATTGCTCGCGGCCACCGCGAGCCCGATGCGGCCCAGATCTCCGGGCGGCAATCCCTGTGAAAGCTTTCGCCAATTGCGGCCGCCGTCGCTGGTTTTATAAATCCCGCTTCCCGGACCCCACTGTTTGCCGGGATCGCCGCCCGCAAATCCGTCGCGGCGCACTTCGTATGCGGCGGCGTACAGAGTATTGCTGTCTCCCGGATCCATCGCCAGGTCGACCGCGCCGGTGTCCTGGTTGATGGTCAGACTCTGCGTCCAGGTCAGACCGCCGTCCGTGGTCTTGAAAACGCCGCGTTCCTTGTTCGGACCCCAGAGGTGCCCCAGCGCGGCGACGTAGACAATATCGGAATTGCGCGGGTCGACTCGAATCCGCCCGATGTGCTGCGAATCTTTGAGACCCATGCGCTTCCAACTTTTGCCACCGTCGGTTGATTTGTAAACTCCGTCGCCCCATGAAACGCTGTTGCGCGCGTTGGCTTCTCCGGTCCCGACCCAGATGGTATCGGGGTTCGAGGGATCCGCCGCCACCGCTCCGATCGCGCCCACGCTTTCGTGCTCGAAGATCGGTTCCCACGTGGTGCCTTCACTGGTGCTCTTCCACACGCCGCCTCCGCCGGTCGCGATGTAGATTCGAGCCGGATCGCCCGCGACGGAAATATCCACCACGCGTCCACCGGCGCCGGCAGGTCCGACGGATCGCCACGTGAAGTGCTTGAGCAGACTTTCATCGAACTGCTGGGCCAGCAAAGAAACTGCGAGGATCGGGAGCGTGAGCAATATGGAGCGTTTCATAAGCCTGCAACGTACCGTAGGTGGCGGCGCTTGTCAAGATGTACAAGATGTACAATGATGCCTGCTCGCGAACGAGGTGAGGAGGACCGGCATGAAGCGGAATCTCTATGTCAGGGGCGTTTTTCTGGGCGCGATCGCCGCGCTGGGTATCGGAATCGGTGATGCTGAGCAATAGAGCCGTCCACGCCGCCGGGGTGATGGCGCCGCGCTTCGAAGTGGATCCGCTGTGGCCAAAGCCGCTGCCCAATCACTGGATTCTCGGCCAGACTATCGGGGTCTCGGTCGACGGGAACGATCATATCTGGATCATTCATCGCGCAGGCTCGCTCGAGCCGGGCGAGCAGCACGCGACCACGAACCCGCCAACGGCGCAATGCTGCGTGCCGGCTCCGCCAGTGCTGGAGTTCGACGAACAGGGGAATCTGATCGGCCATTGGGGCGGACCCGGACAAGGTTACGATTGGCCGGATTCGAACCACGGCATCACCGTCGATTACAAGGGCAACGTCTGGATCGGAGGCAACGGCCGAGGTCCGCAGAGCGCGCGCGGAGCGATCGGTGGCAGCGATGAAGAACCGGCTGCCGGGGGTCGCGCAGGCCGCGGCGGATTCAGCAGCTTCCACGACAACATGATCCTGAAGTTCACGCAGGACGGAAAATTCTTAATGCAGGTCGGCAAGCCGTCGCACAGCAAAGGCAGCAACGACGTCGAGAATCTCAGGCTGCCGGCTAAGACGTTCATCGATCCAAAAACCAACGAGTTGTACGTCGCCGACGGCTACGGGAATCATCGCGTGATCGTTTTCGATGCGGAAACCGGGAGCTATAAACGCCATTGGGGCGCGTACGGGCACAAACCGGACGATGCCGATGCGGGCCGCTACAATCCCAACGATCCTCCGCCACAGCAGTTCCGCAATCCAGTGCATTGCGCGGAGTTGTCGCATGACAACCTGCTGTACGTCTGCGACCGTGTGAACGATCGTATCCAGGTTTTCAAGCCGGATGGCACGTTTGTGAAGGAAATGTTCATCAATAAGGAGACGCTCGGGTCCGGGTCGGTTTGGGATATCGCGTTTTCGAAGGATCCGCAGCAGAAATATATTTATCTGGCCGACGGCGAGAATGATCGCGTCCACATTCTCGACCGGGAGACGCTTGAGGTCCTGACCAGCTTCGGCGAAGGCGGACGCCAGCCGGGCGAATTTTACGGCGTCCACAGCATTGCCACCGATTCGAAAGGCAACATCTTCACCACGGAAACCTATCGCGGGCAGCGCGTGCAGAAATTTGCTTACAAAGGGCTCGCGCCGGTGACGAAGAAGGATCAAGGCGTGGTGTGGCCTAAGACGGCCAAATAGGAGATAACGCATGCGACCCATTCGAATCCCGGTAATCGTGGGCGGGATCTTGCTGGCCTTCGCGCTTCCGGCTCAAGAACCGGCGTGCCGCCACTGTTCCGCGACCTACATCGAGCGCAACGAGTTGGAAGCCTACGTGAAGCGCGCGATGGACCGGGGCCTGACCGATCAGCAGGTTCGATCAGTCGACGTCGGAAAGAGCCAAGTGGGGCTGGGGATCGTATACCGCGGCAAGCTCGACCAGCCGGGAAAAGATGCGGTCGCCGAGCACGATTTCATCAGCGAGGTGTACCACGTCATCGAAGGCACGGCGACGCTGGTGACCGGTCCGGATCTGGTGAACGCGGTTCAGCGCCCGAACACGCTTCAGACCGTGCGGGAATATAACGGTCCCGGCAAAAACGCTTCTTCGATTACCAACGGCGTTACGTACCATTTGAAGCCGGGTGACGTGGTCATCGTTCCCGCCGGAACGGGACATCGGTTCACGCACATCGACGATCACATCGTGTATCTGATGGTGCGGATCGATCCGGATAAAGTGGTTCCGCTCAAGAATGAGGCGCAATCCAAGGCTTACCTGGCGAGCCCGGCAAAGTGACCTTCGCGGAAAGAGTCCGCAATGGCGTGCGAGGTCTAGTGGGAGCGCCCACCAGCGCGTAAGGCTCGTCGGGGTCCTTTTCGCGACGCTTCCGCCAGCGCCGGATCTGCGTGAGATACTTCGACACGGGCTTCATAGGTGAAAGCGTATCAAAAACCGGTGGGGAGCGAAGAACATTTGCGAAGGGTGCGCCGCATCGGCCTAGCCATCCCAGGCGCATCCGAAAAGCTTTCCCATGGCGAACCGACCTTCTTCTTAAAGAAGAAAGTCTTCGCGATGTTCGAGAATAACCACCACGGCAGCGGACGCATCGCCGTATGGATTCCCGCGGAGCCCGGCGTCCAGGATATGCTCATCGCCACCGCGCCGAAGAAATTCTTCAAGCCGCCTTACGTCGGAGTCCGCGGATGGATCGGCATCGAACTGGACCGAATTGACGATGATGAATTGGCTTCCTATCTGCTCGAAGCGTCGCGTCTGGTCGCGCCGAGAGAGGGAGTCGTACGCCGCCGCCATTGACTCTGTAGCCGTCTATACATATGATGGATAAGGCTCCTCTCCGTGCGTAAGTCCTTAGTCTTGGCTAGCATAACGATCGCCTTGGCGGCCCTTGGCCGGGGGCAAGACACGACTGCGTTAGGAAATCCGCAACAGGCGCTGGTGAATCGTTATTGCATCGGCTGCCACAACGACAAGCTCAAATCGGGCAATTTTTCCTGGACCAAGATCGATCTCGCGCACGTCGACCAATCCGCGGAGCAGGCTGAAAAAGCGATTCGCATGCTTCACGCCGGAATGATGCCGCCGCCCGGGATGCCGCGGCCGGATCCCGCGGCGATCAAAACCTTCATTGCCGCTCTCGAAAACGGAATCGATCATGCGGCCGCGGTCCGGCCCGATCCAGGATCGCCCGCGCTTCACCGCCTGAATCGAAACGAGTATCACAACACGATTCGGGACCTGCTTGGCCTGGATGTAGACGTTCAAGCGCTGCTTCCGCCGGACGACATGTCGCACGGATTCGACAATATGACGGAGGTTTTGCGCGTTTCGCCGGCGCTGATGGAAGGCTACATTCGCGCCGGAGACCGGATCAGCCGCGAAGCCGTGGGCGACCCGCAAGTCAGCGCCGCCACGAAGACGTATCACATACCGCGCGTCGTGAATCAGATGGGGCACGTCGACGGCACGCCATTCGGCACCCGCGGCGGTCTCGCCGTGATGCACGATTTTCCGGCCGACGGCGAATATGTGTTTCGCCTGTCGCTGTACTACGACATCTGCGGGCCTTTGTGGGGAAAAAACCAGGGCAAAGGGCAGCAGATCGAGGTGGCCGTGAATGGTGAGCGCGTCGCGCTGGTCACCATCGATCCCAACTCGGTCTTCACAGACGATCTGGTTACGCCGCCGGTGAAAATCACGGCGGGACCCAAAAATGTTTCCGCGTCGTTCATCCCGAAATCTGAAGGGCCCGTGGAAGATTCGGTCATGCCCTTCGAGCAGAGCCTGATCGACCTGAACAACGCCGATCTGCCGGGGCTAACTTCTTTGCCGCACTTGCGCGAGTTGCGAATCGTCGGGCCGAAGAACGTTACCGGCATCTCCGATACTCCCAGCCGGCGCAAGATTTTCACCTGCCGCCCGGGCGCCGGCACGGACGAGATTGCATGTGCCAAGAAGATCATTTCCAGGCTTGCTCGCCAGGCTTACCGGCGTCCCGTCTCCGATGCGGACCTGGAAGATCTGCTCAGCGTCTATCAGCAGGGCCGCAATAAGACCGATTTCGAGCAGGGAATCCGATCGGTGGTGCAAAACATCATCACCGATCCCGAATTTCTGTTCCGGTTCGAGCGTACGCCTTCGACCGTCGCGCCAGGCGCCAATTACCGGATCAGCGACCTGGAACTGGCGTCGCGTTTGTCCTATTTTCTGTGGAGCAGCGCGCCCGACGATGAGTTGATCACGATCGCGAGCCAAGGCAAGCTCAAGGATCCGCAGATGCTGGAACGCCAGGTTCGGCGCATGCTGGCCGATCCGAAATCGGACGCGCTGTCGAAGATTTTCGCGTCTCAGTGGCTGAATCTCCAGAATCTCCAAGACGCGCAGCCCGACGCGTTTCTATATCCCAATTTCGACCGCAACCTGGCCGATTCCATGCGCCGCGAAACCGAGCTGTTCTTCGACAACATCGTGCGCGAAGATCGCAATATTCTGGATCTGCTGACGGCCAACTATACCTTCGTCGACGAGGTTCTGGCGAAAAACTACGGGATTCGAAATGTTCTGGGCACGCGGTTCCGCAAAGTCACGCTGACCGATGAAAACCGCTTTGGATTGCTGGGACAGGGAAGCGTTTTGACGCTGACATCGGTATCCAATCGCACCTCGCCGGTGCAGCGCGGGAAATGGGTGATGATCGTTCTGTTCGGCACGCCTCCGCCGCCCCCGCCCGCCACTGTTCCTCCGCTCAAAGAAAACGAGGAGAACGGCAAAGCGCAGTCGGTGAGAGAAAGAATGGAACAGCATCGCAAGAATGAGCCCTGTCATTCCTGTCATCAGCTGATGGAC
This sequence comes from Terriglobia bacterium, assembly GCA_963808335.1. Lineage (GTDB taxonomy): Bacteria > Acidobacteriota > Terriglobia > Bryobacterales > Bryobacteraceae > Palsa-187. The sequence goes on from CAWEFR010000003.1 coordinate 730,369, forward strand.
CCGATCGGCCTCGCGCTTGAAAATTTTGACGCCGTGGGAGCCTGGCGGATCAAAGATAGCAGCCTCCCCATCGACTCTTCGAGCAAGATGTTCGACGGCTCGAAACTCGATGGTCCCATCAGCCTGCGCAACGCGATCCTGAGCCATTCCGACGCGTTTATCGGGACGTTTACAGAGAGACTTCTGGCCTACGGGTTGGGGCGTGTCGTGGATTCCAAGGATATGCCGATGGTGCGGTCGATCGAACGAGCGGCGGCTCCGGATAACAACCGTTTCTCCGCGTTCGTGCTGGCCATCGTGAAAAGTATGCCGTTCCAGATGCGTCGAGCCGAGCCCGCTGCTGTGAGCGAAAATGGAGGGCAGCACTAATGTTCATCACGAAGAAACATCTTTCGCGGCGCACGGTCCTGCGGGGGATGGGCGTGTCGCTGGCCTTGCCCTTTCTCGATTCGATGGTCCCCGCGCAGACTAGGCTCGCCACCACTGCCGCGGCGCCGCGCCCGCGGTTGTGCTGCATCGAAATGGTGCACGGTTCGGCAGGCAGCACGGTGGAAGGATCGAACAAGCATTACTGGTCGCCTGAAAAAGAGGGCGCCGATTTCGAGTTCACCCAAACGCTGGAGCCTCTGGCTCCCTTCCGCGATTACCTGACGATCATCAGCGATACCGATCTTCGCCCCGCCGGCGCGTTTGCCGATGCCGAGGAGGGCGGCGACCATTTCCGGTCGAGTTCCGTATTCCTGACCGCGGCGCATCCCAAGTTGACCATGGGCGCCGATATTTTGTGCGGCACTTCCATCGACCAGATGTACGCGCAGCAATTCGGCCAGGATACGCCGCTGCCTTCGATCCAGCTTTGCATCGAGAGCGTCGATTCATCCGGCCATTGCGATTACGGCTATGCCTGCGTGTATTCGGATACGATCAGTTGGGCCTCGCCGACGCAGCCTTTGCCGATGACGATCGATCCGCGGCAGGCGTTTGAGCTGCTGTTTGGCGACGGCGCAACGCCCGAGGAGCGCGCTCTGCGCCAGCAGGCCAAGGGCAGCATTCTGGACCGCATCGCGCATCGAGTCAGCGTTCTGCAAAAAGATCTGGGCGCGGCCGACCGCAGCCGGCTGAACGAATTTCTCGAAGACGTCCGCGAAATCGAGCGCCGCATCGAGAAGACTGAAAAACACAATTCAAGCGGCGTGGCGCGTGCGCTACCGGCCGCTCCGGTCGGCGTGCCGGATTCTTTCGAAGAGCACATCAAACTGATGTTCGATCTTCAGGCTCTGGCGTTCATGACCGACACCACGCGCTGTTCGGCGTTTAAGATGAGCCGCGACGTCTGCCAGCGCGTGTATGCGGAAAGCGGCGTGAAGGCGCCATTCCACACGGCGTCGCATCATGGCGAGACTCCCGCCAAAATCGCGGATTTCGCCAAGATCAATCGCTATCACGTCAGCTTGCTTCCTTATTTCCTCGACAAGCTAAAGAGCACGCCCGACGGCGACGGCAATCTGCTGGATCATTCGCTGGTCCTTTACGGGAGTCCGCTGGGCGACTCGAACGCGCACAATCATAAACGCGTTCCGATCTTTTTGGCCGGCCACGCCAACGGCAAGGTCAAGGGAAATTTACACGTCCGGTGCCAGGATTCGACGCCCATGGCCAATGTGCTGCTGACTGTGCTGCACAAGGTCGGCATGCAAGTGGAATCCATCGGCGACAGCACCGGCGAGATCGCGATCTAAACGTCGTGAGAAGGGGGAAAAACACATGCCGGCGAAAATTCTGACCGCGATGCTGCTGGCTGCGATGCTTGTTTCGGCGGCCGATACCCGCCTCGCGGACGCGGCGCAGCATTCCGATCGCGCGACGGTTCAGTCTTTGCTCGCTCAAAAAGTAGATGTGAACGCTCCACAAGGCGATGGAACCACCGCGCTGCATTGGGCCGCCTTCAACGACGATCTGGAAACCGCGAAAATACTGGTGGCCGCGGGCGCGAGCGTGAAAGCCGCGACGCGAGTCGGCTCCATCACGCCCCTGTTCATGGCGTGCAAGAACGGCAACGCCGCGATGATCGCCATTTTTCTCAAAGCCGGCGCGGATGCGAATTCGACCGACGAGCACGGCACCACCGCCCTGATGACCGCCGCCGCTTCCGGCAGCGCCGATGCCGTGAAGACGCTGATCGACCATGGAGCGGACGTTGACGCGCGGGAAGGCGCGCACGGTCAGACCGCGCTCATGTTTGCCGCTTCGCTGAATCGCGCGGCTGCGATTAAAGTGCTGCTCGAAAATCGCGCCGATTCGTCCGCTACAACAAAGGCCGTGAAGCTCCCCAAACCGGGTCCGCGATTCGACGACGGCAATCCTGTTACGGAAGTGAAGCCGGCAGCTAAGCCCGCTCCGGCCAGCTCGCCCGCGGATGATAAAGCAGCTCTGGACGCGCTAGCTACTTCCATGGGTTTCAAATCGGCCGTCTACACCGCCGGAGGCAAGCCGGGCGAAGGCGATCTCAAGGACCTGGTTCAAAAACTGACCGCGAAGGTCGACGAATTGGAAAAACGTCTTGGCTCCGACAAGCCGAAGACGGAAGATTCGAATAACAGCCAGTTCGGAATCATCCGCGAGCGTGGGACCACCGACATGGGCGGCATGACGGCTCTGTTGTTTGCTGCACGCGACGGCCAGACGGACGCAGCGCGGGCACTGCTCGAAGGCGGAGCCGAGATCAATCAGGTTTCGACATCGGAAAAAACCAGCCCACTGGTCATGGCGATTCAGAATGGCCACCTGGATTTGGCCAAACTGCTCATCGACTGGGGAGCCGATCCCAATCTCGCCAACAATCAGGGACTGACCGCCTTATATGCGGCCGTCGACGTTCAGTGGGCTCCCAAAGGCTGGTTTCCCGCGCCTGGAACAGCGCAGGAAAAAATGCCCTACCTCGATCTGATGAAGGCGCTGCTCGACGATGGAGCCGATCCGAACGCAAGGCTCGGCAAGAAGCTATGGTTCCGCTCCTTCGGCGATCATTCGTGGGTGGACACCGCCGGCGCGACGGCGTTCTGGCGCGCGGCCCAGTCCACTGACGTGGATGCGATGAAGTTGCTGGTCGCGCATGGGGCAAATCCTGACATTCCATCCTTTGGAGGCGACACGCCCTTGATGGTCGCTTCGGGCATCGGCTGGGGCTATCACTACAGCATGAACGCGCCCGATTCCACCTGGATGGACTCGGTAAAATACTGCGTCCAACTCGGTGCGGACGTGAACGCCACGGATGCGAAAGGCTATACCGTTCTACACGGAGCCGCCTACATCGGCAACCATGAGTTGATTAGCTACTTGATCGACCACGGCGCAGACGTGAAGGCCGTCGCCAAGGACAAGAACACGGTCGCGGACATGGCGAATGGCCCAACGCGCTTCGGCATCCCGCATCCGGAGACGGTCGCGCTGCTCGAAAAGCTCGGTTCGGCGAACTCGCACAACTGCCGGTCGGATCAGTGTTTGGTGGCTCCCAAGGACGACAAGAAGACGCCTGTCCCGGCGACCACGGCGGCTCCGACTGCGGCTCCTCCTACTGCGCCCCCGCCGCCTGCGAACGGCAAGAAACCGGGCGAGTAATCACAGCGGACGGGAAGGCCGCGATCTTCTTTTTCCGGGCTTAACCGGCTTTTGCGCGCCCGACGGCTGGAGAATGGTCCTGCGCGCCACCGGCGTCGACAGAACGATCGATGTCGTCGTCGCCACATAGGGCGAGAAATAATCGAACAGGGTTTGCAGATGCTCGATCGAGGCGACACCCACCTTCATCACGAAGGAATCGGTTCCGGTAACCCGATGGCATTCCAGCACTTCGTCGAGCATCTCGGCGACCGCGATGGCTTTCTTCAAGGCCTCGCCTTGCACGCTGATGCGGATGAACGCGGTGATCGCCATCCCAGCCTTTGCCCGATCCACTTCGGCGTGATATCCGAGGATGATCCGTTCTTCCTCCATCCGGCGGACGCGTTCCAGAACCGCCGCCGTCGATAAGCCGACGCGCCGTCCCAGCTCCGCCAGAGATAGGCGGGCGTTCTCCTGCAACTCATGGAGAATCTTCCAGCCCACGTCGTCGAGCAGTTTCTTGGAATCTTCGGTCAAGTCCTGCATTGTACAGGATACGGGCCATGGAACAAAAGCCGCCGCCCGCGTGCGGCGTAAGATGTTCTGTGATATTGCGATCCCTCAAAATACAATTTGGCTGCAGCCGCACATCTCAAAATGAGCCCTCTTCCAATCGTGACCGAATCGTCTTATAGTTGTTTAGTTTCTGTCAGCGGATTGTGATGGTGGGTGTCGACGGGACCATGCTCGTCCTCTTTCGAAAATAATTTCACTCATGCGGTTCACGCACGCGCGTAACTCAGGCTTTGCCGAATTCAGTTGAAGGAGTTTTACATGACTCAGTCTCGCGGAATCCGATGGGCGCTTTCCTGCTTCTTCGCCCTGGTTCTTGTTCTATGCTCTTCTCCGTTTCTGACGGCGCAGATTCTTACCGGATCCATCGGCGGAACGGTCACCGATGCAACCGGCGCGGTTCTGACGGACGTCAAGGTGTCGGCCTCCAGCCCCTCCCTCATTGGGGGACCCAGGATCATTGCCGCCGACGCCAACGGCGAATACAAATTCCTGGAGCTGCCTCCCGGAACCTATGAAATCCGGTTTGAGAAAACCGGGTTCAAGAGCTATGTGCAGCGGAATATCGTGCTGAACACCGGTGTTCACGTGGACGCCAACGTGAAACTCGAGCTTGGAGACGTCACGCAGGCGGTGACCGTCGAGGCGCAGGCCGCCACCATCGACACCGAACACGTCACCTTGCAAAGCGTCGCGAACCAGGCCGTGATGGAAGACATCCCGAACGGGCGCAGCCCGTGGGCGATCGCCGACGCCGTGCCGGCCGTGACCACTTCGACGTTCGACGTGGGAGGTTCGGCGGGTATGCAGCAGGCGGCCTTGGTGGCCCACGGCTCGAATGGAAGCGCGGACCAGAAGTTCATGATCGATGGCGTGAGCGTGAATTGGCCCGGTGGCGGCGGCGGAGCGACGCTGATGTACTACGACATGGGTATGTTCCAGGAGGTTAATTACGTGGTCGGCGCCGCTCCCGCCGACGTGTCGCAGGGCGGCGTCTATATGAACATGATCACCAAGGACGGCGGCAATGAGATTCACGGCCGCGTGTTCATGAATGGCGCCTCGCAGGGGATGCAATCCAATAACATCAGTTCGACGCTCGGGACGCAGCTCCTGAACAACCTGTCGGCTGCGGTCAAGGCCAAGGTAAACCTGGGCAGCGTGATTCCGGGCAACCCGATCACGGAAAGCTACGACTATAACGGCCAGGTGGGCGGGGCGATCATCAAGAACAAGCTGTGGTGGTTCACGTCGTGGCGTTTGTGGGCAACCAACAACCTGGTTGCCGGCGCATTCAATCTGGACGGGACTCAGGCGCTGAACGACAACCAGATCGCCGACGAGATGGGGAGAATCAGCTATCAGATCAACCCCAAAAACCGGATGAGCGTGATGTATTTCCGGAATCAAAAGAACCGTTATCATCGCCGGAACCAAGGCTCTTTTGGCGACAACGTCACCACCGTGTTGCAAAACCAGCCGGCTTATGAAGGAGCGACGCGATACACCATGGTGCCGTCGACGGTGTGGGTGATCGACGCCGGCTTCATGTTGACCGCCGGAAAAACCCCCTACCGTTATCAAAACGACATCACGCCGGGCGCGATCTCGGTATATGACAGCGCTACGGCGACGGTTTATAACGCCGCGCAATACAACTACCTGAATCCGGTCTATCGCGGGGCGCTGGATGTCTCTGCCGGCTACTTCAACAGCAGTTGGGCTGGACGGCATAACTTCAAATTCGGCGTGCAGGACAGCCAGGACGGCTACCAGCAGAAATACACGGCGAACGGCGACTTGCAGGGCGTAGTCATCAACGGCGTGCCCACTTCGGCGACGCTCTACAACACGCCGGTGAATATCCAGAAGAACAACCTTGAGATTCTGGGCATCTACGCGATGGACTCCTGGACTATCAAAAAGCGCCTGACCATCAACTACGGAGTCCGTTGGGAACGATACTACGCCTGGATTCCGGCGCAGTCTTCGCCTGCGGGCACCTACATCGGCGCTCGCAACTATCCCGCTGAAAACGGCGTCCCTAGCTGGAATAACTGGACGCCGCGCTTCGGCTTCGCATACGACGTCACCGGGAAGGGCAAGACAGTCGTCAAAGGGAGCGCAAACCGGTACATGCAGGGCGAGGGAATGAGTCTGAATACCTTCGTCAACCCGCTCGGTTTAAGTACGGCGACGGTACCGTGGACTTGTCCGGCTTCGGAAGGGAACGCGGCCTGCATTGTCAACGGTCCCACGCCGAGCCAACTCAATCTTGCCGCTTTTAATGGATTCGTCGGCGGTTTGACGACTCATATCTCCGAGCCATCGGTCTGCACCGGGCTCGGCATGAACGCCAACCTTTGTCCGGCGCTGCAACGTCCGTATAGCTGGGAATACAGCCTGGGCGTTCAGCAGGAGCTTCCCGCCGGCGTGATCCTGACGGTTATGGGATGGTATCGCGGCACCTACGATCAGATCGGGCGTGAGAATCTTTCGGTTCCCTTCAGCAGCTACATCCCGATCAACATCAAAAACCCGCTCACCGGCGGGCCCCTGACGGTTTATAATCAAAGCCCCGCGACCAAGGGCCTGAACAATTCCATCCTGTTGAACTCGCCGCTGCTGAACCAGTTCTATCACGGAATCGACTTTACCTTTAATCGCCGCATGACCACGAACTGGATGATGGGCGGCGGGCTAACGTATGGCCATGTTCACGGTCCCTACACCGGTGACGTCAACAGTTCCCTGGACGATCTCAACAACCCCAACAACGACTACAACCGGATCGGCTACCTTGGCAGCGACGCGACCGTTATCTTCAAGATCAATGGCATCTACAACCTGCCATGGAAAATCACAATGGCGGGTGACTTCCAGCATGTCACTGGCTATCCGGAAGTCGCCAGCTACACAGTGACTGGCGCAATTGCGGGCCAGACGCTGACGCAAACCACGCAGAACATTTACGTCGAGCCTCCCGGCTGGCAGCGGCTGCCGGGCGTCAACCTGCTCGATTGGCGTGTCTCCCGGATCTTCGCCATCAAAGAACGCTACAAGCTGGAGCCCGAGTTCGACATCTACAACCTGTTGAATGCCGGGACGGTCACCTCGGTCAACACCAGCGTGACGGCCGGCTCACCGACGGCCGGTACTGGAAGCCTCGGCACGCTGTTCTTGAATCCGACCAACGTCCTTTCGCCGCGGCTGTTCAAAGTTGGATTGCGCTTCGACTTCTAGCCGGGGCCTTCCGCGGGCGCAGAATAATGCTGAAAGAGGATGGCTCGACTGAAGCCTCCATCGACCCTGGAATCGCTCTCGGCGACGTACGCGGCCGGAAGACCGGGGAAATCCGCGGACTCACCTTCGATCCGTCGAAGCTCGCGCAGCCCGAGCGTCAGCCTGAAGACCAAGGGCGACCCGCCGGGCGACGCAGTACTTCCGAAAGCCGCCCTGGCTGATGAATTTCTTGCAGCTCGATCCGGTATCGCGGGACCAACTCGCAGAAACTAATCGCCTTTCCTGCGGTCCTCAAGCCCCCCTGGTTTTGGCACTCGGGGGTCGTTTCGGCTCGTCTAGAAGGTTCTTCTCGTATTCCTCAACGACCTTCAGATCGTCCACTAGGGACTGAACCTTTTCCAGCGATTGCCGGTTGCTCTCGCCCAATTCGTCAGCATCAGGTTCATTTGTCGGCATCGTAATCCTTTAAGTCATCAGAGGCGCCGATCCGTGGGAATGACACCCTGTGGCCCCTCTGCACCCGAACCAGCGATCTGAGTTCGGCCTTCGAATGCGAGCAACTGGCCTTCCCTTTCAGACAACCGTTTCCGCAAACTTGCCGTGGCGGGATTGTACTTTAAGTCTCAAGCAGATTGCGAGAAACGCCGGATCCGCGGACCGCGGACGAGCATGAAGCGGTTACAACGCCGGCTCTCGACGCACCCCTCAGGGCATGAAACGGGAGTGCAGGATTTGTCCGATCCGGAATTTTTTCCACAATACCCGTCAGCGTCCTGGTGGCCTGGGGTTGAGAGTTCGTTAGCATGCCGCGCGACCGGGACGCTTCGCTAATTGAGGGGCTCCGCCAGCGACTGGGCGATGGCTTCGGCCGGATTCTCGCCGCTGTCGGACCAGAGTTGGCGGCGATTCAGCTTAAATGCCTGTTCGATCTGATGCGTCAGCGTCACCAGACTCTTCAGGTTCGATTGGCTCATCCGCACACTGCCTTCGATGTGCGGATCGGGCAGATAGCGGGCGTCGGTGCCGAAGTCGATGCGCAGATGGTCGCCCACGTCATTTTCCGAAAAAAGGGCCGAAGCAGGTGAGTGTCACCGCGGCGGGCGCGAGTTTCCAATCGCCGTCGAACTGCCATAAGTCCCACGCCGCGTCGACTTCGCAGACGCAATCGTCAAGGGTGAATTCGCCAGCCGCGGCGACGATCTCTTCCGGGTCCGTGCGCGGCGCAAAATCATGTTCCACTTGGGGAGGCTCGATGTGTTCCAGCGCGTAGATGCGCAACTCCGGTCCGCGCGCGGCCAAATTTGAAAACGGAAACAGGCGCAGCATGGTCTCGAAGTGTTGCAGCATGTTCGAGGCGTTGAAGCCGCGAATCCAGCAGGATAGGTAGAGTCGGTCGGCCAAACGTCGATTGTACCGTGCGGGATAATGAACGCGTGATCACCGATCTGGTCCAGATCCGGCGCCTGGGCGAGCAGAAGCGCGAGGAAAACCTGCACTTCCGCAAATTTCTTAAAACGCGAACGTGGGTAGAGCGGCAGTTTCGCCACGCGGCCGAACAAGTTCACGATCAGATCGATTGCCGCGCGTGCGCCGAATGCTGCCGCGTCTCCGAAGTGGAGCTGGCGGAGCGCGACGTTGAAAAGCTCGCCAAATTCTTCCGGATTAAGGACCGCGATTTCATCGAGCAATACACGATGACCGCCGAGGACGGCACGCAAATCCTGAAGCGCACCAAAGAGGGATGCGTGTTTCTGGATGGAAACGAATGTACGGTGTATGAAGCTCGGCCCGGGAACTGCGAGCGGTTTCCGCACTTGCTCAAGGGCGCGGGATCCATCCCCAGCCGGATGTGGCAGTTCGTCGATCGGGCAACGTATTGTCCCATCGTGTACAACTGGATGGAAGCGGCCAAGGACCTCACCAAGTTCCGGCGGTAGGCGCTGACGGTGCTTTTCGACTCGTGGTAGATTGGATGCGTGGGTCGTCCGGTCGCGCGTTATACTCCTTCTCGCCGTTTTCTTTTGCTAGCGATCTTCGCGCTCGGCGGAGCGTTGCTTTCAAGCTGGACGGCGCTGCGCTGGGCTCCGGCGTGGATCGCGGCAGGGCTGTTCGCGGTTTCGGCGGTCGCGATTCTTGTGCTGACTCTGAGGCCGGCCATCGAGATTCGCGAAACCCATCTTTCGATCGGACGCCAAGCGATTCCCTGGAGTGAGATCCGCCGCATCGACCAGACCGGCTGGAACGCGCCGCTGGCAGTGCACGTAACGCTCGCCGATGAGAGCCGCATTCTGCTGGTGCATGCCGGCGATCTCGATTCTTGCACCAGCCTGCTCCGCCACCTACGGCGCTATTCGCGCGAAGCGCTGCTCGACGGGATTCCGTATCGCCAGTTTTGGGGCGAAGCACCCGCAGCCAAACAGTTGCCGCCGCTCCGTTATCCGTTGCTCCGGCCCGAAGATGAAGAGGAAGTCGAGCGCTTGTTCCAGCGGTTGAAGTCGGTGGGACGGCTCGATCAGCGCGGCTCGGACGAACGATAGCGCTCGGATAGTTCATTGTCACGGAAACTCCGGATTTGGTTTCTGCTTCTGGCGGCCTTGCTTGCCGTCGCGCTGGCATTTTACAGGCCGATTTTGGCCGCGATGGGCGGGTACCTGGTGCAGGCCGGGCCTCCACAAAAGGCCGACATCGTGCTGGTGCTAGCCGGCGATTCTTTCGGGAACCGCATTCTGAAAGCGGCGGAGCTGGTGCAAGATGGCTACGCGCCCAAGGTTCTGGTCAGCGGACCGGCCGGCCTCTACGGGTACTACGAATGCGATCTGGCGATTCCGTTCGCGGTGAATCACGGGTATCCGGAATCGTATTTTCTGCATTTCCGGCATTCCGCGCGGTCGACCCGGGACGAGGTAGCAGAGTCGGTGGGCGAACTGCACCGGTTGGGAGCGAAGAGCGTCTTACTGGTGACCAGCGACTTCCATACCCGCCGCGCCGGCAAAATCTGCCGCGCCGCCGCGCCGGAACGTCACCTGGTACGTGGTCGCGGCGCCCGATCACGATTTTACGCCGGACGGCTGGTGGCGCTCGCGTGACGCGCGCAAAGTCTTCGTGATCGAATGGATGAAGACGGTCTCGGAGTGGTTCGGGATGTGAAGGCTCAACTCAAATTCATCAAGCCGTATCTCGCGCCCTACCGGCGCGGGTTCGTGCTGGGCCTTGGATCGCTGCTGGTCAAGGACGCAGTGGGCGCCGCGGTCCCGCTGGCGATGCGCGGAGCGATCGATGCGCTGACCAACGGGCGCGCCATCCGCATGATGCTCGCGTTTTGCGCCCTGATTGTGTTTCTGTCCCTGACGAAAGGCCTCTTCCAGTACTGGATGCGCATCATCCTGATCGGGATTTCGCGCGATGTGGAATACGATCTGCGCAACGACATGTTCGGGCGGCTGGTGACGCTCGACGGCGAGTTCTTCAGCCGCATGCGCACCGGCGATATTCTGGCGCGCGCTACCAACGACATGAACGCGGTTCGGATGATGCTGGGTCCGGGCCTGATGTATCTGTTCGAGACCGGCTTCACCCTGGTGTTCACGGTCGCGATCATGTTGCGAGTGGATTGGACATTGACGCTGGTCGCGCTGGCGCCGGCGCCGCTGGTAACCCTGGTGGTGCTCGGGTTCGGCCGCCGTATTCACGATCGCTTCGAGTCCATTCAAGGCATGTTCTCCGACATCAGCAATCGCGTGCAGGAAAATCTATCGGGCGTGCGCGTGGTCCGCGCCTATGTGCAGGAGCGCGCCGAGATGACCCTGTTCGAGCGCGTGAACGCCGGCTATATTCGCGAAAACATCCGTCTGGCGCGCATTTCCGGGTTGTTCAATGCGTCCTTGCAGGCGCTGATCGGCATTACGTTTCTGCTGGTTTTGTGGGTGGGTGGATGGCGCTTCGCCTCGCACAAGATTTCGCTGGGCAGCTTCGTGATGTTTTTCACTTACATGAACATGTTGACTTGGCCGATGATCGCCATGGGCTGGGTGGCGAACCTGGTGGAGCGCGGGAGGGCGTCGCTGGGACGGGTGCGGTCGCTGCTGGAAGAGAGCCCGCGAATCGCGGCGCCCGCGAATCCGCGCCCGATGCCTACGCCGGCCAAAGGCGCGATCGAGTTTCGAAACGTGGGCGTCCGCTACGGCAATCGAGCGGCGCTGGAGAACGTGGACGTGTGCATTCGCGCCGGCGCGACTGTCGCTATTGTCGGGCACACTGGCAGCGGCAAGAGCACGCTCGCGCATCTCATTCCGCGCCTGGCGGATCCGACCACGGGTTCTGTGACGCTCGACGGCATCGACCTGCGGGAATTCTCTCCGCAGGATCTGCGCCGGACCATCGGATATGTGCCGCAAGAAACCTTCCTGTTCAGTGCGACGTTGGGCGAAAACATCGCGTTTGGCGTCAAAGACGCGACCGAAGATCAGATCCGGCGCGCTGCCGAGTTAGCCGGTCTCGGTTCCGACATTGCGGGATTTCCGGATGGCTACCGAACGATTGTGAGCGAGCGCGGCATAACGCTCTCGGGCGGGCAGAAACAGCGCACGGCGATCGCGCGGGCGGTGCTGCGCGATCCGCGCATTCTGATCCTGGACGATGCACTGGCCAGCGTAGATACTGCCACGGAAGAGCAAATCCTGTGCGGTCTTTCTGAAGTGATGCGCGGGCGAACTACGATTCTCATCTCGCACCGTGTTTCCACCATCCGCAATGCCGATCAGATCTTCGTACTGGAACACGGGACGGTGGTCGCGGAAGGTACGCATGCCGAACTTCTGGAACAGGGTGGCTATTACGCCGACCTGTATCAAAAGCAGCTTCTCGAAGAGGAGTTGGAAGCGATCTAAGAATACCAGTCCCGGATTCGCACCTCGATCCCGGAACCCTCCAGGGCTTTTTCGAATACCTTCAGATCGGAACCCTTGTAATGGTAGGGATATACGACCTTCGGATGGAACGCGCGCACCGCTTCCGCGGCTTCTTCAGGCGTCATGGTGAACGGCAGATTCATGGGGACGAAGGCCACGTCGATATTTTTCAGCGCGCGCATCTCAGGGATGTTTTCAGTGTCGCCGGCGATATAGATGCGCAGGCCGCCGTAAGTCAGCACATAGCCGTTGCCGCGGCCTTTGTCGTGATAGAACTTGCCTTCGGCCGGGCCGCGCTTCAGGTTGTACATCGGGATGGCTTCTATGGTCCAGGGGCCGACCTTCTTGGTCTCGCCGTTGTGCAGGACGGTCGCGTCGGTCACGGTTTTCGCCACGGCTTCCGGCGCGACGATCACGGTGCCGGACTTCTTCAAGCGATCAATCAGTTTCGGCGCCAGGTGATCGCCGTGAATGTCGGTAATCAGGATCAGATCCGCGGGCGGAAGGCCTTCGTAATTGCCCTGCGCCGGGTCGACGTGAACCACCTGGCCGCCGGCCTGGATCATCAGGCTGGCATGCTGGATCGGGGTAATCTTCAGGACGCCCGCCTTCGTCTGGAATTCATCGGCAGGCCGCTGGCCAAACGAAAGCAAAGCCATGCAGGTCAATGCGCTACAGAACCATGGGATTCTCATAGGGCTATTGTACTCATGCTAGACTGCCGAAATAAGTAATTGCTCAGTGCGCCGTCTGTACCGGCGCCAGTTTGGGGGTGGTGTGCGTACTGCATTGGCGGTCTTCCTGCTCGGTTCCAGCATCGTTCTTGCGCAGACCAACGGACGGCTGACCGGATCCGTGATCGATCCGTCCGGCGCCTCAGTGCCGAAGGCCACGGTCAGCCTGATGCTGCATGGCGGCAAGCGGGCGCTGCTACAGACGCTGACCAACAACCAAGGCGAGTTCACCATCGAAAGCATCCGGTCGGAACTTTACGATCTTCAGGTGGAAGCCTCGGGTTTTGAGACCTACAAACTGGAGAGCGTCAAGATCGACGCGGCCCGCTCCACGGACCTTCCGCCGCTGAAGTTATCGATGGCTTCGACCGCAGCCAGCATCGAAGTGCAGGCGGGCACGGAGAGCGTGCAGACCACCAGCACGGCCATCGCGACCACTATCACGGCCGAACAGATCGAACGGCTTCCTGTCGCCGACCGCAATCCGCTGGCGTTCATAACCACGCAGGCGGGCGTGTCCGCGAATCAGTTCGCAACCAACATCAACGGCCAGCGCGAATCGTTCAGCACGGTCAGCCTGGACGGTGTAAACATTCAAGACAATTATCTGCGCGACAATGCGACGCAATTCACGCCCAACCTGCTGTTGCTCGACCAGGTGAAGGAGTTCACCATCACCACCGCGCTCTCCGGATCTGAGGCAAGCGGCGGGTCGCAGATTAACTTTGTCACGCCCTCCGGCACCAACCAGTTTCACGGCAACGCGTACTGGCAGAATCGGAACAACGATTTCGCGGCCAACGACTTTTTCGACAATAAAGACGGCAACGGAATTCCGCGGCTGAACCTCAACAACATCGGCGGGTCGCTGGGCGGGCCCATCCGTCGCGACAGGTTATTTTTCTACATGAATTATGAAGCGGTCCGGCTGCGCAACCAGAACGCGGAAGACGCCACCATACTGACGCAGACCGCGCGCGACGGAATTTTTTCCTACGTTGACACCAATGGGCGTCTCCAGCAGGCCAACATTCTTCAAATCACGGGACTCGCGCCGGACCCGGCGGTGCAGGCGCTGATCAACCAGATCCCGTCGGCGTCGAAAATCAATAATTATCGGGTCGGAGACAGCAAGCCCGGCCAGTTGCTGAATACCGCCGGCTATTCCTATCTGGTGCGGGCCAATGAAGATCGCGATCACGTCACCGGAAAAGTCGACTACAATCTTTCAACCAAACACTCGCTGGCGGGTTCATACGCGTGGAATCGCGATACGGTGGACCGTCCAGACGCCGCAGTCAGCTACGCTTCGGTTTCGCCGGTGCAGAACAACGACGACATCAAGTTTGCGTCGCTCTCGTGGCGGTGGAGTCCCACGGCGACGCTGACCAACGAAGTTCGCGGCGGTTTGAACTTCGCCCCGGCCACTTTCGACATGACGGGTCCATTCCCGTCGTCGATCATCGGCGGCCTGGATTTTACGTCTCCAGTCGCGGCGGCGCAGTTTCTGCCGCAGGGGCGCAACACGCGAACGCGCAGTATTCAGGACAACGCGTATTGGCAACGTGGCCGGCACACGATTCAGTTTGGATATCAGTATCAGGGCGTCCGGATTCGCAGCTACGATTACGGCGGGACCATCCCGAATTACAACGTCGGAATCGATTCGCCAGCGCAGCAGCAGTACCTGCTGGCGAATTCCGATCTTCCCGGCATTGGCGCGTCGGACCTGCAAAACGCCAACTTGCTGCTCGCGACGCTGGCCGGCCTGCTCGACAATGACAGCGCCGTATATAACGTCACCAGCCGAACCTCGGGTTATGTTCCCGGCGCTCCCTGGGTGCGAAATTTCACTTACGACAATCATGCATTTTACGGGGAAGATAAGTACAAGATTCGCAAGAATCTCACCCTGACGCTCGGGTTGCGGTGGGATTACTATACTCCGGTGAATGAGGCCAATTCGCTCGAATTGCAGCCGGCGATTGTCGGTAACAACGCGCTCCAGTCTCTGCTCGATCCCAACAATTCGCTGGTGTTTTATGGCAATTCCGTGGGGCAGCCTTATTATCACAAGCCGCTTAACAACTGGGCGCCGAACGGCGGCGTCGCCTGGGACGTGTTCGGCAACGGAAAAACGTCGGTGCGCGCTGGATATGCTCTGCGCTACGTGGATGACCAGATGGTGGAGGTGACCGATGCTTTCACCAGCACGAACCCGGGACTCCAGGCGTTCCCGGCGAACTTCGGTCTCAGTGGAACCGTCACTCATCTGCCGGCGATTCCGGCCCCGCACGTATCAAGTACCCACGTCTTACGCGACCCAGTACAGCCTCAATCCCGGCGCCTTTTACACGCTGATCAATCCAAATCTGAAAACTCCTTACGATCAGCAGTTTGTGCTTTCGATCGAGCACGAAATTAAAGGCACCATCATCGAAGTGCGGCTGTTGGGCGATCACGCCACGAAATTGTTGCGCGGATTCGATCTGAACCAGATCAACATTACTTCGAATGGCTTTCTCGGCGATTTTGTGAAGGCGCAGAGCAACGGCTTCCTGGCGCAGAAACAAACCGGGACCTTCAATCCGGTTTATAATCCGCGGATTCAGGGCAGCCAGCCGCTGCCGGTGTTCGCGCAGCTCGGCGGCGGCGGTAATTTGCGCGATCCAACCGTCGACACGCTGATTCAGAACGGCGAGGCGGGGGAGTTGGCCTATCAGTACACCATCAACGGCGAGAACGGCAAGCTCCAGTTCTATCCCAACCCGAACGCGCTGAGCGCTGTCTATCTGGACAATTTCAGCAATTCGGAAGACGATCAGCTTCAGCTTGAGGCGCGGCATCGATTCCAGAATGGTCTTCAGTTCCAGACCAATTACGTGTACTCGAAATGGCTGACCGATGCGGCCGGACTCTCGCAAAGCCGTTTCGAGCCGTTTGAAGATATTAATAACACCAAGCTCGAACGGTCGCGTTCGCCCGGCGACCTGACTCATCAGTTCAAAGCCAACTATTCTTACGATCTCCCATTTGGCGCCGGTCACGCGCTGCACCTGGTGCGCGGATGGAACCGGTTGATTGAAGGCTGGACCACCAGCGGCAACTTATCCTGGCAATCGGGTAATCCATTTTCGCTCGTATCCGGGTTCGGAACGCTGCTGCCCGAGGCGAGCTCCGGCGAGAACATGGCCAATACTGCTCTTACGCGCCCGCAGCTCGAGAATATTCTTCAATTCCAGATGACCGGAAACGGGCCTTACATCGTTCCGCAGTCGGTAATCGGTCCGGACGGACGGGCGGTGGCTCCGGCGGGTCAGCCGCAGTTCACGGGAGAGATCGTGACCAACCCGGCGGCCGGAATGCTCGGCGAGCTGCAACGCCGTCAGTTTACGGGGCCCAGCGTGTTCGACATGGACGCCGCCCTGTTCAAGAACACCAAGATCACCGAACAATTTACGGTGGAGCTGAGGATGGAAGCTCTGAACGTCTTCAATCACGCTGCCTTCGCGGTGTTCAGCAACAACACCAGTATCGACTCGCAGCAGTTCGGGCAGATTATGACTCAATCAGGCACGCCCCGTCTGATGCAATTCAGCGTCAGATTCAGGTTCTAGCGGCTATCGCTGAGAGTTCGTCAGCATGCCACGCGGCCGCTTGCTTGACTCTTGCGCGCGCGGCTCGGCAAGTAGCTGATCTGACAGACGGCCGGAACGGGCCGCGACGGCCACGGAGGGGGCCTGCTCAGGTTGTCTCCACATGCCGCTAGCCCTGCGTCAGAGCTCGGGACATCTGTTCCAACTTCTTCAGGAAAGCGTCCATATCCCCAGACCGGCTGCGATCTACCACCCCGGCGATCACCTCCACGGCCACGTCGTGCGCGACGCCGTTCTCCTGGACTGAGTAGTTGCCGGAAAGCTTCTTGGTCACGTCGCGGGAAAGCGCCATTGCGCCGGTCGGCTGCACATCCAGGATTGCCACGAACTCGTCCCGCGACCAGCGTCCGACGAAGGCCTCCGCGCTGACCGCACCGTGAAGACGGCGCACCAGCGCGTTCAGAGCGCCATCCACCGCCGCGCGCGAATGACGGCGCTCCAGCCGGTTCAGATTGCGGACCACGATCAGCAACGCGCAGAACGGCTGGTCCTGGCGCAACAGCTCTTCGATCCGGCTGTCCAGCTTCGGCCGGTTCCATGCCCCGGACGCCTTATCGATAAACAGCGCGCGTCGCTCGGCCTGAAACTCCTGATGCAGCATGCGGATTTCGTCTTGCCACTGCGCCATCATCATCTGATGCTCCTGCCGGAGCTGGTCCACGCCCGCCGTGATTCCCGCGATGGCCGTGCGGATACTGCGACGCATCTCCTCCAGGTTGTCGCTGCGCGCAGCCGTCTCCAGGCGTAACAACTCGCGCTTCATCTGATTTTCATGGTCCGCGCCGCTGCTGGTGATACCCGCGGCGAAGGTGGCCATCGCTTCCGCCCCCGCCTCCACTTCGGCGCGCAGGCGAGCGATGCGCTCGTGTACTTTATCGCGATACTCGCGCAGCTCCCCGCGAAGAGAAGCTTGCACGGAACGCAGCGCTTCGGTGCCTTCCGCCTCGCGCCACAGTTCGCCCATGGTTTTCAGATGCTCGCGAAACTCCGCCAGATCCGCGGGATCGGCTTCAATCGCATACTGCGACATCGATCGTAGCGCCAGAGCGTAACACTCTGCCGTGGCTTCCTGCAGCTCCATCAGGCGGTCGAGCTCGTTGGCCGTTTTGCGGAGTGAGATCAAGACGTTCGTACCCGACTATCTAATCGGCCGGACCAACGACTATCTTGAGTGAAACCGCATGCCCGCGAAGCTGACCACGCTCTGTTCGTCGATGTTCCACTGCCGGTACCTGAGCAGGCTGCCGCGCGCGTCCGGTAAAGCCTTCAGAAACGTATAGATTGGAGCCGACCCGCACCAGTTAAGATCGTCCTGGTTTTGCTGCACGAGTTCCCAGAACCCGCGCGCATCGCCCGCGGCCATCCGTTCGATCCGGTCATGATCGCGCTTGGCGACCACCTCCATCTCGCCTTGGCCGGCCTTAGCGTCGATGGAATTGCCGTAGCGCCTCCCGATGTGCGCCATGTCGACTCCCAATACCCACAGCAGTTTGTCGCCTTCGCGTGCGGCCAACTCGGCGAGCTCGCCCAGGATCCGTTCGACGCCGGGATTCTGTTCCGGCAACCCTCCCTGATAAATGCTGCGCGCATAGGACCCGCACAGAATCGGGACCACGCGAATTCGCGGGCCAAAAAGGTGTTGCAAAAATACCACTTGAAATTCGATGGAGTGCTCGACGGCATGGCAATAGTCTTCCATCAGCGCCGCGTCTCCGGCGCGCGCTGCGAGTTGGTCGACAATGCTCAAGTCAGTCACGGTTTCCCCGATGGGCGTCTGGAACGGTTTCCGCGTCAACCCGAGCCGGTCCGGCGCGCCATAGTGAGACGTGCCCAGGATCACGAACGTGCGCTCCGCATCGTCCGGCGAGAGCGCTGCGTAGGCCGCGCGATACGCGTCTACGCCGCCGAACGGGCTGACGTGCGGCGCGGCGATCGCGAGCACGCGCCCGTCGGAGGGCGCGGTATGGTCACCCATGTATTCGCGAAATGTTTGCGTCAGCGCCTCAGGCTCGGCCGGGTAACCACTCCCGGCGTGGGTCGCCGAACGCACCGGAGCCTCCGCGAAAGCGCGCTCGGCATCTTGCTTGCGCTGCGCGAATGTTTCGTCATCCAGGAATCCAGCCGAGCTGAGGGTTTCCATCAGATGCTGCTGCAATTCGGTGACCTGAAGATCGCCGGTGAGGCGTACCAGATGCGCGCGCAGGTCAAGCTCGCCGCGCACGCCGTCGAAAAATTCCAGGCACTGCACCAGTGCAGGCGGGATAATCAATACCGCGTCTGAGTAGTGAAACGGATCGCGGATCATCAATCCCGGCCGTTCCTCGACTGGCGAAGGGAAAAAATCCAGGTTGGTGCGGAGGCGTGGAAGCAAGTATCAGAATACAGGATACAATTCAGTTTCGTGCATCCCTCCGAAGAATATTCCCAGCGTCTGGACTTTTGGCGTAGTGCGCATGCGCGCGCGGAAGGGCATTATCGCCAACTCGGCAATGCACGGCTGATCACGGGGCTCGCCGCGGTGGCCATCGCTGGATGTTCCTTTGGCGCAGGCTGGATGCAAGCCTGGTGGCTGCTTGCGCCGCTGATCGTCTTCATCGGCTTGGCGATCGTGCATGACCGGGTGGATCGCGCCCGCGCTGCCGCCGCGCGCGGCATCGCTTATTTCGAGCGAGCCATCGGGCGGCTCACCAGTCATTGGATCGGCAAGGGCTCGCAAGGCGAACGGTTTCGCGACCCCAAGCATGTTTACGCCGACGATCTGGATGTGTTCGGGCGCGGGTCGCTATTTGAGCTGCTTTCCACCGCCCGCACCGCCGCGGGTGAAAATGCTTTGGCTTCATGGCTGCTCGCTCCCGGCGAACGGGAGCAAGTTCTCGAGCGCCAGCAGTCGGTTGCAGAGCTTCGCGGAAACGTCGCGTTGCGCGAAGAGTTTGCGCTGATGGGCGAAGATATTCGCGCCGCGGTCGATGCTAAAGTGCTGACAGCGTGGGGAGCGCAGCCGCCCGCGCCTTTCTTCCCCGGCGCACGCATGCTCGCATTCGTACTTGCCTGCGCTGCCGTGACGACGTTCGGGCTATTCCTGGCGCACGTCATCAGCTTGGCGTCTTTCCTGATCGTCGTGCTCCTCGAAATGGCATTTAATCTGAGCGTGCGAAATGGACTGCGCCAGGTTTCCGGATCGGTGGAAACTCCCGCGCGCGAGCTTCGGCTGCTTTCCTTGCTGCTGGCACGACTGGAACGCGAGCCTTTCTCTTCGCCTCACCTGGTCGCGTTGAAACACGCGCTCGAAACCGGCGGACGCCTTGCATCGAAGGAAATCGACCGGCTCCAGCGCATGATCGGCCAGCTCGACACGGCTCGTTTCAATGCGTTCTTCCGCCCCATCGCCGCAACGCTTTTGTGGATCGCGCAGTTCGCGATGGCGATTGAAGCCTGGCGTCGCGTCTGCGGTCCGCATATAGGCCAATGGACCGCGGCCATCGGCGAGTTTGAAGCGCTCTGCTCGCTCGCCAGCTTCGCGTATGAGCGTCCCGCAGCAGTCTTCCCGGAGCTGATCGATGATGGCCCGATCTTCGAAGCGTCTGCGCTGACGCATCCCCTGATTCCTCCCGGCGTCGCTGTTCCAAATGATGTCTCAATCGGCGGCGCGACTCGCCTGTGGATCGTTTCCGGCTCCAATATGTCCGGCAAGAGCACGCTGATGCGCGCCATCGGAATCAACGCGGTTCTCGCGTGGGCCGGCGCGCCCGCGACTGCTGCGCGACTGCGCGTCTCCCGCGTTTATATCGGCGCCTCGATGCGCGCCAACGATTCGGTGATCGACAACCGCTCGCGCTTTTACGCCGAGATTTCGCGCCTCCGCGATATCGTCGAATTGCCGCGCTCGGGTCGCCCGACATTATTTCTTCTCGACGAACTACTAAGCGGCACCAACTCCCACGATCGGCGCATCGGGGCGGAAGCACTGGTGCGCGGCTTGGTGGAACGCGGCGCCATCGGCTTGGTGACTACGCACGACCTGGCGCTGGCGCAGATCGCCGAAACGCTGCACGGCCGTGCGATCAACGTCCACTTTGAGGATCATCTGGAAGGCGGCGAAATCAAGTTCGACTACCGCCTGCGCGAAGGGGTGGTCACGCGCAGCAACGCGCTCGAACTGATGCGCGCCGTGGGCCTGGATGTCTGATGCACGTACAATTTAAGGATGAGCATCCTGATCACGGGAGCCGGCGGCGGTCTGGGAAGCGCCGTTTGCCGCGTATTTGCCGAACGCGGAATGAACGTCATCGGAGTGGAAAAATCCTGGCGCGAACCGCCGCCCTATACTTCGATTGCGGCTGACCTTGGTACAGCCGAGGGATGCGACGCTATGGTCGCGGAAGCGCTTCGCCATGGTCCCCTCGATGCTCTGGTCCACCTGGTCGGCGGTTTCAGCGGAGGTAAGTCCGTCGCCGAAACCAGCGATGAAACGTGGGACCTAATGATGAACATCAACCTGCGCGTGGCTTTCTTGACGATGCGCGCCGTGCTGAAGCCGATGATCGCCGCGCGGCGGGGCCGCATCGTTGCGGTCGGATCGCGCGCCGCTGTGGAAGCATCGCCCAACATCACTGCCTACGCGGTCTCGAAAGCCGCGCTGGTCGCGCTGATTAAGAATGTCGCGGCCGAAACCAGGGACCTGGGGATCACCGCGAACGTGGTGCTGCCCAGCACCATCGATACGCCGGCAAATCGCAAAGCGATGCCGCAGGCCGATTTTTCGCGCTGGGTCGCGCCGGAATCGATTGCGAAGCTGCTGGTGTGGCTCGCGTCCGATGAATCCGCGCGACGTCAGCGGCGCGGTGATTCCGATTTACGGGAGAGCTTAATGAGGAAGAAATTGACCGAAGCCGAAATCTCCGCCGCCGTGGCGCACCTGCCCGGCTGGAGCGTGCAGAATGGCAAGCTGCATCGCGAATACAAGTTCGCCGATTTCCCGCACGCATTCGGATTCATGGCCACCGCGGCGCCGTCTATCGAAAAGGCCGATCATCATCCCGAATGGTCGAACGTCTATAATCGCGTCGTGGTGGATCTCAGCACGCACGATGCGGGCGGGATCACGCAGAAAGATGTCGAGCTGGCCGCGCTGCTGGAAGGGATCGCCGCCAAACTGGCATGAAGACGCTGCTCGCACTGGCGCTGGCTGGCGTCGCAGCCGCGCAGGTCTTTT
This sequence comes from Terriglobia bacterium, assembly GCA_963808335.1. Lineage (GTDB taxonomy): Bacteria > Acidobacteriota > Terriglobia > Bryobacterales > Bryobacteraceae > Palsa-187. The sequence continues at coordinate 752,297 of CAWEFR010000003.1, forward strand.
TCCGGGTCCGCGGCGCTCGATGCCGTCATCGATCAGGCTGTCCACGACGGTCTGATTCCCGGCGCTGTGCTCATCGTCGGGCACGACGGAAAGATTCTGTATCGCAAAGCCTACGGCCAGCGAGCGCTGGTGCCTGCGCGCGAGCCGATGACCGTCGACACCATTTTCGACGTGGCATCGCTCACCAAGGTCATCGCCACCACGCCATCGCTGATGAAGCTGTTCGAGGAAGGGAAGCTCCGCATCGACGATCCGGTGACCAATTATCTGCCCGAATTTCAGGGCGGCAAGAGCGACCATCACGATTCGCGATCTGATGACGCATTTTTCCGGCCTGCGTCCCGATCTCGATCTGGAACCGGCGTGGACCGGCTACGACACCGGCATCGCTCGCGCTCTGATCGACAAGCCCGCCGGCCCGCCCGGTGTGCGATTCGTCTACAGCGACATCAATTTTGAGCTGCTGGGCGAGATCGTGCGCCGCTTGAGCGGCCAGCCGCTCGACCAGTACGCGCGCGAAAAAATCTTCGAGCCGCTGGGCATGCGGATACCATGTTCCGTCCGCCTGCATCGCTGCGCGGCAGCATCGCGCCCACCGAGATCGATCCCGCCACCGGCCTGCCCTTGCGCGGCGTCGTGCACGACCCCACCGCGCGCTACATGGGCGGCGTCGCCGGTCACGCGGGCATGTTCACCACCGCCGACGATCTCGCAAAATTCGCAAAGATGATGCTGGGAATGGGTTGCGACGGATTTTCTCGCCTCTGACGATTCGCAAATTCACCTCGCCTGAAACGCCGCCCGATCAGCCGGTCCTGCGCGGGCTCGGCTGGGATATCGATTCGCCTTATTCGTCGAATCGCGGCGAGCTGTTTCCCATCGGCTCCTATGGCCACACCGGCTTCACCGGCACTTCGATCTGGATCGACCCGTCGACCAAGTCGTACGTGATCCTGCTGACCAACTCCGTCCATCCCAATCGCGGCAAGAACCTGAGCCCGTTGCGCGCCAGCGTCGCGACCATCGCTGCGCGGCCATCGGCGTGGATGCTCCGGGCGTGAGCGTGATCGGCTACAACGAGACAGACGCACACTGCCCGGCGCATGATCGATCCGAATCACACCGTGCTCACCGGCCTCGACGTGCTGGAGCCGAGAAGTTCGCGCCGCTTCAAGGCAAGCGGGTCGGACTGATCACCAACCAGACCGGACTCGACCGGCAAGGCCGCCGCAACATCGAGCGATGATCGCCGCGGGCGTCAAGGTCACCGCGCTGTTTTCGCCCGAGCACGGAATCACCGGGAAAGAAGATCGAGAGGACGTCGGCGATTCCAAAGACGCCGCCACCGGCCTGCCGGTTCGCAGCCTGTACGACAACGGCCGCCAGCGCATGACGCCGGAAATGCTGCGCGACGTCGACACGCTGGTCTTCGATATTCAGGACGCCGGCGCGCGCTTCTACACCTATTCCTGCACGATGCTGTACGCGGTGGAGGAGGCGGCGCAAGGCGAAGCTGCCGTTCTACGTGCTGGATCGCCCGAATCCGGTCACCGGAGTCCACGTCGAAGGCCCGCTGCTCGATGACAATCTGCACAGCTTCGTCGGCTGCTACCCGATGCCGGTTCGCCACGGTCTCACGTTCGGCGAACTGGCCACCATGGCGAACGCCGAGCGCAAACTCAACGCGGACCTGCACGTCGTCAAGATGAAGAACTGGCAGCGCGGCGACTGGTTCGATTCCACCGGTCTGGCCTGGATCGATCCGTCGCCCAACATGCGCAGCCTGAACGCCGCGACGCTCTACGCCGGTGTCGCCATGATCGAAGCCGCGAAGAATCTTTCGGTCGGCCGCGGCACCGATGCGCCCTTCGAGCAGATCGGCGCCGATTGGATTCACGGCCAGGAGTTGGCGCAGTACCTGAATGGCCGCTCGATTCCCGGCGTGCGCGTTTACGCCGACACGCTTCGAGCCCACGTCCGTCCAACTTCAAAGGGAAATCGATCGAAGGCGTGCGCTTCGTGATCCTCAACCGCGAGCAGTTCAACGCGGTGCGCCTGGGCCTGGAACTGGCGTCCGCGCTCGAAAAACTTTATCCCGGCAAGATCGATTTCGAGTCGTGCCGCCTGCTGATCGGCAGCCGCAAAGTGATCGATGCCCTGAAGCAGCATGAAGACCCTCGCGCCATCGAACAAAACATCGAAGACGATGTGAAGGCGTTTCTCGAGCGCCGGCGTCCGTACCTCTTATACTGATCGCACCGTTTCCGCCGCGATTCCCATCCGCCTCGCTACACGCGTGATGATCTCAATCGCACGCTCCAGTACGTCCTGCGAATGCGCCGACGTCACGATCGTGCGGATGCGCGCTTTACCTTCCGCCACCGTCGGATAACCGATCCCGGTCGCGTACACGCCTTCCTCGAACAGTTCCCGTGAGAATGCGTGCGCGGTAGCCGCCTCGCCCACCATGATCGGGGTGATGGGCGATTCGCTTCCGCCCGTCGAAAGCCCGTTCTCGCGCAGGCCTTTCTGGAAGAATCGAGTGTTGGACCATAGCAGCTCAATGCGTTCAGGCTCCTGTTCCAGAATGTCGAACGCCGCCAGGCACGCAGCCGCGACCGCCGGCGGATGCGACGTCGAGAACAGAAATGGGCGCGCGCGATGATGCAGATAGTCGATCAAATCACGGCTCCCGCACACATATCCGCCGAGTACGCCTACCGCTTTCGACAAAGTCCCAACCTGGATATGAACGCGTCCATGCAAACCGAAATGATCCACGGTCCCGCGTCCGTTCCGGCCCAGAACGCCCGAAGCGTGGGCGTCGTCCACCATCATGATCGCGCCGTATCGCTCGGCCAGCTCCGTCAGCTTAGGCAGCGCGCCAATGTCGCCGTCCATCGAAAACACGCCATCCGTGATGAGTAGTTTATGACCCGGCTGTCCTTCGAGCGCCTCCAGCTTTTCCTGCGCGTGCGCTGCATCGCGATGCCGGAACACATGAATCTTCGCCTTTGAAAGCCGGCAGCCGTCGATGATGCTGGCGTGATTCAGCTCATCGGAAATAATATGATCCTCGGGTCCCAGAATCGCCGCGACCGTTCCCGCATTCGCCGCGAATCCCGACTGGAACACCACCGACGCTTCCACGTTCTTGAACGCCGCGATCCTGCGTTCCAGCTCCATGTGCAGGCTCATGGTGCCGGAGATGGTGCGCACAGCGCCTGACCCCGCGCCGTACCGCCGAGCGGCGTCGCACTCCGCCTCCACCAGCTTCGGATGATTCGCCAGGCCCAGATAATTGTTGGACGCAAGGTTGATCACGTCCCGTCCATCGAATCGCGCCACCGGCTCGCACGCGGATTCCAGCACGTGCAGCTTCTGAAATGTTCCGGCGCTGCGCATTTTGTCGAGTTGCTGCGTCAGGTATAAGAGCGGATTGTTCATCAACTCAATTATCCTTAAATCAGCATGCGAAAAGCCGTGATGGCCGGTAACTGGAAGATGCATAAGACGGCCGCCGAGACGTCGGAATTTTTCCGCAAGTTCGCTCCCATGGTTTTAGGCGCGAAGCACGCCGAAATCGTGATCTGCGCGCCGTTCGTGAATCTTCCCGCGGCCGTTGACGCCGCGCGTTCCACAGCGATAGAGGTCGGCGCGCAGGACGTTTTCTGGTTGAAAGAAGGCGCGTACACCGGTGAAGTTTCCGCTCCCATGCTGCAAGCCATCGGGTGCCGCTGGGTGATCATCGGCCACAGTGAGCGCCGCCAGTATTTCGGCGAAACCGACGACAGCGTGCTCAAGAAAACCGTGGCCGCCCTTGACGCCGGTTTGAAGCCGATCGTTTGCGTCGGGGAGCGTCTGGAAGAACGCGAAGCCGGCGCGACCGAAACCGTGTGCGCGAGTCAATTCGCGGGCGGCATCGCCGGCCTGACGCCGGAGCAGTTCGCCCGCATCGTGATCGCGTATGAACCGGTGTGGGCCATCGGAACGGGCAAGACCGCGACGCCGGAAATCGCCACCGCGGCGCACCGCTTCCTGCGCGGCGAGATTCGAGCGCGTTTCGGACCCGAGGCTTCCGGCGCATGCCGCATCCTTTACGGCGGCAGCGTCAAGCCGGATAACGTCCAGAGCCTGATGGCGCAGCCCGATATCGATGGCGCGCTGGTGGGCGGCGCCAGTCTCGACCCCGCATCGTTCGCTTCCATCGTCAATTTCTAATGAGACAATTCGCCGTACTTCTGTTTTGTCCGTTCGTGTTGGGCGCGGCCGATAAGAACTCAAAACCCGAGCTGCCGCCGGCCGTGCGACCCATCGTGGATCTTGCCCGTGCTGCCTCGTCAGAGATGTTCGTTGAAACCATCCTCCAATTGGTGGAGTCCGGAAAGATTCCACTGCGGGAGCACCAGATCGACCTGCTCGAAGAAGCCTTCGCGGTCGCTCCCGGCGCCAAGGAGCCGGTGCGCCTGATCGCGATTCCAGCCACACCGCCCGATACGCGAGCGATGTACCGCAGCAAAGCGGGTGAATTGAATTGGGACACCTTGTCGCTTGAAAGCCGCATCGCTACGGATCTCCTGACTATCGATCGCAAGAAAGCCCGTGAGCTGTTCGATCACATCGCCCGTCCAGTCCTCGATCCGCGGCCGTGCGAAGACCCGCTGGTCGCCAACGTTTCCGCTTATTACGAAGTCGCCGGGAAGGTCGCGCAACTGGGCTTCACGTCGGACGAAAAAGCAAAAGAGGAAACGTCCAATTCCTGGCCACTGTGCTCGCCGGCGCCCGTTCGCCGAATGAGCTAGCGCCCTTCGCGCGGGCGATGAAATCCGTCGGCCTTACGCCGCCCCAACGCCAGCTTCTCTCTTCGGCCCTGGCTGCGAAGCTTCAATCCGTCGGTCCCGATTACCGCGCCTTCGCGATGTCGCGCGCGGACCTGTCTGAGTTCATAGCTCCGGACGCTTTCGCGTCCTACAGGCGCGCGCAGTTGAGCGCCGCCCGGTGCCAGCCCGATTTCGCCGACGCCGAGGACGACGTTCAGCCCTCCAGTCGTGGGGCCGTGTTCAAAGCCGAGCCGTATTTTCAGTCTGAAGATTCCCGGCAAATCGGCGAAACTCTAAACCGTCTGCGTGCTCAATCGAACTCCGCGAGCCCCGAGTCGCGCAATCAGCTCGCCGATTTTCTGCGCGATTTTTCGGCCTGGACTCCGCCGGGCTCGAGCGTAGACGCATTCCACCAGCGCGCCACAGTATTCCGGGCGCTGCTTGAATTCGTCCCTGCCGGTGATGATCGCGAGCGGATTCTCAGCCTCGCGGTATCTTTCCTCGAATCCTCAGACGCCGAGCGCGAGGCCCCAGCCGAATGGATGTATCAAGTGAAAACCGTTCTGGACAGTGCCCACTCGATGCTGGACCACTTTCGCACGTCGAGCAGCGTAGGCCTGAATATCTATGTTTATCTGCGTTGATCCGCGGCCTATTTATTTCTCGGGCTCAAATGGCACTTCGAAATAAAAATAGTCTTTCCCCGAAGCGGCATCCTTGATCCCCGTCAAATAAATCTTCGACCCCGGAATATTCTGCGTTTGAAAATAGAAAAAACCAAATGCCGATTCCCCAGGCGGGAGCATCTTCGGTGCAAACGCCCGCCCCTCGATCTCCCACGTGTTTAACGGCCCGCCTTTTGGCTTCCTCGGAAATGGATTCGGATACGGCGACGTCCCCGGCAACTTTGGACGCTTCACCGTCGAATCGATGTACACCACGTCCGACGCCGGAGTCGCCTCCACATGCTTGCCGCCCGGGTCGACGAACTCGGCCTCGAGGTCCAGCCGCAGCGCTTTGCCGGTTCCGTTTTCCATCACCACCAGCACCGGCAACACGCCGTGCTGATACGGGTTCACTTTACCGAACGCCGTTTTGGCCTCCTCCTCGGTGACATAGGGGATGGCCGCGATGGTGATTTTGTCCATCGTCTGATGGTTCGCGTATGACGACGCCGGACCCGGCGTAAAGCGAGCTTTGTCCTTGTCGTCCGCGCTGGCCGCGGCTATACTCAGAAGAACGATCAACGCCACTCGTCTCATTTACTTCCTTTATCAGGCCGTCCAAATCGCTTTGAGTCCGGCGGTTGCCCTTTATTTACTCTACAGGGGAATGCGCGATCGCGCCTACTTCGCCAAGCTCACGGAGCGCTTCGGTTTTCTTCCCTGGTTCAAGGAAACGACGGGCGCCAACTCGATTTGGTTTCATGCCGTATCGGTCGGCGAAGTTCTTTCGACGGTCGAATTAATCCGCAAACTACGCGCGGATCGCCCGCGCGTACGCTTTTACGTATCCACCACCACGGTCGCCGGCCGCGCTGTCGCGAACCAGAAACTCACAGGTCTGGCTGACGCCGTCTTTTTCGCTCCCATCGATTACCGCTTCGCGGTCCGCCGAGTCTTACGCCGATTGCGTCCCGCACTGGTGGTCGTGCTCGAAACCGAAATCTGGCCGAATCTCTACCGCGAATCGAAGCGAGCCGGAGCTTCCCTCCTGATCGTGAACGGACGCATTTCGGATCGAGCCCTTCCGCGTTACCGCCGCTGGCGTTCGTTTTTCAGACACGCTTTGTGCTGGCCGGATGCAATTCTGGTTCAGACCGATCAGGATCACGAGCGATTCGAAGCTGCCGGCGCGCCGCCCGATCGGATTCGGGTCGCCGGAAATTTGAAGTATGATTTTACGCCCCCGTCCTCCATCGCTCCCGAAATCGTACAGTTTCTCGATAATCTGAAGCCTCCCAAAATCTGGATCGCCGCCAGCACCATGCCTCCCGCGTCACCCGGCGACGTCGATGAAGACGATGCCGTAATCGCCGCGCTCGCAAGCCTCCCCGATGTTTTTCTGATTCTCGCCCCCCGCAGGCCGGAGCGATTCGACACCGTTGCCGAAAAACTCGAGCGCGCACAGATTCCGTTCGTTCGCCGCAGTCGCGGATTTGTTGCCGCAGCCCAGCCTCGCGTGCTGTTGCTCGATTCCATTGGCGAATTGGCTGCTCTCTTCTCGCGCGCAGATGTTGTCTTTATGGGCGGGACCCTGGCCCAGCGCGGCGGCCACAACATCCTGGAACCGGCGTATTTCGGCAAACCGATCATCGCCGGTCCGCACATGGAAAACTTCGCCGTCATAGCCGCTGAATTTCTTGAAGCGGCCGCGCTCCAGCGAATCGGGGATGCGAGCTTCCTTGCTTCTGCCGTTGAGCAGCTACTCAAGGACCCGGGCCGCCTTGGCGAGAAAGCCCGCGGCCTCGCGATTTCCCGCCGGGGTGTGACCGCGCGTGTCGCCGAAGAAATCTGGCGCGCCTATGCCGAAGCCATCCCCGATCCGCCGCGAACGTTGCTCGCGCGTCTCACGCTCACGCCCCTGTCATGGGTCTGGCGAACTGGAAACCGGATCCGTGCAATTACGAGTACTCCCAGATCGCTGCAAACTCCCGTCGTCAGCATCGGCGGGCTCGCCATGGGAGGTTCCGGCAAATCCCCGATGGTCGCCCACCTGGCCGCGCGTCTTCGAGAGAAAGGCCGCAGTCCCGCCATTCTCACCCGCGGCTACCGGCGCGAATCTTCTCAACCCGTCATCGTCCCACGCGGCGGACACGCTTCTCGCGATCAAACCGGCGACGAGGCGCAAATGTTCATCCGTGCCGCCGATGCCCACGTTGGAATCGGCGCAGATCGTTTCGCCGTCGGCCAGCGTATGGAACGCGAGCTCGCACCCGATGTGTTCCTGCTCGACGACGGCTTTCAGCACACCGGGCTCGCGCGGCAGCGCAACATCGTCCTCATCGACGCGCAAGACCCGCTCGCCGGCGGCGTTTTTCCCCTCGGCCGACTGCGCGAGCCTCTATCCGCCCTCGCCCGCGCCACCGAAATCGTCATCACCCGCGTCGAACCCAGCCAAAGTACCTCCGGCCTTGAACGCCTGCTCGCGCGGTACAATGCCCAAGCGCCCGTGTTTCGCTCGCGCGTCGTTCCGCGGCGTTGGATCGATTTCGAGACGCAAAAAATTTCCATGGCCGGATTCAAGCGCGTGGCGGCATTTTGCGGTCTGGGTTCGCCGCGCTCTTTCTGGCGAAGCTTGGATGGCTTGGGACTTGAGTTAGTGTTTACGCACGCCTTTCGCGATCATCATCGCTACACGACCGCGGACCTTCAATGGCTCGCCGCGAAGGCAACCGCCACAGGCGTGGACGCCTTGGTGACCACGGGAAAGGACGCAATTAATCTCCCCGAAGACGCCGCCTCGCTACTCTCGCCGCATCACCTCTACTGGCTGGAGATCGCCATCGAGATCGAACGGGAAGAAGAATTGCTCCGGCGCATCGTATGAGGACCGCAATCTTCGGCGGCACCTTCGATCCCATCCACAGCGCACACCTGGTGGTGGCGCGCGAAGCTGCGGAAACATTTAACCTCGATCGCGTTCTATTTATCCCCGCCGCGAATCCTCCCCTCAAAGAAGCCGGCGCGAGCTTCGAGGACCGCTATCGCATGGTGGTGCTCGCCTGCGCCGCCGACCCCCGCTTCATCCCCTCGCGTCTCGAAGCCGGAGCCGGAAAAAGCTATTCGATCCATACCATCGAGCGCGTCATTGCCTCCACCCCGGGCGAAGTCTTCTTCGTCATCGGCTCCGACGCCTTTGCCGAGATCCGAAGCTGGCACCGCTGGCAGGACGTGATCGCGTCGGTCGATTTCATCGTCGTCGCACGCCCGGGACGCGACTACACGTGTCCCCCAAACGCACGCGTTCATCGCCTGGAAACGGTCGCGCTCCCCGTCTCTTCATCCGAAATCCGCCATGCTCTCGCACGCGGCGAGACCCCAGCCGATCTGCCGTCTGCCGTAGTGAATTACATCCGCGAGCGCGGCCTCTACAGCGCGGCTTGACAGTCTCTTACATTTCCGCCTGTTATAATTTATGAAGTTCGCCGACTTCTGTTTCGCAGGGTCATCATGAGAAGGAATGTCTTTTTCGCATCTACTTTCCTTGCCGCTCTCGCCTGTGCGCAGGCCGCGCCCGACTTCAGCGGCGAATGGAAAATGAACGTCGCCCAAAGCGACTTCGGCCAGATTCCCGCACCCGAAATTCTCACCCGTACCGTCAAACATCATGAGCCGGCGCTCGAATACAAGAGCTACCAAAAAGGCGTGCAGGGCGAAGTGACCACCGAAATTAAGTACACCACGGATGGCAAGCCGTGCGTCAATAAGGTTCAGGGCGGGGAAGCCAAAGGTACCGCGAAATGGCAGGGAAATAATCTCGTAATCGAAAGCACTCGCGAGTTTCAGGGCACGGAAATCGCAAACCGGGACTTATGGACCCTTTCCGCCGATGGCAAGACCTTGACGATCAACAGTCATGTCACCATCCCGGGCCAAGGCGAGTTTAGTGTGAAGCTGGTTTTTGATAAGCAGTAGGAAAAGTAAAGGAAACAAGGAGAGACTTCGAATGAGGACCGCACTGAAAGCCGTGTTCGCGATCACCGCCTTCGCCACCCTGGCCTTGGCGGCGGATAAGCCGAATTTTTCCGGGGACTGGACGCTCGATGCCGATAAAAGCAACTTCGGCCCCATGCCCGCGCCCGAAAAGATGACCCGCAAGGTGGATCATTCCGACCCTGCTTTGAAAGTAACCACGGCCATCACCGGTGGAGCGCAAGGCGACCAGACCGCTACCATGAACTACTCGACCGACGGCAAGGAAACCACCAACGAAATGATGGGAGCCCCCGTGAAGACCACCGCCGCTTGGGAAGGCAGCGCGCTGGTGATCAAAGCGGCCGCGAACTTCGGCGGGGCCGATGTTTCGCTCACCGATAAGTGGACGCTTTCGGACGACGGCAAGACCCTCACCGACGTTTTGCACATTGTCGCGCCGCAGGGCGAATTCGACGTCACCTACGTGATGGCGAAAAAATAAATCATGCGGCCTTTCGCGATCCTGCTACTCGCGTTCGGCGCCTTGAGCGCCCAGGATTCCATCTCGCCCGGCACCTACAAGGGTACCTGGACCGGTTCTCAATCCGGCGGCGATTTTCACCTGACCCTCAAATCCGACGGCAAGGGTGGACTCGCCGCCGAGGTCGGATTCACGTTGGAGGGCCAGGAGATCCCCGGCAAGATCACGTCGATCAAAGTCGACGGCGCGTCTATTACGCTTACCTACGAGTTCGATTTGCAGGGCAACAAACTGCAAAGCTTGACGGAGGGAAAACTCAAAGGCAAGTCGCTGGAAGGGACGTACAAGACCACAGCCGGCGATACGCCCGTCGACGAAGGCGCCTGGAAGACCGCCGCGCAGTAGCCTGCGCTACTTCTTCTCCACCATCTGCCGGACGCGATCCAGTTCCCGCCGCAGCCTGCGCTCCCGCGTCGCCAGCATCACGACGTAGATCACCACGATCAGCCACGCCGCCAAGAACCCGTAAAACATGTAAAGGAAGTTGCGATTATCCATCGAATCTCCTAATACGCATGCGCCGCCCGGCGCAGCGAATCGATTTCCCGCGAGACGTTCTCTTGGCGCATCCGCACCATCACCAGGATCGTAGCCAGGCACAGCATCGCCAGCAGATTCCAGTACGCGGTCTCCTGCCATCCCGGAGGCATCCCGCCGCCGCCGCGAATCGTCAGCACCGGCCCTGGATGCAGCGTCCTGTACCACTCGATCGACTTATACACGATCACCGCGTCGATTCCGCCGAAGATACACACCACCGCCGACAATCGCGCTCTCTGCGTCGGCTCCTCGATTGCGCGGCGCAGCATCAGGTAACCGGCGAAAATCAGCCAGCAGATCAGCATCGACGTCAGCCGAGCCTCCCACGCCCACCACACGCCCCAGATGATCCGCGCCCAGATGCTCCCCGTCACCAGCACGATGGCCGCGAACACCAGCGAGACTTCATTGATCGCCGCCGCAATCGAATCGTACTTCAGATTCCCGCTCATCAAATACACCACGCTGAAAATTGTGGCCACAATGAATCCGCTCAGCCCCAGGATCCCCGCCGGAAAATGAAACTCGAAGATCCGCCAGATCGCGCCCTGATTCTTCTCCTCGCCGAGCACGAAAAAGATGATGTACAGATTTCACGCCAGCAGCACCGCCGCAATCGCGGCCAACGCGTATAGGATTTTATCTCGCATGTCGCTTCACCCCGTGAGAACAGTATCGATCACCGCGATCGCTACCGCGGTGAAAATCACGTCGAACGCCACCAGCAGCCGCACCCAGATCATATTGTCCGGACCCAGCGGCGTGCCTGAAAAAAAATCCGTGGTCAGCGTCATCGCCGCCATCAGCGCCGGAATCATCAGCGGATACACCAGCGTCGGCAGCATCAGCTCGCGCAGCCGCAGATTCACGGTCAGCGCGCTGAACACGGTACCGATCACGGTCAGCGCCCAGGTCCCCAGCAGCATCACCAGCACCAGCGGCCAGAACAATCCCGTCCAGTGCAGGTTGTAAAACAGCGCGAACACCGGCAGCGAAACCAGCTTCCACCGCCAGCAGCAGCGCGAAATTCGCCAGCGATTTTCCCAGGAACAGCGCCGAAGCCGGCGTAGGCGACGCCAGCAAGCCGTCCAGGCAATCGTTTTGCATTTCGCGCGCGAAGCTGCGGTTCAATACCAGCGCTCCCGCGAACGAAAACACCAGCCACAGCAGGCCGCCCGAAAATTCCTGCAACTGATCCGACGATGGATCGAACGCGAAGCTGAACAGCACCAGGATCACGATCGAAAACGCGATCGACGCGTTCAGCGCCTCCTTGGTCCGCATCTCCGAGCGCAGATCCTTCGCCGCGATGGTCTGGACTTGGCGCAGATACTCCGCGATCGACGCTCCCAACGTCGTCGCGGGAATCGAAGCTGCCCGGTCCATGGCCTGCGCGCTCATGCGTCCTCATAGGTCCGATACAGCCAACCCGGTATCGTCCAGCATCTGCTGCGTGCGCTCGCCCGCGTACGCGATCTGCGCCGCGCCGGATCAGCGCCACATGCGTCGCCAGCATCCAGCGCCTCTCTCAACTGATGCGTCGACATGATGATCGTGCGGCCGCGCTCGTGCGCGTCGTCGAGCAGACTTTGCAGCACCGCGATCGCGCGGTCGTCGAGCGCCGTGAACGGTTCATCGAACAGCAGCACTTCGGGATCGTGAATAAACGCCCGCGCCACCGCCAGCCGCTGCCGCATCCCGCGCGAAAATTCCCGCACCAGCCCGTCGCGTACGCGTTCCAGTCCGGTCCGCTCCAGCCATGCGAGCGCCATTTTCTGCGGCTCCGCCAGTCCATAGAGCTTGCGCGAAAAGCACCAGATTTTCGGTGGCCGACAAGCTCGTCGTACAGCGAAATGTCCGTGCCCCAGTACGCCGATCGCGCCGCCGCGTCGAGTCTTCTCGCACGTCCTCGCCGAGAATCCGCACCTGTCCCTGCGATGGCTTTCGACAATCCCGCGATGATTCGCAGCAGCGTCGTCTTCCCCGCGCCATTGCGGCCCAGCAGCGCCACCGTCGACCCTGCGCTGACCGTGAACCCGATATCGCGCAGCGCCGGGAAATCGCCGTAATATTTGAAAACGCCCTCAATCGTCGACCGCGGTCATGCCGCGCCCTCTTCGGTACAGCATCACGCCGCCCAGCGCGAGAATCCCGAGCGTCAGCCCCAGCACCCAGTAAAGCCGCGTGTACACCCGCGCCGGCGCCTGCTCGATCTTCGGCTGCCCCAGATCTTCTTCCTGCGCGTTGCGCCTCGGTTTCCGCGCAGCGACCCCGTGCCGTCGATCTTCACTTCCGCACGCCGGCGTCCGTGAGATTGTAAATATGCGCCTGCGTCTGCGGCTCCTGCCCCAGATCGTCGATGCCGTCGCCGGTCAGCGTCACCGATGCCGGCGTCACCAGCCGCAGTGGAGCCGCCGGGTCCGGATTCTTCGCCGGCAAACGTGTCGCCCGCCGGCAATGAGTACGCGACATCGAACCGCGTCTCGCCCGGCTTCACCGGATAATCGACCTTGTAGAGATCCGGCTGTTTGGTCTTGGCCGCCTCGCGCGGAATCGGCATCCCGCCCGGCGCGTTGATGGTCACCTTGATCGGTTCCGGCGCGCCCTTCGGCACGTAAAATTGCGCCGAGCCCTTCGCCGGATCCGAAACGTCAACTGCGTCTGGTTGTCGTAGCAGAAATGTCTCGCTGACCTGAACCGCGTCCGTTCCTGGCTCGAGCAGAATCATGTGCTGCGCGATTTTGCCGGCATCAGGTTTATTGGTCGAATCGAACACTTTGACCGAGACGCCGGTGGTCGGCGTGCCGGGCGGCAAGGGCTGTGTGTAAATCACCCCGCCGAACATCGGCCTGCAACAGCAGCGGGCCCGGGCGGATACTCTTTGTCGATCTTGAACTTCCCCTCCGCGTCCGATTTGACGGTGCGCGATGGTCTGCATTCCGCTCTGCCCGGGCTGAACCAGCGTAACCAGCGACCGAAGGCTGCGGCTTTCCCGTCGTCCCATTCACGACTACGCCATCGACGGCGCCGAACATCGGCAGCGCCAGAATCAGCGATCAGTGCGAGCCTTCATGCCATCGCCTTTCCGCATTCTCCGCAGAATTTCATCGCCTTGGGAAAGCTGCGCGCCGCAGTGCGGGCAAATCGACGCCGGGAGCCACCTTCGGCGCAGCGAGCAGCCTTTGCAACGGGAACTCCCCTCCGGCGAAGTGATTTTCTCGATTTCCGCCAGCACCACGGCCAGTTCCTTTTGCAGCGTCAGTTTGGTCTGCTGATAGTCCGCGTCGGAAAGTTTGCCCACGCGGTATTCGAACTGCAGGTCGCGCAGATTTTCATAGATGGCGGCCTTGCGCTCATCCAGATGCTGCGTGGGAGAAACCGGATCCGGCGGCGGAATGTCCTTGGCGCGAACGAACAGCGTGAAGAGCGCCGTGACGGCGACAACCAGGATGGCAACGGCGACCAGCGGTCATTCAGTCGAGCTTGTCCGCGTCCCGTCTCAACTCGCTTGTCAATCCGGCCGAGCGTTGCGGCGTCAATTTCCGGCCGCCACCGGCGCGGGATGCCGCTGGTACCGCCGGATCACCAGCACCACCATCCCCAGCCCGAGCGCCGCAGCCAGAAAGATCCCGCCCACGCCCATCAGCCCCGGCGGGACTGCACCAGAATGTCCTTGCCGTTTTCCTGCGACGAACTGATCCAGAATCTGCTGGTCGCTGCTTGCCCGCCTTCTGCATCGCGAGAATCTTCGACCTTGGCTTGCCGGCAAGTCTGACAGGGATAACGGCATCCATTCGGCAAGCCATGTTCATGCTTGCAGCCGCATGGACAGTTGAGCTTCTCCGCCACGCGATTCACCGCCGGCGTTTCCAGCTCCGTCGCCGTCTGCGCCGAGCCCGACGACCGCAAGCAGTCGCGCGACTAAGAAAACTCTACTGTTCCACTTTCGCATGTTTTCCCGCGATCCCCACCACTTCCGTCCGCGGATAAATCAGCCGCGTCTTGCTCGGCATCAGGCAAATCATGGTGCCGAACAGCACCACCCAATATCCGATCCAGATCCAGCTCACCAGCGGAAACACGTAGGCCTGCAATCACCGCTGCCGTTGACCGTCGTCGGACATGCCCGCGAAGTTCAAATACAGATCCTCGTTCAGACGGCGCCGGATCGCGACTTCCGAGGTCGGCTGCTGCGAGGCGAGGTAGAACCGCTGCTCCGGCATCAGCGTCGCCCAGCTCTTCGCCGTTCTTCGATAACCGCCGACCGTGCAGCGATCTCCCACGTGATAATTCTCGTTCTGCGCCGCACTCGACGTCGCCGACGTTCGAAGCTGATACGTGCCCAGCTGCGATCGGTCTGCCCGGCGCCACTTCCACCGTCGTGTCCTTGTCGAACGCCTTGCCGGTGAAGCCGATGAACATGATCACCATGCCCACGTGCACCAGGTATCCGCCGTAGCGCCGCGTGTTGCGATGCGTCAGCTCGACCATCGCGACCAGCAGATTCGACCCGCTCTTGGCGCGGATCGCGCTCGGCGCCCTTGAAGAACTCGATCGCCACCGTGACCAGCACGAAGGTGCACAGCACGAACGAAATCAGCGCGTAGAAGCTGCGGACGCCCAGAATCGCGAGCACGACCGCGACACGCCACGCCCGCGACCAGCGGGCCACAGGAACGCCCGCTTCAGGCTTTCGAACGAGCTCTTGCGCCACGCGATCAGCGGACCGACGCCGGTCAGCAGCAGCAGGAACATCGCGATGGGAATGTTCACGCGATTGAAGAACGGCGCGTCGACGCTGATCTTTTCGCCCGTGATCGCTTCGGAGATCACCGGGAACAGCGTGCCCCACAGCACCGCGAAGCAGCTCGCCAGCAGAATCAGGTTGTTGAACAGGAAGCTCGACTCGCGCGACAGCACGCTTTCCAGTTGCGCTTCGCTCTTCAGATAATCCAGGCGGTTCAGGATCAGATACACCGTCGCCGCGATGCCGATGGCCAGGAACGTCGACGAAATACGTCCCGATGCGAGGATTGCGCGAACGCGTGCACCGAATTGCACCACGCCGCTGCGCGTCAGGAACGTTCCGAAGATGCACAGGAAGAACGTGGTGGAAACCAGCACGATGTTCCACACCTTCATCATGCCCTTCTTTTCCTGCATCATCACCGAGTGCAGAAACGCCGTCGCCGTGATCCACGGCAGCAGCGACGCGTTCTCCACCGGATCCCATCCCCAGTAGCCGCCCCAGCCGAGCACCGCGTAAGCCCAGCCCGCGCCCAGCAGAATTCCCGTGGTCTGGAACATCCAGGTCACCAGCGTCCAGCGGCGCGTGGTGTTGAATCCACTCATCGCCCGGCTGCTTGGTGATCAGCGATGCGATCGCGAACGCGAACGGCACCACGAATCCGACGTAGCCCAGGTACAGCATCGGCGGATGGATCACCATGGTCCAGTATTGGAGCAGCGGATTCAGGCCCTGGCCGTCGCCGCACGTCGACGATCGCCGCTTGCCCGGCCATCAGCACTTGAACGGCTTTGCGACGAACGCGATCAGGATCAGGAAGAACGTCTGCGTCGTCATCAGGATCGCGGTCACGTACGGCATCATGTCGCGGAACTTGCGCCGGTTCTGCAACACCACCACGCGTCGAATACGATCGCCAGCAGCCAGCGACCACAACAGCAGCGAGCCTTCCTGCCCGCCCCACCACGCCGCGAACTTGTAGATGGCCGGCATCGGCGTGATTGCTGTGCTCCGCACACATAGGCCAGCCGGAAATCGCCGTGTGATCAGCGAGTAGATCAGGATCCCCGCGGCCGTCGGTCAGCAGCGCCCAGATGCAGTAGACCGCGCGCTCCGCGCTCAGCACCAGGAACGGACGGTTCGCCCCACTTGCCGGCGAGCGACCCGATGACGGCATAAATGGCGAAACAGAACGCCAGGAGGATCGCAAGCGCGCCGATATTTTCCATAGTTGTTGATCCTTTAAGTGCCGAGCGGGTTGCTGGCGCCGACGCCGGTGACTGGCTTGGCTTCGTACTTCGATGCGCACTTGGCCTGGATCTTGGTGGCGTGGAACACGCCGTCGGCGCCCAGCTTGCCGTCGGCCAGCGCCTGCGCGCCGTCCTTGAACGTATCCGGCAGCGGATCGATTCCGCTATACACCACCGGCAGCTTCAGATTGTCCTGCGCCAGCACGAACCGCACTTCGCGCCCTTCGCGCACAATCGAGTTCGGCGCGATATCGCCGCCTACGCGAATCTTTTTGTCCGTGCGCCTGTTCGCCCATCTGGTTCAGTTCCGCGATGGTCTTGTAATACGTCTTCGTCTCGCTGATTCCGCCCACCGCCAGCCACGCCAGCGCGCCCACAATGGCCACGATCAGAAGTCCGAACTTCAGATAGTTCTTCATGGATCGCTCCCTATTCTGCTTAGAGTTGGTGCTCTTCATTAATTATAGCTCCCTGTGGCCGCTATCCGATCTTAGTCTGGATCCTTGGGTGATCACACCCGTTCAAAAGGCCATCGCCAGGCAATCATGCACCTTATCTGCCAACTCAATCGGCGTGACAAAGCCGGCACCCCGCCTCCGAATCCCCTTCGAGCGTATACACCTGACCGCCCATGGTCCACGAAACCACGCCCTTTCCCTTCGCCCAATGAACCCGATCCCCCGGCCCCGTCGCCTTCGCGACCAGCATCCCGCCGCCCTTATACGCGACCTCCACCGTCCGCATCTTCACCCGAGCCCCCTCGACCTCTCCGCCAGTCAGCGGAATATCCATCCCAGTGCGCGAAATAACCCAAGCCCTGATCGCCGCTGGATCGCCCGATCGAAACGTCTCTGGCCTCCCAAAACTCCATGCCAGCCCCGCCACGACCATCGCAGCCGCCATCGCCCACACGAATCTCCGATCAGTCTTCCGTATCGGCGAGTTCACGCGCGCCCACAGCTCCCCAGGCGCTGCGACCGGTCTCAAGTTCTGTTCCAAAATCGATTCGATCGAGTTCATCACGTCCTCACCAAGTGCGCCAAGCGCCGCTCCAATAGCTTATGAGCCCGATTCAGCCGCGACGCCACCGTCCCGGTCGAGCATCCCAGAATCTCGGCAATCTGTTCATAAGCAAGCCCTTCGGTATACCGGAGCACGACGACCATCCGCATCTCCGGCCGCAGCCGCCCGATCCCGCGCTGGACCTCCTCTTGAACCTCGCTGCGCAGCAGTTCCTCGATTGCCGATTCCTTCCCCGATGGCATTGAATCGAAAAGGCTTTCAACAAACAACAGCAACCGCCGCCCGCGCCGCCGATGATCCAGACACTGGTTCACGACCAGCCGGTACAGCCACGTCTCGAACCCCGATTCGCCGCGAAAATGTTCAATGTTGTGAAGGAGTTTGAGGAAAACTTCCTGTGCGATGTCGAGCGCCACCGCGCGCTCGCCCGCGTAGCGCAACGCTATCGAATAAATCCTATCCTGATAGGCCTCAAACAGAGCCCGGAAAGCGTCGCGATCGCCGCGCTGGCAGGCCGCGATCGTTTCCTGGTCATTGCCGTCGAGCACCATTGCCGATTCCAATACTTTAGACGAATCGGCAATAGCGCTTCTTCCCTGTATTTGCTATCTGCGTGTATCCGCGTGAATCAGCGGCTAAATCTCTGGTTTACCAATCCACTCTAATGCCCAACTGGATCAGCCTCTGCTCCAGCCCCGTAGAGAGCGGAGCCAGCGTCGCTGGAGTCGTAATGATCCCCTGCGAGTTCACCGTCGCTTTGGTATTCAGCACCGTAATATTGTGGACGTTGAAGACATTGTTCGCCTCGGCGATAAACTTCGGCGTAATACGCTCTTTAATCCTGAACAGGATGCGCGTATAGCGCATGTCCACCTGATAGATGCCGTTGGTCCGCAGCGTATCGCGACCCACATATGCCGGCCGCTGCGACGCCGCGCCCGCCGGATCGTTGTTCAAGTTCAGGTTGGCCGTCATGTTCTGCTCGTCGCCCGTCGCGAAGTTGCCCAGAATAGTCAACTGGTTGTCGTTCACGATCCGTTTCACGATCGAGTTGGCGGGGTTGTACGTCGGCGCCAGCACCGCGCTCAAGTTCAACGCCTGCGGCCGGTTGACCAGCGTGTTGCCGAGATCCCAGGCGCGGCTCAGCGGATTCTCCAGCACCGCGCTCTGTTCGAAACTATTCGCGTCCGGCGCGTCGCTGATCGCATGGGACCAGGTGTAGTTGGCGTCTACTTCGTATCCCTTCGCCGACCGGTGCGAGTACGTCAGCAGCATCGCGTTGTAATTCGAACTCGCGCCCGAATCCTGGAGCGTGATTCCGTTGAACTGCGGGAACAGCCGCGTATTCGCGTTGATCGCGGTCGAGTAAATCGGCCGCCCGTCCGCGAGAGTGCCGGTCGGGTTGATCAGATTCATATCGCGCAGATATCCCAGGTCGCGGGCTCCTGTATTCACGTATCCCAGGATCACTTTGTCGTTCTGCGCAATCTGCTGCTCGATCTGAACGCTGGTATTGATCGTATAGGCGTTCTTAAAGCTCGGCGATGTTACCGTGATGCTCGGAATTGACGGCAGCGCCGCGCCCGGCAGGAAACTGAACACGTTCGGGAACAGAGGAGCATTCGCCGACGAAGGGGCGAAGGTATCCGTGAACGCCCGCGTGGATCCATCGTTGTTCAGCGCGTTGAACCACAAATTCGTGGGAGGCGCTTCGTAGAACAATCCCGAACTGGCGCGGACGACCGTGTTTTTCGCAACCTTGTACGCGATTCCTAGCCGTGGAGCCCAATCGCGATTCGGCGTGTTGAAGTGCTGGGTGTAGCTGAACGGAGCGTTCGCCTCCCCATTCGGCGCCTGGAACCGGTCCCACCGCAGCCCGTAGATCACTGTCAGGTTCGGCCGCACCTGCCACGTATCCTGCACGTAGAAATCGTAAAAGTACGACTTGTAGGAAGCGCCCGGAACTCCGAGAACCGTCGAAAAGGTCGAGTAGCATAGCTCCGGATTCGTGATTCCCGAAAGCGGGCAAGTGGTGCCGTTCTTGGCCGCCAAGTAAGATGCGATGGTCGGGAATGTGTATTGGCTCCCGTTATCGCCCACCTGGTTGTCGTTGTTCAATTGCCAGCCCACCCCGGCCTTGATGGTATGCGAGCCCTTGATCTTCGTGAAATTGTCGCTGAAGCTCGGAATCTTCTCGGCGAAACGGTCGCCCGACGCCGTCGTGCCGTTGAAATTCGCAACTCCAGAGATGCTGATCTCGGCCCCGGTTCCGGTGATCGGATCGGCCACGTGATGCTCATTCCGGTATGGCTCGGATGCGCGCAATTCGTTCAGCGCGGTCGGCGAAAACGACGTCAGCAATTGAATTCCGCCAATATGCGCGCGATCGTGAAAATCCACGCCCACGCTTAGCGCGTTCAATCCGCCATTGGCCGTGTTGAACGGATACTCATTGCGGAAATAATCGTAGCGGAAGAAAATCTGGTTCTTGTTATTGATGTTCCAGTCGACGCGCAGGTCCAGGAATTGGACGTGCTGCACCGTAGGCGACGTCGCCAGTTGCGATGCGGGAATGCCAATCTGCGCGGCGGCGTTCGGATCGATGGTCACCGGTGTCGGGGTGCCTCGCAGCAGATGCTCGTATCCGCCGAAGATGAACACCTTGTCTTTCTTGATCGGACCGCCCGAGTTCAAAGCATAATCGTGCAGGTCGATGGGAGCCGCCGGCTTCGTGTAGTTAAGCAGCATGGTTCGCGCGCTGGCGTCCGGAGGCCGTCCGATGAAGTAAAACTCGCCATGGAACTGGTTCGTCCCCGAATTCGTGATGACGTTGAAAATGTCTCCCGCCGTCATTCCGAACTCCGGAGCGAAGCTGTTCGATACCGTCTGCACCTCGCGTACGTAAATGTCGGAAATGGCGAACAGACGCAGCCCGTAGCGGTCCGTTTCCGTGTCCACCATGCCGTCCATCTGATAGTTGATCCGGTCCAGCAGCCCGTTCGTATTCAGCGTGCGCGGGATGCCTAGCTCCGGATTCGGATGCCCGCTCAAACCCGGTTGAAAGATCACAAAGTTGTAAGGATTCCTCGACGTCAGCGGCAGGTTGTCCACCTCGGCCTGATCGATGGTCCGTCCCGTCGAGACGCGCGATGCTTCGAGCACCGGCGCTCCGCCCTCCACGTCCACCGTAGTCGACACCGCGCCCACCTTGAGTTGCGCGTCAATCACCGCTTCCACGCCCGCATCCAGCACGATTCCCGGCCGGCGCTGCGTATCGAAGCCTTCTTTTTTCACCGTAAGCGTGTAGGAACCCAGCGGCAGGTTCGGTAGGACGAAGTATCCGTCGTCATTTGACTCAGCATCGCGCGAATAGCCCGTTCCCGTGTTCATGGCGTTCACGGTCGCCTTCGGAACCGGCGCGCTCGACGGGTCCGTAACCCGCCCGCGAATACTTCCATTGATCGCCTGCGTCTGCGCAACCGCCGTTTGTAATCCGATTGTGACCAAAATCAGCGCGAGCAACTGCTTGCGAACGAAGCAAGTCATAGCGAAAAGCCTCCCTTAACTATCTTTTTTACAAGACCTTAGAATTCCTGCAACCCCTTGTGCCCTACTGTATCATATAAGCACCGCGGCGGCCTCCGCCCCGTTCGCCTATTTGGAAAACGCCACCAAACGCAGTAGAAAACTCGCCGCCGGAGGCGGAATAAAGCTCACCGCCGGAGGCGGCGTACGACTTTAGATATGACGAACCGATTTCAGATTCACCTCGTAACTGCCATTCTGCTGCTGGGAACGGCTCTTTACATAGCAGGTCAACAGCCATCCCCTGAAACTGACGCGATTCCCATCGCCCCCGATCGCGGTGCATCCGGCCTTTCCCGATTGCTCCGAGCCCTACAGACCCGCGCCAGCCTTCTGATGTTCACCGCTCACCCGGATGACGAAGACGGCGGGATGCTCGCGTATGAAACTCGCGGCCAGGGTGTTCGCGCGGCTCTGATGACGCTCACCCGCGGCGAAGGCGGGCAGAACGTCATGTCGCAGGATCTGTACGACGCCCTCGGCCTTACGCGCACCGAAGAGCTGCTCATCGCCGACCGCTATATGGGCGTCGACCAATATTTCTCCCGCGCCGTGGATTACGGTTTTTCAAAAACGCGCGAGGAAGCCATCGAAAAATGGTCGCATGATCGCGTTCTGTCAGACGCTGTGCGCGTGGTTCGGATGACACGCCCGCTGGTGGTCACCTCCGTTTTCGTCGGAGCCGCCACCGACGGTCACGGCCATCATCAAACCGCCGGCGAGCTCGCTCAGGAAGTTTTTAACGCCGCGGGCGATCCCTCCATGTTTCCCGAGCAGATCAAAGAAGGCCTGCGCCCCTGGTCGCCTTTGAAAGTCTACGCCCGCGTCCCGTTTTTTCAGATCACCAAAGAGGGCATGTACGATTACGCCATCGACAAGTTCGTGCCCGCGAAATTTTTCGATTACATCAACCACACCGAGTCCGCTACCCCACCCAATTCGAGCGTCGAAATTCCGGAAGGTCTGCCCGCTCCGGCATCGGGCTTGACGTTCTTGCAGATCGCGCGCGAAGGTCTGGGATTTCAGAAAACCCAGAACGGGGGCGGCGCGATTCCCCAGCCGACTCCATATACCAGTCCTTATCACCGCTTTGCTTCGCGAGTCCAATCTCCCACGCCTGAAGCCAGTTTCTTCGATGGCATCGATGTAGGCGTGGAAGGCATCGCAACGCTTGCCAGCGCCGAGATTCACATCGGCATCGGAACCCCGTCGAGCGACATCGAACGTCTCAAGACCGGGCTCGCCGCGATTGCCAAGGACGCCTCGGACGCTTATCGCCAATATCAAGTCGACCGCCCCTCCACGATTGCGCCGCTTCTCGCCGACGGATTGAAACAAACGCGAGCGCTCGCATCGATGGTGCAATCGAGCGCCATCGCCGATCCCGGGAAAAGCGATGTGCTCTTCGAACTGCGCGTTAAGGAACGCCAGTTCGAAACGGCGCTGATCTCCGCACTCGAAATTTCATTTCAAGCGAACGTCGCTCCCGATGAACCGCCGGCTACAGGCAGAGGCCGCGGAGCTCCATCGGCCACCGATGCCGCCTTCGCAGCTGCGCTTCGCGGGCGCGGCGGCTCGCCGACGTTCCTCGTTGCGATTCCCGGCCAAAAATTCGCGATCGAGACGGAGCTGTTTAATGAAAGCCCGGAGACGCTCGACGTTACCGAGGGCAACGTTACTCCGACCGACGGAAAGAAATGGGAGATCCGTTCGATGAGCGCCGCCGTCACCACGTTTTCTCCAGGAACGGTGCGAAATCGGCATTTTTCCGTGACTTCGCCCCCCGATGCGGCCCTGACGCGACCGTATTTCACACGTCCCAACGACGAGCAGCCCTACTACGATCTGACCGACCCGCGCTACCGCAATCTTCCATTCGGCCCGTATCCTTTGACCGCGAGCGCCCGCCTGGCGTATCGCGGCGTCCCTTTCGAAATCTCCGAAGTGGTTCAAAGCAATGAACGAGTCACCGGTTTCGGCCTGCTTCAGAACCCGCTCCTGATGGGACCGGCGATTTCAGTCTGGGTATCGCCGTCGGCCGGCGCGGTTCCCTTGACGTCGAAGGCCTTCGCGTTCAAATGCACGGTTCACAGCAATGTAAAAGGTCCGGCCGAAGGGGTTTTGCGATTGAGATTGCCTACCGGCTGGCGCTCGACTCCCGCTGAATCCGCGTTTTCATTCGCGCGCGACGGCGAGGACCAGACCGTCACATTTTCGGTTTCGCCCGACATCGTTAAGGCCGCGGATTACACGATCACGGCTGTCGCCGAGTATCAAGGCCGTTCCTATACAGAGGGTTATCATCTCACCGGATACCCCGGCTTGCGCCCCTATCCTTACTATCGCCCCGCGACTTACAAAGCGGTTGGGGTCGACGTCAAGACCGCTCCCGGTTTGAGGATCGGCTTCATCCCGGGAACGGGTGACGACGTTCCGAAGGCGCTTGAAAACCTGGGCCAGAACGTCCGTATCATTTCCGCCACCGACGATCTTTCGGAGTACGACGCCATCATTCTGGGAACACGGGCTTACGCGGTCCGCGCGGACCTGAAAGCCGCTAACGGCCGCCTGATGGATTACGTGAAGAACGGCGGCGTGTTGATCGTCCAATATAATTTGCAGGACTTCGATCACGATTACGGCCCGTATCCATTTACCCTCGGTTCAAATCCGCAGAAAGTGGTGGATGAAAACGCGCCCGTATCTATTTTGGATCCAGCGAGTCCGGCGTTTGGATGGCCGAACAAAATCGCGCCCGCGGATTTCAAAGGCTGGGTGGAGGAGCGCGGCCATGGCTTCATGCGATCCTGGGACCCGCATTATACGCCGCTGGTCGAAACCCACGATCCGGAACAGGATCCCCAGAAGGGCGGCCTGCTGTTGGCGCGCTACGGCAAAGGATTCTATATTTACGATGCACTGGCGCTGTACCGCCAGCTTCCGTCCGGCGTGCCGGGAGCGTACCGGCTGCTGGCGAACCTGGTGAGCCTCGGCAAGAACCCCGAGTGGAAGTAGAATAAGAATGATGATTCCACGCTTTTCGGCTGCGCTGCTGGCTGCCGTGCTGTGCTTCGCGCAAAACTCCTGGCAGACAGGCCCGAGCATAGCCGGCGTCGACCTGACCGGACTGTCCAAGCCGCAACGCGACCTGGCGCTGTCGATTCTTCGTTCGGAAGGCTGCGCTTGCGGCTGCGACATGAAGGTCGGGCAGTGCCGCGTGGAAGATCCCAAGTGCGCGGTAAGCCGCAAGCTGACCGACCTGGTGGTCCGCGAAGCATCGGAGGGAAAAACCGCCAGGGTGATTCTCGCCGATTTTCACAAGCTGGCGACTGAGCCTCCCCCGCTGCTGAGCGATCCCGTGAAGCTCTCGATAGATGGCGATCCGATGCGCGGGCCGGCCAATGCCAAAGTGACCATCGTCGAATTTTCAGATTTTCAATGCCCGTTTTGCGCCAAAGCCGTCGGCGAAGCGACGCAGGTGCTGGCAAAGTTCCCCAAAGACGTCAGGCTGGTGTTTAAACAATATCCGCTCGACACGCATTCGCAAGCCGCTCTGGCTGCCGAGGCGGCGCTTTCCGCGCAGGCGCAGGGAAAATTCTGGGAGCTGCACGATAAGCTGTACGCAAATTTCCGCACCATCAATCGCAACCGGATTTTGATTTGGGCCCAGGAAATCGGTCTCGACCTGGACAAGCTGCGGGCGGATCTGGACAGCCACAAATACGCCGCGCGCGTGAATGCGGAAGAGCAGCAGGGCGACAATGCCGGCGTGGAAGGCACGCCCACGTTTTTCATCGACGGCAAGCGGTTGAATGCTACGTTCGATGCCGCAACGGTGACACCGCTGATCCAGGCCGAATTAAAGCGCTAGTGTCCTGAGTCAGAAAACCGCAGCATTACGTGCCGGGGCTAGTGGCCACCAAAGTCATTCCGAGCGGAGCGAAGAATCTGCTTTTCGTTCGGCTGTTATCAACGCTTTAAAAGCAGATCCCTCGCTGTGCTCGGGATGACGGGCGTTGTAAGTATGACCACGTGGGCAATTATCCAATGAGTTGGTTGAAAAGGGAATTTAAAGCATTAGATCGCGCCGGCGCGGCTCACGGCTTGCGCTCCCATTCGATTGGCGAATTCGGCGATTTTAGCGGCCGGCCATCCCCGATCGAGTCCGTGCAGAAAAGCAGCGGCGAAGGCGTCGCCTGCTCCTACGGGATCTGCAACTTCGGCGGGAAATCCGGGGTGTTCCGCGAATTCGCCGTGCGCGAAAATGGTGCAGCCGCGCGCTCCGCGGGTGATGGCGAAGGATTCGTAGTCGAGATCGGCGAGATTACGCCCTATGGCCGCAAGCTCGTGCTCATTTAGCTTGACCGCGTCGGCCTGGCTCAGCAGATCGTCGACGAGCGCGGGCGTCCAGGAGTCCTTACGCAGGTTGACATCGTAAAAGCGCTTGGCTTGAATGCCTTCGATGTTTGGGCGGGCAAGCGTGCCGAAGTAAACCCAATCGGCGGCGAGGGCGGAATCGATTTCGAGAAAATCATAAGCAGCGGGCCGATGAATGGTATATTCAGGCTCGCCTGCTGTGAAGGTGACGGTGACCGTTCCAGTAGGCTGATCGACGCGACGGACGAAGTCGGTCGACAGACCGATTTCCTGCATTCCAGCAAGCGCTTTCAATCCGCGTTCGTCATTCCCGACCGCGCTGACAAACCAAACTTCATGTCCCAGGCGATGGGCGTTCACCGCGAAATTAAGAGGAGCGCCGCCCAGGTATTCATCGGTCTCGAAAACATCCCAGAGAATTTCGCCGACCGAGATAATCTTCATCGCCGGTTGAGGATTCGCGCCACTTCGTCTTCGAGCATCAAAGAAAAGCGGTTAATGCCAGCGCGATTCAGATGCATGCCGTCGCGGAAGAACTCGGGGCGCTCCAGAGAGTCGAACGCGTGTTCGTTGGCGAGAATTACGTTGGGACGGGACGCGAACTCGCGGATGGAGCTGGTTTGATGCCGCGCCAGGCTGTCGGGTCTCGGAATGGGGCCGCGCGGAAGGCGGACAAAGATCACTTTGGTGCGCGATTGCCGGTAAGAGTCCACGATGCGGCCCAGCCACTCGCGTCGAAACGCAGCGAGGCGGCCGGTTTGCGGCGCTGGAGGGTGCGCGAGAAAGCTGTTCACGCTGTTGCGCTGAGCGTCGTCGGCTCCAGGCGGGAAGGTTACGGTGAGCGTCTGCCAATCGATGGCGAGGCCTGCCATGGTATTCTCCGGCGCCAGATAATCATAATCCCAGCTCGCGTAGCCGTGATTATATAGGTCGACGTCGTCGAGACGTTTGCGCGGGTGCGATAAGAAAGCCTGAACGTCGGCCTGATAAACGCTTCCTTTCAACAAGCCTCCGCGAAATGCAATCCACTGAAGTTCTCGGCTATGAAAGGAGCGCGCGAACTCGAACACGTCACGGAGCGGAAGCCGGGCGATCACGAAGTGCAGATCGCGAGCCGCGTCGTCCGGATTCTCGTAAGTATCTTCATCGTCATAATCATCCATGCCGAGGACGACAGCCCGGTAGCGTTGTTTCGAAGGATCGAGAGCGCGCAGAGTGTAATACCAGACTCTGGGATCGCTGCCCGCGATGCCGGCTTCGCGAAAAATATAACCTGATTTCTGAGGCCGATTGTCCAACACTTTACGCGAATAACTGAATCGCGAGTTGCCTACGGTGACGATCAGCTTATCGCCGAGAGTGGCTTGCGCGGCGAACTCCCGGCGCAGGATCAGCTCATAAAGGCCGGTGGAGGAGTTCGGGTCGAGAATGGGCGGATAGAAAAAACGGAAGACGAGAGCGTCGAGCGCGAAGACGAGGACGCCGGCTGAAACCAGCACAGCCACGCAACGGACGGGCGCAGGGATTGTGGCGATCGGTGGTAGGACGCTCGGATGGTCCAAGTGCGATTCTAGCGCGTCGCCGGCGTACCAGTGCTAGTGAAGAATACGAGTGTTCTGGCGGTGTTTTATGCGGGGAGCGATGCGGCAGGTGAATCAGGCAGCCAGTCTTGTCTAAGCCGGCGCACGGCTCGGCACACGCCCATAGCCGCACGCGCCAGGGGCTGTGTGAAAACCCGCGGGATTGACCGCTTCCTTTGGTCGCGGCTCGTTTAAGGTTCTGATATTTGAGAGAGCTGGCAACGAGCCGCGACCGCAGGAAGCGGTGGATGCTGACTTTTCACACAACCAGGTCACTAGTTGGCGCGGCGGCCCGGTGAGGCAGTCGTTGCCGGGCAGACTGGACCTCGACCTCCGCCGCCGCGGCCGGTTTGCGGCGATGGCAGATCCTTGCGTGGGAATTTTTCGGGACGCGTGGCGGCGTTGTAGACGAAAGCGGCTTCGATGATCGCCATCTGCTCCATGTCTGTCTGCTGGATGCGATCGTACACATCCATGTTGGAGTGGTGCGTGCGAGTGTCGTAATCCATCGGGTCCTGGACGAACTGGAATCCGGGAAGTCCGACGCCGTCGTAGGATTGATGATCGGTGCCGCCGGTGTCGCGGATGGTGATGACGCCCGGGGTCAGGTCTTTCAGCGCTGCGAACCAGGCTTCGAAGATGGGGCGCGCCATTTCGTTGCCTTGCAGATAAATGCCGCGGATTCTGCCCGTGCCGTTGTCGATATTGAAGTAGCTGGCGAAGTTTTCGTGTTCGGCCGTGGTCTTCATCGTCGCGGGATCGGCGAAATGTTCCTTCACATACGCCCGCGAGCCGAGCAGGCCTTCTTCTTCGCCGCCCCACAGAGCCATGCGGACGGTGCGGTCCATTTTGAGATTCAGGCTCTTCAGAATACGCATCACTTCCATGGCGATAGCGCTGCCGGCTGCGTTATCGGTGGCGCCGGTGCCGTAGTGCCAGGAATCGAAGTGGCCGCCGACCATGACCAGTTCGTTCGGCTTAGTCGAGCCGGGGATTTCGGCGACCACGTTGAAGGAATCGGTGTTGGACATATCGAATTGGGTCTTGATATTGAACGCCAGCTTGACCGGAACGTTGTGTTCCAGCAGGCGCGCGATGCGGTTGTAGTTTTCGGCGGTTATGGAGACCTGCGGGAGATTCGTCGTGTCCATGCGGCAGGCCGCGCCGCCTCCGAACAGGGTTCCGCTCTCGCCGCGGCTGAAGCCTGGAGCGTGAGCAGGGCTCCTTCTTCCTTAAAATAGGTCCGCTGCTTGTTCTGAAACGCCTGGCGCTCTTCCGGAGTCATGTTCGCCAAGGCCGCGTTCCCGCCACGCCCGCCGCCGCGTCCGCCGCCCGGTCCGGGGAGCAGTTCGGTGGCGAGGTCGGCCAACTGGTCGGGCGTGTAGCGCGATGCCAATGGGTTGGTAGGGAAGGGAAGCTCCGGCGGAGCGACCGTCAGGACGATTTTGCCTTGCAGCTTGCCGTGCCACTTTTCCATGTCGGCTGGGCTCTGGATTTCGGCGAGGATGGCATCGCCGGTCAGCACGCCGTTCGTGCCGGCGGTCCACGCGATGGGGACGCCGATCAGCGACATATAGGTCGGCGACAGCATGGCGCCTTCATATTCGTTGAGCTGCCAACTGGGAATCGGGTTGTCCGCGGGGGTGGACCACTTTTCCAGGTGGACGTTCGCGAGGCCCCATTCCTTGAGTTGTCCCACGGCCCAATCGCCGGCCGCGCGAAATTGCGGGGAGTTGGTAAGGCGAGGGCCGTAATGATCCGTAAGGTTATACATCGTCTCCATGATGGGGACTTTGCGGGGTGCGCCCCCGCGTCCGCCGCCACCGAATCCCCCACCGCCGTCGCCAACTTCGGCGACTTTGATCTTGTGAATGACGTTTAAATCCACGTGTTCCTGTGCTTGGGCGAAGGCCACGCAGGAAATCAGGGGGGCGAAGAGGGTGAGAAATGTGAGTCGTGACATGAGTTTAGTCCTTACCAGCAATGTTGAGCATATCAAAAAGCCCGAGGCGTCGAGATAGGACTAAGAGGGCCGACGGGGGGCTTGACAACATGAGGGCCTTCATTAGAATAGGGAATAATCTGCATCCTATGCCGGGCTGTGAACACAACCGCACCGAATTTCTGATGCGGCGCGACGGGGTCGACTATCTGCGATGCGTGGACTGCGATCAGGTCTTTGAGGCCGACGACCTCGAACAGGTGCCTTTATACGAGGACGAAGAACTGCCGCGCCGCAAGCGAGCCAGCTAAATCTCTGCCTGCGTCGGCACGGCGGTGTTCCAAAGCACGCGGCGTCCCCACCTTTGTGCGAACGCGAGCTCCAGGGCCAGGTTGACTAGCGTGATCGCAGGCACCAAAGCGAGCAGCGGGGCCAGGACCAAGGCCGCGCGATGCTCGCGCATCAGAGAGCAGCCGATTTCGGCGATGGCGCGAGTCAGTTTCCAATAGCTTCCAGATGCGCCGGCGGTGGTGCATCGGCCTTGCTTCAATCCGGCCAGAAACTCGGCGGGGTTGCGGGCGCTGGGGACTTCGGTAAAAGTCCGGCCGAGCGAGCCCATGGTATGGGCGTCACTGCCGGCGACGGCGATCTTCCGGGTGCGCCGGGCAAACGTGGCGGCGTATTGATTCGCCATCGCGATCATCTGGCCGTTCAAAACTTCGACCGCCGGGAAGCGGGCGGAGAACTCTTCGAAGTCGGCGTCGGTTCTGGAGCCGGTGAGGCCGGAAAAGACGTGATTGACGCTGAACAGCAGGCGGCGCTGGTCGAGATAAGCGAGCAGGGATGGCATGTCGCCGCGCCGGCGCTGCATCTCGATATGGTCGCGCTCCTCGATTCCGTAGACGCCGATGTGCAGTTCGGTCCCGCTGGAGGTGCGGCAGGAAACTTCTTCGCTCAGGAAGAAATCGGCGTGGCGGCGCAGAGGCTCGACGGCATCGATGGAATCGTGATCGGTGACGGTGACCAGGTCCATGCCGCGCTGTTTCAGGAGCGCGTAGACCTGGTGAGGGTCGTTATAGCTTTCCCGGCAGATCCGGTTGAGCAGCGGGATGGTACACATGCCGGAGTGGATGGTGTGGACGTGCAGATCGCACCGCATGCCCGTTTATATCAATGGATTGTTACAATCCGGGGTCCTGCGGAAGAAACATTCGTTACATATTTTGTTTTAGGAGATGAAACCAATTCGTGCGATGCTCAGAATTGGTGAATCCGCAAGCCACCACACGTCCATTGCGAATTGTTTCGATCGGCGGCGGGACGGGTCTGTCGACTCTGCTGCGGGGTCTGAAGCGATACGTAAAAGCGCAGCCGGGAGCGCTGGAAATCACGGCGATCGTCACGGTGACGGACGACGGCGGCAGTTCCGGACGGCTGCGCCGGGAGCTATCGGTGTTGCCTCCGGGCGACATTCGCAACTGCATGGTGGCGCTTTCCGAAGATGAAGCTTTGCTTTCAAAATTGTTTCAGTATCGTTTCACGGGCGGACGCGGCCTGAAAGGACACAGCTTCGGCAATCTGTTCCTGACCGCGATGACGGACCTGACGGGCGATTTCGGGCAGGCGGTGAAGCTATCTTCGGAGGTGCTGGCCGTGCTGGGGCGAATCTATCCATCGACGGCGGCGAACGTGACGCTGGCGGCGGTGCTGGAGGACGGGACGCGGGTTTTGGGAGAGACGAAGATCAGCCGCAGCAAAGCGCGCATCGCGCGAATCGAGCTGCATCCGCGGCGGCCCAAGCCGCTGCCTGAAACGCTGCACGCGATCGCCGAAGCAGACCTGATCACGCTGGGGCCGGGGTCGCTGTTCACCAGCGTGATTCCGAACCTGCTGGTGGACGGGATTCCGCACGCCATCGCGCAATCGCCGGCGCTGAAGGCGTATTTCGTGAATCTGATGTCGCAGCCGGGCGAGACCATCAATTTTCGAGCGTCGGATCACGTGACGGCGCTGCTGCGGCATACGGGGAAGACATACAGCGAGCTCATTGATCCATGTGTGCGTGGTGAATACGGGAATGCCGGGGAGCAAAGTGCTGGATCGATACCAGGCGCAGGCGGCGCGGCCGGTGGAGAATGACATCCGCAATCTGGAGCGGATGGGAATCCGCGTGCTGGGCGCCGATCTGCTGCGCATGTCGCGGTATCAGCAGCCTGAAAAAATCCGGCACGACCAGGGAGCGATCGGGGCGGTGACGATGGAACTCGCGCAGCAGGCGCGATGCGCGACACTGAAACTGGGATGAATATCAGCGTAGTGATTCTGGCCGCGGGTCTGGGGACTCGCATGCGATCGAAACGGGCGAAGGTGCTGCATCGGGCCGGCGGGATGGCGCTGGTGGAGCACGTCGTGGCGGCTGCGCGGACGATTGCTCCCGCCAATCATGTGGTCGTCGTCACCGGGCATCAGGCGGAACAGGTGGAGGATTTGCTGGCGCCTGCGGGCGTCCGTTTCGCGCGCCAGACGAAGCAGAAGGGAACGGGTCACGCGGTGGAGTGCTCGCGTGCGGCGCTGACACAAGACGACGGGCTGTTGATGGTGTTGTACGGGGATACGCCGCTGTTGTCTTCAGCGACGTTGATGCGCCTGCGGGATGAGCAGGCGAGTGGGGACGCAGGGGCGACGCTGATCACAACCACGCTCGTAGATCCGTCCGGGTACGGGCGGGTGATCGTGGATGCGAGCGGCAACGCGACCGCGATCGTCGAAGAAAAGGCCTGCAACGACGAGCAGCGGCGGATCCGCGTCATCAATTCGGGCATTTACTGTTTTCGCGCGAAGCTGCTGTGGAAGCATCTGGCCGAGGTGCAGCCTACCAATCCGGCGGGAGAGTTTTATCTCACCGACATGGCGGCGATTCTCACGCGCCACGGTCATCGCGTGCGAACGATGCATATAGAAGATGCGAGCGAACTGCTGGGGATCAACACGCGGATGGAACTGGCGGAGGCGGATCGTCTCCTGCGGTGGCGCAAAGCCGAGCAGTTGATGGTCTCCGGCGTGACCATCGAGCGGCCGGAAACCGTAACCATCGATAGCCAGGTGCGCGTCGGCATGGATACGGTGATTGAGCCGTTCGCGCGGCTTCTGGGAAATACGGAGATCGGGCAGGATTGCTCGATCGGCGCGGGCGCGATTATCGATTCGTCGATTCTGGCCGATGGCGCGGTGGTGAAACCGTACAGCATGGTGGCGGATTCGCGGATCGAGAGCGGGGCGCAGGTGGGTCCGTTCGCTCGACTGCGGATGAACGCGGAAATCGGGAGAGACGCGCGGGTGGGGAATTTCGTCGAAGTGAAGAAAAGCCGGCTCGGCGTGGGAGCCAAGAGCCAGCACCTGGCGTACCTGGGCGATTCCGAGATCGGGGACAAGGTGAACATCGGCGCGGGCACGATCACGTGCAATTTCGACGGCGAAAAGAAGCACAAAACCAAGATCGGAGACGGGGTTTTCGTGGGCAGCAATGCGACTCTGGTGGCGCCGGTCGAGATGGGGGAAGAAAGTTATATCGGCGCGGGCAGCGTCATCACGGACGCGGTTCCCCGGCAGGCGCTGGCACTGGGGCGCGGACGGCAGGTGGTGAAGGAAGATTGGGCGGCGAAGCGCAAGAAGAAATAGCTATTTCGGCTTAAGCAGCGTCCGGACCACAATCAGCGTCGCGCGTTCGCCGTCATCCTCGGCGACATAACGCACCGTGACACGGACTTTGAGGCGCTGCTTGCCTTCCACCTTGGTTTCGGGCGTGACGCGAAACGTGCGGCTTTCGGTTTTGCCGGAGACGGTGCGCGAAACCGAGATTTTCTCGGCGGTCCACTCGGTTACGGTCCCGGCGAAAAACGTATCTGGCTTCTTCTCTTGCGCGGTGTCCTGTTGAGCGCGGACGGCCGGAACGCAGATCGAGAGACACAGAGCGACAAGGCAGCTGAATCGGCGCACTGTCATTAGAATACTTGAACCCGGTTACCGGTTACCGGTCGCGATGATGAAACTTCCTTCACGCAAATCATAAGACCAGCACGGGATGATAGAGATGCGGCAGGCGCGCTTCTCCGATGGCGATCAGGTCGCCTTGCTGGGTCACGGCTTTTACGTAGCGGGAGCTCTTGCGCACGTGAAACGGAGAGACTCGAAAATCGCGGCCATTGCGGATCTGTCCGGCCGTGATCGAGTCGACCATCTCGATCGGAAAATCGGGCAGGAGCTGCGCGGACGGGATCAGCGCCTCCTCAAGACGGCCGGCGGCGGCAAGGGCGGCGATCTCTTCGAGCGTGCGCGCCGCTTCGATCTTGAAATCGCCGGACGCGACGCGGCGCAAGGATTTCAAGAACGCGCCGCATCCCAGGATTTGGCCGGCTTCGTGCGCGATGCTCCGGAGATAAGTTCCTGCGGAACAGTGGACGCGCACCTCCGCTTCGCATCCATCGAGGCGCAGGATGTCGAGGGCGAAGACGTTCACGTCGACGGGCTTCAGATCCACGGGCTGATGCTTGCGGGCCAGCTCATAGGCCGGCCGGCCCGCGATTTTCTTGGCGGAAACCGGAGGAGGAATCTGCGCAAATTCGCCGCGGAAGCGGTCGAGAATCGCGTCGAGCTGCGCGCGGTCGAGAGTTACGGCAACTTCGGGCGACGTCGGTTCGCCGTCGGCGTCGTAGGAGTCGGTCGAATAGCCGAAGTGAATTACGCCCTCGTAAACCTTGTCGTTGCGGGTGTAAAACTGCGCCAGGCGCGTCGCGCGGTCGATCACCAGCGGCAGCACGCCGGTAGCGCCCGGGTCCAGCGTGCCCAGATGCCCGACCTTTCGCGTTCCCGCGATGCGCCGCATCTTGTTGACCACGTCATGAGAGGTCCACTCGCGCGGCTTATCGACTACGATGACTCCGTCCACCTGTTTAAGTTAACCGAACGGAGAAGGCGTCGTCTAACCGTCATGTCGACCTTCCTTCGGGATTTCCGGTACGCGGTTCGCGTGCTGCTCGAAAATCGCGCGGTGACGTTCATTGCCGTGCTGGCGCTGGCGCTTGGAATCGGGGCGAACACCGCGATTTTTTCTGTGATCCACACGGTGCTGCTAAGTCCATTGCCCTATCGCGATCCAGGCCGGCTGGTGACGCTGCTGGGGCCGGCGTCGGCGCCGATCTCGCCGGGCGATATGACGGAATTGCGCGATCAGGGGCGGTCATTCGAGCTGGTGGGCGCGGCGGAAGGATGGTCGGCGAGCCTCACCGGTCTTGAATCGCCGGAGCAAGTGGTCGGGCTGCATGTGACCGAAGATATTTTTCCGATGCTCGGCGTGTCGCCGCTGCATGGGCGGACGTTTTCGCGCTCGGATTTTCAACCCGGGCAGGATCGCGTGTTGGTAATTGGATATGAGCTGTGGCAGCGTGTATTCGGCGGCTCGCCGGGGATCGTGGGGCAAAAGGTGATGCTCGACCACGAAACGTACACCGTGGCCGGCGTGATGCCCCAAGGGTTCCACTTCACGCCGTTCTGGATCACGCAGGCGGAGATGTGGGCGCCGCTGGATCTGTCGAAACGGCTGCATCAGCACGGGTTCAATTCTTTGCGCGTTTTCGCCCGATTGAAGCCGGGCGTGACGATGCGGCAGGCCCAGGCCGAAGCAAACCAGATCGCCCACAATCTGGCAGTCGCGTTTCCCGATACGAATGCGCGCATGCAGCTTTTGGTCGAATCGCTGACCGAAAAATCGGTGGGACGGCTGCGGCCCGCGCTCGAGTTGATGCTGGGCGCTGTCGGGATGGTGCTGTTGATTGCATTCGCGAACGTCGCGAACCTGGCGCTGGCGCGAGCGACCGCGCGGCGGAAGGAGATCGCGATCCGGTTGTCACTGGGCGCGCAGCGGCTGCGAATCGCGCGCCAGTTTCTGACCGAAAGCGTCGTGCTTTCGCTCACCGGGGGTGCGCTGGGACTGGTCCTCGCCGCGTGGGGCACTCGGGCGCTTCAAGCTACGCTTCGTCCCGACGAAGGGAGTTTCAACGCGCGGCTGCAACGGTGGAACGAGATCGGAATCAACCTGCCGGTGTTGGGATTCACGCTGGGGCTGGCGCTGGTTACGGGTATCTTCTTCGGACTCGCACCAGCGCTGGCGGCTTCGCGCAGCGGCGTGAATGAGGCGCTCAAAGAAGGCGGCCGTGGATCGACCGGCGGAGGCTCGGCCTTTCGAAAGACGCTGGCGGGAGCCGAGATCGCGGTCGCGCTGGTGCTGCTGATCGGGGCGGGATTGCTGACGCGCAGCTTCCTGGAGTTGCGCTCCATCGATCCGGGGTTCGATCCGCGCAATGTCGTCACGATGACGGTGTCGGTCGCGGGACGGCCGGAATATGTGGGCGCTTCGCGAGAGATTCTGTATCGATCGGTGGTGGAACGCGTCGCGGCTGTGCCGGGAGTCCAATCGGTGAGCATGACTAACCATTTGCCGATCGCCGGCGATACGTGGGGCGTGTGGCTGACGGTGGAGGGCCGGCCACTTCCGGCTCCGGGCTACGAGATGACGACAATCTATCGTGTGACGCGGCCGAAATATTTCTCGACCATGCGCGTACCGACACTTGCAGGGCGCGATTTTACCGATCAAGACGATGCCAACGCGCCGCCGGTCGCGATCGTCAATGAGACCATCGCGCGACGCGTCTTCGACGGAGAAAATCCACTCGGGAAACGGATCACGTTTATGGATCCGCGCGGTCATCCCGTGTGGATGACCATCGTCGGCATTATTCAAGATATGAAACAGCAGAGCTGGTCCGAAGCGCCCGCGAACGAAGTACATGTTCCTTTCCTGCAAAACGACCAGTTTGTTTCCGGTAAAAATCCGTGGACGGCTTCGATGACGTTAATCGTGCGCACGGCGATTGATGCTGCCTCGGCTACCAACCCTGTGAAAGCCGCCGTGTGGAGCGTCGATCGCGGCCTGCCTCTTTCTCAAGTCCAAACGCTGGAGCATGCCATTGGCAACGCGACTTGGGAATCGCGATTCTCGCTCACGTTGGTTGGGATTTTTTCGAGTCTCGCGTTGGTGCTGGCGATGATCGGGGTCTACGGCGTGATGGCGTATGAAGTGGCACAGCGAACCCATGAGATCGGGATCCGCATGGCGCTGGGCGCGGGCGGCAGAGGGATTATTCGACTGATCGCGGGGCAGAGCTTGCCGGTCGCAGTTGCGGGAATCCTGTGCGGACTCGCGGCGGCCGCCGCATTGGCGCGGCTGATGCGCAGCATGTTGTATCACGTTGAGGCAGTCGATCCGCTTACGTTTTCGGCCGTGGCGCTGTTGGTACTGATGGTAGCTGGCGCGGCCGCGCTGATTCCGGCGCGGCGGGCCATGAAGGTCGACCCGATGATCGCTCTGCGCGCGGACTGATTTACCGTTAGTGCGGATTTTGTCCGCGAAAAACGCGCCTCCTGACGCTACACTAGTCAGTAGAAGCTACGGTGGAAGAAGACGTCCTCGGAAAAGCCTACGACGGCCGCCTCATGCGGAGGCTGGTTCGTTATCTGCGGCCCTATCGCGCCGCCGTCGGTGTATCGCTGATTTTTCTTGTCATTCAGTCCCTTGCGCAGGTGGTGGGACCGGTGTTGACGCAGCTCGCCATCGATAAATATCTGGCTAAGCCCGACCATCCGGTGACTTCGGTGCTGAATCGCTGGCTCGCTTCCGATACCTGGACCGGCCTGGCACAAATTTCCGGGTTGTACCTCGCGTCCGTGCTGATTGCGTTCGTATGCGAGTATACGCAGACGTACCTGATGCAGCGCAACGGGCAGTTCGCGATGTTCGATCTCCGCCGTGAGCTGATGGCGCACCTGCAGCGCCTGGACGTTTCCTATTACGACCACAATCCGGTGGGACGGCTGATTACGCGCGTCACGACGGACGTTGATGCGTTGAACGAAATGTGGTCGTCGGGCTTGGTCGAAATTTTGGGCGACGTGCTGGGGTTGGGGCTGGCGTTGATCGTGATGCTGAGAATGAGTCCGGGGATGACCGGGCTGATGCTGGTGGTGATGCCGTTGGTGCTATTGGCTACCATGCGGTTCCGGTCGAGCGTCCAGCAAAGTTACCGGCGGATCCGCGTGGCCATCGCGCGTATCAACGCTTACTTGCAGGAACATGTCAACGGGATTGCTGTCTTGCAATTGTTCAATCGCGAAGAGCAAAGCCGCGCGGAGTTCGATCGCATCAATCGCGAATACCTGGTGGCGTTCAAGGACGCGATTCAGGCCTACGGTTGGTTCTTTCCGGTGGTCGAATTCTTGAGCATGTTGGCGCTGGCGTCGCTGGTGGCGTATGGCGGATTCCGCATCCGCCACGGCTATCTGTCGCTCGGCGTGATGGTCGCGTTCTTTCAGTATGGAATGCGATTCTTCCGGCCCATTCAGGACTTGAGCGAAAAATACAACATTCTGCAATCGGCAATGGCGGCGAGCGAGCGCGTGTTCAAGCTTCTGGATACGCCCCAATCCATCGTGTCTCCGGGGGCGCCGCGCGCATTTCCGGAAGGCCCCGCGCCCATCGAGTTCGAGCACGTCTGGTTTGCCTATAAAGAGAATGACTGGGTGCTGCGTGACGTCAGCTTCCGCATCGAGCCCGGAGAGACCATCGCGGTGGTGGGTCACACGGGGGCGGGGAAGACCACGCTTGCCAGCCTGCTGCTGCGGTTCTACGATGTGCAGCGGGGATCCATTAAAATTGGCGGCGTCGATATTCGCGAACTCACCATCGACGACTTGCGGCGGCACTTTGGCGTCGTTTTGCAGGACCCGTATCTGTTCACGGGCACGGTCGCCTCGAACATACGGCTCGGCTCGGAGTGGGTGGAAGACGCCGCCATCGAGAAGGCGGCAGGGCAGGTAAACCTGCTGGAGTTCGTGCGCACATTGCCGGAAGGATTCGCGCAGCCGGTGCGCGAGCGCGGCAATGGATTCTCCACCGGACAGAAACAACTGATCAGTTTCGCCCGCGCGCTGGCGCATTCTCCGCGCATGTTGATTCTGGATGAAGCCACGTCGAGCGTCGACACCGAGACCGAGTTTCGCGTGCGAGACGCGCTGGCGCGGATGGTGGAGGGCCGGACCTCACTGGTGATCGCGCATCGTTTGTCGACCATCCAGCGCGCCGACCGGATTTTCGTGATGCACAAAGGACAACTGCGCGAAAGCGGCACGCATCAGGAATTGCTGGCGCTGCGCGGAGTGTATTGGAAGCTGTATCAACTTCAATATAAGGACCAGGAAGATGGACCCACGTTACCCGATCGGCCGATTCTCGTTCCCGCCTCCGGCAACGGCGGAGCAGCGGAAGCAGTGGATCGCTGAGATCGAAGAAACGCCTGCGAAGCTGCGCGCGGCCGCCGCGGGGCTTACGGATGCTCAGCTCGACACGCCGTATCGCGACGGCGGATGGACCGTGCGGCAGGTGATTCACCACGTGCCGGAAAGCCACATGACCGCATACACACGGTTCAAGCTCGCGCTCACGGAAGAGGACCCGGTGGTGAAACCGTACGATGAAGCGGCTTGGGCGCGGCTGGGAGATGTGGGATTGACGCCGATTGAAACGTCGTTGACACTGCTCGACGCGCTGCATGACCGATGGGTGCGAGTGCTGCGGATGCTCGACGAAGCGGCGTGGTCGCGGACGTTTCGGCATCCGGATTTGGGTCCGGTTCGGCTGGACGGGAATCTGGCGTTATATGCGTGGCACGGGAAGCACCACGTGGCTCACATCACGTCGTTACGTGAGCGCATGGGCTGGAAGTAGACTATTTTCGTTCACGACAGAACGTCTGCACTTTTCGCGGCGTAAACGGCGAAGCGTGAACGCCGTCCTGGACCAATTTCAACATCTCCGGAGAACATGGAGCGTGAAGAACGGCTTGTCCGTCGGCCATCTGTTGTCGAAGATTGTCAGCGTCTACGATCTCGGCGTACGCGTATAGCACCGTTGTGTCGTGATTGATGAATGAGTGCTCTCCGGAACGCAATAGCACAGTCTGATCCTTGTTGTACCGAAGCGTCGAGAGGCAGACAATCGCGCAGAGCGGGTCCGGTTCTGTAAGGATTATCCAGAGATGAGGGGTTTCAGCGGAGCTCCCCGGTGCCGGAATCAGCAGCGTGTCCCCGCAATGCATCTAGATGGGCTGAAGCACGCGCTGAGCGGCGACCATTGCCTTCAGCTCTTCGAGGCTGGCCGATACCTCCGCATCGTTCTTATTGACGGCCTTCAGGATTTCTCGATACGTGATTGGTATCGAGCTTGTGCCTGGATTCTTCCATTCCGGAAGCTTGTGCGTCTCTTCGACCAGTTCCCACCGATTCTTGTGGCCATGGGCTTGAAAGATCTCATTCAAAAGATCCTCTTCAGCCTGGGACAACTCATCGTTTGAAGGGTCAGAGACTAGTTCGACATCCCAATTGGATACCGTCCTAATGTGCTTGTGCCAAACGGACTCGTCGTTTGGTAAAGGCTCGGAGCCGATCAGGTGATAAATGTTGCTCACCACAGGACCTTCCTTCATGGAGACATAGTGATCTGTGGTGATGGGTCTACCCCAGCGGGACAGCGCTTCCCGGTCCGCGAGGTAGAGAAGCTTGATGAGCTTCAAGTATTTCATGTGCCGCCCGCGCAGTCGCAGCAAATGAGCGGCCGCCTGCGTTGCCTTTGATTCATTGAAGCGCAATCTCACGATTTTATGATATCACGTGTTATCAATAACTTGCAAGCTAATAAAACTCTGCGGCGCACTATTTGCAAGGGGCGTGAGCACGCATTGTAAAATGGTTTGCGAAATGGCTCGTCCCCGCGCTCGAGAACTC
The DNA here is from genome assembly GCA_963808335.1 of Terriglobia bacterium. Taxonomy (GTDB): domain Bacteria; phylum Acidobacteriota; class Terriglobia; order Bryobacterales; family Bryobacteraceae; genus Palsa-187. The sequence continues at coordinate 792,232 of CAWEFR010000003.1, forward strand.
GGCATCATTGTTGGCACACTGCCGACTGGGAAGTTCAACGCCATTACCGATGTCTCAGGGGTAAAGGTCGGGCACACGACGCTTCGGCGCGGAGATAAGATTCGCACCGGCGTGACCGCGATTCTGCCCCACGACGGCAATCTGTTTCGCGAAAAAGTTTCTGGAGCCGTGTTCATCGGCAACGCGTTCGGGAAACTGGTCGGGTCCACGCAAGTCAACGAGCTAGGCGAGATTGAGACGCCGGTTCTGTTGACCTCTACGCTGAACACGTTTCGCGTCGCCGATTGCCTGATCGATTACATGCTGACGCTCGACGGCAATCACGACGTCAGGTCCATCAATCCGCTGGTGGGCGAAACCAATGACGGCGTGCTGAACGATATTCAAGGCCGCTATTCCGGCCATGACGAAGTGTTCGGCGCGATTCAGGGAGCGAAGTCGGGCGAAGTGGAGGAAGGCTCGGTCGGCGCAGGCACGGGGACCATCGCGTTTGGATGGAAAGGCGGCATCGGCACGTCGTCGCGCAAGGTGGGCGACTATACGGTCGGCGTGCTGGTGCAATCGAATTTCGGGGGACGGCTGACGATCTGCGGAGTGCCGATTGAGCGTCCGCGCGGCGCTCCTCCCGCGGCGGCCGATGGGTCCATCATGATGATCGTGGCCACCGACGCGCCGGTGGATCACCGCAATTTGTTGCGCATGGGCGCGCGAACCATGATGGGACTCGGAAGAACCGGATCTGCGGGATCGAACGGCAGCGGAGACTATGCCATCGCGTTCACGACCTCGCGCGAATTGAAACTGTTATCGAATGACGCCGTGTCGGCATTATTTCCCGCGGTGATCGAGGCGACCGAAGAAGCCATCTACAACTCGCTGTTCCGAGCCGAAACGACGGCTGGGAATGGAATCACGATCAATGCACTGCCGATCGAATCGACTGTGGAGACGCTAAAGCGTCACGGCGTGGTTCGCTGAGGCGAGGACGACGTTGCGTCCTGCACGTACTTCTTCCCGAAGGTGCCGATGCCGAGCTGGTCCACGGCTTGCTTGGTACGTTCGAACTCCTGCGGATTGCGCAGCGGGCCAATCAGCACGCGAAAAATATGGTCGTTCGGGCCGGGTGCTACGAAAGAATCGAAACCATGCTTGCGCAGGCCTTCAGCGAAAATCAGCCCGATCCCTTTTTCCACCGCGCCCATTTGCAGATACACCGAGCCAATCTTGGGGTTGGCGAAGAGCGGCGCTTCGGGTTTGGGGGGCGCTTCCGTTGTCACATCGGCTTGCAACAGAGGATCGGGTTGAATGGCAGGCGCCGGAGTCGCCACCGGCGTTGGGACCTGAGCCGCAGCGGCTGGCGCGGCTTTCCTCGGTGACGCCATTTCACCCGCCAGATACGAGAACGCCGAGAAGATCACGACGATCACGGTGGCCACAAACAGAACACCGGCCACTTGACGGCGGCCGAGGACGATCTCGAACTCTTCGGAAGGCTCGTCCGCGGGTTCTGGAACGCGTGCGTCCTCCTCAAGCTCCGCGGGAACCTGAACGGGTTGCGAGATTCCAGGAGGCTGCGCTTCCGTCGGAACCGGCTCGTGAGTCAAAATGCTGATCACAGGCGATTCCATCGGCGGTTTCGGTGGATCTCCTTAGTACTCCGAGGCTCGGTTTACCAACTTTTTTTGGCGGGACCGCTGCCGGCGGCCGGCGCCGGGGTGGTGGCGGCGCTCGGTTTCGCGTCCGCCAAGCTATGCAACATGCGAGCCCGCGCCTCTATCTTGGCCGCGTCGGACCGTTTGCGCATCTTCTTAAGCAGCGCGGAATACTGGTCCAGCGTCTCGGCCAGCAGCGGCGGCGGCGCATCGCTGGGGGACAGCACCGGCTTGCGCGCAAACACGAAGCCTTTCTTGTCGAGCACGGAAATCGAGACTTTGTATAGCGATTCCGCCTCGGCGTTGTGCTCCCGCGCGGCCAGCAGCGCGGCCAGCGAATTCATGCTGGTCACCAGATCCACTTCTTTGCCGGTCAGCATCGCGCGATACAGCGGCTCCGCATCCGCGTGACGGCCCTGTGCGCCGTAAACATTGGCGACCTGGGTCAGCGTCGCCTGGGTGTCGGGCGCCGTGTCGCCGTGCGCTTTCTGACGGATGAACAGCGTCCGTTCATAACAATAGGCAGCTTCGGGATACCGCTTCTGGTCGTAATAATACTTGCCAAGGCGCTCCAGCGTGTCGGCCACTTCTATGGTTGACGGACCGTACGCGCTCTCCCGGATCGATAAGGCGCGGCGCCAGTCGGTTTCGGCATCCTGGCCGCGATGTTGCTCGAAGTTCGCGATGGCCAGGCCGTCCAGCGCGGGCAGCAGATCGAGAGTCGCCACGCCGGAGCTCTTTTCGAGAATCTTCACCGCGCGGTCGAACTGCTCCTGCGCCCCACTGTATTGTTTTTCGAGATTCAAAAGGTCGCCCAGAGCGATCAACTGCGGAGCCAGCTCCGGCGCGTCCGGTCCCTTGGTTTTCTCTACAACCGCCACCGCGCGCTTGGCATAATCTTCGGCAGGGCCGTATTTTTCGAGCGTCTCATAGACTTTAGTCAGCTTTTCCAGCGGCCCGGCCACGGCGATATCCTGCCGGCCCTTGGAGGTTTCCATGATCTGCAAGGCGCGTCCGTAATAGCTGAGCGCCTGCTGATACTTCATCTGGGCGAACGTCACCCGGCCCAGATCGTACAGGTCGGATGCCAAATCCGGACTGTTCAGCCCGAGTGCGTGTTCGCGCTCTTCGAGCAGACGGACGTACAGTTTTTCCGCTTCCGCGTAACGGCTTTGTGCGCAAAGCAGTTCCGCGGCATTGCGCCACTCTTGCGCTTGCTTGGAATCGAACGGGCCGACGCCCCGGCTGGGGGTGACGTCGACAGTTTTGGGAAGACTGGCCGGTGTCGAGGCATCGAATCCGGAGCGGGCTTTTTGGGCCGCTGCGGGAATGCTCGCTAAAGCTAATGAAATCAAGATGAAAGCGAATCCATGCCTAGTTCTGGGCCTAGCTGTGGGCGTAGCTCTGGTCAGCGAGTGGAGGCTCATGATTTTGAGATCGGCGGAACCCGGCGCGGAGGGTAGAGCGCAGCGCGAAAAAGGTACTTAGCGAAGCGCAGTCCCGAAATTTACAGGTTTCGTTTAAGGAAGTTACAGATGTGATAGCCGTCAATGAATTTGAACGGAGTTTCCCCCAAGGTGTAATGCCCGCAGGGCATCACCACGGCTTTGTGATCCAGCCCCAATTCGCGGGCTTTTTCGATGACTTGTTCGGAGAAGCGCAGAGGGAAAGTCGTATCGTAGCGGGCGTAAATGAACAGCGATTTTTTCTTCATCTTCGCGTAGCGCTCGATATAATTCGGCGGGCTGATGACCATCCACGCCTCCCGTAACCGTTCGAGCGTGATATCCGATTCCAGACCCTTGCGGATGTGTTGAGACGAAAGGCCCTCCCACACCACGTCCGCGAAGTAGGTGGAACAGTGATTGAACACGTTGACCTCGATCCGCGGGTCGTGCGTGCTGGCCAGGAATGCGTAGCAGGAACCCAGGCTGGTGCCCACCAGGCCGATGCGCTCGTAGCCTCGCGAGACCAGCCAGTCCACGCAGCTTCGCGTGTCGATGACGGCCTGCCGCGTGGCGTCGATGGTGCGGGCGACGTTCGAGGAGACCGCGTAATCGGCTCGGTCCAGCTCGGCGGGCATGCGGTAGTCGTGATACGGCATGCTGAGGCGCAGCGCGGAGATCCCCAGCTTGGCTAGTCCCGCGCACAGGGCGTTGTGCTGGGTAGCGGAGGCGTTCCAATGCGGCAGAATCAGCGCCGCGACGCGTCGCGAGCCCGGTTTGTGGCGGGCCGGAAACCATTGCCCGTGGACTCGATTGTTTTCGGGGTACGGTGTTTCCACGGCGCTCGTGAAACACAGGAGGTTTCCGCCGAGAGAAAAATCGGTGGGCGTGCGGTAGTCGAAAAAGTGGTCGCTGGAGTCAATCGCGGCGCGATTCAGGGCGCGCAGGTAGGCTTCGGGATCGTGCCCGTTGCGGGGAATTTGCTGGGCGACGGGCCAACGGTGAGCCCAATCCAGTCCCCAATCGAAGCTGCGAACCACGCGATTGGTCGCGCGCGAGCACAGCCGGTTTTCCCATGCGAGCATCCACTGCCCGTACAAGGACTCCATCTATCCATTGTAGACAGGGCGGCTCCGGATTCCTCGCGTTTTTCAGCGAAAGCGGGCGAACCGGCGTCTGGCGGGCCGGAAAGACCGTTCAGTGGGTCCATCACTGGATCAGGGGGCGCATAGCGGCGCCCGAGGATTGGGTGCGAAATTCGTATTGCTGAATCTCGATGGCGGCGCGGCCCAGCTCGAAACGGACCACTTTTCCGCGCGCCACCAACTTCAAAGCGCACTTGTTGTCGAGCTGTGCCGGCCAACTGATGGATAATTCCACCTTGCGGCCCGGGATCAGCAGGTGATTCGAGCTGAACAGCACGCCGGAGCTTGAAATATTGATCGTCTTGCCGTCTCCCGCGTCGTCGCCGCTGCGTTTGTTGAGCACGCGATAACGGACTTCGCGCTGAATCGGAAAGCGATCCGAGTGGCGCCGGTCGGCTTTGGCCGCGAGGTGTGGGTCTGGATGTGGATTCACGTGTTTGTCCCGGTCAGCTTCATAAGACTCTATGAGTTTGCCTATACCAGGCGTTTCGCACAAGTGGTTTCCGGCGTTTTCGGCACAGTACCGGCGTACTTCCAGGCCCACCGCGGCTGAGCTATGATGCTCCCATGTCTAAGCTTACATCGACGATCGCGGCGCTGATTCTGGGCGTCGGCTGCCTGCTGAGCACCGGCTCTGCGGCGAATTCAAAGAAAAGCGTTGTTGCACCTGCCGGAGTGCGCCCCAACCCGAACTTCAGCGCGGGCATGCTGGTGGGCGACACGCTTTACGTCGCCGGAAACACGGGTACCGACCCCAAGACGGGAAAGACTCCCGAAAATTTCGAGGACGAAGTGAAACAGTGCCTCACCAACATCGGAGAAGTTCTGCACGCCGGCAAAATGGATTATTCCGACGTCGTCTCAGTGCAAGTCTACCTGACCGATATGGACCTGTTCCAGCGGATGAACGCGGTTTATACGGGAGTGTTCAAGGATCCGCGGCCCACTCGTACGACGGTTGGCGTGACGAAGCTGGCTGCGGCCGGGGCTCACATCGAGATTACCGTCACGGCCCGGAAGTAGTTATTCGGGCTTGCGCTTCTCTCGAATTTCCGCAAGGCGCAGGGCGATTCTCTGTTCCATGCCGCGATCGGAAGGATGGTAGAACTCAGTGCCGCGGAGGCGGTCCGGCAGGCACTCCATCGTGTTCATGGCGTCTTCGAACTTGTGCGCGTGCTGATAGCCAGCGCCGTATCCCCACTGTTTCATAGAGCGCGTTGGCGCGTTTCGGAGCTGCATGGGCACGGGCTCCGCGGTCGTCTTGGCGACCGTTTCCATGGCCTGATTCAGGGCCTTGTAGGCGGCGTCCGACTTGGGCGCGACGGCCAGATAGATCGCGGCCTGGGCCAGGGCCTGGTCGCCCTCGGGAACACCCAGGAAATGCGCCGCCTGTTGCGCCGCGATGGCCTGTTCCAGCGCGCGCGGATCGGCCAGGCCGATGTCCTCGATGGCCATGCGCACCAGCCGCCGCGCGATATACATGCGATCTTCGCCGCCTTCCAGCATTCTGGCCAGCCAGTACAGTGCGGCGTCGGGATCCGAGGAGCGAATGCTTTTGTGCAGAGCGGAGATCAGATTGAAATGTTCCTCGCCGGACTTGTCGTAGAGCAGCACTTTGCGCTCGATCACGGATTCGACGGCCTCGCGATCGAGCACGCCTTCGCGCGCGGTGGCGGAGGCGAGCTCCAGAATGTTGTAAGCGGCGCGCGCGTCGCCGTTTGAATAGATCGCGATCTGTTCCAGCAATTCCTTGGGCGCGGCGAGCGGAAGCACGGCGAGAGCCCGATCGAGCAGCGTGACAATCTCCTCAATGGACAGCGCCCGCAGAGCGAACACCTTCGCGCGCGAAAGCAGCGCCGAGACCACTTCGAAGGAAGGATTCTCGGTGGTCGCGCCGATCAGAATAATGTCGCCGCGTTCCACATAAGGCAGAAAAGCATCCTGCTGCGCTTTGTTGAAGCGATGGATTTCGTCGATGAACAGGACCGTCCGGCGGCCCATGCGGCGGGAGCGCTCGGCGTCGGCCATCACGGCCTTGATTTCCTTGATTCCGGCGAGCACGGCGCTGAACGGCACGAAATCGGCTTTGGTCAGGCGCGCGATCAGGCGCGCGAGGGTGGTTTTTCCCACACCGGGCGGGCCCCACAGAATCAGGGAGGTCAGCTGATCCCGCTCGATCTGCGCGCGCAGAGGCTTCCCCGGGCCCAGGATATGCTCCTGCCCGACGAAATCCTCGAGTTTTTCGGGACGCATTCGCTCGGCCAGAGGGCGCTGGGGATCGTCCGCGTGCGCGAGCGGAGCCGACTCGAACAAGCTCATTTCGTTACCAGGATATCGGACACCGCAAAACCGGAGTCCTTCTTGATGCCTGGATCGCCCGCGGTTTGCGTGCCGGCGACGATGTAGCCTGCGGCCAGGTGGTCGATAGGAAACCATGCGCCGGGGGCCTTCGTGAATGAGCATGCGACCAGCGACGCGTTGGGAGTCTCTGAGCACTGGGTCAGCTTCCCGTCGCGTAAAACGTCCACTCGAAATGCGTCATGATCAACAAACATCCGGTAGGTGTAAGGCGAAGATGCGTCGAGCCCGTAAAGCCGAAAGCCATGTTGCGCGTCCGCGCTGCCGTTTTCCTGCTGGATATTTGAAAAATTCTCGCCGGGTGCGGGGGCATTCTTCTTGCGGCATAAACCCGCCGCATCGTTTCCACAGTTCGCGTACGTCGCCCAGTAGACTAGAATGCTGTCGGTGGCGAGATCCCTGGAGAATCCGTACTCGACTCCACCATCTGAGCAGGCGCGATCTGTGAAATAAACCACTTCGATCGCGCCGGTCCGCGTGGCAACACCCGCGAAGGAAGCCGTCACACCGAAGCCGCGGATGCCGGACTGGAGCGCGCTGACGTTAAACTCGGACGGATTGGGAGTGGCGAACGTACCGGCGAGGTGAACGCCGCCGGGAGAATACCAATAGACTCCAGGCCGGTCTTCGAGGGGACAGACTGTTCGTTTCGCCGCGGGAGGTTCGAAGAAGCGATACGTATAGGGGGGACGAGTCTGGTTGGCTTCGAGTCTTTCCTGCTGGCCTGTGCTGCCATAGCGAAAGTACTGATAGGCATCGGAAGGAGTCGCGATGGAAATCCACGACGGCTGTCCAATACACGTTATGGGTAGCAGCCAGAATAGCTTCAAGCTCGGGTCCTCTGGCGGCGCGCTTCATACAGCAGGATTCCCGCCGCCACCGCCGCGTTCAGCGATTCGACGCGAGAGGTCGGAATTTTCAGGCCGATGGCGCGCTCTTCGATTCTCGGGTTGACGCCGCGCCCCTCGCTTCCGATCACGATGGCGCAGCGGTCCGACAGGTCCGCCTCGGCGAGCCCTTTCGCCCCGCGCGGCGACGCGGCATAGAGCGTCACTCGCTTCTGATCGAGGGCGGCGAGAAGGAGGTTCTCGTCGACCGCCGCCGCTACCGGCAGACGGAACATCGACCCCGCGGAAGCGCGCAGAGTTTTGGGATTGTACGGGCTCACCGTACCTTTAAGAAACGCCGCGCCGGTGGCTCCGAAGGCTTCCGCAGCGCGCACAATCGCGCCGGCATTGCCCGGATCCTGCACGCCATCGAGTACCGCGATCAGGGTTTTCCCGCGCAGCAACTGTTCAAGTGTCCAGACGGGCGGACGTACCAGCGCGATGACGCCTTGCGTCGCCTCGGTCGAGGCCAGTTCCGCGAAAATCGAATCGCGGACGGCCACCACGCGCGTGCGTTTCAGACCGCGAACGTGTGCCGCGACCGTGCTCTTCACCGATTCCGCGACGATCACAGCGCCGATCTCGCAATCCGACGCCAGCGCTTCTTCGAGCAGATGAAAGCTTTCCGCGACCGCGTAGCCGTCCTCGGTTAGCGAGCCGCGCGCGACGGCGCGGCGCACCTGTTTCAGCAGCGGATTCTTATCGCTCAAGAGCGTCTCGGCCATGTTTGTCTACAATGTTGACATAAAGCAGATGCGGCGGCTCCTGTTCAGGATGTTTTTAGGGACGCTGGTGCTGGCGGCGCTGGCGGGGGGCGCCGCGATTCGCTCCATCGAACGCTCGATCGCTCGCCAATCGACGGTCGATGAAGCGCGGCCCGCCGACGTGATCCTGGTCCTGGGAGCGGCCGAATATCGGGGCCGGCCGTCGCCGGTATTAGAGGCGCGACTGAATCACGCGCTGTTTCTGTATCGCCTGGCGATGGCGCCGCGCATTCTCACCACCGGCGGCGCGGGCGGCGATCCGACGTTCACGGAAGGTGAGGTCGCACGCGCATATTTGAGCAAGCACGGCGTGCCGTCCGAGGCGATCATGGTGGAATCGGAAGGCGAATCCACCGTTTACAGCACCGCCGCGGCCGCTGAAATCATGAGCCGCATGAATCTCAAATCCTGCATCGTGGTGAGCGACGGGTATCATATTTTCCGCGTCAAACGAATGCTCCAATCGCAAGGACTGGCGGTTTATGGCTCGCCTCGACCGGAGGAGCCCAAGAACGATTGGCGCCAGCAGTGGCTATATTTCCGACAGGCGATTGCCTACGCGTTATGGCGCATCGGTATCCCCGTCTAGCGATGGCAGCACGATTGCAATGTCATGGTTGGACATGAAGCTCGCTACCACGATTCTGCTGGTGCTGGGACTGCTCGGGAGCCCGGTGGGCTGCCTGGTCCGACCTTGCGACATCGCGGACGGCTCGCATGACTGCTGTCCTCGCACACCGGCGTTTACTGCTTGCCCATTCGATATTCTCGCCGCGGCGAAGGCCGCGCCGCAGCAACACTCGTTGGCCACGCAGCCCGTCGTTCACGCGGTTATGCCGGAGCTGGAGTACCGGCAAGTCCTCTCTCTTAGCGTCGCGTCCGTAGACGCCGATCAACGCAACTTGCATCTCCGAAACCGAGTTCTCCTGGTCTGAGCCGATCCCGATCAGCACTCTTGACGGCTCGATGTATTCATTTTCAGAAAAAAGGAGAACTACAATGACTAGACTATTCACTTGGGTGTTTGCACTCACTTTGGCTGCCAGCGCTGCGGCATATGCCGCTTGCGCGAGCGGGTGCTGCGACGGTGACAAACCGTGCTGTGAAAAGTGCGCCTGCGACAAATCCTGCTGCAAAAAATAGGCGCGATTCGAGCGGGGGCCCGCCGAGGCTCCCGCTCCTAATACTTGCGGAGCACAGCCAGAACTTTTCCCTGAATCGCGACCGATTCGCGCGGAACATAGATGGGCTGCATGGATGCGTTGGCAGGCTGTAGACGCACACGATCGCCGGGTTCCAGATAGAACCGCTTGAGCGTGGTTTCCATCCCATCCACTAGCGCGACGACGATATCGCCATCGCGAGCCTCCGCGCTGCGCTGCACCAGGACGAAATCGCCGTCGCAAATGTGATCTTCGATCATCGATTCGCCGCGCACCTGCAACGCGTAGGTTCCGGAGTCGCCCGTGAAGTCGGCGAAACTGAGCGTATCATGCCCGGCGATCGCCTCCACTGGCGCGCCCGCAGCAATCCTCCCGAGCAGCGGAACTTCCGATCCGTGCGGATGAAACTGGTTTTGCTCTTCGTGATATTTCGGAGCCAGTTCCAGAGACCGGCTCTGATTGAACCCGCGCTTGACGTAATGCTTAGCTTCCAGCGCGAGAATATGCTTATGCACCGTCGCCAGCGAAGCCAAGTTGAGGCCTTCAGCTATCTCTTCGTAGCTGGGGCTATACCCACGCTTTTCGAGGAAGCCCGATAGGAAATCGAGGAACTCCTTTTGCCGTTTGGTAAGTGCCATGAGGATATTATAGGCGAAGGAAAGGCGAATTTGCAAACCTCTTGTTCATTTCGGCCTTGCTATCCTGTCATCTATGGAGCTCAGCCACTCCGTTTGCGCGTTGGATTGTCCGGACTGCTGCTCGCTGCTGATCAACGTCGAGAATGGAACAGGGTCGCGGCTGCGCGGCAACCCGGAACATCCGGTCACGCGCGGATTCCTGTGCGGCAAAGTCGCGCAGTATCTGGAGCGCGAATATTCGCCCGCAGCGCCTGCTGTATCCGCAAAAGCGCATCGGCGCAAAAGGCGAAGGCCGGTTCGACGCGCATTTCCTGGGACGAAGCGCTCGATACGATCGCGGAAAGACTGAGCGCGATCGCGCGCGAATTCGGCCCGGAAGCCGATTCTGCCCTACAGCTACGCCGGCACCATGGGATTGCTGAACGGCTCCGGCATGGACCGGCGCTTCTTCCACCGCCTGGGCGCGTCGCGGCTGGACCGCACCATCTGCTCCTCCGCCGGGACCGCGGGCCTGACGGCATCGCTCGGCTTGCGCTACGGCACCGAGCCCGAGCAGTTCCGCCACTCCAAGCTGATCATCGCCTGGGGCGCGAATATTCACGGCACCAACGTGCACTTGTGGCCGTTCATCGTGGAAGCCCGGCGCAATGGCGCGAAGCTGTAGGTGATCGACCCGATCCGCACGCGCACGGCCGCGCTGGCCGATCGACATTTGCGCATCAATCCCGGCAGCGATCTGGCGCTGGCGCTGGGCCTGATGCACGTCATCATCGGCGAAAAGCTGCACGACGCCGATTACGTGGCGCGCTACACCAACGGATTCGAAGAACTGCGCCGAGCGCGTACGCGCGTACGATCCCGAGCGCGTTGCCGCGCTCACGGGCATCGCCGAGGAAGATATCGTCGAGCTGGCGCGCGAGTATGCGACCACGCGTCCCGCGGCGATCCGTCTGAATTACGGGATTCAGCGCAGCGAACGCGGCGGCGCGGCGGTGCGCGCTGTCGCTGCTCTGCCGGCGCTTACGGGATCGTGGCGCGAGGTCGGCGGCGGATTGCAGCTTTCCACGTCGCAGGCTTTCCAGTTCAATCGACGTGGACTCGAAATGCCCGAATTGCAGCAGCGATCGGCGCTGGGACGCGAAGCGCGCATCGTCAATATGTCCGAGCTCGGCAAGGCGCTGACCGAGCTGGACGAGCCGCCGGTGAAGGCGATGGTGGTCTACAACTCCAATCCGGCCGCCATCGCGCCGAATCAGAACCTGGTGCTGCGCGGATTCCGGCGCGCCGATCTGTTCACCGTGGTCCTGGAACAGTTCCAGACCGACACGCGCGGATCACGCCGACATTCTGCTGCCCGTCGACGACGTTCCTGGAGCACACCGATCTGTATCTGGCCTACGGGCATTATTATCTGCAACTGGCGCGGCCCGCGCTGGAGGCGCCCGGCGAAGCGCGCTCGAACGTCGAGGTTTTCCGCGCGCTGGCTGAGCGCATGGGCTTCGACGACGCCTGTTTCCGCGAATCGGAAGACGACATGATCCGCGCGCTGCTCGGGTCGGGGCATCCTTTCTTGAAGGGGATCACGCTGGAGCGCCTGGATCGCGAGCACTCCGTGCGGCTGAATCTCGGCCCGAGCCGTTTCTTCCGTTCGCCGAGGGCGGATTCGGCACGCCTTCCGGCAAATGCGAATTCGGCGCGGAGCATCTTGACTATCAACCGCCTCATGGAATCGCGCTTCGGCGACCTGGAGCTTGCAGAAACGTTATCCACTGGAAATGATTTCCTCGAAGAACGACGACAGCATGAACTCGACGTTCGGCAATCGCCCCGGTGTGGACCGTCAGACTGCGGCGCTGCATCTGCATTCGAGCGATGCCGAGGCTCGCGGGATTCGCGGCGGCGATCGCGTCCGCGTCTTCAACGATCGCGGAAGCCTGCTGCTGACCGCCGAAGTGGACGGAATGGTGGCCGCGGGCGTGGTTCGCGCGCCCTCGGTCCGCTGGAACAAGCTTTCAGAAGACGGCCGCAACGCGAACGCACTGACCTCGGACCGGCTTACCGACATGGGCGGCGGACCCACGTTCTACAGTTGCCTGGTCGAGGTCGAACGATGCGGCGACTGATCTGGGCCGCGGCGCTGCTGGCGTTCATCGCAATCGCGCCGGGTTGCCGCGTCAAGAAGAAAGCCAAGGCGGTGGAAGACGACGGCCAGCCGCTCAGCGTGGTGAACGTCGCCGATCCTCGCGCGGGAATGCAGCTCACGCGCGGATTCTGGGCCGTCGAAAATCAATCCTGGCGCTGGACCATGAAAAATTTCACGGTCACGCTTCGTGCGCCTGCGGACGCAACGCAGAAAGGCGCGAGACTGCAAATGAAGCTCGCCGTTCCGGAGGTGATGTATAACCGGGTCGGCGACATGACGCTGGATGCGCACGTGAATGGGCTAGACCTAGGGCCGGAGAAATATACTAAAGCCGGCGACGCCAATTATGAACGCGAGATTCCCGCCACCGCGTTCTCCGGGGACGTGGTCAGTATCGATTTTTCCGTGGACAAGGGCCTGCCTCCTAGCGATAAAGACACGCGTGAGCTGTCGGTGATCGTGACCACGATCGGTCTGCTTCCGAAATGACGCGCGCCGCGCGAATCGCATGGTTCGCCACGGCGCCGCTGGTTTGCCTGATCGTGTATTGGCGCGCGTCGATCTCGTGGTTTCAGAACGACGATTTCGCGTGGCTGGCCCTGCCCCTGCGAGCGAAAACGCCCGGAGGGTTGACGTATGCGCTGTTCCATCCGGCCGCGCAGGGCACGATTCGCGTGCTCAGCGAGCGCGTCTTTTTCCTTACCTTTTCGTCGCTTTTCGGCCTTCACGCGCTGCCGTATCATCTGTGGGCGCTGGCGACCTGGTTCGGCGCGCTGACGCTGGCTGCCGTGATCGGCGCGCGGCTTACCGGATCGAGGGCGGCGGGATTGCTCGCGGCGGTTTTGTGGACCACCAGTCCGGATCTGACGGGTCCGATGTGCTGGGCGTCCAGTTATAACGAACTTCTGTGCGCGTTCTTGGTTCTGCTCGCGTTTTACGCGCGGCTGCGATGGATCGAATCGGGCCGCGGAGCGTGGATGGCGCTCGAATGGGCCGCCTATCTTGCCGGTTTCGGCGCACTCGAAATCATCGTGATGTATCCGGCTGTGGCGGCACTGCACGCCTGGTGCATGGCGCGCAAGAAATTTCGGAGCACTCTGCCGCTGTTCATCCCGGCCGGGATCTTCACCGCGGCGCACTTCTTTTTGATCCCGAAGCATCCCGGCGATTTTTACCAGATCATCGTCGACTGGCGATTGCCGGGTACGCTGTTCGAGTACGTGAAGTGGGCCCTGGCGCCCAGCGAGGCAGGCAGATGGATCAGGCATGGCCGGCGCTACGGCGAGGTGGTCGCGACGTTAGCCGGAGTCGCGCTGCTCGCGTTCGCCGTATTTCGATGGAAGCGGCGAGACCTGGTGGGGATTTTCTCTTTGGGTTGGTTCCTGCTGCTCCTCGCGCCGGTGCTGCCGCTGCCGAATCACTTCGTCGAGTTTTACTTGACGCTGCCGTTGCTGGGCCTGGCGTGGCTGGGCGGATGGGGCATCGTGTGCGGATGGCGCGCGGGCGGCACCGTGCGCGCGGCTTCACTGCTGATCGCGACGCTGTTCATCGGCATATCAATAGTCGAAGCGGAGCGCTTTTCGCGTTGGTATCAGGAGCGATCCGCGAATCTGCGCACTGTGGTTCTCGGCATTCGCGACTCCGCGCAGGGGCATCCGGGCCGGGCATTTCTGCTTCAGGGCGTGGATGACAATTTATTTCAAAGCGGCTTCCAGGAGAATCCTTTCCGGCTATTCGACGTAGAGAAAGTTTATCTGATCCCCGGCAGCGAACAAGGCATCGAGGCGCGCGCCGATCTGGGCGGGCTGACTCCCTTTCAGATTTCTTCCGCCGCCGCACTCACGATGATCGAACGCGGCCAGGCAGTCGTGTTTCACGTTTCGAAGGACCGGCTGACGGACATTACTCCGTCCTACCAGGCGATTCTGCGAACGAATCCGGGAGCCACGCGGCGGGATTTCGTGGATGTAGGCGATCCGTTTTACGCGCCGCAGCTCGGCCCTACGTGGTATCGCGCCAACAAAGGATTCCGATGGATGCCAAAGTCCGCAACCGTGAGAATTGCGGCTCCTAAGTCCGCGGCGGAAAGGCTGTACATCAACGGGTACGTTCCGACGCCGGTGATCGAGGCCGGACCCTTGACCATCCGCTACCTGGTGGGCGGCCGCGAGATTGGCGCATGCACGCTTCGAGGCGAGGGAACTTTCGCGTTCAATTACCCGCTCCCGCCGGAACTCGTGGAACAGCAGGAAATCGAGATTACCATCGAAGTGAGCCGCGTGCTCCACGTCCCCACCGACACGCGGGAGTTTGGCGCTGTGTTTGGGACATTTGCCATCCGATGACGTTTTCTTCGCGCTTGAAATGGGATCTGCGGCCGAACCCGTTATCGGCTCGCCTCGACGAAAAGCGCCGTGCGGGATCGGTGATTCTTGATCTGACTGAATCCAACCCGACCCACGCCGGATTCGACTATCCGCGCTCGACTGTCGACGCTCTGGCGGATCCGAGTGCTCTTCGATATGATCCGTCGCCGCGTGGAATGCTGAAGGCGCGTGAAGCGGTCGCGCGATATTATGCGGCCCGGGGCAGGGAAGTCGCGCCCTCCCAAATCCTGCTGACCGCGAGCACCAGTGAGGCTTACTCATACCTGTTTAAGCTGCTGACCGATCCCGGGGACGAGATTCTCACGCCTCGGCCGTCGTATCCTTTATTTGAATTTCTGGCCGCGCTTGAGTTGGTTGAAGTTCACCAGTATCCGCTGCGCTACGACGGCGCGTGGCACCTGGATTTCGCCGCACTCGAACATGCGGTCACGCCGCGTACTCGCGCGATCGTGGTGGTGAATCCTAATAATCCCACGGGGTCGTTCGTCAAGCCAGACGAATGGGAACGCTTAGAATCGCTGGGCCTTCCCATCCTGTGCGACGAAGTTTTTTCGGATTACGCATTCGGGTCCGCCGTCGCGCGCAGCGATGCAAACCGCATGCTGACGTTTTCGATGAGCGGCTTGTCCAAATCCGCCGGACTGCCGCAGATGAAACTGGGTTGGATCGTCGCGAGCGGTCCCGGTCATGAATCCGCGTTGCAACAACTGGAGCTGATCGCCGACACGTATCTTTCAGTGGCGACGCCGGTGCAACTGGCCTTGGGGAGACTGCTGGAATCGTCCGGTCAGGTGCGCGAGCAGATTCGGGATCGGACGCGCTCCAATCTCATCGATCTTCAGAACGGGTTTCGCGGTTCCTCTGCCCAGGTTTTGAACGTCGAAGGCGGCTGGAACGCCGTGCTCCAGGTTCCGCGAACGCGAACGGAAGAAGAATGGTCGCTCGAACTCCTAACCGCGCATGACGTTCTGGTCCAACCGGGATTTTTCTTCGATTTCGAAACCGAAGCGTTTCTGGTGGTGAGTTTATTGACTCCGCCCGAGATATTTCACGAAGGAGTGCGCCGCATCCTCGCGGCGTTATAAGATCACAAGTTATGCCGCACAAGAAAATCGCTGTAGTGGCCGCATGCGCTTTGCTGCTGGGCCAGTGGACGCAGATTCCCGCGCAGAAGAAATTCGCCCTCACCATCGACAACATCATGCGCGGGCCCGGACTATACGGATATGAGCCCACCGCCGTTCGCTGGTCGGGCGATAGCCAGAAGATTTACTTCCAATGGAAACAGGCCAGCGATCCTATCGACCATCCCATGGATACCTACGTCGTGAATCGCGACGGTTCGGATCTGCGGAAATTGAGCGATGAGGAATCGAAGCTCGCCCCGCCTTCAAACGGCAATGTGACGCGCGACCACAAGCGGATGGTTTACGCGTCCGATGGCGATCTGTTCCTGTTCGACTTCACCACCGGCACGCGCCATCAGCTCACCAAGACCGCGGACACGGAGTCGAATCCCGCGTTCACGCACGACGAAAAGCGTGTGGCGTTCATGCGCGGCGGAAATCTGTACGTCATGTCGCTCGAAACGGGAATGATCGAGCAGATGACGGAGATCGTGGCGGCGGGTGCGACTCCAGCGGCTCCCGCGGCAGGTGGCGGCCGCGGAGGACGTGGTGGCCGCGGCGGCGCCGCGCCTCCGACCACCGAAGCCGAGCAGCGTGGGACCGATTCTCAAGAGTATCTAAAGAAACAAGAAAAAGAGCTGCTCGAAATTGTGAGGGAGCGCGCGAAAGTTCGCGAGGAAAACGAGGCCAAGCGAAAAAAGGAGCATCCGCGCAAGCCGTTCCAGTTGCAGGCGCGGCAAACCGCGTTCCGGCTGGAGCTGTGTCCCGACGAAACCTGCGTCATCGCCATGATCAACGAAGCCGGCGATCGCGCCAAACCCGATAACGTCCCGAGCTACGTGAATGAATCCGCTTATACCGAAGAGATTCCCGGCCGCACCAACGTCGGCGATACGCAGGCGCGGCTGCGCATCGCGATTCTTGAGGCGGTTACCGGTGAGGTGAAATGGGTCGATCCGGGCGTGAAGGATCGCGAAGTGCAGTTGCAGGCTCCGCTGTGGAATGAAGCGGGAACGAAGGCGGTGCTGGTCGCGCGAGCCACGGACAATAAGGATCGCTGGATTCTGGCGCTCGATCCAGCCACCGGAAAAACGCGCGTGTTGTTCACCGAACATGATGACGCGTGGTTGAATGGTCCGGGCGCACAGACGCTCGGCTGGCTGAAGAATGGCATTGAGGTTTACTTCGAGAGCGAAAAAAGCGGCTACGCGCACCTGTATACCGTGGGCTTCGATGGCGGTGAGCCGAAGCAGTTAACGTCGGGAAAGTTTGAAGTGAGCTCGGTCGAGCTTTCGCACGACGGTTCGAAATTCTACCTGACCACCAGCGAAGTCGGCCCAGGCGAGCGACATTTCTATTCGATGAACGTAACCGGAGGCACGCGAACGCAGATCACCAAGGAAGCAGGAAGCCATCGCGTAGTCTTGTCGCCAGACGAAAAATACATGGCGGATGTGTATTCCTATGTCACCAAGCCGCCCGAGCTGTTTACTGCCGACAATCGTCCAGGCGCGAGCGAGAAGAAGCTGACGTCGTCGCCCGCGAAGGATTTTTGGGATTATCCGTGGACCGACGTGCCGATCGTCCAGGTCCCGGCGCGCGATGGCGCCATGGTGCCCGCGCATTTCTATAAGCCCGCGAACTACAGGAACGGCGGACCAGCGGTGGTCTTCGTGCACGGCGCCGGCTATGCGCAGAACGTGCATAAATATTGGTCGCCGAACTATTCGCACGAATATCTGTTCCATCATTTCCTGATGGAGCATGGCTATATGGTGCTCGACATGGACTATCGCGCCTCGGCCGGCTACGGCCGCGATTGGCGTGCCGCGATCTATCGCCACATGGGCGGAAAGGATCTGGAGGACAATGTCGACGGCGCGAAGTATCTGGTCGCGCACGGCGCCGATCCGAAGCGCATCGGAATCTACGGCGGCAGCTACGGCGGATTCATCACGCTGATGGCGATGTTCACCACTCCCGACGTTTTCGCCGCCGGCGCCGCGCTGCGTCCGGTGACGGATTGGGCGCACTATAACAACGGATATACCGCGAATATTTTGAATCTTCCGCAAAAGGACGACGAAGCATATCGAAAATCGTCGCCCATCTTTTTCGCCGACGGACTAAAAGGCGCTCTCCTGATCTGCCATGGCATGGTGGATACCAATGTTTTCTTCCAGGACTCGGTTCGTCTGGTGCAGCGATTGATCGAGCTGCATAAAGACAACTGGTCGATCGCGCCGTACCCGGTGGAAGATCACGGCTTCTTACAGCCGTCGAGCTGGGCGGATGAATACAAGAGAATTTTCCAGCTTTTCGAGACGAATCTGAAGAAGTGAGCGAATATTTGTTTGTCTACGGCTCGCTGCGGAGTGCTGCGGGGACAGAATGGTCTCGCCGGCTCGCTGCTAATGCCGAACTGATCGGCGCCGGACGCGTGCAGGGATCGCTGTTTCAGCTCGAACAATTCTCGGGTCTGGTGCTTTCCCGTGACGAAGACCGGTGGGTTGTCGGCGAGGTGCATCGATTGCACAATCCGGAGACGTACTGGCCAATCCTGGACGAGTACGAAGGATCTGAATATCCGCGCTGCGTCGTCGAAGTTCAATTGGACCCCGGACGTAGGCTCAGCGCGTGGGTCTACTACTACCGCGGCGACGTGTCACGTTGCCGCCGCATCGAATCCGGCGACTACTTGCGGCCGGCCTGAACTAATTCGCGTCGACGATCTTGCGGATTTCCCGCACGATCAGATCCAGCTCCTCGTCCTTCGAATAAAAATGCGGTGCCACGCGGATGCCGGCTCCTGGCCGAAAATCGGCCAGAAAATCGCGGCGCGATAGCTCCTTGTTCACCGCGTATCCGTTCGGAACATCAATCGAAACCGTGCCGCCGCGTTCGGCCGGATTCCTGGGAGAATTCACGCGAAAACCGGCCTCTTCCGCCAGCTCAATCAACCGCGCGGTCTGGCGCATCGATTTCGCTCGAATCTTTTCCACCCCCACCTCATTCACGATTTCATAGCCCGATCGCGCTGCGTACATCGCGGGCACGTTGGGAGTCCCATTCAGAAAGCGTTCAATACCGTCCGCGTATTCGTGTTCCATCGAAAAAGTGAAGGGCTCGCGATGCGCCGCCCAGCCGGTCATGCGAGGCTTCAGTTCGGGCCACAGATCGCGCCGGACATAGAGATATCCCGCTCCAGGGCCTCCACATAGCCACTTGACCGATCCGCCGGTGGCGAAATCGACGCCCAGTTTTTCTACGTTCACCGGAACCGTGCCAGCCGATTGATACAGATCCGCCACCACCTTCGCGCCTACCTGATGCGCCCGGCGCGTGATCGCCTCCAGATCCTGAATGAAGGAGCTGCGAAAACACACGTGCGATACCGAAACCAGCGCGGTTTCATCGTCGATCGCCGCCAGCATCTTCTCGATCGGCACCCTAACCCGATCCGCGGACGGCACCGTAACCAGCCGCCCGCACGGCTGCTGATACAGATACAGGTTCGTCGAGAAATTCATATCCTCGCTGACGATTTTGTTGCGTTTCGCGCTCCAGTCGAAGCACGACAGCACAATCGCCTGACAGATGGAAACATTCTGGTGCATGACCACGGTTCGCGGCGGTGCACCGATGATTTTTCCGATGAAGTCGCCCACGGCCACCGGCATATCCCACCAGCCTTCTTCCCATGCCCGGATGCCGCGCGTGTCCCATTCGTCGGCGTATTGCTTCAAACGATCCCGCGTGCGCCGCGGCATCGCGCCCAACGAGTGGCTGATCAAGTACACGCTACGGTCGAGAATCGGAAACTCGCTTCGCCACTGGAGCAAGGGATCGGAAAAGGCCATGAATGCTGTATAACACGAATGCCGCCGGTTTTCGGCAGCACGAACGCATTTCCATGGACCGAAGCCCATCGATGAATACAGATCCGCGCTCCAGAATCTGGACACCCTCCTGGCCGACCTTAGTACTTTGGATCGAATGAGTTCTAGTGACGACCGATTGCGTTCTTGCACAGCACGGGCGACTACTGCGTGGTTTGGCGCACAAGCGAGCCGCGAGAACTCGCAGGTGCGTGTTAAAGCGTCTGCCTGACCGCGCTGCAACCAGCTTTTGCTTGAGTCTCAACGGCAAAAGCCGAATAAAGAGTTATATTTCCAGAATATATCGGCGATTGGCGTGCGAGATGCGATTAGAAATCCGAAATTCGAGGAGGAGGAATTTCCGATGTCTGCGCTGCCGTTTAAATTTTGGAAGCACGCGGATGCGCCGAACGAAGTGCGAGTCGGCGCAGGGTCGAATCAAATGGTTGGCCGGCTGCGAAATTTCGCGGACGGAGCGATCCAGGTCATCATTCCGGAGGCGCTGCGAGACAAGTCTCTGGTAACCGTTACCTTCACGGACGACTGTGTGCTCGAAGGAACGGTTTTGTACTGCAATCCCAAGGAAGGCGCCTACCGCGCAGGCATTTACTTCGCCTCCGACGCAGACAGCCGGCGCAAACAACCCCGATATGCTGCCCCGGACGAGGCGGTCAAGATCAGTTTTCTCGGCAGCCGCCATTCCTCGATGGACGGTTGGGTGGTCGACTTTTCAAAAGGCGGCATCGGACTCCGGCTGTTAACCCGAATCAGTCTTGGCGAATGGGTGAAGGTCGAAATGAAATCGACGATTCTGTTCGGCGAGATCCGGCATTGCCGCCAGGATTCCGATGGAACCTTTCGAGCCGGCGTCGAAATCGAGACCGTCATTTCCCGAACGAACCCCAGGAACTCGCAAGAGGCCGACGGCGGCGAAAACTGGATTTTGTTCGAACAGTCCTCCCGGTGAAGGTACCCGCGGACCGCGGATTCGACGCCATCGTCATCGGCTCCCATATCCGCAGGCTGGGGCGCACTCAAATCGCCAGGCGTGAAATCCGATGAAATTGCTGTATACTCGCTTATCGGCCCAGCGATCGCACGTCCGGCACGCGCCGAAGGCTTTCTAAACGAACTTCGGGTACGGGCGGAGCTGGCTCCCTCCGCGCCGGCCCTCCTGTCACCTGGGCAACCGTGGATCTCGTATCGTGAACTCTTGGCACGGATGGACGCCCTCGCGAACGCGTTTGCGGGTTTGGGCCTCAATCCCGAAGACGTGATCGCGGTCAGCCTCTTGGATGGCGTCGACTTTTTCCTGCTGTTTCTCGGCCTCTCTTCCACCGCAGTGTGCGCACCGCTGAATCCGGCATTTTCGACGGCGGAGACGAAAACCCAACTGACGATTCTCGGTGCGCGCGCCGTGATCGTGGAGTCACCCGATTCCACCGCCGCAACTGTCGCCCGGACGCTCGGAATCACGGTTCTCATATCCACGAATCTCTTGCAGAGCGTGCCAGCGCGCTCCGATATGCTTCGGACTCAAAGCCCCGATCGGGTCGCCGTGCTGCTTCACACCTCGGCGACCACCGGCGGGGCGAAACTGGTTCCGCTGACGCACTCGAACCTCCAAGCGATGGCAGGCAATACGCGGCGGATTCTCGATTTGACCGACTCGGACCGGTTTCTAAGCATGATGCCGCTGTTTCACCTGCAAGGCCTGCTCAGCTCATTGGCGCAACTTCTGGCGGGCGGTGGGGTGATGTTCACTGTCGGCTTCGATGCCTCCAGCTTCTGGAACTGGCTGCGCGAGTTCCGCCCGACCTGGTACACGGCTGGGCCGGCTTTGCATAGCGCGATCCTGGACGCCGCCGGGAATCAGCCTGATCCGGCCAGCCAGACGGCGCTTCGTTTTGTCCGCTCCATTGGCGCGCCGCTGCCTCGCGACTTGTCGGCTGCGCTCGAAAGCGCGCTCCAGGTGCCGCTCCTGGATGGATACGGCATGACCGAAGCGGGCATGGTTACCAGCAATGCGCCGGTTTCCGCCGGCCGCAAATCCGGATCGGTGGGCCGGAGCGGCGGAGTGGAAGTGGGGATTATGAACGATGCGGGCGACCTGCTGCCGGCCGGGCGTGTAGGCCAAATCGCGGTCCGCGGTCCGGCCGTCGTAAATGGGTATTTCAACGATCCCGAGGCAACCCGCAACGCGTTCAGAAACGGCTGGTTTCTGTCTGGAGACCTCGGCCGCCTCGACGAGGAAGGTTTTCTGTTTGTAACCGGCCGGATCAAGGAGATCGTCAATCGCGGCGGCGAGAAGATTATTCCCACTGAAGTGGACGCCGTGCTCGCCTCGCATCCGGCCGTGGCTGAAGCGGCGGCGTTCGGCGTAGCGCATCCCACGCTGGGCGAGGACGTTGCCGCGGCCGTCGTTCTGCGGCCGGGCGAATCGGTTTCCGAATCCGACCTGCGCCGTTTCGCTGCCGGTCAACTGGCTCCGTTCAAGGTGCCCCGGAGAATCTTCTTTTTGGACGCGATTCCCAAGGGGCCAACGGGAAAGCCAAAGCGAGAATCTCTTTCGGCGGACATGAAGGACCGAATGGCGAGTCCCGAGCCACCGGGGGAAGCGCTCGTCTCGCCCGTGGCGAAAAAGATCGCGGAGATCTGGAAGCGGATCCTGGGATGCGAGCCATCCGCCATGGAAGACGATTTCTTCGCTCTGGGTGGAGACTCGTTCGCCGCCACGCTCATGCTCGCGGAGATGGAAGCCGAATTCGGGCTGAACAAATCCCAACTCGAAGATACGGAATTCATCGTGACGCCGGATATCGCGACCCTAACGCGCCTTGTTGACGAAGCGCTGTGCGAGATGCCGCACCGCAGTCCGTCACCCAAGTCCCCCGTGGTTGCGCTTCAGCCGCATGGGTCGCGAATTCCGTTTTTCTGTTTTCCCGGATCGGACGAAAACCCATATTACTTCCGGCTGCTCGCGCAAAACCTGGGCGCGGACCAGCCGTTCTTCATCCTTCGCGACCCTCGGCCGCTGGAGGAGCGCGGCGCGTATACCGTGGAAGAAGCCGCGGGCCGTTTCACAGAACTCATCTGCTCCCTGCATCGTGACCGCCGGTTTATTCTCGGCGGGCACTGTTTCGGCGGAATCGTCGCGTTCGAAGTGGCCCGCCAACTGGTCGCCCGCGGGCACAACGTCGCTCTGGTCGCTCTGTTCGAAGTTCCCGCGCCCGGGTTTCCGAAAGTGGTGCGCCACTGGAAGGAATATGTACGCCAGGGTTGGCTGATGCTCAGGAAACGGCAGCTTGCCATGATCCACCAGGCGAGTTCGCACTTTACGGTTCTGGTGGGCTTGCTTAAGAAAAGGATCATGGTTCTCCGGCGGCGGTTCCTGATGCGGACCGGCCTCAAGCTCCTGGTCGAGCCGCTCGAAAAATCGGATCATCCGAACACGCAGGCAGGCAGGAGTTATCAGCCAAAATCCCTGACGTGCGACATCGTTCAGTTCATCGCCGCCAACGAACCGCACAGCACGCTGATCCTCGACGACCCAAGGCTCGCCTGGCAGGAGTTTACCCAGGGCGACTTCACGGTGCGCCGGACGCCGGGACTCGCGACCGCGATCTTCAAGCAGCCGCACGTCACGGAACTGGCCGCGCAACTCAGAACGGTCCTCGATGCAATCCACATCGCCGCGAACCGCCGCGGCTAACTTCGCCGTGTATACTGGACTTTCGGCATGAGTGCGGCGCGAACCCTGCTGGCAACCGTAATCGCGTTCGTCGCCGTCGAGAATCTGATCTTCAACACCGGCCTTTACGCGAAGATCATCAATCCCGATTCCACTACCGGCTTTCTGGAACTGCGGCTGTGGAACGAACAGAAGCGTCCCGTTCACGACCGCAACCAGGTGCTGGCCATCGGCGATTCGCGCATGGGATTTTTTCCCCGCTACGCGGACCAGATCAAATCCGAGGTCGGCTACACCTTTGCCAGCATCTCGACGGCCGGTACCACCCCGCGCTGCTGGTATTACATGCTGCGCGACGCGGATCCGACGGCGCGCCGCTACGCCGCGATCCTGATTCCCGTCTACGGCTACGACGATCAGGAGATCGCCGAACATTCCGCGGACCGCGAGACGGACATGCACTATTTGGTCGCACGCCTCCGATGGAGCGACCTGATCCCGTTCAGCCAGTCCTTTGACTCACCCTCCTTGAAGCTGCGCGCCGCGATCGGCGTCGCTTTGAAAGGTTCCATTTACAAGACCGATTTTCAGGATCTGCTGATGCATCGCCGCCAGCGGCTGGAGTACGCCGATCTGTCGCGGCGCGAGTCCTTCGGCTGGTATTACGACTACGTCGGAAGCGAAGACAACGTGGCGGGCGTCAAGGTCGATTGGACGAAAAAGACATTCGAGCTGCCACCGAGACTCGCCGGCGAGAAAGACATCTTTCAGGACGTGCTATTCCCTTACACACCCGCCACCACTCGCCAGGAGCGGTATCTGAAGACCTGGCTCGGAAAGATTTACGATTACTATCGCGGCTCGGGAACGAAGCTGATCCTTTTCCGGCTGCCCCGCGGCGCGTATGTGCGACCGAATCCGCCGCGATACAATCCACACAGCTCCGTGCGGGAGTTGGCGCGCCAGCCGGACGTGATTCTCGACGACGAACATTACTTCGATTTTCTCGAAAAGCCTGAACTATTCATGGATCCCGTGCATTTGAACGCTCCCGGCTGCGGCGAATTTTCGCGCGCGCTCGCCCGGCGTGTGCGCGAACTGCTCGGACCTCCGCATGCTCTTTAACACCGCCGCATTTCTGATCTTTCTGCTGGTGGTGCTGGCGCTGTTCTACGCGGCGCCGCGCTCCTGGCGAAAATACATTCTGCTCGCCGCCAGCTACTACTTCTACATGAGCTGGAATCCCAAGTTCATCCCTCTGCTGCTGACCCTGACCGCCATCGACTACACGGCCGCGTTATGGATTCAACGCAGTGAGAGCCGCAGGCGGAAGAAGCTTTTCTTGATCATCGGCCTCGCTGGGAACCTGGGGTTTCTGGGTTTTTTCAAATACTACAATTTCCTAGGCGACAATTTCGCTCTGCTACTTGGCCGTCCCGCGCATTCCTTTGCGCTCGCCATCATCCTGCCACTGGGCATCAGTTTTCACACGTTTCAAAGCATGTCGTACATCATCGACGTGTATCGCGGCGAGCAGAAGCCGATCCGCAATCCCATCGACTACGCGTTGTTTATCGCATTCTTTCCGCAGCTTGTGGCCGGGCCGATCGTGCGCGCGCGCGAATTCTTCGCCGATTTCTACGCTTGGCGTCCGCCGTTCTCGGACGAACAGCTTCACGGAGTCGGGTTATTCGTTCTTGGCCTGGCGAAGAAAATGGCTTTCGCCGATCAGTTCGCGCAGATTGCGGACGCGTATTTTTCAAGCGTCGCCGCCCATCCCGGCGCCATTTCGGCATGGAACGGCGTGGGGGCTTTCGCGCTTCAGATCTTCTTCGATTTTTCGGGCTACACGGATATGGCGATCGGCATGGCGTTGCTGCTGGGGTTTCATTTCCCCATCAATTTCCGCCGCCCGTATCTGGCTTTCAGCATCACCGATTTCTGGCATCGCTGGCACATTTCGCTGTCGCGCTGGCTGCGGGACTATTTGTATATTCCGCTCGGCGGGAATCGCCATGGGACGCTGATGACGTATCGCAATCTGATGCTGACCATGCTGCTGGGAGGCTTGTGGCACGGAGCAAGCTGGAATTTCGCGATCTGGGGCGGTTACCACGGCGCGCTGCTCGCGGTTGAGCGCATGGCGGGACGGAGAATGTTCGAAACTCGGCCGCCTCTGTGGTTGTACCCGTTTCGCGCCGCGCTGACCGTCGGACTAGTCAGCGTGGGCTGGGTATTTTTCCGCGCGGCGAATTTCGCGGACAGCCGCTACATCATCGGCCAATTATTTTCCTTCG
This sequence comes from Terriglobia bacterium, assembly GCA_963808335.1. Classification (GTDB taxonomy): domain Bacteria; phylum Acidobacteriota; class Terriglobia; order Bryobacterales; family Bryobacteraceae; genus Palsa-187. Next base: position 817,807 of record CAWEFR010000003.1, read on the forward strand.
CGCATAGCCCGAATCCGATCGTGATCCCGCACTGGCTGATCTGGCTGATCATCGGTTCGCTGGCGATCGCGATCGCCAAAGAAAAGTGGAACCTGTCGCGCGCGCCGGCCTGGGCTTACGTGCCGGCGCTGGCCGCTCTCTTGCTCGTCATCGAACTGTTCGGCGTCACCGACAAGCAAATCCCTTTCATCTACTTCCAGTTTTAGCGGTGCCCGGCCGATCCTGCGGCGCCGGAACGGTCATTGCGCCCGGGTAGGCTTCATCGTGATCGTCACGTACCCGAGTTTCAGCGAAGCATCGACGCGGCCTGCATCGTCCTGCACCCGAACTTTGGCATTAATTTCGCTCGTGATCCGGTCCGGTTGAGCGCAGAGAGGAAGGGATAAATATAGGGAATTCAATACAATAACGCGCAGCATGATTCGAGACTCCTGCGGGCATACGTTAAACTCCCCGTGGCGACTGATTCGCCGGGAAGAAATCAAGAACGCTCACGAAGGGAGTAGACAAACTACAGGCATGGGTGTAGAATCGCTACATCTTATGGCGAAGCGCGAACGATACCAGAATCGCATCGAGCTGCTTCAAGGCACGCTTGACATGCTGATTCTTCGAACCCTCGCCTGGGGCCCGCAGCACGGCTACGGCATCGGCAACGCGATCCGCACCGGGTCGGACGACGTGCTCCGCGCCGAAACCGGATCGCTTTATCCGGCTTTGCATCGGCTGGAAAAACAGGGCTGGGTGAAATCCGAGTGGCGACAATCGGAAAACCGCCAGCGAGCCAAGTATTACAGCCTGACGCCCTCCGGCAGAAAGCAGCTCGCCGCGGAACAGTCCCGCTGGAAGCAGATGACCGCGGCCATCGCCGGTCTCCTTGAACCGAAACGAAGCGAGAGCTAGAAACATGAACTGGGGTCGGCTGTGGCACCGGCGTAAGCGGGATCGCGAACTCGATGACGAACTCAGCGCCCATTTCCGCATGGCTGCCGAAGATCGTATTGAACGCGGCGAGCATCCGCTCGAAGCCGAAAAGAACGTTCGTCGCGAGTTCGGCAACGAATTGCTGGTTCGTGAAACGACTCGCGAAATGTGGGCCTGGGCATCCTGGGAGCGCATGACGCAAGATCTGAAATACAGTCTCCGGGGAATGCGGCGGAACAAAATGTTCACTCTGGTGACGGTTCTGACCCTGGCGCTCGGAATCGGTGTAAACACCGCGATTTTCACACTGGTGAACGCGGTCATGTTCAATACCTTGCCGGTCTCCCGGCCTTCCGAGTTGTATCGGCTGGGGCGCGGCGACAATTGCTGCGTCATGAGCGGCTATCAAAACGGCCAGGACTTCGCGCTGTTCTCCTACGAGCTGTACAAAACTCTACGCGAAGGCATGCCTGAAATCGAGCATCTGGCGGCGTTTCAGGCCTCGCCGCAATTTGTAAACATCCGCCGCAGTGGCAGCGCCGACCCGGGGAGTTCCTTCAAATCCGAGTACGTTTCGGCGAACTATTTCGATCTCTTCGGCATTCATCCGGAGCTGGGCAGCTTCTTCACCGCTGCCGACGAGACCCGCGGAAGCACGCCTACGCTGGTTCTCAGTCATCGCGCCTGGAAGACGTATCTCGGCGGCGATCCCGGAATCATCGGCTCCAGCCTGCTGATCAAAGGCAAGCCGTTCGTCGTTGTGGGTGTCGCGCCGCCAGAGTTTTATAGCGAGACGCTGCGTAGCGATCCACCCGATTGCTGGCTGCCCGCCGTCACTGAGCCTCTGCTTGAAGGAACCAATAATCTTCTCGAAAGGTCCGGCAAGATGTGGCTGTACTTGATGGGCCGTATTAAACCAGGCGTGGCTCGTGGCGAACTCGAATCGAAGATCAACATCGAAGCCAAGCGCTGGTACCTGGCGCAAGCGGGATCGAAACTCACTCCGAAAACGCGAAGCGACATCGAAAATCAGTTCATTCCCCTGACCGGTGCCAGCGGCGGCGTGGATTTGATGAGCATTCAATACCGCAACGGTCTGGTTCTGTTAATGAGCCTGTCTTCGCTGGTGCTGCTGATCGCCTGCGCCAACGTCGCCAATCTGCTGCTCGCCCGCGGGACGGCGCAGCGCGCGCAGAACTCTCTGAAACTCGCGCTGGGAGCTTCGCGTGCGCGCATGACCCGCCAAGCATTGACCGACAGCTTGATTCTCTCGCTGTTCGGCGGCGCGGCCGGTCTTGCGCTCGCTTTTGCTGCCACGAAGCTGATCGTGGTGCTCGCATTTCGAGGGGCGCGCTTCGTTCCGATCAGCGTCACGCCTTCTCTGACGGTGCTCGCGTTTGCCTTCGCGGTTTCCATCGTTACGGGACTCCTGTTCGGGATTGCTCCCGCGTGGATCGAGACTCGTTCCGATCCAGCCGATGCACTGCGCGGCGCCAGCCGCAGCACTCCCGGGGCGGCGATGCTGCCGCAAAAACTATTAGTGGTGGCGCAAGCCGCTCTGTCATTTGTTCTGTTGACCGGCGCAGGTCTCTTGACCGAAAGCCTGTGGAATCTGGAACACCAGCACTTCGGTTTTCTCACCGACCAGCGAGTTCTGGTCAAAGTGAGCACGGCCCTGAAGGACTATACTCCGGAACGTATCGCGAACGTCTATCGTCTCTTGCACGACCGGCTCTCGCAACTTCCCGGAATCGCCAGCGTCGGGTTCGCGATGTACGCGCCGATGACCGGCAATAACTGGAATGACTACATTTGGGTGGAAGGAACCGGTCCCGCGCATCAACCCGGAGACGTATACTACGACCGCGTCAGTCCCGGTTATTTCGATGCCATTGGGACGCGGCTATTGCAGGGCCGTGTCATTGACGAATCCGATCAGCCCTCCTCGCGCCGGGTTGCGGTGGTGAACCAGACCTTTGTCGCTTGGTATTGCAAGGGCCGCATTCCCATCGGCATGCGCTTCGGCACCGACGGACCCGAGCACGCCACCGATTACGAAATTGTCGGCATCGTGGAAGACGCGAAATATAACAGCACCTACCGGCCCGCGTATCCGACCGCGTTTTTTCCTCTTCTTCAACCGGAGCTGAACGCCAATGGAACGCTTTCAAGCGACAATTTCATCGGCGATATCGCGCTGCACGTCAACGGATCGAACGACCTGGAACGGCTTCTTCGAAAGACAGTTGAGCAGGTGGATGCGAATCTCGGCGTGATCGATGTGGTCGGATACGGAGAGCAGTTCGCGCTGCAATTCAACCAGGAACGGCTGATCGCGACTTTGACTCAGCTCTTTGGTGCACTGGCGCTGACGCTGGCTTCCATCGGATTGTACGGTCTGGTCGCTTTGTCGGTGGTTCGAAGAACCGCGGAAATAGGCGTGCGGATGGCGCTGGGCGCCACCAGAAGCCGGGTCGTCACCATGATCCTGACCGGAGCCGTTTTTCAGGTCGGCCTGGGAATCGCGATTGGATTGCCGGTCAGTCTGGCCGGGGCGAGATTGGTCCAGCACCAACTGTTTGGCGTATCAACCTACAATCCGATGGCGATGGCAGGGGCGACCGTGCTGTTGATCGTCTGCACGATTGTCGCCGCGCTGATTCCAGCCGGCCGCGCCGCCATCGTCGACCCGATGCGGGCTCTGCGGATCGAATAGGTTTACGACCGATCCGCTCAGCACGAATCGCGAAATTGGTCACATTTCGTCGCGGCGACCAAAGGTAGCCGTAGGCTACTCGCAGCGGAGGGCAATTACGGGATCGACCCGCGCCGCACGCCGTGCGGGAATCCAGCAGGCTCCCAGCATCACGGCCGCAAGCAGGATCGCGATCGCGGCGAAACTCGCCGGATCTCTTCCATTCAAGCCGGGGAGCAGCCTCCCCATGACGCCATCGAGCGCCAGCGCTGCGGGAATCCCGATCGCCATCCCGACTGCGGCAAGCGTCATGCCCTGCCGAATCACCAGTCGCGAGATTCCATCCGGCGCCGCGCCCAGCGCCACGCGGATGCCCAACTCACGAGTCCGCTGCCCCACCGATTGCGCGATGACCACGTACAGCCCGACTGCGGCCAGAGCCAGCAGGCTGAAGGCTCCGATCCACGTCGCGGCCATTCTCTGCTGCCACAGCGATTCGGCTGTGTGCTGCGCCATGGTCTGCGAGCCGAACACGGGGACATCCTTGTTCACCTGGCGAATCGCCCTCTCGACATCGGCGATCATGCCCGCCGGATTCGACGCGGCGCGAAACAAAACATATGTGCGCCCACGGTAGTTCCACAATGCGGGAACGTACATCAAGAGCGGTGCGTCGCCGATTAAAGAGCGATATTTCGCATCTGCCGCGACCCCGACCACTTCAAACGGAGGCCGCTTCGGCCCGTTCCACTCCGGCCACGCGATCCTCTGTCCGATCGCGCTTTGGTTTGGCCACAACCGCTTCGCGAGTTTTTGGCTGATAATCATCACGCCCGGCGCACCAGCGCGGTCGCGATCCGTGAAATCGCGGCCCTCCACCAGCGGGATGCCGAGCGTCTGAAAATATTTCGGCCCGATGTTGTTCACGTCGACCCATAATCCGTAGGCCCAGGAACGGCCGTGGAGGAGCTCCGGAGGCGGTTCCTGGCCAGGGTAAAAAATCGGCTCGCGCACGCTATAGTCCTCCGGTGGGACGGTTGCGGCCAGTGTTGCTGAAACAACACCTGGGACCTGCGCGACTGTTTCCAGAATCTGCCGCTCGATCGATAGACCGCGTTCACGCTGATTCGGAAGCGTGTTGAGATCAATCGAACGTCATCGCGACGTTGCGGATCTCAAATCCCGGATTGGCGCTTACGATCCGGTACAGACCGCGCAGCAACATACCAGAGGCGCTCAGCAAGATGAACGACAGCGCTACTTGTCCAGCCACCAGCGCGGCTCGCATGCGCGTACGTTGACGGCCCCCGCCCGCAGATCCGCTCTTCAAGGCGCTCGCCAGGTCGAGCTTTGCAGATTGCAGCGCGGGAGCCAGCGCGAACAGGAATCCCGCGGCCGCGCAGATTACCAGCGTGAACGCGATTACGCGAGCATCAACGCTCAGATCGACGCGGTGCAGGCGCGAGGTGCTTTGGCTGAACGCCACCGCGGCGGCCGTCGCCCATTGGGAGAGCAACAGCCCGACCATGGCGGCGATCGCCGAGAGCAGCAATCCTTCAGTGATCAGTTGCCGGATCAGCCGCCCACGTCCGGCCCCCACGGCGAGCCTTACTGCGATTTCCCGCGACCGCCGTGAACCGCGCACCATGAAAAGACCCGCGACATTCGCGCACGCGATCAGCAGCAACACCGCGACAGAGCCCGACAGCAGCGCGAGCAGCCCGCTGATTTCGGCGCGATCGTCCGGGTACATCCCGAAGTTGCCGGCGAGATTCACCGAACGCCCTTCGTTGGTGACCGGATACGCCTGCGCAAGCTGGGCGGCGATGGTCTGCAATTCCGCTTGAGCCTGCTCCATGCGGAGCCGCGGTTTCAGCCTGCCGAAAATCCACACCCATCCCGCCGCGCGGTCCTGAAGGATGCCGGGCGAGAGCCGCGTGTACACCTGCGGCACCGCTTCGATCGGAACCCACACGTCCGTCTGGCTATCGACTTCGGTGCCTCTGAAATTCGGGGCGGTCACGCCAACCACGGTGACAGGGTATCCGTTCAGAGTGATCCGAGTCCCTACGATGGACGCATTTCCGCCAAATTTTCGCTGCCACAAACCGTAGCTCACTACCGCTGCGAAGCTGTCGTCGGAAGCGGTCAACAGACGACCGGCCGCCGGCTTCACTCCGAGGACGTCGAAGTAGTTGCCGGTGACCATATCGCCCCGCACACGATCCGCGGTTCCATAGCTGAATGCAAATGCGACCGGGGAATGCGCCGCCAGCCCGGAAAACGACCGATTCCGGTCGCGAATATCCAGATAATCCGGGAAGCTGAGATTGTCGAACACGTCGGTCTTCTGAACCCGATAGACCGAAACGATAGTTCCCGGATCGGCGATGGCCGGTAGCGGACGCAGCAGCATCGCGTTGACTACGCTGAATACCGCCGTGTTCGCCCCCAGGCCCAACGCCATGGTCAGAATCGCCAGCGAGCCGAAGCCGGGATTCTTGATCAGCAGGCGAAGACCGTAGCGCAGGTCATCGAACATCACTAGCGAGGTAGCAATCTCAATGCCACGTCCAACTGATTGCAAGGCAATAGGTTTCTAGCGCGTCGCCAACCGTTTGCGACGCACTTCGTCCCACGCCCGGACACTCACCACACGTGCACGCGATTGGCTGGGGCCAGGTACAGCGTTTGCGGAGCCTGCACGGAAAAAGCGGGATACCAGGGATCTAAATTGCGCACCGCATCGGCGCGATACTGTTCGGGAGCGTGGCCATCGGTGGCGATCTGCCTGCGGAGTTCAGCGTCGCGAATTTCTGCCCGCCAGCTTTGGCCGAAACTGATGAAGAAACGTTGATCGCCGGTGAACCCATCTTTGACGGCGTCCGATTTCCCATGCAGCGTGAGCTTGTAGGCGTCGTAAGCGACCAGAAGCCCCGCCACATCGGCGATATTCTCGCTGAGCGTCTGCTGTCCGTTTACCGCCAGATCCCGGAACGGGCGATAGGCATCGAACTGTGCGGCCAGCGCCTCGCCGGCGGCTTTGAAATGATCGAAGTCCGCTTTCGTCCACCAATTTGCCAGACGGCCATCGGCATCGAACTGGCTGCCTTGATCGTCGAAGCTGTGGCTGATTTCGTGGCCGATCACCGCCCCCATCGACCCGTAATTGTGCGCCGCATCGGCGTTCGCATCGAAATACGGCGGCTGAATAATCGCGGCGGGAAAATTCAACGCATTCTGCAGCGGAAGATTCACCGCGTTCACGGTTTGCGGAGTCATCCACCATTCCCCGCGGTCGATCGACAGGTGAAGCTTGGCGAGTTGGAGATGATACTCGAACAGCTCGGCGCGCTGCGCATTGCCGAGCGCGTCGCCCTTTACGATGTTGAGACCGGAATAATCGCGCCACTTGTCCGGATAGCCTACCCCGACCTTCAGGGTCTCCAGCTTCTTTTTCGCCATCACTTTGGTTTCGGGCGACATCCAGGCAAGCGAATCGATCCGCTTGTCGAACGCGCTCACCAAATCGGCAACCATGGCTTGCACTTTCGCTTTGGTTTCCGCGGGGAAGTAGCGTTCCACATAAAGCTTGCCGACCGCGTCTCCGAGCGCGGCATTGGTTAAATCCATCCCGCGCTGCCAGCGCGGGCGCTGCTGCGGAATTCCGCTGAGCGTTTTGCCATAAAAGTCAAAGCGCTCGTCGACGAAGGCTTTCGGCAAGTAAGGTCCGGCATCCTCGACGGCGTGAAACACCAGCCAGTCCTTCCATGCCTCGAGCGGCTCCTTTTCGCATAGCGCGGACAGACCGGCGATGGCTTGGGGCTGCCATACGATCACTTCCTGGAGGTCGTTTAACCCGGCCGCTTCGAGCAAGACCGGCCAATCGAGGCCGGGCGCCTTTTGGGGCAGGTCGGCGCGATTCCAGGCCATCGCGGAGCGGACGTCCTCCGATTCGACGCGCGTCGCGTGCACGCCAGCGATGGCGGTTTCGAGCTTGAACACACGCGCGGCGCGGCCCGCCGGGTCCGAAAGACCCAACAGCTTGAACATCGCTTCGATGTGCGCCCGATACTGGTTGCGCAGTTCCGCCATGTGCGGCGAGGTCGAAAGATAGTAATCGCGGTCGGGCATCCCCAGACCGCCTTGCAGCAGGTAGGGGTAAGTGTGGGACGGGTCCGCAAGACCCTGCGTGATCCAGACGCCGAAGAGATTGCCGGTCTCGAAGTTCGTATTGTTCAACGCGTCCACGTCGGCCCGCATTTGCGCGCCCAGCGTTCGCGCCAGCGCGTGGCGATCCGCGATCGCGGCAAACGCGTCGAGTTGCGGTTTGAGCGGCGCGATTCCCTTGGACTCGATCCCGGCTTCGTCCATAAAGCTGGTGTAAAAGTCGCTGATTTTCTGGGTGTCGGCGCTTGCGCTCGCTCCGCCTTTCGCCGCGTCCTGGATCAGAGATAGAGTACGCTTGCGGGTTTCGTCGACCAAAATGGCGTCGTTGCCGTAAGCCGATTTGTCCGCAGGTATGGGCGTCGATTGGATCCAGCCGCCGTTTGTGTAGGCGTTGAAGTCGTCGCCGGGTAGGATGGACTTGTCCATGCCCTTCCAATCGATCCCCGCGTTCAGCGTGGATGGCTTGGTGCACGTCGGCGTCGCGGCAACGACGGCGAACAGCAAGGAGGCAACCGAAGCGGATTTCCTCGTAGGCGTCATTTCCTGAGATTAGCGCAGCGATGCCGACTCCGTAGCCGCTGGCGCATGACCGCTTGCTGGCGCACGCCGCTCTATTTGCCTGCCGAAATCGCGAATGAGTTCATCCGGCAGACGGCTATAACCGAGCCGCGGCCACCGGAAGCGGTCCGTCCAACGGTCAACAACAAGATGAGCAAGTCAGCCGCATCGCGCTTCTACGTGTCGATCAGATCGGGACCGGGCCTCAGCCGTCCGCGCGACGGCTCACCGTGCCTGCTCCAGGTCCGAAGCCGGTTCAATCGCAAGCGCAGCCGGTCCAGGTACAAGTACATCACGGGAGTTGTGTACAGAGTCAGGACCTGGCTGAACATCAGACCTCCCACAATGGCGATGCCGAGCGGACGGCGCAACTCGGCTCCTTCTCCATGTCCGAGCGCCAGCGGCAAACCGCCCAACAGCGCCGCCATGGTGGTCATCGTAATCGGCCGGAAGCGCAGCAGGCACGCCCGGAAGATCGCCGCTTCCGGGCTGAGCGCTTCGCGGCGTTCCGCGTCGATTGCGAAATCGATCATCATGATCGCGTTTTTCTTGACGATGCCGATCAGCAGAATGATTCCGATCAGCGAGATCACGTTCAGCTCGTTATGGGTCGCCAGCAGAGCCAGCAGCGCGCCGACGCCGGCCGAGGGAAGCGTGGACAGAATCGTGACGGGGTGAATCAGGTTCTCATACAATATGCCCAGGACAATGTAAACCGAGATCAACGCAGCCAGGATCAGAATCGGCTCATTCGCCAGCGAATCCTGGTACGCCTGCGCGGTGCCTTGAAAACTGGTGGTGATATTCGAAGGCAGGCCGATCCGGCGCTCCGCGTCGAGGATCAGCGGCACGGCCTGGCTCAACGACACTCCCACCGGGAGATTGAACGAAAAGGTCACCGACGGAAATTGTCCCTGGTGGTTCACCGAAAGCGGAGTATTGTCGGAAATGTATCGCGTGAAAGCGCTCAGCGGCACTTGAGCCTCGTTGGTTCCGGGCACATACAGATACTGCAACCCGTCCGGATTCGACCAGAACCGCGGTTCCACTTCCATGACCACGAAGTATTGGTTCATCTGCGTGTACATCACCGATACCTCGCGCTGGCCGAAGGCGTCATAGAGTGTGTTGTCGATCACTTCCGGCGAGATTCCCATCCTCGACGCGGTCGCACGGTCGATATCCAAGGATGCTTCGAGCCCGCGATCCTGCTGATCGCTGTCAACGTCGGTCAGTTCCGGCATCGCATGCAGTTTCGCCAACACCAGCGGCGCCCAACGATTCAGGTCCGCCACATTGTCACTCTGCAAGGTGTATTGATATTGCGCGGCGCTTCCGCGTCCACCGATGCGGAGGTCCTGCACGGATTGAAGGATCAGCGTCGCGCCGGGAATGCGCCCCAGCTTGGGCCGCAGCCGCGCGATCACCTCGTCGGCGCTGAGCTTTCGTTCCGCCAGCGGTTTGAGAGTCACAAACATTCGCGCGGTGCTGTACCCATTGCCGCCGCCCACATACGCGTTCAGGCCGGCGACGGCCGGATCCTGCATCACGGTTTCGACCACTTGAACCACGCGGTCCCGCATGGCTTGAAACGAACTGGCCTGATCGGAGCGGATCTGGCCGGTCATTCGTCCGGTGTCCTGCTGCGGGAAAAATCCTTTGGGCACGATCGCGTAAAGATACACCGAGATCCCGATGGTGGCCAACGTCATCACTAGCATGATGGGCTGGTGTCCCAGCACCCAGCCCAGCGATTTCTCGTATCCTCGCAGCACCATGTCAAAGCCGCGCTCACTGGCCCGATAAAATGGCCCATGCCGCTCCTGATCGTGCGCGCGGAGCAGGCGCGCGCACATCATCGGCGTGGTGGTCAGGGAAATCAGCAGTGAAATGAGGATGGCCACCGACAGCGCGATCGCGAACTCCCGGAACAGCCGTCCGACGATGCCCGCCATCAACAGAATCGGAATGAAAACCGCGATGAGCGAGATGCTGATCGAAAGCACCGTGAAGCCGATCTCTTCGGCCCCGCGCAGCGCCGCCTGCAACGGCTGCATCCCGTGCTCCAGATGGCGCGTGATGTTCTCGATCACGACGATGGCGTCATCCACCACGAATCCGGTCGCGATGGTCAGCGCCATCAAAGAGAGATTGTCCACGCTGTAGCCGAACAGGTAGAGAACCGCGAATGTGGACACCAGAGAAACCGGAACCACGATGCTGGGAATCAGCGTGCTTCTCACGCTGCGCAGAAACACAAACACCACCATGATCACCAGCCCGGTGGAAATCGCCATGGTGACCTGAACGTCGTGAACCGAGGCGCGGATGGTGGTGGTGCGGTCGCTGATCACGGCCAAGTCGATGGACGCTGGAATAGAGGCCTTCAATTGCGGCAAGACCGCGAAAACGCGGTCCACCGTGTCGATAATGTTCGCGCCCGGCTGCCGGAAGATGTACATCAGCACGGCCGGTTTTCCGTTGGCATAGCCGATGTTGCGGATGTCGGAGACGGAATCGGTCACCGTCGCGATATCCGACAACGTCACCGGGGCCCCATTGCGGAAAGCGACGACGAGCGGTGCATACTCCTGCGCTTTCATCAATTGATCGGTCGCGGCAATTTGCCAATACCGCGTGTCGTTCGAAAAGCTCCCCTTGGGGCGATTCGCGTTGGCGCTGGCCAGCACCGCGCGAACGTCTTCCAGGCTGAGGCCGAAATCGTTCAACAGAGTCGGGTTGATATCCACGCGGACTGCCGGCGAGGAACCTCCGCCCACGAACACTTGCCCTACTCCTCTCACCTGGGATAACTTCTGCTGAAGAATCGTGGACGCGGCATCGTAAATTCGAGCCGTGGTCATGGTCGGCGAGGTGAGTCCGAGCATCAGAATCGGCGGGTCGGCCGGATTGATCATGCGCCAGGTCGGGTTCTGGGGCAGATTGGTAGGCAATTGACCCCGTGCGGCGTTGATTCCGGCTTGCACGTCGCGAGCGGCCGCGTTGATATCGCGGCTCAGGTCGAACTGCAGCGTAATGTTGGTCGAGCCGAGGGTGCTCGTAGAGGTCATCTCATTGAGCCCCGCGATTCGCCCGAACTGCCGTTCCAGAGGGGTCGCCACCGAGGATGCCATGGTTTCCGGGTTCGCGCCCGGAAGCCCGGCGCTCACCGAGAGCGATGGAAAATCAACCTGAGGAAGGGGTGCGACCGGCAGAAAGTTGTACGCAACCGCCCCGGAAAGCCCCAAAGCCGCGGTGAGTAACGTGGTAGCGACGGGCCGGTGAATGAATGGTGCAGAAATGCTCATGCTTCGACACCACCGGTTCGATTCGGACTCGCGGCAGCCGATCGTCGGCGCGCGAGGATTGGCCCACCGATGCGTCTGTCATGATTTTAGGGCACATCGCGAGGCTGCGCCTATCGCGTAGAGCCGGTATTTTTCCACGCTACGCGCATAGTATAAATGGGGCCAATCGCGTCAGCGCCGGAAATGCAGCCGGCGCTTTACATCCGGCGCGAATTCGTGGAGCACATTAATCCCCGCGTCGATCAGGATCGTGTCCGAACCCGCGACGAAGATCGACGATCCTTTGTGAAAACGCTGCGGCCACCACATTCGCGATACCGCGGCCGCGCCGTAATCGCCTAGAAACTCGCTATAGGCGGGCATCATGCCACCGCTGTCGTCGTGACGCCAGACGGTATGAACGAACGCGTCTCCCAGGCGTCCGTGAAGACTGGTTTTCTTCGACCGAAAATAGCGGGCGTCCTCGTGATCGAGTGCTTGTACCGGGAACATGATGCTGCGCTGAACCGCGTATTGCCCCAAATGCGAAGCATATCGTTCTCCCAGAGAGCGCCAGCCTTGGCCCCATTCCTCCGGACGGCCGCGCCACTGATCCAGAGAAGCGCCGATGCCGGCGTAAATCAGATTGTCGGCATCGAAGAAGTGCCGCGCATCGTAGCGCAGCTTGTCCTTCACGCCGAGGCCGTGCCACTGCGGGGATTGAGGGCCAGAGGTCGCATCGGATCCGGTAGAGGGAGGATTGGGGTTCGGTTGTTGCGCCAGCGTCATGCTGGAAAGGCCCAACGCCAACATCGACGCGCAACCGATCATAGGTATTGGACGTACCCGCGTTGCCGCCGTTTCAACCGTGACCGCGGCAGTGCGGATTAAACCCGGACGCCGCTTTTTCGGGAAACAGTTTACACTGTCATAGAATCCTCTTCTCCACATGAGGCCCGATTCGAAGGACGACCTCCCGTTCCGCCACTACACGCGCAAGCACCGCTTGATCGCATGGATCAGCACGCATCTGTTCGATACCGCCACCTACACCGTTCACCACGGTCTGCTGAAAGGCATGAAGCGCAAGGGTGGGCTCGGTTGGATTCCGGCGATGTTCTCGTCCGGCGTCGTGACGGCGGAGCAGCAATTTTGGTCCGGTCTCAACCTCGGCGGTATGACGGTCTACGACGTCGGAGCCTTCCACGGTTTACTGACGCTGTTCTTCGCTTCGCGGGCCAAGGCAGTCGTCTGTTTCGAGCCCAATTCTCAAAACCACAAGCGCCTGATGGAGAATCTGACATTGAACGGGATCAAGAACGTCGAGGTGCGCAAGGTCGGCGTCGGGTCGCGGAGCGAGATGCGCAGGATGGTGGCGAGTCCGCTCATGCCCGGCGGTGCGAGCGTGGACGGCAAGATGGTCGAGGAGTTGTTGCGGGCCGGAGTGGGAACCGTGGCGGAGGAGATCCCCATCGTGGCGCTTGACGAAGTCATTCCCCAAGCCAGTTTGCCCGCGCCCGATTTCGTCAAGATCGATATTGAGGGGTGGGAAATCGAAGCGCTTCGTGGCGCGCGCCATACGCTGGAGTCACACAGGCCGGCGCTGTTTCTCGAGATGCATGGCGAGACCGCGCGCGAGAAAAAGCGCAAAGTGGCCGAGATTGTGGCCTTCTTGTGGGAGCTCAACTACCGGAGTATCCATCACATAGAGACCGGCACTACGATCACGCTGGACAACGCTTCGGTGGCCATGGAAGGCCATCTATACTGCCAGGCGACCTGATGGCTGAGCCCCATTAGCAAGGCCGTTCTGGAAGGAAATGTTCAGCACGACGGCGAAGAAATAGGCGAGCCTGTTTTAGTCGCCGAAGGGCGTGAAGCTCAATTTGGCGAACGAATCTGTCGAACGGAGGAGCCGCTACCCCCGGCCCCGCGCTCGGGCCTGAAACGAGCCTGTCAGATGCCGGCGTACCAGGCATAGCCTCCTTCCGGCGACGCGGAGCCCAAGCCCTTGCCGAACCCTTTCAGACTGTCGGTGACCGTCAGGTGGGTGATGATATTTCACGCTCTTGTAGCCGAGCTGGCGGGGGAGCCGCATGCGAAGCGGCCCGCCGTTGCCCACGGGAAGTTCACCGCCATTCATCCCATAGGCGAGAAAAGTCTGCGGATGCAATGCGTCGGCCATATCGATGCTATCCCACCAGTCGGGATCGATCGAGAAGTAGACAACGTATCTGGCTTGCGGGTGGATTCCCACGACTTCCAGGACGTGGGAGAGAGGCACGCCGATCCACTCGGCAATATACGACCAGCCCTCTTCGCACGCCAGGTGAGTGATCTGGCTGCGAGACGGGTAGCTCTTGAGCTGGGCAAGCGAAAACGAGGCGGGCCGGGCGACCATGCCGTCGACGGAGAGCCGCCAGTCAGCGAATCCTCCGGCCTGAAGGCGCTTGAACGCTTCATTCAGGGGCGGGATTTCGTTCGCGAACGGAGGCTTCGAAATCTGGCTCCGAGGGAACTCACGGGCCAACGAGTGCCTCGTCAGCAGCCGCTGGGAAGCGTAGGTCAGCGTTTCGCCGAGGCCGTAGATTCCGCCGTGATCGGGCGGGACCAGTCCATACCTTTGCGCAATGCGCGCGGCCACGCCCAGGCCCGATACGCCCGCCGTGGCCGCGAGTCCGGTGGTGATCAGTTTGCGGCGTGAGAGATCGCTCATGTGCGCTCCATATGTGTACGCGGCGCGGCCCGTGATCATCGCTCGCATGCGGCTCCTGAATCCGGCAAGACAAACCATCACGACGTGGACCAGCAGGAAGAGCAGCGAGAGCCAGGGAGACGAAGAAGTGAATCGTGCGCGCGGATTGCTGGCCGCCGAACACAGTGACGGCCGCCGGAAACGCGGAAACAAAGGCGGGGGACATCGCCAAGCCCGTCCAGATTACCAACGGGAACAGAACGAAGATCACGAACAGGTAGGTGAGCGCGCTGGAGCACGTTATACGACCAGGCTTCTGCCTCGCCCGGCCGCTCGAAGCGCAAATGGTTCGCGATTGCGGTCGAGAACGCCCGCCACGAAAGATCGGCCTCACCCGGGAGCAAGTTTTTCCGCAAATGCCCTGTAAACAAGCTGGAGATTGCATACAGCAAGCCGGTCAATACCGCAACCCAGGCAGCTTGAAAGTGGAGATACCGGCTCCAGCCGTTCTGGTCCGGCAGCACGTACCCGTAGCCGGTCGGCACCAATGCCCTCGAGGCAGGGATCGGTAGTTTGAACAGCGGTGGAGTCAATACGTTGCCGGTTTCGCCCCAATAGAAGCGAGGGTGAGAGATCACAATTTCAACTCCGCTGACGAGCAGGGCAAGAAAGCACAGGGTGGTGATCCAGTGAGTGACGCGGACGAGGGCAGAGTGCCGCGAAGTAACCGTCGTGGCTGGGACGGCCGCGGCAGAACTTGGGACGCAAGCGGAATCGCCCACACGGGAATAATATCAGGTGGCGCGCGCATGCGCACCAGCCAGAAGTCCTCTTCCGGGACACGGGGAAGTTTCCCTTCCGAATTGTTCCTGGCGGCGAACATCGACCGATGCTGCGTGAACCGTCTCTAGCCGCCGGATGACGGCCAACGCATTGCAGCGGATCTGCCGCCGAACCGATCGATTGCTAGTTCTCAAGGGGGTTGGGAGGCGATAAATTTACTGTTCTGGGTTGGTCACATTTTTTTCCGAAGTGATGACAGATTGGATGCTCCATCTGCGCAATGTCCAATGTAAGCCGACGTTTGTAAGCAGAGCGCTTAGAGATTTGGAGTATCTCGATGAAAAACATGAACTTCGACGGTATAGCCAAAGCGTTGGCATTCCTCGCGTTTCCCATCGCCGCTGTGGCGGATGTCAATGGCAACGCTACTATCTCGGTGGGCGGCAATTTCAGCCTGGATCAAGGGACGAATGTCGCAACCGGCGGAGATATTTCGTTTACAGGAACCAGCATCACTTTGTCGGCAACGCGAAGGGGATAGTGCTCAAGGGATTTACTGGCACCGCGCTGTATCCCAACGTGACCGAGACACTTCTAGCGGTGTTGATCGGCACTCCGGGAGCGGTCTCGTCGTCGCCCATCGCGGCGAGTTCCCTTGTGGCGGGAGCGGCATCAGGGACGATCATCGGTCTGGAGACGAACGGTGGCTGGCCTGCCAAGTTCCTGATTACCGCACTCAGCAGCAGCTCGATCAGCATCCAGTACACGACTTACCAGGCAGCCACCTCGGGCGGCTCGCCCGGCGGCCCCACGATCACCGCCGTCATGAACAACTCGAGGATGATCCCGAGCGGGTTTCCTAACTCCGGGATCGCGCCCAGTTCGCTGTTCGTGATTCAAGGTGCCGGAATGGCGACGCCCGGAAGCACGCCGGTCGTGCAAGATAGCACCAAGGGCCTTCCCACCACGCTGAACGGAGCCAGCATTTCAGTCGGCGCCGGCGGCAAGACGTTCACTCCGGCGATCTGGTACAGCAGTCCGACGGCGATCGCGGCCGTTCTTCCCGCGGCTACACTGGCCGGTTCGGCGACGCTGACCGTCAGCTACAACGGCACAGCCAGCGCTCCTTTTAGCTTCAACGTGGTTGCGAGCGCATTTGGCATCGACAATTACAGCGGCAACACGGCGGTCGCACAGGATCCGCTCAGCGCTACCGGAGCTGTGTTCACCCCCACCAACTCGGCCAAGCCTGGACAGCTTGTGACCATATGGGGGACGGGCTTAGGCGCCGATCCCGGCGATAGCGACGATACCTACACCTCCACACCGCATTCGGTCAATACCCCGGTGCAGGTTTACGTTGGCGGAGTGCCGGTCACCAACATCACTTTCGCGGGCGCTTCCGTTTATCCTGGCGTCTCAGTGATCCAGTTCACAATTCCGGGCGGCGTGCCCAACGGATGCTTTGTTCCCGTAGTCATCGTCACCGGAACTGGCGCGAACATCACGATCAGCAACACGCCGACGTTTTCGATCATGAACCAGGGCGGTGTGTGCAGTGAGCCGCTGTACGGGATCACCGGATCGCAAAGTGCCACGGTCAACGAGACCATCGGAGACGTGCTGATCGGCCAGTTGGAGGAGGGGAGCCTGGGCACGTTTAACATCGCGGAGGCGGTGTTCGAGAAGATTACCGGGACGGTTTTCGGCTCGGGGTCCTCGTCGTCGGGAATCGTCTCCATCGGCGGCTGCATCGTTACCGAATTCGTCAGTTCCTCCGGTGGCAGCTCGGGGTCAACCACCATTACGTACCTGGATGCCGGGACGGTAAGCGTTCAGGGACCGGCGGGAACTTATCCGCTGACACAGATCAGCAAGGGAACCTACGACTCGCAACTGCCTGCGACGGCGATTCCGGCGACCGGCGGAGCGTTCTTGTTCAGCGGCAGCGGCGGAGCCGACGTTGGCGCGTTCACGGCTACCGTAAATCTTCCCAATCCGATTCTGACGTGGACCAATCAGAGCGCCGCGGCGACCGTCAACCGGGCGCAGGGTTTGCAGGTGACCTGGACTGGAGGTGCTCCGGGAACCTACGTATTCATTTCGGGCAGCTCGTCCGGCAACGGCGTGGCCGGCGGGTTCTCCTGCTACGCGCCGCAAAGCGCGCTGCAATTCACGGTGCCGGCTTACGTTTTGTCGGTGCTGCCCGCGGGCCAGGGAAGCGTGCTCCTGGAGAATCTTACAAGTTATTCGACGTTCTCTGCGCCGAACCTCAACTACGGCTTCGGGATCGGCTTCACCGGGATCAGCGTGGCCAGTACCTATCAGTAAAACTATGGCGGGCGGAGGCGCAAGTGCGCTTTACGCGCATTTAGGGCTTCCCGCGGATCGTTCTGCTCAAAGGACAGATTGGCGGTCCGCAGGCCGGTAAGCCGCTGGAGGAAACGCGATGCTCAGCTCATGGCTGCGGTTCCAACGGAGGGTTTGGAGAGCCAGCAAGACCGGCAGACCGACCGCGCCCAGTTGTCTCAGCCGAATGGGCGCAAATACCTCCAGCATAGGCGACCCGGTCTTGCGAATTGCGCCGGTCGATCTGAACGACAACTTGGGGATGCGCGGGTTGAAGTCCTGCTGTGTCAGGCGTATGATGCCGTTTATCGCGCTACTTCCCGGGCGCCAGCGTGTTCAGAAAACTGACCAGATCGCCGATGTCGCCCGCTTCGAGCTTCGGCCAGGCAATCCCCAACTCCTCAGTGCGGTCGACCATCTTCGGGCCGTGCTTCCACAGCGCTGCGGTGAAGGAAACCGCGGTATAGGCTTCGCCATGAGTATCGAGCGGCGGGCCGAGACGTGTGCCTTTCGCCGCGGATCCATGACATTGAGCGCAGCCGCGTACACCAAAAATGCGTTCGCCGATTAACGGCGATCCGGTAGGCTCGAAAAATCGCAGGCTCGCCAGAAACGCCGAAAGATCCGCCATCTGACCGGCCTGGAGGGATGGCACGGCAATGCCATTTTCGTGACCCAACCGAACCATCGCCGGGGCGTGGTTCCAAAGTACTCCGGCGAATTGCGTGGCCGTCAGCGGAAGCTCGTGCTCGGGACCTAGTTCCGGGCCCAACCGGCCGCCCTGCCCGCGGACCGCGTGGCACTGAATGCATCCGCTCTGGAAAACTTTCCAACCCTTCTCGGCGCTGCCGGTTCCCTCATGCGGATTCCTGGAAGCATCCGGCCTGACGTACGCAAGCAGATCGTTCATCTCTCCGCCCTTGAATTGCGGCCAGCTCCCGAGCGCGGTTGTGATCGGACCGATCATCGACTGTGTGTGGTCCCACATCGCGCACACCCACTCGCTCGATCCCCCGGCCAGCGCCACGGTGGCTAGATCCGGCGCCGACTTGCCGCCTTCCGAACGCACCGCATGGCACTGTATACATCCTTTTTCACGGAACACGCGGCGGCCGGCCACCGGATCGCCTGGACGATCGACAGTGCTGGCTTGATAAAGGAACGCGAGGATGTCCGCCATTTCCTGGGTATTCAACTGCGGATAAGACTTGCCGCTGCGGATCCGCCGGAACATTCCCGGGGCGTGGTTCCACAGAACGGTGGCCATCCAGCCCAGGGCCGGCGTTCCGGGACGCGTGGCGGAAAGATCGGGCGCGATGCGTCCACCCGAATCATTGACCGCGTGACAAATGGAGCACTGCTTGTCTCCATAGAACAGCGCCGCACCCCGCTCCGGGACCCCGATGACGTAGAGAGCGCGTCGCGCAACCGTGGGCCGCCGCTCCCAGATAAGTGTGGCGATCAGGACGGCCGAAGCGACCAAGGCCGCAGCGATCCAAAACAGGAGCTGTTTGCGTCCATTCATCACTGGCATGCTGCGATTAGTGCACGCAACGCGCCATCGCGCAAAAGCCGGTCTGATTGGATTTAGCTGTGGAGCCGCGTCGCAAAACGAGACGATCGTACGATTTTCAGACGGCCGCGAAGCTTCGCTTCTCAGCTCTGATACTGCCGCAATTTCCGATACAGCGTATCGCGCGAAATGCCCAGCAATGATGCCGCTTTGGTGCGGTTCCCGTCGGCCATCCGCAGCGCCTGCTGGATGGTCAGCCGCTCCATCTGCTCGATGGATACGGGATGATTCATCGCCGGCGACGGTCCAGCTTGCGCCGGGCTCAGCAACGGCTTGAGGTCTTTTTCAGTGATCACCTGCGGGTCGTCGGCCGACACTGCGGCAGCGCTCTCAATCAGGCTCTCCAGTTCCCTCACGTTTCCCGGAAACGAGTACGCCAGCAACAGCTCGAGCGCGGTTCGGGAAAGCGAGATCTCGCGGCCGTAGCGCCGCGTCAGCCGTGCGGCAAAGTGTTGTGACAGGACCAGAATGTCTTCCTGCCGCGCGCGCAACGGAGGGACCTGAAGCACCACCGTGGCGATGCGGAAATACAGGTCCTCCCGCAAAAGGGTGCTGCGCAGTTCGTTCAGACTGCGATTGGTGGCGGAGATCACGCGAACGTCCACGTGGACGGACTTAGTGCTGCCCACGGGCCTCACCTCGCCTTCCTGAAGTACGCGCAGCAGCTTCACCTGAACGTCTTTGGGCATTTCCCCGATCTCGTCCAGAAAAACCGTGCCGCCGGAAGCGGCCGAGAAAATCCCCGGCGCATCGCTGTACGCGCCGGTGAATGCGCCGCGGCGGAACCCGAACAATTCGCTTTCCACCAACTCACGCGGCAACGCCCCGCTGTTCACCGGGACGAAAGGCATCCGGCCGCGCGGGCTGGCTTGGTGAATCGCGCGGGCCAGCATCTCTTTTCCCGTTCCCGTTTCGCCGACGATGAGCACCGAAGCGTCGGTCGCCGCCGCCAGCCGGGCCCGTTCGACCACCTTTTCCATGGCCGGAGATACGGCAGTGATATTTTCGAAGCATTCGTGGCGTTGCAGGTGACCCTCAAGCTGCGCCACGTGCTCGCGCAACTCCATCACCTCCATCAGCCGGGCAATTTTTTTGCGAACCGCTTCGTAGTCGAACGGCTTGGTGATGTAATCTTCCGCGCCTTTCTTGATTGCCTCGATGGCCGTCTCGATGGTGCCGTAGCCCGTCATCACGATCACCGCGATATCGGGATCGCGTCGGCGCAGCTCATCGGTGAGTGTGAGCCCGTCCATGAGTGGCATGATCAGGTCGACCAGCGCCAGAGAGATACGCGGATTCGCCGCGTGGATGGCCAGCGCCTCGGCTCCCGATTGTGCGACCTCCACCTGGTAGCCCTCGCGTACCAGAAATTCTTTTAACGTTCCTGCCAATCGGGCGTCATCGTCCACCACCAGGATCGCAGGACCGGTCCTCACTTAGATGACCCCTCGCGACTGGATGGTATCTCGCGCCGGCTCGCCAACGACGGCCAGCGGCAGCCGGACGTACGCCGTGGCTCCCTTGCCCGGCTCGCTTTCGATGCGGATCGATCCGCCGTGTTCGGTGACGAAATTCTTGGCGATCGCCAGTCCCAGCCCGGTGCCTCGGCCGGGTTCCTTGGTCGTAAAGAACGGTTCAAACACGCGAACCAGGTTGTCTGGGGAGATGCCGGGACCATTGTCGCTGACCGCGACCTCGATCTGGTGTCCGGCAATCGCCGAGCAGCGGACGCGGATCTCGCCGCCCGCACCGGTCGCGTCCAGAGCGTTGCTCAACAGGATTAGCAGCACCGTTTCCAAAAGATTGCGATCCGCGCAAACTTCCAGACCTTTGGCACTGGCCGTCTCCGTGATAAGGTTGGCGCGCTTGGATTGGATCACGGGCAGGAAAAACCCGGCCACCGATTCGACGGTGGCGGCGAGATCCTGGTTTTCCTTGTCCGCGGGCCGCATGCGCGCGAACTCCAGCAGGCGCTGTACGAAATGACGGCAGAAGGTGAGCCCTTCTTCCAGGCGTTCCAGATCGGCGTCCCCTCCGGCCCGCTCGCGCATCAGCTGCACGCGCAAGAGAAGCGCAGCCAGCGGTGAATTCAGATGATGCGCGGTTCCGGCAGCCATTTTGCCCATGCTGGTGAGCTTCTCCAGTTCGAGCATGGCGTCGCGCCAGCGAACGCGTTCGCGAATGTCCGAGGTTGCCTCCAGGAAGTGAACCGGCTGATCGCGCTCGCGGAACGGACGAAGGCTCAGTTGCACCGGAAAGGGCGGGCCGGTACGGGCGAGCCTGGTGGTTTCCACATCCAGCACGGGTTCGCCGGCGTCCACGCGCCGCATGAATTCGCGCAGCTCATCCACTTTGGCTGGCGGAACGGTCGGCAGCGCGTGACCCAGGATTTCCGCTTTCGCGTAACCGTACATCCGTTCCGCGGATGCATTCCATTCCACCACGCGTAGATCCTTGTCGTAGAGAATCACCCCGCCGGGAAAATCCTCCAGCAGGCCGCGATATCGTTCATTGGAACGGCGGAGGTCCTCTTCGCCCTTCCGCCGTTGCCGTAGCACGAACCATGCAGCCCAAAACGTCAACACCAGCGACGATGCGATGCCGCGAGTGATGTACAAATAGTGCAGGGTCAGATAATTGGCATCGCGGAAATAGCGATTTTCGACCAATTCCCACGCGGCGAACACGGCCGAGACGATCGTAATACTGGAGAGCGTCAGGGTCGCCCAGAACCACTGCTTCTCACCCATAAGTGCCAGCTTATGTTATCGCAGCCGGGCGCCGGCGACTACTGCTTCAAGGTCCGCACGAACGCGATCGCGTCCTCGATCTGCTTGTCGCTCAGGCCGGTTACCGGCTTCATTTTTCCGTGGCCGCCGGTGATGATGTTCTTGAAGTCCGCGTCTGTCTTGGCCTGGATCTCCTTTGAGCCGAGCGGGTGCATTTCGACGTTGAACATTTTGCCGATGGCTGCCTTGCCTTCGCCATTGGGCCCGTGACACGCCTGGCATTTCGATTCGAATACCGTTTTTCCTTCAGGGGCTCCCGCCAGGGCGAGTCCACAAGCAGTGAAGAATGCGATTGCGATGGTTCTCATCTTGGTCCTTTCCAAACCTTATATCGACGGCTCGATATAGCCCGAGCCGTTTGCCTCCAGCCGCCGGATCACCAGCAAAAGCGCAACCACCGTGATGGCGATGAAGAACACCGAGATCGCCAAGCCAATGCGGCGAACGTCTTTGTCGTGAAGCGCAGCCTGGCCCGCGCGCAGCGTTTCATCGGCGACCGCCATTCCAGCCTCGATCGGCTTGTGCATCTCCTCGGGCTGAAAGGCGTGCATCGCGAGACGCGCTTTTACCAGGTTTTCCCGCCCGTCGCCGAGCCGCACCTGCGCTTCGGAAACCTCCATGCCATATTTGTCGGCCGAGGCCAGAACGGCTTCGGAGTGTTTCAGCGCTGCATCCAGCCCGTCGAGCCACTGCGCCATCTGCTGCGCGGTTTTGGCGCCCGGCGTTCCCGGCTCGTGACAGTTGGCGCAAACCGCTTGCGGACCGACCAGCATGGCTGTCGAGGGCTGGTGGATCGCATGGTTGCTGTGGCACACGATGCATCCGCCGCCGCCCGATGCCGCCGAGAAGATCGGCTGATGAACGCTCTTCTCGTAGAGTTGCGCGAACATCACGTGGCAACTCCCGCACACTGCGGCGACCGATTCAACCTGCGGCGGCTTGGCCCCATGATTTCCATGGCACGACGCGCAAGTGGGAGCCGATAGATCGCCTTTCTTCAGCGCCGCCCAGTGAACACTGGTGCGGTAATGCTCCAACTGATTGGTCGGGATTCCGTACTTCGCCATCTTTTGCGCATCGCCATGGCAGCGTCCACAGGTGTCCGGGAGGCGTAACGGATGGACCGGCGCCATCGCGTCCTTCACCGCTCGAATGTCGTGCACGCTGTGACAGTCAATACACGTCGCCACGTTTTCGTCTCCCGACGCCAGAAGTTTACCGTGAACGCTGGTCTTATACAGTTCAAATTGATCGACACGCTGCTGCGGCCGGAAGCGGCGCATGTAGTCGGGGCTGGCATGGCACTTGGCGCACAACTGCGGAATCGCCGTCCGCTTGGGTTTGCCGATGAACCCCTTGGCCCTGCTCATCGCCACCGTCGGATCGTCGCTGGTGCGATCGCCGCCGTGGCAGTCCGAACAACTCAGTCCATTGGCGGTGTGAACGTCGTCCTTGATCAGCAATGCAGGCCGCTGGATGGGCCCGTCCATGACCGCGTGACACTCCACGCAAGTGTCTTTCGGGGTCTGGGCGAACAGCACTACCGGAGCGAGCACAACCAAGAGGGTTTTCATTTGACGTACCCCAAATACGTAAATATCGCGAGATACGCGATCAAGAAAATTCCCGCGCCGGTGACCAGCCGCGTGCGCGCCTCGCCGGCCCGGTTCACTCCCCACACCGGAAGCAGCGCCCAGGACACCGCCAGCAGGCCGAAGCCGAGAATACCCAGAAGTTCGCCTTCAATAATCCAGACGTGGCTCGGAATCAGCTTCAAGGTGTAGAACTGCGCCAGAAAATACCATTCCGGGCGGATGCCCTTGGGCGCTGAAGCGAAGGGATCGGCCTTCTCGCCGAGCTCCCATGGGAAAATCGCCGCCAGCGCGCCCAGCACCGCCAGCGCTCCGTACCACACCATTGCTTCCCGAAGGAAGAAATTCGGGAAGAACTTCATCTGCCGGACGCGCGCCGCGGAGATCCACGGGGGCGTGCTCATGCCGTTCTTCTGGACCAGTAACACATGCATCACGATCAAACCCGCCGTCAGAATCGGCAGCACCATCACGTGCAGCGCGAAAAACCGCGTCAGCGTGGCTGCGCCTACATCCTCGCCGCCGCGCAGAATGCGCGCGATGGTTCCGCCGATCACCGGCGTGCTTCCGGCCACATCAGCCCCCACTTTCGTCGCGAAATACGAGATCTGGTTCCAGGGCAGCAGGTATCCGCTGAATCCGAACCCCAGCATCAGGCCGAGCAGCACGATTCCGCTCGCCCACGTCAGCTCCCGCGGCGGCCGGTAAGCGTGCGTGAACACGACGCTGAACATATGCACGAAAGCCACGAAGATCATCAGGTTCGCCGACCAACTATGAATGGACCGGATCAGCCAGCCGAACTCGACGCGAGTCATGATGAAACGCACGCTCTCGAAACCTTCGGCGGTGGTGGGGCGGTAGTAGAACAGCAGCAGGATGCCGGTCACCACTTGAACGCCAAACAGAAACAGCGTGATGCCGCCGAAGTAATACCACCGTGTCGCCGAGTGGACCGGCACCGTCTTGTGCGCCGCCACCTCGCGAATCGCGCTCAGGCCGAGCCTCTCGTCAAGCCAGTGAATCACTTTTCCGTTCATGGTCATGCCCGCCGGGAAATCACCACTTCTTCGCCGCGAAGATTCACGGCGTACTCCTCGAGCGGATTGGGCGGCGGTCCGGAAACTACTCTTCCGCTCATGTCGTAGGTGCCGTTATGGCAGGCGCACCAGATCTGCCGGGTCGAATCGCGATATTGGACCGTGCAGTTCAGGTGAGTGCATACCGCTGAAAACGCCTTCCACTCGGTATCGCTGACGCGCACCAGCAGCGCCGGCTTGTTCCCGAACTTCACGATTTTCCCGGAGTTCGGCTTCAGGTCCTGCACCTTCCCGGCGTCGACCTCGTTCACTGCCGCCTCGGTTACCGCGGGAGGGTTCAGGAACCGAATCACCGGATACAGGAAGGACGCCATTGAGGCGAACGCACCCCCTCCCAGAAGCCACGTCAACATCGTCCGCCGGCTCTCCGAGCCGGGTGCTCCCGCGCCCTTGCATCCGGCGCACTCTCCTGAGCTACCATTCGACGCCATGGAACGAAATCCTTTCAGTCCGACCTACGGTTTTCGATGAGGCAATCCGGAAGCCACATAGTGATGTGGGCGCGAGACGCAACTTCTCGCTGGCGAATTATTGGTTTTTTGCGGGATTCCTGCGCCAGGCCAGAAGAGGCGGCCGGGCGAAAAGCGTGTCCGACAAACGGTCACTGTCAGACTATCAGACAACCGGCGCGGTGTACAGCGCGTTATCACGCTGACCAACGAAGCTTCCGCCGCCAAATCCGGACTCAAATCTGCTCCGCTGGCCGCTCGACAAGCGGGAGAACCTGCACGAGAAAGACAGCGCGTTGATTATAAAGGCTTTCAAGAAAAGGGCGTCACTTCTCACGGAGTCATTGGTTCTTGGGACGGCTTATAGCTTCGCGAATCGCCGGATGTTTCACTTGGCGCTCTCGTTCGCGCCTGATGGCTGAAGGATTCCCCCTGGGGCGCCCATCTTGTCTGACGCATTCTGTTTCCGCGCGACTTCACCGAGCAACCCTATGTGACGGCTCCGTTCGTCCATGCCATGGCCTGTCTCTTTAGCGCACAAATCGAACGGTAATCTCGCGAGCTATGCGCCGCCTAATCAGAATGCAGGCATTTGGTGCGACGGACAGCAAACGGATGAAAACAGTTTCCTGGCATGACAATCGGGATCGGCAAACCTGGTCTCAGAACTGCAGGCATGGATCTCAAAATGTGCTCGGTACGAACTAAGTTGGAACAGCAGCGAGCGACGGCAGAGTTGGCGTATCGCGATGCAGTCTCACGGATGAGGCAAACCCGGGGGAGGGAGTTTGAACGAGCTTGGCGGCTCGCCGAGCACCGCCGGGCGTCTCTCCAACGGGCGAATCGAGCCCTGCAGGATCACGATCAGGAGCACCTGTGCCGCGCTCGCGAATCCGCTGCGGCAGGATATTAGAGTGCCCCCGTTGCTGACAGCTGAGCCTGCACGGAGTGTGAAGGCGTTTCGTTGACTGCGTCACGCCGGGTGTTTCAGGTCCGCGCGAGGCTCAGCTCACGGGAGCATGGCATCCTTCAAGGGCCGAAGCAATAGCCACAAATTCAACTCAATCCTAGTACTGACACAGGCAGCTTCAAGGCTGAGCTCTTGCATATATTCGTCAATTCGAATATATTGTAACGAGTGAAGGATTCGCTCCGTCGTTTCAAGGCCGAGATCTTTCAGGCTTTGGCACACCCGACTCGGATTGCCATCGTTGAAGCCTTACGCGACGGAGAGATGCCTGCAAGCAGGCTGATCGAGAAGTTGGGGCTCGAACAGGCCAACGCTTCGCAGCATCTCTCCGTTCTACGAGCCAAAATGGTGGTGGTAAACCGCAAAGTTGGCAACCAGGTCTACTACTCCCTGCGCGATCCAGTGCTGATTGAAGTCCTCGACACTCTGCGCCGTTACTTATCATCTCAACTGACCGACACGATGAACATGCTCGAGGAGATTGGACAGAAGGAGTCCACCTCCCAGATTCCGGACATACTGGGACATCCGGCAAAAACCGCGCCTGTTCCAATGAAGAAGGAAGGGAATTGAGCGCACTGATCGGGTACACCTTTTTCGGCGGCCTGCTTGCCTATGCCCTTGGCGCCCTCGGCAGCCTGATCAGCGGCCGCATCGCCAGCCTGGCGCGCGTGCTGGGTTGCGGATTCGCGTTGGCTGGAGCACTGATCGAGGCGGTTAGCTCCGCCATCGCACTGTTCGCCCCGGCCGAGGCGCATTGGGAGATTCACGCGGCTGTTCCCTTTCTCACCTACGGGTTCCGGCTCGATCCGCTGTCGGCTTATTTCAATTTGATCCTCAGCCTCCTGGCCGTTGCGATCTCGGTCTATTCGTTCGGTTATCTGCGGCCTATGGAGGAGAAAAGGACGGTCGGCGTCCTTGGATTCTTCTACAACCTGTCTTTGCTCAGCCTCACCGTGGTCTTCACGGCATCGAACGCGTTCTTTTTCCTGATCGCCTGGGAGGCAATGGCGCTGACGGCGTATTGCTTGATCACGTTCGAACACCGGAAAGAAGTCACGCGTCAGGCGGGGGTGCTGTTCTTCGTCATGTCGCATGCCGGTACGGGGTGTTTGCTGATCGGATTTCTGCTCCTGAACTCATTGTCTGGGAGCTTGGAGTTTTCGAGCTTCGCCGCGTCGTCCGCGAATCTGACCGGTACCATGCAAGTGGCCGTTATTCTGCTTTTCTTTGCAGGTTTTGGAGTGAAGGCGGGAATCATTCCGCTGCACATCTGGCTGCCGGAGGCGCATCCGGTCGCGCCCAGCAATATCTCCGCGCTGATGTCCGGGATTGTCATCAAGACCGGAATCTACGGCATGGCGCGGGTGTTCTTCGATTTCTGGGGGTTCCGCCGCTGTGGGCCGGAACGATGGTCCTCGCGTTCGGAGTCGTCTCCGCGCTGCTCGGCGTGCTTTACGCGCTGATGGAGCACGATCTCAAGCGGCTGCTGGCCTATCACAGCATCGAGAACATCGGCATCATCCTGATGGGGTTCGGCGCGGCGCTGATGTTCATCACACTGGGCCATCCCAGACTGGCCGCCATGGCGCTGATCGCCGGCCTGTATCACACCCTGAATCACGCCATTTTCAAGTGCCTGCTGTTCCTGGGCGCGGGCGCGGTGCTGCATGCGACGCATACGCGCAACATGGAGAAGATGGGCGGCTTGATCCGGCGCATGCCGCAGACGGCGTTTCTCTTTCTGATCGGCGCCATCGCCATCTCCGGATTGCCGCCGCTCAACGGGTTCGTGAGCGAATGGCTCACTTACCAGGCTCTGCTGGCGGGATTCGGCACCACCGAGAGCCTGACGCGGATGATGTTTCCAGTGGCGGGCGCGCTGCTGGCGTTGACTGCCGCGCTGGCGGCGGCCTGTTTTGTGAAGGCGTTTGGCATCACGTTCCTGGCGCTGCCGCGCAGCGAAGAGGCCGAAGCCGCTCACGAATGTGACGTTTCGATGGTCGCTGGGATGGGCATTCTGGCGGCTGTTTGTGTTGCGTTGGGGCTCGGCGCGACTTGGTTCCTGCCGGTGTTTGACGGCATCACGCAACGTCTGTTGGGCGTTCGAATGAGCGGAGAACTGGTCGCCGGCGCCAGCGGACTGGTTCTAACGGCAGGATCGGCTCGGGGCGGCACCGTCTCGACGGCGGGAATCGCCGCGCTGTTTGTCATTCTGTCGGCGCTTCCCGGCCTGCTGTGGCTGTTCTGGGGCCGCAAGGGAACTCGCGACATCGAGCCGACCTGGGATTGCGGTCTGCCCGGGCTTACCGCGGAGAACGAATACACGGCCACCGCATTCTCAAAGCCGCTGCGGATGATCTTCGCGGCGCTCTACCGGCCCCGCCGCGAGATCCAGGCGGAGTACGACGTCTCGCCCTATTACCCAACCGCCATCCGGTTCGAGAGCGAGATCGAGCCGACCTTCGAAGAGCGCCTGTACGCGCCCGTGCAGAGACGGGTCCTCAGGCTTGCCACATGGATGCGCGGGATCCAGGCCGGCAGCATCCAGGCCTATCTGGCTTATATCTTCGTCACGCTGATCCTGCTGCTGCTGTTTGGAGTGCGCTCGATGAACATCGTCTTCCCGGCGCTGGCACAACTGCTGCTGTTTCTGTTCATTGCGCCTCTGGTGACCGGCGTGATCCGGACGCTGAAGGCCCGGTTGCAGACCCGCCGCGGACCGCCGATCTGGCAGCCGTACCTGGATCTGCACAAGCTGCTGCGCAAGGACATGGTGATTCCGGACACGCCTCCTGGCTGTTTTCCGCCACGCCCTACGTCGTCTTTCTGACCGCGGTGATGGCGGGACTGATGATTCCGATGGTCGCCGCGGAGGCGCCGCTCAGCCTGTTCGGCGGCGTGCTGGCGGTGGTCTACTTGCTCGCGCTGGGGCGATTCTTCCTGGCGCTGGGCGGGCTGGACACCGGCAGCTCGTTCGGCGGCCTGGGCAGCAGCCGGGAGATGACCATCTCCGCGATCGCCGAGCCGGCGATGATGCTGGCGATCTTCACGGTGGCGATCGCCGCCAGCTCCACCAACTTCAGCGAAGTCGCCAAGTCCGCGGTGGGCCAGAGCTGGCGGTTTCTGGCGCCGTCGCAGATGCTGGCGTTCGCCGCGCTGTTCATCGTTGCTGATCGCGGAAACCGGCCGCATCCCGGTGGACAACCCGGCCACGCACCTGGAACTGACCATGATCCACGAGGCGATGATCCTCGAATATTCGGGCCCCTACCTGGCGCTGATCGAGTGGGGCGCGTCTATCAAGCAGCTGGTGCTGATGACGCTGCTGGTGAATACGTTTTTCCCGTTTGGCCTGAGCCGGGGTTGGACTGCGCACGGCGTCGCCATCGGGCTGGGGTTCTATTTGATCAAGATTGCCATCATCTGCTGTCTCATCGTGCTGGTGGAAACGACCAACGCCAAGATGCGCCTGTTCCGGGTGCCGGAGCTGCTGGCGGTGGCGTTCATTCTGGGTGCGCTGGCGCTGATTTCGACGTTCCTGTTTTGAGACCATGTACTTTTTTCAAGATCCCCAATTCGGCAACCGGATCATCACGCTGATGGCGGCGTTGGTGCTGGTGCTGCAGATCGCGATGGTGGGGCAGCGATGGCTGGTCACGAACATCCGCATTTTCGCGGCGCAATCGTTTCTGCTCGCCGGCATCGCGAACACCATCGCCTATTTCAATCACGCCCCGCATATCTACATCGCCGCGTTCCTCACCTTCACGCTTAAAGCCGATGCTGCTGCCGATCGTGCTGGAGCGCCTGGTGGAGAGGATCGAGATCGGGCAGGAAATCGAGCCGCTCGTCAATGTGCCGCTTTCGGTGCTGATTTCGGGCGGGCTGACGCTGGTCGGCTATGTGGTCGCCGCAGTCTTTTCATCGGCCCGAGGAAGCTACCTCAGCGGCCAGCCTGTCGGTGGCCAATCTTGGGCACAACACGCTGGCGGTGGCGATTTCTCTTTTCCTGATCGGCTTCTTCATGATGATCAACCGGCGCAAGGCGCTGACGCAGGTGCTGGCGCTGCTGTCGCTTGGAGAACGGATTGTTCCTGGCCGCGATTTCGCTGACCTACGGAATGCCGCTGATCGTCGAACTGGGCATCTTCTTCGATCTGCTGGTGGCGGTGATGGTGCTCGGCATCCTGGTTTACCGCATCCGGGAGACATTCGAATCGATGGATGTGAGCAAGCTTGCGAGGCTGCGAGGATGAACGCCTCGATCGTGCTCTTTGCCATTCTCGCCGATACCGCTGGCCGCTGGCGCGCTGTCGTTTGCCGCCCGCAGCCGCGCGAGCCATGGAGGCGATCAACCTGTGCGGGTTCGGTCGTCTTTGCTGGGGTGCGCGGTTCTGCTCGCTGCGCAGGTGCTGCACGCGGGCAGTGTTTCGATGTGGAACGGCTTTCTTCTACGCCGACTCGCTCAGCGCGCTGGTGGTTCTGCTGACTGCGTTCGTGGCTCTGGTCTGTTCCGTGTATGCCGTCGGCTACTTCCGCGAGGACGAACAGAATCACGTCTTTGAAGCCGACGTGCTCGGCGCCGTGACGATTCAAGCTTGCGCAAGTACTACACCCTGACGCCGCTGTTCGTCTTCTCGATGCTGCTGGTGGCGCTGGCCAACAACCTGGGAGTGATGTGGGTGGCGATCGAAGCGACACCCTGGCTTCCGTATTCCTGGTCACGTTTCTACGGCCGGGCCACCTCCTCGAAGCCGCGTGGAAGTACGCGATGATCGGCGGCGTGGGTCTGTCGATGGCGTTGTTCGGCACCATCCTGACTTACTATTCCGCGCACCGGGTTCTGGGGACCGAAACTCTGGCGGGCTTGAACTGGTCGGTCCTGGTGACGAATGCCGCGCAGTTCGACAAGACCACCATGCGACTGGCGTTCATCCTGATTCTGCTGGGCTACGGAACCAAGGCGGGCATTGCGCCGATGCACACCTGGAAGCCCGATGCCTACAGCGAGGCGCCGGTTCCGGTGGCGGCGATGCTGGCGGCCGCGGTGCTGAACTGCGCGCTTTACGGCCTGATCCGTTTTTATGTGCTGACCAGCCAGTGCCTGGGCCCGCAGTTCGCGTCGCAGCTGCTGATTGTTTTCGGGCTCTTATCGATGGGCGTCGCCGTCCCGTTCGTGCTGGTCCAGCGAAGCTTCCGGCGGCTGCTGGCGTATCCACCATCGATCACGGCGGAATCATGATTCTTGGCCTGGGCTTCGGCGGCGCGCTCGGCGCGCTGGGCATGATGCTGCACATGACCTTTCACTCCATCACCAAGCCGCTGCTGTTCTTCTGCGCCGGCAACGTCGAGCAGCATCTGAAAACCGATCTGTTCCGGCGGGTCAAGGGAGGCATGATCCATTCCATGCCGGTGACCGGCCCGATCTTCCTGATGGCACGCTGGCAGTCACCGGCACGCCGCCATTCAGCCTGTTCCAAAGCGAGTTCATGATCCTTCGCGCGGGGTTCGGGCGAGCACTTGTTTGCCGCCGTTCTCCTGATCATTCTGTTGGTTACGATCTTCATCGGGTTCCTGCTGCACATCGCGAAGCTGGTGTTGGGTGCGGATCCCGGACTGCCGCGGCGTCGACGCATGTCCCTGGAAGACGTATTCGCTGATCGGTCTGGCGTCGCTCATGGTGGTTATCGGATTCTGGCTGCCTGGCCCGCTGTTCCAATTGATCCGCGAAGCGGCGCGGGTGCGCGGGAGGACAGTGATGGCGTTTCCGACTTTCCTGGAACTCCAGCAAACGTTCGGCGAGCAGGTCCTGTCCATGACATGGGCGAATATGTCCGCGACCACCGGGCCGGACGTCCGCGGCGATCGTCGAAGTACCTGCGCCGCGATTGCGGCGAGCCAGACTGGTCACGGTATTCGCCGAGGACCGGCGTGCGGATGAAGGCGTCTTCTACAACTACTACGTCTTCGAGCAGCGCGGCAACTCCGAGTTACCTGATCCTGCAGGCGCCCGTGCGTCCGGACGACTCCCGAGTTCCCTTCGCTCTCCGCTGAGCTGCCCGCCGTCAACTGGCAGGAGCGCGAGATCCAGGACTGGTTCGGCTTGAAGGCCGCCGGACACCCCAATCCCCGCCGCGTCGCGCTGCACGACAACTGGCCCGACGTGCATCCGCTTGCGCAAGGATTTTCCGCTCGCGACTGCTTTGCCGCCGTTCGAAGGCGAGCGGCACGTCTACCGGCCCACGCTGGGCGAAGGCGTTCTTCAGATTCCGGTAGGACCGGTTCACGCGGGGATCATCGAGCCGGGGCATTTCAACTTTGCGGTTGCCGGAGAGCCGATCCTGTACCTGCAGCTGCGAATGTTCTACACGCACAAGGGGACCGAGAAGCTCTTCGAGAATCTGCCGATTCACAAGGCTGTGTTTCTGGCGGAGAGCATTTCCGGCGATTCCAGTTTCTCGCACGGCACCGCGTTCTGCCAGGCGATCGAGCGCGCGGCCGAAATCGAAGTCCCGCAAGCCGCGCTTGATGATGCGCACGATTCTGCTGGAACTGGAGCGGATCTACAACCATGTCGGCCGATATCGGCGCCATCGCCACCGATGTAGGCTTCGTGGTCGCCAACGCCCATGCCGGCCGGCTCCGGGAGATGCTGCTCGACCTGAACGAGCAGCTGACCGGAAGCCGCCTGCTGCGCGGCATGGTGTGCGTCGGCGGAGTGCGCAGGGACTGGCAGCGCGGGCCAGCAGAATCTGCTGCGCAGCACCATCGACGCGTTTCGAACGAGAGTTTGACGACCTGATCGCGCTGATCTACTCTTCCGACTCGACGCGCGACCGCCTGGAGCACACCGGCATTCTGCGGCCCGAAAAAGCGCGCGATCTGGGCATCGTCGGCGTGGCGAGGCCGCGCCTCCGGCGTCGATCTGGACGTCCGGCGCGACCATCCCTACGCGGCCTACAGTCGAGTTCACGTTCCGCGTGCCGGTGTATCAAGCGGGCGACGTCTGGCACCGGATGCAGGTTCGGATCGACGAGGTGATCGAGTCGATCGACATTCTGCGGAGCGCCGCCGAACATAATCTTTATGGCGCGCATTGTGCCGCGCCTCGCACAATCCCTTCAGACCGGTGCGCCATCAGCGCGGTGGAGGGCTGGCGCGGCGAGATCATCCACTGGGTCCGGACCGGGCCTGGCAATCGCCTGGAGCGTTGCAAGATCAAGGACCCGTCGCTGAACAACTGGCCGGCGCTGGTGGAGGCGGTCCAGGGCAACATCATCGCGGATTTTCCGGTGATCAACAAGAGTTTCAACCTTTCCTACTCGGGAACGGATCGCTAAGCGATGTTCAAGATCCTTCAGAAGACCATGCGCACTGGGATCGTGACCACGCCGTACCCGGCGACGCCCGCCGACGTGTCCCGCATTTTTCCGGGGCAGGCCGGAATTCGACTTCGAGCGCTGGCAGGATGCGCGGCCCGCTGCGGAGGTTTGTCCCACGCAAGCGATCGCCGTTCAGGACGAAGGAGACGAGCGTACAGTAACCATCGACTACGGCCGCTGCGTGTTCTGCGGTTTGTGCGCGGAGGCGGAATCCGGAAGCGCGGTGCGTGTTACCAGGGAATTCGAGCTTGCGACCCACGATCGCGGCCGGCTGATCGTGACGGCGAACTATCGCTTGAACCCGGATGGCACACATGCCCGGCTGCTGACTTGCTCGACGCCCGAAGACGAGGTCGAGAAGACCGGCAGAACCCTGCACACGGCGATTCAAAAGCTACTGGGGAGGTCGCTCTCGATCCGCCAGGTGGATGCCGGCTCCTGCAACGGATGTGAACTGGAGATTGTCGCGTCTGAACAACCCGATCTACGACATCGAGCGCTTCGGCATTCACTTCGTCGCCTCGCCGCGCCACGCCGACATGCTTCTGGTCACCGGTCCGGTCACCCGGAACATGGAATTGGCGCTGCTCAAGACGTTTCGCGCGACGCCCGCGCCCAAGCTGGTGGTCGCAGTGGGAGCCTGCGGCATCAGCGGCGGAATCTTCGGCGAAAACTACGCGTCCCTGGGAGGAGTGGAGAAAGTCGTACCGGTGGACGTGTACATCCCCGGATGTCCTCCGCGGCCGCAAGCGCTGCTCCACGGAATTCTGCTCGCCGTCGGCCGTATGGCGGAGAGGTAGCGCTCCACTGTTGCGTCCACCAGCAACTTGCGCAGGCCCTGAGGCGCCTTTCGAATGCGGCCTGCCGTGTTGCCGCTCCTCTTTTTTGCCTGCGTCCGTTGGGCGTGGAGCTTCCTGGTCTGTGATTGCTCCGCCATTTACGCCTTCGTTCGTGAAACGGTCGATCAATTCCGCGCTCTGTAGGACTGGGAAGGCGAGGGATTTCTGCCAGTCGCGGTGAGTGTCCGGGCAGCCTGTTTCGTGGTCCCGAAGTGCCACTCCCCACTGGCGGGGACGCCGTGGCAACGTGACTGCTCCATTCCGGTGGGGTGAAAAAAGCATGAGAGCTCTACATTTCTTGATGATCAGCGCTGGGGCTATGCTCCTGAGCGCGCAGACGATACCTCGCCGTGCCGAGATCCGGGGTGGCGGCGGAAACCGGGGGAAGTGCACGATTGAAGTAGTCGTGGACGGGGTCGCGGAAGTCGAAATCCGAGGCGATACCGCGATTCTGCGCAATCTCGGAGGCCGCCCGCCCGAGTGGCGGCGTTTTGTGTGCGATTCGGAGATGCCTCCCAACCCGGTCGATTTTCGTTTTTCGGGAGTTGACGGCCGCGGACGCCAGGAGCTGACTCGCGAGCCGCGCGAGGGAGGGCCGGCGGTGGTGCGAATCGAAGATCCGCAATCCGGCTCGGAAGGCTATACGTTTGACATCACTTGGACGAAGGCCGGCTATCGCCCGCCGGAGGATCGAGGTCGCAGCCAAGACGACTGGCGCCGTGGGCGCGAAGACTGGGCCCGTCGCGACGACTGGCGCGAGCAGTTATTCGACCGCGTTCGGGAAGACGTGGAGCAGATTCAGCGCGTCACATGGCCGGAGGGCGGTGATCGGTACAGGTTGGAACGAGCCAAGCAGGAGCTGAGCGAACTGCAAGGACGGATGGCCCGCGGCCGCTTCGACGATCGCCAATTGGACGATGTCATCCGTGCCCTGGACCGGGTTGGTGACGACAACCGCCTGGCTCCGCGCGATCGGGATATTTTGAAAGACGATTTGCGCCGGCTGCGAGATTTACGCGAGCATCGGCACTAAAGAGCGCGCCTCCCGGCGGTGAATCCTCGTTCGATTCGAAGCCGGCATGACCCACTACGGGGAATGGAAGACATGGCTCCCCAGACTACCGTCACACTGAACACCGGAGGAGGCTGAAGTCAGTAGCCGGTTGCCGCGCAAGAGTTGGGGAAATGCGGAACGCCGAACCCAACCTCCCAGCCTCCGTTCTTAAACTCCAGGTAGACTCCGCCGCGTGTAATCGTGGCCACTGGCGGCGAGTATTTTAGAAATCTGGTGAACCTGGTCGGGTTCGAACCGACGACCTCTTCCATACCATTTAAGAAATATCGATCACTTGCAGGAATTCTGAGGCAAAACAAAAGACTTAGCAAGATGCGACTGGGACGCCGGTGGACGCCACGGACGGGCTTTTGGGGCTTTGGACTCCACGCGGACTCCAGGACTCCACACCGGGGACTGGCCCCTGGCGTGCTTTCGCGCGGTTGCAGGCTGTGGCAATTGTTGTCTGCTGGAGCAGACAACAATTGATTTCTCTATAGGGATGATGCCCAGTGTCGAGCGGTGACCGACTTCGCGGCTTCGCAGGCAAACTTGCACTTTCGCAATATTGCGAATAGACTGGAATCGAGTGCCCAGGACCAGAGTCGCCCTCTACCGGGAGGAAGACGGATCATGCCTGTTCATCGAGTGGTTCGACAAGTTACCGGCGAAAGTACAGGACAAGTGCTACCTCCGGTTGGAGCGCCTGCGCGAGATGGGTCACGAACTGCGTCGACCCGAAGCGGACTTCCTGCGCGACGGCATCTACGAACTGCGAGTCAGCCTGGGAGGCGTTCACCACCGGATTCTGTACTTCTTCCATGGCACGATGGCGGCCGTTGTCTCCCACGGTCTTGTGAAAGAGCGGGTGGTCCCGCCGAAAGAGATCGATCACGCCGTCGAGCGCAAGAAGCGGTTTGAGAAGAATCCGGCGAAACACACTTATGAGGAGGCTTAACCATGCCAGTTGACAAAGCAAAGACGCTGAAACCGACCAGCGATGCGGTGGCGATCCTTCACCGCCGGTTCTACGAAGGCAAACCCGCCCGGCTGAAGAACCTGGAAGAGGCGCGGGCGAATGAAGAGATCGCCCGCAAAATCTACGAACTGAGGGCAGCGGCGGGCATCACCCAAACTCAGCTTGCCAAGCTCATCGGGACGACTGCATCGGTCATCTGCCGCCTCGAGGATGCCGACTACGAAGGCCACTCCCTGGCGATGTTGCGCAGGATCGCGGGCGCGTTGAATCAGCGGGTCGAGATCCGTTTTATACCGATTCGGCGGTCGGCCTAGCCGATGGTATGGACGACAACTCCCCATGGCCGGCGGGCGATGCCCAATCGTTATACGCCGTGTACTCAGGGCCAGGACGTTAGAGGAGGGATGATGGGCGACATCAACTCGTTCGCACTACAACAGGCCGAAGTGGCGGCCGCAAGGCTGTGGGCCTTCGGAAGCGCTCCCTATCCGTTCGCCGGTGGTGCGCTCATCCAGCGCCATATCGAACAAGAGGTCACGAATACCCCAATCGCTTTTGCTATTCACGTTCGACGGACTCTGGATATCAATGCCGTTCGGACCAGATTCGTGCTTAATGAACCATTCCGTACTTGGTCCCCTGCGGATGGCTTGATCAAGGTGAATGTTCTCCGAGACGCACTAAACCGAATTATTCACGCGACGGACTTTAAGGTTGGGTTTGAACGCCTTCCGGGCGATGCCTCGAAGATTGAAGGTGGTGCAATCGGAGTCATCTATCTTTCAACCCGAACCGATCAACGTGATGAAGCGCTGATTGACGTCTTCGCGCTGGCTTCGTGTTTCTTTCACCAAGTCTTACCCGAACTGAATTTGCTTGACAAGCCGTCCACTCCTGAGGCGGTTCATTGATGCGTGCGTCGATCAACAGCGGTCGCTTAATTGCCACGCCGAGCGCGACCCGCACCACAGTGTTTGGGTTCTTGTAGCCCCCTTCGTGTGATCGCGGCCAGACAACTCCGGGCAGTCGGGCGGCGTCCAAAATTAGACTCCAAATGGACCCCGGTGAGGGCGACAAAGGCAACCAGTGGGCGCTAAGTCTTTGAGAAATTTGGTGGACCTGGTCGGGTTCGAACCGACGACCTCTTCCATGCCATGGAAGCGCGCTCCCAACTGCGCCACAGGCCCCTTAACGCAGTTTACCACGTCAAAGAATGTTGATCCCCGATAATCTCAACATGTAGATCACCAGCCAGATCGCGATGACCGCCATGACAATCCGCCAGATAATCGTGCGCGTCGACAAACCCCAACAATACCAGCAAGGCGCCACTGGCAATCAATTAAAATAGCCGTATGGATCGAAACCAGGCGTGGGAAACCGTGTGCGAGTTCGTGAAATCGGAGAGCCTGCGCAAACACATGCTCGCGGTGGAAACCTGTGTCGCAGCCTATGCGCGCCAGTTTGGCGAAGACGAGCAAACCTGGTCCGTCACCGCACTGCTCCACGATTTCGATTGGGAGATTCACCCCGAAGCGCCCGACCACCCCATGAAAGGCGAGCCGATCCTGGCTGCCCGCGGCGTCAACGACCAAATCCGCCGGGCGATTCTCTCTCATGCCAACTATAGCGGCGTGTCGCGCGTTTCGCCGCTCGAGAAAACTCTGTTCGCCTGCGACGAGCTGGCCGGATTCCTCACCGCATGTTCCTACGTGAAGCCCGGCCGCAGCATCCACGAAGTGGACGTGAAGAGCGTGCGGAAAAAGATGAAAGACAAGGCGTTCGCCCGCGCCGTGAATCGCGACGATATCGTGAATGGCGCGGCCGAAATGGGCGTCGATCTCGACCAGCACATCGATTTCTGCATCCGCGCGATGCAGGCTCGCGCCGAAGAGCTGGGCCTGGCGGGAACCGCCGCCGCGGCGACTTAATTACTTCTTTCCCGGCCCGCGCAACTCCGCCATCATCGGCTCGATCGAACGCGACCCCAGTGCCTGCGGATTCGCCGACCACCCAAACTCGGCCGTCAGCATCTTAGCCACGTCGTCTTTACTTTTCTTGGCGCGAACCATGGTCGACACGCGACTCCGCATCTTCTCGAAGTTCTGGCGGTAGGCAGCCAGGTCTGTGCGCTTCGAAACTGGTCCGTGACCCGGAATGACGGTGTCGAAATCCCAACCTGAATTCAAGACTCCGTCGAGCGTCTTGGTCCAATCCACCACGCTTCCATTGGCCGTGTAGTCGATGAACGGAGAAACGGTGACTGGCGCAGTCGACGTGGCCACGGTGAACAGGTCGCCGGTATGGACCACATGCGCCGCGGGGAAATAGATCACAGCGTCGCCATTGGTGTGGCCGCGTCCGAAATAGTGCGCGCGCACTTCCTTCCCGCCCAGGAACACCTGCGTCTCATCGCTGAAGCTGATGCGCGGGACGCCGGGCATATTGCCCGCCACCATGTTGGCGCGGGCGTTTTTATGCGCCAGAATCTCCACCGACGCCGCCAGCATCTTTGCGTTGCCGCCGGTGTGGTCGCCATGTTGATGCGTATTCAGCACATATTTCACCGGCTGATCTGTGACGCTTTTCACCTTGGCCAGAATGTCGGTGTAGTCGCGCTCGAATTTGTCGTCGATCAGGATCGCGCCTTCGTTGGTGATGTACACCGCGACGTTGCCTCCATCGCCGATGATCGCGTACAGATCGTCCTTGATTTTTTCGATGGTCAGCGAAGGCGGCGCGGTTGGGTTCTGGGTGTAAGCCACCCACGCGCCGATGGTCGCCAGCGCCCCGGCGGCCAGACGTACCAGCAGAGTTTTGGACATGTGTAGGAATATAACAGACTCAACCGGCGGGCGCAGCGGCATCCGGCGATGGCGTGCGCACGGCGAGCAGCGCTTTCCACTCTTCCAGGATCTCCACCGTGGCCACCGTGCCCACCCGCGTGCCGCCGGCGTCTCGAATCGCCAGAACCTCGTTGAGCGTCCGCACCCCGCCGCTGGCTTTGAGCTTGACTCTTTCGCCGCACAAACGCCGCATCAGCCGCAGATCGTCGAGCGAATATCCCACCGGACCGTACGGCGTCGACGTGCGCGCGTAATCCATGCCCGCGCGCTTCACGATCCGGCACGCGATGGTTTTCAGATCCTCGCTCAAATACCCGTTCTCAAATGCGACCTTCAGGACCGCGCCCTGTTCATGACACGCCTGCGCCATCTGTTCGAGCTCGGTTTCGATGTACTGGAACTGGCGCGAGATCATCTTGCCCACGTTCAGAACGGTGTCGATTTCCTTCACGCCGCGCCGCAGCAGGTCGCGCGTTTCATACAGCTTCACCGAAGTGGTCGAGGAGCCGTGCGGATATCCCGCGACGCTCGCCACCGCCACGCCGCTGCCTTCCATCCAGCGCACCGCTAGATCCGCGTCGCACGGCCGGACGCCGATCGCCGCGATTCCGTACTGCCGAGCGAGATCGCACCCGGCTCGAACGTCTTCCTCGGACAGCTCCGGCCGCAGCACGGAGTGCTCAATCATTTTCGCGATGTCTGGGTAATCGAGCTGTGGCTGCTCGCCAGGCTCGGCCGGCGAAGCCATGGTTACTTGCTGCGTTTCTTCGCGCCCGAGGACGATTCCATGCCCAAAGCGCGCAGATTCCGGTGCGCATCGGCGACATGGGTGTTGGTGGCATAACGCGCGATGAAATCTTTGTAGACCTTCGCCGCTTCGGTTGGCTCGTGATTCTTTTGCAGCGAGACCGCCTTGTAGTACATCGCGTCCGCCGACTTCGGATTCTCCGGGAACTTCGTGAGCACATCGTCGAACGCTTTGGCGGCGTCGCCCCACTGTTCGTTGTTGAAGTAAATGTAGCCGATGTAATACTGCGCATTCGGAGCATCCGAAGTGTCGTGGAAATTCTTCACATAGTCGACGAATTCCTGGAGCGCCAGCTCGTTCTTGCCGGTGCTATAGTCCCGGAACGCCATGCTGTAACTGGTTTCCGCCGACATCGCAGGAACCTGCACCTGCACCGGGGTGGGAGGCGCTACCGGAGTTTGCAGAGTCCGAATCGCATTCGAAATGTCGGTCAGCTTCGCATCCATCGCGCCCATGCGGCGGACCAATTCCTGCACGTTGGTGGCGATGGCTCCAAAATTGTCCGACATCTGGTCGACCTTCGACCCCATGGTCGCCACCGGCCCAGCGATTTTCGACTGCTGGTCGTTCAGTTTCGTGTCGACGTCGCGCTGTAACGCCGTCAGGCCGGCCGCCAGGTGGTTCGCGGCGTCGGCGCTCTGCTGCACCAGGCTTTGCAGCGCCGCCAATTTATCGTCCTGCGATTTCTGGAGCTGCCGGACCTGGTCCTGCAGAATGGCGACATCCCGCTGGATGGCGAGAAAGTCTTCTTTCTTCTGGCCCGACAAAATCATCGGTGTCACCGCGAGCGTGAAAAAGAGCAGCCGCTTCATGCGATTTCTCCTTCAAGAAGGGACGGCGGATTTCATGCGCGCCGTCCCCCGTTCTAACCTATTTGGCCGCGGTCAGATGGGCGCGACGGTTGCGCTGATAG
Source organism: Terriglobia bacterium (assembly GCA_963808335.1). Classification (GTDB taxonomy): domain Bacteria; phylum Acidobacteriota; class Terriglobia; order Bryobacterales; family Bryobacteraceae; genus Palsa-187. The sequence continues at coordinate 858,565 of CAWEFR010000003.1, forward strand.
CATTCTTCGTTCGCGTCCGTGCACACCGGGCGGTCTTTGCCGTAGCTGATGGTCGAAATGCGGGCGGCCGGCACTCCCAGTTGCACCAGGAATTCTTTGGCGGATGTCGCGCGCCGGTCGCCCAGGCCCAGGTTGTATTCCGCCGATCCGCGTTCGTCGCAATGCCCTTCGATCACTACGGAGAAGCTGGGGTCCGCGGCGAAAATGCGCTTCAACAGATCCGCATCGTGCGTCAGGGCCGTGCGGCCGTCGTCGCGAACCTCGCTCTTGTCGTAATCGAAATACGCATCCTGCGCCTCGCGATTCAACATGTCCGCTCCGCTGACCGTCGGCGGAGGCGGCGCTGGAGGAGGAGGCGCCGGTGGCGAGCTGCACTTCGACGGTGACCGACCGGGTATCCGTGCCGCCCGCGTTTCGCGCGGTCAGAGTGTAAGTGGTGGTGTTGCTGGGGAACACCTGGCGATTGCCGTTCGCCTGCACGGCTCCCAGATTCTGGTCGATGGAAATGTCAGTGGCATTCGCTACGCTCCAGCGCAGCGTCGCCGATTGGCCGCGCTCAATGCTGCGCGGCTCCGCCGTGAAACTGTTGATCCGCGGCGCGGCCGGTTTGGCTGCAGGCGGCGCCGGAGCCGACTCTGGAGCCGGAGCCGGTGGTGGTGGCGGCGCGACTGGAGGTTTCTTGTGCACATCCAGCCGCCGAAACCAGCAGCGCCATCGCGAACACTGCTGCACCCAGCGTTCTCTGATTGAGTCTCATCGGATTGTTTTCCCCTCCTCAAAGGTAAATCGCGCCGCTAACCCGCTCACAACGCGATTCAATCTTAGTTTAGCCCTTTCGCCCACACCGGTTGAATATTATTTCCCTGGGTGGTGAGCTGCTGGACATTGGTCCCGTCCGCGGGCATGGTGAAAATCTGCGTCTTGGTTCCGCGTCTTTCTGGAGAAGACAAGGTGAACGCCGTCCGGCGCCCACCACGGATTCTCGTTGCGGCCCGAGCCGTGCGTCAACTGGACCGGCTCCCGCTTGGCGATGTCCATCACGAAAAGATTGAAGTTGCCCGGCTCGTAGCCGTGCGTCCAGGCGAATGCGATGAACTGGCCGTTGGGGCTCCAGGACGGATTGGCGACGTCGCCCTCGCCGTCGGTCAACTGCGCCAGATCCCCGCCGTCGATGTTCATTCTGCCACAGCTGTTCCGATCCGCCGCGGCCGGAGATGAACACCACCTGCGACGGTTTTCGGATTCACCTTGGGCGAAACTTCAATCGCGCGCACGTGCGAAATCCGCCGCATATTCGCCGCCGTTCACGTCGGCGATGCAGATCTGCACCCAGCCGTCGAGAGCCGTTGCGAACAGCAAGTGCTTCCCGTCGGGCGTGAATTCGGGGGTCTCCACCGCTGAGGAAACCGGATTGTAGAACGGCAGCCTGCTTCACGGTTTCCGCCGAGTGGATCATGATCTTCGGATTTCCCAGCGCATACGTCGTGAACGCCACCAGTTTTCCGTCGGCCGAAACCGCCGGCATGCTCGAAACCGAGTGATAGTGCGTGATCGCGCTGCTGATTCGACCCGTCGTAATCCATCGACCAGATTTCTTTCGCGCCGGTGCGGTCGGAAACGAAATAAATCTTGGTCCCGGCCAGGCTCTTGGCGCCGAACTGTTGCAGGATGTCGGCGGCGAACTCGCGCGCCACTTTCTTCGCGCCGTCCGCGTCGAGCGAGCCGAAGTACAGCTTCCCGATCACCTGCGCGCGTTGCCGGATCGGGCTGGGCCAGGTTGAACAGCCATCCATACAGCACCAGTTGCCCGCCCTGCGCACCGGTGTAGCCGAACGCCAGATAATTCGCGTTCACCGGAGGGCCCGACCAATCCGTCAGCCACGGGCCATTGTTTTGAACCCGTGGAGCTTCGCCGCGGCGCAGCGGTGCGATGGTCGTCGGCGGCTTGAAATCCCCCGGCACCTGCGGGACATTCAGCGGGTACAGGCTCTTGGCGACCATCTTCAGCACCCCGGACCCTTGCAGTTCATCCCACAGCGTCTTGTTGAACGGGTCCATGAACTTCTGCGCGTCGCCGGCGCCGCGAAAGTCGATCACGGCGATCGTCGGGTTTTTCGCCGTTCACGATGTGCCCCTCGATGTCGTGGAGTCTGCCCGGAGAGCACTAAAACGCAAGCCGCCACCGCCGCAATTACCGCTGCAAACGTGAAGATTTGTTTGGTTTTCATCGTTTCAACTCGAACCAAAATTCCACTGAAGCGTGATCTTTATCGAATCCCTGAGGAACCGGCGGAAATGCTCGCATCCAGAATCGCGCGCTGCACCGAAAAGTCCAAGCGCTGGATTCCGCTGGTTTGAAGAATCGCCAAATTTCGGATGCTGCCGTCGCGCATCAGGTCGAACGTCGCGATCACGACCGGCGCGGTCTGATATTTCGCGTCCACATCGGTGGTATGCCAGTTCTGCGCGACGATCGACTGCACTTGAGAAGCATATGCGGCGAACCGGGTGCCGAGCGTGGTATGCGTTCCCACGCCCACGTTTCCCGACCCTGCTGCGCCGAGTACATCGGACTCGAAACCTGCGGAGGCGCTTTGCTGGTCACCTGGTTGTCTTCCAGCTATTTGAAGGGCCGGAAGATCTGCCGTTCGCTCGCCACCGGAGCCGGCTTCTTCTTCGCATCTTTCATCTTGAGCGCGATCGCGTCCTTTTTCGGCTTTTCCTCTTTCGTGCGCTCCACAGGCTTCGCCGGTGTCTGCGGCACTTCCGATTTGCTATCGTTCGCCAGCGGATTCTCCGGCCCGTGATGCTGGAGCGGAATCGAGTTGACCGCATGCACCGCTACCGCGCCGCTGGCCACGTCGTTCGCGCCGAAAGTCACGGTGCGCCCCACCCAGTTCGACACCACAAAAGTGAGAATCACGCCCGCATGCAGCGCGATCGCCGCCAGCAACGGCTTTCGCAGCGGTTCCCGCGGATCCAGAATGTCGATGTGCTCGGTGATCGTCAGATTCATCGTTGCGTTTCGATGGGCTTCGCCACTATGTTGACGTCGAACTTCGCTTCGCCCAGCTCCGCGATCACCTGCGCGATCGGGTCGAAAACTACCCGGCTTGTCCGCCCTCACGTACACCGCCTTCGCGCCCTTGAATCGTCGCGCGATTTCGGTGGGAAGCTGGTTGATGTTCACCGGCCTTTCATTCAGATAAATCTTGCCGTCGCGCGTGATGCTGACCACCGGCAGTTCCTCGGAGCGTGTTGCTCACCTGCTTCACTTCCGGAACGTTGATCTCCAGGCCGAACTCCATCACGTGCGCCGTCAGCATGAAGATGATCAGCAGCACCAGCACCACGTCCACCAGCGGAACGATGTTGATCTCGCTCATGGTCCCCATGGAAGTGCGCCGCATCGCGCCGATGCGCCGTCCGCCCGCCCCGCTCGATCCAACCGAGAACGCCATATCTATGAGATATCCCTAGAGCCTTGTTGAAAAACCGGCCTGTGTCTGGGGACAGAGTAGTCTGTCCCCCTTTTCAACATCTATAAGATAGATCTCTAGCCTTCGAAGTTCCTTTCGGTCAGGTTCAGGAACTCCAGCGAGAAATCTTCCATGCGCGCCCCGATCTCCTTGATTACATGGCCGAAGTAGTTGTAGAAGATGGCCGCCGGAATCGCCGCGAACAGGCCCATGGCCGTCGCCACCAGGGCCTCCGCGATGCCCGGCCCCACCGCGCGCATGCTGGTCGACCCGGTCAGCGCCAGTGCTGAAACGCGTTGATGATGCCCCACACCGTTCCGAACAGCCCGATGAATGGCGAGACCGATGCCGTGGTCGCCAGCCAGTTCATGCTGCGCTCCATGCGCGTGATTTCCTCGCTCATGCCGAGCTGCAGCGTCCGCTCGAGCGCGGTCATATTGGTGATCTTCTGCCGCGCGGTCATCTGCCGCGCCACTTCGCTGTATCCGAAATCGAAGACCGTGGCCAGCGGAGCGGCCCGGAACTGCTCGCTCGCCGCCGCTACCGCGTCCAGGCGCGTCGCCTTGCGGAACGCGCGCAGAAATCTCAAATTTCCGTTGCGCGCGCGCCGGAACAGCGCCAGCTTCGAAAAAATGATGGTCCAGGAGACCAGGGAAAACAACGCCAGAAGCCCCAATCACGGCGAGCTGTAACGGCTCGGAAGGTCTTCACCAGCTCCCAGAAGTTTACGTCCAGCAAGAAACCGTTCAAGAGTGCCGTCACGCTTCCTCCATTGTAAATCAAAACCGCTTTCAAAACAGAACAGAAATGAAATGTTTTTTCGGATTGCCGGCTATAATCGTCTCGAATGCTGGTGGAGCTGTCGATCGAAAACTACGCGGTGATCGAAAAGGTGCGCGTCCGGTTTCATCGCGGCTTGAATCTGCTGTCGGGCGAAACCGGCAGCGGAAAATCCATCGTGGTCGACGCTCTGGGCCTGCTGCTGGGCGCCCGCGCTTCGGCCGAAATGGTCCGCAGCGGCGCGGAGCGCGCCCGCGTGTCCGGCATCTTCGAAATCGCGACCCTGCCAGCGCTGCTGAAAGAGGCCGGCATCGAAATGGAAGACCACGAACGTCCTGGTCGAGCGCGAAATCCTGGCCAACGGCAAGTCGCGCGCCTTCGTCGCCAACCGCCCCGTTACCGCCGCGCTGCTGCGGGACCTGGCGCCGTATCTGGGCGACATCCACGGCCAGCACGATCAGCAGCAGCTCTTTTCGCCGGTCGTCCAGCGCGAAATGCTGGACGCGTTCGCCGACGCTCGCCGTCGATCGCATGGCGCTCGCTCTACCGTGACTGGAAACAATCCGCGCGAGGAGCTGGCCGACCTCGACCGCTCCGCTCAGGAAAAGCTGCGCCTGGCCGATTTGTGGTCGTTTCAGCGGAAGGAAATCGAAGCCGTCGCGCCGCAGCCCGGCGAAGATGCCGCGCTTGAAAACGAGCGCCGCGTGCTGCGCAACGTCGTGCGCCTCGAAGAAACCGCGAATGCGGCCTACGCCGCGCTTTACGACGCTCCTGAAAGCGTCACCGCGCAGTTGCGCCTGGTGGTCCGGCGCCTGGAGGAGCTGGCCCGCATCGATCCGGCATCGCCGACGTGCTGGCGACCTTGCAGCCCGCCGCCATCGCCATCGATGAAGCCGCCCACGCTCTGCGCCATTATCTGTCGAAGCTCGAAGCCGATCCCGGCCGCCTGGAGGAAGTGGAAACGCGCCTGGCGGCTCTCGAAAAACTGAAGCGCAAGTACGGCGCGACGGTCGAAGAGGTGCTGGCGTTCCTTGCGAATGTTCGCGCCGAGCTGGCCGCCGTCGAGAATTCGAGCGAACGTCGCGACGCGCTAAGAAAGCAGACCGCCGCGCTCTCGTCCGCTTACGAATCGGCCGCCGCAAAAGCTCACCGCGGCGCGCAAGACCGCCGCCCGCCAATTGGCCAAGCGCGTCGAGATGGAACTCGGCTTCGCTCGCCATGGAAAAAACCCGCGTCGAGATTCGAGTCGATCCCGCGCCATGGTCGGAGCACGGCGCCGACGCCGTCGAGATTCTGATCTCGCCGAATCCGGGCGAGGAGCCGAAGCCACTCGACAAGATCGCCTCGGGCGGGGAACTGTCGCGCGTCGCGCTGGCGCTGAAAACCTGTACGGCGCCCGCGAAACCCGCAGGCGATCCCGTCGCACCCTGGTCTTCGACGAAGTGGATGCCGGAGTCGGAGGCAGCGCGGCCGAAGCGGTCGGGCGGCGGCTGAAAAAGCTCGCCGCATCGAGCCAGGTGCTGTGCGTGACGCACCTTCCCCAAATCGCCGGTTTCGCCGACCATCATTATTACGTCGAGAAGCACACCGAAAAAGGCCGCACCATCGCGACCATCGAAGAACTGTCACCCGCCGCGCGCACCCGCGAGATCGGCCGCATGCTCTCCGGCGAGCGCGTCACGCCGGAAGCCCTGCGCCACGCCGAACAACTCATCAAGCTGGCCGAAACCTAGCGCCACGATTCATTCAAGAATCGGCAGCGCAGTGAGCCGCGACCGCAGGAAGCGGTGGATATCGCGGGTTTTCGCACAGACTCTGTCTCGCGCGACTCTGCCTGTTTACCATCCCCGCGTTTTCTTCGCCAGTTCCCGACCCAATCGCATCGCGGTGTCGATATCCTAGATCTCATGCCGTCTCGCCGCGAATTTATCCAACTCAGCGCCGCCCTGCTCGCCGTGGAGCCCCAGGCGCCCGCGCAGGAATCTCTGGAAGAAGCCACCATCGTCCAGCTCCAGGCAGGCCTCACGCAATCCCGCTGGACCTCCGTCCAGCTGGTCGAAAAATACACCGAACGCATCTCTCAAGTCGACAAATCCGGCCCCCGCATTAACTCCGTAATCGAGCTGAACCCCGATGCCGCCGCCATCGCCGCGTCCCTCGATCGCGAGCGCAAGGACAAAGGGCCGCGCGGCCCGCTGCACGGTATCCCGGTTGTGATCAAGGACAACATCGACACCGGCGACAAGATGATGACCTCCGCCGGTTCGCTGGCGCTCGCAAGCTCCGCCGCCAAAGACGCCGAGCTGGTCACCCGCCTCCGCACCGCCGGTGCGATTATTCTCGGCAAAACCAATTTGAGCGAATGGGCGAATTTCCGGTCCAGCCACTCCACCAGCGGATGGAGCGGACGCGGCGGTCAGACCCATAACCCCTACGCGCTCGATCGCAATCCGTCAGGATCGAGCTCGGGAACCGGCGCGGCCGTGTCCGCGAATCTGTGCGCCGCAGGCGTCGGAACCGAAACCGACGGCTCCATCGTTTCGCCGTCGTCGATCAACGGACTGGTGGGCATTAAGCCGACGATCGGCCTGATTCCAGGCGCGGGCATCGTTCCCGTTTCGCGCCGCCAGGACACCGCCGGCCCCATGGCGCGCTGCGTCGCCGATGCGGCGCTGATGCTCGGCGCCATGGCTGGAGCGAGTTACGGCCAGGCCCTCGACCCCAACGGCCTCCGCGGCGCGCGTATCGGCATCGTTCGCCAGATTTTCGGGTTCAACGACCGCGTCGACCGCCTGATCGAATCCGCCATCGCCACGTTGAAGCATGAGGGCGCAGAGATCGTGGATCCCGCCAACGTTCCGGCGTTTTCAAAAATCAGCGAGCCCGAAAACGAAGCCCTGCTCTACGAATTCAAGGCCGACCTGAACGCGTACCTGGAAGCCCGCGGCGCCGCGGTAAAAAGCCTGAAGGACGTGATCGAGTTCAACGACAAGAATCACGACCGCGAGTTGAAGTGGTTCGGTCAGGACCAGATGATCAAAGCCGAAGCCAAAGGTCCGGTCAGCGGCAAACCGTATCGCGACCTGGTCACGCGCTTGAACCGCTTGGCCAAGCAGGAGGGCATCGACCTGGTGATGCAGAAACTCGCCCTGGACGCTCTGGTCGCACCCACCGACGGGCCCGCCTGGCCTACCGACTACGTCGACGGCGACCATTTCACCGGCGGCTCATCGACGCTTGCAGCCGTAGCCGGATACCCGCACATCACGGTTCCCGCCGGCTTCGTATTCGGCTTACCGGTGGGGATTTCCTTCTTCGGCTCCCCGCGCACGGAAGTGAAGCTGATCAAGTACGCGTTCGCATTCGAGCAAGCCACCAAAGCTCGCAAAGCGCCGGAATTTCTCCCGACCGTCAAGTTTTAAAAATGGGGACTGACCACTCCGTCCCAAAACGCACGCCGTCGCCTGAGCCCTTGGAGCCACCCCAGCGGACTGAGCGGTCTGTCCCCATTTTTTTCGGCGCGGCCCACTCAGTCTTAAAGCGCAAGCCGCGTCAAGAAGATGCCCGAAGCCGCGGACAGAGCGGCTTGTCCCCTTCTTCCGGTATCCTCCTAGGGCTTACCATCGCGCTGACCGGCTGCGCCCGCCACTATCGCGTCGAAGGCCTGGTGGTTCAGACCGACCCCGCGCAGCGCACCATCCTCGTCTCCCACCGGCCCATCAAGAACTACATGCCGGCGATGACCATGTCTTTTCACGTTGGACCGCATGAGGACCTATCGAAGCTCACCCCCGGCACACGCCTCAATTTCGAATTGCGGATCACGAAACATGCATCGCTGGCAGAGCATCTGAAGCCGCGCGTGACGCGGCTCGAAGGAATCAATGGCGAGCCGCTGCGCGTCGAGATTCCGAAGAACAAAGTGGCGCTTGGCTCGGAAGTTCCCGATTTCACGCTGACCGATCAAGCCGGCCGCCCAGTTCGTCTTTCCGATTTTCGCGGCCGCGTCGTAGCCATCGATTTCATCTACACCCGATGTCCATTGCCTGACGTGTGCCCGCGCCTTTCCGCCAATTTCGCCTACGTTTCGAAACGCCTGCGTGGGCGCGACGTGACGCTGCTGTCGATCACCATCGACCCGCAGTTCGACACGCCGCCGGTGCTCAGTGAATATGCGCATCGCTATGGCGCCGATGGCGAATCTTGGCGCTTCCTGACCGGCACTGCCGGCCAGATCCGCAACGTCGGAGGTCGGTTCGGCCTGATCTATTGGCCCGAGGAAGGTTCGCTAACGCACACCTCCGCCACCGCGGTGATCGGCCGCGACGGGAAACTCGAAGCGTTGATCGAAGGGGCGAGCTATCGTCCGGATCAGTTGCGGGATTTAATCGAGCATGAGTTGAATCAGAGTTCGTCGTGAAAGGGGTGCCACTACATTGCCGATTCCTTTCTCGCGGGTAAAAGAAGGTCTTGAATTACTTCTCGAACACATCCAGCGCATGCTTCGGATATAGAATTCGATCATGCGAAAAGACTCCAGGGTGTCGGCCGTAGTTTTAGCCGCGGGCATGTCCTCACGGATGGGAAGCATCAAACAATTGCTTCCGCTGGGCGGCAGGACGCTGATTGAAAATGTGCTGAAGAATCTACGGGAATCCCAGGTCGACGAGATCGTTCTGGTGCTCGGCTTTTCCGCGGACACGATTCGCGTGACGATTGCGCTTGACGGCGTTAAGGTGATCGTCAACGAGGCGTATCGCGAAGGTATGGGAACGTCGGTCCGAACCGGCATCGCGCAGGTTTCGGCCGAAGCGGACGCGGCGCTGGTGGTGCTGGCGGACCAGCCGTTCGTGCAGCCCGGAACCATCGACCAACTTATTTCCGTCTACCGGAAACAGAAGCCGCAGATCGTGATTCCGGTATACCAGGGTTTTCGCGGGAATCCGGTTCTTCTGGACCGCTCTGTGTTTCCGGAACTGCTGGCCCTCGCAGGGGATATAGGCTGCCGCGCGATCTTCGGCGGCCACACCGAAAACATTCTTAAAGCGCCGGTGGACGACATCGGCGTGCTGTTGGACATCGACACTCCGGTCGACTTTGAAAAACTTCAGCAGGCTCATGCGCGTGGAGAATGGGGATCGGCACTGCTCGAATCGGCCGATCTCGCCGGCCGGGACGTCGAAAATGAGCCGCAATTGGTAGTGGTGGGCCAGGAAGAGGTAGCGAAGTCGCTGGTAAATCTGGGCCGGCTGATGAAGTTCACGGTTACCGTGGTAGATCCCTTCCTGACCATCAGCCAGGCCCCTGGCGCTGACCGTATTTTGCGCGTGTTGGACTTTTCGCGATTGCCAGGGGAGAAATACGTGGTGATCGCCAGCCGCGGCCGGTTCGACGAAGAGGCCATCGAACAAGCTCTGGATCACGGCGCGGCTTACGTGGCGCTGGTCGCGAATCGCAGAAGAGCGCAGGAGGTCGTCGGGAGCCTCAAGAGCAAGGGCGCCGACCCGCAGAATCTTGCGCGGCTGCACGCTCCGGCCGGAATCGAGATTGGAGCCGAGGGTCCCGACGAAATCGCCCTCAGTATTATGGCCGAGATTATCGCGGAACGACGCCGGGCGCGTCGCACTCCGTAATGATCTTGGAGCCCGCGATTTCGGACGCGGCGGCGGCTTTGAGTTTGCGCGGTTCGCCGCTGCCCCCGCGCAGCACCGCCACCATCTGGCTGACGATGCTCAGCGCGATCTCTTCCGGCGTGGCCGCGCCCAGATCGAGACCCGCGGGCGCCCACACGCGACTTAGCTTTTCCGGCGCCACCCCGTTCGCGATAACATAATCCAGCACCAGCGACGCGCGATGGTGGCTGGATATCAGGGCGATATAGGCGGCCTCGGCTTCAATCGCTTTCTGGAGCCAGATGTGATCGCCCTTATGCTGCGTCGCGATCACGACGAAGGTCCGCCGATCCATGCCGGCCGCGCTCAGGTCGAGATCGTCGGTCAGAAGACGATCCGCGTCGGGGAACGACCTCCGGTCGGCGGAAGGATCGTCCACGGTGACCGAAAAATTCACGACCCGGGCCAGCGCGGCGATGGTTTCGGCGATGCGGCCATGGCCGACGATCAGCAGCTCGGGCTTGGGCAGCACCGGCTCGATGTAGACTGCCATGATTCCTCCGCACGGCATCCCGACGCCCAGGACTTCATCGGTCATGTCCAGCGTGATCAACTGCGGCCGTCTTTGAGCGATGCACTCCAGAGCTTCATGCTTGACGGTTCCCTCGGCGCAGCCGCCGCCAACCCAACCCATGACGAGCGTGCCTTGATCGTCAATGATCGCCTTCGAGCCGGGCCGCGCGGACGAGGATCCTTCGACTCGCACGACCGTGGCGACGGCGAAAGATTTGCCCTCCGCGGCGAGTTCGCTCGACTTCCGCAGGAATTCGCTAGACACGCTGACCCGTCTTCACTATATAATCTAAAACGCGCGGCTGGTAAAAGCCGATGCGGCAGCCGCGTAAACGTGCACAGCGAGGTCCACGATGATTCCTCCGGTGTTTGAATACCTGCGGCCGGTGACCATTCCCGAAGCCGTCTCTCTCCTGCAACTCCACGGCGACGACGCCAAGATCCTCAGCGGCGGTCAGAGTCTGATCCCGATGATGAAGCTTCGAATTGCGCGGCCCGCCTGGCTGATCGACATCAACTACATTCCCGATCTCGCGTACATTCGCGAACATGGCGGCTTTTTGAAGATCGGCGGATTGACGCGCGAAGCGGACGTCGAAAATTCAGACTTGATCCGCTCGAAATACCCGATCGTCCACGACACGGCCCGGGTGATCGCCGATCCGCAGGTGCGAAATCTTGCGACCATCGGCGGCAACCTGGCGCACGGCGACCCGGCCAACGATCATGGAGCCACCATGCTCGCGCTCGAAGCCGAGCTGGTGGCCACGGGCGCCAACGGTCCACGAATCATCCCGGTTCAGAATTTCTTCCTGTCCGTCTTCTCGACCGCGCTCGAACACGATGAGATCCTGACCGAGATTCGCCTTCCCATTCCCGCGGCGCGCAGCGGAGGCGCGTACTTCAAGCTGGAGCGCAAGGTCGGCGATTTCGCCACCGCGGCCGTTGCGGCACAGGTGACGCTCGACGCGGCCGGCGCATGCACCAAAGTTGGAATTGGGCTGACCAACGTCGGTCCCACTCCGATCAAAGCCGGAAAAGCCGAGCTGTTCTTGCGCGGGAAGAAGCTGGATGCGCAGAGCATCGCCCAGGCGGCGCAACTGGCCTCGGACGAATCGCAACCCAGTTCCGACCTGCGTGGTCCGGCGGAATACAAAAAGGGTCTGGTGAAGGAATTTACCAAGCGAGCGCTCGCTCGCGCCGCGGAAAGAGCCGGGCGATAGGAGACACCGATGGCGAAAACACATCACGTTCACATCCAATTGAACGGCGTTGCAAAGGAAGCCGACGTCGATCCGAGATTGCTGCTGATCCACTTCATCCGCGATGTAGCGGGACAAACCGGCACGCACCTGGGCTGCGACACCACCAGTTGTGGCGCCTGCACCGTGCTGCTCGACGGGCGGCCGATCAAGTCCTGTACGTTTTTCGCGGTGCAGGCCGACGGCCGGCAGATACAGACTGTCGAAGGGTTGACGCACGACGGCAAGCTGCATCCCATCCAGGAGGCGTTTCATCAGGAACACGGGCTGCAGTGCGGCTTCTGTACCCCGGGCATGATGATGTCCGTTCTGGCCCTTCTTGAAAAAAATCCGAATCCAACGGAAGAAGAAATACGCTGGGGAATTTCCGGTAACTTGTGCCGTTGCACCGGTTATCAAAACATCGTGAAGGCGGTTCGATACGCGGCCACTAAGATGCAGAAGGGAGCAGCGGCATGATTTTTCCGACATCGCCCGGAATCGGTGGCATGGGCCACTCGGTCAAACGCAAAGAGGACGCGCGATTCATTCAGGGCAAGGGCAATTACGTCGACGACGTGCATCTGCCGGGGATGGTTTTCGGCCACGTGGTCCGCAGCCCCTATGGCCACGCGCGGCTGAAGAGCATCAACATCGAAAATGCGATGAAAGTGCCAGGCGCGCTGGCCGTAATCACCGGCGCCGATCTCGCCGCAGCGGGCCTCGCGTGGATGCCCACCCTGTTCCACGACAAGCAGATGGTGCTGGCTACCGGAAAAGTTCTGTTCCAGGCGCAGGAAGTAGCGTTTTGCGTCGCCACCGAGCAGTATGCCGCGGCCGATATGGCGGAGCTGGTCGAGGTGGACTACGAAGAGCTTCCGGTGCTGGTGGATCCGCACAAAGCTCTCGATCCGGGCGCTCCCATCCTGCGCGAGGATCGCGAGGAAAAGACCAACCACATTTTTCATTGGGAAGTCGGCGACCGGCAAGAGACGCAGAAGGCGATTCAGGCCGGCGCGGTAACCGCCAAAGTCGATGCCGTGTTTCAACGCTGCCATCCGGCGCCGCTCGAAACCTGCGGCTGCGTGGCCGATTTCAACCCGGTCACGGGGAAGCTCACGATTTGGTTGACCTCCCAGGCGCCTCACGCGCATCGGACGCTGTTTGCCCTGGTGGGCGGCATTCCGGAACAGAACATTCGGGTCATCTCGCCCGACATCGGCGGAGGATTCGGCAACAAAGTTCCCATCTATCCCGGCTACGTGTGTGCGGTGGTCGCATCGTTGAAGCTCGGAAAGCCGGTGAAGTGGATTGAATCGCGATCCGAAAATCTTCAATCGACAGGATTTGCGCGGGACTATCACATGACCGCGGAAATCTCGGCCGATCGCGATGGAACCGTGAAAGCTCTGCGCGTCAAAACGCTGGCCGATCATGGAGCCTTCAACGCGGCGGCGCAACCCTCGAAGTTTCCCGCCGGTCTATTCAGCATCTGCACCGGTTCGTATGATTTTCCAAAAGCGTTCTGCGAAGTGGACGGCGTCTATACCAACAAGGCGCCGGGCGGAATCGCCTATCGATGCTCGTTCCGGGTCACGGAAGCCGCGTACCTGATCGAACGGGCCATGGATGTGCTCGCCTACGACCTGAAAATGGATCCGGCCGAGCTGCGGCTCAAGAATTTCATTCCTTCAGATAAGTTCCCGTATCATCTGCCCGCTCGGCTGGACCTACGACAGCGGCGATTATCCGGCAGCGATGAACCTGGCGCTGAAGATGGCCGGATACGAGGACCTGCGCAAGGAGCAGGCCGAGAAACGCAAGAAGGGCGAGCTGATGGGCATCGGCATCTCGAGTTTCACAGAGATCGTCGGCGCCGGTCCCGCCCACACCTTCGATATCGTCGGCATCAAGATGTTCGACAGTTGCGAGATTCGTATCCATCCCACCGGCAAAGCGATCGCGCGCCTGGGAACGAAATCGCAAGGCCAGGGCCATGAGACCACGTTCCCGCAAATCATCGCGCAGGAGCTGGGAATTCCGCAGCAGGATATCATCCTGGAGGAAGGCGACACGGATACCGCGCCCTACGGCCTGGGAACCTACGCCAGCCGCAGCACGCCGGTCGCGGGTGGAGCGACCGCGATGGCTTCCCGAAAGATTCGCGACAAGGCAAGGAAAATCGCGGCGCATCTCTTGGAAGTGAGCGAGGAAGATCTGGAATGGGAGCCCGGCAAATTCTTCGTCAAAGGCGCGCCGTCGAAAGCCAAAACGATTCAGGAGATCGCCTTCGCCGCCTACACCAACCTTCCGGACGGCATGGAAGCCGGTCTCGAAGCCGTGCATTACTACGATCCGCCCAATCTGACGTTCCCCTTCGGCACCTACATCTGCGTGGTCGATATCGACAAGGGAACCGGCGAGGTCAAAGTGCGCCGGTTCATCGCCGTCGACGATTGCGGCAACATCATCAACCCGATGATCGTGGAAGGACAGATCCACGGCGGCCTGACCGAGGGCCTCGCCATCGCCTTCATGCAGCTCATCAGCTACGATGAAAGCGGCAACGTCCAGGGAGGCAACTTCATGGATTACCTGGTGCCCACCGCCGTCGAAACCCCCAATTGGGAAACGGGCAAGACCTGCACTCCCTCCCCGCATCATCCCATCGGCGCAAAGGGCGTGGGCGAATCGCCCAACGTGGGATCGCCGGCGGCGTTCGTCAACGCGGTGGTGGATGCTCTCTCGCACCTGGGCGTCCGCCACATCGATATGCCGATCACGCCGTGGAAGGTGTGGCAGATTCTCCAGGAAAAAGGAATTACGTAATATGGCAGTACGCATTGAAAAAACCTTCGAGGTTCCGGAGCCGATCGACAAAGTCTGGGCCTTGCTCAGCGACCCGAAGAACGTAGTCAGTTGCGTCCCCGGCGCGAAGATTACCGAGACCGTCGAAGACCGCACATTTAAAGGCGCCATAAGCGTCAAAGTCGGACCGAGCTTGACCGAATTCAAGGGCGAAGTGAAAATCGTCCAGCTTGACGCGCAGGCGCACACCATCGAGCTCGACGGGAAAGGCCAGGATGTGCGCGGCAAAGGTGGCGCGTCGATGAAGATGACTGGGGCGCTTCAGGCGCTCGACGAGGGCGGCACGCGCGTCTCCACGGTGTCTGAAGTCAACGTGATCGGGATTCTGGCGCAGTTCGGCGCGCGGATGATGACCGACGTTTCCGACGTGATCTTCAAACAGTTCGTCGAACGATTCCAGCAGAAACTGAAGAATCCCGAAGCCGAACCTGAAGGTCCGGCCGCGCCCGTGAGCGCAGCTCGCGTGGTGGGATCGGCCATCGGCCACTCCATTCGCCGCGTTCTGGGAGGCTCCAACGAATCCTGAGGATGTGCGCGACATCGACGCCGTAGTCCGCGGCTTCGAAGCATCGGGATACGTGCTGGATCGGGCGCTGGCGACCGCGGTGTACCTGGTAATCCGCCTCGGCAAGCCGCTGCTGATTGAAGGTCACGCCGGGGTCGGCAAAACCGAAGTCGCGAAAGTCCTGGCGTCGTTTCTCGGCGCCGAGCTGATCCGGCTTCAGTGCTATGAAGGGCTGGATCTCAATTCCGCCGTTTACGAGTGGAACTATCAGAAGCAGCTACTCGCCATCAAGATCCACGAAAAGACCGAAGAAGAAATTTTCTCGCTCGCTTTTTTATTGGAGCGCCCGCTGCTGCGTGCGATTCGCGCCGAAAGCGCTTCGCCGGTCCTGTTGATCGACGAAATCGACCGCGCCGACGAGGGGTTCGAAGCGTTTCTACTCGAGCTGCTCTCCGACTTCCAGATCACGATTCCGGAATTGGGCACCATTCGCGCGCGGCATCGCCCGCACGTGATTCTTACGTCGAATCGGACCAGGGAATTGAGCGACGCTCTCAAGCGCCGCTGTCTGTATCACTGGATCGATTATCCGGACTTCGAAAAGGAAATGGAAATCGTCCGGCTCCGTGCGCGCGTGGATCGTGAGTTGGGCGCTCAAGTGGTCGGTTTCGTCCAGGAGGTTCGAAGCCTGAACCTTTCAAAGCCTCCGGGCGTCGCCGAGACGCTGGATTGTGTCCACTCGCTTGGCGCGCTCGGCAAGACGCGACTGGACGCGGAAGCGGCCCAGGCTGCGCTCGGATGCATTGCCAAGTCCGTCGACGATGCGGCGAAAATCCAGACCGAGGGGATCGACAGGATCCTGTCGAGAGCCGCGCGGTGACTGAATCCGACATCATCCGCTTCTGCCGATTCTTAAGAGCCAACGGATTCTCGGCAGGCGTAACGGAGTCTGTTGCATCCGTGGAAGCGGTTCGCGCGGTCGGCCTCGATGCCGTGAGATGGGCGCTGCGGGCGGCGATAAGTTCGTCGAAAGAAGAGTGGGATTCCTTCGACCGGTTGTTCGACGCTTTCTGGAGCGGCCCTCATCTGGATCAGAGGCGAATTCCAAACAGGACCGCAAAAGAGCCGCGCGGCTTCTGGGTCTTGACCGGCGAACCCAATGGCGTCGCTCGTCCCACCAGTCGCGATGCAGCCGAAATCGTCGGCGCCTCGCCTTATGCACGGCTCAAGAACGTCGATTTTTCCGAAATCCCGCAGACCGACCAGCCTGCGCTCGATCGGCTCGCCGAGAGGCTGCTGAAGCAGATGAGCTGGCGGCTCTCCCGCCGCCGGAAAATCGCCGAATATCGAGGTCGAGTGGATCTGAGGCGCACGATTCGCGCCAACATCAGCCGCGGCGGCGATCCGATCAAGTTGCGCTACAAAGACCGAAAATCTCAGCCAGCGCGTATCGTGATTCTGCTGGATGTCAGCGGCTCCATGAGCTTGTACAGCATGTTTCTGCTGAGGTTCGCCCACGCGCTGCATCGTCATTTCAAGCGCGCCGATACTTTCGTCTTCAGTACGCGGCTGGTCAGCATCGGAGCGATGCTGCGATCGCGGAAGCTGGCGGACGCGATGAAAGCATTGACCACTTGTGCGGCCGATTGGTCGGGCGGCACGCGGATCGGCGGATCGCTTCACGAATTTAACGCGCGACACGCGAGGTTGCTGTCACGCGATACTGCGTTCATCATTTTGAGCGATGGCTGGGACACCGGAAATCCCGAGATGCTCGCCTCGGAGTTGCGCAGTGTGAAGGACCGTGTTCGTAAAGTGATCTGGATGAATCCGCTCCTCGGGCTGGAGGATTATAAGCCGCTCACCCGTGGAATGGCAGCGGCTCTTCCGCATGTGGATGTGTTCGCGCCGGCGCATTCGCTCGGGAGTTTGCTCGAACTGGAGAAGCACTTGAGGTCGTGAAGTAAGGTGGTGAAGCATGTTTGATGAATTCTTGGAAAAAGCCGCCGAGCTGCGATCGCAGGGAGAATCCTTCGCCATCGCGATGGTGGTCCGGTTCGAGGCTCCCATCTCGGGGAAGCCAGGCGATAAAGCGATTATCGATTCCGGCGGAAGGATCTGGGGCTGGATCGGGGGCGGCTGCGCCCAGCCGACGGTAATCAAGGAAGCCCTGAACGCGATCCGCGATGCCAAGCCGAGGCTGGTTCGAATCAGCCCTTCACCGAACCCGGCTGCGCAAGACGGCGTCCTTGAATACGCCATGACGTGCCACAGTGGAGGAGCCTTGGATATTTACATCGAGCCGGTTCTGCCTAAGCCGCAGATTGTCATTCTCGGGCGGTCGCAAGTCGCGCAAACTCTGGCGAAGCTCGGCGCGGCGGCTGGATATTCAGTCGTCGTTCTGGCTCCGGACGTGAGCCGCGAGAATTTTCCGGAACCCACATTCCTTCACGATCAATTGGATCTCAGCCGGATCCGAATCACGCCGCGGACCTTCGTGGTGGTTTCCACGCAGGGCGAATGCGATGAAGAAGCGCTGGAGCAGGCGCTGGGCGCGGATGTAGAGCACATCGCGTTCGTGGCGAGCAAAACGAAAGCGGAAAGGATTGTCGAGTACCTGCGGGAGAAGGGAATTGCGCCGGACCGCCTGGCTCGCGTGATCGCGCCGGCCGGTCTCCCGATCGGGGCTGTTTCACCCGAGGAAATCGCGGTCAGCGTGCTCGCCGAGATTGTCCAGAAAGGACGGAGCGAAACCCGACCCGCTCGCGTGGCCTCGCCGATCGTGATGTCGGAGGCTAAGGATCCCGTGTGCGGAATGATGGTGGAGGTGGCGCGCGCGAAACATACGGCGCAGGTTGAAGGGCGGACCGTTTATTTCTGCTGTCCACGGTGCAAACAAGCATTCGAGCAGAGCCCGCAATCTTACGCATTCGAATCGTCCTAAGTTGAGAAATGGCGCCCTGTCAGCGACCTAACGATTGTTATGATGGCGGCTAGACTCTATTGGATCGCTCGATGATCGGCGAAATTCTCGACGCCAAATACCGGATCGACAAGCAACTCGGCGCGGGCGGAATGGGAAACGCCTATTTGGCGACCCATCTCGGAACCACTCGCGTCGTGGCGGTCAAAGTGATCGCTCCCCGCTGGGCGGGGAGCCGCAGTTTCTTGCCCGTTTTCAGCGCGAAGCGCAGGCATGCGGCCGTCTGCGGCATCCGAACATCGTCAACGTCACCGATTTCGGCATCGCGAAAGCCGCTGGCGGCGATATGCCGTACCTGGTGATGGAGTTTCTGGACGGCCAGACGCTTTCGGATTTCCAAAAAGCCAATCCGGGGCTCCCGCCGCCGCTGATCGCGGACCTTCTGGATCAGATTGGACTGGCGCTTGCGGAAGCACATCGGCATGGAATCATCCATCGCGACCTGAAACCCGACAACATTGGTCGGCGATTGCCTGTGGCCGGTGATCTGTGTGGTCGAGAGGCGATCGGGGAAGGCGGCCGTTCAGCGCTCGCGCGATCTGATGACCGGCTTGCGGTCCGCCGGACGGGCCCTGGCGATTCGCCATCTCGCCCTGGCTGCATTCGCGATTGCGGAGGCGGTCGAGTCCATCGGTTTCGTGCGGCAAAGTGGGCCGATCAAGCCAGGAAAAATGTCGTTATCACCGCCACTTGGTTCCCGGTGTTCGCGCTTTTTGCCGGCGCTCCGCTGTTTCTGTACGACCGGACGGCTGCCAATGAAACAGGTCCTTTGTTACAGTTAGACCGCACCCCTGAGGTGCGGGTTACCGCCCGAACGTTCTCCGTCAGCTCCATGGTCTGGTTAGCGGCTGGGGCGATCTATTTGCTGTATCAGCCGATCAAGCTGTGGCTGTTCGGCGGCCGTTAAGTCACCAGAAAAGTTCGGCTTGTGTAACGAAACGGGACGCTGGTTCATCACCTTAGCCACATGGACCTTGAAAACTCAGTAGGTATTTTTTGGCGCCAATAGCGTGCTAATCGCCAATCGACCCACAAACTTACATTACCTACAGTACTAGTAGTGAGGTCCCATTTGACTCAAATTGGCTTTTGCAGGGCCGATGTGGTGGTAGGAGCACTGTACCATGGAGATTAGCTCGAACGTACCGGCAACCCGCGCCATTCGCGTCTTACTGATCGCGCCGATCCTTGCGAGTCTGGCCATCGCCGCGCAGACCAGTTCGCTGAGTCTGTCTTCCGGATCGGGCTCGCCGGGGAGCATTGTGACGCTTGGTTTGTCGTTGACAGCGGCGGGCGGCCAACCGGAGTCGCTACAGTGGACGATCACTTATCCGACGCGCGACTTCAGCGGATTAACCGTGTCGGCCGGTGCGGCGGCTTCTTCTGCGGGCAAATCGATAACCTGCAACAGCGCCGCGGGAATCTCCAGTTGCGTCGCTTGGGGCCTCAATTCCAACATGATTCCAAACGGGCTGGTGGCGTCCATCACCCTAACCGTATCCGCTTTGCCCGCCGACAGCGCCGCAGTGATTCAGGTATCTGGCGGAGACAGCGCTTCCCTGGCCGGATCATCGGTCGCCACATCGACGGTTTCCGGCTCAGTGACCATCCAGCAGAGCACCACTACCGCCACCGTTAGCGCCGTTTCGTGCACGCCGCTGGCCGTGATCCCACCGGCCAAGCCGACCTGCACGGTGACGATTACTCCCACGGCGCCAACTGGCGGGACAACGGTCGGACTCAGCTCCGATAGTTTGCAAGCAACCGTTCCGGCATCGGTCATCGTTCCGGCCGGCGGAACAACCGCGAGCTTTTCGGTGACTACCGCAGCCGTCAGTTTCAACACCACCGCCCACATCGGAGCCACTATCGGGTCGAGCTCCTTAGCCTTCCCGCTCATGTTGGAAATGACGGGTCCCAGCGGCTCTACGCCGGTGACGTTCACCTTCACCGGTACGGGAAGCGGAGCGCTGGGAGGTACACAGTTTTCGAATTCCGCGTTCACGATGACCTTGACCTCCGATACGCGGCTCGCCCGCGTGCCCGCCTGTTGCGCGAGCGAAATCAGTACCCCCAGCGGGATTCCTGCCACCTTCTCCGTCAATGGGGTCACGGCGACCCTGGCGGATACTCAAGCAGTGTTTGTCAGCCAAGCCTCTAACGAGGTGGGGGTCTGGCACCAGGGAGCCTCGAATTGGCTGACATTGACGAACGCGGCCTTTGCCGGCTATAACCTGCAACCAAATATCTCCGATTCAGGGACCGGATCGATTCTGGGAAACTTTTTCAACACCCCGGCTGGGATGCTGTCGATGACCTCGGTAAGCAATGTCAGCTTTACCGCCCATGTGGGACCCGCCGTGATCTGGACTAGCGATGCAAGCCGGGAGGCGGTGCGCTGGTACTTCACCGGCTCCGGCGGTAACACGGAAGCAGCTTGGGAGTGGCTCAGCCAGGGCGGCGTGTACGGTTGGCACGTGGCGGCGATGATCGATTTCAACGGCGACGGTTACTCCGACATCATCTGGGTAAACGATGCCACCCGTCAGGCAGTGGTGTGGTACATGGGAGGCCCCGACGGCAACGTCGAACAGTCCTGGGAGTGGCTCAGCCAGACCGGCGTGCCTGGATGGTCGTTAGTGGGAGCGGCCGATTTCAACAACGACGGTATTCCCGATTTGCTGTGGGAGAACGACGCCACGCATCAGGTAGTCGTATGGTACATGAGCGGAACCGGCACAAACGGCGCGCATACATGGGCTTGGTTGTCGCAGGCCGGCGTGTGGGGATGGACCATCAAGGCCGTCGGGGACTATAACCACGACGGAACTCCGGACATAGTCTGGCAAAACGATTCGACGCGGGAAAGCGTGGTCTGGTATCTGAGCCAGCAGGGCACCAACGAACTCGGTTGGGAGTGGATCAGCCAGAGTGGAGTTCCGGGATGGTCGATCGCCGGATTCGGGGATTTCAACGGGGATGGGATTCTGGACGTCCTGTTGGTGAATGACGCGACACGGCAAGCGGTAGTCTGGTACCTCGAAGGGCAGGGAACGCAAGGGAACCACACCTGGGGTTGGCTGAGCCAGACGGGCGTGTTCGGATGGACGCCGGTCGTGGCACATTGACCGCCGGGACCGCGGAAAGAGCGGATTTCTTGGCGACCGCGAGAATCGCGCCGCTGGCGGTGTAAATGCCGGGTCTGGGGTGTTGATCCCAATGCGCGATAGGGGGTGTCGCCCTTGCTAAACGTCGCGTCCGCGAGAGCGGTCCACGGTTCCTTCACAACCGATGTACCACGCCGACTTCGTACCGGTCTTGCAGACTCTTCCCAGTCTCTTCTGGTCAGATATGCGCGAGTCCCGTGAATGAGCAGCCCTGATCTAAAGGATACCCCCCGGCCCCTGCAAGCTGAGCCATCAGCCACAAGTAGGTGGTCAAGTGATGCATGCACACGAGCGACGGATTGATCTTGTTCGGCGGAGGATTCAATTCATACTTAGTGTTCACGTGCTCGTAAGGCAGTGGTAGGATCGGGGGCAACTGTGGCACTAAGTCCTGCCGGTTCACGATTCGATGGCTGGCGGAGATCGCGGCGTTATACGAACCCGCGAAAATATGATCGCCGGTACGCGGGCTCGCATAGGTGTAAGCCGTTGGCGTCCGGCACGATGTGTTTAATCCGACGTTCGAGCGTCAGTAAGGTCGCCAGCGCGCCACCCAGACTGTGACCGCAGACCGTCACCGTGGCCGCGGCCCCGGTGTCGAGGTAGCTCTTGATGGAGTCCTTCGCCGATACGGTGCCATCGGCGCGCCCGATTCTGAGCGATCGATAAACCGCGGTAAAGCCATCTTCGGTGAACCCGTGTGCGCCCGCGATCGGGGACGGAACCATCAGAAACGATGCGTCGTGCAGCCATTCGAGAATCGTGTCCGTGCCGCGAACTGCGGCGACAATTTCCTTGGTGGGAGAAATGGCCAGGAAGCCAAACGACACCACGTCGCCAACATGAGGGTCGATGTCGGTGGCCAGATCGTCTCCATAAAGTGGCTGCACAAGCCTGTAACCAGCTGCCTGGATTAGGCTTATCTCGGCTTGACCGTAGTCGGCGTCAGGTGCGACTCCCTCAGCGATTTTGACCAGACCGGCGTATTGAATGGCTGTGTTCCAGTTGATAGGCAGCATGCGTACCCCTCCTGCGTGTAATACTGTGTGAAAATGGCCTGGAGCGTATCACGGGTATTTGCGAATATCTATTATTTCTTCTTTCGTCGTGGATCTGCTCTCATCGGTAGCCTGACTCAGGGCTTCAGACTCGCGCCATTCGCGTCATGTGTTTTGTTGTTGGGCCCGGTTTGTCCACTTTCCCCCCAAACACCCACACCCGCCGAACACGTTTATAAAAATATAGAAATCCTGAAAGGAATACCGGCGGATCGGGTCCCCGTGATTATGGGGATGTTCAACCGCGTTTTAGGCATTGAGTGCGCGCACTGTCATGTCGAAGGAGCGATGGATAAGGGCGACAAACCCACGTTCGTGAAAGCGCGCCGGATGTTCCAGATGCGAAACTGGATCGCCCAAAACCCGAAGGTCGAATCGACCTGCTGGAGCTGCCATCGCGGTCATATCGTTCCCGACGCAGGGCCGCAAATCAATCCCAATCTCTGGCCGGCAGAACTTGACTTGACCGCAGAGCAAGGCGCCGAACCCGCTTCGAAGGTCTACAAGAATCTGAGATTTCTCAACTCAGCGGCGTCCGACCTGAAATCGTCCATGCTGTTCATGAGCGCATCCCTCGGCGTCGAATGTTCGCACTGTCACACGGTGGGCGCCTGGGAGAGAGACAACCAGCCCGCCAAAGACATGGCGCGAAGGATGCTTGCCATGGTGCGCGACACGCGGCTCCAGTTCTCAGATATCCGAATCGGATGCCCCACCTGCCATCACGGGGCGATTAAGCCGGAAATGGCTCCCTGAGACGTCACTATTCAAGGGATTCGCAGGCGGTCGAAGGCTGCCAGCACGGCCTCCGGCCTGGCGCGCACTCTTATGTCGTCGGTCAGGTTCACCCAACGAATGGTTCCCGAGGCGTCCACCAGGAACTCAGCCGGACGCGCGATGTCCTTGCCATCTTCGCCGCCCTTCGGATGGAGGACGCCATATTGCCGGATCACTTCCGCTTTCGGATCGGAGAGGAACGGGAAGGTGTACCCCCGGGACTGGCACAGCTTTTGCGACTCCGCGGGCGAATCCACGCTAATCGCGAGCACCTCGACGCCGCGTTGGTGGAACTCGTTCAAGTGCTGCTCGAAACCCCGCAACTCGGAGTTGCAGAATGGTCACCAATACCCGCGATAGAATACCAGCGCCACGGCACGATGGCGATTCAAGATTTCCGACGAAGCCACCTGCTTTCCTGCGGTGTCCGGGAGCGTGAACGCCGGCGCTGATTGCCCGACACGTAACGCGCGCTCTGCCGAAGGGATTTGCTTCCCAAAGTAGAGAATGCTGACGAGGAAGAATCCGAACAGGACAACACTGAGCCCGCCGAGAATCGAACCGCTGACTTTTCCCCGGTACTGCTGCGGATCGCGAAAAGCGCGCCGAAGCCCGATCGCAAGCACACCGATGCCCACCAGGAACAGCAGGTAGTTAGCCCAAGGAAAGTCGCGCGTGACGGGAAACAACGTGAAGAGGGGGATGTAGCTGACCAGCGCGAAGATCACAATCGCAAATCCGGCCCAGACCGGTACGTTCCAACGGCGTCTCATAAACCACCTCCCTAAGTGTATTGCATGAACCGTCCGCGCCTAGGCATAGCTCGACACGATCGCGATGTTCCTCTGCGCGCGTTCCGCCGTGATTCGTTCCATGTATCCGCTCTGGCGGAATGCGTCCAGCGGCTCTGCCGGCAAGCCCTTAGAATGCAGCCACTCCCGAATCAGCGGCCGGACATCGGTCGAAAACGCATCCTTCAGGCACGCTTCGGCGTCCACCAGCGCGCATCGTTCCTGGCAGACCGCCAATCGATGGCGATCCACCAGAGCAGCCTTGGCGTACAGCTCCCATGCCGTCGTCACGGTCTGGATCATCGCCTCGATCTTGTCCTTCAAGTTGTGACTCTGATCGATCATGTAGGCGATATCGGCGCGCTGCCCGGTTTCCCATTCGAAGTGCAGGATCTCGTGGAAAATGCGGAATACCTGATAAGGATCGATCGACCCCATGGTCAGATCGTCATCGGCGTAGCGGCGGTCGTTAAAGTGAAATCCGCCCAGCATATTCAAATCCAGCAGCCACGCCACAATCTGCTCGATGTTCTGCGCCTGATAATGATGGCCCGTATCCACCAGCACCTTTGCTTGCGGCCCCGCGGACTGCGCCAGCAGCAGCGCCATCCCCCAATCGGCGATATCGGTATGGTAGAAAGCCGGCTCGAAGGGCTTATATTCCACCAGCATCCGTTGCAAGCTCGAAAGGCGAGCGTGCGCGGCCTTGAGATTCTCTTCAAACCACTGCCGCCGATGACGGATATTCTGCGTGCCCGGATAATTCGATCCATCGGCAAACCACAGCGAAACATCGCGGCTGCCGGTACGCGCCGCAATCTCGATGCTACTAAGAACCTGGTCGAGCGCTTCCTTTCGAATCGCCGGATCGGGATTGCCGAACGAACCGTACTTATAGATCTGATCCTGAAACAGGTTTGGATTGATCGATCCCGCGCGCACTCCGTTCTTTACGCCGAGTTCCTCAACCTTTTTCACATCGTTGAGCCCGTCAGGGAAGTCCCACAAGACATGCAGCGCGATGGTGGGGCAAACGCCGGTCCAGCGATGGACCTGTCCCGCGTCGCTGAACTTTTCTTCGAGTGTGCCCGCCGCCGCCGGTTGCAGAAACTTGCCGAAGCGGGTGCCGGTGTTCGCGAATCCCCACGAAGGCAGTTCGATCTGAAAATCGTTCAGGGCCCGGAAAGCGATGTCAGTCTGCTTCGATGTGATCACGGTTGGTTACCATTATGATCGCTCTTCTACCGGGCTCTCTTAAGGCGGAGGGCGTCAGAACGCAAACCGAATCTGAATCTCCAGGCGGCGATTGTTCGCGTTTTCCGAAATCCCGCTGCCGCCAAATCCCGCCGACTGATTGGCGAATCCAAACAGCGGCGAAGTAATGTTCCCGATAATCGGGCCCGGATTCGTATGATTCGTCAGATTGCGAAACGAAAGCGACAGCGTCACGTTGTAAGGACGGCTGGTATTTGAAACACCCCCGGCGATGCCGCCTCCATTGTTGGGTGGCGGTCCCGGAGTCGGCCCGCCCGCCGTCGAACTCGGCGGAGCGGCGGCCTTGGTTCGCTCAGACCCGAATCCCCATGTCTTTCCCACCCGCAGATTTAAATTGAACTGCCCCGGACCGCGTCCGTAATTGCGCGGCAGTTGCTTTTCTCCGGGAACCGGATTCGGGTCCAGCGCCCCATATTGCGTCTCGATGACTCCGGGCTGATTCGGATTCGCCGCAAACGCGGGCCGCGCGTTGAATAACGTGGTCCCGTAAAGATCGCTGCCCGTGGTGATATCGAATGGCGGGCCGGATTGAATGCTCACGTAAGGGTTAAACCGGATGTGCCACTTCGTGGTCAGTGACCCTCCCAGGTTTTCGCGATGATGAATGTCCGTCGACGCAGGCCCATACTCACCCGCGAAGTTGTACGGATTTGGTGGAAATGTGCCCAGCCCGTCGGTATTGCTCATCGCCCGGTTGAACACATAAAACCCGTACAACGAAATGTTCCGGTTCACCCGCGTATTCACGTTGAACATCAATTGATTCTGGTTGTATAAGCCCGACGAAGTCATCAGGAACAGCGGATTCGAAGTGCCCCGCGGAAACACGCCACTGCCGGGCGAGTTCGGATTATAAGTTCCCGGCAGCGGCGCATTGATGTCCTCGGAGCGCAGCTCGTGCAGTCCGTGCGAATTCGTGTACGTCACCGCGAGCGTCGTATTGGCGGGCAGTTGCCGCTCTACCGTCAGCGCCGATTGCATGATGTAGGGCGCGCGAAGCTGCCCGCTCACTTCCTGCGTCACTTGCGACGATTGAAATCCCGCTAACGACGAGACCGGCGGGACGTTAGGATAGAAATCCGGGTTTGTCACCACATACTGTTGTTGCACCACGCCGTTGTAGCGCTCGGCGGTAAGAATGTTCGATAGCGCGAACCGGTCATAGAAAATTCCGAAGCCCGCGCGGATCACCGTCCCCGGCCGGTTCGACCGCGCATTCGCACCCGGCGCCCAGGCGATCCCGATGCGCGGAGCCCAATCCCGATAATCGTGGATGTTCGTCTGCGTTTCATACCGCAGTCCCAAACTCAAGGTCAGATTCGGCCGCATCTTCCAATCGTCTCCCGCGAACGCACCGACATCCATCTGGTGAACCGAAATCCCGGGAATCCCCGAGCTGATGCTGAACTGCGTCGGCCCTCCGCCCAGAACCGCTGCCTGCGCCGGCGATAATCCCATTTGCTCAAACAGCACCGCCCGACGATACCGATCGATCGGCTGGATCTCATCCAGCACCGGCTGCCCCGACGAGTCCAGCACCGGTTGATTATTCGCGTCCAGCACCGGAGCTAACCCGCCGCCGAACGTAAACGTCCCCCCGAAATTCTGCGGCGACACGCTGTCGTAAATCTGCCCGCGCACGCGCACGCCGAATTTCAGCGAATGCGCCCCACGCAGCATCGACGTGTAATTTTGCAACTCGAAATTATTCTGAATGTTGAACGTCTGTCCGGTCTGCGACCCGCCCTCGTTGAACGCCCCCAGCACCAGCACCGCTGGACTCAAGCTGTTAGCGATCTGCTCCGTGCCGCTCCGAAAAAACTGAAATCGGGTTTCGTTGATCGCCGCGCCCAACACCGCGGTATCCGTCGCCTGCACGGTCTCGTTCGTGCTTTGAAAGTGATACCCGCGCGAAGGCAAATCGAAGCTCCCGATTCCTGCATCTTCGATGTCGATCCGCGTGAACCCATACCGGAACATCACCGTGTTGTTCGAATTGAGTTGATAATCGATGCGCGGCGTCAGATTCACCCGCAACTGCGGCGTGGTCCCCACTTGGTTGAACGGAACCGCGGCCAGCGTCTGCGGATTGAGCGTTACCGCGTTGACGATGGACCCGTTGGCGACTTGCTCCCTCTGCCCGTCGAAACTGAACGATGTCTTGCGATTCAAAGCGCCGCTGATCCCGCCCTCGAATTCGTTCAATCGCAGCGGAGCCTTCACGTCCGAATACGGATTGCGCGAGTTCAACGCGTCCCGCTGCAAGTTGTAATTCAACGATCCGCGCCATTTATCGGACCCGGGCTTGGTGAAAATCTCGATCCGCCCGAATCCCAGCTTGTCGTACTCCGGCGAAAACGGATTCTGATTGATGCGAATCTCCCGAATCGAGCTTTTAGGCGGAAGATCGCCGCCGCTGAAGCCGTCGACAAAAATCGACCCGCCGTTCGGTCCCGCAGATGGCCCAGCGAGCGCGAGCAAATCCGCTTGCAAGTCCTCCGGATCGTCTCCCAAAGCGTCAAGATCGTCTCCTTTGATCACCAGCGCGTTCGCATTCGACGTGGTGTCCACGCTCAGCGTGGGACCCGCAGTGTCCTGCACCGTGACCTGCTGTTTCGTCGACGCGACTTTCAATCGAAGATCCAACGTCGTGGGACCGGCCTTCAAATTGACTCTCGCGGCCTGCGGCAGAGTCAAATCCGGCGCCGCGGCTTCCACCACGTACTGCCCGGCCGCGAGGTTGCTGAAAGAGTACACCCCGTTGTCGTCCGACGGTGCCGTCGCCTTGATTCCCCCAGGCCCTGTGAGCGTCACCGTAGCCTTTCGAACTACAGCTCCGCTCTCATCCGTGACTTGCCCGCGCAACGTCGATTGCTGAGCGAATATCGGCGAGCTGAGAAACAGTAGCGCGATCAGGCAGATTTTCACGGGTATGCGGACTGGTGGGCCGGTCATTTAAGCGTGTGTGAAATGTGACCATCCACCGCTCCCTGTGGTCGCGGCTCGTGGTCGGCGCTTACCAATATCGGCCGCTTAATGAGCCGCGACCACAGGGAGCGGTCGATATAGCGGGTTTTCACACAGATTCTAACCGTGGCGGCCCGGCCTTTGGAGCCACGCGTGTAACCGAGCGATCCAGAGCTACTAAACCAAACCCCAGGACGATTCACCTGGAAGCCAGTATACGGGCCGATCCTGAAGATCACCTTAAAATCAAACGCCGAACTGCCGCAGGTGATGGTCCACGCGCCGGTATCCCCAGATCAGCCAGCCGCTCTTGCTCATCGCGCCGAAGACCTGGTGCACTCCCAGCTGCTCTCTCTCCGAAAATGCAACCATGAAGCCGCGCAATTCTCGGCAATCCCTATCCCACCGCCGTTCGGGTCAAGAAATTCATCGCAGGGCTCGCATACTTCTCTCCCGTGCCCACGCGAAGGGAATCGTTCAGATGACATACCATGCGGTGGGCGCTCATGCGTCCCCACTTCGGATTGGTCTTTGGATCCAGGCGCGCCAACCGTTCGCAGCACACCGTCCGGACCTCCGGGTTCGCCAAAGTCCCCAATCCATCTACCCGTTCAGCGACGCAATGCCGCTGTCGACGTCCGTCGCCCACGGGATCACGTGATCCAGGCGCGTGATCTTAAAAACCTCGTGAACACGCGGCGTCGCCCCGGTCATCACGAAGCGCCCGCCATCGCGTTTCATCGCCGAAGTGTAGATCGCGACCACAAACCCGATTCCGGTAGAGCCCATCGCCGGCACCTCGTGCAGATCCACCAGCACCTTGGCGCAGTTGCAGTTCCGGATCTGTTCGGATTTCGCCCGCAAATCCTGGGGATCAACGCCGGTGACGAAGCGACCTTTGAAGTGCAGGATGCATACGTCTTTCCTTTGCTCGATCTCAAGCTCCATGCGTCACGTCCAGGTAAAGTATGGCACAGTCCTTACTTCCGCTTGCGCCACTCGGTCCAGTCGGCAGTCGCGGAATCCACCATGGCGAGCGCCGCTTTTTGCAGCCATCCCCGCTTTCGTTTGCGAAGATCGCCTTCCAGCCCCACAGCTTCGCGGCTCCCTAAATGCACATTAGCGGTCTCGAACCCCATGGCCCGCAGCAGATGAAATGCATCGTGCTTGGTGGGAAGCGAAGCCAGCTCAATCCGCGAGCAATCCGGCGCCAATCGCCGCACGATCCACTTGCCCCGTAGTTTCACGAACGGATCCGGGCATCGCTTCGATTGGTCCAGCGCTTCCTGGTACAGAATTCCCTGCCGCTTGCGCCGCGCATCGGCCCACTCCCAGGCGGATTCGGTCAGTTCCTTGGCTTCCCGAGCGATCGTCCCGCCGTGCCACTCCGCTAGCGCCACAAACCGGCGACGCCCCAGGCTGCCCAGTCCGCTCACCCGGTGCACGATGCGATACGTCATATTGCGATCGGGCATCATGCGCTTCAGCGCCTTCACCGCGCTCGGTGCGATCTTGCCCCTCCACGTAGGCAGGCTGTTCAGCTTTTGCCAGAACAGCTCGGGCTGCTTCAATCGCTCCACGGCGGTTTGACGCAGCGCCGTGTGATGTTCCGCCAGAACGAACGCGCGCCCGCCCGTCGCCAGGCCATCGCGATACCCATCCAGAATCGCGTCCGCAGCCCGGTCGGGGCGAATGTTCAAGTGCTCAGCCGCAATCGCCAGGTGAGCGCTGGTAGCCAGCCGCACCAGGTCGCACGTGTAGGGCAAGCGGCAAACTTCATCGAAGTCGTTGATCCCCCAGACCAGGCGACCTTCGATGTCGCGCCAAGTCCCGAAATTCTCGACATGCAGATCGCCGACGCCCAAAACATCCATCGCCTGCGCCGATTCCGGCGCAACCTTGGGCCATGTCTGGGACCATCGGTAAAACGTCGCGCGCAGAAACGGGAACGGAGCGGACGCCATCAGCTCATGTTTGCGATTCAGGTCGGCCCGGATCAGCGGTAGCCGCTCCCCGAGCCAGGCCTCGTATTTTTCCGTGGAGGCTACAATATCCATGTCGCCGCGAACCGCAACATAGCTTATCACGCGCCGCTATTCGCGCAGCACCGTGAAACGGCTGATCGAATAGCCCAGCGCGCCACCCATGAACACGTCGGAAAGAAAGTGCGCCGATAAAGTCAGCCTTGAGAACGCGACCAACCCAGCCATACCGTAAGCCGCAAACGGCGCCCATCGATGATTCCGATAGCGCCGTGCCACAATCGTCGCCACCGAAAAAGCGGCGATCGCGTGGCCCGAGGGAAAACTTCCATTTCCTTTCCAATACGACCCGTGGTTGTCGCCCCAACTGTCCGAGAAATTGCCATTTGGATTGATGGTCGCGGGGACCTGCCGCCGGGTAGCATCCTTGATGACTGTCGCCACGATTTCGGAATCGGCCAGCGCTTCCAACGATAACAGCGCCGTTTTCTGCATTTTGCGATCGTGGCGGATCAGCCCTGCGGTATAGAAGGCGAAAGGAGTCGCCAGAATACCGGCGATCGTCGCGTTGCTGTTGAAGACGCTGTTGAAACCGTTGAAGGCGGTTGTGCCGCGAAAGCTCGCCGCTTCGAGGTGATCGACCGCAATCAAACCAGCCGTCGCGCCTAACACCACCACCGCCGGAATCCAGTCCGGCTTGCGTCGCAGACGCAATGGAAACGTCCAGATCCGCTTCTGGTCGTCGCCAATATTGGGCGTCAGCGCCTTCCACGACACGTCACGCTCCGCATCGGCGGCCGGCGCGGCCTGAGTGGTTGGACCCGCTTGCGGATCCTGAGGCGGCAACATCGTCAACAGCGTCAGGAAAAGGCTCACACCCATATAGTAGTGAGACTCTTCTACGCGCCAACCTGTTCAGGAAAAAGGCGTGCGGACTACTGCTCGAAGTATCCGGTGGCCAGCTCCGGCTTCTGTTCCAGCGCCTGCCGCCAGTAGTTCGCGAGCCTCGTCCAGATTGCCCTGCGACTTCAGCGCATGGCCCAGATTCAGCAGCGCTTCGGCGAAGTTCGGCCGCTCCGCCAGCGCTTCCTGATACAGGCGGATCGCGTCTTCCATCTGGCCCGATTTCTGCAGCAGCAGGCCGGTGTTGTAGAACAGCTCCGGCGTCCGCTCGCCGGCTTCGATCAGCTTGGCTTGCAGATCGAGAGCCTTGTCCAGATCCTCGCGCTCCACCGCCAGCGCCGCCAGGCCGCGCAGCGCGTCGATCGACGTCGGGTCCGATTCGAGCACGCTCTCGAACGCCTTGGCGGCGCTTTCGTGATCGCCCAGGTTCCAGTACGCCAGGCCCAGATTCAGCTGCGCTTCCGGCCACGGGGTGCGCTTGCGGACGCAGGCCTGGAAGGCTTCCGCCGCGCCGCGATGATCGGCGCGCTGCAGCCGCAGATAGCCCAGCCGGAACCACGCGTCTTCCCATTCCGGATTGCGCGTAAGCAGCTTCACGTACAGCCGCTCGGCCTCTTCTTTTTCGCCCTGCTGCTCCAGCACGCTGGCCAGGTTGTAGATCACGTCGGCCAGATCCGGCGCGATCTGCAGCGCGCGCTCATACGATTCCGCGCGCCAGCTTCAGCTCGCCCATTTCCTGCCGCACGATGCCCAGATTCACGTGCGCCTGCTTGGCGTCGGGACGGATGCGCACCGCCTCGGAATACGCCTTCGCCGCTTCCTCCAGCCGTCCGCACTTCTGCTCGGCGACGCCCAGGTTGAACCAGCGCTCGAAATGATCCGGCGTGAACTCCACCAGCTTGGCGCAAAACCGCGCCGCCGCTTCGTAATCGTTCGAATGGAACGCGCAGGTCGCCAGGCCTTCCAGAGCCGCCTGCGAGAACGGCCGCATCGCCAGCAGCCGCTCCGAATACTGCTGGATCGACGCGTGATCCTTGCGCGCCATGCCGATGGTGATCAGATTCACCAGGCATTCTTCCGACTGCGGATTCTTCTCCAGGATCTGCAGATACAGCGCGGTCGCTTCGTCGAACTTCCACAGCAGTTGCAGCGAGACGGCCTTGCCGAACAGCGCCGTTTCATGATCGGGCTGCCGCGCCAGCACTTTGTCGAAACAGGCGATGGCCGGCTCCGGCTTTTCCTGATGCAGCAGGCAGATCCCAAGCCCAACTGCGCTTCCTCGCGCTGCGGATCCGATTTCGAGCGCCTTCTGGAACGCATCCGTGGCTTCCTGCCAGCGGCCGAGCTTCTCATAGCAGATGCCCAGGTTGAAGTTCGCAGTGGGATGCCGCGGCGCGATGCGTCAGCAGCTTTTCGTAGGTCTTGACGGCGTCGTCGTACTGCTCCAGCTCAAACTGGATGTGGCCCTTGGCGGCAAATACTTCCGCCGTTTCTTCGCCGTTTTCGATGGCCGTGTTCAGCTCGCGCAGCGCTTCCTTGCGCTTGCCTTCCAGGTGCAGCGACGACCGAGCGCGCCAGCGCCGGCGAAACCGCCTTTCCGTTGGCCCGCAGGCGCCGTATCTGTTCCGTTCTTGCGTGCACTCATGGTTGCCAGCTCCCGCTCGTCGATGTAATGTCGTGTTGGAATATTGTAAGGCGCCAGGTACGCGCACAGGCGGCCCAGCATGTCGTATTGATGCGTAACTTGCACCCAGCGCAGCGCGGCTCTCTTCGCCTCGCGCGCTGAAGAAACCGATGCCGCCGCGCGTCAGCCGCGGCTCGGACCAGGCGTCGACCATCTGGCCCTGCACCGTCAGCGAGAAATCGTCGCCGTGCACATCCATGCGCACGCGATACAGCATGTCCGGCCGCGCGTCGATCGGCACGACCGTATCCACCCGCGAATCCGCTTTTCCGTTGACCACCGCGTAGCGCGTCAGTCCGATGGTGGGCAGCGGACCCGGCTTCAGCACCACCAGCTTCATCACGTAGTAGTTCTCGAAGTCCGCCGCGCGCACCACCCAGCTCATGGCTTTCTTATCGATCATTCCCAGGAACTGCACCTGATAATCGGTCAGACCCATGGAGGGCCGGTACAGCGCCAGCGGCCCCGGCCGCACAAAGCCGGTCGCGTCGAAGGACCAGTCGGTCGGACGCATCCCCGCGGACTCGCCCAATCGTCCAGCCCCGACCGGAAATCTTCATCCAGCGCGACCGCCGCGCGGTCCAGCACCGTCTGCCGTACGTTCACAAACTGCTCGTTCACCACGCGCTGGAAATTCTTCTGAAAACCGCTGGCCTTCGCCGGCGCGGATACCCGCACCTTGGGCAGCGACGGATGCAGCGCCAGCCCCAGCAGCACCGGAATCGCGAACGCCAGCATCTTCAGATCGCGCGGCGCGCGTTTCCAGAAGTCAACTGCGTGAATCCAGACATTGGCGCGCTCATGGCCCGTCGGCTCATGTACCGAAGGCGGGGGCATGGGAGGCATCGCCGCGCTCAAATCGAACGCGGGCCTCGGGTTCATCGGCTCCAGCTTCGACATCGGCCGGACCGGCTCCGTACGGGGCGGCTGCGGGATCGTGAGAGCTTCGGGAGCCGGCCGCATCTCGATGGCCGGCGCACTTGGCTGCGCGATCTTAGCCAGCGGAAGCATTCCCGCCGGTTCCGGCTCATGCACCGGAGCCGAGGCCGCCCGAATCACATCCACGTCTCGCTTGGGGAGGGAAATCCCCGGCGCCTTCGTGGCCAGCGCGCCGGTGTCCGGCGCCATCGCCGGGGCCGCACCGGGCCGCGTCTCGACCGCATACCGCCGTCCCGACGCCAATCGTAACCGCGGCCGCGCCGGAGGCGTCGAAAGCGTGAACAGCGGAGTCTCTGCCGCGCGCAAATCCAGCGCCCGCAAGGTATCGACCCACGGCGCCGGCGCCAGCGCAACCCGATCCATCGGAAGCTGGCGTAATCCCGCTTCGAGCAGCGCGGCCGGCGCCAGCGTCGCGTGCCGCATCACCGCGTCGAGCGGAAGCTGCGCGCGCAGCCCGATCTCGACCGGAATCGGCTGGCGGCTTTCGGAAACGGGGGCCTCTCGCGCCATCGCTCGCGACAACGCTTGCAGGCTTGCATACGGCGGAATGTCTTCCGGCTCGACCTCGGCCTCGACTTCGATTTCGTAAGCTTCCGGAATAATTTCAAGCCCCAGCCGGCTGACCGGCTCCATGGAAACGCCCAGCAGGACGTCCATCGGAACCAACTCGCCCGCGGCGGTCGCTTCTTCATGCGATTTCGCAGCCGCCAAGTCCAGTCCCACCGCCTGGGCCGACGCGAATCCGCAATCATACATCTCAAACACGTTCACAGGACGGCGCGGATTCCGGACGTAATCGAGCGGCGCTGGATCCTCTCCTGCGAGCCCATCCGAAGGCCACCGGGGCTGCACCAGAACCATGTCGGAAACATAGCTCCCCTCCGGTATCCTTCCCGTGTTGACCAGTGTCAGCCACCACGGACGCTCAGACTCCGTCGCGGCGGTTTCTTCAACCACCCCGTCGGGACCCTCGGTAATCGTTGTCCGGCCCAGAATCGACTCCGCGCCCCCCGCCGGCCGGTAGGCCCGCAACGAGTCGTGGGTCTGATGGAGCCTCTCCACCGCCAGACGTTCCTGTTCCTGCCAATATGCTTTTCGGTGCGCGGACGAGCAGAATTGCCCGTTGGTAATCTTCCGGTACAGCGGCAAACGGCCGTCGCAGTACAGGCAGCGTATGTCATCAGCCCATGACATCGTCCAATGGTACGGCTTGCGCAGGGCAATTACTACGCGGCAAACCACTTAGGCGGCGGGTAGTGTTTTCGCTTAAATACCCGAAGCAAAAAGGGTTGAACCCTCCTTACACCCTACGGACCGGGTCTCGGCCTTGACAGGATCTCCCATTTTCGGTATCATGACAGTTCGTTAACTTTTAATCATTTTCTTCGTCCTGTACCCGCAGGTGCTGTCAACCAGCGTTGGTGAACGCTCACAAAGTCGTGGCCAGCGTTTTAGACTGAGGATTCCATAGGAGATTCATGAAGCAGCATTATTTCGTCGTAGTTCTGGCCCACTCCCTCCACGGGCGCCTGCGACGGATTCATATTCCTCATCAATCCATCTATCTTGTACTCGTGCTTGCTCTTTTCGGTTCGGTTTCGCTGTTTGGGATGGTTTCAAGCTATCTTCGGATGACCTGGAAGGTCTCTAATTACAACAATCTTCGCTCGGAAGTCGATACTCTTCGTTCCAAATATCAGGAACTGCAACGCGAAAGCGATCAGAAGCAGGAGCAATTGGCTTCCCTACAGTTGATGGCCAGCGAAGTCAGTCTCGCTCTCGGATTGAAACAGCGCCTGGAAGATGGCGACGAGATCGGCGAGGAAGGCACTCTCGCTCCTACATATAAGGAATCGATCGAGGAGTACAACTTCCTGAAATCGGCCAGCTTTTCGCGCATCGACCACAACTTCCCCCGGGCTTGGCAGAAAAACGTAGTGCCCAGCCTATGGCCGGTCAATGGCCATGTGTTGAGCCGTTATGGGGACCGCCAGGACCCGTTCTCCGGTGAAGGCGGCCATATTCACACCGGCGTCGACATATCCGCAGTGATGGGAACGCCCGTTCACGCCGCCGCGGACGGGATCATCTATCTGGCCGAATATGCCGGCCGCTACGGAAAGATGGTGGTAATCGATCACGGCAACGGCATGCAGACCCGTTACGCGCACCTGTCGCGATTCGACGTGGTCCCCGGACAGGAGATCCGTCGCGGCGAGGTTCTCGGATTCTCGGGCGCCACCGGACGAGTCACCGCCCCGCATCTGCACTTTGAAGTGCGGCTGGGCGGAACCGCGGTGAATCCATACCCGTATTTGTCGCGCTCGGCGATGTTGCAACAAGCGCAGGCCGATCTTCCGTTTTAACCCGCACCTGCCGATGTTTCGATTTGGCAGGCGCAAATCGATCTTCCGTTCTTGAAAAAAATGCCGCGTGGCTGGTCTTCCTTGCGGCGTTCTTGTATTGTTTCTGGATCTTCGCTTCCCGCTTCGTCCTGATCAGCGACGAAGGGAACTGTTTGTCGATCGCCCTGCGCGTCGCTCGCGGCGAGATTCCGTACCGCGATTTCTTCGTTTACATCGGACCCGGGTACCCTCTGATCGGCGCGATTCCCTTGCGCCTGTTCGGAGAACGTATGTGGGCCGCGCGCCTTCCCGTCCTCATCGATCTTTCGGCGATGACTGCCGTCGTTTTCTGGCTGACGGTCCGCTTGGCCCGTGAAACTCGGGCTGCGATCTTCGCCGCCTCGATCGCCGCGTTCTCATTTCTGGCTTTTCTGACGGCGGACGCTTCCCGCATCGGCGCCGACCATCGACTGGACGCCAGCGCCGCCGCGATTGTGGCCATCGCACTGGCCGTTTCTCTGTTCGATTACCCTTCGCGCACCCGCGCCGCAGCCGTAGGCGCACTGGCGGCACTGGCCGCCTGGATCACTCCGCCGCTGGCCTTGGTGACGCTTGTCATCGCAATCGCCGCCCGGCGCTGGTTCTGGAGCGTCGTCACCGGAGCGGTCGCCTGTTCCGCGATTTTCGTGACGTGGCTAGCCGCACATGGCGCCTTGCGCGCGGCCATCGATGGATTACTCTGGCCGACTCGCCATTACAGCGGCGCCAATCGAGTCCCCTACGCTTCCGTCACCGGCGGCTACGCGAATCTGTTTCGAGCCTCCGGCGCAGGCGAATGGGTGGTCACCATATTGCTGCTCACCTGTTTGACTCTGCCCGCGACGCTGCCATTTCTCACTACGGTCGCGTGGGGGTGGCGCATGCGATTGCGAAAGGAAATGCGCAGCACCATCGTGTTCCTGATTGTGAGCATGGCCGCCTTGATCCTTTCCACTTACCCGCGCCCCGACCTGAACCACCTGACTAATGTGGCGGCGCTTTGCTACGCGCTCGCCGCCGCCTGGATCGTCATTACGGTTCCGAAACGCGTGGCTTTCGGAATCGCGATGGGCCTGCTGATTCTCGCGGCCGCGGATTACGGCCTCGCGATTCAGCGGCGCGCCACGGATCCGTCCATCCAAACCCGCGTAGGCACGCTGCGTGGCCCGCGCGAAGATCTGGACGCTCTGCAATTCGTCACGGGCCGCGTCGGTCCCACGGATCGGTTTTTCGCATTCCCATATCTGCCGAATTTTTATTTCATCACCGGAGCGAAAAATCCCACGCGCTTTTCCTGGATGCAGCCGGGCATGTTCACCACTGACGAAGAGCTCGCCGCTCAAGCCGAAATGGAGCAATCGCCGCCCGACTACATCCTGTATCTCGATGTTCCGCAGTCGGCCTATCTGCGTATGTGGCCGAACAGCGATCCCGCTCGTCTGCGTCTGCCGGTGATGGAGCAGTTCATCGCGACCCGTTCCCGCGTCATCGACCGTCACGGCCCCTATGAGCTTCGCGGCATAAGCCTGCCGCGCTAGTGTCCTGAGTCAGAGAATCGCACCATTACATGCCGGGGCTATAATGGCTATCCGACCCCAAAGTCATTCCGAGCGCAGCGAGGAATCTGCTTTTCGTTCGGCTGTGATCAACGCTTTAAAAGCAGATCCCTCGCTGCGCTCGGGATGACGGGCGGTAAGTAGGACCACGTGGGCAATTATCCAACGAACTTCTGTCTCAGGACACTAGTGATACCATCGAAGCATGACAAGCCGCGATTCCGCGGCGCGTTCGCGGCGCTGGTTCCTGTTCTCACTTCCCGCGACGGCTTGCCTGGCGGCAGAAAGCACCGGGAAAGGCCGCATCGTTCTCTCGGTGGTCAAACGCTACCCGGATCCGGCCACCGAATTCCCGATTTCGCGCCTCACCGATCCAGCCCACACGAGTGTCCTTCCCGCCGGGCGAGCGATCGCGCGCCACGGCGGTTTTCTTCTGTATGCCTCCGACATGACCAGCCGCTTCGAAGCTTACCGGCTGGATCTAAAGAACGGCCAGTCGCGTCAGCTCACTGAGTGCGAGGACCTGGATCCGGCGTCGCTCACGCTTCTTCCGGGCGACCGCACGTTCTGCTTCTTCGACGGAAAATCGCTGGTCACGTCAAATCTGTCCACGTTCAAAACCCACGAAACCTACCGCATTGCGGATGGATTCGAGCGTGGACACGGCCTCGGCGTCGCCGAAGACGCGCAGTACGCCGCTGTGGTCGAAAAGAGCTCCGCTGATCGCCTGATGTTAGTTCACATGACCGACGGCACGGCCACGAAAATAGTCGAATGCGACGAAGAAATCCGCGATCCTGTTCCCCGCCCTCGGCGAGCGTCCACTCTATATCGCCGCGCCGCGGGAATCTGGCTGGCGAATTATGACGCGCAGCAGAACTACCGCCTGCGTCTCGCCGACGGCGAAACCGGCCCCGCGCAATGGAGTCCCGACGGCCGCACCATGCTGTACCTGAACTATCCCAGCGAGCCGCACAAGCTCCATACTCTGCGCGAATTCACGCCCGATTCGAATGAAGACAAGCTGATCGCCAGCACCACCCAGTTCGTCGGATTCGGAATGAACGCCGACGCCAGTGTGTTTGTCGGCGCCAGCGGTAGCAAGGCCTCGCCTTACGTTCTGCTCCTGGTGCGAGCCGTGAAGCGCGAGCTGACGCTCGCCGAGCATCGCGCCAGCAACGCCCAAATGGTCGCCCCGATTTTCGCCCCCAACAGCCAGCGTATTTTCTTCGGCAGCGACCGCGACGGCAAGCCCGCCATCTACACCATGTCGGTGGAAAAATTCGTCGAGGAAACCGACAATCCCGTTGCGCAGTAAGGCTAATGCTCGAACAAGTTCCCGTCGATTAAACTAAGCAAGGAGAGTCTTTCATGCGCCTCGCCATCGCCGCTTTGATTCTGGCCATCGCCGCCCCGCCGGCCCATGCCGCGAGCAAGAAAGCCCAGTGCAAGAATCGCTGCGATTCAAACTACCAGTTCTGCATGAACCGTTCGACCACCAAGCAAGCCAAGAAATCCTGCAAGGCGGACCGCAAGAACTGCAAAGGCACATGCAAGTAGGGCGGCTGCGGTTTCAATTATTCTTCGCGCAGCACTTCGAGCGGCTTCTGCCGCAGGATGCGGAAACTGGCCAGCCACCCCGACGCATTCGCCAGCAGCGCCGTCAGCACGATTGCGGACAGCGCGGCCTTCGGATCGAACTGGAACTGCGCGTTCAATAGACGCTTCAAGACGATACCCGAGAAAAGCGTCGCCAGAATCCCGCCCATTAAACCCGCCACCACCCCGAGCGTCAGGAACTCCACGGAAAAGATGCGCACAATATGACGCTTGGTCGCGCCCAGAGTTTTCAGAATCACTACTTCGCGCACGCGACGGAAGCGCGTTCCTGCGATGCTTGCCGCCAGAATAATCGCCCCGGCGAGAATCGCGAATCCCGATAAGAACCGGATCACCAGCGCGATCTGGTCCACCACCTGTTGC
Organism: Terriglobia bacterium; assembly: GCA_963808335.1. GTDB lineage: Bacteria > Acidobacteriota > Terriglobia > Bryobacterales > Bryobacteraceae > Palsa-187. The sequence goes on from CAWEFR010000003.1 coordinate 898,072, forward strand.
GCGATCTGCAATGCATCCGCGATGTTCACTACCGTCACGGTCGGGAATTTTTGAAATGCCGCACGTTGAAACGCTGCTACCAGCGATGGTTGCACCCGCACGCCTCCGTCGAACGAAACCGGCAGGTCCGCGAGACCGGGAGGGTTGAATACGAACGAGCTGGTCGGCATGAAACGACGCTGTTCCCACTCATGCAACGCCACTACGCGAGCCTGAAATCTGCGGCCGCTGGCTTCCATTTCAATGATGTCGCCTGGATGGATCTTCAGCCGCTTGGCCGTCTCGACGCCCACCGAAACCACCGGCGCCGCGCCCTTCTGCAAGGCCGGGCTCTTCCACCACGCCCCTTCCACCACGCGAACGTAATCCGGCTTCTCGGCTTCCCACATTACGTTGCCCGCATATCGAAACCGCGGCCCCACCGGGGCTTCCCCATTCACGCTGACCAGCCGCGAGGCCACGCGAGGCACGAACATCGGCGCTCCCAGCACGCCCTGCTGATGCGCGATCAATTCCTTCAACGGTCCCACCTGCGCCTGCGTCACTCCGACCAGAAACACGTTCGGAGCATCCGGCGGAGCTGTTTCGATGATCTGCGCGACCAGCGAATCCTGCACCATATACACGGTCAGCGTGAACATCACACCCAAACCCAGCGCCACCAGGATCGCTTGCGCCTGGTTCCCCTGCCGGTACAGATTCGCGAGCCCCTGCCGCATCAGCGACGGGATTTTCCATCGAGTTCCTTCGAGAAAACTTCGCACCATCCGCAGCAGCAGCCACGCGACGCAGGCCAGCGCGATCAGGCTGGTGGTCAATCCGCCGGCGAAATATCCGCCCACGCGTGTCGAACCGGCGAGCCACGCTGCAATCGCTCCGATTCCGATCAGGATCACTCCGCCGGCGGCCAGCGCCGAACGCGCATCCGTCAAGCGGCGCCTCCAGGAAAGCTTCGCCTCCGGCATGTCGCGCCGCAGAATCAGCGCGGGACGAATCTTGCGAATCGCCAAGCAGCGGCGGCAACGTGAACAGTAAAGTGGTCAACACGCCGATTGCGATTCCCTGCACTGCGGCCGTCACGTGCCAGCCCATCGCCGCGTTCAGGGAAAAGTATTTCTTGATCAGCAGCGGAAAAACTTCTTCGACGCCCCGCCCCACCGCAACCCCCGCGAGCCCGCCCATCACCCCCAGCATCAGCGTCTGAATGGTATAGATCCGGATGATTTCTCTCGATGTCGCGCCCAGCGATTTCATCACGGCGATGTGATCCATCTTCTGTTGCAGGTGCGCGTGCATGGCCATGCCCACGCCGATCGCGCCCACAATCAGCGCGATGAGGCTGATCAGGCTCAGATACGTCGTGGCTTGGTCCAGACCGTCCGTGATGATGGGATGCGATTGCCGGAAGTCGGTAACCATCGCCTCCGGCAGCGCTCTGCGAATCGACCGCCGGACTTCGTCGACAGGCGGAGCATTCGGCTCCAGCTTGAACAGGTATCGCTCCGCGGCGCGGCTGCCGATTTGCATCAAGCCCGTCGACGCGAAGGCCTCGCGGGACATCATCAACCGCAGCCCGATGTTCAGGCTCGCCGACATGCGGTCGGGCTCCTGTGCGATGGTTCCAACGACGCGCAAATCTTTTTCGCCCACCCGCACCGAATCGCCGACCTTCGCGTTCAGCCGCATCAGCAGGTCGTCGCCCGCGACCGCGGTATCCGGCGTCAGCGCCGCCGCCAGCGACATTGGCGGATTCAATTTCATCTCGCCGTAATAGGGATACTTGGAAGGATCGACCACTTTCAGCGCCGCCAGCACCGGGGTGCCGTCGTTCGATTTCGACGCAGCCATGGAAACCGTTTCCGTGACCCAGGTATAATCCACGCCGCGCGCCGCCAGCGCGTCTAGCGCCGCAGTCTGCTGCGTCGACGGCATTACGAACTGCCGCGCGAGCGAGATCGCCCGCCATCACCGTTCGAGCCTCCGCCGTCAGCATCCCGTGAAAGCTCTCGCTGAATCCGCGCACTCCCGAAAGCGCGCCCACGCCCGCCGCCACAGCCAGCACCACGAACAAGAACTTTACCAGCGAGGATCGCGTTTCGCGCCACGCGATTCTCGCCGCCGTGCGCAGGGACAGATTCATGGACGCGCCGCTTCCGCCGGCTCACGAATCTCGTCGGCGATGATTTTTCCATCTCGCAGCGTAACGATTCGATCGGCGCGTTCCGTCAGTGACCGATCGTGCGTCACCAGGACGAGCGTGGTTCCCTCGCGGCGATTCAGCGCGATCAGGAGTTCGAGCACATGCGCGCCGTTGACGCTATCCAGGTTCCCAGTCGGCTCGTCCGCCATCAGGATCGGCGGCTTCACCATGAACGCGCGCGCCAGCGCCACCCGCTGCTGTTCGCCGCCGGAAAGCTGTACGGGATAATGATCCAGCCGGTCGCTCAGTCCGACGCTATCGAGCAGTTCGCGAGCCCTGGCCGTTCCCGTCGCCACGTTTCCGCCCGAAAGCTCGTGCGGCAGCAGAACATTTTCTTCCGCCGTCAGCGTGGGGATCAATTGATAGCTCTGAAACACGAACCCGATCTTGCGCCCGCGCACCACCGCGAGTTTGTCTTCGCTCAGGCCGGTGATATCCGTCCCGTCGACGACAATGCTTCCCGAGGTCGGCGTGTCGAGCCCGGCGAGCAGCCCCAGCAGCGTGCTCTTGCCGCTGCCGGAGGCGCCCATGATCGCCACGAACTGCCCGGCGGGAACTTCAAAATCGACGCCGCGCAGAATCTCCACGCGATGCGTTCCGGTGTCAATGATCTTGGTAAGAGCGCGCGCTTCAATGATCGCCATTTAATGATCCGAAAAGGAGTCAGACCTCTCTGTCCCCGCCGGCCTTCAGCAAGTGCCGCTTAACCCGGTGGCCGCGGACGGAGCGGTCTGACCCCTTTTCAGCACCTATCTAATATTATGAGGGAAGGTGATGCGTTACTGTTCTTTGATCGCTCTGATCGCGTTGACGAGTTCCTGCTCCCGTCCCCCTGAACCCTCGCATGAACCATCTGAAGAGTCCCGTCCCGCGCTCACGGTATCTCCAAACACCCCTCCTGACCATCGCAAAGTTCTGGTAGTTTTCGGCGACAGCCTCAGCGCCGGCTACGGTCTCGCCCCCGGCCAAAGTTTTCCCGACGACTTGCAAAAAGATCTAGACCAGCAAGGCCTCGCCTGGCATGTGATAAATCTCGGCATCAGCGGCGACACTACCGAAGGCGGCGTGTCGCGCATCGACTCGGCCACTTCTCTGAAGCCTTCCATCGTGGTTGTCGAGCTCGGCGGTAACGACGGCTTGCGCGGCCTCCCTCTCGCGTCGACGCAAGCGAATCTCGAGCAGATGATCACCGCGTTTCAGAACGCCGGAGCCCGCGTGGTTCTCGCCGGAATGACGCTGCCGCCCAATTACGGCCCCGATTACATCCACGGCTTCGAGAAGGTTTATAAGGACCTTGCCGCCAAATACAAGCTGACGTTCATTCCGTTCCTGTTATCGGACATCGTCACCAAGGACCTGCGCTACATCCAGCGCGACGGCATTCATCCCACGGCCGCAGGCGCGGAGATCGTCGCCCAAACGGTTCTGCGAACCGTCAAGCCGCTGCTACACTAAGAACCTTACATGCTCGAAAAACCCGTCGCCGTCCAGGCGCGCGATCTGCGCACGTACCGGCACTTCGATCTTCTGCTCGCGATTTTCTTGGTCGTGCTGCTGATTTCGAACCTGGTCGGCCAAAAAATCTGCCAGATCGGCCCCTTCTTCATCAGCGGGGCGCAGCTATTGTTCCCGTTGACCTACATCTTCGGCGACGTCTTTACAGAAGTCTACGGCTACGCAGCGTCGCGCCGGGCCATCTGGCTAGGATTCTTAGCGAACGGCCTGCTCGCGGTCATGGGATTGATCACGGTTTGGCTTCCGCCCGCGCCGGGTTGGCACAACCAGGACGCCTTCGCGACTGTCTTCTATCAGATCCCACGATTGATCATCGCGAGCCTGATTGCCTACTGGTGCGGCGAGTTCACCAACTCCTATACGCTCGCCAAAATGAAAATATGGACCGGCGGAAAAATGCTATGGACCCGCACCGTCGGATCCACCGTCACGGGCCAGTTCGTCGATACGATCGTTTTAGTTGCCATCGGCTTCAGCGGTACGGCGCCGGTGAAAACACTGGCGATACTGGCAGCATCCGCTTACGTCGGCAAAGTGGTGTACGAAGTGGTCGCGACGCCGGTGACCTACGCGGTCGTGGGATTCTTGAAGCACTCCGAAGGCCTGGACGCTTTCGATTACAAAAGCAACTTCAACCCGTTCCACCTGGGGACTCACTGAGCACGCACACGTCTTTCAGATTCCGGTAATCCTCCGCGTAATCGAGCCCGTACCCGACTACAAATTCGTCTGGAATCTTGAAGCCGACGTAGTGAACTTCGACCGGCCTCTGCCTGCGCTCGGGCTTATCGAGCAGAGTGGCAATTCGCAGCGATCGCGGCTTGCGCTGTGCGAAAATCTTGATCAGATAACTCAGCGTCACCCCGCTGTCGACAATATCTTCGACCACTACCACGTCGTAGCCTTCGATCGAAGCATCCAGATCCTTGGTCAGCTTCACTTCGCCCGAAGTCGTCTTGTCTTTCCCGTAACTCGAAATCCCGACAAACTCAATACGCGTCGGAGTTTTCATGGCGCGGGCCAGGTCAGCCAGAAAAAAGCAGGCGCCCTTCAGAATCGCAATCAGATAGACCGGTCCAGTGGGGTGGTCGCGGTCGATTTCGGCGGCCAGTTCCTGAATGCGAGCCTGGATTTGTTCGGCGCTGATCAGCACCCGGAGCGAAGACATCCGACGATTCTATCAGTCGGAGGCGTGAATCCGCGTGCTCCCCGGACCTATATGTATATGCGAGCCGGTCGCTTTACCGGCAATCGCGGAGCGGAACGCATAGTACGGAATATCCTTCGATTCGAGATATTTTCGCAGCCATACGCCTTCGGGCGAATCCGGAGTCACGGCCACGTCGATTCGCCCGGTATGGTCGAAACCCATGGCGCGATGGACCGCGGTCGACCCTTTTGCGCTAACCGGCAGCGGTTTGTCGAATTCCTTCTCGAACGCCAGCGTTATGTCCTTGATATCCTTCGCTTCCAGCATGTTGCCGCCAGTAACATGCTCTTCGGCCCGGCCTGGAGCCGGTTCCGGCATATTGCTTTCTTCCCGAGCCATATCAACAATTTGCGAGATCAAGGCCGCGCGCCCCCGGGCCTGCTCCAGCGCCTGTTTTCTGCGCGCTGACTCCGCGTCGAGATCGGCGAAGCGCAGGCGCTCGGCGACCCCGGCTTCTACCAGCTTTCGGCCCTGCTCGACCTTCGCTTCGGTGCGCGCCACGCGGCGCTCGGCGGCCGCGACCATGGACGACGCTTGTTCTTCGGTCAGGTCGCCGTACAAGGTCTGGTCAAGGATAGATTCATCGGAAGCATCGTCCACGGCTTCCTCCGCGTCGTGAACGGCCGTGGCCGGCAGCAGCCCATCGGCAGCCTGGTGGCGCACCTGGTCCAGATGCTGGCGGGCCTGCGCCAAATCGGGCGAATCGGCGGCACAAGCCAAAACGGCCGCCAGAAAAAGAAGCCACATGAATCTGTCTCTATTGTAGTACGATGTGAGCAGGAGAACTGTTACCTGGCGCGGCCGGAAATACTGCACGAAACGGAACCTTTCTGGATTTCCGCCGTGCACGCCGCCGAATCGAAGCAAGCGCGAGACCTCGTGCTGCTGGATGTGCGCGAGGTCACCTCTTTCGCCGATTACTTCCTGGTGTGCTCCGGCGCCAATTCCCGGCAGATCCAGGCCATCGCCGACGAAATTCAGGCGGAGTTGCGACAGCTCGGCGAATACCCGTCCAGCGTCGAGGGCTATGAGAACGCCGAATGGGTGCTGATCGACTACGGCGATTTCCTGGTTCATGTGTTTTCCCCAAAGGCACGGGTCTTCTATGACCTGGAACGGCTGTGGCGGGATGCAAAGATTGTGAAATGGTGATATAGTCCGAAGAGTCTAATCTTTGCCTAGGAGGCACCATGAAGAAACTCGTTGGATTGTTCGCGCTCGCCGCTATGTCGACGTTCGCCGCCGAGATCACAGGTTTTGTGGGTGACGCCCAATGCGGGGCCAAGCATGCCGATGCTTCCGAAGCTTCCACGCAATGCGCGCAGCGCTGCGTGAAGCGCGGGTCCGCCACGGTGATCGTGACCAAGGATGCGAAGGTCTACAAGCTGGATGCTGATTCGCAGGCGAAAGTGAAGGATATGGTCGGCAAGACCGTAACCATCAACGGCAAAGTGGATGGCGACAACTTGACCATCGAATCCGTTAAATAATCACTTCGGATTCGCAAACTCCATAATCAGCCGGCCAGCGGGACCTTGATAGATCACGCGAAGCTCCTTAGGCTTGATTTTTCCCTCGATGGGAAAGTACAGGAGTCCCTCCACGGGCTCCGTGCTTTCCTTATCGGGGAGTTCTTTCGCCTTCAGAGCCTCCAGAAGGGGGTTCACGTCTTTTTCCGCCTTTTCGTCCTTCTTCTCGTCCGTGCCGTTGTCGATCTTAGGATCGTCGTCCTTCCCTTCCGGACTTGCGGAAGCGTGACCGCTGCCGGCAGGGCGTGATCCTCCCCCAATTCCTCCCACTCCACCCCACACGGGTCCATTGGTCGCGGTCATGTAGCCGCCGGGCTGATTGGCTGCCGCTTTTACCACCATCGCGCCCTTTCCGGCGATCTGACCGGGCGACAACGCCTGCGACCTCTGACCGTCTTTGCCGCTGACAATGGTGAAATCGTCAGGACTGATCCGCAGCGGCTTGTCGGTTTTCGGAGTGACTTTCATCCGCACCGCGATATAGCCGGGGCCGACGTACATGCCAACCGCCTGCATCACTTCCTGGCGGTCGATCAGCACCGATCCGACCAGTTCGACATCGTCATTGCCGGCCTGGCCGGGCAGCGCCTTGCGGTCGGCGGCGAACGTCAAAGCGGAAAGTGTCGCGAGAATGAGAACGCCCTTCATAGACTCAAGTCTCCTCTGTTTTGCCGGATTTCCATGCAGCCGCGGCCGGTGGGCAGCACCTTGCCGGGATTCAGACGGCAGCCGGGATCGAACAGTTTCTTGAAGCGCGCGATCATGTCGAGCGAATCGGGCGGGAACTGGCGCTCCATCATCTCCATTTTCTCCATGCCGACGCCGTGTTCGCCGGTGATGGAGCCGCCGACGGAGATGCAGTATTCGAGAATCTCGTCGCTCGCGCGCAGCACGCTGTTCGAGCTCGCCCGGGACTGCGGGGATCGAACAGGATCAGCGGGTGCAGGTTGCCGTCGCCGGCATGAAAAATATTGCTGATGGTCAGGCCGTAGCGCTTGGCCAATTCGCTCGATGAAGCGCAGCGTCGGCGCGATTTGCGTGCGCGGCACCACGCCGTCCTGCACGTAATACGCCGGGCTGAACCGGCCCACCGCGCCGAAAGCGTTCTTGCGGCCTTTCCACAGCAGGTCGCGCTCTTCGGCGTCGCGAGCCACGCGAAACTCGCGCGCGCCGGCATGCGCATGCAGGCCGCGCGAATCTGCTCGACCTGCTCCTCGACCGCTTCGCTTGATGCCTTCGAGCTCGATCAGCAGCACGGCCGCGGCATCCATGGGATAGCCCGCGTGCGTCGGCTTCTTCCACCATGCGCAGCAGCACGCCGTCCAGCATCTCGACCGCGACGGGCGTGATGGCGCGCGCGGTGATCTCGGCCACCGTGTCGCCGGCGTCCTCGGGACGGTCGTAAATCGCCAGGATGGTCTTGACCATCTCCGGCTTGCGCATCAGCCGCACGATGATTTTCGTCACCAGCACCATGGTGCCTTCGGAGCCGACCAGCAGGCCGGTGAGATCGTAGCCCGGCAGTTCGTCGTACTTGCCGCCGGTGTTGATGACCGTGCCGTCCGGCAGCACAGCTTCGAGTCCCAGCACGTGATTCGTGGTCACGCCGTAGGCCAGCGTGTGCGGGCCGCCGGAGTTTTCGCTCACGTTGCCGCCGATGGTGCAGGCGCGCTGGCTGGAGGGATCGGGCGCGTAGAAATAGCCGTCGGCCTCGACCGCCAGCGGAGATATCGAGATTGACCACGCCCGGCTGCGACCACCGCGCGCTCGTTGGCCAGATCGATTTCGAGGATCCGGTTCATGCGCGCGAAGGAGATCGATGATGCCGCCCGCGCGCGCGATCGCGCCGCCGCTCAGGCCGGTGCCGGCGCCGCGGCCGACCAGCGGGATGTCGCAGCTCGTGCGCGAGCTTCACGATGCGCGACGACTTCTTCGGTGGACTGCGGGAACACGACCAGGTCGGGCCGGGCCTTGTCGATGCTGCCGTCGTATTCGTAGAGAGTCAGATCTTCGGGTCTGTGGAGATAGCCGCGCGGGCCGAGGATATTTTCTACGGCCGCCAGGAGCGTCATGCTTGGCTCACAACATGCTCCGGACGCGCGCGAGGAACTCGGGGTCCATCCAGTTCTGGTTGCTGATCACTTTCTCGACCACCTTCCCGTTTCGATCGATGATGTAGGTTTCGGGAATCTGGAACGTCCCGTAGCTGGCGCTGATGTTGGCGTCGGGATCGCGCGCGGTGTCGAAGGTGACCTGGTAGCGCGTCGAGAAACTGGTGATACGAGCTTCTCGTTGCTATCGATGCTGACGCCCAGCACCACCACGCCCTGCGATTTGCAACTCGCGTTGCGAACTGCGTTCAAGCGACGGCGTCTCCTCGACGCAAGGCGGGCACCAGGTCGCCCAGAAGTTCAGCACCAGAAGCTTGCCGCCGAAATCGCCGCGCGTGATGGTGTTGCCGGTTTCGGTGAGCGACTTTGAAATCGGGCGCGGTATCGCCCGCGTTGATGATTGCTGCTCCAGCGTCCCGTAGACCACCCACACCAAGGCCAATCGCCAGGACGGCAGATAGCAGCCTACGCAGAATCCAGTCAGAGCTTCGCTTCACGCTATTATTTTATAGAGAATCCTGAAGCGGCACGCGCCGCATCGAAAATCAAAGGAGCGATGTTATTACCCGAAAAGCCGAATTTTCGGCGTCGCACGTGTGCTGCGAATCCGGCCTGGAGCGAGGCGGAAAATCGGGCTGTCTACGGGATCAACGCCAATCCGAACGGCCACGGGCACAACTACGTGCTCGAAGTGACGCTGGAGGGCGAAGCCCGACCCGGTGACCGGCATGGTGTTCGATCTGCGCGAGCTTGAAAGGAGATCCTGAACGAGGAAGTGGTCGAGCCGATGGATCACCGCTTCCTGAATCGCGAAGTGCCGCCGTTCGACCGCGTGGTTCCGACCACGGAAAACATCGCGATCGAAATCTGGAAGCGGCTGGAACCGCAGGATCGACGGGCCGAACGTCCGGCTTGCACAACGTGCGGCTGTACGAAACCGCGGACCTGTACGTCGACTACGGAGGCGAGCGCGTGAAACTGACGCGCCGCTATCGCTTCGCGGCGTCGCACCGGCTGGACACGCCCGCGCTGAGTCGCGGAGGAAAACCGGCGGCTGTACGGGAAGTGCAACAATCCGTACGGTCACGGGCACGATTACGTGCTGGAGGTGACGGTGGAGGGCCGCTCGACCCGACCGGTCAGGTGGTGAATCGCGAAGCGCTGGACGCGCTGGTTCGGGAACAAGTGCTGCGCGGCTGGACCATCAGAATCTGAACGCGGACGTTCCCGAGCTCGCCGGGATCGTGCCGACCACGGAAAATCTGGCGGTGGCGATCCGCGGAGCGCTGGCGGCGGATTGGCCGCTTGCCAGCGCGGCTTGAGCAAGATGCGCATCTCGGAAACGGCGCGGAACATGTTCGAACTGGAAGTCGATCGATGAAGAACAAAAAGCTGTAGTAAAAGTGATGCCGCCGCAGCGGTCGGCGCTGGCTCGCAGAACGTAAGAGAAGTGCTGGAGCTGCTGGGCGAGGATCCGTCGCGCGAAGGCTTGGTGAAGACGCCGGAGCGCTACGAGAAGGCCCTGCGCTTCCTCACCAGCGGCTATCAGCACAAGTCTGGCGAACATCGTCAACGGCGCGCTGTTTCACGTGAAGTGCGACGAGATGGTGATCGTCAAGGACATCGAGTTCTTCAGCATGTGCGAGCATCATCTGCTGCCGTTTTTCGGCAAGATTCACGTGGCGTATCTGCCCAAGGACAAGGTGATCGGGCTGAGCAAGATTCCGCGGATCGTGGACATGTTCGCGCGCCGGCTGCAGTTGCAGGAGCGGCTGACGCAGCAGGTCGCGGAAGCGATCGAAGAAGTGATCTCGCCGCGCGGCGTCGGCGTGCTGTGCGAGGCGCGGCACTTCTGCATGATGATGCGCGGCGTGGAGAAGCAGCACTCGGGCACGGTCACCAGCACCATGCTGGGCAGTTTCCGGACCCGCAAGGCGACTCGGGACGAGTTTCTTTCGCTAATGCACCGCGTCACGGCCTAACCGTAAGCCAATTCCACTACATTGATAACAAAAGGCCGGATTCACACCGCCGGTACGCGCAGGCGTGTGTTTTGCGCTTGACAGTCGCGTCAATCATTGATAACATCGGCCACACACCGTCTCGGTCTCGGTGCCTGGCCGCCATGTTGTGGCGGATTCAGACGCAGTTATCTTTGGGTCTTCTTTGGGGAAGTTTGCACATCTTTGAGCCAGCAAGACTGTTGTTGGTCCACACGCTGCCGCGCGAGGGGTTTGTCGTGTGCGCACGTCGTCCTCAGACGACCGGCGGCAATCCAGAATCACGAATCTCAATTGGGGAGTGTTCATGAATTCCAAACAGGGTTTTAGGGGAATCCGCTTGCAGGCCGCGCTCGCGCTGGTCCTGTTGGCGGCAATTGGCATGTTCGTCATGACGCCGGGAGCTTTGGCGCAGACGCTCAACACTGGAAAAGTGCTGGGCACGGTGATGGATCAGACCGGCGCGGTAGTGCCCAAAGCCGAAATTCAACTGGTGAACGTCGGCACGAACGCCACACAGACGGCGACCAGCGACGACTCGGGCGGCTTCGTGTTTCCAGCGGTGGTACCGGGCACGTACCGCCTGACCGTGAAGCTGACGGGGTTCCGTCAGGAGACCATCACAGACGTGGTGGTGGACGTAAACAAGACCACCACGGAGCAAGTCAAGCTGGAAGTCGGCGGCGATAAGGAAGTGGTGGAAGTGACCGCGACGGCGCAAGCCGCGTTGCAGACCGCGGATGCGCAGATCGGCAACGTGCTTTCGACCGACAATATTCTGCGTCTGCCGACATTGCAGCGCAACGCGATCGAACTGATGAACCTGCAGCCGGGCGTCGTGGCCGGCGGCAACGGGATCATGATGCGCGTCAGCGGCGCGATCGACGATCAGAACACGGTGACGCTGGATGGTATCGACATCACGCAGAACCTGGTGGCGACCAACACGTCGATTCCGACGCCCGCCGATAGCGTGGAAGAATTCAGAAGCCAACGTCGCCAACCCGAGCGCGCAACTGCAACGCGGCTCCGGCGGGCAGGTGACGCTGATCGGACGGCATGGGTCGAACGATTTCCACGGTGCGTTATACGAATTCTTGCAGAACAACGATTTGAACACGAACACCTGGGACAACAACCACGTGGGCTTGCCCAAGGCGAGAATCGACGACAACCGTTACGGCGTGCGTCTGGGCGGTCCGATTCAGAAGAATAAGACGTTCTTTTTTGCCAACTACGAAGCGCGTCGGTTTACCAGCTCGAGCGGAATCACGCGGACGGTGCCGACGGCGACCTTGCGGCAGGGCATTGTGGAGTTTCAGAACGGGGGCGTGCTGGAGCAGTTTAACCTGAAAAACGCCGCCGTATGCGGCCCTTCCGGAAATGCGCCGTGCGATCCGCGCGGCCTGGGAATGTCGCCGTCGGTGGCGGCGCAGTTTGCCGATATGCCGCTGCCGAACCTGGGCGGCGTGGGCGACACGTTGAATACCAGCGGATTCTATGCGGTGGTCCCGACGCCGATCCAGACCGATTACGGCGTCATGCGGTTGGATCATGTGTTCAACGACAAGCTGACGTTAAACCTCACCACCACGTACTTTCGCCTCGATCAGGAGGGAAGCAATGGGACCTGCGGTGATGTATCCATTTTGAATGGAAATGCAAGTTGCGCGCTCACGGCGCCGCAGCGGGCCATTGTGCCGACCGCTCAGCTTACCTGGCAGATTTCGCCCACCTTCCTGAACGTATTCCGGATAGGATGGGTTCGCGATACCAGCCAGAATAACGCGACCTCGCCAACCAACGCCGCCGGGAAGCTGAACATTCCCGGATCGCAGACCGCGGACGGTCCGATCGCTCTGACTATCGGCACGGGCGTGAGCAGCTTTATCGATTCTCCGATTGATATGGACACGCAGCGCGCCCGTTTTCAAGCGCAATGGATGACGAACGGGCAGCTCTATGACGACATGACCAAAGTCTGGGGAAAGCACCAGATCCAGTACGGCGCCAACATCAATAGAATCACGTTTACACACGCGCGCGCGGACAAGGTTCTGGGGTCGATCACGTCGCTGGTGGCGGATATCGATCAGGGAAGCTTCCTGACGATTCCGTCCGTGAACACGCCGCTGACTTGCAGTGGATCGGTTACCAGCAATTGTCTCCCTTCGAACCAATTGACCAACTACGACCGGTATTACGCATCGGTTCTGGGATTGGTGGACAATGTCGGCGTGCTTGCCGTTCGTAACGCGAATTTGCAACCTCAACCGCTGGGCACCTTCCTGCGGGACGACACCAGTAGCTGGGCGCCGTATATGTACGTGCAGGATTCCTGGCGCATCAGGCCGGACCTGACCTTCTATTACGGCCTGTCCTATGGATGGCAGACCGCCCCGGTCGAAGCGAACAACCTGCAGACGATCATGGTTAACACGTCGAACAACAACTCTCTAATCACGGGTCCGGCCTATATGCAAGCCAAAGAGAGCGCTGCGCAGGCAGGCCAGATTTACAACCCGACCCTCGGGTTCGAGACCGTGAGCCAGGCGAACCGGCCCGTGTACAACACGGACTGGGGCCAGATCGCGCCGCGCGTTTCTCTGGCGTGGAACCCCTCTGCCAAGAATGGCTTCATGGGTAAGCTGCTGGGCGACCATAAGACCGTCGTCCGCGGCGGATTCGCGATGGTTTACGACCGGTCCAACCAGGTCCAAGCCGTCGAGATTCCGATGCTCGGCATCGGGTTCGATCAGAACATCGTGGTCACGACGCCGTTTTGCAACGCGACCGGTGCTGGCGGAGCGGGATGCCAAGCCGGTCAGGGTGCCGCAAATCCCGGCCTTTCCAGCTTCCGTGTTGGTGTCGACGGGACGCTGCCGCTTCCAGTACCATCGCCGGCCACTTCTCCGATCATTCCGGCCGTCAACCAGGAGACGCTGTCGTTCCAGGTGGATCCGAACACCAAGGTGGGACGCAGCTATAACTTCGATTTCAGCCTCCAGCGCGAGCTGCCGGGTGGCATCATTCTCGAAGCCGCTTTCATCGGCCGCGAGGGGCGCGATCTACCTCAGGCGGTGAACCTGAACTCGGCGCCGTATATGTTCAAGGACGCCACTTCCGGACAGACCTTCGCGCAGGCCTACGACGCCGTCGCGAACGCGCTGCGCGCCGGGCAAACGGCGCCGACGGAGCCTTGGTTTGAAAACCAGTTCCCCGGTCTCGCCGCTCTTAAGGGCGCGGCCACCGCGACCGCCTACATCGTGGGCGCCAACAAGGGTCTGTTCACAGCCGGCAGCGTCGGGAATCTATTCCTGAACATGGACGGCTATCGCAGCCAGTTGCATCTGCCGCTGTACGACAGCGATGCGGCGCAGGTGGAATTCATGCGCAGCTACATCGGGTACTCGAACTACAACGCCGGAATCCTGACCATCACCAAGAAGTTGTCGCACGGATTCACCATCAGCGGCAACTACACGTATGCCAAGGCGCTGGACGACGGCCTGTCCAATCAGAACAACGCCGGATTCTACGCAAACAGTTACAACACGGCCGTACAGTATGGGCCTTCGAGCTACGACCGCAGGAGCGTGTTCAACATGTATTATCAGTACGACTTGCCGGCCGGCAAGGGACACCTGCTCCATACCGGCAACTTCATCGATCAGATCATCGGCGGGTGGTACACGTCGGGTGTGCTCTCTGCCTGGACCGGAACGCCTGACAAAGTAATCGAGGGCGGCCAGGTTTGGGGCGGCGGCACGAGCATCATCGGGGGCACCGACTACATGGTTCCCACCGCGTCGCTTCCTTCCGGCAACGGCATCGTTCATAACGTGGCGAATAACACCACCTGTACCAACGCCTATAATCCCAGCGGCGTCACGGTGGGCAGCGGCGTAGGCGGCTCAGCCGGTTCCAACATGGATATCTTCAGCAATCCGGGGGCGGCTTACTGCGGCTTCGGATACATCCAGCTCTCGTCGACGGGGCGGACTGGAAGCGGCAACCCGTTCTACGGTCTGCCGTTCTGGAACGCCGATATGCGCTTGGGAAAGACCACTTCGATCAAAGAGCGGTGGAAGGTGGGCTTCTCGGCGGATTTCTTCAACGTCTTCAACCACGAAAACTTCAGCAATCCAAACCTGAACTACGCTACTCCGGCATCGTTCGGAGTGATCTCGAGCACTTTCACTCCGGTGAATCGCACCAACGCGGGCCGGTGGATTGAACTGGGCCTGCGCCTGGACTTCTAGAGCCGGCCGGTTAACGCGGTACAATCAGGGGTCGGGCGCCACGGTGCCCGGCCCTTTTCCTTTTCTCGATGAATATTTCCGTGAAAGGCGAATACGCCTTGCAAGCGATCCTGGACCTCGCCTTGCAGCCGCCGGGCGCTCCGATCAAGATTGCCGACGTCGCCAGACGCCAGAAAATCCCGCAGAAGTTTCTGGAGTTAATCCTGGCCAGCCTGAAGCAGGGGGGCTTCGTCGAATCGCGGCGCGGAGCCGAGGGAGGCTACAAGCTGGCTCGTCCCGCCGATCAGATCACCGTCGGCGCCGTGCTGAATTTCATTGAACAGGGAAAACGGGAGAAGCGCGCGCATGCGGATGTGCTCGGGGAGCTGTGGAAGCGCGTGGACGAGTCGATCTCGGCGATCCTCGATCACACCACGTTCGCGGAGCTGGCCCGGCGCTGGAAAGAATCGCAACGGCGCTATGTTCCCAACTGGGAGATTTAATGGTTTACGCGGATAACTCATTCAGCATCGGTCGCACCCCGCTGGTGCGGCTGAACAAAGTGACGGAGGGCGCGCACGCGACCGTGCTCGCAAAGATTGAAGGACGAAATCCGGCCTATTCGGTGAAGTGCCGCATCGGCGCGTCGATGATTTGGGACGCGGAGCGGCGCGGCATCCTGACTCCGGGCAAGGAATTGATCGAGCCGACCAGCGGCAACACGGGAATCGCACTGGCGTTCGTCGCCGCCGCGCGCGGATATAAGATCACGCTCCTGATGCCTGAAACCATGTCGATCGAGCGCCGCAAAGTTTTAAAAGCGCTGGGAGCGCAACTGATCCTGACCGACGGCGCGCTGGGGATGGGCGCGTCGATCGAGCGCGCCGAACACATGGTCGCGGCGGAACCGGGGCGTCTGGTGCTGCTCCAGCAGTTCCAGAATCCGGCCAATCCGGAGATTCATGTGCGCACCACCGGTCCCGAAATCTGGGAAGATACGCAGGGCAACGTGGACGCGCTGGTGGCCGGCATCGGCACGGGTGGAACCATCACAGGTATCTCACGATATTTCAAGCTCGAACGGAAGCGGCCGTTTCTGTCCGTCGGCGTCGAGCCGGAAGGCAGTCCCGTGATTACGCAGACGCTGCGAGGCGAGCCGCCGCGGCCGGGTCCGCACGGCATCCAGGGGATCGGGGCCGGATTTATTCCCGCAACCCTCGATCTGAAAATGGTGGATCGAGTAGAGCTGGCGGGCGACGACGAGTCGATCGAAATGGCGCGAAGGCTGGCCCGCGAAGAGGGTATCCTGAGCGGAATTTCCTGCGGAGCCGCAGTGGCCGCCGCCGTGCGCCTGGCCAAAGAACCGGAGATGAAAGGCAAAACCATCGTCGTGATTCTGCCCGACGCGGGCGAACGGTATCTGACCTCCGTCCTCTTCGACGAGTAGCCTATGGCTACCTTTGGTCGCCGGGCCGTCTGGAGGACGGTTGAGGCATCGATCTGGCGGCGAGGTAATCTCGGACGTTTGATGGAAGGGAATGTCGATACTGCGCTTCGTGATTCGTTGTTGACGATGAAAGGAGGCATTTACCAATGCCCGAATATATTTTGTTACTCCACGGATCCCCGGCTGCGTTCGATGGAATGAGCCCGGAAGAAATGCAGGCGGTGTTCCAACGGTACATGAAGTGGCGCGAATCTCTCACCACGCGCGGTCACGCGGCGGCCGGGAAAAAGTTGCGCGACCGCGTAGGTCGCGTGATGAAAAAAGACGCCGGCAAGACGGTGGTCAAAGACGGTCCCTTCGCGGAGTCGCGCGAAGTGATTGGTGGATTCTTCGCGTTTCCCGCCGAAAGTTTCGATCAGGCAGTGGAGCTGGCGGGCGATTGTCCGCATCTGGATTACGGAGGCGTCATCGAGATCCGCGAGATAGAGGCGCGCTAAATGTTCGTGTGACGGGAAAGTAATAGCGGGCGCTTTCTATGGGTGAAAAGGGGTGAGAGCGCCCGCCGTCGTAACGGGGATTTAGTTATATGTAATAACGAAGCGCGGCCCGCCAGGGTTACCAATTCGCGAAGAAAATTGCGTGTTTTTTCGGACAAATTTTGCAGTGTGCCATTAGACTTTAAAAATATGCTGATCGGCGAACGGCGCCTGGTTCAATCGCGATCCAATGCGAATCTGCTCGCGGCGGCGGAAGAATTTCTTTCGGCACATCCGGAAATCCTGGTAATAGGGCCTAGCCATTCGGCAGGGGAAGAGTTAGCACACCGGAGGCAACGCGCCGCGGGCGTTCATCGATTGACGCTGGTGCAGCTCGCCTCGGATTTATCGCGTCCGGCGATGGCCTTGATGAGCTTGGCGCCGCTGACCCCGCTCGGCCTGGAAGCGCTGTCGGCGCGCGTGGTGCACGCTGCACTGAAGGAATGCGAGCTCCACTATTTCAAGCCAGTGGCCTCGCTGCCCGGATTCGCGCGAGCTCTGGCGCGCACCATCGGCGAGCTGCGCATGGCTCGCGTGGAAAGCGCGAAACTGGCTGAAACCGGGGCGGCGGGCCAGGATCTTGCGAAGCTACTGGAGCGCTACAACGCCGAATTGGAATCCGGCAAGCTTGCCGATGCGGCGCGCATGTTCGAGTTGGCTACGCGCGCCACGGAAACCAGGCATCGATGGCTGGGCTTGCCACTGCTGCTTCTTGATGTGCAACTCACGTTGCCGGCACAGCGCGATTTTGTCGAGAGCGTCGCGTCGCGAGCCCCGTCCGTGTTGGTATGCGCGCTTGACGACAGCGGCGGGAAAGATCCAGCGCCGGTTCTCGAGCTGGAACATTTGAGGGCGTATCTGTTTTCTCCAGCTCCGCCCGCGGCCAAGCGCGATGGGGCGCTGGAGATGTTCTCCGCGCCGGGCGAAGGGCTGGAGACGGTGGAAATCGCACGGCGCATCATGAAGCTCGCGCGCAGCGGCACGCCGTTCGATCGCGTCGCGATCCTTCTGCGCAGCCCGGAGCGCTATCAACCGATGATCGAAGAAGCGCTGCGCCGTGCCTGCGTTCCCGCGTATTTCAGCCGTGGAACCGCGCGTCCCGATCCGGGTGGACGCGCGTTTCTGGCTCTCCTCGCGTGCGCAGCCGAGAAATGTTCGGCGTCCCGATTCACCGAGTATCTTTCGCTCGGTCAGGTTCCGCCGGCGGGTTTTCAGTCCACAGAAGCCTGGGTCCCGGCGGATGACGAAATCTTGAACAGCGATTCGGCGTCCGAGCCATCCCCGGAAATTGAGGTGGATGAATCCGCGGCTGTGCCTGCGCCCGCCGCGTGGGAGAAGCTGCTGGTGGACGCCGCGGTGATCGGAGGACGCGATCGATGGCAGCGGCGGTTGCGCGGCCTCGCGAGTGAATTCGAGCTGCATCTCAAGACGCTGGAGCGCGACGACGACCCACGCCGCGAGCATCTGGTGCGCCGGCTCGCGCAGCTTCGTCAACTGGAAGCCTTCGCGCTTCCGCTCATTGAAACGCTTGCCGCACTGCCCGCGTCGGCGCATTGGAAGGAGTGGATCGCGGAGCTTTCGAAACTCGCGCGCGCGGCATTGCGGCGGCCGGAACCGGTGTTCTCCGTACTGGCCGAGTTCGAGCCGATGGGCGAAGTCGGTCCGGCGGCGATCGAAGAAGTGGCCGAGGTTTTGAGCGAACGCCTGCGCTTCTTGCGGCGCGATCCGCCGCAGCGCCGGTATGGACGCGTGTTCGTGGGCTCGATCGACGAGGCGCGGGGCCGAGAATTTGGCGTGGTTTTCCTGCCGGGATTGGCGGAGGGTTTGTTCCCGCGGCGTGCGTTTGAGGATCCTCTTCTGCTCGATGAATTTCGCCGCGCGGCCGGCGCCGCGCTTCCTCTGCGTGACGATCACGCGGCGGAGGAGCGCATGCGTCTGCGCCTGGCGGCGGCGGCTGCGCGAGAAAGGTTAATTGCGTCGTATCCGCGAATGGATGTTGCGGAAGCGCGCCCGCGCGTTCCATCGTTTTACGCGCTGGAACTTCCGCGTGCGGTGGAGGGTCGTCTTCCGGAGTTAAAGGAGTTCGAAAAGCAAGCGCGGGAGGCCGCGCCCGCGCGCCTGAACTGGCCCGCCCCGGCAAAAACCGCGGATGCGATCGATCCGGTGGAATACGATCTCGCCACGCTTAAAGGCTCAGGCGGCGCGCGATACTTGGTCGACACGAACCAGGCCCTCGCGCGATCGTTGCGCGCGCGATGGAGGCGATGGGCGCCGAAATGGTCCAACGTCGATGGCCTGATCACGAAGGACGCGGAGGCTCTTGCAGCGCTGGAAGGGCAGCGATTGCGCGCGCGCGCATGGTCGCCATCGTCGCTCCAGCAGTTTGCGACATGCCCGTACAAATTCGCGTTGCACGGCGTTTATGGATTGCGTCCACGCGACCAAGCGGTGTCGATCGAGCAGATGGATCCGCTGACGCGCGGGGCATTGTTCCATCAGGTCCAATTTGCATTATTCGGCCAGCTTAGGGACGGCGGAACGCTGCCGGTGACCTCTGCGAGCCTCGCGCGGGCGCTGGAACTGGCGGATCGCGTGTTGGATCAAGTGGCTGCCAAACAAGAAGAGGAGCTGGTTCCGGCGATTCCGCGCGTGTGGAAGAGCGAGATCGAGGATCTGCGCACGGACCTCCGCGGCTGGCTGCAATACGTCGCCAGCAATGACGCGGGTTGGGAGCCGATTCACTTCGAGTTCGCGTTCGGCCTGACGCGCGATCGGAACCGCGACCCGGCGAGCACGGCGGAAGAAGCGGACTTGGCCGAATGCGGAGTGCGGCTGCGCGGATCGATCGATCTGGTCGAGCGCAACCAAGCTCGCGGCGTGCTGCGCATCACGGATCATAAAACCGGCAAGGCTCCGGAGAGCGCGCCGTATCTAGTCGGCGGCGGGCGATTTCTACAGCCGCTCCTGTATGGGTTGGCGGCGGAGAAACTGCTCGGACAACCCGTCGAGTGCGGCCGATTGCTGTACGCGACGCAACAGGGCGGCTATCAACCGATTGAGATTCGCCTGGATCATCGCGCGCGTCTGTTCCTGACCAAGCTGCTGGCAAACATCGACGGCGCCCTGGCCCAAGGATTTCTTCCGCCGGTTCCGCAGAAGGACGCGTGCGAGATTTGCGATTATCGCGTGGTGTGCGGGCCGTACGAAGAGCAGCGCGCGATGCGGTATAAAGATCGCCGCGACGAACGGCTGGAGCCCCTGGTCGAGATTCGAGGGATGGCATGAATCCCGCCGCGCAACCCGGTTCCGATGAATCCGCGCGCCGCCGCATTCGCGAATCGCTGGATGAAAGCCTGATCGTCGAAGCTTCGGCAGGCACCGGGAAGACGACGGAACTGGTGCATCGCATCGTCGCGGTGTTGGAGCATGGCGCGAAAATCGACCGCATCGCCGCGGTGACCTTCACGCACAAAGCCGCGGGCGAGTTGAAGCTGAAGCTGCGCGAGGAGCTGGATCAGGCGCGGCATCGCGCGCCGGTGCTCGAAGACGCGCTGGGTCGATTGGAAGAAGCCTCCATCGGGACCATTCATTCATTCTGCGCCCAGATCCTTCGCGAGCGGCCGGTGGAAGCTCGCGTCGATCCTGCGTTTGAGGAATTGAGCGAACAGGAAAGCGCGCGGCTGTATCAGCGCGCTTTCAACGCATGGCTGGAGCGCCGCCTGAACCAGGAATCGCCGGGCTTGCGGCGCGCGTTTGCCCGATTAGCCTGGCGTGATGCGTGGGACGACTCGCCTCCGCTCGAACAGTTGCAATGGGCCGGAAAGAAGCTGGTGGAATGGCGCGACTACCCGGCTCCGTGGCGTCGCGAGCCGTTCGCACGCGAAGAAGAGCTCGGCACGATGGCGCGCATGGTGCGCGAACTGGCGGCGCTTTCGTCGCGGCCGCGCCGCGTCACCGACAGCTTGTACAAGAGCCTATTGCCGTTACGTGGATTGGCGGAATGGATCGAGCGCTGCGAAAGCGCCGGCCGCCGCGACGACGATGCACTCGAAGGGCGGCTGCTGAAACTCGCGCGTGAACTGCGAAACAACCTAAAAGGGTCCGGCGTGTACGGTGACCGCGCGTCCCGCGAAGAGATTCTGGCCCGTCGAGAAGAGCTATTCCGCTGGATCGGCGAATTTCGGCGTCGCGCCGACGCGGATCTGGCCGCATTGCTGCGCGAAGAAATGACCGGGCTGGTCGACGAATATCAGGAGCGCAAGCGCAAATCCGGCAAGCTGGATTTCGTGGATCTGCTCACATCGGTTCGTGACCTCGTCTGCCAGCAACCGGACGTTCGCAAGTATTTGCAGGACCGCTTCACGCATCTGTTCATCGACGAATTTCAAGACACCGATCCGCTCCAGGCGGAGATCCTTCTGCTGTTGGCAGCCGACGATCCGGCGGAATCCGACTGGCTTCGTGCGCGCCCAAAGCCGGGGAAGCTGTTCCTGGTAGGCGATCCGAAGCAGTCGATTTACAAATTTCGGCGCGCCGATATGGTGCTGTACCGCCAGGTGAAGCAGGGTCTGAAAGATCGAGGCGCGGGCTTCGTGACGCTGACGAAAAGCTTTCGCGCGGTCCGCAACATACAACAATTCGTCAACGCGGCGTTTGAAACAGAAATGACCGGTGATGCGCAGGCCGGGCAGGCCGACTGGGCCGCGCTCGAACAACACCGGCCGGATCCGGAGGACCGTCCAAGCGTGATCGTGCTTCCGGTTCCCCGCCCTTATAAGACTCGCATTGCGAAAGAAGCCATTAATCGATCGCTGCCCGACGCGATTGCTGCGTTCATCGACTGGCTGGTGAGTCACAGTGGGTGGAGTTTCCGCGCCCGCGACATCGCCGTGCTATTCCGTCGCAGGACGCAAGCAGGCTCCGACCTGACACGCGAGTACGCGCGCGCTCTCGAAGTCCGGCTGATCCCGCATCTGCTGGCAGGATCGAAGTCGTTTCACCGCCGGGAAGAAGTGGAGACTCTTCGGGCTGCGCTGACCGCCATCGAGTGGCCTGAAGACGAGCTGAGCGTCTTCGCGACGCTCAAGGGATCCCTGTTCGCGATTCCCGATGAAGTTTTGCTGCGCTATCGCCACAAACATGGCCATCTGCATCCATTTCATAAGGTGGAAGACGGGGCCTTCGCGCCGATCCTGGAGGCGTTGACGTTGCTCGGCGATCTGCACCGCGCACGCAATCGCCAGCCGTTCGCGGCCACGGTGAATCAACTGCTGGAAGCGACGCGCGCCCACGCCGGATTCGTGTTGCGTCCCGGCGGAAATCAGATCCTGGCGAATGTCGCGCGTGTCTCTGAACTGGCGCGCACGTATGAGCTGACCGGTGGAATTTCATTCCGCGGATTCGTCGAAGAGCTGGCGGCGCAGGCGGAAAAAGAAGAGGCCGCCGAAGCTCCCGTGCTCGAAGAGGATTCCGACGGCGTTCGTCTGATGACGGTCCACGGCGCCAAGGGGCTGGAGTTTCCGGTGGTGATTCTCGCCGATCTCACTGCGAATCTTGCCGCGAGGGAGCCCGATCAGTTCGTCGACGGCGCGCGCAGATTGAGCGCGACCCGCCTGCTGCGCTGCGCTCCGCGTGAATTGGCCGAACATGAACCACAGGAGAGCGCCCGCGAGCGGGCCGAAGGCGTGCGCGTCGCCTACGTTGCGGCTACGCGAGCGCGCGATCTGCTAGTGGTTCCCGCGATCGGCGATGAAGCCTTTGAAGGCTGGCTCGCCCCGCTGAACAAAGCGATCTATCCTTCACGCACCAACTGGCGACGCGCGTCGCGCGCCGCGGGATGTCCGGAATTCGGGCAGGCAACGGTTCTCGAACGGCCCATGGATTACGACCGGCAGGAGGAAGGCTCGGTTAAGCCTGGACTGGTCCAGCCGGAACATGGCGACCACAAAGTGGTTTGGTGGGATCCGACCATTTTGAAGCTGAATGTGGATGGCGGCTTGGGCATACGCCAAAAGGAACTCCTCGCCGAAGACGGCGGAGTGAGCCTGGCCGCGTACCGGCAATGGGAATCCGACCGCGCAGCGACGCTGGAGCGTGGCGCCACGCCACAATATCGCGTGCTGATCGCGAGCCAGACCACCGATGCTCCGCCGGGCGAGGCTATCCCAGTCGCGGTCGAATTCGCCGTAAGCGAAGGTCGCGCGCGGGGACGCCGTTACGGGACGCTGGTTCACGCAGCCCTGCGAGACGTCGAGCTGGATGCTACGCCTGAATCGATTGCGCCGTTGGTTGACATCACCGCGCGTTCGATCGGTGCACCCGATGAAGAGCGCGATGCCGCGCGCGCGGCGGTGGAAGCGGCCCTGGCACATCCCCTCATGCGTCGCGCCCGTGCGGCGGCGCGGTGTCATCGCGAATATCCGGTGATGTTGAAGCTCGACGGCGGCCAACTACTGGACGGCGTGATCGACCTGGCATTCGTCGAAGACGGCGTCTGGAACATCGTCGACTTCAAGACCGATATCAGCGCGGATGCCGCGCTCCGCGATTCGTATGTTCGCCAGCTTCAATGGTATGGCTACGCGTTGACGCGGATCACCGGAATGCCCGCACGCGCTTTCCTGCTAGGCGTGTAAGCTACTCCCCGGCGCCGATGTGCGCCGCGAGATACCAGTAGTTGCCTTGCGGATCGATCACGCCGGCGTACCGGTCGCCGTAAGGCTGATCCGCGGGCGCGCTGATCGACACCGCGCCGGCCTCCATCGCCCGCCGGTACGCCACATCGACATCCGGCAGATACAAGTGAATCCCGCCGGGCATCGGCTGCCATTGCCCGTGAGCTTCGCCCATCACGAGGATCGAATCGCCGATCTTCACCCTGGCGTGAAGCACCATGCCGGCGGGATTCTGGTGGCGTTCGATGGTTTCCGCGCCGAAAGCCTTCTCCAGAAATTCCAGGAACTCCGGCGCGCCCCGCGGGAACAGGCACGGAGCTACATCCTGCATGTCCGGATCCTTGTAATCGCCGCTCAGGTGCCGCGCGAGGAACCAGTAATTCCCCGCCGGATCTTTCACGCCAGCCTCGCGGTCGCCGTATGGCCGGTCAACCGGTTCATACAACGAGGTTGCACCGGATTCGAGCGCACGCCGATACGCAGCATCAACGTCTGTCACGTAGGCGCACAGCGAGGTCGCGCGCGGTCCCACGAGATCGGAGGGAACCTCCGCCAGCTCCAACATCGAATCGCCGATCTTGAACAAGGAGTGCATGATGGTCCCGTCCGGCCTCGGCACGCGGAACTGTTCCTCGGCTCCGAACGTGTGTTTTACAAAATCGATCAGCCCCGTTGCGCTGGACGCATGCAGATACGGAGTCAGCGTACGAAAACCCTCTCGAATGTAGCTCCTGGTAGTTGTCATTGTGTTCCTCTTCTCCATCGCTTCAGCCATCAGATCTCTCTTCAATCTCGCGCGAAACTCTGCATCCGGCAGCGTGCGGACGCGCGCCGCGATTCGCGCGAGCGCCGCCACTTCGGGACCCGTGACTGGAGCTTCCGCTCCCGCCAGCATCGCGTCCAGCGCCTGGTCGAGTTGTTGAATCAGATCGCGCTCAGCCATCGGATTCACCCATTCGATCCCGCAGATTCTGCAATCCGCGGAACTGGAGCTGCTTCACCGCGCCTTCGCTCCGTCCCAACTCTTTGGCGATGTCGCGAATGCTCCGCTCTTCCACGAATCGCATCATCATGACTCGCGATTGGTCCGGAGGAAGCTGCTTCACTAGCCGGAAAATCTGCGCGCGCTCTTCGGCCTCCTCTAAATCGTCGGCCGATATAGCTTCCAGGGCGTCCACCGTGTGTTCCTTGGCCACACGTTTGGCGCGATCGGCGATGGCGTTCGCAGCGATGCGGTACAACCAGGCCGAAAACGGGACGCCTCGCCATTCGAAGCGCGCCAGATTCTGAAGCGCGTGATGAAACACCTCCGCGACGATGTCCTGCGCATCCGCTCGATCGCGCACACGTGTCACCGCGTAGGCGTACAGCGGCTCGAAATTGTTTTCGTACAACTCAGCAAAACGGCGTGGGTCGACCTTCGCCGCCTCGATCAGCAGCCGTTCGTCGCCCAATTCTTGAGCCGTCGCTGGTGGTCGCCCACGCGGCATGTTCTATAGGGATAACTGCCGAACCGCCGAAAAGTTATGGAAACACTTTAAAGCTTGTTGAAAAGGGGGACAGACTACTCGGCAATAGTATAGTTGGCAAAACGGAAGAGATCCAAAATCGCCTTCGAAGCACGTAAAATGGCGTAATGAAGAACATCTTGACGTTAGCAGCGTTCGCCTTCGCACTATTGCTGTTCTGTGAGGCGCAGGTTCGATCCCAGCAGGCCGCTCCGAATGGAGCCAATCAAGGAAAGTTCGAACTGCATGAGTTTGATTACATCGGAACCACGCAAACGGCTTCCGTGCGAACCCACGGCGTATTTCGCATTGACACTGCAACAGGGGATACCTGGATCTATCTGAGCGGAGCGGGCTCTGATGGGAAGTTTGTAAGCGCTTGGGGCAAGATCGCGGACCCTTCTAGGTAGCGGATGACCGGAGGATTGCTTTTGCCACTCGAAAGACCAATTCCTCGTGGACCACAGGCTCCGAAACTTGGCCCTTGGTGAAAGGTATCGGATATCCGGGTCGAGGCATGACGGTGCGAGGCGCTCCGTTGCGGAATTTACTCACGGTACATCCGTTTTGCCTGTCTAGATGGAGCAATAAGGCTTCAAAGCTCATAACGGTTCCTTTCCTCGCCTTTTGCGTGTCAGCGCACGCTTCCACTTCGCCTCGTGCTTCCACAATTCTTCCTTTGAGACGGTGAACAACCTGCGGACGGCGTTGTCGATATGTTGGCTTCGGTCGTACTCGGCACATCGCGCACATCGGGCGGCGGCGCTGGCTTCATGCTGCTCCTATCATACGCCCGAACGTTTCACGACCCAAGCGTCGGTCCCTTTTTCCAACAAGCCGTTACAGAAGCCCCAGCATTGCGTGCGGCTGATACGGCTCCTCGAGTTCCTTCAGTTCCGCCGCGTCCAGCTTCACGTCGAGCGCCGCCACCATGTCATCCAAATGCGACATCTTAGTCGCCCCGATGATCGGCGAAGTCACGCCCGGTTGATGCAGCAGCCACGCCATCGCCACTTGTACGTTGGGAAGCCCGCGCCGCTTGGCCACCTCCGTCAGCCGTTCCACCACTTTAAAGTCGGACGGGTGATAATAGAGCGCCCTGCCGTAATCGTCGGTCTTGGCGCGGACGGTCTCGCCCGAACCACCGGGCGTGCGATTTCCCGCCACGAACCCGCGCGCCAGCGGACTCCACGGCGTCACGCCGATCCTCTCCTCGCGGCACAGGGGCATCATCTCGCGTTCTTCTTCGCGATAAATCAAGTTGTAGTGATTCTGCATCGCGACGAATCGCGTCAAGCCCAGCTTGTCCGCCGTGAACAGCATCTTTGCGAACTGATACGCATACATCGTCGACGCGCCCAGGTACAGCGCCTTGCCCGCCTTCACCACGTCGTGCAAAGCTTCCAGGATCTCTTCCATCGGCGTCGACAAATCCAGGCGATGGATGATGTACAGATCCACGTAGTCCGTTCCCAAGCGTCGCAAGCTGGCGTCGATCGAGTGCATAATGTGTTTGCGCGAAAGGCCGCGCTGATTCGGACCGTCGCCCATGGGATTGAACACTTTGGTCGCGATCACCCAGTTGTCGCGCGCGCCGAGCTCGTTCAGCGCCCGTCCGGTAACCTCTTCGCTGGCACCCCGGGAGTACATGTCGGCGGTATCGAAAAAGTTGATGCCCAACTCCACAGCTCGCCGGAAAAACGGCCGCGCCTCTTCCTCATCCATCACCCACTCGCGCCATTTCTTCGACCCGTAGGTCATCGCGCCCAGGCACAGGCGCGAAACTTTCATCCCGGTGGATCCCAGCCTCACGTAGTCCATACCTCAACACGATAACATCAGCGTATGGACGCCAACGTCGCGATCGGGATGCTGCTCTATCCGCGTTTGACCCAGCTCGACCTGACAGGTCCATTCGAAGTTCTTTCGGGTGTTCCCGGCGCGCGAACGCACCTGATCTGGAAGTCCCTGGAACCGATCCACGCCGATTCGGGATTGATTCTAACACCCACCATAACGTTCGCCGCTTGTCCGAAACTCGACGTTGTGTTTGTGCCCGGCGGATGGGGACAGATCGAGATGATGGACGATCTGGAAGTCCTGGATTTCCTCGCGCGACGCGGCGCAGAGGCACGATACGTGACATCGGTATGCACGGGCTCGTTGATTCTGGCCGCCGCCGGACTGCTCGACGGATACCGTGCCGCGTGCCACTGGATGTCGCGCGATCAACTGGCGTTACTCGGCGTCAAGGTCAGCATCGAACGCGTGTGCGTCGATCGCAATCGCATCACGGGCGGCGGAGTGACCTCAGGCATCGATTTCGGCCTCACGCTGGCCGCGATTCTCGCGGGCGAAGACGAAGCCAAACGAATCCAGTTGCAGATGGAGTACAACCCGGCGCCGCCGTTCGATTCGGGATGTCCTGAAACCGCGGGAGCGGAGTTGATCGAGACAGTCCAGCGCCGCACGGCGGCATTTCGAAAATTGCGAGCCGCGGCAACGGAACGAGCCAGAGCTCGTCGTTGAAACCCGCCACATGTCCGGCCATCTGCCGCATCAGCCGTGGCTCGCCACCCTGTGGCAGCCCGTCCCGTCTCGCAGTCGCGACTCGGGGCCGGGCCTCCCGATATCAGCAACCTATGCGAGCCGCGACCACAGGAAGCGGTCAATATGGCGGGTTTTCACACAGACTCGCCAGGAAGCGGTGGATCGTCGCGCCTCACACAGGCCCGCCTAGATCCGATGAAAGCTCTTCAAGATATCGCGCGTCGAATATCGCAGCGCGATCGGCCGGCCGTGCGGGCAGCTCATCGGACACGACGTCGCGGCCAGCGCGCGCAACAGCCAGTCGATCTTCGCCGGCTCCAGGCGCATGTTGATCTTGATCGCGGCGCGGCACGCGATCGACGCAGCCATGGCCCGCCGTAAATCGTCGAGCGACGCGCTGCGCAGCTCGCTTTCAGTGATCTCTAAGATCTCGAAAAGCACCTTCTCGATGTCCCCCGCCCCCACGCCCGCAGGCGCCGACCGGATCGCGACTGTTCGGTTCCCAAATGGCTCCGTCTCAAATCCCAGGGCGTTCAACTCGTCGGCGATCCGCGCGTACTCGATTTGCTGCCCGGCGCTGAGTCCAATCACCAGCGGCACCAGCAACCGCTGCGTCTCCACTGTTCCGGCGCTGCGCGCAGCCAGAACCTGCTCGAACAGGACGCGCTCGTGCGCCACGTGCTGGTCGATGATCCACAGCCCGTCGCGTCCCGCGGCGACGATGAAGCTGTCGTGAATCTGCCCGAGCGGACGCAGATCTTTCAGCGCTTCCAGGCTCTCCGGCTCGGGAACATAGGCGCCCGTCAACAGCGGTCCATGTGTTTCCGGAATCGCATTCTTCACGGCAGTCGCCGCAGGCTCGTCTGAAAAATCGAACCGCGGTGCAGGTGGCGCTGGACTCCGCAAAGTGAACTCCGGCAGCGCCGACGGATCTGCGATGTCCGGCGGCGCCGCACTGAAGCTCAGGTTCTCGATGCCCTGGCTGAATTCGGAGTACGGCATTGCCGCGCCCAACTGCGGCGAGCTGGGGACCGTCATGTTCGACGCCGGCCGCTGTTGCATCAGCGTTTGCCGGATGGTGTCGCGTACGAAATCGTGCACCAGCGATCCGTGCCGGAATCGCACCTCAGTCTTCGACGGATGCACGTTCACGTCGACTTCTTCCAGATCGCAGTCGAGAAACAGCAGCGCGAACGGATAGCAGGCCGGCGGGATCAGGTTGTGATACGCCGACGAGATGGCATGCAGCAGCAGCCGGTCTCGAATCAGCCGGCCGTTGACGAACAGATAAATCGAATTCCGATTCAGCTTCTGCACCTGCGGTCCACTGACGAAGCCGCGCAAACGGAAGCGGCGCTCGATGAATTCTCCTTCGTCAAGCGGAAGCTTCAGGTCGCGCGCCTGATCGCCGAGATCGACCAGGTCTTCCAGCGTCTGGCTTCCGAAAACCTGATATACCCGCTCGCGCATCGTAGGAACCGGCGTCACCGCCAGCAGCTCCGCGTTGTTATGCCGCAGCAGGAAACTCTTCGAAGGATGCGCCAGGCTGTAATGCGTCACCAGCGATGCAATGTGGGCAATCTCAGTGTGATCCGACCGTAAGAAGTTCTTCCGTGCCGGCACGTTGAAGAAAAGGTCGCGAACCGTAATCGTGGTGCCCGCGGCGAGCGCGGCTTCGTCGCATCGTAGAATCTTCCCACCCGCGATCTCCACCGCCGTGCCGACGCGCTCCTCAGGGCTCCGCGTCTCAAGCAGGAGCCGCGAAACCGACGCGATCGACGGCAGCGCCTCGCCGCGAAACCCGAGCGTCGCGATCGAAAGCAGATCCTTCACGTCTGACAGTTTGCTGGTCGCGTGACGCTCGAACGCCAGCAGAGCGTCGTCGCGCATCATGCCGCAGCCGTTATCGGCGAGCCGGATCAATTTTCGCCCGCCCGCTTCCACGTCCAGGCGAAATTCGGATGCGCCGGCGTCGAGCGAATTTTCGAGCAGCTCCTTCACCACGCTCGCCGGCCGCTCCACCACTTCTCCGGCCGCGATCTTGTTGGCCACCAGGTCGGAGAGGATGCGAATTCTTCCCAAGCTTCCAGAGTAAACTATTGAATCGCGATGCCCCGCTCCTCGGGCAGCGTTCCCAGCGCGCGCAGCAGCGCCACCTGATTCAAGCGATAGTTGATCATCTGGTTCACCAGTGCGGATTCCGCCGTGCTCAGGTCGCCTTCCGCGGTGAGAACGAAAAAGATCTGCTCCGTGCCCAGGTCGTATTTTTTCTGCTCCGCCTCCACGCGTTTCTGCGCCAGATCGCGAGCCGTGCGCGCGAGCTCCACGCTGGCTTTGCTGTTCTGAAGACTCGTCAGCGCGGTTACGACTTGTAACCGCACGGTCTGCTCGTTCAGGCGAACGCGTAGCGCATCCATTTTCTTACCGACCGCGGCATCGGCCAGATTCGCCGCCGCGGCGCGATTCTTGATCGGCAGATTCAGCGTCAGGCCGAAGCCGTAGGTCGGCAATCCAAATCCGAACAACTGGGAGAGCGCATCGCCAACGCCGCCCGGAATCACCCCCACCACCTGCGATCCTCCGCCGAAGACGTTCTGAAGCTGATACACGTTGCCGCCCGTTCCCGAAGCGCCATATTGTCCGGTGAGAGCCAGATTGGGGCGAAGCTGGTCGTTCGCCTGATGAATACTCAGATCGTCGACGTCTAACTGCTGGCGCGCGGACCGCAGATCCCCGCGGCGCACCAGCGCGGCGGCGACCAGACTCTCTTTGTCGAGCTCGCTCGAAGGTGGCGCCGCTACGGGCTCGGTCAGGACGATGGGCAGATCGCGAAACTTCGGATCCAGATCGGCGCCCATCTGCATGCGCAGCCCGTCCTCCGTTTCCTGAAGCCCATAGCGGGCCTGCGTCAAACCAAGCTCCGCGTTTGCGTAACTTTGCTGCGGCTGAAAAATATCCAGCGGCGACGATGCCCCCAGCGACAGCTCCTTTTCCGCGCGCTTCAATGCCGCGTCGGCCAGTTTCAGACTTTCTCCGGCGACGCGCACATTTTCCCGCGCGCCCACCACCGTCCAATACGCCTGCTCCGCCGTCACCAGCAATTGCACGATCTGATCTTCGAAGCTGTACTGCGCGGCGCGCAGCCGGCTGCGCGCGATGGTGATCGGAAGCCGGGTGACGTAGGCACCCCGCCCGCGCAGCAGCGGTTGCGAAAAACTCAGGTTCAGATTCGAGTTGTAAGTCGGATTGATGGTCGCGAACGCGTTGTTGGTGGAAGTCTTGAAATCGGTGAACCCGATGTTGTACTGTGCCCCGGTAGCCAGCGTTTGCGTCACGCCCAGACTCAGCGGCTGCGTCAACTGGTTCAGCGTGGTCGCTCCGCTCAGCGCGCTGGTGCCGGATGTAAGCTGCCGGGTGGTTTGAAAGCTCGCATTCGCCTGTGGATCGAAAATGCCGAACGCGCGCGTGATGGCGTCTTCATTCACGGTCAGGCTCAGCCGTTGGATCCCGATGTTAGGATTGTTGGCGATCACCAGGTCGAGATACGATTTGAGCGACAGCTCCAGCTTGCCGTCCACCACGTAGTCTTCAAGCTTCAGGGGCGGCTCGAGTTCCACCTTGGTCACCGTGCGCGCGAAGTATTTCTTGAAGTACGACGGCTTGGGGAAGAAGGGATCGTCATCGGCGGCAGAGGCGATGCCGGCGAGGACGAGCAAACCTGTAGCGATTAACTGGAAGTTGCGCGTCATCGTATCGGATAGATAGACGCATCTTGACCGCCAAAGTGTTGAGATTTTTTAGCGTTCTTCCAGGTGTTTCAGCCGCGCGTCCAGGACTTCCTCGACCCGGTGCAGCTCAGCCCGCCATGTGTCCTTCAGGTCGTCGAATCGTTTGTCAAAGGCGTTAAACCGGGCGTCCATATGCAGCCGCATATCGGTCAGCCGGGAGTTATTGTTCAAGATGCCGATCAGCACGGCAATCATCGTCGGCACCGAGGCGACCGCGGTCGCGCCGATCTGATGATCGATCACGAACACAAGTTCTACCAGCTACCCGCTCATCGCCGCCAGGAACTCGCCATTCGACCGCGTCTTCGACAGCTTGTCGATCAGCAGCTCCATGCTCTCGACCGGCGACAGCGGATTCAGCACCTTGCGCAGCACCCACACGCGGTTCAGCTCTTCCCTGCGGCAGCAGCAGCTCTTCCTTGCGGGTGCCGGATTTCGAGATATCGATGGCCGGGAACACGCGCTTGTCCATCAGCTTGCGGTCCAGATGGATTTCCATGTTGCCGGTGCCCTTGAACTCTTCGAAAATCACGTCGTCCATGCGGCTGCCGGTATCGACCAGCGCCGACGCGACGATGGTCAGCGACCCGCCTTCTTCGATATTGCGCGCCGCGCCGAAGAAGCGCTTGGGACGCTGCAACGCGTTCGAATCGACGCCGCCCGAGAGCACTTTGCCCGACGGCGGCACCACGGTGTTGTAAGCGCGCGCCAGACGCGTGATCGAATCGAGCAGGATCACCACGTCTTTCTTATGCTCGACCAGCCGCTTGGCTTTTTCGATCACCATCTCGGCCACCTGCACGTGGCGCGAGGCCGGCTCATCGAAGGTGGAGCTGATCACTTCGCCCTTGACCGACCGCTGCATGTCGGTGACTTCCTCGGGCCGCTCATCGATCAGCAGCACGATCAGCGTGACTTCCGGATGATTCGCCGTGATCGAATTGGCGATCGACTGCAGCAGCATGGTCTTGCCGGTGCGCGGCGCGGCGACGATCAGCCCGCGCTGCCCCTTGCCGATGGGCGTCAGCAGATCCATCACGCGGCCGGAATAGTTGTCCTTGGCCGTTTCCATCTTCAGCCGCGCCTGCGGATACAGCGGCGTCAGGTTGTCGAAGAAAATCTTGTTGCGCGCTTCCTCGGGCGGCTCGAAGTTGATCGCGTCGACCTTGATCAGCGCGAAGTACCGCTCGCCTTCCTTGGGCGGGCGGATCTGGCCGCTGACCGTGTCGCCGGTGCGCAGATCGAAGCGGCGGATCTGCGAGGGCGAGACGTACACGTCGTCGGGACCCGGCAGGTAGTTGTACTCGGGCGCGCGCAGGAATCCGAAGCCGTCGGGCAGGCATTCGAGCACGCCTTCGGAGAAGATCAGCCCGCTCTTTTCGGCCTGCACCTGCAGGATCTTGAAGATCAGCTCCTGCTTGCGCAGTCCGGCGAAGCCCTGGACGCCCAGATCCTTGGCGATCTGGTTGAGCTTCTGAATGCTCATGTCCTTGAGCTCCACCAGGTCGAGCGCGGTGCCGCCGTTCTTGCCCTGGTTGCCTTGCGCGCGGCGCTTGGCGTCGAACATGCGGCCCGCCGGCTGCGGCGATTGAGCGGCATCGCCCTCGGCCGGTTTCGATCTCGGCGGCGTTCACGTCAGCAGGCGCAGCCTCGACAGGCTTCGCTTCGCGGCTCTTTCGACTTCAGCCTTCGGCGCGGCCTCCAGCTTCGGAGCAGGGGGTTTCGCCTCTACCACGACCGGTTTCGCGTCTACCCCGGCCTTGACCTCCGCCGCCGGCGGCTTTGCCTCGGCGGGCGCAGGCGTCTTGGCTTCCGCCTTGGCCTCGGCGCTCTTCGATGCGCGGCGTCGGGCTTGGCGCCGGTTCCGTCTTGGGCGTTTCTCGGGCGGCTCCGCAGTCGGCTTGATCGCCGCGGGTTCGCCGTCAGGGGCAGTCGTCACTACCCGGTCTTGATTTTCGAGATCGCTTGCCAAATTTCCCTCACTCCCCGGCCGGTAATGGCCGAGCATTCGAGCATCTCTCCGGCATATCCTTCCCGGAGCGCCCTCAGGCTTTGATGCCTTTCTTTCTGCGTCTTCAACTTGTCAATCTTCGTGGCGACCACCAGGTAGGGCCGCTCGTGGGATTCGAGCCAGTCCCTCAACTCGACATCCTTCTCCATCCAACCCCGCCGCGCATCCAGCACGAATCACGCGACAGCCGCAAAGCGCTCGCGATCGAGCAGGTACTGCTCGATCAGCGCCTTCCACTGCTGTCGTTATTTCCTGGGGGACTTTTGCGAATCCATACCCTGGCAGATCGACGAAGCGGTAAGCCGCCGTCGACCTGGTAGAAATTGATCAACTGCGTACAGCCCGGCCGGGAACTGGTGCGCGCCAGCCCGTCGGCCCCCATCAGCGCATTCAGCAGGCTGGATTTGCCGACATTACTGCGGCCCAGAAACGCTACTTCCGGCTCCGCTCTCCGGCGGAAACTGCTCCGGCCTGGCTGCACTTATTATAAACCGGGCCGCCATTGGGCAGTGGGCCGACGGCGGCCAAGCGGCCGCGACCCGACCCCTAATGCGTAACTTTTTCTTCCCTGCGACCGCGCCACGATCTCCGCCGCGGTCAGCATGCCCGAGATCGGCGCCATCTCGATCTCCTTCTCCAGCGCCAATCTTCAGCACCTCGTCCATCGAGTTGACGAAGTGCAGCTTCATATCGTTGCGGATATTCTCCGGAATGTCCGGCAGATCCTTTTCGTTGTCGGCCGGCAGCACCACTTCGCGGATTCCCTGGCGGTGCGCCGCCAGCAGCTTCTCTTTCAGTCCGCCGATGGGCAGCACCCGCCCGCGAACCGTGATCTCGCCGGTCATGGCGATATCGGCGCGCACCGGAATACTGGTCAGCGCGCTGCATGATGCTGGTGGCGATGGTGATCCCGGCCGACGGCCCGTCTTTCGGAATCGCGCCTTCCGGAACATGCAAGTGAATATCGATGTGCCGGTAGA
Source organism: Terriglobia bacterium (assembly GCA_963808335.1). Classification (GTDB taxonomy): domain Bacteria; phylum Acidobacteriota; class Terriglobia; order Bryobacterales; family Bryobacteraceae; genus Palsa-187. The sequence goes on from CAWEFR010000003.1 coordinate 932,372, forward strand.
AATCGCGCGGCAATCCCATCACGTGGCGCGCGGCTGCGGACGTAGCTCATCGCCGCCTGCGCCGATTCCTGCATCACGTCGCCCAGCTTGCCGGTGGTGGTCAGTTTCCCGCGGCCTTCCATGATCGCGGCTTCCGTGGTCAGAATCGATCCGCCCACTTCGGTCCAGGCCAGGCCCACGGTCGCGCCCACTTCGTTCTTCTTGTCGGTCTGCTGTTCGCGGAACTTCTGCGGACCCAGCAGTTCGTTCACCTTCGCCGCGGTGATCACGGCCTTGTCCGGATGTTCCTTCTTCTTGGGCTCGGCCTGCGCATTCACCACGGTGCGCGCGATCTTGCGGCATACGTTGCCGATTTCGCGCTCCAGATTGCGGACGCCGGCTTCGCGCGTGTAGTGCTGGATCAGTTCCTGAATGCCGTCATCGGCGAACTCGATCTGCGTCGCTCGCTCAGGCCGGTTTCCTTGCGTCTGCTTGGGAACCAGGAAGCGCTTGGCGATTTCCATCTTTTCGAGCTCGGTGTAGCCCGAAAGCCGGATCACTTCCATGCGATCCTGCAACGCCGGCGGAATGGTGTGCAGCACGTTCGCCGTGGCGATGAAGAACACCTGGCTCAGATCGTACTCGACGTCCAGGTAGTGATCCACGAACATGTAGTTCTGTTCCGGATCGAGCACTTCGAGCAGCGCCGCCGACGGGTCGCCGCGGAAATCGGTCGACATCTTGTCGATTTCATCCAGCATGAACACCGGGTTGCGCACGCCGGCCTTCTTCATCATCTGGATGATCTGTCCGGGCAGCGCGCCGATGTAGGTGCGGCGATGGCCGCGAACTTCCGCTTCATCGCGCACGCCGCCCAGCGACAGGCGCACGAACTTGCGTCCGGTGGCCTTGGCGATCGACATCCCCAGCGAGGTTTTGCCCACGCCCGGAGGCCCGACGAAGCACAGAATGGATCCCTTGGGATCCTTCACCAGCCGGCGCACCGCCAGGAATTCGAGGATGCGCTCCTTGATCTTCTCGAGGCCGTAGTGATCGCTTTCGAGCACCTTCTGCGCGAACGGCAGATCGCGGATTTCCTTGGATTTCTTCTTCCACGGCACCGCCAGCAGCCAATCGAGATAATTGCGCGAAACGGTGGATTCGGCCGACATCGGCGGCATGTTGTTCCAGCCGCTTCAGCTCGGCCATGGCCTTTTCGTGCGCGTCCTTGGTCATGCCGGCGGTTTCGATCTTCTTCTTCAGCTCGTCGAATTCGCTCTTCTCGCCGCGGCCCAGTTCCTTCTGGATGGCCTTGATCTTCTCGTTGAGGTAATACTCTTTCTGCGCCTTCTCCATCTGGCGCTTCACGCGGCCCTGGATGGTGCGGTCGACGTTGAGCTTCTCGATCTCGATATCGAGCATCTCGGCGACGCGCGTCAGCCGGTCGATGGGATCGAAGATTTCGAGCAGCTCCTGCTTTTCTTCGATCGCGAGCTGCAGATTCGCGCCGACCGTATCGGCCAGCTTGCCCGGATCGTCGCCGCGAATGGCCGCGACCATGGTGTCGTAATTGACGTTCTGGCTGATCTTGACGTACTGCTCGAACAGGTTGGTGACGCGCGAGGTCAGCGCGTCCAGCTGCGGCCCGGTCTCGATCTTGATAGCTGAAGGTCTTGACGGTGGCCTTGAAGTAGCCTTCTTCTTCGCTGACCGAAAGAATCTTGCCGCGCTCGACGCCTTCGACCAGAACCTTGATGTTGCCGTCGGACTGCTTCAGGCTCTGGACGATGTTGGCGACCGTGCCGACCGAGAAAATCTCATCCGGACGCGGCTCATCCACGCTGGCGTCATGCTGCGTGGCGAGGAAAATCTTCTTGTCGCCCGCCAGCGCCTCTTCGAGCGCACGCACGCTCGATTCGCGGCCCACCACGAACGGCGTCATCATGTGCGGAAAGATCACGACGTCCCGGATGGGCATCATCGGCAGCCGGCGTGTATCGGATTTTTCTTTGGAAGTGAGCATGAAAAAAGTGGTGAGCGATCCAGCGGCCGGCCTACACGGATCCGGCTTACCGGCCTTTTCCAACAGCGGCCATGTTGATCTTCTGCGTCATCACCATTTCCTTGGTGACCAGGAACTCGCGGACCTTCTTATACGAGGGCAGGTAGTACATCAGGTCCAGCATCAGATCTTCCAGGATCATGCGCAAGCCGCGCGCGCCTACTTTGCGCTCCATGGCGAGCTGCGCGATGGCCTCCAGGGCGTCGTCGCTAAACTTCAGTCTAACATTTTCGAACTCGAACAGCTTCTGATACTGGCGTGATGATCGCGTTCTTCGGCTTGGTCAGGATCTGAACCAGCGCGTCCTTGCTCAAATCCTCCAGCACCGCCACCACCGGCAGGCGCCCGATGAACTCGGGAATGAATCCGCCCTTGATCAGATCGACGGGCTGGACCTGTTCCAACATAGTCACGTCGCGGCGGCCGGAACTGCCCGGACGCCGCGCCGAAGCCTTCTCGCGTCGCTCTTCCGGATTCGAAAACCCGATGGTCCGGGTTCCCACGCGCCGGGAGATGGTCTTTTCCAGGCCGATGAACGCTCCGCCGCAGATGAACAGGATGTTGGTGGTGTCGACCGGCGTGAATTCCTGATGCGGATGCTTGCGCCCGCCCTGCGGCGGAACGTTGGCGACGGTGCCTTCCAGGATCTTCAGCAGCGCCTGCTGGACGCCTTCGCCCGAAACATCGCGGGTAATCGACGGATTCTCGTCCTTGCGGCCGATCTTGTCGATTTCGTCGATATAGATGATGCCCTGCTGGCAGCGCTGCACGTCCCAATCGGCGTTCTGGAGCAGCCGCAGGATGATGTTCTCGACGTCTTCGCCGACGTAGCCGGCTTCGGTCAGCGTGGTGGCGTCGACGATGGCGAACGGGCACATCCAGAATGCGCGCCAGGGTCTGCGCCAGCAGCGTCTTGCCGGTTCCGGTCGGCCCGATCAGCAGGATGTTGGATTTGGACAGCTCCACTTCGCCGGTGCGCTGCTTGTTCATCTGGATGCGCTTGTAGTGGTTGTAGACCGCTACCGCCAGCTTCTTCTTGGTGGCGTCCTGGCCGATCACGTACTGATCCAGATACTCCTTTAATTCCAGCGGCTTAGGGAGCTTATGGGGCGTCGCCATACTGCTGCTCATGGCGGTCGTCTTCGAGGATCGAGTTGCAGACGGCAATGCACTCGTCGCAAATATAGGCACGCGGGTAATCGGAGGGGGAGGAGATCAGCTTACCAACAACATCCTGGCTTTTGTGGCAAAAAGAACAACGTAGGGAATCGTCGGAGCCAGCACGCTTCACCGGGATCTCCTGTATGGCATAAGTAATGTGGCGGTCACAATGATTATACCGGATTTTCAGCCGAAACAACCATAGCCCGAATTGATCGGAAGTTAGGAGCAGCGTCTGACCCGGCGCCGTAGCCCGAAAATCCCCAGACCGGCCGACCCAGTGAGGACCAAGATACCGGTCGTCCCGATGCCGCCAAAAGTGTCTATTCCGCATCCCGGCGCGCCCACCCTCAAAGCAGGCGCCAGAAACAGAAGGAATCCGAAAGCCGCCGGCCATGGCGCGAGCCGCTTCAGTCCACGATCCGCAGGTGTACGCACACGAGATAGTGGCCGAATCCCGTCGCGATTCTCTAGCGTGCTGAAATCGGATTCCTCCTACGCCCGCTTCGCGTTTACCACCGCGCCGATCAGACCGATCTCGTCGCTGCGCTCCACGATTTCAAACACATAGCCTTGCAACGGGACTCATTTTGACCATCTCCTGGACGCAGCGATTGAGAAATCGCCAGATTGATGAACTTCGCGCCCGGACCGGTGATGTAAAATTTCCCCGGACCGCTCATATGGATGCTCGACGACGTGGCCGCCGCCAGCGCACGATGCCACAGAATCGCGAACTCGGCGCAGCGCGGATCTTCGCCGGTTTTGGCCGCCGCGAACACTTCTTCCGGTTCCATGTCGAGAAACCGCAGCCGCATCGCGCGATGGCCCATGATGCTTTCCAGGTGCCCGATCCCGCCGCAGCCGCAGAAACGCTCATTGGGATCGAGCGACACGACGATGTGCCCGCCTTCCCAAATCCCGTCCGCCGCCGGATACCGCCCGAACCCGATCCCGTTGCCGAGCGTCCACACCCGAACGAGCTCGATCCAGCTTTCCGTGCGCCGCCGCGATTCCCGACGCCACCACGTCGGCGTCGTTTGAAACCGCGATTTTCGAGTGCATCGCCGCGCTCGGCCAGCGCCGTCCGCATCGCGGTTTCCATCGGAAATCCTTTTAACTGGTGCAGATTCGGCGAATCCTCGATCACGCCGCAGCGCACAATGCCCGGGTACGCCAGTCCGATCGCCTCCATCGGCTCGCCCTCGGCCAGCGCTTTGATCTCGTCGGCCTGGACGCGGACCAGCTCCTCCGCCGGCATCGCGCGAATCTGGTCGGGAGCATCGGGACCCTCCGGATAGCGCGCCACCTCGCCCACCACGCGATCGTCTTCCACCACCCCCATCGTGATGTGTTCCGTAATCACCAGTCCGATGTTGCGCGCCATAAATCCTCTCTCCTAATTCCTATAACCGAACCGCGCCAGACCAATCGCACAAACCTTCATCGTCCTCTCGCCGCGACCAAGGCAGCCATAGGCTGTGCTAGGGACGAGCCAGCTTGTTCAGTCCGTTGAACGCCGCCGCCTTGTAGCACTCGGCCAGCGTCGGATAATTGAATACCGTATCGACGAAATAATCGATGGTCCCTTTCAGGATCAGCACCGCCTGCCCGATGTGCAGCAGCTCGCTGGCGCCTTCGCCGATGATGTGAACGCCCAGCAGTTCCTTGGTTTCGCGATGGAAAATGATTTTCAGCCGCCCCGTGGTATCGCCGCGAATCTGCCCGCGCGCGATCTCGCGATAGATACGCCACGCCGACTTCGTACGGCACGTCCTCATCGGTAAGCTGCTCCTCGGTCTTGCCGATGAACGAAATCTCGGGAATGGTGTAAATCCCGTACGGATAAGTCGGCCGGATTCGAGTGCACGGTCTTGTCGAAAGCGTGCGCCGCGGCGATGCGGCCCTGTTCCATCGAAACCGAAGCGAGGCTGGGGAACCCGATCACGTCGCCCACCGCGAAAATGTGCGGCTGCTTGGTGCGGTAATCCGCAGTCCACCGGAATGCGCCCGCGCGCGTCGGCCTCGATCCCGGCCGCGGCCAGATTCAGCTCGTCGACGTTGCCCTGCCGGCCCACGGCATAGAGCAGCGCGTCGCCGGAGAGCTTCTTCTTGCTTTCCAGATTGGCCACCACGCTGCCGTCGGGCGTTTCCTCCACGCTCGAAACTTCTTCGTTCAGCCGCATGGTGACGCGATTGTCGCGCAGATGATAGGAAAGCGCCTCCACCATTTCGCGCGTCGGCGAATTCCAGCAGCCGCGGCCGCTTTTCCACCAGGATCACGCGCACGCCCAGCGTCGCGAACATGCACGTGTACTCGACGCCGATCACGCCGCCGCCCACCACGATCAGCGTCTTGCGGGATCTCCGGCATCTGCAGGACCTGATCGCTGTTGATGATGTTGCGGCCGTTGATCGGAACTTTGGGCGATACGGCCGGCTTGGTGCCGGTGGCGATGATGACGTTCCCGCCTGATAATCGATGGAGCCGTTGCGGATTGCGTCACGCGAATCGTGTGCGGATCGACGAAGCTGGCGCATGCCGAAGAACACTTCGATGTTGTTGCGCGAAAGCTGCGCCAGGGTCACGTCGATCTCGGTCTTGATCACGTGCTGCACGCGGAACGCCAGATCCGCCATCGAGATCTTTTCCTTGACGCGGTAATTGACGCCGTAGATGTTCTGGTAGTTGTAGCCGGAAAGGTGCATCACGGCTTCGCGCATGGTCTTGCTGGGGATGGTGCCGGTGTTGATGCACACGCCCCCGATGCACTGCGCTTTCTCCACCAGCGCGACGTGTTTCCCCGATTTGGCGGCCTGAATCGCGGCCCGCTGCCCCGCCGGGCCGGAGCCGATGACGATCATGTCGAAGGATTGCATCTGACCTCAGAATACAGAATCTAAGGGCTTGCTGAAAAATTTCGAAATCGCTCGCTCACGCGCGCGGCTCGGAAGTCATCCGATGCCTCCGCACTTACGCGCCGAGCCGCGACCAAAGGAACCGGTGGGTACTGACTTTTCACACAAACTCGTGAGCGGGCGGTGCGAGCCGGATTCTTCAACAAGCTCCTATAGGATGGAATCGACGGGACGCCGTTATTTCGTTAGCGGCCCGCCGGGAACCCATAGCGCACCACCACCCAACGCCGGACGGGACTCGATGCCGGTCCGCATCATTTTGGGTGCCGCCCTGTCCCGATCCACTTCACCGCAACCGCGCGGCACCGCCGGATTTCCTCGTCCCCCGGGATCGCCATGATTCCTGCGTTGGCTACGTACTTCCCGGCTCGGCGCGCTGCGTCGACCGATCCGATCCGCGCGCTTCGAATGGAGTGATTGCGGAGCGGGTCACTTCGGAAGCGAGACACAAATGGTCACTCCATCGAACGACTGCCTACCACTCACGGTCACCGCCAGATTCGTGTTGACCAAATTCGGTCCTTGTCCGGTTGCGCACGCAGGCAATCCATCGGGCACGGCCGGCACCACGAAGTTGATCTGATACAGGCCGGGATATCCGGGTGTCAGGCCGGCGAACAACGGAGCCGGAGGCAGCACCGGACTCGAGATCCCCGGCAAAAACGGCGGTGGCGCCGACGGTAAAACATCGGCCCCGAAATTGAAGGCCAGCCGCAACGTCTCCACGGTGGGCGCCGGCTGCATCGCGGGCTGACCCGTGGGCACCGCGGGATTCGTCGCGCCCAGGCCGACTGCATATGCGGCCAGCTCCTCGCCCGCCGAGGCCGGGTTATCAGTCGAAACCAGCGTGCCGTTCGCATGGGTCACCTCCCAAGCGCACCTGCCAGTGGTGCCGCCCGCCCCGCCGATGACCGTATCGCAGACCGTCAGAATATGAACCTGGTCGCCCGCCGGAAGCAAACTTTTCCAATTCCCAGCTACTCCGTTCTCGGTCATGAAAAGAAACAGGCTCGGCCCCAAGCCGCCGTTTGGTGGCACCTGGTACAACTCGTAGGGGATTTGTATGGTGATGGCCGTCATCACGCCGCAATTCGGGCAAAGCGTCACCGGGCTCACTTGGAGGATCGGCGCCAGGATGTTCGTCTGCTGGATTATGGTGGCGCTGATTCCCGCCAGCGACGTGGGCAGATTGCCGGCTCCGGCAAACACCGGCTGCTTGAGTGTGCTGCCCACTCCCGTTGCGAATACCGTGATGACTTGTCCGGGAGCGACGAAGAGCGGCCCGGGGTACAAATATCCGGCTCCAGTAATCGTGCTGGGATTGCCGCTCTGGCCCAGTGCAGAAAGCGCGGCTGCCGCGGTCAGGATGTATCGTGCTATGGAGCGAATCATGAAAATTAAGCCGCCTGGAACGCCCGGCGAGCATATAAATGATCGAACAGGTTCCCCTCATGCGGCTGGTCCCAGGTAATCTGCATGGTCGGGATCGGACCGAAATTCAGTCTCCCGACCATGGGCGACGCCAGTAAACGCCGCCGGAAATGTTCATCATTCGTCAGCGCCATCACCGCAAGCGACGGCCCCATCGCCTCCGGCAAGCGGCTCTGTAGGACTTCCACGACGCTCGCAAACGGGAATAAATATTCGCGATTCGCCAGCGGATGATCCACCGCGCATTCCACAATGGTCGGCAGCAGATACCCGCAGCCTTCCCAAGAGACGAATCGATCCGCCCCCCGATACTTCACGCTGACATCGCGAGCCCCATCCATTTCCGCATCGATCATCTGCGACATGCGGCGGGCCACGTTAGGATCGGCGAACGGAGCCAGTTGCGCCGCCGGATCGTCCTCCGCGCGAGGTACGATCTTCGCCAGCCGTTCCGCCAGCGCCTCTGCGATCTTCGCGCCGTGGCGCGGCGTCCATACTCCCGACGCGTTCACGCAGGACCGGCCCGAGTTCTCAGCGATCGACGCAATCATCGGATCGAGATATTTTTCCCAATCGTCCACGCAATCCTCGCCGATCACGATCTTGCTGTACCCCGGCCCGTGAACTTCCACGCGCGGATCGCCGGCCCACACTCGTGTCGAGGCAACGTCGCCGAACACCATGCCGCGCCCGCACTGGCGCAGAATTTCGCCGCCGCCCGCGTGATCGGCGGGATAGTAGCTGAACGCCGCCGGCGGAGCGCCCGCGCGAATCAAAGCTTGAATGATGCGGTAGGGAGTCCACGGCTCCGCGCTGCCGGGCTTCAGCACCAGCGGGATCTTCAGAGCGAACGCCGGTGTCCATAGTGAGTGAACGCCCGGCGAGTTCGACGGCAGCACCACTCCCATCGAATCGGCGCGTGGAAAGAAACTCAACCCGTCGCCGAAGCCGCGATCCAGAACTTCGAACGGCACACCGCGGGTCAGCCCCTTCAGGACTTTCTCCATCTCGCTGAGCGCCGCGTGGATTTTCTTCATGTTCCGCCGAGCCAGCACATGCGGCATGCCAGTCGTGGACGCGAGTTGACGAACATAATCGTCCGGCGTTTGTTCGGTATCGCCCAGCGGCAGCGAGTCATTCAGAAAAATGTCCGCCGCGCGCCTGCTAATCGCGATCAGCTCTTTGGTCGAGAACGCCGCCAGCGCTTCTCTCGCGGAGCGCTGGTCCAGAAGATCCCGGCGGATCAACCCGACGTTGGCCTGGCTGATCTCGACGAAATCTTCGCGCGTCCGGTAATGCGGCGTCCGGATCACGTCGAGACTGCGATACGGCACGCCCTTGCGCAGAATGGGAATGTGCACCATAGACCCTTCAGAATATCGCGGAACTTCTCTCGTCGTTCGGCATTGACCGCTCCCTCCTTTCATGGCTCATGGCACTCGCTAATCTAACGGATTGCCGGGACAGAGCCGCGACCGAAGGAAGCGGTTAAAGCCGAATCGCAGCAGGGCGCGGAACTTCGCGCCGAGTACGGTGTCCATACAGGCATGACGACAAGCACGCGCAATCGAGCCGAGATCAACGTCACGCCCCTGATCGACGTGCTGCTGGTGCTGCTGATCATTTTTCTGGTGATCCATCCGCAATACTCCACCGGCCTGAATGCCCAGTCTGTGCCGCCGGCGGACAAGAGCTCGACGGCCGATCCGCGCGAAATTGTGGTCAGCATCGCAGCCGACCGCACGCTGAAGATCAACACGCAACCGGTTGCCTGGGAGAATCTCGAATCCGAGCTCCGCCGCATTTTCACGGCTCGCGCCGCCGGCGTTCTGTTCGTCGCTGGCGCTCCCAAAACCGATTTCGAAGACGTGGCGCGAGTAATCGACTCGGCCCGCGGAGCCGGAATCTATCACGTCGCCTTGATGCCGCGCGATCGGTGAGCCATACGCCAAGACCGTCGTAGAGAAGTGGACGCTAGGGCTTGGGTTCGTCCTGCTTGATAGTGTCAAATGGCTTCTGATCCGGAGGAAGAGGACTTTCGCGGAATTGCTGCCGAATCGATTCGGTGTAGTTGGCGCTGGTCGTCGGACTCGAAAAGCGAAATCCGAATGTAACGGCTGGCCCATAACCTAACCCGACTGCGTCCAAGGAAAGAAGGTCTTCTGGGATCAGCTCCGGATACAGTTGTGAGACATCCGCATTCTTCGGAAGGGGAACCAAGTGAAAGCCGCCACTGCTGTCGGGAACAATCCAGACCCTCGCCGCGACGAGGCGGTCAACTAGCTTGATCGCGGCGTCTACTCGAAGACTCGATGCTTCGGCGCGAAGCTTTTCGGCTTCGGCGTTCAGTTTCTCGGTCTCTGCCTTGGCTTTTTCGGCTTCCGCTTTGAGCTTTTCGGTGGCGACACGCACTTGCTGAACACTGTCATCGAGGGTTTGTTGCCTAGGTTGCACCTCGATGCGCTTGCTCTCGGCCTCCTGCCACTTCAGAAGAGCCTCAGCCTGGCTGGTGCCGACGGTAGCACCCTCAGCGTGCGCCCAAGCAGCGTCGCGAATCGACTTAGTTTTCTCCGGCAGCTTCAGCTCGTCGCGGCCGAACCGGGCGATTTTGATGAGTGCGCCGCGAAACCAGCGGCCGGCCTCGCCACCCCAATGGCCCGGGAGGACAGCACGAATCCACACCTTGAGTCGAGTTTGTTTGCCGGCTTCAAGCATCGACGCGCTCCAGGACGTGGGCTTCCTGGTTTTCCGACTCAATGGTTAAACCGACGCCACCGGCAGTTCGAAAGAATTCCGCTAGGGCGTCGACTGCTTCGGTCACCTGTGATGGACTTAGGATCGGATCGATAAACAATTCGAATGCTGGCGCAGAAGCGGGGTTAAGGGCCGCCCTGTTAGCTGGAACGACAGGTGCCAGGTCGGCGGACCCCTCGACGATCGGCAACCTTTCTGGAAGCGGGTCGAAGTCGAGGCTAAGACCGAGCTCCGCTCCTATCCTCGCTGCCGTGTGGAGGCCAACTTTATCGCCCCTCAGAAACCGCTTAATAGTTACAGGGTGAAATCTTGCGGCGCGGGCGAGATCTTGCACCGTCATGGCCCCTTCGTTTCATTTCTTCGCTTACGCGGGTTCGCATGGAATGAAGGAAGTCCATCGGCCTCACCTTTGCCCGTAGACTAAAATTTTAGCCTATTCCAGATGGCCCGGTACGCTGCGGACTCTGAATCGAACACGTCGTGCTCACGCGGCGCGACCGGGTATCCTTGAAGTTCATGCGTTTTTTTTCGATCCTGCTCTCTCTGTCTTTAGCGATTCCTGCGTCCGCATGGGACGGCACCGGACATCGAGTCATTGCCGCCATCGCTTATGAACGGCTCACGCCGAAAGCTCGCGCCCGCGTGGACGACTTGATCCGTCGTCATCCGGATTATCAAGGCATTCTGATTCAAGGCGCCCCCGCTGACGACGCCGGCCGCGCCCGAGCTGCGTTCCTCGCTGCCGCGGTTTGGCCGGATACGATCAAAGGCGATCGGCGATTCTGGGATGACACACGCATGGATGCGCAGCCGACATCGCTGCTCCCCGGGTTTCCCGACATGAAGCGGCACACCAACTGGCATTACTACGACACTCCCTACGCGCCCGATGGCGCGCATACCGAAAAGCAGCGCCCCCCGAGCGCCCTCAGCGAGCTGCCACGTCTGATTCGCGGACTCACCGGAGAGACCGCCGTTTACGATTTGCCCTGGTTCGAGCACGTCGAAGGCGACGTCCATCAGCCGCTGCACGACGTCGGCCGATTCCTGAGATCGACCGGGAAGAGCGATGCCGGCGGGAACGGAGTCTTCGTCGAGCCTGGCCGGAATCTGCACGGTTTGTGGGATTCGGCCTGCGGCACCGACCAGCGCGACGCCTACGTGACCAAATACGCCGCCGAAGCCGTGGCCGCGCATCCCGCGCCCCGGCGGCTGGAGGAGAACCCCAAAAAGTGGATTCAGGAAGGCGCAAAGCTCGCGATTGCCGAGGTTTACACCTTCGGCCTGGAGACCGGGTCACGCGATCACCCGATTCAGCTAACGGTTAGCTATGTCGAGAACGCCCGAAAAGTCGCGCAGGCTCAAATCGCTCTGGCCGGCTACCGGCTTGCAGCGGTCCTTAATGAGCGGTTTCAGTAGCGTGGGCGATTTGCCACCCGTGTACCCTTAGTTGACGGTACTATTTCTATGGGTGAAATGACTAGTTCCCTCTGTACAGAAGCATCAAAGGAGTGTTACGATACTGGTGTCCAGTTGTGGAACCTTAATTGGTTTCACCGCGTCTCTTTCTCTAGGGAATGGTTCGCCGACTGCCTGGCGAGCCGCCCAAAAGTTCGGCGCGCTACGACCTCGCGGTAGTGGTGAGCCGGCCGGTGAGTATCTTCCTCCGAGTACTCACCGGCTTTTTTATGCCTAAAATCACTTCCGAGGCCGCGTGAGCGCGAACAGCATTCTTCCGGGGATCAAACCGGCGAGATGGTCTGCCCAGCCTGTGTTGACAGCCTTTCGAAACAACGACGCGACTTCGAAGGGCTGTTTTAATTGCGCCCGGCACTGGGCCAGATACTCCGCGACCGTGGTGCCGCGCGCCGCGGCCGTGCCCGCGAGGCATCCTGTTTTCACGGCCGCCACCAAGCCCGTGCCGGTGAACGGATCGACGAAGGACAGCGCGTCGCCGGCCAGATAATTTGCGCTGGCACCGAAATTCTGGCGGAATCGCAGGGGACCGGTGCTCAGCCATTTCATCGATCGCGACAAGCGGCTTCAGCCGCGCTGCCAGCGCGGGCGATTCCGCAACCACAGCGTCGTAATCGAAATTGAAACGTTTCAAAACGTCTTCCGGGCCCAATCCGCAAACGTTGGTATGGCCGCCTTCCACGGAATTCACACCCACATAGCATTGATCGAAAAAAAATAACTCAACCGCATCGTCCGCAGGACCCTCAAAGTGCGCTTTGAATCCGAACAGACGGCGGCTGCGCTGCGAGTCGGCGATATGACGTCCACAGGCGATGATGGTGGGCTCGCCGTGGCAGTCGCCGGCCAGCTTCCGATCCCAGCGCAAGTGCTTGGCGGAGCAGAAGTTGATCGAACGCGTAGCGGCTCAAGCCCCAGGCGGGCTCGGCCAGCGTCGTCTGCTTTTCGCGATGCCCGAAGTGCAGCTTCATCCGCCGGATACGGGCGGGTCCGGCGGCGATGAATGCATCCCATATATCGAGATGCCGCAGCGACGCTTCAATTTCGGGCGAGAAAAATTCGCCGCAAACTTTGTGGCGTGGGAATTTGGTCTTTTCGATCAGCCGGACGTGCGCACCTTCGCGTTGCGCGGCGATCGCGGCCGAGGATCCGGCCGGTCCGCGCGCCAAGGATCGAAATTTTACACAAATTTACTCAGCGACTTTAGTGAGCGGCAGCCGCACCCGTTTGTTTTCGCGGCGCAACGTTTCATTGAGCCCGTCGACGGATCGCACATTACCAGGCAGATCGGACAGCGCCCTGCGGAACGCATTCTCGGCTTCGGTCAACTGACCCGTTTTGAGCGCCACCTCGCCGGTGGCGGCATCCACCGGGCGCGGATAGTACGGCGGTTCGCTGTAGCGCAGCTTGCGCTGCGCCATCGACGCGGTGCCGAACGCATTCAGAGCCTGTTTGGTCTTTCCTTCCGCGGCGAGCAGGTGACCGTCAAGCTCCTGGCGAGCCACCAGCAGTTCGGCTGGAGGTTTGTGCTTCACCTGCGCTTCGTAATCCTTCAACATCGCATCCATCTGGCGAGCTTCTTCGGCGGCCGCGCCCGCGTTGCCTTTGGACGCCTGCGCGACCGCCATCGCCCAGTGCCGCCACGCCTGCTCGCGCGGGCGATCGTAGACTGGAAGGGTCGTGCCGTCCAGAATCTCATCCCAGTTTTCGGACAGGATCAGCGCGCGCATCATGGCGAACCAACCCTGGCGGTGCGCGGAAAACGAATTGTCCACCTGCGCGGCTTCGCGTGGATTTTCCTGAATGGCGAGCAGCTCCCGCGCGGCATCCTTGGCCTGATCGTACTTGCCGTCAAATGCATACGCAGTGGAGAGGTAATGAACGTTGTGGCCGTGATGGCCGCTGCCATACAGCGCATCGGCTTTCATGTATCCGCGCTCATTCACGGCGGCGTCGCCGAAGGATTTTTCCGCGTCGGCGAAGCGGCCGGTCTGCGCATAAATGTGACCAGGCATGTGAAGCGCGTGCGGGATATTGGTGACCAATTCGGCGTAGCGCTTGCAGCTCGGCCAGGCATCTTTGGCGAAACTCGAGCCTTCCCAGGCGTGGATCACGTAGTGGTGCACGCCCGGATGATTCGGCGCGTCGATCAGAAGCTGGCGCAGAATGGCGACGGATTCCATCGAATCGGCGCGCGGCGTGTGGCCGGGCAGCTCGAATCCGCGCATCAGATGCAGGGAAAGATAAGTGCGCGCTTCCACTTCTCCGGGATATTTCGCGACAACCGCGCGGAGGCCTTCGATGTAGGCGTCATCGGGATTTTTCGATCCCGGCATGCGGCGCGCGGCGATGGAGGCGATGTACAGCTTTTCCAGATCGGTGGCTTTGCCCGGAACTTTGCTCAACTCGACGGCCTTTTCGGCGGCAGCCTTCGCGCGTCCACCGGCAGCGCGCTGCGCGTTTCCGTTGGCGGCGTTTTCAAGCTGATGACGCGGGCGGTAATCTCCGGCAGCGATCATCGCGACGCCCCACCACGGCATGGGCGCGGCGGGATCGAGCGCGGCCGCCTGCAAGAAGCTGCGTTCGGCTTCCACCGCCCAGAAGGAGTGCAACTGGGCGAGGCCCTGATCGAAAAACTTCTGAGCTTCCGGACTCGACGTGGTGATCGTCAAGTGAACGTACTCGGTTCCCTGTCCGGTCATCAGATGAGCCGGCAATGCGGGCGCGGTCCCGGTGGGCGGAGGCACACACAGGTCGGGGGTCTTGGTTTGACCGCAAACGGCAACGGCAAAGACAGCGCTGAAGAGCAGCTTGTTCATGTGGTTCATTCTACACCCGCCCGTGATGGAAAATGAGGGATGCGAAAAGTACCAGTCGTGGGGTTCATCTTTCTCGCGGCGGTGTACGCGCGAGCCGAGCGAAACCTGCAAGCCATCGTTCCGGCGCAAGACCGTCAATCAAAATCGCGAGCGTTGCGATTCGGCGGGCGCCGTTCGACGCCCGCCTGAGTGCGATCCTAGTTGTTGAAATTCAATCCCGGCAGGACCGGCGTGCCTTCCTTTTGGACGGCATCCAGAGCGCTGGGATCGAGTCCGAGAGCCTGCAAAATGGTGGGGGCCACTTGGGCGGTTTCCACGAAACTAGTCACCGTCCGGGCGCGAATACCGGGATTCGACACCAGCAGCATCACGTTGGTATCGTCCTGCGCAAACCCGCCATGCTCCGCTTGCTTGGAGGAGCTTCCCGTGTAGATCACCCCGACATTCGGCTGCACGATAATATCCGGGGTTCGAGAATCTCCGTTGGGGGGCAGTCCGGGCGCATTGAACATGGTTTCAAGCGACGGCCCGTAAAAGATCTGGCCGATACCGGCGGCGGCTGCGTTCGCCTCCAGGATCCCAACCGCGGTCAGCGTGTCGCTGGAATGAGAAAGCCACAACTGGGAGATATCGTCTTCCGTCGGTCCGATGCCGGTCGGATTGGCGGGCGACTCGGAGAACGGAAGGAACGACTCGAGCAGATGGGCAGGTGAAGTCGCCTTGATCTTGCTGAACCGGTTCGTGTCGATCGGCGATTGGCCGTGTTTCGCCGTGACGATAATGAGCGTCGACTGAAGCAGACCTTGGTCCTGCAACTCCTCCACCATCTGACCGATGGCTTTATCGACGAACACGATGGCCTGCTTCATATCCGGCGTCGGGGTGCCCGCCGCATCCGTATAACCGCCCTTCACGCCGCTTTCGATCAGCTTTTGTCCCACGCTCACCGCCTGAAAGTTCATGCCGAATAAATTGGGCACCGGAGCCTTGCTCTGACCGAGGTGCGTCCTGCCGGCGATCTCGTTCAGGATCGCGTTTACTTTGAGTTGGTCGTAGCACCGGATGTTCTTGAAGCTAGTGGTCCAATCGCCCCCGTTATTGTCGGGAGGAGTCGGTGGATTCCCGGCAACGGAGCAGGCGAGCCCGTCGGCGGTGGTTACCCCCGGCAGGGCGATCGCGTTGGAATTGATTTCCGGCGAGTAATAATCGTCGATGTTGGGCTGGGCTGCGCTGCCGGTCGGGCCACCAACGGCGGCATACGCCGCGTGTTTGTCGGACCAAGCGGTGTAACCGCCCGCGGCATGGATAATGCCGTAAATCGTATTCGTCCGTATGAAGTTCCACGGATAAACCACCCCGCACTTGTTGAACGGGTCGCGCGGCAGACGGGTTGGATCGATGGACTTGATCCCACCGTCGGTGAGACTGTACGGCCCGCCTCCGTTAAGTTTGGTTTGGTCGATCTCAACCCCCTCTTCGAATTCCGTGGTTGTGCCGTTCGCGACTCCCTGGGTGCACGTACCGCCGGCCAGTCCGTTGCCGGTGGTGTTCTGCGGTGGCGCCAGCACGCGGTCGTAGGCGACGTCATAGAACGCTCCCACGGTGCGCGGCGTGCCGCCCGTGACCAGCGCCATCAGTCCGGGAAACGAATCCGAAGGCCTGGACGTGGAAGTGCGCGTGTAGTTCACGCCGTTTTCTCCAAGTTCGGCGAGGTTGGGACAGTACCCGCCGGTAACGCAATTCTCAAAATCTAAGGCATGCATCCCGTCGATGCTGACCAGCAGGACTCGCCGGACGCCGTTACGCTGGTTTAGGTCCCTCCCGTCGTCCGAGTATGCTTGCGGAGCGACGAGCGCGGCGGACAGAAGCATGACAGTTGCATTCAGTTTCTTGAGCACGATGGTATTTCCTCCGGCATAGAGACTAGCGTCTGGCGTTTGCGCCGGCGTGAAGCCGCCATGAAATCTCGATTGCAATTCCCCGGACTCTGCCGGCCGCCAAGGCGGTACGGGCCAATACCGACTGGATTCTGCTCGGCCTGAGACGCCCTAGATGTTCTTGCGAACTATGCCGCCTGGGATTCGTATTAGATTCGAAGGGACTCTCATGCCCACGATCTATCGCGACCTTAAATTCGGCCTACGGGCACTGCTGAAGGACAAAGGCTTTTCGATGACTGTGGTGTTAACCCTGGCCCTTTGCATTGGCGCGAACACGGCGATTTTCGCGATCGTTCACGCGGTGTTGCTGCGGCCGCTGCCGGTCCCTCGGGCGGAAGAGATCCTGCTCATGGCGAACCAGTATCCAAGAGCGGGAGCCGCCGGAGCGACCAATAGCGGTGGCGCCGATTATGACGATCGACTCAAAGAAGTTACCGTTTTTCAGCAGCAGGCCATGTTCAACTTCGGGGACCAAACCATCGACCTGAATGGAACGCCGGAAAAAATCCGCGGTATGAACGCCACGCCTTCCTTGTTTAAGCTCCTGGAGGTTGCCCCGCTGCTCGGCAGGACGTTTCACGACGATGAAGGGGAGATTGGCGCGCAACAGAAGGTACTGCTCAGCTATGGTCTGTGGCACCAGATGTTCGCCGGCTCGCCCGATGTATTAGGCAAAGACTTGCGCCTGAATGGCCGGCCGTACACCATCGTGGGCGTCATGCCTGCCGATTTTAAGTTCATCGATCCCGAGGTGCGGCTATGGGTTCCTCTGGCCTTCACGCCGGAGCAGAAAGCCGCGCGCCACGCCAACAATTGGCACGACATTGGCCGGCTCAAACCGGGAGCGACTCTCCAGCAGGCGCAGGCACAGGTGGATGCGCTGAATAAAGCGAATCTGGAACGGTTCCCACAGTGGAAGGAACTTCTGATCAACGCCGGATTTCACACCATCGTGGAGCCGCTTCGCGACATGCTGGTCAAAGAACGTCAAGAGCACACTGTATCTGTTGTGGGGCGGAGCGGTGTTCGTGCTCCTGATCGGCGCGGTGAACATCGCCAACCTGGCGCTGGCCCGCGTCACGCTGCGAAGGAAGGAATTCGCCACGCGGCTGGCACTGGGGGCGGGACGCGCGCAGATCACGCGCCAGTCGATGGTGGAGAATGTACTGGCGTGCGGAGCCGGCGGCCTCGCTGGCATTGGTCTCGGCGCGGCCCTGCTCCAGTCCCTGATGGCCATCGGACTGAAGCAGCTTCCCCGCGTCGACGAGGTTCGGATCGATGCGTCCGTGGTTGTGGTGGCGCTGGCAATGTCGATCGGCGCCGGCATCGTGGTGGGGCTCCTCCCGCTGGCGCACATGTTCCGGGCCAACCTGAACGACACTTTGCGTCAGGACAGCCGGGGCGGGACCGGCGGCAGGGGCTCCGGGCGGATTCGCCAGAGTCTGGTGATCGCGCAGATCGGATTCGCGTTCGTGCTGCTGGTAGGCGCCGCGCTGTTGCTGGTCAGCTTCCGCCAGCTGCTGAAGGTGGACCCCGGATTCAACACGGGCGGCGTCGTCACGGCTTCCCTCAGTGCGCCGCGATCCCGCTATCCCGGTGAACCCGAGCTGCGCGCGCTGATGAACCGGTCGCTCGATGCGATTCGCCGCATTCCTGGGGTAACCTCGGCCGGCTCCACTTCGGACATTCCGTTCGGCGGTAATCACAGCGACAGCGTGATATTCGCGGAAGGCTATGTGATGAAGCCGGGCGAGTCTCTCATATCGCCTCGCGAAGTGACGGTCTCGCCCGGATATTTCGAAGCGATGGGAATTTCCATGGTTCGCGGGCGCGGCTTTGACCACCGCGATATGGAAACTGCCCCGCCGGCCATCATCGTCGATGAGCGGCTGGCGCGGCATTTCTGGCCGAACCGCGATCCCATCGGCCAGCGCATGTACACGCCGCAGGATATCAACAACCTGATGAAGACCGATGAGCACACCCGCTGGCTGAATGTGGTCGGTGTCGCGCGCGATATCCGTTTGGACGATCTGGCTGGAAACGGCACCCCGGTCGGCGTTTATTATTTTCCGATGGCTCAGAACCCGGAGCGCGGCTTTACGTTCGCGATCAAGGGCCCGGCGGATTTGGGCTCGGTCAGCCGCGCCGTCCGTTCGGAAATCGCGGGCATCGACCCCGAACTGGCGCTCTTCGACATCCGCACCATGGCTGAGAGAACGGAGCTTTCGATGTCGACGCGAAAGACGCCGATGGCGCTCGCGCTCGGGTTTGGGGGGCTGGCGCTGTTCCTCTCGGCAATTGGAATTTACGGCGTCCTGACGTATTTAGTCACGCAGCGGAGGCGCGAAATCGGCATTCGGGCTGCGCTCGGCTGTTCCGCATCGGGGATCGTGAAGCTGGTGCTCTCCGAAGGACTGGTGCTGGTTGGAGTCGGGTTGATCCTGGGAGTCGCGGGCGCGGCAGCTCTGCGGAAGGCGCTGGAGAACGAGCTATACGGCGTGCAGCCGCTGGATCCTTTGGTGATGGCGAGCGTGACGGCGGTGCTGGCCCTGGTCGCGCTGGCCGCGTGCCTATTGCCGGCGCGGCGGGCGACCCAGGTTGATCCGGTGATTGTACTGAACGAGCAATGAGGCAGGTTACCGACGAACGGAACGTTCGGAAGCTGCCTCGCCAGGCGCAAACCAAGAATCTGGCGCGCACCTAGATAGTCTTGAGCACCACGTTCTTGGCCAGATCATCAAGGAATTCTTCTGCTTGAAGTTGCTCGATCTTTATGCCCGAAGGGTAGTGGTGAGCGCGGTAGGAATCGAACCTACAACCTACTGATTAAGAGTTTTCCCGGCCAACCTCTCCCTGTTTTCCAGGATTTTCCGGGACTTTCCACAAGCCCTGCATTTAGTATAAGATAGAGGCGAACGCAGGGCCGGGCGGTTGAGCCCGCGAGGGTTGTTGGCGATTGCAAAACCCTCGATATTGCCTCGATGAAGGCGATGATCCTGCCATTTTGGAAAGGAACAATCGCCATGCAACAAGCCGCTACAAACCTCGTTCAAATGCCCGCGCCCGTCATCCCGGCGCGCCGCAAGGCCCGATTGAAACTCACGGACGCCAACGTTAAAATTTTCCCCTTCCAAGGTGTCGATGACGCGGGCGCTGCGAAGCGCGAGCAGCGCGCCTATACGTTCGGGCTGAACGAAAAGCTGCCCGCGATCTATTACGACTCCGAAGTGAAGGGCTTCTTTGTTCTCTGCCATCGAACGTCCCGCAGCTTCTACGTGCAGCACGACATCAACGGGCAATCGGTGATGGTGAACCTCGGGCGCGTCGATACGATGCCGGTGAAGGAAGCTCGCAAGCTGGCAATGACCGCCATCGTTCAGATGAAAAACGGCATCAACCCGAACGCGGAAAAGGGCGCGCGGAAACTGAAGGCCCTCGTGGACGCGGAGACGGACGCCTTCACGTTGCGTGATGCCGTCCAGCTTCATTTGTACGAACGGAAGAAAGAGCGCAGCGAAAAAACCATCAGCGAGTACCAGCGAATTTTCGATACGCACCTTGCCCACCTGATGGACAAGCCGATGACATGGCTGGCAGCTAATCAACCGATCATCGAGGCTTTGCACGACTCCATCACGCGCCGTGGTTGGGACAGCGAAGCGCGTAAGGGACGCGGGCGAAAGAAGCGCAAGCCAGCGCTGTATGCTGCCAATGGAATGGTGCGCGCATTCCGCGCAGTCTACAAGTATGCCCGCCTCAAAAAACCTCACCTGAAGTTGCCCGAGTTCCAGCCGCTCGACATGAACCCGGAGGAAACGCGCAACTCATCACTGACGCTAGAGCAATTGCCCGTCTGGTACGAGCACATCATGGCGCTACCCAATCCCGTCCGGCGCGACTTCAACCTGTTCGCACTATTCACGGGCAATCGCAGAACTGCGACTTCCGAGATGCGATGGGAACACGTGGACCTGACGGGCGCAGTGAATGGCATTCCTTCGGTGTTCATCCCGACGCCCAAGGGCGGGCGCGCCAAAGCATTCTTCATCCCGTTGAGCGATTACCTCGTGGACCTGCTGCGCGCCCGTCAACAGTGCAAATCAACGAGTGCCGCGTTTCCCGATTCGCCTTGGGTGTTCCCGGCGCTCGATAGCGAAAGCGAGCATATCGAGGAACCGAAAGAGAAGGAACACCCGTTTCTGAAGGACTACTCACCACACAGCCTGCGTCACTCCTATGCATCGTTCGCCCAGGGCGCGCAGGTGATGCTGACTGACATCAGCTTCCTGATGAATCAGCGCCCGGCCAATCTCACCGTTGCGTATATGCGCGGTCTTCTGCCGGAGTTGGTGAAGCATCAGCAGAAGATCACGAATTACATCAAGGACCATATGGCCAAAAAACCGGACGCAAAAGGAAAGTAGGGATTTCGAGATCGGCGATAATAGGGGAGTCCGGCTGTTTTGATCTTTGATAGTTGAAGTTCCCCAGAGGGGTCTGCGGTCCTCATAGGCCGTATGGTTGTGAGCGTCTTTCCAACCGATTCCCTTGTGGTCGTCTCGGGTGAGTCGAGCATTGCGCTATGGCGGTTCAAACCAGCCATAACCATCTAGCGGTGGCGCGCATTGTCCTTGAGGTTACTCACCAGCCAGCGAGACTTAGGAACGGGGCAATGTGGTGCGGGATGGAGTGTTCTAGCATTTCATCCCAAGTAGCCTCAGACCGAAAAACGGCAATCAACGCCGTATTTCTGTCTGGGGCTTTTGTATTTTCAGCCGGGCAAGCGCCCATCAGTGAGTACGGCGAATTCTGAATCTGGAGTTCGCCATGTCCGTTGCTGTTCTCGAATTAGTCAGGAGCGCTGCCACCGCGCCCGCGTCAAAACGTTCCCGGCCCATCCCGCGCGTCTACCTCAATGAATTTGAGGTGGAGCAGATGACGGGCATTCCCGTCTCGAAGCTGCGTAAGGATCGCAGCGCCCGCACCGGCATTGCGTACATGCCGTTTCCGCGATGCATCCGTTACTCGGTGGAGGATGTGATTGCCTATATGGAGTCTCACCGGATCAACCCCGAGGATCGGCCTTTTCATCCCGAGGGGCGCATTGGACGCCCACGCAAAGATGGTTCCGCGCCGAATGCCGCCACTGGTATCGGGCGCTCTGTTGCTAATCGGAAGGAGACGGCTCAGGCGGGAAAGTAGGGCGCGGACCCTGCTTAATCCGCGCCCAGCCATGGAATGGCGTAGGACAATCGCTCTTAGGATAGCTTGTTCGACTCGCCGAACCGTCGCAAGCCGGATCACCGCCATGGCCAAAAATCGCCATGGAAAAGAACAATCAAAAAGGCAATCTGCCGCACGCGCTCGAATACATCAAGCGTGGGTGGAAAATATTCCCTTGCTTCTACGTCCTCGCCTCGGGCGGATGTAGCTGCCGAAAGGAAAAATGTCAGAGAACGGGGAAGCATCCGTGTACGAGAAACGGCGTCTCGGATGCAACGGACGACGAAGCCACAGTGCAGGCGTGGTGGACGACGACTCCACACGCGAATATCGGCCTTGCTACCGGCCATGGTGGACTCATCGTTGTTGATGTAGATGCCGGGATTGACAAGAAAACGGGATTGCCAAAGGTTGGCGCGGCGTCACTCCAGGCGCTGGTAGAGGCGAACTGGGCGCTGCCCGATACGCGGATAGCCAAGACAGGTGGGGGTGGGCGCCATCTCTACTTCCTATCAACCCAGGAGATCAAGAACAGCCAGGATGTGCTAGGAAGGCACCTGGATGTGCGCGGATATGGCGGTTACTGCATCCTTCCTCCTAGCAACCATAAGTCTGGCAAGAAGTATGAATGGGTGTCCGACATATCGACAAAGATTGCCGATATGCCCGAGTGGCTGGAACAGGCCGCGATGAAAGGATTAAAGATCAATCCTGCTGAAGACATCGATGAAGCCCAGGCCGAACTGGTTGCCAAGAATACCAAGGTTGAAAAGACCGATCCGCAAGAGTTGGTTAAATTGCTCTATATGTCCGGCCCGGATGGTGAGCGCTTTCTTCCACCGGACTGTGAGCGTGATATCTGGTGGCAGATCGGCGCGGCGCTCAAGAAGGAATTAGGCGAGAAGCGCGGATGGGAAGTCTGGAATGAATGGAGCCAAGGCGCGCCCGATAAGTACGACTCCAAGACGGCATTGGTTCAGTGGAACAGTTTCGTGGACAAAGGGCTCACGGCGGGAACCATCATTCACTTTGCGAAGCAGAATGGATTCCGTGGATTCGATACGGAAGCCTCGGACGCGCCGGAAGTCCGTGAAAACTGGATATATGCTATTTCCATCAAGAGGTTCGTAGAGACGAATCGATTCTTGGAATGGGACAAAGAACAATTCGATGCCAACTTCAGCCCGCTGTTCCAGCGCGGGAAGCCCTCGGAACACGTGCTGAAGAACCCTGGGTTTAAACGTGTAGACGGGGTTACATACTGGCCTAAACAAGGCCAGTATGTAACCGAATACGGTCAAAGCAAGCTGAATTATTGGCGCCCAAGCGATGTGACGCCCGCGCCGGGCGATGTATCGCCATTCCTCGATCATGTAAAGTACCTGTTCCCGGACGGTGAAGAAGCCAGCATTTTGCTCGACTATCTGGCGTTCCAAGTCCGGCATCCCGGCGAGAAGGTTCATTGGGCTGTGTTGCTGGAAGGCGATCAAGGGAACGGCAAAAGCTACTTCCGCCACGTGATGCAATTGGTTCTCGGGCCGCACAACGTAACAATGGTTCACAACGACCAACTACACGAGACGTTCACCCAATGGCAGCGGAACACTCAGCTAATCGTGGTCGAGGAAATGATGGCGAAGCAACGGATGGAATTGATGAACAAGTTGAAGCCGATGATTACGGAAAACTGGTGTACGATTCGCGAGATGTACCGGCCACCATATGACCAGCCGAATCGGTTCAACTTCCTATTCTTCACAAACCACCGCGATTCGATCCTAATTGACAACACTGATCGGCGGTATTGTATTTTGAAGAGCAACGCACCGCCGCACCCGCAGGGCAATGCCTATTACGCGCCGTTGTTTGATTGGACCCGGCATAACGGCCCGGCGCTGGCCTTCTATCTGGCGAATCGAGATTTGTCTAAGTTCCTCCCAAAGGCTCACGCACCGATGACTGCCGGGAAACGGGCATTGATTGCCGAGTCGATGCTGCCTCTCGATCAATTCATCTATGAGAAGGTGGAAGCCAACGAATACCCTTGCCATTGGGATTTGCTTACTACTGATGTGCTTGTGGAGCCGTTGATTAAGAAGAATCTGCGCGCGAATCCGAAGGAGATCGGCAGAGCGTTTGGACGCCTTGGCTATCAGAACTTGGGCCAGACGCGGGTGGGCGCTGACAAAGTGTATTTCTGGGCCGTCAGGCACTTCGAGATGTACGGCGCGATGGAGGGTAGCCAGTTGCGCCAGATGTGGTTGTCTCAGGTGAACGGCAGGCCTGCGGACGCAAGCACAACGGTGGACCCGCTAGGGAAGGGACCTAAGAATCCGCTGGCGGACCAGGAAGCGATGTAAACGCCTTGTTTTAGGATGCCGTCTTGTTTACGTCTTGTTTAGTCTTAAGACGTGGGCGTGACGGGCAAGTCTTGAAAAATGAGTAAGATACGAGGGTGATATGGCAGCTTTTGCGCCGTCTTTGAGGATTTCGGTACAAACCCTTTTACGAGTGTTGTTGTTGTCGAGTGAGATTTAAAGGTTTATTCGATTTATAACAAGCCGTGGGAGACGTGGTGCGCGGGCGTCAAGCGGGTGTGGAGTTGGAGCGTCTTAAGACTAAACAAGACGTAAACAAGACGGCACTCTAAAACAAGACGCCCCGTCATTCCCGCCCCGAGGGCGCGCGCCACCATCAATTCACGTGATCAATAAAAGAAGCACTTCACCGTGCGCCGGGTTCGACTCCCCACCAAACATAAGCGGGCGTGGCTTTGAGCGCGTACACCATTGAACAAAACCCAGACCGACTAATCCCCAATTAGTAGCTCCACCACAACCGGAACACAGCAGGCATGTGGTTCCGTGCAGTTCATCGGATCGCCCGAGTGAGCGATACAGGCGCTATCCAGGTAAGCGGATGGTCCGCGCCGTTCGGCGGATGAGGAAACCACCATTCCCAATGGCCTAGGAATAATCCTCTACAACTGGTAGTGGTCAGAATTTGCCGGCACCGCAACCGGCAGTATAAAGTAGTCTCCGTTCCGGCGCTCCTGCCAGAACAAAGCGGCCTTCCTGCCTAGGAAGTCCCGAACCCAAAGGAGACTATCAATGAAGAAACTTCTGCTGTTGACCGTTGCGCTAGCCATATCGGCCACCGCGTCAACCATGACCGCCTATTGCAGCCAGAATTGCCAGAACTCAGTCGGGCAGTGGCCGGGCAATAGCGATCCAACTTTAATTTCCGAGAACTTCAGCAACTTCACCGGGAACAATTCCAGCACCCTCGTGGACCCGACAGACGGCTTGCTCATCACCGGCCCTGGCACCTTCGCCGTTACGGGCGGTGAGATCAACGCTTCGACACCGATAACGATCACCGGCTTGCCCTCGGGCGTGACGGAGATCGGCATACAGTTCAAACCGATTGACCTTGGCCCGGTTTACTACTTCTTTGTCAACGGCAACTTCGCCGGTAACTACCACGACAACGTCCAATCAGCGGAGTTCCTTGGCTTCACCAGCGATACGCCGATAAACTCCTTCACGATTCAAACGGCCAATAGCGGCTATCAATTCCAAATCGGCAGCATCGAGTTCGGGCCAGGGCAAGCGCAACAGGCGGAAACGCCCGAAGTCGCAACGCTGTTGACCATTGGCTCGGGGCTAGTCGGTATCGGAGCGTTGCGCCGCAAGCGCCGCGCTGCTGCCAGGGGCACGGTCGAGATGATGCAGGAGATTCTCGACAAGCTGCCAGAAGCCGAACGGCGCGCGTTAGCGGCATATTACAACGGCTGCACGGAGCACGAAGCCTGCGCGCGGGAAGGCGTGGGCATCGGCAAGTTCCGCGATCTCCGCGCTGAGGTTCGCGGGGCGTACTTCCGGGCTGTCAACGAGAAGGGCCTGCCACCCGAGGTGCACGAAATCTCTCCGCTCGAAGTCGCGCTGCTAGAAGCGTAGTTCCTCCGCAACATAGTTCCCTCCACCCAAGCGGCGCGTCATCCCGGCGCGCCGTTTCCTTTTTCAGCAAGCCCATCCGCACAACCAACCTGTATAGAGCCTGGATTGTTCAAATCTAAACGGCGCTGGAATTGCCGACGCGACAAGCGGGCCGTCAGATCGCACCATCAGACCTTCTAATCAGCACTTAGCGGGTCTGTACAAATCCAATCAGCGCCGCGTCCTTCAAGCGATACTCGGAGGTATGAAGCTGCTCTTGGAAAACGTCTGGATTGCGCCGGGTGTTGAGCGCGTGCAGGTATGCGGATTCGAGCGCCCGGACTGGATCATCTACGGGCTGGTCGATCCGATCACAGGGAACGTTCGCTATGTTGGCAAGACAGCGCAATCGCCGGAGGAACGGCTTAAGGGGCATCTTGCCGGTTCGATAAGAAAGAACCATCACCTTGGCTGCTGGCTTCGCAAACTTCGTCGCGCCGGACTCACGCCCATCATGTGCATGCTTAAACACGGCTGGGGCGAGGGCTGGGAGCAAGAGGAACGGAAGTGGATAAATGGGCCGTGGGCACGCGTCCTAACCAACACAGCTGAAGGTGGAGAAGGGCTGACCTCCGTTGGGTTCCGGCGCATCTGGGATCGCATTCCTACGGAGCGCCGATCCGAGATTGCACGCAAGCGAAGGATGGCGCTATCACCTGAAAGGCGTTCGGCTATTTGCAGGAAGCCCATGGCTGTCGTCATCGCCCGTTTGGTCGATGCGGACTCAATTGATGAGAAAACTAAAGCTGACAGACGCGCGGCGGCACTTGCTACGAAGAAAGCTAGAGGCACGAACCGAAAGCCAAAATATCAACTGATAAGTGATGTAGCCAAACAGCGATGTTCAGACCCCATTTATGCTGCCAAACATTTCCAGCCCCAAGAGATGCAGCGGCGCATCATGGCGAGATGGGCTGGTCGGGCTGCACCACCACAGGACGCGCCTGCCATTATCATCGAAGCAGTAGCGAACGGCTTAACGCGTCCTCGGATCGCTCAAGCGCTTGGTGTAGGGAAAGGCAAACTACGCGATTGGCTCCGATCTCCCGAACACGGCCCGGCGCTCCGTGCTGCGTTCCTTGAAGGATGGACGCTATACCAAACCCGCTAAGTCCTGATTAGCAGGTTTGGCCACACCAGCGCCCAGCCCGCGTGTGAATCCCGCCGTCCGATCCGGCACGCGCCTCAGGAATCCAGGGCCGGTACAGGTCCGGGCGCGCGTCACCCAAGCCGCCCGGCGCTCGAAACCCCTCACGGACGCCCGCGAAACGCCCACGCCCCACCACTGCTAGAGGGCCGGACGCCACCGCCGCGCCGATCCGCAGGCAACCGGGCCGGGACTGACGGCGCTCGCTCCTGTGGGCCATTACCTTCATCCGCGTCTGAGAATAAAGTAGACCGGATGGCACTAATGCCTGTATGGAAGGCATCATGGGCTTCGGCGTTAATCTACCTTATTGCGTGGAGCGTTTCGGGAAGGCGGTTGCGGCCCTCGAAAGCCCGGTTGACGGGTGGCAAGCACGGCTGTATGAAGCCGTTGGGCAGGTCATTCCTACCGCCAACGTTCTTCCGCCAGAACTTCAGAAGGCGTTTCACTCGATCATTGACCGGGCGTATCGCCTCCAATCAGGTGAACGCAAGGACAGCCTGCGCAGCGCAATTGATGGGATGCCCGAGACTGAAGGACGGCGCTTGATGGACGACATCAAGACGATCTATTCAGAACTGAAGGCAGCAACAAAACACTCCGAGTCCGATAAAGGCAAACAACAGACGCCCCATCCGTTCGATAGCCCGGACTTCTTTCTAACGTTTGAGCCAGAGAAGAACGCAACGCCTGAGACGGACTAATTGGCCATTAGCAGGTCCACCGGCGCGCCGCGTCATGCCGGGTGAGTGGCGCTTGAGGATTCGCTTTCGACTCCTGGCAGCGATCCAGGGCCGGTACAGGTCACTCCGGCGCGCGGCGGTAATCCACCTCAGTTGAAAAGTGCCGCTCAAATCTCTCGCGTCCGACTCGCGTACAAGGGCAGCATTTGCGACAAAATATGCCCCGGATGTTAACCGGCGCGTGAGCTAATCTAGTCACAGCCCCACATAGGTCACACTCTAGCTCCGCTTTTAAAACCCGGCAAGAACCGGGAATGACATCCCGCTCAGCCTTCACCAGTAATGCCCCGTTCACGTTCAGAACTCCTGTTGTAAATTCGGATTGACGCGGGCGCTAATCATAGACGGTTGTTAACCCGGCAGTACGGTCAACCCCATCGAGCCCATCAACTTCCTTGATCGCTTTCAGCGCCGCGCGGAGCTTGGCTGCTCTGATTTCTGGTGAATCGTCAGAGCCAGGGATAGGGCCGCTATCGCGCATCCCATGCCGGAACTTTAGCAACACGATTGCTGCCGTCGTATTGCCAGCCATCGCCTGTTCAAACAAAACGCCGATCAATTTGGAGTGCTCGATACCCTTGGACCGTTCAAAGGCTTCCCGGATTTCGGAATGCCGGATCAACCATTGGTCGAACAACCATGGGGAGACGCCCAATGCCTGCGCGAGTTGCTCCTTGGTACTGCCATATTTGGAAACGGCGTACTCGATAATCTCCACTGCATTCTTGGGAGGCTTTCGCCGGTTTTCATTCTTGCCTTGCAACTGCCGGTTGCGGAGTTTGCTGGAGGGGTCCTTCCATTGCTCGATTGCCCTCTGCCGCATTCGCTCACGCGCCTCGGGCGTCACCTTCGGCGGGTTCTTCGTTGGCGATGCAGCCTTGCTGTTGCCGTTCGTTTTAGGCTTGGCCATACGCTCCTAATCTAGCGCCCAGACGTAAATTGGCACTATTTATTGGCCAAAAACATTGGCCAAACATCAACGGGCAAAAATGTTTTTAGGGTATAAGGGGATCGGGTGATTTCGGGTTTGGGCGGGATGAAGTTACCTCCTTTCGACATCCCGCCCGAGACTGAAACGATTCGACAACGTTATAACTTTGAACCGGGCTGGAAAGTGTTCTGGCACGTTTGGATCAGTTTTGATCCTCTTGGCGTGACCTTCCTGTTTTGGAACCTCCAGTGGGCTTCCCCAGCCCGGTAATTTTTCGTGGAGGATTTCCAAGATGCTCGAATTACAAAATTTACAAAATAGAGTGCCGTTCGGTCCCGCCAATGATCCGGGCCAGTGCACCGCGTGGAACCCGCCTGTGGCGCGGTTCGATCTGTCATGGTTGAAAGGCAGCTTCGTTCCGGCACAGCGTGACCGGCTGGGCAAGGTTACCGGCGCTATCCAAACTGCCAACGGTGAAGTCGAGAAGATGCGCGCGGCGTTCGTCGTCCCCAAACCTTTGGGACAGCGCCAACCCAATGGCAACGTTCTTCTCACCGGCGAAGATCACAGCGCGGCGCGGACGATTCGGACCCATGCGCAAAACCAACTTGTCCGCGATGTCATCGCGCTTCGTGAACCGCTCGAAAAAATCGTTTATCCGATTCTTCGAGACATGTCTCGTGCCTCGTTTACTACGGATACCTTGCGTGAGCGCGTGTTCAGCCGTGAAGCCTGCCTGTCCCGCGCGTCACTCACCAGCTTGGATCGGGCCGGTTTCGCGGCGCTCAAAGCGAATTACGCGATCATGCTGAAACATCTGGCGCCCATCGAGTTGTTCGCGGCGGCGCAGAGGGCATTGGACTCCGGTAGCGCTGAAGACCTTCCATTCATCGATGCGATCCGCGTTGAGAACTTCCGCAGGCCGAAGGACAGCCGCGCGTTCCTGAATGCCAAGTTAATCGAACTCGTCAACATCCCCGAGTGGAACGAAGCGCAACCGCTGTTGGACGAAGTCCAAAGCGCCAACAAGCAAGCCCTTCTGCTGTGGGCGCAATTCCAGAATCACAGCAGCCGCGTCAACCTGATGAAGCTGTCATTGGGGCTGAACAAGTTCGGCACCAAGGACGCGGATGATCCGTATGCGGATCTCGGATAAAAGGAGCCAATATGCACACCAATCAAACAATCTATCCAGTGTCCGTTCTGCAAGCCGGACTGTTCGCGGTGACGGACAAGCCGGTAACGCTTTCCGATCTGCTGAAAGGCAAGATCCCACCGAGGGCGCAGACGATTGTGCTACGCGCCGTGGGGACCAACCAGGGCACCGTCCTCGTTGAACGGCTTGAAGTCGCCGGGAAAGCACTCAGCCAGTTCGAGGAAATCGGGGCACGCCACCGGCTACTTCCCGAGGTAAGTATCGAGATGACAGTGGCGGACCTTGCGATTCACTCGCTTGTGGGAGAGACGGGCGATAGTGTCGTGGTCAGCTACACGCGCCGGATGAGCGACAAGGGAGAGTAACCATGAATCCATTTTCCATTGGTCCAATCACCATCGGCGGATCGCCGGTGGCACTGAGTGGTGAGACGGTTTCGTAATGAACGCCGCACAACAGATGCAATTGAGAGCGACGATGGGGCAGGACGCTCTCAGTATCTTGGAGCAAATCGACACCGCAATCGAGTCCGGGTTGCGAGTCCCGGCCTACCTTTGGCAAGGACTCCTGGCAGCATTGAACGCCCATTCGCCTCAAGTTATGGAGTCAGCATTCGGGCGCGCATTCACAAATTTGATCAAGGAGAGAATCTATGGAAACGGTAGCGAGAGTGTTCGCCACCGGAAGCCCGGTGGTGGCTTCCCAAATCATAGACGGCAGTTCTGAGAGCCTTACCGATTCATACATCGGCACCGGCAAGATTGGCGCACGCCCGTTATCGAGCGCCTGCTATACGTGGCACGAAACCCTTGCGATGGTCGCAATTGAACTTTGGAATCGCGGCGAGGCAGAGAGTGCCCGCGTCACGCTCAAGGCCCGGCGTCAAACCGTCCGGGAGTTCTTACGAACGCGATTTGGGATCGTGACGGGCGCGCGCGAATATTGGCATCGAGAAAACTGGACGCCGGATCGTGCGGACCTTCAGGAGTTTTTGGGAGCGTTGCGAGAAGCCCGGCGCGCTTCAAACTGACGCGGCGCTCGCTCTGGCCTGCAATGTCGCCATCCGGTAAATCTCCAGCGGCTGAGAGAGCGTCTTTCCGTGGAGCGTCGTTGCGGTGACTGTCCCATGTAGCGGTTCCTCGGGCAACCCTTCTGCCAGGACGCCAACGCCTCGGAAGTAGAGACTGCCTTGAACGAGTTCGTTTGGTGGCAATTTCACCAGCGGAGACGGCCACCACGGAACGCCACCGATGAGATTGTGGGGTGCGGGTGTCGGTTCTAAATCGATGTTCAACGTCGGAAAACTGAGCTTCCACGTCACTATTTGATCCGGTTGATCGGTTGGATTGGAAAGGCCCGCGACCAGAAAGATTGCGCGGTAGTCGATGGAGTACGCGCCGGTGGAAGCGGATAGTTCAATGCTTGTTTGCGCAGCTTCGATTTGTGGGTCTGGCTTCGCTTCCTTCCGCATTAGCTCTCCGACTTCAGCGGATACGCCGAACGCATCGACCTTCTTGATGCGGTCCAACAGCGTCCGCAGACCCTCCAGCAGCGCGCGAATCTGCTTGATAAAGACCAGCCCGGCGATGATGACCACCACTGGCCAAGAGAAAAGAACCTTTACAAACTCCAATGTGAGCTTCGCAATGTCCATCGGCCCTCATCGTACCGCAGCGACAGCGCGGCCCTTGCTGAGATGTACGATTGTCCGGCGCGGTTTGTTCCGTTGCTTGAACGCGCACCGCGTCCACCCTCGATCACCCTGGATCGCGCTATTTTCCCCTCGATAGGACCTGGATGGGAAGCGGAAATAGAAAATCCGCCCCCAGGCGGATCGTCTAAAACTTCTTTAGAATGAATGGTGAGCGCGGTAGGAATCGAACCTACAACCTACTGATTAAGAGTCAGTTGCTCTGCCAGTTGAGCTACGCGCCCCAAGAATCGTACGGAAAATCTGCGGGGGAGAAATGCCGGCCCCACCAT
Source organism: Terriglobia bacterium (assembly GCA_963808335.1). GTDB lineage: Bacteria > Acidobacteriota > Terriglobia > Bryobacterales > Bryobacteraceae > Palsa-187. Next base: position 964,097 of record CAWEFR010000003.1, read on the forward strand.
TGTATACTCGCCCGCCACGCATCACACAAGCATGGTGGCCACTTCCACCGTGGAACGGTACCCCTCAATCACCACGATGCCGCTGTCGGTGACGTGGTACAGCTCGCGGTCGCGGTCCAGGTCGTAGCCGATGGCGCCGTCTTCCGGGACACGCACGTTCTTGTCCAGGATCGCGCGGCGCACACGCGCGCGCCGGCCGATGTCGACAGTTGTCGAACAGAATCGAATCCTCCACCAACGCGCCGGAATGCACGCGCACGCCGCGTCCCAGCACCGAATTGCGCACCATGCCGCCGGAAAGAATGGTTCCGCCGGCGACGATGGAATCGATCGCCTGGCCGCGGCGGCCCTGCTGGTCGAAAATAAACTTGGCGGGCGCGTCCGAGTATCCGGCCGTGCGCAGCGGCCACTGCCGATTGTACAGATTCAGAGCGGGCGTGACGGCGCGCAGGTCCATGTTGGCGTCGTAAGTAGGCATCGATGGTCCCCACATCGCGCCAGTACGGTTCCTGCGCGGGGGGATCGCCGGGGATGCGGTTGGTCTGAAAATCGTAGGCGAACATGTCCGTGCGTCCCACCAGCGACGGCAGAATGTCGCGGCCGAAATCGTGCGAGCTTTCCTCGTTTTGCGCGTCGGCGTACAACTCGCGCAGCAGCAGGTTGGTCGAAAAAATGTAGTTGCCCATGGACGCGTAAACTCGCTCCGGATCGCCGGGCATGGTGGGCGCGTCGGCGTCGCTTTTCATGGAACCCGATGACGCTGCCGTCGGGCGCGGTTTCGATCACGCCGAATTCGACTGCTTGCTCCCTTGGGCACCGGAATGGCCGCGATGGTCGCCTGGGCGCGCTTGTGCATGTGATATTCGAGCATCTCCCGGATGTTCATGCGGTAGATGTGGTCGGCGCCGAAGATGACGACGAAGTGCGGATCGGCCTGTTCGATCAGATTGATGTTCTGATAGATCGCGTCGGCCGTGCCGCGATACCAATCCTCGCCGGGCGAGCGCATCTGCGCGGGCACGGGAATGATGAAGTGCTGTTTCAGCAGACTGCTCGCTTCCCAGCCGTCGCGAAGATGCTGCAGCAGGCTCTGGCTCTTGAACTGAATCAGCACGTAGGTCGAATAAGATTCCGGAGTTGATCAGGTTGCTGAGCACGAAGTCGACGATGCGGTAGCGGCCGCCGAAAGGGACGGCGGGCTTGGCGCGCTCCTTGGTCAGCGGATACAGCCGGGTGCCCTTCCCGCCGGCGAGCACGAAAGCCAGGACGCGAACTTGCACGCGCCTATTGTTGCAAGCCGTGCGGGGTCTAAGCAATAGAGGCGTCGGGGAACCCGTTTCAGGCGGCTTCCGTCGATAATAGAAGCAACCCCCGTGGAACGCGAAGAGATACTCGCTCGGCTGCGCGAAAGGATTGTGCGGTTCGCGGCATCCAGATTATCGAGGGACGCCGCCGAGGACCTGGCGCAGGAAGTTCTGCTGGTGTTGCATGAAAGATACGCGGCGCTCGACCGGGCGGAGGACCTGCTGCCCGTTTCGCTCGAAATTGCCCGCTTCAAAATTCTAAGTACGCGGCGTAAAATCGTGCGGCGCGGCGAGCACACGCAGGTGTCGGTCGACGATCTGCCGCTGGCCGGCGCCGGCGCCGATCCTTACGATCAGGCTGAGCGGCGGGAGCGTCTGGACCGGCTGGAATCCGTGCTGCGGGGCCTGGGCGAGCGGTGCCGCGAATTGTTCCGCTTGAAATTGGAAGGGTATACGTTTCCCGAGATCCAGAAGCGATTGAGAGTGGCCACGCTGAATACGCTTTACACTTGGGATTTCCGCTGCCGGAAGCAGATACTGGAAAAGCTCGGGGGCGAATGGGAGAAGAGCGAGTGATGCGTGACGAGATCCGCAAGCTGATCGGCGGCTATGCGACTGGCTCGCTCAGCGAGGCGGAAAAGAAAACGCTCTTCGAGGCTGCTCTCGACGATCAGGAATTGTTCGACCAACTGGCGGGGGAGCAGGCGCTGAAAGAATTGCTCGACCAGCCGGGAGCTAAGCAGCGACTCATTACTGCGCTCGAGGGTCCACAGCCCGGCGGCTTTGCATGGCGGCGGTGGATCTGGACGACAGCTGTGGCGATGATCGCGCTGGCCATCGGTCTGACGACCTGGGTGCGGCTGCGTGCTCCCAAGCCGGTGCAGGTCGCGGCAGTGCAGGTCCCGCTGGCGCCCGTGAATCCGCCTTTACCGGTCAGCGAGCCGGCCGCCGCTGTTCCGCGGGCTGAACCAGTGAAGAAAACCAAGGCACCACCGGTGATCGCGGATCGAAAGGACGACCGAAAAGAGGATCGAGCCGAAACGGCCGCGCCCGCGCTGAAAAAAGATGCCGCCGAGCCCGTTCCCGCTGAGTCGAAGGCTGAACTCGCGCCGCCGCAGCAGCAACAGCAACCACAGGCCGCACCGCCGGCGCCTGAGCAGGTTCAGGTGCAAGCGCAGACAGCGCAGACAGCGCAGAGTGGTCTCCGCGAGGCTGATACCGCGTCGCGCAGCGCAGGCAGCGGGGGCCGCGGAGCGCTGTTCGCCCCTTCGCTTGCCAAAGTCGCCAATCTCTTCAGCTTCGATTATCGGCTCGAACCGGGCTATCTGACCGTCAAAACCACCGCTGCCGGAACTTTGCACGTATCCGGTACGAAATGCTTAACCTGCGACGACTTCACCGAATTGCAGGCCACGCATGTAGGGAAAGACGCCACGACGCGAATTCCCGTGGCGGAGCAGTATGTCGTTCTCGCGATCACGTTTTCCGCGCGAAGTGACGCGGAAAAGCAGCCTCCGACTGCTCAGGTCACTCGAACGGAGCGCGCGGGCACAGTGGCGGATTCGAATCCGTCGCCCAATTCCAAGATTGCTCTGCGGCTGGAACTCCGCTAGCCTAGAAGGTTGTTGAAAAAGGGGACAGACTACTCTGTCCCAGTCCGCAACCCGCTGATCTTACACGAAAGCGTGGTCGTGGATAGAGCGGTCTGTCCCCCTTTTTCACCAAGCTCCTAGAGACTTACTGCACTTGACCGGTTGCGAACGCCTCGACGAACGCGCGCTCCACCGGCCAAGTTCCCGTGACGCGCGCGCCTTGCTGCTCAAATTTTCCGCCCACCAGAACCGAGCTCAAGTCGCGTGCATTGGGCGTCATGTGGTCGCGCGCCAGCATCTTCTGGAGCAGATCCGTCGTCGCAGTCAACTGATTCGCCACGGCTGCGGCCGCTTCCGCGTTCGCGCAAGTAATCTCGATGCGAATTTGCAGCCGCTCGGCTATGGGCCCGATCGCGAAGACCACGTGTTGCGCCTGCGCGAGCGGGCTGAAAAACGCGTGCGTGCCTTCGGGCATGTTCTTCACGTCGCTGAAAACGAAGGAAGGCGCGGAAATCCACACCGGCTCCGGCGGGAGGTGCGGCGGGGTCTTCCACTGGTTGGGACCGATCATGTCGCTGCCGCGCTCATCGGCGGAAACCGCCAGCGCCAGCACGTCGGATCGCAGCGGATAAAACGAGATGCGGCGTTCGGGCGTACTTCCGGGCATGGTGCAGATCGCGTTGCGGCAAGACCCGCCTTGCGACCGCGCGTAGTCCGTCAACTTTCTCCACTCGAAGCGGCCGCGCACGGTGAAGTATGATCCGCCGTGCCAGAACGCCGCGGCGACGGCGTCCAGATCGGTGCGGTAGTCGAACCCGGTCTGCTCGACGAACCTCCGGTAGTCCGGTTCTTCCTCCGTTTTCGACCCGGCCAACAGATCGAGGACGCCGCTGCTGCGCAACGCGTCGAAATCCAGATACATGTGCGTCGCTTGCTCCGGGGGCAGGCATTCAATCAGCGCGGTGGCGTCGAATCGTCGCGACGTGCTGCGCCAGTGCGCGAACAAAACCACGCCACCGCACAGAAGAATCACCGCCGCGGCAAGCTGCCACGGCTGAATCCGGGTTTTCATTCCCAACGTCGATTATAAGTGATAGATCAATTCCGGCTGTGAACGTCGTGCCCGAGGATGCGCGCTTTCAGCCACTCGACGATCATCGGCTCCAGCTCCGCGTTCTTGGGGAACATCGGGACGCCGTGCTCCGTGCCGGCGTAAATCTTCACTTCGGATTGAGGATTCTTCGACGCCGCCACCGCATCCTTGATTCCCTTCGCCGCGCTGGCATCGCCTTCGCTCGCCGCCCCGAACACGGCCAGCGCCGGAGTAGCCGCGATGTAAGCTTTGGCTGCATCGCTCGCCGAACCGGACAGCAGCATCAGCGCTTTGATCTCATGATGCCGCGCAGCCAGGTCGGAGGATTGGGTTACTCCACAGCTAGCTCCGCCGGCCGCGATGCGGGATTTGTCGACGCCTTTCTGCGCCAGCAGAAATGCATACGCGGCATCAACGTTGTCATGCCACTTCTCGGCCATCACGGCGCGGCCCTGGCCCGGATCCCGGTAGTGATCGTCGACGCTGTCGCCATACCCGCGATAGTCGACGGTCAGGACATGAAATCCTCCGCTTGCCAGATCCTGCGCGAGCCCGTCCCACGCGTGCCGGTCCATATTGCATTGGTGGACAAGCAGAATCGCGGGACCGGTACGGCCCGGAGAAAAATAAGTTCCTTTCAGGCTGAAGCCGTCGGGCGCTTTGATGTCCACATCCTTTTTGTCGACTCCGGCGCGCAGGCCGGTTGCGGCGAAAAGGGCTGCCGCGATCGAGAGCGTGATCCGGTTCATCGTGTCCTCCTACGCCGGATTATAGCGCCGCAGCGGCCTCCGGCATCCGCGAGCGCTCCCACAGCTTGATGTACGGCGCAAGGTCCTGCATCATGTCGGCGAATTGTTTCGGGTCGAGCGACTGCGCGCCGTCGCTGAGGGCTTTCTCCGGCGCCGGATGCACTTCGACCAGCAAGCCATCGGCTCCGATGGCGACCGCTGCGCGAGATAGCGCGGGCACCAGGCTGCGCTTCCCGGTCGCGTGGCTCGGATCGAGAATCACGGGAAGATGCGCCAACTCATTTAATGCGGCGATGGCCGCCAGATCGCATGTGTTGCGCGTGGCGGTTTCAAAGGTGCGGATCCCGCGCTCGCACAGCATCACCTGCGGATTCCCATGGGCCACGATGTATTCCGCGCTCATCAGCAGCTCCTTGATGGTCGAGCTCATGCCGCGCTTCAGCAGCACCGGCCGCCCGCACCGGCCCACAGTTTTCAGCAGCGCGAAATTCTGCATGTTGCGCGCGCCGATTTGCAAAATATCGGCGTACTCCGCCACCAGATTCACGTCGCCATCGCTCATCACTTCCGTGATGATGCCGAGTCCGGTCGCACGCCGCGCCCGGTCGAGCAGTTTCAACCCCTCGACCGCGAGACCCTGAAAATCGTACGGCGAAGTGCGCGGTTTGAACGCGCCGCCGCGCAGAAATTTCGCTCCAGCGCGGGCGACGATCTCGGCCGATTCCAGAATCTGCCGCTCGCTTTCCACCGAACAAGGCCCCGCCATGACGGCGAATTCGCTGCCTCCGAACGTGACGCCGCGAACCGTGATTTCGGTTTTAGTCGGGCGAAACTCGCGGCTGACGAATTTATACGGGGCCGAAATCCGCACCGCTTTCTCGACGCCGGGCGTCGCCTCCAGCGATTCCAGGCACGCCGTGACATCGCCGACGCCGACGACGCCAATCACGGCGCGCTCCTCGCCCTCAATCGAGTGAACCTTGTATCCAAACTCCTCAATTCGCCGGCACACAGTCGCGACCTCCTCCTTGGTGGCATGCAGTCTCATGGAAATGATCATGCTCGAAACTCCTCTCCAAAAACAAAAAACCCACTCTTTCGAGTGGGTCGGATTTGTCTAAAATTCGTTTGCGCTCAGCCCACTCGTTGCGATTTAGGGAGTAAAGTACCGATACCAAAATCGAAACGAGTTGGCCGCGCCCGACAGCATTAAACAATCAGGATACCATCGATGAATGCGCGCCGCCACCGTGGTCGCCCTGATTGCGGCCGTCGTCATTGCGTTACGTCTGTTTCATTCGTCGGTGCTGTGGGCCGACGATTATCTGCCGCTGGCTGCCGCGATGCAGGTGGCGCACGGGAAGGCGCTATATAAAGAGGTGTGGTTCGATAAGCCGCCGCTGGTCGCATGGGTGTACTTGTTATGGGGCGCGCGCGCAGGAGCATGGCTGCGGTTGGCGGGCGCTGCGTGTGTGATGGCGGTCGCCGCAGTCGCCTGGCAGTTCGCGCGCACGAAATGGAGCGAGCGCGAAGGACGGCTGGCCGCTCTGTTCATCGCATTTTTTCTGACCTTCGGCGTCGCGTCCGCGGTGATCCCGCTCGCCTCCGATATGCTGTTGATCCTGCCGCACATCGCCGCGATCTACTTCGCCTGGCGCGGGCGCGCGTTCTGGAGCGGGATCGCGGCGGGTGTCGGCTTGCTGTGCAGCTCGAAGGCGATATTCGTGTTGGCCGCCTGTCTTCTATGGCAATGGCGAGCGGCGCCCTCGTTGCTTGCAGGATTTACGTTGCCGAACGCGCTCGCGCTCGGCTGGCTGTGGATCCACGGCTCTGCCGGAGAATACTACCGGCAAGTGTGGCAATGGGGATCGATTTACGCAGCGAATACTTTCGTCGAGAATCCGCTGACGGAAGGCTTGAAGCGCACTGCGGGCTGGATCGGGTTTCAAGCAGCGCTGGTCGTTGGCGCGATGGTCGCCCTCAGCCGCGATCGCAAATGGAGGTTGGCCGCGTGGATCGCGCTCTCCTTCGCCGGAGTGATCCTCGGTCTTCGATTTTTTCCGCGCTACTATTTTCTGCTGCTTCCGCCCATGACGATCGCGGCGGGACGTGGATGGGGGCTACTTGGCAAGCGCTGGCTGCTAATCGCGTTGCTCGCGATTCCGTTGATCCGATTCGGGCCGGCCTATTTCACGCTGGCCCACTCGCGCGACCTCGCCATCGATCGCGACAGCCATGCCGCGGCGGCGAAACTTCGTGAGCTTGCGCAGCCAGGTGACACCCTGTTCGTGTGGGGATTCCGTCCCGACATCTTCATCGATTCCGGCCTGCCCGCGGGCACGCGATTTCTCGAAAGCCAGCCGATCTCAGGTGTGCTGGCGGATCGTCATCTCTCTTCAAGTGCAGCCATCGCACCCGAGTTCACAGCTCCCAATCGCGCCGAGCTGATCGCTTCCCGGCCAACCTGGGTGGTCGATGGCCTGGGTCCCTATAATCCTGCGCTCGCACTCGACCGGCAGGCGTACCTGTCGAGCTGGCTCGCGAACTACCTCGAAGTCTCGCACACCGGCTTTTCGATTCTGTACCGCTTGCGATAAACTCAATCGATCGTTTATGCGCCTGTTTCTCTCGACACTCTGTGTGTGTCTCGCCGCCTGCAACCGGACCCCCGACAGGTCTCTGACCATCGCCGTCAACGCCGGCGTCGAAGGTACGGCGCTGAAGACCGCTGCGAAGGAATGGGGCTCGGTGCACGGAGTGCATATCGAAGTGATCGAGCTGCCGTATGCGAACCTGTTCGAAAAAGAGCAGCTCGACCTGACTAGCCGTACCGGCGCCTACGATGTCCTGATGCTGGACGATCCGTGGTTCCCGCGCATGGTGCAAGGCGAGAATCTCGCGAAGCTTCCGCGCCAGCCGGACGCCGATTTCGTCACCACGTGCGCCGCCGTCTGCCGCAATCCCTACCGCAGTGGCGCATACTATGCGTTGCCGTATGTCGGAAATTCGCAACTGTTTTTCTATCGCCGGGATCTGTTCGCCAAGTACCGGTTCCCAGCGCCGAATACCTGGCAGGAGGTGCTGAGCGCGGCGCAGAAAATCGGCGCGGGCGAAAAGATGTACGGCTACGTGATGCGCGCCGCGCCGGGTAACGCCGTGGTCGCTGATTTCATGCCGCTGCTGTGGGCTTTCGGCGGCGACGTGCTGGACGCTTCTGGCAAGCCGGTGTGCGATTCTCCAGCCGCTATCGAAGCGTTGCAATTCATGCTGGAGTTGGGAAAATATTCGCCGCCGGGATACGCCGGATTCAATGCCGATGAAGTTTCCGCGCATCTGCTGCAATCGAGCGCCGTGATGAGCATCAACTGGCCCGCCTGGATCGCCGCCATGGACGATCCTTCAAAATCGAAAGTCGTGGGGAAGATCGATTTCATTCCCATGCCGTCCGCCCGCGCTCCCGGAGTGGGCGAACTGGGCACGTGGCTCTTGGCCGTGCCCGCCGCTTCGAAACACAGCGCCGATGCGTTCGATTTCATCTACTGGGCTACCGAGGCCGCGCAGATGAAGCAGGCCGCCGTGCGCGGGAATCCGCCGACGCGCCGCAGCGTGTTCGAAGATCTCGGCCTGATAGGGAAGTTCCGGGCGTTTCCCGCGCAGCTCGCCTCGCTTGAATCGGCGCGCCCCCGCCCGCGCACGCCGTTGTGGAACGAAATCGAAAATACGTTCGGAATCTATCTTTCGAAGGCCAACGCGGGCGCCATGGACCCGGCTGCCGCCATGCGAGCCGCCGCGGCTGAAATCGGAAAAATTCTCGAGCGCGCGCAATGAAGCGCCGCGTTCCTGAAGGATTCTGGTGGGTTCTGCCGGCCTTGGTGGTTCTGGTTTCGCTTTCGATTTATCCCCTGATCTATTCGGTCAAGCTGAGTCTGGGGAATCCGCGCGAAATTTCTCGCGCTTGTTCGGCGACCGTCTGTTTGCGGCCGCAGGCGTCCAAACGATCGTGTTGACCGCGGCCGCGCTCACGGTTGAATTTCTCCTGGGCCTTTCGCTGGCCGTGCTGATCGATTCGCTGGCTCACGGCCGGGCGTTCTTTCGCACCGGCCTCCTGGTGCCGATGCTACTTCCGCCGGTGGTGGCGGCCGTCGCCTGGCGATTGATCTACAACCCGCAGTTCGGCATGTTGAACGGCATGCTGCGCCAGCTTGGGTTCAAGACGGAATGGCTGACGTGGACCAGCGGGCAAAATTCGGCGCTCGCGTCCGTAATCCTGGTCGACGTCTGGGAGTGGACGCCGTTTCTGTTCCTGCTGCTCTCGGCCGGATTGCAGGCGATTCCGCCGGAGCCGCTCGAAGCCGCGCGCATCGACGGCGCCGGCGCATGGCGCATCTTTCGCGACGTGACTCTTCCACTATTGAAGCCGACCATTCTTCTCGCGCTTCTGCTGCGCGCCATGGACCTGGTGCGCATCTTCGACCAGATTTTCATTCTGACCCAGGGAGGTCCCGGCACGGCCACCGAAACCGTCAGCCTGTACATTTACCGCACGGCATTTCGATTTTCTAACTTCGGCTACGCAGCCGCCATGTCATTCGTCTTGCTCGCCGCGACCATGCTGTTCTCGCGCGGCCTGATGCGAGTGATGAGGAGCCGATGAAGACGGCTCTGAAATACCTCGCCGCATCGATCGCGTTCATCCTGGCGATCGCCCCGGTCTACTGGCTGATCACGATTTCCCTGAAGCGCGAAGTGGACCAGTTCGCCTACCCTCCGCAGTGGGTCGGATTCGTCGTGACGCTGGAGCATTATAAGGAAGCCTTCGGCACCGGCTCCTTCAACGCGTATTTTCTCAATTCCGTGCTGCTGGCCGGAATTTCGACCACCGCGGCCCTGCTGATCGGCGTTCCCGCCGCCTACGGTCTCGCCCGATTCGAATGGCCCGGCAATTGGCGCGATCGCATCGGCGACTGGATTCTTTCGACGCGCATGCTGCCGCCCATCGTGACCATCGTTCCCCTGTTTCTGATGCTGCGCGAGGCCCGGCTGCTGAATTCTCTCGTCGGCTTGTCCATCGTCTATACCGCGTTCAACTTGCCATTCGTGGTCTGGATGATGCGCGGTTTTTTCGATGAAGTGCCGCGCGAGATTGAGGAAGCCGCGATGCTCGATGGCGAAACCCGCGTCGGCGCGCTGTTGCGCATCGTACTGCCGCTGGTGAAGCCGGGCCTCGCCGCGACCGCTGTATTTTGCCTGGTGGTCGCGTGGAACGAATTTCTGTTCGCGCTGATTCTCACCCAAACCGAAGCGGCGATGACTCTGCCGGTCGGAATCGCATCGCGTGTCACGCAGTATGAAATCAAATGGGGCGCGATGAGCGCCGCCGGAGTCGTGGCGATGCTGCCCGTTCTGGTATTCGCGTCGGCCGCGCAGAAATACCTGGTGCGCGGGCTGTCGCTAGGAGCGGTGAAAGGCTAAAATGCCCCTGGAGCTTACCGGCATCACCAAAAAATTCGGCGCGCGCGAAGCCGTCAGCCGAGTTTCGCTGCGCGCCGAGGACGGCGAGTTCGTGGTGCTGCTGGGCCCCTCGGGATGCGGCAAATCCACGTTGCTGAGGATCATCGCCGGACTCGAAACTTGCGACGAGGGCTCCATTCGCCTGGCCGGGTCCGACGTCACGCACCGCGAGGCTCGCGATCGCGACATCGCGATGGTCTTTCAGAGCTACGCCCTGTATCCGCATATGACCATCGCGCAGAACATCGGATACCCGCTGCGCGTGCGCAAGCGTCCTGCCGCGGAAATCGGCCTAGAAGTGAAAAACGTGGCCGCGCGCCTGGGCCTGACCAGCCTGCTCGCGAATCTTCCGCGGCAGCTTTCCGGAGGCGAGCGGCAGCGCGTCGCCCTGGCTCGCGCGATCATTCGCCGTCCTAAAGCATTTCTGATGGATGAACCGCTCTCGAATCTCGACGCCCGCCTTCGCGTGGAAATGCGCGCCGAGCTGAAGCATCTGCAACACGAACTGCGCATCGTCACCCTTTACGTCACGCACGATCAGGCCGAAGCGATGACCTTGGCGCACCGCATCGCCGTAATGCGCGATGGAAAAATCCAGCAGTTCGATACGCCGTCGAATGTGTATCATCGTCCCGCCAACACCTTCGTCGCGCAGTTCGTCGGCAGCCCGTCGATGAACCTCATTGAAAAACCCGATGGCATCCTCGGCGTACGGCCCGAAGACGTTCAGCTCTCTCAGATCGAACAACCCGACTGGTCCCCAGCCCGCGTCTACGTCACCGAGGAAATGGGCAATGAGACCATTGTGATCATTTCCGATGGATCCTTGAACCTCACCGCCCGCGCCCCCGCCGGCATGAAGCTCGATTTCGACGCACAGATCTGCTACCGCTTCCGCCCGGAAAAACTGCACTGGTTCGATCCTTCGACGCGGCTGCGCAAGGCCGAATAAAGTTTTTTCTTGACAGTCGGCCGATATACGACGTAAGATATATCGTACGATATATAAATCGATACATCGCCGGAGGCATTTCGATGAGAAGACCCAGCATTATCTATGGGATAAAAGTCGACAAGGGCGGAATCCACTTCGCCTCGAAAGACACGGTCATGAAGCTTTCCCAGGACGCCAACGACTGGAAAGCATGGGCTGCCATGGCTTCCGGTCAAAGCGCCAAATTCTTCGAAGCCGGGGAGTTGCGTCTCGCGATTCTGTCCCTGCTCGAAGAAAGTTCCAAGCACGGCTACCAGCTCATGAAGGAAATGCAGGAGCGTTCCGGCGGCCTGTATCGCGCTAGCGCCGGCAGCGTGTATCCGACGCTTCAACAGCTCGAAGACGAAGGCATGATCGCGTCGGAGCGGCAGAGCGGACGCCGCGTTTACAGCCTTACTCCCGTCGGCCGAGCCGAGCTCGAACGCGATCCCGACGCTGTGCGCCGCATCTGGGATCGCGCCGAGTGCTTCGAGGATTGGGGTCAATGGGGCCCGGCCGCCTACGCGATCAGCGGGCGTCTGGCGGCGATCATCAAGTCCGCTCTGCGCGCCGCGCAATGGGCGGGGAGCGATGAAGACCGCCAGCAGCAGTTGCGCGACATCATGCGCGCCTTCTGCGAAGACCTGGATGATTTATCGAAAGAGCGCGGCAAGCCGGAGAGCAAGTAAATGGGCGTCGGCATACGCACCAAAGACCTGCGCAAGGTCTACACCTCTCCCCCGCCGATGGCCGCGGCCGGAGCCGCATTCGGCGGAGGCTTCAAGAAGCGCTCCAAGCTGCCCAAAGCCGAAATCGTAGCGCTGAACGGCGTCTCACTTGAAGTCGCGCCGGGCGAGATTTTCGGATTGCTGGGGCCGAACGGGGCGGGGAAGTCGACTACTGTGGGAATTCTCACCACGCGCGTTCGCCCCACCAGCGGCGAAGCCTTGATCGGATCCTTCGACGTCTGGCGCGAGCAAGTCAGCGCCAAGCGTCTGATCGGCGTGGTGCAGCAGCGCCCGAATCTGGACTTCGCGTTGACCGCCCGCGAAATCCTGATGTTTCACGGCGCGTATTTCGGCATGTCGTCCGCGGATCGCCATCGCCGCTCGACCGAACTTCTCGATCAATTCCAACTCACGCCTCGCGCCGACGATCTCACGCGCGGGTTCTCCGGCGGCATGATGCAGCGTCTTTCCGTCGCCCGCGCGCTGATGCACGATCCGCAAGTTCTATTCCTCGACGAGCCTTCCACCGGTCTCGATCCGCAGACCAGGCTGCTGCTGTGGGGAATCATTCGCGAGTACAACCAGCTCGGCAAAACTATTCTGATCACCACGCACAACATGGAGGAAGCCGACGACCTGTGCCATCGCGTCGCCATCATCGATCACGGCAAAGTGATCGCGCTGGGAACGCCGGCCGAGCTGAAAACGTCGATCCCCGGCGGCTACGTGCTCCAGTTGCGATTCAGCTCCTCGTCCGAAGGACTGATCGATCGGTTGAAGCAATTGCCCGGCGTCACCGAAGTGCGCCAGAACGGCGCCGGGACTGATGTTTACGCCGATCGCGGCGGTCCGCTGATTCCGGGCATCGTGGGGGCGGCGGCGGATTCGGGCGTCGAGCTGCACGACGTGCACATCTCCGAGCCGAGCCTGGAAAATCTGTTCCTGCATCACACCGGAAGGAGCCTGCGCCAATGAACTGGAAAACGTTCTTTGCCCTGTTCGCTCGCGACGTCCATGTGGCGCGCCGCAACGCGATCACCTTGATCATTCAGACCATGCTCCAGCCGCTAATGTTCGTATTCATCTTCGGGCAGGTGCTGATCCGCAGCGGCATGATGTCGTCGAGTTATAAAGGGATGCTGCTGCCCGGAATCATCGCCATCGCCATGACCATGACCGGCGTGCAGGCCGTCGCGATGCCGCTGTTGGCCGAGTTTCAATTCACCCACGAAATCGAGGACCGGCTGCTGTCGCCGATCCGCACCGAATGGGTGGCGGTCGAGAAAATCCTGGCCGGCATGTTGCAGGCGCTGATTTCCGGAGCCGTGGTCGCGCTGCCCGCGCGCTTCCTGCTCGGCGCAGACCTGGGGCTGAGCACGGATCATCTGGGCCTGGTCTGCCTGATCGCGGTGATGGTGGCCCTGTTTTCCTCGGCCGGCGGATTGACGCTTGGATGCAGCGTCGGCCAGACGCAAATCGGGCTGATGTTCAGCGTGGTGCTGGCGCCGATGCTGATGTTCGGATGCACGTATTATCCCTGGTCCGCGCTTTCGAGCTTCCCGATTCTTCAGAAACTGGTGCTGCTGAACCCGCTGGTGTACGCGAGCGAAGGTCTGCGCGGCACGCTCGCGCCGCGCTATCCGCACATCTCGACGATGACCGTGATCGCGGTGCTGGCGCTGATCGACGTGGCGCTGGTGGCGGCCGGCCTTAACCGCTTCCAGCGCAAGGCCGTCACCTAACGACCAATCCCACGACGCCCCCTAGAAGAAGAACTTCATCGCGAACTGCAAAATGCGCGGATCGTAGGCGCCGTTGATCTGCCCGAACGTCGAGGAGTTCAGAGCCGTGGTCAGCGTGGAATAGGATGCTCCCGCGGGCTGGCCGGAGGGCGCGAATGCGCCTACGAAGTTCGGGTGATTGAACAGGTTGAACGCTTCGGCGCGCACCTGAAGGCTGTAGCGCTCGCTGATCTTGAACATGCGCACCAGCGCGATGTCAAAATTGACGAAACCCGGTCCGCGTAACGCATTGCGGCCGACATTGCCATAGGTCCCGAGCGGATTGGCCACAAATGCCGAAACGCCCGGAGCATTGGGTAGAAGCCACTGAACGCAAGGAGCTGTCTTGCAGGCGTTTGCGTTACTTTCGTAGGCATTCGCGACCACCTGGTTGGGCCGATCATTGCCGAGACCGGTGAGCGAATTGTCGGTGCCCGTAGTGATGTTCAGCGGCTGGCCGCTGCGCGCCGAAAGGATCGGCGCGATTTGCCAGTCGCTCAGGACCCGCCGCGCCCATGCGTTGCTGCCAGTCCACCAGCTTTGCGCGAGGCCGCTGGCGTTGAAATTGTACCGGGTGTCGGAAATGCACGGGCCCCAGTCGGCATGCCGATTGAAGAGCTGCGAGTTGGTCGATCCGGCCAGCGCCGCGCCGAAATCGTAATCCGACAGGCAATAGGAGTCCGTGAAGTTAGCGTTGAACGTAAAGTGCTGGCTGAACCGGTGCGTGGTGGACAGCAGCAACCCCTGGTAGCGCGCTACGGCGCCGTCATCCATGGTGTCCAGGCTGGCGTATAATCCTCCCTGGGCCGGATTCAAAGTAGTGAACATGCGCCTCTGGTTAGTATTGCTTGTGCCTGAGCAGGGAGAATAAGTCACTCCCGAGATTACGCACGAAGCCGCCGAATTGAAAATCGCTGGATTGCGCTCCTCCGCGATCCACAAATGTGTCGTGTGATTGCCGAGGTAGCTGACCTGCGCCACCCAACTGCCGGCGATCTGGCGCTGGTAAGTCACGTTCCACTGCTCTACATACGTCGGCGCGGGATTGATCGGCATGTTGATGTACGTTCCGAAATTCGGAAAGAACAGCGCCCCCGGCTTTTGCGGGAACGGATTGCCGCCCGCGTAGCCCGCCCACGGGTTGCTCAGCGTGCCAGTGGATCCAACATCGATGTCGTTGCCGTACGGCGGATTCGTGGTCTCGCGTTCATTGAACCAGGTTTCCGTCGAGTCGTATAAAATCGCGGCGCCGATGCGTAGCGTCTGCTTGCCGTCGCCTCGCGGATCCCAAACCAAACCCACGCGCGGCGCGAAATTGGTCATGCTGCCGTTCCACATCGCGTCGGGAATGCCCTTGTCGCCTTTGAAGAACAGGCCCGCCGGGGCAGTCGGATTCACGGTGCTGTGCTGACCCGCGATGAATGCGGGCAGACTGAACGAAGTCCCGCGTCCGTACTTGTCGGGGTCGGCGAAGGTCGGCTCCCAGCGCACGCCGAGGTTCAGCGTGAAGTTTCTCGACACGCGGTAACTGTCCTGCGCGTAGAAGCTCATCACCCACTGCCGCAGATCGTCCGGCGTGGCGTTGGTCTGCTGGAAATCGCTCATGAATCCCAGCATGAAATCCGCCATGCCCAACCCGCTGGCTGCACCGTTACCGGTGAACGAGCCATTGAACGCTGGCGCGCCGTTTTCGTCGAAGCCCGAGATGGTATTGTTCTGGATTCGGATCAGGTTGAAGCCGAATGCCATCTGATGCTTCCCGCGAATCAAGTCCACGTCGTCGGCTGCCTGAAAACCGTTAAAGTTGAAGTGGCCCGGAGCGCAGGTCCCGCAGAAGGTGGTGAAGCCGCCGGTCATGCTCGAAATCAACAGGAAATTTGGCACCGCGCTGTACATCGGCGAGCCGAGCAAGCCCCAGTTGATGGGCGTGTCCGTGGGCCCGCGATCGTCGCGGATGCGGTTGAAGCTGAAGTGGAACGAGTTGAGCGTGTTGGGCGAGAACGTGTAGTTGTCGCCGATGGTGGCGGATTGCGACAACTCGAAATTGCCGGGCGAAGTGGTGGTGAGAACGTTATTATTCGGGAACACCGGCGGGTTCTGCCAGTGGTTGGCGTAATATCGCCCGAAGATGGTGTGCTTCTCGCTCTGCACATAGTCGATGCGGCCGATGAGCTCATCCGAATCGCCGGTTTGGGGAATGCCGTAGGTCACCTGACCGCACTGAGTCGCCGAACTGACTGGAAGATACTTCGTCACCAGGGCTTTGGCGACGGAGCTGAGTTCGGTGGTCGGAATCTGATTGTTGGAAAACGGCGTGCGGTGGCCGGCCGCGCCGGAGTTCGGATCGTAGAGTTGGACGGTCTTGTTGGAGTTGCACTGCGGACCGGCGATGGTGCTGAAATCGCCATTCAGCATTGCCTGGGTCGGAATGAACGCTTTCAGTTGCGGCGGGGCCGAACGGTTGCGCGTCCCCTGCCAGCCTCCGAAGAAGAACAGCTTGTCTTTAATGATCTTTCCGCCGGCGGTCGCGCCATATTGATTGCGCTTCAGACCGTCGTGAACCGGCGCGAAGAAATTGCGCGCGTCCATGTCGCCATTGCGAAGATACTCGAACAGATCTCCGTGGAAGGCGTTCGATCCGGACTTAGTCACCACGTTGACGGTCGCCCCCGGGTGGGTGCCGAAACGCGAGGATACGGCGCTGGTTTCGATGCTGAACTCCTGAATCGCGTCCGGGAACGGGAATGGCATGTTGACGTTGGACATCGCGTCGGTATTGTCTCCGCCGTCCAGCAGATACGCGGTGCCGTTGCCCTGTCCGCCGGCGACCGCGATGCGAGTCGCGCTCCAGAACGTCTTGCTTCCCGTGTCGCCGCCATCCGCGTATACCGACGCGCCCAGCGCGATGATAAGCTGCGTCGCCTGGCGATTGTTGAGCGGCAGCTCGTTGATTTGCTGCTGCTCGATCACGCTCGAGACCGACGTTTCCTTGGTCTCCACCAAGCCGGCATTCGCGGCTACCTCGATTTTTTCGGTCACCGCGCCCACCTGCATGCCGACATTGATCTCGATGTTGTTATTCACCACCAGTATGATTCCGGACTGTATGTAGTCCTTGAAGCCGGAGGCTTTCACTTCGAGGGTGTACGGCCCCACGGGCAGGTTCGGAAAAACATAATGGCCGCTGGAGTCGGAAACGGTGTTGCGCACCGTGCCTTTGTCGATTTCCGTCATCGTCACCGGGACGTTCGGCAGCGCGCCGCCGCTGGCATCGGTGATGGTTCCGCTGACTTGCGCCACCGCGACCGCTTGGCCGCGGACCACCGACGGCAGGCACAGAGTCAAGAAACAAAGCCCGGCAAGAAAAGATCGAAACGTTGATCTCACGCACCCCTCCCTCTGAAGCAAACGTGGCTAGGGCCTTTACCGCTAACTCCACCCTGTCCGCAGTAGCATACTCCAACTAAATTAATGTGTCCAATAGATTAATTCACTGTGAAGCATCGGCTGTAACGATGGACGCGGCCGCCTTCCGGCTTGCCAGGCCGCCAACTAAGGCAGTGGATAATTCCTGGATAGCCCTGGGCAGGACCTCGGTGTCCACCGACAACAGGCCCAAGTTGCGGGTTAAGGGATTGCCCTTCACCCTCAACACGTGGAGCTGGCTGTCGCGCGGCTCTTTGGCGACCGCGCACAGCGGCAAAATGGACGCCCCGAGCCCGGCGCGCACCATGCTCTTGATGGCCTCATTGTTTTCCACTTCCATGTTGATATGGGGGCTGACGCCCAGCGACTCGAAATACCGGTCGATCAGGTTCTGCATGGCCGTGTTTTTCTTGTACAGAATGAAACGCAGCGACGCCAGATCGGAAGGCTCGGCGGTCCGCTGCCGCGCCAGCGGATGTTTGCCGTTCACCACGATGACCAGCTCCTCGCGCCCCAGCGGAGTCAGCCGGAAGCCGGCGAGCGGCGCGGTGGAGATCACGATCGCCAGGTCCAGGTGTTGGGATTTCAGCTCGCCGAGCAGAAACTCCGTGCTGCCCGCCAGCACGATCAGCTCGATCTGCGGAAAGCGCCGGATATAATCGCGCAGAATCGGCGGAAGACGATAGGTCAGCGTGGTCGGACCCACGCCCAGCCGCACCGTTCCTCGCTTCAGCGCGTTGATCTCGCGGACCGCCATTTCCGCATTTCTCAGCTCGCGAAAAATCCGCTCGGCGTACTGGAGCAGGACAGTGCCCGCCTCCGTCACCATCACCCGCTTGCCGACGCGCAGGAACAGGGAGCAGCCGAGCTCCTCTTCCATCAGCTTGATATGCTGGCTGACGGTCGACTGCGACAGATGGAGTTCCTCGCCGGCGCGGGTGAATCCGCCGCTCTTGATTGCCGCATGAAATACGCGAAGCTGATGCAGGTCCATCGGGTCCGCCGATCCAAAGTATTCGTTCAATCTATTTTGAAGATTGCGAGCCGCGTTGTAAAGTAGTGATCGGCGCTAAAACATTTCCATGATTGTCCCCGACGACAGTGTGGCCTCCGCGGAAATTCTTCAGACGGTTGAAGACGAGCTGCAAAGCATCCCGTTCATCGACGTTCATACTCACCTGTTCATGCCCTCGCTTGGCCGGCTGGGTTTGTGGGGCATCGATGAGCTGATCACCTATCATTACCTGGAAGCCGAGTTGTTCCGCTCTTCCGCCATCACGCCCGCTGAATACTGGCGTCTGTCGAAGCGCGAGCGAGCCGACGCCATCTGGCAGGCGCTGTTTGTCGATCATATGCCGGTCTCCGAAGCGACGCGGGGGGTGGTCGCGGTGCTGCACGCGTTCGGCCTGCCGACCGCCGAATCCACTTTGAATACCGCGCGCGAGTTTTTCGCCGATCAGAATCCCGGCGAGCACATCGATCACGTGTTCGAACTGGCCGGGATCAGTGAAGCCGTGATGACCAACGATCCGCTGGATCCCGACGAAGCTCCGCTGTGGGAGCGCGGCGCCGGTCGCGATCCGCGGTTTCACGCGGTGCTGCGGCTGGACCGGATTCTCAACAAGTGGCCCGAACATTGGCGCGTGCTGGAATCGCAAGGCTTTGCTGTGGATGCGGACGCGGGAGGGCGGTCGATCGCCGAAGTCCGGCGCTTTTTGGATGCATGGTGCGATCGCATGCAGCCGGTCTACATGGCGGTTTCGCTCCCCGATACGTTCACGTTTCCGGAGGAAAGTGTTCGTGCGCGATTGATCGCCGGCGCTGTTCTGCCGTGCTGCCGCGAGCGTGGGATCCCGCTATCTTTGATGATCGGCGTGCGCTACCAGGTGAATCCGGCGATCAAACTCGCGGGGGACGCGGTGGGCAAAGCGGATCTTCGCGCGGTCGAGCAGCTGTGCGTGCAGCATCCGGAAAATCGTTTTCTGATCAGCGTGCTGAGCCGCGAAAATCAGCATGAGCTGTGCGTGTATGCGCGCAAATTCAACAACCTGATGCCGTTCGGTTGCTGGTGGTTCCTGAACAATCCTTCGATTGTCGAGGAAATCACTAAAGAGAGATTGGAAATGCTCGGGACGACATTTATTCCACAGCATTCCGATGCGCGCGTGCTGGAACAGGTGATTTATAAATGGCGCAACACGCGGCGGACTCTGGCTCCGATCCTGGCCCGCGGGTACTGCCTTCTGGCCGAAGACGGACGGGCCCCGCGGGTGGAAGATATCCGGCACGATGTTCACCGGCTGTTTCGAAGAAATTTTGAACGTTTCGCAGGAATTTCCAAGTAGGATAGACTTTAGTTGAATCCAGGAGGTTTTGAATGGATCGAAGAGATTTTCTAAAAACCGGCGCCGCAGTAGCCGCCATGCTTCAGACCAAAAACGTGATGGGCGCGAACGATCGCGTTCGGGTCGCTATCGTGGGCCTGCGCGGCCGCGGGAACGATCACATCAAAAGAGCGCACGCGATTCCCGGCGTGGAGATCGCCGCGCTGTGCGATATCGATGAAACCGTCCTGGCGCAGCGCGTCGCCGACGTCGAAAAGCTGGGCGCGCCGAAGCCCGCGACCTTCACCGATTACAGAAAACTTCTGGAAGACAAGTCCATTGACGCGGTATCGATCGCGACTCCCAATCACTGGCATTCGCTGATGGGAATTTGGGCGGTGCAGGCCGGCAAGGACGCCTACATCGAAAAACCGTGCTCGCATAATTTCTGGGAAGGCAAGCAACTGGTGGCGGCCGTGGCGAAATACAACCGGATCGTGCAGCACGGCTCGCAATCGCGCTCCAGCATCGGCATCCGGGAGGCGATGGCGCACTTGCGCGACGGGCTGATCGGCGACGTGTATCTATCGCGCGGCCTGTGCTACAAGTGGCGCGATACTATCGGACGGCAACCCAAGTCGGCGATTCCGGCGGGCGTGAATTACGATCTGTGGCTGGGCCCGGCGCCGGATCGCGGGTTCACCAAGAATCGTTTTCACTACACCTGGCATTGGTTTTGGGACACCGGCAACGGCGACCTGGGCAACCAGGGAATCCACGAAGTCGACATCGCGCGCTGGGGCCTGGGCGTGAAATATCCCACCAAGGCGACCGCGATCGGTGGGCATTTCATGTTCGACGACGATCAGGAGACTCCCAACACGCTCAACTGCGCGTTCCAGTTCGACGAAGGCGGCAGGCGGAGCATGATGGAGATCGAAGTTCGCCACTGGATGACGAATCACGAAGCGGAAATCGGTCTGATGGGCAAAAGCTCGCTGCCGCCGGCCGGCTTGAACGCGGACGCGAAGCCCGCTCCGGGCGCTGCGAAAGAGCCTTCGCTTGGTCCGGCCAGCGGGAAACCCGGCACCATCGGAAACATTTTCTACGGACCCAAAGGGTATCTCGCCATTCAGGAATACGAGACTTACAAATCCTGGCTGGGCGATCAGAACACGCCTGGTCCTGAGGGTCACGGCAAAGAAGATCACTACGTGAACTTCATCAACTGCGTGCGCAGCCGGAAGAAGGAAGAACTGACTTCTCCGATCGAGGAGGGTCACATGTCGGCGACGCTGGTGCATCTGGCCAACGCGTCGTATCGGCTGGGGCGGACGCTGAATTTCGATCCGGTGAAGCAGGAAGTGACCGGCGACCACGAAGCGAATTTAATTTTACGCGACGGCGATCGCGGCTATCGCAAGGGATTCGTGGTTCCGGAGAAAGTCTAGGGCCGCAGATGGACGCGGATACACGCCGATAAAAAATCTGCGTTTATCTGCGTCCATCTGCGGCTAACCCATTCCGGCGAGGACGCCTTTCAGGTATCCAATCGACCGCATCGCGCCGGGTAGCGGATTTTCGCTGTCGATCTCATATTCCAGATTGACGCAGCCTCGGTAGCCGATTTTCTTCAACTGCCGGAAAATCGCGACCACCGGCATTACGCCTTCGCCCACCGGGCACTGGCTCTCCTTCACTTTGCCGTCCTTCAGATCCTTCATGTGCATGTCGAACAGGCGCGGGCCGGCGTTGGCGATCTCCTGCACCACGTCCGCTCCGCCGCGCATGGAGTGGCCCACGTCCATGCACAGGCCCATGTGCGGGTCCATGTTTCTCACCGCGTCCAGAACCACTTTGGGCGTGGGGAAATTCGGATCTTCCGGACCGTGCGTGTGAATCGCGATTTTGATGTCGTATTCTTTCGCCAACTTTTCTACGACGGGCAGCGTGGCATGCGTGGGCGCTGAGACCAGCATCGGCATGCCGGCGGCCTTCGCGTATTCGAAGTAGGGACGCAGCGCCGATGGATCGGTGCTTTTCAGATCCGTGTTGCCGCCGCTCATGATGGTCAAGCCGGCCGTCTTGAACTCAGCCGCGGCTTTGGCGAGATCCGCCGGCGAAAGAGAATAGGCGAGATGAAAATCCTTGATGCTCGCGAAGCCGACGTCCAACTGCTTCATCATCTCGATGGCCATTTTGCGCTGAAATTCGCGAAACGTATAGGAGCAGATCCCGATCTTGAAATCGGCTCCCGGAGCTGCATCCGACGCCACCGATGCTTCCAAGCCCAGCGCGGCTCCCGCCGCAACTTGTCCCATCAATTGCCGTCGAGTCACTGTTTTTGCTCCAGCGTGACTTTCGCGCCGGATTTGATCAGCGCGCCTTCGGCCGGCCCTTGAAAGAAGGTGAATCCCGGACGATCCTTCCACATGAGCGGTCCGCCCAGCCGGATTCCCGCTTTCAAAGTCACGTCGTGAATGCGAGTGACCATGGCTTCATACTGCGGATCGCCGATTTTATATCCTGAAAAATTTCCGAGATCGGTGCTGGCGGCGAAGATCACGTCGATGCCGGGAACGTCCGCGATTTTGGCCGCGTTCTCGACGCCGATCGGCGTTTCAATCATGATCACCACCACCATGTTGTCGTTCGCGGTTTGCCGGTAATCGTCGCCCCACATTTCGCGATACTGGCCCGAACCCATGCTGCGGCGCCCCGCCGGCGGATACTTCGCCCACTTCACGGCGGCTTGCGCTTTCTCGACTGTATCCACCGTGGGAACGATAATTCCCATCGCGCCGATGTCGGTGGCTTTTTGAATATCGCTTTCGGTGGCGTCGGGCACGCGGATGAACGGCATCGCCGAGCTGCCGCGGCACGCGTAAATCATTTTCGCGACGTCTTCATAGGTCAGCGGGCTGTGCTGCATTTCGATCCAGGTAAAATCGAATCCCGAATTGGCCATCGCGCAATAAATATTCTGATCGGGCGACGCGACGGTCCCGCCGACGATCTGTTTGCCCTGCATTAATTTCAATTTTGCGGTGTTGTAAATCCGCGCCCGATTATTTTGCGCCGAAACCAGCGGCATGGACAGAAGACTCAAAATCGCGCACGTTCGAAACATGCTCATATAGTAACGCCGCGGCCTTCGCGGCAGGAGCGGTACACGGCGGTTACTAATTCGAGCGCTCGATAACCTTCCTCGCCCGATACCAGCGGCGCGCGGCCGGTGCGGATCGCTTCTCCGAAGTCGAGGAACTGGCGCTCGAACGGAGCGAGCGAAATCGCCATCGGATCCGAGGCTCCGGAGGCAACCTCGCGCGCAATCGGCGGCGCGTCGCCTGAATCATTTTGTACATCCCATGTCGTAAGCTTGTCGCCGGTGACGATCGCCGTGCCGCGCGTGCCGTGAATTTCCAGCCGCTCGGGATAGCCCGGCCACAGCCCCGTGGAGGCCTGTATCACTCCCATCGCGCCCGAAGAGTAGCGCAGCATTGCGTCGACCAGGTCCTCCGATTCGATGCGATGCACCGCGCCGATGCGCCATTCCGCGTACACGCGCTGGACGGGTCCGGCGAGCCACAACAGCAGATCGGCCTGATGGATTCCCTGATTGATGAGGGCTCCGCCGCCTTCGGTGGTCCAGCTTCCTTTCACCGGGCGCGCGTAATATTGCGGCGGGCGATACCACTTGATGTACGCGTCGGCTTCGAGAATTTCGCCCAGCCGCGCGAGGTTGCGCTTCAGCCACTGAATGGAATCGTCGAACCGATGCTGGCTGACCACTCCGAGCACGATGCCGGCGTCGCGCGCCGTGTCGACCATTTTTCGCGCGGTTTCAAGATTGGTCGCGATCGGTTTTTGCACCTGCACGTGTTTTTTGGTTTGCGCGCACAGTTCGACAATTTCGAGGCGAAAATCGGGAAAGGTGCAAACGTCGACGAAGTCCACGTTGGGAAGGCGGCAGAGGTCCTGCCAACGCTCGATCGGCTCGCATGCGTATTGTGAGGCGAATTTTCTGCCGCGCTCGGGATCGATGCCGCTGCATGCGGTCAACTGATAGCCGATATTTTTATAAGCCTGCGCGTGTTTATGAGCGATCGCTCCGGTGCCGATGATGCCGACTCGCATGTCGCTATTTTGGCATGTCGGCGGCATCGTAACGGGTCCGTGCAGATGCTCGCGTCGAATGATTCGGAGGATGGCCGGGCGTTGAATCGTCGGGTGGAGTTGGTGAAGAAGTAAGAGACTGGTGAACTAGTTCATCCTGTTGGTAAGGGTTGGACCGGCCGCTTCCTGCGGTCGCGGCTCGCGCGGAAAATGAGCCGCGACCACAGGGAGCGGTCGGTGCTGAAGTGCAGCGGCAGGATCAAACCATCGGAGGGATGGTAGCGGGGGTGGGACTTGAACCCACACGCACACTGAAGTGCGCCAGATTTTGAGTCTGGTTCGTCTGCCAGTTCCGACACCCCGCCATCAGCGTTTATTTTAGCGCTTTCTAAGCTTGCGGGATAAAACTACCTGCCGTGCTGGTGCGGAGTCTCACCAACCACCTCATACAGGTTCTTACGAAGTAGACGGTCAACCACGGGAACGCATTGATGGACGATGCCAGCATCCTCCATGTACAGAGCTCCGAGGGTAAGATGAGCCGTAGCTTTGTGCGCCATGTGAAAAACCGTGGCAAGCAGTCGCTTCTCAGAATCATCGATGTCAGAGATCTTCACAAAGGTCCCACCAACATCGATCACTTTCACCTCGTCGCTCGTTGCGCCATCAAGGCTGAAGTAATTTTGTTTCTCAACCAAGAGGGGGCTCCCTGCGGAATAATTGATCCCGAGACCTAAGAACTCAATGAAGACGCGACACATGAGAAGCGAGGACTCAAAGGCACAAATCGCATCGGCGTAATCGACGGTCATTTTGGCGTCCACAATTGTCTTGTGCCGCCAGAGCATCGTGTAGCGATAGTTCAGGTGCCCCTGGATATCAAAGAACGAGGCCACGTCCGACGCCGGCAGCGGGCTCCTAGCCGCAATTTTCGGCATCCCTCACCGCGCCGGAAAGTACTGGCAGGATATCCAGAGATATGCGGACGCGTTCTGAGCATTGCCGGCGTAAGTGAACGTCATTCGCAAATCCCCGTGCTCAACATTTCTGATTTCTCCGCCACCAAGGATCGGTGGCGTAACCTCCGGTTCGCTCATGATAAAATCACCGGCTGCTACGAGGCGTTCGAGCACTCCGCGGATCAGCGATTCGACCTCTTCATCGGGCACGTCGATGAGGTTGCTGCACTCTAGGTGGTGTGCGATCTTCCTAGCGGTGTGGTCGAACTTTCTTGTACCGTGGACGTTGAGACGCTCTTGATACTCAGCCAACATCCGCTTGCCCATGTCCGCAATTTGATCGAACGTCACGACGCCTTTCTGGTTGCCGATTCTATCTTAATATAACCTACCTGCGCCGCTCTTCCAATTCTTCGAGCGTTCGAGGCCAGTCTTCGCGCAGCAGGCGGCTGAGGGCTCGGTCGGCGAGGAGCTTTCCTCCCGTCTGGCAGCGCGCGCAATAGTTGGTTTCGTTCGATGCATAGCGGATGCGCTGGACTTTCGCGCCGCAGCGCGGGCAGGGTTGGCCGTAGCGGCCGTGGACTGCCATGCCTTCGCGAAACGCCGTCACCTTTTCGGGGAATTTTCCGGCGGATTCGGCGCGGAGTTTTTCGGTCCACTCGATGAGAGTTTCCTTCGTCGCGGTGAGGAGCCGCGCGATATCCTCTTCGCTCATGCGCTGCGTCAGCAGCACCGGCGATAGCTGCGCGCGATGCAGAATCTCATCCGAATACGCATTGCCGATGCCGCTGAACAGATGCGGGTCCGTCAGCGACCGCTTCAGCGTGTGATTTTCGCGGGTCAGCGCCGCGCCGAACTGCTTCACCGTGGCCTTTAGCACATCCATTCCGCCGGGGTCGAGCGCTTCAACACCGGCTTCGCCAGCGACCACGTGCAGTGAAGCTCGCTTCTGCGATCCGGCTTCGGTCAGCGTGAGCGTGCCGTTGTCGAAGTCGAAAGCGGCGAGCACGCGGCGGCCGTCGGGTCGAGTCTTCTTCTTCGAATCGAACCAATGCAGGCGGCCCGCGATCATCAGATGCAGAACTAAAAACACATCGTTGTCGAGGCCGATTGCGATGCGCTTTCCTACGCGGCGCAGGGCGATCACTTTGTGCTGGAACGCGGAATCGAGAGGAGGGTCGGCGGTGCGCAGAAGAAACGGGCTGCCGATCAAGACTCGTTCGAGAGTGTGGCCAAGGATTCGCTGCTCCAGCGCCTCAATGTAGACGGCGATATCGGGCAGCTCGGGCATTTACTGCGGAGGGGGAGCTTCGTTCTTGACGATTTTTCCGAACATCGTTCCGCCGTGCGGCGCGCCGCCTCGTCCGCCTGCTCCGGACCACGTGCCTGCATAAGATCCGTTATAGAGGACCACGCGCGCAGTGAACGAACCGAAGCCTGGGACCATGTAGTTGGTCAGCGAGATGACCGGCGTATCGCCCGCGAACTTCACGGGAAGATTCAGCGCGATTTTCGAGTCCTTTTTGTTGAACATGATGTGCGCTTCAATCTTCCACATGTCTTCCTTGATCTTCGAAACGCGCTCGATCACGTAGCTGTCGTCGTGCAGCTCCGCGCTGTCGCCGAGCGTGAAGAAGCCGACCAGCTTCACGTTCACCATCGAATCCTGAAACTGCCTTTCAGCGGCGTTGAGCTCGGGCGGCGGAGCTGTTTCTTGTGCGAAAGCGGCCGATGCGATCAGCAAAGCAAGGAAAAACTTCATGCCCAAACAGCCTATCAAATTTGCGGTTAAGATTTGATACATGGCTCGACTCCTCTCACTGCTGCTCACGATTTCGATCGCCGCGCTGGCCGCTGGCATACCCTACATGACTGAACCGGCGCTGTGTCCCACGCGCCCGGAGATCGCGTTTGTTTCCGGAGGCGACATCTGGGTCGCGCCGGCGAAGGGCGGCGAAGCTCACTTGCTGGTTTCACACCCTGCCGACGAATCGCGGCCGCTGTATTCGCCGGATGGAAACAAGCTCGCGTTCGTTTCGACGCGGACCGGCGGAGGCGACATTTATGTCTTGACGCTTCGCCAGCGGCGAATTGAAACGCCTGACAGTCGGACGACGGGATGGATCAGCTCGACGCATGGTCGCGCGATGGGAAATGGATTTATTTTTCGAACGGCACGCACGATGTGGGCCGCAAGAACGATCTGTATCGGGTCAGCGTCGGATGGCGGAACGCCGATGCCGGTGAGCGCGGATCGGTTCACCAATGAATTTCAAGCCGCGCCTGCGCCGGACGGGAGCACGATCGCGTTCGCGGCGCGCGGCAATGGCGATCAGCAGTGGTGGAGACACGGGCACAGCCATCTGGACGAATCTGAAATCTGGCTGCGCAAGGAGGGATCGCCGGCGACGTATGAGCGTGTCATCGACCTGAACGGGCGCAATGCGTGGCCGATGTGGATGCCGGATGGAAAGAATTTATATTTCATGTCGGATCGCAGCGGGGCGCAGAATATCTGGACGCTCGCGCTGGGCGGCAAGGCGAAGCAGGTGACGAAATTCAACGACGGCCGCGTGCTGTGGCCGTCGATCGGATACGACGGCAAGGCTGTAGTGTTCGAGCGCGATTTCAAGATCTGGCAGCTCGACACCAAGACGGGCGAGGCTTATCCGGTGCCGATCACGCTGGTGGGTGCGGCGGCGAGTCCGGGCGTGACGCATCTGACGCTGAACACATTTACCGATCTGGCGCTTTCGCCGGATGCGAAGAAACTTGCGGTGATCGCGCATGGGGAAGTGTTCGCGGCTTCGGCGCACGATGGAGGCGAGGCGATTCGCGTGACGCACACTCCCGGTCCTGAATCGCAAGAGGCGTGGGCGCCCGATTCCACTCGCATCGCCTACTTGAGCCAGCGCGATGCGGTGACGCACGTCTTCACTGTACGATTTCGCGCATCACGCGGAAACGCAGTTGACGTTCGGGCCGCTGCCCGATCAGGGCCCGCGCTTTTCGCCGGACGGGAAGAAGATCGCGTTCGTGCGGGATCGCAAAGAGCTGCGCGTCGTCGATCTGGAAGGCGAAAAGAAGACCGACCATGAGCTGGTTTCGGGATTCATCGGCGGCGGTTTCGGCGCCACCAGCTACACATGGTCGCCCGATAGCAAGTGGATCGCATATTCGAATGCGGGCAGCCAGTCGCTTCGCAATATATATGTTGTACAGGCTGGTGGCGGGGCCCCGCATCAGATCAGTTTTCTGGCGAATACCAACGTCAATTCGATTCAATGGAGCCCGGATGGAAAATATGTGCTGTATGAAACCGGGCAGCGGACGGAGACGCCGGAAGTGGCTCGCATCGATCTGACTCCGCGGCAGCCCGAGTTCGCGGAAGAGAAATTCGACGATCTGTTCAAGCCCGAGCCGGCGCGCGCGGGTCGCGGTGGAAATGCCGACGCAAAGCCGCCAGTGAAGCCGGTGGAGATCGATTTCGATGACATTCGCAATCGCATTACGATGCTGCCGATCGGACTGAACGTCGCGCAGCCGCAGATCAGTCCGGATGGAAAATGGCTGCTGTTTTCGGCGAACGTGGGCGGGCAGGTGAATTTGTATCTGTATCCGCTGGATGAAAACCGCGCGGGCGGAAGAGGCGGGCGCGGCGGCGGGGAGGCTCGCGGACCAAGGCAGTTGACGTCGACAGCGGGAGCGAAGAGTCACGCGCATTTCTCGCCCGATTCGAAGGAGGTTTATTTCCTGGAAGCGGGGCGCGTGCAGACCATCAACGTCGACAGTAAGCAGGCGCGCGCGGTGAGCGTCAACGCGGAGATGGATGTCGACTTCAATCAGGAAAAGATGGCAGTGTTCGAAGAAGCTTGGGCGGGGCAGCGCGATGGTTTCTACGATCCGAAGTATCATGGCGCGGATTGGAACGCGGTGCGGAAAATGTATGCGCCGCTGATTGAGGGCGCGCGCACGCCGGATGAGATGCGCGCGATTCTGCGGCTGATGATCGGGGAGCTGAACTCTTCGCACTCGGGAATTTCGGCTCCGGCAGCGGGCGGCGGGGCGGGGCCGCGCGCGGTCACCGGGCAGCTCGGGTTGAGCTTCGATCGCGCGGAGTATGAAAAATCGGGCAAGCTGAAAATCACCGAAGTGCTGCCGCATTCGCCGGCGGCGCTCGAAAAGATTCAGGTGGGCGAGGAATTGCGCGCCGTGGACCGCGTGGCAATGGGGCCGCATGTGAATCTCGACGAGGTGCTGCAACACAAAGTGGACAAGCGCGTCACGCTGGATATCAGCGGGCGCGAAGTGATCGTGCGGCCGGTGGGCTCGCTGGCCGACGAGATTTATCGCAAGTGGGTGGAAGACAATCGGGCGTACGTCGCGAAGATCAGCAACGGGAAGCTCGGGTACGTGCATATAAAGCGATATGTCGGAGCGGCGCGCTGACGCAGTTGTATGTCGACCTGGACGCGGAGAATCGAGCGAAATCGGGCGTGGTGATCGATATTCGAAATAACAACGGCGGATTCGTGAACGCGATTGCGCTGGACGTGTTGTCGAGGCGGCCGTATCTGACCATGACGAATCGGGGAGGGCCCGCGGGTTCGGCTCGCACGGTGCTGGGGCAGAGGTCGCTGGAGCTGCCGACGATTCTGGTGGTGAATCAGCATTCGCTATCGGATGCCGAGGATTTCACGGAAGGATATCGGACGTTGAAGCTGGGGAAAGTGGTGGGCGAGCCGACCGCGGGATGGATCATTTACACGGGCTCGATGGATCTGGTGGATGGAACCGTGATGCGCATGCCGGGCACGCTGGTGGTGGGCGCGGACGGGAAGAAGATGGAAGGGAATCCGCGGCCGGTGGACATCGCGGTGACGCGACCGATCGGGGAATCGTACACAGGTCGCGATTCGCAGCTGGATGCGGCGGTGAAGGAGTTGTTGGGGGAAATTTCGCGCTAGGGAAAAATCGCTTGCTTACGCGCGCGGCTCGGCTAGTGGCTAATTCGACAAAGGGCCGCTAGTGTCCTGAGTCAGAAGTTCGTTGGATAATTGCTGTCGCACGCAGTCCTACTTACAACGCCCGTCATCCCGAACGCAGTGAGGGATCTGCTTTTAAAGGGTTGATAACAGCCGAACGAAAAGCAGATTCCTCGCTCCGCTCGGAATGACTTTGGGGTCGGATGGCCATTATAGCCCCGGCATGTAATGCTGCGATTTTCTGACTCAGGACACTAGCCGAGCCGCGACGTATCGGATTCGTTCGTCGGACAAGTGGGGGATCGCGTTAAACGGGTCAAGTGATAAGCGGTCGCTGACGCGTCTAACCGCTTGCTTGCGCGCGCGGCCACGGAGCGGTCCGGACTAGCGAAACGTCCGGATTCGCTCGTCGGACAGGTGGGGGATCGCGTTGAACGAATCGAGCGATAAGCGTCCGCTGCTGAACACGAATTCGGTGATGGAACAGTTGCGGACGCGCCAGTTGACTTCGAGAAAACTGCGGTCGGGAGCGCCGAGGGCGGTCTGCACCAGGACTCCGATGGGTCCGCCGGATGTGAACAGAACTACGCGCCGATTGGACGCGCCTTCCTGAATCCGGCGCAGGCCGCTGCGAACGCGATCGCGAAATGCAGTGAAGGGTTCGGCGCCGTTGACGGAGCCTTCCACCCAACTCCGCATCGCGGTCTCGAACACTTTTTGAAATGCGCGATTGTCGGGGAAAGAACTGGGCGGCGGATAGGATTTCAGCACACCTTGGACGTCGTACTCGTTGAAATCGGCGCAGACGGTGGGAGATTGTTCGAGCGCGAGCGCGGCGGTCTGCGCGTGGCGCTTCAAACCTCCGCACCAGACTTCATCGAAGTTCACGCCGCACTGAGTCCAATACGCGGCGAGGGCCCGCGCCTGCTGCTCGCCTAATTCCGAGAGACGATCGGAATCCTTCTCAAACGGACGCGCCTGCGCGTGGCGCACGACGGTCAGAGTGCTCATGCGTACTTGTTGAGCTCGATTTTCGCGACCGCTTCGGCGTGCACTTCATCGGGACCGTCGGCCAGGCGCAACGTGCGGGAATTGGCCCACATCGCGGCGAGCTCGAAATCCTGGCACACGCCGGCGGCGCCGTGGGCTTGAATGGCGCGATCGATGACGCGCAGGGCCATGTTGGGCGCGATCACCTTGATCATGGCGATTTCAGCGCGGGCGGCTTTATTGCCGGCGGTGTCCATCATATGCGCGGCTTTCAGGACCAGCAGACGGGCCTGCTCGATGTCCATTCGGGATTCGGCGATGGCGGCGCGCATGGCGCCCTGTTCGGCGATTTTCTTACCGAAAGCGGTGCGGCAACTGACGCGGCGGCACATGGCTTCCAGGGCTCGCTCGGCTTGGCCGATCAGGCGCATGCAGTGATGAATGCGGCCGGGGCCCAGGCGGCCTTGCGCGATCTCGAATCCGCGGCCTTCGCCGAGCAGAATGTTGGAGGCGGGCACGCGCACGTTGGTGAAGGTCATTTCGGCGTGGCCGTGCGGAGCGTGGTCATAACCGAAGACGGTGAGCATGCGGTCGATCTTTACGCCGGGAGTGTCGAGAGGGACCAAAATCATGGACTGCTGTTTATGTTTCGGCGCGGACGGGTCGGTTTTGCCCATGAAAATGGAGATTTTGCAGCGGGAATCGCCGGCTCCGGAGGACCACCACTTGCGTCCGTTGATCACGTAATCGCCGCCATCGCGTTGGATGCTGGCCTGGATGTTGGTGGCGTCGGAAGACGCAACGTCTTTCTCGGTCATGCTGAAGCAGGAGCGGATTTCGCCGGCGAGCAGAGGTTTCAGCCAGCGATCCTGCTGTTCCTTGCTTCCGTAGCGCGCGAGCACTTCCATGTTGCCGGTGTCGGGTGCGGAGCAGTTGAAGACTTCGGGCGCCAGCGGCGAGCGGCCCATGATCTCGCACAAGGGCGCGTATTCGAGATTGGCGAGACCGGCGCCGTGCTCGGATTCGGGCAGGAAAAGATTCCACAGACCGGCCTGGCGCGCCACGGGTTTGAGTTTTTCGATGATGGGAACGGGACGCCAGCGATCCTCGGCGATCTGATCGTAATACAGTTTTTCGTTGGGATAAATATGCTCCTGCATGAACGCGGCGACGCGTTCCTGTAGGGCGGCTACTTTCGGAGAATGGTCGAAGTTCATTAAGGGTCATCTTACTTGATATGGGGACGCGCGTGGCGAGTGTAGGGACACTTCCGCCACGCGCATCGGGCCATCCAGCGACTTCTTTCAGTTGGAGCTCCCCCGCTCGTAACCCAGAACGGTAAGGGGCCGCATTACCAAGCGGCCAGAATCGACACAGTAACCCCAAGCAATGAGGGGACCAAATATTTTTGTCGAGCACCGGTACTCGCCTACCATCGGGTCAATTTAAAGCGCTGCTCAGCCGTTTACGTTGCGACGAAGATTCCTAGGACTGCCGCCGCTCGGTGGACTGGAGGTCGGTAAGTACGCCAGCCATCTCTGATCGCAATTTAAGCGAGGGATTGCGAATTTGAGTTCGTGCGAAGCTGCATGTTGCGGGAATTACACGAGAAAGAGTTGTGCGCGGCGGTGTTACCGGAAGGTGCGGAGGTCCGGATGGATGAGATGCGCGGAGTTGTTGAAGCTGAACAGGCGAATTTCCTGGCCGCGGATTCGCAATGAGGAAAACGACGCGTTGAATAACACGCCGGCCAGCCACATGGCTCGGGTGTCTTGAAGCTCGAGCGTGAGCGCGGCGCAGATGCCGATGGGTGTGGCGGAGGTGAAGACGATCAAGTTGCCTTCGCTGCGGCGGGTGCGTTCGAGCGCGGCGTGGATGCGCGAGACGAATACGGGCCACGATTCGCCCGAATAATCGTAGCGGCTCTCGACCCAGGCTCGGACCACCTGTTTGTCGCAATCGTTCCAGCGGCGATGGATGGGGGAACCGTGGGCTCCGCGGCTCTCGGTGAGCTGCTGCTGCATTTCGTCGAACTGGCGGCTGAACTCGACGTCATCGGCGGCGAGACGCGGGGCGTATTCGGCGTAGACTTGCGCGAGGTCGAACTCATTCCAGCCTTCATCGACGATTACATTTGCGCCTTGCAACGTATGTTCGGCGGTGGCGCGCTGGCGGGTTAGCGATCCGGAATAGACGGTGTCGAATTTGATATTTTGCTCGGCAAAGTGCTGGCCGAGAAGACGTGCCTGCGTTTGGCCGAGATCGGAGAGCGAATCGTAACGCTCGCGGGTTCCGGCCTGGCCGTGGCGGACCAGGTACAACACGCTCAAGCGATCTTCTCCACCATTTCAGCGGCGCGTTCGGTGAGCGCTGTTACGCGCTGGTCGAAGTGGCGAAAACGCTCGTCAGTGGTTTGGCCGCGCCAGAAGCGGAAATAAATCTGCTGCAAGATGACGGCGAGCTTGAAGACGCCGAACGTTTCGTGCCAAGGGAGCACGGAAGGGTCGCGGCCGGTGATTCGCGAATAGTGCGCGACGAATTCATCTCGCGTCCACCAGCCCGGGCCGGTGGTGACGGCTTCGAGCGTAGTGCCGGGGACCAGCGCGGAACTCCAGTAGCAGAGCGTAAGGCCGAGGTCGCAGAGAGGATCGCCGACGGTGGTCATTTCCCAGTCGAGAACGGCTTCGATGCGATCGGGCGTCGACGGGTCGAGCATGACGTTGTCGAGTTTGAAATCGTTGTGGACCAGCGTGGGCTTGCCGGAGGGTGGAATGGTCGCGGCGAGGAACGTCATCACGCGATCCATCTCGGGGCTGGGTTGCGTGCGAGCGCGTTCCCAGCGTTCGGACCAGCCTTTGACCTGACGCGCGACGAAGCCTTCGGGCTTGCCGAGAGAGATCAGACCGTGACGCTCGACGTCAACGGCGTGGAGTTGAATCAAGCAATCGACGAAGGCTCGGCTGATGCGTGCGGCGTAATTTTCGTGCGCGGAAATTTCGGGGGGGATCTGAGAGCGGAGCACGACACCGTGGCGGCGCTGCATCAGATAAAACGGCGCCCCGATGACGGACGCGTCTTCACACAGAAGATAGACTTCGGGCGCGGGAGAGAAATGGGGATGAACGGCTTCGAGGACGCGGTACTCGCGAATCATGTCGTGGGCTTTGGGGGCGACGGGTCCGAGGGGGGCTCGGCGAAGGACGTATTCTTTTTGGGAGATGCGCAGAAGATAAGTCAGGTTGGAGTGGCCGCCGGGGAATTGTTCGATCTGAATGCCTTCGTCATCGCCATCGATCTTGCTGCGCAGATCGAGGCCGGGAATTTTGCCGCGCAGGTGATCGGTGAGAGCGGTGAGGTTCAGCTCCTCTCCGGTGCGGACGGCGGCGGTGTCGGTGGACATCAATTTAATGTAGCAAGCGTGACTATACTGGCTCTATATGCGAACAACTTTATTGGCTCTGGCGGCGATGACTGCCGCTTATGGATCGGATATCGAATCGCGCGTGACGAACGGATACGCCGATTCCAACGGGGTGAAGATCCATTATGCGAGCCTGGGCAGCGGGCCGCTGATCGTGATGATTCACGGGTTTCCGGATTTCTGGTACACGTGGCGCGACCAGATGGAGGCGCTGTCCGATCATTTCCAATGCGTCGCCATCGATCAGCGCGGGTACAACCTGAGCGACAAGCCCAAGGGCGTCGAGAATTACAACATGCGGCTGCTGGTGGGCGATGTGGTCGCGGTGATCAAGTCACTGGGGAAGGACAAGGCGATTATCGTCGGGCATGACTGGGGCGGCATGGTGGCGTGGCAATTCGCGCTGAATCTGCCGCAGATGACGGACCGGCTGATCATTCTGAATCTGCCGCATCCGCGCGGATTGAGCCGGGAACTCGCGCATAATCCGGACCAGCAGAAGAACAGCGCGTATGCGCGAAATTTTCAGCAGGCCGATGCGGCTTCGAAGTTGACGGCGGAGGGGCTCGCGTTCTGGGTGAAGGATCCAGCGGCGAAGGCGAAATATGTGGAGGCGTTCAAGCGGTCCGACTTCGAGGCGATGCTGAATTACTACAAAGCGAATTATCCGCGAGAGCCGTACACCGAAGATACGTCGCCGGTGGTGAAGACGCAGATGTCTGTGTTGATGTTCCATGGGTTGGGCGATACGGCGCTGCTTTCAGGCGCGCTGAACAACACCTGGGATTGGATGGGCAAGGATCTGACGCTGGTGACGATTCCGGGAGCTTCGCACTTTGTGCAGCAGGACGCGTCGGATCTGGTTTCTCGGACGATGAAAGCGTGGCTGCTGCGATGACGGCGGAAGAAGCCCGGAGACACTTACGGTATTCGGCCTGGGCATCGCGGCGCGTGCTGGACGCGGTGATGGCGCTGCCGGAGGAACAGCGGGTGCGCGATCTTTCGTCGTCGCATGGCGGACTGATGGGGACTCTCAACCACATTCTATTCGGGGATCGAGTTTGGATTGAGCGGATACTCGCCACGCCGGTGCCGGCGTCGGGTGAGGCGATAGAAATAGAGTGGCC
This sequence comes from Terriglobia bacterium, assembly GCA_963808335.1. Lineage (GTDB taxonomy): Bacteria > Acidobacteriota > Terriglobia > Bryobacterales > Bryobacteraceae > Palsa-187. The sequence goes on from CAWEFR010000003.1 coordinate 999,176, forward strand.
TGCGGTCCAGAAACGCTGGGGCGACTGGGCCGGTTCCGCTACGGATGAGGATCTGGCGCGCGTGATCGAATTCACGGACATGCGGGGAGCTACGCATCACTTCTCGGCATGCGAGATCGTGATGCACGTGGTAAATCATGCGACGCTGCATCGGGGGCAGGTGATGAGCATGCTTCGGCAGATGGGGATTGCGCCTCCGCAGACGGACTTGAGCCATTTTTACCGGGATGAAAAGAGAGAACAGGCGAATGCGTGATTTTGCATGGATCCTGCTCGCGTCGATGGCGTGCGCGCAGGAGATTCGGGTGCAGTTGGATGCGACGGATGCTCCGCAGCGGATGTTTCATGTGCGGCTGACGATTCCCGCCAAGCCGGGGCCGATGACGCTGCTGTATCCGGAATGGATTCCGGGTGAGCACGGGCCAACCGGTCCGATCGCCGATCTGACCGGATTGAAAATTACGGCGGGCGGCCAGGCGATTCCGTGGACGCGCGATTCGGTGAATATGTACGCGTTCCACATCACGGTGCCGGCGGGAGCGACGGCGCTCGATGTGGTGTTCGATCAAATCTCGCCGCCGGACGCTTCGGGATTTTCGTCGGGCGCTTCGGCGACAAGCGAACTGGCGGTGTTGAGCTGGAATCAATTCGTGTTGTATCCGGAAGGCACGCCGGCGGATCAACTGCGATTGCAGGCGAATCTGCGCGTGCCGGATTCGTGGAGATACGGGACGGCGCTCCCGATCGCGCATGAGAGCGGGAATGACATCGAGTTTCAACCTTCGTCGCTGACCACGCTGATCGATTCGCCGGTGTCGACGGGCAAACATTATCGAACGGTGGAACTGGGGCGCGACGGGTCGATTGTTCACTATCTGCACCTGGCGGGCGACAGCGACCGCGCGGTGGACATTACGCCGGAACAGATTCAGCATTACAAGAATCTGGTGAATGAAACGGGGGCGCTGTTCGGGTCGCGGCATTACCGCAGTTATCATTTTTTGTACACGCTGAGCGATCACGTGGCGAGCTTCGGGCTGGAGCATCACGAATCGAGCGACGATCGGGTGAGGGAGCGCGGGCTGCTGGATGAGGCGGCGTTGAAGTCGAATGCGGACTTGCTGCCGCATGAGTTCGTGCATTCCTGGAACGGAAAATACCGGCGTCCGGCGGGTCTGGCGACGGGGGATTACAGTTCGCCGATGAAGGGCGAATTGCTGTGGGTGTATGAAGGCCTGACGCAGTATCTGGGCGAGATTCTGACGCCGCGGACGGGGCTGTTCAGTGCGGAAGAATTTCGCGAGAAGCTGGCGATGACGGCGGCGGCGCTGGATCGAAAATCGGGACGGAAGTGGAGGCCGCTGGAGGATACGGCGATCGCGGCGCAGCTTCTTTACGATGCTCGCGAGGATTACGCGGAGTATCGGCGCAGCGTGGATTATTACGACGAAGGCACGCTGATCTGGCTGGATGCCGACGTCACTATTCGGCGGCTGAGCAATGGGAAGAAATCGTTAAACGATTTTTGCCGCTTGTTCCACGGGGGTCCGGGAGGCGCGCCGGCGCTGAAGCCGTATACGTTCGATGACGTGGTCGCGGCGTTGAATTCGATTCACGCGTACGATTGGGCTTCGTTTTTGAATGAGCGAGTGCGGGCCGTGGAACCGCGCGCGCCGCTGGGCGGGATCGAGAATGGCGGATGGAGGTTGGTCTACAACGCGACGCCCTCGGGGATCTGGCACGATTTCGAAGAAGAGCGGAGGAATCTGGATTTCAGCTACTCGATCGGGATGGTTGTGAAAGAGGACGGAACGGTGCAGGATGTCGCGTATGGAGGGCCGGCGCAGAAGGCGGGGATCGCTCCGACGTCGAAGGTGATGGCGGTGGATAATCGAGCGTTCACGCCTACCGTGCTGCGAGAAGCGGTCCAGCGGACCGCTAAGGATGCCCAGTATTTGGATTTCTTGATTAAGAGCGGGGAGTATTACAGCGTTCATCGGGTCGAGTATCACGGCGGGGAAAAATATCCTCACCTGGAGCGGGATCAATCGAAGGCCGATGTGCTGTCCAAGATTATCGAGCCGTTGGTGAAGAATTGAATGGCCACCGATTGACACAGATGAACACGGATTAAAGGCCCATTAGGTGGAAGCCGGAGTCTACGAAGAGGACGTCTCCGGTTACGCCTCGGCCCAGGTCGCTTGCGAGGAATATTGCGGCATCGGCTACCTCGGCGGGATCGGTGTTGCGGCGGAATGGCGAGCGTTCGGCTACCTGGGCTAGGATTTTCGAGAAATCTTTAATGCCGCGCGCGGAGGCGGTTTTAACGGGGCCCGCGGAGATCGCGTTTACGCGAATGCGCTGGGGGCCGAGTTCGCTCGCGAGATATCGAACGGCGGCTTCTAGGCTCGCTTTCGCTACTCCCATCACGTTGTAGTTGGTCAACACGCGCATGGAGCCGAGATAGGTGAGCGTGATCATCGAGCCGCCTTCGGTCATCAGCGGCGCGGTGGCTCGCGCGACGGCGACCATCGAATAGGCGCTGACTTCCTGCGCGAGAAGATAGCCGGCGCGGGAGGTTTCGACGAAGGGATTATCCAGGTCCTCGCGATTGGCGAAGGCGATGCTGTGGACGACGGCATCGAGACGGCCTTCGGCCTTTAGGGTTTCAGTGAGTTTACTTAGATCCTCGTCTTTGGTGACGTCGCATTCGAAAACGCCGGCTGCGCCGAGATCGGCGGCTAGTTCTTCTACCGGTTTTTTCAGGCGCTCGCCTTGATAGGTGAGCAGAAGTTTTGCGCCTTCACGGCGGAAGGCTTGTGCGATCGCGTACGCGAGGCTCCACTTGTTGGCGACGCCCAGGACGAGCGCAGTTTTTCCGGCGAGCAAATATGGCATGGAACCGCTATTTTAGCGCGGCGAGCAGAGCGTCCGGGCTGGCGTTGTCGCCGAAGGTCTGGCTGATGTGCGCAAATAGATCCACATTGCCGGGAGCGAACACGAAGCTTCCGCCGAGCTGGAACGGGTTCTTGCCGAGCTTGTGCTGCTGGTGGCCCGCGGCTTTGGCGCGATTTCGATAAGCGGCGTTGTCGGAACGAAGAAGATGAAGAATGTTTGCGCTGCGCAAGCCTGCGGCGCGATAGGCGCGGCGATGTTCGTCGATCAGGAGAGGGAAATGGATGCCGGTATCTTCGCGAAACATGCGGGCGTAATTCGCGTCGGCCAGGCCGATGGCGGCGAGCGTCGCGCCTTTGGCTTTGAACTCGTCTTCGTGGGCGCGCAACTGCGCGGCGTGCTCGCGGCAGAAGATTCAGCCGTAGTGGCGCAGAAACACGATGACGGCGGGGTGCTGTTCCCAGAGGCTGCCCAGGCGGATCTGGTTGCCGTCGGCATCGGGGAGGGTAATGGGCGCGAGGGCTTGGCTTAGGGACTGGCTCATCTGTTTATATGGTCGCTGATTGTACTACGGAGGTGCCGATTTCGTTCGGAGGAGGGCCGGACTGCGCTCGTGGATTAACCGCTCCCTTTGGTCACGGCTCATGGCCGGCGCGGCGTGCGAAACTCTTAGTCTAACCTTGGATCGCACTACTCCACTCATGTACGTGAAAGGCGTCGGGCCGGCACGCGCGGCGATGCTGGAGGCCAAGGGACTGAAGATCGTCGAAGACCTGCTGCTGTACGCGCCGTTTCGATACGAAGACCGGTCGAACGTCAAGACGATCAGCCAGTTGGCGCCGGGGGAGATGGCGACGGTGCTGGCGGAGGTTTACCAGACTAAGTTGTCTGGGTATCAGCGGCGCAACCTCGGCTTGTTCACGGCGACGTTCACGGATGCGTCGGGGGCGTTCCTGAATGCGAAGTGGTTTCACGGCGGGTATCTCGCGAACGTTTTCGAAATGGGGCAGAAGGTCGCGTTGTTCGGGAAAGTCGAGTTCGATTCGTATTCGGGCAATCTGTCGATGATGCATCCCGAGTACGAGATCCTTTCAGGCGAGGAAGAGGGCGATGCGTCGCTGCACACGGGCCGCGTGGTTCCGATTTATGAAGCGGCGGGGAAGGTAACCACACGGGTTTTTCGCACGTTGCTGGATCGGATTCTGACGAACGTGGAGCCGATGGAGGACGCTCTGCCGGCGCACATCCTGAATAAACTGAAGCTGCCCGATCTGTGGACTGCGATTCGCGCGCTGCATTTTCCCGGCGCGGATTCGGATCTGCGGCTGCTGAATGCGTTTCGGTCGCCGGCGCAGTTCCGGTTGATTTTCGAAGAATTTTTCTGGCTCGAATGCGGGCTGGAGTTGAAGCGCGCCAAGGCGCGGCTGTATCCGGGGATCGCGTTCGGATTGACGGATCGCGTTCGCGAGCAGATCAAGAAGATGCTGCCGTTCAAGCCGACCGGCGCGCAGAAACGAGTGTTGGGGGAGATCGCGAAGGACATGGCGGCTCCGCATCCCATGTACCGGCTGTTGCAGGGCGATGTGGGAAGCGGCAAGACGCTGGTGGCGGCGGAGGCGGCGATCATCGCGATCGAGAACGGGTATCAGACGGCGGTGCTGGCGCCGACGGAGATCCTGGCGACGCAGCATTATTTTTATTTCAAGAAACTGTTTCAGAAGCTGGAGTACGTGACCATTCTGCTGACCGGGTCGAACACGGCGCGGGAAAAAATGCAGCTCAAAAAGATCGCGGCGGCGGGGCTGGCGCAGGTGGTGGTGGGGACGCATGCGCTGCTCGAAGCCGACGTTGAGTTTTCGAAGCTCGGGCTGGCGATCGTAGACGAGCAGCACCGGTTCGGGGTCGAGCAACGGCAGGCGCTGATGGAGAAAGGGTCGCATCCGGATGTGCTGGTGATGACGGCGACTCCGATTCCGAGAACGCTGGCGCTGACGGTGTATGGCGATCTGGACGTCAGCATCATCGACGAGCTTCCGCCGGGCCGCAAGCCGATCGTCACCAAGCACGTGACCGAGGAAAAGATCGAGCAGGTTTATAGTTTCTTGAAGAAACAGATCGACGCGGGGCGGCAGGCTTATGTTGTGTACCCGGTGATTGAGGAATCGGAAACGCAGGCGATGAAGGCCGCGCAGAAGATGCACGAACATTTGTCGAAAATCGTGTTTCCGGGAACGCCGGTGGGTCTGCTGCACGGGAAATTGGCGGCCGACGACAAAGAATCCGCGATGGAGAAATTCCAGCGCGGGGAGACGAAGATTCTGGTATCGACCACGGTGATCGAAGTTGGAGTCGACGTGCCGAACGCGACGGTAATGGTTGTCGAACAAGCGGAGCGGTTCGGGTTGGCGCAGCTTCATCAACTGCGGGGGCGCGTCGGCCGGGGCGGGGAACAGAGTTACTGCATTCTGGTGACCGGCCGGCTGAACGACGTGAGCCGCGAGCGGATTCGCACGCTGGTGGATTCGAGCGACGGGTTTTACATCGCGGAAATGGACATGAAGCTGCGCGGGCCGGGCGAGTTTTTCGGGACTCGGCAATCGGGGATGCCGGCGCTGCGGATCGGCAACGTTCTGCGCGATGCCGAGATTCTGGAAATCGCACGCAGTGAGGCGACGGCGTTTGTGGCGCATCCGCCGTCGGCGGACGAGCTGCGGCGGGCGATTGCGTTCATTCGTGACCATTGGCAGCGGCGGTATGGGCTGGTGCAAGTCGGATGAGCTCATGCGGGTGATCGGAGGGGAATTTCGCAGCCGGATACTGAAAAGCCTGCCGGGGATGGACGTTCGACCGACACCGGACCGGCTGCGGGAAGCGCTGTTCAACGTTTTGGCTCCGCGAATTGAGGGCTCGATTTTCGCGGATGTTTACGCGGGGACGGGCGCGGTGGGAATCGAGGCTTTGAGCCGGGGTGCGTCGCGGGCAATTTTCATTGAGCAAAGCCGGGCGGCGGTCGCGGTGATTTGGGAGAATCTTCGTTCGCTGGGAATCGAAGGACGCGCGTCGGTTCGGCTGGGGCGGGCGACGGCGGTGTTGCCGTCAATCGTCGCCGATATTGTATTCATCGATCCGCCATACAATTTAGAGCAGGAATACGAGCGGGCGCTTGGAATTTTAGGCGAACAGCAGGCGGCACTGGTGATCGCGCAGCATGCGTCGCGGTTGAATTTGGGCGAATCCTACGGTCGATTACGCCGCACACGCGTTTTGAAGCAGGGCGACAATTCGCTGAGTTTTTACGAACCGAATCAATAGGTTCCACCGGTTGATCAACGGTTCTCGAACCCCCGGCAACTTTTGCGAACGCGATTTTCCGCGCAAACTCGCCGCATGACAAACCTTCTGGCAGTTTCTCTCCTCGTTTTCTTCAGTGCCGCGCATCAACAGGCGGCGCAATATTTACAAAATGGTCAATATATGGAAGCGGCGACGTTGTGCCGCGACGCGATCACTCACTACGATCCCACCAGCCTGGAAGCGGCGATGCTGTTGCGCGACCTGGGGATGGCATATCGGGGCGAAGGCTTCTTGAACAAAGCTGAAGCCGCGCGGCGCCAGGAGTTGGAGATTCTAAAAACGCGGCTCGGCGAAGAGGACGCGAATGTTGCCGCGGCGACGGACGGGCTGGGCGAGATTTATTTCGAGCAGGGGCGGTTCACGATGGCTCGCAAGGCGTTTCAGGAGGCGCTGCGGATCGGCGAGAGAAACCTGGATGCTCGAAGCCCTCAACTGGCGACCATCCTGAACGATCTGGGCGCAGTGTATCAGCACGACGGGCGATTCGCGGACGCGTCGCGGATGCTGCGGCGGTCATTGGCGATTCGTGAGTCGGCAGTTACGCGGACGAACCTGGAGCATGTGGATCAAGTGCTGGCGTCACGGCGTTAGTGTCCTGAGTCAGAAGTACGTTGGATAATTGCTGCTCCACGTAGTCCTACTTACAACGCCCGTCATCCCGAGCGCAGCGAGGGGATCTGCTTTTAAGCAGCCGAACGAAAAGCAGATTCCTCGCTCCGCTCGGAATGACTTTGGGGTCGGATGGCCATTATAGCCCCGGCATGTAATGCTGCGATCTTATGACTCACGGCGCTAGGTGAAGTTTTGCGAGCAGCGCCTGAAACCGGGGCTCGGATCGCACCGGATCGAGCCCCGGCCAAACCTTGGCGAACGCGAGCATGCCGTCGTGTTCCTGATACGCAAGTTCGAGTTGATCGAGGCCGTGCGGAATATCGCCGAGCGAAAGATAAGCGCAGGCGAGTTTCTGGCGGCTCGCGTAGTTCTGATGTAGCGCTTTCGTCCACTCGCTGAGTTCCTTTTGCGCTTCCGCTTTCTTCCCTTCGAGCGCAAGGACCTGCACATCGTCCAGGTCCGGAGCGCTCCTGCCTTTAATCGCGTCGATGCGCTCGGATTCGGCTCGCGCATCCGCGGTGCGGCCCGCGGCGATGTAGGCGTAGTAGAGCATCCCATGCGCTTCGCGGAAACTTGGATCGAGATTTACGGTGATGCGCAGTTGCTCGATGGCGGCGTCGTACTGGCGGTCGAAGTAATACATCACTCCCAGGTAGGTGTTGGTCAAGGGGCTGAGAGGATCGAAATCGCGCGCGCGCTTCATTTCCGCGATGGCTTCCTTGGTGCGGCCGAGCGGCGCGAGATACGTCAGCGCGCGTGAGAACATGGCGTTTCCGCAGGATGGATTCAACTCGAATGCGCGATCGAAATCCTGGCGGGCGCCCTCCCAATCGTGGTCGTAAAGCGTCTTGACTTCGGCGCGAGTGACGTAAGCCGCATCCAGGCGGGGGTCGAGCTGGATCGCTCTTTCGGCCGCTTCACGGGCTTTCGGCATGACATCGTCGGGCCGTGCGCGGAAGAAGCCGAGGTATGCGTAGGAATCCGCCAGACCCGAGTATGCTAGCGCGTACTGCGGATCTTTTTGAATCGCTTTTTCAAAAAACGTGATGGCGTGCTGGGCGTCCGCCGGGTTCCACTGGAAGTGCCAGTAACGGCCTTGCAGGTATAGATTGAAAGCTTCGAGGTCGGCCTGCGGCACGGGCTTCAACGGCGTGGCGAGCTTGACTTGCAGCGTGTCGACGATGGCGTGCGATATTTCGTCTTCCAACGCGAAGATGTCTTTCATCTCGCGGTCGAAGCTTTGCGACCAGAGATGGAATCCGTCGGAAGTATTGATCAACTGAGCGGTGACGCGCACGCGCGATCCGGACCGCTGCACGCTGCCTTCGAGCACGGTGCGCACGTTCAAACGCTGGCCGATTTCGCGGGCATCCTGCGGGCGGCCTTTCAGCGCGAAGACGGAACTGCGCGCGACCACCTGGAAATTGGGAATGCGGCTGACGGCGTCGATAATCTGTTCGGTCATGCCGTCGCAGAGATATTCCTGATTCTTTTCCGCGCTCATGTCGATGAACGGCAGAACCGCGATGGACGGCGGCGGAGGAGGGTTGGTGCCGGCTCGCGTTCGCATCCAGTGAATGGCAAACCCGATTCCGACGGCGGCGAAGATCACGACGGCGAGCACGACCCACCGGCCGGGAATGGTGCGCTCGGAAACGGGACCACCCTGGCGTTCGGGTTCGGAAAACGCGGGGACGTACCCGCCCTTGGGCAGATCGATCCGCACCGCGTCATTCGCGCCTTCGCCTTCGTAATATTCCTTGAGGCGCGCGCGCAGTTTGATGGCTTCGGTGCGAACGACACCGTCGATGCGCGGGTCATAGCCGGGCTTGCGCGCGAACACATCCACGCCGACGTTGGTTTCCTTTAGCGAATCGCCGCGGCCTTCGAGCGTCTCTTCGACCACGTAGCGCAAGAAGCGGGCAAGGCGGTCCGACGTTCGAAAGCCGGGGCTCGCGAGGATTCTCTCGAGCGCACTTCGAATGGACGCGGCGCTGGCCGGAGATGCGGTGGTGCCCACTTCCTTTAAGGATACTATTGGGCCGGCGTGACTGGGTTCGACGTGCCTTTGGAGTTGGTCAGTGTGACGGTCACGGCGACGACGTCGATCGGGTTGCCTTGCACGTTGAAGGGCACGGTCAGCGTGAATTCGCTGCCGAAGGCGTTCGACGCTGAGTTCTGATACCAGGTAGCGAAAGCGGAACTGAGGGGAACGGCGATGTCGCCGCCTCCGCTGATGGTTTCGTTGCTGGACGGCGCGAAGTGGAAGAGTCCGCTCACCATGTCGCGCGTGGAGGAGAATCCGGTGACGACGACTTGGACTCCACTCGAGGTGTTGGAGAAGGCGACCTTGGAGATGAAGGGGACGGAGGGGTTGGTGGTGATGTTGACGGTCGCGGTCTCGTTAAAGAACGGGCTGGCGGGGATGGTCGCCGTTAACGTGATGGTTCCGGCGACCGTGCCTGTCGAGACTTTGAGGCTTGATGTGCCGGCAAACGTCGCTTGCGTGGAGCCGGCGGGAATGGTGAAGTTGGCACTGCGTCCGCCCGTGGAGAATTGAATGAGCTGATCGTCGCCGCCTACGAAGGAGGCGAAGGTCAGCGTGACGGTTCCGGTGATCGTGCTTGAAAAAGCGGACGCGATGGAGACGTTCACGGTGGGTTGCTGGAGGAATCCCGTGGTGACTGGCGTGACGCTGATCGAGAGCGCGGGGACTGGCGCGGTGGTCGCGGGCCGTTCAATCGCGTGCGCGTTTTTGAGAGTGCGCGTGGGACGAGGTACTTCGAAGATGGCACCCGCGTTTGCGTCGAATAATTTCAGCGATCCCAGAGTCGAACTCGTGAAGCGGAATACCGTGCCTCCGATTCCGAAGACGCCTTGCGGTTGGCAGCGGCAGTCGAACGTGGCCGCGGCGCTGGTGGCGAGGTCAATCGAATAAATCGTGCCGCCGGTGTCAGCCTGGATGAGTTTGGAATTGTCGAATGTCGCTGCGAGTCCAGCGGGTGAGAGCGAGCCGGTGTATAGCGTCGATTCGACTGAATTGCCGCCGATATCAGTGATCGAATAGACGCGGCTTGACGCGCCTAGCCACAGATCGTCGCGATTGGCGAAGAACGCCAGCGCACCCACTCCGGGGTCAGATGTGAGTTGATGAACCGACGCGTCCTGCGCCCACGCCCACACGCCCGCGGAATAGGATGCTGCCAGCCATTGGCCGTCATCGCTGACTGCGATTGCGGTGGGAGGCACGACGAGAAAAGTCGCGTCGATGTCACGCACGGCCGGCGAGTTCGGCAATCCAGAGATGATCTGGAAGTGTGAAGTGGAGTTGAACCACAACGCCGCGGCGGTTCCGCGCGGACTCAATACGATTCGATCCGGATTCGCGGACGCGCCGGCGATCGGTGAAGTTGAGACTCCCGGAATGATGCGGAGAACCTCGCCCGTCCCGACCGATGATGCGAGCACGTAGTCCTGCCGGGGAGAGATGGCGATGCGCGCAAGAGGCTCGGCTGAGGCGAATCCGTCAAAATGGTTTTCGATCCGTGCCGCGCCCGGAAGGCCGTAGATCGGCACGACTCGCGAGCCGGCGGGAAGCCAGCCCAGCATGGGACCGGTCACTTGCGCCCACGCCACCGTCGAAAAAAGAAACGCAATCACGATGCGCATTTAGTTCGGACCTCCCACGGTGGGAGTTCCCGGCGTGATGACGATCGGGGGCGGGCCGGATGGCGTGCTCGATCCGTGATGCAGCGCCACCAGTACTCCGATCCCGGCGGCGGCGCCTGCGACGGCCAGGAGAATCCAGATTTTTTTCGACGATCCGCCGCTTCCCGAGCTCGAGACGCCGGAAACATTGGTCTGCGTGATGGTCGCGCTGGCGGTCTGGCCGCCTTGCGACGCGGTGACTCGAATATCGAATTTACCGGTCTGCCGATTCAGACGAATGCCGTTGGCGATGGCGCGACCCTGACGATCGGTGGTCGCGTTGAGCGTATTGGTGCCGTTCGCGAAGGTGCCTCCGGGGCCCTGGGTGGGCAGAAAAAAGACCACCGCGGCGCCTTCCACCGGCTGGCCCGATTCGTCACGAACTTCGACGACAGGCACAACGGTGATTTTCTGGTTGATATTGTTGATGGCGCCGTCACCTTCCACGATCGCGATGCGCAAGCCGGGCTGTTGCGCGGTCAGGAGATTCACTACGAGAAGAAAAACCAGCGGGGGAAATCGAAGCACTCAAGTACAACTTAGCATGCCTTCCCGTCCGGCATTTTTGCGATAGTAGCAGGTGACATGCTTCGCTATGCGGCAGTGGACATCGGCAGTAACTCGACACGAATGCTCGCCGCGGAGGTTCTGCCGGGGGCTCCGCCGACGGTTCTCGCCGCGGAACGCGAAGTCACGCGCCTGGGCGCGAGCGTGTTTCACGACGGCAAGCTGAGCCACCAGGCGATTGAAGAAACGGTTCGCGTGCTGGCTCGCATGGCGGAGGTATACCGCAGGCTGGACGTGGTGGGCGTGCGAGCCGTCGCCACCAGCGCGGTTCGCGATGCGCCGAACCAGGGGGAGTTTTTGTCGCGCGCGTCCATGGCGCTGGGGACGCAAGTGGAGATCATCACCGGACGCGAAGAAGCGAGGCTGGTCCATCAAGGCGTAATGAGCCGGTGGCCGCAGCCGTCGAGGCGCGTGCTGCTGGTCGACATCGGCGGAGGCAGCGCGGAAATTGTTTCGAGCGTCGACGGAACGCTGGTGGATGCGGTGTCGAAGCCGCTGGGCGCGGTGCGGCTTCAGGAAATGTTTCTGCACGGCGATCCCCCGGCGCAGCGCGAGCTGCATCAGGTGGCGGAGTTCGTTGACGCGAAGCTGGAGGCGGCCATCACGCGTATGGGGCTGCGATGGGATCGCGTGATCGCGACGTCGGCCACGGCGGCGGCGGTGGTATGCGCGGTGAATCGCGTGTCGCGATCGCGGCGCGATCAGGCGGACCGGCTGCGTGCGTCGACGGCGCAGATCCGCAAGCTGTACCGGAAGCTGGCGGCATTGGATATCGGGGGACGCCGCAAAGTGGCGGGGATCGGACCGCGGCGCGCGGAAATCATCGTCGCGGGGACGGGCGCGCTACTGCGGATTTTAGAGAGATTCCACGCGCCCGCGGTATATTATTCGTCGGCCGGCGTGCGCGATGGCATCATCGCCGACATGGCCGCGCGCGGCGTGGGCGGCGAGCTGGCTCGGCTGAGCCGCGATCAACGCAAGGAAGTGGAGCGCGTGGCTACGCGGTTCGGCGCGGGATTGAAGCGTGCGCGGCTGGTCGCTGGATTCGGCCAGAAGCTGTTCGCGCGTCTGCAACCGCTGCATCAATTGGCGCTGAACTACGGCCGTCTGCTGGAAGCCGCGTGTTACTTTTCGGAGACCGGACATTACATCAATGATTCGGGTCATCACAAGCACGCGTACTACATCGTGGCGAACGTCGATTTTTCGGGTTTCACCAAGGATGAGCGCGAAGTGGTCGCGAACTTGTGCCGTTACCATCGCAAAGCGATGCCGTCGCCGACGCATCCTGAATTTCAAAACCTGTCGCCGGACGACCGGCGTCCGCTCCTGCTGCTGATCCCGATCCTGCGCCTGGCCGACAATCTGGGGAAGAGTCCGGAGCAGGAGGAAGTCGAGATCGTGAGCTGCGAAATCCTGCCGACGCGCGTGATGGTGAAGCTGCGGGCGGCACGCGAGCCGGATCTGGCCGAATGGGCGGCATCGCGGGTGTCGGAAGTTTTCGAGCAGGTGTATGGGCGCGATGTGGTGGTCAGTTATGAGCGGGGTTAGATGGTCAGATGACCATATCGTCGGTTATCATTAGAATTATGAAAGAGCGAGTGCTCAGCGCGTCTGAGTTCAAAGCCAAATGCCTCGCGTGTCTCAGCGAGATTGAGCAGTCTGGCGAGCCGATCATCATTACTCGTCGCGGCCGTCCCGTGGCCGTGCTGGGCCCGGCGAAGCGCAGCGTCTGGAAATCACCGGGCAATAGCTGGGCGGGAAAGATGCGAGTCGTGGGGGATATTGTCAATCTGGACACGTCCGTGTTGTGGGAAGTTGCCAGATCGAAATAGGACCCGCCTTGCTGCCGCGCTTGCTGCTCGATACTCACGTCCTGATTCGATGGTTGTCTGACGTCAAGAGGCTCTCGCGGATGCAGTTGCGGACGCTTGAGGCGGCTGCGAAGCGGGGCGAGCCCGTGGCGATCAGCGCCATCACTCTGCTGGAAATCGCCGTGCTTGCTAGCGGGGGGAAGCCGGTATTGAAAGTGTCTCTGGATGAGTTCTTCCAAGATTTGAGTTCGAATCCGGCTTTTAAAGTATTCCCGCTGACGTATGAGATCGCCACAGAGGCCGCCTCGCTGAGCGTCCTTCGAGATCCCGCAGACCGTGCGATCGCGGCTACGGCGCGCGTTCACCGGCTCCGGCTGGTCACGTCGGATCAACGGATTATCGAGTCGAAACTTGTTCCGGTGATCGAATAGGCAGACTTTACTCCTCTGGATCTGTTAATTCTCCGAGGGTCTTTGCGCACTGTCGATTACCAGCGTTTCCATCGGACCTTTTTGAGCCTTCAGATTGCGCCGGATCGATGCCGCCTCGAATGCCGGCGGCGATTGGGCCTGCGCCCCGCACGAAAGCGCAATTCCAGCAATCGCCGCCAGTGTTCTGAAATTGGGAGGCGTCACTCGCCCGTTACAGCGCGGCCTTTTTGACGTTTACGCCGCCGTTGGTGGTTTCGACGTGAATGGTCGGGCCGCCGCTGCCGATGTCGGTGGTCAGGGCGCGGCCGATCTCGCCGTGTACCGTCATCGGAAATTGCAGGTTCAGGTGGCCGTTCGTAGTCGCAGTTTCGAAGTGCGCGGAGTAATTTTCGGGCATGCTGATGTTGATGCCGCCATTCGTGGTTCGCGCGTCGAGTTTGTTGCCGTCCCAGCGCGTGCCCGCGAGCTCGATGTTCAAACCCCCGTTGCTGGTGGTGCCCTGGACATCACCGGCCAGGCGTTTCAGGTTCACACCTCCGTTGGTCGCGGTGAACTGGATGGTGCCGCGAACGTCGCTGATCGAAATGCCGCCGTTGTGGGTCTTCAGCGTAAGATCGGCCTGGCGCGGGACGAATACTTCATAGCTCACCGACCATCCGCCCTTGCTCTGCGTCTGGTCCGGTCCCGACGCGACCACTTGGCCGGCCGAGGCATCCACGCGAATCAGGCTGACCACCGATGCCGCGGAGGCCTGGTCTTCGGCCGATGCTTCCACTTTGGCGCGAACCAGGACGCTGCCGCCGTCCCATCCTTTCACCGACACGCCGCCGTTCGTGCCGCCGTCGACGGAGAGACGGCCCGTGTACCCGACCGTCGTTTCCCGCATCTCGCAGTGGGACACCATGCGGCTGTTGTTATAGCTGCTGCTGTCGCAGCTCAGAGATTTTTGCTGCGCCGAGGTTGGCAGCGCCGCGATGAATACAGCCAGTGCGATCGTTCTCATAGTCCGGGTCTCCTGTAGTCCGATAGACGCCGTCGCGCCGTTTCGGTTAAGTTGATGGAAATGGAAATTCTGCATCCCGTGGAAGTTCGCGTTCTGGGCGCGTTACTCGAAAAGGACATTACCACCCCTGAGTATTACCCGCTGACTCAGAATTCGTTACAGAACGCGTGCAATCAAAAATCGAGCCGCGAGCCGATTGTCAGTTACGACGAAGAAACCGTCGCCCAGGCGCTGGAGTTGTTGCAAAATAAGGGACTCGTGATTCGAATCAGCGGCGCGGGGCATCGCGTGGAGAAATGGGCGCACCGGCTGGGCGAAAAATTGAATCTCGGGAGGCGTGAGCAGGCTCTTCTTTGCGTATTGATGCTACGAGGTCCCCAAACCGTCGGCGAGCTGCGCGGGCGCACGGAGCGGATGCACGATTTCGGCGATCTGGACGAGGTGGAACGGGTACTCGAATCGCTGGCCGCGCATGAGCCGGAAGCGCTGGTGGCGCGGGCATCGCGAGGTCGATGGGTGCAACTGCTCGGCGGGACTCCGGATTTGAGCGCGCAGGCGGAGGCCGCGGCTCCGGTGGCGGATCATTCGGGTCTGGCGGCTCGCGTCGAGGCGCTGGAACACGAGATTGCACAAATTAAGCAGGAATTCGAACGATTCCGCAGGCAATTCGAGTGAATCGACGGCGGTGAAAACCCGACTGTCAACCGGTCCCCTGCTATGAAAACGCGCGAAGACAACGCTTGCTTGCGCGCGCGGCTCGGCTAGTGTCCTGAGTCAGAAGTTCGTTGGATAATTGCTGCCCCACGTAGTCCTACTTACAACGCCCGTCATCCCGAGCGCAGCGAGGGATCTGCTTTTAAAGCGTTGATAACAGCCGAACGAAAAGCAGATTCCTCGCTCCGCTCGGAATGACTTTGGGGTCGGATGGCCATTATAGCCCGGCATGTAATGCTGCGATTTTCTGACTCGGGAGACTAGCTGCTCGTGTTAAAGAGGGCCGCTAGCCGAGCCGCGACCGCGAGGGAGCGGACTCATCACAACGATAGAGTAAGATTACAGGATGGAGTGGGGACGGAGGCACCGGCTCGGCGTGTGGTTGCCGGCCTTGCTGTGTGTCCAGATGTCGCCCGCGGCGGATGTTTTCCTGCATGGCAAGGTCACCATGGAGGACGGGTCGCCTCCGCCAAAGCCGGTGACCATCGAGCGGCCGTGTCTCGATTCCGAAGTGCCATCGTTCGTCGCCACCACCAATGCGAAGGGCGAGTTCATCTACAAGATTTCGATCCAGGCGGTGGACCTGATTTCATTCAACCGGGCATGCGTGTTGCGGGCGTCGCTGAAAGGTTACGAGTCGACCACCCTCGACTACAACGACTGGAATCTGTTTCAGGACCCGAACCTGCCGCCGATCGTGCTGATCAAGCTCAGCGGGAATCCCAGCGTCAACGTTTTTTCCGAGACGCAAGCGCCACGCAAGGCGTTCAAGACGTGGGCTCGGGCGGGTCAGGCGGCGCAGGCGGGCCGCTGGCCGGAAGCGGAGAAGCAGATTCGCGCGGCGCTCCAGGCCTATCCGCGATTTGCGCAGGCGTGGCATGCGCTGGGCATCATTTATCAGAACCAACAGAAAATCGATCCGGCGCGGGAAGCGCAGCTCAAAGCCATCGAATTGAATCCGAAGCTGCAAGCAGCTTATTTGATGCTGGCGCGGCTCGACATCGAAACCAAGGATTGGGAAGGCGCGAAAAAGGCCGCGGACACTCTGATTCAGGAAGACTCGCGGCACAAGTATCCGGAGGCGTACGTTCATCAGGCGATCGCCCGCTGGCAGCTTAAAGACATCGACGGCGCAGAAGCGAGCGTCAAGGAAGCCATTCGTCTGGACCGGAAACATGATTTTCCACGCGCGGAATACGTGCTGGGGATGATTCTCGAATCGAAAAAGGACATCGACGGCGCGCGCGATCATATGCAGAGATACCTGACGCTGGAGCCAAAGGCGTCGGATCTGGCCAGCGTGAAGGCTCGCATCGCGCACTTGGGAACCACCGAAGCCACCGACATCGCCACTGAGCTGCAACAGGTAGCCGCGCAACTGCAATTGGCGCCGTCGAGCGAAGCTTGGGTCCCGGGCGGCATGAAAGCGCTGGCCTCGCTGGCGGGCGTCACGGGCAACAACGGTCCGCTGTCATCGCAGGACTTCTTTGCCGAGTTTTGCCGCGCACTGGTACGCGAGGTTTCGCCGGGACTCGCTCGCGGAATCCCGGAGTATCACGGCGGCTTGGAAGCTTACATGGCGAGCATCGCCGAGCTGGGGCACTCTGGCGAGCGCAAGGAAGATCGAACCGTCATCACGCTGTCGCTGGCCGGCGATGAGCAGCGCAAAAATACGGAGCGGGTTCTTAACCTGATCGGCTGGAGGCTGACGCTGGAGGGCAAAGTCGAGCCGGGCGATCAACCGACCGATGGATTCCGGCAGAGGATTCCCGCTCTTCTCGGCATCGATGAGATCGACATGCAGCAGGCGCTCGAAGCCGGGCATACGTTCCGGTTCGACGTGCCGACAGAGAACGCCCGGCTGGTGGGCGGCGAAGCGTGGACGCAGTTGATTGCCGGTCCGTCGCATCCTGGCGGATTGGCGGAAGCGTTCGTGCGGGATTCCCGGCTCGCCAAGGTTTACGCGGGTTTGGGCGCGATGGGAGCGGATACGGCGGCGGCGGTGGTCCGGGGAGTGGGGCTGCGCACGCTGGTCGACAAATACGCGGACATTGTGGCTCGCGACTCGGAAACCTTCGCGTTATCGAAAGACGGCGCGGCGGTTCCGGGCAACGCGGAAGCTTGGAAGAAAATCGCCGGCGTGAGCCCCAGCGCCGCGCCCGCATTTTTCCGCGCGCTGCTGGAACGCGACGACGGGTCGCTCGCCGCATTCCATCAGACGCTGTCCCACGCGGATGCCGCGCATCAACATTTTTTTACGGCGACGCCCGCGCGCGCCGAAAAATTCTACACCTGGTATCGCGATTCCGGAGAGCCGCGATGGAGCATGACGGTCACCTCCGACCGGTGGCGCGCCGCGCTGTTCCAGAAATTGCCGATTGATGACGCCGGGAACGTGCGATTTCCGGGCGGGCGGCGCGCATGGACGCAGGCCGAAGGTTCGGACGACGATACGTTGTTGAAGCTCGCGTCGCTGGAGGCGCTGGTTCCGGTGGCGCGCGTGGAGCAGGAGCGCAAGTCGCCGCTCGACGAGGAGTCGGCGCGATTGCTCGCGCAGCATTATCCGCAATGGCGGGCGCTGTTTCCGTATTTCGAAAAATTTCCTGGTCTGGGTTCGTCGGAATTTGCGGCGATGGTGGCGTTCACGCAATCGGTGAGCGGCTATCAGGGGGCGCAACAAAGCGTAATTCTTGGCGAATGGTATTCGCTGGTGGAATTGATCGAACGCGGAGTCCGCGCCGGATCGCTGAGTTCAGCGGAGAGCGCGCAGGCGTTCCGGAACGTATGCGCCGGACTGGCTGCGTCGGATCATTCGGCGAAAGCGGTGGCCGCGCTGCGAGAAATGTTGAACGGGAAAATGCAGGGCGATGTTCGCGAATCGGTGGCCAGCGGTCTGCTTCGTCTGACTCCGGACGGGCGCGTGGCGTTCGATCGCGTGCTGGAACTGCTGAACGTTCCGAAGCTCGATCCGCCAGGCGATGGTTCGAAAACAGCCGCCGCGTTAAGTGGACTGGTGTACGCCGCGACGCTTGATCCCGATGGGTTGCTGGTCAACGAAGATCCGCGCTTGTTGGCCAAACATCAGTTCGCGGGCCGCGAGGATCTGTTTGCTCCGGCCAAGCTGGTCGCGTCGAGCCAGCCGCCTGGGTCCTACCTGAGCGGCGGATTCGTGAACATCGACGATGTGGCGCGGAAACTGGCGCGCGGCGGACACATGGCGCCGCACGTGGAAGCGACGCCGGTCGCGACGGTATCGGGCATACAGCAGCAGGCGGAAATTCTTTCAACCGATGCGACTTTCCGCGCCGACGCCCGTCTGGTTGAGGTCTACGCGACCGTCACCGATTCGCGCGGCAAGTACGTCGACGATCTGACGGCAGATCAGTTCACCGTTACCGAGCAGGGCGAGCCGCGCGCCGCGATTGGGTTCGAATCGCGCGCCGCCGAAGTTTCGGTGGCGCTGCTGCTGGATACCACGGGAAGCATGCAGGCTGCGCTGCCGGCGTTGAAGAATGCCGCGCTGAGGCTGATCGGGGATTTGCGCCCGTCCGATTGGGTCGCGGTCTATAGTTTCAACAATACGGTTTCTGAATTGCAGCCGTTTTCGCCGGATAAGGACGCGGCCAAGCGCGCGGTGCTGCGCACGGAACCGTTCGGCGAGACCGCGCTGTACGATGCGCTGGCGCGCGTGAATCGCGATCTTTCGGGCAGGAGCGGGAAGAAAGTAATCGTCGTGTTCACCGATGGCGACGACAACGCCAGCACCATCACCGCGCACGCTGCGATACAGCGCGCGAAAGCGGCGGGCGTTCCGGTCTACACAATTGCGCAGGGCGCGGCGCTGACCAATCCGGAATTTCTGAAGCAGCTCGCCGGCGTTTCCCAGGCGACCGGCGGCGCATCTTACGCGATTCACAATCCCGGCGAGATTCGCGGCGTGTTCGAAAGCGTATCGCAGGATCTGCTGCACACGTATTTCTTCGCGTTTCAACCCACGCCGGCCGAGAATCGCGAATATCGCCGCATCCAGGTGACCATTCGCGGGTCAAAGCAATACAAGGTTCGCGCGCGCGAAGGATTTTATCCAGAATAGGTAAGATCAAGTCTTATGCACGATGCTCACCCGCGGCGGCGGGTCCAGGTCCGGCGTGTCGATGAATGCGAAAGCATGCATGACCTGCTCACGCATTGTTTCCCGGCATTCGGGGGCGCGTTTCTGCGCCGGATTTATTCGATTCTCGATACGGCAATCGGACGCGGGTGCCCGATGACGCTGGCCATCGCTGGTCCGGTGACGGTGTCGGGCCAGCATCAGGCGTGGCTGATTCCGCTGCTGGAGACCGGATGGGTCGGCTACCTTTCGACCACCGATGCGGTTTGTTATCACGACGGGCATCGCAGTTTGGACGCGCATCGTGATCCGGTGTATGAAGTTCCCATCTGGGGCGACGATGGCGCGCTGCGCGATGAGCATACCATTCGCGTCACCGACATGGCGTTCGACGAAGACGTGCTCCTGGATCAGGACAAATTTCTGACGGCAGTGCTGGCGCGGCCGGAATTTCAGCATTCGATGACCGGCACCGAGCTGCGCTATCGCCTGGGCGCGATCTACGCGCAGCAGGAGCGCGCGATGAATGTGCCGGCCGGTTTGCTCGCAACCTGCCATCGCCTGGCGATTCCCGTTTTCGTCGGCGCGCCCGCCGACGGCAGCGTGTTTCTCAATTCCATGAAGCTGTGGGCCATGCGCGAAAGCGGTCTGATCGATTCTTACGGATTCAATCTCGACCTGCACGCGGAAGTGTTCGAAGCGTGCGCGTATCATCGCTGGGGGCTGTTCGATCAGGAGCCGCATGCCCTGGCCACGCTGATTCTGGGCGGCGGCGTGCCGAAGAATTACAATCTGCAACCGGAGCCAGCGCTCGGCCAGGTGCTGGGCATCCCCAATGTGCGCGGCTACAATTTCGATGTGCAGATCGTGACGGCGCCGGTGACGGATGGCTCGCTGTCGTCATGCCCGCCGGCCGAGGCGGTCACCTGGGGCAAGGTGGATAAGGACACCTATCAACAGGCGACGGAGAGCATGCAGGCGGATTATTCGACCGTGATGCCGTTTGTAGTGAAGGCGCTGCTGGAGAATCGCAGCCGTTACGAGAAGCAAGCGGCGGAGGTTGGCGAGGCTGAATTGTTCGCGCGCGAACCGAAAGCTCGCGGGTATTTGCGTCCAAGGGAAGGATATCGACTGTTCGAACAGCGCGAGGAGTTGTGCCGTCGTCTGAAAGAAGACGTCAAAACGAATCGCGAATGGTTGCTTTCAACGCTGCGAGCCGGCTGACTAAACCCGACGATCCACCGCTCCCTGTGGTCGCGGCTCGTTGTCTGCACCTTCATGTATTGCTGAGCCGTGACCACAGGGAGCGGTCAATTTAGCTGGTTTTTCAAACGCGGCAGGTGGGTGCGAACATTCGGCGCGCTTCGGAGCCGCGCGCGTGAGCGAGCGATTTCGGACTCTACGGCAACGCGAACGGAATTTCGATCTCCGTGATTACGCGCACCGGTTGGCCCTTGGATTCGAACGGCGTGTAAATCCGCTGCCGCGCCGCTTGCAGAGCCGCCGGCGCCAGCAGCCGATGTCCGCTGATCAGCAGAGCCTGTTCGACATGGCCGTCTTTGCCGATCATGAGCTGAATCCGCACCACGCCTTGAACCCGAGCGTCCAGCGCATCCGGAGGATAGGCCGGTTGCACCTTGTGAATGAGTTGCGAATCCGGGACCGAAGCCAGGCGCATAATGCCCTGATCCGCCCCAACCGCCAGAGCAGAAATCGCCACCGTGACCGCAATGCACTTCCACATGCTTCGATTATAACAGCGCGTGTGTGAGCTTCTCGAAAACCGCCGGCTTCACCAGGTGAAAACGGATCTCGAGTGCCGTGAACGACCGCAAAGCCGAGCTCATTTCGTTCGAAGGCACATCCGCGGTGGCCAGGTGCATGCTTCCTTCGGCGACGCGAAACGGCATCACGCGCCACTGTTTGACGACGTGCTCCGGCATCGCACGCGCCACCGCGGCGGGAACTTCGGCCGGCTCCACCTCGCTCACCGGCAGGCCCTGTTGCAAGCTCAGTGCCTGATACAGGCTGTCCTCATCGAGCCATCCCGAGCGCACCAGATGCTCGCCCAGGCGGACTGCGGCGGGTTGCGTTTGAAGCGCGGAATTCAGCGCGAGCGTGGTCAAGTAAGCCGAGCCGACCAGGATCTCGCCCAGCCGGCGCTTGTCCCCAAGCAGCGCGGTGCGGTTGGGAAACGCGTGATCCGTCTTCACCCAGACCAGCGGACGATGCTTAACTCGCGCGATCGCGTATCGGGCCAGGGCCTGCATCGTAGCAGCGCAGTTCAGAACGTTCGCATACAAAACGCGGACCGGAACGCCGAGCGCGAAGACTACTCCATAGATGCGGCAGGAACACGCCATGCGCACGGCCAGACGCAGCGCGGCGATACAGAACGTGAACATCACCACGCGTGCGGCCATGGGTGTCGCGCGCGTCCACAGTCGAGTGGCCAGGCCGTACACGAACACGAGATTGGCGGCCAATCCCAGCGGATTCGCGATCAGTCCTTTGCGATCCCGCCACAGCCAATACATCTCGCCGGGATTCTTGCCCCATCCGAAGTGCTCCCAGCCTTGCAGCGCGATGCCCATCACCCAGCGGGTGCGCTGCCGAAGCGCGGCGCGCCAGGTTTGCGGAAAAAATTCGCGGGTCGCGAGGAAGTTCCGGCGGCCGGCACCGCGCGAGAGCGGCACAAACGCCTGCGAGCATCCCAGGCGGAACATGCGCAATCCGTTCTGATAATCCTCAGTGAGCGCGCCTGGCTCGAAAACTCGATTCGAGGCGGATTCGGCCAGCCGGTCGAGCGCTTCACGCCGGTAGCCGGTGCCCACTCCGGCGCTGGGCAGGAATCCGCCGAGCAGCGGCCGCACCGGCATGTCGCGCGTGTGATATTCGGCGAATTCGTCGCAGTAGATTCCGTGCATCAGCGCGGTCAGCGGCGTCGCCAGCGGAAGCACCGGCGTCTGGATAAAGTCGTAGCGGCCCGCGTAATAATTGATCCAGCGCAGCTCGTCGGGATGAATCAGATCCTCGGCGTCGTGCGTCAGCAGCACATCGAAGCGTACGCCGTGCTGCTCCTCATGCAGGCCGATGTGCCGGAAAATCCAGTTGAGGCAGTCGGCCTTCGATGTCGGCCCGTCGTGCGGGCACAGCACCAGGTGGACGTTCGCAAAGCGGTCCGCAACCTGGCGGATCGCGGCTTGGGTGAACTCGTCATTCGGATACGCGCCGGCGAAAATGTCGTAATCCGGGTAGCGGATGGCCGCGATATTGTGCTCGATCATGCGGGCGATCACTTCGTGTTCGTGCCACAACGGCAGCAGAATCGCGATCCGCTGCCGCGGAGCGGAATCGAGCTGAAGCGGCCCCGGAGGGAACAGGCTCGCGGCCGGACGAGCTTTCGAGTGCAGCCAGGAAATAGCCCACGTCACATCGATCACCAGATCGTCGAGCCCGCTGATGAGCAGCGCGACAGCCAGCGGCGCGAGCACCGCGAGCACTGCGCGATCGATCGATGCGGCAAGATGAGGAATCACCAATGTAGTTAGTGCGCGAAGGGCGTCTACAATCTCACGAAGTGATTCAACGGGCCTGCTCCGTCGCCGAGCCCGGGATTGGTGCGAATCGCTTCGGTGACGAACGCCTTGGCGATACGGACCGCTTCCACCAGCGGCGTCCCCTTGGCGAGTTCCGCTGTGATTGCAGCCGAATACGTGCATCCCGTTCCATGCGTGTGCCGGGTTTCGATGTGCTGCGCCCGAAATTCATGAAACTCGCCATCGGTGTACAGTATGTCGACCGCGTCGCCTTGCAAATGGCCGCCTTTGACCAAAACGTTCGCCGCGCAGGACATTGCCAGCTTCTTCGCCGCGCGCCGCATCGAGTTGAGATCCTCGACCGCGAATCCGGCCAGGATCGATGCTTCATGCAGATTCGGCGTCAACAGAAAGCAAGGCATCGAGCCACCCCACAGGTCGGTTCCGTGCTTGGTGATCATCACTGGGTCAACGACCAGGGGAAAATCGAATTTCGCGGTAAGATCAGCTACCGCGGCCGCCACCGCGGCGTTGCCCATGGCCCCGGTTTTCGCGGCATTGGGGCGAATGTCGCCGATCACGGCTCGGATCTGGGCGCTAACCAGATCTGGGTCCAAAACTTCCACGCGCTCGATGCCGCGCGTATTTTGCACGGTGATCAAAGTCACGACGGCTTCGCCGTAAACGCCGAACTGGTGAAATGTTTTAAGATCGGCCTGGATCCCGGCGCCGCCGCTCGGGTCGGACCCGGCAATGGTCAGCGCCACGCGCGTGGTCATGATTCCACGTTAATGGAAACACTATTGAAACGTGAGGTTGGCGGTTTGCGTTTGGCCCGCGGAATTGATCAGAGTAGCCGTCACTTTCGCGACCAGCGTCTGATTGCCTTCGACTGGAAACGAAACGCGAATCAGAAACGTGCTGCCGCTCTGCTGGCCCGCGTAAAAACTCTGAAAGTTCGAAGTAAAATCCGCTGTGATGGGACTTCCAATCGTGTTGCCGCTCGCGTCCACAAACGTAAACGACATTTTTCCGGCCGAATAGGTGTTGTCGAAGCCGATTACCTCCACGTCGAGCTCTCCCAAGCGCTGGTTCGAAGCGGTTGCGGTGTCGATGGCGATTGCCGTGGGAGCGATGGTGAACGCCGCCGTGGGAGGGGTCCCGGCCAGCGCGGGCTGAGTGCCGCTCACGGTGAAGGCGATGTTCCCCGCCGTCGAACCGGTGGCAAACACCGCGGAAGATTTGGTGTCGATGAGAACCTGCGTGCTTCCCGCGGCGACCGTGAATCCCAAAGTCCGGGAAGTTCTGCTGACGAAGACGATAGTCGAGTCGTCGGCGACGTTCACCGATGGCTTGAACGCCAGGTTGACGTTTCCGGTCGCGCCGCAAACCGCGGGCGAGGGCAGGGTCATAGTCAACGTATGTTGCTCCATGCTGGAAAATTGGGCGGCGTCGAAATTGAAAGCGGGCGTGGGAAGCGGCGGCGTGATGCCGATTCCGCTGAGCGGGTAGGAAGTGGAATTAATGACCAAAGCTCCGGCATAATTCACGGTCCCGCATCGCGGATGGAACTGTATTGTGAACGTCACTGCCTGGTTTGGCGACAGCGTGAGCGGAGTCTGGATGTTCTGGGGTCCTTGAAACGCGGCGTCGCCGGAGACCGCGATGGTCCCGATCGTAATCGGCACCGAGTTCGGATTCTGGAGCGAAAAATTGCACAATCCTTGCGATCCGATATTCACCTGGGCGAACGCAACCGAGTTCGCTCCGCTCTGCGAGCATCCCGGCGGGAATCCTTCGAGCACCGGGGCCGGAACCGCCGTTGCCGTCAGCAGCACGTTGATGGCGCTGGTGGTCGGGCTGGCCACCTGGAGCGAGGCGCTGTAGTGATTGGTCTGGGTTTGAACGGGAGCCTGAAACGCGATGGTGAATTGAACACAGACCAGTCCGTTGGGTCCTGTACATGGGTTCGCTCCGCTGACCGAAGCGATGGAAAATGGTCCCGTTTGGCCGTTGTTGAGCAGCGGAGTGACGGTTACCGGCGCGTTACCGGTATTGAACACTCGGAATTGCACGCTGGCTGTGGTGCCGCTGGCTACCGTTCCGAAGTCGTATACCGCACTGACCGGAGTTTGGTTGGTACCGTCAAAAGTGAACAACGTAAGCTGCGCGTGCGCGAGCAACGGAGCCAGAATCCAGAGTATGGCCTTCATGGCGCCGGCTCCGGGAGCAGAAAGAGCTGTTCATGCCCAGCGTCCACGCGTAGCGAATACGTCGAGCCTTCCGCGCGGATCTGGACGTAGCCCGCGCCGAGCGAACTGAACGATTTCGCGTGCGCCAGCGGGAACTGCATGCTCGACGCATCCGGCCGCCGCAGCACGATGTTTTCGGAGGTTGAAACGAGGATCGCCGCGTCGAGAAGGATCACGTCTTGCGCATCTCGTGGCAGCCCTTCTGCCACGATGTTCCCGCTGCGCACGATCCAGATACTGCCGTCCCGTCGAACCGCGAACTCGAGGATCCCTGCGCTGGCGCGAATCGACAGAACCTCGCCCGCGACATCGAAATGCACCGAGCCGAGCTGCCCGTTTTGCCAGTGAGCAAGTTGTTTCGCCTCGGGAAAGTAGATGTAAGCGCCGGTGGGATCGAAAGCGAATAGTGCTCGACCCGGGGGAGCGGAAGTCGTTTGGCCCTGAACGATGATCGCCGCATCGGTTTTCATCAAACACAACGTCGCCGAACAAGCCGACGAGAGCACCCCGGTACCCGCCGGATCGCCCAGCGAAATACCGCCCGGCAGCCCAAAAACCGGATGTGCCGCGCCACTCGAATCGAGCATCAGGCCGAGCGCGGGGCGATTCAGTTGTCCCCACGCGCACGTAAGACTCAGCAGAAAAAAAGCGATCTTCATGGCTTCCCTAACACGATCGATGGTGCACCGATCTGAAGGCCGGGGATGGCCGTGGGCGCAGGCGTTCCGGCCTTCCCGCTGAGTGCGGCCGCCGCGACGCCGCCCGCCGCTGCCCCTCCTACGGCCAGCGCGATCCAGAGCCATTTGCGACTGCTCCTCGGTCCCACGCGAGCCGTCCCCGCCGCCTCCGCCGACTCACTCAGGAACAACCCGCACACGGTTCCCGCCCGCGCTTGACCTTTCGCCACGGTGATGCGCATTTCGAACGATCCCGCAGTGCGATTCCACTGCATGCCCCACACCCCAGCGCGTCCATCCGAGCGCGTGGTCGCAATCTCCGACCGTGTTCCGCTCGAAAAAACTCCCGTCGGACCTTCTTCAGGCAGCCGGAAACTGACCGTCGCGCCGTCCACCGGATTGCCCGATTCATCGGTCACCTGGACCGTGACGCCCCGCGTGGCGCGCGATCCGGCCGCATATACGATTCCTTCCCCTTCGATCACCTTAACTTGAAGAATCGACGAATCTTGAGCGAAGCCGGGAAGCAGCGTGAAAGGCACCAGAAATAGGGCTAGGTTCGGCTTCACACGAATAAGTGGCTGGATGGTTAGAATACTCTCAGGGGATTAGATCGCCTCGCCAAACGCCCGTTCGAGGCGCGAAAATCGCCAACCGCCGTCTTGAAGTTGGATTTTTGTTACGTTGTGTTTAAATAAGATAAGTTCCTGATGCCAAACACGGCTTTTCGGCTACGCCGCTATTGGAAGTCCATCACGCGGAGGGCGCGGGAGTTACGCCTGATCGCGAAAGGCGCGGCTTCGACGCGCCATCCGATCATGGCGCACATCATTCCCATTCGCCGCTGCAACCTGTCCTGCACCTATTGCAACGAGTACGACGATTTTTCGAAGCCCGTCGCCGTCGACGTAATGGTCTCGCGAATCAACCGGTTGGCGGATCTGGGCACCAGCATTCTGACGCTTTCCGGCGGCGAGCCGCTGCTGCATCCCGAGCTCGACGAGATCATCGCGGCCATGCGCCGGCGCGGCGTGCTGGCCTGCATGATCACCAACGGCTACCTGCTGACGCCGGAACGGGTCCAGCGCCTGAATCGGGCCGGCCTCGATCACATGCAGATTTCGATCGACAACGTCATGCCGGACGACGTGTCGAAGAAGAGCCTGAAGGTGCTGGACAAGAAGCTGCAAGATGCTGGCCGAGCACGCCGAGTTTCACGTCAATATCAATTCGGTGGTCGGCGGCGGCATTCACAATCCGGACGATGCGCTGGTGGTCGGGCGGCGGGCGCTGGAACTGGGCTTTTCGGCGACCGTCGGGATCATTCACGATGGCGACGGCCAGCTTCGCCCGCTGGGCGACCGCGAGCGCGCCGTGTATCACGAGATGAAGGCGATGGAGAATCGCCACTTCGCGCGGCTGAATTATTTCCAGGACGCGATCGCGCAAGGCAAGCCCAACAGACTGGCGGTGCCGCGCCGGCGCTCGCTACATGTACATCTGCGAGGACGGCCTGGTGCATTATTGCTCGCAGCAGCGCGGCTATCCCGCCAAGCCGCTGGACCAATACACGCGCGAGGACATCCGCCGCGAGTATCACACCGAAAAACCCTGCGCTCCCTACTGCACGGTGAGCTGCGTGCATTACGTATCCTACTTCGATTTCTTCCGCGGACCGCAGAACCTGAAAGCCGACATGCCGGCCGAGCAGCCGCCGCCGCTGGTGAAGATCACCAACTCGGGCATGTAAATTTCGGGTTTTCCCCTATTGCCAGGAAGTGGTTAGCGCCTCTATCATGTCTGTAATTCAGTAATTCTATCCGAGTCTACACATCCATGTATCGGAATCTCCCGAAAACCGTAACGATGAGGTGGCCGGAATCACAGAAGTACTGTATTATCAGTAAAAAGCGTCGATTTTTTGATGGTCTTTGACGTGCTATGAAATCCGGGGGAGCGGTGTCTTTCTAGGTCGGTTGCATGAGGGAGTTGAAGCAACAACTCGTCAGCGCGCTGCTGGTGATCTTCACGGTCGCGGCGGTGATCGCCGCGGCTGTGAATTTCCAGCAGCAGAGCCGCTATCATCTCCCTGACGACGGCGTGACCTGGGACGATCGAGCTTCGGGCGACGCGAATCAGGTAGTCGCGGTCTATGTCACGCCCGGCAGTCCCGGCGAAAAGGCGGGAATCCACGCCGGCGACCTGCTGGTTTCGATCGAAGGCGTCAAGATCGAGCGCGCCATCGAGGCCACGGAGGTGCTGGCCCGGCTGGGAGCGTGGCGCAAGGCTGAATACCAGATTCTCCACGGAGGCGTGCGAGGTTCCCGCCAACGTGATCATCGGCGAGGCCGAGCGCGATTCGACTGTTGTTTTATCACTACGCCGTCGGCGCGGTGTATCTGGCCATCGGGTTGTTCGTGTATTTCCGGCGCGCGAAACGCTCCGCGGGCGCTGCACTTCTTCCTGCTGTGCCTGGCCAGCTTCATCATGTCGACGTTCCATTACACCGGCAAGCTGAACAACTTCGACAAGGTCATTTATCTGGGCAACGTGATCGCCGGTTATCTGGCGCCCGACGCTGTTCCTGCATTTCTGCTTCGTTTTTCCGGAGCCGCAAAAATGGATTCGCCGGCGCGGCGCGGCGGTGCTGGTGTATCTGCCGGGCCTGGCGCTGCTGGCGCGTCCATCTCGGGTTTCAGTTCGGATGGCTGCGACCGACGGCGCCGCTGCTCGAGGTGCGCTGGCTGCTGGATCGCGTCTGGCTGGGCTTCCTGTGCGCGATGTACGTGGCCGGCGGCGCGGTGCTCGCGTTCCAGCTGCGGCATGCCGAGGATCCCATCGTGCGCCGCCAGTTGACATGGCTGCGCAATGGAGCGCTGGTCGGCATTCTGCCGTTCGCGCTTGATTTACGCGGTGCCGTACGTGTTCGGCGTGGCTCCGAATCACGCCATGAACCTGGCGGTGCTGTCGCTGCCGCTGATCCCGCTGACGTGGGCGTACGCGATTCTGCGCTACCGGCTGATGGACGTCGACATGATTTTCCAGGAAGGCTACGTCTACACGCTGGCGACGCTGGCGGTGCTGGGGATTTTCTACGGCCTGATTTTCTCGGTCAGCAGCGCCGGCAGATCTGAGCGGCACGGCGATGGTCGCGCTGATTCTGATCGCGGCGTTCGTGTTCCAGCCGATTCGCAACTGGATTCAGGAGCAGCTCGACCGGTATTACTTCTACAAGGATCGCTACGACTACCGCCGCACGCTGATCGAGTTCGCGCGCGAGCTGGGCTCGCCCACCGATTTGGGCGAAATGCTGGAAAGCGTCGCGGACCGGTTGATCCGCACTTTGGGCATTCGTCACGTGGCGTTCTTCGTGTGGGACGAAGCCGAAGGGAAGTTTCAGCTCGAGCTCGCCAGCAATCGCCATGGCAAGCAGACCGACAACGTGCCCTACGGGCTGGACCTGAGCTTCCTGAGCGCCGAGTCCCGGTAAGCCGTACCTGTTTTTCGAACGCACGCGGCATTCGCTGGACGTGGTTTCGCACGAGATGCCGGTGTCGGTGCGACGCTCCATCGCGGAACTGGAGCTGACCTACTATCTCCCTGCTCGGCGCGCGGCCGGACCATCGCGTATCTGGGCGTGAGCCGAACCGAAGCGGGCGATTTTCTTTCGAGCGAAGACGTCGAACTGCTGGTCACGCTTTCCGGCTACGTTGGCATCGCCATCGACAACGCGACGCTGTACCGGTCGCTGGCGCGCAAGGTGGAAGAGTACGAGCGGCTCAAGGAATTTTCGGAGAACATCGTCGAATCGATCAACGTCGGAATTCTGGCGGCCGATCTCGAAGATCGCGTGGAGAGCTGGAACTCGCAGATCGAGAAGCTGACCGGAATCGCGCGCGAAGATGCGCTCGGGCCGCAAGCTGACGCGAGCTGCTGCCGGCCGAGCTGTGCGACCAGTTGCGAATCGGTGCGCGGCGAGGCGGGCGTCCACAACATCTACAAATTCGTGCTGCGGCCGAAGGACGCGCAGTCGAGCGGCCACGCTGAACATCGCCGTCGCGCCGCTGATTTCGCGCGAAGGCGACCGCATCGGGCGGCTGATCATTTTCGACGACATCACGGATCGCGCCGAGCTGGAGCGCCGCCTGGTGCAGGCCGACAAGCTCAGCTCCATCGGATTGCTGGCGGCCGGCGTCGCGCACGAAGTGAACACGCCGCTGGCGGTGATCTCGACCTACGCGCAGATGCTGGCCAAGCAGATTTCGGGCGATGCGCAGAAGGCGCCGCTGCTCGAAAAGATCGCGCGGCAGACGTTCCGCGCCAGCGAGATCGTCAACTCGCTGCTGAATTTCTCGCGCACTTCGCCGACCGAGTTCGTCAGCCGTGGATCTGAACAAAGTGGTGCGCGAGACGCTGACCCTGCTGGAGCATCAATTGGCGAAGGCGGGCGTCGAGGTGAAACTGTCGCTCGACGAGACGCTGCCGCGCATCAAGGGCAATCCCGGCAAGCTGCAGCAGGTGTTTCTGAATCTGTTCCTGAACGCGCGCGACGCGATGGAATCCGGCGGCGACGCTGGCGATTCGCACAGCTCGGCGCAGCGACGGCCTGGTGCGCGTGACCGTCGCCGATTCGGGCGCGGGGATCGCGCGCGAGAATCTGACGCGCATTTTCGATCCGTTCTTCACCACCAAGGCCGCGCGCAAAGGGAACCGGCCTGGGGCTTTCGGTCAGCTACGGAATCGTGCGCGAGCATGGCGGGAATATCGAGGTCGAAAGCGAGCCGGGCGCCGGCACCCGGTTCGAGCTTTCCTTCCCCGAGGCCGCGGCTGTCAAGAAACCAGAACTGGTGCGCGCGGAAGCTGCATCGGCGCAACCGTCTTTACCCGGTATGCAGCCCGTGATGCAGCCCATTACGCAGGCTTCCAGTTCGATGTCGACGTCCTGTCTCGACGCCCGCTGGAGCGGTCGCGCAGTCTGACAGGCTAATCGGCTAATGGCGAAGCGCTCGCGAATCTTCCGCCCGATATTGTCGAAGCCGAACATTCGCGCGGCCGAATTCTGGTGATCGACGACGAACCCGACATTCGCGAGAGCCTGGAGGCGCTGCTTCAGCGAAGAAGGCTACCACGTCGAGCTGGCCGCCAATGCGACTGAAGGACTGAAGCGCCTGGAATCGACTTCCTACGACCTGGTTCTGCTCGACCTGATGATGCCGGACAAGAGCGGCATGCAGGTGCTCGAAGAAATCCGCATGCGCGATCGCGAGACGCCGGTGTTCCTGATCACCGCGTACGGTTCGGTGCAAGTCGCCGTGGACGCGCTGAAGCGCGGGGCCAGCGATTATTTCTCCAAGCCGTGGGACAACGAAAAGCTGCTGATCGAGATCGAGCGCATGATCTCGAAGCGGCCGCCTGGAGCGCGAAAACGTCGAGCTCAAGCGCGCGCTGAAGCAGCGCTACAGCTTTCCCAACATCGTCGGCAAGAGCGAGCGGATGCTGCAAGATTCTGGATCTGGTGGCGCAGGTCGCCGCCAGCCGCGCGACCATCCTGATCACCGGCGAGACGGGCACCGGGAAAGAACTGATCGCCAACGCGATTCACGCGCATTCGGCGCGCGCCGAACATCCTTTCGTACCGGTGCACTCGGGATCGGTGCCGCCGGATCTGCTCGAATCGGCGCTGTTCGGTCATGTGAAGGGCGCGTTCACCGGCGCGCTATCGCTTCGCAGCAAGGGCTATTTCGAGATCGCCAACCACGGCACCATTTTTTTCGACGAGATCGGCACCATTTCGCTCGAGACGCAGACCAAGCTGCTGCGCGTGATTCAGGAGCGCGAGTTCATGCCGCTCGGCTCGACCGAAACCGTTCGCGTGGATGTGCGCATCGTCGCCGCGACCAACGCGGATCTGAAGCGCCTGGTCGAGGAAGGCAAATTCCGCGAGGATCTGTATTACCGGCTGAACGTGATCAATCTGGCGCTGCCGCCGCTGCGCGAGCGCAAGGAAGATATTCCCGCGCTGGTCGATCATTTTTTCACCAAATATTGCCGCGAGAACGAAAAATATCTGGACGAGCACGGGCGCTCGCGGCTGCAGCTTCGAGCCGGAAGCGATGCAGATCCTGATGGATCACGCCTGGCCGGGCAACGTCCGCGAGCTGGAAAATGTAGTGGAGCGAGCGGTGGTGCTGGCATCGCAAACATCGGTTCCCGTGGACGTGTTGCCGGAGCATCTGCTCGAAGCGCAAGGGCCTGCGCATCCGGCGCGATGAGAGCGGACGGCCTGGCGGCGGACGCGTCTTTGTTCGAGATCGTGGCCGACTTCGAGCGCCGCAAGATCATCGAGCAACTGGAAGAATCCGACTGGAGCCAAACTGCGGCGGCGGAGGCTCTGCGAATCCCACTTTCGACGCTGAATCAGAAAATCAAGCGGCTGAACATCGAAATCCGCAAGAAATCGGGCGCATGATTGATATAGATGAACGCCTGGAACGTGGTATTCGGATTATGGCGCTTCTGCAAGAAATGCATGATCGCGCGACGCGGATGCGGCTCGGAATTGGTTTCGACGCGCACCGTTCGGATGAGTTGTGGTGGCAGAGGACGGCCTGGATCAATCGGATTATCGACAAATGCTGTGACGAGATCGACGAACTCCCTCGTTGATTCAGTGTGTGTGAAAGCCCCGACACCGACCGCTCCGTGTGGTCGCGGCTCACTTAAGCAGCGAATGCTTGAATGCAGCGGACTCGGATGTGGCCGCAGCCACCAGTATCCAGATCATCCCAGCCTCGTATACTCGCTCCCGAAAAATACCAGCGGCCGACCCTCCCCAATCCCCACCTCTACGGCTTCCCCGATCAGCACCCGGTGATCCCCGGCATCCAATACTTCCACCGTCCGGCAATCGAGCACTCCCAGCACTCCTTCGATCAACGGCGATCCTGTGACTCCGGGATGCCAGTCCACTCCCGTGAACCGGCCTTCCGGCAGCTCCGCGAAGCGGACCGACAGGTCAACTTGGTCTTCGCGGAGGATGTTGACGGCATAAAATCCGCTGGTCTCAAACACGTTGAGGAACGTGCACTCATGATCGATGGCCACCATCACCAGCGGCGGGTCCAGCGATAAGGAGCTGAAGGAGTTGATGGTGATCCCGTGGGGGACGCCTTCCGGAGCTCGCGTGGTCAGCACCGCCACACCGGTCGCAAACAGTCCGCAGGCGCGGCGGAACCGGGAGGCCGGGAGCGGGTTACTGGGTCGCACGCTTGACAAGTGGATAAACCTAATCCTATCATGAGGTTTCGGCTAAGGAGGCGGCTTTGATCAAACTCGATATCATCAACGAAGTGGTCAACCGGACGGGCATCACGAAAACGAAAGCCGAGATGGCCGTCGAGACCGTCTTCGAAAGCATGAAGCGCGCTCTCGGACGCGGCGAGCGCATCGAGTTGCGCGGCTTTGGAATCTTCAACGTGCGCCCGCGGAAGACCGGCATCGGCCGCAATCCGCGGACCGGCGCCGAAGTGGCGATTCCGCCTGGGAAGGCGGTTCGCTTCAAGCCTGGCAAGGAGTTGCAGACGCTCCAATAGCGTCAGAAGTTTGTGTCAACCAACGGCTACCCCCCGACGGCCGTAACTCCCGGCTTTTTCCACGCGCTGCAAGGGGAGTACGCCCGCCCGAGGCATCGCTACTGGCTGCATGCGCTGCTGTTGCTGTTGACTCTGGTGTCGACGACCGTGGTCGGGTCGGGACTGGCACGCAGCTTCGCGGAGAGCCGTCCTTTCGACTTCGACGCGGACCTGGCGGGCTATTCGCGCATGTGGCACGACCCGGCGGCGATTCTCGACGGGCTGCCGTTTTCGCTGACGCTGCTCGCGATCCTGCTGGCGCATGAAATGGGACATTACCTGGCCGCCCGCTATTACCGCGTGGACGCCACGCTGCCGTTTTTCCTTCCCGCGCCGACCTTGATCGGCACCTTTGGAGCCTTTATCCGGATACGCTCGGCGATTTTATCGAAGCGTGCGCTTCTGTCGATATCGGCATCGCGGGACCGCTGGCGGGATTCGCGACGCTGGTGCTGCCGCTGATCGTGGGGGTCTCGCTGTCGAAAGTCGTGCCCGGGATCGGCAGGCAGGGAGAGTTGGTGTTCGGCACACCGTTGTTTCTACGCGCGTTCGAATGGCTGTTGTTTCCCGGCACAGCCACGTCGGATCTGTATCTGCATCCGGTGGCGCGCGCGGCGTGGGTGGGATTGCTCGCCACCGCGCTAAACCTGCTGCCGATCGGGCAACTGGATGGCGGACACATTCTGTACTCCTTCGTGGGCGAGCGCAGCAAAATTTTATCGCGTATTTTCGTGGCCGCGCTGGCGATGCTGGGAGCGGTGCAGTTGTTCACCAGCGTTTACAAGGTCGGATACATGTGGCTGCTGTGGGCGGTGGTGCTGCTGTTCATCGGGATGCGCCACCCGACGATCGTCGACCCGAGCCCGCTGGGACGCACGCGCGGCTGGCTGGGACTGGCCGCATTGATCATCTTCCTTCTGTCGTTTACACTGGCTCCTATCCGTACAGCGGGCTTGTGAAAATTTCGGCCACGATCATCACCTATAACGAGGAGCGCAATCTGCCGCGCGCCATCGAAAGCCTGCGCTGCGCGGATGAAATCGTGGTGATCGATAGCGGCTCCAGCGACCGGACGGTGGAGATCGCGGAGAAGCTGGGCGCTCGCGTCGTTGAAAGCCCGTGGCCGGGCTACGCCAAGCAGAAGAATTTCGCGGCCGCGCAGGCGACGCACGATTGGATTCTGTCGCTGGACGCGGATGAATCCTTGAGCGAGGCGCTGGAAGGCGAAATCTGGCAGATCAAGAAAAATGGGACGCAGCTCGACGCGTACACGATGCCGCGCATGGCCCAATATCTGGGCCGCTGGATTCGCCACTCGGGTTGGTATCCGGATCGCAAGATTCGCCTGTATAACCGCAACAAGGCGCATTGGGAGGGCGACTTCGTTCACGAATCTGTGAGGGTCGAAGGCCACGTGGGGCATTTGAGTTCGAACCTGCTGCATTTCACATGCAACTCGCTGTCGGAACATATGAAGACGATGGATCGCTACACCACGCTGGCGGCGGAGCAGATGCTCGGAAACGGGCAGAAGGTGACCTGGGGGCGTCTGATCTTTGAGCCGCCGTGGACGTTTTTTCAAACCTACGTGCTGAAGCTGGGGTTTCTGGACGGCGTGGAGGGTTTGGCAATCGCGAATATGGCGGCGCTGTACAACTTCCTGAAATACGCGAAAGCGCGGTTCATGAGTCCCGGCCGGTGAAGACGCTGCACATCGACACCGGGCGTCAGATGGGCGGCGGACAGTGGCAGGCGCTGTATTTGGTGGAGAGGCTGGATCATGCCGCGCTGCTGGCGCCCGAAGCATCGCCGCTGCTGGCGGAAGCGCGGAAGCGAGGCGTGGAGGCTCGGCCGCTGTTGCTGAGATCGCTGGCACAGGCTGCGCGGGCCGTGGACGTGGTGCATGCGCATGACGCGCGTGCGCACACTCTGGCTGCGGCGGTTCCCGGACTAACGCTGGTGGTCGCGCGCCGCGTGGCGTTTCCGGTCAATTCGGGACTGCTTTCGCGGCTGAAATACGCTCGCGCGACTCGATACTTGGCGGTTTCGCGATACGTCGCGGTGCAGCTCGAACAGGCCGGGGTCCCGCCCGAGAAAATCAGCGTGGTTTACGATGGCGTTCCCCTGGTCGAGCCGTCGCGTGGCGATGAAGTGGTTGCGCTGGCGTCCAAAGAGACCGAACTGGTGCGCCGCGCTGCTGAAATCGCTCGGGTCGAAATCCGGTTCACGACGCAGTTCTGGCAGGATCTTTCAAAGGCCGGGATTTTCGTTTATGCAAGCAGGATGGAAGGGCTTGGGTCGGCTGCACTGGCCGCGATGTCGGCAGGTGTGGCCGTGATCGCAAGCAACGTCGGAGGATTGGCAGAAGCGGTCGAGCACGAGCGCACCGGCATCCTGGTTGAAAACCGGGCCGAGGAGTTCGCGTCGGCAATTACGCGGCTGCACGATCATCCGGAATTGGCGCGCGAAATGGGACGCCGCGGCCGGGAGCGCGTCGAAAAACAGTTTACGATTGATATCATGGTGCGTCAGACGCAGGCGGCATATGCCGAGGCTCTTCGGTGAGCGAGGTCGCGATCCAGATCGTGCTGGCTGCGCTCGCGGGCCTGTTGATCGGCAGCTTTTTGAACGTCTGCATTC
Source organism: Terriglobia bacterium (assembly GCA_963808335.1). GTDB lineage: Bacteria > Acidobacteriota > Terriglobia > Bryobacterales > Bryobacteraceae > Palsa-187. The sequence continues at coordinate 1,035,124 of CAWEFR010000003.1, forward strand.
ACCGTCTGCCGCGCGATCTTTCCGTGGTTCGTCCGCGATCGTTTTGCCCCGGCTGCCGGAAGACCATCGCCTGGTACGACAATGTTCCGGCGCTGAGTTACGTGCTGCTGCGGGGCCGCTGCCGCCACTGCGGCGCGCGAATCCCTCCGCGCTATCCGATCGTCGAACTGGGGACCGCGGCTGTGTTCGCGTTGTGCGTGGCGGCGCTGGGATTGTCGCTCGCGGCGGTGAAATATTCGCTGTTTTCGGCGATTCTGATCACTCTAATCGCATCGGATCTCGAAACATGGACGCTGCCCGACGAATTCACTCTCGGGGGGACGGCCGGGGGATTGGTGCTGGCGGCAATCGTGCCGATGCCGCCGGGGTGGGCGATCATCCTGCTGCCGCGCGGAACGCCTCCGGTATGGACCTCCGTGGTCGAATCGGCGTTGGGAGCAGCCTTCTTGAGCGGCATGATCTGGTTCCTGGGCTGGGCTTTTGAAAAAATTCGCCATCGAGAAGGCATGGGACTCGGCGACGTGAAAATGCTGGCCATGATTGGAGCCTTCCTAGGGTTGCAAGGCGCTCTGCTAACACTGATTACGAGTACCCTCTTAGGCTCGGTGGTTGGGCTGACCTACGCTGCAATCACTAGAAAGAATTGGAGAACGCTGGAGCTACCATTCGGCAGTTTTCTGGGTGGCGCGGCTCTGGTGGTGGCGATGATCGGACAAGTGGCCGCAGTGTGGTTTCCGCGTCTAGGTATTTGAACCTCCCGTACCAGCGACCCTTAGGTGGTTTTGGTCCTAAATACCGACGGACTCCCAATTTCCGATGTGCCGCCCAGCGTTTATGCTGGTCTTAGAAAGAAAGACATGACGAAAAAAATCTTATCTCTCATCGGTTTGGGCACGGCGTTCGGCACGGCGCACTCGCTGGCGGCGACAGTGGCCGACATGAGCGGAACGGTATTCTCGTCGCAGCAGTTCCATCAGCCGAGCCCGGCGGGAATTCCGCAACCGATCGCGCTGGCGTTGTTCGGGGGCGCGGTGTTGGTCTTCACGACGCTGTTCCGGCGCCTGGACGCGTAGTCAGCGGGCGTACGCCGCGACGCGACGAACCACTTCCTCCGCCGTGGGAATCAAGCGAGGCCCGGTCCGTCCGCAGCCGCATGGCGTATCGTCGATCTCGCGGTCGGCTGTGGCAAACTTGGGCGACTCGATGTGCAATCCGTTGTGAGCTTCGCATTCGCCGGCGAGTAAACTGCAATCCGGGCCGATCATCTGTTCGAACACGGGAACGCGAAACGCGCGCCACAACCGTTCGCGCTCAGCCATGGTCAGGAGTGGATCCGATTCGGTGCGGAACACGATCACGGCATGAGTGACGGAGACTAAACCGGCCAGCGCTTCCAATCGAGGCAGATCCCCTGCGATGGATTGAGGCGAAAACTTCGCCGCCTCTTCGCTCCAGCCCTCCGGAAAAACGCGTACAGAACCTCGCGATCGGAAGCCGGGAATCAGCACCGCGGTGCGCGGTGCGGGCGGGACCGGATACTGAAAGACCGCCTTGCGCCGAAGCCAGTTTCGTTGGTCGGTCACGATTAAAACGTGCAATTAGGGCGAGGTTATTCTCAGGAGATTTTCCCCGAAGATGGCCCGCGCATCCGCGAGGTTCAGTCCGAGTTCGTACAGCGCGGTCGCCTGATCGTCGAAAATCTGCTGGTGCCAGCCTCGCGGAAATGTCGACGAATCCGTGCCGAACAGCAGCCGCTTGGGACCCACCACATCCAGCGCGCGCCGGAACACCTGCCGCAGGTCGAGATGGCGATTCCTGGTAACGCATCCACGCGATTCGAGCTGGACGTGTCCAGATACACGTTGGGGCACAGATCGGCCAGCATCAGCGCTTCCCGGAAATAGCCCGCGCCGAAGTGCGGCACGATGATGGGCACCGAGGGATAGCGCAACGCGACGGCGTGCAGATCGATGGGATTCGAGAAGCGCATGTCGAACGGCGACTGCAACCCGAGTTTGCCTCGCACGCCGACGCTCAGCACGCCGCAGTGCACGAACACAGCGCGATGGTCTTGTTCGGCCCATTCGAACACCGGGCGCACGCAATCGTCGTGGATCGAATAGCCGTGCATGGCCGGAAACAGGCACGCGGCGTTGACTTTCGCGAAAGCTTCTGCGGCGCCACGTCCGCGGATTCACCATGGCGTACGCGAAGAACCGGTCCGGATGCGCGCTGCCGCCGCGACCACGGATTCCTCGTCGCCCGGCACGCTGGCGATCAGCGCGGCGCAGGCGACGCCGTGGCGGTCGAGCTCATGCGCCCACGCCGCCGCCAGTTTTTCCGGACTCGGGCGGCGGCAGCTGCCAGCCGAGCTGCGCGCTCACCGCCTCCACCGTCAGGCCCGGTTTCTGCGCGGCCAGAGCGGAGAAAAAGCGGTGCGAGAAGAAATGCACGTGCGCGTCGGCGACCGCGATGGAGCCCCACGGGGACTCGCGCTCAATCAGGCTCATTCGCCGCCGCGCCCCGGGGAAGCTGCGTCAAGCCGGTCGACAGCGCGAGCTGCGTCAGCCCCGCGACGTTGTTCACGCCCAGCTTCTTCATCATGGTCTTGCGGTAGCTGCGCACGGTCTGCTCGCGCAGGTCGAGCATGACGGCGATTTCCTTGCTGGTTTTTCCCTCGGCCACCATGCGCAGCACTTGCAGCTCGCGCGGCGAAAGCGCTTCGAGCGCGGAGGGTGGAGCTTTGCGATTCCAGGTCGCCTTTCTGAATCCGCGTGAGCAGGCGGTCGGAAACTTGCGGGCTCAGATACGCGCCGCCGCGCGCCACCATTCGCAGGGCTTCGAGCAGATCCGTATCCGACGCTTTCTTCAGAATGAACGCGCGCGCGCCGGAGCGAATCGCGCTCACCACCGAATTCTCGTCGTCGTACATCGAAAGAATCACGATCTTGCATTCGGGGTGATAGCGCAGGATCTCGGCGGTGGTCTCGACGCCGTTCAAGCCCGGGCAGTCCGATATCCATCAAGCACCAGGTCGCGGCCGGAGTTTCTTGACGAACTGCACCGCGTCGGTGCCGTTCTCGGCCTCGCCCACCACGCGAAATTCGTCGCCGCGGCTGAGGATGGCCTTGATGCCATCCCGCATGATCTTGTGATCATCCACGAGCAGGACGTCGAAAGCCATAACCGCTCAATTGTACTCGTTCATGAGCCTGAGCGGTGTTTCGGGGAGAACGGGCGCAGTTCCTGGGCCAGCGCGCGCACCTGATCGATCGCCTGGTCGAGCGTCTCGGTCACCTCGCGGACTCGCTCCGCGGTCTCGGGAAAATCCATGTTGAGAAGCTGCAGACGCAGGCCGGCTGCCGAAAGCAACGGCCCGACGTCGTCATGCAAAGTCTTTCCGGCTTGCTCGAGTTTCTTCGCCGAAGGGTCGACTTTACGCATTACCGCTTTCGCTTCAAGGCCCGCCGCGCAGCTTCGGCGACGTTTGCGGCGCGCAGCCCGTACTTATCGAGCAGCTGCATCGGGCGGTCCCGATTCGGCGTAGGTGTTATCGATTCCGACGAACTCCATCGGCGCCGGATGCGTCTCCGCCACCACCTGCGCCACGCGTACGCCCAGCCCGGAATCCACCAGATGCTCTTCCGCCACCACGATCGCGCCGGTTTCCTGCGCCGCGCGCGCGATGCATCTGACGGTCGAGGGGCTTGATGGTATGAATGTCGATCACGCGCGCGGAAATTCCTTCGGCTTCGAGCGTCTCCGCCGCGCGGATCGATTCGGCGACCAGCAATCCGGTGGCGATCAGCGTGACGTCGTTGCCGTCGATCAGCTGGATGGCTTTGCCGATGGTGAATTCCTGATCGGGCGCGTAAATCACAGGCGCCTTGGCGCGGCCTGCGCGGATGAACAGCGGGCCATCGAAGGCGGCGGCCGCCTTCACCAGCTTCATCATGGCGACTTCGTCGGCGGGGCACATCACCGTGAACCCGGCCAGGGAGCACGCCAGGCTGATGTCTTCGATGCTCATCTGCGAAGGCCCGTCTTCGCCGATCGAGATTCCGCTGTGCGTGCCGACGGCCTTCAGATTGACGTGCGGAAACGCCGCGGTCACGCGCAACTGCTCGAATCCCTTGTTCAGCACGAACACGGAAAAGCTGGAGGCGAACGGAATTTTTCCGGACGACGCCAGTCCCGCGCCGATCGCGACCATGTTCGCTTCCGCGATGCCGCATTCGAAAAACCGGTCGGGAAATTTCTTGCCGAACTCCGGCGGTGTAGGTGGATTTGGAAAGATCGGCGTCCAGCACCACGACGTCGGGGTTCGATGCGCCCAGCTCCACCAGCGCTTTGCCGAAGGCTTCGCGCGTCGCCGGGCCCAGTTTCAGTTCGTACTTGGTTCGTGTGGGCATTATGCGAGCTCCTGTAGCGCTTTGCGGCTTCTTCGGGAGTCGGCGCCGTGCCGTGAAATTTCGGATTGTTCTCCATGAAGGAAACGCCTTTGCCTTTGACGGTGTGGGCGATGAGGATGGTCGGCCTGTCCTTGGTGGCCGCGGCTTCCGCGAACGCTTTCTGAAGCGCGGCGATATCGTGCCCGTCGACGTCGGATCACGTGCCAGCCGAAGCTGCGCCACTTTCGTCGAGCGGCTCCAGGTCCATGATGTCTTTGACGAATCCGTCGAGCTGGATGCGGTTGTAGTCGACGAATCGCGCACGACATTGTCCAGGCCGTACTTGCCGGCCGAACATGGCCGCTTCCCAGATCTGGCCCTCTTGAATTTCGCCGTCGCCCAGCACGACGTAGGCTCGCGAATCGGGCTCTGATTCAGGCGCGCCGCGAGTCCCATGCCGAGCGCGAGCGAAAGCCCTTCGCCCAGCGATCCAGTGGAGGCTTCAAGCGCCGGAAGGAATCGCACATCGGGATGGCCCTGATAAATCGAGCCGAGCTTGCGCAGCGTATTGAGCTGATCCTTGGGGCAGTAGCCGCACTCCGCCATCACGGCGTAGAGGATCGGGCAGCAGTGGCCTTTGGACAGAATGAAGCGGTCGCGATCCGGCCATTTGGGATTCGTGGGGTCGTGCCGCATCACGTCGAAGAACAGTGTGACCACGATTTCGGTCGCACGAAAGCGATCCGCCAGGATGGCCGGATTTGGCCTCCGTGATCATCTCGATAACCTCGCGCCGCATGCGTTTGGCGATCGCCGCGAGCTCGGCGGCGTTGCTGGTTTTCTGCATCGTCCTACTAATTTAGCATTACACTTAGCGAATGCCGCGTTCCTTGCTGGAATCGCTCATGGAAGTGAAGGGGCAGTTCGGACGCGATGCCGCGCGCCGCACCTCGCAGCTCCTGGAGCGCGCGGGCCGAGCCGGTCTGCGCGATCCGCAGGAGCTGATTCGTCTGCACGAGATTGTGCTATTCCTGCGCGCTTATCCGCAAAGCGCGCGCGTGCTGCGCCTGGCCGATCGGATTCTGTTTAACTTCGCCGACCGTTTACGCGGCGTGGACCGCCAGCCGTTCGAAGATCCTGAGATTTCCGGAATCGCAGGCACCGGCCTTTCGACGAATTTCAGTCACGAAATCGTTAGACGCCTGGCCGCGCGCTACCCGATTCAGATCGATTGGGAAAATTACGAACATCCCGACCGGCTGGGACCCGTGCTGGCGCGCCTGATTCCGCTGGCGGGCGAGGACGCAGCCGTCGAGCCCCATGTCGATTGGCGCGGCTGGCTCGAGTCGGCGCGCGGCAATATCCGGTGGCTGACCGGGAACGTCGATCCGCAGACCTACGATTTGCTGGAGATTCCAGTGCGCTGGGAGTTAGGCGACTCGCCGGCGTCGCGATCCCGCACGCGCCTTCAACGCCGGGACGTTTTCTATCATCACGGGTCGTTTATTAAGCGCAGTGAAGTGTCGCTGGAAGCCGAATTTGTAGCGCCTAAGATCGCCGTCAGGAAGGTAGCGCGCCCGCGTAGGATTATCGATTTGATCACCGAAACTTCCGCGGTGCGCTATCGCGAACTGTACGGCTTCACGCATCCTGACGAAGCTCACGTCTATCACGCCGATTTTGGCCGCGGCATCGACATGTATTTCTGGGGCGTACCTGCGCAATGGCGCTTGCCTCTGCGCGCCTATCACTGCGGGATGTTTTTCAAGAACGGTGTGCCGATTGGTTATGTGGAAGGACTCTCGCTGTTTGAGCGCATGGAGGTCGGCTTCAACCTGTATTACACGTTTCGCGAGGGAGAAACGGCGTGGCTCTATGCGCGGGTCTTGAAATTGTTTCGCGAACAGCTCGGAGTCGCGTGTTTTTCGGTGGATCCGTACCAGTTGGGGCATGAAAACGACGAGGCCATCGACTCCGGCGCGTTTTGGTTTTACAAGAAGCTCGGATTTCGCACGACCTCGCAGGAGATCGCGCCGCTTCTTGCGCGCGAAGAATCGGCAATGAAGGAGAATCCCGCGCACCGGACTACGCCTGCGATCCTTCGCCGCCTGGCTCGCGCTCCGTTAATCTACAATGGCGGCGCGGAGTGGGACGGATTCGAGCTTCGCAGGCTCGGCAAGATGCCGGCGTTGTCTGAAGAATTGGTCCGCGCCAAGCGAGCGCCGGAAGAGAAGCGCTATCTGCGTCTGATGCAGCGGGATCTCGACTTGCGGCGGAGGGTTCTAACGAGAATTCAGAAAACCGCGAAGAAATGACCGCTTGCTCGCGAGCGTGTGTGAAAACCGACGATTAACCGCTCCTTGCAGTCGCGGCTCGCGGTTGGCACTCTACATATCGGCAACTTATGCGAGCCGTGACCAAAGGGAGCGGTTAATATAGCGGGTTTTCACACAGACTCTCGCGCGCGCGGCTCGGCTAGCGGCTGATGATTTAGATCGCGACGACCGAGCGGCGACGGCGAGCGGTCCAACTCTTAGCCGGCGGTCGGAAACGTTTTTGAGATATGGTCGTGCCAGGTCAGGTTTTCTTCGTCGACCAAGGCCCACACCAATCCCAAGCCGGCTGAGACGACGCTTAGCAGGCTCGCGATCTGGCGCATGCCACGCTGATCGCGGTCCGGGGGACGGCCGTCGAAATCGACCAGCCGCAGGCCCGCAAAGCGCATGCCCGGCGAATCGCCATTCGCAAGGCACCACAGGGATCGGTAGAGCATCGCCAGAAGCACCGCGACTCCCAGGAAAAAGGGCACATTTTGTTTCGTAAACGCCAGCACGCCGCCGGAGACGAAGAAGATCGCCAGGAACACGCCCACCGCGACCATCACCATGCTCGCGTCGAACGCCGTTGCCAGCAGACGATGGGTCGGAAGCGCCACGGGCGCGTCACAGTAGATAACAGCCTCCACCTGCATCCCCAGGGGACTTCCGGCGTGGAAATCGAGTTGCTGCTGCGCGTCCGAACTTCGCCGCGGAGGCTTCGAAGGCGGGCGGGGATTGCGGCGCGGGTGTGCCGGTTCTTCACGGTCGCGCGGTCGTATCGGCGTGAGCGTCGGAATTGGGATTACCTTAGGGACTCCGGATGCGTCTCGGAATAACGGTGGTTGATAACCAATATTCTCAGATGGCGCCGGCCGCGGCGGCGCCATCGACTCACGAGTTTGAAACTTTTCAAGAACTGGCCCCGTTGCCGACGCCAGCGGATACGGTTCCGGCGCGGGACGCGCGGCCGCCAGGTGCAGACGCCGGCCACAGCGGACGCAACGCCTCTCATCCGGCTCATTCCAGGCACGGCAGTAGCGGCACTGAGTGTTCGGGTTGTGGCTTTCGCTTGACTGTGGCAAGGTCGCTCTGTTACGGTGCTCGGTTGAGCCTTTCTTTTGAATCTAAAGTGCGGCGTAGCACTTCTGCACTATACTTTCCTATCATATTCGGTAGCTTTTGTCACGAACTTTATTCAGTTCGTGTCATCTTGATGCTGCTTTGTTGCCTTAACTTAGGGGCCCAAATCTTCAGTCCTCCTTTACCTTCACCCTCCCAAACGCCCCAACCCAGCCCAAATGTAAATCAGAAACTTAAGATCGCGCGGGAAAACGGCCCCTCTCCCGATGAGACCTACGTCGATTCGATTACCCAGACTGTGGACGGTCCCTGGAGGCATCTGCGCATGAACGCGCGCGTCGAAACCAGCGATATGTTGTTGCAAGCAGACGAGATCGACTATAACACCGACACCGACGACGTAGAGCTTCGCGGCAATGTCCATTACACGAATTACGTCAGAGGCGAAAAGCTGGAGTGCGATCGAGCCGAAGTCAACCTGGACGACGACACCGGGCGGTTTTACAACGTGAAAGGAACCGCGATGTCGCAGGTCCAGGCCCGGCCCGGTCTGCTGACCACCCAGAATCCGTTCTACTTCGAGAGCAAATGGGCGGAGAGATTAAAGGACCACTACATCCTGCACGATGGGTTCCTGACCGATTGCCTGATGCCCCGGCCGTGGTGGTTCCTGAAGGGACCTGAGTTTGACGTAGTTCCGGGCGAGCATGCCATTGCGCGCCGGTCGTGGTTTTACCTCCGAAAGATCCCGCTGTTCTATACGCCGTGGTTTTACAAATCTCTCGAAAAGGAGCCGCGCAAGAGCGGCTTCCTGATTCCGAACGTCGGCAACAACTCGCTGCACGGAAAAATGGTCGGATTCGGATATTATTGGGCCATCAGCCGGAGTTTCGACCTGACCTATCTGGGGCAGTACTACTCGCTTGCGGGCCTGGCGAATCACGCCGAGTTGCGCGGCAAAATTAACGACAAAACCGGCTTCGATCTGACCGTTTTCGGAATCAAGGACACCCAGCAGACGATTCCCGATTCCAGCGGATTCCGGGTCAACCTAAGCGCCAAGTCCGATTTGGGCAACGGCTGGGAAGCGCGCGGCGTGCTGGACTATTTGTCTTCCTTCAATTTCCTGAACCAGTTCACGCAGTCCTTTAACGAGGCGATTTTCTCGGAGACCCACTCAGTCGGATTCGTGACCAAGCATTGGGGCGATTTTGGCGTGGACTTTCTGGCCCAGCGCGACGTTAATTTTCAATCCGTCACTCCCGGCGACACGGTGGAAATCCGTAAGCTTCCTTCGGCCGAGCTCACCGAGCGGGAGCACCAGTTGAATCTGGACGGCTTTCCGTTCTGGGTCTCCTTCGATTCGAGCGCGAGTTTGCTGGATCGCAGCCAGCCCCAGTTTCAGACGCGCCAGTTTGTGCCCCGGCTGGATTTCGCTCCGCACGTCACCACGGCGTTCCGCTGGCACGATTTCCAGCTGATTCCGACGTTCGGGATCCGCGAGACGCAATACGGGTCGAGCATTCAGGACAACCTGGCTGCCGGGCAAGTGACCCCGACGGCGACGGTAAACAGCGCGAATCTGCTGCGCAGCGAGCGGGATGTGACCCTGGACCTGGTATTTCCCGCGCTGGAGCGGATTTTCAAATCTCCCGCGCCGTGGCTGGGGGAAAAGGTCAAGCACGTGATCGAGCCGCGGATTACCTACAAGTACGTAACCGGCATCGACAATTTCAACGACATCATCCGCTTCGACGAAAGCGATATTCTGGCCAACACCAACCAGGTGGAGTTTTCGCTCACCAATCGTCTGCTCACCAAGGACAAGAACGGAACGGTGTACGATTTTCTGACCTGGCAGGTCCGCTACGACCGTTATTTCGATCCGACTTTCGGCGGAGCCGTCATCGCCGGCCAGCGCAACGTGATCGCGCCTGAGATCGACCTGGACGGATTTGCGTTCCTGGACGGACCGCGCAACTATTCTCCGGTTTCGAGCGTGGTTCGTCTTCAATCGCGGATCAACTTTGAATGGCGAACCGATTACGATCCCCTGTATCACCGCATCACCAACAGCAGCGTCTCCGTCGACGGGCGCATCCAGAAGTATTTCTGGTCCGTGGGACACACCTTGGTTCGCGAGAACACGGTGCTGGAGCCAAGAGCGGATCAGGTTCGCGGGCGGTTCGGTTACGGCAACCCCAACAGCCGCGGCTGGAATACCGGCGTCGACGTTTTTTACGACCTCAGGCTAAAGAGTATGGAGTTCTGGGACGCGCAGGTGACCTACAACACGGACTGTTGCGGCTTCAGCTTCCAGTACCGCCGCTTCGCCGTAGGAGCCATCGACTACAGCCAGGTGGAGGCCGCTTTTGCGATCTCGAACATCGGCACTTTCGGGACGCTCAAGCGGCAGCAGAGTATTTTCTAGTGGCGCGTGCACAAGATAACCGCTTGCTCGCGAGCTGTGTGAAAACCCGCGGGATTGACCGCTTCCTGCGGTCGCGACTCGTTTAAGTCGCTGATATTTGAGAGCGTTGGCAAGGAGCCGCGACCAAAGGAAGCGGTGGATGCTGACTTTTCACACAGACTCTCGCGAGAGCGTGGGTATCGCGACTTTCACGACTCCGATTTTGCCGGTGCGGCCGGCTTCGATTCAGTCTTGCTTTCGGCAGACTTAGAATCCGAAGACGAGTCAGACTTCGCGTCGGAAGTTTTCTCAGGCTTCTTTTCGCCGCCATCGGTTCGCGAAGAAGAGCCTTTGGCGTAATCGGTTACGTACCAGCCGCTGCCCTTGAACTTCAACGCGGAGGTGGATACCAGTTTTTCCAGCTTCCCGCCGCAGTTTTCGTGTACCTCAAGAGGAGCGTCGGAAAATCTTTGAATCTTTTCGAGCGTCTTGCCGCAGGTCGAGCAGCGGTACTCGTACAGTGGCATCTTACTGCTGCTTCATCACCGTGATGATCGCTTTTTTCATGATCTCATCCGGTCCCGGCTTGGGCTGAGGCTCCGCCGAGTCGAGGTCGTCGTCGGTTCCGCCGTCCGTCGCGGCTGCGGCGGTCTCATCCTGCAGGACGTTGGGGGTGACGCCGTTATCCTGAATCGCCTTCCCGTCGGGCGAATAGTATTTCGCAACCGATAGAATCACAGCGCTGCCGTCGTCCATGGTGACTGCCTTGCGGATGGCGGCGTCGCCGTAGGTGTGCTCGCCAACGACCGATGCGCGCCGTCCCAGGAGCGCCGCTGCGGCGATTTCCGCGGGACCTGCCGTGCCGCGATTCACCATCACCACCAGCGGTAGCTTGGTAATCGCCTTCGATGCGTTGGCCTGCGAATCCTCACGGCTGACTTTCTGGCCCTGAATGTAAGTGATCAGGCCTTTATCCAGAAACAGGTTGGCGACAGCGATCCCTTCGTCCATGTCGCCGCGGGAGCAGTGGCGAAGATCCAGGATCAGCCGCTTGGCGCCCTGCTTTTCGAGGTCCGCGACTTTCGCTGCGATGTCTGCCGCGTGTCCGTGAGCGAGCGAGTAAGTCTGGATCACGCCAATCGGCTCCGGCCCTTGATCCGTCACCAGCTTGCCGCTTACCGGCGGATACAACAGATTCGCGCGGGTCAGCGTAATCTTCTGCGGCTCCGATTTGCGGACGCGCAGCACGCTTACCTCGACCGTCGAGCCGTTGTCGCCGGCCAGCAGCATTTCCGCGAACGCCAGCGGCATGTCGCGCGTGGAGACGTTACTCAGGGATTCGATCACGTCCCCCGTTCCGAGTCCAGCTTTGGCCGCGGGCGATCCGGGAAGGGCATCCACTACGCTCAAATATCCGAAGCGCCGCGAAAGAACCAGGCCCACGTCGGCCTTCACGGATTCTTTCGATTTCAGATACTGCTTGTATTGATCGGCATTGAGGTAGCTGGCATAGGGGTCGAGCGACTCCAGCATGCCGTTGATGGCGCCGGCGGTGACGGCCTTCATGTCCGGCTCCTCGACGTAATCCGCCTTGATGCGCGACAGAACCTCGCTGTACACACCGAGGTGATTATAAGGACTGTCAGCGGAAGCGCTGCGCCCGCGAACGGCGCCGAATAAGAGCAGAAGAACGACGCAGGTCGACGATGCGACCACGGCAAATTGGAAACGACGATTCATAGCCGGATCAGGCCTCTATGGTCAGGATACCAGAGCCGGTCGAATCGTGCCGGAGGCGCCAACTCCTCGCGAGGCCGTGTGAAAACCCGCGACATCCACCGCTTCCTGCGGTCGCGGCTCGTTGACGACGCTTTCTAAATTCAGCGGCTTAAGCGATCCGCGACCGCAGGAAGCGGTGGGTCGTCACTTTTCAAGCAGAATCCTCTGGCGGCCGGCCGCAGATCGCTCGCAATTTCGGCTTCAGGGACTGAAATAGCGCCGCCATGGGAGATCCCACGACCAGGAAAAGAGCCAAGTGCTTCAGCGCGATCATCCCGACGGTGACCGCTGCCGCAGTTCCGGTCGCCATTGGTATCGACCGGAAAACAGCGAGCATCGCACTACCGCTCGCGAATCCAGCGGCTCCGAGGATCAGCCACTTGCGGGTTCGCCGCACCGTCTAAACGCCCAGAACTTCACCGAGCGCGCCGCGGAACTTTGCCATTTCGGCGTCGGTTCCGATGGTGATGCGCATCATTTGCGGGTACGCGGGGAAGAGACGCCCGACGGCCACGCCTTTGGCGAGCATCGCCGGACCAAGATCCTTGATGTCGCGCTTCGCGTCGAACATCACGAAATTCCCCTCGGAGGGGATGTAGCTCAGGTTCTTCGATTTGAGCCACGCGCACAGTTCGTTGCGCGTGCGGGTCATCTTTGCTTTGCGCTCATCCAGGAACTTGGGTCCCAGATCCATCGCGGCCGAGACTCCGTGGGCGCTGACCACGCTGATCAACGCATTGCGGAATGGCGACATTTTCTGAATCAGCTCCGGGCGCGCAGCTACGTAGCCGACCCGCAATCCGGCCATTCCATAGATTTTCGAAAAGGTCCGCATGGCCAGGACGTTCTTGGCGCCTTCGTGAACGTACTTCATCGCGCTTTCCGTCTCGGGCGACGTGTTGAAGTGGAAGTACGCTTCGTCCACCAGCAGAATCGTGTTGGCGGGCAGGTTCGCCACCACCCACGCGATATCCTGTTTGGGCGTGATGTTTCCGGTCGGGTTATTCGGGTTGCAGATGTAGATCAACCCGCCGCCAGCCTTGGACGCTTCGGCTACCATGCGTTTCACATCGGCGGTGTGGTTGGAGGTCAGCGGAATCTTCACCAGCGCGTGACCCTTCGCCTCAGTCAGCTCCGGTCCGGCTTCGAACGTGGGCCATCCGCAGATGAAAGGATGCTTCGGCGACGTGAACGCTTCCACTGCGCAGTGCAACGTTTCCGTGGAACCTTCGCCAATCAGAACCTGATCGGCGTTCAGCTTTTCAAGGTTGGCGACGCTCTGATAGAAGCCGGGGAATTCGGAGAAGTGGTAGCGGTTGGTTTCCCCCACCACGCGCGTCATCGCCTGCACGGCCGCGGCCGGCGGACCTTCCGGAAATTCATTGCCGTTCAGCCAGACCGTTCCTTTAGGAGCCGGAACGTTCATCGCGTCCACGGCGGCGCGCTGCGCGAACGCGTATTCAGTGAAGCCGGCGGCAACCAGCCCGGCGAATCCTCTGCGAGTGAGCATGAGAACCTCCTCACGCAATTCTACACAATTATGGATCACAGTTTCACGGGCATGACTAACGCCCGTCATCCCGAGCGCCGCGAGGGATCTGCTCTTAATGGATTGATAACAGCCGAACGAAAAGCAGATTCCTCGCTCCGCTCGGAATGACTTGGGGTCGGATGGCCCTTACAGCCCCGGCATGACATGCTGCGATTTTCTGACCCGCGACACTAGAGTGGCGTGCAAACGTTAACCCACACACTTGAATGATATATATATTCCATGATATATATATTCATCGATGACTAAAGCCGAAAACTTCTTGCCGCTCAGAACCAACTGGTTCCACATTCTCTTGTCGCTCGTTGGCGGGGAACAGCATGGCTATGGGATCATGCAAGAAGTTTTGGAGCGGACCGGCCGTAAGGTCCGGCTGTGGCCCGCGACGTTGTATGGATCTCTGAAGCGGCTGATCGAAGCGGGGTTGATCGAGGAATCGAGCGAGCGCCCGGCGGTCGAGTTCGACGACGCGCGCCGCCGCTATTATCGTCTGACGCGCCTCGGGCGTCGGGTGCTCGACGCGGAGAGCGAGCGCTTGCAGGAGCTGGTTCACATCCTCCAGAGCAAGCGCGGAATGGAGACTACTTAAATGCCCACGATTGCAATGCGGTTGTATCGGCGGTTGGCGCGAGCCTTCCCGCACGAATTTCAGATCGTCTACGGCGCCGATGTGATCCAGCTTGGCGAAGATGTGGTCGACGATGTGTACCGCCAGCACGGCGTCTTCGGGTTGCTGCGCCTGATCGTCGACATTGCCGTGCGCGTTCCGGTCGAATACCTGGCGGAGATGCGGCGCGATCTGGCCTACGCCTTTCGAACGCTCTGGAAATCGCGCGGATTCGCGGCGGTCGGAATTATTTCCCTGGGGCTGGGAATCGGCGTCACGGCCACCTCGGCGACTCAATTCTTCACAATGATCCTCAAGGACCTTCCCGGCGCGCGGGACCCGGACCGGCTGGCGATGATCGGCGCCGCTTCTTATCCGTATTTTGAGCACTATCGCGACCAGCACGATCTGTTCGCCGGCGCCGCTGCGTTCAAGAATGCGGTTCCATTCAACATTTCGCTTCAGGGCGCGACGGCGAAGGCAGAGCGCATATTCGGACAAGTGGTCTCGCCCGAGTATCTTTCAGTGATTGGCGTGACTCCCGAGCGCGGACGACTGTTTGACGCGCAAATCGACAAACCAGGCGAGGCGCCGGTGGTGTTCATCACCGACCGCTTCTGGCGCAGCCGCATGAACGCGGACCCCGAGGCCGTCGGCCGCACGATTCGGGTGAATGGCCAGACCGCCACGATCATCGGCATCGGCCCTAAGGATTTTCTCGGCGTGATACCGATCATGTCGGCCGAGATCTTCGTGCCGACTACGGCTCCGGCCAGCATGGTTCCGGAGTTGTCCGGCGATATCGTTCACAAAAATGAGAAAGCGTTCGGCGCTCTGGTGCGGCTGGCGCCCGGTGTTTCGATTTCGTCCGCGGAAGCGGGAGCGGATGCGCTGACGCGGCAATGGGATGAGGAGACCCTCGATCCCGCACGAAACGTCAAAGGCCGGCGCGTGCAACTGATTCCCGCGGGCAAAATCCTGCCGATCCCGCGCGAGATGATTCCGGTGATGTACGGATTCACGGCGGTGCTGAACGGATTGATCATCGCAATCGCCTGCATGAACCTGGCGAACATGCAACTGGCGCGCGCGGCGGCGCGGCGGCGCGAAGTGGCCATCCGGCTGTCGATGGGCGCCAGCCGCTTCCGCCTGATTCGCCAACTGCTGACCGAAAGCGTGCTGCTGGCGCTGGGCGGGGGCGCAGCCGGCCTGGCGTTCGCGTATTGGGCCACCAATGAGCTCAGCAAAATGCGCCTGCCCGCGGCGATCCCCATACATCTCGATATGCACCCGGACTGGCACGTTCTGGCGACCACCTTGCTGTTGTCGATGGTGGCGGGTCTCGGGTTCGGGTTGGCGCCCGCGCTGGCTTCCACCCGTACCGAGCTGGCCTCGACGCTCAAGGAGGGCAATGTGGCCCAGATGCGCGGCTATCGCCGCTTCGGCATGCGGAACGTGCTGATGGTGTGCCAGGTGGCCGGATCGCTGACGCTTCTGCTGATCGCCGGCTTCATGGTGCTCGGATTCCAGAAAACCAACAAGGTCGACGTTTCGTTTGACGGACGTAACATGGTCCTGTTCGCCGTCGATCCGGTGCGGGATGGCTATTCGAGCGACCGGGTCGCGAACCTGTTCGACAATCTGCGAGACCGGTTGAAGACAGTTTCGGGTGTGCGCGACATCGTGGTGTCGGAGGCGACTCCGTTTTCGGCGCAGCTTGGAGGTTCGGTGCTGAGCGCTCCGGGCGAAGCGGGAATGTCCGACCAAGTGGTCCGCGGTGTGGCCAAGAACATAATCGGAGCGAATTTCTTTGCCGCCATCGACGTGAGCATGCTGGAGGGCCGCGAATTCGACGATCGCGACCAGCGTCTGGATCCCGCCAAGACGCCCGGCAAGAGCATCGCCCTGCCCGCGATTATCAACGAAACCGCCGCACGCGCGTTTTTCGGAGGCCGCGATCCCATGGGGCGCCGCATTTCCGAGACCGGGAAATCGTATGAAGTCATCGGAGTGGTGAAGGATCTTTCAGCGCCGATGAGCCAGACTTCAACGGGACAGCAAGTTTCCGCGGTTCCGGTTCTTTACCTGCCGCTGACGCGCAGCGACTTTGCGTCTCCGCCCCTGGGCGGGATGACGGTGATCGTGCGCATGAACGGGCAGGGCGGGCCGGCTTCGGCGGCCGACGTGATGCAGGGCGTGCGGCGCGAGGTCGCCGCTGTCGATCCCAATCTGGCCATCTTCAATCTCCGCACACTGGCGGAAGACGTGGATGACGCCACGTCGTATCTGCGCATCTCGTCGGTGATCTACGGCGGGATCGGGACCTTTGGATTGATTCTGGCGGCGACCGGCCTCGCCGGAGTCACAGCCTATTCCGTGGCGCGGCGGCGCAAAGAGATCGGCATCCGGATGGCGCTGGGCGCGCGCAAAGGACAGGTGCTGCGGCTGGTGCTGCGCGAAGGCGGCGCCCTGGTTGCCATCGGATCGGTATTGGGACTCGCGGCGGCGTTCGGGATTTCGCGCGGGTTGAGCGCGTTGACCAATATGTTCGGACAGGCGTTCGGCGCCAGCGCGCACGATCCCAGGCTGGTGTTCGGCGCGCCGTTGCTGTTGGCCGGGCTGGCGATGCTCGCGTGTTATCTGCCGGCGCGCAAGTCCACACAGATCGATCCGTTAAAGGCTCTGCGCGAAGAATAAGATCGCATGGCATCTCAACCCCAGGCGACGCTGCGGGCCGGAACATTCAAGGTGAGCCGGCCGGTGGCGTATCTGCTTCGGTTGGTTTTGATTGGCATCGTGGTTTGGATCGCCTACCTGAGCCCGCCGCTACAGAACTGGGCCAAATGGGTTTCGGCGCTGGGATGGGTTGCGTTTTCCGTATATTGGGGCGCGGCCGCAAGAAACTCCGCTCCGGCCAAGAGCTCGGAAGCGACGGAATCGCGGCGCGTCCATGAAGTGCTGGTGAACGTCGGGTTGTTTCTGCTGTACCTTCCAGTTCCGGGATTCCGGCAGAGCTTTCTGCCGCCGTCGGCTGCTTGGATTCCGGCGGGATTGGCGATGCAGGCTTCGTTTTTCGCACTCGCGGTGTGGGCGCGGCGCCATCTCGGCAGCAACTGGAGCGGACGGATCGAGATCAAAATGGATCACGAACTGGTGCGTTCGGGCCCTTACCGGCTGCTGCGGCACCCGATTTATACGGCAATGGTGGGGATGTACGTTGGGACGGCGCTGATGGTGGGGCAGATGCATTCGCTGGCAGGGGTCGCCATGGTGTTTTTCGCGTATTGGCGCAAGGTCCGGATGGAAGAAGCCAAAATGCGCGAGGCGTTCGGGTCGAAGTATGACGATTACCGGCGCGCAACCTGGGGAGCCGTTCCAGGCCTATTCTGAGAGCCGCGGGCCCATAGAGGCTGAGGATGGTGGCGTTATACCAGCGCCGCTACTGCGCCCGTGCGCGGTCGAAGCCGCCCTGCGGCCGATAGCCCGGCCGGCATTGCACGCGATACTTCTTGCCCGCGTCCGACAGCACTTCGACGCGTGATCTTGCGGAATCCTTCGTTCGGGTTCGGCTGCGGATAATACGTGACGGTGTAGGAGTTGCCCAGATCCTCGCGGATGGCCTCGAACGCTTCCACCTGCTTCTGCCAGGTCTTGGCGAAGTAGGATTTGCCGCCGGTGCGCGTGGAGATGCGCCTGAACACGTTGGACGAAATCGGGATCCTTGTTCACTTCGTTGGTGGAGATCACGTAAATCGGAATGCCCTCGTCCTCGGCCACCGCGCGCACGTCGTCCGGCGCCACCATGCTGGCGTTGTCGGGGCCGTTCGAGAACACGATCACCACTTTGCGCCCCGGGACTTTGGCCGCGTCGCGCAGCGTCAGCAGCAGGCAGTTGTAGAGCGCCGAATCGTCGCCCGCCACGGCCTTGCGCAGGCCGAAGATCGCGTCGTTGCGCTCCTTGGCTGAGCGGCGCCGCGCGCGTCAGATTGCGGCTATAGGTGTACACCGCCACCGAATCGGCGCGGTCCAGGCCGCGGACGAAATCGGCGATGGCGTCGGAGGCGTACACGAAGCCGCGATACATGTAGTTGCTGGTGTCGAACAGCACGAACACGTTGGTGCCGACGAACGCGTCGTTCGGTGCGCGCCACTGTCGCCGCTTGTTCGGCATCGCGGGCCGGCGCGATCGGCTTCATCGTGCCGTCCTCGGCGACCTGCACCGGCGGCTTGTTGCCTTCGCCGAAAGGTCGAAAGCTTCTGCGGGATGCCGTCTTCGAGAATCCGGAAATCCTTGGGCTTCAGGCCGTTAATGTAGTGCCCCTTGTTGTCGGTGACCTGGAAGCTCAGCACCACCATGTCCACCTTGACGCGGAAACGTGGGCCGGTCCTGCGCGCCACCTGCACGAGAACGACCACCACCAGAGCAGTTATCAGAGCCAAGTCTGCGTATCAAAGCGCGTTCCCTCCGAAACTAGTTATCTGCTGCCACGCATCTGCTTGCGCGCCTTCTGCCGCACATCGTCGCCCACCAGGCGCAGGGAGCGCAGCAGCGCCGGCCAGTCCTCCAGATGCGTGGCGAAAATCCGTTCCACGGTCTGCTGCGTCCACTCCGGAACCAGCACGTTCAACTCCGCGGGCCGCACGTGGATTTCGTCGGCCAGCGCGGCGTAGTACAGCAGGTTCGATTCCCAGCTCTCCGCCAGAATCCGGCTGGAATATCCCATCAGCGTCGGGAACGTGCGCAGGTTCAGCAGCTCCGGCTGATAGGAATTGGCGAGCGTCGGCTTGGGCGTGCCGAAGGCGTGCGAGATCGCCTGCGGCGCTCAACGCCTGCGGGCGCTTCGCGCGGCCAGCTTGCGGATCTCCGCGCGCCAGCGGCGAATCGCGATCCTGTCGCCGCCAGTGTCGCGCGCCAGCAGATACATCTCCGACGGCACCACATTCTCCTCAGCCGCGCGCACGTCGCCCGCCGGCCAGCAGATCGCTCCACCTTCTTCAGCCGCGCCGGCGGCGCGTAGCGGTCGAGCGCGGCCAGCACCTGCTGCCGCGCGGTTCGCGTTCAAGCGCGCTCTCGCGCCAGCAGCGTCTCGGCGTAAGCCATGTGCAGTCCCACCCAGTGCAGTTGCACCGGCGTCACGTTCCACCAGCGCGGGATCACCGCGCTCAGGATCATCTGCGGAACCAGATCGCCCCAGATCAGCGCCTGCTCGCGCGACGGGATCAGGAAATTCTGCTCGGCTTCGGCCAGCGCGTAGGGCAGCGACGCGAGCGATCCCACCAGCCGTCCGCCGGCGTTGGCCGGCCAGCCGGTGCCGAACACTTCGGTGTGCTTCCAGGTTTGATTGGCGTCCTGCGATGCCGATGAAATCGTGGCTGCGCACGAACAGCGGATTGGTGTGCAGCACCTGCGCGCCCGGCGGCGCGTAGTGAATGTAGTTGAAGCCCACCAGCGTGTCGCGCAGGAACGGCGCCAGCGTGGCCGCGCAGGTCCTTCAGCTTCTGCGGATCGTTGGCCGGCTTTGTCGATCGCCGCGCGCAGGTTCAGCTTGCGCTGCGCATCGATGTGCTGCTCGGTCCAGTAGCCGAACGACATGCGAATTCTTCTCGGTGTCGTGAGCGAGCTGCGCGGCAACTGGATCTCGGAGATGCGCGACGCCAGCTTGCCGGCCAGCGCCGTGTTCAGCTTCTCGCCGCGGCTGACGCTTTCCAGGTTGTCGGCCAGATCGAACAGCGTCGTCAGCGAGACCAGCTTCTGCGCTTCGAAGATCGCGGATCATGTCCTCGACCATCTGCTGATGCGCGTCCGAGGCGTCGTCCGGCGCGCCGTTCCCGCCAGCAGGTCGAGCATGCGATCCTGCGCCGAAACGTTCTGCGGGCGAATGCGTGGCCTTCAGCAGCAGCTTCGACGCCCGTCGCGTCCGGCGTCGAACACATCGCGCTCGTTCTGGATCTTGCGCGAACGGCGCCAGCAGCGCCGCCAGCGTCGCGTCGGCATCCGCGATGCGGGAATCGATCCCTGGCGCACGAAGATCTGCCACAGCCCGACCAGCGCCTGCATGGTTCCGGCGGCATCGGCGCGCAGCGCCGGATCGCGAATCTGCGTCGATGCGCGTGCGTCGTGTCCAGGAACGCCAGGATGGTCTTGTCGGTAAGCGTCGGGCGCTTCGGAAAACAGCGGATACTGCGCGCCATGCGTCCGGTACTCGCGCGCCAGCCGGTCCACCGTCGCCGGTTCCAGCGGCTTGGCGCGGTTGCGCTCCACGTCGCTCAGCGCCATGAAGATCTTCAGCGGCTCGTTCTCGACCGCCTTGCGGCACAGCCCGAACAGCGCTTCGAGCACGTCGTCGGCATCCTTCCAGCCGGGCGCGGCTTGCGTGAGCTTGGCGTCGTACTTGCCCTGCGGATGGTTGGCGAACAGGTTCTTCCAGACGTCCAGGCCGCCCGGCAGATGCGGCTTGCCGTCGGGGTCCAGGCGCAGCCGCGTGGTCAGCAGCAGCATGTCGGTGTTGGAGCGGAACACCGGGCGCGCCGGACCCGGGACTGGTGACGCGTCCGCGAATCGCCGCGTAGAAGCGCTTCAGCCGCTCCGGCTCGGTGAGATAATCCTGCACCGGGCCGTTGATGCGCGCCAGCGCGTCGAAGTAGCTGGCCAGCCAGCCGTCGTCGTGCGCCATCAGCTTCTCGAAGAACGCCGCGCCTTTGTCGGGCGACGCGCCCGCCAGGTCGGCCCAGGCTTTCTCGGAGCGCGCGCCGCCCGGCACCACGGCTTTGCCGTCGCGGATCTCGAACATGCCGCCGAAGAAGTCGAGCACGTGCGCGTAGATCTTCAGCCGCGTGCGCCGGGATCTCCTTGCGCAGCGCGTTCGGCGGTCTCCGGATCGAGCTTCGAGAGCCCCAGATACAGCCGGCACAGGGACGGATCGCGACAGGAAGTAATCGATGAACTCGCCCGGCGCTCTTGTCCTTCGCCGATTGCCAGTAATCCGACGTCGTACAGAACCGGGATCCGCGCCGGATGATAATCGAGCGTGAACGGCCGGTTGGTGCGCAGCGCCTGCTTCCAGCTCGGCCAGCGGGAATCCCGAATCGATGGTGAGGAACGCGCGCGACGCGTTCACGGTTTCGAGCACCACGTCCGATCCGCAGCCGCCGCGCATGCGGTAGCCGAGCATGCGCAGCAGGTCGCCGGTCTCGGTGGAATCGCAGGTCTCGATGCTGGATGATCTTGCTCGGCGCCGCGCCAGCTTCTCGAGCTCGCGCGCCTGCGAAAGATAGCGGAGCACCAGCTTCAGGTATTCGGTCTGCTCCAGCGCTTCGTTGCGAGCTGGCGGCCTGATAGCCGTTGGTGACCACGTTGCGCGCCAGCGCGGGCAGCAGATCCTCGGGCTGCAGGTCCGGCGAAAGCGCGGCCATGCGCGCGAAGGAGCGCAGCGGTCCGGGAATCTCGATAAAATTCTGGGCGGCGGCCGCCGTGCCGGGTCCCTGCGGCATCGCCAGACCGGACCCTCCGGCGGCCCGATACGCTTCCACGTGTTTGGCGGCGGAGGCCGTGTCGCCCGCGATCAGATCGAGAATCGCTTCGCGGCGCGCGACCGCTGCGCGCGGCTCGCGCCCGGCATTGGAACGTTCCAGAGCCTGCGCCAGCTTGGCGTAGACTTCGCGCGCGCCCGGATCGCGATGCCGGTCCAGAAACTCGGCATAGGCGCGCAGCGCCGCGGCATCGTTCGGCGCCGCTTCCACCGCTTTCTGAAGCCGGGCCTGCGCCTCGACGCCTTCGCCCTTAGTCTCCAGCTGCCACGCTTCGCTGCCAAGATCCTGCGTGGCACTCCCCCACGCTGGACCCAACGCTGTTACGCACAGAGTGCATAACACCCCAAAGAGTCGCATCACCACTTGACTCCTCCACTTGGCTTTATACTGTATCACTTTGGCGGCGCCTCACGAAGGACCCTTCTTGAGCCCCGGCATTCCGTCAATCCAGGTCCATATACTATACCTGTGCTTAATGGCTATAATCTCGAAGAGTCGTAACTTATTTCAGCTAAAAACAAACAGGAGAAACCTTGGATATGAAGAAGCTGGCCGTGAAGAAACAGATCTTTAGATTCGGACCTTGGGTGGCGCTGCTGGCGCTCGGCACGATTGCGACGCCGCGGGATGCGAACACCGCGCCTCCTCCCGAACCGCATCCGCACATTCAGGCCGCGATCGCCGAGCTGCGGGAAGCCCGGAACGAGCTGCAACACGCCGCGCACGATTTCTGCGGACATCGCGTCGACGCGTTGCGGGACACGCAGGTGGCTCTGAATCAGCTCCAAAAAGCGCTCGAGTGCGCGCGGTAAGAGCCGGCTGCTGGCGCTCAGCGCCTCCCATGAGTGGACCCGTCGGCCAGGCGTAGTGTTTCCTGCTAAGCTCGTACTAGGTTGTTCATATGATCCTTCGGATCAGGTTCGCCCAGGGGCGGCCGATTCAGCGGAAACACGGCAAGAACCGCCATGTGGCGCTGGCGCTCGGCTCCTTGCTCACGCCGCTGGCGTTGATGGCTTACGTGCTCGGACTGTGGCGGCTCGCCTCGGATATGGGGATGGCCGGAGCGTTCGCCATCACCGGCGTGTTCTCGCACTGGCAGATCTGGATGGCGATCGGGGCGCTGTTGCAACTGTTCGCCTGGGTGCTGAACCGCTACGGATACTTTGCCGATTTTCAGATGCCGCGCGTGCTGATGTTCCATCAAAGGCCGCCCGGCACCGCGGCGCTTCCGCGCCGCAAAATCGGCACGCGCTAGCGGCACAGTGGAAACCGTCCATCCACCGCTTCCTGCGGTCGCGGCTCATTCATGTCGCTGATATTTGAAAGCGCCAACCGCGAGCCGCGACCGCAGGAAGCGGCCGGTCTCGCGGGTTTTCACACACGCGAAAACTAAATTCAGGCTTCGGATGGCTGCGGCGCTACGCTGCTGCCGCGGCGAGTCCGCGCCCGCATCGCTTCCCAGCGCAAGCGCATCCGGTCGAGATACAAATATACGACCGGGGTCGTGTACAGCGTCAGCGCCTGGCTGAACACCAGTCCGCCGACGATCGCCATTCCCAGCGGCCGCCGCATCTCCGCGCCTTCGCCGTGCCCTAGCGCCAGCGGCAGCCCGCCGAGCAGCGCGGCCATGGTGGTCATGGTGATGGGCCGGAAGCGCAGCACGGCCGCCTTGAAGATCGCCTTCTTCGGAATCAGGCCCTCCGTGCGCTCGGCCTGCGATCGCGAAATCGATCATCATGATCGCGTTCTTCTTCACGATGCCGATCAGCAGAATGATTCCGATCAGCGAGACCACGTTCAGCTCGTTTGCGTCACCATCAGCGCCAGCAGCGCGCCCACGCCCGCCGACGGAAGCGTGGACAGAATCGTCAACGGATGAATCAGGCTTTCATACAGCACGCCGAGCACGATGTACACCGTCACCAGCGCCGCCGCGATCAGGATCGGCTCGCTCGAGAGCGCGTCCTGATACGCCTGCGCGGTGCCCTGAAAACTTCCATGCATCGTAGACGGCAATCCCATGTCCCGCTCCGCTTGTTCGATCACCGGGACCGCCTGGCTCAGCGAAGTCCCTACCGGCAGGTTGAAGGAAATGGTGACCGACGGAAACTGGCCTTGATGGTTCACGCGACAGCGCCGTGTTGCTGGGCACGTAGTGCGCAAACGCGCTCAGGGGCACCTGCTGGCCGTCGGTGCCTTTCACGTACAGGAACTTCAACCCGTCCGGATTCTGCCAGAACTGCGGCGTCCACTTCCATCACCACGTGATACTGGTTCAACTGCGTGTACATCACCGACACCTGCCGCTGGCCGAACGCGTCGTAGAGCGTGTTGTCGATGGCCTGCGCGGAGATTCCCATGCGCCCCGCGGTCACCCGGTCGATATCCAGGCCGGCTGCAACCCGCGATCCTGCTGATCGCTGTTGACGTCGGCGAGCTGCGGCAGCGTGCGCAGCTTCTGGAACACGCGCGGAGCCCAGTCGTTCAGCTCCGCGACGCTAATCGATCTGCAGCGTGTACTGATACTGCGCGCCGCTCGATCGTCCGCCGATGCGCAGATCCTGCACGGCTTGCAGATACAGGCTCGCGCCGGGAACGTGGGCCAGCTTCGGCCGCAGCCGCGCGATCACTTCGTCGGAGCTGATCTTCCGCTCGGCCAGCGGCTTAAGCGTGATATTCATGCGGCCGCTGATTCAGCGCCGACCCGCCCGCCGCCACCGCCGCCGCCCACGTAAGCATTCAGCGTGTCCACCGCCGGATCGTCCATGCACGATCTTCAACAGTTGCTCGCACGCGATTCCGCATCGCCTGGAAGGACGTGGACTGATCTGCGACGATGGTACCGGACAGGCGGCCCACATCCTGCTGCGGGAAGAATCCCTTGGGAACGATGATGTACAGATACACGGTAAGCGCGATGGTGCCGAGCGTCACCCCAGCGTCAGCGGTTGACGGTCGCAGCACCCAGGTGAGGGATCTCGCATAGCCCCGGCGCAGCCGATTCCACCGAATCCGCCGCTCCAGCGGTACAGGAAATTGTGCTTCTGTTTCTTCGTCCCGACCGGCCAGACGCGCGCACATCATCGGCGTCATGGTCAGGGAAATACAACAGCGATAAGACGATCGCCACCGACAAGCGTGATCGCGAATTCGCGGAACAGACGGCCCACGATGCCGGGCATCAGCAGGATCGGAATGAATACCGCGATCAGCGAAATGCTGATGGAAACCACCGTGAATCCGATTTCAGCCGAGCCTTGCAGCGCGGCCTGCATCGGCGACATCCCGTGCTCGGTATGCCGCGAGATGTTCTCGATCACCACGATCGCGTCGTCCACCACGAACCCGGTCGCGATGGTCAGCGCCATCAGCGATAGATTGTCGACGCTGTATCCGAACAGGTACAGCACGCCGAACGTGCCGATCAGCGAAGTTGGCACACAAATGCTCGGAATCAGCGTTGCGCTGACGCTGCGCAGAAAGATAAACACCACCATGATCACCAGCGAAATCGAGATGGCCATGGTTCGCTGCACGTCGCTTACCGACGCGCGAATGGTGGTGGTCCGGTCGCTCAGCACATGCATTTCGACCGACGCCGGGATGGACGCTTTGAGCAGCGGCAGGATCGCCCGCACGCTATCCACCGTTTCCACGATGTTGGCGCCGGGCTGGCGATTGATGTACATCACCACCGCGGGTTTGGTGTCGACATACCCAACGTTGCGCAAATCCTCGACGGAATCTTCCACCTTGGCGATATCGGAGAGGACTACCGGCGCTCCGTTCCGATAGGCCACCAGCAGATTGCCGTAATCCTTCGCCTTCAGCAACTGGTCCGTGGTGGTCAGGGTCCAGGAAGTGGTGTCATTCGAAAGATTGCCCTTGGGACTGTTGACGTTGGCCGCTGTGAGCACCGCGCGCACATCTTCCAGGCCCAGACCGAAATTGTTCAAAATCGACGGATTGACTTCAACCCGCACGCCGGGAAGGGAACTGCCGCCGACAAACACCTGTCCCACGCCCTTCACCTGGGAGATCTTCTGTTGCAGGATGGTCGACGCGGCGTCGTACATCTGGCCGGAGGTCAGGGTATCGGAGGTCAGCCCCAGCATCAGAATCGGCGCGTCGGCGGGATTCACCTTGCGCCAGTACGGGTTTCGCGGAAGATTCGCGGGAAGCTGGCCGCGCGCCGCATTGATCGCGGCCTGCACATCGCGCGCCGCCGCGTCGATGTTGCGGTTCAGATCGAACTGGAGGGTAATGCCGGTCGAGCCAAGCGTGCTCGACGACGTCATCTCATTCACGCCAGCGATGCGCCCGAACTGCCGCTCGAGCGGCGTTGCAACCGCGGACGCCATGGTCTCCGGGCTCGCCCCGGGCAGGCCGGTGTTAATCGAAATCGACGGAAAGTCGATCTGCGGCAGCGGCGCGACGGGGAGGAAATTGTACGCGACCGCCCCTGAAACTCCCAGCGCGACGGTCAGCAGCGTCGTCGCCACGGGCCGGTGAATAAATGGCGTCGAGATGCTCATGAATCGGGGATGCTTCTCAGCGTATCATGCGGCTCGCTGAACCGGGCACTGCATAATGGCACATAGCGAGCTTTACGAGCCCTCCCGCAGGCGGCCAAGCAGCGCCGTATCCACCTTACTTTTCACAGTCCTGCGGTCGATCCGCAGCCGCCGCGCAGTCTCTTCGTAACTGCCCGCGCGGCTGTAGACGATGGTGGCGTAGCTCGACACCAGCTCATCCACCGTGAGCCTGCCTTGCCGGAAATCGTCGGCGGCCCGATCGAGCGCGCCCGTTTTGGCTGCCTTCGACGGCCGGTAATCCCGCCGAATCAGCACGTTGCGGACGCACTGATCGAGTTCGCGATAATTTCCCGGCCACGCGTAATCGCGACCCAGGTTTCGGTCTACCCAATCCGTGACATCGCGAGCCAGTTCTTCCGCCTCCGCGCCCGCTATCCGGCGCGCCATGTAAATGATGAGATCGTCCAAGACACGCGGCGAATCGGCGAGCTGATCGGCTAGAGACGGCGTCGCGATCTGGTCCGAACACAAGCGGTAATACAGGTCTTCCCGAAACTCTCCTTTGCGAATCCGCGCCTCCAGGTCGCGATTGGTGGCCGCGATCAGCTTTCCCTGAAACCGCCGCCCCGCCGTCTCGCCCACCGGATGAAACGTGCGCGTCTCGATCACGCGCAGCAGCTTCACTTGAATCGACGGGTCCAGATCGCCCAGTTCGTCGAGAAATACCGATCCCAGCGCGGGGCAGGTTTCGAGCCATCCCTTGCGATCTCCAATCGCGCCGGTGAACGATCCGCGCCGGTGCCCGAACAACTCGGATTCGACCAGCGTCGGCGACAGCGCCGAAATATTGATCGGGAAAAACGCCGCCGCATCGTCTCCCGCGAACGTCATGCTCTTGGGGTCGAACGGAACATAGCGCGATTGCGCGATGGCCCGCGCTGCCAGTTCCTTTCCCGTGCCTGACGGACCGGTGATCAGCGTGGCGAACTCGCCCATGCGGCCGTACAGCGTGCGCCGGTAGCGGCGCATGTCGTGCGTGAAAATCGATTGCCAGATGCTGGCGCGCAGGCATGCCGCGGGCATCGATCCGCCGATGATGTCGCGAAAAATCTGCTCGAACGCGCCCTGGATCTGGCGGAAACACGCGAACGTATGCGGAGGCTCCTGGCCGTCGGGAAGAATCAGGCCCTCGAAAAAGTGATGCCAGTCCTTTAGAAAATCCTGGTAGAATCGCCAGCGCCCGGCATTTGCAGGCGTCCCGAAGCTCGCTTCGTAAAACCGCGGATAGTAGCGCTGATACAGAAACTGCACCACTGCGTCTTCGTACAGCGCCAAATTGTCTCCGTGTTTCTGCCGGACGCGAATCTGCTCGACCAGCGGCCCAAGCCTCTCGAAAATCTTCCATACGTTCACGCGCGGCCGCTCCGGATCCGCCACCGTCCGGCTCCAGACCGGCTCGCCTTCGACGAAATCGGCTCCTAGAAGTTCCCGTTCCAGCCGATTATGTTCGGGAAGGAACGGGTTACAATAAGCGAACTCGGAAATGAGCCGCAGAAACCGGCGTTCGGTGTCCGAGAGGACGTGCATGTACATTGATTGTACAGCAATGGCCATTTGATGATCTAATGCGGCTGCGGTATGCAGGTAAACCGATTGAAACATATAGAAGGCATTGCGGATTGAAGGTTGCTCCTCAGAAAGCATCATGAAAACTGAATCGAGCGGTTATAAAGACCTTCTCGGCAAGCCGGGATTTCAGGCTTTCCTGTGGACGCAATTCCTCGGCGCGCTCAACGACAATCTGTACAAAATGATCGTGTCGATGCGCGCGGTGCACGTCGCCGCCAACACCGATGCAAGCGGCAAGTATCTTTCGCTGGCCGGCGCCGTGTTCGTTATCCCGTTTCTGCTGTTCTCGGGTTATTCCGGCCATCTGGCCGACCGGGTCAGCAAGCGCACCGTGTTGATTTCGGTGAAGGCGTTTGAGATCGTCGCGATGGCGCTAGGCTTGGCTGCGTTTTTCACGATGCGCATCGAATTGATGCTGGTGGTGCTGTTTCTGATGGCGCTGCATTCGACCATTTTCAGCCCGGCGAAATATGGAATCGTCCCCGAAATGGTTTCCGATAAGGACCTGTCGCGCGCCAACGCGCTGCTCGAAATGAGCACGTTCGTCGCGATCGTGCTGGGGACTTCGGCGGGCGCGTTTCTGTTCAGCGCGTGGAAAAATCAGCCGTGGAATATGGGAATGGTGATGGTCGCGATCGCGGTGGTGGGATTCGTTACCAGCTTCAGAATCACGCGCGTGGCGCCCAGCGGCGCGTCGACTCCGTTCAGCTTGAATCCGTTCGGCGAAGTGATCGTGGGAACCAGGCGCCTGCTGGCAGACCGCAGGCTGTGGCTGACCGTGGTCGGGATTTCCTATTTCTGGTTTCTGGGTCTGCTGTTTCAAATGGATCTGCTGCTGCTCGGCGGCGAAGTGATGAAGCTCGACGACGTGCACGTCGGCCTGATGGTGACGTGCCTGGCGATCGGCATCGGCGTGGGCAGCATGCTGGCGGGGCGGCTTTCGGGCGACAAGGTGGAGCTGGGGCTGGTGCCGCTCGGGTCGATCTTCATGGGCTTGAGCTGTCTTGGCGTGTATGCGGCGAAGGGTTCGTATGCCGGGGAGATGATCGCGCTGGCGCTGTTGGGCGTTTCGAGCGGATTGTTCATCGTCCCGCTGAATGCTTATCTTCAGCAGCGCGGCGGCTCGACTGAAAAAGGCCGCCTGATCGCGACCAACAATTTCTTTAACACCATCGGACTGCTGCTCGCCACCGCGACTCTGAGCGGTCTGCACGATCATCTGCATATTTCGGCCGACAAGCTCATCCTGATTTTCGGCGTCGCGACCTTGATTGCGACCATCTACATTGTTCGAGTCGTTCCCGAGTTCCTGGTGCGATTCCTGGTGTGGCTGGCGACTCATACCGTCTACAACATCCGCATCCGCGGCCAGGAAAACGTGCCGTTCCGCGGACCGGCGCTGCTGGTTTCGAACCACGTGTCGCATCTGGACGGATTCCTGATCGGCGCCTGCATCCAGCGCTTCGTCCGCTTCATGGTGTGGAAACCGTATCTACGAAATGAAGGCGCTGAATTGGTTTTTCAGGTTCGCGAAGGCGATTCCGGTCGGGACGACGGGTCCGCGCGATGTGGTGGCGTCGATCCGCGCGGCGCGAGCGGAACTCCAGGGCGGACACGTGGTCTGCATTTTCGCCGAAGGCGCCATCACCCGCACTGGTAACCTGCTGCCGTTCAAGCGCGGCATGGAGAGGATTGTCGAAGGGCTGGACGTGCCCATCATTCCGGTGCATCTCGATCGCCTGTGGGGCAGCATTTTCAGTTTCGAAAAAGGCCGCTTCTTCTGGAAATGGCCAAAGCGCATTCCGTACCCGGTGACGGTTTCCTTCGGCGCGCCGATGCCGTCGACCTCCAGCGTGGCCGAAGTCCGGCAGGCCATCGCCGAGCTGGCGAGCGACGCCGTGGTCGACCGGAAAACCAACGCCGACGTCCTGGGCCGGCGATTCATCCGCGCCGCGCGCAAGAACTGGTCGAAATTCGCGATGGCGGATTCGAGCGGCCGCGAGCTGACCTACGGCCGTGCTCTCACCGGGAGTCTTCTGATCGCGCGATGGGCTCGCAATCAGGAAGCGATGGTCGGCGTGCTGCTGCCTCCCTCAGTGGGCGGGGCGTTGGCGAACGTCGGACTGACGATTGCCGGGAAGGTACCGGTGAATCTGAATTTCACCGCGGGGCGGGAAGCGATGAACCATGCGATAGAGCAGTGCCGCATCCAGACTGTCCTCACTTCCAAAATCTTTCTGGCGAAGGCGGGCCTAGAGCGTGCGGCCAACATGGTTTTTCTCGAAGACGTTCTGGCGTCTTTCGGCGTCGTCGACAAGGCTCGCGCGCTGATTGCTGCAAGGCTCGCGCCGGCGTGGATGCTGGTGAAGCGAACATCACCCGATTCGCTCGCGACCGTAATCTTTTCAAGCGGCAGCACCGGCACTCCCAAGGGCGTGATGCTCTCGCACTACAACATCATTTCGAACATCGAAGCGATGGTGCAGGTGTTCTGGATCGACACGAACGACCGCATCATCGGAGTGCTGCCGTTCTTTCACTCCTTCGGCTTCACGGTAACCGTGTGGCTGCCGCTGATTACAGGCTGCGGCGCGGCGTATCATCCGAATCCGACCGATGCGAAAACCATCGGCGAGCTGGTGGCGAAATACAAAGGCACGCTGCTGCTTTCGACGCCGACTTTCTGCGGCGGCTACGCGCGCAAGTGCACGCGGGAGCAGTTCGCGTCCCTGCGCTACGTCCTGGTGGGCGCGGAGAAACTGCGCGCGCCGGTGGCGAAGGTGTTCGAAGAAGCGTTCGGCCTGGAGCTGCTGGAAGGCTACGGCTGCACCGAAATGTCGCCGGTGGTGGCCGTTAATGCTCCCAATTTCGATGCGGGCGCGCGATTCGCAGATCGGAAACAAGCCGGGCACGGTGGGACATCCGCTGCCCGGCGTCGCGGTCAAAGTGGTGGACCCGGAGACGCGGTGAAATGCTCGGGCCGCAGCAGGAAGGCCTGTTGCTGGTGCGCGGCGCGAACCGGATGCTCGGATACTTGCAATGATCCCGAACGCACTGCGGCCGTGATGGAAGACGGCTGGTATCGCACCGGCGATCTCGCCGTGATCGACGAAGAAGGTTTCCTGCGCATCACCGACCGCCTGTCGCGTTTCAGCAAAATCGGCGGCGAAATGGTCCCGCATTTGAAGATCGAGGAAGCAGCTTACGGAATCCTCGGCGATTGCGGCTGCGTCGCTACGGGAGTTCCCGATGAACGCAAAGGCGAGCGCCTGGTGATGCTGTACACGCACTCTGAAATCGCGCCATCGGATCTGTGGCGGCGGCTGGCGGATACGGATCTTCCGCGGCTGTGGCTGCCCAAGCAGGAAAACATTTATCAGGTGGACGCGCTTCCCTCGCTCGGGACGGGGAAGATCGATCTGCGCGGCGTGAAAGCGAAAGCGGCAGAGCTTTTGGCCACAGATACACACCGATTAACGCCGATTGCTAGCATAGCGAAGGATGCAATTCCTATGTAACGTCTGCGGCGCGAGATGTACGACTTCGGCCGAGGATTTGCGCCGCGAAACCGAGAGTTGCGCGGAGTGCGGATCTTCCGTTCGGCTGCGCTCGCTCATCGCGCTGCTCTCGCAGGAGATTTTCGGCGTGCTGCTGACGCTGCCGGAATTTCCGGTGCTCAAGGGGATTCGAGGCATCGGGATGAGCGACGCTCCGGATCTGGCCGAACGTTTAGCAGAGAAGTTCGACTACACCAACACCTTTTATCACCAGGCGCCGGGTCTTGATGTGACGAATCTAAATGAGCGCGATCGGGGCCGCTACGATTTCGTTCTGTCCAGCGAAGTGATGGAGCACGTTCCGCCGCCGGTGGAGCGCGCGTTCGCGAATCTCAACGTCATGCTCAAGCTGGATGGTTTGTTGCTGCTGACCACTCCTTATAATTTGGGCGGCAAGACCATCGAGCATTTTCCCGAGCTGCACGAGTATACGCTCGCGTCGCCGGGCGGGCGCGCCCTGCTGGTGAACCGGCGGCGCGACGGCTCGCTTGAAGTTTTCGACAATTTGAGTTTCCACGGCGGGCTGGGATCGACGCTCGAAATGCGCGTGTTCTCCGAAGAATCCCTGCGCGAGATTCTTTGCGGCGCGGGGTTCCGAGACCTTCGCTTCGCGACGGAAACGTGGCCCGAGTATGGAATCGAGCACTCGGGGGATTGGTCGCTGCCGATGGCGGCCCGCAAGGGGCATTTTCAGCCGCCTGCGGCCGAGCTTGCGCTCCAGTATCGCGAAGCCTGCCGGCTCGCCGAGCGCACCCGCTACGATCTGGAGCAAATCGAGGCGGAATATAAACGTCACAGCGCGCACCATGAGCTGGCGCACAACGAGTGGGTTGCGGAGCGAACCCAGAATCTCGCGTGGATTCGCAAGGTGGAGGCGGATTGGGAGAAACGGACCGAGTGGGCGCTCGACATTGAACGCGCCAGAAAAGAGGCAGTGGCCGAGTTCCGGCGAAAAGAAGCCTCCGAAGCCGAAGCGTGGCAGGCGGTGACCGGGTTATCAAAGCAGCTCGACGATGCGAAGCGGGAACTGGCGCAACTCCAGGCGACGCGATGGTTCCGCATCGGCCGCAAGCTGCGCGCTGTGGATTAGCGTGGACTCTCGAATGCAAGTTCACATCCGCGGGGAAGGATTGGCAGCCTGGTGCAGCGCACGATTGCTCTCTCGCAGCGGTTTTCGCGTCACGGTCGACCGGCCGATGCGTCGCAATTCCCGGTTGATTTTAGTGAGTGATCAGACGCAAGCTTTGCTCGCCGAACTGGCTGGAGATCCGTCGCCATTCGCGAACGCGTATCGAGTCACGAAGCGCTTCGTGACTTGGGGACCCAGCGCGGCGACGCGGGAATTCGATCACTCGGCCGCAATTGTCAATGAGTCATCTCTTCTCGACGATCTTTGGTCTCGCACATTTTATGAGACTGCGGCCGAACGGGCAGACTGGACCATCTTCAGCGCGTCTCCGGCTCCGGGCGAAGAGCATCGCTTCGGTTCGCGAACGGCCAACATCGCCGAAGTGGATCTGCGCGGACAGCGGGGGGCTTGTTGGATCGAATCCTTTGAACAGGGATGGATGTTCCTGATCGCGGGCGACGATCCAACCGGATACCTGATCACCGTTGGCGCGCGGGTGGAAACATTTCTGGCGTCGAGTAGGTCGATTGCGGAGCAGATCGGTGCGATTCGTGAGCGGGAGGGAGGAGTCGCTGCGTATCCGCGGATCACGACTCCGATGGGCGGAGACGATTGGCTCGCGTGTGGAAGCGCTGCGATGGCGCTTGATCCATTGTGCGGCGATGGATCGGGTCACGCGATTCGCGAAGCGATCCTCGCAGCCGCGGTCTTGCGAGCTGTCGCGAAAGGATCGGATCCACGTGATTTGCGGCGTCACTACGAATCGCGTCTGCGCGCGGCGTTCGAACGGCATCTGAAAATTTGCGAACGTTTCTACTCCACCGGCGGGGCTGGGGACTGGTGGACGGCGGAACTCGATTTGCTGCGAAGAGGCCTGGAGTTCTGCCGCGCGGATGCTCCGCACGAATGGCGGTTTCGATTAGAGGGATTCGATCTGCTGCCGGTGCGCTAGTGTCCTGAGCCAGAAAATCGTAGCATTACATGCCGGGGCTATAATGGCCGTCCGACCCCAAAGTCAATTCCCAGCGGAGCTAGGAATCTACTTTTCGTTCGGCTGTTATCAATGCTTTAAAAGCAGATCCCCTCGCTGCGCTCGGGATGACGGGCGTTGTAAGTATGACTACGTGGGGCAGCAATTATTGTGAACACCCGCGATATCAACCGCTCCCTGTGGTCGCGGCTCGTGGCCGGCGCTTGCAAGTGTCGGTGTAGACGTTGGCGCTCTTACGCCGCTTTCAGGCGAATATCCACGATCGGCGACGTCACGATCGGTCCGCGGAACTTGGGATGCCGGTATTCGAGGTGCATTCCGCGGCCCAGGAACGCGGCTTTCAGCATCGATCCGCCCCAGTTCGATCCACTGATCCGGACTTCCACCGGCTCCGGGCAAAACTCGGGATGACCTGAAATCAACGCTTGGCCGTCGCGGCGGACCACCAGCGTGTACCAGCGATTGCGCGTGGCCACTTCGAGCGTGCTCTCATCGGGCAGGTCGCGAAGATACACGCCGCCTTCGATCTCGCTGCGAATGATGTTGCCGTTGATCTGATCGCTCAGATTCTGATGCGGCGCGAACATACCTGTCTTATCGAACATTCGCCACCTACATTTTACAACCAGATTTACAATAGAAGTATCCCTGCCATGAGAAGAGCCGCCCGATCGTGACGCATCCCGCGGTTCGTGACCTCTTTCAGACCCTTAGCCGCCATCCGGCGTTTCAGGAGTTGGTCAGCAAGCTGTCGCGGCGGGAATTGGGGAAATCCTCGCTCGCCGGCCTGACGCCCACGGCGAAAGCGCTGTATCTGGTCCTGCTGTGGCAGGCGACGGAGCGGCCTCTGCTGGTGATCGCCGACGGCAACCAGCGCGCGGAACTGCTGGCCGAGCTGATCGAGACGTTTTTCGATCTGCTGATCTCGCGCTCCGGACGCGGGCGTCCGCAGCTGCTGCCCGCGCTCGACGTGCTGCCCGGCCAGAAGCTGTCGCCCCACACCGAAATCAGCGAGCAGCGCGCCATCGGACTGTGGCGGATGGCGAGCGGGCACGCGCCCATCACCATCGCGCCCGTCGGCTCCGCGCTGCTGCGCACGCACGCGCCGGAATATTACCGGCGCCTCGCGCTCGAACTGCGCGTCGGCGAAGAGCTGCCGCTCGACACCATCGAAGCGCATCTGCAATCGATCGGCTATGAGCGCCGCGATCCGGTGGAGATGGTCGGCGAATATTCCATCCGCGGCGGCATCCTGGACGTGTTTCCCGCCGAAAACGCGCGCCCGCTGCGCATCGAATTCTTCGGCGACGAGATCGAATCCATCCGCCGCTTCGATGTGGAATCGCAGCGCTCCGTGATGAAGATCTCCGAGGCGCAGCATTCTGCCGCTTGACCGAGCAGCCTCGCGCAAGGCGCGCTGTTTCCCGGCTGGGAGTTCGCCGCCGCGCTCGAAGACCCGCGCGAGCAATCGCTGCTCGATCTGGCGCGGCGACGCCGTCGTCGTTCTCGACGAGCCGGAGCAGATCCGTGCCGCGGCCGAGCGCCTGTGGAAGCGCCTCGACCAGCAGCCGACGCCGCCGAACTCGCCGCGGCGAACTTCTTCGCATTGGGAGGATTTCGAAAGCCGTCTCGGCCGCGCGCCGCAGATCGATCTGCGCGAGCTGGATCTGGACGCCGCAGACGCCGCACATCGCGCACGCGCCCGTCCATGGCCTTCCACGGCAACATGCAGGTGGCCGTCGCCGAAGCGCAAGAACCATGGTGGAGCAAGGCTATCGCGTGGCGTTCTTCGCGCCTTCGAACGGCGAACTGGAACGCCTGGCCGACATCCTGCGCGAATACTCGGTGCCGTTCCAACTCGGCCTCGCGCCGAACGAAGCCGCGTCGCCGTATCTGGCCGAGCGCGCCTATCTGGCCGGTCCGGTCGCCAGCACGTATCTGATCAAGGGACTGGTCCGCCGCGGCGTCGATTTTCCCGGAATCCTCCATCGCCTTCATCGGCTCCGAGGATCTGTTCGATTCCTCCGATCTGGTCGCGCGGCCCGGCATCACCAAGAGCCAGCTGACCGCGTTCGCCGCCGACCTCGCCGATCTCAAGCCCGGCGACTTCGTGGTCCACGCCACCCACGGCGTCGGCAAGTTCCTGGGCCTCCGCGAAATCGTGCAGGGCGAGCAGAAGGGCGATTTCATGCTGCTCGAATACGCCGGCGACGCCAAGCTCTACGTGCCGCTCACGCGCATGGACCTGGTGGAGAAATATCGCGGCGCGGGCGAAGCCGCGCCCGCCGCTCGACCGGCTCGGCGGCGCCACCTGGACCGCACGCAAAACCGCGTCAAAGCCAAAATGCGCGACATGGCGGACGAGCTGCTGAAGCTCTACGCCCAGCGCCGCATGGCCGAAGGCTTCGCGTTCTCGCCCGATTCCAACTGGCAGCGCGAATTCGAAGACGCCTTCGAGTTCACCGAAACCAAGGACCAGCTTTCCGCCGTCAAGGAGATCAAGCGCGACATGGAATCGCCGCATCCCATGGATCGCCTGCTGTGCGGCGACGTCGGCTTCGGCAAAACCGAAGTCGCCATGCGCGCGGCGTTCAAGGCGCTGGGCGACGGCAAGCAGGTGGCCGTGCTCGCGCCCACC
The DNA here is from genome assembly GCA_963808335.1 of Terriglobia bacterium. Taxonomy (GTDB): domain Bacteria; phylum Acidobacteriota; class Terriglobia; order Bryobacterales; family Bryobacteraceae; genus Palsa-187. The sequence continues at coordinate 1,071,270 of CAWEFR010000003.1, forward strand.
ACCGTGCTCGCGTTCCAGCATTTCGAGACCTTCAAGCGCGCGCTTCGCGGCCTTTCCCGTGCGCATCGAAATGTTCTCGCGCTTCCGCTCCGCCAAGGAAATGAAGGCGGCGCTCGAGGAACTGGCCGACGGCAAAGATCGACATCGCCATCGGCACGCATCGCCTGCTTTCGAAAGACGTCGAGTTTCGCGATCTGGGCCTGCTGATCGTCGACGAAGAGCAGCGCTTCGGCGTGCGCCACAAGGAGCGGCTGAAGCAGATGCGCAAGAACGTCGACGTGCTCACCATGAGCGCCACGCCGATTCCGCGCACGCTGCACATGTCGCTGCTGGGCATCCGCGACATGAGCGTGATCGAGACGCCGCCCAAGGATCGCCTGGCGATCCACACCGTGGTGGCGCACTTCGATCCCGAGCTGATCCGCACCGCCATCGAGCAGGAGATTGAGCCGCGGCGGCCAGGTCTATTTCGTCCACAACCGCGTCGATTCCATCTTTTCGCGCGCCGCCATCGATTCAGGAACTGGTCCCGAATGCGCGCATCGGCGTCGGCCACGGCCAGATGGGCGAGGAGGAACTGGAGCGCGTGCTGCTCGGCTTCATGCGCCACGAATACGACGTGTTCGTGTCGCACCACGATCGTCGAAAACGGCCTGGATATTCCGCTGGCGAACACCATCATCATCGAGAACGCCGAGCGCTACGGCCTCTCCGAGCTGTACCAGCTGCGCGGCCGCGTGGGCCGGTCGAATCGCCGCGCCTATGCGTACCTGCTGGTGCCGCCGGACACCGAGCTGAGCGAAATCGCGCGCAAGCGCCTGGCCGCGCTGCGCGAGTTCTCCGACCTGGGCGCGGGCTTCAAGATCGCCGCGCTCGATCTGGAACTGCGCGGCGCGGGCAACCTGCTGGGCGGCGAGCAGCACGGCCACATCGCCGCGGTCGGCTTCGACACGTACCTGCGGCTGCTGGAAGAAACCGTGCAGGAGCTGAAGGGCGAAGAGGCGCCGCTCGAAGTCCATTCGGCGCTGAACCTGGGGCTGGACATCCGCATCCCGCCCGAATACATCGCCGACGAGCACCAGCGCCTGCGCGCCTACAAGCGCATCGCCGACGCGCGCGACGCCGAGCAGGCCGAAAACATTCGCGCGGAGCTGGCCGATCGCTACGGCCCGCCGCCGGACGCCGTGGAGACGCTGGTTCGTTTCGCGCTGCTCAAGACCGCAGGCCGAGCAAGTCGGCATCGAAGCGATCGACCGCCGCGGCGGCGGCGTTGCAGATCAAGTTTCATCCCGGCTCGAAGATCGATCCCGCGAGGCTGATGGGATTGGTCTCGTCCCGCGAAGGCGCGCAGTTCACGCCGGCCGGCGTCCTGCGCCTGCCCTTACCTGCCACCGAAAACGCCTCCGCGGTGCTCGATTTTGTGAGGGCGTCCATCGAAGCTCTGGCGTAGCCTTTTTTCACACCAGTGGCAGAAACGATCCATAGGCGCTTCCGAGACACCAGCGGCTGAGATCGCTTTCCGACGAGTCTGTGCGAAAACCCGCGAGATCCACCGCTTCCTTGGGTCGCGGCTCGTTTAAGTTGCTGATGCCACGAGCCGCGACCGCAGGAAGCGGTGGATGCAGACGTTTCACACAAACTCTGACGGTCGCGGCGCTGCGAAGGATAGCAAACACATGCGCGCTTCGGAGCCGTGCGCGAGAGCGAGCGATTCTCGGATCTTTCAACACACTTATAGTCTGCTTTCAGAATGAACTGGCGGGTTCTGGCCGCTGGCGTGCACTATAATCGGATTATGCGCAATTGGCTCCTCTGCCTAGGTGTGACCGGATTTATCGCCTATGCCGCCGACGTGGCCGTGATCGAAGAGATCGTCTGCAAGGTCAACGGCGACATCATCACCCGCAGCGAACTGGAGAAAGACCGTCGCGATGCCGAAGCCGACTTTCGCCGTGAGGGGCTCACGGCCCGCGCTCTCGCGGACGCCGTATCCGTGGCTTCGCGCAACGTCTTACGCGAGCGCATTGACCGTCTGCTGCTGATCCAGAAAGGCAAGGAGCTGGATGTCAAAGTCGATGGGGAAGTGGCCAAGCAGCTCGCCGACATTCAGCGGCGCTCCGGCCTTGCCGATCCCGAAAAGTTCCAGCAGTATGTTCATGAGCAGTCCGGGATGCCGTATGAAGACTACAAGAACGAGATCAAGAACAAAGCCCTGATGGATCACGTGATCCGCCAGGAAGTTTCGAGCACCATCAAGATCAGGCGCGAGGACATGCAGAAGTATTACGACGAGCACAAGGACGAGTTCCAGCGCCAGGAGCGTATCTTCCTGCAAGAGATCTTCATTTCCACCGAAGGCAAAGACGGCGGCGGCGTTCTGGCCGCCCAGCGAAAGGGCGCGGATCTGGTGGCGCGCGCCCGCAAGACCGAAAAGTTTTCGGATCTGGCGCAGGCCAACTCGGACGATGCCAATGCGGCCAACGGTGGAGAGATGCCCGCCATGCAAAAGGGCGAGCTGCTCAAAGTCATTGAAGACGCCGTATGGAACCAGCCGCGCGGCTACGTCACCGATCCCATCAAGGTCCCCACGGGATTTTACATTTACAGGGTCGTGGAACATCAGAAGGCCGGCCTCGCCGATTTTGAACAGGTGCAGAACGAAGTGGAAGACCGGCTGTTCCGCCCCAAGATGGATCCGGCGCTGCGCGAATATCTGACCAAGCTGCGCACGGAAGCCTTCCTCGAAATCAAGCCCGGCTACGAAGACTCGGGCGCTGCGCCGGGAAAGAATACCGCCTGGGTCGATCCGGCGCAGCTCAAGCCGGAAACGGTCACCAAGGAAGAAGTCGCCGCACGGACGCGCAATAAGAAGTTCCTGGGAATCATTCCGATTCCCGGAACCACCACGAAATCGACCGGCACGTCGTCTTCGAAGTAGCGTGAAATCTCCCTACGTCAACGAGCTCGAACCGAACCAGGCCGTCACCGGACTTTTTCTGGTTTCTCACAAAGACGTTCGCCAGAAAAAATCGGGCGACCCGTATCTTTCGCTCACCCTGGCCGATCGCACCGGCGAGCTGGACGCCAAGATGTGGGACAACGCGGCGGAGGTAATTGACGCCTTCGAGCGCGACGATTTCGTCCGCGTCAAGGGACTGTACCAGATTTTTCAAAACCGCCCGCAGCTCACCGTCCACAAGATTGCGGCGGTCGCGGAAGCCGAAGTCGATTTCGCCGATTACTTCCCCGCCTCCACGCGCAACCGCGACGAGATGTTCCAGGAACTGGTCTCCTGGATCGCCTCCATCGGCAACCTGCATTTGAAAGCCCTGCTCGAATCGATCTTCGCCGATGAGGCCGTCGCACTCGCGTATCGCACTGCGCCCGCCGCCAAGTCCGTGCATCACGCCTGGCTCGGCGGCCTGATCGAGCACGTATTGTCGTTGTGCCGCCTGGCGAAGTTTACCGCCGCGCATTACCACGACATCGATCTCGACCTGCTGCTCACCGGCGTAATCCTGCACGACCTCGGCAAGATCCACGAATTGAATTACGCCCGCGGCTTCAGCTATTCGACCGAAGGCCAGTTGCTGGGCCACATCGTCATCGGAATGCGGATGATCGACGAAAAGCTGCGGCTGCTTCCCGATTTTCCCCAACGCCTGCGCGACCTGGTGCTCCACATGATCCTCAGCCACCACGGCGAACTCGAGTTCGGTTCGCCGAAAGTGCCGCTGTTTCCCGAAGCGCTGCTGCTGCATCACCTGGACAATCTCGATTCCAAGATGGAGTGCACGCGCGGCATGATCGAGAGGGATCGTCTGGTCGACGGCGTGTGGACCGGCTATAGTTCCGCCCTCGACCGGAGCATGCTCAAGAAGAAGCGTTACCTGGAGCCGCAGACATCCGAACCTCCGCCGCCGGCGCAGCCGAAAGCCGCGCCTCCGAAGCACGCCCCCGATCCGTCGTCGCCCTTTGCGGCAAAACTGCAGGACGCCCTGACTCGCGAACCATAACCGCCATGAGACGCCCCGCTCCGCCGCGCGACATCCCTCCGCCGCTGGAGCTGGAGTGTCTCAAAGCGCTGTGGTCTTTAGGCGAAGGCCGCGTCCGCGATGTCCGCCAGGTGATGGTGGGAAATCGCAACCTGGCGTATACCACCGTGATGACAGTGCTCGAACGCCTGGAAAAACGCGGCGGAGTTTCCCGGCGCAAGAACGGCCGGTCATTTATTTACGTTCCCAAAGTCTCTCAGGAAACTTTGCGTCGATTCGCGGTGAAGGAGCTAGTCGACAGCTTCTTCGGCGGATCGGAGTCCGCGCTCATGGATTTCCTGTCCAAGCCGCCGCAACCCGAGAGAATTCAGAACGATACCATGGACGCAGCCCTGCTTTAAAATGTGTTTATCTGTGTCCATCGGTAGCTAACACAGTCTTTCCGCGATTTCTTCCCCGATCGCCAGCGACGCCGTTGCGCCCGGGCTCGGCGCATTCACCACGTGCAATTCTCCCGGTCCTTCGACGAAATGAAAATCCTCTACCAAGGTGCCGTCCACTGACATCGCCTGCGCCCGCACACCCGCGCCGCCCTCCACAAGATCATCCGGCTGAATCTCCGGAACCAGCCTTTGCAGCGACGCGCAGAACAGCGCGCGGCTGAACGATCGACGCGTTTCGTCCCAGCACATCATCGGATACTTTTTCAGGAACCGCCACAACCCCGGAAACAAAACCGCGTCGGCGACGTCGCCCACGCGTACTTTGGTTTTCGTATAGCCTTCCCGCGCCAGCGCCAGAACCGCGTTCGGCCCCGCTTCGATTCCGCCGTGAATGAAGCGCGTGAAATGGACCCCTAGGAACGGAAACTTCGGATCGGGCACGGGATAAATCAGGTGCCGGACCAGATGCTGCCGCTCCGGCCGGATCTTGTAATATTCGCCGCGAAACGGAATAATCCGCACCTCGCGAGCCCGCCCCGTCAGCGCCGCGACGCGATCCGAGTGCAGACCGGCGCAGGTGACGATCTTGTCGCAAGCGTAATCGCCCGCCGAGCTGGTCACGCGCCACTCCGAACCGTCCCGCCGGATCGCGGTGACTTTCGCATTCACGATCACCTCGCCCCGAATCTCCTTCACCAGCGCCGCGCACACCGCTGGATAATCGGCGATGCCTTCTTCAGGGACGCGCACCGCTTCGAGACCCGCCGCGTGCGGTTCAATCTCGATCAACTCTTCGCGCTTCAGCAGCCGCAGGTCGCGCAAGCCGTTCTGTTGCCCGCGTTCGTACAGCGCATGCAGCCGCGGGATCTCCTCCTGGCTGGTCGCAACCACCACTTTTCCGCAGATTTCGTGCGCGATCGAATGGGTCTGGCAAAACTCCACCATCTGGCGGATCCCGCGCACCGTCAGCCGGGCTTTTTTCGAACCAGGTTTGTAATACAGGCCGGAATGCAGCACGCCGCTGTTATGCCCGCTCTGGTGGCGGCACACGCCAGCTTCTTTCTCAAGCACCGTCACCTTCGCGCCGGGAAACCGCTGCCCCAACCGGTAGGCCGTCGCCAACCCGACGATCCCACCGCCGACCACCACGATACGCGACCCCATCGCTCTATCATAAGAAAGCGTGACTGCTCTTCGAGCGCTGTTCGAAAACCTCATCGACTACGCCGGCCTGTTTCCACCTGCCGCGCTGCCGATGCCGGAAGCGGTCGCGAACTACCTGCGTTACCGCGATTCACCCGAAAGCTGGATGCTCGCGCGCTTCGTAGTGCCCGCCGCGCGTTTGCATGAATGCACCGCGAGTCCAGTCAGCGTGCTGATTGACGACCCGGCAAATCTGCCGCCGAACGTCGACACCGTCGAGCTCAAGGCCGCGATTCAGCCAGTTCCGTCCCACGTCACGGCTTACTTCGAAATTACCGAACCCTCCCAGATTCCGGCCATCGCCGCAGCTGGCGTGCGAGCGAAAATTCGCACCGGGGGCATTACGCCCGAAGCCTTCCCGTCTGCTACGTTCATCGCGGAATTCATCGTCACATGCGCCCGGTACAAGGTTCCGTTCAAGGCCACCGCGGGCCTGCATCACCCGCTGCGCTGCTATCGGCCTCTCACGTATTCCGCCGGCGGTCCATCCGGCTGGATGTTCGGATTCCTGAACGTCTTCCTCGCCGCGGCATTGGCGCGCAGGTCCGTCGCACCCGAAGTTCTAGTGCTCTTGTTGCATGAAGAATCTCCCGCCGCGTTCCAATTCACTGGCGATCGAATCACCTGGGCCGGCCATATCCTGACAACCCGGGAAATCGCTGACACCCGCCGAGAACTCGCGATCTCATTCGGCTCCTGCTCCTTTGAAGAGCCGGTCGCCGATCTGAAAGCCCTTGGACTCCTCCCCGTATGAGCCTCAACGAAACTCACGACCCCGATCTTCGCAGTTGGGTCGAATCCGCCAACGCACCCGATACCGAGTTTCCCATCCAGAATCTGCCGTTCTGCGTCTTCCGTCACGGCCGCGGCGCGCCGCGCGTCGGCGTCGGCATTGGGGATTCGATACTGGATATTCCCGACTATCAATCCCTCAATGCCTTGATGTCCGAAGGCCGCCCCGCCGCGTCCGAACTGCGTCTGAAGCTGAGCCGCGTCCTGCGCGCCGACAATCCTTACCCTCCGCGAGCCCTCCTGTTCCCGGTGTCCGAATGCGCTCTGCTCCTGCCCGTAGAAATCGGCGACTATACCGATTTCTACGCATCGATTTTTCACGCGACCAACGTCGGAAGCATGTTCCGCCCCGACAATCCTCTGCTGCCGAATTATAAATATGTGCCCATCGGTTACCACGGCCGCGCTTCGTCGGTCGTCGTCAGCGGCACGCCGATTCGCCGCCCTGCGGGACAGTTGCAGGAAGGAAGCGCGCCGCCAGTCTTCGCGCCCTGTCGCCAGTTGGATTACGAATGCGAGCTCGGCTGCTTCATCGGCCGCGGCAGCGATCTTGGCCATCCCGTGCCCATCACTGAAGCCGAGGATCATCTTTTCGGCGTATGCCTTCTGAATGACTGGTCGGCCCGCGACATCCAGCGCTGGGAGTATCAGCCACTCGGCCCGTTCCTGGCGAAAAGTTTCGCGACCACGATTTCCCCGTGGATTGTCACCTTCGATGCGTTAGAACCGTTTCGCGTGCCACGTTATGCCCGTCCGCAAGGCGACCCGGACCCGCTCCCGTATCTCGATTGCGATCACGACCGCGCGCGCGGCGGCATCGCGCTGAGCATCGAAGTGTGGTTCTCCACTGCTGCCATGCGGGCCCAGGGAATCGCGCCGCTCCGTCTGAGCCGCGCCCGGTTCGAGCAGATGTACTGGACGCTCGCCCAGATGCTCGCGCATCACACCAGCAATGGCTGCAACCTGCGCCCCGGCGACCTGCTCGGCAGCGGAACGATTTCAGGTCCTGGCAAAGACGAGCGCGGTTCCATGCTCGAAGTAACCTGGCGCGCAACGGAACCCCTGTCGCTCGCGACCGGCGAATCGCGAAAATTTCTGGAAGATGGCGACGAAGTGATCCTGCGCGGCCACGCCGAACGCGACGGCGCCCGCCGCATCGGCCTCGGCGAATGCCGAGGTGTAGTCGCGAGCCCTGGCTAGGGGGGAGAACCGCTCCGTTCCCGTCGCGGCGCGGTTCGGGCCGCATCCGATCAGCCACTCGCCGAGCCGCGCGCGCCAGAGCCTGTGTGAAAACTCGCGGGATTGACCGCTTCCTTGGTCGCGGCTTGTTCAAGTTGCTGATATTTGAGAGAGCTGGCAACAAGCCGCGACCAAAGGAAGCGGGATGCTGACGTTTCACACAAAGTCTAACAGTCGCGGCAAGTAAGCGGGCGATTTTCGAAGTTTTTCAAACCTCCCACTAACAGGTACACTGGAAAAGTAAATGCTAATCGTAATGAGCGCGCAGGCCACGCCGGCCGACGTCGAGCGCGTGTGCCAAAAAATCGAAGCCCTCGGTTTCCGCCCGCATCCCATGCCGGGCGCGCAGAAAACCGCCATCGGAATCACCGGCAATCCTGGACCCGTAAATCCCGCTGAGTTTGAAGATCTTCCCGGAGTCGCCGAAGCCATTCGCGTCTCGAAGCCCTACAAATTGGTCAGCCGCGAAGTAAAATCCGAGGATTCGATTGTCTATATCAAGGGCGTGCCAGTCGGCGGAGCGGATCTCGCGTTTTGCGGCGGCCCCTGCTCGGTCGAAAATCGCGACCAGATTCTCGAATCCGCATACGCCGTCAAAGCCGCCGGAGCCCAGCTCCTGCGCGGCGGCGCCTATAAGCCGCGCACTTCTCCTTACGCATTCCAGGGGCTTGGCGAGCAGGGACTGAAACTGCTGGCCGAAGCTCGCGCCGCCACCGGACTCGGCATCGTCACCGAAGCCATCGACGTCGAAACCTTCGATCTGGTCGAAGAATACGCCGACTGTATTCAGATCGGCGCGCGCAACATGCAGAATTTTTCTCTGCTGCGCCGCGCCGGACGCTCCCGTCTGCCGGTCTTGTTGAAGCGCGGCATGTCTTCTACCCTCGAAGAATTCCTGATGGCCGCCGAATATATTCTCTCCGAAGGAAATTACAACGTGATCCTGTGCGAGCGCGGCGTGCGCACGTTCAACGATCACAGCCGCAACACGCTGGACCTGACCGTGGTTCCCGCGGTTCAGAAGCTGAGCCATCTGCCCATCATCGTCGACCCCAGCCACGGCACCGGCAAGCGCGATCGCGTGCATCCCATGGCCATGGCATCCATCGCCGCCGGAGCCGCGGGATTGCTGGTCGAAGTCCATCCCTCGCCCGATAAGGCCTTGTCGGACGGCCATCAATCTCTCTATCCCGCGCAATTCGCCGAAGTCGTGCGCGACTGCCGTGCGATCGCCGGGCTTCTTGCCCATCGCCGTTCACCCGAACACGCCCACGCCTAGGTGCCCGACGATTATTCGCCTGCCGATCTCGCCCGCGCCGCCACGATTCCCGCGCGCTGGTATCTCGATCCGCAGTTCTTCGCACTCGAACGCGAGAAAATCTTCGCCCGAACCTGGCAGCCCGTGGGATTCGCGAAACACCTCGCCAAGCCCGGTTCCTATCTTGCCGCCGAGATCGCCGGCGAGCCCATCGTCGTCACCCGAGCCCAAGACGGCGTGCTGCGCGCCTTTTCGAATGTCTGCCGCCATCGAGCCTCCGTCATCGCCGACGGCCACGGCAGCGCGGCGTCGCTGCGCTGCCCGTATCACGGCTGGACCTACTCGCTCGACGGACGCCTGCTCGCGTGCCCCGAATTTGAAGGCGTGCTCGACTGGGACAAGTCCTCCGTCCGCCTGCCTCAGTTTCAAGTGGAAGCCTGGGGGCCGTACGTTTTCGTCAATCAGGATCCGTCCGCGCCTCCGCTCACCGAGGTGTTCGGAGCGATTCCCGAAGAAGCCGCGAAACTCGGCTGTCCCGTCGACCGGCTCGAATTTCACCAGCGCCGCGATTATGTGATTGAGTGCAATTGGAAAGTGTACGTCGACAATTACCTGGAAGGCTATCATCTTCCCGCCGCGCACCCCGGCCTGTTTCGTGAGCTCGACTACGCGCGCTACCGCGTCGACACGCACCGCTATTATTCGTCGCAGTTCGCGCCTATCCGCCCGCCTCGGCCGGGTCAGGAAAATCGACGCTATGACTCGGAAGGTCTGAACGCGCTGTACTACTGGATTTTTCCGAACTTCATGCTCAATATCTATCCGGATAATCTAAGCAGCAACATCATCGTTCCGCTCGACGCCGGGCGGACTTTGACCATCTTCGAGTGGTTCTCTTATCCGGACCGGGCCGTTCAGCCGGAAACTATCGCCTTCAGCGACGAGATCCAGCAGGAGGATATCCGGATCTGCGAGTCCGTGCAGAAAGGTCTGCGCTCACGCACCTACGACACCGGGCGCTTCTCGGTGAAGCGCGAAAACGGCGTCCATCATTTTCATTTACTGCTGGACGAATTCGTGCGCTAGCCCGCGTGGCCTTGCCAGGTCTTCGGCCGCCGCCGCCAGCGGTTTCCGCGTATGCGCCACCAGTTCGATGTTCACCTTGACGCCATCGCGCCGTACCATTACCGCGCCCGCGTTTTCCAGCTCCCGCAGGTGTGCGTCCAGATCTTCTTTGGATTTTCCCAATTGCTGCCGGACATCCTGCGCGCTCAGCGGAATTTGTCCCGTCGAGAACGTCCACGCGTAGGCACAGCAGCGCAAACAATCGAAAAGCGCCATCGGAAAGCCGAGGGATCGCCCAGTTCAGCGTGTCGATCGCCGCCGCGTCCTTCAACACCGCGTCGGGTTGCCGGGACGATCGCGGGGGCGCCGCGCGCGCCAGCCGCATCGCCGATTCCAGGTCCAGGTGATTGACCGTCGAAAATCGCAGCATCAGCGACGCCATTAGGTAGAACGCCGTAACCACCAGCTCGATGGCATCATCGGTCTTCGCGCCGAGTGAAAGCGCCACCAGTCCGGCGCCCTGCAGAATGCGCAGACCTTGCCACACCGCCAGCAGTCCTAACACCCCGATCAGGAATCGATCCGAGGCCTGCTGTGGGCGCTTTCGTTCGAGAGAGAAGCAGAAGAAAATGGTGATGAGACAGACCACGAGGGATACGGCGGCGAAAGGCTTCACCAGAAAGATGTGCCAGAGAAACAAGAGATTCCCTTCTGAGTAGTCATCGGCAGCGCCCGCGTCTCGTCGCATGCGGCGATAGTACTGTTCCTCTCTTAGATCCACCTAGAAACTCCCCTTAGAAAAGAAGGCGCCCGGCACCCCGTGTTAGAATTCGCGTTTATGGCCTTTTCACTCAAAGGGAAGACCGCGCTGGTCACCGGCGCCGGGCGCGGGATCGGGCGGGCGATCGCGATACAGCTCGCCGGGGCCGGCGCAGCGGTCATGCTGAACGATATCGATCGCGAACCGCTCATGGAGACCGGTTCGTTGATCGATTCGGCTGGCGGCGCGGCCAAAGCTCTCCCCGGCGACGTCACCGCGCCCGAATTCCCGCAAAAACTGGTCGATTTCACGGTCAACGGATTCGGCTCCATCGACATCATCGTCAACAACGCCGGCTACACCTGGGACAACGTGATCCAGAAGATGACCGACGAGCAGTTTCAGGCCATGCTCGACATTCATCTGGTCGCGCCGTTCCGCATCCTGCGCGCCGCCGCCGGATTTATTCGCGAAACCGCCAAGCGCGAGATCGCCGAAGGACGCCTGGTGATGCGCAAGGTGGTCAACATCACTTCCGTTTCAGGCGTCGACGGAAACGCCGGGCAGGCCGGCTACGGAGCCGGTAAAGCCGGCATCAACGGCATCACCAAGGTGATGGCAAAGGAGTGGGGACGCTACAACGTCAACGTCAACTCAGTCGGATTCGGCTTCATCGAGACGCGCCTGGTGCAGTCGCTCGATTCCAAAGAGGCGACGATCGACATGAAAGGCCATAAAATCAAGGTCGGCGTGCAGCCGGCGATGCGCGAAGCGGTGAAGGCCGCCTGCCCGCTGGGCCGCCTGGGAACGCCCGAGGAAGCCGCGGGACCGGTGCTGTTTTTCTGCTCTCCGCTTTCCGATTACGTGAGCGGCGAAGTGCTGATTGTCAGCGGAGGAGCCCGCTCTTGAAATACTTGTTCCTCGCCGCAGCATTGACCCTCGGCGCCCAAGCCCCGCCGCCGCTCCCCGAGGGAGAAGGCAAGAAGGTGGTCGAAAAGCTCTGTCTGGACTGCCACGGCTCCGAAAATTTCACGACCCAAGAGCGCACCAAGGACGATTGGGAAAAGGTCATCAGCGACATGATCGAAAAAGGCGCGCAAGGCACCGACCAGGAGTTCGATCAAGTGGTCGCCTACCTGACGAAGTATTTCGGCAAAGACAAGTCAGGCCGGTAGTCGTTATCATGATCCCGAATGCCCACGTTTAAAGCTCTGATCGCCAACCAGCAGGACGGGAAGTTCACGGCCTCCATTCAAGAAATCGACCGCGCCATGTTGCCGCCCGGGGAAGTACTGGTCCGCGTCGCCTATTCCAGCCTGAATTACAAGGATGGCCTTGCGGTCACCGGGAAGCCCGGTGTGATTCGTCGATTCCCTATGGTCCCCGGCGTCGATTTTGCGGGCACCGTGGAAGAATCCACGGCCGCTTCGATCAACGTGGGCGACGAAGTGGTGGTCACCGGCTGCGGCACGTCGGAAATTTTCTGGGGCGGATATGCCCAATATGCCCGCCTCGACGCCGAATTCATCGTGCCGGTACCCAAGGGGATGACGCTGAAGCAATCCATGGGCATCGGAACCGCCGGATTCACCGCCATGCAGTCTGTGATGGCTCTGGAACAGCATGGTATGGCTCCTCAGGGACGCGAGGTCGTCGTGACCGGAGCCGCGGGGGGTGTCGGCAGCGTCGCCATCGCGATTCTGGCCAGGCTCGGCTACAGAGTGGTCGCTTCCAGCGGACGCCCGGAGCTCGAGTTCTATCTGCGCTCGCTCGGAGCATCCGAAATCATTGGCCGCGAAGTACTTTCCACGCCCTCTAAGCGTCCGCTCGAGCCCGAACGGTGGGCCGCTGCCATCGACAGTGTCGGCGGAGAGACGCTCGCCGGAATCATACGGACGCTGGCCTTGGGCGGCAGCGTGGCGGCCTGCGGATTGGCCGGCGGACCCGCGCTCAACACCACTGTATTCCCGTTTATTCTCCGTGGTGTCAACCTGCTGGGCATCGATTCATCCAGGGTTCCTAACGCCCGTCGCCGCGAGATTTGGGCTCGTTTAAAGCGCGATCTCCCCTTGGATCTGCTCGACAGCATGATGGTGGTCGCTCCGTTCGACAAAGTCTTCGCGATGGGCGAGCAGATTCTGGCCGGCAAAATTCGCGGCCGTGTCGTCGTAAACGTCAACGCTTAAACGCCAAACTGCGCTAAATAACCCAACTCGCACCCAAGTACATTCTTGCATCCAGTTGCCATATATGATAATCTCTATAGACAAATAGACTATGGCTGCCGCTGATACCATAATCGACCAGCAAGCTATTGAACAGGAATACGATAGAACGGTTCGCGAGGACATCGAACTGTTCCGTTCCCAGGCCCAATCTTTCCTCAGCGGCCAGATCACCGACGACGAGTTCCGCCCTCATCGCCTCCGCCGCGGCATCTACGGCCAGCGCCAGGCCGGCGTCCAGATGATCCGCACCAAGGTTCCGGGCGGACTGCTCACGGCGCGGCCAGATGCGGCACTTGGCACGAATCGCCGACGAGTTCGCCGGCGGCAAGGGCCACCTGACCACGCGGCAGAACATGCAGTTTCACTTCGTGCCGCTGGCCCAGGTCCCCGATCTGCTGCATGCTGCTGGCCGACGTGCGCCTGACCACTCGCGAGGCCTGCTACAACACGGTTCGCAACGTTACGGCGTGCCCGCTGGCCGGCCTGCATCCGGAAGAGCCGTTCGATGTGCAGCCGTATGCCCGCCGCCTGGCGTTCGCGTTCCTGCACAAGGAGCTGACCGACAATCTGCCGCGCAAGTTCAAGGTCGCGTTCTCCGGCTGCCCGGAGGATTGCATGGCCACCGCGATCAACGACGTCGGCCTGCGGGCGGTGATTCGCGACGGCGTGCACGGATTCCGCATGACGGTCGCCGGCGGGCTGGGGCCGCTGCCAACCGAAGCTCGCCTGCTGCACGAATTCATCCCCGCCGAGGACGTGGTCCGCCGCGTGGAAGCCGTGATCCGGGTCTTCAACGTCCACGGGAATCGCAAGAACAAGAACAAGGCGCGGCTGAAATTCGTCATGCGCGAGCGCGGATTCGAGTGGCTGCGCGACACCATCGAGGAGCAGTACCAGGACATTCTGTCCAACGGCGGCATCCCGATGCCCGCAAGATGTCCCAGAAGGACTTCGGTGGATTTCAGCCGCAAGCCACCACCGCTCGGAACGGGCGCACTGTTGCCGGTGTTCGAAGCGGCTTCGCCCGATTTCCGACGAGTGGCGCGAAACCAACGTGCGCCCGCAGAAGCAGGCCGGCTATGTCGATCGTCACGGTGACGATGCCGCAGGGCAATCTGACCGGCGATCAGATGCGCGGGCTGGCCGACCTTGCCGAGCAGGCCGGCGACGGCTCCCTGCGCTTCACCATGAACCAGAACGTCGTGCTCGCATACGTTCCGGTGGGCGCGCTGAAGCGCGTCTATGGCGCGCTTGCGCGAGCTGGGGCTGGCGACGATCGGGCGCCGACGAGATCAGCGACGTGATCACGTGCCCCGGCGCTTATAGCTGCAACCTGGCGCTGACCAAGACCATGGGCTTGGGCGCGGCGCTCGCCGAAGCGGTTCGCAACGATTCCGATCCGCAGGTCGGCGAGCTGCGCATCAACGCCAGCGGCTGCCCGAATTCCTGCGGCCAGCACTGGATCGGCGATATCGGTTTCTACGGCAACGCCCGCAAGATCGAGGGCAGGGAAGTGCCGTATTATCTGATGCTTCTGGGCGGCACGCAGGAGCAGTTCGGCGTGGCGATCCAGAGCCTGCCGGCGCGGCTGGCGCCGGCGGCGGTGGAGCGCGTGCTCGAGCATTTCAAAGCGAATCGCCAGGAAGGCGAGACCTTCCGCGCATACGTGCTGCGCCACAAAGTGGCAATTCTTCCGGCAACTGACCGCGGATCTGGTCAAGCCCGCCGAGCTGTTATCCGGAGATGTACAAGGACTGGGGCGACGACATCGAGTACTCGCTTGAAGCTCGGCCGCGGCGAGTGCGCCGCGTAGCTGCTCAGAAATCGCTACCGCGAACTGCCGCGGCTCACAGCTGCCTTCGGAGCCAGCGCGCTGTAAGCGAGCGATTCGCAGCTTAACTTCGTTTCGAACTGCGCGCGGTCTGAATCGTTCGGACCGGCTCCATCGCAGCGCCGCTGGCGCGCGGCCAGTCGCCGGAATCGTGACCGAAGTGTCCACCAGGCGGGCCATGTCGCTGCACCGGCAGTCCTTCGGCTTCGCGGGCGAAAGCGCAAGGCTTTGCGCGTTGCTGTCGAAATCGACGCGAATCCAGTCTCCGCCGCGCACCTGGTCGGTGGCGATCAGGTTGGACATCGGCTGCACCAGCAGCCGCTCGATGGCGCGCTTCAGGTGGCGCGCGCCGTACTTCAGGTCCGTGCCTTCGTCGAGCAGGAAATCCTTGCTCGAATCGGACAGCGTGAACACGAACGCGCGGTCCGTTGGACGTGTTGAAGATCCGCTGCTGCACCAGGTTCAGCTCGATGTCCAGAATCTTCTTCAACTGCTCGGTGCCCAGCGGCTGGAAGGTGACGATCTTGTCCAGCCGGTTCATGAACTCCGGCGTGAACTTGCGCCGCGCCGCTTCCACGCCGCTGCGCGCCAGCTTGCCGGTCATCTTTTCGTCGACGACGCCGGCGGCATGTCTTGGCGCGCGCCTCGCCCACGCCGAAGCCCAGCTTCGGGACTCATGATGGCGCTCATCTCGGACGCGCCCAGGTTGCTGGTCATGAAGATCATGGCGCGCGAGAAATCCACCTTGCGGTTGTCGCCCAGCGTCAGCGTGGCTTTGTCCAGAATGCCCAGCAGCAGGTTCCACAGCGCGTCGGACGCCTTCTCGATTTCGTCGAACAGCACGAAGCTCAGCTTCATGGTCTCGGTGTGATACTGGTTCAGCACTTCCTGCGACAGCAGCGGATGCGTTTCGCGATGCCCCAGGTATCCGGGAGGCGAGCCGATCAGCTTGGCGATCTCGTGGCTGTGCTGGAACTCGGCGCAATCGATCTTGATGACCGCGCGCGGATTCTTCAGCAGCGCTTCGGCGGTAGCTTCGACGATGCGGGTCTTGCCGGAACCGGTGGGTCCCAGGAACAGGAAATTTCCGATCGGACGGCCCGGAGCGCTCATCCCGGTCAGATGCATCTGATAGATGTTGACGATCTGCTGGATCGCCTCGTCCTGCCCGACGATCATCCGGCGCAGATTCGTCTCCAGGCGACATCGCCTCCCGCCCGGTTTTTGCCGGATCCAACGGGATGTTTAGCCGTACCATCTTATCTACCGCCTTTCTCGAACCTCTGAGGAGCCGTCTGCCTTGGCTCCCCTCTCCACAAACTCTCAGGCAACCCAAGTGCCATTTCTTAGATGCTCCTCGCCGCGACCCGGATTCTGTGCATGTCTAACATCTTACTACTCTTCGGCCTCGCCGGCCGAACTTCTACCCGGCTGACCAAGGTTCTTGCTGGCATCTGAGGAGCATCCGTACTATTTCGGCAACGTCTTCGGGCCAGATCTTCCAATTCTGCACCATCTGCCGGCTGCATGGCCGCCGAATTCCGTGGCGACGCTTCCCGGCATGATGTAACTGACCCGCACGTTCTCGTTCCTCACGTCCAGCATCATCGCTTCGCTGAAACCCGTTCAAGCCGAACTTCGAAGCGTTGTACGCTGCGCCGCCGGCAAACGCGATTCGCGCCAGCCAGGCTACTGATATTGACGATGTAACCCGCCGCCTCGAGTTCCGAATCTGAACAAAGCTTCACGGCAGCAATAGAACGCGCCGGTGAGATTTGTCTCGATCGTGTAGCTGCCACTCCTCGACGGACAAGTTCCGAGACGTGGACGAAACACTCCGACGCCGGCGTTGTTGACCAGCACGTCGAGCCCGCCGAACTCGCGCGTCGACGAACTCGAACAGCGCGCGAACCTGTTCATGGTTCCTAACATCGGCGGCTTTGCCCTTGACTTTACCGGCCAGTCTCCGCTGCCAGTTCCGCGACGGCGCGATCGACGGATTCCTGACCGCTGTCCGCAAATTGCCACCGCAGCGCCTTCGAGCAACAACATCTTCGCGATGGCGCGACCGATGCCGCGCGTACCGCCGGTGACCAGGCAGACCTTGATTTTTCAACGATTTCCATACCTTCTACGAGTACAGCGTGATGTATCGCCGCCGCGGCTGTTTCCGATGCCGCTAAGATGGCAGATTAATGCATGGTGGAATCCAGTATCTTCTGGCTGCGCGTTGCGGCTTGTCTTTACGCCGTGGGGCTGCTGCACTCGATGCTGGCCATCGCTCGGCGAAGAATCCAAGGCTTTATCCGGTGGCGCTGGCACGTTCCGCGTGGCGGTGGTGCTGCACGGGGTCGCAATGGTGGAAGCTGGCCATGGCGTATGGCCGTCTGCCGCTCGAAAACTTCTACGAGACGCTCAGCCTGTGCGCGTTTCTGATCGCGCTGGTGTTTCTGTTCGTCGAGTGGCGATACCACTTCGCTAGCACCGCCGTGGCGCTGTTTCCGCTGGTGTTCATGATGACGCTGGTGGCGGCGATGGAGCAGCCTGTCGCCACCTGGCCCAACGTCGGCGTGCGCGACGCCTGGCTGGTCGTGCACATTGTGCTGGTGCTGGCGGGATTACGCGGCGCTGCTGCTGACCGCGGTCGCTTCGGTGTTCTACCTGATCCAGGAGCGGCGGCTGAAGAGCCAAGACGCAGCAGCACGCTGCTGGAAAGCTTGCCGCCGCTGGCGACGCTGGACAACTGATTTCAGCGGTTCCATGGGCTTTGGCTTCGTGCTGCTCACGCTGGGCGTGATTTTCGCGATCACCTGGGCGTCTGTCGAATCTCGGCACTCGCTGGATCGGCGATCCGCAGCATCCAGTTCTCCTTGTTGACCTGGGTGCTTTGCCTGGTGATGATCTTCCTGCGCGCCTCGGCGGGCTGGCGCGGACGAAAGGCCGCGGTGATGGCGCTGGTCGTGCTCGGCTGCGCGGCGCTGACCTGGGCGGCGCACGCGGGCTTGAGGCCAGCGCTCGATCCCATGAAGCTGCTCCTCACAGGCCTGAACCATCGCACCGCGCCGGTGGAGGTGCGCGAGCGGCTGGCGTTTGAGGAGAAGGCTCTGCCGCAAGCGCTCGGACGATCTGAAGCAGCGGCCCGGGCTGCTGGAAGGCATGATTCTTTCCACCTGCAATCGCGTGGAGGTGGCGGTGGCGGCGGAAGAGCAGGCCGACGCCGAAACGTCGGTGGAAAGATTTCTGGCCGAATCGCGCGCAGCGTGGAGCGCGCCTGGGTGTCGCCGTACCTGTATCGCTACGACGGACCCGGACGCGATCCGTCATCTGTTCCGCGTGGCCTCCAGCCTGGATTCGATGGTGGTGGGCGAGCCGCAGATTCTGGGCCAGATGAAGACCGCCTACGCGCTCGCCAAGGAGCGCGGCGCGATCAGCGGGTTCCTGGACCTGGTGCTGACGCGGGCCTTCAACGTCGCCAAGCGCGTGCGCTCGGAGACCGAGATCGGGGAGAGCGCGGTTTCGGTGAGCTACGCCGCGGTGGAACTGGCGCGCGAGATTTTCGGGTCGCTCAACGGCAAGCGCGTGCTGGTGGTGGGCGCGGGAAAGATGGCGGAATCGGCCGCGCGGCACCTGCGGCGCGCGGGCGTTTCCGAAATCCTGGTGACCAATCGCACCCGCGAGCGCGCCGAAGCGATGGCCGAGGAATTTCGGCGGCCGCGTGATCGACTACGAACGATTTCTACGATGCGCTGCCGGACGTCGACATCGTGCTCGCGTCGAGCGGCGCGCCGCATTACATCCTGACGCGCGATCAGATGCGCGGCGGTGATCGAGCCGGCGCCGCAACCGGCCCATGTTCCTGATCGACATCGCCGTGCCGCGCAACATCGAGCCGGCGGTGAACGAGCTCGACAGCGTGTTCCTGTACGACATCGACGATCTGGGTCGAAGTGGTCGACGACCAATCTGAAGGGCCGCATCGAAGTCGCCGAGCAGGCCGAGGAGATCATCCGCGAAGAAGTGGAGCGCATGATGGTGCGCCTGAAGACGCGCGAGGTGACGCCGACCATCGTCAGCCTGCAGGAGCAACTGGAGCATGTGCGCGCCGGCGAAGATCGAGCGGCAGCGCGCGCAAGCTGGGCGCGCTGACGCCGCAGCAGGAAGAGGCGATCGAGGCGATCACGCGCGGCATCGTGAACAAGATCGCGCACGGGCCCATCACCGAGCTGCGCCGCCAGGCCGGCGATCCGGGCCGGATCCACATGGTGAGCCTGATCCGGAAGCTATTTCGGCTGGGAGAAGGATAATGCTGATCATCGGATCGCGCGGTTCGCAACTGGCGCTGTGGCAGGCTCGGCACATCGCGGCGCAAGCTCGGCGAGACTGGGCGCGGAGACGCGCATCGAGATCATCAAGACCACCGGCGACAAGATCACCGACGTGCCGCTGGCGAAGGTCGGCGGCAAGGGACTGTTCACCAAGGAAATCGAAGAGGCGCTGCTCGACGGTTCGATCGATCTGGCGGTGCACAGCCTGAAAGACGTGCCCACGGAGCTGCCGGCGGGCCTGACGCTCGCCGCGATTCCGGAGCGCGAAGATCCGCGCGATGCTCTGATCGGTCGTCCGCTGGCCGAACTCGGACGCAGGATCGAAAGTCGGCACCAGTTCGCTGCGGCGTGCGTCGCAACTGCATGGCGTTCGGGCCGCGGTTGGTGATCGAGATGTTGCGCGGCAACGTCGACACGCGCCTGCGCAAGCTCGACGAGGGCCAGTACGACGCGATCGTGCTGGCGGCGGCCGGATTGCGGCGGCTGGGCTGGCAGGATCGCATTCGCGAGCTGATCCCGGTCGAGATCATGTGTCCGGCGGTGGGGCAGGGCGCGCTGGCGATTGAGACTCGCGACGACGGCGGCGAAGCGGAGCGCCTGGTTCGCAAAACTGGATCATGCAGCCAGACGCGCCGCGGTGACGGCGGAGCGCGCGCTGCTCGCGACACTCGGCGGCGGCTGCCAGGTGCCGATCGGCGGCTATGCGGTCATCGAACGGCGCGTCGATTCATTTGCGCGCGATCGTCGCGTCGCCCGACGGATCGCGGATTGTTCGCGGGGAACGCACGGGCGCGGATGCCGTTTCGACTGGGCGAAGCGCTCGGCCGCGAGCTTCTGGACCGGGGCGCCGCGGAGATTCTCGCAAAGTCTACGCCGCATGAAGGTCTATCTGGTCGGCGCCGGACCCGGCGATCCCGGGCTGATCACCGTCAAGGGCCGCAAGATCCTGGAGCGCGCCGACGCGATCCTGTACGATCATCTGGCCAGCGAGCGTTTGCTGGATCTCGCGCCCGCCAGTGCCGAGCGGATCTACGTCGGCAAGAAGCGCTCCGCGCACGAATGTCGCAGGAAGAAATCTCGGCGATGCTGATCGAGCGCGCGCGCCGCGGCTGGAACGTGGTGCGGCTGAAGGGCGGCGATCCGTTCATCTTCGGCGCGGGGCGGGGAAGAGATCGAGGCGCTGGCCGCCGCGGGGATTCCGTTCGAGATCGTGCCGGGCGTGACCACGCCGCTGGGTCTGGCGGCTTACACCGGCGTTCCGCTGACGCATCGCGAGCACACTTCGGCGGTGACGTTCGTCACCGGACACAACGTCGAGGCGATCGACTGGGCGCAAGGTCGGCGCGGCGGAAACCATCGTGCTGTTCATGGGGCTGGTGAATTTTCGCGGCGATCGCGCGGGAGATGATCGCGCGCGGGCGATCGCCGAAGACGCCCGCGATGGCGGTGCGCTGGGCCACGCGTCCGGATCAGCAGACCATCGTCGGGACTCTAGAAGACTCTGCCGGGGCAGATCGCAGAGGCGGGCATGAGGCCGCCCGCGACCATCGTCATCGGCGAAGTGGTCGCGCTGCGCGACCGGTTCAATTGGTTCGAGAAGCTGCCGCTGTTCGGCCAGCGCATCGTGGTGACGCGCGACCGGAGGCAAGCCATGCGAACTGGCCGAGCCGCTTGAGGAGCTGGGCGCGGAGGTGCTGCTGCTGCCGGTGATCGAGATTCGAGACGCGGCGGATCCGGCGCCGCTCGATCATGCGATTGCGCAATCTGGATTCTTACGACTGGCTGATTTTCACCAGCGTGAACGGCGTGCAGTATTTCGTGGAGCGCCTGGATCGTTCCGCCGTCGACCTTCGCTCGCTCAGGGCCAAAATCTGCGCGATCGGCCCGGCGACCGCGGCTGCCGTCGAGGCGCTGCATCTGAAGGTCGACCGGATGCCCGAAGGAATACGTCGCGGAAAGTCTGGTGGAGGCGTTCGCATCGGAAGATCTGAACTGGCAAGCGGATTCTGCTGCCGCGCGCGGCCGTGGCGCGGGACCTGGTGCCGGTGGAGCTGACGCGCCGCGGCGCGACCGTCGACGTGGTGGAGGCGTATCGCACGGTAGTGCCCGAGGACGCGGCGGCCCGGGCGAAGGAAATTCTGGCGCGGAGGCCGCACTGGATTACGTTCACCAGTTCGTCGACTGTGAAGAATCTGGTCGAAGTTGCGGGAGCTGAGGCTCTGCGCGGGATTAAAATCGCGTCCATCGGTCCGATTACGTCGCACACCATTCGTGAGCACGGACTGGAAGTGAATCTGGAAGCGAATCCACACACCGTGCCCGGACTGATCGCCGCTCTTATCCAACCATCATCCTGAACAGGCCTTTGAACATGGTGATGCCGCCGAAAATCACCGGGCCCCAGGCGATGAAGAAAATCGGCAGTCCCATCGCGAAGGTGCCCGCCGTGACGGCGATTCCGATCACGACGTACAGCGCACCTTTAGCGGCGGCCTGTGCGCCGGCTTTGCGGAACGCGGCTTTTTTCACTTTGCCGGCTTCTTCCACCAGCGCGCGGGCGCCCGCCTGCGGCATTCCTTTGCCGATCAGAGCGTCCATTGCGGACTTGGTCGATTTTCCATTGGCGAGCGCGATCAGCGTCTCGCTGTAAAGAGATTCCGTGGTCAGTTCTTGCGTCATCTTTTGCAGGCTCCTCAATTTTCCCTGCTGAATCTGAAGGGCGCGATGGCGCGGCGGATATTATCGGTGATCTGAAAAAGGTGCGCGCGCCTGTGCCGTGTTTCCGAAGAAATAAGACTGGCTTAATCGGCAGTCGGCTTGAACAAATCGGGGTCGGAGTGCTACGATTCTACGATTCTGGCCATACCAGCGGAAGCGATCGTCCCTCGACGAGGAGTGGCGGAGGTATGTACTGCGCGC
This sequence comes from Terriglobia bacterium, assembly GCA_963808335.1. Taxonomy (GTDB): domain Bacteria; phylum Acidobacteriota; class Terriglobia; order Bryobacterales; family Bryobacteraceae; genus Palsa-187. Next base: position 1,093,328 of record CAWEFR010000003.1, read on the forward strand.
ACTGCGGGAGCGATATTGGAGCGGCGGTGAGGTTTTGTGGGCAATGCGGGGCCGCTGTCGCTCCTGCGCCGATGCCAGCCCAACGCCTGCGACGAAAATCCGACTCCATAAAATGGATCCTGCTGGCGGGATTATTTCTTGCTTTGATTGTCGTAGTATCTAATTATTCAAGGTCGGATCAATCGCACTGAAATTCCAGGCATCGACGAATCCCCTTGCGGAACATCTCCTCGCTGTTAAGGTAGCTAAGTTCCCGCGAAAACTTTGCGGCCGTCCAGAAACGTTTCCATGACCTCGATCCTGCCATCATGCGCGCGAAACCGAACCAGATCGGCTCGCTCGCCGTTGCGCAGGCCGCGCTGCCTTGAAACCACGCGGCCGACACGCGCGGGATTGATGGTCGCCATGGTGATCGCCTCCGTCAGGCTCACACCCGCGATGCGCATCACGTTTTCGATGGCGCGATCCATGCGCAGGCTCGATCCCGCCAGCCGCGTGCCGCCGCGCAGCACCACGCGTCTGGTCATCTTTCAGCTCGACCGCGACTTCGCCCAGAACGATAGCGGCCCGGCGCACACATGCGCAGGCATCACCGCGTCGGTGACCAGAACGCTGCGCTCGATGCCCTTCGCTCGCAAGCGCCGTTCGAAGGAATGAATCCGGTAGATGGATGCCGTCGACGATGAAGCTCGCCGCCAGCCGATCCTCGGCCAGCTGGTCCCAGATGTAATTCGGACGGCGGGCAAGCACCGCATCGCGCGCCATTGCCCAGATGCGTTGAAAGCGTCGCTCCGGCGCTGACCGCGTCGCGGATCTGCTCGCGCGTCGCGCCGGTGTGGCCGATGCTGGTCACCACGCCTTCGCGCGCCAGCTGTTCGATGTAGCGAGTCGCCCCGGGCCATTCCGGCGACAGCGTGACCAATCGCACATTGCCTCGCGCGGCGTCCTGCCAGCGGCGAAACTCTTCGAAATCGGGCGGGCGAACCCAACGCGCCGGATGCGCCCCGCGCGGACCGTCCTCGGCGGAAATATGCGGACCCTCGACGTGAAACGCCTCCATCGCCGCGCCGTCCTCCAGCGATTCGCGCGCCGCCGCCAGATTCTGCAGCGCGCCCAGCATCTCGATCCGGCGCGCCCGTGATCACGGTCGGAAAGAATCGCGTCACGCCGGTCGAAAACATCGCGCGAATCGAGCGCGCGATCTCTTCATGCGACGCGACGGGCGAGTTGTAATCGACGCCCGCGAATCCGTTGACCTGGAGATCGACGAATCCGGGAGCGATTACGAACGCGTCTTCAGACGACATCGAGCACTGGATCGACGTGCTGGATCACCGAATCGAACTCGATCTCGATGTGTTCGCCGCGTCGCGACGTTGTAGCCCGCTACATTTCATCGCAGGTCCTGGTTTTTGCACAGCATTCTCACAGATCGAGTCTCGCTAACTTCGGGCAACCGCACGGCGCAAACAGCTGTTGAAAACCCGAAATTCGCTCTGGCGCACCGCCGCGAGTCCTGGTACAAACTGACTAAGATTTCTGCGCGGAACCGGGCAAGTGTGTCAGTCTCGGGGGAGGTGGCCGCAGGCTCGGTTCCCGCGGAAACTGCTATTCGGCGAACTACTTGCGAGGCCCCTACCGGCTGCGCCACAGGCGCCAGCCAGCCGAAGCGATCCGGCGTTCGCCTTCGACGATCGCGAAGAACTCGCTCTGCAGCCGTTCTGTGATGGGGCCGCGCTTACCCTTCGCCGACCGTGATCCGGTCCACCGAGCGGATCGGCGTAATCTCGGCCGCCGTGCCGGAGAAGAACACTTCATCGGCGATGTACAGCATCTCGCGCGGGATCAGCGTCTCGGTCACCGGAATCTCCAGATCGCGGGCGAGTTGAATCACGGTATCGCGCGTGATGCCGGGCAGCACGCTCGCGCCCAGCGGCGGCGTCAGGATCTTCCCGTCGCGCACCACGAACACGTTCTCGCCCGAGCCCTCGCTGACGTATCCGGATACATCCAGCGCGATGCCTTCGGCGTAGCCGTTGGCGGCCGCCTCCATGCGGATCAGTTGCGAGTTCATGTAATTCGCGCCGGCTTTGGACAGCGCGGGCAGGGTATTGGGCGCCAGGCGCGTCCAGCTGGAAACGCACACGTCGACGCCTTGTTCCATGGCCTCGGCGCCCAGGTACTTGCCCCACTCCCAGCAGGCGATGTAGGTTTCGATGGGATTCCTTGCCGTGGGCAGGACGCCCATGTCGCCGTAGCCGCGGAACACCAGCGGACGGAGGTAGCAGGAATCCAGCTTGTTGACGCGCACCAGCTCCGCGCATCGCCGTCGCACAGTTCGTTCGATCGAGTAGGGAATGTCGATGCGATAGATCTTGGCGGAATCGTGCAGCCGGCGCGCATGTTCGCGGACCCGGAAAATCGCCGGTCCGGAGGTGGTCGCGTAGCAGCGGATTCCTTCGAAAACCGAGCTGCCGTAGCTGGTCACGTGCGCCAGGACGTGGATCTTCGCGTCGTCCCAGTTGATGAAACGTGCCGTTGTGCCAGATCTTTTCGGTGGCTTTGATCATGAGAGAATTATATCGTGGGAACCTGTAAAACGTTCTGTCTTACTGTAACGGGGCCGCGCTTTTGAGTTGGGATTCGATTCTGTTCGACTTTGATGGCGTCCTGGCAGACACCGAACCAGTCCACTACTCCTGCTGGCGCGAAATTCTGGAGCCATATGGGATTCAACTCCGCTGGGACTTTTATCAGCGGCAATGTATCGGCGTTTCGGACCGTCTGATGATCCATCAACTGGCGGCCGAACGCACGCCGCCGATCCCGTTCGAAGAAATCTGGCCTGAATATTTAAGAAAGCAGACCATGTTCCGGTCCCGTCTGGAACAGGAACCGCCGTTTCTATCGGAAACGGTCGAGATGGTGCGGGAAATCTCCAGTATCTATAAGTTAGCGGTGGTTTCCTCTAGTGGCAGATCGGAAGTAGAGCCGCCCATTGAGCGAGCCGGAATCCGGCCATGTTTTCAGGCGTTTGTGTGTGGAAAAGAAGTCCCTAACTTGAAGCCGGCGCCGGACCCGTATCTGCGAGCCGCAGAACTGCTTAGCGTCAGCAGGCCGCTGGTGGTTGAAGATTCGGACGCCGGGGTCGCCAGTGCCAAGGCGGCTGGATTCGATGTGCTGCGCGTGAGCAACGCGGCAGCGACGGCGGCGGAAGTTCGCGCCAAGCTACTGTCCTGAGTCGGAAATTCGTTGGATAATTGCTGCCCCACGTAGTCCTACTTACAACCCGCGTCATCCCGAACGCAGCGAGGGATCTGCTTTTAAAGCTTTGATAACAGTCGAACGAAAAGCAGATTCCTCGCTCCGCTCGGAATGACTTTGGGGTCGGATGGCCATTATAGCCCGGGCATGTAATGCAGCGATTTTCTGACTCAGGACACTACTGTGATTCGGGAACGGGCACCTGCTCCACGATCTGAATCCCGAACGCGTCCAGACCGACCACCTTTCGTGGATGATTGGTGAGCAGGCGGATCGTGGACAGTCCCAAATTCGCTAGGATCTGCGCGCCGATTCCGGTTTCGTGCTGCGGCGGAGCCTTTCCTTCAGCCACGGGAAAGTGGCGCCGTTCCATACCGGATTTATGCAGATAGACGAGCACGCCCGCTCCCTCTTCCGCGATCCGGCGCAGCGATCCGCTGATCATCTGCCGGCAGTTGCATTGCGTGGACCCGAAAACTTCGCCAAAAACGCAGCGCGCGTGCATCCTTACTAAAACGTTTTCGCCGCCCGCGACATCGCCCAGCACCAGCGCGACGTGGGTTTCGCCGTTGAAAGTGCTCACGAAATTGATGGTTTTGAAGGACCCGAACTCGGTTTGGAGGCAACCCTGGCTCTCGCGTTCGACAAAATGCTCGGTGCCCAGCCGATAGCGGATCAGCTCGGCCACTGAAATCATCTTCATTCCGTGACGCTGGCAGAATTCCGCCAGTTGCGGCACGCGCGCCATCGATCCATCGGGATTCATGATCTCGCAGATCACGCCGCCGGGCTCGAAACCCGCCATGCGAGCCAGGTCCACCGCGGCTTCAGTTTGTCCGGCGCGCACCAGGACGCCGCCTTCGCGGGCGCGCAGCGGAAATACGTGACCAGGACGCGCAAGATCCCGCGGCCGGGCTTTCGGATCCATCGCGGTGAGAATCGTGTGGGCGCGATCCGCGGCGGAGATGCCCGTGGAAACGCCTTCCGCCGCATCAATCGATTCGCAAAACGCAGTTCCGAAGCGCGACGTATTCATGGGCGAAACCAGCGGCAGATGCAGGGCGTCGCAGCGCTCGGCCGCCAGCGCCAGGCAGATCAGGCCGCGACCGTGCGTCGCCATGAAATTGATCGCTTCCGGCGTGATCGATTGGGCGGCGATCGTCAGATCACCTTCGTTTTCGCGATCCTCATCGTCCACCACAACCAACATGCGGCCGGCGCGAAAATCTTCCAGAGCTTCAGGGATGGAAGCGAAGGGCATCTTCTCTAAGAATAAGCCACAGAGGAACACCGATGCACACAGATAGGAATAAATTTTTGTTTTATCGGTGTGTATCTGTGTTCATCTGTGGCCATTAGAATCCTAACTTCCTGTCAAGGTCCGCGGTGATCGCAGGCAATCGCGAAGGATCGCGAACGAGGTTGCCGATGCCGTTCTCCGTGTAGTTTTCGTAAAATAGCTCGACCGCGGCCAGCGACAGCGCGTAGGCGTTGGTCGCGTGCTCCGTATCCATGCGCGACCAATCCTGGCGGAGGTTTTCGAGGCGCGGCAACTGTCCACCCTTGACCGATTGTTCGAGCTTCTGCCGCATCGCCGCGCTGAGCTTGTCGCCCGAAAACTTTTGCGCCAGGCCTTCCTGAAACCACGCGGGCCAGCGTCCCAGCATGGAAAGACAGGCGTGCGTCGTCTCGTGCGCGAACACGCGGCGCATGGATGCATCCAGTCCCTGACCGCCGAGAACGGGCACGCGGATGCGGCCGTCGTATTGCCCGCCGTTCCACTCCGCGGCGTCCACCGTTTTTCGATACGCGTCCTGGCTCTGCACGATGGCGACGATGCGCTCCTCCGCGGTGCAGCCAAGCTCGCCGGAAATTCGCGTAAATTCGTGATCGAGCGCGCCCAGCATTTCCCGCGCGGCATCGGCGGACACAGCCGAGCTGTCATAGCGCAGCACCACTCTCATGCCGACCAGTTTGTCGGTGCTCTGATCGCCCTTGGTTTCGCGCTCGACCCGGCGGTAAATTCGGTCGAGATCGGCGTTTGGCGCGAGTGCGAGCGAGGTTCGCCAATACTCGAGCGCGCGACGGCTATCGTCAGATCGCCACGCGGCGATTCCCGCCAGCGCCAGCAGATTCGGGTCCTTTTTCTTGCCAAGCTCCGTGTCGAGAAGTTGTAGCGCTTTCGCCGGCTGGCTGGCTTCGATCAAGCGAGTCGCCTCCGCCGCGACGCCGGGTTGCGAATGCGCCAGCGCGGGCAGCGCGGCCATCACCTGCGACGATTCGAGCCACACCGCATCGCGCCGCTTTTGATCGAATTCGTCGAGTCCGTCTATTTGGCTCGACGAAAGATAACCCTCTACGGTTTTTCCATTCTGCTCGACTGCGACCTTGTAACACTCTGTCGCCTCACCCGACAATGCATACCGAATTGTCAGCGGCGCGGCAGACGGCAGCGTCGTGACGATATCGGAATCGCCGGGGCAACCGGTGCGCAGCGGCGTCCGGTCCATCTTCACTGAAACCGCCAGCAGCAACAGGAACAACGTGCCCATGGTTCGAGCTTAGGGCCGCTGAAGGGAAAAGACCCTCAGTGAAAACTCTTAGAATCCGCGTGAATCGGCGTTTATCCGCCTCTCTGAATCCACTCGACGGTCTTACCCGCAAGCCGGTCCAGCGCACGCACCGCCATGGCGAGGTGCTCTTCCTTCGTATCCTCAATCTTGTTATGGCTGATTCCCTGGAGCGATTGCACGAACATCATCACCGTCGGAATGCCCGCGCGCGACACCTCGGCCGCGTCGTGCAATGGACCCGAAGGCAGGCGATGCGCGACGCCGGCGATCTCATCGGCCGCCTTTTCGCAGCGGTCGATTAGCTCGGGATGAAATGCGATGGGCTCGATGTTCCAGATCCGCGACCATTCGACGGTACACTTCTCTTCACGCGCGAACCGCTCGCTCGCCTCGCGAGCTTGCGCGTACATCGCGGCTAACACGCCCGCATCCAGATCGCGCTGATCGAGCGTAGCTTCGCATCGGCCGACCACCGCGGTGACGATTCCAGGAAAAGTCTTCACGCTCCCGATGGTGCACACCGCATCCGGATGCCGGCCCGCGATGGTGCGGATTTCCAGCGCGAGTTTTGCCGCCGCCGCCAGCGCATCGCGCCGCGCCTTCATCGGCGTCGACCCGGAATGCGCCTCCTGCCCATGAAACACAATCGTGTGGCGCTCCACGCCCTTAGTTCCGAGCACCACTCCCAGCGGTAGATTCCAGCTTTCAAGAACCGGACCCTGTTCGATGTGCAGCTCGAGATATGCCGCGGCCTTCTTCCGCTCGATTCCCGCCTCGGGAAATCGATCGATGTCCACTCCGCACCGCTTCAGCGCGTCTTCCAGGCGAATGCCGTCCTTATCGACGCGCACCCGATCGGCCGCGATGCTGTGCGTTCCCGCGAACGCCGACGATCCCAGCAGACTGCGTCCGAATCGCGCGCCTTCCTCATCGGCGAAGTCGACCAGGCGAATGGTTACCGGCGGACGCCCGTGATACTCATCCGCGAATCGCCGCAGCACTTCGAGCCCCGCCATCACGCCGAGGCAGCCGTCCAGCCAACCTCCATTCGGCACCGAGTCTAGATGGCTGCCGAGAATCAGCGCCTTCTCCGACGCGCCCCCGAGCGTCACCCAGCGATTCCCGGCCGAATCGAAGTGATGCTCCACCGGCAGGCCGTCGAGCTTCGACGCAAACCACGCGCGCGCTTTCAGCCACGTATCGGTCCAGGCGACGCGCTGCGCGCCGTTCTCGTCGGCCGTCAACGCGCGCAATTCTTTCAGTTCGTCGATGGTGCGCTGAGGATTCAGACTCATGGCATGGTCACCTGCGGCAATTCGATGAAGCTGCTCTGGTAAATCCGCTGCGTAGCTTTTTTATAATCCTCCGGCTTCGCCCAGAAAATATTCGTCACGAAAGTCTGCGGATTGCGATCGTACAGCGGGAACCAGCTCGATTGGATCTGCACCATGATGCGATGGCCAGGTAAGAATACGTGATTTGCGGTCGGCAGTGCGAATCGATACAGCAGCGGCGCGCCCGCGGCGATCGGTTTGGGATTTTCCAGGCTTTCGCGATAACGCCCGCGAAAAATGTCCGCCGAGATCATCAATTGATAGCCGCCCATCGCCGGCTGCGAGGCGACCTCGTCGGGATAAACGTCGATCAACTTCACCACCCAATCCGAATCCGTGCCGCTGGTGGACGCCGTCAGATTCGCGACAGGCTGCCCACTGATCTTCACGGGCGCGGTCAAAACTTCGGAGGTATAAGACAACACGTCGGGGCGCCCCGATGCTTCGCGCTGATCGTCCACCAGCCACTGCGGCCAGGTGAGCCCGTTGTCGTAGCCGATCGGCTGGCTCGGCCGCGAGCGGAACGGCACAGGCTTGGCCGGGTCGGAAACGTATTCCTCAAACGCCGCGGCCGCTGGAGCATTGAAGCCGAGTTTCAGTCCCGCGGCCAGATACAGCGGCGTCGCCCGTTCACTAACCGGCCATTTCTGTAGACGCCGCCACGTGTTGGTGCCGGTCTCAAACGCCGTCACCGGAGCGACATTCGACTTCGGCGCGCCGTCTTTCAAATATTGATCCAGGAACGGCCGCAGAACTTCCGTGCGAAAATACACGCCCGTATCGCTATTGAACTTCAGCGCGCCGAGCGTGCTTCCGTCCGCGATCTCCTGCCCGTGATGCCAAGGGCCCATCACCAGAAATACTTTGTCGTTCGCCGTGTCCTTCGGCTTTATCGCTTTGTACACCGCGATCGCGCCGTAAATATCTTCCTGATCCCACAAACTGTGGACCAGCATCACAGGAACTTTCAGCGGCTGCGCGGCCAGCAGTTTGTCCATGGCCTGATCTTTCCAGAACGCATCGTAGCTCGGATGCGCCAGCAGCTTGCGCCAGAAACCGATCTGCTCCAGACCGCGCCGCTGCCCCAGCTCGCCCGCAGATCCGGCCTGCATGTAAGTATCGTAATCGTCGAAATTGCTGGTGAACCATTTCGCGTCGTTGCCGCGCGCGGCTTCCTGTTCGTAAACGTACGGCATGTTTTGCTCGCGAAACGCACCGTTGTGAAACCAGTCGTCACCCATCCAGCCGTCGACCATGGGATTCATCGGCACCGAAACTTTCAGCGCCGGATGCGGATTCACCAGCGCCATCAGCGGCAGAAAACCGTCATAAGAAATCCCCAGGATGCCGACTTTGCCGTTGGTCTCCGGAATATTTTTCACCAGCCAGTCGATGGTGTCGTACGTGTCGGTCGAATGGTCCACCATAGTGGGATTCTGCGGCCCGTGCAGAGGACGATTCATGATGTAATCGCCCTCGCTTCCATATTTGCCGCGCACATCCTGGATCACGCGGATGTAGCCGCCGTCGACGATCACCTCGACGGCGTTGTCGTATCCTTCGAGAATCGGCCCCAGATGCGAGCTATGCGCGTGCGTGGTGAGCTCGGTTGCATTGTAGGGAGTGCGCGTGAGCAGAATCGGCGCGCTCTTGGCACCCTTCGGCACCAGGATGACAGTGTGGAGGTGGACTCCGTCGCGCATGGGAATCATGACCTCGCGGCGCTCGTAGTCGAAGCCGTAAGTGGAGGGCTGAAGTTTAGCCGGCGTTTCGCTGGGTAGGTTGGGGTACGTCCCCGTCTGTCCCCAAGCCAAGCCAACCGAGAGCGCGATGAAGAATCGCATCATGGTAGAGAGTCTCCTCAGATCCCTGTATGGTACCAACGGCGTCTGGTAGCAATGGCGGATTGTGCCAAACTGGATGCTTGCAGCAGGAGGCTCATGAGCGATCGCATGGAGTTCGAAACGGTATGTCCGAACAATCACAACCAAACCGTTACACTCAGTCGGGAGAAATTCGAAGCGGCATTGAAATCCGATACGCTGATGTTCCACTGTAATACGTGCGACGCGAACTGGCCTCCTTCCAGCGAAGAAGTTGCCAAACTTCGAAAGCACTTCTCGAACAAGTCAAACTAGCGCTCGCAGGGAGCGAGTCCGTTCGCTGGATAATTGCACTTACGACGCCCGTCATCCCGAGCGCGGCGAGGGATCTGCTCTTAAAGCGCCGATAACAGCCGAACGAAAAGCAGATTCCTCGCTCCGCTCGGAATGACTCTGGGGTCGGATGGCCCCGGCATGCTCCTAAGGCCGGCCGGATCGATCCCTATCGATACGGCTGCACTTCAAGGCTGAAAATCGCGCTCTTCGGCCATTGTGCGTCGGCAATCGTGATTTTCGTGTGCCTCGCATCCGCGACGCCCATCGTGCGCAAGGGGACGCGCAGGTCGAAGAAGTGGTCTCCGGCCTGAACCAACGGATCGGGATGCTGGCCCGCGGTTGCCTGGAAGATCATCTGGTCGGCGCGCTCCAGCATAAGCCAATACGCCACGAAAGGCCGATGACTGTTCGCGCGGCCACTCTCATCGAACGTCGCCTGGTCTCCGATGTTCGCGCTGGCGTGCAACACGAACTCGCCAACGCCGGAAACGCCGACTTTCATCACCGGCCATCCCATGGGCGGCTTCTCCGCCTGGCTGCCGGGCGCAGGGACCGGCGTAGACGATTCGATCCGAACATATAAAAACGATTCATCGAAAGTTGCCCGCACTTGCCAACCACGCTTGGCCGCCGCTGTCGTATCGAATGCCGGCGCGACGTTCTGCCACGGAGCTCCTGCGCGCTCGAAGGCGCCGGCGGGCGGCGGAATCATGGCATAAACCGAGTCCGCGGGGTACGGCTTCTCGCTCCAGAGCTGGTCCTTGATCTTCCAGAGCCCGTCTTCCCTGACGAGACGCATCTCCAGGAATTGCGCTTCACCGATTTGTCCCAGCAACACGGCCTCGTCTCCCTGTACGAAAACCTTGGACGAGGTGTAATGCGCATTCGGCCGCGGGCGCAGATACGGCCGCATCTTCTCCGCGTTCGCCACTCCTTCGCGAGACCACAGCCCGACAAAGGCGTTCGCGTCGCCGGTTTGCTCGGCCTTCTCCATCTGTTTGTAAACGGCAAGGACTTGGTCCTCAGCGCGCTGCGCCAGGCACCCGATCGTGCATATGAATAAACAGACGAGTATCCGCATCTGTTGGATGATATCGGCGGGATTGGCGCCGCGCTTTATCCCGGTGTGCGGAGAAGGTCCCGCTCTGCCCGGACCACACGCGGGGTGTATGGGGGACAATTCTGTCCCCTTCGCCTTGTTTTACACATTTTCGCGCGGGTCGATTCTATCTGTCCCCCTCGTCCCCAGGCTGTCCCCGCCTTCCGCGAAGCTCTACGCTTTCTTTGCAAGCTGCGCGTAGCGCTTTGCGTTCGCAGCATCCCCGACTTGCTGGTACGTCCGTGAAAGACCGTCATAAAGCTCTCTTCTTTCGATCACAAAATCCCCTTGCGGACGATCCCGTACGATCGCTTCAAGTTGTTGAAGTGCCCGAGCGAACGCCCCGGCGATGAAGTAGCGTCTCGCAAGATGATATCGCGCGTGTTCTTCAAGGTCGTTCTTGATGCCGAAATCGATGACCCGAATCAGCTCTTCCTTGGCAGACTCGGAGTCTCCGGTTGCCTCAAGGGAAACCGCTAGACAAAAGCGCGTCCTTTGTTCCACTTCTGCGGATTCAAAAACGAAGGAAATATTCTCACGTGACACCAGCAATGCCTCGCCGAATCGCTCAAGTTCTACGAGGGCCAACGCACGCCGCGACTGGATGTCCTGATAGAGGTATCGAAAGTCGGCTTGCCTTAGAATCTCCCCGCGACGTTCAAGCAGCGCAGCAAAGGCAACTACACCCTCCTCAAGGCGGCCTTCCTGGACCAAAATGCAAGGCTCGCAGAATTCGGCGTTCAGCCGCCCTTCTACGTCTGAAATGTCCAATTGCTTCAGTTTTCCGAGCATCTGTCGCGCTTCCGGTACACGGTCTAGGATTTGGCAAGCCACAATGGCATCGATCAATAGACTTGCCTGATCGTTCGGATCTGTCGTTTCTGCTAGTGCAATCTGCGACTCTCGGATGACTTCTGCAAACTGCCCAGCATCCTGCAGCTCGGCAATGCGTTGAAAGCGTGCTGCATCTAAATGTATGTTTTGTTCATCGCTCATTGCATCACTGGTGGATTGCAGATAGGAGGGAGCGAGGGGGACAGTTCGGTCTGTCCCCCTCACACCCGCGGATTCAAGCTCCGAATGGCGGTATTGACGCTCTGCGCGAGCTGGGTCTGGTTCACGAATCCGGTTGGAGCATGCACGAAGCCATTATCTCGCGTTCAGTGTCGGCGCGTCACTCGCGATTAGCCGCCAGCGTTCAGTAATGAGCGCGGAAGCCACGTGGCCGATCTCAAACCGTTGAAGTCCAAGTTCATCGTGAAACGGCGTTCACGTCAGCTCTAAACTCGACCAACCCACCTAGAGAGAGCAGAAGTCACCGACTCGGAGTTCTGGGGCCCTACGGCTTCCCGCCCGCCTTCACCTTCACTGCGGCCCACTTCGCCATTAACGAACTATAGACCGCCTCCTCCTTCACGCACGCTTCGATCTGCACCGCGGTTGGAGCCATCTCCGACGCTTGCATCGGCATCGCGGCCCCGACCATCCTTGCTCCGATGTTTGAAAGATTCGCGGGAGGGGGAGGTTCAGGGGCACCACCACCGCGGCCTCCTCGACCTCCGCCGCTTTCCGGAGCTTCCATCGGCGCGATCTCTTCCACCTGCTTGATCAGCGCGTCATTCGCCGCCGATTGCGGACGGGCCTTCAACTTATCCAGCAGCACCCGCGCATCCTTGTACGCAGCCATTGCGCTCATCGCGCCGGTCTCCATCTGCGTGGTCAAGGTGAAAATCCGCTGCACTTCGGGCGTGATCTTCACGCGAGGGTCCATCTTAATCGTGATCGGCTGCGTCAGAGCTCTTTCCGTTCACGGTCAGCCGCACGGTGTAGGTTCCGGGAGCGACCCACGGCGAATTGATCGCCGGGTAGGTCCGATGCGGGACCGCGCCGTTCGCGCCGCCTCCACCGCCGCGACCTCCGCCGCCCATGCCGGGAATCGGATCGTAATGCATGTCCCAGGTGAAGCGATGCATGCCCGCGCTGGTTCTCAGTATCTGCTGGCGGCGCGGGCCAGTACAGCGGCAGACCGCAATCGGGCGCGGTCGGAGTCTCCTGGCAGAGCTTGTTGTAGGCCACCGGATCGGTCGCCGGATCGGGATTGCGCACGGGATCGTTGCTCGAATAGGTGCGCAATCACCTTGCCTTGCGCATCCAGAAATTCGAGCTTCACGGCGCCGGCGTTTGTCGGGCAGGTAGTAATCGACGATGCGCGCCGGTCGGCGGATTTTCGCCGGCCGGCAGCTCCGGCGGCCACGGCGTCGGATCGTTGGTGCCGAAGCGAATGCGGATGCCGGTCTCGGGCTTGAAGAGATACGCGTTCGTTGCGGCCGCGGCCTCGGCAGCCTGGCGCAGCGGCGTCACGTCGTCGAGAATCCAGAAGCCGCGGCCGTGCGTCCCGGCCACCAGATCGGAGCACATGCACGACGCGTCGTCCTTCACTTCGATATCGCGCACTGAAATCGCCGGCATGTTCAGCCGCAGCGAATGCCAGTGGTCGCCGTCGTCGAACGAAACCCAGACCTGCGTGTCGGTGGCGGCGTAGAGCAGACCCTTCTTGCGCGGATCTTCGCGAATCGAGTTGGCCACGGCGCCGCCGCGCGATGCCGTTGTCGATCTCGGTCCACGTCTTGCCGCCGTCGTGCGTGCGCCAGAAGTGCGGGTTCATGTCGTCGAGGCGCAGCGTGTTGGCGGCGGCGTAGGCGGTCTTGGTGTCGAAGTGGCCGGCGTCCATGTTGAAGATGCGCGTCCACGGCTTGATCTGCGGCGGCGTGACGTTGGTCCACTTCGCGCCGCCGTCGATGGTGACTTGGATCAGGCCGTCGCCGGTGCCGGCCCAGAGCACGTTCACGTCGAGCGGCGAGGGCGCAAGCGCGGTGATGGTCCCCAGGGCCGACGGCTTCACCGTCGACGCGTATTTGCCGGCGTTGGCGGGAACGTCCCACGTCTGGCGGGTCAGATCGCCGCTGATCGGCGTCCAGCTATGCCCGCCGTTGATGGTCTTCCAGACGCCGGCGGTCGCGTAGAACAGCACGTTCGGATCCTTGGGCGACCAGATCAGCGGCTGCGTGCGAACGTGCGCGCGGAGGCGGCGCGCCCTTCGGCATCTCCACCACTTCGCCGCCGCGGCCACCGCCCGGAGGTCCGACGGCAGCTTTCTGGCCGGTCAGGCGGTTATACAGGCTGCACCTTTCCGCCGTACACCAGGTCGGGATTCTTCGGATCGGGCGCGGCCTCGCCGTACTCTTCGATGCCCACCGGATGCCAGTCGTGGAACGTGATCTCGCCGTCCATGCTGCGGCTGTCCACGCACGCCGAGCCGGAATCCTGCTGGCCGCTGCACAGGCGATAGGGAAACGCGTTGTCGGCGGTGACGTGATACATCGCGGCCGTCGGCTGGGTGTACCAGTTGCTCCAGGATTCGCCGCGATTGGCGGAGACCACGCCGCCCTGGTCGCTGACCAGCAGAATGATGTTCGGATTGTCGGGATTGACCCAGCTCTTCTGATAGTCGTCGCCGCCGGGCGCGCCGCGCACGGCCGACCACGTCAGGCCGCCGTCCTCGGTGCGCCAGAACACGGTCGAGCAGCTATAGACGACGTTTTCGTTTTTCGGATCGACGGTGATGGTCGGCAGGTCGCCGCCGCCGATGCGCCCCAGCGGACGGGTGTCGGGCGGATGGCGCTGCGATCCGGTCTCGGAAACGCGCGGATCGTCCGTGGCCAGCGACCAATGCTCGCCGCCGTCGGTAGACTTGTAAAACACGATGGTCCCGTTCGCGCCGCCGCCGCGCCCGCCGCGACCTGCGCCTCCCGCCGGGAGCTTGCGTCGTCGCGATCGTGGCGTAAATCACGTTCGAGGATTGCTCGGCGCGATCGCGAGATTCGCTTCGATGATCGGCGGCAGGCCGCCGGTGAGCTGCTTCCAGGTCGAGCCGCCGTCGGTGGATTTGAAGATGCCGCCGTCGGTGCCGCCGAAAGCGCCGTTCTCGTAGAAGCCCTGCTGCTGCTGCCACAGCGCCGCGTAGACGGTGTTCGGATCCTTCGGATCGATGCGAACGTCGTTGCCGCTGGTGTATTCGTCCTTGTACAGGACCTTCTCGAAACGTCGCGCCGCCGTCGGTCGAGCGGAAAATGCCGCGCTCCGGATTCGGACCGTACGGATGGCCGAGCGCCGCGACGAACAGCCGGTTCGGATTCCGGGGATCGACCTCGATGTTGGCGATCATCTGCGAATCGCGCAGGCCGAGGTGCGTCCAGGTCTTGCCCGCGTCGGTGGACTTGTACATGCCGTCGCCGACGGCGAGATCGGGCCGGATGATGCCCGCGCCGCTGCCGACGTAGATGATGTTGGGGTCCGACGGCGCCACCGCGATGGCGCCGATCGAGCCGGTGGGCTGGTTATCGAACAGCGGCGTCCACGTCGAGCCGAAGTCCGTGGAGCGCCACACGCCGCCGTTATCGAAGCCGATGTAGAAGACGTTGGGCTGGCTGGCGACGCCGGCGAGCGCGCGCGCGCGTCCCGCGCGCGGCGGACCGATCGAGCGCCAGTGCATCTCGGAATAAAGCCTGCCGTCGATCGACTGAGCCATTGCAGCCAGGGGCAGGCAAAACAGCAGCGAACGTCGAATCCATGCGCGCGGAATGAACATAAGTCACGATCTCCCGAATCAACCGAGTGTATACTATTCGGGATCGTCGACGGAAGAGCATGTGTGAAAGCGCAGGAGATAACCGCTTACTGTGGCGCGCCTAAGTGAAGACCCGCGACATCCACCGCTTCCTGTGGTCGCGGCTCGTTTAAGTTGCTGATATTTGAACGAGCCGACTACGAGCCGCGACCAAAGGAAGCGGTCGATATATCGGGTTTTCACACTGATTTCGGAAAGAGGATGGTTTAGCTGAGCTTCGGATTTTTCCGCACAGCATGCCATAGCAGCAGGGCCGCGAGCGCTGTGCCGAGCAAAACGATGCTCCCCGGCTCTGGGACTCCCGCGATCACTTCCTCCGGAACGCTAGCAGTCTGGTTGGTGGCAACCAGATCCGCGCCAGGGTCGAACGCAGGATCGTTGGGACTGACGCTCCACTCCTCGTAAGTAAATATGATGTTGCCTTTGACGTCTGTGCCTGCGAGGACCCCCGGGTTAAGAACCACTTCGCCCGCTCCGATGTCCTGTCCCGGGTTGGGAGTGCCGCCAACCGGGGCGAAGGGCTGGATTACTTCCGTTCCGTTGGCGAAAACTCCGCCGCCGACCACGAATATTCCACCGCTTGGCCCCACCAGATTCAGCGTCAGATCCGTATAGCTGCCAATAGGTGGAAAGCCTCCCGTTTCCGGCACGCCATCCACGGACGTCAGGTTGAACAAGGCGCTGTCGAGCGTGATGAAGTCCGTGGTGTCGGTGATATCGAATCCCCAGCCGTTGAATCCCCCGGCGGCTGCGTCGATCACGCCGTTCGCTGGAATCGAAGCGAACGAGATTCCCGCTCCACTCGCCGGCCGTAGCCACAGCGCCGCCACCACGCCAGCGATCCTGAAGAACTTGGTCATTGCTCCCATTCCTCCGAGGTACATTCCATTATCATCGCATTAGCGGAACTGATTATTCAGTGTCATCGATCCGGTATTCGCGCCTGCGTTCGCGGAGAACTGCGCCGTGACCCTAAATCGGGCAATCGCCGAGCAGCCAGTGAAATCGAGTGTGACACTTCCACTAGCCGTTCCTCCCGACGCTGCGATCGTGCCGAGAGCGATGGGGAACGCGGTATTGATGACCGGCGTGCAGGCCGCGCCGCCGATCTGGGTAAGCGTTATCCCTGTGATTTGCGCGCCGGCGGCCGCACTCGCCGCGGTATTGGCTACGGTAACCACCCAGACCCGCGCGTTCTGAGCGCCGGTCTTGCTCGAAATCGCCCCGGTGAGTGTCTCCGACGAAGTCTGCGCGATCGCAACCGTGTTCGACGCTGTGTCGTTTCCGGGCGTTGCGTCTCCTCCTCCCGAAACCGTGGCCGTATTGGTCAGACTGGGCCCGGCGTCGGAGGCTATGTTCACGAAAATTGTGATCATCGGATAGCTCGCGCTCGCGCCCAGCACGTCGTTTCGCGTGCATGTCAGGGTGCCAAGCGTGCAGTTCCACCCGCTCCCGAAGATCGTCGTGGCGGTGAAGCCGACCGGTAGGGTGTCGGTCACGGTCACCGTGGATCCGTCCGTCGACGCGGAACCGACATTACTCACCGAGAGGTAGAATGCGTCACCCAGCTGGTTCTGCGCGAAGTTTCCGGCATGGGTCATGGCGATGGTCAGGTCGACGGCGCTGGTGACGGTCAGACCCGCCGAAGCGGTGTTGCCCGTGCCTCCATTGGTCGAAGTCACTGCGCCCGTCACATTGGTGTACGGACCCGCCGACGCGCCGGTCACCGTCACCGGGAATATGCATTGCGCGTTAGCCGCGATGGTCGCGCCGCTGAGCGTGATGGTGGTCGGATTCGTGGTGGTCAGCGTCCCGCCGCAGATCGGACTCGATCCGTTCGCGACCGTGAGTCCCGCCGGCAGCGTATCGGTGAACGCGACACCGGTTAGACTCATCGCGTTCGCCCCCGGATTCGTGATGGTGAAGGTCAGCGTAGTGGTCGAGCCTGCCGCGATCGAAGTCGGGTTGAACGCCTTAGCGATGGATGGTGACGCGATCACTGTGACGGATGCATTGGAATTGACGCCGTTGCCTCCATTGGTGGAACTGACGGAAACGGTGTTATTCTTCGCGCCCGCAATCGAACCGTTGACGTTGACCGAGACCGTGCAACTCGCTCCCGGAGTCAGGGTGGCCCCCGTCAGCGTTACACTCGAGCCCCCGCCCGGCGCCGAAGCGACTCCGCTGCAAGTGCTGTTCAGATTGGGTGTCGACGCGACCACCAATCCGGCGGGCAAACTATCGGTAAAGGAGACTCCGTTCAGGGTCAGGCTGCTGTTCGAGCTGCTGAGCGTGAAGGTCAACGAAGTGGTGGTGCCCAGCGGGATCGTGAGCGCTCCGAATGCTTTGGCGATCGCCGGCGGAGCGATCACGGTCAAGTTTGCGGAGGCTTGAGTGCTGTTCCCCGCGGCGGTGGAATTTAGGGTGACATTGTTGGACAGCACGCCATCGGTCCCCGGAGCGGTCAGGTCCACGGAGATCGTGCAGGCGCCGCCTGCCCAAGTGGCGTTGGTGAAACTTATCGTGCCCGTTCCCGCAGTTGCGGTCACCGTTCCTCCGCAGGTGTTGACCACGTTCGGAGTGGAGGCGACCGTCAATCCGGCCGGCAACGTATCCGTGAAATTGGCGTCGATCGCGATGGTATTCGGGTTGTTCAATGAGAACGTGATGGTGCTCTTCTGGCCCGGCGTAACCGTAGCCGGATTAAAGGCCTTACTTATGGTCGGCGGTTGAACCACCGTGATCGCGACGTTGACCGTTGCATTGTCCACCTTCGCGCTGGCTTGGCCGTTTCCTCCCGTGCCGCCCGCGGTGTACACCGCGGTGCCGATGCCTGCCGGTACTGAAGCGGTTCCGCCTGAGCCTGCGCCCAGTCCCGAAGTCGGGTCGACATAAGTGAACGTCGTCGAAGTGGTTGAAGTGATCGTGAACTCGCCGTTGTAGCCGATCGGGCTGACGCCAGCGATCGTGACCGTCTGTCCGCTCGAGAAGTTATGCGGCGCGGAGGTCGTGATGGTCGCCGTGGTCCCGATTTCGGAGGCGGATGAAATTGCCTGCTGATTCTCAATCACGCTGTCGGAGGAAGTGATGTTGCCCAGCAGCGGATTCGGGAACGTGATCGGCACTCCGGTCAGCACGCCCAGATCGCTGGCCGCCACCGGGTTGAGGCCGCTATCGGTAAGGAAGCTGGCCGTCAGTTGAGAAGTCGTGTTGATCATGACCGTGGTTGGATTCGCAGTCAAGCCGAGCACCAGATAAGGGGCGAAGCAGATCTGAAAGCCCGCCGCCGGACAATTTGAAGTGCTGGGGCTGATGCCGGGCGATCCGGGAGTGTTGGTGCCCCACCAGTTGTGCTGCGCCGTTACCGCGGTTCCCGGCGGATTCGAAAGGTTGGTGGAATTATCCAGATCGTGCCCGGTGCCGGTCGCGGTATTCCCGGCGATCCGGCTGAAACTGATATTGACGGGACCGCCAAACGCATCGACGTGAATGCCGCCACCGTTCCCGGAGCTGTGGTTGGCCGTAAACGTGACGTTCGACCACGTGCTGGTGTCGGACGAGTTGGTCCAGATTCCTCCGCCATCCCCGGTAGCTGTGTTGTTGCTGATGATGGTGCCGGTATCGATCACCACTCCCGACGTCGTGTAAATTGCCCCACCCTGTCCCGATGTGGAATTGCCCGAGATCAGGCTCGCGTGGATCGCCGATTGCGGATTCGCGCCCGAAGGGCCGTTGATTTCGATGGCTCCTCCGGCCCCGCCGGCGCCGGTGGACTGATTGTTAGTCACCTGCGTGTTGGTCATGGTAAACAAGGCCGGAACACTGTTCGTAATCGATGCCCAGATGGCGCCCGCCTGGCTGCCGTCGCCGCCGACGCCGTGCACGGAATTGCTGTCAAAGATGCAGTTCGTGAAGATCGCCTGCCCGCTGGCGGGCTGCACCAGAAAGTCGAACAAAGCGATGCCGCCGCCGAAACCATCGGTGGTCTGGTTGTGGGACAGCGTTACGTTGATCATCGTTAGCGTCGCGTTGCCGGAGGTGCCGGTGTCGAATTCCATCCCGCCGCCATCCTGATCGGAGTTTCCGTCGGCAATGGTTCCCTGGTTGGTTCCAAATTCGATGGTGAGATTGGAAATGGTGGCGGAGGAGTTGGTCGTGGGGCTGATGTCTTCGTTAACCGCCATCACCATGTCGACACCAGCGCCCGCGCTGGGCCCGCCCGCAATGAACGTCGAGCCTTGGCCCGTTCCCACGATGTTCATCGAATTGTTGATGTAGAGAGCGCCGTTAAAACCCGAGTAGTCGCCGGGGAGCTTGGCTCGCGAAAGTGTGTAGTTCCCCGCGGCCAGCATGACGGTGTCGGTGTTCCCGCTATCGGCGCTGGCCTTAAGCACCGCCTCACGCAAGCTGCAAGCCGAGCTCATATCCGCGTTGCTGGTATTTTTGCAGACCGTGCTCAGATTCAGCGGCGCCGCCGGATCGTCGAATTCGTTGGGGAAAAACGTGGTGGACGAAGCCGCTTGAATAAAGGGAACAGTCTGGCCGCTCTTCACATAAACCAGGCCGGGCCGCGAGTCGAAATTCACACGCACCGGCGCCGCAGCCGCTGCGTTCACTCCCAGATCGGGGCGGTCGATCACAACGCCGGAGCTGGGATTCAAGTCGGTGTGCACCACCAGAGACAGCCGCGCCGCATTCCATAGCATAATGTCGTCGGCGCCGTTGTTGGTGATGCGTGTCCGGAACATCGCAGGCAGCTTTCCGGACGCGTCCACGGCGCCGGCGGCCGGATAGCTCTCCATCTCCTTCCAGCTCACCTCCCGTTGCGACGGTAAAGGCTGCGCGGACGGGTGATGGGTCGCAAGCTTCAAGGCACGGGCTTCGTCCGCGGTGAACGGCCGCGAATCGAGCGAGTCCTGCGCGAGAATATGCACGCTCCCATCCGTCGCCAGCAAAGCCATTTGCGCGAGGCCGCCGCGGTCGAACAGGAATCGCCCCAGCACCGCCGAGGAGACGGTATAAGGAACCCGCACCGGCTCCAGCGTTTGGCTCCCGCCGTGCAAAATCGAAAGCGCGCCTCCCGCCAGCACCAGCACATCGGGTGAAGTATCGCCATCCAGGTTCCCGGAAGCAAACGCGGTCGCGTCGCTCGCCAGCGCGAAACTGGATACCTTCGACAGCCCTTCGTTCGAGCCGCTATAGACATCCAGCTCCGGACCGTTCGGACCGTGCGCGCCCACCACAACCTGCGCATATTTTCCAGGCAGAAGCTGGTGCGCGCTCAGCGCCGTGATGGCGCCGGAGGGAATGGATTGCACCACTTCCATTTTTCCCGACGAACCGCGAGCGACCACGTACATTTTGCTGCCGCCCCGGGCGGCCGCGATGACTCCCGGGCCGTTCTGTCCGAAAACATCGCCGGCCGTCAGAAAATCCGGCCGTTCGGGAACATCCACCACCGCGGCTTGCGGAAGATAGGGCGGCAGAACTTCGCCGCGGGAGATCGCCTGAAAACTGGCCGCGCTCTGCGGAGCATACGCGTCCAGATTCCCGCGGTGGATCGCGATCATGCCGCTGCCTTGCGGTGCCGCGAACCCCACGGCCAGGTCGCCGATGCCATCCACATCGAAATCGCCGGTGGCCATCGAAAGCGGCGAGACCCGGCCGGGCCCCATCGCCTGCAAAGCGTGTGGCGACCCTTGGTACACGGTTTGAAACTGGCGCGCCGCGGACAGGTTCAGAGTCACCGTCGCCGAATCGGCGTGGACTTTTCGCGCATTCCGCGTCACCTGCAGACCGACCGCCTGCGCCAGCACCAGCAGCACCGCCGCGTTTCGAATCATGGGGTGACGGAATACACGCGTCCGCTTAAAATTCATGAGTGATCACCTTGAAACCGGGGTGGGTGGAACAAATTGAAACGGGGGTAGGTGGAACAAAGAGGGCTGCGCGCCTACCGGCATTCGCGAGACCGCAGGTATCGCCGCAGAAAATCAACTACATGCCCCCCGATTCACCTACACGCATCAGCGACTTCAAAATCGACGGTGTGCTCTGCCGCCGGCAGCCGAGCGCTTGTCAAACAGAAGAAGCCTCTTCTGTTTCCTTAGGGTTATAGATATACCACAACCCGGTGAGCAGATCAACGAATTTTACGAACCAAAGAACAATAGTACTTCCGTCTGTTTTATTGCATTTCCGGTAACAGACTGCCCCTCTGGTAGGCTCCCACGAACATTCTCTCCAGCACTCGGTTGAACACCTTAGCCGTGGGATAAGTGTGCTCCAATTCATCCCGATGCATTTGTGCATAGTCCAGAGACAAGATCAGCGGCACGGTGTGTTGCGCCTTCCCGCTGAGTTCTGCCGCCGTTTCGAGAACTGCCGTGGCGGGCACGAAAATCGTCGGCACGGTCTTCACGGGCGACGTGAGAGGCGTGGCGCAAAGCTCTTTGGGGGTGGTCACCAGGTACTGGCGGCACGCGAAGGGACGCTGCTCGTAAATACTGCACGCGTCGTTTTCAAGGAACGGACAAACCAAGCCCAGATCCAGATACTGGAGCAGCATCGCTCGCCCCTGTTCGCTCGATTCCTGGTACTTTTCGGCCAGGCCAGCCGCCTCCAGCCGCTCAACTCGATCCGCGAAGCGCGCCAGAATCTCGCCGCGGCGCGGTTCCGGCATTTCGTCGACCAGGCGGAGGATCGCGTAGGCCTCGACCGGCGTCACCGGCACCAGTTGGCTGCGGCAGCAGGCCGAACAGCCCTTCGCGCACGTCACGCGTTCGCCGATTTTCTCCACAACGATGGTGAGCGCCTGGTCGTCCAGGGATTTGAGAAACGGCAGCGCCTCATCTAAACGCATCTCCGCCGCGGGACGCTCGGCTTCGACGCACACCGTCCGGTCCAGGATGCGGAACTGCATCGCGAGCTTGTCCATTTAGCCCGATTGTACTCGCACGGCGGGACTTGTTACTCTTCGATTTTCATGGCGGAATTGTCTCTACGGCCAGCCACGGCAGAGGATGACGCGTTTCTCCGGAAAGTTTACGAGGCCAGCCGTGCGGAAGAAATCGCCCAATGGGGATGGCCGGCGCAACAGCAGGAGATGTTCCTGCGCATGCAATATAACGCGCGCAAGCAAGGCTATGCCGCGTCTTTTCCCGGGGCGGCGCACAGCATTCTGCTGGATACCGGGCGCCCTGCCGGTTCGATGATCGTTTTCCGCTCTTCGTCCCAGATGCGCCTGATCGATATCGCACTGCTTCCCGAATATCGCGGCCACGGCATCGGCGGGCAAATTATCTCGGACTTGATCCGCGAGGCTGGAAACCTCAAACTCCCGCTTCGTCTCAGCGTGGCGTGCGGAAATCCCGCGATCCATCTCTACCGGCGGCTCGGTTTTGTTTCCCTGGGATCCGACGCAATGTATATTGAGATGGAGCGTGTCCCAACATCTGACTAGCAAGAATTTCTCGGACCACGTGCATACCACGTTCTACCTGTCGTTCCCGCCCGAACGCGCGCCGCTCGAGCTGGTAGAGGTTACGGAGCGGAACGACGCGCCGGCGTTCGAGCAGTTTTCCTTGGTTTTCCGCGGAGCGATGACGCCCGTGTTCCCGCAGCGCACCTATCGTGTCGAACATGAAACGCTCGGCTCTATAGACTTGTTCCTGGTCCCCATCGGTCCGGACGCAGCGGGCATGCGCTACCAGGCCGTGTTCAACCGGCTTCAAAACTCCGAAGCATGACCATTACGTTCCGCACCGTTTCCGACGCCAACCAAGCCTTTCTTGTGGATCTATACGCCGACAGCCGCGCGGCTGAGCTGGCGCCGACGCCTTGGACCGGCGCGCAAAAACGCGCGTTTGTCGAAATGCAGTTCGCGGCGCAATCGAAATCCTACGCGGAAAATCATCCTCGCGCGACCCATGAAATCATCTGCGTCGACGGCCGCCCGGTGGGGCGCTTGTATCTCTCGCGTGAGGCCCCAGGGTTTCATATCCTGGACATTCTGATCGCCACCGCCTCGCGAAACGCCGGCGTCGGATCGGGAGTGCTCGCGGAAATCCTCGACGAAGCGGACCGCGCGGGTCAACCTATTACCGTCCACGTCGAAAGCTTTAATCCTTCGCTACGGCTTTTTAAACGGCTGGGGTTTCGGATTGCATCCGAGAACGGATTCTTGCTGTTGCTGGAGCGGCCGCCTTCTGCTTCCGCACAGGAATCGTATAGTTCGGCGGAAGCGGGCCCACCAGATGGTTGACGGTCGCCGTATAGGCCGAACTCCCGGAGGGTACCAGGAACAGCGCGAACCGGCCCAGCGATGCATGCTCTAGCTGATGCGTTCCCTGCTTCAGCGGCGCGCCAACGGCCTGGAACTGGAGCGTGAATGCGTCTGTTTTCGGAACTCCCGCGGGAGAGTTTGCGCTGGCCGGCGTGGACGCGTCGTCCACCGCGATCAGCGTGAGCCAGGTGGGTTTGGTCGAACCGGAGTTGGCCACAAAACCGGACCTTAGCAAGGGCGTAAAGCTATCCCGCGTCATTTTCAGCAGCGGATCGGCGAGCGCGGAACCGGCGCCCGGTTCTTCCGCAAAAACCCTGGCCGGAACGGCCGCCGCCGCTAGGCACGCTTGCCCAAGGCGGAATAAGTGGCGTCTCGAAAAAAACATATTCCCCCGATTGCGTTACATCCGGCTTGAAGATCGACGAAAGTTCGTGCTATGATACCACAATTGCGGACCCATCCGTCAACTGTCTTGACGTATGGGACTTAAGTCCTAGGAGCTTGCATGTCGTCACCGTATGTCGGGGAGATTCGGATCTTCGCGGGTAACTTTGCGCCCGCGGGGTGGATGTTCTGCGATGGGACGCTGCTGGCCATATCCGATTTCGAGACTCTTTTCAATTTGATCGGGACGACTTACGGTGGGGATGGGCAAAGCACGTTTGCGCTCCCCGACCTCCGCGGCCGTTTGGCGATTCATCAGGGTAACGGTTTTACGTTGGCTGAGACCGGAGGAGTGGAGCAGGTGACCTTAACCGTCTCGCAGATCCCATCTCACCAGCACTCGCCGGCGGCGGTCAGCGGTCCCGGCAACCAGCCAAGCCCGGCGGGCGGGGTGTGGGCCAGTTCCGGTCTCGGCGCATTTACGGCGCCGGGAAGCGTGCCGGATGCGATCGCGGTGGCGGCTCAGTTCTCCGGAGGGTCGCAGCCGCACGACAACTTCAAGCCGTATCTTTGTATGAATTACATCATTTCGTTGTTCGGCGTATTTCCGTCGCAGACATGAGATTCCACCTCGGAGGGTGAAAATATGGCAACACCGTTTTTATCGGAGATCAAGATCTTTTCCTTCGGCTTTCCGCCGAAGGGCTGGGCTTTGTGCGATGGACAGTTGCTGCCCATCAATCAGAACCAAGCCCTGTTTGCGCTTCTGGGAACCAGCTACGGCGGCGACGGCCGTGTAAACTTCGGTCTGCCCAACCTGCAAAGCAAGGTCCCCATGCATATGGGGAACGGCCACATTCTGGGAGAGACGGGCGGTGAGCAAGACCACACGCTCAACATCAACGAAATCCCTACGCACTTCCACCAAACCACGGGAAGCAGCTCCAGCGCGAACCTGACCAGCCCCAACGACGCTTTGTGGGCTAAGTCGAACGAGAACCCGTACAGCTCCGCTTCGCCGAATACCGGAATGAGCCCGAGCTGCGTGAGCGCGGTGGGGGGCAGCCAGCCGCATCTGAACATGGCGCCGTTCCTGACGCTGAATTATTGTATTGCTCTGCAAGGGATTTTCCCCAGTCAGAATTAGCCGGAGAGAAAAGAAATGGATCCATTTGTTGCCGAAGTGAGAATTTTCCCATTCAATTTCCCGCCAACCGGCTGGGCTTTCTGCGATGGTCAGATTCTGCCGCTCAGCCAGAACACAGCGCTGTTTTCGCTCCTTGGCACCACCTATGGAGGGGACGGGAAAAGCAACTTCGCATTGCCGAATCTGCAAGGTTTGGCGACCATGCACCCTGGGCAGGGTCCGGGATTGAGTCTGCACGACCTGGGCGAAACGGGAGGGTCGGAAACCGTGACTCTGCTCGAGTCGGAACTGCCGACGCATAATCACAACCTGTTGGCATCTGGAAACGGTGGATCGTCCGCGCCGGGCGGCAACGTCTGGGGCGGAGGCGCGAAAGGCCATCCGGCGGCCTATGCCGCCTCCAGCGGCGGCACCAACGTTCTGATGAGCCCGGTGGCGCTGAGCGCGGCGGGAGGGAACCAGCCGCATAACAATCTGCAACCCTACCTGGTCTTGAACTTCTGTATCGCGTTGCAGGGAGTTTTCCCGCCACGCTCTTAGCGTGGTGTCTCGGAAGTTCGTTGCATAACAAATGCCCTCCTCACATCCCAACCCATTACGAAGTCATCCCGAGCGCAGTCGAGGGATCTGTTTCTAAAGCATTGGCAACACGCGAGCAAACAGCAGATTCCTCGCTGCCGCTCGGAATGACGAGGTTATCGTTTGTAACCTGGAGATCCCTCGGATGATTCAACGTGTTTCTGAGACGTGATACCAGCGGGCCGCCGCTAAAGAGTGGTGTGAAAACCCGCGGGATCGCGGCTTGGGGTGGGCACTTCCGAAGATCACCAGCTTAGCGACCCGCGACCACATGGAGGCGTAGATATCGAGTTTCACACAGCATCTTGCTGCCGCGTTCATTTTTTCGCCGCAACTGTCTGGCTTCCGGCGTCTGCCGATTCCAGCGGCGCGATCGCGCGCGAGCACATCACCGCGTACGTCGCCAGCCAGTGGGATCCGAAATAACCCGCCGCGGTCAGCGCCTGGAATCCGCTGCGGCCGTTAATGGTCGCCAGCCTGCGCAGCACCGCGGCCCGTGGATCGTCCGACGGCAGCGCCCGCACGATGTACGCCATTGCCAGCCCACGCGAGAACGCGACACCAATGAGATGCGACTTGCCGCCCTGCAAATCTTCCTTAGTGATTCCGCTCACGTCCACCGGCTGCGTCAGCGGCTTGAACTCGGGCGAATACAGCGGCGGAAGGAAGTCGTTCAGCCACGCGCGGAAATGCTCGCGATCCATCACGCGGCTCATCAGGTCCGCTTCGGCGAGGCAAGGCGACAGAAAATCGGTGCCCTGCGGCTCATACGCGGTGGGACAGGCGCGATCGCCGGCGAAGAAGCGGTTGGCGGTCTTGATCGCGACCTCGCGCAGCGCAGCATCGTTGGCAATCTCGGTGTAATCGAGCAGAAGCGTGATGGAAAACGCGGTGTTAGGATGCATGCCGGTGCGCGTCGGGAATGGCAGGTCCTTGTAGTAATCCACCAGCTTCTTCGAGAATTGTTGCACCATCGGCGCCAGGTTCTGAGCCCACGCCTTCGCGTCCGGATCGTCCCACGTGATCAGCTCCGCGTACAGTTTCAAAAGCCACGCGTAGCCGTAAGGGACTTCGAAATTGCGGGCCGTCTTGAAGTAGGCGATCTCGCCGTCGATGGCTTTCTTGGCCAAATGCTCTTTCAGCTTTTCGCGAATCAGCGGACCCACGGCGATATTGGGAAATTGTTTCAGCACGGCGGTCATGGTCCAAGTGGAGTTCACCGCCGAATGCCAGTCGAAGCATCCGTAAAAGGCGCGGTTCTTGTCGAAAGCATCGAGCAGCCGAGCCTTGTCGTCATGAACCCACAGATAATCCTGGCGTTGTTCCGGCAGAGCCTGCGGGCGGTCCACGCAAGCCAGCGGCAGAGTCACCAGCGCCATCGCTTGCGTTTCGTCGAAGAGCGGGAACGTCGCCGCCGGCAGCGACTCGTAGTACGTCTTCAGCTCTTTTTTGGCTTCTTCTTCCGCCTTGGTCGCGCCCGGCAGCAGGGAGCAGAAGAGCAACAGGAACGGCGCTTTCCGGATCATTGGGGTTCTCCTATCAAGTTATGCCGACCGCTTCCTCCGGTCGCGGCTCACTTCATGGCATGACACTAGCATACAAATCTGCGGGCCGCCGATGCGCGTGCGCTAATTCCGTTCTAGAATGGACCAACTGAAGCTGTCTCTCTCATAAGGAGGAGGCCCATGTCGAAACTGATTCTCTCGATCCTCAGCGCGGCCGTTTTGTTTGCGCAGGAGCGTCCCATTGTGCTGAAAGCGTCCACGGTCTTCGATGGAAAAGGCAAAACGCTGCACCACACCATCATCGTGATCGAAGGCTCGAAGATCGCGCGCATGGGGGGCGCCGCGCCGGCGAACGCGGTCACCTACGACCTCTCCGCGTTCACCGTTTCGCCGGGATGGATCGATACACACACGCACCTCTCCTATCATTTCGATAACAACAACCGCCTGGCGGGACGCGGCGAGCCGGCGTCGCAAGCGCTGCTGCGCGTAGCCGACAACGCGGTGATGACGCTCGACGGCGGGTTCACCACTATGCAGAGTCCCGGAGCGATGGTCGACAAGGATCTGCGCGACGCGATCGCACGCGGCATTTTCCCTGGGCCGCGCCTGCTGACTTCGCTCGATCCGATGACGGAAACCAGCGGCGATCCCGCCAAGCTGCGCGAGCTGGTCCGCGAGCGCAAGGCGCAGGGCGCGGACCTGATCAAACTGTTCGCGTCGAAGAGCATTCGCGAAGGCGGCGAGCAGACCATGACTGACGCGCAGCTTCAAGCCGCTTGCGGAGAAGCCAAATCGCTGGGCCTGCGAACGCTCGTGCATGCGCATTCGGCGTCATCGGCGAAGGCCGCCACGCTCGCCGGATGCACGTTCCATCGAACACGGCGCTTTCGTGACCGACGAAGTGTTCGACCTGATGGCGCAGCACGGGACCTACTACGATCCCAACATCGGCGTAGTGCTGCAGAATTATCTTGAAAACAAGCCTAAGTATTTCGGCATCGGGAATTACAACGAAGAAGGCTTCGCGTACATGGAAAAGGGAGTCGCCATCGTGCGCGATACCTTCAAGAAGGCGCTTACGCACAAGAATCTGAAGATCATCTACGGCACCGACGCGACCGCAGGCGCGCACGGCCACAACTATCGCGAATTCATCGTGCGCGTGCGCGATGGCGGCCAGGATCCGATGGCCGCGCTGATTTCGGCGACCTCGCTTTCGGCCGAATCGCTGAACCTGGGCGATCAGATCGGTTCCATCGCGCCGGGGATGCAGGCGGACATTGTCGCGTTCGACGGCAATCCGCTGCAGGACGTCAACGCGGCGGGACGCGCGGTATTCGTCATGAAAGGCGGCAAGGTGTTCGAAAATCTGGCCCGGCGCGAAGCGGCTGCGCAAGCATGAAGACCGCGCTGCCGTGGATTGCGGTTGCTGCCGCAGCCGCTCGTTTCGTCATCGGCGCGGACCGCGGCCCGGTCGGAATGGGCGTTTTGGGGCGGCGATCCGGGCCAGACGCACTATTCGGCTCTGACGACAATTAATACAGCGAATGTTTCGCGGCCTGAAGCCGGCCTGGACGTGGAAAACCGGCGAGACCGAGCTTAAAGAATACGGCACGCGCCCGGGCATGTTCGAAGACACGCCGCTGATGATCGACGACGTGCTGTACGTCACGACGCCATACAACAGGGTCGTCGCGCTGAATGCGGAAACCGGCGCCGAGATCTGGAGCTACGATCCCAAATCCTACGTCGACGGCCAGCCGCCCAACGGCACCGGCTACGTGCATCGCGGCATCGCGGTGTGGCGCGACGGCAAATCCAGCGCGCATTTTCCTCAACACCCGCTATCGCCTGATTTCCCTCGACGCGAAAACCGGCAAGCCGGTCGAATTCGTTCGGCGACAACGGCATCGTCGACATCAGCCAGGGGCTGGTCTGGCAGATCAACAAGATGCATTACACGAAAACGTCGCCGCCGGTCGTCTACAAGGATCTGGTGATTCTCGGCAACGGCGTGGGCGATCGGCTGATCGTATAAGAATGATCCGCCCGGCGACGTGCGCGCGTTCGACGCGCGCACCGGCAAACGGGTGTGGACCTTCCACACGATCCCGCAGGCGGGCGAGTTCGGCAACGACACCTGGGGCAACGATTCGTGGAAATTCACCGGCCACACCAACGTCTGGGCGCCGATGACGCTCGATGAGAAGCGCGGCCTGGTGTACCTTCCGGTCAGCACGCCGAGCAACGACTTCTACGGCGGCAATCGGCCGGGCAATAATCTGTTCGGCGAATCGCTGGTGTGCCTCGACGCCAATACCGGCGCGCAGCAAGTGGCATTTCCAGATCGTGCATCACGGCCTGTGGGACTACGATCTGGCGTCGCCGCCCACGCTCGTGACGATCACCGTGGATGGGAAGAAGATCGACGCGGTCGTGCAGCTCACCAAGCAGGGATTCGCGTTCGTGTTCGATCGCGTGACCGGCAAGCCGGTGTGGCCGATCGAAGAGCGGCCGGTGCCGCAGAGCGACGTTCCCGGCGAGCACGCCTCGCCCACGCAGCCGTTTCCGACGAAGCCGCCGCCTATAGCCGCAGGGCGTGACGCTCGACGATGCGTTCGATCTGACGCCGGAGCTGAAGGCCGAAGCGCAGGCGGAGATGAAGAAGTATCGCCTCGGGCCGCTGTTCACGCCGCCGTCGCTCGAAGGGACGCTCGGCCGGCCCGGCATCATCGGCGGCGCGAACTGGGGCGGCGGCGCGTTCGATCCCGACACGGGGATGCTGTACATCAAGACCAGCAACAACGCTGCAATATTTCGCGTGAAGAAAGCCGATCACTCGGCCGCGAATCCCCGAGCGTCCGAAGTGGATGCCGAATGGTTCGGCGATCTCGGCGCGCAGGCTACGTTTCATGGCCGCTTGCCGCTGACGAAGCCTCCTTACGGTCACGTCACCGCCATCGATCTGAATCATGGAACCATCGCGTGGCAGCAGCCGTTCGGCGATTGGCCGGAGTTGCGCAAGAATGCCGCGTTGAAAGATGTGAAACTGCCTCCGCTGCTCGGAATCGCGGGGCCGCAAGGCGGCATCGTCACCAAGGGCGGTTTGTATTTCGTCGGCGGCGAGGATATGTCGCTGCACGCCATCGACAAAGCGACCGGAAAAGATTTGTGGCAAGGCGCGCTGCCCGCGCGATCCTATGGGACGCCGCTGACCTACCGGAGTCGCGCCGGGAAACAATACGTGGTGATCGCGGCAGGGCAGGGAGCCGACGCCGCAGTGGTCGCCTTTGCGAACTAGAAAGGAGCCTTCATGGAACGCCGTGGATTTTTCAAGAGAACATTTTCGGCAATCGTTACTTTGGCCGCGCCGCGATGGGCGCGGGCGCAAAGCGTCGATCGGAACGCCGTCCACGAACTTGCGGCGGTGGTTCTGCCCCAATCCCTGGGCCGCGCGCGGACCGACAAAATCGCCGACGGCTTCATGCAATGGTTCGGCGACTATAAGGTTGGCGCGGAGATCGGCTCCGGCTATGGAAACCCGCGCACCCAGGTGACCGGGCCGAATCCTTCGACGCACTATGCGGATCAGATGCGCGCGCTGGGATCTCCCATCACGCGCGGAGTCGGTCCAAAAGGCGCTCGACGACGCGAAAGTCGACCGCATCCCGAATCGTCCCAATGGCAGGCACATCGCCACCGACTTGCTCGCCTATTTTTACGGCTCGGCTGATGGCGAAGATTTTCTGTACAACGCAGCCATCAAGCGCGACGAGTGCCGTGGCTTGGACACGTCAATCAAACGGCCGCCGGCGCTAACCTAGGAGCCCACCATGCCAGTTCATGAAAGCGACATTTGCATCATCGGAGCCGGGATTTCATCGGCCATGCTCGCGCAGAAATTGTCGGAGCTGCGCCCCGGACTCAGCATCACCATCGTCGAAGCGGGCCGCTCACTCTTCGATTTCGACAATCGCTTCAAATATCGCGAGCGGATGGAAAAATACGGCGAGAATCCCTGGCCTGGCGACTTCATCGAAGGCCAGGCCGCGGCAGGCGGCGTCTCGCGAACCATGGCGGTCGGCGGTCAGGCGCTGCACTGGGGCGGAACTTGCAATCGATTTTCCGAAGAAGACCTGCGCCTGAAATCGATGTACGGCCTGTACGAGGATTGGCCACTCGAATGGCGCGACCTGGAAAAATTCTACTGCGAAGCCGAGCGACGCCTGGGCGTTTCCGGCGAGCCGAGTCCGTTCTCGGGCGACCATCGATCCGAGCCTTATCCCATGAAGCCGATTCCCCTCACATGGAGCCTGGACCGGTTAAAGGAATGGGGCGATAAGAGCGAGATTCCGTTTCAGGCCACTCCGCAGGCGAAAAACGTGGTCCCGTACGATGGACGCGCGGCCTGCATACGATGCGGCACTTGCGATATCTGCCCCACCGGCGCGCGCTACTCGCCCGATTTCACGTTCAAGCGTTTGCTGGCGCAGAAAAAAATCACGCTGCACGATCAGACTCTGATTCGCAAACTGGTGCTGGACGATTCGAAGTCGACCATCGTGTCTGCGCAAGGCGTCAACAACGAAGCGCAGGCTCAGGAATACCGCGCGAAAGTCTTCGTGGTTGCGTCGGGATACACGTGGAGTTCGCACCTGTTGCTCCTCTCCGCCAATTCGCGATTTCCTCAAGGGGCCGCGAATCGCACCGGGCAAGTGGGTAAATACATGAACGGACACGCGTTCATTCAGGCGTTCATCGAGCTGGATGCCGAGATTTATCCCAACATGAATCCGCAGTACGGCCTGATTTCACGGCAATTTTTCCGCTGCAAGCCGGGCGATCCGTATGTGCGCCACGATACGCGTATTTGGGAAGCCGGCCGCGAAGCTCCGCGCTTGAAGGATCAGAACGGGCGCATTCTGCTGGGCGACGATATCGCCAAGGACTGGCGCGCTCGCAACCCGCGCGGGATGGCGCGCGTTCGCATGTATTACGACGTGCACCCGGCCGAGAACAGCGAACTGACGCTCGATTCGTCCACGAAAAATAAATGGGGCGATCCGATGCCGAAGATCGCGCATCGGCCCGACACGGCCGCGCAGGCTCGCTATGCGGCGACCAAGCAGCACATCCAGTCCATCTTCGAGCGCATGGCCAAGAACAACAACGGAAAAATCATGCGAACCAACGAAGGCAACTATTGGGATCATCCGGCCGGCGGCTGCCGCATGGGGACCGACCCGGCATCGAGCGTTTGCGACAACTTCGGCCGCACGCACGATCATGAAAATCTGTTCGTAGTGGGCGCGCCCACGCTACCCACTGCCGGATGCACCAACGGAACACTGACGTTTGTCGCGCTCACGCTGCGGTCCGCGGAAGAGATCGCCAAGAATTTCCGCGCGAAGGCGTAGCGGTTATGCGAAAGTGGCTGGCCGTTGTCGCGCTGGTGAGTCTTTGCGGACACGCCGAAGATTTGAGCATTTTCCGCCCGTTGCGATGGCGCAACATCGGTCCGCTGCGTGGCGGACGATCCATCGCAGTTGCGGGCAGCGCGTCCCGGCCGCTCGAATATTATTTCGGCGCCACCGGCGGCGGATTGTGGAAGACTACCGACGGCGGCACGTCATGGAACCCGGTCTCGGACGCCTATTTTCAAACTTCATCCGTCGGCGCTGTTGCGGTGGCGCCTTCGAATCCCGACATTGTCTACGCCGGCATGGGCGAGACTGAGCTGCGCGGTAACATTATTCAAGGCGACGGCATTTACAAATCCACGGATGCCGGAAAAACCTGGACTCAGCGCGGGTCTCGAAAAAACCATGGCAATTGCGAGGATTCGAATCGACCCCGCGAATCCCGATCTGGCCTACACCGCCGCATTCGGCGACCCGTACGGCGAGAATCCAGAGCGCGGCGTGTTTCGAACCAAGGACGGCGGCAAGACCTGGGAACGCATCCTTTATAGAGACAATCACACCGGCGCGATCGACCTGATTATCGATCCGCAACACGTTAACGTGCTGTATGCGACGTTGTGGGAGGCCTTTCGCACGCCGTATTCGCTTTCGAGCGGAGGGCCCGGCAGCGGCCTTTTCAAATCCACTGACGGCGGCGACCATTGGACGGAGCTGACGCACAACCCGGGCATCCCCGGCGGCGTGATCGGTAAAATCACGCTCGCGGTCGCGGCCGATTCGAATCGCGTGTGGGCTCTGATCGAAGCGCGCGACGGCGGCTTGTTCCGCTCCGACGACGCCGGCGCGACGTGGACCCTGATCAACAATAATCGCAGCCTGTGGCAGCGCGCATTTTATTTTCATCGCGTGTATGCCGACCCCGCGAATCGCGACACGGTGTACGTGTCGAACTATGAGTTGAATCGCTCGACGGACGGCGGCAAGACGTTCGCGATCGTCCGCTCCCCGCACGGCGATCATCACGATTTCTGGATCGCTCCCAACGATCCCAAGCGCATGATCGATTCGAACGACGGCGGAGCGAATGTTTCCGTGAACGCCGGCCGCACCTGGACCGCGCAGACTTTTTCCACCGCGCAGATGTATCACGTTGTGACCACCGCGCACATCCCGTATCAAGTCTGCGGAGCGCAGCAGGACAACACCACGCTGTGCGTGCCGAGCGATGGACGCGGCGCTTCGTTCTATCCCGTGGGCGGAGGCGAGAGCGGCTACGTCGCCGCCGATCCCCGGCATCCGGACATCTTTTATGCGGGCAGCTTCGGCGGCTACATCACCTGGTTCGATCATTCGACCAATCAACGCCGCGAGATCAATGTGTGGCCCGAATACCCGGTGGGGCAGTCCGCCGAAGATCTGAGAGAGCGCTTTCAGTGGACCACGCCCATCCTGTTTTCGCCCGCCGATCCGAAAATTCTTTACACCAGCTCGCAGCATCTTTTTAAGACCACGAATCAGGGCCAATCGTGGACCGCGATCAGCCCCGATCTGACGCGTCACGATCCATCGACGCTGGGTCCATCGGGCGGTCCCATTACGCACGATCAAACTGGCGTCGAAACCTACGCGACCATTTTCACGGTCGCGCCATCGCGCCTGGACGCGAACCTGATCTGGACCGGCTCGGATGACGGTCTGATCCACGTGACGCGCGACGGCGGGAAAAATTGGGCGAACGTCACGCCGCCCGATCTCGGACCGCTCACCCGCATCAGCTTGATCGAGGCTTCTCCGCACGATCCCGGAGCCGCATTTGTCGCGGCGAATCGTTATCAAGTTGGCGATCGCGGTGCGTACGTTTACAAGACCGCGGATTTCGGCAAAACGTGGACGAAAATCGTCACCGGCATCGCCCCCGGCGATTTTGCGCGCGCGATTCGTGAGGATCCGCAGCGCCGTAACCTTCTTTATCTCGGAACAGAACTCGGCTTTTATGTTTCGTTCAACGGCGGCGGCGAATGGCAGCCGCTCCGGTTGAATCTGCCCGTGACGCCGGTTCACGATATCGCCGTCACCTCCGACGACCTGGTGATCGCGACGCACGGGCGCGGTTTTTACGTGCTCGATCATATCGCCGCGCTGCGCCAGATGAGTCCCGCGGTGACGGAATCCGCCGTGTTTCTGTTCAAGCCGGCCAATGCGATGCGCTCCGTCTCGCGAGCCACCATCGATTACTACCTGGCCGCCGCCGATCCTGCGCTGAAGCTCGAAATTCTGGACGCGGCGGGCCATGTGATCCGGTCCTTCAACGCCGGCACCCCACAGCGCGAAGAAATCCCGAGCGAGGACGCGCCTCCTCCGCCCACGCGCAGCGTGCCCTCGCAAAAAGGAATCAACCGGTTCACCTGGGACATGCGAGCGGCGCCGTCTCACGAGTTTCCGGGGCTGATCATGTATCAGGCCGATACTCGCGGTCCGCTGGTCCCGCCGGGACGATTTCAAGTCCGCCTCATCGGAGCCGGCAAGACGCTGACCGAATCGTTCGCGGTCGCCAAGGACTCGCGATTGACTGACGTCACCGACGCGGATCTCGCCGAGCAGTATCGCTTCGCGCGCGAAATTCAGGACAAGTTCAGCCAGACCAACGACGCGGTTACTCGCATCCGACGCATTAAAGCCGAGGTCGCCGAACGAGTTGAGCGAGCCAAGAACGATTCGGTGACGGCGGCGGGAAATAAGCTCGAAGCGTCGCTCACCGGAATTGAAGGGCTGCTGTATCAGTACCGCAATCGCGCCACCAAGGATCCGCTGAATTTTCCGCCTCAGCTCAACAACAAACTGGGCTCGCTGCTAGGAATCGTGGAAAGCGCGGATGCGCGGCCGACCGATTCCAGCTTCGTCGTTTACAAGGACCTGGCCGCGAAAGTCGACCGCGAATTAGCCGATCTCGCGGATCTGTTGGGACACGATCTGACGGCGTTCAACAAAGCGCTTGCCGAGGCGCATTTGACGCCCGTCGCAGGAAACTAAATGACACTGCGCCTGCTTCTCCTAACGACGTTGGCTCTGCAGGCGCAGGAGCGCCCCGCGACGATCTTCGCGGCGCGCCTGCTCGATCCGGTTTCGGGACGCGTGATGTCGAACGTCCTGATCACTCTGCACGGAGACCGGATCGAATCGGTCGAAGAAAATTCTTCGGCGAAGGGCGCTCTTACGTTTCCTGCATCGGTCACGGTGCTGCCCGGATTGATCGACAGCCACACGCACATGTTGCTCGAGCCCGAAGACGCCCTCACGCCGCCGGTGCTGCACAAGTCGCAGGCGTATCGCGAAATCGAAGCGGTCGCGGCCGCGCGGCGCACGCTCGAAGCCGGATTCACCACCGTGCGCGATATGGATTCGGAGGGCGCTGAATACGCCGATGTAGCTTTGCGCGACGGCATCAATCGAGGCATCGTAGCAGGTCCGCACATGTTCGTTTCCGGAAACGCGCTGACCATCACGGGCGGCTACATGAACCTGCTCGGCATGAATCCCGATCTGACGCTGCCCGATCCGGCGACTATGACCGATACTCGCGACGCGATGGTCGCCGCGGTGCGCCGCAACGCGAAGTACGGCGTCGATCAGATCAAGATCTATGTCACCGGTTCTCTGCCGCAAGTGGCGCGACCCGATTTTCAGGCATTGCCGCAGATGTCGCTGGAAGATGTGAAAACTATCGTCGCGGAAGCATCCCGTTTTCATAAAGACGTCGCCGCGCACGCGTACGGTGGAATCGGCGCGCGCAATGCGATCGAAGGCGGGGTTCGCTCCATCGAGCACGGCCTGTTTCTGGATCAGGACACGATCCAAATGATGGCCAGCCGAGGCGTGTTCTACTGTCCCACTCTGTATGTCTATAGCTCCGAGCCCGGCCTCGATCGGAACGGAGTCGAGTTCATGAACGGGGTGCGCGCTCGCCACAAGCAGGCGTTTCAAATGGCGATGAAGGCCGGCGTGAAAGTCGTCTTCGGCACCGACGCCGGCGGATTCGATCACGGCGCGAACGCACACGAGTTTCAATCCATGGTCGACGACGGGATGTCTCCGCTGGAGGCGATCCGCAGCGCCACCCTTCGCGGCGCGGAGCTGCTGCGGAAGGAGAAGGACCTGGGATCGATCGCGCCGGGGCATCTCGCCGACATCATCGCGGTGGAAGGCGATCCTCTACGCGACATCGGCGCGATGATGCATGTCACCTTCGTCATGAAAGACGGCGCGGTGGTCAAGCGAAAATGAATGCAAGTCGACTCGACCGCCGGCCCTAATCCAGCGCTGTCCTGGCCGGAGTGGCGGGTGCTGGTCCTGCTGGTTCTTTCCGGACTTTTGAACTACATCGACCGCTCCAATCTTTCGATCGGCGCCACCAACATCCAGCATGAGCTTCATCTGTCGGATTACCAGTTGGGATTGATGTTATCCGCGTTCTTCTGGACCTATGCGCTCGCGCAGCTCTGCTACGTGGCGGGCTGGCTGGTGGATCGATTGAACGTGTCCTGGATTCTCGCGGGTGGAGTTGCGCTTTGGTCCATGGCGACCACGGTGTCCGGGTTCGCGCATTCGTTCGCACTGTTGTTCGGCCTGCGGCTTTTACTTGGAGCGGGCGAATCCATCGCCTATCCTTCTTACTCGCGCATTCTGGTGACCTGTTATCCCGAACATCATCGCGGATTTTCGAATGCGGCCATCGATGCCGGAACGAAAATGGGCCCGGCTATTGGCGCCCTCATCGGCGGATTGCTCATCGCGCGCATCGGATGGCGGCCGTTCTTTATCGGGCTCGGCGTGGTGAGTTTCCTGTGGGTGATTCCCTGGATTTTATGGATGCCCCGCTCGAAACGGCTCGCGGCGGGCGACGATACGGAGGCTACACCAGGGTTCGTCGAGCTGTTGCTGCAACCGAAGCTGTGGTGGACCGCGCTGGGCTTGTTCGGTTCCAATTATTTCTGGTATTTCCTGATCACCTGGCTGCCGTCGTATCTCGAAAAGGAGCGCAATTTCCCGAAATCCAAAATGGCGGTGTTCAGCTCGCTCGCCTATCTCGCGATCGCTGTATCGAGCGTCACCGCCGGACGGCTATCGGACTTCTGGATCGCCATCGGCGGACCGGTCACGCGCGTGCGCATGACGATTGCCGCGACCGGGCTCGGCTTGTCGAGTGTGCTGCTGCTGGTGCCGACGACCCACGACGTGCGCGGCGCGATGGCTCTGCTGATGTTCGCATGCGTGAGCTTTGGCATGTACACGTCGAACGTGTTTGCGATCACGCAGACGCTTGCAGGACCGGCCGCGGCCGGCCGCTGGACCGGCGTGCAGAACGGGATCGGCAATCTGGCGGGTGTTGCTGCTCCGTGGATCACGGGCTGGGCGGTGGAGCGAAGCGGGCATTTCTTCCTTGCCTTCCTGGCCGCGACCGCCGCGGTATTGATCTCAGCCGCGTCGTTTGTATTCGGCGTCCGCCGGCTGGATCCGGTGAAGTGGAAAAATTGACACGCGGTTCTCCCAATGCGTGGTTTAATGAGACGTCGCTGGCGGCCGGGGCTTCTGGACTTATCGCCAGGCGTGCGTCACTTTGATGTGACCCGGCCGCCGATGATTTGAGGAGCGGTCTAGCTTACGATGATCTGGGGTACTCGCTGTATGGCGTCCCTCGGTTTCTCGGCTTTCGATGCATCCTCTCTGATTCCCCCTGGCGCATTTAACACCCGGGGAAGTTTATCGAATCGATTCGAAGCAATCTCCCGTCGATGCCCTGCTACGAGCTGACACCGCGATGCGTTAACGGCTTCCGGGAGTTCAGTACCAACTTAATACGACGCTGCTTCCTGGCCAGGAAGTTTTCCTGATTCGAGAGTAGCAGCACGAGCCAAGGGAATTGCGCGAAACGGTTGATTTTATTGGCAAATCGGCTTGTGAATGGCCGCGGCCGATGTGCGCAAATCCCGCATGCAGGAATTAGTGTTGTGCGGGAGCGAGAACGTTCTTGAAAATTTTGCCGCCCTTCATGACGAAAACCACGCGGCGCAGGGATTCGATATCCTTGAGAGGATCGCCATCCACCGCGATCAAGTCGGCTTCCATTCCGGGCGCGAGTGAGCCGATCTTGTCCCCCATCGAAAGCGATTCCGCGGAGAGGGACGTGACGGAAATAATGGCGGCTTTGGGGTCCTGGCCGCCTTTTTGGACTCGATAGATGAGTTCTTCGACGTTGTGCCCATGCGCTCCGGCCACTGCGTCGGTCCCGAAAACGATCTTCAGGCCTTTGGTGGCCAGCGCCTGTTTGAACACGGCCAGCGCCATCGGAATCGATTTCTCCATGGCAGCCATGCCTTCTTCGGTGTAGTTGCCGATGCCTAAGAAATTGGCGCGATGGCCAAGATAGTTCTGCGCGACCAGACCGATGTTGGGATCGAAATAAGTCCCGTGGTCGGCGACGAACTGTAACGCTTCAGGAGTGGCCAGCGTCCCGTGCTCGACCGCGGTGCAGCCGGCGGCGGATACGGCCTTGATGGTGTCGGGACCATAGACGTGAACCAGAGTTCTCAAGTGCTGAGCTTTGGCCTCGCCGCAGGCGGCCTGAATCTGTTCATCGGTAAGCGTGGCGCCGCCTCCGTCGCGAATGCTTTTAGAGGCGAAAATCTTGATGAGATCGGAGCCGTCGGCGGCCATTTTTCGAACCGCTTCGCGGATCTCCTCCGGAGTCAAGCGCGGGTTGTTGATGGCGCGCAGGGAGGTGAGTACGCGAGCTCCGGGAAGGACTCCGCGATTGATAGCGGTGCGGAGGTCGCCATCGATGGCGCTGCCGACGCTTTGCACGGTAGTGAACCCGCCCATCAGCGTGACGTAGGCATTCTCCATCGCATAGCCGAGCGCGGTCGCGGGCGAAGTGTCGCGCGGCTGATAGCGGCCGTCGGGTCCAAAGTGCCAGGCGATATGGACATGAGTATCGATCATGCCGGGGAGCACCGTGGCTTTACGGAGATCGTATGCGGGGCCGGCCTGGTTGCCGATTTTCTGAATCTTTCCGTTCTGAACGACGATCGAAGTATCGTGCTGTACTCCGCCTTTGCCGTCGAGGAGGGTGCCAACGCGAAGAACGACCGGCTGGTCCTGGGCGAAGACGGCGATCGATGAAATCAGCAGCGCTGCGGCGAATCGCGATTTGTTTTTCATGGGCACTTAGTTTATCGCATCTCGGCGACAATGATGATAACTTCTAGACAGGAGTGCCACCGTCCGAGAGAAACTCAAGCTGCCAGACGCCGGTTGAATGTTTCGATCTTCGCTATCGCGTTGGTGGAGGCGGCACTGTGAAAAAAGCGATCGCGACGCGTGTCCGGTCACTTCAAAATCGTGTGACGGAATCATCCGCGATTGCTTTGACGATGGCTTGTTCGATGTATGCGGTCGCGTGGGCTGAGAAACTCTCGCAGGAGTTGCCCGTGAAGTTTTTTAAAGCGAGTATCAGAGCGTTGTTGCCCTCCTGAATTAGGTCCAAGCTGTAAACGAAGCCATTGGACCGATGGTGCTCCGCGATGGTCACGACCAGGAATAGGTTCGCTTCGATCAGACTCCTGATCGCATGGTCCGAACGATCATCCTGTGCCCTCACTTGTTGCCAAAGATCGGCCTCCTGGTCCTTCGTTAGCGGAGGGATCCTGCGCAGACCTCCTGCACATAGATCCTGACGGGATCGTCGTCGTATAGATCCGTTATTTTGCGTCCCCGAACGCATATAGATTCCGCACCGTCCGAACATAAATCGTATTGCCGACGATAGCGGGAGTCGCGACGATGTCTTCGCCCAAATCGTTCTTCGCCAGAACCTCCAGTCGATCCTTCGAGGCCGCGAGCACGGTCACCACTCCTTCGCCTGAGGCCAGGTAAACTCGGCCGGCGGCGGCTATGGGAGATGCGAAATACGGGCCGGGTGAGCCGGAGCGGGCGCGATAAATGACCTTTCCGTCCGCAGCGTTGAGGCAAGTCACTACGCCTCCGTTGCGGACCAGGTACAAGCGATCCTTATATAAGAGCGGCGAAGGCACTTCGGGGATGGACGTGTTTTCCCGCCACACGACCGTCGCGGTTTCGCCCGCGGGCCGGATCGCGAGCAGGCCGTGGTCCTGCGTCATGCCGGTGACGCGAGTGCGGAAGGCCTCCCACTCCGATTCTTGAATCAGACCATCCTTGTTGCGATCGATATTCTTGAACGACGCGAAGTTCTGCGAGTTGGGGACCTCGTCAAGCTCCGGGCGCGCAGTGTATTTCAATTTATCGGGAAACTCGGATTCGCTGATCGCTCCATCGCCGTTTTTGTCGTACTGCTTGAGCAACGATGCGAAATCGGGCAGGACCGGGCGCTGGTCGTCTTCGCCCAGATTGTTCCAGGTGTTGACGTAAATCATGCCGCCGGCGGCTTCAGGAGTGCTCGTTCCCGAAGTGCTTTCGGGAAGAAACCAGCGGCGCTCGCCGGTGGAGGTTTGATACGCCTCGACCACTCCGGCGCGATGAAGGATCAATTGATCGTGCCAGACGACCGGGGTCGAGTAGCTTTCGACGCGGCCGCGTTCAACGGGATACTCGTGTTTCCAAACTTGCTTGCCGGTGTTGCGGTCGACGGCCAGCAGGTATCCGCCTTGCATGGCGTCGTGATTCAGAATCAGTAGATCGCCGGCGAGGATGGGCGAGGCTCCACTGCCGTGATGGGTCTTGGGCATCGGCAGCGGGAGAGTCCACGCGGGTTCGCCGGAGTGCGTGAAGGCCATGACGCCGTAAGAGGAGAAGTAAGCGTAGACGCGGTCGCCGTCAAGGACCGGCGATGCGGTGGCGGGGTTGCTGACGACGTGCGTCTCTTCGAGCTGAGTGGCGGGCGCGGTGTGGCGCCACAAAATTTTCCCGGTCTTTGACGACAGGCACAGCAATTCGAGCTTCTTCGAATCGGGATCGAACGAATTCAGGAAAATGCGATCGCCCCATACAACCGGCGAAGAATGGCCCAGAGGCAGCGGCGTTTTCCAGAGCTGGCGCTTGGCGAAATCGACAGGCGGCGCTGCATCGGAGGAGGCGACGCCGGTGGCGCTGGGTCCGCGGAACTGAGGCCAGTTGGCATCCTGAGCCGCGAGCACGGCGGCGAGGAGAAAGAGCGCTCGCATGGCAGGATTGTACCTTACTCGTCACTCGGGAAGGCGTGCAGGCAGCGGCATCACACCGTCACGCGTCAAGCCCAGAGCCTGGACCGCGGGAGGCTGAAGGTCTTCGAACTGTACGGCGGCTTCGCCGATGTTTGCGGTCGCAAACCATCTCGCGCACAGGGCCGCGATCAGAAACACTGCCAGCAGGATGGCATAGCGCGCGGGATCGACCAGCGCGGCCGATTCGATTTTGACCACGGTTCCGATCAGGAACAGCATTCCCAGTCCGGCCAGAGCCGCCATATGCAGATACGATTTGCCCGGCCGGTACGAACAAGTGAACGGGATCTTGCGAAAATCGCGCAGGCAGAGATAGGCGAGGACGGTTCCCCACAGGCAAAGCAGGAGCAGGTGACCCACGGCCTGCCGCCATGGCCAGATCGACAGGAGCAGCGCGGCAGTCGCGGTCCAGACCGGAGCAACGGCCAGCACGAACACGGGCTGGCGGATCGCGATCAGATAATCGCGCGGCGCGCGAACTTCGGTGAGGCGGAAAATCCAGTTGGCGCGGAGCGCAATGGGCATCGAAAACACCACGCGGGCCCCGATGACCCAGACGGACATCATGACGAGGCTTGAAAACAGAGTCCCGTCGAGTTGCGCCTGCTGTGCGCGCGGCGTTTTCATGGCGAGGATGACCAGCGAGAATCCGATTCCAAGGTAGAAGGCGAGCATCACGCGATGCTGCCGGCTGCGCAGCAGCGTGCGGATGCTGAATTGAACGATCGCGGCCGCCAGCGAATTGCCGAAGCGCGGCAGCCAGCGCATGCCGTGCGCGCCGGGCAGGATGTCGGGCTCCTCGATGATTTTGCGCAGCGTGCGGAAGTAGGAGAGCACAAATGCGGAGGCGGCGCTGAGAAGTGCGGCCGCGAGTCCGGTCAAGGCGCGATGCGATAGCGCGGCGAAGGCCGGAGTCGATGATCCGGCGATCGTGTTGAACAGGCCGAGGAACCAATACGACGGAAATACCCGAGTGTTGGGTGGCTCCAGAAAATAGACGCTGACGAACAGGCAGAAAGCGGCCAATTGAAGAAATGCGGACGCGCGCAGGAACGCGCGGCGCGGCAGCAGCGCGGCCAAGCCTTGTACGGTCAGGACAGAACAAAACACGAATGTGCCCGAGGCGAGCATGGCGATCCAGTAGGCGGCGAAGGATCTGGCGACGCCGAGGAATCCGGCCGGTGCGAGTACGGGCGGCCAGGCGAGCCCGGTCGGCGCATTCAACGCGAGGACCGTCAAGCTGAGCGCCGACGCCACGGCCGCTACTTTGGCTGTGAACAGCGTGCTCGCCCGCACGGGCAGCGGCGCAAGAACCAGGACGTCGAGGCGGTCGGGAAACGTCGACTCCCAACTCAGCACGGCGAACAGGCCCACCACCAGCATGTTGGTTGCGATCAAAAGGTGTTCCATGGACCAGCCGGCTTGTGGCATGGGAGCCCTGCCAGGGAAACCCGCAGCGCCCAGGGAGAACAGCATGCCTACGAATACCAGCAGCGCGGCGAACTGGCCCAGCAGCTTGCTTACATCGCCGTGAGCAGAGCTCGAGAGCAGCTCCAGGTCGACCATCCGGAACAGAAACTGGCGATACAGGACGCCGAACTGAAGCTTGCTCATGCGTGGATTAAATCTGCGATTTCGCGCGAAATCGCGGCTGTATCCTGCTCGACGGCGAGCTGGGAGAAAATGCTTTCGAGCGTGGACAGTTCCATCAGCGTGCGCAGATGCTCGATCGAGTCGTCGGCGACAATTTTTCCGCGGTGCAGAATCACCACGCGGGAGCACACTCGCTCCACGGTTTCAAGTTCGTGGGAGCTGAACAGGACCACTTTGCCGCGCGCGGCCAGTTCCTGAATCAAACTGCGCAACACCAGCGCGGTGCCGACGTCGAGTCCGGAAAAAGGCTCGTCGAGCAGCAAGAGATCGGGATTGTGCAACAGCGCGGCGGAGAGCAGAACTTTCTGCCGCATGCCTTTGGAGTAAGACGAGATGGCGGCGTTGCGGTCGCCATGCAGTGAGAATAACCGCAATAATCCGTCAATAAGATCGGCGGTGGGCTTCGCGGGCAGATCGCGCAGTTGACCGACCATCACCAGGTATTCGAGTCCGCTCAAATGCGCGTACAAATGCGGCTCTTCGGGCACGTAGCCCATACGGCGCTTGTAGGCGAGCAGATCATGCTGGATGGGTTCGCCTTCGAACAAGATCGCGCCGGAGGTCATCTCCATCAGGCCCGTGATCATCTTCATGGTGGTCGATTTGCCGGAGCCGTTGGGACCCAGGTATCCGGTGACTTCGCCGGCGCGCGCGTTGAAAGACACGTGGTCGACGGCGGTGATACTCGAGAAGCTTTTCGAGACATTCTTTAGTTCGAGCATGACTGGCGAACCTTTCTAATGGCGACGACCCACCGCTCCCTGCGGTCGCGGCTCGTGGCCGGCGACCACAGGGAGCGGTGGAGGTGGCGTTCGTGGACGGTGCTCATTAATCCTCGCGAAGAGCAATCAGTGGATCGATGCTGGCGGATCTGCGCGCGGGAACGTAGCATGCGATCAGCGCCAGCGAAACCAGCAGCGCGGGAACGCCCAGCGTAAGCATCGGATTGCTGCCGCCCCAGGCGATGACCTGAGCGATCGGAGCAAAGGCTGCTGCTATAGCTCGCGCGAATCCGTAGGCACACACCAGTCCGAACGCCGCGCCGGTCGTCACCATGACGACGCCTTCGTGCATCACAAGACCGAGCAGTTGTTCACGGCGCGCGCCCAGGGCCATGCGGATGCCGATCTCTTTGCGGCGCAGCTCGACCGCTTGGGCGGTGACTCCGGCGAGGCCGAGGCAGGCGAGGATCAGGCCGAACATTCCTATCGGCAAATAGAAAGCAGCGACGATCTGGCCGAGGCGTTCCTGTTCCGCCAGATCGGCCTGCATGGTTCGCAGCTCGAAGGGATTCAGGCGAACATCGACCGCGGCGAGGCTCTTGCGGAGAGTGGCTTCGTCGAG
Source organism: Terriglobia bacterium (assembly GCA_963808335.1). Classification (GTDB taxonomy): domain Bacteria; phylum Acidobacteriota; class Terriglobia; order Bryobacterales; family Bryobacteraceae; genus Palsa-187. The sequence continues at coordinate 1,137,999 of CAWEFR010000003.1, forward strand.
ATGCGTGCCGGCGCGGACGATTACAGTGGTTCCCTGACGCGGGCGACGCCCCAGGTCCTGCATGGTCATGGGGAGGAAGATGGTGGCGACGGGTTGGTTCTTGAAAATGACTGGACGGTCGAAGTGGACGACGCCGATTACCTGGAAGTCGTTGTCGTCCTGTCGAATTCGGCGGCCTAGCGGGTCGGCGTTGCCAAAAAGTTCGCGCGCCGCGGTCATGTTGATTATGGCGGGTAGCAGGGCGGGATCCGAATGCAGGTCGCGATCGGTAAACTCCGCGCCGCGCAGTATGGGTACGCCGAGGGTCGCGAAGAATCCGGGTCCGATCATTTGCATGGCTACTTGTTTAACGGCGTCGCGAACGATTACGGCGGTATTGGGAAACGAATCGCCGAAGCTGAAGACAGCTTGATCTGAAAACGTGATGCGATCGATACCGTTCAACGATCGCTGCGTAAGGCCGGCGAACATCGCGGCGGATTCCTGGGACGTGAATCCGTCAGCGCCTGGGTCGAGCGAGAAAACATAGAGCGATGCGGGGTCGAAGCCAGGAGCACGGTTGGTTCCGTACGAAAGTCCAATGGTGACGAAGCCCATCAGGAGTACCAGGATCATGGCGGCGGATACTTGGTAAACCACGAACAGGTTTCGCAAACCGAAGCGGCGATGGTTTCCGAATCCGGTTCGCAGACTGGCTTTTAATGCGGTGGCCAGATCCGGGCGCGTGATGGCGAGTGCGGGCATGAGTCCGAATCCAACGCCCGCCACGGTCGAGATCAGGAATGCAAGCAGGGCAAGATGAAAATCCGGATCGTATTGATTCTGAATCATAGGCTCAGTGCCAGGCGACAACCTGGGCAGGATTTTGAAGAAGACCCAGATTGCGGAAAAACCGGAGGCGCCGCCGAGAACCGCCAGCAGCAGGCTTTCGGTGAGCAACTGGCGGATCAGCCGGAAGCGGCTGGCGCCAATCGAGAGGCGAACGGCGATTTCCCTGGCACGGGCGCGTCCACGAGCCAGAATCAGGCCAGCCAGATTCGCGCAGGTGAGTGAAAGAATCAGAACGACCAGAATCGTGTAAAACATCACGACCATGGTGTTGAGTTGGGCAGGAACAGGCGCCAGGTGAGCCGCGGAAATCAAGCGGACCAGGCGAGTTTTCTCTTCGCGATCGGCGGGATCGGCAAATTGACGTGTTTCAGCGTCGAGTCGAGCTTCGGCCCCGGACATCGATGTGCGGGGGGGTAACCTGAGCAGGACTCTGAACTCGGGGTCGGTGTTTCGATGCAAAACATCGTCGTCGAGGCTAGCGGCCACGCGCGGGTCGACTGTTACGGGGACGAAGATCTCGGCAGGATGCGGCGCCGGGAGGACGCCGATAAAATCCTTGGGACCGACACCGACGATAGTCGCCGGGCGGCCGTTCAGGCGCAGAGTGCTGCCGATGATGTTCGGATCGGAGTGGAGATTCACGCGCCAGAAGCGCTCGCTGACGACTACGGTGGGCGCGGCGCCGGGAAGGTCGGAGGCTGCGTCGAAGAAGCGGCCGAGCAGCGGTTGAACTCCCAGAACCGAAAAATATTCGAGCGAAACCAGGTGTCCGAAGATCCGCAACGGCGGGGCATGGCTGTCCAAGGCGACGCCGAAGGGGACGGGTCCGATGAAGGCCGCGGCCGGTCGATTCTGATCGCGATATTTTTCGAAGGTTGGATATGTGACGAGAGATTGAAGACTGACGAGGCGATCCGGATCGGGTACTCCGGGAACGGGTCGCAGGAAGGTGCCGTTCAGAACGGAGAACACTACGCTGCAAAGGCCGATGCAAAGGGCAAGCGTTAGCACGGTCACAAAAGTGAAGCCCGGGCTCTTGCGCATTCCGCGCGCCGCGTACTTCGCGTCCTGAAGAAATGAGCCGAGCTCAGGCAGTCCCCGCTGGTCCCAGACGCCTTCCTTCGCCGACGTGATGCTGCCGAATTTGACGGCGGCCAGGCGGCGCGCATCATCGGGATCCATGCCGCGCTTGAGATTTTCGGCTTTGGCGAGCTCCAGATGAGCGGCAATTTCGTCTTCCAGATCGCGATCCAGCCGGCCGTGTCGAAGGCGTGAGAAGAGTTCGCGGAGAGTCATTTGGCCAGCACCCTTTCGATCACGGCGGCGAGACGCTGCCAGTTGGAGGTTTCCTCGGCAAGCTGCTTCCGGCCGTCGCGCGTGATCGAGTAATATTTCGCACGGCGGTTGTTGCCGGAAGTGCCCCACTCGGCGGTGATCCAGCCGCGATGCTGCAGGCGCACCAGCGACGCATAGATGGTGCCCTGGTTTAGCAGCACCTGGTCGCCGCTCTGCTGTTCGATGCGCCGGGCAATCCCGTAGCCGTGCAGCGGGCCCATCGATACCAGGGTTTGGAGAACCAGCAAATCCAGGGTTCCTTGCAGCAAATCCAGTTTTGAGCTCATATATGTGGTATCACCACAGGACTGTATCACGATTCCTGTGCGATGTCCACAGGTCTTTGTTTAGTAACCGACGCCGTCTCTATGCGTATTTAATTCATGGATTCGTGGATCAAAGATCTCCGCTTCGGGCTCCGGCAATTGCTTTTGAATCCAGCGTTTACGATTGTTGCCTTGCTCTCTCTGGCGCTGGGGATCGGGGCCAATACGGCCATCTTTCAACTGATCGACGCTGTGCGATTGCGAACGCTGCCGGTGGAGAATCCCCAGGATCTGGCCTACATCGACTTCGCGCCCAACTCGCAACGATCCGGTTGGTATTCCACGCGCAGTGCGCGCATGACCTACTCGATATGGGAGCAGGTCCACGCCAAGTCGGAACCGTTCAGCGGGATCATGGCCTGGAGCTACAACAAGTTCAACCTGGCGCAAGGAGGGGAGGCTCGTTATGCGGATGGTCTATATGTCAGCGCGGATTTTTTCACGGTGCTGGGTGTGCCGACCGTGCTGGGACGCACCTTCACAGCGCAGGACGATCAACCTGGGTGCGGGTCGCCCGGGGCTGTGATCAGCTACGCATTCTGGCAGCGCGAATTCGGCGGCGACGCGGGCGTGCTGGGTCGAAGCTTCCGTCTGGATGGGCAGAAAGTGACCATATTGGGCGTGACCTCGCCGGGATTTTTTGGCGTCGAGGTGGGGCATCGTTACGATGTGGCGATTCCGATGTGCTCCGATCCTCTGTTTTGGGAGGACGGCAAGGGGCGAATTCCGGATCGGCACGCGTGGTGGATTTCGGCGATGGGCAGGCTGAAGCCTGGCTGGACCATCGAGCGTGCCAACGCGTATGTGCAGGCGCAATCGCCGGGCATTATGGAGGCCACGCTTCCGCCGACATATCGGTCCGACGACGCGAAGAAATTTCTGGCGAACAAGATGACCGTCACTTCCGGAGGAACGGGCGTATCCGGCCTGCGCCGCGAATACGAGAATCCGTTGTGGATGCTGCTGGCGACCACCGGCTTGGTCCTGCTGATCGCGTGCGCGAATCTGGCGAATCTGCTGCTGGCGCGCGCCAGCGTCCGGGAACGGGAGATCGCCGTGCGGCAGGCGATCGGCGCGTCGCGAGGCAGGCTGATCGCGCAACTGCTCTCGGAGAGCATGCTGCTGGTGGTGTTCGGGTCCGCGCTGGGAGCGCTGCTGGCGCAAGGGCTCAGCCGGGCGCTGGTGGCGTTTCTGAGCACCAGCGGCAATAAGCTGTTTGTTGGATTGCAACTGGATTTGCGCGTGCTGGGTTTCATGACCGCCGTCGCCATTCTGACCTGTTTGCTGTTCGGACTCGCGCCGGCGCTGCGGGCGACCAATATCGCTCCCGCCTCGGCGATGCGTACCGGCGGGCGCGGTGTCACTTCAGGACGCGAGCGGTTCAGTCTGCGCCGCGCGCTGGTAGTGGCCCAGGTATCCATGTCGCTGGTGCTGCTGGTGGGCGCGTTTCTGTTCGTGCGCAGCCTTCAAAAATTGATGGACATCCAGCCGGGATTCAGAGCCGAGGGTATCGTCGACGTGATCCTGGATCTGCGTCCCGGTCATTATTCAAAGGATCGTCTGCCGGTGGTTCGCCGGGAACTGCTGGACCGGATTCGTATGCGCACTGGAGCCGATTCGGCGGCGCAGGCAGGCTGGACGCCGGTGAGCGATTCCGGTTGGGATGAAATGGTTTGGGATGGAGCCTCCGGGCCGCGCGGGGCCAGCAATATCCTGCAGATAGGGCCCGGCTACTTCAAGACCATGGATACCGCGTTCGTTGCCGGGCGCGACTTTGACGATCGCGACAATCTGGGATCGCCGAAAGTGGCCATTGTCAACGAAATGTTCGCCAAGCAGGTTTTCGGCGGAGGCAATCCCGTGGGCAGAACGTTTCGCGTCCAGGGGCCGGCCGGCAAGCCCGATCCCGTTTACCAGATCGTCGGGCTGGTGCGCAACACGAAGTATTACGAGCTACGAGAAGATTTCAAGCCAATCAGTTTCCTGCCGTTCGCTCAGGACAACGATCCCGGCTCCAATGCCACCTATATTCTTCGGACCAGCGCACCGGTCGGAGGCGTGTTTCGGGCCGCGACGGCCGCGGTTGCGGAAATTAATCCGGCTATCGGCATTCAATTCAGCGTTTTGACCACGCAACTCAAAGAATCGCTGATGCGGGACCGTTTGATGGCGGTGCTCGCCGGGGCGTTCGGAATCCTGGCGGGATCGCTCGCGGTGCTGGGGCTGTACGGCGTGATCGCGTACATGGTGGCTCGTCGTCGCAATGAGATAGGAGTTCGGATCGCGCTGGGGGCGGGGCGGGGGCGTGTTATACAGATGGTGCTGACAGAAGCCGTCCTCCTGGTGTCAATGGGACTCGTGGTCGGCACTGGTCTGGCGCTTTGGGCGGCTCGAGCGGCCACGACGATGCTGTACGGTTTGAAGCCCTACGACCCGGTCACGCTCGGCGGAGCGATTGCATTACTGGCCGTTGTGGCATTGATCGCCAGCTATGGCCCGGCGTATCGCGCATCGCGGCTGGAGCCGATGGATGCATTGCGCGAAGAATAACTATAATCTTCTGAAACATTTCCACCTCAAAATGTAGCTTGACAGCCGCATTCGGACAGCTTAACCTGAAGGCGAAGAAAAGGCGTAAGTCAGGTTGAAACATGCTGTCCGCACTGCCCATCGGGTGGCTGGATTCGCCGCCTCCGGAATATCTGCCGGCCGCCGCCAACTGCCCTCGCGGGCGGATCACGGAGATCGTCGGCACCCGTTCGAGCGGACGCGCATCCTTCATGCATTCGATCCTGGCTGCTTCCACGCAGCTTGGCGAGTTCGCGGTGCTGATCGATACCAATAACTCCTTTGACCCGTGTTCGGCAGCGGCAGCGGGTGTGGAGCTCAGCAAAATGATCTGGATTCGCTGCTGCGCAAACGTCGAGCACGCCATGCGCTCGGCCGACCTTGTGTTGCACTCGGGCGGGTTTGGGGTGGTGGCGCTGGATCTGGCTGAGGCCGCCGAATCGGCGCTGAACCGCATCCCGCAAACCACCTGGTTTCGATGGCGGCGCGCGGTTCAATCGACGCCGACGGTGCTGGCGGTGATCGCCAACCGGCCGCTGACGAAATCGTGCTCGGCGCTGCTGATCGAAATGAAGCGGCGGCGTGCGGTGTTCACGGGAAATCTGCTGCGCGGGGCTGAATATGAGCTGGCTCCGCGAAAACCGGTGGGAAAGGAGAGAACAGCGCTCCATTGCGCCGCAGTTTGAACTATGTACGCGTGCATCCACGTTGACGGCGGCGACGGCGCGCGAGCGCTGGGCGAGTCCTTTTCTCCTTTTGTCGAAATGATCGACGAGCGGACGGCGGTGTTTTCAATCACCGCGCGGCAGATTAGAGGTTTGTTGGGGACATCGAAAAAGGGGACAGACCGCTCTGTCCACTGTGGGGGCACCCTGGTCGAAGGCGAGTGCGGTGGATCTGGGGACAGAGTGGTCAGTCCCCTTTTTCGAATCGCGGTGGCCGCGACCATTGAAGCCGCGATTCTGGCCGCGCGGCACTTCGAAGGCGTAACAATTCTTCAACCCGGCGAGGAAGAGCGGATTCTGGGCGCGCTGCCGGTGGACGCGCTGCCGCCCGATCCTGAAATTTTCGAGACGCTGGATCTGTGGGGCATTCGTTCGCTAAATGATCTCGCGCGGCTGCCGGAAAATGGTGTGGCTGAGAGATTAGGCCCGCGCGGTTTGTGGATGCAGAAGCTGGCGCGTGGGGCGCTCGACCGGCCGCTCAAGCCCTTGGCGCTGGAAACTACGTATGAAGAAGAAATCGAGCTGGACGATCCGCTCGAAATGCTGGAGCCGCTGCTGCTGCTGATCGGGCGATTCCTGCACGATCTGTGCGCGCGTTTGGATTCGCAATCGCTGGCTGCGGCGGCGCTGCGTTTCACGTTCAATGGGACCGAGCGCTGGCTGCGGCTCCCGTTTCCCACGCGCGACACGAAATTTCTGTTGAAGCTGATCCAGCACGATTTTGAAGCGCATCCTTTAAGCGAGCCGCCGGCGAAGATCAAGCTCGCGATCATGCCCACGGAGCCGCGTCGCGTGCAGCACAGTCTGTTCACTCCGTCGGCGCCGGAACCGGAAAAGCTCGAGTTGACGCTGGGGAAAATTCGCGCGCTGGTGGGCAAGGAGAACGTGAAGATTCCGGAATTGCGCAACACCTATCGGCCGGGGTGGTCGATCTCGGATGCGCGGCTGGCGTTTCGCTATTTTCGTCCGGCGCTGCCGGCTCGGGTGGAGACCGAGGGCGGGGTTCCGAAACATTTAACGGCTCGCGTGTGCCGGGGAAATATCGTGAAAATTGCGGGTCCATGGCGCAGCAGCGGGGATTGGTGGACGGCCGATTGGAATCGCGACGAGTGGGATCTTTCACTCGCCGATGGGGCACTGTATCGGATTTATTTCGACCGGAAGATGAGTGGGTGGTTTTTGGAGGGGAATTATGATTAGGGGCCGCAGATGGACGCGGATACACGCCGATAATTTTTTTTTCCAAATCTGCATTGATCTGCGGCTAAATCATGTTCGTTGATTTTCATTCGCGATCTGCGTTCAGCTTCCTCGAAGGGGCTTCGCTTCCCGAGGATCTGGTCCAGCGCTGCGCCGATTTGAAACACGCGGCGGTGGCGTTAATGGATCGCGACAACCTGTGCGGTGCGCCGCGATTTTACATGGGCGCGAAAAAGATCGGGATGACTGCGCACCTGGGCGCGGAAATTACCGGGGCCGATGGGGATCGCTATCCACTGCTGGCGGAAAATCGCACGGGCTATCAGAATCTGTGCCGGCTGATCACTTCGATGAAACTGCGCGCTCCCAAGGGTGAAGCCGCGGCGTCGGAGGAAGAATTGGAACAATATGCGGAAGGGTTGGTCTGCCTGACTGGCGAAGGCTCGCCTACACGGGTGCGATTCGACAAGCTGATTCGCATTTTCGGGTGTAAAAATGTTTACGCAGAGCTGCAACGGCATTTTCATCGCGACGAAGAAGCTCGGAACCAGGCGGTAATCGACCTGGCGCGATCTTTAAAACTTCCGTTGCTGGCGACCAACGGCGTCCGCCACGCGCTGCCGCAGGAACGTGAATTGTTCGACACGCTGACGGCGGTTCATCATAAGACCACCGTCATGGAAGCGGGTCAGTTGCTGGCGCGCAATGCGGAGCGGCATCTGAAAACGCCGCGCATGATGACGCGGCTTTTTTTCGACGTTCCGGAGGCAGTGGCGGAAACCGTGGAGCTGTCGGCGCGGCTGGGATTTACGTTGAAAGATCTGGGCTATGAATTTCCGAAATATCCACTGCCGCCGGACGAAACTCCCAGCTCGTTTCTGCGCAAGCGTACCGACGAAGGGGCGCGGAAGCGCTATCGTCCATATCACGAAAAGGCCCGGCGGCAAATTGAGAAAGAACTTGCTCTGATCGAAAAGCTGAAGCTGGAAGGATATTTTCTGATCGTGTGGGACCTGATCGAATTTTGCCGCCGCGAAGGAATTCTGGTGCAGGGGCGAGGTTCGGCGGCAAACAGCGCGGTGTGCTATTCGCTGGGAATCACGGCCGTGGATCCGGTGGCGATGGATCTGTTGTTCGAACGATTTTTATCCGAAGAGCGCGGCGAGTGGCCCGATATCGACCTGGATCTTCCCAGCGGCGATCAGCGTGAGCGCGTGATTCAACATGTCTATCAACGTTACGGACAGCGTGGCGCGGCGATGACGGCAAACGTCATCACGTATCGGGGACGATCCGCCGCGCGCGACATTGGCAAGGCGCTGGGATTCGATGAAGCCACGCTCGGACGTTTTCTTCGCTGGTTTCTCGATGGGGATGGAACGATCCGCGCGAAACGGCCGAGTTTCAGTTCAAGCAAGCCGGCTTCGATATGAACGACGCGCGTATCCAGAAATTTTTGACGCTGTACGTCGCCGCGCAGAATCTTCCGAGGCACCTGGGGCAGCATTCGGGCGGAATGGTGATCTGCCAGGGTCAGTTGGACTCTGTTGTTCCGCTGGAACCGGCTACGATGCCGGGACGCGTGGTGATCGAATGGGATAAAGACGACTGCGCCGATCTGGGACTGATCAAAGTGGATCTGCTGGGGTTGGGGATGATGGCGGTGCTGGAAGAATCGCTCGATTTGATCCGCCGGCATTTCCATGAAGAAGTGGACCTGGCGCATCTGCCGCCGGACGATCCCGCGGTTTACGACGCATTGCAGCGCGCCGATACCATCGGCATGTTCCAGGTGGAAAGCCGCGCGCAGATGTCGTGCCTGCCTCGGCTGAGGCCGAAGAAATTTTACGACATCGTGGTGCAGGTGGCGATCATCCGTCCGGGGCCGATCGTCGGGAAAATGCTGCATCCTTATTTAAACCGTCGGCAGGGATATGAGGAAGCAGCGTGCCTGCATCCTTCGCTTGAAACTGTGTTGAGGAGGACGCTGGGTGTACCGCTGTTCCAGGAACAATTGCTGCGCATCGCCATGATCGCCGCGAATTTCACGGGAGGCGAAGCCGAGGATCTGCGCCGCGCCATGGGATTCAAACGCTCCGAGCAGAGAATGCGGGAGATCGAAGGCAAGCTGCGCGCCGGCATGACCGTGAACGGAATCGTCGGGGAGACACAAGATCGCATCGTGCAATCGATCACGTCCTTCGCGCTGTACGGATTCCCGGAATCGCACGCGGCCAGCTTCGCGCTGATCGCTTACGCGAGCGCGTATTTGAAATGCCATTACCTGGCGGCGTTCACGGCGGCGATTCTCAACCAGCAACCGATGGGCTTCTATCATCCGGCGACGCTGGTGAAGGATGCGCAACGCCACGGCCTGCATTTTCGTCCCGTCGACGTGATGCATTCGCAATGGAATTGCACCATTGAAGCGGATGAAGTGCGTCTGGGGTTCAATTATGTTCGTGGATTGAGGAAGGAACCGGCCGAGGCTCTGGTTGCCGCGCGACCGTTTTCAAGCATTGACGATGTGACGCGGCGCGTTCCGGAATTGCGCAAAGACGAATTAAGAATGCTGGCGGAAATCGGCGCGCTGAATCGTCTGAAGTCTGGCGTGCACCGGCGCGATGCGCTGTGGCAATCCGAGCGTGCGCTGCGCCCCGCCGGTCCTCTGCTGGAACATCTGGAACCCGCCGAGGAGATTTCGCCGCTTGCCCAGATGACCGCGCCCGAACGCATTCGGGCGGATTTTTACGGAACTGGCCTGACCATCGGCGCGCATCCCATGGCGCTTCATCGCGCGGGCCTGCGATCGCGCGGCGTTCTGGCGGCCGTCGATTTGAAGCGCGTTCGCCATAATACTCCGGTGCGCGTCGCCGGCTGCGTGATCTGCCGCCAGAGGCCGGGCACCGCGAACGGATTCATGTTCCTGAGTCTCGAAGACGAGACCGGCATCGCCAATGCGATTGTCGAGCCGGACAAGTTCGATGCGCATCGCGAAACGCTGGTTCGCGCGCCGTATCTGCTGGTGGAAGGAATTTTGCAAAATCAGCAGGGCGCGATTTCGGTGAAAATGTGCAATGTGGAGCCGCTCGCGTTCGACGCAGCCGCTTCCATTTCGCACGATTTCCGGTAAAGACTTATTTTGCCGCAGCGGCCACGGTAATCCATTTCGATTCGAAGCCCGCCGGCATCACGTAGCCTCCTAGGCCCGCTGGCACCGCGAACCAGCCTCCCGCTTGGCTCGTCGCCTCCGGAGGCGGAAGCGAAATTTCGCCTCGCCTGGCGAGCCCGCTCTTGGTGCGCGACTGCTCCATCTTCAATTCGCGAACCAATTCGATCGCGAGCGGCGTCACCGAACCCTTCTGTTCCAGCGTGTCGAAGCGAATCGAAAACAAATATTGCGAGGTGCTGTACTGATGCCGCATTTGCAGGATCCGCCCGTGCGCGACGGCTCCCGCGGGCACCAGAACTTCCTTCGACCCCGGCGCGCGAACGGCACTGGTTACTTTGGCCGAAACCGCGTCGCCCGCCGCGGCGCTGCGTGTATCGATGGGAACGAGCAATGCCAGCGTCAGCGATAGACCCGGCGGCAGCGGCCCGGTGACCTTCGGCGCCACCGTCGCAGCGCTGGTAGAGGCTTCATCGTCCAGCACCAGGCTCGATTCAGCGGTGAATTCGTGACACGCGGAAAACGTGGTGACGCTGTGCGTTTCGCTTGCGTCCGGAGAAAGTGTGTCGAACGCGCTCTTGCGCGGGACCAGAAACTGGCCGTCGCCGATCAAAACGTAATGATAATCCGTGTCGCTGCGGGCGCGGCACATTTTCGTTTCGACCGGAAGCTGCGCGGTTTCGACGATCAAGCGCGCCAGCTCCGCCGTCGCCGAGTAAATTTCGAATGAACCGTGGTATGCCGTAACCTTCCATTCATTCCCGGCGCGGACCACGTAATGACTCACGTCCTTCGCGACTTCAAACGAATATTCGAAAACGTCGCCCGCGCCGTCTTTCTTCCGGCCGACGAATTTATATTGCGTGCCCTGGTTTTCGAAAATGTCGACCAGCCAGGTTCCGAACGCGCCGGTACTGATCGGTCCCGTGGAAACCATCTGAAAAATCGACCGCGAGTCGAACCGATTCGCGGACGCCCAGGAATGAATTTCGGAGCCGCCGGATACGGCGACCTCCAGCCGCAGACGATCTTCCGCCTCCAGCGCCAAATGCGCGTCCTCGCTGAATCTCCTGTTGTCGCAGGATTCCGACGGAGCCTGGGTCATCGCGTTGGAGCCGATTTTCTTTGACGCGGGATCGGTGTAGTAAGTGCGATTGATGGTTTCCAGACACGTATACTTCAGCAGGCGGCGCGTGGTCCCGGCGAGTTTTTCGAGCGCACGCGCCAGCAAAGCCGAAGACTCGGATGTCGGAACCGTGGGCTCCGCCGGAGCGTCCACTTTCTGGAGCGGCGGATTCTTGGTGCTACGCGCATGGCCAGACCGCTCCAGTTTCAGCGGCGCGCCTTGAAATTGCCCGTCGATTGAGTTTCCGTCATCGCTTATCGTGCCGACGAAGGACATCGCAACGCCGGTGGGCGGCTTGATGGTGAAGCTGAGGCTCGATCCGATCAACGTCACCGACGTGAACGCGAACGAAGCGGAGGCTTGCTGCGAATTGTAAATCATCCCACTCATTTCGCCATGACGGCTCTTGGTCAGGCTTACGACCACTCTCGTCTCGCGCGCAGTGGTGCTGATGCCGTCACCTGGCAGGACATGCCGCGGGAGTGAACCGGTCCAGTTTCCGGTGACGTCCTGCGCTTCCTGCGCAGGCGTCAGGCTGGCCGTGATGATCAGGATGAGACCCCAGCGGGTCATGCTTCCTCGCTTGAAGAAATTATGACGCATCCCATCGCCAGCCGTAAAACCACAGCGAGATCGCATAAATCGTGGCGCTTGCGAGCAGGAACATCGGGCCGTGCTGATGTTCCGCGAATCCGAGAATAATGCCGCCGAGCGCCTGCGTCACACCGAGCCAAACTCGCGTGCCCGCGAATCTCCAGCGCCGCATCCGCACTTGACGGAATACCGATCCATGATGACCCACCGCGAGGGCAAATAACCCGAACGTCAACCCCGGAAATAGATCGAGCGGCAACGTTAGCAGCGCCAAGATCGCCAGAAACGCGGCGTCTTTCGCCAACAGAATTTCCCAACCATGCAGCGGCAGCAGCCGGTATCGCGTGGTCGCCGAGGAAGCCAGATCCAGCCCGAACAAGCCGTTCGCATAGGTGCTCATCGCCAGCGCGACCATCAGCGCGAGAATCGGAAACGCCGCCGGCTGCGGATTCGCGGCCAGGAATCGATAGGCGCACCCTCCTACGCTCAATAGAATCGCGATGTACATATCGAGCACCGTCAGCATCTGCCGCACGTTGTTGCGAATCAGGCCGCCAAGGCGCGATGGAAACGGCGGGACGAATCGAAAGGGATTGCGCGTGTGAATGCGGCGGGCCAACACGGCGACGAACTGAACCACCACTACGGCGGTTAGAAACGCCAGCGCGATTCCCGGTCTGACGCGTTTGAAAACCATGAGAAGAATCGCGAACCAAAGCACGGGGCTCAGCGCGAGGCTCATCAGCCGCAGGGTCACGCGCTCGCCTTGCGTCAGCGGCCACAACGCCAATCGCGACGGCGGGACTTTATCCAGCGGATCGGAGGAAAGCGGAAACAGCAGCACGAAAAACAACAAGAGCAGAAGCGGGTAGGAGCTGTGCGGCTCCACGTGGCTGACGCCCGCGGCCCAAACCAACAAGAGGATAAAAAGAAAAAAATTGTTGGTCTTCAGCGACCCGAAGGTTCCCAGGTCCCGCCGGACTGCACGGCCTAGCGCGCCTAGGATTGCGGCGAGCCGAGCCACGGCAGGTCCTCCGCCGGCGGCGCTTCCACGAACTCGAAATAAATCTCTTCGAGCGGCCGTGGGGCAGCTTGCGCGGCGGAGCTCCACACGATCTTGCCGCCGCGAATCATCAGAACTTCCGTCGCGAACTTATCCACGATCGAAAGAATGTGCGAGGTAAGAAACACCAGCACACCGCGGCTCGCAATCGCGCTCAGCAGTTCGTGAATGGTCTTGGCCGATGCCGGATCGATGCCTTCGAACGGCTCGTCGAGAAACAGGACGCGCGGATTATGCAGCAGCGCCATCGCCAGCGCGGTCTTCTTCTTCATTCCATGCGAGCACTGTTCGATGAACAGATCCCGCGCGTGATCCAGCCGCAGCACGCGCAACAATGCAGCGGATCGCTCGCGCGTCTCCGGCGCTGGGATGCCGTAAATGGGCCCGCACAGATCCAGATGCTCGCCCACGGTCAGCGAATCGAACAGGCCCAGGTCTTCGGGAAGCACGCCGATGACGCGCCGCAGCTCGATTGGGCGCTTCGCCACGTCCAGGCCGCAGATGCGAGCTGAACCCGAGTCCATCGGCAGCAGGCCTGTCAACACTTTCAGCAGCGTCGATTTGCCCGCGCCGTTCGGTCCCAGCACTGCGCAGATCCCCGATGCCGCGGTCAGTGACACCGCATCCAGCGCGACGAAATCGCCGAAGCGCTTGACTACATTCGAGCACTCGATCATCCTGCGAAGCTCAGGATGACTTTCGCTGCCTCGCCGCTGATCATCGCCGCGAAGCCTTTTTCAAATTCGGTGTAGTGGAAACGGTGCGTGATCACCGGAGAAATATTCAGCCCGGATTGCAGCATCACGGTCATCTTGTACCAGGTCTCGTACATCTCGCGTCCGTAAATGCCCTTGATGGTGAGCATGTTGAACACCACGGTGCGCCAGTCGATGGACATTTCCTTATCGGGGATGCCCAGCATGGCGATCCGCGCGCCATGGCTCATGTTGGCCAGCATGTCGCGAAACGCATTCGCATTGCCGGACATTTCGAGCCCGATATCGAAACCTTCGGTCATGCCGAGCTTCTTCTGAACGTCCGCCAAGTTGCTGGTCGTAATGTCCATCGCCACGGTCGCGCCCATTTTTTTTGCCAGTTCCAATCGGAATGGATTCATGTCGGTGACCACCACGAAGCGCGCGCCCGCGTGCCGCACCACGGCTGCGGCCATCAGCCCGATCGGCCCTGCGCCGGTGACCAGCACGTCCTCTCCGAGCACTGGAAAAGACAACGCGGTGTGCACCGCATTGCCGAACGGATCGAAAATCGCCGCGATGTCCAAATCGATCGACGGTGCATGGCGCCAGATGTTCGACATCGGCAGCACGATAAATTCCGCGAACGCCCCAGGACGATTCACGCCGACGCCCAGCGTGTGCGCGCACAGATGCCGTCGGCCGGCCAGGCAGTTCCGGCAGCGCCCGCACACCACGTGCCCCTCTCCACTGACGATATCGCCGGGATGAAAATCGCTGACGTTCGCGCCGGCTTCGACGATCTCGCCGACGAATTCATGGCCGATCGCCATGGGGACGGGAATGGTGCGCTGCGCCCAATCGTCCCATTTATAGATGTGCACGTCGGTCCCGCAGATTCCCGCGCGAAGGACGCGGATGAGCACGTCGTTGATTCCCGGCCGCGGCGCTTCGATGTCTTCGAGCCACAGTCCTGGCTCGCGTCTGCTCTTCACCAACGCCTTCATATTTTTCTATTGTACGGGGACTCTCTCACCCACAACTCCGACGCAAGCAGCCCGAAACGCGCGCGCTCCTCTTTTATCATCCGGAACCCGCATCGCTGGAGCATGGGACGATGGTCTGCCAGGCGCGCAGTTCGCAGCCCGGTGGTCACGCGGAAAAACAGATAGAGCAATCCGACCACCCCGCGCGCCCATGCAGCGGGTTGGCGAAACTCTGAGATCAACCAGCGTGCGTCGCCGCGAGCCGCGCGCGCTACACGCTCGATCAGCGCGGCCTGATCGCTCTCCTCGAAGCAATCCAGAAAAAAGTTTGTGACGATCAGGTCGTACTCGGCCTCGGGCAGCGGAAACGTCAGCGCGTTTGCGTGAAAATACTGGACGCGATCGCCTGCACGAGCGCGTGCAAGCTCCAGCATTCGCCCGCTCAGATCCACATAATCGATGGACGCGCCGCGATTCTGCTCGACTAAGAACACCAGGAACCGGCCGTCGCCTTCGCCCAGCACCAAAGCTCGCCGCGCATCGGCGACGTCATGAAGAAACGCCAGTCTGCGACGCTCCAGCGCCTTCCCGAACCCGATGTACTCCAGCCACCGGTACCATCGGGCAATCGGGTCGCAATTCACACGAGCGTCCCGGCCAGCGGCAAAAAGAAGACGGGACTCAGCAGCGCGACGTCGGCCAGGACGCGCAGCGCGTCGCGCGATAGCCGATCCCGCCCGCGGTCGAGCAGCACGAACGCGAGCGCGCTGGCCGTTTCCGCTCCACTCAAAACGGGCCGATGCTGATACAGGAGAATCACCGCCGCCACCGCGACGCACATCGCCGCCGCGCCGATCGGCCAGACGAATTGCCTGTGTTCCCACTGCGAGATAGCGACGCAGTTGATCCAGCACAGGCAGGAAAATAGAAAAATCGTTTCGAAATCCTCTGCCGAGCGCACGCGTCCCCACGCCGCCAGCGACGCTCCCAGTGCGAACAGCACCGCCACCGCGATTTCTTTTGGCCACGCGCAACGGAAACGGCGCGGCAACAGATGCACTACCGCAAAGTAGATCCCCACCGCCGCCAGCAGCAAGACGCCGCGCTCGAACAACGCCGCGGGCAGCCGCGTCCACGCGAGCCATCCGGTAATCGCGAAAACGGCGCTCCACACCGGCGCGATGAATCTCCAATACCGTCGGTAAAATTCGTGACGCGGCAAGGCGCTCGATTCATTCCAGGCATCGAAGACGCGATCGGCCGCGTAAATCAGCCACACCGCCAACACCAGCAGGGCCGCTGCCAGCGCGTTTACATCCGCGTGAAAACAGCGCGCGAATAACACCTGCCACAGAACCGCGACGATCGGCGCATCCAGGCTCAGTAAGTTGGGCCAGAGCCATGGTCGTGGAACTGTCGGAGAGGGCGCCAAACACTATTATGCGCTTCCGCCCGAGTTCCAAATCCTGATGACCCGGGTTTCGCGCTCGGCGCCGAGTACGCTGATCGACGCGGTCGACAGCGCGAAATACCGGCCGTCCTGCGGCTCCAGGCCCAGCCATCGCGCGCCGAGCACTCTCAACATGTGCCCGTGTCCGAACAACGCCGCATCGCCGCTGGCGGCGACAGCTCTCTCGATCACGCGATCGGCACGCGCTGCCACCTGCGCAGCATTCTCTCCACCCGGCGGAGGCGTCGGATTCCAGATGGTCCAGCCGGGCGCGTCGCGCTGGATCTCGGGCGTCGTCCGGCCTTCATAGGACCCGTAATCCCACTCGCACAGGTCGGGGTCGATTTCAGGCTGAAACCCGGCCAGCCTTGCTGTTTCGAGCGCCCGCCGCATCGGACTCGACAGTACCAGCGCGAAGTTCTTGCCTTTCAACGTAGTCCGCAGCTCCATCGCGCGGCGCTCGCCTTCGGCCGTCAACGGGAGATCGGTCCGCGAGGTGTGCTGCCCGGACAGGCTCCAGGCGGTCTCGCCGTGGCGTATCAACCAAAGTTCAGAACTCATGCGAATACCGTAGTTTGGCATTCTTTTTGATCCCGCCGCTGGCGGGTTTAAGTACGGAACATGGAACATCGCGGCCACAAACGGCGTTATACTTCAATGAAACTGGAGGCAAACGGAAAATGTCGTTGCGAGATTTCATCGCGAAGCAGTGGATAGATGTAATCCAGTGGACCGAGCCCGAAGATGGCATCCTGGCTTATCGCTATCCCATGCAGGATATGGAGATTCAGAACGGTGGCAAGCTCACCGTCCGCGAATCCCAGATGGCCGCGTTCATCAATGAAGGCAAGGTCGCCGATATTTTCGGGCCCGGCCTGTACACGCTGAACACCAATACGCTGCCGATCCTGACGTATCTGATGAACTGGGACAAGAAGTTCAATTCGCCCTTCAAGAGCGACGTGTACTTCTTTTCGACGCGCGTCCAAGTCGACCAGCGCTGGGGCACCGCGACTCCGATCACGATTCGCGATAAAGATTTCGGCATGGTACGGCTGCGCGGCTACGGAATTTATTCCTGGCACATCAGCGACGCCAAGCAATTCCACACCAAGATCAGCGGAACGCGCGAATTGTATCGAGTTCCCGATCTGGAAGGGCAACTTCGCAACACGATTATCGGGCGCATGACCGATACGTTCGCGCAGAGCAGCCTTCCGTTCCTCGACATGGCCGCAAACCAGGTGGAACTCGGCAGCAAGATCGCCGAGGGATTGAAGCCGATGTTCGCCGACCTCGGCCTGACGCTCGACAGCTTCGTGGTCGAAAATCTTTCGCTGCCGGAAGAGCTGCAAAAGCTGCTGGACACGCGCATCGGAATGAACATGCTGGGCGATATGAACAAGTACACGCAGTTTCAAGTGGCCAACTCCCTGCCGATCGCCGCGGCGAACGAAGGCGGCTTGGCCGGCATCGGAGCAGGACTCGGCGCGGGATTCACTATGGCGCAAACCATGGCGAACGCGTTGCGGCCCGGCGAACAGCCTCCGCCCGCGGCCCCGGCTCCTGCTGGTCCTGCACCCGCGGGTCCTGCCGGCGCGGCCCCGGCTGCGCCCGCGACACCGGGAACGGAAACCAAGTTTTGCATGAACTGCGGCAAACCGATTCCCAAGAGCGCGAAGTTCTGTCCGGAATGCGGAGGCACGCAATAATTCCGTGAGCTCGGGCTGCGAATGGATCGTGGAGGCGCATGATTGCGATCCGTCTTCGCTCGCGAATTCGGAAACGCTGCGCGGGCTGTTCGCGCGCATCGTCGAAGGAATGAAGCTGCATCCCGTCGGCGAAGCGCAGTGGCACCAGTTTCCCGGCGGCGGAATGACCGGGCTCGCTCTGCTTCAGGAATCGCACATCGCCTGCCACACCTTTCCCGAGTATCGTTCCATGTGCTTGAATGTATTCTGCTGCCGCCCGCGCCCCGATTGGGATTTCGAGGCCAACCTGCGGCAGGACTTGGGAGCGGGGTCGGTCGAGGTGAGAAGGCTCGATCGTCCGTATACATAAAGGATGAGCCAGCCAACCTCGAACTGCCCCAACTGCGGCGCGCCGGTTCAGTTTCGCTGGTCGAGCGCGGTTCAAGCCGCGTGCCCGTTCTGCAAATCGATCATCATCCGGCGCGATCTGGTGCTGACAAACGTGGGTCAAGTAGCCGACCTTCCGCCCGATCCGTCGCCAATTCAATTGCTGACCGAAGGCGTCTATAACGGCAAGAAATTTCAAGTAACGGGCCGGCTGGTGTATGAATACGAACAAGGCAACTGGAACGAGTGGCACATCGTCTTCTCCGATGGCGCCAGCGGCTGGCTATCGGACGCGCAACTGACGTACGCGGTATCTTTTCTGACCAATTCGGGCACAGCTCTGCCGACGGAAGAGCAGATTTCGCGCGGGAAGCAATTGCATTTTCAAAGTGCCGACTTCGAAGTCTCCACGATGACGGTGGCCGTATACAAAGGATTCGAAGGCGAGCTTCCGTTTCCGTATTACGAAAAGTCCGACATGCTGTTCGCCGATCTGCGCACGTCAGGTCGCGCTTTCGGAACGCTCGACTACAGTGAAAATCCTCCCCTGCTGTTTCTGGGCGAATGGGTCGAATTCGAAGAGCTGCAATTGAAGAATCTGCGCCAGTTTGAAGGGTGGGCATAACGTGTCCAGCTCGCTGGTAGCGCCGCCGGTGGTGAAGACGCAGGCGATTTCCTGCCCGAACTGCGGCGGTCCCGTCGAGCTGCGCGGTTTCGGCCACGCGCTCACCGTGGTCTGCCAGCAGTGTCTCAGCATTCTCGATACCTCGACGCCTGAAGTCAGTATTCTGGGTCAAATCCAGGAAGCCCAGCGGCGGACCTTACTGATCCAGCTCGGTACGCGCGGAAAAATCGGTGGCGTGCCCTGGCAGGTGATCGGATTCCAGACCCGCTGCACCAGTGACGGCGATTCCTGGGATGAATACTTGCTTTTCAATCCATATAAAGGATTCCGCTACCTCACCGAATATCAGGGCCACTGGAATTTCGTCACTCCGCTGAATCCCATGCCCGCGCGCGTGGCGATTGGCGGGCGGCCCGCAGTGTCGCTCGACGGCGTGGTCTTCAAGCATTTTTCCGGCACCGAAGCGACCACTTCGTTCGTGCTCGGTGAATTTCCGTGGCGCGTGAAAGTCGGAGAGAAGGTCGTGGCCGACGATTTTATACACCCGCCGTCGATTCTTTCATCGGAAACCACCAAGGACGAAGTTACGTGGTCGCGGGGCGAATACACTCCCGGCGTGGAAATCTGGAAAGCCTTCGCGCTGCCTGGCAAGCCGCCGTCTCCGCGCGGCGTGTATCTGAATCAGCCTTCGCCCCACGCCAAGGGCAGCGGCCCTTGGGGGACATTCTTGCTGATGTTGCTGCTACTGGCCGGGCTGGCGATTTTCTTCGCCACCTTCAGCCGCAACAGCGTCGTGTTCCAACAGACTTACAGCTTCTCTACCCTGGATCAGAAGGCAGATCCTGCGTTCGTGACGCCCATTTTCAATCTCGAGGGCCGCACCGCGGGTGTCGAGTTGACCGTGCATACGAGCCTCGCCAACAACTGGGCATACTTCGATTTCGCGTTGATCAATGACGACACTGGAACCGCTTACGATTTCGGGCGCGAGGTCAGCTACTACTACGGCACCGACAGCGACGGTGCCTGGAGTGAAGGCAGCAACGAGTCGACCGCGTATATTCCCGCCGTTCCGCCCGGCCGCTACTATTTGCGCGTCGAGCCGGAGATGGATGCAACCGCCGGTCGCCTCAACGTGAAGACGACCACTCACGTCAACTCGATGAACTACTCTATTACTTTGCGCCATGACGTCCCGAACTATTCCTGGTTCTGGCTCGCGGCGTTTCTGCTGTTGATACCGCCGGTGTTCTTGAGCATCCGGTCCCGGAGCTTCGAGGTGAAGCGCTGGATGCAAAGCGACTACCCGCCGATCACACGCGGGTCAAGTGGAGGAGGCGATTAGCTGATGCGTTTTCCCGGCTACATGATTTATCGATGCTGCTGCTCACCGGCACCACCTGGGCGGAATATCGAGGTTGGTCCATGACCCGCGGTCAGCCAGGTGAAGAACGTTCCCAAAACCGTGCGCGATAATCCCGGCGCGTACCGGTCCCACTATGGCTTCTATCCGCGCTACGTCGGAGGAAAGTGACCAATGGCTGAATTCCACCCAGGCTTGCTGCTGAATGCCGCTGATCTACGCGCTGCTGGGCATCGTGATTTTTCTGTTCTCCTTCCTGATCATCGACAAGATGACTCCCTACCATCTGTGGAAGGAGATTGTCGAGGATAAAAACGTCGCTCTGGCGATCCTGATCGGCGCGATTTCGCTCGGAATGTGCATCATCATCGCGGCCGCGGTTCATTAGAAGTTGTTGATTCGTGCCCGTAGTTTTATTTCTCTCCGTCCTGCTGATCGCCGCCTGCGGGCTGATCTATGAGCTGATCGCCGGGACGCTGGCCAGTTATCTGCTCGGCGACAGCGTCCTGCAATTTTCCACCGTCATCGGGACCTATCTCTTTGCGATGGGCCTGGGTAGCGCCGCGTCGCGCTATCTGCGTGGATCGTTGGTTGCGCGATTCGTACACCATCGAGCTGATGGTCGGCGTGGTCGGCGGATTTTCTTCGTCCGCGTTGTTCCTGGCCTTCGCCTACACGCACAGCTTTCAACTCGCGCTGTACCTGCTGGTGATCGCCGTCGGTGTGCTGGTCGGGCTGGAAATTCCGCTGCTGATGCGAATTCTGGAAGGCCGCTTCCAGTTTCGCGACCTGGTCTCGCACGTGCTGACTTCGATTATCTGGGCGCGCTCGCCGCATCGATCGCGTTTCCGCTGTGGCTGGTCCCGAAACTTGGGCTGGTTCGTGCCGCGATTCTGTTCGGGATCATCAACGCCGCCGTCGCGCTGTGGTCGACGTTTCTGTTCAGCGAACAGTTGCCATCGCGTGTGGCTTTACGTGCCGCTTGCGTCGCGGTGCTGGTGATGCTGGGCGCGCGGCATGGTGGCTTCCAACTGGATTCAATCCGCCGCCGACAATCAGCTCTATGCCGACGAAGTGATCTTCGAGCGCAACACCCGCTATCAGCGCATCGTCATCACCAAGTGGAAAGATGACCTGCGCCTGTTCCTGAGCTCGCATTTGCAGTTCAGCTCGCGCGATGAGTATCGATATCATGAAGCGCTGGTGCATCCCGGGTTGTCTTCGCTGCCCAATGCGCATCGCGCGCTGGTTCTCGGCGGCGGCGACGGTCTGGCGGTGCGCGAACTGCTGAAATATCCAAATCTTGAAAGCATCACACTGGTGGATCTCGATCCGGAGATGATGCGCCTGTTCACCGAGCATCCCATGCTCGCGCCGCTGAACGATTATTCGTTCCGTAACCCGCGCGTGCATGTGATCAACGCCGATGCATTCCCGTGGCTCGATCAGAACGCAGGGTTTTGGGATTTCATCGTCGTCGATTTTCCCGATCCGACCAATTATTCGCTCGGCAAGCTCTATACCACGCGCGTTCTACCGGCTGGTGAAGAAGCACGTGAGCGAGAATGGACTGGTGGTCGTGCAAAGCACCTCGCCGATGTTTTCGCGGCAGTCGTATTGGTGCATCGTCGACACGTTGAAGCAGGCCGGATTCCAGACCTGGCCGTATCACGTCTACGTCCCCAGCTTCGGCGAGTGGGGATTCACGCTGGCCGGCAAAACCTGGCAGCCTCCCCGAACGCTGCCCGCAGGCTTGCGATTCCTGACGGTCTCGACGATTCCGGAACTGTTCGACTTTCCCGAAGACATGAAGCCCGTGGATGCCGAAGTGAATCGCCTGAACGATCAGATTCTGGTCCGCTATTACGAAAAAGAATGGAAAGACATCGCCCGGTAAACCTGATAATCTGGCGGACGTAGGTCGTGCTACGATGGCCCTAGGTAATCCCTATGGCGACCCTATACGTCGAAAACGTCCCCGACGACCTGTATGAAGCCCTTCGCAAGCACGCAAAGAGAGAGCGCAGATCAATCGCGGCTGAAGTTATCCAAGTGCTGCAGGATAATTTTCCCACGGAAGAAGTTCTCAAAAGGCGTGGAGAACTCCTCAAACGGGCTCGAGAATTCAGTCGGCACAAGCCACTCACGCCGGGTCCGTTTCCGACGACGGAGGAAATGATCCGTGAGGATCGCGAGCGTTGAAACTCCTGGTCCTCGATGCGAGTGTGGCTGCAAAGTGGTACCTTCCCCGTGACGGCGAGACCTTTGTAGACGCCGCGTTTGATCTCTTGACTCGCCACGCACGCGAGCAAATCCGCCTGATCGCGCCGGATTCCATCTGGGCCGAGTTCGGAAACGTGATGTGGAAGGCCGTTCGCCAGCGCCGCCTACTCGAGAGAGAAGCACAATTAGCGATCATGGACCTGATGAAGTGGGACTTCGGCATTCTGCCTGCATCGGGGCTCCTCGGCGAGGCGCTGAACATCGCGATCCACAATCAGAGGAGCTTCTATGACAGTTTGTACGTCGCACTTGCAGTTCAGGTGCATGCCGACCTAATCACGGCGGATGAGCGCCTTTTCAATGCCTTGGCTGCGCGTTTTCCTGTCAAGTGGCTCGGTTCTTTTTCAATGAGTTAGAAGCCTTCCTCAGTTCAGACTTGACAATCACACACTAAGATTGCATAATGGCGTTAGGCTAAATCAAAGCCGAGAGTTCATCTACGAGAGGAAGTCACACATTATGAGCAAGATCATCGGAATCGACCTGGGCACCACCAACTCCGTGGTCGCCGTCATGGAAGGCGGGCAGCCGGTCGTCATCCCGAACCAGGAAGGCGGCCGCACCACGCCGTCGGTGGTCGGCTTCACCAAGAGCGGCGAGCGGCTGGTCGGGCAGGTGGCCAAGCGCCAGGCCGTCACCAACCCGGAAAACACGGTTTATTCGATCAAGCGCTTCATGGGACGCCGCTTCGACGAAGTCAGCCGAAGAGATGAAGCTGGTCCCCTACAAGGTGGTCGCGCGGCGACAACGGCGACGCCCGCGTGGAGATCAGCGGCAAGAAGTACTCGCCGCCGGAGATCTCGGCCATGATCCTCACCAAGCTGAAGGAAGCGGCCGAAGCCTACCTGGGCGAGAAGGTCACCAAGGCCGTGATCACCGTTCCGGCCTACTTCAACGACGCGCAGCGCCAGGCCACCAAGGACGCCGGCAAGATCGCCGGCCTCGAAGTGATGCGCATCATCAACGAGCCGACGGCGGCCGCGCTGGCCTACGGCCTGGACCGCAAGAAGAACGAAACCATCGCGGTCTACGACTTCGGCGGCGGCACGTTCGACATCTCGATCCTCGAAGTGGGCGACGGCGTGGTGGAAGTGAAGTCCACCAACGGCGACACCCACCTGGGCGGCGACAACATCGACCAGCGCATCATCGACTGGATGATTCAGCGAGTTCAAGCGCGACCAGGGCATCGACGTTTCGAAAGACCAGATGGCGCTGCAGCGCCTGAAGGAAGCCGCCGAAAAGGCCAAGATCGAGCTTTCGACGCTGCTCGAAACCGAGATCAACCTGCCGTTCCTCACCGCCGACGCCAGCGGTCCCAAGCACCTGGCGATGAAGCTGACCCGCGCGCGCTTCGAGCAGATGGTGGCCGACATTCTGGAGCGCTCCGTGGAGCCCTGCAAGAAGGCGCTGGCCGATGCCGGCGTGCACCCCGTCGCAGATCGACGAAGTGGTGCTGGTGGGCGGCTCGACGCGCATCCCGCAGGTCCAGGAGATCGTGCGCGAACCTGTTCGGCAAGGAGCCGAATCGCAGCGTGAACCCCGACGAAGTGGTCGCGGTGGGCGCGGCGGTGCAGGGCGGCGTGCTGGGCGGCGAAGTGAAGGACGTGCTGCTGCTCGACGTGACGCCGCTCTCGCTCGGCATCGAGACGCTGGGCGGCGTGTTCACCAAGCTGATCGAGCGCAACACCACCATTCCGACGCGCAAGAGCGAGACGTTCTCGACGGCGGCCGACAACCAGACCTCGGTCGAGATCAAGGTCTACCAGGGCGAGCGCGCCATGGCGCGGGACAACCGCCTGCTGGGCGTGTTCCAGCTGGTCGGCATTCCGCCGGCTCCGCGCGGCATGCCGCAGATCGAAGTGACGTTCGACATCGACGCCAACGGCATCCTCAACGTCACCGCCAAGGACAAGGCCACCAACAACGAACAGAAGATCACCATCACTTCTTCTTCCGGCCTGAGCAAGGACGAAGTCGAGAAGATGGCCAAGGACGCCGAAGTCGCACGCGGCCGACGACCGCAAGCGCAAGGACGAGATCGACGCCCGCAACCGCGCCGACTCCATGGTCTACAACGTCGAGAAGATGCTGAAGGAGCATCGCGACAAGATCAGCGACGCCGACGCCAAGAACGTCGAAGAGGCGCTCGGAAGCCACGCGCAAGGCGATGGCCGGACGGCAGCGTCGAGGAGATCAACACGGCCGTCGACAGCGCTGACGCAGGCCAGCCACAAGCTGGCCGAGGCGATGTACAAAGTCGTCCAGCGCGGCGCCCGGCAGCGCGGCGCCGCACGCCGGCGGCGACGGCGCCGGGCCGAGCCGGCGCGGGCGAGAAGCCGAAAGACAACGTCGTCGACGCCGAGTTCGTCGACGTCGACGACAAGAAGTAAGTAACGGCCGTGGGCAGGGCCGTGCGCCGCCGAGGCCCGGCGCCCTGAGCTGACCTATGGCCTCCCAAGCACGATTACTACGAAACGCTCGGGGTGGAGCGCGAGCGCCGATGCGGACGAGATCCGCAAGGCCTACCGGAAGCTCGCGCGCAAACATCACCCCGATCTGAACCCCGGCGACAAGGCCGCCGAGGAGCGCTTCAAGAAGGTCCAGGAAGCCTACGACGTCCTGAGCGATCCGAAGAAGAAGCAGATGTACGATCAGTCGGCTTCTATTCGGAAAACGGCATGCCGGCGCGGGGCCGGGCGCCGGGCGGCGCAGGCGGCGGGTCCGAACATGGACTTCGGCGGATTCGATTTCTCCGATGCTTTCACGCGCGGCAGCGCGGCGGCGCGGCGGGCGCCGGTCCGGCCGCCGGGCGAATCGGCGAATTTCCAGGACATCTTCAGCCAGTGGTTCGGCCGCGCGCAGAGCGAGCCGCCGCAGCCGCGCCGCGAAAAGGGCGCCGACCTCGAATACGGGCTGAACATCGACTTCTGGCAGGCCATCAGCGGCACGCAGGTGCGCCTGAACATCACCCGCCAGGAAGTCTGCGCGACCTGCCACGGCACCGGCGCGCGGCGCCGGCGCCAACACGGTCTGCCCGGAGTGCAACGGCAGCGGCAACGTGACCCAGATGGCCGGCGCGATGCGCTTCAACCTCACCTGCCCGCGCTGCGACGGCACCGGGCCGCTTGCGCAATCGCCTGCCCCACCTGCCACGGCGACGGCCGCATCTCGCACACGGAAACCGTGGAGGTGCGCATTCCGCCGGGCGCGCAGCAGGGCTCGCGCCTGCGCGTGCCGGCAAAGGCAACGCCGGCACCATGGGCGCGCCTCCGGGCGATCTCTACATCACCACTGCGCGTGGAGCCGCATCCGTTCTTCCGCCGCGAGGCGACAACATCGAGATCACGGTGCCGGTCGCGCATCGACGAAGCCGGCCTGGGCGCCAAGATCGAAGTGCCCACCATCGACGGCCGCGCGCTGCTGAAGATTCCGCAGGGCACCAAGAACGGCCAGAAGTTCCGGCTGCGCGAAAAGGGCGTGCTGAATTCGCGCACCAACAAGCGCGGCGACCAGATCGTGGAAGTGGCGATCGAGGCGCCCGATGGTGCAGGACGAGCGCACCAAGGAACTGCTGCGCGAGTACGCGCAAGCTGCATCCCGAAGATCCGCGCGCGGAGATCTGGACGCAAGGTCTGAAGCCATGGCGAAGACGAAGCAAAGCCGCGTACATGATCTCGGCCGTGGCCGAGCAGTACCAGATCCATCCGCAGACGCTGCGGCTGTACGAGCGCGAAGGGCTGCTGAAGCCGTCCCGCAGCGAAGGCAACACGCGCCTCTACACCGACGAGGATCTGGAGCGCCTGGAAGTGATCCTGAAGCTGACGCGCGACCTGGGCGTGAATCTGGCGGGCGTCGAGATCATCCTCAACATGCGCGAAAAGATGGCGGAGATGCAGCGCCAGATCGAGGAGTTCGTCTCCAGCCTGAACACGGAAATTTCGCAGCGCGTCGCGCCCGGCGGCTCCGGAACCGGCGAATTCGCTGATCCCGGTGATCGAGTTACGAAGGCCGCGGAAGCTTTAGCGCATGGCGCGTATAACTGAGCCGCCGTGCGTAGTAGTATGCGGACAATCTGGCTAGCAAATCGCCGGAATAGCTCGTTTAGTTGGTGGTCGCGGCTTGGTTCGCGAGGATTGTTCGCATGCTGCGCATGGCGGCTCAATTACGGTTTCGTTAACAAGATCGGCGGGCGTGCGGCGATTGTGGACGGCGACTTACTTGCCTTCTAGCAGGAACGTCGGCGCGAGGCCGGTCAGCGTCGAAAACGTGTTCGACCCGGCCACGCTCAGCCAGCTCGAACAGCCGTGGACTTTGCCCAGGAAGCAGTGCGGGTGCACGTCCACCAGCATCTCCTTCATCATCAGGCTGCCGTACTGCATCAGCGGGAACACGGCGCGCGCCGGCTCGGCCACTTCCTGCACCACGTAAGGGACGCGCATGGCCTGGCGCAGCGCTTTCTCCCAGCCGAGGTCGTCGGTCTCCGCGCCGCGGAACGGATGCAGATCGGCGGAATCGTCGTTGGGCTTCAGCACCAGCTTGGTGCGATGCTTCATGACGAACTCCGGCAGATCCACGCGTGTGGTTCTTGTAGGTGGTCTTGGCGGCCTGCACCAGGCGCGTCCAGGGCACGAAATCCTTGATCGCGCGTTGCGCTCGGCGGCGGGAAACTTGGCGGTGACGGTGTCGTCGGTCAGCAGATCGAACACGCGCTTTCTTGGCGCCGAGCTCGGCGCGGAAGCTGTTCACCATGCACACGGCGCGCTCTTTGTAGGCGCGCACCAGCGGATGGTTGAGATCGAAGCGCACCAGGAATTCCTGCAGCTTGATGCGGCGGTACACGATGTCGATGGTGAAATCGCCGTGCCGCAGGACGTCGTTGCGATATTCGAGCTGCTCCGGCGAAACGACTTCGGTGGGGTAGCCTTCGCGCGCGAAGAATCTCGGCCAGCAGCGCGTGATCGCTCGATGTCGGCCGGCTGGAACGGCGGCCGGAATTCGACAATGGCGATGTTGCGGCTTCTTCTGCTTGCCGCCGAATTCCTTGTACGCCTTGAGCAGCGCGCTGCAGCAGGTGCTTGGCGCCGCCCAGCTTCGTCAGCTTGTATTTCTTGCGGAATTCCTTGACCGGCGGCGCTTCGTAATACAGATCCGCCAGCGCGTCGCCGTACACCACGCCCGCGGGCGCCTCCGAATTGTGCCCGATGAAGCGCAGCGAACCGTCGTTGATCGTGGTGTCCAGCAGCCCGGTGACGCTGAACGACGAATAGCCCGGATCCACCGCCGCCAGCATCCGCTCGGCCGGCAGCAGCTGCATCCGCGCGAGAAGCGCGGGCGTCGCCAGGGCCAGCTGCTCCACGCGGCTGATCGCCGAGAGCAGCGTCTCGGCCGCCTTGCACCAGAGCGGCGTAGTCGCGGCTGGTGATAAAGTGCGGACGCAGCACCGGCGACATGGGCCGTCTGTCCAGCTTCTCGGCCTTCATGCGCTCTTGCAGCGCCTGGGCCCAAGCCAGGTCGATGTAGGGTTCACTCTCGATGAGTTTGTGATAACGGGCGATTGCCTCGCTCACCAGAGTCATCGTGTGTTATTGAACGTTTAGTATCGCACGCCGGGCGGCGATTTGCAAAATACAGGAACGTCGTAATATTGCTAACATATTGATCGTATAAGGACTTATAGATAAAACAATTAATTACTCTACCGCTGATTCGCTTTGAGCACCTTCTTGCGCAGGCGGATGGATTTGGGCGTCACTTCCACCAGTTCGTCGTCGCGGATGAACTCGATGGCCTGTTCCAGGTTCAGCAGGCGCGGCGGCACCAGGCGGATGGCTTCGTCGGCGCGTGGAGGCGCGCATGTTGGTGAGCTTCTTTTCCTTGACGATGTTGACGTCCAGATCGGCGTCGCGCGCGTTTTCGCCGACGATCATGCCTTCGTAGACTTCAGTGCCCGGCGTCACGAACATCTCGCCGCGCTCCTGCAGATTGAAGATCGCGTAGCCGGTGGTCTTGCCCGGGCGGTCGGCGACCAGCGAGCCGGTGGGGCGCGTGGGAATGTCGCCCTGCCATTCGATGTAGCCGTGGAACAGCGAGTTCATGATCGCGGTGCCCTTGGTGTCGGTCAGCATCTCGCTGCGCAGGCCGATCAGGCCGCGGGACGGCACCTGGAACTCCAGGCGCACGCGGCCGGAGCCGTGGTTCACCATCTTCTCCATCTTGCCCTTGCGGCTGCCCAGCTTCTCGATCACCACGCCGATGAAGGCTTCCGGGCAATCGATGACCAGCAGTTCCAGCGGCTCGCGACAGTTTGCCGTCGATGGTCTTGGTGAGGATTTCGGGCTTGCCGACGGCCAGCTCGAAGCCTTCGCGGCGCATCATCTCGATCAGGATGGCGAGCTGCAGCTCGCCGCGGCCCATCACCTTGAACGCGTCCGGGCCGCCGGCTTCTTCGACGCGGATGGAGACGTTGGTGAGCAGTTCCTTATCCAGGCGGTCGCGCAGATTGCGCGAGGTGACGTAGGTGCCCTTCGCGGCCCGAGAACGGCGACGTGTTGATGGTGAACGTCATCGCGATGGTCGGCTCGTCGATCTGGATATGCGGCAGCGGCTGCGGGCGTTTCCGCGCTGGTGATGGTCTCGCCGATGGTGATGCCTTCGACGCCGGCGATGGCCAGAATGTCGCCCGGCCGGCCGATGGTTTCGTCCACGCGCTTCAGTCCTTCGAACGAGTACAGCTTGGTGATCTTGGTCTTCTGGAACGATGCCGTCGAGCTTGGCGATGGCGACTTCGTCGCCGTAGCGCAGCGTGCCGTTGAAGACGCGGCCGATGGCGAGGCGGCCGAGGTAATCGCTGTAGTCCAGATTGGCGACCAGCAGCTGCAGGATGCCGTCGGGATCGCCCTCGGGCGCGGGGATGTGCTCGAGGATCGCGTCGAACAGCAGCCGCAGGTCGGTCTCGTTCGCCGTTCGGGTCTGTCTTGGCGATGCCCGCGCTTGCGCGTTGGTGTAGATCACCGGGAAGTCGAGCTGATCTTCGGCGGCGTCGAGATCGATGAACAGATCGTAGATCTCGTTGAGCACTTCCTGAATGCGCGCGTCCGGGCGGTCGATCTTGTTGATCACCACGATCGGCGGCAGCCGCGCTTCCAGCGCCTTCATCAGCACGTAGCGGGTCTGCGGCAGCGGGCCTTCGCTGGCGTCGACCAGCAGCATGACGCCGTCGACGATCTTGAGCGCGCGCTCCACTTCGCCGCCGAAATCGCTGTGGCCGGGCGTGTCGACGATGTTGATCTTGATGTCGTGATAGCGGACGCCGGTGGCTTTGGCCAGGATGGTGATGCCGCGCTCGCGCTCCAGGTCGTTCGAATCCATGACGCGCTCGGCGAGCTGCTCGTTGGCGCGGAAGATGCCGCTTTGGCGGAGCATGGCGTCGACCAGCGTGGTCTTGCCGTGGTCGACGTGCGCGATGATCGCGACGTTGCGGATAGAGGTGTTGGAAATCATTCGTGGAACTCTCATGGTCGCATGACGGACCGGAGGCCACGAATGCCGATAATCGAAGTGCGATGATCTGACGACACGTGTCCGAACTTCCTTCCGTAGTCATCGTCGGCCGGCCGAACGTCGGCAAGTCGACCTGTTCAACGCGATCCTGGGCACGCGCCGCTCCATTGTCGGCGACGAGCCGGGGATCACGCGCGACCGCATCTACGGCGAAGGGATACCGCGGCCGGCGTTTCGAGCTGATCGACACCGGCGGCATCATCCCAACGACGACGCCTGATCCCTCGCGAGATCCTGAAGCAGGCGCGCGTGGCGCTGGAAAGCGCCGCTCACGTGATTTTCCTGATCGACGGCCGGACGGAGATGACGGGCGCGGATCGCGATCTGGCGAAGATGCTGCGCAAGCTGGGCAAGCCGGTGGCGCTGGCGGTGAACAAGATCGACAGCCCCAAGCGCGAGGGACTGGCGCACGAGTTTCACGAGCTCGGCTTCGAGCATCTGTTCCCGATCTCGGCGGAACATCATCTGGGATTGGACGACCTGCTGGCGCACGTGACCAAGGGTTTTTCGACGGTAACCGGCTCCGGAGCCCGTGAGCCGGTGAACCGAGCGATCAAGGTCGCGATCATCGGGCGGCCCAACGTCGGCAAATCGACGCTGCTGAACGCCTTCGTCGGGCGCCGAGCGGGCGATCGTGTCGCCGGTCGCCGGAACCACGCGCGATGCCGTGGATGAAGTCGTGGAGCATCGAGGGCGTCGAATATCGTTTTCGTCGATACGGCCGGGATCCGGCGCAAGGGCAAGACCAAGCTGATGGCGGAAAAGCTCAGCGTAGTGATGGCGCGCCGGCATCTGCGCATGTGCAACGTCGCGCTGCTGGTGATGGATGCACGGAAGGCGTGCTGGCGCTGGATGCGACCATCGCCGGATACGCGCATGAAGAAGGCCGCGCGGTCGTGCTGGTGGTGAACAAATGGGATCTGGCGAAAGAGGGGCAAGCGGAAATTCCAGGAAGATTTGCGCGATAGCCTGAAGTTTCTGGATTACGCGCAGGTCGCGTTCGTTTCGGCGAGCAAGCGGACGGGAGTGCGGACCTTGTTCGAGATGATCCACCGGGCGTATGCGTCGGCGACGAAGCGTATCAGCACGGGCGAGCTGAACCGCTTCAAGGAAACGCTGGACTGGGAGTATCACATGAAGATTTACTATCTGACCCAGGTGGCGACGCGTCCGCCGACATTTCTTGTTTTCACCGACAAAGCCGGTAAACTGCACTTTTCCGCCGAGCGGTACCTGATGAACCGGCTGCGGGAGCGGTTCGGGTTTGAAGGGACGCCAATTGTAATCAAGACGCGGCGGCGCTGAGTGGTGCGGCTCCAGTGGGTTGTCGGGCGTTTAGATTCGCAACTCTGAATCCGCTCGTTTACGGGGCTAAGTGAAAAGCGACCACCCGCCGCTTCCTGCGGTCGCGGCTCGCTGCCGAATATCATCAACTTGTGCGAGCCGCGACCGGAGGAAGCGGTCGGCATCGAAGGCTTTCACAAAAGCAGCGTTAGTGTGCTTCCGCCAGGGCGCCGTGGTAGGCGTCGATGACTTCTTGCGCGGCGCCGGAAGCCATGACGCGTCCGTGGTCGAGCCACAGGGCACGCTGGCAGAACTGGGTGATCAGAGCGGTGTTGTGGGACGCAAGCACAAAGGTCTTGCCGGCTTGCTGGAAGCTGTGCATTTTTTCGACGCACTGTGCGTAAAAGGCCTCATCGCCGACGCCGAATACTTCATCGATCAGCAGCAGATCGGGGTCGACGCTCACGGCCACCGAAAAGGCCAGGCGCAGACCCATCCCGCTCGAATAGGTTCGCAGCGGCTGGTCAACGAACTCGCGGATGCCCGAAAACTCGACGATCTCCTCGAAGCGCTGGTTCACCTGGCGGCGTGTCAATCCCATCAGCGCGGCGTTGACGCGAATATTTTCGGCTCCGGTGAGGTCGGGATGAAACCCGGCGCCGAGTTCGAGCAGCGCTGAGACTTTTCCGTTCACCTGAATGGAACCGCGATCCGGCTGCGCGAGACCGGTGGCGAGATTCAGCAGCGTGCTCTTGCCGGATCCGTTGGGGCCGATGAGGCCGAGGCTCTCTCCGGTGGCGAGCTCGAAGGAAACGTCTTTCAACGCTTCCGCCCGCGTTCGCGGAGCGGGGCGTAGCAACTGGCGCAGGCGGTCGCGCAGCAGCATCTGACCGGCACGATGCGGAAAGGTTTTGGTGACGTGTTCAAAGCGGAGGGCGCAGCTCATCAGATGTGGTCAAAAAAATGCGATTTCAGCCGGCGGAACGTGACGATGCCGAGAGCCAGCGACAGGCACGCGGCGATCAACATGTTCATCACCAGCGAGTGCGCGGGTGGGATGTTTTCGAGCAGGATGTTGCGCATCGCCATCACCATAGCCGCCACCGGATTGAAGTTATACACAGGTTGATATTTCTTCTGAATGATGTTGAACGAATAGAAAATCGGCACCAGCCAGAACAGGACCAGGTTGAAGGATTCCACCACGTAGCGGGTGTCGCGAATGAAGACATTGATCGCGCTTGCGCCCAGCGCCAAACCGCACACGAAGATCACGTAGAGCAGCCACATCAACGGCAGCCACACCCATTGTGTTCCGACGTGCATGCCGAATGCGAGTGTGATGACCAGCAGCAGAGCCACTTGGATCAGCAGGTGCACGCAAGTCGACAGGACGGCGGCCACGGGGACCACTTCGCGTGGAACGGGGACTCGCTTGACCAGACCTGCATTGTCGATGATGGAGGTGGTGCCGGTCATGAACGCGGCCGTGAAAAAATTGTACGGCACCAGCCCGGACAACACGAACAACGGAAACGGAACGCGGGACGAACCTTGCTCCCCCACTACGCCGCGGAACACGAAGGTCAGCACGCCCATCATCACCAGCGGATTGATCAGCGACCACAAAATCCCCAGCGACATGTTGCGGTAACGGATTCGAAAATCCTTGAGGACCAGATTTTCGAACAGGTAGAGATAGTCCCCGCGCCAAGATGCCATCAGAGGATCAGTATACAATGGGGTTCTTAACATGAACTTTCCGGCGCGTTATCGCGAGCAGCTTCTCGCCACGGTCGGAACCATCGATCTTGAACAGGTTGCGCGGGCGATCGAGTGGTTCACGGAAGCTCGCGAACAGGGTCGAGCTATTTTTGTCGCGGGGAACGGAGGCAGCGCGGCGACCGCTTCGCATTTCGTGTGCGACATGGTGAAGGGCGCAAGCTTCGGCAGGCCGTCGCGCTTCCGGATTCAGGCGCTGCATGAATCGATTGCGACCATGACCGCGTATTCGAACGACGTGAGCTACGCGGAGGCGATGGCGGAGCAGCTTCGGAACTTCGCGCGTCCGGGCGATCTTTACATGGCGCTGAGCGGGTCGGGAAATTCGCTCAACGTGATTCGCGCGATGGAATACGCGAACTCGATCGGCTGCCGGACGCTGGCACTGACAGGCCGCGACGGCGGCAAGCTGGGCGAGCTGGCGGAGCTGAATATTCAGGTCCCGGAGCCGCACATGGGGCGGATCGAGGATGCGCACCACATCATCTGCCACATGATCTGTTATGCGTTTATGGAAGCGTGAGGATACTGAAAAAAGAGTCAGACCGCTCTGTCCGCTGCCACTGCCGTAAGTCGCGCGACGAGATTGGGGACGGGGACAGAGTAGTCCGACCCTCTTTTCAGCACTCTGTTAAATCAGCCGTTCGAGTTTGCTACCCGGGCGAATGATGGTTTCATTGCGCTCCGGTCCGGTGGAGATTCCGCCGACTTCGACGCCGGTGTGGTCTTCGAGAAACTTCAGATACGATCGCGCCAGCTCCGGAAGATCTTCATAGCGAGCGATGCCTCGCGTGGACGTGCACCATCCGGGAAGCATGGTGTAGACCGGATCGATCGCTTCCAGGGCGCGATACGTGGCCGGCATTTCGTCGATCTCGGCGCCGGCTAAACGGTAGCCGGTGCAGACAGGAATCTCTTCGAGGATGTCCAGCACGTCGAGCTTGGTGATCACCAGGGTGTCGAAGCCGTTGATGGTCGCGGTGTAACGCAGCAGCGGCGCGTCGAACCATCCGCAGCGGCGGGGACGGCCGGTGACGGCGCCGAATTCGTTGCCTTCGCGGCGCAGCAGATCGCCGCCGGCGTCGGTGCTCTCGGTGGGGAAGGGTCCCGATCCGACGCGCGTGATGTAGGCCTTGGAGACTCCGATGACGCCGTGAGATACGCGTGGGCGGAACGCCGGTTCCGGTGCAGGCGCCGCCGGCGGCTGGCGCTCGATGAAGTGACGAACGGGTAGGTTCCGTGATCGATATCGAGCATGGTGCCCTGCGCGCCTTCGAACAGAATGCGTCTTGCCTGCGGCCATGGCATTCGCCGAGATAGCGCGGCGGTATCGCAGACCAGCGGCCGGATGCGTTCGGCGTACTTCAGCGTGTGATCGCGGATTTCGGCGTAGTCGATCGGTTCATGCAGATGGAACGTGTCGGCGAGGGTCTTCTTGTCGGCGGCGAGCACGTCGTACATGGTCGCGGAAGCTTTCCGGGTCGAAGAGGTCGGCCATGCGGATGCCGCGGCGTCCGGTTTTGTCCTCATAGCACGGGCCGATGCCGCGCGACGTGGTGCCGATCGGAACGCGATTCTCGCGTGCCTCCGACATCTTCTCCATCAGGCGATGAAACGGGAAAATCACGTGCGCGCGATTGCTGATGTGAAGCCGGTTGCGCACGTCGACGCCGGCGGCTTCGAGCGTTTCCATCTCCTCGATCAGCGCGGCCAGGTCGACCACCACGCCATTGCCGATGACGGCCTCGACGCCCGGCCGCAGAATGCCGCTCGGGGATCAGCTTGAGGACGAATTTCTTTTCGCCGATGAAAACCGTGTGGCCGGCATTGTGGCCGCCCTGATAGCGCGCGACGATGTCGAAGCGCTCGGCCAGCAGGTCGACTACTTTGCCCTTGCCTTCATCGCCCCACTGCGCGCCGAGAACAATTACGTTGCTCATTCCAGCGAACTATTGTAGCGTGGTGAGGCGTAACGCCGATTTTTGGGGAATCTTCCCGTGAGCCGCGTCGTCTAAACTGCCATCATGCGGATTTGCATTGTGATGCTCCTGCCTGCGATTCTCGCCGCGCAGTCCATGCCGGCGTCCCACAAAGGCCATATCGCGCGCGATTACAAGATGACGGAGATGCCCGCGCCGCGCAAGCTCACCGGCATCGGTAACAGCCATCTGAAAATCACGACCAACTCCGCCGAGGTGCAGGCATGGTTCAATCAGGGCCTGAACCTGCTCCACTGTTTCTGGGAATTCGAGGCGTACCGGGCGTTCAAAGAAGCCGCGCGCCTGGATCCAAACGCGGCCATGGCGTGGTGGGGCATCGTGCAAACCACCCGCGACTACAAATCGATGGAGGACATCACGAAGGCTGCCGCCGAAAAGGCGAAAGCGCTGATGCCCAAGGCGAGCGAGCATGAGCAGTTCTACATCCGCGCGCAGCAAAATCAGGACGATTACCAGCGCGAGATGGAAGCGATGATCGATAAGTACCCGGAGGACATCGACGCGAAGCTTTTCCTGGCGCTCGGGATTCCGTTCAGTTATGAAAACGACGGCCGCCCGCGAAAGGGCGCTTTGTACTCGCAGATGCTGATCCGCGATGTGGTGCGGGCGCGGCCGGACAGCGCGGCGGCGCATCATTACATGATTCACGCGCTCGAATCGAGCCTGCATGCCGAAGACGCATTGCCCGATGCCGATGCGCTGGCCAAGCTCGCGCCGGGGTCGGGGCATATGATCCACATGCCGGGTCACATTTATTACCGCACCGGGAATTATGACCGCGCGCGCGAGGCGTTTCTGGCGTCCAAGAAGTTCGAAGAAGAGTATATGAAGCGCGAAAAGCTCTCGGCAGTCGACGATTGGAATTACCCCCACAACTTGAGTTACCTGATCGCGAGCGACGCCGAATCCGGCCGCTATCGCGAGGCGCTGGATCTGGCGAATCTGCTGGATGGTCTGCCCGCGAATCCGTTCCTGGGCATGGGAGCTCCCACGCATGCGATCACCGTGGGCGGAACGGCAGTGCGTCTGCGGATTCGATTCGGGGATTATCAGGCGGCCATCGATCATCCCATTGAACTGGGTTTCGACGAAGCGACGGCAGGCGCGTCTGCGTCGGGATTTCGCGATGGGATGCTCGCTTATGCTCGCGGGATGCTGGCAATCGCGAAGAAGGATCTGGCGGCTGGCGAGCGGTACGCCGACGCGCTGGATGCGATTTCGTGGAGGCTGCATTCGAACAAAACGGACGATAAGGATGATAATCCGGATCGCGCGCTGCTGATTCTCGAGAACGTCCTCGCTCGATCTGCGCGGCAATCTTCGCGCGGCGCAGGGGCGATTTGAGGAAGCGATCGAGCTGTTAAAGAAGGCGGTCGAGAAAGAGGCGACGGTCGGGTACAATGAGCCTCCGCAATACGCGCGACCGGAGTTGGAGGCGCTGGGGTATGTGTATATCAAGGCAGGGAAGTTCAATGATGCTCGCGAGGCTTTTAAACGGGAGCTGAAGCTGCGGCCGAATAGCGGGCACGATTGGTACGGGATCGCGCAGGCGTATGAGGCGGAGGGTCGTCGCAAAGATGCGGTTCGGGCGTATGGGGAGTTTTTGACGGCGTGGAAAAGTGCGGATGAAAGTTTGCCGATGGTCCAGCATGCGCGTGTTCAGCGGTAGCGTCCGCTAGACCGCGTCGCGGCGTGATGACGCGGAACGGTCCTTCTTGAACCCGCGGGCGGCTAGTCTAGATCGGGCAGATCATTGCGTGGAATCGACAACCGAATTGACCTAGCCTGACCGGGGGGCCGTTCGATGAACCCGTTGGCTTCGAGCGTCAGGATCATCTGGTGCACCGATGGGGGCGTGACCCTAAAGTACTTCTGTATGTCGGACTCCGCTGGCGCGACTCTATGGATTTTCGTGTAGTAAAAAATGAACGCGAGGTACTGTCCCTGCTTTGTGGAAGGTCTTTTCGTCACAGCTTCTAAAAAGTGACCCTAGAACGGCACGTCATCATCCCCGACGCCTTCGCTTGGCGGCGGTGCTGGCGCCGCCGCTGGACGAGCCCGTGGAGCGCTCCGCATCGGCTGCTCCTGCGAAAATCCTTCGTCGGGTGGACCACCCTCGCCGCGGCCGCCGAGCAGGATCACGTCCTCGGCGACCACCTCGGTCCTCCACACTTTCTTGCCGTCCTTATCGTCATAGCTGCGGGTCTGCAAGCGGCCTTCGACATACACCTGTTTGCCTTTGGTCAGGTACGGCGCGACGTTTTCGCCTCGCCACAGGACCACGTTGCGTCCAGTTGGTTTCTTCCTTCCACTCGCCCGTCTGCTGATCTTTCCAGCGGCGGTTGGTGGCCACCGAAAACTTTGTCACAGAGACTTGCGAGGCGGTGTATGCGGTCTCGGCATCGCGGCCCAGATGGCCGATCAAAATCACTTTGTTGACGCTGCGGGTTGCCATGATTCTGCACTCTAACACACCTTGCGATATCCTAAAAATCATGCCTCGCAATTGGACGCGGCGTAGTCTGCTCGCACTGGCTCCGGCGGTCGCCACACTGGTGGTTTCGGAGGCTGGAATTGTCACCGATGCTTCCGCGCAGCAGCCTGGGCAGGACGCTCCGCAGCGCATCACGAAGGATCAGTTGAAAGCCGCGCTGGATATTCTGGGCCTCGATTTTACGGAAGAACAGCGCGACATGATGCTGCCAGACGTAAATCGCGCGCTCACCGGTTATGAGCGGCTACGCAAGATCAATATTCCGCTCGACACCGAGCCGGCGTTTCATTTTCGTCCCGCGCTTCCGGGGAAGGAACCGAAGGCTGGACCGGCGAAGTTCACGCCAACGCATAATGCAAAGCTAGCAGCATTCAAAGATCCCGAGGAGCTGGCGTTTTTGCCGGTCACCGAGCTCGCTCCGTTGGTGCGCGCGAAGAAGATTTCTTCCACCGATCTCACCAAGATGTATCTGACGCGGCTCAAGAAATATTCGCCGAAGCTTCTGAACGTGGTCACTCTGACCGAGGATCTGGCGCTCGAACAGGCAGCGCAGGCCGATAAAGAAATTCGCGCGGGTAAATATCGCGGACCGCTCCACGGGATTCCGTTCGGCGCGAAGGATCTGTTCAACACCAAGGGTAATCTGACGACCTGGGGAGCCGAGCCGTTCAAAGATCAGGTGCCCACTTACAACGCGACATGCATCGACCGGCTCTACAAAGCCGGCGCGGTGCTGGTCGCGAAGCTTTCCATGGGAGCGCTGGCGCAAGGCGACGTGTGGTTCGCGGGAACCACGAAAAATCCGTGGAACATCGAGCAGGGATCGAGCGGATCATCGGCCGGCTCAGCGTCGTCGACGGCCGCGGGGATGGTTGGATTCTCGATCGGGACGGAAACGCTGGGGTCGATCGTCAGTCCGAGCTCGCGATGCGGCGTCACCGGTCTGCGTCCCACTTATGGCCGCGTCAGCCGCTACGGGGCGATGGGCCTGAGCTGGACCATGGACAAGATCGGACCGATTTGCCGATCCGTAGAAGATTGCGCGTTGGTGCTGAACGCGATGTACGGCCCCGATGGACACGACGTGACGACGGTCGACGCTCCGCTCGACTGGAATCCGTCCGCGCCGCTCTCTAATCTGAAGATCGGTTATCTGAAGGACGAGTTCGAGAGAACACAGGGGTTTGGCGGGCGCGGCGGGAATAATCCGAACGCCGCGCAACAAGCCACTGCTCGAAAAAAGATTTATGAAGACGCTCTCGAAGCGTTGCGCAAGGCCGGGGCGAAGCTGGAAGAGGCTGAGCTGCCGCAGACCGACGCACAGCAGCTTGTGGTTCTTCTGGACGCCGAAGCCGCGGCGGCATTCGACGACATTACTCGCGATGGCCGCGTCTCGCAACTGCGTGGGCAGGGTCGCGGCGATTGGCCCAACAGCTTTCGAAGGTCGAGATTGATTCCCGCAGTTGAATATATTCGCGCCCAACGCGCGCGCACTTTGCTCCAACAGCAGATGGACGAATTCATGCAGAAGTGGGACGTTCTGGTGACGCCGACGGGAAGCGCGACGCTCACCATCACGAATCTGACCGGCCATCCGCAAGTGGCCGTACCGTGCGGATTCATTAACGGAAATTCTCCGCAAAGTATTTTGTTCACCGGGCGTCTGTATGAAGAAGGGACGCCGCTGCGTGTCGCCCACGCGTTCGAGCAGTCGACCGAATGGCACACCATGCATCCGAAAATGGAGTGGGCGGGATGAATCGCAGAAGCTTTGTGAGCGCGCTGGCTGGGCTCGTGGCTGCTCGACCGCTATGGCCCGCGGATTCAGAGCGGCGAACGCAGTTCTACACACTGGATATTTTCCAGTTGAAGCAGGGAACGCAGGCCGCGCGCATGCACGATTGGTTCAGCAAATCCGTGCTTCCAAAGGTCTCGGGGCCGAAGATTGTTTTGGAAGCAGTAATCGCGCCGCACACGCCGCAACTCGCATTCGTCGCCGGATTTTCTTCTTTCGAAGAGATTTGGTCCGTGTTTTCGAAGCTCGATCATCCGGATCCCGCCGGTCCGGAGCCGCCGTTTGAAACCGAGACGCTCAGTATTCTGCAAGCGGCACCGTACTCGCCCGAAATCGCCGCGCAGAGACATGACAAGCCGCGATTCTTTGAAATGCGCCAGTATCATTCCCCGACTGCATCGCAGCTTCAGGCCCTGCATGAGCGCTTCGCAGGTCCGGAGACCCGAGTCTTTCATCGCTCCGGAATCCATCCGCTGTTCTATTCGAGCACGGTGTTCGGGCCGAACCTTCCCAACTTGACGTATCTGATTCCGTTCGATTCGCTCGCCGCGCGCGAACAAGCATGGGACAAATTCGGAGCCGATCCCGAGTGGGTGAAGGCGCGAAAAGAATCCATCGACAAGAGCGGGCAGATTGTCGCGGTGAGCGACATTTCCATTTATCGCGCGACTCCGTACTCGCCGGTTTCATGACCACTTTTCAGTACGCGAGCGATCAGTCTCTGATGATCTACCTGGGCGAGGAGATCAACCTCGACACGCATCACCGCGTACTCAAGCTGCTGCGCCTGCTCGAAGCTGAGCCGATTCCCGGCGTCCGCAATCTGCACCCGGCGTACAATTCGATTCTGATCGTGTTCGATCCGGTGGCGCAGGATCACGGGGCGATCGAACAGATCGTCCGCGGGTATCTTGATCGACTGGAGGCCGTCGTCTTAGCGCCGCCGCGTGTGGTCGAGATTCCCGTTTGTTACGATGGGCCCGATCTGAAGGACGTTGCCGAGCTGCACGGCATGACAACAGACCGCGTAGTCGAGCTGCACTCCTCGGCTCGGTATGTGGTATATTTCGTCGGATTCGTACCGGGGTTCGCATATCTCGGCGGACTACCGCAGGAATTGGCGACTCCGCGATTGACCACCCCACGGAAGCACGTGCCGAAAGGTAGCGTCGCGATCGGCGGCACGCATACGGGCGTGTATCCGTTCGATACCCCAGGCGGTTGGCGGCTGATCGGGAAGACTCCCATCGAGATTTTCGACCCTGATCGCGCCGAGTTGAGCCGGTTGCTGATTGGCGACGAGGTCCGCTTCACACCCATTGCATGCCCGTGATCCAGGTTCAGTCGCCGGGAATGTTTACCACCGTGCAGGATCTCGGCCGGTGGGGTTACGGTCCGCTGGGCGTCTCGCCGTCGGGCGCAGCAGATCCGATTGCGCTGCGGATCGGAAATGTGCTGGTCGGAAACGCGGAGTCGGCAGCCGCATTAGAGATGACCCTGCTCGGTGGGACGTTCGTGTTCCAAGATGGCGGAGTCGTTGCGCTGACGGGCTCCGACTTCGGACCCACGGTCGATGGCGCGACGATTCCAATGTGGTCGGCGCGCGAAATTCGTCCCGGCCAGACGCTGCGAACCGGTCCGACGCGATCCGGCGCGCGATGCTACCTGTGCGTCGCGGGCGGCATCGCGGTGAAACTGTTGCTAGGCAGTGCTTCTACGCATATTCTCACCGGCTTGGGCGGATTTGAGGGGCGCCCGCTGAGGAAGTTCGACATCCTAAAGATAGGTGACTCGCGTACCGGTCCAAGCCGCACCATTGATGCTAACTTGCTATCCGCGGTCGCACCAGGAAGAATCCTGCGCGCGACCGTCGGCCCCCAAACGGACTGGTTTTCGGCGGCCTCGGTCCGAAGATTCTATGACACCGCTTACACGGTAACCGAAGAATCGAACCGCATGGGACTGCGCCTGGAAGGAGCCGAGCTCGAAACGCCGCATTCCGGGCAAATGACATCCGAAGGAGTTTCCCTGGGCGCGATCCAGGTGCCGGCAGGCGGGAAGCCGATCATTCTTTTTGTCGAGCAGGGAACAACGGGAGGCTATCCGAAGATCGCGAACATCATCGCCGCGGACATGCCGAGCGTCGGCCAACTGCGCCCGCGCGATGAGATTCGATTCGAGTTCGTCACGCCTGAAGCCGCGCGCGCCATCGATATCGCTCAAGATCGACTCTTGGGCGAATTCGCGCGCCGCTAGTCTCCTGAATCGGAAGTTCGTTGGATAATGGCTGCCCCACGTAGTCCTACTTACAACGCCCGTCATCCCGAGCGCAGCGAGGGATCTGCTTTTAAGGCGTTGATAACAGCCGAACGAAAAGCAGATTCCTCGCTCCGCTCGGAATGACTTTGGGGTCGGATGGCCATTATAGCCCCGGCATGTAATGCTGCGATTTTCTGACTCAGGACACTAGGAGTTCTCGCATAGCGCGACGATGGTCACGTCATCCGACTGCAATCCCGGGCTGAAGCGCGACACGGCATCCACCACGTCGTCAAGCAGCGCGTCGCAAGGTTTCTGCTGGGCCAAGCGCGCTGCTTCAATCAAGCGAGCCTCGCCGAATTCCTCGCCGCGCTCGATACCCGCCTCCAGAACGCCGTCCGACACGATCAGGACGACATCGCCGGGCGCCAGCGCCACGCTTTTCTCATCGCATTTCCACGAACCGAAAATGCCGATCG
Source organism: Terriglobia bacterium (assembly GCA_963808335.1). Lineage (GTDB taxonomy): Bacteria > Acidobacteriota > Terriglobia > Bryobacterales > Bryobacteraceae > Palsa-187. The sequence continues at coordinate 1,180,072 of CAWEFR010000003.1, forward strand.
GCAGCGCGGTTCCTTCCAGATGCTCCACGCTGCCCGCGGCGCGCAGCAGCAGCGCCGCTGGATGGCCGCAGTTGATGTAACGAAGCTCGCGGCCTTGGTCGCGATACTCGGCGTAGAACATGGTGGCGAAATATTCGGCTGGCGTCGATTCGTGAAACAGCTTGTTCACCGAAGTGAGCAGAGCCTTGCCGTGTTTCACGCCCAGCTCCAGCTGGCTGCGGAACGATGCCTGTAAGTTCGCGGTCAGCAATGCGCCCGCGACGCCTTTTCCCGAAACGTCGGCCAGCAGCACTCCCAGGCGCCCGGGGCCCAGCTCCAGAAAATCGTAATAGTCGCCGCCGATTTCGCGCGCAGGCAGGCAGCGGCCCGCATATGACAGAGTCTTCAGCGTCTGCGCGTGCTGCGGAAGCAGACGCTGCTGGACGTGGCGCGCGATCTCCAATTCGCTTTTCGCTTTTTTCCGTTCCTTGGAACGATCCGCCTGCTTCTCGATGGTCGCGATCAGGCGCGCGTTGTCCCACGGCTTCTGGATGAAATCGACTGCGCCGCGGCGCATCGCTTCGACTGCAAGATCGAAACTGGACCAGGCAGTCATCACGATCACCGGCGTCGTCCCGTCGTGCTGCAGCAATTGATCCAGCAGCGCCAGCCCTTCATCGCCCGACGTGGTGTCGCGCGTATAGTTCATGTCGATCAGAACCAGGTCGTAGGAAGCGTGTTCCATCGCGGCCATCGCGGAGCGCGGAGACTCGACCACCTCCGCCTGATGGCCGGCGCCTTTCAGCAATAGACGAATGGCTTCCAGGACGTCCGGTTGATCGTCGCTGACCAAAACTCGCATGGTTTAATCAATCGTAACCTGCTGCGGCCCAAGGCCGTGCAAAGTAAATGGTTCCTATGGACGGACGCGAGGAAAACCCATTCGTTCGCATCCTCACGATGACTGTGATCACACTGCTGGCGCTGCTCGTGTTCTGGTGGGACCGGAAACACCCGTTCCCGATTCCTGTGATTCGCAATCATCAGAGCGGACCTGCGGCTATCGCGCTTCGATGATCGCCTTGGCGGCCGCGCGCCCCGTGCGCACGCAATCCGGGATTCCGATGCCGTCGTAAGCGTTGCCCGCCAGGTGCAATCCGGGAATCGCTGCCGCGCGCTGCCGGATTTCTTTGACGCGCGGCGATGTGACCCACCGTATACTGCGCCATGGATCGCGGCCAGCGCGAAACGGTGTGATGAATCGGCGCGGCCGTCAGGCCGAGGATTCGTTGCAGCTCCTCGCGCGCGATCCGGATCATCGATTCGTCCGATTCGCTCAACACCGCCTCGTCTCCCGTGCCGCCGAAAAAGCAGCGCAGCACGATGCGGTCCTCTGGGCGCGCGATACGGGAACTTCGTGCCGACGAAAGTACACGCGGCCATCCGCTGGCGTTCGCGCTGCGGAACCAGGAAACCAAATCCCGCGCGCTTGCCATCGAATTCCGAGTCTTTATAGATCAACGAGAGCCGTCAGCGAAGAGCTGTACGGAATCTCGTTCAGCCGCCGCGCCAACTCAGCGTCGACATCTCCGAGCAACGCCGCCGCGGACCACGCCGGACACGCGAGAATCACGTGATCGGCTTCAATCCAATCGCCGCCTGCGCGCACGCGACAGCCCCTTCTCGATCGTCTCCACGTTCCTGATGCCGGACGTTTAGCCCCCTCGATACCGTGTCGACCAGCTTGCCCAGCCCGCTCTTCAGCGTGCGAAACAGCGGAGCCGCCGCTAGGAGGGCGTTTGGCGGCCATCACGGCGCGGCCCAGGCTGCCGTTTTTCGTCTCCATTTCCAGGAAACGCGGCAGCACGCTGGCGATGCTCAACTGCGCCGGATCGCCGCCGTAGACGCCGGAAAGCAGCGGCTCGGCCAGATAATCCAGCGTCTCCTGGCCAAAGTGATCGATCACGAATTCGGCCACGCTGCGGTCGGGTTCGGACTTGCGGCGGGCGGCGCAGCAACTCGAACCCCATGCGGATCTTGGTCGCCCAGCTCAGCAGCGGACGACTTGACCATCGGCATCACTTTGCGACGGCACGATCATCATCACGCCTTCGGGCAGCGCGCACCAGCCGGCCGTGTTTCCAGATGTAGGTGGTGCGCTGATGATCGTTCGAGCCGATGACCTCGCTCTCGAGGCCCAGCTTCCTTGATCAGCGCCAGCGCTTCCGGCTTGGCGGAGATGAAGCTATCGGGACCGCATTCGATCGTGCAGCCTTCCCATGCGCAGGTTTCGATGACGCCGCCCAGGCGCGGCTGCTTTTCGAAAATCGTGCAATCGACGCCGGCGCGCGTCAGATCGTAGGCGGCCGAGAGTCCGGCGATGCCCCCGCCGACGATGACGACGCGCGGCATCATCGCACTTACGGCTTGAATTCGCGCACGATCTCGACGCAGGCCTTCACGTTTTCCACCGGAGTCTCCGGCAGAATCCCGTGGCCGAGATTGAAAATGTGGCCCGGGCCGCGAGCCGGTGCGCTTCAGCAGCTCATGCACGCGCATGCGCAGCTCGGGAAGCGGCGCGAACAGCACCGCCGGATCCAGGTTGCCCTGCACCGCCGAGCGATAACTGATGTCCATCCAGGCCTGATCGATGTTGATGCGCCAGTCGACGCCCATCACGTCGCCGCCGGCCGCGTGCAGCTCGCGGAAGAATCCCGCCGCGCCGGTGCCGAAGTGAATCACCGGAACGCCGGCCGCGCGAATGCGCTCGATCAGCGCGCGCGAATACGGCGCCACGAAGCGCACATAATCGTCCGGACCCAGCGCGCCCACCCAGCTATCGAACACCTGAATGATGCGCGCGCCCGCGGCCACCTGCAGCACGCGCGAACGCGCCCAGCACGTCCACCAGCTTGCCCATCAGCCGCCGCCACAGCGTCTCGTCGCGATACATCATCTGCTTGGTCTTGATGAAATTGCGCGACGGCCCGCCTTCGATCATGTAGCTGGCCATGGTGAACGGCGCGCCCACGAATCCGATCACCGGAACGCGTCCGGCCAGCGCCTTCACCACCAGCTGAATCGATTCGCCGACGTAGCCCAGTTCGTCGGTATTCGAAATCGACAGGCTGTCGATATCGCTCGAAGTGCGCACCGGATTGTCGATCACCGGCCCTTCGCCCGCGGCGAAGCGCAGCTTCAGGCCCATCGGCTCCACCGGCAGCAGCAGGTCGGCGAAAATGATGGCCGCGTCGACGTCCAGAATTTCCACCGGCTGCAGCGTGACCTGCGCCGCCAGATCGGGGCGCTTGCAGATTTCCAGAATGCCGTGCTTCGGCGCGGATATCGCGGTACTGCTTCATGTAGCGGCCGGCCTGCCGCATGAACCACACCGGCCGAACATCGGTCGGCCGGCGGCGGCAAGCATCGAGAAAGCGGCTGTTCATTGGAGCCACGCGCATGAAAATATAGCTCCTGGTTTACGTCTCCGTGGCATACATCTTTGAATCAAACGAAGACGCGGGAATTCGGGTCAACGGTTTCGCTGTTTGAAACTGGCGGCGAGACAGCAGTCCACACCTAGAACAAAGTTAGCACACTGCGTTTCATGAAGTCCCTTTTTTTTCATCGCGCGGACGGCCGCGTTTGATTCTCTTCAGGATTTGCGGGACTTTCGTGCCCAAGTCGGGCGGAAGCGCGGGCTCGAAATGCAGATCCGGAGTGTGGAACAACTGGAGACGTTCCGCTAACTGATGTCGCAGGAATTGTTTAGCATGATTCAGCGCATCCAGAGTATCGGCCTGCTCGCGAACCGTGCCGGATAGCACCAGCTGGATATGCGCACGGCGAAAATCAGGCGAAAGATGAACTTCGGAGACCGTCGCCGTCCCCACGCGCGGATCGGACATTTCATAGCTGATCAACTCGTCCAGCTCTTCGCGGATGCTTTCGGAGACACGTTCGGTGCGATGCGGATCCAAGTTTCAGGATACCGTCGAACCGGGCAATTTCACAAATGGTACTTCGGCTGCTGAAGTAATGGCTGTAAGTATACCCGAGCCGCCGTAAAGATTACGGAAACGGCGCCACCTTAGAGCTCACCGCGTCGAACTGCATTTCCGCGCGTAAGTAGCTGCCGAAACATCACGCCAGAGACTTGTTTCACCCTAATTCAACGATTGGCAGGACGCTTGCTTCTTTAGGAAACGGCGGTCGGAGCGCATGGGGGACTTCAGGAAGCTTTCGGCCGATCAAGGAGCGAAAATCCAAATGACCAATACGACACTCATCGGAGCTCTGGGCGCGGGCCTGGTGATCGCGCTCGCCGGCGACGGCTTTCTCCTGGTGCGATCCAATCATCTGAATAACGACTTGGTACAGATGCAGGAATCGACGCAGGCACAGATGGCGAAGCTCGGCGACGCGACAACTTCTTTGCTGGAGCAGCGTCTGCAAGCGATCAACGACGAAATCAAGAGTGCCAACGACGCAGCGAATTCGGCGGTGATCCGGGCGCGCAGCGAGACGCGGAAGCAGAGCACGCAGCTCGCGCGCCGTCTCGACGATCAGCAAAAGCAGGTCGCCGCTCAACTGACCCAGTTGCAGGACGCCACCACCTCAGCCAGTGCGAAAATCAACGATGTTTCCACTGACGTGAACGGCGTGAAGACCGACGTGACCGGTGTGAAGTCCGATGTGACCAGCGTCAAAGCCGATGTGGCGAGCACGCAGGCTGAACTCGAAAAGACCGGCGCGGACCTCAAGCGCGCGATGGGCGACATGGGCGTGATGAGCGGCCTGATCGCGACGAATTCGAAAGACCTGAACGCCCTGCGCGAATTGGGCGAGCGCAACTACTTCGAGTTCGATCTGAGCAAGCATCAGCTCACCAAGAAAGTCGGCGACGTGACGCTGACGCTGAAGAAGTCCGATCCCAAGCGCAATCGCTATACGGTCGACATCGTGGCGGACGACAAGCGCGTCGAGAAGCGGGACAAGACTATGAATGAGCCCGTGCAGCTTTACGTGAGCGACAATCGCCAGCCGTATGAGATCGTTGTGAATCAAATCAAGAAGGATGAAATCGTCGGATACCTCTCCACTCCCAAAGTGAAGATGGCACGCCGGTAACTTTCAGGTCGGGAAGGGCCACACAAGCGCGCGCGGACACGAGTTTTTCGAGTCCGCGCGCGTTTTGTTTCTGTGCCCGTTTGATTAGAATCGGTAGAGATGAAATGGATGATTGCCGTCGCGTTCATGGCGTCGCTTTCGGCGCAATCCAAAATCGACGATCGGTTTAAGCCGCTTGAATTTCTGATCGGCGACTGGGTGGGCGAGGGCGGAGGCAGCCCCGGGCAGGGCAGCGGCGAATTTTCCTTCTATTACGATCTGGCTCGCACCGTTCTGATCCGCAAAAACTATGCGCAGTATCCGGCCCGAGGAGATCGAGCCGCGTTCCGCCACGACGATCTGATGATCGTCTACCGCGACGGCAAGGCGCTGCGCGCGATTTACTTCGATACTGAAGACCACGTCATTTCCTATTCCGTCGACTCTAAGGGCGAATCGGCGCGATTCATCAGCGACCTCATCGCGGATCAGCCTCGCTATCGCCTGAGCTATCGCAAGACCGGAGCAGAGACGATCGCGCTGGAGTTTGAGATCGCGCCGCCAGGAAAGCCCGATGTGTTCGCGAGCTACATCACGGCGACGGTGCGCCGCAAGACCGCCAAATGAAACCCGCGGCGCTTCTGGCGGTTCTGCCTTACTTACCTCTAGCCGCCCAGTCGCTACGCGTCTACTCCGAGCTCGCAAAGATTGACGCATCGGGCCAGGTCACATCGCCTCAGAATCCGCGCGAGATTCTTTCCCCGGCCCTGGCGCGCAACGCGTTCACGTCTTTTCAGATCGTGGTGGAAGTGAAGCCCGGCACGCCTTACTGGCTCTACGTGGGTGAGAATCCTGAGGACGCGGTGAAGGTCAGCCTGTATCGCCGCACCGTCGACGGACTGGAGCGACTCAGCTCGCCTTATCATGGCGAGACGACGCAGATTTTCCGCCTGGACCTGTGGGTAGATCGCAACGCGGCCGTGCGACGCATCAAAGTGGAGCCGCAGCTCGACGTGAACGACGACTGGGTGGTGTATCCCATGGAAGCTCGCGTGATGGACGCGATCGTTCCCGACGGTCCATGGCCTGAAGGAGCCGCATCGCCGGCCGCGGTGATGAAAGCTTTCGTGTGTGGAACTGCGTTATCGAAGGTCGAGGGCGATACCGAAGCTCGCCTTCGATTCCGCAACGCGCAACAGGACGTCGCCTTGGCCGCGCGTGCTCCGAAGAGCGATTTGATACGTCTGATCGGAGGGTGCGGCGCGTCGCCTCCGAACGATCCCGAATGGTACCTGCGCATTCGAGATTATTTGTACCGCATGCGTTAAACTAGGGGAGCAAGTTCCCGTAACCCAATCCCAGGAGAGATGGCCGAGTGGTTGAAGGCGCACGCTTGGAAAGCGTGTTTAGGGGAAACTCTAACGAGGGTTCGAATCCCTCTCTCTCCGCCATATTTTTATAACTTCCATTGGCTCAGATTGTTAGAAACCATGATAGGCTCTTGGTGTCGGTAAAACCGGCAAAAACAGACACCAAAGGTTTCTTATGACGGCAAAGAAAAGGGTCCGGATCATTAAGAAGGTGCGTGAATCGACCGGCGTCTGGCGGTTCGTTTCATTGAAGCGCGCCGGGACGCGCTATGCCTGGGATGATCGTCCCGGATCATATTTCTTAGAGTGGTGGGAAGGGACCAAGCGGCGCCGGGAACTGGCGGGGGAGACGCCAAGCGACGCGATGGAGGCGCAGCGGCGTAAGCGCAACGAGCTCGTTGGCGAGCGAGTGCTCGGCGGCAAGAGCGAGGTGGCTGGCTCGGCGGAGGTGCCGCTCACCCCGCTCGCGGGCGCGATTGAAATGTTTCTCCAGCATGTGCGAGTACATTCACCGGACAAGCCGCGGACCGCCCAACGGTACACGTCGGTGCTCGATCACGTGAAGCGCATCCTGGGCGCAAAGCTGTTTGTGGAAGCGATCACCCGGCCGGACATCGACGACTATAAGGTTGCCCGGAGCGCGGAGTCGAGCGAGCAACATCCGAATCGGCGCATCACGCCTCGCACGATCAACGGCGATTCCAAATCCTTGCGCGAACTTCAAACAGCTGAAAGATCCGCGCGCCAAGGCGAGGCGTCGTCCGCCCACGTACCGGCAGGACGAAGTCGATCGGATTCTCGCCGAGTGTGATGATGGCGAGAGGGCGATCTTTGCGACACTGCTCGTGACCGGATTACGGACGCCGCGGCGAGGCTCATCATCTACCAGGCGTTCATCGAGGCCGAGATCGACCTGCCGAAGCATCTCGCTATTCCGGTGCACGAGCTATATTTCAATCCAGAGCACGAGGAGTTCGCTCCGCGCACGATGTGGAGCTTATCAAACGCTTTCACCTCGGCCTTGAAGCTCCTCGATCCGGTTCCCCAGTACCGCGCGACTGCCAAGCTCGCTCCTTTTCTTGAAGCCCGTTCGTTGGCGTGATCACCATGGCTAGAGTTACGTTTCTGCTCGGCCGGACGCTCGCGACGCCGGGCGCGCTCAATGCGTTCGCCCGTACTCTGGCGAGCCGCCGCTCCCCTTCTTGGCCCGGCACGCCAACGGAAATTGGGGCGAGGTGGACGAACAGGATAAGGCGGAGAATGACTTTTCTGTGGAACACGGATTCCGGATTCTTTCAGCCTACCGGCTCGCCGACGATACCCGGATCTGGATCATCACGGAGGCGGATCGGTCCGTAACGACGATCCTCTTGCCTGAGGAATACTGACCTTTGCAACTTTACCGACCGCTTCGCGGTCGGTTTCTTCTTAGAGCGTGATCCGCGCGGATCGTGTCGCTCGCGGTCAAGCTGCTCGCCGAGCGTGTCGGCGAGATCGGCCTTAGAGACCACGCGCGAAGGTGCGGCTCCGGCCGTAGAACATCACCGTGACCCGGTGGCATCCGGATGGTAATAAAGCTGCTGGGATCTGTCCCCGCGATCCCAGTTCCTCGCAATTCCTGCCAACACATTTTCATGGTATGCTGTTTTAAACACGTCGTCGGTTCCTCCCCCTTGACCGGCGCAGCGAGCGAATGTGTATAATCGTCGCTGTTGCCTGACCAGGAGAGGACATCTGGACGACGCGTTGACAACATTCAGGAAATCGGCACACCGACCTTCGTGGCCGCCGCTTCCCCTGTCTTGCCCTTTGGCAATTCAACCGAGATGGAGAAAACTGCATGAAAACTCTGCCCGCTTCGCAATCTGCCGTTACGCCGCGTCGACGACTGGGGCGACGCCCCTCAAAGATCCAGAAGGTAGCCGTTTCAGTACGCATCCCCACCGATGTCGACGCGTTTTTAAACAACTACAGCGATGAGCATCGCATGCTGAAGGGCAACGTCGTCGCCGCTGCCGTAGTTTTCTTTCGCCTCAAGAAGGAGACGAATCCCCACGCCCGCGCGATCGGTGCTTAGATCCTGCCGCTGGGCACTGAGCCACCTCGTGACCGTATCCCTGCTTACGTAACATACTGATTACGCAGTACATACTTTTACTTGCAAGAATTAATGTAACGCGCTAGAATTTTCCATGCCCACAACTCACGCCTCGGCTTCTGCCGAGGCTTTTTGTTCATGGCCGAGAGGAAGACCGCCTGGCGGACGTAGGAGACAGTATGGATCAAAAGCAGACCGGAGAAACAAACCTTCAACCCACTGAGTCGGAGCTGGAAAAGAGGCTATTTGGTTGCAGGGTGGGGCGTATTATCGAGCCTGTCGAATCCTGCGATGATCCGGGTTGGAGCGATTGGTGTCTCCAGCCTCGGCCGGACATACCAGTCTGGCTCAGCTAATAGACAAATCCCTGGACTCGGTCGAACGCTCCCGCCGCACGGCGAGGTCGTTTGGACCTGCAAGCCAATGCCACTCCTACGCTTTCCCTCCTCGCCTCATTGTTCGTAAGGCAAATTCCCTTCGGTCTGTGGCAGCGGTACCCTGGATCATCACGGAGGCGGATCGGTCCGTAATGACGATCCTGCTCCCGGAAGAATACTGATTTTTATTTTTCGCCGATCGCGAACGCGCGGCATCGAAAGTGCTACTGGCTGGGTTGCCGAATGGTGAGTGGGACGACCTGAATCTGTTTCGTAAGCGCGTACGCAGTCGAGAGATCGCTGTCGCTCTCGACGAACACGCGGCCGAGAACGAGCACGGAATTGTTCGGCGAAGAAATCTGTGCCATTCCCCGCGGCACGGCTCCTTTCCAGCCGGGGCCAGTGATGAGGTAGTCGCCGGCCTCGGTTCCCGTGGTGCGTTTGCCGACGTAGGCAAAATTAGTGTTGTTCGACGGATCGGTGAACTGCACGCTGTAGTAGCGACCAGCCATGTTCGGAACATGCAAGATTTGCGGTCCTTTACCGAGGTCCCACCAGCCAACCGTAAGGAGCGTGTCGCGGTTCACGCCGGTAGTCAACAATTTTGAGGCCGAGGCGGGCGGGTGGAGGGGATCTGCGAAAAGCGCTTGGGGTTCCGTGTAGAGCGTGTTGACCGGGATGGGGCCATCGCCTCCTCCTTGGACGAGGATGGCTCTCTTGTACGCGTACAGCATTATGCGTGGCCAAAACCAGATGAAAAGGAACCATCCCACGGCCATGAACGAACCGAATATAAGTAAATGCTCGTACGCCATACGCATCACCGTTTCACTTCGACAATCGGCGGCACCTTGTACTTGCCATCGAGAATGGCTGCGCCGGGCACATATACGCGCAGCCAGAGTATGAACTTGCCTCCCGGCGCGGGCAGCCAGTTGGATTCATGGCCTGTAGGAGCGGTGTTCTGAATGTAGATGTCGACCGAGCCGTCGGCGTTCGGCACAAGGCCGGAGCGATCGCTCACGCTGTATCGATTGATTGGATTCGCCACAAAGCGATTTCTCGCATCAGCCATCGTCAGCGACCAGAATGCGTCGTTGGGCGGAAGGCCCCCGGCGGGAAATGCATCATGTAGAGTTTGTGGCCCGCGCCATTTTTGCTTGTGATCCAATACATCGCCTCCTGCGGGATGTTGACGGGGCCTGGAAGTCTTAGGGCGCACGCGGCCCTGAACAACATGCCGTTGCCAGGCACGCCGCATCCGAAAAGGGTGATCCAGCCGTTGACCGTCGTCGTTTTGATCCTCGCGAAAATCTCGGCCGTGAAGCAACCCAGCACACAGCCTGCGATTAGCCCCTGGAAGACTTCTGTGATGATGGAACGATGGGGCTGATATCCAAGCACGTGCAGAATCACGACGCGTACGACAAGCGCTAAGATCAGGGAGACGACGAGCCACCGGCTCACGATGCTCATGGCTCAATCACCGCCCACCTCCTGTTGCTCAGCCAAACCTTGTTCGAGCGACCGCACGCGAGGCCGTTGCCCTCGCGCTCTCCGGGATTTAACGCCTTCCTGCCAGGATTCCTAGGCCAGGAGAGCGAGCTGGAATGGGGCGACTCGCCCTCCCGGAATCCCTGCCCCTGGCCCGGCGCTCCGGTCGCATCCCTGCGGAGCCGTACCCTCCGTCCAGGTTCCGCCAGTATAACCTTATTCTGTGCTGTCGGCGAAAAAAGATTGCTCGCCTGGCTGTTTCCAGGTTATAAAATACTGGTGTCCTGGCCAGTTCCGTTGGCCGGTTTTGAAGTGGCCACGCATGGCCGGTTTTCAGGTGACCGCCGAGGCTCCTTATCATAGATACGTTGAAGGTGATGTTTGCCATGGCGCGGGAAAATCGTCGTCACATCCGGAGATTTGTTGCACAGGAGATCAAGCGCGTACCCAACGCGTCCGCACGCCGCGATCCGTTATTTCGGATGCGGAATCACGTCGAGCACGATGTAGGTGTCGCCGGCGATGATGAAATAAAATCGCCAGTCCTTGTTCACGCGGGCCTGCCAAATTCCGCGCGCCTCGTCGTACTTTTTCGCGCGCAACGACGGGTGGTGCAGGTTCTCCGCAAGGAACCCGATCTGCTTATAAAATGCGCGCCTGACGTTCAACGGGGCGTCCCTAAGCGATGCAACAACCCGTGGGTTGTCATAATCGACCTTCATCGCGGAGGGGACTTGGATTTCTTAGCGCGTGACTTCGCGAGTTCGCGCTTGAGAGATGCAATCATGTCCTCGGCCGTGTTGAAGGGGCCCGCGGTGCGGCCCTGGTTCACTTCCGCCAATGCCTTCTTGAGCCGCTGGTTGATAACGCGCCGCTGCTCTGCCGTGTAGTCGTCATCGGTGAGAGGAGCCTTCCGCACGATCGTGATCGCCCGGCCCGAAACCTTGAACTCGACTTGGTCGCCGCGCCGAAGACCCGCCTTGCGGCGCACGGCGTCAGGTATCACGATGGGCTTGTTGTCGACGGTGAGGGTCATCGTTAATTATACGTTCGAAATTTCCGTTTGATTTCAGTCTATGCTCCGGGGCCGGATTCGTCAAACGGCGACGTGGTTCCTGTCCCGTGCGCGTGGGCCCTCGGAGGATCAAGAAGGAGTATTGGAGTTGTCCCCATTTTTGACACAACCAGTTAAGCCAAAATCCATTCAAAGGGGAATTGAGTCATGGGATTGTCGAGAAGGATGTTCACCAAGGAGTGCAAGCTGGCAGCCGTCCAGCGGTTGGAGCAAGGGGTGTCGCTGGGCGAGGTGGCGAACGGTGGAATCTCAACCCGTCTTTTGCCCTTCCCGACACGTTCAGTCTTGCTTGGACGCCGCACCTGCCCGCAAGTCAGATACGGCACTAATCAAGAAAAACATCACCCTGCCTTCGAACAAGTTACGTTGCGATAAGTCTATCGAGCGGAGAAGCCCGACTCCCACGCCAAAATGCGCTGTCGCCCCGAGTAGGGCGAGTAGACCTCCAATGTAGTAGGTAACTCGTGAGACCAGCTTCAGGCGAGTGGCACTGTCCATATAGGCTACACTCCTTCGCTAAAGCTTGTACCACGCAGGTCTCGGCGGCGGGGCGCGTTACGGCCTTCGCAGTCTAACGGCGTCGGCGGGAAACAATGAAATCAGGTCTAGTTCCTCGCCTCGGGTCGTGCCGATCGTGGTTTGCAGTAGTTCCGCTTCGATTCCGACATGAAACTCATACCCGACGCTGCGGGCATACCTGACGGTGCCGAGGATCGTCGATCCCTGGACTTTTAATTCAACCCGCGCGTCGGACGGAACCGCTATTGGGCAATTGACCCGCAGACCCGCTTTCGATACGTCGAGTACCGTGATCGCATAAATACCGCCGCGGGTCTCCTGAAGCCGCAGAAGGCCGGGCGTCTCCACGGTGAACCGGTCGTGCCTTCGCTGTTGGAAGTTCGGTGACGCTGCCGGCCCTGAGTGGACTGGGTTCACGTCAAATCCTCCTCTAGACACACGTCTGAAAACCGCTGTACTCGGCGCGAAACAGGTCCATGAATGCCACCGGTTTCTGAATGTTGAGCGCGTCCAACAACTCCGGTACCAGCGTCGAGTCCTGGTTCGAACCAAACATCGACATCCCGCTTGCGTCCGCGAGCAAGCTCGCGGTCTTCACCACGGTCCCCAACTTCAACGGGCTCTGATACTGAAAAGCGTTGCTCTGGCAGAAAACCGAGACGTCCTGGACGATCGCCGGGCAGTTCCAGCGCACCAGGAGATCAGCGCCGATCTCAAAATGGGTGAACCCGAGCAACTGACGCTCCCACTCGACTAGTTGGTAGTCGCTTCCGGCGTCCGCAACCGCCAGAGAGTGATCCGGCAGACCGGTTGCGATGAGAAGGAGACCAATGTCGTGAAGCAGCCCCGCGAGGAATGCCCAGTCGGCGTTCTCCGTGCTGGATCTTTGCGCCAGGAGATCGCTAAAGATCGCCGCCGCAAGCGAGTGGGCGTTGAAGCGCGACGCGGACCAGGTTTTCGGGAAGCGAATATCGTGGAATGACCGGAAAACCGAGAGACCCAGGAGCGTATTCCTGGTCTTCGATATCCCAATACGAGCGATCGCCTGGCGGACGGAGGAGACCGAACTTGCGCGGCTGTAGAGGGCCGAATTCGCGACCGATAGCAGGTTGGCCGCCATCACTACGTCCTGCTCGACCACATGAGCCAGCTCCACGACGGAGACGTTGTCCCCTCTCGCAAACAGGGACATGGTGCGCTGAAATGCCGCCGGCAGAACTGGCATCCGGTCCGCGGCGCGGAGAGCAACGTCTTTAAGGTCGAGACTGTTCATTGATTTATGTATAAATCGGCCGAAACCATAGCGCACTTTACAGTTTATTACGATAAGTTGTCGTAGAGCTGGAAATGAATGCGAATTCCGCTTTATCCACTGGATCGGCTGCCGGCAAGCGAACGAAAGGCTGGCGAAACGGTGGGCGCGACCTCTTCTTCAGAGCCCGCCATTGACAGGGCTGATGTAACGTTACTCGGCGTAAAGCGCGCAACCGCAAAAGAATTGCCGCAGCCGGTGATTTTCCGATCGTATGATGCGTGATCGGGGAAAGAAGCGTGAAATCTTGAGAAAATGTCCATATGCTCATCGTACTGTAACCCCAGAACCCTTTCTCAGTAGCCACTTGCGAGCTGTTTCCGAGCAGTTGTCTTTTCCAGAATCAGTACGGACGATCCTTCCGGCAACCGGCGTTGCCGGATTCAAGGAACCAGTGAGCCAGTTCTGCGCGCACCCGTTGCCCGGAGCGGTCAGCGGAGCGCGGCCTCGCCGGTCGGCGAGGCCGCAGGGCGATAGCGCCGGCTGCCCGGATTTTGGTAGGCGTCTGCTAAGACGGCGATCCCGAAACGATAGTGGAGTGGCGATAGCAAAAAATACGGGCAGCCGGCGGTAAGCTGGCAACGGGTGCGCGCCCTAGTTTAGGCGATAGCCCTTTGTTCACGCGGCAGGCAAGCCGCGCGGTAGTTTTCGAGGGTATGGGGAGGACTCTAGACCCCGCCCTATACCCTGCCACATACCCAGACGTTTGTCTTTGCGCAAATCGGTGTGGTCCATTTATACGATCCCCTCTTCGGCGGCGATGCCGCCCGGGTCCTCGTGAGGCGGCTCCGAAGCGAATTCGATCATGATCGGCTCTGGTGTGGCCAGCGGCGTTGCCGGTTTGGTTGTCGGCTCGATTGCCAAGTCCATTTCGAGTCCAGTGCCGCGAGCTTCAGGAGCCGAGTTTGCGGGGGCGGTGTCGGTCCCGTTCACAGACGGCGGCCGCCCCGGCGCGGGATCAACGACTGGGGAGACCCCAACTGGTTTCATAGAAAAATCAGTCCCCTGCTGTTTCCGGATCAGGAATTCATCAAGTGTCAGGGCGGGTATATGTTTTTGGATTTCAAACCTGGCGGACAACTTTGCCATGCTCTCGGTTGTAAACCTGTATTTCTGGCGATCTTCGTCCCACTTTGCGTTCTTGAGCGCTTCGAAAGCCGCGGGATTGGCAGCGATGTACCGGTCGACTTCTGCCTCGCGGTAGGTTTCATACTCCAATCGAGCTCTTGCTGCGCTTCCTGGGCGGCGCGCTGGTCACGCTCCCTTCGTTCCCGATCCTCCCGAGCCTTCCGCTTCGCGTTCGTCTCGAACCCGTCGGGAACGGGCGTGTTGTATTGGATCAGGCGGATGATAAAGCCGGCGGGATTCGTTATCGGAATTTGCGAGTGCCGCACGATGTACTCGGCGTGTTCGAGTTGCGGGACAACATCCTGTCCGGGCTTTAGGTTCGCGAGAAGCTCGTGGGCCTTCTTCTCGTTGATCCCGCGCCGGGTGAATTCGGCCACGAGCGCGGGATCGAACACTTGGGCCGCTGTCGGCTGCGAGGGCAGCGACGGACTCTGTGGGTCGTATTGATAATGTTGGCGCGAACGGTCGTTCGCGGCGGAGCCTTGTTCCGGCCAAGGACCTGAAGTGCGTTTTCTCGCCAATCTCTGGCGCCGATCACGATGGAACTTTTCGCCGTGGAAAAGTAAGATTTTGTATCCCTGGTTGTCGCTCGTGTGTTCGATCCGCCAGTCGGCCAAGTAACCGAACTTCGTCAGTTCATCGAGCGAAGGACCGAGCTTCTCTTTAATCTTCGAAAAGTATGCCCACCGGCGGATGTTTAGAATCTGGCACAGTTCGTCATAACGTTTTTCGAACACGCCGTCGTTCCGTGTGTGGCGTAGAGCCAAATCTGCAAGAGCGGAACGAGTGCCTTCGCGATGTAATACTTCAACTGACGATACGTATCGAGGTCGATTGGAAGCTGATGGTGATCGTTGATATTTTGAAGTTGCCACTGCGAAAGCCAAACATAGTTCTTGTCGGCAATCGATCCGTCGGGCAATTCTTTCCCGAAACTCACCGCACGATCGAAAACGTGAAACGTGTCCTTACCGAAGATTCGCTTCCCGCCGAAATACACCGCGCCCTCGGAGATGATCGTTGTGCCGACCATCACATCAAGCCAGTCGCTCACGTCCCGATAATTTTTCCCGCTGTCCTTGTAAATTTTCAAGAGCGCAAGAAGTTCGGCTGATGAAAACGAAACAGGATTGGTGACCTTGCCGTCGCGAGCTTGCACGTCGGCAAGAATCTTATGAAGGGCGAGCGTCTTGTCCTGGTCCGCCGTAATCGGGAGACCAAACAATGCGGTCGGCGCGATGGTAGCCTTCGCATCGATCCGCTTTCCGTCGAGCACAACCGTCACCGAAACGGTCTTTGATTTCTCATCCCTGGTGCGCTTGCTGGACGGCGTGAAAAATCCGAGTGACGCCAGGTTCTTCTCGACCTTTACAAACTCCAATGATGGCAACCGAGTGGACGCCGCTTGAAGCCACGACGTGCAGCCCGATCAACTGACATCGGATGCGCTTCGTCTGTTGCTTGATAGGGTTTCGAGCATGGATTGAATTCCGGCGCCTGAGGACGAAACGCCTCGGCGCCTTTTTTGGGTGTGGTGAAGCCCTCGTCGTCAAGTCGTGGAGGCTCGCAGACTCACCGCAAGCCACATCGGGGATGCGGACCACAGCTGCACTAGAAGACTCTCACGGCCATGGCACGTTCGTTGGTGGGCAGTTCTTCGGCTTTGGCTCCCTTAGGTGGTAAGGACGGATGCCAGCGAGCCACGCAAATGCGTCAGCAAGTGCAAATTCCTCGCGAGTGGGCGCTGTTCTCAGTCGCGCAGTTCTACCTCGGCACGGCACGCAGGTAGCGCCGGGAATCTATGCCTTCGTCGGCGCACAGCTGGCAACCTTGTGGTGTTCACGGAGGGAGGTCTCCGCATGCCCGACGTGCCGCTCACACGTTGGTGTGACGGCAAGTAAGTCGTCGCCGTCATCGACAGAATGGACTGCCCCGACTGGGAGGCGGCTATCGTACTATGGACGCGAATGCGACAGTCACAACTCGGAACGTCAGCGCAGAGTAGAATCAAACAAGGAGTGTGTAGAAATGTATTGTCCTGTCCATCCATCATCAACGATGCTGCGGGGCGACGACCGTGGCTACAATCCGCGAGAAATTCGCGTCGCTGTTCTTCCAAACGGCCGCGAACTCATTACCGGCGTGTTTCGGGATGATGGTCGCATTGATAACGC
The DNA here is from genome assembly GCA_963808335.1 of Terriglobia bacterium. Taxonomy (GTDB): domain Bacteria; phylum Acidobacteriota; class Terriglobia; order Bryobacterales; family Bryobacteraceae; genus Palsa-187. Next base: position 1,196,707 of record CAWEFR010000003.1, read on the forward strand.
TCTGCGGCGACCCGATCGCCAGTTCCGAATTCTGGTTCCTCCGGCGTTCGAAGCGTGGTGGGATCTGAACACGCATGTCTTTCGCGCTCTTCGCGCCAACACGGCCGAAGGTGTGATCGATTTTCGTTAGATCGGAGCCACCCGCCCGTGTATCCGCAGTTCATGCTCTCGCCGGACGGGATTCTTATCGACTCGATAGATCTACGCCTGCAGGGTCGTCACATCGATGTTGCGCTTCCGGGAAGCTTTACCACAATTACCAGCGGGATCGATCTATGTGGGCTGAAATTGCTCCGAGTCGGCTTTTGCTCGCCGCTTCCGAGGTTGAGGTGGCTTCACCCTTCTTAGAGCCGTTCCGAGCCATTGTTAACGGAGTCAGGGGCACACAAACAGAAAACGGGTTCGCTATCTCCGCGGATGTGATTCCGCTTCGAGAACCGATCGAGTCGGTGCCCGCCGTTAATTTAACCGAGATTAGATTCGCCGTTCTCGACTCGCCAACCGTTGGAGATTTGGTCCAAGAGCAGCAACCGCGACTGGTTTTGTTTCCTTGCGGCCAGTTCGACCTGAGAATTACCGACGTGAGCATCGCGCATTCACCAATTCAGCGCTTCCTGGGGGATGCACCGCGCAGAATGACAAATAGCGGCTCACTCACACAGCGCGGCGGCGGGGTATTTACTTCGAACGATGGTCGAATGGCGCTCGACACGGCGAACGAGGCGCTCTCATTTGCGGCCGGCCGGTGGGTGGGGTTCACATTAATTGAAGGCATAAACAACGAAGATGCGGTGTGCTGGTTTCGTTGGGGAGCAACGAAGATGAGCCCAGCGCGGCAGTTGGGCTGGTTCGATCCGAGACACTCGGACTGGTTGACCTCACTTGGCGATGGACTGCTTAGGAGCTTGTTGAAAAACGCTCCGGACGTAGCCTTCTGATCATTCAGAACGTCTTCACAACATGCGTGGAGACGACCAACAGCAGTTCGATGCGTTCAGCTATGTAAGGCCCGAGGAGCGGGTGCCGGCGGATCATCCGCTGCGGCCCATCCGCAAGGTTGTGGATGAAGTGCTGCGGTCGATGTCGCGCCAGTTCGACAAACTGTATGCGGAAACCGGCCGGGCCTCGATTGCACCGGAGCGGTTACTGCGCGCGCTGTTATTGCAGGTGTTTTATTCGATCCGCAGCGAGCGGATGCTGATGGAGCAGCTCCACTACAACCTGCTGTTCCGCTGGTTCGTGGGCATGGAAATGGACGAACCGGTGTGGAATCACGCGGTGTTCAGCAAGAATCGCGAGCGGCTGCTGAATCAAGAAGTGGCGCGAATGTTTTTCGAGCGCGTGCGGGAACAGGCGCGGGGGTATATGTCGGATGAACACTTCACGGTGGATGGCACGCTGATCGAAGCCTGGGCCAGCCAGAAAAGTTTTCAGAAAAAGGACGGCGGTGATGATGAGCCGGGCAACTTTCACGGGCACCAGCGGCGCAACGACACGCATGTCTCTAAGACCGATCCGGAGGCGAAGCTGTATCGCAAGGGGCATGGACAGGAAGCCAAGTTGAGTTATCTGGGGCACGTGCTGGATGGAGAATCGGAATGGCCTGATCGTGGATGCGATGGTGACCGCAGCGGATGGAACTGCCGAGCGCGACGCAGCCCTGCTGATGGTGCACCGGCGCTGGAAAAAACGTCAGCCCATCCGCAGCGTGGGCGCGGACAAAGCCTACGATACGCGCGATTTTGTGAAGCTGTTGCGCGAAATGGATGTGCGTCCGCACATGACCCAGAATGTAAATCGCGCGGGCGGCAGCGCAGTGGACGCACGCACGACGCGGCATGTGAGTTATCAGGTCAGCCAAAAGAGACGGCCGCGAATCGAGCGTGTGTTCGGGTGGATGAAAGCGGTGGGAGGAATACGCCAGGTGAAGCTGCGCGGCCTGATCAAGGTCGACTGGTTGTTTGTGATGACGGCGGCAGCGTTCAACCTGTGGCGAATTCCGAAACTGAAAGCGGCGACGGTCTGATCAAAGTGCCGCCCGGCCCGCGATTGGCGGCCGTGGCGGAACAAAACATCCGCCGGGTTTTCCGCCAGAGCAACTACTGAACCCGATTATTACGTCGCTGGGCCGTCCCAGAGCCGCTTTTCAACAAGCTCCTAGAGTACGCACTGCAAATGAAGGATATTCGCGCGCCTTTTACTTGGTGCATCACGTGCCGATGGGCATAGGTAGACGGTAGAGAAAACTGTCCAGAGCGAACCAGCATGCTGGGCCGATGTCTATGCTACGATTTTTCGCTCATCTTGTAATTGCCGCTCCTTGAGGCGGAAGCCGTCTGGCCGCATCCAGAACCCAACAGCAAATGGGCCGCCGTGCACCCGACCGCGAGGAAACGGCAATACGAACGCGCAGCCGGAGCCTGATCGCAGATCTGTCGGGTGTCGGCCCGCTAGACGCGATGTCGCAGAGCCGGCATTTTGAACGGTCCCCGTATTATGAATCTCCGGCGAAGGACCCAGCGAGGTAGCTTGCTGTTAAACAATGGGGACGCCTGCTGGCGACGACGGAGACTTTTGAGGATTCGAGCCAAAAGGACGGCTCCGGTCGTCCCTTGGTATTGCCTGACTCGGTCACCGGAGACACCTAACCATACGTGAATCCCGCTATTTGCGGCAAGAGTGGGACTTCGAGACCCAGTCGGCGTTAAACAACGGGGAGAGACAGTTCGCACCAGAACAAGTGGCTCCCCAGAAATACGTTTTTCCAACTTTCTCTCTCAAGATTCCTTAATATTTTCTGGGGACCGGCATGGATTCGAACTCATTCGATTGCATCGACCTATCTCGTTCACCGTCAGAGACTTGACTGTCAACAAACGAAGAGGCATGAATGCGTGGACCGCGAGGGACGTTCATTTAAGTGGAACCCAAGTTCGTTCGGCTCAAGACGCCGGTCTCGCTCGGATCGCGGTTCGGCGATTGGGAGGTCACCTGGCGGCGCGGATGGACCCGGGACCGGCTATCTTATCCGGTCATGGTAGGGCGGGTCCGTCTGCCCGTGGAGCAGCTCAACGACGGCGCTCTATCACTCCGGTATGTTTTTCATTTTGCCGAAGGCTTCGTTTCGACCTCCCGCAGCAACTTAGCGTTCGGAAAACACATGATTTCCGAACACCACGCCGCGGCGGAAATCGCGGTGCTTCAATCAGGTTCTGCCGCAAACAACTTTCGTCGGCAGCACGACGCCTGCGCAGCCTCCCTGGAAAATGATTACGTATACAAGAACGATGATCATGATAGTCGGCAGGGGGGCCTTTGAGGGGGAAAAGACAATCAGGGCTTCCTTTTTTAATACCCGTCAAAATCAATGCGCCCTTAAAACGTAAATTCCGGCTAAACTGAGGTCTGACGACGGGATAGACGCAAGAGGGTACACATGAGCGTAGCAGCGGCCAATAGGGAGCTCGTTAAGGAGTGGCTTGATATTGTCGCAAACGACAGCGAGAATCTGGAACGTACGATGAAATGCATGACGGACGACTGCATCTGGGTCATGGAACCGGGGGGCACTGAATATCGTGGCCTTGAGCAGATTAGAGCTTTTGTTGGAATCGCCATGTCGGGTAGAACGCACGACAAGGGGCAGCACAAACTGGAAATCACGAACTGGTTCGCCGATAGCGAGAATCTATGTTACGAGTACACGCATGGCGCCATATCGACCGGCAAGTTTACCGCTGGCATTAAGGGAGAGGTGAAGACCGGACTCTTAAGATACTGCATCACTTGTCATCTGCGTGACGGGAAGGTTGACCGAGTCCATGAATACATCGATTCTACTTCCTGGTGGATGACTTTCCTTTTGCAGCTCATGGTCTCCAATCTGTATAGGCTGACGATGAAGAAAATCAAGGGTGCACGGAGATCGAGGTGAAGGTCGTCATCTATCGCCGCGTTAGCACTTCCGACCAAAGCTGCGAACTGCAACGTCGGGAATTGGCGGACTATTTCAAACGCCGTTGTCGGCAGATCCCTGGTGAATATCTGAATACCGGATGGAGTGGATCGAAAGCGAATCGCCCGGAACTCAACCGGCTCATGAACGATCGCGGCAAGGAGAACGCATAGTTTGGCGTTGAGCGAGGCTGAGAATGGGAATGTGGACGGAATGGGCGTATTTCAGACTTAACCGGCGGCGGAGGGCCATGACGGCATCTCCCTCAACCGGCGCGGTAAATTTGGTCGAGGTAGTTCCGCAGCTGCTGCGGGCGAAGCTCCTGGGTGCGAAGACCGATATAGCCGTCAGGTCGTATATAAATGATCTCAGGTTCTCTTATCCCGAACTCGGACTGGATCTTCTCCAACCCATCGACGATTACTCTCGGGTCGTCTTCGCTCAGGCCGGCGCTGTTTGCGTACGCCTGGGACGAGAACACGTAATGCACGTGGACGTACGCGCGGAGAGAGGCGACACTTTGGTCGACCGTTCGTAGTGCATTCACAGTCTGGGGAGTGGGGCACAAGCCGACGAAAAGCAAAAGGTCGGCCTGGGGACCCCGGATGATCTCCAACAGCCGGCTTGGGCGACCGCCAACCCGACACGCTGCATCGGGAACATGCAACCCGGCGCGTGCGCCAGGCATCATTGCTGAGGAGTCTTGTCGTGAGAGTGGGCTCTTCCCGTAGTCCGAGACCAGCTTTTCAGCCTGCTTATTGAAGGTGGCGCTGATCGAACGAAGATGCTTGCCGATGAGGTAGAACGCCGCCCAGAGCACGTTCCTGAGGCTTGGACGCAGATTCATGAACCGTTGAATCCATCGCGTCTCCCGGATCACGTCATTAGCATGCCCGCGGCGCTCCGTGTCATAGGTCTCCAGCAGCGACGGCGACGCCGCACCCGAAATCGTCAGCCCGAGTTTCCAGCCGAGGTTCAACGCGTCCTCGATTGCGCAGTGGACGCCGTGCCCCGCCACTGAGCTGAATACATGAGCGGCATCTCCCGTCAATGCGGCGTGACCTATGACGAAATGCTCGGCGATTCGCTGAGAAGGAGAGAAGTCCCCCTGAATCCAAACCGGGTCGCTGAGATGAACATCGTGGTCCCCACTCATTTCACGTAGCAAGACACCGGCTCGCTCAAAATCGGAGGAATCGGATGCAGAACCTCGCTTCTTGAGGTCCATGAACAGGATATGCCACTTTTCGGTGAAGTCGTTGTAGATGGTCGCTACCAAACCCTCCTTGTTCTGCCATGTCCACCAGATGTCGCGCGAACGCTTCCAGTCGAGGTCGCACTCGCAGAACAAGCCCCGAAGACCCGAGGGCTCACCTGGAAACTCGGCGGTGAGTGTTTTGCGGACGGTACTGCGGCCGCCGTCGCAGCCGACGATCCATTTGGCCCGAATCGTGTCCCGGATTCCGTTGCGATCAACCTGAGCGACCACCCCCCCATCATCCATTGTGAACGTCACTAACCCCGTCGACCACTCGACCCCGTGTCCGCGTGCAGTCAGCGCGGCATCCAGCACCCGCACCACTCGCTGCTGGAAGATGGGCAGAGTCGCCGGGTAAGGGTCACGGCGGACCGTCGCGAAATCGGTTTCCGCGACCAGCTTGCGACCGAAGTACTCACGCAGCACCGGAGTAGGCTTTTTAGCTGCGGCGAGCATCGGCTCGACCAATCCGAGCTTGTCAAGCGCCATCAACGTGCACCCTAACATACCGTGCGCGCGCGAGTTGCGCACGGGCTCAGGAAGTGGATCAATTACGCGAAACGAGATACCGCGTGCAGCAAGGTCGTTCGCCAGCGTCAGCCCGCCCGGACCTGCTCCAACAATAAGAACGTCGCTATCTGGTCGATTCATCATTTTCGACTCCCACGAGCATTCTGGTTCCGTTGACCGCGGAGTGTCGGAGGGCCGCCTCGCGGTAAAGTTAAGCTCTTGCGGTGCGACTTCTTGAATTCATGCGCTTCCTTCTCAAAAATGATGGCGAGCTTATCCATGCATTCCGTCATCCGGCGAATCTCCGAATCTGTGTAATCCGAGAATGCCTCTTCGGCTCTCTTAATAGTGATGGCCCGGAACGCCAATAGCTCTTTGGAAAGCTTAGGTAGCTTCCCCGGCTTTATGACCACCTTCCTTCGGTCCTGCGAATCCGCTTCGCGCTTTGCAAATCCCGCCCGCTCAAGCCGGTCGATGCAGGCGGTCATGGCGCCGGTCGTCAGCCCCGTAACTTGCGCCAAACGGCCCGCAGTCGCGGGGCCTGAATCGTTGAGATAGCTCGCGGCAATGAGATCGCTCGCGTGGACGCCTTGCGCCGCCGCTATGGCATCCGTCCATGGCACGGCAAACTGAATTATCTGCCTCCAGGAATGCAGGTGCTCCGCGATCAGGTCTTTTCGTTGAGGCGTTGCTAGCATAACTGATACTACTTTACCATAAAGATATCATACTATCAAGGCATCAGCGTGCCCTAACGAGCGCCGACTACGAGGCCACGCCTACGCAGGCCAGGAACTTCACTGGTCCGAATGCGTAGCCGCGAACAGCCTTGAGAAAAGACTGCCTACGAAAATGAGATGCGACCAGGAGGCTGGCAACATCGTTGAACCCACTGTCAACAAGGGCTCCGGTGAACTTCAGGGCCGGTGTTCCAGCCAAAGTCACCCACAAATTCCCCGGACGGGGCGTATTTTCGAATCAGCGGGCGATAGACCGAAGTCAGATCGATACACACCACGCGCACCGCCGGGTTGCCTTCTAAGGCCTGAAAATGGGCCTCCAGCGATGCTTCACTGCGCTCCAGCACGAGGTCGTAGACGCGATGACGTTCCAGTTTCCGTTCACGCTGGCCGACATACTAGGACTTCCATTCTGCCAGAAGCGCGCGATCGTCAAGACCGAGTCGTGCCGGCTGCTCTGCAAAACCGACGTAAGACGCCGCACCTGTGAACAAGGCCGCGGTCATGAGAGCGAGATGTCCTGCGAGCATGGCTATATCCACTGTAGTGCTGTCTGGAGGCTCCACGTTGCCAGAACTCGAACGTTTTGACAATATCCCAGCCGTCCTAGCGCGGGGCCGCCGGTTTGGTGATCTTCGACACCAAGTTTCGGCCGAGGACGGCGGAAGCAGCGATGACGCCGCCCATCATCGCTCCAGTGACTCCCAACGAGGCGACATCCTGCCCGGTCAGATAAAGATTTCGGACAGACGTGTGCGGGGTGAGCGATCGCGCGCGGAAACGCTCCGGGGTAGCCGCCAGGCCGTAGGCTTCCCCATGCTGGTAATTCATGAAATGGCGGGTGGTGAGCGGCGTGGACAGCTCGGCGTAATCGATCTTGCCAGCGATAGAGGGAACGGCGAGCTCCAATTCGTGTTGCACACGCTTGGCGAGTCCATTCTTCAGGGAATCGTATTCCTGGCCGCGCCGTTTCCAAGTAGTGTTCTCAAATTGCGCAAACGGCGCGTAGGGCGCAAAGGCGACTGCTTCCAGAGTAGCCCGGCCGGGATGCTTGCGCCCGAAAAAAGGATCTTTGGCAGAAGGAAAAGAGATGAAGAGCGCGGGGAACGGGGCACTGAGATCGTTCATGAAGCGGGCCATATTGGCGTCGTGATCGGGCGTTGGGTAAATCCAGAGATTGGTGCCGTTAAGGCCGAGTTCCGCGTCGCTTTGCTTGAAGCCGGCATAGAGGCTCAGATGGGCAATGGAGCCGGGGATGCGGCTTAGATCTTCCTTGATAACTGGTTGAGGGACATGCATCAGCCGCTCGAAGGTGTTGCGCGCCCCGGCATCGCTGACGACGGTGGAGCAGCGAAATTCGCGGCCATCAGTCATTTTTACTCCCATGGCTTTTCCGTTGCGAACCACGATTTCGGCGACCTCGGCGCGGACGACGACTTTGCCGCCGTTGCGCTCGATCAAGGGAATGATGGTTTCGGCGATGCGGGGGCACGGCTACGCCCATCGAGACCTGGCCGAAAGGCGGCTTCGGCATCGCGAGAGGAGCGAGATCGGTATTCGGCATTCACTCTTCGTGGCCGACATCCACACGCGGATGCTGCTGCTTACCCGCGCGGGCTCGATCGCGCTCATCCATTGGCAGGAGGGTTCCGTGCTCTGGGATTCGGTCACTGTCCGCGAGGGAGAACCCTCGATCCCAGTGCGCCCGGACGCGTATTTCACGTTGAAACACACTGAGCGGCCGGAAGGCAAGAACCACTTTCACTTCTTCTTGGAAGCCGACCGTTCGACGATGGCGCACAGCCGAATGGCCACGAAGATCGCCGGCTATGTTGCGTACTACGAGCAACGGCTCCATACACGAAAGTATCCCGGCATGCAGTCGTTCCTTGTCGCGACGGTGACCAAGACGCGGCACCGCGCCGAGGAGCTTGGGAAAGACCTCGGTCCGCTCATCCCGCACGCGGCTCGCCGAGCATATCGCTTCATCCCGTTCGAAGATCTCACGCTCCCCGCGCTTTTGCCGAAGATCGCCCATTCGGGATTCGTCTCGCACTAACCGAGCGGTCTAGCGCTTTCACTCTCCGCGATTTTCTCTAAATGGCTATTTTTACGAAGGGGACGGAGTCGTGCGTCCCTCGCATTTGCAAGTCAATTCGCAGCGACGGTTTATAGGGATCGTTTTACACATTTTCGCGCGGGTCGATTCCGTCTGTCCCCCTCGCCCTACTGCTGAATCCAGAATGTCTCTCTTGCGGCTATCCAATCAGCATATTTTGGCCCGTTTTCACAGCCCCTCGTCTTCAACTCGCAAACTCTCAGTTGGGTCGAACTTAAGTCCCCGAAGAGATCGATGCCAAACGCAATGAAGTGCGAGTCCGGCGAAACTCGGATAGCCCCGACGAGGTTAGGAACGCTCCACAGGTCTCGCTTCGTTTCTCCCTCGTCGAGAATCAGTTGAGCACTCTCGGCATAGATGTATCCGCCTCCGTCCGGCATGAGTGCAGGGAACCTGCCAGAATGACGGCTTGCCAATCTTCGGTTCCCGCCCGCTCCCGTAAAGGTCAGGACAGCCCCTTTGTCTTCGTAAATCACCAGATCACCCTTATCACCCACATTAAGGCTCCGGACATCTTGACCGAGGCTTGCATAGAGTGCGATTCGATCGAGAGCGCCCGTTTTTCGATCCAACACGAAAATCGCATCCCGTTTCTCTTTGTCCACGTTCGTGTCTTGTAGCCTGCCAGCGATGACGAAGAATCTCTCATTCGGTGAGACTGCGAACTGAAACAAGGCAGTGAACGGAACGGAAATAGTTTCCTCCGGCCCCGCTCCGGCGGAGGTTAGCTCACGTCGGATGAGTGTGTCCCGCACGGTGCCTCTGGCGCTGAACTCCCTTCGACTGGCGAATAGGGATCGTCCGTTTGGTGACACAATCGAATACAGATACTCTGATTCGCCGCTGTATTTTGACCTATCCGCCGGCTTCGGGAACACGATCGTGTACCAGTGATTCCGAAAATCGGCCAAGCACAGCCGATCCTGCATCAGGCGACTTCCCATGCCCCGAGGGGTTTGTGCGAATGCAGCCAGAGCGAGAGTGGCTCCCAACAATCGCTGACCTTTTCGCATCGACATCCTCTCGAATCCTTTGCCGCGCTACGGGAGGCTCTGCGGGTTGACGATTACGTCGTAGCCCCAGCCGGGAACATTGGACGGTGGGAGTCCGACGTCACCAAGAAGGCCAGCAAACTTGAGCAGTGTGTACGCGTAGCTGTTGCTGTTCGGCGCACCGTTGTCTGTGTAATGCAACTGATGAGAATTGTATTTTGTGTTGGCATAAGCAATCAGGCCACAATCATAACCGGCGTCTGCTATTGTTTTGTACGGCGTGCCGAGGCCCTTCTGGCCGCCAGTGCTTGTCACACCGACCAGAAGCGAGTTCGTTGGACATGCTGTATTTCCCACGGGGACGCACGCCGAATTGGGAAGAGGGGGTGAAGGCTCAGGTTCCCCTTCGTAAACGGTCTGTACGCCGCTCACGATAGTCGTGACGATGAGATGATTCTTACCAGTGTCTTTTCCTCCAACAAGCACAGGTCGATAGCTGACTTTCACGGTGCAATCCGGCGTGGCCGCTTCGATCTCCGATGCGATTTCGTCGGCAAGAAGCGCCAGCGCACCAGCCAAATTGGCTAATTGCAAACTGATGCTTATCTGAAAGTCGCCGGGATTCGCACCGGGCTGAGTGACCAGGCAATCAAAATAGTCACCAACCCAGCACCAATCCTGTCCGGTGGGATCTTTGTGATTTATTGGATCAGCGCCTGCATACGCATAACGATTCCAACTTCCGGGGTCTCTCGGATTCCCATTTCCTCCGCCGTTCGCCTGATAAGGATCTGCTGTCATGAACCTTCCGGTTCCTGGAGAGTGATACCGCTGATCGGCATAATCGAGACCAGTTTCGGCATCTCTGAAGTAGCCGGTGAACTTCTCGGTGCCATTGGTGGTAGCGGAGGGTTTTTCCTGGCCATAAGGATAGTATTTGCCGATCGATCCTAATCGGTCTGACCCTACATATCCACTCGCGTTCTTGATCAACTTGCTGCCGAAGTAGTAATTTGTTCCCGTCTGCGATGCGTACCAAACCCAGTTTGCTTGCTGTCCCTGCTGCGCCTGGTTGGTGTACGTCAATTGATACACCGCCAGCTTCTGGCCGTTTACACCCCAGAATGTCACCTCGTCCGTCGTCAGCGTTCCGCTGGTGAACAGGCCGCGCCAGACACGTTTATTACCCGGTGTATAATTGTAAAGAACAGCCCCATTCGATAGGCCGCTTGCGCGGTTCTCCACATCGTAGTTGAATCCATGTCCGGCACCGTCCACCGCGCACGTATTATTGCCGTTCGCGTCCACGCACGAACCGTGATTGTTCGCGTCGTAGCTGGTTGAAAAACTCGGCGCGGACCCGGCCGTGACGTTCTGATTCGTCAGATTCCCGAAGCCGTCGTACTGATAGCTCTGGCCCCAGGAACTATTCGTTGCCGTAGCACTCGCCAATCGATTCAGAGCGTCATAGGTATATTGAACCGTCTCGCCGCTGATCGCGTCGCTCTGAGAAATGATTTTGCCGTTGTTTTGCGTGCTCGAATAGCCGTACGTCATGCTCACGGTCGAGCCGGAGGTCAGCCCCGTCAACTGGAGCATCGAATTGTAGCTCCGGCTCTCATTCAGCAGCCCGCTCATGGTCAGCAACTCGTTCGAAGGACCGTAGGTCGCCCCGGAGATAATGGTCGAGCTGGCGGCCAAGTCCGTCATCGTGTTTAGCCGTCCCATGTTGTCGAAAGCCCAGCCCAGGTTCGGTCCCGTCACCGGAAGCCAAGTCGGACCCGATCCGGGATACTGCACGCTGGTCATCCTTCCCTCACTATCGTACACATACGTCGAGTCGAAATCGAGATTGGTGGGGTCCGGAGTGGGCGCATCTGTCGGTCCGCTACCTCCCGCCTGGCCTTTATCAGGGGGACTTCCGTGATTTTCCCTAAAGGGGTATTTTCACGAAGGGGACGGAGTCGTGCGTCCCTCGCATTTGCAAGTCGATTCGCAGCGAGGGTTTATAGGGATCGTTTTACACATTTTCGCGCGGGTCGATTCTGTCTGTCCCCCTCGCCCCAAGTCGGCCAGACGGGGGTGAAAGCCATGTTCCCCCAACTGCGGATTGTCAGCGTTCCTTGACCTCGGGGACTGCCTGGATTAGTAGCACGAAGGGATACCACTTGTGATGCGGCGGGATCGTCAACTTCGTACTCAAGGGCTTGGCCGGGACATAGTCGTCTTTCTTCTGGGCGTACAGTACGCCCACGATCGTCGCTGAAAGGTCACGCCCAGTCGCCAAAGCCCTTTGAGCAATCCGATCGGCCTTACGAGTGGATCTCAAATCGAGTTTGTAGCCTGGTGGGGGTGGATGCGGTAACGAGGCATCTGTGGCGACGACGTGGATCTCAACATTAGAGCACCTATCGTCAACGAGTTCTTCAAAAATCTTAGACTCTGCAAACGCCTTTCGCCAGACACCCTTGATCCGGATGGTCTTGCCGTCGAACTGTTCTCCGACGCGAGCCAATTCACAGACGGAAAGCGGTGGATCGGCTGCATATGCTAGGCTTCCGAGAAGTGTCCCTAACACGATAAAAATGGTCATCAGTTCAGGCCATTCGGAAAGCAATCTGTTTGAATCAGGGAGTCGAGGTTGGCGTCGCTTATAAACCTCGTACCATTAAAGCCGCCGGAACCTGGAAGTAGAGTGTACGCGTGAGCAAGTTCATGAAGCAATGTCTCCGCGTTTTCAGCGGTGTTTCCGGCGTTCCAGTAGAGGGAGCCCGGACTTGTGTATTCGTTAATTGTAATCGTCACCTTTCCAGTGATCAACCCGATCCCGCGCCCTGATGGAGCTGTCACTGCGGTGCTGCCCGGTCCGGTGTTTGCGAAGGCGATATGCCCGTGCCTGTGGTTTCCCCATACAATGTCCGTTAGCACATTTACTGGATTCCAACCATGAGCGCGCGAGTTTGCATTGCCGAACAGATCCATACAGTTCTGGTTCAACGTCAGCGCGCCAACGGCGCTTGAAAACGCGGCCGGCATGCACGTCCAGTCCCAACACGCCGGAGTCTGTTGCGCCTGTTTGATCTGTTGGGCGATCTGTTCCCCGAGGAACTGGGCCGCTTCGATAGCGCCGGCGATTTGCGCCCCTATATCCTGATCGAATGTAATATCGGGCAAGTATATCGGGTCGACCGGAACAATGCACGAGGACAGGTTATTCGGGTCGCAGTCGTCGAGCCCGCTAGTGTCAACTCGATTGACAGGATCGCCCCGCGTATAAGCATATCGGTTCCAGCTTCCGGGATCTGTGGGGCCGGCACTGTTTGTGTATCGGTCCGGCGTCATGAACCGACCGGTGCCCGGATCGTGATATCTCTGATCCGCGTAATCTAACCCGGTCTCACTATCTCGGAAGTAGCCGGTGAATTTCTCGGTCCCGTTGGTGGTTGCCGAGGGCTTCTCTTGACCCCACGGATAAAACTTCCCGATCGACCCCAGACGATCCGTGCCTACGTATCCGCCAGCGTTCTTGATCAGCTTGGTGCCGAAATAATAATTGGCTCCCGTCTGCGTCGCATACCAGACGTAGTTCGCTTGCTGCCCTTGTTGGGCCAGGTTGGTGTACGTCAACTGATACACGGCAAGCTTCTGGCCGTTGACACTCCAGAATGTCACTTCGTCCGTCGTCAACGTGCCGCTTGTGAACAGGCCGCGCCAGACACGTTTATTACCCGGTGTATAACTGTAAAGAACAGCCCCATTCGATAGGCCGCTTGCGCGGTTCTCCACATCGTAGTTGAATCCATGTCCGGCACCGTCCACCGCGCACGTATTATTGCCGTTCGCGTCCACGCACGAACCGTGATTGTTCGCGTCGTAGCTGGTTGAAAAACTCGGCGCGGACCCGGCCGTGACGTTCTGATTCGTCAGATTCCCGAAGCCGTCGTACTGATAGCTCTGGCCCCAGGAACTATTCGTTGCCGTGGCACTCGCCAGCCGGTTCAGCGCGTCGTAGGTGTACTGAACCGTCTCGCCGCTTATGGCGTCGGTTTGAGACGTAATTTTGCCGTTGTTCTGCGTGCTCGAATAGCCGTACGTCATGCTCACCGATGAGCCCGAGACCAGCCCCGTCAACTGGAGCATCGAATTGTAGCTGCGGCTTTCGTTGAGCTGTCCCGATATCGTAAGCAACTCGTTCGAGGGACCATAGGTCGCTCCGGAAATAATCGTCGAGCTGGCGGCCAAGTCCGTCATGGTGTTCATCCGGCCCATAGTGTCGAAAGCCCATCCCAGATTCGGTCCGGTCACCGGAAGCCAAGTCGGACCCGATCCGGGATACTGCACGCTGGTCATCCTTCCCTCACTATCGTACACATACGTCGAGTCGAAATCGAGATTGGTGGGGTCCGGAGTGGGCGCATCTGTCGGTCCGCTACCTCCCGCCTGGCCTTTATCAGGGGGACTTCCGTGATTTTCCCTAAAGGGGTATTTTCACGAAGGGGACGGAGTCGTGCGTCCCTCGCATTTGCAAGTCGATTCGCAGCGAGGGTTTATAGGGATCGTTTTACACATTTTCGCGCGGGTCGATTCTGTCTGTCCCCCTCGCCCAGGAAGAATCTTCAAGACCAATGGATTTGGACGTTGCTTCGCACCGTCATGCTTCGCATGGTTCCCGTGGATCGATCTTCTTTTGCGTACCCAGAATGTTAAATACTTTCATACACCCTGGAGGGAACCCACCGTGGAGTCTTTGCTCACCCAACTCGCCGACGAACTGCTCGTCCAAGACATCATCGAACGCAGCGCCGTCCTCGCCGCCCTATCCGATGACGAACTCCAGGTTTTCTACGATCACGTGCTCGAACAGTTCGCCCTCGAACTTCTGATCGGCGCTGACAAAAACTCGGAGTGGTCGAACGGCAAACTCGTCATCGACGCCAACCACGGCCCCATCCATCTCCTGCAAGCCGCCTTCTACGCTGTGCGGCTCGAAGTGCAGCACCGGAGCGCCGCTGTCTGAAAGCCCTTGAGAGCGCCGTTCAGCGTGGTCCTTATCGGACCACTCGTCTGATCTACGCCATCTACCAGCGCTTCGCCGAAGAGCTTTCCGGCCTGATCGCCTGCACCCGCTGCCCCGCACCCAACTGCGCCCGCTGGTTCCTCAAAACCGCTGGCCGTGGCGATCGGCGATTCTGCTCAGGGGCTTGCAGGATGAGGGTGTGGCGTGGGATTGGGTGATTGTTAGGAATGCAATACCCTTCGCAGGCCCGCCCCGCTGTGTCACTTCGGCTTCGGCAGGGAAACCTGATTTCGGTAATAGCCAGGGTCGGACAGATCGATTTCATTCGTTTCGCTCCTGCCTCCCCTTTGCGTCACCTCAACTCGATATTTGCCTGGAGCCACTATGAGAGCGTACTGCCCAAGATCATTTGTCACTGTGCATGACGCCGCCGCGCGTTGACGGTCATGAAATAGACAGATCCTGACATCTTCCGCTGGCTTATTCTCATTCGTCAGAGTCCCACTGACCGTTGATTCAGAAATTCCTAATCCTTCGGTAATTTCGCCGATAGGAAGCTCGAATGACAGATCGACATTATTGGGGTAAACCAATCTTACCGGATAGTACTTGACCTTGAGATGCCCTATTCCAGAAGACCCTGCTTCGACCGAATAAAGTCCTTCAGGTAGATGTTGAATGCACCCTTTTCCAGTTGGCGAAACAAGAGTCGATGATTGAACCTTCGGGTCCTGGAGATTAGTTACGACAACCGTGGCCGACGTCATAGGACGGCCAGTGACATCCGACACTGTTGCGCAAATCGAGGATCCTATTACATCGGCACTCAGTCCTAATCCAATCGCGATGACGCATTGCAGTCTATGAAGTAACATTCTATTTAAAGCAGTTGTCTCTGATGGCCTGTGAGAGACCCATGCTCCCATGAACGGTCGTGCCGTTAGCAAGCGTATAGGTCTGGTTGGCGTTGTCGGGGCCGATCAGACCAATGTAATGCATAAACTCATGAATCACGATGAGGTCGTCGATTTGGGTCCAACTTAGGCCCGCGAATGCACCTTGGAGCGGCTTCCCGTCTGGCCCGACTCCAGTAAAGAAAGCTCGATCTTGAACGAAAATGATGACATCCTGATCGTCGGGCACATAGGCCGGAATACCAGGGTTGATCGACTTGGCGTTCTGCGCCAACATTATGGCCACACCCCCATTCGCCGGAACATCCAATAATTCTTGCGAAAGAGCTTTCCGGTTATCCGGTGTGTTGTTTGCTGACGAAAGGAACAACCCGGCACAGTCAGTGTTGGCGATTCGATCGGACGCAGATTGAAAAGCCGCATCCACGAGAGTCATCAACGCATTCGTTTCGTCCTGCCATGCGGTTGCCGCGCTCGCTCCCCCACCACCGCCCCCTCCATCTCCAATGTCATCACAGTCTGGATTAGCACCACAAACATCACCATCCTTGTATGCGTTAGCGTCCTCATATCGGCCCGTGTGATCTGTGAAGCTGATCGGGTCGCCTAGCACGTAAGCGTATCGGTTCCAGCTTCCCGGATTCGTCGGATCGTTTGCACCGTTGGCTGCGGCCATGTACGGATCAGGCGTCAGGAACCTCCCCGTCCCCGGCACGTGATAGCGGTTCATCGCATAATCCATCCCGGTCTCTCCATCCCGGAGATACCCCGTAAACTTCTCCGTGCCATTCTGCGTTGCCGAGGGCTTCTCTTGCCCATAGGGATAGAAGTGGCCGATTGAGCCCAGGCGATCCGCACCAATAAATCCACCCGCGTTCTTGATCAATTTGCCGCCGAAGTAGTAGTTCGTTCCCGTCTGCGATGCGTACCAAACCCAGTTCGCTTGCTGCCCCTGTTGTGCCTGATTAGTGTACGTCAATTGATACACCGCTAGTTTCTGGCCGTTGACACCCCAGAATGTCACCTCGTCCGTCGTCAGCGTTCCGCTGGTGAACAGTCCCCGCCACACTCGCTTGTTGCCGGGCGCGTAACTGTAGCGGAAGGGAGGATTTGTGATTCCATTTCCGAGCGTGATTGGGCGGTTCTCGACATCGTACACGAATCCGTGCCCGGCGCCGTCCACCTGGCAGGTATTATTGCCGTTTGCATCCTCGCACCCCATGTGGTTGTTCGCGTCGTAGCCTGCCGTGTATGCCGGCGCTGATCCCGCCGTGACGTTCTGATTCGTCAGATTGCCGAAGCCGTCGTACTGGTAGCTCTGGCCCCAGGAATTGTTCGTTGCAGTGGCGCTCGCCAGTCGATTCAGGGCGTCGTAGGTGTACTGAACCGTCTCGCCGCTGAGGGCGTCGGTTTGCGAAGCAATTTTGCCATTGTTTTGCGTGCTCGAATAGCCGTACGACATGCTCACCGTTGAGCCCGAGTACAGACTCGTCAACTGGAGCATCGAATTGTAAGTACGTCCCTCGTTTAGCTGCCCCGACATCGTAAGCAGTTCGTTGGAGGGACCATAGGTCGCCCCAGAAATAATCGTCGAGCTCGCGGCCAGGTCCGTCATGGTGTTCAGCCGTCCCAAGCTGTCGAAAGCCCAGCCCAGGTTCGGTCCCGTCACCGGAAGCCAAGTCGGACCCGATCCGGGATACTGCACGCTGGTCATCCTTCCCTCACTATCGTACACATACGTCGAGTCGAAATCGAGATTGGTGGGGTCCGGAGTGGGCGCATCTGTCGGTCCGCTACCTCCCGCCTGGCCTTTATCAGGGGGACTTCCGTGATTTTCCCTAAAGGGGTATTTTCACGAAGGGGACGGAGTCGTGCGTCCCTCGCATTTGCAAGTCGATTCGCAGCGAGGGTTTATAGGGATCGTTTTACACATTTTCGCGCGGGTCGATTCTGTCTGTCCCCCTCGCCCCAACCCGATCCCGAAGCGATCCGGGCACTGGCAAACAAGTGGGGGTTGCTCACCACAGCGCCGGAACCGCTCGACCTGTGGCGGCAGGAGATTCGCTTTTTTCGCTCACTCACCCTGCCCAAGCTGGCCGACAAACTTTCAACGACAAGATTTCGGTTGGTGCCCGTCGAAGAAAACGGCGCTGTGGTGCTGCGCTATCGAGCGACCCGATTCCTCGACGCCATCCACCAGCGCTTCGCCGAAGAGTTTTCCGGCTTGATTGAGTGTGCCCGCTGTCCCGCACCGAACTGCGGTCGCTGGTTCCTCAAGAGCGCTGGCCGTGGTGATCG
This sequence comes from Terriglobia bacterium, assembly GCA_963808335.1. Classification (GTDB taxonomy): domain Bacteria; phylum Acidobacteriota; class Terriglobia; order Bryobacterales; family Bryobacteraceae; genus Palsa-187. The sequence goes on from CAWEFR010000003.1 coordinate 1,214,510, forward strand.
GCGATTCTGCTCCCACCCCTGCAAGATGAGAGCGTTTCGGCGGGGTGGCGTCGGCACTTGAGGGTTATTGTGGTTGGTAGCTACCTTTCCCCCAGTCGAAACTCAACATCGGTGAGCATGAATCTGACTGGAACGTGACAGTTGTCCGACCTTTCGCCACTCCCTTCTTGAATGGCAACAACAACATTTCGTAGACACCACTATCGTCCGCTTTGACCATCTGATCTCGGTTTTCTCCCTCTGCGTCGGCACCTATGCGGAGACTTGCGCCTTTCGCGAATCCCGAGCCTCTCAGAATCACCGCCTCTGAATTAGGAACGAGCAATATTTCTTCCAACGTGCAGCCGTGGTCTGTCGAGCGGTTCGGAAAGGGAACAACGACAGCGAAAACTTTGATCGATTGGTCACTTGACACCAGTCCAAATCGTTTCGGTTCCGCAAGTCCTCCTGATACTTTCAGTTCTATCGGGTCGTCCGGCTTATCTGCACTACCGCAGGTTCCTGGGCGTCCTGGGCAGATGGCCATCCCTTGCGAATCGATCGTTATTCCGGCCAGCGCCTTTGTCGGCTGTCCATTGAGTGGCCAGACTACCAATGAGTACACTTTCTCGGAGGTAATGCCGCTGGCAATGAGTCGGTACTTGACTACTTGGTGCCCGTCCACCTGACTCCTTGAGGCCTCTTCGATACGGAGATCAGTTCCCGGTGAATTTGCTTTAGGTCCCCAAGACTTATGCATGGCAGCGATTGTTTCAGCGGGGCCGGACGTTTTGCGATCCCCGGCTTGGCCGAACGCGATCACCGTTACGGCGATCAGCAGTGTTGCCAGCGAGAGATATGTTCGACGACGTAAGCCAGCCGGACGTAAAGTGGAAATCAGAACAGGAGCCGATCGATTCATCTGGATCTACCCGCATCTGTTCGCATCTCTCGGCTGAAACGCCAGTATAGGCCGATTGAATAGAAGATAGACCCGATCCACATTTCCAATCCCCCTGCGTCTCGCAAAGTCGTCGCCACTGCACCCGAAAACGTCAGCGTGGAAACGGTCGATACAAAATCTTTTATGAACCACAAGGTTGGGATAATCGCGACGAAGCGTGCGACAAGGTGCGCAGACGCCCACGCTCCCTGAATCCAAAATCCAAGCACAAGCCCCGCTACGGCGGGCAGAAGGAGCGCGGCGCACCTCCATACCCACACCGCCGGGCCGTCTTCACTTTTTTCGAGGAATGTCATCTCGACGACTCGGAAAATCGGATAGCTCGCAATCAACGGCCCGATGGTTGCGAGCGCCTGTTGACCCAAGAAGTAAAGTGCGGTCGAGCCTCCGCTCCTGGCTCTCGTTCGCGGTGCTATGCTCTCGAACATAATCGATCGCTACTCAACTTCTTCATCGTCGTCATCCTCGTCGTCTTCACCGCCTCCGCCACCACCATAGGTTATCGTCGATGTCACCACAGCTTGTGTATAGCTCCCGACCCACATGTAATAACCCGGACTGGCCGTTCCAGGAGCAATCGGCTGCGCTGTCCAGCCGCCCGATATCGCCATCGGTTGCGAGCACGAAGTTCCCGAAGCGAGGCCCGTCAGTAAATTATTGTTTACCGAGAACTGACATTCTTGATCGTGGCCGCAACTGTTGAAGTAGCTTACCTGTCCGAAAGCAGTCGTCGGAGTGGCTGTCACCAACCAATCGATCCCATCTCCCATGACGACTGATGTTTGCCCGTTTCCATGGGGCAGATCTATTGTTCCTCCGGGCGAGAGATACGTGACGTTCCCTATCATGGCCCGGATGGATGGATCTAACAACGCAAATGCCGCAGCGAACGCAGTTGCACCGCCGCTAAACGTAAACACGTTGATGCTGGTTTGGCCTGCCGCCTGAGCCTGTAGAGCCGCCTCCACGATCGCGACGGCAGCAGTGACGGTTGACTCGTCCGCCATTCCCCACGCTTGGCTTTGCACGCTGACCAATCCCTGGAGCACATCCCCACCCGCATACGGGTAGGCTTGGATGGCTCCGATCTGCGTGGCGAATTGGGAAATCCCCGCCGAGTTGGTAGACGTGTTCGTAATTCCACCAATAATCACGTCGCACAGACCATTGGGATCTTTCCTGTTCACTGGATCTCCCTGAGCGTATGCGTATCGATTCCAACTGGTTGGGGATGTCACACGACGGCTCTTCTTAGATCGATCCGCTGTCAAGAACCTACCTGTGCCCGGTGCATAGTAGCGGTTGATTGCATAATCCAGCCCGGTCTCTGCATCCCTCAGATACCCGGTAAACTTCTCGGTCCCATTTGCTGTAGCCGAAGGTCGTTCCTGCCCGTAAGGATAGTA
>CAWEFR010000004.1:0-1148002 GCA_963808335.1 Terriglobia bacterium
GACGGCGACGGCCGCACGTTCGCGGAGATCAAGGCCGAAAGGATCGGCGTCGCCGCATGAATCGAACGCTGCCAACCACTTCTCGCTCCCGCTCACGGAGTGGAAAGTATAGTTTCAGGTCACAATCGAACGATCAATTCGATTTCGGAGCAGGCGGAGTTAACTCCCCGCTTCACAGATTTTTGAAATTTTCGGCGCGTCAACGGGCGCATTTTCTCTTCCACTTCCTTGCCGGGACGAAGAGGCTTTGCCGGTTTCCGCGTGCCGCCGTTGCTGGCCCTTTCCGCCATGCTCTACCCGGAGTGTATCACGCGGGTAGGGCATTGCGGAAAGGCGCAACCATGGGATGGCTGGGCGATCCGATCCCGATGTGCGATGGGATACTGGGCGAATTGTCGGGGTTCCGATGGCAACAGCGATTGTACGCACGTACACGAAAGACGGCTTCGCGATTGCGGCTGATGGATTGGTTATCGACGCGACGCGCGGTGTGATTCGAGACTCGGATCAAAAAATCTTTCGCTTCGGCACAAGGTATCTAGCCTTCTCCTTCGCCGGGTGCATTCAATTAACTCCACCAGACAGCGAAGTCGTTAAATTTGATTTCACCCACGCCTTCAGGGAGGCCGTGAGGAGCACCCTGACAGCCCCACATCGGAACATGTACGAATACGCGCTTGCGCTCTCAGCGAAGGTGGCGACGGCCTTGGATGACGCGCATCGCGCACACCAGTTGATCTATCCAACAAAACCATTTGAGACAGACGAACTCGAATCAGGACTTACAATCGCGCTGGTTTTTGTGGACGGCTATTTTAACGCGACGCCGCGTCACATCCGAATCCGGTTTTACTACAAAATAATCGGCTACAGCCACCGCACACAACCGAGCAGGATTTATTGTCGCCAGAGCCTCGCGTTCACGGCTCACGCGTCATAAGTAAGCTATGCCTAACAGATGAGCGCTTCGCGAGATTCAAAGTACTTGGCTCTCATCATAGCAATCGGCTCCTGAATGAAGCACTCAGGAAGGCACACTGCTACATCAAATCGTGTGAAAGCCCGGAGGGAAGAGAGTTAGACCCGGAATACTGCGCAGCGATTGGTGGCAAGATCCGCATGGCGACGATCACGAGGAACGACGGTTTCCAGTGGACGCCTGGATTCGATGGCGACAATAACTGATCCTCAGTTTTTCCCGTCTGGGAGCCAATGGACAGTCTTGGAAACGTTGGATTGGAGATGCGAGTCGCAGACTTCACAGCCTTATACAATTTTGTCAGAAATGACGTAATCCCACGATTCACGGGCTTCTTCAAGTAGGGCGTTAGAGGACTGAACAGAAGACACTTGCGCCTTTGCGCCGCAGTCGATAGACTTGTGGCTAAGGAAGCGCAGTAGCCTAACCGGCTAATACCACTACCGGAGTAAGCGGAAAGGGATCGAACGCGACGCGCCGCCAAGCTTGAAGCGTTCAGCCTCCCAAAATCTCATGTGCTCAGACACAATGATGCCAAAAGTGTCAGGAGAGCACAAGTGATGGCCGAAGATTCCGCACCGCATAAAAGACGGCCGGCAAGGCGAAGGCGGCGGCCCGCACCCGAAGCCCATCGATCCAGAGCAGATCATGGCGCTTGCCAGCATTCTATGCACCTACGAAGAGATCGCTGCGGTCGTGAAGCTCAAGAAGCGGCAGTTCATCGACCGCGTGAACGCGGACCTGGAGCTGCGCGAGATGATCGACACGGGCTGGGCGAAGGGACGCGCGAGCATCCGGCGTCAGCAGATGAAGCTGTTCATGGACGGCAACGCGACCATGGGCATCTGGCTTGGCAAGCAGTACCTCGATCAACGCGATCACGCCAGCTTCGAGCATTCGGGACCGGATGGCCGGGCGTTCGATTCCTATCGAGGCAGCGCGCGCACTGCTGGCGAAGAAGGCGAAATCGCGTCCGCCTGAAGATCCCGATGAGACGCCCCTTACAGCATGAAATCGCGACTGCCCTAACCGACCCCGCGCACTTCGCGGCCGATGTTTTGGGCTCGATGTTGTGGCGGCTCCAGCGGGACATCATGCGCGCCGTGGCGACCAAGCCATTAGTCGCGGTCAAAGCTTGCCACGCGAGCGGAAAGACGTATCAGGCCGCCAGGCTCGCCCTGTGGTGGTTGATACGATTCCCGGAGGGAAAGGTTATCAACACCGCTCCGGGCTGGCGTCAGGTTCGACTGATGTGGGATGAAATCCGCCTGGCTCGAAGACAATCCCGAATCGCGTTCCCCGAGCCGAGCGCGACCGAATTGCGCATCACAGACGCCAATTACATCCAGGGCATCTCGACGAACGAGGCTGTGAAGTTCCAGGGAATCCACGGGCGTAATATCCTGATCATCGCTGACGAAGCGCCGGGAATCCGTGCCGACATCTGGGACGCGATCGAAGGCGTTCGCGCCGGCGGCGATGTTCACGTGCTCATGCTCGGCAACCCCGTTATCCCGAGCGGCTATTTCTTCAACGCTTTCGGCCGCGGGCGTGCAATTTGGGACACGTTTACCATAAGCGCCTTCGATACTCCGAATCTCGTTGGCGTGACGATGGAGCAGCTACTGGCAATGAGTGATGAGGAACTCGCGTACTCGCCGGCTCCGTATCTGGTGACTCGGCGATGGGTCAGGGAGCGGGCGCTGGCCTGGGGCCAGAAGCACCCGATGTTCTGCGCCCGTGTGCTCGGCGAGTTTCCGACTCAATCCGCGTACTGCGTCTTCAGCTTGGAACTCATCGAACGCTCGAAGCGCGATCCCACCGCGCAGGAAACCGAGCTATTGAAAACGGCGCGGATACAGATAGGCATCGATGTCGCTGGTCCGGGTGAAGACGAAACCGTAGTCGTCGTGCGGAGCGGCGGAGTTGTCTTGGAGACACAGGCATTCGCGGAGGCCGACCCGCGGGGGCGCGTCGTTCAAGTGCTGTCTCGGTGGAAGCGAACCGGAAGACTGCAGTGGGTAGTCGTCGACGTTATTGGAATCGGCTACAACTTCGCTCTGCATCTGGCAGACCTAGGGTTTCCCGTGGTGCAGTTCAACGCGGGCCATCGACCAATCGACACGGAACGATTCACAAACTTGAAAGCAGAAGCATACTGGCAATTGCGCGAGCACATGGAGAAGGGTGCGATCAGCGGATTGAACGATCTCGAAACCGAAGCGCAGCTCTCGGCGATCCTTTATCGGCCAACCTCTTCGGGCCGTACCGAAATTGAGAGCAAAGAGGAGGCGAGGAAGCGGGGGCAGTCGTCGCCGGACCGCGCGGAAGCGCTGGTGATGGCGTTCCTGAAGGTCGTGTTACGGGAGGAGACGGTTGTCTTCAGCGACCGCGTTACAATTTCGCAGTTTTGAAGCGCCATGACGCATCAAGCCGCGGCGAGAAGTTATCGAGTCGGCCCCAGAAGCAAAACGCCGCCGGGCTTGTAGCTCCGGCGGCGCGATTGAGAACGGCGGTGATACAGATCAAGCCTTCACGGAGTAGCTGCGTTCGCCGTCTTCCCCCTTCGTCGACGTAACGGTCAGTCCCATTTTTTTGCCGACGGTCCCCGAAAGGAACCCTCGAACCGAGTGCGGCTGCCAGCCGGTGGCTTTCATCAGCTCCTTCGATGTAGCTCCGCCCGGCCGCTTCAGCAGATCGAGGATCTTGGCGGCCTTACTGCCGTCGCGGGAGCCGGTGGCTTTCTTCGCGCTTTTGGGCGCTTTCTTAGCTGGGGTGGCCTTCTTGCCCGACTTTGGCTTCTTCGGCGCGACGTGGGCGCGACGTGCGCTACCGCTGGCCTTTTTGGCGGGCTTCGCCGCCACACCGTTCGTTGCCGGCTGCGCCGTCTCGGTTTGTTCTGTAATCGATGTCATGTTTTCTCCTTTGCGCGGTGATTACCGCGTCACGACATCGATCACTCCGTTCCGCCGGGAATGCAAGCGAAATCTCGAATAGCCTGCGGGATTCCGAGAGGCCAAGGGGTAACTTGACGTTTCGTTTCGCCCGATCAATGAATGTGGTGACCCTACCAACGGTCAGCACGATGCGGCTCGAAACAAAATTCCTACGACTTCGCACGCCGGTCACGCTCGGCTCTCGCTTCGGCGACTGGCGAGTATGCTGGCTGGGCGGCTGGACCCGGCACCGGCTCTCCTACTTGGTTATGCTCGTCCGGTTGCGGTAGCAAACAGCGAGCGGACGATAATGGCAATTGTCAGGCAGCTAACGGGGCGGCTCCCAAGAGTCCGACACGCCGACAAACCGTCAACTTGGATGCCCGTGAGCGGCGTTTCAGGGGATCAATGGTCGATGCTTCCGCATGAACACCCCAGCTTTCTCCGAGTAGCGCGTGATCCGCCCGGAGCTGCATTGCAGTTTCCTTGAGGGCGTTAACGGCGAGTCAGGCCGGCATACGGGCAGCGCGCCCCGAGCTGTGACCGCAGAAGGGCAGCTCTGCCCCCAGATGCCTCGGAGGTATGCTGGTCCGATGTCGTGGCGTGCTGGTCAAACGCCGGATTCGATCCGTGTAAAATATAGGTCCCGCCCATTTCGGTGAACGCTGTGCGCATTCACTTTAGTTTAGGGTCGCTTGTTGATGATCTGCCGGCAGGATGTGGTGCCGGAATCGGCGCCTAGACTGAAGAGTTGGTGATGCCTCGGAGCAAGCTATGATATTGATGCCCGGTCAACAAGTACTGCGCCGTATATTCACCCTGCGGCGACACCTCTCGGATGGGCCCTCGTATGTCCTTTGGGAGGCAGACCCCGGGATTCGACCGACTCTCCGACGTGCTGGCGGTCTTCCCTCGATGTAACTTTGTCTGACGCGCTATTACGCGAGAAGCTTCTGCAGAAAGCGCGCTCACTATCGTCGCATGCTGGGCTTACGGTTCATTTCCGCGCTGTCGACGGCGACACTGCTCCACTACTGGCGGGCTTAATCGATGCGGGTGCCACTGTCGTGGAGGATGGAGTTAACCACGCAAAGCTTAGTCCTTCGAGATAACACGCATGCGCTGATTACGAGTTTTAACCTGCTCTCATTCGGAGGGCGATCGACGCGTCGAGCGTCCCTTTTCGAACTCGGGATTGAACTTCGTGCTGCATCGCCAGCACCTGAGCTATTTCAAAGGCTGTCTGCGGCATTCTCGGCGACTGAGCCGAGCCGGGATTCGTGAGAGTCCGGCCCCTGGGACGCAACTGTCAGCGCCGGAAGTGCGCACGCTTCCTCCCGAGAACGTCGGATTTCTGTGGGCACCAAGCGGCCTTCTGAGAGCCTTTTACGCTCTGGGCGGATCGTCGCCACTCGGAGAAAGCTCGATCCAGATTCTCCCGTGAAATGCTTATCCGGCCACTTGGCCGGGAAACGGCCATTCCGCTGAAGTAACGCGCCAGGCAGACGTCGATAATGTCCCACATCAGGCGACAAAGAGGACGGTCGGCGACGGGCACGCGCTGTGCGGTGTAGGTGTGAAAAGTGTGCCGCGCGGACGATCCGCAGGTGTGATTTCATATCAGTAGGTCCCAGAATGACCGGAGCGCGCTCTCTCACATTGCTGACGGCCGGGCTTGCCGTTGTCTCGCTCCTGGACGCCCAACCGCAACAGGATCGCGCGAATTACATCTCGCAGCTTATCGATCAGATCGTCAATCCATCTCAGTTGCCGTCCGGATACGGTGCAATCGAGGTCGGCTATCTCGACGATCTCGGACCGGTCTACAAATCATATGGAAAAGCGACTGTCGATGGAACGGTGCCCCTGAACGAAAGAACGCTTTTTGGCATCGGCTCGCTCACCAAGCTTTTCGCCGCGACATTGTTCGGAATCGCCAATACCAAAGGACTTGGGCTGGATACGCTCGCCAGCAGCCTTCTGCCTGTGCAGGACCCGATTCCGGCGGCCGCGAATCGTGCCGCGATCCGCCTTCTGGACCTGGCCGATCACCATGGCGGGCTGCCCAAGAACGAAGGTCATCTTTTCAATTCACTCGGCGATCTTTATGCTGATTACGCAGCCAACCCGATCACGTGCGATCCAGCCACGCCAGAACTCATTCACGATTGTGGCTGCTGCGATCCGGTATACATGTCCCTGCTCGGCCTGCAACCCACCTGCGGAACCGGCGGGGCGAATCCGGTCTATTCCTGCCCGACTCACCCGCCGACCCAGGGGGCAGCGGGCTGGGTCTATTCGAATCTGGGATTCGAGGTCCTCGGCAATGAGGTCGCCAGTTGGCTCGGCTATCCGAACTGGAACCAGGCAAACCTTCAAGAGATCACCCAGCCGCTCGGGATGCCGGATACGGTTCCGCTCGAATCATTCACGGCGTCGCAGGTCGCTCGCGCCGCGAGCCATTGCGATCCCGCCACACGCAGTACCAACGTCAATTGCCAGCTTCTCGATTGGCTCCCGGTGGGGAATCCCGCTGGAGGACTTTTCTCCACAGCTCAGGATCTCCTCCAGTTCGTTTCCTACAATGCCTACGGAAATACGACCAGCACCTCGCTCCTCAGTGCCCTGCCGGTGATCCATCACAACTATGAACAGTATCCAGGCGGGGGTCAGGAACTCGGATGGCAGACCGTCACGCTTGTCACCGGCGAACTCGAGAGGTGGAAGGACGGCGCCAACGGACCGTTCAACACCTGGGTCGGCTACACTAGCGCGCCGCTCACGCGCATGATCGTTCTGCTTGATAAATCCGGCTCCCTCGCAGTGGACTTAGCAGGGATAGGCTCCCAAGTGTTGATCGGGGCGGGTCCGTCGGTCAGTTCCGTCACGACAGCGAACGGCGGCACCGACATTGCGCAGAACACCTGGATCGTAATCAAGGGCAATAACCTGGTGCCCGCGAGCGCGCCCGCCGCTGGAGTCGATTGGAGTAATGCTCCTGATTTCGCCTCCGGCATGTTGCCGGTCAAGATCGCCAACGTGAGCGTCTCCGTCAACGGCAAACCCGCATTCATTTATTTCTATTGCAGCGCTGTCACCAGCACTGTCTGTACCAGCGATCAGATCAATGTTCTGAGTCCTCTCGATTCGACCACCGGCCAGATCCAGATCGTGGTCAACAATCAAGGAGTTTCCAGCGGACCATTCACAGCGAATATGAACGCGATCTCGCCCGCGTTCCTGCTGTTCAGTCCCGCGGGTTATGTGGTCGCGACGCATGTCGACGGAAGCCTGCTCGGTCCGCTGAGCCTCTACCCGGGACTCTCGACTCCAGCAAAACCCGGAGAGAGCGTGGTGGTTTATGGCGTCGGCTTCGGCCTCCCGGCAAATTTGTTGACCAACGGATCGTCGAGCCAATCAGGAGCATTGCCGACTCTACCTCAATGCCAGGTCGGCGGGAGTACTGCAGCAGTCGCGTTCGCCGGATTGATCAGCCCGGGCCTGTATCAATTCAACCTGACGATCCCGCTCGGGAGTCCGAACGGCGACCTCCCGATCGTCTGCGCCTACAACGGCGCCTCGACTCCATCGAACGATGTGATCACGGTCCACCAGTAGGAGTGCGGTGGCGCCGCCAGCCCGGCTTCGGATCACCTAGTGCTGAATCGTGATGACCGCAAGAACCACTCGTTCGGACTCCATGAGCGGGTTGTTGTCGATAATGGTGGACATCAGGCGTCAAAAGACAAGCCCCATCTGCCGATCACGCGAAACGTGATCCTGTCGCCTACGCGCGAGAGATTGATGTTATGTACTGCGCAGAGCTGAGGATGGTTGAATCCCGGTAGCGCGCAATGCGGGCTGCAGACCGGCGGCGAGAAGGACGGCGGCTAAAAGGAGTGCGGCTGCGAGGAATGCGGGCAGGTCCCACGGGCCGATGCCGAACAGGAGCGAGCTGAGAAGCCGTGTTGCTGTGAGGGCGAGCGGAATCCCGAGCGCTAGGCCGGCGATCCCCAGGATCGCGACTTCGCGTAGAACCAGGCGGAGCGTGTCGGCGCGATCAGCGCCCAAGGCCATGCGGATTCCCAGCTCGCGCGTGCGCTGCGAGACGCCGAAGGCAATCACACCGTAGAGTCCGACGGCCGTGAGGATCAGGCCGAGCAGGCCGAGGGTAGCGGCGAGCTCGGCCGTGATCTGGTAGAGCTGCGCGGAGAAGCGGATGAGGTCGTTCTGGGTGGTAATGGTTAAAGGATCGAGGAGCGGGTCAACGGCCTTGAGCTCGCGGCGGGCGGCTTGGGCGAGGGCGATCGGATCGCCTTCAGTTTCGATCAGGAAAGTGACCTCGGATTCGAAATTCGCCCAGTAGGAGAGATACACGTAAGGTTCCCACGACTCGCCAACGGCGTTGATGGGTGCGTTTTTAACGACGCCGATGATGGTGTGATCGCGCTTGCCGATATGGACGGCCTTTCCGATCGGGTCTTCGCCAGGGAAGAATTGCTGGGTCATGCGCTCATTGATGAGGACGGAAGTCGCGGCGGGATTTTCGTCGGATTTGTCGAAACCGCGCCCGCGCAGGATGGGCGTGCCCATGGTGCTCAGGAAATTCGCGGTGACAGAGTTGTACTTGATTTCGAAGGGAGGCTTGCCGGCGAATTCAGTGCGGCCGGGGAAGGTGACGCGCCGGAACATTCCATTGCTCGAAAGGCTGAGGGGAGCGCGCACGGCAGCGGCGACGCTGCGGACTCCAGGAAGCGATTGGAAATGCGAAATCACGTCGCGGTACACCGCGGGTTTGTCATCGGAGGCGAGCCAAACGAGCAGTAGCGGCTTCCGTCCAAAGCCGAGATCGGCCGTGCGGGTGCTGAAAAAGCTGCGCGCGAGAACACCGGCGCTCGCAACCAAAGTGAGCGAAACGCCGATCTGCGCAACTGCGAGCCAGTTGCGGAGCGGCCATCGGCGGGTAGTGGACGCGAAGGCAGCTTCGCCTTTGAGAGCGGGCAGAAGGGCGGGACGCGCGCTTTTCCATGCGGGGGCAAGGCCAAAAACAAAATAGTGACCAGCGAAACGGCGAAGCTGAAGCTGAGGACTCGTGAATCGAAGTTGAAATCGATGGGGACGAAGAAACCGGGCGGCTGGATGATCAACGCCGGCAGGATGGAGGTGATCAGGGCGCCGATGGCGAGGCCGAGTGCGAGTCCGGCGAGGCCGAGAAGGAAATTTTCGGTCATGAGCTGACGGATGAGACGCGCCCGACCGGCGCCGATTGCGAGGCGGATGGCCATTTCTGTTCCGCGCAAGCCGGCTCGTGAGAGCAGAAGATTGGCGACGTTGACGGACGAAATGAGCACCACCAGCGCGACGATCGCCAGAAGCGCGACGGCGTTGGCGCCGGCCTGATCCAATCGATAATCGAAATCGGAGATGACCGTGGCGCGGCGGTCGCGATTGGTGGACGGGGAGGTTTCGGCCATGCGCTGCGCGATGGCTTCCACTTGCGCGTTGGCGGATGCGAGGCTGAGCCTGGGCGACAGCCGCGCGAGGACGCGGAACCAGCGGTTATCCCGCGTGACCAGTTCCTTGGCGTCACCGAGATCGGGCCACATCGTGTCGGGAAACCAAAGGTCGCGATCGCTCGCGGGGTCAATATCGCGGAACGTTTCGGGAAGCACACCGATGACGGTGACCAGAAGATCTTTCGCACGCTGAATGTGGATCTGGCGGCCGACGATCGACGGGTCCGATCCGTAGTGCAGCTGCCAGATACTGTTGCCAAGGACGACTACCTGTTCGTTGGGCGAGTCCTGTGTACTGAACACGCGGCCGAGCGCTGGTTTTAGGCCCAGCACTGTAAAGAAATTAGTCGAGACCACATAAAGATTCTGGAGTTCGCGGGTATCGCCCTCGACGAGCGTCGCGCCTCGTCCGCCGATGATCACCGCATCGTGAAAAACCAGCTTGAAATCGAGATATTCGGGATACGAGAGCAGCGCGCGCCGGTCCTGATTGGTGACGCCGAAGATGCGCACGATGCGGCCTGGATCAGGAACAGCGAGGGGACGGAACCAGTAGGCGTCGACGAGGCTGAAGATCGCGGAATTTGCGCCGATGCCGAGGGCAAGCGAGAGAATCGCAATCAGCGTGAATCCGGGGGAGCGGCGGAATCCGCGCAGCGCGTAGCGGACGTCCTTCATACCGCAAGCCTATCATTGGATCGACGTTCGGGGCGCGCCCCGGATCAGTGCCGATAACACAATGACCCCATGGCCGCCGGTGCGGCCACCTCGGAGGATGAAAATAGGTTTGCGGATGAGCATAGATCGCGCCTGTATTGGTGGTGAGACCCCGACGCACAATCTGGTCTGGCCTGCGATTGACGTACCTTTGACTGGAGCCTTCGAGCCCGTGGAACAACTTAGTCTTTCTTTCGCTGGCTGGTCGTCGGCAAGGAGAAGAGGAGAAACAGATCAAGAGCTACAGCACGCCGGAGCAGCTTACGGGTTCGCCGTGTCGAAGACTGTTTCAGAGGCGCGAAACAACCCAGATGATTCATGAGGATCCTCTGCGAGGGGAACCCATCGGCTCGCTAAAAGAACTCAATCCAGCAGCATGTTTATTGCTTCGAGCGGCAGGCGGCAATTCTCGTCGCCAGATCGTTGGCTTCGGGGTTATCGCGTTTCGTCGCAATACCTCGCCGCGCGAGATCCTCATAAATAGCCATGGCCCCGCGATAGGACGAACAAGCCTCGACCGGACGCCCGAGCCGGTCCAGTGCTTCGCCCTCGCCCTCCAGGGCCCATGCCCAATCGGAATGAACCCTGGCATCCGACGTATTGGATTCGCTCTGTGCCTTTGCCATCCGTGCCGCCGTTTGAAACCTCTGGAGCGCTTCCGGGGCCTCTCCTAGTGTCAACAGAGAGGACGCCACCGTAATTTCGTTGTAGGCCAGCACTTCTTGCAAGCGCGCATCCTTGGGGTCGGCCGCAGCGAGCCTTTGGCGAATATCGAGCGATCTTTGGTAACGATCCAGGGCGTGTTCCTCGTCGTCTACCTTCTTATAGCAATCCGCGGTGACTCCGAAATCGTTGGCCAGGTCGATTTGCGCCGCCCGGCTCGCGGGCTGCGCCGCAACGCGCCTGGAATCCACTTCCTCGGCCAGCCTGGCATGGTCGAGGGCCTGGGTCCACAGAGAACGGGACAGAAATTGTCCGGACATGTACTTGTGAACCAGCGCTACGTTGCGCAGTTCCCGATCCCCTTGCGGCTTGTCGCGCAAAAGCGACATGTAGAGGTCCAGGCACTTCTGCCAGATTTCCAGCGCCTGGTCCCCGTCTTGCAAAGCCACCGCGAGCGCGAAGTACGCGCTGCCTAACGCCCCGTGCACGCGTTCCTCCGCCGGCTTGATTTTGGCGATGGATTCCGCGGCTGCCAGTGCCTCGCGCGCGGTTCGGAGGCTCTCGGCCCAATTGCGGACTCCAAGATAGGCTTGGCTCAACTTACGATCCGCGTTCACCAGGGAAAGGCTCGCATCCACATCCCCAGGGGACTTTGCCACCGCCGCAACCAAAATTCGGCGGGCCTTTTCGTAGCTGGAGTTCGCACCTTGGAAATCCCCCAGGTTGGCCATCCCGATGTTCCCCTGGATGTCTCCCATTCGAAGATATGCGGCGGCCACCTCGCGCTGCAGGCTGGGATCGCCTTGCGACTCGTTCGCAAGCGCATCCAGATACTCCACGCCTCTCGTTACCAGCAACTTTCGTGCCGGCGTGGATCCCGGGTACTCGGCCAGGCTCTGGTTGACTTCGAAAACCATGGCGCTGGCCAGCTTGCGGAGGTCGTCAAACCGCCGCTGTGCTTTGGCGCGTTCGAGGTTAGCTACTCGCGCCTCCCACGCGATCGCGCCTGAGCCGGCCAACAGAACCACAACTCCCGCGGCCAGAATTGCCGCGCGCGAGCGGTGCCGCGCAATATATTTGCCCGCAAGGTAGCGAAAGGACGGGTGTCTCGCCGATACGGGTTGTCCTGCGAGGTACCGGCCCAGGTCCTCGGAGAGTTCTTCGGCGGATGCGTATCGCTCGCCTGGCTCTTTGCGCATGGCCTTGAGAATGATCGCTTCCAGATCCCCGTGCAATTCTCGATTGGCAATCGCGGGAGAGTTCGGCTTCTCGATGGCTAAGAGTCTGAGAACCTCATCGAGGGTCTTCGACGCCAGTGCGTAGGGCTTTTTCCCGGCCAGGAGTTCATACAGGAGCACGCCAAGCGAATAGATATCGCTGGTAGTGGTGACGGGCAATCCCCGCACCTGCTCGGGGCTGGCGTAGTCGAGGGACATGACCCGAAGCAAGGGCGCCGTTACTATTTCCTGAGAACCGGCGTCGGCAGCATGCAGGAGTTTGGCGACTCCGAAATCCAGAAGCTTTGCAACCCCCTCCTGCGTCACTAGAATATTTCCGGGCTTGATATCGCGATGCACCACCAGGTTCCGGTGAGCGAAATGAACGGCGGAGCACACGGAACGGAACAACGCCACTTTCTGTCCTAGAGAGAGCTGTTGGGTGGCCGAATACTCATGGATGGGCCGGCCCTCGATGTATTCCATAGCAATGTACGGCGACCCGTTGTCCGCCACGCCGCCATCCAACAGCCGGGCGATGTTGGGATGCTCCAGGCTGGCCAGAATCTGGCGCTCGCTCCGAAAGCGTTCGAGGCTTTCCGCGCTGGCGATCCCGGTGCCGATCAACTTGATGGCGACCTGTTTCTGGAATTGGCCGTCGTCGCGCTCGCCCAGAAATACAACTCCCATTCCGCCGCGTCCGATTTCCTTCACCAGCCTGTAGGGCCCCACGCGGCTCCCGGCCGACGGTCCCGCGGGGGAGGGTTCGGACCCAGTGGCTTCGATCCAAGTATCGGTTTCAATGAAACCCCTCGCCCGCTGGTGTGAAGCCAGGAGGGACTCGACTTCTACCCGAATCGCCGGCTTATCTCCGCAGCATCCAGCCAGGTAAGCGGCCCTTTGATCCTCGTCAAGCGCGAGGGCCCCGGCGAGCACACGGTCGATTTCAGCCCAGAGTTCGGGTTTCACTGGCTCGTCTCTCCGGGCTCCAGATCGCGGTACAACCAGGCTTTTGCAACCACCCAATCGTTTCTCACCGCGGCAGCCGAGATATCCAGCACCTCGGAAATCTCTGCCGTCGACAAGCCGCCGAAGAATCGTAGCTCCACCACGCGGGACTTGCGGAGATCGAAGGCGGCGAGACGGTCGAGAGCTTCATCGAGCGCCGCGATATCAAGGCCTGGTTGGACCGGGACGGTTAGAGCTTCCTCGAAAGGCGCTTTCCTGGCGCCCGACCCGCGCTTGCCGGCCTGATGCTGGCGCGCATGGTCCACCAGAATGCGGCGCATGCTCTGGGCGGCGACGGCAAAGAAGTGCGCGCGCCCCTGCCAGTGCGGACTCTTGGCATTGACCAGGCGCACATACGCCTCATGGACCAGAGCTGTGCTTTGCAAAGTGTGCCCGCCGCGTTCGCTTTGCAGGTAGTGACTCGCCAAGCGCCGCAGTTCGCCGTAGACGACAGGGATCAGTTCCTGGAACGCTGCCCGATCCCCGCCGCTCCATCGCTCTAGCAGGCGGCTGATGTCCCCCGGGCCTTCCTCCATGCCCTAACCCCCCTCGCTCGATTCTATTCCTTTTTTCCGGGTTCGAAATATTTGGGCATCCGGACCGCACTTTGACAAAGCTTTCACGCTTATGAGGGTGACGGCCAGAAACAGAAACACAGATAGGGAAAGAGGAGACAACCATGAGCAAGAAACTCTTGATCGCCGTTTTCGCCACGCTGCTGGGATCCGCTTCCGTTCAGGCGGCCACCCGCATCCTAGTGGCCAGCAGCAGGAGCAATTCCATCGAGGAGTTTGACACCAGTGGGAAGTGGCTTCGCACCTTTGCGACCACTGGTCCGTATGCCCCGGTTGCATTGGCCCAAAGCCCGACGACCGGAGACATCTTTGTGACCACGATCTGGGCGTCGGGGCCGCAGGTGGGTCAGCTCACGAATAAGATACTGCGATATCAGCAAAACGGAAAATTCAACGTCAATTGGGACACCTTCACCATCACATGCGGTTTGTGCCCCACTGCACAGACGGCCAGCTTGGTTTTCGACTCGTCCGGAGACCTTTGGGTGGCGACCGCCTACGGAACGGATTTGGGTGGGCCGATCTACATCCTAAAATACCTGGCTGCGGACCTCGCGCTGCCCGATCCGCCGGCCCAGCCAGGCCCGATTCTGGCCACGCTGTACCGAGGCGGTCAGATGGCGTTTAACGGGTCGAGGGATCTCTGCATCGCAAGCTTCATCGATAAGGACGTGCAATGCTTCAATGCATCCACCGGCGCGAAGACCCACGACTACTCGGCCGAGATTGCTGCCAGCGGCCTCTCAATAGAACCGGGGGGCTTGAGTTTCGACGGAGATGACCGGATGTACCTGACCAGCATCTTCACGGGTCAACTGGCCAAGGAGACGAACCCTGGCGGCCCCATCGTGCTGGTGGCCACGCTTTCTGCGCAACTGGATGGCAATCTGGTGCTGTTTGGCGGCGACATCTACACGTCCACCTTTAACATTTCACCTCCGACCTTCAGCACCCCGGACCATGTCTACGAGATTTCCAGCAGCGGCACGGTAACCAAATTCATTTACGGTACGGCGGCGCCGACGCTGGGCAGCGACCACATCTGGGGCGCTTACTGGATGATCTTCTATTGATTTGACTAGAATCACACCTCAAGGAGATGAATCAGGCGAAGCGGTCATCCAAGGATACTCCTCACCGCTGGCAGAAAGCGAGAGAAACAAATGCAATCCGAAAACAAGCCCCCGTCGAGCCCGTTGCGGCTCCTTTGGAGTACTACGCGAAAACGAATCCTGCTGCTGCTTCTCGCAGCCGGAATCGCAGCGATCGTCCTTCTGGTGGCTCAGGCCCAAGTCTCGCCGGCGGATCTCGAGGCGGAGACGCCGGGGGTGGGAATCGTGGGCCAGCGGTTTATGATCGCCGTTCCGATCACCAACGACGGTACCGTGAGCGCCGCGAACGTACAGATCACTGGTGCGACTTTGGGGGCCGCGAGCCGGCTCAGTCCGGCGACGTTCCCCGTGCCGCTGGGTACCATCGCGCAGGATGACGAGTTTGTGTTTCAGGCCGACTTTGACGCGTCGAGCCTGGCGCAAAATTCAATGTACCCGCTGACCGTCAACGGAACGTACACGATCAACGAGGTCCCGTTCACTTTCACGTTGAGACTGGAGGTCGGTCTCCCGCCGGCGAGTCCCGGCAGCGGAACCACACAAACGACCACGATCCCCGCCGAAGATCTGTCCGGCGGCCCGTTCGCTCACGAGCCGAGTGGTTTTGGGCCGGGCATCAATGAACCGGGTCCTCCGGTCCCGATGGCCCCGTTCGTTGCCGGCACGCCGACGCAACAAAGTACGTCGGCACAACCGATGGCGGTCTCAAACGGCGTAACGCCGGCGCTGGAGCCGAGATATTCCGGCGTCACGATCCATTCGAACGAAGGCTTTGGAAACGTGCTCAGCCAGGGGACCCCGGCCGGAGGCGACCCCGGTGAGCCGAGTGGGGCCAGCAACGGAGACATGACGTTCGTCTCGTTCAACTGGGGTGCGGCTTATCAGGCCAGCGCCGGAGGGCCCTTCAACGTGATCGATCCGACGACGATCTTTTCGCACCCCACCTACGATGTCTGCTGCGACCAACACGTGCAATACGTTCCCAAGATCGGACTCTTTGTCTGGCTTCAACAGCTCAATTACCACAACGCAGGTAGCGGTCCGGGGGCATACCGGCTCGCCGTGGCGAGCCCCGCCGACATCAAGAAATACAGCGGTCAGAAAGACGCCTGGCACCCCTGGGTGTTCACGGATGAAAAATTCAACCTGATCTTCGGGACGGAATTCGATTTTCCGAGCATGTCGGTGGGACACGACTACCTGTACATCAGTTGGGACAATAATTGCGCGCTCCCTAGTGGCAAAAACGTTCCCGGCTGCATCTTCGGCCGCCAGGTGGTGCGGATCAAGTTGTCTGATCTTAAAGCCGAGGCTAACCCCCTGCCGGTCCGCTACACTTCAAACGCCGGCGTCAGCGGCGGATGCACCGGAGCTTCGTGCATGGCTTGGGCGAGTTTCCTCACGCAGGACACAGGTAAGGAAGTCTATTGGGCTGGCCACAACGGCAACGGTGCATTGAGGGTTTTCTCATGGCCGGAGAGTAGTAACACCTACACCTGGGCAAACGTCCCGCTTCCTTCCAGCTACATCACGAACGCGGACGGCTGCGCCAAAGTTCCTAAAGGCAGTCCCCCGGGGACGGTCCCCAAGCTTTGCACGGCCAGTGGGCACGTTGGCTCGGTTGCACCGGTGCCGGCGCTCGGCGGCGAGACCGTGCCCCCGGCCCAGGACTGGCTCTTTCGAAAAGCGGATGACGCTATTGTCGGTGCCACGCGAAGCGGGTCGAACATCTGGTTCGCCTGGAACGCCGCGCCCAATACAGCCGCCAACCATCCCCAGCCATACGTTGAACTGGTGGCCATTGACGCCCTTGCCACTCCCCAGGTCGTCCTCTCGCAAGTGCAGATTTGGAATGCGTCTTACGCTTACGGCCTTCCGTCACTCGCCACCAACGCCTGCACTCAGGAGATCGGCTTTTCCTTGGCGCGCGGCGGAGGTGGTTCAGTCTTTCCGAACCATGCAGTCGGAATCTGGGGGGACTATAAGACTTACGACACGACTTCAGCGAGTGTGACCGGAAGCGAGTATGGAGATTATGTCACCCTCCGGCAGAATTACACCGCCAGCCTGCATGGCGCGTTTTTCGATGCTTTCGGCTATGCGCTCACTAAGGACAAATCCGCAGGGGCGGGCTTTGTACTCCCCAGCGATCAAGTAGATATCGACATCCGGCACGTCGTCTTCGGCCGCGCGGGGGCCTGTGCGCAGTAAAGTTCACGAACAACACTTGTCAGTTCCGACAATGATGCCGCACATCGGACGCCGTTTTTTGAATCCAACGTAGGAGCAACTTCAGGTCTCGGCAGCGACTTCGATCGCTGCAGGTTCAAGCTTGAGCAGATGCCATCCATCACGGTACGAATCGAGCCAACCTTTTGGGTAGGGGTTGTCAGTCTCGCTCCAAAGATGCGGGAATAGTCTGGCATTAGCCGGCGCATGGAGCCATCCTTGTGGGCTTGACCGTTCTTCCCCGGCGTAGCCAACCATTTTCGATGTGACCTCTGAAGGACTTCGGAAACGAGCGCGCTCGGCAAGACATGTACGATCGCGTGATCTGATGGGCTTTTGCCGAAGTCGACGAAGCAGTAGAAGAGGCGGTCGGCGCGGGCAGCTTCACGCTTCGCGTTCATATGCCAGCCGCCATCTGAGCCAATATCACGTCGGGCCTTCACTTGAATTGAGCAGAGCCGCGCGCCCTCAAGGTTGGTTACAACGATGTCGGCGTTCGGAACACCCTGTGGCGGCAGCGCCGCAATGTACCCGCGACGGAGTAATTCCGACATAACGTAGTGCTCGCCGGCGGCACCGAGCAAAGTCGATTGCGAGGCCATTTTATTTCTCCCGTGAATTGCTCGAGCCTGAATCAGCGGCGGCTCTCGACGCTACACCCCCCGGGCACATAGCTGCGACACGCGACTCTTCCGATCGTCGCTTCCTGAAGCCGGCACGCTCCTGTTGCATTCCGTTCTTGATGTTCCCACCACACCGAGGTAATGTCCAAATGCGCTACCGTTAATGCCCATTAAAAGGACCTGAAATGCATGATTTGATTGCAGTTGAAAAGATTGCGCAGTGGGAGAAATTGAAGACGCTCGTGCTGGACAGCGTCTCTTCGCCGATTACAAAACGCGTGTACAACATGGCGCTGAACGAGTTCATGGCTTGGTTTCAGCAGGCGCCGCGGCCCGGGTTCACCAAGGCAACCGTGAGCGCGTGGCGGGTATCCCTGGAAGAACGTCGCCTCGGGTCATCGTCGATCATTATTAGAATGTCGGCGATTCGCAAGCTGGCAGCGGAGGCGGCCGACAACGGCCTGCTAGCGCCGGAGTTGGCCCAGGGAATCAGCCGCGTGAAGAGTGTCAAATCAACCGGCACCCGTGTTGGCAACTGGCTGTCGCAACGGCAGGCGCAGGCGCTGCTGAGCGCGCCAGACATCTCGACCGTTCGCGGCCTTCGTGACCGCGCAATCCTTGCCGTCCTTCTCGGCTGCGGGCTTCGACGGTCTGAAGTGGCGGCGCTCACATTCGCGCACGTACAGCAGCGGGATGGACGCTGGTGCATCGTTGATCTCGTCGGAAAGCACGGCCGCGTTCGGACAGCACCGATGCCGACGTGGGTGAAGGTGGCCATCGACGCCTGGACCACGCCGGCCGGGGTTGCTGAGGGCCACGCGTTCCGGCCTGTGAACCGCGCCGGTACCGTGACTGGCGAGCGCCTCGGAGAAAAGGTGGTCTGGCAGATGCTCCGGCAATACGCGGCGGAGGTTGGCGTTCCAGGCATCGCGCCCCATGATTTGCGTCGCACGTGCGCGAAGCTGTGCCGCGCAGCCGGCGGCGAATTGGAACAGATTCAGATGCTCCTTGGGCACGCCTCAGTTCAGACGACCGAACGGTATCTCGGAACGAAGCAGGATCTGGCTCACGCGCCAAACGACGCACTTACGTTCCGAATCTAACGAATCCCAACTGGCACTCGAAGGTTTTATCCAGGAGGCCATATTCCTATCGATGGAGTCGTAGCGGATCGCCGTTCGCAAGGTCTCCCGACCGCGATTGCGCAAAGGCTGACACGCTTGGATGGCTGCCTACTACTCCCTCGCAACCACGGTGTCGTAAAGCCCGTAATTTACTAGTCCGGGGTGACTTTCTATACCGGTGTAGTGGAGCGACGCATCTTCGTACCGCCGAAACGCGAACACAGCCTGGTTCATCTGCTCGGTGTTGAATACCTTGAGTCGTACAAGAAGGTGGAAGTCTTTGACCGTCAGGCCCGTAACGGCCAGAAACAAATCTGGCTCCAACTTGGTAATCACGTCCTGTAGCGTATTCTCACGGAAGTCGGTCAGGTACATGAACGCGGGGATCCGCGTCGCAAACTTGATCAGCTTCTCCTGGACGAGCTTGCGCTTGGACTTGTATTCTTTCTCCTCCTCGGTGAGCTGCTTCTTCTGCGTCTCCGTCAGATCGCGGTCCTTGGCCTTGTTCTTGAGCTCCTTCACCTTCTCGCTCTTGTTGATGATCGTCTCGATGATGTTGTCGCCCAGCGCGCGCCAGCCCTCAATACGCTCAACGGCGGCCGTCGCCTCGGGGTTGTCCAGGATGCGGCGCAGGGTATCGTTGTCGACGTTCACGAGCAGCGCACTCTCCCACTTGCGGGCCAGCAGCGTGGCCGAGGTACCCGTCATCGCGATATCGAGAATGCCGCCCGCGTCGATCTGCGTCATATTCGCGCCGTCAAAGGCCAGCACGGGCAGGGACGACACGAGATCTTTGACCGCGTTCTCCGGGTTCGGCTCGTTGGGTGACAGGCCGATTCCGTACTCAGAGATCTGCCGCAGCGCGCGAGTGGGCGCGAAATCGAACACAAAGCAGACAGGCTTGAGGATCTCCTCCTCGTTTGGGTTGTCGCCGTTGGGGTTCTTAATGGACCACGGCGACTGCACGCGGAACGCAGCCTGAAAGTAGGTCTCCGGCGACTTGAGGTTCCGCAGCATCAGGATGGATGACCACTGCGGCACCGTGACGCCGGTGGTGAGTTTGCCGCAGGAGAGCGTGATGGTCTTCGTCTCAAATCCGCTCCCGATGGCTTTGCGTACGGGCGGCAACGCTTCCAGTCCGATACCCGCCGAAGCACCAGCGGCGACCACGACGTCGTAGTCATGCCAGAAGGTGTTGTGTTTCTCGGCAAGCAGGTTCGCCACCGCGTGGCAGGCCGCGACGTTGGGGAGGAACCAAAATGAGTGCTGAAGGTACGGCAGCAATCGTACATCCGAGTACGGAAACGGCGGCCGCGTGCCAGCCTTCAGATGCTCGACCGCCTTGGGTGCGTAGGCGAGGCTTTCGCTTAACCGGGCAAGACTTCCCCTGTTAATCCGCATTTAATGGACGCAAACATCGTCCTTTTTAAATCGCGCGCTGGACACTCGGGCAGGGAGATTTCACCAACACGAGCGAACCCCTCAGCCATCAGCTTCATCCAGAGTGCCGAGTCGACCTTCTGCGGCTACGGATGCCGAACTAGACCGAAGGCGAGCGCGATCGCGGCGCCCGTCCCGAAGAGGTGCAACGCTGCGACGATACTCAGTGTCAAGCGGAAACCGCCGACTACGCTGCCGGTGGCCAGCGGGCGGCGCACCCAGTCTTCCGTTTGTGTGAGGATTATGTTTCGGTCTCCGTGTGACTCCGTCGTGCCGATAGACAGGTCTCCGCGGCCACCGTTCGGCAGATTGACGGGTTGTGAAAGACCCAGAAGCTCCTCGTACACGGCTTTTCGATGGACCGTGCGGCGATAGTATCTGTGAAACGTGCTCACGGCACGAGCGCCAATGAAGGAGGTACAGAAACCTGCAAAGAAGATGGTGGCGACCAAAATATTCTCCAGCCAGCCGTCACCAACCTTCAGGAGTCCTGCGCCGGCAGACAGAACCGCAATATTGAATACAGCGAGATGCAGAAGCCGATCATTGTTAAGCCTGACCTGGAACCGATACTCTTCAACAGCGACTTTGTATAGTTCGATGAGCTGGTCAGGCGTCAGCGTCGGTTCCACCGTGTGCTTCTTACAATCGGCGAATTCGCGTGTAGAAGTCAAGCAGGTGAAGGAACGTCGGAGTGAAACTAGAAGGACCGTGCGCTACGGCTTTTCGTATCTGGTCAAGGGCAACGAATTCGATTTCCGCGATGTGCGATGGATCGAGCACGAAGGGTCCGGCGTATCGGCTGGCGTAGAGCGTAATGAATTTGATACACCCTTCGTCGACCATCTGCGTTTTCCCGATCTCCTCTAAGATCAGGTTGGATATGCCGAGTTCTTCATGGAGTCGGCGCGTCGCTGCCTGAGCATAGTCCTCGCCTGCCGCGACGTATGCCGCCAGTGACGACCCCCAACGACCTGCGTGACGAACCCGACCGGGCGCGAGCCGTTGGAGAAGCAATTCCGCGAGCGGATTGAAAATAAATACGTGAGCAACTCTGAAGTTGGCGTGGACCTTGAAGATGTCCGTACGCTCGATGGTTCCAATCGGTTGATCTTGTTCATTCACCCGGTCCAAAACGTTGGCTGCAGGCATGGGCTTCCTCAGGTGCTACAGTATCTATTACAATACAAAAGTACGCTGTTTGCAAGCCGGGTGTACGTATATACATACCAATGGGCCGTCCTCGACTATTCGTTCACGACGTCATCTTTTGGGACTCCGTGCGTTCTTTGCTGGAGACCGTACATGCAGCCGGCCATAGCTGGACGGAGATCGCCGCGGCTCTGGGCGTTGGCAAGCAGACACTCAGCGGGTTTCGTAAACATCGAACGCCCGCCCTAGATGCAGAAGCCCTCCTAAAGCTGTGCGCCGTCTGGAAGGTGCCGCTCAACTTCCAGGATCAGACTATCCGCTGTGTATCCGGCGATGCTCAACCGGAGACATCCACGCTGCAACTACAGATGGAGTTCGACGATAGTTTCGAGCTCCGTGCCGATCCGATCCCGCGTGCGGTCCTGACCCGCAAGCCGCCGAATCGCGTGTCGTACATTGGTGTCCGCATCGAGCAAGTCGGTAAGAAGCCCGGGGCAGCATGAGTTCAAGCGATCGTACCGTAAGCAGTTTCCGAGAGACGACATTGTCGGATGTTCACCCAGCCCCTTTGTGGCACGGCTGTTCGTTGGCTGTCCACATAGGCTACCGCATTGCCTTCACGGCACCATGGGACCGTGTGGCACGTATGTGTGGGCGATGAGCCGGCGTGACCGGCGTACTGCACGCCTTCAAAACGGCATGCGGTGGGTTGTGCCTGGGCTGGATTTCACGTCACGGGATTCGGAGAATCTGGGCGATGATGCGGGCTGACCTCGGCCGACGTGTAGTTGTGACCCTTGCTCTTGCCACTCTCCTTGGCGAAGTGCCATATGAGGTATTCGTAGGCGTCGCGCAGGATGTCGCATTACGAGGAGGTAGTCCTTATATTGGCTGGCGTCCCGCCACGTAGGCGCATGCACGCGGACCAAGTCGAGTTGTAGAGTTCTGATTCTTAAGGGCAATCCGCCCTTTCTGTTTTCAAAGTATCGGCGGCCCGATCGTTACGAAAGTGTATGCCCGCCTTCCGCAGACCCAGGATAGTTCATTCCGAAGGCCGTCTCCTGCCAAGGGAAAGGTCAAGCAGCCCGCGCCAAGGGGACCCGCGGTGGCGGTTATGTCTAGCGTTGGTCGGCGTTGGCAGTTTTCGCAGTTGACGAAAAAAAGGATGCAGCGTTGACCGCAATAATTTCACGGTTCATCAGCGGAGGAATTCGATATTTTCAAAGAATTTAAACTCTTCCAGATTTACACGCATCCAAGCCAGTGTGAGTGATGGCACTATGATTGCAGATGTGTATCGGGGAAAGCTCGTTTCGGGTAAAGATTCGGCGGCTGGAAGCCGATGAAACGTTAGGAGTTGGTTAAACCAGGAACGTACTGGATTATATAACGTCCAGCATTTCGGGAGGCACACGATGACGAAATCCGAATATGCCCAAAACGCCGAAAAGAGGATGCCGGGTTTCCCCAGAGTCGGCAATAACTCCTTGGAGGCAAGCGAATATCCCACAGAACAATGTCTTGATCCTTCGGAGGTTGAGCAATTTCTTTCAACTCATGAACTCCCGTCGCCACGGATCCATCACTTGCTGGCATGTTCCTTTTGTCAGTCAGTTACTTGGGAGCTGAAATAGGGTGATCAGGCGCCGGTCGCGTCCGCGCGGCTCGGCCCCCGATTTGCGCGTCCGGGATCGAAGTCAGTCACGAGTTGGCAGAAATCACAGCTTTCTAAGTGCTGGAGGCGATCTTGGGCGAGGAAGCCACGCGCTACGTAGTCTTCGATCTCTGTGGGGTTAAGACACGCAGGGCTGGGCCATTCGGACTCGGAATTAGACCCAGCCGAATCCACCGGCTTACTCTCGGTACCCAGGGAAACCCAACTCACACTGCTAAGAACCAGGTTTCGGAGCCTTTTTTTACAGAGAAGTTGAACTATCCCGGTATGTTGTTGAAATTGTGGTGCATAATGGTTTGGCGAATTCTGTGGAGTCGGACCGCGGCGGCTCCGTACGTAATGCCCACCTCCGTGGCGATCTCTGGCAGGGAGGTGCCATCAAGCCAGAGCTTCAAAATCGCGCGATTCGGACCTGAAGTACCCAGGCGTTTAAGCGCCGCCGTCCTCATCTCCGCGATAGTGAGTTCACGACCTTCTCCATCAGCGGGTCGCTCCACGAAGACTGCGAGCGGTATCTCGCCTCGTTTCCTGATTTGAGCAACATACGATCTCGCTACATTTCGGCAAATCACCCTGACGTACGCCAGGAACGCGGTTGGATCCTCGAAGCTGCGAAAAGTACAGTAACGAGCCAGCCTGATAAACACCTCTTGCGTAGCATCGTCAGCCAAATGTGTTTCCGAGCGAAGGACGCAGCAACTCACACGAAAAACGTAAGTCCGCGTGCACTCGTATAGGCGGCGCCAGGCAAGATCGTCCGCCGGACAGTTCGCGAGTGCTGGAAGAATTTCTTTTAGCGATAGCTCGAGCGTTTCTTCCATTCTCTTGTTCCCTTTACAGTAATGTCGATGGCTCTCCCGACGGCCCACTTTGGGTAGAGGGCCGCAATTTCACGTTCCTCCTTGCTCCCACTCAGACGGGCTTGCTTTGCACGTTCAACGTCTTGCCACAACGTCACCGCGGCAGTATCCACAAGCTCCATCAAGCGGTCATCGCTGATTTCAACCTGACCTTTTTCAAGCATAACTCGAATTCGCGTCCTATTATAGACATCCAGCGACTCCCCCTGCAGCCACGACCATCGACGGGTCCGAAGTTCGTTGACCAAATTTGATGCTGCACCATCGTCCGCTGTCCGAATCTCAGCACAAAGCTCTAGGAATTTCTGGTATTCGATCGGCTCAATCCCCCAGAGTACGGGCAGCCATAGGGCTTCCGCTCGTTGTTGGGCGGCAACAAACGGGTCATTGTGTCCGAGATCACCGTGCATGACGTTGTGCACGCGTCCAACGCTGGTTGAACACATAACACACGTGGCGTTCGGACTTAAAGTCGTATGAACGAAAGAATCAGTTCCGACGAACCCTTTAAACCCCGCGTGCCCTAGCCCTGGAACCAAGCCTTGCAAGTAGACGGCTGCCCGAGCGACTCCATCATTTCCCATCTCGTTTCTAACGCTGTCGAATGAGGACTCATTGCAACGGCGATGTCCTTCCCAGTCGAACGTCCGAGAGAGCACGCACCCCGATAAAACAATGCGTCGGAATCTAATCTCCAACCAACGCTTCATCGCCGTGCAAAGCAGGTACGAACCGAGGCTGTGGGCGATGGCGTGCGGCCGCTCTCCGACGAGTTGTGTATCACTCAGCTGAATGCGCACGGTCTCCAAAGCGGCGCGTCGGCGGCGGTTGGCAATTGCGTATCCAATGATCAGGGCCACGATCGCTAGAATGATGGCGGTAGGCAGGCCGATTAGTTGGAACCAGCAAAGTGCCCCGATTACACCCGTGGCTGCGGCGAGCAGGTACGGGTCGGAAAAAAGCTTTGTGACGCCGAAACGGCGATATTGCGGATACCGGATCGCTACACATTTGAAGAACGGAGTCAGAGCTCTATCGATTGCTTCTTGCCATTTGCCGTCGCTGTTTAGACCGTGTACCGTAACGACCGTCTGCTTCGGGCGCTCTGATTTCCCCATATTGAGGGACATATGATGGTGGCTGAATCCGAAAACGCGATCCCGAATCATACCACCATCGCTGAGAGTTTCGCTACATTGTGCCGCAATAATCTGCCCTTATTTCCATTCAACGCTTTTCATCCTCGAACGAGTTCCGTCCTCGCCGAGCCAAGCTCGCGATCCAGGGCGGACCGTATAGAATGGTGCCTATTCGTCCCAGCTTGCTGCTCGCGCTGATGCTGTCCGCGCCTTTGGGGTTTGCTCAAGACGTCTCGACGGCGTCAATGTCGAACGGTCGTGTTTGGGCCGAACTGCCACAGGCAATGAAGATCACTTACCTCCGCGCGGTATTCGACGCCCGGAACCTATTCACGTGGGTCGTCGCTGCGAATGGAATTTCCAACTCGGGCCTCGATGGAGCTTTACGTGATATGAGCGTCAATCTAACGAACCCCGAGGTCAGCAATCAACTGGACATGTTCTACGCTGATGCGAGCAACGCACCCGTACCGGTCGTCATGGCGCTTAAGTGGGTGTGCGCGCGGCACAAGGTAATGGCCGCGCCGGACCAGAAGAGATCGCAGCCTCCCTTCGGAGAAACGGGCGGTCCGGTCGCTCTCTCATCCGCAAGGATTTTTTCCCAGTAGGCGTTGAACGTCTCGCGGGCAGGCGTGGCCCCGGTTCGAATCTCGACACACAGTTCAGAAAACGAGGCGGCCACCGTTTCGAGAAAGTGAATTGGGTCGACGAGGATCGCTCCCGCGTCAACTTCAATTGCTCGGCTCAATGGCTTCAGGGCGAGCCCGGCCTTTATAAAGCTTTTGTGAAAGAGGCCACCCCGGAGAAGATCACACAAACGTTTCGGAGTGTCGCCGGATAAGAATGGATACACTCTTTTTCAACACCGCAGCAAATCTTCCTTCGGTGTTCCCCGCCGATCCGAGTAGCGCTCCGCCAATCGGTTCCAACACAGAAGACGTAGGAATCAACACGGCGATCCCGGAGTCTACCTTCGGAGCCAGGTCCTTAGCGAACGCAAGAGTCTAGCATTTGATCCGGTGCTCGAAAATATCGATTGGCTTGGACCGCCCCAACGCGTAGTCCTCGTCTGTGATACCCGGCGCAATGATGCTCATGAAGATACTTTACAGCGCGCCTCTGTGATCCAATAGAATGCGAAGGAAATCAGGGACGGTGCTCAGACTAAGGGCGTTTGATCGAGCGTAACCGTCTGAGGAAACCTGTCTTGATTGGGCGGTCGATGCTGCCGAAAATGGCAGGATGCGAAGCAAGCAGGAGATCCGCGGCATCGTCGATGGCTTTGTAAAAAGCGGGATGACGCGGCGGGAGTATTGCGAGAAGCACCACATCCCGATCACGACGTTCGACTACTGGCGTCGGGCACAGAAGAGGAAACCGAAGCTGGTTGAGGTGGCGATAGAAGCCCAGCCGAGCGCGGGATTCGCGGTGGTGTTGGCGAACGGACGGCGGATCGAAAGCTCCTGGAAGTTTGCCGAAGCCGATCTGCTGCGGCTCATTCGCGCGGCCGAGGGATGAGGCGTGTTCGGGCTGGGGCTGGCGACGAAGATCTACGTGGCCATCGAAGCCGTGGATATGCGCAAGGGCTTCGAAGGATTGTACGGACTGGTGCGCGATCAGCTCGGGCAGGACCCGCTGAGCGGCTATCTCTTCTTGTTTTCGAATCGGACACGCACCCGTTTGAAAGCCCTGGTGTGGGATGGCAGCGGATTGTGGGTGTGCGCGAAGCGTCTGGAGAAAGGTCGCTTCCGTTGGCCGGCGGCGGGTGAGAAACAGCGCAGCGTGACCATGCGCGCTGAGGAGTTGGCGATGCTGGTGAACGGGCTCGATTTCAAGCAGGCGCAGCCACGCAAGTGGTACCGGCGTTCGGCATAAAAAACTCTGGAACATTTTCATCTCCTCGCGTAAAATAGAGCTTCTCCCACCGTGAACGCTCCTACGCGCATCGCTGAACTGGAGAGACAACTGCACTGGGCGCAGTTGGAAATCCAGGCACTCCGGGAAGAGCTGCGGCAGCGGCGAATTCAGCAACTGGGTCCAAAGAGCGAAACGCTGAGCAACCTGCAACTGGCGCTGCTGACCGAAGAAGAACCCAGCACGACACGCGACGAGGTGGAGGCGGAAGCGCAGCGCGAGACGCTGACACGCGCGCCCTCGCGAGAGAGTAGGCCCCATCCGGGCCGCAAGCCGCTGCCGGAGGATCTGCCGCGTGTCACCCACATCCTCACCTGCAACGAGCGCACGTGCGCGTGCTGCGGGGAGGAAACGACGGTGATCGGCTACGACGAAAGCGAGCAACTCGACGTCGAGCCGGCGCGCTATTTCGTGCGCGTGACCAAGCGGGAGAAGCGAGCCTGCCGGCGTTGCGCGACGGTGACGGCGGCACCGCTGGCTGAGCGCATTGCCGAAAAAGGATTAGCCAGTGATGCGGTAGTGATCCACACCATCGTTGCGAAATATTGCGACCACCTGCCGTTGTACCGGCAAGCAGTGATGATCGAGCGCGAAGCGGGCGTGGAGATCGGACGCGCGACCCTCGATGGTTGGGTGATGCGCGTGGGCGAGCTGCTGGGGCCGGTGGTGGGAGCGATGCGGCGGGATCTGCTGACCGCATCCTATCTACAGGCGGATGAAACGCCGGTTCCAGTGCAGATGCATGATCGGCGCGGGGAAAACCATCAGGCGTATCTGTGGCAATACGGAAAGCCGGGCGGTGAGACGGTGTTCGACTTCTGCCTGGGACGAGGGCGTGAGGGTCCGCGCAAGTTTCTGAGCAAGTGGGAAGGGATTTTGCAAACCGATGGCTATGCGGCCTACGACGACATCGGCAGGCCGAAGTTGGTGCACGTGGGATGTTGGGCGCACGCGCGACGCAAGTTCGTCGACGCGGTAAAAGTAAATCCGCAAGATGCCGCGGCGGTGGCGATGGTCACACGTATGGACGCATTGTTTCTGATCGACCGCGATGCGCGCCGCCGCGCGTTGAGCGCAGAAGATCGTCAACGGCAACGGCACGAATATGCCGAGGAGTGGCTCGCAGAGATCCGCGGCGCGTGCCTGGGCCTGGCTCGCGAAGCGCTGCCCAAGAGCGCGCTAGGGCAAGCGGCGGCCTACACCTTAAATATGTGGGCGAAGCTGCGACGGTGTTTTGATTACGCGGAAGTGGAGTTGTCTAACAACCTGGCGGAGAACTCCATGCGTCCTGTGGCACTGGGACGAAAGAACTGGCTGCACGTCGGCAGCGCACCGGCGGGTCCGAAAGTGGCGGCGATTCTTTCTGTGATCGAATCCTGCCGAAGGCTGGGTGTACCGGTGAAAAACTACCTCGCCGCCGTACTGCCCGGATTGAACCGCCGGACCCTCCCTGAAGTTGCACATCTCACACCCGCACGCTGGTCCGCCGCCCGCGCCTGATCTCCCCTGGTTTCCTCAGACGGTTACGATCGAGCTAGCCTGATCGTGGCTGCAGATTCACCGCGCGGGATAGCCCCGCAAAAAAACTGTGCCCAGTTTTGTGCCCACTCTACGCATAGAAGCGTTGTTTAGCTTTGCTAGCGCCCGGTCGCATACGTCTCGGAAGTCTTTGATAACTCGCAACAATGCGCAATACTGAGCAACGGGTGTGCTCACTGTAAGTTGTAGAAAAATAGCAGGTTACTGATTCGTAATCAGCAGGTCGCCGGTTCGATCCCGGCGGGTGGCTCCAGCTATTTGGTCTGAAATCAATCAATTACTGACAATCTGCAAATTGACACTGCCGTTGAATAGCCTGGAGTTGGCACACAAACTGGCACACAGAAGCTTTTCCTTCCCTGTCGTGCAAGACGAGTTGACGTCGACCGTGTGCAAACGATGTCGGCGTTTGTTTGACAAGATTCCCAGAACCGCGTACAAGTATCGCATGAATAGCCGTGAAGCCGTTCTGGCTGTCGCGAACTTTGACGTAGCCGGATTTGTCGAGGACGTAGACCGCCGCCTTGGTCGCCACGGACGGCGGGCAGTTGCTGAGAGCCAGGGCGATCTCTTTTTGCCGGGCCATCAGCGGTGGCTGGCTCCCGGCGGCCTGCGTCGATTGAGCTGCGCCAGAGCAGCTCACGGCGATCTGGGCCGCCAGCCCCAACAAGCAGATGCGTATCAGTGACAGGGGGACAGTCTTCTCCTAAGAGGCGGTGTCGTTGAGCCTCGCGCTTGTCTGCGGCTCCCTTACCATACCCTGTCGCTCTGTTTTTCATAATCCTCCTCTGGCCTTCCGCTTTGACGACGTTTGAGTGGAACGGCGCCGGACATTTTCTCTAGGTAAATCGGGGGGAGAGGGCAAAACAAATCAGTACCGAACAAGAGGAGTCCTCCAATCGTAGGACAGCCGTCCCGAGAGGTCGGTCGTGATTCGGACCGTCTTCAACGCTTGTAGCGTGATCTTTCTGTATGGCGTAAACAACTCAGAAGCAGCTCGGAAGTCGAGGGCTTCCGAGTTCAGATCCGAAAATCGCCTGTTCATCGCGGCCCATCTGCTCAGCAGATCGAATCGTTTGTGGCACACTGGCTGAAAGCGATCAAGAGACGCAAACGCCGGATGAAAACAAGGCCACGCAGCAAGGCAGATCCAATCGAGCGGCAGATCGAGTCCGCCTTTCGCCCCGGAACGTTCATTCGCGACGGCGAGTGCTTTACGTTCGTGAGCAGGCTTGAAGAGGTCGCCGCCACCATCGATACGCTGGTTGCAGCCGAGCCCGCTCGAGCCGTTGCTCTGTATGAGGCTTTTCTTGCCGGCTGTCATGCCAAGGCCGACGAGCTCGATGACTCCAGTGGCAGCTTCGGGCAATTCGCCCAGGATCTCATCTGCCGTTGGATCAAATCCCTTCAAGCCGCGGGCGCCGACCCGGACAAGACCGCTTCCACCCTGCTCGCGTGGATGGACGACGATCCATACGCCTTCTGTTACCAAATTGAGAAGAAGGCTGCGGCAGCTTTCGACAAGCCAGGATTGGCGGCGCTGGAGCAGCAGATCCGCGAGCGCTTTGATGTTGCATCGGGGGACACATCGAGTTGGACGTACCGCCGGATGGCCGAGATCCTGCGCGCGATTCATGTCGCGCAACGGGACATCCAGGCGTATATAGTGCTGGCGGAACAAACTGAACTTAAACCGGAAGACTGTCTGGCCATAGCGAAATTGTTTGTTCCGCGCGAGCCGAACGAGGCCCTGGCCTGGGTCGAGCGGGGCCGCGCTCTTGACCACAAGAGCCAGTTTCGGTCCACGGCGGCTTACGATCTGGACAAACTCCACCGCGAGCTGCTGAGCAAACTCGGTCGAGCGGATGAAGCACTGGAGGCCGCTTGGGCCGATTTTCAGAAGTCCCCCTCGAAATTCACCTATGACGATCTCATGCAGTTTGTGCCCACGACCGAGCGCGAGGCGTGGCACGAAAAGGCTCTGAATGCAGCGAGTGGAGCGAACCTGCACGCGCGGCTCGAACTATTCACCGAAACAAAGGAAACAGACCGATTGGCGGACCAGGTGCGCGGCTGCTCGGATGAAGCTCTCGAAAACGTGAGCCACTATACGACCGAGCCCGCTGCGAAACGGTTGGAGAAGAATCATCCGGGACTTGCCGCGCGCCTTTGGCGCGTACAGGGGATGCGCATTGTTGATGCAAAGAAGAGCAAGTACTACGACGCCGCGCTCTCAAATTTCGAGCGCGCCAGAGACTGCTTTCAGCGGGCGGGGCTGGCGACCGAATGGGAGCAAACTGTGCGCCGGGTTTGCGCATTACATTACCGGAAGACCGGCTTCATCGGCGGATTTCATGGCTTGGCCGCAGGTGCGAAACGCAGCGAACAACCTTCGTTCTTGGAGCGCGCGAAGACGCGATGGGGCGAACGCCACGGGAGAGACATTTTTTGAAGACAGCGAAACAGCCCGATTCGGCCCCTCCGGATGAAATTGGCAAGGAACGAACCGACGACACTGTGGTGCCGATCAACCTTGCCGGTCCGCATGACCTGATCGTGCTTTCGGTGAAGCAGAGGACCGCGCGCTGCCGCCTTCTTGGAAGTGCCCACACAATCACACTTCGGGCAGGTGGCCTTTGGGATGTTGTTCCCGGTGAGATCGCGGTCGTCCGGCCACGCAAACAATGGACCTACGCGCGCAATCCCTATCTTTCCGGCGAAATTGAATCTACGCGGCTCGACGTGCAGGCGTTGGGCCTTGCCCCGCTCAAACTGGAAGAGAGGGGCATGTGGGATCCATCCGAACACTACTGGGGCGAAGAGGGCGAGCCAATCGAAGATTGGGCCAAACAAATCATCGCATGGGGATCGCGTCCGGAATTTGAGATGGAACAAGTGTTGCCGGGAGCGGATGCAGAGGATCCGTTTTCCGACCCCATCATAGAATCCAACGACCGGAAGGACGGCGGCGATATTGAAGGCGCAAACAAAATCCTGATGGATCTCTGTCAGGCCGATCTTCGCTGCCTCGATGCTCATGCACACCTTGGCAACATTGCTTTCGATCACTGGCCAGAGATAGCTATTCGCCATTACGAGGTGGGGTTTCGGATCGGTGAATTGTCCCTCGGCAACAGCTTCGATGGTCTGCTTCCGTGGGGGTGGATCGACAACCGGCCATTTCTCCGTTGCATGAATGGACTTGGGCTTTGCCTATGGCGGCTGAGTAGATTCGAGGAGGCCGAGAATATTTTCAAGCGCATGCTCTGGCTGAATCCTTCCGACAACCAAGGTGTGCGATTTCTGGTCGAGGACCTTCGCGCTGGAGCCGCATGGCAAAGCCGCAGCAAAGACACGTAGTGGGCGTCCTGATTTCATTTAAGGTCTTGACGAAAGCTCACTCTCCACAGTAAAGTAACTGTAGATGCGGCATTTTTTCAGTCGCGACTTCCTATCGTACCGACTTTTAGTCGGACACTCTTGGTGTCTCTCACCAAGTCTGTAATTTCCCTCTAAATCCAAGTTGTAGTTTTTACCTGGAAGGCTCGGGTAATTGGTATCCCACTGGTCTGCTAAGCCAGGGTCCCTAGGGACTTAGGCGTTCGAGTCGCCTGCCTTCCGCCAGATCTTTGACAATTCGTGTTTGGGCAGTTGGCTGAGAGGCTGAAAGCGCCGGGCTGTAGCCCCGGTATTCCATTGGAATCTCCGAGGTTCGAATCCTCGACTGCCCACCAATGTTCGGGTGGCGCAACTGGTAGACGCGTGCGGTCGAGAACCGCATTGTTGCGAGTTCGAATCTCGCCCCGAACACTACAGGCTCGTAGCCCAACTCGGCAGAGGCAACACGCTCAGACCGTGTCCAGTGTCGGTTCGAATCCGACCGAGCCTACCAATGCGCCCGTAGTCCAACCGGTAGAGGCAACCGCCTCAAAAGCGGTCGAGTGCTGGTTCGAATCCAGCCGGGCGCACCACACGCCCCGGTTGCCGATGGTGAGGCGAGCGGATTCCAAACCCGCGATTGGGTGTTCGAATCACCCCCGGGGTGCCATGCGCCGCAACAGCAAGTGGCGAGCGGCCGAGTTGCAACCTCGGTGTGCGCGGTTCGATTCCGCGGCGGCGCTCCAAGTTTTCAATGTGGAGGAGTGGACGAGTTGCTAAAGTCACCAGTCCCGAAAACTGGCGTGAGTCCGTAAGGGCCACCGAGGGTTGAATTCCCTCCTCCTCCGCCAGATTCGCAGAGATAGGTCGATAGTTGTGACGCGAAGAAAACATTAAGGGGCTTGAATATTTTTGAAAGATAGATTAGGATTAAACTGCGTGACACATATATTCCAATTCGGAACCGAACCGAAAGGTACGGCGAGGCCCGTCAATATTGACGTGCGTGAGGTGACCTGACCGTCTTGGAATAACTATACCGGTTTCAAGAAACGGGCGGCCACCAAAAATGGCCGCCCGTTTTTTTTGTTTTATCGGTAATTGAGGCATTTTGTCTAAGTCGTTTCCGCTCGGAAGCGACGCAGTAGAAGTGTGTGTCTCAATGGGGGTCTTTGACAATTGAATAGCATCACGGAATTTGTAAATGAGCGGGCGTGGTATATAGGGTGTGCCCTGGGCCTCCAACCCAGAGAAGAGATTTCGATTATCTCCGTCCGCTCCAAGAGTTTCCGCGGGTGTGGCCTATTGGTTGGGCATCGGATCGCCAGTCCGATCAACGGAGTTCGATTCTCCGCACTCGCTCCATCTGCCGGAGTAGCTCAAGTGGAAGAGCGCCGCATTCGTAACGCGGAGGTCGGGGTTTCGATTACCCCCTCTGGCTCCAGCCGATGTAGCTCAATGGGAGAGCAGTTGCATGGTAGGCAACCGATGAGCGTTCGATTCGCTCCATTGGCTCCAGAACTTGCGGGCCCTGTAAGCATAGCGGGCGATGCGCCGGACCTGTAATCCGGAAAAGCCAGTTCGAATCTGGCACGGGGCTCCACTCTTTGCGTGAGTAGCACAACCGGGAAAAGCTCAGCGTGGTTTGAGCACTCGATCGATAATCGAGAGGCCGCTGGTTCGACCCCAGCTTCCCGGACCAATTTTTTCTGCGGGCAAGTGAACCGGGTGTCATGCTGGCCTCATAAGCCATGCGAGTGGCGTTCAAAGCCTGGACCAAGGGCGTGCCCCTCGAAGATGCAGCGCGGCAGCAACTCATGAATGCTGCCCAGCTCCCCTTCGTATTCAAGTGGATCGCTGCGATGCCCGACGTTCATTGGGGCATTGGCGCGACCGTGGGCAGCGCGATCCCGACCAAAGGGCGCAATCATTCCCGCGGCGGTTGGCGTCGATATCGGTTGCGGCATGATGGCAGTGCAGACCAGTCTCAACGCGCGCGGTCTCCCAGACAACCTGAAAGGTATCCGCGCAGCGATTGAAACAGCCGTGCCTCACGGCCGGACGAATCACGGCGGCGTCGGCGATCGCGGCGCCTGGCAGGACATTCCTCCGCACAATCAGAGCCGTTTGGATACATGAGTTGAAGGAACGTTACGATGCCATCCTGGCGAAGCATCCGAAACTCGATCGCGGCAACCACGCGAATCACCTTGGCACGCTCGGAACCGGCAACCACTTTATTGAAGTCTGCCTGGACGAGTCGGAGACGGTCTGGTTCATGCTGCACAGCGGATCGCGCGGAGTCGGCAATCGAATAGGCAACTACTTCATTGATCTGGCACGGAAGGACATGAAGAAGTTCTTTATCAATTTGCCGGATATCGATCTGGCCTACTTTCCGGAGCACACGGAACACTTTGATGACTACGTTGAAGCCGTGGAATGGTCGCAGGACTACGCTCAAAGGAAACCGCGATCTGATGATGGAGCAAATCGTCGCGGCGGTCCGCAATTCGGGCGAGGTTCCGCCCTTCAGCGCGGAGCTGAAGGCCATCAACTGCCACCACAACTATGTGGCGCGGGAATCGCATTTTGGCGAGAACGTTCTCATCACGCGCAAGTGCGCAGTTCGGGCGCGCGAGGGCGATATGGGAATCATTCCCGGCAGTATGGGAGCGCGTTCCTACATCGTGCGCGGAAAAGGAAACCTGGAGAGCTTTTGCAGTTGCAGTCATGGTGCGGGGCGAGCGATGTCGCGCAACGAAGCCAAGCGCCGCTTTACAGTAGAGGATCACATGCGGATGACGGAAGGTGTGGAATGCCGCAAGGACGAGGATGTGATCGATGAAACTCCTGCGGCTTACAAGCCGATTGACGCGGTGATGGCGGCGCAGGCCGATCTCGTAGAGATCGTCCATACGCTGCGGCAGGTGGTCTGTGTGAAGGGTTAGGCCATTCCGCTTATGATCCCTGTTTCCAGGGATCGAGTGAGGAAGAAAATCCGCTTGCCGCGTGGAAGAAAGCGCCTGGGATGGAAGCGTGAGTTTGCAAGTCGTTTAACACCCGCGTCCCGGGATTTATCCGGTGTCACCGAGTCGCGGGTCATGAAGGCGATCGCCATGCTGAATCGGAAGGACGGGGCGACTTTGGCGGCGATCATGAAAGCGACCGACTGGCAGGCTCACAGCGTCCGCGGGCTCATCAGCGGCGCCTTGATTAAGAAGGCGGGATTGAAGGTGGAGTCCTTCAAACGCCAGGACGGCGAGCGTGCCTACGCGATTCGCTGAGTCGTCGCGTTTCGTAGCCGGGCGCCGGGGAGTTACCCGGCGCCTTTTCTCGTTTGGGCCTCTTGTTGAATCAGTTTCAATTCCATCGACCAGTCCGACAGCGCCAGGCAGAGCCCTTGAAGGTCGGGATGGCCGGCGAGAATCGATTCCTCGAGTGCCGCGATCTCGCGGTGGCATCGGTCGATTCATGAGGCGACTCCGCCCGGTCCTCGGCGACCTGTTCAAACTCCCGGCCGTCCTCGGCCAATGTCGCCTTCCGCTCGGTGTACTGCTCCCAGCGCCGCACGACCACATCGACGTACTTCGGTTCCAGTTCGACCAGCCGGGCCTGCCGTCCGTGTCTTCTCGCAAGCGATCAGCGTTGTTCCCGAGCCTCCGAACGGGTCCAGCACCGTATCCCGGCTCTTGCTGCTGTTGCGGATCGCGCGTTCTACCAATTCCACCGGCTTCTGCGTCGGATGCAGGACGTTGGCTTGCGGCTTGTTCACGAACCACACGTCGCCCTGATCCCGCGCGCCGCACCAGAAATGATCGGTGCCCTCGCGCCAGCCGTAAAGCATCGGTTCGTACTGGCGCTGGTAGTCGGAGCGGCCGAGCGTGAAGCGATCCTTCGCCCAGATCACGAACGTGGACCAGTGCCCGCCGGCAGCGGTGAACGCCTTCTGCAGCGTGTGAAGCTCCGAGAACTCGACATGCAGATGTAGACGGCGCCCTTGGTGACCGAAAGAAGGTTGGCGCTGGCCTTGCGCAGGAACTCGCCAAACGCTGCGTCGCCCAGGTCGTCGTTCGTGATCCGACGCCTTTCGCGTTCCCGCCTGGTCGGCGCGCGAGGAGCCGTAGGCGACGCCGTAGGGCGGGTCGCAGAAGACCATGTCGGCCAAGCCGCCGCCCATGACCTTCTCGATCGCCTCCAACTGAGTCGCATCGCCGCAGTAGACGCGGTGGTCGCCGAGGATCCAGAGGTCGCCCGGGACGCTGACTGCGATCTCCGGCGTCTCCGGCACTGCGTCCTCGTCAGTGTGGCCCGCGTAGTCCTCGTCAGTTTGCCAGCAGCTCGGCCAGTTCTGACTCGCCGAACCCAACCAGGTCGAGATCGAAGTCTTCCGCCTGCAAGCGCCCGCAGCTCGACGCGAAGCAGATCCTCGTCCCAGCCGGCGTTGAGCGCCAGTTGGTTGTCGGCGATCACCAGCGCCCGCCTCTGCGCTTCGGTGAGGTGCCCGAGCACGATCACCGGAACTTCGGTCAAGCCGGAGTTTCTTTGCCGCGGCCAACCTGGCGTGTCCCGCGATCACGATGTAATCGGGAGCCGACCAGGATTGGGTTGGTCCAGCCGAACTCCTGGATCGACGCGGCGATCTGCGCGATCTGTTCTTCGGAGTGCGTGCGGGCGTTCTTCTGGTAAGGCACCAGCTGATCACCGGGCACAAGCGTACCTGTAGCTCGTTCATAATCCTCAAATCTATTCAGTATGTTGGAGGGTTCTTTCGGAGGGTGCGCTTTGCGCTGGCCTGTCGAACCGGGCCCTGCTCTTCTTTATACGCGATTTCGAGGCGTTTGTACAGGGGGACGCCAAACCATAATCGTGCGGCTCATGGTTCAACCGCCTTCGGACTTGATGTCCCGGCGGTTGATCAATGCTGTGGGACATGCTGACTATCGGCTACGTTCGCGTTTCTACAGACCGGCAGGCAGAGCAGGGCGTTTCGCTCGAAGCCCAGGAGGCCAAGATCCGCGCCATGGCGACTGTGCAGGGCGCCGAACTGCTCGACGTCATCGTCGACGGCGGCGAGTCCGCCAAGAGCCTCAACCGGCCTGGTCTGCAGCGGCTCCTGGCGCTGGTCAACGCCGGCAAGGTGGAGGCAGTCATCGTGGCGAAGCTGGACCGGCTCACGCGCAGCGTGAAAGACCTGTGCGGCCTACTGGAACTGTTCGAGAAGCGCAAGGTCGCGCTGATCTCGGTGGCCGAGTCGCTCGACACCGGCTCGGCCGCGGGTCGGCTGGTGATCACAATCATGGGCGCCGTGAGCCAGTGGGAGCGGGAGGCGATCGGCGAGCGCACCCGCGACGCGCTGCGGCACAAGCGCAGTCAAGGTGAGCGGGTCGGCAATATCGAGTTCGGCTCCCGGCTGGCCAAGGACGGCGAGCACTTGGAACCGGACCCCACCGAGCAGGCCGCGGTCGCGGAAATCCGCCGGCTGCGCAGCGAAGGCGTGACCTTGCGCGGCATCGCGGCTGCCCGAACCACCGCGCCTACCGGACCCGCCGCGGCACAGCCTGGCGGCTGGAGTCGGTGGCCCGGATCGTCAAGCAAACCGTCCGCTGAAGGGTGCGCCACTCCCCGTTGTACGGCAACCCGGCCCCGAACACGGACCGGCCGCTTGACGCGATGTCCTGCAAATACAGAGCCACCTCTCGGATGTCGGCGTGCACGTTGAAGGTGTACAGACCGCTTGGTTGAGTTCGGACAGCCGTCTGCTTCTGGCGAGTGGGTCGGCGGAATATATCCATGCCCGAATCGTGGCCAACCCTACGGCCACAAAAATATCAGATCCAAAATACGAAGAGTTAGAAAAGGATGGGAATATGAAAAAGATTGATTCGTTTTTCACGCAGGCCCAGATGATCGCTGCGTGCACAGTTATCGCTGGATGCACGGTTGCATCTGCACAACAACTGCCGATTTCAAATTTTGAAAGAAGCATCGCGCAGGTGGTAGTTCGTCATACCGACGGATCTTCGAAGGCGTTCGGCACAACATTCTTTGTTAGAGACGATGGGACGGTTGCCACAGCTAACCACGTTTACGCCGATGCTGTCAGTTACATTGCGCATGCGCGAGATGGTCAAATTGCGTTACGCAGGGCGTTGAGAGGATCGACCACCGGTATCTTGGCAAACGTAGATCTTGTTTCAACGGACAGCTCTCATGATCCGGCCCTTCTTCGGGTGCACGATTTTAAACCGGAGCAATGGACCGCAGTGGGCGGCACCAAGACGATAACCCTATCTCAAAAAACTGAACTGGCCAACGACTCGCATCTGGTCTTCGTCGGTTATTTGGGAGAGGATATATTGCCAGGGATGTTGCCAGCAACCCTATCAGGTACGACGACGATCATCATTCCACAACTTGGAAACACCGCGATTGAAGAGTTTTTGGTGTCAGCATTCGCATTGCCGGGACATAGCGGCAGTCCCCTCTTGCTGGATGGTGAAGTAATTGGCATCGTTGACTCGATGGTCACGACAGCGGTCGGATTCAGCACACAGCCGGTGCACGCGGGCTTGAGCCGCGTCGTCAAGGTGGAGCACTTGAGGTCATTGCTATCAACGCTAAAGTAAACCGATGAACACACTGCAAAACTGGGCCATTCACCGGGAAGGGGCGCTGTGGCCGTTGACCCGGTCATGGGCTCTTGCGCATTGACGTAGACTGAAAAGGCGATCAGGAGGATGATTCTCATGCTGGGGCCAGTATAATACCACAAATTGCAGAAGTGGTAATGGACGTTAGCCTGAAACGTCTGGGAGGAAACAACTTAGTTCTTGATCGCCTTTGGCTCTTTCAGCATCAGGCGCTTGCCGCTGGTCTTCCTGATCGCGAGTGCGGCGCGGTCCTGATCGTTCATCTTGCGAACGTTGTACCGGAAGTCGAACTCCCGCAAGTATTGATCCATGTACGCCTTGCCGACGTGGTGATAGATGCCATTGATCCCGCGCTGGATGATCGCGAAGTAGGACTCGACCGTGTTCGTCGAGATCGTCAAACCGGCTTCGTGCCGCACGTATTCTTTCGCTCTATGATTGACGGTGTGATGCTCCCGCTCTTTCCCTGGGAACTTCAACGCCGTGGCGCTATCCGTCATGACGATGGCGTTTTCATCTACCATCTCGGCGAGCATCGGCTTCAGATTCTCGCTAGTGACGCGCTCCAGATGGCGTGAGCGAACGTCGCCGTTCCGCTGGAGCATCGCAACGACCGGCGCTTTATTGTCGATCCCGCTCTTGCGCGGCATCGGTCGCGGGCGCCCGCCAGCAGACCAACGGTACCGATTCTGCCCGACCCGCTGTTTGCCGCCAACGTAGACTTCATCAACTTCGACGATCCCCGCCAGCCTACTGGCTACTGGCTCCTGTCCAAGCGCCCAGCGGATGCGATGCGCCATGAACCAAGCCGTCTTGTAACTGCCCAACTGCTTCCCGGTTTCGTCGACGCCCCAGAGATTCCGCCAAAGCTGATGCGCACTCATCCCCTTTTTCGAAGAGCACATCAAATAGATCGCGAAGAGCCATTTGTGAAGCGGGATGTGCGAATCCTCGAAGATCGTGCCCATGGTAACCGTGAACGGCTCCCGGCACCCGGCGCACTTGTACAGCCCCTTGCGTGTCGTCTCACCGGCCAACTTGTACGCCTCTCCGATCAGCCCGCACTTCGGACAGACCGGACCATCCGGCCACAGCTTCGCTTCGAGGTAGGCCCGCGCTGCATCTTCATCGTGGTGGTGTGCTGCAATCAATCCGGCCATGACCAATGATCGCAGAAAATCTTGGGTATGTCAAGGGGATAATTCCGAAAGTTTCTATGACCTAGGAGCTTGTTGAAAAAGGGGACAGACTACTCTGTCCCGAGCCGCAACCCGCTGATCGCGCAAGAGAGCGTGGTCGTGGACAGAGCGGTCTGTCCCCTTTTTCAACAAGCTCCTAGCCGGCAGCCGCGGCACCTTGGATCAACCCGTCGCCGGCCAGGAAATGGGGCCGCTTATTCGCTTGAATTGTTCTATAATGTCGAAATGCGAAAGTGGATTGCCTGGGGATTCACCGCTTTAATTTGCCTTAATCCGATGCCTGCCGCGGAATCGCACTGGACCCGGTTGGCTTCGCCCAATTTCGAAATGTACAGCACCGCGGGCGAGCGGAGCGCGCGCGACACGATTCGTTATTTCGAGCAGGTGCACAGCTTTTTCGCCCAGACCATGCCGCACACGCTTGAAAGAGCGCCCCAGGTGCGAATCGTGGCTTTTAATTCTCAGAAAGAGTACGAGCCATACCGCCCGAATGAAATTGCTGTCGCTTATTACCAGTCGTCTGGCGATCACGATTACATCGTGATGAGCCACACCGGCGCTGAAACGTTTCCGACCGCAGTGCACGAGTATGTCCATTTAGTGGTGCGGCACTCCAATCTCCATTTGCCGCCGTGGCTGAACGAAGGGGTCGCCGAATTGTACTCGACTCTCAGGCCGATGGGAGACAAGATTCTGGTTGGAGTTCTGGTTCCGGGCCGCCATCAGGCCTTGCTTCAGGAAAAGTGGGTGCCTCTGGAAACGATAATGGGCGCTGGCCACGACTCGCCTTACTATAACGAGAAAAACAAGGCGGGGAGTCTCTACAACGAAGGTTGGGCGCTGACGCACATGTTGGCGCTCAGCCCGGAATACCACGCAAAGTTCACCCAAGTCCTCCGATCCATTTCGGATGGCACGCCCTCGGCCGTTGCATTGGAGCAGGTCTACGGCAAGTCCTTGAATAAGATTGAAACGGATCTGTTCGGCTATTTGCGTGGCGGTCGATTCCAGGGCGTCCTGATTCCCGCAAAACTCGGACAAGCCGGTGACAATCTAACCGCAGAACCGGCGGACGAGTTCGCTGTGAAACTCCTGCTGGCCGAGATTAACGACCGGCCGTCTAAAGAAGATGCGACCCGCAAGGCTCTTGAGGATTTGATCGCCGCGAACCCTAAACGTCCTGAAAGTTATGTCGACTTGGCTTATCTGGATTGGCGGCAAAGGCGTTCGAGCGAGGCCCGCGACCATTTTGGCAAAGCGTACGACCTGGGAAGCCGGAATCCGCAGATGTTGTGGCTCTACGGTCGAATGGTGGAACCACACGATGCGGCTCGGTCGATTCAGGTGCTTGGAGAACTGGTGAGGCAAGAACCGGACCGCCTGGACGCACGCCTGGAGCTCGCATCGATGCAATATCGCGCGCACGCGGCAAAGGACGCTCTGCAAACCCTGGCTCCGGTCAAGAAGGTGACACCTGAGGATGCACCGCGGCTGCTTACCATGCTCGCCTTAGCTAATCTCGAAGCGGGCGATCGCGAGAAAGCACGCATCGCGGCGAATCAATTAAAAAGCGTTTCCAAGAATGTCGAGGATCGCGACCGCGCGGACAGTATCCTGCGTTTCATCGACAACAGCGCTTCCAGTACCGCAACGAGCGCCCTGTCGCTTCCCGATCGCGACGCCCCTCCGCTGTTGAGATATCGCGACTCGCCGCCCGAATCGCAGCACCCCTTAGTGCGACGGCCGTCGTTCACGGGGAAGTTCGTCGAACTTCAGTGCGGGGACCAAACCAAAGTGGTCGTGGAAACCCCGGAAGGAAAAAAGTTGCTGCTCATCGACGATCCCACCAAGCTTCTAGTGAACGGAAAGAACGGCGAGACGATGGATCTGGCATGTGGCCAGCAGAAGCCGGTCCAAGTTCGCGTCGAGTACGATCCTGCCGCTTCCAATCGCCCGGGAATTGACGGCGTGGCTCGCGCCATCCATTTCGATCCTTAGCCCGCCCGACTTCCTCTCTGCCGAAATCTGAATCGCACGATGAATATCCGCCATCGCGATCCGCCTCATCGTTCTCAGGGACCATGTTGGCCCAGCCCGAATGCCTCGGCAATCAGTTCATGGGACCGCCGCCGATCGGCATGGTCGAAGGTGATCGTCACGACCATGACTTCGTCCGCGCCATAAAGAGTCCCTAACTGCTCGATCTTCTCCTTCACCACCGCTGGCGAGCCAATGATGGCCCGCCGCGGACGTCCGACGGTATCGGGGTTCGG
This sequence comes from Terriglobia bacterium, assembly GCA_963808335.1. Taxonomy (GTDB): domain Bacteria; phylum Acidobacteriota; class Terriglobia; order Bryobacterales; family Bryobacteraceae; genus Palsa-187. Next base: position 41,922 of record CAWEFR010000004.1, read on the forward strand.
GCCACGCGCTTCCAGAAATCGCAACGCCTTGTCGATCGGCGGCACCGGGATCAGTTGGCCCTGATTCAGAAGCGCTCGCGTCATCCGGGCGCTCGATGCGATCCGTTGGGCTTTTTCGCCGGTCTCCGCACACACCGCCCATCCTGCAACGATGATGCGCGGCTCGGTTAACGTCTCGCTGGCGCAAAACCGATTCCGGTAGATCGCCGCATACTCCGCGCCTTCCGGATTGATGAAATCGGCGAAAGCGTATGGCAACCCATTATCGGCGGCCCACTCAGCGCTTTGCGGCGACGAGCCGAGTAGCCAAACCTGCGGCACATGCGGCCTGCCAGGCAATGCTGCCAGCCTCGCGAACGGATGGCCCGCCGGGATTCGACCCTCGAATAGCGCGAGCAATTCGCCAAGCTGCTCCGGAAAATCGTCGGGAGCGATCTGCCTGCGATCCCGCTGTAGCGCAAATGCCGTAGCGTGATCGGTGCCCGGCGCGCGGCCGATCCCCAGATCCACGCGATTGGGAAACAACGCGCTTAAGATACTGAACGTCTCGGCGACCTTGAGTGGACTATAGTGCGGCAGCATCACCCCGCCGCTTCCGATCCGCATCCGCCTCGTGCTCGAGCCGATCGCCGCGATCATTACTTCGGGACTCGCGCAGGCCAGCATCGGAGTTCCATGATGTTCCGCGACCCAGTAACGCGCATAGCCCAAGTCGTCCGCGAGCCGCGCCAGGTCCAGCGTGTTGCGCAAGGCATCCGCTCCCGTGGAGCCTTCCGAGATCGGGGACTGATCGAGCACGCTGATCTTCATGGGACGCTTGCTTCATCGTAGAGGACTCGCGCTACCCTGAAGTTGGTGCCCGATCCAGAGCCGCTGTTTTATGAGGAACAAAAGTTGCGAATGACGCGGCTGCGAGTGCTTACGGCCATTCCTCCCGTCTCTATGATGCTGCTGGCGATCTGGCAAATCGGATTGGGACATCCCTGGGGGAAAAACCCGATGTCCAACTCAGGGATCATCGGCTGGACCGTCTTTCTATGGTTGGTCTACTGGCGTCTCAACACGATAAAGCAGATCACGGAGCTCCGTCCAGGCGAGTTGCGCGTCGCCATGCGCGGCCTATGGCGGTCGATGCGAATCTCGCTCGACCAGGTCAAGTCTGCCAATGCCGTCACTTTCGATCCCATGCGCGATTGGGGCGGCTACGGCATCCGCAACACGCGCCGCGGCAAGGCTTATCTTACCTCCGGGAACCAAGGAGTGGAGCTCAAGCTCATCAGCGGGCGAACCGTATTGATCGGCTCGCAGCGTGCCGGCGAACTGGCCGGCGCGATCGCGGCTAAAGCGAAAAGCTCATGAAACCGCCGACGCCATGGGACTCAGCCGGACGCGGGTGAACGGGAACCAGTTCATCCTGCATTGACTGTAAGCGCACAGCAAAGTGGCCAGCAGGTGGTCTCTTTGGAACGGTCGCGCGAGCAGATCGAAGGCGCCCGACTGGATCACGTCCTCGCAAATTTCCGGATCGCCCGCATTGCACAGCAGGATCACGCAGGTCCTGCGCCGCGTCCTCGCCAGAGCCCGGAAGGTCCTGAGCCACGGCTCCCCGTCCAGGTTCTGATCGCACAGAACGATCGGGAGCGCGGTGCGATGAAGCGCTTTCACCGCCTCATGGCGGTTGGCGGCGCTGATCAGCTCCCAAGGAGTCCCAACCAGCAGGGAACGGAGATTTTCCCAATCCTCGATCTTGGAACTGGCCACTACTACCTGGATTGCTTTCGCCGATTGCATGATCACCCCTTTCGGCTAAGAAAAACACCGCCCTTTCGTTACTTTCGAATCTACACTGGCCGCTACTTCGACACCATACTGAGATCCTGGTATATTGGCGCGCCGGGGGGTAGTAGACGCGCTTTATCGGGGCGACTTCGCCTGGAATCACCGTCGGCCGGTATGGTCAAATCGGTGGCAAAAAAACGATGCTTTATCCATGGAAATTGCTTGTTGTTATTTCTCTGATATCAGCCCCGATTTCGACGGAAAGCGGGTCGGGATACGGGTCGACTCCAACTTCAGGACGGGCAAACGTTTCGACGCCGTTGGAATGAAAAAGCGACTAACCAGATCCGGAAGATCGGGGAGAAGTCGCCGCGTAGCTGACCGTTCTCGCGACAGGAAGCTTCAGAAGCGGACAGAAGGCCCACGCGTGCCCGTTCTTAAATAAGGACTAGCATTGGACCCCGGATTGCCGGATTAGGGTCCAATGCCACTGGGCGACTTCCGGTTCGCTGCGCGCATGCTGACCCGCAATCCCGGCTTTACCCTCATGGCCGTCGCGGCTCTTGCCCTGGGCATCGGCTCCTGCACCGCCATTTTTTCGATTGTCGACAAAGTGTTGCTCGAACCGCTGCCGTACCCCGATTCCGGACGGCTGGTCCAGCTGATGACCGCATCTCAAGTTGGAAACCAGAGCGTCGTCTCGATTCCGCAATTCGTAGTCTGGCGATCGAACACGAGCTCCTTTGAGTCCATGGCCGCTTACGATATCGGGTCGTTGAGTGTAAACCTGAATCAGGGGGAGTTCCCGGAATCGCTCCGAGCGGCTCGCGTTTCGGCGGATTACTTCACTCTGTTCGGCGCGCAAATGGAAATCGGCCGGACGTTTTCAACCCAGGAAGATTCTCCCGGCGGCCCGCGTCTGGCAGTGATTTGCGACGCCTTGTGGCGAGCGCGCTTCGGCGCAGACCCGGCCCTGGTCGGCAGGACCATTTCGCTCGACCAGGATGCTTATAAAGTGATCGGCGTCCTGGCCCCCGGCTTCGGCGGATTGCGATTCAGCGCCGGTCCGTCGACCGAAGTATGGCTCCCCCTGCAAGCCGATCCCGCTTCCGAAGACCACGTCCGCCGGGTGCGCGTAACGGCGCGGCTCAAGCCGGGCATTTCCATCGATGAGGCCCAGCGCGATATTGGTTCGACGATGAGTCTTTTTCTTAGAAAGTTTCCTCCGTTTTCTGCGCATGAAGCACCCATGCTCTATAAGGAAGCGTTCGCGGCGATCTCGCTGCGCGACGCCATCGTGGGCGATGTGCGCCCGGCGTTATATCTTATGACCGGCGCTGTCGCCTTCGTACTGCTGATCGCCTGCGCGAATGTCGCCGGCCTGCAGCTCGCGCGATCGAGCCGCCGGGCCGGGGAAATCGCCATTCGAGCCGCCCTGGGCGCTCAGCGCAGGCAAATCGTTCGTAGCTTATTCGCGGAAAGCCTGCTGATCGCGCTGGCCGGAGGCGCGCTCGGCATGGTTCTGGGATACGCTGGCCTTCGTGGATTCTTGTTCCTTAGCCCGGCCGATCTTCCCGGAATCGAAGGGAATCGCCCCGGGTTCCCGCTTGACTGGCGCGTTTCCGTTTTCACGCTCGCCGTATCGCTATTCACCAGCATTCTCTTCGGCTTGATGCCCGCGCTGAACGCCTCGCACCACGACGGCAGCTCGCTGGTCAAAGAAGGCTCCAGGCAATCCGGTATGGGACGTGGCCGCAGCCGCCGTCATTCCGTCCTGGTCGCGACCGAATTGGCGCTCGCGCTGGCGCTGCTGGCAGGAGCGGGATTACTCATTCGAACCTTCGTCGCCGCACGGACCATCAGTCGAGGCTTCGACGAACAAAATGTGCTGACGCTCGAAATGTCGTTGGCCAGTCCCGGCTTTGAGAACACCGCCCCCATCGCGGAAATGGTGCGCCGGGCCGAGAGCCGCATCGCGCGCATCCAATCCGTCTCCGCGGTGGCAGCCACTTCCGCGTTGCCTCTGGAGCCCAGCCTGACCATGCCGTTCACCATCCTCAAGAACCGCGATCGGTCCATGATTGGACGCTACGATGGCGCGGCACCCTGGCGAAGTATTTCACCAGGCTTCTTCGACGTTTTTAAGACTCGTTTGCTGCGCGGCCGCGTCTTCACCGATGACGACGATGAAAACGCTCCCGGCGTGGTTCTGATCAATCGCGCAATGCTAAAAAAATACTGGCAGCAGGTGGACGCCAATCCCATCGGTGACTTCATGGTGATCGGCAAAGGAATGGGAGCGGGCTTGGAGGACGCTCCCCGCCAGATTGTCGGCGTGGTTGCCGATGTGCGCGACGCCGGCCTCGACCGCGACCCGATGATGTACGTCCCCATCGCGCAAGTGCAGGATCGCATGAACGCGCGCACCATTCATTGGGTTCCACTGGTCTGGGTGATCCGGGCCGGCGATCCCGCGACCGCGGCCGCCTCGATTCAACAGGAGATCCATCAGATCAGCGGCGGGATGCCCCTCGGCCGGGTGCGCACGATGCATCAGGTAGTGGCCGCGTCGTCCGCGCGAACGCAGTTCTACACCGTGCTGCTCACCGTATTCGCGATCGTAGCGCTTGTGTTGGCGGCCGTCGGCTTGTACAGCCTGCTCGCTTACTTCGTCCAACAGCGAACGCAGGAGATCGGGATCCGCATGGCGCTCGGCGCCGGTCCGGACGATGTGCGAAGCATGGTTGTGTGGCAGGGCATGCGCCTTGCTCTGCTGGGTATCCTGCTCGGCATCCCCGCGGCCCTCGCGCTGGCACGCATCGCGGTCAGCATGATTTTTGGAATTCAAACCTGGGACCTGACGGTGCTTGCCGCGGTCGCTGCGCTGCTGAGCGGCGTCGCGTTCCTCGCGACGTACTGGCCCGCCTTCCGCGCCACCCGCGTCAATCCCGCGGACGCTCTGCGAAGCTAAAACCCTTCTACTGATTCATCCGAAACCGATCGTCCAAGGCGAGATTCAACTTCAGAACATTCACCCGATCCTCACCCAGAAAACCCAGGTCGCGGTGTTCGAGGTTCTCCGCAATCAGCAGCCGGACTTGCTCCAAACCAACTCCGCGAGCCTTCGCGATCCGCGCCACCTGCGCCTCCGCCGCGGCTGGAGTCAGATGCGGATCGAGTCCGCTGCCGCTCGTGGTTAGCAGGTCCGCCGGAATCGGCCCGGTGTACTCGGGATTCTCTTTGCGGAATTTCTCCACCGACGCCTTCACGCGATCCGACAGCTTTTGACTGGTCGGCCCCAAATTCGACGCGGCCGACGACGTCGCGTCATATCCGTCGCTCCCCGCCGCCGATGGCCGGGGCTGAAAATATTCCGCGCGTGTGAAATTCTGCCCGATCAGCGCCGATCCAATCACCCGCCCGTTCTTTTCGATCAGGCTCCCGTTCGCCTGCTTCGGGAACAGAAGCTGGCACAGCCCGGTCACCAGGCCCGGATATGCGAGCCCCGTGAGCACCGTCAAAACCAACGTCATCCGCAGGCCCGGCATCATTTGTTTCCACATAAATCCTCCTCAGGCGAGCCCCACCACGTGAATGATCTGGTCGATGATCCAAATCCCAGGGAACGGCGCGACGATTCCGCCCAACCCGTAGATCAGCAGGTTGCGCCGCAGCATGGATGCCGCGCTTTCCGGACGATACTTCACGCCGCGCAGCGCCAGCGGCACCAGCGCGATAATGATCAGCGCGTTGAAAATCACCGCCGACAGCACCGCGCTCTGCGGCGTATGCAGCCCCATGATGTTCAGCTTCCCCAACGCCGGATACGTCGCCATAAACATCGCCGGAATAATCGCGAAATATTTCGCGACGTCGTTGGCGATCGAAAACGTCGTAAGCGCCCCGCGCGTGATTAGAAGCTGCTTGCCGATTGCGACCACTTCGATTAGCTTGGTCGGATTCGAATCCAGGTCCACCATGTTGCCCGCTTCCTTCGCCGCCATGGTGCCGGTATTCATCGCGAGGCCAACGTCAGCCTGCGCCAGAGCGGGAGCATCGTTGGTTCCGTCTCCAGTCATCGCGACCAGCCGTCCCTCGCCCTGTTCCTTTTTGATGTAGTTCAGCTTGTCTGCCGGGGATGCCTGCGCCAGGAAATCGTCGACCCCGGCTTCAGCCGCGATCGCCGCGGCGGTCAGCGGATTATCCCCGGTGATCATCACCGTGCGGATTCCCATCGCCCGCAGTTGCCCCAGCCGGTCCTTCATGCCGCCCTTCACCACGTCTTTGAGATGAATCACGCCCAGCGCGCGGCGACCATCCGCCACCGCCAGCGGAGTCCCGCCTTGGCGCGAAATTTTCTCCGCCGTGTCGATCAGGTCCTGCGGCACTTGCCCACCCTGCTCCCGCACGAACTGTCCGATCGCCTCGCTCGCGCCTTTGCGCAAACGCCGCCCATCCAGATCCACGCCGCTCATCCGCGTGTACGCCGAAAAGGGAATGAAATTCGCTTCGTGACTGGCGACTTCGCGGCCGCGCAATCCATACTTCGATTTCGCCAGCACCACCACGGATCGCCCCTCCGGCGTCTCATCCGCCAGGCTCGATAGCTGCGCTGCATCCGCCAGGTCGGAATCGGAAACTCCCTTCACGGGAATGAACTCCACCGCCTGCCGGTTGCCGATGGTGATCGTCCCGGTCTTGTCGAGCAACAGGGTATTGACGTCGCCCGACGCTTCCACCGCCTTGCCGCTCATGGCGAGCACGTTATGCTGCATCACACGATCCATTCCCGCAATGCCGATCGCGGACAGCAATCCGCCGATGGTGGTCGGAATCAGGCACACCAGCAATGAAACCAGCACCGCCACGGTCGGCACCGCGCCCGAACCCGCAGCCGTCACCGCGTATTTCGCGAACGGCTGCAACGTGACCACGGCCAGTAGAAAGATCAGCGTCAGCCCGGCGATTAAAATATTCAGCGCGATTTCGTTGGGAGTCTTCTGACGCTCCGCGCCTTCCACCAGCGCGATCATGCGATCCAGAAAAGTCTCGCCGGGGTTCGAAGTAATCTTGATCAGGATGTGATCGGACAGCACTCGGGTACCGCCCGTCACCGCGCTTCGATCGCCCCCGGATTCGCGAATCACCGGCGCGCTCTCGCCCGTGATCACCGATTCGTCCACGGTCGCGATGCCGTCGATCACTTCGCCGTCGCCGGGAATAATATCGCTCGCCTCGCAGAAAACCACGTCGCCGGCGCGTAATTTCGATGCGGAAACAGCGTCCATCTGCCCGTTTTCGAGGCGGCGCTTAGCGATCGTGTCGGTCTTGGTCTTGCGTAGCGCATCGGCCTGCGCCTTCCCGCGAGCCTCCGCCATCGCTTCGGCAAAATTCGCGAACAGGACCGTGAACCACAGCCACAGCGCGATCTGCAACGTGAATCCGATTCCGTGCACGCGCGTCACGATGTCCCGGGCCAGGAAAATCGTCGTGATGGCCGCGCCCACCTCCACCACGAACATCACCGGATTCTTCATCAGCGTCACCGGATTCAGTTTTAGGAACGAATCCTTGGTGGCGCGATGCAAAATCTCCGGATCGAACAAAGGACGCGAATGCGCCAGCCGCTTCGGCAGCAGTTCCGTTGGATCGGCTCTTCGCGGAGCCGGAGTCGCGGGTTTCGGTTCTTCGATTATCGGGGCCATGGCTAGAACAACCTTCCTTGATGCATTAAGAAATGCTCCACAATCGGGCTGAGTGACAGCGCTGGGAAGAACGTCAACGCGCTGACAATCACCACCGTGCCCACCAGCAACCCGACAAACAAAGGCCCGTGCGTCGGCAACGTCCCGCTGGTCACCGGGACGCGCTTTTTCGCAGCCAGGCTTCCCGCCACTGCCAGCAGCGGGATGATAAACAAAAACCGCCCCACCAGCATCGTGATTCCACCCGCCAGGTTGTACCAGGGCGTGTTCCCGTTGATTCCGCCGAACGCGCTGCCGTTGTTGGCCGCGCTGCTGCTGAACAAATACAGGATCTCGGCGAATCCGTGCGGTCCGCCGTTGCCGAGATTCGCTGTAGCCGGACCGTTCGAGCCGTTCCAGTATCCGCCCTTCGAAAATTCGGTAACCGAGGAGATCCCCGTGAAAATCAAGATCACCGCGGACGTAGCGATCAAGGCGAGCATCGCCATCTTGACCTCCTTGCCTTCGATCTTCTTGCCCAGATACTCAGGCGTGCGCCCCACCATCAGTCCCGCGATAAACACCGCCAGGATCGCGAACAGTAGCATCCCGTACATTCCTGCTCCCACGCCGCCGAAGATCACTTCTCCGGTCTGCATGTTGAACAGCGGAACCAATCCGCCCAGAGGCGTCAGACTGTCGTGAGCCCCGTTTACCGCGCCGCAGCTCGCGTCCGTGGTCACGGTTGCGAACAGCGCGCTGGCTGCGATTCCGAACCGGACTTCTTTGCCTTCCCAGTTGCCGCTCGACGCCAGCCCCAGTCGCGTCAGGATCGGGTTTCCCGCTGCTTCCGCGCTGTAAAGAACCATCACTCCGGCTAGAAACAGTACGCTCATGGCGGAGAAAAGAGCCCACCCCTGGCGCGTATCTCCGACCATTTTTCCGAACATGTACGTCAATCCCGCCGGGATCGTGAAGATCGCCAGCATCTGAATCAGATTCGCGAGCGGCGTCGGATTCTCAAACGGATGCGCCGAGTTGGCGCCAAAAAATCCGCCGCCATTTGTCCCCAGCATCTTGATCGCTTCTTGCGATGCCGCCGGCCCTTGCGCGATGGTCTGCACTTTTCCCTCCAGCGTCGTCGCCACCGTATAAGGGTGCACGTTCTGAATCACTCCCTGCCAGCAGAACAGCAGCGCGATGACAATCGACAGCGGCATCAGCACGTAAACCGTCGCCCGAACCAGGTCCACCCAAAAATTCCCGATCGCGTTCACCTGCTGCCGCGCGAATCCACGGATCAGCGCCACCGCGATCGCGATGCCCGCCGCGGCGGACCCGAAGTTATGCATCGTCAGGCCCAGCATCTGGACCAGGTAACTCAGCGTCGATTCACCCGAGTAATTCTGCCAGTTGGTATTGGTCGTGAAGCTGACCGCCGTGTTGAACGCCAGATCCGGCGTGATCGGGGTGGCTCCACTGGGAGCGTGCGCCGTGCCGAATCCCATCGGGTTCAGCGGCAGGTAGCCTTGCAGCCGCTGTAACAGATACAAAATCAGGAAACTGAAAATGCTGAACGCAAGAAGACTGGCTGCATACTGAGTCCATCGTTGCTCGACGGATTCCTTGACGCCGCCAGCGGCGTAACAGAGCCTTTCGAGCGGGCGCAGCACGGGATGGAGAAACGTGCGCTCTCCCGCAAACACTTTCGTCATGTACACTCCCATCGGCTTGGCTATTGCCAGAATCAGCAGAAAGTACACGACGATTTGCAAAATACCGTTCGGTGTCATAAGAGCCTCAGAACCTCTCCGGCTTCAGCAGCGCGTAGATCAGATACCCAAACAGAAAAATGGAAGCAATTCCCGCAATTACGTAATCCATGTCAAAACTCCTAGAGCTTTTCGCAGGCCCGCGTCAGGTACCAGCACAGGACGAAGAAAATCACCCCGGCCGCGACGTAAAACAAATCCCACATAATCGAAATCCTCAATTCGCGCTGGACCACACCACCTGGTGTCCCAGCTTTTCCAACCGTCTCGCCAGCCAATATTTGGAGGTCCACCACGCGCCGCGCTCCAGCACTACCAGAGAACCGGGCTTCAGTGCCGCCTCCAGCATGCGCCGGCTGTCCCGGCCCAGCCGTATATCGATCAGTGTGTCTACCCGAGCCTCGGACGCCACGGTCCAGAAACGCTTTCTGGTAAATTCCACAGGCACACGCGGCGTCTCGACATCCAGGGGATACGGCACCACTTCCAGGACCAGCAGCCGGATGCGCGCGGCCAACCCGGCCGCCAGCCCCGCCGCTGTCTTCAGGCTCTCCAACGTCGCTTGCGTAGTGGTATGCAGTACGACGACTTCAAGAGAACCGTTCTCGCTTCGCGGCGCGACCGAAGGAGACGCGACGCCGGCCAGTATTTGCTGCATTTCAGTTCTCCCCACACTCAGCTTATGCCCGAACCCGTAAAGAAAGTATAAGAGACCCCTAAGAGTTCTCTAAACAAGGAGCTTACAGCTTCACCAGGACGGCGATCGTGATCCGGTTTTCACGTTTGCGAAGATCCGGAGCCCAACCCGGCAGCATCAGTCCCGGCGCGCCATTGTCCCCGCCCGGAGGTGTCACGCCGCCATTTCCTGAGAAATACGGCACGTTCGACGCCCGATGGTTGTACTCGAAGCGCCACGTAATGAACTGCTTCGGCATATAGTCGAAGGTCACCGAAGTGTCCCACGCCTTGTACGGATCTCCGGGGCTCTCGGTGAAATACGGCGTCCCGCTGATGGCCGTCGCGCCGTTGATCGGCGGCAGCAGGACCAGGTAACGTCCTGGATTGTTGATCGCGCCCCCGCCCAGAGTGACCGCGTAAGTATCCTTGTGGAACCAGAACCGCTCATACGCCATAAAGCCCAGAAAATACTGCGAAGGCTTGGCGGCCGTGCCTCCACTACAGCTAACTCCGCTGTTCTGGCCAAACTCGCATCCGGCATCCACCGTCATCGTCATCGCCGCCTTGGAAAGGAACCGGTTCTGATTGTCGTAGTACTTGATTTGTACGCTGTCGTCCGTGTGCACGCGATGACGTCCCGGAACTCCCAGCGTATCGGTCCCCTCGTATTGGTTCCCCAGAATCGATAACCACCCAGTCGGCCGGTAGAGAATCTGCATCCCCAACCCCGGAGCCTTGTTGAAGGTCCCATAGGACTGCCATCCATTAACGAACCACGGCTCGATCTTCAGCTTCTGCGACGGGAAAATCTGTACCCGCACACCATTGAAGAACCACGGCGTGTTCGACGATACGTACGACGGCTGGTAGGCCCAGTTGTCGAACTGGTAATAGCTGAACAACCCGACGTACGACATGAAAATTCCCGCGTCGACGTTGATGCCGTTCAACACGTTGAAGTGATATCCGCCGTAAGCTTCCGATATATAGCGATACGCGGTAGTCAGATCCCAACCGCCGCGCGCCGGGCTGGCGTCGTTGCGAGGCGTGGTCTCCGAATACATCCCGAACTGCGTCATCAGCCGCGCGCGGACGTTGTTCCAATGAAAATCGCCGCCCACGCCCAATTGCGTGAGCTGAACTTCACCCGACCGGAAAATCTCGCTCGACCCGCCGATCGTATGGTCCGCCGGATGGTTGTAATCGTAGACGTAATCGGTATCCACGCGCACCTCGCCGGTGAAATACTTGGTATCGATCGGCGATTCCGTCGTCCGCGGATTCCCGGTCAGCCACGTGAAATCGGCGAATGAGAATGGATCCGGTGGCGGCTTCTTCTCCCCTGTCGGAGCCTGACCTGGAGTCGCCGGAGCTTGCGTGGGCGCATCCGGTGCAGCCGCGGCTTCCGTTGGAACTGGAGCTGGAGCCGGAGCCGGAACCGGCTCTGGTGTCGCCGCCGCAGTCTGCGCGACCACCGGCGCCGGTTTCCAATCGGGCGTTAAATCCACGACGGGGCCCACGCGCGGCAGCACAAACCCAGCTCTCGCCTGAATCGGCGCGGGCTTTTCTGTCACCACCGCCGTCGCCACCGGAGCCTCGGTCTTCTTCAACTGCGCTTCCAGCTCTTCGATCCGCTTCCGCATCGCTTCGAGCTCATTCAACAACGCGCTCTGAGACGAATCCCGGACCGTCAGCTCCACCGGAACGCTGCTGCCGCCCGTCACTTCCACGACCAACTTCGGGGCATCCGCGGCGATCACCTCATAAACACCCGCACTCAGCCCGGAAACCGAGAACGACCCTTGTCTGTCGCTCGACACCGTGCGGTCGCCGCTTCCGTTCATGGGGTGAATCAGAATCCGCACGTCCGGAACCGTCTGCCGGTCCGCTCGCCGCGTTACCCCTCGAATCTCTCCGCGCGTGGACTCCACGCGATCGGCCTCGCTTTGCCCAAATGCGAATCCTGAGCAGCCTACGGCCAGAACACAGGCCAGTAAATGACGAAACGGCACACGACCATCCTGACGTGGGATGTTGAGTTCATTCATAAAATCTCCATGGTTGCGGCACCCGGAACTCCGCCGCTTTCTGAGTCTAGATTGCAAGTCATAAAGAAGTCCTAAACGAGACGTGAAGAGTCTGTAAAGTCCCGGTACGCAAAGCCTACGCACCCGCAAGGCCAATCATTTCTTTCGAATTTGGCGCTTCACGTGCTCTCGCTTCAAACCGGAGTTGAAAATGACCCTCGTAAACGCCATCACCCCCGCCGAAATCCAACGGCGCAAAGCAGCCCTGGAATCCGCCTTGGCCGCTTTGTCGGGAATCGCGCCTGAGCGCGACGAATTACAAATCGAACTTCTGGCCGATCCCATCGACCAGGTCAGGTCTCACATCGATCGCGAAGTGGTGGTGCAGCATCTCGACCAGCAGGCTCATACGATCCGCGAAGTTCAGCTGGCCCTCGCCAGGATCGAAACCGGCGAGTACGGCCGGTGCGAGCATTGCGAACGTTCGATTCCTTGGAAGCGCCTGGAAGTGGTTCCCTGGGCCCGCTTGTGCGTCGGCTGCCAGTCCCGGATGGAAGCCGCCGGCGCCCTGTTTGAAGACGCCGCCTGAACTGCTGTGGCGATTCGCGCACGGTTGGGCGTAATCGCACAACTGGGACGTTGTGATCGCTCGCCGCCACAAGAGAAGCATCATCTTCGGCGTCGGCATTTCGATTGCACCTCGCCATGTCAAGAACAGAGCACGAGGGGGGAACGCCGCGTTACTCAGGGGTCCGCGGCGTGAAGCAGCGGCCCGGCTGAATCGTGGGAGTTCAGCCGGGCTCTAACATTCCTTTCCGGCGGCAACGCCTGAAGAGGATGATCGAGGATAATGAACTGTGAAAATTCTATTAGCCATCGATACCTCGGCCGCGAGTGAAGCCGCACTCAACGAAATCGTCGCGCGCCCCTGGCCGGCTGGAGCGTGCTTTGAGGTCCTCAGCGTCATCGAGCCCACCCACCTCTGGGCGACCACCGAAGTTGCCCAGGAATCCGCCCGCCAAGCTGAGGCAGTGGTGCAAAGCGCGGTCAAGCGCCTCCAGTCGACCGATCGGCAGGCCGCCGGTTTCGCCTTACCTGGCGATCCCAAGACGGCGATCCTCGATCGCGCCAAAGCCGCCGGCGCCGATTTCATCGTAGTCGGATCGCACGGCGTCTCCACGCTCACGCGATTCCTCATGGGCAGTGTCGCCGCGGCCGTGCTCCGCTACGCCCCCTGCTCCGTGGAGGTGGTTCGACCCAGGCTTCCAAAAGAGGGCCGTATGAAAGTCCTCCTGGCCACCGATGGGTCCGCATCTTCCGAGCAAGCCGCCCGGTCGATCGCCGCCCGTCCCTGGCCCTCCAGCGCTGAAATCCGCGTGCTGAGCGCCGTCGAGCTGATCCTTCCCGCAACCCGCGTCTTCCTCGAGCCGCCGTTATTCAATTCCTCCTTTATCGAAACCGCCCGCGCCGAAGCCATGCAACGATCGCAGGATGCCATCGCCCAGTCGATGCAGATTCTCGGCGGCGCCGGACTCAACGCGTCCGACTCGATCTCCGTTCTACTCGACTCGCCCAAAGCCATCATCCTCGACGAAGCTGCCCGATGGGGGGCCGATCTCATCGTCCTCGGCTCGCATGGCCGCCGCGGAGTCGACCGCTTCCTGCTTGGCAGCGTCTCCGAATCCGTCGCCATGCACGCGACTTGCTCGGTCGAGTTGATCCGCGCCAAGGACGCCTGATCCCTCCGCAGTTCTGATATCATCGCAGCTTCCATGAAATATTTCCTAGCGCCGATCTTCGCTCTTTCCCTGTACGCCCAGGATCAAACCGTCGAGCTTCTTCGCAAACTCGCCGACGCGCCCGGCCCCCCCGGCTTCGAAGAACCTGTACGTAAAATCATGGTCGACGCAATCAAACCCTACGCGTCTTCCATCCGTTACGACGGCATGGGATCCATCCTGGCGACCCAGGGCACGGAAGGCCCGCGCATCATGGTCGACGCCCATATGGATGAGCTCGGCGGCGTCATCCGGCGCATCACGCCGCGTGGCTTTCTCACCATGCAGATGCTGGGCGGGTGGCTCGATCAGGCGCTGGTCGATCAGCGTTGGCTGATCATCGGATCGAAGGGTCCCGTCCACGCCGTCACCGGCATCCGCGACGCCCACCTGGTTTCCGGCGACGAGCGTAACCGCATCATCCCGCGCGACAGCCTCTTCCTCGATGTCGGCGCGCAGACCGAGGCCGAAGTTCGCGACATGGGAATCGAGCCCGGCTCTCCCGTTGTCCCCGACGCGCCCTTCACCGTCTTGAACGGCACCGCGAACTATCTGGGCAAAGGCTGGGACGACCGCGCCGGCTGCGCGGTCATCGTCGAGACCATGCGCCGCCTGGCCTCCCTGCCTCATCGCAACCAGATCGTTTATGCCCTTACCACTCAGGAAGAGGTCGGCCTCCGCGGAGCCCACACCGCCGCCGAAGCCGTCAAACCCGAAATCGGAATCGCCCTCGAAGCCGGCGTCACCGGCGACGTTTTCGCCGGAAGCGCGGAGGCTATCGCAAGAAAAGCTGGGCGCCGGACCGGGCATCTTTCTCTACAACAATTCGCAGATCCCCAACCGCAAGTTCACCGCTTTCGTCAAGGAAACCGCGACCGCCGCGAAGCTTCCGCTTGCAATTCGACCTGGTCCAAGGCTACGGCGACGATTCGGCCGAGATTCAGAAAAGCAACGGCGGGGTCCCCACCGTCTGCCTGCTGGTGCCGGTCCGCTACACCCACGCCCACAACGGCATCATGAACCGGCGCGATTTCGATCAAACCGTCGACCTGCTGGTCGCACTTCTTCAGCGCCTGGACGCTCCAGCCGTTCAAAAACTTCGCGACTTCACACCCTAGGAGCTTGTTGAAAAGGGATCGACGCCCTGGCCACGACTACGGCCTTATGCGAAATCAGCGGTTGCAGACTGGGGACAGAGTCTGTCCTTTTTTCAACAAGCTCCTAGGTTTGGAACGAGGAGTGCCCTTTCCGGGTTGGAGGTATTAATCCCGTGAATCTCACCCCTTTCGTTGTTCTCTGGTCGCTCCTGGCTTTGTTTGTCCTGGGACTGGCCCTTTACCGGAAACTCGTATCCACGCATGAAGACACTCTGATCCATATCGGCGAAGGCGAAGACAAGCTGATTCCAAACCAGATCGAGGTCACCCACAAACTGGATGTGGTCGACTACTGGGGCAAACTCCTGACCGTGATCACCGTCGCCGCCGGATTGCTCCTGGCATGTGTTTACCTATATCAGGCGTGGGAAGCAAGCCAGAAACTGAGCGGATGACCTGAGTGCGAACACACAACCCCTGGGCGATATCGCTCGGGGCCTTCCCGGAGAACAATCGGGACGGGCGTCTCTTTCGGCGGCTGCGAAGAAAAAGCCGGGATTCGATAGCGGGCAAGCCACTCCGGGCAGGTTGGCACATCCGGCCGGCTTCCATCTGCCGCAACTTTGGCGACGAACGCGCTCTCCTGATACATCGGAACGTTGGTCATGAACGAGCCTGGGGTGGCGGCGAATCCCGGCCATTTGGCGCCCCCGTCCGGACTGACCGACGACGATTGAGCATTGCCCGTCACATACGTATTTCCTGCCGTATCGACTGCGACCGCTCGCGCGTCTCCCTCCCCAGGTTCACAATCGCGCTGGGGACAAAATTCGCCGCGCCAAGCAAAGTCGACGCGAGAATCCCAATCCACCAGCGCAAGGGGTTAGATCGAGTGGTGCATCTCGTAGAGTGGCGAAAGCTCGCGAAGTTTCTGGACCACTTCGATCACTCGCGCCGCCACATAATCCACTTCTTCTTCGGTCGTGAACCGCCCCAGCCCGAATCGAATCGAGGAATGCGCTCGTTCGTCGCCCAAGCCCAGCGCCTTCAAAACATGACTCGGCTCGAGCGTCGCCGAGGTGCACGCCGATCCGCTCGACACCGCGACATCGTGGATCCCCATCATCAGCGATTCGGCTTCGACATACGCGAAGCTCATGTTGAGATTGTTCGGCAGACGGCGCTCCATGGTCCCGTTGACATACACTTCGTCGAGTTCCGCCGTCAACCGGTCCTTCAGCTCGTCGCGCAAACTCGCCAGCCGCGTCGATTCCTCCGGCATTTCCTGCTTCGCGATCGCGCAGGCTTCGCCTAACCCAACGATACCCGCCACGTTCAACGTCCCGGATCGCATGCCGCGCTCATGTCCGCCGCCGTCCATTTGCGGCGCGAGCTGCACGCGCGGATCGCGCCGCCGCACATACAAGGCTCCCACTCCCTTGGGTCCATATATCTTGTGACCGCTGATCGAAAGCAGGTCGATATTGTCGCTGGCAACATTGATTGGAAGCTTGCCTGCCTGCTGCGCGGCATCGGTGTGCACCAGCGCTCCGCGCTCCTTGGCGATTTTTCCGATTGCTCGCAGATTTTGGACCGTTCCGATTTCATTATTCGCGTACATCACACTCACCAGCACCGTCCGATCCGTGATCGCGTCGCGAAGCTTATCAAGATCGAGCAAGCCATCGGGCTCCACGGGCAGGTACGTCACCTCGACCCCGTCCGCTTCTAAATGCTTGCATGTGTCGAGGATAGCCTTATGCTCGGTCGCGACGGTGATGACGTGCTGACCCCTTTTTGCAAGACCTTTCAGCGCCAGGTTGTTCGACTCAGTCGCTCCGCTGGTGAAAACGATCTCTTTAGCGGCCCCGCCGATCAGGTTGGCCACCTGTTTTCGAGCTTTTTCGACGGCTTCCTCGGCCCGCCATCCAAAACTGTGGTTGCGGCTGGCGGCGTTCCCGTAAATTTCGCAGAAATAAGGACGCATCGCCTCAAACACGCGCGGATCCACGCGCGTGGTGGCGTGGTTGTCCATGTAAATTGGCAACTTCATTTAATTCCTGGTGATTTGGACGGCTGGAATCGGGTTCGCGTCCTGCGAAATGTCCGAAATGGTGATACCCGAAAGCAGTTTCAGAATGCCTTCATGCACTTTGCGCAGCGGTTCGCGCACCGGGCATACATCGCTTTGATCGCATACGGCATGCGCGGTGAAACAGTGCGTCAGGATCACCGGTCCGTCGATGGTCCGGATCACCTCAAGCGCCGTGATTTCGCGCGGATCGCGCGCCAACCGGTATCCGCCGCGAGTTCCCTGCTCAGAGACCAGGAACCCCGTTCGCGCCAGTTTTTGCAGGATTTTAGACAGCAGCGGCAACGGGATCCGGTAAGCGGCGGCGATATCCTTCGCGCTCGCGTAATGGCGCCCGTTTGCCAGATGGCGCAGGGCAATCAACCCGTAATCGGCTTTCTTGGTGAGCTTGAGCATCTAAGACCGATCCGGTCCTGAATCATTATAACAAGGCACCTAGGGATCTCCAAGTTATAAACGATAGCCTCGTCATTCCGAGCGGCAGCGAGGAATCTGCTGTTTGCTCGCGTGTTGCCAACGCTTTAGAAGCAGATCCCTCGACTGCGCTCGGGATGACTTCGTAGGGGGATGAGATGTGAGGAGGGCATTTGTTATGCAACGAACTTCCGAGACACCACACGGCTCCAGGTGGAAGCGTGGGTCGTGATATCCCCACTAGAGAAATTACTCGGTTCCCGCGTTCACTCCCGAGGCCAGGAATCCTCCATCCACGGCAATGCATTGGCCGGTGATGAAGCTGGCCGCATCGGAAGCCAACAGCACGGCCGCGCCAACCAGCTCCTCCGCGCGTCCGAAGCGGCGCATTGGCGTGCGAGTCAGCAGTTCGCGACCGCGCTCGGTCCGGTCGAGCAGATCCGCGTTCAGCTCCGTTCGGAACACTCCCGGAGCGATCGCGTTTACGTTGATCCCGCTGTGCGCCCACTCCACCGCCAGGCTGCGCGTCAGCCCCAGCAGCGCCGCCTTGGACGCCGCGTAGGCGGCCACGCCGTTCAGGCTGACGAAGGAGTTTAAAGACGTGATGTTGACGATGCGCCCGCGTCTGCTCGCCCGCAGCGGCTCATAAAACGCCTGGCAGGCCCGCAGAACGCCGGTGACGTTGGTGTTCTGCACCGAATCCCACTCCGCCTCGCTGAACGTCCTTCACGGCGGCCTTGGAGATGCGCCCCGCGGCATTTACGAGCACGTCGACCCCCCCAAGCTGTTCGACCACGGCCGCCTTGAAGGCATCGAGCGACGCCCGGGACAGCACGTCGACCGGGAATCGCAGGGAGCGGCGGCCCAGCTTCTCGATCTCACCCGCGACGGTCTCGACCAGGTCGGCACGCCGTCCCGTAGCGGCGACATCCGCGCCGGCTTCGGCGAGCCCGAGGGCGATCGCGCGGCCGAGCCCCGAAGTTCCGCCAATCACCACCGCAACCCGCCCGCGAAGATCCAGAGTATTCATCGATTGCACTATACGGATGCATGCCCGCGCGTGTCAAAGCAGGGAAATCAAATCCGGCGTTCAGTTTTCCTGACATTTCACTAGACGCCCCGCCAGGCTACTCGAAGGGAATCGCCACTTCGCAATAACTGCCAGGCGTAGCGGCTTCGACGGCGGCGGCGACCCGTTCCACGTGGCGGCGTAACACAGGCCATTGCTGGTTTCCGAGCACGACAAAAGCGATCTTCCTGTCAGTCAGGTTTTGCTGGTACCGCATATTCTTGTCGGTCGTTACCAGAACCTGGAAACCGGCCCCTTCCGCCTCCGCGACAAGATCGCCGTTCGCGAGCCTGTCCCAACCGCGTTCGATTGCCTCCACGACAAAGTGTCCCTTGAGGGCATATCGCAGCGGGGCAGGCGTGCCGTTATCGAACAGAATGAGCATCAACAGTCGGCGCGGGACGTTGCACCGGCGGGGCGTCGAGGCTTCGCGCCGCGAATCTCAGCACGGCAGTCACTTGTTCGCGGGTGACATGAAACCACTCGATGATCTCGTCGATCGTAGCGCCTGCTTCCAGATTCTCGAACACGACCGACACGGGCGTTCGGGTGTCGCGGAACACCCACGCGCCGCTGCGCTTGCCGGGAACGCTTTCCACGGCAGGGCATTGCGACCAATCGAGGCTCGCCATAATCCTAGGTTACCGCGCTGACAACGCTCCGTGTCACGTCATCTCCCCCACCACGTCCAAAAACGCTTTCAACAGCGGAGATTTGTCCTCGCGCCGCCAGGCGACTGCCAACTCCAGCTTCGGCGTCGCTCCAGCCAGCGGTTTATACAACAATCCTTTTCGCGACAGGTTCTGCAAAGTCGCCGGCACCAATGCGACGCCGATTCCCGCCGCCACCAGGCTCACGATGGTCTGCATCTGCGCTTCCTGCACGATGCGAGGACTGAAACCCGCGCGCTGGCACATGCTGATCAACTGGTCGTAGAGCACCGGCGAAAGCTCGCGCGGGAAGCCGACGAACGATTCTCCCGCCAACACGCGCAGCGGCACGCGCACCCGGCCCGCGAAGCGATGCGCAGCCGGCATTGCGATCACCCAAGGCTCGCGTGTGATGGTGCGCACTTCGATGTCGGTTTCGTTTACGGGAGGCCGCAGAAAACTCACCTGGATACGCCCGGCTCGCAGCGCGCGCGTCAGCTCGTCGCCGTGCAGCTCATGCAGGGTCAGATGAACATCGCGATAGCGCTCGCGAAACACGCGCACAACGTCGGGAAAGACGCCATACAGCGCGGAAGTGACCGCTCCCACGCCCAGATGGCCCACTTCTCCGCGTCCGGCCAGCCGCGCCAGCCTGATCGCCTCCCCCGCCTCCGCGAGCGTCGCCCGCGCGCGATCCAGAAATACAATGCCGGCCTCGGTCAGCGAAACGCGGCGCTGCGTGCGTTCGAGAAGCTTGACACCCAGCTCCCGTTCGAGCTGCTGGATCTGCTGGCTCAGCGCCGGCTGAGCGATCGACAAGCGCTCCGCCGCACGCCGGAAATGCAGCGCTTCCGCGAGTGCCACGAAATATCGCAAATGGCGTAGTTCCATTGATCGATGCCATCTATCAATATATCAAGCCCGCGTATTAGACACTTATGAATCCCGTGCCGAATAATGGATATATAAGTGTGGATTGTACGACTTGCGCTACGCCGTCCCTACACGTTTGTAGTGATGGCCATGGCCATCTTGTTGATGGGCATTGTAGCCATCGTGCGCATGCCCGCCGACATCTTTCCTGAAATCAACATTCCCGTCGTCAGCGCCATCTGGACCTACGCCGGCGTATCGCCCGACGAGATGGCGGACGTGATCACCACGCGCTGCGAGCGAGGCTTCACCACCGGCGTCAACGATATCGAGCACATGGAATCGCAGTCGCTCGCGGGGATCTCCGTCATCAAGATGTTCTTCCATCCGAAGGCCCAGATCGACGCGGCGGTGGCGCAGGTGACGGCGCAGTCGCAGTCGATTCTCGCGGTGCTGCCGAACGGCATCCATCCGCCGAATGTGATCCGCTATAACGCGGCCTCGGTTCCGATTCTTCAGCTCGGCATTTCAAGCGACACTCTCAGCGAGCAGGCAGCTCTACGATCTGACGTACAACTTCATGCGCACGCAGCTCGCCAACACGCAGGGCGCGAGTTTCCCGCTCCCGTACGGCGGCAAGCCTCGCCAGATCATGGTCGATTTGAACCTGGATTCGATGTACGCGCACGGCCTTTCCGCCAGCGATGTTTCGAACGCGCTGAACAATCAAAGCCTGATTCTTCCCACCGGCAGCGCCAAAATCGGCACGCGCGAATATCGCGTGGAGCTGAACAACAGCCCGCGCGTCGCCGGAAGCGTTCAACAATCTGCCGGTGAAGACCGTCAACGGCACCACCATCTATCTGCGCGACGTCGCCCAGGTGCGCGACGGATGCGGCGGTGCAGACCAACATCGTGCGCCATGACGGCCGCCGCGGCGCGCTGCTGACCGTGCTGAAGAACGGCGATACGTCCACCATCGAAATCGTCGGCAAGATCAAAGCCGCGCTGCCGCGGATTCTGGCGTCGTTGCCGACAGAGTTTCACGTCACCACGCTGTTCGATCAGTCGATCTTCGTGCGCGCGGCGATTGCCGGCGTGATCAAGGAAGCCGTGGTCGCCGCGGCGCTCACCGGCGTGATGATTCTGCTGTTTCTTGGGAAGCTGGCGCAGCACGCTGATCGTCTGCATCTCGATTCCGCTGTCGATTCTGACGTCGCTCGCGATTCTGTACGTGCTGGGCGAGACCATCAACATCATGACGCTCGGCGGGATGGCGCTGGCGGTGGGAATTCTGGTGGACGACGCGACCGTCGAGATCGAAAACATCCATCGCAATCTGGGGATGCGCAAGGGCGTGATCGAGGCGATTCTCGACGGCGCGCGGCAGATCGCGGTGCCGGCGTTCGTCTCCACGCTGTGCATCTGCATCGTGTTCGTGCCGGTGGTATTTCTGACCGGCGCCGCGAAGTTCCTGTTCACGCCGCTGGCGCTGGCCGTGGTGCTGGCGATGGCCGCCTCCTACCTGCTTTCGCGCACCCTGGTCCCCACCATGATCCGCTACCTGATCCCGTCGGAGCTGCGCCTGTATCAGGGTCCCGAAGGCGAAGCCGATGTCAGCGACGCCGGGTTGATCTGGCGCGTCCATCACCAGTTTCACAAGGGCTTCGAGAAAATGCGCGACGGCTACGCGGGAATTCTTACCTCCGCGCTGGCGCATCGCAAACTGGTGGTCGCCTGCTTCGTTGGCGTTTCGGCATCCTGCGCGGCTCTGTATCCTTTCATCGGCACCGATTTCTTCCCGCAAGTGGACGCCGGGCAGATCCGGCTGCACGTCGCGCTGCCCCGGCGGCACGCGCATCGAGGAGACCGAGCAGAAGTTCGCGCAAGTGGAAGCACACCATCCGGCGGATTATCCCGCGCGAGGAATTGGCCGACATTCTCGACAACATCGGCCTGCCCTACAGCGGCTACAACCTGGCCTTCACCGACACGTGACCCTTGGTCCCGCCGATGGCGAGATCCTGGTTTCGCTGAAGCCGGGCGAGCATCGTTCGACTTGGGATTACGTGCGCGAAATGCGCAAGCGGCTGAATCGCGAGTTTCCCGATCTGACGTTTTTCTTCCAGCCCGCCGACATGGTGGGGCAGATTCTGAATTTCGGATTGCCCGCGCCCGATGGACGTGCAGGTCGTCGGTCCGCTGCGCAACTTGGCGAAGAATCACGTGATCGCCGAGCAGATCTCGAAGCGCATCGAACGCATTCCCGGCGCCGCCGACGTGCACATCCACCAGGTGAACGACGTTCCCATGATCAGCCTCGACGTGGACCGCGCGCGCGCCGGCCAGCTGGGATTTACGCAGCTCGACGTGGCCAGCGGCCTGCTGATTTCGCTCAGCTCCAGCTCGCAGCTCAATCCCAATTGGTGGGTGAATCCGGCCAACGGCGTCGATTACCCGGTGGTGGTGCAGACGCCGACGTATCGCATGGACACGCCCGGCGCGATTCTGAATACGCCGATCCATTCGGGCGCGGGCGACACGCAGCTGCTTGAGCAACATGGCGCAGGCCGAGCGCCGCGTGACCACGCAGGTGGTGAATCACTACAACGTGCAGCCGCTCTACGACATCTACGCCAACGTGCAGGATCGCGACCTGGGCGGCGTCGCGAACGAAGTGGACAAAGTTCTGGCGGAGTTCGAGCCGCAAGCTTCCCGCCGGCAGCTTTTTCGAAACGCGCGGGCAGGTGGGCACCATGCGCGCATCGTTCACGGGCATGGCGTACGGCCTGATCTTCGCGATCATGCTGGTGTATTTCGTGATGGTGGTGAATTTCCAATCCTGGGTGGACCCGTTCATCATCCTGATGGCCGTGCCGGGAGCGCTGGGCGGCATTCTGCTGATGCTGTTCTTCACCCACACCACGGTCAGCGTTCCGGCGCTGATGGGCGCTATCATGAGCATCGGCGTCGGTACCGCGAACAGCATTCTGCTGGTGGTGTTCGCCAACGATTTGCGGCGCGAGGGCGCCGACGCGATGACCGCCGCGTATCAAGCCGGCCGGACGCGCCTGCGGCCCGTGGTGATGACCGCGGTGGCCATGCTGGCAGGCATGATTCCCATGGCGATGGGCTTGGGCGAAGGCGGCGAACAGAACGCTCCGCTGGGCCGCGCCGTCATCGGCGGCCTGATGTTGGCCACCGTGGCGACGCTGTTTATCGTACCGGTGGTCTATAGTATGTTGCGAACAACGCCTCCTAAAACGTTCGATCAAATCGAGGCGAACGAGTGATGAAAACGCCTATCGACGAAGAACTCGACCGCCGTCACCATGCGCCTCCCGCCAAGAAGTCGCATCTGGGATTTCTGCTGCTTCTGGTGCTGGTGGGGGCCGCGCTGGCCGCCGGCGTGTTCTTCGAGTTGGGTCAGCGGAAGACGCACGACCGAACCCTGGCCTCCGCCGTTACCGAGGACGCGACACGTCCGCCGGTGGTGAACGTGGGCCGCGTGCACACCGCGCCCTTGAAGTCGAGTGTGGAACTTCCCTGCGAGACCGTGGCGATGCAGGAGACGCCGATTTTCGCCCGCACCGACGGATACATCAAGCGCCGCGGGGCCGACATCGGAAGCCGCGTGAAGAAAGGGCAGATGCTGTTCGAGCTGGATACGCCGGAACTCGATCAGCAGATCGACCAAGCCACGGCGACGCTGGCGCAATCGAAGGCGGCGCTGCAACAATTGCAAGCCGCGCTGCTGGCGGCGCAAAGCAATCTGAAGCTCGCCAACGTGACCGCGAGACGTTGGAAGAACCTGACCGAAAAGGGAGTGTTCGCGCGCCAGGATCTGGACGAAAAGACCGCCGCACTCGAGCTCGCGCAGGCCAACGTGAAATCGGCGGAAGAAAATGTGCACGCCGCGGAGAGCACCATCGGGGCCAACGAGGCGAACCTGCGGCGGCTTCAGGATCTGAAGGCGTTCGACCGGCTGGAGGCTCCTTTCGACGGCGTGGTCACGTTTCGGTCTCTCGAATCCGATATCGGGACCCTGATGACGGCCGGCAACACTTCGTCGTCGCGGGTGGTGATGCGCATCGCCCAGATCGACGTGCTGCGCGTGTTCGTCAGCATTCCGCAATCCTACGCCCCCCTGATCCACGACAACGTTCCGGTGGAGCTGACCGTGGATGAACTGCCGGGCCGCGTGTTCCACACCAAGGTGCAAGGCATCACGCACTCGGTGGAAGCGGCATCGCGAACCATGCTCGCCGTGCTGCTGGTTAAGAACGACAAAGAAGAGCTGCTGCCGGGCATGTACACCAAGGCTCGCTTCAACCTGCCGCATCCGGTGGACATTCTGATGCTTCCCGCCGACGCGTTAATGCTGCCGACGTCGGGTCCGCAGGTGGCCACCATCGGCGAAGATCGTCGCGTTCATTTCCAGAAAGTGACGCTGGGGCGCGATTACGGCGCGGAAATCGAGATCGAATCCGGCCTGCATGCGAACGACATGGTGATTCTGAATCCGACCGACGCGGTTCGTGAAGGCGTGATCGTCGAACCGAAAGAGCGTAAGTAAAACCTACTCCCACCGCTTCCTGGGGTCGCGGCTGTCGGCGCTTTCCACTTCGCAAGCTGCGCATCGAGGGATTTGCGAATTTCGGCGACCGCAGCCGCAGCGTGCACCGTTGGCGGCTGACCCGAATCCTCGAGGAGCGAGAATCTGGTTCAACTCGCCATTCACCCTAGAAAAGCCTTTCGCCATCCTGAGCGGCGCCGCGTCCACGGCCTCCGCCAGAACCTCCGAGCGTCGCGAGCGTCCGGTCCGGGTTCCAGGTTTGGCAGTCATCGGTGGTCTTCCATACGCCGCCGTTGTTGACGCCCACGAAGAAAATATCGGGCTGGCTCGGCACGCCGACCACGGAGGGAGTGCGTCCAACGCGGAATGGTCCAATCATCCGCCAGCGCAGTTCGGCGAAGAGACTTTGCGGATACGGCTGGGCAGCCAGAGTCAGACCAAGGGAGAAAAGCAACGCGAATCGGCGCATGAGACGATACTAACGCTCATTCGCGCCCGCTCAAGTAATAATGGACCGCCGGCGTCACGATCAGCGACAGCACCATCGATGCGAGGATTCCGCCGATTACGGCGATCGCCAGAGGCTGCAGCATCTGCGACCCGGCGCCGATCGCGAGCGACAGAGGAATCATTCCCGCGATGGTCGCAAGCGCGGTCATGAGGATCGGGCGCAGCCGGCGCTCGCCGGCTTGCAATCATGGCTTCGCGCGGCGGAGTTCCTTCGGCCCGGAAACGCTGATCGGCGTCGAGCAGCAGAATCCCGTTCTTCGCCACGATGCCGATCACCATGATCAATCCCATGAAGGAGGAGATGTTGAACGTGGTTCCCGTGATCAGCAGCGCGAAAAACACGCCGGACGTGGACAGCAGCGCCGATGCCAGGATCGCCGTCGGCGCCGCGAAGGTGCGGAATTCGAACAGCAGCACCGTGAACACCAGCACCACGGCCAGCGCCAGCACCAGCAGCAGGTCGTGGAACGATTTCTGCTGCTCCTCATAAGTGCCGCCGTAAACGACGCGAATCGAGGGCGGAATCGTCCATGTCCGCCACGGTTTTCTGCACCATCTGCCATGCCCTCGCCCAGGCTCATGCCTTCGAAGCGCCCGGTGACGGCGACGCGGCGCTGCAGATTCTCGCGGATGATTTCGGTTTGCCCGGCTTCATCCTGAAACTTCGCCAGCGACCCGAGCGTCGCCGATCTTGCCGGTGGAGCTGCTGGTGATCATCGTATTGCGAATTTGTTCAAGCGACGCGCGCGTATTTTCGGGGAAGCGCACGCGAATGGTGTAGGAGCGGTCATTCACGACCACCGGCGTGGTGGCGGGCTCGCCTTGCAGAATCGCGCTCGCGTCCAGCTCGATCTCCTGCGGACGTGAAACCGGCGCGCGCCGCCACTACCGGGTCGACATTCATCACGATGGCCGAGCCGCTGATGGTGTTCTCGATGCCGTCCTTCACGTCGACCACGCCTTTGATCTTCTTGAGCTTCTCGCCGATTTTCGGCGCCCACTCTTTCAGCAGATTGGGATCCTGCGAGAACAGCTTGATCTCCATCGGCTCGGGCGAATCGGTCAGGTCGCCGATCATGATCTTGCAGCACCTGGATGAATTCGACGTCCAGCTGCGGATACTTCTCGTTGACCTTCGCGCGCACATCGGAAATGATTTCTTCGATGCTCGCGGCTCGCGGTCGCGCTTCAGCCGCACCGAAAAATCGCCCGTGTTGGCTTCGGTGACCGCGGCCAGGCCGAGCTGCAGTCCGGTGCGCCGCGAAGTGCTCTCCACTTCCGGCGTCGACTGCAGAATCTTCTCGACGCCCAGCAGCACCTCGTTGGTATCGTCGAGCGACGATCCCGCGGGCATCAGGTAATCGAGAATGAATCCGCCCTCGTCCATCGCGGGCAGCAGATCGCGTGCCCAGCGCCTGGTAGCAGAAGTACGACGCCACCGACCAGGCCCGACGCAGCCGAGCGCGAGCACCAGCGGATACGCCAGCACGAACCGCAGCGCGCGGTCATAAATGCGCGTGACGCGGCCCATGAATCCGGTGGTGGCGACGTGTCCGTGGCATCGGCGCGGTCGGATCCGGCCTTCGCGCGCAGCAGGTAATGGCTGAGCGTCGGGGTCCACGTGAGGGCCAGCGCCAGCGATGTCAGCAGCGCGATGCCAACGGTGACGGCCAGCGCGCGGAAGAAGGTTCCGGTGACGCCGGTGATGGAGATCAGCGGCAGAAACACGACGATGGGCGTGACGGTCGAGCCGACCAGCGGCACGCGAATTTCGCGCAGCGCGCTGCGAATCGCCTCGCGCGCGGCTCTGGCCGGAATCGCGATGCAGCACGATATTTTCCACCACCACGATGGCGTCGTCGATCACCAGGCCGACCGCGGCGGCCAGTCCGCCCAGCGTCATCAGGTTGAAGCTCTGGCCCATCAGGCGCAGCGCGATCAGCGTGATGGCGATGGTCGCGGGAATCACCAGCGCCGCCACCAGCGAGCTGCCCCAATCGCGCAGGAACAGAACCAGAATGATCGCGGCCAGCACCAGGCCGATCAGGATCGCGTCGCGCACGCTGGCGATCGAATCGCGCACCAGCTCGGATTGATCGTAGAACGTCTGGATCTTCACGCCGGGCGGCAGCGTCTGGCGGATCTGCGTCCAGTTCGCTGCGCCGCCGCATCGGCCACGGCGACGGTGTTGCTGTCCGGCTGGCGGAAAATATTCAGCAGCACGGCGGGTTTTCCGTTCGCCGTGACGATCGTGTACACCGGCATCACCGAAGGATGCACGGTCGCGATGTCGCCGATGCGCACCGGAACGCCCGGTGGGCGTGGTGCGCACCACGATATTCGCGATCTCCGCCGGGATCGCGCGTCTGGCCGCTGACCAGCGTCAGCGACAGCTCGTGATTGTTTTCGATCAGACCGGGCGAATCGATCATGTTGCTCTTGCGCGCACCGCGTCCAGAATGCCCGGGACGGTCACCTGCGCTTGCAGGAGCTTCGCGGGATCGGGCTCGATCTGAAATTCGGGAACCTGCGCCGCCTTGCAGCACCACCATCGACGACGCCGTTCACGCGATTCAGGCGCGGCTTGATGGTGTAGTTCGCAAGCTCCCAGAGCTCGCGTCTGCGGCATGGTGTCGGACGTCAGGCTGTAGCCGAGAATCGGGCGATACCGCGGCAAACGTCAGACGATTCGCGGTGAGTTTCGCGGTGGGAGGCAGCGTGGGCTGCACGCGCGCGAGCGCGGCGTTCACGTACTGCAGCGTCTGGAACATGTCCACGTTCCAGTTGAAGAACAGGTTGACTTCGGCCGAGCCGCGGCTGGTGATGGAACGGACCACGCTCCAGTCCCGGCACGCTGTTCATCGCTTCTTCGATGGGCCGCGTCACGGTCACCTGCATTTGATTGATGGGCGCGACGCCGTTATCGACGCCGACGACGATGCGCGGAAAATCGGTGTTAGGAAATACCGCCACCGGAATGGTGAAGGCGAGATAAACGCCGCACGCGATCAGCGTGAGGATGACGAAAATGATGGGCCGGGAAAAGCGCGCGGTCCAATGTTCGGAAGCCGCGTCGATGTCCGGAAGCGTGTATTCTCCGATCATTCCTTCTTGGCCTTGGTATCTTTCGCGTTCTTGTCAGCCGGCTTGGCCTCGTCCTCAGGCTGATCTTCGTCTTCGTCTTCTTCCGTCTTCGGCTCCTGGACGGTGACTTTGGCTTTGTCGTCCAGGCCCAGCCCGCCGAGGTCACCACCACTTGATCGCCGTCCTGAACGCCGCTGAGAATCTGCACGCGATCGCCTTGCCGGACTCCAGGCGAAATTCGGCGTTCATGCGCGATGGAATCTTTGGCGATCACCATCACTTTCTCGCCGCCCTCGTCGGAGTTGAGAAGCGCCGCCGCGGGAACCACCAGCGTGTTCTGAATCGTTTCCGCGATGATCGCTACGCGCACGGTGCCGCCGGGTTTCAATCTCTCGCCCGGATTCGCGGCTTGCACCCACACTTCCACCGTGGTCGTGCTGGGGTCGACGGCGGGACTCACGACGGTGACCTTACCCGGCAGGTCGCCATCCGGTCCGGCGATGCGAGCCGGGCGGCCCACTTTGATCGACTCGGCTTCCTTCACCGGAACATTGGCGCGCGCGACCACTTGGGAAATGTCGACGATCGAAACGATGGGCGTGCCGCTGGCCGGCATTTCGCCCGGATAGACGCGAGCGGTCGGCGACGACGCCGCTGATCGGGCTGACAATCTTCGCGTAGGAAAGCTGCACGGCCGCGTTTTCGTAGTGCGCTTTGGCCGCGTTCATCTGTCGCCTGCGCGCCTCGAATCGCTTCGCGCTGGCCCACCTGGTTCAGCGATTGCAGGTGCCGCTGCGCGGTTTCGAGCTGGCTCTGCGCCTGCACCATGGCGACCTTGGCGTCGTCCACCAGTTTCTGCGCCAGCGCGCCTTCCTTTTGCAGCGCCACGCGGCTGTCGTAAACTTTCTTGGCTGCGTCGAAGGTCTGCTGCGCGGCCTGCACGTCGGCCTGCGCCTTGGTCTTATCGTCGGGACGGTGGCGCCGGTCAGGGTTTGATAGGCGGCCTGGGTCTGCTCGTATTGCTGTTTGCTCTCGTTCGGCCGCTGCCGCGAGATCGGCGCTTTCCAGCTCGGCCAGCACCTGCCCCGCGCGAACATGATCGCCGCGATTCACCAGCACGCGGCGTCACCGGGGCGCTGATCTTCGGCGTCACGTTGGCCTGATTGATGGGATACAGAACCGCGTCGGCGGTGACCACATGGTCGATCGCGCCGAGCACGGCGGCTTCCACGGTGACGGCGTCGGAGGCTCCTGCTCTCCGCCGCCGGCTTCTTTGTCCTTCGCCTTGCCGCATCCAGCCAGCAGCGCGGCTGCGCCGGCCAGGCATGCGATCCAAACTGTTTTGCCGGTGATACATGATTATAAATTCCCCGTGAGCGTTTGCAGATTCGCCAGCGCGACACGATACCGCGCCAGTCCGTCATCATACGCGTTTCGCGACTGCGTGAGCGGTGTTCTGCGCGTCCACCACTTCGAGCGCCGTCGCTTCGCCTGCCTGATAACGCAGCAGCGTCAGACGAAGACTTTCATTCGCCAGGTCCACTGAGCTGCGCAGCGAATCGAGTTGCCCGAGCGCGCCCTGCGCCTCGGCATACGCAGCGGCGAGATTGGCTTGAAGCGTCCGCTGCGCCAGCGTCAGGTCGAGCTGAGCCTGATCGCGCTTCAGCTCGGCCTGCTTGATTTTGCTCTTGCGTCGCGCCCCAGTTCCATACCGGAATATTCAGGTCGCCTGCGCGACGTATCCCAGATTCTGGCGGCCATTGACCTCGAAGTTCGGCAGCGTGCTCCGGCCGCTGGCTTGCGTTGGACCACTGGTCTGAACCGCGAACTGGTTGGCGTCGATGCCGTAGAAAAAATCGAGCCCGAAAGATGGCAGATACTGATAGCGCGCCACATCGATCTCACGCCCGGTTTCCATTACCGTAGCGGCCGCGGCTTTGAGATCGGGACTCGTCGAAGTGGCCTGCGACTGGGCTTCACTTATCGGAGGAAGAAGGGCGGGTTGTTGCAGATCGTCGACTACGGCGAAATCCGAACTGAAATTCGGGAAAATCAGGACGCCGAGGGCGATCTTGGCTTTATCGATGGCGAGCTGCGCTTCTTTCAGATCGCGCTGGCGCTGTTGCAGGTCGATCTGCGCTTTCACCACGTCGGCATGCGCGACTTCGCCGCCGTGCTCTTGTTTATTGGTGATGTCGAGGAAATGCTCGGCTTCCGTGACGCTTCTTTGCGTGTTGGCGAATTTTCGCTGCGCGCTGACGATGGCGAAGTAGTCCTGAATGACAGTCAGGTTCACGCCGCGTGCGGCGACTTCGACTTTCGCCCTCGCAATCGCTTCGGCCGCCAGCGCCCGGTTCGTCTCGCCGTGCCGGACGAAGGAGAGCACCTCTTGGTGCACCACAGCCTGTTCGTTATAGACGTGCACGCCGTCGTTGGCGACGAAAACTCCCGATGGCGTGCCGTTGCCTTCGGTGTAGATGAACTGATTGAACGCGCTCACGGAAGGGAGCCGGCCGGCGCGGACCTGCGCCGTGTCTTCCTTGGCCAAAAGGAGGGCGAGATTCGCGCTTTGGATCTGGCCGCCGTACTGTTTGGCGCGGGCCAGAGCGTCTTGCAGCGTGATGGTCGGCGGCGCGGGAGCCTGCGCCGAAACCAGTCCGGCGGCGAAAATCGAAACCAACATTCCTCGATTCATCAACCTATTAGTGGACCATGGATACCTGAAGAATCCCTGAAAGATTTCTCTGTTAGGATCGTGATGGAATGCAGATTCTGGTGGTGGAAGACGAGCGGCGGATGGCGGAGCTGCTGGAAAGGACCTTCCACGAAGAAGGCCACCAGGTGGTGGTGGCGCGGGACGGACAAGAGGGGTTCGAGATCGCGCGCTGCTCGCCGTTCGACGTGATCGTGCTGGACGTGATGCTGCCGGGCATGGACGGTATGGCTGTGGCCCGGCGTTTGCGCGAGTGCAGGAATCAGACGCCGGTGCTGATGCTGACCGCTCGCGACGCTCCTGCGGATATCGTCAAGGGCCTGGATTGCGGCGCGGACGATTACCTGACCAAGCCGTTTTCGATCGACATTTTGCTGGCGCGGGTGCGCGCGGTGAGCCGGCGCGGCGTGATCGCGCGGCCGGTGTGTCTCGAAATCGCCGACGTGAAGCTCGACCCGGCCAGCCATCGCGTGACGCGCGGCTCGAAGGTTCTGAACCTGACGCCGCGCGAATACCGGCTGCTGGAGCTGCTGATGCGCAACGCCGGCCGCGCCGTCAGCCGCGACACGATTCTCGAATCGGTGTGGGGGTTTCGACCGAAGTGAACGAGAATACGCTGGAAGTTTTCATGCGGCTGCTGCGCCTGAAGGTGGACACGCGCCAGCCGAAGCTGATCCACACGGTTCGCGGGTTCGGCTACATGATGCGGGAGCCTTAATGCGCAGACGATCGATCCGGTTTCGATTGACGGTCTGGTACGGGGTCGCGCTGACGGCGGGACTGGCATGTTCGGCGGGCTGATCTGGCTGTCGCTGCGCGCGCGGCTGATGGGCGAGATCGATCGCGACATCGACGGACGCGCAGCCGGTTCGAAAAATATTTTCGCGGGGAATCGACCGAAGCCGCCGGTAATCAGCTTAAGCGATGAGCTGGACGAATTTTGCCAGGCGCTGCCGCCGTCGAGTTACATTTCGCTGCGCGGCGACCGACGGATTTGCATTTCACTATCCCGAGAAAACGCCGGTTGAGAGTTTTCGCGTGTTGCAGCGGCAGTTTACGGCAAACGGTGAGGTCTTTCGATCTGGAGGTGGGCGCGCCGGTCGGCGAGGTGATTCACACGCTGCAACTTTTAGGTTGGCTGCTGCTGAGTTTGCTTCCGGTGGTGATCGCGATCGCGTGCCTGGGCGGCGCTTGGCTCAGCGGCCGGGCGTTGAAACCAGTGAACGATATCAGCGCGGCGGCGCTGACTATCAGCATCGAGAATCTTTCGGAACGTCTGCCGGTGCCGGCGACGGGCGATGAACTGGCCCGGCTGACCGAGGTTTTGAACACGATGCTCGCGCGGCTGGAGAGCGCGGTGAAGACGCTGTCGCAATTCGTGGCCGATGCCTCGCACGAACTGCGGACGCCGCTGGCAGTGATCCGGACCACGGCTGAGCTGGCGTTGCGGCGGGCACGACCTCCGGAGACGTATCGCGGATCGCTTCAGGAGATCGCGGCGGAAACGGAGCGAATGACGCAGCTTGTCGAGGATCTGCTACTTCTAGCCCGGCGCGATACAGGGATGGCGGAAATGCCGCTGGCGCCGATCGACGTGAAAGAGGTTTTGCGCGACGTGTGCTCGGAGATGCGCGGGCTGGCCGAGATGCGGCAGGTTCACGTGAAGGCGTCGCTGGGAGAGGATGCCGCGGTGATCGCCGGCAATCGGGCGGCGCTGCACCGGTTGTTCATTGTGCTGCTCGATAATGCGCTGAAATATTCGCGCGCGGGCGGCGACGTGATCGTGACAGTGGAAAGCGCGGATGCGCAGATCGCGGTCGCGATTGAAGACTTCGGCGCAGGCATTAGCGCGGCGGATTTGCCGCACATTTTCAAGCGCTTTTACAGGGCCGACCGGGCGCGCGGCGATGGAGGCCACGGGTTGGGACTGGCGCTGGCGGAGAGCATCGCGCGGGCTCACGGCGCGGCCATCGATGTGCGAAGCGTGGAGGGCGAGTGGTCGAGATTTCGCGTCGTGTTTCCGGCGCGCGATGCTCGCGTTGCGGCGCGGGCTTTCAGCGAATCTTCAGCTTGACGGCGTATCCTGGTAGGCCATGAAGACCCTATTTCTGCTGGCAGCGGCGGCCGCGTTTGCCGCGCCGCCCACGTACAAGATGCTCGACAAGATCAAAGTCGGCGGCGCGGGGCGCTGGGATTATGTGTATGTCGACAGCGCCAACCATCGCCTGTACGTGTCGCACGGCACGCAGACGGACGTGATCGACACGTCGACGGATAAAGTGGTCGGGACCATTCCGGATACCAACGGCGTGCACGGGATCGCGATCGCGGGCGATCTGGGCAAGGGATTTACCAGCGACGGCGGCGACAACGACGTCACCGTGTTCGATTTGAAAACGCTGAAAGTTACCGGCAAGGTGAAGACGGGCCAGAACCCGGACTCGATTATTTATGAGCCGGTGACGCATCGCGTGTTCACGTTCAACGGGCGCAGCAAGGACTCGACGGCGATCGACGCGAAGACCGGCAACGTGATTACCGCGTCGATTCCGGTGGGCGGGAAGCCCGAGTTCGCGCAGATCGACGGCAAGGGGCACGTGTTCGCGAATATCGAGGATACGAACGAAATCGTGGTGGTGGATGCGAAGGACTCGCTGGTTTCGAAGCGCTACTCGATTGCGCCGTGCGATGGGCCGAGCGGGCTCACCATCGATTCGAAGATGCGGTTGTATTCGGTGTGCGGCAACAAAATGATGATCGTGAGCGATCCGATGGCGGGAAAAGTTCTGGCCACGCCGGAGATCGGGCGCGGGCCGGACGGCGTAGCGTTCGACGACGGGTATGCGTTCAGCGCGAACGGCGCAGACGGCACCATCACGATGGTGGGCGAAACATCGCCCGGCAAGTTTGAGCCGGTTGCGACAATTCAGACCATGCGTGGAGCGCGAACCATCGGGGCGGATTCGAAGGCTCACAAACTATATCTGCCGGATGCGGAATTCGGGCCGCCGACCGAGGGCAAGGACGGAAAAAAAGGCCGGCCGCAGGCGATTCCGGACAGCTTCATGATTCTGGTGGTCGGAAGATAAAGACACTTCTAATGTCGTGGGCGGCCGGGGCTTCTGGACTTATCGCCAGGCGTATTCCGGCCGCCGATAGTTCGAGGAAACTTCTAGCTGAAGATGATCTGGGGTACTCGCTTTATGGCGTCCCGCGGTTTCTCTGCTTTCGAATAATATTCCCTCTCTGATTCCCGGCGCACTTAATAACACGCCGGAAGTTTATCGAATCGATTCGACGCAATCTCCCGTCGATGCCATGCTCCGAGCTGACACCGCAAGGCCTTAACAGCTTACCGGGAGTTCAGTACCACTTCAATACGACACTTGCCTTCCTGGCCAGGAAGTTTTTCTGATTCGAAGTTAGCACCACGTCGCAAGCGGATTTTCGTAACGCATTGATGACGTTAAGAAAGATCCTTGTGACTGAGCACGGCGAGGGTGCGTTCGGCGGCGGATTCCCAGGTGAAGTTGCGGGCTCGCGCGGCGCCGGCTGCGACTAGAGAATCGTCCGACGTCACGCGATCGAGCGCGGCTGCGATGGCATTCTCGTCTTGCGGGTCGAAATACAGCGCGGCATCGCCGGCGACTTCGCGTAGGGGAGGAATGTCCGCGCATGCCACCGGAATACGCGCGGCCATGGCTTCGAGCACGGGCATTCCAAAGCCTTCAAACATAGATGGATAGATGAATGCGCGCGCGTGTTGATAGAGGCGCAGAAGATCGGGGCGCGGAATCCAGCCGGTGAGCTCGACTGATTTGGCAACGTCGAGTTCGGCGATGAGTGTTTCGAGTTGCGGTGCGTGGAAGCCGCGCATTCCAGCGAGGATCAGTTTGTAGTCGCGCTTGCGCTGGGCATAGGCGCGGATCAAGCGGTCGAGATTCTTGTGCGGATGCAGGGTGGAGACGCAGAGGATATAGGGTTCGATCTTCGAACGGTCCAGCGCGAAAAATGCCGGATCGACGCCGTGAGGGATCACTTGGATGCGCCCGGCGGCGAATTTATAGAAATATTCGAGATCCGCGCGGGTCGCTTCGGAGACGGCGATTAGGGTGCGAGAGCGGTGGGCGGAGGTCCACAGGAGAAGACGCCAGAAGGGAAGATCGAACCAGCGGAAATATTCGGGATGGCGCTTGTACTGGAGGTCGTGAAAAACGGTCACGCAGGGGCAAGGCGCGAAGAGCGGAGCGGTGAATCCGGGATTGAACAGAACATCCAGGCGGTAGCGCGAGGCTTCCATGGGTAGAACGATCTGTTCCCAGAGAATGCGCGCGGGCCGCCAGGCGGCGTGCACGGCTTGCGGCTTCGAGTGAAAATTCGCCTGGCGGGGAACCAGATCGTCGCCTTTGGTCGAGTGAGTTTCGAAATTGGTGAAGATGAAGTATTCGTTCGACGAGTCGATGCGGGCGAGGGCGCTCAGCAGTTCTCGCAGATAGATTTCGGTTCCGCCGACGCCGCCGGGGATCAGATAAAGCGCGTTGACGCCGATGCGCGTCATCTAGTGAACCGCCCCCGGGAATCCCCTCGCTGAGGAGTGTGTGTGAAAACCCGCGGGATTGACCGCTTCCTTTGGTCGCGGCTCGTTGCCAGCTCTCGCAAAAATCAGCAACTTAAACGAGCCGCGACCAAAGGAAGTTTCCATGGGCCTACAGCCCACTGATAAAAATGAAAAACCATCGCCAAATGGCGAAGATTCGGCGAAGTTCAGGTGGTTTTTCAGGGGAGCGGTGGATGCTGACTTTTCACACATTAGCGTCCGGCGGCCACGCGGGTCAGTGCTTCACGGGCGGGTTGAAGCTGCGGATTCAGGCGCAGCGCGTGCATGTATTCGCGGGCGGCTCCGGCGCGGTCGCCTTGTAGCTCGTCGATGTTGCCGCGATACAGGTACGTGACGTCGTAGTTGGGGTCGAGCCGTTCGGCCGTGGCGAGCTCTTCCAAAGCCTCCGGTATACGTTTGTGTTTCGCGTAGACCATTGCGATCTGTGAATGGATGTGCGCGTCGTTGCGGCGTTGCTGCGCTTCGCGAAGTTTATCGATGGCTTGTTCCCACTTGCCGGAGCATTCGAGCGCGAGCGCCCAGTTGACCAGAAGGTCCAGTTCGATGGGTCCGAGACGCGAGGCGGCCTCATAGGATTGCGCGGAGGCAGGACATTGCCCGTGCTCGAATTGCGCATAGGCGAGCTGGAAGCGCGGGCGGTATTTATCGGGAGACTTCGAGACGCTGTCCCGCCACAAGGCGAGTGGATCGGCCCAGACTTGGGATCGCTGATAGGTGAGGACGGAGCAGATGACCAGCACCGCAGCGCCTATGCCGACGACATGTTCGAATTTGATGCGGCGCAGAATTTCGCACGCAACCAGCAACAGGCCGATAAAGGGGAGATACATGCGGCGTTCGGCCATCACGTCGCGAAGGGGAACGATGGAAGACGTCGGAGCGAGGAGCAAAATAAATACGAACACGCCGAAGGCGGCGAGGGGAAAGCGCTTGCGGTAAATCCACGCCGCGGCGATCAGCGCGGCGAGCGCCAGGAAGCCGAAGATCGCGCCGTGATCCAATGGGCCGTGCGAAACGGGAATATCAGGGTCGATATTCTGGCCGAAGGGAAGGAAGAACAGGCGCACGTAGATCCAGAAGACGCGACATTCGGTTAGGAAGAAGTCGACCGGAGTCAGATCGCGCAGATGGAATCCGGCGGTGGCGGATTCACGGAGAATGCGGTAGACGAAGGCTCCTCCGATGGCCGCGCCGACGGCAAACGGCGCGTAGAGATAGATATTCTTGCGAAGGCCGCCGCGCCCCCAGAAATAGTCGGTGAGCAGGAGCAGAACCGGCAGCGTCAGCGTGTGTTCTTTGCTGGCGAGCGCCGCTCCAAACAGGATGATCACGGCGAGCGAGCGCAGCAGCGTGATCGATTCAGTGCGGCGGTACAGAAACACTGCGAACGCGGCGTAATAGAACATCACGCTCAAATCTTCGCCGCGCTCGGCGACGTAAGCCACAGATTCAGTCTGCAAAGGGTGCAACAGAAATAGCGCTCCGGAGAACAGGGCCAGAGCGGCTCGCATGCGTCCCTTGACTTCGGCCCATTCGAGCAATTTCCACACGATCAGCGCGGCGAAAACCGACGCCAGAAAATGAAAGAAGACGTTCGTGGCGTGGAAAGCGTGCGCGTCGATGGGTTGGTCGGCGGCGTGCCAAAGACGGAAGTCGAGCCAGTAGCTGAGCATCAGCAGCGGGCGATAAAAGCCCACCCAGCCCGAAAATTTATCGCTGATGGTGGGCGAGAAGAAGGGCAGGCTGAAATCGTCGAAGACGAAGCGGCCGTTGAGGGCGGGCGTGTAGATTTCGAAGACGATGAAAAGTCCGATGGCGGCGGCGATCCACGGCCACCACTGTATATCTATCGAACGGCGAGGCGGCGGAGCGGCAGGTTTGATTTCTGCTGGTGGCTTTTTCTTCTTCATGGTCTGGTACTGCTTTTTTCAT
This sequence comes from Terriglobia bacterium, assembly GCA_963808335.1. GTDB lineage: Bacteria > Acidobacteriota > Terriglobia > Bryobacterales > Bryobacteraceae > Palsa-187. Next base: position 79,268 of record CAWEFR010000004.1, read on the forward strand.
CGAGAGCCGTGAGGCGAAATTCCAGAATCGCGACGCGCTGCATGAGAGCGATGTTGGAATCCTTCAGGCGCGAGATGATCAGGGAAAAACGATAGAGCACGATCAGGAACACGGCGCCGGCGACCATCAGCACGGCCAGCGGCGCGTTTTCGAGGCCGAGCGCCGCGGCGATGCGCTCCTGCAGCGCTCGCCATTCGGAGAAAATCAGGAGCACCAGCGCCGCCACCAGCCAACTGACGGAATACTCCACGCGGATATGCGCGCGGCGCACGGAGACGAGAACGAAACAGATCAGCACGGCGCTGAACAGGGTCATGACGTTGGTCAGACGATCCATTTTATTTTCTCCGACCTTCGAATTTCAAAACATTGACGAACACGCCCAGCAGCACGTGCACGGGATAGTAGAGCGAACGGAGCGCGGTGATGGTGGAGCGTCCGGCGCGGCGCGGGCGCATGACGACGGGCACCTCGACGAAACGGAAGCGCTTGCGCTGAAGCACCACCAGCGCCTCAATTTCAGGATATTCCAGCGGGAAACTTTTGCTGAACAGAGCGAGCGCGGTGCGATTCACGCCCACGAATCCGGACGTGGGATCGTGCACGGCCTTCCCAAGAATGGGACGGAGCATGAATCGAAAAAATACGATGCCGAACGCGCGCAGAAAACCGGAGTGCTCGCCCGCGCCGTTCATGAATCGCGATCCGATCACCATTTCGCAGCCTTCGCGCTCTAAAGCTTCGAGGATTGTGGGGATGTAGTTGGGGTTATGCTGGCCGTCGCCATCGACGCGAATCACGTAGTCGTAACCGAGCTCGAAGGCGAGGCGGTAGCCGGCTTGCACGCAGCCGCCCAGGCCGAGATGAAACGGCATCGGAAGGACGCGCGCGCCCGCGCCGGCGGCGATAGCACGGGTGGCGTCCTCGGAACAATCGTCCACGACCAGGACCGGAACGCCGGGCATGACGTCGTGCACTTCCTTGATGACGCCGCCGATTGCGCCTTCTTCGTTGAAAGCGGGAATGAGAATCAGGAGCTTCACAGCCTCGCCACCTGGCGGATGGAAATGGCGTTTTCAGTGAGCAGCGAGCGAAACTCGCGCGCGCTGAGTCGAGCGGTCCGGCGAATGCGGCGGCGTTCGCGCAGCAGGCGCGGCAGGCGGAACAGTGCAGCCGCGTGGGCGCGCACGACCAGAAAAGGAAGCAAGGCGGCCGAATATCCAGCGGCGCGAAATTCAGCGGTCTTGCCTTTGCCTTCGAACAGCGACATCAAATGCCAGAAGTAGCGCGCGAGGGAGGCGAAGGGCGCGGCGGCTAACATCGACAATGGAAGATTCTTGATCGCGGTGTAGAGTCGATTGCGCTCGACGTAATAGGCTTTCAGCGGCGAAGCTCGGCCGGCGGAGTGGGAATAGCGATGCTCGACGATCGCGCCGGGAACGTAGGCGCATTCCCAACCGGCCCGGCGGGCGCGCAGGCCGAGATCGGTGTCTTCGCAATATAAGAAAAAGGATTCGTCGAAGAGGCCGATTTCATCCAGCATTTTGCGGCGGTAAAGGGCGGCGGATCCGCTGGGGAGCAAGGCGTCCTTCGTGCCGGCGAACTTGGCGGGCGATTCGAGGTGGCCGCGCTGTTTGCTGGAACCATCGGCGGCGATCAGCATGCCCGCGGAGTCGAGATGAGTTGCGTCGAGGCGCACCTCTGACGCGAACATTCCCGCGCGCGGGCGGGCTTCGGCGGCGGTCACAAGCTTTTCGAGCCAACGCGGGTCGGCGACCGCGTCGTCGTTGAGCGTCGCGAGATAAGGGGCTTCAGAGACGTGAAACGCCTGGTTAATGGCGGCTCCGAAGCCGACGTTGCGGTCATTCGAGACCACGCGCACGCGTGCGCTGGTGCAAGAGGCGAGGCGGGCGCCGCTGTTGTCGATTACGATCACCTCAAACTGGTCAAAGGTTTGTATTTCGATTGAGTGTAAACAATCCACCAGGACGCCGCCAGCCGCCACAGTGGGCACGACGACGGTGACGATGGGCGCCGGCAAGAGACGATTCTAACAGCTACGAGTCGGACAGAACCACTAGCGGATTGGCCTCTTTAGTCCCTTCCAGATCGAGAAATCGCGGGTCGAGCAGGCGGCCGGTTTCGATATTTCCCATCGCGGCCAGCATGGTTTCTTTGAGATGCGGGTAATCTTTTTCGAGGTTCGCGAACATTTCGCGCAGCGTGCGGCGCACGGTGCCGGTGCGGTCGGCGCAGCCGCAGGGAATGATGGGCGCACCCAGCGACGCGGCGAATTGCGTGGTCAGGTCCTCGGTGACGAAACACAACGGGCGAATCAGGCGAAAATCGCGCTGGCGGGACCAGGTGATCGGCGGCAGCGAGCTGATGCGGCCGGTGAATAGCGCATTGCGCAGAAACGATTCGCAAAAATCGTCGGCGGTGTGGCCGAAGGCAATCACGTTGGCGCCCAGTCCGCGGACGATTTGATACACGGCGCGGCGGCGATAGCGGCTGCACAGGTCGCACCCGTGGCCGGGTTGCTCCTCGATCAGACGAATCGAGGGATTATCGCGATGATATGTCCAGTCCACGTTACGGGATTTCAGGTATTCGCCCAACGGTTCAAAGGGACGGAGAAATTTCCCCTGCTCGACGGTGAAGGCGCAGACGGTGAACGCGACTGGCGCACGCTGTTGCAACAGCAGCAGGACTTCGAGCAGCGTGAGAGAATCCTTGCCGCCGGACAGAGCCACGGCGACGCGGTCGCCATCGCGAATCATTTTGAATCGCGCGACGGCCTCGCCGACTTTGCGCAGTAATGTTTTTTCCAGCTCCAAACTCTAAGTATAGCTACTGCGCCTTCTTGGCCTTGGTGTCGCGGCCGTTCTGGTGCATCACCAGGCCGGTGATCTGGCCCTGATCGTTGCGGTCGAAAGTGAGGCTTGCTTCCACGATGCGGAGGAAAAATTTGTCTTTCGCTTCGGGATAGATGTGCAGAGCGGGCTGGCCCGTGAGCTGCGCGAGAAGGCCGTTGCCGTCGCGCGTGATGGTCAGGCGCGCGGCCGCGATTTCGTAGGTACCCACGAATTCATCGAGCGCTTTTGGATCGAGAGAAATAGTCCGATGCAGCGGGAGCGGCTCAACTGGAGTGCCGGCGAGCATGTGCTCCATGCGGTCGCCGAGCTGATCCATGAGGGTGCCGGCGCTGTTCACCAGCACGACCACTCCGGTTTTTTGCGCGGTGTTGAAAGAAATGTAGGTGGTATAGCCGGCGGTGCCGCCGTTGTGCCAATAAGTTTTTCCGTCGGGCTTGATGATCCAGGCTAGAGCAATGCTGCCCATGTTGCCGATCTTGGCATGCTCGACGTGATCAAGTTCGATGGCGGCTTTGAGTTTTTCCGGCGGATCGAGATGGGCCTGAAGGTAGCGAAGCAGATTCGCTGCGGTGGAACGGAGTGCGCCGGCTCCGGCCAGGGCGTCGAGATCCCAGTTGTGCACCACGTTGCCGTCGCCATCGTGGCCGGGCGCGAGCCGGGCCTGTTCATCGGCGGTGAGAGTTACACGAGTATCGGACAGATCGAGCGGCGCGGTGACCAGCTCCGTGATCATCTGTTCATAACTCTTGCCGTAGCGCAGGCTCAGCGCGTGTCCCAGAAGGCCCATGCCGAGATTGCTGTAGAAGAATCCGGCTTTCGGGTCTAGATGAAGCGTTTGTTTCGCGAGGAATTGGTAGAGCAGTTGCGGTGTGTAATCGGCGTAGGGATTCTGCAGATCTTTGGGACGAAAATTGGTCGGCATGCGCGGAAGGCCGGAACTTTGCGTGGCGAGATCGACCAGGCGGATCTCGGGATCGCTATTGGCTGCGGGCGGAACGGCGTCGGGAGGGAGATATTTGCGAACCGGATCGTCGAGCGCGACCATCTTGCGGTCGACCATGACGGCGAGCGCGGTGGTAGTGAAGGTCTTAGTGACCGAGCCGATTTCGTAAACGGTGTTGGCGTCGGGAGCGTGATCACCGGCTCCTTTGCCATAGGGGAATACCTGCGTTTTGCCGCCTTCGAGGATGCCCACGACGACTCCGGGCGCGGTTCCGGTGTCGATAACGGGTTGGACCAGTTGGTCGACGGCGGCTTTCCGGTCGGCTGCGCTGAGGATGAGAGGGAGTGCGAGAAAGAGTAGGTTGCGCATTTATCTAACAGTGTAAGAGATATCGAAAAAGCTGTCAACTGCGGTGGCGCATCCCGCGTGATAGAATTCTCGGAGTTGCCTGAGCCCAGCGGTGTCTTCCAGCCCGATTTCCTCATTGCCATCCGCGCGCTTGTGAATGTGCACCATTCGATCTATCCCCAGCTTCCGCCACAAGGAAACTATTTTGAGGCGCTGGTGGAAGAGGCCTTTCGCTGGATCAAGAAACCGTTCACCCCGCTGGGTCGAACCGGCGGGAATTTGGCGGGGCCGGATTTGATTGTCGAGGATCGGAAGATCTCGCTGAAAACGGAGACCGGCCTCGGTACAAAACCCAAACTTGTGAGCATAACCAAACTCTGCACAACCGAGCGCGATCCGTGGGAGGCCAAATCTCTTACCGAGCGGGCGCTTGCCCATCTAAGCGCATACGATCTGATCCTGATGCTTAGGGCGGTGTGGGAAGGGCCGCTGATTCACTATCAGTTATTGGAGATCGCCGTTGACACGCTCAAACTAATCGGGACAGCTAATCTAAAACCGGTTGGAAAACGAACCACGCGGATCAGCTTAGGGGCCGACGTATTCCGCGGAAAGGATAAGGTGTTCCATGTGCATTTCGACGCTTCGGACGGCAAGTGTCAGATACAACGCCTGAAGACCGAAGAATGCGTAGTGCTGCTCGAGTGGGATGTGGCTATCTCGGAGCCTTACTCGCATTTGTCGGATTTGCGAAAAACAAGCCAATAACAGTGCTGCCGCCGGCTGTGATGCGCTGTCTTCCACTTCGGATCGACGATCGGGCCCTTGCGAACCTTGATGATGCAATCGCAGGCGCGAAATCCCGCTGCTGTGGCAGCCTGAAGGAAATCCACGTGCGCCCACTGGTACTGATGATTGTGGACGTAGTCGGTTATCTTGCAAAGCAGAATGCCTTCAGCTCTTAGAACACGATAGGCCTCCTGGACAAAGGCCGGATATAGGTATGCGAAGTTGTAGCCGTGCTCCTTCTCCGATCGCTCTCCTAACCCAAAACGGGTCGTGAAATCCTTCTGATCGTCCTTGCCCTGATTGGGAACGTGCGGAGGATCGTACACCACAACATCAAAGCGACGGTCAGCGAACGGCATTTTCGTGTTATCCGCAACAATCGACGGTCGATGTGAACAATCGATGTCGACTCCGACAATCTTGCGCTTGCTGCCGCGCCAGAAGCGCCCGCCGTTCACGGTGGCGTCCAGTATGCGCTTGGCAGGCTTGTGCGGGTAGAACACAAGCATTCGTTCAATCAGATCGGCATCCTCGCCGTCCCAGACCGAGGGCAACGGTTGGTAGGGATTGCACAGCTCCGGAAGCAACGCAGGTTGCATTAACTGCATGATACCGCGAACCCACTCGGATCCATCCGGAGAATCGTCGCTATTTCGCGTCTTTTACGTAGCGAGCCACTTGTTCGCACGTCGCGAACCAGACGCCCGGCTTCGACTGCATATGCGTGATCAGCTTGTCGAGGTGCTGGATCGGGGCGCGGTGGCCGGTTACGTGAGGATGCAAGGTCAGGACAAACATGGTCCGGTCCTGATAGGCGCCGTCGAACTCTTCCTGATAGAGCTGATACAGCAGCTCCGGCGAGGGCATAGTGCCGCCGCGGCCTAAATACGGGGTCTCGGTGAGGGTCCAGTCGATGGCCAGCTCGACCATGCCGGTCGGTTCGCCGTTCGAGAGGATCTCGTAAGGCTCGTCCATGGCTTGCAGGCTGCTGTCATAGAGAAATCCGGCGTTGCGGATCAGGCCGAGCGTGTGCCGGCTGAACGCCCAGCCGGGGGCACGGTAGCCGACGGGTCGCTTGCCGGTGGCGTTGGTCAGAAAATCGATGGCTTTGTTCAGCAAGCGGCCTTCTTCAGCGGCGTTGTCGATGGTGGGCGGCGATTCGTGAATCCAGCCGTGGACGCCGATTTCGTGGCGGCCGCTTTTCATGATCGCCGGGATCATTTCAGGATGCAGCAGCGCGCTGACGGCGGGAATGAAGAACGACGCGGGGACTTGATGGCGATCGAGCAGGTCGAGAATGCGCGGCAGTCCCGTTTCGGCTCCGAAATCGGCGGCGGAGAGCGTGGTGGGCGAGGTTTGGCCGGCGGCCAAGAGATACGATTCGTTGTCGACATCGAAGCTGAGGCAGACGGCCACTCGCGCATTGCCGGGCCAGGATTTAGGCGTCAGTTTGCGGCCCACGCGGGCTGGCGCGACGGCTTGCTTGAGCTGTTCATCAGTCCACCGGGTTCCGGGTTGCTTGTCTTGCGCCGGAATTACATGCGCGCAAAGAAAAATTGCGAGGATCGGATGGATTTTCACCATCCTATCCTCGCATGGCTGAAAGGGGTAGCTAGAATTCTCTAAAAGCTCAGGCGTGCCGCGAACTGCATAATTCTCGGATCGGCGGCGAGCGACGTGATCACTCCCGGCGAGCCGCCGCTGACGTTCGAATTGGGAAGGCCGAAGGCGACCGTGTTGGTCAGGTTGAAAGCTTCGGCGCGGATCTGGAACTTGATGCGCTCCCGGATCGCGATGTTGCGGGAAAGAGAAACGTCCAGGTCCTGAAGGCCGGGTCCACGAAGGATGTTGCGGCCGGCGTTGCCGAACACGCCCGGCGCGGGAATGCTGAAGGCGTTCGCGCCGCTGAAGCCGTTGCACTTGGGATTGTTGGTCGAATAGAACCAGCAGTTCACGTTTTGGGGCGTCACCGGCGTGCCGATCACGTTCGGCAGAGCCTGCTCCTCGCCGATGTCGATGGAGCTGTTGTTGGAGGTGGCAAACACAGTGAAGGGACGTCCGGCGGCGTAGGAGTACGATCCGGCGGCCTGGAATCCGCCGAAAATCTTGGATGCCATTCCGGAGGAGGCGAAGCGCTTGCCCTGTCCAAAGGGCAGTTCATACACCCAACTGAAAACCACGCGCTGGGGAACGTCGAAATCGCTAGGTCCGCGCCAGGATTCCAGGTTGTTGGTGATTTGCGAGAAGGCGTTGGAGCCGTATACCGAAAGCTGCTCGGCCGTGTCGTCGATCGACTTCGACCAGGTGTAGGCCAGGCGGAAACTCAAGCCGGCGGCGAAGCGCCGCTCGACGGTCAGATCCAGGCCGTTGTAGTTCGAATTCCCGTTATTCTCCGAATACTCAAGCAAACCGAAGCCGGGATAAGGCAGCACCGGTTGTCCCTGCGGGCTGAGCAGAACCTGCTGGCCATTGTTGACGAACTGATTCAGGTCGCTGAGCGTCAGGATGTGCGTGCCTTTGCTGCCGACGTAGTCCGCTTCCAGAAACAGGTTTTTCATCAATTCGCGCTGAATGCCGAAGCTCCACTGCTGGGTGTAGGGACGAGGATCGTCCGGATTGGAGGCGCGCAGGTGGATCAGCTTGTAATTGATGTCGGCGGGATTCAGGAAGGTGCTCGGGAATCCGCTGTCGAGCGGGAACACAGGAGCCAGAGCCGTGGACGCGAGCGAGATGTTGTTGTTGATGAACGCCGGCGGGTTCAGAGCCAGCTCGTTCTCGCTGCCGGCGCGGTCGAAGGGAACATAGTAGATGCCGTAGCCGCCGCGCAGCACGGTCTTGGATTCGAGCTGGTAGGCGAAGCCGATGCGCGGCGAGAAATTGAGTTTCTGCGGCTGCACCAGAGCCCGGTTATACAGCGATCCGCTGGAAGCGGTGATGATGGAGCCCGCGCCGGCCGGGTTGAAGTTCGACAAGTAGTTGTTGCCTTCCCAGACGGGCGAGGAAAAGTCATAGCGCAGGCCGAGGTTCAGAGTCAGCTTTTGCGAAACCTTCCAGTCGTCCTGAACAAAGAAGTCGAACCAATACCATTTCTGGTGCGCCACGAACTGGTTCGAGAGCATAGCGGTCTGCGGGTCGCCATACAGGAAATCGGCGTAGGGGATGCCGGTGTTGGCGACGCACTGGTTGCTCGCATTGCGCTCGCAGGTGAAAATTTTGTCAAAGTTTAAGGCCCCGCGCAGGCCGGGAACATCCTGGAAGTTATCGACCTGTGGAGCATGCACGTCGGTGCCGAACTTGAGCTGGTGCCGGCCGCGAGTCCACGAAAGCGTGTCGCTGAACTGCCATTGCTGCGTCTTCTGGAACTTAGGCAGGAAATTCGGCGAGCCGATGAAGGTGTTGATATTCGCGAACGTGATCATGGTGACGCCGCCGGCGAACGCGGGGTTGTTGGGAACGCCGGGAACCAGGTTGCCGCCGGACTGACCGAACGGCTCCTGCTTGGCGAAGGAGTTGTCGTGCTCATAGCCGACGCGGAACTCATTCACCAGATTCGCTTTGAAGGGCCGCGTCCAGCCGATGACGGCTTGGTCGGCGGTCAGATGATAGGCACCCTGCGAAGAGGACTGCGTCCCGTCGGCGAGGCCGGGGAACAGGCCGGGGCTGTTGCGGTCGCGATTGCTCCAGGTGTAGCGGGTGAAGACGGCGTCTTTGTCGGACGCCTGCCAATCGATGCGCTCCGAGTAGCGATTGGTGTAGTCGGTAATATTGGCGTTGCGGAAGTAGTTGTTCAACTCCGCGCCGGGGACGGTTGGCTCCGGGAACAGCGCCATGATGGATCTGGCGACGGGCGAGATGCTGGTCGACGGAATCATATTGCCCGCGACGGGCGCGCCATTCTGGTAGATGGTGGGATAAACGATGTTCAGCGCAGCTCCGGCGGCGGCGCTGAAGTTTCCGACGCGCTCATTATCGGTCGGCACGGTGCCGCTGCGAAGCTGGCCGGTGACGATGCGCGTGGTTTCTTCATCGAAGAAGGCGAACAGCTTGTTCTTCTTGATGGGTCCGCCGAGATTTCCGCCGAACTGGTTGCGGACGTTTTCGGGCTTAGCCAAGCCTTGGCGATTCGAGAAGAAGTCGTTGGCGTCGGTATCGCGATTGCGCAGATATTCGTAGAGGGTCCCGTGGATTTCGTTGGTGCCGCCTTTGCTGATCACGCTGATCACGGCGCCGCCGCGGCCATATTCCGCCGAATACGGGTTGGTGATGATCTTGAACTCCTGAAGAGCGTCGACGGAGGGGCGGGCGACCTGCGTGGTCAGCTCCTGGACGTTTTCGGAAATCGAATTGTTGTCGATACCGTCCAGCAGAAAATTGTTCTCGAGCTGGCGAATGCCGTGGACGTTGAATCCGCCGGTACGGCCCGCGCTGGTGCTGCCGCCCTGGTCGGTATAGCGCTGGCCTTGGACTCCGGCGACCAAGTTCACCAGATCGTCCCAGCTACGCAGCAGCAGCGGATATTCGGTGACGTACTTGTTGTCGACCACGGAGCCGAGCGAAGCATCTTCGGGAGACAGCAGCGGCGCCGCGGCTTCAACATTGGCGATGGTGGATACGGTTCCGACCGCCAGCGTGAAATCCTGGCGGCCTTTTTCGGTCGCGTCCAGGTTGACAGTGCTGACGGCTTTCTGAAATCCGGTTTTCTCCACGGCGATTTCATAAGTGGCGACGGGCAGATTCGCGAAGAAATAGTAGCCGTCGGAATTGGTCTGAACGGTGCGCTCGATTCCGGTCGCGGCGTTGCGCGCGGTGATCTTGGCGTCGGCGACCACGGCGTCGGTAGAATCCTTCACCAGCCCCGTTAGGCTGGCGGTGTTCACCTGGCAAAACGCTGCCATGGTGGAAAACAGAAGTGCAGACACACAGATACTGCGGTTGTTGATCATCAAATTAACCTCGAAGCCGGATCGACTTAGGCGCCGTTACCGACGTGTTCTCACACGCTATCAGGCGAATGTAAACACGTCATTACAAATCTACGAAGGACGAATTTACCTTCGTGTAGTGCATCGCTGATCTCGAACAATATGATTCGGGCGGGGCGAAAAGGCTACAGGCACGAACTTTCGCAGAAGCGGCGAAATTCGAGCCAGTCCCCCTTTTTGCACACTGTGCCGTTATCGGACGGGACTTGAGACGTACACCACTACTGTCCTGATTCAGAAAATCGCAGCATTACATGCCGGGCTATAGTGGCCATCCGACCCCAAAGTCATTCCGAGCGGAGCGAGGAATCTGCTTTTCGTTCGGGTGTTATCAACGCACTAAAAGCAGATCCCTCGCTGCGCTCGGGATGACGGCCGTTGTAAGTAGGACTACGTGGGGCAGCAATTATCCAGCGAACTTCTGACTCAGGAGACTAGCGGCTGGCGGTCAGGCTGAGTAGGTAGAGTAGCGGCGGCGTAAACTTTGAAACTGTTTTTGGGGCAGAAGATGCGCCCTGTGCAGCATGTAGCGCGACAACACGTACAGGATCGACACGCCGTAGCGGCAGCTTGCCACAAATGAACAGGAAGAAGCGGCGGCGAAATAGCGCGTGGGAACGGGGACTTCGGCCATGCGCATCCCGACGTGCACGAATTGCGCGATGATCTCCTGATCGAAGACGAATTTATCCGAATTCATGTCGAGGTTGACGCTTTCGAGCGCCTCCCGGCGATAGGCCCGGTAGCCGGTGTGATATTCGGACAGCTTCAGGCCGAAAACGGCGTTTTCGAAAGCTGTCAGCGCGCGATTAGCGATGAACTTCCACCACGGCATGCCTTGCTTCATGACGTTGCCGCCCAACAGACGGGAACCGAGAACCACGTCGGCGCGATCCTCTTCAATCGGCTTGATAATTTGCGGCAGCAGCGACGGATCGTACTGATAATCCGGGTGGACCATGACCACGATATCGGCGCCGGCTCGCAAAGCTTCGCGATAGCAGGTTTTCTGGTTCGCGCCGTAGCCGTAATTGCGGTCGTGGACGAAGACTTCGAGCTTCAGTTCGCGAGCGATGCGCGTGGTTTCGTCGGAACTGCAGTCGTCTACCAGGATCACCAGGTCGACCACATCGTGCGGGAGTTCGGCGTAGGTCATGCGCAGGGTTTTTTCGGCGTTGTACGCCGGCATGACCACAACAACTTTGGGTTTTGCCACTTAAGCCTCAGGATAACATGGGGCGGTCTGTTAGAATGATGCGGCGACGCGATGAAGGTCCTGATTACAGGCATTTGCGGGTTCGTGGGAAGCTCGCTGGCGGCGCGATTGTTGGAACTGCGAGAAGGGCTGACCGTTCACGGAATCGACAATTTGACGCGGCCGGGGTCGGAGACGAATCGCGCGCGGCTGCGAAAGTTGGGGGTCACGCTGGTGCATGGGGATCTTCGCCAGGCGAGCGATCTGGAGACGCTGCCAGCGGCCGATTGGGTGATCGATGCGGCGGGAAACCCTAGCGTAATCAGCGGGATACAGAACGGATTGACCAGCCGGCAGCTTTTCGAGCACAACCTGGCTGGGCTGGTGAACGTCCTCGAATATTCGAAGCGGTTCCAGGCTGGTTTGGTGGTGCTGAGCAGCAGCCGGGTGTATTCGATTCCGGCGCTCGCCTCGCTGCCGCTGAAGGTTGAGGGGAACGCGTTCAGGTTAGATGATTCGGCGGCGTTGCCGGCTGGGGTTTCAAAGCATGGCATCGGAGTGGAGTTTTCTACACGCGCGCCGGTGTCGTTATATGGAAGTTTCAAGCTCGCGTCGGAGGCGGTTGCGTTGGAATATGGCCAGGCATTCGGATTTCCGGTATGGATCGACCGGTGCTGCGTGCTGGCGGGCGCGGGGCAGTTCGGGACGCCGGATCAGGGCATTTTTTCGTACTGGATCCACGCGCATAAACGGCGGATGCCGCTGCGGTATATCGGATTCGGCGGGACGGGAAAGCAGGTTCGCGACGCGTTGCATCCGAATGACCTGGCGGTGTTGATCGACGGTCAGTTTCGCGAATCGCGCACTGAGGGAGATCGCGTGTACACGGTTGGCGGGGGGCCGGAGAACGCGTGGTCGCTGGCGGAGGCGACGGCGTGGTGCGATCGGCGCTTCGGCGCTCACGCTCCTGCTGCGGATTTGCGGCCGCGTGCCTACGACGTTCCTTGGGTAGTGATGGATTCTCGCGACGCGGGCCGAGATTTTGGGTGGCGTGTGGAAACGCCGATGGAAATGATCATGGAAGAAGTCGCCTGCCATGCGGAACGGAATCCGGGGTGGCTGGAGATCAGCGGAGTCAGTTAGCCACCGATTCACACCGATGCACACGGATAAAGTGCTTCATTGTCAGGCTTTTCGCGATTTGAGCCGCGCATTCGACGATTGAATGTCTTGACAATCGGGGCATGAAGAAATTTATTCGCGAGATGATCGACGATTTGCAGCGAAAGAAAAACAAGGATTACGTTCCTCCGATTCCCAAGTCGTCCACGGGAGGCTCCGTGGCGGATTTGACTCCGCCGCCCGAGCCGGCGATGCCGGACGATCTGGATAATCAGGAATTGTCAAACGATCCGCTAGAGCGCGTGCGGCAACTCGATTTTCAGGCGCAGCTCGACGAGGAGCGCGAGAATTCTTAAACCGGCGAATCCTTGCCGAGCAGCACGGCGCGGCGGGCGCCGGTGGCGGAGGGCAGGTTGCCGGGGCGGCGCTGGACGAATTCGTAGGCGAGAATGGCGAACGCGATGGCTTCTTTGGCGTCCGGATCGATGCCGTGCTCGGCGCTGGTGGTGAGGTCGAAATCCGGGCAGAAGCTCGCGCAGGCGGCGCATGAGCCAGCGATTGTGCACGCCGCCGCCGGAGGCGATGACTTCGCGGTGCGTCTCCGGCGTAGGCGATGATGGCGGCGGCGATGGAGCGCGCGGTGAGTTCCGTGGCGGTGGCGATCAGGTCGGCGAGCGGAATGCCGGTGGCGATCAGGCCGCTCGACGAACTCCTGGCCGAATTGTTCGCGGCCCGCAGGTCTTTGGGCGGGCGCGAGCTTGAAATAGGGATCGGCTCAGCATGGACGCGAGCAGGCGATCGTGAACCTTGCCGCGGCGCGCGATGCGGCCGTCGCGGTCGTAGGTCTGGCGGCCTTCGGTCATGCGGCGCGACCAGCGCGTCGATCACCATGTTGCCGGGACCGGTGTCGAACGCGATGACGTCGTCGCGCGTCGGCGCCTGCCGGGATCACGGTGATGTTGGCGATGCCGCCGATGTTCAGCGCGACGCGGCCGATGCGGCGATGGCGGAACAGCAGGTAAGTCGACGTAGCGGCACCAGCGGCGCGCCTTGGCCGCCGGCGGCGATGTCGCGCTCGCGGAAATTGGAGATGGTCCACAGGCCGGTGCGCTCGGCCACGACCGCGGCTTCGCCGATTTGCAGCGTGCTGGCGACGCGGTGGCCCAGGTATTCGACCGGCGTCGCCTTCGTGAAAGATGGTCTGGCCGTGCATGCCGGCACAGCGAAATCGAATGCAGCGGAACGCGCCGGCGGCGGCAGGTTTCGCGGATCGGCGTCGGCGTAGAGCTCGCCCAGCAGGAAGTTCAGGCGCGCGATGGTCGCGGTGTGGGTCATCGTGTTGGAGACGCGCCAGGATCGCTTCGCGCACCGGCTTCGGGTAGGGAGTCGGTGTGGAACGCGACCGGCTCGATCTTACGCCGTCGCGTTTGCGCGAGATGTCGACGATGGCGACGTCGATGCCGTCGAGCGACGTGCCGCTCATGATGCCGGCGACTCTCATCAATCTCTTCAGTTCCTTTTGCAGTTCGGCCAGGAGTTGCAGGGCTTCGATGGGCCGAAGATTGTCCAGATTCAGATTGCGGATGCGGTCGGCGAGCTGGTGAGTTCACGGGCTCGAACAGCTGGATCTGCATCGGGGCGCGAGTGCGGCGCGAGCTCTTCGGTGACGGCGGATTCGTGATGGGCCAGGATCTGGCGGGCGCGCTCGATCACGCTCATCGGCAGCGCGGCCAGGCGCGCGACTTCGATGCCGTAGCTGCGGTCGGCGGCGCCGGGCTCGACGCGCCGCAGGAACAGGATCTGGTCGCCGGATTCTTTCACCGAGACGTGCAGGTTGCGGACGCCTTCGAGCTGGCCGGCGAGCTCGGTCAGCTCGTGATAGTGCGTCGCGAACAGAGTCTTGGCGCGGATGTGTTGCGTGGATGTGCTCGACCACGGCCCAGGCGAGCGCGAGCCCGTCATAGGTGGAGGTGCCGCGGCCGATTTCATCGAGCACGATCAGGCTGCGCGGCGGTGGCGGTGTTCAGGATGACGGCGGTCTCGGTCATTTCCACCATGAACGTGGATCGGCCGCGCGCGAGATTGTCCGCAGCGCCGATGCGGGTGAATACGCGATCGACGATCGGGATCAGTGCCGATTCGGCGGGAACAAACGAACCCATCTGCGCGAGAATCGCGAGCAGCGCGGCCTGGCGAAGATAGGTCGACTTGCCGCCCATGTTGGGGCCGGTGATCACGGCGATGAATTCGGTATCGGGATGGAAGTAGAGATCGTTGGGGATGAAGCGCTGCGCGTCTTTTTCGGCGAGCTTTTCGATGACCGGATGGCGGCCGGCGACGACTCTGCATTTCGCCGGATTCGGAAAATCGCGGGCGCGTGTAGCGATTTTCCGCCGCGACTTCGGCCAGCGCGACGCGTCGACGTCCAATTCGGCGACGGCGGCGGCGGTGGCTTTGATGCGCGCGGCGTGCGAGGACGGCGAGCGCGCGAAGCTGCTCGAAGATTTCGCGCTCGATGGCGAGGATCTTCTCTTCGGCTTCCAGGATCTTGACTTCGAGCTCTTTCAGTTCCGGCGTGGTGAAGCGCTCGGCGTTGACCAGCGTCTGCTTGCGTTCGTAATCGGCGGGCGCCAGATGCAGATTGGCTTTGGAGATTTCGATGTAGTAGCCGAAGACGTTGTTGAAGCGGACTTTGAGCGACGCGATGCCGGTGCGGGCTGCGCTCGCGCTGCTCGATCTGGGCGAGATAGGTCCGGCTGTTGCGGCGAGATGTCGCGCAGCTCGTCGAGGCGCGGGTCGAAACCGGCGCGGATGGCTCCGCCGTCGTTAAGATTCACGGGCGGCTCGTCGGCGAGCGCGGCGAGAACGCGATCGCGAACTTCGGCAATTTCGTCGAGGCGGGCCAGAATGTCTTGCAGCCTGGCGCTTTGCGCGGTCGCGAGGCGCTGTTTGAGCGACGGGATCACGGCCAGGGATCGCGCCAGCGCGGCCAGATCGCGCGGGCCGGCGGAGGAGAGCGTGATCTTTGGCCAGAAGGCGCTCCAGGTCGAGAATGGATGCGAGATCCTTGCGCAAGCTCGGCGCGCAGGATCGTGCTCGCCGTGCAGTTCTTCGACGCGTCGAGGCGGGCTTCGATTTCGGCGACGTCGATCGACGGCGCGAGCAGGCGGCGGCGCAGCAGACGGCCGCCCATGCCGGTGCGGGTGCGGTCGAGCACGTGGAGCAGCGTCGAATCCTTGGATTCGCCGGCGAACAGCGGCTCGACCAGTTCCAGATTGCGGACGGTGGTCGCGTCGAGGACCAGCGCGTCGGCGCGATCGTAGAACGCGGGACGCTCCAGGTGATCGAGCGCGGTGCGCTGGGTTTCGCGGAGGTAGTGCAGGATCGCGGCGGCGGCGCCGGTGGCGAGCGGGCGGCCTTCGAGACCGCAGCCGTCGAGCGCGAGCAGGTGGAAATGATCGCACAGGCTGCGCGCGGCGTAGTCGGAGCCGAAGACCCAGGGTTCGACGTCGGTCTTCAGGCAGGGCAGCTGGAGTCGGCGAGCCCGTCGGGGACGAGCGCTTCGCGGGCGTTCAGCGTTTCGAGCGCGGCGGGGAGTTCGGCGAGGTCGATTTCGGTGGCGCGAAATTCGCCGGTGGAGATATCGACATGCGCGAGTCCGGCTCGGCGCATCCGACGGGCATGACCGCGGCAAGATAGTTGTTCTCGTGCGAGCGCAGCACCTGCGCGTTCATCGCGGTGCCGGGCGTGACGATGCGGGTGACCTCGCGCTTCACCAGTTTTTTGGCGAGCGCGCGGATCTTCCATCTGATCGCAGATGGCGACGCGATAGCCCTTCTGAATCAGGCGCGCGATGTAGTTTTCGGCGGCGTGATAAGGGACGCCGCACATCGGAATGGGCTGGCCTTTTTCTTTGTTGCGCGCGGTGAGCGTGATTTCGAGCTCGCGCGCGGCGGTGACGGCGTCGTCGTAGAACAGCTCGTAGAAATCGCCCAGGCGGAACAGCAGCAGCGTGTTCGGGAACCTGCTGCTTGATGCCGTGGTACTGCCGCATGAGCGGCGTGGAGGGCTCGGCTGACATCGCAGAAGCTTCTATTATGCGGGAGCGTTGTGCCTCTGGGCGATGCCAGTTGGTGAAGAATTGTATTCTGGGGGTGAGGCGGGCTCAGTGGACAGGACACACATTCTCTCAGAGATCGACTGGACGCAGTGCGAACTGATCGAATGTGTTCCCGGCAAAGTCTCGGGCCGGCCGGTCGTGCGCGGAACACGCATTATGCCCGACGCCATCGTGGGCAGCTACGAGCTCGGAGAAACGATCGAGGAGTTGCGCGACGGATTTCCTACTCTTACCGTGGCCCAGATCAGACGACTCATTGAATTTGCGCAGGCGCAGCGAGAGCAACATCGCTCGTGAGGGTGTTGCTGGACGAAAACCTCGACCACGCATTGCGGAGGCTGCTGGGGCCACACGAAGTTGTGACTACGGTCTTCATGGGTTGGGCCGGGTTCAAGAACGGCGACCTGCTCCAGGTAGCGGAAGACAATGGTATCGATGTGCTGGTGACCGGCGACCAAACGCTGAGCTACGAACAGAACCTGGGCGGTCGGCGTCTGGCGATTGTGGCATTGTCAGCGATTCAGCTGCCGATCATTCGAAACAATCTGGATGCGATCGTCGCTGCGATCGCGAGGGCCTCGCCGGGTTCTTTTCAAGTGGTGGCGTGCGGGGCATTCCGCCGGAAGAAGCCTATCGCTGAGTAAGCCTCTTCGCAAGCATCCCGCGTTGATCAGCTTCGTTCCCGCGGTGCGTCTCGGAGAATGACGATTTAGGCGTAGATTCCTCTCAGGCGGATCGCCTGTGCTACGCGGTCGAGCGAGAGCATGTACGCGGCCAGGCGATTGTTCACGCCGTGCTTGTCGGCGTAGGCGACCACGTCCTGGAAGCTGTTCACCATGATCTCTTCCAGACGATCGTTGACCATGCTGCTCATTCCAGAAATAGCCCTGGCGGTCCTGGACCCATTCGAAATAGGAAACGGTGACGCCGCCGGCGTTGGCCAGAATGTCGGGGATCACGAAGATGCCCTTGTCGGAGAGAATCGAGTCGGCGACGTGCGTGGTAGGGCCGTTGGCGCCTTCGCACAGGATTTTGGTGCGCAGACGATGGGCGTTCTGGGACGTGATCACGTTCTCCTTGGCGGCGGGAATCAGCACGTCGGTTTCCAGGAACATCGCTTCGTCTTTGTCGATCTCTTCGCCGCCGGCGAATCCGAGAATCGAGCCGGTCTCGTTGCGATGCTTCATCAAGCGCCAGGATGTCGAGACCCTTGGCGTTGTAAACCGCGCCGTCCCATTCGATGATGCAGACGATCTTGATATCCGGCGCGCGACATCAGCTTGGCGGCCATGCCGCCGACGTTGCCGAAGCCTTGAATCACGACGCGCGTCGCGGATCGCTCCAGGCCCAGGCGGCGCAGAGCCTGATCGGTGACGATCATGCAGCCGCGTCCGGTGGCTTCCGCGCGGCCTCTGGAACCGCCGATGGCGATCGGCTTGCCGGTGACCACGGCGGTCTGCGTCATGGCGGGCGTGCATGGAATAGGTATCCATGATCCAGGCCATGGTCTGCTCATTGGTGTTCATGTCGGGAGCGGGAACGTCGATCTCCGGTCCGATGAATTCGAAAAGCTCCGCGGTATAGCGGCGGGTGATGCGCTCAAGCTCGCCGGTCCGAAAGCAATGCCGGGTCGCAGATGACGCCGCCTTTCCCGCCGCCGAAAGGAATGTTGACGACGGCGCATTTCCAGGTCATCCAGGCGGCCAGGGCGCGAACTTCATCGTGCGTGACGTCGGGCGCGTAGCGGATGCCGCCCTTGGCGGGGCCGCGCGCGATGGAGTGCTGCACGCGATAGCCGGTGAACACTTCCAGGCGTCCGTCGTCGAGCACGACGGGAATATGAACGATGACTTCGCGGGAGGGTGAACGCAACACCTTTTGCATGCCGTCGTCCAGGCCCAGCCGGGCGGCGGCGGTATCGAAACGCGCTTCGGCGGACAGGCGCGGATTAAACTCGTCTTCCATGGTCGACGGCGTGGTCGCTTCCAGAATCATGAGTAAATAAGGACCCCCGCACCATTATAGTTTGCCGGTGTGAGAATGGGATCGTGGGGCGGATGTTGATTTTGGCGGGGGCGGTGCTGATCGTGATCGGGGTGGTGGTCTCGATCGGCGGGCGGTTGCCCGGGGATGTCGTGATTCGGGGGAAGAATACGACGTTCTATTTCCCGGTGGTGACGTGTTTGGTCATTAGTGTAGTGCTGACGTTGTTGAGCTGGTTTTTTTCTCGGCGGTAATGAAGTTGAAAAGTGGGACAGACCGCTCTGTCCACTCGGCGAGGGTCGCTGCATTACCGTGATGGCGTGCGCTTGGGACAGAGTAGTCTGTCCCACTTTTCAACACATTTTCTAGCGAAGGATGCCTACTCGTTCTAATGGCCAGTAGACGAACACGGCTTTTCCGTAAATGTAGCGGCGCGGGACCATGCCCCAGCTCCGGCTGTCGTTGGAGAAGCTGCGATGGTCGCCGAGGACGAAGTATTGTTCCGAGGGAACTACTCGGCGCGGCATGGAGACGTGGTCGCGATACTCTTCGGGGACGTAGGATTCGGCCAGCGGCTTGTTGTTGATGACCACCGTACCGTCGTTGACTTCCACCGTGTCGCCGGGGACGCCGATTACACGCTTGATGTAGGACTTGCTCGGGTCGCCGGGGAACCAGAAGACCACCGTGTCGCCGCGGCCGATGTCGCCCAGGCCGAAGCGGTAGATGAACTTGTTGATGAAGATGCGTTCCTGGTCGACCAGCGATGGCATCATGCTGGTGCCTTCCACCTTAACGGGCTGATACAGGAACAGGATGACGACAATCGCCATCAACACGCTGAGGCACAAGTCGCGCAGCCAGGAAAGGGTCGCCGAAGCGGCAGACCGGGGCGGGGGTCCGGATTCGGACTCCTCGGACGGTTGGCCCGGGGTGGTTACTTCTTCCATGGGTCCTATCGCCGATTATAGACGAGACCGGGGTCGGATTGGTTTCGCCTGATGGACGCCGGGGACGGGACGTTTTATCATCAGGTCATGTTTCAAATCATCCGAAATGGCCCTGTCGCCGATGTCGTGATTATCGGGTCGGGCGCGGGCGGCGGGACGGTGACTAAGGTCCTGACAGACCTGGGTATGAGCGTCACGCTGCTCGAAGCGGGACCCATGCTGCATCCGGAGACCGATTACCTGGAGCATGTGTGGCCGTACCAGGTGCCGCATCGCGGGTCGGGTCCGGGCGGGGCCAGCTATTTCGGGCGCGGGCGGGATTTCGGTTGGTTTTCAGCGCACGCGGGCGGATGGCACCTGGAAGGCGAGCCGTACAGCGTCGCGGAGGGTTCGAAATTCCAGTGGTTCCGGTCGCGGATCGTGGGCGGGCGAACGAATCATTACGGGCGGATCTCGCTACGCTATGCCGATTACGATTTCAAGCCGTATTCGCGCGACGGGATCGGCACGGATTGGCCGATTTCTTACGACGACATCGCTCCGTATTACGACAAGGCCGAGCGATTTATCGGCGTGACGGGATCGAAAGAGGGCATCCGCAGTGCGCCGGATGGGGTTTTTCAGCAGTGTCCTCCGCCGCGCGTGCATGAGGTGCTGATCAAGAAAGCCGCCGACAAGCTGGGGATTCCATGCATTCCGAACCGGCTGGCGGTGATCACGAAGGCGACCAACGGGCGTCCGGCGTGCCATTACTGCGGGCAGTGCGGGCGCGGGTGCAAGACGGCGTCGAATTATTCCTCGGCGCAAGTTCAGGTGTTCCCGGCGATGAAGACGGGACGAGTGAACCTGATCACGAACGCGATGGTTCGCGAGTTGATCACCGATGGCGAAGGTAAGGTCACCGCGGTCTCTTATATCGATAAAGCGACGCGGACTGAAAAGCAGGTCAAATGCAGAACGGTGGTGCTGGCGGCGAGCTGCTGTGAATCGACGCGGCTGCTGCTGAATTCGAAGGGTCCGCGGCATACGAATGGGTTGGGGAACTCGTCGGGCGAGGTGGGGCGGAATCTCACCGATAACACGGGGTTCAGTTTGGGCGCGACGATCCCGGCGCTGGCGGGGATGCAGAGGCACGATTCGGACGGCATGGGTGGCGCGCATCTGTATGTGCCGTGGTGGTTGTGGGAAAAGAAGCTCGATTTTCCGCGCGGGTATCATATCGAGCTGGGCGGCGGCTATGGGATGCCGGGCGTCGGGTCATTCGCGGGTACGGTGAATCGCGAGGAGGGTTACGGCGAGCCGCTGAAGAAGGCGATTTATGAAGACTATGGGACGCGGGTGAACTTCGCGGGACGCGGCGAGATGATTCCGAATCAGGACACGTACTGCGATATCGATCCGAACGTGGTGGACCGATGGGGCATCCCGGCGCTGAAGTTCCATTTCAAGTGGACCGAAGCGGAGTTGAAGCAAGTGGACCACATGGAGAAGACGTTCACGGAAATTCTGGAAACCATGGGCGGGAAGCCGGCGCGTCGTCCGGGGACGGCGGAACAGAAGATCTCGACCGGCGGCGAGATTATTCATGAGGTGGGCGCGATCCGGATGGGCGATAATCCGCGGGCGTCGGCGTTGAACAAATATTGCCAGTCGCACGATGTGAAGAATCTGTTCGTGGCGGATGCGGCGCCATTTGTGAGCAATCCGGACAAGAATCCGACGCTGACGATTTGCGCGCTGGCGTGGAGAACAGCGGAGTACATGGCGGAAGAAATGAGGAAGGGCAATGTATAAGCGGCGGGAGGTTCTTGAACGAATCGCGGCGCTGGCGTTGGCTGGACCGATCGAGTTCGCGTCGGCGCAACACGTGCACGAAAGCGTCGCGGAGGAGACGAAATCCGGTCCCTACAAGCCGCAGGCGCTGACCGGGCATGAATACGAGTCCCTGATGGCGCTATGCGAGTTGATCGTCCCCGGGGCGTCGAAGGGCGGTGCGGCGGCGTTCATCGATTTGCTTTCCAGCCAGAATCCCGAGATGGCGGCGATTTATACGGGCGGGCTTGCGTGGCTGGACGAGGCGATGAAACGCCAATATTCAGCGGATTTTCTGGGGGCGAAGGCGGGCGAGAGGACGGCCATGCTCGACCGGATCGCGTATAAGAAGAACGAGACGCCGGAACTGGCGGCGGGGATTCGATTTTTCGTGTGGGCGAGGCGCATGACGGTGGACGCGTATTATACGAGCGCGGCGGGGATTGCGGAGGTCGGGTACAAGGGGAATGTCGGCATGACCGAGTTCAAGGTTCCACAGGAAGCCATCGATTACGCGGTGAAGCGGAGCGGACTGTAAATTAGCCACAGATAAACACAGATAGTTAAATTCCTTCGAACAGGCGTGCGGCCAGGGCAGTGGGAAGCCCGGCGGCTCGGATTTTAGACGCGGCGGCTTCGATATCGTAATCCGCGCGGCGATATTCGACCAGGCGCTGCTCGGAATGGTACAGGGCGTAAGCGGCGCGCGGGTCGCCATCGCGTGGCTGGCCAACGGAACCGGGATTAATAAGATAGAGATGGTGGGGCTCCAGCTCGAAGGCGCCCGCCGGAAGGATGTGCTTCACGCCGCCTCGCGCCAGAAGAAAACCTCCCTGGACGTGCGTATGCCCGAAGAAAGTGGTCTGGGCGCCGACGAATTCACGAATCGGGACAACGTCGGCGAGTGTGATCAGGTAATCGTCCTCGTCCGCCGGGGAGCCATGGATCAAATCGAAATCGTCATAGCGAAGCGGGCCGCGGGGAAGCTGCCGTAAATACTTGAGATTTTCGCTACTGAGCGCCTCGCGGGTCCAGACAGCGGCGGAGCGGGCGGCGGGATTATAGTATTCGAGCTGATCCGCGCCGGCGCAAGCTTTGTCATGA
Organism: Terriglobia bacterium; assembly: GCA_963808335.1. Classification (GTDB taxonomy): domain Bacteria; phylum Acidobacteriota; class Terriglobia; order Bryobacterales; family Bryobacteraceae; genus Palsa-187. The sequence continues at coordinate 101,492 of CAWEFR010000004.1, forward strand.
TTGCCGCGGATGCTGATGACGCCTTTAGTTCGCGCCCACTCGACCACCGCATTGGGATCGGCGCCGTAGCCGACCAGGTCACCGAGACAGAAAATCTGGTCATACTTCCCGCGCGCGTCCGCGAGCACGGCGTTGAGCGCTTCCAGATTGGCGTGAATGTCACTGAGGATCAGGTGCGGCACAGGCGTATGAGAGCCACTTCCGGGGGCGCGCCTAAACGGACCGGAACGCCGATGGTTCCGATGCCGCGCGAAACAAAGATCGAAGCCGGGCCCCGGCGGTAAATGCCGTCGACGTAGGGCGTGAAGAATCGCGCGATGTTCATATCCTGGCGCAGAATTTCAACCCGCACCTGGCCGCCGTGCGTGTGGCCCGCGAGAGTGAACTGCCAGCCCTGATCCACGGCGACGGGAAAAACATCGGGATTGTGCGACATCAGGACGTTGAATGCACCCGGCACGATCAGCTTTTCGGCATTCACCAGATAGGGCGTCCGCATGTGCTGATAATCGACGCCGGCAAGATTCATGACGGCGTTTCCGAACTTGAGAGGCTCCGCGGCCTGCCGCAGAAATCGCATGCCCAGGCGGGCGCCGCGCTGTGCGACGTGCGCTTCGCAGCTAGCGTAGATTTCATGATTTCCCATGCAGCCGAAAATTCCGGCGTCGGCACGAAGGCGAGTCAGATGATCCAGGCATAGATCGACGGGATCGGACTCGGTGGAGATCAAATCGCCAGTGACCAGAGCGACGTGCGCGCGAGTTTCGTTGGCCATCGCGATGGCACGGTCGAGTTCGTCGATCGAGAGGAAGGGGCTCAAGTGAATATCGGTCAACTGTACCAGGCGCAGGCCGTCAAGATCGGGAGCGAGGCCAGGAACTGGAATGGTCACCTCACGTAACTTGAGGCCGAATCGTTCCACGAACACGCCGTATCCGAAAGCGGCGACCGGTGCTCCGAAGAGAGCCATATGAGCGGCGCCAATGAAGTTGCGGCGCGCGGGGTTGTATTCCGGGCCCACGCGCGGCAGGAGGTGCGACACGGCGAGGGCCGTCACCAACAGCACGGTGCAAAGCGCCCAGGACATCATCAAGCCGCGGCCCCAGCCGGCCCACCAGGGCGAAAAGTGCCTGGTCACGCGCGCGAATCGCAGCAGAAAAGCGAACATCGCGAGCGCCACCGATACCACGAATGAGATCGATGCCCAACGCTGAAGCGAGGCGGATGCGCGCACGGCAGGCAGGCGCAGAATCGAGAAGGCGCCGGCAGTCTGGATCAGCAGGACCAAGCTTAACCCAATGATGTCGGGGAGGTTCCGCAGGACCAGGCGATAAAGCACTGCTTCTATGTTAACCCGCGCATCCTCTACAATCAGGAAATGTCTCTGGTTGTGGTCGGGTCGGTGGCGTACGACGGAGTCGAAACGCCGCATGGCCGCGTCCCGCGAATGCTGGGCGGAGCGGCGACCTATATCTCTCTGGCGGCGAGTTTCTTCACCAAGCCGCGCCTGGTGGGGATCGTCGGCGACGATTTCGCGGACGAGGACGCGGCGCTACTGGCGGGCCGCGGCGTCGACCTGGAAGGGCTGGAGCGCGTTCCCGGCAAGACGTTTTTCTGGGCGGGAAAATATTCGGATGACATGAACGATCGCGAGACGCTGACCACGGAGCTGAACGTTTTTGCGGATTTCAATCCCAAGCTGCCGGAACGATACCGGTCCGAGCCGTACCTGCTGCTCGGCAACATCCAGCCTGCGCTGCAACGCAGTGTGCGCGCGCAGATGACCGGACTGCGCCTGGCGGGCGGCGACACCATGAATTTCTGGATCAAGGATTTTCGCGCGGCGCTGCTCGAAACCATCCGCGAGTGGGATTTTTTGCTGATTAACGACAGCGAAGCGCGGATGCTTGCCGGGGAATTGAACTTGCGCAAGGCGGCGAGCACGATTCTCGACATGGGTCCGCACACGCTGGTGATCAAGCGCGGCGAATATGGGGCCATGCTGTTCCGGCGCGATTCGTTTTTTATCGTGCCGGGATATTTGCTCGAAGACGTGTTCGATCCTACCGGCGCGGGCGATTGCTTCGCGGGTGGATTTATCGGTTATCTGGCGGAACAGGGCTTCGATCTGGAAGCGGGCCACATCGGCCGAGGCGACTTGAGTCGGGCGGTGATCTACGGATCGGTGATGGGCAGCTTCTGTTGCGAACAATTCGGCGTGGAACGATTCCGCACGCTTACGCGGGCGGACGTGGACGCACGATTCGACGAATTCAAGAAGTTCACGTCATTTTAAATGAAGGGGATACTCCAGGTTTGCGGCGTGGTCGCACTCCTGGCGATCATCAGCACCAGTGCGGCGCGCTGGTGCTTCGAGCGGGGATACGTCCTCTACGACGGCGACGCGGAAGCGCACCTGAACATCGCGCGGCGGCTTCTCGATTCGCGCACGCCGGGTGCGGAGCAGATCGGAACCGTGTGGCTGCCGTTGCCGCACCTCCTTGTGATCTGGCCCTCCATGCATGATGACTGGTGGCACAGCGGGGCGGCCGGGGCGATTGTGTCGCCGGCGTGCTCGGTTCTGGCCGGCGTCTTTCTATTTGCGGCGGCGCGGCGCGCGTACGCATCGGCTGGGGCGGGGTTGGCTGCGGCGCTGATGTTCGCGCTGAATCCGAACCTGCTGTATCTGCAATCGACCGCGATGACGGAGGCTTCGTTCGCGGCGTCGGTGGCGGCGCTGTTGTGGGCCACGCTGTGGTTCCACGACTCGCAATCGATTGTCGCGGTCATTGCCGCAGGGATCGCGTCGAACGCCGCATCGCTTACTCGATACGAGGGGTGGTTTTTCATTCCGTTCGTGTGTTTGTACTTGCTGCTGGTGGCGAAACAGAAATGGCACTCGGTGTTGTTCGGGGCGATCGCCGCGCTCGCGCCGCTGGCGTGGATCGCGCACAATCGCTTCTATTACGCGAGTGCGCTGGAGTTTTACAACGGTCCCTGGTTGGCGATGGCGATTTATCAGCGGGCGTTGGCCGGAGGGATGAGTCCGTATCCTGGCGATCACGATTGGAGGCTGGCGCTGAAGTATTATTCGACAGCGGCACGGTTGGTCGTGGGCTGGCCGGCAATTGGTGTGGGGATGATCGGCGTGTTTGTGGCGCTGTGGAAGCGGGCGTGGTGGCCGCTGGCGATGCTCGCGCTCGCGCCGGCGTTTTACGTATGGAGTATGCACTCTTCGGGTACGCCGATCTTCGTGCCGGTGCTGTGGCCGAACAGTTTTTATAACACTCGCTACGCGATTGCGGTTTTGCCCCTGGCGGCGTTCGCGGGGGCAGCGATCGTGACGTTGGTTTCTTCGCGTTGGCAGGTCGCGATGGCGATCGTGCTGGGGTTGCTGCCGTTGACCGTCTTGGCGAGCGGCGCGCCGGTGTGTTGGAAGGAAGCGGAAATAAATTCGATGGCTCGCCGGGAGTGGACTCGTGAAGCAGCGGAGTTTTTGGCGGCGAATTACCGGCACGGGTCGGGGATTCTGTTTTCGTTTGGGGATTTGACCGGCGTTCTGCGCGAGGCGGGGATTCCGTTGCGCGAAGGACTGCATTCCGGAAACGGCCCGGCGTATCTGGCGGCGGTGATGCGGCCGGAGATGTTTCTTCACGAGGAATGGGCGCTGGGATTTTCGGGAGACGAAGTTGCTACCGCGGTTCAGAGAGCCGACCGGCGCGGCCGCCATTATGGATTGCGGAAGCAGATTATCGTAAAGGGAGCTCCGGTGGTGGAGATTTACCAGCTCCAATGAAAATTCCCTTCACGAAAGCGCACGGCGCACGCAACGATTTTCTGCTGACTCCGCGGGAGCAGGTGCCGGCGGGCGCGGATCCGGCCGCGCTGGGGCGCGCGATTTGCGACCGGCATACGGGAGTGGGGGCAGACGGATGGATCGTGATCTCGCCCGCGAGCGACGCTGATGCCGCCATCGAGCTATGGAATTCGGATGGCAGCGCCAGCACGCTATCGGGCAACGGCACGCGCTGCGCCGCGTTGTACCTGATGCGAAACGGCTTGACGGGGGGGAACGTCCGAATCGCGACGGGCGCGGGGATGAAGCATCTGCGGCTGCTCGAACGGCGCGATGACACATTCACATTCGAGATGAACATGGGTCGCGCGACGATCGAGGAGTTGCACCACAAGTTTGAGGGTCGCGATGCGACCATTCTCGACATCGGCAATCCGCAATGCGCGGTGTTCGTCGACGATTTTGAGTTCGACTGGCGTGGGATGGGGGCGCGGCTGGAGCGGCATCCGCGGTTTCCGAATCGCACCAATGTGTCGTTCATTCGCGTGGAGGACCGGCACGCGCTGGAGGTCCGCTTCTGGGAGCGCGGCGCGGGTGAGACAATGAGTTCTGGCACCGGCTCGACTGGAGCGGCGGCTGCCGCGGCGGCTCGAGGGCTGGTGGAAAGCCCGATTGAAGTTCGGACTCCAGCGGGGCCGCTTGCGTTGCGCTCGGAGGGCGGCGAAATGTTCTTGGCCGGACCGGCGCAAATCGTCGCGAGCGGAGATTTTTATTACTAAGGATGGTTGAATCAGTGTCGAATCATGTGCAGGAGTTGAAAAAGAAGATCGAATCGCATCAGGCACGCGTCGGCGTGGTGGGGTTGGGATATGTCGGCCTGCCGCTGGCGGTGGAGTTTGCGCAAGCCGGCTTTTCGGTGATGGGAATCGATATCGACCAGTCCAAGGTCGATTCGTTGAATCGCGGCGTATCGTACATTCAGGACGTTCCCACGAAAGTTCTGAAACCGCTGGTGGACGCGGGGAAATTGAAAGCGACTTCGGATTTCGGCGCGGTCGTGGACCTGGACACGATCAATATCGCTGTCCCCACGCCGCTGCGCAAGACCAAAGATCCGGACATGAGCTTCATCGTCAACGCGTGCCAGGAGATCGCCAAACATGCTCATGCCGGGATGCTGATGATTCTCGAATCGACCACGTATCCGGGCACTACCGATGAGTTGATGCTCCCGATGTTTGAAAAGCCGGATCTGAAAGTCGGCGAGCATTTTTTCCTGTGCTTTTCTCCGGAACGCGTAGATCCCGGGAACCCCAATTTTCAGACCAAGAATATTCCCAAGGTAGTCGGCGGAATCACGGAAGCGTGCACCGACCTTGGCGCGCTGTTTTATGGGCAGGCGCTCGAAAAAGTGGTTCCAGTCAGCTCGACCCGCGTGGCGGAAATGGTCAAGCTGCTGGAGAACACGTTCCGGATGATCAACATTGGGTTGGCGAACGAAATCGCGATGATGTGCGACCGGATCGGAATCAACGTCTGGGAAGTGATTGACGCGGCGGCGACCAAACCATTCGGATTCATGCCGTTTTATCCCGGTCCGGGATTGGGCGGCCATTGTATTCCGATCGATCCGTTTTATCTTTCGTGGAAAACCAAGCAGAGCGGGATTGAGGCGCGTTTCATCGAGCTGGCCGGCTATATCAACGGGCAGATGCCGCATTTCGTGGTCGACAAGGTTCAGAACGCGCTGAACGATCATTCAAAGGCGCTGAAGGGATCGAAGGTGCATGTGCTGGGCGTGGCGTATAAGCGCGATATCGACGACGTGCGCGAATCGCCGGCGCTGGATATTATCCATCTGCTCGAAAAGCGGGGAGCGAAGGTGAGCTACAGCGATCCTTACGTCGCCAAGCTGCGCGCAGACGAGTTTCTTCTCCACGCGATGACGGCGGTGGATCCGGATCAGGCCGCGTCTGAAGCGGATTGCGTGGTGATCGTGACCGATCACAAGGCGTTCGATTATCCCGGGATCGTGAAGCGCGCAAAACTCGTCGTGGACACGCGCAACGCGCTGAAGGGCAACAAGTCGCCCAAGATCGTCCGGCTATAGCTATTTGGCGCCGAAGTACGCGGCGTCGTAGACGACGTCGACTTTCTTCTTAAGGTCTGCGATGGCCTTCTGCGCGGCATCGGGCTTCACCTTTTTCTCGATTTCGGGTTTGAACGTCCTCAAACGGCCTGGTGGTGTGCGTTTCCACCAGGATGAGGTGATAACCGAAGGGGCTTTTTACCGGCTCGGTCACTTTGCCGGGCTCGGCGGCGAAGGCCGCTTTCTCAAACTCGGCGACCATCGCGCCTTTTCCGAAAGCTCCGAGCTGGCCGCCTTGTGCTGCGTTGCCCGCGTCGTCGGATTCGGTTTCGGCGAGCTTCGAGAAATCTTCGCCGGCGAGGATCTTCGCGCGGATCTCCACGGCTCTCGCCAGCGCTTCGGTATCCGTAAGATCCTTCTGGCCCGTCTTCAGCGGGACTCGGGAGCCCTGGAAACGGATCAGGATGTGCCGGGCTTTGACTTGTTCCCACTCGGCTTTGTGCGCGTCGTAATAGGCGTGCAGCGCCGCATCATCGGGTTTGGCGGTCGAGAGGAGCTCATCATACAGGCTTTGCGCCAGCACGCGATCGGTTTGAAGGGCGACCTCGGCTTGCACCTTCTTTTCCTGATCGAGTTTGCGGGTACGCGCCTCGTGGGCCATGACGGTCAATTCGGCGAACGACTCGGCCAAACGACGCCGGCCGGCGGGCGTGTTCACCTGTGCTTGTGTACGCTGTTGCTCATTGAGCGTGGACACGATCAGGTCGAACTGCGCTTTGGTGATTTTCTGGTCGCCGATAGTGAGGACTACGGCATCGGAGGAGACGGGCGGCGGCGGAGGAGTTTGCGGCTGCGCGGCGGAGGGCAGCGTAGGACGAGGGGCCGGCGGCGGCGCGACAGGAGGGGTCTGCCCCCAGACGAGCATCGCGGTGAGCAGAACCATGGAATATTTCATATGGCCCAGGATACCGCGGTGCTATGCTGAAGAACCATAATGAGAATGTTTGCGATTTTCCTCCTGGCCGCCGCGCCCCTAATGCGCGCGACCGAAGCGTTTTCAATCTACGACTTGCTACCGCCCTCCACGCACTCCTTCGACATCGTTTACGACGTTTCCAGCGATCGCGAAGGGGCCGCGTATTTCTTCAATCCGATCCGGATAGGATCGGTTTCAACCAAGGAACGGGTGGTCGATCTCTATACCGGGAGGGAACTGGAGTTCAGCGAAGTGGACGCCACGGCGGCGCGCGCGTCGGGACTGGTGCGCGGAAAGATCCCCGACGATCAGAAGTATATTCGCGTGAAATTCCTGAATCCGGTGCCGAAGAACGGCGAAGTTCGCATCCGGATTACCAAAACTTATACGGATCCACCGTCTTACTACGAGAAAGACAAAACGCTGGTGTTCGACCGGCCGATGGGCATCAAGCGCAATATGGTGATCCTGCCGCTGGGATACGAACTGGTCGGGTCGGCGTCGCCCGCGATCGTTTCTACCGACCCTGCCGGGCGCGTGCACATCAGTTTTCTGAACGATCGTGACGATCAGTTGCCGGTGAAGATCATCGGACGGAGGGTCAAGTGAAACGCGCGCTGCTGTTGCTTGTTCCCGCAATGTGCTTCGGCCAGTTTCATCGCGCCGAACAGGATCGCGAGATTCGCTACTGGCTGCTGGATCCATCGACGCATCAGTTTGCGATATCGCACGATTTCAACGTCGACCGGCCGGGGCAGGCGTCGGTGCACAGTTTTGTCCGCCAGGGCAGCGACGTCAAGCCGGATTCGAAAATCACGCTGCTCGATACGGGCGAGACGCTGCATACGCATATCGTCACCGGGAAGCAGGTGAATGAGCTCGGGTACTACGCGCAGCCCCAGGCGCCGGATACAGTGGTGGTGCAGGGCGATCTTCCGCGGCCGATCGCGAAGGGCCAGTCCGTGCGCGTGCGGGTCGAAGAGACGTATACCGATCCAGTCGGCTACAAAATGGACGGCCAGGAACTGGTGTGGACGCGAACTCTGGGGCGTCCGGTCAACTTCGTGACGCTGCCGGATGGATGGATGCTGTCCAGCGTCAACACGCCGGCGGTGATCACCCTGGACGCGCAGGGCCGCGTAACGCTGCGCTTCACGAACACGCATCCCGGCGATCTGGCGGTGACGATTTGCGCGCGCCGGCGGTGACAACGATACTGTAGTTTTAATACATACAGTTCTAAGTAAGACATTGATCCCTTTGGCTTTCTGGCTTATTCTGCCGCCATGATCAAATCCATCAAATTCACTTCCATTCCAGTCCGCGACCAGGACAAGGCTCTGGCCTTCTACACCGGCAAGCTCGGATTCACGGTATTCACCGACCAGCATTTCAACGGCAAACAGCGGTGGATTGAGCTGTCGATTCCGGGGGCCAAAACCGGGCTGACCTTGTTCACTCCCGACGGCCATGAGGATCGTATCGGCACCTTCACGGGAGTTTCGTTCGAGTGCGACGACGTCCAGAAGACCTATGAGGAGCTCTCGGCGAAGGGCGTCGAGTTTGTGATGCCTCCCAAGACCGAGCAGTGGGGGACAGCGGCGCTGTTTAAGGATGTCGACGGGAATCAGTTCGTGCTTTCCTCGCGATAGCGGCAATCGCGCGTATACTGTCTTTTGGCAGAAATCGCGCTGGATGCCTATGTTCTCGACGTGTTGATGCGGGACCTGGTCGGCCACGACAAGTCTCCATCGGCCTTTCTGGTATACCTTCACATCTGGGGCGAAACGCTGGGCAAAGGCGCGGGGAGCGCTGAGTTAAGCCATCAGCAGATGGCCAACTCGACCGGGCTTTCCAAGAGCGCCGTGCAGGCCGGAGTGCGGATTCTGCTGCGCCGGCGGCTGCTTCACGCGCATAAGCCGACGGTCACGAGTACGCCTGAGTACCGGGTGGAACGACCCTGGCTCCGCGTCCACTGAACAGTGTTAAGTTGCTAAACTACTGTATTTGGGATTGAACATGCGAACTATTCAGCGGGTTGCTGTCCTCGGGGCCGGCACGATGGGCTCCCGTATCGCCGCCCACTTTGCCAATGCGGGCATTCCTTCAGTATTGCTGGACGTTTCCACGGCGCTAGCGGCCAAGGGCGTGGAGAATGCGGCCAAACAGCGGCCTGGCGGCTTTTTTACCGAGTCGGCTGCGGCCATGATCTCGACCGGCAGCTTCGATCAGGACCTGCCCAAGATCGCCGATTGCGACTGGATCATGGAAGCGGTCACAGAGAATCTGGAGATCAAGCGGGCGCTGTGGAAGAAGGTCGAGGCGCTGCGCAAAGCCGGATTCGATCGTTTCCACGAATACCAGTGGAATCCCGCTGCGGCAGATCTCAGAAGGGTTCTCGGCGGATTTTCGCAAGCATTTCCTGGGCACGCACTTTTTCAATCCGCCGCGGTATCTGCATCTGCTCGAATTGATTCCGGGCGCCGACACCGACCCTGAGATTCTCGAAGTTCGTCGCGAACTTTGCGGACCGGCGATTGGGCAAGGGCGTAGTCCCGTGCAAGGACACGCCGAATTTCATCGCCAATCGCATCGGGAGCTTCTTCGGCGGGACGGTCGGGAAGATCACCATCGAGGGCGGGTACACGGTGGAAGAAGTGGACGCGATCACGGGGCCGCTGATCGGGCTGCCGAACAGCGCGAGCTTCCGGCTGCTGGATATCGTCGGCCTGGACGTGTGGGCGTTCGTCGGAACCAATCTGTATCACGCGGTTCCCGAGGATCGATGGCGCGACCGCTACCTGATGAGCGACACGCAGAAGAAGATGATCGAGCGCGGATGGCTCGGCGAAAAGTCGGGCCAGGGATTTTATAAGCGCGTGGGCAAGGAGAAGGAGATTCACGCGATCGATCTGAAGACGCTGGAGTATCATCCGGCCGCGAAGGTGAAGTTTCCGTCGGCGGACGCGGCGCGAGGCATTGAAGACCTGGGCGAGCGGCTGCGCGTGCTGGTGAAGGGAACGGATCGCGTCGGGACGTTCCTGTGGCAGCTGTATAGCGATCTGTTTCTGTATTCGGCCGAGATGGTGCCTGAGATCTCGGATCGCATCGTCGAAATCGATCGCGCGATGCGCTGGGGTTACGCGCAGAAGCTGGGGCCGTTCGAGTTGTGGGATGCGCTCGGGTTTGAAGACGTGTGCAAGCGACTGGAAGCCGAAAAGCGGGAGATTCCTGCGAATATCCAGAAGATGCGCCGGGCGGGAGCGAAGTCGCTGTACCGCTTTGCCGATTCGGGCGGCAGTCCGGGCACGGAATATTTCGATTTCGCGAGCGCGAAGTATCAGAAATTGGAAGAGCAGCCGGGGATCGTGGTGCTCGCCGATCTCAAACGCGCGCGCGGCGTGGTGAAGCAAAACGCCGGCGCATCGCTGATCGATGTTGGCGACGGCGTGCTGTGCGTCGAGTTCCACAGCAAGATGAACGCGCTCGGCGAGGATCAGATCGGCATGCTGCACGCCGGTCTCGAAGAGACGCAGAAGAATTTCGAGGCGATGATCGTCGCCAATCAGGGCGAGAATTTCAGCGTCGGCGCGAATCTGATGCTGGTGCTGCTGGCCGCGCAGGAAGGCGAGTGGGACGACCTGAACGCGGCGATTCACCGGTTCCAGCAGGTGAATATGGCGCTGAAGTATGCTCCCAAGCCGGTGGTGGCCGCGCCGTTTTCGCGATCGCTGGGCGGCGGGTGCGAGATTCCGCTGCATTGCGCGCGCGTGCAGGCGTCGGCGGAAACGTACATGGGGCTGGTGGAGGTGGGGGTCGGGTTGATTCCCGCGGGCGGCGGATGCAAGGAGATGCTGCTGCGATTGAAAGATCCGCGGCGCGTGTTCGAGCTGATCGGCATGGCCAAAGTTTCCTCGAGCGCGGAAGAAGCTCGGACAGCTTGGATTTCTGAACAAGGGCGACCACATTTCGATGAATCCGGACCGGCTGATCGGCGATGCGAAAGAGCTGGCGTTGTCGCTGGCGCGCGATAACGCTCCCGGATTGCCGCGGACCGACGTTAAAGTGGGCGGCGAAAGCGCGTTCGCGATGTTGAAGCTGGGCGCGTGGGCGATGCGGCAAGGCGGATACATTTCGGATTACGACGTGGTGGTCGCGGAGAAGATCGCGGGCATTCTGAGCGGCGGGCGGTTGACGGGCGAACAGACGGTGAGCGAGCAGTATCTGCTCGACCTGGAGCGTGAAGCGTTCCTGAGTCTGTGCGGCAACGCGAAAACGCAGGAGCGGATGCAGTCCATGCTGAAAACCGGGAAGCCCCTAAGGAATTAATCATGAACGAAGCGGTGATTATCGATTGCATGCGGACCGCGGTGGGGAAGGCTCCGCGCGGAACGCTGAAGAATACGCGTCCGGACGACATGGCGGCGGCGGTGATCAAGAAGCTGCTCGAAAAGTATCCGCAAATTTCCAAGGACGAGATCGACGATGTGATTCTGGGCTGCGCGATTCCGGAGGCTGAGTCGGGGATGAATATGGCTCGCGTCGCGGTGCTGCGCGCGGGGCTGCCGGACACGGTGCCGGGCGTTACGATCAATCGGTTCTGCTCGTCGGGATTGCAGACGATCGCGATGGCAGCGGAACGGATCCGCTCAGGCGGGGCTGAGATTATTCTGGCGGGCGGCGCGGAATCGATGAGCCTGCTGCCGATGGCGGGCAACAAATTCGCGCCGAATCCGTGGATGGTGGATCATCATGCCTGCAGATTTACATGGGCATGGGGCTGACGGCGGAAGAAGTGTGCTCGAAAGTACGGGATCAGCCGCGAAGATCAGGATCAGTTCTCGTTTCGCAGTCCATCAGAACGCGATCAAGGCGCAAGCCGAGGGGAAATTCGACGACGAGATTGTTCCGCTGGAAGTGGAGACGACGACTCTGACGAACGGGCATCCCTCGACGCAGAAAACCGTGTTCAAGAAAGACGAAGGACCGCGGGCCGATACGTCGGTGGAGGCGCTGGCAAAGCTGAGGCCGGTGTTTCACGCGACGGGCACGCGTGACGGCGGGCAATTCGTCGCAAACCAGCGATGGCGCGGCGGTGGCGATCGTCATGTCGGAGAAGAAAGCTCGCGAGCTGGGACTGAAGCCGATGGCTCGATTCGTCAGTTTCGCGGTGGGCGGAGTGCCTCCGGAAATCATGGGCATCGGCCCGTTGGTGGCGATCCCGAAGGCGCTGCGCCTGGCTGGTTTGAAGCTCGAAGACATCGGCGTGGTGGAGTTGAACGAAGCCTTCGCGGTGCAGGCCGTTGCAGTGGCGCGCAGGTGGGATTAAATATGGACACGCTGAACGTGAACGGCGGCGCGATGGCGCTGGGGCATCCGCTGGGATGCAGCGGCGCCAAGCTGACCGCGACCATCCTGCATGAGATGCAGCGCCGGAATGCGCGTTATGGCATGGTCACCATGTGCGTCGGCGGCGGCCAGGGCGCGGCGGGAATTTTTGAGCGAGGGAATTAATATGGCAACGACAACGATTGCGATTCCGAAGACCAAGGGCGGCGCGTTTCTGCTGGAAACACGCGAACCCGAAAACATTTTCACGCCCGAGGATTTCACGGCCGAGCATCGCGCGATCGCGAAGACGACCGAAGAATTCTTCACCAAAGAAGTAGCTCCGCATCTGGATGAGATTCATCATCAGCAGCACGCGGTGGCGGCCGGAATCCTGAAGAAGTCGGCCGAGCTGGGGCTGACGGCGGTGGTGATCCCGGAGAAATTCGGCGGCATGGAGATGGACCTGACGTCGATGATGGTGGTGGCCGAAGGCGTGGCGCGCGACGGGTCGTATTCGGCGTGGCACGGCGCGCACACCGGAATCGGCACGCTGCCGCTGTTGCTGTTCGGGACCGAGGAGCAGAAGAAAAAATATCTGCCGAAGCTGGCGTCCGCGGAAATGATCGCGGCGTATTGCCTGAGCGAGCCGCAGGCCGGTTCCGATGCGCTGGCGGCTCGGACGCGCGCGGATCTTTCGCCGGACGGGAAGCATTACATCCTGAACGGCCAGAAGATGTGGATCACCAACGGCGGCTTCGCGGATCTGTACACGGTGTTCGCGAAAGTCGGCGGCGAAAAGTTCACGGCGTTCTTGGTCGAGCGCGCGTGGCCCGGCGTTTCGGCCGGGAAAAGAAGAGCAGAAGATGGGGATCAAGGGCAGCTCGACGACCGCCGTGTATCTCGACAACGTGAAGGTGCCGGTGGAGAACGTGCTGGGCGAGATCGGACGCGGGCACATCATCGCGTTCAATATTTTGAACCTTGGCCGGCTGAAGCTGGGGCCGTTCGCGCACGGCGGCTGCCGCGACGATCTGGCGGTGTCGATCAAGTACGCCAAGGAGCGGAAGGCGTTCGGCAAATCGATCTCCGAGTTCGGCATGATCCAGCACAAGATCGCCGAAATGGCGATTCGCATGTACGCGAGCGAGAGCATGACGTATCGCGTGGTGGGCGATATCGAGGCGCAGCTCGAAGGGTTCTCGTGGGACAAGCCCGGACGCCGGGCATGACGATGCTGAAGGCCGTCGAAGAGTTCGCGACCGAGTGCTCCTTCATCAAAGTTTTCGCGTCGGAGACGCTGGATTACGTGGTGGATGAAGGCGTGCAGATTCACGGCGGCTACGGCTTCCATCAGGATTATGCGGTCGAGCACGCGTATCGCGATTCGCGCATCAACCGGATTTTCGAAGGGACGAATGAGATCAACCGGCTGCTGGCGACCGGCATGATGCTGAAGCGGGCGCAGAAGGGCACGCTGCCGCTGGTGGACGCGGTGAAGAAGCTGCAAGGCGAGATTCTGAGCGGGCCGTCGCTCGGCGGCACGATCGATATGGTCGCCAACGCGAAGAAGGTCGGCCTGCTGGCGCTGGGGATCGCGTATCCAGAAATACATGGCGGCGATCGAGGAGCAGCAGGAGGTGGTCGCGAACATCACCGACATCCTGATGAACGCGTATGCTATGGAATCGGCTACGCTGCGTGCGCAGAAAATCGCCAAGAGCGGGCGCAATGCGGAAAACGTGAACGACATGGTGGCGGTTTTCGCTCGCGAAGCGATGGACACCATCGATGCGGCGGCGCGGACGGTGCTGGCGGCGTGTTCCGAAGGCGACGCGCTGCGCACCAATCTGGCGGTGCTGAAGCGCTTCACCAAGTATGAGCCGGTGGACATGATCGGGCTGCGGCGCAAGATCGCCGCGCGGCTGATTCAGGCGGAAAGATACGTCGTCTAGGCCCAAGATCAGTGGTCATGGTCGGGCTGCCGGGGTCGGGGAAGTCGACGTATATCGAGAAACTCGGCGGCACGGCGATTTCGAGCGATGAGATCCGGCGGCTGATCTCGGACGATGCGGCTAATCAGACCATTCATCGCCGAGCGTTCGGCGTGCTGCGAGACTTGGTGAAACACAGGCTTGAGCTGCAACGTCCGGTGACATACGTCGACGCGACCAATTTGACGCCGTATGAGAGGCGTCCTTATATCAAGCTTGCCGGCCTGTACGATTGCGATATCGAGGCGATTTTTTTCGATGTTCCCGCGGAAGAATGCCAGCGACGCAATCGTGACAGGCATCGCATCGTGCCGGATGAAGTGATCGCGGAAATGGCGAAACGCCTGACGCCGCCGGATGTTTCAGAAGGGTTTTCGCGCGTTATGGTAATCAAATGAGACTTTTTCTGGGAGTGCTGGCGGCGATTTCGGTTTCAGGGGCGACCGTGGATGGCTTAAACGTTCATTGGGCGTCGGCCGGCAAAGGAAAGACAACCGTGGTTCTGGTGCATGGCTGGACCGCGGATTCAAGCACGTGGCGGCACCAGGTTCCCGTGCTCGCGAAGAAATATCGCGTGATCACGCTCGATCTTCCGGGTCACGGCCAGAGCGAGGCGCCGAAGGACGGGAAGTACTCCATGGACCTCTTCGCGCGTGCTGTGGATTCGGTGCGGCGCGACGCGAAAGTGAAGCGCTGTGTGCTGGTGGGCCACAGTATGGGAGCGCCGGTGATCCGGCAGTACGCGCGGCTCTATCCGGAATCGACCATCGCGCTGGTCGTGGTCGATGGAGTGGTCGCGAAACCGGAAAACGCGGGCGTTTACGCGGGCCTCGCGCGGAACTTTTCAGGACCGAACGGGCATCAGGCGCGCGAACAGTTTATCAAGACGCTGCTGACTCCAGCGGCGACGGGGTTTGAGTCCGAAGTCTTGAAAATGACGATGGACACGCCGGATTCGAACGCGGTCGGGGCGATGCTGGCGATGTCGGACCCGGCGATCTGGAAAGTGGAGCCGATTTCCGTGCCGGTGCTGGGGATTTACGCCAACCATTCGCGGCTGGCCGATCGGGAGCTGCTGAAGCAGGTTTTTCCAACCATGGACTATGAGGAGATTCCGGGGACGGATCATTTTCTGATGCTGGAGAAACCGGACGAATTCAACCGGCTGCTGTTGGCGTTCCTCGCCAAACAAAAGTAGCGCGCTTGCAACTTCGATCCACAGTCGATCCGCAGTCGGAGACATACCGTTCGAATTATGCGTGGATGTCTCAAGAGGTCGAGCGGCTGCGCGCGGAATTGAAGCGATCGACGGAAGGCGGCGGCGCGAAGTACATTGATCGGCATCGCGCGAAGGGAAAACTCCTGCCGCGCGAAAGGCTGGAGGCGCTGCTTGATGAAGGGTCGTACTTGCTGGAGATCGCTCCGCTGGCCGGCTTCGGCATGGAAGGCGAAGTTTCCGGCGCGGGAATTGTCGGCGGCATCGGACTCGTGGAAGGGCGCGAATGCCTGATCATCGCGAATGAAGCGACGGCGAAGGGTGGGGCGACGGGTGAGCCGGGGTTGTTGAAGAACGCTCGCCTGGCGGACATCGCGCGCGAAAATCGATTGCCGGCGATTTTACTGGTCGAGGCTGCGGGCGCGGATCTTCCGCAGCAGGCCAAAGTTTTCGTGCCGGGCGGCCGTGGATTTCGCGAAATCACGCGGCGGTCGAAGATGCGTATTCCGACGATTTCCGTAGTGTTCGGTCCTTCTACGGCTGGTGGCGCATATCTGCCGGGCATGTCGGATTACGTGGTGATGGTTCGCAAGCGCGCCAGCGTTTATCTGGCCGGTCCGCCGCTGGTGAAGATGGCGACGGGCGAAACGGCGGATGAAGAATCGCTGGGCGGCGCGGAAATGCATTCGCGCGTTTCAGGGTTGTCGGATTATCTGGCAGAGAGCGAGTTGGATGCGATCCGCATCGTACGCGAGATCGTTTCTCATTTCGATTTGACCAAGCCTGAGATTCGGCTCGCGCCGGTGGAGGAGCCGGCGTATCCGGCAGATGAGTTGTTCGGAATCGCGTCGGCCGATCCGCGTGTGCCATTCGAAGCGCGGGACGTGATCGCGCGGCTTGTCGACGGCTCGCGATTTTCCGAGTTCAAGGCGAGCTACGGGACCACGCTGGTCACCGGATTCGCGCATGTTCACGGGTTTCCCGTAGGGATACTCGCGAACAACGGCGTGCTGATGTCGGAGTCAGCGGCGAAGGGCGCGCAGTTTATCGCGCTGGCGAATCAGCAGAATATTCCGCTGATCTTTTTGCAGAATATTACCGGCTTCATGGTGGGGCGCTCTTATGAAGAGCAGGGAATCATTCGCAACGGCGCGAAGCTGATCAACGCGGTGTCCAATTCCACGGTTCCGGCGATCACGATCATGATGGGAGGGTCCTACGGTGCCGGCAACTATGCGATGTGCGGGCGCGCGTATGAGCCTCGATTCCTGTTCACGTGGCCCAATCATCGCATTGCGGTGATGGGCCCGCAGCAGCTTTCTGGCGTCATGGACCTGATCAAGCGCGATGCGGCGGCGCGGCAAGGAATCGCCGTGGATGAAGCGCAGCTTGGCGCGCAGAAGCAGGCTCTTGAAGACCAGATCACGCGTGAGTCGAGTCCGTATTTCGCGACCGCGCGATTGTGGGATGACGGCATCATCGATCCGCGAGACACTCGAACCGTCTTGGCGATTGCGCTTTCGGCTGCGCTGAACCGGCCTGTGGAAGGCGCTATGGAGTGGGGCGTATTCCGCCATTGAAACCGATAGCGCAAACTTCTGGTGGCGAATCGCGGTGAGATCGCCCGGCGTATTTTTCGCACGTGCGATGAGCTGGGGATTCAGACCGCCGCGGTCTACTCCGACGCCGATCGCGATGCTCCGCATGTCCGCGATGCCAACGAAGCCGTGCGGATCGGTCCAGCTCTCAGCCGCGAATCGTATCTGGCGATCGACCGGATCATCGATGCGGCCCGGCGGACCGGCGCGGACGCGATTCATCCGGGATACGGATTTCTCTCTGAAAATGTGGCTTTCGCGGAAGCTTGCGAAGCGGCTGGCATTACTTTCATCGGACCGCGCGCGGAGACCATCCGGACGATGGGGTCGAAGATCGAAGCGCGGAAGCTTGCGGCCGCAGCCGGAGTGCCTGTGATTCCATCCGAGGGATTTCCCCTGCTGGTGAAAGCTTCGGCCGGCGGCGGAGGCAAAGGGATGCGGCGCGTGGATCGCGCTGAAGATTTGGACGAAGCGCTTGCCTCAGCGGGCCGCGAAGCCCACAGCGCGTTCGGTGATGCGACGCTGTTCACCGAGCGTTATCTCGAAGGCGCGCGACACATCGAAGTGCAAATCTTTGGTGACGTGTACGGCAACGTGGTGCACATGTATGAGCGCGACTGCTCGGTGCAGCGGAGACATCAGAAAGTCATTGAAGAATCGCCCGCGCCCAACTTGGATTCCGGCGTGCGCAGCGCGATGCTCGATGCCGCGCTACGCATCGGACGTGAGATCGGATATCTGAGCGCGGGAACGGTGGAGTTTCTCGTCACGCCTTCCGGTGAATTTTATTTTCTGGAGATGAATACCCGGATTCAGGTGGAACATCCGGTGACGGAGATGATTCTCGGCGTCGACCTGGTGCGGATACAGATCGAGGTCGCCGAGGGTCGCGCGATTCAGCCTGTCGATACGCCGCCGCAAGGCTGCGCAATTCAAGCGCGGCTTTACGCCGAAAATCCCGCGAACGGCTTTCTGCCCTCGACCGGCAAAGTGCTCGCGTGGCGCGAGCCCGGTGGAGTGCGAGTCGAAAGCGGCATTGAGGTTGGAACTGATATCGGGATTCATTACGATCCTCTTCTCGCTAAGATCATCACGCACGCATCTTCGCGTGAGGGCGCGATTCGCAAATTGCGTCATGCGCTGGAGAACACGCTGGTTCATGGGCTGGTGACGAATCGCGAATACCTGATTCGGGTGCTTGACCACCCTGATTTTGCGAGCGCTGAAGTTCATACCGGTTTCGCGATCCAGTTTGAGCCGGACCGGTCCGCCGAGGCGATTGCTTCGGCGGCACTGGACGCGTACCTCGCTGCGCGCCGTCATGCCGAGCGCGCGATTCTCCCCGCCGTGCCGCCTGGATACCGGAATAACCCGTTTCACATCGCCGCACCCGCTCACGATGTCAAAATCGTCTCGTGCGAGCCCGGAAGTCTGCGTGCGGAAGTCGACGGCATTCAACGCTCGTTCGACATCTCCGAAGACGGGAGCCATCACTGGGTGAACGGCTATATCTTTCCACGGATTTCGCGGTATCCTGCTTCGGAGGGCGCGGCGTCGGAAGAATCCGCTAGCTCGCCGATGCCCGGTTTGGTTCTGCGAATTTTGGTGGAAGCCGGCGATACCGTGCGCGTAGGGCAGCCCCTGGTGGTCCTGGAAGCGATGAAAATGGAACAGACCATACGCGCGCACTCTGACGGAATCGTCGAAGCGGTGATGGTGACTCCGGGCACCGTGGTTGCGCCGGGACAGACGCTGGTTCGGATCGGCAAGAAGGAGAATGATTCATGAGCCAAGCAGTGCAAGAAGTTCGGGCCGAGTTCCCGTACTTCACCGAAGAGCACGACATGATTCGGGAAACGGTGAAGCGATTCGCGCGGACCGAGATCGCTCCGCACGCGGAAGAATGGGACGAAGCCGAGGAATTTCCGCGGGAGATATTCAACAAAGCCGGAGATTTAGGCTTATTCGGCATCCGTATTGATCCTGCATTAGGCGGTAGTGGACTCGATTGGTGGGCCACGACAGCCTATATCGAGGGCTTGTCGTATTCTGAAAATGCGGGTGTGAACATGGCTCTGATGGTCCAGAGCGACATGACGCTGCCGGTGATCGAGGAGCTGGGCACCCGCGAACAGCAAGACGAGTTTCTGAAGCCCGCGATGAAAGGCGACTTTATCGCCGCGCTCGGAATCAGCGAGCCCGGCGGCGGTTCCGACGTGGCGGCGATGAAGACCCATGCTCGCATCGACGGCGGCGACCTGGTCATCTCAGGCCAGAAACTGTGGATCACCAATGGGACACGCGCGGATTTCATCGTGCTTGGCGTGCGCACCGGCGAGGACGGGTACAAGGGCATTTCCTTTGTCCTTTTCCCCACACAAACCAAAGGCTTTTCGGTCGGAAAGAAGCTGAAAAAGATTGGTAATTTATCTTCCGATACCGCCGAATTGTTTTTTGACGAATGCCGGATTCCCCGGCGTTATCTTTTGGGTGAAATGAACCGCGGCTTTTACTACATCATGCATAACTTCCAGGGCGAGCGGCTGGTGGCGGCGGTTGCGGCCCTGGCCGGCATGGACCGCGCGATCCGGCAGGCGCTCGATTATGGACTGGAGCGGAAGGCCTTCGCGAATCCGATTCGGCAATTCCAAGTGTGGCGCCATCGTTTTGCCGAGCATCTGACCAACATTGAAGCCGGCCGATGGCTGGTGTATCGCGCGGTAGACCTGATGAATCGCAAGCAGAAATGCGTGCGCGAAATCACCATGGCGAAGCTGTACTGTTCCGAGTTGTGCCAGAGAGTTGCCTACGATTGCGTGCAGATGTTCGGCGGATTCGGCTACGTCACCGAATATCCGGTCGGCCGGTTTTGGCGCGATGTGCGGCTGCACACCATCGGGGCCGGCACTTCGGAGATCATGAAAGAGATCCTGGCAAAGGAATTTAAAATCTGAATGATTCGAATCGCGAATGGACAGGGCTTCTGGGGCGACTCTCTGGAGGCGCCGGTGGAGCAGGTGCGGCGTGGACCGATCGATTACCTGACGCTCGACTATCTGGCCGAAGTGACCATGTCGATCCTGCAAAAGCAGCGGTCGCGCGACCCGAAGGCGGGATACGCGCGCGATTTCGTCGACATGATCGCTCGCGTGCTGCCGGACTTGGTGGAGCGGCGGATTCGCGTGATCGCGAACGCGGGAGGGGTGAATCCTGCTGCGTGCCGTGACGCGGTCCTCGAAGTCGCCAAGACGGCAGGGCATCGATATCAAGGTTGCGACGGTCGCGGGCGACGACATCATGGGGCGGCTCGACGATTTTCTAACGCGCGGCGTCGAGTTGAAAAGTATGGACACGGGCGAGCCGCTGTCCACGGTTCGCGCGAATGTGCAAAGCGCAAATGTTTATTTCGGCGCGTTTCCGGTGGTGGACGCGCTGGCGCGCGGTGCGCAGATCGTCATCACGGGACGCGTCACCGATACCGGCCTCGCGCTCGCGCCGATGATTCACGAATTCGGGTGGAAGAAGGACGACGTGGGATCAGCTCGCCGCCGGAACCATCGCCGGGCATACGGTGGAATGCGGCGCTCAATGCACCGGCGGAAACTGCCAGATGGATTGGGAAACGATCCCCAACATGGCCGACATCGGCTACCCGATCATCGAGGCCGAGCCCGATGGGTCGTTCTGCATCACCAAGCACGCGGGAACCGGCGGCCGCGTCACAGTCGCGTCCGTCAAGGAACAACTTCTTTATGAGATGGGCGATCCGCAGGAGTACATTACTCCCGACTGCGTCGCGGATTTTACCACGATCCACCTGGAGCAAGCCGGGCCCGATCGCGTGCGATTTTCGGGCATTCGCGGCCGCCCGGCAACCGAGTTTTATAAAGTCTCGGTTAGCTACTCGGCGGGATTCAAGGCGATCGGCAATCTGGTCTACGCCTGGCCGGACGCGTACAAGAAGGCTCGCGCGGCGGATCAGATTCTGCGCCAGCGATTGGACTGTTTGGGCCTGAAGTTCGACGCGATTCGCAGCGAGTTCGTAGGCGCGAACGCGTGCCACGGGATTCCATCGGCGGAGCCGTCGCCTGAAATCGCGCCGCAACTGGCTGAAGTCGTGTTGCGCATCGGCGTCCGGTCCAATGATCGCGCGGCGGTGGAGCGGTTCACGAAGGAAATCGCGCCGCTGGCGCTGAATGGTCCGCCAGTAGTGACTGGGTTGGGTGGCGGGCGTCCGAGAGTGGAAGAAATTGTGGCGTACTGGCCGGCGCTGATTCCCAAGCGCGAAGTGACGCCGGAGGTGAGCATATGGCCAAGCGAAAACTAGATCGAGCTGGCGCACGCGCGATCCGGAGACAAGGGCGATACCGCGAACGTCGGCATCATCGCGCGCGAAGCCGGAGTATTACCCGATTCTGGTCAGAGAAGTGACGGCCGCGCGGGTGAAAGAACATTTCAAGGGAGTTTGTTTGGGCAAAGTCGAGCGATTCGAGCTTCCCAATCTGGGCGCGCTGAACTTCCTGCTGCATGAGAGTCTGGACGGCGGCGGGACGCTGGCACTGAAGGCGGATCCGCAGGGCAAGACCTATAGCAGCGCGCTGCTGCGCATGGAGATCGAGGTTGATTGAATTTCGCGTGGACGCGGGTGTCGCGCGGATCACGCTGAATCGCCCGGAAAAACGCAACGCGCTGAACGCGGAGCTGATCGCGGCATTGCGCGACGCCCTGTCGCGTTCGGCGAAAGATGAAAACGTCCGCGTGGTATTGATCACGGGAGCCGGTCCGGATTTTTGCTCCGGAGCCGATCTGGCGAGGCTCGATCGGACGGCCGAGGCCGGCGTGCTGGATCACATCGGCACGGCGCGTCACATGGCCGATGCGTTCCTCGAAATGCGCGAACATCCGCGACCTGTTGTCGCGGCAGTTCGCGGGCGTGCGCTCGCGGGAGGATGCGGCTTGGCCACGGCATGCGATTTGATTCTCGCCGCAGAATCGGCGCAGTTCGGATACCCGGAGGTGAAGATCGGATTCGTACCGGCAATGGTGATGGCGATCCTGCGGAGATCGGTCAGCGAGAAACGTGCGCTGGAACTGATCGTCACGGGAGAGATCATCACGGCCCCCCAGGCTCACGCCGTAGGAATGATCAATCGTGTTTATCCGGATGCCGAATTCGACGCGCGGGTGGAAGATTACGTAACTGCGCTGGCATCGAAATCGGCGTCGGCCGTCACGCTCAGCAAGAGTCTTCTGTATCATATGGACGGCATGACGTTTGAGAGCGCGCTGAATGCAGGAGTTCATGGAAACGCGCTGGCGCGCATGACCGAAGATGCGCGGCGGGGAATTGAGCGATTCGTCAAGAAGAGCTGAATGACGGACCCGATACACCGGCTTCGAAAAATCTGTCTGGCGCTGCCGGACGCCGTGGAGACTGAGAATTTCGGCCATCCTTTTTTCCGCCTCCGGAAGAAGCCGTTCTGCATGTATCACGGATTGCCCGAGGCGCGAGCAATCGCCGTCAAGGTCGCGAAGACAGAGCAGGGAATATTTCTCGAAGATCCGCGCTTCTATAAAACGCCGCATGTCGGACAGCACGGATGGGTATCGCTTCGCACTTCGGGGAAGCTTCACTGGGAAGAAATCGAGGAGCTGGTGCGCGCCAGCTACCATCTGGTCGCAAAACGGCGTTAATCTCGAAACATGGATCGACGAGCACTTTTGGCGAGCATTGGCGCGCTTCTTGCGCAGGCGCAGACTTCGGATCGCAGCCGCGGTGTCGTGTTTCAGCACGATCTGCCGGACCTGACGCTGCACGGATGGTCGGTCACGGCGGTCGAGGTTTCGTACGCTCCCGGCGGCGGTTCCGCGGCACACCGGCATCCTGGAATCACCATAGCGTATGTGCTCGAAGGCGAGGTCGTTTCGAAAGTCGGAGACGGCCCGGAGAAGACCTACAAGACCGGCGAGATGTTTTTAGAGGCTCCCAACGAGCTGCACGGCGTTTCCCGCAACGCCAGTTCCACAAAGCCCGCGCGGCTTTTGGCGATCCTGCTCGCCGAAAAAGGGAAGCAACTGACGACTCCGGCATAGCCGGTGTAGACTGTAGGCTTGCTTAAAAAATCGATGGGCTTGATGCGGGCCACCGCGATGGTGGTGGGGATCATCATTGGCGCGTCGATTTTTGTTCAGCCGTCTGAAGTCAGCCGTCACGTTTCCACTATTCCCGCGATGTTCGGCGTCTGGACCGCGGCGGGATTGATGTCGATGGCGGGCGCGCTGGTCTCCGCCTCGTTGGCCGCTAAGTTTCCGAAAACCGGCGGCGTGTACGTTTATTTGAAGGAGACCATTTCTCCGGCCGCGGCGTTTCTGTGGGGCTGGGCGATGTTCTGGAGCGCCCACTCCGGCATCGTCGCGGCGGTTTCGATGGTCCTGGCGCGCTATGCCGCGGTTCTGGTTCCGCTGGACGATCGCGGCATGCGCGCGGTGGCGATCGCCTGCATCCTGGTGTTATCGGGCATCAATTATTTCGGGGCTCGTGCGGGCAGCGCGGTGCAGACTGGTTTTACGATCGCAAAACTTGCCGCGATTGCCGGCATCCTGGTCGCGGTGGTCGTGATTTCGCCGCCTCACGTCTCGTCAGAAGTCGTCGTGAATGGACCGCATGGCACTCGGGAATTCTTGCTCGCCATCAGCGCCGGGTTATTTGCGTTCGGCGGCTGGCACATGGTGACCTATGCCGCGGGCGAAACTTACCAGGCGGAGAAGACGATTCCGCGCGCATTATTCATCGGCATGCTGATCGTGACTGCGTGCTACCTGTCGCTGAATGCGGCCTATCTGCGCGTGCTGCCGCTGAATACCGTGCTCAATTCGCAGCACGTCGCGGCAGATGCGGCGGCCGTGCTGGTCGGCCCGCGGGGAGCCGCGATCGTCGCGGTCTTGGTGCTGGTCTCCGCCTTTGGAGGATTAAGCGGCAGCGTTCTGGCGGGCCCCCGAGTATATTATGCGATCGCGCAGGATGGCTTGGCCTGGCGCGCGATGGGCACGGCCCATCTGCGCTTCCACACGCCCCATGTGGCGATTATCGCGCAAGCCATCTGGGCAAGCGTTCTGGTCGCAACGGGAACGTACCGGGTCCTGTTCACCCGCGTGGTTTATACCGAATTTCTATTTTTCGGGCTGATGGCGATCGGCCTGATGCGCATTCAGAAACGCCTGAGTTTCGCGCCGGTGGTGTTCATCGCGGGTTGTTGCCTGGTGGTGGGGAACCAACTGAGCGCGGATCTGAAAGAGGCCGCGATCGGTCTGGTTCTGGTCGCCGCCGGTCTGCCTATTTATTATTTCCGAAAGGGATTTCGACATAATGCCGGTAATTGACTTTCATAATCATTACTATCCGCCTGGATATTTGAAAGCACTGCAATCGGGCGAAAGCGCGGTGGAAGTGACTATCGACGATCAGGGCAATCCACGCTTGCATTATCCGGGCGACTACAACATCGCGGTGCCCGGCCAGCGCGATCTGAATGTCCGCCGAAAGATGCTCGACGATCATGGGATCGACATGCAGGTTCTGACCATGACGACTCCCGGAACGCACGTCGAAGCTCCCGCGACGGCGGTGCGGCTCGCGTCCATGGTGAATGACGAGTTTGCGGAAGGAATCGCGGCGCATCCCGGACGATTCTCCGCTCTGGCCACGCTTCCGCTGAACGATCCGGCGGCATCGGTGAAGGAGTTCGACCGCGCTATCCGGCAACTCGGCCTGCGCGGCGCGATGTTGTTCAGCAACGTAAACGGCGTCGCCCTGGCCGATCCTCGATTCGAGCCGCTGTACGAGCTGGCGAACGATCTGGAAGCGGTCCTTTATATACATCCGACCGATCCTGTAGGCGTCGAGGCGATGAAGGATTTCTGGCTGATGCCGCTGGTCGGGTTCCTGTTCGATACCACGCTCGCGGCGGCGAAGCTGGTGTATGGCGGCGTGCCGGAAAAATATCCGAAGATTACCTGGGTCCTGACGCATCTGGGCGGCGCGATCCCCTATCTGGCCGAACGGCTGGATCGCGGCCATCGCGCGTTCAAAGAATGCCGCGTAAACATTCAACGCCCTCCCAGCGAGTACCTGAAGAAGTTCTACTTCGACACCGTGAACTTCAATACCGACGCGCTGAAGCTCGCGATCGCGTTCGCGGGTGCGGATCACCTGATGGCCGGGAGCGACTATGCGCATCAGATCGGCAGTCCCAAGCTGATGCTCGAAAGCATTCGCGCTCTAGACATTTCCGAACCAGACCGGGCCGGAATTCTCGGCGGAAATGCCGCAAGATTGCTTAGGATATGACCGCTATTTCTGGCGTAATACCGAAATAATATCGTCCGCGGTGATCACGCCGGCCAGCTTGTGTTCTTCATCAACCACCGGCAGGGCCAGCAGGTTGTACTTATCGAACAGCTCTGTGACGCGCTCCTGCCGCTCTTCGACGGGAGCCTCGATCAGAGTTTCGGCCGCAAGAGACATCAGTGGAGTCGCGCCATCGTGGAGGAACAGTCGAGCTAGCGGAACGGCGCCCTTCAGTCGATCCTCGGAATCCACCAGGAACAAAGTATTGAGATTTTCCAGCAGTTCTTCGTTGTTCTTCAACGCAGCCAGCGCGTCCGCCACCGTCGCATCCTCTTTCAGCGCGACGTATTCCGTATTCATCATTCCGCCGGCGGTGTCTTCCTCGAACTCCAGCAGTTCCTGCACTTCCGACTTCGGATCGTGTTCCATTTCCTCCAGAATGTCTTCGCTGGTTTCTTCTTCGAGCTCGGCAAGAACGTCGGCGGCATGGTCGGGCGCCATCTCTTCGACAATATCGGCGGCCTTCTCGGTCTCCAGCGATTCGAGGATGCTCGCCTGAATGTCGGGATCTACTTCGGTCAGCGCGTCGGCGGCCACTTCGCTGTCGATGTTTTCGAAAATCGCCTCGCGATCCTGGGGACTCAGGTCCTCGACGATATCCGCCAGATCCGCCGGGTGCATGTCCTCCAACAGGCGGTTCGAAATGTTCAGACGCAGACGGCGCTGCGGATCGGGCTCCAGGATGTTGCAGAATTCCCAGCGAATGGAATGCGGAGAAATGCCGGTTTGCATCCGGCGGACCCAGCGCGGAGGCAGAACTCCTTGGAAGAGGCGACGGAAGATGCTACGGATCCCGATGTCGACCTCCAGAATCCATAACACGTCGCCGCCGTTGTCATTCCGGATCTCAAACGTAACGTCGTTCACCCGCACTACCTTCTGACCTTGCGCGTCGATAATCTGCTGGTCCAGAAGATCGCGCGCCATGCGTAGCATGTATTCGTCGGAATGGTAAGGAGTTAAAATTTCGTCGCGGAGGTGAATGCCGTCCAGGGAAATCGAGCGGATCTGATCGTGCCGAACGGTCAGCCAGGTCCACCCTCCGCCGACCAGGTATCGATCGATCCGGACCGGATCGATCAGTGGAACCAGCGCAGCGTCCTTGATGACACCGATCTTGCGCCCCTTAAGGTCATAGACCTTGAGGCCGAGCAGTTCGGTGAGGAACAGGAGCTGGTCCGCCATCGAGAATCCGAGTAATGATCCGAGCCCATATATGGACGTGTGCCCAGAATCCTAATATGACCCATGGCGGGAGCGTACGCAAGAATTTTTTTCGAGGGTGCTACCGGCGGGCGACCAGAACGCGCGACGGGTATCCCGTCTGCCTCACCGAGTGCGTGGACAGGATCCGCATCCCGGCTTCCCGGATCAGGTCCGGGACAGCGCATTCCACTTGGCGTCCCCAGAACGCGGGCACCAGGCTGCCGCCAACGCTGTACAAGCGGTTGAACATCTTCACGTTCTGCCCGATCACCACCAGCGAGAACGTCCCGCCCGGAACGCAGCACGCGGCGGATCTCGCGCAAGCGTGCGCCGGATGTCGTCCTGCGACAGCAACTCGAACAGGTAGCAGCACACCACGGCGTCGAAGCGTCGAGCTACGGAACGGGAGATTGCGGACGTCCACGGCGCCGCAGTGCGCATGTGCCTGCGGGAACTCGCGCCGCGCCCGCAGTTGCGTGCGCGCGGCCATATTGGGGGAAAGATCCAGGCCGAAGGTCTTGCCGTCCGGGTTGGCCTTCACCAGGCGGCGGAACATTTCGCCGGAGCCGGTGGCGACTTCGAGAACGCGCATCCCGTTGCGGATTCCGGCGTGCTGCAGCGCGCAGGCATGCGCTTTGGAATGAAAAAAGAACGTGCTGACCGGATAAACCGACGCGACCGTGTCGTAAATGCGGCGCGTCCGCCCGGCGATGGTGCGCGGCATCCGATCCGCGCGGGCCAGAAGGAGGGAATAGTCGAGGTTGCTCAAATGTGGCTCCCGCTACTGCACCAGCGTCTCCACCACTACCGTACCACTGGCTTGCTCCGGAAGTTCGATCCCCGTGCTGGTGCCTTCGCCGAGGCGGCTGTCGATCCACATCCGGTAATCGTCGCCGAACAGCACTTTCAGTCGCTCATTGACGTTGCTGACGCCGATGCCCTGCTCGAACAGCGTCGCGAGCTTGGCTTCCGGAATCCCGACGCCATCGTCTTCCACCAGGATTTGCAAGCGATGCGCCGACCATCCGGCTGCGGACGCGGATGGTGCCGCCATCCACTTTGCTCGAAAGCCCGTGGCGGATGCTGTTTTCGACCAGCGGCTGCAGCAGCATGCTGGGGACCAGCAGGTCCAGCGTCGCCGGGTCGATTTCCTTCACGAAGCGCAGTTTGTCGCCGAAGCGCACCATCTCGATCGCCAGATAATCGTCGATGAAAGACAGCTCTTCGCCGAGCGAGGTCAGATTCTCCTGCTGGCGCAGCAGGCGGCGCAGAATCTTCGAGAGCTTGTAGACCACCTGGCGCGCCTGATCCGGATCGATGCGGATCAGCGAGGCGACCGAATTCAGCGTATTGAACAGAAAATGCGGATTGATCTGGCGGCTGAGCGCGGCCAGGCGCGCTTCGTTCAGACGCAGCTGCTGCTGCTCCAGCTTCTTCTCGTTGCGATTGCTGTTCCAGATCTTGATCGGCAGCACGGTCGGAGAACAGCGTGGTGGCGTAGACCGCGACCACCATCCAGGGCCCGTCGTTCCAGTTGCTGTTGCAGCGCGAAAGACGCCTTGATGGGAAATGCACATAAACTACGTGGCGCAGGAATTCCGCCAGCAGAATCACGAGCACGCAAGCAAGCTGAAGGCTGGCAGCCGCAGGTCGCGCCGGCGGACCAGCCGCCACAAACTCAGGTCGGGGAACGGCGAGAACTTCCAGATGACTTCCTTGTCCGGCGCCACGTCGCGCAGCAGGCCGCCCAGCACGCCCGCCGCGGCGAACAGGAGCATGGACATCCAGTTCGCCATGACGAACAGCGCGGGGATCGAAATCAGCACGCCCGCCAGCAGTCCGGTGACATAGCCGCCCAGCATCCCCATCGCGAGGCTGCCTTCCAGCCCCAGGTCGAGCGCCTGATATGCTTCCGGATTCAGTACCCGCGCCAGCACGCCCGTGCCGAAGATCACCGCGCACACCAGGGCCATCTGGACCCGCTGCGCCAGCGTGCGCTCTTCCCGCATCAGCATGCGCTGAAACCGGCCGCTGCGGGTGAGAATGCTCGCCAGCGAAGCCGCCACCGCCAGCTTCACCAGCAGAATCACCAGGTGTTGAGAAACCATGACCGCTGCGGACAATTATAATGAAAGTATTCCCGTCTCAATGCCCCAGACATCCCAGTTACGCAAAGTCGCCGAGGCCGATTTCCCCAGCCGCTTCGGGCACTTCCGGATTTTCGGCTTCTCCAACGACACCGAAGAAGCCGTGGTGCTGAAGATGGGCGACGTCACGCAGCGGCCCGCCGCCGCTGGTGCGGATTCATTCCCAGTGCCTGACGGGCGACGTGTTCCACAGCCTGCGATGCGATTGCCGGGCTCAACTGGAGCTGGCCTTGGAATCGATCGCCCGGGAAGGCCGCGGGTTGCTGATTTACGAGAATCAGGAGGGCCGCGGCATCGGCCTGCTGAACAAGCTGCGCGCCTATGAGTTGCAGGACCAGGGCGCGGACACGGTGGAAGCGAACGAACAGCTCGGTTTCGACGCCGATCTGCGCGGCTATGAGCTGCCGGGGGCGATTCTGCGATTCTTCGGGCTGACGGCCGTGCGGTTGATGTCAAATAATCCGGAAAAAATGCAGGCCCTGGAGCGAGCCGGCGTGCGCGTCACCGAACGAGTTCCGTGCTTGGTGGAACCCCACGAATCCACTGAGGACTATCTGCGGACCAAGAAAGAAAAGCTCGGGCATCTGCTCGATCCGGTATAAAATCAGGACCGGAACAGCACGCTCTCCTTCTCAAATTGCCCGGTTGCGACCACGAACGTGATCCCCGCGTAAACCAGATTCGCCGCCAGAGTCACGCCGAAGTTGGTCATCGAAATGTCCCCCAGCAGAACTCCGCGAACCACCATGCTGGCGTTGAAAATCGGAATCAGGCACAACACCGGCGTCAGGTGGAGACCCGGCATGCCTCCCAACAGCGCCGGAAAAATTACCATCAGGGCGATCGGCGTCAGGTAGCTTTGCCCTTCTTTAAAGCTGCGGGCGAACATCGCGATTGCGAACATCAGCGACGCCGCGAAAACCGCCACCGGGATCAACACTGCGGCGATCATCCCGATGGTGTGCGGATCGAGCGGTATGGTGCCCATCATCTGCTTGACTTCTTCGGATTTCGAACCCATCTGGGCGTTCTTCAGCGAATACGACATGCTCCCGACCATCAGGACCGCGGTCAGGATGATCGCGCTCATGGCCGCCAGCGTTTTTCCCAGGACGATTTCGCGCCTGGAAGCCGGCGATGCAAGCAAAGCCTCCAGCGTCTTGCGTTCCTTTTCGCCCGCCGTCATATCGATCACCGCGTACATGCCCCCGGTGAACATCATCAGCAGCAGAATGTACCCGAAAATGGTTCCCCACATCGCGCCGGCCATCCGGCGTTCGTCGGCGACGTTCGTGCGTTTGATGGTGAACGGCGTCAGTACGCTCTCCGGAATCCCGGAATTGCGCAACCCCTCGCGAACCTTCTGGTCTTTCGCGTCGTTCAACGCCAGGCGGATTCGATCCGCCGCCGCGCTCGATGTCGGATTGGAGCTGTCCACGTAGATCCGCATCTCGGCCGGCGATCCTGGCACCTCTTCAACCGCCGCCGCAATCTCCTTTTTCTCCACCGCTGCCCGCAGATTCTCCTTTTCGACCAAAAGAATCCCCGTTTTCGCGAGTGCGTCGCGCACAGCGGGCGTGGTGACCCGAATCGCGATCCCCATGGTCTTCGCTTCGGCCTCCGCATTCTGTTCCACGCGCGACACGACTCGCGTCATGAACACCATCAGCAGCGGAAACACCACCAGCGGCACGGCGACCATGCTGATCATAGTTCGACGGTCGCGGAACATGTCCAGCATTTCCTTCTGATAAATGGCTTGAATCATGGAAAATCGCATAGATGGCTCCTCTTATCGGTCCGCGGGAAGCCCCAGAAGGTCCAGGAAAATCTCGCGCAAGCGATGTTTACCGGTGGCCGCGCGCAGCTCGTCCATGGTGCCTGTCATCTTCATATGCCCGTCGCTGATCACGCCGATGCGGTCGCACAGATATTCGGCTTCTTCCATCACATGCGTCGAATAGACGATGCATTTCCCCGCGCGCTTCGCGTCCATGATGGCGGTTTCGATGGTGCGAGCTGTCGGCACGTCCAGACCGGAGCTCGGTTCGTCCAGGATCAGCACCGGCGGATCGTGCAGCATGGTCCGCGCGATCGAAGTTTTCTGCTTCATGCCGGTGGAAAGCTTGTCGGTGCGCACATCGGCGAAACTCTGCATGTCGAACAGCGAAAACAGCTCGCCGATGCGCCGGAGGCGGCGCTGCGGGTCCATCCCATTTAACTTCCCAAAAAAATCGAGGATCTCGCGCGGCGTCAGGCGTCCGTACAAGCCCATGTCGCCCGACAGGAACCCGATTTGCTCGCGCACCTTGCCCGATTCTTTCAAAATATCGAAGCCGTTCACCCGCGCCGTGCCGGACGACGGTTTCAGCAGGGTCGCGATCAGCCGCAGTGTTGTCGTCTTGCCCGCGCCGTTGGGTCCGAGCAAGCCGAACACTTCCCCGGAATGAACTTCGAAGCTGACACGGTCGACTGCAAGGTGCGTCCCACGCTTCGGATCGGTAAAAGTCTTGGAAAGCTCTTGGACCTGAATCATGGCGCTGGTTTAGTGTGTAGAAACTCCGTGCTGAAAGTCAAATCCGATTGTAAGTAAATTCATAAAACATTTACCGCGCGCGCTGCCAGGATCACGACCGTGGTGAGCGAAATGGCCGACTGGGTCATCATCAGCGCTTTGGCCCATCGCGAGAGCACCGGGATATCCGTGGGAGAAAACGCCGTGCTCGTGTTGAACGCCAGGAACAAATAATCGACAAACCCCGGACTCCATTGATCCTCGCCCATTTCCTTGCGCAATTCCGGCTCGAGCACCATCTGCGGAAATAAAAACGCCCCATCCGTGTGAGTACCGGCCAGATCGCGCTGATGCGGACCTCCCGCGTCCAGCCGCCAGTACCAGCACGCGAACACCAGCAGATTGCAAATCCACAACGCCGCGGCGGAAAGCAGCAACTGCAATGGCGTCTCCTTGTGCGCAGGCAGCCGCGAAACCAGCAGCGCCAGCGAGGCGATCAGCGAGAGCGTCACCACTCCGCTGGTCGCATAGCCAAGCGCTTGCGCCATCTGCCAGTTCCCGGCTCGATTCGAAATGATTGCCGGCGTCACCAGCACCATGACCAGCACCAGCACCAGCCAATCCGGACCGAACGTCAGCGCCGACGGCAGCGAATAATGCAGCGCTCCGATCGAAAGCAGCGCGATTGCGGCCGGCCATCGTGGCTCGGTTCGTCGATTCTTTTGCACCATGCTTTCTATTCTGCATATCCCGCGCAATCGAGTTGCCGCATGTATGCACGGGGGCGTAGACTGAAGCCCATGACTCCTCAGGATCAGTGGTATTACCTTGATGGATCGGAGACGCGTGGACCCGTACCTTCCAGTCAGATTGTGCAGTTGATTCGAGCAGGATCGCTGAGTCCCGCGTCGCAAGTCGCGCAAGCCGGGTGGCCGCAGTGGAGTCCTGCGTCCACAGCCTTGGCGCATTTGCTCGGAGGACAGCCCGTGCCGGGGCCGACGCCTGTGGCACCGGGTGAGCCACCCACCTACGCGATCAAGATTCACTGCGTATCGGGTCCCGACGCAGGCAAAGCCTACATGGTCGGGGCGTCGGAGGTTTCGCTCGGCCGGGTTTCAGGAATCGGGCAATTGGACCCGCAGGTCGCCGAAAATCATGTGGCGCTGTCCTGGCAGAACAACGTACTGCACTTCCGCACCTTCGGCGGAGCGCGATTGCGAGTCGCCGGTATGGATGTGACCCAAGGCGCGCTTTCCAACGGCCAGCAGTTCCAGATGGGCGCATCGATCTGGCAGGTGGGAGCGGCGCCGGTCGAGCTGACCAATCTGCTCGGCTCGCTTGCTTCAAGGCTGAACAAACTCACCAGCACGGAAAAGCTGGAAGGCTTCAGCCTCACCGCCATGTTTTCCGAAGTATTCAAAGGCCGCAAGCCCGGCGAGATCGAAGATTATTTCGTCGTGGGCACCACCAAAACGACGCCGCCGATCGACGAAGTGCAGACCGGATGGCCCAAGCCGTGGTTCTTCATGCGCGTCCTTCTGTTCATGTTGGCGTCCTATTACGTCCTGACGAAAATTCTCGATCTCTTCGAGAACCCGAAAGTGATTCCCGGCCTGATGGTGGTCGGCGCCATGGCGGCGCCGCTCGCCACCGCGATCCTGTTATGGGAGCTGAACTCTCCGCGCAATGTCAGTTTCGTTCAGGTGCTCATGCTGTTCTGCCTGGGCGGAGTTATTTCGTTGTTGTTCGCATTAATCGGATACCAGATTTCGCATCTCGGCTGGCTCGGGACGCCCAGCGCCGGAATCGTGGAAGAGATCGGCAAAGTCCTGGCGGTGATGGCGGTGGTGCGCAACGTCAAGTACAAATACACTCTGAACGGCATCGTATTCGGAGCCGCCATCGGCGCCGGATTCGCTGCGTTCGAAACCGCCGGCTACTCTTTCGAAAATGGCTATCTGGTCGGCTACACCCTGACGTCTCTGGACAATTTGGATCTGATGTCTCAGGCCCGCGCGCTCATCTTGAATGGGCACGGCGCGGGAGTGATCGGGCAACTGATCGACAAGTTCGACGGGGTCGAGGCGTACAACCGGACTTTCGCGCAGCTCGACGGACGCGCCTATCTGGCGCCCTTCGGCCACGTGATCTGGACGGCGATCGCGGCCGGCGCTCTGTGGCGCGTCAAGGGCGCGAACCCGCTTCGCTTCGGGATGCTGTTCGATCCGAGTTTCATGCGCACCTTCCTGGTGCCCGTCGTTTTGCACATGGTGTGGGACATGGACTTGGTCCAGAACAATCCCGTCCTGGTTCGCAATGGCCTTCTGATCGGTCTCGGCGTCATCGCCTGGTACGTAGCCTTCTTATTGGTCCAACAGGGCTTGCGCCAAATCCGCGATGAACAACTCGCCTATACACGAACCGAAATGAACCGCACGCAACAGATCCTCACCACCAGCGGACGGTTCCGCGCTCAAAGTCTAGGCTCAGGCATCAGGCCCGCTTGACGTGCTTCTGAATGACCTCGGTGAAGCGGATCAGCGCGGTGGGCTCGCGTTTTCCCTGCATCATGCGCATGAGTTCGATTCCGGCCCACAGAAAGTAGACTGCTGTTGCGAACTTCGCCGCAGCGGCGTTGGCGAAGGGAATAAAAAACAGCACCAGTAACACCGCGGCTTCCCACCAGGAGAGCTGCATGTTGATGAGAAACATCATCCCCACCAGTGCCTGCCCCAACGTCAGCAGCAACTGGAGCCGCTGCTCGGAATCGAGCACTATCACCGAAGCGTGACCGGCGCTGATCGATAACACGATCGGCAGCATCGCCACCAGCAGGGTCCATTGATTAATGTTGCTCGAAACCATATTCATCAGCGCCATCGGAGCGCGGTCCGGCGTTCGCGCGAAGTATACCGTCGAGGCCATTTCAGGAAACTCGGACACGATCGGCGCGACCCACTGAATGAACACGAAGCTCGGTACGCCGGCGAGCGTCGCCAAAGCCAGGAGGCTCGCCAAGAACGGCTCGGCCGACATTCTGATCAATAGCGCGCCCCCGATAAACAAAGATGCAATCACGGCAATGCGCACTGGGCGCCGCGATTTGACGATGGTTCTGGGAACCACTTCCAATTCCTCGATCGACTCGGCTTTCTCCGGCGGAAGCTTCGTGAGAACCATCAAGTAGGCCGCGTAAATCGCGATCAGCACCGCGGCGTCAACCACAGTCAGCGTGCCTTTTGCCGAAATCACCGCGATATAAATCAGGGGCACCAGTAATCCGACTACCTCCACCGAATGATGATCGTCCAAGTGAATCGCGCGCAAAGGTGTTCCGGTTCGCCGCCGATGAAACACCGCTGCGGTCAAATAAATCACCGGCCAGCCGAATCCGGTCAGCAGCCGCAGCGCTCCCGTCAGATTCGCGAGCAGCAGCGGCGTAAGCTGTTTCCACGCCAGCACCGCTTCCACCGCGAACTCCGGCAGCGTTTGCATCCATGCGAGAATCGCCAGCGCAAATCCCTGCGCGATGAAAAACTGCGCCGACTCCGCGGCCCAGGCGATCATCAACGCCGAGATCAGAATCGCCGGCGCGGCCCACAACACTGTGGACGGGGGCGCTTCGCGAAGAGGGACGGCAAAAAACAGGAACAGGAAGAAAATCGGATAGACGTTCCGTTGAGGCAACAGGCCCATGGTACAACGAACGTATGCCCGCCTTTCGCGTGGAAACGCCGCAAGGGACGTACGACGCCGTGGTCGAGCGCGGCTGTGCGCGCCGAGTCGCCGAGTTTATTCCGCCGCGCTCGGGCAGAGTTTTCGTCGTCACCACTGAGGACGTTTGGAATCTTCACGGCTCGTTGATCCGCGCCGATAAGGTTCTGTTTTTTGCGGGCGGAGAAACCCGCAAACGCTTGTCGGAAGTGGAAGTTCTTGCCGAGGAGATGCTCGCCGCGGGCGCCGACCGTTCCAGCGTCGTAATCGCCTTCGGTGGGGGAATCGTCAACGACGTCGGCGGATTCCTGGCCGCCGTCTTCATGCGCGGCATACCCGTGCTTCAGGTTCCCACTACTCTACTCGCGCAAGTGGATGCTGCCATCGGTGGGAAAACCGGAGTCAATCTCGTGTCTGGGAAGAACCTGCTGGGCAGCTTTCATCAGCCCCTGGCGGTCCTGATCGATCCCGCCCTTCTCGGCACTCTTCCAGAGCGCGAATACCGTTCCGGCCTGTACGAAATCATCAAGTGCGGCATCATCCGCGACGCGCCGTTGTTCCGGCTGTTCGACGAATGCGCGCCCGCAGTCCTCGCGCAGGACCCCGCCGCCGTCGATCACATCATCGCCGAGGCCGTCCGCATAAAAGCCGAAGTGGTATCGGCCGACGAGAAAGAAGGCGACTTGCGCCGCATTCTGAATTTCGGCCACACCGTCGGCCACGCCCTCGAAGCCGAGACGCAGTATCGCCGCTTCCTGCATGGCGAAGCTGTTGCGTTCGGAATGCGCGCCGCAACCGCCTTGGCCGAGCGAACCTGCGATCTACCAGCGACGGAGAGAGAAGCCATCGAGCGCGTCATCCATCGCTATGGCCCCATTCCGTCTCTCGAAGGCATCGAGGCTTCGCGCCTGGCGGGTCGCCTCTCGGCTGACAAGAAAACCGTGCAAGGCAAAGTCCATTTCGTGCTGCCCACTAGAATCGGCGACGTAAAGATTGTTTCAGGCATCGACCATCAATTGGTGGTCGAATCGATCGAAGCGGTTCTGGCATGACGGGGACCACGCCTCGTGGAGTTAGCGGGGAACAGGCCGCGGCGCGATGGGTGCGCGGCATGTTCGGCAGCATCGCCGGCCATTATGACCTGCTGAATCACCTGCTCTCTTTCAACCTGGACCGCCGCTGGCGCGCCCGGACGGTCGAGCGTGTGGCCTGTGTGCTGGAACGCTCCGATGCCCGCGTGCTCGATCTATGCTGCGGCACTGGCGACGTCCTCGCCGCCATCGAAAAGCGTAAAACCAAGGCCGTCTTCGGCAGCGATTTTTGCCATCCCATGCTGGTGGAAGCGCAGCGCAAGGTCGCATCGCCGCTATTCGAAGCCGATGCGCTCGCCCTGCCTCTGGCCGAGGCGTCGCTCGACCTGATCACCATCGCCTTCGGATTCCGCAATCTCGCCAATTACACCGCGGGCCTTCACGAATTGCTGCGAGTCCTGAAGCCTGGCGGAGTCGTCGCGATCCTCGAGTTTTCCCAACCCTCGAACCGCATCTTCGCGGGGCTTTACGGATTTTTTTCGACTCGCGTACTCCCTACCATTGGCGGCATGATCTCCGGTTCCCGCGAAGCGTACTCGTATCTTCCCGAATCGATCCGAAAATTCCCCCAAGCCCCCGAACTCGCCGATCAGATGCGCCGCTCGGGATTCCAGCGCGTCGAATTTGAGCTCATGACGGGCGGCGCCGTCGCGCTGCATCTAGGTTGGAAATGACCCGGCTAGCGCGTCCAGCCAATCGACCGTCTGTTCCACGTCCAGATCTGTCGTGCGCGGATTGATGGTGCACAGGCGCAAAACCGTTCGCCCGTTCAGCACCGTCGATGTCGCCAGCGCAAATCCATCGCGCAGCATCGCGTCATGCATTTTGTGATAAAAACTCTCTGGCGCGCCGCGACGCTCAAAACTAACGATTCCCATCTGCGCCGGCGTCACCACGGACCAGCCAGGCATGCGGCGCAACTTCGCTTCCGCCAACTCCGCGAGCTTGAAACCGCGCTCTACCGCCGCGCGAAACGCGTCCAGTCCGAAATACTCGATCGACATCCACACTTTCAGCGCGCGAAACCCGCGCGTCAACTGGATGCCGTAATCGCACGGATTCACCTCCGTTACGTTTCGATGCACATCCGCCAGGTATTCGGGCATGATGCGATACGTCGCTTTCAGCAGTGCCGCATCGCGTAGCAGCACGCAGCCGCATTCGATGGTCTGAAACAGCCACTTGTGCGGGTCGAACGACAACGAATCCGCCAGCGCGATCCCGTCCAGCAGCCTGCGCCCTCTTTCGCAGATCACCGCCGCGGCCCCATATGCGCCGTCGACGTGCATCCACAAATCCTGCTCGCGGCAAACCCCGGCGATCTCGCGCAGCGGATCGATCGCTCCCGTGCTGGTGGTCCCCGCGTTGGCGATCACTGCGAACGGCCGCAAACCCGCCGCGCGATCCCGCTCCACCAGCGCCGTCAAAGCCTCCATCGGCAGGCGAAATTCAGCATCCGACGGAATCCGGCGAATCTGTTCCGGCAAGAAACCGATCACCCGCAGCGCCCGGTCGATGGACGAATGCGTCTGGTCCGAATAGTAAATCACCGCGCGATCCACTCGATCGTCCAGCTTGGCATGACGGGCCGCCACCAGCGCCGTTAAGTTCGCCATCGACCCGCCGCTGACGAATAGCCCGCCGGCTTCTTCCGGAAATCCGCACCACCCGCGAAACCAATCGATCACCGCCAGTTCCATCGCCGCGGCCGAGGACCCTCCCAGCCACGATCCGTTGAACACGTTGAATCCAGCCGCCAGCGCGTCCGCCATTACGCTGACGAAATTCGACGGGCCCGGCACAAACGCGAAAAATCGCGGATGGCAGATGTTCATGATGTTCGGAAAAACATCGCGCTCCAGCCGCGCAAGAATCTCTTGCACCGACCCTGGCCGATCCGGCGGAGGCTCCAGCAGCATCGGCCGGAGCAACGCCGGGTCTCCCTTCACGCCGACCGGCTTATCATTTAAGTGCTCAAAATGATCCGCGATCAAGTCAACGACGCGATACCCCAGCGTGCGCATCTCCTCGCGAGACAACTCCAGTTTCTCGTCCATTATCTTTCCGCCATCCCTCGCTTCCCACCAGCGGCACAAACCGGCAGACCGATGCGTCGCGTGTGGTGATCTTTCCATTCTGTTTGCGAACTACACGCAAGGTCTGCTCATAGCGCCCACCCACCGGGATCACCAGAATGCCCGGATCGCCCAACTGTTGGACCAGCGCGTGAGGAACCTCCGGCGACCCCGCCGCCACGGAGATCGCGTCAAACCTGCTCTCCTCTGGAACCCCCGGCGATCCATCTCCGCACAACACCGTGATATTCGAATCGAGCCCGGTGCGCCGCAGATTCTCCCGCGCCAGTGCGGCCAGTTCTGGAATCCGCTCAATCGAGATTACCTCCCGCGCCAATGCCCCCAGAACAGCCGCGTGATATCCCGACCCGGAACCGACGTCGAGCACCTTCTCGGTTCCCTTCAGCTCCAGCAGCTCCGCCATTTCGGCGGTCATGTACGGCTGCGTGATGGTCTGCCCGTGGCCGATCGACAGCGGCTCGTCGTCATAGGCCCGGTCCCGATATTTGGCCGGTACGAATTCTTCCCGCGGAATACGCCCCATGGCATCGAGCACGCGTTGGTCGCGAATGCCGCGGCGGCGCAGTTGTTGCTCCACCATGATCGCGGCCATCTCTGGCGCGTTCACTTGAAACGTTTCCGGTACTGGAAGTCGATCCCAAACTCGCCGTTCGCGTCGCGCGTCGCGATCGCCGACCAGCGCCTGCTGAAATCCCACTCGAATTCCACGATCTGTTCCTGCGTGCGGTTCAGATTCGTGATGTAGGTCAGCGTAATCTGGCTCGACACCTGTTGCTCGATGATCAGCCGCGCTTGTGGAAGATACTCCGCGCCCGTAATCGTCGGGTCGATCTTCACCCGGCTCGCGCCGAAGAACCGCTGCAAACGGCTCGACAGTTGCGCCGAAATCGCTTCTCCAATCAAACCGCCGCCCGCTTCCACAAGACTGGTGGAGCTCGAAGTCGGCGGCCCCACGTTCAACCCCGCGCTATCGGTCGGCGCGCGCCCGACTGCCAGCAGAGAAATAATCTCGCTCGGTTGCATCGGCGGATCTGAGCTGTAGTTGACGTTCAGTTTCTGCATGGTTCCCGATATCGTGATGTTCACCGTGACGCTGCGGGCTTTGGTTTCCAGGTCCATGTCCAGAATCGGCTCGATCTTCACCGGATTCACGAACCGTATATCGCCCCGGTTCACGGTGTAGTGGTTTCCGAAAATCTGCACTTCGCCTTCATTCACCGATACCGTTCCCAGCAGCGCCGGACGCAGTGGCGTGCCTCGCAGCCTCAGATCCACTTCGGCTTCCAGATTCCGCGTTAGCGACGTTTGCAGCTCGAAGTTGGGTCCGCTTTGGATGCGCACGTCGAACTGCATGCCGCGGATATAGTCGCTCGGATTCGCTGCCGCCTCTCCCGGTCCGGCGGCCTGCGCCAGAATCTGCGCCAGGTCCGCGTGAGGCGTGAACGCGGCCCGTGTCGGCGTAATCACACCCGAAACCGTGCTCGCATCGGACGTGCCGTTCAGCGCCAGCGTCGCGTCGAACGTCACGCTGACGTCTTCCGGATACCGCACGCGGACCTTCTGCGCCACCGCTTGCAGCCGATAAACCAACGTCGATCCGAATCCGATGAAACCCGCAAGATTGATGGTGCCGCCACCCGTCTCCGCTGTCAGTTTTTCGATGGTCGCGCGATTTCGGTCGAAAATCACGGCGCCGTTCGCGTTGTCGACGCCGTTCGGCAGATCGCTCAAATACAACGATGCCCCGTTCAGCTCCATTCGCCCGTTCAACTGCGGATCGCGCAGCGATCCTCGAATCGACGCCTGCACCGTCGCCCTCCCGCGAGCTACCAGATCCGGATTCAGCAACTGCAAAATGATCAGATTCACCGCGCCGCGCACGGCGAGATCGGACCCGGTCTTCGCGTCAAACGCGACCGAACCACTCGCCTCCAGAGTCGAGTCGCGAGCCACAAACTTCGCGGAGTGAATGCGCGCCTCCTTCGCCGAAATATCCGCGATCACGGGTTCGCTGTTCCTCACCACCACGTCCTGCGCCTGCACGCCTAGCCGGAACGTCTGCGCCGCTTTGGGGTTCAGTTGAACGGTCCCGACCGTCAGCACTGCGTGAAAATCCCGCGGCTTGCGCAGGGTTACGTTAACCGTCGCACTCGCGCCGTCGATGAACCCCTCAAATGGCAGTACCGTACTCTCCAGCGGAGCGCCTGTCATCACCACGCGATGCAGCGACGCGATGCTCGTCCGCGAAAATCGGATGGTCGCGGATCCCGCATCGTCTCTCGTGAGTTTCCAGGAACCGTCACCGTCCACCGAAATCTCGCGGACTTTCGCGCTCGCATGAACGGCAAGATCCTCGCCTTTGGTTTGCGCCGTGATCGAAGCGTCGCCCAGCGCTTCCCGGTCCCAGGTGACGCCGTGCGCCGCAAGATTGCCGTTCACCGCTGTAAGGATCAGCTCGCCGTTCGAGATGCGCGCCGTTCCCTCGGCCTTCCCATCGATCTTCGAATCGACCCCCGTCTGGAGCGTCGCGAAGGTCTTGATCGAGGACAGAACGACGCCGTGCGCGGTCAGGTCAAATCGCGCGTCTCCATTTTTCCAGTCATTCGCGACGTGCCGGTAACCGCCTTGAAACAGGACCTTCCCCGGCGCCCCTTCCGCTTCGCCCTCGGTTATGTCGATCGTCTCCGGCGAATAGCGAACCTTCGCGCGTAGACGATCCAGTTGTTCGCCAAAACCCGCAGGCTTGTCCACCTGGAGCGCGATTTCCGCGTTGGGACGCTTCACGGTGCCGCTCAAGCGCATCGTTGCTCCTGCCGTTCCCGTAATCGTTGTCGCGATGCCCGCTTCTTTGGCGAACTCGGCGATCTGCGCATTGCGGACCGTCAATTGCGCCGCGATCGTCCCATCTTCATTCGGCGGCGCGAGTTCAACCGATCCCGACACGTCAGTCGCACCGCGCGCGACCTCCGCGTGTTGCAGACGCACGCCCCGGCGGCTCGCCTCGACATCAGCGCTAAATCGATCGAACGCATGACCGTCGACACTCGCGTTCGTCACGCCGGCCTGCCCCGCAAACCGTGGATCGTCCAGCGGCCCCGATACCCGCCCGTTAAACGTCGCGCGTCCGCCGTTCAATTTTATCGGCAATTCCTTGGGAGCATCGGCGTTTACCATCGCCAGCGCCGGAAGTATATCGTCCAGGTTGGTCGATTGTGCGCGCACTTCCAGCGTCTCGCCCAGCGTTCCCGAAACTTCAACACGCGTCGCCGCTGTCTCCACATGCGAGCTTCCCAGCCGCAGCTCATTTTTCGCCTGATCGTAGGCAGCATCGATCCGCCCTTCGATCGGCGGACCCTCCCCAGCCCGCGTAATCGTCACTGTGGTCTGCACCTTCGCGACGTTCTGCCCAACCACCGCGTCGACACTAAACGGACCCTCGATGATTCCGTTCCACGGAATCGGCCGCGACGTTGCGATCGCAGCGGCCTGCCGCACGCTGAGCCCAGCGAAATTTCCCTCGAAATGAAGATTCGCCCAGTCGCGCAACTCAGCGGCGCCGGTGATCGTAGCTCCCAGTGCGCGGATCGTGATTCCACTCAATGCCAGTTGATTCGGCCCCATCTTCACGTCAGCCCGCAGGTCGACCCCCTCCAGCTTCAACCGATCCCGCGCATACCCGATCCCCCGCGCATTCACTCGCCCGTTAATCCCAAATCCTTGCATCGAAACCGCCAGTCGCCCGTCAAACGCCGCCGAGCCCGTGCGCGCGATCGGCAATTGAAACAGCTCCGCCGCTTCGCGCGCCGCGATTGCCGCGGTCATTCGAAGCGAACCCGCCGGCGACCGGGGATCGTTCAGCACCCCGCTCAAATCTGCGCGCGATTCTCTCGTGGCAATTCTCAACCGCGTAATCTCGATCCTCGACGCTTCAATCCCGAACGCCGCCGAAAGATCCACTTCGACCGGAGCGAATCCGCCCGCCATCATCCGAACCATCCGCGATCCCAGTTCCCCGCGATACCGTGGTCCCTTCGCGTCGTAAGTCATCACCGCGCGCAGATTCTCTCCGCGCAGGTTCAGCGGGATTTTGCGATCGTCATAATCGATCAGACCGTCATTCACTTCATATCGCCGAACTGCGACATTCAGCAGCTCCTGCGCCCAATTTCCTTGGTGGAAAAGCAGGTTGGTGCTTCCGTCGGGATAAAACACGATGCGCGCCACCGGCTGATCCAGGCGCAAATACGCGAGATCGAACTTCCGCTCGACCATCGAAATCACGCGCAGCCCCACCGTCGCAGACTGAATGCTCAACAGCGGCCGATCGCCCGCGCGCTCCTTTCCGTGAATCACCAACTGCGTTACGGTGGCGGTCAGCCGCGGCCAGTCGAACGTAAAATTGCCGATCTCCGCCCGTCCGCCCGTCGCTTTATCGATCTCCGCGATAATGCGCTCGCGCACGCGCTCCCGGAACCAGCCGCTGCGCGCCACCAGGATTCCCGCAATGGCGCACGCGGCAACTAAGATCGCCAGCGCGACCCAGATCCGCAAAACAATATGCCAGAATTTCCTCACTTGAACACCTGCTCGCGGTACACGATCTGCGTTTCGTTGCGGCGTATCCCCAGCCACCGGTCCAGCGCCTGCGTCGTCCTCTGATCCGTCAACAGTTTCTCCGTCTGTTCGCGGCTCGCCTCGAACGTCGGCACGTCGGCCGGATTCTTGCGCCTTGCCTCCTCGACCATGGTTTTATAAAAATCCTGCAATTCGTCCAGGGAAAGCTGAACCTCGGGCCGGAATCTCAAGTCCGTGAACCGCATCGCGCGCAATCCGCTGATGAGCTGATTGGTTACATCGTCTTCAGTGATTCCATACCGGTCCAGCGCGGCGCGAAAATCCGCCTCGCTCCCATATTGCGACTTCACCTGCGCCAGCATTCTCGCCCCATCCTCGGGCGTCACCAGCGCGACGCGCGTCAGCCCCGCTTCCTCCAGAATCAGAAGCTGATCCACCAACCTGTCCGCCGCTTTGCGCTTCTGCTCGCCGCTGAAATCGAGCGGCTTCTGATCCAGAAACGCCGCCACGCGCAGTTCCCGCAGCACATCGCTTTCCGTGATCACCTGCTTGCCGACGCTGACCGCGATCCGGTCCAGAATCTCGGCCCGCATGCCCATCGCCAGCATCAGAATTGTGATCGCGAGTTTCATCAGAACGTCTGCCCCAACGAAAAATGGAACTGAAAAATGTTGATCCGCTGGTTGGTCAGCGTCCCTTGCTTCGCCAGCAACTGATCGTAGGTGCCCTGAAACCCGAAGAATCGCGGCGAATTCGGGCTGAAGCTGAAATCCACGCGAATCGGACCGATCGGGGTCCGATACCGGATTCCGAATCCGACGCCTTGCACCATGTAATCGAAATCCTGAATATTGTGCTGCCGGAACCGGAAGCTGATGTTCTGCGCATCTCGAATAGACGTTGCCCATATCGTGGAACAACACCCCTCCGATGTTGTCGCCGATCAGCGGAAAACGCAGCTCCGTCGAATGCATCAACAACGCGTTGCCGCCCAGCGGGAACCCGGTTTCCAGATCGCGCGGCCCCGCCTGATTATCCGGAAAAGCCCGATTCGACGTCGCGCCGCCCGCGAAAAACCGTTCCTCCAGCGGAATCTCCGGCATCCCCGCCAGCCGTTCGGATCCAGCCGAACTGGAGCGTCCGCGCGATCACTACATCCTTCCCAATCGGATAATACGTCGAGTTGCGCATCAGCAGCCGCGTAAACTCCGTCTCCGATCCCAGCGGTCCTCAGCGCAATTCCTGCGTCAATCGTATTGTAATAGCCACGATGCGAATTGATCGGGTCGTCGCGCCGATCCTGGATGAACGTCATCGAAACCAACCCCGTGTGATCGGGTTGCGAAAGCAGCGGGATCAGTTCCGGCGTAATCACCACGTCGCTGATGGACACGCGCCGGTACGTGAAGCGGTACTGCATGCTGTTGGCGCGCGTCAATCGCTGCGCGAGCTGCACCGCTCCTTCCCAGCGCCGCGCTACGAACGTCCGGATGTCCCGTGAAAAGTCGTATAAGCCGGAAATGGTCAGCGTCAGATTTTCATATCCGAAAAGCTGCGGCGCCGTGTAACTGAGCAGCACGCGCTGCTCGCTGGTCGAAAAGCGAGTCTGCAAACTCAGCGTGCGTCCTTCCCCGAAAAGATTCAACCGGCTGACGCCCAGCGAAATGCGCGGAACAAAGCCGGTCCTGCCGGCCGGCTCGTCGAAGG
This sequence comes from Terriglobia bacterium, assembly GCA_963808335.1. Taxonomy (GTDB): domain Bacteria; phylum Acidobacteriota; class Terriglobia; order Bryobacterales; family Bryobacteraceae; genus Palsa-187. The sequence continues at coordinate 145,947 of CAWEFR010000004.1, forward strand.
TCGTCACGCCGCTGCCGATGCGCCCCAGTTGCGCGCCAAACCCGCCGTTGAACGAATACCGAGCGGCCTCGTCCACGTCCACCAGCACGTATTTGCTCTCTTCATCGCCGTCAGGATTTTGAACCGCCGTCTGCACTTTCGAGAAGATCCCCAGGTCGTACAGTTTTTGCTGGCTTTGCGCCAGCAGGTTTTGCGACAGCGGATCGCCCGGCTTCAGCAGAATCCGCTTGTCCACCAGCGACGGCCGCGTGGTCTCCAGCCCGCGCACCAGCACGCTCCGTACGTACTCGCGCTTTCCGGTTTTCATCTGGTAGGTCAGATTCACGCGATGCTCCGACGGTCCCGGCGTCTGCGTCCAGTCGAACGTCGCGTCGGGATAGCCGTTGTTGAAGTAGTAGCTGAGAATGGCGTCGCGGTCCTCCGCGACATTTGCCTCGCTGAACGGCTCGCCGCTGGTCGATTGCATCACCGAGCGCAGATACGGAATATCGGATTCCGGGAACCCTTCGAGGTCCACCTTGTCGACGAACCATTGCGGACCCTCCAGAACCTCGATCCGCACCGACAGGTGCCCGTGTACGCCCTTGTAATCGTCCGACGTGGCGGCCTTCACTTCCGCCTCGCGAAAACCGTTGGCGTGGTACAGAGCCCGGATTGCATCCAGATCGCGATCCAGCATTTTTTGCGAAAAGCGTCCGAACCGGTAGCGCAGAAAACTCGCCGGCGTGATGAACATGCGCTCCCGCAGCGTCTCCTCGTCGAAGTAATGGTTCCCGCCGATCTCGATGTGCTCCAGTTTGTGGCGCAGGTTCGGAGTGATGGTGTAATCGATCACCTGCCTGCCCGGCTCCGGCGTGCTCTCGTCGAAATCCACCGCCGCGTCGAAATATCCCTGCGATTGGAAGTACTCGACCAGATTGCGGCGGCCCTCCACCAGCAGGCTGCGATCCACCGTGTGCTCCTGATACACGGGAATCAGTTGCCGCAGTCGACCGGCTGAAACGTGCGCTCCGGTCGTCAACACTTCCAGAATCGGTCCGCTCGTCAGCGACAGCGCCGGCGTCACAGTGTTGCTTGCGTCGTGATAATCCAGCCGACCCAGCTTCACCGACGCCTGCAAATGATCCCCTTTCTGAAAGCTGTCGAGCACACGATTCACGCCCTTCTGCACCAGGCTCTCCGTCACCGCTTTCCATCCCGGAAAGCGCACTGGACCGAAGCCGCGCCGCCAGCGCGTCTCGTTAATGATGCTCTGGGCCGGCTTCGTGAAGTCTCCGGTCAAAGATACTCCATCAAAATGCGCCCGATTCCCGGAATTGATGTCGAAGTGAATGCCCACTTCCTCCGTGTTCGGATTGCGATCCACGCGATATGTCACCTTGGCCTGATATAGGCCGTTGGCGCGCAGCCGTTCCACCATGTTTTCCACCGCCTGCTCCATCTCGCTATCCAGGAACGGCTTCCCCAGCTCGAGCTTGGTCGCCGAGACGAGTTGTCCCTTCGCGGGCGGCTCATCCACCCCCTGCATGGTGACGCCGCTGACGAAATAGGTAAGCTGTGTAGCGATTCGCAAAATCAGGGCTCCGCCGTTATCCAATTCTCCCGAGATCGCCACATCGGAGTAGCGTCCCGTATCGTAAAGTTTCTGAATCGCAAGGCGGATATCGGTTAGCTTTAACTGGGACCCGGCCTGGAACGGCAGCAATCGCTCCAACTCGTCGGTCGGAAGTGGTTGATTCGGAGGATCGAACTCGACGCGCCCGATGGTCTTTCCTTCGAGAGCGCTTCGATCGGAATCGACGCCCGAGGTCTGCGCTTGCGCGACTACGACGGCAAAGAGCGAAACCAGCAGCACCGGCGGACGCACTTAGCCCAATGATAACGCAGACCTTGCTGTTACCATCGTGTTTAGATGACGGACGCAGGCGGCTCGCGCTTCTCCCGGCAGGTCCGCTTCGCTCCTTTGGGCGAGGAAGGCCAGCGCCGAATCCAGGCCGCCCGGGTCGCCGTCGTAGGCTGCGGGGCTCTGGGCAGCGTCCAGGCCGAAATCATGGCGCGCGCCGGTGTCGGAACTCTGCGCCTGATCGATCGTGATATCGTCGAGCTCAGCAATTTACAGCGCCAGTTCCTCTACGACGAATCGGACGCGCGCGAAGCCGCTCCTAAAGCCGCGGCCGCCGCCCGCAGGCTGGCGCAGATCAACTCCGATGTCGTTTTCGAACCCGTCGTGGCGGATCTCACGCCGTCCAATGCGGCCGAGCTTTTCGAGAACATCGACCTGATTCTCGACGGCACCGACAATTTCGAAACCCGCTACCTGATCAACGATGCCGCGGTTCGCCAGTCGATTCCATGGATTTACGGAGCCGCCGTCGGCAGTTATGGACTGAAGCTCGCGATCATACCCGGGAACACGGCCTGTTTTCGCTGCGTTTATCCCGACCCTCCGCAGGGCGCGCGGCCGACTTGTGAAACCGCGGGCGTGTTAGGCGCGGTCACCGCAACCATCGCAGCTTTGCAGACCGCCGACGCGATCAAAATCCTATCCGGCCACCCGCTGGTTGCGCGTCTGACCAGCGTAGATGTATGGACCGGGGAAATCCGCCAGCTCGATCCACCTGCGCGCGATCCCACTTGCCCCTGCTGCGCGCTTCGCGAGTTCATTCACCTTGAGGGCTCGATGCGTGCGCCCATTAGCCTGTGCGGCCGCAATGCCGTACAGATCCACGAACGCGCCCGCCCGCTAGATCTTCAGGAGCTCGCCCGAAACCTCGCGACGCTGGCCCCCGTTCGAGCCAACGAATTCGCCTTGCGCATGATTCTCGATCCCTACGAGCTGACCATCTTCCCCGACGGCCGCGCGATCATTAAAGGCACCACCGACATCGCGATCGCTCGCAGCCTGTACGCCCGCTACGTCGGCGCCTGAAACTAGCGTTGATCCACGCTGATCTGCGCCCCGAGCAATTCGACGACATATTGCTTCCACAGCTTCGCGATCGAATGCGTCCCATGCCCGCGCGTCTCCGGACCCGTAGGAATCAGCACGAAGCGCCCATGTTTCACCAGCTTGATGTCCCGCTCTAAGATCCCCAGCTCCGGCGGATTCACCACGTCATCGGCTGAGTTCACGGCAATCATCCGGGCCTTAATCTTCCCCAGCTCCGGCTCCGGATTGTAATCTGTTGACGACGCAAACTGATACAGCATATCGTTCGCGTCTTTGGTCATCGCGGTTTCCATCAGCTTTTCGAATCCCGCGTCGGCATCATGGCGAGTCGGCCACTGCTTCTGCATCTGCAAGGGACTCGACGTCATCATGGTCAGCCCATATTGCGCCGCGCGCAGCCCGTGAATCGGATGATCGTAATCGCCATTCTTATAATCCGGGTCCGACCGGATCGCGTCCATGATCATGTCACGCAGCAGACGATTTCGTCCCGCGATCTCGACCGGCGCGCTCGCCAGCGGCATCAGCGCATCCATGAAATCCGGATACATTTCGCCCCACACCCACGTGTGCATCGCGCCCATCGACGTTCCCATCACCAACCGCAGATGCTTCACGCCCAAATGTTCGGTTAGCAGACGGTAATCGGCCGTCACCATGTCGTGATAGCAATACTTCGGGAAATGCGCCCGCATCCCGTCGCTCGGCTTCGAGGATTGCCCATGCCCGATTGCATCCGGCATCACGATGAAATACTTCGTGGCGTCGATGGGCTGCCCTTCGCCGAACAGCTCGCCGCCGAAGTTCTGCGACTGAAACCCTTTCCCATTCCCGCCGGTCCCGTGCATGACCAGCACCACGTTCGGCGACTTGGGATTGCCAATCCCGTAATAATGCAGCTTCAGATCGGGCAGCGTTTCGCCGCTATGGAACTTGAAATTGTGAATCGTGTAGTCGCCTTCTAGCGCAGCCGGAAATTCAGCCGCCGAGCCAACCATCGCAATAAGCAGCGCGCCGATAACTTTGAACATAACCAGATTATTTCACCTTGACGAGCCGTTTGCCCGTGTTCTCGCCCTGGAACAACCCGATGAACGCCTTCGGCATATTCTCGAATCCCTCGACGATATCCTCGCGATACTTGATCTGTCCCGACCGCACCCATCCCGCCATCTCGGCCATCGCCGGCCCGAACTTCGCCGCGTAATCCGAAACCAGAAATCCCTGCACCTTGGCGCGAGCCACAATCAGCGCGCCCAACAGCCTTGGACCCATTTCTACTTTGGTCGCGTTATAAATCGAAATCTGCCCGCAAATCGAAATTCGCGCATGCACGTTCAACAACCCGAACACCGCGTCCGTGATCGGGCCCCCGACGTTGTCGAAATACACGTCGATCCCGTTCGGACACAGCTCCTTCAGCTTCGCTGCATAGTTGTCGGTGGTCTTGTAGTTGAACGCCGAATCGTACCCGCACTCCCGCAGGATGTATTCCACTTTGTCATCGCCGCCCGCGATCCCGACCGTCTTCGATCCCTTGATCTTCGCGATCTGCCCGACGATCGATCCCACCGCGCCCGCCGCGCCCGAAACCACTACGGTCTCACCCGGTTTCGGATTGCACACGTCCAACAGACCGAAGTAAGCGGTCATTCCCGTCATCCCCAGCACACCGAGCGCGGTCGAAATCGGCGCCGCATTCGGGTCCAGCTTCCTCACGCCGCGCCCGTTCGATACCGCGTATTCCTGCCAGCCCATGTAGATGTCGACCACATCGCCCACTGCGAATCCAGGGTTCTTCGACTCAACCACGCGAGCCACGCCGCCGCCGACCATGGTCTGGCCGACCTCCACTGGAGCCGCATAGCTCTTCATCCCGCTGATGCGCCCGCGCATATATGGATCCACCGAAAGATACAGCGCTTGCACCAGCATCTCGCCGTCCTTCAAATCGGGAATGGAAGTCTCCACCAGCTTGAACGTAGACTCCGTCGGCATCCCGGTTGGGCGCGATGCCAGAACGAATTGACGATTCACGATAGGTCTGTTAGACATGATTTACAATGTTACGATTGTTGACATCGTTTAGCGAATAGGGGGCAAGACCATGGAACGAAAACCTCAGACACTTCAGAATCACACCAAGTTTGACCCGGCGTTTCACTTTTTCCTGGCGCCGATCGGTCTGGCGATTGTGATCGTCACGATCACTCAGGCCGTCAGAAACCCGGACTGGATGACGGCCGCCCATGTGGTCGTCGCCTTCTGGGCGCTGGTCGCGATATTCAAAATCCGTGTCTACTCCTTGAAAGTCCAGGATCGCGTGATTCGCCTGGAGGAGCGCCTCCGCCTGGAACGCCTACTCTCCGAGCCCCTCAAGTCCCGCATCTACGAGCTGACCGAGCAGCAGCTCATCGCGATTCGTTTCGCCTCCGATGGCGAAGTTCCGTCTCTAATCGAGAAGACCCTCAAGTCCAATCTCGCTCCGAAGCAGATTAAAGAAGCGATTCAAAGCTGGCGCCCCGACTATTGGCGCGTCTGACGCTCTAATAGGGAACAATTCCGCCCGCGATCGCGTATCATCGATTCGGGGATTCACATGAAACCAGCGCTGTTTGCGGTATTGCTTCTCGCCCTGGGCGGATGCGATATGGTGGTCGACCATGCCGGACCTACGGTGCACGATACCCAGTCCATCGACCTCGACAAGTCCGAAATGGCTCGCGTCGAAATCAAGATGGGCGCGGGCGAGCTCGAATTGAACGGCGGATCGCCCAAGCTACTCGACGCCGATTTCACGTATAACGTCGCAGCCTGGAAACCCGAGGTCAAGTACACTTCCAGCGGATTCCGCGGCCAATTGACCATTGAGCAGCCGCGCGGCGTCCACAGCGGCGGGCACGTCACCTATCAATGGAATCTGCGGCTGAATAACGACCTTCCGCTCGACATCGTCACGCATCTCGGCGCGGGCACGGCTCGCATGAACCTGGGTGGCGTCAGTCTCAGAAGCCTGGAAGTGAACGTAGGCGTCGGCGAGCTGCGCCTCGATCTCACCGGCAAGCCGCAGCGCGACTATAACGTCAAAATCAACGGCGGAGTGGGACAGGCCACCGTCTTCCTGCCGAACACGGTCGGAATCGTCGCCAACGCCCACGGCGGCATCGGCGATATCAACGTGCGCGGACTTGAAAAACGCAACGGCTCCTGGATCAACGCGGCGCACGAGAACGCACCCGTGACCATTCACATCGACGTAAACGGCGGCGTGGGCCAAATCCAACTGATCGCCGAATAGCGTAACCTCGCCGGTCCGCGCTAACCTGACAGAAGTGACCCCGGCCACCGAATCGATTCAAATCTCCACTCCCCATTGCGAGCCCGGCATCGGCAAAATCATCCGCACTGCCGATTCTCCCGACTTGATTGAAGGAGTCCGCATGCGCCCCTTCGATCTCTGGCCGGACGATCGAGGATACTTCCTCGAAGTGATCCGCATGCGCCAGGGACTCGCGCAGGATTTCCCGCCGGAGACGACGCAGGTTTCCGCGGCGCTGAGCTATCCGGGCACCATCAAGGCTTTCCATTTCCATCGCCATCAGACGGATTTGTGGGTGCCCTGCGTCAGGAATGTTCCAGGTGGCGCTGGTGGACCTGCGCCCGGATTCGCCCACCTTCGGCGTGAAGAACACTGCTGTACGTCGGCGCGCTGCAGGCCCTGGCAGATCCTGATTCCGCCCGGCGTCGGCCACGGTTATAAAGTGATCGGGGAAAATCCCGGCCATGCTGGTCTATGTGACCAATCGCCTCTACAATCCCCAGGACGAAGGCCGCATCGCCTACAACGATCCGTCCATCCAGTACGATTGGGAACTGCAGCACAAATGAAATTCCTGGTAACCGGCGGCGCCGGCTTCATCGGCAGCGCGTTCGTCCGTTTGCTGCGCGAAATCTTACGGCGCGTCTGTGGTCAATCTCGACAAGCTGACGTACGCCGGGAATCTCGAGAATCTCGCCAGCATCTCGGCCGAGACCACGCTACCGCTTCGTCCATGGCGACATCTGCGACGCCGCGCTGGTGAACTCACCTGGTAGCCGAAGTTCAGCCCGACGTGATCGTGAATTTCGCCGCCGAATCGCACGTCGACCGCAGCATTCTCTCGCCCGCGCCGGTCTTCGAAACCAATCTGCGCGGCACTTTCACGCTGCTCGAAGCCGCGCGGACCCACAAGACCCCGCGCTTCCTGCACGTTTCCACCGACGAAGTTTACGGCAGCATCGAAGCGCCGCACGACGCCGACGAAAATTATCCGCTGCGCGCCAGCAGCCCGTATTCGGCATCGAAGGCCGGCTCGGATCTGCTGGCGCTGTCTTACTTCGTCACCTACCGCCTGCCGGTGATCGTGACGCGGGCGTCGAACAATTACGGCCCCTACCAGTTTCCCGAGAAGCTGATCCCGCTGATGATTTCGAACGCGATCGACGAACAAGCCCCTGCCGATTTACGGCGACGGCATGCAGATTCGCGACTGGCTCTACGTCGACGATCATTGCCGCGCGATTCTCGCGGTGATCGAGCGCGGCCGCGAAGGGGAGATCTACAACATCGGCGGAAGCCGCGCGCTGCCGAACATCGAAGTGGTGCAGAACATTCTGGCTGCGCATCGGCAAGCCCGAAACGCTGATGCAGACCGTGAAGGATCGCCCCGGCCACGACCGCCGCTACGCGCTTTCGAGCGAAAAACTGATGCGCGAGACCGGCTGGAAGCCTGAGGTGCCTTTCGAAGAAGGACTGAAGGCCACCATCGACTGGTACCGCGCCAATCCCGAGTGGATCGCGCACGTGAAGTCCGGCGAGTATCAGAACTACTACCAGCGCAACTACGCCAATCGAGCCGTGTAAATATATCCAGGGAGGATGGAAGCGAGTGAAGCTTTTTCGGACGATGCTGATCCTGCAATTCTGCGCGTTCGCCTGGGCGCAAAACACCCGACGATCACTCTGGTCGAAAATGCCGAAGGCCAGCGGCCCACCATCGCCCCCAATACCAGTTCAGGCTCACGGATTTCGAGATTCATCGCGCCACTCCCCCTTTTAGATTATCCTCTTGAGGAGATACTCACCAAGGAGACACTATGGGTCAACCCGTCGTCCATTTCGAAATCGGCTGTAAGGATCTCGAAAAAACTCAGCATTTCTTCTCAACTCTCTTCGGCTGGCAACTGACTCCGATGCCACCCGCCGCCACGATCGACACCGCCAGCCAAAGCGGCATCCAAGGCCACATCACTGCTCTTGGACACGAGCCGCACCACTACACCATCTTCTACGTGCAAGTAGATGACATCCAGAAATATCTCGATCACGCCACGGCCCTAGGAGGAAAAATGCTCGTCCCCCCCGTCAACATCCCCACCGGATCCTTCGCCTGGTTCGCGGATCCCGAAGGCAACACCGTCGGTCTCTGGAAACCTAAAGTTTAAGCCGGCAAAACCAGCCGAGCCTCGCACCCTTGACGGTCCGCCCGATTCTTCAAATCCAGCGACCCTCCATGCGCCTCCGCGATTCCTCTGCATAACACTAGCCCGATCCCCGAGCCTCCCGGCTTGGTCGTGAAAAACGGCACAAACAAATTCGCCGTATTCGACAACCCTGGACCCTCGTCCTGAATCCGCACTTCCAGCATCGCCCCCAGCCGCGTCCATGACACCGTCACGCCGCCATGCGTCTCAAGCGACGCGTCCACCGCATTCCGCAGCAGGTTGATCAGCAACTGATCCAGTTGATCGCGATCGCCCTGAATCACCATCTCCGGCCCCTCTTGAATCAAGGGCGGAATTCGCTGCTCCAGCCCCGTCACCTGGTGAATCCACGCCCCGACGTCCACCGGCGCGAGCACCGGCCGAGGCAGCTTCGCCAGCCTCGCGTATGACCCGAGAAACCGGCTCAATCCCTCGCTCCGCGTTGCGATAATCGAGAGCCCGCGCTGCGTATCGTCTCTCCAGTCCGATGGCAGCGGATCGCGTTTCACCAACATCTCCAGGCTTCCCGCGATCGATTTGATCGGCGCCAGCGAATTGTTCAGCTCATGTCCCAGCACCCGCACCAGCCTCTGCCACGCCTGCAATTCCTCTTCGCGCAGCGCGCGTGTCAGATCCGTCACCACCAGCAGTTGATGCGGTAACCCGCCCTCCCGGAACATCGCGCGATGAATGCCCCATCGTCCCGACCCGGATGGAAACGTCCGCTGGATGTTCTGCGTTTCGTCGCCTTCCAGAAACTCCGCGAGCCCCAGCGTCCCCGCTTCGGCATTCATGATCCGCTCCGCCGGCTGCGCCAACAAGCGTTCCCCCGCGCGATTCACCAGCTTCAGCTTCCGATCCCCATCGAACGCGAAAATTGCGACGTCGATCTCTTCCATCACTTTGCGCAGCAGCGTAGTCGCTTCCAGAGCGCCCAGTCGCTGCGCGCGAAGCGTGGCGCCCATCTCGTTGACCTGCGCCATCACATCGCCGAGCGAATCCTCATGATCCCCCGTGCGCCCGCGAATCGAGTAGTCCCCTTCCCGCATCGCTTCCAGAAGATTCGCCAACGTCCGCAGTGGCGACGCCACCCGTTCCCGAACCGCCGCCGCGAATCCCCACCACGCCCCGACAATCACCACCGTCAGCGTCCACTGGAGCTTCGGCGCATAATCGCCATACCAGAGGATGAACATCGATGTGGCGACTCCCGGCAGCCCCGCCACCAGCGCCAGCAGCAGGATGCGCCCTTCGTGAACCGGCTTGAAGCGGGTAAAGTCCATTTCAAAGTGTGCGAAAAAGGGGTCAGACTACTCTGTCCCAAGACCCGCGCCATCCCCTCGACGCACGCAGTCTCCACAGCGGGACAGAGCGGTCTGACCTCTTCTTTCGCATCTCTACAGCCCGTATCTCTGGAGTCGCCGGTATAGCGCGCTACGGCTCAATCCCAGTGCATTCGCCGCATGACTGACGTTTCCGTTGTAACGAGCTAGCGCTTTCTTGATCAGGAACGCCTCCACGTCTTCGAGACTCATATCTTCCAGCCTCAGCGAGCTCTGCGATCCCGACCGCAGCGCCAGATCCGCCTGCCGCACCGAGCTTTCCTGCGCCATCAACACCGCGCGCTCAATCACGTGATTCAGTTCCCGCACATTCCCCTGCCACGGATTTTCGAGCAGCGCCTGCATCGCCGCTGGATCGAATCCCTGCAAGTTCTTACGATACCGGCGCGCGTGCGTTCCCAGGAAATGCGACGCCAGCAGCGGAATATCCTCGCGCCGCTCGCGCAGCGGAGGCAGATGAATCTCAATCGTATTCAAGCGAAACAGCAGGTCCTGCCGGAACCGCCCCGCATTCACCTCCTCCGATAGATTCGCATTCGTTGCCGAAATCACCCGCGCGTCAACTCTACGCGTCTTCGACGATCCCACCCGTTCCATCTCCCCAATCTCCAGCACGCGCAGCAGCTTCGCTTGCAGATTCATAGGCACATTGGCGATCTCATCCAGGAACAGCGTGCCTCCGTCCGCCAGCTCGAACCTTCCTACGCGATCCATCTTCGCGTCCGTGAACGCGCCTTTCACGTGGCCGAACAGCTCGCTCTCGAAAACTCCTTCCGCCAGGCCGCCCGCATTCACCGTCACCATCGGCCGATTCGCGCGCACCGATACCGCATGCAGCGTCCGCGCGACCACTTCTTTCCCCGTACCGGGCTCTCCCGTGATCAGAACATTCGCGTCAGACGGCCCCACCCGCGAAATCAGTTGCAACACCGGTTGCATCGCGGGCGATTCGGCGATCATCGAAGGCCGCCCTTCGGTTCGCAGCAGACGATTTTCTGCCTCCAACCGCTGCCCCCGGCGCAACGCCGCGCTCAACTCCACTTGCGTCCGGACGATGGTCATCAGCCGCGCGTTATCCCACGGCTTCTGTATGAAATCCCGAGCGCCGCGGCGCATCGCCTCCACTGCCAGGTCGACGCTACCCCACGCCGTCATCACCACCACCGGAACCATCGCATCGATAGCCTGAATCCGCGACAGCGTGTCTAGCCCTTCCTGACCCGAGGTCGTGTCGCGCGTGTAGTTCAGATCCATGAGAACCACATCGAAATCGCGCGTTTCGAGCGCAGCCAGGATCCCCGCCGGCGAGGTTGCCGATTCGATTTCGAACCCCTGCCCCTTCAGCAGCAGCCGCAGCGCCTCCAGCACATCCGGTTGATCGTCGGCGATCAGCACCCGCCCATCGCTGGGGCTTTTCATTCCGCTGTCTCCATATCTGTGACTCGATTGTATCGAAGTGCGCCAGCAGTCCTGAGGCCTTTGCTAAATAACAGGCATCAAACCACTTCGCCGAAAGCGAAATGTCCGGTTTTGGGATTTGATGTTCATACTAGAATGGCGTTATGTTTGGAGCCTCTCTCCGCCCTGGCGTCGAACTTCGACTGCTAGAAGAACGTCACGCCCCCACCCTCTTCGCCGTAATCCGAGAAAATCGCGAACACTTGAGCGGACTCCCTTTCGTCGACGCCACTCACGTCGAAGACGACAGCCTCAGTTTCATCCGTTCATCGCTCGAGCAATTCGCCCGCAACGAAGGCTTTGCCGCCGGGATCTGGAAAGACAATCGCCTCATCGGTGTGATCGGCACGCTGAAGATCGACTGGTTGAACAAGAAAGTCGAGGTGGGCTACTGGATCGCCCGCGATTATCAGGGCCAGGGAATCGTCACGGACGCCTGCCGCGCCATCGTGAATCACGCTTTCACCGCATGGAGTCTGAATCGCGTGGAGATTCAATGCGCGACAACCAACCTGAAAAGCGCCGCCGTAGCGAAACGCCTGGGTTTCAAGCTGGAAGGCACGCGCCGCGAAGCGCATCTCGTAAGCGGACGCTATCACGATCTCCTCGTCTTCGGAATGCTAAGCCGCGAGTGGCGCTCCGCGTAGATTCTCAGTCGTTCACGTCGACATTTTCCACGAAACAACTGTGGAACGCCCGGTCGAGAACTTCCTGATTCAGCTCCATCGGCCGGCGCTCGAAATTCAGGATGTCGATCGCGTGGGTGATCACGTCGCGCGGATGGCAGCGTCGAAAGCGCTTGTCGCCTTCGATGTAATGCCTCTGCACGAAGGTCTCAATCAACCCGTCTGCGAACCCCAAATCGCGCGATTCGGCGAAGCGTTTAAAAATCTGGATAAACTCCGGCGCCTTCGGACTCCGCAGGAACATCTTGTACTGAATGCGGCGCAGAAACGCCTCGTCGCCCAAGTTGTCCGGCCGCAAGTTGGTCGAAAAAATCAAAAACGCCTCGAACGGCACCGTCATTTTGCCGCCCGCCTGAAACGACAGATAATCGATGTGCCGCTCCATCGGTACGATCCAACGGTTCAGAATCTCGGCCGGAGTCGCCTTCTGCCGTCCAAAGTCGTCGATCAGGTAAATCCCGTTGTTGGCCTTCAACTGAAACGGCGCGTCATACACCTTCGAGTGCTTGTTGAAGCTCAAATCCAGCATCTCGAGCGTCAGCTCGCCGCCCGTGATGATGAACGGCCGCCGGCACTTGAACCATCGCCCGTCGTGCGCCAGTTGCGTGGCGAACGCCGACAGCTCCGACTCTTCTTCCTCGATCTTCTGGTGATAAATCGGATCGTAAAGCTGGATGATGTTGCCCTGGCATTCGAGCGCGTAGGGCATGTAGATCGGCTCGGATTCGACGCGAAACAACGATTCGGCCAGCGCCGTCTTCCCGTTCCCCGGCTGCCCGTAAATCAGAAACGACTTGCTCGCGTTCACCGCTGGCCCGATTTGCGCCAGAATATCGGCTTCCACCACCAGGTGCCGGAACGCCTTCACCAGCAGCTCCGGACTCAGCCAGTTATCTTTCAGCTTTTGCAGCCTCACCAGTTCCGCATATTGATACAGCGGCACCGGAGCCGGACCGGCGTACTGATTGTTCTCCAGAAACTCGCGCGCCAGATTGCGGCCCGATTCGGTCAGGGCGAACACGCCCGAAATATTGCCCATCCCCAGCGACTTCTTCACCGCCACGAAGTGCTGCCGCTTCATGGTCTCCATCATCTCGTCGATCAGGCTGAACTTGAATCCCAGCAGGCTGGCGATCTCCCGCCCCACGATCTCGCCGCGAAAGTACAGATACTTCAAGATCAGTTGCTCGATGATGGCCGGAGCAATTCCGATCTCGTCGATGGTCTCCGGCACCGGCGGCAAGACGCTGGCCGGCTGTTCGACGTATTCGTCTCCCCCTGCGAGTGTGGATGCGGCTTTGATCGGATCGAGAACTGCGCTCATGGTGTGGTTTCCTGAATAATTGGACCCAGCCCGCGCGCTCCGTTTTGCAGGCCGTCAATGAAGAACATCGGCGGTACGCCGTCGTTACTGCATGCAAGATTTCGACTTAGTACGGACTCCGGCACTGGCCTATCAAGAAACTGCGTTGAAAAACGGGACTGACCACTCCGTCCCCCGGCGCGAGAACTCAAATTTCCGGCGAGCGTTCACCGGCGGAGGGAGCGGTCAGTCCCCTTTTTTCAACTTCAATACAGCCGCACACCGCGCCGGCCAGGCTCCTGATACATATGCACCGTGTCGACAAACCGCACTTTTCTCGACCCGTACGTCATCACCAGAGTGTGCGTCCGGCAGCCGTCGCCGAAGAATCGCACTCCGTGCAGTAGCGCGCCCTCGGTAACTCCTGATGCCGCGAAAATAATCTGCTGCCCCGGCGCGAGATCGCGAGCCGTATACACTCGCTTCGGATCCCGAATCCCCATCTTCTCCACACGAGCTTCCAGCTCCGGCGTATCCACCTTCAGCCGTGCGACCATCTCGCCTGAAAGACACCGCAGCGCTGCCGCGGTAATGACGCCCTCCGGAGCGCCGCCGGTTCCAAACACCGCGTCCACTCCGGCGCCGCGGACTGCCGCAGCGATTCCTGCGGAAAGATCGCCATCCGGGATCAGCCGTATGCGCGCGCCCGACATTCGGATCTGGGCGATCAATTCTTCATGGCGAGGCCGGTCCAGCACCATGATCACCAGATCCCGCACCTGGCGGTCGAGGCAATGCGCAATCGCCTTCAGGTTATATTTCACCGGCGCGTCGATATCCAGTGCATCGCGGCACGCCGGTCCCGCGATGATTTTCTCCATGTAGCAATCCGGCGCATGCAGTAGCCCGCCCGGTTCCGATGCCGCCAGCACGGCGATCGAATTGGCCGTTCCCAGGGCGCAGAGATTGGTCCCCTCCAGCGGATCGACGGCAATATCGACCTGCGGATACTGCACGCCGGGAGGCGCGGGCGCACCCACTTTCTCCCCGATATACAACATAGGAGCCTCATCACGCTCGCCTTCCCCGATAACGATATTTCCTTCGATCTGGACTTCTTCAAACGCATGCCGCATCGCCTGCACCGCGGCCTGGTCCGAACCTGACCGATCCCCTTGTCCCATCGTTCGGGCGGCGGCAATGGCCGCTTCTTCGACGACACGAACCAGGTCGCCGGCTAAGTCGCGTTCAATCGAATTGGCAGATGCTACATGGGTAGGTGCAGTCACGCCGCCATCTTATCATTAGGCGGAAGGCTCGCGGCCGTGCCTCGGGTATATACTACCAGTGGAAGGCAACTATGGCTGCCGAGAATCTTGCTGATGTCGTCAACTCGCTGACTCCGGAAGAGCAGGCGGCCGTGAAACAATTCATCGAGTTCCTGAAGCGGAAGGAATCATCGCCGTCGTTGCGGTTCCTCACAGCGGTTGACGAGTTCATCGGTCAACACTCCGAATTACTTCGTCGCCTGTCTCAGTGACGTTTTACCCGGCTATTGACGAAGTAATCGCGGCTTTTCTGCGAGTTAACGGCTACAAATTGGAATTCGATGATTTAGACGCCTACTCGTTTCTCATGGGCCTCTATGAGAGCGGCCGGATGCGCTTTCAAGAACTCGACGGCTGGCTTCGTTTGCACGCAAGCCAAATCTGATCAGATCCCGTGGATCCTCTTTAACCCCGGCCATCGGTCGAAATCAGCATCGAAGCTTGGATAGATGCATCCTGCCGTTGACACGGACACCTCCTCCTGATAGCCTCAGTCCATACCGACCGGCCGGTCTGTGAGAGGAGTTTCATCTCCCGTGTCTGTGCGAAACATCCTTCTGCTCCTCTGCGGAAGCGTGTTTTTCGCCTCGGCGCAGTCCGATAAAATCTCCCGCGACGACGCCAAGAAGCTGAAAAGCCCCATTCCCTACACCAAGAAGTCGATCGCCGAAGGCCGCACGATGTTTATCCGCTACTGCACCGGCTGCCACGGTCAGGACGGCAAGGCAACGATCGACATCATGGGCGATGCTACGGATCTCACCTCCCCGAAGGTCTGGAAAAGCGGCACCAGCGAGGGCGAGATTTTCCGCAGCATTCGCGACGGAGCCGGCGACACCATGCCATCTTTCAAGCCGCAGGTTCCCGATGAAAAGGATCTGTGGCATTTAGTCAATTACATCCGCAGCCTGTGGCCGGATTCTATGCGCCCGGCTTTACAGGACGATAAAGAAAGGCATTGATCCATGAACGAGAAAACATCGCGGCGAAATTTCGGAATGGGCGCGGTCGCCGCCGCTACCTTGCTGAAACCAGGCACGATTCTGGCCGCTCCCTCGATTCCGTCCATTCGGATCCCGAAAGAGATCCCGGAGAATCTTAGCGAAGCCGCCAAGCCAGGTTCGTTTGAAGGCAAAGGCATGACGGGTGCAGAAGTCTTCGCCAAGTTGTGCAAAGACGAGGATTTAGCCGCTCTGTTCTGCTGCCCTGGCAACTACACCGTGATCAATGCCATCGCCGCGGCCGGCGTTCCCGCTTATGGCGGACGAACCGAAGGCGCGATGTGCGCGATGGCGGACGGCTTTTCGCGCGTCACAGGCGAGGTCACGGCGTGCTCGGGAACCGAAGGCCCTGGCTTCACGCACATGATCATGAACATTGCCGCCGCACACGCCGCGCGGACGCCTCTGCTGGTGCTCGCCAGCAATATGCAGATCGCGGGCGACGATCGGGAAGCCTTCATCCAGACTGGTTATCAGCAGCCCACCACCACCGGTATGAAGAAGTACGGAAAGCGCCTAATCGCGCCGGATCGGGTATGGGAATACGGCGCCTACGCGTTTCGCAATTTGAAATCGGGTGTGCCGGGACCGGTGCATCTCGATTTTCCGGGTGAAGTCGCGCGGGAGCGCTTTACCGATCCCGCCAAGCTCAAGGATTTCTATAGCAAAGCGAAGTACCGCACCGAATCGCGCCCGCAGCCTTCCCGCAAGGAAGTGGAGCAGGCGATGGACCTGATCAACAAGGCCGAGCGTCCCATTATCGTCGCCGGCCAAGGCGTGTTCCAGCGTAAGGCTTGGGAAGCTTTGATGCAAGCGGCTGAAAAGCAGGAGTTTGCGGTGGTCGGATCGGGACCGATGCGCGGGCAGTTCCCGGACGATCATCGATTGTCGGCTTCGCTTGCTCCCGATGCTTTGATGAGCGCCGACTTGGTGGTTTTCGTCGGCCAATATTGCATGCCGAGCCCAGGTGAGTTTCGATTCAATCCGGACATAAAGGCGATACGGGTTCATCCGGTGGCGGAAGATCTGGGCCGGAATTGGCCGCTGGATCTGGGAATCGTCGGCGACGAAAAGGCGTTTTTGGAAATTCTTGCCAACGACTTACCGCGTAAGAAGCGCGATGCATGGGTGAATGAACTGGCCGCGGCAAGGCAGAAATTCGAGAAGAAAAATCTGGACGATTATGCGCTCGGTCTTAAGCATAGCCAAGCGACCAATCACATTCATCCGGCGGTGATGGCGAAGGAAGTCCACGATCTGCTTTACAAAGGCGATATCGATCCGAAACAGACCGTTGCCGGAGTCGGCGGATGGACCAGCGGACTTTTCGGGGCTCGCTGGCTGCGCGCGAACCGGCCGGGACAAGGTGTAGCCTGCGCGTATCAATATGGCGCGATCGGGCCGGATGTTGCGATGATGATGGGTGCCGGAGCCGCAGTGCAGCGCGGCGTAGGGCCGCAGGCGGCTTACAAGGGCGCGCCGGTGTTGGTGATTTCGAGCGATGCGGGTATCGCGTACAGCCTGTTCGAGTTCGACACGGCTGCGAAATATAAAATCCCGATCGTCGCGGTGATCTATAACAACAATTCCTGGGGCATGTGGCCGAGCGCGGTCGGATCGGCGCGATCGATGCACATGTATCTGTTCCAGGAGAACTTACGCTACGACAAGATGGCGGAGGGGTTGGGCGCTCGGGGCGAATACGTGCAGACTCCCGAGGAGCTGCGCTCTGCGTTGAAGCGGTCGTATCAGGAAGCGGCGAAGAATCAGATTTCAACGTTGATCAACGTCCAGGCGCTGAAGGAGTTCACGTCCGGCAGGGATTATCCTCCTGGAATCGCGCTGCCAGCCGAACCCGGAGTCGGAGCGTTCGCGCACTAAGTGAATTCGCCGGTCGATACGGTAGCCAAGGTCCTGGAAGGCTATGCGGCGCGAGGTGTGTTTCGCGGCTTCAGCCAGGGCAAAACTGTTCGAAACAAAGTAATTTTCAAGATGCTATGGCATCAGAACCGGTTCTTTGAGCTGATCCTGGATGTGACGCAAAAGACCCTCCGGATGCCTGTGGTGCTGCCGCAGGTTCCAGCGCGCGCACCGATGATTCGCGAATTTAAAGCATTTGTCGAATCGCGATTTTCGAAGGAGCTGCCCGAGCATCGCCGCATCGATGGGCGCAAAGTCCGGATCTCGACGGCGCATCGCGGCGGCAATCTTTCGCTGACTGTGAAGCTCACCGGCGCCGATTTCGAGTACGCGGCGCGCAAGTTGATCCACTTGGTGCATGAAGTGTATCTTTCATTCCTGAACGACGGCCGCTATTACGACTACATGCTCGAAACGTTCAACTTGGACCCGGATAAGATCTAGCGGTAACATTGCCCTTATGAAAACGATACCCGCCCTGGTTCTAGCGGCAGCGCTCGCTCATGCACAGACGCTTCTGGTTTTGAACAAAACCGACGCGACGCTCTCGATCGTCGATCCGCAGTCGAACAAAATTCTGGGGCGCGTTCCCACCGGCGAGGGTCCGCATGAGGTGACTACCGATGGCAAGCTCGCGTTTGTCGGAAATTATGGCGGGCAGACACCGGGCGGTACGCTTTCCGTGATCGACCTGGCGGCGAAAAAAGAGTTGCATCGCGTGGATCTGGGTCCTCTGCGGCGTCCGCACGGGATGTTTTATAGAGACGGGAAAGTGTATTTCACGGCGGAATTGAACAAGTTGATCGCGCGGTACGACCCGCCGACGAATCAGGTCGACTGGCTGCTGGGGACGGGACAGAATACGACTCACATGGTAATGGCGAGCCGCGATGGGAGCAAGATTTTTACGGCCAACATCGGATCGGACAGCATCACGATCATCGAGCGCGGCGCGAATGGGAATTGGAATGAAACCGTCGTGCCGGTGGGGCAGGGACCGGAGGGCATCGACGTTTCTCCGGATGAAAAAGAGATCTGGACGGCACACTCGCGCGACGGAGGCGTTTCGATCATCGATATCGCGGCGAAAAAGGCGATCGGGACGATCAACGTGCACACCAAGCGGTCGAACCGGCTGAAGTTTACGCCGGATGGAACGCGCGTGCTGATTTCGGATCTCGACGCCGGCGAAGTGGTAGTGCTGAATCGCGCGACGCGCGAAGAGATCAAACGCGTGAAACTCGGCAAGGCGCCGGAGGGGATTTTGATGGTCCCCGACGGTTCGCGGGCGTATGTGGCGGTGAACGGCGACGACTACGTCGCGATTCTCAACCTCAAGACGCTCGAGGTGACGGGACGCATTTCGACGGGCGGCGGGCCCGACGGAATGGCGTGGATTCCGTAGCGGCTCCGTCCGCTCCTCGTGAGTCTGTGGAAACCCCGCGACCTCCACCGCGTCCTTTGGTCGCGGTTCGCCAGGCTGCTGAAACTTGAAAGCGCCGATCGCGAGCCGCGGCCGCATGGAGCGGTGGGTCGCCGGTTTTCCAACGCCAGGCTATTTGTTCTTGTTGGCTGCCTGGGCGGCTTGCTTCAGCTCGTTATTCGCCTGCTCCAGCAGGTTTTTGGCTTTTTGAGCATGACCTTGCATGTCCCACTCATTGGCTTCTTGGGCGGCAATGATCTTCTCATAAGCCTGCGTACTCAAACGCTGCGCGGCCGCGAGATTCGGGTGGCGCCCTGGGGAAACATTCTGTTTTGGCTGGGCTAAGGCATATCCTCCGACGACCAGCAGGAAAGCAACTACAACGGTTACAACCCGTGATTTAGTCATGGACAGAAGTATAAGATCGAAGCAACATTTCCGGCAAGCGAATTTGCAAACATTAATGGGCCCTACGCCGTCGTATTGCGAATCACGACGCATCGCCCAGCGGGACAGAGTGTCCCCGGCCGGGGACAGATTGTCGTTTCGCCAAACGATTCCTGGCAGAGTCCTATGTTGAATCAAATGCTTGCCGTTGTTGGGTTTGGTGAGGTATTGCGGCTGGCGGGGGCGTTGGATTTTCAAGTGCAAGTGCGCGGATACCGACTCAATGAAGCTGCTAGCCAGGAACGCCCGAATTTACGTCATCGCCTGCACACTGCTGGGCGTCCTGGTGCTGCTTCTGAACGCGCCCCAGGTCAAACCGCAGAATCCCATGCTGTTCGCGATTTATCTGGTGGCGGCGGTGTTGGTATCGCTGCTGGACCTCGGGCTTCCGCTGAATGGCGCGGTGCTGCCGGCCGGGCTACTGCTGCTGATGCTGGGGATCGTAGACCTGAGCCTGCCTGAAGTACTGGTTCTGGGATGCACGGCCTCTCTGCTGCGGGACCTGCGAATCGCCAAATTCCGGATCAAATTCGGCGATCTGTTGTTCCGGGTGTCGAGCGTGGCCATCAGCATTGCCGCCGCTTACAACGCGTATCATTTGTCGCCGAAGCTGCGTGGGAATCCGTTGTTCCCGGCGCTGCTGCTGGCGAGTTCACTGGTGTTCTTCCTGCATTATGTGCTGGCCGCCGCGATTACGCGAGACCAGCGGACTCCGCTGAAGAATTTCTATCGCAGCCGGATGTACTGGCTGCTGCCATGGTTCGTGGCCGCTGGGTATTTGACGTACATGATTCATCAGACCAGCCAGCATACGGGGCTGCCGGCGGCGGTGCTCGCGCTCCCCATGCTGTTCGTGATCGAGCGCGGCTACCATTTCTATCTGGACTCGAAGGAACGGGATCGCGAGCATGACGAAGAGATGGAAGCGGTGCACATGCGGACCATCGAAGTGCTGGCGGTGGCGATCGAAGCTAAGGACCAGGTCACGCACATGCACCTGCGGCGCGTGCAGGTGTGTGCGATGGAAATCGGCAAAGAAATGGGCCTGGGCGACGCCGACCTGAAGGCGCTGCGGGCCGCGGCGTTGCTGCACGACGTGGGCAAGCTGGCGATTCCGGAGCATATCATCTCCAAACCGGGACGTTTGACGCCGGATGAGTTCGAGAAGATGAAGATTCATCCGATCGTGGGCAGCGA
This sequence comes from Terriglobia bacterium, assembly GCA_963808335.1. Lineage (GTDB taxonomy): Bacteria > Acidobacteriota > Terriglobia > Bryobacterales > Bryobacteraceae > Palsa-187. The sequence continues at coordinate 166,526 of CAWEFR010000004.1, forward strand.
GATTCTGGAGCGCATGAAACTGCCTTATCCAGTGGCGCCGATCGTAAGAGCGCACCACGAAAAGTGGGATGGGAGCGGGTATCCGGAAGGGTTGTCGGGAAAGGAGATCCCGCTGGGAGCGCGGATTCTTTCCGCGGTGGACAGTCTGGACGCGATGGCTTCCGACCGGCCGTACCGGCGCGCGATGCGCCTGGAAGAAGCGATGGCGGAGGTTGCCAAGGAATCCGGCAAGAGCTTCGATCCGAAGGTGGTGGAAGTTTTGCAGCGTCGTTATGTGGAGCTGGACCGGATGGCGCATGACCAGGTGCGGGCGAATCACAGCAGTTGGTTCACGGGCCGGCCGATGGGGCACGGCACCGGTCATGGGCTGGCTCCGGCGACGGGGTTGGAGAATCTGGCGGCGGCGGTGGATGGGCGCGCGCTTGAATCTTCGCAGGACGATTTCTTGAATTCCATCGCGTCGGCAGGCCAGGAAGATCAACTGCTGCGCGAGCTGACCGGGGACGTGGGGAACACGTTGAGTCTGGATGAGACGCTGTCGGCGGCGGCGCGGTACGCAGGACGAATCGTGCCCTGCGACACGATCGTGATTTGCGTGTGCCGCGGAGATAAGCTGGCTCCGTTGTATATCAGCGGGCGCAACAGCGACGTTTTTTCCTCCAGCGAATTTCCGGCGGGAGCGGGCCTTTCCGGATGGGTGGCCGAGAATCAGAAGCCGATCGTAAATGGGAATCCGTCGGTCGAGCCGCACTATATCGGCGCGGCGGATTCGTTTGAGGCGCTGCGGGCCGCGCTTTCGGTTCCGCTGCATGGGCAGACCGGGTTGACCGGGGTCCTGACCCTGTATGCGCCGCTGCGCGACAGCTTCACGCGCGAACATCTGCGGAAGCTGCAATCCGTGACCGGGCGGCTGGGGTTGTCCATCGAACATGCGCTTCGCTTCCATAGCGCGGAGAATTCGGCGACGACGGATTATCTGACGGAGCTGCCCAACGCGCGTTCGCTGTTCGTGCATCTGGAGCAGGAGATGGCGCGGGCGGAGCGGGATGGATCGAGCGTCGCCGTGATGGTCTGCGATCTGGACGGATTTAAGCAGGTCAACGACCGCTTCGGGCATCTGAAGGGGAACGAGGTTCTGCGGCTGGTGGCGGACGGGCTGAGGGCGACGAGCCGGGCGTCGGACTATATCGCGCGGCTGGGCGGCGACGAATTTGTGATCGTGATGCCGGGCTTGAATTCGGACACGTTCCTGGCGGAGTCCAGCCGGTTTCATTCGGTACCGGAGGAAGCGAGCGTGCAAGCCTGCGAGCAGCGGCTGCTGTCCATGAGTATGGGCATCGCGATCTACCCCCAGGACGGCGTCACGGCGGAGGATCTGCTGGCGCAAGCGGACCGGCGCATGTACGACAGCAAGAACGAACGAAGCCGAACTCGTTCCAAAGAAGCCAGCGCCGGAATAACGACAACGGCTCTTCCAGATGGAAGAACAACGATCAGCTCCGAGGGTTGAGACGGACATTCCCGTCGTGGTGATCCCGCTGGCGAATGTCGCAACCCATTGGCACGGGCGCGTGATAAACCTGTCCGAGAACGGCATCAAGGTCCATGTCGAGGAAGCGTTTCTGGACCGGCTGCCGCAGCCGGGTGACGCCTATCGTGTGCAAACCGGGGAGGACATCCTGCTGTGCGTGGTCCGCCATTGCCAGATTGAAGACGACGGCAGCAGCTTGGGCCTACAGATTCTTCATTGGGGCGGGGGCACTGGGGGCCTGCGGCTCCTTTTAGCCGCGGTTGGGACCGGTCAGGCTACGAAGTAACTGAGGATGGTTTAGGACGGGATAAGAATTTGTGAGACCGGGTCTAAAGTATTTCCGCAACTCCGCCGATGAAATCCGTAATGCCGGGGCTTGTCCAGAAGCTGCGGCGAAGGAGGCTATGTGGATCCGATAAGTTCTTCTGTCCTCACTACTTCGACCGGCGATGTCAGCCCACCCGCCGCACTGGCGGGCTCCACCGGGAAACCATCCGGTTCGGCTGCGGCGACCTCTCCGGATCTTGTTGAAATTTCAGCGATTCCCTCCCTGATTCAAGTTCAGCAGATCCAGACGTTCCGACCCTTCGCAGTATCAGACCGTGCTGACAGTCGCAGTGCGGGAGCTGAAGGCTGCGGCTTTGCAAACCAGCGATCCGTTCGAAGTCGCGTACCTTTTGGACTTGGCTGGGAAATTTCAGCAGTTGCAGGAAACCGGGGGGTCGGGCGGGTCATCCCAGCCTTCCGGCCAGCTCTCGGGCGCCGCCGGAGCGGGGCGCTGATTTAAGGGGCCTGAAGGTTCATTCGGGTCAGTAAGCTCACAAAACGGGGGTCGCCGCGGATCGGATCGAAGCGGGGATCGACGTTAAGGGGCGACATCCAGGGACAATGGTCGGCATAGGCTTGCTCCAGGTCCGCGAATAAGCGATCCCAATCGCCGAGGCCGACGTAGATGTAACAACGGCTGCGCGGTGAAACGTATCCGGTGGCGGCGAGCGCATGGAGCTTATGCAACTCCTCCTGCGCTTCGGCGATTTTGCCGGAGAAAGCATAGGCCTCGCCCAGCGCGCCGAGCTTCACGGACAGAAAGGGGCCTTCCGGGAGGTCGCGAAACAGATCCAAAGCCTGCTCGAAGCGGCCCTGCCGAAGGAAGGTCCAGCCGAGCATACACTGGACTTCGTGATTGGTCGCATCCAGGGGAAGGGCCGCGGTCAGAATCTTTACCGCCTGGTCGTATTGACGCTGATAGTAGTGAGACCAGGCCTTGATGCGCACGCCGCGCGGAGAAAGCGGATCGAGTTGCAGCGCGCGTTCGATGCATACCAGGGCTTCTGGAAACGCGCCCCGATACATCAGATGGAGGGCGTAAATCTCGTGGGCATGGACGTTGCTCGGCTGAAGCTCGATGGCGCGGCGGAGCTGACGGCTTCCTTCTTCCCAGCGCCACTCGAATAAGGAGAGGATGCCGCCGAGGGTCGCGCAGGCGTCGGCGAGCCGCGGGTCAAGCCGCAGGGCTTCCAATACGGCCTGCTTGGCGCGGCGGGTTCCTTCGCCCGGTTCGATCGCTCCCCACACGGTGAGATGCGCATAGGCGTCGGCGAGGGCCGCGTAGGGGGGCGCATAGCCGGGAAACAGCAGGATTGCCTGATCGAACTGCTTGAGGGCGTTCTGAATTCCCTCCTGCGACATCTGGTTCCAGTAATGCCGCCCTTTCAGGTAGAACATGTAGGCTTGCAGATTTCCGCCGGTCCAGGCGGTGTGGGACGTGTCGGGGGGCGGGGCCAGCGTGACGCGCAGCGAATCGGCGATGGCGCGCGCGATTTCGGTTTGCACCGCGAACACGTCGTTCATGGCGCGGTCAAACACTCCCGACCACAGCGATAAGCCGGTGGAGGCGTCGATCACCTTAGCGGAAATCCGCAAGCTGCCGTCGGCTTTGCGGACGCTCCCTTCAATCACGGTTCCGGCGCGAAGCTGCGCGCCGATGTCGCGGACGTCCAGGCTGGTTCCCTTGAAATGAAAGACGGACGTGCGCGCGACGACATTCAGCTCCGGTACGGTGCTTAATGCGTCGAGAATTTCCACGGTGATTCCGTCGCAGAAGAAATCCTGTTCGGGATCGGGGCTGAGATTCACAAACGGGAGCACCGCGATGGTCTTGGGATTCAGAGCTTCGGCCGCCGCGTTGCCGGCGCCTGCCGTCGACGGGTAGCGGAAGGTTGGAACGTAGCTGCCGTGGCTGACCTCGATCACCACGGGGTCCGAGTGGCCGATTTCCCGGTAGTATTGGAGGAGCTTGGCGCGCATGCGCCGGGCTTCCACGCGAACAATCGAGTCGATACGCGGGTCATAACGCTGGTCGCGGTCGAACACTTCCCGTCCAATCAGGTATTCCTTGATTTGATCGGACTCGCCAGCCAAGACGCGCTCGACGGTGAGGCGCAGAAAGCGGCACAAGCGTTCCGAGCGAATGAAGATCCTGCTTTTGAGAATCGCCGCTAGCTGAGTGCGAACCTCCGCGGGCGAGGGTTCCCGAGGAGGATCCTGCACGACTGGCTCGACCTGTTTAGGGACTACAGCTTTACCTGGCACGGCTCGCACCTGCCCGCCTGGACTACCTCGTCAAGTGTAACACGCGAAACGGGTTGCCATCGCGAAGAAAAGTTAGCTAACGGTTAGCTCTCTTGCCTTTATCAATTCGATGACGCAGAGTGGATTAAGAAGAGACTCATGTAGACAAACCGCTGGCTAGTAAGATCCCCCAGCCGATCGCCAGAAAATGGAGCCGGAAACCGCAAACGGGGTGGGAACATCGCGGAGCCGGCAAAGCGGTGCGTGTCGAAGCCACGTAAACAAGGCGTTCTCCTGATATTTCCTCCGAGTATCGGCGACGAGAATCGCGGCCGCATTTACCTTTTGCTCCGGTAGCAGAAACATAAATTATGAAAGTGTGTGATACGCAGCTCAGAATGGCCGATTTAAATGCGATAATTCGCGACATTGAAAAACTGTTCCGGTCGGTGATCGGCGGGAAAGTATCGCTGCGGACGACGCTGGACCCGAGGCTCGGACAGATCCACGGGGATCCGGCGAGAGTGGGATCGCTGCTGGTCAATCTGCTGATGCATGCTCGCGACGTGACGCCGGCCGGGGGTGAAATCACGATCGCTACGCTGAATGCCGACCTGGACGAAGATGCGGCGCGCGCGATGCAGCTTTCTCCAGGCGCCTACGTAGTGCTCGAAATGGGCGTGAGCGGCAAGATGGACGCGCCGCTGAAAGTCCGGGAGATCATCCAGGAAGCGCAGGGCGCGGTGACGGTGAGATCGACCGGCGGGCAGGGAATCTCGGTGACCATCGTGGTCCCGAGGGTGACGGGCGAAGCCGCCGCAATCTAGTTAGCCCCGCGGGTGCGCGTGGCGCCACTTCCAGTAATCTTTCTGTTCCTTGTCGCTGGCCTTGGCGAAATCGTGATACGTGCGGTGGTGATCCGACAGGTAGCGGCGCCAAGCCGAATCCTCCGCGGAGTTCCATTGATGATAATCGTTGTGCTCTTGGTCGTAGAGCCCTCTATTGTCGTCCTGAGCAGGAGGAGGCGGCGGGGGCGGGGCTTGGGCAAGCGTCAAGGTCGCCGGGACGGCTAAGCACGCGGCCAGGCTAACGGCGGTCCAGAAGCGCTTCATGGGTTGATCCTCACCGAATAGTAGATCATAGAATTGAAAATCAGTCCAACGTTTCGGCCGTTAACGCGCAGCGGGATCGAAGTCGCGCTCGATCTGATGGACCGGCTGTACGCACACTTCGGTTCGCATCACGATCGCGAGCGAGCGCGCCGCGCGACCGAGGTATTGCTCAAGCATCCTGAATACGGCGGCATCTGGCTGATTCAAGTGAAAGCGTCGACGGTCGGATACCTGGTGCTGACGGTCGGGTTCAGCTTGGAATTCGAGGGGTTATACGGTTTGTTAGACGAGCTGTATCTGAAGGAGCCGTGGCGGGGAAAGGGGATCGGGACAAAGGCGCTCGAGTTCGCGGAAGAATGGTGCCGGAAGCGCGGGGTGAAGGCGTTGCGGCTGGAAGTGGATCAGTCGAATGAAGGGGCTAAGCAGCTTTATGTGCGTAACGGGTTCGAAGCACATCGGCGGGATCTGATGACGAAGTGGCTGTAGCGCTGGTCAATCGGCGCGCCGCAGCTCTTTGAGCGAGGTTTGCATCCGCGTGATGCGGTTGATGAGCGCGATGAACATGAACCCGTTGAACAGGATATTCACGACGATGGGAACGCCGATGGCTATATAAAGCTGCTGATTAGTCATCTTGAGTGACTCTATCCCAGTTCTATTTGATTCTATCGCCTAAGCGCGCGGTAGTGCGCTAAATCTGTGTATCTCATGGGGCGGCCTCGCGAATGCGGCCGCCACTGAGTTCACGCATGGAACGCCAGAACCTTTCCGTTCGCATGGAAATGCGCGGCATGACGCGACTCACGAATGCCCTTTTCTAAGAAGGCGGGAAGTCTCAAGGCTGGCCTTGCGCTTTGGCTCACTCGTTATGACTTCTGCCGCGTCCACAAACGCGTCGTTGCATGCCTGCGATGGCAGCGGGGATCGCCGATCACGTGTGGGGCGTGCGGAAATTGCTCGAAGACTAGATCCCTGTCAATACTTTAACTCGTTAATAATCAACACGTTAAGGAGATGGTCCACAAACTGATACTATAGTGGTTGAACACTTTTATAGCCGACCGCGTCTACAATAGTGGAGAGAACGAGCCGATTAGTTCAAAGAGTATCATGCCGAACGAGCACACCGTCATTGACTCCTCAGTGCTCGCCGAAGCCTACGAGCGCTGGCTGAGGGCTTATCAAGAATATGACGAGGCGCGTCAAGTCGTGCTTCACCGCTCATGTTTCAGGGACGGGATAATGAGCACGCTACACCTTCTTCCTCAACAGCGCGAACCATTCTATTTTGGTCCGTGTCATCATGGTCTGTCCAGTGCCGCCCTGCATGACTGGTTTAGTATTGGTGGCGATTTGTGGGCTGCCTATCTAGCCGCTACAATGGACAAACATGGGATCGTCAGTTCCCCCGAAGAACCCGAACCCGCAAGCATTACCCGGTAATCCTCCTGGTAGCCGAATATTCGCGGCTGCTTTCTCCAAGATCGAACTCACGTCAGGCCCACTTCCCCCTCCCGAGTTGCTTCGCGGCTATGAACAAGCCTGTCCGGGCGGAGCGGACCGCATTATTCGCATGGCGGAGACCGAGGGCGAACACCGCAGGCGCATGGAAGACAAGATGCTTGATGCACAAGTTGAGTCTATGCGCCGCGGTTACCGTGAAGGTCGTCTAGGCCAGATATTCGCGTTTTCCATAGCGGCGATATTCCTTGTTGGTGGTTCGTATGTAGCCATTCACGGACAACCATGGGCAGGTGGCGTCTTCGGGTCCGTAGGTATTGCAAGCATTGTTTCGGCCTTCATCTGGGGGCGCACAAAAAAGAAGGAACCCGAGGAAAGACCGGCCGCACCACCGCCTCAAACGAGAAGAAGACGTTAATCGATCTTATCGCCCAGCCACACAAATTTAGCGCACCGCCCAGCGCCCCGGCCCAATAGGGAGATCGGGAGACTCGTTTACTGTTGTCCAAACGCGAGCAGCACATTCCCGGCGTTTCCACCCCAGTTGCCGTAGCCCGAGGGGACGTAGAGCATTCCATTCACGACCACCGGACCAGGGCCGTCCATGGAGCCGCCTCTTGCAGGGACGCCATTGACAGTCTTGAAGTCGCGGACGGTGTCGAAATCCCACATTACGTGGCCGTCTTTCGACGAATAGGCTCGCATGTGGCCATCTACCGAGCCGGAGAAAACGGCGCCGGGAACAGCGGTGATCGCGGCGGATTGGGCGGGGCTGCAATTCTTCCGCTCGCCGCATTCAGGCGGCGGGGCGACCCACACTTTCGCACCCGTGTCGATGCGCAGGGCGAACAGGCCGCCTCCCACCTTGGGATCCGCTTCGAAGCGCTTGCCGCTGCCGAAGACGCCGGTGCCGGGTTTAAAATCGACATCTGAGAGAGCCACATAGACCTTTTCGCCGTCGGTGGCCATGCCCCATTGGATGCCGCCGAGCGCTCCTCCCCGTCCGATGCGGGTTTGCCACTTGATCGCGCCGTCGTGATCGAGATCCAACGCGTGAACCACCGCCGCTTTCTGTCCTACGATCAGCAGATTTCCGGCGATCATCGGAGACGCGCCGATATCCACATCGGGTCCCGCGGGCTTGGGACAATTGGTTTGATCCACGGCGACGCAGGCGATGTTGAACTTGTCATGCTCGGTCAACTGCTTCGACCAGACGATTTTTCCGGTGTCCAGATCCATGGCCAGAATCGAATCGCTGGTATCGGTTTCGGGCTCGGAATGATTGTCGCCGGTGCCGACGTAAAGGCGATTACGCTTGGCGTCGATGGTGGGCGCGCCCCAGATGCTGGCGCCGGAGGGTCCCCAGAGCTGCGTGCCGACGGCGTTTTTCTTGGTCGGATGCGGAGTCTCCGGGATGCTGTAGGTGTGCCAGACGATTTTTCCGGTCTTTACGTCGACGGCGACCACTCCGCCGCGACCGGTGCAGCATTCGTATTTCGGATTCAGAGAAGGTCCGTCTTCGCCGGAGGAAATGGGGACGTACAGACGGTCTTTCCAGAGTGTTGGAGCGCCGGTGACGTGCGCGGAGCGATGATCGTCGACGTGGGTTTTCCAGAGAAGCTCGCCATTGCGCGCGTCGACGGCGTAGACGTTGGAAAGCTGATCGGCAAACAGCGCGACCTTTTCCGGAGTGATGGTGATGGCTGCGCGAACGTTGGCCTGCGGTTCAAAAGCCCAATAGGTGCAGCCGGTTTTCGCATCTAGCGAATAAACTTTGCGTGAGGCGCTGCCGATGAAGATCCGGCCGCCGGTGATGGAGGGTTGCGCAAACGAAATCGCCGCGCCGGGGAAGCCGAAAGCCCATTTCAGTTCCAGCCGGGTTGGATCGATCGCTGCGGAGGTGTAGCGGTGATTGTCGACTCCGTTGCCCCAGCTATCCCAGCCTTTGTTGTCAATGTCAAACGCCGCGTCGCGATGGTCGCAGAAACCGGTGGCGGCTGCCGCGCTTCCCATGGGTTTGCCGGCCAGCCATTCCGCGAGAGCGCGGCGGTCGGCTGCGGCCAAGGCTTTCCCCTGATCCTTCATCAGGCCAGTTTCGAGCGCGTTTGAAATGGTCTCGGGAGACATCTGGCGCAATACGCTGATGGCCGGCGCTCGGGTGGAACCGGGGCTGTCGTGGCACATCGCGCACTGCTCTTTATAGAGCGTCTCCGGCGTGGCGGCGGCCGCCAGGGCGGCAAATCCCAAGAAAGCGAAAGCCGCCTTCATGATCAGTTGTTTCCCAGATACTCGACGTGAACGTAGGTGCCGAGGCGGGAGTTGTACGCCAAGTACCAACCAGGATGATCGGGGTCTTCGTAGATCACGATCGGATCGCTGTTCCAGAGCCAGCCGTCGCAGTAGGCGATTTCAAAGGGAGCCACGCTGAAATAGAATCCGCCGAACCAGAAGCGGCCGGGACCTCCGCCTTCGAGACGAAACACGTGTCCCGGACCGAAGCCGCCGCCAAAACGGCCGTGTTCCCATGGATGATCCATGCGGAGACGGGCATCGTTGGGACCCTGATCGTGACCTATCCATTTATCGTTGGTGTGGACGTGAGGAGCCTCGGGGTGTCCTCTTTTGTCGGCGTAGCTGCGCGCCGGTGGAGCCCCATGCTGTGGAGCTTCGTGCTGTGGTGCGGCATGTTGCTGAGGCTTGGAAGGCGACGGGCCGTGCGCCGGTATATGTCCGCCGCCGACGCCTTTCACGGGCGCAGATCCGCCCTTTTCTTGCCCTTTTTCACCGCCCCTTTGCGCCCAGGCGCAGACGGACAGCATAAGGGAAACACACACCACTCCACTAAGTTTTTTCATTTCCACACTCCTCACTTATCCTAATCCAACGGTTAACCGTCCGTTTTCGCGGCGCTGCTGGTGGTGCTGGTGAATCCCCTGCGAACGGAGGGTGCGGAAGAAGCGATCTTGGGATCGTTGCCGCGATTACGGTCCGCCCGGCTGGCTGCGCGAGCTGCTTCAATCTGTTCGGGAGTACGCACGTCCGGCTCCGACAGCTTGATGTGCTGTTTCGCGCGCTCTACCTGGCGTTTGTGCCGTTTCGCTAATCGTTTGTCCATACTCTTACACTACACCCTGAATCGGGCGGCGGTGAAGCAAACGTATCGAATCACACTGCTTCAGAAAGCCGGGAAGGTGGACCGTAATGGTATGCAGTTCCGTGGCCGTCGCGGCTCTGCCAGACAAACCAAGCCGGGCGTGACAGAGGGTTACCGATGATCCTTCGGCTCACCGTGACGGGACAAAAGTGGCCCCTGCCCTGGACATGCAGAATCAATCGGTTGCGGCCGCTAACCGGGGAACGATCGAGCCAATGTACCCTCAGCGACAGCCTGCTAATAGACCTCGGGCACAAAGGACTGGGACGACATCTTCGGCCGCTTGTAGCCGGAGTCGGATTGGCGGCGGGGCAGATCGACTTCCACGGGAGTCATGTCGTGGTAGGGAACCTGGCTCAACAGATGCGCGATGCAGTTCAGGCGCGCCCGCTTCTTGTTGTCGGCGTTGACGACGTTCCAGGGACTCAACTTTGTGTCTGTGTAGGCGAACATTTCATCCTTCGCGCGGGAATAATCCACCCAATGGCGGCGGGACTTAATGTCCATGGGGCTCAGCTTCCAGCGCTTGATGGGATTGCGCATCCGTTCCTGGAAACGCTGTTCTTGTTCTTCATCATTCACGGAAAACCAATACTTGATGAGAATGATTCCGGATCGGATCAGCATTTCCTCGAATAAGGGGCACGCGCGCAGGAACTCGCGATACTCGTGGTCGGTGCAGAAACCCATGACGCGCTCGACACCCGCCCGGTTGTACCAGCTCCGGTCGAACAGGACCATTTCGCCGCGCGAGGGAAGCTCCGCCACATAGCGCTGGAAGTACCACTGGCCGCGCTCCTTTTCGGTGGGGGTGGGGAGCGCGACGACGCGGCATACGCGCGGATTCAGGCTTTGCGTGATGCGCTTGATCACGCCGCCTTTTCCGGCCGCGTCACGCCCTTCGAAGAGGACGCACACGCGCAAGCCCCGCATGCGCAGCGATTCCTGGAGCTTGATCAACTCCAATTGAAGATGCGCGAGCTCTTCGACGTACTTGTAATCTTTCGGCGGCTTGCGCGGTTTAGCGGAACCGAGAAGGGTCCAATATTGCTCGACCTTAGCGATCTCTTTAGCGTCGCGCAGAAGCTCTCCACCAGCATTTTCTTTCTTACGTTTCTTGTTGGACATATGCACCTGATAAGTGGGCGTGAATAAGATATCATCTCAGCTTGGATGCCGCGCGCCGCAAATAGGGATCGTCCCGCTGAGAGCCAGGTAGCCGTCAGCTCCGTGATCGGGCGTTACCGCTGGCGCATTTGCGCGCTGTTGTTCTTCGCCACCACCATCAATTACATCGATCGCCAGGTGCTGGGCGTGCTGGCTCCGGAGCTGCAACGCGTGATCGGCTGGAATGAAATTCAATACTCGAACATCGTAAACGCGTTTCAGGCTGCTTATGCGATCGGACTGCTGGTGGCCGGAGGGTTCATCGATCGCGTGGGGACGCGCATCGGCTACGTGATCGCGCTGGGCATCTGGAGCCTGGCGACCATGGGCACTGCGCTGGTTCGCACCGTGCTGGGATTTGGGATCGCCCGGTTCATGCTCGGGCTGGGAGAATCGGGCAATTTTCCGGCGTCGATCAAGACCGTCGCGGAGTGGTTTCCCCGGAAAGAGCGCGCGCTGGCGACGGGGATTTTCAATTCGGGGACGAATATCGGCGCCGTGATCGCGCCGCTGGCGGTCCCGTGGCTGACGATCCGCTACGGGTGGCAGGCATCGTTTATCGTGCTGGGAGCGGCCAGCGCGCTGTGGATTATCCCCTGGATGATCGTCTACCGGAGGCCGCAGAAGCATCCGCGCGTGGGAGCGGCCGAACTAGCACATATTCAGAGCGATCCGCAGGATCAGGAAGCGAAAATCCCTTGGGCAAGCCTGATTGCGCATCGGCAGACTTGGGCGTTTCTGATCGGTAAATTCATGACCGATCCCATCTGGTGGTTTTTCCTGTTCTGGATGCCGAAGTTCCTGAACACGAAGCACGGACTGACGCTCAGCGAACTCGGCTGGCCATTGGTGATCATCTACAACATGGCGACCATCGGCAGCATCGCCGGCGGGTGGCTGCCGGCGCAATTCTTCCGGCAGGGTTGGGCCGCGAATCGCGCGCGCAAGACTGCGATGCTGATTTGTGCGCTGGCGGTGACGCCGATCGTGTTCGCGGCGACGGCGAAGAATTTGTGGGTTGCCGTTGGGCTGGTCGGCCTGGCGACTGCTGCTCATCAGGGATGGTCGGCGAATTTGTTCACCTTAGCGTCCGACATGTTCCCGCGGCGCGCGGTGGGAGCGGTGGTCGGCATTGGAGGCTTCGGCGGATCGATCGGTGGAATGGTGATCGCCACGTTTACCGGATTCGTGCTCCAGTTCACGGGCAGCTATGTTCCGATGTTCGTGATCGCGGGGACGGCGTACCTGATCGCATTAGCCGTCATCCAGCTTTTGGCGCCAAATCTGGAGCCGGCCAAGCTGGAGATCGAAGAATGACATTCGGGCTTTCGGCGATTGGACAAATTGGGCTGAGCGTTCATGACGTTGGCCGCGCGGTGGAGTTTTATCGCGACAAGCTGGGCATCCGTTTCCTGTTCCAAGCGGCCAATATGGCGTTTTTCGACTGCGGGGGCCTGCGGTTGATGCTGGGTCCGCCGGAGGGCGGTAAACAGTGGTTCAGCTCCATCGTTTATTTCAAAGTCGACGGGATTGATGCGGTTGCGGACGAGTTGAAGACTCGCGGGGTGGAGTTTGTGCGCGATCCGCACCTGGTCGCCCGGCTGCCGGATCACGATCTGTGGATGGCGTTTTTTCGCGATCCGGACAACAACGTGCTCGCGCTGATGAGCGAAGTTAAACGGTAGAATTTCTGATAAGCGATGTCCAGATTCCTTGCCCGGCTCGTGTTTCTTGCTTCCTTCGCTTCTCTCCCGGCGGTTGCGGGGCAGGACGGCGCCGAGCTGCTCGCGAAAGCGCATAAAGCCTTCGTCGAGAATTCCGCCCGCGCGCGGTTTTGGACCTGGACCGTGGTTACCACGCGGTCCATCGCGGGAAAGGACGGCAAGGTGCTTGAAGAGCTGCCGTCCGTGACGGTCGAGTCGCCCATCCGCAGCGATGGAAAGCGCTGCAATGCCGTGCTCGCTTGGGGGGATGGACGCGAGCCGTATCTTGCCAACGCCAGCGCCGATGAGCGCTGCGCCGTCGAAAAAGAGCAAACCAATCTGCTTCCCTTGGAGGATCTCCTCGCCAGCCGGCAGGTAAAGCTGGAATCGCGAACGGCGAGTTCGATCACGCTGGCAATTCACCAAGATAAAGATTCGATGGAATCCGAGGACCCCGTGAAGAGCTGCGTCGCGTCTGTGGAGGCGAGGATTGAAATCGATGTGTCCAGTCTCTTTCCCAAGCGGATTGAAATCCGCGTGCCGAATAACAACTGCGAGCAGAAGCACATCACGGCCGCCGACCATTACGATGGGGCCGAGCCTCCATAACGTGAGGAATGGATACACCAAGGGCACCCAAATCAGGCTGGAGTACACAGCCCAGAAGGATAAATTAGGCGATGCCCACAAGGACTATTGGCTATTCACGCGGCGGCATTCCGAGCGGCCTCTCCGAAAGAACTCGGGAGGCGTCGTCGTTGCGGGCCGGCTATTTCAGTTGAATAGCCGGGGACCGGACCGGCGAATGATTACGGACAGCTCCGCCACAGGGAGCGAGCTAAGCGCCGAATCGGTGCTGAAATTTGCAACTGAGAAGGATCGGTAGGGACGCGGCTACAATATCTCTAATGCAGCTTTGCGACATTTTCCTCGGCTTGGGTGAGGAGCGGTTCGAAGAAAATATGCGCTCGATTTCGATGGGGCGCTTGAAAACCTACCAGCTATTCGATCGCGTCAAGGCGCGGATGCATGTAAACAAGCTGAATTCGGAGACGCTGCGCAAGGCGGCTCCGCGAGTGTGGGCGAGGATCACGGACCGCGACGAGGATTTCGCCACCGATCTGGCGCAGGCGATTCTGGTGTCGCATCTGGACATGATCAAAGCCGTGCTGGATCATCTGGGCGTGCCGCACGAAGACGGGTTTTTCGCCAAAGACGCCGAAGTCGCCGGGCACCTGAAAGACGGCTGGCAGGAGGACGTCTGGGAGAAATTCCACGCGAGCCTGCCGGCGGCGCCGCTGCTATTCTATATCAATCACCTCGCCTGGGAGATCGCCAAGGCGGAGGATGTTTTTGCGCCTGCTGCGTAACGGCGGCTCATTATGAAAGAACTTTTCGAGGCTGTCAGAGCGGGAGATTTGTCCCGGGTGGAAGCGCTGGTGGCGGCGGATCCGTCGCTGGCGATTTTCGCGGCGTCGATTCAGGGCGAGACTGCGCGGATCGAGGAGCTGCTGGCGGGCAATCGTTCGCTCATTTCCGCGGTGTCCACGGATGGCTGGACTCCGCTGCATCTGGCGGCGTTTTTCGCGAAGAACGATGCGGTTCGAGTGCTGTTGAATAAGGGCGCGGAGGTGAATGCGCGCTCGACAAATGCAATGGCGAATACCCCTCTGCATGCGGCGGCAGCGGGACGGGCATGCGGAGATCGGCGAAGATTCTGCTGGATCACGGCGCGAATGCGAATGCCCGGCAGCATGGCGGTTGGACCCGCTGCATGCGGCGGCGCAGAACGGCGATGTGGAGATGGCTCGGGCGCTGATCGCCGGCGGGGCGGATGTCGAGGCTCGCGCCGATAACAACCAGAATGCGCTCGATCTGGCGCTGACCAAAGGGCAACAGGCGATGGTCGATTTTCTGGAGACGAACGGAGCGCGGCTGTAGTGGCTCGACCAGACCATTTCGGAATTGCACGCAAGCGCGCTGGCGCAGCTTGAATCTGCATCGACGCTTGAAGCGATCGAGGCCGTTCGCGTGGAGGCGCTCGGGCCGCAAGGGCAAACTCGCCGAGGTCAGCAAAGCATTCGGCAAGCTGACGCACGGAAGAGCGGGCGCGGGTCGGCAAGCTGCTGAATTCGGTCAAGCAGGATCTGGAATCGAAGATCGCGGCGCGGAACGCTGTGCTGCTTGGGCAAGCGGTTGACGCCCGACTCGAATCCGAGTGGTTCGACCTGACGCGCCTTCGCCCGGAGTGCGGCCGGGAAGCTTGCATCCGGTCACGCAGGTACAGCAGGAGCTGGAAGAGCTGTTCGTGTCGATGGGATTCGCGGTGCTTGACGGGCCGGAGGTCGAGACCGAATATTACAACTTCGATGCGCTGAATATTCCGAGCGACCATCCTGCGCGCGATATGCAGGATACATTCTGGCTGAACGACGGGCGGCTGCTGCGCACGCACACGTCGCCGGTGCAGATTCGCGGCCTCGAAACACTGAAAGCTGCCGCTGAAGATGATCGCGCCGGGGCGGGTTTTTCGCAACGAAGAAGTGGACGCGTCGCACGAGCACACGTTTTATCAGCTCGAAGGCATGATGGTGGATCGCGACGTGTCGGTCGCGCACCTGATTTACTTCATGAAGACGCTCCTGTCGGCGATTTTTCATCGCGAAGTGACGGTGCGGCTGCGGCCGGGATTTTTCCCGTTCGTCGAGCCCGGATTCGAGCTGGATATCCAGTGCCTGATCTGCGGCGGGCCGGGATGCTCCGGTCTGTAAACAGTCCGGATGGGTGGAGCTATTGCCGTGCGGTCTGGTGCATCCGGCGGTGCTGCGCAATGGCGGAGCGGATCCGGAGAAGTGGGGCGGATTCGCGTTCGGGCTGGGGCTGACTCGCCTGGCGATGATGCGCTACGGAGTCGACGATATTCGATTATTCATGAGCGGCGATTTACGATTCCTGCGGCAGTTCTAGGGCGATGAAGTTTTCCTACAACTGGCTGCGCGAGATGGTGGACGGCCTGGAGGACGCGGCCGAAGCTGCTGGCTCGCCTGATCACGCTGAAGACGGCGGAGTGCGAGGGGGTGGAGGAAGTCGGCGCGGTGCTGGAGTCGGCTTCGGAGGCTCTGGTGGTTTCGGTGATTCCGCTGGATGGCAGTCATAATCGCATTGCCGTGGTAGAAACCGCTCGCTACGGCAGGAAGACCGTGGTGTGCGGAGCGCCGAACTGCGAGGTCGGCGTTTGCACGGTGTATCTGCCGGTCGGAGTCAAGACGATCGAGGGCATCGAGAGCGACGGCATGCTGGCGAGCGCGGCCGAGTTGGGGATCAGCCGCGACCATGCGGGAATCGTCGAGCTGAATTCGAGCTTCACGCTCAGGCCAGATCATATCATCGAGGTCGATAACAAATCGCTCACCCATCGGCCGGATTTGTGGGGGCATCACGGGATGGCTCGCGAGGTGGCGGCGATCGTGGGGCGGAAGCTGCTCGATCCGGTTCGAGGCGATTTGCCGGCGGGAGCCGGTGCGATTCGCGTGACTGTTGAAGACTACGATCTGTGCCCGCGCTATTCGGCGCTGGTGTTTGAGAACGTCACCATCCGGCCGTCGCCGTTGTGGCTACAGTACCGTCTGGAGGCGATCGGCCTGAATCCGATCAGTAATATCGTCGACGTCACCAACTTCGTGATGGCGGAGCTGGCGCAGCCGATGCACGCGTTCGATGCGGATAAGCTGCGGGGCGGAAAGATCATCGTGCGACAGGCGCGGGTCGGCGAGCGGCTGGCGGCGCTGAATGGGGAAAGCTACGATCTGGATCCGACGAACCTGGTGATCGCGGATTCGGAAAATGCGGTGGCGCTGGCGGGAGTGATCGGCGGGGCGGAGAGCGCGATTTCGGATTCGACGACGCGCATCGTGCTGGAGAGCGCGTGCTTTCAATGCATCGTCGGTGCGCAAGACTTCGTCGGCGCTGAAGCTGCGGACGGATGCTTCGATGCGATTCGAGAAATCGCAGGATCCGCACAATACGGTGCGCGGGTTGAAGCGGGCGCTGGAATTGTTGAAAGAAGTTTCGCCCGGGATTCGAGCTGGTGGGCGGCGTCGTCGACGCGTATCGTCCGCTGGCCGAGCCTCCCGCGATCGAGTTGCCGCTCGATTGGCTGGACCGGAAGCTGGGGCGGGCGATTCCGGCAGCGGAAGTGCGGCGGATTCTCGAATCGCTGGAATTTCGCGTGGATGAAGTAGACGCGCGGACGTTTTCGGTGGTCCCGCCGAGCTGGCGCGCGACAAAAGACGTCACCATCAAAGACGATTTGGTGGAAGAGGTCGGGCGGATGATCGGATACGATTCGATCACGCCGGTGGCTCCGCTGACGTCCGGCGCGGGTGCCTCCCGGGAATCCGGAACGCGCGTTTCATCACCAGGTCCGGGAAATGGCGGCGGCGCAAGGGTTTACGGAGGTTTTTAACTACTCGTTCTTAAGCGAGGAGCAGGTTCGGGCGTTCGGGCTGGACCCGGCGGAGCATGTACAGGTGGCGAATCCGATCGCCAGCGATCAGAATCTGTTGCGCGCGAGTCTGCTGCCGGGAATCCTGCGAAATGTGCTGGATAACGCAAGAAATTTCGAATCGTTCCGGTTGTTCGAGATCGGGAAAGAGATTCATCCGGATCGCGAGGTCCCGCATTTCGCGGCTGCGCTTTACGCGAAAGACGACGGAGTCGCGGGGCTGCTGGAGCTGAAACGGGTCGCCGAATGCCTGCTCGGGGGCGTGGTCGTGCGGCCTGCGGCGCCGCGAGCTTATGAGCATCCGCAGAGAGCGGCTGACGTGCTTTACGAGGAGACTCGGATCGGGCGGCTGTTCGAATTTCATCCACGGATGGTGGAGATTGGCCGGGCGGCAGTGCTCGATCTGGATTTGACCGTGCTTGAAAAACTCCAGCCGGCGACGCCAACGTATCGGGCTTTGCGCCGGTATCCGACCAGCGCGTTCGATCTGTCTGTGGTCGTGCCGGGGCGGACGCTGAGCGGGGATGTCGAGGCTCAACTGGTTCGTTTGGCGGGAGATGCGCTGGTCGCAATCGCGTTTTTGCGGGAATTTAAGCTTCCGGACGGGTCGCGGAGCTTGTCTTATCGGCTTACGGTGGGTTCGAACGATCGGACCCTGGCTTCGGAGGAGGCCGGGGCGATTCGTGCGCGCATCATCGACGGGATGCACGCCGCGGGGTTCGAGCTTAAGGTCTAAGGTAAGAAAAAAATGGGACAGACCGCTCTGGCCGCTGCCGTGACTCCCTGCGCGTAGGCTTGACCGTGCGTCTTGGGCCAGAGTAGTCTGTCCCACTTTTTTCGTTCTCAACGCTTGCGGGCTTTTCCTCGTATGTACTTGTGAAGTGGCTACCGAGGAGCTGGCGCTGGCCTTCTTAACACGCAGAGAGGATCCGTTCGAGGCGGTGATGGCCGCGCACGAGCGGATGGTGGTCGGCGTCGCGTACCGGTTGCTGGGGCGGATGGAAGATGCTCGCGATGCAGCGCAGGAAGTGTTTCTGCGGCTGTTCCAGAATCTCGACAGGATTCAGGGAGATCCGAAGCCGTGGCTGTACCGGGTGACGGTGAACGTGTGCAACGATCATTTCCGTCGGGCTCGGCCGGTCATGCAGCCGGATGAGCGGAGGGCCGACCCGTCGCCTGGTCCGGAGCGCGTCTTAGAGCTGGACGAGCGAAAAAGGCTGCTGATGGAAGGGCTTGAAACGCTGGCTGAGCGGGAACGAGCGGCGGTCGTGCTGAGGGACGTCGAGGGGCTGTCGACACGTGAAGTTGCGGGGATTCTGGGCGTCGAGGAGGTAACCGTGCGCAGCCAGATTTCGGTCGCCAGAGTGAAACTGGCGAAGTATGTGAGGGAACGGCGATGAACTGTCAGGAATGCGAGCTGGCGCTGGGGCTGGAGGAATCGACTGCGGCGCTCGAAGAGCATCTTACGGGGTGCGGGGCGTGCAGGGTCTTGGCAGAGGAAGTTCGCGCGAACGCGGCGGCATTCGAGGCGATGGGGAACGAGTTAATGCCGGGTGTTCGCGCCGGCGTGATGGCGGCGATTCGAAGGCAGACCGGTGCAAGACAGGTGCTGCGCTGGGGATGGGCGCTCGCGGCCGTGGCAGGGGTGGTGGCGATGATCGGGGTTTCGCGAAACTGGCGGGAGGAGAAGCTGGTGATTCCTCCGGCGAAGGTGGCTGGGGTGCCGGCGAACGGCTTGGAGAGGCCGGACGAGAGGGTGTTCATTTTGCCGGCGGTCGCACATAAGGAAAAGGTGCAGAAGCGGGAATCGTTGATGGTGAAGATGTTGACGGACGATCCGGATGTGGTGATTTATTGGGAGATCGAAACGAAAGAGGGAACACGATGAGAATGTTGTGGACATTGGTGGCGCTGGCGGGGCTCGCGTTCGGGCAGGAGAAGAAATCGGAGGACACGGGCAAGATCGTGTCGAAGATCATTCCAGTCCACTACGTGAATGTGAATCAATTGCGGAATATGTTGAGTGTTCCAGCGGTCCAGATCAACGCGAATAGCGAGATGCACGCGCTGGTGGTGTCGGGCACGGCGGACGCGGTGGCGATGCTGGAGGAAATGGCGAAAAAGCTGGACGTGGCGCCGCCGCCGCATCCGGACATCGAGCTGACGGTTTACCTGGTGTTTGGCTCGCCACAGGGTAAGGGCGATGAAATTCCGGCGGAGCTGGCTTCAACGATCAAGCAGTTGCACGGTTCGTTCGCGTACAAGAGCTACCGGATGGCGGATTCGTTCGTAGTACGGGGGCGGGATGGCGAGGGAGGCAGCACCAGCGGCGTGATTGCGGGAAGCGCGGATGCCGCTGCGACCTACGGACTGTCTTACGAGCACGCCACGGTCTCGGGCGATTCGCCGCGCGTGATTCGAATCGACAAGCTCCATTTGGGATTGAGGGTGAAAAGCACGTTCGACAGCGGGTTGAACACGAGTATCGACGTGCGTGAGGGGCAGAAAGCCGTGGTGGGAAAGTCGAATATGAACGGGAGTGATGAGGCCCTGATCCTGGTGGTGACGGGCAAGGTGGTCGAATAGGGTAAGCTTGCCCTGATGCGATCTATTCAGCTTGTCGCGCCGCAAACTCTAGAAGAACGCGAAATGCCGCAGCCGCCCGATCCGGGACATGGTGAAGTCACCGTCCGGATTCGGGCGGTTGGCGTTTGTGGGAGCGATCTGCATTGGTACCAGGACGGGCGCGTCGGGGAATTTCCGGCGGCGTATCCGCAAGTGCTGGGGCATGAACCGGCGGGAGAGGTGATCGCTCTCGGCAAGGGCGTGCATGATTTGGAGGCTCGGGATCGAGTGGTGATGGAACCCAGCCTGACCTGCGGGCATTGCGAGCATTGTTTGAAAGGCCGGCATAACAACTGCATCCGCACGGTGTTCATGGGCGGGCCGCAGGCGCCGGGGATGTTCCGGGAATACGTCACGCTGCCGGCTGGAAACTGCACGCGGTTTCCGGACAATTTCAGCTATGCCACGGCGACGCTGGTGGAACCGGTGGCGGTGATGATGAATGTGCTGGACCTGACCGTGATTCGGGCCGGAGACACGGTGGCGGTGACGGGCGCGGGTCCGATCGGGATGCTGTGCGCGGGTGTTGCGCGGGCTTCCGGCGCGGGACGTGTGTTTATCGCGGACCGGCTCGCGTACCGGCTGAAACTGGCGATGAGCATGGGAGCCGACGTCGCCATCGACACTACGGCGCAATCGCTGGTAGAAACCGTGATGGACGCAACCGGCGGGCGCGGCGCGGATGTCGTGCTGGAAGCGGCGGGGTCGGCCGAAACGGTCAATGCGGCGATCCGGATAGCGCGGGCGGGCGGAACCGTGATGCTGATCGGCATTTTGAGCGAGCTGTATCCGAAAATCGACATCCATACGGCGATGATGAAGGAACTGCGGCTTCAAACTTTGAAGCGATCGAACCATCGCGCGGAAGAAGCAGTCAGGCTGATGGCGACGGGTCGGATTCCATCGTCGCTGATCACGCACTCGCTGGCGCTGGAGGATACGCCGCGAGCGTTCGAGATGCTGACGCATTATACCGATGGCGTGGGCAAGGCCATCATCGAGATACCGTAAGGGCGCTCTTACGGCTGAAGGATGTTGAAGAAAAGTGGGATAGACCGCTCCTAGCGGGAGTTCTTGGGCTGAGGCGGTATCTTGGGCCTTAGGATCGAATGGTCAGTCCCGCTTTTCTTCAACTGTCTTTGACTGGGCCTTGCGCCCCTATCTACTGTACAATCGTTGGCATGCGACGGCTTTGGCTTTTTCTCGCGCTTGGTATTTCGCTCCAGCTCAGCGCCCGTCAGCCGGTGCGTGCGCGGCACGCGATGGTGGTGGCGCAGGAGCCGCTGGCGGCCGACGTCGGCGTCGCGGTGCTGAAAAACGGCGGCAACGCGATCGACGCGGCGGTCGCGGTCGGATTCGCGCTGGCGGTGACGCATCCCTCCGCGGGGAACATCGGCGGCGGCGGATTCATGCTGGTCCGCTTCGCCGACGGCCGCACCACCTTCATCGATTTCCGCGAGCGCGCGCCCGCAGAAGGCCTCGCGCGACATGTATCTGGACGCGAACGGCAAGCCGACGCGCGACAGCATCGAAGGCTGGCGGGCGTCGGGCGTGCCGGGCACCGTGCGCGGGTTCGAGCTGGCGCAGCAGAAGTACGGGCAGCAGAAGTGGGCCGACGATCTGGCAGCCGGCGATCGCGCTGGCGGCGAAGGGTTTTCCGCGTGAGCTATGCCGTGGCCGAATCGCTGCAAAGTCGCAAGCAATCTGGCGAAGATTCCGGAATCGAAGCGCATCTTCCAGAGAGACGGCAAGTTCTATGAGATCGGACGAGATCTTCGTGCAGCCGGAGCTGGCGCGCACGCTGGAGCGCATCGCCAAGGACGGCGCGAACGAGTTCTACGAAGGCGAGACCGCGAAGAAGCTGGCCGCGGCGATGGCGGCCAACGGCGGCCTGATCACGCTCGCCGATCTGAAGAATATAGGCCGCGGTGGAGCGCACGCCGCTGACCGGGAAATATCGCGAATTACGACGTGATCACGGCGCCGCCGCCGAGTTCCGGCGGCGTCGGGATTCTGCAGATGCTGGGGATGCTGGAAGGCTCGGGCTACGAGAAATCGGGCGCGGGTCGGCTGCGGCGATCCACTACGTCGCCGAGGCCATGCGCCGCTTCTACGCCGATCGCAGCGAGTATCTTGGGCGATCCCGATTTCGTCAAGATTCCGATTGCGGGACTGCTCGATCCGGCTTATATCCAGAAGCGCCGCGCGACCATCGATCCGAATCACGCCACGCCCAGCGATCAGGTCAATCCCGGGCATCCCGAAGGGCAGCGAGAGCACGGAGACCACGCATTTCAACGTGGTCGATGCGGAGGGCAACGCGGTCGCGGTGACCTACACGCTGAACGGCGGCTACGGCAGCGGCGTCACCGTGCCCGGGCTCGGATTCCTGCTGAACAACGAAATGGACGATTTCGCCGCCAAGCCGGGCGCGCCGAATATGTTCGGCCTGGTGCAGGGCGAAGCGAACGCCATTCAGCCCGGCAAGCGGCCGCTCTCGTCGATGACGCCGACCATCCTGCTGCGCGACGGCAAGCTGTTCATGGTGGTGGGCGCGCCCGGCGGGTCGCGCATCATCACCGCGGTGCTGCAGGTGATCCTCAACGTGGTCGATTTCGGCATGAACGTGCAGGATGCGGTGGACTGCGCCGCGCTTCCATCATCAATGGAAGCCGGACAAGCTGTATCTGGAACAAGCGGCATTTCGCCCGACACCGTCGCGCTGCTCGAAGGCATGGGACATGACGTCGACCACTCGCAGCGGCGCGATCGTGCGCGCGCGTGGAGGCGATCGTCAATGACGGCGGCTGGCTGCAGGGCGCAGCCGACGGCCGCGGGTCGGGGAAGGCCGCGGGATACTAGAACGCCATTAACTGATGCAACGCGCTCTTTCGACGCACCTGTTCGTCAACCATCGCCTGACCACGGTCTGGCTGGACCGGATCTGGGACGCCGGCATTCCGCTGGTGGAGATCTTCTGCGCGCGCCAGCATCTGGATTATCGCGATAAGGCGCAGATCGCCGAGCTGGGGCACTGGTTCCGCGATTCCGAGCTGAAGCTGCACTCGCTGCATTCGCCCATGTACACCGACGACGTGTGGGGACGGTCGGGCCCGACGCGGTGATCAACATCACCGAGCCGGTGAAGATCAAGCGGCTGCGACATGGTGGACGAGATCAAGCGCGCGCTGGAAATCGCCGAGACGATGCCGTTCCGCTACCTGATCCAGCACATCGGCGTCGCCGGCGAGGAGTACGACGAGCGCAAGGTGGACGCGGCGTTTTCCGCGCTCGAGGAAATCAGCTTGTTCGCGCGCCAGCGCGGCGTGGAGGTGCTGCTCGAGAACACGCCCAACGAGCTGTCGAGCGCCGAGCGGCTGCTGCATGTTCCTCGAAGCCACGCATCTGGACCTGAACGTCTGCCTCGACGTGGGCCACGCCAACATGAACGAGGGCGTCGAGACGGCGTTCCGGCTGCTGAAGGCCGCATCCGCTCGACGCACGTGCACGACAACAATGGGAACAGACGACTCGCACCTGTTCCCGCTGCTCGCCGAAGGCGGCACGCATCGACTGGAAGCGAGACCATGAGCTTGCTGCGCTCGCTGCCGGCGATTATCCGCTGCTGCTGGAGTTGCGCGAAGTGCCGGAGATGGCGCATCCGCTGGATGCGCGTGCGCGAGTTGTTCGAGCGACTTGGAGAATCTGAAGTCGACTCATGAGTCCTGAACACGCATTCCGCGAGTCACGATCGCCGACGCCGGCCGGCACGCCGGCGAGACGGTCGAGATCGCCGGCTGGCTGTACAACCTGCGCCGCAGCGGCAAGATCTGTTTCCCGCAACTGCGCGACGGCACCGGCATCATGCAGTGCGTGGCGGTGAAGAGCGCGCTGCCCGAAGAGCTGTTCGAAGAATCTGAAGGACCTGACGCAGGAATCGTCGCTGATCGTGCGCGGCAAGATTCGCGCCGAGCAGCGCGCGCCCGGCGGCTATCGAGATGGACGTGGAGAGCGCGGAGATCGTGCAGCGCGTGCCGGAATCCGATCCGTATCCGATCACGCCCAAGGATCACGGCATCGATTTCCTGATGGACCATCGCCACCTGTGGCTGCGCAGCCGGCGCCAGCACGCGGCTCTGCGCGTGCGGCACGAGGTGATCAAGCGCCATCCGCGATTATTTCGATTCGCACGGCTTCATGCTGGTGGACACGCCGATCTTCACGCCCGCCGCCTGCGAAGGCACCACCACGCTGTTCGAAGTGAATTACTTCGACGACGAGAAAGTCTACCTGACGCAATCCGGCCAGCTCTATAACGAAGCCACCGCGATGGCGTTCGGCAAGACGTACTGCTTCGGCCCGACGTTTCGCGCGGAGAAATCGAAGACGCGCCGCCATCTGACCGAGTTCTGGATGGTGGAGCCGGAGATGGCTTACGCCGATCTCGAAGACGTCAAGCGCGTGGGCGAGGAGACTGATCTGTTTCGTCGTCGGCCGCGTGCTGGAGAATCGCCGCGAGGAGCTGAAGGTGCTGGAGCGCGACGTCACGCAAGCTCGAAGCGATCAAGGCTCCGTTCCATCGCATGAGCTACGACGACGCGGTGAAGAAGCTGCAATCGAAGGGCAGCGAGATTCAGTGGGGCGGCGATTTCGGCAACACCGACGAGACGCTGCTCACCGACGATCTGGACCGCCCGGTGATGGTGGACCGCTATCCCGCCAGCAGTCAAGGCGTTCTACTTCCAGCCCGACGCCGGATCGCCCGGAAGTGGCGCTGGGCGTCGATTTCATCGCGCCCGGAAGGCTACGGCGAAATCATCGGCGGCGGCCAGCGCATCCACGATCTGGATCTGCTGCTGAAGCGCCTCGACGAACACAACCTGCCGCGCGAGGCCTTCGACTGGTACATCGATCTGCGCAAGTACGGCAGTCGGTGCCGCACGGCGGGCTTCGGCATGGGCGTCGAGCGCTTCGTGGCCTGGATGTGCGGCCTGGAGCACATCCGCGAAACCATCGCGTTCCCGCGGATGCTGTATCGCACGCGGCCGTAGCGGTGATCATTGCGCTAAATTTTTATCCCTATCGAGCCATCCCAGTCAATTTCGACGTGGACGCCGAACGCCTGGACGGTCGCGGCGCGAAAACCTTCACGTATTCGGCCCGTTTCGCGTAACGGGGCGTTTTTTCTTCCACCACATCACGACGCCGCTGACTAACTGAAGTACCGCCATCAGGCTTGTCAGCGACACGACCGTTTTACTAGGGATTCCGAAGATGTCGCCGGTGTGGAGCGCGCGGTTCACGATCACCATACGGGTTCCGGCGGGTGCGGTTCGGGAACTTTCGGTGAACAACACATTGCCGGTGTACTGGTCGACGACGACGCGGCTGCGGCCGCCGGGGGTTAGATCCTCGGGGAAGCGGCAGCGGATCTGATAAGCGCCCCGCGGTCCGGGCAAGCCGATCTGGAACGGGAATGCGCCGGGGATGGCTGAGCGGGCGATGTTCATGGCCTGGTCGGGAGAGATCGCTTTCGCGCCTGGCGGGGGCGGTGGAATGATGGGCGGCTTCGACGGCTCCGAATGGGTTATTTTGTAGAAGGCTGGGATGGCGGTTTCGTCGAAACCGATCATCAGGCCGGTGACGGTGAGAATCAGCAGGAAGACGAACGAAAAAATTCCGGTCACGTTGTGGAAGTCGAACCAGAAGCGCTTGCCGGACGCGATGGTGAGGCGTTTCAGCGGCCACCAAAGGTAAAGGCCTGAGAGCAGAAGATAAAGCATCGCGACGCCGGCCCAGCTCACCATGGTTTTTCCCGAATCGGCGCGGTTGCGGATCAGCAGGCGGAGATGAAGCTGGTGCACGTAGCCGAGGAAGTCCATGCCGCCGGTGCGGATGCCGAGGATATCACCGGTATATTGATTGACATAGACGATCCCCCTGTGCAGCAAGACTTGCGTGGAAAAGTCGGGCGAGGTCGAAAGCGCGAATGCGCCGATCCGTTCACCGGGAAACGGTTTCGAGACGGCATCGCCAATTTCGGCGAGCGAGAGCGCGCGCCCCCGCGGCTTGACGTAGGACAGCTTGGCGTGAAGCAGATGGTCGATCTCCGTCTCGAAGGCCATGATGCTTCCGGTTACGCCGAGGATCACGACGAAAATTCCGGCGCTCAGGGCGACGTAGAGGTGCAGGGTAAAGAAGAGCTTGCGCATAGACGATTGAAAGCTATCGTACACTCCTAATATGGACTCTCGCCGGAATTTTCTCGGCAAAGTTGCGTCCGGACTCGCCGGCACCCTGGCTGCGGTGCCCGCGCAGGTGCTGGGCGCGAATGAGCGCGTGCGGGTGGGGATCATCGGGTTTGGCGACCGGGGCGCCGAGTTGCTGCATCAGGTGCGCGCGTGTCCTAACACGACTGCCGTCGCGATCAGCGATATTTTTACCCGGCAGCTCGAGAAAGCGAAGAGCTTGGCTCCCGAGGCGGCTTTGCATCGCGATTACCGGTGCATGCTGGACGATTCATCGATCGACGCGGTAATCATCGCCACGCCGCAACACCTGCACGCGGAACACTTCTGCGCGTCGCTCGACGCGGGGAAGCACCTGTATCAGGAAAAAACCATGGCGTTCACGGTGGAGCACGCCAAACGGATGCGCGCGGCTTACCGGAGGGACGGCGGCAAGCACGCCGTGCAGATCGGCCATCAAGCCTGCTCATTCGGGCATATGCACGACGTGCGGCAGTTCCTGGCGGACCCGGGGCGCGTGGGGCGCATCACGGCGATTAACATGCAGATGTACCGCAACACTCCGCGGGGGAAACCGCAGTGGTCGCGAACGGCGCGCATTACGCCGGATGTGAACGCGGAGAATCTGCTGTGGAAGGCGTTTCTGGGAGAAGCCCCGGCGCGCGAGTTCGATGCGAACCGCTATATGAACTGGCGTCTTTTCGAAGATTATTCGGGCGGCAGCGTTCACGAAAATATGTCGCACCAGTTGAGCTTCTGGTATAGGGCGCTGAATCTTCACATTCCCAAGGCCGCCAGCATGACGGGCGGCGTGTACCTGTGGAAGGACGGCCGCGAAGTTCCGGATACGATGAGCGTCGCTTTGGAGCAGCCCGAAGAGATCCTGATTAACTGGACTTCCGGGTTCGGAAATAATCAGCCCGGCGTGAGCGAAGAAGTTCTCGGCGATCTGGGCGCGATTTCGCGGAGTACGCAGGTCCGCTACACGCCGCAGAAGATCAACCGGCCGGACGGAACCGAAATGATGGGCCGGTCGAGCCACGTTCCGCACGTGCATATGCAGAATTTTTTCGATTCGATCCGCGCGAGCCAGGAGCCGAATTGCCCGTTCGAGATCGGCTTCCGCGTTTCGATCGCGTGCCGCATGGCGATCGACAGCCGCCGGCTGGGGCGGACATTGAAATGGGACGCTAAAAAAGAGGAGATCGTTTAGACAGTGGATTTCGGATACACGCCAGAACAGAACCACCTCCGCAAGTCGATCCGCGAGTTCGTCGAGGCTGAGATTCGCCCTCATGTGATGGAGTGGGATGAGACGCAACATTTCCCGGTGGAAGTTTTTCGCGACCTGGGCAGATTGGGAGTGCTGGGCGCGGTTTTCCCGGAATCGCTGGGCGGGGCTGGGTACAGCTACGTCGATTACAGCATCATCATGGAGGAGCTGGCGCGCGTGGATCCGTCAATCGCGCTGAGCGTCGCGGCGCACGTTTCGTTGTGCACCAATCATATTTTTCTGGCGGGTGATCGCGACCAGCACGAGCGGTATATACCGAAGCTCGCGACGGGCGAGTGGATCGGATGTTGGTCATTGACCGAGCCGGAAGCTGGATCGGACGCGGCGGGGACGCGGACGACGGCGGTGCTCGAAGGTTCGTCGTGGGTGCTGAACGGCGGCAAGACTTTCACGACAAATGCGCATGTCGCGGACGTTTGCGTGGCGATGGCGGTGACGGATCGCGCGGCGTCGTCGCACGGGATTTCCGCATTTGTGATTGAAAAGGGCACGCCGGGATTTCGCGTCGGGAAGAAAGAAAACAAGCTGGGGATGCGCTGTTCGCCCACCGGCGAAGTTCTGTTCGCCGATTGCCGGCTGCCTGCGACTCAGCTGTGTGGCGCCCGTGGCGACGGATTTATCGACAGTATGCGCATTCTGGACGGCGGACGCATCTCGATTGCGGCTCTGTCGGTGGGCCTCGCGCAGGGTGCGTATGAGGCGGCGCTCAAATATTCGAAACAAAGAAAGCAATTCGGCCGATTTATTTCGGAATTCCAGGCGATTCAGCAGAAACTGGCCGACATGGCGACCGAAATCGCGGCGGCGCGGCTATTGACACAGCGGGCGGCGTGGTTGAAAGATCAGGGCAACAGTGTCAACAAAGAGTCGGCAATGGCGAAGTTGTATGCATCCGAAGCCGCGGTGCGCGCCGCTGATCAATCCTTGCAAGTGCATGGCGGATATGGGTTCACGAAAGACTATCCAGTCGAGAAATTCTATCGCGACGTTAAGCTGTGCACCATCGGCGAGGGCACCAGCGAGATTCAGCGCCTGGTGATCGCACGGCAATTACTGAAGAGCGGATGTTAGCCGATCAAATTCGGGCCGGCGACATTCGCGCTCTGGCTCGCGCCGCAACGTGGATCGAAAATCGGCGGCCGGAGGCTGAAAAGCTTTTGCGGGAGCTGTTTCCGCGCACCGGGCGCGCGCTGATCGTCGGCGTCACTGGCGCTCCCGGGGCGGGCAAAAGCACTTTGTGCGATCAGCTTACGCAGGCTCTACGCGTGGAAGGAAAGAGGGTCGGTGTGATTGCGGTCGATCCGACTAGCCCATACACGGGCGGCGCGATTTTAGGCGATCGCATACGGATGCAGCAGCATCATGCCGATCCCGGCGTGTTCATTCGGTCCATGGCGACGCGCGGATGGCTGGGCGGGCTGGCCGCGGCGACTACCGAGTTGACCATGCTGCTGGATGCGGCCGGATTCGACGTGGTGCTGGTGGAAACAGTGGGCGTCGGGCAGGACGAAGTGGAGATCGCGCGGCTGGCGGATGTTACCGTCGTCGTGCTGGTGCCGGGCATGGGCGACGACGTGCAAGCGATCAAAGCCGGTATCATGGAGATCGCGGACGTGTTCGTGATCAACAAATCCGATCTGCCGGGAGCCGATAAACTGGAGCGCGAACTGCACAGCTACATGTCGCTTTCGCATCGGCCGGACGGATGGTCGCCGAAAATTGTGCAGGCGGTCGCGAATTCGGCGAACGGTCCCAAGGGGATTCTGGAAACGCTGGGAGCGGTGCGCGAATATCATGCCCGCGGTTCGAGCCGTGCCCGGACGGCGCACATTTGGGGCGGGCGGCTTCGCGAAATGCTGCGGGAGCGGCTACTCGAACGGCTTCCGGCTGCTGAATTCGACGCCGCGGGACTTGAAGTGGCGGAGCGCCGGCGCGATCCTTATTCGATACTTCATGACTGGCTCGAACGCATCTAAGATCGATCATCTGGGAATCGCCGTGCGGTCGCTCGATCGGGCGCTGGAGTTTTATCGCGACCAATTAGGTCTGGACGTTTCGCTGCGCGAGACGGTGGAGCATGAGAAAGTTCATGTCGCGATGCTGCCGCTTGGCGAGCCGCGCATTGAGCTGCTGGAGCCGGTGGAAGCCGATTCCGTGATCGGGAAATTTATCGACAAGCGCGGCGAAGGGTTGCATCACATTGCGATTCGCGTGCCCGATTTGGCTGCGTCGGTCGACAAGCTGAAGGCGTCGGGCGCTCGCCTGTTGAATGAGCCTCGCGCGGGCGCGGGTGGGCATCTTTATGTGTTCGTGCATCCTTCGTCGACCGGCGGCGTGCTGCTCGAATTGATACAGGAATGACAGAGAAACCAAGCATTGGAATCATCGGCGGCAGCGGGTTGTACTCGATGCCGGGATTTGAGGCGGAAGAGCGGCGCGTCGTGGAGACCCCATGGGGCGCGCCGTCGGACGCTTACGTTGTGGGAAGGCTGGCCGGACAGGAGGTCGCGTTTTTGTCGCGCCATGGGAGCGGGCATCGCCTTTCTCCGTCAGAGCTGAATTTCCGAGCCAATATTTACGGTTTTAAGGCACTGGGGGTGGAACGAATTCTTTCGCTCAGCGCGGTAGGATCGTTGCAGCTGGAGCACAAGCCGCTGGATTTCGTGATTCCGGATCAGTTTGTCGATCGCACGCGCGGGCGCGTATCGACTTTTTTTGGAGATGGTCTTGTCGCACACGTGAGTTTCGCGCATCCCGTGTGCCCGCAGCTCTCGCGTGTCGCGTTCGCGGCGGCGCAAGGGGCGGGAGTGACGGCGAAGCTGGGCGGAACGTATCTGTGCATGGAGGGTCCCGCGTTTTCGACGCTGGCGGAGTCGAATCTGTACCGCAGTTGGGGCATGGATGTGATCGGGATGACGAATTTACAAGAAGCCAAGCTCGCCCGCGAAGCCGAGATCTGCTACGTGTCGATCGCCATGGTCACCGATTACGATTGCTGGCATGAAGATCACGACGCGGTGACCGTGACGGACATCATCGCGAACCTGACGCAGAATGCCGAAAACGCGTGCAAGGTGGTGGAAGCAGCCGTTCGCACAATGCCCTCGTCGCGTGAATGCAAGTGCGGCAGCGCTCTTGCGCATGCGCTGATCACGGACCGTGGCGCCATTCCGGAGGCAACGCGCAAGAAACTGGAGCTGCTGGTTGGGAAATACCTGTAGCGAGCTTCTCGATTATTGTCTTCGAGGTGAAGAATGGCCGCTTCGGCTGCTGGACCTCGCGATCGCAGTGGATGACGGGCGGGCTCTGTTTTCCGTCGTGGTCGAACAATTAGGTGACTTGTTTGAGCCTTGGCTGAGCGACGTGTATCGCCGCTTGTTCACACAGGTGATTGAGCGAGTTGCGCCGGAACTGTTTTCTCGCCTGCGTCCTGCGCGTGCCGTACCCGATCCGCCGCGATCGGTGAATCGAGTTTACGTATTGTCGCGCGTGACGCTCGGCGCGGATGTGGCGGTAACCAGCGTGATGCTGGATGCGGCGAAACGACGCTATCCCGACGCTGAAATAGTTTTCGTCGGTCCGCAGAAGTCGTATGAGATGTTTCAGGCCGACGCGCGCATCCGCCACTTTCCGGCTTCCTACGCACGCGGCGGGTCGTTGATCGATCGGCTTCGCGCTTCGGCCGCGTTGTGGTTTGACGATGGCATCGTCATCGATCCCGATTCGCGATTGACGCAGCTCGGCTTGATTTCGGTGTGCGATGCGGCGCGCTATTTTTGGTTTGAGAGCCGGTCGATTGAGGGTCCGGGACGATTGCCGGAACTGGCGGCGCGCTGGGCTCGTTCGGTTTTTGGAGTCGAGTCGCGGCCATATGTCGCTCCGGCTGAGGCGACGGGCGAGCCAGCGGAAACAACCGTGAGTCTCGGAGTGGGCGAGAACGAATCGAAGCGTCTTGGTGACACGTTCGAGGGCGAGTTAATAAAGTTGTTGGAGGGCAGGTCGGTGCTGGTCGACAAGGGCGGCAGCGCGGAGGAGCGCGCCCGCGTGGAGCGAGTCGTGCCGCCTGGAATGCGGGCGCACGACGGGTCATTCGCGTCATTCGCGGCCGAGATCGCGCGATCGAAGCTATTCGTCGGCTACGATTCCGCGGGTGGCCACGTCGCGTCGGCTTGCGGCGTTCCGGTGGTTTGTGTCTTTGCGGGCGCGGTGAGCGACCGGTTTTTCGAGCGCTGGAAGCCGCTGGGCGAAGTGATCCGCGGGGACGATCCGGGCGTCGCGATTCAGGCGGTGGCGCGAGCCATCGCTTCCGGGTGCTCGGCCAGCCGATCGTAGCTCGCGGCCATTTCCGCTCGCCGTTCAGTTTAACCTTCACGCGTTACATATACATCCCGCCGTTCACGTCCAGCACGTGGCCCGTGATGTACCCAGCCTCCTCACTCGCCAAAAAACGCACTGCGGCGGCGACGTCTTCGGGTTTTCCGAGGCGCTTTAACGGAACTCGCGCGAGCATTGCGGTTTTCAGATCGTCCGAAAGAACTGCGGTCATGTCTGTTTCGATGAATCCCGGCGCCACGGCGTTGGCAGTGATGTTGCGGCTCGCCATCTCCTGCGCAATCGATTTGGTCAGGCCAATCAGACCTGCTTTCGATGCGACGTAGTTCGCCTGGCCGGGATTGCCGGCCTCGCCGACTACCGACGATATGTTAACGATGCGACCCCAGCGTTCCTTCATCATTCCGTGGAGCACCTGCTGGATCGCCAGAAACGCTCCGGTCAGGTTGGTAGCGATCACGGCGTCCCAATCGTCTTTCTTCATGCGCAGCGCCAGGCCGTCCTTGGTGATCGCGGCGTTGTTCACCAGAATGTCGATTTTGCCGGCTTTCGAGAACGCTTCTTTGATCGATTGTGGCGACGCGAGGTCCAGTTCGACCCAGGTTGCACCGGGGATTTGGCGCGCGGCTTGCTCCAATTTGGCGGCGTCGCGGGCCGCCAGAACGACTCGCGCGCCCGCCTCGGCTAGCGCTCGCGCGCATGCCAAGCCGATGCCGCGGCTCGCTCCGGTTACTAATGCGGTCCTGTCTGTCATAGTTTAGATTATGGCTTACGACGACCTGCGCGAGTTCGTGCGCGCACTCGAGAAACAGCACGAGCTGAAACGCATTTCGCTCGAAGTCGATCCGGTGCTGGAGATCACCGAGTTTGCCGATCGCAGCGTGAAATCGGGCGGTCCCGCGCTGTTGTTTGAAAAGCCCAAAGGATCGAACGTGCCCGTGCTGGTCAACGCGTTCGCCAGCATGCGGCGGATGGAGATCGCGCTGGAGGTTTCCTCGGTGGACGAGATCGCCGGGCGCATTTCGGAGTTTCTCGAGATGCGGATGCCCGAAGGGCTGATCGGGAAGTTGAAGATGCTGCCGAAGTTGGCCGAGATGGGGGCTTTCTTCCCGAAGATCGTTAAGGACGGTCCCTGCAAGGAAGTGATCCGCCGCGAAGATTTTTCGCTGGATTATTTCCCGGTCCTCAAGTGCTGGCCCGAAGACGGCGGGCGATTCATCACGCTGCCAATGGTTTTTTCGCGCAATCCCGACACGGGCAAGCGTAACTGCGGCTGCTACCGGCTGCAAATCTACGACGGGCGCACCACGGGGATGCACTGGCAGACCCACAAGCAGGGCGCGGAGCATTATCGCCGCATGCGCGCGGCGGGACAAGCGGATGGATGTCGCGGTCGCGATTGGCGCGGATCCGGCCACCATGTATTCGGCGATTTTGCCGCTGCCTCCCGATCTCGACGAGATGATGATCGCCGGGTTCCTGCGAACGCAAGCCAGTGGAGATGGTGAAATGCGAAACCATCGATCTGGAAGTTCCCGCGCAGGCAGAAATCGTTCTCGAAGGCTACGTCGAGCTGGGCGAGCTGCGGCGCGAGGGACCGTTCGGGGATCATACCGGCTTTTATTCGCTCGACGACGATTATCCGGTGTTTCATATCACCTGCGTCACGCATCGCAAGAATCCGATTTACGCAACGACGATTGTCGGTCCGCCGCCGATGGAGGATTTCTACATGGGCAAGGCGATCGAGCGGATTTTTCTGCCGTTGATGCGGCTGCAATTGCCCGAAGTTCGCGACATCGCGATGCCGGCCGAAGGAATTTTTCACAACCTGATCCTGGTTTCGATTCGCAAATCCTACCCCGGACACGCACGCAAAGTGATGCACGCAATCTGGGGTCTGGGGCAGGCGATGTTTTCGAAATGCATCGTCGTCGTGGATGAAGACGTGGACGTGCAGAACCCGAGCGAAGTGGCCTGGAAGGCGCTGAACAACATCGACCCGGAGCGCGACATTCAGTTCGTGCTGGGCCCGGTGGATTCGCTCGACCACGCGAGCCGTTTGGCGAATTACGGGTCGAAGATGGGCGTGGATGCGACGCGCAAGTGGCCGCAGGAAGGATTCACGCGACCGTGGCCTGGGGTAATACGCATGTCGGAGGAAGTTCGGCGCCGCGTGGACGAGCTTTGGAAGAAGGCCGGACTGAAATGATAGACTGAATGTAGATACGGCGGCTGTAGCTCAGTTGGTAGTAGCGCCAGATTGTGGTTCTGGATGTCGTGGGTTCAAATCCCACCAGCCGCCCCAACGCAACGCGGTGGTTCGCGGGATGGCTGTGAGCCGCTCGTGCGAGTGGTTAATCCATTCGTATGAATCGAGTAGCGGCGCTATTTCTTGGTCGCTTCCGCGTCCGCTTTGCGAGCCCCGCCCAGAATGTCGGTCATCGCGTAATTGCCCTCGTGGCAGGCGTATTCGAAGATGTGCTCCTTCGTCACGAGGAACGGATACTCCATGGTCCAAGGCTTGGCGAACGTCGTGGGATCATCGACCGTCACGCGATATAGAATCGTGTTCGCGTCCACGCGCTTGAAGCGCTCGGTCACGCGTAAGTTTTCTGAACCGCCCCGGAATCGATTGCCGGCGTGGAAATTCGTCGTTTCCACCACCAGCGTATCGCCCTCCCAATGGCCGATCGAGTCGCCGAACCATGGCGTAATGTCTTTCGGCGCGTGCGTGCTCTTCATCCGGATGATCCGCGCATCGTGGACCATTTCGACCAGGATCATCACGTACTCCGGCGTCTGCACGATCTGATAGTTGTTGTTGTAAAGCACTGGCATCATCGGCGGGCCGGCGGTGGACCCGAAGCCGATAATGCATCGCTTGGCTCATAACCCAAAGGTCGTGGTTCAAATCCACCCCCCGCAACCATCCGAATGCGCTGGGTGCTTCCGGGTCCTTCGCTGTAGCCACCCAAGAGGTTCGAATCACCTTCTGCGAACACGCAAGTTCGGCGAACATCGTCTAGGGTGCTATGCTCCAGCAGCAAGGCACGATTCCCCTGAGCTCTCTGGGCGTTCGGCTGACCCCAGCGCCTATCTTTTTGTGGCAAAATCACGACAGCGTGACTTGCAGAGCGGTACTCGTCGGCTTATTGCTTGCGGTGTTCTCTTTTTCGCAGACGGCGACTCAACAGAGGAACCTGCCGGATTGTCCAAATGCACCCAATAGCATTTGGGATCATTGCACGGGAACCCGCACGATGAAAGGCGGCGCAGTCTATGTGGGCGAATTCCATGACGACAAGCCTAGCGGACAGGGAATCCTCACGTACGCTACTGGGGGACAGTATGCGGGCGAATTTCTTGATGGCCATTTCATCAAGGGGCGGGCAACCTTCATAGCCGAGAACGGAAACGTTTACATCGGGGATTTCCGTGACAACAAGTTCGACGGGCAGGGAACCTACACATATGCCGACGGAAACAAGTACGTCGGCCAATTCCGGGCCAACACATTTGAGGGCCGGGGAACCTTTACATATGCCGACGGCAGACAGTATGTAGGCGAATTCCGCAAGGACAAATTTGAGGGCCAGGGAACCGAGACGTATCCCAACGGCGATAGGTATGTAGGCGAATTCCATGACGACAAGCCTAACGGCCAGGGTACCCTGACAAATGCCACCGGGAGGCGGTATGTAGGCGAATTCCGTGACGGCAAGCCTAACGGCCAGGGAATCCGCACGTATACCGATGGCACGAAACAAGTCGGCCTATTCAGGGACGGTAGCTACGCGGGGCCGTCAACTAACGCGTCTCCAGCCCTGAGGACCTCAGAGATAAGGCCGGCAACAAATGCCGTTCCAGTGCCCGAAGGGGCAGCGACGACTTTCGAGGTTGTTCTTCGAAAACAAAACGGTGTCCTTCTCGTTCCCGTTTTGATTAACGACAAGATTCCGCTAGATTTCGTCCTCGACAGTGGCGCTGCCGATGTGAGCATTCCAGCAGATGTTGTTCTGACGTTGATACGAACAGGAACGCTGACTGAGGCGGATTTTATGGGGACGAACAGCTATGTCCTTGCCGACGGTTCAAAGGTGCCGTCCCAGGCCTTCCGCATCAGGTCGCTTAAGGTTGGTGACCAAACCTTGAAGAACGTCGTCGGAAGCGTTGCTTCAGTGAATGGATCGTTGCTTTTAGGGCAAAGCTTCCTCACCCGTTTCAAATCGTGGTCGATTGATAACGTCCGACAGGTTTTGGTTTTACGGTGAGTTCCGCCAAAACACTGCCAGCTTAGAATCCCTCAGCAAGCCCTTCCCCATGATTCGAGGACTGCTTCGGACACGACGAAGATGTTGCGGAGGAACAATTCAATCTGCGGTGACGTTGACTTCGGTGCCGAAGTATCAGCCAATTCATTCAACTCCAGCGAGACCGTCTTCGTGCCCCGCCACAGCGGTATGTGGCGCGTATTCACGGAGAAGTAGCGGTAATGCGGCGACGGGTAATATGCGACCGCAAGCACCAGATGATGCAACATGAGGCCAATCTTGTAGCTTCGGTCTCTGTCTGTTTCGGTCAAAACGACGCCCTTCGGCGCTGACCACATAGCGTATTGAAGCCACTCCAGGGGTCGCTGCGAGTCAGACCCGCCGCCCACGACTATCACGTCTTCAGGTAGCCGCCCCAAAGTCACAAGTCGCAAGTGGCAATCTGGAACCGAACGGGCATGCTCGTTCCTGGGGTCGCCATATGTGGATGCACGGTTCAGTGCTGCAAGGGTCTTGAAGGTCCAACGGCTCAACGTATTCCGTTCTTCCTCCGTTAATGCCGTCAATTGGTTCGGGTCAGCGATTAGCCGGATGAGAATTGGTTTTGCAGCGACTTCGAGGCCAGACATCCACCCGTTGTTGCAACCGCCGCATACCGCACTAGCTGTCAGCGCCTCAAGGTAATGACGGCGGACATCCAAGATTCGGCGGGTTCCGACGTGAACCCGCATCGGCGACACGGGTAGGCGTCGAATTTCAAGATGATCCATGAGCCACTTAGGAATGATATGTTCTTCGCTCTTACCTTTGCGCCTAACACGGCTCGGGTGCAGGATTCGACCGCAAAACAGACACTTTCTTACGTCGTTCTTGTTGACAAGCATGATCGAAATCGGAAGCTCCTGGCATGAGGAAGTCTATCAAAGGAGCGTAGCCACCGCAAGCGTCCACAACACAGTTACACATATACTGTGTATATGAAGAACATCACCCTCAGCGTGGAGGAAAACGTGCTAGCCGCCGTCCGACGCCATGCCGCCGAACATAACTCGACCGTCAACGCCCTGGTCCGCGACTACCTGACAAATCTCGCCGCACACGACGACCGCGCGAATCGTGCCCGGGCGCGCTTGCGCCAGTTGAGCAGGGAATCCCAAGCGCGGCTTGGCAGGAAAACCTGGTCGCGAGACGAGTTGCATGACCGCTAACGTTTTCTTCGACACCAACGTCCTCGTCTACGCCGCAATAGGAACCGGCCGGGACGCATGGAAGCAGAAACGAGCCCTTGAATTGATTCGATCGGAGGATTTCGGCACCTCCGCTCAGGTCATACAGGAATTCTTTGTGACCGTGGTGAGGAAAGCGTCGCGCCCGCTCTCTGCTGTACAAGCGATGGAATGGATCGAGCAGTGGATCGAATTTCCTTGTCAGAGCATAGACCATCGATTGGTGCGCATTGCCGTCGAGCTATCCGAACGCTACGCGATTTCGTATTGGGACGCGGCGATTCTCGCGGCCGCCGACGCTCTGGGAGCCCACACGGTCTACTCCGAGGACCTGAATGACGGCCAGCGGTATGGCCGCGTGCGCGTGGTCAATCCATTCGTGTGAATCGAGCCGCGCAGCTATTTCTTGGTCGCCTCCGCCTCCGCTTTGCGAGCCCCGCCCAGGATATCCGTCATCGCGTAGTTCCCCTCATGGCAGGCGTATTCGTAAACGTTATCTTTCGTCGCCAGGAACGGATACTCCATGGTCCACGGCTTGGCGAACGTCGTGGGATCATCGACCGTCACGCGATATAGAATCGTGTTCGCGTCCACGCGCTTGAAGCGCTCGGTCACGCGTAAGTTTTCTGAACCGCCCCGGAATCGATTGCCGGCGTGGAAATTCGTCGTTTCCACCACCAGCGTATCGCCCTCCCAATGGCCGATCGAGTCGCCGAACCATGGCGTAATGTCTTTCGGCGCGTGCGTGCTCTTCATCCGGATGATCCGCGCATCGTGGACCATTTCGACCAGGATCATCACGTACTCCGGCGTCTGCACGATCTGATAGTTGTTGTTGTAAAGCACTGGCATCATCGGCGGCCCCGCGGTGGACCCGAAGCCGATAATGCATCGCTCGCTCAGCGGACGCCGCTTGACGTCGTCGAAGGCGCCGCCCGGCTCGGCTCTCCTTTGCGGCTGCCGGTCCGCTTTATACGGAATCTTTCCATCCGGCGGATCGACAATCAATGAGGTCCGCTTGACTCCATCGACGCGGGCCAGTTGCGATCCTCGATCGATAAACAGGTTGTTATACGCACCCACTGCGGTTTCGCCCGATCCCGAACCCGCCCTGACCAGCAGAGGGGCTTCCGGGTCGTCGATGTCATTGCTCTTGACGTCGTTCTTTTCGTACTTGCCGGCTTCGGCGTCGCTGACCGTCGCTTTGCCTGCGAAAACCGCCGGGCGTTCTATCGGGGTTAATGTGGCGTTGGTCCAGTTACCTTGAAGATCGGGATGTCCGTCCGGAGTGCGCGGGATCGTCCAGGTATTTGTTTTGGCCGCCGCAGTGGGCGTCTGCGCGCCGGCGGGAACCGTCAGCAGCGCCAGCAAAGTCAAGAATCCGGCAAATCGAAAACGCATATATTGCTTGCATTGTATTACGTAGAAGGTCGGGCGTGGTCTTGCGGTCCGCGAACGTGATCTAATGCCGTTATGCGGACATTACTGAATCGTCGAAATTTTGAAGCCGCGCTTCTGCTGGTGGCGGCTGCCGGTCTGGCAAACGCGCAGGCGCGGGACTGGAACAAGCCGTTTCCGGCGCACAAAGTGATTGGCAACGTTTATTTCGTCGGTACCGGCGAGCTCGGCTCATATCTGATCACTACTCCGCAAGGCCATGTGCTCATCAACAGCGACTTCGAAACTACGGTACCCATCATCCGCGCATCCGTCGAGCAGCTCGGTTTCAAATTCAGCGATATCAAGATCCTGCTGGGCAGCCACGCACACGGCGATCACATGGAAGGGGACGCGCTGGTCAAGGAATATACCGGCGCGAAAGTGATGGCGATGGAACAGGATGTTCCCGCGCTTCGCAAGATGAAACCCGGCGGCAAGGAGCATCCCATCGATCGGATTTTGAAGGATGGCGATGATGTCAAGCTGGGCGGCACCACGCTGGTCGCGCACCTGACCGCCGGCCACACCAAAGGCTGCACCTCCTGGACTTTGAAAACGCAAGAGGCCGGCAAGACCTACGACGTGATCATCCTGGGAAGCATCGGCGTCAATCCGGGATACATTCTGGTGAACAACAAAGATTATCCTCAGATCGCCGACGACTACATCCGCAGCTTTAAAACCTTACGAGCCATGCACGTCGATGTTTTCCTCGCGGCACACGGAAGTTTCTACCACCTGGACGAAAAATATCCGAAGCTGGGAAAGCAGGACGCGAATCCGTTCATCGATCCCGCCGGCTTTCAGGCGCACATCGATCTGAAAGAGAAAGAGTTTTACACCGAGCTCGAGAAGCAAAAGAAAGCCGAATAATGGAAATGTACGTTTTCGCGCGATTTCACGCGCGTCCAGGCCAGGAGAAAGCGACGGTGGACGCAATCGCCGCGGTAATTCCTCCCACCCGCGAAGAGCCGGGCTGCCTTTCGATCCACGCGTTTCGTTCGACCCGGGATCCGCAACTTTTCTATATTCATTCGCGATGGAACGGTGAAAACACGTTCGACATCCACTTGGGATTGCCGCATACCGTGCGTTTTCTCGAAACCATCGAATCGCTGCTCGATCAGCGCGAGGTGACGCGAGCCGAGATGATCGTTTAGATTGGGGTGTATCCTATATTCAACCGTCACGTTATCCGGTCTCAACTGGCCTTCGTCCCGCCTCGACAAAGGAATAAAACGATGAAACACCCGACGGTTTGGATTCTATTCGCCGCGGCGAGCTTTAGCGCCGGCGCTACCGATATTCAAGGCGACTGGATCGCGGAGATTTCCGCGAAGGGCGCCGAAACGCAGTATGCCCGAGTCAAACTGCGCGTCGACGGGACTTCCATCGCAGGCGCCTGGAATCAACTCACCGTAACCGGTTCCGCGAGCGGCGATCATCTGAATCTATCTTTGCAACGCAATGGCGCTTCCGCCGGCGCCCTGGCGGCGACGGCAAATGGCAGCGGATTTTCGGGCGAAGGCCGGATGAGCGTGGGCGGACGCGGAGGCGGGGCCGAGAGTCCGGTCGCGATTAAACTAACGCGGCCGGCAATTCCTCCATCCGGCGGACCGCGCACGCTGGACTTCGAGCCGAGCGTGTTCTACGGCTATTACTCGGCTGCGAACCCTCCGGCATTGCGCGTCTTTCCCGGCGACACCGTTCGCACACGGACCTTTGACCAGAGCGGCCGCGACAACGACAAGCGCACTCCCGGAGGCAACCTCGAAACCGGACCGTTCTACGTTGAAGGCGCGTTGCCCGGCGATACGCTGGTGGTCAAACTGAATCGGGTCCGGGTGAAT
The DNA here is from genome assembly GCA_963808335.1 of Terriglobia bacterium. Classification (GTDB taxonomy): domain Bacteria; phylum Acidobacteriota; class Terriglobia; order Bryobacterales; family Bryobacteraceae; genus Palsa-187. Next base: position 207,021 of record CAWEFR010000004.1, read on the forward strand.
CGCGATTCGGCGCGGCAGGGCAGCCGCATCAACGGCAGGACCGTCACGCCGGCCTACGTCGCGAGCGCGCAATACGATGCGGCGTTCGACGGCGAATGGAAACTCGACCGCGAGAAAGGCATCGCCACGCTCGCGCACCCGACGCCGCGGATGAAAAACCTCACGGTCCCGATTCTTCCCATGCTCGGATGCATCGCTACGGCTCCGCCGGGCGATCAGGCGTATCGCGGTACGGATCTGGGGCCGTTCGGCGGCAACATGGATTACAACCAGATGGGCGAGGGCGTCACGCTATATCTTCCTGTGTACCATCCAGGCGCTCTGCTGACCATGGGAGATGCTCACGCCGCCATGGGCGACGGCGAGTTGACCGGCAGCGCGCTCGAGACCTCGGTTGACGTCGAGTTTACCGTGAATGTGATTCCCGGTTTCGCCAGCGCCGGCCCGCGCTTGGAAAACGCGGACTACGTGATGGCGATGGGCGTAGCGGGCTCGATCCCCGATTCGATTCAGGTTGCTACCACGCAACTGGTCGAGTGGCTGAAGCACGACTACAAATTGACCGACAGCGAGGTCGCGGTTCTGCTGGGCGCGGTGCTTAAGTACGACATTACCGAGATGGTCGACCCACAGTTCAACGTGGTCGCGAAGGTCCACAAGAGTGCTCTGAAAGCGTTTCAGTAGCCTACTTGACCCCCCGAAGACCGCCGGAGAAGGGGACTCCGGCGGTCTGAACGCTGACGGACGGAGCCTATTGCTGCCCTCCGCCGGTAGCCGCGGACTTGCTGGCTTGGCTTTCCGGAACCCACAGCCTGACCTCCACGCGACGGTTCATCTTGCGTCCCTCGCGGGTTTTGTCGTCGGCCACCGGAAGGGCATAGCCCGATCCGAGCATCGCAATGTTGCGGATGGGGATCTGATATTGGTTGGAGAGATAACGAGCTACGGCCTGGGCGCGCGCTTCGCTCAATGTTTCGTTGACGCTTACGCTGCCGCTCTTGTCGGTGAACCCTTGCACTTCAACCACGAAGCGATCCATTCCCTTGGCTTGGTTGGCCAGTTCGTCAAGCTGCGATTTGCCTTCGGCCGTAAGCTTGTCGCTGTTGAACGCAAACAGAACCGTTTCAGTTTTCGCCATCTGAAATTTGTTCATGGACTGCACCGTCTGGTCCATGCGGTTCAGGCCCTGCTCGGCATACGTCCGCGCACCGTCCGCGGCCTGCTTCGCTCCATCCGCCGATTGCTGCGCCGCCCCAGCTTTCTGATCGGCTGCCTTTGCGGCCTCACCGGCCTGCGTCGCCTTGTTGTCCGTATCGCCTAGCTTCTCTTTAGTCTTCGACAGGTCCGTGTCGAGTTGTTCGATTTGCGTACCCTGGCTGGCGATTTGCTTGTCCTGTTCGCCGTTCTTGGTTTCCGTCCCACCTACGCGTTGTTCCACTGGAGCGATGGTCTTCGATACGTACTTCTTGGTGGCGCAACCCGTCCCAAGGAGACTCAACGCGACCGCGGCGGTCATCATACCTGTGATTTTCATTTCATTTCTCCCTTCTTCGCTAGCGGCGCGGCCGGTAGAATGTTCTCGATGAGAATCTGCTTTCCCCTTAACTCGCTCATTCCGCTTAGCTGGTCTAGCCTCACAGAAGTGAATTGAGCACGTGGCCTTCCACAACGCATGAAATTCATTGGCGATAACTCAAAGATTAGTCGCAAAATATTTTAGAAACAGAAAACGAATCCGCTGATGGTTCGAATTTGAGGCTCCGCGCGATCCGCCCGTTACGTCCGGGCGCTTCATCGTTTCCCGGAAGCTTCAGACTGGCATATAAGACGAAAAGTGCTTGCGCGCGGGACCGTCGTGCCTTCGCGATCGCTCTCTTTGCGGAACCCGTCGGCCGCGCTCGCGCCGTGGTCGACGTTGCCCGGTTACTTCGTTCCTTTGACCACTTCGCCGCTCGTCGGATTCAGCCGCACCGGCGTCGTCCGCGGCGGAGACGTGAAATCGAAGCTGTCCAAAATGCTGCCGGCCAGCGCGTCGAACGATTGATCGCCGATTCGCCCCAGATCCCAGTTGTCTTCTATGAAGCGCACCACGGAAGACGTATCGGTCAGCGCGTGGCTGACATAATTTTTCTTCGCATAGGGCGAAATAACCAGCAACGGCAACCGCGAGCCGTATCCGCAGCGATCCAGATAAGCTCCCGGCGCGGGCGTTCCGCACATGCCCGTGGATCCGGCCAGCGTGTCATTGGCGGGATCGTTCGATTGATTCACGATCGGCGGCATCACGTGATCGTACCAGCCGTCGGAATCGTCGTAGGTGAGCAGAATCGCCATCGTATTCCATTCCGGCAGTTTCATGAGCGCGTTGATGGTGTTCACCAGGAAAGCTTGCTCCAGGAGCGGCGTCGAGTTGGCCGGATGGCCGGTCTCCGACGAAGTCGCCTTCAGAAAAACCACCGCGGGGAAATTACCGCTGTTCACGGCGTTCCAGAAGTCCGTAAGTGCGTATTGATGATTGGCCTGATCCGACGAGGTTCCGATGGCCGAAATCGAACTGGGCGCCAGATGATGGGGATTGGACGTGCTCTGGTAATACTGAAAGGGATCGTAGTGGCTGTTGTAAGCGGACCCGCAGGAGGCGAACGGCAACGGCTGGCTGTTGGCCGACTGCGGGAAATCCCCGTAGAACCATCCCCAGGAGACGCCCTTCGCGTTCAGCAAGTCGCCAACGTTCCTGCCAGTCATGGTCACGGGAGTTCCATTGGCGGTGGTCACACAGTCATCCACGCCCGCTTCCACGTTCCCGATCACGGAACCATTCGCGACTTTTCCTTTGATCGACGCGACGCTTGAGGTGTGGGTCTGGCCGGAGATCAGATTCAGGTGGCCCATCACCGTGGTGCCAAACTCGGTATCGAAGAAGTTGTCGCTCAACGCGTAATGTTGAGCGTAGTTCCACAATGCGGTGACCGTGTTCCCGTCGTAATAACCCATGCTGAGCGCAGGCGTGCACCCCGCGCCCGTCGCGGCTGTGTTTTCCGGGAATTTGTCGACCAGGCCGTTGTCATAGGCCCTTTGCTCGTCCGAATAGTGGTTATCGTTGTCGCAGGTGGTCTCCGTGCTGCGATCCAGGCGGAACGGTTGCGTCGAGTTCGGATTGCGTGTCAGCAGCGTTGGCGTCAGGCCGTTCACGTGTGGCGTGTTCGGCGCGGCAGTAAAAGCGGGCTCGCCTGCCGGATTCACGGCACGAGGATAAGTGCCGAAATAATGGTCGAACGAAATGTTCTCTCCAAAGATGATGACCACATGTTTGATGGGCGATGTGGTGTTGCTGTCCGCGTCTGCCGCAAGCGCGGCCTGAGCCGCAAGAAGAGTGACGATGGTTATTCTAAGCATGGCTACGGGAATTAGGCTAGAGCCTATCGCGCGAACATTTCAGGCCGATGAAGGCCGCATGACGATCGTTTATAACGGACCTTCGCGCAGTAGAGGAGCAAGCCAGCCTGGTTTTTCGCGAAGGCGGTTTACGACTTGAGTTTGCGGTTTCAGCGGAAGCAGGGTCGGCTTCTTTCGGGCCTTCTATCCGACCGCAAGGAAGCCGTGCAGGCCATCCAGACCGGGCGCTCCAGTCCTCCGGCGTGGCGGCCCTTGTGCGTAGACTGGCCGGCGTACCGGGAACCATCAAGGGAACCAGTCGCCGGGGAAAGCAAAACGATAAGTTCGCTGTTCATGTGTTCGGTATGCCGGCGAATGGTCCCGCGGGGCTCAGCAATGCAAGGAGGGTGGCCGCGCGGCAGTTCCGTAAGGTGATCGAAGGAACTGCCGTCGCGTAGTCCAGGAGGCGCGATGGCACTCTCGCTGTTTTCGCTACTTCTTGTGAATCATGATGTTGCCGTTGTACGTCACGAACTGCATCTCAGGCCCGCCGCCGTTGATCGAACCGTACATCGTTTTATCCACCTTCACCCGGTACCGCCCGCCGTTCTTGCGCTGATCGTCCACCTCTGGCGGATGAGAGCCCTCGATCTTCACTTCGAAATCGGTGAAAATGTCGCCGTTGTCGGTCTTCAGCTTGAGATTCGCTTTCACGTCGGCCGGCAGCGTCACATCGATGGTGCCGTTCATGGTCGAAAAGCTCATGGTCTTGTTCGGCGTCACGTGATCCAACGATACCGTCACCCGGCCATTCATCGAGTTCGCCACCACCGAACCCGAAGCATTGGTAATCGTGATCGCGCCGTTCATGTTTTCGGCTTCGATTTCTCCGGAAATGTTTTCAATCTCGATCTTCCCGCCGTTCATCGTCTGCACCCGCAGCGCAGTCTGCGTCGGCACCTGGATATTCAGTTCAGCCGAGCTGGTCACGCCGGCGCGCACCGTCATCACATTGTTTTCCTCGGTCACCTCCAGCCCGCTGCTAGTGTTGAGCTGGTGCATTCCATCGGGAGGAGTCCGGCGATGCCGCGCACCGCGGCCCGTCGACTCCACGATCGCATCCTTGCCGTCGTACCCGCGAATCGTCATGCCGCCGTTGATGACCTTCACCACCAGCGTCCGCGGCTTGGAGGGATCGCGAAACGGCACCGTGACTTTATCGCCCGTGTCCTGCCCCGACACCTGAATCGCCAGCAGCGTGCCTAGCGCCGCGCCGGCCAACAACATTATTTTGTGATTTATTTTTTTCATCTCTTCTTCCGCCTATTTCTCTCTGTTCTTAATCAGCACTTCCCCGTTCAACGTCTCGAAAGTCAGCTCCGGCCCTCCATTGCCGATGCGGACCCCCGTCATCCGATTGCGCCGGTATATCTTCATTCCGTTGCGCTCTTCCGGCTGAAGCGCCGCTACCGGCAACGCCGTTACCGGGAAATCCGTGAACATCCCGCCATTCATCGTTTTCATCCTCACGTCTGCATTCAAGCCGCCCCGGAACGACACATCCAGAGTGCCGTTCACCGATTTGAACGAAGTCGCGCCCGATGGATTCCGCGCGAACGTCACCTTTACCGGCCCGTTCACCGTGCTCACCGATCCCGATCCTTCCACCTCCCGCATTTCGATTCCGCCGTTCACGTTTCTGATCCTGAAATCGCCCGATGTGCCGTTGACTAGAATGTGCGAATCGTTCACTGCGCGCAGGTCGAGCTTGGTATCCCGGGGCACTCGAATTTTGAAATCGTACCGGAACTCGTACAGATTATCGCCGCGAAAATTGATCGAGTTATCGCAGCTATGGCAACGGAACGGACCGTCGACCATCAACTGCACCAGCCCGCCCTCACGCCGTTCCGCCAGCGAGATTTCTTTTTTCGCCAGCGTCATCCGGTCCTGCGACCACGCCCGCAACGTCTTCTCGATGTCCACTTCCACCGATCCGCCGGTCGACGCCGTCACTTCAATTGCCCCGGTGACATTGTCGATGATCAGCTCATGCGCGCCCGCGTAGGACCGGTGCTCGGTCGACTTGTCCTCCACCGTCTGCCCGAACGCGAGCGCGGACATCAGAATCAGCCCTGGGATTCTCATTGCAGCTTCCCGAGCGCCCACTTGGCGTGCTGCCGCACCGCGGAGTCGAGCTTTTCATCGTTGATAATCTTGCTCAATTCCGGCATGGCGGTGCCGTCCTTCAGATCCACCAGCAGGTCGATCAGCGCGATCTGCACCAGTGGCGTATCCTGTTTGCGAATCGACTGAACAATCGCCGTCCGCGTCACCGGGCTCGATCCGAAGCGGTGCAGAGCATCCACCGCTGCCAGCCGCACGTTGACGTTCTGATCCTGATTTACCGTGGTCAACAATGCGGAAAGAACTTCGGTATCGGATGACGGCGCCTGGTACGCGTAACTCACTCCCCGCAGCCGTTCTCCCGCCGATTGCTGCTGCATCAGCGATAAAGCCACCATTTGACGCATGCTGTTTACCTCCCCGCGGAGCTGCGCGACCTCCTGGTCGGCCGCCGGCTGCTCCTGCACACCCGCTCCTTTTACGGGATGCATCTGATATCCCACACCGAGGCCGATCACCAGCAGGGCGAAGCTCACCCCCATCTGCCACGCCGGTTCTCTCGGCCACAAAGCGAAAATCCGTTCGCGCCAGCCGCGCTTCGGAGCCGATTCCAGCCCCTGCCGGTACGCGCCGAGCGTTTCATAGAACCGGCTGCGCAGATTCACGCCCGGCTCAAAATCCTTCGATTCCGATGGAATCAGCGCCAGGCTCTTCCACAGCGAGCCCAACCGCTCCGCTTCCGCGCGGCACGCATCGCAGGTCCCCAGATGCGCTTCGAAAGCGAGCTCCTGCGCTTCGCCCAGCGTCTGGCTCCAGTAATCCGTGAAAACAAGTTTTGCTTGATCGCAAGTCATGCCGTTTTTTCTCCCAGCAGCGCGAAATACGCCTGCTCCAACGCGCGCATCGCCCGGAATACGCGCACTTTCACCGTCCCCACCTCGCACCCGAGCACCGCCGCGATTTCCTCATACTTCATATCCTGAAACCGGCTCAACACCAGAATTTCCCGCTTCTCGGCCGGCAGCCGGTCGAGCGCCCGCCGCAGCAACGCCAAGTCCTGCCCCTTTGCGGCGGTTTGTTCCGGCCCCGGAGCCTCGCTCGCCGGCTCCGGCCGCCGATCGTCGAACTCGTCGATCCCCACCACCTCGCCCTTGCGCTTCTGCGCCTGATCGACGTTGGCGTTGCGCGCGATCTGATACATCCAAGCCGTAAAGCTTTGGTTGGGATCGTAACTGGCTCGGTATCGAAGCATTCTGAAAAACACATCCTGCACCAGGTCTTCCGACAACTCCCGATTTCGATTCATCGAGACGAAGTAGCGGAACAGCGGCCGATGGTGCCGTTCGAACAGCACGGCCATCCTGGCCACTTCCCCGTTGCTCACCTGCCCCATCAGAGCGTTGTCGGTTGCGTTCACGGTGTCGTTCTTGAATACTGTAAGCCGTTACAAAGGTTACATGCTAGGATGAACCCACATGCTCCTGCCGCTGCTATGGGCGGCCTGCGCCATCGCGGCCTACCTGTATTCTGTTCAACAGAATATCCCCATTCGGACGGCTTTGGCCGTCTTGCCGGCCTTCCTTCTGGAAGCGACGTTCTTCTATGCCCTCGCCGTCGACCGAGTCCGGTCCCGAATTGAAAAAATACCCTCCGCCGGGTTCGCTCTGGCACTGACCCTCTCGGCGTTAGCTCCTTATTCTGCAGCGACTTTGGCGCTGGGCACGTTCCGTTGGCACACGTTTCTTTGGATCGCGCTACTGGCGGGTGCGGTTTCGTTTTGGTACATTCTGTTGCCCCACCAGCCGGCTTCCGACATCCTGTTCCTGATTTTGATGGCGGTGGTATGGCTCTCGCGGATTCTCCACCAGTTTTACGCGGATCCTCATCCAAAACTACAACTTGAAGTTCTCGGGCAGTTGATGTGGTTCCGGACTGGAATCTTCGCGATGGTCGGCATCCGGCGGCCGCCGAATGTCGGGTTCGGATTCTGGCCGCAGAAGCGGGAATGGATGATCGGGACGGTTTACTATGCTGTTTTCTTGCCGGTAGCAGCTGCGCTGGCATGGTGGATCCGCTTCGCAAAACCGCGCTGGCCTCCGTCGGGATGGGAAAAAACCTCGTTTATGGCCATCGCGACGTTCTTCGGAGTCTTGTGGGTGTTAGCGCTTGGCGAAGAGTTCTTTTTCCGAGGCCTCCTGCAACAGTGGATGAGCAAGTGGCTGGGGAATGATTGGTTGGGTTTGCTTGCCGCATCGCTGGTCTTCGGCTCGGCCCATTTGTGGTTTGGCCATGCGTTTCCGAACTGGCGCATGGCTGCGATGGGGACGCTGCTCGGAATCTGCTGCGGCCTGGCGTTCCGTCAAGCCCGCAGCATCCGGGCGTCCATGGTGACGCACGCGCTGGTGGTCACCACCTGGCGCGTTTTGTTCTACTAAGTGGCGGGCAGCGCGTGCCCGCCCGATCGCGAACTCTATTCCGATCCCTTTCACCAACATCCCGAGTTCGCTCGCCCGCTCCGCACGCAATCCTCGCCTAGTTTATAAGCAAGGAGTTCATGTGCTCTTCCAACGGAGAACGGGACCGGCCAGGAAGGAGTTTTCTAGATACACTCTTGAGGGCCTGCGCACGTTGGATCTTCGCTGCCGACGAAGTAAAACCCCGGCTAAAGGGCGCCCGATAAATCTTTTTTCGGATCTTTGAAAATACCGCTAACCGGTGGTCACGGTAAGAATCGTCAGCGGGCCTTTCAGCTCGAACGAATCCGTGCCGGGAGCAACATACCACACCTCGCCCGCTTTCATCGGCTGGCCGGCAATTTCCCCGTGCCCTTCGATCGCGATCAGCATCTCGAAAGTTTCACGGGGAGAAGTGTGCCCCATCGCGGAACCGATGGTCGCGCGTGACGTCGCAAAATACGTGCACGAAACGTTTCCCGCTCGGGCGGCGTGAGGGCCACGATGGCTTACCGCAAGTGCGTGATCCAGATGCAGCTCGCGCGGACGGCCGTAATCGTAGAGGCGATAGGTGACGTCGGAGTGCTGCTGGATCTCGCACAGCGACAGCCCGGCGCCGATGGCGTGCACCGTGCCTGCGGGAATGAAAAACGTATCGCCGGGCCGCGGCTTCGAACCATTCGAGCAGATCTTCGATTTCGCCCGACAGCGCCGCTTCGCGCAGCCGTTCTTCCGTGATCGGCTCGCGGAATCCAGCGGCGATCTTCGCGCCCGGCTCGGCGGCCAGGATGTGCCACATCTCGGTTTTGCCGCGCGAAGCATGATGTTCGCCGCATACTCGTCGTCGGGATGCACCTGCACCGAAAGCTTCTCGGTAGTGAAGAGGAACTTCACCAGCAGAGGCAGATCGTCGACGCCTTCAAACCACACTTCGCCGATCTTCCGGTCCGAATCGCGGAAACCAGGGCTCCAGATGCGTCGAGCCCCAGACGCTTTTCGCGAAACGACGGAGTCAGTCGCCGAGGACCGCATTTACACGCGTGCGGCGATGAACTGCTGCAGGCGGTCCAGGCCGCGCTCCAGCTCCTTCATCGAAGTCGCGTAGGAGATGCGGACGTGATCGTTCGTGCCGAACGCTTCGCCCGGAACCACGGCCACGTGCTCCTCGGCCAGCAGCTTTTCGGAGAACTGCAGCGAGTTGGCGATGCCGCCTTGTGAACGCCGCGCTGACGTTCGGATACGCGTAGAACGCGCCCTCGCGGCCTTGCGCCTTCACGCCCGGAATCTGGCGCAGCCGCGCCGACCACGTAATCGCGCCGCTTGCGATACTCGGCCAGCATCGATGCCGACCGATTCCTGCGGCCCGCGCAGCGCTTCGATCGCCGCCTTCTGCGCGATCGAAGTCGGGTTCGACGTCGAGTGGCTTTGCAGCTTCATGATCCCGCGCGATCACCGGCGCCGGCGCCAGCACGAAGCCGATGCGCCAGCCGGTCATCGCGTAGGTCTTCGAAAGCGACCCGGCCACCACCACCGTCTCCTTCGCATCCGGGAGCGACGCCAGCGAGAACGGCTCGCTGTCGTAGAGGAAGCGGTGGTAGCACTCGTCGGTCATCACCCAGATGCCGCGGTCCTTGGCGATCTGCGAAGATCTTCTCCAACTCCGCGCGGTCGAACACCGCGCCGCTGGGATTCGAGGGCGAGTTGATGATGATCATCTTGGTCTTCGGCGTCAGATGCGCGCTCGACCATGCGACGCGTGAAGCGCGAAGCCTTCGTCCTCGTCGGTGTCGACGAACACGCACTTGCCGCCGGCGTAGTTCACCACGTCCTTGTAGGTCACCCAGTACGGCACCGGGATGATGACTTCATCGCCGGGATCGACCAGCGCCTGCATCAGGTTGAAGATCGCGTGCTTGCCGCCGACCGTGACGATGCACTCCTTGGTGGAATAAGCGGTGCCGTAATCGCGTCTTGTGGCGCTCGCAGATGGCCTGCTTCAGCTCCTCGGTGCCGCCGGTATTGCGTGTACTTGGTGAAGTTCTGGTCGATGGCGTCGATCGCCGCGTGCTTGATGTTGTCGGGCGTCGGAAAATCCGGCTCGCCCGCGCCGAAATCGACCACGTCGACGCCCTTCGCGCCGCAGGCGGTCGGCGTCGGCGGCCACCTTCATGGTGGACGACACGCTGATCGACGAAATTCGTTCCGCCAGATCCTGTAACTGCTTCGCATCGCTCTACTTCAAGCCTCCTTGGCGGCCAACTCGCCGCTGTCAATCGCTGCTTCTACCAGCGGCGGCACCAGGCCCGCGACGTTCCCGCCCAGCGCGGCCACTTCCTTCACCAGGTGCGAGCTGATGAACGAATACGCCTCGCCCGCCATCAGGAACACCGTCTCGATTCCCGGCTGCAGCCGCCGGTTCATCAGCGCCATCTGCAACTCGTATTCGTAATCGGAGATCGCGCGAATGCCGCGCAGGATCAAGTTCGCGCCGCGCGCGGCCGCGTAATCCACCAGCAGGCCGTCGAACGCAGCCACCTCCACGTTCGGGATACGGCTTCACCACTTCTTCGAGCATCTCCACGCGCTCTTCCACGGTGAACAGCGGCTGCTTGGCCTCGTTCCGCAGAATCGCGACGATCAGCCGGTCCACCAGCCGGCTGCCGCGCGCGATCAGATCCAGGTGCCCGTTGGTGATCGGGTCGAACGAGCCCGGATAGATGGCGATGATCTTCGCTGGCGGCGCGGCCAAAGATTCTCCCGGATCGCACGGCTGAAAGGTCGATTATAACAGAGTCTCCTTTACGGTGAGCCGAACGAACGCGACATGCCCCCGTCTTTCGAAAATCATCGTACAGACCGTCCCTTGGTAGTTGCTCGAAGGCGTGCAGACTGAGTCGTTTCTCACAAGGGACCGTTTGTGAAACCCCCGAGCCTTGAGTGCCCGGCCGCTGGTTACAAGCACCCGCGTTCCTGTCGGACAAGCTTGACGCTTCGGAGAACATCCGCCACTGAAGGCGTACCGTCGTGCCCCTCGAACTGAAGCATGAGTGCCACCTCCCTCGGCGCACAGACCGGGGAGTAACGAACCTCGTACCCGAGCGACACAAACTCGACGAGAGGCGGCTCTGGCCAAAATCGAATGCCTTCTGACAAGAGCCGGTTTTCGATATCTTGCCTTTTCATACCCTGTGTAAATTCACGCGTGTACTTCCATTCCGCACACCGTAAACACAACTCGCGGTATGCCCACCAGCTAAACATCAATAACACCAACCCAAGCACCGAGACGCTCAAACAGGTAAGCAGCCGTTTCACATCCTCGATATTAGCCCCAAACCACGAATGGATCAAAACGTCGTAGCCCTTCAACGTCCGCATCCACTAAGGGCCTAAACCAATTCGAGCCGTTTCAGCTTTATCCGGTCGGCGCGAACCTGCGCCAGATCGTATTGCGCCTGCTGCACCAGCCAGCTTTCGGCGTCGCCTCCGAAAACCTTCGACAGCCTCACCGCCATTTCGGGGGATATGCCGCGCTTCCCGTTCACAAGTTCCGAGAGCGTGTTGCGCGTCACTCCAAGGGCGGCGGCCGCGTCCGTGATGGTCAAGCCTAAAGGCTCAATACATTCCTCGAACACAACTACGCCCGGGTGAGGCGGGTTCTTCATCGTCATGGACTGGTTCCTATCAGTGGTAATCGACATAATCAACATCCTCGGCGTCGCCGTCAAAGCGGAAAATTACGCGCCAGTTCGCTCGGACCGTAACGGCCCAGAACCCTTTAGACGCGCCTTTGAGCGGATGCAACCGGAACCCTGGCAAATCCATGTGGGCAATGGTTCGGGCGGCGTGAAGCGTCGCCAGAATGTTCCGCAGCTTGCCAGCATGTTCCGGTTTTACGCCGCTCGGGTCGTCCTGTTCAAAAAGCCGTTTCAGTCCCTTGTGGCGGATTGTCCGTATCATTCGTACAATCGCGCGCCGTAACCTGCCACGTGGCGCATGTCACAAATAATTCTAGCACACGTGCTGGCCATGTCGAGCCAAAAAGGGACCCAACCGTGCGTATGTTCAGAGCTGAACGATTCAGCGAGATGTGAAGAGGAGCGATTGCAAACATTATGAAGGTTTTCCATTCCGTTATGTTTCACCGTGCTGCCGGGGTGCTCAGCGGGATTTTGCTTCTTTGTGCCAGCGCCTGGGCCCAGCCCCGCGCCAAGGCGGCAGATCCGGATCTGAAGGAAATGCGGGACTACCGGCTCAATATGGACGTCATCCAGCGGTACATGAATGCGATGAAGACCGCCAGCAGCGATCCCGGGGCGAAGAAATGCTTCGAGAATAATGCTCCCGGAAATGCTCCCACACTCGACGCCGGGGAGAAGCTTCTCAACTCTTGCCCGGCGGCGGTCACCGTCATTAAAGCGGCAGGCATTAAGCCGCGCGAATTCCTGATCATCACCGGCGCGCTGATCGGCGATTTCATGGCTGTCGGCATGAAGAAGAGCGGGACCATCAAGCAATACCCGGTGTCCATCTCACCCGAAAATGCCGCGTTCGTCGAGCAAAACTACGACAAACTTCAGGCCATGCTGGCTCCCATGACCGGAAATCAGAAGTAGCAGCTTGACACCAGTCGACCGGATTGCATACCTTCATCGGGTATGAAAGCTCTGCTGGCTTCGTGCGCGCTGGCTGCGTTCGCCTGCGCCGCGCCCAAGATTGAAACCGGATCGATTAATGGAGCCGCGTTCCGCATCGACGTTCCCGACAACTGGAATGGAGGCCTGGTCGTGTATTGCCACGGCTACGCGGAACAGCCGGTGAAATACAAGGAAGACAAGCTTCCGGACGTGTTTCAGGTATTCATCGACCAGGGTTACGCGCTGGCGCAATCGGGCTACGCCGCGGGCGGTTGGGCGATCCAGGAAGCCGTGGTCGATACCGAGAGTCTGCGCCGCTACTTCGTCGGTAAGTACGGTGCGCCGAAGGAAACGTTCATTACGGGCCACTCCATGGGCGGCTTTCTGACCATGATGATGATGGAGACGTATCCGACCACCTACGACGCGGGGCTGCCCTTGTGCGGGCCGCTGGCTCCGACGGATTGGTTCATGTCGCGCGGGGCTTTCGACAGCTACGTGCTGTTCAACTACTATTTCCCCGGAGTCCTGCCGGAACCCAGCAAGATTCCCAAGGATTTCGAGAACACCAAGGAAGCGCGGACCAAGGTGGAGCAGGCGCTCGATGGGGCTCCCGAAAAGGCCGCGGCGCTGCGGCATTTTCGAGACAGCAATTTGAAGAGCAACAAGGATCTGGCCGGCACCACGGTGTTTATCGTTTACATGGTTAAGGAACTGACCGCGCGGGCCGGGGGCAATCCGTTCGACAATCGCAACGTGATCTACAACGGCACGCTCGACGACATCAAGACCAATGCGACCATTCCGCGCTACGCCGCGGATCCGAAAGCGCAGGCGTATCTTCGCAGCTACTATACGCCGAGCGGACGGATCATGAGGCCCATGCTCGCGATTCATACCAGCTACGATCCGCTGGTGCCGGTGTGGATCCCGAACGAATACTCGTCGAGCGCGGACATTGCCGGGACCAGCAATTTATTCGTCCAGCAATATGTAAATCACGACGGGCATTGTGCGATCCAGGCGGACGAGATCTCGCGGGGATTTTCCGAGTTACGCGAATGGAAATCGAAAGGGACGCGTCCGCACGCCGGAGAAGTGCCGAAATAGCCGGTTATGATTTCGTAGCTCCGAATTCGTTCGCTAACGCGCGCGGCTGGGATAATTTGATGGTGCAACACAATCGAAGCCGAGCGGCGACGGTCAGAGTCTGTGTGATTCGCTCGCGGCTCGTTCCCGAGCTCTCTCATATATCAGCAGCTTAGCGAGCCGCGACCAGAGGAAGCGGTGGATATAGCTGGTGTTCACACCCACTCGTCAGGGAGCGGTTTGCGGGACGCGCGCTAGGTCGATTTGGAGGTCTTGCCGAATAATCCCAGCAGGCCGCCGAGCGAGGTGTTCTTTTTTGCGGTCTCGCTGTGGCCGCCGAGCCGGTCGGCGAGCTGCATGATGCTTCTGCCAAAAGACGTGCTGGGCGGGGCGGGCTTGCCGTCCATCAGCGATTTCTGCACGGCCTCGTAGTCGCTCGGCAAAATGTCGAAGACTTCAGTATGAAGCGCCGTGCCGATCACTTCGCGGCTCAATCCCACGTCGCGATGATAGCGGTTGACCAGCAAACGGATTTTCCAGCGGCCGATCCGGTTGGTGTCGAGATAGGACAGGGCGCGTTGCGCCGCCTGTAGGGCGGGAAGTTCGTTGGTGGTGACCAGCAGGAGTTCGCTGGCGGCGCGCGCGGTGTTCAGGTTCCATTCGCCGTAAACGCTGCCGGTGTCGATCACCACCACGTCGTAGGCGTGGCGCGCGTATTCGAGGATAGGCGAAGGGTCGTGCAAATCCTGGGTGCCCTCCACCATCAGCTCGGGTGCCAGCAGTACATCTACGCCCTGGACGTTCGTTACCATGGCGCCCCACAGGTCCGAGTCGAGCTCGTGGGAACGCTGTAGCGTATCCAGGAAACTATAGATCGATTTGATCTTAAGCAGGAATGAGGTGGTCCCGGCGAGCGGGTCGAGGTCGGCCAGCAGGACTTTCTTGGCTCCCAGCCGTTTCCATTGAAACGCAAGGTTGCAGGCGATGGTGGTGGCTCCGCAGGCGCCTTTGGCCGGCATCACGGCGACAATCTTGGCCGGCTCTTTGGCTCCGCCTTCGCCGGACGGCTGCAGGCGGGCGAGTTTTGCGACGACGGCCTCGATTTGATCGGCGGTGAAGGGCTGGATGAGGAAATCGACGGCTCCGGCGCGCAGGCAGCGCAGGATCAGATCCGGCTCATTGCCGGCCAGCATAGTCACGACTTGCACGGAGGGGCCCAGCCGGGTCATTTCGGTGAGCAGCTGCAAGGCCTGCTCGCGGTCGGAAACCATGTCGAGGAAGACCATCTGCTGGGTTCCGCCGCCCAAGGCCCCACCCAGATCGCGGGGCGACGGGTAACTGCGGACGTGGCTTATGGCTGCGCCGGGAAGGTGCGCTTGAAGGAGCGGCTCTAATTCGTCCGCCATCCGGGCCGTCGGGCTGATAATGACCGCTCGTCTCGATGCGGATGGAGGCGCCTCACGATGCTGCATGGGGACCGGCAGACCAGTTTGGAATCCGTTTCAAAGAAGTAATTCGACTAGAAGCGATCATAACATGAGAACCTCCGCTTCTTTCACCAACTAAAAAGACAGATCCGCCGGACGATAAGCCCCGTGCCGGTCCGGAACATGGCCAGCGGGCAGCGGATAAGGATGAGTAATTTGTGGTCGAAAGCGTGAAAACGGTGATTCCAACAAACGGCAGCCCCAATGGGGCGCATACGAATTTGCGAACTTCCGGCATGACGGAAAGAGCCGGAGCGGGCGATAGAATCAGAACGGTTTCGGTCTGCGACACACAGCCGGTAACCACGGAAGGCGTTCGCAGCTTATTGAGCAACTGCGCGGACTTGAAGCTCCTGAACGCGACCGATTCGCTGAGTCACGCCATTGAGCTGGCGCGCGCCGATCCGCCGGACGTGCTGATCCTCGACAAAGCGTTCGGGATTCAGGCCATTCTGGATTCGATGACGCCGCGAACGGGTGAAGAAAACGCCGGCAACGGGGAAAATAATCGCGATTCTGCTTCCCCGGCCGTGGTGGTCTGGGGTGTTTCGGTGACCGAGTCTGAGGCGTTGCGCTTCTTGCAAGCCGGGGCGCGCGGCGTACTGCGCAAAACCGCCGGGCTTCCCGCGATCATCGCCTGTGTGCGCACCGTGGCGGCCGGGCCGAAGCTGGATGGAGGACTGCGTGTTCCGCGATTCGGCGCGATCGGACCGCTATCCCCGCAGCGAACTGACGGCGCGGGAGCAGCAGGTGCTCGAACTGGTGGAGCAGGGCTGCAAGAACAAAGAAATCGCCGTAGAACTCGGGATACGACCAGGAACGGTGAAGATTCACCTGAAGCATATTTTCGAAAAGACGGGGATTCGCGGCCGGTACGGGTTGGCGCTCAACGGCTGGCGCGATCGCGGGGTTGCGGCGATTCCAGCGTGATTCGGAGCCGGGCCGTCCCTGCTATTCTTATGTACAAGTGCGTTATATCCTTGTTTTCGCGTGGTGCGCTTCGAGTTTCGCGCAATCCCCCCTGGTCAAGATTCTTTCCGATGAGCTGGACCGGAATTTCACGGCACTGAAGCAAAAGGGAGAACCACCGCCGTATTTCATGGCGTACGCGGTGGATGACGATGAAGCCGACGTCGTGGTGGCGAGTCAGGGCGCGCTCGACGTGCAAAATCACGGGCGGCGCCGGATTCTGGACACCACCGTCCGGGTGGGGAGTCCGCAGTTCGACAATTACCGGCGCGTGGGGAACGACCGGCCGAGGTTCACCTCCGGCAGCTCGATCGCGCTCGACGACAATCCGGTGGCGATCCGCCAGGAGGTGTGGCTCGCCACCGATCGCGTGTACCGCGGCGGCATCGAATCGTCTGATTCGCATCAAGGCGGATGAAAAGCTGCGCGCGGCCGCGGACGACACCTCTGACGATTTTTCGAAGGAAGAGCCTCAAGTTTTCTTTGCGCCGACTCCCAAGTACAAATTCGACGCGGCGGAATGGGCCAGGCGGCTGCGGAAGCTGTCGGCTGAGTTCACCAAGTATCCAGGGGCGCTGAACTCGAGTGTCGGTGTCGAAGCGCAGAGGGTTTCAAAGACGCTGGTCACCACCGAAGGCACTCGCCTGGAGCATGGGCGGCTGTTCGCGCGGCTGATCATCACGGCGCGCGGCAAGGCCTCCGACGGCATGGATCTGGCCACCATGGAGAGTTTCGAAGCCGACGATCCGGCCAAGCTGCCGAAGGACGCCCAGATTCTCGCGGCCGTGGAACGCGCGGGCGCGAATCTGTCCAGCCTGCTGCGGGCGCCGCCGTCGGATCCGTTCGTGGGGCCGGCGATTCTGTCGGGGCGCGCCGCGGGCGTGTTCTTCCACGAAATTTTCGGGCATCGCGTGGAGGGGCATCGCCAGAAGGACGAATCGGAGGGCCAGACGTTCACCAAGAGCGTCGGGCAGCCGGTGCTGCCGGAGTTTCTTTCGGTGGTTTTCGATCCCACGCGCACCGAATTTCAGGGCACATCGCTGAACGGGTCCTACCTTTACGACGACGAAGGCGTGAAGGCGCGGCCGGTTACCGTGGTGGACAACGGGATTCTGAAGACGTTTCTGATGTCGCGGTCGCCGATTCAGGGCTTTCCGCAGTCGAATGGGCATGGGCGGCGAGCCGCGGGGGCAGAAGTCGTTTCGCGCCAGTCCAATCTGTTCGTCGAATCGTCGAAAAAAGTCAGCGACGCGGAGCTGCGCAAGATGCTGATCGCCGAAGTGAAGCGCCAGGGCAAGCCGTACGGTTTATTCTTCGACCAGGTGACCGGCGGCTACACGACCACCGCGCGCCGCGGGCTGCAGGCGTTCACGGTGATCCCTCTGGTGGTGTATCGGGTTTATCCCGACGGGCGTCCGGACGAGTTGATCCGCGGCGTGGACATCGTCGGCACGCCGCTGGCGAGCTTCGCCAAGATCATGGCGACTTCGGACAAGCATGGAAGTGTTCAACGGCATTTGCGGCGCTGAATCGGGCGATGTGCCGGTTTCGGCGATCGCGCCCGCGATTCTGGTTTCCGAGATCGAGATCCAGCGCAAGGAGCGATCGCAGGATCGCCCGCCGTACTTGGCGCCGGCCGGCGTCGGAGGATCATCCACGATGATCCGGCGTCTACTCGCTGCAGTCTTTGGCCGCCGCGGCTTTCGCGGCGCTGGCCGCAAACTTCTTCGGACGACGACGTGATCCTGCGCGCCATGCGCGATGAGATGGACCGATCCCGGCAGCTTCGCGTGGTGGCGGGCGGCGGGGACGATATTCCGTATTTCATCAGCTACAGCCTGACCGACGCCGAAAATTTTCGCGTGACCGCTTCGATGGGCGCGGCGGTGAACATCGGGCACAACCGCTTCCGCGTGCCGGTGGTCGAAGTGCGCGTGGGCAGCTACGATTTCGACAACACCGGGCACATCTACAGCGGAATTTACACCGGCTCGCGCTTCGATAATGAGCTGGCCGCTCGACGACAATTACGCGACGCTGCGAGAGTGCTTCTGGCTGGCGACGGATCGGGCCTATAAGACCGCGCTCGAATCGATGGCGCGGAAGCGGGCGGCGTTGAGCAGGGCGAGCGCCCCGCCGGAAAAACTACCGGATTTCTCGCGCGCGGATCCGGTGAAGCTGGTCAACAAGGTGACGCGGAAGAAAGATCGACGAAGCCGCCTGGACAGGCGCGCATGGTCAAGCTGTCGGGGTGTTCAATTCGTATCCCGAAGTGCTGCGCGTCGGTCGTGGAGTTCCAGGCCATCGACGGCGTCACCTATGTGATGAACAATCGAAGGGACGGCGGTGCGCTACGGACGACATTGCCTACGTCTATGCCAAGGCTGAAGGGCAGGCGCCGGATGGGATGCTGGTGCGCGACGCCACGACGTTTCAGGCGCTGGACCTGGACAAGCTCGGCTCAGAGGCGGAGATGCGGAAGGCGCTCGCCGATGTCGCGGAGAACGTTCGTGCGCTGGCGCAAGGCTCCGCAGGGCGCCGATTTTTCGGGACCGACGTTGTTTGAGCCGCAGGCGGCCGCGCAGTTGCTGGCGCAGCTGCTGGGCGACAATCTGCGAGGTGCCGCGCAAACCCCTGGCTGAGCCGGGCCGCGCGGTCAATTTTCTACCGAGCGAGCTCGAGACCAAGATCGGCTCGCGGATTCTGCCGGACTGGATCGACGTCACCGACGATCCGACGCAAACCACGTGGAACGGCAAGCCGCTGGCGGGCAACTATCTGTTCGATCTGGAAGGCGTGGTTCCCAAGCCGGTGTCGATGGTCGAAAAGGGAGTGCTGAAGAATTTCCTCACCACGCGCCAGCCGGTCAAGAATTTTCCCGTATCGAACGGACATGCGCGCCTGCCGGGCGCGTATGGCGCCAAGAGCGCCGCGATCAGCAATCTGTTCGTCAAGGCCAGCCAGAGCTCGCCGCTCGCGGATTTGAAGAAGAAGCTGATCGACATGTGCAAGGAGCGCGGCAAGCCTTACGGGATGCTGGTGCGCAAGCTGGATTTTCCGTTTTCGTCGGGCACGGGAGAGCTGCAGACAGTTGATTTCCGCCGGGTCGCAGTCCGGATCGGCGCGGCCCGTGAGCCCGCCGGTGCTGGTTTACCGGGTGTATCCGGACGGGCGGGAGGAACTGGTGCGCGGGCTGCGCTTCCGCGGGCTTTCGACGCGCACGCTGCGCGATATCCTGGCCGCTTCGCAGGAGACCGCGCTGTTCGATTACGTGAACAACTCGGCGCCGCTGGCGATGCTCGGCGCGGGCGGTTATCTGGCTCCCACAGCCGTGGTCTCGCCGGGAATGCTGTTCGACGAGATCGAGTTCGAGTTCCCGCAGGAACAGCTTCCGAAGCCGCCCGTGGTGCCGCCGCCGACCAGCGGGAGCTGAAGGTGTAGGGTAGAAATTGTAGTCGTCCATGCGCCTGCTCAGCCGCACCATTTTCCGCGAGATCTTCGTCAGCACGTTGCTCGGCGCGGTGCTGTTTACCTTCGTCCTGTTTCTTCAGCAATCCCGCCCCTTGTTCGAGTTTCTGGTGCGCACCACGGGGAGTTCGTCCGCGGTGGCTTACCTGTTCGCGCTGGTGCTTCCGCAGGCGCTGCCCTTCACCGTTCCGCTGGCGGTGCTGGTAGGAACGCTGATCACGCTGAGCCGCATGTCGACCGACGGAGAGATCACCGCGATGCGCGCCGCCGGCGTTCCGGGGCGCCGGGTGGTTCCCGCGATCCTGGCGTTCGGGTTTCTGGCGATGTGGGTGGCCGCGGCCGCGTCATTGTGGCTGACGCCGTGGTCCATTCGCGAGTTCTATCGCGTCGAAAACTCGGTGATCGCGCACCAGCTCACCGCCGACATTCAGCCGCGCGTGTTCGAGGAGCAGTTCCCCAATACGATTCTGTACGTGACCGACATCACCTCCGGGCAGGCGTCGCGGTTAAAGCGGATCTTCATGGCGGACGTGACTCCGCCGGAGGAACGCAAGCCGGGCACGGCGGATCGCGGCGATACTCCGCGGGTCACTCTGGCGTCGGAAGCGATCGCGGTGCCGGATATCGTCCGCAATCGCGTGCAGCTCAGTCTGCAAAACGGCACCAGCTACGAAACCGATAAGGACAGCAATTATCACATCTCCGGCGCGCCCACGGGCGACCAGTCGCTCGAAGCGCAGAAGCCGAAAGAACAGCACAATTCGCATCCCTCCACGGAGATCGACACGATCCCGTTGTATCGCGAAGCGTATAAAAAACGCGGCATTGACCGGGACCAGATTCTGGACGACCGGATCGAGTTGCATCAGCGCCTCGCCATGCCGCTGGCGTGTATTCTGCTGGCGCTGGCTGCGCTGCCGCTTGGAATCAGCTCGCGTCGCACGGGAAAGTCCGCTGCGATTGTGCTGACCGTGGTGATTGCGTTCATTTATTGGATGGGGCTGATTTCCTGTGTGAATCTCGCGAAACAAGGCACGCTGAAACCGGAAATAGCTTTGTGGATCCCGGACGCGGCGTTCGGGCTGTTTGCGATCGTGACCATCGCGCGGCTGGAAGTTCCGGGCGATCTCGACATGGTGGGGAGCGTAGCCGTCTTCTTCCGCTGGCTGGTGCGCGCGCCGAAACAGCACAGCCGGCGAGTGCTGAATCGCATCGAGCCGCGGGCCTGGATCTCGCGAATCCCGCTGCTGCCGCAGGTGATCGATACCTACGTTCTGACGAGTTTCCTGTTTTATTTCGTGCTGCTGGTCACCAGCTTCGTGCTGATCTATCACGTCTTCAATTTTTCACGCTGCTGAGCGACATCATCAAGAACCATCCGCCCATGACTCACGTGCTCAGTTATCATTTGTTCCTGACGCCGCGGCTGGTCTACGATTTCACGCCGATCGGCGTGCTCGCGGCGGTGCTGGTGGCGTTCGGAGTACTTTCGAAGCACAACGAGATCACGGCTTTCAAGGCATGCGGCATCAGCGTTTACCGGCTGACGGTGCCGGTTCTGGTCGCGGGATTTTTCCTGAGCGGCAGCTTGTTCGCGTTCGATCATTACTTGGTTCCCGACGCCGATCGCCGCCAGGATGCACTGCGCGACGAGATCAAAGGCAAGCCTCCGCAGACGTATCTGCGGCCAGACCGGAAATGGATTTACGGGATACACGATCGCGTGTACTACTACAAGTATTTCGATCCAGCCGAGCATGTGATGCTCGGAGTGAATGTGTATGAAATCGATCCCGCCCAATTTCGCCTGAAGCGCCAGATCTCGGCCAAGCGAGCCCGCTGGGAGCCGTCGATGTCGAAATGGGTGTTTCAGAACGGCCGGAGCTGGGATATGGATCCGGCCTGCACGGCGTGCGCGCCGATTCATGCCGACAATTTCACCGATAGCACGCGCACGTTTCCGGAGCTCGAAGAAACGCCCGGCTATTTCGTTCAGGAAGTCAAACAGTCGCGGCAGATGAATTTCCAGGAGCTGGAAGCTTACATCGCCAAACTTCAGCAGAGCGGTCTCGATACGATTCCGCTTCAGGTCGCGTGGAACAAGAAATTTTCGGTTCCGCTGTTCGCCTTGATCATGGCGATGGTTTCGATTCCGTTCGCGTTCGTGGCGGGCAATCGCGGCGCGATGGCGGGCGTCGGGTTGAGCCTGGGAATCGCAATTGCGTATTGGTCGATGGGGCAGATGTTCGAACAGGTGGGAAATTTGAGCCAATTGCCGCCGAGCGTCGCGGCGTGGTCGCCGGACGTGATTTTTTCGCTCGCGGGGCTATACTTCCTCGCGCGCATGCGCACGTGACGTATGAAAGCCTGCGTTCTGCCCGCTCGCGCGCGCATCGAAACCAATCCGCTGGTGTTCACCGATGTTCCAACGCCTGAGCCCGCTGCGGGCGATGTTCTGGTTCGGGTCCACGCATGCGGAGTTTGCCGGACCGATCTTCACGTGATCGAAGGCGAGCTGCCGGTGCTGAAATCGCCCGTGATTCCCGGGCATCAGGTGGTCGGCGTGGTCGAGAGAAACGGATCCGGAGCGAGCCGCTTTCGCACGGGAGAGCGAGTAGGGATTCCGTGGCTCCATTCGACCGACGGGACTTGCGAATTCTGCCGCAATGGCCGGGAAAACTTGTGCGATGCACCGACGTTTACCGGATACACCGTGGACGGCGGATATGCGGAGTACATCGTCGCGCCGGAAGAGTTCGTGTACCGCATTCCGGACGGATTCGACGATCTGAAAGCCGCGCCGCTGCTGTGCGCCGGGATCATCGGGTTCCGATGCCTGCGTGTTTCTGGAATCGCACCGGGCGGCACGCTGGGACTGTACGGATTCGGGGCTGCGGCGCATGTCGCGATTCAGGTCGCAAAGTTCTGGAATGTGCGCGTGCTCGCGTTTACTCGCGATGTGCGGCATCAGAAGCTCGCGATGGAGTTGGGCGCGGTGTGGGCGGGTGCGGGAGACGCGCTGTCGCCTGAAAAACTGAACGCTGCGATTCTGTTCGCGCCGGCGGGGGAACTGGTTCCCGCGGCATTGCGAAATTTGAAAAAGGGCGGGACGGTGGTGCTGGGCGGAATCCACATGAGCCCGATTCCGTCGATGCCGTACGACATTCTGTACCAGGAGCGAGTGATCCGCAGCGTCGCGAACAATACTCGGCAGGACGGCGAGGATTTTCTCGAGCTCGCGGCCAGGATTCCGGTCCATGCCGAGACGCAGACGTTTCCGCTTGAGCAGGCGAACGTGGCGTTGAATGCGCTGAAAAACGACGCGATTCGCGGCGCCGCGGTGCTGACCATTCGTTAGTCTGGCATCATGTAACTTGCGCCCTTCGCCGCTGCTTGCCATCTTCCTGATCGTCGCCGTCGACGTTCTCGGCTTGACGATCATGATCCCGCTGCTTCCGTTTTATGCGGAAAAGCTGGGCGCGACTCCGACACAGGTCGGGTTGCTGATCGCGGTGTATGCCGCGTGCCAGTTGTTTTCCGGACCGCTGCTCGGGCGGTTGTCGGATGTAACCGGAAGAAAGCCGCTGCTGCTGGTGAGCCAGGTGGGCACGCTGATCGGATTCCTGATTCTGGCCTTCGCACCGTCGCTATGGGTAGTGTTCATAGCGCGCGTGATCGATGGCGCGACAGCGGGCAATCTGTCGTTAGCGCAAGCCTATATTTCCGACGTAACGAAGCCGGAGGAGCGGGCGAAATCGTTTGGCGTGATCGGCATCGCGTTCGGGATGGGGTTTCTCATCGGTCCGGCGATCTCGGGATACCTGGCGAAGTTCGACTATCGCGATCCGATCTTTGCCGCAGCCGCGCTTTCCGCCACCAGCATTCTTTCGACGTATTTCCTGCTTCCGGCGGTGAAGGCGGGCGCGGGTCCGGTGGAAGGTCCCGGTGGACGGCGGATCTCGCTATTGCAGTGGGGCGAGTATGGTCGCTACTTCCGCAATCCCGCGCTGGCTTTTTATTTATTTGAGTTTCTGAGCTTCGGATTCGCCTTCGCGATGTTCACGGCCGGCTTCCCGCTGTTTGCCGAACGCCGGTTGACCTGGCACGGGGTGCGATTCGGTCCTGAGCAGGTCGGATTCACGTGGGCATGGGCGGGCTTCCTGGGGATTTTCCTGCAAGGCCCCGCGCTGGGGAAAATGGTGAAGACATTCGGAGAGTCGAGGCTGAATCGACTCGGATTCTTATCGTATGCGGCCGGTTATGCGACGCTCGCGTTTTGCTTTTCGATTCCGGTGTTGATTGCCGCCACGACGATCCTGGCTCTGGGAAGCCTGGTGCGGCCGACGCTGACCAGCATGATCACGCAAGCAGCGCCGCGCGATGAACAGGGCGTGGTGCTGGGGCTCACGCAGTCGCTGACATCGATCGCGCAGATCACCGGTCCACCGATCGCGGGATTTCTGATCCAGCGTGGAATGCTGAGCACCTGGGGAATGACGGCCGCGGCGGTCAGCTTGATTGGACTGATGCTCGCATCTCGTCAAGCTTCCGCGCGCTCATAAACAGCATGCGCGGCACGTGAAAGCATCCTTTGTAGTTGTTGCCTTTGGCGGTATTGGTCAGGTTCCCCTGGCGGTCGCAGTAACCGAACCATTCGCCGAATTCGGGATCGGAGAAGTGGGGAAACGCGTAGGAATCGAGGCGTTCCAGCCAATCGAGCCAACGCGGTTCGCGGGTGATCGAGTAGGCGAGAATCGTGGCGTAGATCGCTTCCGTATGCGGCCACCACAGCTTCATATTGGATTCGAGCGGCAGGGGTGGGCGTCCTTCGATGTCCATGAAACAGTACAGGCCGCCAAATTCGCGATCCCAGCCGAGCTCGAGCGATTCTTCGATGACCCTAAGAAATACATCTTGGGCTTCACGATTTGGCGCGAATTCGAGAGCGTGCAAGAGAAACCAGGCAGCTTCGATCGAATCTCCCGGGCAAAACAGGCGGCCTTCGGGAAGATCGCGCGTTCCGGCGTGTTCGAGAAATACACGGCCGTCATAATGCGCGCGCGATCCGGCGATGCATTCCGACAGAATCGCGCGGTATCGCGGATCGGGATCGACGCGGGCGATCTCGGTCGCCATGGACGCGGTGACCATGATGTCAGCCAGGGCGGGCATTTTCGGCGCGCCTTCGAATTGCGGTCTGCCGAGCAGAGCCGGCTCTTCGATCCAGCGGCGGATTTTCCAGAACAGATCGATCGCTTCCGCGCGCAAGGCTAAATCGTTCCTGGCTTTCGAAAATTCGAGCATCCCCAGCATGGCGAATACGGCCGCGTAGGGTTTTCTTTGATACGCAGCGGGGCGGCCATCGCGGGTGAGACTGAAATAATACCGGCCTTCTCCATCGCGGCCATAGCGGCGCAGAAAATCGAGGATCAATTTAGCGGCGTCGAGCCATTCCTGCCGAGCTTCCAATTCGTTGTAGAGCTTGGAAAACATCCACACGGCGCGGCCCTGGAGCCAGACGTACTTTCGCGTATCGTAGACCTCGCCTTCGCGCGTCAGGCAAGTGAAGTAGCCGCCGTGTTCGCGATCGAGCGAATGGCGCAGCCAAAACGGGATCACTCGCTCGAGCAGCTCGTCGCGATAACGCTGCGAGTATTTGTGAAGGGGATCGATAGAATCACTATAATTGTTCCCGATGCCTCCAGCCGCCATTGGATTCCGGGTCCATTCGGGATGGGCCGCAATGGTGATGGTCGCGGGTTCGCCCGGCTCGCCCGATGTTCTGCGGCGGCGCCGTATCGAGATCGCCAACCGCGCCATCCCTGGGTCGAAGCAGCCGTTTCATCATGCGAAAGACTCGGGATCGAGAAAGCGCAAGCCTATCTCGATGAATGCGCGGAGTCCTCGGGTGGGCTGGCTCGGCATGCTTTGGAGACGGCCATTGCTGACCTGCGAGACTTCAAGGTTGGCGCTTGTTCGATCTTGATGTCATCGGGGCGGCCGGCGTCGAGTTTGGAGGCGATCCTCGCTTCGCATGCGGCGATCCACACGGCCGAAGGAGACTTCTTCCGAGAAGCGGTCGCGCGCGCGGCTAAGTCTTTCAGATTGCGATGCGAAAAGATTAAAGAAAAGGAGTTACTGGCGTCTGCGAAGGCGGCCTTCGGGATGGCGGATCTAGAGGAACGCGTGAACGCGATGGGAAAGTCGACTGGTCCTCCGTGGCGGCAGGACGAAAAATATGCCGCGCTCGCCGGATGGCTGGCTTTGCGATCTTAAGATAGTGTGTAGATGCTGAAAAAACTAGCCGCGTGTTTTCTGTTGCTGGCGGCGTCGCTGCCGGCGCAGCCGATCGCGCTGAACGCGATTAAGAAAATCTACGTCGACAAGATGCCCAACGATCTTGACCAGTACATCCGGACGGAAATCACCAAGCAGTTCAAGGGACGCGTGGTGGTGGTAGAGGATCAGAAAGACGCGGACGCGATTCTCGCGGGGGTCTTCGAGGAAGAGACCGGCAAGGGAGCGAAGATCACCGGACGTTATCTTGGTCTTCACAACGTCGCCACCGGCAGCGTCAATGTGCTGGATAAAGAGGGCAAAATCCTGCTTTGGTCGGAAGAAGCGGGCGACCGCAGCGTGACGGGCGCATTCAAGGGCGGCGGGGAGCGAAAAGTGGCGGAACGGCTGGTGAAGAAGCTCGAAAAAGTCATGCGCTAATAACCACGTAGACATACGACGCCCGCAAATCGACACTTAGTACCTACACCAGCTTTGGTCCACAGTCGATCTAACCCACCTAAGGAGAATCGCGCACGACGCCTGCGGAAAGGCGGGTAGGGCGCTAGGGGGATTGAGCGTGAATCGGCTCACCATATTCGCCTGCGAATCGCAACCGATCGTACTGGAAGGTCTGGCGAAAGTATTGTCGCACTGTGACGACCTGGAGTACGTCGGCGCGGCTTCCAGCCTGAACGACGCGTTGGAAGGGTTGCGCGACCGCCATCCCGACGTGATCCTGGTGGACCAGGCTCCGGGCCTTAAAGTGGTGTTCCAGTTCATTTCCGATGTCAAGAGCACGTGGGCGCGTTGCCAGCCGGTGCTGTGGGTGAACGATCTGGCGGAGATCGACTGTTTCCGGGCGCTGCAGCTCGGGGCGCGCGGAATCTTGAAGAAGACGCTGCCGGTCGACTCCGTGATCGAATGCCTGCGTTCGGTCGCGCGTGGAAACGTCTGGATCGAGAGCTCGCTCTCGGACCACGTGATGGGGTCGCTCGACCGGCGCTCGACGCCGCGGCTGACGCCGCGGGAGAAGGAGATCGTGCATCACGTCTGCGGCGGCCTGAAGAACAAGGAGATCGCCGAAGCGCTCGCGATCACCGCGGGAACCGTCAAAGTCCACTTGATGCACATTTTCGAAAAGACCGGCGTGAAGGATCGATTCGAGCTGGCTGTACACGGTCGCCGCTTGTTAGGGGCCGAACACGCCGAGGCCGTTACCCGCGCGGAAGCTTAATCCAGCTATAAAGACCTTCCCTGAATTGGGCGAATAAGTAGGGTGGTGACCACCCCCGCTGTCAGCATCGCCCAACCCCGCGTTCCGAACATGGAGCAGTTCCTGGAACGCCGCTGGGCTCGCCTGTTGATTCCGTCCCTTTCCGACCTGTTTTTGATCGCCATCCTGATGTGGGTCTTCGCAGCGGGCCATCGGCTGGCAGGGGCTGCTGGCCGATGCCGACGTCGGCTGGCACATCCGCACCGGCGAGTACATCCTGGATCATCACGCGGTTCCCCACCATGATCTGTATTCTTTTTCGAAGCCTGGCGCGCCCTGGTACGCCTGGGAATGGCTGACCGACGTGATCGGATGCGGCGCTGTACCGGTGGGCCGGACTGAAAGGCATCGTGCTGACCGCGGCCGCCGTGATCGCGTTGTTTCGCTACCACCCTGATCCGCCGGATGGTCTGGCGCGGATACCCATCTGTTGGTGGCGATGATCGTGGCGCTGCTGGGCGTAGGCGTCTGCGTCGATTCACTTCCTGGCGCGGCCGCATATCTTCACTCTGCTGCTGCTTCGATTTCGGTGTGGATGATTGAAGCCGACCTGCGCGTGCCTTCCGCTCGCGATCTGGTGGCTGGTGCCGCTCACCGTGGTCTGGACCAATCTGCATGGCGGATTTCTGGCGCTGATCGCTGGTGCTCGGCCTGACCGCAGCGGGTTCGGCGGTCGAAGCGCTTCTGCGTCCGCGCCGGGTGGGCGAAACCGCTGCGCTATGCCGCCTTAACCGCGGCTTGCGCGGCAGCGTCGCTGGTGAATCCTTACGGCTACCAGCTGCACGTCCATGTGCTCGAATATCTGCGCTCGGACTGGATCCGGAACGTCATTCAGGAGTTCCAGTCGCCCAGCTTCCGCAACGAGAACATGATGCAGTTCGAAGCGCTGCTGTTCGTGGGCTGATCGTCGCAGGCGGTCTGCTGCGGCGGAAACGATCGTCGAAGCATTGTGGATCCTGTGTTTTCGCGCACTGGCGCTGTCGAGCGTCCGCCACGTTCCGGTATTTGTTACCGTATGCTGCGCCGGTGATCGCTGTCGAAGGTCAGCGATTGGTGGACGCGCCTGGACCGCCGGACGCATCGAAGACCTCGCTGCCGGGCATTTTCAACCAGATGGCCGCCGATGCGATGACAGGATTCCGCCGCACAGCGTCTGGCCGGCCGCCGTGATCGTAGCCTTGGCCTTGATGAACCAACCCATTGCAATGGCCCAAGGATTTTCCCGAGGAAATGTTCCCGACTGCAGATGGTTCACGCCCACGCAGATCTGATTCTTGACCGGCCGCTCGCGTCCTGACCACCGACCAGTGGGCGGATTACCTGATTTACCTCAATCCGGAGCAGAAGGTGTTCGTCGACGGCCGCAGCGACTTCTACGGCCCGGAGGTCGGCAATGAGTATCATCCGCCTTACTAACGGTCAGACGGGATTGGGCGGCGATCTTGAAGAAATATCGCTTTAATTGGCGCTGTTGCCCGTCGATGTGCCGCTATCGCAGCTCCTGAAGCTGAGTCCGGAATGGCAGTGGTGGCGGACGACGGTAAGCGAATCCTCTTAGTCCATAAGGCTTCCTCAGTACTTCCTACGGAGAATATCGGCCGGAACCAAGGTTCTAAGATCCAGGTGGTTTAGGGGATGCCGGGCTAATGAAAACCACCGACGCGGCCGAAATAGTAGTGGGAGCAAACGATGAAGCCGCTGAAACCCGGCCGTGCGAGGCCATGAGGCACCCGTGCGGATCGCGCAGGATCCCCATGGAGTGGATGGACCCGATGAGCTGGCGGCTTCCGTCGGGGAAGGCGCTGGCGGAAGTTCGCGCTGCAGGCGGGATTCCTGGCGCCGCTGATGTTGGGTCATCAGCGGGCCGGTGATGAAAGTGAAGAAAGCAAAAGGGCCGGTCGCGGTGGCGCCCATGGTGACTCAAGGAGTGGGGACGCGCCAGAAAGTCGAGGAGGCGCCGGAGCAATCCGGCACCTTTCGAGAGAGCGCGATGACCGCTGCAAGTGTGGATCGCGATTCTGGTGGGACTGGCGGCGACGATCGATGATCTCGCGCGGCGCCAGATCGCGAACTGGATTCCGGTGGCGGCGCTGGCGGGCGGGTTCGGCTGGCAGATCGGACAGAAGCGGCTGGCCTGGAGTGCTGTACGCGGCGGGCGGCGCGGTGGCTGGATTTGCGGTTTTTTTGATTTTTTATCTGCTGGGCGGAATGGGCGGAGGCGACGTGAAGCTGATGGCCGGCTTCGGCGCGCTGCTGGGACGCGGGCGCCTGCTCGAAGCCGCGCTGTGGACCGCGGCGGTGGGCGGAATCCTGGCGGTGTGCGGTTCTCGGCGTGCAGGGCCGTCGGGCGCAGGTTCGCATCGCGGACAAGCGGATCGGAAGGCAGAAGTGGAACGGCAGGAATCGATTCCGTATGCGCCGGCGATCGCGCTGGGCGTCTGGTTGTCGCTGGTGCCGAAGAGTTAGGCTGACCGGCTCGAGGGAAGAGGAGAACAAGTATGGATCGCAGGTTTCTGACGGTATTGGGCGTCAGTCTGGTGTTCGCGCTGGTGGTATCGAGCGTGTTCTACCAGATGACCGCGCGTTCGGCAGCGGCCCCAAGAAGACCGAGCCGACCGACAGAAGGACATGGTCGTGGCGACTCGTCCGCTGGGCGTCGGCGTGATGGTCAAGCCGGCCGACGTGAAGATCGTCAAGATCGCCACGGAGGCGTTCCCCAAGGGCGCGTTCTCGAAGGTGGAGGAAGTGCTGGACCGGCCGGTGGTCTCCAACATCCTGCTGGACGAGCCGATGCTCGAAGGACGCCTGGCGGCCAAGGGAAGCGGTCTGGGTCTGGCGCCCACGATTCCGGTGGGGATGCGCGCGGTCACGGTGCGCGTCAACGATGTCGCGGGCGTGGCCGGATTCGTGCTGCCCGGCATGCGCGTCGACGTGCTGGTCACGGGCCGTCCGCCGACCGGCGACGGCGACATGACCACCACCTGCTGCAGAACATCCTGGTGCTCTCCGCCGGGCAGACCATGCAGCCGGATGCGCGCGGCCAGGCCGATCCAGGTCCCCGACCGTGACTCTGCTGGTCGACGCCGGAGCAGGCCGAGACGCTGACGCTGGCCGGCAGCGACGGCACGCATTCAACTGGTGCTGCGCAATTCGAGCGACTCAGGGCATCGAGAAGACGCCGGGCCGCTACGTCACCGAACTGTATAACGGCCATCGTCCCGCAAGCCGCCGAAGCCCGCGCCGAAGCCGCCGCCCCGGCCGAGACCCGGTGGTGGTCGCGCAGCGCCGCCGCCTCCGCCGGCGCCGGTAGCCGCACCGGCTCCGCCTCCGCCCGACCAGGTCGTGGTGATCCGCGGGAACGACACGAGACCGTGGAAATAATTCCGAAGGCACCGTGAAGAACCAACCATGAACGAAGGAATACGACTATGACTCCAAATCGCATGTTTGACAATTCGACCGTCGTTGTGTCCGCCGCGCTGTGGCGCTGCGGCCGGCGCCTGCCTGGCGCAGAGCGCCGAAGATCTGCGCCTGACGGTCGGCAAGAGCATCGTGATCGACTATCCCTCCGATATCCGCCAGATCTCCACCAGCAATCCGGACGTGATCGATGCGAGCCCGGTCACCACGCGCGAGATCCTGCTGCACGGCAAGGGGCTGGGCTCGGCCACGATGATCGTCTGGAGCAAGGCCGGCCAGCGCACGTTCTACAACGTCACCGTGGAGCTGAACCTGGATCCGCTGCGGCGCATGCTGCAAGGAATCCTTCCCCAACGAGAACATCAGGTCCGACAGCTCGCGCGATTCGATCGCGCTCAACGGGCACGGTGTCGAGCAAGGACGTGGCGGACCGCGCGATGGCGCTCGCGGCGGCGTTCGCCAAGACCGTGGTGAACAATCTTGCAGCTGGACGCCGCCGATCGAAAAACAGATCCTGCTGCGCGTGAAGTTCGCCGAGCTGGATCGCTCCAAGGAATTGCAGTACGGCGTGAACCTGCTGGGCATCGCGGGCCAGACCCAGATCAGCGGCGGCACCGGGCAGTTCAGCGCCACTGCGCTGAGCGGGACCTCTGGGATCGGCGGAGGCACTTCGCCGACCGCAGCTCCGAACAACGGAACCATCGGGAACAGCTCGCTCACCATTACCAAGGCGCTGAACTTGTTCGCGTTCAATCCCGAGCTTGAACCTGGGGGCGTTCATCAAGGCGCTGCAGCAGGAAAACATTCTGCAGATTCTGGCCGAGCCGAACCTGGTGACCACCAACGGCAAGGAAGCCAACTTCCTGGTCGGCGGCGAATTTCCGGTGCCGGTTCTGCAGGGCGGCGCGAATTCGGGCGCGGTCACCGTTCAGTTCCGCGAATTCGGCATCCGCTTGCTGTTCACTCCGCATGATCACCGCCAACAACACCATCAAGATGCATCTGCGCCAGGAAGTGTCGACGCTCGATTTCGCCAACGGCGTGACCATCAACGGATTCACCATTCCCGCGCTCTCCACGCGCCGCGCGGAAACCGACGTGGAGCTGGGCGAAGGCCAGAGCTTCGTGGTCGCCGGGCCTGATGGACAACCGCGAAACCGACAGCTTTAACAAGATCCCGATCCTCGGCAGCATGCCGATCCTCGGGCGCTCTGTTCAAGATCCAAGGACGAGAAGAAGTCAGCGCACCGAACTGGTCATGCTGGTGACGCCGGAGATGACCGCAGCCGCTGGGCCCCAACGATCCCAAGCCGAGCTCGTACTATCCCCAAGGATTTCCTGGTGCGCCTGGATCCGAAGGACGCTCCGCCGGCAGTCCGAAGAAGTCCGCCAAGAAGAACTGAATTCGCGGCGACCGGATTCGAGAGCTGACCAGATGAGCGCACGTGTCCAGAACGAAGCCCGGAGATCACCGCGCTGTTGATCGCGCCCAACCGCGAGCTGGCGCAGCAGTTCCTGGCGACGCTTCCGCAGACCCGCGCGTTCCAGATTCTGGCGGACCTGAAGAGCTATCCGCCCCAGCAGACGCTGGAGATCCGCGCGCGGCAGCTGAAGCCGCACGTGGTGCTGCTGGATCTGGCCACCGATCTGGCGGCGGCGACCGAACTGGTGCGTTACATCGCCACCCTGAATCCGCCGGTGCAGGTGGTCGGCCTGCATACGCACAACGATTCCGCCGCGATTCTGCAATCGCTGCGCGCCGGAGCGATCGAGTTTCTGTACGCGCCGTTCGATCTCGGCCACGCAGCGCGAGGCGATCGCGCGGCTGCGCCGGCTGGTGCGCGCCGGAAGCGCCCGCCGAGCACGGAAGCGGACACGTGGTCGCCTTCACCAGCTCCAAGCCCGGCTCGGGAGCCTCCACGGTCGCCACGCAGACGGCGTTTTCGCTGCAGCGGCTGACGGGCAAGCGGATTCTGCTGGCCGATTTCGATCTGACCGGCGGCACCATCGGTTTTTATCTGAAGCTGAGCCACAACTATTCGCTGGTGGACGCGCTGCAGCACGCCGAGCATCTGGACCCGGCGTTGTGGAACTCGCTGACGGTGAACTATGGCGGCGTGGATATTCTGCCCGCGCCGGCCGCGCCCTACGCGGATCCGGTCGACGCCGCGCGCCTGCGGGTGCTGATCGAGCATGCGCGCCGGCTGTATGACTGGGTGATTCTGGATCTGCCCACGGTGTTCAGCCGCACCAGCCTGATGGCGATCTCGGAATGCGAGCGGGCCTTTCTGGTTTCGACCGCGGAGCTGCCCAGCCTGCATCTGACCCGCAAGGCGCTGACCATGGTCGACCAGCTGGGCTTTCCGAAGGAGCGCTTTCAGGTGCTGGTGAACCGCGTGGACCGGCGCGACGACATCGGGATCGCCGACATGGAAAAACTGTTCGGCTGCCGCGTGCACGCCAGCCTGCCCAACGATTATTTTTCGCTGCACCGCGTGGTGACGCTGGGCCAGCCGCTGGGCAGCGAAGGCGAGCTGGGCCAGGCCATTGAAAATGTCGCGACGCGGCTGTGCGGCGCGTTGGACCGCTAAGACAAGCCAGCGCCGGCTCCGCGCGAGATGAAGCCGGCGCTTTCGCAGGCGTGAGGTTGTGACGGATTTCTATGTTTTCGACGATCGATAACGGCAACAAGAACACCCAGCAGGTTTCCTGGGAACAGAGGCTGCTGAAGAACTCCGGCCGCCAGAAGGCCAGCCTGAAGCCGGAATACCAGGAACTCAAGTTCACGCTGCACCGCAAGCTGGTGGACAAGATCAACCTGGAGGCGCTGGCCACCATCGACAACCAGCGCGTGCGCGCCGAAGTGCGCCAGGCGGTGATCTCGCTGATCGACGCCGAGCCGACGCTGCTCAGCTCGCTCGAAAAGCAGCAGATCAGCGACGAAGTTCTGGACGAAGTTTTCGGCCTGGGGCCGCTGGAGCCGCTGCTGCAGGATCCCGGCATCTCCGACATTCTGGTGAACACCTACAAGCAGGTCTACATCGAGCGGCGCGGTCTGCTCGAGCTGACCAACGTCACCTTCCGCGACGATCAGCACCTGCTGCGCATCATCGACAAGATCGTCAGCCAGGTGGGCCGCCGCATCGACGAATCGACGCCCATGGTGGACGCGCGCTTGAGCGACGGATCGCGCGTCAACGCCATCATCCCGCCGCTGGCCGTGGACGGCCCGCTGCTCTCCATCCGCCGTTTTTCGACCGACAAGCTGATGCCGCCGGATCTGGTGGAGCGCAAGGCGCATGACGCCCGGCATGATGGAGCTGCTGGAAGCGGCCGTCAAGGCCAAGCTTGAACATCATCATCGCCGGCGGAACCGGCTCCGGTAAGACCACGCTGCTGAACGCGCTGTCGGCATTCATCAACGGCAAGGAGCGCATCGTCACCATCGAAGACGCGGCCGAATTGCAGTTGAAGCAGCCGCACGTGGCGCGCCTGGAAACCCGTCCGCCGAACCTCGAAGGTCACGGCGCGGTGCGCCAGCGCGAATTGCTGGTCAACAGCTTGCGTATGCGTCCCGACCGCATCGTGGTCGGCGAAGTCCGCGGCGAGGAAGCGCTGGA
Organism: Terriglobia bacterium; assembly: GCA_963808335.1. Taxonomy (GTDB): domain Bacteria; phylum Acidobacteriota; class Terriglobia; order Bryobacterales; family Bryobacteraceae; genus Palsa-187. The sequence goes on from CAWEFR010000004.1 coordinate 241,218, forward strand.
CATGTTGCAGGCCATGAACACCGGTCACGACGGCTCGCTGACCACGGTCCACGCCAACTCCCCGCGCGACGCCGTGTCGCGTCTGGAAGTCATGGTTTCGCTGGCCAATTCGAACATGCAGCTGATCTCGATCCGCCAGCAGATCGCGAGCGCGGTGCACGTGCTGGTGCAGGCGTCGCGCTTGAGCGACGGCTCGCGCCGCGTGGTCTCGCTCACCGAGGTGACCGGCATGGAAGGCGAAGTGGTCACGCTGCAGGATCTGTTCGTGTTCGAAAAGCGCGGTCTGGATCCGGACGGCAAAGTGGTGGGCCGTTTCGCCGCCACCGGCATCCGTCCGAAATTCTACGAAAAGCTGTTGAGCGCCGGCATCCGCCTGCGCGCCGGATCTGTTCGACGAAGTGGTGGAGGTCTGAATCATGGGATTTCTTCTGGTCATATCGTGGTCGTCTGGGCTGTCGCCATGGCGGCCTGGTTCTTGGTCTCGAAGTACTTCAAGTCTTCCGACGTCGACAAGATCAAGCGCGTCTGACCGGCACCGCGCAAAGCGCGAAGAAAGCCAAGGACGAGCAAGGAGCAGGCGAGCAGTCCATCATCCAGACGCAGCAGGCGGCAACGAACCGGTTCGCCCAGATGCTGGTCGAGAAGTATCAGCTGGGTCCCAAGATCGCAGTCGTTGCTCGAGCAGGCCGGCTTCAGCTGGCCGCCCGCGCGATTCGTGCACTTGAGCATCATGGCGTTCGGCGCCGGCTTCGCGTTCGGCTGGCTGATCCTGCCGATCCCGCACAGCCTGGTCGTGCTGGTGCGGCGCTGGCCGCCGGCGCGGGCCCGTTCCTGTACGTCTGACATGCAAGCGCAAGGCGCGCCTGCAGCAATTCGAGGAGCTGTTCCCGGAAACCCTGGAGTTCGTTTCGCGCTCGATGCGCGCCGGCCACGCCTTTTCGGTGTCGCTCGAAATGATCCATCGCGAATTTCAGGAGCCGGTGTCCGGCGAATTCCGCCGCACCTTCGAGGAGCACAACCTGGGCTTGCCGATCGAGGTCGCGCTGCAGAAGCTGGCCAAGCGCGTTCCTTCGCTCGACGTGCACTTCTTCGTTTCGGCCGTGCTGCTGCAGAAGCGCACCGGCGGCAACCTGGCGGAAATTCTGGACAAGCTGGCGTACGTGATCCGCGAGCGCTTCAAGCTGCGCGGCCGCATCCGCGCGGTCAGCGCGCACGGCAAGATGACCGCCACGGCGCTGAGCTGCATCCCGATCGCGGTGGCGGTGCTGATGTTCTACACCAATCCGGACTACGTGAAATTCTTCTTCACCGACGAAGTCGGCAACATCATGCTGGGCAGCGCCGTCGGCCTTGCAGCTGATCGGCTACGTCATCATGAAGAAAATCGTGAATATCGAGGTCTAACGCCATGCCTTTTCTGCTGACCATCTGATCGTTTTTATCGCTCTGGCCGTAGCGGTCGCGTTCGCCGGCATGAAGCTGTACGTGCGGCCGAAGGAGGCCATGGAGCGCGTGGTCGGCGGCATCGATCCGACCGAGCACATGCCCGCGCATCCCAGCCTGGCGTTTCACGACCTGATCAAGAAGCTCGGCAATTTCATTCCGCAGTCGCCCAAGGACGTCACGGTGATGCAGCGCCGCCTGATTCGCGCGGGCATCCGCAATGAGAACGCTCTCAAGATTCTGTACGGCGCCAAGGCCGCTCTGGGCATCACGCTTCCGCTGATTACCGCGCTCGCGGTCATGCCGGCTCGTCGACCGATCCGAGCAACAAGTTCGCCGTCGATTCTGGCCGCCGCCGCGGTGGGATTTTTCGGGCCCAACGAATATGTGCGGCGCATGGCGTCGCAAGCGTCAGAAGGAGATTGCTCGCGGGCTTGCCCAATGCGCTCGACCTGCTGGTGGTCTGCGTGGAGAGCGGATTGGGGCTCGACCAGGCGATCCTGCAGGTTTCCAAGGAGCTGGAACACGCCCATCCCGGAGATCAGCGAAGAGTTCGGGCTGGTGAACCTGGAACTGAAGGCCGGCAAGCGCCGCGTGGAAGCGCTGCGCAACCTGGCCGAGCGCACCGGCGTCGACGATCTCAAGAAGCTGGTGGCGGTGCTGATTCAGGCCGACCGCTTCGGAACCGGCGTCGCCCAGAGCCTGCGCGCCCACGCCGATTTCATGCGCATCCAGGCGCGCCAGGTGGCCGAGGAAAAGGCCGCCAAGCTGGGCGTCAAACTGATTTTCCCGATATTCTTCTGCATTTTGCCGTCGCTGTTTGTGGTGACGGTGGGGCCGGTGGCGATGAAGATCATACGGGAGTTGATCCCGATGATGAACAACATCTAGTACTCGCCTAAAGGTTAGGGCTAGAAGGCCGAATTAACTTTTGTCAGGAAAGGAGAAAGGACGAATGGACACTTCCACTGTTCGAGTCGTTTGTGCCGTGCTGGCGGTCTTGTTTCTCGGGATCATCGTGCTGCGCCGCAAAAAGAACGTCGACTAATGCGACTCCGGGCGGGGCATGCGCCGGAGGGGATTCGGCTGTGCCTCGCTTGTGGTTCGTCGCGGGAGCAAATAACAGGCCACGGGCGGCTCGGGCACGTGACTAGGTAGTGATTCTTAGTTTTGGAGGATGGAGTTTAGTATGTTTCGCAAGCCTTGGATTTTGGCATTGACTGGCGCGGTACTGATGGCGGGCGCAACGCTCGGCGGCACGTTCGGAACTGTCGTCTCCATTGGCGGCGAGGCGGCGGACCTCGCGCTCGACGAAGCGCGCGGGGTGCTGTACATCGCCAACTTCACCGCAAATCAAATCGACGTGATGTCGCTTTCCAACAATACGGTGCAAACGTCCATCAACGTCAATCCGAATCCGAGCTCGATCTCGGTCTCGCCGGACGGGCATTGGCTGCTGGTGGCGCACTACGGCAACAACACCGCGCCGGCCTCGCAGAGCAACGCACTGACGCTCATCGACCTGACGAACAACTACGCCGAACAGGTGATCGCGCTGGGCGACCCGCCGTTGGGCGTAGCCTTCGGCATCGACGACAGGGCGCTGGTGGTCACCACCACGGCGTTTATTCTGTTCGATCCGAACCTGGGGACCACGCAGGTTCTGCAGAGCATCGCGCAGGTGGCCACGAACGCGATTCCGCAGCCGACCGGGAGTTTCCCGGGCAACATCGTCCAAGCCTCCGTCGCGGTATCGCGCGACGGCCTGACTATCGCCGGCTTCGGCGGCTCCAGTCCGTATCTCTTATTCCGCTACAACGTCGGCACCAAGGTCATCACTTCGTCCTTCTACGTGTCCTCGCCTCCGGCCGGTCCGCGCGTGGTGAGCGTGGCCGACGATGGAAGCCTGGTCAGCTATGCCTGGTGGGTGGCGGACGCCAATTTCGTCACGACCTCGGAATGGGGCAACCCTTCGGGGCTGTTGAACGTCGGCAGCACGCTGATCGATTCGTCGCGCAACCTGATTTATGCGCAGATTCCGCCCAACGGAACACCGGCGTCCGCGAACCCCAATCCTCCGCTGCTGCTGATCACCGACTCCGATAATTTAACCGTGCACGATCAGCTCCAATTGCCGGAGAATCTTGCCGGAAAAAGCGTTCTGACCAGCGACCACAGCACCGCATACGCGATTTCCGACAGCGGAATCACTGTGCTGCCGGTTGGCAATCTAGGCGCGTATCCGCGCTTGGCCGCCTCCGTTGAAGACCTCGTGTTCCGCGGGAATTTCTGCAATCGCAGCGTGAACACCCAGGCGCTGACGATTACGGATCCGGGTGGCGGAAGCACGCCGTTCACGATTTCGACGAATACGGCCGGGATCTCCATTTCGCCTTCCAGCGGCGTGACGCCTGCCGTGATCACCGTATCGGTAGATCCCAACGTCTTCGCCTCGCAGAAGGGCACGGTGACGGCTTCTCTGACGATCTCCTCCGGCAGGGCGGTGAATCTTCCGCAGTCGGTGCGGGTCCTGATCAATTCACAAGATCCGTCCCAGCGCGGCTCGTTTATCGACATCCCCGGAAAGATCGTAGACGTGGCCGCCGATCCCAAGCGCAGCGTCTATTACGTCCTGCGCCAGGATAAGAACCAGGTGTTGGTGTTCAACGCTGCCAACAATGCACAGACCGCAACGCTGCGCACGTGCACCACGCCCACCAGCATGGCCATCACGTTCGATCAGCAGGATCTGCTGGTCGGCTGCGACAACTCGCACTATATGAGCGTCTTCGATCTCGACCTGTTGCAGGCGCAGCCCTCCATCGCCTTACCGTCCGATTACGTTGAATCGGTCGCGGCGTCGTCCAACGCGATTCTGGCGATGATTCGCCCGGGCGGCGGCGGGAGCCCGGGGATCGACCAGATCAACATGGTCACCCACACCGGCACCAACTTGCCGACGCTGGGCGTGTATCAAAACAAGCTGGCTCAGGACACGGTGCTCTCCTCTTCGAGCAACGGCTCGCACATCCTGATCGCCGGTTCCGACGGGTCCGTCATGCTGTATGACGCCAACGCCGGTACGTTCACGGTCTCGCGGCACGACTTTTCGAGCCTCGGGGGAGCGTATGCCGCGTCCGACTTCGGTCAATATCTGGCCGGGAGCAATCTGCTCGATTCCTCGGGCGTGCCGCGGGCGACGCTGCCGCTCTCGACCGGCAACTCCTCCGGATTTGCTTTTGTGAATCAGACCGGCTATTTCGTCACCGCGCCGAACGCAGCGGCCCCCGGCATCATCGAACAGGTGAGCCTGAACAACGGTACGGCGATTCAGCCTACGGCAATGGTGGAAGCGCCGATCCTGGGCGCGGTCACTAACACCACAACGCCTGTGTCGGTTACGACGTGCCCGCCGGGTGCGATTCTGGTGACCACCACGATTCCCGCGACCGGCACCACGCCCGCCTCATCGACGTCGGCGTGCCAATCTTTGTTTCAGCCGTCGATCAATTCGGTTTGGACGCGGAGCCTGGCTCCCCTGCCGAACCAGACGGCCATCATCGCTCTGTCTACTTCCGGGATGACGGTTTTGCCGTGGACCTACGCCGCTGCGGTGGCGCCGCCGAGGATCACCTCCATCGCCAGCGCGGCCGACGGCAAGTCTCCGGTGGCGCCCGGCGGGCTGATCTCGCTGTTCGGCAGCCAGTTGAGCCCCACCAACCTGGCCACCAGCCAGATCCCGCTGCCTACCGCACTGGCCAATAGCTGTCTGACGGTGAATGGCCAGCCGATGCCGCTGATCTTCGTGTCACCGTCGCAGATCAACGCGCAGATGCCGACCGAAGCGGTCGGCGATGTGACCGTCGTGGTCCACACGCCCGGCGGTGTCAGCGACAACTACAACCTGACGTCCTTGCCGACCGCCCCCGCCGTGTTCATGAGCGGCACGGCCGGTCCGGAGACCAATATTCCGACCGTGATTCGCTCGGACAACAATCTGCTGGTCACGGATTCGAATCCCGTTCACCGGAACGATTCGGTGACCATTTACTTCACCGGCTGCGGCACCACGTCGCCTCCGGTGGCCGATGGCCAGCCGTCGCCCGGAAGTCCGCTGGCGATGACCGTGTCGGCGCCCACGGTTCAATTGGGCGGCCAGAATATGAGCGTCAATTTCAGCGGTCTTGCACCGGGACAAGTGGGCGTTTGTCAGATCAACGCTACCGTTCCGAGCGCTACTCCGGAGGGGCTGAGCGTGCCGCTGGTGATTAGCCAGGGCGGCGCGGTCCAGGCCATTTCACTCCGCGTCGTCAATTAACGAATTTAGAAGCAAAGGGAAGGGAAACGATATGAAATTCACTCTGACTCTGGTCGTGTCTCTTGCGGTGTGCTGCTCCGTATTCGCGCCCTCCGCGACGGCCCAAAAGTGGGAGACTGGCGGCGGCGTTGGCGGAGGTTTCTACACTTCCAACGATGTGAGCGCGCCGGGCGGCTCGGTGTCGGCTAAGATTGCGACCAATCTTGCTGGCAGCGCCTGGCTCGCCAACAATAGTGTGGGGAAATGGGGCGGTGAGCTGCGCGGCGACTTCCAGCTCGGCTCCCTGGAACTGAACGGAGGCGGGACGCAGGCTACGTTCGCGGCCCGCTCCTATGCGCTGCACTACGATGTTCTGTGGCACGCGACCCCGAACGGCTCGCGGATCCGCCCGTTCGTCGCCGTGGGCGCCGGCATCAAGGTATACCAGGGTACCGGCGCGCAGGTCGCCTATCAGCCTTTGAGCAATTTCGCGCTGCTTACCCAAGCCCAGGACGTTACGCCCCTGGTTAGCGCCGGCGGCGGAGTGAAACTGCAGGTGGCTCCCCATGTTCAGATCCGGGCGGAATTGCACGATTATCTGACTCCGTTTCCGAAGCAGGTAATCACCCCCGCGCAAGGCGCCAAAGTCGGCGGTTGGCTGCAGGATTTCGTTCCGATGGTTGGTATCAGCTACACGTCCGCGGAAGGACGCTAACGCCAGGAACCGCGAGCCAGCCGACGGGATCCAGTCAGTAATGACGTCCCGAAGGCTGGCTCCTTTTCTTTTATCAAATAGTAAAAAAATCGTAAAAAGATGCGCGCCGGGAATGCAACGGCGCGTCCGGCGGTGGCTCCGTAACTTCAAGACTGTCAATATCTTATCCTAGTTCGGCGAGCTCCGCCTTTCCGGCTTTCCCGCTTCTTACAAACAATCCGCGCTGCGCTTGGGTCAGATATAGTGTTGCCATGTACTCGCTTCGCGCACTGCTGCTGGCCTGCGCTTTGGCGCCGCCCGCGGCCTTGGCCGCGGACTATGTCGGCAGCAACGTCTGCAAAACCTGCCATCCCGACGTGTGGTCGAATTTTTACCGCAATCCTCATTTCAAATCCGTCGCTTCCGGAAAGGAATCGCCTGATAACACGGGCTGCGAAAGCTGCCACGGACCAGGCAAGGCTCACGTCGAAGCTCGTGGAGGGAAAGCGACCATTGTCGCCTTTTCTGAGCTGGCCCCAGATAAAACCCTGGACGCCTGCCTGCGCTGCCATGGGCAAACCATCTCGCGCGCCAACATCCGTCGGAGCACACACACGCAGGAGGACGTCGTGTGCACCAACTGCCACTCGATTCATAAATCGACCGCGCCGAAATTCCTGCTCGCCAAGACCCAGACCGAACTGTGCTACACCTGCCACGGCTCCGTCCGCGCGCAGTTCTCCATGCCGTTTAAACACCGGGTGAATGAAGGCGTCATCCAGTGCACGGACTGCCACAATCCTCATGGCGCGCCTGCTCCCACCTGGAAAATGGCGTCCCGGCCGCGCATGGTCGATCAGAAGCAGGGCAACGAAGAAGCCTGTCTCAATTGCCACACTGACAAGCGCGGACCGTTCGTCTATGAGCACGGTTCGGTGCGCGTCGAAGGCTGCGAAACCTGCCATCAGCCGCACGGTTCGATGAATGCGCGGCTCCTGCGCCGTCCTACTGTATTCACGATGTGCCTGGAATGCCATAACGGCGAAGGAAACTTTGGGAGCTTCGGAGCCAAGTTCGGCACCGGGGTGCAGCGCCCGCCCTCCGATCACAATCTGGCCGATCCGCGCTACCACAATTGCACCACGTGCCATCCGCGCATACACGGGTCGAACACCAGCGAGTTCTTTTTCCGATAGGAGACAGCGATGAAAACCACCATCTCCATACTGTGTCTCGCTGCTCTTACCGTTTACGCACAACCTCCGGTTGCGCCCACCACCGGCGAGCAGGTCGGCAATCCGCGCGGCGACAACACCGCCGACTACAACGTCATGAACTCGTTCGAACTCGGCTATCGATTCGGGACGGCCGGCGGCGACTTCGACATGTATCGCAGCACGGTGAACTACACCGATGGGGTGCGCCTGCTGTCGAGCTCGCTTTCGATCCAATCGCGCGACGGCCATGGGCATTGGTTCGATCAGATCCAGCTCAACACGCAGGGCCTGGGCAACGATCCTTATGAGTCCGCGACACTGCGCATCGAAAAGAACGGCCTGTATCGCTACGACATGATGTGGAGGGAGAACGATTTCTTCGATCCCGCGCTGACCATCGCCAACGGCGCGCATTTTGAGAACACCAGCCGGCGCTGGCAGGATCATGATTTGACGTTGTTCCCGCAGGGCAATTTCAAGTTATTCCTCGGCTATTCGAATAATATTGAGGACGGTCCGGCGCTCACCACCATCCAGTTATTCGACTTCCGCGGCGACGTGTATCCCCTCATCGCCGACATTCATCGCGCGCAGAACGAATACCGGCTCGGCGGCGAGGTGAAATTCTGGGGATTCCGAGTGAACGTTCTCCGGGGATGGGAGGATTTCAAGGAAGACACGCCCATCAACGTTCTGGGGGTCGCCGAGCCTGGCCTCAGCGGAATCGGTCCCGCGTCGCTCAGCGCCTATCAGAGCAGCCAGCCGTATCACGGCACCAGCCCGTATTGGCGCGTCGGATTGTTTCGGGACGGCGGGCGCCTGTGGTCCGTGAACGGGCGCTTCAGCTATGTCGCGGGTGAGCGCAATTTCATCGACAACGAGTTTTCGGGCGGCATCACTCCCATCGGCGCCGCGATGACACAGCAGATCCTGGCGATCGGCGATGCCCGCCGGCCCGCCGCCGCCGGCAACTTGACGGTCAGCCTGTTCCCCACGACGTTCCTCACCATCACCAATCAGACCAGCGTTGCCAACATCCGCACGGAGGGTGACGCGGTGTTTTCCGAGCTTCAAAACGGAGTCGCAATCACGCCGTTTATTCCCTACACATATCTGGGTATCCGCACTATCGTAAATTCGACCGACGCGGAAATCCGCGTTCGAAAATGGTTCTCGATGCACGCCGGCTACACCTATTCGAACCGGCGTATCGGTGTGATCGACGGGCAGGAAAGCCTCGGCGGACCCGTTCCTGACGTTACGCCGATCACGCAGACCAACCAGTTGAGTGCGGGAATCCTGGGATTCCGCATCCGTCCGATGAAGGGCCTTACCCTGCTGCTCGATGGCGAAATCGGCCGGGCCGACATGCCTTACACGCCCATCAGCGACAAAAACTACCAGACGTTTCGGGCGCGCGTTGAGTATAAGCGGAAAGATTTCCGGCTGGGCGCATTCGCCAAGACCGACTATAATCTCAACTCGATTTCACTGACTAGCTACGCCTCGCATTCGCGCAACTACGGCGTGGACGGCTCCTGGATTCCGAACAACTGGTTCGCGATCGATGCGGGATTCAACAAGATTCACCTGAATACGCTTGGCGGGATGGATTTCTTCGACGCCGGCCAGTTGACCAATTTCAACTCCCTGTACATCAGCAACATCTACACCGCGACGCTGGGCGCTCGCTTTAGCGTCCGGAAGCGGGCCGACTTCTACGTTGGGTACAGCTACACGCAGGACGTTGGCGACGGCCGATCCACGCCCGACGGTTTGCCGCCCGGCGAGGAAGCTTCGACGAATCTCGACCCATTCCTGGCAGCCCAGACATTTCCAGTGAAGTTTCTGTCGCCTGAGGCGCGGTTTTCACTTCAGTTAAACCGCAGGATGCGGTGGAACGTCGGGTACCAGTATTACGGCTACGCCGAGCAGTTCTCCAGCATTCAGAGCTTCCACGCCCACACCGGATACTCGTCGATTCTGTTCTCGTTCTAGCCTACAAGGCTCGCTGAGACGGAGAAGCAGGCGTTGATAGATGGCGCTGCGAAGTCCCTGGGACCTTAGAGCGCACCTGAAACCGAATAGAAGCTTGTTGAAAAAGAGGACAGACCGCTCTGTCCACGGCCGGGCTTCGATGTGAAATCAGCGGTTTGCCCAGTCTTCGCTGAGCGTCTGGGAGCCAGGCCAGCAGCCCTTGCCGGCCAAGCCACGGAAAGAGACGGGAAGACCTCCTAAACTGTTGCGGCGCGATAAGCATCCTCAACCGGTCAGTACCAAGCAGTTGGCCATGGCTCTGCCGGAGACGGCATGGAAACAGATCACTTGGCGGGAGGGCAGCCAGAAAAACCTTCGCTCGCGGTTCGCGGCGGTCCGTGTCCGCCCCGCGCATGGAGACTACGAACAGAGCGAGCCGCATCCGGAGGAATGGCTCTTGATCGAATGGCCCAAGGGGGTAGACGAGCCCACCAGATACTGGCTCTCGAACTTACCTGCCGCCACCACGCGGAACGACTTGGTTCGTATCGCCAAGCGTCGTTGGATTGTGGAACGCGACTATGAGGAACTCAAACAGGAACTCGGCCTCGGCCACTTCGAGGGCCGGGGCTGGCGAGGCTTCCATCATCACGCCACCCTCTGCATCGCCGCTTACGGGTTCCTCATCGCCGAGAGGAGCCTCTTTTCCCCCTCGGTGCGTGTTGACAAACTTAACCTACCCGTACCCAAAATACCCGCGAAGTTCCATCCGCGCGGCGCCTCCCGTGCGTTACGCTCGGCATAATCCAGCTTCCATCGCCACGCTCCGCATCGCGATTGCGCGCCACATCCTTCGGCAGCTTCCTGCATGCCCTTTTTGTGGCCTTCTCCGTTTATAACACAGTAGTACTAGGAGAATCCGCGCGGAGAGCGGCTGTCCACAACTCCCTTCGGCCACGGCTCCGTGTCGGCGCTCTCAAATATCAACGACGCAACCGGGCGACGAACGTAAGGGAATGGATGCGTGATCACGAAATCCCCGCGACACGCCACTAGTCCCTTTAATCACAGAACTGTAACGCGATCCTGGGATACAATAGGCGTCTTATCCGTCGTAAAAGGGGACTTTGTGCGCATTTGCACTTTTTCGATAGGCATTTTTTGGTGTTTATTTTTGGCGGGGATCGCGGCTGCAGCGGACGATCGCATCACCGCGCCGATCGATTCTGGCTCCACGGTGGTCCTGAAGGGTCACGTTCATCCGGGCGCCCAGCCGCAGTTCGATCAGGGGCTGGCCGCACCGGAAACGGAAATTCGCCTCGTCACCGTGCTGCTGAAACCGGCGGCCGGGCTCGAATCGTTCCTGGCGGAGCAGCAGAGTCCGGGTTCACCAAACTATCATCGCTGGCTCACACCCGAACAGTTCGCGGACCGCTTCGGACTGACCGATAACGACCTTCAAAAAGTCTCGTCCTGGCTCAGCTCCCAGGGACTCTCTGTCAATCAAGTTGCGCGAGGCCGGCATTGGATCACATTCAGCGGGACTGCCGCGCAGATCGGCAGCGCGCTGCACACGCAGATGCATCGCTATGTGTCGAATGGCGAAACGCACATAGCCAACTCCACCGATCCGTCGATTCCCGCCGCCCTGGCCGGAGTGATCAGCGGATTTACCGGATTGAACGACTTCGGACTGAAGCCAATGCTGATGAAGCCGGTGGCTCCCGCGTATAACAGCGGAAGCAGCCATTTCATCGTTCCCGAAGACTTCGCGACTATTTACAGCGTTGCGCCGCTCTATAAGGCCGGAATCGACGGCACCGGCCAGAAGATCGCGATCGCAGGGCAAACCGACGTGATTCTGTCCGATCTGCGCGCGTTCCGCACGCAATTCAAGCTGCCGGCGAAGGATCCGAAGCTGGTGCTGTTCGGAGCGGACCCCGGCGTAACCGGCGATCTGGTAGAAGCCAACCTGGACCTGGAATGGTCGGGCGCAGTGGCTCCTAACGCGACCGTCATCTATGTGTATTCGCAGGATGTTTTCGCATCCGCGCAGTATGCGATCGACCAGAATCTTGCGCCGGTGGTGAGCATGAGCTACGGCGGCTGCGAAGCGGCCAACCAGCCTGGAATCCGCGTGGTCGCGCAGCAAGCCAATGCGCAGGGAATCACGTGGATCGCTTCTTCGGGCGATTGGGGCGCCGCTACCTGCGACATCAGCTCGCCTTCACCGCAGGCTTCCAAAGGCTTGACCGGCAGTTTCCCGGCGACGGTTCCCGAAATCACCGCCGTCGGAGGCACCAGGTTTAACGAGGGCAGCGGGACTTACTGGGCCACCGGCAATGACGCGAAAGATGGGTCGGCGTTGTCTTACATTCCTGAAGTCGCCTGGAACGATTCGGCGGAGCGGCATTCGCCGGCCGCATCCGGCGGCGCGGCCAGCGTCTTCTTTTCAAAACCGATCTGGCAGACCGGGCCGGGCGTTCCTAACGATAACGCGCGCGACATTCCGGACGTGGCGCTGGCGGCGTCGCCGGATCACGACGGCTTCGAGATAGCCACGCAAGGGACTTTCCTGATCATAGGCGGCACTTCGGTGGGAACACCCACTTTCGCCGGCATCGTTGCTTTGTTGAATCAGTTTCTGGTCTCGAAAGGAACGCTGGTGCAACCGGGATTGGGGAATATCAATCCCGTGCTGTACCGCATGGCGCAGTCGACCAGCGATGTTTTTCACGACATCACGTCCGGCGACAACAATATTCCCTGCGAACAGGGCAGCCCGAGCTGCGTCAACGGCTTTCTCGGATACAGTGCCGGACCAGGCTACGATTTGGCGACCGGTCTTGGCTCGATGAACGTGAATAATCTGGCCAATGAATGGTCGGCGGGCACGTCCAGCACGACTTCCCTCACGGCGAGTCCGGCAAGTTACAACGTGACCGATACCGTCCAGCTTGCGGCTTCGGTTACCGGCGGCGGGAAGACTCCGCCCACGGGGACGGTGACGTTCATCGCCGACGATGTTCCGTTGGGGACGGTAACGCTTTCCTCCGGAAGTGCATCGGTCTCCGCGCCAGGCATTCTGATGGCGGCCGGGAGCGGAACGGTTACGGCGCTCTATAGCGGCGATGGAGTGTACAACGCCTCGGCCGGAGCCGCCGCGCTGAAACTGAATGTTCCCGCGTCGGGATCGTTCGTGATCCCCTCCGTGAATCCGAATCCGGTGAATCAGAGCATCACGGTGTGGCCTTACACGCTCACACTGACGGAGAAAGCGGGCGTCAGGACGAAGCTCACCGGATTCACGATCAACGGCAACAATTCGAATCTTTCCGCGTTCAACAGCACCAACATTCCGGCGAACGGGACCATCACAGCGTCGCTCGAAGGCACCGGCCTCACCGTGCCGCTGAAGCGGGATTTTCACTTCGCCGGAGTCGACGCAAACGGGGCCACGTGGTCGCGGGATTTGACGGTGCCGTTCATCGGTCCGGGCGGGCCGGCGTTCGTGCCTGCTCTTACACTGAGCGTGGCCTCGACGGTGCAGCAGAATCCTCAGGCCGACGCAACGTGCCAATGGTCGCAACAGTTGACGGTCCAGGAGACCAGCGGGTTCCTGTTCCTCTTTAAGAGTCTGAAAGCCGGGGCGTTCGATCTGAGCGCATCGATTCCGGGGCTGTTCGGCACTACGCGAATCGCGCCGTATGGAACGCTCCATGGGACCATCTGCTGGCCGAGCGCTCCAGGGAATGCGAGCTCTCAGCTCGTGGCTGAGAGCGAGATCGGAACGACAGTCACCGTAACTGCGTCGGCCCCGCTCGCCACCGTGGACGCGTTTCGACAGCCTACGCTCTCTGCGTCGTCGCAGTTCGTCGAAATGCTCGCGGACTCCGCATCAAAAAGCGGGACGGCTACCGTTGACGTGGTTGGCGGCTCTTCGCAGTGGAGTGTTTCCGTGGTGCCGAGCCGGGCCTCGAGTTGGCTGACCGTTTGGCAGGGTCTAACGGAAGTCAACGGAACGGTAGGTTCGGCACAGTTGATCCTTCAAGCATCGGGAGCTACGCTTTCGAACGGAGTTTACGATGCGACCCTGGTGATCCAATCCAGCGCGTCCATCGCGAATGTACGAGTTGTGTTCGTAGTGGGCGGGTCATCGGCGATGACGATCGACAGCGTCTCGAACGCGGCAGCCTTCAATCCAGTGTTGGCGCCGGGAGCGATGGCGGTAATTCAGGGATCGAATCTCGCTCCCACGCGGCAGGAGCCGTCCAGGCTGCCACTCGCCGAAGCGCTGGCGGGGGTGTCGGTGACGGTGAATGGCATTACAGCGCCGATCTATTCGATCGCACCGGGAGAGATCACCGTTCAGATCCCGTATGAGACCGGCACTGGAACCGCGGTTCTGGGCGTGAACAACAACGGACAGGCCGCCGCGTACCTGCTGTCGGTCGGCGTTTCCGCGCCTCAGTTCTTCACGGATTCGGGTGGATTCCTCGCTCCCACCAACACGGCTCGCGCCGGGCAGACAGCGACGGCGTTTATGACCGGCGACGGCGATGTGACGCCATTCCTGCCGACGGGTGCCCCTCCTCAACCTGGGACGGCCACGAAGAATCTACCCAAGCCGGGGTTCGGCTACACAATGACAGTCGGAGGGACGAATGCGCCCATCACATTCATCGGCGTTCCGCCCGGGCTGGTCGGCGTGACGCAGATTAACTTCACCGTCCCTGCGAGTGTCCCGACGGGCGTGCAGACTGTGACGCTCGGGCCTGTGATCAGCGCGGTCATCGCGCCGATCTTGCCACCCTTCGTCGTGTCGCAACTACCCACCTTTCCGTCGGCGAGCTTGAAAATCACCGCGGCTTCGGGGAAGTAGAGCGCGCGCGTACAATGATCGTTTAAGTGAGCTGGCAACCGGAACTCGACGAGATCCGCCGCCGCGAGGAGCTGGCGCGGTTGATGGGCGGGCGCGCCAACATCGAGCGGCAACACGCCGCTGGACGCCTGACCGTTCGCGAAAGAATCGACCGGCTGCTCGATCCGGGATCGTTCCACGAATCCGGCGCCCTGGCGGGCCAGACGAAATACGATGCGCAAGGCAATCTGATCGCTTTCACACCATCGAACTTCGTCGCTGGGACCGGACGCATCGATGGACGCGGCGTCGTGGTCGGCGGCGACGATTTTACCGTGCGCGGCGGAGCGGCCGACGCTTCCATCGGCAATAAGATGGGCCATTCAGAGAAACTTGCGCGCGGCTTGCGCATGCCGATGATCCGGCTGGTGGACGGCACCGGCGGCGGGGGCAGCGTCAAGACCATCGAACAGATCGGCCGGACCTATGTTCCCGCCAATCCGGCGTGGGATACGATCACCGCGATGCTCGGGGAAGTGCCGGTAGTGGGCGCGTGCCTGGGTCCAGTAGCGGGACTCGGCGCGGTGCGCGTGGTTACATCGCATTTTTCGGTGATGGTCCGCGGGTCGAGCCAATTGTTCGTGGCTGGACCGCCGGTAGTGGAGCGCGGAGTCGGGGAAAAAGTATCGAAGGAGCAGCTCGGCGGCCACGAGATTCATGCGCGCGGCAGCGGCGCCGTCGACAACGAAGTCGAAACTGAAGACGAAGCGTTTTCCATGATCCGCCGCTTTCTCTCTTACCTGCCGTCGAGCGCCTGGCAAGTTCCACCGCGCGCGGCGCCGTCCGACGATCCGAAGCGCCGCGAAGAAGAGCTGCTTTCGATCATCCCGCGCGACCGGCGCCGCAGCTTCGATGTTCGCCGTATTCTCAGCCTGGTTTTCGATCGCGAATCGTTTTTTGAAGCTGGTTTTTACTATGGCCGCCCGCTGGTGGCTGGGCTCGCACGGCTGAACGGTTATCCGGTCGGCGTGATCGCGAACGATCCGAAGCAGGGCGGCGGCGCGCCCAACGCTGCTGCGTGCGACAAGATGATCCGGCTGGTGGACATGTGCGACACGTTTCACATCCCGGTGGTGAATTTCGTCGACAATCCAGGATTTCTGATCGGCAGCGCGGCGGAGCGCGCAGGCACGGCTCGCGCGGGCGCACGCGCGTTGGTCGCGGTGTACCAGGCGACTATGCCGTGGATCTCGATTCTGATTCGCCGCTGCTTCGGCGTGGCTGGGGCGGGTCATGGAAACGCGCAAGGGCTGAATCTGCGCTACGCGTGGCCCTCCGGCGACTGGGGATCGCTGCCGATCGAGGGCGGCGTGCAAGCGGCGTATCGGCGCGACATCGAGTCCTCGCCCGATCCCGATGCTCGCCGCCGCGAGATTGAGGACTCGCTCAATCAGTTTCGCTCCCCGCTGCGAACGGCGGAGGCGTTCGGTATCGAAGAAATCATCGACCCGCGCGATACGCGTCCTCTTCTGTGTGAATGGATCGAGGCGGCGTACGCGCTGCTGCCTTCGGAGTTGGGGCCTAAAGCGAGGACGTGCCGGCCGTGAGGAAGCTGCCATTCGAATTACGCCTTCCCGTGATTCAGGCGCCCATGGCAGGAGCTAACATCACCACTCCGGAGCTGGTGGCGGCGGTGTCGAATGCCGGTGGCTTAGGAGTGCTCGCAGCCGGATACCTCAGCGCTCTTGAGATCGAGCGTCAGATCCGGACGACGCGCGAGATCACTCCTCGGCCCTTCGCGATTAATCTTTTCGTGCCATCTGCGCGAGAACCTCTCTCCGGCGACGTTGACCGGCAACTTCAATTGCTCGCACCGATTCATGACCGGTTGGGCATAGCTCCGCCCGTGATCGCCGAGCCGCCGGATGCCTTCGATCAACAGTTTGAGGCCGTGCTCGCAGCGCGAGTCCCGATCGTCAGCTTCACGTTTGGAATCTTACCGCCGAGCGCTATCGATCGCCTGCGCGCACAAGGAACCTATGTGATGGGAACCGCGACCACCGTTGACGAAGCGAAGCAATTGGAGGCCGCCGGAGTCGACGCGATCGTCGCGCAGGGCGGCGAAGCCGGCGCGCATCGTGGCTCTTTCAACGTACCCGCGGCGCCGATCTTGGTCGGAACCATCGCGCTGGCGCCGCAGATCGTCGATGCGGTGCGGATGCCCGTCATCGCATCCGGTGGAATCATGGACGGACGCGGGATCGTCGCCGCGCTGGCGCTGGGGGCGTCGGCCGTGCAAATGGGAACCGCGTTTCTGACCACTCGGGAGTGCGGAGCGTTGCCGACATACAAACAGGCGGTGCTGGAAGCGTCGGACAACAGCACATCGCTGACGCGAGCATTTTCGGGCCGATGGGCGCGGGGCATTCGCAATCGATTCATGGAACAGAGCGAGTCTTCGGAAGCGCTCAGTTATCCGTGGCAGAACACGCTCACCGGTCCCATGCGCGCGGCGGCCGCCCGGAAAAGCGACCGCGAATATCTTTCGCTGTTTGCCGGACAAGGCGCACGCCTGGCGCGCGCGATGCCGGTGGCCGAGCTGATGGACGCGCTGGAACGCGAAATCAGAGAAGCGATCAAGGGTGTGTCATCGCCTCCGGCTTAACCCATTCGTCGAATTGTGCGGCGGTTACATAGCCGGACTGGATCGCCGCTTCACGCAATGTGCAACCTTCGTGATAGGCCGCCTTGGCGATTTGCGCGGCCTTTTCATATCCGATGTGCGGATTGAGCGCGGTCACCAGCATCAGTGAGTTTTCAAGGTGCTCCTGAATGCGCGCACGATCGGGCTCGATGCCGCGCGCGCAGCGTTCCTCGAAAGAAAGGCACGCTTCCGCCAGCAGTTCAATCGATTCGAGCACATTATGCAGGATCACCGGCTTATAAACGTTGAGCTGAAAATTGCCCTGGGAACCCGCGAATGCGACCGCATGATCGTTTCCGAAGATCTGGACCACGACTTGCGTCAGCGCCTCGCACTGCGTCGGGTTGACCTTTCCCGGCATGATCGAAGAGCCGGGTTCATTCTCGGGAATCCTGAGCTCGCCGATGCCGGCGCGAGGTCCGCAGGCGTGCCAACGGATGTCGTTGGCGATCTTCATCAGAGCCCCTGCCAGCGTCCGCAGCGAGCCGCTGGCCGTGACCATCGCGTCGTGAGCGGAAAGCGCCGCGAATTTATTCGGCGCGGAGACGAATGGTTCTCCTGTTTCGGCCGCGATGAGCCGTGCAGCGGTTGCGCCGAACTCCGGATGCGCGTTCAACCCGGTTCCGACCGCCGTGCCTCCTAGCGCCAGTTCGTAGAGGGCTTTGGTTGCGTATCGAATCGCTTCGATCGCTTGGTCGAGCTGCGCTACCCATCCCGAAATGATCTGGCCCAGCGAAATCGGAGTCGCGTCCTGCAAGTGTGTGCGGCCGATCATCACCACCTCCGCGAACGCCGCCGATTTGGCCGCCAGAGTTTGCCTTAAAATACCGACGGCCGGAAACAGCACACGGTCGATCTGTTCCACAGTCGCGATGTGCATAACACTTGGGAACGCATCGTTGGACGACTGCCCGCGATTCACGTCGTCATTGGGATGAATCGCAACGTCCGCAAGCTGGCGCGCCCGGTTTGCGATCACCTCATTCGCGTTCATATTGGTCTGCGTTCCGGAGCCGGTCTGGAACACCACCAGCGGAAACTCGGCGTCCCACTTGCCGTCGATCACTTCCTGCGCGGCGCGCGCAATGGCGTCGGTCTTTTCGACAGAGAGTTCGCCCAGGTCGCGATTCGCTAGCGCGGCGCACTTTTTCACGACGCCGAACGCGCGGATCACTGGACGACCCCAGCGAAATCGATTAGTGCCAATCGGAAAATTGTGGCGCGAGCGTTCGGTCTGCGCGCCCCACAAGCGATCATCCGGAACTTCGATCTTGCCCATCGAATCCTGTTCAATTCGGCTCATACTACATAAGTACCAGGACCGCAGCTCGGCCTATGATATCTTGGTCGTCCGAAACGCGTAAAAGAAGAGGACGTATGTTTGTAGCCATGTCGGGAATGACTCTTGTGCATGTCCTTTTGAGCCTGGTGGGAATCGTCTCAGGCTTCGTCGTCGTGTTCGGGATGCTCAGCGCAAAGCGGCTCGACGGCTGGACTTTATTGTTTCTGATCACCACCGTGGCCACCAGCGCGACGGGCTTCTTGTTGCCGGCTCCTCACTTCCTGCCATCGCATGCGATCGGGATCCTCTCGCTGATCGTGCTGGCGATTGCGATTCTCGGCCGCTACAAATTTCATCTCGCCGGCGGGTGGCGCAGGACCTACGCGATCACCGCTGTGATCGCCTTGTACTTCAACGTCTTTGTTCTGGTGGTTCAGTTGTTCCTGAAGGTGCCGTCGTTGCATGAACTGGCTCCGACGGGGTCCGAGCCGCCATTCGCGATCGCGCAGGGTTTAGTTTTGGTGCTTTTCGTGGTGCTCGGCGTACTTGCGGCGAAGAAGTTCCGCGTATCCGCTCAATAAAGAATGGGCAAACGCATCCGGACCTATGTAACGCGCGCCCTCGGGGTGATTCTACTCCTGGCGGCGATCGTCTGGACCGTCGACTGGCTGGTCCTCAGGCGCAAAATCGCGCAAACTGCGGGCGCGTTCGGGCAAGTGGAAGTACACCGGCGCTATGCCATTCATTTGAAGAATCGCCAGATCGAGCAGCGCACAGAGAGACCGAAAATGGAAGAGTGTGTCCATTCCATGTTTCCGCATTACAATGACACTCCCTGCTGGTATCTGGAACGGCACGCCGATCAGACTTTCGACGTGGATAGCGGTCCATGGCACTTCTTCAGCGAGTGACCACGCGAGGTCACGCTCCTTCAATCGCCTGCAACAATTCCCGAAAACGGCGGCGGCTGACTTCCAGGCGCTGGCCGTTTTTAAGGAGCACCTCACCGGACCCGCCCGTTAGCGGGAAGACTTCCTCCACGGCGTTCAGATGAATCATCGTAGCCCGTGAGATTCGAAAGAACCGCTTCGGATTCACCCGCGATTCGAGCTCATTCAACGTCGGATCCATCCAATATTGGCCGCTCTCCGCGACCAGGCGCGTCAAACCATCCTCGGAGCAGAAGTACAAGACCTGGGCCTCGCCGATCACCACATAGCGCGAGGCTTTTTTGGCCAGAAACCGAGCCGGGTCGCGGCCGGCCTGAGCGATCGCCGCATCGATTCCGGATTCGTTTGCGCTCGCCGGAGTCTCGCGCGCGCGATCCAGCGCCTGCTTCAGCCGAACCCGGCTGATCGGTTTCAGCAGATAATCCAGCGCGTGGAGCTCGAACGCATCCACCGCGTGCTGCTCAAACGCAGTGCAGAAAATCACGTGAGGCCGGGGCTTCGGAAGGCTGGCTGCTACATCGATCCCGCTGGACCCGGGCATTTGAATATCCAGCAGAATCACATCCGGTTTCAGATCGATGGCGAGCTTCATCGCCTGCGTGCCGGTCTCCGCTTCGCCTGCGATTTCGAGGTCCCCCTCAGCGGCCAGCATCTGCCGCAGCCGCGCCCGCGCGGGCGCTTCGTCATCCACGATCAGTACGCGCATTACCATTCGATTCCGCCGATCGAGTTACCGGAATTTCGACGAACACCCGGTTTCCCCCGCCCCCTTTCTGCCACCACAGCCGCGCTGAAGCGCCATAATAACCAGTCAGGCGGTCGGAAATGTTGCGCAGTCCGTGCCCTCCGTTGCCGATCGAAAATCCGGAGACAAATCCCGAGCCGCTGTCGAAGATTTCGACGCGCAGGCGATTGCCGTCGATACCGGCTCGTACGGCGACCTTGCCCGGACCTTCCACGGCCGCTACGCCATGTTTGATCGCGTTTTCGACTAGCGGCTGAATGCAGACGGCGGGAATTGGTACCGCTCGGGCTGCGCTTTCAATGGCCATCTCGACTTGCAGCCGCTGGCCGAAACGCGCCTGTTCGATCAGCAGGTACGCTTCCACGAACTCCATTTCCTCGTCCAGCCGGACCCATTCGGTTTCGGACTTCGAGAGCGCATAGCGGAACACGCGAGCCAGGCGCTCAATGGTTTCATCCGCTAACTGCGGATTCTCGGCAATCAATCCAGCAATCGCGTTCAGCGCATTGAACAGAAAATGCGGATTGATTTGCGCACGTAGAGCCTTCAACTCCGCGCGGCTGGCGAGCAGCCGCAAGTGTTGTTCACGCTCCTCTTGTTGCTGTTGCCGTTCGCGGAAGCGCACGTTTTGGAGCACGACGGCGAGCGTCCGCGCCAAACTTCGAAGCAGGCGGTGATCATCGCTCAGAAATGGAGCTCCGTTCGGCCGCTCGCTCACACGAACGTGTCCGACTTGTGCCCCGTCGCGCGCCAGCGCCGCGATCATACCGGTTCCGGTTCTTTCCTCCCGGTCGAAACAAACGTCGGCCGCGGAGCGAAAGATTTCGCCCAGACTTCGCGCAGACCGCTCGCGCAATTCGGCCTCTGAAACCGCGGACTGCACATCTTCGGCGAATTTCTGTTCCGCTTCTTCCATCGAATAGCGCCGCCCGAGCCACGCCCGGTCCAGGAAATGTTCCAGCCGCCGGTAAATCCACGGCGCCGACAGCCAGAACGGGGTCAGCGCCAGCGCGCAAACCCACAGCTTCATCCAATCGAGCCGGGGCTCGCCGAGCAGCCTGAATCCGGCCGCGGAAAATATCGTCAGGCCCGTCAACGCGACCAGAAACATCGCGCCGCGCTTAATCACCAGGTCGAAGAAAATCAGACGCTCTTCGTAATACAGCGTGACGGAGAACAGCGCCAGCACCAGGTAATCCGGCAGAAGGCTGAACAATGGACTGGGGTTCGAGGCGATCTGGATCGCGGAGACGCAAACGATCAAGGCCAGAATTGCGCCGATCCACAAGCGATGAGGCCGGGCCCGAGCATCCAGCACGCGCCGCGAAAAGATCTCTGCCGCAAGTCCCACCCCCGCGCCCAGGGCCAATGCAATCGCGGGTGCGTTCAGTCCCACAGCCAGGCTGGCTGGATACCATCCGATTACCAACCAGCGCCATATGTTGGGCGCCGGCAGATGCCGCTTCTCGGATGAATACACCAGGTGGAAAATCAGCGCGGGAAGCAGGCTGGTGACTACGCGCAAGGCGAGATCGAGAGTCGGGATCCAAGCGATCTGCAAGGTCAAATTGATTACGAACGACGCGGCCAGCGCCAGCGTGAAAGCCGCCAGCACCGGCGCTCGACGACGCGCCCGATCCCGCCAGTACATTACAACGAGGACCAAAAAAGTCAGCGCCCCGAACGTGAACGTAACCAGCGACGCGCTGTATAAAGCGATCTCCAACACTTGGTTCACCATCTGCATCAGGGCGCGACGTTGATCGGCTTCCCCGTGACATTTTTCAACGCCGCCAGGATCGCTAATGCGAACGGACTCTCCAGCAGCACTGCTCCCCGTTTTCCGTCGTCCGTATCATATACGATGCCGACCAGTTGGTCCCGGCTGACGTGCAGCAGCCCGAACAACGCAAACGGACCCACCAGAACTCCCAACGCGACCACGTTTTCCACGCGCCGGTGCGCCTCCTGCCCGTAGCTGATCGACTGGACCTGCGACGGCTTGATCCGCACCGTCGCTTTCGGCGAAAACGTAAGCATGATCGCGTCCGGGTTCACCGCGATCGCGGTGTTCCAATCCCACGGGTCGACCTTTACTTGTATAGTGCCGCCATGATAGCGGATCTTGTTCCAGGACGTGCGTGGAGCGGCATAAGCCTGCGCCCACGAAAGGCCCAATACCGTTAAGACTGCTATGGCGCGGCGCATCGGCTCGCGTCCAGTATAAGAAGCGCGCAACGTCAGAACAACGATTCACCGATGAGCGGCGTATCCAGCCGATGAGCGGCGTGATTCCGCGCCACGCCGTCCATCCTGCGATTCGCGCCGCTCATAAGAATCCGCTGGCCCTTGAAGACGCACGCGGTCTAAGATGTCTCGAAAGGTGCAACTTCATGAGAACGGTGCTGCTGCTATCCATAACGTGCGCGGCCGCTTTCGCACAAGGCGTGCAGAATATGGACATCAGTTTTATGTTCGGTCGCGCTCACGCTTCCGGCGCCGTGGTCGTCGGATCCGATGGCTCCGCAACTGTCACCGGGTCAGCCGGGTTCACGCAACAGTACAGCTTCGGCTATCAATTCACTTCCACCAAGGCAGGCAGCCTCTACCTTGAAACGCCGTTGACTTTCGTCACCAACGTCTCCGGAACCGTTACGGGAGGCAGCGTGTCCAGCTTGAATCGCAGCGCATTCTACTTCACGCCGGGCATTCGTTATAAAATTCCCACTGGTACGCGCGTCTCATTCTATGCCGCGGCCGGCGGCGGCCTCGCTACCTACAATGAACGGGACTCGGTGGTCAACGGACAGGTCACGGCGACTAGTGCCTCGAGTTTTCATCCCGCTTTCGATGTCGGGGGCGGAATCGATCTTCGTCTGGCCCGTTGGCTGAGTCTGCGCGGCGAAGCCCGAGATTTTGTGAGTACCGCCGGACTCGGTGGAACGGTCGGCCGCAACCACGGCGTATTTCTGTTCGGTCTCGCGTTTCACTTTTGAGTCTCGATATAGTAAGACATATCGGATGTCTGACGGCGTTGAAACCCTGATTCTCGATCTTCTGGAGTGGGTGACAGATCGCGAAAGAACCTACGAGGAAACCATGGACGCTTGGCGAACATCCTGCCCCAAGTTCCAGGTCTGGGAAGATGCGAATGATCGTGGGCTGATCAGGATGGAATCCGTCAACGGGCGCTCTATCGTCCGGATTACATCGTCGGGCTCGGACTTGCTTAAGGATCGCAAGCGTCGATGAAAATCTCGATCCTAGACGATTACTACGATACTCTTCGTACGCTCGCTTGTTTCGAAAAGCTGAAGGGCCACGACGTCGAGGTCTGGAACAATCACGTACAGGATGTCGACAGGCTCGCCGAGCGCCTGAAAGATACGGAAGCGCTGGTACTGATCCGCGAACGGACCAAGATTCAGGCCCCTCTGCTCGATCGTTTGAGCAGATTGAAGCTGATCAGCCAGCGCAGCGTATACCCGCACATCGACATCGCCGCCTGCACCAGGCACGGGATCGTGGTGTCGTCGAGCCAACATGCCGATACGCCGTCCTACGCAGCAGCCGAACTGACTTGGGGCTTGATCCTGGCCGCTATGCGACAGATTCCCCAGCAGATGGCCGCGCTCAAGGCTGGGAACTGGCAGATCGGCGTCGGCCAGAGCCTGCGCCGAAAGATCCTTGGGATTTACGGCTACGGCCGCATCGGAAGCGTGGTGGCGGGCTACGGAAAGTCCTTCGGAATGAAGGTCTTGATATGGGCGCGCGAGGCTTCTCTCGCTCGGGCACAGAACGACGGATATCTTGCGGCCCGCAGCAAAGAACAGTTTTTCGAAGCATGCGACGTTATCTCGCTGCACATGCGGCTGTTGGATGCAACTCGAGGAATCGTAAAAGCGAGCGATCTCGCACGCATGAAGCCGTCGGCGCTGCTGGTGAATACCAGCCGTGCGCCACTGATCGAGCCTGGCGTGCTGGTGAGTGCGTTGAAAGCGGGGCGTCCCGGCATGGCCGCCGTCGATGTCTATGAAGAGGAACCGGTTTGCGATCCACATTACCCGTTGCTCGAGATGAAAAACGTCGTGTGCACGCCGCACATCGGCTACGTGACTCGCGACGAATACGAAATTCAGTTTGCCGAGATCTTCGACCAGATCGTTGCGTTCAGCGCAGGCACGCCGATCAACGTGGTGAATCCGGAAGTCCTCGTACAATGAACCGATGGCGTTCCTCTGGAGCCTGATCTTTGTCGATCCACTGATCATCGCTTCGACCATTCTGTGCGGCTCCGTCAGCTTGGTCCTGTCGATCTTTGACGGGTCCGGCCACGCAATGATCGCGGTGGCGCGGGTTTGGGCGCGGTCGCTCCTTAAGGTCGCCCGCGTACGCGTCACGGTGGAAGGATTGGAGAGAATCGATCCCAACTCAGCCTACGTTTTTGTGTCCAATCATCTCAGCTACATGGATACTCCGGTGGTGCTCAGCCATATTCCCGTGCAGTTCCGGTTCATGGCCAAGCGAGGCCTCTTCAAGATCCCGCTTCTGGGTACGCACCTGATGCAGGCCGGCCATATCCCGGTGCCCCGCGAAGATCCGCGGGCTGCGGTCAAAACACTGAGCGTCGCGGCGCAGACGATCCACGATCGCAAGGTGTCCATACTTGCTTTTCCCGAAGGCGGCCGGTCGATGGACGGCGTCCTTCAGGAGTTCAAGGAAGGCGCCGCATATATCGCCATCAAAGCCGGCGTCCCCATTGTGCCGATCGCGCTAGTGGGGACGCGCCACATCCTCGCCATGGGATCCGCGACGTTTCGCTCCGGGCCCGTGGTACTGCGCATCGGCGAGCCGATTCCGACCGCGGGCTTGGTCCTGCGCGATCGCGGCGAGGTAACAGCAACCTTGCGCCAGCGAATCGTCGACATGCTTTAAATCCGCTCGCCCCTCGCTTACGTAATACCTCTCGAAAACACAACCTCGAGAGGGAGGAGTGCATGAATCAATCAACTTTTCGTTTCAGCGTCATCGCGTGCACGCTGGCCGCATCTGCATTTGCGGCCAGCCATCGCAATGGCCCGCTGTTGCTGGAAGACCAGACTGCCAACCTCAACGACTTCTATATCTTCCGAAGTTATGAGCAAGGCAAATCGGACCGTCTCGTGATGAGCATGAGCGTCCAGGGCTTCCAGAATCCAGACAATGGACCGAGCTATTACAAATTCTCGGACAGCGTTTTGTATCGCTTTAACATCAACAACTCGCGAGGCCTGGATGGCAATCCCGACCTGGTGGTCGATTTCGTGTTCAACACTACGCTGCGGCAGAACGCTACGTTCCTGTCGTATCTGGGCCCGCTCACGTCGATCGACAGCACCGGGATCCTGCTGTACCAGACCTACGACGTGGTGGTACGCAATCTGAAAACCGGAGTGACCAGCATATTCACAACCGATTTGCACGGGCACGCGTTATCGGTGGCGCCCCCCAATCAAGGTCCAAAGGCCACGCCGAGCTATGAGGCCAATCTGGGGCAGCCCAGCGTGTTCACGCTTGCCAACGGGATGCGCGTGTTCGCGGGGCCTCGTGACGACGCGTTCTACTTCGATTCCGGCGCGACGTTCGACTTCCTGAACTTCCGTTCACCCGCTCCGGTGTTGACCGGCGGCGCGGATCAAGGGCAGGGCGCGGCTTTCCCAGCCGCTGTGGATGGATTCGCCGGCTACAACATCAGCCTGATCGCTGTCGAGATGCCGGTCAGCATGGCGACCGCCGACGGCAGCGTTCCCACCGATCCCGCCAGCCCGACTGCGAAGATCGGGGGGTGGGCGACGACCATGCGCCAGCAGGTGACGGTGCGTCCCAGCCCGCAGGATCCGCTGTATTTTGGCGACTACGTGCAAGTGGACCGCGTAGGGAATCCACTGACCGTGGAAGCGCTGATTCCGCTGCCTATGAAGGATTACTGGAACCGCAGCCAGCCTGCCAATGACGCACAATTCGCGCAGTTCATCGGGAATCCGTTCTTCGCCAGCGGAATCCTGAACGGGGTGTTCGGCTTGTCGGTTCCGCCGGCGCCTCGCAACGATCTGCTGGGCGTCTACGTTCCGGATATTACGCGCATCGATTTGACCATCGCTCCTACGCCTCTGGCGCAGCAAAGTCGCTTGGGACCTCTGGGTGGCGACAACGCGGGTTGGCCGTTCGGAGGGCGGCGCATCGGTGACGATGTGGTCGACATCGGCTTCCGCGCTCTGGCGGGCGTTCTGGTTCCGGGGTTCCAGAACGCTCCGCCGCTGGGGGACGGCGTCAATTCCAACGACGTTCCGAACCTGGATCATTTCCCATTCCACGCGCCTCCGCACGCCGGTTTTTCGCATAGCCAGCAGGATGGGACCAATGGTCGTGGAAAGGTGACGGGCCAGTGAAACGCTCGCTGATCGTCATGATCGCCGCCGTGTCTGCCTTCGGGCAGACCGGCGGTCCCGATCGATTGATGAACGCTTACGCCGATCGCGCTCTCGCCGATCAGGTCGCGCGCCTGAAAACCGACGAGCGCATCAAGATGTATCAGGCTCTGACCGCCGCGCAGCCTGAGAATCTGCACTACGCGAATCTGTTGGCGGGCACGTATATCCAGAAGATGCGCGAGACCACCGATTTCGGTTATCTGGATCGCGCTTCGCAGATCGTGAACGATGTCATCTCGCGCGACAGCCAGAACTATGAAGCTCTGCGGCTGCGCAGCGAAGTCGAACTCGAGCGCCACAATTTCAAGAAAGTGGCAGAGTATTCGCGCGACCTGGCCAAGATCGCGCCCGAGGATTCCTGGAACTGGGGCACGCTAGGCGACGCATTGATTGAGATTGGCGACTATGAACATGCCGCCGACGCCTATCAGAAGATGGTCACGATGCGCCCGGACCTTTCAAGCTACAATCGCGCGGCGTGGTATCGGTTCCTGGCCGGCGACATGCCCGGCGCGATCACGATCATGGAGCAAGCCATCAAAGCCGGCAGTTCCTCGCCTGAAAACACTGCGTGGTGCCTGGTGGAACTCGGTCATCTGTTCATGAAGAGCGGGCGGATCGAAGAAGCGGGCCAAGCTTATGGTGCGGCCGTGAAAGTGTTTCCGGGATATCATCCGGGATACGCCGGCTTGGGCCGTTCACAAGCTGCGCGCGGCGATTTGAAAGCCGCCATCGTCAGTTTCGAGCGCGCCCAGGCATCCACTCCGCTTCCGGATTATGCCGCTGCGCTCTACGACCTTTACACTGCCACCGGAGAAACCAAGAAGGCGAAAGATCAGCTTGATCTGGTCGATTTGACAGAAAAGCTAGGTCGCAGCTATGGCGAAACGGCGAATCGGAACCTGGCCATGATTTATGCCGACCACGATCTGCATGTTGAGCGGGCATTGGAGCTCGCGACGGCCGAGCTGAATGTTCGGCGCGACATCTATACGTACGACACGCTCGCGTGGGCGCTGTACAAAAATGGCAAAGTCGCTGAGGCGGAGAAGGCGATTCAAGAAGCATTGAAGCTGGGCACGCCAGAACCGATGTTTTACTTTCACGCCGGCATGATCGCTCGCGATCCGGCTCAGAAAAAGACGTATTTGAAGAAGGCGCTGGAGCTCAACCCACATTTCGATCTTCGCCAGGCCGCCGTCGCGAAAAAAGCTTTGAAGGAGGTGGCCGAGTAATGCAGTTCATTCTTTGGTTAGCGCTGATGGGTCGAATGACCGACCCCAAGTTGACGGTCGCGCAGCGCAATGACGCCTGTTTCGAACTGCGCGGCGTTCCGGCTCCGCTGGTGGTTTCCGAAATGCGCCGGGCCCTTCCCGATCCAGTGCTGCGCGCCTGCGCCGGCACAAATCTGCGAAAAGCCGGTGCGGTGGAAGAGCTGAAGTCCGCGCTCGACAATGAAGACTTCGAGGTGCGCGCGATCGCTGCGCGCGAGCTGGGCGGGTTCGAGCGGCCCGATCTGCTTTCTTTACTGCGCGATGCCGCGCGAGACCGCCAGTTAGTGGTCGCGGCCAATGCGATCGAAGGTATGGCCAATTATCGCGATCCCGTGGTGTTGCCGTTCCTGCTCGACATCGCGAAGGATGGAGGTTTGATCGGCACGGCCGCGCTGAATCGGGCGCGGGTATTCCACGATCCGCGTGTGATTCAGGTCGCTCGCGAGCTGCTCAAGAAGCCCGACGTGTCCGATCGATTGACGGCAATGCTCGCCATCGGCGAGCTGGGAGATGCGACGGATTTACCCGCATTACGGCAAATCGCCGCGAAAGAAACGGAGCTGGTTTCTTCCAAGGGCCGTGGCTTCGGGTTGATGCCCGCGATCAGCTTGTCGCACGCGGCGCAGACCACGATTGAGAAAATCGAGGCGCGAGCCGCCGAATCACTTCCGCGATTCGATGAATAGCTTTACGCGGGCGATCGCTTCTTCGAGAATCGGACGGTCCGACGCGTAACAAATTCGAACATTGCCCTCGCCTCCGGCGCCGAACGCGACGCCGGGCGCGAGGCCGACTTTGGTTTCCATTAGCAATTCTTTGCAGAACGCGAACGAATCCGTGACCCCGTCAATGCGCAAGAACAGGTAAAACGCGCCGTCCGGATTCGGCATCTTCACACCCTTGACTTTGCTCAGGACGCCGTAGCAGAAATCGCGATTTTCGCGGAGGCGGCAGACCATCTGGCGCATCAGATCTTCACCCCACAGGAGCGCCGTTTCACCGGCGCGCTGCGTGAAGCTCCCTGCATTGGAAACCACGTACTCGGTCAGCGTGGACGCTCGTGCAACCAGATCCTTGCGTCCCACTAGCCATCCCAGCCGCCAACCGGTCATGCAGTAGGCTTTCGAAAAGGACTGAATCACGACGACCGCGTCGTCGCGCTTGCATTTCCGCAAAATCGACGGTGCCGAGTTCATCGAATTCGCGTTGGGCGCCTCGCCAACCGGGTAGTAGATCCGCTCGTACACTTCGTCGGCCATCAGCCACAGATCGTGACGGCGGCTGAATTCGAGCAGACGCTCCTGATCCTTTTCCGTTGCCACCCACCCGATCGGGTTCGATGGCGATGTGTAGACTAGCAGCCGCGTACGGGGCGTGACCGCCCGTTCCAGCGCATCGAAATCGATCGCATAACGCCCGTCGTGAAACACATAAGGAATTTCGCGGCAGGTCGCGTTCGCCATCTGGATGATCGCCGAGCCGTTGGGCCAGGATGGCGTCAAAACAATCCCTTCATCGCCCGGGTCCAGCATGCAGCGGATCGCCACGTTCAACGCCTGCACGCCGGACGCGGTGACCGAGATTTCAGAAGTTGGGTCGAGTTCAACTCCATGTAGTTCCGAGTAGTAGCGCGCAAGCGATTTGCGCAGCGACGGCAAGCCGGCGTTCTCGGTGTAAAACGTGTACCCGTCCGCCATGGCTTTCTGGGCGGCGCGCTTGATGAAATCCGGCGTCGGGACGTTCGATTCGCCGAAATAGAGCTTGTAGACGCCGTCCATCCCCATGGCAAGTTCGGCGAGTTCTCGAATTCGCGAATGGGGTACGGCGAGTGCGGAGGAAGAGATGGTTGCTGGCATCGACTAACTTCCAGTTTACTTCGAGCTGACCGCATATACGGCGGCACGCTCCTGCTTCGCGCGCGCCGCACGACGTTTCACGATGGCGGCAATGATCAACATACCGATCAACGAGCCCAGCGCGGCCATGAACATGTCTTCCTGCGAATCCCACATGTCGCCTTGCATGCCGACGAATTCTTCGCCGCGCTCCGGTGTCAGGATGTTCGCCATCAGCGCTTCCATAATCTCGTAAATAGCGCTGAGCGAGAGCGTGCATTCGACCGGCAGAAAGTACAGCCAGTTGCCTTTCACGCGCATCGATCGCATGGCGATTTCGCGAAACGGATACGCCAGCAGAAATCCGAAATTGAAATGCGCCACGCGGTCATAATCGTTTCGCTGCGTATGCAGCCAGGGCTTCATCCATTCTCCCAGCGGAACATCGGAATATTTGTAGTGCGCCCCGAATTCGTGAATCGAGAGGTACACAAAAATCAGGAGATAGGAGAGATCGGAAAATGAAAATCGGCGGTACGTGACGATCAGCACCGGGATCAGACAAAAAACCAGGCTGTTTTCCAGCGCCCAGTCGAAAACCTTGTCCGGATGATACGCGGCGACCGCCATTACTGCGAACATCCCGGCGCAAATCCATTGCAAAAACCGGTTTTCCCGGAAAGTCAGAGGTACGGCGGTAGACGCGGTGGTCAAAAGTGCATTAGACAACGGCGGAGGTCACGGACGCAAGTCAGCACCGCCGGTCTTTGCCTGCCATTAACTCCTGAATATTGACCAGCTCAGTAGGATAGTTGCCGGTATAACACGCGTAGCAATAGTTGTGACGGTCGTCGCCGACAGCCTCGCGCAGCGCGCCCATGGAAAGATACCCGAGCGAATCCGCTTCGACGAAGCGGCGAATTTCTTCCACGGTATTGTTGGCGGCGATCAGTTCGGCCAGGTTGGGCGTGTCGACGCCGTAAAAACACGGGGAAATGGTGGGCGGGCACGAAACCCGCAAGTGCACTTCACGCGCACCGGCGCCGCGGACCATGCGCACAATTTTTCGGCTGGTGGTTCCGCGCACGATCGAATCGTCCACCAGGATCACGCGCTTCCCTTCCAGCAGATGGCGGACCGGGTTCAGCTTCAGCTTGACTCCGAAGTCGCGAATGGCCTGCGACGGTTCGATGAAGGTCCGGCCCACGTAGTGATTGCGGATCAGAGCCTGGCGGAAGGGAATCTCGGCTTCCGCCGCATAGCCGATGGCGGCGGCGACACCGGAGTCGGGAACCGGCACGACCACATCGGCGTCCACAGGATGCTCGCGGGCGAGAAGACGACCCAGCATTTCGCGCGATTCCTGCACCGGGCGACCGAAAACAATCGAATCGGGGCGCGAGAAATACACGTGTTCAAAGACGCATTGGGAGTGGTCGCGAATCGGCGCGTAACGTTCTCGCGTGATGCCTTCGGGACCAGCGATCACCATTTCACCGGGATCGACGTCGCCCAGGTAGACCGCGTCGATCAAATCGAACGCGCACGTTTCCGAGGCAAACACGTAGCAGATCCTGCCACCAGAAAGCTCTTTCTGGCCGAAAGCCAGCGGGCGGAATCCATGTGGATCGCGCGCAACCAGAATCCGGTCTTCGGCGAGAAAAACCAGCGAATACGCGCCTTCCAGTTGCAGCATGGCCTCGCGCAACGCGCCGGCCAGCGTGCGTTCGCGCGAACGGGCCACCAGGTGCAGGATCACTTCCGTGTCGCTCGAAGCCTGAAAGATGGAGCCGTCGCGCTCCAGGTCCCGCCGAAGTTCCGCGGCGTTGGTGATGTTGCCGTTATGCGCCACCGCGATGCGGCCTTTGTTGCACGCCACCGAAAACGGCTGCGCGTTCAATAGTTCGGAATCGCCCGCGGTGGAGTAGCGCGTATGGCCGATCGCGTGGTCGCCGGGCAAGGAGCCTAGAACTTCGGGCGTGAAGATATCGGCGACGTGCCCCATGGATTTATGGCTGTGGATGGTGCGCCCGTCGCTTGAGCAAATTCCGGCACTTTCCTGGCCGCGATGCTGGAGCGCGTAGAGACCTAGATAGGCAAGATTCGCCGCCTCAGGATGACCGTAGATGGCGACTACGCCACACTCTTCATGGAGTTCGTCAAACATGGCTTACTTCAAACATGGGTGAAAGAGAGCTGATTCTCGAGGGCGCCTTCCGAAACTTCGCGCAACCGATAGACCGGGCAATCGATCCATGTCATCGAATCGTTACCGATCCGTAAACCCTCTTTCATTGTAACTCCGATGCGTAATGCGTCGACGCCATGCGCACGAGCGATGCGCTCCACTTCCTCGGGCACTGCGGTTGACACCAGAATTCGCGACGGGCCTTCGTGGAATAGCGCAATTTCGGGCTTGAGCGAAGTGGAAAGATCGATGGCCGCGCCCATGCCGCCCATCGAGCATTCGGCCAACGCGACGGCCAGCCCGCCATCCGCCAGATCGTGCGCCGATTCCGCAATTCCCGCGGTGACGATCTCGCGAATCGCGGCTTGCACGCGCTTTTCGTAGTCGAGATCCAGCGCCGGCGGCAATCCCCATAGCTGGTCGAGAACGACCTTGGCATATTGCGTTCCGCCGAAGCGCGTGGCGTCGCAATCGCCCAAGCCGCCCAGCAGGATCACCGTTCGACCTTCTTCTTTGAAAGGAATGGTGACCGGCAAAGCGGTCTTCATCAGGCCGACAATCCCGAGCACGGGCGTCGGCCAGATGGCTTCTCCCAGCGTTTCGTTATACAGGCTGACGTTTCCGCCGGTGATCGGCGTTTCGAAATGGCGGCAGGCCTCGGCGATGCCTTCAATCGATTCAACCAGTTGCGCCATGATCTCCGACCGCTCTGGATTGCCGAAATTCAAATTATTGGTCGCCGCGACGGGAAGCGCGCCTACGGTCGAAAGATTGCGGCAGCATTCGGCGACGATCAGCCGCGCGCCTTCACGCGGCGAGAGCGCGCAGTAGCGTCCGTTTCCATCGAGCGACATCGCAATGCTGGTGCCGGTCTCTTTAATCCGGACAATCGCGGCGTCGCTGCCGGGGCCGGCCAGCGTGTTGGTGCGAACCATGTAGTCGTACTGCTGCCAGATCCATCGTTTCGAACAAACGTCGCCCGAGGCGAGGATCTTAAGAAGATCGCTCTGCAAATCGCTGCTTGCGATCGCGGGCGCGGCCATGGGCGCGGAACGAAAGGGCTCGGCGTTGTGGGGACGATCGTACAGGGGAGCTTCGTCGGCCAGCTCGCGATTAGGAATTTCGGCGACGATCACGCCATGATTTTTCACGCGCAGCATAGCGTCATCGGTAACGCGGCCGATGGTCACTGCGTCCAAGCCCCACTTGCGGAAAACCGCGAAAACTTCGTCTTCCCGGCCGCTTTCGGCCACTAACAGCATCCGTTCTTGCGATTCGGAAAGCATGATTTCGTAAGGCGTCATGCCCGTTTCGCGTTGGGGAACCAGAGCGAGATCGATTTCGACTCCGGTACAGGCTCGGCTGCCCATTTCACAAGTGGAACAAGTCAGGCCGGCCGCGCCCATGTCCTGAATGCCGACGATGGCGCCGGTACGCATGGCTTCCAGGCATGCTTCGAGCAGCAGCTTTTCCATGAACGGATCGCCCACCTGCACGTTGGGCCGCTTCTGTTTGGATTCTTCGGTGAACTCGGCCGACGCCATGGACGCGCCGTGGATTCCATCGCGTCCGGTTTTGGCGCCGACATAAATCACCGGATTCCCGATTCCGGAAGCGCGGCCGTAAAAAATCTCATCGTGGCGAAACACGCCCAGCGCGAATACGTTTACCAGCGGATTGCCGTTGTAACAGGGCTCGAACACGCATTCGCCGCCGACCGTCGGGACTCCAAAACAGTTCCCGTAGTGCGCGATTCCGCTGACCACGCCTTCCAGAATCCGCTGGTTCCGTGGCTGGTCCAATGGTCCGAAGCGCAGCGCGTCCATCACCGCGATAGGACGCGCGCCCATGGTGAAAATATCGCGCAGGATGCCGCCCACGCCAGTCGCCGCGCCCTGGAACGGCTCGATGAAGCTGGGATGATTGTGCGATTCGATCTTGAACGCAATGGCCCATCCATCGCCGATATCGATAATGCCGGCATTCTCGCCGGGCCCTTGCAAAACGCGCTCGCCGCTGGTGGGGAGCTTCTTGAGATGCAGACGCGAACTCTTGTAGGAGCAGTGCTCGCTCCACATCACGGTGAAAATTCCGAGCTCGGTTTCCGTGGGTTCGCGTTGCAGGATGGATCGTACTTTGGCGAGCTCGGAGGCCGGAAGATCGCTCATGCGGCGGCAGCCACCAGCGATTGCACCATGCTTTCGAGAATCACGCGGCCATCGGTTGAGCCCATCAAGACGTCCGAAGCGCGCTCGGGATGCGGCATCATCCCCATCACGTTGCGGCGCTCGTTGCAAATTCCGGCGATGTCGCGCAATGCCCCATTGGGATTATCGACGTAGCGCAAAACGACGCGATCTTCTTTTTCAAGCATGTCGAGAGTCCGCTGATCCGCGAAGTAGCATCCATCGCCATGCGCCACCGGAATCCGCAGCAACTGGCCGCGAGAAGCTGAGGAGGTGAACGGCGAGTTCGTGGTTTCGACTCGCAGCGTCACCGGCCGGCAGACGAATTTCAGGTCGCGATTGCGCAGCAGCGCTCCCGGAAGCAGGCCGCTTTCGGTGAGAATCTGAAACCCGTTGCACAACCCGAGCACCAGCCCGCCTTCGGAAGCGAACTTCCGCACGGCCGTCATCACCGGAGAGAATTTCGCGATCGCTCCGCAGCGCAGATAGTCGCCGTACGAAAAGCCGCCGGGAAGAATCACCGCATCCACCTGCCCGAGCGTTGGGGAATCATGCCAGATGAACTCGGCCTGCTGGCCGAGGTTGCGGGTGACCGCGTACCAGGCATCATGATCGCAATTGCTGCCCGGGAAGACGACGACGCCGACTCGCATGAGAAACCTCATTTTAACAAACTCACTGCGGAAGGTATATCTCCACCCATTGGCCGCGCCGCGTCAGCTTCAACACGGGCGCAAATCCTAACCCGGCTCGAATCTCATCAGGCGTCGCTTGCGTGTAATAGCCCCAGTTCCTCCGCAAGTACGCGCGAACGAACTCGTAATCGAGCGCGCCTCCGTCCAGCGCCCAGTTCCGGGAAAACACGACGAGAACATCGAAGTTGTGCCGATCGAGGTTGGCCAGACTGGTGAGCCGGAAATCCTCTGCTTTCAGCACTTTCATTGGATGCTGCGTGTATCCGAACTCGGGTCGCTGAACTTCATCCGTGAACGGCCAAACGCTGGCGATGCGTTTGCCGGGGGCCCACGCTTCGAGATAGCTGGCCGCTTCTTTGTGCAGTTCGACGAAATCGGCCATCGCCAGGTTGTTCTCAAACGAAAACGGATACGGCGGATTCCAGTACAGCCCCATGGCCAGCGTGAAGATCATCGCACCTTGCGTGGCCCAGCGCCAACTCGATGGATACACTGATCCTGCGGCCGCCACCGCGGCGTACAGCACCGGATACACCGGCATCGCATACCGGTCGAGCGATGCGCCGCCGAACACGCAGACTAGGAGGATCTGCGCGCCGGCGACCAGAAACGCGATGTTCCAGTCACGCCCTCGAAGCACGCGCGCGCCCACGAACAGAGTGATCGCCCCGATCCACAAGCCATCCGAAATAAACAGAAAATAGAGCCTGCGCTGAAGCGTCCCGAAGATATGCGCGATTTGCAGGGAATCCGATACGTTGTAGCGCGCAAACTCATCATTGCCGAGCCAATGCCCCGTGCCGTGATGCAGATACAGCAGCCATCCCGCCAGCGCGAAAGCGGGCGCAAGGAAATACAATGCCTCCCGCCGGCGCTTTTCGCGAATCCACAACCACGCCGCCAGCACGAATGGCGTCGAGATTCCAGTTTCCTTCACTAGCACCAGCGCCGTGCACGCGACCGCGCACCATGCGAATCGTTCATCGAAAAACAACAACAGTGCGAGCGCGGTCAGCGTCATGGCGGGCATATCGAGCTGCGCCATCATCGATTGCGTGTAGAACATGGGCGTCGCCAGCAGAAACAGCACCGCCGCGAACGCCGGCGCGCCTGCGAGGCCGCGCGACAGTCGAATCGCTAGCAAGAATGAAAACAGCGCCCCGGCTGACCCGATCAGGAGCATCGCCACGCGCGTGGCCGGAATCGAAAACCCGAATATTCTCCAAAACAGCGCCAGGTAAGCCATGACGCCGGGCGGATGCACGTTTGGCAGCGTCGATCTCGGGATCCATGCGCCGGATTGATAAAGGTCGAGCGAGGCGGGAACGAACTGGCCCAGTTCATCCCAGAAGAACGGCAGTTTCAGATACGGCGCATGAAGCGCTAGAATCAGCGCTGTGAACGCCAGAAAAAAAATGACGGCGGCTCGCGTCCTGGAGCCCACGCGCTACTGGATCACCGAGCTCGTGTGCGGTTCCAGCTTGATTTCGCCGAATGTGGACTCGTATTGCTGCACGTTTTGCGCCAGCATGTTCGACAGCGCTTTGGCCTGCTGCGGGCTCAGAAAAATTCCCTGAAAATTCTGGATCGCGACCGCGTCCGGAGAGGATTGATTGATGGTGCCGAACATCAGGTAGAAATCCCACAGGCTGACGCGCACTTGTACGCTGTTCGCGTAGCTTTCGCGGTAGTCGTTGGTATTGGAAAGCTGGATCTTGGGCGCGGGCTGTTGGGGATGCATCGACTTCAGCATACACTGTGGCTTAGATGATTGCCGTTCCTTATCACTTAGGACGAAGCGACGTGGAAGTGGGGCGCGGACCAACGAAGATTCTTCAATCGCGCAGCCGGCCGTGTCAGATCATTGAGCGCTCAAACTCCGCGACCGGCGAATTGGATGCTGTGGTGGACGTGAACGCGCAGCTTGCAGGCGCCGCCGCGGCTCATGGTAGCCCTCCGCTGGTTCTCGCGGGCAATTGCAACTCCTGTGTTGGGACGCTGGCCGGTCTCGCCGGGAAACAGGTCGGTATCATCTGGTTCGATGCGCACGGCGATTTCAACACGCCGGAGACCACCATCAGCGGAGCTTCTGGAAGGCATGTCCCTGGCGATCGCGACCGGGAGCTGTCATGAAGATTTGCGTCAGCGGATCGGGCTCGCGCAACCGATTCCCGAAGCGAATGTTTTGCTGGTCGCCACGCGCAGCCTGGATCCAGAAGAGAGCGTGCGTCTGGAGCGGTCCGCAATCAGTGTAATTGGCCTCGCGGATTTGCCCGGGGCGCTGGGCGAATTGGCGAAGCGCGTTTCAGCTCTTTATTTGCACCTGGATCTGGATGTCGTCGATCCCCGGTTTTCGCCAGGCGTGAATTTTTCTGCTCCCGGTGGGCTCGCGCGGGCCGATCTTTACGACGCGATTCCGACGATCGCCGCCTCCATTCCCATCGCTGCCGCTGCCATCGCGAACTTCAACCCGGAGCGCGATCGCGAAGACCGTACGCTGAAGATCGCCGAACGTCTTGTCGGTATACTAAGCGATGCTTCGGTCGCATAGATGAAAATCATCGCCCAGGCCCCGTGCCGAGTGGATCTGGCCGGCTCCACACTCGATATCTGGCCGCTATACCTCTTTCATGAAGGCGCGGTGACGGTGAATTTCGCCGTCGACAGATACACCTACGCTTCCATCGAGCCGCGCACTGGTGCTGGCATCACGATTCGGTCCACGGATCTCGATTGCGAATCCGCGTATCCTTCCTTGGACGCGCTGCTGCGTGCGAAGCGTCATCCGCTGCCCCTCGCCGCCGAGATCGTTCGCTTCTTCCGCCCTCCCTCTGGTTTTCATCTCGAGACCGGATCGCAGGCGCCCGCGGGCGCGGGAATTTCCGGGTCTTCGGCGCTGATCGTCGCCACGACCAGCGCCTTCAATCGCTGGCTCGGCTGCGGACATTCAATCGAGAAGCTGCGCGAGATTTCTCAGAACCTCGAAGCCCGCCTGATTCGCGTGCCCACCGGTTGCCAGGATTATTACCCTGCCATGTACGGCGGCGTGAGTGCCATCGAACTCGGTTGCGGCGGTATCCGGCGCGTGCCTATCCAGGTGGACCCCGTTGATCTGGAGCGCCGCATCGTTCTTGCTTACACGGGTGAGCCGCGCAACTCCGGCATCAATAACTGGGAGGTGACCAAGGGGCACATCGATGGCAACCGCGTGGTTCGCGCCAATTTCCGCGCAATCACCCAAATCGCGGTGAGTATGCGGCAGGCGCTGGAGCGTGCCGACTGGAACGAAGCCGCGCGCCTGCTGCGCCAGGAATGGTCGTACCGGCGCAAGAATGCTCCCGGGATTTCTACTCCGCTGATCGATCGATTGATTGCGGTGACGCGGCGCGCAGGCGCGGTTGGCGCGAAGGTCTGTGGAGCGGGCGGCGGTGGGTGTGTGCTGTTTCTGGTCGATCCTGAAGCTCGCGAGCGTGTCGCCGCGATCGTACAGCGCGAGAGCGCTTCGGTCCTGCCAGTTCGCGTCGCACGACGGGGCGTGCGCATACGCATCCTCAATCGGGCTCGCACGCAAGGCGCATCATGACCGCCAGTCCGAATCAAAAGATCGACAAAGCCGGCATTGCACTGCGCGTCGGGCTCTTCGCCATCATCGGATGGCTCGGCGTGGTGCTGTTTCCGATCATGATGAATCCCGTGGCCGGCATCATGGTCACGTCGGCCTTGTCCGTATTCGCGGCCGCGGCTCTTGCGAATACGATCGCGGTGCGGATCTATGAGCGCGGCACGCTTTCCGATCTTGGCCTGGCTTGGGCGTCCAGTTCTTTGCGCGAATTTTTCAGCGGTGTGGGAATCGCGGCGGGCGCGGCTGTTGTGGTCCTCGTCGGCCCGCTCGCCGCTGGTTTTGCGAATTTCCAGTCGACAGAGGGGTCGGAACATCCCTGGTTAAGCCTCGGTTTCGTCAGCCTGGTGCTGCTGTTCGGCGCGGCGGGCGAAGAAATGCTCTTTCGCGGGTATGCGTTTCAACTGCTGGTCCGATCGATCGGGCCGTTCGCGACCATCCTCCCGACCAGTGTCCTGTTCGGAGTGGCGCATCTGACCAATGAAAACTCGAACGCGCTCGGCATTGTGAACACCATGCTGTGGGGGGTTCTATTCGGTTACGCGTATCTGCGCACCGGCGCGCTGTGGCTGCCCATCGGCCTACACTTCGGGTGGAACGTTACTCTGCCCCTGTTCGGCGTCAATCTGAGCGGGTTTACAATGGGAGTCACGGGATACGCCCTCCATTGGAAAGTAGGCGGTCTTTGGAGCGGCGGGGCTTACGGTCCCGAAGGCGGCGTTCTGACGACGGCGGTCGTCGTGGCGTTGTTTTTTGCCGTACAGTGGCTCTTTCCCGAACGGTCTGAGAATTGAGGTAGTAGAATGGCCAACATTTCTCCCCGTGTTCTGACGGCGTTCGCGGCCGTCGCCTCGCTGTACGCAGATCAGCACAAGCTCACCATCGATCAGCGCGTCGAAATCATGCGCGGATTAATGGCGGAATACGCGACCGTCAAGGTCCCGCTGCCGCGATCCAAGAAGCCGCTCGACGTCCAGACCGACGGCACCTATGACAAGGACAAATGGGCCGCCGCCCACAAAGAGCTGGGTCCGGCGGGACGCGTCGGCGACTTGGTCCAGGTGACGCACGTCGACATCGAGAAGGACGCAATCATCCTCGAAATCAACCACGGTGCGCGGGCGAGGAACTGGAAGGATCATATCTCGGTCGGCATGGGCGCCCACCATGGGGCCGATCAACGGGGGCCAACCTACCAATGCGCCGGCCGGAACGACGATTGCGCTGCGCTTCGCAGAGCCGATCGGAGAACTTACCTCGGCGGACGTGAAGAAGATGCTCGCGCCGGTCCTCGATTTCAACCAACAGAGCGCCACCGAGCAGTATGCGGAAACCATTCCTCCTGAAGTTAAAATCGCCATTGAGAACAAGAAAGTGATCGTCGGCATGGATCGCGATCAGGTAGTAATGGCGCTCGGCAAGCCGGTTCATAAAACCCGCGAGACGAAAGAAGGCGTCGAGTACGAAGACTGGATTTACGGCACGCCTCCCGGGCGTGTGACCTTCATCACCTTCAACGGAGCGAAGGTGGTAAAGGTGAAGGAAACCTACGCGGGCCTCGGCGGCACCATCGCCGACCCTCCCAAGCAATAGTTTCGCGCCGTCCGTATGCCGATCGGACACGCGTCAATACATACGCAACTGTATTTTCGCGTGAAAAATCTTCATTCATTTTGTTGAAACTTCCCTCTCGATCAACTTCATCTAACAGTTAACTGTCTCGCGGATTCGATCAATGTAAAAGAATGCACGTGTGCATTCTCACCGAGGTGCGTCGATTTTGGTAGGAAACTATGACCATCCATATCCCAAAAAACATAACCATTTTATTTTTCGGAATGTTTCTCGCCGCTCTATGCCTTCGGGCACAAATCACTGGCGATCTCCAGATCAACGTCGTGGACGCAACCCACGCAGCGGTTCCCAATGCCGCCATCGTGGTGAGAGACCTCGATACCGGCACCACTCGCACCGTCGCGACGGACGCATCCGGATCGATCCGCGTCAGCCAGCTTGCGGTCGGCCATTATGAAGTGAAGGTCACCCGCGATGGGTTCAACCCCGTCACCATCAGCGCCCAAGTAGTCAGCGGAACTTCCACGACGGTTCCCATCGCTCTGACCGTTGCTACGGCGCTGATCGAATCGGACATGGTATTCGGCCGCAGTTTCCAACTGAAGCCCGAACGGATGAAATTCACGATACAGGCGCAGGTGTTCAACGTGTTCAACAACACGACGTTCAGTCAGATGGGCGTCAGCTTGTCTGCGCCGTCGACGTTCGGTTATTACAGCGGTACCGACACGAACTCGCGGCGCATCGCCTTGACCGGAAGGCTGACCTGGTAGTTTCTTTTTGATATGTGGGCTGCCGGTGGTTTTGGCAGCCCACTTTTTTACGCCAACTGCTTCTTGATCGGCAGTTCCCGGATGCGCTTCCCGGTCGCCGCGAAAATCGCATTCGCGATCGCGGGGGCTATCGGAGGAACACCCGGCTCGCCCACACCAGCCGGCGGAGCCGTGGACTGAATGATCTGGACGTGCGTCTCCACCGGAGCATCGTCCATGCGCGCCACCTGGTAGTTATTGAAGTTCGATTGCACGATGCGCCCGTTCGCCGCCGTGATCTCGCCCAACATCGCCAGGCCCGCGCCGAACGCTGCCGCACCTTCAAACTGGGCCTTCACGCGATCCGGATGGACCACCAGACCGGCATCCACCACAGTATCGACCCGCGGAATCCGAACTTTGCCGTTCGCGACCTCAACTTCCACCACTGTCGCCACGTAGCTCATGAAGCTGCGGTGCACCGCGATGCCCCAGCCGTGCCCATTGCCCGATTTCTTCTTCGCCCAACCGGATTGATCGGCGACCGCTTCCAGTACGCGCCGCGTGCGCGCCGTATCGATCGGATACAGATTCGGCCGGTTCTGCTGCGCGGCCGGGCGAGTCTCTATGATGCGATCCTTGCCCAGAATCTCCAGCAGATACTCGACCCGGTCGCGATTTGCCAACGCGGCCAGCTCATCGACGAATGAGTGAACCGCGAACGCGTGCGGAATGTTCGCGACCGAACGCAGCCAGCCGACGCGCACCATCGCCTCCGCCGGTCCGTTCTCGGCGCGGAAATTCGGAATGTCGAACGGTACATCGGTCCAGCCCATGCTGCCGAGCCCGCCGTTGCGCAACTGATTTTGTGACAGCATCGGAGGATACGCGCTGCGCCCCAGCCATGCGGTCGGACGGCCTTTATCGTCAAGAGCAGCCTTAATGTACATCGCCGCGCAGAAATGGAAGTAGTCGAAATGGATGTCGTCTTCACGGCTCCAGACCACCTTCACCGGCTTGCCCAACTGCTTGGATAGAATCGCCGCTTCGGCGCAGTAATCCGGCTTCGACTTTCTTCCGAACCCGCCGCCGAGCAGCGTCACATTGCAAATCACATCCTGCAACTTGACACCGACCGCGGCTGCGACCGTCTGCTGCACGGCCTGAGGATTCTGCGTGGCCGCCCACAACTCGACTTTGCCGTCCTTATATTCGGCGACTGCCGCGGGCGGCTCCATGGGAGCATGCGCCAAATGCGGAGCGTAGTAATCGGCTTCGTGGAACTTAGTGGCTTTCGCGAATTCCGCATCTACATCACCCACCTGTCGTTCCACAGCGCCCGGCTTGCGCGACGCCTCTTGCAACGTCTTTCGATACGAGACCGAATCGTACTTGACGTTTTCGCCCAGATCCCAGTCGATCTTCAGCTTCTTGCGGCCCTGCATCGCCGACCAGGTATTGTTGGCGATCACGGCGACCCCGCCCAACGCCTGAAACATGTACGGCGGCTTGAACGGATCGATGGTCTTGATGTCGGAAACGCCAGCGACCGTCTTGGCTTCCGAATCGTCTACGCTCTTCGGCTTGCCGCCCAGCACCGGCGAACGCTCGATCGACGCGTAGACCATCCCCGGCCTGCGCGCGTCCATGCCGAAAACCGTGTGCCCGGCCATCATGTCGTCCAGATCCGTAATCGGGACGTTCTTGCCGATGTAACGGTATTCGGACGGCTGCTTGAACTTCAAATCTTCTTTCTTCGGCACCGGCTGCGTCGCGGCGGTCGAAACCAGTTCGCCAAATCCGAGCTTCCGGTTGCTTCCCGCGTGAATCACTTCGTGATTCTGCGCCTTGCACTCGGACGCCGGTACGCCCCACTTCGAAGCCGCGGCGCTTTCGAGCATCATGCGCGCCGTCGCGCCGGCCTCCCGCATCGGCTGGAAGAAACTGCGAATCGAGTTCGACCCATCGGTATTCTGGTCGCCGTATTTCTTGTCGCCGATCGCCTGCTGGATCTTCACGCGCTTCCAGTCGGCTTCCAGCTCATCCGCCACCACCATCGGCAGCGCCGTGCGAATGCCCGTCCCCATTTCGGAACGGTGCGCGACGATAATCACGCGCCCGTCGGGCTCGAGGCCCAGATAGACGCTGGGATGCCAGGCCGCTTCATCGACGGTCTGCGCCGCTTCCAGGTCGCCGGGCAGAACGCGCGAGGCGATCACCAGTGCGCCAGCAGAAAAGATACTTCCGAGAAATCCGCGCCGGTTGACTACATAGATCTCGCTCATGCCTTCACCCCCGCCGCCAACTTGATGGCCGCCCGAATCCGCTGATACGTTCCACAACGGCAGATGTTGCCGCGCATTGCCTCATCGATATCGTGATCCGTGGGTTTGGGCTTGTCCTTCAACAGCGCGGCGGCCTGCATCATCTGGCCGCTCTGACAGTAGCCGCACTGGGGAACGTTCAGTTCCCTCCATGCTCGCTGGATCGCGCCGTCGGCCTTGGGATTCAGACCTTCGATAGTGGTAATGCTCTTGCCGGCCACGTCGTTCATGGGCATCACGCAACTGCGCGCGGCCTTTCCATCGATGTGCACCGTGCATGCGCCGCATTGCGCGATGCCGCACCCGAACTTGGTTCCGGTCAGCTCCAGCATGTCCCGCAGATACCACAACAGTGGCATCGCGGGATCGCCGTCGAACTGCCGGTTTACGCCATTGATTTTCAATCGGATCATCGGTGATCTCCTAAACGAAAAGCTATCCTACAAGTTACCACGCTTACCTGAGCCCCGTCGCAAACGCCAAATCCGAGGTCCTGCCGCGGAATCTTACCGTATCCTTTGCCACCCACGCGGGATCGTGGTAGTCTTTCGGTCAGCCAATGGAACCAGCGGAACCGGTCGAGTGTCCTTTCTGTTTCGATCGAATGCAACTCGAGGATCGCGAAGGAACCCCCTGGTTATTCTGTCCGAACGGATGTCCCACGGAGGTGGAGGCTCCGGCGCGAAAACCTGCTGAGCTCGCAGAGCCTCATGTTCAAAAGCGCGCCGCCGGCGAGTAATCCGGCACCCCTGGTACCGGCAGAGGGTGCAGAATACTGAGCCGGATCGGTCAGCGCCCAAGCTTGGCGG
Organism: Terriglobia bacterium; assembly: GCA_963808335.1. Taxonomy (GTDB): domain Bacteria; phylum Acidobacteriota; class Terriglobia; order Bryobacterales; family Bryobacteraceae; genus Palsa-187. Next base: position 285,115 of record CAWEFR010000004.1, read on the forward strand.
GATGTTTGTCAATTTCAATTTACATAACGTCTCGCTTAACACCGTCTCCCCGACTAAACCATTTATTTCAAAGGGGAGATGATGCTTGCATTGCCGGCAAATTCATGGCACAATAACGGCGTAGTTGTCAGTTTTGCTGATTCAAGGCATCTTCCACATTGTCCGGTCCAGTGACACTCTCCAGTCCAACCGCTTTGTCCGATCCTGCCCCGATTCACTGTTCTGAATACTCAGAAGGAAAAAGGAAATGAAGAATATTTTTGTTGGAAATCTTAGCTTTGGCGCAACCGAAGACTCGGTTCGGGCTCTGTTCGAGCCCTACGGAGCTATTGAACGCGTGAATATCATCACGGACCGGGATACGGGACAGTCCAGAGGTTTTGGGTTCGTGGAAATGAGCGGCAACGCCGAGGCGGCGCGCGCCATTCAGGAACTGGATGGCAAGGAGTTTGACGGCAGAGCGCTGAAAGTCAACGAAGCGCGTCCGAAGGAGAATCGCGGATTCGGTGGCGGCGGTGGCGGCGGCGGTCAGCGCCGCGGAAACAATCGCTGGTAGGCCGTTAATCAAAAATAAATCAAGAAGGGGCGCCGCTGGGCTGCCCCTTTTTTGCGTTTCAGGACTCCACCGGATGACTCGGCGCCGTCCACCGGGTCAGGACGTTGATCAGTTCCTCCACGATCACCGGCTTGGCCACAAAATCGTCCATACCGGATTCCAGGCACTGGGTTCGGCTCTCGATCATCGCATGCGCCGTCATCGCGACGATGGTGACGTGGCGTTCGGTGCTCTCGCGCCGCCGGATCTCGGCCGCGGCCTCGTAGCCGTTCATCTCCGGCATCTGGCAGTCCATGAACACCAGGTCGTAGGGCAGAAGCTCGATCATCTCCACGGCTTCCCGCCCGTTCGCCGCCACATCTGCGCGCACACCCAATTTTTCGAGCATTCGCGAAATCACTTTTTGATTTACAACGTTGTCTTCGGCGACCAGAACTCGAATGGGAAGGTTCGCAAATCGGCCGTTCAACGCCGGATTGGGATTCGCCTGCCGCAGCATTGGCCGCATCAGCGTAACCGCGGGAATTGCCGCTTTTTCGCGGACCTTCGACCACACGTTTGCCAGGGTAGTCGACAAGTGCGAATGCCGGACCGGTTTCACCAGGCAGGCGTCGATGCTCGCGCCTTCCAGTTCCCGCAGCTCCCGCCAATGGCCCACGGAGGTGAGCATCACCACCGCGGTGCCCTCCAGATCCGCGTCGGACTTGATCGCCGCCGCCAGCGCCACGCCGTCCAGACCGGGCATGTTGTAATCGGCGATCACCATCTGGAACGGATCGCCGTTCAGCTTCGCCGCCCGGATCGCGTCCAGCGCGTCTTGTCCGCATGCATAGCTGCCGTTCCGCATTCCCAGGCTGGAGATTTGTTCGTGGACCACGCGCCGGTTCACTTCGTTGTCATCCACGATCAATACGCGCAACCCTTTCAGCTCGGTCATCGGGACCGGAGCAGCGCCCGGCTGTCCGTCGAACTGAAGCGGCACCGTGAACCAGAATTTTGAGCCCACGTCCAACACGCTCTCCACGTGAACCGTGCCGCCCATCAGTTCGATCAGTTGCTTCGAGATGGCCAGTCCTAATCCCGTGCCGCCGTATTTGCGGGTGGTCGAGGTGTCGGCCTGCGTGAATTTCTGAAACAGACATTCAATTTTTTCCTGCGGAATCCCGACGCCCGTATCGGTCACCGTCATCCGCATCACCGCCATCTGCTTATCCTGCCACTCGTAATCGACCCCGATCAGAACGTGACCGGAATGCGTGAATTTCACGGCGTTGCCCACCAGGTTGGTCACCACCTGACGGATGCGGCCGGCGTCGCCCAGAAAGCGGAAAGGAACCGTCGGCGGATACTGCAAGACCAGATCAATGTTCTTGTCTTCGGCGCGCGGCGCGAGCATTTCCGCCACTTCCTCCACCACCAAGCGAAGATCGAAGGGGAATGTTTCGATCGCCAGCTTCCCGGCCTCGATCTTCGAAAAATCGAGGATGTCGTTGATCACCGCCAGCAGCGCTTCACCCGAAGTCCGCACGGTACTGGCGTACTCCCGCTGCTCCATCGTCAAATCCGTGTCGAGCAGCAGGCCCGTCATGCCGATCACGCCATTCATCGGCGTCCGGATCTCGTGGCTCATGTTCGCCAGAAAATCGCTCTTTGCCTGGCTGGCCGCCTCCGCTTGCCGTTGCGCGACCCGCAGCCGGCGCGTCAGCCAGAATGTCATCACCAGCAGCGGCAGCAGCACGGCAAACGCGCCTAGCAGAAGGAAGGAATAAAAGCGTGCGCGTCCATACTGGAAAATCGTGCTGGCCTCGGTCCCGATGCTGGTATGCCACCGGAAGTCGATCCCCGCGAGACTCCCGTCGGTGGCCATTAGTCCAATCTCTTCCCGGAGAAGATCGGCTGCCGACCGCGCCTCGGGGCGCTGTTTGTTGGCGCCGATGCCGAACCAGAACGTGGCATCGTCGAGCGGAATCGCGTGCAGCTCCCGGCCGGGGCATCCCGAGGACTGCGACTCGAGCAGCGAGCTCTGCGCCACCAGTCCGACTTCTACTGTTCCGTTGCACACCGCCGCGATGACGTCCGCGGTCGTAGGCTGGCTCACGATTGTCGCGCTGGACAGACGTGTGCGCGCAATCCGGCCATCCAGAGTGATCCTCGAAACCGCCAGCGTTCTGCCCGCTACATCCTCCGGCTTTTTCAACGGAAGTACATCCGTAAACAGAAGCACGTAGGTCATCTTCGCCCACGGCTCGCTGATGTACATGAACGACCGGCGCTCCGGCAGATCCCCGACCATCGGCCACAGGTCGATCGCACCCGACGACAGCGCCTTCTCCGGTCCCTCCGGCGAGTATCTCCATTGGAGCGGAATGTTCTTTCGGCGGGCGGCTCCCTTCAGAACGTCCACCGTGGGCCCCGCGGGATTCCCGTTGGCATCCGGGAAATGATAGGGCGGCGAGTTCTGGAATCCGACGATCAGCGGGCGGCTGGTCGATTGAGGCCTCCAAAGGTACGCCGCCAGCGCGGAGCTCGCCAAGACACAACCAATCCCCACAATCACCTGTAACCGATGGCGTTGCAACCAGATCGTCATCGGACGCACGGTGGCTGTACGCTCCCTCATAAGGACACTTGTAACTTATCGGCAGTAAAAGGAAACTCAACTAGGCTTGCTTAAGAGAAACAGGCCTGGCAGGGTAGCACTCGCCGCCCTTTAGTACCGGCGGATGGCTCGCCTCTGCGGCCTCCCGCACACCAAGGTCCTGCTTTGACCACCGTCATGCCTGATTAGCCTGTTTGTGTTGTTATTTAACGCTCCTTTCCGCCTCTATTGCTGGGACATATTACGGTCGATTGAAGTTTCATACGGAGTACGCAAGGGATGAGTCTGCCACGGTTCGCCGCAGGTCTGTTGGCGCTGGGTTTGCCGGCCTTGGCCGGCGACATCTCCCTCCACACCCTGGTCACCAAGCACCTCACGAAAAAGGCTCTCCCTCCTGCCGTTTACGATCTGCGCGGAACGCTTGCGCCGGCCGCTGCCCTGGACACCGAACCGGCCAACGAGTTCGAGCGGATGGTGGTCATTCTGGAAGGCGGCAAATCTGCGCCGAGCCCCGCGCAAACCGCGGTGATCGAACAGCGTAACGGCCGTTTTGAGCCCGACATCGTCGTAGTTCGCGTGGGCTCGACCGTGCAGTTTCCCAACGCGGATCCGATTTTTCACAACGTCTTTTCTTTGTCTCGCGCGCAGTCATTTGACCTCGGTTTTTTTCCGAAAGGTCAGAGCCGCGCCGTGAAATTCACGCGTGAAGGGATCGTTCAGGTGTATTGCCACATCCACGCGAATATGCATGCGGCGATTGTGGTCACTTCCAGCCCGTGGTACGGCAAGCCCGCCGCCGACGGAACTTTTTCGTGGAGCAACATTCCTGCCGGTCATTACCGGGTGATTGCGTGGCACAAGATCGCCGGGACGTTTCAAACCGAAGTGGATGTGCCGGACAGCGGCAGGGCCGAGGTGACCATTCGCGTTCCTGTCGACACGGGGCGCCACCAGTGATTAAGTCCGCGTCCCTGACGACCAGGGCGTTCCTGTTTTCGTTCCTGCCCGTTTGCGTGGTCTTGGCCGCGAGTTTTTCGGCCATCAATGCCATGGTCGAGCAGCGGGTAAAGGACGGTCTGAAAAAATCCCTGCGCCAATCCGAGGAGCTGATTGTGGGGGCCAACGAAGAATCGTCGCGGCGGATCAATCAGTTCGTAGGCGTCTTGGCGGAAAGCGCGGGACTGAAGGCGGCGGTCGGACTCTTGCGCGAAGCGGAATCGAATCCGCAGAGCGCCGCCGACGTGCGCCGTACTATCGAGGCGCAGTTGCGCGAGATGCGCGGCTTGATTGGAGACGATCTGCTGGCGGTCACGGATTCGAAGGGCCGCGTGGTCGCCGCTGCCGGCGCGGCAGCATCTGCCGAAGGACTGCCAGAGATTCCCGGACAGCCAACTTTGCTCGAGGCCGGCAGCCAGCTTTACGAGCTTTCCACCACCCCCATCGCGATCGACGGCGCCGAGATCGGACGCCTGCTGATCGGCCGCAAATTCGATCTGCTTCGTTATCATCTCGGCGGTGACGCCGTGCTGCTACGCGACGGGCACGTGCTGAGCGCAACCCTGCCGAATGACGCCTGGGCGTCATTCGAACAACAAATCGCCAAACGCTGCCGCGAATTCGATTCGGAATGCGAAATCGATCCGGACGGCCAGACCCAGCTTGTTCTCCCCGTGCACGAAGCCGGCCTGGGAACCGGCTATCGTCTGCTCGCGGTGCGTTCCTTGGATGCGGCGGTTCGGGACTTCACCGCGGGATGGCTCGGCATCTTGGTCAAAATCGGAGCAGCCGGCGTAATCATGGCGCTGCTGTTCACCATCGTTACATCGCGTTCCGTTTCCAGACCGCTGCGGGAGTTCATTGGCCAACTGCAGAGAGGGGAACGCGCCAGCCAGTTCCCCGAGCAGATCGGCACTGGAGAAGCCGCCGGGGAACTGCGCCTGCTGGCGGATACCTTCAATCGCGTCGCCGCGGCCGAGCGCCGCTCGCGCGCCGAGCTCGAACAAGCGAAGGAATCCGCCGAAGCAGCCAACAAGGCCAAGAGCGAATTCATGGCCAACATCAGCCATGAGCTGCGCACCCCGATGAACGGCATCATCGGATTGACGGAAGTCTTGCTGCTGACCACGCTCGATGAGGAGCAGCGCGATTACGCCGCTACCGTTCGCAGCTCGGCCGATTCCTTGATGTTTCTCCTCAACGAGATTCTCGACTTCGCGCGACTCGATTCCGGAAAGATGGTCCTCAGTCCGGCCCCGTTCGATTTGCGAGCCACTCTCAAGGAAGTGATCGCGCTCCTCTCGACCCAGGCGTCCGCGAAAGGTCTCCGCCTCTCTATGTTTCTTGACGAAAGCACACCGGAGCTTCTGATCGGGGACGAGGGACGCATCCGGCAGATCGCGACGAATCTGATCGGCAACGCGATCAAGTTCACCGAACGCGGGCGAGTGGAGGTTCGCGTGGAGTCCCGGGGACGATCGGATAGCGGCGCTGCGCTGCGCCTTTCGGTCATCGATACCGGCATCGGAATTCCCGCCGGAAAGCTCGACGCGATTTTCGAAAAATTCACCCAGGCCGATGGATCCATGACACGGCGCTTCGGCGGAACCGGCCTTGGGCTGACCATAGCGAAGCAGTTGGTGGAGATGATGAACGGGACCATCGCCGTTGAAAGCCGCGAAGGACAGGGGTCGACCTTCCGCGTCGCGCTGACCCTCCCGATCGATGCCGGCGTCCCTCAAATGGCCGCGGGCGGCGCGAAAGCGATCCTATGTTGACGCGATGGATTCTTCTCGGCGCTGTCTCCGCGGCGCTCGCGGCCGGGCAGGACGCGGAGTCCGGAATCAGCATCCCTATGACCTTGAGCGCCGGGGGCATGTACACGCAGCGTCTCCAATTGGAAGGTCCTGATTCGCCCGTCACTGGCGGATTCCGCGCCGTGCTGCGCCCCACCATTCGCCTCGGATCTCACTGGTTCGCCTACGGCGCGCTGCAAGTTCGCTTGGCGCCCTATTTCTATTACGACGCCTTCGACCCCGATCACGACATTTATACCGACGTGCTTCAGGCCTTCATCGGTTATTCCCTGCGTCGCGGAAACACAGCGATGGTGGTCAAAGCCGGCCGTCTGTCTTCGGCCTTCGGCGCATTCCCATCGCGCTATGACGATGCCGACAACCCTCTGCTCGATCAACCGCTCGGCTACATTACCGAAATCCCGCTTCGCGCCGACCAGATCCCCTGCGGAACCACTGACCTTCGTTCGCAGTATTACGGATACGTCTGGAATGCCTGCGGCGGCGCACCCGGAGGCGGAGCCGGATTGGTTCCGGTCACGGTCTACAGTCTCCCGGGCATCGAAATGGACCTGTCCGCGGCTCGATTCGACGCCCGCCTCCAGGTCACCGCCGGTTCCCCCGCAAGTCCACAGAGCCTGAGCGCCGCGGGAACTTACGCACAGTGGACCGCCGGAGCAGGGTACACCATTCGCCAGGGTTTTCGCGTCGGCGTTTCGGGATTCCGGGGCCCCTACCTGGACCACAGTCTCACGCCGCTCCTGCCCACCGGGACCACGGTCCGCAGCTTCCCGGCCAGTGGCTTCGGCGCGGACGCGCAGTGGGCGCGCGGACGCTGGAGCATCAACGGCGAGTTCCAGCGCTTCTGGTTCGATTCGCCCAACTTCGCTGTTTCGCCGTCCATGACTTCCGGTTATTTCGAAACCAAGCGCGTGCTTACGCCTCGCCTGTACCTGGCGATGCGCGCCGGGTGGCTGGCCAGCGGGAGCGTTCTGGACAAGTCAGGTGTGTCTGCGAATCAGTTTTCACCCACCCTGCAATCCTACGAATTCGGCGCGGGCAGTTGGCTCGGGCGCAATGAACTGCTCAAGGCAAGCTACGAGATCCTGCACGCTGAAGGAAGCAGTGGAACGCGCGATAACGTGCTGGGATTTCAGTTCGTCGTCAGAGTGAATTCGCTCGCCTGGGCGTTTCGCTAGGCCTGCAGCGCCACTTCCGCCGCTGGAACTGCATCGATGCTTTCACCCGCCAGGACCTTTTCCCACAGCTCGACGTTCTTTTCGATGTTGCGGTGCGTGAGAACCCAGTCGCGCTGCTCACGCCACACCGCTTCGCGGTCGACGTTGAGCGCCCATTCGAGTTTCTGTTTCCACGCCTCGCGCGTATTCTTCGCTGTCGTCGGAACTTCAGCCGAATACGGCAACACGTGCGAGGCGACCGTCACCGCTCCGGTCATCGCATATTCGTAGTATTTGATACAGCTCTTATGCCGATTAAACGGCTCGTCGGTCAGCGGCGCAATCCCGATATCCAACTTCAGATCGCAAACTTTGGACGAATGCTGACTCAGTGGGACCATCGGATGAAATTCATACCGGACGCCGTTCAGCTTCTCCATGAACCGCTTGATCGGGCGGCCCATGGGAGTCTCAAAGAACTTGTTTCCCCACCGCACGCGCAGAAAATCGTATAACTCCTGTAGCGTCGGCTCCGCGCAAATCCCTTGCATAACCCACAGGAACGGATGCTTCTTCTGCAACTCGCGAATCGCATCCAAAGCTACCGCAAGGTCGTCAAAATGAGTGGGACTTCCCGTCCAGCCGATGCGCACTTCGCCTTTCTGCTTCGGAGACAACACGGGCCATTCCTCAGGATCGACGCTGTTCGGAACCACCGCCACGCTCCGGTTCCGTTGCCGGAGATGCCTGGCCAGCGTCTCGGTGGTTGTCGTCACCACGTCCGCCGCTTCGATCAGAAACTCGTACAGTGCCAGGCGATCCTGCAGTGCTCTGAAATTGAGATTCCTCCGCGGAACCAGATCCAGCGCGTCGTCGGTATCGTACACGACGCGAATCGCGTTCCGTTTGCACCAGTCGACCAATTTGACCGCCTCGGCAAAATGCGCACGATAGAAAACCATGACGTCCGGCACTTCGTACGATTCCGGATTTTCCGCAAAAATCTGAACCTTGTGTCCTCGCTTGCGGAGATACTTCGCCGGAATCGCGCCCCGCCATTTGTAGCAGCCGCTGTTGGTTTCCGTCAGCAAGAAGATGTTCATACCGGCCCGCCCTCCGCTTGCGACCAGCGCGAAATATACGCTTCCGCGGCGTTATCCTCGATCTCGCGCTCGCTCAAGTAGACCCACCCTTTGAATCGCTTTTCCTTCATTTTCTCGAGCACGCGAAAATCCTTGCGCGCCTTCAGCAGTTGCTTCCTTTGTTCCGCGATCTCCTGGTCCACCTGCGCCCGCGCCGCGCGCAACGCCGCGTGCTCGCTCCTCACGCGAACCTGATACGCCGCCAGCGCTCGTAAATCCGACCCTTCGATTGCCGGCAGCTTCAACAATTCCATCTCAGCCTTCAATTCCGCCGCCGTCAAAGCGTTCTCCCGATGAACCAGCGCCGCCAGCTTATGTTGCAAGGCCGCCAGCTTCTCCTCTTCGGTGCGCATTCGAAGCGCACGCCACTCGAGAACCCGTTGCAGCGGGAATCGAAACGTCTTCACAGTTGCTTCGCCAGCGAGAACAGCCCCGCTCGCGTCTCATCCACGGGCGAATACGTATCCGGACTCTGACGCAAATAGTCGATAATCTGCGGACGCACACGAATACTCTGGTCGAGCTTCGGATTCACGCCCTGCACATGCGCCCCCAGTTGAATCAGATCGGCCGAGTGTTGATACAGCGCTAGAGCCTCGCGCAGTTTCTGCGATGCCTGCATCTCTTCCGGCGTTGTGACCTTATTCGCTAAGCGGCTGACCGAATTGAGAATATCGATCGCCGGGTAATGCCCCGCCGAAGCCAGCTCCCGCGACAGAATCAAGTGTCCGTCCAGGATGCCGCGCGCCGCATCGCAAATCGGTTCGTTGAAGTCGTCGCCTTCCACCAAAACCGTGAAGAATCCAGTGATCGATCCGGTGGGAAAATTTCCCGCCCGCTCGAAAATCTTCGGTAGCAGCGTAAACACCGACGGCGTGTATCCCTTTTGGCTCGGAGGCTCGCCCGCCGCCAGACCGATCTCGCGCTGTGCCATGGCCAGCCGCGTCACTGAATCCATCACCAGCAGCACATCCGCGCCCTGATCCCGGAAGTATTCAGCGGCCGCCAGTGCAACGAAAGCCGCTCGAATCCGCAGCGGCGCCGGCCGGTCCGAGGTCGCCACTACGACCACCGATCGCTTCATTCCCTCCGTTCCCAGCTCCTGCTCCAGAAACGCCTTCACCTCGCGGTTGCGCTCCCCGATCAGCGCGACCACGCTCACCTGCGTCGAATTTTTTCGCGACATCGCTCCCAGCAACGTGCTTTTCCCGACCCCGCTGCCGCCAAACAGCCCGATTCTTTGCCCTTTTCCGCACGTAAGCAGACTGTCGATCGACCGGATGCCCGTGACCATCCGTTCCGTGATGTGCCGCCTCTGCAGCGGATTCGGCGGCGCGCAATATAAAGGATAAGAAGCGGCCGCTTCTATCGGAGGGCCGCCGTCCATCGGCTGCCCGAACCCATCCAGCACGCGCCCCAATAGGCCTGGACCAACGGCGAGCCGCGCATCTTGAACCCGCGCCGTCACCTTACTGCCGAGCTGCAATCCCTCCGGCTCGTCCAGCGGCATCGCGAGCACGCGGCCGTTTCGAAACCCGATCACCTGCGTCCGGATCCGGCGTCCATCGCCCGTCGAAACCTCGCAAAAATCTCCGATCGCCACCGCCGGTCCGTGCGATTCGATCAGCAACCCCACCGTTGCGGTCACTTCGCCGCGCCAGGGAAGCAGCTCCATCTGATCCAGGTCCTGAGCGTACCCTGCCAGCGATACCGAGTCTTCGTTTTCCGTTGCCATGGCCGTCGTCATCGCTGGAGCCGGTCCGCGAACCCGCGCTCGATCTCCCGCAGTTGTGTTTCGATGGATGCGTCAATCATGCCGTGCTGGGTTTCAAACAGAACATCGCCCGGTTGTAACGAGCCATCTGCGATCAGCTCCATCTTGCTCGAACTCGCCGACCGGTCGAGCGCCGTCCGAACCGCCGCTTCCTGTTCCGGATGCACCCGAATCCGGCACGCATCGCGCGATTGCAGCTTCTCCAGCGCCACCTTGATCAATCCCTCAATCGACTCGGGATCCAGCGTCAGCTCGCGATGCAATACCCGCCGCGCGACCGCGATCGATAATTTCAGCAAATCTTTTTCCGCGTCCCGGCGGATCCGCGACCGCATCGACCCCAGCTCCGCCAGGCTGCGGCTCAGCCGCTCGACCACGGGGGTCACTTCGGCCACGGCTTGATTCTTGCCCACCGCTTGCCCCTCGGCGAATCCGCGTTGGTACGCTTCTCGCTCGATTCGTTCGACGTCGACCCCGGCCGGTGCCTCCGCTTTCTTTGGTTCCGGCGCGCGATGACGCGGCGGCGCAGGGGCGGGCGCGCTCGTATCGCGCCACCAGATTGGTTTGACTCCACTCTGCTCCCGCGCATGCAGGACTTTAGATGTACTGTTCATCTCCGCCGCCGCCTCCCTTCTGGCGGCTGATGATGCCTTCGCCCTGAAGCTGCCGGACCACCGCGATGATCTGCTGCTGCGCCGCTTCCACTTCGCGAATCTTGATCGGACCCATCGCCTCCATGTCTTCGAGCAGCATGGCGGCGCCGCGCTGCGACATCCCTTGCAGCAGGTGACGGCGCATATCCTCGCTCGCGCCTTTGAGCGCGACCGTGAGCTGGCGGCGATCCGCGCGGCCCAGGATTTCCTTGATTCCATTGGCATCGATCGACAGCAGATCTTCGAACACGAACATCTTCTGCCGGATCTCCTCCACCAGTTCCGCGTTCAGCTCGCTCACCTGTGTCAGAATTTCCTCGCTCAGCGTGGAATCGAGCTGATTGAAAATTTCCGCCACCGCACGCGCCCCGCCCGACGGTTCCCGCTGGATCTCTCCTGTCGCTTGCAGCTTCTTCCCGATCACCGCCGATATCTTCCGGATCACCGCGGGCGAAATCTGATCCAGACGCGCAATCCGCAGCGTAACGTCGGACCGCAATTCCTGGTCCATTGCCGCCAGCACCGCCGCCGACTTGCGCCGGGCTCAGCCGCGACAGAATCAGCGCCACCGTCTGTGGATGTTCGCTGCGTACAAACCGCGCGCAGCTGCTGCGGATCGACGCGCGCCAGTTCGTGATTCGCGGCTTCCTTGTCCTGCGGCCTTGGCAGCCGCTCCAGATGTTTCTTGCTCCCCTCCGGTCCGAACGCGCTGGTCAGGATTCGCCTCGCGTAATTGAGCCCGCCATGGCCCACGTGCAGCGCGGCCTGCGTAGCTGTGCGAAATTCATCCAGTACCGCCTCCGCCTGCTCCGTCGACACGGGAGGCAGAGTGGCGATCGCCGCCGTCACCGCTTGCACCTCGTCGTCGCTCAAATGCTTCAACATCTCTGCCGAAGCCTGATCGCCCAGTGCGACCAGAAGAATCGCGGCCTTCTGAAGTCCGGTCAGTGCGGGCGCCATCGCAGCCGTAGCCATCCGCTACGCCCTCTCCTCTTTCAGCCAGCCGCGCAGAACGCCGGCGTAAGTTTCGGCGTCTTTTTGCGCCGAGGATCGCGAACTGATTCGTCAGCGCCTCAACTCTGCCGGGACCCAGCGGAATCCCGCCGGTCGATTGCGGAGCCGCCCACGTCTCGGCTTCATTGCCTCCCGCGGTTCGCTGCAAGGCGGATTCGGGCGTTCCCTGGGGAAGCGCTTGTGGCATGCGGACCTCCACTGAATTTCGCGATGTACTCGTCATCATTTTGCGAACCACAAAGAAAATACCGGCGATCACCACCGCGAAGATGGCCGCCAGTCCTGCCATCATCTTCGGATCGCTCTTCAACTGCTCCATCGGCGAAAGCTTCTTCGGCGCGACCGGAACGGGCGCCGAGTTCGGAGGATCCAGATTCAGCGTCGACTCGAACGGCAGGCTTTCGACGATCAATTGATCGCCGCGATCCGCCTTGAATCCCGACAGCCGCCGCCGCCAGGTCGTGAATCACCTTGATCCGATCCGGCGGTTGGCGGAACCAGAACGCGCTTCTGATTCGCGCCGCTGCCTTCCCAACGCACATCCTGATCGATCAGCACGGAGATCGAAAGCCGCTTGATCGCGCCCTGCGGCAGTACCGTCCGCTTCACCGTGTGCGCGGTCTGATAATTGACGCTCTCCGTTTTTCGCGATGTTCCGCCGCCGGTGGTCGCCGGCCGCGCGGCCGCGTCGGGAAGATTCGACGCCGTACCCGGAATCCCTCCGGCGGCATGCGTCGGAGAAGAAACATCCTCGGTTTTCTGCGAGCTGACCATCACCGAGTGCGTCGGATCGAAAGTTTCTTCGCTTTGCTCGCCGCTGTTCATGTCGCATTCGGCCGAAACCGCGGTGCGAAATCGTCCGGCTCCCACCAGCGGCTCGAGCGTCGAATCCAGTTTGGCCGTAAGATCCTGCTCGATTTTGTGCTGATACTCGAGCGCCGCATCCGACGATTCGTCGGCGTTGCGGCCGATTCTCTTGGGCCGATTCAGCAGATTGCCGCGCATGTCCAGAACCGAAACGTTCTCCGGCGCCAGTCCTTCTACTGCGCTCGCCACCAGGTTCGTGATCGCCGGCATGGCGGTCTCAGGCAGCGTCGCGCCGGAGCGGATTTTCACCAGCACGCTGGCCTTCGCCGGCTGCCGTCCTTCCAGGAACACGGATTCCTGCGGCAGTGAGATGTGAACCCGCGCCTGCTCCACTTCCGCCACCGACATGACGGAGCGTTCCAGCTCGCCTTCCAGCGCGCGCCGATAGTTGACGTGCTCGGCGAAATCCGTCATCCCGAAATTGGTCTTATCGAAAATCTCGAATCCGATGCGGCCGCTCTTGGGCACGCCCGCGCCCGCCATTTCCAGGCGCAGCTCGGCCACTTTCTCTTCGGGAACCGAGATGGTGGTGCCGTTGTTCGAAATCCGGTACGGCGTGCCCGATTCCTTCAGCTTCTGGACCACTACGGAAGCGTCTTCTGGCGCCAGGGCATTGTAAAGCGGCCGGAAATTAGCCTCTCGCTGCCAGTTCGCCAGGCCGTAAAGCCCCGCCCCGGCGAGCACCACCGCAATGGCGATGGTCCAGCGCTGCCGCACCGAAAGCAAACCCAGCAAACGTTTGATCTGATCCATGAGGCTGTACGGTTCTCCCCGCTACATCTGCATCCGCATGACTTCCTGATACGCTGACACTACTTTGTTGCGGACCTGCAGGAACATCTGAAATTCCAGTTCGGCGCGCTGCGAAGCCAGAATCGTAGAGTGAAGATCTTCGCCTTCGCCCGAAAGGAATTTCGCGACCATCTGATCGGCGCTGCTGCGCGCGCTCTCCACGCCCTGAATCGCGCTGCCCAGAACGTCCTTGAACGAGATGCCGCCGCCGCTGGCGGATTCACCGCCCGGGGACGCCATTTCCGGAACGGCGATCGGCGCGATTGGAGTGATGCCGGCAGCCCTGAGTGACATGGTCTATTTGAAGAGGTCGAGCGACTTCTGGATCATGTCCTTCACCGCGGAAATCGCCGCGACGTTGGCTTGGTAGTTGCGCGACGCGCCCATCAGGTCCACCATGTCCTCGGCTGGATTCATGTTCGGGAAAGCCACATAGCCGTCTTTATCGGCGTCCGGATGGCCGGGCATATAGCGCTTCAGCGGGTCCCGCTGATCCGTCATCACCTGCGACACGCGTACCCCGACCCCTCCCTGGTTCATTTCGTTTTCAAACAGCGAGGAAAACTGCGATGCCGACGGATCCGACTCGAACACCGCATCCTTGCGCCGGTAAGGTCCGCCATCGGGCGTCCGGGTGGTTTCAGCGTTGGCGAGATTCTCCACCAGCAACTCGGTGCGCTGCCTTTGCGCGGACATTCCCGACGCGCTGACGGATAATGCCGAGAGCAGACTCATGCGCCCTTACCATCCTGAATCGCGGATCGCACCGAAGAAAGCTCCGATCGTGCGAAGCTGGAAGCGATCGAGAAGCGCAGCGCATTCTCAGCCAGCAGCCGCGCCTCGCGATCCAGGTTCACGTTATTTCCGTCCGCCTTGACCGGCAGACCCTCCGCTTCGATCACCGGCGGAGTCTGGCCTCCCGGCGGATTCTCATAGACGGCGTTTTCGAACTCAGCGCGAAAGTCGATGTCTTGGGTCTTGTACCCGGGCGTGTCGGCGTTGGCGATGTTGGACGCCACCAGCTTCTGCCGGGCGCTCAACAGAGTCATATAGTGATCGAAATTTTGGGCGACACCTTCAAACACGATGCCCGGTGAAATGCAACCGGCGTGCCAAGGCTAACTTGCTGATTTCAAGGATGGACCGCTCAGGGGAGCGTCGCAAATCGAACGATGATCGTCCGATCTCCGCCGCTCGGGTCCGGTTAGCCCTCGAATTCGACCAGCGCCAGCCTGCGCGAACCTGGGTTTGCGTATGCGCCCTGGCGCGTAAGCCGGGCAAGTCTGCTCTGTGCGTGCGCACGCCGGACCAGTATCGTATGCCGCGCCCATTCGAGCAAAACGGTGATCTCTTTGGCGATCGCCTGCCGCTCTGCAATCGAACCGGCAGCGTGCCAGGACGTTTCCACCTCACGCCGCAACTGGTCTAATGCGCGCTCGGCTTCGCTGGCGGAAGCGCCGGTGTCGATTGCGGCGCGAAACTTATCCGTGGCTCTGGATGGCATCTTGGGTAGCTGTGAAAAGACCGGTGAAATAAGTCACTTGCGATTCGAGCAGCGCGATTTGCGCGTCCGCCGCCGTCATCTGCGCCGTCAGCGTATTCTGCATCGTAGTGATGCGATTCTGCGTGTCCGTGATTTCCTGGCTGTCGGAATTGATCTGCCGATTCAGGGAATTACTGGTTTGCGCAAAAACTCCGTTGATCGGATCCTCCAGCCCGTTCAGGATGCCCACAGCCGTTCCCAGGAACCCCGTGCCCGGTGTGGAATCGGAACCCGCCGTGCCCAGGAACGCCGCAACGTCATTCGGATCGGTCGCCGAAATGCTTTCGAACTGCCCCTGGTTAAACTCCAATTGGCCATTGGAATTGAACGTCAAGCCGAGCGATGTCAGATTCTGCACGTTGCCGCTGCCGCTCGTGTAGTTCAGTACGCTTCGCAGCGATTGTTCCAGGTCGAACACGATGCTCTGGCCGGTCAGCGATCCGCCGGCGGTACCGTGATTATTGCCGAGTTCCGTCACGGCATTGTTGTAAGCGGTTGCGAACGCAGACAGAGCGTTCGAGGTCGCGGATGAGTCCGGTGACACCGTCACCTCTGTGTCGCCTGCCTTAAGCAGGTTCACGGTTACGCCCGGTGCGATCGTCACCGTACTGCTGTCCGAGGAGATTGGCGTGGAAGGCTGCCCGTCCACTTGATATTGCGCGTCCGTACCCGTTGTAAGGGTGCTCAACAGGTTCTGGGTGCCGTCGTTGAGCTGAATCGCCACGTTTCCGAGCGCAGTGCTCTGAAGCGATAGCCGGTAATCCGGAGACGACGGCGCTCCGATGTTCACGATGGTCGCGTTCACCGCCGCGCCGGATTGGTTAATCGCCTGCGCCAGCGCATTCAGAGTGTTCGAGCCCGGCGTGACCGTGTAATTCGTCCCATTGACGCTCAGCGTATAGCTGCCGGAAGTGCTGATCGAGCTCGCGGACGGGTCGCTCACCGTAGGAAGGCCGGCGTTGCTTAAAGTGTTCGTCTGCGATCCCGCGCTTAGGACGTTTACGTCGTAGGTGCCCGCCGTCACCGCCGCGCTCGAATTGAGCGAAACCGACGCTACCGTGTTATCCGCCGCCGAAGCCGCGAACGAGTTCCCGCCGCTGGCCGTCGCTAAATTCTGAAGCGAGGTCTGGATTGCGGTGAAATCGCTTTGCATCGTGCCGACTTCACTCGTCTGGCCCTGCAGCGTGCCGAGGTTGGTTTGCAGTTCGGTGAGCGGAATCGACGCGATCGTAACGGCGTGATTGATGGCCTGCTGGAGGTCGGCGGCGTACTGGCTGGTGCCGTTAAACGTGGATGTGCCGGGTAACAGCGACGAAACTGCGCTTGACGTGGTTCCCATTCAATCCCCCCAGAAACTCTCAAAAACAAGATTGGGCCGGTCCCGTTTAGAAGGATCGGCCCATTTGTCAAAAGACGTTAGCGGTGGCTAGCGTCCACGTTCCGATTAAGGGAGCAGCTTCAGCAGCGCCTGCGGTTCCGCGTTCGCCTGGGCCAGAGCAGCGACGCGGATTGCTGCAGTACCTGAGACTGCGTCAGCGCCGCAGCTTCCTGCGCGACGTTCGCGTCGCGGATGTTCGATTCCGCCGCCGACTGGTTTGTAATCTGCGAGTTGGCCAAGCCGATCGCATAGGTCAAGTCGTTTTCGCCGTCGCCGACCGCGCCCTGCACCCCACCCAGATTCTGAATCGCGGTGGTGATATTGGTAAGCGCCGTCAGCGCGTGCGGGATCGTGTCGATCGAATTGGCCGAGATCCCCAGTCCGCTCGAATCCACGATGTTGCCGGATCCGCTCAAGTTGATCGAAACCGCCGCGTCGGTCTGGTTGTCGCCGCCGCCGATGAATACGGAGATCGACGCGTTGTAGACACCGCCGGTGCCGCCGCCGCTGGCCAGGCCGATGTTCGCCGCCTGCCGGTTAATTTCGCCCAGCAGCGTCTGGAATTCGTTGTTCAGGGTGGTTCTGCCCGTCGCCCCGCCGGAGAACGTGCCGGAAGCCGACTGCGTCGCCAGCTGCTGCAGCTGATCGAGAATGTTGGAAATATTGTTCAGACCGCCGTCGATCGTCTGCAAGATCGCCGTGCCGTCGTTGGCATTGCGCACACCCTGTTGCAGCTCGGTCACATTGGCGCGGTAACCGTTCGCGATCGCGAGGCCGGCCGCGTCGTCTCCGGATTTGTTAATGCGGAAACCGGAGGTCAACTGGGTAATGGCGTTGTCCAGGGAGTTCGTGTTCACTGCGAGGTTCTGCTGAGCCACCAGTGACGTAACGTTGGTTTGAAACGAAAGAGACATGCTTCACATCCTTGTCAATTTAAAATTTGCGGCATCACGCCGTACCAGCTGACTCATGGTTCTCAGTGGCGCTATTCATTTCGATGACCCGCGAATTTATTTCAGTGTTTTTTGAAGCCCTCGTAAATTCGGTACGCCCCGCCGGGCAGTTCCAGGCTCCCTCAAATTCGTCCTTAAATTGATTGCACACTCGCCGCTCTCTCATCGATATGGATTCGTACACGGAAACCACTATGAATACTTTGAGCGTGTCCGGACATTGCGCGAGATTGCTGCTGGCTGCGTGGAATAGCGCGGACCTCTCCCGGCTGCGGTCCGCATTGGACCTCGCCGAAGGCGTCCAGTCCGCACGCCTGGCCTACGCCGAGCAGGAACGCATTGAGCTGCTGCAGGAAATCGCCGCCATGATCCGCTACTGGATGGACAGCCCGAAATCCGGCGAGGATTTGAAAGCCTCTCTCGATCTCCTCCGCCACTTAGCCCAAAACCCGCCGGTTTCGAGCCCTGTCTTTATTAAGGCAGCTCTTCTACCTGAAATGCACGCTTACGCCCGGAACTGACAATGTGCCCGGAGATCGGCACGGTGCCGTTCACCTGTGCCTGGAGCGGTTTCCCCAGCGGATAATCGAATTTCACCACCTGTCCCGTCTTCAACGCCGTCAGATCGCTGAATGCCATGGTCGGACCTTCCAGCGTCACTTCCAGGTGAACCGCCGCATCTTCCAGCAATTCGAGATTCCGCTGGATTTCCTCCATCGCCGGAGCACTCGTCGTCGATTCTGGAATCTCCTGCGGCGCGGGCTGTTCGAAAAATGCCTGCGGGGCGGCGATCTCCATGCTTCCCGTCTGCTCGCCGAACCCCATCGTGAATCGGATCCGCATCATCGCCAGCGCCGCGTCTGCAATCGGCAGCCGCGCCGGATCGCTCTCCAACGACTCCACCTTGAAATCCACCTCGTGATACGCCACCCACGCTTCGCCCAGTGCTCTTGCGATCACGCGCACCACTTCTTCGAGCAAACTCCATTCGATCTCGGTCGGCTCTCGATTCTCGACTTTGCTGTGCCCGCCTTTCCCGCCCAGCAGCAGCTCCAGCAGCCCGAACGCCGCCGCGCAATCCAGATGCAGAGTGATTCGCTCCTGCCGTGGATGAAGCTGCATGCGGATCAGGCACGCCGGCGCGCACAGCGACTTTTGATAATCGCCAGCCGTCACCAGCGATATTTCCCCCAGCTCCGCATGAACTTCTGCTTGCAACAGCCCCGACAGCGCCGTCGCTACTCCACGCGCAAAGTTCTCATGCGCGCCTTTGATCGCCCGAAACTCCCGGTTCGCCGGATCGCGGCGCCCCAGTTCCACCGTCGACGCTTTGTAGGCCTGGTTCATGCCTGTCATCCGGATAGATCGGCTGGCTAGTGCAATCACTTTAGACCGGCCCGGTCCAATCTAGGACTCCTTAGTACGCCACTTGGGATAAACAATCTCCGATTCTCATCGATATATACTCTGCCAAATTGTTGGTCGCCAATGATAAAACTGACTAGGTTGAACCACATTCCATTAATCGTGAATTCGGATCTGATCGACCACATCGAGATGACCCCGGACACGGTGGTGACGCTTACGTCCGGCCAAAAATTTATGGTGCTTGAAACCGCAGAGGAAATCGTCGAACGCGTGATCGCGTTTCGCAGAACCATCTTCAGTAAAGAATTGTATTGTCCTAACTCAGGCTCCAGCCCACGGTTAGACCAGGAGCCTTCGCCGCATGGCCGATAACAAAGCCGAAGCCAAGCCAAAGCTTCGCTCCATGCGTCCCGATTTCGCCACCATCGGCGGTCTGGTCGTCGCCGTCGGAGGCATCCTCGGCGGGCTGATTCTCGACAACGGCAAAATCTCCGACGTCACCCAAATCACCGCCGCCATCATCGTCCTTGGCGGCACCATCGGGGCCGTCATGGTGACCTCGCCGCTCTCATCGCTGTTCGGCGCGCTGGGCGGCCTGAAGAACGTCTTTTTGGAAGAAGTTCTGGACCTGGACGCAGCCGTCGAGACGTCATCGCCTTCGCCACCAAAGCCCGCAAGAGCAGCATCATTTCGCTTGAAGAGGATCTGGACAAAATCGACGATCCATTCCTGCGCAAGGCCCTCACCCTCGCCGTCGACGGCACCGATCTTCAGGAGCTTCACAAAATGATGCAACTTGAGCTGTATCAAAGTGAGAAGCGAGCCGAGTCGGAAGCAAAGGTCTTCGAGGCGGCCGGCGGCTACGCGCCCACCATCGGCATCATCGGCGCCGTTCTCGGCCTGATCCAGGTGATGAAGCATCTGGAAAATATCGAAGAAGTCGGCCGCGGCATCGCCGTCGCGTTCGTGGCGACGGTGTATGGCGTCGCCGTCGCGAACATCTTCTTCCTTCCCGCTGCGAACAAACTGAAGAGCCGCAGTGCCAAAGACACGCAATTGAAGGAACTGCTTCTCGAAGGCGTCTCCGCCATTCTCGAAGGAATGAATCCGAAGCTGATTCGCGTCAAGCTGGAAGCGTTTGTGAAAAAATCCTCCAAGTCCAAAGCCAAAGGCGCCGAAGCCAGCGGAGCCGAAGCCCCAGCCGCGGCACGCGGCTAAGTGAGCTATGGATAGACGCCGTCACTCCGATTCCCACGAAAACCACGAGCGCTGGCTGGTGTCCTATGCCGATTTCATCACGCTGCTGTTCGCCTTCTTCGTCGTGATGTTCGCGTCCTCTCAAACCGACAAATCGCGAGCCAAACAAATCTCCGAAGCCGTGGAAAAGGCCCTCGCCGACGGGAAATCCCTAGGCGTGCCGCCCGCCGTGGCTAAAATCCTGGGTGGAACGGTGGACGACAAAGGCCAGGGCAACGCGCAGATGAAAGGTCCCGGCGGCGCCCAGAAAGCCGCGAAGGAAGCTCCACCGGACGATGTGGTCGAGCTCGCGCCATCGCTCAAAAGCCTGACGGCCGAACTTCAGGCGGAAATTAAAGACGGCAAAGTAGAAATTAACCTGGAGCCGCGCGGCCTGGTGGTCAGCCTGAAACAAACCGCGTTCTTTCCCTCAGGCACCGATGTCATCGACCCGGCCACTTATAACATCATCGGCAAACTCGCCGACGCGCTGAACGCCGTGAAAAATCCCTTGCGGATCGAAGGCCACACCGACTCTCGCCCCATTCACACCGCGCGCTTCCGCAGCAATTGGGAGTTGTCCGCGGCGCGCAGCATCTCGATGATGGAAATCCTCACCACCCGCTTCGCCGTGGACCGCACCCGTTGCGCCGTCGTCGGGTTCGCGGAAAATGAACCGGAGGATACCAACGACACTCCCGAAGGCCGCGCCAAGAATCGCCGCGTAGACATCGTGATCATGAATCACTACGCGAAAAAGCCCAAAGCCCCCGCGCCCCCAGCCGAAGCGACCGCGAAGAAGTAGACGCGCCGCCGCCGGACGGAGGCAAAAGTCTCTCGTTACGCGCGCCGCACACGAGAGTTATATAATTCTCTTTGGATTCTGGCTGGACTTTTAACCGGTAGCGCAGATCCTTCAAATCGAGCGGCTTCAGGATGTTTTTCTTATGACCTTCAGAGCGGCGATTTCCGTCATCGTCACGTCATTCGCTTTCTTCGTGCTGACCGCGCTCCCGGCAAGGGCGGGGCTTATTGGCGGCGGCTCCAACACCGTGAACGCGCTATTTTTCCTCGGTTCGCACACCCTGGGCAGTGAGGAAATTGAAGACTTCGGTAGTCCCCCGGTTGCCGGCCCCGCTACCATCGGCGCCGGCGGAGTGGACTTCGTCGAGGGCGCGCTGGACCTCTCGACCATTCACGTCGGCGACACTCAGATCGTAATCACGAATCTCGCGCCGCCGACCCAACCTTTTTGTAGCGTGACCACCACCCCTTGTCCGGACAGCTTCACCGGCTTCGAGTTCCAGTTCTCCGCCGCAGTGGACATTAGCGGCGTCACGGTCGACGCCTCCAGCGCCGCGGCCTTCCTGCCGGTTTCCGGCGGGCTTACCTTCAGCGCGACGGACATTCTCATCAACGTGACTGGCGATGCTCCGAATGTGAACGATCAGTTGGTTCTCGACCTGTCCTTCACGGCGTCGTCGGTTCCCGAGCCTGCCACCTTGACGCTAATCGGAGTTGGTCTGCTGGTTTTCGGTTCACTCCGCCGTTCACGAAGACACTAGGAGCTTGTTGAAAAAGGGGACAGACTACTCTGTCCCAAGCCGCAAAACGCTGATTTCGCATAGGACCGTGGCCGTGGACAGAGCGGTCTGTCCCCCGTTTCAACAAGCTCCTAGAGGAAGCTGTCGATTTACGGGTCTTCACCCAGACTCTTACGGTCGCGGCTTAAGTTGCTGATATTCGGCACTGCCGGCCGCGAGCCGCGACCAGAGGAAGCGGTGGGTGGTCGCGTTTCACACAGACTCGTAAGGGAGCGATGCCAGCCGTAGCGAGACTACTTATCCGACAGGCGTGCTGGACAGGAAGTCGAACAGAGTTGTCTTGGGCATCGAAGCCTCCGCCTGCAAGGACGCCTGCAAGCTGGCTTGCTCCTGCGTCAAATCCGTAGCTGCCGCCGCTGTATTGGTCTGCGTCAGCGCACTCAGCAACGTCTGATCCTGAAGCTGAAACTTCTGGGCGACATCCGTGGCGTTCGTAATCTGGTCCTGCACCGATCCGTAAAAGGCAAGCTGCTGGGACATGTAACCCTGCGCGGTCTGGATCGAGCTCAGTGCATTCGTGATCCCTGCCTGATCGTTATTCGTCAACGCAACTCGCAGGCTATTCACGGCGGCAAACACATTATTGGATGCCAGGCTGTCGTCCGGATTGCGATTATCGAAGATGGTTTGGGCCGTTTCGGAAACGGCAAAAGTAATCCCGGTCGCGTCTTGAATCAAGCTTCCCGGAGGAGCGGTATTCAGGCGATCCACGCCGTTCGAGCTGGTCAAATCCAGTTGGTACGGCGGTGTGCCCAGGTTGCCGTTAAAGACATATTGATTATCGAACTGCGTATTGCTCGCTCCCACCAGTTCCGACAAAACATTTTGCGCCTGCTGCGCGAGCCCTGTGCGGGTGCTGGCCGAGGTCGTGCTATTCGCGCCTTGCTCGCCGATCGTCGTAGCCTGTTCGAGTAATTGCGTGGCTGTTTGAAGCGCGGACTCAGCGGTGTTGACCGATCCCGACACCCGGCTCAAGTTACCCGCGACCTGGTTGACGTTTCCCAGTTGGGATTCCAGTTGCAGCACGTCGCCGAGCTCGCCTGGGTTGTCCGAGGGCTTACTGAGCGTGGTTCCGGAGGAAAGTTGCTCTTCCGTAGTCGACAGCCGGCTGTTCAGCGACTGCAAGTTCGCCAGAAACTGCTGGCCGACGGTGTCTAAATTCTGGATCATAAAAAATTACCCGGTAACCATGCTGATTAACGTACTGGTCAAACTATCGATCACGCTCACCATCTTCCCGGCCGCCTGATACCCTTTTTCCAACTGGAGAACCTGCACGGCTTCCGCATCCAGCGAAACCCCCGAAATAGAATCCTGCGCCGCCCGCGCCTGGCTTAGTGTCTGTGCATAAAGCTGCTGGTTGTTTTGCGCGTCCGAAGCCTGCTGCCCCACCTGCGTGGCCGCGGCCGCCGCAAATTCGAGGATGGTCTGGCCGTCGATCTGGTCCGCCGCCGCGGTCGAATTACCCAAGTTCGACAAGGCCAGCGCCGCCCCATTTTGCACTGCGGGAGGACCCGGATCCGTAGGCGCCAGCGTACCGATCGTCGCGCTCGGATTCAGCGTCAGTGTGCTCGCCACGTCCACCGGACTGGTCGCGTTGTAAGTGAACAGCGCCGTTCCCGGCTGTCCCGTCGTGGTTTGCGCGGCGGTCAGAATCGAATTCACCCGATCCGCCACCTGCTGCGCCAGTTGATTCAGCGCGCCCTGCTGGTTGCTGTCTCCCTGTAGCGACGGAAGCACCGTATTTCGCACCGTCAACAGACCGCCTAGCGTTCCCTGAGAAATCTGGCTGGTGATGTCGTTTCCGTACGAATCGAGAATATGCGCGTCCGGAACCGCATTCGCGTTCGGCCCCGGAGTTGGATCCGTGAAGCTCGCCTGCACGTTGAACTGCTGCGACCCGATCACCAGCGGAGTCTGCCCGCCCAGCAGTACCGTCGCCGTACCGTTCGAGGCGAACTGCACCGTTACGTCGGCCAGTCCGGCCAGCGATTCGAGCGATGCATGCAGATTCGCTTCCGCGCCCGCATCCGGTATCGTTGTCTGCTGGATGGCGGCGTTTTCGTTCGCGATCGTCGCCGCAAGGGTGTTGATCTGCTGGGCCGTCGACGTGATCTGCTGATTCAGGGAATTCGTGGTCTGCGACAGGCTGCTCGCCGTGGATTGAAAGCTCTGCGCCAGTGCCTGAGCGCTGTTCAGCACCGATTGCTCGGTGGCCGACGACGTCGGCGTCGCGCTCCAGGCCGAAAAACTCTGGAACAAATTGTTCAAAGCGCCCAAGATCCCGCTCTGTCCGGTAACGTCGAATAGCGACTGAATCGATGACAGCGCCGTCGATTGCGCCGTGGCATTGCCTTGCAGCTCCAGTTGAGTCCGTACTGCCTGGTCGGCGTACTGGCTGTCGGTGCTCTGGTTGGGGCCTGCGGTCACGCCGCCGGTCAATCCCGCATTTGGCTGGAACGGAAGCGCTTCGAAGGTGGCCTTCTGCGCTGCGTATCCGGGCGTGTTGGCATTGCTGACGTTGTTCTGCGAAACCGCCAGCGCGTTCTCGAACGCGCGCAACGCGTCCACGCTGCTGTTTAAAGTGCCTAACAGGCCGCCCATATTTTAAGCCTCAATCGAGCTTCCGGCCTCGCTCCGCGCCAGTTCCGGAAGTCCTTGCCGCGTGTATCCGGTTCCCATCCTCATCTGGATCCAGCCGCGCCAGAAATTCGACGCGTGCTCGATCTGCATTTTCAGGCGCGAATTGGCGGCCTGCAACCGCAGAAATGCCGCCTGAATTTCGGGGTTCCAGTCGCGAGCGTTGCCCGTCGCCAAGTTCTCCAGAATCGCGACCACGCGGCCCAGTTCCGTCAGGCACCGATCCATCGTCTCTGGACGAGGATCGAGCATCAGTTGCTGCGCCGCCTGAATCCGCTCTTCCGCGGCCTGGCAGGATTCCTGAGGGGTCATCCGATACCTCAGTCGCCTTTGAGGGTTGCGTCGACGATCGACTTGCTCAACGCGTTGTTATCCACTTGATACTGACCCGATAGAACCAACGCTCGCAATTGCTCAATGCGCGCCGCCGTGTTGTCGGTGCCCGCATCTTGCGCTTGGGAGACCAGCCCGAGCTGGCTTCCCAGATCGATGCCGTCCGTCCCGCTCCCCGGGCTCTTCACCCGCCGCGAGGCGCTGGAGCTCGAGTTGGGAGTCTCGGAAACTCGCTCGGATTGTGGCTTCGAAATGTTCAAGAGGTCACTCTCTTGGATCTTCACCGCGTTTGCCCTCTATATATCGCAACAATCCGGGATTTGTATAGAAAATTTACGCGGAGCATTCTAAGGTATCCTCCTTAAGCCGGCCCCGGAGCCGTTTGTAACCATTTTTAGAATCCTCACCGCGTAGTTCCCATCCACCGCTACCACTTCGCCTTTGGCGATCACACAATTGTTCACCCGGATCTCGACGTCGTCGCCAAGTTCTTGATCCAGCTCGACAATTGAGCCATGAGTCAACCCCAGCAGGTCCTTCATACGCATCTCTTTTCGCCCCAGGGAGACGCTGACCGGAATCTCGACATTCATCAAGAGATCGGCCGGCCCCGGCCACATGCTGCTCGGAACCGGCTCGGCGGTTTCCGGCGTCGCGCCGAACGCTTCCACGAATTCCGGGCTCATCAGGAGCTGGATGGACGCATCGGACGAGATCTTCAATGCCACCGGAGTCCAGTCTTCGTCTTCCGGCTGATCCGACCGCTCCATCCCTTCGCACAGCACTCCTGATCCGAAGCGAGCCGCGGCAGCTTCCTGAACCGCCCCGGCGAACTGCGTAAACCCGTCATTGGCTTCGACTTCCAACCCATTCCAGGTTTCCGCCGACGCGCCCGCCATAAAACGGCACGCCGGATCCACCGACAGTGCACAGGACCACCATTGCAGATCCGTATCCTCGGGCTGGGTTTCCGGCGACCATGAGTCTCCCTTCAGGGCGCCTACCAGGGTATCCAGGAACGCGTTTAAGGCTTCGGGCATCTGCATCATCTAATAGACTCCCCGGTCAGACGGCCACCGCCGCTCGATGTAACTGCGAAGTCGCAGAACCGCCTGGGCTTTGATCTGCGAAATTCGCGTGACATGCAAATCCAGCGTCGGCGCAATCTCGCGGATATTCAGCCCCTGCCGGTAGTACAGGTCTAGAACGATGCGCTCGACCTTCGGCATCTTGTTCAGGCCCTCTTCAATCAGTTTTTCGAGTTCGGAGCGTTCCAGCAGCCGCGCCGGCGAATTATCTTCGCGATCCGCCACATAATGCATGAGCGTTCGCGAATCGCCGTCCCGCATCGTCGAATCCAGGCTGCCGACCGTTATGGTTCTCAGCTCCAGCAGCGATTCGCGATAGTCCTGCGGGCTGACACCGAGTTCGGCGGCGATCTCTTCCTCGGTCGGAGCACGCTGGAAGCGTTGCTCCAAGCGCTCCATCGTCGCCTGTATCTCTTTCATCCGCTTGCGCTTGTGCGGCTGAACGCCGTCCAGGCCGCGAATGCTGTCGAGAATCGCCCCGCGAATCTTGTGCTCGGCGTAAGTCTTAAGCTGCACGTTGTAACTGGGATCGAAGCCGTCGATGGCATTGATCAGCCCGACGATTCCCGTCGAGATCAGATCTTCCAGCAACGTATTGTTGGGAAGCCTCTCGTGAATGCGCGAAGCGATCCAGCGTACCTGCGGCAAATGCTCCAGGATCAGCCGTTCGCGCTCGGCTGCCTGGTTCTCCGGATTCTCGGTATACGCAAATGTGCTGAGAAGTCGCCATTCGTTCCTTACGCGCACACCGCCCGGGCCTGCTCTTGGTCGATCGCTAAAGCGACCAGATCTTCTAGACACGCCGGACGAATCTGTCCGGTTGTCGACGGACCGCTGGTCAGGAAGGAGAGCCCCAACCCAGTGCGCGCTGCTTCCGAAACCGCCGCGCCCAGCGCTTCCGTCTCGTCGAGCTTCGTCACCAGGAGCCTTGAAGGTTTGAAAATCTTGTATTTTTCGATGCAGCGCCGCAAATCTCCGGCGCGCATGTAGCCGGGTACCACTAAGTGCACATCGATGCCGGCGTTCGCAAGAATCTCCGCGGCCGCGGCGCCATCCGGCAGATACCCTGGCGTGTCGATCAGCACCATCGCGTTCCGGCACCCTTCCGCGATCATCTCCGCGAGCGATTCGACCGTCGCAGGCGAACATCGGATTCCTGACTTGGCCGCGAAGGCTTGCAGTTGCACCAGGCTTGCGACCCCCGATGTCACCAGGGGTAACATCCGCACCGGAGTGTTCTGGGCGGACGCTATCTTCATCAGCGTGGTGGTTTTACCCGCCCCAGTCGGGCCCACTAACGCGATCGCTGCGCCCAGGTTCGCGTCGATTTTCACACGTTTTTGCATCTCGGCGCGCACAAATTCTTCCAGTCTTTTCGCGTCGAAGCGTAAAGCCTTCCATCGATTGGCAGTTTCCGGTCCGTCATTCGTAAAGAACGCATCCGTGTCCATCAGCGCTTCAATACGATCCACGATATCTTTGGCGAGCGCCGCATCCACTTCCGAAGTCCGGAGACGGCCGTACACGTCGACCAATTCCGGAACCGTGCGGCCGATTCCGCTGCGCTCGAAAGACGACCGCAGCAGCAGGCTGCGAAGCTCGTCCATCTGCGATTGAAGTTTTTCAAGTCCAGGGTTAGAAACTTCGCGCTGGGGCGCGGGCACAGCTTCCGGTTTTGGCGCTGGTTTGACAAACTTCTTGACGGGTTCAACAGGCGCAGGACGAAATTCTTCGATCGCCATGACGGGCTGCTCTTCCGCGCAGCCGAACATCACTTCATAGCGCTGCCCCGCCACTTTACGTGTGTTCAGCAGCAGCGCTTCAGAGCCTAGCTCCAGCCGCGCTTGCGCGATGGCATCGTCTACGGTCTTGGCCAGGTAGGATTTGATTCTCATTCGATCACCCCGCGCGAACGCACCTTAACTTCAGACGGGATCTCATTGTGCGAAAGGACTGTTACATTCGGTAAGGCGGGCTCCACGATCTGGCGCACGAAATATCGCGAGCCGGCGCTTGAAATCACCACCGCGGATTCGGTTTTTTCGATCTTCCGCCCGATTCGCGCCACGATGTCGCGCATGGTTTCCGGCGGCATGGTCAGGACGCTGTTCAGTTCGCCATGCTCGACTGGCGCTTTCGATCGCGCGCTCGATGTGCGGATCCAGCAGATATGCCGGAATCTCGCCTTGTGCGTTCAGAAGTGGCTGCACGATGCCGCGGCGGATGGACTGGCGAACGTATTCGGTAAGCAGTACCGGATTCTTGCTGCTTTGCGCGGCCTCGCCCAGGGATTCAAGGATGCTGACGGCGTCGCGAATCGGCACACGTTCCCGGAGCAGATTCTGGATGACACGTTGCACTGTGGCCAGTGGTAGCAGTTTTGGAACCAAATCCTCGACAACTTTGGGATTATCCTGCGCGACCCGGTCGCAGAAGGTCTTGGCGTCCTGGCGGCGTGAACAGCTCATGGGCGTGCCGCTCGGCGAGTTCCGATAAGTGCGTGCCGATGACGCTGACGGCATCGACCACGGTGTATCCGCTGGCGCGGGCTCTGTCGGCCTGATCGCTGCGGATCCAAATCGCGGGCAGGCCAAAAGCAGGATCCTGGGCCGGTTTTCCTTGCAGGGAATGTCGGGATTTCCGCTGGGAATGGCCAATTCATGGCCCTGCAGCAATTCAAACCGGGCGATTTCGATGCCGCGCATCTGGATCACATATTCACGCGATCGCAGCGCGATATTGTCCTTGACCTTCACCGGCGGCATCAGATAGCCGAGCTGGGTGGCGAGTTGCCGCCGGATGCCGGCGACGCGCTGAAGCAGAGGCGATTGCTCGCCCCGCTCGACGATACTGACCAGACCCAAACCCACCTCGACCGAAAGCGGTTCGACTTTCAGCAAGCCCTCCAGATTTTCTTTCGGTTTGGCCGCGCCGCCGTCGAAATCCCGACGCAGCGGCGGATTTTCGACGCATGCGCCAGGCAACGGCGCCCAAGTCCGCCGCCCAGCACCAGGAACGGAATGGTCGGCAAACCGGGCAAGAGCCGCCAGGGCCATGAGGACTCCGCCCGCCAGCAGGAGAGGCTGCGCGCTTCCCAGAACCTGTTTTTGAAACTCGGTCGCCGAGGCTCTCTTCCGAACCCGTGCGCGTGACGATCAGGCCGCCGGAAATCGAGATCATCAGCGCGGGGATTACTGTGACCAGGCCGTCGCCGATGGTGAGCACGGTATACGTCTCGAGAGCATGGCGCAGCTCCATGCCATGCTGAAAGACGCCGATCAGGAAGCCGGCGATGATGTTGATGCCGGTGATCAGAATGCTGGCGACGGCATCGCGCTGCGTAAATCGCGACGCGCCGTCCATGGCGCCGTAGAATTCGGCTTCGGCGGCGAGGTGTTTCCGCCTGGCGCGCGCTTCGGTTTCGTCGATCAGCCCGGAATTCAGATCCGAATCGATCGACATCTGCTTGCCGGGCAAGGCGTCCAGCGTGAAACGCGCGGTGACTTCCGAGATGCGCACCGCGCCGTGGTTGATGACCACGTACTGGATGGCGATCAGGACCAGGAAGATCACCGCGCCGATGATGTAGTTGCCGCCCACGACGAAGCTGCCGAACGCTTCGATCACGTGCCCGGCGGCGGCGGTGCCGGTGTTCCCGTTCAGCAGAATCAAGCGAGCGGAAGAAATGTTCAGAGCCAGCCGGTACAACGTCAGCAGCAGCAGCGTGGTGGGGAACACGCTGAAATCGACGGGGCGGCGGATATAAACCGCGACCATCATCACGATCACCGACAGCATGATGTCGACGACAATCAGAAAGTCCAGCAGCGCGCCCGGCATCGGCATGATCAGCGCGATGACGATGGCGACGACGGCGATCGGAACGCCCAGCTCGCCGAGCCCGACTGGAGTTTTTGCCGCGTCCTGCGAATTCGCCGCACCCCGCGCGGGAGCCGATTTGATCGCGACTGCTGTTGCCTGCGAAGCCACTGAAATCTGGTCCTTAAAGCTTTAGCCGGCGCAGCCTTCGAGAGCTCTTCATGTGATAGACCAGAGTGGTTCGCGGAATTCCCAGCATACTGGCGGCTTTGGCTTTGTTGCCATCGCATTTGCGCAGCGCTTCCTGAAGCAGAAGGCGTCTCCACGTCTGCCCATCACTTCGCTCGAAATTGAGTTTGCTCGCGAGCCGAACGGAATTTCGGGCCCACCTGCCGACCGGCGGGGCGGTGCGATTCGGGAAGCGGAAGTCGCCCGCGTAAAGTTGGGTTCGGTCGCCGGCGAGCGTGACGGCCATTTCGATGGCGTGCTCCAGCTGGCGGACGTTGCCCGGCCATTCGTAATCCAGTCAGGCGGCAAGCGCGTCGGCCGAAAATTTCTTGGGCCGCAGCGATTCCCGGCGGCAGACTTTTTCGATAAAGTGGTCGGCCAGAAGCGGGATGTCGCTCGAGGCGCTCGCGCAGCGGCGGCACCCGCATCGGCACGACATTCAGCCGATACAGCAGATCTTCGCGAAATTTCTTTTCGGTCGACGGCCTGTTCCAGATCCACGTTGGACGCGGCGATCACGCGCGTATCGATCTGAATGTCATTCGAACCGCCCACGCGTTGCAATTCGCGTTCCTGAAGCACGCGCAACAGCTTAGGCTGCACTTCGAGCGGGATTTCGCCAATTTCATCCAGGAAAATGCTTCCGCGATGGGCCTGTTCGAAGCGGCCGACGCGGTCGGTTC
This sequence comes from Terriglobia bacterium, assembly GCA_963808335.1. GTDB lineage: Bacteria > Acidobacteriota > Terriglobia > Bryobacterales > Bryobacteraceae > Palsa-187. Next base: position 315,355 of record CAWEFR010000004.1, read on the forward strand.
ACGGCGCCGGTGAAAGCCCCTTTGGCGTGTCCGAACAGCTCGGCTTCGAATCAGATTTTCCGGGATCGCGGCGCAGTTCACGGCAACCATGTCGGCTGCCGGCGCGGCGGCTGGCCATGTGAATCGCGCGGGCCACCATTTCTTTTCCCGTTCCGGTCTCGCCGGTGATCAAAACCGTCGATTGGCGCGGGCCAACCAGGCGGATCATGGAGTGCAGAGCGCGCATGGGCTGGCTTTCGCCGACCAGCAGATCCCGCCAAGGCTCCCGCGATTGGCTGGCTTCCTTCTGAAGCTGAGCGCCGGCTTCCAGCGCCGCGGTCACGATGCTGGAAAGCTCGGCGGTATTGACGGGGCTGGTGATGTGCCGGAAGACGGTCATCGGCGGACGGATGACACGTTCGTCGAGGATCGATTCGGGGTCGTAAATTACTACAGGAATCGGAATTACCGCATTTTGGGCCTCCGACAGGGCCTGCTCGATGGTCGTCTTTGCAATGGGAAGCTCGATCACGATAAGCTGAATCCGGCTGGCCAAGCCGTTCCATTCCGGGTGGAGCGCGGCGGCGGATTCGATTTTTGATCCTGTAATACGTTCAAGAGACTGAACTTCCTCGATGCGATCGTGAGATCGCAGCCACAAAATTCTGGGCATGATTGTCCTTCTAAAAATAAGCGCCAAACTCTGCACCGTTGGCGTGCGGCGTACAGCCTAACCTTTTGCTTAGAACCATCTATCGACGGGGATACCCCCAGGGTTTATGAACCACTTAGCCCAATTACACACATTTACAGAAATAAACTCTCGTTCTCTGATTTCCTTGCGATATGTCCACGGTAGCCTCCAAAAAACCTTTAGGTCGCCCGCCGCGCGAGGAGGTCGTGTGAAATCCGCGGGATCAACCGCTCCCGCAGTCGCGGCTCGCGGTCGGCGTCTCCAAATATCGGCAACTTATTCGAGCCGCGAACCAGAGGGAGCGGTTAATCTACGGGTTTTCACACAGACTCGCCAGCAGGCGGTTATTTTCTTCGGATGTTTCAAAAGAGCCGGCCGACCCGCGACTGAAGTTGAGAATTTCTCTACTTCGCTGCCAAAATTCTCGATATGAGAGGGCGACAATGGACACGAAGATTCTAGAGCGGGCGCAGCGAAGTTACGTGGAAGGGCGGATTCTTTCGGCACATCCCACGGAAATCGTGCACATGCTGTATCAGGTGGCCATCGACAACCTGAATGCGGCGATTGCGCACCTGAGAAATCGCGATGCTTTCGCGCGGGCGTATGCGGTGAGCAAGGCGGAAGAGGCAGTCGGGGAGCTGGTGCTGGCGCTGGACCATTCGGTGAATGCTCCGTTCACGCGAACGCTGGCCGACTTGTATGCGTACGCGATGCAACGGATTGTGGCCGGCCATGCCGAGCAATCCGAGCAGGCGTTCCAGGAAGCTCTGTCGATTCTGACGACGCTTGGGGAAACGTGGGCCGAGGTGAAGCGGCGGGTTCTGGAACAGGAACGGACGACCGAAGCTCGGAGCGAAGCGCAGGAGCCGGAGCCGAAAGCGGAATTGCCGCCTGCGGTCAACGATCCGTACGCAGCGTACTCAGAGAGCCTGCCGGCGGCCGCGGTTGGCTCGCGGGACTGGAGCTGTTAGAAGCCGCTTTCGAAAGGCCGGCGGCGACGGACTTTGCGAGACCGAGACCTCCACGTTTGGACATGGCCTGCGCCAGATATTGATCCGCTAAGCCGAGGGTGGGGCTGGCGCCGCGGTCGTCGCCAGTGCCGAGCCAGCCTTCGCCGTCTTCGTCGTCATGCATGGACTTGAGGAGCTGGCCGATCAGCAAGGACTCGAACTGAGTGGCGGCTTCGCCGATTTTCTCCGGGCTATTCTTCGGCGTTGCGCTGGTAGATGCGCCGAGGCCGGAGGTCAGCACTCCGCTGATTAAAGAGCTCATCAAATCACCAGGATGTCGGCTTCGAGCGCGCCCGCGGCCCGCAGACTTTGCAGGATCGCGATCACGTCGCGGGGAGTGGATCCGATGGCGCCCAAGGCGTGAACGAGTTCCTCCACGGTGGCTCCCTTTTGAAGCACCAGGCTGCGCGTTTTTTCTTCTTTCGCGTTGGTGGCGACCTGGGGAGTCACTGTAGTCTTACCTTGCGAAAGAGCGTTCGGCTGGGAGACGTTTTCGACGGTCTGAATTTCCACGGTAAGATTGCCGTGCATGATGGCGACCGGCGAGACACGCACTTGTTTGCCCATGACGATGGTACCGGTGCGCTCATTGATCACGACGCGCGCGGGGCGATCGGCTTGCACTTCGAGCGCTTCCAGGCCGGCGATGAATTCTACGGCTCGCCCGTTAAAGGCGAGGGGGATCGCGACGCCGACCACGGCGGAATTCTCGGGCTTCGCTAAAGGCTTTTCATCGGAGCCGAACTTTGCGTTGATGACCGCGCTGATCCGCAGCGCGGTGGTGTAGTCGGGTTCATGAAGCTGGAGTTTGACGCGATCCTTGGGCTCGATGGAGGGCGAGACGCGCTCCACGCTAGCTCCTTCGGGGACACGGCCGACGGTGGGATGGTTGACGGTCTGGCTGTTTCCTCCGCGGCCGGCGACGAATCCGCCGGTGACCACGGGACCTTGCGCGAGCGCGTAAACCTGTCCATCGACGCCCTTTAGGCTGGTCATCAATAACAGCCCGCCTTGCAGATTGGTGGCGTCGCCGATCGCAGCGGCGCTGACATCGATGTGCATGCCGGGTTGGGCGAATGCCGGCAGGGTGGCAGTGACCATGACGGCGGCGGTGTTGTTGACCAGGACCGCCGCAGGATTGATGGACACGCCCATTTGCTGGAGCAGGTTCCCGAGACTCTGCGCGGAGAAAAGGGTCTGCTGGTGGTCGCCGGTGCGGGCCAGGCCGACGACGAGTCCGTACCCGATTAGCTGGTTGTCGCGCACGCCTTCGAGCGAAACCAGTTCTTTCAGCCGCGTGCCGGCGGGCGGTTTGAGCTCGATCGGCGAGGCGCACAGAGCAAGCGAAAGTAGCCAGGGGAGCACTGGAAAAATCTCCTAAAAGGGCAGCAGGCCCAGAAGCAAGCGGTATAAGAAATTGGGGCGGCGGACTGCGTCGTTCACTACACCCTTTCCGTTGACTTGGATCTCCATCTGAGCCAGGCGCGCGGAGACTACGGAGTTGGTGGTGTCGAGATCGGTGGGACGGACGACTCCGCGAATGGTGATGACCTGGTTTTCGGAGTTGATGTTCAGATTCCGGGTGCCTTCCACCACCAGGTTGCCGTTCACAAGGACGTGCGTGACGCGGGCCGAGACGGTAGTGGTCAAAGTGGTGGTTCGGCTGGTGGTGCCTTGACCATCGAGGGACTGGCTGGATCCGAGGTTAGTCAGATTCGCGAGAGCGCCGGTGGGATTGGTCGGTTTCAGGAGCTGGGTGATACTGGATTGCGCGGCCGAGGCGCGAGAAGTTTTGGATGCACCGGTGCTTACGGCGTTGGCGCTTTCCGCCACGACGATGGTGACGATGTCATCGACGTTGCGGGCTCGAAGGTCGGCGGCGAGGTTGGAGAATCGGGCGGCGGGGGACCAGAGCGAGCCGTTTTCGGAAATCTGTCCGTTGGAAACCTGGGGTACCGAGGCTTCCTGAATATATTTATCCAGCGCGGAGGGCGGTTTGGGCTGTTCCTTTTTTTTATTCGGTTTCTGGGCGGAAGCGATGGCGCAGCACAAAACCAAGACGGTCGCGGCGCGTTTCATTGCACGGTCACCTGACCTTTCCCGGTGATCTGCGCTCTAAAATCCTTGCCGCTGGTAGGATTGCGGACCAGAATGTTGGCGCCTTTGAGACCTGAAGATTCGGCGCGTCCCTCGGTGACTAAGTGGGCGCCGCCGGAGAAGACCTCGACCTTGACGAGGTCGCCACGGGAGACGTCGGCGGGACGTTCGAGTTGCGTTTTCCGGATGGGCACGTTACTGCGCAGAGCAGAAGTAGCGGCAAGTCCGACAACTTCATCGAGGTTGCGGGCGGTGACTTCGTCGAGGGGCGAATCCTCGCAGCTTTCGAGGCGAACTTGTTCTTTCTGAATGGGCTTGCCGGCGGGGATGTTCACGTTGGCGACAACTCGCGTCATGCTCGCAGTGATGCGGGCGTGGGCCCAGACGGGAAACTTGCCGTTATCGCCGAAGCGGACGTATCCGGCCCATACAACTTCGGTATTCAGGCCGGGCTGGAGCCCGCTGCGCGGGAAGATGAGCGGGCCGGAGGGAACGGCGCGATCAGCGGAAGAGAGGACCTCGATCTTGACGCCGGGGAGGCCAAGTCCGGCGAGCATGGCGTCGCGAATCTGGTCTGGTTGCGGAACGAAGGTTCGCCGGGCGACGCAGAGATCGGGGAGTCCGTTGAGCTCGACGCCGCGATTCTTCGCGAGGCGTTCGAGCTCGACGCCTTTGAAGATCCGCGGGGCGCCGGAGGTGGCGACAAAGCCGAGAAGAGAGTCGCCGGGCACGGTGGCGAAAGCCGGAACGATCGCGGCGATATCGCGCGCGAGCACGGTTTCGGTATCGATCGCCAGGCACCCGGCCGGAGGAGAGGATATCGCTAAAAGAAATGGAAAAGTCATCATCATCTGGAGAGATTGTTCACTTCTTGATACATTTCGTCGGCGGCCTTGACCACCTTCGAGTTGGCTTCATAAGCGCGCTGGCTGACGATGAGGTTGACGAATTCGTCCACCACGCTCACGTTGGATTGTTCGGTGTAGCCTTGCAGCAGCGTTCCGAGCCCTTCCGCGCTGCCGGGAGCGCCGACGATCGGATCGCCGGAGGCATTGGTCGGCTGATAATAGTTTTGCCCCAGGCTGTTCAGGCCGGCAGGATTGATGAAGGTGGCCAACTGGATCTGCCCCGCCGTCTGGGCCGCGGTCTGATTGGGCAGCGTGTAGCTGACGGTTCCATCGGTGGCGATGGTGATGGATTGCGCGTTCGGCGGCAGGGTGAGGCTGGGCTGAAGCAGATTGCCGTTGGCGTCCACGACGCCTCCCGCGTTATTCAGTTGGAACTGGCCGGCGCGCGTGTAGGCAAGGGTTCCGTTGGGCAGAAGAACCTGGAAGAATCCGGCGCCTTGAATGACCACGTCCAGCGGGTTGGAGGTTTGGGAGAAGTCGCCCTGGGTGAAAACGATCTCGTTCGAAGCGGCGCGCGTTCCGAGGCCGAGTTGCAGGCCGGTGGGCACCACCGACTGCTGGCCCGCCTGCGCGCCCGGCTGGCTCACGTTCTGATACATGCAGATCCTGAAACTGGGCGCGGCGCGCTTTAAATCCCGCGGTATTCGAGTTGGCCAGATTGTTCGCGATATTATCGACGTTCATCTGCTGGGCGTTCATGCCGCTGGCGGCGCTGAATAAAGCTCGGATCATCGATTGGTTCTCCTCATCTGTTAGCCACTTACGCGAGCCACTTCGTCGAGGGCTTTCTTGTTCATATCCGCGCTCAGCGAGATGGCTTTCTGCAACATTTCGAACTGCCGCATGAGTCCGACCAGGCGCACGGCTGAATCGGCGGGCGAGACGTTGGAATTTTCAATCTGGGCCTGTTTGACGGCGGTGTCGTCTGCCGGAACCGGTTTCGCTGTCTTACTGGTATTCACAAAATAGTTGGCGCCGAGCTTACTCAGAACGGTCGAATCCTGAAAATTCACCACCGCGATCTGGCCCAGGATCTCGCCGTTCTGCGCGACCGTGCCATCGGCTCCGACCTGGATTTGCCCCTGCGGCTGGGCCTGGATGGTTTTGTTGTCGACGGTGGCGACCGGGTAGCCTTCGCCGGTAGTCAACACTCCCGCAGCGGACAATTGAAAGCTGCCATTGCGGGTATAGAGCGGACCGGTGGGTCCGTTCACGGTGAAAAATCCGTTGCCGGCAAGGGCCAGGTCGAGCGGATTGCCGGTGGGCTGAAGCGTTCCCTGAGAAAAGTCGGTCCACTGGCTTTTGACTTGAGGCAGGCTGGCGGCAGCGCCCTCTACGCCGGACTGCGCCGCATCGCTGGCGCTGAACAAAGTGTAAAATTCGCGATCAAGCTTGAACCCGCTGGTGGTGGAGTTGGCCAGATTATTGGCCAGCATATCGAGCGCATCCATGCGCGCACGCATGCCGCTGGCGGCTGTGACGGCAACTTGATCCATAGTTCGAAACAGAGCGAGAGCAAGTGCCCGGCCAAACCGCGATTGCGAATTCTCTCGAATATTCCGAAGAATTTGCGATAAGACAACGCGAACCGAATATGTTTGCTTCGTCGGATTCCCGACGAAGTTCGCCGGAGACCTGACGGCGTCGCATCCCTAACTCTCTGAAAATCGAGCATGAATCGATTGGCCCGCGAGCTGCATTAATGCGGCCCGTACCGATGAGAGCCTTGACTCAGTTGGCGGCACCCGCGGCCCTCCGCGATTCGATTCCCGCGAATCCGATATCATCGCGCGCCGCTTCGAGCGCGGCTGCGGCGCAGGAGGCGAAGAACAACTCTTCCATCCGTGAAAGTGGCGAATCGACGCCGAGCTTCCGGTCCATGCTGCACGAGTATCGCGGGCCGCAAGCGGATGACTCCAACAATTCGCGGCAAGACGCGGATAAACGAGGCGGATCGGCTAAACAGAACCGCGCGTCAGCGATTCCCGCGCGTCAACCGCAATCGGGACCCGAGGTTATTCCGCAGGCCACGGCAAGTCCGGCGCAGAGCGCATCGAAATCCAGCGTGTCGCGCGGGCCGCAGCCGGGCGATTCGAACGGTTCTGAGGCGGACGCCAAGACGAAGGGCACGGACAGCGCGGCGGTTGCCCCCGACACGCCAGCGAACGCTCAGGAGGTGCTGCCGCTGGCCGCTAAGATTCCGGTAGCACAGGATCAAAACACATCGCAGGACGATTCCGGGGACTCGCAGGGAAATTCGTCGCAATCCGACGATTCGAAAAAGCACGCCGGCGCGAGCCAGGCTGCCGCGGTGTATGCACGATCGCGCGAAATGGTTTCGTGGATGCCCGCGCTTCCGGCGGCGCAGGGCGCGAGCAATTCGGCTGACAGCGCGCCCGCGCAGCTTCAGTCCGCGATTCCCGTCGCGGCAGCCCTGCCGAGCACGGAAGTAGAGAGCGACACGTCCGCACCCGCCGCGGGCAACGCGCAGCCTGAGCGCGCCGCCACGCTTCCCATGATCGAAGACTCCAAAGCGAATCCGCCTGCGTCCACCGGGCCAATCGCGATAGCCGCGAAGCTTACGCCCGCCGAAGCACCGGCAACGGACGCGCCTGCGGCTGACGCTCCCCCTGCGGATGCGGGCGACGGCCGATCCCACGGGCAGAATACGCTTCAGAAACAGGCGGCGGCGGCGGTTCTGGAAGATCCGGGCGTAAAAGTGAGCGCCGATCCCGCGCCGGAACATTTCATGAAGGCCGAGCCGGCTTTCACTCCTCCAGCGCCCGCGGGCTCAAGCGCTATTGAAACTACGGCGGCGGGGAAGAGCGCCACGGGGGCGGGCGCGTCCATGGCTTCGCAAGCAGCGACGCAAATGCAGCCGCTGATTGAGATGCCGGCACAGCCGCAGGGATCCGGTCACGACATCACGATCAAATTGCCCGACGCGTCGGAACGAGGCATGGATGTGCGATTCGTGGAGCGCGGCGGCGAAGTGCATGTGGCGATTCGCACGTCGGACGGAGAAATGGCACAGACGCTGCGCAGCGGCCTGAACGATTTCGTCGGCCGGATGGATCATGCCGGGATTCGCGCGGAGGTGTGGCGTCCTGGCGCGGAGGCATCGTCTTCGCAGCAGGACGCGACCCGGCAGCAGACGCAGGATCAAAAGGGCTCCAGAAACCAGTCCGGATCGCAGGATTCCGAGAGCGATTCGCAAAATTCGAAAAAACCACGCTGGGTGCAAGCGATGGAGGATTCCATCGGCAGCCCGGCCACGACATCGCCCGCAGGGGGCCATACCGTTTGAGACGAGGAGATTGAATCATGAGTTCCGCTATTACCAGCCCGCTTCCGACCACCGCCGACCCGAGTCAAACCGCGGCGTCCACTGCGTCGGCCATAGCCAGCACCGATGCGCTCGGCAACGAAGACACGTTTCTGCAACTGCTGGTCGCGCAGATCCAGAATCAGGATCCGACGCAGCCGATCGACAGCACGACGTTCCTGACGCAGCTTGCATCGTTCAGCCAGCTGGAGCAGTTGATCGGCATCCGGCAGGATGTCTCGCAACTGGATACGGCCGCGGCGAGCGGCGCCACGAATCAGACTACAGCCACATCCTCGACAACCGGTTCTTAAAGGAGAAATCACATGGGTTCTTTTTCTGCCGCACTTTCCGGGTTACTCGCCAACACGACCGCGCTGAGCGTGGTCGGCGACAACCTGGCCAACATGAACACGCAAGGATTCAAGACCGATGCCGTCCTGTTCGAGGACGCGATGATCGCAAGCCACGCAGTCCCTACAGATCGGCGACGGCGTGGGCGCCGCCAACACGGTGCGCAACTTCACGCAGGGCTCGATCCAGACCACCAGCGGGCCGCTGGACGCGGCGATCCAGGGCAACGGATTTTTCGTCGTCGCAGGACAGCAGCGGGGCCACCGTGTACACGCGCGACGGCAGCTTCAGCCTGAACGCTTCGGGCCAACTGGTGACCACGGCGGGGAACCTGGTGCAGGGATGGAGGCCGTGAATGGAGTAGTGAATCCGTCCGGAACACTGACCCGGCCATCACCGTGCCGCTGCTTTCGTCCACGCCGCCTTCGGCGACGCAGAACATGACGCTCAACGCCAATCTGAACGCGGCGGCGCCGTCGGGCGACACGTTTTCGGCCCCGGTTCAAGTGGTCGATTCGCTGGGCAACACGCACACGCTGACCGTGACGTTCACCAACACCGGCGCCAACGCCTGGAGCTACAACGTCATCATTCCCGGCCAGGATGTGACCGGCGGCAAGGCCGGCACGCAGACATCGCTGGCGAAAGGCACGCTGGCGTTCGACTCCAACGGCAACCTGAAGACTCCCGCGGCGCCGGGCGACGGTCAACATCACGAATGGCACTGCGCTCGCAGACGGCGCGGCGACGCTCAACATCAACTGGAATCTATACGACTCGAACAACAATCCGACGGTGACCGCAGTTCGCGCAGACATCGGCGTCCTCGGGCACGACGCAGGACGGCGTGCAACCCGCGACGGTCACGGTGTGAGCATGCAAAACGGCGGCATGATCGTCGCAAACTACTCGAACGGAACCACGAAAACGCTGGCGCAGGTGGCGCTGGCTGCCATCTCGAATCCGGATTCGCTGATCGCCATCCCGAACAACAACTACACGGTCGGACTCGACCACGATTACGCCGACTGTCGGGAGCCGCGGGAACACGGCGGCGCGGAAATATCATGGCGCAATCGCTCGAAGCCTCGAACGTCGACATGGCGACCGAGTTCACGAACCTGATCGTGTTCCAGCGCGGCTACGAGGCGAACTCGAAGGTGATCACGACCATCGACCAGATGGATCAGACGCTGCTCGCGATCAATCCGTAATGCGCGATGATCGCCGGAACAGATCGCCCGCTACGCGCTGCTTCCCCTGCCGGTGGAATCCGAGCTGGGGCGGTGCACGATGGCGGTGCGCGAGATTCTCGCTCTCGCGCCGGGCAGCGTGATCAAGCTGTCCAACCCGGTGGGCTCCAAAGTCGATGTGTATGTGGGCGGCGCACTATTCGCTTCCGGCGAGCTGGTGCGGATCGGCGGATCGATAGCGGTGCGGCTGAGTCGGGTTCAAGAACAAAAAGAGCGAATAGACGATGGAAATGTTTCAGCAACTTCTGGCGGTGGCGTTGGTGCTGGGCCTATTGTGCGGTCCGTGTGGCTCCTGAAGCGCAAAGGATGGGCGCGGATCAGCGCAGTCGCGGTCGCGCGGGAAACGCGAAGACGGACGGCCGCGGCTCGAAGTGATCGACCGGCTGGCGCTGACGCCGCACCATTCGCTGCACCTGGTGCGCCTGGCGGATCGGACGCTGCTGGTCGGCGCTTTCGCCGAATGGCTGCAATCTGCTGGAGAGCGCGGCCCCGGCGCCGGGCCTTCCGAAACTGGATCACTAAACGAACATGCTGAAGAAATTTCTGACGGGCACGGCATTCGGCGCGCTTGCGTGCGCGGCGCCCGCTTCCGATTCGCCGCTTTCGAAGATCGGCGTTACCAGCTCCGCCGGGACGCTGAGCCTGCCGATGCAGATCGCGCTGTCGCTGACGCTGATGGTGCTGCTGCCGGCGGCGGTGATGTCGATCACGCCGTTTCTGCGGATCACCATCGTGCTGCATTTCCTGCGGCAGGCGCTGGGCACGCAGACCACGCCGTCGAATCAGGTGCTGGTCGGCCTGGCGCTGTTTCTTTCGATCCTGATCATGCAGCCGGTGGTCACCGACATTTATCACAACGCCTGGGAGCCGATGGACCAGGGCAGAGTTTACCGCGAGCCAGGCGTTCGATGAAGGCTCGAAGCCGCTCAAAGACGTTTCTGTCGCGCTTCGCCCGCGAAAAAGACATCAAGTTGTTCCTCGAAATCGCCAAAGCGCCGGCGCCGCGCAATGCGTCCGACCTGGGCCTGCAGGTTCTGATCCCGGCCTACATTCTGTCGGAGCTGAAGACCGGATTTCAGATCGGCGCGATGCTGTTTCTGCCGTTCCTGGTGATCGACCTGGTGGTGGCGTCGGTGACGCTTTCGATCGGCATGGTGCAATTGCCGCCGGTGATGCTTTCCGCGCCGTTCAAGATTCTGTTGTTCGTGCTGGTGGACGGCTGGAATCTGGTGGTCGGCTCGCTGGTGAAATCTTTTTATTAAGGACTAACTCATGACTCCCGAATCCGCAGTTCATATGATTCACGAAGCCTTGATGGCCGCGTTCTGGCTGAGCGCGCCGCTGCTGGTGATCGGCTTCGGCGTGGGCATCGTCATGAACCTGGTGCAGGTGGCGACCTCGCTGCAGGACACCGCCTTCAGCACGTTTCCGCGGCTGGCCGCGTTTCTGGTCGGCTTCATCGTGCTGATGCCGTGGATGCTGAAGCATTGGATCGCGCTACACGATCCAGCATCTTTCACCGAGATCGCCAAGCTATGGGCACTGAGCTGCAAGCTCGACATCGGGACGCTGTACGCGTTTCTGCTGGTGCTGGCGCGCGTCTCCGGCGCGTTCATCTATGTTCCGCTGCCGGGCATCAAAGCCGGGCCCGAAGTCGCGCGCGCGCGTTCTCGCCGTGAGCCTGACGCTTCGTCTGTTTCCGAGCTGGCCGGCGATCGATGCGTCGCGGCGTCAATATCGCGATGCTGATCGGATGGATGCTGGCCGAGGCCGGACTGGGAATCGCCGTCGGACTCGCGGTGGCGTTTCTCACCGAAGGATTTCAGATGGGCGCGCAGATCATCAGCTTGCAAGCCGGCTACAGTTTCGCGACCACCATCGATCCGACCTCCGGCGCGGATTCGAGCGTGCTGCTGACGATCGCGCAGAATCGCCGCCGGCCTGCTGTTCTTCGCCACCGGTCTGGACCGCCAGGTTCTTGCTGGTCTTCGCGCAGAGCCTGACCGTCGCATCCGCCCGGGCATTTCGCGATTTCGACCATCCATGGTCAACGCGCTGATCCAGCTCGGCGGCGATGATTTTCATCACCGGCCTGCGCCTGGTGCTGCCGCTGCTGGGACTGCTGCTGATGGTGGAGATTTCGCTGGCGCTGCTGGCGCGGCTGAATTCGCAGCTTCAACTGATCACGCTGGCGTTTCCGATCAAGATGCTGCTGTCGCTGGCGCTGCTGGCCTGGCTGGTGCTCGATTTTCCCGAAGGTGTTCACACAATCCGCCGGCCCGGTGCTGCAGCTGGTCCACGGCCTGCTTTCTGCCTGAGGTCGCGCGTCATGGCGGATTCCAGTAAAACAGAACAACCAACCGGCAAACGGCTTGAGAAAGCCCGCAACGAAGGCCAGTTTGTCATCCTCGCGCGAGATTGTCACGGCCGGGCAATTCCTGGTGTTCATCGCGATTGCTGGGCGCCTGGTTTCCTGGGCTGGCTGGCCGGCATGAAGGCGATGATGCAGCAGTCGCTGGACGCGGCGTTTCACGGCGACTCGACGTCGACCACCTTCCCGGCATCGCTGGGCTACATGCTGCAACGCGCGTTCGTTCCGCTTTCGTTGCTGCGGCGGCTCGCCGGTGCTGACCACCCTCAGCGTCCAACTGGCGGTCACCAGATGGGCTTCAGCCTCAAGAAGTTCACCCCGATTTACGCGCTTCAACCCGTTCAGCAAGATCAAGCAAGCATGGTCAGCCAGGGGCCCGCTGCGTTATTGCAGGCCGCGGCGATGCTGGTCGTGTTCAGCGCGGACGATCTATGTGATCGCCGAAGCAGAATGCGGAGATCTTTCTCTCGCTGCCGTTCGCCAGCCTGGATATCGGCTTGCGAAAGTCGGCGGTTCGCATCAAGGAGCTGCTGTGGAAGGCGGCCGGCGTGTTCCTGGTGTTCGGCCTGATCGATCTTGTTCCGCCAGCAGCGCAGATACACGAAGGGCCTGCGGATGACCAAGCAGGAGGTCAAGGACGAGGCCAAGGAATGGAAGGCAATCCGCACGTCAAGGGCAAGATCCGGCGGCTGCGGCGCGATCTGGCTCGCCGCCGCATGATGAAGGAGGTGCCGACGGCGACCGCGGTGATCGTGAACCCGACGCACTACGCGGTCGCGCTGCGCTACCGGCACGACACCATGGCGACGCCGGTGGTGGTGGCGAAGGGCAAGAACTACCTGGCGCTGCGCATCCGGCAGATCGCCATCGAAAACGGCGTGCCCGCTGGTGGAGAATCCGCCGCTGGCGCAGGCGCTGTATAAATCGGTGGACGTGGGCCGGGAGATTCCGCCGCATCTGTATCGCGCCGTGGCCGAAGTGCTGGCGTATATCTACAAGTTGAGCAATCAGCGGAAGCGGCCGAAGCCGCGGCGTTGATTCACCGGAAGAGGTGGCCGAGCGTCTGCCATTCGACTTCGAATCGTTTGAGGACGCTCTCGCGGGAAAAGACAAAGCCGGGAAATTCGAGGAAAGGCTCATCCGTAGCGCAGCGCGGAGGCGTAACGGACATCCCCAGGTGATTCACGAAAGCGTCGGCTTGATGGACCAGCATGCTCAATCCGAGCTTGCCTTCAGCAGTACGCTCCACCTCGACGGCTTCGCCAGGCTTGTGGTGATATTCGGCCGCCCATTGAATGGGAGCTTCCAAGTCCCATCGCGAAATGGCCAAGCCGGACAATTCGGCGTGGTCGGTTCCCAGAATTTCACGCTCAGACTCGATCAGCGGACTGCGGCTGACGGAGTTCAGCGCCAGGATGGTGTCGTACTGCTTGGGCAAGGTCGCCGCGATCAGCAATTTGCCGACATCGTGAAGGAGCCCGGCGATAAAAGCGCCTTTCGAGAATTCGACAGGCAACTCCTCGGAGAGCAGCTCGACCATGGTTCCGGTCGCTACGGCATGCAGATTGAAACGCGTCATGGAGAAGCTGGAGGCGGTGCGGAATCTGGAAAATAAGTTAGAGATGGAACTGGTGAGGGCGAATTTCCGCATCGCGGTGAGACCGACGCGAGCGACGGCGTGCTTGACGGACATGATCGGCTGCGAGCGTGCGAACGCCGCGGAGTTGGCCAGGCGCAGGATTTGAGCCGAAAGAAGGGCGTCCTTACCGACCACCGAGGTCAGTTCCGGGATGTCGCAATGCCGATGCGCCAGGCGAGCCAGCAGGTGGGTCATCATCGGAGAGAGCTGCGGCAGCCGTTCCACGCCATGCAGGGCCTGCTGGCGGGTGATGAAACCGGCTGTCAGCAGTGGTGTCATGGCTACATCGACATATCGATGGTCCCGATAACTTATAGAGCCTATTTTAAGTGCGATGGTACAATTTGGGAGATTGCGGAACGTTGCGGTCCTCGCGGTCGCGCGGCAACCATGGATCAACGCAGGGACACCCGATATCATGTCCAGGAACCATGTACCATGCGCATCACGGGGGAGCGCGGAGGCGTTTACGTGGTTACCATCCTGGATGTCTCGAAGACGGGTATGCGCATCAGCGGCTCCGTCGCGTTGAAGTCCGACACCCACGTCGAGATCATGTGCCGCGGCGAGCGGATTTCGGGCACCGTTCGCTACGCCCGCAACGTGGGCAGGGAAGAGTTCCATCTGGGTTTCAGAGCGGACGACGATTCCACCGGTCCGAAGTCGGCGGAAGGCGATCTGGATTTGACGCTGCTCTTCAGGCGGCGATGAGCAAGACTCCGTCTAGCCGGAGCGGCGGCAAGTGGGCATCAACAGATCAAAGAATGAAGCGCACGTCGATATTCCTCAGCCGCCTCCTGTTCGCCGAGGTAATGCTGCGCAGTCACCACTTTTCGTCCACCGACGAAGACATCGCGCACGGGCGAGGGGCCATGGTTGCAGAACACAAGTCCACTGAGCATCTGGCTGGGAGGCCTCATCGAAAGGCTGGGGTGCGATTCATCGAGGACGACGAAATCGGCCCGTTGGCCGACGTTCAAGCCGCCCAAAGGCCGGCCGCTGGGGGCGGCGCCGCCTTCTACTGCCGCGATGTATAAAGCCTGACCGACCTCGGGAGTTTCGGGGGCGGCCAAGACGTTGCGGCGCCGACGACGCAGGCGCTGGGCGTATTCGAGTAGCCTGAGCTCTTCAGCGACGGACACGCTGATGTTGCTGTCCGAACCGATTCCCCAAGATCCGCGGTCTGCAAGATATCCTTCGGCGTCGAAGACTCCATCGCCGAGGTTGGCCTCGGTGGTGGGACACAGGCCGGCCGTCGCATCGGTTTGTGCAAGGCGTGAAGATTCGGAAGGAGTCATGTGGGTAGCGTGGACCAGGCACCAGCGATCATCAACGTCGAAATGATCCAGCAGCCAATCGACGGGCGGGCCTCCGGCATGAGCGACACATTCTCTCACTTCGGCGGTCTGTTCGGCGATATGGATGTGCACGGGCATGGTGGGATCGATCCGGTTCGCGCCAGCGAGCAACGTTCGAAGCGAATCCTGGGATACGGCGCGCAGAGAATGCGGCGCGACTCCACAACGAACGCCGGCTTTCGTAAGTCGCACGACTAACTCGAGAATCCATTCGGGGCTTGAACGAAAGCGGAGTTGATCCGGGCGCAGCGGGCGCTCTCCGAATCCGCTGTATTGGTACAGAACCGGCAGGAACGTCAACCCGATTTGGGCATCACGGGCGGCCGCGGCGATGTGCGCGGCCATTTCCGCAGGATCATCATACGGAATGCCGCCGGGTCCGTGATGAATGTAGTGAAATTCGCACACGGAGGTGTAGCCGGCCTTCAACATTTCGATGTACAAGTGTCGCGCGATGGCGTATTGCGTTTCTGGTGTGATGCGCGCGGCGAATTTGTACATGAGATCGCGCCAGGTCCAGAAGCTGTCCTGAGAGTCGCCACGAAATTCGGCGAGGCCGGCCATGGCGCGCTGAAATGCGTGGCAATGGAGATTGGGCATGCCGGGGACGACGGGTCCTCGGACTTGGTCCACATTGGCCGGTTTTTGCGATTCCGCGTCGACTGCCAATAGCGCGCCTTCGGCACTCCATCGAAGCAGCACGTTCTGGCGCCAGCCTTCCGGCAACAGTGCGTCGGCGGCAAACAGGGCGTGATCGGTCATAGGTGACCCCGCGTGATCGCGCCATGGCGTATCACGAAGCGGCAGGTGTTGAAGCCGCTCCAATAGGCAAGTTCTTCGATACGTTCGACATCCCACACGCAAAAATCGGCGAACCAGCCGGGCGCGAGCAGACCGTGAGTGTCGCTCTTGCCGATCGCGCGGGCGGCATGACGCGTGACGCCAAGCAACGCTTCGGCGGGGGTCATTCGGAACAACGTGCAGGCCATGTTCAGCATGAGCAGAAGTGAAGTGGTCGGCGAAGTTCCAGGATTGCTGTCCGTGGCGACTGCGATGGGAACTCCGTGTCGGCGAAATAGGTCGATGGGAGGCGGGTTCGTTTCACGGAGAAAATAATACGCGCCGGGAAGGAGGACGGCTACTACATTTTCCTGTTTCATGGCGAGGACGCCGGATTCATCGAGATGCTCCAGATGGTCGGCTGAAAGGGCGCGATAGCGCGCGGCGAGCCGTGCGCCTCCCATGTTCGTGAGCTGCTCGGCGTGCATTTTTACGGGCAAACCGAGCTTCGAGGCTTGTTGATAGACCCGCTCTGTCTGCGCGAGGGTGAAGCCTATCGTCTCGCAGAAGGCGTCGACGGCGTCAATCAGGCCTTCTCGATGGAGCACGGGAAGCATCTGGTCGCAAACCAGCGTGATGTAATCATCCGCGCGGCCTTTGAATTCTGGAGGAAGGGCATGCGCGCCGAGGAACGTGGTGTACACCCTGACAGGGTAGGCATCGCCCAGCCGGCGCGCGACTTTCAGCATTTTACGTTCGGTTTCCAGATCGAGGCCGTAGCCGCTTTTGATCTCTATGGCGGTTACTCCTTCGGCGAGCAGCGCTTCCAGGCGGCGTGCGGATTGAGCGAAGAGATCCGCTTCCGAGGCTGCACGAGTGGCTCGAACGGTAGAGTTAATACCGCCGCCTTCCCGCGCGATTTCTTCATAAGTGACGCCAGAAAGGCGACGGGCGAACTCGGCGGCGCGATTGCCTGCGTAGACCAGATGCGTATGACAATCGACCAGGCCGGGAGTGATCCAGGCTTGCCGAAGATCGTGCTGAATTTGCGCATCGGCGACGAACCCGGCTGGGATTTCTCGATCGTCGCCGATCCAGACTATTTTCTGATCCTGGACGGCGATTGCGCCCGGCTCGATGACTTCGCCAGGGTCGCCTGACGGGCAAATGCGCGCGTTGCGCCACAGCGTCAGATTCATTCAGACCCTTCTAACGTGATCAGCGCACCGATCAGGATCGCGTCCGGTGTTTCGGCGAAGAGCCGCACGCCAGCCATGACGCGGGAGGTTCGCAATGCATATCCGGCAGGAAGCAACGCCCCAAGGACTCGATATTGTCCGCGAGGGCAAAGCCACACGGCTTGGTCCGCGTCGCACGACACGATACCGCCGTTCCTCCACACCTGGACGATTGCGCGAGCGTGTCCGCGGCGCGTCATGACGTTGAAATCGCGCGTAGCGGACCCGATGAGAGTCGCATCCATCGCGGTCTCGCCGGGAAAATCATGGGGAACGAACGGAGTGTTCAGCGCGATCTGCGAGCCATCGGCCGCACTTAGGATCATGCCATCGCCGTTCAAGAGAACGATGGTCCGATCGACGCCTGGAAATTGAGAAAAGCCTCCGGATTGCGCAACGTCGGCGATGCTCACGCGCCATAGAAAATCGTCGAAGCCGGCGCCGTCCGGTTCCACGGCTAAATTTCGAGTCGTGCCGCCGCCGTTCCTCCACGGAATCGCGGGAAGCGCGTCCACTTGAATCATGACGCCTGATTGGGGAGCAGCGGGAGTTTCAAATTGTGCTTATGGGCGGTTTGAATGGCCAGATCGTACCCGGCGTCGGCGTGACGCATGATTCCGGTGGCAGGATCGTTGAACAGGACGCGCTCGATGCGTTTCGCCGCGGCATCGGTGCCATCGCATACGATGACCACTCCGGCGTGCTGGGAAAATCCCATGCCGACGCCTCCGCCGTGATGGAAGCTGACCCAGGTGGCGCCGCCCGCAGTATTCAACAGCGCGTTGAGCACCGGCCAATCCGACACCGCGTCCGAGCCGTCGCGCATGGATTCGGTTTCGCGATTCGGACTGGCGACCGAGCCGGTGTCGAGGTGATCCCGGCCGATCACGATGGGCGCTTTCAACTCTCCCGATTTCACCATCTCATTGAATGCCAGACCGGCGACGTGGCGCTCGCCCAGACCGAGCCAGCAAATCCGCGCAGGCAGGCCTTGAAATGCGATGCGCTCACGCGCCATGTCGAGCCAGCGATGCAGATGTAGATTATCGGGGAACAACTGCTTGACTTTTGCGTCGGTCTTGTAAATATCTTCGGGGTCACCGGAAAGCGCGACCCAACGGAACGGGCCTTTTCCTTCGCAAAAAAGCGGGCGAATGTAAGCGGGAACGAATCCTGGGAAGTCGAACGCGTTGGCGACCCCCTGATCTTTGGCGACTTGCCGGAGATTGTTGCCGTAATCGAAAACGGGTACGCCCATCTTGTGAAAATCGAGCATGGCCTGCACGTGAACCGCACAGGATCGCGCGGCGGCATTGCGAAGCTCGGCATGACGCGCGGGATCTTCCGCCGCGGCTTTCCATTGATCGACGGTCCAACCGGCGGGTAAATATCCGTTGATTAAGTCGTGCGCGGAGGTCTGATCGGTCAGCAGGTCTGGCTTGATTCCGCGCTTCACCAGTTCGGGAAGAACTTCGGCTGCGTTTCCTAGCAATCCGATCGATACGGCCTCTTTGCGGTCGCAGTGAAGCTTGATCATGTGTAGCGCATCGTCGAGATTCGCCGCCGACCGGTCAAGATAGCGTGTGCGAAGGCGGAAGTCGATGCGCGACTGCTGGCATTCGACCACGAGCGAAACGGCTCCGGCAAAGGTCGCCGCCAGAGGCTGTGCGCCTCCCATACCGCCGAGACCGGCGGTTAGAATCCAGCGCCCGCGAAGGTCGCCGCCGTAGTGTTTTCGTCCGGCCTCGGCGAAAGTCTCGTAGGTGCCCTGGACGATGCCTTGCGAGCCGATGTAGATCCAGCTTCCGGCGGTCATCTGTCCGTACATCATCAAGCCCTTGCGATCGAGTTCGTGAAAATGCTCCCAGGTCGCCCAGGCGGGCACAAGATTCGAATTAGCGAGCAGGACGCGCGGCGCGTTGGCGTGAGTTTTGAAAACTCCCACGGGCTTGCCCGATTGAATCAGCAGCGTTTCGTCCGATTCCAGAGCCTTGAGCTGCGCCAGAATTTCATCGAAGCATTCCCAGTTACGGGCGGCACGACCGATTCCGCCGTAGACCACCAAGGCGGCCGGGTTTTCGGCGACTTCGGGGTCCAGATTGTTCTGGATCATGCGGTAGGGGGCTTCCGTGAGCCAGCTTTTGCAAGTAAGCTTCGAGCCCCGGGG
Organism: Terriglobia bacterium; assembly: GCA_963808335.1. Lineage (GTDB taxonomy): Bacteria > Acidobacteriota > Terriglobia > Bryobacterales > Bryobacteraceae > Palsa-187. The sequence continues at coordinate 334,531 of CAWEFR010000004.1, forward strand.
AGCGCGAATCTGGCGCGCCGGATCCATTCGCAGCGATTCCACGACTTGCCCTTTCAGCATGTCTTTATCGTAGCGCCGATGACCTTTAGCGCGTGGCGATCGCGCCCGCGATCAGGCGCGCGCGTAATTCGCGACGCGGGCCGTTTGCCAGGGCGCGGGCGACGAATCCGGTCATATTCGCGACGGCGAAGCTTACGCCTTGCAAGTTTCGCTCGACTGGCACTCCCGGAATCGGCCGCGGATACGGCGACGCGTAAAACATTCCGCCGCGATAGCGATATGCGTCGCGAGGGCAGGCTTCGTCGGGTGCGACGCCGATCGCTTCATCGAGATTTCCCGGCAGCAGGTGCGCTGCGCTGACAATTACCGAGTTCGAGGCGAGGGCGGGTTCGAAGCGCGGTCGGTGAGCGGGGTTCGAAGTGCCAAGGCTAAGATTGATGACGTCCATGTTGTGCTCGACACACCAGTCGAGGGCCCGCACGATCGCGTCGATCTTCGCGGAGAGCTTGCGGTCGAATACTTTGACGGCGTAGAGTTCGGCGCCGGGAACTTTTTCGCGAATCGCCGCCGCGATTGCCGTGCCGTGGCCCAGGCGGTCGAGATAATCGTCCGTTACGATTCCAATTCCTCCCGCGATTCCGCCGACGTGCGGGTGTTCCGGATGTACGCCGCTGTCGACCATCGCGACCTTCATAATGTGACGGTTTGCTGCGCGATTTGGGCGAGCGAGGCGCGGTGGGTGATCAGGATCACGGTGCGGCCGCTTGCGATGTTGAGCAACGTTGCGGCGATGGCTCGCTCATTGGCTTCGTCAAGAGCTGAGGTTGGCTCGTCGAGCACCAGGACTTTCGGATTCGCAAGTAGCGCACGGGCCAGAGAAATGCGCTGGCGCTCGCCCACGCTCAGCGTCTGGCCGCGCTCCGCGAGGATGGTGTCATAACGCTCTGGAAGAGCCAGAATCCGGTCGTGAATCGCAGCGTCGCGTGCTGCGGCGACGATGTCGTCATCGGTTGCGCCGGGCCGTGCGTAGGCGATATTTTCGCGGACGCTCGCATGGAACAGATAGGGCGATTGATCCACCAGAGCAACCACGCGCCGCAGGTCCGCGAGCGCAAGATTCCGAAGATCGCGGCCGTCGACGCGGATGGAGCCGGCGTCGGGGTCATAAAAACGAACCAGAAGATCGGCGACCGTGGATTTTCCCGCGCCACTAGGGCCGAGAATCGCGCAGATGGTACCGGCGGGGACGCGAAACGAAAGATCGACCAGAACGTCGTCCGCGGCGTGGCGGAACGAGACATGATCGAATTCGACCTCGCCGCGAACTTCAACCAGGCGCTTGAGGTTCGGGCGCTCGACGATTTCGGCATGCGTGTCGAACAGTTCCCAGACGCGCGTCAGGGAAACTCCGCCGGAGACGAGATTGGTATAGAGACTCATCAGGTTTTGCACGGGCGCGAGCAAACGCAGGTGATACGCCATCAACGCTACCAGCGAGCCCGTGGTGAGCGCGCCGTCGATCACCAGCTTACCGCCGTACAGAAAAATCGCGGCGGTCGAAAGCGTCAGCACCGTGCCCGGCACGGCTCCGCTCAGGAACGCGGTCAGTTGCATGCGCATGAGAGCGTCGACGAAGCTCCGGTTGCGTTCCCGGAATCGATCCGCTTCACGCGCCTCGGCGTGGGAGGAAACCACCAGGCGAATCCCCAGCAGCGTTTCGAGCAGGAAGCTGCCGATGTCGGAGCTGCGTTCGCGGACGGTGCGGACACGATCCGCGAGGCGGCGCTGATAGTGTTTCAGCGCCCAGAGACTCACGGGAATCACGGTGGCGCTCAAGGCGAACAAGCGCAGACTCATGGTCGCCATAATCGACGCGCTTCCAACGAGAAATACGACGTTCGAGAGCACGCTGAGCAGGCTGTCCGCCGAGACCCGCTGCACCTCCGCGATGTCGTTATTGATGCGCGATACCACGTCGCCGAGCTTTCGTTGAGCCCAAAAGCGCGGCGAGAGCGTCTGTAAATGCCGGTACAGCGCGAGGCGCATATCGAACAGGACCATCGCGGAGACGCGGACATACTGATAGCTGGACAGGATATTCAGCGCAAACCCGACGACCGTAACGCCGACCATCAGCGCGCTGACGATGATCAGCATGCGCAAATCGCGCTTGAGAAGCGCGTCGTCGATCAGGAGCTTCGAGATGTACGGCTGGACGAGGCCAAACGCGGTCGCGGCGACGCCGGCCAGCAGGATCAATACCAGGCGGGGCCAATAGGGTGCAATGAAGCGCAGCGCCCGCTTATATCCACCAAGATCGAGCAACGCTTACCGCGTGGCGGGAACCACCACCATGCCGGAGGTGATGTCCGCACTCAGGTCGATGGTGTTGCGAAGCTGCATCGAAGCGGCGTCGTAGACTTCCACCGTGTAGCCCGCGCCGAAAATATAGAATTCCTTCCCGGTGCTCGAAATGCCGAAGCTGAAGCGCGCGCGGCCGTCGAATTCCTGCTTGCGGATCAGCTTGTTGCTGGCCAGGTCGAACTCCCAGAACTCGCAGCGCCGGTTGCCGCCCTGCCCGTTGAACGCGACCGTGTAACCGCGTTTGCGATCGGGCGTCACCTGCAAGCCGGTCATGCCCGTGGCCGACGGGCCCACCGGTGTGAAATCGAAAGTGCGCTTGTTCAGATCGAAACGCGCGATGCCGAAAATGCTCCGGTGCACCACAGGGTCCTGCGAATTGAACACGCTGATCAGCATTCCCGGTTCCTGAATCGAATCGAGAGACCGGCCGATGCCGAGGCTGGCCATTCCGGGAAACTGCGGCTTCGACAGATCGATTTTGTCGATCATTTTGAAATCAGTGGTGTCGAAGATGTAAACGGCATTCCGAAAGACGTACAGAAATTTCCCGTCGGGCGAGAAGCGCATGCCGCCGCCGAACCCGAAACCGACCTGCTCCTCATCCTTGGGAACATCGCCGGTGCGGACGATTTTCTTTTGTGCCAGATCGATCACGCCGAACTTGGTGTTGCGGTCGACTTCAAAACGGTCGGCCTTCTTTTCCACGGTCCGGTAGAGCGTGTAAATCAGTTTGCCTTCGGGATCGGGAGCCCAGGCGCTGAAACGAATCTGCTTGGAACCTTCATTCAATGTGAGCGAATTGGTGACTTTGTGCGTCGCGACGTCGATGACTTCGAACCCAGCCTTCTCGAGCGTCGCGACATACAGGGTCTTTCGATCCTCCGACAAAACCATGTCATCGGGCGTGCCGGTCGACAGGTCGATTTTGTCGACGACCTTCTGCTTCGTCTCGTCGACGACGTGGATAGTATGCGGCCAGGTTCCGACGAAGAGTGTCCCTTGCGCGGATGCGGACGCCGCCAGCAATACTGCGAGAACGAATCTCATGGAAATACCAGATCGATATTGCGCCAGTCTTTGGTCGCGGCTGCGCACTTCGCCGTCCAGTCGGGATAATTGTTCAGGTGATCCGGGACCTGTGCCGGCCAGAAACAAGTGATGTAGCAGTCATAGAGATCGCGCTCCACGGGCTGGCAGAGACCGGCGGTGCCACCCGCTGAATCTACTTCCCATCCTGGCGAAAAAACCAGCGAGCAGCCCATGGGAACATGCGGACGCTGGCCCGCGGGCGCCTGCAGACCGACGAAATCGTCATTGGCAGCGAGATAATCCTCGATCCGGCGAGCTTTTTGGTTGACGGCGCGGAGATGTTTCATGCAGCCTTCCTTTCGGCGAAATGTTGAAGAAAACCCGGATTCTGCGCGGCGATGGAGCCATAGATTTCGAGGCAGGTATCGGTCCAGCCGCGAATCCAGTCGCAGTAATGAAGATTGGGATGGCCCGTGTCGCCGTAGCGCACGTAGGCTTCGTGATGGCAGCCGCCGGCGCAAACAGGACGCGCCCAGCATGTGCTGCAATCGATTTTCGAGTGAATGTGGCCGCGGGAAAGAAAATCGTTTTGCTTGGCGCGATCGAGTCCCGTAGAAACATGACCCAGAGTGTGCGTATCGGAATCGACGAAACGATGGCAAGGGGCGATATCGCCGGATGGTCCCACGCCGACCAAGCCTAGCCCCGCGCCGCACGGATGCGACTTGCTGACGCCCTGGTGTAGTTCGGCGAGGGTATCGCTTACGTTCGAAAATCCGTGATGTTCGCCGCGCAACGCATGCTGGAGATACTCGGCGGCAAGCTCGCGAAACTGGTCGAGCACGGAGTCGAGGCCGCGCTCATTGATCGAATACAGTCGATTTGGCGAGGTGGTTACCGGAGCGAACCCGACTTCGTGGAACCCGAGGTCATGTTTCAGGTGCTTGTACGTCCCGAGCACGTCCATCGCCTGCGACGTCATGGTGACGCGCGCCGTGATCGGCCGCGTCTTGTGATTCTTGAGAAGCGCCCGCACGCGCGGCTCGATGATATCGTAGCTGCCGCGGCCGTTCGCGAAGACGCGGAATTTATCGTGCGCTTCCTTGGAGCCGTCCATGCTCACTGTCACGCCGATACATTTATCGGAAAGATATTCGATGATGGCCGGCGTCAGGAGCGTCGCGTTGGTGGTCAGGCTGAAATCGATGGAGCGGGCTTGCTCGGCTGCTTTGGTCGACGCATAATCCACCACCTGTTTCAGCAGCGGGAAATTCATCAGCGTTTCGCCGCCGAAGAAGGTGATGTGAATCGCAGGGCGGCCAACGGAGCTGGTGAACAAGTAGTCCACGGATGCGCGCGCGGTATCGAAATCCATGAACTTCGGCTTGCCTTCCGGCGTCGCGACCCTGTCCTCGCCGAACTCGTAGCAATACTGGCACGACAGATTGCACTGATTGGTCAGATTCATGACCATCGTCTGCAACGGAAAATCGGCGGGAGGATTCTGCAGCGGCGGCGGCGCGAATCCATCTGTGGTGATGGCATGCGCCTGATGCAATTCGTCGATCACGTCTTCATCGGCGATCGCGGTCAGATCCGCACGAGTCGCTTCGCCCTGCTCCAGGCGACGCAGGACGGCCAACGACGGGGAATCGAGCTCGAAAATTCCGGCGCTCGGGACTAAATACAGATACTCGCGGCCGCCACCCTCGAACGCGTGAAATTCGCCCAGCCGGTATTGCTCGCTCATTGCGCGACCTCCGGCTGATCCCAACGGACGTATAACGGCACGGCCACCACAAGATACGATTTCCCGGTCAGCGGCTTGCCGTCTTTTCCCATTTCACCTTTATAGGTTGCTACCACCCACACGTCGCCATAATTGTTGCGGCTGAACTTGCGTTTCGGATTCGGACCCTCGCTCGATGGCGTGAAGAATCCCGAGGGGCTCAGCGTGCCGATAAAATCCTTATCGTCGTCGCCGTAGACTGCGTAGAACTCTTCCATGGACCATTCCGCATCCACGGGACCGAGTTCCACATCGTCGGCGGTGTTCGGCTTATCGTCGGGGCCGCGATTATACGCGATCGCTTCAAATTGCTGGAATCCTTTCGGGTGCGTGGTTCCGCCAAGCCGTGCAAGTGAAGTTTCCGGCTTCACTTTGATGTAGTCGATCTTGTCGTAAACGGCGATCGCATTCGGCGCGACCGCGCGGCGTACGGAAACATCGCGCTTGCCCACGATCGCCTTCACGTCCACGTCCACTTCCACGGTTACCTGCTGCGCGGTTTGATCGACGATCCGCTTCACGCTCACGCCGGAGCCGAAGTCGATGTCCGCGGCGGTGGTTTTCTGGAAGTTGTCGCCGAAGATGCGAACGCGCTGTGCTGTCGAACCGGCTTTCAACATGGTTTTATCGACGGCTGAGATCAGCGGCGCGTCGCCGGCGCGCTCCAGTTTCACGTCGTATCCGAATTCCTGATACGCGCCCCAGAACCAGCGGCCCTCCATGCTGGATTGATCCGGCGAAATCCACATGACTTCGCGCAGATCCGCGGGTACGCCTCCCGCATTTCCCGGCGCCGGAGCCGACGGCGACTTCGATTGCGATTTGCCGCGCCAGGAATAGCCTGTATACACAACGGATTTTCCGGTGCGCGTGACCGACGAGCCATCCTTTATATAAGTCAGCTTCACGTTGGTGGTAAATTCGTCTTCGGCCGCGCCGGGCTCGACCACCATTTCGCCCATCACGGGTCCACGTCCGAGCTGATAGCCGGAAATGATCCATCGACCGGACAGCTTGGGTGCGCGCATGCGGGCGCGCCAAGCGGACCATTCGGGCGTAGTCAAAGGATAATCTTTCGCTAGGTACTCGACGGCGACATCGACGGGCTGCCGGCGATCTGGGGGAGGACCAGTGGCCGGAGGCGGAGCGTCCGCGGGCGGCAGGAAGCGATACAACGCCTGAAAATCCGCTACCGCGAAATACCCGCTGTGCATCGACGCCAGCAGATTCCAGTCTTCCTTGGAACGCCTCCAGGACCGCGCCCGTCCCATCGCATGGCACACGCCGCACGCGCCGCGAACTGTATCGTCGGGAAATGTTTCGTCGATCATCCGCGCTTCGGGGATATACATCACAGGCTTGGCTTCTTCGGGCGCCAGGCCGTGTGTTGTGCTTAGGCTTTTGAGGATCGCGTGTGCCTGTTCAGGCGTCAACTGAACACCATTCAGCCGCACCATGCGCTTGATGGCCTCTTCCCAACCTTCAGGAGTTGTTCGTTCCCAGGAAATCCGCGAAAGATTGCCCTTGTCGTCCTTGGTATGGCAGGAACTGCACTTCTCGATGACCAGCGTGTCAGTCACGGGAATGCCCGTCTCGGGCTTGGCGGCGGCATCGGCTCCGCCCCGACCGCCGCCCCGTTGAGCAACCAGAGGCAGGGCCAGCACGATTGCAAGCAGAAGTCTCATAGGATCCCGATTGCCCTAAGATATCGCACTTCCAGGAACTTCGGGAGACGGGCCTCACCTCTCGCACCCGGATCGGCATTTCGACTATGATTTAGGCAATGTCCAATCTTTATTTCAAACGCGAAACGCTGTTCATCCTTCCGCTCACGATCCTGTTCCTCGCGCACGAAACTCCGCAGGCGCATGCCCAGGGGCGCCAAGGTCAGGCGCAAGCGGCGCAACAGACTCCGGCCACGCCCGCGACGACCACGCCGGCACCACCTCAGGCGCAGCCCGGCGGGCGCGGACGCGGAGGAGTTCCTGGTCCCGGCCCAGCCGTCGGAGGCGAAATTGATGAAACGCCCGTGGTCACGCATCACTCGGTTCAGGTGGGCGGTAAGACCATCAACTACACTGCGACCGTCGCGCAGATGCCGCTGAAGAACGCATCGGGCGAAACCGAGGCGCATATCTTCTATATGGCGTACACGATGGACGGCGTCGATGCGGCCAAGCGTCCGCTGACGTTCTCCTTCAATGGAGGGCCCGGTTCCGCATCGATGTGGGTGCACATGGGCGGCTGGGGACCGCGCAGTCCGAAGCTGTTGCCGAATGGAGGCATGCCGCCTCCACCGTATCAGATGAAAGACAACCAGGATACTTGGCTCGACCAGACCGACCTGGTTTTCATCGACCCTGTGGGCACTGGATACAGCCGAGCCAAGACAGTAGAGATCGCGCGTCGAATGAACGGCGTGCAGGGCGATATTCAATCCGTCGGCGAGTTTATCCGCATGTACCTGGTCCGGAATAATCGCCAGCTATCGCCGCTGTTCATCGCCGGTGAAAGTTATGGGACCTTCCGGGCCGCGGGGCTGGCGGGTTATCTGATCGGCCGCGGGATTGCTTTCAACGGCATCGTGCTGGTTGGCACCACGCTGAACCTGGAAACCATCTGGAGCCGCAGTGACGATCTGGTCTATGAGCTGGAACTCCCCACTTATGCCGCCGATGCCTACTATCACAAGAAGGTCGCGGCAGATTTGCAGCGCAAGGACCTTAAGTCATTCTTGAAAGAAGCAGAAGGTTTCGCTCTAGGCGAGTACGCCTCGGCTTTAAGCAAAGGCGACGATCTTTCACCGGCGGAGCGCAAGACGGTGATGGATAAGCTGACGCGCTACACCGGGCTCGATGTGCGTTATCTCGACGAAACCAATCTGCGCTGGGATGTCGGGCATTTCGCGCGCCAGCTTCTGCGCGACCAGCACGAGACCATCGGCCGCTACGACGGACGCCTGACGGCTCCTGCGTCACTGAACACCGGCGAGACCAGCGAGTTCGATCCGTCCAGCAGCCTGATTACTCCGCCGTTCACGGCCGTCTTCACGGAGTACCTGCGCAGCGAGCTCGGATACAAGACCGATATGTACTACTATCCGAGTGGCGGCATTCAGCCGTGGGATTACGGGATCCAGAATGGTTTCGGCGACACGACTGCGATGTTACGCGACGCCATGACCAAGAATCCTTACATGAAGGTGATGATCGCCGCGGGCTACTTCGATCTGGCAACGCCTTACTACGCGGTCGAGTACACGTTCAACCACATGTCGCTGCATCCCGAGATGCACAAGAACATCACCTGGAATTTCTACCAGGCGGGGCACATGCTGTACATCGACAGCGATTCTCACAACAAGCTGAAGCACGATTTCGGCGAGTGGCTGTCTAGCGCCTTGCCGAAGGACACGCAGTAACCGTGGCTCGACGGGCGGCTGCTTGGCTTTTCGTTGTGGTCTGCTCGGCAGCCGCCGATAATCGCGTTGCCCTCGATAACCAGGCTGTTCGAGTTCTCAAAGCGCTCGAACAGCCCCGCCAGAAAACGCCGCTGCATCAGCACGTCTACAACCGCGTCATCATTTATCTCGACGCCGGCGAGATGACTGTCCATCCCGACCGCGGATTAGTGGAAACCACCCGCTACACGGCCGGTCAAGTGACGTGGAGTCCTGCCGGAGGGAAGCACATCAGCGAGAATTCGGGAAATGCGCCCATGCGCATCGTTGAAATCGAGCTGAAGAATCCCGCGCCGAAGACGCCTCCGGTCCGTTCGCCTGCGCTCGATCCGGTTGCGATCGACCCTGAGCACAACGTCCTGTTGTTTGAAAACGCGCAGGTCCGCGTGTTTCGAAGTTGGCGCGAACCGGGCGGCCAGGAAAAGATGCATGAGCACGTCGGATCCGGCCGAGTCGCGGTCCTGCTCACCGATATTCACGCGCAGGTAAAGCTAGCCGACGGGACCAGCAGCAAGCTCGACGGCTCGGCCGGCGACACGTTGTGGAGTCTCCCGGTGAAACACGCCGCCACGAATCTCGGCTCCAAGAAGTTCGAAATGATTATCGTCGAAGTGAAGTAGGCTTTATCTCGTCCGCCGTTCTATGGTGCCGCGGCACTCAGAGGCGCCACACGAACAAGCTGTCTTATCCTTGGAACTCGAGAAGTTGTAGTCGACCGTCAGTTCCTCGCCCTCGCGGATTTCACGCAGGCTCATGTACAGTACGTGCCCCTTCATCACTCTGCTGATCAGGTTCGGATCGCAACTATGATTGATGATCTCGGCTCCGCTGCCGCCCACCAACCCGTCCAGCGTCCAATACGCGTCCACTGAGAACAGATAGGTGAAGGCGCTCTGATCTCTTCGCTTCGCCTCGCGGCGATTAATGCGCTCGCCCGTATATTCGATCACCTTGCGATTCGCGGGGACTGATTCCTCCGCATACACGCCGTAACGATGAATCCTCGACCACCGTACGGCGAGCCTGAAACACGCGTAGCGAGGATCGATGCGGGGAGTCAGTTGAGGAGCGGTTCCCATGGTTTTGTCCAGGTGGTTTCACCCAGGTGGTTTTACTCAGGATAAAACACAGGTGAAAGCTAATACGATGCTAGACTGATAAATTCCGCCGTAACGCAGATGAAACTTGTCGCCGCGCTCCTTCTTCTCTCATTCCATCTGGCAGCTCAATCCGCCGGCATTCTGAAAGGCGCGATTACCGATCAATCCGGAGCGCCGATTCCAGGAGCGACGATCACCGCCGTCCGCGACGGAGGCCAGCCCCTGACCGCGACCTCTCGCGATGACGGCACCTATGTTTTGTCGGGCTTGCCGCTGGGCACGTATTCGGTCGAAGTCACCTCGCCGGGGCTGGCGCAACGAAACCCGGCCGCCGTGGACATTGCGGCCGGAACTTCGGTCCTGAACATCCAGATGAGCCTGGTGCTGGAGCGCCAGCAGATCACCGTGACCGACAGCATCGCGCCCGTCGTCAGTACGGATCCCGGTCAGAGCGCTGGGGCGCAGGTGATGCGCAGCGACGATCTGGACGCGATCTCAGATGATCCCGACGATTTGATTACGGACCTGATGGCGCTCGCGGGACCGGCCGCCGGTCTGAATGGCGGACAAATTTTCATCGATGGCTTCACCGCGGGCGACGGCACGCTGCCGAGCAAAGACGCCATCCGCGAAGTCCGCATCAATCAGAATCCTTTTTCCCCGGAGTTCGACACTCTGGGGACCGGCAACATCCAGATTCTCACCAAGCCGGGAACGGATCTGCTTCGCGGCGAGGTATTTTTCACGGACGGAAGCGACACACTCAACTCCCGCAATCCTTACGCGGCCCAGAAAGCGCCGTTCGATCTTAAGGATTTCGGCGGCAGCCTCAGCGGACGATTCAGCTCCAAGGGGTCGTTTTTCTTGAATTTCGACAAGCGCAACATCGATAACGGCGAAGTGGTCAACGCTGTGACGTTGAATCCGTCGACGCTTGCGATCGTCAGTCCTTTTACGCAAGTCACCATGAGTCCGCTGCGGCGTTTGTACGTAGGCGCCCGCGCCGATTACCAGTTGACCTCCAAACACACGCTGATGGTGCGGTATGAGCCGAACCTGAACACATCGCAGAACGCCGGTGTCGGAAACTTCACGCTTCCCTCGCAGTCTTATCATTCGTCTTTGATGGAACACTCGATCCAGGCGACCGAGACCGCGGCGATCAACAACAATGTGATCAATGAGACCCGATTCCAGTTCCGGCATCAGAATTCCTCGCAGACTCCCGACAGTACGGACCCGTCGATTTCGGTTGCGAATTCCTTCAACGCCGGTGGCGCTTCGGCCGGCCTGCACGATTACATTCATCATCATTACGAAGTGCAGAACTACACGACTGCCATCCATGGAGCACACACTTGGCGATTCGGCGCGCGGCTTCGCGCCGTTTCCATCAAGGACACGTCCGAACAAAACTTTAATGGGATGTACATCTTCGGCGGCGCCTACGCTCCGATTCTGGACGCGAACAATCAGCCGGTAGCTCCCGGCGTGATTTGCAACCAAAATGCTCCGGCGGTCGCGGGCTGCGCGACGATCAGCTCGATTGAACAATATCGCCGGACTTTGTTGTTTCAGCAGATGGGTCTTTCCCCGCAGGAAATCCGGTCTCAAGGCGGTGGGGCCGGCCAGTTTCTGATCGACACCGGCAATCCGGTTGTATTCGTGGGCGGCGCCGATATCGGAGCCTTCGCGGGCGACGATTGGAAACTGAAGCCGAACCTGACCCTGAGCCTGGGCGTTCGCTACGAAACCCAGGAGAATATTCGCGACCGTTCGGATGTCGCTCCGAGACTGGCTTTCGCATGGGCGCCCGGAGGCTCCGCCAAGAACGCGACTCCGCGCACCGTGATTCGCGGCGGATTCGGTATGTTCTATGACCGGTTTTCAGAACAGAACGTCCTGATCGCCCAGCGCTATAACGGGACGAACCAGCAACAGTTTATCCTGATAGATCCCAACACGTATCCCGCGATCCCTTCGCTCGGATCGCTTCAAAGCTCCCCGCAGACCGTTCACACTATCAGTTCATCTTTGCGCGCGCCGTATCTGATCCAATCGTCGATCGCGGTGGAACGGCAGTTGCCGAAGAAGTCTACGCTCGCGATGACCTATACGAACTCGCATGGCTTGCATGAACTGCTTTCGCGCAACATCAATGCTCCGTTGCCGGAAACGTATACAGGAATTGCGGGAAGCGGCCTTTATCCGTATCCGAACGAGGGGCCCATCTATGAAATGGAATCCGCGGGCCTTTACAACCAAAACCAGCTCGTATTCAATCTGAACTCGCGGCCCACCGCGAAAATCTCGCTATTCGGCTCCTACTCGCTCAGTTATGCGCGCAGCAATACCGATGGCTTGAATACTTTTCCTGCGAATCAATACAGCATGGCAGGCGAGTATGGCCCGGCCGCGAACAACGTCCGTCATCGAGCGTCTCTGGGCGGCTCGATCACCGCCAAGTGGGGCCTGCAATGGAATCCATTCGTGATTTTGCAATCCGGCGCGCCGTTCAACATCGTCACCAGCCAGGATATTTACGGCGACACGCTCCTGACCGCGCGTCCTGCGTTCGCCATCAGTACAAGCCAGGCGGGCGTGATTTCGACCCCGTTTGGTTTGTTCGATCCCAATCCATCGCCCGGCGAGCAGTTGGTTCCGCGCAATTACGGGCGAGGTCCCGGTCTGGTCATCGTGAACCTGCGCCTCGCCAGGACCTTCCATTTCGGCGAGCCTCGCAGCGGCAAAACCGATTCGCCTTACGCGCTGACGCTGTCCATCTCGGCCCGCAATCTTCTGAATCACCTGAATCCGGGACCGATCATCGGGAACATCAACTCGCCTTTATTCGGCGAGTCCAATCAGATCGCGCCCGGCTCCGGCGCCTATGCCGATAGCGCGAACAATCGCCGCCTGGAGTTCCAGGCCCGTTTTGCATTCTGAAAAGCGATCGTTTGCATCGGCGCGGCCCTGTGCTTCGATGCGTTGCATGAGGCCCCCCAAGGCGCGTAAACTTGCAAGGGAACGTTATCGATAACTTCAAAGAGGTGCACATGACGCGAAGACAGCTCTTACAATCCTCCCTCGCCGCCGGGGCCGCGTTAAGACTGTCGGGCGAGGACGCGAACCGCGCCGCCGGCTACAAACTCGGAATCATCTCCGACGAGATCAGCGACGATCTTGCAACCGCTCTCGAATTCATCTCCAGCTACGGCCTGCATGGAACTGAATTCCGCGTGATCTGGGGCAAGAACATCATGAGCCTCCCGCAGGAGGACCTGGATCGCGCCAAGAAAATGCTGGCGCAGCACGACGTGAACGTCAGCGATATCGCTTCTCCGATTTTCAAGTGGAACCTGCCGCAGATGCCCGCGAAAGCTGGTGAAAAGCGCGATAGCTATAACGCCAACTACGTCGAACAAGACGCCGACAAGCTTCTGGAGGAGTCCTTCAAACTGGCGCACTTCTTCGGAACCCATAAGGTGAGAATCTTTAGCTACTGGCGCGTCAAAGAGCCGGAGAAGGCTTACCCGTACGTCCGTGACCGGCTGGCGAAGGCCGCGCAGCTCGCCGCGAAGAACGACATCATCCTGGTCCTCGAAAATGAGCATGCCTGCAACGTTGGCACCGGCAGAGAGCTGGGAAAGATTCTCAAGGACGTAAACTCCCCCAGCCTCCGCGGAGTGTGGGATCCCGGCAATGCGGTCATGCTCGGCGAATATCCGTATTCGGTAGGCTACGCCGCAGTCAAAGGGTACTTCGCGCATCTGCACATTAAGGACACCCGCAAAAACGCCAAGGGCGAGCTGGAATGGGCGCCGGTCGGCGCCGGTTTGTGTGACTGGATAGGCCAGTTTCAAGCGCTCCGACGAGACGGCTACGATAGCACTATGTCGCTCGAGACGCATTACAAGCGTCCCGACGGCAATAAACTCGAAAGCACCCGCGAGTCCCTCGAAGGCTTGTTGAAGGTCATCAAGGCCACTTCCTAACGGTAAGAATTGGATGACCCGACGGGACTATCTTCAAATGCTTAGCGCAGGAGCGGCACTGGCCGGCGCAGCCCAAACCTCGACGGCCGCCGCTGGCGACGCCAATCGTGAACAGCGCATGAAATGGTGGCACGAAGCCCGGTTCGGCATGTTCATCCACTGGGGCCTTTACAGCGTCCTGGGCCGCCACGAATGGGTGATGGAGGACGAAGGCATCCCCGTTGCCGAATACGAGCAGCTCGCCAAACGTTCAAGCCCAAGCCGAACGCCGCGCGCGCCTGGGCGAAGCTGGCCAAGCAGGCCGGCCAGAAATACATGGTGATGACCACCAAGCACCATGAAGGCTTCTGCCAGTTCGACACCAAGCTCACCGATTACTGCGCGCCCAAGCAGGGCCCCGGCCGCGACCTGGTGGCGGAGTACGTGGAAGCCGCGCGCGCCGAAGGCCTGCGCGTCGGCTTCTATTATTCGCTGATGGACTGGCACCATCCCGACGGCGCGCGCTGCGCCACCGACGAAGCAGGCGCGCCGCCGCTTCGTCGATTACATCCACGGCCAGATCCGCGAGCTGCTGACCAACTACGGCAAGATCGACGTCCTCTGGTACGACGTGGCCTGGCCGCTGGACGCCAAGGGTTGGGAATCGGAAAAGATGAACGAGATGGTGTTCCAGCTTCAGCCGGACATCATCGTCAACAACCGCAACCGGCTGGCCGGCGATTTCGCCACTCCGGAGCAGCGCATCGAGGCCGACAAGCGCGCCTGGGAATCCTGCATGACGATGAACGATAGCTGGGGCTATCAGACGCGCCGACGACGACTGGAAGACGCCCAAGACCGTCGTGCGCAACCTGGTCACCTGCGCGCGCGATGGCGGCAATTACCTGCTGAACATCGGCCCCAAGCCCGACGGCTCGATTCCGGAGGAATCGGTGCGCATCCTGACGGCAGTGGGCAAGTGGATGGACCGCAACGGCGAGTCCATCTACGACACCGAGACGTGCCAGCCGCGCCGTTCGAACTATGCCGGCTTCACGCGCAAGGGCAACACGCTGTACATGCACGTCCATTTCTGGCCCGGCGAAACCGTGGCGCATCGGCGGGCTTGATGACGCAAGGTGAAGTCGGCGCGCCTGCTGGCCACCGGCAAGGACGGTGAAGTTCGAGCAGGACCAGTTCCGCGTGCGCTTCATCGGTCTGCCGGAGAAGCGCTCCCGACGAGCCGGTCACCACCATCGCGATCGAGTGCGACGGCGAGCCGCGGCAGGATACCGATTTCGTCCGGCGCGAGCGCCCGCGCCTAAAAGCATAAATGAGTGAAAATATTTTGCAGATTCGCGCCGATGGCGCGTTGGATTTTCTCTCTCTCGGCGCTTTAATACATCGCCTGGACCCCGGCATCAATCCGTTTCGAAAAGCCACCGAATGCCAGATCCACGTCAGCGGAGGCGAGTTCAACTGCGCCGCAAATCTTTCCGACTGCTTTGGCATGCGGACCGCGGTCGCCACCGCGATGGTGAGATATCCCATCGGAGATCTGATCGCCGGGCGCGTTCGCGCGATGGGCGTCCAGGGAATCTATAAGATGTTCGATCACAACGGCGTGAACGGTCCCAACATGGCGACCGTGTACAGCGATCGTGGCCAGGGCGTGCGCCCTCCGGTGGTGTTCTACAATCGCGCAAACGAGGCCGCGGCGCAGTTGCAGCCTGGCGATTTCGATTGGAACTCGATATTCGCCAGCGGTGTCCGCTGGTTTCACAGCGGAGGAATTTTTGCGGCCCTCTCAGCGACCACCGGCGAGTTGATCATCGAAGCCATTCAAGCCGCCCGCGCGGCTGGCGCAGTTGTTTCCTTCGATCTAAACTACCGAGAGAAGTTGTGGAACATCTGGGGCGGCCCCGCGCGCGCCCGCGAGATCATCGGCCGAATCGTGAAAGACGTCGACGTTCTGGTGGGAAACGAAGAAGACCTTCAGAAGGCGCTCGGCATCGTGGGACCCGAGGTGAGCGGCGACTCCAAGCTCGATCCCACCGCTTTTCTCGCCATGATCGAGCGCGTCTTGAAGATTTATCCGCAACTCAAAGTCATCGCGACGACACTTCGCGAAGTGCACTCCACGAATCGCCACAGTTGGAGCGCGGTTGCCTGGATCAACGGCGAGATCTGCAAAGCTCCCACCTGTGAGCTCGACGTTTACGATCGCGTCGGTGGGGGCGACGGGTTCGCCTCGGGTCTGTTTTACGGACTCTTGACCGGAGAATCGCCGGAGCAGGCTGTTAGGTTAGGCTGGGCCCACGGAGCGTTTCTCACCACTTATCCTGGCGATACGACCATGGCAACCGTCGACCAAGTCCGCGCGTTTGCCAAAGGCGGCTCTTCGCGGATCTTACGCTAACCGGATTACTGTAAGTGGGCGTTCCCCGTCGCGGCTGGTGCATCATCGACGTAATAGGTGATGCCGGTATACTGCATCTCCTGCCAGGTCTGCTCGCCCCAATGAACTTCGATTTTCGGGTCGGGATTCGACGGATTGGCAGCCGAATTGTCGTAGTGCGCCGTTGCCTCCAGGCGCGCGCCCTTGGGCACCGCGAGTGGAGTCGTGAACACGTAGTAGGTCTGCCAGTTGAAGTCGTATTTCGGCACGGACAGAACCTTTTCGGTTCGCCCGTCCGGATAGACCATGCGATATTCCCAGCTCTTTCCGCGCAGATGCGTATGGGGGAACAGCGCTGTGATGTGCACGTCCTCAGTGAATTCGATCGCCGATTCGACGGCCTCATTGTCCGCGCCCGGAGGCAGTTTCAGGAACACATTCGTGAACGCGCCGTTGCGGATCTCACGCGTCACTGGCTGCTTGGCGAAAATCATTCCGACGCTGGTCTGGTCGGTCGCGGCGGTGCCGTTGGCGGTGTAATGAACTTGCAGAATCAGGGTCGCCCCGGCCTTGATCCGAATCGCCGAGCCCGGCTCGAAAGTCATCGCATTGGTGCCCGGAGCGGTGGTGGCAATCAGCGTTCCGGGACCCTCCGGCCGCGCCTGCTGCGGATGTTCCGGTTCGCCAGGCTTGGATGCGGTGAACGGCTTCGGCACCACCGGAATGTACGCCGGCACCGGCCTCTTGGCGTCAGGCTCACGCATGAACACCAGGACGTGATGAACCACGCTGCGCGTCCCCGGCCGAACCTCAATCGCTTGCACCCATTGGTCTTCCGTGAAATTCGTGGGGATCGTGAAATACTGATAGTTGATCGTGCCGCTGGCGGCCACCGAATATGGCTTAGTCATGCTTAGGACCACATCCGGCTTGCCGATGTCCCAGCCCTCTGTGAATCTCGGCTGCGGCGGCAATAGCTTCGGATCGCCTTCCGGAGCGCCCGCGCTCACCCATTTCAGCAGCGTGTCACGGTCTTTGTCCGTCAGCCGCCGATCGTTCGAAAACGTACCCCGCGGTTCCGTCGAATGCCACGGAGGCATCAATCCCATCGACACTTTGTCGCGAATCGACTTCGCCCATGGCCGAACCTGTTCATACGTCAACAGCGACATCGGCGCAATGTCGCCCGGGCGATGGCAGCTCGCGCAGTTCTTGTAGAGAATCGCCGCGACGTCTCCGGTGAAGGTCGGCGTCTGCGCGGCGCACACCGCGCTCAGGACCGGGATCGCAGCCAACATCAAGCGGAGTCTCGTCATTGTCATCTCCTTGAACAGTTATAACCAGTTTGAAGACTTACCGTCCGTTCAGTCAAGGGATGAATTGTAACGAATCTTTACAATTCGTGGAGCGGGCGTCAAGCCAGGTCGTTTCTCAATCTCTGAAGGAACCGTCGTACGTCGGCGACGCCGCCCAGACGGTACCGTGCGCGGGTGCGGCCGGCACTGCCGACCCGCACGGTGATTCCATGGCGCAGAGCGGCGAACGCGGGCTCATCCACCTGATCGTCCCCCACATATACCGGAAGAGCCCGATCGCAAAACCGAGCAAGCTGCTGTCTGGCGGCGGCGCCTTTGTCTTCGAGCTCGCGCGGAAGAATTTCCCACACCTTCTTGCCATGCTCGATCCGGAAGCGCTGTCTAAACGGCTCGACGATCTGATTGAGCCTAAGGCGACCGCGCCGGACGTTCGGGCGCCGCAGCACCCCGGTAGTGAATGGCGAAGGCGTGCTGCTTGTCCTCGATCCACATGCCAGGAATGTTTCCGAGGCAGACCTCCAGGCGGGCCATTAGAACCGGCAAACAGCGCTGAGTTTCGCCCGCCAGAACGCGGCCGCGGCCCTCCCAGCCGTGAAGACCAAGATAGCGAATGCCGGGAACACGGGTCCGGGCGTGCACGTCGGCTTGCCGGCGGCCGCTGATCACCCAGATGCGGAAATGCGGGCTACCGGCCAATGCGGCTAGCGCCTGGCGGACGGCGCTGTCCAGCAATACTTCGTCGGGCCTTCGCGCCAGGCGCGCCAGAGTGCCGTCGAAATCCAGGAATAAGGCGATCACGCAGGCGGACCGCAGTCGGCTGCTGATTTGCTCCCAATGAACGAAAAGGTGGCGCATAAGTCATGGATAACCAGCGCCGGTATGAACCAGCGGCGGCCGGCCCGCGCCCTGGGTAGTCCGGATCGCGCACAGCCCTCCGATCAGGCTGCCGGCCCAACGATAGATGTTGCGTTCCCGCACGATCTCGCGCATGTGCTGCATGCGGATGCGGCGCTCTTCCGGCGACATCTCGAGGGCCCGATGTATGGCATTGGCCAGCTCCTCAGTGTGATAAGGGTTCACGATCAGCGCGTCGGACAGCTCATGACTGGCTCCGGCGAAGCGGCTGAGGATCAGCACGCCCTGATCGTCCTTGCGCGAGGCGACAAATTCTTTCGCCACCAGGTTCATGCCGTCGTGCAGCGAGGTCACCATGCAAAAATCCGCCGCGCGGTAGTACGGGAGAATTTCCGCATGACTATGCTGGCGCAGCAGTAAGACGATCGGCTTCGCCGTCTGAAATCGGCGATTAATGCGCTCAGCTTCCTGGATCACTTCCTGCATGACGTTGCGATAGCGCTCGATCTGAATACGGCTGGGAGATCCGATCTGAACAAAGGTGAATTCATTCTTATAAGCCGGACATTTTTCGAGGAAGGCTTCGATGCTGCGGAAACGTTCGGGGATTCCCTTGGTGTAGTCGATGCGATCTACGCCCATCCCCATGAACGTCGCCTGCACTCCCAGGGATTCAAAGAGAGCGGCGCGCTCCAGGTGCGGCAGAGCGTCCGCGGAATCGGTTTCCGGGCCATCCGGCGAGACGCTGATGGGAAAAGCTTGCACCAGAGCAAGATGGCCGTCGCGCAGAACTCCGAAGCGCTCCCGGTCGATTCTCGATTCGAGCGCGCGATCCACGGTATCCAAAAAATTGTTGCAATGGCCCTGGATATGAAAGCCGATGAGATCCGCGCCCAGGAGTCCGTCGAGCAGCTCACGCTGCCACGGGCAGATGCCGAACGCTTCGGAATTGGGCCAGGGAATATGCCAGAAAATCGCGACTCGAGCATCGGGTCGGCGTTGCTTGATGATCCGCGGCAGAAGCGCAAAGTGATAATCCTGCACCAACACGACCGGAGATCGCTCGTCCGCAATCTCATCCACCACCGCGTCGGCGAATTTGTGGTTCACCTCGCGATAGACTTCCCAGTCGTCCACGCGAAACGTCGGGCGGGTGTGGGCAATGTGACATAACGGCCACAATCCTTCGTTGGCGAAACCGAGATAGAAGCCGCGCTCCTCCTCCGGAGTCAGCCAGATCCGCCGGAGCGTGTACTGAGGATGTTCGGGTGGAACGCGCACGCGGCCGGCTCCGTCCACGACTTGGTCGTCGGCGTCGCCAGTGGCCTGCGCGATCCAGGTACCATGGCAGGCGCGCAGGACCGGCTCCAGCGCCGTCACCAGGCCGCTGGCGGGAACCACGCAACGGATTCCGTCCTGACCATAAACATGCTCATACGGCTCCCGGTTGGAGACGGCAAACAAACGGTCGCCGCCCAGACGGCTTTGCACGAAGACACGCAGCAGCTCGGCGGTCCAGTTCGATTCGGCCGATTCGCGCAGGCGAGCCTCGTTTTCGGCGGCCGCCCGGGCGGCAACCAGGCTGGAAGCCAGACGAGTAACTTCGCGCGTCAGCGGCTCGAACTCAACGGGCTCGGAAATGCGGAGACCTCCGGTGGCGGCTCCGGTACGCTGTTCGCGGAGCCATTGCGTCATGCGAACCAGCGGGCGGCCAAAACCCCAGCGAATCATCAAGAGGGTGATGAAGCCGATCAACAGTGTTTGAATCGCGACGCCCACCAGCGCGCGCCGCCACAATGCCGCGGCTTGCCGGTCGATATATGTGGTGTCGTGAAAGACGGCCAGCACTCCGATGACGGTCAGGTTACTGCGCAGCGGCAGGGCGACAACGTGCATCGGGACACGCATCGAATCGGGACCTAGGTCGAGAAACGCCTGATGAGTTAACCCGTCTTCCAGTGACTGCAGCGCCGCCGACGGGAGCCGATCCAGGTGCGCCTTGAGGCCGGAGCTGATGGCCAGAACATCGCCTCCGATGCCGTATATGGCGATACCCGCGAGCTGCTCGCCATCCTTGAACCGGTCGACCAGGCGCTGAAGGTCACGATAGGAGCTGGTTTCCACCAGCGGCTCAGCCGATTTTGCGACGGATTCGGCCAGGATCAGGGCGTGGCGCTCCAGCTCCCGATGAAGCCCGCGCATGTCGGCTCGCGTCTGCCAATAGGCCAAGATCAGTGACACCGCTGCCACGCTGCAAATCAGTGAAACGGAGAGCCTGAAAGTTAGCCGCATTGGTTGCCGCAGCCCGCTGGTGCTGGCAGCCTCGTCGGGATCACGCTAGCTAACACACAAATCGAGGCTGCTCCGCGGCATAATGATGCACCTCGGAGGCCAAGCTCGGGAGGGGTCTGAAATCCTGACATTTCAACCTGTTGAGAAGGAAAGTCGGCCTGCGTTCGCAGGTATATTTTGCCGTCGAAGACGCCGGAGGGTAAGAATTGCAAATCGTGCGGATTTACTCGCGCAGCAAGGCGTGCGCGGCTTTCAGGAATTCGGGCCATCGTTCGCCAAATACCGGACCGTGGCCGCTATTCGGGACGATCCACAGGCTGGAGGCTTGGCGTCTGGCATTTCCACCATCGACTGGTATTCGAATTTCGTACTGCCGGGGTTCTCGAACCAGTGATGCGGGTTCAAAGGATCGGCCTGCGCCGTAGCCAAACGTTGAAAGCCCGAGTCGCCTTCGAAAACCAACGGATCGTTCGGGGACAACTGATAGACAAACCGGGCGCCCTTGCGGATCTTCAATGTTCGATACCAGACATCGGTCGTGCCCAGCCGGATCAATTGATAATCGTCAGGTTTGGCGGCCGCGAACGGAAACCATCCGATCATGACGCTGTGAGTTTCACCGGTCGCGCGCCACAAAAAAGTCACTAAATTGTCCGAGTGATTATCTTCTATCGGCTCGATCAGCGGAGTGCCGTGTTTCTCGACATCGCGCCAGAAAGCCGCGACCGCGTTGCTGTCTCCACTTTCGACACTTTTTCGCAACGCGGCGATGCGCGGACTGGGGAATTTCTCCCTGGCCGCCTCGCCGTGCGGAAGTTCGCCGATCGGGACAATTTTATCGATAGTGATCGCGTAAGCCGTGGCCGGAGACGCCGCCGATCTCAACACGATCCGATAGAAGCCGGAGGCGGAAGCTTCGAGCGAGAAAATCTTGTTTCCCGTACCCGGACCTCCATAGCCATGCAGCCGGGCGCCATCGGGACCGTACGACGCAAGGTTGATCGAACCGCCTTTCTGGTCGACTTTGCCCTGACAGTACTCGCCGGCTCGCAGGTTGACGCGGTAGTCGAAAGTGTCGCCGGGGCCGAAAGAGTGCTCGACCGTCTTACCGGCTTCGAGCACCGGACCCTCCGCCGTTTTTTGATACACCAGCTTTCTCAGTGGAGCCCCGCTGCCATCGGCCCAGATCATCGTCAACAGATGCGACTGCGGGTCGACCGACGCGCGAATCGCTTTGCCGATTTTCCCGGTATCTGAATCCGTGAGGGAAATCTCAAAGGCATTCGCGTCAATCCGTTTCGAGACGAACCGCATTAAGTGATTTTCCAGGAGGACGTTGCCCGGCGTGCCGTCAAACTGAACTCGCGTGGTGAAGCGCAGCGGCGCGCCCTCGGCGAAAACGGTTTCACTGAATTGAAGATACCCGCCGGAGTTGTCGGGCTCGATCAGCGCGCGACCGTCCTTCACTGTTCGCCCATCCGGCGACTTCGATTCCGCCGGGTTCAATTTCCAATCGCCTACAAACGCGTCAGCGGCCCAAGCCCCTGACGAGAGCGTGATTGCAAAGACAACGGCGAAACGCATGCGCGCACTCCTTTGGCTTCGAAGATACCAGAGAAATCCAGCATTCGAAATGCCGAAGCCTGTCGTTTGTTTTGAGCGGACGAGCGGTGACGGGTGTTGCTCCGGCCGTACGGACTGTGCCGGAGGTTCACGTTCAGGGATGTTCAGTAGTCGGGTCGATCGTCTTCCGGATCTCAGTGATCTTGGTTGCGGGGAAGCCGCTGATCTCGGCGTGGCGGCGGATGATCGCTTCGTCTTTCGCGAGGTACACGCAAAAAGTTTTATCGGCAGCCACGAAGGACTCCACCCACTGGATATCGGGTCCGAGCTGATGCAAGGCGCTGTTGGATTTCTTGGCGGCCTCGCGAAGTTGCTCGCGGTCCAGCGTGCCGACCGCAGGGATATCTCGTTCAATCAAGAAACGCTTCACTTAAGGTTCTCCTTATTTATTTATGCGCCGGGATGTCGGGACGGGCGTCGGGGACGAATCCGTCGCGATTCGGCATTTTGACTTGCGGTAAAGTCTTTTCGTTCAGCTCCTGGGTTTCAGTCACGATTCCGCTCAAGAACAGAACGTACGCGGCGGCAGAGTAAACTTCGTCGGCTGAGAGGCTTCGCGGATGATCGTACGGCATGGCGCGGCGAACATAATCGAATAGAGTGGTCGCATAGGGCCAATAGCTGCCGACGGTCTTCACCGGCTTCAGCGATTTCAGGCTGCCGACTCCGCCGGCCAAAGCTGGATACTTCCCGGGCTGCCCTTCGCCATGTTCGCCGTGGCACTCCTTGCATTTCTGTTCGTAGATGGATTTCCCCTGAGCGGCGTCGCCGTGCCCCACCGGCAGTCCGGTTCCATTCGGCAAAACAGTGAAATCTTTGGCCTTGATCTCGGCTTCTGTCGCTGGACGGCCGGGCGTCTGCGCGAACAACGCCGCGGAAAGCACCAACGCGGCGGCGATTCTACACATGCGAGACGCTCCCGTCCTCGTGGACGTACCAGGTCTTGATCGCATTACAGTGATACTGGGTAAATCGGCCACGTACGCGAACTAGATCGTCGAGCGCGGGCTGCACGTAGCCGGTTTCGTCGGTCGAGCGCGATTGAAGCGCGGTGGGCGCCCCATTCCAGGTCCAATTGAATCGAAACCGCGTCGCCGCTTTGGAGAGAATTGGAGTCTGAAGATCGGCATCGTGCCAGGTCTTGCCCGCATCGGTGGAAATCTCGACCCGTTGAATTTTGCCACGTCCCGACCACGCCAATCCGGTCACTTCATAAACACCGGGGCCATGCGAAAGCTTTTGTCCGCCCGCTGGACGCGTAATAATCGACTTCGCTTCCATAGGGAATGTGAAAATCTGCGCCTTGCCGTCGGGCATGAGATCGGTATAATGCGACGTTTCGTCGCGAGTCATGGAAGGCTGATCGAGCACATGAATGCGGTGCAGCCACTTCACGTTGATATTGCCTTCCCAGCCGGGAACCACCAGGCGAACAGGGTAGCCCTGCTCGGGGCGCAGAGCCTCGCCATTTTGAGAATACGCGACCAGGATGTCGTCGAGCGCCTTTTCGATAGGAATGCTGCGGGCCATCAGGCAGGCGTCCGCGCCCTCCGCGACGATCCACTTGGCTTCCGGTTTGAGAACGGCGGCGTTCAGCAGCGCGGAGAGCGGGACGCCTGTCCACTCGGTGCAACTCAACAGGCCCGCGCTCAACTGCGGAGTCGCCTGCGGATTCCCGGCCTGCTCGGCTCCACTGTTGCCGGCGCACTCGATGAAATGAATTCGCGAAACGGAACTGAAGCGCCGCAGATCGTCCATCGTGAAGACCAGCGGTTTTTCGATCAATCCGTGAACGAGAATTTCATGCTTGGCGGGATCGATGTCGGGCACGCCCGCATGATGGCGTTCAAAGTGGAGCGAAGATGGCGTAATGATGCCGTCCAGATCCTGAAGTGGGGTGCGCGTAGAGCCGGTTCCGGGCGTAACGGATTCCCGAACATCGCGAATCGCTTTTTCATACGGCGAGCGTTCGCCATACGCGCTCATAGGCTTGCCGATTTCGCTGGGTACGCCTTTCTTGCAGGCGCTCAAACCCGCCAGCGATCCGCTCAAGGCGAGAAAACTCCGCCGGCTGTGGATCGTTTCATTCATCTTGAGAAAAGATGTTATCACGCTGCGCGGTGATGGTGGAATGCGCGGCGACTAAAGCCGGGTGATCGACGCACAAGCGAAACCAGACCACAGCCGGGACCGTCGACCGGCTACAAAGAACCTATTTCTTATCCTTGGTCGCTTCCATCTTGCGAGCCCCGCCCATAATATCCTCCATCGCGTAGTTGCCTTCGTGGCAGGCGTACTCGTAGACTGGGCCGGCGGTCGCGCGGAACGGATACTCGATCGTCCACTGCCCGGTGTACGTCGACGGATCGTCGATGGTCGCGCGATACAGAATCGTATTGTCGTCGACGCGCTGGAAGCGTTCGATCACATGCAGCTTGTCGGATGAAGCGCGGAAGCGGTTCTCCGGGTTGAAATTGATGGTGTCGACCACCAGCGTGTCGCCTTCCCAGTGACCCACGGAATCGCCCAACCACTTCGTGACGTCCGAAGGAGCGTGTTGCTGATTCATGCGGATCACCCGAACATCGTGCACCATCTCCACCAGGATCATCACGGCTTCGGGAGTCTGCACGATCTGGTAGTTGTTGTTGTACAGCACCGGCAGCATCGGGGGCCCAGACGTAGAACCGAACCCAATCAGGCAGCGTTCCGAAAGCGGGCGCTGTTTCACATCGTCGAACTTGTTGAACGACCGAAACATCTGGTTCATGCGCGCTTTCGCTTCAGGCGTCGTAGGAGGAATCTTGCCATTCGGCGGATCGATGATCAATGAGGTTCGCTTAACGCCGTCCACTCGAGCGAGTTCCGATCCGCGGTCGACGAACAACACGTTGTACCCGCCCGTGCCGGACGATCCCGCAGCCGCGATCAGCGGACCGTCGGACTGGCCGTCCTGCGCATTCAGCTCCTTGGCATCCTTGGTTTCCCATTCCTTGGCTTCGGCGTCACTCACGGTAGGTTTCGACGCGAATGCCGCGGGCCGTTCCATCGGGGTGATGGTGGCGTTGGTCCAGACACCCTGCAAATCGGGATGGCCGTCGGGTGCTCTCGGGATGCTCTTGGCTTTCGCAGCAGGCTTGGCTGCGTCATGAGACTGGGCTACAAGTGAAGCCGCAGCCAGAAACGCGATCGCGGTCGTGGACACAAGAAATCGGTAACTCATTGAAATCTTCCTCTCCGTCATTGTATCGAATAGCACATCTAAGCATCCACGTCAAAAGCTTGACAACGCTCCGGATGCCAATTTAAATAGGATTCTTGTCTCTGCTCCCTTTCTGCGAGTGGCTTGCGAACACGCCAGGTAGTGTCGCGCTGCACGAATCCCTTTACGCGTATTCGGTAGTCGAGTCGATTCACGTGCTGAGCCTGCCCCTGTTTCTGGGGCTCGCGGTAATGCTCGACCTGCGTCTGCTTGGAATCGCCATGCGGGATACGCCGGTGTCGGAAGTGGCTGACCGCCTGTTCCCCTGGACGGTCGCGGGATTTGTCGTGATGGTGATCACCGGAGTGTTGTTGTTTTACGGCATTCCGGTGCGCACGTATCAAAACATCTTCTTTCGAATCAAAGTGCTGCTGCTGATCCTGGCCGGTTTGAACGTCCTGGTATTTCACAGGACCGTGCATTCTAAAAGAGCCGAATGGGACCTGGATCCGGTGCCTCCCCGGCGCGCCCGAATCGCCGGCGGCGTGTCGCTATTCTTGTGGGCTTTAATCGTCGTCGCGGGCCGGATGATCGCTTACAACTGGTAACCTCATGGTTCTTCACTACTTTCAGTTGCTTCAGGCAACACGAGTCGGCGAAGCGATTCGCCAATCCACCTGGATGTTTCCAGTGATCGAATCCTTCCACTTGATGGGATTCACGGTAATCGGTGGAGCGGTGCTGATGGTCAACCTTCGTCTGATGGGGTTCGGCTTGAGCCAGCGACCGGTGCGCAAAGTCGCCTCCGACGCCCAGCCGTGGCTCATAGGGAGCCTGATCGTGATGTTCGTCACCGGAAGCTTTCAGTTCACCGCGGAAGCGGTAAAGTGCTACTATCACGAGGCGTTTTGGGTGAAGATGTCGTCGTTATTTCTGGCGATTCTGTTCACCTTCACGATTCAACGCAGAGTGGCGATGGCAGACGAAAAACGCGTCGGCCTGCTGCGAAGCAGACTGGTGGCGCTGGTGTCTTTAACTTTGTGGGCTGGAGTGGGAATCGGCGGGCGCTGGATCGGATTCTCTTAAAGACACGCGAGGGCGTGGTCCCCTCAGGTGAGGAGACCACTCGCCCTGCGGTTGCGGGAGCTACTGCTTATCCTGCTTGCTTTCGTACGGCGCGCCGGTACCCTGCGATCCCAGGAACAGTTTCTGCCCGTTCGGGAGCGTAATGTCGCGGCCATTGGCGCGATCCGAGCCGTCCTTGGACTGGTAACCTTCCACGACCACTTTGGTTCCCACCGCGATCGTGTTCTTATTGAATCCGCGCCGCAACAGCACGTTGGGGCTGCCGGCTTCGACCATCCAGTTGGTCACCTTGCCGTCCGTACCCGTGACATCAATGTGGATCCACGAATGCGGATTGATCAACTCCACCTTGGTGAGCGTTCCCTCCAGGTGGACCGGCCTTTTCGCGTCGAATTCCGCGGCGAAAGCGTGGTGCGCCCAGGCCGGCGCGGTAATCGCGAACAGTCCGGCCACTCCAACCGCAACCATGAGCTTGGTTCTCATCTCTGACAATCTCCTTAATGATTCAGTTTACCTGTTTCTTTATCTTGCCGGCGAGCCCCACCGAGGATATCCGGCATCGCGTAATTCCCTTCATGACATGCATATTCGTAAATTGGACCCGCGGCCGCCAGGAAGGGATATTCAAGCGTCCACGGCTTCACGAAGCTTTCCGGGTCGTCGATGGTAACCCGGTATAGGATTGTATTCTGATCGACGCGGGTGAAACGCTCGATCACATGCAGATTCTCGCCCGACCCACGGAACCGGGTCTTATCTGTGAAATTGGTGGTATCTACCACCAGCGTATCGCCTTCCCAATGGCCGATCGAATCGCCCACCCATTTCCGGACTTCGGGCGGCACATGCGGGCTTCCATCGGTGCGAATGATACGCACATCGTGAACCATCTCGACCAGAATCATCACCTGACCGGGCGTCTGGACGATCTGATAGTTGTTGTTGTAAAGCACCGGAAGCATCGGCGGCCCTGAAGTGGACCCGAATCCCAGCAGGCAGCGTTCACCCAGCGGCCGGTCCTTCACGCTGTCGAAGGAATTGCGAAGCCTCTCCGCCATCCGGTGACGAGCTTTTTCCGTGAGCGCGGGAACTTTGCCATCCAGCGGATCGACGATCAACGACGTGCGCGCCACGCCGTCCACTCTCGCCAGCTTCTCGCCGCGGTCCAGGAAAAGGCGGTTATAGGCTCCGTCACGATCCTGTTCCGGAGTGGCGCCGCGTCTTTCGGTATCGAACTGCGTGCTCACACGGGTTTCATAGGCGACCGCCTCTTTTTCGGGAAGCGTCGCTTTGTCGTTCAATGCGGCAGGCCGCTCGAGCGGCGTAATCGTCGCGTTAGTCCAGAGCCCCTGCAAATCGGGATGGCCATCCGAAGTGCGCGGCGCGACCCAGGGCTTCGCCGGCTGCGCCAGCAGCGGCCCGGCGGCGAAGACCACGAGGATCGCGCACAATTGACGCACGTTACTTGCTCGGTTTCTTGCTGAATTGGCCGTACATCAGATCTTCGACGAACTCCACACACTTGAAGTCCAGCAGCTGCGCGTCCTTCTCCATGTGCTTGTACAGCGGCATGCTGATCTTCCACGGGCGCGAATAAACCTTCTTATCCTCAATAGTGGCTTCGTACCAGAGAACTTCGGGGCTACGCAGCGTGTAGCGTTCGACCACGTGCAGCTCGTCGCTGTGATAATCTCCGGCGCGGTCGAACCAGGTGCGCTCGTCCATACCCGTCACATCCACCACCAGCGTGTCGCCTTCCCAACGCCCCACCGACTGTCCCATCCAAGTGTCGATCGGTGCCGGCCCCGGGTCTTTCAAATAAATGTTCCGAAACGCCCCGTCGTACTCATACGCGATCGCAATAGCCTTCGGACTCTGAAAAATCTGGAACGGATACGGCATATAGGTCGCCCGCGGCACGCCCGGCAGATAGCAACGCACCTCGGGGTCAATCTTCTGGCGGTTCTCATAATTCTCTTTCTTCTTTGCCAGCGCGGCCGGAAGATAAGGAATGGTAGCTCCCTCAACGACGCTCAGACCGCCTGGCTCGGCTCCTTCGGCTCCCATTTCGAGTACCAGGCTTTGCTTCGCGACATGATCCTGCAAGTCCCAGTTGGCCGTGTTCATGGCCTGCCAAATCCCGTTCAGGTTAGGATGCCCGTCGGGACCGTGTGGCGCCTTATAGGCCGTCGCGGTTTGCCCGGCTGCAGTTAAGATGACCGCCGCGGCGGCCATTGAAATCTTCGATAAACGTACCATACAGATTGAGTTCTCCACTTTTCGCCCGTCAAAACGTTGTAACAGACTGCGAGTCATTCGTCAATCGGCCTCAATTCCCGCTCGCCGCGGACGTCGGCGATTGGCGCAAACGATCGAAGTAACGATCCAGAAAATCCAGCGCATCTTTGTGTGGAACCGGCTTCACTTGAATCTGGTCTCCAAATCCCATGGCCAGATCGTCCTTGGATTTGTACGCCGGCCACTTCAACAGACCTTTTCCGTTGGGATCTCCCGTGGTGGCGAAATTCACCCAATACGACGACATCGCCTCTGCCAGTTTGCGATCCGTATCCTGCCACGGAGTCTCCTCGCTTCCGGCGAATGGCGCGACTTTCAAATTGTCAAAGACATAGGCGATCTCCGAGCCGTGATACGCACCTGAAGCGCGATGCTTGCCCGGCGGGACGCGGCTGAAATAGTACAGATAGACTTTGGATTTCCCGGTCTTGGTCTGCATTCGCGCCCAGGTGCGCATTTCCCATCCAAAGGTCTGATCGCGCATGCTGGCGGCTTGCGCGGCCCAGGCTTCCTGGTCCGACGATGCCGGATACAGCTTCAGAAATTCGTCTGCATCCGCGCCATACCGCCGTGCGGCGAGATCCTTGAAGGACGTCAATTTCACCGTGGCGGGCGTGAACATGGTCCCTTCGTCGTTATTGGACCCGATCAGCATGGGAACATCCGCTTGCTTGCCTTTCGCGAAGATGGTGTGGACATCTTCCGGAAGCAGCCAGCCGTCGACGTTCGCCGCGGTCTGGAATCCACCCATTTTCTGCACATCTTCGCCGGATTTGGCCCGCAGATCCGCAATCGAGGTGGCTCCGGCAGCGGTTGCGAACTTCACTCCGGCCTGTTCCATGTCGGCGAGCTTGCGCGCGGGAGCGAATTCCCCTCCACTCTCGCCGATGGCTCTCTGAAACAGCCCGCGAGCCAGCGGGTGTGGCGACCAGATAATTTACGCTCCAGGATCCCGCCGATTCTCCAAAAATCGTGACGTGCTTAGGGTCGCCGCCGAACGCTGCGATGTTTTTCTGCACCCATTCGAGCGCGGCGATCTGATCCAGCAGTCCGTAATTTCCCGAAGCGTTGCGATCGGATTCCTTGGTCAGCTCGGGATGCGCCAGGAAACCGAACACGCCCAGGCGGTAATTCACGGTGACCACCACCACGCCTTTTTTCGCCAGCGCCTCGCCATCGTAAAGCGATCCTGCTCCTCCGGTCAGAGCGCCGCCGTGAATCCAGACCATCACCGGACGGCGCTCTTTGGCGGCTCTCGCGGCAGTGTAGATGTTCAAATACAGGCAATCTTCGCTGACCTCGCGGGTGGAATTAGGAGCCTGCCGCTGCATGCAATTCGCCGAGAACTTACCGGCCGTTCGGACGGTTTCCCAGGCAGCCGCGGGTTTTGGGGCTTTCCAGCGAAGCTCCCGGACGGGCGGCGCCGCGAACGGAACTCCTTTAAATACGCGCACTTCGGCATCATCCCCCGCGATTCCGGTGAGCGAGCCTTGTTCGACGTGAATCGGCTCCTGAATGGCAGCGCAAAGCGGCAACACAGCCGCGAGGAAGAGTGTGCTTCGAAAATTCGCCATTACCAAATGATACACCCCGCCGGGCGCGTTTACCGCAGTCGCCCTTCGAAGATGACGAGATTTTTGCATGGTTATTTCATCGGGGAGTAGTCGGTGGGGTTCATGTACGTGGAGTCGACCTTTTCCACGATCTTGCCATCGGCCTCAGAGGCTTTCGAGACCTCTTTCCATTCCGGGTCGGCGGCAAACGCGGCCCAATTCTTCTTCGCCGATTCGCGGCTAGGGTGCGCCAGAATGTAAATTAGCGTGTTGTCTTTCTGCGGGGAATCCTGCGGCACCCAGTATCCGACGCTGGTCATCTCATGGCGATTGAAGATGGCGATGGTGTGATCGCGGAATCGCGACTCCAGCGCGGGCAAACGGCCCGGCAGCGTGTGATAAACGCGCAATTCGAATACGCGCGAGTTCTGTGCGTGCACCGTGATTTCCCGGGTGAGCAGCGCCCCGGCTCCAAAGGAAAGTGCCGCGAACAGGCAGGCGGAAGGCAGGCTGAGTGTCATAGGTCTCGGGAAATCATATCACCGTTTTGGCATCACAAGCCGAAAACGAAGATCGCGTGTCCCGCCGCGATGGCCACGCGCTGTTTGCCGTCGATCAGGAATGAAATTGGATTCGACGCCATCGACCCGCCGGTTTGGAAGTCCCACAAAGGCTTTCCAGTCATGGCATCCAGTGCGTAAAAATTCCCTTCTCCCGATCCGCCGAAAACCAGTCCGCCCGCTGTGCCCATCACGCCGACCCACGGCGGCGATTGCAGGCGAAACTCCCATTTCTGTTTTCCCGTCGCGACGTTCCAGCCCGCGAATCGCGCCCCAGGCATCGTCGCCATTCAGCGCCCGCTCGCCTCCGCCCGCGAAAAACGTGCCGGGCTTATATTCGGCTTCGCCCTTGTAGTAATACGAACTCATCTCGCGAACCGCGACGTAAAACTGCTTGCGCATAGGATCGTAAGAAGGGCTGAACCAATTCGTGGCGCCTTGCAGGCTAGGCCAGATCAGGTTGCCTTCCTCGGTCGGTTCGGAGCCGGGCAGGACCGATGGACGTCCGCTGTCGTCGAGCCCTTTCGCCCACGTCTGCTTCGCATACGGCGTTCCCACCAGAAACTCGCCGGTCTGGCGATCCAGCAGATAGTAAAACGCATTGCGATTTGCCATCGCGACCACTTTGCGCGGCTCGCCGCGGATTACCGTGTCCAGCAAGACCGGAATTTCCGTCGCGTCCCAGTCATGCGTGTCGTGCGGAGTGAACTGGAAATGCCAGCGCAGTTTCCCGGTGTCGGCATCCAACGCGACCAGCGAACAAGTGTACAGATTGTCGCCCGGCCGCGGATCGCCGTTCCAATCTGGGCCCGGATTTCCGACGCCCCAGTAGATCAGCTTCAGATCCGGATCGTAGGAACCGGTGACCCAAGTGGACCCTCCGCCGGTTTTCCACGAATCCGCGGCGTGCCAGGAATCGTTGCCCGGCTCGCCTTCACCGGGGATGGTCCAGAAGCGCCACAAACGAGCGCCGGTTTTTGCGTCGTAGGCGTCGATGAATCCACGGATGCCCGCCTCGCCGCCGCTGATTCCGGTGATGATTTTACCGTCGATCGCCAACGGAGCGACCGTGATGCAATGGCCCGACTTGTAATCCGCGACCTTCACGTCCCAACGGACCACTCCCGACTTCGCGTCGAGCGCGACCAGATGCGCGTCCAGCGTGCCGACATAAACCATGTCGCCCAGCACGGCCACTCCGCGATTCACTTTCCCGAAGCCGATGGTCTGCAAATCGGCCGGCAGCGTCCGTACCCATCTCCACAGCGGACGCCCGGTCTTTAAATCGAGCGCCGTAACCACCGTCGGAGGCTCAGTCACGTACATCACGCCGTCGAACACCAGCGGAGTCACTTCCACGCCGCCAAGCTGGCGGACTTGATAAATCCACACCGGCTTCAGTCCCGCGACATTCGACGGTGTCAACTGGGTGAGCGGTGAAAAGCGATGCGCTTCGTAGTTTCCGGAGTACGTCAGCCAACTTCCCGGCTCGGACGCAGCTTTGCGGATTCGATCGAAGGAAACCTGCGCACCGGCCAATCCGGCCGCGAGCAGAAATGCGATGACACTCTTCATGATTCACCTCGCAGACTGGCCAGATATGCGATCAGATCGTCCAGCTCGGCAGCCGTGAATTTCGTGTCGTAAGCGGGCATCAGGCTGACGTTCGGCGCTTTTTTGAGGCTGGTCAGATCGCTTTTTCGAAAAGAATAGAGGCGGCCGGCGGCGTCACGGATCTGAATGGTAAACGTGTCCTCGTTCACTCGCATGCCGCCGACAGTTTTGCCTTCCCGTGTGGTCACCTTGACCATCAGAAAGCTTGGAGGAACCGATGCCGCCGGCTTCACCAGCGATTCCCGGATAAAGTCGGCATTCCGGCGCGCGCCGATGTCGGTGAGCTCGGGTCCGATGCTCGATCCCGCGCCGCGAATGATGTGGCACCCCGCGCAGCCGCCCTTGGATTCATACAGAGCCTTGCCGCGCACTGGATCGCCCGGAAGCGCGACCACGGCGACGCGCCCCAGCGAGCGCACATAGCTCGCCACCAGCCCCGCCTCCCGATCCGTGAGCTGCCACGCGCCAGGCATCTCGGTGCCGGGAATCCCTTCGCTGATGACTTTGGCGAGCGCATCGTCGTCAGGCGCGTGGGCCAGCGTCGGTTGGGCGAGGTTAGGACCGCGGCCACCCGTCCCGGTCTGGCCATGGCACAAAGCGCAATGTGCCTGAAAAAGCTTCTTGCCGCGCTCCAGATCGTCTTGTGACCAGCTATTCTGGAGGCATAGAAGAAAGCAAACGGAGAAACGGGTCGCGATTTTCAGGTGCACGTCATTAGACCTCCGGGAATACATAGAGTACGGCTTCAGTTGAAGCTTCGCAAGGTTCATCACAACACGGCCATGAGCCGCCATGCGCAGCTTGCGGCCGGAGGCGCAACTTGGACCAGAGCGCGGCAGTAGAGTAAAGTAGCCCAGCTCGTGCTTGACACCGGCCCTCGCCCATGAGAGAAAGCATGAGTGGAGGGTTCCATGGATCGATTCGTTCTGGCTGTTCTATGCGCGCTCCCAGTCGCCTTCGCCGCGGACACGCCGCCCGCCAACGTGACCTTTTCCAAGGATGTCGCGCCCATCTTTCAGCGCGCCTGCCAGAACTGCCATCGCGCCGGGTCCATCGCTCCGATGTCGCTACTGACATACAAAGACGCGCGTCCATGGGCGCGGTCGATCAAGGAAAAGGTGATCCGCCGGGAAATGCCGCCATGGCATCTCGATCGCAATGTGGGGATCAACAAATTTAAAGACGATCCGTCGCTGACGGACGCTGAGATCGCGACCATCACCACCTGGGTGGACCACGGTTCGCCTGAAGGCAATCCCTCCGATCTTCCAGCTCCGCGTCAGTTTAGCGATTTCGACAAATGGCATATCGGTAAACCGGATCTGATCGTTTCCATGCCGCGTCCGTACACACTGAAGGCTAAAGGGCAGGACGAATACTACGATATCGACGTTGATCCGCATTTCGCCGAGGATCTGTATGTTCAAGCCGTCGAAACTAAACCCGACGTTGGTTTCAAAGTGGTGCACCATGCCGACACCAGCCTGATCGAGGACCCGGAAGAGGATCCAGTCGGTTTGTTTCTGAATGAATACGCGGTCGGGAAAAATGCCGACATTTTTCCGTCCAATGCGGGAAGAATGATCAAAGCCGGATCGAAGATCCATTTCAATCTGCATCTTCATCCCGATGGCGTGGAGACTCCGGTAAGCATTTCGCTCGGGTTGAAGCTATACCCGAAGGGCGTGGTTCCCCAGCACGTCGCGTTCACGCAGCACATGGGCGAGGTGTTCGATCTGGACATTCCCGCCGGCCAGGTGGTCCGCAGCGACGGCTATTTCCGCCTTCAGAAACCAGCCGTGCTTTCCGCGTTTCAGCCCCATTTTCATACTCGTGGGAAAGCCCAGTGCATGGAAGCGATTTTTCCCGATATGCGCTCCGATTCGGCGCGCCCCGGCGCAGCGCGAACGGAAACGCTCAGTTGTGTGAGCAATTATCAGTTCGGATGGAGCATGACGTATCCTTACGCGGAGGACGTCGCGCCCCTGCTGCCCGCCGGAACCGTGATCCACGTGACCACATGGCACGACAATACCGATCAGAATCCGCATAATCCAAATCCGAAAAACTGGGTTGGCTACGGATTGCGAACCGTGGACGAGATGAGCTTCGCATGGGTCAGTCTGTATTACCTGGACGAAGCCGAATACCAGCAGCGATTGAAGGCCCGTCAGCGATGAAATGCTTTCCAACGTTACTCTTGGCGGCTCTGGCGTTGATCGCACAGCCGCCGTCGCCGACCTATATTCCTCAGACTCGATTTTCCGCCGGTCAGGACGTGCAGCCGACTTACGAAGGCTGGCTGCGCAACTCGGACGGCACGTTCACCATGGTGTTCGGTTATCTGAACCGGAACTACAAGGAAGAACTCTCGATTCCGCCCGGCGCCGATAACAACGTGGAGCCCGGCGGTCCCGATCGCGGACAGCCGACGTATTTCGTTCCGCGCCGGCAGGCATTTCTCTATAAGGTCCAGGTTCCCAAGGATTGGGGCCAACAGAAAGAGCTGACCTGGACCATCACCGCGCACGGGCACACCGAAAAAGCGTTCGGTCAATTGACTCCGGAAGAAGAAATCACGGAGCGGATGATCATGACCCGCGGCGGCCTTACGCGGGGCGAAGACGATCCGAATCAGCCTCCGACAATAAGCGTAGGACCGGTCGATGGCGCAAGAGCGTCTGCTCCCCTGACGCTGACCGCGCTCGTCACCGACGATGGCCTTCCCAAGCCTCGCGTTGTGGCGCAGCGCGCTCTGTCAAGTGCGCCCGGCCAGAGTAATGGATCCAGCTCGCGTCCAGCGGGACGGCTTACGGTGACCTGGCTCGAATATCGCGGGCCGGCGAAAGTGACGTTCGACCCGGCGGGGCCGATGCCGGTGAGCGAAGGGAAGGCCATCGCCACCGCGCATTTCGAACAGCCGGGGACCTACGTACTGCGCGCCACGGCGAACGACGGGCAGTTATCGATGCGTACCGACGTGACCATCACCGTGCGCTGAAGCGTCAATCCGGAAGCCGGTACGCGACCAATTCTCCCGAATATCCCGCCCCGCCGATCGCGACGACGATATATTGCTTCCCGCCGAGCATGTACGTCATCGGCGAGCCGGTTTGCGGAGCCGCCATGTACACTGCTCCGGCATCCTTCCCCGTAGCTTTATCGTAAGCGCGCAACATCGCGCCGCGAGCACCGGATGGCGTAGTGAAGAAACCCGCCTCGCCGCAGATCACCAGCGTTTTGGTAGTCAGCGGACCCAGAATCCCTGGGCGGCCGGTGCGCGGGATGTCGAGGCCTTTCAGTAAAGGATGATTACGAACCACGTCCGGCGTTTCGCCATGGGCGACCCACCACAGGATTTCGCCGTGATCGAGATCGATCGCGGTGATGCGTCCATATGGAGGCTTCACCAGGGGCAAACGCTGGACGTTCAGTCCCGGACCCGCGCTTTCACCCGACGCGACGCGGTCGGCTCCGCCCGCAACCGCGCCTGCCCCACCCGTGCGCCGCGCTCCGGTCGCGGCACTTCCTTGCACGAAATTCATGTCCGACATTTTCGCGTCTCTCGGCGGCACTAGCCCCAGCGGAGAAATCGCAGATTGTGAATACACGTAGACAACATGCTTCTCGGGATCGTACGAGCCTCCCGGCCAATTGGTCCCGCCCAAACTCCCCGGCATGACCAGCGTCGCCAGCGGACCTTCCAGCTTGCTCACAACCGGCGGGGTAAATAGCGGCCCCAGCTTGTATTTCGCAACCAGCTTCACGGCTTCTTCATGCAGCGCCGGCGTGAAGTCGATCAGATCGTCGAGCGAAACGCCCTGCCGGTCATACGCGGGCGGCTTGGTCGGGAACGGCTGCGTGGGCGAGTACTCCTCTCCAGGCACATCGCCCTGCGGAACCGGACGCTCTTCGAACGGCCAGATGGGTTTTCCCGTCACGCGATCGAAAACGTACAGGAATGCCTGCTTAGTCGGCTGCGCAACCGCTTTCACCGTGCGTCCGTTGATGGTGATATCGGCGAGAATCGGCGCGCAGGGGATATCCATGTCCCAAATGCCGTGATGCACAAGCTGGTAATGCCACTTGCGCTGGCCGGTTTTCAGATCGACCGCCACCAGGCTTTCAGAAAACAGGCTGTTGCCGGGGCGATGGCCGCCGTAGTAATCGCCAGTGGGCAATTCCACGGGCAGATACGCCATGCCGAGTTCTTCGTCGACTGAAATCTGCGCCCACACGCCGGTATTGCCGTTGTTGGACCACGAATCGTTCTTCCACGTGTCCAAGCCGAACTCGCCCGGCTTGGGAATTGTGTGGAAGATCCAGAGGCGCTTACCGGTGTGGACGTCGAAGCCGCGGACGTAGCCTTTCACGTTGCGCATGGTGCGCGGCACGCCGCCCGTTTTATGCGCCGCACCGATAATCACCACATCTTTGGCGACGATCGGCGTCGCGTGCAATCCCACTTCGCCGGTCTCCAGATCGATCTCCTGGTCGTCGTCCTGCTTCAGATCCACGATTCCGTTTGCGCCGAAGCCGGAAATCAGCGCGCCGGTCTTCGCGTCCAGTGCGACCAGCCGATAGCCGGGAGTGACGTATAAAATCCGTTCCTGCTTGCCGTCAGTCCAGTAGGCTAGGCCGCGCCCGGAGAGCTGGCGCGGAGCATTGGTCGAGCGCGCACCTTCATGCTCGCCATGGACCCACAACAGCTCGCCCGTCGCGGCGTCCAGCGCCACCACCGCGCGCCGAGTTCCCGCGGTGGAATACAGCACGCCGTTGGCTTCAAGCGGCGTCGATTCGAACTGATATTCGGGACGAGGGCCCAGGCTGTCGGTCTTGAATCGCCACGCGACTTCGAGCTGATTGAAATTCGACGCGTTGATCTGATCGACCGCGGAGTAGCGCGTGTGTCCGAGATCGCCGCCGTAAGTTCTCCACTCGCCATTCTTGGCGCCGGTTTGGGCAAGCGCGGGAATCGTCAAGCAGATCAGCGCGGCTGCAAGGGTTCGCATCGCGACATTATACCGTCATTGCATTTCGTAGACGATTTCTCCTCGAAGAAGCGTGAACTCGCACTTGAGATTCTTCAGATCCTCCGGCGGCACGCTGTACGGATCGCGATCCCACGCGGCAATGTCGGCTCCTTGCCGGTTTCGATCGAACGGTGTGGGGCGCCCAATCGATGGCGCGGTCGCCAATCGCGCGGGTGCCGCAGGTCGAGATCCTGGTGATCGATTCCGGAGAAAACTCACCGAAAAGTTAATCCGCGCCTCACGTCTCCAGGACTGCCAGACCGAAGCCTGTCGCACCAAAGCCGTCGCCACAGTAGAGTAGAAATCGCCGCCCTCCATGGTCAAAGACGCAAGGATACTCAATCATGTCGGAATCCCACCCATCGGAGGACACGCCGATGCCTTCATCCAGCCCGAGCCTTTTCCAAGCGCACCCATCTTCCGACACCGCGCGCTGGATGCGGTATTTCTCCCCCCGGCTACAGAACCACATGCGGTAACCGTTGGCGTCCTTCACCACGCAGGGCCTGCAAATCGCGTTCTCCTCCGCCGACACAGAATCGACCGCGATCCGATCCTGCTTCTCCCAGTGGATGCCGTCGGCCGATTCCGCGTACTTGATGACGTGGAGCATATCCTTCTTCTCCGATCCCCAACGCAAGTTCGAGCCGTACCACATGCGGTATCGCCCGCCGTCCCGCATCACCCAGGGATAGGAGATCGTATGGGGGTCAGCGTCATCGAGAGGCACCACCGGGAATCGCGACCAGCGCCGGAAGGGACGATCCGCCGACTCACTCACCGCCAGACCGATCGCATTCCGCCACGGCACGGTCGCGGGTAGATTCCAGCCCATGTAGTACAGGTATCGCGCTTCGCCAACGCGGAGGATGCAGCCGACCGACGCTCCGCAATCGTCGAACATGCCTGGATCGCCGGGACACAACACAGGTTCGCGCGGGACCTGGAGGACCCGCCCCTCAGCGCCCATGTCCACGACGATATAGCCGATGCTCGATCGGTTCTTCGAATCGCGAGCGCTAAAATATATCCGGAAGATATCGCCGTCCACGTGTTCCGGAGTCGGATTCGCCGCGTGGGAGCGCGCCCAATCGAGCTTCCCCGATGGCTCGAAGATTTTGCCCAGCTTTTGCCACTTCATTGAGTCAAGTTTTCTGCGCCACCCTCGGAGGAGCGTTCAAGGTTTGATTTCGCTGCCTTGCGAACCAAGGTGTCCAGCCACTCGTGGACGCTCACTCCTCGTGCTTTGGCCGCTTCGATGGCCATCTTTCGGGCCTCGGGCGTGACTCCCTCCAGCCGTCCGTAATAACGCGTTCTCATCGTGCCGCCGCGCCAGCCCTTATGCGGCAGGTCCATGTCCACCGGCGGCGGGCCAACGCCAGCCTTGAAATTGATCAGGTAGAAGCAACTGCCAAGAATCCATCGCAGCGTCACGTTGCGCGCGCCCTCTGGAAGGCACTCCAGCGGCACCTTGTTCTTGAAGAGTGGATTGTTGGTGACCATCATCTCCCCGAACTCAGTGCCGTCGAGGCACGGCGCCAGCGCCTCGTCCCCAAAAACGACGCAGCCGTTCTTCTTCACAACCCGCGTCATCTCGGCCAAGGTCTTCTTTGGCTCGCTGAAATTATTGAACCCGCCAAAATGAAAAACCGCATCGAAGAAGCCGTCCGGGAAGGGCAGGAAGCGCGCAGTGGAAACGAAGTATTCGATTCTGGGAGAAGACCCGAACTTTCCCAGTCGCTCGCGCGTCTTGAACACCATCCGCTCTGACAGGTCCTGGACGAAGAATTGGCCACGGCGATCGAGTCTTCGCGCGATTCGGAAAGAGTCCCGTCCGGTCCCACAGCCGATTTCGAGCACTCGTGCATCAGGCTTCAGGAGCAGCAGATCGACCATTCCCTCCCGTACATCATCCTCGTTCTCAAGGAAGCTCCGGAATTGCCAGTCGACGGCGTCGTCGTACTTCTGATCCGCCGAAGCGTCGTACTCCGCCTGAGTTGCCTGCTCCATTACGGTAAGCATTTCGGAAGGAATGAACACCGGTATGCCCTGCCGCACACAGTAATGCCGGGCGCCCGCGGAGATGAGTTCGCCCTCGTTCAGTTCTGAAGACTCGGGGCTGCCGAGTTTCGAATCCGTCAAGGGAGAATGGGTCAGAGGACAGACATAGATATTTAAGAGTTCTCGCTTCATCTCAGCCCTTTCATCGGGAACTTACGACACTGCATTCGATCTAACGCGATGGGCCTTTTTTGGCCGGCGCCTCAGGGCGCGGTCTGTCGGCCACTTTGCCCGCCACCGCGCCATCGGGTAGCAGGCTAATTTCTGCGAACTCTACCGCGCTGGGAACGTCACCCCGTTGCCAGTCCGAATAGAGGAACTCGATGACGTGATTTCCACGATCCAGCTTCAGCGCATACTTGAAATCCCGAAACCCATCCTGGCTTTTTATATCGACTTCCGCCGCCCGCCCGCCGTCCACGTTTAGAAGGACGTGCTGCACTGGTACCAAAGACTCGCAGCGGAGATTCAGGCTGCTGGTGCCATCTTCGAATCGCGTCATGAAAAGCCGGCTTGAAGGTCCATACCCAACCCGGAATCTTGGAAATTGCCGATCTGCCGAAGACTCCTGCTCCAGCGAAAAACCCTCCGACCGGTACCAGCCGGCAAACCATCGTTTTTTCTCGAGAAGGTGGAACTGCTTGCCATTAGGAGCCGCGAACCGGCGAATCTCAACCATATCGGGACGTCCGAGCGCCAAGGCAAGCGACTGGTCCTGCATCGATGCGCTGGGCAGCATTGCGGCTATGAAGCCGCTCCCGGACTCGCTCGCTAAGGTAAGGTCCGCCTTATTCATTTGT
This sequence comes from Terriglobia bacterium, assembly GCA_963808335.1. GTDB lineage: Bacteria > Acidobacteriota > Terriglobia > Bryobacterales > Bryobacteraceae > Palsa-187. The sequence goes on from CAWEFR010000004.1 coordinate 374,938, forward strand.
TGTTCAAACAGCGCTAAGTCGGCTCGATCCGGTGGCACCAGGAACGGCACTTCGTGGGGACGGCGGTCTTCCCGAATCGAAAGATACTTCAAAAGCTGATAATTGATTAAGCCGTAAGTCGTGACAAAGACTCGCCGCTTCCCAAGGGGTGCCTCGTCGAGCTTGTCCATGAGCGTATCGAAGACGTCGGAAACGAATTCATTGGTTCCTCGCGGCGAAGGACGCTCGGATTCGGTCCAAATCGCGGGCAGGTGCAAGCCGCCGAAGCTTGCGAGGGAACTGTAAAGGAGGAGAATTCCCGCCCAGGGAACACCGGGCAACAGCCGCCGGTTGTACTCGACTGCGCTCTTAAACAACAGAATGCAAGATAGGATCAGCAACCATGTGTAAGTCGCGCCGCCAAAAGTGTTCTTGCCGGGAGTGAGCGAAGGTGTCAGAAAGGTGACTCCCATCATCGCAGCGGCACACAGCCAGGTACAGATCGGCCAACGCTTGCGCGTCAGAAAGACCCCCACCGTGCCGAGAATCAGGATGCTGAAGCACAGGCGGAGATATCCGCCCATCAGGAATTGGCCGCCGGGGCCGTCGAGGTAATAGCGAAGCTGGACGATCAAACCGCCGGGGATCTCCCAAGCCTTTCGATGAGACGCGTCCAACAGATTCGCAGCGAGATAATCCCACATCATGCGCCAGGCGTAATACACGTAAGGCAGCACAACCCCGACCATTGCCGCCAGCGCCAGGAAGACCGATTTGAAGCCCTCGCCCCAAGCTGGCTTCCCCTTTGCAATGACGAAGTCGCGCAGAGCCGCCAGCGATATCGCGGCGACGGCGAAAACGATGGTGCCCGGGAAAATACTTGGCTTGATCAGGAGCGCGGCGCCGAACAGTGCTCCCGTCGCCAGCTTGTCCCGTGGGGAAGACTGCACGAACGGTTTGCGAAGCACCGTGATAATACCTATGGCAGTGACCAGGCCGCATGCTAAGTCGGGCCGGAACTCGTTAACCATGAGAATCGTCACCGGGCAGCACAGCACAAAAACAAACGCCGCAGCCTTGTGCCACAGCCTGGTTCCCTCCATCGCGATCGCGATGGCCCACAGCAGCACGAAAATCCAGACGGCATTGGTCGCATAAGGCGCCCAGTCTCTGAATCCAAACAGTGCGAATCCAAGCGAAGCCATGTAGCTCTCGACCGGCGCTCTAGGCGGCGAGATCCGGAAAAAGTAGGCGCTACCCTGCGTCCCTTGGCTATAGAAGACGTTCAGACGGTCCAGGCCGTCCTCGACATAAGTGATGTCGTCCTGGGTGAGCGGATAGGCCAGCCGGTGGTACCTCATCGAGTATTGAAGAACGAGGCATGTAAAGGCGATCGCGACCAACGTCCACACCATGTACCGGATCGGATCACGGCCACGCTCGCCGTTGACGGCTGACCGGATGGCTTCGGTTTTCTCTTCAATAATCGTCATCCAGACTTCCTTCGGGCCACCTTGCCACGCGCGAGCCGATACATGTCCAGCGCGGCGCCACTTCCCCTAAGCGATCAAAGTCCTCAGTATAACGTCTCACGAACGTCTACCTGGAAGTGATTGGCCGCCAATGGCAACTCTTTGAGCGACTAGCAGTAACGATCCTCCCATCGGCAGCGACGCGCCCTGCTGGATCGCGAGCCGTTCTAAAGTTAGCGCTTGCGTCAAGATGCGGTTGACGCCCGCTCCAATCTTGAATTCCGCGTGGGGATCGAAGTCCCTCGCAGCGGACCTCCGGCGCAGACGCGAAAGGAACATGAACGGCAACAAAATCGAGATGAAAGATGTCACGGTGAGGATTTCAAATCCGGCCGCGCGGACCTTGCCGATGAGCTCGGAGCGGGTGTAGCGCCGCTTGTGGAACGAATAATCGTCTATGACGCTCCACAGGAAAGGATGCTGCGGCACGGTGAGAATCAAACCGCCTCCGGGTTGCAGTGCGCGGTGCATCTCGCGCAACACCGCGTTGTCCTCCTCGATATGTTCCAGCACGTCGAAACCGCCAATCAGGTCGAATTCGGACTCGAACGGGATCCGCCGGGCATCCATTTGAAACAAAGTGGTTCCCGGAAGACGGCTGGCGGCGTACGGCAGTGCATCCACAAACATTTCGCTGCCGGAGACCTGGAGTTGGGGGAAATAGCGGCCCACAGCCCACAGCAGAAGACGATTTCGGGACTCAAACCAGAAATTGCCTTCCTCGAACGTGGCCACTTTGGGGAAGTATTCCGCGGCGAAGCCGTCGTTCTTTCTGGCCAACTCAGGGGCGAATGCCAAGTATCCGTCGAGCCGTACGGGACCATCGCCGCAATCGGGGCAATTCCATTCGGCGTTCGTGTACACATGGCCGGATGCGCACCTTTTCACCGCATCGTCTCCGTTCCATCGATGTGAACCGCCCCTATCCGGTTTGGCACATTCGCCGCACTCCGGCCCACGCGTCGAAGCTCTTCAGCGCGCCAACGACCCGCGCCTGTTCTCCCGGGAGAATGTCGTTATAGAGCGGAAGTCGCAGCAACCGGTCGCTCATGTCTTCGGTCACCGGACAATCGCCGTCGCGGCCGCCAAAGCTTCTACCCACTTCCGACAGGTGCAGGGGCAGATAGTGGAACGCGCTGGAGATTCGTTGAGCCGCCAAGTGAGCCATGATCTCCTGCCGGTCGGCCAGAGAGGGCAGAAGCAGATAAAACATGTGATAGGGCTGGCCACAGTGCTCTGGGATGATCGGCAGGCCGACCTCGTGTTCCCTCGCCCACCCGGTTAGTTCCGTGGCATAAAACTCCCAAGCCTGTTTCCGGGCGGCCTGGATGCGATCTCTTGCCTCCAGTTGTGACAAGAGAAACGCGGCTAGAATGTCGGACGGCAGGTAGCTGGACCCCACATCGATCCAGGAATATTTGTCGACCAGCCCGCGAAAAAACCGGCTGCGGTTCGTCCCCTTTTCGCGAATAACTTCCGCCCTGTCGATATACGCCGCGTCGTTTGCGATCAGCGCGCCGCCTTCTCCGCAGGTAAAATTCTTGGTTTCGTGAAAACTTTGCGTCGCCAGAGCGCCGAACGTGCCAAGGTATCTTCCATGATACGTCGCGAACAGACCATGGGCGTTGTCTTCGATCACCGGCACGCCGTGGCGTCCGGCGATGGCTAGGATCTTGTCCATCTCGCAGCCGACTCCCGCGTAGTGAACCACGACGATCGCTTTCGTCCGGGGCGTGATCCGCTCTTCGATGAGCGCTTCGTCGATATTCAGCGTGTCGGGCCGGATATCGACAAAGACGGGCTTAGCCCCCCGCAGCACATAAGCGTTGGCAGTGGACACAAAGGTAAAGGACGGCATAATCACCTCGTCCCCAGGAACCAGGTCGAGCAAGAGCGCGGTCATCTCCAGGGCGTGCGTGCAGGAGGTGGTCAGCAGGACCTTTGGCACCCCAAGTAGCCGCTCGATCAACTGGTGGCATTGAGCCGTGAAGTGTCCGTCGCCCGAAATGTGCATCCTCCGGATCGCATCGAGGATGTACTCGACCTCCCGTCCCGCCAGGACCGGTCGATTAAACGGAATCGGCTGCAACATTTCTGCCTATTTTACAGCATGCACGGCCTGCGCAGATCCAGCCTCGACTAAAGCCGCCGGACGAGTCGCGATCGACGACCGACGGACTTGACGCAGCAATCTGGCCGCTACGAGTGAAATTCCCGGCGGACCTGAATCAAGGTGGTTCCCGCGCCCTTGAACATCTTCAGAAACGGTTGAAGCGCGCAGCGTTAGAAAGCGGGCGCTAAAGGTCCAGCGGGGAAAACGTCCGCCGAATTCAAGCCACGCCGCGACGCCGCACTCACCAATCTGAAGGGCATAAGGCGGCTGCTTTCAGCAGACGCGATCCGACCATAACCCTCGTATCTAACCGGAATATATCGCAGTCCGTGTTTCTTTCCGAACACTGAAGTAGGACCTATGAACGCAGTCACTGTGCTTCTTCTACTCTCTGGCATCACGGGATTTTCCGAGGACCTGAAAGGGTCAATGCCCGTCTTCTTTTTTCGAAACCCCGGGCAGACAAATCCGCAGACGTATTTCATTGCGGAGACCCCCACCCTTCGGGCTGGCTTCCGGAAGGACTCTGTGATGTTTGAGGTTAATCACAAAGAGGCGCCGGTGCGGTTCCTTGGCGCTGACCCTCGTGTAGTAATTGAGGCAGTCGATGAAATGCCAGGCAAAGCAAATTTTCTCTTGGGACAAGACACCGCGGCGTGGCGCACAGACGTGTCGTTATATCGAAAGATCATTTATCGAGGGTTGTATCGTGGCATCAATCTTAGCTACACTGGCACCTTAGCCAGGGTCAAGTCGGAATATCTAGTCGCCGCCGGCGCCGATCCGCGACAGATTCGTCTTGCGTATCCGGGGGGCCGCGTCGCAATCGAATCAAACGGCGATCTATCGGTTCATTTCTCAGGAGCGCAACTGCGCGAGAATGCTCCCGATATTTATCAAGAGTCGGCGCGAGGCCGGGTCCGGATTCAGGGACGTTTTCGGATTCTTGACGAGCATACCGCGGGGTTCGAAATCGCGCGCTACGACATTTCAAAGCCGCTTATTATCGATCCGGTCGTGACCTACAGCAGCTACCTGGGTGGTAGCGGCATGGGCGCCGTGACCGGCGTCACGGCGGACAGTTCCGGCAATCTATATGTGACGGGCTGGACCGAAGCGTTCAACTTCCCGCTTGCGGGTGCAGTACAGGCAATGAACCGCGGTGGCGTGGATGCGTTCATTGCGAAACTGAATCCGGCTGGATCTACCGTCCTGTACGCTACCTACATTGGCGGCTCGGGAGAAGACCGAGGGGCTGCGATCGCGGTCGATTCGCAGGGTCAGGCATATGTTGCCGGTTTCACGCAGTCGGTCAATTTCCCAGTGGCTTCGCCAGCGCACGCTGGGCTGGCAGGGGGACGAAACGCGTTCGCCCTAAAGCTCAGCGCCTTGGGGAGCATGCTGATCTATAGCACCTATCTGGGCGGCTCGGCGTGGGACCAAGGCACGGCGATCGCGGTGGATGCCTCGGGAAATGCTTACGTTGCCGGCGACACCCAGTCGGCAAATTTTCCGGTAGTCAAGCCCGTGCAGGCTTCGTTCGGAGGAATGCAGGACGCCTTTGTTGCCAAGTTGAATCCGACCGGCGGGATTCTCTTCAGCACGTTTCTGGGCGGGGCCGGCACCGAACACGCGGGTGGCATCGCCGTCGATTCGGCAGGCAACATGTACCTTGCGGGCGGAACATTTTCCAACAATTTTCCCGTAGCGGGCGCGATTCAAAGCACGAACGGCGGCGGTCAGGACGCCTTCATCACCAAGATGAATTCGAGCGGATCGGCACTGATTTATAGTACGTACTTTGGCGGCCTCGGCGGCGGCGGCGCTACTCCGGAGCAGGCAAATGCCGTCGCCGTGGACGCGGGCGGCAACGCCTACGTCACAGGAGTAACCAGCTCATCCAATTTCCCGGTGACCGCGGGCGCGTTGCGCACCTCTTATAACGGCTCAGTAGATTCCTTTGTGACGAAACTTAGCACCTCCGGCTCGCTGGTCTACAGCACGTTTCTTGGCGGAACCAGTTGGAACTGGGCGGCGGGAGTGGCAGTCGACCAGAGCGGAAACGCCTATGTGGCGGGCAGCACCAACTCGGCCGATTTTCCCATGGTCAACGCCAATTCCAGTTCGCTGCTTGGCGGCTATGATGCATTCTTATCGGAAGTCAATCCCGCGGGAAGCGCCCTGGTGTACTCAACTTACTACGGTGGAACGGGGAGCGATGCCGCCAACGGACTCGCGCTCGATCCCCTGGGGAACATCTATCTGGGCGGCCAGACCAGTTCGTCGGATTTTCCACGGCAAGGAGCTATTCAACCGGTATATTCCGGTTCGGCGACCGGATGGGTACTCCGTTTGGGTACTGCGACGGCGCCAAGCCAGTCACCGGAACTGATTTGGATGAGTGACGCTAGCAGTCAGGCAGTAAGTTGGTCGGAATCGGGCGCTGGCGGCAATGTCGAGACAGGTTATAGCTGGCTGTCCCAGGCCGGTGTTCCCGGCTGGACCCTGGCGGCGACGGGAGATTTCAACGGCGACGGGATTCCGGATCTGATCTGGCAGAACGATACCACCCGCCAGGCAGTGATCTGGTACATGGGGGGAACCAACGGGACGCAGGAACAGAGCTGGGCGTGGCTCAACAATTCCAATCCCGTGCCTGGCTGGCGAATCGTCGCGGCCGCCGACTTCAATCGCGATGGCGTTCCCGACGTCGTGTGGCTGAACGATACCACCCGGCAGGCCGTGATCTGGTATATGGGCGGCGTCAGCGGCAGCATCGAGCAATCGTGGTCGTGGGTCAGCTCCGCAGGTGTGTTCGGGTGGACCATCAGGGCGGCGGGGGATTTCAACCACGACGGAATTCCGGACATCGTGTGGGAGCAAGATAACACGCGGCAAGCGCTGATTTGGTATATGAGCGGCGCCGATGGCAGCCAGCACTCGACGTACGACTGGATCTCGCAAACGGGAGTGCCCGGTTGGACCGTCGCGGGCGTCGGCGACTTCAACGGCGATGGCTCGCTGGACGTGGTTTGGCTGAACGATACCACGCAACAGGCGGTGGTATGGTACATGAGCGGAGCCGACGGGACGACGTACCTGTCCTACAACTGGCTCAGTCAGACGGGTGTATACGGCTGGAAACTGCTGGTCAGGCATTAGCCCATTCGCGTGTGCATCCCTATCGATCCGCGAGGATCTCATGGTCTGCAGAAATGAGCTCTGCCAAAGTGGTACGCTGAAGGCTCGTCACGCATTTGAGTCCCGATGAATGCCGTAATCCGGTCCATCGCATCGTACCTTCCGGAAGCAGTGCTCTCCAATGCCGAACTCGCACAGAAGTTTCCCGAGTGGTCCATCGGCGAGATCGAACAGAAAACCGGGATACAGGAAAGGCATATCGCCGCGCCGCAGGAGTGTTCCTCCGATCTGGCGTTTCACGCGACGCAAGCGCTGTTGGCGACAGGTGCGTGCGCGGTGTCCGATATCGACTACCTGTTGCTGTGCACCCAGAGTCCAGACTATTTCCTGCCGACTACTGCCTGCGTTCTTCAACATCGCCTTGGCATTCCCACAACGGCGGGAGCGCTTGATTTCAATCTAGGCTGTTCGGGCTACGTTTATGGACTGGGCCTCGCCCAAGGTCTGATTCAGACACAGCAGGCGGAGAACGTCCTGCTGATCACGGCGGAAACCTACAGTAAGTTCATTCACCCGGAGGACAAGAGCGTCAGGACTCTTTTTGGAGATGCCGCGGCCGCCACCCTAATCGCAGCCGATAACGGCGCGCCCCGCCAGACGGCGTACGTCTTCGGCACGGATGGCAAGGGTGCGGCCAATTTGATTGTGCCCGCCGGCGGAATGCGGCAGCCAGTCTCGGAAGCGACCTCTGTGGTGAGTGAAGATGCAAGCGGCAACCGACGATCGCTGGAGAATCTCTACATGAACGGAGCGGAGATTTTCAATTTTACCCTCCGGGCAGTTCCCGATTGTGTCGCCAGGTTGCTGGCGAAAACGGGGAAGACTCTCGATGACATCGACTTGTTCGTCTTCCATCAAGCCAACCGGTATATGCTGGACCATCTCAGGCGAAAGCTGAAGTTGCCCTCCGAGAAGTTCTACCTCTATCTTGCTCCCTGCGGCAACACCGTCTCTTCGACCATTCCCATCGCCTTGAGCCTGGCAGTCGAAGACGGAACGCTGAGGGAGGGGGCCCTGGTGATGCTGGTCGGTTTCGGAGTCGGCTATTCATGGGGTGCAACCCTGATTCAATGGCCCTATCTCGGTTACAGCGCATAAGTTAAGGAGCCCGAACCCGAGGATTTTCGCGGTGCCGCCGACGGTTTCGTCCAGTAAACGAGTGAGCTATAATTGCCGGTGACCTTCACGGTTTGCAAGCCCAGTATGGAATTGCCGCACACCGAACCTAGACCGGAGGACGAGTCGCCAGCGTTGCGACGGTTCGACGCAGTGGATGAAGGCAGGTGTATTCGCCAAACGCGCAACGGGGCAATCAAGAAGGTCGCGATTGTTCAGTCCAACTATATTCCGTGGAAGGGATATTTCGACCTGATCCGGAACGTGGATGAGTTTATCCTTTTTGACGACATGCAGTATACGCGTCGCGACTGGCGTAACCGGAATCAAGTCAAGGGTCCGAACGGGGTCGCCTGGCTGACCATACCGGTCAACTCCAAGGGGAAGTATCTTCAAAAGATACGGGACACGGTCGTGTCGGATCCCGCGTGGGCGCAAGACCATTGGAAGACCGTCGCACACTTCTATGCTCCAGCGCCATTCTTCAAAACGTACCGGCATCAGCTTGAAGAGTTTTACCGCGGCGCCGAACTCAAGTATTTAAGCGAGATTAACTATCGATTCCTGACCGGATTGTGTAGCCTGCTTGGAGTGAATACGCGAATTACCTGGTCTTCGGACTACCAGCTTGCCGACGGCAAGACGGAGCGCTTAGTTTCCCTGTGTAAGCAGGCTGGCGCCACTCACTATCTTTCCGGACCGTCCGCGAGGGACTATATCGATCCGTCTCTGTTTGCGTCCGAAGAGGTGCAGCTCCAATACTTCGACTACTCCGGCTATCCGGAATACCACCAGCTTTACCCGCCATTTCGGCACGACGTGAGCGTGATCGATCTTATTCTGAACGAGGGGCCTGGAGCAGCCGAATTTCTGAAAAAACGCTGAGTATGGATCTTTCGATCGTTACGACGCTCTATCGTTCGGAACCTTACGTCGAGCAGTTCTATCAGCGTATGCGTGCGGCTGCCGAAGCGATCACTCCCGACTTTGAGATCATCTTCGTGAATGACGGCTCCCCCGATGCCGCCCTCGAAATTGCGATCGCAGTGTTTGAGCGCGATCCTCGCGTCCGCGTAATCGATTTGTCTCGCAATTTCGGGCATCATCGTGCCATGATGACCGGGTTGGCGCACGCCCGTGGCGATAAAGTATTTCTCATCGATAGCGATTTGGAGGAGGAGCCTGAATTGTTGGGCAAATTCTCGGATCGCCTGGATACTACCGGCGCCAACGTAGTCTTCGGAACGCAAATACGCCGTAAGGGAAGTCTCTGGGAGCGAATCTCGGGCGCCGTTTTTTACCGGGTGTTTACCAGCCTGTCGAGTGCCTCGATTCCCCGGAATCTTGTTACCGTGCGGCTGATGACCAAACGCTACGTCAACGCCCTGGTGCTGCACCGCGATCGTGAAATTTTTTTGGCCGGCCTCTGGCAGATCACCGGGTTCCAGCAATTGGCCCTGCCGATCGTCAAACTCTCCAAGGGACATTCCAGTTACAACTGGCGGCGCAAGGTCGCTCTTTTTGTAAATGCCATCACTTCGTTTAGCACGGCTCCTCTGATTTTCGTTTTTTACCTGGGTATCGCGATGCTTGTGCTTTCATTCGCGGCGGCGCTCTATTTGGTCCTCGACAAACTGTTTTTTGGAACGTTTCTATTCGGCTGGCCGTCCTTGATCGTCTCCATCTGGATGATTGGTGGACTTACCATCTTTTCCATTGGTATCATTGGGATCTATCTTTCAAAAGTTTTCACGGAGACGAAGGATCGACCCTATACAATCATCAGGGAAATCTACCAAAGGTGCGAGGAGAGGGAAGAAGGTAATGTCGGGCAGTTTCGAGGAGAGCGCGGCGCGATATTATAGCGGCAAACTGTCGGAACACGGCCCTACCCCGGCAGGCGTGGATTGGAACTCGGTCGAATCACAGAGTCTTCGTTTCGAGCAGTTAATAAAGGGGTGTTTGCTGCAGGAAGATTCCTCCCTGCTCGACTTTGGCTGCGGTTACGGAGCGCTTCTCACCTTCCTGCGGCGGAGATCGATTCGATCGTTCTATTGGGGATACGACGTCGCTCCCGCCATGGTGTCCAAGGCGCTTGAGTTACATTCGGGGGACAGCGGCAGTCGCTTCGTTAACGACTTGGGTGAAGTGCCACCGGTGGACTACGCGCTAGCCAGCGGAGTGTTTAACGTTAAGCAGGAAGCGTCGAGCGAGAAATGGCAAGTTTACATATTGGAAACTCTTGGAAAAATGATGGCGCTCGCGCGGAAAGGTCTGGCATTTAACCTCTTGACGGCCTACTCGGATCGAAACCGCATGCGAGACAATCTTTATTACGGAGATCCCTGTTTTTTCTTTGATTATTGCAAAACAAAGTTCTCCAGACACGTCGCTTTGTTGCATGATTATGGTCTCTACGAGTTCACGATCCTGATAAGGATAGAATGAAAAAACTAGTGATTTTTGGCGCGGGCAGCTTTTCTCGTATCGCTCAGTTTTATTTCTCAAAAGATAGCTGCTATGAAGTTGCAGCCTTTACGGTTCATGAGAGTTTTCTCGACGGCGCACAGGTTTCCGGACTTCCTTTCGTCCCCTTCGAAACGGTGGAACAGCGCTATCCCCCAGAAGAGTTCGAAATGTTCATCGCCATCGGCTTTAAGCGGCTCAATCAGGCTCGCGCGGAAGTCTATCGAGCGGCGAAGAGTAAGGGTTACCGGCTCGCGACTTATCTGAGTTCCAAGGCAGTGTACTTCGGGGAAGTGAGCTGTGGCGACAACTGCTTTATCCTGGAGAGCAACGTGATTCAGCCGTTCAGTCGAATCGGCTCCGACGTAGTCCTTTGGAGCGGCAATCACATTGGGCACGACGTGATCATCGAGGACCATTGCTTCGTTTCATCGCACGTCGTTCTTTCGGGACACGTGCGTGTAGGGGAATACTCATTCGTCGGCGTAAACGCGTGTGTCAAACAGGGTGTTACGATCGCTCCCAATTGTCTGATCGGTTCCGGAGCCGTGCTTCTGAAAGATACCCGCGCCGGCGGGGTTCATCTGGTTCCGAGTACGCCAGCGTCGCCAATCTCCGTAGAACAGGTTGCGAGTTTGCTGTGACGCAAGCACGGGCGGAGGGAATCACTTAGCGAACGCTATGAGCGACAAATTTTGGAATGGGTTGTCCGAGATCCTGCACCTTTCGCCCGTCACGATGAGGCCGGAGACGGAACTGAACGAGGACAACTGGGATTCTATGGTCATGATTTCTGTGATCGCTCTGATTGACGAGGTTTACGATATTACCGTTCCCGTTGAAAAGCTGGCTCGCTGCCGGAACGTGGGCGAGCTCGCCGGCCTAGTGGGGGCAGTGCTTCCCGGAAACGCCTACCCAACGTCCTGAGGCGATGAAATGGACCAAGCGGGGCCTCGTGTTTGTGCCTTCGGGAGAGAGTCCCTGGATGCGGACTCATGCGGCATTGCCTGTAAGCGACTGGATTGCGGGTGACGAAATTTGCAGTGTATTTCTCGTCGCGCGATGAACGTTGCCGCGCGCAGATCGGCCGCTTGGATTTGAACCTGGCCGCGTCCGAACCCGTGACACGAGTCCATCCGGAGCCGGTCGTCGATTTCGGACCGCTGGGGGCATTCGAGGATTCCGGTGTTACTTCCGGTTGTCTGGTTCATCATGAACGGAAAAAACACCAGTATTATTCCGGCTGGTGGCTTGGCGTTGCGGTCCCTTTTATTTCTTTATCGGACTCGCGGTTGGCGAAGATGGCGGAGCGACGTTCCAAAAGGCATTCCCAAGTCCCGTTCTGGGGCGGTCCGCGGTGGATCCGTATTTGACGGCGTCCCCGTCGGTAATAATGATTGAGGCTGGGGGTTGCGAATGTGGTACGTCTCTTGCATGGCAACCACTCCGGCCCGAGCCGGGATACTCGTTCACTTGGCGCTGTCCGCACCCCAGCTCGCACGTCCCTTCGCTCGCGTTAGCGTTTGTGCAACCAGGATGCCACTGTTGTTCACCGTGCCATTCGCCGCAACGTTTTCACCGACCACCGGATGGATGGTCGTACCGGTCTTCATGGCCTCGCTCAGGTCGACTCGAAGCGTATTGCCGTTGCGCAGAGTGACTTGGATTCGCGGACCGTTGACGCTCCTGACGACGCCCCAGTAGGATGCACCCGGGCGATTTGCAGGCCTGGGAATCGGTGGGGGCGCTTGTGTGATTTCCTGGAACCTGCCGGGCACTGCGCGCCCCTTCGATTTGCGCGTCAATCCGAAGATTTGGAGTTGTTTGTAGCTGGGAACGTAGACTCTGCCATTGGCCACAGTAGGAACCTGATTGGCATTGCCGCTGATGGTCAATGGATTCGTGGCTGTTCCCGTGTTGGGCCAGGTTCCGGCGCTCCCGGACCATAACTGTGCCAGCGATCCTCCCGACGCCGTCCCATTAAATGCGACCAGCGTCAAATGATTGTCGCTGCCCGACGGCCGGGCGATGGCCCAGATGATTGCTGTGTTCGCCGTGGTCCCGTTGGAGGAAACCGTAGTAAAAAATCCTCCGTCCTGCGGACCCGACGGCAGCGCCGTTGCTGATGCTTCCAGCGCAAGCGCCGGGCTGAGCGACGTATTCACTTTCCAAGTTCTAGCCTGAAGCCCTCCGCTGCTGACTACGCGCCCAACGCCGTCCGATCCTTTGAAATACGCAGGACCGCACCAGCACGCGTCGACCACCACGTTCTTGGGAATGTCCGGACTGTGGAATCCGCCCATCTTGTCGCGGTTCAGAATAAAGTTGCGGCCATCCTTGCCCGCAGCGACCGCGAGGCGTGGCACGGGACCCGGTTGATCGGGCAGCACCAACACACCGCCGGATCCGTAGTCCATATCGCCCACGTCCAGCGGGAAGACGTTGGAGGGCGTAAACAGATCCAGCACTTTCGAAAGATCGCCCGGCATCTTCACTACGCTTTCCTGGATATTGGTTGTGCCGGTGTAGGTGTTGCCCTTCCAGTCGGAGTTTCCCGTGACGAAGAAGACATTTCCGCCCGAATCCGCGGCGACTCCGTATCCCGACATCCAGATGGATGAGAGGAAGAACTTCGCGGGCAACGTCGACAACTTGTTGGTCAGCTCGTTCGCCGGCAATGCGGCAAGCGTCGAGGCGTTCCACCCCAGCAACCATCCACGCGACTGATCCGGGCTGAAGTCGCAGAAACTGGCGAACGCCGCGTAGACGTTTCCATTCGCGAGCAAAAGCGCGGACCGCTGACGCTGAACCGACGCATTGAAGTTGAATGATCCGTTGGACGCGGAAACCGTCACCGGCGACCCCGGCTTGTCGTTCAAATTACTTAAGTCGAGCGCGTGCAGTCGATACGTGGGTTTGCCCGAAACCGTCGTATAGGCGATCACGTAGAGCGTATGCGTGCGCAGATCGATGGCGGGAGTGCCGTTGACGCCGACGTTGGGTCCGTTGTTGTTGCATCCGAGCGGAGTGCCGATGGGCGCCCCCAGATTGCGCTGCTTGAGTACGCCGCCGGACCAGGAATCGATCGCGTAAACGGTATTGCCTTCGGTGGCAACATAAACGGCGGTATGCACACCCTCTCCGTCGATCTCCTGATTCGTGACGACCAATGGCTGCGTGTCGACCTGGTCGTCCAGAACCGTTTTCGCAATAAAGCCGAACGTCGACGGCGTAACGTTGGCGGGTTTGAGAGTGTTCTCGTCCGGGTTCCAACCGGTTCTTTGGGAATCGTTGTGATACGTGATCGTGTTCGTGCAGCCGACGGTTACGGTATTCGAAAGGATCACATTCGTTCCGATGTATTCAACCACTTGGACGACGTCGTTCTGCCCGAAAGACGAGGGCGGCGCGAGATCCAATGGAACATCTCCCGGACCCGCTCCGCCGTAACCGACCACCGTGCCGTTTTTCACCAGGACGAGGGTGGCGTTGATCGTGGTGTTGCGCACGATCGCCGCGGGCTGGCCCGGGCAGATCGGCCCGACCAGCGTCGGCGGGGGAATGTTGTTGGTCGGCGTATAGGGAGGCGTCTTGGGACCTTTCGAGCAGAGATCCTGCTCTGCAATCACGCCCGGCGTCGCTTTGACTGTGGCTACTTCCATCCAGTTGGTGTCGGCCGTGGAGTATCCGGATCCGATCGGGCCGGGCTGAAATGCCTGCAATAGCGACCCGATGTAAAGGCCGTGCGCCGTGATGGCATTGTTGCCGATGATGGGCGTGTCGAGAGTCGGCGCTTTGAGCGGAGACGGGTCCGGCAAAACCGTGACCTGGACCGAGGTAACGCTCGGCACTCCCGTGCAAGCGCTAACTCGGGCGCTGATTTTATGACCCTTAACCAGGGCGGACGTCGATACCGGATCCCAGTCCCCGCCCCACAGATTTGGAGTCGCGCCATTCCCGATGACGGTGCCGGCAGTGTCGTCGCGCACTTCAACGGTTACGCCGGACACGAGGTTATGCACCGGGACGATACGTCCGCAGGCGTAGATTTTCGGGTCGACCGTCGGCTTCGGCAGAGTCGTGGGCATTTTCCCTACGGTCATGACCGCCGAATGCGCGCTATTCACGCCGTTGACGGTTTGGATCGCGGTGATCTGGTCGCCCACGTGCAGTTGCGGAACTGGAACGTTGGCGAACCCGAACGTGCTGACGAATGGTACGCCAATGGCGCTGCCTCCGCGAAAGACGGTGATCGTCGCTCCTGGAATAAACCCATCCACATAAATGCTCTTTGAGCATTCATTGGTAGGCTCGACGTGAGGCGGCGACAGCTCGGACTGTCGACTCGGGCCCTGAATTGGCCATCGGTCGTTGATGATCACCTTCTTATCTTGGGCAGCAAGGGTGCAGGCGGCGGCTATGATGTAAACCGCCGCGCGAACTAAAGTGCACCGCAGAAAATCTTTGCGCGCGATTGGGCCTGATTGCACCCGGGATCTCTGCGTAGCTCTCCGATTCGAGTCAGACATACGGCGTTCTCCTTCCCCGAAACGCAGGTGCATCTCCGCGTTGTAGTTTTAGTGAAATAGAACGGCGAAGCGTTGCACACGGTCCAGTCGGGGAAGAAGGCTTATCGGTCAGTCGCGCGACGCTGGGAGTCGTAATTCGAATCGGATGCGCGGCCCGATCAGGGACCCGATGCCGCCCGGCGGATTCAGCTTTGATTCGTCGAGGCCGACTCTCCTACCGCCGGCAGTCCGATTCGCGATACCAGATCAGTGAAGCGGGGTTCGCGACGCTCGATCGCCCAAGTCAGCGCAGGGCACGCTAAAATGGCATCGAGAATGCAAAGCGGCCCGCATACGGACCAAATCGCGATACCCGCCGCGATCGTCAATGGCTCCAAACGCTTGATAGTGAAGCAGTAAGATGGTGCGCCCGGCATGACTCGAACATGCGACCTTCTGGTTCGTAGCCACGAACCATCCTACTTTCATAGACTTAGCAGTAGGCACAACGATTATTCAGCATTGCGCATTGTTGCGAGTTATCAAAGACTTCCGCGGCGTTCACGCCGGGGCGCTAGCAAAGTTGCACAACGCTTCTATGCGGGGAGTGGGCACAAAACTGGCACAGTGGGTTGGGAGAAGGCTCTTGATCCTGTCCGCCCAGAAGCGCATAGAAAACTGCCTGGCATCCCTGGGAGCACGGTCAGCCCTAATCGTAACTGTTTCGCGGATCATAGCTCGCGATCTTTTGCCGTATCTCGTCTCTGAATGCCTGCGCGAGCTTTGCAGCCCAGTGAGCGTCGCTCTCCTGGATAACCCGTAGGCGGTCGCGCATTAGATCACTCAGTTCGCTGATGAAGCCGTTTCTAATCCCGCCGTACTCGTCATGCTCCATAAAAAACCCATGGAGCCCACGAATCGCTTCGGATACAAAGAGTGTAGCGGCAACTCCTGTATTTGCCGCCCGCCGGTCCAGGTAGTCGGCGATTTCGAGAAGCTGCGCCCCGGTAACGTGCTCGAAGCCGCTGTTCACTAATGAACTAAACAGCTCGCCTGCATCGTGGGGCATGAAGGGCCGAATTAAATGTGCGCGCCAACGGGATCCTTGGTAGCGGACTCGTCTTGGCGGGCGAGAAGCTCGGACAAAGTGAAGATACTCTCGAGTCGGCAGTGAAAGCTGTCGGCCAAGTATGCCTTGGCGCCCTCCTCCCGGTCTACGAGGCAGATCGCCCCAATCACGTTCATCCCTGCGTCTCGCGCCTTCTGAATCGCCTCTCCGGTAGACCCGCCTTTTGTGCAAACGTCGTCGACAATGACGACCCGAAGTCCCTGCGTCTGCTCCATCCCTTCGATAAAGCGTTTCATGCCGTGCTTCTTGGGCTGCTTGCGCACGATGAATGCGCGGATGGCGTGTTCTGTCTCAATGCTTTCCCTCGCGATCATGAGGGCGATCGGGTCTGCTCCAATAGTCAAGCCGCCGACAGCGTCTGGAGCCCAGCCACATTCCTCAAGCTTCTGCAGAAAAACTCGGCCGATTAGCGGCATCGCTTTTGGACACCCCAGGCTCGTGAGTTTTCCATCTATGTACACATTACTTTCCGCGCCCGATGCGAGGGTGACGGGCCCTCTCCGGAGCGACGTACAAGAAAGTATGTCCAATAGTTGTGAGCGATTCTGGTCCTGGCTTAGCGGCATCGAAGGGATCTCCATTTTATCCTACCCATCGACCGCGAAAACAGTACGCACGAAGTTGGAGCCGCGGTGCCCGGAGAATCACTAATACCACTAGCCGCGGGGTGTCGATGATGGGCACCCCTACTAATTAGGTGTAGGTTACCATGAAACGGGTCTAGGGACAAATGTTTTGAACGCGTAGGACACATCCTGTTAGTTCGCCGACGACACTGTCGGCGCAAGAGGGAACGTCTCACTTCCCTCTCCACCATAGCATGCCAAACATTCCCTGCCCGAGAAGACCGGCAGGGCTCGCTCAATCACGCTGTACGATTCCGAGGGACGGCGCAATCAGGCAGCGCCGCTTCCCCTGCTATTGCGAGACCTCGCTCCGAATGCCCTGTCAATCTGATACAGTTCGGCAGCCGCTCAAGCGACACTCGGTCGGCATTTCCCCACTCATCGAGCAGCACGATCGCGCCCTCCTTGGTTGCGGCGTTCATGATGGAGAAACCGCCGTTGGGATACGTCGCCATGGCCTGAGAGTACCAGCTCCTCCCCTCAGTGCGAGGGCTGGACAAAACCGATCCGCGCCATCTGCGCTTCCGCCCTGCCGATAAGCCTTGTCCACAGAGTTGCGGGTTCCGCATCGAAAGCAAGATCCGCGCTGCGATTGAAAATGTACCAGCCGCCCTGGCGCACTTCGTTTTCGAGCTGGTGCGGGCCCCATCCGCAGTAGCCGAGGTAGATGCGCATTTCGCTTGGGTTCGACGCACCGCCCAGCGCCTTTTCCAGCGCCGGTTTGGCCGCAATGAGGTAGATGTCGCCCAATACTTCTGTCGCACCCTCGGGCTTACGAGGCGCACGAGCCAGCGCGAACACGGTATCCAGTTCGACCGGCCCGCCGACAAATACGGGACTGGCGTTCTCAGCCGCGGCCTTCAGTTCGCGCAGCGCGCGAGAGATCGGCAGCGTCGTTCGCCGGTTCACCATCAGACCCAACGCGTCGGTCTCGCTGTAGCGCACCAGCAGGACCACCGATTCCGCAAATAGCGGGTCTCGCGTGCCCCGCGTCGTAACCAGTATTTTGCCCGCAGCCAAATCCTCCGGCTTTTTCGACTGGGCCGGCAGACAACAAGCCCCGGCAAGTACGGTCGCCCAGAATCGGATCAGCCTGGGGGATCTCGATGCCATATCCGTATTCTCCCGCTTTCAGAGAGACGCGGATGCCGTGTTCATACCCGTCGTTCGGCCGCTGCGTTCGCGGTCGATAATGCGGAACAACGTTCCTTTTGGAGCCTTGATGCGCGGGGCCCAACCCGCAGTGCGTGGTCGGACCCCGAGTGCAGATCCATAGGCCACAGCATTTTGACTCCGATGCGGAACATCCCGAAATCAACCGCCACTACTTGGATAGACTGGGAGATCCAATGCCACCGGCAGCCTCGAATTGTTATGCCCACAGTTTGCCCGGACGACCCTTGGAGGAATGGCAGCTACTCGAAGAACACCTGATCCAGACCGCTGATTTGGCCGAGTGTTTCGCGACTTCTTTTGCACCAGGGTGGGGACGACTCGCTGGGCTTTGGCATGACGCCGGGAAGTATCGTCGGGCATTCCAAGAAATGATCGGACGCGATCCTGAGGCGCATGTAAATGGCAAGGTCGATCATTCGACAACCGGAGCTCTGATTGCGAAGGAGCGAGATTCTGCGTTGGTGTCTTTTGTCATCGCGGGACATCATGGCGGTTTGCCGAACGGCGATGACCTTCAAGCACGACTTCACGAAAAGAGGGAGTTGCTCGGGGACGCAAGGCGCGGCGGGTTGCCGCTTTGGATAGAAGAGCAAATCAGGCCGGAGTTGCCACAATGGGTCACCGACCGCGCTTCGCTGTCGCTTTGGACACGTCACCTATTTTCATCGTTGGTGGACGCGGATTTTCTAGATACCGAGCGCTTCTATGCGGGCCGCGTGGAGCGTAACCTCGGTGCGAGGCCGAGTCTTGCTGAACTGAAGGGGCGATTGGACGCTTACCTCGGGAAGAGAGTGGCCTCGATTGAATGGACGGCGATGAACCAGATGCGCGCGCGAGTGCTAGCGGCTTGCAGGGCCAGCGCGCTACTCGGTCGGGGCGCGTTTACATTGACGGTTCCCACAGGCGGGGGAAAGACGCTCGCTTCGCTATCGTTCGCGCTCGACCATGCAGTCACGTACGATTTGCGTCGCGTGATTGTGGTAATTCCGTACACGAGCATAATAGAGCAGACTGCCCAGGTATATCGGGAAGTGCTTGGAGATGGCGTCGTAGTTGAACACCATACCAACGTCGATCCCGACAAAGAGACACGCACGAATCGTCTGGCTTCGGAGAATTGGGACGCTCCCGTTGTTGTCACTACGAGCGTGCAGTTTTTCGAGAGCCTATATGCGAACCGGCCTTCGCGTTGCAGAAAGCTGCATCGGATCGTGGGAAGCGTAGTGGTGTTCGATGAGGTTCAAACGTTTCCGGTAAAGCTGCTGGCTCCGATCAAGCATGTGTTACAGAACTTGGCGGCTAATTATGGGGTGACAACGGTGTTCTGCACAGCGACGCAACCGACGCTGTTGGAAGGGTTGCGCGAGATCGTGCCGGAACCGGAGAAAGAATTCGCGGCGGTTGCCGACCGCTGCGAGGTGCGAATGCCTGCTTCCGACGAACCGGTCAGTTGGGATGGGTTGGTAGCGGAGTTGCGGAAGCACCGGCAAGTCATGGTGATTGTACACCGGAGAGATGATGCGCAACGCCTTGCAGAGCTGGTGGGCCAGGATTGTCTGCACCTTTCCGCTCGGATGTGCGCGGTCCATCGTTCCGAAGTTCTGGCGGAGGTCAAGCGGCGATTAAAAGGTGCTGAGTCGTGCAAACTCGTCGCGACGCAGCTTGTCGAGGCCGGGGTGGATATCGATTTTCCAGAAGTGTACAGGGCTTTCGCAGGCGCGGATTCGTTAACACAGGCGGCAGGTCGCTGTAACAGGGAGGGCACGGGGCAGGGAGTCCTGCATGTGTTTATCGCTCCCACCAAGCCGCCGCACGGGATTCTGCGGACGGCCGAGGGCGTGGCTCGGACGATGTGGCGAGAGGGCAGACTGAACCTCAAGATCCCTTCGACCTTTGTTGAGTACTTCGCGCGGCTGTACCGATTGGCTGAGCAGGATGCTCCGGGTGTGATGGCTGCAGAACGGGAACAGAGATTCAAGGACGCTGCGGAATTGTTCAAGATGATCGAGGAGACTGGGCAGTCAGTGGTGGCCCCATACGGGGACTGGGCCGAGCGGGTCGCAGACCTCCGGCGTAACGGCATCTCACGCGATCGAATGCGCCGACTACAACCGTTCATGGTGAATTTGTACCGGCAGGAAATTGAAACTCTTGCGCGGGCCGGGGCGCTGGAGCGTCTTGAGGACGTCTTCTGGGTTGTCGTACCGGGTTTTCATGTTTATGACGATCGGTGGGGGTTTGGGTGGAAGGGGCCGGTTGCAGTTGAGCCGGAGGAGTTGATCGCCTAAATCTCCCGAATCGTTCCGATATACTCGGGCAGGAGGTTTTATGCCCAGTGTGTATCGAGTCCGGATTCGCGGCGAGCTTGCTTGTTTTACGAGGCCGGAATTCAAGACGGAACGCGTTTCCTACGAGGTGATCACGCCTTCGGCGGCCAGGGGTGTTCTTGAGGCTATTCTTTGGAAACCGGCCATCCGATGGCAAATTCGCCGGATTTTGCTGCTGTCACCCCCTCAATTTACTCAGTTCAAGCGCAATGAGGTTACCGGACGCGCTTCCGTAGCAAATGCAAGGAGCTCGATGCGGAGCGGAGCGCCGCTTGATTATTTCGCAGATGAAGACAGGGCGCAACGCAACAGCGTTGTGCTGCGCGACGTGGATTACGCGGTCGAGGCCGCGTTCCAGATGACCTCCAGCCGGGGTTCGGATGACAACCCAAGAAAGTTCGACGAAATGTTCCGGCGCCGACTGGAAAAGGGGCAGTTTCATATGCAACCTTACTTGGGTTGCCGGGAATTTCCAGCGATTGTGGAGCCATACACTGGCAATCCGCAAGCGTTGGAGGGAGAGACCCGGGAACTAGGCTACATGCTTCATGATCTGCGATACGGACCCAAAGGAAATGAGCCGGTCTTCTTCCCGGCAAGGGTCGAGCGGGGCGTGATTGAAGTCCCTGAATGGGAGGTTGCGGCATGATTTTAGGAAGCTTGTGTGCGGTTGCCCGCCGCGACGGGTTGCTTTCCATTCCCGACTACGAGCCCAAGCCGGTTGCTTGGATCATCGCGGTGGGCGAGGGTGGAAAGTTCGTGAATGTTGTGCCAACCGCCGGTGAGGCGGAACCCGGGAAGAAACCAAGAGCCAAGATGTTCCAAATCCCCCACAGGGTGGGAAAAACTTCCGGCGACGTGGCGGATTTCCTGGTGGACAAATCGGAATACACGCTCGGCGTTGAGCCGGATGGTAAACGCTCGCCGGACGATCTACGTGCCAGGCTGGAACTGTTCCGACGATGGGTGCGGGAGGCGCGCGAGACCACCGGGAACCAAGCACTGAAAGCCATCGAAGCGTTTCTTGAAAGCGACGAGGAACGCGGTCGCGCCGTTGGACGCGTTCTGGCAGAGGGTTACAAGTCAAACGACTTGTTTGCGTTCGAATACCGTGGGCGGCTTGTCCACGAACTACCAGAGGTTCAGGAATACTTCTCGCGTTCGCGACGCGCTCGGACTGGCCGCAGTGTTCAATGTCTGATCTGCGGTTCGACAGGGACGTCAGTGGAAAAGCATCCGGCGGTGAGGATTCCAGGGGGAACCACGAGCGGGATCGCGTTGGTGAGTTTCAACTCGGATGCGTTTGAGTCATACGGTCTGTCGCGCAACGAAAACGCTCCCGTGTGCCGGGACTGCGCGGATGCATACACCACGGCATTGAATCGGCTGCTCAGCGATCGTTATCCGGACCCGCGGCATGAGGGCGCGACGTTGCCTCGGAGATTCGTGCCATTGTCACGGGACACGACAGCGGTTTTCTGGGCGGATGAAGAAGTCGAGGTGCTGGACCTGTTCACGAGCTTCTTCGACGCTCCACGGGTGGAGAGTGTGCGGGCACTGTTGGAAGCGGCGCATAAGGGAAATTGGTCCGGTTCCGTGTCGAACCGGTTCTATTGCCTGATTCTCTCCGGCGCACGGGGGCGTGCCATCTTGCGCGGGATGCACACCGGCATGGTGGCGCAAGTGGAGCAAAACGTCGGACGGTACTTCGAGTCGATTGACATCGGCTCGGATCAACCGTTGCCATTGTACATGTTGATGCGGTCGCTGGTGTTGCAGGGAAAGCTGGAAAACCTTGCGCCGGGCCTGGTGACAGATGTTTTCCTAGCAATCGTTTTCGGCCGGCGGTTCCCGCAAACGCTGTTGGCGAGCGCGGTGGGTCGCTGCCGGGCCGAGCAGAAGGTAACTCGCGAGCGCGCCGCGATACTGCGCGCATATCTAAAGCGGAATGAGGACATGGAGGTATCCGTGGGACTGGACAGAGAGAATGCGAGCGCGGGCTACCGGCTCGGGCGTTTAATGGCCGTTCTTGAGCGCGTGCAGGGAGCCGCTCAGAATGATCCAAACAAGACCATCGTGGACCGCTATTACAGCGCGGCGAGCACACGGCCGGCGACCGTGTTTCCGAGGCTAATCGCACTGGCGCAGCACCACCTGGCAAAGCTTACAGGCCGCTCGGCTGTGTTTTACCAATCCCGGTTGGGTGAGGTACTGGACGGCATCGCCAGTTTCCCACAGATCTTGCGCCTGGATGAACAGGGTCTGTTTGCACTGGGGTATTACCATCAGCGGCAGGACTTTTTCAAGAAACGAGAGAACCATACGGACAGCGGAGAGAACGGAAGCCAGCAAGGAGAGGCAGCATGAGTTTTGATAAACGCGTTGAATTCGTTTTGTTGTTCGATGTGGTGCAGGGTAATCCGAACGGAGACCCCGACGCCGGCAATGCACCGCGAGTGGACCCGGAGACGGGATTCGGGATGGTGACCGATGTTTGCCTGAAGAGGAAAATCCGGAACTTCGTGGCCCTCACGAAAGCGTACCAGCCTCCGTATGACATCTATGTGAAGGAACGGGGAATTCTCGCCCAGGAACAGAGGAAGGCCTATCAGGCGGTAAAGGCGGAGCCGCTGAATCGGCCGAACGAAGAGGCGCGGGCGTGGATGTGCGCCAATTACTTCGACGTGCGCGCTTTTGGGGCGGTGATGACAACCGGCAAGTCGGGAACCGAGGACGCCACCGAAACCGATAGCGCAAAAGGGAAGCCGAAGGGCGCCAAGAAGGACCTAAAGTTGTGGAACTGCGGCCAGGTGCGTGGGCCCGTGCAGTTGGGCTTTGCTCGGTCACAGTCGCGCATCTTGTCGTTAGAGCACGCGATTACGCGGGTTGCACTCACCAATCCCGGCGATACCGGTCGCGCGGCGGAGACGGACGCGGAGACGGGCGAAGAAAAAGCCGGGAGTGGGCAGATGGGTCGAAAGCATACGATTCCATATGCCCTCTACCGGGCGCATGGGTTCATCTCGCCGTATCTTGCTAAGGACACAGGCTTTACCTTCGAAGACTATCAACTGCTGCTGGAGGCACTAACCTACATGTTCGAGCACGACCGCTCCGCGGCTCGGGGCGAGATGTCAGTGCGCGGACTGGGGGTCTTCGAGCATGAAACGGCTCTGGGCAATGCACCGGCGCATCAGTTGTTCGACCTGATCCGGGTGGATCAGCCGGAGACTCCGCGATCATTCGCGGATTATCACGTGAGTGGCCCTGGGACATTGCCAGCGGGAGTCAGCTTCCGATGGGTGGTTGCGCCGAACGGGCATGTTTGAGGAGGACGAACTGTTGCCGATTTCCGGGCTGCAGCACCTTCAATTCTGCGAGCGGCAGTGGGGACTGATCCATCTCGAACAGCAGTGGGAGGAGAACCGGCTGACTTCGGAGGGGCGGATTCTTCATGATCGCGTGCATGAATCGGGCACGGAAGCGCGGCCGGGTGTGGTGGTGGCGCGCGGAGTGCAGATTCGATCGCTGCGGCTGGGATTGACCGGCGTCGCCGATGTCATCGAGTTCCAACGCGCCACGAACGGAGGCGCGCACACGGTACAACTTCCCGGCCGCGCGGGCTGGTGGCGGCCGACGCCGGTCGAATATAAGCGGGGGCGCCCCAAGGCGGACTCGTGTGACGAGGTCCAACTCTGTGCGCAGTCGCTGTGTCTGGAGGAGATGCTCGGCGTGGCGATCGAATCGGGGGCGCTGTTTTACGGAGCTGTTCGGCGGAGGTCGGAGGTTCGGTTCGATCCGGAGCTGCGGGCAGGGACGGAAGAGCTAACGCGGCATATGCATGAACTGTACGCCGCGCGGATCACGCCGCAGGCCGTTTATGCGAAGAAGTGCGAGAAGTGTTCGCTGTACGGCCGGTGCTTGCCGCGAGCAACCTCGAAAAAGACCACGGTGAAACGATATCTGGCAATCGCTTTCCGGGTCGAAGAGGAGGGCCCCTGAAGCAGTTGCTCAATACGCTATACGTGACGACGCAAGGGGCGTACCTGGCTCGGGACGGCGAGGCCGTCGCGGTGCGCGTGGAGAAAGAGACCAAGCTGCGGGTTCCAATCCACACCTTGAGTAGCATCGTGTGTTTCGGAAACGTGTCGTGCAGTCCGTTCCTGATGGGTCTGTGCGGCGAAAGAAACGTCGCGCTCGCGTTTCTCACGGAGAACGGGCGATTCTTGGCGAGGGTCCACGGTCCGGTGTCGGGCAACGTGCTATTGCGGCGGGAGCAGTACCGCTGGGCGGATCTGGAAGAGCGGGCGGCTGCGGTGGCGCGTTCGGTGGTGATGGCGAAGATCGCAAACTGTAGGACGGTCCTGTTGCGGGCGCTGCGTGAGAAGCCTACTGCCGAGGGTGCGGACGACTTGGAGCAGGCCGCCCGGCGGCTGGGTCGGTTGCTGGAGACGGTAGCGGGCGTGGCTCGGCTGGAGGAGATTCGCGGACACGAGGGCGACGCCGCGCGGGTGTACTTCGCGGCGTTCGATTGGCTGATTGGGGTGTCGAAGGATGAGTTTTTCTTCCGAGGGCGCAACCGGCGCCCGCCGCTCGACAACATTAACGCGCTGCTTTCATTCGTGTACACGCTGCTGACGCACGATGTGACTGCGGCGCTGGAAGCGGTGGGGCTCGACCCAGCGGTGGGCTTCCTACATCGCGACCGGCCAGGGCGGCCGAGTCTGGCCTTGGACCTAGTGGAAGAGTTGCGGCCGGTAATCGCGGACCGGCTGGCGCTTTCGCTGATCAACCGGCGGCAGGTGCAGGCGAGCGGGTTCAAACGGACCGAGAGCGGCGGGGTGACGATGGACGACGCGACGCGTAAGGAGGTGCTCGTGGCGTATCAAAAACGCAAACACGACGAGATTCAGCATCCGTTCCTGAACGAGCGCCTGGAATTCGGGATCACGCCGCACGTTCAGGCGATGCTGTTAGCTCGGTTTGTACGCGGGGATTTGGACGGGTACCCGAGCTTCTTGTGGAAGTGAGCGAGGGATTCGCGCAATGATGCTGGTGGTGGTAGCTTACGACGTGAATACCGAGTCGGAGGCGGGCCGGCGGCGGCTGCGGCGAGTGGCCAAGGTGTGCGAGAACTGTGGGCAGCGGGTCCAGAACTCGGTGTTCGAGTGCCTGGTGGATGCGGCGGGCTGGGCGAAGGTGCGGGCGCAGCTCATCGACGAGATCAGCCAGTCGCAGGACAGCTTGCGATTCTATTTTCTGGGAGACAACTGGAAGCGGCGAGTAGAGCACGTCGGAGCGAAGGCCACTTACGACCCTCAGGGTCCGTTGGTGATTTGAGTGTGCGGATGGGAAGCGACCATCGATTTCCCGGGAGGTTCGCGAAGACGGATTGGACCTATAGCGGGCAAGGATTTGGGTCGACGGCCGGTTGGGGTTGCCCGCGCGGGGAGCGGAGGATCTGGTGGGGTTCGCGGAGTCTTGGGGTTCAGACATTGGTGGTGAATGAGATAGAGTGAAGCAGTCGCGCCCCGCGCGGGGCGCGTGGATTGAAACTCCAATGGTTGATGAATCTTGCCCCCCGAATAAAGTCGCGCCCCGCGCGGGGCGCGTGGATTGAAACCAGACCACAGCCGGGACCGTCGACCGGCTACAAAGTCGCGCCCCGCGCGGGGCGCGTGGATTGAAACACCCTCATCGAACAAGCGTTTTTATGCCACGCTGTCGCGCCCCGCGCGGGGCGCGTGGATTGAAACATGGCCGTGCGCGTTCCACAGCTCGGGATTGCCACGTCGCGCCCCGCGCGGGGCGCGTGGATTGAAACACGGAACCTCATAATCGATGATGACGGAAGTCCGGGTCGCGCCCCGCGCGGGGCGCGTGGATTGAAACAGTCCGAACTTATGAGCCATGTCACAGACGCTGGTCGCGCCCCGCGCGGGCGCGTGGATTGAAACCGAAGACATCAATACAATGCCCTTTGCTGCGGCGTCGCGCCCCGCGCGGGGCGCGTGGATTGAAACCTCGATTGGAAGGACACGGCGGGGACCTCGATCGTCGCGCCCCGCGCGGGGCGCGTGGATTGAAACGCGTCCGTCTCGCCAAGATCAATCACAACCGCGAGTCGCGCCCCGCGCGGGCGCGTGGATTGAAACCCGCCACGAATGCCTGGCACGTGATCGTCGACGGTCGCGCCCCGCGCGGGGCGCGTGGATTGAAACTATCGGACATACGTATATATTCCACACGATGGAGTCGCGCCCCGCGCGGGCGCGTGGATTGAAACAGCACCTCGACCGCGAACAGCTGCCGCTCGACTGTCGCGCCCCGCGCGGGGCGCGTGGATTGAAACCTCGGCCGTCGTGGGATATTCCTGATGGAACATCGTCGCGCCCCGCGCGGGCGCGTGGATTGAAACTCCAAACAAGTATGAAACGGATTCTGGCAACCTGTCGTCGCGCCCCGCGCGGGGCGCGTGGATTGAAACGCTGCGATGCGGTCGAGCCATCTCATGAGCGGAGTCGCGCCCCGCGCGGGGCGCGTGGATTGAAACAGCACCAGAACTGCGCCGCCCTCGACGTTGACCGTCGCGCCCCGCGCGGGCGCGTGGATTGAAACGTCAAGATCGAATACCTTCGTGCCACTGAGTTGAGGTCGCGCCCCGCGCGGGCGCGTGGATTGAAACGTTGCTGTGGCCGTGTGAGTCAGCGGCTCGCCGAGTCGCGCCCCGCGCGGGCGCGTGGATTGAAACTGTTCCAGAGGTCGATGATTTCGGGAGGGCCCTAGTCGCGCCCCGCGCGGGGCGCGTGGATTGAAACTGTGCTTCGGCCAGCCCCCGACGGAGGTCTCGACGTCGCGCCCCGCGCGGGGCGCGTGGATTGAAACTGCATAATCGCACGGTTGCGCCCGTCACGATCTGGTCGCGCCCCGCGCGGGCGCGTGGATTGAAACGCCTGAATGCGCCGCACGCTCTCGCGCTGGCGCGTCGCGCCCCACACGGGGCCCGCCGTTATAGTGCACTCTCAACTTAATCGCATCGTTGGGAGCGTTAGTCAGATCCTGCTTCGTACCGAGGTATCGTTCTGTTGTCTGGACGGACGCGCGGTATTTGGTGGAAGCCGGAGCCAGGTGCAGTTTCCCGCGGAGTTGAGCGGATTCTTTGGCCTTTCCAATCGCCCGCGACCGCACACTGAGGTTCGCAGAGCGGTGGTCTTCGCCGCCCTCGAGTATCCGTGCAAAAAAATGGACTTCCACCACAACGACGTGTGGCGTCTTAACCTTCCCACCGCTAAGCAGGGCAGGGCCTTGGCGGCTATCGGGGGATGGTCCTGGTATTCGAAAAGACCGCGCGTTCGGCGGTCTTTCGATTGTGGCTTCTGGATCCAGGAACTCCCGCCGCAAGGCTCCTTCGGGCGAGCTGTCAGAGGAGAGGCAAATTAGGCTTCAAGCTCAGAGACGATGGAAGTCGGCGGCAGTACGGATTCTTCTGAGCGGTACGAACTCTGACCTGATTGCAACGGCAACTCTGACTTGGTGACAACTACGAGCCTAGGGGACGTCCGCCTACACCGCAACTCGAAGTTTGATCGCGTCGTTCGGCGCATGGACCAAGTCCTGCTTCGTGCCCAAGTAACGCTCAGTCGTCTGCACCGAAGCGTGACCTAGCAGCATCTGGATCTGCTCCAATTCGCCGCCAGCGGCGCGGCAGAGCTTCGCGCAGGTGCGGCGCAAGTCGTGGGGCGCGATACCGGGGACACCGACTTCGGTGGCGTACTGACGGAGCATCTGCCAGACGACCTTCTCGCCCAGGCGGTCGCCCGTCACGCAACCCGGGCGGTTCACCGGCCGGAATACGTGCCCCGTATCGACGCGGGCAGGCGTGGTCCAGGCGTCGATGGCTACCTTCACCCAGGTCGGCATCGGCGCCGTTCGGACCCGACCGTGTTTTCCGACCAGATCGACGATGCACCAACGTCCGTCGCGCTCCTGGAATGTGCGCAAACGTTAGCGCGGCGACCTCGGATCGCCGGAGCCCGCAGCCGAGAAGGACCGCCAGGATGGCGCGATCGCGCAGGCCGCGGACAGTCGTGATGTCAGGCGCGCTCAGGAGCGCCTGTGCCTGGCGCTGGGACAACCAGTTCCCAACGCGGATGCCGGTCGATTTCACGCTCTTCACCCGGCTGATCCCTTGGGCCAACTCCGGCGCGAGCAGCCCGTTGTCCGCCGCCTCCGCCGCGAGTTTGCGAATCGCGGACATTCTAATAATTATGGACGACGACCCGAGGCGACGCTCTTCCAGGGATACCCGCCACGCGCTCACGGTGGCTTTGGTGAAACCCGGCCGCGGCGCCTGCTGGAACCAGGCGTAAAATTCCTCCAGCGCCATGTTGTACACGCGCTTCGTAATCGGCGAGGAGACGCTGTCCAGGACGAGCGCCTTCAATTTCTGCCACTGCGCGATCTTTTCAACTGCAATCAAATCATGCATTTCAGGTCCTTTTATGAGCATTATCGGCCACCTGGACATTACCTCTAAGTGGCCCCTGGCATCAACCGAAAACGGAGCCTGACGCGGCTTCGTCAAGAGCGCCGATGCTACCCAGGCAGCACTACCAGATTTTCAGAGTATAATCACGAACAGAGGGTAAGCAGAAAGCCTTCGACGAAATTCTTGAACAACTCGAGGCGTTGAAAGCTGTTAGTGAGGCCAAAGCTCGCGAACTAACTGATGCAATAAAAGAGCAGGTCGCAACCGGCGACGTTGAACAACCGAACGAGGCCGTTCGGCGATTAGTTAAGGAGCATCGAAAGCTACAAGCTGACTTCCTGCGGCTGATACGCACCCTCCAACGAACCGTTGGCATTACGGAAGCTGAAATCAGGGCTATCGAACGAGCTGCTGAGGCAGACCAACTGCCGGGCGGTGAAGATTTCTGGCGCGCGCAGGTCCTACAATCCCGGGCGACGGAAGACCTCAATGCGTTAGCCGCGGTGGGCCTTCAACGGCTTTTACGCATAGTCGACCCAGAATGGCTGCGTGTAGAAGCTCAAAAAGAATACCATCTTAGTTCGTCTTTCCTGAATCACCCATTGCACCTCGTGAACGGCGTTAGGGTCGGAATGGCACCCAACGCTATGAGTCCGCAGCGGTTTGCGAGGATGTTGCTGGTAAGTCAAGACCACCTCAACAAGAGACCCGATCTCGACTTTTTCGCGGCGTCGATGTTTGTACCTGAAGTGGCGATCCTCGGGAATAGTCTTGATGAAATCGCTGCATTGGGCCCCGAAGCTGAGGACAAGTTGAGGAGGCTGGGATCAGTGCCGGACGACAACGTCACTTCAACAATCTTCGAACTGCTCGTGGGCGCGGCGTGCGTTCGTCGCGGCCTCGCGGTTAGCATGGTCGCCGAGAATCGGTCGGAGAAAGTACCCGACTTCCGGATCTCCGGACTCGGGCCCTATGCCGGTGCGATCGAGTGCAAACGTCGCCTCGGCCTTACGTCATATGAGCTGGACGAGACCGGGGTCGTCGAATCCTTGTACTCGGCCGTCCGTTTGCCGCTGAGAGAGCGCGGTGTTCACGGTTCGATCGAAGCCGCCTTCGGCGTGGAGTTGCGAGCCGTTCCCTGCGCAGACTTCGTGGCTCAAGTGCTCTCAATTGTGAGCGCGGAACGAGATCATGAACCAACGGCGACCGGGTGGGGATCACTCGCGTTTCGGCGTCTTCCGTACTACGATGGCGTTCAACGCACACGACTCTACTCACCCGACTATCTTGAACGGGTATTTACGTGGGACGCCCTCCAAGATGACTGGGACGGTTTGTTGTGCGAGGTGGAGCCGCCAACCCGTATCGAAGTCGAGTCATTCAGAAATCCTATGTGCCTGAAGTGGAGAAGTGAGAGTGACACTGCGCTCACGAAGAAGTCACGCGGCATTTCCTCCCTTTGGGTAAACGCGGTCAGGCAGATTCCTCCGGGAGAAGTCGGCTTCATCTACATCGCCTACCCTGAAGGATCTCGATCCGCAATCGCCGACGCGCGTACACGCCATATATTAGAGACGATGGCTGAAGCTTGGCATCGATGGTACGTGCGAGTACCGGTCTCGGTAGTAAGCCGGCTATATCCGCGTTCCCTCGCCGAAGGCAGGCCCGACCTAATTGAGAGCGCTTTACCTGGCGCCGCGAAGGGACAAGAGTTCTGGCTCACGAAAGTGCCCCGGCTGATCTTTACTCGGCAATTTGAGTGAGACACTGGCGCCTCGCACTGCGATCGAGAACGCGATTTGTTGGAAACGCGCCACGATACGCAGCATTGTCGGCTATTTCCATTAGGTGGCCGAACACGGTATCGGTTTCGCGAAAAGGGAGCGGAATATGCCAGGAAGCGATTCCGAGAAAGGCGACCATCGCGGCGAGTCCATAGAACATCTAATCGTAAGATCCGGTTTGCCGCAAACCTAACCCGCGGCGCCATCGCGCTCCGCGAACGTTCGCAATACCAAGCATGTGATGTCATCATGCTGGCGGGTCAATCCGACAAACGTGTCCACCGATGACATGAGCTGTTTGAGGACGTCGACGGCGCTTCCTTTTGCTTCAGAAAGAACTCCCAACATGCGCCGCTCATCGTACTCTTCTTCACGATCGTTCTCGGCTTCCACAAGTCCGTCCGTGAAGATCACCAACAGGTCCTTCGCCGCGAGAGTTGCGGTCCCACATTCGTAGCGGGCGCTCGGCGTGATGCCCAGAGGCAAGCCTCCGGTCTCCAGCCGATCGACGACCCCGGAAACGTGGCGCAGCACCGGCCAGTTATGTCCCGCGTTCACATAGCTCAGGCATCCTGTGGCGGGCTCCAACTCAGCGAGAAACGCCGTGGTGAATCGCCGTCCGCCCATGTTTTGCGCACAGGCATATCGATTGAGGCTTCCTACCACATCCAGCAGAGAACCCGGAAGCGCGGCCAGAGTCCGAAGACTCGCCTGCAGCGTGGCCATCAACAGAGCTGCCGGAATGCTCTTCCCGGCGACATCCGCCACTACCAATAGAAGACGCTCATCCTGCTCGGCGGCGGCGGGGCGGAAGAATGCGTCGTAGTAGTCCCCTGCGACCGTGTTGGCGGGGCGCGTCGCGAACGCGATGTCTACGCCCGGAACCTTGGGAGGCGCGGCCGGCATCAACCAGCTCTGAATCTCGCGAGCGATCTCTAAATCCCGTTTCATCGTCACGCGGTCCGACAGTTCCAGAGCGAACAGGACTAGCAACCCAATGCCGCCGAAGAACCTTACATGCTCCATGCTGAAGTCATTGTCTTCCGTATGCACACTGAACGCCGGGAAAAACAGCAGCACTAGCGCGATCAGAAACAGGACCCGGCGCGCCGGCGACAGCTTCATCATCATCGACCAGAACAGGCCACGGACAACCCGCCAGAACCGCCTCCACCGCGATTCCCCCTCGGTTCGGGTCCAGGGGACCTCGTTCGCATATAGCTCGTAGCTGGCGCGGGATTCGGCGTGAAATTGCGCCCAGAGCTGCTGAATCGCGATTCCGTCGGTGATGCGTTGCCAGAATGCTCTGATGCGACTTGCCATACGCCCGCGTCAAGTATACCGAAGGATGGCCGTCAGACGATCGTTGTTCGTTCACCCTAGCATTATGAGCGCACATACGCCTGGTTCACATTTTGCTTCAAGAACTCGCGGAACGCACCTTGGTACTTGGGTAGACGCAGCCTGCCGCCAATAGTGTGCTTGTCCGTAAACTTGATCTCCGAGGACGGATTGAAGTAGGCAATCGCGTTTTGTCGGGTCAGGACGAAGGGCGGGCAGCCGTTCTGCAAGAGAATGCCGCTCGCAATCAAGGACCCTGTACGATGATTGCCTTCCTGAAAAAGCTGTGGCTGACTAAGTACGCCCACGTAGACTTGTGAGGCGACCTTATATGGATTCTCGGTCTCATGTTTCCGATACCAGCGACGGATCGGCTTGACATAGTCTCGGAAGTTATCGAAGAACTGCTGGCGGGTTACGGCGAGGTGCCGGCCGAACACACGTGAATCGTACCCTGTACCCAGCAGCACTATGTGGTTCATCTGCAAGAGCGCTTCGAGGCCATCGCGGCTAAACAAGTCGAGCCCCTGGTCGACGACCGCATCTAGAAATTCGTAAGCTGCGATCATGTTCTCCCGCACCGTATCGGTAAAATCATCACGCCGGCAATTGAGTGTCGCGTTGATAGCCGGGAAGTGACGCTGCACATCACCTAACTCATCCGCAATACGTCCAAGGTGCAAGCGCATCGCTTCACATCACTTGCAGGCAGTAGAGCACATCCTAAGAAGCGATTCAACCTTTGTCGGGAGGTCCGGGAATGCCTGAGCCGAATCTTTTTGGGCCCTACTCCACGGAAATCGCCAGGACCAGCGTATGCCAACCGAACTGATCGCGCATTTGTCGGTAGCTACTTCCGCCCGCGTCGGCTGTTGCATTCCAAAGGATAGGACGTGATGCGTTGATGCGCCGGGGCAGTCCGCAAACGCATTCTGTCGGCCGGACTAGGGCGCAACAGAACGTCTGCCTTCACGCGCAAGAGCGAAGTGTTCTATACTCGACATTCCATTCATGCTGATGGCGGAGATTCACGGACACGTCCGCCCTGAGACAAGGGACGATGAGGACTACTTAACCTCATGTGTTTTCGGACACCCTCGATATGTTCAGCCGCCTATTTCGTTCCAGTAGCGCCGCTGTCGCCCATCTATCAATTGATAGTCGTCTCGAAAACCCATTTTCCCTCAGGACGTTCGCCGTACACGTTTGACATGGCAATTTGCAGGTATATGCGCTAGTATGGTTCGCGCTTTCGCGAGCGGGATATTTTGCAAACTTTTCGAAAGAATCGGCCTGCGATCGCGATTAGCTCCCTATACAGCTCTAGATACCAGACGATCAGGAGGCTTCATTCATGAACCAGAGTCTACCGCTGCGGATGATTGCTGTAGCGATTGTGGCTTGGGCGTTTCCCATTGCAGTCCGGGCCGACCTGAGTGAAAACACGATTCTACAGACCGGTTCGGCCCTGAATCTGGATACAGGTGCGGTCGTCAGCTCCGGCGGGGACATTCTGTGGAACGGAAGCACCATCGCTCCGCAGGGCAGCGCGACGGTGTATAACGTCGGCAACGCTGGGGCGACTAATTTCAACGGGTTGCCCCAATCTTATTGGGTCACTCTTGCCGCGGCCGGGAGGTCGACACCTATTGCCGCCAATCTGCTTGTGGCTGGAGACGCCTTCGTTGCGAACACCAGCAGCGGGAAGGTCGCGAAAGTCCTGGTCGTCGCAAACAGTGGCGGTGCTATCACGCTTCAATTCACCACCTTCGGAGCATCGGCCTCGACGGGACCCGCGGTTGCGCAAATTCTGAACAACTCCAGCCTGATTCCACCAGGTATGCCAAATTTCGGTGTCGCTCCGAGCAGCATTTTCGTTGTCCAGGGAAGTAATCTGGCCGATCCTGGGACTCCGGTTCTACAGGACACGCAAGCGGCGGGCGGCCTGCCGTCGACACTGAACGGCGCTAGCATCACGGTAGTCGTGGGCGGCGTGACGACGCATCCGGCGCTCTATTACACTAGCCCTACCCAGATCGCCGCGGTTCTGCCCGCAGCCACTCCGCTTGGACCGGGCGCTCTCACGGTGAACTATCGAGGCGCGAACAGCGCCCCTGCGCCGATCCAGGTGGTGGCGAGCGCCGTGGGGATCAATCAGTTTAACCAGATCCCAATTCCGCTGGGAGTGTTAAACACGAATATCGATGTGGGGGTCGCCACTGACAACACGACCGGGGCGGTACTTACATTTACCAACTCGGGCACGCCCGGGGAGACCGTCGTCGTGTGGACCACTGGTCTGGGCGCCGATCCCGCCGACAGCGATAACGCCTACATCACGGCGCCACACGCGATCAACACCCCTATGCAGGTCTATCTGGGCGGGGTTCTGCTGAACCTCCTGTATCAAGGCGCGTCGGTGTACCCGGGCGTGGATGTGATCATTTTCACCATACCTGCCTCCGCTCCCAACAGTTGCTATGTTCCGCTGATTGCAGTGACCGGAACGGTCGTTAGTAATGTCGTGATTTTGCCGATCCACCAGGGCGGCGGAACATGCGTCGAGCCGGGGACCGGCGGTGTTACCATTACCGGCGACCAAATCCTGAAGAACACGCAAGATACGCTCAAGGGCGGGTCCCTGACGGTGATTCAGACGAATACTACGAACGCCAAAGGAATTCTTACGGTGACCAACACAGCGGGCGCGAGCTTTTTCAAGGATAGCGGGCTCCTCGCCGGCGCTACGGGCCGGGGGGATAATCTTTCACCGGGCGGATGTGCTGTGTACCCGATTATCACGGGAGGCTCGCTCACCGTCGTGGGTCTGGACGCCGGGTCGATTACTTTCACGGGGCCCACGGGACCCGCGGTACCACTGCCTATCCAGCTCGGCATCAAGGGCGAGTATGGCGCGACTCTTACACCCGGCATTCCGTCGACGGGTGGAACTTTCACCTTCACCGGCACTGGCGGAACGGACGTGGGTCCGTTCACTTCCACGCTGACCATGTCGAATCCCCTTTTCAAGTGGACCAATCCAAGCGCGGCCGCGACCGTAGACCGGACACAGGGATTAACGTATACCTGGACCGGTGGCTTGCCGGGAACCTACGTCCTGCTCGGCGGAACCTCGACGGGGTCGGGAGTGACTGCAGGCTTTTCCTGCCGGATACCGGTGGAAGCCGGGCAGTTTACCGTGCCCTCCTATATTCTGCTCGGTATGCCGGCGGGCGGCGGAGGTACGTCGATACAACAGCATGACACCGACTCATCGTTTCTTGCCACGGGTCTTGACGTCGGCGGGGTAACCGCAGTGATCGAGTTTTCCGTCCCCACGACCTACAAATGAAGCCGACGAGTCTCGATTACGCTCCCCTGCTTACTGCCGAGCAGAATCAGATGCTGTATAAGAACGGCGCGATCGTCGACCAAGACATCCGGACATGCATCGGGTGGTTCGAAGTCAGGGATGTTCGCGCGAATCGCAAGCAGGCGATGCGATTCTGCCTCACCAACAATAATTTCGCCGCTCGCGGACAGGGAACGAGGAGAGCCTCCTATGACGCGTGCATGAATCAGAACGACATCGTCACGGCACTATGCACGCAGGAGCTCAATGTTCGCGCGGCGTTCGACCGGAATTATCGCGGACAAGTGTATTCGTGTCCGGCGGCCGCTCCCGCCAGCTACGGGGAATCCGCTGGTGATCGCCGCGCCGGGATTGCCTCCTCTGCTGCAGGCGCCGCTGCCCAAAGGAGTCCTTCGGGGCGGCACTCCCCTGCCGAAGCGCTGAGCTTCCTGCACGAAGGGATGGATTGGAGGATGATGATCAGATCGCATGATCCCCCAGGCTGGACCTCCGATCACGCGCGATCCGGTGAGCGATGACCGCCACCTGGTCTCAGCGCTGTCAGCCAGAGCCGTAAGGCTCGCTGGCGCGATCCGGGGAGCGCGGCGCAGGAAGCGCTGCGGCGCTCGCTCGAAAACCAGCACGGCTTCGTTTCCTCGGCGCTTCGTTCCAGCTCGGCCAGACGCCCTCAGTGTCTTCCAACTCGATGGTGGTGGGGGGGATTAAATGACAGCCTTTTTTCGCGAACCGGCAAGCGCCTGTTAGGTGGTGATATCGGTAGGCTGTCGCGGAACTTCCTCGAAGCTGATTCGCTGATGACCGTGCGATCGACGGAGCCAGACTACCGATCGTGTTCTTTTCTCACGGTACAGCAGGATCCCTTGCCACCATGACAGCACTAATACTGACGAGAATGCTTGCGGTAGCCGGAGAATTACTGTAGCACTCAGCCTTCAACCCGTGACCTTCCCCCTGAATCCGTTCATTCGAGCATACGACAACTTCCAAGATTGGGATCCCGGGTTTGAGCGGGGATGGGAGGTGGGGCAAGGGGCCGGCGGCGTTTGAGGTCCCGTGCCCCACACCAGCGCTGGAGTGACCAGTGCGACGCCGGGAGCGCTCATGCGGCCACGATCCGGCTTGGAGGAAACGGTATCCAGAGATCTTCCGTCGAAGCGGGTTGCGAAGAATGGGACCAGCCCAATCAAACTCTCCTGGATTATCCATGATCCGGCTTAACCTCCGCGTTATTGTCGCCCGGCAGCGTGCCACTTTCGAGCGGTGGTTCGGTGGATTCTTTGGTGACGGGCCTCTGGTCGTAGTACGCCATTGCCCGCAATTCGCGGGCGATCCGCTCCAACTCGTCTGCCTTCTTCAACAATTCGCGTAGTGTCATTTTGCCCTCCTTAATCGTTCGTAGCAAAACCTATGCTACCCCGATGCTAGTCGTCAGAAGGACCCACTACCTGCACGTATTGGTGTTAATGGGCAAAAGATCTCGCAGCGGCCAAGTCCAGTGACCCACAGCGAGCGGCATCTGAGTGATCTAGCTAAGTTCACTTGATCAGAAACTGGATAGCGCCCGAGTGACGGCGCATCCGGAAGTTATCTCTACGCAGAGGGCGCGACTGCCGTTCACCGTTCAGAGGCAACAGTTGGCCGCGCACTCCAGTTCTTGACTCCTGATGTCCGCCATTATCGGTGAAGAGCTTTGGGTACGTTTGCGGAATTTACCCCAAATGAAGTCGTGTCTCAGCCGAACGGCTGTTCGATCGCGGGGCTCGGCTTACTAAACATGCGTGCCCCGTCCTCCGTAATGTACATGCAGTCTTCCAGGCGAACCCCGAACTCGTCGTAAATGGCGATCATGGGCTCATCGCTGAAGCACATCCCGGGTTGAAGACGGGTCTTGTTTCCCCGTACCAAATAGGTCCACTCGTGAATATCCAATCCGATTCCGTGGCCGGTGCGATGCGGAAGACCTGGCACCTTATAATCTGGACCGAAGCCGAAATCCGTGATTACCTTTCGAGCCGCAGCGTCAACAGACTCGCACGTCGCTCCCGGCTTGGCGGCCGCAAACGCCGCCGCTTGGGCTTTATGCTCCAAGGTCCAGATCTGACGCTGGCGGTCTGTGGGCTTGCCGAAAACTACGGTTCTAGTGACATCGGACTGATAGCCTTCGACACTGCACCCGTCATCAATTTGCACCACATCTCCTGGCTGTAGACGCTGCGGCTGGATGCTTCCATGCGGAAAGGCAGTGTATTTTCCGAAGCTCACTGAAACTTCGCCGCGCACGCCCAATGCGGTGTACGCCGCGAGGATGTTGTTTCGCAAGTCCGTCTGAGTCATGCCCTCGTGCAGCGTTGCCAAGCCCGCACGATAAGCCTCGATCGTAATGTCGGTGGCACGCTGCATGAGGGCGATCTCAGCGGGAGACTTGATCATCCGACATCCGGCAGTCACCGCGTCGGCGCTGACGAAATCGGCTCCTGGGAGTTCCTTGCGCACTCCGTCAAAAACGAAGAAGCGAACTCGTTCCTCCATTCCAATCCTTCCGGACGCGATCTTGCGATCCCGCATAATCTCCGCGATCCGGCGATACGGGCTTTCATCTTCTTCCCAGGTACGGATGTCGCTGCCGAAACGGATCACCTCGCGGGCGCGCGCCTCCTCGAACCCCGGAACGACCCAAGCAGGCTCGCCGTCGGCGGGAAAGACCATTGCGAAAGTTCGCTCACTGAGACCCCACCGTGTACCTGTGAAATAGAAAAGGCTGGAGCCGCCTTCAAGGACGATTGCGCCAATCTTCGATTCGCGCATCAGCCGGCGTGCCTTTTCCATGCGCACCCGTCTTTCCCCGTCGGTGATCGGCTGGATTCCAGAAGTCATCGGCCTAAGATTCCGAATCGACTCGGGCGTTTGGGCCAGCGCCAGCGGGGCGGCTGCTGCGATCTTAAGGAAATTTCGTCTATTCTGCCGCATGGCCTCCCCATTCCTTAGGACGTTGCCAACGAACAAACGAACATGCTATCACGATGCAGCCCGCCGCCTCGTAGATTTCCCGCCCGTTAAGTGATATCGGTCGCTGCGTCGATACTTCCCAGAACCGGCCTTCTCGCCCGCGTCCGGTCGACGCGGCGCGGAAGGCTCTTACGGAGACGCAGCGGTCCGGGTGCTGTTCTGCTTTCGTCGGAACATAATGAACGCTGGCACGCTGCTTTGGGGGGATGTTTCGGCGCTGGCGAATGGCGCTAAAACTCGCCACGCGAAGAGTCCGAGCACATCGGCAATGGCTGCCGGTTGACGCGCAATCCGGAAACTATCTGAATTTCCACTGGAGTCGGCGGTCGGTTCTGGGACCGTTGTGGTTCATTATCGGCGTCTGTCCTGGCTCGTCGCTTAGCGGGAATGGCGTTTCTCGTCCGGGTGGCTTTGTTCAAGCATCGTGCGGAAATTCCTAAACGCTGCGCGACAAGTCAGGTTCTATCCACAGACCACTGCGTCGTGGGGCCACGTCGATGGTTTACCGACTTCTCGTCCAAAGTGAAACGCCGCTTCCCACAACCGGAGTTAGTGGCGTCGAGTCCCGCCGACTTTCAAAAACACAAATACTCAGAAGGTCACCCTATCACCCGATCGCGGGAAATCGCATGATCACAGGCACAGTCTTGGGCACGGCGACCCTGAGGAATCGACGGGCTCAATTCGTATACGGAAACTGCACCACCACTTGTGACGAAACCCCGTCAATCTGAATCGTGATCGGAAAATTCCCGCTGCTCGCGAACGGCGGCACAGTCAGGTTGATCTGAAACTCGCCCGGAGCGACCAACCCCGAATAATCCGCCGAAAACGACACCGGCCCGATCGTCACCGTCACCGTATCCGTCGTGCCGGATACCGACACAACTCCCGCATGGGACGGAGCCAGGCTGTTTGCGAACAGAACCACGACGTCTCCGGCCTTTGCCTTGCGCGCGCCCGGAAAGATCGCCGGATCTCCCAGCCGAGTACCGTCCAGAAAGACAGCCGATGGATAGAACATCTTGCCTCCATCCAGCGTGTAACAAAAAATCGCCGGAGCGGCCTGCACCGCCGTCGTCGTAACGGTGTTGCTCCCTATTTGATTGCGTACCACCTGCACCGACACGCTGCCGTTCAAATTCGCCGGAGCCTGCACATTGATCTGTTGCGGCGATCCGTCGATCAAATACCACATCGCACCCGGCTCCCCGTTGAATAACACCTGCACACCATTAAGCGACATCGGCAGTCCGTGTGAAAAGTCAGAGTGACTCCAGTCCACCGTGACTCCAGGATCCGTAAATCCCGCCCCCTTTACCGCGACCCACGATCCGCTCACGATCTGTCCCGGTACATAGCTCCCGCCGTTGATCACGCCGGTCCCATCGCTAATGATGCTGGGTGCGTTCGCAGCAATCGAAGCCTGGACGCTATAGGCTGTCACCGTGACCGTGTCGCTGCGAGTTGGCGCCGTCGCATTGAGCGTGGCCGTTTGCACAAAGGAGCTTACCGGCGTCGGAAAGCTCGCTTGGCCCGTAACGGTTGCAACCGCCCCTGCGCTCGACATCTTTGGACAATTCAACGTAGTCGTTGCCCCGGCTCCCGTAATCGTCAGAGTGAGGGACGCATTGCCTGTGACCCCGCAGGCAATCGATCCTTGACCGCCGATAATGCTCGCCTGGCCGCTAACCGTCCCCAGGCTCACGCTTCCGTTCACGGAAACCGTGCCGAATCCTCCTGCTTGCAGCAGCGGGCTGGAACCTGAAGTTACACTGATACCCGGATTTTGCGGATCGCTGATGAAACTGACCACTTGCCCCGCCGATGTACCGGCATTGGCGAAGAGCTGTCCGGCTGGCTTGCTGTTCACCAGCAGCACGCCCGCGATCGCGCACGGGTAAACATCGTTCTGGCCGCTGCACGCCGGAACAGCCGCGATCACCTCCGCACATCCTAGAATCGACACTCCTAACAGAGCGCACCACGAGTTGACACGCATGACAAACCTCCGCGTTTCTTAGACTCGATGAATTAAATAAGTAAACTGTGCAGGTTGCATACCACGGGACGCGTTGCCGAAATCGTCTTTCGCGGCCGATATTTAGGAGGACCAGGCGCTGCCCTGGGCGGATCATCCGTCCGCAAAATGCGCGAATTCCCGCACGTTCCCGCGGATTGCATGCGTCTTCAGCCCCAGCAGCGAGCTCTGTGTGCCCCTCGCGCACGAGCCGAGGCTGGTCGCGGCCGATGATGACGGTGCCGTGTCAGGCCTTGGACGATGGCGGTATGGAAAGGGGCTTATGGGAAGTTGCTCGTGCGAAGTCGCCACCCCGTCACCTTGACGGGAAACGCGCAAACCGTTTATCTGACTCGCCGTCGGCTTGTCTCTCGAGATAGCGAACGATCAACGCCGCAGCGTTTACCCTCCAAGTTGGCGATTTGTCGCCATGTCGGACTCTTGGAAGCGCGCCCCGTTAGCTGCCTGACAATTGCCATGTCTGAAAGCGCTGCGAACGTCAAGTCTTTTTTTCGTCTCTCCATTGCGGAAAATCGTGCTTCCGGATACACTACCAACGACCGGCGCGGAGGATAAGGCTCTGCCGGGAGGCAACCTGAGCACCGACTTTGGGGCCAGACCAGGCTGGGGCTCGCGGCCGAGCCCCAGCGATCAGATCAAAACTGGGATGGCATCAAAGCGAAAAATCCCAGGGGTCTGGGGGCGAGCGTCCGAGAGGACTTGATGGACTTGTTGATTGAAAGGAATCAACTCGGGTAATGACTCGTTCACCCGATAGCCTGGTCTCCTCCGCCGCGGAGCAATCGGCGACGGAGAAGCGAGACGACAAAGCCTTCACCTGTCGGCAGGGAGGCGAGGCGAATCTGCGGGCCGCAACAGAAGTGAACGCCGCTTCAGCATCGACAACCCCACCAGTGAGTAGTCCGACTCAACTGGAGTTATTCCCGGGGCGAGCCTGTGTCCCTAAGGCGAAGCCTGTCACGATTCGGAATACAGCGAGAATGGAACCGAATCGCCGGGACGGTGTATCGGGCGGCAGCACGCAGAGACAGACCATCCAGTTAACCGGAGAGACCCTGTTCGGTCCGGCGGAGGAAACTCCGACCGGTAGGGAGGCGTATAAGGGGAGAACCCGAAAGCGCGGTAACGAAGCCGGACAGGGAGTTGGAGGTGGCCGTAGTACCGATGAACTTCGGGAAAACCGAGGGGAGGGAAGGGCCGCTACTTTCATCAGGCGAACGAAACAGGGAAAGGCAGCCGGACTGCCCCCGCAAGGGAAGGCTCAACCCCGGCGAAAGCCAGCGGAGCGCAAAGCGCCCGTACGGCTGAACAACGCCCGCAAACTGCAACGGACGCTATACCGAGTGGCCAAGCAGCAACCCGAAAGGAGGTTCACGCTTCTCTACGATAAAGTCTGTCGATGGGACATTCTGCAAGAAGCCTGGCAACGGGTGAAGTCCAACAAAGGGGCGGCGGGAGTGGACCAGGTGGACATCGACGCGATCCACGACTACGGCGAAGATCGGTTCCTGAACGAACTTGAACAGGAACTGCGGAGCCGACAGTATCGGACTGCGTTGGTACGCCGGGTTCATATACCGAAGCCCGGACAGCCGGGAAAAACTCGGCCGTTGGGCATCCCGACGGTGAAGGACCGAGTAGTGCAGATGGCAGTGAAGTTGGTGATCGAGCCATTATTCGAGGCCGATTTTCTGCCCTGCTCATTCGGATTCCGCCCGAAGAGAACACCGCGAATGGCGCTGAGCACGATTGTGCAAAGCGTCAACGATGGATATTCTTTCGTGGTGGATGTTGACTTGAAATCCTACTTCGATACGATTTCGCACGAACTGCTTCTTGGTTTGGTGGAACGGCGAGTAGGAGATGTTCAGGTTTTGCGCTTGATCCGCGCTTGGTTAAAGGCAGGAGTCATGGAGGAGGGCAAGGTGACGCATCCAGACCGGGGTTCTCCCCAGGGCGGGGTGATTTCGCCGACGCTGTCCAACATCTTTCTGCACGAGGTAGATCGTCAATGGTGCCGGAGCGACGGTGTCGCCCTCGGCAATGTTCGGCTGGTCCGTTATGCGGACGATATGGTGTTGCTGGCGCAAACAGAGCGCGAGGCGCGGGAGGCGTGGGAGCAACTCCAGGGCCAGTTCGCCGCTCTTCACTTGGTGGTGAATCAAGAGAAGAGTCGGCTGACGACGCTGGCAGAAGGTTTCGCGTTTCTCGGCTTCGAGTTCCGTAAGGCGCCTGGTCGGATGTTGTGTATGTGGCCACGTGAGAAGGCCTGCCGCAATATTCGCCAGCGCGTGCGTGAAGTGGCGCGGTCGTTCCCGTCGAACGAGCAGGTCGATGTGGTGATCCAGAAGCTGAACCCTGTCTTGAATGGGTGGTGCACCTACTTCCGGGTTGGGAACAGTAACTGGACATTCCATAAAGTGGACTGGGCGGTTCGGAGCGAGTTGCAGTTATGGCTCCGGCGTAAGCATCAGTGCCGCTGGGGGACTGCCAAGAAACGATGGGGATATCGCTTTCTTCATGAACGATGTCGGCTGTACCGAATGGTGGGCCAAGTGAGCCATCTGGAAGGACTGCGGCGCAAGCCGCCGGAGGAAGATGATCGGAGAGCCGGATGCGGGAAATCCGCATGTCCGGTTCGATGAGGGGAGGCAGGAAACCTGCGTTCGCGCGGCGCGCCTGTCTCCTACTCTACAGAGTCCCCAGAAAACGTCCCTCCTTTTCACGACCTTTTCGTCGGTCCGCTCATTTCGATTTCCGTTCTTTCGTCAGAACCATGTCTCCGCCCTCAACCTCTGCATGAGCCGTATTCCGCCACTTGGGTTTCGCAATCATTATTCAGCCTCTAGGGGCTAGAACCACAGCCGCGCTTACCCGTGCGTCGACGAAAGAGCCTTTTGCGAGCGCCGCGGCTCGCGATAAACCTGCTGGCTAGTGAGGACCCACCAGGCCGCCTCAGCCAAATGCCTGGCGACAGCGACCACCGCCTTCTGGTGATTTTTGACTCGGCGGATTCGCTGATACAGCCGCACCACATGTGTTCCCGCCAACCAGCGCTGATTGACGACGATCAGATTCCCAGCCTCAACAAACGCCCACTTCAGATTGCGGTTTACATTTCCACAAACTTGGCCCATCCACGTGTGGCCACCGCTGGAATGTACACGCGGAACTAACCCGGCATAGCTCGCCAGATGGGCCGCCGTCGGAAATCGATCGACGCGCCCGATTTCCAGCATCATGACCATGCTCAAGACGGTGCCCACGCACGGCAGCGTCTTCAGGAGATCAGCCTCCGCGCTCACCTTCATGATCGCTTCCAGCCGTTTCTCTGCTGAGTCGATCTGAACAGTCAGGAAATCCAGCGTCGCCAACTCCTGCTCAATAGCCTCTCGGCTGTGCACTGGCAACTCCGGC
This sequence comes from Terriglobia bacterium, assembly GCA_963808335.1. Taxonomy (GTDB): domain Bacteria; phylum Acidobacteriota; class Terriglobia; order Bryobacterales; family Bryobacteraceae; genus Palsa-187. The sequence continues at coordinate 418,561 of CAWEFR010000004.1, forward strand.
AAGCGTTCCGCCATTTGCAGTCGAGCTGCCGCCCCGAACAGATCCGCTCCGGGGATCTGCACGTTGTGCCGCCCCAATGCAGCGTGGATCCGATTCTTTACTCGCGTCCGCAGACGCACCAGAAAGATCCGCAACCGCAGCAGCTCGCGTTGATCGCGGAGTTCGCTCGGTGGAATCCACATCTCCGGCAAGGTGCCGTTTCGAAGCAGAATCGCCAGCCCTTTCGCATCCAACTTGTCGGTCTTCTTCGTCATCGCCATGCGCCGCTTGGCCTCGTATGAGTTGCACAGCTTGGGAACATGGCCGGCCCGTTCGATCTCATCCACTACCCAGCCATAGTGTCCGCTGGCTTCCACGGCGATCGCCGAACGCGCTGGAAGTCGAGCCAGGAATTCCCGGTAAACATCTGGTTCGTGCGACACGCGCAAAGCTTCGCCAGCCCGTCCTTTTTCATTCACGGCGACGAACACAGAGAACTTCTTGTGCGCATCGCATCCGATAAACTGTTCCATACTGCTGCAGCCTCCTTTCAGGCTTCGCTGAGTCTACGCGAAACCGCGCTGCAGCGCTTTCATAGCATCATTATCGGTAGCCCCGCTGATAGGAACTCGTCGGTATGGCTACGATATGATAGCCGAGGTTCGATATCGCCGAAGGACCTACGCAATCTATTATGATCGCGGGTGGACCTGTGCGGATGCTTTTAGTCGGATGCGCAATATCAACATGGCACTGCATCAGTATCGTCCAGATGTTGATCTGACCCAGGAATCGATGACGAGGAGGATCCTTTGCGGGCGCTCGGTGGCGATTTCAGCAATCCTCAGTTTGGGAAGTGCAATCGCGCAGAACGCACCTGCCGTTTCAAAACCTGTTGACGACGGCGCTGCCAGCGACGTTCTCGCAGCAGCGCGGGCGAAAATTAAGGCCACCACTCATCGACTCAACAAATTCACTTGCCTGGAATCCATTGATCGGGATTACTATTTGCCTCCGATGGAAAAGCTCAGCCGTAAGGTCATGACGGAACCGCCGGACATTTCCTGCAAAGGAATCGAGATTGGCAGCACGGATCGACTTGTACACTGGTCTTCCGATCGCCTACGGCTTCAGGTTGGGGTCAGCGCTCTGACGGAGATCGAATCTTGGCCGGACTCCCCGGCTTTTTCGTTCGATTCGCGGACTATCTTTCAGGCAATCCGAAGCGGGCCGTTCGGAACAGGCTCCTTCGGCCTCATTCTGCTTGATGTTTTCGAAAATCCGCGTGCCGCGTTGTCCTTCGCGGGCCAAAAGAAGGAGGGTGCACGCGACGTTTTTGCGTTCCGGTTTCGAGTGCCACTCGAAGCCAGCCACATGAGCGTCCGCGCGGGGGACAGATTTGTCAAGACGGGTTTTGAAGGCTCGTTCGAGATCAATGCGGCCACCGCGGAACTCGCAACGTTGATCTTTGAAACTGACCAACTCCCTCCTGCAACGAGCATGTGCCGCTCGAGATTTAGCATCGATTATCATATGGTCCTCATCGGTGAGACGGAGCTTCTGCTTCCGATTGAAGGCAAATTCGATACAACCAACGCAAATCGCCAGCAGACACGAAACGTCACTACCTTTTCCGCTTGCCACGAATATCTGGCTGAATCGGTGCTCAGGTTTGATGCTGGTTCTCCCAGCAAGACAAGGGAGCTTAGGACTGCTGCATCCGAAGTTGCGATCCCTGCGGGCTTGCACATAACGTTGGCCCTGACCGACCTGATTCCGTTCAATGCGGCGGCCGGCGATCCGATCGCGGCCAAGGTGATGCGCAGTGTTCGCGATCCGAAATCCCAACGAATCGTTATTCCCGCCGGATCGATCGCCCGCGGCCGCATCGCTTCGATGCTTCACGTCTATTCGCCGAATGCGGGGTATGAGGTTTCGCTGCTTTTCAACAATATCGAGGTGAACGGAGTGGTGTCGCCGATTTCGTTCCGCCGCGAAAAAACGTCTACCGAGCGTCGGTCCCATAATGGGCTGCGGCCGGGACGTCAGGAGTTCTCCCTGCCCTCGGAAGCGGAAGAAATAGAAATGACCGTCGCGATTTCCGCGTCGAACGCACGATATGGCGCGCTGCCCGTTAACTGGGAATCTAAATGGATCACGCGCTGAGGTGATTGGCTGCGTACGTCGTGCTCGGGAGTGCGTTTGGTCAAAGCGATCCGGAAGATGTTCTGGCGCGAGTGAAAGAAAAGTTACGTAGCGAAGGTGAGCCCATGTATTCCTGCGTCGAGACGATCGAGCGCAGCTATTTCAGCCGCGCCGAACAAGCCCAAATCGCTCCTTCCTGCGAACAAATCAATATCGATCGGAAGAAGGGCAAGTCGAGAATGAAGCTCGACGCGACCGACCGCCTTCGTATCAGTGTCAGTATGGCGGAGGGAAACGAGAGGTATTCCTGGGTGAAGCCCGGCCCATTCACTGGCGACGCCAACACACTGATTCGCACTGGACCGATCGGCACTGGAGCGTTCTATAGTTTTCTGAACGGCGTGCTTGAAAATCCGGAGACGCGGTACGAATTTCTCGGGCCGAAGGATGACAACCTGGAGTATCACTTTCGAATCCCGATTGAATCGAGCCAGTATTTGATCGCGGCCGGGAGCGGTTGGCGCCCTGCCGGATACAATGGCACGATTCTCCTCAATCCAGTGACGCTCGACATTGGTCAGCTATCGCTTGAAACGAGCGAACTGCCGCCGGATACATCGATTTGTGCGGTTCGTGCCAAAATCGTTTTTCACCGTTCGGCGGTCGACAACGAGGATCGGCTTATGCCTTCGAAGGCAGAGTCGGTGGAGATCGGGCGCGATGCTACAGAGACCCGGAATGTCACCACTTTTTCGAGTTGCGCAGCGCCGGAATCAAAAGTCCTTGCCGATGCTGTGAAACCACCAGCGATCCTGCCGGCGGGTTTGAACGTGGAGATCGCGCTTGCAGAGTCCATCGACACGGAAACGGCGGCAATCGGCGATCCCATCACGGCGATCCTGGCGGAAGCAGTGTTAGATCCGAAAACGAACAGGATTCTCGCGCCGCAAGGATCGCGTGTCGGCGGGCGCATAATCCGGTTGCGGCACCAGCTCAATAGCGAAGGCCCGCACTACCCTTCTTATCGTGCGCGCGGCTTTGCGATCGCGCTCGCGTTCGACACGATCGAGATCGAGGGGACGGCGTCGCCGTTCCATGGGTCATTAGAGAAAGGCGGCGATTGCAAGCAGCCGGGCTGTGAGCAGCCCGATGCTGAAACAATGTTTTTCATAACCCGAAAGCCGAAGTGCGTCGTTCCTGCTGGTTTCAAGACGAAGTGGCGAGCCGCAGCCGGACCTGTTCCGCGATGAAGGGAACATCCGCCTGATGTGACGAATTAGCGGCGTTTATTTAAAGTTCGGTCTCCCTTAGTGCTCCCTGTGCTGCTGGGTTTCGAAAGATCCTCGCGATGACCGTCTCGGGCTTACCCTCTTTGCCGAAGTTGGCCAGCAGCAGAAGCATCCGAGCCAGCCTCTTCTCGCTGGAGTTGAAAAGTTGGTCTACGAGGTCCGCCTCTATGCGAATCGTTCGGGAAAGCAGATAGGAAACGAACATTCCGGAAAACGCCGGCTCATCATGGAGGAGGCGCATCATGACCCGTCTGTCCACGCGGATGATCGAGCACTCGGACAATGTGAAGGCCGTGGACAAGCGCAGCGGCCTGCCTGCCAGGCACTCCTCGCCCAGGAAAATCGCCGCTGTCTAAAACCGCGATGACTGCCTCTCTGCCGGCGCTGGAGACGACAGCGAGCTTGACCTTGCCTTTCTGGATATAAAAGACCGCGTCAGCCCGGTCGCCTTGCGAGAAAACGGTCCGATTCTTGCGGTAGCCTGCAATGATTTTCCCGTCGCCGACTTTCGCCAGATAGGTCTTAGGATCGAAAGTCGACTTCGCTATAGGCTCCATATAAGCGTTTCGTGCACCTGCCGACCAATCTGACGGTCTCCGCGAGTCCGCCCTTGACATGACGTCGCATTCGCTGCCGGAGATCTGGGCCGAGGCGGCCATAGGTGCCTCATTTCGGTGTTGTGCTTAGCGCCCATTACGAGAGGCTCAACCTCGCTCCCAAAAAGCTGCCGCGCAGCGGCATCCTTTTGATTTCGTTCGAACCGAGCGGGAGGCATGTAGCCCAGCGCGGAATGCAGGCGTTTTTCGTTGTAGATCTTTTCCCGGAACTCGCGGATGGACGCGCGAGCGTCGGCCAGGTTGCGGTATTCGTTGCGCAGCACTTCTTCATCCTTCAGCGTTTTCATGAACGATTCGCAGGCCGCGTTATCCCACGGATTGCCCTTGCGCGACATGCTGATTTCGATGCCGTTGGCTCTGAGCAGATCCGTGTAATCGCTGCTGGCGTATTGGGAACCGCGATCGGGATGATGCACCAAGCCGGGCTCGGCACCGTTACGAGGAATGCTGCGGCGCGAAAGCGCCACGCGCAACGCCGTCAGCGTGAGCGAATCTTCCATGGTGCGATCCAGCGCCCAGCCGATCACGCGGCGCGAGTAGGCGTCCAGAATCACGGCCAGGAAGACGAACTCGTCGCGCAGCCGGATGTAGGGGATATCGGCCCGCCACAGTTGATTGATCGCCGTCGGAACCAGGTCGCGCGCCAGGTTCGGATACACCTTGCGGGTGTGGTTGGAATCGGTGGTCACGACGAACTTGCGCTTGCGCACGCACAGCAAGTTGTCCTCGCGCATCAGCCGGTAGACGCGTTTCGGGTTCACCGTCCACCCGCGCTCGCGCAGTTCCTTGGTCATGCGCGGCCGCCCGTAAGCCGGCCACTCCACCGCGATCTTCTGCATCGCATCCCGTAAGTCCATGTCGGGATCCGGACCCGGCTCGGCGTCGTCCAAGCGATAGAAGCCGGACCGGGAAACCCGGCCCAGCTTCACCATGCGTTCGACTGTGAGTCCCCGCGCGGCCTTCACTTCTTCTTCGACCTTTTGGTAGACCGCGGATTTCCACTCAACGCCTGCAGCATCCGCTGTTCCTCGATGCGCTGCAAGCACCCCTTCCAAAAATCGATCTCCACAGCCTGCTGACCGATCTTACGTTCGAGTTCCGCGATGCGCCCGTCGGCCCAACGCTGCTTTCCGTGACCTGGAAACACATTGCCCGGCCCCTGGCGAATCTCACGCCGCCAACGATGCAGCACGTTCGGGTTCACTTCCAGCGCCCGTGACACTTCGCCTATCGAACTCCCGCGTTCCAGCCGCTGCACCGCTGCCAGCTTGAACTCCTTCGTGAACATCCTTCTCGACAACCCCATGACTCAATTCTCCTTTGGATGGATTTTGAGTCTTAACTGGTTGTGTCAAAAATGGGGGCAAGTCCATTGAACAACTTCGTGACCAACAGCTGGTGCGCCAATGGGTAAACACGATTGCCCTTAACGCTTATCGGGTGCACCTCCGCACGAACCTGCTGCAAGAGAGTTCCCGCAAGCGGACGACTCTTGTGGCGAAAATCGATCTGGCCGCTATCGACGTGGCGCGCATCCTCAAGGTCTGCCGCCCTCGGGACCGTGAACTGCTGGAGCAACAAATGCGCGGACTAACAGCCGACGAAATCGCGCAAGAGCATGGGGTGACAACGACTGCGATTCGAATCAGAATGATGCGCGCGCGGCGTGCAGCGCGCATCCGAATGAAAGAGGACCCACAGTGAACATGTCCAGCCCTTCGCCGCTCCGTTCCAGTCCGCCGTTAGTACGCAGACAGATTGAAATTCTCGTCGTTGAGAGCAATCCGGCCGACACGCTACTAACTGAGTTTGCATTCAGGTCCGCCGGCCTCACCAGCGGCTTTCGTTCCGTCACCGACGGTGAGGATGCGTTGGCTTACGTCCACCAGGAAGGGAAGTGCACGGATGTGCCCACGCCGGATCTGATCTTTCCGGATCTCTCGGTTCAGAAGGTGTCAGGTCTTGAGGTTTTGCAGGCAATCAAATCGACGCCCCACCTGAAGCACATCCCGATCGTAGTGGCTTCCGGGTTGGAAGATCCGGAACACGTACGGGCCGTTTATGCATTGAACGGAAACTGCTTCATGCGAAAACCTAGCGATCTAACCCAGTTCCTCCGCTTCGTGGAGACTTGCTATGAGTTCTGGGGTTCCGTCGTCACGCTCAGCCCGCCCAAAGAGGAGCGCCTTTAAACCACGTTACTCTTCCCCGGCTATGCGGCGAAGGATACCGTGCGCGGCACGCTGCGGGATGAACTCGACCGTTCGGTGACCGATGGACATGTGGGAACCGAACGTGGTGCACGCGAAAGGACGGAACGCGATTCTGGGCCAACCTGAACACCATAGCGAGCGTCATGAACGCGACGAAAAGCTGCGCCAGACCCGCACACGCGTGCTGCCCCTGCCGGTGGAGACCTCGATCGCCGGCATCGTTTCGGGCGAGTTTGACCGGATTCCCGACGCCAACGATTCTTTCCTCGACCTGGTCGGGTACAGCCGCGAAGATTTGCTCGCCGGTCGGCTCCACTGGCCCGACCTCACGCCTCGCGAATATTGCGCGCTGGACGAACTCGCGCATGAGGAAGGCTTGCGATTCGGCGCCTGCACTCCCTACGAAAAGGAGTTGATCCGCAAAGACGGTACGCGAGTCCCGGTGGTCGTAGCGACTGCGGTCCTCAAACTTTCGCCGTTCCGCTGGATCTCTTTTGTGCAGGATTTGCGCGGACGCTACCGCCATGAAAACGCCGAGAACGAAGTTCTTGAAGTGAAGGACGACTTCCAGGAAATCGTCGGGCGCAGCGCTGCGTTGAAGCGAATGCTGGGGCAGGTCGAAGTAGTGGCGCCCACCAATGCCACGGTGTTGATCCTGGGCGAAACCGGCACCGGGAAAGAACTGGTGGCGAGGGCCGTTCACCGGATGAGTCCACGCCGGGAACGTCCCTTCATCACTTTGAACTGCGCCGCCATTCCGACCGGGCTTCTCGAAAGCGAGCTGTTCGGCTACGAAAGAGGAGCTTTCACCGGCGCCCTATCCCAAAAAATCGGACGTTTTGAGATGGCCCACCGCGGAACCCTGTTTCTGGACGAGGTCGGTGACATTCCCCTGGACCTGCAACCGAAGTTGCTCCGCGCGCTGCAGGAGAAAGCTTTCGAGCGTCTCGGCGGCACCAAGACGATTCCCATCAACGTCCGCCTGGTGGCAGCCACTAACCGCAACCTGACGCAAATGATGGGCGACAAACTTTTTCGCAGCGATCTGTATTACCGGCTGAAGGTTTTCCCCATCACCACCTCTCCCTTGCGCGATCACGCCGAGGACATCCCCGTGCTCGCCCGCCATTTCACGCAAAAGTACGCGCGAGAGATGAACAAAGAAATCGATAAGATCCCCTCGGATACGATGCGCGCCCTGGTGAGCTGGCCGTGGCCCGGAAATGTGCGGGAGCTGGAAAACTTCATTGAACGGTCGGTCATTCTCTCGCAGGGATCGAGCCTGCGCGCTCCTTTGGACGAAATTCGGGCGGACGCGATGGAGCCCGCCGGCGGCACACTGGAGCAGGTGGAGAGGGAGCACATCATGCGCATGCTCCGCGAGACGAACGGGGTGATCAGCAAAGCGGCCAGCCAACTCGGAATGCCTCGAACGACCTTGAACGCTTTAATGCGAAAGCTCGGCATCTCTCGAAAGGACCTGTAACTGGCACGTTAATGAAACATCGGCCGCGCCGGACGCCTCTCGTTATGTTGAAGCGTTGTGTCGCCTCCAAGCATTGCCGCATCCGCAATCGTGCTCGTGATCGTTCTCGCAATGTATTTTGCGCGTCGCTATCGCGGCCGTTGTCCGCACCGCAATCCGCTTTGCCGCCCGGGCAGACCATGCCTCCGGTGCTATCGGGATCTTTATAGGAGCAAGGTGGTGAAGCCAGGGACGGGCTGAAAAAGCGGCAACGCCGGTTGGATCCGAGGCAGTCGGACCATTCAGCACGGAAACATCGGGATTCACCCTTGCAGCACGGTGCGTTGGTTAGCGACCTCCGGCATGCTTCGGCTTCACCGCGTTCGCCAGGGCTAAACGGTTCTCGTGCGCGACGTAGCTGATTTGCAGATCGAAGCCGTTCGGCGTGGTAGTGTGATAACTCTTGAAGGCGGCGACGTGAATGTCATCCCGGGTCGAAGTGTCGACGCGCGCTCTGAGGCCGCGCTTCTCAAGTTCCGCCTTCACGCCGTCCGTATCCCAAGGCGAGATCCCGAAGGAAATATGATCGATCCGAGGTCTGCGCGACGGCGCGGCCTTGCCGAAATTCGGGTCGTTCGGGTTGCCTCCGCGGATGATGATGTCTCCGACTTCACCGATCGTCAGCTCGTGCTGGCTGCCTTCGTCGTAGGTCTGTTTCCAGCCCAAAAGATTCTCGTAGAATGACGCGCTTTCCTTGTAGTTGGCTGCATTGTACGAAAAGTGGTCGAGCCAAACCGTCTTCCATCCGGTGGAGTCAAACGGCGGCGACGTCAAATTCGACGGCGCCCGGGTCTTGCGCCCTTTCGCCAGGCCGTTGCCGTTACTGATCTGAAGGTCCCATCCATCCGGATCCTTCACGTGGAAGCTCTCGAACCCCTTGCCATCGTTTTCGGCCACCGGGGTCAGGCCGCGCTTGCCGAGTTCCGCCTGGATCTTTGGGGCGTTCCAGGGCTCGATGACGAAGCAGAAATTCACCACCCTGGCGGACCGCTCTTCGGACGCTTGTTGAAAGACCGCGGAACTCCAGTCTCCGATGTCCAACACAGCTTGCTTGCCGTCATCGCTGCGAAGCGTCCAACCCATCAGTACGACGTAGAACGCAGCCTCTTTCCGATAGTCCGGCATCTGGAAGGTGATGTGATCCAGCGCGACGGTCTTCCAACCGGTGGGCTCGAACACGGTCTGGATCGGGGCCGTTGCCAAATCCTCGGTCAACGGACACGAGGAGCTGCCGTAGCCGTCCCTGCACCGGCCCTGTCCCAACGCAGAAGCGGCAAAGGGCGCGCCCGCGGCCGCCACTCCCAACGCTCGCATCCATTGGCGGCGAGTCCTCAAGCCGCAGTCTTTCAACAGTCTGGCCAACATATCATCCATACTAATTCGCCCCACTCGATGGAGTATACAGTAGCCGAGTCATCAAACCGACGACCCAGCCGCGCAAGTGGCCGGTCTACGCGACTTGTCGCTCCACGAGATTGGGTCTTCAGGCTGCCCATCCTTCCTCGGTTCCTCTGACGCAGGGTGATCGAGGTCGGTCGTCAATATGCCCCACAGCAGATACAGCCCCGCCGCGGATCCCACGGTCAGCTCACCCGCCAGCCGCGCCGGCAAAAGGTCAAGATTCATCATCAGATACCCGGCCGCGATGGATCCGAAATAGCAGGCGAGAAGATACGCGTGGCGCTGTAGGAAGCGAGGCAATCTGCTTTCGAATGTCGACGCCCATACTGCCAGCAAAGACGAGGCGATGCACAAAACCGTGGCCGAGTAGCGGATGATCCAGGAAATCCACTGGAAGAAAAGGCGGCGAGATAGCCCCATATGCAGCGCAAGGCCGTCGACCCCGCTTAGAAGCCCCAGAGCGATAGAAGCGCCAATGATCGCCAGACCCAGTGCCTTTACGGCTCTGTCGGTTCGAGAGGAGCGCATAAACAACTTGCGCCACACTTCCAGGAAGACGCCGATTTGTAAGCCGATCACGAGTGGAGTGGTAAGGCCGTACGCGTTGGTATAGGCATGACTCCCGGGCGGCCCAACCAACCAGACGAACGACTGGGCGAACCCGACCACCAGGTAGGCACAAAACCACGGCAGGATACGATGGACCCGCGCCCGAACAAACCTATAGAATGCAAATAGTTCGGCGGCGGAACAGAGGACCGTAAGAACAAGTCGCGGGTCCATGAGCTATAGCATACACGATCCCCTGCATGCTGAAATCCAGGGCCAGCCTAGAAGCAATTGTTCGGCATGCAATCGGGTGGCGGAAGGTCCCGGGTGATGATGGGCCCAGTCGGGTTCTGCTTTTGGACCGGGGTTCCTACCGTCAACATCCCCAAGGCGAGCAACGAAAACAGAGCGATCTTCTTCATCAGTTTCTCCTTATGGACCGGACTGACCGGCCGTCGGGAGTATACGCTCCCGTCCGTGGGGAGTACCAAGGCCTCTGAGAACCAAATCCGAGGCCAATAAATACTAGGACTTTCTTGTAGGAAGTACTATTCTTCGCGCAGTCAGGCGGACGGGAGCGTGGTAAGCGGGGCCGCGCAAGGCACTCCTACTGCGATCACCGCGCCGGGAAGAACAGCGTCAGCACCCACCAGGGGTGAGGCTTCCAGAGCCGAGTCTTAAACGGTCGCTGCTTCCACGCCGCGCGAACAAGGCTGATCGCCGCAATCGCGAATCCGAGCGGAGGCCGGCCTGCGAACGTGAACTCCGGGGCCCACTGGGAGAACTGTAACGCAGTGTGAATCGGACCCATGGCCAGAAACGGGTGACTACCTCCGATACTTTACCGGATAGGGGCGTTGGTTCGTGGAAACGAATTCCGGGCTAGGTTCTACAATTTGCCGAACTGCGCGAAAGTGACCAGAAAAGCATCCCGCTGATCGTTGTCCATTTACCCATATACCGCCGAAGTAACGGCTTGATTTGTGGCTCTGTGCGGCCTTTGAAAATCGCCTGAATCTCCTTAAAATCGAGATCTACGAGCCCTTGGCCAGCCTTGATCCACTCGACCCTCCACGAGAGAAATGCAGCGAGCATTAACGTAATCCCGATCACAAGCCAGTTGATGCTCTGTGGGACGGTTCTCCCAGTCGACAAGGTGAACAGTGCTAGTAGCGCTACGATGCTACCGCCTGTCAACAACACCGCCCACTCGCGCCAGAGCGCTCGGATGAAAAACAGGAAGTCTCGAACCATCCCCAAAGACTAACATGGGTTTGTAAAGGGTACAATCCCGTACTTGACATGCGATTCTATTCGTACTAATTTCATAGTATGCGCCCCTCCAAGCCGACTCTTACCGAACAAGAGCTCGAAATCATGAAGGTCATCTGGAAGTTAGACACCGCCACGGTCCGCCAGGTTTATGAAACCATGCTGGAGCATCGCCGCATCGCCTACACCACCGTGATGACCATGATGAACATCCTCGAACAGAAGGGTTATCTGAAGAAGCAGCAGGGGGAGCGGGCTTACGTCTATCGCCCCGCCCAGCCCCAGAAACAGGTGATTCGCTCCATGGTCCGCGAATTCCTGGATCGAGTCTTCAACGGATCGGCCGAGCCCCTCCTGGCACATTTAGTCGAGGACCGGCGTCTAACTGAGACGGATCTGGAGGAAATCCGCCGGACCATCAAAACCGCACGGAGGCAGTGATGACGCCTGCTTGGCTGCTCGACAATCTTCTGGCCTGGTCCGCACAAGTCGCGGTGTTGGTAGTGTTCGCAGCCGCCGCCGCGCTGACAATAAAGTCTTCGCGCGCGCGACTCGTGTTCTGGCAAGGCGTCCTGGTTATGGCGATCCTGCTGCCGGCCGTCGAGCCGTGGATGCATGCGGTCGACGGTAGTGTGAATTACGGTCCCCTCACCGCCGCGCCCATCCTGGTGACCTCGCATGCGACGCCGCATCCGGGATTCGTCTGGCGCCGCGAGTATCTGCTCGCATTGATTGCGGCTGGAGCCGTGTTGCGCGCCCTATGGATGGCGATCGGCTTCCGGCGTCTGCGCCGTCATCGCATCGCCGCGCACGTCCTGACTCATCCTCCGGTGCTTTTTGAAAGCTCGCATGTAGTGTGGTATCTCTCCGATACTATTTCGGGTCCAGTGACGTTCGGGTGGCTGCGCCCGTCGATTCTTCTTCCTTCGCGCATTGACGAACTTTCCGACGCCATGCGTGAAGCGATCGCGTGTCATGAGCTGGTTCACGTCCGCCGCCACGACTGGCTTTTCGTGATCGCCGAAGAAATGCTGCGCGCGGCGTTGTGGTTCCATCCCGCCATCTGGTTCGTGTTGAGCCAGATTCAGCTTGCGCGGGAACAGACCGTGGATCTGGAAGTGATCGGCCTGACGCGAGATCGCGAACGATATCTGGACGCGCTAATCGCAGTTGCCGAGCAGAAAATCGAACGCACTGCGTGGCCGAATTATCGAGGGTCGGACGTAGCGCCGGCGCCCCTATTTTTGAAAAAACGCCAGCTCGCCTCGCGGGTGGCCGCGGTTTTGAAGGAGACCCATATGTCGAAAGCTCGCTTGTTCGCTAGCCTGACTACCATCGGTTCCGCGGTGCTGGCCGCCGCGTCGATCGCGGTCTGGTTTTTCCCGCTGCAAAGCCCAGCGCAGGCTGCGCCACAGTCGGCCGACGCGATTTTAGGCGACGACCCGGCCATCACGATCGATGCCGGCGGTCCGTTGATGCATCGCGCGCCGATTTTCCGCGGCGCGGGCGTCACCGCCACCGGAACCGTGGTGGTGGACGCGACGACCGATGCGAAAGGCGAAGTCTCCGATGCTCGCGTGGTCAGCGGCCCCGACGAGCTGCGGAGGCCGGTCCTGCGCAGTGTCCTGCAATGGCACTATACGGCCGGAAGCGCGGGGTCCACCGTCCGCGTAATCGTCAAGTTCGACGCGCTTCCCGCGTCGAAGCCCAATGCCACCATGCTCGAACTGCAGGTTCCGCAAACCCCGCAGACGCCCTCGGTGGTGAAGAATATCATTTTCAGCGGCGTGCCTTCCGACGTCGAGCAGAAAGTTCGCAGCCTTTTGCCCGTGCGCGAAGGAGATCAGATCACCGCGAATACATTCGGCAAGGTCCTCGAAGCCGCCCAACAGGTGGACGAGCACTTCCGCGGCAATATCTCGATCAATGGAGCGCATGAAGCCACGGTGAATCTCACATTGGGCGCGCCATCGCAAGGCGTCGCGGGCGGAGTCAAAGGCGGCATCGGATCTGGAGTTGGAGGCGGTGTCGGAAATTCCCAGCCGCCTCAATACATCGGCAAAGTGCAAAACGTACCTGCCACGAACCCGGGGGCGACTCCGGCGCGTATTCGAGTAGGCGGCAACATCCAGGCGGAAAACCTGATTCTGAAAGTGACGCCCGCCTATCCTGCGCTCGCCAAGCAAGCGCGCATCCAAGGCGTGGTTCAATACACGGCGATCATCGGCAAGGACGGAACCATTCAGAACCTTCAGTTGATGTCGGGCCACCCCCTGTTGGTCGCCGCCGCTACCGACGCCGTAAAGCAATGGGTCTACAGGCCGACTCTGTTGAACGGCGAGCCCGTGGAAGTGATCACGCAGATCGACGTCAATTTCACGCTCAGCCAGTGACGAATCCGCAATCGGTTGACAGTTTAGACCACCCGTCTTATGATGGGGGCATCACTGAGAAAGGAGGTGGTCCAGTCGAATGATACCTGGTAGTAAAGACTGCACTCAAAACACGCGTGAGGTGGCCGACTCTTAAAGTCGACACTCCGAACGTTCAGGTTTCGTTCAGTGACGAGGCCGCTGCTCCTGTGGACCGGCCTACTCACGCGAAGCTGAGTCTGTTCTGAATAAACGAACCCCGCGCGGACCGTTCAAGGCCGCGTGGGGTTTTTTAGTTTGTCTGTGTTAAACTGAGGATTCCCCCTATGAAAACCGGCATCCATCCAGCATACGAAGAAGTGAATGTCGTCTGTGCATGCGGACACACGTTCAAAACACGCAGCACGCACAAGGGCGACATCCGCGTGGAAATCTGCTCGAGCTGCCATCCGTTCTTTACCGGACGTCAGAAGTTGATCGACACCGAAGGCCGCGTGGACCGTTTTCAGAAAAAATATCAGAAGGTGAGGGATGCAGCCGCCGCAGCAGCCGAGGCCAAGAAGAAACTTCAGCCGGTCACGAAGTAATTACAGACCCGGCCCGGGACCTCGACCGTTCTGTTTCTGCCGCTCTTCGCGCTCTTTCCGCATTTTGTCGTATTCCACCTGCTGGTCTGGCGAAAGCAGGCTGCGGAACTTCTCGTTTTGCTCTTCGCGGATCTTCTGATACGCGGGATGCATCTTCTGGCGGGTTTCTTCGATGCGCGCGCGAGTCTCATCCAGGATGGTGTTCAGCCTGGCGACCTGATCGTCGTTCAGCTTGAGCCGCGATTGATATTCGGCCACGACTTTCTTGCGAAACTCCTCGGGCGGCATCTTCGGCGCTTTGCTGATTACCGACGAAACCGCGTACAACCTATGCCCAAACACACCCAGAACCACGCCGCTCGCGAAGACCAGCCCGATGTAAAACGCAATCGCCGCGCGCGAGAACTTCATTTAATATCGCCAGTGAAAATATCCACGTACGTGTTGGGATGGTTCGCCGCCAGTACATCGGCGTAAGTCGTGTTATAAACCGGCGCCTTTTCGAGACGTGGAATCAATACCGCTCCCATGACCACGGTGAGAGCCAACGTGGCCACCACGCACACCTGCGCAAGCCTGCGAAATACCGTCAGGTTGGACGAACGCCTCGCCTCGATCCGTTTCCACAAGCCCGGCATGAAACCGGCACTCGCCTCCGGGTCGGGGCACGCGTTCCGATATTCCACAAACAGCGCGTCGAGTTTGTCACCGTCTGGCATGCGATTCATTCTACACCTCTAGCCCGTGCTTTTGGGTCATTCGCCTTCGGTCTCATAAGCCTTCAGGACCCTCTGCCGGGCGCGAAACAATCTTACCTTGAGGGCATTTTCGTTAACCCCATACACCTGCTCAAGTTCCTTTAACGAAAGCCCTTCCACTTCCTTCAACGTCAGCAAAATCCGGTCTTCCTCGCTGACCTTTTCAAGCAGCGACTGAACCAGTTCCCGAACCTTCGTGCGCCGCTGATCTTCCTCCCGCTGCTTCCCGCCCGCAGCGGCGTCCGCCATCATCACCTGCTGCTCGCTCAGGTCCGACATCCGGCTTTCCTGCCGGCGCCGCTGGCGGCGCAAATAATCATACGCGGCGTTTACCGTCAAGCGATACAGCCACGGCTCAAATACTTCCGGCGTCCGTAGTTGATCGAGAGAATAATACAACCGGAGGAAAACTTCCTGCCCGACATCCTCCACATCCTCCGGCCGTCCGATCAGCCGCGCAATCGTACCCAGGATCCGCTTCCGATACGCCTGCACCACCTGGTTAAAGGCGCCATCGTCACCGCTGCGAGCCCGTTCGATCAGCCCGAACTCAACCAGCATGGCCACCCCTCGTGCCCTTTATGGAGTGGCCGACTGTGGTCAAAATCCAATCTGTCCAATTAGAAAGGCGCACCGGCTCACTGTCAGGTTACAACATTAGACGGCCGGGATTCGTCAGGTTGGGAGGCGCTCCGTAGGCGCCTCCCAGGCGGAATTAAGCGACGCGACGCCGGGTATTTTCCACCCGTTGCTTCCCCGGCGGCCGGCGACGCTCGGGGAATTTGTAAACAGAGTAACGTTCCAGGCAGAAAATCAAATCGTCCAGAACTGCTTTTTTTCCACGGAGGTGGGTTAACCGCGCCTGGATGACACCAGGAGTCTCGGGGGTGTGCTTCCGAACCATGTACTCTTCTACAGTACTGGTAGTTCCAATTCAATACCCTATTTGTGGGTATCTAATAGCCCCAAATGAGGGTAATAGGCTACGTGCTAAAATCATGGTTTCATGGACTTTTTAGAGGGGCTGAACCCGCGCCAGCGCGAAGCGGTTCAGCACGTCGAAGGACCTCTACTCCTTCTGGCTGGCGCCGGTAGCGGCAAAACGCGCGTCATCACCCATCGGATCGCTTATCTGATGAGCGTTCAACGCGTTCCCGGCTGGGCGATTCTAGCCGTCACGTTCACTAACAAAGCCGCCGGTGAGATGCGCGAACGCGTCAAAGCACTGGTGCAGGGCATCCCGGGTGACGGACCTACCGTTGCGACTTTTCACTCCTTCTGCGTCCGCCTGCTGCGCCGTGAAGGAGCCCCGCTCGCCTCGATTCGCCCCGGTTTTACCACCCGTTTCACGATTTACGACGACGACGACCAGATCTCGATCCTGAAAGGCGTCTACCGCCAGCTCGGCCTGGACGAGAAATTCATGCAGTATCGCGCCGCGCTGTCGCGAATCAGCAACGCCAAGAGCCACAAAGAGTCGCCCGACGATATGGCCAGAAAGGCCACGGATCCCATAACTACTCGTCTAGCCGTCGTGTATGAAAAATACGAAGCCAAGCTGCGCGAATCGAACGCGCTCGACTTCGACGATCTGTTGCTCGAAGCCGTCCGCCTGCTCACCCACGATGCCGCCACGCGGGAACGCCTGAATCGCCGGTACGAGTTCGTCATGGTCGACGAATATCAGGACACCAATCGCAGCCAGTATGAGCTGATGCGCCTGCTTACCGCCGAGCGCCGGAACATCTGCGTGGTCGGCGATGAAGACCAGTCGATTTACGGCTGGCGCGGCGCCAACATCCGCAACATTCTCGACTTCGAGCGCGATTTTCCCGGCGCGACCATCATCCGGCTGGAGCAAAACTACCGGTCGACCAAGAACATCCTGGAAGCAGCCAACGGAGTGGTCGCCAACAATACCGAACGCATCGGAAAATCGTTGTGGACCGAATCCGCCACTGGCGACAAAATCACGCTCTACGAAGCGCCCGATTCCGAGAACGAAGCTCTGTACATCGCGGACACGATCGAAGCCGCGCTGGCGCGCGATCCCAAACATCGCGTCGCGGTTCTGTATCGCACCAACGCTCAATCGCGCCAGATCGAGGAAGCGCTGCGCCGCTACGGCCGGAAATACGTGGTGGTCGGCGGATTCAGCTTCTACCAGCGCGCCGAAATCAAAGATATCCTGGCGTACTTGAAAGTCCTGGTTAGCCCTCAGGATTCGATCAGCCTGCTTCGAATCATCAACGTCCCCGCGCGCGGTATCGGCCGCACCACGGTGGAGCAGATCGAGCGGTACGCGCTCGCCAACAATTTCGCTCTATGGCCCGCGCTGGCGCGAATGATCGAAGAGCGGGCATTCCCGCCGCGCGCCGAAACCGCGCTCGCAGCTTTTCATCGCATGATCCAGGAGCTAACCGACGGCCTCGAATCGCGACCCGTCGCCGAAACGCTGGAAGCGGTCCTGGAGCGCACCGGTTACCGCAAAATGCTGGAGCAGGAAGGAACCGAAGACGCCCGCACACGCCTCGCGAATCTCGAGGAGTTACAGAACGCCGCTGCCGATGCCTCTGAGCGCGGCGAAACTCTGCGCGATTTTCTGGATCACGCCGCCCTGGTCTCCGACGCCGATTCGGCCGACGAACGTGCCGCGGTTTCCCTTCTGACCATGCACAACGCCAAGGGACTCGAGTTTCCCATCGTGTTCATCGCCGGCCTGGAAGAAGGCTTGTTCCCGCACAGCCGCTCGCTCGATTCCGAATCGGGAATGGAGGAAGAACGGCGCCTTTGCTACGTCGGGATGACGCGCGCCGAAACCCGGTTGTATCTGACCTGGGCGCGATATCGCCGCCGCTTCGGCGGAGGCCAGCCCGAGCCGTCCATTCCTTCGCGGTTCTTGAAAGAAGTGCCCGCTGCGCTGCTCGATCGCATCCGCGGTGACCAGGGACACATCGACCTGACCGCCGAGCGTTACAATGTCCGCGACGCCGCGCGCCGGAACCTCTATACTGGTAAGACTTATAACTCGGTGGAGAACATCCGGCAGTTTTTCGCGGAGCGAGGAATGCCGGCGCCGCAGGGAATCGACAATCGAACCGCGGCAGCAGCAGCGCAAGCGCCCCTAAGCAGTAAACCGCCGGCGGCGGTTAAAAAGGTGTCCAAGAAATTCGGCCCCGGCTCGATGGTCGAGCACGCCAAGTACGGCCGTGGCACAGTGCTTCGCATGGAAGGCTCCGGCGAGGATACCAAGGTCACGGTGAGTTTCCCCGGATACGGGTTGAAGAAACTGATTGCAAAATACGCAGGGATCAAGATTGAATGAACACGAAAAAAATCGAAGATAAAGCCGTCCGCAAGCAGATGAAGCGCTCCGCGCGCAAGAAGGCTCCCGCCATTAAGCCCCGCGCCGCCGATGTCGCGCGCGGATCGCAAAAGCGCAAAGTGAAGAAGATGGCTAAGGGCCAGCGCAAGCGCTAACCGGCCTCGCGTGTCGCTTTTTCAGACCAAGTCGATCGACGAACTGATCGCGTCGTCGGAAGAGCCCGCGCACCGTTTGAAGAAGTCCCTGGGTCCCTGGTCTCTCGCTTTTCTCGGCGTAGGCATCGTCATCGGCTCGGGAATTTTCACTGTCACCGGAACCGCGGCGGCGGGCAAGTTGAAGGACCCGGGCCTGCTGCAAGCGACGGTGCTGGACATGATCATGCACGGCCAGAGCGCTGCAGCATCGCTCGGCCGGCCCGGCGCGGGTCCGGCGCTGATCGTATCGTTCCTGATGGTGCTGGTCGCCTGTCTGTTCGCGGGCTTATGCTTCGCCGAACTGGCCTCGATGATCCCGATCGCGGGCAGCACCTACACTTACGCCTATGCGATCCTGGGCGAGATTTTCGCGTGGATCATCGGTTGGGACCTGATCCTGGAATATGCGGTCGCCAACATGTCGGTAGCCGTCGGATTCTCCGCCTATCTGCAAGATTTGGGCGACAACATTTTCGGCATCCATCTGCCGCCCGCCATCGCCTACCCGATGTTCGCCGCGCCTGGCACGCCTGCAGGCATTTATAATCTTCCCGCACTGCTGATCACCATGGCAGTCACCTGGGTCCTGGTGCGGGGCGTCCGCGAAAGCGCCGAAGCCAACACGGCGATGGTGTTCATCAAGATTGCCGCCATCGCGATCTTCAGCCTGGGCGCGCTGCGCGCCATCAACACCGCGAATTACCACCCCTTCGCCCCGCACGGCCTCGCGGGAATCGTCAGTGGAGCGAGCATCGTATTCTTCACCTACGTCGGCTTCGACGCCGTCTCCACCGCGGCCGAGGAGTGCCGCCGCCCGCAGCGCGATGTTCCGTTCGGCATTATCGCGACCCTGATTATCTGCACGATTCTGTACGGCTCGGTTTCGATCGTGCTGACCGGCATCGCGAACTGGCAGACGCTGGACCCGAATTCGGCGGTTGCAGTTGCGCTGAAGAACGTCGGTTACAACCGGATTCGCCTGATCGTCAGCGCGGGCGCCCTCACCGGCATGATGTCATCGCTGCTGGTAGGCCAATACGGCCAAGCCCGAATCTGGTTCGCGATGTCGCGCGATCGACTGCTTCCGGGCTTCTTCGGCGAAAGTACACACAACGTTTCGAACCCCTTACATCGGCACCTGGATCGCGGGGCTATTGGTAGGAATCCCGTCGGGCCTGTGGGACATCGACACTTTCGCCGAGCTGACGAATATCGGCACTCTGTTCGCCTTCATCATCGTCGCCGCGAGCGTGATCGTGTTGAGAAGAAAGCAACCCGACCGTCCCCGATCGTTCCGGGTTCCACTGGTGCCGCTGGTCCCGATTCTCTCGATCGTCTGCTGCCTGATTCTGATGATGGGATTGCCGCTGCTGACGTGGATCAGATTTTTCGTGTGGCTCGCGATCGGGATGGTGATCTATTTGGTGTACAGCCGCCATCATACGGCGGAAGCGTGACGTTCGAACAGTTGACATATTCCACCTAGCAGGTAGCAGGAATGGACAGCATTCAATGGCTTCAGGCGTGGTATCGAGCAAAGTGTAACGACGATTGGGAACATCAATACGGCATCACGATTCAGACGCTCGACAATCCTGGGTGGACGGTGACGATCGACCTTGTTGGCACGTCGCAAGAAAATCGACAAATGCGGGAAGTTGGAGACTCGTCAAACATCAACCATGTTGGCCTGGAGGGTAGTCACGACTGGCTTCATTGCATGG
Source organism: Terriglobia bacterium (assembly GCA_963808335.1). Classification (GTDB taxonomy): domain Bacteria; phylum Acidobacteriota; class Terriglobia; order Bryobacterales; family Bryobacteraceae; genus Palsa-187. The sequence goes on from CAWEFR010000004.1 coordinate 438,511, forward strand.
TTGAAAGGAACCGCTTTGTTGGCGCTGGCGGTCCAACCTCTCTGGTACCAATTTGTGACGTTTTCCGGAAGTGGGTTGAGGAAGGCGATTAACTGGTAATTAGGCAGGGGAAGCGGTCCGCCGCGCGCGACTTCTACGAATCGCGGAACAGCGCCCGAAACCCTTCTTGCTCGAAGTGACGATCGTTGGTGAGAACCTCGGTTAGCCCTTCCCGCCGCTGAGCCTGCATGGAAATGCAGTCAGTCAGGCTGTAGCCTTTGTCCGGTCGTTCTCCGTAAAGAGACATGCCCGAGAGAAACGACTCTCGGCTCTGCGGAATCACGCGGACTCCAGGCGCCTCAAGGATTCGCTGGGCTTTTGTAAGCGCTCTGCGGCGCATCTGCTCGGGAGCCATCGCAAAGAACGTAAGGTACTCGGCCAGCACTTTATCGGTGGTAACTAGCAGCGAAGATGCTCGCTCCGATGTAAGCGCCAACCGCTCACAGGTGAGCGCTGTCGTTGAAATCCGCCGGCGCTATCCAGTAGAACGTGTCGGCGAAAAGAGCGGTCGTTCGTCTCTTTTTGGCCAGCCATAAATGTAGTGGTCGTGCCGACTCGCGCCATCCTCAGGCATGGTTGCCATGACTTCAGGTGGAACGCTCTGCATGTTTTCACAGATGACATCGGCAATATGCCGCAGCGGCTTCTCAGCCGCCGAACCGTTCTCCGTTCCGGCCAGTTTCCTAAACCAGGCTTCCAGGGTGAGGCCTTCCGTCGCCGCTTTTGCTCTCAGCGCCGCTGCCTGCTCGTCGGTAAGTTCGATCATTGTCATAAGACCTCCACTCTTTCTATTAGACGACAAAGTATGTTATCGTCTGCAACGTAACATCAGTCTTGGCCTCGCTCTTCACAGCCGACCCCGGGAAACGACTCGACCACTTCCTGCAAGAACAGCTCCCTGAGCATAGTCGCTCCCGGCTCCAAGCGTGGATCAGAGACGGCCGAGTCCTGGTCGACGGCGCTGCCGCAAAACCGTCCTTGCTCCTGCGCGGTGGCGAGAAGATCGAGGTTTTCCCGGCCGACCTTCCTCCGCTCAGCGCCGCCGCTGAAGATTTGCCGATCGAAATTCTCTATGAAGACGCCGCCGTGATCGCCGTCAACAAACCCGCCGGGCTCACCGTCCATGCTGGAGCCGGAGCGCACTCAGGAACCCTCGTCAATCGGTTGGTGCATCACTTCGCGGCGCTCTCGCAAGTCGGCGGTGAACTGCGGCCCGGAATCGTCCATCGCATCGACCGGGGAACCAGCGGCGTTCTCTTAGTCGCCCGCACCGACGCCGCGCATCGTGCACTGGCAGCGCAATTCGCCACCCGCACCGTCGAAAAGACTTACCTTGCCTTGGTGGAAGGGACCATCAAGCAAGAATCCGGACGCATCACCTCGCCCATCACCCGCGATCCCGTCCGGCGCACGCGCATGACGGCTCGACTCGGGCATGGGCGTGAAGCGCTTACCGAGTATCGAGTCCTCCAGCACTTCGAAAAATTCACTTATCTCGAAGTGCGCATCGGGACCGGCCGCACGCACCAGATTCGCGCCCACATGGCGAGCCTCGGCCATCCGGTCGCCGGCGATCGCGTGTACGGCGCGCGTCCGGCTGCGAGAATTTTTCTGCACGCGTGGCGCGTCACGTTTACCAGTCCCGCGTCTGGCGAGCGCATAACCGTCGAGGCCCCCCTCCCCGAGGAGTTGCAACACTGGCTCGGCGAACTATAATTTAAGGTAACTCGCATGAAATACGTAGTAGTCGTAACGCTTCTCGCTTTGACTGTCGTTTCCCAGGTGGGCGCACAACCGCCCAAGCCGGCCCCGTCTCAGGACGATACAGCTTCGCGCATCAACGTGGAAGTCACCCGCGTTCAGTTGCTGTTCACGGTCTCGGACAAGAAAGGCCGCTTCGTCACCAACCTGACCAAACCGGACTTCGAGATCTACGAATCGAAGAAACCGCAATCGATCATGGAGTTCACCGCGGAAACCGACCTGCCGCTCCGCCTGGCCATCCTGATCGACACCAGCAACAGCATCCGGGAGCGCATTAAATTCCAGCAGGAAGCAGCTTCCGATTTCGTCGACACCGTGATTCGCGCGCATGAGGACAAAGCCGTAGTGGTCAGCTTCGACTCGACCGCCGAATTGGTGGCCGACCTGACCGACGATACGGAAAAGCTCAACCAAGCCATCCGCGGCCTGCGCGCCGGAGGCGGCACGGCGCTCTACGATGCGATTTTCTTCGCCTGCCGCGACAAATTGATGCAGGACCATCCGCTGTACAAATTCCGCCGCGCCATGGTCATCCTGAGCGATGGCGACGACAACAATAGCCGCTACACGCGCGATCAGGCGCTCGAAATGGCGCACAAATCCGATACCGTGATCTATACGATCTCCACCAACATCACCGGCATCGAAGAGGATGGCGACAAAGTCCTGCGCTATTTCGCCGAGCAGACCGGCGGCCAGGTTTTCTTCCCATTCAAGGCGAAGGACCTGACGCAATCCTTCGAAAATATCGCGAATGAGCTGCGTCATCAGTACAACGTGCTGTATCGTCCGGAGCCGCTGAAGACCGACGGCCTGTATCATCCGGTGGAAGTGAAGGTCAAGGGCCGCAAGGATCTGGTGGTCCGCGCCCGCCACGGCTACTACGCGCCCGTCATGCCAGAGGCAACCCCGGGTAAGTAACCACTTCGCCCTCGATTTTGGCGAAAGGCGTGTAAGAGTGCGGCTTGTGGCTGGTCGCGCTTAGGATATCCTCCACCGCGATCCCGCGCGCAGTCAGCGCGTCTCCGATCAAGGATCGATGGCAGCGCCACGGAACGGCCTCCGCGCACATGATTACCGTTCGCTTTTCCCGCGCGAGACCAATCAGTTCGTCCAGAGCAGCCGAAAACTGCGGGGTCTGCATGTAGTCCGCATATCCACGAAAGCTCGCGTTTTTCCAGCCGAGATTAATCGAATCTTTGCGAGCATGCCGCAATCCTCCCAGGCCTGGCATGTGCACATACGCGATTCCGCGCGCGGCCAGCGACTCCGCCAGCGCATCGGAATTGAATTGTGGATTGTAGCGCGATTTCGGGATGCTTCGCACATCCACTAGTCGCTCGACGCCGTGCGCCTTGAGAATTCCCAGAAATTCTTCGATGGGATGCGTGGAGTGGCCGACTGTGAGAATCACCAAGTCACTATGATTGTATCTATGCTCCCGTATCCGCCGGAATCCGCGAAACTGTTCCTGGCGCGTCACGTTGACCGGCTGAGGCGAGTTCCAGGGCGCAAGAAAATCGTGTTCCCCGAAGGCGATGACCCGCGCGTTCAGGCGGCGGCGGAACGGCTGGCGATGGACGGACTGGTCGAGCCGATCCTGCTGACCGGGGAAGTCGATTCTCCCAAGCTCGCGGCGCTTTACCATGAGCGCCGCCGCAGCAAAGGTGTGACCCACATGGAAGCCGAACGTATTGCGCGCAAACCGCTGTTTCGCGCCGCGTTGATGGTCGCGGCGGGCGAGGCGGATGGAGGCGTCGGCGGGGCGGTCAGTACAACCGCGGAAACCGTGCGTGCCGCTCTGCACTGCATCGGCACGGCGGACGGCGTCCACAATGTTTCCGGCGTATTTTTCGTGTGCGTGCAGGATCGCTCCTTCGGTCACGATGGCGTTTTGGCGTTTGCGGACTGCGCACTGGTGATCGATCCGTCGGCGGTCGAGGTTGCCGAAATCGCCATCGCCACGGCTCGTTCCACCCGCATCGTGATTGGCGCAACGCCGAAGGTCGCGCTGTTGTCGTTTTCTACGAAGGGAAGCGCGCGCCACGAATTTGCGGAGAAAATGATCGAAGCGCTGCGAATTTTGCGCGAGCGCGCTCCCGAAATCGATGCCGATGGCGAGTTGCAGGGCGACGCCGCGCTGGTTGCATCCATCGGCGCATCGAAGGCTCCCGGGTCGACCGTCGCCGGCCGCGCGAACACTTTGATTTTCCCGGACGTTACCAGTGGTAACATTGCCTACAAGCTGGTGGAAAGGTTAGGCGGGGCGGCGGCTTTCGGTCCATTTTTACAGGGACTTGCGCATCCCTTCAACGACCTGTCGCGGGGCTGCTCGGCCGACGATATTTACGGCGCGGCGCTGGTGACGGCGCTCCAAGCGGAGGAAAAGCGGATTGTTGCCGTTTAAGCTGGTTTATCACGAAGATTACGACCTAAACCTCGGCTCGCACGTTTTCCCGTCGCAAAAATTCCGCATGATCCGGGACCGTCTGCTGTCGGATGGATTTGCCGAGCAGGCCGATTTCATTCAACCTGAGTCGGCCTCGGACGAAGATTTGATGCTCGTGCATACCCGCGGTTGGATCACGAGGCTAAGGCACGGCACGCTCGATTACTTGGAGCTGTTGAAGCTTGAAATTCCGTATTCCCAGAAGATGGTGAACGCGTTCTGGCTGGCTGCGGGAGGTTCCACACTGGCAGCGCGGCTGGCGCTTCAGGACGGGATCGGGTTTAACATTGGCGGCGGGTTTCATCACGCATTTCCTGGGCATGGCGAAGGATTTTGCGCGATCAACGATATTGCGGTTGCGATTCGGAAGTTGCAAAAGGAACGATTGATCGAACGGGCGATGGTGGTCGATTGCGACGTGCACGACGGCAACGGAACCGCCGCGATTTTTACGGGTGACGCGACCGTGTTCACGCTGTCGATCCACCAGTTTCACAATTATCCGAGCATCAAGCCGCCTTCAAATATCGATGTCGATCTGGAAGACGGCGTCACGGACGCGGATTATCTCGATCAGCTCGGCGCGGCGTGCCGCAAGGGGATGGGTCAGTTCAAGCCGGAACTGGTCATGTATGTTGCGGGCGCGGATCCTTATCGCGAGGATCAACTCGGTGGGCTTTCGTTAACGATCGATGGATTAAAAGCTCGCGATCGTCTGGTATTTGAAGTGGCGCGGGAACACGGCGCGAAGGTCGCGGTGATGCTAGCGGGCGGGTATGCGGTCGAGGTGGAAGATACGGTGACGATTCATTCCAATACCGCGAAAGCTGCCGCCGAGATGCTCAGGCTTTCGCGGGGATCATGACCGGCGCGTTGGCCAACAGCTTGTCTTCAAACTCGAAATCGGGCTTTGGAAACGAGTTGTGGCGCAGGTGCCAGCGATAGGTTTCTTTCAACCCGACATTGAAATCGGTGGGTTTGAATTTCAGCACGCGCTGCGACTTCGCGGTGACCTGCGTGATGGGCGGCATGTCGTAGTACACCGCGAAATATAGTTTTGGTCCCATGGGATGGCCGCCGGCGCGCAAAATATACTCGCGCGGGATGCGGACGAACTTCACGGGCTTGTTGCAGGCTTTCGCGAACGCTTCCACCACTTCGCTCTGCGAGAGCGGACGTGGATTCGCGATGTTGAACGCGTGGCCGATGGCGTTCGGCTCATCCATCGCCTTCAACGCCGCGCGGACCAGATCCTTCACGTAGACGAACTGCATCAGACGGCGGCCGTCGCCAGGAAGAATGATGGAGCGACCAGCTCGCAGACGATCCCAGAAATAGGCTTCCCGATAAAAGGGATTGGCGGGGCCATATATATAAGGTGGACGCAGCGTCACCACCGGAAGGCCGATGCGCTGATGCAGGCGGAACAGCGCTCGCTCGCTCATAGCCTTGTTACGCACATACAATTCGGGTGCGTCGTCCGGCGCGAGCGCGTCGCCCTCATGATGATTCAAGCCATCGCCATACGCGGCCACGCTCGACATGAAAATGTAACGATGGAGATTGCCTCCGCAGGCGCGAACCGAGCTTTCGATGTGACCGGCCGTGGTCCCGCGCTCCCAGTCATAGACGTTGTCGAAAACGACGTCGAATTTATTTCCGGCCAGCGCAGCCTTCATGGCCTGACCGTCGTTACGGTCGGCGACCAGATTCTTGACGCGGCGGCCCAGATCATGACGCGGACGGCGATGCAGTACTGTGACGGCGTGCTCCTGCTTCAGCAGTTCGGCCACCAACATCCTGCCGATGAACCGAGTCCCTCCGATAACCAGGCAATTCATGCGGGAATTACGAAATAATTAGCGAAATTCAGTCGTAATACTCAAGCCCCAAATGCGTGATCAAATCCTCGCCGCGCATCCATCGAAGCGTGTTTTTCAGCTTCATGAGCTGGATGAAGATGTCGTGCTCGGGATACAGGCCGGGCGCCGTCATGGGAGCTTTGAAGTAAAACGAAAGCCATTCCTGGATGCCGCGCATGCCGCAGCGCTGCGCCAAGTCCATGAAAAGAACCAAGTCCAGCACCAGCGGGGCGGCGAGGATGGAATCGCGGCAGAGAAAATCGATTTTGATCTGCATCGGATAGCCGAGCCATCCAAATATATCGATATTATCCCAGCCTTCTTTCGAATCGCCGCGCGGCGGATAGTAATTGATGCGGACGGCGTGATAAAAGTTCTTATATAACTCCGGATAGAGCTTGGGCTGAAGGATTTGCTCGAGCGAGCTCAGCTTGGTCTCTTCCTTGGTCTTGAAAGATCCGGGATCTTCCAGGACTTCGCCATCGCGATTGCCTAGGATGTTGGTGGAAAACCAGCCGCTCAATCCCAGCATGCGCATCTTCAAGCCGGGCGCGATCAACGTCTTCATGAAGGTCTGCCCGGTTTTGAAGTCCTTGCCGCAAACCGGGACGTTGCGTTCGCGCGCGAGTTCTAGAAGCGCTGGTGTATCCGTAGTCAGGTTAGGAGCGCCATTAGCGAACGGAACTCCGGATTTCAGCGCGGCGTAGGCGTAAATCTGGCTGGGTGCGATCTCCGGATCGTTCTTCATCAGGCCGCATTCGAAATCCTTGAGAGTCTGATGAACCGCATCGGGACGGTGGAAAACTTCCGTAGACGCGCACCAGATCATCACCATGCGCTCTACGCCGTTGGTCTTGCGGAACTGCGCGATGTCCTCCATCAGCATTTCCGCTTTGTCCATCTTCGTAGCGGCCTGCTTGATGTTGGGACCGTTCAGGCGGCGAACGTAATCGTGATCGAAGACCGCTTTCATGGGACGGATCTTCGAAAGCGGCTCCTTGAGTTGCTCAAGCTGAGTCTTCTCGAGCACCGCGGCGTTTTGCGCGGCTTCATACGCCGTATCTTCGAAAATATCCCAGCCGCCGAAGACCAAATCGTTCAATCCCGCCAGCGGGAGAAAATCCTTGATCAGCGGGGTGCGATTATCGGTGCGTTTCCCCAGGCGAATGGTGGCAAGCTGCGTGAGAGAGCCGATGGGCGCCGCCATGCCGCGCTTCACCGCTTCCACACCGGCCATAAACGTGGTGGAAACCGCGCCGATGCCGGGAATTAATACACCCAGCTTTCCGTTGGCAGGCGCAATCTGGACGTTGTCTGATGCCGACAAAGCCGTTTTACTCCTTCAGGTTTGCTCTTCCGGCGCGCGTGGGCGCGCAGGCTGGAGGGACTTTGAGCTAACGTAATATATACTAGCACTTTATGCTCAAAGGCGCGACCAGCGCGGCGACGCAAGCCGTCATCAGCACGATTTTGGTGGATGATGAGAAGCTCGCGTCGGAGGAGCTGGCTTATCAATTAAAAGAGTTTGCCGACGTCGACATCGTGGCGACGGCTTCCAATGGCCTGGAAGCGGTGAAGCTGATTGAAGACCTGGAACCCGATCTGGTGTTTCTCGACGTGCAGATGCCCGGCCTGGATGGCATGGGCGTGATCCGCAAGCTGCGCGAGAAAAATATTCCGCTGCCGTATTTCGTGATGGCCACTGCGTACGATCAATACGCGGTGGAAGCGTTCCGCTGGGAAGCGCTGGATTATTTGCTTAAGCCCGTGGAGCGGGACCGGCTGGCGCTGGCGATCGAAAGGGCGCGAAAGGGTATCGCCGAACGGGCGAAGACGGCGCAGCCGGAGCCGCCTCCGCTGAAACCGTCGCTGCAACGCACCAAGCTGCTGATCAAGAGCAATCACCGGAATTTCATCGTCGACGCGCAGGATGTGGTTTACGCGACCATCGACGACGGGCTGATCACCGTGGTCGCGAGCAGCCTGGAAGGGCAGTCGAATTATCGAACCATCGAGGAGCTGCAATCGAATCTCGACCCGGACATGTTCTGGCGCGTGCATCGATCCTACCTCGTGAACATTCACCGCATCAAAGAAGTGATTCCGTGGTTCAAGTCGAGCTTCCAACTGCGGATGGATGACAAGAAGCAGACTGAGATTCCGGTGAGCCGGGTGCAGACCAAGCGGCTGCGAGCGCTGCTGAAGCTGTGAACCGCGAATATCACAAGTGGTTTTCCCCGCGTCTGGGCGGGAGATGGAACTCCTCGTCTTCGGACACTCGGGCATGCCGTTGATGGTGTTCCCGACCTCGATGGGCCGCTTCTTCGATTACGAAAGCCGCGGCATGATCGATACGATTCGCGACCGCTATGAAAACGGCCGCATTCAGGCATTCTGCGTGGATTCGGTGGATGCGGAGAGCTGGTACAACAAATCCGTGCCTCCGGCCGATCGGGCCGCGCGTCACGTGCAATACGATTCGTATTTAGTCCAGGAAGTCATTCCGCTGATTCGCGCGCGCAATACGTCGCAACAAGTGGCAGTCACGGGGTGCAGCTTCGGCGGTTATCATTCGGTGAATTTCGCGCTGCGGCATCCGGATCTGGTGAATTACTGCGTCAGCATGGGCGGGGCGTTCGACATCCACCAATTCTTGAACGGATATTACGACGATAACTGCTATTACAATTGTCCTCCGGATTTTCTGCCGAATCTAAATGACCCTTGGTATCTGGACCGGTATCGGCAGATGCGAATCGTGCTGGCGACCGGCGAGACCGATATTTGTCTGGAGGAAAACCGGCGCCTGTCGGGGATCATGGACGCGAAGGGCATTCCACACTGGCTGGATGTGTGGGGCGACGGCACCGGTCACGATTGGCCGTGGTGGCAGCGCATGACTGCGAAATTTTTTTGAAGGTCCCCTGGACTCGCTTCCTCGGACTCGGTACCATGCCTGACAGCATGAGAAAAATCGGCATCATCTATGGAATGGAACAGACGTTTCCGGTCGCGCTGGTGGACCGGATCAACGCGATGCACGTGGAAGGAATCTTGGCCGAGCACGTTCACATCGGCGGCATCAAAATGGCGGAGCCGTCAGGATACCGCGTCATCGTCGACCGCATCTCGCACGACATCGCGTTCTATCGGGCTTATTTGAAGAACGCGGTGTTGACGGGCACCACGGTGATCAACAATCCATTCTGGTGGGGAGCCGACGATAAATTTTTTAATTACGCACTGGCGTCGCAGATCGGCGTCGCGGTGCCGCCAACGGTGCTGCTGCCGCATAAATCACATCCGCCGGGGACGACCGCGCAGTCGATGCGCAACTTGATTTATCCGCTCAACTGGGACGAGATTTTCGAATACGTGCAATTCCCCGCGTTTCTGAAGCCATATAGCGGCGGCGGCTGGAAGAGCGTGTACAAGGTTGACAATCCCAAGGAACTTTTCGAAGCGTATGATCAAACCGGCGATCTGTGCATGACGCTCCAACGCGCGGTGCAGTTCGACGATTATTTCCGGTGTTATGTCGTCGGACAAAAGAAAGTGCACGTGATGCGGTACGATCCGCGGCGCCCGCATGCGCATCGTTATGTTTTGGATGGTCCGCCGATCGATCCGGCAATGTATGCGCGCGTCGTGGACGATTGCCTGAAGCTGTGCCGCGCACTGGGGTACGATTTGAATACCGTGGAATTTGCCGTGGAAGACGGCATTCCGTATGCGATCGACTTTTTGAATCCGGCGCCGGACGCGGAGTTCTCGTCGGTGGGCGCGGAGAATTTTCAATGGATCGTGGACGCGGTGGCCGAGTTTGCCGTCGAAGAAGCGTTGAAGGAGCCTGCACCCGCCGAGATGCGCTGGGCTCGATTCCTCACTGCTCACGGAGGGTGAATCATGCGACCGAGCTTCACCATCGGCATCGAAGAAGAGTACCAGACCATCGATCCCGTGACGCGCGACCTGCGGTCCCACATCGACTCGGAAATTATCGAGAAGGGCAAGATGGAGCTTCACGAAATGGTGAAGCCGGAGATGCATCAGAGCGTGGTAGAGGTAGGGACCGGGATCTGCCGCGATATTGGCGAAGCGCGCGAGGAGGTGCGCAAGCTGCGCTGCGCGATCATCCAGCTCGCGCGCGACAACGGGTTGCGCCTGGGCGCGGCGGGCACGCATCCGTTCGCGGATTGGCGTAAACAGGCTATCTATCCGGATGAGCGCTACTACACCATCGTCGAGGATATGAAGACGGTGGCGCGCGGCAACCTGATTTTCGGGCTTCACGTGCACATGGGAGTGGAGGATCGGGAGACGGCGATCCATTTGATGAACGCCGCGCGCTATTTCGTGCCGCACATGCTGGCCGTGTCGTCGAACTCGCCGTTCTGGCTGGGGATGGATACGGGGCTGAAATCGTATCGCTGCAAAGTGTTCGACAAATTTCCGCGCACCAACATCCCCGACTATTTTCCGAGCTACGGCGAATATCAGAACTTCGTCGATCTTCTGGTGAAGACGCATTGCATCGACAACGCGAAGAAGATCTGGTGGGATATTCGTCCGCATCCGAGTTTTCCGACGCTCGAATTCCGGTGCTGCGATATTCCGATGAGGCTTGACGAAACTATCTCGATCGCGGCTTTGATTCAGGCTACGGTGGCGAAGCTGTACAAGCTTCACGAAGCCAACCAGGGATTCCGGCTGTACCGGCGCGCGCTGATCATGGAAAACAAATGGCGCGCGTCGCGCTATGGGCTGGACGGCAAGCTGATCGATTTCGGACGGCAGACCGAAGTGCCGGTGCGCGACCTGATGGAAGAATATCTGGCATTTGTCGACGATGTGGTGGATGAGCTGGGATCGCGCGAGGAGGTGAACGGGATTCGCAAGATCCTCGAAACGGGCAGCGGGGCGGATCGTCAGTTGAGGGTATTTAACGAGACGGGAGATTTGACCAAAGTGGTGGATTACATCATTGAAGAAACGGAGTCGTCAGTTGATGAGCGATTTGCGCACGGTTCCGTTTGATCCGGAGTATATTCCGGGGGCGCACAACGCAGTGCACGTCTGCCTGCGGATTCAGCCCGATGAAAAAGTCACGCTGATTACGGATCATGCGTGCCTGGAGATTGCCGCGAGCCTGGCGGCGGAGCTGGATCGCTGGGTGCGCCGTATAAAGCTTTCGTACTGGAAGAACTGGCGCCGCGGCCGCTGGTCGACATGCCGGCGGCGATTCTCGAGGACATGGAAACCAGCCACGTGAGTATTTTCGCTGTGGTCGCGCAGGCCAATGAACTGCGTACGCGCATGCAGATGACCGACGTCGTCAACCGGCTGCGGCATTCGTCACGCGCACATGGTGAATATCGAGCGGCGCATCATGCTGGAAGGCATGCGCGCGGATTTTATGAAAGTGGACGATCTGAGCGTAAAGGTGCTCAATATCGCGCAATCGGCGCAGGTGATTCGCGCGCGCACAGCCGCCGGGACCGATCTGGTCGCCGATATGAATCACAACTACAAGTGGATCAAGACCAGCGGAATCATTTCGACTAAAAAGTGGGGCAATCTGCCCGGCGGGGAGATTTTCACGACTCCAGGCGAAGTGAACGGGACGTTCGTGATCGATGGCGTGGTTGGGGATTATCTTTGTGCGAAATACGGCGATCTGAAGGATGCTCCGCTGACCATTCACATCCAGGGGAACCGGCTGAAGGAAGTGCACTCGTCGAATCGGGAATTGCAGGACGAATTTTGGCGCTACACGCACACCGATGAGAACAGCGACCGCGTGGGCGAGTTCGCCATCGGCACGAATATCGGACTGCGCGGCGTGATCGGCAATATTTTGCAGGACGAAAAACTGCCGGGGATTCACATCGCGTTTGGGAATCCCTATGGCGCGCACACCGGCGCGGAGTGGGACTCGTCGACGCACATCGACGTGGTTGGCACGAAGTTCGACATTTGGGCGGACGACCGGCAGATCATGCGGGCCGGCACGTTTCTGATCGAATGATTCCGGAGCTGCGGCAGCGCTTCAATCGCGAATTTACTCCAGAAAAATACCAGCGTTTCCTGCGCCTGCTCGACGAAGGGTGTGGGACGCACGTCAAGTTTCGCAACTGCGAGACTCCCGTGTTTCTGCCGCGCGCGCTGTTCGAAAAAATGGATGCGTACGGCGCGGAGCTGATCGGTCAATTGATGACGCCGGATTACCTGGCGCGGTCGGAGGAAACGCTGCCTGCCGAGTATCGCGTGCCGAATGAAGATGCGCGGCCGTTGTTCGTTCAGGTCGACTTCGGATTGACGGCCGCGCTGGAGCCCAAGCTGGTGGAGATTCAGGCTTTCCCGTCGCTATACGCGTATCAGCCGTTTCTGCAAAGCATTTATCGCGAGGCGTATGGGCTCGATCAGGCACTGGATCCGTCGTATGTCGACCTGTTTCGGCGCGCGGTTGTCGGCGATCACGCGACGGAAAATGTCGCGCTCCTGGAGATCGATCCGAGAAATCAGAAGACGCTGCCGGATTTCCTGCTGACGGAGAAGATGCTGGGGATTAAGACGGTTTGCATCACGCAGGTCGAGAAGCGCGGGCGGCAGCTATTTCATGACGGCGTCCCGATCGAGCGGATTTACAATCGCGTCATTGTCGATGAGCTGGTGCGGCGGAAAATCCAGACGCCGTTCGACTATCGCGACGATCTCGACGTCGAGTGGGCCGGGAATCCGAACTGGTATTTCCGGATCAGCAAATTCTCGATTCCTTTCTTGAAGCATACTTGCGTTCCGCGCACGCACTTCCTGAGCGAAGGCGCTCCGCATGATCTTCAAAACTGGGTGCTGAAGCCGCTGTATTCGTTTGCGGGGCTTGGAGTGGTGATTGGGCCTTCGCGCGAGGAGATCGACAAAATTCAAGACCGGTCGCAATACATTCTACAAGAACGCGTCGATTTCGCCCCTCTCGTAGACACGCCCCACGGCCCGACCAAGGCCGAGATCCGTATGATGTACCTATGGGTCGACGATCTGCGCGCGGTGACTACGATCATCCGGATGGGGCGGGGCAAGATGATGGGGGTGGATCACAACCAGGATCTGGAATGGGTCGGCGCATCGTCTGCCTTTATTTGCTAGGACTGATCACGACGGGCTCCGCCGCTCCGAACGTCTTTCGAGTGAAGTTCGAAACCAGCGCGGGCAATTTCGTGATTGAAACGCATCGCGATTGGGCTCCGCTCGGCGCGGATCGATTCTACGAACTGGTGCGCGCGAAATATTTCGACGATTCGCGCTTCTTCCGCACCGTGGCAGGGAAGTGGGTGCAGTTCGGCATCGCGGGCGACCCGAAGGTCGCGCTGAAGTGGCGGAATCGCACCATCGAAGACGACCCGGTGCGGCAGAGTAACAAGCTGGGATTCGTGGCGTTCGCGTTCACCAAGCCCGGAACGCGCGCCACGGAACTTTACATCAACCTCGGCGATAATTCGCAGCAGGATGCGCAGGGATTTGCGCCGTTCGGCAAAGTCGTCGAAGGAATGGACGTGGTTCAAAAACTGTACTCGGGGTACGGAGAAAATTCGGGCGGCGGGATGCGCGCGGGGCATCAGGACCGCATGTTTGAAGAAGGAAACGCGTATCTGGATCGCGAGTATCCGAAGGTCGACAAGCTGATTCGGGCCTATATCGTCAATTAGATCCGACGGGCAGCTTGGTGGCGTTCGCGGCTACCGTGCCTTGCGTGATCACCAGATCGAGAAGACCCGCCGGCGCATCGTTCGGAACGGTGAAGTTGATCTGATACAGTCCAATGCCGGTCGGAGTGAGTCCGGCGTATCCGACATTCACGGTTTCGCCATTGAGTGTCACAATCGGCTGCGTTGTGACCAGGATTTGTTGCGGCGGAGTAGGCGAGCCGCTGACGACGGCGGTATCCGTAGCGCCCATGCCGGCCAGATAAAGCGTCAGCGATTCGCCCGGATGAGCGGGATTCGCCGCCGAAACCAATGATCCATCCAGGCGCTGCGCGACGACGGTCTGATCAGCGACGTTGAAATCCACACCCGGCTGCATCGAAACAATATTCAGCGTTTCCGGAAGCGTCAGCGCATTGTTCACGCTGACGATAGCTGAATATTGCTGGTTGGGCGGAATCTCAAATGGAACCTGCGCGGCCAACACAGTGCCTGAAACAAAGAACAGTGGAACCTGGGTCGGGCCGATCAGCATGTACGTGCCGCTGATCTGGTTCTGCAATGGAACCACGCCGGGCGAAATCAGCGACGGAGCGAATCCGCTTCCATAAACCTGAATCACTCCGCCGGGCGCGAGCGCTCGTCCCGCGGCATTGGCCGTGGGGTTGTCGAAGAAAATGTTCAACGCCCCGTTGGCGACTAGTGAAGGCGGCGGGGTCGCGTTTGTGCTCACCGTGCCCGTGAATTGCTGCACGGACTGCGGCAGCGTGCCGGCGCTGGCGGAGACGGTGATGGTCATTTCGGAGAACATCGCGCCCGGCTGCCACGTCGCCGAATAAATGTTGGTGTTGCCATCGCCCGGGAGCGTCAGCGGTGGATCGCCGTTCGAAAAACTCGCCACCACGGAACCATTCGAAATCGGGTTCCCGCAATCGTCATTCAGTCGCACGATCAGCGAAGCGGGCCAGCCCACGGGAACTGCGAAATTGTTGACCAATCCAGTTTGGGTGATCGCAAGATGAGACGGAGTACAACTGGAAGACGTGGTGTCAGCCCGCAAGGTCGCTTGAACCGTCCCCGGGTTCGGCACGACCATCGTCACGTTGACCACCCGCAGCGCTCCGCCAATCGCGATATTCACGCTTCCATGATAGATTCCGGGGCCGGCTGCCGCACCGGGAGTAATGGAGACCGAAAGCTGTCCCGCACTTGAAGTGGACGTGTTGCCGCTGGCGGGCGTCACGCTCAGCCAGTTGGCTCCGTCGGAAGTGGCGGCGGACGCCGCGAACTGCACCGGCGTGCTGCTGCTGGTGTTCACGAAAATGATCTGAGCGCCGGTAGTAGCGGCGAAATACAACCCGCCCGGCACCGGATCGGGCAGCGCGAGCGAGGTCGCGGGTTCATTATCGAGCACCGCGACCACATACTGCGGCGAGTTCTGCGATTGAGGATCGCTGACGCGCACTAACGCATATTGCGGGCCGGCAGGAAGGCTCGCGGTGTTGGCGGAGGGAATCAGCAGGAAGCTGCCCGGTTGTGACGGCGTGGCGGTACCCGAACCCGGCGGACCAAGCGTGAGCCAGTCGCTTCCGCTCAGCATATCCACAACCCAATTCACGGTAGACCCCGGATCGCCAAGGTTCAGAACGGTGACAGGCTGACCCTCCGTTGTTCCCGCGCCCTGGCGCGACTGAAACCGCACTCCGGTGACGCTGAGCGACATTATGGGTCCTGCACGGGCGACGAATAATGAGACGGGAACGTCGAACGTGCCGGCCGAGTTGGTGAGCCTGACGATGTCGTGGTGATCGCCGACGCTCAGGCCTTGCGAGTTCGCGTCGACACGAACGCTCAAACTGCTGCTCGATTTGGGAAGCGTGATCCACGGGCTGTTCCCGACCACGGTCACGGTGGGCGCACCGCCTCCACCGCTGTCTTGCATCACGATTACCTGCTCCTGGGTCGACGGAGCATCGGCGCGAGCCGCGAAGCGCAGCATCGATGGGACCACTTGCGCAGTCGGCGGCCCAGCGGTGACGGTAAAGCTGACTTGCACCGTGATCGGCGCCTGGCTGGTATTGTTCGGAACCGCGATCTGAATGGTCGCAGGATAGGTGCCGGGCGTGAGCTTCGTGACGATCCCCTGGCTGTTAAAGACGGAGTTGACACTGACCAACAAGGCGGCAGGCGTTCCACCCGTTGCCGGAGCAATCGTGAGCCACGGCGGAGTTGAAGCGCCAGGCGCGCCCTGAACCGTTGCCGCGTAACTCACCGGCGCTCCACTGGGCGCGACGATCGAAACCATCTGAGGAGTCGCAGGAAAATCGGTGTCTCCCGCCGCGCCGGTAAACGAGATCTGAAGTGGGGAAACCTGGAGCAGCGCTCCGGGCGGCGCGACCGTAAGCTGGAACTGCTTGGTGGCGGTGTAGCCGGCGCTGTCGGTGGCTTGCACGGTGAAGGCGTATGGTCCCGTGACGGTCGGCGAACCCGCAAATGACCCGTTGGATTGAAGCGTCAGGCCAGTAGGCAGCGGGCCCGATCCATTTGCCAGCGAAAACGTGTAAGGCTGATTTCCGCCGGTTGCGGTGATGGACTGGGGATAGCCGGCTTGCAAGCTGGCCGTGGGAAGCGGCGACGGAGTGACGATTGAGAACGGCGGCGCAATCGTGAGCTGGAAATACGCGTTGGTGGTGAACTTGTTCGCGTCGGTCACATCGACGGTCACGCCGTAGATGCCTGGCGTGGTGGGAATACCCGAGATCAATCCACCCGAATTCATGGTCAGATTCGGCGGAAATACGTTCTGGATGACAACCGACGGATCCAGCGAAAACGTGTAGGGCTGTGTTCCACCGGCGGCCAGGATCGCGTACGAATATTTCTGGCCGGCCACTCCGTTCGGCAGAATCACCGAAGAGGTGAAAACCAGACCCGGAACCACCGTAAGCTGATACTGCACCAACACCGCCGGGCCGACAAACGTCGTGGTCTGAATCGGCGTGGCGACTACGCTGAAGATAAAGGTTCCGGTCATGGTCGGCGTGCCGGAGAGCGTGCCCTGCGGGCTCATGCTGAGGCCTGGCGGGGGATTCAGGCTCTCCCAGATGAAGCTGCCAACCAACGAAATCGTAAACGCGGCCGAGTATGGCACATTGACCGCCGCGGTGGGCAGCGGCGACGCCGGGAACATCTGCACGATCGTGATCGAGAATTGCTGAGAGGTGGCGGCTCCGTTGCGTTGAGGATCTGTCGCGCTGACCGTAAACGGGTACGTTCCGGTCGTGGTCGGCGTGCCGGAGACCGTAGTGCTGCTACCGGTTGAAGAGATCGCCAACCCTGGCGGGAAGCTCCCGGCCACTAAATTCCACATGGTCTGAGGGCTGCCGTTGGAATTGATGATCGCCGAATAACCGTTACCGACAAGCCCGTAGGGCAGCGTAGCGGGCGCGATGGTCAATCCGCTCTGAGCAACCGCCAGCGTAGCCGATACAAGCGACACCAACACCTTTCCGCCGGTGATGAGGATCCTCTGAAGGCCTGACACGGATTTCAAACCTATTCTACGGCATGTCCAGGCCGGTTAGAACCATCTCCGCTCAAGTGTTACGCTCTTCCTATGCGATTTGTATTCCTGACCGCCGTGCTGGCACTCGCCGCGAACGCGCAAGACGCCGCCCGCCTGGCTGAAGATCCCACCGTGAAAGCCGCTCTCGACGCCGTAAGACGCAACGAGCCGCATTTTATCGACGAGCAGATCCGCATCTGCGAAATCCCCGCGCCGCCGTTTCATGAAGAAGCGCGCGGCAAGGAACTGGAGCGTCTGTTCAAACAGGAAGGCCTCGAAAACGTCCGCATCGATAAAGCCGGCAACGTGATCGGTGTCCGCCCCGGCGCCTCCCCGCATCCCAACCTGGTTTTTCAGGCCCATCTTGACACGGTGTTTCCCGAGGGAACTGACGTGAAGGTCACGCGCGACGGGACCACCCTCAAGGGTCCCGGCATCGGCGACGATTGCCGCGGTCTCGTGGTTGTGCTCGGCGTGATCAAGGCACTGAACGAGGCGAAAGTGAAAACGCCCGGCACGATTACCTTCGTCGCCGATGTCGGCGAGGAGGGCCTGGGCGACCTCCGCGGCACCAAGAATCTTTTCGCCGACAGCCTGAAAGGCCAGATCGACAAATTTATTTCCGTCGACGGCCTGGGCCTGGGTATTACGAATGTCGGCGTCGGAAGCTATCGCTATCGCGTCACGTTCAAAGGTCCCGGAGGCCACAGTTTCGGCGCGTTCGGCATGGCCAATCCGATCCAAGCCATGGGCCGGGCCATCGCCAAAATCGATAATTTCGAAGTTCCCACCAATCCGAAGACTACTTTCAACGTGGGCCGCGTCGGCGGCGGCACGTCCGTCAACGCGATTCCGTTTGAATGCTGGATGGAGGTCGACATGCGCTCCTCCGACAAGGATTCTCTTGAAGCGGTCAACACGAAATTCAAAGCAGCCGTTCAGGAAGCCGTCGCGGAAGAGAATAAACGTTGGAACAATCGCGGACCGGTCTCGGTTTCGCCGGAACTGGTGGGGGTGCGTCCCGCCGGACACACTTCGGCCGATTCCGCCATCGTGATTACGGCCGTTTCCGTAACCAAGGTTTTCGGCGCTCCGGGCAGGCTTGGCGAAGGGTCCACGGATTCGAACGTCCCCATGAACCAGGACATTCCGGCCATTACAATCGGCGGCGGAGGCAGCGGTAGCGGCGCGCATTCGCTGGGCGAAATGTTCGACACCAAAGATTCTTACCTCGGTACTCAACGTGGCCTGTTGCTCGCGGTGGCGCTCGCGCGCTAAACGGTGCTCATCGAGCTCGATCAGCTTTCGAAACGATACGCGCGTATCGACGCTCTTCAATCCGTCACGCTGAACGTTCGCGAGGGAGAAATTTTCGGACTCCTCGGTCCCAACGGCGCCGGAAAAACCACGCTGATTCGTTTGCTGACCGGTTCCACCCGCCCGACCTCCGGCGCCGTTCGCGTGCTCGGCGCCGATCCCAGATCCGCCCGCAGCCAGATCGGCTACATGCCACAGGCTCCCGCGCTTTACGAGGATCTCTCGCCGCGCGACAACATCCGCTTCTTCGGCCGCGCGCACCGTCTGCAAAATCCGGAGCAGACCATCAGCGACATTCTCGATTTCACCAACCTCCGCGAGCGCCAGAACGATCCCGTCTACACCTTCTCCGGAGGCATGAAGCAGCGCGTCTCGCTCGCCTGCGCGCTGGTCCACAAACCTCGCATCCTGCTTCTCGATGAGCCGACCGCCGGCGTCGATCCTCGCCTCCGCGCCGAATTCTGGAAGCATTTCCGCGATCTCGCCCGCGGTGGCGTCACTCTTCTGATCAGCACCCATCAAATGGACGAAGCCTTGTTCTGCGATCGTCTCGGCATCCTCAGCAACGGCGCTCTGCTCGGTTGTGACACGCCCAAAGATCTTCTGCATCGCGGCCGAACCAGGATCCACATCTGGCACGGAGCCGAAACCACCACCGAGACCCTCGACAACTACGCCGAGTTTCTCCCGCAGGTTTTACAGCGCTATGGCCTCGATCACGGCGTGACCCGCATCGAGATTGAGCGCGACACTCTCGAAGACGTGGTCCTCGATCTGATAAAGGCGAAAAGTGCCTAAGACGTTCGCGGTGGCGCAGCGCGTGTTGCGGCAACTGATCCACGATCGGCGATTTTTATTCCTCTCGCTCGCCGCGCCAATGCTCACCATCTACATCGCCAAAGTCGCCCTCGCCAGCTTGAATATTGGATTCCTCGATCCCACTCCGTTCGTCGTTCCCATCGGAGCCTTCGTGGTCCATTTCATCACCTACATCCTGTGCGCCATCGTACTGGTTCGCGAACGAACCGCGCACACGTTGGCCCGCATGTTCGTGAATGGCTACACGCCCGCAGGCATCATCGGCGGCTACGTTCTGGCTTATACCTGCCTCGCGACGTTGCAGAGCCTGCTGGTGCTGAGTGAGATGAGCTGGCTGTTCAGCCTCGGCTACAGCCTGTCAACCCTCCTGTCGATCTACTTCGTCATCTGGCTGCTCGCCGTGATCAGCATCTGCCTGGGGATTTTTGTTTCGAATTTCGCACGCAGCGAAGGACAAGTGCTGCCGTTCATCCCGCTGGTCACCGTGCCCGGAATCTTTCTCTCCGGGCTGGTGATTTCCGTGGATCGCCTGCCGAACTGGGCGCAATGGCTGTCCCACGCGACGCCGCTCTACTACGCGAACCAGATGCTTCAGCGCTTGATCCAGCCAGGCTCGACTCTGCTCGACAATCGCGTGCAGCTTTTTGCACTGGCGATTTACGGGGCAATTGTACTGGTACTGGCGATGCGCACTCTGCGCGAATCGGATTGAGCGCCCCGCGCGGCGCTTTCGCGCACGTCGTAGAATGGATGTCTTAGGATGTCCTCTCAAGACGGCAAGTTGCCGTCGTCCGCACTTCCGAAGGTCGTGGTCGCGACGACGGTAGCGCTCTCCTTCATCAGCTTCTGGCGTGGCGCGTCCATCGTTCTCAGCGATCTCGCGTCCTCGGCATTCTACGCCGGCGGCGCAGCCGAGCAGGCCGTCGGCAAGTCCGCTCCCTGGTTCGTCCTGGGAGTGATGCTGTTCAGTTTCGCGGTACGCAGCGTATACATGGAAAGCTGCAGCATGTTCGTGCGCGGCGGCGTGTACGTGGTGGTGCACGACAGCATGGGACCGGTTGCGGCGAAATTTTCCGTCTCCTCGCTGGTCTTCGATTACATCCTTACCGGACCTATCAGCGTGGTCAGCGCAGGCCAATACCTGGGAGCGCTGCTGAACGAAATCAGCGATCTGCTGCATGAAAGCTTGCACGTCGACCCGAACACATTCGCCGCCGGCATGGCCGTGCTGGTCACCATTTATTTCTGGTGGGCCAATATCAAAGGAGTGCACGAATCGAGCGGCAAGGCGCTGCGCATCATGCAGATCACCACCGTAATGGTGGCAATCCTGCTGGTCTGGTGTCCGCTGACCATTTTTCTGAAGGACCGCTGGACCCTGCCGCCGGCGCCAATTCCGTCGAACATTCACTTCGCTCCCGACGCGCAAGGATGGCTGGCCGGAACGTTCTGGCTTCAGATGCCGATGGTAATGATCATCGTGGCGTTCGGGCACTCGCTTTTGTCGATGAGCGGATTTGAGACGCTGGCGCAGGTGTACCGCGAAATCGCGTATCCCAAGCTCAAGAATTTGCGCATCACCGCGAACCTCGTGTGTTGGTACGCGGTGATCTGCACAGGCGTGGTTACGATCTTCGCCGGGATGATCATTCCCGATCAGGAGCGTTCCAAGTACTTCGCCAATTTGATCGGCGGTCTCGCCATGAATCTCAGCGGGCCCTACCTTCTGCGCCTGGGATTCCACATCTTCGTGGTGATCGTCGGCGGTCTGATTCTTTCGGGCGCGGTAAATACGTCGATCATCGGCGCCAACGGTGTGTTGAATCGCGTAGCGGAGGACGATGTGCTGCTGCCCTGGTTCCGCAAGCCGCAGCGCAAATACGGGACCACCTACCGCATCATCAACATGATCGCGATCCTTCAGATCGCCACCATCATCGGAAGCCGCGGCGACATGACCGTCCTCGCCGAGGCGTATGCGTTCGGCGTGGTGTGGAGCTTCTTCATGAAAGCCCTCGGCGTCATGGTGCTCCGTTTCCAACGCAGCGATCAGGAATATAAAGTCCCCCTGAACTTCCACATCGCGGGCCGCGAGATTCCAGTCGGACTTGGAATTGTCACTGCCGTGCTCGGCTTCGTCGCCGTCGCGAACCTGTTTTCCAAACAGATCGCGACCAAGTACGGCGTCGCGTTTACGCTGGTCTTCTTTGTCCTCTTCACGGTTTCCGAACGGGTTAATCTTCGTCGCAAAAGCGGTGAGAAAAAGGGACTCGAGCAGTTCAACCTGGACCATCAGGCGCAGATTTCCACCAGCCTCCACGCGCGTCCCGGCTGCGTCCTGGTGGCCGTGCGCGACTACCATCGCATGGAGCATCTGAAACGCGTGCTTGAAAAGACCAATCTTCGCCGCCATGACATCGTGGTGATGACCGTACGTCCGATCTCCACCGGCGCGGGCGAATACGAGCTTTCGGACGCCCAGATGTTCAGCGATTACGAGAAGGAGTTGTTCAGCCACGTCGTCGAAATGGCCGAAAAAGAAGGCAAACCGGTGGAGTTGCTGGTAGTGCCAGCCGTCAATCCCTTTGATGCGCTGGCACAGGCGGCAAACAGCCTGCGCGCGTCGCGCCTGGTCACCGGCGTCAGCGCCCGCATGGAATCGGAAGAACTAGCGCGCCGCATCGGCCTCGCATGGGAAGCCTTGCCCGAGCCGAGGCATCCTTTCTCACTCGAAGTGATCAGCGGAGATCGCCCGTCAACTTATGTGAACCTGGGCCCGCATCCTCCCCGCCTGTGGCCGGAAGATGTCGATCTGCTGCATGAGCTGTGGCTCAAGCTCAGCCAATCCGAATCTTTAGGATCAAAACTGCATCATCGCGACGTGGTGGGCGCGGCGCTACGCCGACTGCAAAAAGACTTGAGCGGCACAGATCGCGAAGTCGTGATCGACGAAGTCCATCGCGAATTGCGCAATGAAACTCGCAAGGAATAGTTACTTTTTTTCTTCCCGCGAGCCGGAGGCGCTGCCGGCGGTTCTTCTGCCGGATCTACCGCGGGATCTGGAACCAGCTCCGGCACGCCCGCGGGCGCGACCCCGGCCAGCACCGCGTTGTACAATTCCTTCTGCTTGGCCAGCTCTTTCTTGGTCGGCGGAATCTGCTCATTCCGGTAGTCGTGATCGCTATAGCAGGTGCGGCATCGCACCTTCGCCGCCGCGCCGTTGAGCAAAGAAACAATAGAATGATTCGTCAATCGGCGGCATTTGATGCAATAGTCGTCGATGACATCGCCGAGTCGTAAGTCAGGCATTCGCTTTCGTGAGTATATAACAATGAACATGTGCCCTTTCGGTTGATTCTCTTTGGAACGGTACTAGTCCTGGCTGCTTGTTCCGAGCCCGCGCCGCCCACCAAGGCCGCCGAGAAATCCGCTGCGCCCCCTTCTCCGGTGCGCATCACGCAGTTCTACGCCTCGCCCGCGAAGCCTCCCAAGGGCGAAAAGACTCTGATTTGCTATGGCGTCGAAAACGCGACCGAACTTCGCCTCGACCCTCCGGTCGAAAAAGTCTGGCCCGCGATCAGCCACTGCTTCGACCTGATCCCCGTGAAGCCCGTCACTTACACGCTCACCGCGCTTCGCGGAACCGAGCAGGTCTCCCAATCCATCACTGTCCAGCCCGGACCACCCGCTGTGAAACTTGTGGACGTCTCGGTCAGCTCGATCCAGGTTTCTCCTGGCCAACGCGTGACGGTCTGCTTCCACGCCAGCAACGCCGTGAACGTGGCCATCCACCCGGGTGAGTGGATTCCGCCGCACAGCAACGGCGTCGGCTGCGCGGGCGACCAGCCTAGTCGATCCACAACCTACACCGTGACCGCGACCGGCGAATCCGGCGACACCGCCTCGGAAAAGGTGACCGTAAAAGTAAAATGACGCTCAACGGATTCGACGCGCGCGAGCGCAAACTCCTGCGCGGCCTCACCACCCCAGCGAAAATTCAACACTTCCTCGACCAGATCGCCTACAACACCGAGCCCCATGGCGAAACCTGCTATTCCCCTCGCATGGTGTTGCGCGAACAGGTCGCCCACTGCATGGAAGGCGCGCTGCTCGGCGCACTCGCACTGCGCCTGCTCGGTCATCCGCCGCTTCTGGTCGATCTCGAAGCCGTGCGCGATAGCGATCATGTCCTCGCTGTGTATCGTGTCAGAGGATACTGGGGCGCGCTCGCGAAATCGGATTACAGCGGCCTCCGCTCGCGCGAGCCCGTCTATCGCACGATTCGTGAACTAGCCATGTCCTATTTCGAGCACTATTTCAATCCGGCCGGCGAAAAGACTCTCAGAACCTGCTCGCGCCCGGTCAGCCTGCGCCGGTTCGACCGCCTTCCCTGGACCACTCGCGAAGGCCACGTCTGGGAGATCCCTAATTATCTTTGCGACATCCCGCACACGCCGCTTCTTGCGCCAGGAGCCGAACGCCGCCTCTCCCCGATGGATCGCCGCCTGTATTCCGCTGGAACGTCTCGGCGGTGCAATCTAGCGATTTTCGTTGGTAACCGTTGGACTGGCCGCTTCCTGCGGTCGCGGCTCGCAGGCCATGAACCGCGACCAAAGAAGCGGTGGATACTGAAGTTTCAGCAGCAGCCGAAGCGTTGACGATCTCGGCTACGAAACCGCCGCGGCAGCCTGCTCGTAATATAGTCGTAAGGTGCCTGATATTCTCACCGAAGTCCGCGACCGCGTCGCCTATCTGACCCTGAATCGTCCCGAAAAACTCAACGCCCTCAGCCCCGATCTGCTCCGCGAATCCATCGCATCGCTCAAGGAATGGGGCCGCGACCCCGCGATCGGCGCGATCGTCATCACTGGCTCGGGCCGGGCATTTTGTGCCGGAGGCGACGTATCCGCCATGGCGCGCGACACTGCTGAAGACCTTACGCTCGAGCAGCGCATCGACCGCCTGCGCGAGGCCCACGATCTTTCCTGGCTCCTCTACAACCTGCCCAAGGTGACCATCGCCGCCGTGAACGGACCAGCCGTCGGCGCCGGACTCGGCATCGCGCTCGCCTGCGACCTGCGCTTTGCCTCCAGCACCGCGAAATTCGGCGCAGCCTACGCCAAGGTCGGTTTTGGTGGCGATTTCGGCACCACCTGGCTGCTCGCGCGTTACGCCGGCGCGCCTAAAGCCAAGGAACTGTTCTTCCTGGGCGAAAACATCGACGCCGCCGAAGCGCACCGCATCGGTCTGGTAAATCGGGTAGTGGACCCCGAACACTTGACGTCCGCAGTCGCCGAAGCCGCCACGAAAATCGCCCACGGACCGCTCACCAGCTATCGCTACATGAAGGCCAACGTGAATTTAGCGGCTACCGTCGATTTCCGTACCTTACTCGACCGCGAATCGGAAACCCATCTCCGCTGCGGCCTCACCGAGGACCATCGCGAAGGTGTCCGCGCCTTCGTCGAGAAACGTCCTCCGAACTTTACCGGACGTTAGCGCGAACTCATTCGACTCTTCACGCGTATACTATTCTGGGGGAAAATGCGTGCAACAGCATGTGAAGATTCTGGCGATCTTGCATATCGTCCTCGGCGGCCTGGGTGTTCTCGCCGCCCTCATCGTGATGTTGGTTTTTGGCGGGATCGCGGCCTTTCTCGGCCTATCTGAACAAGCGGCGGGCGCCGGCGACATCGCCTCGCCCTGGGTCGGAATCCTTGGAGCGATCATCATGATCGTGGTTCTGGTCATCTCGCTCCCCGGCCTCATCGCCGGAATCGGCCTGCTCAGCTATCAGCCCTGGGCGCGCATCCTGACCATCGTGCTCTCCGCCATCGAACTCCCCGCCTTCCCGATCCACACCGCCCTGGGGATCTACGGCTTGTGGGTGCTCCTTTCGAACGAAGGAACCGCGCTCTTCACGCGTCCGGCCGCACCCGCGCGCGCCTGACCAAACGGTTCAGTCCGGCGCTGCTCCGCGTCGATCCACGCTTGCACTTGTTCCGGCATATTCGCCCTCTGTCACTAATAGCGGCGCCTGCCGACGAACCGCCTCGCGCTACGCTAAAGAAACCCACGGAAAGCCTTTCTTTTGACGATTTAGAGTACCAGGACTCCAGTACAAAGGTCTTGAAAACCCGTACTCACGGGGGATTTTCAGAAATCGTCCTATCCACCAAACTAGGACCAATGAGAGCTATCCTGATCTGCCCGAATCCGGAGTTGCGGGCAACTTTTGAGAAAATTGTCAGCCTTCACAACCCGCTCAAACTCGCCAAGTGCCTGGACCACTACCCGGACGCCGGCTCGTTCCGAAGAACCCTGCGCCTTTCCGCTCCCGACGTAGTCTTTGTGAGCGTCGAAGATTCCGAAGCCGCAGAGCGGATCACCCGCCAGTTGGACACCGAATTTTCTTCGCTCCAGCGCGTCGCCCTAAGCGCTTCTGAGGACCCGGCGACCCTCCGCCTCGCCTTGCTTCTCCGCATGGCCGAATTGTTGGTTCCACCCATCGACAACGAAAACTTCACCGGAATGCTGAACCGCCTCGGCAAGCACCTCGAACTCCACAAGCCCACCACCGGCGAGCCGGGCAAGATTTTCGCCTTCATGCCCGTCAAGGGCGGAGTGGGAGCGTCCACGATCGCCGCCAATGCTTCCCTGGCGTTTGCTGAAATGGAAGGATCGAGCGTCCTGCTCGCCGATTTCGACATCTATTCCGGCGTCACGGGATTCATGTTTAAGGCCGAACACGATTTTTCGCTCACGGACGCCATCAGGCGGCACAAAGAGCTCGACGACGAAGCCTGGCAGCGACTGATCCGTAAAGCGGGGAAGCTGGATCTGTTGCTCTCCGGCGCCCCGATGATCGATGAAGTCCTTACCGGCGCTCAGATCGTCCCCGTTCTCGATTTCGCCCGCCGCACTTATTCCATGGTCTGCGCCAACATCTCTGATGCTTTCGATGAGCGTTCGCTCGCGGTCATGCGTGAGGCCAACAAGATCTTCCTGGTCACCACGCCGGATCTCGCCAGCTTGCGCCTCGCCAGACTGAAAGCCTTCTGCATGCGAAAGCTCGAATGGGAGGACAAGACCCGGCTGATCGTCAACCGCGTCACCCGCCGCATGGAGCTTTCCATCGAGCAGATCGAAGAGACCGTCGGTGTTCCCGTGTACGCCACGTTCCCCTGCTCCTACGCCAACGTAACCCGCGCGACTCGTAACGGCGAAGCCTCGCCCAAACTGGCTCCTTATGTCAAGGCATTCGTCGAAAAGGTACTCGACAAGAAGGCTCCCGAACCGAAGCGGCCGCGCTTCATCGAACGCTTCGCCGTCGTCCCTGCGCGTTACGAATTCCGCTAGGGCAACCGAGGCTACAAACCTAACTAAGAACGTCCCGCACGTCGCGCGCCGCATGCAGGACCCTGATAATCTGAACCGGTTTCATTTCGTGCCGGTAAACGATCAAGTACGAATAGACCAGAAAAAATCGGTGCCGCCGGTCCGCCAATTCTTCGCGAAAGTGGCCGATGCCGGGAGTCTTTGCCAACTTCAGCATCGCCTTGTGCAGCGCGTCAAGGACCCGGTCGGCGGCGTCGATATTGTCGTCCGCGATGTAGCCCCAGATGTCGTTCACATCCTGCTTAGCGCGCCGCGTGAGGACGAATCGCTTCATCCTTTGGCGCGCTTACGCGCGTTGCTCCGTCGCCGGATTTCAGTAAACGTCTTTTCGCCATCGACAAACTCGCCCCGGTCGGCCTGCTCGCCTCCGAGGACGATTTCCTTGCGCAACTCGGCGAGCCGGAGATTCTTCAATTCTTCCCGTTCCTTGAGCAGACGCAATCCTTCGCGGACGACTTCGCTCTGCGACTGATACATGCCGGTCTCGAGCAGTTCCCCGACAAATTTATCGAACACGGTGCCAAGATTGACGTTCATGACCAGTACTCTAGATCGATTAACAATAATTGTCAAGTATTGACAGAAGGCAAAAAGGGGGAGGCAAAAAGAAGGCAAAAAGGGGTCAGCCTGAACTAATACCTTTTGCGAACACCAAAAAGGTGTCAGTCTGCTCTGTCCCCTTTTTCAAACTCACTCGACTCTTCGACTTCGCTGATCCTATTGGGTTTGCCGCGTCTCGCTGCGGCGCAACGCTCGGCAAGCGCAGCAGCGAGCATCGGCGCCCGCTAAGCGGAGACGCGCAGTGGCGGACCACGGGAGGGCCCAGAGCTCGGCAAACCGCCGCTTGGGCGCTCCTTCGTCGTCGCCGTAAGATTTTGGAAAGAGAGCCAGAGCAGACTGACACCTTATTGGATTCCGAAAAAGAGGTAAGTTCAGGCTGACCCCGCTCTGCGCCCGCTCTGCGCTCTGCAGGCCCGCTCTGCAGTTCAGGCTGACCCGCTCTGACCCATTATCGTCTGATCCGCGGGTCTCGAAGTGCGTGAGCGGAAGCAACGGCCAACGTGATACAGTCGCGAAATGGCCAGAAAGAAAGCCCGCGGACGGGCGGCGTGGCTTGTAACGCGGCATTGGGTAGCCGAGAACCCCAGATGGGAAGTCGCGGCCATCTTTAGCCCTCGCCTCGGCGGCGTACGTGTCCGTGAATTTGTCGAGCTTATTCATGCAACCAGTGGCTGCTTCACCCTCAGCGAGCAACTGTCAATGATGTGGCCGCGACATGGTAAAACCCCGTACGCTGCGAGACTCGGGCAAACCAAAGAAGGCCTCCCGTGGGAGGGCGAAGTGATCTGCGGGCACGATCCTTACCTGCGGGCGCGGCTGGTTGATGACCTGACAATTGATAGAGATGCAGATGGCCAAGAGAGAGCTGTTTGGAAGGAACGTCCTCGTGCGAGTTCAGCTGGATGACCGACGGAGAACCGGACCGAATCAACCATTCAGATCGCGAGGCTCATGGATCTTCAGTCTGGGGACCCGCCTGCTGGTTTTGGAAGGACGAAGGGCACATCAACCTTCATAACGACCTCGAGTGGCTCAGTATTCAGCAGGGTTGGCCTGTAGACCCACTGCATCACCGCCTGCTTAGCAGCGTCCACAAGCATTCGATTGCCGCTGATGACTTCAACGCTCGACACCTTGCCATCTTTCCCAATGACAGCATCCAGGTGCACGACGCCCTGAATTCCCGCACGCTTGGCCGCTCGCGGATAGACGGGGTCGACCTTCGAAACCAGACGCGCAAAACGTGTTCGAGTGGGACCTTGAGCGAATACTGATGTGGCTATGCATATCGCTAGACAGAGCCAACCGATTCTTGCCCGATGCCGCATGATGTGGCTCGATAAGACCCTGTTATCGGGCATTCCTTCGCCGAACCAGCCGCTTCCACGACGTCCTCTCGATCGTCGGTGGACGAAACGCCTGTTCAATCAGCGCCGCCTGCTCCTCGGTGTGCCGCTTCAGCGATCCCGGAGCCGTACTCGCGCTCTCCGGACGCCCCGCATATCCGATCTGCCGGTGCTGCGCCTGTACCATCGGCTGGATCCATCCCCGCACGAACGCCCACGCACCCATGTTGCGAGGCTCCTCCTGCGCCCACACGACTTCGCCCGCCGCCGGATACCGCGCCAGCACTTCCGCGAACTCGGCTTCCGGAAATGGATACAGCTGCTCGATGCGGACGATCGCCGTGTCCGTAGCCTTGCGCTCATCGCGCGCGGCCGCAGCTCGTAATAGATCTTCCCGCTGCACACCAGGATCTTGCGAACCGCGTTAGGATCCGAAACCGTCGAATCGTCCAGCACGGCTCGAAACACCCCGCGCGTCAGCTCGTCCACGGTCGAAACCACTTTGGGATGCCGCAGCAGGCTCTTCGGCGTCATCACAATCAGCGGTTTCCGCAATCCCCGCCGGTCCGTTCCGCCGCGCATCTGCCGCCGCAGCAGATGGAAGTACTGCGCCGGCGTGGTGCAATTGGCGACGTGCATATTGTTTTCCGCGCATAGTTGCAGGAATCGCTCCAGCCGGGCGCTCGAATGCTCCGGCCCCTGCCCCTCCTGCCCATGCGGCAGCAGCAGCACCATGCCGCTCGGCTGGCCCCACTTGGATTCCGCGGCCGCCAGAAACTGATCGATGATCATCTGCGCGCCGTTGGCGAAATCGCCGTACTGCGCTTCCCACAGCACCAGCGTCAGCGGATCCGCCACGCTGTAGCCAAACTCGAATCCCATCACCGCGAATTCGCTCAGCGGGCTGTTGTACACCTCAAACCGAGCCTGATTCGGCGCCAGATGCTGCAGCGGCACGTACACGCGATCGTTCTCCGCGTCGTGATACTCGACATGGCGCTGGCTGAACGTGCCGCGTCCGCTGTCCTGCCCGCTCAGCCGCACCGGCGTTCCTTCCAGCACCAGGCTCCCGAACGCCAGCGTCTCCGCCAGCGCCCAATCGATCTGCGGATCCGGCCCATGCAGCGTCTCACGGCGCTTGCGATGAACCCGGTCAGCTTCGGATGCAGATGAAAATCGGCCGGGAACGTCGTGATGCGATCGATAATCTGCTCCAGCACTTCGCGAGCCGGCGCCGTCGGACGGACGATCCACCGGAATCGACGCCGCTGGAATCGCGCTCAGCTCCTGCAGTTCGTACTCTTCCTTGGTTTGCTGCGCCTGGTCGTAAATCTCGTACAGCTGCTTCTTCTGCGCCTCGCGCCAGCGCCTTGACTTCTTCCGCCGTGACCACGCCGTCCTGTTCCAGCCGCTCCGCGTAAATCGCGGTCACCGGCTTGTGCGCGCGAATCTTGCGATACAGAATCGGCTGCGTGTAGCTGGGATCGTCGCCTTCGTTGTGGCCGTACTTGCGATAGCACACCATGTCGATCACCACGTCTTTGTGGAATCGCTGGCGGTAATCGAATGCCAGCTGCATCGCCCGCACGCACGCTTCCGGATCGTCGCCGTTTACGTGAAACACCGGCGCCTGAAACCCCAGCGCGACGTCGGTGCAATACGTCGACGACCGCCCCGCCTCCGGATTCGTCGTGAACCCGATCTGGTTATTGATCACGATGTGAACCGTCCCGCCGGTGTCGTAGCCGTCCACCTGCGAAAGATTCAGCGTCTCGCGCGACGATCCCTTGCCCCGCCATGGCCGCGTCGCCGTGGATCAGCAGCGGAATCACGCGCTCCCGATTTTCGTCGCCCAGGCGATCCTGCTTGGGCCGCGTCAGCCCTTCCACCACCGGATTCACGGCTTCCAGATGGCTCGGATTGAACGCGACGGAAACCGTGATCTCCTTGCCCGCTCGACGTCGTGCGCACGCCGCTCGCGCCCAGGTGATACTTCACGTCGCCCTGGCCTTCGATCGATTCGCGGATCGATATCGCCTTCGAATTCCGAAAAAATCTGCGACCATGCCCTTGCCGATGACGTTGGCCAGCAGTGCTCAGCCGTCCGCGATGCGCCATGCCGACCACGCATTCCTGCACGCCGCGCCGCGGCCGCGCGCTCCAGCAGCTCCTCGAACATGGCGATCATCGTTTCGCCGCCTTCGAGCGAAAAGCGCTTGTGCCCCTTGAAGCGGTTGTCCAGGAACACCTCGAATCCCTCGGCTCGACGATGTCTTTGAGAATCCGCCGCCTGCGTCGCCGGCTCCAGCGGCCACTGGTTCGCCGCCGGCTCCATGCGCTGCTCGGAGCCAGTTCCGCTCCTCCGGATTGTCGATGTGCATGTACTGCACGCCCATCTTGCCCGCGTAGGTAGCGCGCAGCCGGTCGAGCAGACGTGCGCAGCGTCGTGACGCCGAACGACCCGGCGTGAAACGTGCGGTCCAGATCCCAGATCGTCAGCCCGTGCGCCGACGGCTCCAGATCCGGATGCGGCGGACGCGTGCTGCCCAGCGGATCGAGATCCGCGACCAGATGCCCGCGCTCCCGCCAGGCCTGGATCAGCCGAGCGACACCGGCCTGCTTCACCGGATCGGCATTGACCATCGGCGCCGTGGCCTGGTCCGGCTCCCAGCGCACGGGCCGCGCGGGAATCCCCAGATCGCGAAAGATCTGTCGTAGAAACCGTCTTCGCCTTCGAGCAGCGCCTGCAGCCGCCCCAGGAACACGCCCGATTCCGCGCCCTGAATCACGCGATGATCGTAGGTGCAGGTCACCGTCATCACCTTGCTCGAGGCCCAGCGAGGTGCGCACGTCTTCCGGCACGCCGCGATATTCCGGCGGATAATCGATCGCGCCGGTGGCGATGATCGCGCCCTGCCCCGGCATCAGCCGCGGGATCGACCCCACGGTCCCCACGGTTCCCGGATTGGTCAGCGAAATCGTCGTGCCTTCGAAATCGGCGACGGCGAGCTTGTTGTCGCGCGCCCGCGCCACCAGATCGTCATAGGCCGCCATGAACTCCGCGAAGTTCATCGCTTGCGCGTTCTTGATGCGACGGAACTTTCAGCGATCGCGCGCCGTCTTTGCCCGCCACATCCACCGCGATCCCCAGATTCACGTGATCGCGCGTCACGCGGAACGACTCTTCGCCATGCTCCGAATAAGCCTGATTCAGCGCCGGAACTTTTTCGAGCGCCTTGCACGATGGCCCACGCCACCAGATGCGTATAGGACAGCTTGCTCTGCCCCGCGGCGGCCCGATGCTGATTGATCGACGCGCCGGTTCTCGTCGATCACCTTCACCGGCATCGCGCGCTGGCTGGTGGCGACCGGGATCGTCAAGGCTCGCCGTCATGTTCTCGGCGATGCGCAGCGCGGGCCCGCGCAGCGGAACCAGATTGATCGCCCGGTGCAGGCGCTTCAGGTTCTTCACGTTCGACATGTTCAACGACACGTTCGACAACAGGTTCAGCGACAGCCGGCGCGCCGTTGGTGGTGGTTTGGCCGTTCGCCTCAAACACTTTTCCAGCCGGAATCGACGGTCTGTCGATCGTGCAGATACTGCTGATACAGCTCGTCTTCTAGCCAACTGTTGACGCTTGGGATCGGGTCATGCATGGGGTTCCGTTTACTATGTTAGCTGATGGCCCGCGTACTGATCTTTTCCGACATTCACAACGATGTCAAGGCACTCGAAAAGTTGATGGACGTCGAGGCCGACTACTATTTCTGCGCCGGCGATCTGGTGAGCTTGGCAACGCGGCCTCGATAAGATGGCCGAGGTTATGAAACGCCGGGCATCGAATATGTTTTTGATCCCAGGCAATCACGAGTCCGAGAACGACATCGAATCCGTCTGCGCCAAGTACGGATTCATCAATTTCCACGGGGGTTTGGTGGATGTCGCCGGCAATGCACATCGCCGGCCTGGGCTACTCGAGTCCGACTCCTTTCGACACTCCGGGCGAATACACCGAAGAGGAACTGGCCGCGCGCCTCGCGAAGTTCGCAGATGTGAAGCCGTTGGTGCTGATCTGCCACGCCCCGCCGCTGAACACCGCGCTCGACCGAGTCAAAGAAGGCCTCCACGCCGGCAGCCGGGCCGTCCGCGAGTTCATCGAAAAACACCAGCCTATTCACTTTTTCTGCGGCCACATCCACGAGGCTGAAGGAGAAGTGATCCAGATGGGCTCGACCCGGGCGATGAACGTCGGCAAGAGGGGGTATTTGCTGGAGATCTGAAAATGGAGCTAACCAGTCTTGGACGGTTGATTGCGGAGCGCGAGTTTTCGGTGGTCGGCGGTATCCAGAAGGTGTCAGTTCAACTCGGCGCTCCGCAGCCTTTTGACGAAGCGTCCGGTTACTACTGCCCGTACCGAATCGTCGGATTGGGAAGTGACAAGATTCGGTACGCTGCCGGCGTCGATGCGTTTCAAGCGCTTCGGTTGGTGATGCTTATGATTGGCGCAACGATCGAATCCCGCGCAAAAGAGACGGGCCTGAAGCTGACTTGGGAGGGGGAGGAAAATCTCGGATTCCCGACCGAGTAATCAACGATGTTCTCGGTCCACCTGCTAAACTTGTGAAAGAATGACCCTCGACGAATTGGAAAGAGAGTACGTTACGCTCCGCCAGCAGGCTGACGCTGTGCGGAGCTATCTTTGACGCCCCCGCCCGAAAAACTCAGCTAGCCAAACTCGAAGAACAGATCAACGCTCCCGACTTCTGGTCGCAGCCCGAAAAGAGCCAGAAGATCATGCAGGAGCGCAAGCGCCTGGAAGAGCAGATCGCCCAGGACGCCAAGATCTCCGGCGCTGACCTCCGACCTGGACACGCTGTTCGAGCTGGCGCGCGAAGGCGAGAACGTCAACGGCGACATCGAGCGCGAAATGAAGCAGCTTCTCCGGCGTATCTGGAGAAGCTCGAAACCGAGATGCTGCTCTCGGGCGAGAACGACGCGCGCAGCGCCATCGTCACCATCCATCCCGGCGCGGGCGGCACCGAAAGCCAGGACTGGGCCGAGATGCTGCTGCGCATGTACCTGCGCTGGGCGGAGCGCAACGGCTTCGAGACCGTCGATCACGGACCGGCTGGAGGGCGAAGGCGCGGGCATCAAGTCGGTCGACGTTCGAAGTCAACGGCGAGAACGCCTACGGGCTGCTGCAAAGCGAAGTCGGCGTGCACCGCCTGGTGCGCATTTCGCCGTTCGACGCCAACGCGCGCCGGCATACTTCGTTCGCCTCGGTGTTCGTCTATCCGCAGATCGACGACGAGATCAAGATCGACATCAAGCCGGAAGATCTGCGCGTCGACACCTTCCGCGCGTCGGGCGCCGGCGGCCAGCACGTCAACCGCACCGATTCGGCGATCCGCATGACGCACTTGCCCACCGGCATCGTGGTGCAGTGCCAGAACGAGCGCAGCCAGCACAAGAATCGCGCCAGCGCGATGAAGCAGCTGCGCGCCAAGCTGTACGAGCACGAGACTGGACAAGAAGCGCGTCGAGGAGCGCAAGATGGAAGATACCAAGCTCGAAATCAATTTCGGCAGCCAGATCCGCAGCTACGTGCTGGCGCCGTACCGCATGATCAAGGATCATCGCACCAAGCTCGCCATCGGCGACGTGGATCGCGTGCTGGACGGCGATCTGGACGCGCTGATCCACGCCTATCTGGTGTTCCGGAAGACCGGCAAGACGGCGGCGGATGGCAAGGATGTCAAAGACGATGATCTCTGATTAGGAGGCGGCGGAGCTGCATCCGCGCAGGGCGAGCTGGTCGCGTTTCCCACCGAAACCGTGTACGGCCTGGGCGCGAACGCGCTCGATGCAGCGGCGGTCGCGAAAATCTTCGAGTTGAAGGGCCGCCCCGCAACCAGTCCGCTGATCGTGCACGTGGCTTCGATCGAGATGGCGCAAGCGCTATGTGAGCCGAGTGGCCGCCGCCAAGCCGAGGAGCTCGCCACGCGCTATTGGCCGGGGCCGCTGACACTGGTGCTGCCGAAGTCGGCGGCAATTCCGGAGATCGTGACAGCGGGCCTGCCTACGGTCGGCATTCGCATGCCCGCACATCCCGTCGCGCTCGCAACTGATCGAAGAGGCCGGCGTGCCGATCGCCGCGCCCAGCGCGAATCGCTTCACGGGACTTTCGCCGACCACCGCCGAGCACGTGCGCGAGGCATTCGGCGATCGTGTCGCGGTGCTCGACGGCGGGCCGTGCACAGGTGGGGATCGAATCGACGGTGGTGTCGCTCGATGGACGGGAAAATGACGCTGCTGCGGCCGGGCATGATTTCGTTCGGAGAAATCGAGCAGGCGGCAGCCGTTGCCGGAGAATCCCACCCAGCGCCGGGGATGCACGCCAGGCACTACAGTCCCGCGCACGCGGCTGCTGCTGGTCGCGGGTCCAGACGAGCTTCCCGATCGCCACGGAGCATACATATGGAGGAAAAAGGCAGGGTTGACGGCGCGGAGCCTGCGAATGCCAACGGACGCGGCTTCCTACGCCGCTCGCTTGTACAGCGCGCTGCATGAGCTGGATCACGAAGGCTGGCCCTGGATCGCGGTAGAAGCTCCGCCGGATACGCCGAAGTGGGCGGGAATTCTGGACCGATTAAGGCGCGCGGCGTTTCAATAGCGCTAGCGAGCCACGCTCATGATCGAGCCGCGCTCAACGGTAATCGTTGTGTTGGAACTCGGATCTGGTCACGGGCGCGAAGAACAGATCAAATTGCCACAGGCAACCGTCCCGCGGCCGGTGAAGGACGTCGCAGATGTCGATGCAGCGAAATCCAAGACCCTCCAGATAGGCGCAGAATTGCGGGAATCTCAGGCACTCCTGTGCGATATCGAAGTTATAACTCTCTATTACAAGGAGCGAACTTTGTGACAGAACGCGTGTGGCGCCACTCAGAATAGGGACTTCGAATCCGTGAGTATCGAGTTTCAACAAGAATGGCCCACGCAGCCGTCGATTCTCGATTTCACTATCCAGAGGCGTCATTGGAACAGAGATACAAACTCCACCGGTGGGCGTTTCGCTCGCACGGCCTCCAAATGGGTCGTTCGCGTCAAAATAAATCGTTCCATTCCGAGGTCCGGCGGCGGCAATGACGTACTGAACCCGGGGACGCTCGGAAACAAGGCTGATCAACCCTAGCTCATGTGGCTCCCGCTGCGCCTCCACCAAAAGATATTCCGCATTCGGCCATCCCAACAGTGCCAACCGCGTCCAAGAGCCATTAGAGGCTCCGACGTTGATAACCGTGTTTACTTCGGTGCTGCCGGCCCACTTTAGCAGCGTCGCCGCCATGGTATTGGGCTGCTCGTCCCTGGTCAGTCGATATCCACGCCGTTTCAGAAGGCTGATGAACAGATTCTTGGCGATTTGCATGTCGGCCACTACCCTTAAGTTCCTCTGCAGACAGGTCCGAATCGCCTTAGCGGGTCACGAAGACCGAACTGACGAATTTTCAACCATGGTAACCCTTCTTTGGAAGATTGATCTTCAGCCTCGAAAGAAGATCGTTCCAGAACCGGGTTCCGACCGCGCTTGCATCGAGTAGTACCGGCGGCTTACTCTACCGGACAGTGCTTCAGCCCCTGAAGAGCGGTCGCGCCTTGATGGAGGAGATCGACCGCACCATCTCGCCGACTCCAACGCTCTGGTGGCTGGGACAGAGCGGATTCGTCGTTCGCTTTGCAAGCATCACCTTCTACATCGACCCGTGTCTTTCGAAGCGTCCGGACCGGCGCATCGCCTCCCCGCTCGACGCGGCTGATATCAAGAATGCCGACCTGATTCTGGCCACGCATCGCGGCCACCTGGATACTCCGGCATTGATCGCGCTGCTCGAATTGTCGAAACGGGCCAAGCTGGTGCTCCCCAAAAGCGCCGCGGATGAAGCGAACGCAGCCGGGATCGCTTATTCGCGCATGACCACTACCGACGCCGATCTGCGCATCGAGTATTTCAAGGACAATCTTTACGGGCGCGTGTACGCCGTGCCGTCCGCGCATCCGCAGCTCGACTACACTCCGGCGGGAGGGTATCCATATCTCGGATATCTGATCCGCTTCGGCCGCTGGACGATTTATCACGCGGGCGACTGCGCTTTGTATGAAGGGATCGTGGACCGATTGCGCCCGTTCAACATCAGCGTTGCGTTGCTGCCGGTGGGCGGAAAGAATTTTTCCGTAGGCGAGGCGGCGCAGCTTGCCTCGGACATCGGCGCGGGGTGGGTGGTGCCGATGCACTATGGGACGATCGGAGAAGATGGGGGCGAGGAGAATGACTTTATCGCTCACATGCTCGGGCAGAGGCCGGAGTTGCAGTTTAAAGTCTTTGAGTGCGGCGAGAAGTGGACGGTGCCGGAGGAGTAATCTCCGCGTGTTCAAATAGTTCATATGGACGAGTCAATCATCAATCTGACGGTTCGTCTGGAGATCGCTACAAAACGCGATGGCGACAAATGGATCGCCTGGTGCCCGCCCTTGGATGTGTATAGCCAGGGACGGTCGCGGCGCCATGCCATCGCTTCTTTAAAAGAAGCTGTCGAGCTATGGTTTGAATCCTGCATTCAACGCGGCGTCCTGGAGAAAGCGCTCCGCGAAGCCGGATTCAAGAGAGTAAAACCGGGAGAGAAACCTTCTGCGGGAGCCAGCCTTGTCCACGTTCAGGCACGGCACGCCAAGGCCCGTGCCGATCTTGCGTCGGACTATATCGACGTATCGGTCCCAGCTTATGTAGCCGCTCATCTGCTCGAACTAAGTGCGTCCCGTTGATTGAAAAGAGCTCGTTAAGCTGTGCGAATCACAGGGCTGCCGGTTTGACCGGCAGAGGGGCGATCATTACATCATGGTTCGAGAAGGCTTGCACCGCCCGGTGGTGATCCCCAAGAAAAGGGGACTGGGCTGAAGACATCGTTCTTGGCATCGGACGGACTCTCGGACTCAGCCGGAAGGGGATCGAGGAACGTCTCGGCATGACGCGTCGGGCGAGACGGAAAAAGGAGTAAGTCGATGCGTCGTGCTAAAATGAGGGTCTTCGGGAGTTTCTGTGAAGCGACAAACCCGTAAAGACCTCAAGACCGACAAGTTCGCCCTGGAAATGAAGCACGGCTTCGATTTTCTCAACGTCCATCGAACTGAGACCATCCGCTATGCGTCCATCGCTCTGGCCGTGATTCTCATCGCCGGCGGGATCTATTTCTACATGAAATATGAGGCCGGCGTGCGGGAACAGGCGCTGGCGGAGGCGATGCGGATCGATAACGCGACGGTCGGAAATGCGCCGGCGCAGCCCGCGCTGCTCCATTATGCGACGCAGGCTGAGAAAGATACCGCTCGCGCCAAGGCGCTGACCGAGCTGGCGGCAAAGTATCACGGGACCGAGGAAGGATCGATCGCGGAGTTTTATCTGGCCTCCGATGCCGCGGAAAAAGGCAATGTGGCTGAAGCCGAAAAGCGCTTCCAGGACCTGGTGGATTCGGCGCCCAAACCGCTGGCGGCGCTGGCTCGGCTTTCGCTCGCCAGGATGTACGACGCGGAAGGCAAGTACGACGATGCCATCAAGACGCTGCGCGAGGCGATGGCAAATCCGACGGTGACCGTTTCCAAGGAACAGGCCGAAATCCAGTTGGCGCTCGAGATCGGCAAGAAAAATCCCGACGAAGCGCGCAAAATGCTGGAGCCGATGCGTACCGACCGTACCCCTGTCAGCCGCGCAGCCGTGCAGGCGCTGGGCGACCTGAATCCTAAGTAGTGCCGCTAGCTCGTTTGCGATTTCCGGTGGAGCGCGGGCGTGGCCGCCGCTACCCTGAGCTTCCCCATCCCTATCGCAACGAGTTTCAGCGCGACCGGGATCGCGTTTTATATGCGCGGGCCTTCCGGCGCCTCGAAAACAAGACGCAGGTCTTTGCGCAGGGGCTCTCCGACCATTTTCGCAACCGGCTGACGCATACCATCGAGGTTTCGCAGATCGCGCGAACCGTCGCTGGCGTGCTTGGTCTCGATGAAGACCTGACCGAAGCGCTCGCGCTGGCGCATGATATCGGGCATCCCCCGTTCGGGCATGCCGGCGAAGCTGAGCTGGACCGGTTGATGCGCGGGTTCGGAGAGCGCTTCGACCACAATCTGCACGCGCTGCGCATCGTCGAAACGTTTGAGAATCCGTACGCTCGGTTTCCGGGGCTAAATCTGACGTTCGAGGTGCGCGAAGGGATCGCGAAACATTCGCGCGATTTTGAGCCGGGCGAGATTCCGGAGCTCGATGAATATCTTCCAGGCTTGCGGCCGCCCCTTGAAGCGCAGTTGATCGACCGGTGCGATGAGATTGCATACAACACGTCGGATCTTGACGATGGATACTCGGCCGGGCTGGTTTCGATCGACCATGCGCGGCGCGCGGTATACAAGTTTCGCGAGCTGGATGAAGCTGCATCGATGCAGTTTCCAGGCGCGCCGGAGCGCGTGCGGATGCATGAGATCGATCGCGGGCTGGTCAATTGGCTGGTGTCCGGATTGATCGAAGGGACCATGGCGGCGGCTGACGGATTGCAGAGCGTCGATGCGGTTCGCGCGCATGAGACACGAGTGGCTCGATTTTCGACCGAGACCGAGGCTGGTACTGCGCAGTTGAAGGGACTACTGCAGTCGACGGTGTATCAAAGCGAGGGGCTGGTGGAAGCCCGTGCGCATTCGACGGAGCTGATCGGCGCGTTGTTTGCGAGGTTCATGGAACAGCCGGACCTGTTGCCTGCCAACTACTTGGAAGAATCGGCAGACAAGCCGGTGCATCGGCAGGTATGCGATTACATCGCTGGAATGACAGACGGGTTCCTGTTAAAGACCAGCGCGCAGATGAAGCTCCTTTAATCAGTCAACTTTTGGTCCCATTCGGCGTTTAATAGAGTAGAGGCCATTTTTGATGCGGAAGTTTCTGGCGATCGCGCTGACTCTGTTTTGCGGGTGGGCGCTGCCTGCGCGGACCATCAAGAAGGAGCCGAAGGTCGATTACTCGCAGTTCCAGAAAAAGCTTTCAAAAGACGATCAGATTCTTCACGCGCTGGACCGGTTGACGTTCGGGCCGCGCCCGGGCGACGTCGAGGCAGTCCGGAAAATGGGTGTGAAGAAGTGGATCGACCTGCAGCTTCATCCGGAGCGCATTCGCGAAAATCCGGAGTTGGCGAAGAAACTGGAGCCGCTCGAATCGCTGCGGATGACGCAGGCGGAGACGGCAAATGCGTACCCGACGCCGCAAATGATTCGCGCGGTGGCGCTGGGGCGGCAAGCCGCTGCCGGACGATCCGGTGGCTCGCGCGGCGGTGGAAAGAATCGCGCGGCGCGTAAAAGTGAAGAAGACCGATGAAGACAATGCTCCAATGGAGCCAGTGGTTCCGCTGACTGAGCTGCTGACCGCAAATCAGATCAGGACGCTGCGCAGCGGGACCATCGATCAGAAGCGAGAAGTGATCGAGTCGATTCCGGACGACCAAATCGACGACGTCGTGATCGCGATGCCGCAGCCGATGCGCAACCAATTGATGGCGGCGGCGGCTCCGGCGCTGCGGCGCAAGCTGATGCTGGCGAATCAGCCGCAGCAGTGTGGTCGTTTTACGACCTGGCGGAAGGCAAAGCTCTATCGCGCGATTCTGAGCAACCGGCAGCTCGAGGAAGAACTGGTCGATTTCTGGTTCAACCACTTCAACGTATTTTTCGACAAGGGCGCGGACCGGTTCCTGGTGCCGACCTATGAGCGCGACGCGATCCGGCCGCACGTGCTGGGGCATTTCCGCGATCTGCTGGAAGCGACGGCCTCGAGCCCAGCGATGCTGTTCTATCTCGACAACTGGGAGAGCGTCGCGCCGCCGCCAGCGAATGCGGCGCGCAAACCGGCTAACAACCGGCCGCAGCGCGGGCTGAACGAAAATTACGCGCGCGAGCTGATGGAGCTGCATACGCTGGGCGTCGATGGCGGATACACGCAGAAGGACATCATCGAAGTCGCGCGCTGCTTCACGGGCTGGACCATCCGCAATCCGCAGCAGGGCGGCGGATTTTTACTTCAACGACGAGTGCACGACAAGGGCGAGAAGGTGGTGCTGGGCGTGACGATTCCGGCGGGCGGCGGCAAGGAAGACGGCGAAAAGGTGCTGGATATTCTGGCCAATCATCCCGTCGACCGCGCGATTCATTTCGAAAAAGCTGGCGCAGCGGTTTGTGGCGGACGATCCTCCGCCGGAGCTGATCGATAAGATGGCGAAGACGTTCACCGAAACGCACGGCGACATTCGCGAAGTGATGAAAACCATGCTCGACGTCGAAGGAATTTTTCTCGGCAGGCGCGTATCGCGCGAAGGTGAAGACGCCGTTTCGAGATGATCGCGAGCGCGGTTCGGGCGACGGGCGCCGAGGTGGATTACGCGTTTCCGCTGGCGCAGCAGATCGGGCAGTTGGGCGAGCCGCTGTATCGCAAGGAGCGAGCCGACCGGATATTCGAGCGCGAATGCGGAATGGGTCAACTCGGCGTCGCTGTTGGGGCGGATGAATTTCGCGCTGGCGCTGGCGCAGAACAAAGTGCCGGGCGTGAAAGTGGATGCATCGCAGTTCGCCGACGATCCGCAACAATCGGCGCGGCAGGTGCTGTTCCACGACGCGACCGAGCAGACGCGACAGGCGATCGGGAAGGCCCTGGCGGATCAGAAAGGCAAGAATCCGAATGCGCCGACGGCGGCGTTGGCGGCGGGATTGATGCATCGGCTCACCGGATTTTCAGCGGAAGTAGCTTGCGGCTGTGTTTGGTCTGGCGGCGAGGTAATCGCGGGCGGTTGAAGGAGTAAGAAGCATGAACCGTAGAATCTTTCTGAAAAGCTCGGCGATGGCGATGTTCGGAGTCGGGTCGACGCCGGTGTGGCTCTCGCGTGCACTGTATGCTGCGGATGCGCCGAGCCCGCGCAAGAAAATTCTGGTGGCGATCTTCCAGCGTGGCGCGGTCGACGGGCTGAACGTCGTGGCGCCGCACGGTGAGCAGCGTTATTACGATCTGCGGCCGTCGATCGCGATTCCGCGCCCGGACGGGACCGCGGACTCGGCAATCGACCTGGATGGATTTTTCGGGCTGCATCCTTCGCTGAAGCCTCTGAAGCCGATTTACGATTCGGGCCATCTCGCGATTGTGCATGCGGTGGGTTCGCCCGATCCGACGCGGTCGCATTTCGATGCGCAGGACTACATGGAATCCGGCACCCCCGGACGCAAGGCGACCACGGACGGCTGGTTGAATCGAGCGTTGCCGCAGGAAGAGCAGAAATCGCCGGTGCGGGCGGTCAGCTTCAGCGCGGATCTTCCACGCACGTTGCGAGGACGCAACGATGCGGTCGCCATCGCGAATCTGAACGATTTTCAGGTGCGCGATGCGCGCGGGGCATCCAGTTTCGAATCGATGTACGCATCGACCATGGACAAGGTCCTGAACGGCACCGGCCGCGAGACGTTCGAGGCGGTCAAGATGATGCAGGCGATGCAGAAGCAGGGCTACACGCCGGCAAATGGTGCGCGCTATCCGGGCGGCAGGCTGGGGCAGTCGATGAAGCAGATCGCGCAGCTGATCAAGTCCGACATTGGGCTGGAAGTCGCGTTCACGGATGTGGGCGGCTGGGATACGCACGTCAATGAAGTTGGAGCTAAGCCGAGCCAGGGGCAGCTCGCGAATCTGCTGACTGATTTCGGCCAGACGCTGGCGGCGTTTTATCAGGACCTGGGCGATCGCATGGCCGATGTGACGGTCGTCACCATGAGCGAGTTCGGAAGAACCGCGCGCGAGAACGGGAATCGCGGCACGGATCATGGGCATGCCAACGTGATGCTGGTGGTCGGCGGGGATATCAAGGGCGGCAAGGTTTATG
The DNA here is from genome assembly GCA_963808335.1 of Terriglobia bacterium. Taxonomy (GTDB): domain Bacteria; phylum Acidobacteriota; class Terriglobia; order Bryobacterales; family Bryobacteraceae; genus Palsa-187. The sequence goes on from CAWEFR010000004.1 coordinate 481,275, forward strand.
GCGATTGGCCGGGGATGGCGCAGGAGCAGCTATACGAGAATCGCGATCTGAACCTGACCACCGATTTCCGCGATGTGCTGGGCGAACTGGTGACGCGGCATCTCGGCAATCGCCAGATTGCATCGGTATTTCCCGGGTTTGCGGATCCGAAGTTCCGCGGCCTTATTGCGTCTTAACCGGATGTCCGCGAGCGTCGTTCTGCTGGAGAGTCGACCTCCCGCGGCTGGGGGCAGAGTAGATCTGACCCCTTTTTCAGCACACTCTTACGGGCACGGGCGGGCCTTACGTAATACTCTGTCACGAATGGCCGATATAGGAACTGGGAGAAGAAAGACCCGCTCTTATGTTGTGGTTATATTTACTGGCCATCGTAACGACCCTCACGATTGTGCTGCGAAGAGTTTTGCGCCGCCAGACACCTCTGAACGACGAGCTTTATATGAAGCAGGTGGCGATTGAGCACGTGCAGACCGGAGTTGCTTGGCTGCGCGCCGATTCCACCATCGGCTCCGTGAATAAAGCTTTCGCCAGCACATTTGGCGCACCTCCGCGCACGCTGATCGGAAAGGAATGGTCCAAGATGTTTCCCTCCGAGGAGCACTATCGCATCCGGGAGGCCTTTAGCCAAACCCTGTTGTCGGGGATGGCCACCCTGGACGCTCCGGGCGTGCGGCTGGACGGGTCACGGGTGTGGATCAACGTGCGGCTGGTGGCGGTGCACGACCACAAAATGCGTTTCGCCGGAGCCCATTGCCTGATCGAGGATCACACCCGTGAACGGGAGCTCGAGGAGCAGCTTGCGCGGCTAAATCCGGCGACGGCGACCGGGCGGATTCACCTGGCGCTCGACGCCAAGCACGCGGCGACTCGAACCTAACGCAGAAACAGCATTACCGCGGTCGGAATTGCCAACAGCAGGGTCGCGCTGACCGCGAAGATCAGGACCAACTGCCAGGGAGTCAGCCGCGCCACGAACCGTGCGCGAAACGGCAAGGCTGGCTTTGGCTGCGGACGATTCACCTGGCGCGCGTGGAACATTCCGGCGAGTAGAAGGCGGTCGGTACACTCCGGGCAATCGACCAGGTGCGCCTCGAAGGTGGCGCGATCCTGCGGCGACAGCGCGTTTTCGATGTAGCGCGCCGCCACCGAATGCTCGTCGATGTAACGATGGTCCATGACCAGACTACGGTATCCCACTGATTCATCGGCATTTCCATGAGTATTAAGTAGGCCCTACTCCTTGGGGGCGATGCCGAGGGCTTTCATTTTGCGATACAGATGGCTGCGCTCCAGCCCCAGAAGCTCGGCGGCGCGGGTGACGTTGCCTTTCGCCTCATCGAGCTTTTTGAGAATATAATCGCGCTCGGCGGCTTCGCGGACTTCCTGAAGGCTGCCGAATTGATCCATGGGCCGATCGAAGACGGCGCGGCGGGCGCGATCGAGCGGGATGTGTCGGGCTTCGATCCGGGTCTGGGGGTTCATGATGACGATGCGCTCCATCAGATTGCGCAACTCGCGCACGTTGCCGGGCCACGGATAGGCTTCCAGTACATGAAGCGCTTCCTCGGTCAGCTCCTTGGGCTTGCGGCCGTAACTGCGCGTGAATTCGGCTAGAAAATGTTCGGCGAGCAGGCGAACATCTTCGATGCGCTGGCGCAGCGGAGGCACGTGAAACGGGATCACATTGAGGCGGTAGAACAGATCCTCGCGGAAATTGCCACGCTCGATCTCTTCCTCCAGGTTCTTGTTGGTGGAGGCCACTACGCGCACGTCCACTTTAATCGATTCTGCGGCGCCAACCGGCTCCAGGCGCTGCTCGTCCAGCGCGCGCAGGACTTTCGCCTGTGTTTTGAGAGACATGTCGCCCACTTCATCGAGGAACAGAGTTCCTCCGTCGGCTTTGAGGAGCTTGCCGATTTTGTCTTCGAAGGCGCTGGCGAGGCTGCCTTTGCGATGGCCGAAGAGCTCGCTTTCGATCAATTCTTCGGGGATCGCGGCGCAGTTCACTTCGACGAAGGCCTCGCTGGATCGCGCGCTGGCGGCGTGGATGGCGTGGGCGATGAGCTCCTTGCCGGTGCCGCTCTCGCCGAAAATCAGCACGCGGCCGTTGGTGGCGGCCATCAGCGAAAGCTGCTGGCGCAGAGCCTTCATAGGCACGCTTTCGCCGATGATGCGCGGAAGAGCGTCGCCGGAATCTTTCAACCGGCTCAGCTCCAGCTCCAGGCGGCGCTGCTGGATAGCATTATTGAGCACCACGTTGACCTTTTCGATGGTCAGCGGTTTCTCCAGAAAATCGAAGGCTCCGAGTTTAGTGGCTTTCACGGCCGTTTCGATGGTGCCGTGGCCGGAGATGATGACGACCTGGGGGCGGTCTGCGAAGGGGATCTCCTGAATTCGCGCCAGGGTTTCCATTCCATCGATGCCGGGCAGCCAGACATCCAGGAGAACTACTTCGTAGTTCTGACGCGCGAGTTCTTCCAGGCACTGCTCGCCGGTCTCGACCGTTTGACACGTATAGTCGTCGTCTTCGAGGACGCCGCGCAAGGAGTCCCGAATGCCGGGTTCGTCGTCGACAATCAGGATGCGCGTGTTTTTCACGCGCGGATCTCCGCTTCAGCCGCTTCAATGGCGACGGTGGCGGGAACTTCAACGTAGAAGCGCGCGCCGGCGGGCCGGTTATCCTCGACGCGAATGCGCGCGCCGTGCTCGGAGAGGATGTGATTCACGATCGCCAGGCCGAGGCCGGTGCCGCGGTTCTTGGTGGAGAAATACGGGAGAAAGAGCTTTTCCTTATCGTCCGCGGAGATGCCGCTGCCGGTATCGGCGACCAGGAGCTCGACCGATTCGCGCGAAGTGGCGCGGGTGGCGACGAACAGGCGTTTGAGCGGCGATTCGCGCATGGCCTCGGCCGCGTTGTCGACCAGGTTGACGATGACGCGCTTGAACTGCTCGGGATCGACATTAACAGCGGGGAGGTGGGAGGCGAGATCCATGCGCAGATCGATGCCGTCGAGCCGGCCGGCGAAGACGTTGAGCGCGGTGCGTGCGATTTCGTTGAGATCGCTGGGCACCGGCTGTGCGGCGGGGAATCGCGAGAACTGCGAGAACTCATCGGCCAGATTCTTGACGGATTCGACCTCGCGGGCAATGGTCGAGGAGCATTCGCGCAGAATCCGCTGCGATTCGGGCGTGGTGACGCCCCGATCGAGCTGGCGGGCGATGCGTTCGGCGCACAGGGCAATGGGCGTCAGAGGATTCTTCAGCTCATGCGCGATGCGGCGGGCCACCTCATGCCAGGCCGCGGCCTTCTGCGCCCGCAGCAGCTCGCTGGTGTCTTCGAGGATGAGCACGAATCCGGGAGCGGCGGAGTGGCGCGCAGGCAACGCGGAAACAGTAACGGCGAGATGGAGGACCTGCTGCGGCGATTCGAGATCGATTTGGCTGGCGGCTACGCCGGTGCGGCTGGCGCGCTTCATCAGGTACTCGATTTCGGCGACGTCGCGGGGTGGAAAGAGATCGTCGAGGCGGGCGGCGCGGGTAATTTGTTCCTCCGGGAACAGGCCATGCAGGGCGCGGTTGACGCGTTGAATGCGGCCGTCGGAAGCGAGCGAGATCACGCCGGTCGGAATGCTTTCAAGGATCGCCTCGGTGAAGCGGCGGCGGGTTTCGAGCTCCCGGCTGTTGGCTTCGAGTTCATGCATCATCTCGTTGAAAGCGCGGACCAGCGTGGCGAGCTCGTCGATCGCTTTGATCTGGACTCGATAGCCGAGGTTTCCTTTCCGCACCTCGCTGGCGGCGACCAGAAGCGCGGAGATCGGCACGCTGATGTGGCGCGAAAGCAGGAGGGCGATCCAGGTCGCGACGAACAGGATGAACAAAGCGATGAGAACCAGGAACAGTAAATACAGTTTGCGGATATTTTTCTTTTCGGCGGCGAGCTGATTGTACTCGCTCATGTACCGCTCGATGTCTTTTTCCTGCGATTCGAGATCGACGCCGCGGTGGACGCCGATGCGCAGCGTGCGGCCGTCGCCCAAAGGCGCGCGAGCTTCGAACAGCTTTCCGGTGGCCTCGTCGGCGGGGCACAGATTGGCGGTGTCGTTGTTCGATGTGATGCGCAGCTCCGAGATGCGATTGTCGGCGCACAATTTCGCGAAATCGGCCGACGCGGTGCGCAACTCCGGCGACGTCGCGAGCCAGTTGGCGAGGGCCTGAGCGCGGTCCTGCACTTCCTCATCGAGGGCCGCGGCGGAATCCACCAGGCTGGTTCGCACTCCTTCGGCCGGGCGGCTGAACCATTTTTCGACGTTGCGGTTCAGGATCACGTAACTGAACGCCAGCATGAAAACCACGGGCAGAAGGCTGAGCGCGAGGGCGCCAAAAACCAGCTTCGACTTGATGCGCGAGCCTTCGCGGTGGCTCTGGCGCTCGATGTACAGCTTCACGCCGGTGCGGAACAGCATGAAGCTAAGGGTCACGGTGAGGAGAAAAATCAGGGTGGAGGTGGCCCAGAAGACGAACGTCTGGGAGGTGTTCGCCGGTCCATATTCGCCGAAGCTGAAAGAGACCTGCCACACCACCAGCGTCAACAGAATGGCGAGCAAGACCAGCCCCGACCCGTAAAGGTACCGCTTGCGCATAATCACTTCAATTATAGGAGCCGGAAGGGCCTGCCAGAAATCGCGAGAAGATTTCCAGGTTCGCGCCACAAATGTTTGGATCGACTCATGAGTAGTCCGCTGGCGGTGCCCGTTGAAGTAGTCGAACGCCGGATCTATCTCATTCGTGGTCATAAAGTTATGATCGATTCGGATTTGGCTGAACTGTACCAGGTCGCAACCGGCAACCTTAACCTGGCAGTCCGCCGCAACGCCGATCGATTTCCCGAAGATTTCATGTTTCAGCTCACGCAACAGGAGATGGAGATCTTGAGCTTGCAGACTGCAATCTCAAGGTGGGGAGGCCGGAGGTACCTGCCCTACGCCTTTACAGAGCATGGAGTTACGATGTTATCCGCGGTGCTTAAGAGCAAACGGGCCATACAAATGAGCATCCTGGTGGTTCGCGCGTTCGTGCGATTGCGGGAAATGGTGGCGTCCAACAAAGACCTGGCGGACAGGATGGAGAGGTTGGAAGCGACGCAGAAGGATCACGCTTCGGTGATCAATATACTGGCGGAGGAGATCGATATGATGAGAATGTTGCCTCCGCCGGCGGGGCGGCGAATCGGGTTCAAGGCCGACTAATTTTCTAGAATCACCAGCGCCATCGCCTGGCCGGCCGTGTGGGTCAGAGTAAGCGAAATGTTGCGGATGCCGCGTCGCTCCGCGATCTCTGCTGCCTTGCCGTGAAACGCCAGAGTCGGGCGGCCGGAGGCGAGGTTGGTCACCTCGAAATCCCGCCACGCGACGCCGCGCCAACCGGTGCCCAACGCTTTCATAGCGGCTTCTTTAGCGGCAAACCGGGCTGCATAGCGCTCGAATCGATTCGCCTTGCGCTCGGAGTACGCGACTTCGGCCGCCGTGAACACGCGGTTCTTGAACCGGTCGCCGTGGCGTTCGATCGCGTCGCGCATGCGGCCGACGTCGCACAGGTCGATTCCCGTGCCGACGATCAAAGTGAGGCTCCGGTGGTGGTGATGGTCAGGCGGCCGTGTTTTACGCCCTTGGTGGAAATCAGCGCGTCGGCGATCTTTTGGACCAGCGCGGCTTTTCCTTTAAGCACCAAAACTTCCAGGCAGTGATCATGATCCAGGTGCACGTGCAGCGTGGAGAGGACGTTGTGGTAGCTTTCGTGCTGCATGTCCGTGAGGCGCTCGGCAAGCTGGCGCACGTGGTGATCGTAGACCAGCGTGACGGTCCCTACCACGATGCTGTCCGGACGCTCGGCCGTCTTTTCGATGAGGGCTTCGCGGATCAGGTCGCGAAACGCTTCTGAACGGTTGGTGTAGCCGCGGCGGGCAATCAGATCGTCGAATTTCTTGAGCAGATCGGAATCGATGGCGACGCCAATCCGACTGAGTTCGCCCATTCGTATAACAATGTAGCGCACGAGCAGGGCGTGGCACGCTTTTTAGAATCGTGATACGAATAGAGTTGCCAGAATGCATATTCCGGATGGATTCCTGAGTACCCCAGTATGGTGCGTCTTCGACGCGGTCGCGGTCCCGGCTGTGGGACTGGTGGCGCGGCGCGCGCAGCGGCAAATGGAGGACCGAAAAATCCCGCTGCTCGGCGTGATGGGCGCATTTGTGTTCGCGGCGCAGATGATCAATTTCCCGGTGGGGCCGGGAACCAGCGGGCATCTGGTGGGAGGGGCGCTGTTGACGATCGCGCTGGGACCTGCCGCCGCATCCATCGTGATGACGGCGATTCTCGCGATCCAGGCGCTGGTATTTCAGGATGGCGGCATACTCGCGCTGGGAGCGAACATCTTCAACATGGCGATCGCGGGTGTCCTGGCGGCGTATCTGCCGTATCGTTGGTGGGCCAACGTTTCGCGTCCGTTCGCGATTTTCGCGGCAGGCATGTTCAGCGTGATGACTAGCGCTTGCCTCGCGCTCGCGGAATTGATGATTTCCGGTGTTCCGATGCCGCCGCGGCTGCTATGGGTGTCGATGGGTCTATTTTTGATCAGCGCTGTGATGGAGGGCGCGATCACGCTGGCGGCAGTGCGGGCGATTGAACGGCTGAATCCGGCCTGGGTGCGGTCGCCGAAGGGTGCGGGGTCGCGCGTCGTCTCCGCGATGGCGATGGCTGCGGTGGTGCTGGCGGTGGCGGGGATCCTGATCGCTTCGACCAATCCGGATGGCATCGAGCAACTGGCCGCCTCGCATGCGCCCGGATGGATGCATGCGCCGCTAGCGGATTATCAGGTGCATGGAATCGAGTCGGCGTGGCTGCGTCGCGCGGCGGCGGGAGTCGCGGGTCTGGTTCTGATCTACGGCGTCTGCGTAGCGACCGGGAAGCTGATCGGAAAGCAGAGGAACGCCTAGCTTGCACCATGTCGTGGTGGAGCGCTGGAGCCGCGGGTCGAGCCCGCTGCACGCTCGCGACGCGCGGGCCAAGGCGGGGGCCCTGCTGGCGTTTCTGATCGCGGTTTCGACCACCGCGCCGCGGGCGCAGGTCGCATTCGCAGCGTACGCCGGACTGCTGGCGGCTGCGATTCTCGCGGCTCGATTGCCTTTAAGTGCGCTGGCTCGGCGGGCCGCGCTGGTGTTGCCGTTTTCCGCGACGTTTGCATTGCTCACGTGGTGGGCGGGCGATCCGGCTCGCGCCATCGCGCTCGCGGAACGAAGTTTTCTGTGCGGGTTGGCCGCGCTTCTTCTGATCGCGACCACGCCGGCCAACGCGTTGCTTCATGGACTTGAATCTTTAGGCGTGCCGCGGGCGCTGATCCTGGTGATTCAGTTCTTATATCGTTATCTATTCGTCATTTCGGAACAAGCCCAGCACATGCGCCTGGCCGCGAACAGCCGCCGGGGGTTGAGTTTTCGCGCCGCGGCGGGAGCCTTGGGCGCTCTGTTCGCGAGATCGTGGGAGCGGGCCGACGGCATCTATCTGGCGATGCTTTCGCGAGGATTTTCCGGGCGTTTTCCGATGATTTCCACGGCTCGCTTCCGCGCGATGGATGCGACGTTTCTGTGCGCGGCGATCGCTGCCTCGGTGGGGATACGGCTCGCGCTATGAGCGTCATCGAAACACGCGGGCTGCGCTATCGATACCCGGACGGGACGCAGGCGCTGGATGGCATCGACTTTCACCTGGATGCCGGCGAGTGCGTCGCGCTGCTGGGCGCCAACGGCTCCGGTAAGACGACGTTCGTGCTGCATCTGAACGGGCTGCTGGAGGGCGAAGGGTTCGTCGAAGTGTGCGGGATGCCGGTGCGGAAAGATACGGTCGCGCGGATTCGAAGTAAGGTCGGACTGGTATTTCAGGATTCGGACGAACAGCTCTTCATGCCGACCGTGCTGGAGGACGTGGCGTTCGGGCCGATGAATCTGGGCCTATCGAGCGACGCTGCGATTACGCAGGCCCGGAAGGCGCTGGAGCAAGTGGGCATGGGCGCGGCGATCCACAAGGCGCCGTATCACCTGAGCAGCGGAGAAAAACGGCGGGTCGCGATCGCCGGAGTGCTGGTGATGGAGCCTGAGGTTTTGGTGCTCGACGAGCCCACCACATCGCTCGACCCGCCGGGGCAAGGCGATCTGGCTCGGCTGTTGCGCAATTTACCGCAAGCGAAACTGCTGGTGACTCACGATGTCGCGTTCGCGAAGGCGCTGGCTTCGCGCGCGGTTTTTTTCGAGAAAGGGCGGATTGCGGGGGAAGGGACGGTGGATGAAGTGGCTCGGCGGTTTAGCTGGGGGTTCGAGAAGTTGAGCTGACACCGCCGAGCGGGCGGCGATACATCCGAATGTGTTCAGTTTTCGGTTTGCCGACCATAATCCGCGTGGATCTGCTAAACAACGGTAGCGTTTCTCTCGGCTAATGGCCCACCTTGGACCGGCGGCGCCCGGCGTCTCCTAACGAGGGCCTACCGATCTACTGAGCCAACCCAATATTCAATTCTGCGACGGGCCTCCTCGCGACATCCTAATCGACGGCGCCCCTCGACGCGATGACGGGAGTGATCACCAGGGTGGCTGCAAATCCACCAAACGGCGGGATTTTCGAAAAATAACCGGCATTGGCAGTGTGGCTTTTCGTTACTTGCCGGGGAGCATCGTCGCGATCTACGGTACCGGCGGAGGGATGATCAGCCCAGCCGGGCAGACCGGCGCGCTCTCGCCGTTGCGTCGTGCCCCGCTTACACTTCCGGTTGTGGTTCAGATCGGCGGCGATAATGTGGACGTGATTTACGCTGGCGCCGCGCCGGGTCGCTCCAGTACCGGATAATCTCGTGTTTCATTCGATCCCTTGTGCCAGTTTGTGCCGAACGATCACTGGCTGCCCTTCACCCGACGAAACGGAGAACGGTCAGAAGCGATCGCAAGCCGTCGAAACGAATGTTAGGCCGTCCAAGCGATCGCCGCCGAGCGCGAAGGCGCGGGCCAACTAACAAGAGTGATGACTTACTCGTCGCAGTCCTTATTCTTGTCATCGTCATCATCCTCTTCATCACAACACTCATCGGCGCATTTCTGGCAACACGGATTGCAGTGCCGCTTTTCGCACGATCCCTTCCGGCAATCGTCGCAGCACTTCTTGCAACACTCGTTCTCCCAAATTGTATAGGCCGGAAGCTCCAGGACTTTCACCGGTGTCGACGGATCGTTGCTGGTGATGACGAGTTCGCTGAGCCGCGCGATTTTTTCCTCGGCTTTGTAGCGTATAACCACCGAAAGGCATGAACCCGGATGCAGCGTCGCCGGGAACGGACTGTTGAGCAGCTTCCAATAGCGACTCTTCTTCTTGAACGCGACACTCGATACATGCAGCTTGCAGTCGCCTACGTTGCAAATCGCGATGGTGCGCTCCTTGCAGCAGCAAGCCGGGACGCCTCCGAAACACGTGGAACCCGTGATCGCCAGCTTTCCTGAAGGGGTGTCGCCGGATACCTCGATGGTGTGCGTTCCTGACGGATCGTTGCTGGTGATGGTAAGCGTCGCAAACTTCGCGCCGAAACTGGTGGGCTCGAATCGCACGGGCAGAGGCATCGCATCGCCAGGTCCGATCGAAATCGGGTAGTGCAACACTTCCGGCACCAGAAATTCCGGAGAGGACGACGAGACTCCGCTGATCGAAAGAACGCATTTCCCGCTGTTGCTTACAATCAGCGGCTCGTCTCGAAACGAACCGACACAGACGTGGCCGAAGTCGCCCTTGTCCGCGAGAATGAGCACCAGCCGGGGGGCATGCGCGGTGCCCGTAACTGTGACCTTGTGCGGCCCGAACAAATCGTTGCTGAAGATCGTCACCGTGGCCGCCTTCGAGCCGACGCTGGTGGGCCTGAACCGGACGATCACGTCCATGGAGCAGCCAGGCGCCACCGCAAGCGGATAGGAGGCCACTTTGGGCGCCAGGAAGTCGGCCGAGGACACGGTGATGTTCGAGATCAGCAGCATGGCGAAGCCGCTGTTGTTGATGGTTAGAATTTCGTCGACGAAGCTTCCGACACAGGCGTCGCCAAAGCCGCCGTTGGCGATTGCGGTTTCAATGATCGGCGCCGGCGCGAGAGCCGCCAGGAATCGAAGACCGTTCAGGCTGCCCCAACCGGTAACCGGATCCCAGCCAACGTCTGCCGTATAGACCGGCGCATCCGGTGTATAACTGGAGTCATTATCTCCGAAGGTGATGTCTTTGCAGATCTGCGGCCCGTATTTATACAGGGTCGGGTTGAGAAACCCGACGTTTCGCCCCAGAAAAGCATTGATCACCGCGACCAGGCCGGCGTAGAGGGGCGAGACCGCACTGGTCCCGAAAAGCTGATTCGTGCCTGGACCGCCCGAGCCATTGAAGAAGAAGCCATCCATACCCACCATGCCGGCGACGTCGGGTAGACCGCGGCGTACGCTCCCATCATTCTTGGAGATGGGCAGGATCCCGGCGGCACTCTGGTAGGACGGGATCGGGAAGGTGTCGCTGACGCCACCGCCGGTGGCTTCATAGACTCCGCTTTGAAACTGAGATGCGGTATTGCCATCGCTCCAGGTGAACTCCTCCCATGTGACCGGCGAAGTTGCGCTGATGTCCCCAACGATGGTCCCGCCGCAGGACGTCACCCAGGGATCCGAGTTGGGATAGCTGACATGACAATGCGTGTCGACGATTTGATTGCCGGAGCCCCAGTCGCCGATCGCCATGAATACGGAGATGCCGCGCATCGCCGCGGTTTGCATATAGCCGGACAAAGTATTGGAAAGCGTCCCACTGGTAGAGGGATTGCCGATGGTGGCAGTGTCGTCGCTCAGGGTCAGAATCCAGCTTGCCGAGAGCACGGACGGAGGATTATCGCCGGCGTGCGGAAAGATCGCGCGATCGAAGAATGCGACCCATCCGGCCTCCGAGTCCTCGGTAAAGTAGATGTTGATATTGCAGCCTTGGGCTACCGCGCCGACGACAGCCACGTCCAGAGTGCATTCGATCACGCCGCCGCCAAACGGCGGGCCTCCGGTGACGAGGGCGGTGTTGTTGGTATGTCCCAGCAGTCCGATATCGGCAAGATTCGGCGGAGTATCGAAACCCGCAGGAAGGCTCGCGATAAATTTAGTAATGTCGGAGTGCAGATAAGCGGCTCCGTCGTCGGCGGCCTCAAAGAGACCGACGGTCTGGCCGGCGGCTGAGAATTCTGGAAAGTTATACAGCTCGGCCACCGTTACGGGAGAGAGATATTGCGCGCCGGCCGGGTCGCCCGTGCCGGTTCCAGCGGGTCCGCCGAGGCGGCGATTGTCGAGCCCGATCACAGCCGTGACGATTCCTACAAGTTTAGGCGGAAGGTGAACCGGTCCTTCAAATCCGCGATGGACGTGCTCTCGAATCTCGGAGCGGACTTCGGTGGGGCGCTCGCCTCGTTTTTCGATGTGCCGTTTTACAAATCTGTGGGGCGCCCGATATTGGTTGAGCGTGATGCCGAATGCCGCATTGACTTCAGCGGCAGTGCCTTCCACTTCGATGCGGCGCTTTCCGGCGTGAGACTCGATAATGTTGAGATGTTCGGACTTGAGAAAATCGATTACGGCGTCAAGATCTTCCGCCGTCGCTCCGTAGGATTGGAAGAATTCTTCCTGGGATAGATATTTTCGTTTTTCCGGAGGGGTATTCTGCCAGTGGTCGAAATCGTGAGGGGCGGGACCGTCGGGCCGCTGCCTCAAGAGCACCGTAAAGCGAATGCGTTCGGTGGCTGCGAGGGGGCCAATCTTAGCAGAGCCGGGGACCTGGGGACGTTCGCTGCCGGGGAGCGCTTTTTTCGGAGAGTTTGCCATAGCGTTTCACCTGCCCTGATAGTGACGGCGGGGAGCGCTACGTTTCAGAACCCGGCGCGTTTTCTCGCCGTCGTTCACTTTCCAGTAGAAAAGTTACGGGGCCGTCATTGGTAAGCGACACTGCCATGTCGGCTTGAAACACGCCGGTTTCTACGCGAGGCACGGTGCGCCGCGCCACCTCGACGAAATGTTCATACAAAGCGCGAGCCTGTTCGGCGGGGGCGGCCTGGTCGAAACCGGGGCGTCGTCCTTTGCGGCAATCGCCGTATAGAGTGAATTGCGAAACCACCAGAAGACTCCGCCGGTATCGAGCAGGCTCACATTCATTTTGCCGGCGGCGTCTGAAAAGATGCGCAGGTTCACGATTTTTTCGGCGAGAAGATCGGCGTCGGCCGCGGTGTCGGTCTTGGCGACTCCCAGCAGCACCAGCAATCCAGGACCAATTTCACCCACCACAGCCGCGCTCACTTCCACCCGCGCGGCGGTTACCCGCTGTACTACTGCCCGCATGGTGTAATCCTTGTCTCCTGCTTATTGGAATTTTTTCTAAGGTGGTTGCCTTATCGAAACACCGGTACTTTCGACAGCATAATGGCATTAGCCACATGATTTTTAACCATCAGCGAAAGCGCAGAACCATACCCGGCGGCTACTTCCATCTGGAAGATGAAAAAACCAAGACCCGCGTGTCCGGGTACGGCCACGGCGATCAGATCAAACTGAAAGATGAGTATGGGAACATATGGCGCGGGTCCGCCGAACGGGCGTCCCACGATAGTTCCATCATGTACCGCTTTCACGACGGAAAGGGCCGCACTCTGACCGGCGTTTCCGAAAACATGGTTGTGATTCTGCGGGACGAAAAGGGCAACACGTGGAAAGGTTTCATCGATTGACCGGCGCTTAGTGGACTGTCCCGGCGATTCGTTCAGCAACTCTGGATTCGCTCGCTTACGCGCGCGGCTCAGACGGCTCGATGCGGCGGCACCATCCGGAGCGCACTAGCCGCCGCCCCCGATTTCGAGCACCATCTGCCATAACAATTCCACGCCGTCCTCCAAGTTTCGCGGAGAGATGCGCTCGTCGTTGCCGTGCTCCCGGCTGTCGGGTCCTTCGCGGACGAACACCGGCACTCCATACACAGCCATTCCGTGGGAGCGCAGAAAACTGCCGTCGGTCGATTCGCGCGCCATGTAGGGAACCACCACATCGTGCGGATATACGCGAGCCACGGCGCGCTCCATGGCGTGGTACAGCGGAGTAGTCATGGAACTCGGCTCGGCCGCGGGCATCTGCTGGCCGGGTGCAAACGCAATGTCGACGGCGGGATCGTTGATCACCTGTTTGAACCGCGCGATGACTTCTTCGCGCGTTTCGGTCGGCATCCTACGAACGTCGAGCTGGGCTTCGGCCGAGTTGGGGATCACGTTGATTTTGTTTCCGGCGCGCAGCATGGTGGGGACCACGGTCGTGTGGAGCATGGCATCCAACTCGGGATCGTGCGCGCGAATTTGGGCGGCCGCGGCCTGCGCGGTGACCGGATCCTCCAGCTTGCGGCGCAGAGGATCAAGCCAGGCATACTCGGGAAGCTTGCTGAGTTCACGCAAATAGCGTCGCGTAGTCGGATTCAGCCGGACCGGCTCATCGGCGCGAGCGAGCTTTTCCACTGCCTCCACCAGATGCAGCACGGCATTATCGGCGCGCGGCAGAGATCCGTTAGCGGCCGCGCCCTTCGCAGTCAGGATGATCCGGGTGGGAATCTTTTCGGTGGTGGTCACCTGAAACAGCTTGGGGCCATCCTTGGTTTCGAGGATGGACCCGCCTTCGTTGATGGCGAACTCGGCGTCGATGCGGTGTTGCGGCTGCAACATCCATTCGATGCCGGTGGACCCCGATTCACCGTCGGCTTCGGCCAGAAGAATCAGGTCGCGGCTCAGCTTGATATTGCGCCGCTTGATTTCGATCATCACGGCGAGTTCAGCCGCGAGCAGCGATTTGTCGTCTTGCGTTCCGCGGCCATAGAGGTAGCCATTGCGATTTTCGGCGCTGAAGGGGTCGACAGTCCATTGGCTGCGGTCGGCGGGAACGACGTCGCTGTGCGCCATCAGTAGCAGCGGGCGAAGCTTGCCGGTGCCCTTCAACCGCGCCACAAAATTCTGCCGGCGGGGATCGCTGCCGGTGAGCTCGCAGGGGATGCCGTGGGAGTCGGCGACTTGCTTCAGATATTCGGCGACACGATTCTCATTGCCGGGGGGGTTGGAAGTATCCAGGCGCACCAAGTCGATCAGGTATTGCCGGGTACGATCTCCCAACGGCCGATTGTCGTCCGCGGCGACCCCGAGCGCCGCGAAGGCACCGATCAAGGCGCAAACACGCCACATTTAAACAAATGTTATCACGTCGTGTGAAACGGACCTTTTAAGCCCCGGCGTGACCGGTCTATTTCACCAACACCAGACCCGAGATCATTTCGAAAAACGCGAGTCCCGTCACCGCCAGCGTGATTCCCGCGGCGACCTGCCAGAACCGCTCCATCATGGAAGATTGGGTTGGCATGCCGGCGATAAAGCCCATCACGAATCCGCCCGCGAGTCCACCGACATGGGCCGCCCAGTCCGTCCCGGGAATCACGCTGAGCACCAGACCGTAGATCGCCCACCGCATATACACCTTGCGCACGGCGGCTCCATAAGAGGACCGTTCCCGGACGCCCATGGCAATCATCGCGCCGATCAGCCCGAAAATCGCCGCGGACGCGCCTACGGACAGAGCCGGCAGAAGATAGAGGCTGGTCAGAAACCCGGTGACGTTGGAAAGAGAATAGATCACCAGATAGCGGGCTCCGCCGTAGCTTTCTTCGACCTGCGCGCCCAGATCGAACAGCACCCACATGTTCATCAGTATGTGCAGCACGCCGCCGTGCAGGAATCCGGCCGTGATCAGGCGCCACCATTGGCCGGCCGCGATCGCCGGGCCATACTTGGCGCCGAACTCGACCAAGGTTCTCCCATCCAGATCCAAGGCCGTGCCGCCACTGCGCATGCTGTACAAAACGGTGGCGATATACAGGCCGGTGTTGATCAGCACGATCAGCACCGTGATAAAGCGCGCGTGCGGGATCAGGCCGCCCAGCGCGTCTGAAGGCGCGCGTGCAACGTACGGCTTAGGGCTGACCGCGTTATTGCAGTACGGGCAGATCTTATCGTCGGTTGTAATGAACGCCCGGCATTGCGGGCACATGCGGCGCTTTTCCACTCACTCAATTGTAGCGGTCCGGCAGCCCCTCACCCGCGTTCGCAGTGCTGCTACAATCAAGAGCGCGGTGCGCGATGGCGATGAGCGAGCAACAGCTTCGCGAAGACATGGTCCGGGTGGGACGCTTCATCTTCGACAAAGGATGGGTGGCGGCCAACGACGGCAACATCACCGTTCGCCTGGATGAACGCCGCATCCTGGCCACCCCCACCGGCATCTGCAAGGGCATGATGCAGCCGGACGACCTGATCGTCTGCGATCTGGAAGGCGAGAAAATCTGCGGGGAGCGGGAACGCACTTCGGAGATGGGCATGCACCTGACCATCTACCGGATGCGCCCCGACATTCGAAGCATCGTTCACGCCCATCCTCCCGTCGCCACCGGATTCGCGGTAGCGGGGCGCGCGCTCAACCTGGCGCTGCTGCCCGAAGTGGTGATCGGCCTGGGTTCCGTGCCGCTGGCCGAGTACGGACTGCCTGGCACGCCCGCGCTGAGCGAAGGGATGCTTCCGTATATCCCGAAATACGACGCGCTACTGATGGCGAATCACGGAGCGGTCGCGTATGGCGAAGACGTGTTCCAGGCGTTCTTCAGAATGGAAACGGTGGAGCATTTCGCGCGCATCACGTTAGTGGCGGAACTTCTCGGTGGTCCGAAGGTGCTGCCGCGCGTGGAAGTGCAGAAGCTGTTCGATTCGCGCGCCCGGTATC
This sequence comes from Terriglobia bacterium, assembly GCA_963808335.1. Taxonomy (GTDB): domain Bacteria; phylum Acidobacteriota; class Terriglobia; order Bryobacterales; family Bryobacteraceae; genus Palsa-187. The sequence continues at coordinate 497,161 of CAWEFR010000004.1, forward strand.
GTGTGAAGTCGCGCAACCATTTCGAGCCGGGATCGCCGATGACCGCGGAAGATATGCCCGATGCCAGCGAGAAAATCGAAATTACGCGCGAGCAACTTCTGTCGATCATCGACGAAGCCTTGAAAGTTCGCGGAGCATTCTAAAGCGGAGGGTGAATGGGTGAAGCACTGGGCATGATCGAAACCCGCGGGCTGGTGGCCATGATCGAGGCTTCGGACGCCATGGTCAAGGCGGCGAATGTGCACCTGGTCGGCTGGGAAAAGATCGGGTCCGGATACGTGACGGCGCTGGTCAGAGGCGACGTCGCGGCCGTTCGGGCCGCCACCGATGCCGGAGCCGCTGCCGCGCGCCGCGTGGGCGAACTGATCTCCGTGCACGTCATCCCGCGCCCCCATCCGAGTCTTGAAGACGTTCTGCCCATCGGCAAAGCGGCATCGAAGTAGATCCTCATGATTCTCGGGCGCGTCGTCGGCAACATTGTGGCCACGCGCAAGGATCCGCGCCTGGAAGGATTCAAGCTGCTGGTGGTGAAACCGGTGGCTCCCGACGGGAAAGAGGAATCCGGGTACGTGATCGCCGTCGACACGGTGCAGGCCGGGAATCGCGAACTGGTGATCGTCGTCTCCGGAAGCTCGGCGCGCATGGCGGAGGGTTGCAAGGACAAGCCCGTGGATGCGTCAATTGTCGGCATTGTCGATTCGGTCCGCCTGGACGAAAGGTGATCGGATGCAAATCGGCAGAGTAGTGGGCTGCGTGTGGGCCACGATGAAAAATCCGGCGCTCCACGGGCAGCGCCTGCTGATCGTGCAGCCGCTGACGCCGGAGCTTCAAGATACCGGCAAGCAGTTGATTTGCACCGACGCGACCGGCGCGGGTGCGGGCGAGCTGATTTACTGGTGCCGCGGCAGAGAAGCCAGTTTCCCGTTTCTGCCGGCCGAAGTACCCACCGAAGCGACCATCGTCGGGATCATCGACCAGGTCCGCCGATGTTGATCGCGCGCGTCATCGGCGATGTGGTGGCCACCCACAAACACGCGAGTCATCAGGGCCAGAAAGCCTTGCTGGTTCAGCCGTTGAATCTGGATGGCAGCGATCGTGGAAACGCGGTGGTTGCGTTCGATGCGGCCGATGCCGGCGTGGGCGACCGCGTGTTGCTGGTGACCGAAGGATTCAGCGCCATGACTTCCGTGGGGCGGCCTGAATCACCCATCGATATGGCTGTGGTCGGCGTGATCGATCGCGTGGACATCCTTGCGGCTACGGCGGCTGGTTCGAAAGACGAATAGATAACTGGCCAGCGCGCCACCCGCCAGCAGCTTCATGATTTCGACTCCGAAATGGATCTGTTGGAGCGCCAGGTAGCGGAGCATGGCGCTCTGCGTGGTACTGCCCGGCTGAAAATCCGTTTCGCGGCCCTGGTAGGTCAGCTCCGGAGCCAAGCGGAGCTGGAACAGCGCCATCACCAGCATCACGCCGCACAGCACCAGCGGACCAACGCGCTTCTGGGTGGCCAGCAGAAGGCAGAGTTCCAGGACCGCTCCCAGCAAAAGCTGCGCTTCCAGCCACAATCGCGAAACGTGACGAGTCTGCTCGGAGGCGGCGTGGCGGAGCAGAGCAGACATGCGCTCCCATCCCAGTTGCTTGATCATCGGGTCCACCGGCGGAAGGGGCGCGGTCATCACCAGAGTGGGAGCACGAAGATTTTCGATCGACACAAAGGCCATAAAGACGCAACCTGCCATCCAGGCTCCCAGGATGAAGGTAGCGATGCGGCGGGTGTGCACGGCTTTTCTAGTTTCCCATGGTCGATTCGACCCGCGCAGGACCACTGTGAGTTTCATCGGCGTTCGCGGCGGCCAAAAGCAACGCGTATTGAAAATCCCGAAGGCGCCGCTCCCTCACGGTCGGGGCTCGGCTAGTGGTTTGTCCCGCCGTTCGTTACGATACGCGCGCTCGCTTGCTCACCCGCGCGGCTCTGAATCGGCGATAGCTATCTAACGGTGCTCGCCGAGCCACGACCGCGAAAGAGTGGACACATAATAACGAAAATCTGCGACACGCCGCCAGTGCGCGAGCGCGACCGAGCCGCGCCCGCAGGAAGGGGTGGATGCTGACTTTTCAATCAGACTCGTTAGCGAGCGTATGAAACCCAGTCAAGGTTTCACCCAGACTCGGGCGCAAGCCGCTTTCGGAGTTTTTCTACCGCTCCTTGGCTATTCCTGCCGTAGGGCAATCGCGGGATCGACGCGGGATGCGCGCCGGGCTGGCACATAACTCGCCGCCAGCGCCACCGTTCCGAGCAGCACGGATACCGCGGCATAGGTCACGGGATCGGTTGGCTTCACCTCGAACAGCAGGCTGCTCAGAAGCCGTGTCGCCGCGACGGCTCCCGCCAAGCCGATCGCTAATCCGATCGCCGCCAGCGTCAAAGCGTGGCGCAGCACCAGACCCACAACATCGCCGGAGCTTGCGCCCAGCGCCATCCGTAATCCGATTTCGTTCGATCTCTGGCTGACCACGTATGCCATCACGCCGTAAACGCCCGCCATCGCCAGGCATACGGCGAGCCCCGCCAGAATGCCCAGTAGCAGCGTGCGGAATCGCGGCGCGGCGACGTTCCGCGCGAGCGACGCTTCCATGGTGGTGAACTTCACCGGCACATCGGCCGAATGGTCGTGAATCTTTCGCCGCAGCGTTTCCGACATCGCCAGCGGCTCCGCGGAGGTGCGCACGATCACGTTCAGCGCCGTAGCCCACCCGGGATGCTGCTGGTAAGGCATATAAATCTCCGGTTCGGGCTTCGACGCGGGCCCGTACTGGCGAACGTCGCCCGCGATCCCGACAATCGTCATCGGTTTCATGGAATCCAGGCCGCAGAAGATCGAACGTCCGATCGGATTCTGACCCGGGAAGGATTTTCTCGCCAATTCCTCATTGATGACTGCCGCAAACGGCGCCTCGAATGTGTCTTGATCGCTCAAATCGCGGCCAGCTCTTAGCGGAATGCCCAAGGCGTTGAACGCGCCGGGTCCCACTACCGAAAAAACGGCCTGAGGAGCGTGCACGGTTAGCTCGCTCAAAGGTGGGAGATGATCGATCCAGTAGCCTCCGTTGGAATGAACCGAGCCGGGGGTCGCGACCTCCGTCCCTACCGCGGAAACACCCGCGATGGTGCGAACGTCGGCGACCAGGTCGTTATAAAAACGCACGCCGCGCATGCGTCCCTCTTCGCCCGAAGCGGGAAAGCTGGTTTCAGCCACCAGGATTCGTTCCGGCTTGAATCCGTTATCGACGTTGAGCAGCGCCTGGAAACTCCGCACCAGCAAGCCCGCCGCCGCCAGCAAGACCACGGACAGCGCGATTTCCGCCACCACCAGCACGTTTCGAATCCTGCCTGCGCTTCCGCCGGTCACCGAGCGTGCGCCGCCTTGCTTCAGCGCGACGTTCAGATCCACTTTTGAAGCCTGCAACGCCGGCGCCAGGCCGAATAAAATGCTCGAAACCAAGGAAATCAGCAAGGTGAACAACAGCACCCGGCCGTCGGTGCCGGTCTCCGCGAGCCTGGGAACATTCGAGGGCGCCAAAGCTACTAGCGCGTCCGCTCCCCAGATCGCGAGCACCAACCCTGCTGCCCCACCGCCCAACGCGAGCACCATGCTCTCTACGATCAACTGCCGCACGATGCGCCTCCGGCTGGCGCCCACCGCCGCTCGAATCGCCATCTCGCGCGTTCGCGAAGTGGACTTGGCCAGCAGCAGGTTCGCCATGTTCGCGCAGGCGATCAACAGCACCACGCCGACCGCGCCCAGCAGCATGTACAGCGTCAGCTTGACGTTGCTGACCAGCGTGTCCAGCATGCGCTGCACCACCACGCCTTTTCCTTCGTTGCTCCGCGGATACGCCTGCTCCAGGCGCGACGCGATGGAGCTCATTTGCGCCTGCGCATTCTCGACACTGACGCCCGGCTTCAAACGTCCGACTACGAAATAGTTGTGCGCGCCGCGGTGGGTATTCTCCGCAAAGATGGTGTTGGCGGGATACCAGATGTCGGTCTTGTCGGGAAACTGAAATTCCGCCGGCAGGATGCCGACAATCGTCAGCGTCTTATCGTAAGCCCGCAGCGTCTTGCCGATGGCGTTCTGGTTGCCGCCAAAAACACGTTGCCAATAGCCTGAACTGATGACGACCGCCCCGCCGCCGGCCGGCTTCTGCTCCACATCGTTGAAAAAGCGGCCCGCCAGCGGCGTCGCGCCGAAAACCTGGAAAAACTCCCGAGTCACGCCGGTCACACGCGCATAGTCGGCAGCCGTTCCGACGATCACAGCGGTCTGTTCGCCCGCGTAGTAAGCCATCGCGTCGAACCCGGTGTTCTGGTCGTGCCAGTCGTGATAATCCGGCGCTGAAACGAAGTTACTGGTCGATCCGCTCTGCTTCCAGCGATTCCGCAGCGTAACGATGCGATCCGGATCGCGATACGCGAGCGGCTTCAGCAGGACCGCGTTGACCACGCTGAACACGGCGGTATTCGCGCCGATGCCGAGCGCCATCACCATCACGGCCAGCAGCGTAAATCCGGGCGTCTTGCGCAGGTTTCGCAGAGCGAATCTCAGATCCATGCTCTTCCATACCGGATACGCTCAAAACCGGTTACGGGGTCCCCAAAAAAACGAGAAGGGGAACGTTGCCGTTCCCCTTCGTCGCGTCGCTCAGGTTTAACTCTGGGATCGTGACTTCTTGGTCCCCTTCGCATCGGGGATCTTCAGAATAGCATTTTCATTCCATCGCGCGCGCTCACCGGTTTTTCAGCCGCTCCACCTGATCGAGAAGGTCCCGTGCATCCTTCGAACCGGGATCTTCTTTCACCAATTTCGCGAAGTCCTGCTCGGCGAGCGAGAGGAGCCCCATGCCCTGTTCCAATTGGCCGATTGCTTTCGGTCCCACCTTGGAGGACCTGGCCTCCGTCAGCTCCTTCTCGCCCGGCTCGCTCAGGACCCGGAACGACGCCTGTTTTGTCTCGACCGCGGTACGGACCTCCCAGTGATAAACCGCGCCGCGGTCGAGAACGACTGGCACCAGCCAGTGATTTTCGGCCATCGCGGGACTATGAATGATTTCGCGATGGGCCGAATCGTATAAATAAACCGTAGTTTCGCCGTTAGTTGCTTTCCAGTGAAGAATCGGTTGCCGCTCCTCGACGACCTCGGAAACCGGATAAATCAGGCTCTTATCGCGCGTCTGCGGAAGATCGCGAATCGCCTGCGGCTCCAAAGCCGCCGTCACACCCGCCTGCGGAGACTTTCGAACCGCCAACGGGATTAGTATCAGGACCACTGCCAGGCCCGTGGCAATCATCGCGAACTGGGGGGTCCGAAAAAATCCCCGGATCCGTTCACCCAGCGACGGAGCGGGCTGCGCCGGGGGCGTGATGACTGCACTCATCGCGGGCGCATACCGCTCGTACGCTTTCAACTGTTGTGCACAGAACTCGCACAAGCCGATGTGAGACATCACCAGCTCGCGCTCGTCTGAATCCATGGTTCCTTCCACCCACGCGTCCATTTGCTCATAGGTGAGGTGCTCGTCCCGGGCTTCGAAGATTGAGGACAATGTCGTAGTCGCAGGAGCGGCAATCTCCGCCAACTCCGCTCGGCATGGTTCACAGGAAGCCAAGTGCCCGTCGACCTCTACCAGTTCGGCTGGAAGGAGCGCGCGGTCGCGATACTTCAGCAGTTGTTCGCGGCTGAGATGTTTTTCCATCTTCTTTTTTCTCCTTCCACTGAATGACGGCGCGGCCTGAGCAGGAAGATTAGCGGATGTCGCCTTTTTGTAGATCTTTTTTTTCAGTGAGGGCCTTGGCCAGATGATTTTTCGCTACCATCCTCAAATTAATGACCTTTTGCCCCGACTCTAGCCCCATCACTTGGGCGATCAGGCTATCGTCTAGCGGAAGAAGGTTCCAAATGGTGGGAAATCGATGTCGAGGGTTGGCGACTGGTTCGAGGGCTAAAACGCGCCATAAAAAGGCGTAGTTCTCGTCTGTGAACCCAATGATTGCTTCGATTTGCGCGACTGTCGCGACGCCGTTCGACACGAAAACAGCCACTTCGCCGCGGTCTGGGCCGTCTTCGGAGGATTCGGCGCGAGGTTTCTTGCCTTGCGATCCCTTCATCACCGGCGGATTCAGCAGGAACGGGAGAACCCACCGTTTCGGCATGGTTTTCAACTCATTCCATAGCTTGACAAGCTGTTCCATCACCGCGAGGCGAACGTCGGGGCGAGGCTCGGGCGCGGGAGGGTCCCAGATCCGGCCGTCTTCCCCTTCCGGAAATGCCATTTCGCGGGAGCCTTTTACGCCAAAGAGCACGCCCGCGATGGAAACCAGCTCGTCGAGGCGGATCGGGCCCTTCAAATGGTCGAAAAAGCCATGAAGCAGGCGATCCCAGGCCTCCGCATCGAGCTGCTCCACCATTTCGAGCTTGGGCAGCGCGTCAGCGCCGATACGGCGGGGTTTCTCCAGCAGCTCGCTGACGCGCCTTCCCTGGGCCACGATGTATTCCTTCCAGGCGGCCGGCCCGCAGATCCAGCCGAGCTGCTCATCGATATGCCACATCGCCCAGGCGGGCTGTTTCCGGAAGAAACGGCTCAGCCGGCCCTTAAGGTCCGCCCAGCCAGGATTGTGAAGGCGCCAATAATCGCGGCAACTGTTGCGCGCGATGGTAGCGGCGTAACCCGCCGGATCGTCAATTCTGGAGCCGCCTGAGATCGCTTTGATGATCTTAACCGTGGCGTTTTGATAGATGTCCCAGGCGGTTTGATGTCTTTCGCTGGATTGCGCGGAATCGAGCCGGACGCCGAAACGCCTTTCGATGACGTCGCGTGCCTTGGCGTCCATCTGACCAAACAGCTGGCCTTGGGCATCGGTGAACGGCGCGCTCATTCACGTTAGGATACGACGTTTTGCGACGCCGGAAGGCGGACTCAGGCGCGCCCGCGAATGAATTCGTAGCGCTCCAGCGTGGCCGCGAACGTCTCCTCCGGATCGTTGCGGAGAACTTTCCCTACGCAGCGCAGGCGAACCTCGGAACGAGATCCGGCCGCGGTGGGAAACGTGATCATATACTCGATGGGCTCGCCTACGTCGACGGGCACGGGGGACGTGAACAGGACCCCCGAAGAACTGACGTTCTTGGTCTCGCCACTAGGCTTGCCGTTCGCGCCGCCGCGGATAAGCTCGAAGGGAAGTCGTAATTCGAAGCGTTGATTCTTGCGTTGTTCGATCACTGTATTTTCGACTCTATAGCCTCAGCTGGCTAAGGTCAAGAGGTTATATCCCTAGGTGGAACACCTGTGGTCATGGTACGGGTGGACTATTTTCCCATGTCTTCCACTCGTTCCAAAGTCAAAATCCGGCAGTTTCCCAAGGCGGAAACCCGGTAATAAATGCACACCACGACTTCGGCGTGACGGGCGAGGGACCAGATGGTCGCTAGACGTTCTCTTGGCATGGCTGATTATGTAGCGGAAGCGCGCGGCCTCCCGGTCACGCGAACCTGCATCGATCTCAATCGAAAGCCGGTTGCCGCGGGCCGGATTTCGTGAATATGGGAAAATAGAGTTCTTGCTAGACCGCATCACCGTGCATGGCGCACGGCAGCACAACCTGAAGAACATCGACGTCGAGATTCCGCGCAACACCTTCACGGTGATCACCGGGTTGAGCGGCTCGGGCAAGTCCTCGCTGGCCTTCGACACGATCTACGCCGAAGGGCCAGCGGCGCTACGTGGAGACGCTCTCGCCCTACGCGCGCCAGTTTCTGGACCAGATGGAGCGGCCCGAAGTGGATTCGATCGACGGCCTGAGCCCGGCCATTTCCATCGAGCAGAAGACCACCAGCCGCAGCCCGCGCTCGACCGTCGGCACCATCACCGAGATCTACGATTACCTGCGCGTGCTGTATGCCTCCATCGGCGTGCCGCATTGCCCCAACTGCGGCAACGAGATCTCGCGCCAGACCACCGAGCAGATCCTGCAGCAGGTGCTGGCGCTGAGACCGGAGGAGCGGGTGATGATCCTGGCGCCGATCGTGCGCGGCCGCAAGGGCGAATACAAGAAGGAGCTGGAAAAGCTGGCGCGCCAGGGATTCGTGCGGGCGCGCATCGACGGCGTGCTGCGGTCGCTCGACGAAGAGATCACGCTCGACCGGCGCAAGAATCACACCATCGAAGTGGTGGTGGACCGGCTGCTGATCAAGCCGGAGATCGAGAAGCGCCTGGAAGCGTCCATCGAGACCGCCACCAAGCTGGCCGACGGCCTGGTGCTGGTCGCGGTGGTGAACGGCGCGGAGCGGCTGTATTCGCAGAAGCTGGCGTGTCCGGAATGCGGCGCCAGCGTGCCGCAACTGGAGCCGCGCTCGTTTTCGTTCAACAGCCCGTTCGGCGCCTGCGAAACGTGCAACGGGCTGGGCAGCAGCTGGAGCTTCGATCCGGCCAAGGTGATCGTGGATCCGTCGCAGCCGCTGCTCGACGGCGGGCTTGGGCCCGGGCGGCAGTTCCAGCTACATGATCGCACGCCATCGACGACGCTGGCGGCGCAGCACAAGATCCCGATCTGACAAGCCGTTCGACGAACTTGCCGAAGAAGGCGCAGACGATGCTGCTCGAAGGCGCGAACGGGCAGCCCGGCGTTCTCGGGATTCTCGACAAGTACGTACGAGACGAAATCGCGAGCGAGGCCTATCGCGAGTGGCTCATGGAGTACATGTCGCCGACGACCTGCCCGGCTTGCCACGGCAAGCGGCTGAAGCCGTCGAGCCTGGCGGTGCGCGTGAAGGGCATCGACCATCGCGGAGCTCACCGGCATGTCGGTCGCGCGCGCGCTCGAGACGGTGCAAGAACTGGAAGCTCACCGAGCGCGAGAAGCAGATCGGCGGACGCGCCGGTGGACGAGATCCGCAACCGGCTGGAGTTCCTGGTCGCGGTGGGGCTGGATTATCTGAGCCTGGAGCGCTCGGCGGCGACGCTTTCCGGCGGCGAGGCGCAGCGCATCCGCCTGGCGACGCAGATCGGCTCGAAGCTGCGCGGCGTGCTGTACGTGCTCGACGAGCCTTCCATCGGCCTGCATCCGCGCGACAACGACCGGCTGCTGGATTCGCTGGCGCAGCTTGCGCGACCTGGGCAACACGGTGCTGGTGGTGGAGCACGACGCCGAGACCATCGAGCGCGCCGATTACGTGATCGATCTGGGTCCGGGCGCGGGACGGCTGGGCGGCGAACTGGTGGCGCAGGGCACGCCGCACGAGATCGAGCAGAACGCCGAGTTCGCTCACCGGCCAATATCTGTCGGGCACGCGCGAGATCGCGATCCCGGCAGCGCGGCGCGCGCCGAGCGAGCGAGAGCATCGTCGATCCACGGCGCGCCCGAGCACAATCTGAAGAACATCGACGTCGAGTTTCCGCTGGGCCTGTTCATCGTGGTGACCGGCGTTTCGGGCAGCGGAAAATCGACGCTGGTGAACGATATTCTGTACCGCGCGGCGTCGCAAGGCAGTCTACGGATCGCACGACGAGCCGGGCGCGCACGACGTCGATCAAGGGCCTGGATCTGATCGACAAGGTGATCGAGATCGACCAGGCGCCGATCGGCCGCACGCCGCGCTCGAATCCCGCCACCTACACGCGGTCTTCACGCCGATCCGCGATCTGTACGCGATGCTGCCGGAATCGCGCGAGCGCGGCTACAAGCCGGGCCGCTTCAGCTTCAACGTGAAGGGCGGGCGCTGCGAGGCCTGCCAGGGCGACGGGCTGAAGCGCATCGAGATGAATTTCCTGCCGGACGTCTACGTCACCTGCGACGTGTGCCGCGGCCGGCGCTACAATCACGAAACCCTGCAGGTGAAGTACAAGGGCTACTCCATCGCGGACCTGCTGGAAATGCCGGTGGAAGACGCGCTGCCGCTGCTGGAAAACATTCCGCAGATCCAGGCCAAGCTGGAGACGCTGGTGCGACGTCGGGCTGGGCTACCTGCACCTGGGGCAATCCTCCACCACGCTTTCGGGCGGCGAAGCGCAGCGCATCAAGCTGGCGCGCGAACTGAGCCAGCGGCAGACCGGCAAGACGTTCTACATTCTGGACGAGCCCACCACCGGCCTGCACTTCGAAGACGTCCGCAAGCTGCTCGACGTGCTGCAGCGCCTGGTGGACCTGGGCAATACTGTGGTGGTGATCGAGCATCAACTGGATGTGATCAAGACCGCCGACTGGATCATCGACCTGGGCCCGGAGGGCGGCGAGCGCGGCGGCTACGGTGGTGGCGTCCGGCACGCCGGAGGAGATCGCTGCGTCATCCCAAGAGCTACACGGCGCAGGCGCTGAAAACGGTGTTTGCGGCATGAACTATGAGGTCACGATCGAAGCAGTCGCCGAGCAGCCGGTGGCGGCAGCGCGGCAGCGCACTACGTTCAAAAAGATCGCGCGAGAGATCGGGGACTTGCTGGTCCGGCCGTGGGCTTTGATCAAAGAGCACCGCGAGCTCCGGATGAACGGCGACAACGTGGCGATCTATTGGGACGAAGCGGGCGGCGGATCCGTTGAAGTGGGTGTCCAGGTGACCAGGCCTTTCGAGCCGACAAAGGAAGTAGTGTGTTCGGCGACGCCTGGTGGAACCGTCGCGCGGACGGCGCATTTCGGTCCCTACGATCAGCTTGGTCCCGCTCACCAGGCGGTGCGAGACTGGTGCAAGCTGAACGGGCGCGAGATCGCGATGCCGTTCTGGGAAGTTTACGGCGACTGGAACGACGACCCGTCCAAACTTCGCACGGATGTCATTTACTTATTGAAATGAGCCGGTACCGCGACAAGCCGATGTCGTTCGATGCGCTGAAGACAGTGCCGATCGACGCGCGCGGAGGCAAAGTTCGCACGGAGGATTTCGGGCGGCCGTATCAGGGCGGAGGAGTCACTGCGTGGATCGATTCTCTGCCGAAGATCCTTGCAGGAAACTCGTTTCGCGACGTGATCGGCGCATTGCGGCGCGCGCGCGACCAGAAACGGGCGCTGCTGTGGGGACTGGGCGGGCACGTGGTGAAATGCGGGCTCGGCGCAATTCTGGTGGACCTGATGCGCCGAGGATGGGTGACCGGATTTGTCATGAACGGCGCCGCGTCGATTCACGATTTCGAGATCGCCATCGCCGGCCAAACCAGTGAAGACGTGGAAGCAGTGCTGCCCGACGGCCGTTTCGGCGCCGCGGAAGAGACCGGACGCGAAATGAACCTCGCGATCGCTGAGGGGAATCGCGAAGAACTGGGGATGGGCGAGGCTCTGGGGAAGCGCATAGTTTCGCTCGCGAAGGCCGAATTTGCTCCGTCGAGCATTCTCTATGGCGCATATCAGGCCTCGACGCCGGTGACGGTGCACGTCGCGATCGGCACTGATACTCCCCACACGCATCCCGCGGCAGATGCGGCTGCGATCGGATCCACCACACATCGCGATTTTCGTTTGCTGTGTTCGTTGGTGCGCGGACTCGATCGAGGCGGCGTGTATCTCAACCTTGGCTCGGCTGTGGTTCTGCCCGAGGTTTTTCTAAAAGAGGTTTCGGCCGTGCGCAATCTCGGACATCCGCTGGCCGATTTCACTACGGTGAATTTCGATTTTTTGCAGCACTACCGGCCGCGGGTGAACGTCGTCGAGCGACCGCATGCGCAGAATCGGCGGGCACGGCTACTCGATTACTGGGCATCATGAGCTGATGATCCCGCTGCTGGCGGCGGCCTTGGTGGAAAGCGGCACATGACGCCTTCCGATTCTTTAAGCACCATCGAGGAGCCGCGGCGCATCCCGTTCTGGGGTTACGAGGATCTCGCGTTGCTGCTCGGCGCGGTGATCCCCAGCCTTGCCGTCGCGTCCCTGCTGATGCGAATTTTCAAGTTCACCAACGCCGGCGTCCGCACGGTCGCGTTCGAGTCTCTGTTTTACGCTTTATTGCTGGGCGCGATGTATCTGCTGATCGCGTGGCGTTACGGCGAAGGATTCTGGCGATCGCTCGGTTGGACGTTCGCGTTCCGCTGGGCATGGGCGCCGATCATGGCCGGCCCGTTCTTGGCGATCAGCTTATCCACGCTGGGGGTCGCTCTGCATGCGCCGCCTGAACCGGTGATTCAGGATCTGATGACGGATCGGCCGTCCATGGTTGCGTTCATGATTTTCGGGGCGCTGATCGGTCCTGTGTTTGAGGAGCTGACATTCCGGGGATTCGTGCTGCCGCTGCTCGCCAAGTCGATGGGCGAGTGGCCGGGAATTCTGCTGACGGCGGCTCCTTTCGCTCTGCTGCATGGCCCGCAGTATCACTGGTCCTGGCAGATTATTTTGATCGTCGGATTGGCCGGCGTGCTGTTCGGATACACGCGATGCAAAACCGGCTCGACTGCGGCAGCGGCCTTGGTCCACGTCGGATACAACGGGACGTTGTTCGCGGCGTTTCTCGTCCAAAAGGGGATGTAACGGAGCTATTTCTTCAGACCCGGCAGGCCGCCGAGCGACGGCGCCAATCGCACCGCGCGCAGGATCGATTCCGAAACCGCTTCGGCGCGCCGCGACGCCCAGCGCGTCGATCGGAGCTTTCGCGTCGCCGAGCGATAGCGCGATCACCAGATCGCCGTCCGACATCGTGTTCACCGGGTCGATGGCGCGCGCCATGCCGAGCGGCGCCAGTTGCGCCAGCTTGGTCGCTTCCACTTTGTTGAGCGACGCGTTGGTCGCGACGACCACCAGCGTCGTGTTCTGCCGCGAAGCCGCAGTGCGGACGCCGGCTCTTCATCGCACGCGCGCTATCGGCGAATTCCATGCTTGTCGGCGCGATCGGCGCGCTCCCGCGACGATCTTGCTCGCGTGGCCGGATCGCGCACGTCGCCGACCGCGTTCACCGCCGCCAGCGCGGATACCATCACGCCGGCGTATTGGCCGTCCAGCTCCACCGTGCACGATCCGATGCCGGATTTCATCGCCTGCTTCATGCCGAAGATCTTGCCGACGCGTCGCGCCGGTGCCCGCGCCGACCGCGCCTTCCTGCAACCGCGTTGTCGGTGGCTGCCGCGGCCGCAGCTTCGCCCATTTCGCGCGTGGGACGAACAGCGGGTTTCCCGACGCCCAGATCGAACAGAATCGCGCACGGAACGATGGGAACATGCAGGCCGCCGGTCTGGAAGCCGACGCCTTTGTGCTCCAGAAACCGGCGCACGCCGCTGGCGGCTTCCAGGCCGAAGGCGCTGCCGCCCGCGAACACCACGGCGTGGATCCGATCGGTCACGTGCATGGGGCTCAGCACGTCCCACTCTTCGGTGCCGGTGGCCGAGCCGCGGATGTCGCCGCCCGCGACCGCGCCGGCCTCGCACAGGACGGCCGTGCAGCCCGTCAATCCGTCATAATCGGAAGCGTGGCCGACCAGGATCCCGGGAATGTCGGTAAGACCCTTCATCGCGCACTCACATGTTAGCATCGCCTGCATGCTATTGACATCGGAACGGGAGACGCTGATTGCTCGACTTTCTAAAAGCGCCCGTCGAGGCGTTTCAGGATTTCATCATCTTGAGCGGCCGCGCGATCCGGCAACATCTTCCGCAGCCCGCACTACGCCGACGACATTTTCATCCAGATGGACATCATCGGCGTGGGCTCGCTGCTCATCGTGATGCTGATCGGCTTGTTCAGCGGCGCTGGTCATGGGCTGCAGATGGCGCGCGCCCTGGCCACCTACGGCGCGCAGGGGCAGATCGGACCAGATCGTCTCCATCACGCTGGTGCGCGAGCTGGGTCCGGTGCTGACGGCGCTGCTGGTGGCCGGCCGCAACGCCAGCGGCATCGCCAGCGAACTGGGCTCCATGAAGGTCACCGAGCAGATCGACGCCATGCGCGCGCTGGGCACCGATCCGATTCAGAAGCTGGTGACGCCGCGGCTGATCGCCACCGCCGTGGTGCTGCCGCTGCTGACCATCATCGCCGATTTCATCGGCCTGATCGGCGGCTATTTCATCGCCAACCTGCATGCTCGACATCCGCTGTTCGCAATACTGGACCTCGGCGTGGCAGATCCTGGAATACAACGATCTGGTGCAGGGCTTGCTCAAGCCGTTTGTCGTTCGCCATCATCATCGCGCTGGTGGGCTGCTTCTACGGCATGCGCACCACCGGCGGCACGCAGGGCGTGGGCCGCTCCACCACCCAGGCCGTGGTCGTGTCCTCCATCTGGATCTTCGTGCGTCGACGTTCTTCATCGGTCAAGATCTTTCGTCAATCTCTACATGAGAATGGCTGCCGACGATTCCACCGTCCTGCGCTTCGAAGACGTCAGCCTGCATTTCGACGAGACGCCGGCGCTGGATCACGTTTCGTTCGAGATGCGCGCCGGCGAGACGCGCGTGATCCTGGGCGCCGCCGGCAGCGGCAAGACCATGCTGCTGAAGACCGCCCTGGGCCTGGTGAAGCCCGATTCCGGGCGGCATGTATCGTGTTCGGCCAGGACGTCACCAGCCTGCAACGAGAGCGCAGCTGTTCGACATGCGCGCGCAAGGTCGGCATCCTGTTTCAGGAAGGCGGACTGTTCGATTCGCTGACCATCGCCGAGAACGTCGCCTATCCGCTGCTCAACCAGCGCGTCGCTCAGCGCGCACGCTTCGGAACCAGGACGGCAACGTCGACGAGCGCGTGCGCGAAGCGCTGCGCTTCGTCGAACTGGAGCAGACCCTGGACAAATTTCCCAGCGAGCTGTCCGGCGGCATGCGCCGCCGCGTGGGGATCGCCCGCGCGTGGTGACCGAGCCGCCGCTGGTGCTGTACGATTCGCCCACGGCCGGCCTGGACCCGATCACCGCCAACACCATCATCGCGCTGATCCTCAAGGAGCGCGACCTGCGCAACACCGCCACCGATCATGGTGACGCATCGCTATCAGGACGGGCATCTGATGGCGAATTTTCGCTACAATCCCAACAGTGGCCAGATCGAAGCGGCTCCGCAGAACGGGGAGCAGCCAGGTGAACACCAAATTCTTCGTCATGAACGAAGGACGCCTGGTATTCGCCGGTCCGCAGCGGAGCTGAAAGCTTCACAGATCCCTACGTAAAGAAATTCGCGAAATAGATCGGAGAAGGGGCAGACAGACATAAACTATGGCGCAACACAGCAGAGCCAAATGGGCCGAGTTGCGTGTGGGAGTGATGGCGATCGTCGCGCTGTCGATTCTCGGATACCTCATCTTTCTGATCTCCGGCACAGGTGGTCTGTTTCGAAGCAAGTCGAACATTTACACGTATATGGACGACTCTTCGGATCTCGCCGAGGGCGCGCCCGTGCGCCTCAACGGCTTCGCGGTGGGCAAAGTTCGCAAGGTCGGCCTGTCGGGATCGAGCGAAACCCGGCGAGTCATCAAAATCGATCATGGAGATCGAGGACCAGGTATATGCCGGCGATTCCGGTGGACTCCGTCGCTCAGCTCTCCGCCGGGAATCTGCTGGGAACCAAGTTTATCAATATCACTAAGGGGCACAGTTCGCAAACGGTGAAGAACGGCGCCGAAATCCGGAGCGAAGAACTCACCACCATCGACAACTTCGTGAAACAGGGCAACACGGCCCTGACCGCCTTGCAGGGTATCGTGACCAAGATGGACGCCATCGTCGGGCAGGTTCAGTCGGGCAACGGCAACATCGGCAAATTGCTATACGACGAGACGTTGTATAAGAAGACGCAAGCGCTGCTGGATGAATCGAACAAACTGATCGTTGCGCTGAATTCGAACAAAGGCACCATTGGCAAACTGATCAACGATGACACGTTGCTCAACAGCGCGCAGGACTCCATCACGCGTTTGAATCGAATGATGGATGGACTGGAGCACGGCGAAGGCACCCTCGGGAAGCTGTTGAAAGATGAAGCGTTATATAACGACTTCCGTAGCACCGTCGCCGATTTCAGAAAGACTCTCGGCCAGGCAAACGACATGCTGGCGCAGATCAACTCGGGCAAGGGCGATGTCGGTAAGTTACTTAAGACCGAAGAGCTTCACGACGAGATCAAGAACACCATGGCTCGGCTGGACGGTCTGCTCGACAAGATCAATAACGGGCAGGGAACCATTTCGCAGCTTTTGAACAATCCGTCGCTGTACGAATCGCTCGACGGGACGACGCGGGAGATGCACGGGTTGATGAAGGATTTCCGCGCGAACCCCAAGAAGTTTCTGCACATCAAGCTGAGCATATTCTAGTGGCGTGGAACGAACGGCCTGTGTGAAAGCCCACGACATCCACCGCTCCCTGTGGTCGCGGCTCATGGCCAGCGCTTTCAGATTTCAGCGGCTTAGCGAGCCGCGACCACAGGGAGCGGTGGATCGTCGCGTTTCGCACGATCTTGACCCGGAGCAACGACCGCGGGGAGCGGTCTAACCCTGGTTCCCTCGCGGAAACGCAAGCTAGTGGTGAACGCCGACGACTTCGGCTTCACGCACGACGTCAATCAGGGAATCCTCGAAGCGCATCTCGACGGCATCCTGACCGCGACCACCCTGATGGCGACCGGCTCCGCATTCGACGAAGCGGTGAAGATCGCCAAGGAGCATCCGTCGCTCGACGTGGGGTGCCACCTGGTGCTGGTCGGCTCGCCGGGTTTTCCGGACACGGTCGCGAAACTGATTTTCTCCCTTCAAAAAATTCGCGTTTACGACCAACTGAAGGCGCAAGTGCGCAGGGTGATCGACGCCGGTCTGCGGCCCACGCATCTCGACACGCACAAGCACACTCACCTTCTGCCCCAAGTCTTGGACGCGGTGGCTCGCCTCTCGGAAGAGTTCGCGATTCCATGGGTGCGCCGGCCATTCGACTTCTCGCTACAGCCAGGCGGCGTAAGCCGAACCAAGCGCGCGGTGAGCGCCGGAATCGGCCTGGTGCGCGGGCGATTCGAGAAAATACTGGCTCGGCACAATTGCCGTTCGACAGATCACTTCGCAGGCTTTCAGATTACCGGCAATTACGACGCGGCGAGTCTGATCTCTCTGATTCGCGCACTGCCCGCCGGATCGACGGAATTCATGTGTCACCCGGGCCGCTGCACCGATGAACTGCGCGCGCAACGCACGCGGTTGAAGGAAAGCCGCGAGCAGGAACTGCGGGCTCTGACGTCGCCGGAAGTGCGGGCGGCGCTGATCGAGGCCGGGGTGGAGCTGACGACTTACCGCGAGCTCTGATCGATGGCGAGCGCGGCCGCGCCAGAACGGATTCCGCCCACCGTCTGCTCGACCAGCGTGTCGATCAGGTGGTTGCGTTCCACCCAGGGAAAACGCGGATGGGCGATCAACAGGGAAGTTAGCCCGTGAATCGTCGCCCACACGGCTTGTGCCGTCGCCTCCAGGTCCGCGACTTCGAAGTGGCGGTCCTCCACGCACTGCGCCAGCGTCCGGCGCAGATGATCGAAGGCCTTCTGCCCCATATCATGCGAGCGATGGCACGCTTCGATATCGTCGAACGGCTCCGGCATCATGAACGCGACCTTGTAATGATTCGGATGTTTCAGCCCGAACTCGATATAGGCGCGCAGCCCGCGCCGTAGGCGCTCGACCGGATCGGAAACGGCTTGATCGAGAGCATTCTGCTTGCGCACCAGCCGGGAGAATGTTTCCTCACAGATACAATCGAGCAGATCGGATTTGTCCTGAAAATAGAGATAGATAGTGGTGGGAGAATACTCGATCTTCTCGGCGATCTTGCGCATGGAGACGTTTTCAAAACCCTCCCGCACAAACAGATCGCGCGCGGCATCCAGGATCTCCTGCCGCAGTTCCTTCTTTTCCCTGGCTCGCCGTTCTTGTACACCCATGAGTTAACGCTGTTAAGTTTATGAGAAGTTATGGTGATTGTCAAGGGCAATAACTTACTTGACTCACTAAGCAACTTGGGTTATCATTGGTTATGGAAGCCGAGCCGAAGACCTTACAGCAAGCGATTCAGTACTTTAGCGATCCTGACCGCTGCCTGAAATACATCATGGTTCGTCGCTGGCCGAATGGTGTCGTATGCCCGACCTGCGGGAGCACCGATGTTCGCTTCATCGCTACCCGGCGGATGTGGGAGTGCAAGACTAAACACCCCAAAAAGCAGTTCTCCATCAAGATCGGAACCATCTTTGAGGATTCGCCGCTGCCGTTAGATAAGTGGCTCTGCGCGATGTGGCTGATTGTTAGCTGCAAAAACGGAATCTCCAGTTATGAAGTCTCCCGCGATCTCGCGATCAGTCAGAAATCGGCGTGGCACATGATGCATCGCATCAGGCTCGCGCTTCAGAACGGCTCGTTCGAAAAGCTGTCCGGCGAGGTTGAGGTTGACGAAACATTCATCGGCGGCAAGGCTCGCTTCATGCACCACGAGCGCCGTATGCGCACGACGGGCGGCTTTGCTGGCATCGTTGGCAAAGTCGCTGTTATGGGCTTGCTTGAACGGAACGGCAAGGTACGCGCGAAGGTGGTGCGTTCGAACCGCAAGAAGATCGTTCAGCCTGAAATCCGTAAGCATGTTGAAGAAGGATCGACGCTGTATACGGACTCGCTCAAGTCCTACGAATTCGTCAGCACGGATTACATCCATCAGGTGATCGACCACGCAGAAAAATACGTTGACGGAAAAATCCACACGAACGGCATGGAGAATTTCTGGTCACTACTAAAACGTGGCTTGAAGGGCACATACATCAGCGTCGAGCCGTTCCACCTTTTCCGCTACATCGACGAACAGGTTTACCGCTTCAACAACCGCAAGGACGAAAGCGGCGAGCCGCTTAACGACAGTGACCGCTTTGATCTGGCCGTGCGCCAGATCGTCGGAAAGCGCTTGACATGGGCCGAAGTCACCGGCAAGGTGTCGGATCACCAACCGGATATTAACTGAAAAAGAACTGACCAGACAAAAACGTGGTCGTAAAAAAATGATTTAGCACTTCGCAAAACGGAGTGCTATTTTTTGGTTTGACAGAGTAACGGTCCTCGGGAGTAGAATGGTTGGTATCCTTGACTGATTGGGGACGCCGTTTGGGTGGCGTCCCGCGTAGGATGAAGGCGTGACAACCCCATCCTAGCGTTCTCTCCCGCAAAAAGTCAAGAAAAAATACGACAGGCTTAGTGTGCCTGCACTGAAGGAGTATTTGACGCAATGCCAAATGAACTTTCCGGGCCATGGGTCATGGCCGCTTTCGTATGCGAAAAAGTTTTACAGGAAGGAGACGGCGTACTTAGTTTCATTCGCGTGGTTGATCGGTTCACTAGCCCTAGGCCAACTGCCCAGATTCAGCCACAGGTTATTCAGGTGATGCTTGTGATTGCGTTTAAAGCCGGTGGCCTGCCGACAGGAACGTACAACATCACCATTCGATTGTATAAGCCGAGCGCTCCGAGCACGCCTGCTTCGGTTATAAGCCGGGAGGCATTTATTGAAGCTGGGGAGGATCGTGGCATCAATCTTGTAAGCCCACTTGTTCTTCTTGCTGATGAAGAAGGTGTCTTCTGGATCGAAGTACTTTTTCAAGAAGCTGTGATTACGCGTGCACCACTTCGGGTAATATTCGCAACGGTGCCCCCGATACAAGTGACGCCCCGGGGATGATTTTCGATGATGTCCCCGAACTGGCAATCAAAGAATACGGCGCTGACCCGAGAATCACAGGTGCGGATTGGGAAATGTATGGAATCGCGCGAAGTGTGGTCTTCAGGGAATCTTCCGATACGATCTCTCCCTCCGCTACATCGGCACACAGGGATTCGATCTGAACGACAGCGGCATCCGTCACGGAATCTTCGCAGCGGACAGCCAGAAAACGCAGGACGAACTCACGACGGAGCGTCTGGTAATCAATCTCGGCGGCGAGGTACGAGTTAATGAGTTGTGCTAGTTCAAACATAAAGATTCCTCCGGGGCTACGCCTTCACATTCTATCCAAAGAGCAGATGCTCGCGAAATTCAACGACGAGGATTGGACGACACGGCTCTCCGGGTACTCATGTACTATATCACCCTCCGGAGAGAATAAAGTTGTGATCCGCTGGCACAACGGTACGACCACTATGGGGTGCGTTCGGGAGCGGAGATACGGAACAAAAGCCGTCATGACAGTTTCATTTCTCCGCGACGGCGACGACTTGTATTCATACGACCAGTCCTGCTTCGCTCTGTGAGGGCCTCTAATCTCCAGTGTAGTATTCGGCAGAATCATCTCACTTCTATAGACGTTTTCTGTACTTATCCCCGTTCCAATCTTAGGGTTACACGGCTGTCCTGCTAACCGTACTGATCCTGGAAAATGTACTATTGATTGGAGAAAATGGCGGTATGATAGGGGTGAATGAAACCAGCGCATCCGCCCCCGACCCAGCCGAACGGCCTACTCTACGAATCCCTGGACCAGATGTTCCGAGCCGTCATAGCCGTTCCCAAGGCCGAGATTGACCGTCGAGAAGAGGAGTGGAAGCGGGCGCATCCGAAGATCGTCCGCAAAAAGAGAAAGGCGGAAAATCACGCTCTTCCTGACCGCTAAATTACACGTGTAATCTACCGCTGAAACCCGCTCGGATTCAGCCAATCGGGATGCGACCCTCGATTCCAAATTCCTTCAGCCGTTCCTGGTCTTTGATGAGGTGATCCGTAAGGTGCGCATGCTCCTCGATCAGCTTCAATAAGGCAGACAAATCAACCTCGGAGTGGAGTTCGTCCAGAACCTTTTTCGCGTTCTCCGTGTTGCGTGAGGAATCCGGTCGAAGCCGATCGCGATTCCGCCGCGAAGCCGATCAGGATTCCGCTGGGAAGCCGATCACGATTCCGGGCTGAAGCCGATCAGTAATTCCGCCCGGAAGGCGATCAGTGATCGACCCGATAGCGGAATGGTGATCGGCTTGGAGCGGAACGTTTTCCACAGTCGCCGAAAGTGAAACGGCGCTGGACAACACAATGGCAAGCAGCCTCCCCCGAAAGGGAGGATCAGCTTGCCAGCCAGGAGATTGTCCATGCGCAAGATCAAAGAAGTACTTCGACTACGATTCGAGTTGGGACTCGGGCAACGCCAGATCGCCCGAAGTTGCTTGATCAGTCAGGCCACGGTCCACGAGTATCTGCGGCGAGCCAGCGCCGCCGGACTGAGTTGGCCGGTGGCGGATGACTGGGATGACACGCGGCTGGAACGGGCGTTGTTCGGTTCCGCGCCAGCACCGGTCATGGCAGTACAGCGGTCCCTGCCCGACTTCACAGCGGTTCATGAGCAACTGAAAAAACATCGTCACGTGACGCTGCGCCTGGTGTGGGAAGAGTATCGCCAGACGCAGCCGGATGGCTACGGCTACAGCTTTTTCTGCGAACTGTATCAGCAGTGGCGGCGCAAACTCGACGTGGTGCTGCGGCAGGAACACGCGGCGGGCGAGAAACTGTTCGTCGATTGGGCAGGCATGACGATCCCGTTGCACGATCCGGCGACCGGCCGGATATCGCAGGCGTCGTTGTTCGTCGCGGTGCTGGGAGCAAGTTCTTACACGTACGCCGAGGCCACGGGGGATCAGCAGATGGAAGCCTGGATTCAGGCGCATGTGCATTCGCTCGAGTTTTTCGGCGGTGCTCCGCGACTGGTGGTGCCGGATAACGCCAAGACCGGCGTGACCCGAGCCTGCCGCTACGATCCGGATCTGAACCCGACCTATCAGGAGATGGCGATGCACTATGGCATCGGTGTGGTGCCGGCGCGTCCTTACAAGCCGCGCGACAAAGCCAAAGTCGAATCTGGCGTCCTGCTGGCTGAGCGCTGGATCATCGCGGCGTTACGACACCGGCAGTTCTTCGATCTGGCGGAACTCAACCTGGCGATCCGCGAGTTGCTCGTCAAGCTGAACCAACGACCCTTTCGCAAACGTGAAGGCTCCAGGGCGAGCCTGTTCGCGACGCTCGATCGTCCCGCTTTGCGGCCGTTGCCGGCCGAACGGTTTGACTTGAGCCAGTGGTCGCGCGCCAAAGTGAACATCGATTACCACATCGTTTTCGACGGCAGTTTCTATAGCGCACCGTATGCGCTCACCGGCGAAGTGGTCGAAGTGCGCTCGACTCCAACCACCATCGAGATTTTTCACAAGAGCCAGCGTGTTGCCTCGCACCTTCGCCCTCGGGCACGTGGGCAAACTGTAACTAATCCTGAGCATCGACCCAAGTCGCATCAAGCCCACCTGGAGTGGACTCCCTCGCGCATGGTGAAGTGGGCCGCCAACATCGGGCCGCACACGGCTCGATTGTTCGAGCGCATTCTTACCGACAAGCCTCATCCGGAGATGGGCTATCGAGGTTGTCTCGGAATCATCCGGCTCGCGGGACAGTACTCGATGGCGCGGGTGGAAGCGGCGGCGGAACGCGCGCTGCTCACAGGCGCGTGCCGCTATCAGAGCGTGAAGTCGATGCTCAAGAGCGGGCTCGATCAGCAACCGCTGTCCACGTCATCGTCGCCGCCGGTAAGTCCGCCACCGCCGCACGACAACATCCGCGGGTCCGAGTACTTCGAGTAGCAAGGAGATCATCATGCTGGAACAACCGATGAATGAAAAACTCCTTGCCATGCGGCTGCACGGAATGGCGGAAGCGCTGAAGACACAGGAACAGGACCCGGCTTCGCGCGAGCTGAGCTTCCTCGACCGGCTGGCGCTACTGGTGGACCAACAGTGGAGCTGGCGCGAGAACCAAGCGCTGACTCGGCGGATGAAGAGCGCCAAGTTGCGCGTGGACGCGTGCGTGGAAGACATCGACTATCGCGCCGCGCGCGGGCTGGAGAAGAGCGTGGTCCGCGGCTTAGCGAAGGAGTCGACGTGGGTGCGCCATCACGAGAATATTTTCGTGCTGGGACCAACGGGCGTCGGCAAGAGCTTTATCGCATGTGCTTTGGCGCAGAAGGCTTGCCGCGACGGGCACTCGGCCTATTACACACGCGCGGCGGCGCTGTTCCGTGATCTGGCGATGGCACGGGCTGACGGCAGCTTCCGCAATCTGCTCGCGCGGCTGAGCCGCATCGATGTGCTGGTGGTCGATGACTGGGCCATGGCACCGCTGAGCGAACCCGAGCGCCGCGACTTCTGGGAGATCTGCGAAGACCGCTATCAAGTGCGCTCTCTGATTCTTACTTCGCAGCTTCCGGTCACGCGATGGCATGAGCAGATCGGCGATCCGACCGTGGCCGACGGAATCCTGGACCGCATCGTTCACAACGCCCATCGGATCGAACTGCGAGGCGACTCCATGCGCAAACCGCGCGGTGATAAGCCAGAGCGCTAATCGCGCTCCGGCGTTACTGTGTGCTGGGCAGGGCAAGGGCCTGCGTCCCTTTCCCCGCACCCCTTTCCTTGCTAGCGGCGTCCTTCCTTCGCTACGCTCCGGACAGATTCCTCTTGACCATTCCGATCACTTATCGCACAATCAAAAAGCCAGCGTCGCTTCGCTCCGACGTCTGATCGGTTTCCTACGGAATACTGATCGCCTTCGCGGCGGAATCACCGTTCGGCTTCAGCGGAATCCTCAGTTGCGCGAATATGATCCGCCAGCGTTCGCATTAACGAGCGGTACGGCGGCCTGCTGCAAAATCCTGCCGATACGCTCTAACCGAGACCCCAATGTGACCCATTCTCTGCGCCGGTGACCGTGCTCGATGACGAATCTCCCGATCTCTATGGCCTGTTCGTTGTCGCTCATTTCGATACCAATTCTACCCGACCTGTCACGTCAAATCCAGTTTTCCACAGCCGAATTACTGAGTCAAGTCAGTTATTGCCTTGTCAAGGGCAAGGACTTACTCGACGCACCGCCTTTGGGCGCTACTCTAGATTTTGCGCTAGGTCGGCTCGAGCCCCTAGGGGGATGGGTATTCGTGAGAGTTGTGTTAGCATAAGTTAATTATAATGTTATACTTACATGGTATTAGTATCATGTCGACAGCGTGTGGAAAACATGCTGAAACCATGCTGAAACCATGCTGAAACCATGCTGTTTTTGCTTGACAAAAACAGTGGTCAGGTGTGATGCTGGATATGGAATTGCCCGCCTGACCGAACTGTGGCCTTTATGGTCTGCGTTCCCCCAAATAGGGATAGGTCGGCGGGTTTATTTTTAGCTTGGCCAACGCTGAACGAATTTCTCCTTGCCGCGAATCAGATCCCGGAAGCGGTCGTCTGAGGACGAATGAGACCGTGTTAAGGCTCCGCAAACCATATCCGCTAGCTGCAGTAGTTCATTGGAATGGGAGGCTTCCATAACCACTTTCTTGATGGTGCAGTTTCCGGCCGAATCCGTCATCTGTTTTTTCAGGGTCTTTTTCAGTTTGTTTTTGAAGGCCCGATCCCCGTTCTTATCGATAATGATTTTAGAGTTGTCTAGCAGCGCCCGCACCTGCTGGCAAACGATTCCGACAGCGAACTCGTAGACCTCCTTTGGCTTAGTAAACCGCTCTCCATAAAGCCTACGCTTATCAACCACGAAACCCGCATACTTGAAAGTTTCGTGATTGACGGTCTTGAGAAAGGCCTCTCGCACTCTGTTCGAGCAATGCGAAAAGTGAAATTCGAAACCCATGGGCTTCCCCAGTTCACGACGTAGACAGGTTATTGCGCGATCACACGCGTCCGCAGAAAACGCATCCGAAAAGACTACAGCGACGCAGACAAAGAGCTCCGATGAACCCCTATCGAACTTGAGCCCGCAGTCGCCGGATTCGTCGATTAGCACCAACATGATTACAGCCCGCCACAGCCACTCGAAACATCCAAACTAGCAAACGGACCGACCTCATTCATCATGTTGTATGCTTCTACCAATGAAGGCATTTCTTGCCGGCTTGATGGCGCTGATTACTCCGTGTCTCGCTGCGGCCACTGAGAATGTGTCCACCTTTTCGATGGTCGCGTACGATGCTGTCGCCGGGGATTGGGGAGTCGCGGTTGCGTCCCGGTATTTCTCGGTTGGCTCCGTCGTGCCGTGGGCGGAGGCGGGCGTCGGAGCGGTTGCCACGCAGGCTAATGTCAATGTCGGCTATGGACCCAAGGGGATCAAGCTCTTGAAACAGGGGCTGACCGCGAAACAGGTGCTCGACCGGCTGCTTGCCGAGGATACGTTTGAAGGGAAGGACGGACGGCAGGTCGCAATCGTCGATTCCAAAGGCAACATCGCGGCGTACACGGGGCCGAATGCGCCCAACTGGGCGGGCGACCGGCAGGGCAAGAACTGGTCGGCGCAGGGAAACATTCTGGTCGGCCCGCAGGTGCCGGAGGCGATGGGAAAAGCGTTCGAGGCGACGCACGGCGAACTGGCGGAAAAGCTATGGGCCGCGCTCAAAGCCGGCGATGCAGCGGGCGGCGATTCGCGCGGGAAACAGTCGGCGTCGATGCTGGTGGTCCGCAAGGGCGGAGGGCGCAATATCAATAACGACCGGTACATTTACATCAACGTCGACGACGCACCGGATCCTTTTCCCGAGCTGCGGCGTCTCCTGGACATCAATCTGGGGCTGCTGTATCAGGAAAAAGTCGGCAAACTGCTGAGCGCGAATGACTCCCGTGGCGCGCGCGACGCGGCACTAGCCGTGATCCGGTACATGCCGCAGAATAACCAGGCTCGCATAACGCTGGGAATGCTCGAGTATCGAATGGGGGATAAAACGGCGGCGCTAGAGGACTTGCGCAAGGCACAGGCCGTGGACGCCGCAAATTTCAAGCGCCGGTTCGACCAGATCGCGCAGAGGCCCGATTATAAATCGATTCTGGACGACAAAGAATTTTTGAAGTCGCTGTTCCCGCAGTAGCTACTCGTATCTGAGGGCCACCATCGGGTCGACTTTCGTGGCCCGGCGCGCGGGAATATAGCACGCTGTAAACGCGACGATCGAGAGCAGCAGCGCCAGACTCCCGTAGGTGAGCGGATCGCCGGGCCTGATCTCGAACAGCAGCGTTTCTAAGTAGCGAGAAAGCGCGTAAGCGCCGGCCGCTCCCGCGAAGATTCCGGCTCCGACAATGAACATCGCGCGCGCGATGACTAGTTTGAGAATATCGCCACGCCCCGCGCCGAGCGCGATGCGCAATCCGATCTCGCCGGTGCGCTGCGACACCGAATACGAGATGACGCCGTAGACTCCGACCAGTGCGAGTGCCAGCGCCAGTCCCGCGAATAGAAGCAGGAGCAGAGTCTGAAAACGCCGCTGCGCCGCGGCGCGGGAAATCGTTTCGTCCAGCGTTCTGACGTTGGTGACCGGCTGATCCTTATCGATCGCCCAGACCTGCTGTTGCACGGCGGCGATCAGAGTCTTCGGGTCGCCAGCGGCTCGAAATGCGAAATCGGTCAGGCGCACCGGCCACAAATTGCCTTGCGCGGCTGGAAGATACGCTTGCGGCGCGATCTCCGCGTCTTTTCCGCCGCGTCGGATATCGCCAACCACGCCGACGATGGTGACCCATGGGGTTCGCGAATTGCTGCGGAAACGGCGGCCAACCGCGTCCTGGTTATTCAGCAGGCTGCGGACGAATTGCATGCTCACCACCGCGACGGGCTGGCCGCCGTCGCGATCGGCGGGCGTGAGCAGGCGGCCGCGCTGCAGCGGGATCTGGAGCGTCTCGAAGAACCCGGGGCTCACGGTTTGAAAGTCCGAGTTGACTTGGGCGCCGTTATCCAGGTAGATGCTGCTATCCCAGCCGCCGCGCATCGGCATGTGGTTGGCGAACGCAGCCGTTGTCACGCCCGGAAGATTGCCTACGCGAGACGACAGATCGTTAAAGAACGCGAACCTCTGATCGTTCGACGCATACCGCGCAGGCGGCAGGTTGATGTTCATTGCGAGGACGTGTTCGGTTTCGAAACCGAGCTGGACGCCGCTCAAGGTCAGGAAGCTGCGGACCAGCAGGCCGGCTCCGACCAGCAGAATCATTGAAATGGCGATTTCGGCGGCCATCAACGCGCTGCGCCAGCGCATGATGCGAGCGCCCGCGGCTCCGCGCTCGGACGACTTCAGCGATTGCGCAGGCCGAGCCTTTGAAACTTGCAAAGCGGGGAATAGTCCGAAAACGATTCCAGTCGCGAGGGACAGGATCAGCGTGAAGAGAAGGACTCGTGAGTCCAGGCCCGCGGAGGCGAGACGCGGAATCCCCGCGGGGGCGAGTTTTACCAGCAAAGTTCGGGTGCCGATTCCCAGCGCCAAGCCAGCGACAGATCCTAAGGCTGCCAGCACCAAACTTTGCGTAAGAAGCTCGCCGATGATTCTTGCCCGGCTCGCGCCGAGGGCGAAACGAATGGTGATCTCCTGCTGCCGTCCGACGGCGCGCGCCAGCAGCAGGTTGGCCAGGTTCGCGCAAGCGATCAGCAAGACTAGTCCGACGGCGGCCAACATCACTAGAAGCGATGTGCGCGCGTTGCGAACCACATCGTCGCTGAGCGGCGCCATGGCGGTTTCTATGTGGCGATTCGTGCCCGGACTCTGCTTCTCCAGGCGCGAGGAAATCGCGTCCAGCTCGGCTTGGGCCTGCGCGGCAGTGGCGCCGGGCTTCAAGCGAGCGATCGCCAACATCTGGTGCGTCCCGCGATCGGCGGCGAGGGCGGGTGGGTTGCTCGCGGGGACGAAGAAGCTCAGGCGATTGGTGGTTGCGAATTGTCCTGGTGATTGGAAACCCTGCGGCATGATGCCAACCACGCGGTACGGTTCGCCGTCGAGCGTGAGGGAAGTCGAGCTCCAGTTCGGATCGAGACCCAAACGGCGCTGCCACAGCTCATAAGTCAGGATCACGACGTGATCGTTGCCTGGGCGTTGTTCGTCCGGAAGAAACGCCCGGCCTTGCGCGGGCGCGACGCCGATCACAGAAAAATAATCGGAGCTGACGCATTCCCCGGCGATGCGCTCCGGTGGACCGTCTCCCGTCAGGTTCATGGCAGCTTGTTCGTAGGCTCCAATCGCAGAAAAGTAACGATTCGCCGAGTAGTCGGCCAGGTTCGCGATGGAGACCGGCATCCGAACGCGCGGATTGTCGCCGCTGTTGTGCGTGTTCCATTGGTTGGGCGGATCGCCGGTGAGAGTTTCCCAGATCGAGACCAGGCGATCCGGCTCAGGATAAGGCAAAGGACGCAGCATCACTGCGTCGACAATGGCGAAGATGCCGCTGTTGACGCCGATCCCCAAAGCCAGTGTGACCACGGCGATCAGCGTGAAGGCCGGGCTTTTGCCCAATAAGCGAAGTGCGTAGCGTAGGTTATTCATATCGCAAAGAAACCAACGGATCCACTCGGGTCGCGCGCCACGCCGGAACCAGACACGCGGCCACGACCACGATGACAAAGATACCGGCTACGGCGGTGAACGTTACCGGATCGTGCGCGGTAATGCCGAAAAGAAAGCCGGCCAACATGCGTGTTACGCCCAGCGAGACCAGCGCTCCCACGGCGATCCCGATGGCAGCCATGTTCAACCCGCGCCGCAGCACCATTCGAAGGACATCGCCGCGCATCGCTCCGAGCGCCATGCGAACTCCGAACTCCTGCGTCGATTCAGTTACCGAATAGGAGATTACTCCGTAAATCCCGATGGAGGCGACCAGCAGAGCCAGGCCCGCGAAGACTCCGAGTAAGGTCAGCGCGAAGCGGCGCGGGGCGACGGATTCGGCCATCAGGGATTCTTCGGTCGCGACGCCGAGCAGAGGGCGGTTGGGATCCATCGAGCGAAGCTCGCCACGAACGGCGGAGACGAGGGTAGTCGGATCCAGGCTCGCGCGGACCATCACAGTCATGCGCGGGAACGGAAACTGCGGGTAGGGTACATACACGTGCGCCTTCGGAGTAGTCGTGAAGCTTTCGTGATGAACATCGGCGACGATTCCGGCGATGGTGTAGTAAGTTGTGCCGTCGAAGGTCACGCGATGCCCTAGAGGATCTTCCGAAGGAAAGAAGCGGCGCGCCATGGCGTCGCTGATCAAGACAACTTTCGGCGCTTCGCGGGAATCGGCAGGCGTGATCCAGCGGCCGCGCAGCAGATGAATCCCCATCAGGTTGAAATAACCAGAGGTTGCGGCGTTGACGAACGCGTCCTGAACTTCGCTGGACGCGACCGGCGGGCGACCTTCGATGGTGAAAGAGAGTTCGTTGCCGCGGCCACTCATGGGAGCGGCGTTGATAGCGGCGGCCCCCGTCACGCCCGGCAGGCGCTCCACACGATTCACGAACTCAGAGAGAAACGCGATGGCTCGCGTAGGATCGTTGGGCGTTAGCGGCAGACGCACATCCGCGGTGAGAATGCGCGACGGTTCGAATCCGAGTGGCACGGCTTGCATAGTCCAGAAGCTGCGCAGAAGGAGGCCGGCGGCGACCAGCAACACCAGCGTCAAACTGACTTCAGAGATCACCAATAGTGCTCGCGAGCGGCCGCGCCCCGGGCCGATCGCGCCGCGGCCGGCGGCCCTCAGCGATTGATTCAAATCGGTACGCGCCGCCTGGCGTGCGGGCAGGACGCCGAACAAAACACCAGTTGCGCACGCCGCCGCAAATGCGAACAGCATCACCCAGGGATCGAGGCGCACATCGGAAGATCGCGGGATGAACGCCAACCCAATCGCCAGCATGCCGCGCATGGTCCAGATTCCGACGAACAGGCCCGCGATTCCGCCCAGCAGCCCAAGCGTGAGGCTTTCGGTGAGCAATTGACGGAACAGTCGCGATCGTCCTCCACCGAGCGCGGTACGGATCGCGAATTCTCTCCGCCGTTCCATCAGCTCGAGCAAGCGCGAGGTTCGCGACATTGGCGCAGGCGATCAACAGCAGCAGCGCGGCCAACCCCAGCAGCAGCCACAAGGGCTGGCGAACGTTGCCCGAAATGGCATCCGCGAGCGGAACGGTTTCGAGCGTCCATGCGGCATTGAAGTTCGGATACTGTTTGGCGAGGCGTTGCGCGATGGTCGTCATCTCTGCTCGCGCCTGGCCGACGGAGACGCCGGGCTTGCGCCGAGCGATTACGCGTAGAAAATCGGCACGGCGCGCAGGAGGAAGATCGGCTTTATGAAGAGTGCTCCAGAATTCGGACGGCCGGCGTCCATCGTAATCCGGATCGCGAAACGAAGCCGGCATGATGCCGATGATCGTTTCAGTCCCCGAGCCGAGCCGGAGTTGCCGCCCCAGAATGTGAGGATCGCTGCCAAAACGGCGCTGCCACAAAGTGTCGCTGATAACAATAACGTCCCGCTCGGCATCTTCGGGAACAAAACTGCGGCCCATCACGGCAGTCGCGCCGAGCAGGTCGAAGTAGTTGGGGGTTACGCTGGCGCCGAACAGCAACTCGGGCTCGCCTTCTCCGGAAAGCACTCCTGAAACTCCAGAGCGCGCGGCCATCGCTTCAAACCCTTGACTCTGCTGAGACCAATCCTGAAAATTCGGCGGCGACGCGGGTTCTCGCGGAGCGTTCGCCTTGAAATTCGATTCCCACAGCGTCATCAGGCGGTCAGGATCGGCATACGGCAGCGGGCGAAGCAGCACGCCCCGGATGATGCTGAAGACCGCCGTGTTCGCGCCGATGCCCAGCGCCAGCGCCAGGACCGCGACGATCGTGAATCCAGGCCGGCGCGCGAGCATCCGGCACGCGTAACGCAGGTCATGCAAAAGGGTCTGCATGGACGTAAAGACGCGGCAGTACCCAAAGTGTTGGGAGGAAAGTATTAATTTTTTAGCAGAACCGTGGTCAGCCGACTTCGCCCAGCAGAGTCTTCAACTTAGCGTGACCCGAGCGGCTGACCGGCAACTGCGTGCCGTCGGTCAGAACCGCGACCCGGCTGTCTTTCGTGTACGGCTCGATGCGCGCGATTCGTTCCAGGTTCACGATGTAGGAGCGGTGAATGCGCACGAAGCGTTTCGGGTCGAGCTGGGCTTCGATGCTCGAAATGGTCTGCTGCTTCAGATAGTTTTTCTTTTCGCTGCGCAGCGCGATGTAATCGTCCTGGGCTTCGACGTAATCCAGCTTGTCGAGCGGAATGATGTGGACTTTCGCGCCGTCCTTCACCACAATGCGTTCGAGCTTCTGCTCCGGCGGACGCGCTGCGGCCGAAAGCTCCGTAGCTGAGATTTTTTGCTCGCGGCGCCGGATTCCCCAGGCGCTGGCGCACACGATCCAGCGCTTTCCGAAAACGGTCCTGAGCTGAACGGCTTCAGCAGATAATCGACGGCGTTGGCGTCGAACGCCCGCATCGCGTACTGATCGTAGGCCGTGACGAAAATCACGGCGATTGACGGGTCGATCAGCTCCAGAACTTCGAAGCCGTCGAGCTTGGGCATCTGGACGTCCAGGAACACCAGATCGGGCTTGTGCTCGGCAATGGATTTGACGGCTTCAAATCCGTTGGCGCATTCGGCCACGATCTCGACGCCGCCGGCGTGCGTCAGGTATTCGCGCAGAAGATGCCGCGCCAGCTCTTCATCGTCGACGATGGCCGCGCGAATCGCGCCCGAGCGAGCGCGAGCTTCGGCTGGGCGCTCCAGATTGTTCAGGTCGATCTGCAAGTCGCGCGCGGATTGATAGCGGCGGTCGCGATCTTTCTCCAGGCACTTTCGGACCATCCGCTCGAATTCGTCGGGCAGCTCATAGTTGAGACGCGCCATCGCCTCCGGCTGAGCTTCCAGAATCCGCGCCAGCGTTTCCTGCGTGGTTGCCGCGGTGAACGGGAGCCGTCCGGTCGCCATGCGATACAAGACCACGCCCAAGCTGAACAGATCCGTGCGGTGATCTACGTTGCGGCCCAGCGCTTGCTCCGGGCTCATGTAGGAAACGGTGCCGAGAACGACTCCGCCGCTGGTCATGAACTGCGTGGCGATGCGGCTGGAGGAATCAGGCGGCATTGTCGTCGGCGATGAACTTCGCCAAGCCGAAATCGAGCACGGTCACGTGGCCGCGCGGTCCGATCATCAGATTTGCCGGCTTGATATCGCGATGCACGATGTTACGTGCGTGCGCCGCTTCCAGCGCGCCAGCAACTTGTGCGCCGATCGAGACGATCTCGGCAAGAGGCAGCGGATCGCCGGAAAGGCGGGATTCGAGCGTCTCGCCTTCGATATATTCCATCGCCAGAAAATGCAGGCCTTCGGATTCGCCAATTTCGTAGATGTGCGCGGCATTGGGATGGCTGAGCGCGGAGGCGGCTCGCGCTTCCTGAAGAAAGCGTGCCAGCCGCTCGGAGTCGGCGGCGACTTCCGGCAGAAGCACTTTCAGCGCGACTTTTCGCAGCAGACGCGTGTCTTCGGCCAGAAAAACTTCGCCCATGCCGCCCGGCGCCGAGTTTGGAAACCACGCGATAGTGGGCCAGGTTCGATCCCGGCTGGACGCTCAGGCTCAAGCGGGCCTCCGGCATGGGACGACTAACTCGGCTCGGAAATGATCCTGATTGGCATGCGCGGTGAGGCGAGCAGCAGGACCGAAGCGCGTTTCCAGACGGCTGCGGACGTTTCGCAATCCCAGACCATGGCGGCGCGGCGCCGGCGAATCGGGATCGAATCCGTTTTCAACGCTGATTTCCAGAATACCCGTCGACCACGTGGCCCTCCACTTTGATTGTGCCTCCATCCACCAGGGTCGCGATGCCGTGCTTGACGGCATTCTCGATCAGCGGCTGGAGCACCAGCGGCGGCACCAGGCACTCCGAACAGTCGTCGTCCACGTTCATCTCGACGCGAAGACGCGCGCCGAAGCGGACCTGCTCAACGTCCAGATAAATGCGCGCGAGTTGCAGCTCTTCCCGCCAGGAGATGCTTTCCCGCTCACCCAGGCCGAGCGTGTTGCGCAAGAAATCCGAGAGGCGAATGCACATTTCTCGCGCGCGCGCCGGATCGACGGTGGTCAGCGCGGTGATCGAATTCAGACTGTTGAACAGGAAATGAGGATTAATCTGCGCTTTGAGCGCTCGCAGTTCGGCGTCGCGGGCCTGAAGCGCGGATTCGCGCGATTGTTCCACCGCGAGCAGCATGTAATGCAACGCGACCGACAGCGAATACAGCAGCAGACCGACGACGATCAGGTGTGGAATCTCCGGGCGAAGCTGCGCGCTGGCATCCAGAAGATAAGCGATCAGCCTGGCCATTTCGACCCAGATCGCGCTGGCGAGCAGCGGCGCGCCGATATGGTTCAGGGCCAGCTTTAACTTGTCGCCCGATCGCAACGGCAGGTGCCGGCATACGTACCAAGGCGTCAGGCAGACGAATGCGTAAAAGAGACAGAGCGGCACCGCGATGATAAACGCATCGCGCCAGGCGAGCGTTCCCGGCGTGCGCAACAGCGCAGCAAGCATCACGGCGATGAAAAGCCAGAGGCCGATGTAAGACGCAAAGCGTGTTTTCTTCGCAAAAATCGGATGCATCGGGGTTAATTCTTCACGTTAACGCCACCGAAGACTGCTGCGCCGGTCACGATCAAAACGGGCTGCTTGGCATCGGTCCGCGGAGGCGGGTGGGTTTCGTCGTTGAAGCCGCCAAAGATCCCGCTGCCGCGCATGATGACCAGCCAGGAGTCCGGCACTCGGATTTCGATGCCGCCAAAAATCGCGTTGGTTTCAATGCGGATCTCGTCTTTGGTCATGCCGGCGCGGCTCAGGTCCAATTGGACGCCACCGAACAGAGCGAGAATATCGCCACCCGCGAAATCCTGAGAATCGATGCGCCGGTCCGCGCCGGAGAAAATCGCGTCGATCTTGACGGAGTTCTGCGCGTAGTAACTCGAACGCGCGTCCGCGCCCGGTTTCGGAATCGCGTTCGCCATCGCTTCACTCACCTTCGCATCCACGGAGCGCCGTATGCCTTCATGGAAATCCCAATGCCACGGATGCTCGGAGTCCAGCCCCCGAAGAAGCATTCCGATTCCGATCGCGATCAGGATTACCGGCCAGAAGTAGTTCCAGATCACTACGTGAAACAGGCCGAGGTTGCGAGCCAGGAATACCGCGCCAACTAAAGCGACGATCGCGCCGTAGATGCGGCCGCCGAATCCCCATGCGCCAACCACTCGTGACAGGCCGAATACGATCAGAATGACGGGCCAGTAATCCCACAGGTCATCGACGTAAAGGATTCCCAGGTTCTGGAGCAGCAAAAGGATGCCGATGCCGGCCAGAAGGAAGCCGATGAACATGCCTCCGCCGATGTGCCCGCCGTGGAACTCGCGGCCGGCCCAGCGCTGCCGTCGGCGCTCCATCTTTTCTTCCCAGCGCTGGCGGCGGCGTTCCCAGCGATCCGGTGTGTCTGACATCGCTATAACCCTTCCGTAAGCGATGTTAGCAAGCTTAACCCCTTTCAAAGCAGCAAATTCGGCGAATGACCGGTTTAGGCCGGTGAATTACCGGTCAAACCCGAAAGGAAGGTCCTGATCTCACTTTCCAGGCCGGGAGCGCACGCGACGGCGTTGCCTGCGTAGATGGTCCGTGCGCCGGTGAAGCTGAAAAATACTGCGCCGGCTTCTTCGAGGACGACCAGGACGGCCGCTAGATCCCACGCGGCCGCTTTGGGTTCAATCCAGACGTCGGCTTCACCGGCCGCGACCATGATCGCGTCGGGAGTTCCTCCCAGACAACGGAAGGCCCAGAAATGGCTCGCCCAATCGAACAGCCCGCGCGCGATCGGCATCTTGTGGATACGGTTGAGGCTGTTTACGGAGAGGACGGCCAGGGAACGATCGGCGACCGCGGAAACGCGCAGCCGTGCGTCATTGCGAAACGCGCCTCCGCCGCGCGACGCCCAGGAGGTCTGATGAAGCATGGGGAAGTGAACCACGCCTGCGACTACTTCGCCCGCTTCTTCGAGACCGATCAGAACGCTCCACAGCGGGTTGCGGCGGAGAAAATCGCGAGTGCCGTCGATGGGGTCGATCATCCAGCGGCGTCCGTTGGCCGACTCTTTACTGGAACCTTCTTCACCGAGAATACCGTCGGCGGGAAACGAGTCTTCAAGCGCGCTGGCGATCAGCCGCTCGCATTCGCGGTCGGCGATGGTGACGGGTGAATCGTCGGGCTTTGTTTCGGCCTGGACGCCCGCCGCCTGGTGCCGCAGCGCCAGCGCGGCGGACCGCTCGGCGGCACGGCGCGCGATCTCAATCTCTTTTTCGAACCTCATTTCCTGGCATGGTAGCATTGTGCCGAATGAAGCCCCGGACCGTTTACACAGTGCTCGAAGAGACCGCGCAGACTCATCCGAACCGGACCGCGTTGCAGCAGCCGATAGGAGGAGGAAAGTACAAGTCGTGGACCTGGAGCGAGTACCGCGATACGGTGCAGCAGGTTGCCGTGGGACTGCGCCAGATCGGCATCGCGAAAGGGGAGATTGTCGCGCTGCAATCCGAGACTCGCGCTGAATTTTATTTCGCCGATCTGGCCTTGATGGCCTGCGGGGCTATCGCGGCGGCGATTTACACCAGCCTGCCGTTTGCCGATCAAGTGCGGACGCTGAAAGCATCGGATGCTCGGGTCGGTTTTCGTCGAAAACGTGAAGGCGATGAAGGGTCTCGAGAATGCCGGCGAGCACGTGAAGTGGATTCTATTGACCGGCGAGGCTGAAGGCGTCATGACGCTGGAGCAGGTTCGCGCGTTGGGCGAGAAGCGTCTTCGCGAAGATCCGGAAGCGTTTGAGAGCATTCGATCAGAAGTAGAAGAAACCGACACCGCCGTGCTTTACATGACGTCCGGCGCGACGGGCGAGCCGAAAATGGGGCTGGTGACGCAGCAAGCGCTGGTCGCCAATATGGATCACGCACCTTTTGTGCTTCCGCTGACTCCCGAAGACGTCACCATCGCGTTTCTTCCGTCGGCGCACATCGCGCAGCGCGTGGTGGTGGAACTGGTGCCGATCCGCCAGGCGAGCTGCGTGGGTTTTCGGACGGGTTGTCGAAGCTGCCGAATGAGATCCGGTCGATTGGGCCGACCTTCTTCCTGGCTCCGCCGAGGGTATGGGAGCGCGTGTTCTCCACCATCTCCACAGAGATTAAAAAACGGCCGGCCGCGATCCGGAAGTTGTTTTACCTGGGACTGGGGGTAGGCTCCGAAGCGAGCCGATTGCGCGAGGCGGGCAAGCCCGTGCCGGCTTTCATGCGCGCGTCTCTAGGGTTCTTCGATCGCGTGGTATTCCGGAAAATCCGCCAGAGGCTGGGCGGACGCATCCGCATTGCGGCTTCGGGAGCGGCGCCGCTCGGCAAAGAGCTAGCCGAGTTTTACGCAGCGATCGGCATGCCTCTGATCGAAGGCTATGGCCTGACGGAGGGCGGCGTAGTAGCGCTGAATCCACTGGATCGGCCCAAGTCGGGCAGCATCGGAAAATTATTGCCCGGTTTCGAGGCACGCGTCGAAGAGGACGGCGAACTAATGCTGCGTGGCCCGTGTCTATTCAGCGGCTATTACAAGGATCCCGAAGCGACCGCGGCCGTGCTGCGCGATGGCTGGCTCGCGACCGGCGATATCGTGGAGGTGGATTCGGAAGGCTACTGGTACATCACCGGCCGCAAGAAGGACTTGATTGTCTCCTCGAATGGGAAAAAGATTTACCCCGCGCAGATCGAAGTGCTTTTCAAGCGCGAGCCTGCGATCAATCAAGTGCTGCTGATCGGCGACCGTATGCCGTATGTAACGGCCCTGTTCACCGTCAACGGGAGTCCGGGCGAGACGCGCGCGGCGGTGGAACAAGCAGTGAAGAGCGTGAACAAACAGCTCGCCTCCTTCGAGCAGATTCGGAAATTCAAGATTCTGGAGCGCGATTTTTCGATCGAACAGGGAGAAGTGACGCCCACCATGAAGATCCGCCGCAGCCGCGTGCTTGAGAATTATCGCGCGGCGGTGAGCGAGATGTACATGGGGAAGGACATCGAGTAAAGGCTCTTACAATAGAGGGGTGTCCCATCAAATCACCCTGATTCCGGGCGATGGTATTGGCCCGGAAGTTGCCGCTGCCGCGCGGCGCGCCGTCGATGCAACCGGCGTTCGCATCGATTGGGATGAGGTCGAGCTGAACTCGAACGTCATCCTCAAAACCGGTCAGTCCTTGCCGCAGCACGTCATCGATAGCCTGGAACGAACCAAGGTCGGCCTGAAGGGTCCCGTGACGACGCCGATCGGCGGGGGATTTACGAGCGTCAACGTCGCTCTGCGCAAGAGATTGGATCTGTTTGCGAATGTTCGCCCGGTGCGGTCGCTGCCCGGCGTAGTTTCGCGGTTTCAGGACGTCAAGATCGACATGGTGATCTTCCGCGAAAATACCGAGGATCTGTACTCGGGCCTGGAACATGAAGTGGTGAAGGACGTGGTGACCAGCCTGAAAGTGATCACGCGCGTCGCGTCCACGCGCATCGCCGAATACGCGTTTGCGTTCACTAGCTCCACCGGACGCAAGAAGGTAACCGCGATCCACAAGGCGAACATCATGAAGCTGGCCGACGGCTTGTTCCTGCGCTGCTGCCGCGAAGTGGCGGCGCGGTATCCGGAAATCGAGTATAAGGAGCTGATCGTCGACAACGCCGCCATGCAACTGGTGATGCGGCCGGAGACGTTCGATGTCCTGCTGCTGCCGAACTTGTACGGCGACATCGTTTCGGATCTGGCGGCGGGCCTGGTGGGCGGACTCGGGATCGTGCCTGGCGCGAACATGGGCGGAACGCCACGCGGTGTTCGAGGCGGTGCACGGTTCGGCGCCGGACATCGCCGGGAAAGGCATCGCGAATCCGACCGCCATGATGCTTTCGAGCGTCCTGATGCTGATTCATCTGAAGGAACTGGAGGCGGCGAACCGCCTCCAGTCCGCGATCGAGAAGGTCTACGCGGAGCACATGCATTTAACGGCTGATGTAGGTGGTAAAGAGACTACGAGTCGAATTCACCGACGCGGTGATCCGCGCCATTAGCTGACTCTTACAGGCCTTTTTTCGCAAGAAACGCGACAAGGTCGATCACCCGCATCGAGTAGCCCCATTCGTTGTCGTACCATGCGACCACTTTAAGCAGGTTGCCGTCCAGAACCTTGGTCAACTGCGAATCGACGATGGAGCTGTTCGGGTTGTGCATCATGTCGGTGGAGACCACCGGGTCCTCGGTGTAGGCGAGAATCCCCTTCATGGGCCCTTCGCGCATTGTGTTTCAGCGCGGCGTTCACGGCTTCAGTGGTGGTGGACTTCTTCAGCAGCACGACCAGATCGACCACCGAAACATTGGGCGTGGGAACGCGCATCGCGTAGCCATCGAGCTTGCCTTTCAGCTCCGGCATGACTAGGCCGATGGCCTTCGCGGCGCCGGTAGTGGTCGGGATCATGTTGATGGCCGCGGCGCGCGCGCGACGCAGATCCTTGTGCGGAAAATCGAGCACGTGCTGATCGTTGGTATAGCTGTGGATGGTCGTCATCGATCCCTTTTCGATGCCGAATTCGTCGTGAATTACTTTGACCACCGGAGCCAGGCAGTTGGTGGTGCAGGAAGCGTTCGAGATCACGTGATGCTTCGCAGCATCGTAGGCCTGGTGATTCACACCCAACACAATCGTAATGTCTTCATTCTTGGCGGGCGCGGTAATGATCACTTTCTTCACGCCGCCGCGCAGGTGCTTGGCAGCGTCCTTGCCTTCGGTGAATTTTCCGGTCGATTCGATGACGATCTGCGCTCCCAAGCCCGGAAAGTCGATCTCCGCAGGATCTTTCGACGCAAAGATCCGGATGTGTTTCTTCCCCACGACAATTGAGTTGCCTTCCACGCGGCACGTCTTCATGAAGCGGTCCCAGGATCGAGTCGTACTTCAGCAGGTGCGCGAGCGTTTTGGTATCGGTAAGATCGTTCGCGGCTACAAATTCGATTTCGGGATTGTGCAGCGCGGCCCGCAGCACATTTCGGCCGATCCGGCCGAACCCGTTGATTCCAACCTTGATGGACATGAGTCCAGTCTAACGGATCACTTCGCTGCGGGATTTGCGGGAACGGGAAGCTCTGGTTTGGGAGGTTCGGCGACGATACCCTTTTCGTTCAAAATCACCAGGTCGACGCGGCGGTTGCGAGCACGGCCTTCCTCGGTATCGTTCGAGGCGACCGGCGCGCTGTCCGCATATCCGGCGATCGACATTCGTCCGGGCGGCACACCGTACGAGGAGAGCATTTCCATCACGGCAATGCTCCGCCCCGCGGATAGCTCCCAGTTGCTGCGGAAGCGGGCGGTCTTAATCGGGATCGCATCGGTGTGACCCTCCAGCCGCACCGGATTCGGAAGCTTGAGGATCGCCGCGGCCACTTTCTCCACGCTGGGTTTGCTGTCCGCGGAAATCACGTCTTCCCCCGATGGAAACAGCGCGGCTTGCTTGAAGCTGACCACCAGCCCGCGCTGCTCCATGCTGATTTGAATCCGCCCAGCCTCGATTTCCTTCTTCAGCTCCTCGCTCAGAACCTTCAACGACGGCAGTAGTTCCGCCACTTTGGGATCCTTCTTTTCCTCCGCAACCTTGACGGCGCCGCCGGGTCCACGCATCATCGCGGCTCCCTTGCCGGCATCCTGGATGGAGCCGCCCCACAACACCGATACCATACTCATGAGTTTCTCGCCTTCGAGAGCGCGCTTCACGGAGTCCGACACTTCCTGCGCGCGGCCTTTGTCGGCTTGGGAGCTGGCGAACATGACCACGAAGAACGCGAACAGGAGCGTGATGAAATCGGCGTACGAAATCAACCATCGTTCGTGGTTTTCAGCCTGCGGCGCTTTGCGTCTTCGGGCCATGGTCAGGCTTTGACAGCCGCCTCCTCGATTTTCGCGGCATTGG
This sequence comes from Terriglobia bacterium, assembly GCA_963808335.1. Lineage (GTDB taxonomy): Bacteria > Acidobacteriota > Terriglobia > Bryobacterales > Bryobacteraceae > Palsa-187. The sequence goes on from CAWEFR010000004.1 coordinate 536,968, forward strand.
GGACAGCCTCTTTGGTTTTCTTGTCGACCTCTTTCGCCTTCTTCGCGGGCGCGGCATGCCCGTTGTATGCGTTCAGCTTTAGCCGGATCAACTTGGGATTCAAACCTTCGACAATTCCCGAGATGGCTTCAACGATCAACTCTTTGCGATGGACCTCCGACGCCAGGCGCGCCTTGATCTTGCTCCCCGCAGGCAGAAACAGCAGATTCGCGGCGCCCACGCCGTACACCGTGGCGACAAACGCGACCGCAATGCCGTGGCCCACTTCCTCGATGTTGGCCAGGTTCTTCATCACCTGGATCAGTCCCAGAACGGCGCCGATGATGCCAATCGTTGGCGAGTAGCCGCCCGCGCTTTCGAAAACCCGGGCTTCCGCTTCGCCGTGATGCTCCTCCAGTTCGATTTCGAGCTCCAGCATTTTGCGAATTTCCCCCAAATCGGTCCCGTCCACGGCCAGGTTCAGGGCTTTCTTCAAGAACGGATCTTTGATCTCGTTCGCGTCCTGTTCGAGCGACACCAGGCCGTTCTTTCGCGCTTTAGTGGCGTAGCGAATCACTTCTTCGATCAAGTCCCCAAGCGGTACGGTACGGTCGTGAAGAACTCCGGCAAACGCCCGCAATGCACCGATGACAACCGGGATGGGCGTAGAAATCAGAACGGCGCCGCAGGTTCCTCCAAACACGATAATCGCCGCTGTAACCTGGGCGATGTCCTTGACCTTTCCGCCTTCGATCAGGAATCCGCCGATGATTCCACACAGAGCCACCGCGATTCCGGAGACGGTGGCCAGATCGAGTTTTCCCCCGGCCGATTTCGTCGCGGCTGCGTCCGCCGCCGGCTTGGTGGGCTTGGATGGTGCGGCGATAGGTTCTGCTGCCATGACTCAGTCTTGCGGTCGGTGCAAGTCGTAGGGATGAATCGAACGTCGGAATTCGATGACTTTGCGCACGACTTCTTCGGTGGTCTCCAGCACCAGAAACTTTTGCCCGTTGGTCAGGCTGATCACCGTGTCCGGCGTGGTCTCGATGTGCTCGATCAGATCGGCGTTCAGGACCAAAGGAACGTGATTGATTCGAGTTAGCTGGATCATCGCCGGCTCCGGGGTCTCGCGGAATGCCCTTTCAAGGCGCTTATCGGCGATGCGGACAGCAATAAGAGGAGCCGGAGTTGTGGAGCTGGAGCTTCTACTTCAGCATTTCGGCAAGGTCGCGCAGTTCTTTACGGACCGTGTCGAGTAGAGAAGTCGAAGCGTCGGGAAAGAGTCCGGCTTGAGCGACGGCCGGCTTGGCGGTCTTAGCGGCGCGCTGCGCTTCAGGCTTGGACCGCGTTTCGAGAAACTTGCGGGCGCCTTCGATCGTAAAGCGCTTTTCGTAGAGTAGACACTTGATCTCTAGAACCAGCTCGACGTCCTTGCGGCGATAGAGACGGTGCCCCGTGCCGGACTTGCGTGGTCCCAGAGATGGAAATTCGCTTTCCCAGAAACGCAGCACATAGGGCTTGATGCCGGCGAGGCGGGCGACTTCCCCGATCCGGAAGTACAGCTTGTCCGGAATTTCATGCGTCGGCTGGATCGGAGCGTTTTCAGACGCGCTCATAAGAGTACCCTTATCATAATGTCTTCGCTCGCGGGAATCCATCCCGTCCGGGAGGCCCTCCGAGCCGGGCGTCCTCTCGACCGGGTTCTGATAGTTAAAGGAGCCGGCGGACCCCGGCTTCAGGAATTGATTGACTTGTGCCGCGAACGCGGAATTCCCGTACGTTTCGAATCGCGCGAGCATCTGGATCGCGCGGCCGGAAGCGCGTCTCATCAGGGCGTGGTGGCTTTCGGAGCCGCCGAAAAATACGCGACCATCGAGGAAACATCGGCCGCTGGCGGTTTGCATGTGGTGCTCGACGGCGTGGAAGATCCGCATAATCTAGGCGCGGTGATCCGCACGGCGCACGCGGCCGGCGCTGCCGCTGTGGTGATTCCGGAGCGGCGTGCGGCTCCGGTGACGGATGTCGTGGCGCGCGCTGCGGCGGGGGCGCTCGCGTATCTGCCGGTGGTGAAAGCGGTCAATGTCAATCGGGCGCTCGAAGAGTTGAAGAAACGCGGCTATTGGATCTACGGCCTGGATGAGCGCGGCGATCAGGATTACACGCAAGTGGAGTTCACCAAGCCCACCGCGATCGTGCTCGGGGGCGAAGGGAAGGGGTTGCATGAGCACGTCGCCAAACATTGCGATTTTCTGGTGAAGATCCCCATGGCCGGTCAGGTTGCGTCTCTGAATGTCAGCGTCGCGGCGGGTGTTGTCTTGTTCGAATGGCGGCGCCGCCTTACTGCATCGTAATTTCGGAAGGAGCCGACTGCGCGCTCTCCTTGCCGTTCACTCCGACAGCCGTCACGGCGTAGCGATATCTCTTCCCAGATTGCACGGCGTGATCGCTGTAGGTGGGCGCGGTGATCAAGGGCGCGATCTTTTCGAATGGGCCGGCGTCAGTTGATCGATACACGTTGTAGCCCTGGAACCGCGGATCGGTGTTGCGCTCCCAAGAGAGTTCGACGGAGCTGGTTCCTAGCTCTGCCGTCAGGCCCGCGGGAACCGACGGCGGAAATTCGTCCACAGGCGTGATTTCCTGGGGCCCGGCGACGTCGCTCTGTTGAAGCTCGCCGGCGGCGGCTTGCACGTAATACTGGTAGCGCGTACCGAATTCGGCGGTCGAATCGACCCATTCCTGCTTATCGGTATCGCCGAGCAAAGCCGGTGGTTCATCGCCGACGGCGCGGAACAGCACGTACTTCGGCGCCGATCCATGCCACGTGATCGAGACGCCTTGCGGCTGGTTTTGAACTTTCAGGTCGCTTGGGGTGGCAAGCGGGGGATCGACGGGAAGATTGCGCACAATCGACCAATCCGAACGTCTTGCCCTTCGGCCCGGTGGCGCGCACGGCGATGGTCACCGTTTTTCCAATCCAGTCCCGCGCGGGAACTTCGCTTTTCAACGGTCCCGGTCCGGTCGCCGGAACGTCGTAACGCTTCGCGCCCGCGGCCCACACATCCTGGTTCCAGGGAATGGGAGCCACGCCGACGCGCAGTTCCACCGATCTTACGCTTTTCAAGGGCAAGCCTTCAGTGGTCAACGCCGGAAGTGTGAACTGCGCCAGAATTTTATCGCCGCGCTCGGCTACCGCCAGATCCATGATGCGCTGCGGAAGATCGAGCGTGGGGGACATGGGAGGTCCCATATATCCGCAGCCGGCGAGCAGCGCGGCCGCCGCGAGATACGCACGCCTCACAGAATATACCGGCTCAGATCCTGGTCCTTGACGATATCGGCCAGTTGCTTGCGCACGTATACCGCGTCCACTTTCACGATTTTCTTTTTCAGGTCCGGCCCGTCGAAGGAAACGTCTTCCAGCAGTTTTTCGAGAATGGTATGCAGCCGCCGTGCACCGATATTTTCTGTCGATTCATTCACGCGTGCCGCGAACGCCGAAATCTCCTTAAGCGCGTCCTCGGTGAAGGTCAGCTTGATTCCTTCCGTATCGAGCAGCGCCTGATACTGCTTGATCAGCGCGTTTTTCGGTTCTTTGAGAATTCGAATGAAATCTTCTTCAGTCAGCGATTTCAGCTCGACGCGAATCGGAAAGCGGCCTTGAAGCTCAGGAATCAGATCGCTCGGCTTCGAAACGTGAAACGCTCCCGCGGCGATAAACAGAATGTGGTCGGTACGCACGAACCCGTACCGCGTGTTCACGCTGGTGCCTTCGACGATGGGCAGAATATCGCGCTGCACGCCTTCGCGGCTCACGTCGGGACCATGGCCGGCTTCGCGGCCCGCGATTTTGTCGATCTCATCCAGAAACACGATGCCGCTGCGCTCCACTCGTTCAATGGCCACGCGCGTCACCTGGTCCATATCGACCAGTTTTTGTTCTTCTTCCTGAACCAGATAATCGAGCGCCTCGCCGACGCGCATTTTGCGCTTGCGCGTGCGGCCGCCGAACAGGCCCGGCAGGACATCCTTGAGGTTGATATCCATCTCCTCCATGCCGGCGGCGGTGGAGACTTCAAATGTGGGTCCGCGTTCCTTCACGTCGATCTCGACAATGCGGTCGTCGAGCTTGCCCGCGCGCAGCTTCTCACGCAGTTTCTCGCGCGTGCGCTCAGCGCTTTCGGTGGGCTCGGGCTGAGTCGGCATCAGCAGATCGAGCAGACGCTCTTCCGCATTGCGTTCGGCGCGCTCGCCTACTTCCGCCAAGCGATCTTCGCGAACCATGTCGATGGCGATCTCGACCAGATCGCGAATCATGGATTCAACGTCGCGGCCTACGTAGCCGACTTCGGTGAACTTGCTCGCCTCCACTTTCAGAAACGGCGAATTGGCGAGCTTGGCCAAGCGGCGCGCCAGTTCGGTCTTGCCGACGCCCGTGGGTCCGATCATGAGGATGTTCTTGGGCATCACCTCATCGGCCATTTCCGGCTCCAGCTTCTGCCGCCGGATGCGATTGCGCAGCGCGATGGCGACCGCTCGCTTCGCGTCGGCCTGCCCGATGACGTACTTGTCCAGTTCACGGACGATTTCGCGCGGTGTCAATTCATCCAGCACGGGTGCGTCTTCGGCGGCTTGCGCGGGAAGGTAAATGACCATCAGCCGAGCTCCTCATAGCCAACATTGGCGTTCGTATAGATACAGATTTTAGCCGCGATGGCCATAGCCTTCTCGACGATCTGGCGCGCGGAAAGTTTCGTATTTTCCATCAGCGCGGTAGCGGCGGCCTTGGCGAAGGGGCCGCCGGAGCCGATCGCGGCAATCTCGTCATCCGGCTCAATCACGTCGCCGGTTCCGCTGACAATGTACATGTTTTGCTGATCGGACACCAGCAGAAGCGCTTCCAGGTGCCGCAGCATGCGGTCCGTGCGCCAATCCTTGGCGAGTTCGACCACGGATCGCGCCAAGTTGCCATTATGTTGCTCGAGTTTGGTTTCAAAACGCGCGAACAACGCAAACGCGTCCGCGGTGGAACCGGCAAAACCGGCGATAATCTTCCCGTTAAACAGGCGGCGAAGCTTCTTCGCGGAAGCTTTCAGAACTTCCGACCCTAGAGTCACTTGCCCGTCGCCAGCCATCACCACTTTCCCATCCCGGCGGACGCACAGAATGGTAGTGGAACGAATCCGTCTGTTATCTGTCACAAATTTTAGTGTGGCACAGTCGTCCTGCAATCGCGATGTGATCGTATGGTATTTAATAACGTGGGCGAAAACTTCAAAGCGCTGTTCCTACTGTACGCGAAGCCTGTGGACGCCATCGGCCGCATTCTGGACCGTGGGCGCGTGTGGTTCGCCGCGTTGGCCGCGCTGGGAGTTTCGTTGTTGCTGCACGCGCGCGATATTCCGCTGCGACTGCCTCCATCCGCAGTGCTGCGATTTATTTCGTGGTACCCCGGCGCTTACCTGGCACCCTTGCTGGTAGTCGCCGCGGTAGTGATCCCCGCGATCCTTCTGGTTCGCGCCGCAGCAGGATTCGGCAGCTTCGCGATTCTTTTCAACACCAACTATTTGCCATTGCTCATGTGCGGACTGATGTCGTGGGCCGCGGCGTATCTTCCGCTGGCGCTGATGCGGGCTTTCACCGATTTGCCGGTCTACGATCCGCTGATTTACCTGGTTTTCAATCTTTACTTCACTGTTCTGTTGGCGTTAAGCGTCCGGAGCGTGTTCGGAACGGGTTTCGCAGCGGCCGCCGGAATGACGATTGTGGCGTGGGCCGCGGGCATCGGCGGTGCGGGATTGATGACACTGCTCGGCGGGATGCTGTCTTTCCTGGCATCGCCGCTGATTCTGATTTACTTGTTCATGCTATTCGGGGCGCGTCTCAGATCGTTTGGCGACGGGCTGCGCTCGCGCCAGCACTTCCAGCAGCAGCTCGAAATTTCGACCAATAACCCACATGACGCCGACGCGCACTATCAACTTGGCTTGATTTATCAACAACGCCGGCAGTATACCGACGCAATCGCGCGGTTTGAAAAGGCGGTGGCGATCGATCCCACGGCGGCGGATGCACATCTTCAACTGGGCGCGATCGCGCGCGATCAGAAGCGGTTCGAAGACGCTGTTGGTTATCTGCAAATCGCCGCCAAGATCGATGACAAGCTCTCGCAAAGCGACGTGTGGCGCGAACTGGGGGCGGCCTATTTGGGCGCCGGCCGTGTAGACGAGGCGGTCGCCGCGCTGAAGAAGTACACCGACCGGCGGCCGTATGACCCGGAGGGCCTGTATTGGTACGGCGTGGCGCTCAAACAAAAAGGGTTAGCCTCCGAGGCGCGCGAGATGTTCGATCGCTGCATTGAAGCCGTCAAGACCATGCCATCCCATCGCAGAGCCCAGGTTCGCGAATGGGGTACGAGAGCGAAACGAGAATAATTCGCGTCGATGGATGAATTCGGCGCGCGCGAGCATTCTAGTGGTTATGAAACTAACTCTATCTCTGCTGTTAGGAGCAACCCTCATGATGGCCGCCGATGAACCGCCCGCCGTCGGAAGCAAGGCTCCGGCGTTCAAGCTGAGCTCCCAAGAAGGCACCCAAGTCAGCCTGCACGACTTCCAAGGCAAATGGGTGGTCCTGTATTTCTATCCGAAAGACATGACGCAGGGATGTACCATTGAAGCGCACAACTTCCAGCGCGATCTGGCGCAGTATGACCAGAAGAACGCGGTGATTCTGGGCGTCAGCGAAGACACAGTGGATTCGCATAAAGAGTTCTGCACCAAGGAAAGCCTGACCTTCAAGCTGCTGGCCGATTCAAGCCATGAAGTGGCGCCGAAGTACGGCTCGATCATGGAGATGAAAGGGGCGCAGTACGCGGCCCGCAACACGTTCATCATCGATCCGAAGGGCGTGGTTCGCAAGGTATTTCTCAAAGTGAACCCGGCTCCCCACAGCGGCGAAGTGCTTGCCGCGCTGGCGGACCTGCAAAAGGGCGCCAGCGAGTAACCTACGGCTAATATTGTAGGTGTGGCGACACGACAGGATGAATTTGAGCGGATCGCGATGCCGCACACGCGGAATCTGCTCCGTGTCGCCCGCCGCCTGACCGCCGATCCGGCCGAGGCCGAAGACCTCGTCCAGGAGACCATGCTTTCGGCCTGGCGCGGATTTCGTCAATTCCGCGCCGGAACCAATCTGCGAGCCTGGCTATTTCGAATCCTGATCAATGCGTTCCACGCGCGGGCCAGGAAGAAGCGGCCCGCTCTGGTTCCCCTGGCCGCGCACGATGTTCCCAACCGGAGCGACGCGTCCGGCGCGGCCGAGGTTCTGCAAGCGTTGGCGGATTTGACGGTCGAGCAGCGGACCGTGCTGCTTCTCGGTGCCGTCGAAGGATTTACGTGCCAGGAAATGGCCGAGATGTTGGACACGCCGATCGGCACCGTGATGTCGCGGCTCAGCCGGGCGCGCCAGGCGGTTCGCGATCGGCTGACGCCCAAATGTGTCGCAAAGGAAGCTTCATGAACTGTGCAGAAGTTCTTGAGAGATTGCCGCTCTATCAATCCGGCGAACTGGATGCGGACCGCGCGGCCGTACTACGGGCGCATCTCGCCTCCTGCGCGGCATGCGCGCGTGAGTTGCAGCAGCAGACAGAGTTCGACACACACGTTCGGCAAGGAATCCTGGCGGAGGAGCTGGATACTCGAGCATTGGATTCACGGATCCGGCAACAGATCGCGGGCCGTCGCACAACGCGCCGCTGGATCGGCATTGCAGCCGCAGTCGCGGCCGCGCTGGTTTTGACAGCGCTGGTCTATCGCTTCGCGGGCGGCGCGAGCGGCGTATATGCCGCCGCGGCGCGCGATCATCGCAGCGAGGTGATCCTGCATCAACATCGGGCCTGGTTGACGGACCGGGCCTCGCTGGAGACGCTCGCGGCTCGTGAAGGCGTGACGGTCTCCGCGGTTTTCAATCTGGCCCCTCAGGGCTATCATCTCGATCGCGCGAAGTTTTGCCGCTTGGCTGGCAATGTTTTTTTGCACCTGGTCTATTCCGACGGTACGCGGGAATTTTCGGTTTTTCTCCGCTCCCGCGACGGCTCGCGTGCGGATGGCGTTCAGAGCGCCGATCTCGCGCCGGAAAAGCTTGCCGTCTTTCGGACCGAACGGCTCGACGGGATGATTGTCACGGATGGGTCTATTCAGGACGCCTTGAGGTTTGCCCGCTCTGCGCAAGCAGTCCTCTCGCCCGGCGTGCTCTAGTGGCAGTTCGCAGCCGCGAGTTTGCTGCTAGTTCTTGGCCTGCGGCGGTACATACCCCGGCGGAAACGCCGAGCCTTCGCCGAAGAAGTAGTCTTCCATCTGCTTCAGGAGAAATTCCTGCGCTTCGTGGGTGCCCAGGTTCAGCCGGTACTCGTTCATGATCATCTTCATGTGTTCGAGCCACAGCTTCCACGCTTCTTTCGAAACGTTCTCGTAAATGCGCTGGCCCAGCGGATGGGAATCGAAGGGCACTTCGTCCAAGCCCGGCATCTCGCGCTGAAATTTGACGCAGAAAACCACGTGCCCACTCTTGTTGGGCTCGTCGACCTTCGGCCCCGTCATCCCGCTTCCGCCGCCGCATCCCATAGAACCTCAGGATAGCAGGGTGCGCCTTATGACGCGATGGGTGTGGACTGCGCCGGGCGTTTCGATTTCACGGCGTCCAGGTATTCGGAAAGCTTCAGCGGCAGCCGGGCGCCCTTTTCCATGTGCCGCTGGACCGCCTTCTGATACCGCCGCAGCGTCTCGCGCTTGTTCGCTTCGCGCAGATTGCAGCTTTCGATGTCCAGGAGCAACTCGATCTCCCACGGCCGGAAGGTGTTGCGGTGCATGTTTCCGCGAAGCAGTTCCTGGATCAGGCGGTTGAACTGCGCCAATACCGCTTCGCTGTCTGGCAAGGAGTCCTGCATAGATCTAATCGGCTATCGTCTGAATCCTGTCGAATGTTAACACATTGTTGAAAAAGGGGGCTGCCGGGGTGATTCGCCTGGAACTGCCGGTCCCCCCTGTGCATCTGTTACACTGAGAAACGATTCGAATGGGTCAGAGAAGTCACGGTAGTTTAACAATCCAACTGTGCCTGGGCGGGTTCCTGGTACTAGGAGCGATTGCTTCGCCGGCGGATGTCGCCGGCCAGGAGATCATCGATCGCTATGTCACCGCCAAGGAAACCCAGCAGTCGGTTCTGCGCGGCGCGCAGATGGAAGTCGATATCGACGCCAAACTGCCCCGGCTCGCAAAACAGGGCACCCTCCGAGCCCTGCGGCGCATGTCCAAGTTCGGAAAAATCACCTACAAAGCGTTGGGATTCTCCGGCGATAGCACCATAAAGAATGAAGTGATTACGCGCTATCTGTCGGCCGAATCGGAGTCCAGCGGTACCGCGATCAGCCCGGCAAACTACAAGTTTAAGTACAAGGGACAAATCGAATCGAACGGGCTCCTGGTGAAGGTATTTCAAGTCACGCCCCGCAAGAAGGTAGTCGGAATGTTTCGCGGCGAGTTGTGGCTGGATGCGGCTACCGCCATGCCGGTGCGCGAAGCAGGCAGGCTAGTCAAGACGCCCTCGGTGTTTCTCAAGAAAGTCGAGTTTGTTCAGGAATATGAGATCCGCGACGGCGTCGCGATTCCCAAACGATTTCAAAGCACGGCAGACGTGCGCGTTTTCGGCCGCGCCGAACTCAACGTGAACTTTAGCAACTTCACCAGGCAGGAGATCGCCGACGATGAATCGGCGAACGCCTCCAACCGGTAAGGGAGATTCCTAAACGCTGTGCCGATGAGAACGCTATTTCTGAATCCGCCCTCGTTTGAAGGCTTCGACGGCGGCGCCGGCTCGCGCTGGCCCTCCACGCGCGAGATCGAATCGTACTGGTATCCGGTGTGGCTGTGCTATCCGGCCGGCATGCTGGAGGACAGCAAGGTGCTGGACGCGCCGCCGCACGGCGTCTCGATCGAGCAGACCGTCGCGCATGGCCAAGGATTTCGAGCTGCTGGTGCTGTTCACTTCCTCGCCCGGCTTTCACGTCGACGTGAAGATCGCCGAGATGATGAAGGACTCGAACCCCAAGCTGCAGGTCGCCTTCGTCGGGCCTCCGGTGACCATCGAGCCGGAAAAGTCCTGAACTCCACCAAGGCCATCGATTTCATCGTGCGCCGCGAGTTCGACTATCAGATCGCCAACTACGCCAAGGGCACGCCGCTCGCCGAACTGCCCGGCGTCAGCTACCGCAAGAACGGCGAGAACGTCCACAATCCCGAAGGCCGGGTACATCGAGAATCTGGACGAGCTGCCGTGGGTGTTCGAAAGTCTACAAGCGCGATCTGGATTTCAGGCGCTACAACGTCCCGTTCCTGCTGAATCCCTACATTTCCTTCTACACCACGCGCGGCTGCCCGGCGATGTGCACGTTCTGCCTGTGGCCGCAGACGCATTCGGGCCATCGCTGGCGTTTGCGTTCGGCGCAGGACATCGCCAACGAGTGCCGCTACGCGCTGGAGAATTTCCCCGGCCTGAAGGAAATCTTCTTCGACGACGACACCTTCAACTACCGCAAAGCCCGCACCTGGAGTTGTGCGCGGAGTTGAAGAAGCTGAACTTCACCTGGTCCTGCACCTCGCGCGTCACCACCGATTACGAAACGCTCAAGGCGATGAAGGACGCCGGCTGCCGGCTGCTGATCGTGGGCTACGAATCGGGCGACGAGCAGATTCTCAGGAACATCAAGAAGGGCGCCACCATCGACATGGCGCAGCGCTTCACCGAAAACTGCCACAAGCTGGGCCTGGTGATCCACGGCGATTTCATCGTCGGCCTGCCCGGCGAGACGCGCGACACGCTGCGCAATACCATCGATTTCGCCAAGCGGCTGGACGTCGAGACCATTCAGGTTTCGATCGCCCACGCTTATCCCGGCACCGAGTTTTACGATTACGCCAAGAAGAACAACCTGGTGCAGCATCAACATGTCCGACGACGAAGGCCATCAGCTTGCCCAACGTGATCTATCCGGGCATTCTCGAAAAGGCGAGATGGTGGAATGGGTGGAGCGGTTCTACGGCGAATATTATTTCCGCCCGAAGGCCGCCTGGCGCATCGTCCGCAAGGCGATTTTCGACAACGACGAGCGCAAGCGGCTGTACAAGGAAGCCAAGTCCTACCTGAGCCTGCGCCACAAGCGCAAGAAATACGTCGCCGAAGACAAGGCCAATCGCGTTCTCGAAGCGAAGAACGCGCGCACGTCGGATGAACCCTGACGCGCGGATTCGCTGGAAGACGCGGGTTTTCACGCTCATCGTGGTGCTGTCGAACGCCTTAGGAAATTTTGCCCTCGCTTCCGGGATGCGCCACCGCAGCACGGATTCGGTGCGCGATTATCTCGCTGCGATTTTCAGTCCCTGGGTGATCGTCGGGATCGTGTTGCTGATCCTGTGGCTGCTCTCGCGCATGGCCCTGCTGAGCTGGGCCGACTTGAGCTACGTGCTCCCGGTTACGTCACTCGGCTACGTCGCCAACGCGCTGATGGGACGTTTATTCTTGAATGAGCAGATCACGCCCGCGCGCTGGGCCGGGACGCTGCTGATCGTCGCGGGAACGGTTCTCGTCGGAATTGGAAGCCCTCACGCCAAGGGTGACCTGTGAAGTCCTGGACCCTCCTGGCCGTGATGGTGGGCAGCACCGTGATGGGCGACGTGCTGCAAAGCATGGAAATGAAGCGGCACGGCGAAATTCGCGAATTTCATCCGCGCGGCATTGGCCGCGCGCTGGCAGCGCTGGCCCGCAAGAAATTCCTGATTCTGGCCATCGTCTGCATGGCGGTTTCGTTTTTCGCGTTCATGACGCTGCTCGAATCCGCAGATTTGAGCTTCGCGGTTCCAGCGTCGGCCGCGACGCTCGTGTTTGAAACCATCCTCGCCCGGATTGTTTTGAACGAACACGTGGACTCGCGGCGCTGGGTGGGAGCCTGCCTGGTGGCTTGCGGCGTAGTCCTGCTGGCCCAGTGATTCTGCTGCTCGCGATCGCGCTGGTGGCCGGCGCGTATCAACTGTTCGCCCTTCTGGCGTGCATTTTCCAAAGCAAGACTCCGTTACGAGCCAGCCAGCTTGCTCCCGTTTCGATTCTGAAGCCGATTCGCGGGGCCGATTCCGCTCTTCGCGCCGCCATTGCATCGCATGTAACGTTACAAGGCGATTTCGAACTGCTCTGCGGTGTCAGCTCGCTCTCCGATCCGGCAGTAGCCATCCTGCGCGAATTTCCGAGCGTGCGCATCATTGAGTGCCCTACGCGCACGCCCAACGGCAAAGCCGGCGTCCTGATGGATCTCGCGGCCGCAGCGAAGAATCCCATTCTTATCGTCAACGATGCCGACATTCGCGTCGAACCGGATTATCTGTCTCGCGTAACCGCCCCGCTCGCGGACCCGAGCGTCGGCCTGGTCACTTGTCTGTATCGGCCTTCGGGTGAAACTCTGGCCGCGCGATTCGAAGGGCTCGGCGTGTCCACGGACTTTGCGCCGTCCACTCTGGTCGCCCGCTGGGTCGGAGTCGACGAGTTCGCGCTTGGGTCGACGCTCGCGTTTCGCCGCGAGGATCTGGAGCACATTGGCGGATTTGCGTGCGTTGCCGATTATCTTGCCGACGATTACCAGCTCGGCCATCGCATTCATGGCTTGGGATTGAAATGCGTGCTGTCGGATGTGGTGGTGGAAACGCACTTAGGCGGTGGCTGGCGCGACGTATGGCGTCATCAGATCCGCTGGGCGCGTACGATTCGCGTTTCGAAATTCGCGGGCTATGTCGGCCTGCCGGTGACATTCGCGACGTTTTGGGCCGTTGTCGCGGCAGCGTTCGGCGCATGGCAGATTGCAGCGGGGCTGCTTGCAATCCGCATGGCGATGGCGATCGCTTCCGGATGGCTGATCCTGCGCAGCCGGGACGTGTTACGCCTGTGCTGGGCCATCCCGTTGCGCGATCTAGCCGCCGTCGCGGTGTGGTGCGTCGGGCTTTTTGGGAACACCGTCATCTGGCGCGGCCAGCGCCTACTGATCGACCATCAGGGTCGAATCAGGCGCTGACCGTCTTTGCGTTTTCCACGCGCGTAATATCGATGCCGCCGCGGAAGAACGCGCCGTCCTCGATCACGATTCCCGCCGTCTTCACGTCGCCTACAAGATTCGCGCCTTTTCGCAGCACGATGCGCTGTGTCGCTTCGACGTTTCCGTTTACGGTGCCGCCGATCACCACTTCGCCGGCTTTGATGCTCGCGTCGGCCTTGCCGGTCGCGCCGACCGTCAGCCGCGTGACCGCTTCCAGTTTCCCCTCCACCTCGCCATTGATCACCAGTTCTTCTTTGCTATAAATGTCGCCCTTGATCCTCATCGTGGAGCCGATCAGCGCGCCGTTGCCGGTCCATTGCGGCTCCGGTACGGAAGCACGCGAAGCCGGATTGGCAGCCGGGTGCGCGTTCGATGCGGACGAGTCTTGGTCTTTATTCCACATGATCCATTATCGCGTGCACGCGCTGTGCCACCATCGGTTACTGATTCTGTGGAGTTTGCGCGACGCGGAGTCGCCGGCTCTCTGCATTTTTACCGGCTGAGTGAAGAACTTCCCGCCTTCGATGCTTAAACGCTTCGCTATCTCACCCCGTCTTTTCAGTGTTGATCGAAACGATTTTTCAGGACCTCCGCTTCGGAATGCGAGCGCTCTCGAAGAACCGCACTGTTTCCACAGCCGCGATCCTGACGCTGGCACTCGGCATCGGCGCGACAACATCAGTATTTAGCGTGGTGGATCCAGTGCTGCTTCGGCCGCTGCCCTATCGCGATCCCTCGCGCCTGGTCTCGCTTCAGCCAGTCGAACGCAACGACCCTTCGCCGGGCACTTCGCTGATCGAGTTCGAGCAATGGCGCGCCGCCAAGTCCCTTCGAGACTTGTCCATCTTCTACCGCAACTTCGGCGTCTCGCGGGTCACGTTAACTGGTGCTGCCGAGCCCGAATCCGTCCAGGCCGGCTTCACCTCCGCGAACCTTTTCCCACTGCTGGGAGTAGCACCCGCGGTCGGCCGCGCGTTCACCTTGGAAGAAGAACGGCGCGGTGAAGCCGTCGCAATCCTGAGCGACGCGCTGTTTGAGCGCCGCTTCGCTCGCTCTACACTCGCACTCGAAAAGACCATCGAGATTGAAGGCCGGAGTTTCCGGGTAATCGGCGTGATGCCCGCCGGTTTCGATTTTCCCGCCAAAAACGTGGCTCTGTGGGCGCCGATCACCACCAACACCTACTGGCCCCTGCGCGCGCAGGATCACTTTATTTTTCGATGGGACGTGGTTGCCCGTCTGCGCGATGGCGTTTCGCTGCGCGCGGCGCAAAGCGAAATGGATGCCATGTATTCGCATCTCACATCGCAGGACCCGCGCTTCTCGGGCCGATCCATTTCCGTCGTGCCCCTGCACATCGAGCTTCGCGGCACCACGCGAACTTCTTTACTGATGCTCCTGGGCGCAGTGTTGTTCGTTCTGTTGATCGCCTGCACCAACGTCGCTGGACTGATGCTGGCGCGAGGCGCGGGACGTTCCCAGGAGATGGCGATACGCGCCGCGCTCGGCGCAGGGCGGATGAGATTGACGCGCCAGCTTCTCACTGAATGCCTTGTGCTCGCGCTCGCGGCTGGAGCAGCCGGCCTTGCGCTCGCATGGGCAGGGATTCGGATGATCGTCGCGTTCGGGCCGCATGATGTTCCTAACATGGAAACAGCTCATCTGGATGCATCTGCACTCGCATTCGCACTGGCGATCACGGTCTTGTCCGCGATTCTGTTCGGCCTCGCGCCCAGTCTGGGAACCTCGCGCCTAGCCGTCGGCCGAGCTTATCGCGCCAGGACCACTCGTCAGGTTCGCGGTCCGCTGGTGATCGTGGAAGTCGCATTCGCGGTGATGTTGCTGGCAGGAGCCGGTCTACTGGTCCGCAGCTTCCTGCGCGTCCGCGCAGTCGACCCGGGATTTCAGCCCTCGCACGCCCTCACGCTGACCGTCTCCTTCCCGCGCTCTTTCCACGACCCCAGCTTCTATCAGCGAGCCGTGGAGCGCCTTGCCTCCGTTCCGGGAATCGACTCCGCCGGAGCCGCAGGCTCGGTCCTGATGGACCCCAACGCAGCCCGCAACAACGGATTCCGCGTCATCGAAGGCCGCGCCCCCGAACCCTCCGATCAATGGACGTCTCTCCAATGGACCGCCATCGACGGCGATTTCTTTCGCGCCATGGGAACGCCATTACTTTCTGGGCGATTTTTCACCGCGCAGGACGGCCCCGACGCGCCTCCCGTGGCCATCGTCAATGAAACTCTGGCGCGCCGCTATTGGCCGGGCGAGAACCCGGTGGGTAAGCGCTTCAAGGGCCAGGACGCTCGCGGGCGCAACGACGATTGGGTGACGGTGGTCGGCCTGGTGCGCGACATGCGGCGTCAAGAGCTTGAAAAACGTCCCATCGCCGAAGTGTTCGAAGCCCAATCGCAATCCCTGCAAAGCGCGAATACTTTGGTGGTTCGGACCCGCAGCGATCCCGCGAAAATGGCAGCGATCGCGCGCGGGGCCGTGCGCAGCGTGAATCCATCCGTCGTCATCGCGTCGGTACGAACCCTGGAGGATCAGGTGGACGATCTTCTCGCCGGACGCCGCCTGGAGACTTGGCTCCTCGGGCTATTTTCCGCCGCCGCGCTGCTGCTCGCCGCCATCGGATTGTACGGCCTCCTGCATTACACGGTCGCACAGCGTACCCATGAAATCGGCGTGCGCATCGCGCTCGGGGCGGAATCGCGCCATATCCGCAATCTGGTGTTGCGTGAAGGCCTGACGCTCGCGCTCACCGGAGCCGCGGCGGGCCTGGCGGGAGCCTGGTGGCTCGCGCGCATGATCGGAAGCCTGCTATACGGAGTTTCCACCGCCGACCCCGCTTCATTCCTAGGCGCGGCCGGCGCGCTAGTGCTGGTGGCGCTGATCGCGGTCGCGATTCCCGCCCGCCGTGCCGCGCGAGTCGATCCCGTGGCGGCCCTGCGCAATGAATGACTACCGCCGCAGGGAGGGGTGGGCCTATCGGGTTTTCACGCAGACTCGTGGGTGAGCGGTATCCGCCGCGGGTTTTTCGCAAGGTCCTAGACTTGCGCCTTCTTGTGCTTACCGGTCTGGGAATTCAGAAACAGCAGAATCGCTTTGTGCGCAGCCTCGGTCTGATCCGTGGGATAAATGTGGCTCGCGTACGGCAACACGAGCAGCCGCGCTCCGGGAATCCGGCTGGCGATCAGTTTGCCGTTCGCTACTGGAACCAGCCGGTCATTCTCGCCGTGAATCACAAATGTGGGCGTAGTGATCTGCGGCAAGCGGCTGTACGCTTCCCAAGCCAGAATCCCCTGTAGCTGCGCGATATACGCCTCCGGGCGCGCGAACCAGGGACGGCGTACGTTCAAATCCTCTTCGATTCTTTCCCGCGGCGTGCCCGTGTCATAAATGAAAGGGATGGCTGCCTCGGCGGCCTGTTCGGGAGTCATCACGCCGCGCGCCATCAGCATCTGGGTGACTGCGGGCTCCGCCGGCACCGCTGTGGGACCACCAGCGGCCGTGCATCCCAGGATCAATGACCGCACGCGCTCGGGATGCTGTAGCGTCAACTCCTGCGCGATCATCCCACCCATCGAAATGCCGTACACGTGCGCGCTATCGACGCCCGCCGCGTCCAGCACCGCCGCCGCATCCGACGCCATCAGCGCTATGGGATAAGGACCCGGCGGCATGTCGCTGCGGGCTATGCCGCGGTTGTCGATAGCGATCGTTCGAAATTTCTTCGCCAGGACCGGACGCGAGCGATACCACATGTCGGACGGATAGGCGAGCCCCATGATCAGCAACAGAGGCTCGCCCTCGCCTTGCTCGTCCCAATAAATTTTCGCGCCTTGATTCTCGATGAATGGCATGGCGGCCGCGATTACGCGAGAGCCGCTCTATACAGCGCGACCAGCTTGCCCCAGGCGATCTCGGCATCCGCTTTGTTGTAAATCGGCCCAGCGGCATTGGGGGGCATATCCGGCACACACCAGCCGTGAATGGTGCCCTCGTACACTTTGATTTCGGCCTCAACATGGGCCGCCTCGAAAGCTTCCTTCAGCTTGTCTTTCGCGTCCGGCTGCTGCTTGTCGTCGCTCGCCGCGATGCCGAAATACATCCGGCCTTTGATCTTCGGCGCCAGCAGATGCGGGCTGTTCGGATTCTTGGTCACCAGGCCGCCGCCGTGGAACGAAGCGCCCGCGCCCAAGCGATCGGGAATCGTGGCGCAGGTTCGGACCACGAGGGGTCCACCCATGCAATAACCCTGGGTTCCGATCTTCTTTTTCGTGTTCACCTGTTTTTGCGCGTCGAGGAAAGCGACGTAGGCGATGGCATCTTTCTCCGCAGCGCCGTCGGCGGTCACCGATGCCATCAGCGGCCGTATTTTGGGGAGCTCGGTCTGGAAGTCGATCTTCGAAGCATCCGTGTATGGATTTTTCGCGACGCGGTAAAACGGATTCGGCACCAGCACGGAATATCCTTCCGCCGCGATGCGCTTGCCGATCTCGCGCATGGAGGGTCGCAGGCCGAAAGCGTCGGTCCAGATCAACACGCCCGGATGCGAACCGCTCCTGGGATGAATGAACGCCGCATCGCAGGTTCCGTCGGGAGTCTTGATCTCGACGTCGTTCTCGACAACTTCCATGCTCGCCGCCCCGGCCGTACCCGCCGCGACAAGGCCCGCGGTTACCGACGCTACAAAGTCGCGCCGGGCGATATCGCCGCGCTGCGCATCGTTTTTCTGTTGGTTCTTCTGATCTTCAGTCATGGCTCGCTCCTCCCAAGAAATGTATCACTTTTAGCTTGTGAGGCGAGAGTGGCCGCCCCCGCGAGGCATGTGGTAGAGTGTCGGATCGTGCTGCAAACCGCGTTCGATCCAGCGAACAACCCGCTCAACAACAACGACTGGTCGTTCCCGTTGATGGAGTGCATTCACATCGCGATGTTCGCCATGTCGATCGGCACCATCGCGATCGTCGATTTCCGGCTGCTCGGACTCATGTTCAAGAAACGTACTCCCGCCGAGTTGCTCGACGCGACTTCGCTGTGGACGTTGATCGGCCTGATCGTGGTGATCACGTCGGGTCTCATCATTTTCACCACTGATCCACTGAGCTACTTTTACAATTACTCGTTCCGCTACAAGATGATCGCGCTGTTCTTGGCCATCGTGTACAACTACACCATTCATCGCAAAGTGGCGCTTGCCAACTCGTCGGCCGCCGTCAACGTGATGGTGGGGGGATTCTCGCTGCTGCTCTGGATCTCGATTGTCTTCGCAGGAATCTTCTACGCGTTCACAGAGGAGCTCCACTATGTCGGCGGCCCAAATTAGCCAGGCGATTCAGAATACAGCCTACTTCACTGCTCTGCGCGAGTCCGGGCTTCCCTATCCCATTATTCTGTCGAGCCATCTGGCGACCATCGCCGTTTTCGGCGGTCTGATTCTGATGACGGATCTGCGTTTATTGGGTGTCGCCCTGAAGAGCATCCCCGCGTCTGTAGTTGTGGAGCGGACCCGGCCGTGGAAGCATGCAGGACTGTTGATCATGCTCACCTTGGGCGTCCACTTGGGTGGCGCGAAGCTAGCGGATTATTACGATAATCCCTATTTTCTGATGAAGATGTCGCTTCTGTGTCTGGTGTTCGTGCACGCGATGGTGTTTCGCAAGAGCGTCTATCGAAATCCGGAAGCGCTGGATAATCCGAACGGGTTGCCTCGCGCCGCGAAGATAGCGGCGTGCCTGTCGATGGCGCTGTGGGTCGGTATTCTTTCCTGCGGCCGCTGGATCGCTTATTACGACCGTCCGGAAGAGAATCCGTCCGCGCAGTCGCAAGCCGCCTTATCGCGCTGATTCGGCCACGGCCAGATTGCGCCACCCTGCGAGCGCCATCAGAACGCTGGCCGCCAGCAACAACGTCCCCGTGGTCACGTGTGCCGAAGCGATCCATACAAATGCCGGAGAATCGCCGACGTTCAACAGCAGCATGACGAAGACTGCGATTCCTAGGCACACCTGCGCCAGAACGGCGGAGATCAACAGCGTGGCGGCCCGCTTCAGCGGTCTCGATTGCGAAAAATGCTGCAACACGATGGCCGCTACCACCATGGTCAGCAGCGCTACGATCATCGCGCCGAACATGTGCGGCATCACACCGGTCATTTGATGCCGATAGAGAGCCCCCAGCAGGATTTGAATGAAAACCACGGCTGGCGTTGCAACTGCGGCCGGCCGCAGAAACGCATACCCTTGTGTCGTTACTACCTCAGGAGCACTTTTCCACGCCCTTGCAGCCATCACCGCGACCGCGGCCATGCACGCTATGAAAAGATGGCCGGCGCAGGCATGCCACACCACCGACATCGGCGAAAGCGGACCCGCCTTCCACCCGATCGCGCCACTGATCGCCGCCGCCGCGAATCCGCTCCACGCCAGCCCGCGCAGGGGAACGCTCGCTTTTGCGTGAGAAACCAGGATGGCTACACCGAAAGCCAGGACGATTACCGCGATCCCAATGTCCTTATGAAGATCCGGACTGGAACCTTGCCCCGACGCAATTTCGCTGCTAGTCACGACCGCCCCCGAGAGAATCGCAAGCACTCCCAGGATCGCGGCCAGCATCACATACCGAAACATCAGATGACCTCGAAGTTCCCCATCATACTCATGTCCTCATGCTCCAGGTTGTGGCAATGAAACACATAGCGTCCGCGATAGCCGGTGAAACGGACCAGGATGCTCGCGGCTTGTCCCGGACCTAGATCCACCGTATCCTTCCATCCGGCATCGTAAAGGCCGGGCCGGCCGCTGTGCGACAAAACCTGGAAATGCACCAGATGGAGATGCAGCGGATGGCTGAAGTCGGTCTTAAGCCGCCAGATTTCGGTCGTGTTCAGCCGCGGCCGCGCATCCATGCGCGCGGGATCGAAAGGTTTGCCGTTGATCCTCCATTCATGTTGCGAGCGAACGTAGCTGAAATCGAAAACGCGGGTGGCCACGGCGTCCTCGGGCTTGCCGGCGGCGAAGTCGCTTAGTTTTGATGGAATTGCGCTTTCGTCGCGCTCGCTGCGCGTGATATCGAAACGCATCACCCGGCCCGCAGGTCCCGAATCCGCTTTGTTGACCAGCATGACCGAGGACCCGGGCCGGAATTTCGAGAAATCCACGATCACATCGAACCGCTCCGCCGGAGCGATTCGGATCGTCCGCTGCATAACTGCCGTCGGAAGCAGTCCGCCGTCGCTGCCGATTTGAACGAACGCGGCGCCCACACGCGGGCTCGGTTCGAGCGCTAGTTCGTAGCGTCGCGCGTTCGACGCGTTTAGAATGCGAAAACGATACCTTACATTCGCTACTTCCAGGCGTGGCCAAGGAGCGCCATTCACCAGAACTACGTCGCCCAGTACCCCGCCCATGTATTGCATCGACACTCCCGGCGGATCGTGCAGCGTCGGATCGAGTGCCGGGTAGCGCAGGGAACCATCGGCGTCAAACGAGCGGTCGCAGATCAACAACGCAATCTCGCGGCTGCCGCGAGGCAGGGGAATCTGCTCTTCTTCCGGATCGCGAATAACGTAGAACCCCGCCAATCCGCGCCATACCTGCGGCCCGGTGAAATCCATCCGGTGATCGTGATACCAGAGTGTCGCGCCGCGCTGATCGTTCAGATAAACATATTCGCGCTCGCCGATGCAGATTTTCGCCAGCGGATCGTGCATGTGCGAAGCCGCAAACCCGCCGGATGGCAAGATCAAGTCGGTGGGATATCCATCGCTTTCAGGCGCCGTATGCCCGCCGTGCAGGTGATTCACGATCGGCACCGGCAGGGCGTTGCGCAGCCGCATGGAGACTCGCCGCCCGCGCCGCGCTTCGATGGTCGGACCGGGAAACGTTCCCGCGTATCCCCAAATGCCAGTGTGCATGCCCGGCAGAATACGCACGCTGGCAGGCTGGACGGTGACTTCGTAATAATCCGTATCGGCATCGGCTCGCACGGATTGCAAGACCGGCGGAATGGGTAAGGAAACATCAAACGGCTTCGGAAGTGGGACGAGACTCGAAATCAGCTTCGACTCAGGCCGCGGGCGAACACAACTCGAGAGCAGCAGACCCGATGCGGAGCGTAGAAAATCGCGGCGAGCCCACTTCATTTCTTAACCGGTCTGGTGAACTGCAAAATCGTTTGCAAGAGTACGATGCCGAAGGCAATCACGCCCAGAGGAATGTGGACGTTCATGAACCGGCCGTATCCTGTACCGGTTTGTAAAGCCTCCGCGAGAAGTACGAAGACGGTCCCGATCAGAAGCCACCATGAGGCCGCCCCGGATCGCGTGGCCAACGCCGCTAAAACGATTTGGAGAACACAGATTCCAAGGATCGACCAGGCGGTCCATTCATGGAACTTCACGATTCCGTCGGTGCCCGAAAGAAATTCGCCGGCCAAGCCAGCTTGGGCGAGCAAGGCGAGCGTGTGCGCAATCAGAACGAATCGAAGCGGCAACCCCGATTGTAACGCGCGCCTGAAGATCGATTGAAAAGAGGGAAACGCAAGGCAGGAAAATTAATGGGGCAGCGGATACCGATTCAGCTCTTTCAGGCTCTATTGGACGCCATCTTTTGCGCCACACGGCGCAGGCTCTGGTTGCCGTTAGATCCGGACGCCTCTAGACCCTTCCATCAGTTGAGACTACTCGGTTCCGCCACCCCGATGGTAATCAGTAACGATAACCTCCTAGGACCTTCGGGAAACCCATTCTGATGCCTTTCAGATCCGGTTTCCTTCTGTTCCCGATTTGATTCTGCATCTGAACACTACCTGTGTCAAGACACTTTAATGTTTCCCAAAAAACCTCGGCCGAGCTTCACATTTTCAGCGATGCGTGCCGCTGTCGCGACAGCCGCCACGCCAGCGGTTCGAATCGGCGGCGGGCTATACCGCGGAAGACGCGATTCGTCCAGTCTCAAACGCCACCGCGAGTTTCTGTTGCGCGCCTTGCGCCAGTAAATCCGCCAGCGTGTGGCGGTTCAAGGCTTCGAGGAACGAGATCAGAGCCTGGTTCAGGACGCCTTTCAACCGGCAAACTCCGGCAATCGGACACGTGTTGGTATGGAGATCGAAACACTCGACCAGACGCAAATTGGGTTCAGTCCGTCGAACCACGTCGCCAAGCCGGATCTGGTCCGGAGCCATCGCAAGTGAAACGCCTCCAGAGCGGCCAACCGTCGCGCGCAGGTAACCGTGCTCGCACAACGTCTGGACCACTCGAACCAGGTGGTGCCTGGAAATACCGTAAGCTTTGCTGATCTGGACGGTCGAGGCAGCGCGGCCCGGCTGGGAACCCAGGTAGAGAAGTACGCGAAGCGCGTAGTCGGCGTGCAGACTGATTTGCACCGGTCAGTATCCTCGCCCCGGCTCGGCATCGGCCTTCCAGTATGCGGGCAAGTCCGGTTTCGTGGCGCGAAGAATTTCGAGAATGGCGCGCCGGTCGGCCGCCGAAAGGCGGGCAAATACGCGAGTTTGATCCCGCCCGGAAAGCACTTCGTACAACCGTTGATAAACCTGCTTGCGGACCAATTCCGGCATATGATCGAACGCTTCGCTGTAGATCATGTAGCTGAGCGGAAATTTGAACATCCGTGTGTTCAAATCGAAATCGCGCAGCGAGCGGCCGAGTTTGTCCTGCGGGCCACGCTGCGGAAATGTGGACGTGAACGTAGAGACTCCCCTAATTGGCTCCCAAATCTTGGCTTCCTCCGCGAAAAGCATGTAATTCACCACCTGATCCGCAAGCGAAGCCATGCGCTTCGAAAATTCGTCCGTTTTTCCGTCTTCGGCCGCAATCCTCGCCTCCCACCCGATTCGAGTCATCAGGTTGGTCATGCGCGTCTGATGCTCCAGCGTCATCAATGCGACGATGTCGCTGGTCGGGGTCAGATACGCAGTTGTGTCGAATCTTCCCGCCAGGCTAGTCACGTCTTGAGAGTTGCGCCGGTCCAGCACGCCCGGCTGATCCGGGTGAGGAGCCACCGCGTTTCCGTTGTGCTGCGGGCCGGTTCCGGTAACATACCATCCGCCCCAGCGTTGATCGAGCGAGCTTCGATGGTCGGTGATCAGCCCCGCCGCGGGAACGCGTACGGAGCCATCCGTGCTGGGGATGACGGAAGTAACCAGAAGTCCAGGAACGTTGAGCGACGGCGGACCCAGATGGCACGAGAGGCAGGCGTCCGTGCGCCGCAGAAACTGCGGCTTGTCGGTCTTGTCGTTATCCAGAGTGTAGAACTCGATGCCCTGTTTAGGATCCAGCCCCACCGCCTCCATGACGTCGCTGCCTTGCACGTACCCAATCGCTACGTCGTCGTTGAAATACAGCGCCCGCGGGCTCTGCGGCGAAATGCGAGGTCCCTGGAAGCTGGTTTTCGAAAACACCAGCGTCTGCGAGTCGACATTCACTCCGAGGTTTTTCAGCAGACTGCGAAGATACCCCCACCGGTTCGACTCATATTCGAGCTTCACCGCGCCGCTGTCGATTTTCTTTTGTAAGCGGGCAATCGGATCATCCGCTTCGCCTTTGGCATACTGGATGGCTTTATGGTCGAAGGGGATAAACGGAAACTCAAATGCGTCATCGCGGGCAGCCAAAGCCGTCGCGACGGACGCAAGTGCCAGTCCGAGCCCAATTCCACGCCGCGCCGCGATATTATGCATTTCGAATGCAATGTTAACAGGAAACCTCTCTCGCGTCAATTCAAATCATTCAAATCGCAAGAGCAGGGACAACTCCCCCAACATGAATTAGATAGAAATTGCGTCGGCGCTTCCGGCCAAGGCGTGCGAGCGATTGGCTCTTTACCAGGGACCTGCAACGTAAGGGAGCGTCGTTTCAGCTGTTGTTTCCGATGGAGCCCGGTAACGTGTCACGTACGGTTTGAAGTACAATGCACGCAAGAAGGAGACCAAATGATTCATCGGCTTGTCGTTTCGATTGGAGCGCTGGCGCTCATGCTGGCCGCGCCTCTGCCGGGCCAGACCTCCGCAACGAACTCGTCAAAGGCCAACGCGCGAAACTGGACCGTACCTCGAACCCCAGATGGTCATCCGGACCTGCAGGGAACCTGGACCAACGCGACACTGACGCCGATGGATCGCCCGGCCGAATTCGCCGGGAAAGCGACTCTCACGGATGCCGAAGCGCGCGCCTATGAGAAGAAGGATCTCGCAACCAACGATATCGACCGTGAGGATTCTCCTTTATTGGCCCGCATCAACGGAGCCAACGCCGTGGGCGGATATAACAACCTGTTTATCGATCGCGGATCCGAACTCGCGCGCGTGGATGGAGTGAAACGAACTTCGCTGATCGTCGACCCGCCGGATGGAAAAGTTCCGCCCATGACGGACGAAGCCAAGAAGAGAATGGCCGCGATGATGCGGAATTACGACCGCTACAACGGCGTGAAGGACCGTCCTCTGGCCGAGCGCTGCATCGTCGGATTCGGTTCCACGTCGGGCCCGCCGATGATTCCGGCGCTGTACAACAGCAATTACCAGATCGTGCAGACTCCTGGCTATGTAATGATTCTGGTGGAAATGGTCCACGACGTCCGCGTCGTCAGAATGGACGGCACGCACGTGTCGAAAGATGTTCACCGTTGGCTCGGGGATTCGATCGGCCACTGGGAAGGCGACACGCTGGTAGTGGACACGACGAACTTTAACAGTCAGACCGCGTTCCGAGGAACCGGAGAAAATCTGCACGTCATCGAACGATTTTCACGCGCCAACGCGAACACGATTCTTTATCGCGCCACCATCGACGATCCCACCACCTTCACCAGGCAGTGGACCATGGAATATCCTTTTGTGGCAAGTGCGGGGCCGATCTTTGAATACGCCTGTCACGAAGGGAATTACGCCATGCCGGACATCTTGGGCGGCGCTCGCAAATCCGACGGCGCGAAGTAAAAGACCCAAACAGCGGAACAACTAAGCGTCCGCTGGCTAACAACCGCTGCTTCCTGTGGTCGCGGATCGGGGCTTTCAAGGATCAGCAGCTTCGTGAGCCGCGACCACAGCGGTCGATATAGCGGGTATTCACACAGACTGAATCGGCAAGAGCCGTATCGCGCTGTTCGCCGAGCCGCGCGCGGCAATCGATTAGTACGGTGCGACACTGTGCCCTTGTTCGGTATCGGTGTTTCGGGATTTCCCGAACTTCGGTTCCCAGAAGCTCGCGTTTCCCGGCTGAGTTCTCACTTCATGTAGATCTTTGCCTCGGACGTATATCCGTCCGTGGTAGAGACCTCAAGATATCCGATTCCCGACGCCACGCCTGAGGGCACGGTGAAATTCACCTGGTACACACCCGCGAGCGTTGGGGTTAACCCGGCGAAATCGATTTGCACAGAGTTGAAATTGCCGCTCGAATCGTAGATGTCGACGAACAGATTCGGGTCGTTCACCATGGCGGCGCTTGGGCTCGAAGGGGCGGCCGCTCCGTCAGGGACCACCGGAGTCGTCGCGCCCAGGCCGGTCGCGTAGAAGAACAGAGGTTCCCCGGCGACCGCCGGACTACTCTGCGTCACGTAGGTGTAGTTGCTGTGAAACACATCGGCCGGTCCAACGCCGTTGGCAGTCGACGTGAAAACCCCGGGGGCGGTCGACGCCGTGTAGACGGTCACCTGGTTCGACGGCGAACTATTTCCCGTCACCTGAAACGTCGCGAAGCTGTAGGTGGGTGTCTCATTCGGAAGCAAAACGTTCAGCAGCGTCGGGGCCGTGCCGAGCAACGGCGCAGACGTGCTGTCGACGGTGGCGCGGGAGCCTCCGAGTGTCGCGGGCAAGGGCAGCGTGGTCGCCTGCGCGCTCGTCGCGAGCCCGCTGCCGAACAGAATGACATACTCGCCCGGAGCCACTGAGTTCGTGATCGGAGCGAAGCTCGCTGAGTTCTCGATGCCATCCGGATTCAGAAACACTCCGGTTCCGGAAAACTGCTGAGCCTGGAATCCGACAATCAAGGTATAGAACTCTCCGGTGCCAACCTGGAGAAGACCCTCGCCGCCGGCTCCGAGCATCCATTCAAACAGTCCATCGTTGTAAACGCCGTTGGAGGGAAAGCTGTAACCCACATCGAGGGTGTAATCGAAGACGGAAAACGCGAAACCGGTATCGCGCAGGTGCTCGGTTCCAGCGCCCTGGCCATTGGAGGCGATGGATCCATAAAAGGAGTCGATGCAGTTCGTGACCCCGCACGAGCCGGAGGCGTCGTTTTCCAGCGCTCCGTTGAAATACACTCCGCCGAACGTGTTGTTCGACACGGAAGACGCGCTCTTCATTCCGACGAACAGGTCGAACCCGTTCGCGCTGCCTCCTAACAAGATATTTCCGTCCGTCGACACTGCGAACGTTTTCGGCCCGCTGATGAGAGCCGCGGCAGGATTCGAGGCGGTGGGAAACGTAATGGTCCCGGTCGATCCGCTAAACGAATAGGTCACACCGGACAGATTCTGCGTCGTGCTGGTACTCCCCTGGTTCGCCATCGCACCATTCACCGACACATTGCCGAAGCTGCTGGTCCCGTTCGACGTCATCGTGAAATAGCCGTCGCGGACGTTGGACGCATCGCCTTGTAAATAGTCAATGAATCCAACGTTATACGAGCCTTGCACGCCGCTTGCGGACCCCGCCCGAATCGCCACGAAGATGTCATCGTACGAGCCTTCGGTCGCGCTGGCGACGATCTCGTTCGCTCCCCCGATGCCGCCAAACTCCGTGTCCGTGGGGTCTACCGGGTTCTGAATCTGCACCAGGCCGCTGGAGGAAACCGCGTAGGTGCCCGTCACGGTATAGGACGCCGCCGCCGATCCTTTCGTGGAGTCCAGTTCCTGCCCGCTGAAGGAATAATTGCCTTGGCCGTCGAAGGTCATGGTCCCCGCCAAACTCACCGCGCGCGTGATATCTCCGGTGTTTCCGTCGAGTGAAGTCAGGACATGACGCACAAAGTATGCGCCGTGGAGAACCGCATCCGCGCTATTATCGAACGACTGCCGCGGCGCCAGCGCCCACGGTCCGCGGGTATGCGCGAACATGACGCTCTGATGGGTTCGGAGCGCGCGCCGCGCTTTACGGGCTCCACGCGTTCGCTGCACATGACGATTTCCCTCATCGAGCTGCGCGAGGGGCTGTGCCGGCGCGCAAAGCCCGCTTCCGAATACGACGATGAAACAATTGGTCCAAAGTTTGAATCTATGCATGATGGCCACCTGACACTTGGATGATTTTGAAACCGGCGTTTGCTGTCCTGGTTAACTGAACGCGGCGCGCTCGCCCGCCGTTTCCGCTAAAACACACTTTTGTTCCGGATCGCGGGGAAGAGCCCTGATTTTTGGTCTCGCTCGCGCGACTTAGTCGCCTTTCGTGCACGCGAGCGCGGACCGGTCCGCTCGTCTCCCCGGATTCGACTTCACACGCTAATAACATTGTCGCCCAGTTGGAGCTTGGGGAATCCCTTGCCGGGTCTACCTTGTCGCCAGTCTATCTTTATCCGAGAGCTCAGAAGGAGATGTCTGATATGTTTTATAGACGCGATGCGTTGGCGAGGATGGCTGTGGCTGATCGGATGGGTTCGACTGGCTTCCTGTGCGGACCTCGATCCGGAAATTCTTCTCTCGCGGGTTCGCGCGAAAATCGTCGACGACGCGAAGAGAATCCCGCGCTACGTCTGCCGCCAGCAGATTGAGCGGCGAGTCTACTTTCCCGATTCCAAGAAACTACAGGATTGTGCGTCGATCCTCGCCCAGAGATCGGAGAATCCGCTGGCCGGTTTGCACCTGGGATCGCTGGATCGAGCCAGACTCAACGTCATGCTCACCGACCGCGGCGAGCTGTTCTCATGGCCCGGCGGGTACCGGTTCGACTCCGACAACCCGGGCGATTTGCTGGCCGGCGGCATGTCCGGCAGCGGCGACTTCGCCAGCTTCCCCATCGCTATTTTGACCAACGCGAGAGTGGCCATTCAATATCAGGGAACCTGCGGCAGAGCATCCTGCGCTCGGTTCAGCTACGACTTTCCCCAGGCAGCGAGTCATTTCGTTTTGGCGACACCGTGGGATCGCGCCACGGTAGGTTACCATGGCACGCTCGAAGTCGATTCAGGCACTGCGGAATTGCTGAGTGTCACCGTGATTCCAACGGACCTGCGCCAAACGCTGCCGGACGTGTGCGTTCTCACGACGCACATGACCTATGCGCGAACGAAAATGGAAGCCGGCGATTTCATGATGCCCGCCCTGACCCAAAAGGATCTGACTCTCGAGAACGGGTCCTTTTTTGAGAATAAGGATTCGTATCAGGGATGCCGTCAGTACTCGACCGAGTCCGTCCTGGCGTTCGGCGACGAGTCCTCCGCATCGCCGGCAGCCGCGCCCGCGCGCCGCAATCCTTCACCCCCAGCTCCGGGAACGAAAGTCGATTTGAGGTTGATTTCAAAAATAGATTTCGAAACAAACTTTGCTGGAGATACGATCGAGGCCGCGCTGATCCATCCCATTCGCGTCCCCGGCGGCGGCCTGATCCCGGCTGGCAGCGTGGTCCGTGGCCATCTCGCTCAAATGCAAAGGCAGCACTCGCCAAGTAACGAGTTTTTTGTCGCCCTTCGCTTCGACTCCCTCGTTCTCGGCGGAACGCCGGTTCCTCTCGCGCTCGAACCGCTGGGTCGAGCGGATCCGCGGGGACGCGGGCTGTTCGTCTTTCCCGCGACCAGGACCGCCCTGGGAAAGGAGTTCGTATCCCACTGGCGGGTTCGCTCCTCGCCCTCGTAGATTCTAACGCCGGACCGGCGCCAGTCCTTGACGTTGGATCTCGTTTCGCGTTTTCAACGGCTCATGCCAGAAATCCGGGCTGGCGTTCTTGAAAAAAGCCTTGGGGATGCGCGCCATGACGACATTCGTGTAATCGACCGACTCCGCGATATTGAAGTCGACCGCCAGGCTCGAAAAAGCCATCGCGTCGGCCGCCGAGAGTCCCTTCTCCGCCCGCAGGAAATCCAGCGCATTCCGCAGAGCGGCCGCCGCTGCTTTATTGTGATCCGTGCCGATTCCCATCAGGATGTAATGCGTGGGCGTTTCGGCCCGCGGGAACGTGAGTCCGCCTTTCTTGTGAAGGATGAATTGCATCGTCACCGTGTTCGATAGACTCGAGCGCCGTGCCCGAGACCTCGCCGTTCGCCTGCACCTGATGCGGGTCGCCTGTGAAGAATTGCGCGCCCCGTTGGAAGACGGGGAAATAGATGCTGGTGCCCTCGCCCAGGTCGTTCAGGTCCATGTTTCCGCCCATCGGTCCGGGCGGGCGTGACCCCACATACCCCAAGCTGGCCTCTTCTGGAATCGGGGAAACGTAATTGTCGGCTGGGGCGACGGCCATCACGCCCTGAAACGGCTTGAGCGGAATCTCGATCCCCGGGGCGAACAGTGCGAGGTCGCCGCGAATGCGAATCAGTTTGCGGCTATCTTTGCTCAGATATCCGGGAAGCGCTCC
The DNA here is from genome assembly GCA_963808335.1 of Terriglobia bacterium. GTDB lineage: Bacteria > Acidobacteriota > Terriglobia > Bryobacterales > Bryobacteraceae > Palsa-187. Next base: position 566,606 of record CAWEFR010000004.1, read on the forward strand.
ACCAGGACCCTGCGTGTTGTAACCCCATGAAACCCGAGCCTTGATCTTCAAGACCCGCACTTCAAGGGTATCGCCGGGCTCGGCTCCCTCGACGTAGATGGGACCCGTCAGCACATGGCCGCCGCCGGTCTTGCTTCGGGTCGAATAATCCAAATGGTAGAAGACGTTCGTCGCGTCGGGCAGGACCTCCGCGGCAGCGATTCCCTGTTGCGCCGCGAACCCGACCGGATCCAATTCGCCGCTGGCCGCGCATTGACTCGCAGCGAAATCGCCCTTCGCCGGAGTGCAATTCTGGAAGCTGTTCAGACCCTGATGCGACAGCGTGTCGATTTCGACCACCGCTCCGCTCGGCACGCTGAGAGCCGGCTTGGCATTGCGTGGAAAGAACCCCCGATACACGGTTTCCGGAGTCGACGGGAGATGGTACGGCGTCTGGGCAGGCAGCAGACCGCCTGCCGACAGTGCCATGAAGACTAGAGCCTGGTTTTTCATTGCAGATTCGAACAGTATAAACCGACGCACTAAGTATGCCCCGGACGCGCTCAGTAGTTCGTCTTATGGACACGTATCTTAAAGAGAGGCAAACTCTTAATAGCGTGGACACGTTCGTAGCCAGACAGCCGATTTTTGACCGTTCGGAGCGCGTCCATGCCTATGAGCTGCTGTACCGTTCGAGCGCCACGACCAACGAATTTTCCGGCGCGGACTCCGACACTGCCAGCTTGCGCGTCCTTGCCCGAAGTATCCTGTCGATCGGCGTCGATCAGCTCCTCTGCGGGAAGAAGGCCTTCATCAATTTCGGCCGGAACCTGCTGGTAGATGAATTGACGACATTCCTGCCCGCGGAAATCGGGGTCATCGAAGTTTTGGAGACCGTCGAGCCGGATGCGGACATCGTGCGGAGCTGCAAGAAACTCCGCGAAATGGGCTACACGATCGCTCTCGACGACTTCGTGTGGGACCCGAAATTTGAGCAGCTTCTCGAACTCGCCCACATTGTCAAGGTGGACATGCGGACAACGTCGCGGGAGGAGCAGGTTCGGCTGTGCAGCGCTTGTATCAGCCGCGGCATCGCCATGCTGGCTGAGAAAGTCGAAACACGCGAAGAGTTCGAGTGGGCTCGCAAGGCCGGCTACGAGTACTTTCAGGGTTACTTCTTTGCGCGGCCGTCGGTGATGACAGCCCGGGAGATCCCCGCAGCGACGGTAACCTGCCTACAGTTACTGAACGAGCTTCTGCATCCCGGCCTGGATTTCAACGCGCTGGAAACGGCGATCCGCAAGGATATCTCGCTGGTTCACAAGCTATTTAGCTACGTCAATTCGGCGCAGTTCGGACGGACGGCGTCCATTGATTCGATCCGGCGGGCGCTGGTCCAGCTTGGGGAAGACGGCATCCGGCGCTGGGTGATCCTGGCGACACTTCAGGAGACGGCGAAGGATCGGCCGGTCGAAATTGTGACCTGCGCGCTAGTGCGGGCCCGCTTTTGCGAGACCATCGCCCGGCTTTCAGGCGAACCGAATCCTCTGGTGTATCTGATCGGTCTGTTTTCGATCCTCGACGGCCTGCTCGATTGCCCGCTTGAGGAAGCCCTGCGGCGCATCGGCTTAACCGGCTCGTTAGTCGGCGACGTGCTTCTGGGGATTGCGCCAGAACGGGGGATGCCCTCGCGAGTTTATCAAGCCGTCCAGTCTTACGAAGCGGGTCAGTGGGGGAGCGTGGAAGCCATCGCGCAAGAACTAAGCGTCCCGGTTGCCGAGTTCTGTACCGCTTATATTGAAGCAACCGGATGGGCCGCGAATGAGCTGAAATCCGCTACCGCCCAAACCTCGTCTAAAGAACCCCAGCCGAGGAACTTCCCGGACCGTTCCAAAAAGCGAGAGCGGAGGGCCCACGAACGCACTCCCGTGAACGTCTCCTTGACGATTCTGTGGGGCTCGGCGCCCGGCCAGGAAAACGTCGCCAGAGCCAGGCTACTCGATGTGTCAGCCAAGGGTGCGAGGCTGCGGCTTCCCGCACCGATCCCTCGGGGAGCGTGGCTCGCATTCAACAACCAAGCTCTGGGCATCGGCGGCCGCGGCACGGTTCGTTACTGCACCCTGACCAAGGGCCAGTATGAACGTCGGAGTCGATGTCAGTAACGGCACCGGCTGGGGCGTCGCTAAGAAGGATCGAAGCACGGACCTGCGTCGCCTGGGCGCGGCCATTCAACGGTTACAGCCCGTGGGCGTCTCCAGCAAATCTGAAGTGGTCCGCACCGCGTCCTAAGCGCGCGCGCATCGATTCCGTCCGGTTGCAGCCATAGCCTCTTCAGCGGTACAGTGTCAGGCACGTAGGGAGCCTGCTGCTATGAACACACGAACCATCACACGCACTTCGATGCTTGCCGCGGTGCTCGCGCTTTCCGCGGGAAGCGTCTTCGCTCAATCCGAATACGACCACGCCCTGAAGAACCTGAAATTCCGGAGCATCGGTCCGGCCACCATGGGTGGACGCGTCGACGACCTGGCGGTGGTCGAATCCGATCCTAATATTTTCTACGTCGGAGCGGCCGCCGGGGGAATTTTCAAGACCGTGAACGGCGGCGCGACGTGGCAGGCGATTTTTGAAAATCAACCGAATCCCTCCATCGGCGATCTTGCGCTCGCGCCTTCGAATCCGTCGATTCTGTATGTCGGAACCGGCGAAGCCAACAATCGCCAGAGTTCGTCTTGGGGGGACGGCGTTTATAAATCCATGGACGGCGGCGCGACGTTCACGCATATGGGTCTCAAAGAAACCCACCACATCGGGCGAATCGTGGTGCATCCCACGGACCCGAACATCGTCTACGTGGCGGCTTTGGGCGATCTGTGGGGTCCCAATAAGGAGCGCGGGGTTTACAAAAGCACCGACGGCGGAGCCACCTGGCAGTTGACCCTGTTTATCAACGAGAATACCGGCGTATCGGACATCGCCATCGATTCGCAGAGTCCCAACATTCTGTACGCAGCCGCTTATGAGCACCGGCGAACAGTTTTTGGCTACAACGGCGGCGGTCCCGGAAGCGGATTGTATCGCTCGACCGATGGCGGCTCTCATTGGACCAAGCTCACTGGAGGCCTGCCTACCACTGGCGATGTGGGACGCTGCGCGCTGGACATTTATCGGAAGAATACGAACATCGTCTACGCGGAGGTCGAGCACGGGACACGCGGCGGCGTGTATCGATCCGAAGATAAAGGCGTGACCTGGACGCGGATGAGCGATACCAATCCGCGCCCCTCCTACTTCAGCCAGATCCGCGTGGATCCGAATAACGATCTGAAGATTTGGCTGGGCGGCGTCAACATCTATATTTCCGAAGACGGCGGCAAGACGTTCATTCAAACTCGTTTTCAGCGCGTTCACAGCGACGTTCACGCGATCTGGATGGACCCGGCCAATTCCGATCACATGATCATCGGCAACGATGGCGGAGTATGGACCACTCGCGACGCGGCCGCGCGTGGGCGCATCTGAACAACATCGCGATCGGCCAGTTCTATGAAGTCGCCTACGATTTTCAAAAGCCGTATCACGTCTGCGGGGGTTTGCAGGATAATTACTCCTGGTGCGGACCCAGTTCCACCACCCAGCAAACCGGCATCGGCAACGACGATTGGATTACGGTGCAGGGCGGCGACGGATTTTATAACCGCATCGATCCGACCGACCCGAATATCATCTACGCCGAATCGCAGGACGGCAATCTTTCGCGCCGCGATTTGCGCACCAGCGAATCGAAGTCGATCCGTCCCATGGAAGATAACGACCAGGCGCCGCGCTACCGCTTCCAATGGAATTCGCCGCTGATGATTTCGCCTCACAATCCGAAGACCATTTACTACGGCGGAAATCATCTGTTCAAATCGACCGACCGGGGCGACACTTGGGAGCGATTAGGCGAGGATCTGACCACCGGCGCCGACCGGAATAAGTTGACGATTCTCGGCAAACTCGTCGATCGGGACACCCTCTCGGCTCAAGACGGCGTGGCCGCCTGGCCGTGCATCACCGCGATCGCCGAATCGCCGGTGAAAGCGGGGGTCCTCTGGGTGGGAACCGACGACGGAAACGTACAGATGTCGCGCGACGGCGGCAAGACCTGGAGCAATGTAGTAGGCAGAATTCAAGGGCTCCAGAAGGGCGCCTACGTCAGCCGCATCGAGCCTTCGCATACGGAAGTGGCCACCGCTTACATCACTTTCGATAATCATCGCAGCCGCCGATTACTCGATCTACATTTACATGACGAAGAATTACGGAGACTCCTTCGTCAAACTGACCAACGGCATCCCGCAGGACGCCGGGACCGTCCACGTGATTCGCGAAGATCCGGTCAACCCGAATCTGTTGTTCGCCGGAACCGAATTCGGTATGTTCGCGACCTTCGATCGTGGAGCGACCTGGCATCAGATGAAGAATGGTCTGCCGACGGTACCCGTCTTCGACATCCAGGTTCATCCGCGGGATCACGACCTGATCCTCGCCACGCACGGGCGTTCATTCTGGATCATGGACGATATTTCCGCCCTTGAAGAGATGAATAATCAGGTTCTGACGTCGGATGTGAAGCTGTTCAACACGCGTCCCGGAGTCGAATGGAAGATGGCCAATTACCGTGGGTTCATCGGTTCGGCCTTATACTTCGCGCCCAACGCGCCAAGTGGCATGATCCTCGACTATTATGCCAAGTCGGCGGGACCGGTTCGCGTCACAATAGCCGACAAAGCCGGTCACCGGGTCCGGGAACTGGAAGCCCGCGCGGAGGCCGGCAGTGTAAATCGCGTCACGTGGGATCTCCGCTATGACGCGCCGGCCGCGGAGGCAACCCCAGCGGGAGGCGGCCGCGGAGGTCGCGGTGGACGAGGAGGCCGAGGCGGCGCTGAAACCGCCGCTGTTGTCGCTCCGGCCGCAGGAGCCGCGGGCGAAGCGGAGGCTGAAACTCAAGGCGAAGGCGGAGGCCGTGGGGGCGGAGCCGGCGTCAATCGCGGAGCCCTGGTCGAGCCGGGCGATTATGTCGTCACCATCGCCGCTGCGGGCAAAACGGAAACGAGAACGATTACCGTCGAAGAAGATCCGCGCATCCAGGTATCCCCGGCGGATCGCGACAAGCGACGCAAGGCGATCGACACCCTGGTCACCATGACCCGCGACGCGGAGGCGGCCCGCAAGAAAGCGGTCGCCATGAACCTCGCGCTCACCAGCTTGACGGAAAGCTGGAAGCAACCGAACGCGCCCCCGGTTCCTGAAGCGGCTAAGAAAGCGGCCGACGATTTGGCGGCGCGGGCGAAGACGGTCGCCGGGATGTTCGAAGCCCCCGGCGGCGGGCGTGGCGGCCGCGGTGGAGGTGGTGGCGGCGCGGGTGCGCCTCCTCCGTATACCGCTCCGCCGGTGACGCAGAAAATCGGCAGGCTGCTGAGCGCCATCGACAACTATTCCGGCGTGCCAACCTCGCGCCAGCTTGCGGATATCGAAGAAGCGTCAGCGCAGCTTCAAAAGGACCTCGCGGAACTGAACAAGCTGTGGGACGACGTGCCCAAGCTCAACAAGACCTTGGCGGATGCGGGAGTTCCCTACTTCACGGTCGATGTGAACAATACCCGGCCTGCCGGTCGCGGGGGCAACTGACTCTTATAGAACAGACTTAACCCGGCTCACTTCGGCAACTCAGTTGCACCGGTGAAAGCCGGGGTAACGTCATGTTTCAACTAAAAAGGATTCTGTTCCCCGTCGATTTTTCACCACGTTGCCGCGGCGCCGCAGCCTATGTGGAAGGTCTGGCGGGCCGTTTCGATGCGGAAATTCTTCTGCTTCATGTCGTGGAGCCGCCTGCCTACAATGCCATGTTGGGACCTGAACGCGACATCGGCCCGGAAGATTTCAACAAGTTCTTTGGCTCGGATCTGAAGTATTTTCGGATCGAGCACCTGATTGAACATGGCGAAGCCGCGCAAAAGATCGTCGAGTGCGCCATTTCGCGCCATGTCGACCTGATCATGATGCCCACACAGGGGTTAGGGATCTACCGTCGCCTGATTATCGGTTCGAGCGCCGCTAAAGTGCTGCATGACGCTGATTGCCCGGTCTGGACCGGCGTACACCTCGAGCACGCGCCGCCTATCGAGGCCCTGGAGTGCCGCCGAATCCTCTGCGCGGTGGACCTTAAGCCGCCCAGCGCATGCGTGTTGGACTGGGCGAGTCACCTGGCGGCGGAATACCAAGCCGAGCTGACGCTGTTGCACGTCATACCCGCGTTTGAAGCCGCCCAGGCGCATTACTTCGAGCACGATTTCGAGCGCGAACTGGAAGCCCAGGCCCGCACGGCGCTTGACGACCTGCAAAAGGTGGCTGGCGCCAAGGCTCCGGTGCGGATCGAGCCTGGTTCGGCGGTCAAGGTCGTCCCAGCGGTCGCCGCCGAAATGCGCGCGGACCTGCTGGTGATCGGCCGCAGAGCGGAATCCGGCATTTTGGGGCGCCTCCAGCAGAACGCGTATTCCATCATACGCCAGTCGCAGTGTCCCGTGGTTAGCGTTTGATTACCCCCGTAGCGCTAGGAACATGGGTCTGCGCCCCGCGGCCGATGACACTACCAGCGTCGCCGCACACAAACTGCCTAAACCGCTTTGATAAAAGGCGCGTCAGCCGACGCTCAGTAAAACGAACCGTTTCCGGATGAGTTTGCGTGAAAACCTGAAGGACGCCGAGCCGCGACGGAGTGGACACATGATAACGTAAACTCTGCGACACGCCGCCGCTGCTCCGGGCTACTGCCGCGGAGCCAAAGCGTAAGGCCGGTCCCAAAAGGGGTACTTGCCGATCGGATCGCCCGAAATGATGACTTCCACGCGGCGATTTTGCTCGCGCCCGCTCTCCGTATTGTTGGAGACCAACGGCCGCGAGTTACCCATCGAGCGAACTTCCACGAGATTTGCGGGAAGACCATCGCTCACCATCGCGTCGCGTACGATCATGGCGCGCTTGTAGGCCATCGCCTCGGTGGTCGCGCCGTCAGAATGCCCCTCGATCACAACCCGCAATCCCGGATGCGCCTTCACTACGTCGCAGATGCGTCTGAGTTCGTCGGAAGACGCCGCGGAAGTGGCTGCTCCGCTGAACCCGCGATCGGGAATGGTCGCCATCAGACCCCAGACCGTGTCACGCGTCGATACCGCTCCGTTGAGCTGCTCCAGCAATCTCATCCTTAGGTCCGCCTGCTGATTCTCGGTGTACTCCAATTGGGCCCGCTGCTGCTTCACAGCTTCGGCTGTGGCGACCGTTGCCTCTGCGTTGGTCCTGATTGCCTGCGCATTCGCTTCGGCTTGCCGGGCGCGTTCGCGGGCGGCGGCCGCATCCGCTTGGGCACGCTCGCGAGCCGCGCGCTCCGCTTCCACTTGCGACTGCGCCGAGGTAGCTTGCGCTTGTGCCTGCTCTGCCGCCGCTTTGGCCTGAGCTGCGGCCTGCTCCGCAGCCACCACTTGAGAATTGGCGTTAGCGATCTGGTCGTCGTGAATGCGATGTTCGGCAATCACGCGAGCGTCTTCCGCGGTCTGCGCGGCCTCCCGCGCGCTATCCACGACTCGGTGGCTGTCTCCATTCTTATTCGCGTTCAGTTGCTCGGCTTCCGTCAGCAGCGCCTGCGCCTTGGCGAACGTATTGGCGGCGTAGCGATCGGCGCCCGCCTTTTGCGCAATCGCTATCGCGTTCTGCGCCTGGTAGAGCTCCAGCAGCGCTTCGTATTTCCGCATGGAGACCTTGGGCGCGTTGGCGACTTCCGATTGCAGTTGGCTGCTCACGTTCCAGGTGTAATGGCCACGCGGCAACAGCTCATACTTCGCATTGACCTCTTCGATCTTGCCGATGGTATCTTCGCGCACGCGATTTTCCGCCACGACCACGTCGCTTGGCTGCCGGACGGCCGAATAAGGCTCGGCGGTTACGATCAGGCCGAACGCTTTCAGGTCCGTGGTCACGTGCAGGCTGGCCTTATTGGAGCTGCCGGGAACGATTTCTCCCAAGTTGCGCGCCCGGCCTTCCGGCGTGATCGCCCAGAGGACGTAGGTCATGTATTCGCGTCCAAATCCTTGTGGGGTCGAAAAGTTTTCGAAGCGCGCGTCAATATCGGTCCGGCCCTGCTTCGATTCCACCACAGCCTCGCCTTTGGCTTTGGGGAGAAGGACCGTTCCGCTAAAGTCGATCATGGTCGGCCCGGTGCGATACGCGTAATTGATCGCTTTCATGGTGCGTTCGACGACCGTGACGCGGAAGATGGGCACGCCCTCCTTCGTATCGCGATCCTGGCACAGCGCCGGAACGGCAAGAATAACCGGGATCACACCAGCAATCATCCGTGGATTCATCTCTTGGCTCCTTTGATCGCGTTCGTCACCCTTGCGCCATGGAACTTCGATAAGCCTGCTTCCCTGCTTCGACGGCTTGCTTCAGGCCTTCTGTCTGACGCTTCACTTCTTTGCGGCCGTGGTCGACCAGGTTTGCGACCGAGTCGCTCAACTGGGTTGCTTGATTCTTGAGAGAATCCGCCTTCTCTCGCGTTTTTTTCGCAATGACAGACCGGGTACCGCGCCCGGAACGTCGGGGTGAACAACAAAGCGATGCCCACGCCGCAACCGAGCCCCATCAACAGGCTGAAAGTGTTTTCTTGGCTCATCTGCGCCACACCTTTCGGTTTAATCTTCCGCAGGTGAATGCAGCAATCGGCGTGCCATGCGGAGGCGCAGTTCCGGACGCTAACGCGCTCTGCGGCCAATAGAAATCAAGAACTTAAGCGCGCTCGGTTGGCGATGGGTGGGGAAGATTTTCCAGACCGGCAATTCTTGCCAGGAAAATCGGCTAATTTACTTGCTTTGGCTGTTGAGAAATTTATTCATCTGGTTCACGGCGTACTCGACCTTCATGTCGTAAATCCGCTTGCCGAGTTCGGGCGTGGACGGACGGGCGTCGCCGGTGATTCCGTTGTTGATGCGAGGAACGTTGGGATCTCGCTTTTGCCCGCGCACTGGCACCGGGTCGCCAACCGCGGTCTTGATCAGGTCCTTGCGGACCCAGCCCTTATCGCTGCCGTTCAGAGTGCTCAGATAGAGCATTTCGGACGTATCCATGATGCTCGCGTGCCCATACGACGGATAATTGTTGGCGGCCAGCCACTTCCAATAATCGTTCTGGGCCTTGTCGTACATCTCGTCGCAAAAATAAACGTGGATGCCCTGCGCGGCGTACTTGGCATCCAGCTCCGTGGCGACCTCGCCCAGTTCCTTCTGCCCGCCGCCATGATCGCCCATCAGAAATACGTTTTTGAAGCCGTCTTTGATGAGCTGCTCCGCGATCCGCTGGTTGACGATCTTGAAAATCTCAGGCGTGAGCCCGATGGTTCCCGGCAGATTGGGGTCGGCTTCATTCGGGGAATACGCCAGGATCGGGGCGACCAGCGTGTGCCCGAGTTTTACCGCAATTTCGTGCGCGGTCTCACGAGCCATCAGGGTGTGGCCGCCAGCGACGTTCTGCGGCCCACGATGTTCCGTGCCGCCGTTGTAGACGATCACGTTGACGAAACCCTGCTCGTGGATGGCACTTTTGATCTCGGCCCAGGTCATCATTTCAAATTCGACGTTCGGCGTTTTCATCTGCGCGCTGAGGCACGCAGCGGCGGCAATGAGCAGCAGGAAACTGGATTTCATAGTGGCTTATCATATCAGGTCCGCGGGCTATTTCGCGCCTGCGATCGAGGTCACTGCCTGCCAGAAAAGTTGCAGATGCTGGTAGACGGCCTCTTCAAGCAGCCGTTCTTGATCGCTGTGAACTCCGAAGCCCTTGAGCGTATCCTCCTCATCCGCCATTACGCCAACGCCGTAGCATTGAACGCCCTTGGCGCGAAGTTGCGCCATATCGGTCGCACCGGTTTGCATCAGCGGCAACACCGGCACGTGGTACACGTTTTGGAACGCCGCTTCCAGGGCGTGGTAGGTGTCCGAGGTGATGCTCGAAGGCGGCGGTATCGGCCGTTCCCCGCCCTGACCCCCTGCTTCCACCTTCACGGCCGGATCGTCGATCACTTTGCGCATCAAGTCGTAGAACGCGTTGATATCTTCATCCGGCAAAGCGCGAATATCCAGCGTCGCCGCGGCTTCCGACGGAATCACATTTCGCTGGAATCCACCCTGGATGATGTTGGGCGAAATCGACGTATGCAACATGGAGTAAAACGTCGGTTCATTCACCGCCAGATACTCTCGCGCTGCGGCGGACTTCGCCGGATCCAAGAGATCCCGGAAACGCTGCGCCTCGGCCGGCTCGCTGATGGCCGCGAGCTTTTCAAAGTAAGTCCGCGTGGTATCGTTCAGCCGCATGGGAGGGTCCCACGCGGCGATCTTGGCGACCGCTTCCGACAGGTGTGCAATCGCATTCCCGCGCATCGGGCGCGAACCGTGCCCGGAGGGACCGGTTGCCACCAGACGCGCGCCTCGGGGAACTTTTTCGGTGGTTTCGATGGTCGCGAAAATCGGCTTGCCGCCGCGCCGCGTGACTCCGCCCGCTTCGGCGAGGCAAATTTCCGCCTCGATCTCTTTCCAGTGATCGCTGATCAGATAACCGATGCCGAATCCCGACGACCCTTCCTCACCGGCCTCGGTCACGAAGATCACGTCGCGATCGAGCTTCGCGCCGGTGCGCTTCAGCAGAATGGTAGTCATCATGGCGGCGAATAAGTCGCTCTTGTCGTCGATCACGCCGCGACCGTAGACGTACCCGCCCACGCGCGCCCCGCTAAACGGCGGAATGGTCCACTTGGCTGCGTCGACTTTGACCGTATCGCTATGGCCCATGATCAGCAGCGGCTTCTTGGAGCCGTTGCCTTTGATGCGCGCGATCAGATTGGCCCGCGAGGGGTCTTTCGACACGACCACCGAAGGAATCCCTTCGGCATCGAAGACCTTCTTGACATATTCCACCACGCGGGTTTCGTTGCCGGGCGGGTTGGTCGAATCGATCTGCACCAGCGCCTGGAGTGTGCGCATGGCTTCGTCGTTGACCTTGGTCCAGTCAATCGGCTGGGCGGCGGCCGGATATTCAACACTTAGAAATGCAAGAGCAAGGATCCATCGCATTGGGTCAGTGTATCCTCCCGAAATTTGTCGAGCAACTATAGGTGGTAGTTGGTCCACAGCAGCCGTTATCTTGCTTGGTGAAGGATCCACACGGTTATTCTTAGGGAATCGATGCTATTTGAAGTCAGCGGGCTTTCCAAGCGATTCGGACAGATTGCGGCTTTGACCGATGTCAGCTTCAACGTCAGAGCGGGCGAGGTGCTGGGCCTGATCGGTCCGAACGGCGCCGGGAAGTCGACGTTGTTCGATTGCCTGGCCGGGGTTTTAGCCGCGGATCGAGGCGTCGTGGCCGCGGGTGGTTGGCCGGTCAACGCACGCAAGCGTCACTCCCTGCTTTTCTACGTTCCCGATGGGATCGTTCCGTGGCCGGCGCAGCCGGTGCGATGGGTCCTGGATTTCACGATCGGGTTTCTCGGCGGCCGCGATTCGATCCGCGCGGAAGTGATCGGCCAACTGGACCTTCGCGATTTACTCGACCAGCCGATCGGTACGCTTTCGAAAGGACAGCGGAAGCGCGTCCTTCTGGCGATCGGTCTGCTGACTGCGCAGCCGGCTCTGTTGATCGATGAGCCTTTTGAGGGCCTGGACCTGCGTCAATCGCGCGACGTTGCGGCGGTGCTCCGGAAACACGCGGCGCGCGGGCGGACGCTGTTCCTCTCCATTCATCAGATCAGTGACGCTGCCCGTTTTTGCGATCGCTTCGTGTTGCTCAGCAGTGGACGTGTGTGCGGCGAAGGCACGGTTTCAGAACTGGCGGCCGCGGCGTCCAAACCGAGCGCCGATCTGGAAGAGGTGTTTCTTGCGCTCACCTAGGTCTCCGTTCCTGTGGCTGCTGGACAAGGAATGGCGCGAGCTGGTGGTATCGAAATCCTGGTGGGTGCTGCTTTTCGTCATGGGGCCGCTGGTGGGAGTCTCGTTCATCAGCTCGGTGCGGACCTACGCGGAAGTCAGCGGCCTGAACGGAACCGCAGCGGGCGTGGGAGAGGCATTATCGCCGCTGATCGGAGTTTGGGCTCCGACGTTCAGCGCGTGCGAACTGGCAGCCGTGTTCCTGCTGCCATTCGTCGCGATTCGGCTGGTCGCTGGCGATCGGCAGAGTGGTGCTTTGAAGCTCGAGCTACAACAAGGAATGTCGCCATTGTTCTGCGTCGCTGCGAAGGCGCTGGTTCTGATGGTCGGATGGCTGATCGCGATGCTGCCCTCCGCGAGCGCGATCCTGTTATGGAAAAGCTACGGCGGCAGCCTTTATCCGCCGGAGCTGCTTACTCTGACAACTGGCCACATTTTGAACGCCGGCCTGACGATTGGGCTGGCTGCGGCAATGTCGTCGTTCACCGACCATCCTTCGACCGCGGCGATTCTTACGCTCAGTTTCACGGTGGGGACGTGGATCGTCAATTTTTTCGGCGCGATTCAAGGCGGCTGGTGGGAGCGCACCGCGGGTTTCACGCCGGCAGCGATGGTGACGGAATTTCAGCACGGCCTGATCCGGTTGAGCACAGTGCTGGTCGCGCTCACTCTGATCCTGACGGGACTCAGCCTCGCGGCTTTGTGGATGCAGCTCGGCTCGCCTGTAAGCCGACGGTTGTACGAATCGGCGGGCATCGGAGTGCTGGCCGCGGTCGCGATCTTTGCGTGCACCTTCAGCACCGCGAGTTGGGACACGTCGGAAGCCCGAAGCAATTCTTTTTCTGAAGCAGACGAAACGGCGCTTCGGAAAATCCATGGACCGCTGCGCATCGAGGTGCATCTTGCGCCGGAGGATCCTCGGCGGCTCGATCTCGAACACAACGCGCTTTCGAAGCTGCGGCGCCTGATGCCCGAAACGCAAGTGCAGTACGTATCCGCCACTGCCATCGGACTTTTCGAACAAACCAGCGCCGGATACGGCGAGATCTGGTACGAGCTGAACGGGCACAGAACCATGAGCCGGGTCACGACCGCCGAGGGCGTGCTCGAAACGATTTACTCGCTCGCCGGGATTACGCCACCTTCGGAGTCCGATGAAGAGGCGTTTCGCGGGCATCCGCTCGCCGCGCCGCCAAGAGGCGCCGGCGTGCTGTTTTACGGTTTCTGGCCGGGCTTGATCCTGGTCAGCGGAATACTCACACGAGGGAGATTCAAATGAACGCGGTGAAGCGAAGTGGATTCGTCGTCCTGTCCGCCATTCTTGTATATGGGGCGGAAGTCAAGATCGATCTCAAGAGCGAACAGCTCGGCAAACCTCCGGCCACGTTTGAGCCGATGGTCGGAACGTGGCTGATCGCGCAGGATGCCGGCGAAACAGTGATCATGGTCGACGGTCGCCCGTGGGTGGCGAGCAAGGATAATCCGACCAAGCTGTTGTTTCAAACCGCACGCAAACTGTATGGGACGTCGAATGAGGAGCTGATGGACAACGCGAAACAATTCGCGTATTATCCGGTGGCGATCCTGAAGAGTGTCGACAATTTTTCGAATGGCACCATCAGCATGAAGTTCAAAACCATCTCCGGCGAAGCGGACCGTTGTTCGGGAATTCTCTTCAACGTGAAGCCCAACGGAGACTGGCTGGCGATTCGATACAACGACACGGAAAATAATGTCGCGCTGTGGGAGTTTCACAACGGCATCCGGCGCAACATACGGTTCAGCGACCGAAACAAGCCGTTCATGCTCGACCGGAACTCCTGGCATGAGTTGAAGGTGACCGTCGATGGCGCCAGCCTCAAGGGAACTCTGGACGGCGCTCCGGCGATCGAATACACGCTCGGCACCGAGCCTGCCGCGGGAAAGAAGGGTCCGCCGAATGAGGATTTGTTCCCGGCGAAGAATCCAGTGCTGCGTCCGCCCGTTGCGGGAAGAATCGGACTCTGGTCGAAGACGGACAGCACCAGCTACTTCAAGGACTACATCGTCAACGCGCGCTGACGGCGGGCTGCCACGGATTCGCGAATCGTGGATCGTGCAGGACCGCTTCGTCTGTCAACGATTCAAGGAAAGCGATCAGATCCGCGCGATCTTGCGTGGACAACTTGAATCCGCCAATCAGCGGGTCCTTGTTCGGATAGTCATGGCCTCCCGATGAATAACGATCGAGAACGCCTTCAAGATTCGCGATACTGCCGTCATGCATGTAGGGAGCCGTGATGGCGATGTTCCGCAGCGTGGGAACTTTGAATTTACCTACGTCCGTGGCGAGCTTCGTAAATTCGTAAATTCCGAGGTTCGGAGCCACATACGTCAGGCCGGTATTGTGAAATTCGATCTCTCGGCGTGCGCTGTTTTCTGACACCGTAGCATCGCTGAAATTGAATCCGCCATGGCACCGAAAGCAGGAAAGGTGCTGGCTGAAGAAAAGAATCTCCCCGCGCTTGGCGGAATCGGACACTGCGGTGTCGTCTCCGCCGTAATGGTAGCGATCATACGGCGAACGGGCGGAGATGATGCTGCGCTCAAAACACGCAATCGCCTTGGTGACGTTCTTGATCGTGAATCGATCGGCGTCGTCGGGAAAGGCTCGTTCAAATAGGACTCGGTACTTTGCATCGGAGCGCAGCATCGGCACGAAGCCGTCACCTTCACGTAGGCCAAGCTCCACTGGATGCTCGCCGAACATGGGCACCAGAGCCTGATCTTCCAGTTCTTTCAAGCGTGGATTGCTCCAGGTCAACGCGCCGCTGTAGGCGACGTTAAGCAGGCTCATCGCGCCGCGCGAGTGCGATTCTCCGGTCGCGCCAAGGCTAACCGCGCGTCCGTCGGTAAACGCGAGCTCCTGTCTATGGCACGTCCCGCAAGAAGACTTGCCGTTGACCGACATGCGAGTGTCGTAGAACAGATACCGGCCCAATTCGACCTTTGCCATCGTCATCGGATTGTCGGCCGGCACGCGAGGCTTGGGAAAACCCTTAGGAAGATTCCAGGTCCACGGTTCGCTCGCATTGGCCGCAGCCGCAGCAAGGAACGCAATCGTTAGCAGAAGGTTCCGCATCGGGAGTTACTTCCGCAAGCGCACGATCTCGATCGTTTCCAGCATTCTCACGGACCTGGCTCCGGCTTTGTCGTTGGGACAGACCAGTCGAAAGGGACCCTGGTAACCGAACAACGGCTTTCCGTCGCGCTTGTCGGCCACCAGAATCGATTCATTGCCGAACGCCGCGTCGACCTCCGCCAGCGCGAACAGAACCGCGTAATCATCGTGCGCTTTCGCCAGGACGTACGTGGTGAGAGCCTTGCCACGCAGATTCGTGCCCAGCGGAGCGCCCGCGCGCGCCAGGATCTCGCGCAGTGGGACGCCTTCGTATTGAATGCTGGCCCCATCCTCATCCTTCACAGACACCGTCTCGCGAGGCATTTTCGCCAGATCTTCAGCCTTCAATTGCAAAGGAGAAGAGACGTCTCCGGTGACATTCAGAATGGCCGTCGCTTGCGGCTGCGCGCAGGCGATTCCAGCGAGCATCACGATTCGAAGCAACATATGCCCTTTAAAAGTGACAAGGACCGGTAAAAAAGTCAAGCACGGCCCCAGAACCCGCCAAATCGCCTATGATATGAAGAATTTCGCAGTCTCGAGGAGGCTCGGCATGACCTTCTTGCGCGACCTGAAATACGCGGTCCGCTCGCTTGTGCGCACCAAAGGATTGACGTTGACCGTAGTGCTGACACTGGCCCTCGGCATCGGCGCCAACGCGGCGATTTTCACCCTGGTGCGCGGCGTTCTGCTGCGGCCGCTGGTGAATCGCGATGAAGACCGGCTGATCTACATCCGCCAGAGCGCGCCCGGCATCGGCACGGACAACACCACGTTCTCCGTCCCGGAGATCCAGGATTTGCGCGCGCGCGTGAAGACCCTCACCGCGTTCGGCGATTTTTCCACCATCGGCTTCACTATGGTCGGGCTCGGCGAGCCGCGCGAGGTCCGTGCGGGCGTCGTCGGCGGCTCCTATTTCGACGTGATGGGCTTGCATCCGGTGCTCGGCCGCCTGCTCGACATGCGCGACGACGGCGCAAGTGCCGCGGGCGCCATGGTGCTGACATATCGATTCTGGACCACGGTGCTCAAGAGCGACCCGGCGGTGCTTGGAAAAACAGTCCGGCTCGGCACGCGCACGGCGACCATCGTCGGCGTGTTGGAACCGTCGGTGCCGTATCCGGCGGAAACCGAGATCATCGCCAACGTCGTCACCAGCCCGCATCATCTCTCGGCGACGATGGTGACCGGCCGCGTGCACCGCATGACGGAGCTGTTCGGCCGGCTCGCGCCCGGCGCCGATCTAGAGCAGGCGCGCGCCGAATTGCAAGGCGCTCCACGGGGCGATGGTCAAGGAGCATCCCGAGGCGTACTCACCGAAAGCCGACTTCCGGATCGACGCCGTGCGGCTGCGCGATCAGATCACCTCGCGGGCCAGAACCGTACTGCTGGTGCTGCTGGCGGCGTCGGTGCTGGTCTTCGTCATCGCATGCTCGAACGTCGCCAACCTGATTCTCGCGCGGACCGTTCGGCGCGAAGGCGAGTTGGCGATCCGCGCGGCGCTCGGCGCCAGCGTCGCCAACCTGCGCCGAACCTTGCTTGCTGAAAGCCTGATTGCTTTGCGGCGCGGGCGCAGCGCTCGGCGTGTTGAGCGCGCGTCCGATGGTGGCGATTCTGGCTCGCTACGCGTCGCGATTCTCGGTCCGTGCGCTGGATCTGACGGTCGACTCCAGCATGCTCTGGGTTGGGGCGTTGCTGGCGATCGTCGCGGCCGTGCTCCTGGCATTTGTTCCGCGGCTGCCGTCGGCGGATGCATCGCATGGATTCGGGATCTCAAGCAGCAGCCTGCGGATCACCAGCAGCACAGCCGCCGGCAGCGGGTCTTCGCGGTCACCCAGATCGCCGCGTCGTTTGTGCTGCTGGCCGGCGCCAGCATGCTGCTCAAGACGTTGCTCGCGCTGCAAGCGGCGCAGACCGGTTTCGATACGCATCACGTGCTCGCCTTGAACGTGCCGGTAATGTGCTACGGGCGCACTCCCGAACAGGTCAAGGGTTTTTATAAGGAAACCGTTCGGCGCATCTCCGAGCTGCCGGGCGTGGACCGCGTCGCGGTCGGCACCGTGGTCCCGTGGCGCGACGCCGGCACTTTCGGTCCGGGATTCGAGTTCTCGGCCGACGGCCACGTCCGCGCCGCGGGCGAGGAAGATCCGCGCGGAAGATTCCGAACCGTTTCGCCCGGGTTTTTCGCGGCCCTGGGCGTTCCGATCATCGCGGGACGCGATTTCAACGACGCCGATCGCAAAGGCAGCGAGCTGGTCGTCATCGTGAGCCAGAGCCTGGCGCAGCGCATGTTCCCCAATCAGGATGCCGTGAATCGCCACATCATGTGGACCGATCCGGTGATGAAGTTCATCGATGTTAGCCCGGCGCCGCGGCGCATCGTCGGCGTGGTGGCCGATGTCGACGACGAGAACGTGGTGCCGGGTCCCGCAATGACCGTTTATCATCCGTTCGAGCAGGAGATTGGCGGAGGCCGGCTGTTCGTTCACGCGCGCGCGAATCCGTACTCGCTGGTGACGCCGATCACGCGCATCGTCCGCGAGATGTCGGCGGACCAGATGGTGGAGCGCGCGGCGACGCTCGAAGACGTACGCGCCGAAGTGCTCACGCCGGACCGGCTGAACACGCTGGTGTTCGGCGGCTTCGCGGCGGTCGCGCTTGGCGATCGCGGTGGTCGGCGTCGCCGGCGTGCTGGCGTTCTCGGTCAGCGGACGTACGCGCGAGTTCGGCATCCGTCTGGCGATTGGATCGCAGCCGAGCCATCTGCTGGCGGGCGTGATCGCCGAGGGTGCCATCATGGCCGGCGCAGGAATCGTCGCAGGCGCGATCAGCGGGTATGCGCTGGCCTCTCTCGCAAATAGCTATTTTCAGCAGGTGCAGATGCCCGATGCCATTCCGGTGGTCGGATCAGCGCTGGTTCTTCTGACAGCGGCTGTGGTGGCTTCCGTGCTTCCGGCCGCGCGAGCCGCGCGAGTGGACGTGATGCAGGCGCTGCGCTCGGAGTGATCCTGTCATAGAACGTTCACGCTGATCTGCTAAGCTCCCGATTTATGATCCACAAAGCGGTGGCGATCCTTTGCGTCGGGCTAATGAGCGTACCGCAACTGGGAGCCTGGGGTTTTCGAGGACACACGGTTGCGAATCTGGCCGCGGTTGGATCCATCAACAGCGGCCCGACGTTCTTGAAAGAATACAAAGCCTACATCGGTCATCTCGGACCCATTCCCGATACCTGGCGCAGCCCGAACGATCCGTATCTCCGCATCTCCGAGGATCCGAATCATGGCTGGTACACCGAGTCGTTCGATTTCATGAAAGACATTCCGCGATCCCGGACCGAGTTCACGCTGCGCGTCTATGACGAATATCTGCGCGTTTCGAAATCGAATCCCGAGCGAGCGAAATTTCTGAATGTCCGCTACACCGGCTTACAAGCCTATTCGATGATGGAAGGATATGAGCGCATGAAGGCAGGCATGCGTCTGTATCGTCAAGCGACGAGCAAAGACGGTGGATCCAGGTACCGGGACATCGGCGGCATGTATGGATCGATCTCGGCCCTGTATCGCGACCCCGCGCCGGTGAAGCAGTATCTCGCCACGGATGTCGCGTTCTATATGGGTTGGCTGGGGCATTACATCGCCAACGCGGCCATGCCGCTGCACAATTCGAAACATCACGACGGCTGGGAGGGCGATGACCCCAAAGGGTATACTCGCGACCCCGAGATTCACGGGCGCTTCGAGTCGAGTTACGTAGACTTGATCGCGGTGACGGAGGCCGATTTGCTCCCCTTTGTGAGCA
The DNA here is from genome assembly GCA_963808335.1 of Terriglobia bacterium. Lineage (GTDB taxonomy): Bacteria > Acidobacteriota > Terriglobia > Bryobacterales > Bryobacteraceae > Palsa-187. The sequence continues at coordinate 585,560 of CAWEFR010000004.1, forward strand.
AGGACGCCCGGCATTTTGACGATCCGTGGACGGCCATTCTCGATCATATGATCGAAGCGCGCGGATTCGTCGAGGATGTGTATCGCCTGGATTTGCGCGGCGCATTCAAAAAGCAAGACGATGCGGAATCACGGAAGCTGGTCTATACGCGTCTTGCGTCAGGCGCGGCTTTTCTGCGCGATCTGGCATATACCGCATGGATCGAAAGCGGCGTGCCGGAGCCTCCTCCCGATAAGAACGGCTTGCCCAACGATCCGAAAAATCCGCTCTACAACCCGGCCACCGGATCGGCTCCCGCACCGAAAAAGCAAAACTAATTTGGAAGGCGAAGCACCGCCGGCGGAATCCATTTCCCCACGAGGACATCCTCGCTGGGCCAATACATTCGCAGGTTCAGGTTGAAATCGTCAGGTGGTGCGGGAAGCCAGTTCGCGACCCAGGCGCCGTCTGGAGCATCGTGTTGGATATACAAATCCAGAGATCCATCCGGGTTGAACTTCAGCGGATCGCGATCGCCGATCGCAAACCGGTTGATGGGATTCGCGATGAAATATCCATTTTCGCCGTACATGGTCACCGACCAGAACGCGCGCACCGGCGGGGTCTGATCCTTATCGAAATGAATTCGATACCTGGAAGCGCCATGCAGCGGACGACCATCGGCGTCCTGCTGGCACTGCATGTACACGGCGTCTTCCGGCGGATTCGCACCCAGACCGATTCGTGCAACCGCTGCGCGCGCCGCGTAGTCAGTGCCGTAGCGCCCCACCTTCCCACCGCCGCCCGTCCACCCCGTCTTGCCCGGCTGGCCGAGGCGTCCGTCCAGCGCAGACAACCGCTTCGAAGCGATCTGCGCACCGTCCTGAAGAGCTTTCAGACCGTCGGGGCCAAGGGCATCCGCGCGAAACGGCGTCCCCGGCGCGATCCCGATGCGAGCCAGATCTCTCATCATCGGCTCATCGCCTTGGTGGGCCGGATTCGCCGCGAGCAATCCAGCGAACATGGTGAAGAATTCTACCGCGGTCAGACGCTCGACCTGCATGGGCGGCGTTAAGGTTGCCGGCGCGACTCGCTGCGCCGCGCCGGGGGCCGTCGGTTTGGGTCCGTCGGGATAGAGGCTCAATGGCATCAGTACATAGCCCCGTTGAATGGCATGGACGTTTTCGTAATCGGAGGGCCCATTCGTCTGCGTCCGTCCCAGCAGCCAGACCATGTTGGTTGGTGCATCGATGCGCAGAGCGCGCTCCGGCAACTTACCCGACCATCCCGGTCCGACGATCGCGAACACTTTGTCGGCGGTCCCGGTGGTCCGCTTACCCGGCACGTCGAAAGTTTCCGTCCACGCATCCATGAATTGCATCAGGTAGTAGCGATCGTGCGTGTCGGGCACGCGCAGAATGAGAGGTTCCTTTGAGAGATCCAGCCACGCAGAGGAATACAGCGTGTCGGCGTTAGGTCGAATCACCTGGCGGAAGCGAGCGTCGGGAAACGCGGGCGCGTGTGTGAAACGGTTGAGTTCGGCGGCGCCTCCCAGTCCACCGCGCTCGACCGCGTTTCGCCGCGTGTATTCCATCAACACCATCGGATACGCGAAGGTATAAGCACGTTCGGCGACAGCTCGAACTTCTTCCGGAGGAAGCGGCGCTTGAGCGGAGAGGAATCCCGCGGCCACCGCGGAGATGGTTAAGGTGCGTGTGCGCACCTGTTAATCTTATCGAAGCAATTCCTCGGCCGGTCTTGTTGTGTGCGGATGGATATAATGTCCCGGATGGCGACCATTGAAACCGCCGCGGGGCGAATCGACACCGCACAACTCGGCACGACGTTAATGCACGAACACGTTTTTGTGCTCGATACAGAAATTCTCCAGAATTATCCCGAAGAATGGGGTGCAGAAGACCAGCGCATCGCCGATGCCGTGGTCAGAATGAATGAGTTGAAGTCGCGCGGCGTCGACTCGATCGTCGATTTGACCGTGATCGGACTGGGCCGCTATCTTCCGCGCATCCAGCGCATCGCCGCGCAGACCAAGCTGAATATCATCGTCGCGACCGGCATCTACACCTATTGCGATTTGCCGCATTACTACGCTTATCGCGGCCCTGGCACGATCCTGGGCGGCCCCGAACTGATCGCCGGCATGTTTGTGAGAGACATCGAACATGGAATCGCCGGCACTGGAGTAAAGGCGGGCATTCTGAAGTGCGCGACCGACGAGCCTGGATTAACACCGGGCGTGGAACGAATCCTGCGCGCCACGGCTCAGGCGCATCGCCGCACCGGCGTCCCGATTTCCACCCATACGCACGCGCGAAAACGCGTCGGGCTCGATCAGCAGCGCGTATTTCGCGAAGAAGGCGTGGATCTATCGCGCGTCGTGATCGGCCATTCGGGCGACACCACCGATCTGAATTATCTGGAGGAACTCGCCTCGAACGGGTCCAATCTGGGAATGGACCGGTTCGGAATCGACACGATTCTATCGTTCGAGGATCGCGTGAACACGGTGGTCGAGATGTGCCGTCGCGGTCATGCCGGAAACCTGGTGCTTTCGCACGATGCGGCTTGCTATAACCATTGGCTCCCGGAACGCCAGCTTCCCGCGATCCTGCCGCGCTGGCATTATCTGCACATTCACAACGATGTAATTCCCGCGCTGAAAAACGGCGGTGTCACCGGCGAGCAACTGCACACCATGCTGGTGGATAATCCACGCAGGATTTTCGAGCGCCAAGGGGCCTACTGATGCTTCACCCTTTTGACGAATCCGGTGTCTCGCGCGGCGCCGACGGTGTGTCGCGGTATCAGAATTTAGCCGGATCGCTGGTGGAGATGCTGCGCTCGACCGTCGAGAAGGCTCCTGGGTCGGAAGCAATCGTCGAAGCCGGCGGGCCGCGCATCAACTATCGTGAATTGTGGGATCGTTCCGCGCGCGTGGCGGGCGGGTTGCGGTATCAGGGAATCGGCCGAGGTGACCGCGTGGCCATCCGCCTCGGCAATGGACTCGACTGGTGCCTCGCGTTTTTCGGCATCCAGATGGCCGGCGCGATCGCCGTTCCCGTCAATACACGATTCAGCGATGCAGAGGCCGATTATGTCATCCAGGATTCCGGCAGCAAGTTCGTTTTTACGCCCGGCGAAGCCCTGCCGGAAGGGACCAGCGAAGTCGTAGAGGATTTTTCGCGGCAGGACGTCGCGGCGATTTTCTACACCAGCGGCACCACCGGTTTTCCCAAAGGCGCGATGACCACGCATGGAGGGTTTCTTTCGAACATCGAAACCTGCCGCCGCATCGTGCCGCTTCCCTTCGACGGGAGTGTTCGGACGCTGGTTTCGGTGCCGCTGTTTCATGTGACAGGGTGTAACAGCCAGTTGCTCCCGATGTGCGCGTCCGGCGGAACTACCGTCATCATGCCGGCGTTCGACGTTCAAGCATTCCTGAAGTTGATTGGCGACGAAGCGGATCAACTCGCTAACATCTGTGCCGGCGGTATACTGGCTCGCGATCCAGCAGCCGAATTTTTCCAAGATCGATACCTCTCAGGTGAAATCGATTATGTACGGCGGCGCACCGATCGCGCCGGACCTTGTAACCCGCATCCTGGAGGCGTTCCCCAACGCGCGGGTCGGAAACGGCTTCGGCTTGACGGAAACTTCATCGGTCGCGACGTTTCTGCCGCACGAGTACGCACGCCTGCGTCCGGAAACTGTCGGCTTCGCCGCACCCGTTGTCGATCTGAAGCTCGGTCAGGACCTGGGCGACTCCGATGTTGGCGAGCTCTTGATCCGCGGCCCGAACATCGTCAGAGGCTATTGGCAGAAGCCGGAGGCCACCGCAGAGTCCTTCGCGGGAGGATGGCTCCATTCCGGCGACCTGGCGCGGCTTGACGAACAGGGATTCGTCCAGATCGTCGACCGCAAGAAAGACATGGTCAATCGCGGCGGTGAAAACGTGTATTGCGTCGAGGTCGAGAATGCGCTCGCCGCGCATCCCGCGGTATTCGAAGTAGCCGTGATGGGAGTTCCGGACACGATGATGGGCGAAAAAGTGGGCGCGGTCATCGTGCCCAAGCCGGGTTCTAAGGCCGACGCTCGTCAGATTCTGGATTTTGCGAGCGAGCGGCTGGCCGACTTCAAAATTCCTCAATATGTCGTCTTCCGCGGCGATCCGCTGCCACGGAATCCCGGCGGCAAGATCTTAAAGAAGCAACTCCGCAACGGGACGGATTGGGGAAAGCCGGTCCGATAAAGCTCAGAAGTGAAACCGGATGCCACCCCAGGCGCCGATCGGTGCGCCGGGAGCAAAGAAGGTTGTGGTGCGGATGGGAAAATTCCCGTCCACAGCAGGAAACGGCTGCCCGATAAAATTTCCCGAATTCTCATACGGCGACGGGCCGAGCTGCGCTGCCGTGTAGTAATGATGGTCCAGCAGATTGTTAATCTGGATGAAAATCTGAATCCTCTTCTGCAACTGATAACGCGCGCCGAGATTTACAACTCCATAACCGGGCGAGAATCCCGGTCCTAGGTAATAGACTCCGTCGGGTTGGTCCAAGTTGTTCTCGTTGCCGCGCGCGAAGGATCGCCCCACGGCGACAAAATCGAGATCCATGGAAAGCTTCGAAGTAGCTTGATATTCGGCGTAAGCTTTGAGAACATTCGCCGGAATTTGTGGAATACGGTCGCCTGGCTGAACCGTTATATGTCCGTCGAGACCCAAACCGCCGTCGTTAGAACTGTTGCTGCCCCCATTTACTGTCTGCGAACTCTGGTACGTGGCTCGGAGGAACGTATAGCCGCCGCCTAAAGTAAAGCGGCCGATTTTACCGTTTAAATCAACCTCAGCGCCTTGCCGCTGCGTTTGGCCGAAGTTGGTGAAATATCCAAAGCCGGTCTGTTCCGACGCCACAAAAAGAAGGTCGTGGTAGTTTTCTCCTCGAAACCAGCCCGCGCTCCAATGCAAATTATTCTCGAATGACCCGCGAGCGCCCGCTTCAAGTGTCCTGGTCACCACTTGCTGCAGCGGCGGATCGCTGACCAGCGCATTTGGCAGGTTACATGGCGCCGTGGGATCGGCACAGCCGAGTTCGATAGCCGTAGGAGCGCGGCTTGCTTCGCTATAACTGAAATAGAGACTCGCGAAGCGCCAACGACTATAGGTAAGACCGGCGGCTGGATTGAACCGCTGGAATAAGTATTGACCGTTGAGCGAGCCACGCGCGTCCGAGGGAGGCAGGCGATCGACATTGTCGATCGGCGTGCGATTATACCGGCCGGAGAACGTGAACGCCAAAGATTTCCCTACGGTCAAAGTATCCGTCGCGAATAGGCTGGTGGTGTTGATCAGCCCGTGCAGATTGACTCGCGTATCCACGGGAACGCTGTCCTGGTTGGTGCCGCCATCTGCAAAGGCGCTAATGGAAGTGATTGTGACGTGATCAGGATTTAGATAGCCGAACTGCGACCCCTGTTGAAACGTCATGCTGCTGCGGTCCCAACCCGAGCCGGCGGTGAAATGGTTGCGCGAGGTTAGCCAGCTCGCTTGCCCGGATACACCGTAGTTATTCTGCTTAGTGAATGTGTTCGCAATAATGCCCGTGCAGGTATCGCTCGGATCCGCTTTCTGAAGTCCCTGCGCGATGCATTCCCACTTCGGATAAGGTTCCGTCGCGGCGTTCCCAGCAACCGGAAATCCCGAGTAACCCGCGGCGGTCAGAGCTGTGATATCCGCGGGATTAAGATCGTAAAGCGGTTGGTCGAACGAATTGGAATTTAAATCTCCGTTCGTGGTGTCCGCTCTAATGTACCGGAAATAGGCGTTGCCGGTGAAGGTCAGATGGCTGGTGGCGTCATGCCGCGCGCTAAGATTGAAAGACGGCGAGTGATTCCAAGTAATATCGGGAATGCTATAAACACTGGAGTAATTCTGCGCAAGAAACCGCGTGTCCTGAAGGCCGTTGCCCGTCAGCCAATTGTCGGCATACGCGAAGCTAAGATTAACGGACGTCTTGCCATGCTGAAATCCAAGTTTTCCAAATGCCTGGCGTACTTCCGATGGCGAGAACTGGCGCCAACCGTCTTCGCGAAATAAATTGCCGGCGACGTACCAGCTGAATCCTTCGGAATTGGAGCCACCATGCTCAAACTCTCCAGCACGGCGGCCGAAACTTCCTCCGCTCACTTGAAATGATGTGCCCGGCTGGCTTCGGCCATCTTTGGTTTGAATCGATACCGCGCCGCCCAGAGTATTTAACCCGAATAAGGGATTCGATCCCGGCATCAGCGCAACTTCGGCTATAGCGATTTTCGGAATCAGGTCCCAAGCGACGATATCACCAAACGGCTGGTTCTGCCGGACACCGTCCATGTAGACGGAAATGCCTTCTGGCGTCCCGAGCAGCGACGAAGCGGTGTACCCACGGTAATTCACGTCAGGCTGAAACGGGTTTTCTTGATTTTCATTGATATGCACTCCATTGAGATGCTTGTTCAGGAAATCGGAGAGATCAAGCGCGCCACTGTTTTCCAGATCGCGCCCAGTGGCCGTCTGAACGGGGCCGGGTATCTGCTCGAGCGGAAGATCGGTTCCGGGAAGCGGTGTTGCCGCGACAACGTCGACCTTAGAGGCTTGCGTGGCCAAAACCATGGTAAGCGTTCGTGAGATGGGCGCCTCGGACTTAACATCGATTAATACCGACTGCGTAGCGAAGCCATCTTTCAGCAGCTCCAGCCGGTAACGCCCGAGCGGCAGACCTCGAAAAATCCAAATGCCCTGCGGGTCGGTCTGAAAATTCCGATTTACTCCGGTTGCCAGGCTAAGCAACCTTCCCGAAGCCTCCATCGCCGCACCGGAAGGATCCTTGACCTCAATCTTGATCTCGCCGGTCGGGCGTTGTGCCGATAGCAATGACGTTGTTCCGGACAGCATCAGCCAGAAGAAGACGGCACCCGCCTTAGTACCGGCTCCAACCAATTTCAAACTGGGCTTCAGATTTGAGTAGTCGCGAAGCGCAATCACTTATTCTAATGACGAGAGCGCTTACTGCAAATCGTACGTGTGAATGTCCTGTCCCTGAGTGTATTTGTCGAACCAAGCCACGATGTGCCTCAGCCGCTCGACACGGTGCGTCGGCTTCCCCGAGCGCGATAACTCGTGCGACTCTCCGGGGAACCGGATCATAACCGCGGTTTTGTTCAGGTATTTCAGCGCACGGAACATCTGTTCGCCGCCGTACGCGGGCGGAGTGCGAAAGTCGGATTCGCCCTCGATCAGCATCAGCGGCGTCGTCACCTTAGTCACGTAAGTGATCGGCGACCGATCCTTGAAGTCGGCTTCAGATTCCCACGGCGCGCCCTTGAACCATGCCGGCGCGATCATATCGGCCCCGTACCACCAGCCTGCCCAATCCGCAATAGATCGCTGCGACACCGCAGCTTTGAAGCGATTCGTATGGCCGATGGTCCAATTGGTCAGCACGCCTCCGCCGCTGCCGCCGGTGACTCCGAGTTTCTCCGGATCCACCCAGCCACGCGAGATCAACTCGTCGACGCCGGCCATCAGATCTTTGAAGTCGTCTCCGGGATAGTGATACTGAATCACGTTGCCGAAATCCTGACCGTAGCTCGTGCTCCCGCGTGGATTCGGGTAAAGCACAACATATCCCTTCGCCGCCATCCACTGGAATTCGTGATCGAACGTGTAGCCATACGCCGAATGCGGCCCGCCGTGGATATCGAGAATCATCGGGTACTTTCTTCCCGCCTGAAAATCCGGTGGACGCTGCACCCACGCCTGAATTCGCTTGCCGTCGAAGCTCTTGTACCAGATCATCTCCGGTTCCGCAACGTTCAGCTGGTCGAACAATTCGCGGTTGATATGAGTGATCTGCTCCGAATGGCCCGATTTTCCATCCACGATGAAAAGATCGCCAATGTTGGTCGTCGTGGAGATCAGGGCCGCGATTTTTGAGCTATCGCGCGTCGGGCTATAAGAAAACAGATCGAAATTCCCATCCGTCAACGCATTCACTTTGCCCGAGTCGATGTCCACGCGTTTCAGATTTACGCGGCCTTCCTCCGCCAACGCTACGAAAATGCTGCGTCCATCCGTGCTCCAGTACGGCTTTGACCGACCGCCTCCGCGCGGTGGGGCCTGATCGCCTCCCACGCCTCCACCGATGTCGAAATCGTAAGTCGCAGTCAGATTTTTCGGCGTGGAACCCGGCTGTGTGCTGGTCACAAAAAGATCAGGTTGACTATACGAACGTGCCGGCCCGCCATCGCGATTAATGTCTCCGATGAAAGCGACCTTCGTTCCATCCGAACTCAGCGAGATGCTATGAATCGGACCATCGATGCTCGCTACCTTGGTGATCGCGCCGCCACCTGCGTTGACAACGTAGAGATCGCTGTCCGGCGGCTGAAAATCGGATTCCTTCACGCGATTCGATGTGAAATAGATCTTCGACCCATCCGGCGCCCACGCGATATCCGATTCGCTGAAGTCGCCTGAAGTAATCGGCTTCGCCTTTTGCGGCCTGCCCGGCGCCTGCGGTACTTCGACTACCCAGATATGATTGTTGCGGTCCGATTCCTGATACCCGGCTCCATTCATCCGGTATCTGGCGCTGGTGATGACACGGACGTCGCTCTCTTCCTCGCCGTCTTTCTTCGCCTCGAAATCTTTGGACAGCGTCGTGCTAGTGAACGCGATGGATCGGCCATCGGGCGACCAAACCGGCTCGCCGGCTCCTTTCGGCATATTAGTCAGCGGTAGTGCTTCACCGCCGTCCATCGGAAGCAGATAGATCTGCGCCGGCTGCGTCTTACCGTCTTTTTCGACGGTGCGCAGGAATGCGATGAGCTTGCCGTCGGGGGACCAGCGCGCCTCGGAGTCGTGCGGGCCCGACGTCATTTGCCGCGCCGCTCCGCCCGCGGCAGGAATGGTCCACAGCGCCGTTTCGTAACTATCGTGCTTCGGCGTCGTCTTGACCATCGTATAGATAACCCTCGATCCGTCCGGCGAGATCTGGGCGTTCGCAATCCAGTGGAAATTGTAGAGGTCGACCTCGGTAATCGGACGTTTGCCATCGGCCGCAAACGCCGATGAAGCCACTGCCAAACAGGCGACGGTTAACCATAAAGAAAAACGCGGGTTCATGGCGCTTAGGCTATCACGTCCGGAGGTGGCGGAAAAGCATTCTACTGTCACGACGCGAAGAAAGCCTCGGTGGCGGCTCGCTCAATGACCGCCGTTTCCAGGACCAAACGACAGGACCGGTATAGGTCCTCCGCTGATGACCGAGTTTTGAAGGAAAACGTGCGTCGCGCCCGTGGTGTTATCGAAGGTCTCGAGCGAAAAAACCAGCGAACACGGGGCCTTCGCGGGAATCGTCGTGGTCGCCTGAATGCTGGCCACAAATTCACCGCGATTCCCGGTCGCGCTCAATTTACTGAACGCAAGTTGCGTCGAAAAGACCTGCCCGCCGACGGTAGTGAAGGGGACCGGGCTGCCGATGGTGGTCCCTCCCGCGCCGGTGAACGTGATCGTCCCCGCGCAGGACGGAGCAACTGGGTTGGCGTTCATAGACATCGTCGCGACATTAACCAGGTTGATTTGCGCCGTTTCCGAGCTCGCTAAGCCCACCGGTGGAAACGAGGAATCCCGCGTGAAACTGGCCATGCCGGTCAAGCCCTGCCCGAACGCGCACCCCATAAGAACCAACGTCAAAAGAAAATTTCGAATGAGCATAATCTGACCTCCAACTCATACTACACCCGCTTCGGTCACGCCGAGACGATGGAAGTAGACAATCCACCAGCCATGGTGGTAGGCTCTCTACTACATGGCGCGGGACAAGATCGACGTATTGCAAGGCACACTCGATTTACTGATTTTGCGGACGCTTCAATGGGGTCCGCAGCACGGTCACGGCATCGGACAAGCGATCCGCGCCAAGTCTGCCAACCTGCTCCAAGTGGAGCATGGAAGCCTGTATCCCGCTCTCCACCGTCTTCGCCGCGAGGGCTGGATCGAGTCGGATTGGGGCGTCACCGAGAATCGCCAGAAAGCGAAATTCTACCGCCTGACCGCGGCAGGCAAGAAGCAATTGGCCGTTCAAGAATCCAAATGGAAGCTGTTCGTGAAGACGGTCGCGCGCGTGTTGCGTCCGCAGGAGTAAGTCATGAGGTGGTTCCGATGGCGTAAGCAGCGGGAAAGCGACGAGATCGACCTTGACGAAGAGTTGAAGTCACACCTGGAGATCGAAGCGCGATCTCGTCCCGAGTCAGGCCAGGACGCTGAGTTCGCGGCCCGACGCGCGTTTGGCAACCTCACTGCGATTCGCGAAGAAACGCGCGAGACGTGGGGTTGGGCACCCGTTGAGCGGTTCTTCGATGACCTGCGCTACGGCTTGCGGATTCTGCGGAAATCGCCCGGATGGACTGCCGTCATGGGCGCGACGTTGGCGCTTGGGATCGGACTGACAACAGCAATCTTCAGCTTGGTTTACAGCATCTTGCTGCACCCGTTTCCATATCCCGATCCGGATCGGCTCGTGGCGCTTTGGTCCACCAGTTCGGGTGCGGCCGCGGCGAATCTTGCGCGTTTCCAGGTGGGCTCGGCGAATTGGATCGACTGGCGTACGCAGTCTAAATTGTTCGAAGATATCGCGCTCATCAGGGCCGTCTCCAGCTTCAACCTCACCGGCGATGGACCCCCCGAGCGGTTGCAGGGAGGGCGGACCTCGTGGAATCTACCCAACGTGCTCGGCATCCACCCGCTCTTGGGTCGCATGTTTACCGAGGAAGAAACGCACCGCGATGCGAAAGTAGCGGTTCTCAGTTATGGATTCTGGGAGCGCCGTTTCGGGGGCGATAGTTCCATCCTGGGCCGCAATATCCAGTTAAACGGAGAGGCCTATCAGGTGATCGGCGTTATGGCGCCGGACCTTCGGTATCCGGGCCAGGATTTCGAATTGTGGACTCCGCTGTTCCTTCCGCCGAGTGAGATTCAGTCGCGCTTTGTATTTAATTGCCGGTCGATCGGGCGGCTCAAGCCCGGCGTCACCGTTCCGCAGGGGCAAGCTGAGATGTCGGCAATCATGCGTCGTCTGGCCGACCGATACCCCGCGACCAATCATGACCTGGGGGCTCTGGTGGAACCGCTGCTCGACAATGCCGTCGGACAGTTTCGAACCATTCTGTATGTTCTCCTCGCCGCGGTGGGATGTCTAACGTTAATCGGCTGCATTAATCTGGGCGGTCTACTGATCGCGCGAGCGAGCGCCCGCACCAGGGAAATCGCGGTTCGAGCCGCCCTCGGCGCAAGCGCGGCCCGATTGCGCAGGCAAATGCTGGCCGAGGTGCTGCCTCTCAGCGCGTTGGGCGGCTTCTGGGGAGTGCTGCTGGCATGGCTGGTGCTAAAGATTTCAGTGCCGTGGCTTCCGTCTCAACTTCCGGGCTTGAAATCGATTGGATTGCACGGACCGGTGCTGGCGTCGGCGCTGATCCTCAGTGTCCTGGTCGTTCTGCTCGCCGGCATGCTGCCGGCTCGTATGGCGTCGCGCGTACAACTCGCCGGCGCGATGCAGCTCGACTCGCGCACGGTGGCGGGCGGAAGCGCGATTCGAAACTCGCTGGTGGCCGCCCAAATCGCGGTGACTCTCGTGCTGATATTCGCCGGCGGACTGTTCGCGCGAAGCCTCGCCGTGCTGTTGAAAGTGAACCCCGGCTTCTCGACCACAGGCGTGCTGACGATGCATGTGGCGGTGACCCGAGCGAATTACCCGACCGATCCTCAAGTCGCGGATTACTATCGCCGATTGGCAGCCAGAGTGACAACCGTCCCTGGCGTGGTCGCGGCCGGCTTCGTCAACCTGTTACCCTTCAGTGCGAATAATCAAGTGAATCCGGTGGAGTTCGAAGGCAAATTGGAAGGCGGCTGGGTCGGTGCGGATTGGCGCTCGGTAACGCCGGGCTATTTTTCGGCGATGGGAATTCCATTGCTCCGCGGGCGGGATTTTTCCGATCGAGACAAGGACGGTACGACGCTGGTCGGCATCGTCGACGAACAACTCGTTCTCCGCGTTTTCGGGAATGAAGATCCCTTGGGCAAGCGATGCCGTTTCGCCACCGGCGCCCATAGTTTTTCGCCCTGGATCGAAATTGTAGGCGTGGCCGGCCACATCAGGAACGATAGTTTGGAGACCGATCCGCGCCCGCAAGCCTATTGGCCGGAAGCGCAGCAAGCCCAAGATCGCGCGGCCCTGGTAGTAAGGACCTCAGGCCACCCGGAGTCCTTTACCGCCGCCGTAGTCGAGCAGATCCACAAGGAAAATCCGGACCAGCCGGTTTACGATGTTCGTTCGATGGAGGAGTGGCTGGATCGGAGCCTGAAATCGCGAAGATTGCTGACCGGCTTAGTCGCGGTTTTCGGCGGCGTATCCCTGCTGCTCGCGTCGCTGGGATTGTACGGCGTCGTTTCCTACGGAGCCAGGCTGCGATTGCGGGAATTCGGAATCCGAATGGCGCTGGGCGCGAAGCCGCATGAAGTACGCAAGCTGGTGCTGGCTCACGCTGGCCGGCTTACCATGTGGGGCTCAGCCATTGGATTCGCCGCGGTGTGGCCGATAGGCCGCGCGCTGAAGAGCCTACTGTACGGCGTAACCAGTGCGGACGCGATGGCGCTCGTTGCCGCGCCCTGTCTTTTACTCGCGGTCGCGTTTGTAGCCGGACTCGGTCCGGCAAAAAGAGCCGGACGCGTGGATCCGGCGGTCACCTTGCGCGGAGACTGAAAATATGTACGATCCGTTCGCCCGTGGAAAATTCCCAGTCGGCGTGCGTACTGTCCAGGCGGCCGACACCGTCCGGAACCGTGCGTTTCCGTGCGAAATCTGGTATCCCGCCGCTGCGCAGTATGAAGGCCAGGATGTTTCCGCCGAAACTCAGGATGCCTTCGCAGTTCCACCTTCTGAGACCCATCAGCGCCAAATGGCTGTGCGCGATGCGGATGCGCAGCCCGGAAGCTATCCGCTAATCGTCTTCTCGCATCACAGCGGAGGCCATCGGCGCAGTGCTACCTATCTCGCCACTCATCTAAGCAGCCACGGGTATGTCGTCGCAGCCTTGAATCACTCTGAAGTCGTGGCGCCGGAACTCGCGCCCAAACCTGACGAGACGCCGGAGCAACGATCAGCCCGCGCGCAAGCCTGGATTGCGAGCCGCGTGCCGGACGTGCGCTTTCTTCTCGATCACATTCTTGCCTCCGAAGCCAACGTGGACCCCGATCGGATTGGAATCGTGGGCCACAGCTTCGGAGGTTGGACCGCGCTCGCCACCCCGGAAGTCGAGCCGCGTATCCGCACCATCGTCGCGCTCGCGCCTGGTGGAGCGTCAAACCCGAAACCGGGAATTCTTCCGCTGACCCTTACGTTCGCCTGGGGCCGCGACACTCCCACGCTCTATTTGGTCGCCGAAAACGATGTCCCGCTTCCGCTCGACGGCATGTATGAGCTTTTCGAAAGGACTCCGTCGTCAAAACAAATGATCATCTTGCGCCGTGCCGATCACTTGCACTTCATCGACAACGTCGAGTCGCAGCATGAGACCGTGCGGAAACTGTCGTTCCCCGGGCCGGCGGCTTGGATGCAGAAGGAAATGCGCCCGATCGAGGAACTCTGCTCGGGCGCTCAGGCTCACCTGTTTGTGCGCGGACTCACGCTTTGCCACATGGACGCGATCCTGAAGCAAAATGAGAATGCCCAGCGGTTCTTAGCAGGCAATCTCGAAGCCGAACTCGCAGTGCGCGGCGTCGAAGCGAAACAACGCCGGACTACTTGACCTCGATGCGCAGCAGCAGGTTCAATCACGCGTAGCCTTCGGGTGCGGTTCGACTGGCGGTACCAACGATGATTTCACTGAGATGGGCCGTGGCGGCGCGGAACCCACAGATTTGGAAACATGCTGAGCACCACGTCGCCGGATTGATTCCGCGCCGTAATATGGACGCGAACCACGCCGTGCGTCGGCTTCGAACGCGACGGCGTGATCCCGACGATCTCGATCTCCGCGGTGATCGTATCGCCCGGCCGGATGGGATTCGGCCATCGCAACTCATCGACACCCAGTCCGAGGACGGGAGCCCCGCCGAACGGTTTCGCTTCGACAATGAGCTTCATCACGGCCGCCGTGGTTTGCCATCCGCTTGCCGTGAGTCCCTTCAGCGGACCTCGTGCGGCCGCCTCGCCATCCAGATGCATGAACTGAGGGTCATAGCGGACCGCAAAATCGCGAATGTCGCTCTCAGTGAACTCGAACGGCGCGGACACGATTCGTTCGCCCACGGCGAGGTCCTCAAGATAGCGCATGAAAGTTAGTCTGTCAGAACCGATGGCCAAATGTGTAGCTGAGTCCGAACAGAGGAGTGAACTGTTCGAAGACTCCTCGCGCCGTGTTGTGCTCCGCGGGAACAATCTGCTGTCTGGGAAACGTGGTGATGTAATCGCGAAATTCCCCTCGCAGCAGCAGGTGCGGGCGCAGCGTAAATTCCACGCCTCCGCCGGCGGTGAACACGACTTTCCAGACATCGTTGGTCGTCAGACTGGCGATCTGCGGAATCGGCTGCGGAAACGGCTCGGGACCGGCAATGATGTATTCCTTGGCGCCGGTTCCCCCCGCAAGATAGGGCCTAAACCGATGATCGCGTGGCTTGAAATGAAACAGCAATTGAAGCGTCAGCGCATCCGACTGGCCCTGGATGTCGGCCTTCACGCCGGGAGTCTGCAAAAAGGGGTGGCCGTCGTGATAGAGATAGCAAAATTGGGCGGAGACGTAATTTGAAAAGTCGTCGCCGAGCGTGATCCCCGCCGCGAAGCGGTTCCGGATACCCGCCTGCGCGGTCCCGTCAGCCGAAAAAATCGTGCCGTCGTTGTAAATCCCGTATCCAATGTCCGCGCCAACCTGGTACTGCTGCCCCCACGCGGCGAGGCTCAAAACCATTCCGAACAAATACTTCATTCGCCGCTCCGATCTCTCTATCCAGAATATCGAAAAGCCAGTCTATCCTGGAGAAAGGTCTTATGCGCCACACACGGATCGCAGCGTTCTCCTGTGCGCTTTCCGTGCTGATGTGCGGCGCGCTCTGCGGCGCCAACGTCAACTTGCGCGGCCGCGTGGTGGACGAAAACGAGGCGCCGGTGCGCGACGCACGGGTCACGTTGCGCGCGCCCGGCGCAGCGGCGCCCAACTCCTGGGAAGCCACCACCGGCTCAACCGGCTTTTTTACGATCGCTCTGCCCCGGCCTGGCGGTTTTCTGCTCACCGTGGAGCGCCAGGGTTACTACGCCATCAAAGATCGGCCGGTGCAGGTTGAGGCGGGGCAAGAGATGTCATTGGCGATCAATGCCGTTCGCGAAGTGTTTCAATCGGTGAACGTCGCGGAAACGCCGTCGCCGGTGGATATCACCCAGACCAGCAACACCGAACGCCTGACCGGCACGGATTTGAACGACATCCCCTATGCGAACAGCCACAGCTTGCGCAGCGCGTTGACTCTGATGCCGGGAGTGCTGCACGATCCAAGCGGCGCTTTGCACATCAACGGGTCATCTGAAAGCCAGGTAGATTATGTTCTGAACGGCTTTGACATTACCAACCCGGTTACCGGACAATTTCAGACCATTCTCGCAGTCGAGGGCATCCGCTCCGTCGAACTCTCGTCGGGCCGCTACTCGCCTCAGTACGGCAAAGGATCAGCCGGCGTGCTCGCCATCACCACCGAAAACGGTACCGATGCATTTCATTACACGGCCACCGATTTTTTCCCGGGCTTGAGCATTCAGCAAGGCCTGCATCTGGGAAACTGGTACCCCCGGTTCGGCGTCTCGGGACCGATCGTCAAAGGACGTGCGTGGTTTTCGGACCTGTTCGATTCCGAATATAGCGAGGCGATTATCACCGGCCTCCCTAGCGGCCAAAACACGCGCACCGGATGGGCCGGCGCCAATCTCCTGCACACGCAGGTCAATTTGACTCGAACCAACATCTTATTCGCCGATTTTCTGGTCAATATCGATCATGAAGATCGCGTGGGACTTGCGCCCCTCAATCCCGTCTCCACTACGTCCAACCTGCATACGCACGAGTACTTCGGCAGCGTGAAAGATCAGGCCTATCTGGGCCGCGGGGTACTGGTCGAGTTCGGATACGCGCATGACGAGTTTTCGAACATCCAGAAAGCGCAAGGCAACAGCTTGTACGAAATCTCGCCGGTCGGCCAAAGCGGGAATTCCTTCGTGAACGCAACGCGAACGTCTTCGCGAGACGAAGGGCTGATTCATGCCTATCTGCCGCAATATAAATGGATGGGGACGCATCAGATCGAAATAGGCGGGGACGCCGATCTGCGGCGCTCAACCGGCGATTTCAACCGCACGGGCTACGACGTGCTCGGCGTTGCCGGGCAGCTCTTGTCTCAAACCCTGTTTCCCGCTCCGGCCATGTTCCATGTGAGCGACACGGAGGCTTCCTCGTACCTCCGCGATACCTGGCGTGTTTCCAACCGCCTTCAGTTCGATCTGGGCGTTCGGAATTCGTGGGATGAAATCACCAGCGGCATTGCCTGGTCTCCGCACGCGGCCTTCTCATGGTCCCCGTTCTCCTCCAGCCGGACCCGGATCTCGGGCGGATATGCGATCACGCACGATGCCGTGACGCTGGATGTTCTGGGCCGGCCGCTCGACCAGGTCGCCTTCACGACGCAGTACAATCCAAACGGCACGCCTGTGGGTCCTGCCGCGCCAACCACTTTCTCGATTGGCAATGCGCCGCTTGCCTTGCCTCGCGCAACGAATTGGACCTTGAATGCAGATCAGCAGGTCCTGAAAAGCATCTTCGTCACCGCGAAATACATGCGCCGGCGCGGGACCGATGGATTCGCTTTCCTCAACACCCTGGCCCCGGATGCGCCGCCATCGCTACTGCCATTACCCGGCGGAGCGTTCAGCGGGAATTATCAACCCGCCAACCTGCGCCGCGACGACTATGATTCGATCCAGTTCGCGGTGCGCCAGACTTTCGCGGGCCAGCATGAGTGGATGGCGTCCTACACGCATTCCCGTGCAACTTCGAATGGCGTGCTCGATCCCTATACCGCCCAGCCCTTACAAATCCTTCCCGTTTTCGTCCCGATGCCATGGGACGCGCCGAATCGGTTGCTTGCTTGGGCTTATTTGCCTCTGCCATCGACCCGTTGGGGCAAAAACTGGGCCGTATCCGTCCTCGCCAACATGCGCAACGGATATCCGTTTTCAATCCGCGATCCCACCGGCATCGTGGTCGGGCCTGTGGACTCGTACCGCTATCCTCTGAATTTCGACCTGGACCTCGCCATCGAGCGCATGATCACTTTGCGCGGCTATCGTTTCGCGCTTCGTGGCGGGATGAACAACCTCACCAACCAGGCCAATCCTACGGCCGTGAACAATGTAACCGGCGTTCCCCAGTTTCTCCAGTTTGTTGGGGACGAGGGCCGGCACTTTACCGTGCGAATCCGATTCTTCGGCCGCACCGCAACGAAGTAGTTCCCGCCCTCTGTCGCTTAAGCGCCAGAGTCTGTGTGAAAACCCGCAGGATCGTTCAAATTGCTGATATTTGAGAGAGCTGGCAACGAGCCGCGACCAAGGAAGCGGTGGATGCTGACTATTCACCCAAACTCGCCAGCAACCGGTCGCGCGAAATGCCACGAACTCTTATTGCGCCCGAAGCCCGAAATAATTCGCGGGCGACGTGATCTCCGGACCTTGTTCATTGCGGAACAAGGTCAGCAGGTCGACCGGCCGGCCCTGGCTGGCGTTGACTCCGATCGCGTCGGGATTCGCCACACGGCGCAGCCGCCCGGACTCCACCAGGTATTGTTTGCCGTCGGCTCCGTTCAACAATTCGCCTTCCTTCGCGCCAACCTCCGCGATCAGGCGTTCGAAGGATTGCCCGTATCCATCCGTGATTCCGGTGTCGAAGCCTTGTAGGGCATGGTTCGGCAACAGATTGCGATGGATGCGCGAAAGCAAGTCCTCACGCGCTGCCACCGCGCCTTCCCAAGTCAGGCTTTCGGCGATCGCCCGTCCATTTCGTCCCAGCCGCTGGCGAAGTTCCGGCGACCGCACCAGCGCGTCGAGCGCCGCCACGAAATCGACCAGAACCCGCGGGCGGACCACGATGGCCGTGTGACCGTCGATGGCGTAATCCTCGGTGCCGTAGCGCGTCGTGACCACGGCGGTCCCGCATGCCATCGCCTCGATGGGCGGCAAGGGAAAGCTCTCGTACCAGGAAGGACACAGCGCGATGTCGCTTTCCGCGTACAGTCGGCTCAATTCTGGATACCCAAGCGTCCCGTGGAATTGATACGGAGCCAGCGGATTGGCAGGGCCGATTTCATGCGGGAACCCGTAGACGTGCCAATCGATCTTCCCCGGATAGCGTCTCATCAGCTCGCCCATCGCCGGGACCGCGTCCTGAAACCCTTTCCATTTCTCCGGACGGGAATACGCCGCCACGCGGATGATCCCGTCTGTCTCGCTCAGTTTCGGAAGCGGGTGGAACATCGTCGTGTCGATGCCGGGCGTGACGACCGGAACGGTCTCGCCAAACCGGCGCTGAATCTCGCGTCCAAGCCATGTCGAATTGGCGATCCGGTACGCGGGAATTTGGAACGCATTCCGGCACAGCATCTTGATCAGCGGATTCCCTTGCAGCGAATTCGACACCGCGCTGTCCAGCGTGAACAGCACTTCGTCGTAATGCTGGGGAAAATGTACCGGTTTCCCTTTGCCGGACTGCCACGCGGGAATGACGGTGTCCCAGTTCGACGCGATGATCAGATCCGCCTTCGGAATCGCCGGCGTGAGCATGTTCAGGTACGTGGTGAAAAATTTTAACTCCCCCAGGTAATCGCGCGGCGATTGATTCAGCAAGTGAAAAGGCAGCGCCTCGCGGCTGGCGTTCCGGTCGTAGTGGATCGGAATCCGGAACCCGAGATTCGGAAAAGGCTCCGGTCCCTGCCACAGAAATTGCGGCCAAGTGGTGATCGAAACTTCGTGCCCACGTTCTTGAAACCGTCGCGCGTACTCCAGCGTGCACGCAGCGCTTCCCGTTCGCACGCTTCCGGTGGGGCTCAGCAGAAATGTCATCGAGAGACGCGGCTTCGTGGGCCGGCGAACGGCCGCCTGCGCAGGCTGCGCTGCGGTCTCCTTTTTCTCGACCCGCATCACCACGGTGAATCCGTTACCTACTTTGTCGTCGGTGTCCTGCACCTCGACAATCGGCCAGCCAAGCCAACCGATCAGCTCGACGAAATCCGCCGTAATCCACACCGAGCAATGCGCCGCATCGGGGTCGGGGCCGAGGCCGGTTTTGTGACGTTCGATCAACTCGGCGAGCGGGGTGCGCTCGCGCTCCTTATCGAAAGTCCGTTCCTTGTGCGGCGCAGTGACGTATATGTAACCGCCCGGACGCACCACGCGATGCCATTCCTTCAGCGCCTTGATCGGATCGGGAAAATGCTCGATCACGTGGGAGCTGATGACGAAATCCACGCTCGAGTCTTCCAGCGGCAGCTTGTCGCCCGGCGCGGCGATATCCACCGGCAAGGCCTCGCCGCACATTCTGATTTCCTCCTCCTTGAACGCGGTCCTTTCCTTCGTGAAGTCGACGTTGCGGGTCTTGAGGCCGAAGCTGTTGTGAGCCGAGCCGCCAATTTCGATCCCGTCCAAACCATCCAGCAGTTTGTGGGCAAGCGCGCTTTCCTTGAACTTCATGAATCGATCCGTCCTTTCCAGAGGTCGCCGTGACCGCACACGCGTCACGTCGGCCCTGCGGGATGCATGCGAGACGCCGGTGCTAAGCGGCTGATTCTATGAAGCCGAGAGGTCTACGGGCGTCGTAGTCCCGCCGCGAATCGTCGGTTCTCCGTCGCACTAAGCTCTAGATCAGCCCCAGATCGGGGTGAGGTTTCTCGCACAACAGTTTTAGAAACTCCTGTGCGACGCGGTGAAAACGCTTTTTCTTCCGGTGGATGATTCCGAGCGGACGGTACAGTTCCGGTGCGGCAATCGAAACCGCGACCAGGCGTCCCTGCGCGATCTCGTCAAGCATAATGCGCGCCGGCATAATGCTCACGCCCACTTGATGCGCGACCGCTTCTTTGATCATTTGAAGATTATCGAAATGCAGGATCTGGCTGACTTTGACGCCGTGCTCGCGCAGAAATCGGTCCACTTCGCGCCGTATCGGCAGCTCCTCATCGAAGCCGATGAAATCCACGCCATCCAGCTCCGCTGGAGTGATCTGGCCGCGCCCAGCCAGTTCATGATACGGCGACACGGCGAGCACCATTTCTTCCTCCCGCCAGGGAATCACGGTGATTTCGCGGCTCGGCTCGGGATAACTCACCAGTCCGAGATCGGCCTCGTCGGCCAGCACCGCTGAATACACTCTTTCCGGACGAAGGTACTCGACTTCGAGGCGTGCATCGGGCTGCCTTCTCCCGAACTCCTGTTCGATCTGCACCATTTCGCTCAATCCGACGGAATAAATGGAAGCCACGCGCACAGTCCCTTCCACTTCCTGTTTCAGCCGGTCGAGCGCGGCTTCAAACTCTTCCTTTCTGCGCAGCGCGTCGCGGCAGAATTCAAGATACAAGGTTCCCGCAGGCGTCACCGACAGGGGCCTCGTGGATCGGTCCAGCAGCGCGATACCAAAAGATTTTTCCAATTCCGACACGTGCTGGCTTGCCGCGGATTGGCTGACGGAGTTCATCCCGGCGGCTCGGCTGAAATTCCGAGCTTGAGTGATGTCCTTGAAAAGCTTTAGGTTATCGAATGTCACCAGAGACAGAGTACATTAGATGAACTTATATTGCAAGCATATAAATTCTATTGACATGATAGTATCCGGCGCGATAACATCGATGCCATGCACCGGCAGGGCCTGTACGATCCCCGTCACGAACACGACGCCTGCGGCATGGGTTTTGTCGTCAACCTGGGTGGCCAGAAGTCCCACGAGATCGTCCGCAAGGGTATTGAAATCCTGATCAACCTGACGCACCGCGGCGCTTGCGGCTGCGATCCGGAAACCGGGGACGGCGCCGGTCTGGTGATTCAGATTCCGCACGAGTTTTTCGCGCGCGAATGTTCAAAGCTGGGCTTTCAGTTGCCCGATCCCGGAACCTACGGCGTGGGGATGATGTTTCTGCCGGTCGAGCCGCAACAGCGGCTGCTGTGCGAAGGCATCGTGGAACGCATCGCCCGCGAGGAAGGCTTGACGGTTCTCGGATGGCGCGACACGCCAGTCAACGTCGACGCGATCGGACGCCACGCGCGCGCGACACAGCCTTATATCGAGCAGGTGTTCTTGCGCGGAAATGGCTTGAACGAAGATCAGCTCGACCGCAAGCTTTACGTGGTCCGGCGGCGCGCCGAATCCGAAGTCGCCGCCAGTACGATTCGCGAAAAAGAATTTTTCTACGTGCCGTCCATGTCTTCTCGCACCATCGTCTACAAAGGGCTGCTGCTGGCTCCGCAGATCGCCGAGTTTTACGGCGAGCTCTCGGACCCGGAAACGCGCAGCGCGCTGTGCATGGTGCATCAGCGTTTTTCGACGAATACGTTTCCCACCTGGCAGCTCGCGCACCCGTATCGCTACATTTGCCACAACGGCGAGATCAATACGGTGCGAGGCAACGTCAACTGGATGAACGCGCGCGAATCCGTGCTCGCCTCGGACCAGTTCGGCGGAGACATCGGCAAGATTTTGCCCGTGATTCAGCCGGGTGGCAGCGATACAGCGTCGCTCGACAATGCGATTGAGATGCTGACGCTCGCGGGCCGGAGCCTGCCTCACGTGATGGCGATGCTGATCCCGGAAGCTTGGGACGCCGATTCCACCATGCCCGAGGAAAAGCGCGCGTTCTACGAATATCACGCCTCACTGATGGAGCCCTGGGATGGTCCAGCCGCGGTGGCGTTCACGGATGGCAAGTGGATCGGCGCCACGCTGGATCGCAATGGCCTGCGTCCGGCGCGCTACCTGGTGACGACGGACAATCAGTTGATTCTCGCTTCGGAGGCGGGCGTGCTGCCTGTGAAGCCGGGTGAGGTTCGGTACAAGGGAAGGCTGCAACCGGGCAAAATGCTGCTGGTCGATCTGGAGCAGGGGCGCCTCGTTCCGGACGAAGAGATCAAGCACACTCTTTCCACGCGCCAGCCGTATGGCGAGTGGCTCCAGCGCAACCAGATCATGCTGGACGCGCTGCCCGAGCCGTCGCGCGCCTACGGTTTCGATCCGGCCACCATCGTCACGCGGCAGCGCGCGTTCGGATACACCGAAGAGGATGTGCGCCTGCTGCTCGCGCCCATGGCGATGAACGGCGAGGAGCCGGTCGGCTCCATGGGAACCGATACTCCGCTGGCTTGCCTCTCGGACAAGCCGCAGCCGCTGTTTCACTACTTCAAGCAGCTATTCGCTCAAGTGACCAATCCGGCTATCGATCCCATTCGCGAAGAGCTGGTAATGTCGCTGACCAGCTATCTCGGGACCGAGCGCAATATTCTCGAAGAGACTGAGCAGCACTGCCACACGTTGAAGCTGCCGCATCCGGTGCTGACTAATCGCGATCTCGAAAAGCTGCGCCGCGTCAGTTGGGGCGATTTCCTGGCTACCACGTTGCCCGCGGTTTTCGAGGTTTCGGGCGGAGCGCGAAAGCTGGAACGCGCGCTGGACAGCCTGTGCCGGCGGGCGTCTCTCGCCATTCGCGACGGATACCGCCTGTTGATTTTGAGCGACCGCGGCCTGGACGACGAATACGCGCCCATCCCCAGCCTGCTGGCGCTGACCGCGGTCCACAATCATCTGGTGCGGGAGCGCACGCGCACGCAGGTGGCGCTGCTGATCGAATCCGGCGAGCCACGCGAAGTGATGCACTTCGCCCTTCTGATCGGCTACGGCGCAAGCGCGGTGAACCCGTACCTGGCCATCGAGACGCTCGAAGATTCCGTTCAGCGTGGGCGCTTGGGCGAAATCGATTTTGCAACCGCGCTCAAGAACTATAAGAAGGCCATCAACAAGGGCCTACTGAAGATTTTCTCGAAGATGGGGATTTCGACCCTGCAAAGCTATCGTGGCGCGCAGGCTTTCGAGGCCATCGGGCTGAATCGGACGCTGATCGATCGCTATTTCACCGGCACGGCTTCGCGCATCGAAGGCGTCGGGCTCGATGTACTGGCGCGGGAAGCGCAGATGAAGCACGAGCACGCCTTCCGCCCGCTCACCAACTCCGAAACCGAGCTGGACCTGGGCGGCAATTATCAATACCGCGCCAATGGCGAGGCGCATCTCCTGAATCCTCAGACAGTTTCGAAGTTGCGTCACGCGGCCCATACCGGCCGGCATGAGACCTTTCAGGAGTATGCGGACCTGGTCGACAAACAAAATCGCGATTTGTGCACGTTGCGGGGGCTGATGGAACTACGCGCCGCGGCTACGCCGCTGCCGATCGAAGAGGTGGAACCGGCGAGCGAAATCGTCAAGCGATTCGCCACCGGCGCAATGTCCTTCGGATCGATCAGCAAAGAAGCGCACGAGACGCTGGCGATCGCGATGAACCGCATGGGCGGGCGCTCCAATACCGGCGAAGGCGGCGAGGATGAAGCGCGGTTTGAGCGCGATTCGAATGGAGATTGGCGGCGCAGCTCGGTGAAGCAGGTCGCGTCGGGACGGTTCGGCGTCACCGCGAATTACCTGGTGAACTGCGACGAACTGCAAATCAAGATTGCGCAGGGCGCGAAGCCGGGGGAAGGCGGGCAGCTTCCCGGGCACAAAGTGGACGAAACGATCGCGCGCGTGCGGCATTCGATTCCCGGCGTGCCATTGATTTCTCCGCCGCCGCATCACGATATCTACTCGATTGAAGATTTGGCACAGCTTATCTACGACCTGAAGAATGTCAATCCCAAGGCGCGAATTTCGGTGAAGCTCGTCGCCGAAGCGGGCGTCGGCACGGTCGCCGCGGGCGTCGCGAAGGCTCACGCCGACGTGATTCTGATCAGCGGGCATGACGGCGGAACCGGAGCATCGCCGCTCACTTCCATTAAACACGCCGGCATTCCTTGGGAACTGGGGCTCGCCGAAGCGCAGCAGGTTCTGGTACTGAACGATCTCCGCAGCCGTGTCATTTTGCAGACCGACGGAAAACTGCAAACCGGGCGCGATGTCGCAATTGCTGCGCTGTTAGGGGCCGAAGAGTTCGGTTTTTCCACCGCCCCGCTAATCGCGATGGGCTGCATCATGATGCGTAAGTGCCATCTGAATACCTGTCCGGTCGGCATCGCGACACAGGATCCGGCATTGCGCAAGAAATTTCAGGGCACACCTGAAAACGTGATCAATTTCTTCTTCTTTATCGCCGAACAGGTGCGCCAGTACATGGCTCGCATGGGCTTCCGGCGGATGGAGGAGATGATCGGGCGCGTGGACATGATCGAAATGCGCACCGGCGTGGAGCATTGGAAAGCCCGGGGCCTTGATTTTTCGCAAGTGCTCTACAACCCACAAGTGCCCGGCCGCGTGCAGCGGCGCCACACGATGTCCCAGAATCACGGCCTGGAACAGGCGTTGGACGCGAAGCTGATCGACCATGCGCGGAGCGCGATCGACAGCGGAACTCCGCTCGAATTCAAGCTGCCCATCCGCAACGTGGATCGTACCATCGGAGCGATGCTGTCCGGAGAAATCGCGCGCCGGCATGGGTCGAAGGGACTGGAGCCGGGGACGATCCGTTTCATGTTTAGCGGCTCAGCCGGACAGAGCTTTGGAGCGTTTTTAGCCCGCGGCGTGACGCTCGAACTGGAGGGCGACGCGAACGACTACGTCGGCAAGGGGCTCTCCGGCGGGAAGCTGATCGTCTACCCTCCGCACGGTTCGAGTTTCCTGCCGGAGAAAAGCATTCTGATCGGAAATGTGGCATTGTACGGAGCCACATCAGGCGAGGCTTTCTTCAGCGGCCGCGCGGGTGAGCGATTTGCCGTGCGCAATTCCGGTGCGACGGCAGTGGTGGAAGGCGTGGGCGACCACGGGTGTGAATACATGACCAAGGGCCTGGTGATCGTGCTGAGCGACACCGGCAGGAACTTCGCCGCCGGCATGACGGGCGGGATCGCGTATGCGCTGGATGAATCGGGGGATTTCGGAAAGACCCGCTGCAATCTTGCCACCGTCGACCTGGAACCGGTGGAAGACCAGGTCGACATCCAGACGCTGCGTTACTGGATCGCGCGGCACGCCGAAGACACCGGTAGCCCGCGCGCGAACTGGATTCTCGAAACCTGGGATGCGATGCTCCCGAAATTCGTGAAAGTGTTCCCGCGCGAGTACAAACGGGTGCTTCGCGCGCGAGGCCTGGAGACGGTGTCGCATGGGTAAGAGCACCGGCTTCCTGGAATTTGAGCGAGAGACTCCGCGCCGCCGTCCGGTGGCCGAACGCGTCAACGACTGGTTCGAAATCTACCAGGACTTCCCCGCTGAAACCGTCCAGCGCCAGGCCGCGCGATGCATGGATTGCGGCGTTCCGTTTTGCCATACCGGCTGCCCTCTCAACAATGTAATTCCCGACTGGAACGATCTGGTCTATCGCGGCCAGTGGCGGGACGCGCTGCGCGCTCTGCATGCGACCAATAATTTTCCTGAATTCACAGGCCGCGTTTGCCCGGCGCCGTGCGAGGCGGCGTGCGTGCTGGGGATCAATGAGCCTCCGGTGGCGATTAAGGCAATCGAGTGCTCGATTGTGGATCACGGGCTCGCTGAAGGTTGGATTCGTCCGGAGCCGCCGGTTGTACGCACCGGCAAGCGCGTGGCCGTGATCGGGTCGGGACCGGCTGGGCTCGCCGCCGCGCAGCAGTTGGCACGCGCCGGACACTGGGTGACGGTGTTTGAGAAAAGCGACCGGGTGGGAGGTCTGCTGCGCTACGGCATTCCGGACTTCAAGATGGAAAAGCGCTGGATAGACCGACGTATCGAGCAGATGTCGGCTGAGGGGGTCGAGTTCGTCACCAACACGCAGGTAAGTTCGGCCACGGATTTACGGCGCGATTTCCATGCCGTGCTGATCGCGATCGGCGCCGAGCGGCCGCGCGATTTCGCCGTGCCCGGGCGAGACCTGAAGGGAATCCATTTTGCGATGGACTTCCTGCCGCAGCAGAATCGGCGCGTGGCCGGCGACACGGTCGACGACGCGCGGGCTATTCTAGCGACCGGAAAGCGCGTGGTGATCATCGGCGGAGGCGATACCGGAGCCGATTGCCTGGGAACGTCGCACCGGCAGAGGGCGGCTTCGGTCCATCAATTCGAAATTATGCCCGCGCCGCCGGCCGATCGCGCCGCGTCGACTCCCTGGCCGCTTTGGCCTTTGCAGATGCGGATGGAGAGCTCACACGAAGAGGGCGGCGATCGGCAGTGGGCGGTCGCGACGACGCGGTTCTCGGGGAATGGATCGGTCAAGCGATTACATTACGTTCGCGCCGGCGATTCCACGGGCGCTGAGTTCACGCTCGAAACGGATCTGGTTTTGCTCGCCATGGGATTCACGGGACCAACTGCGAATTTCGGGGCGGCCCTGGACGCGCGAGGCAACATCGCTACTGAGGATTACCAGACGTCGATTTCCGGGGTCTTCGCGGCCGGCGATGCGCGACGGGGGCAATCCCTGGTGGTGTGGGCGATCGCGGAGGGGCGCGGAGCTGCGGCGGCGATGGATCGGTATCTGAAGGAGAGCTGAATCGAGCGAGCTCGAACGGGACGCCGTGTTTTCGAAAAGTAGCGTTCGCCTTGATCTCATCCCACTCGAACTGAAACACGCGCTCATTCACGACTAACTCTATCTAAGCGCCTAGTATTCAATATACAGTCAGCGGGTAGCGTGCTACTTTGAATTTATTCCCGCTTGAACGGCTTTAGGAAGTGTCCGATCTAGTGGCCCTGCTCGAAGCCGATGAACGGGGGTTATAAAGAGCGGCATGAGTAAGAATCGAATTATTGTAGGAACCATCGCTGTGATCCTCATTCTATGGGGTAGCGTATGGTTTTTTCTGGGCGTCAAAACCATGATCTATGAAAATATGTACGGAGTCTATGGAGCTGCACCTGGTGGGCTCGCCGTGTTGCTTGGCGTCGGTCTGTTAGTTGTTTTGAAGGGGCCCAGGTCGGCGCGGAATTCAAAGTAGCCCACTACCAGTCAGCGCGCTCGGTTGACTATTATGACCATTCTGAGGTGAACGTCGCAGATCGGTGCGACGACCGGGCGAGTTACCCGCCAGCGGAACAAGCAGCTACCAGGTCGGTCTTCAGGCGCATGCCGAGCTCGGCGTCCAGCTTGCGACCGCCTATCGTGACGTAGAAAACGTCCAAGCGCTTTATGCGCCTCCGTGTCGATCAGAACGACTTCAATATTGCAGCCCGCCGCGCTGATAGCGCGCGCCAGATCGTACAAGAGCCCGGGACGATCTTCCGCCACGAATTCGATGAGCGTCGCGGTCTGGGAGGCATCGTTGTTCAACACCACGCGAGGTTTCAAATGCGCGGCGCGCGATGGCAGGAGCGGTTTGGGACGGCCGCGAAGCAGCTCCGCCACATCTTGCTTTCCTTCGACGACGCGCCGCACGATGCTGCGCAGCCGCTCGATTTCAGAGGGGTTCAGCTCCAGCGTCCGATGCGGATCCGCGAAGGTGAAGGTATCGACGACGATGTCGCTGCGCATTCGAAAACGCCTCGACTTTCAGAATGCTGAGGCCGAAGCTGGAGATTGCGCCCGCCACCGATGCGAAGAGTCCGGGGCGATCCTCGGTCAGCAGCGTCAAACGGTAAATGCCACGCTCATGCGCGATCTCGATCGAGACGGGACGCGTTTTAAGCTGCCGCACCATCGCCAGGTGAATATCGATCTCGGCTTGCGAGTGCGTATGCAGATAGCGAACCGGGAGCCCTTCGAGGAACGGCGTTCGATCATGAATACGCTCGCCGTACAGCTCGCGAGTCAGCTCCGCGTAGGCCAGCAGATACACTTGCCAGAGCTGTTCCAGACGCCATGGCGTCATCGCCTGCGGATTCACGGCGCTGATGTCGGCGTAGGTCATCATGGTGAG
Organism: Terriglobia bacterium; assembly: GCA_963808335.1. GTDB lineage: Bacteria > Acidobacteriota > Terriglobia > Bryobacterales > Bryobacteraceae > Palsa-187. Next base: position 613,747 of record CAWEFR010000004.1, read on the forward strand.
CTGCTTCAGCCGCTCCACCGTTCCCACGCGCGCGGCCAGCATGCGGGCGGTCGCGCCGTCGTGAAGATCGCGCGACGTCATCACCGCGGAAAGGTCGAGGTGACGCGCCACCAGAAATTCCATGCCCGCGCGGTCCGCTTCGGGAGCTCCGAAACGTTCCAGCACGCCGCGCGCGATGCGCAAAGACTCGCCCACGTGATCGACGCCGCGAGCCTTTTCCGATATCGTGCAGCAGGATGGCAAAATGCAGCAGCGCCGGATCTTCGATCTCGGCGTACAGATCGGCGAATCGCGGGTCGGCAATGGATGTCGAGCGAGGCGATCGCGACCAGCGTGTGTTCATCCACCGTGTAGCGATGGTAGAAATCGCGCACGACCAGGAACTCGATCTTGCTCCACTCGGGAATGGCCGCGGCCAGAGTGCCCGACTCCTGCATGGCGCGCAAGCCGAAGATGGGGTGCGGCGCGGAAAGCAGCTTTTTCCAGTCCTCCCAATACGTCTCCGGAATCACGCCGGCCATGCGATCGACCGTATCCGGCGCCAGGCGCAAGCTTGTGGCGCGCGGCGAACTCAAACAGGCTCAATCCGCGTTCCACTTGCGCCGGCCCGCGCAGCAGCACGCGGTCGTGCGAAACGGTAAATTCGATGGTCGAAAGCCGCGAGCGCCATTCGTGAAAGCGGCCCAGCAGCGATGCATCCTTCGATTCGCGCCGCCTCGAGCGCCCGCTGCACCGCGCGATCTACGGAACGCGCGTGCCGGAAATAATCGCGCATCAGCGCGGCGGGATGTTCGCTCAGCTCTTCCTGCGCGTCGAACTCAAGCACGTTCTGATCGCGGCCCGCTGCCTCATGAAGACGGATCCGCAGCGCCGCGAGAAATTCGAATGCGGCCGACAGGCCCTCTGAGCCGCCGCTGCGGCCCAGCGCTCCGAGCCATCGAACCGTTTGCAGGTCGCGTAGACCGCCGGGACCGTCCTTGATATTCGGCTCCAGGTGATACACAGTGTTCTGAAACTTGGCCCGACGCGTCTCCGCCAGATTCGCCAGTTGACGCGCGATCGCGGCGCCGCGCTTGGCCAGGAACGCGGCAAATTTCTCGTCGAGCCAAGCGAACATCTTCGGATCGCCCGCCAGCAAACGCCGGTCGAGAAGGCTGATGGTCAGCTCGGCGTTGTTCTCCTGCTCGGTGACGCAATCGGTAACGGTATGCACGGAGTGGCTGGGGCGAAGTCCGGAATCCCATAGCGATTGCAGAAATGCGGACAACGGCTTCGCGCGCCGGCGGGATCTGCTGTTCGGATTCGACGAGCAGCAGAAGATCGACGTCGGAGAATGGAAACAGCTCGCCGCGCCCGAATCCGCCCACCGCGGCCAGTGCGATGCCGGATGGAAAACGCGGCTGGATGGTTTTCGAATACGCCTGGCGAACCTGTTCCTCCACTTCCGCGTTGCGCGAGGCCAGTGTCGCGTGCACCTCCTCCGGCGACGGAGGAATCTGTACAGCCATGGGTTCGTTCACAATGCGGTTTCTCCGCGATCGTCATTGCGGATGCGGATGGCTTCCGCGACGTCGAAGACGAAAATTTTCCCGTCGCCGATCTTGCCGGTGCGCGCCGCGGCCACCAGGGTCCGGATCACTTCGTCGGCGCGCGCGCTGGGCACCACCATTTCGAGCTTGATTTTCGGCAGCAGGTCGACTTGATACTCCATGCCGCGATAAATCTCTTTGTGGCCTTTCTGGCGGCCGTGCCCGCGGACTTCGGTCACGGTCATCCCATCGATCCCGATGGCCTTCATGGCCTCTTTGACTTCTTCGAGTTTGTGCGGCTGGATAATGGCTTCGATTTTCTTCATGGAAATCGCCTCAGGCCTCGAAATTATACCCTTCTTCGCCATGCATACTCAGATCGAGACCCTCGATTTCATCCTGCCACGTTCGCCCGCACGCCCGTGACCGCATCGCAAATTTTCAGGATGACGAACGTGCCGACCGCGGCCAGAACCCACGCGATCAGCGCATGCCGACGACTTGATTCAATACCTGCCCCGCGTTGCCGTCCGCCCATCCCAACGGCTTCCCGCTGAGCACATCGTTGACTTCCTTGGTGGCGAAGACGCCGGTCAGAATCGCGCCCAGCGTTCCGCCGGCCCCGTGGACGCCGAAGGCATCCAGCGAATCGTCGTATCCGAACTTGTGCTTCACCGCGGTCACCATCAAGTAGCATACCAATGCCCGCCGCCGCGCCGATCAGCAGCGCGGGAAACGGCTTCACAAACCCGGAAGCTGGCGTGATCGCGACCAATCCAGCGACCGCGCCGGAGATGCGCCCCGAGCACGCTCGGCTTCCCCGTTGCAATCCACTCCGCGGCCATCCATCCGAGCGCCGCGGCCGCAGCCCCGAAATGCGTCGCGACAAATGCGCTGGTGGCGAGCGGCGACGCCGCCAGCGCGCTTCCCGCGTTGAACCCGAACCATCCTACCCACAGCAGACACGCGCCGACGGTGCTCAGAACCATGCTGTGCGGGCGCATCGGATCCACGCCATATGCTTTTCGATGTCCCAGATAAAGAGCACATACCAGAGCAGAAACGCCGGACGTGATGTGGACCACGGTTCCGCCCGCAAAATCGAAACAGCGGAACCTTTCCGCCCAGCGTCGCGTTCAGGAATCCGCCCTTGCCCCAGACCATGTGCGCCATGGGGAAATACACCAGCAGCGACCACAGCGTCGTGAACAGAAGCATACCCGAAAACTTGATTCGCTCGGCGAACGCGCCCGAAATCAGGGCGGGCGTGATGATGGCGAACATCAACTGGTAGATCATGAAGGTCTGGTGCGGGATGGTCGGCGCGTAATCGGCATTGGGATCGCCGCCCACTCCATGCAGAAGAACATATTGCCCGCCTCCCACAAACGGGGTCCAAGTCTCCGAACGCCATGCTGTAGCCCACTACGGCCCAGAGAACAGTGACCACGGCCATCAGGATGAAACTGTGCATCATGGTGCTCGAGCACATTTTTGCGCCGGACCAGCCCGCCATAGAAAAGCGCCAGCCCGGGACCGGTCATCATCAGGACCAGCGCGGCGCTCACCAGCATCCAGGCGTTATCGCCGGCGCTTTGCGCCGACTTGACGGCCTTGTCGAGATCGGTCAGACGTTTTTCGAGGTCGGCAGCCGGTTGCGCGGAGGCGAGGCCGCAGAGAAGAATCGCCAGAGAATACAATTTTACCAATAGTCAGTATAAGAGCAGACGCCCCGATCCGCTGCTCAAACCTTTTGATAGGGTCGATTGAAAGTTTCCGGAATTATCCCGTTGAGATACCCTAAACTTAGGGCTATCCTGTCGGCATTACAGGCCGGTTTACTTCGCCCGCTTCGTGCGGGCTTTCTTCCTCGTTGTTGGCTTCGCCTTCGTCGCGTGAGCGCCCTGGCGCGGCATTCCAGCCGTTGGCCGGACGCGGCCTAAGAGCGTTACAGCCTCGGCCTCATTAAGCGGAATGCGGATTTTGTCGGCCATCGGTTCCAGTATGCGCCAAAATTAACCTAAAGAGACACGTTTTCAGTCGGAGACCTACATCCTCTCACTCGCCCACCCGGGCTGTCTCGATCACACGGTTCCTATTTTGAGATGATCAGCCTAGAGAGAGCGAGGGCACATGCTTAGTAATCAATTGCGGCAGCGTCCACCCGATGTTTGACGCCTGCTTGATGAGGATGTTGATAAACGAATCCGGATCAAGGTGGTATTGATGCTCAAGGAATTGATCGGCAGTCATGCACTCAAGCCCATAACGAGAAAACGTTCCAGGCGGAAAGTGTTTTTGATTGTCGGTAACGATCGCATGTGCGCCAGACTTAACAGCGACTGCGAGGACGTGCCGATCCTTTTCGTGGTTTTTCATCGCCGGTACGAGATCTTGATAACCGTCAATTGAGGCGTCGGGAAAGGATTCTTGCATAGCCGTGATGCGACGATTCACTTGCTCTTCTGTGTATTTAAACTTGGTGAGGAGCGTGCGTTTTATCTCCCCTAAAATGTCCGGGGACCATCGAGGAATGTAAAATGCTGGCTCCTCCGCCAATCTCAACATGGTGTCGGCGATTGGCATCGGAGCTAGCACACATGCGTCCGGTACTGCTACGTATTGGTCAATCTTCATCCGGCGATGGGGTTCTCTCGTAGAGGCCCTCTTCCGCCTCTTTCTTGGCTAATTCATCGAGTGTATGCCCGCGGCTCTCATCTCGTTTAGCCTTGTAGGCGATAAGGTCTTGCGCGTATATTCTCCTGTGCGTCCCCACCATGTGATAAGGGATCTCTTTCTTTTCCAGCAAATTCACGAGGAACTGTCTCGAAACCCCGATCATGGCGGCGGCCTCAACCGTAGTCAACTTTGCTTGATTCTGTATGATGTAAACCGACTTACCAGCAGTCAGCAAGCCGATCAATTCAACAAGGAACGCATGTAGAGAATCCGGCAAAGGGCGAGCTTCTCCGTTGGGGCTAACGAGCTTCGCTCGCCCCCCGCGAATAGCCTCGTAGATTGCCTTCACATCGTGTTGATCCCGCTCTGAGATTGCGACCCGTTGATCCTTCTCGGTAGGCAACGGGCTCTCGTTCCTGGCCGTTGCTGCATTCATAGTCCCTTCATTCTCCTCCTGGAAATTAGACGCTACATGTGCTATATTCGCTACATGTAATTCATCTGCTACTTGCGATCTTAGGGTAGGCAGCAGATACAGTCAAGGGACTAGGGTACTTTTCCACAGGATTCGCAAGGGACTTGCCTTACATCCCAAACAAGTGATCGGCTGGGGATTACGTCCCCAGACGGATCGAAGAAAGGAGATCGCTAACCACTACAGGTGGTGTGCCTAATAATTGGATGGTCATTACACGTGTAATTTGAAGTCACCAAATACCAGAATCGAATTGCCTAAGTTGCTGATTATAAAAGGCCAATACTCTCCAATTTTTGGTTGCGTAACGTTTCTAAGGTGTGGTAGGATCTTCAACCGTAAGGCTCGGGGACCCGTAAGATCCCCAAGCCAAACTGAAAATCCTCTGCTTTGAGAATGTGAGGATGGGAATTGGAATAGCTAGAAAGCGCTTAGTATCAGCGGATGAGCGAGAGGTGCGGCCTGTAGTCACCGCCCTTTTCTCATTCACTATAGCATGAGCAGCCGACGCCGAAAGGGGGTATTTTTATGGCCATTTCTCCAGAACTTAAGATCCAGTACGAAGCCGTACTGAAAGCGCTTGAGGTTGATCGTGAAGACGCCCGCCGCGAAATCGCCACCTTACAAAAGAAGCTGCGTGAGCACGATAGCGCGATAATCACAATCCGCCAAAAAATCGATCCTAGCACGACGCGTCCGGTGGTCGTTCAATCGTTCCCGAACGACCATGCTAGGCAGGATCAGCGGTACCAACCTCAGTACAAATATGCGTTGATTTCCGTTCGTTGGGCGATCCTGCACCTACTCAGCGAAGCGTCGAGGCCAATGAGTACAGCAGATATCGCCGAGGCGCTGAAGTCCGCTGGCGTGCAAACGAAGGCCGCAAACTTCAGCAACAACGTCAGTGCCATGCTCAGCACGACCATGCGGGAAAAAGATCACGAAGAGGTCGAAGCAGTTGATGGCAAATGGCGGTTGACCGCAGTCGGCAGGAATAAGATCGCCCACATTGTGACCACGGCTGAATTTATCAAGAGATGCCCGTGGGCGGCTCCGCCAGAAACCGCTTCGGGTGCGGCTTAAGAAAAGGAGGCCACCTTATGCAGCGACCCCCATGATGCAGACTGATTGATGCAATGTTTTAAGCGGTAGTGGTGGAATCGGCAGACACACTCGGTTTGGGTCCGAGCAGGGTTACCCGTCCAGGAAGCCCCCTGCAAGTTCGAATCTTGGCTACCGCACCATCGCTCCATACGCCTCTAGTATATCTATGCCGCTTTCGCGCGTCTCGCAGCGTTGCGCAATCGTTCAAGCCAACCTGTCGCCTCCATGATCTCGGCCAGGGTCACACCCTTAGCGCGCTTCATGATGGCGATGACCTCCGCTTTCTTGTTGCTGCGGGACTCGGTCGCCGCCTTCAGGGGCCGCGCGGCCTTGGCTTTGGCACGCTTGGCGGTCTTCTCGCGTTTGGGCGCGCCCTTCCTTCGAGTGGCACCCTTCTTCTTCGAGGCCGCCTTCTCCGGCGCGACGTGCGCGCCCTGTTCGGCAACGGTCGTGGCTTTGTCGTTGGTTTCCGTGGTCATGTGAATCATCCTTTTTTGCGCGGGCTTTGCGCCTGACGATCCATCACTCCAGTCGAGAGAAAACGCAAGTCGATTCTTCATTGATTCTGGGGCTTTGTCGGAAACTCAGGGCAATCGTCGGGTAGAGACTCTTTTTTGGGTACCCGACAAAATGCGGCTGCGTTTGCGTTCGGAACCGCTTTGCCGCTAAGTCGAAGAAGGCGGCTAAGCCGACGGCAAAGCGCTCGAGTAAGAACACGGCCCGAGCGTAAATTCGGGCGCGATTACCGGTGCCTGCTGACAACCGTCATCGACAGTGTGGCGGTGCCGGTCCCGCTGCTGTTCGACGCGCTCAGCGTGACCGTATAGGACCCCGCCGTAGCCGGGGTCCCCGAGATCAAGCCGGTCTTGGTGTTGACCGATAATCCAGCCGGTAGCCCCGTCGCATTGTAGCTGGTGGGCGATTTGGTGGCCACGATCTGATAGGAGAAGCCCGTCCCTGCGGTGGCTCTTGCCGTGGTTGGGCTTGAGATCTCCGGCGTCGTCGATGTCGCGGACGCGATAGTGATGGTCAGGATGATATAGCCGGTCCCTCCGCCGTTTGTCGCGCCGACAATTACCTTTGTAGTCCCTGCCCCGCTAGGCGTCCCAGAAATCAAGCCCGTCGACGTGTTGATCGACAAGCCGGCCGGCAATCCCGGCGCGCTGTAACTGGTCGGCGAGTTGGTGGCCCCGATCTGATATGAGAAGGCCGTTCCCACTTTTCCAGTAGCGTTGGCAGGGCTGTAAATGCCCGGCGGCGAAGAGGTCGAAGATGCAACCGTCAGTGTCAGAGCGGTATGGCCACTTCCGCCGCTGTTGGTTGCGGTAAGTGTTACGGATGAGGTTCCCGACGCCGTGGGAGTTCCCGAGATTAAGCCGGTCGAGGTGTTGACGGATAAACCGGAGGGCAATCCCGAGGCTCCGTAACTGGTCGGTGAGTTGGATGCCGCGATCTGATACGAGAAGGCGGTTCCCAGTCTTCCACTGGCAGTGGTGGCGCTCGTGATCGCTGGCGCCAATGCCGAAGGAGCAATCGTCAGCGAGAGGGCTGCATTTCCGGTCCCGCCGCTGGTGCTCGCGCTCAGCGTGACTGTCGAAGTTCTCGCCGCCGTAGGAGTTCCCGAAATCAAACCGGTGCTAGTGTTGACCGACAAACCGCCAGGCAATCCGGTCGCTCCGTAGCTGGTTGGCGAGTTGGACGCCGTGATTTGATACGAGAAGGCGGTTCCCACTCTTCCACTGGCAGTGGTGGCGCTCGTGATCGCCGGAGTCGACGCCGAAGGCGCAATGGTAAGCGATAGATTAGCGTTCCCTGTCCCGCCGCTATTAGTCGCGCTCAGCGTTACGGTTGAGGCTCCTGCCGCGGTGGGCGTTCCCGAGATCAGGCCGCTTGAGGTGTTGATCGATAAGCCGACGGGTAAGCCGGTAGCTCCGTAACTAGTCGGCGAATTGGTAGCCGTGATCTGGTATGAGAAGGCGCTTCCCACTTTTCCGCTCGCTGTCGTGGCGCCGTTGATTACAGGAGCCGATGGCGCAATGTTCAGCGTCATGGTGCTGCCGGTCGCCGAGGTTGGAATCGCCGATCCGCCCAAAGAGACAGCATCGCCGTTGGAAACTTGAATCGCCGCCGATGGATCCGTCGTCGAGCCCGCGATCGTGAACGCGAGGGTCGCGACCACGCCATTCGATATTGTGTTGGAGTTCGTGTTCCACACCGCGCAGGTGGATGACCCTGCGGTGTTGTTGCAACTAATCGATGCCGCTGTACCGCTTCCCGCACTGACACTCAGCGCGCTAACGTCTTTGGTTGGGTAGTTCACTGTCCACTCTAACCCCGCAGGCTGGGCCACCGAGGCCGTGAGCATCAGATCCAGGGTGACGACGCTACCCGGGGAACCGGAGCCGGAGGACAGACTGAGCGCGGCGGTTTGCGCCACACCACAAGTTGCGATAAGCGCAGTGAGCGCCGAGATTCGAATGGTTTTCTGTTGTAATAAGCTACTTACCATCGTTTAGCACTTCCACGACCCGTATAAGATCACGCTTTTTCGAATATGAAAACCGCCGGACAATCCGCAGTGAACCGCGGATCCGCGTGCTGTTTTTCGGCGCAGCGGGTTCGGATCTCGTTAGGAGACAGAACGGGCATTGAACACTTCTAGAGACTTCTGTTCCGACGGCTGAATGTGCGTGAGGCGTGAGTCGAAAGCGCAGCTTCCCTAACCCCAAATGGGGAGGAGGCTATGCCTTCGTGAGCCGAGGACTACCGCGATCAGAATCCGAGTGCTCTCGAATCGCTAATTTGCGACCGTCATCAGCGGGATAACTCGCGCTAAAACTTGAACTGCTGGATGAGCGTGACAAGCACTACAGGTAACGGCTGGAAGGTGCTTTAAAGCGTTATCGAGCGACTTAGCTGAACTTCGTTTCGAACCGTGTACGCGCCAACCTCATTCAAAACGATCCGGTCGGCGAGAGTGGCTGCTAACATCGCCACTCGATCTTCAAAATGATCCATGGAAATCGTTGGGTCGAATTGCCTGAACAACGCATGAGCAACCGCCCGGTGATCACGAGTAGTAACGTCTCCAAGTTTGCGAATCAGGAACTCGACTAAGTAAGCCTCAGTCAGATCCTGATAGCCATCTTTCAGCCCCACGACAGTGGTCGCCTGGGCCGCTATTCCAATGGGAACGGGAGAGCCGCCGTAGGTAAGAAGAACACCCGCGCTCAACATCGCGCGGATGACCGCGTTCGCTGCCACACCCCAATTTGAGAATTCATAGCCAACTGCCACCGCATTCTGGTGACCGCGAATGGCGGCCTCGCGAGTCAATCCGCAAAGAATCAGCCGTGAAGCGCCGGTTGTTGCGAGTACGCTTTCAATGGTGCCGAAGAAAATATCCCTCGCGCGTTTCTCGGAATACATGAAATTTTCCCGCAGGCAGTTGATCATCTGTCCGGAGCGCAACGGTCTCTGGGTTCGGGTGCCTTGTGGCGCCAGTTTGTGTAGCATGAAACTCTAGAACCCCAAATAAGGGCGAATATATACTTGCCTAATACAACTTACAGTGGTAGGCTTGGACTTGAAGACGATGCCAGCGAATCAGAAGCGATTGAGCCAGTGACGTTGTGCATAGCTGCGACGTGCATGGGTAAGCAGGGCGATAAAGATATCCCTATCGTTATGCTATGTTGCGATGAGCGCGGTGATCGTGGCTTAGTCAGTGCCGCGATTCCGACAAAATACGCTGGGTGGGGGACAACGTATCCATTCTCTTAGCCGGTCCAGCTACAAGATCGCAGGAATTATTTGTAGATAGCCTCGAATCTCTAGAACACTACTCTGGCATCAAAGAACCTGACGAAATCGACATTGATCAGTTAAAGCAAGACCTGCGATCCGCAGCACAGCGGCGTAAGCGTGCTCTCATGAACGAACATACTCAACTACAATTCGGCATGTCACTGGAGCATTTTTATTCAACCGGGAGAGCGCAGTTCGGAGATGCCTATTTTCAGGAGTTGGTAATGGAGTTGCGGATGCTTCATTTGGGTGCCAATATGATAGTTGCTACATTCGGGCAAAGTGAAGGGATTCTTTTAAGAGTAAGCGGGGACGGGTGAGGTGTTTTGGGACCCTGGTTTTTCCACAATTGGCACCGGCTCTCCAATAGCAGAAGCGTTCTTAGTCCAGCGGCCTTACGATGAGACAATTCGAGGCATGGAGTGTTTATACAGAGTATACGAAGCTAAGTTGGCTGCTGAGAAGAATAAAGACGTTGGGCCTACCACGATGATCGAGATAATGCCATATGGCATGAAACGCCATGGTCCGACTGACGAACAATTTGAGTTACTGGATAAGCTTGCGGTCGAACATTTACACAGCATCCCCAATTTTGAAACCTTTACGGGTGCGTTGGCGGTTCTTGATGAAGACACGCCAAATAATGAACCAACAGAGCAGACTGATGGACCTAAGTCATGAGTTGTTTTTGCTATTTAATCCAGGAAACGTGTGCGTCACAATGAAAGAGAGGAAGCGTGAAACCAGAGCCGGAGTATATCGAGGGGCCAGAAGCCTTCAAGCGTTTCGACGACGGCGTAAAACAGATTCTTTCCATTCCACACTCCACGCTTGTACGGCGCGAACGAACATACAAACAGAAGTCTCTTGCGAATCCGAGGCGGCGAGGACCCAAGCCGAAGGTCAAACCTTCGACTTAGGGCCGCGCTTGCCGCGCCACGGTTTACTAGTTCAATCGCTCGGTTCCGTCCTTGCCAGTAAGTTCGGCGTAGGTCAACCGTTTCCCGACGATCTCGCGGACGGCAATATCAAACCGTTCGCTGTCGGTCATCTTGCGATTGTTGAATCGGCAAGCCTGTTCATCAATGTAGCGGAACAGGTGGAAAGGTTCCACGCTGATGTAGGTCCCGTGCAAGCCTCGTTTCAACAGGCTCCAGAAAGTTTCCATGCCGTTAGTGTGGGTATTCTCATTCGCGTACTCGACGGCGTGGTTAATGACGGCGTGCTTGTAATCCTCGGAGAGTCCATCGTAGGAAAGCAATTCATCGGTGAAGATAGCCGCGCCCGCTTCGACATGTTCACGAACCTGCTTTTGAAGTTCCTTCTTGCCGCGATCATCTACAACCATCGCTCGCACATTTCCGCCGCGCTCCAGCATTCCGATAACAATGGTCTTATCTTTGCCGCCAGTGCCGGTGATAACGCGCTCACGTTTGCTCTTGTGCATATTGCGAGCCTTGCCACCCGATGAAAGTTTCATCGATCTCAACTTCCCCGCCAAGCTTTCCGCCACGCTTGCCCTGTTGAGCGAGACGAATACGGTGAAGGAGGAACCATGCGGTTTTCTGAGTTACTCCCAGTGCCCGATGAACTTCGCAACTGCTGATGCCGTTCTTAGAGTTCTGGAGCATCCAGATCGCGGGAAGCCATTTATCCAAGCCAATCGGGGAATCTTCCATGATGGTTCCAACCTTCACCGAGAATTGCCGCTTGGGATGGCGAACGCTGCACTGCCAGCGCAACTGATTTTTGAGGAAGCCGACTTTGTTGCTACCGCAAACCGGACAGACTACGCCATCCTTCCATTCGGGACGGCGAGCCACGAGGTAGTTAAGGCAGTTCTCTTGATCGGTGAAGTATACGATAGCTTCTTGGAGAGTTTTGGGTTCGTAAGTGGCTTCCATGGTTCAATGTTAACCCAGAAACGTGTATTAGTCAAGTATATATTTGCCCAACTTACGATAAAGGACGACTCTCCCTGCGTGTCGGTCTTTCTTACAACCAGGCTAGTATTTACAGTTACCAATATACCGATGGTCTTCCCGGCGGTGTGAACGGTCCGCTGAGCGATATCTACTTCTATTCGCATTTTCAAATCGACGCACAGGCGAGCGTTCTCTTGAACCATGGCCTCCAATTAGTCGCGTACGGGCTCAATCTGAACAATGCAGTTTTCGGCTTTTACCAAGGGAGTCCCCAATACATGATTCAGCGCGAATACTATGAACCAACGGTAGCCGCCGGTTTTCGCTGGTCGCCCCATTTCGAAGGCAAATAGGCCGGCATTAGCCGGAGCGGCTGCCATCCGCATTCCCCCTGATGTGCATCATGTCTGAAAGCGCTGCGAACGTCAAGCTCTTTTTTCATTCCGCCATTGCATAAGACTTCTGTTGCGGATACACTACAAGCGACCGGAGCGGAGGATAAGCCAATGCTGGGAAGCAAGCTGAGCGCCAACTCCGGGCCAGACCAGGCTGGGGTTCGAAGTCCGAGCCCCAGCAATTGAAATCAAAACTGGGATGGCCTGAAAGCGTTAAATCCCAGGGGTCTGGGGGTGTGCGTCCGAGAGGACTTGATGGACTTGTTGATTGAAAGGAATCAACTCGGGTAATGACTCGTTCACCCGATAGCCTGGTCTCCTCCGCCGCGGAGCAATCGGCGACGGAGAAGCGAGACGACAAAGCCTTCACCTGTCGGCAGGGAGGCGAGGCGAATCTGCGGGCCGCAACAGAAGTGAACGCCGCTTCAGCATCGACAACCCCACCAGTGAGTAGTCCGACTCAACTGGAGTTATTCCCGGGGCGAGCCTGTGTCCCTAAGGCGAAGCCTGTCACGATTCGGAATACAGCGAGAATGGAACCGAATCGCCGGGACGGTGTATCGGGCGGCAGCACGCAGAGACAGACCATCCAGTTAACCGGAGAGACCCTGTTCGGTCCGGCGGAGGAAACTCCGACCGGTAGGGAGGCGTATAAGGGGAGAACCCGAAAGCGCGGTAACGAAGCCGGACAGGGAGTTGGAGGTGGCCGTAGTACCGATGAACTTCGGGAAAACCGAGGGGAGGGAAGGGCCGCTACTTTCATCAGGCGAACGAAACAGGGAAAGGCAGCCGGACTGCCCCCGCAAGGGAAGGCTCAACCCCGGCGAAAGCCAGCGGAGCGCAAAGCGCCCGTACGGCTGAACAACGCCCGCAAACTGCAACGGACGCTATACCGAGTGGCCAAGCAGCAACCCGAAAGGAGGTTCACGCTTCTCTACGATAAAGTCTGTCGATGGGACATTCTGCAAGAAGCCTGGCAACGGGTGAAGTCCAACAAAGGGGCGGCGGGAGTGGACCAGGTGGACATCGACGCGATCCACGACTACGGCGAAGATCGGTTCCTGAACGAACTTGAACAGGAACTGCGGAGCCGACAGTATCGGACTGCGTTGGTACGCCGGGTTCATATACCGAAGCCCGGACAGCCGGGAAAAACTCGGCCGTTGGGCATCCCGACGGTGAAGGACCGAGTAGTGCAGATGGCAGTGAAGTTGGTGATCGAGCCATTATTCGAGGCCGATTTTCTGCCCTGCTCATTCGGATTCCGCCCGAAGAGAACACCGCGAATGGCGCTGAGCACGATTGTGCAAAGCGTCAACGATGGATATTCTTTCGTGGTGGATGTTGACTTGAAATCCTACTTCGATACGATTTCGCACGAACTGCTTCTTGGTTTGGTGGAACGGCGAGTAGGAGATGTTCAGGTTTTGCGCTTGATCCGCGCTTGGTTAAAGGCAGGAGTCATGGAGGAGGGCAAGGTGACGCATCCAGACCGGGGTTCTCCCCAGGGCGGGGTGATTTCGCCAACGCTGTCCAACATCTTTCTGCACGAGGTAGATCGTCAATGGTGCCGGAGCGACGGTGTCGCCCTCGGCAATGTTCGGCTGGTCCGTTATGCGGACGATATGGTGTTGCTGGCGCAAACAGAGCGCGAGGCGCGGGAGGCGTGGGAGCAACTCCAGGGCCAGTTCGCCGCTCTTCACTTGGTGGTGAATCAAGAGAAGAGTCGGCTGACGACGCTGGCAGAAGGTTTCGCGTTTCTCGGCTTCGAGTTCCGTAAGGCGCCTGGTCGGATGTTGTGTATGTGGCCACGTGAGAAGGCCTGCCGCAATATTCGCCAGCGCGTGCGTGAAGTGGCGCGGTCGTTCCCGTCGAACGGGCAGGTCGATGTGGTGATCCAGAAGCTGAACCCTGTCTTGAATGGGTGGTGCACCTACTTCCGGGTTGGGAACAGTAACTGGACATTCCATAAAGTGGACTGGGCGGTTCGGAGCGAGTTGCAGTTATGGCTCCGGCGTAAGCATCAGTGCCGCTGGGGGACTGCCAAGAAACGATGGGGATATCGCTTTCTTCATGAACGATGTCGGCTGTACCGAATGGTGGGCCAAGTGAGCCATCTGGAAGGACTGCGGCGCAAGCCGCCGGAGGAAGATGATCGGAGAGCCGGATGCGGGAAATCCGCATGTCCGGTTCGATGAGGGGAGGCAGGAAACCTGCGTTCGCGCGGCGCGCCTGTCTCCTACCTACAGAGTCCCCAGAAAACGTCCCTCCTTTTCACGACCTTTTCGTCGGTCCGCTCATTTCGATTTCCGTTCTTTCGTCGGATCCATGTCTCCGCCTTCAATTGTGACTCGGAGTTCGATTGCGGTAACTGGCTCGAACTCGGTCCCGTCGGCGATAAATCTTGTCTATCGCGCGACGCTCAGCGATCATCCTCATCATGGATAGTATAGAAAACGTACAGGACAACTTTCACCTGGTCATCCCGTGGCCTAGGAGCTTGTTGAAAAACGGTCTGGACGTAGCCTTCTGATGCTTGGAAACGTCTTCACAACATGCGTGGAGACGACCAACAGCAGTTCGATGCGTTCAGCTATGTAAGGCCCGAGGAGCGGGTGCCGGCGGATCATCCGCTGCGGCCCATCCGCAAGGTTGTGGATGAAGTGCTGCGGTCGATGTCGCGCCAGTTCGACAAACTGTATGCGGAAACCGGCCGGGCCTCGATTGCACCGGAGCGGTTGCTGCGCGCGCTGTTATTGCAGGTGTTTTATTCGATCCGCAGCGAGCGGATGCTGATGGAGCAGCTCCACTACAACCTGCTGTTCCGCTGGTTTGTGGGCATGGAAATGGACGAACCGGTGTGGAATCACGCGGTGTTCCGCAAGAATCGCGAGCGGCTGCTGAATCAAGAAGTGGCGCGAATGTTTTTCGAGCGCGTGCGGGAACAGGCGCGGGGGTATATGTCGGATGAACACTTCACGGTGGATGGCACGCTGATCGAAGCCTGGGCCAGCCAGAAAAGTTTTCAGAAAAAGGACGGCGGTGATGATGAGCCGGGCAACTTTCACGGGCACCAGCGGCGCAACGACACGCATGCCTCTAAGACCGATCCGGAGGCGAAGCTGTATCGCAAGGGGCATGGACAGGAAGCCAAGTTGAGTTATCTGGGGCACGTGCTGGATGGAGAATCGGAATGGCCTGATCGTGGATGCGATGGTGACCGCAGCGGATGGAACTGCCGAGCGCGACGCAGCCCTGCTGATGGTGCACCGGCGCTGGGAAAAACGTCAGCCCATCCGCAGCGTGGGCGCGGACAAAGCCTACGATACGCGCGATTTTGTAAAGCTGTTGCGCGAAATGGATGTGCGTCCGCACATGACCCAGAATGTAAATCGCGCGGGCGGCAGCGCAGTGGACGCACGCACGACGCGGCATGTGAGTTATCAGGTCAGCCAAAAGAGACGGCCGCGAATCGAGCGTGTGTTCGGGTGGATGAAAGCGGTGGGAGGAATACGCCAGGTGAAGCTGCGCGGCCTGATCAAGGTCGACTGGTTGTTTGTGATGACGGCGGCAGCGTTCAACCTGTGGCGAAATTCCGAAACTGCAAGCGGCGACGGTCTGATCGAAGTGCCGCCCGGTCGCGATTGGCGGCCGTGGCGGAACAAAACATCCGCCGGGTTTTCCGCCAGAGCAACTACTGAACCGCGATTATTACGTCGCTGGGCCCGTCCCAGAGCCGCTTTTTCAACAAGCTCCTAGAGAGGTCAACGGCACACTCGGAGCCTGCCAGCCGGACGATCACCCTTTGCGGATTTCGCAGCCGCCGCGAAAGGTGAGCCCGGCAAGGAGTGGAGCTACGGTGCCCCGGCGGACGCACCCTACCAAGTATCGTCAAAGGGCGCGGACCTGCGGGCGGTTCACTTGACACTCAACGAAGGCTCGATCTAGGATAGACCCGTTGGCTAACCCGCCGAGCATTACGGACTGGCTCACGGCCATAGGAACGGTCGGAGCCGTAACGGTCGCGCTGTTCAAGGATGAAATTCTAAGACGTTTCCGGCGACCGAAGCTCTCCGTTCGTATAACTCCCGAGGCGCCGGACTGTTTGCTCTCCCCTTCAACGGTCGGGCGTGAAGGCCGGGTACTCTGGTCGGGAAACATATACTGGCTGCGGCTTTGGATCGAGAACGTTGGAACAGTTCGTGCGGAACAAGTACAGGTATTTGCCTCTAAGCTGTTCAAGCGAAACGCAAACCGTGAATTTACACCGGTCTCGGAGTTCACTCCGATGAATCTGCGATGGGCAAATGCTAGGGATTGGAAGAATCCGGAAATTTTCGCGCCGGGCATCTCCCACAAAAATGGGCAAACACTGTGACCTATGTTCGATTTCTGATCCGTCGAATCCAACAGACGTGCTTGATGGTTATCAGGGGCAGTGCGTAGCCACTGTGCAACTTGAAGTGTACCCAAACGCAAACAGGCGTCGCCTTCCGCCTGGAGAGTACGTCTTGGAACTCATAGTTGGCGCAGCCAATGCCGATCCGGTTACGGTTTCCGTGCAACTCAACTTAGCGGGGAAGTGGTCACCCGATCAGGAACTTATGTTCAGGGAATACGTTGGCGTTAGGTGCGTTCCATCACGGTAACCGAACTCGTTTCGACACTTTTTGCGCGCGATCGAATCCCGCCTTGCTTTGAATCTGCCGCTAATGGTGAGCCGTGCCGAAGGGATTGTCGTGCTTTCCGGGACGGTTTCGTATTATGATTTTTGGGAGCGAAAATCCCAAGCTCGAACGATGACACGGGTTCAAAAGGATTGAAGATGGGCGTTTTCCCAGGTCCATACGTCGAGAAACACCGCTGGATGTTGTTCGTAGACGGTGAAAACTTCACGATCCGAGCACAAGAACTCGCGGAACGACAGAAAATCACATTAGTAGAAGGCCCCTATTTCAAGCGCGACATGTTTGCCTGGGTGCCGGGTCATACGGGGCTGGCTCCTCTAGCAGCGCGAGGTGAAATGGGCTGTTTTCACGCCGCGGCGGAAAGTATTTGAGCGGGTTCGACCCGAGCCAACCAGTCGCCGATTTTCCGGATCAGCATTGCTGGAACCGACCAGAGGCGTGTGGCAGCTTCCGCCGTCGAAATCGTGGCTGGCAGCGCTCCGGCAAGTCCTCGCGGCGTGCCTTTGCCGAACAGTTTGCGCATCCACAGCCCCAGGTTCGCCGCGCCCGAGTGCACAACCAGCCGCTTGAGGATATTTCCCCGGCCGCGCAAATGCACCCGCCGCATCCCGCCGCGATCATACAAGTGCTGATTCCATCGTTCCAGCTTCTCGCCGCGTTGCCTTAACAAACGGAGGCCTCGCTCTCCGCGAACGCGCCGCCGGTTCGCGTACACCGCCGCCTGCTCCCGCTCTTGCTGGCTCCACCGCTGCCGCCCGCGATTCGGCTCCGAGCAATACGTACGAACGCCCCACTGAGTCCGTTCACTCACTACCGCACGACTGTGATAACCCTTATCGGTGACTACCTCGCGCGGGCCCTCCGCGCTCACCAGCTTTACAACTTCGTCGTTGTCGGTATCCGCAACCACGGATGTGATGCGCTCGCCGGCTTCGGCCACCGTCTCCTGAATAGTCGCTGTGTCGCCTTCATCGGCTCCGTGCAGCGTGACCGCGACAATCGCGCCGGTCTCCATGTCCACCGCGTGTTCGGCCTTGTGAGCCAGATGCGTGCGACCGTCCTTCATCTTGGTGATGCGCGCGTCCGGATCGTGCGGATGCGTCCAATCGTCATTCGATCCCTTCTTCGGACGCTTGCGATCCAGCTTGGCTAACTGCTCTCTGGTGGGCGTCTCGACGCCGCTTTCTTTCGCCAGCCTGGTGAGAAACTCTTCGTAACGCTCCCCCGTGTCTCGCCGCACCATCGACCGCAGCGCCGCGTTGGCTTCCAGCGTCGTCGCGTCCACGCCGATCGTCATCCCCTTCAGTAACTTTTTCTCGGCCAACACGGTGAGAACCCACTGGAACACCGCCTGATGCGTCTCCACATCCATCAAACGCCGGGTTCGCGAGATGGTCGAATGGTCCGGCACGCTTTCATCCAGCGCGATCCGCACGAACGACCGGATCGACAGACTATCGCTGGCCCGCCATGCGATTCCGCGCTCCGAATCGATCCCTTCGAAGTAGCCCACCATCAGCAGCCGGAAATAAATCCCCGGCGACAGGCCCGGCCGGCCCACCTCGCCCGCATAGAAGTCTTCGCAGATCGTTTCGACGTACTCATCGAACTTCTTCTCGTCGAGGATCTGATTCAGCCGTTGGTAAAACGGATGACTCGCGTTCACCGGCAGCGCCGCGGTTGGTGTCCATAATCCCTCTTGCCGGACCCGCTTCTTTCGTCGTCCCATCGCCATGATCTTAAGACGATCACAACACGCCCGAGGTCACGCCCCGGTACCGCGTTTCACCACACGCTGCTAGAACCGCAAGAGCGGGAACGCATTCAAACTGAAGAAGGTTGGATTCTGTGGCGACCCTAGCGCGAGTCGCGCCGCGACTCGGCAGGAGCACTGTGCGAGCCTCGCATAACGGTCGGCGTCATCCAAGGTCACAGAGACCAATCTGAACGACCGAAAAAGCGTTAGGAGCGTTAGGGCGCCCTTGAATAAAGGGGCCACGTACATTTGTGAATCGTTACGATGATCGTTTCCTAACGCTCTTGAAAAATGCCTCAACACCGCACCAACTGGCCGACCTAACGGTTCTAACGCTTTTCTTTCAGAAATGGTGACGACAATGCAGTGTCACCAGCCAAATTCCTTGATCGAAGCCGCGACCTTGTCGATCGCGCGCTGGGGAATCTTGCGGCTGTTCCGGGCGTATGGAATCGGCCTGTCGATCGGCCACATGCACACCTTCAGATCTTCCATTCACAAACCTCAAGTTGGATTGGGATCTTTCGGAGGGTGCGCTTTGCGCTGGCCTATCGATTGAGCACAGATGCCCCCCGGAGACGTGCCGCCTTTCGCGCCCCGCTGGAAGAAGGCTGATCCTGAAGTGCTGGAGGAAATGCGCGCGGAATGGGACACCGGCTCATGGAGCGGGTACCTCGTCCATCAGTTCTCGAACATGATGCAAGTTTTCATCGCTGATCTGCACGAGCAGACTTCCTGTTGACGCTAACAAATCCCGGCAGAGGGACAACCGATCACGCATGTAGGTGAGGTAGGAGTGTAGGCCGAGTTCCCAAGTGTCCCGGTATGCTTGGACCATTTCCGGTTCTCTGGTCATGTGGGAATCATCACCATGAACAACGTCCCGCTTGCGAACGAAGGGCTGGAAATTGGACCCGAACTTCACACCGTAAGGTGGGTCCATGTAAATCGTCTGGACCTTGCCGCCCATGCCTTCATACTGGAGAAGGGAGTTCATCACAACCATCGAATCGCCAAGGATCATCCGATTCACCCATCGGTCCTTGTGCTCATAAGCCTTCAACACTTGGTCGGCAATCGAGTGGCCGGGGTCACCGAACAAATCAAACATGCTCAGTTGCTTGTCCCGTTTGTGCCCCTTGAGCGTTTCGAGAATCGCCTTGGTGGACAGGCGCTCATGTACGAACAGCGGCAGTGTCGGAACGTCGAACGAAAGCCGCTCCGCTTTCCGGGTGGGGGTAGCTCTTCGCCGTGCCACCATTGGCAGTCGTCGCCGCCACTGCTTTGGTTTTCTTGCCTTTTGTCGCCACCAGCACGCTCCTGCAAAACTTAGATGAATAGTCATTACAGCAGAAGGCGAGGCAACTCAGCGGCGTGTGTGAATCGTGCGGCGATCTCATCGCTTCAAGCACGAACCTCTGTCACATCCTTGCACGAAAGTGGTTCGAGCGCTCCGCTTCCTTCAGGATTGCGAAATTTCAACTCAAACGTCTGATGTACGTTAGCGCTTCGCAGTCTCACCCGAACAGTGTGTACCCCGGCTTCCAGCGCCCAATCCTGGTTCTTCAGGAGTTCGTTTCCAGGAGCATAGCTGTCGTTGGTGACGCCGTAGCACACCGTTTCGGAATTGTGCTTTAGAACCACGTCGAGAATACGGGTCGTCCCGATCAAGATATTCACGGTTTTCAACTCAGCAGCCGTCCGCTGCAACGACAATCGGGACGGTTGCACGGTATCGCTCCAGCGCCCTTCAAATGAAAATGTCCGATCTTGTTTCTCGCGGATGAACGTCAGCCGTGCAGCGACATCGACCGCCTGTGAAATTTCCGTGCCAAGTTTGGGATCGTTCTCAATCCTTAGCCTAAGGGACGTAAACGGATACGGCATTGGAGAATTCCATTGGTCCACGAAAGTTCCGCTGATCCGATGGAAGTCACCCTCTCCCACCTTCAGGCACGGCTCCTGACGCTTACGTTCTTCGAGCCTGAGTCGTCTTTCTCTGTGCAACCCGACCCACGCAGCGACGATGGCACAAGCTCCCAAGAAGACGAGAAACCCGATCTTCTGCTGCTCTCGGCCAGTTGCGATGTACCACAAAGCAAGCACGACCGTTGGACCGCCGCTTGCGTAACTAAAAACAAGAGCCGCCCAATCTCCGAGAATCGCCCAAAATGACAGTGCAGGCTTCTTCATGATCGGGGAGTCTAACATACTGGCCCATTCGCAAGCCCCAAAAGATTTGAAGTGCCGCTCCTAGCGAATTTCTCATGAAGCTGCTGTCGCTATGCCTCCGCTGACGGTTCTGCCGTTCGAGCGTGGTTTTTGGATCATGCCCGAAGGCGGTCATGGGAACTTCACCGTGAGAAAATGCGGTAGATGGACGCCACCGCCAGCATTGATCCAAACTTGAACGGTCTCATCGAAGCAGAGCGCCGGAATTTTCAGGCCACCACGACGATTCTCGGCTCGACGGCTGAACTCGTCCAGGACTTCCAAGACCTCTACCAAAGCCTTGCCGATTTCATCAAAATCTCGGGCGACGGCATCGGTCGGGAGGAGGCGACTGTAGCCGTCTGTGCGCTCCATCTCCTGATGAAGAGCAGAAGTGATCTCCTTGTCGGCTGTTTAAATCTTCTTCGTGGCTATCAGGGCAACTCGCTGCGTTTCCTGCGAGGCGCAATCGAGGCTTGTGCATTTGCGACGAAGATCAAGACTCATCCGCATCTGGCGGATGTGTGGTTCAAGGCCGTGGATGGCGATGCGGAGTATCGAACGTTCAGAGAAAAGTTCACGAAGCTGTTTCCAGCCGATGATGTCTTGCTTCATGAACTTTACGAGCGCTTCGATCACTGCTCTCAGATGATCCACAACTCGGTTTATTCGATGGCGGCACATTTTTCCTACCGCAGCGAAGGAACGCAGAAGGCAGTAAAATTCAATGTCTTCGATCTGCCCGATGGCCCCTTGGTTGCCGCCGCCCTCTACTTTACACTTGACGCTCACAGGCGCATTCTCACGAAGTTTTCTCAGGTGCTGGAAGACAACATCAAAGCTGATGCGAAAACTTGGGAGCTTCGATTCAACTCGGTGGAGGCAAAATTGGATTTCCACCGTGAGAAGTGGAAGGCCGTTATCCCCGATCCCCGTAACGCCACCTCTTAGCCGCTGCCCTGGATCGTCCCGGTTCGAGCGTGTAGGTGGAATCCAATTAGCCGACAACGGTGACGAGCGAATTCAGACTGCTGAGGATCGCCGCCATCGCCGGGGATGTGGTGTCTCCATAGGGCTTGGCCAAGGGCGCTGAGAGCGTTCTGTGCGTGCTGGCGAGGGTGTCTGGCGGTCAAACGAGGCAGCACTGCGAAACCTCAAGGTGGGTTCTCGACGCTCCACGTTTCGGCGGCTGGTAAAAGAAAAAGGCGGGACCAAAACCGATCCCGCCTTGAACATCTCGACACCCTCAAGACGCACCTTCACTCCACGAAGGCAAACAAGTCGAGCCATGAATTTTGGAATGAAATGGAATGAAACTGCGTTTTGGGATGCTGGTAAGTTATTGAAAACGTGGTGGCCAGGGACGGAATTGAACCGCCGACGCCAGCCTTTTCAGGGCTGCGCTCTACCAACTGAGCTACCTGGCCGGAACCTCGCTGGAGCCTCTATTCTACCATCCCACTACGGCTTGATGTCCTTCTTCTCGTCCGCGCCGGTCTCTCCGTAGACCGCGTTGATCTTCGTCTTCTCCTGCTCCCGCTCCAGATACGGGATTCCGGACTTCATCCACTCCGGAGTCGGCGCGCCCTTCAGGAAATGATCGAAGTACTGTTGCATCCGCACCGTGTAGTCCTTCTGCGTCGGACGCTTCCTCAACCCGTGAGCCTCGCCATTGTAGTTCCACAAATACACTTCCTTGCCCAGCCGCCGCAGCGATAGAAACAGTTCCAGCCCCTGATACCAAGGCACCGCATCGTCGCCGTCGTTCTCCAGGATCAACAGCGGCGTCGTCACCCGATCCACCATGAAAATCGGCGAGTTCTCGATGAACCGCAGCGGATACTCCCAGATGCTTCCGCCGATGCGGCTCTGCGTCTTCTCATACTGGAATTGCCGCGGCAACCCGCTTCCCCAACGAATCCCATCGTACGCGCTGATCATGTTCGCCACCGGAGCCCCCGCCTCTGCGGCGCGGAAAACATTGGTCTGCGTCAGCATATAGGCGGTCTGATACCCGCCCCAACTGTGCCCCTGAATGCCGATCGCATCCCGATTCACGAATCCTCTTTCCGCTACTGCCTGAATCGCGGGCAGCACGCACTTCAACGCGCTCTGGCCCGGATGGCCCGTCGTGTAAACGATGTCTGGCGTCAAAACCAGATATCCGTTGCTCACGTAATACGCGAGATTGATCGACGTACCTGGAGCCGGGCGGACAAAGTTGTGTACGTTCTGCGTCAGCCGTTCGTACAGATAGACCATCATCGGATATTTCTTCGACGGATCGAAATTCTCCGGCTTATACAGCGCAGCCTCTAGCTCCACTCCGTCCGCGTTGCGATAGTGAATCAATTCGCCCGATCCCCACAGTATCTGTGCCTGTTGAGGATTCGCGTCCGTCACCTTCTTCAGCGAATGAAATGTCGAATCCGTCAGATAAATATCAGGTTGATCGTGGAACGTGGTCGCCGTGACCATCATCACATCCGCGTCCCTCGCTTTTTCCAGCGCCCGATAGTTCTTCGGACCCATCACTAGCCGCTGCGGCTGCCCGTAATTCGCCATCGAGTAAAATCCAGAATCGCGCGTCTCTAAATTCTCGGTACGCAATAGCAGGGGTTTTGCCAGATCGATCCCGCGCTCTTCTTCGTCGCCGCCCGTATCCAGCCGTACCACTCTGAACTGCAGTTGCGTCGCGCGACCGTTCGTCAACTTGCGTGCTGCGGCGTCCTCAGGCGACACAGCCCACACGTCGTAGCGATCGTAGATTAGCGCCCATTTCCCGTCTTTGGACCATCCCGCTGTGCCGTAAGCCGGCGGCTCATCCGGTGTATCGTGATCCTCGTTGTAAAACGCCGGCCCGAGCTTCGCGGTAAGACTGGTCCGCTTGCCGTCCGGCACTTCTACCGACCACCATTGCTTATCCTTGAACGCCAGAGCATGTTTTCCATCCGGCGATAGCTGGATCCCGCCGCCTCGTCCACCGCCGCCGCCGCGAAATTGCTTCAGCGCCAGCGTGCGCGCTCCCGTGGCGGTGTCGACCAGATAAACGTCGCTGTAATTGCCGTCATAATCCACCATGTGGCGATAGGCGCGATCGTCCGTGCCGATCGCGACCCGTCCATCGTCGCTCGGATTCAAGCCGGGCATGGTTGGATCCGAAAGCTGGACGAATTTCTTATCCGCGACGTTCAATACCGCGCGATACGACCGTATACGATCCTGCGCCGCGCGAACTTTTTGCATGGGCTGAATGAAGTCGTCCTTCCAGCTCCACAAATCCGCCAGCACTTTTTCATCCGAGGCCGCAGCGGCCGGAGTGTCCGCTTCCAGAGCGGCGATCTCCTCCACCGGCGCGCAGCTCACAAACAACCGAGATCCGTCACGCGAGAAATTCATCGGCCCCCGATCCAGAATCGCGAATCCATTCCGAAATCCCGGCGTCGCGTTCGAGACTACTTCAGTCGCGGTGCCGCTACGCGCCCATAAGTATGCTTTCAACTTGGGCGGTTTGGTGGCCGCGTCATCTCGATCGCTCAGGAACGCGAGCTGATGCTGCGGAAAATCCCATGTGATCTTCGTATACCGGCCCTTCCCCGCCAGCAGCGCAGCCGGGGCCGAATCCGCGCCGGGCGTCATTGAATAAACTCCGTTCGACTCTTCTTTCTTCGATCCGACCGCGTACACCAGCGCCTTGGCATCCTTACTGATCGAATACTCCAGCACGTCTTCGAATGTCCGCTCTTTGTTCGACCTCAGGTCGCGCAAAATTAAGTCAGATCCGAATTCTTTGCGTCCCCGCCGGGCGCT
The DNA here is from genome assembly GCA_963808335.1 of Terriglobia bacterium. Taxonomy (GTDB): domain Bacteria; phylum Acidobacteriota; class Terriglobia; order Bryobacterales; family Bryobacteraceae; genus Palsa-187. The sequence continues at coordinate 638,129 of CAWEFR010000004.1, forward strand.
CCCGCCCGCCGCATTTCCCGCGCCGCCTCGCCGCTGGTCTTGATCCTGTGCCGGACCATCCGTCGCCGCCGCGCGGTCCCCCGGCTTGGGACCTTTCAGATACGCGACGAAGCTCTCGCCGAGTTCCGGCACTTGAAAGCTAGCCACATCGGCGACCCGCGACACGGAAAGGTTCGCGAGATTCACCACGATCACGCCGTCCCGCGGCATCTCGTCCGCGCGCTTATGCTCCTTCTTGGCCTTGTCCGTATCCGCTTTCGGCGGAAATGCGCTCGCCACTACGAAGGCGTTGTCGTGAGTGAACACGATCCGGATGCTGCGTGTGGTTGGCGGTCCGGCTTCAGGTTCCTCTGTGTTCGCATTGTCCGGAGCGGTCGGCACCGCGCCCGCGTTCTCGTGGAGTTCCTTGCCGGTGGTCAGATTGCGTACCACCAGTTCGCCGTCGCCTTCTTCCGGGAACAAAGCGTATGCCAGAAACTTGCCATCACGCGATAGCACTTGGCTCTGAATGCTCTTCCAGCCGTCGTAATCGCGATGGTTCAGGGGCCGTTTCGCTTGCGCCAGCGCAACCAGCGTAAACGCAAAAAATACCAATGCAGTCCGGAGTCGCAGCATGTTGGGAATTATAGATCACGCTGGCCGAAAACGCGATGTGCCGCACGCCGCCACAAACCCACCAGCACGATTCCGATCAGGATCAACCCTGTCGATAACCCCATCCACAGCCCTGGCGCCCCCAACCCGTAGTGGAAGCACAACAGCACGCCCAGCGGCAGCCCGATCACCCAATATCCGACGAAGTGGCACACCATCGGAGTGTGCGTGTCCCCCGATCCGCGCAGCGCCCCGGTCGCGACCACCTGGAATCCATCAAACAGTTGAAAGAATGCCGCCACGCGCAACAGGATTACGCCCGCCGCAATGATTCCCGCATCCGGCGTGAACAGCCGCGCGATGAAATGCGGGACCATCAAAAGCGTCAGCGCCGCCGCCGACATCACGCCTCCGCCCAACCCCAACGCCGTCCACCCTGCACGAGCCGCCCCGTCCGGATCGTCACGACCAATCGCCTGTCCCACGCGGACCGCCGCCGCTGAGCTGATGCCCAACGGCATCATGAACGTCATGCTCACGGTTGTCAGCGCGATCTGATGCCCTGCCAGCGCGGTTGCGTTTAGTTTCCCGATCAACACGGTCACCGTCGTGAACACCATCATCTCGAACCCCATCTGGCCCGCCGCCGGGATTCCAATTCTCAGCAAGCCTCGAATTCGTTCGAAATCCGGTTTCCACGCCGTGTGCCACAATCCAGGGTCGTGCCGGGAGATCACCACCCCCAGCACCGCCGCCATGTACACGCGCGAGATGCACGTCGCCCAACCCGAGCCTTCCGCTCCCATCTTCGGCGCTCCCAGGTTCCCGAACACCAGCACCCAATTGGCGAACAGATTAATCAGATTCGCGCTGACCAGCGTGATCATCACCGGACGCACGATGCTCACGCTTTGCAAGTATCGCCGGAATCCGAAGTAGAACAGCAGCGGCGGCACGCTCCAGTTCAGCGCGTGCATGTAGGGTCCGGTGACGCGCAGCACCGCGGGATTGATTCCAAACGATCCCAGCAGCGGAATCACCGCGTAGATCAGCGCCATCGCCGGCGTCATCAGCAGTACCGCCAGCCACACGCCGTTGATCAGCGACCTCCGGCAATCCTCCAAATCGCCTCCGCCAAACGCCTGGGCAACGAAGGTGTCGAGGCCGAGCAGCAGACCGCCCGCGAAAATCCCGATAGTGTAGAAAATCGTGGTTCCCAGGCTGATCGCGCCGATCGCCTCCGCGCTCACCCGGCCCACCACCATGGTGTCGACCACGCCCATCAGCATCCAGCCGACTTCCGCCAACACCAGCGGCGCGGCCAGACGCACCATGGCCCGAATCTCCGCGCGATCGGTTTGGAGCGTGGCGGGGGTCACCTAACCAGGGTAACCCGCGTGACTGTGCGGCTTTCGATTACGAGAACAACTCGTTAATCGGCACCCAGTAATCCGGCCCGTTCGACTGCGGCACATACTCAAACCCGCGATGGAACGGATCGTTGTAACACACGTTGGTCCAGTTAATCCCCATCGCCGAGTAAATCGTCGCTTCGATATCCTCCGGATTCGCCGCGCGGTTCTGAGACCACCCGTTGTCGGTAATCGCCGACCCGTCCGCGTTCGTCACCCCGATCACTTTGCCGCCCGTCACTCCGCCGCCCGCGAACATCGCGAACTGATTCAGGTAATGGTCGCGCCCTGCCGCCGCCGTCACCTGCGGCGTCCGTCCGAACTCGCCCATCGCGATCACCATCGTCTCGGCCAGCGCGCCCGAGCTTTTCAGATCCGCCAGCAGAGCCGACAACCCGTTGTCGAACTGGTTCCCCAGCGTGAAAATATTGGTTCCCTTGGTTATGTCTCCGTTGGGACCGTAAATGTTCACATGCATGTCCCAGCCGCCCACCGTCACCTGCACGAAGCGCGACCCCAGGTTCGCGGCCAGCGCCTGCTTGGCGATGATCAGCGCATTCCCGAACGACGTATTCCCATACCGCGCGCTGTCCGCCGTCGAGTACGTGAACACGCTGTTTACCGCCGGGTTATACATCATGCTCTGCGCCGACGTATAGAAATTATTCATGTCGTCCGCCGGTTTTCCCAGTAGTGAATTCGTCCGCAGCGGCGCGTCCTCCGTGTACAGCGTATTCAGCATCTCCGTCCATCGCGTTTGGCCGAACCCGTTCGAAGTGTCGGGCAACCCCGCGGTGGTCGGATCGTACTTGAACGGCGCAAAGCTCGCATCCAGATAACCCGAGCCCACGGCTCCATCGGAATTCAGAGCCAGAAACGTCGGCAGCACGTCGCTCGGCTTGCGCTCGCTTGCTTTCTCGAGCGCGACGATGCTTCCAATATTGGGAGCGATATTCCCCAACGCCGCCGCCGGATTCCGTCCGATCTGCACCCACGTCTGGCCCAGCGAGTGCACCAGCGCATGCGCTTGCAGCGACCGTACGACCGCGATGTCGCCCACATGCGCCGCCAGGTTCGGGAAAATTCCCGTGGGCCACAGAATCCCGTTGATCGTCTCCGGCTTCGCGCCGGTAGGCGTTACGTTTGGCGTCATTTTGAAATCGAACGTGTCCACGTGGCTGGGCGCGCCCGCCATCAGAATGAAGATCACGTTCTTCGCCGTGTTCTGCATGGTCACCTGCTGCGACGTGCAGCCGGTGTAGGTCTGCGCCGCCGCTTCCTTCCCGAAACAGGACCCCGCCACTCCGGCGCCCAGAACCTTGAAGAAGTTCCGCCGCGTCCAGTCCGGCCGCCGGAACATCCCCGGCCTGCGCGCGTCTGGATTTTCTGTTAGAAATTTCTGAAATTGTTTGCGGTTCATTTTAATAATTTGCTGAAAAAGGGATTAGACTACTCTGTCCCCGCCAGTCATCATTCGCACCGCACCAAACCAGCGGCCGTGGACAGAGCGGTCTAACCCCTTTTTCAGCATCCTTATCCTTTTAGTAATTGAACATGAAGTCGACCTTGTTATATAAGGTCCACATCAGTTCCTGGGCCTTCTGCGTGCGGTTCCCCGAGCCCAATAGCGTCTCGGCCGTTTGCATCTCCGCCGGCGTCGGATTCCGCGACAGGATGTTCAGATACAGCACGCTGGTCAGCCCGTCGTTGGCGCTCTGCGCCAGCGCCTTGCTCAACAGGCTCTGCGTCGCGCCCGTGCCCGTCGAGTTCAGCTTCGACATCACCATGTTGTCGTTCATCAGCACCAGCGCCTGTTGAATCGCCCCATCCGGCCGCCGCGGATTCAGTCGCGATCGCCCGGAAGGAACGCTTGCAGGAACGGCTTCGGCTCAATCGCCGGCTCCGGATATTGCATCGCCCAGTTGAACGTGATGCCGTTGCGACCGTGTAGGTGTTCGCGATGTTGCTCGACAGCGCAATCGAATCGGCCGCTTCTTCGCCCCACAGCCTGCGCACCAGCTTGCGCGCGAACAGCGTCTGCCAGTTCGGATTCCATGTGTTCGGATCGTACTGCGATTCCAGTTGGTACGTATTCGAGTTCGCGATCAGCCGCATCAGATGCTTGATGTCGTACTTGTTGGCGACGAAATCCTCGGCCAGCGCGTTCAGCAGATCCGGATTCGACGGCTGCAACGTCCACGGCGACGGCGGCGGATTGTTCGGATCCAGGCGCGCGGGGTCGAACTGGTCCGGCGGATCCACAATCCCCATGGTGAAAAACGCCGCCCACACATAGTTAACCGTGGCCCGCGCAAATTGCATGTCGCCGGTCACCAGCCGCGCCAGCGCCTGCCGGTATCCCTCTCCCGAATTCGGCGTCTGCCCCGTGAAAGATGTAGTCGGCGCAATCGTCGAAGTGGATCCGATCGGCTGCCGCGGCGGCCGGTTGCCGGTGGTCGTGTTCAACGGGTAATTGGTCTTGTACGCGGCGTCGTTGACGTACCACAGCCGCGCGCTGCTGGTATTCGAAGGATCCGACAGCGGATCCTGTAAATTGGTGTGCGCCAGAAAGCCCGACATCCCCCACGCCTGCAGCCGTGTGGTAGTTCGCGCCCCACAGGCTCAGCGAATCCAGATGTCCGCGGCCGTTGTGGCACAGCAGGCAATTCAAATGCGAGATCCCCAGGAATGTGTCGGCTACATTGGCGGTCTCCTGATCCCAGGTATCCTGAATCGGAATCCCGGTTCCGGTCACGCGCCCGTTGATGATCCAGTTCAAGCTCGCCCTGGGTGAAATTATTGGTCCCCTGCGACCCGATCAGCGCGCTCGCCACCTGGTTGTAAGGAGTCCCATTCGTCAGCGCATTGCGAATATACGTGTTGAACGCATCGCGCCCGCTCGCGGTCAGCGAAGTGCCTGTGCTGGGCCAGGTCTGCGCGTTCTTATAAAGGTCGCCGAAGAACATGGTCCACCGGTCGACCCATTGCGGCGACGCCAGCAGCGTTTCAATCAAGATTGGCGCGCTTGTTCGGAGTCGTATCGGCCACGAACGCCAGAACCTGATCGGAAGTCGGAATTCGACCGGTCAGATCGAGGTACACGCGCCGAATAAACTCCCAGTCGGTGGTGGGCTTCGCCGGCGTTACGCCATTAGCCTGGAACGCCTGCCAGATGAAAACGTCGATCAGGTTCGTGCTGCCGGTGGCGCTACTACCGCTTCCGAACGTTCGGCTTCCGCCCGGAGCGCTGGGCATGGATGCCACATGCGCGATCTCGGAATTGGTGCCGAGCATGCTGGTCACCTGCGCCGTCATTTCGGTCAAACGCCCGCTCCGGTCGCGCGGCAGGAAATGCTCCCGTTGCGGCCCGAAAAACGTGCATTCAGCGTGCGCGACTCCCGCGGGCGCCGGCTCCTGCGCTCTTATGGCCCACAGTCCGCCCACCGTCGCCGCAAACGCGCAGGTCGTCAGCAGGAGTCGTTTTCTCATCGTTTGTGTTCCCGTCCGATCCATTATGAGGTAAGAAACCCAGGCTGCAAAGCATAGTTGCTCGGAATAAGGCGACTTCTTGGGACCTCCCAGGTTAAAAAGGTACAATGGTTCAATTTGCAGCCAGGAGGAATCAATTTGAAACTCTTTACCCAGCTCTTGGGAGCCCTGTCTTTGATGGCGGGATCCGCCGCAGCTTCCAGTTTCTCGTTCCAAGGCGCATTCAATTTCGATACGGATACGCAGTTTTTCACGTTCACCGTGAACACCCCGACCAACAATGTCGCTTTTCGGACGTGGTCGTACTCCGGCGGCACGGATTCCGCCGGCGACATCATTCCGGCCGGCGGGTTCGAACCGCTGCTCAGCCTCTGGGATTCGAACGGTAACGAGATGAATCCACAGGCCTCCGGTCCATGCACCGGAGACACCGGCAATCCCCTGACTACCCTGCCCCCCGATCCTGTCACCGGGGCCTGCGGCGATGTTTACTATCCCACAACCCTTTCATTTCCAGGCGGAACCTGGCTACCCGGGACCTACACACTGGCAATCTCGCTCTACTCCAACCCCGCGGTCGGCAATTTGACCGACGGCTTCCTAGCCCCGTTACAAGGGATTCCCGTGCCGAGCAACTATAGCTGCGAGGTCGGCGCGCCCGGCGTCCAAGGCAGCCCGCCAACCGTGCCTGTGACCGACCCCTTTTGCGACGAGTTCCTTCCCGGCACCGAACGTACCGGAAATTGGGCATTGGACATCCTGAACGTGGGCAGCGCTGCGGAACTCTCATCGGTGCCGGAACCAGCGACGATTTCGTTGGTTTTGATCGGCGCGGCGGCGCTCCTGGTCCGCGGCCGGCGTTTTTCCTCGCGTTAATTCGGGCCGTTTCGCCGGCCTTGGGGTTACAGTAACTGAAGACGGGGAAAATATTGGGGATGAAAATCACGCTATGGCTTTGCGTGTTGGGCGCTGGTTCGGTTTTCGGCCAAGTCTCGACCGTCGCGTCGCTCAGCGGCAAGTACTACTTTCGACAGGTCTTACTCATTACGGACGGGACCGCCAATGTGACCGATACGCACTCCGGCGCCGGCACTCTGACCTTCGATGGCAAAGGAGGTTTCACGGTCTCAGGCCAGGTACTGGTGGGCACTGCCGCGCCCGTAAATCTGGCCGCGAGCTCCGGAACCTACACCGTCAATCCCGGTGGATTCGTTACACTCACCAACCCGCTCAGATCCGGCGCATCGATCAACGCCCGGGTCGGTGAGGGGGCGCTGGTCGGTTCCTCGACGGAAGCCGGACCCACCGTCTTCGATCTGTTCATCGCCATTCCCGCCCCCGCACAGCCGGTTTCCGCCGCGACGCTGACGGGCCCGTACTGGATCTCGAGCCTTGAATTTCCCAACGGCGGAGTCGCCAACATTCGCGATACCAATTTCAAAGTGACCGCCAACGGCTCCGGCAGCTTCGCCGAAAACATGGTCACCGGACAAGCCGCGAATTTGAATCCCCATTTGCAAACTCAAACCGTCGGCCCTTTAACTTACACCGTCGCCGCCGATGGGACCGGCACTCTGACGTTCCCGCTCGCCGCAACCCTGGATGCGACCACACAACTCATCGCCGGAGTGAAAAACGTCTACGTGTCGCAGGACGGCAGCTATTTCATCGGCGGATCGATGTCCGCCGGTTTGCATGGGCTTGTGGTCGGCGTGAAAGCCTTCGCGAGCGGCGCGACGAATGCGAGCTGGTCAGGTCGTTTCTTCGCAGCCGGCATGCGGTATGACACCGCGCCCCCTCGCCTCGCCGCAGTTTCGGGGGCCACGAACACAACCGGCGACGGCAACTCCGAATGGTCCCGCCGCACGCGTCAGTCCGACGGACTCTTCGATGCCGCACCGCTCATTTCCTACAGCCTCACCGCCAACGGCTCGGGAGAATCCTCGTCAACTACGGGCCATCTCGATCTTGCCTCCACAGGCAGCACCTTCGTCACGACGGGCGTCGACGTTGCCGATTCCGAAAGCTACGAGATCTACTTCGCGACCATGATGCCGCCCCAATCGGGGACTGGCGTGTTCCTCAATCCTCAAGGAATCTTCAACGCGGGCAGCTTCTCGCCGGCAGGCTATCCCATCGCTCCCGGCGAATTCCTCCAGATCTACGGTACCGGTCTCGGCAGCACCTCCGCATCGACGCCCGCCTTCCCCGTTCAAACCACTCTAGCGGGCGTGCAAGTGAGCATCAACGGCATCGCAGCGCCGGTTTATAGCGTCACCGTCGGAAGCCTGGATTATATCGACGTGATCGTTCCTTTCGGCGTCACCGGATCCACTGCAACGATTGTGGCTACCGTGAATAAGGTCCCATCTAACCAAGTAGTCGTTCCGCTGGCTGACACGGCTCCCGGCGTTTTCAGCATCTCGCAGAATGGAATCAGCGCCGGAGCCATACGCCACGCCAACGGCTCACTTTGCAACCAGTCGAGCCCGGCTGCCCGCACCGAAATCGTCGCGGTATACGTAGGCGGCCTCGGCGCGACGAATCCGGCGGTGAAAGACGGCGAAGCTACGCCCACCGACACCTTCTATAAAATGACCGGTCCTGTGAACGTCTACGTCGGCGGAGTCCTGGTCACCAACATTCCATTCGCGGGACTGGTGCCGACGGTCGCCGGACTGTACCAGCTCAACATTCAAATCCCGGAAACTGTCGATTCCGGCCCGCAGAGTCTGGCCGTTCAGACCAACGAAGGCTTCACCGACATGGTGACCATCTATATCCAGTAGAGGGCCCGATCGATCTCTTCTTCCGAGATGTAAAAATGCGGCGACATCCGAATCCACCCAGCGCGCGCCGCCGCGGCCACGCCGTTCTGCTTGAGGTTCGCGACCATTGCCACCGGGTCGACCCCCGGCTTCCGAAAGCTGACGATTCCCGACCCTGTTTCAGGCGTTCGCTCGCAAGCGGTCTGGTATCCTTTAGCCTTCACGCCCTGGTCGATCCGGTCGCCTAAGCCCTGCACGGCAGGCCCGATGTAACCGGTGGTGACGTTCAAAATAAAATCGATCGAAGCCCGCAATCCATAGCATCCGATGGTATTGAGCGTCCCGCATTCGTACCGTCCCGCGTCCGGACGCAGGGTCATGTCGCGAGATCCGTAGTCGTTGTATCCCGCCACATTGGTCCAACCGAACTCGACGGGCGCCACTTGCTCCTGAAGTTGCTGAGAAATATATAAGATCCCGCATCCTTCCGGTCCCAGAAGCCATTTATGACCATCGGCGGCCAATGCGTCAACATGCGCGGTTCTAACATCCAGCGGAAACACGCCCAGCCCCTGGATGGCGTCGACAAAATAGATCGCTCCGCGACGATGGCAGATTTCCCCAACCTTCTCGATATTCGCGCGGTATCCGGTCAAGAACTGCACAAAGCTGATGGCCAGCAGACGCGCGCCTTTCGCCGCTTCGTCGATCTTGTCGAGTGGATCGGTCACGGACAGCCATTTGGTCTTTACGCCCTGCGATTCCAGCCGTTTCCAGGGGTATTGGTTGGCCGGAAACTCCTCATTGAAAGCGACAATCGTGTCTCCCGGCCGCCAGTCGAGCCCCATGGCGACGGTCGCGATCCCTTCCGACGTATTCTTCACCAGCGCGATTTCGGCGGGCGTCGCATTCACCAGCCGGGCCGCTGAGTTTCGCAAGCCGTCGTATGTTTCGAGCCATTTGTCGTAATGCAGCGAACCGTTTTCGAGAGCGTCGTCTGCCAGCCATTTCATGGCCTCGGCGGCCGGCCGGCAGAGCGGCGCGACGGAGGCATGATTCAGGTAAATCTGGCTCTTGGTGACAGGGAAGAAGTCGCGATAGTTTTTGAAACCCATCTACATGAGCATACGTTAATAGAGCATGCGAATCGCGCTGCTGCTCGCCATTTTCGCGTCCGCGATATTTGCACAGGATCCGAAGAAAGACCCGGACCAGATTGGCAGCCGCGACGTCAGCAAGGGCTTGAACTGGTACTCGATCCAGCAGGAAATTGCGCTGGGCAAGCAGATGGCGCAGCAGGTGCAGCAGAGCGCGCGCGTGATCGACGATCCGGTGGTGGCCGAATACGTCAGCCGCGTGGGCCAAAACCTGGTTCGCAACTCGGATTCAAAATTCCCATTCACAATTAAGGTGATCGAAGACGATAGCATCAACGCGCTGTCGCTTCCCGGCGGGTACTTTTTCGTCAATACCGGACTGATTCTCACCGCGGAAACTGAAGCCGAACTGGCCGGCGGAATGGCGCATGAGATCGCACACATTGCAGCGCGCCATGGCACACGGCAGGCGACGCGCGCGCAAGTCGCGCAGATGGCGACGATACCGCTCATATTCATGGGAGGATGGGCGGGCTACGGCGCGAGCCAGGGGGCAGGGTTGCTGATCCCCATGAGTATGCTCCAATTCGGACGGGCCTTCGAGAGCGAAGCGGATTTGCTGGGTCTCGAATACCTGTATAAGACCGGGTACGATCCGAACGGCATGGTGGACATTTTCGAAAAGATCGACAAGCTGAACACGAGGCATCCAGGGCGCGTGGCCAAAGCGTTTTCCACCCATCCGCCGACCGGTGATCGCATTGTGACCGTGCAGAAGAACATCCAGGAGTTGCTGAAGGATCAGCCGCAGTACGTGGTGACGACATCGGAGTTCGACGCGGTGAAGGCGCGCCTGGCAATGCTTCTGAACCGGCGCAAAGGCGACCCGCCGGACCCGAGCCGGCCGACACTCCACAAAGCGCCGGAGCCGAAGCTGGCTGCGGCGCTCCAGCGGCCTGCCGCGTAAAGGTCTATACTGTCAAATGAAAGGAGTCCGTCGATGGCCTTATTAATTTCGAAGCGCCTTTTAGGACTCACCGCGATTCTTGCTCTCATTTCCGTCACGGCCTTCGCCGACGACAAGAAAAAAGACCCGGACGAAATCGGCAATCGCGATGTCGGCAAGGGGGTGAACTTGTATTCGATGGAGAAGGAAATCGCGCTCGGCAAGCAACTGGCGCAGGAAGTGGAGCGGCAGGCCAAGATCATCGACGATCCGATCATCGCCGAGTACGTGAATCGCGTCGGCCAGAACCTGGTGCGCAATTCCGACGCCAAGGTTCCGTTCACCATCAAGGTGATCGACACCGAAGACGTGAACGCGTTCGCGCTGCCGGGCGGGTTCTTCTTCGTGAACTCCGGGCTGATTCTGAAAGCGGACAGCGAAGCGGAGCTGGCGGGCGTGATGGCGCACGAGATCGCGCACGTCGCGGCGCGCCACGGCACGCGGCAGGCGACGCGCGGCCAAGTGGCGCAACCTGGCCACCATTCCGCTGATCTTCATGGGCGGCTGGGCCGGGTACGGCATCCAGCAGGCGGCCAGCGTCCTGATCCCGGTGGGCTTCCTGCAATTCTCCAAGGCGTTCGAGATCCGAGGCGGACATGCTGGGCCTGCAGTACATGTACAAGACCGGCTACGATCCGGAAGCGTTCGTGGACTTCTTCGAAAAGATCGAGTCGCTGGAAAAGAAGAAGCCGGGGACGCATGGCCAAGGTATTTTCGACGCATCCGCCTACCGACGATCGCATCGTGGCGGCGCAGAAGAATATTCAGGAGATGCTGAAGGAGCGCCCTGAATACGTGGTCACCACTTCGGAGTTCAACGACGTAAAGGGCCGCCTGGCGATGCTGCACAATCGCCGCAAGGTGGATAGCAAGGATCTGAACCGTCCGCGGCTGAAGAAGGCTCCAGGCTCGGGCACGACGACGGATGACGGCGGCGGGACCAAGGGCAGCGACGACGATCGTCCGACGCTGAAGCGCAGGCCCGACGGGTCGTCACAGCAATAAGACAAGCTTTCGCTTGCGTTTATGGCCAGAGATGGACGCCGATAAACGCGAATACTGAAGGCTCAAAGGTCTGTCGTACAGGCCGGGCAGCGGGTTGCGGCTAGGGGAATCGCGGTGCAGCAGCGGGGGCAATCCTTGGTCGTCACTGGCGGCGCCGGGGCTGGCTTCATGAGGCGATTTACCTGCTTCACGATCATGAAAATCACAAACGCGATGATCAGGAATTCGATCACCGTGTTGGCGAAGACTCCGTAGTTCAGCGTTGGAGCGCCCGCCTTCTTCGCGTCTCCCAGCGTGTCGAAGTGCGTACCGTTCAGCGAAACGAAGAGATTCGAGAAATCGATTTTCCCGATCGCCAGGCCGATCACCGGCATCAGAACGTCGTTAACCAGTGAGGTGACGATCTTTCCGAAGGCCGCGCCGATGATGACGCCAATCGCCAAGTCCAGCACGTTTCCCCGCATGATGAACTTCTTGAATTCGTTAAGCATGAGGTCCAGTGTACGACTTCGAGACTCGCACCACAACGGAACTCTGTGGTCCCCTGCTTGCATTGCAAATGCTGACTGAGACTACCGGAGCTGTTGTGTATGTGGTTCATAATACTATATTTGTATGAGTTGACAAGGATGTACTCATATTTATGGACATATTAACACTCATGTGATATCCTGACTTCAACGAGGTTGTGTATGGACTTCAATCGATTCACGGAAAAGCTGCAAGAAGGGGTGCGGGCGGCCCAATCGCTGGCGCAGCGGAATGGGCAGCAGCAACTGGATGTCGAGCACGTTCTGCTGGCTCTGTTCGAGCAGGAGGGTGGGCTGGCGCAGTCGGTCTTGGCGAAGGCGGATGTCGAGTCTGGAGACGCTCCATCGCCGTCTGACGCAGGAGCTGGAAAAGCTGCCGAAAGTGTCGGGATCGGCGGCGGGGATGGATCAGGTCTATGTCACAGCCCGGCTGCAGAAGCTGTTGACGCGCGCCGAGGACGAGGCCAAGCAGTTCAAGGACGACTACATTTCGGTCGAGCATGTACTGCTGGCGGCGACCGACGAGAAGGTCTTCAAAGAATTGGGGATCACGCGCGACCGGATCATGCGGACGCTGCAGGAAGTTCGCGGGTCGCCAGCGGGTGACGTCGCAGAATCCGGAAGAGACTTATGAGGCGCTCGAAAAGTATGGCCGCGATCTGACCAAGCTGGCGGCGGCGGGGAAACTCGATCCGGTGATCGGGCGCGACGAGGAGATCCGGCGCGTGATCCAGGTGCTGTCGCGGCGGACCAAGAATAATCCGGTGCTGATCGGCGAGCCGGGCGTTGGGAAGACGGCCATCGTCGAAGGGTTGGCGCAGCGGATCGTGCGCGGCGATGTGCCGGAGGGGTTGAAGAACAAGAAGGTCGTTTCGCTCGACATGGGCGCGCTGATCGCGGGGGCGAAGTTCCGCGGCGAGTTCGAGGAGCGGCTGAAGGCCGTGCTCAAGGAAGTCCAGTCGGCCGAAGGGCAGATCATTCTGTTCATCGACGAGTTGCATACGGTGGTCGGGGCGGGGAAGGCCGAAGGCGCGATGGACGCCGGCAACCTGCTGAAGCCGATGCTGGCGCGCGGCGAGCTGCATTGCATCGGCGCGACGACGCTCGACGAATATCGCAAGCATATCGAAAAAGACGCGGCGCTGGAGCGGCGCTTCCAGACGGTGCTGGTGGACCAGCCGACGGTGGAAGACACGATTTCGATTCTGCGCGGGCTGCGCGAGCGGTACGAGCTGCACCATGGCGTGCGGATCAAGGATTCGGCGATGGTGGCGGCGGCGGTGCTGAGCAAGCGCTATATCTCCGACCGGTTCTTGCCGGATAAGGCCATCGACCTGATCGACGAAGCGGCGGCGAAGCTGCGCACGGAGATCGATTCGATGCCGGCGGAACTGGACGAGAGTCTGCGGCGGCAGATGCAGCTTGAAATCGAGCGCGAGGCGCTGAAGAAGGAATCCGATAAGGCGTCGCGGGAGCGGCTGGCCAAGATCGAAAAGGAACTGGCGGAGCTGAAGACCGAAGCGGCAGCGTTGCAGGCGCAATGGAAGGCCGATCAGGAGACGCTGAAGAAGCAGCGCGAAATGCGCGCGCAGATCGAGCAGGTGAAAGTCGAGATCGAGCAGGCGGAGCGGGCTTACGACCTGAACAAGGCCGCCGAGCTGAAGTACGGCAAGCTGACGGGGCTCGAAAAGCAGCTTGAAACGCAGAAGCGCGAGACCACGCTGCTCAAAGAGGAAGTGGACGAGGAAGACATCGCGCAGGTGGTCAGCCGCTGGACCGGCATTCCGCTTTCGAAGCTGCTGGAAGGCGAGGTCGAGAAGCTGATTCATCTGCCGGATGAACTGCACAAGCGCGTCGTCGGGCAGGACGAGGCCGTGGATGCGGTGGCGGACGCGGTGATGCGCGCTCGCGGCGGGTTGAAGGATCCGAAGCGGCCGATCGGCAGCTTCCTGTTCCTGGGGCCGACGGGCGTCGGCAAGACGGAACTGGCGCGGGCGCTGGCGCAATATCCTGTTCGACGACGAGCACGCCATGATCCGCATCGACATGTCGGAGTATCAGGAGAAGCACACGGTTTCGCGGCTGGTGGGCGCGCCTCCGGGATACATCGGGTACGACGAGGGCGGGCAGTTGACCGAAGCCGTGCGGCGGCGGCCGTATTCGGTGGTGCTGCTCGACGAGATCGAGAAGGCGCATCAGGACGTGTTCCACGTGCTGCTGCAGGTGCTGGACGACGGGCGGCTGACGGACGGGCAGGGGCGCACGGTGGATTTCAAGAACACGATCGTGATCATGACGTCGAATGCGCCGCAGCGAGGAGCTGCCGCGGCTGTTCCGGCCGGAGTTCCTGAACCGGGTGGACGAGATCATCACGTTCCACCGGCTTGACGGAGGAGCAGCTTGAAGAAGATCGTCGAGATTCAGCTGTCGGGATTGCGGGCGCGGCTGGCGGAGCGGCACATCGAGATCGACGCTGATCGGATGCGGCGCGGGAGCACCTGGTGAAGTCGGTTACGATCCGGCGTACGGCGCGCGGCCGCTGAAGCGCGCGATTCAGAAGGAAGTGGAGACGCCGCTGGCGCGGAAACTGGTCGCGCGGCGAGATTCGCGACGGGCAGAACGTGCGGGTCGACGGAGCAGAGAATCACGAGCTGGCGTTCGAAATCGAGTCCGCGGTGCGGGCCGAAGCATCTTAAAGTAAGGTATGAGGAGACAATTATGATGGCTGAAAAAGACATTCAAATCCGCACGCTGCCGTTGCTGCCGCTGAAGAACTCGGTGTTGTTTCCCGGGTCTGTTGATGCCGCTGTCGGTGGGGCGTGCCGGGCTCGATTGCGGCGGTGGAGGCGGCGCTCGCGACCGAAGAAAAGAGATCATCGTGGTGGCGCAGCGCGACGCTTCGGTCGATACGCCGGGCGCGAGCGATCTGTTCACCATCGGCACGCGCGCGGTGATCCGCAAAGGCGGGGCGCGCGAAAGATCAGATCGAAGTGCTGGTGCTACGGCCTGGAGCGCGTGGTCATCGTCAAAGTGGACGATGAGAGCGGACACATGGCGGCGCGTGTGCGAGCGCTGCCGGCTGCCGGACGATTCCAGCCGCGAAACGGAAGCGCTGACGCTGTCGATCGTCGAGATGGGCACGAAGTTCGTGGGGCTGATGCAGTCGCCGAACCAGACGCCGCAGGAACTGGCGCGGATGTTCACGTCGCAGGAAGATCCGCTGCGGCTGGCCTACATGATCGCGTCGATCATGAACCTGGAAGCGGTCGCGGGAGCAGGCGCTGCTGGAAGCGCCGACGCGCGTCGAAGCGCTGCGGCATGGTGCACGGCTGGCTGTCGCACGAAGTGGAAGTGCTGGAGCTGCGCAACAAGATCACCGAGGAAGCGCGCGGCGAAATGTCGCGCGAGCAGCGCGAATACATCCTGCGGCAGCAGAAGCGCGCCATCGAGCAGGAGCTGGGCGAGAAGAATCCGCGACCAGGCCGAAGTCGAGTCGACTGCGCGAGAAGCTGGCGAAGGCCGATCTGCCGGAAGATGTCCGCAAGGAAGCCGAGCGCGAGCTGGCGCGGCTGGAGAAGCTGCCGTCGGCGCAGCCGGAGTACAACGTGATCCGCACGTGGCTCGAATACGTGATCGAGCTGCCGTGGAACAAGCGCAGCGAGGACAACCTGGATCATTGCGCGGGCGCGGCAGGTGCTCGACGAGGATCACTTCGGCATCACCGAAGGTGAAGGAGCGCATCCTGGAGCACCTGGCGGTGCTGAAGCTGAATCCGGAAGCGAAGGCTCCGATTCTGTGCTTCGTGGGCGCGCCGGGCGTCGGCAAGACGTCGCTGGGGCAATCGATCGCGCGGGCGCTGGGACGCAAGTTCGAGCGGATGAGCCTGGGCGGCCTGCACGACGAAGCGGAACTGCGCGGCCATCGGCGGACCTACATCGGCGCGCTGCCGGGACGCCTGATTCAAGCCATGCGGCGCGCCGGGTGCGTCGAATCCGGTGCTGATGCTGGACGAAGTCGACAAGCTGGGGCGCGATTTCCGCGGCGATCCGGCGGCGGCGCTGCTCGAAGTGCTGGATCCGGAGCAGAACAAGACGTTCCGCGACAATTACCTGGATCTGCCGTTCGATTTGTCGAAGGTGTTGTTCGTCACCACGGCGAATACGCTGGACACGATTCCGGCGCCGCTGCTGGACCGGATGGAGATCCTGCGGCTGTCGGGCTACAGCGAGGAAGAGAAGGCGCAGATCGCGCGCGGTATCTGCTGCCGCGGCAGTTGACGCAGGCCGGGCTGACAGCCGGAGCAGTGTGAGATCACCGACGCGGCGCTGAAGAAGCTGATCGCGGTCGTACACGCGCGAAGCGGGCGTGCGGCGGCTGGAGCAGACGCATCGGTCGCGTGATCCGCAAGGTCGCGCTGAAGTTCGCCGAGGGCCAGCCGGAACACGTGACGGTGACGCCGGAGGATCTGGTGGAGATGCTGGGTCCGGAGCCGATTCTCGCCGGAAGCAAGCTCGGCAAGGATCTGCCGGCGGGCGTGGCGACGGGGCTCGCGTGGACGGAAACCGGCGGCGACGTGCTGTACATCGAAGCGACGCTGCTGCCGGACGGCAAGGACCTGACCATCACCGGCCAACTCGGCGAAGTGATGCAGGAATCGGCGAAGACCGCGCGCAGTTACGTGTGGAGTCACGCGGCGGCGCTGGGGATCGATCCGGCGAAGTTCCTGAATGCGGGTCTGCACATCCACGTTCCGGCGGGCGCGATCCCGAAGGACGGTCCGTCGGCGGGCGTGACGATGACGACGGCGCTGGCTTCGCTCTACTCGGGCAGGCCGGCGCGCAGCGACACGGCGATGACGGGCGAAGTTACGCTGACCGGTCTGGTGCTGCCGATCGGCGGCGTGAAGGAGAAGGTGCTGGCGGCGCGGCGCGCGGGAATCAAGCGCGTGATCCTGCCGCGGGGCAATCAGAAGGATCTGCGCGATCTGCCGGAGGAGGTTCGCAAGGAGATGGAGTTCATCTTCGCCGAGCGGGTGGAAGACGTTCTGGCGGAAATGCTGCCGGGGCTGGTGCGCGTGCCGGCGAAGGCCGCATAAACGCATTCAGGAACGATTCGGCTCGGCTGCGTCGGTTTTCGAAAGAGAATGGACGCATGTTCGGGCCCTTTTTTAATTCGTTGTCCGGAATCTTCCACGTCAATCATCTCAATGTAAGATGACGTCATGAAGACGCTCCTGCTGTTGCTGGCTCCGGCTCGTATTTGCGGCTTCGCCGACCGTCGCTGATGCGCGAGAAGTTTCTCGACGACGCCGAGAAGAAGCTGCTCGGTCTGAGCCCGGAGGCGAGCCAGGCGGATTGGATTCGACGCAAACTTCATCACCGATGACACCGAGACGCTGTCTGCGCAGGCCGATGAGCGGCAGATCGCGAAGGCGTGCGGTTGGCGAAAGGCGCGGTGCAGTTCGACACGTCAAGCTTCCGCCCGATATGGCGCGCAAGATGTTGCTGTTGAAGCTCGGGCTGACGCTCGCCGCGCCTGTCGGATCCGGCGGAAAGCGCCGAGGTCACGCGCCTGGCCGCATCGCTCGAAGGCACCTACGGGAAGGGCAAGTATTGCCGGAAGCAAGTATTCCGATCAGAAGTGCCTGGACATCGAGGACATCACGCGGATCATGGCGACCAGCCACGAACCCGACAGAGCTGCTGGACGCATGGAGCGGCTGGCACGCGATTTCGCCGCCGATGCGCACCGATTTCGCGCGGTTCGTGAGCTGTCGAATAAAGGCGCGCGCGAGCTGGGATTCAAAGATACCGGCGCGATGTGGCGCGCCAAGTACGACATGGCTGCCGGACGATTTCGCGAAGGAGCTCGACCGGCTGTGGGAGCAGGTGCGTCCGCTGTATGTTTCGCTGCACGCCTATGTGCGCTGGAAACTGCGCGAGAAATACGGCGCGGACGTGGTTCCCGCAAAAGGTCCGATTCCGGCGCATCTGCTGGGCAACATCTGGGCGCAGGACTGGACCAATATTTATCAAGCTGGTGGCGCCCGCGCAAGCCGATCCCGGCTACGATCTGACGCAAATTTTGAAATCGCGCAACACGGACGCGCTGCAGTATGGTCCATTATGGCGAGAATTTCTTCAAGTCGCTGGGATTCGCGCCGCTTCCCGCGACGTTCTGGGAGCGGTCCCTGTTCGTGAAGCCGCGCGATCGCGAAGTGGTGTGCCACGCCAGCGCGTGGGACATCGATAGCGTCGAAGATGTGCGGCTGAAGCTGTGCATCGATATCACCGCCGAGGATTTCATGACCGTGCATCATGAGCTGGGGCACAATTTCTACCAGCGGGCTTACGACAAGCAGCCGTTCCTGTTTCGAGACAGCGCCAACGACGGGTTTCACGAAGCCATCGGCGATACCATCGCGCTGTCGATCACGCCGGAATATCTGGTGAAGCTCGGGTTCATCGAGAAAGAACCGGATGCGTCGAAGGACATCGGGTTGCTGCTGAACAAGGCTCTGGAGAAGATCGCGTTTCTGCCGTTCGGTTTGATGATCGATCAATGGCGCTGGAAAGTTTTTTCGGGCGAATGCCGCCGGAAAAATACAACGAAGCGTGGTGGCAACTGCGCTTGAAATACCAGGGCGTCGCGCGGCCCACGCCGGGTAGCGAGAAGGATTTCGATCCAGGGGCGAAGTATCACGTGGCTTCGGACACGCCTTACATGCGGTACTTCCTGGCCGACATTCTTCAGTTCCAGTTTCACCGCGCACTTTCGAAGAGCGCGGGCTGCGTGGGTCCGCTGAACCGCTGCTCGATCTATGGAAATCGGGAGGCCGGGCGGCGATTAAATGAAATGCTGGAGATGGGACTCAGCAAACCGTGGCAGGACGCATTATTCACACTGACCGGGCAGCGCGAAATGGATGCGACGGCAATTCGCGATTACTTTGCGCCGTTACAGAAGTGGCTCGACGTGCAGAATCGCGGCAAACCGGCCGGATGGTGACGCGTTCAAGTCGCTGAATCGACAAGTCAATCAAGCGCAAAATGACGATGCGTACCGGTGCGCCTTACCGTTACCGAGTAGCGTCTTTATAACGCAAATGTCATTGACAGGGCCGGTCAAATTTGATACACATTTACAACCGGGCTTTTTATAGGGTTTGATCTCCACTCTGAAAGGGGTAGTTGGATGAGAAGGCTTCTGGGGCTGTTCATTCTTTGCATGATCGCGGCGACAGGTCTGTTTGCGCAGACCACTTCGCTGACCGGAACGGTAAGCGATCCAAGCGGCGCCGTCATTCCGGGCGCAACCATTACCATCGTCGAGAATAAGACGGGTGCGCAGCGCGAGACCACGGCCGACCCGCAAGGCCGCTACACCATGCAGCAGTTGACGCCGGGTACCTACAAACTGACGGCAAAAGCCTCAGGGTTCGCCGACGTGGTCATCGAAAACGTGGAATTGCTGGTGAATCAGCCGGCGACCATCCCGATCACCTTCGTCAAACTCGGGACCACCACCACCAGCGTTCAGGTGGAAGCCGCGGCCGTGCAGGTGAACACAACGGATGCATCGCTCGGCAACGCGATCAACAGCAACGCGATTATTCAGATGCCTATGTTCGCGCGCAACGTTGCGGGTCTTCTGGCGTTTCAGCCGGGCGTGACCAGCTTCGGGTCGTTTGGCGCGGCGGCGGGCGGGGCGGGCTCCATGGACTACCGCAGCGGATCGGTGGACGGCGGTAAATCCGACCAGGGCAACATTACCCTCGACGGCGCGGACGTCAACGATCAGAACGGACGGACTCCGTTCACCAGCGTGCTGCGCGCGACGCTCGACTCGGTGGAGGAGTTTCGCACCACGACGACCAATGAGGACGCCACGTCGGGCCGCGGGTCCGGTGCGGACGTCGCGCTGGTGACCAAATCCGGCACCAATGAATTTCACGGATCGGCGTATGAGTATCGCCGCGGGACGGAGACAGCGGCCAACAGCTTCTTCAGCAATCAGGCCGGCGTCAAGATCGCTCCGCTGCTGGTGAATGTCTTTGGCGTGTCCCTGGGGGGCGCGATCAAGAAGAACAAGCTGTTCTACTTCGGCAACTTCGAGGGCCGGCGCGACGCCAGCTCGAACACGGTCAATCGAACGGTGCCGACCGCGACACTGAAACAGGGGATTGTCCAATATCTCAACGGCTCCGGCCAAACCCTCCAGTTGTCTCCCGCGCAGGTGCAGGCGACCGATCCAGCCGGCATCGGAGTGAACGCAGCGGCGCTCAAGGTGTTGAATCAATATCCGGCCGGCAACAACTTCCAGAACGGGGACGGGCTGAATACGCAAGGTTATAGCTTCAACGCTCCCGGACATAACATCCAGAACACGTATATCGCCAAGATTGATTACCGTCCGGATAGCGCCGGCAAGAACTCTTTGTTCCTCCGCGGCCAGCTTCAGGACGACTGGGCGAACAACGGCACCGCCAACGTTCCTCAGTTTCCGGGGTTGCCTTCCAATTCCGTCAGCCTGGCTAACAGCAAGGGCTTGGCGGCGGGCTGGACCGATGTGATCACGCCGAACCTGGTGAGCACCTTCCACTACGGTTTCACGCGCGGCGGCAATCAGACGACGGGCGTATTGACCAGCGCTTACGAGTGGTTCCGCGGGTTGGATACACCGTACGGCACCAGCACGGGCTTGGCGCGCATCATTCCTGTTCACACCATTTCCGACGATTTCTCCTGGAATCATGGCGCGCACGATTTCCGCTTTGGCGGCTTGGCTCTGCTGGTTTCCAATCAGTCGGTAAGCTTCGCCAACTCATACAGCAGCGCGAGCTCGAATCCGTCCTGGCTGAACGGTTCCGGAAACGATCTGGCTCCCCCGGGAGTATCGAGCGGCTTCGCGCAAAATGCAGAGTACGCCATGGCGGATGTTCTGGGCCTGGAGGCGCAAGGGACGGCGCGCTACAACTATCTGGTGAACGGAACGCTGTTGCCTGTGGGGTCTCCCGTCACGCGCGACTTCGTGAATCACGAAGGCGAAATGTATTTTCAGGACACCTGGAAGGCCACGCGCAACTTTACGGTGACCGCGGGCATCCGGTATTCTTTGGCGCCTCCCGTTTATGAGGCTAACGGGCAGCAAGCGTCGACGAACACTCCGCTCGCGGCGTGGTTGGGAGCGCGCGCCAGCTTTGCGAACCTCGGGTTGAGCCAGCAGGACGCCGGGCTCATCAACTTTATTCCTGCCAGCGAGGGCAGCTCGATGTATCCGTTCCATAAGAACTGGGCGCCGCGCCTTGGTTTGGCTTATTCGCCCAAGGGCGACAGCGGAATCTCGAAATTCCTGTTCGGTGGGCCGGGTAAGACTTCGATCCGCGCCGGCGCCGGCATGTATTACGATCTGGTCGGCCAGCCGCTCGCCCAATCTTTCAGCTCGACTACGCCAGGACTTTCGCAGAGCTTCACGAATCCGGCGAACCTGCTAGGCTCCGCCCAGGTTCCGCGCTTTACCAGCTTCTTCACGGTACCGGGCTCTATCGTGCCGGCAGCGGGTCCTGGCGGACTTCCGCTGGTTTATCCTTATGGCGCCGGCCAATCGGGCTCGTTTGCGATCACCAATAGTATCGACCAGCAACTGGCCGCGCCTTACACCATCAATCTGGATTTCAGCATCGGCCGCGAGTTCGGGCATGGGTTCTTCATTCAGGGCTCCTATGTGGGCCGCCTCGCGCGCCACTCTCTGATCAATCGGGACTTGGCCGAGCCGACCAATATGGTGGATCCCAAGTCCGGACAAACTTACTTCCAGGCGATGACGCAGTTGATGAGCTACACCGACCTCCAGGGCATGCAGCCGAGCCAAATTCCGAATATTCCGTTCTTCCAGAATATGTGGGCCGGAGCGGGCGGTAACGGGCTCACCCCGACGCAAGTGTGGGCCAATGACTTCATCCACAACAGCAATGCCGGCGACGCGACGAATACCTTGAACAACGCCGACAATGCCGCCAATTGCAGCACCACGGGCACGAAGTTCAACTCGAAAGGCAACGTCAGTCAGATGGCGTGCGGAGTTCAGGGGCCATGGATGCTGTTCAATCCTCAATTTTCCGCTCTTTCCGCGTTCAGCTCGATCGGGTTGGGCGACTATCACGCGATGCAATGGTCGGTGCGCAAACGATACAGCTACGGCTTGCAATTCGACTTGAATTACACCTGGTCCAAGTCCATCGACCTGGGATCGGTGGGTGAATCCGGAACGGGGACGGGCGGTACGTTCAACTCGGCCGCCGCAGCCTTCACGGGGTTCGTCCAAAGCACCTGGAACCCCAGCCAGATGAGAGCCGTTTCAGGTTACGACACCACGCAGCAGGTGAATGCATACGGCGTTTACGAGTTGCCCTTCGGCCGCGGCCGGCATTTCGGGAACAACATGAACAAGATCCTGGATGCGTTTGTCGGCGGATGGCAGATCAGCGGCAACTACCGCCAGACCTCGGGTCTGCCGTTTACCGTCAACAATGGCTCGCGCTGGCCGACGGACTGGGAAGTAGGCGCCAACGCCGTTCCCGCGGGCTACATCCCGGTGACGGAAACGAACAATGCCACCGGCATCAAGAACGGCGGTCCGGATCTGTTCTCCGCGCCGTTATCGGTGGTGGTTTCGCCCTCCGGATCGCCGCGTGGCGTGTACGGGAGCTTTGTCGAAACTCCCGCCGGACAATCCGGTCTGCGCGATGCGTTCCGCGGCAACGGCCTGTTCAACATCGATACCGGCTTGTACAAGGTCTTCAAGATGCCGTACAGCGAGCACCATCAACTCCAGCTCCGGTGGGAAACGTACAACGTGACCAACTCGGTGATCTTCGATCCGGCGGGCGCCAATCTGAGCGACTTCTCCTCGTCGAACTTCGGGAGACTCACCAGCACGCTGACCGCTCCCCGGCAAATGCAGTTTGCGGGTCGTTACGTCTGGTAAGCTGACTCTAGCTTCAAATAAGTCAAAGGGATGCGCCTCCACACGGGGCGCGTCCCTTTTTTCTTTCGTGCAAGAATGAAGTTACTTAGATGACAGGCTCTCAGACTCGCCAGACGTTCCTAGATTACTTCGCACAGCGCGGCCATCGCGTGGTGAAAAGCTCGCCGCTGGTGCCGGCCAACGACCCGACGCTGCTGTTCACCAATGCCGGCATGAATCAGTTCAAGGATGTGTTCCTGGGGCAGGAAAAGCGCGACTACAATCGCGCGGCCAGTTCCCAGAAGTGCGTGCGCGCGGGCGGCAAGCACAACGACCTGGATAACGTCGGGTACACGCGGCGGCATCACACATTTTTCGAGATGCTGGGGAATTTTTCCTTCGGCGATTATTTCAAGAAAGACGCGATCGCATTCGCGTGGGAACTGATCACCAAAGAATACGGCCTTCCGAAAGACAAACTGTACGCCACCGTGTTTCGCGAAGACGACGACGCGGAAAAACTCTGGAATAGCGTGACCGGCATGCCCATGAGCCGGATTTTCCGCCTGGATGAGAAGGACAATTTCTGGCAGATGGGCGACACCGGTCCGTGCGGGCCGTGCTCGGAGCTTCATTACGATTTCGGTCCCGAAGCCGCGGAGCCGGGGCGCGAGCATGAGGAATTTCCCGACGATGGCGGCGGCCGATTTGTCGAGCTGTGGAACCTGGTGTTCATGCAGTTCGACCGCGATTCAACGGGAAAGCTGACGCCGCTGCCCCGGCCTTCGATCGATACGGGCATGGGGCTGGAGCGCATCGCGGTGGTGATGCAGGGTAAGTTGTCGAATTACGACACGGATCTGATTCGTCCCATCATCGACCGGGCGGGCGAGCTCTTCAAGAAAAGCTACGGGGAAGATGAGCGAACCGACGTCGCGCTGCGGATCAACGCGGATCATGCGCGGGCTACGGCGTTTCTGATTAACGACGGCGTGCTGCCGTCGAATGAAGGGCGCGGGTATGTGCTGCGGAAGATCATGCGGCGCGCGATGCGGAATGCCCGGATGCTCGGAGTGGGCGAGCCGTATCTTTACCAATTGACGGGGTTCGTCGCCGAGCATATGCGTGACGCGTATCCGGAAATGATGGAGAGCGTGCAGCGGGTGGCGCGTGTGGTGAAGGATGAGGAGCATCGTTATGCGACGACGTTCCAGGTGGCGGAGAAGGTTTTTCACGACGAGGCCAAGGCCGCTGGCGGCACCGTTTTGCGGGGGGCCGTCGCGTTCAAGCTGTATGACACTTACGGACTCGCGTTGGATGAGCAGGAGGAGATGGCGCGCGAATCGGGGCTGACCATCGATCTGCAGGGTTTCGAGGCCGAGATGGAGAAGCAGCGCACTCGGGCTCGCGCGAGCTGGAAGGGCGCTGAGAAATCGCAAGTCAATCCGGTTTATCAAGGCTTGCCGAAGACGGAGTTCGTGGGACGCGAGATGCTGGAGTCGCCGGCGACGGTGCTCGCCATGCAGGATGGGGAAGTCGCGCTGGATCGGACGCCGTTCTACGCCGAAGCGGGCGGGCAGGTGGGCGATACGGGTGTGCTGGTCTCGCCGGAGACGGGCGATGTGCTGGCAGTGGTCGAATCGGCCTATGCTCCGGCGGCGGGAAGAACCGTCCACAAAGTGAAGGCCCATGCGGCGATCAAAGAGGGCAACCGAGTGATTGCGCGCGTCGATCCGCAATCGCGGAATTCGACCATGCGGAATCATACGGGAACCCATTTGCTTCACGCAGCGCTGCGAACTGTGCTCGGGAAGCATGTGAAGCAGGCGGGCAGCATTGTCGAACCGTCGCGGCTGCGGTTCGATTTTACGCACTATACGGCGATGGATGCCGACGAGATCAAGGAAGTCGAGCGGCTGATGAATGAGGAGATTCTCAAGAACGTACCGGTGCATACGGACGTGATGGATCTGGATCGCGCGCTCGAAACCGGCGCTATGGCGCTGTTCGGGGAAAAATATGGCGAGCATGTGCGCGTGGTTTCGATCGAAGGCTTTAGTAAGGAATTGTGCGGAGGCACGCACGTCGCGCGCACCGGCGATATCGGGATTTGCAAGATCGTGTACGAAGGCTCAATTTCCGCGGGCGTGCGGCGCATCGAGGCGATTACCGGGGAAGGCGCGCTGCGGCGTTTTCAGACTGCGGAGAATGAGCTGACCCGGGTTGCGGGCGTCGTGCATGCGCCGGAGGCTGAATTGATCGAACAGGTGGAGAAGCTGGTGGCGCGCGAGAAGTCGCTGGAGCACGAACTGCATCAACTGAAGAATCGCATGGCGCAAGCGCAGGCGGGCGCGCTGGAGGGTCAGGCTCGCGAGATCAAGGGCGTGAAGGTCCTGGCGGCGCGCGTTGAGGGGTTCGATCGCGAACAGCTTCGAACTCTGGTCGATTCACTGCGCAATAAACTGAAGAGCGCTGTGATCGTGCTGGCAGCCGGAGAGGATTCGATTGTCTCAATCGTCAGCGGCGTCACCAAGGACCTGACGTCGAAAGTCCACGCGGGCAAGCTGGTGCAGGAGATCGCCCAGCGCACCGGCGGAAAAGGCGGAGGGCGGCCCGATATGGCCGAGGGCGGCGGCAAGGATCCGTCGCAGTTGAATGAAGCTCTGAATCGTGTGTACGCAAACGTCGAAGGGATGCTGTAGCGTGGAAACAACCGATGTGGTGGTGGCGGGCGCGGGGCCGACCGGCCTGGCGTGCGGAATCGAGCTGAAACGGCGCGGAATCCGCGCGGTGCTGATCGACAAGGGGTGCGTGGTCAACTCGATTTATGAGTACCCGACCAATCTGGTTTTTTTCACCACTCCTGAGCTGCTGGAGATCGGCGACATTCCCATGACGTCGTTGAACGAGAAGCCGGTGCGCGCCGAAGCCTTGAAGTATTACCGGCGCGTGGCGGATCACTACGGGCTGGACATCCGGCAGTACCAGCTTGTCGACCGGATTTCGGGCGAGGATGGCGAGTTCGTGACGCACTCGACGGACATGCACGGCTGCCCGCAGGCCTATACGTCGAAGAAAGTGATTCTCGCCACGGGCTATTACGATGTGCCGAATCTGCTGAATGTTCCGGGCGAGAATCTGCCCAAGGTGATTCATTACTACAAGGAAGCGCATCCGTACTACAACCAGGACGTGTTGATCGTGGGAGCGAAGAATTCGGCGGCGATCGCGGCGCTGGAGCTGCACTGGAGCGGGGCGCGGGTCACGCTGGTGCATCGCGGCGAAGAGATTTCTTCACGTGTGAAATACTGGATCAAGCCGAACATCGAAAATCGCATCAAGAGCGGGGAGATCGCGGCGTTCTTCCGGTCGACGATAGCGCGGATCGATGAGACTACCGTGACCCTGAACACGCCCAAAGGGGAGCAGATCGTCAAGAACGATTTTGTGTTCGCGATGACCGGGTATCAGCCCGACACGCGGTTCCTGGAAGCGCACGGCATCCGGTTCGATCCGGAGACCAAGCGGCCCTATACCGATCCTGATACGCTTGAAAGCGATCGCAAGGGGATGTACCTGGCGGGCGTGCTGGTGGCGGGTATGCATACCAACGAAATTTTCATCGAAAACGGCCGTTTCCACGGAAAAATCATCGCGGAGGCGATTGCGAGGATTTTGGGATGACGCGCAGAACATTTGGCAAGCTGGCGATTGCGGCCTTCGCAAAAATCGATTCGAAGATCCACGGCGTCACCATCGGCGCGCAGACGTACAGCTTTCGCGACCGGTCGCTGGATGCGTGCATCGCGGGGATGAAAGAGGTCGGGCTGGGCGAGGCGGAGCTGTACCAAGGCCATGTCGAGCCCAAAGATCCGGCTGCGCTGGCGGCGTGGCGCAAGAATCCTCCGCTCGATGAATTGCGAGGCGTGCGCAAGAAGTTCGACGACGCGGGCATCGACCTGTACGCGTTCAACTACAGTTTCCGCGAGGATTGGTCGGACGAAGAGCTGGCGCGCGGCTTCGATATGGCGGAGGCGTTGGGCGTGAAATACGTGACTTCGTCGTCGAATGTATCGACGGCGAAGCGGCTCAACAAGCTGGCCGACGAGCATAAGATCTACGTCGGTTTCCATAATCATTCGAATCTGAAAGCCAACGAGTTCGCGCGCCCGGAGGATTTCGAGGAGGCGCTGCGCGGGGAGTCCAAATATCTCGCGATCAACCTGGATATCGGGCATTTCACGGCGGCGGGTTACGATCCGGTGAGCTTTCTGGAACAGCATCACGATCGCATCGTGACGCTGCATATTAAGGATCGCAAGAAGAACCAGGGTCCCGGAACTCCGTTCGGAGAAGGCGACACGAAGATCCGTGAAGTGTTGCAGGTCCTGAAGAATAAGCGCTATCCCATTCCCGCCAACATCGAATATGAGTACGCGGGCGGCGACACGATCGTCGAAATGAAAAAGTGCTTCGCTTATTGCAAAGCGGCGCTGGCCTAGGAAGAAGGGGGACAGACCGCTCTGTCCACGCGCGGAAGCTCCTTGAAGATCAACGCTGTGCCGTTCGGGACAGCGGAGTCTGTCCCCCTTTTTCGACAAGCTTCTAGTGCTTCGCCTTGCCGGCTTTACTGCTGGTGGCGCCTTCGCTGAGCAGGCCTTCGATCATCGAACGGAGTTTGCCCTCATCCTGAAGATTGGGGTCGCCCTGCGGGGGGCTCTGCGCGCGAATCATGCCCTTCTTGTCGATCACCACGACCAGCGGAACCACGGGGCGATCCATCACGGAGAATCCCAGATAGCTCATGATCGGCTCCCATTCGCTGTAGCCGACGGGAAAATCGATGCCGATATCCTTCACGAAGCTGGGCACCAACTGCTCCGCATTCGGGTTCCACGCCACGTCGATGGGCTGGAATCCACGCGGGCCCAACTCTTTGTGCAGTTTGGTAATCATCGCCGAAAAGGCCTGGCAGTGGATGCAAGTGGTGTGCACGAATGCCAGCACTACCACTTTTCCGCGAAAGCTGGAAAGGAGAAGGTCCTTGCCGGGGCCTTCGGTAATCGTGAACTCGGGCGATTTGCGCGGCAAGGGAGGCATCGCGAACGCCGGAAGGGCGGCGGCGACCAGGGCGGTGATTGCAGTCAATCGCATGATTAGTGGCTCGACGGTTTTTTGGCGCTCGATGAAGTGGTTGGGCCGGGTTCCCTCAGCAAGGTTTCGATCAGGTTGCGCATATACGCTTCCTGCTGAAGATTGGGATCTCCCTGCAGGGGTGACTGCGCGCGGATGTTGCCCTTGCGATCGATCACCATAATTTGCGGTACGGACCAGCGGACCATTACGGAATCAGAGATACCGAGGTAACTCAACACGGGCTCACGCGCGCTGGCGCCGATGGGATAGGGGACGCCGAACTGCTCGACGAAGCCGGGAACCAGGATTCCGGCGTTATCGTTGAACGCGACGCCGAGCACCTGAAGCCCGCGCGGGCCCATTTCCTTGTAGAGCTTGGTCAGCATTCGCGACTCGTCCTGGCAATGCGGGCAGGTGGTGTAGATGAACGTCAGGACCACCACGTTGCCTTTGAAGCTCGATAGAAGAAGCTGCTTCCCGGACGGCTCGGTAATCGTGAATTCGGCGGCTTTCTTGATCACCGGCGGCGCGGCAGCCATGGCCGTGATGCCGAATGCGAGAACAGATGCAAGGATTCTCATGGTCCCAGTTTACCTCAGGCCTTCAATGGATTGGACGGTCGGACCGGTCACCCACAGCTCGAATTTTCCGCTGTCGCCGGAGCCCGCGATTTTCGCGTTCTCCTTTTGTTCGATATTCATCTTGGCCCAGCGGCCTTTCATGACGCGCTGATATAAGACGAAGAATTCCTGGGCGGCTTCGGGCGAATCCCACTCGGATTTGTAGCTCAGGACCGGGTGTTTGTCGCGTTTCGATTCATACAGGCGGAACGTTCCTCCACGCCAGTGGCTGGCGGCTGCGGCCCCCTCTTTTTCGGAGACGAACTGGCGCAACAAGACCGAGTGTTCGAATTCTCCCAAGCTTCCTTCGGCGAGCACGCGGTAACGTTTGGCATCCGGCTTCGAGATGATGGAGTCGAGCGGTGGAGGGTCTGGTTCCACGTGCTTCTGGTTATCGAGATACGCCTCCGGGTGCAGGATCTGCTGCGTGGTGTCGGGCGGGCGGGTGAATAACTGGTCGAAGCCGGCGCGGCCGAGCTTGTGAAAGACGGCATCCTGGAACTTCAAGCCTTCGTTGTAAGGGAATACCAGGGATTCTTTCATATACAGCGGAGCCTTGGTGAACACTGGAAAATCAGCGCCATCGGCTCCCAGGGATTTGGTTAATTCGTCAATCATGGCAGCGGGAACCTCAGCTTTTCCGCCGTTGCGCTTAGACATGTAAGCCCAGGTGAGCCACGTCGCCTGGCCCTCCATCACGGCCTGGCGAGCAGTGGAGGCGTCGTCGTCGGGCGAGCCTTTGTGCAGATATTTTCCCAGCGGATGATGCTGATCGGCGAGCGCGTGGGCTAATTCATGCACCAGCGCGACTCGCTGCTCCATGCCTTCGGTGGTGGAATCGAGGATGTAAAGGCGTTTCTTGTTGTAGTCGTAGAAGGCGGCGGCTTGCTCGCTGACCAGCTCGACGGTTTCCTTGGCGAGATTGAAATCCTGCGGGACGAAGCCGAACATCTTGAGAACCAGCTCTTCGGCGCGGATTTCGCGGGCGCTGGAGGATTCCTTCATGCGCGAATCCACGTAGCGGTGGAAGGTATCCTTACTCAACATTTCCGACGGAACTTTCCGGCGGACGGTCCAGCCAGTGATATCCGACAGCTCGGTCACCATTTCGTTGACCTGCTGGAAAAGGGTGGAAGGAGTTTGGGCGACTGCGGCAGCCGCGAGGAGGACTGCCAGAACAAACCGAGCAAACATGCGCGCCCCTAGCGTAACATGTTGGGCGAGGATGGGATCTATGCGCGCACTGTTGGCGTTGTTCATCATCGCGGGCGTATCGGCGATCGGCCAGAATCAGACCGCGAACCACGATCTGGGATTTACGGACACACCGATGCTGCCAGGGCTTCCATATCACGTCCACGATCCGGCTCGGCCGCATCCGCCCGTGGTGACTCCCGCGGATCGGCCGGGTGGCGCGCCGTCGGATGGGATTGTGCTGTTCGACGGGACCAATTTGTCGAAGTGGGCCGCGGCGAAACTCGGCGATGGAGTCGCGGTCAGCGCGAATCCGCCGGGGTGGAAGCTCGAAAAAGGATATGTCGAAGTGGTTCCGGGAGCGGGCGATATCGCCACCAAGGAAAAATTCGGCAACGTGCAACTGCATGTGGAATGGTCCGCGCCCGCGATGGTGACGGGAAACAGCCAGGGCCGCGGGAACAGTGGAGTTTTTCTGCAAGGGCGCTATGAAGTGCAGGTGCTCGATTCGTATGAGAATCCGACGTATGCGGACGGTCAGGCTGGCGCGATTTACGGGCAGTGGCCGCCGCTGGCCAACGCGTCGCGCAAACCGGGCGAGTGGCAAACCTACGACATCGTGTTCGAGGCTCCCAAATTCGAAGGAGAGAGTTTAGTGAAACCCGCGGCGTTGACGGTGTTTTTAAACGGCGTGCTGATGCAGAATCATCGCGAGGCGATGGGGCCTACGGTGTATCGTGCGGTGGCGAAGTATGTGCCGCAACCGGCCGAGGATTCGCTGGCGCTTCAGAACCATGGGAATCGGGTGCGCTACCGGAATATCTGGATTCGCCGGATTCAAACTCCGGCGGAACACCGGTAATCAGCCGGGCGCCACGGTCGAACGTCAGGAATTGAAATCCCCAGCGGATGAAAACGATCAGGCGGTTGCGAAACTCCACCAGGTACATCAGGTGAATGAATAGCCATGCCAGCCACGCGATGAATCCGTGGAGCTTTAAGCGGCCCGATTCGACCACGGCGGTCGCGCGTCCGATCACGGCAAGGCTTCCTTTGTCGTGATAGTGAAATGGCTTGGGCATCCCGCCTCGGCCGCGTGCGGCGATCGCTTTGGCGACGTAGCGGCCTTGTTGCATCGCGGCCGGCGCGACGCCGGGAACCGATTTGCCGTCCTGTTCGATATGAGCCAGGTCGCCGATCACGAAAATTTCCGGGTGGCCGGGGATGGTGAGATCGGGCGCGACCATCACGCGGCCTTGCCGATCTAGCTGAGCGCCCGCGTGGCTCTCGAGCGCACTCGAAAACTCGGATGCAGTCACACCGGCGGCCCACAGGACCGTTCGAGTTTCGATGCGCTCGCCACCGCTCAGCGTTACGCCTTCGGAATCGATCCCGGTGACGCGCACGTTGGTTCGCGGGCGCACACCGAGACGGATCAACGACCGCTCCGCCGCAAGCGAAATGCTTTGCGAGTATGTCGGCAGGACGTGCGGCGATCCTTCGAGCAGCAGGATTCGCGATTCCTCGGGATGGATCGAACGGAAGTCGTGGCGCAGCGTGTCATTGGCGATTTCGGCGAGTGCGCCGCCGAGTTCGACGCCCGTGGGTCCGGCGCCGACAATCACAAACGTGAGCCACGCGTGGCGGCGTGCAGGATCGGTCTCGCGCTCGGCCGATTCGAACGCGCTGAGAATCTTGTGGCGCATCGCGGTTGCGTCTTCGATGGATTTTAGGCCTGGCGCGACGGCAGGCCAATCGTGATTGCCGAAGTAAAAATTCCGCGCGCCCGTCGCGATGACTAGAGTGTCATAGGGGATCGCGCCGTCGGCCAGAATCAATCTGCGAGCCGCCGTGTCGAGCGAAACAGCGTCGCCCAGAAGGACACGGACATTCTTTTGATCGCGGAGGACGGCCCGTAGCGGGGCACTGATTTCTCCGGGAGACAGCGAGCCGGTCGCAACCTGATACAGCAGCGGCT
Source organism: Terriglobia bacterium (assembly GCA_963808335.1). GTDB lineage: Bacteria > Acidobacteriota > Terriglobia > Bryobacterales > Bryobacteraceae > Palsa-187. The sequence continues at coordinate 669,923 of CAWEFR010000004.1, forward strand.
GGAACAGATGAAAATTGCGGCGATCGATCAGCGTCACGTCGACAGACGTGTTCCCCAGGGCCTTGGCGGCGTAGAGTCCGCCGAAACCTCCACCGAGGATAACGACCCGGCGCATCTCACTTCATTAGACACGTAAACGGCCGGCGACGATCCACAATAAAATGCCTGAGCGGGCGGTCCAACACAGCGTGCGGAGCCAGTTCCAGCGGTTCAGCCGATCCATCTTCGCGAAACCTTCGCGGTGCGCCAATGAATAACGGAGGGTTGCGTAGCCAACGACGCACCACAGCAGGAACGCGGCGATCAGAGGAGTGGTTCGTGCGAGCCATGCGGCGGTCCCGAATTCGACGGCCATCGGCAAAACCATTAGCCGTGTATTCAGGCGGCGATGCAGCGCCAGGCGCGAAACGTCACCGCTCAACAGGATCGGCAACTGAACCAACTGGAGCGACCACGCGAGCCCGGTGAGAAACAGCGTCGACGCGAGATTCGCCAGCAGGACCGCGGAGTTCACTCGTCATCTTGTTGAGACGCGAGCAGCGTGACGACGCTCAGATCTTCGAGCGTGGTCACGTCGCCGGTCACGGTAATGAGTGGTCACGATCTCCCGCAGCAGGCGGCGCATGATTTTGCCGCTGCGCGTTTTGGGCAGCGCGTCGGAGAAGCGGATCTCCTCGGGCCGCGCGAAGGCGCCGATTTCGTGCGCCACCCACTGGCGCAGCTCCTTGCCGAGCTTGTCGTGGTCCCAGTCGCCCTTCTTGAGCGTGACGAAGCAGCACACGGCCTGCCCGGTGATCTCGTGCGGCTTGCCGACCACCGCCGCTTCCGCCACAGCCGGGTGCTGCACCAGCGCGGACTCGACTTCCATGGTGCTCAGGCGATGGCCGCTGACGTTCATCACGTCGTCGACGCGGCCGAGAACCCAGTAGTAGCCGTCGGCATCGCGGCGCGCGGCGTCGCCGGTGAAATACGCGCCGGGAACGCTGGCTCCAATATTGTTCTTTGAAACGCTCCGGATCGCCCCAGATGGTGCGAATCATGCCCGGCCACGGGCGGCGCATGATCAGGAAGCCTTCGCGATCGGTGCCGACTGCGATAGCCGTTGAGATCGACGATGTCGGGAATGATCGCCGGGCATGCGGCAGCGTGCCCGAGCCGGGTTTCAGCGGAACCGCGCCGGGCATGGGCGCGATCATGATGCCGCCGGTTTCGGTCTGCCACCAGGTATCGACGATGGGGCAGCGGCCTTTGCCGATCACGCGGTGATACCATTCCCAGGCCGCGGGATTGATCGGCTCGCCCACCGAGCCGAGCAGGCGCAGGCTCGAAAGATCGTGCGCGTCGGGCCATTGATCGCCCTGGCGGATCAGCGCGCGGATCGCGGTGGGCGAAGTGTAGAAAATATTGACGCGATATTTTTCGATGATGCGCCACCAGCGGTCGAACTGCGGATAATCGAGCGCGCCTTCGTACATCACGCGTGGTCGCGCCGGCCGAGAGCGGCCCGTAGACGATGTAGCTGTGGCCGGTGACCCAGCCGATATCGGCCGAGCACCAGTAGGTGTCTTCATCGCGCAGATCGAAGACCCATTTCATGGTCGCGGTGACGTGCGTGAGATAGCCGCCGGTGGTGTGCAGGATGCCTTTGGGCTTGCCGGTGGTGCCGGAGGTGTAGAGCACGAACAGAGGATGCTCGCTATCGAGCTGAACGGCGGGGCAATCTTCGGTCGCGTGTCTCGTCGAGATCATGCCACCAGAGATCGCGGCCAGCTCTTCATGGGCGTATCGGAACCGGTGCGCCGATACACGATGACGTCGCGAACGCCGGGGCATTCGGTCGAGCGCTTCGTCGACCGCGGGCTTGAGCTTCACTTCCTTGCCGCGCCGGTAAGCCGCCATCGGCGGTGATCACCAGGGTCGCGCCCAGATCCTGAATGCGCGCCTTCAGCGCTTCCGCCGAGAATCCGCCGAACACGACGCTATGGATGATGCCGAGCCGCGTGCACGCCAGCATGGCGATGGGCAGCTCCGGGATCATCGGCATGTAGATGATGGCGCGGTCGCCGGCTTTGTAGCCGCGCGATTTCAGAACGCTGGCGAAGCGCGACCACCAGCCGGTGCAGTTCCTGATAGGTGAGGAAGCGCTGCTCGCCGGGCTCGCCTTCCCACAGAATCGCGACTTTGTTCTTGCGATGCGTGGTCAGATGGCGGTCCAGGCAGTTATAGGAGACGTTGGTTTTCGCGCCGGCGAACCATCGCGCGAAAGGCGGATTCCATTCGAGCACCTGCGACCATTTTTCGAACCAGTGGATCTCGCGCTCGGCGAGTTCGCCCCAGAATTGCTTCCGGGTCTTGCTTCGGCGCGGCGGTACAGCTCGCGGTAGCCTTCCATGCCCTGAACGTGGGCTTTGCGGACGAATTCTTCGCTGGGAGGATACAGGGCCTGGCTCATGGAAGTTTATTTTGGATGCGAGGTGTATTGGTCTTGCGGCGGATTCAGCTTGATTTCGATGGTCTTCTCTTCCTGGTCGACATCGAAGGTCTCGCCGAAGGTTTGATAATTCTTGGCGATCACTTGAATGAGAATTTTCCCTTGCGGGATGCTGGGGACTTTGGCGATTCCTTGCTGCGTGGTTTTCATTTCCCACTCGGTTCGAATTTTGGCGCCGAATTTGACCGCGGACCGGCCTTTGACGAACTTCACGATCACGCTCGCGTTGTCCACCGGCTTGCCGGCCTGGTTCGTCACCACGACTTGCAGATTGGTCAGGTCGACCGCGCCCAGGGGAAGAAGCATCAAAACGAGCAGAATAATTGCTTTCCGCATGGTGACTCGTATTATCTCACGGGGAACTGTTGAGGGATGTCGAAAACGGGGTCAGACCGCTCTGTCGACGGCCACCGGTTGACGCGGCGCTGCTGATAACTTGCGGGGACAGAGTGCTCTGACCCATACCATTACGCGATATCGGGCAGCAGGAACTTCTTGGGAGATCCTGCGGCTTCCGTCACAGCTTCCGCGGCCAGATAGCCGCTGCGCACTGCGCCTTCCATGATGGCGGGCCATCCGCTGCGGGTCCAGTCGCCGGCCAGGAACAGGTTTGGAACACCGGTTCGCGCCGGCGGACGCCGCGATTCCAAACCCGGCTGGGGCGACAGCACTGCGCGCACTTCCTTTACGACGTACGCTTTTTCGAGCTTCGCTTCGCGCACGACCGGGAAGAACTCGGCGAGCTCGCGCACCGCCAGCTCGATCACCTCGTTGCGCGGCATTTGCACCAGCGTGTGGGACGCACTGACCACTAATTGCACATAACGGCCGTCGCTCTTGTTGAAGATCCACTGGATGGTGCGGTCGAGCAGCGTGGCTTGTGGGAAATCGATCACGGGACGGTCGAACCACAGATGAATTCCCGTGATCGGCGCGTGTGTGAACCCGGCGACATCGATATTCAGGTCAATCGCGGAGAGCCGCTCAAAGGGCAACGCACTGATGTAGAAATCGGCGCGATGTTCTTCGCCCGCGACTTGAATGCATTCGACCTTCGCACCGGCCATGACGACTCGTTCCACGGCAGCCCGCAGGTGCATATCGACGTTTCCGATTCTCTGCCACGCCTCCGGCCGGTACAGCTCGCCGAGGGGAACCGAGGGCACGCCCATTTCATACGCATTCGATGTCGCCAGGAACGCGAGCCTGAAAACCTGGAATCCGTGCACGGCGGCGATGCGCTCCGGCTCCTCACTGATCGCGCTGACCAGCACCTGACGCCAAAAACGCTGGATGGCTCGCGGCGGCTGGCGATGCTCTTCGAGCCATTGGTGCATCGTGATCCGGTCCAGATCGGAGCGCGAATGTTCGCGGCGAATCGCCAGCAAACCGCGCGCGACAGCCAGCTTCTCGGAAAAATTCAGGAATTTCAGCGTGAAGAACGACTCCGTAAAGTGCAGGGGAGCGGGAAGCAGGCCCGCCCGCATGACACTGCGGCGCCCGCCGGGCTCGATGAACACGTATTCGGGATAAAACTTGATATCGCCGGAGACGCCCAGGCGTTCATAGAAATTCAGTAGATTGACGCAGCACCGCAGCAAAATATGCTGGCAATTGTCGATGGTTTCCGAACCTGCTGTGTAGGAAGTCGCGCGCCCGCCGAGAAATGGCCGGGTTTCAAACAGCCGAACGCGATGACCGGCGCCGCCCAGCGCGGCCGCCGCCGCCAAGCCGGCCAATCCGCCGCCGAGCACGATCGCTTCGGCCATCGCCGAAAGTTAGCGGGCCGGGACTCGGTTCCGGAATCCGCCGCCCCAGTCTCCGTTGATGATTTCAATCGCGAGCCAAATGACAATGGCAATGAACACAACGTCGCTGGGTTCAAGTTGCATGGTGATGGTTCTCCCAGTATGACGGAAGTACGACGGATGGGCAAGTTCTAAGAGGTCCACCCAAAGGCAGGTTGAGGTACTGAGAGGCGAAAACTAAGGCGCGAGCCCTCGCGGCTGAGAAATCGGTATTCCGTTGTATGCGCCTGTAGCGCGATGCTTCCTCGCATCAGGACTTGTCTCGCACGATGTGTCGGATCACCGGTCAGGGACGGGCGTTTCACGACGCGATAGAACTGTTCTTCCTCAACCTTCATCGACGCTTGGATGGAGAATCGCCCAACCCATCGCGAAGATTCGCAGTATACACTTGACACAGCAATGGGCCTTGGTCCATGGTCGCTTATGGACTTGATACGGATCGCAACCGAGTACCGCACCGAGGAGGCCTGTCTGAACTATCTCGAAAAGGCACGCTGGCCGGGGGGCGTCCGGTGCATCGGCAAGAAGGACGACGGCACCGTCTGCGGGTCCGGCAAGATCACCAAATTTTCCACCAAAGAAGGCACGCGGAAGAACGGTCGAAAGATACCAGCCCGGCATCTCTACCAGTGCCAGGAATGCGGTTACCAGTTCACGGTCAAGACCGAAACCCTTTTCAACAATTCGCACCTTCCGCTCATGAAGTGGTTCATCGCAGTGGCGCTGCTGGCGAAAAACCGTATCAGCGCGGCACAGTTAGAGCGGGATCTGGATGTCAGCTATCCGACCGCTTGGTACGTTTGCCATCGAATCCGCGAAGCGATGAAATCGGAAGCTGGCCTGTTCGGTAGCGCTTCTCCGCGCGCGAAACGACGCGACCCTCGCGCTTAATCTTTGCGGATATCCCGTCCTTGCTTATCGGCTTGGAGTGGATCAAGGTTTTCATGACCGCATCGAACTCCGCGCGGTCTATGGTCGGGTTCCCTGCTTCTTCGCTGATCTGCTCAAGTGGTTCGCGTGTCGGCATAGTGAAATCTTAGATCATCCACCTCAGTGTGGATTTTTAGCACGGAGAACGGGCGACACTCTAGAAAAGGTCCGCAAACGACTGGCCTGACAGGACTTCAGCACGCTACTGTGTCAAGTGTATAACTACGGATTTTTCTTAGTACTATCACCCATTGGTTCCAGCTAACATAAGGCGTTGGCCTTAGTGCTTCCTTGACGGGAGTACCAGGGATTGATGTCAGGTATTTTTTGGAGTGTGCAGGGACCTTATGAAACTTCGATCAATTCTGCTAGTTTGTGCTACAATTTGCACTGTATTTGTTTTGGCGCTGATGATCTGCGCCGTGTCCTATGGCTCTAACTCAAGGCTGCTCGTGCATGGGCCTGTGGGTCCCCCGGACCCGGATAGCTCGTTCTTTGCTCATGGACCCGTTGGACCGCCGGACCCGGATAGCTCGTTCTTTGCTCATGGACCGGTCGGGCCTCCGGATCCGGACAGCTCGTTCATGGCGCATGGACCCGTCGGGCCACCCGATCCGGATAGCTCGTTTATCGCTCATGGACCGGTTGGGCCGCCGGACCCAGATAGTTCGTTTTCAGCGTAATAGCCGATTCACTTCCGTCACCGGGCTCTCGCTCCCAAGTAATAGTATGGGAGCCCGGTGATGGAGTACGTCTCTGACGTGGTCCAAGGATTCAGCCTGGTTCTCCAGGTCCTGCTTCTTTCTTTTCTTCTTCTCCAAAATTACTATCGCAAGTATTCGCTTTTGTTCGGATATCGCCTCACGTATCTGGCGACTTCCATTCTCGAGGTGGCGCTGGTGCATCACTTCGGAACCAAGCTGAACTCGACCTACACGTTCGTCTACTGGACCGACGAAGTCGCACTGGACCTGCTCCAGTTCCTGCTGGTGATCGCGCTGACGTATCGCGCCATGGAAGGCAACCCCGCCCGTCCGGCGTTCGGGCGATTCTTTGCCGGAGTTGTTGTGGTCATGGTACTGGTGCCCTTCCTGATCTTCCACCATCCGCTGTTCTCCAACCGGTGGTTCTACCAGACCAGCCAGTTGCTGAATTTCGGTGCGGGAGTGATGAACCTGGCGTTGTGGACGGCTCTGCTCGGTTCCAGACGGCGGGATCCTCAACTCCTGGTGGTCAGCGCCGGGCTGGGCGTGGCTGTAACCGCCAACGCGATTTCCTATGGCATTCGAGTGTTGGGCGCCAGGGGCGTGCCGCATCGTTTCGCCGACGCCTTGAACACCGCGGCCGACTTGGGTAGCCTGGTGATCTGGTGCTGGGCGTTTCAGCCGAAAAAAAACGATAAACCTATCCAACCGGTGGCGACACAAGTCTTGAGCAAATGATCTTCAAAGGCGCGACTCGTCGAGATTTTCTGCGCCGCGGTGCATTGGCGGCTGCGGGAATTTCCGCCCTTCGCGCGCAATCGCCGACGCCGCTTCAAGCCACCGGACGGCATAAGAAAGTGATCGTGATCGGCGCCGGCCTCGCCGGGCTTTCCGCGGCCCTCGAACTGGGTGAAGCCGGGCATCATGTCACGATATTTGAAGCGCGGGAGCGGCCGGGCGGCCGGGTCTGGACGCTGCGGAGTCCGTTTTCAGACGGACTTTACGCCGAGGCTGGCGCCGAGAGCTTCGGCGACAACCATACCTACGTCCAGCATTGGGTCAAGCGGTTCGATTTGCCGGTGATGCCGACGCACTCGGCCGGCAATCTGCGGAGTCTTTACTACCTGAACGGCCAACGCTTTGTTCCAGGCAAGACGGCCACGGAATGGCCGCTCAACCTGCCCGCGGCTGAGCTAAAAGTAAGCTGGCGCGGACTGGCGCGCAAATACGTCGATCCCGCGGTGCACGACATCGGCGATCCGCTGTCCCCAGATTGGCCATCGCGCGAAGTCCTGGACAAATACGACAGCGTTTCTTTCGCCGAAATGCTGGCGCGGCGCGGTGCGTCGCCTGAAACCATCAATCTTCTCAGGGCCGGATACAGCGACGTGTGGGACAACGGGACCGGGCCCGATTCCGCGTTGTGCTCGCTGCGCGACGAAGCGATCGGGCGCAATATGAAGGAGCAGGTGCGCATCCAGGGCGGGAACGATCAATTGCCCCAGGCTTTCGCGCACAAACTTGAAGCCGTCATCCACTATAACGCCGCGCTGGTTTCGATCGAGCATAACTTCAAAGGCGTCACCGCGACGATAGAGGAACATGGCCGCCGCAACAAAATATCGGCCGACTATCTGATTTGCGCGATCCCGTTCACGGTCCTGCGGTCCGTCCACGTCACGCCGGCATTTTCGGCCGCGAAACAAAGCGCCATCGGCGGTCTTAGTTACCAGTCCATCAGCAGGGTTTTCCTCCAGACCAAGACGCGCTTCTGGAACGCCGACGGGCTTTCCGGTTATGCGGTTACCGATCTGCCGGTGATGACCGTGTGGGACTGCTCGGCTGGAGAGCCAGGTGAGCACGCGATTCTGGAATCGTACATGTCGGGCGAATCGGCGCGCAAAATCGGATCGCTGGCGGACGCGGATCGCGTGAAAGTGGCGCTCGAAAATGTGGAAAAACTATTTCCCGGCATTCGCGATCAGTTCGAGCACGGCACTTCAGTCGCCTGGGAAACTGAGCCGTGGTCGCGCGGCGGATTTGCGTGGTTCAAGCGGAACCAGATGTCGACTCTGCTGCCGCACGTCGCCGGCGCGGAAGGGCGCGTCTTTTTTGCGGGCGAGCATACGTCGCCCTGGTTTGGATGGATGCAAGGCGCGCTTCAATCCGGCCATCGCGCGGCACAAGAAGTGAATCAGGCGTAAGATAGTTCTGACCAGTCCTGATTCCAGGAGAAGAATATGTCCTCCCCTTTCGATCGTCGCGATTTTTTGCGCCAGGCCGGTGCGGTGGGCGTCACTCTCAGTTCGGCGTTCGCGAAGTCTTCGAGCCGTTCTGCGTCCTCGGGCCGTGTGCTTGGCGCGAATGACCGGATCAACATTGGCGTAATCGGCGCCGGCGGGCGTGGGTCCAGCGTGGGCAACCTGTGGGCGAAGATCGGGGCCGATAACAATTCCTGCCAGGTGGTGGCGGTCGCGGATTGCTATCAGAAGCGCGTCAACAAAGCCAAAGATACGCTGAAGTGCGACGGCTATCTCGACTATCGCGAGGTGATCAATCGCAAGGACATCGATGCCGTGTACATCGCCACGCCGGATCATTGGCACGCGCGCATGGCGCTGGAGGCGATGGATCGCGGCAAAGATGTGTACCTGGAAAAGCCCATGGTGCCACACGATCGAGGAAACGCGCCAGCTGGTGGCGACAGTGAAAGAAACCGGCCGCGTGCTGCAGGTTGGCTCCCAGACCACGTCCGCGGACCAGTGGTGGAAGGCGAAAAAAGCCATCGCCGACGGCATGATCGGCAAGATGATCATGAGCCAGGGCTCTTATCATCGCAATTCCGTGGACGGCGAATGGAATTACAAGATCGACGAAAAAGCCGGACCGGACGCGACGGGAGAAGACTACATCGATTGGAAGATGTGGCTCGGGTCCGCGCCGAAACATCCATGGGATGCCGACCGCTTCTTCCGATTCCGCAAATATTGGGATTATTCGGGTGGCATCGCGACGGACCTGTTCTATCACGTGGTGGCGCCGCTGAATATCTGCTGGGACAAGCCGCAGTTCCCGCACAAAGTGACGGCTTCGGGCGGAATCTACGGGGGGCCCGCGTTTGAATTCAAGCGCGAAGTGCCGGACACGTTCCACCTGATGGCGGAATACGCCGAGGGGCACTCGCTGGTGCTGAGCTCTTCGATGGCGAACTCGCAGCACATTCCTGGATTGATCCGCGGGCACGAAGGCACCATCATCATGGTGGAGCACGGCCGGTTCGAAGGGCGGACGGATAACATCATCGTCCGGCCGGAGATGCACAATGTGCGGGAAAACGGGCAGGTGACGCAGAAGCCGATCAATCCGGAGTACAAGTTCGGTTTCGAGGAGCAGAAGATCGCGGTGGAGCAGTACGATCCTCATGGCGGCGCACATGAACAATTTCCTCGACTGCATGCGCACGCGGAAGAAGCCGCATCTGGATGTGGAAACCGGGGCGTGCGCGCAGGTGCTGATCACCACGGCGGTCGAATCGTACCGGCAGGGCAAGGTCCTGTACTTCGACGAGAAGAAGTGGAAGCTAACTGATAAGCCGGCGAAGGCCTGAAATTCCTGGCCACTGATGAACACCGAGGCGCACCGATCGGTGTGCCTCAGTGACCCGAAGCTAGGCCTTTCGAATACTGATCCCCAGTTCCCTTAGCGGACGCTCCGGAACTTCGCTTGGGGCGTCGCACATCAGATCGGTGCCCTTGGCGGTCTTGGGGAAGGGAATCACTTCGCGGATGGACGTCTCGCCCGCCAGAATCATCACCAGGCGGTCGAGCCCCAGCGCGATGCCGCCGTGCGGCGGAGCGCCGTATTCCAGCGCTTCGAGCAGAAATCCGAAGCGCTGTGCGGGCCTCTTCCTCGCTGAAGCCCAGCGCCGAAAACACCTTCGACTGCACGTCCGCCGATGAATACGAATCGAGCCCGAGCCGAGCTCGGTGCCGTTCAGCACCAGGTCGTAGGATTTCGCGCGGCAGTGCGCCGGATCGGTGGTGAGCTTGTCGATATCTTCGTCGTGCACCGAAGTGAACGGATGATGCGCGGCGTTCCAGCGGTTTTCTTCTTCGTCCCATTCGAACATCGGGAAATCGACCACCCACAGGAACTGGAAATTTTGCGGATCGAGCAGCTTGTGCCGGTCGGTGTACTTCTGCGCCGGCGTGCAGGCGCAGATGCCCGCAGGCCATCAGCACGGTTTCTTCGGGACGCTGGCCCTTTCGGCTCGCCAGCCCATCCCGCCAGCAGCAGCAGATCGTCTTCGGCGCGCCGATGCGCGCGCGGACCTGCCGCCATCGCTTCCGGGAAATCGCGATCCAGGCGCTTCGGATCGTCGATACACGCGCAGGCCGCGCTCCTGGCCGAACGCCTTCAGCTCGTCGCGCTCCTTGCGGCTGATCGTCGCCGACCTTGGGAATGCGAATGGCCACCAGCGGCAGCCCTTCGCGGCGTCAGACCCTCGCCGGCGAACAGATCTTCGACGCAATGGAACGGCGGAATGCGCAGGTCCGGTTTGTCGCTGCCGTAGGAGCGCATCGCCTGCGCGTAGGTCAGGCGCGGGAACGGCGCTGGGATATCGAAGCCGGCCACCTTGCACGCCGCGCTGCATCAGCGGCTCGATCACTTCGAAGATGCGTCTCCTGCTGCGGGAACGACATCTCCAGATCGATCTGCGTGAACTCGGGCTGGCGGTCGGCGCGCAGATCCTCATCGCGGAAGCAGCGCACGATCTGGAAATACTTGTCGAAGCCGCTCACCATCAGCAGCTGCTTGAAAATCTGCGGCGATTGCGGCAGCGCGTAGAACGTTCCCGGGATTGACGCGCGCTGGGAACCAGGTAATCGCGCGCGCCTTCCGGCGTCGAGCGCGTCATGAACGGCGTCTCGATTTCGAGAAACCCCATGCTTCGTCAGCGTCTCGCGCACCGCGAAGGCGATCTTCGAGCGCAGGATGATGTTGCGCTGCATGTGCGGGCGGCGCAGATCGACGTAGCGATACTTCAGGCGCGCGTCTTCCTTGACGTCGACGTTCTCTTCCATCGGGAAACGGCGGCGTGCGCGATTCGTTCAGAATCCAGAGCTTCTCGACGACCACTTCGACTTCGCCGGTCGGGATGGCCGGATTGATCGTGTCCGCGCGTGCGCAGCGTCGACCAGGCCTTCCACCGCGATCACGTATTCGGACGCGAGCAGTTCCGCCTTGGCGTGCACCGCCGGGTCGCCGTCGGCGTGGAAGACGAGCTGCGTGACGCCCTCGCGGTCGCGCAGATGGATGAACAGCACGCCGCCCAGATCGCGGCGGCGATGCACCCAGCCCATCAGGATGGCGCGTTTGCCGGCATCGGAGGCGCGAAGCTCCCCGCAGGTATGCGTGCGGCGCAGTTCGCCTAGAAAGTCTAGAGGTACGTGATTCCATGTCGTTCTATATGTGGTTATTCTTTATATGTGCGCGCGCGAGCTCGGCGCGTGTCAGCGACACCTGCTCGCCGGTCGCCATGTCCTTCAATGAGTATGTCCCGGCGGCGACTTCGTCGTCTCCCAGAATCAGCGCGTAGCGCGCGCCCGATCTTGTTGGCGACCTCCAGCGCCCGCTTCAGCTTGCGGTCGGCCGAGCGTTCGACCGAAAATCCCTGCGGCGCGCAGTTCGGCCGCGAGCGTCGCCGGCATGCAGCTCGGCGGCTTCGCCCAGCGGCGCGAGAAACACGTCGACCACGGGCTTGATGCGCGTCCGGATGCGCTTCCTCGACGCTCATCACCAGGCGGTCTTCGCCGATCGAAAAGCCGATGCCCGGCGCCGGAACCTTCGAGCCGAGCGATTCCGCCAAGCCGTCGTAGCGGCCGCCGCCGAGCACGGAGTTCTGCGCTCCCAGCGCTCCGTGCGTGATCTCGAACGTCGTGCGCATGTAGTAATCCAGGCCGCGCACCATGCGCGGGCGCACTTCGTAAGCGATCCCGCGCGCGTCCAGATGCGCACGCACCGACGGCGAAGTGCGCGCGGCAAGCCTCGCACAGATGATCGAGGATCGAAGGCAGCGCTGTCGATGATCGGCTGATCTTCGGGAACTTTGCAGTCGAGCACGCGCAGCGGATTCGTCGCCGCGCGGCGCTGGCAATCGGCGCACAGCTGCGGCGCGACGTCGCGCAGCTTCTCCCGCAGCAGCGCCAGGTAGCGCGGGCGGCAGTTCGCGTCGCCCACCGAATTGAGCAGCAGATGAAATCCGTCGATCCCAGCGCGGCGCAGAAGCTCCACCACCATCTCGATCACTTCGGCGTCGACCACGGGCGATTCCGAGCCGATGGCCTCCGCGCCGATCTGAAAGAACTGGCGGAAGCGGCCCTTTCTGCGGGCGCTCGCGGCGGAACATCGGACCGATGTAGTAGATACTTCTTGACGCCGGGAATCTGGTCCAGGCGATGCTCGATATAGGCGCGCATCACCGACGCGGTGGCTTCCGGACGCAGCGTGAGCGAGCTGCCGTCGCGATCCTCCCACGTGTACATTTCCTTGCCGACGATGTCGGTGTCTTCGCCGACGCCGCGCGCGAACAGCGCCGTCTCTTCGAAGATCGGCGTGCGGATCTCCTGATAGTTGTAGGTGCGGAAAACTTCGCGCGCGACGGCTTCCACGTGATTCCAGACGGCGCTCGCCGGCGGAAGGATATCGCGCGTCCCTTTGACGGCTTTGATCACGAGGTCTCTTCCTTGCCCGAGGTCTGTTCGCTTGTAGACCCGCGCCTTTTCGACGTAGTGCTGAACGCCTTCGCGGAAGCGCGCCTGCTCTTCCGGCGTCACCGGGCGGCGCGGCTTGGCGGGAACGCCCATCACCAGCGTCCGGCGGAACTTCCATCCCTTCGGGAACCAGCGACCCGGCGGCCACCACCGCTCCTTTGCCGATTCGCGCGCCGTTCAGCACGGTCGCGCCGATGCCGATCAGGCTGTCGTCTTCGACGGTGCAGCCGTGCAGCATCACCGAGTGTCCCACGGTCACGCGATCGCCGATGGTGAGCGGGAAACCTTCATCCATGTGCAGCGCGCAATTGTCCTGAATACTGGTTTCGGCGCCGATTGCGATCGGTCCCGTGTCGCCGCGCAGGGACGCGTTGGGCCAGATGCTCGACCGCTCGCCGATCGCCACGTCGCCGATCACCTGCGCGCTTGGGTCGACGTAGGCGGATGCGGCGATCCTGGGGCCTGATGCCGCGAAATGGACGAATCATGAGCGTGGGGGTGAAATTTCATGCTAACAGAGATTCGAATTGCTAAGCTCGAAGCATGCGGGTACTGATGTTCTTGCTCGCCTGCCTGATTCGCGCCGACGATCTTACGCAGAAAATGACGGTTCGTGTTTCGGAGGAAGCCGATGCGTTTCTCCGCCTTGCGCCGGAGGTGCTCGGAACTGAGAAACTGCATCAAGGCGCGCAGAAACCGGCCGGGAGATTTCATCCGCGACTGGCGACCGCTCCGGTCACCCCGCAATGGAAAGAACACGACGTGGTATCCGAGTACGGTTTCGCGTCTTTCTCTGGAGAATCCGGCGCGATCCACGAACTCCGGCAGGTGGTTTCCGTCGACGGCAAGAAGGTGGCTGATACAAAAAAGGCCCAGGACGCGCTGGCGCGGGCCATTACCGCAACAGACGATGCGCAAAAAATGGAAGCGCTGAAGGAGTTCGAAAAATACGGGCTTACCGGCGCGGTCACCGATTTCGGCCAGGTGCTGCTGCTGTTCACGCGCCGCCAGATCGAGCGATACGAGTTCACACCGCAGGGCGCCCGCATGATCGGATACGATCGCGCGCTGGTGTTCGCCTATAAGCAGATCGACGGACCGGAGGGGCTGACCCTGTTTGAAGAAAACAAGCGCGACAAAGTGCGTCATCTGAAAGTGGAGGGGGAGATTCGAGTGCGCGCAGCCGATTTCGTGCCCTTGCAGATCACGCTGGTCGCGCAACAAGGCGACGCGCCCAATTCGATTCGCGAAGAAGCGGCTGTGAATTACGCCATGAGCCCGTTCGGAGCATTGCTGCCCACCTCCACCGAACATCGCGAGCTGCGGGACGGGAAAATCGTCGCTGAAAATCAGTTCAGCTACAGCGGGTTTCACAAGTTCGGCGCATCCGGCGAATTCGAGCCGAAATGACGCGGATCGTTTATCTTCACGGCTTTGCGTCCAGTCCGGCGTCCACAAAATCGAGCTTTTTCGCCGCTCGATTCGCTGAAATCGGCGTCCCGTTCCGGATTCCTCAGCTTGACCAGGGGAATTTCGAAACTCTCACGGTCACAGGCCAACTTCGAGTGGTCGATCAGGCTGTAAATGGCGACCCCGTTACGCTGATGGGATCGAGCCTCGGTGGATATCTTGCTGCCCTGTATGCCTCCCGGCATGCAAACGTGGAGCGCCTGGTGCTGTTGGCGCCGGCTTTTCAGTTTCCAACCCGATGGCGACAACGTTTCTCCGCAGCCGACTTTGCCGAATGGAAGCGCCAGGGAACGCGCAACTTTTACCACTATGCGTATCATGAGGATCGGCCGCTCGGCTATCAGATTCGTGGAGGATTCCGTCCAATGTGAGGATGAGCCGGATTTCAGCCAGCCGGCGCTGATCTTTCATGGGGTGCACGATGACGTGGTGCCGGTGGAGGTTTCCCGGCAATATGCGGCGAGCCATCCGAACGTCAAATTAATGGAGCTTGAATCCGGTCATGCGCTCACGGATGTTCTGGATCGGATGTGGCAGGAGACACTTGCGTTTCTGGGATTCCAAAATCGGTAGCGTCTCCACAGGATCGCCACAGCTTTGATGTATATGATAGAATCTCAGCAAGACTGTCTCACGCGGGAGCAGATTCCAAAATCTGAAACCTGAGGACGGTTGTAGTCGTCATACGAACGACAAGTGTTACGCCCGGGGGTAGGGAAGTGACGGAAGAGCAAGTCAAGAACGTCGACACTTCGGCGGAGAATCCCGATATTCATCTGGCGCATCTACTCACGCCGGAAGTCCTTGAACTGCCCTGGTATAAGACCTTTTTCCAGAACATCAAGGAGGCGATCAATCCTCCTAAGCTGCCTCCGCTTGAAGTGACCTCCAAGCCCATCGAAGTCCCGAGTATGTGGGGCTTTTACGGCGGGCATGAGAAGACCGCTGGAGCGTCGTCTCTTCTGATTCACGGTGTCGTGATCGCGCTGATTTTCATCTTGGGTTCGCTCAAGCCGGTGCAGAAGATCGTGCAGCAGACCGTTACACTGTTCGATCCGAATCTTAAACCCTATCTGCCCGAAAAGAAGGATATGATGCACGGCGGCGGAGGCGGCGGAACGCGCTCGCCTCTGGACGCGAGCAAAGGTAAGCTGCCTAAGATCGCCCCGCGGCAATTCACGCCTCCGCGCGTGGATCCTCCACCCGATCCGAAATTGCCCATGGTCCCGACCATCGTTTCCGAGGTGCAGCCTCCGGACGTGAACCTTCCCAATTATGGCGATCCGACCAGCCACCTTGGAATCCCTTCGAACGGAACGGGCTTAGGCGGCGGAATCGGTAGCGGGATTGGCGGTGGCGTCGGGAGCGGTCGCGGACCGGGCGTAGGACCTGGTTCGGGCGGCGGATTCGGCGGCGGCGCGTATCGCATCGGCGGAGGCGTATCGCCGCCTTCGGTGATCTCCAAAGTCGAGCCCGAGTACTCGGAAGAGGCCCGCAAGG
Organism: Terriglobia bacterium; assembly: GCA_963808335.1. Lineage (GTDB taxonomy): Bacteria > Acidobacteriota > Terriglobia > Bryobacterales > Bryobacteraceae > Palsa-187. The sequence continues at coordinate 685,602 of CAWEFR010000004.1, forward strand.
CGAAGTGGCAGGGCGTGGTCGAGATTTCATTGGTAGTCGACGAACACGGCCTTCCGCAGAACATGAAAGTGACCCACGCGCTGGGCCTCGGCTTGGATGAAAAAGCGATTCAAGCGGTTCAAAAGTGGAAGTTTAAGCCTGGAATGAAAGACGGCAAACCAGTGCCGGTCATCGCGACCATCCAGGTGAATTTCCGGCTTCTGTAGTCCGGGCCACACCGCGCCCGCCCACCTGTGAACCTGCCGCACACCTCCATGAGCCTCAAGTGTTAGCAAACAAAGCGATAATGCTTTGGCTTGCGTCGTGCAACCTCCAGCGGCACGTATGAAGACGCCGTGGGGCTCATCAGGAAATCGCGCACACGGTGCGCTGGCCGGGCTGGTCGCGATTTTGATGACGCTGGCTACGCCGCTGGCCGGATGCGGGCTTCCGGATGACGATGAACGGGCCGCGCGCGAATTGGACGTAAACTCGCGCTACACCATTGAGAGCGTGCAGGTTTCCGGTGAGCGCAACGTGACCATCAGCGATCCGCTGCGTCTGGAACTAGACAAGGTCGTCGGCGCGAAGTTCGATCACTCGGCATTGGAGCGTCTGGCCGACCGCCTCCGCAGTGAATTGCGAGTCTCCGACGTGAAAGTCAACGTAACGTCGCGGGCACCGAACCGGATCATGTGATCGTCAATTTCGAAGTGAAATCCCGCGAGCAGAAATTCGATTTGAACGTCGCCAAGTTCCTGTACGATTCGAAAGAAGGCTGGTCCGGCGACGGCAACGCCACCACCCACCTTAAGGGCAACTCGATCACCTTCGGCCTGGTGAGCGACGCCGACTCGCTGGTGGAGCGCTACGCGGGAATTCGCGCCATCTTCGAGCGCAAGAAATTGGGCACGGACCGGCTGGGCTTTCGTTTCGAGTTCGACAGCTACCACGACATGTGGAACCAGGCGACGGTCGAGCAAGCCCAACCCGGGGACATCTACCTCTCCAGACAGGTTTTTACGCCGGAGGCGACCTTGGTGATCGCCGAGCCGCTCGAGTGGAGCTTCGGCGTCAGCTTCGCGCGCTTACGGGTTCCCGATTCATCTTCTGATACAGAAGGCGGAGGGGCTGCGGCGGCGAAAACCGAATCCTCCAACGCGGTGGTAAATACTCTGCGCTACCACCAGCGTTGGGGATCGGCGCATGACCCTCGGGAGCAGGAAGTCACGGCGATCTATTCCGCTGAAGCCGCGACCGACTTGCTGGGAACTGACCGCGTTTTCACCCGGCATCTGGCCGATGCACGATACCGCTTCCGCCATGACCGCAACTCGGTGGAAGTCCGCTTCATGGCCGGTCTGCTGAATGGCGCCGCGCCGCTCTATGAGCGCTTCGTGCTGGGCGATTCGACAACGCTGCGCGGCTGGAACCGGTTCGATCTGGATCCGCTGGGCGGATCGCACGTCATTTACGGGTCGATCGACTACCGTTACCGGATGTTCCAGGTTTTCTACGACACCGGCGCGATTTGGGACCGGCCGCAGGACCGGGAACAGAAGCAGTCGGTCGGCGTAGGATTCAAAGGACTGACAGAGAAGGAAAGCTTTCAGCTCGCCGTGGCGTTTCCCGTGCGGGCCGGCCACGTCGATCCGATCTTTTACGCTGGGATGAATTTCTAAGGGTGATCTTTTAGGAACGATCTGTGCGCGCCATCAAATCCTGGTGGTTATTAGTCGCGTTTCTCTCCGGCTTCGCGCTTGCGATGATGGCGGAGGAACTGGTCCTCAACTGGCGCAACGACCGTCTGGAATTTTCCGCGCCGCGCGTGCATTTCCTTCGCGGCCAGCCGCTCGAATTGCTGCATAACGCGGCGCCTGTGCCGTTCGATTTTCAGGTGACCATCTGGTCCGGAACGCGGAACCATGTGTTTCGAGCAACTCCACGACCGTTTCGTCGTCAGCTACGACTTGTGGGAGGAACGGTTCAAAGTTGTCAAAACGCAATCCCCGCCGGAAAGTTGCCGAGCATCTGACGGCTGACAAGGCAGAAGCCTGGTGCTGGGAGCAGATGTCGCTGGCCTCCGACACCGCCGGACTCGGCGGATCGGAGCCGTTCTGGGCGCGCGTTGGAGATTCGGGCCGAGGATGGCAAGGGCGGCCCGCTGTTCGGCCGCGGCAGCATCACCGACTCCGGAATCAGCCTGACCAGCCTGATCGAGATTTTCAGCCGCCCGCCCGGCGCGCAGCAATCGCACTGGGGTCCGTACGAAGCCGGGCCGTTTACGTTGGATGAGCTGAAGCAGAGTCCGCATCGAGGATCGTAGCGTCTTCTAATGACGGGATGGTGCTGTAGATTGTTATGTAGATGAACCGGCTGCGGAACCGCCTGATCCTCGTTTTCGTCCTCGCCACTGTTCTTCCCCTGGGGCTGACGCTGTGGACCACGCTCAGCGTGCTGGAACTGAGCCTGGGCCTGGCGCCGTTCGCGGAACTGGATGCGGTCTCGAAGTCGCTGGAGAAAACCGGACGCGAGTTGTATCCGCAGTCGTGCGACGCATTGCGGCGCGATGCCGCCGAGCATCGGATGGAGCCGAGGCGTCTGAAGCCGGCCGAAGCGCAGACGTTCTGGGATAGCGGAGCCGTGGACCAGTTCGAGCTCGCCGGCGAGCGGCGCAACCGGCTGGATTATTACGTGCGGCACGGCGAAGAGGTATGGCTGTATTCGCGGCCGATGGGTATTGCCATGGACGACCTGACGGATCAGATCGCGGGCGCGCGTCAAGCGCTGGAAAAATCGCAGGCGCGCAATTTGCGGCGCGGATTTAGCGGCCACGCTGTTGCTGGTGGCCTCGGCGCTGTGGCTCGCGGCGCTGGGCGGGCTGATGTACCTGGCCGCATCGCATCAGCCGGCCGGTCCAGCAGCTGACCCAGGGATTGGAGCGAGTGGCGGCGGGCGATCTGGCGGCGCGCGTCGGAGCCGGGTGGATCGGACGAAATCGGCGCCGCGATGCAGGCGTTCAATCACATGGCGGGCCAGCTTCAGCAGGCTCGCGAGCGCCTGATCCACGTCACGCGCCTGGCAAGCTGGCAGGCGCTGGCGCGCAAGATGGCCCACGAAGTGAAGAATTCTCTGACGCCGATTCGCCTGACCATGGAAGAGATCGTCAGCCGGCGCGGCGAACCCGACGGCGCGTTCCTGGAACAGGCCGCGCAGATCGTCGCCGACGAGGTGCAAACCCTGGAGCGCCGCGTCCGCGCGTTTTCGGAATTCGCCGCGGAGCCTCCGGTGATGCCTGCGGAAGTCGACGTAAACGCGCTGGTCGAGGAGCGCGTGTCGTTCCTGAAGTCCGCGCACCCGGAGGTCATCTACAACCTGCGCTTGTCGCCGGAACTGCCCACCGGCGGTGGCGGATCCGGATCTGATCAAGGGCGTGCTGACGAATCTGCTGGAAAACGCGGCCGAAGCGGCGCGGCCCGGCGGTGTGGTGCTGGCGTCGACTGCCGTCGACGGAGCGAAGCTTGCACATCGAAGTGCACGATTCCGGTCCCGGGCTGAGCGCGCAGGCGCAATCGAGCCTGTTCGAGCCGACCATTTCCTTCAAGAAAGGCGGCATGGGCCTGGGCCTTTCCATCGCGCGGCGCAGCGCGCTGCTTGTGCGGCGGCGATATCGAATCGCTCGACGGCGAGCTGGGCGGCGCGGCGTTTCGAGTGTTCGTTAGCGAGTCAGGCCGCTAGGAGTCAATGAGCATGGCGTCTAGGCGCATCCTGGTGGTCGACGACGAGGAGAACATCGGCCGGAGCCTGCGGCTGATTCTGGAGCGCGAAGGCTATGCGGTCAGCACCTGCGTCGAGCGTCGCCGAAGCCAAAGCGCAGTCCGCAGCGGCCGGATGCCTATTTGATCGACGTGCGCCTGCCCGACGGCAGCGGCATCGACCTGGTGCGCTGGCTGAAGGCGAACGATGTGCGACGCGCCGATGCTGATGATCTCCGGGCACGGCACCATCGCCGACGCCGTGGAAGCCACCCGCGCCGGCGCGTTCGATTTCCTGGAAAAACCGCTGAGCCGCGAAAAAGTGCTGCTGTCGCTTGAGGCACGCGCTCGAAGAAATCAAGCTGCGCGAAGAGAACCGGCAGCTTGCGGGAAATGGTCGGCGGAGCGCGCATGATCGGCCACAGCGCGGCCTTCGAGCGCGTGCTGGAACAGGCCACCATGGCCGCGCGCAGCGATGCGCGCGTGCTGCTGGCGGGCGAATCGGGCACCGGCAAGGAACTGCTGGCCGCGCACATCCACGCCGAAAGCCCGTTCGCGGCGGGTCCGTTCGTCAAAGTGAATTGCGCCGCGATTCCTACTGAGCTGATCGAAAGCGAACTGTTCGGCCACGAAAAAGGCGCGTTCACCGGAGCGACGTCGGCGCGGCGCGGCAAATTCGAGCTGGCCGACGGAGGCACTCTGTTCCTGGACGAAGTCGGCGATCTGCATGCGTCTTCGCAGGCGAAGCTGCTGCGCGTTTTGCAGGAAGGCGAGTTTCATCGCGTCGGGCGGCGAGCAGGCCATTCGCGTGACGCGTGCGCGTGATCGCGGCGACCAATCGCGACCTGACGCGAAATGGTCGCGCAGCAGAAATTTCGCGAGGATCTGTACTATCGCCTGTGCGTGGTGCCGGTGCGCGTGCCCAGCCTGCGCGAGCGCCGCGAGGATATCCGTCCGCTGGCCGAATATTTCCTGGCCGAATTCTGCGCGCGCAACAATTTCAAGCCGAAACAATTCGATGCCGCCGCGTTCGAAGCGCTGGAAGATTACGCCTGGCCCGGCAACATCCGCGAACTGCGCAACACCGTGGAGCGCATGGCGATCCTGACGCGCGGCGATGTGCTCGAAGCCGAATCGGTGCCGGTCGAGATTCGCATCGCGCGAGTCGCAGGCCCGCGTGGGAATCTGCGCGAAGCCCGCGAATCGGCCGAGCGCGAGCATATTCTGCGGGCGCTTGAAGAGACCAAATGGAACGTCTCGAGCGCGGCCCGCGTGCTCGGGATGGAGCGGACGAATCTGCATAAGCGAATTCGAGCGCTGGGATTGGCCAGGGGTCAAGGATGACAACGCAAAAACTTTGCTGGCTTGCGGCGCTCGCGTTGAGCTTGTTCGCGCCAGCGAATTCATGGGCTCGTATTCAGATGCCGGCTTCTACCATCGATTTGACGCCGTTTATCGCCAAAGCGCCGATAGTCCTTCGAGGCCACGTCGCTGAGGTTCGACCGGGTGAGAACTTCAATGCCACGGCTTGGCTGGAGGTGGACAGATGGTATCGCGGCCAAAATGGCCCAGTTCAGACTATTCACTTCAGAACTATTAACATGCCGGGCCACGACTGTGTCTCGTTTCCCGCCGGGAGCTATTGGCTGATTTTTGCAAACAGGAAAATGGACGTTTGGAGCTTGTCGACGACTGCTACGCGGCGGTCGAAGTATCGCGTTTTCTCGGGCTGGCACTAGAAAGTGATCTGACCGCGCAACTTCTGGCCGATTTTGCATCGGGGCTTGAAGATCCTGACGAGACCGGCAGGATCGTGAGTATTCAAAGGGTCGGCGGTCTGCGAGCGCCATTGTCCAGACCGATTCTGCACCGCGTCATTGAACAAGGAACCCTGACGGAGGCCAGATGGGCGGTTTACGCGGCTCTGAGGACAGGCGATACGACCGTGTTGCCGAAGGTCCGCGACTTGCTAGCTCGCAAGGATTCCGAGCCCCCTGAATTCTTCCTCGCGTGGGAATTGGAAAAATTGACGGACCAAAGCGCCGTGCCCGCGCTGATCGACATCGCAAATAGCGCGGCTGGCGCGCAGGGACGTAAGTCGGCTCTGTTTGCTTTAGGCCGGAAGATTAGGGCGATGGAGGCTCTGCCAACCCTAGCCGCTCATTTGACGGATTACGATGACGGTGTTCGCTCTTACGCGTTAGAGGCAATGCGGGAGATGACGCATAGTGAGGCATGTACTTTACCAATGGAGCCTCGATATACGCAGGACATGGTCGAGCCGCAGATCCGGCGGTGCAAGGAATGGTGGGATACCGCTCGCAACAAACGCTAATTTCTCGACTGATTCGGGCCTTTGCGCCCATCTGATACCATAAATGGTTGTCAGGCTCCGGGCTTCGTGCAACGGGCGGCTGCAAACCCCGCCAGGTCCGGAAGGAAGCAACGGTAGCGGTTTAACTCGTGTGCCGCGGATCACCCGGGGTCTGGCATATTTCGCTCTTATTCCCGCCTCATGTATCAGGTCATCGCCAGGAAATACCGGCCGCAGACGTTTGCCGAGCTGATCAGCCAGGAGCACGTCAAGACCACGCTCGAAAACGCCATCGCGCAGCAGCCGCATCGCGCACGGCTACATCTTTTCCGGCCAGCGCGGCACCGGCAAGACCACCGTCGCGCGCATCCTGGCGCGCTGCCTGAATTGCGATCAAGGGCCCGACCGCCACGCCCTGCGGCGTGTGCGCGAGCTGCCTCGAGATCGCCGCCGGCTCCGGCATGGACGTGATCGAAATCGACGCGGCCTCCAATCGCGGCATCAACGAAATGCGCGAGCTGCGCGAGAACGTCCGCTACCGCCCGGCGCGCGACCGCTACAAAGTCTTCATCGTCGACGAAGCGCACCAGATCACCAGCGAAGCCTTCAACGCGCTGCTGAAGACCCTCGAAGAGCCGCCCGAGTGGGTGGTGTTCATCCTGTGCACCACCGAGGCGCACAAGATTCCGGCCACCATCGCCTCGCGCTGCCAGCAGTTCAGCTTTCGCTCGGTGGATTTCGACGAGCTGGTCGCGCGCATGGAGTGGATCTGCGAGCAGGAAGGCATCGAGGCCGATGCGGAAGTCGCTGAGCGTGCTGGCGCAGGCCGGCGAAGGCAGCGTGCGCGATTCGCTGTCGGCGCTGGATCAGGCCATCGCCTGCTGCGGCAACAAGCTCGACGCCGCCGAGGTGCGCGCGCTGCTGGGCATGTTCTCGCTGGATTCGCTGGCGCAGGTGACGCAGGCGCTTGCCGCAGCGCGATTCGCAAGCGCATGCTCGAAGTGGTGGCCGAGCTCGAAGCGCAACGGCCGCAGCCTGCAGCATTTCGCCGCGAGCTGGCGCGCTATTTCCGCAATCTGCTGGTGGTGAAGATCGCGGGCGGCGAATACGCGGCTGGTGGCCGCGTCGCCAGCGGAGCAGGAGCAGCTGGCTGAGATCGCCGCGGCAGTTCAGCGAAGAGGACCTGACGCGCTACCTGCAGCTCTCGCTGGATCTGTTCCGCGATCTGCAGAGCTCGCTGCAGCCGCGGCTGCACCTGGAAATCGGCCTGCTGCGGCTGGTGCACGCCGGGCAAGTTGCAGCCGATCGAAGAAGCGCATCGCCGCGTCTGGGCGGTCGGCGGGCACCGCCGCCTGCTGCCGCCGAAAACGACTCCGCCGCGCGGCACCGCCGCCAGCCGCACCGCAGTCCGCCGGCGCCAGCCGCCGCCCCAGTCGGAGGCGACTTGCGCGATCGCGTCTGCACGCGGCGCTGACTGGAAGCCAAGCATGACGCATCATCGCCGACGCGGTCGAGCACTCCGAGGTCGTCGAATCGGCCGCGCGAGCTGATCGTTCACCACGCCCAAGATGTACCTGATGTATCTGAAGCAGGCCGAATTCTGAAGCGGCGTGTGAAGCGCGTCGGCGGGCCGATGCGGATCAAGATCACGCGTGAAAGTCGGCGAAGCCGCGTGGCCGCGCCCGGTCGCCACAGCCGCCGACGCCGACAGACGAGGTCAGCCGAGCGCGCGCTGGCGCATCCGGAAGTGCAGCGCTTCCAGGAATGTTTCCGGACAGCCAGGTGCGCACGGTCCGCAATCTGAAGGAATGAGCGCTAGATCACATGAAAATGCCCGGAAACATGCAGGCCATGATGCAGCAGGCGCAGAAGATGCAGCAGAAGATGCAGGAGGAGATCGCGCTGATCCGCGTGGAAGCCTCGGCCGGCGGCGGCATGGTCACCGTGAAGATGGACGGCCAGAAGAACGTCACCGGCGTGAAGATCGATCCCGAAGTGGCCGGCGACGTCGAGATGCTGCAGGACCTGGTCATGGCCGCCTGCAACGAAGCCACCAAGAAGGTCGACGAAGAGACGCAGCAGAAGATGGGCGGCATGCTGGGCGGCCTGGGCCTGCCTCCGGGATTGTTCTAAGCCGCCATGCCCGATTTCGCCGAGCCGCTCGCGCGCCTGATCGACGAATTCAGGCGCCTGCCCGGCATCGGGCAGAAGTCGGCGCAGCGGCTCGCGTTTCACGTGCTGCGCCGCCGCGCGAGGATGCCGCGCGGCTGGCCGCGGCGCTGCTCGACGTCAAGGACAAGCTCGGCATCTGCGCCGACTGCAACAACATCAGCGATGCCGAGCTGTGCCCGTACTGCCGCGATCCGCATCGCGACCGTTCGCAGATCTGCGTGGTGGAAGAGCCGCACAACATCCTGCCGATCGAGACCACGCGCACGTTCGAAGGCCTCTATCACGTGCTGCACGGCGTCGATTTCGCCGCTGCGCGGCATCGGTCCGGAGCAGTTGAAGATCAAGGGCCTGCTGGAGCGCATCGCGCAAGGCGAGGTGAAGGAGATGATCCTCGCGACCAATCCCACGGTGGAAGGCGAAGCGACGGCGGTCTATCTTTCGCGCCTGCTGAAGCCGCTGGGCGTGAAGGTGACGCGCATCGCCATGGGAATTCCGGTGGGCAGCGATCTGGAATTCGCCGACGAAGTGACCATTCGAAGTCGCTGGAAAACCGGCGGGAGATGTAATAATAGGAATGTTATGAGAAACGGGCATCCGGTTCCGGTAACGAAGGACGAGCTTAACGCCGCGTTGACGGCGCTGAAGAACGATCTGCAGGCGGCGCTATCGGCGCAGACAACTGACCTTCAAGCTGCGATCATCGCGCATAAGGATGACCTTAGGAATGAGCTCACAGAGTCGATGCGGCAAATCGAAACGAACCTCCTTACCGAGTTTCATCGCTATGCCAAAGGCCAGCAGGTGCGGACGCACCACCTGGAGACCACCGATTCTGATTTGATCCTCCGTCTGGCGACCATCGAGGAACGCCTTCTTGCCCTCGAGTCGCGCAGACCGCCCAGCGTCTAAATGAACCGGCTACTAGGCGTCTTCCTCATAGCCTCTGCTGCTTTCGCGCAAGAAAACCCCGCCCAAGCTGCCCACAAATGGCGGCAGCAGCATGAACGAGCCATCGTCGACGAGTTCATCGCCCTCCTCTCGATCCCCAACATCGCCACCGATCGCGCCAACATTCAGCGCAACGCCGACTTCATCGCGAAGATGCTCGAAAAGCGCGGAGTCACCCCCAAGCTTGTATCGATCCTCGGCGCGAACCCGGTAGTCTTCGGCGAGATCCGCACTCCCGGCGCTACCCGTACGCTGGTTTTCTACGCCCACTACGACGGCCAGCCGCTCGATCCCAAAGAATGGGCCACGCCTCCGTTTTCGCCAGTCCTGCGCGACAAGTCGCTTGAAAAAGACGGGCGCGTGATTCCGCTGCCCGCTTCTCAGTTCGATCCTGAATCCCGCATCTACGCGCGCTCGGCCGGCGACGACAAGACCAACGTCATGACGCTGATGGCCGCGCTCGACTGCGATTCGCGCCGCCGGCCTGAAGACCAAATCCAACATCAAGTTTGCGTTCGAAGGCGAGGAAGAAGCCGGCTCCATCAACCTCGGGAAAATCCTCGCCGCGAACAAGCAACTGTTTTCAGGCGACATGTGGTTCATCTGCGACGGTCCCGTGCATCAGACGCGCCAGCAACTGATCACCTTTGGCGCGCGCGGCATCACCACGGTCGACGTCACTCTCTACGGCCCCCGCCGCGAGCTGCACAGCGGACACTACGGCAACTGGGCGCCGAATCCAGCCATGGCGCTGGCTCAGTTGCTCGCATCGATGAAGGACGAATCCGGCCACATCCTCGTCGATCATTTTTATGATGGCGTCGAGCCGCTCAGCGACACCGAAAAACGCGCTGTCGCGAACGCGCCCGACGCCGATCGCGATTTAATGCGCGAGCTCTGGCTCGGCTCGACAGAGAATGCCCCGCGCCATCTCGCCGACCTGATCAACGTGCCCAGCCTGAACGTCCGCGGCATGGCCAGCTCACGAACCGGCGCCGGAGCCTCAAACGTAATTCCCAGCACCGCTACGGCTAGCATCGACATGCGGCTGGTCAAAGGCATGGACCACGCTGAAACCGCGCGCCGCCTGATCGATCACATACAACGCCGCGGCTATTTCATCGTCGACCACGATCCCAGCCCTGAGGAGCGCATGTCGCATCCGAAAGTCGCCAAGGTGATCGTCGAAGAGGGTGGCTACAACGCGGTCCGCACGTCCATGGATCTGCCGATTTCGCAGGAAATTATTCGCACGGTTGAGAGCGCGCGCGGTAAGACCGTCCTTCTTCCCACCACCGGCGGAAGCGCGCCTCTCGATGTGATCGAGAAGGCGCTCGGCACCCGCACCATCGCGATTCCCACTGCGAATCACGACGACAATCAGCACACGTTTAACGAAAATCTGCGAATTCAGAATCTGTGGGACGGTATCGAATTGATGGCCGCGCTGCTTACGATGTGAGTACGCGAAGCGTGCCTGCCTCCAGGAGTCCGTCGTGCGTCAGGCCGCCGATCCGCACGTCGACGATCCGATTCGCCTCGCGCGGCGTCGCCAGCGTTACTTTCAGATAATTGTCGCTGAGCGCAGCTTGGTTGTGCTCCAAAGTCACCACCGAAAGCGTCCGCCCGATCATCGACCGGCGAAATTCCAGATTCTTCTTCGCCGCAAGATCGCGCAGCACGTGCGTACGCTGCTTGCGGACCTGCATCGGAACCTGTTTGAGCTCCGCCGCCGGCGTCCCCGGCCGTTCCGAATACGTGAACACATGCAAATAAGTGAACGGCAGTGACTCGATAAACGCGCGCGACTCCTCGAACTCTTCGTCAGTCTCGCCTGGAAAGCCGGTCATGACATCGGCACCGACCGCGCAATCGGGCACCAGTGCACGTGCTTTCGCGATCCGATCCGCATAGTGACGAGGCCGATACTTGCGATGCATCCGCCGCAACACGCGGTCCGATCCGGATTGCAGCGGCGCATGCACATGTTTCGCGATGCGCGGCGATTCGGCCATCAGGCTCAGAAGATCGTCTGAAAAATCCATCGGCTCAACGGAACTCAGCCGGAGCCTCTCGACCGCCGTTTCGTCCAGCAGCCGCCGGATCAGATCTACCAACCGCGTCCGTCCCTCCCGATCGCGACCCCAGCGTCCCAGGTTGATGCCGCTGAGAACCACTTCCCGATACTTCAATGCCAGCGCGCGCACCTGCGCGACCACCTGCTCGACCGGCGAGCTCCGGCTCCTCCCGCGCACAAATGGAATAATGCAGAACGAGCACCGGTTATTGCATCCATCCTGAATCTTCAGATTCGGACGAGTGCGATCGCCCAGCGCATCCTCGACCGGAGCCGAAAGAAAATCCGTCTGCGCGAAAATATCGCCTACTTCAATTTGCGAATGATACGGCTCCGAAACAAATTCGGGAATCCTCGTTTTATGCGAATTTCCCACTACCATCGTGACTCCATCCAGCGCGGCGATCTCCTCCGGCGCGCGCTGCGCATAGCAGCCCGTCACCAAAATGCGCGCCTGTGGATGCTCCCGATGAATGCGCCGCACGGTTTGCCGCACTTCGTCGTCGGCTGTCGCGGTGACGGTGCATGTGTTCAGCACTACCAGGTCGGCGTCGCCCGCTTCGCGCACCGCCGCCAGGCCTTTCGCCGCTAATCCAGCCTCGATCGCGGCCCCATCCGCCTGCGACGCGCGGCAGCCGAAATTTTTGATCCAGAATCGTTCCAATACTTGATTCTACTTGGTCCGCCTAGGTCGTGCGGTCTGAAACGTGCGCTACAATGAAGACTCCATGGCAGAAGACAAGACCTACAAAGCCGAATATCAAGGCAGCGGAACCTTCCTGATCTCCAAACCCAAGCGGAAGAAGGGCAAACTGCGCCAGTCCCGGCTCAAAGGTACCGTTCGCGGCGCCCGCAAGTAAATCTTCCTGGAAATTCCACAGGTCCGGCCGATAAGCCCATTTAAGGCGATCACCCGCCTATGCACTGGGACCTGCCTACCTCCGGAATCTTCAGGCGCTCGCTAGCGCGCCTGGGAAGCGTACTGAATCGCGCGGCAATCGTGCCGGACTCGAACTTTTCCGACGCCTGTCCCGAAGACGCCTATCTTCAGTTCATTGAGACCATGGCCCAGGCGCTTGATGCGCGCGATCCTTATACCGCCGGGCACAGCATTCGAGTGGGGGCCTATGCAGACGCCATCGCTCGTGCGCTCCGCCTGCCGCCCGCCGATGTCGAGACCTTGCGCATCGGGGCCCAGCTTCACGACATCGGGAAGATCGGGGTTTCCGACGCCGTTTTGCAAAAACGCGGCCGTCTGACTCCGGACGAGTTTGAGCGAATCAAGCTTCACCCGCAGATCGGACGCAGAATCTTGGAGAAGGTGGCCCGCTTCGACTCGCTGCTTCCCATCGTCGAGCTGCATCATGAGAACTACGACGGAACCGGTTACCCCTTCGGCCTGTCCGGCGAACAGATTCCGCTGTTTGCCCGCATCGTGCGCGTGGCCGATACGTTCGATTCCATGATGACCGACCGCCACTACCGTCCGGCGCTTTCGCTCAGCGCGGCCATCGAACAGCTACGGAAATATTCCGGCACGCACTTCGACCCGTTGATTGCGGCCACCATGATCGATTTGGTTCATCAGGGCAAGCACGAAATCCTGCAGCCCTCGGCGGATCACGCCAGTCTTCAGCCGGCCTAATCCCCGAAGGACCCGACTTCTTCCGCCTTCTCCACCGGCTTAGCCGCGGGAGCGATCGAAGTCAGCGGCACCACGTCCGTCTGCGGCTTCTCGCCGAGCACATGTCTCGCGATACAGCTTCATCATGCGCTCATTCTCGGCCGCTTCCTTCAGCTTCGCGTCGCGCGCCCGCGTCTTTTCTTCGCGCGCCGTCTTGGCGATGCCCTTGTCGTCCAGGTCGTGCTGCCGCTCCGTGGTTCACGTCGTCGGCGCGCAGCACCAGGGTGTGATCCGCGCGTCGGCAGGTTCACCTTCTTGCCGCCGGCGATGATCTCGTGCCGGCCGTGCTCTTCGTACCACTTGGTGAGCGTCGCGGTCATGTGCATCTTCTCGACGATGTTGCGCCAGCCCACGCCGGTGTTGTACGCGCAGAAGGAAATCTCGCCTTCCTGCGTCGCGTAGGGAATGATGCACTGCTCGGTGCGGCGGAAATCGTAGTTGAACAGATCCTGGAACCACATGCCGGCGATGAACAGGAAGTTCCAGCGGTCCGCGCGGCGCTTCTGGATGTCGTCCATGGTGCGGTCGCCGGTCACCTTGCCGTAGCGCGTCTGCATTTCTTGGTCATGCCGAAGCACTTGTCGAACTTCGGCGATCAGATCGCTCAGCCGGAAATGCGTGGGAGCTTCGTAAGGATTGTAGTTGCGCAGCAGCGCCAGCGACACGCCGAGCACCGACATCCTCTTGCTGCGCGCGGCGTCGTTGATCTTGGCCACGTCCTTGCGCCAGCCGATCGGCGTTCAGGAACGCCGTCACCGGACGATATTCCTTGGTTTCCTTGTCGCACATCACGGCCATGCCGATGCCGCAGTTCGGGATGGCAGCCGCAGGAGAGCTGGCCCCAATCCGCGTTCGGCCCGTGGACCAGATCCGCGAAATCGGAGAACGTGCTCATGAAGGAGATCGGGAACCAGTCGCGCACCGGCTCGCCCAGCCCGGTCTGATTCTTCACGTCGTGCGCCAGGTGCGACAGCGTGTAGCGCTGCGCTTTGCGGCGCTCGTCGGTGACCGCTTCGTCGCGGCCGGTGAACGAAACCGGCTGGAAGCTCAGGAACGGAATCTTCTTGGGATTGTCGAGCGCGAAACGAACCACCGCGCCCACCTGCTCATTGTTCACGCCGTTGATCAGCGTGATCACCGGGACGATGTCGACGCCGGCGCTGTACAGATTCTCGATCGCGCGCAGCTTCACGTCGAACAGGTTGCCCACCGCGCGATGCGAATTGGCTTCGTTGCCGATGCCGTCGAACTGCAGGTACGCGTAGCGCAGACCCGCTTCGGCGGCTTGCTTGGCGAACTCCGGCCGCTTGGCGAACTCGATTCCGTTGGTCGCGGCCTGCACGCTCTGATAGCCGATCTTGCGGCAATAGCGCACGGCGTCCAGGAAGTACGGCGAAAGCGTCGGCTCGCCGCCCGAAAACTGCACCGAAAGCTGGCGGCGCGGCTTGATCGAAATCGCGTTGTCGAGCAGCGTCTTGATCTCTTCCCAGCTCAGCTCATGCACGAACCCGACCTGGTTGGCATCCATGAAGCACGGATCGCACATCATGTTGCAGCGGTTGGTCAGATCGATGGTCAGCACCGATGCCGCGGCCGTGCGTGATGGTGCTGGTGCCGTGGTCGTGCAGCTTTTCGTCGTTGTGCGCGCGAATGTCGCGGCCCGGGAAAACGTCTTCCAGGTGCTTGCGAGAACGCCGGATCGATCGACATCAGGTCTTCGAATTGCCCGTGGATCGGGCATTCCTTCACCATCAGGATCTTGCCGTCGCGCTCGATGATGTTGGCCTTGATCTCGCCGACCTTTTCGTTCCGCAGGATCTCGACCGGCAGCTTGCCGTCCAGGATCTGCTGGCGGATCTCGGGGACGCACTTGGGGCACAGCGAATCGGTCTCGCGCGGCCAGCCGAGCTTCGGCTTCTGCTTCTCCCAGCTCTTCAGCAGCGGCTTATCGGACCACTTCGGCGTGAAGGACGGGTTCGGGTTGATCGAGTTCAGCTTGTCATAGACAAACCAGGCGGCGTTGGCGGCCACGGCAACGGCTTTTTCCACGTGCTTGATCGGCTTGGTCAAGAGCGGTCTCCAAGTTGAGAATATAATGCTTCCAATGAGTATAGTAGACCGCAGTGGAGGCAGCTAGATTAATGAATTGAAATGCGGCTGGGTGCATTGGACGGGGATACCCGCAGTCCGAACGGTTAACATATTTCGCAACAACAAGATAGGATCTCTATTTCACGCCCTGCGTAAGCCCCAGATAGAGCCCGTCGTTTCGCACCAGACACGGCGAATCCACGCCCCTTCCCTCAAAGTCCCCCCACAGGATCTGCGACGCACGCAAATCCGGCCGCCAGGAGGGATCCGCCGAATTGGTGAAGCAATCGTTGCAGATATATCGATACCGGTCGCTCACAACCGGGTCCATCTTGTCGACCATAACCGGCGCGAAGATCAACCCCGTCGCCAGCCCGCCCACCACCGCCGGACCACGAATGTTGGCGACCCCGAAGGTCTCGGAATACTCCCGCTTCGCCCACCCCTGTGCTCCCGTGAATTGCCCGCCCTCCGTCGAGCAAGCCTGCAATGGCCCGAATCCAATTCCATTGCTAACCGCGCACTGCACCGACGACCCTCCCGGAATCACGAGGTCCTCCAGCCCGTCGCCATTTACGTCCATTAATTGAAGCACCTGAAGCTCCGACGCGAACCGCGCATTGTCGAGATCCGGAACCGCATGGCTCCCTCGCGCAGGCGCTGCAAACCGCACGCCCTGATTCACATACACCAGCGGCTGCGTCTGATCCGGCGTCCAAACGACCATATCCACCGAATTGCCCGGCCTGATTTTCCCGAAGTGTACGTATCGCGGCTCCGGCAGCGCACCGCTCAAATACTGGATGGGCGCGTAAAACCCGCTCCCTCCGTTGTTATACCCGACCCACAATGTCCCCGAGGCGGGAAAAATCAAGTCCGCGCGCCCGTCTCCATTCACGTCCGCTAGCCAGAATTTCGATCCGTAATTCGACACCCAAGTTGAATCCTGCACCGTAAGCCACGCCGTCGACGGCCGAAATCCCCCCGCCCCATCGCCGATCTTGCAGAACACCGTCTGATTCCGAGCCTTGCACAAGCCGTGCGGATTTCCCTTCCCAAGAATGCCGCCCTCAACGACCTGGCCTTGTCCATCCGTCGCCCCAAACTCCGTCGAGACCCGAGCCGGAGCGGCCGTGACCGTCCCCAGCACTCCTGGAATCGCGTCCAGCGGCAAATACTCATAGTCCGGGCCCAGATGCTCCACAATATAGTGAATCAGGTTGATCGGATAGGGATTGCCGTCCCTGCCGCTCAGGTCCTCTGTACGCACGTGCAACAGCACGATCACTCCGTGGGTAGCTTCGCGGATCGCGTCGACGTACAGCGCGCCGCAGGTTGCCACGGCAAACCCCCTGGCGACGCAATCCCAATCGCCGCCCATCCACCTATTGCCGCCCATGTAAAAATCCCCGCCAACGTCGGCGTCGATCGGACCGATCAGCGTCCCCGCATAAGCGTCCGCGTTCAGAACCCCCGCAACCTGCCCGTTGAAGGCCAGCCCCGGTCCGCGGAAAAGTCGTGGACTATTACCTTGCAGCGTGTCGAGCAACCGCTGCGCGTGTCCAACTTCGTACAAGATCTTCGATGGGTCCTGAATCGTGGTCAGCGGAATATGGTTCACCGAATGATTGATCAGGTCGTGCCCCAGTTCGACCACGCCCGTCGCGGCGCTCAGCGGGACGTCGCCATATCCCCGGCATAGCGCCGAATTAAGATCGCCCATGTCCTGATGCTGGTAATGGCACGTCACCGTCGCGAACGTAGCCCGAATGCTTCTCTCGAGCGGCTTCGGATTGGCGGGACCGGCCCTCGGAATCGACACCGGGCCGTGAAGATAGCGGGCCACTTTCTCCATCTGTGTCACGCCGTCCGGGCCTGGTTCGTCCGGCCCGTCATCGAAGGTCAGAAAAACCGTCCCTTTCGGCAGCGCCGCGGCGTTAATCACTCCGTTCGTTTTAAACTGCCCCCGCGCGAGCAGACATACCCCTGCTGCCGCGAGAATTACTCCGGCTCCCCGCATGATCAGAAAAATCCTTCCGTTAAGCCCCGTAAGACTATCTCAGTAAATTTGAGAACGCAACTCGGGGACCCCGGTCGCGTAGGATAAACCACGCGGCATCAACATCGCGGAGCAAATGTAAAATTTTGTGAGCGCGATTCTGTGCATTGGCGAGCCCGATTGCGCACCGTATTCCTACCGGGATATGCCGTCGAGGATGGTCTGAAAATACTCTAGATAACGCGGAGCCAATTGCTCGGGCAGATACATCTGACCCGCTTGCCGAGCCTTCTCCGACTCCTGACGATAAAATTCCTCATCGTCTTCCAGACGAACGATCAACTCGATCCAGGGCTCGACCGCCGCGGCAGGCACCGGAACCGGATACTGCAAGGTGATTTCCTTCGGAATTGGAAAATAGAATCCGGCTCCATTGCAGGTTTCGGGCAATCCGCCGCGATCGCTGACCAAGGGTGGAATCCCATTCAGGAGAGCCTCCGCCGCCACGCGTCCCGCAGCTTCTTCCACGAATGACGGGGCCAGCAAAGTCCGCGTTGGCAGGTAAATCTCCTTGGGATGCGCCATGGGAGGCGACATCATCAGATTTTCGTGCCGCCGCAGATCGAATCCCCCGAGCATCCCCGCCTGCACCAGTCGCCCCGCCGACCCGCGCGACTCGATAAACATCATGGCCAGATCGGGCCGCTGCCGGCTCAGCTCCTCCGCCAGCCGGGCCGCCAGCATCAGCCCTTTTTCCGGAGACGGATTGATCATGGTAACGAAAATCGGATCGTGCTCTTCTGCCAGAACGTCTTCCAACTCCATCGGCGTGGGTAGCGCGGTGCTTTCAATCCCCAGCGTGGAGCGGTATAAATCCGAAAGAAACCGGCTGGGGGTCAACACGCTGTCCATCGGAGCGAAGAACTCGGCCTTGCCCAGGTAGCCCTTGTTGCGCAGAGCGAACACCACCTTGGCGCCTTGCCGCTTGGCTCGCTCGTAGCGCTTGAAGTCGCCTGGCAAGCCTCCGAAAGCCAGCAGGAAATCAGGCTGGAACGAGTGCAATTCGTGGTCGAACAGCAGGTCGAACTGGCGTCCATGCACCTTCTGCCAGGCATGCATGTCGCGCGGGCCTACGTCGAGCAGCCGATACCGTACGCCTCTATGATTGAAGCTGAGTTCAGGCCGGACCCGCTCTTTCGTGCGGCCGCGCTCGACGTGCGGTGCGATGCCCATCTCGCGCAGGAAGGAAACCGCTTCGGTTTTGGTGGCGCGCTCGGTGGCGGTGGTCGCGACGGCGTGAACTTCGAGTCCAGCCGCGGCCAGCATTTCGCAAATGGTGCGCACGGACCGCGCCGCTCCGCTGGCCGGATCCTGCGGCAACTGGGGCAGGACCAATAGAAGCCGCGCGCCGGAAATGCTCACTTATCGAATGGTAAAGCTTTTGACTTCAGGGCTTCTTGCGCCGGCGCCACCACATCAATCCGGCCAGGGCCGATCCTACCAGCGATAATGTTGCCGGCTCGGGACTGATCGCAGATCCGCCTACGTCCAGGGATTGTCCTGCTGGAATGTTGACCGTCAGATTGTTGCCGACCGTCGCGCTGTCGTCGGCTACCACGAAATTGAATGAGTAACTCGACACCGTTATATTCGACGGTATGGTCACCGTGGGGCTGCCAGAAATCGTTCCGCCGCTCGTAGTGCCATTGAAGTCCTCGGGAAGCGTTCCGAGGCTGGTTTGAAAGGTCAGATTTAACGTCCAACTGATCAAATCCGAATCCGTTTGGGTGACGACGAAGTCGTAGCGAACTGGAAAATTACCCGGACCGAAGCTCCCGCCGTTTGTGCCTCCCGACCCGGAAAAGGCCAGCCCGATAAATGTGCCTCCACTTGGATCCATCACCAATCCCGTACCGCTCAACGTAACACCCGTCACGCCGCTCTGCGGAGAGAGCTGATCAATCGTGCAGACTCCGCCGCTCCCCGAACCCGAAAACGACACGTTGCAGCTGGTTGAGTTGAATACCAACCCCGCGCTGGCCCCAGTGACCGGGCCTGCCTTGGCCGGAACGGTGACCGCAGTCAAGGCCGCCAGGGGAACCAGGGTCAGAGTGATCACACGGCCCTTGCTCTGAATGAATCTTTTCGCCCGCTCAATGGATGTCAAGGGAATCCTCCGATCCTCTCCCGCACATAGTCGTAGGATCGAAGAATACACCCGATATATGTCCCTGTCAATAGAAAGTGTGCTATCTCGATGTGGCTGTAATCGACTGTGGATAATCGGGTTCTAGTTCTACTAGTCGGCTACCTTTCGTCCCCCGCAGGGCTCTCGGGACTCGCCACAAACCGGTATCCGACGCCCCGCACCGTCAGCAGGTGCCTCGGCCGCGCAGGGTCGGCTTCGATATAGCGCCGCAGCCGCACGATGAAATTGTCGATCGCGCGAGTATCGGTGTCTTCGTGCAGGCCCCAAACTTCCTCGAGCATCTTTTTTCGCGATACCGGTTTGCCCTCATGCCGGATCAGGTAGCGCAGCACGCTCGCTTCCATCAGCGTCAGCGGGAACGTGTGATCGCACACGCGCAGTTCCAGAGCGTCGAACTCTACCGACTTGTCGCCGAACACGAACCGGTCTGCCGGACTCGGCGGCAGTTCGGGCTCCGGAACGGCCCGACGGAAAGACGCCCGCAGCCACTCGCTTCTCCGCAGCAAACCGCGAATTCTCGCGATCAGAATATTCAAATCGAAGGGCTTCGTGAGATAATCGTCCGCTCCCGCTTCGAAGCCCTTCAGAACGTCTTCCGGATGGCCGCGAGCCGTCAGCATCAGCGTCGGCATGTACTGGCCGCTGCTGCGGAGTTCGCTCATCACCGTGAAGCCGTCTTTCCCCGGCAGCATCACGTCCAGCACCACCACGTCGAAACCAGGCGGCCCGTTTTTGAACAGATCGAGCGCGGCTTCACCCGTTTCGGCCACTTGCACCTGGTATCCCTCGGCCTCCAGGTTGAAGCGCAAGCCTTCGGCGATGTGCTGCTCGTCTTCGACTATCAGCACGCGGTTCATTTGGCGAGCGGAAGCTCCAGCACGAAGGTGCTCCCGCGTCCCGGGCCTTCACTCTCAGCCCATGCGCGTCCACCATGCCGCTTGGCGACCGACCGGACGATGTACAGTCCCAGGCCGGTTCCTTTCACCCGCGTGGCCAGCGGTCCGGGCACTCGATAGAATCGCTTGAAAATCTGCTTCAACTCGGCCTTGGGGATGCCCGCGCCGCGGTCGGTGACGCGCACCGCCCCGAATTTTCCGTCCATCAACGCGGTTTCCACTTTGACCTTGATTTCATTGCCTGAGTACTTCACCGCGTTGTCGATCAGGTTCGATACCGCGGCGCGCACTTCGTCGGGATCGCCCATGATGGTCACCGGCGCTCCCGCGTTGTATTCGATGGCGCCTTCGCCCACATGATTGAGCGTGCGGGAGCGCTCCAGGCACTCCTCCACCACTTCTCCCAAATTGAGCGGGGAAACGTTGACCGCGCGGCTGGGGTGGCCGATGCGGCCGGTCCGCAGCACCTGCTCGATGGTACCCAGCAGCCGCTCGCTGTCCTCCAGCATGATACGGTAAAACTCCTGCCGCTTGGATTCGTCGACCGGGCGTTTTTGCAGGGTTTCCAGATACAGCCGGATGGAGGCGACGGGCGTTTTGAGCTCATGCGTGACGGCGTTGATAAACGCGTCGTGTTGGGCATTTCTGCGGATCTCGCGCACCAGAAAAATGGTGTTCAAAACCACGCCGCCGATCAGCACCGCCAGCAGGAGCAGGCCGAGGAACAGTAGAATGCCGTGTCTCCAGTTCAGCGCCACCCACCCGATGTACAGCAGCAGCGTGACCAGGATCAGGCCCGCGCCAAGGGCGATGAAAAATGCGATGGTCTTGCGGCGCCCCGCGACTACCATGCCTTCAGATTAGCAAGCTTGTGCAGGCCGTTTCGCGCTTGGCTTAATTTAGGCTGCTTCGCCTTCGACTTAATTTACGCTGCCTCGCGTTCGACTTAATTTACGCTGCCTCGCGTTCCGCGAGGGCGCTGGTTACCTTGGCGACGCGGACCGACTTCGCGATCCCGAAGAACCGCAGCACCTTCAGCAGCAGCCACGACGGATCGAACTCATACCAAGCGAGGCCATGGCGCGCCGAGGTCGGATGCGCGTGATGATTGTTGTGCCAGCCCTCGCCGAACGTGATCAGCGCCACCCACCAGGTGTTGCGCGAATCGTCCCGCGTGTTGAAACGACGATTTCCGGTCATGTGCGTAGCGGAGTTTACCAGCCACGTCGCATGCCATCCGAATACGACACGCACGAAAACGCCCCACAGAAACAGCGGCCCTCCGCCAACCGCCAACAGGATCGCGGCCAGCGCCACTTCCGGAACCCAGTGATAATTGTTCAGCCAGATGTAGAACTTGTCTTTGGCCAGATCCGGAGCGTACTTCGACATCACGCGCGTGTTGCTGTGCATGGTCTCGCCCCACAGCAGCCATCCGATGTGCGACCAGAATGCGCCGTCGCGAGGAGAATGCGGATCACCCGGCTTGTCCGCCATCTGATGATGCAGGCGGTGCGTGCCGACCCAGGAAATCGGTCCGCCTTCCAGCGTCAGCGCGCCGCAAACGGCGAAGAAATATTCAAGCGGCTTCGGCACCACATACGAGCGATGCGTGTGCAGACGATGATACCCAAGACTGATGCCCAGCCCCGTGCACATCCAATATAAAAAGACAGTCGCGAAGAAAACATGCCAGCTAAAGAAGAACAGGGCCGCAATCGCGCCCACATGAAAAACGACCATGGCGATGGAAGTTGCCCAGTTCCAGCCATGGCGCGGAATGATAATGAGGTCTTTTTTGTCCACTAGTGATCCTATCGGGAGTTCCATGTTCACGGTAACGCGGATTTCGCCAGTGGATTGTAAGAGTTATGTAATTTCGGTGAAGGGTAAGTTGAATCCCGTAGAGGGACTAATGTTCGTACTTAACATCGTAAGCTGTCTGGCATACCAATCAGATACAATAGCGGCCCATGCTCCAATACAGTGCAAGAGAGCAACGTGGATGGTACCTGTACGATTTTGCCAATTCCGCGTTCTACACCACCGTCATTGCGCTGTTCTTGGGCCCGTATCTCACTGCTTTGGCCAAGGCCGCAGCCGGCCCCGACGGCTACGTGCATCCCTTCGGCATCCGCATTGAGCCGCGCAGCTACTGGAGCTTCGCGGTCAGCCTATCGGTGATTCTGCAGGTGGTATTTCTGCCAATGGTGGGGGCAGTCGCTGATTACGGACGCCGAAAAAAAGAAGTACTCGCCGCGACCGCGTATTTGGGCGCGGCCGCGACGATGGGGATGTTTTTTCTGAAGGACGGCGATTATCTGTTCGGCGGACTGCTGTTTCTCGTCGCGAATGTGAGCTTTGGCGCGGCGGAGGTGATTTACAATTCTTTCCTGCCCGAGATCGCCCCGCCCGAGGATCGCGATTCGGTTTCTTCGAAAGGCTACGGAATCGGATACATCGGCGGAGGGTTGTTGCTGGCGCTGAACCTGGTCCTGTATATGAAAGCCGACCAAATTGGAATCGGCGAGGGCATGGCGGTGCGGATCAGTTTGTGTTCGGCGGGGGTATGGTGGGCGATCTTCACGATTCCGACCATCCTGACGCTGCACAATCGCGGACCGGCGCGAGTTCTGGCGGCGGGCCAGAGCGCGGTCCTGACCGTGGTGCGGCAACTGGAGCACACGCTCAAAGAAGTCCGGCGGTATCCGCAGACGCTTCTGTTTCTGGTCGCGTATCTGCTTTATAACGATGCGATTCAGACGGTGATCAACCTGGCTTCGCAGTTCGGAAACGACGAACTGAAAATCCCGGTATCGATGCTGACGCTGGCGATCCTGATGGTCCAGTTCGTCGCCTTTTTCGGGTCGATCGGGTTCAACTGGGTGGCATCGATCATCAACGCCAAGCGGGCGGTGATTGTCAGCCTGGTGATCTGGACCGCGGTGCTGATCTATATATACGTCGCCGTGAAGACAACCGTCGAGTTTTTTATCATGGCGGCGATTGTGGCGCTGGTGTTGGGCGGCAGCCAGGCGCTGAGCCGGTCGCTATATGCGCAGATCGTTCCCAAGGGGAAAGAAGCGGAATACTACAGCATTTACGAAGTCAGCGACAAGGGAACCAGTTGGATGTGCCCGCTGATTTTCGGGCTCGCGATGCAGTACACGCACAGCTACCGGCTGTCGGTGCTGTCGCTGATCGTGTTCTTTATCGCGGGGTTGCTGCTGCTGGCGAAGGTGGATATGGTTCAAGGCGAGAAGGATGTAGCAGCGCCATAACGGCGGCGAGGATCACGACCATCACGGCGTCGCTGATTTCGGCCGATCGGCCCGGGAGATAGACTTGGGTCAATCGCAGGGAGAGCACCAGGGTCGCGGCCGAGATGGTGGCGAGAAGGTAAGAGCATCCTGCGCGCGCGAGCAGCCAGACCAAGGTTCCGTAGATAAAGGTTTTCTCCAGAAAAACGCGGCTGGCGCCTTCGCGCGAGCCCTTGATAAAGCCGATAAATGGCACCCAATGGAAGGCGCGAGGCGCAGCCAGGAAGTGGAACGGGCGCAGGGCTTCCAGGATCACGAAAATCACAAACAGCGCTGTCACCACCGTTACGCGCAAGCGCGAGAAAACGAAGATCCAGGCGAGTGCGGCCAGGATTCCGCCGGCAAGCTCGGAGGCTGACAGTCCCGTGCCTTCGATGACTAAACGTGCGGCCAGGACGAAAGCCAGAAGCATCGCGATGACGCTCCGGCTGCGCTCGATACCGACGAGCGCTTCAAGCAGCGCCGCGGCGGCGAGCCACAATGCAAATTGCCGGAAAACTTCGAACGGCTGGATCTGAGGAATAAAGTGCAGGTGGAGGGATGGGAGGAAAGGGAGCAGCCGGTCGCCGATCCAGGCCAATAAGAGGAGCCACGCGAATTGGAGATCGCCCCGGAATTGCACGCTGGCGATGGCACCGATGAGGGCTCCCATCGAGTTGGCCGAAGCATCCGCGAGGCTGGCGTTCCGGCCGTCGTCATAGAACTGGATAAGCTCGATGGATACTGCCAGCATCGCGGCGAGAACCGTGACGACGATGACTCGCGCCGCCGGTGAGCCCCGGCGAAATGCGCGGACCGCAAAAAATCCTAGCGGAAGATATAGCAGAACGTTGGAAATTAGATCGCCGCGTCCCAGATGCTCGGGCCCGGGGTGAAGAAACAAATCGAGCAGGTCGGCGAAAGGGAGGCTCGCGTGGAATTGGAACGGGTAGAGCGAGCCGTAAATGATCAGCGCCAGCACGCCGGCGACGAGCGTTGCGTAGCGGGCGTTGGTCCTCAAACGGCCTGGAACGTGGTCTTGAGATGAATCTCGACGCCAGCGAGGGCTTTCGAAACGGGACAGTTCGCTTTAGCGTCGTTGGCGATTTTGTCGAAGGTCGCCGCATCGATGCCTGCGACGGAGCCCGTGGTTTCAAGCTCGATTTTGTTGATCGCGAAGCCGGCGTCGCCTTTATTCAAGTGAACCGCAGCGGTGGTGTGGATCGACTTCGGCGGATGGCCGGAAGTGGTGAGGGCCGCGGCCAGGGCCATCGAAAAGCATCCCGCGTGCGCGGCGCCCAGGAGTTCCTCGGGAT
Organism: Terriglobia bacterium; assembly: GCA_963808335.1. Classification (GTDB taxonomy): domain Bacteria; phylum Acidobacteriota; class Terriglobia; order Bryobacterales; family Bryobacteraceae; genus Palsa-187. The sequence continues at coordinate 710,341 of CAWEFR010000004.1, forward strand.
TAGTTTCGCCGCCGCCTTCAAAGCGGGCGCGGAAACTGTAGGCGCTATCGAGCGCTCCGGTTTCCGTGTTGATATGGCCAGTGCCGTCTTTGAGGCCGCCGTTCCATTGTGCTTCCGCGTATCGAATCATGAACCCATTATCTTTTATTTTGGGAAGTATTTTTCATACCAGCGGACGGAACGATTGATGAAATCGACTTGATGGCCCGGTTCCGAAACGCCGTGGCCTTCGCGCGGGTACCGGACCATGATCGCGTCGACGCCAACGTCGCGCAGGCCGATGTAATACTGCTCGGCTTCAGCGATCGGGACGTCGGGATCGTTTTCGCCATGCACCATCATGGTGGGAGTGTGGACGTTGGCGATGTGCTTCAACGCGGATCGCTCCCAGAGAACGTCCATTAGGTTGCCCTGGTGCGGGAACGCTCCCCACTCCATCTGTTCATACTGGTTGTAATACGTCATGTAGTTGTAGCTGATGATGTTGGTGATGGCGGCGGTGGGGATGGCGGCTTTGAACATGCCGGTTTGCGTGATCAGCCATGCGCTCAACTGGCCGCCGTAACTGGTGCCTTCGATGCCGAGACGGTCTCGGTCGATCCACAGATGGCGGCGCATGGCCGCGGACAATCCATAGAGAACATCCTGGCCTTCGTTGCCGTTCTGATCGGCGAACACGGCGTCGGTGAAGGCCTGGCCGTAGCCGGTCGAGCCGCGATAGTTCACCATCAGCGTGGCCCATCCGTGCGACGCGTACACCTGGTTTTTGAAATTGAACGCGGGTCCCTGCTGGCCGTGCGGGCCGCCGTGGATGTTCAGGATCAGGGGATATTTGCGGTCGGCGTGGAAATCGGCGGGAAAGGTGAGGAAGGCTTCGACGGTCCACTTATTATCGTTGCTGATGAAGGTGAAGGACTCGACCGGCTCGATGGTTTTTCCGGCCAGAAGATCGTGATTCAGGTCGGTTAGCTTTTTGGGCGGGCCGTCGCCGGTCTTGAGATACAGCTCGGGCTGATCGCCGGGAGTCGCGAAGGCATAAGCGAGTTGGGCGCCTTGCACGGACCAGGATCCGACGTTGCCTCGGTCCTTTATTACGGGTACCGGCGCGCCACCCGCGGCGGGCATTCTATACAAATGCACTTCACCTCGTTCTTGAACCGTGAAACACACGCTGTGCCCATCCGTCGACCAGCCGGGCTCTCCCTGGCGATCGTCGATGGAGGCGAGCTCGCGGCGATTCTTCCCGTCGGCGCCGATCAGCCAGACATGCGTGTCTTCCATGGTGGTTTCGAGGTCGGTGAGACCGCGCTTGGTGGCTTCGTAGACGATAGTCTTTCCATCCGGCGACCAGTGGGGCCGGTATTCGGCGCTTTCGGTCGCGGTGAGGCGCGTCATTTCACCGGTGGTGGGAGAGAGCGTGAGCAGGTCGTAGTTGAAAAACTGGTCCTCATTCGGCTCGCGGTTGGAGACGAAGGCGATTTGCTGGCCGTCGGGGGACCATTCGATGGAGTGCTCGTAATGGGTCCCATTGGTGAGCTGGCGGGATTGGCCGCTGGCCACATCGACGACGAAAATGTGGAGTCGCTTGTTGTCGTTGAAATGGCTGTTGCCTTCGCTGGCCGTGGGTTTGTAAAGATAGCGCGTAATGACCACGGGATCGCCGGACGCGTCGGCGGTTTCGGGTCCGGGAGTCGCCGAAACGTAAGCGATCTGCTTCCCGTCGGGCGACCAGGTTACGGTTTTGCCGGTGGTCGGGAGCGGTGCGTTGGTGCCTTCGAGGGGTCCGAGATACTTCTTGCCGGAGCCATCGGCGCGCGCGACGATGAGGCCGGATTTGTCGCCCAGATGACCGGAGTAGGCGATCCATTTGCTGTCGGGCGACCATTCGGGATTGCCGGAGGGCTCCATGCCGGTGCTGAGTCCGATCGATTTGCCGTCGGCAAGGGTCATGATAAAAAGCTGGCCAATGGCGCGGCGCGGCCCGTCGTTGCGGCTGATGGTATAGGCGATGCGGGAGCCGTCGGGTGAGATTTTGACGACGCCGACGGAGCGGAGCTTAACGAAGTCGGAGGCTTGGAATCCAGCGGAGAAGAGAGCAGGGGCGAGGGCGGCGAGAAGAATAAATCTGTGCATGGCAGACACAGTATCGATCGGGGCGGGTGTTCGTCAAGTGCGCTCTAGAGAATTTCAACGATGGATTCGATGGTGATTGCTCGCGCTTGCGCAACCTCCGACAGGATGCTGTGAATTGTGCCGATCTTCAAGGTCGGGTGCAGGGGGATTGAAATCATGTGAGGCGGAGGTCCGACATGCCGCAGTCGGACGTGGCTTCCTTTTTGGCGAATCACCGAGTAACCGAGGCGCTCCATCACACGGATCAGGCGGTCCGCGGGAAGTCCGCGCGGCAATTTCATGCGGCTTCGACGGGAATCAACTCGTCCTTCACGTAGTGCAGTTGCACCATCCGAGGACGGGCGGCTTCGTCTTCGAAATGCAGGGACACCGCCTCAAGAACGTTCTTGCGAAGTTCGTCCCACGTTTCCGCTTCGGTGAAGATAGCGTGCCCGAGCGCGCGAGCGTAGTAGCCGCCCTCCTCCGCGTCGCGAATCTCGAAAATGAGCTCCACACCAAGTAGGATACTCGATCAAATGACAGGATGACACTTCAGGGGTCCGCTAAGTCCGGAGCTTGCCTTTGCAACAAATGCAGCGTATTTTGAATCAAGCGTGCATTTATGAAACTGGAGCGTCTCGGCCGGATCACCGTGGAGGAAGGCAAGTGCGGTGGCCGTCCGTGCATCCGCGGCCAGCGCCTGCGCGTCACCGACGTACTGGAGCTTCTGGGGTCCGGTGCTTCTATTGACGAGATCCTGAAGGATTATTCCTTTCTTGAACGCGAGGATATTCTGGCGGCCATCCACTACGCCGCCCATCAGGCCGACCATGTTGTGCTCCAGAGCTCGTGAAGTTCCTGATCGATAATCATCTACCGGCAGCGCTGGCGGTACGCGGCGGCGCACAACCGTATCATCATTTCCAAAGATGAAGATTTCTTCTATCGCGCCAGTAACCAGAAGGCACAATTCCAACTCATCTGGGTCCGGCTCGGCAATTGCCGGACTGCTGCTCTTGTTTCGGCCTTCGAACGGGTCTGGCCGAAGCTGGAAGCTTCTCTGAAGGCGGGCGAGCGCATCATCGAGATTCGTTAGGAATTCGCGTGCCCGACACTTCTGGGTGGTAACATAGCTTCCGATGATGACGCGATGGCTTTGTTTCTTGTTCATTGCCCTGGGAATTGGGGCGCAGGATGTGGTGCGGACGGCGGATCCGATCAAGCGCGGGCTCAAGGAAAGCGATTTCCCGCGCACCATTAAGGTCGCCGAGAATGTCTACACCTACGAGGATTTTCATCCCGGGGCGGAGAAATTCACCACCACCAACATGTTCGTCGTCACCAGCGATGGCGTGTTCCTGGCCGATGCGCAGACCAGCGTGACGACGACGAGGGGATTAGTGCAGGCGATCGCCAAGGTCACCTCGCAGCCGATTAAAGATGTGGTGATCTGCTCGGATCACGGAGATCATACGGGCGGGAACGCAGCTCTGCCGCCAGGCGTCACGTTCTTCATTCATCCCAACTCGAAGGCGATCCTCGACAAGCAAGCCGAGCGCGCCAAAGAAGGCTCCTGGAAGCTGCCGGCGGACGCGCAGCTCGTCTCCGACAAAAAAGTCATTCACATGGGTGGCGAGGAGTTTCAGATTCTGTTCCTGGGCCGTGCGCATACCGGCGGCGACCTGAGCGTCTATTTGCCGAAGCAAAAAATCCTCTTTCTGAGCGAGACCTTCCTGAATCGGGTTTTTCCGGCGATGCGGTCTGCGTACCCAAGCGAGTGGCTGCACGCGCTCGACCGGGCTGAGAAGATGGACGTCAACCTGTACATTCCCGGTCATGGATTCACAGAGAAGCCGGATGTTGCAAAACAGGAGCTTCAGGAGTACCACAAGGCCCTGAAAGCCGTAATCGATGAAGCGACGCGGTTGTATAAGGCTGGGGTCCCGGTGGAAGATGCTGTGAAACAGGCTAATTGGGGCGAATACGGGTCGTGGACACTGGCCAGCTCGCAGGGTCCCATCGCGGTACGCAAGGTTTACGAGGAGCTTAGCGGGAAATTGAAGTAAAAAAGCGACATGATACAAAACAATTGCCGAGACGCGTAGTTTTGTATCACAATGAAGGTGGAGGATGTTGAAAAGGGGACAGACCGCTCTGTCCGCCAAAGAGACTCCCTGCACGAAAGAAATGTCCTGCGTTTTGGGACAGAGTCGTCAGTCCCCTTTTCAACGACGGTCTAATGTATTCGCAGACACAGGATGCGGTAACGGAAGCGGCTCCGAATCCGGCGGACCAGGTTTTTCAGGCCCGCATCGATAACGGCGTGAAGATTGAGCCCAAGGATCACATGGCGGAGGGGTATCGCAAGACGCTGATCCGGCAGATCTCGCAGCACGCGCATTCGGAAATTGTCGGGCAGCTTCCGGAAGGCAACTGGATCGGGCGCGCGCCAACGCTGCGGCGCAAGGCCATTCTGCTGGCCAAGGTCCAGGATGAAGCGGGTCACGGATTGTATCTCTATAGCGCGGCCGAGACGCTGGGCGCATCGCGGGAGCAGATGATCGCCGATCTGCATTCGGGCAAAGCGAAATATTCGAGCATTTTTAATTACCCGACGCTGACCTGGGCGGATATTGGAGCCATCGGTTGGCTGGTGGATGGGGCGGCCATTATTAATCAGATCGCCCTGTGCCGATGCTCGTATGGGCCGTATGCGCGGGCGATGGTTCGCATCTGCAAGGAAGAGAGTTTTCATCAACGGCAGGGGTATGAAATCATGCTGGCGCTGTCGCGCGGGACGGCGGAACAGAAGGCCATGGCTCAGGACGCGCTGAATCGTTGGTGGTGGCCGTGCCTGATGATGTTCGGACCTCCGGATGCGGAATCGACGCATAGCGAGCAGTCGACTCGCTGGAAGATCAAGATTGTTTCAAACGACGGGCTGCGCCAGAAATTTATCGATCAGACGGTGCCGCAAGCGGATTATCTGGGTCTGAAGATTCCCGATCCGCTGCTCAAATGGGATGCGGAGCGGGAGCATTACAGTTACGGTCCCATCGACTGGGAAGAATTCAAGAATGTCGTGCAGGGAAACGGGCCCTGCAATCGGGAGCGGCTGCACGATCGCGTCGAGGCGGATAAACAGGGCGCGTGGGTTCGCGAAGCTGCGATGGCATACGCGCGCAAACATCGAAAGGCGGCGTGAGATGAACGATTGGCCGCTGTGGGAAGTTTTCGTGCGCGGGCAACACGGTCTGGCGCATCAACACGCCGGCAGTTTGCATGCCCCTGACGCGGAAACCGCGATCAACAATGCGCGCGACGTGTATACGCGCCGCAGTGAAGGCGTGAGTATCTGGGTGGTCAAATCGTCGGACATTGCGGCATCGAGCCCCGGCGACAAGGGGCCGATGTTCGAGCCCGCCAACACCAAACCTTACCGGCATCCGACGTTCTACGATGTGCCGGACGAAGTGAAACACCTTTGAGCCGGTTCGAATATCTATTGCGGCTCGGCGATGACGCGCTGATCCTCAGCCAGAGGCTGGGCGAGTGGTGCGGGCACGGGCCGGCGCTGGAAGAAGACATTGCCATCACGAATGTCGCGCTGGATCTGCTGGGACAGGCGCGCAACTGGTTGACGTATGCGGGCGAAGTGGAGGGTCGCGGGCGCGATGAGGATCAAGTGGCGTTCCTGCGCGATGCGGGCGAGTTTCGCAACCTGCTTCTGGTCGAGCAGCCGAATGGCGATTTCGGTCAAACCATGGCCCGGCAGTTTCTGTTCGATTCGTGGCATCATCTGCTGCTCGAGAAATTGACAGCGTCGACGGATGAGCGGGTGCGCGGGATTGCGGAGAAATCTCTGAAGGAAGTCACGTATCATTTGCGGCGCAGCACGGATTGGATCGTAAGGTTGGGCGACGGGACGGAAGAGAGCCACACGCGGGTGCAATCGGCGATTGACGGTTTGTGGATGTTCACCGGCGAATTGTTCGAAGTGGATGCGGTCGAAGAGGAAATGCAAACGGCTGGCATCGGGTGCGATCTGGCGGCCTTGCGCGGACCATGGATGTCGAACGTCGAAAGAGTTCTTACGGAAGCGACCTTGAAAATCCCGAAGCAGACCTGGATGCAACGCGGCGGCAAACGTGGAGTTCATACGGAAAAGCTGGGATATATTCTGGCTGAGATGCAGTTTCTGCAAAGGGCTTATCCGGGGGCGCGATGGTAAGCTCAGCAGCCAGTACGGAACAGATCTGGGCGTGGCTCGAAGAGGTCCCGGACCCGGAGATCCCGGTGATTTCGGTGGTCGACCTGGGGATCGTCAGAGAACGTCGCATGGAACGGCGATGAATTGGTGGTCACCGTGACTCCCACATATTCAGGTTGCCCCGCGACCGAAGTGATCGCGCGCGACATACGCGAGGCGCTGATCGGCCACGGAATCGCGAACGTGAAACTCGAAACGAAGCTTTCGCCCGCCTGGACCACGGATTGGATCAGCGCCAAAGGTCGCGCGAATTTGAGGGAATACGGGATCGCGCCGCCCGCGGAACTGATTCAGATTGAGAATATTGTTTGCCCGCGCTGCGGCTCAACATCGACCGAAGTGGTCAGCAGGTTCGGATCGACTCCGTGTAAAGCCATTTACAAGTGCCGCGCCTGCCTGGAGCCCTTCGATGCTTTCAAGCGCCATTGAGCCGGGTTCCCAACAAGGCTCGAAGAGCCGGTTCTATCCGCTCGAAGTGCGCGCGGTGCGGCAGGAGACTGCGGACTCGCTGGTGGTGACGTTCCGCGTCCCGCCGGAGCTCGAAGAAATTTTTAGATTTACGCAGGGGCAGCATCTGACGCTGCGGACGCACATTGACGGCGAAGAGATCCGTCGATCCTATTCAATCTGTTCGGCCGTGCAAGACGCCGCTCTGCGAGTGGGAATCAGGCTCGCGCCGGGAGGCTTGTTTTCGAGCTGGGCCCAGGAACATCTGAAGCCGGGCGCGACCGTCGAAGTCATGCCGCCGGTAGGGCATTTTTTCCTTCCGCTCTCGCCGGAGCACCGTAAACATTACGTCTTTTTCGCGGCCGGCAGCGGGATCACGCCGGTGCTTTCGATCATCAAAACCACGCTGCTGACCGAGCCGCACAGCCGAGTGACGCTGTTCTACGGCAACCGGTCCGCCGAATCGATTATGTTCCGCGAAGAGCTGGCGGATCTGAAAGATCAGTTCCTGGGCCGATTCAGCCTGGCGCATATTCTGACGCGCGAGCACCAGGAAAGCGAACTTTTCAACGGCCGCATCACACCCGAAAAGTGCGAGGCGTTGTTGAGGCAATCGGGGCCAATCGAAAACGTCGACACGGTTTTCATCTGCGGGCCGCAGGCGATGTCGGAAGCCCTGTCCGAAAAGCTGAAGACCCTGGGCGTTCCGGAGGAACGCATCAAGGTGGAGTTGTTCAATGCGGCTCCGTCCGCGCGGCCGCGTACCGTGGTCGCGGCGGCTACTGCGGCGGTCGACGATTGCGAAGTGACCATCAACGTCGACGGCCGCCAGCGCGTCTTCACCATGCAGCGCGGCGGCGAATCGATTCTCGACGCAGCGCTGCGGCGCGGAATCGAGCTGCGGTATTCCTGCAAAAGCGGCGTCTGCGCCACGTGCCGGTCGAAGTTGATCGAAGGCAAGGTGGAGATGGATGTGAACTACTCGCTCGAACCGGATGAGGTGCGGCGAGGCTTCATCCTCACCTGCCAAAGCCATCCGGTCAGCGAATCCGTTAAAGTGGATTTCGATCAGGACAATTAGATGTACAAAAACATTCTCTTCGAAGTTCAGGATGGAATCGCGCGGCTGACGTTGAATCGTCCCGACAAGCTGAACAGTTTCAACGTCGAGATGCACCTGGAGGTTCGCGATGCGTTGGAGAAAGCCCGCAGCGGCGGCGCGCGCGTGCTGGTGCTGACCGGAGCGGGCCGGGGGTTCTGTGCAGGGCAAGATCTGGGCGATCGTTCGGCTTCGGCCGGCGGCGTGGATCTGGGCGATACGATCGAGAAATATTATTCGCCGCTGGTGAAGAACCTGCGGTCGCTTCCCATGCCGGTGGTATGCGCGGTGAACGGAGTCGCGGCGGGTGCGGGCGCGCAGGTTGCGCTGGCATGCGACATCGTGATCGCGACGAAATCGGCGAGCTTCATCGAGTCGTTTTGCAAACTCGGTTTGATTCCGGACACGGGAGGAACCTATTTCCTGCCGAGGCTCGCCGGGACCGCGCTGGCGATGGGGATTTCGATGCTTGGCGAGAAGATTCCAGCGGAGCAGGCGGCGGCGTGGGGCCTGATCTGGAAATGCGTCGACGACGCGGAACTGGGCAAGACCGTGGACGCGATCGCGACACAGCTTGCAAACGGTCCTACCAAAGGGCTGGCGCGGATCAAAGAAGCGATCTACGCGTCGGCTTCGAACAATCTCGATCGGCAATTGGATCTTGAGCGGGACATGATGCGGGAGCTCGGGAAGAGCCACGATTATCAGGAAGGCGTCGCGGCGTTTTTAGAGAAGCGGCCCGCGAAATTTCTGGGTCGATAATCGTGTCTCCCCAAATGGTCGCGGAGCAGGCCGCGCAAAAGATGCTGGCGGAGGACCGGGCGTCGCAGGCGCTGGGCATGCGCATCCTTGAAATTCGCCCCGGCTACGCGCGGCTTCAGATGATTGTGCGCCAGGACATGATCAACGGTCACGCGATGTGCCACGGCGGATTCATCTTCACTCTCGCCGATACCGCGTTCGCGTTTGCCTGCAACAGCTATGGCAATCCCACCGTGGCGGCGGGCGCGGCGATCGATTTCTTAGCTCCGGGGTTCTTAAATGACGAACTGACGGCGGAGGCCGTCGAGCAGGCACTAGCCGGGCGTGGCGGCGTGTACAACGTCGCGGTGTCGAATCAGAAGGGGCAACGCATTGCGTTGTTCCGTGGACGGTCGCGGCAGATCCGGGGCAAGTAGCATGCCACGCCGGGCCCCCGACGCCGCAACGCTCGATCCCATCGAACGCGCGAGCCGCGACCAAGTGGAAGCGCTGCAAATGGAGCGATTGAAATGGTCGCTGCGCCATGCCTATGACCACGTCGCCCATTACCGGAAGACTTTCGATCGCGCAGGCGTACATCCAGACGATCTTAAGACCTTCTCGGATCTGCGCAAATTTCCGTTTACATCGAAATCCGATCTGCGGGACAACTATCCCTTCGGGATGTTCGCGGTTCCGCGCGACCAGGTAATTCGTGTGCACGCATCCAGCGGGACCACAGGCAAGCCGACGGTGGTCGGGTACACTCGCAACGATATCGATACATGGGCGAACCTGGTGGCTCGGTCGATTCGCGCTTCGGGCGGGCACGCCGGCGATCCGGTGCTGGTTTCCTACGGATACGGTCTGTTCACCGGAGGCCTCGGCGCGCATTACGGCGCGGAACGATTAGGCTGCATGGTGATTCCGATGTCGGGCGGGCAGACGGAAAAGCAAGTCCAGCTCATTTGCGATTTTCAGCCGTCGATCATCATGGTCACGCCCTCATACATGATGACCATCACGGACGAGTTCGATCGCCAGGGGATCGATCCGGCGCAGAGTTCGCTTGAAATCGGTATTTTTGGAGCCGAGCCGTGGACTGGCGCGATGCGCGCGGAGATCGAATCGCGCTGGAACATCGACGCCGTCGATATTTACGGGCTTTCTGAAGTGATGGGCCCCGGGGTCGCGAGCGAGTGCGTCGAAACCAAGGACGGGCCGGTGATCTGGGAGGATCACTTTTATCCCGAGATCGTGGATCCCGAAACGGGTGAGTCGCTGCCGGATGGGACTCCTGGGGAATTAGTGTTCACGTCGCTGACCAAAGAGGCGCTGCCGGTGATCCGGTATCGCACGCGGGATCTGACATGCCTGCTTCCGCCGACGGCTCGGCCGATGCGGCGCATGGGAAAGATCACCGGGCGATCGGACGACATGCTGATCATCCGCGGCGTGAACGTGTTTCCGACGCAAATTGAGGAACTGGTTTTGAAGCAGGCAAAGCTGGGGCCGATGTATCAACTAGTGGTTTCGCGCGAAGGACATCTGGACCGCTTGGAAGTGAAAGTCGAGCTTCGGCGGGAAGTGATCCCCACAGCGGCCAACCGCGAGGCGATCGCGCACGAACTGCGGGATCACATCAAGGCACTAATCGGCGTCAGCACCCGGGTTCGAGTGCTGGACGCCGATGGAATTGAACGGTCCTTGACGGGCAAGGCGAAGCGGGTGATCGATCTTCGCCCAGTCTGATCAAGCCTTCATATCTTTGCCGCTGATCTGCAGGTCGAACCCGTCGGGGTCGAGAATATGAAAGCTGTTCTCGGTGTCGGGACGATATTCCATCGGCCCGAGCCGGCCGAATTGACCGGGTACCCGCTCCTGCTTCTTATAGCCGCGGCGCTTTAATTCCTCTTCGACCTGCTTTGTGTCCCATTTGCCGATGGTATAAGCGATGTGGTCGACCAGCGGGGGTTTGGGCATCTCGCGCGGAGGCGCGGCCGGTTGCTTTCCTTCGCGGCCCGCGCGCGGCTGGGGCGTGCGGGGAAGCAGGAACGTGTCGCCAAACGACATGTAGCACTGGCCCTTGCCCTCGTCGTGCGAAACTTTCATGCCCATAAGGTCGGCGTAAAAGTCGCGCGTCTTGGCGTAATCGGCCACTTGATAGGAAATGTGGTTGACGGCGATGGTCTGAAAACCTTTCCCTTCGGCTGCGGCCGCGGGAGCCGCGGCGAGGGCGGCTACGGACAGGCTTTGCACCAGTTGCCGGCGATTCATCTTTCCGCGCTCAAAATCGTTAAGGAGCTTGTCGACGATATTTTCCATGTTGGTCTCCTGAGAATGACCGCCGAATTCTAAAGGTGGGCAGTCCGCTCGATAGTGTACGTGAGCGGCGGTTTGTAGTCAACCAAACGTCATGCAGAAGAATTGAATCGCCCTATACTGTAAGAGTTCATCTAAATGAAACGGTCGGCCCAGATCGGCGCGTGGATTCAGAAGTTTCTTTCGGCCGATCCGCCGCGCGCCAAGTCGTTAGTGGTCACGATTTTCGGCGATTCCATCGCTCCCCACGGCGATTCCATCTGGCTGCAATCGCTGATCGATCTGCTGCGGCCGTTCGGAGTGAATGAGCGGCTGGTGAGGTCGAGCGTGTTCCGGCTGGTGGAAGAGGGATGGCTCGTCGCTGAACGGCATGGGCGGCATTCGCGCTATGCCTTTACGTCGTCAGGCCGGAAGCGATTCGAGCGCGCGCACGACAAGATTTACTTTCGCCCGCAGGGTCGCTGGAACGGCGAGTGGACCCTTGTGATCGCGTCGCAGATTCCGGCCGCGCGGCGAACGGCTCTGCGAAGGGAACTGCTGTGGGAAGGATACGGTGTTCTAAGTCCGGGAACGTTCGCGCACCCAGCCGGGGATCGAGGCGCGCTTGAAGAGATTCTGGATCGCACGCGCGCCGGGAAAAACGTCGTGGTCTGCGCCGTGCGGGATTCCGGGTTGACGGGGACCCGGCGGCTTCCGGTGCTGGTGCCGCTGCACTGGGAGCTCGAATCGGTGCTCGCGGCATATAAAAGATTTATCGACCGATTGCAGCCGGTAATGGGACCGCTTCTGCGCGGCAAGGCGCTGACGCCGGAGCAGGCGTTTGCGATCCGGACCCTGCTGATCCATGCGTTTCGGCGGGTTTTGTTACACGACCCACTGCTGCCCGCCGAACTGTTGCCGGATGAATGGCCCGGCAGGAAGGCTTACGATTTGTGCCGGTCCGTGTATCAAATGACGTACCTGGAGGCGGAACATTATATGAAATCGGTGCTGGGGCCGGCGGCGGTCCCGCAGCCTGCGCAGTACTTTCGCGATCGATTCGGCGGGCTGCCGGCAGGCGGGACGCAAGATCAATTTGATACAGTTTCTGTATCGGCAACGTGATTACGTATCAGGATGAGCAGGCCCGTGGTTGACGTCGTGATGTTTTCCGAGCAGAAGGAAGGTAGCGAGTCCTTCGTCGGAACATGGTTGAAGCAGCCGGGCGATTCAGTCAGTGAGTTCGAGCCGATCGTCGAGATCAGCACCGACAAGGTCTCTATGGAGATTGCGGCGACCGCCTCGGGAACGCTGAAGGAGATCCTGAAGGCGGAAGGAGATCCGGTGGCGCCGGGAGAAGTTCTGGCGCGGATCGAGACTGGTGTCGCGGAAGCGGCCGCTTCTGCCGCGACTTCCCCAATCCGGCAAGCCGTGCGAAAACCGTCTGCAAAGGCGGATGTGAGCGCGCTCTCACCGGCGGTCCGGAGGCTGATCGAAGAGCATCGTCTGGATCCCTCGGTCATTCCTGCTACGGGGCGGGATCATCGGCTCACGTATCAGGACGTTCGCGAGCTTTATCGAACGGCAAAAAACGGTAAAGCGTGCTAGCAGGATGGTTCCGCACAGCCCGATGCGGCGCAGTATCGCGGCGCACATGGCGCGCAGCATGCAGAACGCGCCGCATGTCACTTCGGTGTTTGAAGCCGATCTGACACGGGTGCTGAGCGACCGCGAGTCGCGGAAGAGTTCGGGCTTGGTTCCATCAATCACCGCATACTTGGTTCGCGCAGCGGTGAAAGCGCTGACCGCGGTTCCGGAAGCGAACAGCCGCTGGCATGACGATGCGCTGGAGATTTTCGAAGACTTCAATATCGGCGTGGGCGCGGCAATCGAGGGCGGCGGGCTGGTGGTGCCGGTGATCCGGAGGGCGCAAACGCTAACTCTTGAAGAAACCGCGGTCCGGTTGCGCGATCTCACCGAAGCGGCGCGGAACGGAAAGCTCCCGGCTGAAGACATGGAGAGCGGAACGTTCACGATTTCAAATCACGGCGTAAGCGGAAGCCTGCTGGCGGCGCCCATCATCCTGGCGCATTCGCAGGCGGCGATTCTGGGAGCGGGAAAATTGCAAAAACGCGCGGTGGTGGTGGACGATGCGATTCAGGTGAAGCCGATGATGTATGTGACGCTGACCATCGACCATCGAGTTTTGGACGCCCAGCAGACCAACGCGTTCCTGACCGTGTTCGTGACGTTGCTTGAAAGCGGAGATTGACGTGACACAGATTCACGCGCGCTTGACAAAATCTGTATCGGTTTGATCTCATATGGTTCCGATGCATGCCGCCAACATCAGCGCCAGCAACTCCCTGGAGCGCGCGCTCAAGCTCTTGGAGATCATCGGGCGAACGCCGGGCGGTTTGACCAACAAAGCCATCAGCGCGCAATTGCACATTGCCACCAGCAGCAGCTCTTACATCCTCAGCCGGCTGGAGCGCGACGGGTACGTGAACCGGGACGAAAGCGGGCGCTACAAAATCGGGCTCAAAGTGCTCGCCTTGGCTTCGGGCGTGCTGCGGGAACTGGGATTCCATCACATCGCCGGGCCCGTGCTACACCGGCTGACGGAGGCGACGCGGCTGTCGAGCTATATGGGGGTCCTGGAGCGCAATCGTCTGCTGATTGTGGAAAAAGTCGAGAGTTCCGAGTTCGTCAAGACCGAAGTGGACATCGGGACGGAACTTCCCGCGCATTCGACGGCGATGGGGAAAATGCTGATCGCCCATCTGCCTCCTCACCAGTTGAGCGAATCCGTGGAAGGGTTCGAACTGGAGGCGCAGACGCCCCACACCATCCGCTCTAAGCCGGAATTGATGAGACGCCTTCAAATCATTCGCAGGGAGGGCTTTTCGACGTCGGAAGAAGAGCAATTCGTGGGTACGCGGTCGGTTGCCGCGCCGATTCTAGACGCGCGCGGAGCCGTGAAAGCGGCAATCGGAGTGGCTGGGCACACTACGCAGTCGATTTGGGCCGATTTTCCTCACCTGGTGGCGATGGTTCAGGTCGCCGCGCGCGACGTATCGAAGAACCTGCGCGGGCGTGGAGCGGGACGGGCGTAAGAGTTCCTAACGTCACCTAACCTTGTGCTAACCTCTACTAACGATGCCGTCAACTACGACCTTATCTTGATCCCTACTCAATAGGTTGAGTAACATCTTGCAATGAAGGTATTAATCTCCGATATTAACCCAAGCTTCAGGTTGTGACCCTGTCGTCACAGTCGGGTGGTTAGGGAGTTCACGAAAATTTCCGAGGGGGGTCTATGGCGATCAAGCGTTTAATTCTTACCGGGTTAGTTCTGGCTACGGTTGTGTTCGGACAGCAGTTGGCGACCAATAGCGGAGCCATCAACGGAACGGTGACCGACGCCTCAGGCGCGGCAATACCGAACGTGAAAGTGAGCATCACCAGTCCGGCATTGCAGGGCGCTCAGACGTTCACGACCAATGAGCAGGGCATCTACCGGTTTCCCGATGTGCCGATCGGTTTGTATCGAATCACGTACGAAGCGCCGGGTTTCGCGACCATGGTTCGGGAACAGGTGAATATTACGCTGGGATTCACGGCGACCATCAACATCGGCATGACGCCAGCGACCCAGCAGCAAACCGTGGTGGTGACCGGCGAAACGCCGCTGGTGGATACGCAGAACGTGACGATTCAGGGCGGCTTCAACCTCCAGCAGTTGAACGAAATTCCGAACGGACGCGACATGTGGTCGATTATCGGGCTGACGCCCGGCATGAGAGACGCCACGCTGGACGTCGGCGGGTCGCAGGTCGGCAACCAGGTGGGGTACACGTCGTTCGGCTACGGCGCGCAAAACCGGGTGATGATCGACGGCATCAACGACAGTGAAGGCACCAGCGGCGCTGGATTTTACTTCGACTATGGATCGTTCCAGGAGTTCACGGTGGGCACGGCGGGCAACGATGCGTCCATGCCGGTTCCCGGCAACCAAGTCAACGCCGTAGTCAAAACGGGAAGCAATGAGTTCCACGGTGATGCGTACATCGATTACGAAAACCCGAATTTCCAGGGTCACAACATCACCCAAGCGCAGATTCTGCAAAATGCTGGCTTGGGGCAACGCCTCACCACGTATTACGATCCGAACGGCGACTTTGGCGGGCCGATCATCAAGAACCGCTGGTGGTTCTACACCTCGATCCGGGATCAGACGGTCGCCTTTGGCGTAGTCGGCTTCCCGGTTCAGGCCCCTGGAACGGTCCCCTCTTACTCCTACGACCGCAATATAACTTACAAGCTGAACGGAAATATCAACCCGAACCAACGGCTATCGCATTTCATCCAGTGGAATCCGATTCAGAAGCCGCAGCGCGCCTCGGCGGCCAACGAGTACGAAGATTACATGTACTACCAGAAAGCGGAGGCTTGGGTTGGTAACGTGCAATGGAGTTCTGTGTGGTCTCCAAAGTTCTTCACCAACGTGCTGGTAGGCACCTGGGGATACGATTTTCCGCAGGTTCCGTATGGAGCGTTTGCGGGCGATCCGGGCACGTCCACCTGTCCCTGCGCTCAAACGCTGCCGAAGGCAACCATCGGCCAACTGGTGCCGCGCATGACCGATCTGGCCTCGGGTAACGGCGCCGGCTCTTATCCGGAAGTGCGTGCGGATCCGAGGCGGTATCAGATCGAACCTACCGGCAGCTACTTTCTCGATCATTTCCTGAATACCTCCCACCAGTTCAGGTTCGGCTACGTGTACGAGCGCGAGATCGAAAACGATCAATACTACGCGCCCGTGGGCGGCGCGACCGAGACTTTCAACAGTGTCGGCCTTCCGGATTTTTCTACGCCCTACCAGGTCACCATCACCAATCAACCCCGCATCGACGTGTCGGAGATTATCCATCACGGCGCTTTTCTCACGGATCAGTTCAAAGTCGGCAAGCGGCTCACGCTGAACGTGGGTGTGCGTTGGGATTATTACAGTTCGGGGTATCGTAGCGCCGTACTTCGCACGGACTGCCAGTTCTGCGGATATTTCTACGAAGGCCAGGCTTTGCCTAACGGCTCGACTCTTCCAGTCAACACAGCGCTACAGAACGGGAAATTCCCGGACAAGACCGTATCCACCTTCCCGGCCGATATCGCGCCTCGCATCGGCATCGCCTACGACTTGACGGGCAAGGGCAGAACGGTTCTTAAGCTGAACTGGGGCCAGTTCTACAGCTACCCTTCCACCAATATCGCTACCGCCGTCAACCCAGTGCAGTCGGCTTCGGCCACCTTCACCTGGAACAATCCGACCAATGCAGCGTTTAACCTGAGCCAGCTTGGCTCCATTGTCGGGTCACCTACGGTTGCGCAGGGATCGACGGTTGCGCCGAATCTGAAAGACGAGCGCTTCGATGACATGGGCGCCATTATTCAACATCAGATCACCAACACGCTGTCGATCGAAGGCGGATTTGTTTTCCGTGAGTTGCATCATGGGTGGGAAACGATCAATCTGGCCTTGCCGGCGAGTCTGTTCACAATTCCCGTGCAGGAGCAGATCCCGGTAGGCTGGGACCCCCAGGGTGACAAATCCAGCTATACGTATAAAACCGTTACGATGTACGATGTGCCGAAAAATCTGATTGGTCCGTCTCAGAACCAGATTTCGAGCCCCGCCGGCAACAACTTCATATATTCGAACTGGGAGTTTTCGATCAATAAGCGCTTGTCGCAGCATTTCACCGCCGTCGGCAGCTTCTATTGGACCCACTACGATCAGGGCGGCGCCGCGATTCCTAGCGCGCAGGGTGGCGGTGTGGCGACCAATCCGGATCAATTGATCAACAACAAGGAAAGTTACGGCTTGTGGCAGTCGCATGTGGACGCCACCTACGAAGCTCCCTGGGGTATCCGAATCTCGCCAGTGCTGCGCATGCAGCAGGGCACTCCGCTGCTGGAAACCTATACCGTTACCGGTCTGAATATCGGCACCTTCACGCTGCCGGTGACACCGGACGGCACGTATCGCAATCCGGATCAGTACGTCTTCGATACGCGGATTGAGAAGACCTTCAGTTTCAAGGAGCGGTACCGCGTAAACGTATTCTTCGACCTGTTCAACATTTTCAATTCCAACACCCAATACGCCGAAAGCGGCGTAATCGCGCAGAAGACCGCGTTGATCAACGTCCCCGGAAACGTCGATTTCGGCCAATCGGTGCACTACGAAGGGTTCGGGTCGCCGATCACGATCCTGCCGCCGCGAATTTTCAGAATCGGCGGGCGGTTCACCTTCTAGACTGCATCGCACCGAAGTAAAATAAAAGGAGCGCGGCAAACGTCCGCGCTCCTTTTCTGTTTCCCGGACTATGAATCCTGCCTCATCCGACCTTGCCGCGTCCACGTGCGACGTGGACCCTGCATTTGACTGGCCCCGCATCGCGCGGCTGTTTCTGACTTCCCGGACACTCGACGATCTGGAAGAAACTCGTCTGCTGCCGGAGAAGAAAATCCTGTACCAGTTTTCGGCGCGCGGGCACGAGTTGGGGCAGATCCTGCTCGGTTCGCTGCTGACGGGTGCTCACGATGCGGCCAGCGGCTATTACCGGTCGCGTCCGCTGCTGCTGACGCGGGGGCTGAGCGCGGCGGATTCGCTCGCGGCAGGAATGGCCAAGAGCGGAGGCATCAGCGACGGACGCGACATCGGGGCGGTCTACAATCTGCCTCGCAACGGCGGCGCGACGGTGCTGCCGATGGCGGGGGGTGTCGGTACGCAGTACAGCGTCACGGCCGGCTGGGCGCGAGCGATCGTTTATCATCGCGATGTCCGCGGCGACCCAACGTGGAACGGATCGATCGCGGCGGTGTTGGGCGGCGACGGATCGGTGGCGACCAATGGGTTCTGGTCCTCGCTGAATACGGCGACCACTTTGCGGCTCCCGATGCTGTTCTACATCGAAGACAACGGATTTGGCTTGTCGGTGCCTTCCACGCGGCAGACGCCGGGAGGAGACATCGCCGCGAACCTGCGGGCGTTCAAGAATCTGCGGCTGTTCGACGGCAGCGGCTCCGATCCGGAAGAAGCGGCGCGGATTTTGCGCGACGCCGTGGCATTGGTTCGAGCCGGGGACGGTCCGGTGCTGGTGCGGCTGACGGTGCCGCGACTGTGCGGGCATTCGGGTCAGGATACGCAAGCTTACAAGAGCGCCGCGCTGCTGGCTGAGGAGCGCGCCAAGGATCCGCTCGCGCGGCTCAAGAAGTACCTGATCCCGGCGGTCTTATCCGAGCGCGAATGGAGCGCGCTGGAGCACGAAGTCAGCGAAGAGATTGGCGCGGCGCTCGAAAGCGCGCTGGCCCGGCCGGAGCCGGACGCATCTTCGATTCGCCGCTATGCGTTCGCCGAAGATCATTTTGTAGCGACGCCCGCAGTGGTGACAGAGCCTGCTCGCATCAACATGCTCACCGCGATTCGCCGCACGCTGGAGCATGAGCTGAAAATCAATCCTGACATGCTGGTTTTCGGCGAGGATGTGGGGCCGAAGGGCGGGGTCCACGCGGCGACCATGGGGCTTCAGGAAACTTTCGGCGAAGGGCGCGTGTTCGATACCAGTCTTTCGGAGGAAGGCATCGTTGGCGGCGCGGCGGGCATGGCGATGGCCGGATTGAGGCCGGTGGCCGAGATTCAGTTCCGCAAGTACGCCGATCCGGGAACGGAGCAACTCAACGACACGGGTACCATCCGGTGGCGCACGGCGAATCGATTCGCGGCGCCCATGGTGGTGCGGGTTCCGGGTGGGTTCGCGAAATGCGGGGATCCGTGGCACAGCGTTTCGAGCGAGGTGACGTGGGCCCACGCGGTCGGCTGGCAGGTGCTGATGCCGTCGAATGCCGAAGATGCGGTCGGGCTGTTGCGGGCGGCGCTGCGCAGCGCGAATCCGACCATATTTTTCGAGCATCGGGCTATGCTCGACGCAGCCTGGGCGCGTCGGCCGTATCCCGGCGATGAATTCTTGCTGCCGCTGGGGGTCGCGAAACGCGTGCTCGAAGGGGATCGGGTGACCATCGTCACCTGGGGAGCGATGGTCGAACGATGCGTGCGCGCGTGTGAGCAGACGGGCGCATCGGTAGACGTGCTCGATTTGCGGAGCATTATTCCGTGGGATCGCGAGGCGGTGCTCGAATCGGTGCGGCGGACGCGGCGGTGCTTGATCGTCCATGAAGACACGCTGACGGCGGGATTCGGCGCTGAGGTCGCGGCGGTGGTGGCGGAAGAGGCTTTTCTGAATCTCGACGCGCCGATTACCCGGATCGCGGTGCCGGATGTTCCTCTGCCTTACAACGTCGGCCTGATGAGCGCGGTGCTGCCGGGCGTGGAGCAGATCGCGGCGAAGATCGAGGACCTGCTGGCGTTCTGATTATTGGCCACCGATGGACACCGATACACACCGATTAAGGGAAATTAGATGTGGGCTGCGTCGGAGGCGTGGTGTGGGCCAGGCGATCTTCGGCTGAGGTTCCGCGGCGGACGAAAATCGTCGCGACTTCGTCTTTATAGATCGGGTTCCAGTCCGGCAGTAGTCGGAATAGGCTCGCCGGTACGGAATCGTTTTCGAGCAGCGCGACGTTGGGTTTGTATTGGCGAAGCAAACTATCCCAGTCCGCTTTTCCCGACTGGAAACGCAAATAGCGCTGGTAGACTTCGTCCGAATACACGGTTTCGCGCCGGCCATCGACCATCACTTTGACGCGCGGACCCAGGTGCCACAATAGATATTCTCCCCAGTCGAATCCGTGGATCAGGTTGCCTTCGAATCCGCTGGCGGCGAGGAAATTCTTGGCCTTCACGGGATATTGGTCGGGCACGGAGATGTTCATGGGACGGCGCGCGGCCGCGATCGTCAGCGTCGCGACGCAGAGCAGTGGCAGGATTGCTGCCCAAGCCGGAGGATTTAGCGGTTTTTCGCCGGTTTTCTCGAGCAGGCGTTTGCACATATCGGCGACGTGAGGGCCGGCAAGGATTACCGCGCCTATCGCGGCCAAGGGAACGTGGCGAAGCGCGGCGAAGGGAAGTAGGGAACTGATCGCGAACAGAACCAGCAATAGCGGCCGCTTCTCCATGCGGCTCAGAATCAGGCCGGCGATGCTTAAACCGAGCACAGCCGCATAGAAGATGCCGTACGTCGAAGTGATCCGGAGAGGCGTCCACTCGATGATTTCGGGGCGCGCGCCGGTCGCCGTGCGAAGCAGAAACACTGGAAGATGCCAGCCGTAAGGGTTGAGACAAATCGCGGCGAAGGTCGCGGCGGTGGGCAGGCCGATGCGAAGCCACTGGCGATCCAGAATCACACGTGCGGCGGCCCAGATTCCAAGGATCGCCAGGCCGGCGAGCCATCCACCATGCAGATTCGTCCACAGCGCGTAGACGGGCGGCAAAATCCAGAGGGCGGCAGGGTTGCCATCGTGCTCGACTTTGTATATGACGATCAACGTGATGGCGAAGGCGGGTATCGTGAATTGCAGCGGCCGGATCATGAAGAACGGCGGCAGAAGCAGGATCAGCGCAAGCAGAACGACGGAGGCGCGTCCGCTCGAAACACCGCTTCGCAGCAGATGCCAGTAACACAGAAATCCCGTCAGCAAGCCTAGCGCGATTTTCAGAACCACTAAGCCTGCCGCTCCGGCAGATTTCCAGGCAAGCCCGAACAGCAATTCGCTGAGCCATTCGTGGTCGATCCAGGCGCCATTGGGCTGCGTGTAAGAGTACGGATCGATTGCCGGAATCGAATGGCTTTGGAGCATATCCAACCCAAAGCGAAGATGCCCCCACAAATCGTTATCGGCCTTGGTGGGAATCAGAACAAAACACAGCAGAGCGGCCGCCAGCAGGACCATGGACGCCTGCAATAACCTGGCGGGATTCCGCTGCACGCGGACCGGAGGTGCCGTTAGCGGCGGGGCCGAGGTCACATCTTAGTATTCGGCCTAAGCGCAAGACCGCATTAGGCGGCGGTTTCGGCGCGATGTGCGGGGAGAATCCACCAGATTAGCGTGCCGATCAGCGGCAGCACGCCGACCAGCGTGAACGCGTTTTGATACTGATGATGGTCGAAGAATTTTCCGCAATAGGGCAGCACAATCGCCACGGTCGCCGAAAAGGACGACGACGCGATTCCCGCGGCCATGCTTCGCTGATGCGGCGGATAGGCGAGCGCTCCCGTGCGCAGCGTCACCACCACCAGGCCGCCGGATGCAAACAGGGTGGACGCGAGCAGTGCGATGGCGATGGGCGCGCTGTGAAATGTGGTGATCGCGAGGATCGGCAGGCACAGGATCGCCATGATCGCGAAAAGCCATTTCGGGCGAGGATGGCTGGGCAGGAAACGGTCTGAGATCCAGCCCCAGAAGAAATAGCCGGCTTCGAGACCGGCGGGGGGAATCCACAAGACCAGGCCGAGTTGCTTCTGCGTCATTCCGAAGGCGCGCGACAGATACAGGGCGGACAGATAGGTGATCGCACCGACCGGGAATGCCCCTAATGCATAGCTGGCGACCAGGCTCCAGAAGCGAGCTTCGAGCAGGCTCGGGAAGCGGAGCTTTTGGGCTTTGGCTTTGTGCGGGAATTTCGAAGGGTCGACCGTCACGCGCCAGATCAGCAGCCAGATCAGAGCGAGAGCGGGGGTGACTAGAAATGCCGGTCGCCATCCATAGGTGATCGCGACGGGCGTAAAGATCAGCGGGGCGAGAATCGCTCCGATGGACGATCCGCTGTAGGCGAGGGCGATTCCGCGGGCTTGCTTCACCGGGGGCAGAGAATCCATGGCGGTCCGGAAGCCGCCGGGAAACATCGCGCCCTCGCCGATTCCCAGCACCAGCCTGGCGACGGCGAAACCCATGAACGTCGAAACCAGCGAGTGGCTGGCGCTCGATACGGTCCAAATCGCGATCGAGATCAGCATACCGAGCCGGAGGCCGACTCGGTCGAGCACAGATCCCCATATCAGCGTGGCGACCATATATGCGTAGCTGAACGCGCTGATGGTTTGGGTGAATTGCAGAGCGCTCAAGTGCGTGTCCGCGAGAATCATCGGGGAAAGCAGCGCGAGCACCTGGCGGTCCAGGTAGCTCAGCAAAGTGCCGAGCATCATGACGATGGCGGGCCACCAAACCAGAACGCTCGACGGGGTCCATTCGGTTTGGGGCGCTGCTTTTATGGGTGTCGCCATAGGATTGTTCCGCGTGTAATGGTACATCCTAACAAGTTCCTGGGACGAGGTCGAACATTTTTTATGGGCTCATTAGATTGCTCGGCCACTTGTCTTGATCGGGGTGCAATGCTATCCTTCCACGGCGGGGATTCTGGAAGGAGTTTTCTATGCGTTCTTTCATGCCGGCCTTTGGCTTGCTGGCCATGGCCGCCGCGAGCGGATATGCGCAGAACAATACTGATTTGGTCGATTTCGGGATGATGACCTGGCCGGAGGTCAAGGCGGCCATGGCGGCCGGCAAGACCACTGCGCTGGTTTATAACGGCGGCACCGAACAACGCGGTCCGCAGAATGTCAATGGCGGGCATACGCTGATGGCGCAGGCGACTGTGATCGCGATCGCTCACAAGTTGGGTAACGCCATTGCGGCGCCGGTGCTGCCATTTTCCCCGAATAATGCCAGCGCTACGCTGCCCGGCACCATCGGGCTGACCAACGAGCTGTTCGCGGCCATTAACGAGCGGGTTGCCGAGGAGCTGATCAAAACGGGTTTCAAAAACGTGGTCCTGATGGGGGATCATGGCGGCGGACAGGCGCAGTTGGGCGAGGTGGCCAAGAAACTAGATGAGAAGTATGCTCCCCAGGGCATTCACGTGGTGTTCTGCGACGACGTATATGCCAAAGCGAATGCCGATTTCGATAAGTGGCTGGAAGCGAACGGGTATCCTTACAGCTCGCACGCGGGAATCCCGGACACGTCGGAAATGATCTACCTTGGCGCGGATAAAGGATGGATTCGAAAGGACTTGATCGCGACGGCGCTGGGCGATCCAGCGGGTAGGGGCGGCGGTCGGGGAGGCCGGGGACGCAGCCAGGCGGCAGACCCGAACGCACCAGCCCGTATCAACAATGGGATTCAGGGAGACGGCCGCCGGTCGACGGCTGAGTTGGGGAAGAAGATTTTCGACATGAAAGTCGACTACGCAGTCAATCAGATCCACCAATTACTGGGTCCCGCGAAGGCTGCGGCGCAATAGGAAAGGTATGAGTTGGTTAAGTCGATGAAAACAGGTGGGGGCGATGAGAAAAAAACGTATGCGGACGGTAGTAACCGCGCCCTCTCCCGCGTAGTCTTTTCTATGACAGCCGATCCTTGTTGAAACGGTAGTTATGGCGTAGGCGGTCACAGACGAGCGCAGTGCGGCAAAATATAGAAAACTCGCACATTACGTTGCGCAGACCCTTGACATGTTTCTTTTGTGCTTCTATACTTCAGGCGGATATGTCTGGGTGCTCCCCGGGCGAAGTGTAGTTGTGCGCGGCTAAGGCGTAGGTTTTAGTTGGGTTTGAGGAGAGCTTGATGAGAGGAATTTTGTACTCCGGCGGCATATTGGCCATGTCCGCTGCGGCAGTTTTCGGGCAGACTGCTAGCACGTCCGGAGCCGTTTCGCCGCAGCGCGCGTTTCTGAATCAGAGTTGCGCCGGGTGCCACAACGACAAGTTGAAGTCCGGCGGCGTTTCGATGACCAGGCTGGATGTTGCGCATCCCGACCAGACTGCGGAATTAGCCGAAAAAGTGATCCGCATGCTGCAAGCGGGCATGATGCCTCCGGCGGGAATGCCGCGGCCGAATCCGGCTGCGCAGAAAACTTTCGTAACTACGCTACAGGCTGGCATCGATCAGGTCGCCCTCGCCCATCCGAATCCGGGCAGGACGGCGCTGCACCGGCTGAACCGGACCGAATACGCGAACTCGATCCGGGATCTGCTGGCGGTCGACGTGGATGTATCCTCGATGCTCCCCGCAGACGACATGAGCCATGGCTTTGACAATATGGCCGACGTGCTCTCGGTTTCGCCGGCGCTGATGGAAGGATATATGCGCGCCGCCGGCAAGATCAGCCGCGAAGCGGTGGGCGATCCGGACGCACTGGCTCTCACGACGACGTACTCGATTCCGCGCGTGCTGAATCAAACGCGCCACATCGATGGCACGCCGTTTGGAACTCGCGGCGGCACAGTGGTATCCCACGATTTTCCGGCCGACGGCGAGTACACCTTCAAACTGGGCTTCTATTATTCTCCGACCGGTCCGTTGTTCGGGTTGAATCAAGGGCCGGGGCAGCAGATTGAAGTCGCGATCGACGGGGCGCGCGTGGCGCTGATCGACATAGATCCGCGGATCACGCTTGCCAAGGACGGGATCAAGACCCCTCCGGTGAAGGTTCGCGCGGGTCCGCACAAAGTTTCCGCTTCGTTCATAAGCAAGTTCGACGGGCCGATCGAAGACGAGTACCGCCAGTTCGATCAGAGCTTAGTGGACGTGAGTGCGGGCACAGTTCCGGGCGTGACCACTCCTCCGCACCTGCATGAGCTGAGCATCACCGGGCCGACACAGGTCGCAGGCGTTTCGGATACTCCCAGCCGCCGCAAGATCTTCTCGTGCCGCCCGGCGGGCGACGATGAAGTCGCGTGCGCGAAACAGATCCTGGGTTCGTTGGCGAGACAGGCGTATCGCCGGCCGGTGACTCCGAACGACCTGGAAGGCCTGCTGACGTTCTATCAGGAAGGGCGCAACGGAGACGACAAACACCCGGGCAGTTTCGATTCAGGAATCCGCACGGCGATACAGGCGATGATCGCGAATCCGGAGTTTGTATTCCGGTTCGAGCATGTGCCGCCGGCAGTTGCTCCTGGGTCCAATTACAGGATCAGCGACCTGGAATTAGCTTCGCGTCTGTCCTACTTCCTGTGGAGCAGCTCTCCCGATGATCAGCTGATCGCGGTTGCGAGCCAGGGCAAGTTGCGCGAGCCGGGAATGCTCGAAAAGCAAGTCAAGCGGATGCTGCTGGATCCGAAGTCGGAAGCGATCACGCAGAACTTCGCGGTGGAGTGGCTGCACCTGCACGATCTGAAGTCGTGGAATCCGGATCTTTTCATCTTTCCGAATTTCGACAAGAGCTTGACCACCTCGGCCACGCGCGAGACGGAGCTTCTGTTTGACAGCATCGTGAAAGAGGATCGCGACGTTCGCGATCTGCTGACGGCGAATTATACGTTTGTCGATGAGCGGCTGGCGCGTCATTATGGAATCCCGAATGTCCTCGGCGAGCGATTCCGCAAGGTGACGCTGACCGATCCGAACCGTTTCGGAATCCTGGGACAGGCGAGCGTGCTGATGTTGACTTCGACGGCGATCCGCACCAAGCCGGTGTTGCGCGGGGCATATGTGATGGAGGTTCTGCTGGGAACTCCCCCGCCGCCTCCTCCTCCCAATGTTCCGCCGCTGCCGGAGAATGCGGATTTACGAACCGGGCACGTGGCCAAGCCGTTATCGGTGCGCGAGCGCATGCAGGAGCATCGGACTAACGAGCCTTGCAAGTCCTGCCACCAGATGATGGATCCGATCGGATTCACGCTGGAGAATTTCGATGCAGTGGGCGTGTGGCGCACGAACGACAGCGGCTTTGCGATCGACCCTTCAGGCAAGATGTTCGATGGATCGAAGCTGGATGGTCCAGTGAGCCTGCGCGAAGCGATTTTGCGGCACTCGGATTCGTACGTGACGACGTTCGCCGAGAACATGATGGCGTACGGGCTGGGGCGCATCATCGATTATCGCGATGAGCCGTTTGTGAGGGCCGTAGTGAAGGACGCCGCCAAGAGCGACAACCACTTTTCTTCGTTCATTTTAGGTATCGTAAAGAGCATGCCGTTCCAGATGAGACGGGCGGAAGACGCGGAGCCGACAGAAGTGGTCGGGGCGCCGAATAATCATTAAGAGTTTCTGTTGAGATTCAAGTTGGAAAGATTTTCAAGTTCAAAATCACGGGTTTGAAGGAGACCAGGTCGATGTCGTACATCAGCAAGAAGCATATTTCCCGGCGCACGGTACTTCGCGGCATGGGAGTTTCAATGGCGCTGCCGTTTCTGGATTCGATGGTGCCGGCGCAGACACCGATTGCCAAGACCGCGGCGAATCCCAAGACCCGTCTGGCTTGCATCGAAATGGTGCACGGCGCCGCCGGCAGCACGGCGGAAGGCACCGCCAAGAATTTCTGGGCGCCGGCCAAGGAAGGCCGCGACTTCGACTGGAGCTCAGTCTGGAGCCGCTGAAGGCCTTCCGCGAATATGTGACCATCGTCAGCGACACCGACCTTCATCCGGCGACCGCGTGGGCCGCGGCCGAAGAGGGCGCCGACCACTTCCGGTCGAGCGCGGTGTACCT
Source organism: Terriglobia bacterium (assembly GCA_963808335.1). Classification (GTDB taxonomy): domain Bacteria; phylum Acidobacteriota; class Terriglobia; order Bryobacterales; family Bryobacteraceae; genus Palsa-187. The sequence continues at coordinate 736,764 of CAWEFR010000004.1, forward strand.
GACCGCCGCGCATCCGAAGAAGACGGAAGGGTCGGACTACTACGTGCGGCACCTCGATCGACCAGCTCTACGCGCAGCAGTTCGGCCAGGACACGCCGCTGCCGTCGATGCAGCTGTGCATCGAGATGGTGGACGCATCGGGCGCGTGCGACTACGGCTATGCCTGCGTGTACGCCGACACCATCAGCTGGGCGTCGCCGACGCAGCCGCTGCCGATGATCCTCGATCCGCGCATGGTGTTCGAGAATCTGTTCGGCGAGGGCGGAACGCCGGAAGAGCGCGGCGTCGCGGCAGAAGGTGACCGCAGCATCCTCGACTGGATTTCGCGCGATGTGGCGCGGCTGCAGAAGAATCTCGGTCCCGCGCGACCGCAGCCGGCTGAACGCCTATCTGGACGACGTGCGCGAGATCGAGCGGCGCATCCAGAAGAATCGAGGAGTACAACGCGAGCGGCGAGGCGCGCGCGCTGCCGGCGGCGCCGCTGGGCGTGCCCGGATCGTTACGAGGAGCACGTGAAGCTGATGTTCGACCTGCAGGCGCTGGCGTTCATGACGGACATCACGCGCGTCTCGGCGTTCAAGATGAGCCGCGACGTCAGCGACCGCGTGTGTCCCGGAGAGCGGCGTGAAGACGCCGTTCCATACCTGCTCGCATCACGGCGAAGCGCCGGTGCAGCGTCGCAGAATTCGCCAAGATGAATCGGTACCACGTCAGCCTGATGCCGTACTTCCTCGACAAGCTGAAGAACACGCCGGACGGCGACGGCAACCTGCTGGATCACTCGCTGGTGCTGTACGGCAGCCCGATGGGCGATTCGAACGTGCACAACCACAAGCGCGTGCCGCTCGTTCCTGGCCGGGCCACGCCAGCGGCAAGCTGAAGGGCAACATGCATGTCCGCTGCACAGGACGGCACGCCGATGGCGAACATTCTTGCTCACGATGGCGCACAAGCTGGGCGTGAACATCGAAACGTTCGGCGACAGCAACGCGCGAGATCGCCATCTAGGACAGGAGAAACCAGACATGTTCGTGAAGAGCTTGATTGGCGGACTTTGCATGGCAGCGCTGGTTTGCGGCCGCCGGCGACACGACGGCTTTCCGAAGCGGCGATGCGGGGCAACACGGAAGCGGTCCGCACCCTGCTGAAACAGCGCGTCGACGTGGACGCGTCGCAGGGCGACGGCACCACGGCGCTGCACTGGGCGGCGTTCCGCGACGATCTGGAAATGGCGAAGATGCTGATCGCGGCGCGGAGCCAACGTGAAAGTGGAAACGCGCGAAGGCGCGATCACGCCGCTGTTCATGGCGTGCACCAACGGCAACGCGGCGATGATCGATCTGTTGCTGAAATCGGGCGCGGACGCCAATTCGGTGAAGGCGAACGGTACGACGGCGCTGATGACGGCATCGGCATCCGGCAGCGCGGATGCGGTGAAAGCGCTGCTGGACCATGGCGCGGATGTCAACGCGAAGGAAAGCGTGCACGGGCAGACGGCTTTGATGTTCGCGGCGGCGCTGAATCGCGACGCCGTGGTCAAGGTCCTGCTGGCGCACAAAGCGGACGCCAATATCACGACCAAAGTGAATCCGGTGACGCGGGTCCGGTTCGATCAGGACGGGAATATCGTTGAGGATCGTCCGGGTGCGGGCGGCAGAGGAGCGGCTGCTGCGCCACAAGCGGCGGCGACGGAAGCGGGCGGCCGCGGACGGGGACGCGGGGGTCGCGGGCAGGTAAGCACTGCGGAAGCGCAGGACAAGGCCGATGAAGCGGCCGATGCTGCGGCTGCGACGGCTGCTGCCAAGGCTGCCAATGATGCGGCCAAGGCGGACCTGGATCTGTTCGCGCACTCGCTGGGGCTGAAGAGCGGCGAGTATTTGGTTGCCAAGCCGAAGGCGAGAGCGGGCGACGTGGCGTTTCGCGCTCCGCGCCGGGTGGGTCCTGAGTTCACCGGCGGTATGACTGCGCTGCTGTATGCGGCTCGCGAAGGACATATGGATGCGGTTCGCGCCCTGGTTGAAGGCGGCGCCAATATCAACGAGGTGAGCGGCGACAAGTTCAGCCCGATGGTGATGGCGATCACGAATGGCCACCTCGACATGGCGATGTACCTTTTGCATCACGGCGCCGATCCGAAGCCGGCCACGGTTTCCGGGATCACCGCGCTATACGGCGTGATCGACGTGCAGTGGGCGCCGCATGCGTGGTTCCCGCAGCCGACCACCGAACAGGAGAAGGTCGGGTATCTGGATCTGATGAAGGCTCTGATCGACAAGGGAGCGGATGTGAACGCTCCGATCGCCGACAAGGTCTGGTTCCGGTCCTTCACTAACGATTACACCTGGGTTGATCCGGCTGGTGCGACGCCGTTCTGGCGCGCCGCGCAGTCGAGCGATACGGCCGCAATGAAACTGCTGGTCGAACATGGCGCGGATCCAAAGATTGCCACCAAGGCCGGCGACACGCCGCTGCACGCGGCTGCTGGAATCGGCTGGGCGGCGAACTGGAGCGTGAATGCTCCTGTGCCGTTGGTCGACGCGGTGAAGTACTGCGTCGAGCTCGGCGACGATGTGAATGCGATGGACAATCGCGGGTACACGGCGCTGCACGGCGCGGCCTATCTGGGCAACGCCGACATGATCAATTACCTGATGAGCAAAGGCGGCAAGATCGACGTAAAGAGCAAGGCTGGGGATTCGGTTGCCGACATGGCGAATGGTCCCACGCGATTCGGCCAGCCGCATCCGGATGCAGTGGCATTGCTCGAGAAACTGGGATCGCCCAACTCGCACAATTGCCGCTCGGATCAATGCGTGGTGGCATCCCGGGCCAGCGTCTATGACCGGCCGCTCACGAAGGAAGAGCAGGCGGAAAAGGACATGCTGGATAAGTTTGCGATTTCGCTGGGAATGAAGGAAGCGCTGTACCGGCCCGATGTACCGGCCGGACGATTCTTCCCGGGCGGTCAGCAGTAGAACGCTTTTTCTTGAAGATCTACCGAGGGCGCCCGTTAAACTGGGTGCCCTTTTTGATTGTCATGACGCGGGCAAAGCGGTTTCTTATTTCCGTCTCGATTTTGCTGGCTGGAACCGCGTGCGCGCAAATCTACCTGAACGATCTTTCGATCGCGCATCCGGCGATTCGCTATTTTCAGGCTCCCACGGAGGACCGGGTGGCGCGCCTGATTGGCGACGTCAAGAGCGGGAAAATCAAGCTCGAATTGCGCGCGGACGGGTTGGGGTATCTGCCGAGTTTGCTGGAACACCTCGGCATCCGTACCGATTCGCAGGCGCTGGTGTTTTCGAAGACGAGTTTTCAGGCGCCCAAGATTTCGCCGCGAAATCCGCGCGCGATTTATTTCGGCGACGATGTGGCTGTGGGGTGGGTGCGCGGCGGCGACGGAATCGAGCTGGCCGCAAGCGATCCGCGCCAGGGCACGATTTTCTATACGCTAAAGACTCAGGCATCGGGCGAGCCGGTGTTCGCGCGCGGCGAGGTGTGTCTGAAGTGCCATCAAGGCGCCGCGACCGCCGGTGTTCCGGGGATGTTTATCGGCTCGGTCTTTCCTAGCGCGTCGGGATCGCCGTATCGGGAAGGTGCGATCATCACGGACCATCGGACGGCTTTCGCGGATCGGTGGGGCGGCTGGTATGTCAATGCCGTCCATGGCGAGCAACAGGATCGGGCGAACGCAGTCGCGCCGGATCCCGCCGATCCTGAGACGCTGGATACGGACGGGAAGCAGAACCTGACTTCGCTGGCGGAAATGTTCAATCCGGCCGGGTATCTAACGCCGGTCAGCGACATTATCGCGCTGATGACGTTTGAGCATGAGACGCAGATGGCGAATCTGATGACTCGCGTCGGATGGGAGGCTCGCATGCCGGAGACGGATCCGGCGCAGCTTCGCTCCGATATCGACGGCTTGGTGACGTACATGCTTTTTGCGGAGGAGGCTCCGCTGCGCGAGCCGATCCAGGGCGTCTCGACGTTCACCAAGACCTTTGCCGGGCGCGGGCCACGCGACAAGCAAGGACGATCGCTGCGGGACTTCGATCTTCAAACGCGGCTGTTTAAGTATCCGCTCAGCTACATGGTTTACAGCGCGCAGTTCGATGCGCTGCCCGACACGGTGCGGGAGCGGATCTATCAGCGCCTTTACGGCGTCCTGACCGGGAAAGACCAGCGGCAGGTGTTGGCGCGGCTTTCGCGCGAGGATCGGCGGTCGATTCTGGAAATTCTCAGGGACACGAAGCCGGGGCTGCCGGCGTATTGGCGCGAAACGGCTGCTCCGTAGGTCCTCTCAAAACCTGTATCCTGTCCAACAGAGGCCGCTATGCCCCAGCCCGACGACAGCCGTCACCAGACGTTTCCCAAATTGGACTCCACCCAAATCGAACGCTTGGCCGCGTTTGGGAAGCGGCGCAGGACTACGCCGGGCGAGATTTTGATCGAGGTGGGTTCGCCCGTCAACCATTTCTTCGTGTTGATTGAAGGCAGCATTGAGATCGTCAGCCCGACCGGGGGCGTCGAGATTCCGATCGTCGCGCACGAGCCGGGCGAATTCACGGGCGAACTGGATGTGCTGCTGGGCCGCAACGCGCTGGTCCGCGGACGAACGCCGGTGGCGAGCGAAATCCTGGAGTTCGACCGGTCCGGTCTCAGCCAGATCGTTCAAACCGATCCGGAACTGAGCGAGATTTTCCTGCGAGCTTTTGTTCTGCGGCGCTCCTATTTGATTACCAACAGCCTGGGCGGAGTGGTGCTGGTGGGTTCGAGCCACTCGGCGGGAACTTTGCGGCTTAGAGCGTTCCTGACGCGCAACGGGCATCCGCACTCGTATGTGGACGTGGAGCGGGCGGAAGGGATGCAGGAGCTGCTGGATCATTTCGCGATTAAAGTTACGGATGTGCCGGTGCTGATCTGCGGTGAAACCGTTCTGCGAAATCCGACGAACGCGGAAGCGGCGAATTGCCTGGGATTCAATAGCGGAATCGACGATGCCTCGGTTCACGATTTGATCGTCGTGGGCGCGGGCCCCGCGGGGCTCGCGGCGGCGGTGTATGCGGCGTCGGAAGGCCTGAACGTGCTGGTGCTCGAAAGCAGCGCGCCGGGCGGGCAGGCCGGATCCAGCTCGCGGATCGAAAATTACCTGGGATTTCCCACCGGCATCACGGGACAAGAACTGGGCGGGCGGGCGTTCATCCAGGCGCAGAAATTCGGCGCGAACGTGGCAATCGCGCGCGTGGCAGCCAGTCTGAAATGTACGCATCAACCCTTCGCGATCGAACTGGCGGACGGCGGAGTGGTGGAGGGGAATGCGATCGTTGTCGCAACGGGCGCCGAGTATCGCAAATTGCCCCTGCCGAATCTCGCCGAGTTCGAAGGAAGCGGTGTTTACTACGGGGCGGGATTCATCGAGGCTCAGTTTTGCCAGGGCGAAGAGGTTGCCATTGTCGGCGGCGGGAATTCCGCCGGACAGGCGGCGGTGTTTCTGTCTACACGCGCCAAGCACGTTCACCTGCTGGTCCGGGGACCGGGACTCGTGGACAGCATGTCGCGTTACTTGATCCGGAGGATCGAGGAGTGTTCCACCATCACGCTCCGGCCCTTCACCCAGATTGAGGCGCTCGAAGGCGGCGAGCATCTGGAGCGGGTCCGGTGGCGGAACTCGCAAACCGGAGAGAGCGAAGTGCGCGATCTCCGTCACGTGTTCCTGATGACCGGCGCCAGCCCCAACACGGATTGGTTGAATGGATGCGTCGCGCTCGACGAAAGTCACTTCATCAAGACCGGCAGCGATCTGCAAGCAGAAGATCTGGGGGCGGCGAAATGGCCGCTGCGCCGGACTCCATACTTGTTGGAGACGAGTCTACCCAAAGTATTCGCAGTGGGAGACGTACGGTCTGGAAGCGTGAAGCGGGTCGCGTCGGCGGTGGGCGAAGGGTCGATAGCGATTCAGTTGGTTCACAAAGTCCTGGCCGAATAAATTTGGAGGAACCGTGAAACGCTGTGAGCATCTGAAAGAAGCCAGCGATCTGAAGCCCGCTGTGCACGTGTGCGAGGAATGCGTGAAGATGGGAGACACGTGGGTTCATCTGCGAATTTGCCTGACGTGCGGGCATGTCGGTTGTTGCGATTCGTCGAAGAACAAGCACGCCACTAAGCATTTCCACGCGACCCAGCACCCGATCATTCGATCGATCGAGCCGGGCGAGAACTGGGGATGGTGCTACGTGGATGAAATCACCTACGATTTATCGAAGGGTGTCGAAAAAGCTCGGGCGATGGAGTGATCGGGCGTCACGCTAGGCTCTACGGCGGCAATTGGATATGATTCTCATATGCGACGAATCCTGCTGCTTCTTGTCCTGGCGAGTCTTGCGTTCGCTCAAAGGCGCGGAGTCACGGCCGAAGATTACTTTGCGTTCGAATCCGTAAACGATCCGCAAATTTCCCCGGACGGAAAATGGGTCGCCTACACGGTGACCACCATCGACCAGAAAGCCAACCGTCGCATGTCGCGGATCTGGCTGGCGGCGCTTGACGGCAGCCATCCCGCGGTCCCGTATAGCGGCGAATCGCTTTCGTCGAATTCGGCACGCTGGTCGCCGGACGGGCGATTCGTGGCGTTTCTCTCGAATCGCGACGGGCAAGGCGGGCGGCCGCAGATCTGGGTGCTGTCACGGAATGGCGGCGAGGCAAGGCGCGTGACCAGTCTCGAAAATGGCGCGTCGAACTTCGACTGGTCGCCGGATTCGAAGCGATTCGTATGCCTGACGCGTACCGGCCCGCCGCAGAACAAGAACAGCGACGTCCGGCACTATACGCACAGCAACTACAAGTTCAACGATACCGGCTGGTTCGATGAGAAGCGGTCGCATGTGGTGGTCGTCGACGTGAGGACCGGCGCGGCGAAGCAGATCACCGACGGCGACGACTGGAACGACACGGATCCGCGCTGGTCTCCCGATTCGTCGCGCATCGTGTTTGTTTCAAATCGCACCGGACACGAGTTCGACGGCGACCGGAACACCGACGTGTTTGTAATTTCGGCGGATGGCGGCGCGCTGACCAAGATTTCGGATCATGCGGGGCCGGACCGTAGTCCGCGGTGGTCGCCCGACGGAAAGCGCATCGCGTTTCTGGGAGCGGCGGATGAAGAGGACGCTCCCAACATTTACCTGGCTCCGGCTGAAGGTGGGAAGGCAGTTGAGATCGCCAAGAATTTCGACATGCTGGTCGGCGAGATGGCGTGGGCCGAGCACGGAAATGCCATTTACTTCGATTCCGGGATCAAGGGCGAGACGCACCTGTTTCGAATGGATGTTTCCACCGGCGCGGTGAAGGCGCTGACGTCGCGTCCGCGCAACGTGCATGGGTTAGCTTTGCCGCCGGAAAGCGCGAAGGATGACAGCGGAAAGATGGTCTATATCGCCAACGATTTCGAGCATCTCGATGATATTTACGTTCGCGATGCCGGTCAGGAACGCCAGGTGACGCATTTGAATTCGGACCTGTGGAGCAAACTAGAGCTGGCGAAAGTCGAGCGCGTGCCGTACAAAGCCGCCGACGGGTTCGATATCGACGGGTTCCTGGTGAAGCCGATCGGATTCGATCCATCGAAGAAATATCCGATGGTCCTGAGCATTCATGGCGGGCCGTCGGGGCAGTATGGAGTCGACTGGTATCAAGAATTTCAGGTCTATGCAGCGCGCGGATGGGCCGTGTTTTTCTGCAATCCGCGCGGGTCCACGGGCTACGGCCGGAAATTTCAGCGCGCGGTCGCGATGGAGTGGGGCGGCAAGGCGTACACGGACATCATGACCGGAGTGCAGGAGGTTCTGAAGCGCAATGCGTGGATCGATCGCGACCGGCTGGGTGTTACCGGCGGTTCTTACGGCGGCTTCATGACGAATTGGATCGTCACGCAGACGAATCTGTTCAGGGCCGCAGTCACGCTGCGCAGCATCTCGAATTTCATCAGCGACGATGGGACGCGCGACGGCGCCTACGGTCACGAGCGCGATTTTGGCGGCGATATTTTTCACAATTTCGACGAGTATTGGAAATATTCGCCGCTGCGCTATGTGGCGAATGTGAAGACGCCCACGCTGGTGCTGCATTCCGATAACGATTATCGGGTCCCGATCGAACAAGGCGAGCAGTGGTTTCGAGCGCTGCAGCGCTATCACGTGACGTCGGAGATTGTATTTTTCCCGCGTGAGAATCATAACCTGACGCGGACGGGCGAACCGAAGCATCTGGTGGAGAGCCTCAACTGGCAGTGCTACTGGTTCGACCGTTTTCTGAACGGAAACGAGAGCGCCAAGCGGCCGACCGATTGACGTGATTCTGCTCGCGCCTTCGCTCGATCGCATTGTGCGTGAGCTGCACGCGGCTGGATATCGCGCGCTGGTGGTGGGCGGCGCGGTGCGCGACGCGCTGCTCGGGCTCGGGCCCAAGGACATCGATATCGAGGTCTACGGGATCACCTACGATCGTCTGTCCGAATTTCTGACGCCGTACGGGCGCATCGATCTGGTTGGAAAAGCGTTCGGCGTCGTCAAATTTACATCGTCTGACGGTGCGCCGTGCGATTTCAGCGTGCCGAGGCGTGATAATAAAATCGGGCTCGGCCATCGCGATTTCTTGACGACGTTCGATCCCGGAATCACTCCCCGTGAAGCGGCCAGCCGGCGCGATTTCACCGTTAACTCGCTCGCCTACGATGGAATCGAAGGACGCCTACTCGATTTTTTCGGTGGACGCGAAGACCTGGAAAATCGAGTGCTGCGGGCAACCAGCGCGGCCTTTTCCGAAGATCCGCTGCGCGTACTGCGCGGGATGCAGTTCGCGTGCCGGTTCGATATGACGCTTGATCCAGTGACGGCGGAGATGTGCCGGTCTATCGCGGACAAATACTCGACGCTACCGAAGGAACGGGTCGCGGAAGAGTTCATGAAGTGGGCGGTGAAGGCTTCGCGGCCGGGAAGAATGATTGAATATTTGACTGCGTCGGGATGGATGGGGCACTTCCCCGAGGTAGACCGGCTGCGCGGCGTTCCGCAGGAACCGGAGTGGCATCCCGAAGGTGACGCGGGAATACACACGATGCACGTGGTCGACGCAGCGGCGCTTGTCGCGGAGCGGGACGGCCTCGAAGGCGACGATCGCGCAGTGCTGCTGTTCGCCGCGCTGTCGCACGACTTCGCCAAGGCCGACACCACCGAGCTTCGCGAAAAGGATGGCCGGCTGCGTTGGACGGCGTACGGACACGAAGCCGCGGGTGGACCGTTGGCGCGGCGGTTTCTCGAAAGAATCGGGATCAAGAGCACGATCGTGGAACAGGTGGTCCCTTTGGTGGAGCATCATCTCGCGCACGCCAGCATCGGTATGGACGTGACTGCGCGCGCCGCGCGGCGGCTAGCGGTTCGTCTGGCGCCGGCAAGCATTGCACAATTGATCCGCCTGATCGAGGCGGATGCTTCGGGTCGTCCGCCGATGCCGCCGGGCCTGCCCGAGTCGGCGGCTCGCCTACGCGACATGGCCGCGGCGCAATCGGTGGGCGAGAAGCCTGCAGCTCCCGCTGATTCTGGGCCGGCACGTGCTGCCGTATTTTAACGGCCGTTCCGGCAAGCACGTCGGCGATGTGACCCGCGCCGCTTACGAAGCGCAGGCGGACGGGGCCTTTTCAACTCAGGAAGAGGCGCTCAGTTGGCTGAAAACCTACATCGAGTCACTCGAGTAGCTTGTTGACGTCGGCGTACGAAATCGATCCGTCCGTCATGGCGCTATAAGTGCCGCGATCGTGCAATTCGCAGGCGATACGATCGACGAGGCCGAGGGTCGCCCGCATGGGTCCGGAGCCGACGCTGACCCGCGCCACGCCGAGCGCTTCCAGGCCCGCGATGGGCGGCGAACCCGCAACGGCGAGAATATTCAAAGGACCCCGCACCGCGCGAACCAGGCGGGCGATGGTGTCGCGATCGCGGACGCCCGGAGCAAACAGACAGTCGGCGCCGGCATCACGATAGGTGTTCAGGCGTTCCGCCGCGCGATCGAATCGTGTGGACTCTTCCCCGATCGAGTTCAGAAAAATGTCGGTGCGCGCGTTGATCACCATCCCGGGCACGGCTTCGCGAACCGCGCGGACCACTGGCGACAGGTCGACTAATTCGCCGTCGACTGTATCTTCAAGATTCATGCCGACCGCGCCGGCTGCCCAAACTCCCCGGGCGGTCTCCACAGCGTTGTCATAACCGGCTTCGACATCGGCAGTGACGGGAATTTTCACCGCGCGTGCGATCCGAGCGACCACGGCGAGCATTTCATCGCGCGATACGCGCTGGCCGTCGGGATAGCCGAGAGCGAAGGCGATTCCCGCGCTGGTGGTGCCGAGCGCGGTGAACCCCGCTCTTTCGAAGATGCGCGCGCTGGCCGCGTCCCACGCGTTCGGCAATACCAGTAGGCGAGGGCCCTTATGAAGCTGGCGCAGCAGCTCAGACTTGGTCACGTTCTTTTATGGTAACAACGAGGCCATAACCCAGAGAATCAACCCAGAAAATCGAACAGAGTGGTTCGCGGGATCTGGCCTTCTGAAGTCATCGCCGCCTGTTCCTGCGTCTGCGACTGCGTCAACTCAAGGATCGTCGACGCCGTGTCGGTGTCCTCGATCTGGCTGATCTGCGATTGAAACTCAGTCTGCTGGGACTGCGCGGTGTTCGTCGCCGCAGCGACGTTGTCTTGCGTATTCCCGTAAAACGCCAACTGCTGGTTGAGATATTGGGACACGGCTGGAAGTCCGTTCACCGAGGTCTGAATCGCGGTCTGATCGTTGTTGTTCAGCGCCGTCACCAGGCCGTTGATCGCGGTGAAAGTGTTGGTGGCCGGGTCGCTCGAATCGAAAATCTGCTGCGCGGTTAGCCCCAATGGGAACGTGGTCCCGTTGGGACCCATCGCCACGCGCGTCGAAGCGGCGCCCTGGTATGCGCTCACCGGATCGGCCTGAGTGGGGTCGAACGTGTAGGGAGCGGTCTGGTCGGTGTCGCCGGAAAAAATGTAACGCCCGTTGATGCTGGTATTGGCCAGGCTCACCATCTGCTGTTCGATGGACTGAACCTGTTGCGCCAGCGAGGCCCGGGTCGAGGCTGTCTGGGTGCCGGTCGAGCCTTCAGCGGCCAGCGTCTGGACCTGATCGAGAAGCTGCACCGCGCTCTCGAGCGATTGCTCGCCGGTATCCACTTCGGTCTTGACGCCGCCCAGGTTGGTCGTAATCTGCTGCGACGCCGCCAGCGCCGCGCGCGCCTGCAGCAGCGAGGAAACCTGGTCCGGATTGTCGGCAACGTTGCGCATCGTCACGCCGCTCGAGATATCGAGCTGGTCCGTGTTGATCCGCTGCGTCAAAAGGTCGATGCTGTTGATGAATTCCTGATAGGTGGAGTTAAGAGGCGAGATCATGAGACTGGCACCATATCCATAAGCGTCGTAGTCAAGTTAGAGATGATGCCTACCAGCTTTCCGACAGCCTGATATGCCTGTTGGAACTGGAGCAGCTTGGCGGCTTCGTCGTTCAGCGAGACGCCGCTCACCTGGGTCCGCTCGGCTTGCGCTTGTGTCAACTGGTCCTGCGCCTGCTTCTGATCGGCCGTCGCGCCCGCCATGTCGTTGCCGACCTGGGCGCCCAGATTGCCGTAATACTGCGTGAATGTGAAGCCGTCGATTTGCGTCGAGTTTGCCATTTGCGCGATCGCGACCGCGTTGCCGTTTCCGCCGGCCGCCCCGGCCGAAGCCGCAGCGACTTGATCCGGCGTCAGGTTGTTTACCGTAATGGTCGATGCCGCGTCGGAAGCCATATCGTAGCTGAATAGCGGCGTGGCGGGCGCGTTGCCGTTCTGGTCCAATCCTTGCGCCAGTTGCCCGTTGACCGAATCGGAAAACGACTGCGCCAGCGTATTCAGGCTGGACATGTAGCCCGGCAGCGCGGTGTTTTTCTCCGCAATCAGCGCGCCGAGCTGTCCCTGGCTGATCTGGGACGTAATATCGTTGCCCTGCGAATCGAGGATGGTGGTCTGGTTCGACGTATTGCCGGCCGAAATTGCGAATTGCGTCGAGCCCAGTACCAACGGCGTCTGGCCCCCGATGGTCACGTCATAGGCGCCGGTACTGGCCTTGATGACTGAAATATCGGAGAGCTGCGAGAGACTCTCCAGCGCCGAATGCATCTGCGCATCCAGACCCGCGTCTGCGGTGGCCGCCGAGTTCGATTGATAACTCTGGTTCAGCCCCGCGATCTGGCCCGCCAGTTGGTTGATCTGGGTCACCACGCTGCTGGTCTGGCCGGTGATGTTGGTGGAAACCTGCGTAATTCCAGCGGCCGTCGCGTGAATGCTCTGCGCCACCTGACCCGCAGCCGTGAGCACGGCCTGCCGGCTGACCGCGTCGTTCGGGTTGACGCTCAATTGCGAAAAGCTATTGAAAAAATTGTTGATCGAGCTGGCGACTCCGGAAGTCAAGGTCAGGTCGAATAGGGGCTCGATCTGGCCCAAGTCGCCGGCCCTCTGGTTTGCGTTTCCCAGCAGTTGCTGCTGGGCGCGCACCGCTTGCTCCAGGTATTCGTCCCGAGAGCTGATCAACGGCCCCGCGGTCACGCCGCCCACCAGACCCTGCTCCGGCTGGAACGGCAGCGGATCGAAGCTGGGATTCTGGTCGGCATACCCGGGGGTGTTCGCATTAGAGATGTTGTTTTGAATGACGTTGAAGGTCTGCCCGAACACACCCAGTGCGCTCGCCGCATTCGACAGTGCCGATGAGATGCCGCCCATGTTTACCCCCGGATGGACATTGTTCCCGCGGCCGAGATCGGCGCCGCTTCGCCGCTGGGCGTGTATCCCGACGTCGCCGAGCCCAATAATTTAGCCCAGCCCAGATAGAACGCCGCGCCGTGCTCGATCAGCCTGCCCACGAGGTTCAGATCGTTTTTCAGCGCCTTCAGTTCGCGCCCGAGCTCAGGTTCGAGCGCTTCACAGCCCAGTTGTTGCTGGATCAGCCCCAGACACGCTGCCGCTTCGACCAAGCCCGGCAGGCATCGTTCGATCTCCTCCGGAGACGGTGAGCGCAATGCGCTGCGGAGCTGTTCGATGCGGGTTCGCGCGAGATTAAGATTCGAACGCATCGTCGATGATCTTCGAGGCCGTCGCTCCGGCGTCCACCGTATAGGTGCCGTTGGCATACGACCGCGCAATCTGTTCGAGACGCGCCTGCCGCTCCGGCGAGTCCGCCGCAAGCGAACGCAAACTCCGCACTAACTCCGACAGATGGACGTCGTCATTGGAACCTTGGGTGGCGCCCGATGAACCCGGCGATTCAACCGAGGGCTGCACACCCGTCAGGCGGGCGCTTTGCCCCGCCTGCTGGTTCTGCTGAACCCGACTCGGCTCAGTCGAGGTCAGCCCGGCGGGATTGGGATCGTTTACCTTCATGATTCAACTCGGGGAATTTCCTCCCCTACCTGGAGTATCGTCCATCTCTGCCGATCTTTAGAGCCGAAACTACTTAGGTAAATCCCTATTCCTTACCACTCAGACGGGTATCAACTGCGACGAACATCATCCCTCCATCATGCCACTTTTCCCTAGCGGTGGCTATTTCTTGATGGTGACGGTCGCTCCGGCCGGCCGCACGTCGATCCGGTCAATGTCGTAGTCCAGCGCGAACGGCTCGTTGATTTTCGCGTCCGGGTAGAGCGGCATGAAGAACGTTTTGACCAGGAACTCGAGCACGGTCTGGTTCGCCGCGACGCTCGAAATCTCGACGTGGGTCAGGAACACTGTGCATCGGCCGCCGCCGGATTCTACACGCACCGAGACCTTCAGCGGCCGCTCGCCTTCGATGAGTTTCGTCACGAACCAGTTGCTGCTCTCGCCCTTCGCTTGGCGCATTTTCAGAAAATCGACCGTCGCGTCTCCCGTGGCGGTTTTCTCGCCCAGATCGACCCGCGGGTCGCGCATTCCCTCCGGCACGATCTCCGGCACTTTCACCCGAGCCCACGCGTTAATCTCGCGCGGGGTGAACGTCACCGTCGCTCCGTGCTTCACCTGCCGCGACTCGATCGCGTCCAGCTTGCGGTGCGCGCTTTCATACAGCGGATCGGCCGCGGGAAGCATCAGCGCCACGCCGGCCATCAGTACCAACTGCCGCATGCCCCCAATTGTAGTAAACTCGCGGCATGACCATCGAGGATTTTCGGCGCATCGCGCTCAGCATGCCGGAGGCCTCGGAGAGCTCCCACTAGGCGCATCCGGATTTTCGCGTACGCGGAAAGATCTTTGCCACCCTCGGCTATCCGGACAAGCAGTGGGGGATGGTCAGATTAACCGCCAGCCAGCAACGGGAATTCGTTCTGGTCGAGCCGCAAGCCTTCGTCCCGGTGAACGGCGCCTGGGGTGTTCGCGGGGCCACCAACGTCCGTCTGGATCTAACCGATGAGCAGACGCTTCGGCCGGCCATGCTGGCTGCGTGCCGCAACTTGTGGGTCAAGCCGGCGCCGAAAGCGAAAGCGCGCGGCCGCTGAGTTATTTGGGCGTCTGCGCTTTGGCCTCCGCCGATTTTTCCATCTCGGCGAGCTGCTGCTTCACCTTGTCCGAATCCTTGGCGTCCGGCGCAAGCTGAAGATAGGCGCGGAGGCACTCGGCGGCGCCTTTTAAATCCTGTTTCTGGGCCAGTATGATCCCAAGGATGTAGTTGGCTCTCGGATTCAAGTGCGCCGTGTCGATCTTCACCGCCTCCCGCGCGCTCTTCTCCGCCGGGTCCAGTTTGCCGAGTTGCAGATTCGCTACAGCGTTGTAGTAATATGCGGCCGGGAAGTCGTACGGATTCAAATGGAGCACCTTGTCCGTGGTGTCGGCGACCTCCTGCCACTTCGCTTCCCGCCCGTCGAGCAGGTACATCCGCTCATACGGATTGATGTACTTGGGATCCGCCGCCACCGACTGCTGATACGCCTCCCGCGCTTTGTCGATGTGATCGCGGCCTTCGTAAACGCGCCCCAGCTCATACCACGCCGGGGCGAATTTCGGGTCTAGATCCACGGCCTTCTGAAATTCCTTCTGCGCGTCGTCCGGCTTGCTTTTCTTTACATCTTCCAGCCCCTTGTCGTACGCCTTGCGCGCATCCTTGGGGGCCATGGCCAAAGTCGCGCTGGTGGTGAACCCTTCGACGTTGGCCAGCCGATGCAGAATCATAGTGCCGACATCGGGATTATCCATATAGCGGCGTCCGGAGAGCGAGATCGTTTCCGAGCGAAAACCCGGAATCGTCGCGCGCAAATCGCAGGTTTGCAGGTCGCGTTCGCGCACGCCGCCGCTCGTCGCATTCGCAAGCCCTCCCATCTGGCTACGGGTCGGCGATTCGCTGGCATCCGGCATGACGTCGCCTTCCTGGCCTAACGTGATGGAGAAGCGTCCCTTTGAATCGGTGTACCCTTCGGCGCGCGGCCGGCCGCTGGCGCAAACGCGCTCGATCGTAGCGGGTCCCGGAGGCGCGGAGCCGTCATCCAGCGCTACTTTCCCAGAGAGCAGCATCGGCCGGCGTGGGTCGTCTGGAACCGTGGTAGTTCCAGAGGTCCCGCCGAGCGATCCAGGACGCGAAACCGGCGTGCTTCCAATTCCGGGCGACGTGGAGCCCGTCGAAGTGCTACCCGCGGGCGGTCTTGCCTGCCCGGCCAATTGCGTCACAACAAAGATGATGCCGGCTGAAATCCCCGAAACCCGTGAAAAATGCATGGGTCGCTCCTCGACTGTCCCCATTTTACTCCCCGGTTCACACCAGCGCATAGATGATTTGGAAGTTGACACCCTGCTGCGGAAACATCGACATTGAAAGAGATGAGATTCCTTTTCTGCGTGATTTTCGCCCTGGTTCTGGCCGGTTGCGCCGATAATTCGCCAACCGAAACCAAGGCCAAAGCGCCTGAGCCTCCCCCGGCGCCGATCACTGGACGTCAAGCATTTCAGATGACTTATCCATCGGCGCGCACCTGGGCCCCGGATTGCCAGCCCACCAGCATCCGCAGCATCAATCTCCCCAATCCGAAATCGGAGAACGGAAAAGCCGGCGCTTGGGAAATTCTGTATGTTTCGCCGGCCAGAGGACGCCAGCGATCCTTCACCTGGTCCGCGGTCGAGGCCGAAGGCAACCTTCATAAGGGCGTTTTTGGCGGAATCGAAGAAGGCTGGCGCGGGCCCCAAGGCGCGGAAAAGCCGTTCCTGGTGGCGGCACTCAGAATCGATACGCCGGAGGCTCTGGAAACGGCGATCTCGAAAAGCACGGATTATATGAAAAAATCCGCAGCCAAACCGCAGGTGAATTTCATGTGCGAATTGACCAACCGGTTCCCCGAGCCGGCCTGGCGCGTTTTCTGGGGAGAATCCATCTCGTCCGCGGAATGGTCAGTATTCGTTGACGCGACCACCGGCCAGTATCTGGGCCGCTAAGTTAGAGCGCCTCGACCTTCGATCGTTCGACCGTCACTTTCGCGCGCAGGTTCGCGACTCCCGCGGTCGGGCGCTCATCCGTCACCGTGAACGCGACTGCGTCGTCCATCCAGTCGTGCGCGGTGCCGTCCGGATCGTGCGAGGCGAGCGTGATCGTATAGGCGTGCGGGCACAGATCGCACAGAAATGCGAACACGACGGTCACTGTTTCCCCCGCCGCGCAGGGGCCGACCTTCACGCGCTCCAGTTCCGTGTTGGTGCCGTAAACTTCAAAGCCGATCTGCGTGCGGATCAGCATCCCAAGCACCGGATTTTCCACGGCTTCGTGAAATCGCACGGTTGCGCGGACGCTCACCATCTCGCCGCTCTTGCAGACGATGGTCGGATCGCCTTTGGCGCCCAGCGTCTCCACCGAAATAATTTCGGCCCGGCCATTCGCCCCGGCGTGCGGACGGAGCCAGACGCGGCGCGATCGTTTCGCCCCAGCTTCGGATGCGTTCGGCGACGTAGCGGCGGTACCGCGACCAGCGTTTCTTTGGGATCGCCTTTGGCCGCGAGCTGGCCCGCCTCCAGCCACCACACTTCGTCGCACAGGTCTTCGAGCAGCCGGTCTTCGTGCGATGCAAGCAGGACGGTCGAGCCGGAGCGCCGCAATCGATCGAGCGCGGTAAGCGTGCGTGCGCGCACCACCGCATCCTGCGTCGCCAGCGCCTGATCCAGTGCCACCACGGCCGCCGGCGCCAGATTCAGCGTGTCGCCCAGCGCCACTAGGCGCCGTTCCTTCGGACCCACCACGTCGCCTTCGGTCGGCTGGGTTGCGTTGCCGGCCAGTTTCAACAGCTCCGTCACGCCCGAATTCTTTTCCCCGATGACGCCAATGATCGCGCCCGGCGGGCGCTACAGCGCTAGAAGCCGGCCAGAGGCGCAAGGTGCACGTTCCGAAACTCAATGGACATTACCTTTCAGGATACGTCACGTCGTCTTCACGGTTTCTTCAGCCACTCGCCGATCCAGTCGAGGAACTGGTCGATACCACAGCACGCTGTTCTGCGGCTTCAGCACCCAGTGGCCTTCGTCGGGAAACAGCACCAGCTTCGACGGCACCTTCTGCATCTGCAGCGCGGTGAACAGCTGCAGGCCCTGATCGACGGGAACGCGGTAATCCAGCTCGCCGTGAATCACCAGCGTCGGCGTCTTGAAATCCTTGACGTAAATAGCTGGGCGACCATTTCGCATACAGGTCCGGGATTGTCCCACGGCATGCCCTTGAACTCCCACATGCGGGAACCACAGCTCTTCGGTCGCGCCCGCCATGCTGCGCAGATCGAACACGCCGTCGTGCGAGACCATGCGCCTTGAACCGCGTGGTGTGGCCCGAGCATCCAGTCGATCATGTATCCGCCGTAGGAACCGCCGGCCGCGGCCATGCGGTCGGGATCTGCGTAGGGCAGCGCCGCGACATGATCCACCACGGCCATGATGTCGTCGTAAGACCTTGCCGCCCCAGTCGCCGTTGATCTCGTCGATGAACTTCTGGCCGTAGCCGGTCGACCCGCGCGGATTCGGCATCGACCACCAGGTATCCGGCCGACGCGAACACCTGCGCGTTCCAGCGATAGGTCCAGGTCTCGCCCCACGCGCCCTGCGGCCCGCCGTGAATCAGGAACAGCACCGGGTATTTTTGCGTCGGCGAAAATCCCGGAGGCTTCACTACGAACGCGTGCACGCGCGTCTTATCCGGGCTCTCCACCCGACATCTCTTCGAGCGGCGTCAGCGCGCTCGCATTCAGCAGCGCGTCGTTCAAATGCGTCAGCGCCACGCCCGATGCCGCCGGTCGAAGACGCGCGAAAAATCTCCGTGGGACGCGAGCCGCTCTGCTCCGTGTAGATCATGGTGCTGCCGTCGGAGGTGAACTGCACGTCGTCGAGAGTGGACGCGCCGGCGATGATCGGGCGCGACGCCGCCGCCGGTCACCGGGATCATCTGCAAGCCGGTGCGCCCGCGATCCTCCACTGTGTAAGAACAGGCGCGTCGAATCGGGCGACCACGTGAAGCTCTCCACCCAGCGATCGAGGTCTTCGGTGAGATTGGTGGTGCGTGCCCGTCGCGCGCTCGAGCACCATCAGGCGCCAGCGATCGCTCTCATACCCGGCGCGAGCCTGCGACCGGAACGCCAGATATTTCCCATCCGGCGAATACAGCGGCGCATCGTCGGCGCCCGGACTGATGGTGATTTTCTTGGCGTCGCCGCCTCCGATGGGGACTGTATAAATGTCCGAGTTCGTGCTGGTGGCCGGATTCGGGTCGACGTTCATGGTGAACGCGACCTCGTTCGAATCGGGCGAAATCGCGTAGTCGTCCGGCCCGCCGAGCGAGAACGGCGGCACGTCGATGCGACCCGGGCGTCAGATCCATCGGTCCCCGTTCCGTCCGAGTTCATCGACGAGCATATGCTGGCGGCGCTTGCCCTGCCATTCGTTCCAGTGGCGATACAGCAGCGAAGTGTAAATGCGGGCCTTCACTTTGCTCTTCTTCTCCGCCTCGATCTGCGCTTTGTTGCAGGCGTCGTCAGCGCCGCAATCGGGATAGACGTTCGACTGGTGAAAACGATCTTCTTTCCGTCCGGCGAAACCACGATCCCGCCGGCTTCGGTCGAAAGATGGGTGATCTGGCGCGCGTTCGTCCCGTCGGCATTCATCACCCAGATCTGCGACGAGCCGTCGCGATTCGAAATATAGATAGAGCTGCTTCGAATCCGGCGACCAGCGCGGACGTTCGTTATCGGTGCCCTCGCGCGTGATCTGGTGCGGCAGCCCGCCGTTCGGCGACACCACGTAAATCTGCTTCGGCTTGGTGTTCTTATCCAGATCGATCGTCTGCACCGTGAACGCGACCAGCTTGCCATCGGGAGAAAGCACTGGTTCGCTGATGCGCGACAGCTTCAGCATGGTCTGGACGTTGAATGGCTGTCTCTGCCCGAACAGGCTCGCGGCGCAGACCAGCGTCAGCACAAGGCGCATATAGCTTCATTCTATAGGGCGAGCGACTTGGGTTACCAAGGGACGCGGCCCGAACGTGAATAACGCGTCGCGCACGTCGCCGGACGCATTGACGATTCCGCTCGCCTCGAATCCGGGCTGCTCCGGCGTGCCGAACCGCAGATCGATCATCTCCACGAAAGTCCCGTCCGTCAAGAGCGTGAGCTTCCAGTACGGCACTTGCGAAAATACCGCGAACCCCTGAAACGCGGGCGTGCGCCGGGCGGCTTCGATTGCCGCGCTCGGTTCGGCGACGTAATCGATGCGTCCTTCCGATGGATCGAACTGCCCGCCCAAATCAACCGGCACGATGTCGATGAAGCCGTCGCCCTCGGCGATGCCGCGCCAGCGCAGGGGGTTGGTCCGGCTGGGCACCGCGGTCAGGCGTTTCGCAATGGTTCCGTTGTACAGATGCGCACCCATCACGGCTAGCGCGCGCGTGTGCGCGGTGTATCGGCCGCCTTCGTAGGCCAGAATCGCCAGCAGCGCGAACCACGCCCATCCGCGCTTGGGACCACTCCCTGCCTTGGACCCGATCTCCGAGCTCACCAGCTTCGCCAATCCCGGCGCCGCGATGGCGAGGAACAAGATTGTGAGAATCCAAGGATCCACCACATCGGTTTGATCCAGCCGCAGCCATCGTGCGGAGAATGGCAGCAGCATCCGGACTCCGTAGATGTTGGTCCAGTCGAGGACCAGGTGGCTCAGCACGCCTAGCAGCGAAAACAGATATGCCCACCACGAAAACCTTTGCCGAACAGCAACCAGCATTACGAGCGGAGGAATCAGCGCCAGCAGCGGCGCGGAGATTAGCGCGTGCGTGTAGCTGCGATGCCAGGCGAGATAATTCAGCGCGCCTCCGAATGCCGAAACCACGTCGATATCGGGCAGATTCGCCGCCAGGACCATCATGAACGCGGCGTGGGTTACTTTGCGGTCGACTCCGCTGCGCGACATCATCAACCCCACCAGCGAATGCGTGACGTTGTCCACGATTTCCTATTTGTAGGCCGGCGGGATCAGCATGGTCAGCGCGTCGGGTACAATTTCGAAACTTGCCGGCGGACGTCCCGCGTATTCGCCGTCGATTTGCAGGTGGACGTCGCCTGTAATTTCAATCAGTTTCGCGTGCACCGTTCGGACGCCGCCCATTGCTTGCACCCGCTTCGTCCCGACGCCCAGCATGTACCACATGTAGCGCAGCGGATTCGATCCTTCGAACAAGACGATCTCGAACTCGTCGCGCAGCAGCGACGCGCCGCTGGCAATCTCCAGATCGCCGCCGTAGTTCCGCACGCGGCTGGCCAGCGCGAATCCGCAGCGATACACCTCGGTGTTGATCCGCGCTTCCAGTTGGCCCACGCGTTCCTTGATGTGACCGAATCCCGCCAGCCAGTACGCAGCTTTTCCCGCCCAAGCCTTGAACGCCGGATTGATGTCGTAGACGATCTTGGCGTCCAGTCCCGCGCCGCCCATGGCAGAAAATGGCGCGCCGGGGCGTGCCCGTTGCACATCCGGCCCACCGCGACCCGGCGTTCGACGCATCCGGCCAGCCGCTCGATCGCCCGGTCCAGACGCGACCCGAGCCCCAGTTCCATCGCCAGCACATTGGCCGTTCCGGCCGGCAGGACGCCCAAGGTGGCGCGGGAATGAACCATGCCGTTGATCACTTCGTTGATGGTGCCGTCGCCGCCCAGCACCAGGATCAGGTCCGCGCCCGCCGTCACGGCCTCCCGCGCGATCCGGGTGGCGTCGCCGGGGCCGGAAGTCGGCGCGAGCTTGGGCGCAAGGCTCGCGCGCGACAAAGCTTCAGTGGTACGTTGAAGAATGCGCTCGGGATTCCGCCGGAGTTTGCCGGCGGTGGGGTTGTAGATCAGGACCGGCTGCCGATAGCGTGTAATCTTTCGAGTATAGCTCCGATCGCCATAAACCGTGACATCGCTCCACAGAAAATCGAGGAACTGCGCGAGAAACTGCGCCACCACGAGTATCTTTACTACGTGCTGGACGCGCCCGAGATCACCGACGCCGAATACGACGCGATGATGCGCGAGCTGAAGGCGCTGGAAGCAAGCGCATCCGGAACTGGTGACGCCGGATTCTCCCACCCAGCGCGTCGGCGGGAAGCCGCGCGAAGGCTTCGTCAAGGTGGCGCATTCGAGCCCCATGCTGAGCCTGGACAACGCGCTGGGCGAAGAGGAACTGCGCGATTTCGATCGCCGCGTGCGCGGACTCTCCTGCGCGACGAAGCGTTCGCCTATGTCGCCGAGCTGAAGATGGACGGATTGTCGCTGGCGGTGCATTATCGCGACGGGAAGTCTGGCGCAGGCTGTGACGCGCGGCGACGGCGCCATCGGCGAAGACGTCACGGAAAACGCGCGGACCATCCGCTCCATTCCGCTGCGCTTGAAGGGCGCGCGGCGACTGGGAGGTGCGCGGCGAAGTGGTGCTGAATCGCAAGGCGTTCGAGAAGGCTGAACGCGGAGCGCGAAGCGGCCGGGCTGCCGCGCTTCGCCAATCCCCGCAACGCCGCCGCCGGATCGCTGCGCGTGCTGGATCCGGCCATCACCGCCTCGCGGCAGCTCGAATATTTCACCTATTTCCTGTTCGCCGACGGCGAACCGGCTTTCGCGAGCCAGTGGGAAGCGCTCGGAGGCGCTGCACGAGATGGGGTTCAAGGTGAATCCCAAGCGCAAGCTCTGCCACGATATCGAAGCGCTGGTCGAGTTCTGCAAGGAGTGGGAAGAGAAGCGCGATTCGCTGCCCTTCGAAATCGACGGCGTGGTGGCCAAGGTGGATTCGGTGGAGCAGCAGAAGCGCCTGGGCTGGACCGCGAAAGCTCCGCGCTGGGCCATCGCCTACAAGTTCCCCGCGCGGCAGGAGGAAACCGAGCTGTTGAGATATCGAAGTGAACGTCGGCCGCACCGGCGCGCTGACGCCCGTCGGCGTTTCTGCGCCCGGTGAACATCGGCGGCGTGACGGTTTCGCGCGCGACGCTGCACAACGAAGACGAAATCGAACGGCTGGGCGTGCAGATCGGCGATACGGTGCTGGTGGAACGCTCCGGCGACGTGATCCCGAAAGTGGTGCGCGTGGTCAAACAAGGCGCGCACCGCCGCCGTTTCAAGATGCCGCAGCACGTGCCCGGTGTGCGGCGGCGAAGTGGTGCGGGTCGAAGGGCGAAGCCGCCAGCCGCTGCATCAACACCAATTGTCCGGCGCGCCTGAAGGAATCGATTCTGCATTTCGCGGCGCGCGGCGTGATGGATATCGACGGGATGGGCGAGGCGCTGGTGGATCAACTGGTGGACAGGGACTGGTGCACAACGTCGCCGATATGTATCGGCTGACGCCGCGCAGTTGATGGAACTGGAGCGCATGGGCAAGAAATCGGCGGAGAAGCTGCTCGGCGAATATCGAGGCGTCGCGCCAGGCAGCGCTTGCCGCGCATCCTGAACGGCCTGGGCATTCCGTTCGTCGGCGAGCGCACGGCGCAGTTTCTGGCGGAGCGTTCGGCGATCTGGACAAAATCGCCACTGCCAGTGAAGACGAATTGCAGAGGGCCGAAGAAGTGGGTCCCAAGGTCGCCGCAGAGCATCCGGCGCTTCTTCCATGAGAAGCGCAATCGGGATCTGATCGAACGGCTGCGCGACGAAGGGTTCCAGTTCACCTATGAAGTCAAGCGCAAGTCCGGCGGACCGCTCGGCGGGGCTGACGTTCGTGCTGACCGGGACGCTGCCGTCTCTGTCGCGCGAGGAGGCCAAGGAGCGGATCGAAGCGGCGGGGGGCAAAGTGACGGGATCGGTGAGCAAAAAGACAGATTACGTGGTGGCGGGCGAAGATGCCGGCTCGAAGCTCGACAAGGCGCAGGAGCTGGGCGTCAAGGTGATCGATGAAGGGCAGTTGCTCGAAATGATCGGATCCTGATGCATCATTTCTGGGATGTTCTTGTCCAATGGGGTCCGCTGGGCGTCTTCGTGATCGCCGTGGTCGAATCGCTGGGCGTTCCGAATCCCGGCGGTCGACGCTGCGCTGCTGCTGGCGGCCGTCGCAAGCCCCGCCAATGCGATGCTGTGCGCCATCCTGGCGTCAGCGGATCGCTGCTCGGCGGCCTCGGCTTTTAGGAGATAACGCGAAGGGCGGCGAAAGATATCTGGTCCGATTCACTTCCACCGGCCGCGGCCGCACGTTCCGCGAGTGGTTTCGCCGCTACGGACTGTTGACGGTCTTCATCCCGGCGCTGCTGCCGCTTCCGTTTCTGCCATTTAAGCTGTTCGCCGCCTGCGCTGGCGCTATGGGTGTCAGCCGGACCCGCTTCATCCTGGTTCTGGCTGCGGGGCGAATCCCGCGCTATTTCGGTTTGGCGTATCTGGGCGCGACCCTCGGCGAGAATTCCGCTGCCTGGATAAAGGGGCATGTGTGGCATTTGGGCGATTCGCGGCGGTTCTATTCGTCGCCCTGTACGGTTTAATGCGATTTGCGGATCGTGACCGGGTAGAATAGAATCTAATCCACGGGGTCTTTCCCCATGGTAGCGATTCAATCCATCACCGACGAAATCGCGGAGCTGAAGCGGTCCCGGCGAGCGGTGATCCTCGCGCATCATTATCAGGAGCCCGAAATCCAGGAACTGGCCGATGCCGTCGGCGATAGCCTGGAACTGGCTCGCAAAGCGCGCGAATTCGAGGGCGACGTGATCGCTTTCTGCGGCGTATGGTTCATGGCGGAAACCGCCAAGGTGCTGAATCCGGAGCGCATCGTGGTGGTTCCCGATCGCGACGCCGGATGCAGCCTGGTGGAAGCTGTCCGGTGGATCAGCTGCGGGCATGGAAGGCCCGGAACCCCGGCTACACCATCGTTTCCTACATCAACACTTCGGTCGAAGTGAAAGCGGAAAGCGATATTCTCTGCACCTCGCGCAACGCGGTGAAAATCGTCAATTCGATTCCCGCCGATCAGCCCGTGCTATTTCTGCCCGATATGAACCTGGGCAATTACGTTCGCGAACAGACCGGCCGCACCAACATGAAGATCTGGCAGGGCACCTGCATCGTCCACGCGACTTTTGCCGCGCGCAAGCTCTCCGCCGCGCGGTCCGAGCATCCTACCGCGCTGGTGGCCGCGCATCCCGAATGCCCGCGCGACGTGCTGCCGATGGCCGATTTTATCGGTTCGACTTCGGCGATCGTCGACTGGTGCGCAACTCAGGACGCCCCTGAGTTCATCATCATGACCGAAAGCGGCGTGCGCTATTCGCTGGAAAAGCTCGCGCCGGCCAAGCGATTCCATTTCATCCCCAACGAAAAGTGCAATTGCAGCGAATGTCCGTACATGAAGCGAAACACGCTTGAAAAACTGCGCGACGCCTTGCGCAATCTGGCCCCGCGCGTTGAGCTTTCCCAGGACCTGATGGAGCGCGCCCGCCTTCCCATCGAGAGAATGCTGGCCGTCCGATGAGCCAGATGACTCCGCTCATCGACACCTTCGGCCGCCTGCACGACAATCTGCGTCTCAGCGTCACCGACCGCTGCAACATCCGCTGCTTCTATTGCATGCCCGAAGACGGGGTGAAGTTCCAGCCGCGGGAGCAAATGCTGACCTTCGAAGAAATCGAGCGATTCGTGCGCGTCGCGGTCACTCTCGGCGTGCGCAAGCTGCGCCTCACTGGCGGCGAACCTCTGTTACGCAAGGATCTCGCGCGCCTGATTCGGATGCTGGCCTCGATCGACGGAATCGAAGACCTGGCGCTGACCACTAACGGCGTCCTGCTTGCCGAGCAGGCCCAGGAGCTATACGACGCCGGCCTGCGGCGCATCAACGTTCATCTGGATACGCTCGATCGCGAGCGATTCAAAAACATCACCCGCCGCGACGATTTCGACAAAGTGATGGAAGGCATCGAGACCTGCCGCCGTCTCGGCTACGGTCCCATCAAGATCAACGCCGTTGCCGTGAAGAACCTGGTCGAGCCCGACATCGTTCCGCTCGCCCGCTTCGGCCGCGAACGTGATATCGAGATTCGCTACATCGAATTCATGCCGCTCGACTCCCAAGGCCTGTGGGAGCGCCATCGCGTCTTGCTCGCCGACGATATGATCGCGATGCTTGAGCGCGAAATCGGTCCGCTCGAAGAAATCCCGGATCGCGACCCGCGCGCTCCTGCGACTGAGTATCGTTTCACCGACGGAATCGGACGCGTCGGCTTCATCGCTTCCGTCAGCCGGCCTTTCTGCCTGAACTGCAATCGCATCCGCCTCACCGCCGACGGTAAGCTCCGCTATTGCCTGTTCGCCATTGACGAAACAGACATACGCCAAGTCATACGGCGCGGCGGATCCGACGACGACATTCGCGACGCCGTTCGCGCCTCGGTTCACGCTAAGTGGATCGGCCACGAAATCAATTCCGCGCAATTCGTCCCGCCGCCGCGGCCGATGTATTCCATCGGCGGCTGAAGTTCCCCTCCCATTCTGCCGATAGGCAGCTATGCGCTCTGTCCATCGCTTGTGTGAAGCTGTGTGTCTACTGGCCGTCTTCTTCATCCCCGCGTCCGCGCAAGACGCCGTTCATGACTCGGGAACGGCGCATGTCAAGCTGGATGCCGATGCCGGCGGCTGTGTCGATTCCAGCATGCTGCCCAAGCTGCCCTTCTGCCGAATTGACAACTGCGAGAAAAAAGAATCGGACCACCGCGACATCCCTATTAAGGATGACGGCAAGGGCGAGCCCGTGACTAATCCCGTCGACGGCGAGAGCCACGCCATCATGTACGAATGCCGCGAAGGCTCTACTCCTGCGGATCTGGTGCAGCAAGCGGTGGAAGCCTTGCGGGTCGCCGGTTTTGAGGTCCCGTATCAGTTCGTCGACAAGGAAGGTTCCGTCACAGCACGCAAAGGCGACCTGTGGGTGCTGTTCGACGCCGCGTCTCGCTTCTACACGCTTACCGAGCTCAAGGCTGTGTCCGACCTCGAATCGGCCACCGATGCCGTCGCCATGGCGGACGCGATCGAGCATTACGGCCACGTGCCGGCCTACGGCATCCAGTTCCAGCCCGGTAAAGCGGACCTGGCTCCGGAAGCCGAAATCGCGATCGGTGAAGTTGCCGCCATGCTCGGCGAACATGCCGATTGGCGCGTTCGTATCGTCGGCCACACCGACAACACTGGAAGTAAGGATGCCAATATGGCGCTCTCCATGCGCCGCGCCGGGACCGTCGTTACTTTGCTGATCGCCAAGGGCGTCAAAAAAACGCGCCTGGAAGTCGCCGGCGCTGGCGATGGAGAGCCGGTTGCCGACAACAACACCGAAACCGGACGCGCCAAGAATCGCCGCATCGAAATTGTGAAGCTGCAAACCCCTTAGCCGATTGGCGTAGTACACTGCCGGGTATGCGATTCATCCTCACGCTATTTGTGTGCGCGTGCGCCTCGGCTCAACCCGCTTACGACCTGATTGTCTCCGGCGGCCGCATCGTCGACGGCACTGGCGACGCGTGGTTCTACGGCGATGTTGCAATCCGCGGCGATCGCATCGCACGCATCGCGCCCGCCGGAACGCTTCGCGACGCGCAAGCGAAACAGCGAATCGATGCGAAGGGCATGGTGGTCGCGCCGGGATTCATCGATATTCAGGGCCAGTCGCGCGGGGCGCTTCTCAACGGCGATGGCCGCCTGATCAGCATGATCACCCAGGGAATCACCACCACCATCATGGGCGAGGGCGCGACCAATGCGCCTGCGAACGACAAAACGCTCGCCGCCGAACCCGATGATGCCTCACGCAAACTCGACGGACGCTTCACCGGCCCCCACGGCTTTCGCGATTGGCTGGAAGCCATGCAGCAGCACGGCTCGTCGCCGAATTTCGGGTCGTTCGTCGGCGCAACAACTCTGCGGATGTTCGGAAAAGGCATGGCGCAAGGCGCTCCCACCGCGGCCGAGCTCGACGAAATGCGCGGAGCTATGAAGCGAGCCATGGAAGACGGCGCTTTCGGCATGGCATCGGCGTTGATCTATCCGCCCGGCGAATACACCACCACCAACGAGCTGATCGAACTCGCCAAGGTGATGGCACCGTACGGCGGCGTTTACATCACCCACATGCGATCGGAAGCCGACCGCCTGCTCGAAGCCATCGACGAAGCGATTCAGATCGGTCGCGAAGGCGGCGTTCCCGTGGAGATTTATCACTTGAAAGCCGCAGGCAAGGCCAACTGGCCCAAGATGGCGCAAGCCATCGCGAAGATCAACGAAGCTCGCCGATCTGGCTTGGATGTAGGCGCGGACATGTATCCCTACGTCGCCGGAGGAACCGGCCTCACCGTGTGCCTGCCGCCGTGGGTTTCAGCCGACGGGAAGCTCTTCGACAACTTGAAAGATCCAGTTGTACGCGCCCGCATCCATACCGAAGCTCTCGCGCCCGCGCGCGATTGGGAGAATTTGTGCCAGCAGGCGACTCCGGAAGGAGTCATGATTACGCGCCTGGTCAACCCTGGGAATGAAAAGTACGCCGGCAAGCGTCTCTCCGAGATTGCGCAGGCGATGCACAAAGACTGGGCCGACGCCGCTATGGATCTGATTTCAGCCGAGCACACCCGCGTCGAAACCATGTTCTTCGTCGCCAGCGAAGACAATCTGAAGCTGCAACTTCGCCAGCCGTGGATCAAGTTCGGCACCGATGCCGTCGGCCAGGACCCGGCCACCGCGCGCAGCCTGACGCATCCGCGCTCTTACGGCAATTTTCCGCGTGTTTTGGGAAAATACGTGCGCGAAGAAAAAGTCATTCCGCTCGAAGACGCGATTCGCAAGATGACGTCGGCAGTCGCCAATCGCCTCTCGATTCCTGACCGCGGCCTGCTTAAGGAAGGAATGTTCGCCGACGTGGTGGTGTTCGATCCCGCCACCATCGCCGATCGCGCCACGTATGAGAAGCCGCACCAGCTTTCGGTTGGCGTGAAGGAAGTTTTCGTCAACGGAATCGCGGTGGTGCATGACGGACAGGTCACTGGAGCAAAGCCAGGCCGCATCGTTTGGGGTCCCGGCAAGGCCGGCGCTGATAAAATCAAGAATTGATAGACATCCACAACCACTTCCTTTACGGCTTGGACGATGGGCCCAGGTCGCTGGAAGATTCTCTCGCCATGATCCGGATGGCGGCCGCTGCCGGAACCACCGATTTCGTAGCCACGCCGCACGCCAATCTTCATTACCGCTTCGATCCGGACCTGATTCATCAGCGTCTGACAGAGGTCCAGGCCGCCTGCCCCGATATCCGCCTGTATTCCGGTTGCGATTTTCATCTGAGCTTCGAAAATATTCAGGACGCCGTCGCGCATCCGCGAAAATACACGGTCAATCAGAAATCCTATCTGCTGGTCGAATTCTCCGAACTGCTGATCTTCCGCAACACCGACGAAATCTTTGCGCACTTACAGGACGCCGGGATGATTCCCGTTATCACCCATCCTGAGCGCAACGGACTGCTCCGGCAGCGGCTTGAAAAAATGGAAGCGTGGGTGGACGCTGGAGCTCGCGTGCAGATCACCGCTCAGAGCCTGACCGGCAAGTTCGGCCGCCGTGCTAAGGAATTTTCAGTAACGCTGCTCGACCGCGGACTCGTCCATTTCATCGCCAGCGATGCCCATGATTGCGAGAATCGCCCTCCCAGTCTCGACGTCGCTCATGCCTGGATCGAGAAGCGCTATGGAAAAACGCTGGCCAACCTGCTTTGCATCACGAACCCCAAGGCCACGCTGACCGGCGATCCAGTTCTTCTGCCCGAAAAGCAGGAGGCCTCCGAATCGAAAAAGTGGTATCAGATCTGGCGCTAGTGTCCTGAGTCAGAAAATCGCAGCATTACCTGCCGGGCTATAATGGCCATCCGACCCCAAAGTCATTCCGAGCGGAGCGAGGAATCTGCTTTTCGTTCGGCTGTTATCAAGGCTTTAAAAGCAGATCCCTCGCTGCGCTCGGGATGACGGGCGTTGTAAGTATGACTACGTGGGGCGGCAATCATCCAACGAACTTCTGACTCAGGACGCTAGACTGGTCTCATGCGCACTCTTCTGTTCGCGATCGCTCTTCCGGTCCTTACCGCGTCCGTGGCTGGACTCAAGTGGACCGCCCCGTCCACGTGGAAAGTTGAGGCGGCGCGTCCCATGCGTGCAGCGACGTACACGCTGCCGCTCTCCTTCGGAGATGCTGGCTCAGCCGAATGCGCCGTGTATTTCTTTGGAGCCGGACAAGGCGGATCGGTCGAAGCTAATCTCGATCGCTGGAAAGGCCAGATCCTCGGTCCCACGGGGAAGCCCGCGGACGCGCAAATCCAAAAGCGGACGACTCACGCATTACCGGTGACCACCATCGACTCGACAGGCTCCTATGCTGGAATGGGTGAGAAAACAGCGACCAAGAATTACCGTCTGCTGGGCGCGATCGTTCAGGGTCCCGGAGGCAACATCTTTGTCAAATGCACCGGCCCGGCGAAAACCATCGGCGCGAATCAACCGCAGTTTGAGCAGCTTCTAAATTCTTTCGACAAAGAAAAGTAGCTGCTACTTCGGATCCGGCACGTTCGGCTTCGGATACACCTTCACTAGCGACGCCTTATAATCCTCGAACATCTTGTGAATGCCGTCGAACTCGCGCTTCACCTGCGCGCGATACTCCGGCTTGGTCAAGAAATCGTACAGCAGCGCGGCCATGGCTTGCGCGTCGACGTTGAATCCGCTGTGACCCACATCCGTCAAAGCATCGGCTTCCATCTCATAGGTGTGATTCGGCCAGTTCGACGTCGCAGCCTGAAATCCCACGCCGGGGATTTCGCTCGACACGCTGCCCGTCTCTTCATACCCCTGCGGCTTGCCCGGCGCTTCGGCGATCTTCGTCGCTCCGTATTTCTTCATGTACGCGAACGCCAGCTCGTCCAGCGCTGCTACGGAAATGCCGTCGCGATCCTGCCCATAGTTGTCGATCTTCACCTTGGTCCCCGTGGCGAGCGCCGCCGCTTTCGCGGCATTGTCGACGAACTCGCGCACCTGTGCCAGATAAACCTCGTCCGGATAGCGAATATAAAAATCCGCCACTGCGCGATCCGGCACTACGTTCGGAGCCGCGCCGCCTTCCGTGATCACTCCCTGAATGCGAGCCTCCGGCCGAATGCTGGATCGAACCGCATCGATGTTGTTGAACAAGTGAATCACCGCTTCCAGCGCATTGCGCCCCGCCCAAGGGGTCATCTGATGCGAAGGCGCGCCGCTGAACGTGTACTTCACGCCGTCGATATTCAGGCAGCACGTACCGAACCCCGCCGCGGGCCGTGACGTCGCGCTGGTCGAGTGGCTCCGAATCAGAATATCCATCCCCTTGAACACCCCGGCCTTGTTCATTTCCGTCTTGGCGTTGGGCGGCATCATTTCTTCGCCCGGAGTGCCGAACACGGTGATGCTCCCCGGCATATGCGTTTTTTCCAAAACCTCCGCGATCGCCACCGCCACCGCAATCCCGATCGGCCCCTGCGAGCTGTGCTGGTCCCCGTGAAACGCGCGCGTGGTCCCTCGAAGGGCGTCATATTCCAGAATCACGCCCAGGTTCGGGGATCCACGATTGCCCTTGTATCGACCCACGAACGCAGTTTTCAGCCCCGCCTGGCCCGATGTAATCTCGAACCCGTGAGCTTTCAGATAATCCGTGAGCTTCTGGACCGACCGCGTCTCCTCAAACCCGATCTCAGGATGGCGCGTGATGTCGTCCGCGACGGCCATCAGCTCTTTGTCCATCAGCTCTTTGGCTCGCGCCGCCACCTGGTCGCGAGCCGGATTGCTCACCGTCAGCCGCTCCACGATGGTTGGCACATCCAGCGACAATTCGAGTTCCGACATCTGCCGGAGCACACTTTTCGCGGCCTCCCGCTCCGTCGGCGTTTCCTGAGCGAAGGCAGTAGCCGCGAGCGCGGCGATCCAGATCAGTTTCATGGGATTTAATTATAACCGGCGCGCTACTTCTTCTTCGTCAGCTTGCTCAGTCCGCGAAACCCACCCGATTCATCGCGCAGCAGGCAAGTGCCCATGTATTGCTGCCGCGAGCGGGCCGCAGCCAGATCGTGATACACAAACGCGCCCTTGACGAAGAAATGAACCACCACGGCCTTGCGAGAAAATTGCAAATTCCTTCGAGGCGACCCGCCATGCAAAAGATTCGCATGCCAGATGAGCACATCACCCGCGCGAGCATGAAAGTACCGCGGCTCAGCCCCATGATGCGCGATCATTTCCTGAATGTACGGTTCGTATTTCTGCGCATACGCACGATATCCTTCGCTCCGGAAATCGGCCTCGGAAATGCCAACGTCTTTCGAGAACACGTAAGGAAGCCGGTGGCTGCCTGGATAAAACACCAGCGGTCCGCTGTCGGGATGAATATCCTCGAACGCGATCCACGCCGCTGACAGGTACCCAAGCGGATAAGTCGTCATGTGAATCGAATCCGAATGGACGCCCTGCTGTGATCCCTTATGTGACGCGATGGTTTGCAGTATCTTCGGCTCGCGCTCCATCAGCACGCGAATCCAGTGGAGCATCGCCGGATGCTTCAGAATCCTGCAAAACGCCCCAGCTTTCTTGTGCGGATTCAGAAACCGCCCCGGAAACGGATCGCCTTCTCCCGCCGGTTCATCGGCCAACTTGATCTTCCCGGCCTTCACAGCCCGTTCATATCCGTCCCAAACCTCGGCGAGGGTCTCCTGGTCGAACAGCTTTTCTAAAACAATGTACCCGTCTGAGTTCCAATGGCGGCACTGCTCGGCTTCTTCGCTCGTGATTTCGCCGGTCCGCAGCTTTTCCTCGATTCTCTCGACCGCATCCGGCCGGTCGAGCCACGGATATGGTCCCGAATAAGGAAAATGTTCGGCGCGAAAAGCCGGGAGCCTCGAAATCTTGACGGCCTGATCCGCGAACATACTTACCAGGATAGAATATGAGGCGCCATGGGTCGATTCCTGCTTGTTCTGCCTCTTTGCTTCCTCGCCGAAGCCGCCGTCTCCGATCAGCCGGAGACCCCCTTCAAACTGGCGACCTTCGAAGCTCAAGGCAAGACCCGCATTGGCATGGTTCTCGGTAACCGCATTCTCGACCTTTCAGCCGCCAACGCCTACATCCAAAAGCAAGCCAGCCTCCCGCCCGCGCAAATCCCGGCCGAAATGCGCGAACTGATCGAGCAGTACCCGGCCAAGCGCCTGTATCAAATCGCCAACTACGCCAAAGACAAAAATCTGGACGCGCAGCCCTTCTCCTTCGCGCTGGATAAAGTCTCCATCAAAGCCCCCATAAAATACCCCTGGAACCTCCTCAACATGGCCGCGAACTACTGGTCGCACGCAAAGGAGATGAACGTGAACAAGGACGTCAACCCCGACCGCGACGCGCCTTACATCTTCGCGAAGTCCCCCCGATCCTGCATCGTCGACCCCGGCACTCCTTTCTACATCCCCGAAGGCCGCGATCGTATCGATTGGGAAGGCGAACTCGCGGTCATCGTCGGCAAGCCTGCTTTTCATGTCGCCAAGGAAAAAGCCCTCGATTACGTATTCGGCTACAGCATCATGTACGACGTTTCCGACCGCGGCTCGCGCTTCCGCAAGGACCCAATGTTTCAAGGCCCCGATTGGTTCAGCGGCAAGAGCCTCGACGGCGCCGCTCCCTTCGGTCCCTTTATCGTTCCGCGGGAATTCATGACCAATCCCCACAACGTCCACATCATGACCCGCGTCAACGGTGCTGTGAAGCAGGACGGCAACAGCAGCGACATGATGTACGATGTCGAACACCAGATCGCCTATATCTCGAACATCATGACCCTCTACCCCGGCGACGTCATTTCCAGCGGCACCATGGGCGGCGTCGGCGTCGCGCGCAAGCCGCCTGAATTTCTGAAGCCGGGCGACGTAGTCGAAATCACCATCGACGGCATCGGAACCCTGAAAACTCCCATCGCCGCGATGTCCCAGCGTCCAACGAAATGAATCTCAAACTATTCTTCTTCGCCATTACCGCGGCAAGCGCCGCGACCCCCACAGCCGATCTTCTCGTCGAGCTGATTCGTGTCGACACCAGCAATCCGCCGGGGAATGAAGCCAAGCTTGACGACGTAATCGCCGCCAAACTCAAGCCGCTCGGGTTCAACGTCGAAATCTTCCCCACTCCTCAACCCGGCAAATCGCACCTGATTGCCCGACTCAAAGGTGACGGCACCGCGAAGCCGGTCCTGATCGCGTCCCATGCCGATGTAGTCGGAGTCGAGCGCGAAAAGTGGACCGTCGATCCCTTCGCCGGCCTCGTCAAGGACGGATACGTGTGGGGACGCGGCGCGATCGACTTCAAAGGCGGGGTCGCCGTCTTCGCCGAAGCCGTCATGCGCCTGGCGCGCAACAAAGTTCCCCTCAAGCGCGACGTCATCTTCATGGTCGAAGCCGACGAGGAAGGCATGCCGCTCAACACCTCCTGGCTCGCCAAATCGCAATGGGACAAAATGGACTGCGAGTTCGCCCTCAACGAAGGCGGCTGGATCATGAAGCGCCCCGACGGCAAGGTCCGCTACATCAGCATCTCCACCGCCGATAAATCCTCGACCTCCCTGGTCCTCACCGCGCGCGGAACCTCCACGCATTCCTCCATGCCGCGTCCCGATCAGGCCATTTTTCACTTAGCCAAAGCTTTATCGAAGCTGGCCGACTATGAAACCAAGCCCGAGCTGACCGCCAGCACCCGCGAATTCTTCCTCACGCTCGCGAAGACCAGCGAGCCTCCGATGTCGACCTATTTCAACAACCTGGTCAACAGCAAAGATCCCGCATTAATCGCCCAGGCCGACCGTGAAATCAGCAAAGACGTTTTGCTCCACGCGATCATGCGCAACACCATCGCGCCGGTCCTGCTCCAAGCCGGATTCCGCAGCAACGTGATTCCCGGCTCCGCCGAAGCGACCATCAACTTCCGCACCATCCCCGGTACCACGCCGGAAGATCTGATCGCCGAGATGAAGCGCGTCATTGCCGATCCCACCGTCGACATCGCGTCCGCAAGAGGCAACGCCGGCCTGCCGATAAGCCCATCCAAAGAATCCCCCACCAACACCGGCCTCTATCGCGCCCTGGTCGAAAGCGCCGGTAAAGTCTGGCCCGGCGCGCCCGTCACGCCATATCTATTTCAGGCAGGTACCGACGCCGCAGCATGGCGAAGCCGAGGCATTCCCGTCTACGG
The DNA here is from genome assembly GCA_963808335.1 of Terriglobia bacterium. GTDB lineage: Bacteria > Acidobacteriota > Terriglobia > Bryobacterales > Bryobacteraceae > Palsa-187. Next base: position 771,548 of record CAWEFR010000004.1, read on the forward strand.
CATCTACCCCTATCCAATCTCCAACGACGACCTGAGCCGCATGCACGGCAACGACGAACGCGTCCCCATCGATTCTTTAGAACAGGGCGCCGACTTCGTCTACCGCACCCTGCTTCAAGTCGCCGCAAAATAGGAGTATATTTGCATCATGGAAATCGACCGTAGACTTTTCATCGCCAGCCTGGGCGGCGCCGCGGCGGTAGCTGGCATGGACCACGAAGCCCGCGCTGAGGCCCTAGAAGACTACATGGCCGACTTGCTGGACGCCCCCGCCAACGACACCAAGCCGAAGTTCCCCACCGTCGCCGAGTTGGAAACCCAGATCGAGACCCGCCCATTCCGCCGAGGCGCAGGCAGCGTGTTCATTGCCGGACGCGGAAACGTCAAAAAGCTCGCGCCGATGCCCGGCAAGCCGACTCTGCTCGACTTCTTCAACCTCCGCTTCTCCACCGTGAACCACGTCCTGCAAAGCGCCACTGACGCGATGAAGAAAGGCCAGCCCGAAGAGATCATATTCGCTTGCCTCTTGCACGACGTCGTCCAAACCATGATCAAGACCGATCACGGCTGGTGGGGAGCGCAACTATTCGAGCCCTACGTGTCACCCAAAGTCACGTTCGCCATCCGTTACCACCAGGCGCTGCGTTTTTATGCCGACCACACGGTTGGGTACGAATACCCCGATCTCTACAAGCGCATTTTCGGTGAAGACTACACTCCTCCGCCGCACATCGAAGCCGCCTACAAATTTGCGAAGAACCACAAGTGGTACATGGAGCCGCGCATGGTGACGGTCCACGATTTGTACGCCTTCGATCCCAACGCCAAAGTGTCGATGGATCCTTTCATCGACATCATCGGCCGTCAGTTCAAGCAGCCGAAGGAAGGCCTGGGCAACGACAACAGCGCGACCGCGCACATGTGGCGAACGATGATTTTCCCCGACACGCCCCTCTAAACGGCAGCAAAATCCGCGAAAAACGGGAACTGACCACTCTGTCCCAAGGCGGCCACAATCATTCGCGAAAGCGCGGCTCACGTCCGCGCCGAGTGGACGGAGCGGTCTGTCCCCGTTTTTCGCCCGTCCGCACACTTCGCATCCGCCTCCAAAAACAAGAAGGGCAGGCGACCTCGCCTGCCCCATAAACCCGAAATCAACTCCCGCCGTTAAGCGAAAACTTTAACGAATGCCGCCTGGAACTTCTCCATCTCTTCCTTGGTCCCTACTGAGACCCGGATATGCGTCGGCATGCTAGGCCACGGCCGCCCCACGTAGACGTTCTCTTTGCGCAACGCCGCGATAGCCTCGCGACTCGGCTTCTTCGTGTCAACCATGAACTTATTCGACACCGACGGAATCACCGTGAACCCCTTCTTTTCGAGGTACGCGATGGTCGTGTCGCGAATATCCGCGTTGATCTTCTTCCGTTCCGGGATCACCGTCTTCGACTTCAACGCCGCCATCGCGCCGGTCACCGAAGTCACCGGGTTCCAGTTGATGCCGAACCCGCGCGTCTTCTTCAGCAGATCCGGCCGCGCGATCGCAACACCCATCCTCAGCCCGGCCATCCCGTACAGCTTCGAGAACGTCCGCAGAATGATCACGTCCTTATCGGCCGCCACCAGCTTCATGCAGGTGTTCTCTTCCTTGCCCGCCAAGTGGATGTAAGCTTCGTCGATCATCACGATCGACCCCGCCGGCTTGTTCGCCACCAGCCACTCGATATCTTCTCTCTTGGTCAGCGTGCCGGTTGGATTATTCGGATTGCAGACGTAAATCAGTCCCGCGTTTTCCACCGCCGCCATCGCCTTCACGTCATGCGAGTAGTCTTTATTCAACGGCACGCCAACGATCTTGGCGCCGATGAACTTCGCCGCCTCGCCGCCCGCTTCGTAGCCAGGATCGGCGATCACGAACGGACGCGTGGGCGACGTGAACGACAAAACCGCTTGCAGCAACGGCGCGCTCGACCCGTCGTGCACCTGCACGTAGCTCTGTTTCACGCCTTCCTGCGACCCCAGCAGCTCTTGCAACTCGCCCGGCAGATAGAACCGATACCGCCCGCCATCCGGCAGAATCTCGCGCATCGCCTCCAGCGCTTCTTTGCATGGACCCAGCGGATTCTCGTTATTGTCGATCTTTACCGCCCCCGGAGGCAGCTTGCGGCTGTCGATCGCGACTTGCGCGAAGGCAAACTCGCTGGAAAACGGCAGGCTGGTACCGGCGGCGAACAACGTCGCCAGGCGGCCGAAGCTCCGCCGCGAAAAACCGCGTTTCAGAAAATCATTCTGTTGCTCAGTGGTGAGGGTCATGTCAATTTTCTCCATTCGCAAATTGGGTGGCGTCCGCGTCATCGGCAGTCGAGGCCTCAAGGCGAAAGGCGACGTCAATACGCCGAACATACCTCATTGGGCGTGAGCAAGTCAAATGAAGCGCGGCTAGTGGGTCAGTTTTCGGTTAGGACGTTGGGCGCCGCCCCGCACGTCTGTGGATGGCGGCCGCGCCCGCGATACGATTCCGTAAATGCTGCGATCTTTTCTCTCGCCTCGCAACGCGAGAATGCTGCCGCTGCTGGTTGTTTACGTGATTGCGCCGGCGTCAACGATCATTCCCCTCGCCGCATTCCAGGACGCCCGGCCCGTAAACATCGGGAACCCGTCCACGGTAGAGGACTTTAAGGCCGGCGATGCAAACCGGGAATATCAGCGGTCCACTGATCTCGTAACCGCGTTGCAGCTTTCGCCGGGGAATTGCGCCGCTGACGTCGGGGTGGGCGGGGGCTACTACTCGATGCGCATCGCCGCGATAGTCGGTCCAACGGGGAAGGCCTTTGCCGAGGACGTCACGGATTCTTCTATGAAGTGGCTGAACCTGCGGGTAAGCCTATTTCACCTCTCGAATGTCGAAGTTGTCAAAGGCGCGGGGCGCTGGAGCCAGGCGGTCGCCTCGTGGTTGCGGATTACAGTTTAGCTGAGCATCGAACGCAGCCTAGGGCAGACCAGGTGAAACATCACGAGATTGATCCCGAGCTAGCGCGAAAAGAAATCGGAGAGGCTGGCTTTCAAATGGCGAAGCTCGACGATCCTTTTGTAAAATGGATTCCAGGAGGCGCAACCTGGAAGGAGGTCCGCCTCGATATGGGGTTGATCACGGCCATGCGCCCAAAGTCATGATTCGATTCGTATGAACGTTGAAGCACATTGGGACCATGTTTTCAGAACTAAAGCGCCAAAGGAGGTGAGTTGGTATCGTCCGCACCTCGATCTGTCTTTGGATCTGATTCAACGCTGCGCGGGAGCGCGGTCGGCTTCGATTATCGATGTCGGCGCTGGCGAATCAACTCTTGTGGATGATCTTCTCGCCCTCCACTACGAACAGCTCACCCTGCTCGATGTGTCGCGCACCGCGATAGAAGCGACGAAAGCTCGCTTGGCCGGGATCGCGGACCGCGTACGCTGGGTGGTTGGCGATGTTACTCAGGTTTCCTTGCCATTTCAATCGTTCGACGTGTGGCACGACCGCGCCGTTTTCCATTTCCTCGTTGATGCTCACGAACGCCGGAAATATGTTCAGGCCGTAATCAAGGCCGTCCGGGTAGGCGGCTACGTGATCGTGAGCACCTTCGGACCGGATGGTCCCACAAAGTGCAGTGGACTGGACGTGATGCGTTATGACGCGGAATCGCTCCACGGAGAGTTTGGGGGGCGTTTCAGGATAGAAGAGAGCACAAAGGAGATTCACCGCACCCCTTGGGGTGCGGATCAGCAGTTCACGTATTGCTGCTGCAAAATCGAGTAGCCGGCTCGCAGGGCCGGTTATGTGGCCGCCAAACCGAAACCTGCCCCCGATCCGCCATCGCTTGTGCACCTACCGACCGGTAGACCGCAATATGACACCGAAGGCTAACGCGCTCCCAACTCGAGCCGTTGACAGGCCCCCTTCCGCTGAAAGGACCTCAAGCGAAAAAGCGGAAAAAGCGGGTCAGCCTGAGAGCGTGTCGGGGATAGATCCGCGATTTTGCTTGACTGAGGTTGGGGGGTCGGTAAGCTCGGAGTATGGGTAAACGATTCCGGGAATGCAGCCTGGATCAGCCGTTCTTGCTCGCGCCATCTCTGCAAGACTGGCATCGAAGGGGCCACCTATGACGACCTCGGGTTTCGCTATCTGGCTGCCGATCAGCATCCCGATCATGACACCATCGCTGCATTCCGGCAGGAGCATACCCAAACCGTTCGTTTTTCAAGGATTCCGACTGCTCGAATCCTGCCTTTCCTCCCTCTACTCAATCCTGAGGTGCCTGCGAGGGTCCCCGACGCGGGCCCTCTGAAGGATCGAGCAACGGCCCCACCGTCCCTTGCCCCCCAACCGACCGGTAGACTACAATATGACACCGAAGGCTAACGCGCTCCCAACTCGAGCCGTTGACAGGACCCCTTCCGTCGAAAGGACCTCAGTAATATGATGCAACGTAGCACAATCCTCGCCCTCGCCGGCCTCGCGCTGACCACCCTCACCCAAGCCCAGTGGAAACCCAAGGACACCGAGTGGCCCAGCTATAACGCCGACACCATGGGGTCCCGCTACCGCCCGCTCGACCAGATCAACGCCTCCAACTTCTCCAAACTCGAGGTCGCCTGGAGATTCAAGACCGACAGCATCGGCAATCGCCCCGAATTCAAGCTCGAAGGCACTCCGCTGATGGTCAACGGAAAGGTCTACGCCACCGCCGGCTCTCGTCGAGCGGCCATCGCCCTCGACGCCGCCACCGGCGAGCTCCTCTGGGTCCATGGCGAGCACGAAGGTGAGCGCGGCGCCAACGCCCCCCGCCAGCTCTCTGGCCGAGGCCTCGCCTACTGGTCCGATGGCAAAGAAGAACGCATCTTCTACATCACTCCCGGCTTCCGCCTGGTGTGCCTGAACGCCAAAACCGGCCAGCTTGTTCCGACCTTCGGCAAGGGCGGCATGCTCGACCTGAAACAGTTCGACGATCAGGAAATCTCGGCCTGGAACGACAAGAATGAATGGGTCCCGGATCTGATCCATGGCGAAATCGGAATCCAGTCCGCGCCTATTATCGGCAAGGACACCATCATCGTCGGCGCGGCGTTTCGTGAAGGTATGACGCCCCACAGCATGCGCAACAACAAAGGATACGCGCGCGGCTTCGACGTCCGCACCGGCAAACGCCTGTGGATCTTCCACACGATTCCCAAAAAAGGTGAGCCCGGTTACGACACCTGGGAAAACGGTTCGGCCGAATACACCGGCAACACCGGCGTCTGGACCCAGGTCAGCATCGATCAGGATCTCGGCCTCGCCTATTTACCCGTCGAATCGCCCACCGGCGACTACTACGGCGGCCATCGGCCCGGCAACAACTTATATGGCGAAAGCCTGGTCTGCGTCGATCTGAAGACCGGCGAAAAGAAGTGGCATTATCAATTGGTCCACCACCCCCTGTGGGATATGGACATTTCTTCCACGCCTCTGTTGATGGACATCAACGTCGGCGGCAAGATCGTCAAAGCCGTCGCCCAGCCGTCCAAGCAAGGTATGCTCTATGTTTTCGATCGCGTCACCGGCAAGCCGATCTGGCCGATCGAGGAGCGTCCTGTTGAAGTTGGCACCGTCCCTGGCGAATGGTATTCGAAGACGCAGCCGTTCCCGACCAAGCCGCCCGCCTACAGCCGAAACGGTGTCCTCGAAAGCGACCTCATCGATTTCACGCCAGAACTGCATCGCGAGGCGCTCGAACGTCGTGAAGAAATACAAGATCGGCCCCGTCTTCACGCCTCCCGTGGTCAGCAAACTCGAAGGTCCGCTCGCGACCCTCACTCTCGGCACCGCCAGCGGCGGCACCAACTGGCCCGGAGCTTCCTTCGATCCCGAAACCCACACCGTCTACGCCTACGCCTGCAATGCCTGCCTGACGCCGATTTCCCTGGTCGAATCGACCAAAGAAATCTCCGACATGCGCTACATCATGGGATTCGCCGGACGCGCCCCGACCATCGCTCGCGGTCCTGGTGAAAACGCCGGCGCCGATTCTCCCATGCCCAAGCGCGAAGCCGCGCCAGCCGCCGGTGGTGGAGGCGGAGGCTATCAACCGCTCAGCGTGAAAGGCCTCCCGCTGATCAAGCCGCCCTACAGCACGATTTCAGCGATCAATCTGGATCGCGGCGAGATCACCTGGCAGATCGCGCACGGCGAAACCCCCGATGCCATCCGCAACAACCCCGCTCTCAAAGGGATCGAACGTCAAGCGCACCGGCCAGAACGGTTACAACATCGGAACGCTGGTCACCAAGACGTTGGTGATCGCCGGCGAAGGCGCAGTCACGACTACGTCTGATCATCCCCGCGGCGCGATGCTTCGCGCCTATGACAAAGCCAGCGGCAAAGAAGTCGGCGCGGTATTCATGCCTGCTCCGCAAAGTGGCTCGCCGATGACTTACGCGATCAACGGCAAGCAGTACATCATCGTGGCGGTGAGCGGCGGAAATTACTCCGGCGAATACATCGCCTTCACGCTCCCCGATTCCGAAGAATCGCGCCCAACCTCCGGCGGCTCCAACGCCCGCCAGCGGTAGATCAGCCGGAAGGTGGAATCGCAACGATCTGGCCAGGCTGGATCGTCTCGATCGCCCGTAAGATCGAATCGACCAGGGGCAACAGGTCTTCGATCTGATTGGTCCGCGCACGGATCAGAACGATGGAAAGCCTCCGCCCCGTAGGACGCTGTTGGCGAGGGATTCCCTGGTCGACCGTCAACAGAACATCGTAGCCGGCGATCTCGGCGGCTCGTAGCAGCTCTCCGTTGTTCTTGCCTTTGAAGCCGGCCCATTGCGGCGTGTGGACTTCATGGCTTGGAAAGCTGTGCCGGAAATCCACCGGCAGGCACTCATCCAGCAAAATCTTCACGCGATTCTGGCGAGCAGCGATTCCTTCGCGTCCTCAAGCGCCTGAACGGCCATCTCATGTGTGACCGTAGGAAACTGCAGCAGGAACTCGCCCAGAGAATGGCCGCCCTCAAGATAGTCGATCAGATTCTTGAACGGAACCCGCGTCCCGCGAAAACACGGCGTCCCGCTCATGACATTCGGATCGATCACAATTACCCGCTCTGCCATTGTGATTTCTATTGTACCCTTCAGGCCTCGCAGGATAGTCGAGTCCCATGGCCGCGAACCCGCCTTTGTGCAGAGCCTCAACCATTGCTACCCTAGTTTAAGCGAGCCCCATGAAACCAAAATTCGCCTTCATCGCCATCGCCGCCCTGGCAGTCTTCGCCTTCGCCCAGGAAACCACCCGCTCCGTCTGGGACGGCGTCTATTCCGACGCGCAAGCCAAGCGCGGTCAGGAACTCTACGCATCCAAGTGCGCCTCCTGCCACGGCGATCAGCTCACCGGAGGCGAAATGGCTCCTCCCCTCGCCGGACCGGAGTTCATGTCCAACTGGAACGGCCTCACCGCCGGCGATCTCTTCGACCGCATCCGCACCACCATGCCAGCCAATAAACCCGGCAGCCTCAGCCGCGAAGTGAACGCCAACATCCTGGCCTACATGTTCGCCGCCAGCAAATTCCCGGCCGGCAGCGCCGACCTCCCGCAGGCCACCGAAGTCCTGAAGCAGATCAAAATCGAAGCCGAAAAACCGACCAAGAAGTAGCGCGCTTTCCCTCCCGCACGCCGGCGTATAAAATGTACGAGTGACCCGCACACTCACGCTCTGCCTCCTTCTTTTCTCTCCGGCCTTCGCCGCGGTCCCCACGCCCGAAAGCCACTTCGGCCACAAAATCGGTGTCGATAACGAACTCCTCGACTGGGATAAAGTCGTCACCTACTTCCAGTCGCTCGAAAAATCCAGCGACCGCATCAAGTTCAAGGAGCTCGGCAAGACCGTCGAAGGCCGCCCGCAGATCGCCGTGACGATCTCCTCCGCGGCCAACATCAAGAACCTCGATCATTACCTGGACATCCAGCGCCGTCTCTCTGATCCGCGCCGGACCACGCCCGCCGAAGCCGCGCGCCTCGCCACCGAAGGCAAGACCATCGTGATGATCACGTGCTCTATCCACGCCACCGAAGTCGCGTCCACTCACACTGCCGTCGAGTTCGCCTATCGCCTTCTCACCGAGGACAATCCCAAATTCAAAGCGATTCTCGACAACGTGATCATCCTGCTGGAGCCGTCTCAAAATCCCGACGGCGTCGACATCGTCACCAGGTGGTATCGCAAGACCCGCGGCGGCCCCTACGATGGCTCCTCGCCGCCCGAGCTCTATCATCACTACGTCGGCCACGACGATAATCGCGACTGGTACATCTTCACCCAACCCGAAACCCGCAACACCGCGTCTCTGGAAAATCTGTGGCATCCGCAGATCGTCTACGACGTGCATCAGCAAGGCGCCAACGCCAGCCGCATTTTCGTTCCACCATGGATGGACCCCGTCGATCCCAACATCGACCCCATCCTGGCGCATCTCTGTAACATGATCGGCACCGGCATGGCCACCGATCTCGCCGAAGCCGGGAAAACCGGCATCGCCATCAACGCCATGTACGATTTCTGGTCCCCCGGCCGCCAGTATCAGGCCTATCACGGCGGAGCGCGCATCCTCACCGAATCCGCCAGCGCCAAACTCGCGACGCCGATCACGCTGACCGCCGCCGACATCACCGACAACGCCCTCGGCTACAACCCGCGCGAGCGCAGTTGGAATTACCTCACTCCCTGGATGGGCGGGACCTGGCATTTGCGCGACATCATCGACTATCAGGAAATCGCCTGGGAGTCTCTTCTTTACCAAGCCGCCATTCGCCGCACCGACATGCTGCATTATTTCTACACCATCAATAAGGACAACGTCGCTCGCGCCACGCCCTATGCTTTCGTTGTCCCCGCATCGCAGAACGATCCCGGCGCCTCCCGAAAAATGCTCGAGACGTTAGCCTTCGGCGACATCGAAGTCGAGCGCGCCTCGGCTCCGTTCACCGCGGACGGAAAATCCTATGCCGCCGGCAGCTATGTCGTCGGCATGCATCAGCCTTTTTCCGGCTGGGCGAAAACTTTGCTCGAAAAGCAGGAATATCCGGATCTGCGCCTCTATCCCGGCGGCCCTCCTAAGCGTCCTTACGACGTCACCGCGCAGACTCTGCCGATGCTGATGGGCGTCGACGTTGCCACCGTCAAGGACAGCTTCCAGGCCACGCTATCCCCCGCGAAACAATATTCTTTCGACCTCGACCATCCCAAGCCCGCCAGCAGTTTCGCCGCCACCGACGTCGATTCCTGGAAGCAAGTCGGCAAAATCTGGAAAACCGGCAAGCCCATTTATCGCGACACCTTCACTGGCGATTTCTACCCAGCCTCCGGTTCCGGCCGCATAGAAATCTCCGCCCCTCGGGTCGGCATTTACGCCAGCTACAACCCCAGCATGGACGAAGGCTGGACCCGCTGGCTCATGGACGATTTCGGCATCCCGTTCAAGACTATCTTTAACGCCGATGTGCAAGCCGGGAACCTGCGGCAGCGCTTCGACACCATCGTGATTCCAGACCAGCAGCGCGGCCAGATCGTCAACGGCCACCGCGCCGGCACCATGCCTCCAGAATATTGCGGAGGCATCGGCGACAAAGGAGCCGCCGCGCTCAAAGAATTCGTCGACCAGGGCGGCACTCTGATCCTGTTCAACCACGCCTCCGAATACGCCACCCAGGATTTAGGCGTCGCCGCGAAAAACGTCCTGACCGGCGTCCAGAACCGCGACTTCTACTCCCCCGGCTCGCTTCTGAACATCAGCCTCGACACCAAGAGCCCGCTAGCCTACGGCATGCCCCAACAAATTACGTTATGGAGCGAACAAAGCCCGGCTTGGGACGCCCCCAGTGAACAAGTAGTCGCCCGCTACCCGTCATCGGGAGTCTTGGCTTCAGGCTGGCTATTAGGCGAAAAATACCTGACCGGAAAGGCGGCTCTTCTAGACGTCCCAAAGGGCAAAGGCCGCATGATTTTATTCGGAATGCGCCCCCAATATCGCGGCCAGAGCTACCAGAATTTCAAACTATTTTTTAACGCTCTGGTCTACCACACGAATGGTTAGGCTAGGAGAACAGAATCAGCGACGTCCCTAATGAGCGAAAACAAGCTTCCGGCGGACTGGGATGAGCCGAAAGTCCGGCGAGTACTCACCCACTACGAAGAGCAGACCGAGGAAGACGCTCTCGCGGAGGATGAAACCGGCATTCAACCCCGTCCGAACCCGTAACCAGTATTCCCCACGAGATCGTCCCAAAGTTCGGGAACTGATCGCGAAGCGCCGAATCTGAGGTGCCGCGCCACATTCTGTACGCATGGCCACGATCACAGGCCGGATAACTGCATTTCGCGCGATGCGGCCCGAGTCTTTTGGCGGAGTCAATGCCAGTACAATCACGCGAAAATGAGAGTCCCTATAATAGGAAGGTCCGAAGAAATGGCCACCAATACGCAAAACTAGCCGGAAATAGGGAATCGAACCGGCAATGCAATCAAGAAATATATCGGGAAAAACGCGGACTCCCACTGCCGAACAGCTGTCCAGCCCGGAGGTTCTGCGAACGATCTTCTCTCCGGGCTCCCTTCAAAAGGCGCTGCGGAGGATTGCGGCAAGAGACAAGGATGACTTAATCTCGCATCCGCTGAAATCATTGGTTCTCACCGAGTACGAGGAGCAGATCACCGAGCAACTCGTTCGATCAGTTCCTCCCGGCACTTGGTCACCGTCTGGTGCCTACGTATCGTTAACCTCCAAGCGATCAGGCGCGTACCGTGAACTGGTATTTCCTACACTCATCGACGGAATAGTCGGTAGGTGTCTGGTAGACGCCATTGAGCCCCTGATTACCGCAGATGACGAAGGGAAGACGTTTTCGGGGATTTTTTTCCGTCGGTTGATAGAGCCAGGGCAAAGGCCCTAATCGCGGCACGAACGGGCGCGCACCCTTCGTTGCTGGAACTCCTCTTCTATTGCTTGGAGGCGTGGCTGCCGCGATTCGGATATGCTCCTATGACCGGATTACCAGTGGAGGCGAACGACGTAAGTCGAGTTGTCGCCCATGGATACCTTAAGAGCGTGGACGCGGTGTTTAAGCGTCGGGGCGATTGTATCTACCTCTGATACGTGGACGACCGTTGTGTTCTGCAAAACGCTGGCAAGCGCCGATGAAATCCGCCGCCTGCATCACCTGGAGCTAAGGCAGCTCGGACTAAATCCGAACGCAGCGAAGAGCAGGGTCATGACGGTCGAGGAATTTCAGCTGGGACGCCACAAAGACCTGAATCTCAAGCTAGACAGAGCGAAGAAAAACCGTGATGTCGCTGGTATTGAGATGGCCGCACTCGAATGGTTCGAACTCGATCCGAAATCGACGAATTCCTGGGACAAGGTGGCGAAGAAGGTCTACGCGCTCGCACGCCAGCTAGGGGCGGGGGCATTGCGGAGCCATGCCATCAAGCACGCGGCTGAACACCCCAGCGTTGCGCGGACAGCACTGAGGTACCTGGTGGCGTTCGATCTCACCGAGTTGGGCTTGCCCCCATTTTTGACACAACCAGTTGCGTAACGGCTGGATTCCGCCTTCTCTCTAGGAAATAAATCGCGTCGCTGGCGGGCGACGCCGCGAGGTCAAGTTGGGCGGTACGGGTGTGTTCGAAAATCAAGAGGCGTCGAGCGGTAAGCATTCGAGTGCGAGAGCCCAGTGTGCCCCGCTCCGCGCCTGTTTCCGCGCCAGCCACGCCGCTCACCGACGACCAACAGGACGGTTCCGATGACGCCGTCCGCGAAACGCCCGGTGGGACGCCCCCCGCGTCTGCGCCGCACCGCATCAGGTGCGAACCCTGCGGAGACGCGGTGCTTCCTGGCGTCAAATTGCGAAGACGCTGCGGATCGGCAGGGCGACCGCTATGCGCCTGTTCCGTTCAGGATCGGAAGAGTAGATCAGTTTTGGCAGGCCGATCACTGAATAACCTCACCGGACCAGCGGTCAGCAGCAGAGAAGGTTGCTACTTCTTAGGCGGAACGAGCGCTCTGCGTAATCAGCGGTATTTCAACACTGAGCGCGGGCGGGCCGGACGGGCCTTGTGTCGGTCGCGGTGGCGGAAGTGGTCGCCCACCTGGCACTTTAGCTACGAACTCCGCACGGCGCCTTCGTTTGATAACCCGGATCTCGTCGACAGCTTGATCATTCACGCATCGGGTGTTCTAAAAGTTGTGGCAGTGCTCCGTGATCGCAGGGCGATGAAGCAGTCCGTGCGCGAAGATCCGATCAATTTGTCACTGCGGACACCGATTCCGCGAGCACTACCTCGTAGTCGTAAATCCCGAGCCGAGGTGCATCGTAGGGCGTGCGAGGCGTCGGCTCCGCGATGATCCGTTTGCCGACGATCCTCCATTTGCCTTCGAGTCTGTCGCCGATGGCTTTATCTGATCTGGACCGAATGGGTGTGAGCATGGTATTAGCTCTGTTCTTTCATGTTGGCGCCCACGCGGTCGCGTTTCTGTGTCATTATTGAGGTGTAGTTTGACAGTTTGCTGATTTTGGCATCTATCTGCATTGTCCGGCTCGACCGCCTTTGTCTGTTCCTGCCCCGATTCGCTTCGCTCAAATTCAAAAGGAAACCAAAAATTGAAGAATATATTTGTAGGAAATCTCAGCTTCGGTGCTACCGAGGAATCGGTCCGATCGCTGTTCGAGCAATACGGAACCGTTGATCGTGTTAGCATCGTAACCGACCGGGATACCGGGCAGGCCAAAGGGTTCGGATTTGTCGAGATGAGCGGCGACGCCGAAGGGATGCGAGCAATTGACTCCTTGAGCGGCCGCGAACTAAATGGTCGAGTGCTTACGGTCAACGAAGCCCGTCCGAGAGCCAACCGCGCATCCGGCGGCGGGCAACGTCGAAACAACAGCTGGTAAGTAAAATCGGTCTGTTTTCTAAACTAAGGGCGGCGCTCGCAAGGGCAGCCGCCCTTCTCACTTTCAGCCCTGCCCGAGCTGAACCCAGCTATCACGACATGGCATTGCGATTATTAGGGCGTAGCCGTCATGCCAGCTTCTGAGAAAACCATGGACAAAACTTGAGGATGTGCTTCTACCGAGTACTCTCGGCTGGCGCGAACAAGACGAGCAGTTCCAGGTTCTCGGTGATCTCGTGGAACCTATGCGGCTCTTTCGCAGGGACGAAGAGAATATCACCAGCCTAGACAGCAACATCACCTGTTTCGCCGAAAAAACGGGCGCGTCCCGATACTACGAAATAGATTTCGTCTTCACCGCGAGGCTCCTGACCGTCCGTTCCGCCCACTGGAAGCCGGTACACTCCGCGGTTTTCCAGATCGCGGTTGCGCATTAGGAATGTCGCAAAATGGGCAGTTCCCGACATTCCACATGGGAGACGCGGGCGTTTGCGACGCATTCTTCCCTCTGAATGTGGGCAGATGTCGAGTCACCGTTCGGAAGTCCGACATCTTTTCTGAGGAGCCGGCGGCTGACGGCCCCGATTTCTTCGAGTCTGAAGCTCCTTACTTCCTGCTCCGCCGGGCCGAGCAGGTGATTGAGGATTTCTCCGTAGCTCTGGCGGAAGAACAGGGCAATGCTGCCATTGGTGCTGTGCTCTCTGGGACGGGTTCGGACGGCACAGAAGGGCTAAAAACCGTCAAGGCCACCGGTGGCGTGACGTTCGCACAAGATCCGAAAACGGCCAATGGCCCGCCATGCCGATGAGCCGCGGAACTGGCGCGCATCGCCTGACCATGCGGGGTCATCTGACCGAATAGGGTCAAGATCGCCTCCATAGCGCGAACTTGATCGATGATTGCCGACGTGCACGCAAAACTCGGTGAATCCAGCGCAAAATGGGCGTACGAGCACTACGGCCATCCATGTGCCTCTTTACGAAACCAGATATGACCAGAGAACACTACGGAGAGGCTTATCGGCAAGGGTTTGAGATAACTGTGCGATTCCTGTTCTCCCGCGGCGCGTCGTGGGAACAAGCCAGAGAAGCCGCCCAGGGCGCTTGGGCTAGAGGGTGGGAGAGGCTCCCACAGCTTCGCGACGAGGAACTCGTCGGCAAGTGGGTAAACACCATCGCGCTAAATACGTATCGAAGTATCCTTCGCCACGAGCAGGCGCACCAGACCCAGCCTGAACTCGATACCACGTCTGGAACCAGCGTGGCGGTAATCGACCTGGCTGCGATCGACATGGCCCGCATCCTCAAGATCTGCCGCCCTTGCGACCGCGCCTTGCTCGAGCAGCAAATACACGGGCTAACACCCGAGGACATCGCGCGACAACAGGGAGTGACCAAGACCGCGGTGCGGATCAGATTCATGCGCGCGCGCCAAGCGGCACGCATCCAGATGGAGCAACGCGCGAGGCGCCTGCGACTCTCGCGTGCCGTTACCTCAGGTGTGGAGCGTTGTTCTTGATCTACTCACTTCCGTAAGGCCTTGAACGTGCTCGCTACACAGCCGAATCGAGACCGCGTTTCGAGATGAGGATTCGGGAAGTTGGTTCGATTGAGAAAGGTATGGTTCAGCTATGGAAAAGCAAGAAGTGAAACAAAAGTGCGCACATCCGAGTTGCCAATGCCAGGCGCGGCCTGACGGCGAGTATTGCAGCACATATTGCCAGGTTGAAGCAAAAACGTCAGATATTATTTGCAATTGCGGTCATCCGGGGTGCGTTCAACGCTAACGAGAATCCCTTCGTCAACTTTCGGCTGGCAGCTTGGCGCTCCATCCAAACTTCTACGTTTTGCGACTTGAAAGGAAGATCAAATGACAGGAAAAAAGACGGCGGTATTCGGCATTTACCAGGATGCCAACCAAGCGGAACACACCGTGGATCGATTTGATGCAAGGTGGCTTCACAGGCGATGCCATTTCGGTTTTGCTGCCCGACCACAAGAGCACGAAAGATTTTGCGCACGAGAAAAGCACGAAGGCGCCTGAGGGGACAACCGTCTCCGTGCTTGCTCATCCACATCATCCTGATCTGCACAAATCATAGATCCTGGCGGGAGATCCCCAGTTTCTTCATCATGGCGTTCAATGTCGTGCGCGGCACCCCGAGACGGGCGGCTGCGGCGCTGATCACGCCACCGGTTTCCCGCAGAACGCGGATGATATATTCACGCTCCATGTCGGCGAGCGTGCCGCCGGTAGTTTCTACTGTGTCGGGCTTCAGTTCCGCCAGGGGGGAGCACGGAGCGTGGAGCCCCGCGAAAGGATCACTGACCTTTCCATGAAGTTCTCGAGCTCACGCACGTTCCCGGGCCACGGCCAACTCATCAAAGCTTGCATTGTCTCCGACGGAATCGTAGCAACTTGCTTGCCCATTTGCGTGGCATATTTCCGCATGAAGTACTCGGCGAGCGTGGGTATGTCCTCGGTGTGATCGCGCAGCGGAGGCACCGTGATCGGGAACACCTTCAGCCGGTAGTAAAAGTCGCTGCGAAAAAGCTTATCCCCCATCATCTGGGTAAGATTCCGGCTGGTTGCGGCCAGGAGCCGGACATTGATGGCAATGGTTTTGGTGCCGCCCAACCTCTCAAACGCCTCTCGTGCAAGGCTCGCAGCAATTTAGGTTGCAGCTCCAAGGGGATGTCGCCCACCTCGTCCAGAAACAGCGTCCCCCCGGTTCGCCAACTCGAACCGCCCGATCTTTTGGCCTAAGGCGCCGGTGAAGGCTCCTCTCTCGTAACCGAACAGCTCGCTTTCGAGCAATCCGGTCGGAATCGCGCCGTCGGAACCGACCAGGCGGAACGTGCCCTGCTGTTCGCCTCGTTGCAGGAAGTCCCGCCAGAGCTGGTCAATTTGAGGCCGGAAGCCGGGTTCCGCAAAGTCGTCCAGTCGGCAGCCGATGATTCTGTTTCTGGGAAGTCCGAACAGCCTGCCCGCGCCGCAACTGGCGTCCCGATAAGTGCGGTCGTTGTCCTTGATCAGGGTGGGTTCGGCAGGCGGGTAGACAATCGCCCGGAACAGCAGTTCAAGCTGTTTCAGGCCGATATCCAACAGCCACTGGCTGCTTTGTGGCTGGGGGGCCACACAGTCTCCTTGAACCCGGCGTTTGCGCGCGATTCTAGCTCCGATGACCGGATAGCTTCATGAGCTGAAAGGTAAGGTCAAAGAGAAGGCGGGACAGGTCACGCGCGACCCCAATCTGGAGGCCGAAGGCCAAGCCGAAAAAATCGGCGGCAAGATCCAAAAGAAAGTCGGACAGGTTGAAAAGCTGTTCGAGAAGTAGCTGAATCGGCCTGCACTTTACCAGGTTTCGCGGGACGGAACCCACTTACGTCCCAGCCAGGCGGGACAAGGTTCGAAAGCTCACAAAGGAGAATTACAATGTTGATACTGCTCATCATTTTGTTATTGGTATTAGGGGGCGGCGGAGGGTACTACGGTCACAGTCGCTGGGGTTATGGTGGCGGCGCGGGCATCGGGCTGGGGACGGTTTTGTTGATTCTGCTCATCGCCTACATGCTTGGCTTGTTGTGATCGTCGACAACCGGCGATGAAGTGACCCCGCGCACGACGCGGCGGTCCGTCATTGAGATTTCGCCAAGCTAGGAAATTCCAGCGAAAGGCTTTAGTTTTGAGCCTGAGTGCGGTCTAGCTTTTCCTGGTCTTCCGGGCAATGAGGAGAGCGGCTCGTTTCTGTCGCTGGCGGCTCACGCGTGTCGCGGAAGGGCATGTGGAGCTTGTGAGCGATATCCGGCCAAAATTCCCGGAGGACATCGAAACCCATGCCTGTCGCGAGAGCATAGCCGCTTACCCTCAGGGCAGGACTAAGCCCGCGTTCGTTCCCCGGATGGTAGGCGTCGTTGAGAGCGACGGCGGTCACCGTTCCCATCCATTGCGAAACATTGAACATGTGCTTGCCGCTGTCGCGCTGCGCTACAAAGGTATGCTCGACCGCATGGAAGAAACGCCGCCTGCCGCTGCCGTGAATCAGGCGGTAGTATCGAGGGTCCTCCGAGAAGATCGTCGGATACGCGAAATCGGTGAAAAACCTCCACGTTGTCTGCCCGGCGAAGTCGGCGCCAAAGCGTTTCCCATAACCCTCGGCGCCTTGTCCGAACGTGGGGTCCCGGTTGGATGCCTGATCCAAACCTGCGTTGAAGGCGGCCTCAAGAAATGAGATTGGATCGAACGTATCCCGAACGAACAGAGTGAACTTGTCTTTCACCTCGAGAGAGCACAGTACGGTTCCGGGTTTGTAATGCGGAGGATGCACCGATTTGAGCTCCAGTTTCCGGGCGAAGGCTCCCACCACCTTCTGGAATGGACCGTGGTAGTCTTTCCAACTCAGGAGCGGAGGCGGCTCCAGGCACGGCGCTGCCACGTTTTTCGTCATCTCCTCTTGCGGCGCGGATTCGGTTAAAGGTGAGTCCGGTAAATTCGCGCGCTGTGAAGTTGCAACGGGTAAAGTCACGCCTGATTGAGTGTCCCCCGCGATAGCGTTCTCTGTGGACCCAGCCGCGTGTGCGCGCCCAAAAATTTCGCACGCGATCGTCAGCAAGATCGCCGCTCTCGCCCTTCTTCGAGAATGAAGGAAACACCTCATAGCGTCCGGACAGATGGTCGCTGGCCGGCCTGCGGCACAGCGGCTTCCCGTTCGAGAAGCCGCCAATGGCCTACAAGCATGGATGCAATTCAGATACCGGCTCAGAAAGGCAACAGATGCTGGTTTTATTGTCGGAAGTACCTGAAGTGCGTGCGGCATAATCCTCATGCACAGGGCCTAATGGCATAGGCGCGTTTGAGCTCACCAGCTATCCATCGCGCTGGCGCAAAGGACCGAGATCGAGCGCCCTGGCTGTCAGCGCCAGTGTCCTTGAACAAAGACATAACCCCCGTGACGGTGAACCCAGCGGTGTTGCTCCCAGTGGGCGTGCTGGCGAGGCGGGCGTTCCCAACGGCCGTGTTCCCAGTGGTAGGCATTCCCATCCCAACGGTGGTAGCCGTTGATCCAGACATAATCGCGTTCGGGTGCGCGACCACGGCTTTCAACCACAACCCGGGGCGGCGCAATGGAAACAAAGACCTCCGCCGCTAGGCCTGACGAGGCCGACAACATCCCCGCGAAGATTAATCCGATTAGCTTGTTGCGCATAACCTCATTTTCCTTCCAGCTCGATCTTGTGCGCCAACTCGCACTGGCTCGGTTCCGAGCTACTGTTGTTAGGGCAAGCGGAGAGCCAGTCCGGGTCTGCTCTGCGAGGTCTTGACGCTCGTCCTTGGCCGGCCTCGCCGCCATTTCCCCGCTTCGAGCCGTTTCCCGTGTAGCGCCGGTTGACCAGATATGGCAACGGCCGTCGATTCGGACGTGCGCCTGGGACGCGACCAAACTCGGTCATATGACTCTCTGCGGTCAACGTTTTGGAGCCCTTTGGGAACTCAGTCATCCCAAGCGCGCCTGGTTTGGTTGCGTGACCGGGGCAAACCTGCTCACACACCAAAAGAGAAGAGGAAGTCATGAGATTCCAATGGGTTGGTAATCCACGTGCGTGGTAGGAAATGGGAATAAAAGAGAAGATATAGAGCAATGAACCTGTCGGACGGCCAATTCGGAGACACTGGGCGAAAAGACGGCGGGACGGTGAGAAGCAAATTACAGGGGAATCGTGAGGATGGAATCGGTAAACGTCAGCCAGGGAGCGAAATCCGGAGTGACAGCGATTGATCACCCTGCCACGCCTCCGACGGATCGTTACGTGAAATTTAGAGCCCTCTTGCGGCGGCGCAGCTTGTGGGTGGTTGCTGCATTCCTGATCGCCGGTATTGGCACGCTCGCCTATTCCTGGATGTTCGGCAAAGCCAAGGTCCTCTATGCCACCGCTACCGTCGAGCGCGGCGACGTAGAAAGCACGGTGGTGGCGGCGGGCATCCTGCAGCCCATCTTGTATGTCGATGTTGGCGCCCAGACCTCCGGCATGCTTCAATCGCTGAAGGTCAAACGCGGCGATCAGGTGGTAAAAGACCAGTTGCTCGCTGAGATTGATCCGGTTTTGGCGGACTCCGCGCTCACGGCGGCCAACGCCACCTTGCAAAATATCACCTCGCAACGCGCTCTGAAACAGGCGCAACTGGTGCTCGCCAAGCTGCAGCGGGACCGCAACGTTGAACTCTTTGCGGAGGGGATCATCTCCGCCAGCGATCGTGACATCACCCAAGCGAACTTCGATGTTGCTTCCGCCGACCTCGCTTCGCTCTCGGCGCAGATGAAGCAAGCTTCAGCGGCGGTGGACACCGCGAAAGCCAATCTGGGCTATACGAAAATCACGGCGCCGATGGGCGGCGAAGTCGTTTCCATCACGACTCTGGAAGGGCAAACGGTAAACGCGAGTCAGCAAGCGCCAACCATCCTGCGGATTGCCGACATCAGCACCATGACGGTCTGGGCGCAAGTCTCGGAAGCAGACATCGTCCGCGTCAAGGTGGGCCAGGACGTCTATTTCACGGTCCTGGGCGAGTCCCGGCGCTGGAACGGTAAGGTGAGGCAAATCCTCCCCAGCCCGGAACTCATCAACAACGTGGTGTTCTACGACGTGCTGTTCGATGTCCCGAATGCGGATCGTCAACTGGACATCCAGATGACGGCGCAGGTTTTCATCGTGTTGGCGCAGGCTAAGGATGTCCTGCTGATCCCGGTCGCCGCCATCGGCAATGCCGGCGAAGGCGCGCAAATCAAGGTGCAGGTGCTGAAGGCCGATGGCAGTGTCGAGTCGCGCCCCATAAAGATCGGGATCCAGAGCGAAATCTCAGCAGAGGTCACGGACGGTCTCAAAGAGAAGGAACAGGTCGTGATCCGGGCAGTCACAGCACAGGGTACTACGAAAAGCGGATTGAGTACGGGGAAGGCCCCTTGATGTCATCACCGCTGCTCGAATTGAATAGGATCGGCCGCACCTATACCTCGGGCGCCGAGCCACTGACGGTACTGACGGAAGTCAGCTTGACGATTCAGAGCGGCGAATTCGTCGCGATCATGGGCGCATCCGGCTCGGGCAAGTCCACGCTGATGAATATCATCGGCTGTCTCGATCGGCCGACGACCGGCACCTACCGCGTCCGCGGGGTCGACGTCGCCAGCCTTAGCGGCGATGCGCTGGCTGCACTGCGGCGCGATACGTTTGGCTTCATCTTCCAGCGTTACAACCTGATGTCCGATCTGAGTTCGGTCGAAAACGCCGAAGTTCCCGCCGTGTACCGCGGCATGGCGAAACTTCAGCGCACGGCGCGCGCCGCCGGCTTGTTGCGGGATCTTGGATTGGGAGACCGCCTGCAACACCATCCCAACCAGCTCTCCGGCGGCCAGCAACAGCGCGTCAGCATCGCCCGCGCGCTCATGAACGGCGGACCGGTGATCCTGGCGGATGAACCTACGGGTGCGCTGGACAGCCAGGGCGGCAAAGAGGTCATGGCCATCCTCGAAAAGCTCCACGGGCTAGCAGCGTGTGGTGAAACGCGGTACCGGGGCGTGACCTCGGGCGTGTTGTGATCGTCTTAAGATCATGGCGATGGGACGACGAAAGAAGCGGGTCCGGCAAGAGGGATTATGGACACCAACCGCGGCGCTGCCGGTGAACGCGAGTCATCCGTTTTACCAACGGCTGAATCAGATCCTGGACGAGAAGAAGTTCGATGAGTACGTCGAAACGATCTGCGAAGACTTCTATGCGGGCGAAGTGGGCCGGCCGGGCCTGTCGCCGGGGATTTATTTCCGGCTGCTGATGGTGGGCTACTTCGAAGGGATCGATTCGGAGCGCGGAATCGCATGGCGGGCCAGCGATAGTCTGTCGATCCGGTCGTTCGTGCGGATCGCGCTGGATGAAAGCGTGCCGGACCATTCGACCATCTCGCGAACCCGGCGTTTGATGGATGTGGAGACGCATCAGGCGGTGTTCCAGTGGGTGCTCACCGTGTTGGCCGAGAAAAAGCTACTGAAGGGGATGACGATCGGCGTGGACGCGACGACGCTGGAAGCCAACGCGGCGCTGCGGTCGATCGTGCGGCGCGACACGGGGGAGCGTTACGAAGAGTTTCTCACCAGGCTGGCGAAAGAAAGCGGCATCGAGACGCCCACCCGAGAGCAGTTGGCGAAGCTGGATCGCAAGCGTCCGAAGAAGGGATCGAACGATGACTGGACGCATCCGCACGATCCGGACGCGCGCATCACCAAGATGAAGGATGGCCGCACGCATCTGGCTCACAAGGCCGAACACGCGGTGGATATGGAGACCGGCGCGATTGTCGCGGTCACGCTGCACGGGGCGGATGAAGGAGACACGGCGACGATTCAGGAGACGGTGGCCGAAGCAGGCGAGCGCATCACATCCGTGGTTGCGGATACCGACAACGACGAAGTTGTAAAGCTGGTGAGCGCGGAGGGCCCGCGCGAGGTAGTCACCGATAAGGGTTATCACAGCCGCGCGGTAGTGAGTGAACGGACTGAGTGGGGCGTGCGTACGTATTGCTCGGAGCCGAATCGCGGGCGGCAGCGGTGGAGCCAGCAAGAGCGGGAGCAGGCGGCGGTGTACGCGAATCGGCGGCGCATTCGCGGAGAGCGAGGCCTCCGTTTGTTACGGCAACGCGGCGAGAAGCTGGAACGATGGAATCAGCACTTGTATGATCGCGGCGGGATGCGGCGGGTGCATTTGCGCGGCCGGGGAAATATCCTCAAGCGGCTGGTGGTGCACTCGGGCGCGGCGAATCTGGGGCTGTTGATGCGCAAACTGTTCGGCAAAGGCACGCCGCGAGGACTTGCCGGAGCGCTGCCAGCCACGATTTCGACGGCGGAAGCTGCCACACGCCTCTGGTCGGTTCCAGCAATGCTGATCCGGAAAATCGGCGACTGGTTGGCTCGGGTCGAACCCGCTCAAATCCTTTCCGCCGCGGCGTGAAAACAGCCCATTTCACCTCGCGCTGCTAGGCATGGTTTCTCATGATACTGAAAAACTCCCAACCGGGCGTGCTCGCCGCTTGCGAAGTAGCCGAACGGGAGGTATAGTACCTACAGGTATCTCGAAGGTAACGAGGAGGTTTGTCATGCTGTGCCGCCTCAAGGCCCCTCTCATGGCGCTTGCCTATCGAGACAATCATCAGGCCGCGACCACCATTCCGGAAGGCAAGACGATTGACGTGATCGGAGAAGCCGAAGATGACCGTTTTTGCGTCGTGAACTCGGAAGGTGAGAAATTCCTTGTATTCGAGAGCGATCTAATGGAACGGGGAACCCTGCTCATGAGGAAGGATAGTTCGAACCGAGAGGTCCTCAAGTTGAGGCGCGCTGCGCGCCGGTAGTTCTGTCAACCGAGCCGGCTGAAGGCGGCCAATGGCGGAAACCCTCGCAGAAATCCTGATGCGGCGGTATGGGCGGACGTTCGCGGAGGATCTGGGGATTGATGCGGCAGTCAATCAGCCCTCTCCGCTCTTCTGCCTTTTGATCAGCGCAATGCTGTTCAGTACGCGCATCAGCCACAATGTTGCATTGAGGTCCGCGCGGGTTCTGTTCGAGCGGGGCTGGACGACGCCGGAAAAGATGGCTGCCAGCACATGGGAGCAGCGTGTTCGCGCACTCGATGAAGGCGGTTACGTGCGTTACGATGAGCGCACTTCCAGAATGCTTGGCGAAACCTCGCAAATGCTCATCGATATGTATCAGGGCGATTTGCGGAAACTTCGCGAAGTGGCTGGACGAGATCCTACGCGCGAACGGAAGCTTCTGGACCAGCTCAAGGGGGTCGGCGAGGTCGCCGTCAATATCTTCTTTCGGGAAGCGCAGCTTGCCTGGCGGGAACTGTACCCGTTCGCGGATCAGCGGACTCTGGAGTGCGCCAAGGCGCTCGGTCTTCCGGCTGACCCAAGCAGATTGGCCACCTTGGTCCGCGGCCGACGGCGGTTCGCGCGCCTCGTGGCCGCCCTGATTCGGGTCCAGCTCGAGCATAAGCTCGATGAGGTCCGTGCCGCCGCAGGGGGGAAACCTTGGGCGAGCAGCTCGTCGACCCGTCCAAAGCCGGCTCACGCCCGGTGATCTTGATCAGGCTGCGGCAACCTCAATCGCCTTCGGCTTTGCCGCTTGCGCTTTGGCCACAATGATATGCAGCAAGCCTTTGTCGAGCGAAGCTTGGATCTTGTCCACGTCGATGGGCTGCGGCATCTCGAACTTGCGGTACACATCGTTCGATCCGAACTCGGTCCATACGACTTTCCGTGCCTCTGCTTTTTCCGCCTTGCACACTGCATGGACGATAATCTCGGAGGGTGTGGCCGTGATCTCGATCTCTTTGGCTTCGAAACCGGGCAGCGTCAACTCGACTTCGTACTTCGAATCCAATTCTGCCAACTCTGCCGCAGGCCAACCGAACACCTGGTGCTCGGCATTGAGCCAGTCGTCGAGCGCATGGCCCAGTTCCCGGCCCCGCTTCTCGAAAAGCTCAAATGCGTTCTGCCGGACAACATCCAACCGTTTCCCGATTTCCTCGAAGATCGGGAGGCGATCGATATCCGATTTATCCACTTTCTGAATCGCGATGTTTGCCATAAACTTCACCTTTCGTCCCGTGTTGGGTACTTAGTACTGAGCACCTTCTCTGCCGCGGCAAATCCTTTATATCCGCCTGGACAGCCGGGTGCCAAGCCCGGCCCTGGAAGCGGACGTGCAAGTTGAAACGTCATATGAGCAAGGGGGATTTCAAAGTTACGGTGCTGGGCTTCGCCGATGGAGGCGATTTACCGAGGCGAGTCACCTGCGATGGAGACGACCTGTCCCCCGCATTGCACTGGGCTGGCGAACCTTCTGAAACCGCCAGCTTCGCACTGATCATGGATGATCCTGATGCGCCGCACGGCACTTGGAACCACTGGGTCGTGTGGGACATACCGGCTCACATTCACGCGATTCCGGAGGGCAAGGAACACGCTTCATCCGGAAAATCCGGAACAAATGACTTCGGTCGGCTCGGATACGGCGGTCCCTGTCCCCCGCAGGGCGGAGGGCCGCACCGGTACTTTTTCCGCCTGTTCGCGCTCGACACTCCTACGCTTGGCTTGTCTGAAGGAGCGAAGCGGCCAACGCTCGAAAAGGCTCTCAAGAAACATGCCATCGGCCAAGCTGTGTACATGGGGCGCTATGAGCGGCGGTGAGCGGAAAGCTTCTTAATGGCAGCGGTTCCCATGCGATGCCGGCCACTTAGAGCTTGGTGCAAAAGGGGACGACTGTCCCCAGCCGCAACCTGTCAGATTCGGACGGTCCGATCATGACCATGCCATCGGTCCTCGAATTGCATCTGAACGCACAAATCAATGACGAATGGCACAGTAATTCTACTTGGAAATCTTCCCCCCGGCGCGCTCGACCGCGTCGCTAGCGAGTTCGGGTGGTCGGTTGAGAACGTCCGGAGCCTCGACCGCGTACGCGATATGAGCGCCAACCGCAAATTTGTCGCCGTCCTCTTCGAGCCGTACTCTTTGGGCCTCTCGTGGAGCTTGGCTCTGAGGTCCGTGCTCGACGCGGCGCCCGCCGCTCTCCCGATTGCATGTCACCGATTTTCGGATGTGATTGACTGGCCGGAACTCGCGGATGCCGGAGCGTTCCACGCGCTGTCTTCGCCCTTTAACGAGCGCGAACTGAGGCAGAGTTTGGGATTCATCTGGGCCCGAAGGTTTGAGAGGCACCAGAACCCGCTCCTCAAGCTACACCGAGCCCAGGCCACCGGGCTTGTCGCATAAGTCGCTTCCTGCTAAATAGTAAGACTCATCGCCGTAAAGTCGAAGACGAGATTTATTGCATTCTTACTCCACTTGCGCTGCTACGCACAGGTCCCCGGCACTATCACCCAGATTTGACCCAGGTGAAGAGTCAGGGCCCACAAGGCGCGAGGCTTTGGGGGCGGTCCTCAAGTTGCACCTTCCAATCCGATTCCCAGAAAAAAGGAGGCCGAGATGAAAGTGCGTGAACTGATGACTAAGAGGGTTACGGCCTGCCGTCCTGAGACCAACCTTGCGGCGGCCGGCGCGCTGATGTTTGAGAACGACTGCGGTGTTCTTCCCCTGGTGGACGAAAGCGGCACAGTGACCGGCATCCTCACGGATCGTGACATTTGCATTGCTTTGAGCACGAGAGACGGCAAATCCTCGAAAATTACTGCGGCGGATGTCTCCAAGCCTCGGGTGGTCCTGTGCGAGCCGGATGATGACGTCCACTCTGCGCTGAAGACGATGCGCAAAGAGAAGATTCATCGGTTGCCCGTCGTGAATCGCGCGGGGGCGTTGGAAGGCATTCTCTCGATGAACGACATCATTCTGCGATCGGAAAAAGGCGATGGCAAGAAGCAAGCGGAACTGTCGTATGAAGACGTAGTGCATACGCTGCAAGGAATCTGCGCGCATCGCGCTGCCAAGATCCACGTTGTGGCTGCTTAAGCAATTCAGTGCCGCGTCTCGCATCGACTGGCAAGCGAACTGAAACGGCCCGAGCCAGAAGAGTATGTGATGAGGCAAGACGAGTCTCCCGCCAACGGCGGAGCTTTTAAGTTCAATTGTGAGTGCATCAGCCACGGCTCCCTCGCGGGAGTCAATTAATCACCGAAGAAAACAAAAGGAGTAGAGCATGTCCGAAGTGATTGTGACGAAAGAAAAATCACCCGCAAAGCGGGAAACCACACCGGCCGAGTTCAAGGAGTTCTTCAAGCCGGTGCTTCCATTCAGAAGCTTTTTCCACCGGAGCCCGTTTGCGCTGATGCGCGACTTCAGCGACGAAATGGATCGAATCCTTCGTGGTGCCGCGCCGGCGACCGACGGAGGAGCATGGTCCCCTGCGATCGACATTCAGCAGTGCAACGGCAACTTAGTGGTGACTGCGGAGCTTCCCGGCCTTAAGAAGGAGGAAGTGAAAGTCGAGCTCACCGATGACGCTCTCATCATCGAAGGCGAACGAAAACGCGAGCACAAAGAGGATCACGAAGGATTCCACTGCTGGGAGAGAAGCTACGGCCAATTCTATCGGTCGATCCCGCTGCCTGAAGGGGCAAAGACAGACCAGGCAAAGGCTGAGCTTACGGAGGGTGTTTTAAAGATTTCATTGCCCGTCGCGGAGGCGAAAAAGAAGATCCACCAGGTGACAGTTGAGGAAGGGACGAAAACGAAGCCTGCGGCGGCGTAAAGAAAAAGATCGCGGTGGTTTCGATGGGCATCGGAGGTCGGAGGAAGTGCGGCGCCCTGGCAGATACGGCGCCGCATCGGGACTGCGCGCGGTCGAGTTTCCTGCACAAAATATCGACCAAGAGCCACTTGGCTCATCGATGTTTGCGCAGCACCGCAGTGCCGGCGGCGTTGCGAGTTTGCTTGACCTGACGCTATTGCCACAGCGTCCCATTCCGATCAATTCCAATCAGCTGAGTGCTTAACTCGAATGGCCTAGAAGGATGTTCGATGGAAAGGGGTTCCATGGGTGGCTGAAGCGTGCTGCTCCTATTTGTCCCCCCCTTGGTGCCCCTGTTTGCTCAATCGCCGACGAGCAGTGACGGGAACCGGGGTCAGGTGCCGGCGTAGCGCGAACGACGGCTCCTCCACGCGGACGAGTACGTGCTTAACATTCTCCAACAGGGAGGTAGAAAGTGGCAGAACTCACGATCGATTTCGGTCGGATTGGAATGGGCGATATCGCACGTGTCGGTGGGAAGAATGCTTCGCTTGGGGAACTGTTCCATGCTTTGAAGCCCCAAGGCGTCGGTGTTCTCGACGGATTCGCCGTGGTGGCCGATGCGTACTGGCTCCTCCTGGATGAAGCGGGCCTCCGCGGCCGAACTCGAGGCACTCTTTGAGAAGTTCGATCCGGAAAATATCGATCAACTCGCCGAACGGGGGCACGCCGCGCGCGCAGCGATTCTCGAAACGCCTCCCCCGCCTCAACTGAGCCAGGCGATCATCGACGGTTATCGCCGTCTGATAGACAGGATCGGCCACGAAACTGAGCTTGCGGTTCGGTCGTCGGCAACCGCCGAAGATCTGCCCGAAGCATCCTTCGCCGGGGCCGCCGAGACATTTCTGAACGTGCGTGGACCGGAGAACCTTTTGCGGGCGGTACATCAATGCTTTGCCTCGCTGTTCACGGATCGCGCCATCAGTTACCGCGCCAGGCTTGGCTACCCTCAGCTCAAAGTGGCGCTATCGGTGGGCGTCATGCCCATGGTGCGCTCCGATCGGGCAAGCTCCGGCGTGATGTTCACGCTCGATACGGAGTCGGGCTTCCGCGATGTCGTCACAGTAACAGCTTCTTATGGGTTGGGCGAATTTGTGGTACAGGGCGTCGTGACGCCGGACGAATGGCTTGTATTCAAGCCGACGTTGAGCCAAGGCTCTGATGCTATCGTGAGCCGGCGGCTGGGGTCGAAAGAAGTGCGGCTTGTGTACGCCCAGGGCACACGTACCACCCGGAGCGAACCTACTCCGCCACAAGAACGTCAACGATTCTCGCTGCGGGATGAGGAGGTGCTGACCCTTGCACGTTGGGCGTGCCTGATCGAGAATCATTACTCGCAGCTTGCCGGACGGCCCATGCCGATGGATATCGAGTGGGCGAAAGACGGCATCACCGGCGAACTGTATGTCTTACAGGCACGGCCCGAGACGGTTCACTCAGCCAAACCGAGAACGGCAACCGCGGAAGTTTATCGTCTTCAAGGGCAAACCGGGTGCACCTCTCGTCATCGGGCAGGCGGTCGGCGAGAAGATTGGCAGCTGGACAAGTTCGCGTCGTCCGGAGCGTGGCTGAACTCGGCTCGGTCCGGGACGGAGAGGTTCTGGTTGCTCGAAACACTGATCCGGACTGGGAGCCGGCGATGCGACGGGTCGCCGCGATCGTCACTGATCAAGGTGGCCGCACTGCTCACGCCGCGATCGTATCGCGAGAGTTCGGGATTCCTTGCATCGTCGGCACCGGAAACGCAACCGCAATCCTCACAACAGGTAAGGACGTAACTGTCTCCTGCGCAGAAGGATCGGAGGGGCATGTCTATTCCGGCCGGGTTCCCTTTGCCGTTGAAAAGATCGATTCGGCTTCCGTTCCCGAAACTCACACGAAAATTATGCTCACCGTCGGTGATCCCGGCCAAGCGTTCAAGTTCGCAATCATTCCAAACGCTGGTGTCGGACTGGCGCGCACGGAATTCATCATCACGAATCACATCGGCATTCACCCGATGGCGCTCTGCCGCTTCCCGAATCTTCAGGATCAACAGGCGATCAACGAGATTCGGAGACGGATTGGCAGTGAAGACGCACGGGAGTTCTTCATCCGACGGTTCAGCGAAGGCGTCGCTCGGATCGCGGCGGCGTTCTACCCCAAGCCAGTCATCGTACGAACTAGCGATTTCAAGACGAATGAGTACGCCCGCCTGATCGGAGGAAAAGAGTTCGAACCAGCCGAGGAGAACCCGATGCTTGGATACCGCGGAGCATCACGATACTATCATCCAGGCTACGCGGAAGGATTCGCTTTGGAATGCGCCGCGCTAGCCCGTGTACGCAGGCAGATGGGGCTTACCAACGTGGTGGTGATGATCCCGTTCTGCCGCACAGTAGAGGAGGGCCGCAAGGTGATTGAGGCCATGCGCGCGAATGGCCTCACCCAAGGTGAGAACGGACTGCAAGTTTATGCTATGTGCGAGTTGCCCTCCAATGTCGTCCTGGCCCGGGAGTTTCTGGAAGTATTCGACGGCTACTCGATCGGCTCCAACGATCTTACTCAGCTCACCCTCGGACTGGACCGTGATTCGGCCACCGTGGCGCGCCTCTTCGACGAGAATAATCCAGCGGTCCGCCGCCTGATCGCGGAGGCAATCGCCGCCGCGCATCGCGCTCGAAAACCGATTGGCATCTGTGGTCAGGCCCCATCGGACTTTCCAGAATTCGCTGAGTGGCTGACCGAATTGGCAATCGATTCGATCTCCCTGAATCCTGACACGGCGATAAAGACCGCATTATCGATTGCCCGTGCTGAAGCCCGGCGCCCGGCGGTAACGAAATGACTGGGAGCGCTGCTGGAAACTCCTTTAGGACTTTTCGAGGATGACATGCTCCACATGGCTCATCAGTAACTTGCAGCCAAATGTGGGCATGCTTTAGCTTGCCAAAAAGGGGTTTTTCAGCAACCTCCTAGCGGAAGCTGCCGGGGATTGCGGGTTGAAGCTCAATCCTATTTGCAACTCCTCGGACGCCTTTCACTCTCTCAGCGTCGAATTCAGCCGCTGATTTCTGGGATCTCCGGTCGACCGTCCCCTCGAGCGTGGCCACTCCGTGCCGCACCTCCACGCTAATGCGTTCATCGGGAACCTCACTATCGAGCTTCAGCGATTGACGAATATCTCGGGCAATGTCCTCGTCTGGACGAGCGGCGCTTTCGGCTTTGGCTTTTGTTGCCATAGGACACTCCTTCGAGGTTCAATGAGCAAGCCGTGTTCCTTTTGGTTTCGAGGGAAATGCAACGTCCTCCGGTCAGACCTGCGCCATGCGCCCCAAATGTGAAGGATTGGGGGCATATCACTTATTCTCGTTAGTTGCGAAACATACCGGAGTGGCTTTGAGGTTGGTGACCGGATTGCTAATTAATGCAGAAGAAGCCGACATATCAAGGTCCGGGTGAAGACGAAGAAGACCTCGGCTTCGTCGAAGGAGGATCTGTTACGACTCACCTTCCATTTCGTGATCGGGTCGAGGCAGGACAACTGCTTGCCGCTGAACTCGCCAGCCACAAACTGCCAACCAACGTAATCGTGCTCGCTCTACCGCGCGGAGGCGTGCCGGTCGGATTAGAGGTGGCGAAGGTTCTGCATGCGCCGCTCGACGTGGTCGTGGTGCGCAAGCTGGGAGTTCCTTGGCAGCCCGAATTGGCGATGGGCGCCATCGCGGGAAGATCGGCACAGGTGCTTGACCATGATTTGATTGCCGAGTTGCGAATTTCCCAGGAAGACATCGATGCAGCGCTCAAGAAGGAGAGGGCGGAAGTGGAACGCCGCGAAAAGCTCTATCGCAGCGGTCGCCCGGGGCTGGATCTGCACTCGCGGACCGTTCTCTTGGTCGATGACGGATTAGCCACCGGCTCAACCATGCTGGTTGCGGTTCGCTATGTGCGCACGTTCAAGCCAGCCAAAACCATGATTGCCGTGCCTGTGGGTTCGGCGGAAGCCTGCGAGCGGCTGAAGAAAGAGGTTGACGATTTTGTGTGCCTTGCCAGCCCTGAATATTTTATGGCAGTTGGAGAGTGGTTTGAGGATTTCCGCCAGGTGAGTGACGCTGAAGTGCAGCAGTTGCTCGAACAGAGCCGACAACGAACCGAAGTCGCGGCAGAGCAGGAACTGCACCACCGGCGATAGATTGGGCGTAGGCTAAGAGCTTGTTGAAAAAGGGGACAGACCGCTCTGTCCACGCCCACGCCCCTATGCGAAATCAGCGGTTTGCGACTGGGGACAGAGTAGTCTGTCCCCTTTTTCAACAAGCTCCTAAGGGAGGATGCTGTGACTAACCAAAAATGCGAAGCGAAAGCGGCGGTCGATCATCATCGCTGGATCGCCGGGATATCGATGTTGGCGGGAGCGGCGATGGGCGCGGCCGTAATGTATCTCTGGGATCCGCGTCGGGGTAAAGCGCGCCGCGCAGAGGTGCGGCAGAAAACCGCACGTACTGCAAAACAGGCGGGCGACGAATTGGAAAAGAAGGCGGAGGACCTGCTCAACCGGATTAAGGGCTTCCTTGCGGAAGCACATGCTGCAATGGAACACCGCGAAGAAGCCGTTGACGACGACATCGTTGCGGAGCGCGTTCGTAGCCACTTGGGACATCTTACCGAACACGCGAGCGCCATTCAGACAGAAGTTGTCAATGGCGTTGTGGCGCTCCGCGGAACGATATCACCGGACAAGAAGCGTGCTGTGGTCGACCAGGTTCTCTCACTCCCGGGCGTGAAGGGAATTCGCGACCTGCTTGTGGCCGCCTGAAGACCTGATCCTACAAGCGGGAACTTGCCGCTTCGCGCTCATGCCGCCTCTCATCCTTGATGCAATATGGCGTCCACGGAAGGTTCTCGAGTCGCTCGTTTTCAATCTGGTGCCCGCAGTCGATGCATTTTCCATACTTCCCGCTTTCGATGCGTCCTATCGCATCGCGGACCTGGGCAAAAACGCTCCAGTCCGAGCTGGCTTCACGCAGCCAACTCTCTTTGCTCTCGGACGAAGCCGGCGCTTCGTTAACTTCCGAGACACGCGATTCGCGAGCCTCCACCTCTGTTCGCGTCATGTCTGCGAGAAGTTCTCGCTCTTTGTCGCGCAATCGCTGTTCCAAGTCTCGGATGTTCATCGATTCCTCACTTAACATGTGAGGAGCACGCTCCGTTCCAATGCCCCTCATCGGATGGTGTCAGGATTGCAGCGCGAAGCAGCAAAATGGCTAAGAAGTCCTTTCCCTTGTCGGAAGTGTACCGGCTGATCGAGCCGGGGCCCGTCGTTTTGGTCACGACCGCCTTTAAGGGGCGACCAAACGTCATGACCATGTCCTGGCATATGATGATCGATTTCGAGCCGCCGATCGTCGGCTGCGTGATCAGCAACCGGAACTACACATTCCACATACTGAAGGCAACCAAGGAGTGCGTAATCAACATCCCGACGCAGGAGCTGGCGGCGAAAGTGGTGAGGTGCGGGAACACCTCCGGGCGAAAGGTCGACAAATTTGAGGCATTTCGATTGACGCCGATCGCCGCCACGCGAGTCAAGGCGCCGCTCATCGACGAATGCTATGCCAGTTTCGAATGCAGAGTCGTGGACACGAGCATGATAACGAAATACAATCTGTTTATTCTTGAGGTTCTCCAGGCGTGGATCGATCCGTCGAGGAAAAACCCGCGGACGATTCATCATTTAGGAAAAGGCGTCTTCATGTTCGCTGGGAAGACCGTCAAGCTGCCTTCCCGAGCGAAGTAGCAGGAAAACGAATGAAAGTGACCGTACAATGTCACGCCGGCCGGAAAGCGGACGAGCGCCCGGTCCGCTTTCAGCTCGGCAGCCTCGACTACGTGGTCGAAGAAGTCCTCGATCAGTGGTACGGTCCGGATGATGCCTTCTTTAAACTTCGCGCCAACGATGGCAACCTTTATATCTTGCGTCACAACACCATCGCGGACGACTGGAGCCTGGAGTCCTTCAGGCAATTTCAGTGACAGATATGACGATAAGACGCGTTATCGTCGAGCGGAAACCAACGGGAGAGCTTCGTAGAAGGAATGCAGTCGCTCCGTGTATGCTTCGCCTGCGCTATCTGGAATGTCGTTGTGCCCGGCGCCTTCGACGATCCAGAACGTCTTGGGTTCCGGCGCTACGGCAAACAGTTCCTGGCCCAGTCGTAGCGGGATAATGTCGTCGCGATTGCCATGAATGAAAAGCAGAGGCGCGCGGATGCGGTGGATCTTCTGCCCTGAATCGAAGCTCCAGACCAACATGGGGCCAATCACCGGAAACACAGTTCGCGCAACGGCCCGTGCGGAGGGAAAGGGCGCCTCTAGCACCACCGCAGCGCATGGGTTGCGGGACGCAAGATCGATCGCCACCGCGGTCCCCAACGACTCCCCGTGCAGAATAATCTGTTCAGGCCGATATCCGGTCCGAATCAAGTGCCGGTAAGCCGCTTCGGCATCGGTGTACAAACCTTTTTCCGTGGGCCGGCCCGCGCTTTTGCCGTAGCCGCGGTAATCAAGCATCAGGATTGAAGATCCTGCCGCCGTGACCGCTTGGATCTGCGGGTAGCGATACGTCACGTTGCCAGCATTGCCATGCAGATACAAGGTGACCAGGCGAGCGCCTTCCCTCCTGACCCACCAGCCATGAAGCTGCACACCGTCGGGCGTTTGAAGCCACATATCCTCAGCACTCAATCTCGTCTGCTGGTCCCAGAAGCCCTGAGGATACTTGAGCGGATAGTAAATCGATCGGTTCGCGAACCACCGCAGCGCGCCGTAAACCGACGCGGCCCCAACTGTCGCGAAGAGCGGCCAGCCGACGCGCCAGGAAGCTCCCGATACACCCGTCACAGTCGAGCCGCCGCGGGCATCGCGGGGGCAAAAGTCGCAATCTTGGGCCGAACCACTTTCACGAAATCATCGAACGAAAGCCGGATGAGTTCGTGGTGCGATCCGGCGCTGAACGCGATCTCCTTGTCCCTTGTCAGGCTCTCATCGACGAAGACGGGCATGCCATAGAGCTGCCCGAAGGGCGGCATCGCGCCAGTCTCGCACTCGGGAAATCGGTATCGGAACTCTGCTTCCGTTGCTAGCGCGACCTTGCTTGCGCCAGCGGCGGCTTTGAGCAAAGGAAGATCGATCTGATAAGAAGCCGGAAGAACGGCCATCGCCAGGGCATCGTCGATTTTGACGATCACCGTCTTGGCCAGTTCCTTACCCTTGATATGCGTTAGAGATGCGATTTCCTGCGCCGTGTACGCCGTGGAATGGGTAATCGTCTCGTAGTGGACTTTGTTTTGGTCGAGAAACTCCTTCAGTTCTTTGATGGGCACGGTAAACCTCCCGAGTTCATCTTACTCTTGGCTTGGCGTAATTGTTGCCGCAGATTTGTATCACTCCCGATTTGCGCCACTACGCCCGATGTTTGGGGGATATCACGAAGATTAGCGGCATCTATTGGCGCGATTGTCGATCTAGCGGTCACTTCAAAGCGGCATCTGACTTGCGACGTGAAAGGTTTAAGCGGGATGAGCCCCACACACGTTCGGCTTCCGGCCATACCTACCCATTTAGCAAGGGGAATCTGACATGACAACCAAAATCTTCGCGGGAGGTGCGCTCGCTCTGAGCCTTATCGGCACAGGTTGCGCCACAAAGAAATAGTCCAGTCGACTACAACAAGACTCTGAGCGAACAGCTTGCTCACGAAGTGGCGCGGTATCTCAATAACGAGTTTAAGATTCCCGTGCGCAGCATTACCATACTCGGGTCAGGATACGCCCAGCCGGTTGCGGATGACAAAACGATTGCCGGTCGCAAACAGAACCGGCGCGTCGAAGTGCGACTGTTTGTGCGGAGACAGCGACGGCAGTTTCGACCGCCCCCACCGGCAATTAGTAAAGAATTGGCTCGCAAGTCGAACTCGGTCGCACGGTGTGTGGTATAGTGGATGCATAGTTTGACAGTCCGCTGACTCAGGCATTCTTCGCATCGTCCGGTCCAACCGCTTCAGTCCGATCCTGCCCCGATTCGCTGTTCTGCAAATTCAGAAGGAAACCAAATGAAGAATATTTTTGTGGGAAATCTCAGCTTCGGGGCAACCGAAGACTCCGTTCGATCTCTATTTGAATCCTACGGATCGATAGAGCGGGTGAGCATCATCACTGACCGTGATACCGGACAATCCAGAGGTTTTGGATTCGTCGAAATGAGCGGCAACGATGAAGCCCAGCGCGCCATCGCCGCCCTCGATGGAGTGGAGTTCAACGGCAGGGCACTCAAAGTCAACGAGGCCCGTCCGAAAGAGGACCGCGGATTCGGCGGCGGATACCGCAGCAACAATGGTGGTGGTAAACGTCGCAGTGCTCGCTGGTAAATAGCTGCGAAGCTAGAGGGAAGGGACGGTTTGCGAGAGCCGTCCTTTTTCCGTGTTTATCCTTGTTTTATTCGTTTTTGGTTGCGAAACCTGCCGCGGCCGCTTCGGGCCTAAGACGGATACGTTTGTTGTTCACGTGGCAAACTCCAGGCGTCGTCCACGCGGCCCGCTCAATCTCCTCGCGTTCCGCAAGCGAATCCACACTGCCGCGCAAAGTGACGTGATCGCCTCTTGTCTCGATCGTGATTCGGCACCGTCCGCCGCCGAATCGGCGCTCGAGCGTGGCTTCGATATGAGCTTTGATTTCGGGTCGAAGGCTGGTCTGCTTGTCAACAACCTTGTCACTGATTCCTTTGACGCCCTCAATCCACTGACCGCACCGTACGCGGCGGCCTTTTGGTAATGCCAATCCACATCTCCTTCGAGGACAACCCAACGCGAAACACGACGCTTGATCGCGGGACCAGCTCGCTTCGTCATCACGCGGCCACAGGTCTGCGATCAGATCGTCATCCGCGGCGCGTTCGCCGCACTCAATTGCGGCTTCCGTTTCGGCGACTAGGACCTTGGCGCGGTTCTGCGATTCTTCTGCTCGCTTCGCCAATCCATGGGCGACCTGCCTTGCCGCACTGGCGCCTTCCTACTGAAGCTCGGCGCGACGCGCTTCGCCGCGATGTGGATCGCAAACATACATCGAAGTCGCGCCCAGCGCCGCGCAGGCCATCGGTGATAGACCGCTGATCCAACGCTCTCCGGGTTGCTTATCTTGCTGTTAAAAGTTCCTCCTCGGGCTCACCCGCGCCCGCGTCCTCCGCTACGCGGAGGAGCAGCCGGGCGCGACGGCATGGAGGGCCTCATCGGCGCCGCGGTGCGCGGGATTCCCGGCGATTGTCCGCGATTCTGAAACTCTCGCTGCCGCGTCTGGCCCAGTGAACGGGACTGGCGCTGCTGCTCCAATTGCTGCGTTTGCGGATTCGCCGGCATCCTTTGCCACCGGCCGGCGTTGTTGTGTTGATACCAGCCGTCGGAGCGGTGCTCGTAGACCTGGCCTTGGTGCCCCGCGTACAAATCCGGACGCACAGCACCGGCCGGGGCATTTCCGGCCTGGCGGAAGTTGCGCGCCACAACAGCGTTCCCTTCCCAGTGGCTGTAAGCATTGACGTTGCCCCGAATCCAGGCGCGATTGGCCGTAGTCCAATGCGGATTCCAGTGTTCATAAAAGACGCGATGCGTCAGCACCGAGTTGTGATACCACCAGAAATAATGGCTCGGGTCAGAACCATCCGCCGCCCCAGTAACTGAACTCGAATCCAAGTCCCCAGGTCCAGGGCCAGCCATAACCGTAGTACGGCCAAAAATCGCCGCACCAGCCCGGATACCCCCAGCCGGTGCCAAACATGACCACGCCATCCGATACGAACGCCCCCATGTACCCGGGCGTGTAGCCGACATAGACGTACTCCGGCGTCGCTCCGTAGACGTATACGTAACGGTCGTGATAGAGAGGATTGCTGGGCGGGATCGTGTAGATCTCAGGTGGAATCGTGTCGGCGACGACCCACGGGCCGATCGGCATATCGGCGACGAACCAGACGCCGTGCTCGACCGCGTAGTAGCGGCTCTGCGCGTAAATCACCTCGGAAGAAGTGTTGATGGCGTACTGCATGTCCGTGCCTTCGATCGGCCGGAATTGCGGATTGCCATCATAACTCACGTTCGGCCTAGCCTCGCTGCGCCGGACCGTGGCGGTCTGCGGAATTCCGTTGGCGATGACGGCTTCGCGAGCCTGCTCGGTGCCTGGAATGGACGCGAGCACGTGTCCTTTGGCGCTCATCGGAGAAATCTTGCTGAAATCGCGCGGCAGTTGTTCGCCGGGAACCCAAGCCCATGATCCCTGAAGCGATTTGGCCTGGAACCAGCGCCCGGCGAGCAGCGTGTAATATTGCTGCGATTTCGTATCCATGAAGATGTCGTTGTCGGAATTAGCGACGTAGAGCAGACCGGTTTGCGCGATCGGAGCGTAAGTCGGCTCTCCGCTCGTAACCAGTAATTCCGCCGGAACCGTGCTGACGTACACGGCGGGAGGATTCCCGGCTGGAGCCGGCGGGGCTTCGGAAGGTTCTTTTTCTTCGGCCGCGGTTAGCTGCTGTTTGATGGCATCCAGATCTTGCGGAGGATTCGCCGCCGCGGTCCATGGACCGTTCAAGGAGGACGCCGTCATCCACCAATTTCCGCCGTCCAGGTAGAACCTGCCCGCGTTGGAGTCGAATAGCAATAGCGCGGGCGTGTTCACGATGCGAGTGTACGGCGTGCCTTGGACGGCGCGATACACCGGTTCGCCGTCGATCAGGATCAACACCGCCGGCCCCTCGCTGAAAATAATCTTGGGCGGCTGATTCTTCAACCCAGCTGATTCGGCCTTCATCTCAGCCTGAGTAATCGCGAGATCGGCGAGCAGCCGGTCCAGCGATACGGTTCGTGGCCAATTCGGAACACTTTCTCGAATCGCTTTCAGAAGTGTAGGCTGAAGGGAACTCGCCAACGGGAAATCCGCCTGCTTAATGGAGATATCCTCAAAAGAAACCAGCCTCGTTTCGCGGTCGACCTCGGTTCTCGCCTGGATTGAAACCGTTCCAAACATCTGAGTCGGATCTCCGCGTCTCGTGACGATCACCGCAGAACGAGCATCAACTCGATTGCCCTCCCAGCGGTCCACTTGAGGTTGATAGATAACTAAATGAATGCTGCCGGTGTCGATTTCGCGCGGCCAGTTGCCGTCTCCGCCGGTCGGCGATTGCCCGAGCATCAGCGCGAAGGGCACAAGGGTCAGCAGCAGATTACGAAGACGCATAAATTCCTCTTTCTCGGCCTTTACATAGGAGACGGCAATTTCAAGACCGGGAGAAAACTCCACTTGCTCATCGATTTCGGGTTGCCCGCTGCGACACATGGGGGATAGTACTCAAAACTACTCAAATTATGGGTGTAGTGACCCGCCTATCACGGCCCTGCTCAGAGTCGGCATGCGCCGGGATCGTGTAGACCACGTCGGACTTTGTCGAGAACTCAAAGGCATCCTGTTCTTCGCACCTGCACTCTTACAACTGCAATGCTCGGATACGCGTAAGACACCGCAACCTCGGCGCGGAATTGCGTCACCCTTTTCGTGCGGATTCACAACACACCCCGTTCGCGACACCGCTGTTGTCGGGTGTCTTGGACAACCCACAGGAAACGACACAGAGCAGCAGGGCCAAGGCGAAGGATCGCAGCAGGAATTTCATGGAGCCGAGAACATCCCCCTATAAATCAAGCTCCAGCCTCCGGGGGAAATTTAGCCCGATGTAGCGCGTCGAATCGCATCATCACCTTCTCGGAGACGTATCTCCGGCCGCTGCACCAACGGTATCGAAGTGGATCAACAAGGCTGCGTTTAGTCCGGTGGTTCACTCCGTGAGGGGCACCCTTGGCATGCGTTATTGCGGTACACCTACGCCGCCCCAAATCTTTGGTGGTTCTCCTGGCGACGGCTTGGCCTCTTTCGGTTCCGTTTCTTTCGGCAGCGGCGGCAAGAAAACCATTTCTCGTGACTTCTTCGTTCTGCCTTTCCCTTTCAGTTTTTCCGCCAGCGGATTCCAGCACTCGGAGCAGATATCGTATTCCTTGCCTTCAATCTCCTTTTGCTGACACTCCCTCGCCTGGCTGCACAGGTCGCACAGAATCATCACCTGTCCTCCCTTCGACTGCATCATACCGCTTCCGAGCCGGACTTTTGAATCAAAAGCGGATCAGGGAAGGAAGGGAAGGACCCAAGTCGCTCGTGATTCGGAAACCGTATTGCTCTTACCAGAGCAGCATGCCGACGATCCAGCATATTTTGTTTCCCTTCGATTTCTCGCGCCGCTGCTATGGCACGGTTCCGTTTGTTCGAACCATGGCGAGCCGTTTCGGAGCGAAAGTGACCATCATCAGCGTAGTGCGGCCCTACTGGCTCGCCGGCGCGGGGAACCCTCCGCCACCCGTGTTGATTGATACCGGAGAAATCGTTCGCGAACTGAGGACTAGGCTGGACGGCGCTTTGGTTCATGAGTTCGCGAACGTGCCGGTCGACAGAGTCGTCGACCTAGGCGAGTTGGCGCAGATCATCACCGATTTCGCCCATTCTCACGCCGTCGACTTGATCATGATGCCGACGCATGGCCGGGGACCCTTCCGACGT
This sequence comes from Terriglobia bacterium, assembly GCA_963808335.1. Classification (GTDB taxonomy): domain Bacteria; phylum Acidobacteriota; class Terriglobia; order Bryobacterales; family Bryobacteraceae; genus Palsa-187. The sequence goes on from CAWEFR010000004.1 coordinate 810,422, forward strand.
CTGCTGCTCGGGTCCACTGCGGCGAAGGTGCTGCATGACGCGCAGTGTCCTGTGTGGACGGACGCACACTTGGAGGAAGCGTCACCGAGCCTGACGGCCGGGTGTCACCGGATCTTGTGCGCCGTAGACACGGGCTCGCGAGACGTTCCGGTCATTCGCTGGGCGACGGACTTCGGCAAGCAACTGGGGGCTGAAGTGCAGTTGGTGCATGCGATCCCCGCCGCGGTCAGCCCACGTGCCCAATCTGATCAGCCCTACCGCAAGCAGCTCCTTGAAGGTGCACACGAGGCTATGACGCGGTTGGAGCAGGAAGCGGGCGTCTCGTTGGAAGCGACCATGCGAGGCGGGAATCCCGAGGAGGCCGTCCGCAGCACCGCGCTGGACGTCAAGGCGGACTTAGTCATCATCGGTCGCGGAGATTTGCAGCAACCGTTCGGGCGATTGCGCAGCCATGCGTACGCGATCATCCGAGAATCGCCGTGCCCCGTTATCAGCGTTTAGTGGCCCAGCCTCTGCCAGCTGAGCGGGCCGCCGATGACAAGGGACCGAGATTGGATGCGATGATGCCACTTCGTGATTACAGCACCGCCGAACAGCGCGGATGGTACATCTACGATTTCGCCCAGTCGGCATTCTCGACTACCCGCTCACGGGAGAAGCGCCCCAATGACTCTCTTTGCATTTGAGACTTACCGATCAATGGCAGCGACGATCCAGAAGACCGCACATTCGACATCAGGCCGCTTTCGAGGTATGCGGTTCGAAAACGCTGAAATATGTGTTCATGTTGAGACGCAAACGGAGAATGAAAACTGTGTAATCCTCGCCTCGATCTCTCCCCCGGACGAGCAATTGCTGTTCACGCTGTTGCTGGCGCACACGCTTAAGAAAGAGGGCGCCCGTCGGGTGACTGCGATTCTTCCTTACCTTGCGTATGCCCGACACGACAAGAACAAACCGGGCGAGAGTTTCGCGACCGCGTGGGTCGGCGAACTCATGCGATCTTCTGGAATCGACGAGGTGATCACCGTGGACGTGCACAGCGAGCGCGCAAAAGGCTTATTCCCCATCCCTGTGCTTTCGCTTTCTCCCGCAGAAATCTTCGCCTCGGCTCTTTGCCAGTACGGTAAAACCGGGGCGACCATTGTCGCGCCGGATGAAGGTGCGATTGGCCGTTGTCAGGCGGTACAGATGGCGTTGGGGCGCCAAGCGGCGTGATCCCGTACTTCGAAAAGCGACGCACCACGGAAGGAATCACTCACGCCGGGCTGATCGGAAACGTCGGTCCTCAGGTCGTGATCGTAGACGACATCCTGGATACCGGAGCCACGCTGGTGTCGGCATGCGAAAGGCTTCGCGAGACCGGAGTACAGGATATCAATATCATCGTCACGCATGGATTGTTCACTGGCGACCGCTGGAAAAGATTATGGGAACTTGGCGTGGAGCGCATTTTTTGCACGGATTCGGTCCCGTTGCCATGCGGCGTCGATGCGAGCCGTATCGAGAGCGTGTCGATTGCGCCGCTTATTCAGCGGCAACTGTCTGTGCCCGCCCAAGGCTGAATCGGAAGAAGAGAGCGCGACTCAAGCGTAGTGCCCCTGCGTGTGCTTGACGAGTGTACGATTTTTCGATGGCACCACGTTCCGTTTGAACTGAAGAACACGGCCAAATGGCTGGCATATGTGATGGAGAACGCGAGGCACCTGAGCCCGCCCGAAGCAAAAGAAACCACACAGAACTCCCGAATCTTGAAGTTTCGAACGGTTGTCCAGCTTTGTAGTTCGATAGCTGCTGATCTTGCATTTAGTCATAGCGGGCCAACCCTTTGCGTCTCTGTTATTCGTTGCCGAACTTCCACAGTGGGAGCGCTCTCTTGCGAAACCGCCGCACCCTTAATTTTCGAGCCGGAGCCGTCGCAGCGCTGGCTGGCGGCTAGAACCTCGCCCCGACGCGCAACAGAGATACGATGCAATGGTCGTTGCGATCGCCCATGTCATCTCCACGGGGCTAAAGGAAGGCAACATCCAGATTCAACGGAGCTTTGGCGAAGAAGCCGGGGAAAGCCTTCGGCGATGGCGAAAGATAACCGGTCCAAAAGAGGCGGCAGCAGAAGGCTGATTCTCAAGTCCTGAACCCGGCGTGTAGCATGTACACCGTCAGGTCATCTACGCGCATCCGTCAGTACGTGCCCCGAGACCGATTCTGCCTCTCCCGTGACCACCGCGTCTGCATGCTCCAGTGCCTCTTCTCGACAGAATGTGGCATGAATGCCTCCCATCACCACGGGCACTCCGGTGGCGCGGTACATTGCTGCGACTTCGTAGGCCCGTGGAGCCTGAGACGTGAACGCCATTACGCCGACGAGATCAGGTTCGGGCAAACGTCCGTAATCGGGATGGCCCAAGTTCTCGTCGATCAGTGTCACCTCCCAGTCCGGTGGTGTCAGTCCTGCCACGACGAGAAGCCCGAGCGGCTTCCAGACTCGATACTTGTTCAGACGGTTCGACTGTACCTTGTTCAGGCTGACGACCGGATTGTCGGGATTAACAAGATAGAGTCGCATCTGTTTTCCTCCGTGGTCTGCTTAGGCGAACGCATTGAGGTGCGTTCACCGAGCTGATGAGTCTACGCCCGGTGTGTGAGTTCCTCCGCGCAACCGGGATGCCCACAGTTGCAGGATAATTCCAAGGTGTTGCGGGCATCGTGGCAGTACTGGCTGCAATAACGATTGCCGTCTGTCACCGTGCAGTTACAAGCCGGATGCCCGCATTTTTCTGGCTCTGTCGGTTTCGGATTCTGTGTCATAGTCAAAAGTCCTCGGGGCGGTAGTCGTTCTCAATTTGCCGTCGGCTTTCATTCCGAATGGCTAGCAGCGTGTGGTGAAACGCGGTACCGGGGCGTGACCTCGGGCGTGTTGTGATCGTCTTAAGATCATGGCGATGGGACGACGAAAGAAGCGGGTCCGGCAAGAGGGATTATGGACACCAACCGCGGCGCTGCCGGTGAACGCGAGTCATCCGTTTTACCAACGGCTGAATCAGATCCTCGACGAGAAGAAGTTCGATGAGTACGTCGAAACGATCTGCGAAGACTTCTATGCGGGCGAGGTGGGCCGGCCGGGCCTGTCGCCGGGGATTTATTTCCGGCTGCTGATGGTGGGCTACTTCGAAGGGATCGATTCGGAGCGCGGAATCGCATGGCGGGCCAGCGATAGTCTGTCGATCCGGTCGTTCGTGCGGATCGCGCTGGATGAAAGCGTGCCGGACCATTCGACCATCTCGCGAACCCGGCGTTTGATGGATGTGGAGACGCATCAGGCGGTGTTCCAGTGGGTTCTCACCGTGTTGGCCGAGAAAAAGTTACTGAAGGGGATGACGATCGGCGTGGACGCGACGACGCTGGAAGCCAACGCGGCGCTGCGGTCGATGGTGCGGCGAGACACGGGGGAGCGTTACGAAGAGTTTCTCACCAGGCTGGCGAAAGAAAGCGGCGTCGAGACGCCCACCAGAGAGCAGTTAGCCAAGCTGGATCGCAAGCGTCCGAAGAAGGGATCGAATGACGATTGGACGCATCCGCACGATCCGGACGCGCGCATCACCAAGATGAAGGACGGTCGCACGCATCTGGCTCACAAGGCCGAACACGCGGTGGACATGGAGACCGGCGCGATTGTCGCGGTCACGCTGCACGGAGCCGATGAAGGCGACACAGCGACTATTCAGGAGACGGTGGCCGAAGCCGGCGAGCGCATCACATCCGTGGTTGCGGATACCGACAACGACGAAGTTGTAAAGCTGGTGAGCGCGGAGGGCCCGCGCGAGGTAGTCACCGATAAGGGTTATCACAGTCGTGCGGTAGTGAGTGAACGGACTCAGTGGGGCGTTCGTACGTATTGCTCGGAGCCGAATCGCGGGCGGCAGCGGTGGAGCCAGCAAGAGCGGGAGCAGGCGGCGGTGTACGCGAACCGGCGGCGCGTTCGCGGAGAGCGAGGCCTCCGTTTGTTAAGGCAACGCGGCGAGAAGCTGGAACGATGGAATCAGCACTTGTATGATCGCGGCGGGATGCGGCGGGTGCATTTGCGCGGCCGGGGAAATATCCTCAAGCGGCTGGTTGTGCACTCGGGCGCGGCGAACCTGGGGCTGTGGATGCGCAAACTGTTCGGCAAAGGCACGCCGCGAGGACTTGCCGGAGCGCTGCCAGCCACGATTTCGACGGCGGAAGCTGCCACACGCCTCTGGTCGGTTCCAGCAATGCTGATCCGGAAAATCGGCGACTGGTTGGCTCGGGTCGAACCCGCTCAAATCCTTTCCGCCGCGGCGTGAAAACAGCCCATTTCACCTCGCGCTGCTAGGGCACACCATCATCGTGGTGACTCACGACAGCGACATCGCCGCCTTCGCGCACCGCATTGTCCGGATTGCCGACGGGCGCATCACCTCCGACGAACAGCAACAGAAAGAGGACGCGACTAGCCAGTCGCAGACGGTCGAAACGCTGCTGGGAGCATGGGGAGGTCCGAATCGGCGCGAGGGAACCAGCAGGGCAACTGCAGGCCAAACGGTCAATCGTGCGCCCCGCGTCGCGCGGGAAAGCCTTCCTCCGGGTAACGCTATGCGGTCACCCGAGCGGATATGGTCGCATCAGAACTGATTCTCGGCCGAATTGCTTGCCCATCGACATGCCTAACGAGTGGTCCACCCCGTGCACAGTTGTGGGCTATGTATGACTTACATAGAAAAGCCGCCGAGCAGCATGAACTTGCCGCAAAGGCCCACCGCACCGCCGCCGAACACAATGAAAAAGGGGACGACGACGCAGGACGCTGGCATTCGGAACGTGCCCTTGAATACTCCGATCACGCCTATAAACTTGCAAAGGAAGCCCACAACAAATCCGGGCAGATCGTGAGCATGAAAAATGTCAACACGCTATAACAACGGATCTCATTACGAGAATCACCAGCGAGCTGCCGAGCTGCACGACAGCGCCGCGCACGCCCATCGCACTGCCGAACAGCAGTCAGGGAAGCAGGACCACCTGACCGGTCACGAGCATTCGCGGCTGGCCCTGGAGCATTCTCAGGAGGCTCATCAACACACTCAGAACGCCACGATCGGCCATGGCATTGTGGCATTCGGACATGACGAGATCGCCACGAATGAGACCACCCAATCGATGGTCTGAACCAAAGCCTCGGGCGGCACCGCACCCGAATTGAAATACGTACCTGCTGCAAAAATCCAGGCGTTCAGGATCAGCGATACCAACAGGAAGACGCCGGCCGCCAGCACCAGCGCGAAGGAGAGAAGGCGCTCTTTCACTACATTGAAGATGCTCCGGACGGCGCTGGAAGTCGTGTCTTCGGGAACTCTCCAGATAGTGTTCATCGCGTCTCTCAGTTCACTGACCACTGCCGAAGACGCAAAGAAAACAGTCATCAGCCCAAGCACGGTAGCGGCAATCCCTCTCGAAGGCCGGCGCGCTCCTTCGATCATCGTTTGAATGGCCTTAGCTCCTTCGTAGCCAACCAGACCTTGGATCTGAGACACTAACTGGCCTTCCGCGACTCGAGTCCCGAATACCAGCGCCGCGAGGGCCAGAAGGATCAGTCCCGTCGGTGCCAATGAAAGTGCAATATAGTAGGCCAGCGCAGCTCCCATTCGAGGAACTCTGTCAGTTTGCCAGTTCCGCAATGCAACTCCAATGAGATCCGCTAATTCTTTGAACGAAACATGATTCATCTGTTCTCCAATGATCGCCCCGGAAAGGGCCGGCCCGCCCGAGACTGCGTTGTCATCTGACCATTGAAGGTCCCATCCGGCGCCGGACCTAGAGAAGCACATATCCGCCAAGGCAACAATAGATCGAATGCCCGAAAGAACGCCACCCAAGCGATATTCACCGCGGACATGCGCCAGCTTCGGATGTCGTCGGTTCAGTGGGAGTTGTCATTCTGGCTGGAACCATGATTCAGATCTATTTTGCAAAGGAGGGACGAAACATGTGTTCGGATGCGACATTCTTGGCGACCACAAGATTCCGGTCCCGTTACGCCCACAGTCCGAGCGGATAGAGATGAGCGCAAGGACCGGTTTGTTAGATGATCCGCTCGGCGCGAACGATGAATCTGTCCGGAGCGGCACCTACGAAGTAGAACGGAAAACAGGTCACCAAGGTGAGGACTTGATCTACGCCAGGATTCAAAACGGCGACATCGTTTGGACTCACCACCTTCGTGGATACCACGCGATACCGGAACTTCCCGCGCGGCGTGGTAAGCGTTACGATATCGTTCTCCCGGATCTCTCGCAGCGTTCGGAAAAAGGTATCGCGATGTCCCGCAATGCCTGCGTTTCCAGGCTCACCCGGCAACGCCGTTCCCGAAATGTGGCCCACCGCGCGCCGCAGAATCAGCCTGCCGGTTCCCTCCATGACCGCCACCGAAATACCCACTCGTGGAATTTCAATGCGGCCAATCAGGCCGTCCTGCGCTACCGGCGGCGACGCTTTTGGAGCGACGGCAGACACGCTTTCAGTCAGCATCCGATCGAGCTGGCGATGCTCTTTCTTCTCGAAAACCCACGTGTCAATGAACACGAACCCGCAATACCCGAGCATTGCCACAGCGCACGCAAGCAGTCCGCGCTGAGTCCATCGCAGGATCCGTCGCAAGGACCGTTGGTGAGCCATCAGCCTCATTTGCTATCCGCAATGTAGCCGGACCGCGTGCGCACCGAGAGTTTTCTCTTGCCCATCCGGGCCACCGCTCTAAGGGATCGAAAGGCGCCGGTTTGCTCTTCGTTGCTGGAAACAAATCCGAGCGTGTATTGATTGCGAATATCCCGCGCGATGCGCTCACAGACTGCTGCGACATCGTTACGTTGTCCGGGAAAGAACGCTTCGCCGCCGGTTACCTGCGCTAGACGTTTGAGGACGCCAGGGTTGCGGTCCGGATCATCGTCGTCGAAGATGCCGACCGTGTAGACCAGGGCGCTGGATTGTTCGGCCGTTTTCAAAAGCTCGGCCAGGCTGTGCCGGCTGGCGTTGTCGCCGCCATCGCTGATCACGATCAGCGCTTTCTTCTCGGGGCGACCCGCTTGCAATCGATCCAGTGCTTGGACCGTGGCGTCGTAGAGCGCGGTCCTTCCCTCGGCACGGGTACCGTAAATCGCGCGCACCAGGTCATCGGGGAGATTGGTGAACAGGCCCGCGCTTACGCGCTCGTTGAAGTTGACCGCGAACATCTGGTCCTCCGCGCTGCTCGACAGAGCGAAGGTGCGCGCGGCGGTGACCACTTCCGCCAGCTTCGGCCGCATGCTGGCGCTATGGTCGATCACGAGTCCCACGGTGACCGGGACATCTTCCTTCCGGAACAGCCGGATGGATTGGCGGACGCCGTCTTCGTAAATCTCAAAATCGGACTCGCGTAAATCGGAAACAAATCCGCCTCTTGCGTCGCGTACCGTTGCGTTCAGTATCACCAGATTCACGTTCACCGAAATCCGGAACGCTTGGTCGGCGACTGACGGCGGAGTCTGCGATCGAACTCCACCCGCAATCCCGAGCAGCAGCAGTAAAAGGATCATCATGATGCCTGGATGCGGCGATACTCAGGCTGCCACATGGCATCCTCTACTTGTTGAACGATATCGCCCATCTTCACTCCCGACAATCCTTCCGCATCGGCGGCCTCGGCGACCGCCACGGCTACCGTGAGCGACACGCTGCGTAAGTCGTCAACATGCGGAAGAAGAGAGGCGCCGGGCTGGCGCACCGTCACCAGGCTGGATACTGCGCTCGCCGCCGCGGCGAACATTCCGTCGCTGATCCGGCGCGCGCGCGACACGATCACCCCGAGACCCAGACCCGGGTATAGCGTGGCATTGTTCAATTGCGCGACCACGTACGTGACTCCCTTATAAGTGACCGGAGCGAACGGACTGCCGGTGGCGATCAACGCCCGCCCGTTGGTCCAGTGGATCAGATCGGCCGGGTTCGCTTCCGCGTTCGCCATCGGAGTCGACAGCGCGAAGATGATCGGCCGATCCGTGTGCGCCGCCATTTCCCTGACAATCGCTTCCGTGAAACTGTCCGCGGCTGTCGACGCGCCAATCAGCATGGTCGGTCCCACATGGCGCACCACTTCGTCCAGGCTTACGCCGTCTCGCGGCCCGTCGTGCTTCCACGTCTTGCTCTCATCGGCAGGCCGTGCGTACGTCGCCTGATAGTCACGCAGCTGATCGGCCATGTCGGACGTGAGCAATCCTTGGCGGTCCACGCACCAGAAGCGCCGTTCTGCCTCTTCTTTGGAAAGCCCCTCGAGCACCATGGCGTTGCGAATCTGGTCGGCAACCCCAATGCCTGCCGTCCCGGCGCCAAAGATCACGATGCGCTGGTTGCGCAGCCGCGTCCCGCAGACCCGAACCGCTGAGATCGCCGCAGCCAGCGTGATGGCGCCCGTGCCCTGCATATCGTCATTGAAGGTGCAGATCCTGCGGCGGTATTTCTCCAGAATCCGCCGTCCATTGCCGGCAGCGAAATCTTCCCATTGCACCAATGCGTTGGGGAACAGTCTGGTCACCGTCTCGACATAAGCGTCGATGAACTCGTCGTAGCGACTTCCGCGTATCCGCCCATGCCGGTTTCCGATATACATGGGATCGTCCAGCAGACTTTCACGATTGGTGCCGACATCCAGCATCACAGGAATCACGCGAGTAGGGTCTATGCCACCCGCCGCTGTGTAGATCGCCAGCTTTCCGATGGATATTTCAATGCCGCCGACTCCCCAATCGCCGATTCCTGGAATTTGCTCCGCGTCGGTGGCAAGTATCAGGTCGATGTCCCCGGCCTTCGCTCCGAAGTTGGCAAACGCCTTTTCCATGCCGCCGGCGTGATCTCCATCGAAGTGATCGATGGAGAGGTAAACACCTCGCGGACGCCGGCATTCGTGGTGATACTGCTCCATCGCCATGCCCACCGTCAAATCGTTCACGATGGGGATCATCTCGCGCAGGTGCTCTGAAAACAGACGGTAAAACAGCACCTCATTGCGGTCGTGCAGGGCGGTCAGGTAAACGTTCTTGCTCAGCGCATCCGGCTAGCCGTTCGTATTGGACATAGGCTCGCTTGACCTGAGTAGCCAGCGTGCTGATCTCGGGCGGCAGCAGCCCCGTCAGCCCCAGCGCTTTCCGTTCCTCAGCCGTGAATGCCGTTCCCTTGTTCAGCAGCGGTGAATTGAGCACCGCCAGTCCCCGAGCCTTGGTTTCATAGTGATGGTCCCAATGCTCTTGGCGCTTCGGCACCGGCGCAAGTGGTGGAATTACTCGCTGCGTCTTGGAACGCCTAGACCGCGGCCGCTGTATGCTCTCGATCATTTACGTCCGCCTGTTCCATCGAATGAACCTTCATTTCTTCTCTCTATTCCTCCCCACGGGCGCGATGCACCGGTAATGTGCACCGCGACAGACTTCTCCGACCCGCTTGAGTACGCTTGTTAAGCGCGTTTTGCGGCCGCGCGGACCACTACCGCCGCGAACAGGGTCATCAATCCGAGCAGGCCGATCAGCGGCGTCGTGCTCGACGTGGCCGGCAATGTGTCCGGTAACGGAGCCGGCTCCACTGCTACTTGCAGTTCTGCGGGCGGCGGCGGGGTCACCACCGCGGCAAGTTGCACTTCTTCGCCCGTGGGTTGGACGGCCATGATCGGGGCGCGTTTGAGCTCCACTACTACGGGCTCGTCCGGCGACTTGATCGGCGTGGCGACTTCGAGAGGAATCTCGGCCGGCGTAAAGAGCACCGGAAGGTTGGTTGTCTTGGCCAGCTCCATCGCCCTGGCCTTCGGATAAACGAACTCTTCGCCCCAATTTCTGCCGGGATAAAACCACGCGCGCAGAGCCTCAGGCTCGCCGGCCGGTCTTTCTCTAAACGTAATCACCGTCTTGTCCGTCGCTTTCAAGCGATAGTTTGGAATCGCCAGAATCGTGGCATAAATCACCGATTCGTCCTGGTTGAAGATCTGAACGATGTGCCGGTCCGACTTTGAATCGAGGATCTTGAATACGTAGGTGCCGGCGGGCAAAACGCCCCAACCCGTCAAATGGACTCCCGGAATCTCCACGGGACCGCTGAAGGTCACCACCGTTTTTCTGTTCCAATCATCGGCGCGGGCGCTTGGCATGAACATAGTTCCCAGCACCGCCGCACAGAATAGCGTTGTCGCTGCTCCAAATAGTTTCACTGCATTTCTCCTTTATTTCTAAACTGTCGTGAGGCGCTGTCCGGCGCGGGTCTCACTCGTGATAACCGAATGCATTCGCGGGTCCATCCGCAGGCTTGGGGCCACGGAACGGGCGATTCGCTGGATGTTTCCCGCCGAACGAGGCAAAGAGCCAGAAAAACGAGACTGTTTGACCCTTCGTCCAAACGGCGGTTGAACGGCCGGTGAAGCATAAGTGAAATTGAGCTTTGGGCGGAAATCGACCGTGTAGCGTCATCTGACCAAATACGGTCGAAGCCGCGACAAGCCGTTAGACGTGGGAGGTCATAAGCATCCGCCTGCTGACGAGCGCGGCTCTGAATCGGCGAGAGCTGCTGGAAACTTCACTACCGACCGCTTCCATGGTCGCGGCTCATGCTCCGCGCCTTTCGCGAGCCGCGACCGAAGGAAGTGGCCGGTCCAACCGTTACCAACGAAGATGAACAAGTCTATCCGATCGCGCTCTAGGTTTTTGTGGAACGGTAAGAGCAAGCGAACAACTGGTTTTCAGACGGCGGGCGCCGGTCGCGTCTTCCACGTGTCTAGCAGAGTGACGAAGGCAGCGACGCAGGTAAAGCTCAGCAGAAGGAAAATCTTGAATATGAGGGGTAAAGGACTGAACACAATGGCAATTGCCACAAAGCCGGCACCCAGGAAGTACTCTTTTGCCCTAAAAGTCCGTTGGACAACGATGAGGGCGCCTTGACAGATCGCGATGTCCAGCAGGAACTCATAACTCGCGGCAAACTGCGTAAACATTGCGATAATTAATAGGAACGGAACCGAAACCCACTTGGCGAGCTTCATGAACATGCCCATTCCTTTCTTCGTGACGCAGTAAGAGGGGCCGGCGCGCAATCCACCGGCCCGGAATCACTCTAAAGCTACCTCGGTTTCATTGAACCGCCAGCGCCGCGGCCGGACGGAGCAACGATCCGATTATTTCACCCGACACCACCAGTTCCACCCGTCGATTTTGCTGGCGGCCGCTGGAGGTATCGTTTGACGCGACGGGTTGAGTCTTGCCGAAGCCTTGGGCCGTTACCGAGGCCGGCGGAATTCCCGCCCCAGTGAGGTAGTCGCGCACAGAGGATGCCCGATTTTCCGAGAGCTGCTGATTGTAATCGTCGCCGCCCACGCTGTCGGTGAAACCTTCCACCTGCAAGCGCAGCCCCGGGTGTCCCGCGAGAATCCCGGCGACCCTCGCCAACTTCTCGCGCGCCAACGGCCGAAGCGAAAACTTCGCGGTATCGAACAGGATATCCGACATATTTACGATCAATCCGCGCGCAGTATCGCGCGTCTGAAGAATCGCGTTGAATTGAAGCAGAAGCTGCGCCCGCAATTGGGTCTTTTCAGCATCGGCCTGTGCTTTGTCTCCAGCGGCGCTGGCCCTCTGCGCGTCGTTCTCTCGCTTCAAACGATCCGTCTCGGCCTGATTCGCCGCCGTCTGCGCATCGTTCTCGCGTTTCAAACGATCCGCTTCGGTCCGATTAGCGGCGGTTTGCGAGTCATTGTCCCTCTTCACGCGATCGGCTTCGATCTGTGCCGCCGCAGTCTGCGCCTCGTTGTCGCGTTTCACGCGATCGGTTTCCGACTGTGCGGCAGCGATCCGGGCATCGCTTTCCTGCTTTAGCCGATCTGCATCGGCCCGCGCGGCTATGTTATGCGCTTCATGCTCGCGCGCCAGCCGCTGGGCGTCCTGTTGAGCCGTGATTCGAGCTGTCTCCGCGTTCGCTTCACGGTCCACTCCGGCCTGGCGCTCCTTCGCTAACTGTTCGTCCCCGATCTTCTTTATCGTGATGATTCGCGAGTCTTCCGCCATTTGAACAGCCTCGCGTGCCACAGTCCCAATCGGTTTGCTGCCCGCTTTGCCTGTCAAGTAGCCCTCGGCATTCTCCAGATCGTCCAAAGCCTTTTGGAACGTGTCCGCGGCATACACCGAGGCTCCGGTCCAGCGCGCGATTTGAACCGCGTTTCGAGCTTCATACAGTTCCAGCGGGACTTTTCGATCCAGCCCCATCGGTTTGATGTCCGCGGGATTGACGTTCAACGTATACTGGCCCCGCTGTAACAACTCGTACTTGGCATCCAGCTCTTCGATGGTGCCCACGGTATCGTGGCGGACAAAATTCTCCATGACAACCACGTCGCTCGGTTGCGTTACGGCGAAGTAAGGCTCCGCCGTAACGATCAACCCGAAAGACTGTAATTCAGTAGTGGCGTCCAGTTTGCTCTTCCCGCCGTTCAGCAGCACTTCTCCCACGTTAGTCGCCCGGCCCTCCGGAGTAATGGCCCACATCACATAAGTCAGATATTCGCGATCGAACTTGGTCGCCGGCTCCAGCTTCTGCATGTCGGCATCGATCTTGATGACTCCCTGCTTGCTCTCAACCTTGGCTTCGCCCATGGCCTGCGGCATCAAGGCTGTTCCACGAAAGCCGATCCGGGTGGATCCGCTGCGATGGTTGTAGTTAATCGCCTTGGTGGTCCTGGCGACCACGGGTGACCCGATAAATCGGTACCGATCCCGCGGCCATCCTGGCCGCGTTCTCGGATTGTTGCGTCGGGTTCGGGGCCTGCGTCGTCTGTGCCGACAGAACGCCGCAGGCCAACAGGAATGTGCTGATCGTTTTCATGGTTGGTCTCTCGATGGATTACTTACTTACTGCTGTCTGTCGGGTGACCCGGTCGGCACTTCCCGATGCTCGCGCCACGAGTATTTGTTTAGCATGCCGAGCAGCCGCATAGCCGCCTTCGGCGCACGAATACCCGAGGTCACGATCTCGCGGTTTTCGATTTTCCTGCCGTACATTGCGGCGTTGTCATCCAGGTCCTGACGCAGAGTAGCGCCTTCGAGAGCCACGCCGGCAAACAGCCCCTGCGAGCGCGACCACGAGAGAATTTCCGCGTGCATCTGCGCGTCCGTCTGCGCCGTCGTCGTGCGCCCCACTGGACCAGCGGCAACCGAGCCCTCCGCTCCCAGCGTGAACTTGCTCGAAAGCAATCGATCGCGTCCGCCTTCATTCATCACCAGCATGATCAAGTCGGTTTCGGAGCCGCCAATCTGGAAACCGAAACTGCCGCCTTCGATGCGGACCGTGCCGGGCGCCGACCAACCGTTCCCACCCTTATTGCGGCAGGACAGGTATCCCTTTCCATATTTCGCGCCAAATACGAAAGCCGCCGTTTTTAGCGCCGGAACAATGACGATGCAGCGGGCGTTCTCGAGCAGCTCCTGTGGAATGCCCTTATCGGGGGTCGCCATGACCTCGGAAAACACAACCGCGGCCTGATCCAGCCGTTTTGCAGAGTCTTTATCCATAGCCATCAGCGGGGTGAGCGCCAGGGCAGTTGCCATAATGAATTTCATTTTCTTCCCCTCTTCTGTCGAAGGAAAAACCCGCGACTGCTTAGTTAGTGCACGAGTCGCTCCAATTGTGGTCAGACGCCAACTCCATACGATGCAGCTTCTCAATCGAATACGGAAGGCGCGGCAGATCAGAAATCTAACCGTATTCGGTCACCTGACCGGATATGGTCGAGCTTTCCCGATAGAGACGGATTAGGGCGTTGATTTGCCGCTTGGCTCGAACGGCCCGCAATCTGCGTATCGGACCACGAGGTTTCCAAATATGAAACGTTTTCTGATTCTCAGTGGACTCTTGATGGGCGCCGCGTTCCTAGCCCCGCTCGCGGCCCCAGCCGAGACCCACCACGACAAGGTTTATCACGACAAAGAACGTAAGGATGACCATGTATTCATCGGCAACGAAGATCGCGCTTACCGGGTCTACCTAGGTGAGCAGCACCAGGATTATCGGGATTTTGGCAGAATGAATCACACCCAGCAGCAGCAGTACTTCCGGTGGCGCCACGACCACTCGGATGCAGTGCTCTTCAAGGTTGAAATCAAATAGCCCGTCGCCCCGCGGACCACCGGCACGGAGCAGGCGTGCCGGCTCACGGGACGGATAGGGCGGTCGCGGCTGCCGAAGCCCTCAAGTCATCCAGTTCCTTCACCACCTTGGCCCATTCCCCGCTGTCCGTCTTAGTCGAAATCGGAGCGCTCAAGTCGCCATAGTAAGCCAGAATGTTGAGTCGCAGCTCTCCGGGCACGTCGGCATAATGACCTTCCAGTTTGCCAAGCAACTGCGCATAAGCGCGATCGCACAACCGGTACCTGCCGGCTTCGGTGACTTCTCCCAGATCGAAATTATCGTTAGGCAACGTCAGCCGGTCCGCCCCAAGCGCAGATAGCTGCTCCCAGTAGCGCTGCAGCGCCGCGTTGAAGCTCGCCATAAACAGCTTCTCGACAGCCGGGGTCGGAACCTCGAATCTCAACGTTCTGGATCGGCCCACTCTGGGCAGGATACTGATGAACCTTGCGAGGAGTCTAGACCGGAATCCCGGCTCCTGGTACTCCGTGCCCCAACTTTTCCGGTAACTCGAGCGCGACAAATTGTATAAGAACTTCCGCTTGGTGGTCCCCGGAGCGTCCTTGACGATTTCGGACTTCTTCATGTTCCAGGCCACTCGGGTCATAGCCGGAACCGTCGAGCTTACGGAATGACGATAAGAACCGATCGCCAGACTGACGCTGGAAAATACGTCTCCCAGCTTCATTCCGTAGGTATCCTGAAAGGCTCTCTCCAGCAGCGGCCGGGCGACTTGAAAGCCGATAAACCCGTGATATGCATCGGGAGCATAGTGGCCCTGGGCAACCTGCAGTACATCGAACCCGAACTCCGTCTTCAGGTGGGAAAGCGCGTCGTCGGAATAAGTCACCTGATTCCCGAATTTTTGGCGAAGTTTCGGGTAAAGCAGCGGAACGGCCAGGTTGGTTGCCATGCGGTGGCCGTCGTTATCCGCGGCGTAGTGGGCCAGCGCTCCCAGGGAAAAGGCATATTCGTCCACATCTTGAGATTCGCGAATCAGATTGAGGACGAAGTCGCCGCTCCGCACGTAGTGCAGCAGATCGCTGAACAACTTTGCTCCAAACGGGTAATAGCCCAAGTCCTGAATGATGCTTCCGCCGTATGCGTATGCGTGGGCTTCGATTAGCTGCTCCGCTGTGGCGTCCGGAAATCGCTTTAGCAGGAGCGGCTTGATGGAAGTGCCCCAGGCCGCGTCGATGATCGCCTCGTGCGTCAGAACCGAGTAGGAAAACCCATTGCGAGCCATGAGGAGGCTCAGAAGGCCAATGGACACGGCACTCCGGCTCTTTCGAAGGAGGCGTGTCGCGAACTTCCCAGCGGATTGCTCGATCACTTCGTTCCTTGACTTCGGTTTATGTGCGTCTTCTCTTCAGACGCAGATCCGCGGCTCGCTGAGGATTTTCGTAAATGTGTGATCCGTCGTGGTAACGACATCAAAAGTCCCTATCTTCCCGACGGTTCAACCGCCTTGCGGTACTTGCGGTGCGCCACGCAAGGACTCGGTCCGAGACGAGCCATCAAATCGCGCAGCCTCCGGTTGAACCGTTCGATACCGCTTCACCTGCCGATCCGGTAGCTGGTGATATTGCCCCACAACCCGACGGCCTGCAAGACCCACACGGCAACCGCAACCACCACGACGACATTCAGGATCGATTTGATGCTGGAAGCCATGGGGATGAAGCGATTGATCAGCCACAACGCCACGCCGACGACGATCAGCGCAAAGACCAGATTGACTAAAGGCATGTTGGTTCTCGATTCAAAGGACCGCTAAATGCGCGCCCTGCGTCCCATAATCAGGTTGACCACCAGGATCGCCAGCGCCACCACCAGCAGAATGTGCAAAAGCCCTCCGGCAGTGTAGGAAGTCACCATCCCGAGCGCCCACAGCACAAATAGAATCACGCAAATTGTCCACAACATTTTGATTGCTCTCCTTTCCGAACGTTTCTGAGAAATGCAATTCCTGGCCCAAACACCCCCGCTGCCACGACTGCGGATTGGCCGCGAGAAGAACGCGGAATGGCGGCATTCAGCCCGACCGCGCCGCGTCATTTGACCAAATGCGGTCAAGCGCGGCCGTCAGTGCTATACTGAACTCACCGCCACTCTTGGCTTCCCGCTGTTTGAAGCGTGCCCCGACGTGGTTCTTCGAGCCGTCCGGGCCTCCTGGATCGACGGAGCAAGGAGTAATGCGCTATGGTCCCCAGGGCCTCGAAGTCCCAGGCCAGTAGTTGGCTTGCCGAAAACGGCCCCCGGGAGCTGGAGTCGCTATTCCGCGCGATCGTTCACCATCCTTCCGAGCCTATTCTGATCGCGGATAACGACCGTCATAATCTGGATGCCAGCTCCGGCGCAGGCAAGCTTCTGGGACTGCCGCGCGAACAGGTGATTGGAAGCAGTTTGGATGACTTCGTCGAGCCCGCTTCGAAGCCCAAAATGTCCGAGCTGTGGCAAGCCTTTCTGCAACACGGGGAGCAGGAAGGTACGTTGAGCCTGGTTGGACCGGATGGAAGTCTGCGGGAAGTCGAGTACGCCGCCAAGGGAAACGTCTTGCCGGTGCACCATCTGCTGGTCTTTCGCGATAAATCCAAAGCTAGCGGCATTCCTGCATGGGTAAAGGACTACGCTCTCTTCTTACTGAACGTCGACGGCAACATTGCCGCCTGGTATTCCGGAGCTGAACGCATTTTCGGCTACGCGAGCGCCGAACGCAGTGGGCCGGCATGTAAGTTTGCTCTATCCCGCCGAAGATACTCTGCGCGGCAAGCTGCGGGATGAGCTCGACCGTTCGGTGGCCCAAGGACATGTCGGGAACGAAGGCTGGTGCATACGAAAAGACGGGACTCGATTCTGGGCCAACGGCATCACCATGGCCCTGAAAGCGGAAAGTGGCGAGCTGCAAGGGTTTGCGAGGGTAGTGCGCGATTTCGGCGAGCGTCATGAACGCGACGAAAAGCTGCGCCAGACCCGCACACGCGTGCTGCCCCTGCCGGTGGAGACCTCGATCGCCGGCATCGTTTCGGGCGAGTTTGACCGGATTCCCGACGCCAACGATTCTTTCCTCGACCTGGTCGGGTACAGCCGCGAAGATTTGCTCGCCGGTCGGCTCCACTGGCCCGACCTCACGCCTCGCGAATATTGCGCGCTGGACGAACTCGCGCATGAGGAAGGCTTGCGATTCGGCGCCTGCACTCCCTATGAAAAGGAGTTGATCCGCAAAGACGGTACGCGAGTCCCGGTGGTCGTAGCGACTGCGGTCCTCAAACTTTCGCCGTTCCGCTGGATCTCTTTTGTGCAGGATTTGCGCGGACGCTACCGCCATGAAAACGCCGAGAACGAAGTTCTTGAAGTGAAGGACGACTTCCAGGAAATCGTCGGGCGCAGCGCTGCGTTGAAGCGAATGCTGGGGCAGGTCGAAGTAGTGGCGCCCACCAATGCCACGGTGTTGATCCTGGGCGAAACCGGCACCGGGAAAGAACTGGTGGCGAGGGCCGTTCACCGGATGAGTCCACGCCGGGAACGTCCCTTCATCACTTTGAACTGCGCCGCCATTCCGACCGGGCTTCTCGAAAGCGAGCTGTTCGGCTACGAAAGAGGAGCTTTCACCGGCGCCCTATCCCAAAAAATCGGACGTTTTGAGATGGCCCACCGCGGAACCCTGTTTCTGGACGAGGTCGGTGACATTCCCCTGGACCTGCAACCGAAGTTGCTCCGCGCGCTGCAGGAGAAAGCTTTCGAGCGTCTCGGCGGCACCAAGACGATTCCCATCGACGTCCGCCTGGTGGCAGCCACTAACCGCAACCTAACGCAAATGATGGGCGACAAACTTTTTCGCAGCGATCTGTATTACCGGCTGAAGGTTTTCCCCATCACCACCTCTCCCTTGCGCGATCACGCCGAGGACATCCCCGTGCTCGCCCGCCACTTCACGCAAAAGTACGCGCGAGAGATGAACAAAGAAATCGATAAGATCCCCTCGGATACGATGCGCGCCCTGGTGAGCTGGCCGTGGCCCGGAAATGTGCGGGAGCTGGAAAACTTCATTGAACGGTCGGTCATTCTCTCGCAGGGATCGAGCCTGCGCGCTCCTTTGGACGAAATTCGAGCGGACGCGATGGAGCCCGCCGGCGGCACACTGGAGCAGGTGGAGAGGGAGCACATCATGCGCATGCTCCGCGAGACGAACGGGGTGATCAGCAAAGCGGCCAGCCAACTCGGAATGCCTCGAACGACCTTGAACGCTTTAATGCGAAAGCTCGGCATCTCTCGAAAGGACCTTTGAAGTCGGCCGTTTGACCGCATTTGGTCGCAGCAAACCTCACGGGACTTGCAAAACACGGAACCTGTTCAGTGGCGCAAAGCCCTGACCGTACGGAGTCATAGGACCACATACGGTCGCTCGCGAGGTCCTTCGCTACAGCAGGGACGAGTGGCCGCGCCTGCGACTGCGCAGGGGATCGACCAAAAGCGCTTCGTGCTCCCAAGCAGAACCCGGCGAAATCTTTCACAGTCCTTCTGCACGGACAAAAAAGGCAGCGGTGGTCCTGCTCGGGCAAGGCGGCGAAGACCGCTCGGACGCGGTCGTGCACCTGGCGGTTCGCCATGCGGTCTTCGGGGCCGGGAGAGGGGTCGACGGCCCGATCTTCGCTTACGGCGTCGCGATGCGTCTCGGTGTAGCGTCGGGCTTGCTCGCGTCGGCGGAGCCCGAGATTGTGGGCGACACGCGAGCCTACCAACGGGAAGGCGCGGCCATCCGGATTAAGGCGGGCCGGATCGTGCAAATCACGTCCCTGCGCGACCGCGGCGCGCGCTCTCAATTTTTGCTCGAGCCCGAACCGATCACCAACTTTTTCGATCGCAGCCGCGAGAAGAGACGGATGGTTCGTTTCAACGACATCCCGCCCGTGATGGTGAACGCGATTCTCTCCGCCGAGGATCGGCACTTTTTTGTGCACAACGGCTTCGATCTTCCGCGCATCCTTCGCGCAATGTGGATCGACCTGAAGGACCGGCGCAGCGCCCAAGGCGCTTCCACGCTAACCCAGCAACTGGCGCGGACGCTCCTGCTCGGTCCGGAGCGCGGATGGCGCCGCAAGATCCCGGAGACGTTCATCACCCTGCATCTGGAGCACACTCGCAGCAAGCCACAGATCTTTGAGGACTACGCCAACACTGTCTATCTAGGGCATCAGGGGAGTTTCAGCATCCAGGGATTCGGAAAGGCCAGCGAAGTCTACTTGGGCAAGGATCTCAACACGGTGACGCTGCCCGAGGCGGCCTTGTTGGCCGGGCTGATTCAAGCGCCGCGCACGCGGGATCCCTTTCGTTATGTGGAGCGCGCCAAGGCGCGCCGCAACATCATCCTGAAAGCCATGCGCGTCAACGGCTTCATCGCCGAAGGTCAGTATCAAAGCGCGATTACAGCGCCCGTCGTGGTCACGCACGAGGAAGCCGAATCGAGCGATGCTCCATATTTTGTCGACTTGGTGAATGAAACCCTGCAAAACGACTTCCCAGACTACGACTTCCAAAGCGAGCCGTACCGCGTTTACAGCACGTTAGACATGAATTTACAGCGGGACGCGGTGGACGCGGTCCGCATCGGCATTCAGGAAACCGATCGCCGCTTGAAACATCGCTTCAAGGAATATGGCACAAACGCGATGCCTAAGGCGCAGGTCGCGGTGGTCGTTTTGGACGCGCAGACCGGAGAGGTAAGGGCATTGGTGGGAGGCCGGAGCTATGGAATAACTCAACTCAATCGAGTAGAGTCGCAACGCCAACCGGGTTCCTCTTTCAAGCCGTTCGTATACGCGGCCGCGCTGAGCTCGGCGCTCAAAACCGGCGCCGATAGGCTCACCCCCGCTAGCATGGTGAAGGACGAACCCACCACCTTCGATTTCAATGGACAATCCTGGGAGCCGGGTAATTACGAAGGCGGGTACGCCGGTAAGGTTACTTTACGGTACGCGCTGGCTCACTCGCTTAATATCCCTGCGATCAAGATTGCCGAGTTGGCAGGCTACGACAAGGTTGCGCGCGTTGCCAGAGCCGTGGGACTCGGCGACGACATCAAGCCGACGCCGTCGATCGCATTGGGAGCTTATGACGTAACGCCGCTCGCCATCGCCGGCGCTTACACCATCTTCGTGAACTCCGGCAATTTCCTGAAGCCCGGGTTCATCAAGTCCATTCGCGACGCGCGATCCGCGCCGATTTTCGAGTCGCAAGTGGTGCGAAAAGCCGTGCTGGATCCGCGAGTTGCATACTTGGCCGAGAATATGATGCAAGAAGTGCTGTGGTCGGGTACCGGCGCGGGGGTGCGTAGCCGCGGATTCGTTTTGCCCGCGGCCGGAAAAACCGGGTCTGCCCGCGACGGATGGTTTGCCGGATTCACCTCCAAACTGATCTGCGTGGTATGGGTGGGGTTCGACGACAATCGCGATCTGAAACTTGCGGGCGCCGATAGCGCATTGCCGATCTGGACCGAGTTCATGAAGCGCGCGCACCAGCATCCGGAGTATCGAAACGTCCAATATTTCCCGGCGCCCAGCGGTATCGTGACCGCGCAAATCGATCCCGAAACCGGCGAGCTGGCCGCGCCCGGATGTCCCAAGGTGCGGAGCGAAGTTTTTATTGCCGGAACGCAGCCGGACCGGATCTGCCACCTGCATGGGGGCGAACGCGCGCATGTTGCCGCCGGTGAGCCGTGACGTCGTCCGCGCGTCCACTGCGCTACCGCCCCGGCGATTCCCATTCTGCGTGACGTGCGGACCAACTCGCATCTCTCGCAGCAGCTGTACGAAATCGCGCGCGTCATAGGCTTTGTCCGCGCCCACGCTGCGGATCGGCTCACGGTTTCGCCAGCGCCGGTGCACCATCAGCAGCGCGGCATCGCGCTCGGCCGTTCCATCCGCCGTCGTTACCATCGCATCCACGATCAGGCCATTCCGATTCTCCATCAGCACGTGCCCCAGATAACTCAACTTGGCTTCCTGTCCATGCCCCTTGCGATACAGCTTCGCCTCCGGATCGGTCTTATAGACATGCGTGTCGTTGCGCCGCTGGTGCCCGTGAAAGTTGCCCGGCTCATCATCACCGCCGTCCTTTTTCTGAAAACTTTTCTGGCTGGCCCAGGCTTCGATCAGCGTGCCATCCACCGTGAAGTGTTCATCCGACATATACCCCCGCGCCTGTTCCCGCACGCGCTCGAAAAACATTCGCGCCACTTCTTGATTCAGCAGCCGCTCGCGATTCTTGCGGAACACCGCGTGATTCCACACCGGTTCGTCCATTTCCATGCCCACAAACCAGCGGAACAGCAGGTTGTAGTGGAGCTGCTCCATCAGCATCCGCTCGCTGCGGATCGAATAAAACACCTGCAATAACAGCGCGCGCAGCAACCGCTCCGGCGGAATGGAAGCGCGGCCGTTCTCCGCATACAGCTTGTCGAACTGGCGCGACATCGACCGCAGCACTTCATCGACGGCCCTGCGGATCGGCCGCAACGGATGATCCTCCGGCACCCGCTCTTCCGGTCTTACATAGCTGAAAGCATCAAACTGTTGTTGGTCGTCTCCACGCATGCTGTGAAGACGTTTCCAAGCATCAGAAGGCTACGTCCAGACCCTTTTTCAACAAGCTCCTAGTCTAGGCGTAACTCGACAACCGGACCGAGTACAGCACGGTCAGCGAGCCGATGCATGCCGATCTGCTGCTCGACCCGGAACGGGAGCCGAGCGGAACCGCCGGCGAACGATACCTCGATGAGCATTACTACTGGGTCGAGATGATGGCGCGCCTGCGTCCAGGCGTTTCCATGGCGCAAGCGCAGGCTGCCGCGGGGCAAATCCTCGAAACGTGGGTAGCCACGACCGCGACCAACGATGAGGAGCGGAGCAATCTGCCGAAGTTCCTGCTCAAACCGGGCGCGGGAGGCCTGGATAACCTGCGTCGCGAATATTCCGAGCCGCTATATATTCTGCTCGCCATGGCCGGGTTGATTCTCGCCATCGCGTGCGCCAACATCGCCAATCTGCTGCTGGCGCGGGCGACGGCGCGGCGGCGCGAGATGGCGGTGCGGCTCAGCATGGGCGCGGCTCGAGGACGCGTGATCCGGCAGTTGCTGACCGAGAGCCTGCTGCTCGCCTCGATCGGCGGCGCGGTCGGAATTTTGTTCGCGGTCTGGGGGGTGCGTTTCCTGACGGTTCTTCTGGCGAGCGGAGGCGGCAGTTTCAAGCTGCGCGCGGAGTTGAACTGGCACGTCGTGGCCGCGACGGCCGTGCTCGCGATGATCACGGGATTGTTCTTCGGGCTGGTTCCGGCGCTTCAGGCCACACGCGTGGATGTGATGCCGGTGTTGAAGGAAACGCGCTCAGGCGACACGCGGCGGCACGGCTGGCTGAGATTTAGTTTGAGCCAGGCGCTGGTGGTGTCCCAGATGGCGATTTCGCTGCTGCTATTGGTCGCCGCAGGATTGTTTGTGCGGACTCTGTCGAATCTGAATTCGATCGAACTAGGGTTCCAGCACGAAAATACCTGCTGTTCAAGCTGAATGCCAAACAGGCGGGACATCGCGACCCGGAAATTCTCTCGTTTTAAAGCGATTTGCAGAAACGCTTCGCGGCGATTCCGGGAGTTCGCGGCGCGACGGTGGCGAATTCGCCGCTGATCGGCGATGGCGCCTGGGGGTGGCCCGTGGTTCCGATCGGCAAACAGCCGCCGCCGAACGCCCCCAGCGGCCACGGCTCCGGGATGTCCTATAAGAGCACTCGCGTTTTGGCAACTGGACCGGGGTTCTTCGCCACGATGAAGATTCCCCTGTTGATCGGACGCGAATTCGATGAGCGGGACCGGCAGGGGTCGTCTCCTGTAGCGATCGTGAATGAGGCTTGGGTGAAGGAGAATCTCGAGGATCGGAATCCGATGGGGCAGCGCGTGGTGAGTCTGTGGCCCGGGCGGAAACCGGAGGAGATGGAGATTATCGGCTTGGCGAAGAATATGAAGTATGACGATCTGACTGGAAATTTTCCGGCAATCGTTTACATGCCGTTCGAGCAGAACTTGAATGTGCCCGTGGAGGAGATGACCTTTTTCCTGAGGACGGAAGGCGATCCGCTCGCGTACGCGACCACGGTCCGCGAAATCGTGCAGCAAGCCGACACGCGCATTCCGGTGACGAATCTCGGCATGCAGGCGGGCGAGATCGAGGCGGAAATGAGCCAGCAGATCGTGTTCGCGCGCCTATGCACGATGTTCGCGAGTCTGGCGCTGATCATCGCGTGCGTGGGATTGTATGGAACCATGTCCTATATGGTGGCGCGGAGGACCGGCGAGATCGGGATCCGCATGGCGCTGGGGCGCGCCGTGGGTGCGTGGTGTGGATGGTGATCCGGCAAGCGATGGCGATGGCGGCGGCCGGACTCGCGATCGGCGTGCCGGTGGCGTACGCATCCTCGCGGCTGGTCGAGTCGTTCCTGTACGGCAACAAGGCGAACGATCCGGCTGCTCTGGCGGTCGCGGTGGGAACGCTAGTGATCGCCACGATGTTCGCGGGATATGCGCCGGCGCGAAGGGCGTCGCGCATCGGTCCCTTGACCGCGTTGCGTCACGACTGACCCTCGAAGCTTGCGGCGCTGGCGACACTCCTTCGCGGTCGCGGCACGTGGGTGCAATCGCAATGGCGGGCTTTCCGAGATGGAATGAGAGGGCCGGCCCCGGCGGGATGCGTTAAGCTCCCAATGGACACGCACTCGAAGTGCAAAGGAGACCGGCCAGGAAGAAGAATACCATCGTCCAACAGAGTCCGGAACGACGGCCCGGGAACAGGGGCCGAACACGATCGGCATGGAGCTGGGAGACAAGATCAGCCGCTATTGCGTGCCGGGAGGAGACTGGGAGGTGTGGACCGAAGGCAGCGTGGCGACCACTAAGAAACCATGGTGCCGAAGTTTTCCGGAGTGCGGCGATGCCGGATCGCGTAGGAAGTGGGAACGCATTCACCGTCGGTGAGCGGTTTGCTGACGGGGTTGGGGTTTGCAGCGATCGTGGCGAACGCGCGGCAGGTACGGTTGATTACCGAAAGCACGCGCAAGAACGATCGGATGGACGCGCCGATGTTGGCGCGCCTGGCGCGCATTGATCCGCAGTTGTTGCGGGCGATCCGGCACCGCAGCGAGGAAGCGCAGGTGGATCTGCTGACGATTCGGGTACCCGCACAAAGCGCGGTTGATCTGGCTAGCGGACCCACCACAACGTCCTCTCCAACGAACGACGATCAGATCGCAACCATCTCCCCGAAGGCCACGCCCGCCAGTGACGCCGGCCCCAACGGCGCAGGTGTTCCAGTGGTGGTCGGCTCTCAGCCAGGCTCCCTCATGGACCCTGGGCCGGACCCTTCCGAGCAGCCAAAGCGCAGCGCTCCCCTCCGGCCAGGCATCGGGCATCTACGCCGACGATAGCTCCGGCACGTCCAACTACAATGCGCTTTACACCACCTTCAGGACGCAGGATTGGCATGGCGTGACGACGCTATCGAACTTCACCTGGGGCCGCGCCCTGGGTACCGGCAACGAGTCTCAGGCGACGTCGGAATATACTACCCTCAACCCCTATAACGTCCGCCAATCCATGTACGGTCCGCAGTTCTTCGACTACAAGTTCACCTACACCCAGACCTTCCTATGGTCTGAGCCGTTCTTCAGGGCGCAGAAGGGCTTCCTCGGACACGCGCTCGGCGGATGGAGAATCGCTCCGATCTTCACGGTCCGCAGCGGCGCGCCGCTGGCTGTGGCGACCCTCAATTCCTCCGAGTCGTTCGGTGAAACCCAAACCGGCGGCACCAACGATGGCGCCGTTCTCGCCAGCAAGTTTACCGGCGGCAGCTCGGCCATTTACAACATCAACGTCCCCAACAGCCCCGCTGGCGCGGGCATCAACGGCAACCTTGCCAACGGCGGAAACAATATCAACATGTTCTCCAATCCGGTGGGAGTCTTCAATGAGTTCAGGCCTTGCATCCTGGGATACGACACCAGTTGCGGATCGGCCGGCCAGATTCGGGGCCTGTCGAACTGGAACGTGGATATGAACATTGCCAAGGACTTCAACGTGTTCCGCGAGCGGGTGGCCGCAACCTTGTCCTTCCAGTTCGTCAACGTATTCAATCACGTCGCTCTGGTCGACCCCGTCCTGGACATCAGCAATCCGAACAATTGGGGTGTCCTCGGTTCCAACGACCCGAACGGCGGTCAATTCAATTCGCCTCGGAACCTGACCTTCAACCTGCGGATCAGGTTCTAATCCGCGAGTCGTAGTAGCTGAAAACAACTCCAAGGGCGCCGCTGGAAGCGCGAGGCCGGCGCCCTTGCAGTGAACAAAGCTTTTTTCTTACCAGGCTGCGGCGGTTTGGGTGCACCAGCTCCGGGGGCCGCACTTGAGCGCGTGGCCGTGATCCAGCCGTACCTGCCGCACGTCCTAGGCGGGGGCTTCGCCGTAGTAAAAGGTAACTTGCGACCTGTGGAACCACGTTCACAGACTCACTCCGGATGGGCAAGGCCATGATCCGACGAGCTGCTCCTGTGAGATCGCGATTCGCGAAGCGTGGCGGATGGTTCCGAAGAATGAAGGAAAGTCGGAAACGTTCGCCGGAGTGGCCTCCAGGCCACGCGGACCCGAGTTGTGGCCGATGATGACCGACATCAGGCAGTTCCACCGCAAACCACCACCACGCTCAATCTGCGTCTGCGAACGCCGGAATCCCAGGATCGAACAACGGTGCCAAGCAATGTCCGTCGACCCGATCATCGCGTTCGTCATGAATGACCCGCGCTGGCCGAAGCCAAGGTCCTTCCGGATGCGCGGGAATCCAGGTCGTTTGCGGTGCATTCGAACCGGTATGTCGAGATATTAGCCCGACCGGAGCGCCTGCATTACGTCGACTCGCGCCGCATGGGCCGCGGGAAGCGCCGAGGCAACCACCGCGGCGGCGAGCAACAACACGGCTGAGGCGACCGCCGGGACAACGCCAGGCATCTGGATGCTCTCGAAATTGCTCCTCGCCAGACTCGCGAGCGCGAATCCGCCTGTCGCGCCTGCGACAACACCCGCTGCCGCCATCAGAGCGCCCTCGGACACAACGCCCGCCAGGACATGCCCCGGATGCGATCCGATCGCCATCCGGATGCCGAACTCCCGCGTCCGCGCGCTGACCGAGAACGCCAGTACGGCTGCGACGCCGACCAGTGCAATCGCCAGCGCGACGGCGGCGAAACCTCCGAATACAAAGGTGTTCAACCGATCCGGCGCGAGCACTTCCGCCCGGATGTCTTCAAGCGTGGCCGCTCGCTCGACCGGTTGGTCCGCCGATATCTCGCGAATGATTCGCGTGATCGGCCGCACCAGGGCGTAAGGGTCGGTGCGCGAATGAACAAATAGGCGGCCTCCCCAGAGCGGCGCCTGCTCGAAAGGCTGATAGACGCTCATGACCGGGCCGGGCACGACGTTTTCGTCGTCGACGTCCGCCACGACTCCGACGATGCGCTGGGGCGCCGGACTAAAGCTGGTGAACTTGAGGACTGGATCGGTCCACATCATGTGATGGTTGACGACGTCCTGATTCGGGAACATCCGTTGCGCCAGACTTTGGCTCACGACTGCGACTGGTTCGCGATCGCGACGATCCGCGTCGTTGAAATCTCGTCCCGCGATGATCGGAACGCCGAGCGCGGCGAAAAACCCGGGCGAGACCGTACGGAATCGTGCGCGCGGATCTTCTTCGCCGGGCGCCCGCACATGCCCGTCCGCCGAGAATTGGAGGCCCGTGCCGAACTGCCCGGCGTCGCGCCAAGGCACCATGGTACCGACAGCGACGCCCTCAACTCCCGGCAATTCAGTGATGCGTCGCGTTGTTTCCTTGTAGAAAGCAACAATCTGATCGGCCGTCTTTCCGTACGACAAGACGGGGACGTTGATCGCGAGCACATGGCGGGTGTCGAAACCGGTTTGCATAGCTTCGAGCGCGAGCAGCGTCTTGAGTAGCATGCTCGCGCCGACCAACAGCACGAAGGAGGCGGCAATCTGTGTGATCGCGAACACCCGCTGGCGGCGATTCGTGCCGCGGGCGATCCGCGCGCTCCCGCCGGACAAACCGAATCCATGCGAGGTTTCAGCCGACGGAAGACGCGGGACAAACGCCAGGAGCACCGCCGCAACCACTGCCAGCCCGGCCCCAACCCACAGCATGCTGGAGTCGACTTTCAGATCGAGCGCGCGGACCGAGAAGCGCGAGGCGTAACGAGCCAGGATGGCCACCATCGGACGGGCAATCAAGACGCCCAGCGTCGCGCCGGCCCCGCACAGCAGGAGGCTTTCAGCCAGCAGCGTCCGGCGCAACGTAGCGGTGCCTGCGCCGAGCGCCGCGCGAATTGCAAGCTCGCCTTGGCGCCGGATCGTTCGCGCCAGAATCAGGTTGGCGACGTTCGAGCAGGCGATCACGAACACCAGGGCCGACGCGGCGAGCAGCACCAACAGCACGGTCCTTGCACGCGAAGTAATCTGCTCGCGCAAGCGGACTGCATCGATTCTAAAATCCGCCTGAGTCGAATACGCTTCAGGATGTTCTCGAATCATCGCCCCGTGGACGGCGCGCAGCTCGGCACGCGCCTGCTCCAGAGTCGCAGCGGGCGCAAGACGTTCCGAACAGCTCGGTCATCCGATGGACGCGTCCGGTCACCATCGTCGCGAGAGATGATGCGGACTGGTCACGACATTGGCGATGATTTCGGTTTCCGCGGGATAGGGTACCGACGGTTCCAAGACTCCCACGATGGTCGCCGCGCGCGAGCCGAGCCTGATGTTCTTGCCAACCACCGCCAGATCCCCCTTAAGCTCTGTTGCCCAGAAACGATAGGTCAGCACCATGGCTCCGGCTGCCGTGGGCCCGTCGTCGCGTGCATCCAGCAGCCGGCCTAGAACCGGGTGCAATCCCATCACGTCGAAGTATGATCCTCCGACGACGCCGGCGCGGACCTCGCGCGGCTCGCCCAAGCCCACCATCGTGAAACTGATGGTAGAGAAGTCGCCGAATGCGCTCACACTCTTGACACGCTCGCGCAGGTCCCGGATCTCGGGCACTGAGAAGGCAGCGTTGCCGGCGCCGATACCGGGCGCACTTTGCCGGATGTAGATTAGCCTATCTTCGTCCCGGTTGACCAGTGGCCGCAACAAAATGCCGCGCACGACGGCGAAGATGGCGGCGTTTGCGCCTATCCCCACCGCAAGCGTAAGGATGACGGTGAGAGCGAGACCCTTCGATCGCGTTAGTGAGCGGCTTGCAACCTTCACCTCGTGAGCGAAGTTCAGGATTGTCTTGGTCATGATGGCAGCTCCTTGAGTTCCAGCTACCTATAAGTCGGAACCGAGTCTGCCGGATCGACATGTTCAAGACATTTTTTTCGGGCAGCTAAGTTACAGCAGGTCATGGCTTTCCTTCTCGTGGTCGCTTCTAGACGGTGGTCAACTGCCCTAACCTATGTCGTAAGATAAGGTCGTGAATTCGTCACATCGGGGAGGTGATTGGCGGGTCAGGATCAGGAGGAGTACCATATAAGCTCATCTAGAGCGAGAAACGTGAATGATCGGCCTCATCGTCAAAGGTGCCACTGCGCTGTTCATGGAGGGGAACGACCCCGGCCCGGAGAATGCAGTCGCCGTGATCAATCGCTACAAGATGGGGAATATGCGATCATGGACGGCCAAGCTTTCCGAGTTGAATCTCAAACACGGCCTTCGACCCACGCCTTTGTCTTGTGCGTCGCTCGCGTGGGCCTATGTGTTCGTCATCCTCACGGAAGGGGATAATCACCGGCTGGAACCTGGGCCGTTCGATGACGAGCTTGCCGATGTCATTCGAGCGATCGAAGCGAGGGCCGCCATTTGACAACGAGTTGTGTCCGATAAGGGTCCGGCGTCGCACAAAACCCTCCAAGCGCGCACGGAATGACGAACCGCCTGTCGTCCGTTTTTTGAACCCTGATCTTTCAGATCGCCGACCGAAGTTTTCAAACCTTAAACATGGTCCGAAACACCCTTGACGTGGCTGACGATCAAGCCTCGAACGTGCACCTCGGAAAACCACGCGATCGAACCGCCAACCGCAAAAATAACAGCGATCGCAGTCTTGGCCCAATCTGGAAGCGTTTTTGTGTGATCGGTTGCCGCCGCGTCCGGCGCGTATACTCCTTCGGAAGCGCTTAGATCGGTAATCAACATGTCGCCCCAAATTTTTCTAGCCAACGCAGTTTAGGACAACACCCCCTATGTCAACGGCACTGAGGCTCATTATAATCAAGCATGGTCCGAGGCCTTCCCTTTTTCTTGGCTGCTTTCGCAGCCCTTGCGCAGGACATTCCGCCGCCGCTTTACCAGGGAATGCAGTGGCGCAACATCGGCCCTTTTCGCGGCGGCCGCTCCGACGCTGTAGCGGGGGTGCCACAAAATCCGCATCTGTATTATTTTGGCGGGGTCGGTGGCGGGCTCTGGAAGACGGAGAACGACGGCCTCACCTGGACCAACGTCACCGACGGCGAAATTAAGACTTCGTCGGTCGGCGCAATCGCGGTCGCCCCGTCCGATCCTAATGTGCTCTACCTCGGCATGGGCGAAAATGACGCGCGCGGCGTGGCGATCTCGCATGGCGACGGCGTTTATAAATCCACCGACGCTGGCCGGACATGGAAGCATGCCGGACTCGACTTGACTCGCGCCATCTCACGCATTCGTATCAACCCGGCGAATCCGGACCTGGTTTATGTCGCGGCGCAAGGAGCCACCTTCGGCGCGACCAAGGATCGCGGCGTCTACCGGTCCAAAGACGGCGGAGCGACATGGCAGAACGTGCTGTTCATAAACCAGACCACGGGTCCGTGCGAGCTTGCCTTGGATCCATCGAATCCGCGCATCCTATATGCTGCGTTCTGGGATCACCTGAGGAAGCCGTGGGAAATTCGCAGCGGCGGGCCGGGATCTGGAATTTATAAGTCGATCGACGGCGGCGATACGTGGCAGAAGATCAACGAAGGCTTGCCGAAGCTGATGGGCAAGATCGGGATCTCAGTTTCGGCGAATCCCGAGCGTCTATACGCGGTCGTGGAGGCCGATCCGGAGGGCGGCGTCTATCGCTCCGATAACGGAGGCCGCAGTTGGACGTTGATGAATTCGACGAACTGGGCGCTCAAGACGCGGTCCTGGTATTACATGAAGATTTTCGCCGATACGAAAAACCCCGATGTCGTGTGGGTGCTGAACGCGAACGTCTTGCGGTCAATCGACGGCGGACGCAACTGGGTTACCGTCCCCACGCCGCATGGCGATAACCACGACATGTGGATCAATCCGTCGGATCCGAATAATATCATCGAGGCCAATGACGGCGGCGCGAATATATCCTTCGACAGCGGGCGCTCCTGGTCGACGCAGGAGAATCAGCCCACCGCCCAATTTTACCGCGTCAACATCGACGATCGATATCCTTACTGGGTTTATGCCGGCCAGCAGGACAATACGACCGTTGCCATCAAGAGCGCGGTGAACGGGCCCGGGATCGGATGGAAGGATTGGCACGCGGTGGGCGGCTGCGAAAGCGCGTGGGTCGATTTCGACCCCAAGAAGCCCGATCAGATCTACGCGACCTGCTATCAGGGTCAGGTCACCGAATACGACGAGGACACCATGGAAGCGCGCGACGTTCAGGAATATCCATCGCTTCCGCTCGCCTTGCCGTCGCGCGAGATGAAGTATCGCTACAACTGGAACGGGCCGGTCCTGGTTTCGAAGATCGATCCGCACGTCCTTTATCATGCGTCGCAGGTGCTGATGCGCAGCGAGAATCGGGGGCGGACATGGGCGCCCATCAGCCCGGATCTGACGAACCCCGACGATCGCACCCAGGGATACGGCGGCGTCCCGATCACGAACGAAGGTGCGGGCGGCGAAGTCTACAACACGATTTTTTACGTCGCCGAATCGCCGAAAGACAAGAACACTCTCTGGACCGGCAGCGACGACGGCGTTGTCGAGATGACGCGCGACGGGGGCAAGAACTGGACCAAGATCGCTCTGCCCGGGATGGCCGATGCGCAGATCAATGCGATGGAACTTTCCCCGCACGATCCTGGAACCGTTTATATCGCGGCCACCCGATACAAGTGGAACGACATGGCGCCCTACATTTTCAAGACCACCGACTTCGGCCGAACCTGGACCAAGCTGGTGGATGGCATTCCGGCCGAGAGTTGGGCGCACGTGGTTCGCGAAGATCCCGTGCAGAAGAATTTGCTGTATGCCGGCACGGAAACCGGCGTGTTTGTTTCCTTCAACGGGGGCGCGAAGTGGCAGCCGTTCCAGATGAATCTTCCGGTGACGCCGGTCAACGATTTGAAGATCCACAGCGACGATCTGGTTGCGGCGACCTCCGGCCGTGCGTTCTGGATTCTGGACGATCTCTCGCCGCTGCGCGAGTTGAATGCCTCCGTCGCGAAAGAACCCGTTCACCTGTTCCAGCCTAGGCCGGCGATTCGCGCCAATCTGAGCGCCGGACAGGGCGGAGGCCCGCGCGATGCGGCTCTGGGAAAGAACCCGCCAGCGGGCGCGATCCTCGATTTCCTGGTTGCCAAAGCTGGTTCCGTCGTCATCGAAATTCATGATGGTGCAGGCAATCTCATCAGGAAAATCTCGAACATCACTGCCAAACCCGGAATGAACCGGACCACATGGGACCTGCGCTATGACTCACCCACGCAAGTCCCCGGCATAGTCCTTTTCGGAAACCTGCAGGGCCGCAAAGTGGCCCCGGCGATCTACGAAGTGCGCCTCATTGCCGACGGAGAAACGCGCGCCGCCAAGGTGGAAGTTAAGAAGGACCCGCGGATCAACGCGACGCCTCAACAATTCGTGGCGCAGAACAACCTGCTTGCGGAGATCGACGGGGAGCTCGATGATCTGCACCGGAGCGTGAACCGCATGCGCAGCGTCCATGCGCAGGTCGAGGACCTCTTGAAGCGCGCCAAAGAGGGCGGCCTCGATTCCGCCGCATTGCAGTCCTCCGGCAAGGCGCTGGTCGAAAAACTCGACGCGGAAGAAGATGCACTGGTGCAGAGGCGAACGGTCGACGGGCAGACAGTGATCAACTTTCCTGCCAAGCTCGCGCATCATCTGACGGTACTGCACAATTTCGTCGACGAGGCGGAAGCCGATGTGACCGACGGCGCTCGAGTGCGAGCGGCGGACCTGGCGAAAATATGGAAAGAGAGGAAGGCGGAAGTGGAGAATCTCCTCGGGCCGCAACTCGATTCATTCAACAAGCAGGCAGCCGCTCTGAAGACGGGCTACGTCATGATTCCGAAGTGACCGCGCGATTCCACAAATCGTCGCAGGGTGCGACGGAACGGCGACGACCGGCCGAAGTTCGCTGTCCAAGCGGTTTTTGAACCTGTCGTTCGTTTGCGACTCCCAATCCCAATCTCGACGGAAATGCGTATGGGGCGTCGAAGCAAAGCTGGAGCGGCGCCGGTTGTCATTCATAGGACGCGGGTCCCCAAGCAGTGCAGCTACACAGCCACCCTCAACCGAATTGCGTCGTTCGGCGCATGGACCAGGTCGCATATGGATCCGAGCTAGCGCTCCGTCGTTTGGACCGAGGCGAGGCGGAGCAACACCTGAATCTGCTCAAGTTGGCGACCGGAGGAAGGCTGCTGGTCTGCCTTCTTTTTTGAGGGAAACGGCAGTAGAATTGGCCATGCAATCCGCCTGTCTTGTGTTCGGCGCGATGATCCTTCTCGCGCCCGCGGCTCGCGCCCAACCTTCGCGATCCGACTCAGGCGTTTGCTCAAGCTGCCATCCGCGCATCGCGCAGACCTATCGCCGCACCGGCATGGCCCGGTCCTTTTTCGGTCCCCGGCCGGAAAACACGATTGAGGACTATACCAACAAGAACACTTATTATCATTCCGCCTCCCACACGTTTTACGAGATGATCGAGCGAAACGAAAAATATTTCCAGCGGCAGTATCAGATCGGATTTGACGGGAAACGGGTGAATATTTTGGAAACGGAGATCGATTTTATCATCGGCTCGGGAAATCACGCGCGAACCTACCTGCATCGCACCCGCGCCGACGAACTGATCGAACTGCCTCTGGGCTGGTACGCCGAAAAGGGAGGCTATTGGGCCATGAATCCGGGCTATGATCGCGCGGACCACCAAGGGTTGACCCGGGC
The DNA here is from genome assembly GCA_963808335.1 of Terriglobia bacterium. Taxonomy (GTDB): domain Bacteria; phylum Acidobacteriota; class Terriglobia; order Bryobacterales; family Bryobacteraceae; genus Palsa-187. Next base: position 843,902 of record CAWEFR010000004.1, read on the forward strand.
GATCGGCTACGAATGCATGTTCTGCCACAATGCCTACCCCGAAATTCCCGCCGGAAGCGGCCCGCGTTCAGACCCGGTTTTTCTGGGCATTCCCGAAGGAATCGATTGCCAGAGATGCCATGGCGGCGGGGCAAAGCACGTCAGGCTGGCTCGCGCCGCCGGCAGCCGCGTCGAGGACATACGCGGCGCGATCGTCAATCCGTCGCGGTTATCCCCCGATCGCCAGATGGAAGTATGCATGCAGTGCCACCTGGAAACCACCAGCTTTTCCACCGCGAACGCGATCGTGCGCTATGAGCGTGGGCCGTTTTCCTACGTGCCTGGAGAAGAGCTGGCCGATTTCAGATTGCACTTCGACAGGGCGCCCGAAAGTGGAAATGAAGACCGGTTCGAAATCGTGGGCGCCGCCTACCGCTTGAGGCAGTCCCAATGCTTCCTTAAGAGCAGCGGCGCGATGACTTGCACCACGTGCCACGATCCTCACCATCCGGGTTCCGGCGTAGAAGCCGCGCCGCACCCCACAGCCGCTTGCCTTCGGTGCCATGCGACGAAAATGGACACGCTCGTCGCCGCGCGCCGTCACACGGCGTCTCAGGATTGCATCGGCTGTCACATGCCCAAACGCCGAACGCAGGATGCCGTTCACGTGACCATGACGGATCACTATATTCAACGAAGGAAGCCCGAGGGTGATCTGCTCGCCGACATACCCGAGCGGGTGCGCCCCGATTATCGCGGCAAGTTCGTCCGTTATTATCCGGCCGCGCTCACGCGCCCCGCCGACGAGCTGTATCTCGGCGTCGCCCAAGTGAGTGAAAAGAGCAGCCGAAGCGACGGAATCACCCGTCTTTCCGCGGCGCTTGTCAAATTGCAACCCGCGCGTGCCGAATACTATTTGCAATTGGGCGACGCGCTGCGCGCCAGTGGACGGTTTGAGGAGGCCAGCGCGCCCTATGAAGAAGCCGTCCGCCGCGAGCCTCAGTCGCCGGCCGCTCTCGAGCGTCTCGGCCTAGGGCTGATACGACTCCAGCAGTACTCGCGGGGCGAGGAAGTGTTGCAGCGTGCGTTGATTCTCGCGCCCGGCAATGCCGGCCTGTGGGCGCATCTGGGGACGTTGTACCTGGAACAACACCGCGCGGCGGAAGCGGTTGCCGCGCTCGAAAAATCTTTGACGATCGAGCCCCAAGCGCCAGAAACTCGCAATAGCCTGGGCGGAGCGCGAATCGAGACCGGCGACTTGACCGGAGCCGAGAGCGAATTCCGGCAGGCGATCCGCCTGCATCCGCATTACCCGGCGGCGCACCACAATCTCGCCAATCTGCTTTCCGAAACCGGACGTTTCGAGGAGGCGCGGTATCACTTCGAGGCGGCTCTGAGGACCCAACAGAACAACACGGACACGCGTTTAGACTACGCACTCATGCTGGCTCGGGCGCGACATCCCGAGGAAGCGCAGGGGCTATTCGAGTCCCTGCTCGGCTCGGATCGAGACGACGCCAAGGGACGCGATGTTCTCGGCAATATCCTCTTGGCCAAGGGGCAGACAGCCGGAGCGCTCGAGCAGTTTCGCAAAGCGGTCCGCCTGGCGCCGGAGTTCGCGCGTGCCAATCTCGATCTCGGCAGCGCGCTCGCCAACTCCGGCGATATTGCCGCGGCACGACCCTATCTCCGGAAGGCGGCGGAGAGCCGCTATGTCTGGATTCGCGATGAGGCGCAGAAGCTTTTCGAAAGGATTCGATGAAGCCAGCGTACACGGACGCCCTAACGGCTTGAGAACGTGCCGCGACCTCCATGCGAATTAATGCGCGACAAGTTTTTGAGAAAAGTTCGAGCACTCACCTGAGAGAAGCTTCAGTTTGGCTGAAATCGGCACTCCCAGCGCGGGATATTAAGTGGGACAACCCGGAAAGTCAAACGGCGGGCGGCTCGGCGTAATCGTGAACCGCGAATTATCCCCTTGACTTCCTCACTAGACTGTGTATTAATTTACTCCATTACCCGAACGGAGAGTTGCCTGTCCGGGTGCGACCCGCCCAAAAGCGGCTCGCAAAACACAACGGGGAACGAAGTGTTGTTCATAGACCAATGGGAAAGGGGTTGGGTATGACTCGATCATTTCAGTTCACGTGGACCATGTTCATCGGGCTGCTGCTTTGTGCGCCGCTCGCGAAATCACAAGCAACATCGAGCAGCACGGTAAGTGGTCAGGTCACCGACCAGCAGGGCGCCGCGATTGTGGGTGTGGCGATCCAGATGACGGAACCGACCACCAACACCACGCTGACCACGTCCTCCAACGACGTTGGGCGATATGTGATTGTGAACGTTCCCTCGGGAACCTACACCATCACGTTCTCCAAGTCCGGGTTCTCGTCGTACCGGGTGACAGATATGGTGGTGACGGTTGGCGGCACGCTGACGGTAAACGCGAAACTGGAGGTCGGCACGACCACGACCACGGTGGAAGTCACGGCAACCGCGGGCGCGGAGCTGCAAACCACCAGTGCGGCGGTCGGTACGACCATATCAGGCGCGGCACTTCAGGCGCTGCCGAACATGGGGCGCGAGGCTAGCACGCTGGCCGTGCTCCAGCCTGGCACTACGCTGGGCGGCAACACGGCGGGCGCGGTCGCCGACCAGAATACCTTCCAGCTTGACGGCGGCAACAACACCGACGACATGGCGGGCAACAACAACTCCTACGTCACGAACTTTGCGGGCTTGGGCGGCGTACAGACCAATGGGAGCCCCACCGGTGTGATGCCGACGCCGATCGAGAGCATCGAAGAGTTCCGCATTTCCAGCTTCAACCAAACCTCGGACTTCAACAGCTCTGCCGGCAGCCAGATCCAGATGGTCACCAAGCGCGGAACCAACGCGTGGCACGGAGCGGCTTACGGGTACTATTTCGCCACCAACGTCGGAGCCGCCAACACCTGGACGGCCAACCACACACCGACTACGGTCAACGGCGTCCACTATCCCTATACGCCGCTGCCCTCCAACCATCGCGACCGCTTCGGCGGGGCCTTAGGCGGCCCGCTGACGCCGAAGTTCTGGGGCGGCAAGACTTATTTCTTCGTCAATTACGAGGGCTTCCGTTTCCCGAATGTGGGCACGTATGAGCGGCGGGTTCCCTCGGATACGCTGCGGGCCGGCGTGATTGAAGTCCCCAACAGCGCAGGCACTTATGTTCCCTACAACCTGAACACATTCCCCGTGACCGTGGGCGGAACTACCTATCAGCCGTCGGGCCTGGATCCGCGCGGGCTCGGTTTCAACCCCGTGATCCAGAAAATGTGGAACACGCAAATGCCCAGGGGCAATGACCCGATCTACAGCGGCGGTGACGGATTCAACACCATTGGGTTCCTTTCCACCATTCGCGCCCCACTGACAACCGACAACTACGTCATCCGCATCGACCACGACTTCAGCGACAAGCTGCGCTTCTTTGGAACCTACCGGGATACGCGGGTAATCAACCTGACCACCAACCAGGTGGACATCGGTGGCGTGCTGCCGGGAGATACGCTAGGACAACCGGCTGCTTTGGCGCCGCGCGACCAGGTTCCGAGCTACTGGGTGGGCGGCCTGACCTACAACGTCACACCGAATATCACCAACGATTTTCGCTACAACTATACGCGCAACTTCTGGCAGTGGGGTAGCTCGAACGCTCCGCCGCAGATTGCCGGGTTGGGCGGCGCGCTCGAAATCGGCGGTGAAACCAACACGGCGCTGGTTCCTTACAACGTCAACAACCAGAACATCCGCCAGCGGTTCTGGGACGGCCAGGACAACATGCTCAAGGACGACCTGACCTGGATCAAGGGCAAGCACCTGTTCCAGTTCGGATTCTCGTATCAGCGCAACTACGACTTCCACATGCGCACGGATAATGGCGGCACCATCGACAATCAGATCGTGTACCAGGTGAACTACCCCGGCATCGATTTTTCCGGCTTCAACTACCCCAGCGCGGTGCCCGCAAGCCAGCACACCAACTTCAATAACCTCTATTCCTGGATAACGGGAATGGTGAACCTGCCACAGGTGGCGGAAGTTCGCGGCGGCAAGGATTTAACGCTGCTGCCGGTGGGATCTCAAGCTTATGAGCGTAGCGTAATCCCGTTTTACGACTGGTATTTCAGCGACAGTTGGCACATGACTAAGTCCCTTACGCTGACGTGGGGCTTGGGCTATGTGATCCAGATGCCGCCATACGAGCTCGACGGCAACCAGGCGATCCCGGTGGATGCGGCGGATCAGCCTCTTTCGGTGCAGGACTATCTGTCGGCCAAGAAAAATGCCGCCCTCAACGGACAAGTCTACAATCCGGTGGTAGGGTACGCGAACAATCCCAACGTCGGCGCCGGCCTGAAATACCCCTACGATCCGGTCTATAACCAGTTCAGCCCGCGCCTTGCGGTGGCCTGGAATCCGCAGGCGTCCAGCGGGCTCCTGGGAAAATTCCTGGGCCAGGGAAAAACCGTGATTCGCGCCGGCTACGGCCGGATTTACGGCCGCCTGAACGGTGTGGAGCTGCTTCTGCTTCCGCTGCTGGGCGTCGGGCCGATTCAGCCCGTCACGTGTCCCGGAGCGAGCATGACCGGGCAGTGCCTGGGCGGCAATAACGTAACCCCGGCGACCGCGTTCCGCATCGGCGTCGACGGCACTACCGCCCCCTTGGCTCCGGTGGCGAAGAACCTGCCGCAGCCGGATTTCCCGGCGATCAATGACGCGCCGGCCGCCGATCTGATGTCGCTAGATAAGCACTTCCAGCCCAACCGCACCGACAACGTCACTTTCTCTATCCAGCGCGAGGTCAATAAGAACTCGACTCTCGAGGTGGGTTACATCGGACGCCTGATCCGGAATGAGGCTACCATGACGGACCTCGACGCGGTGCCGTACATGATGACCTTGAACGGGCAGCAGTTCTCACAGGCCTACGCCGCCCTGTACACTCAACTTCAGAACAACGTTGCGGGAAACTCCGTGAAAGCCGAGCCGTGGTTTGAAGCCGCGCTCGGCGGACCCACCTCGGCCTTCTGCGCCGCGTACAGCAGTTGCACCGCTGCAGTCGCTTCCAGCAGCATGAAGACCTACGTCAAGGAATCTTCCGTTACCGATTTGTGGAACGCGATGAGCCAGCAGAAGGGCTGGATTTTAGGTCGCACCAACATCAGTTCAACCCCCGGCTATCAAATGACGGCGCTTGGACTGGCTGACAGCGTCGGCTTCGGGAACTACAACGCGGCGTTCGTCACGTTCCGGATGCGGGACTGGCACGGGTTGACCGCACTTTCGAACTTCACCTGGGGCCGCTCCCTCGGCATCGGCGCGTTCACGCAAGCCTCCGGCACCTATACGCTTCTCGATCCGTACAACATCGACAACAATTACGGCCCCAATGGGTTTGACATCCGCTTCCAGTACAACTTGGCGATGTCCTACACGCCAACTTGGTACGCCTCTCAGAAGGGCATTGTCGGGCACATCCTGGGCGGATGGAACATCGCGCCGCTGTTCACCGCGCAAAGCGGTACTCCGCTCGGTATCTACGACGGCAACCAGGGAAGCTGCAGCGGCGGCGGCTGCGCGTTCGGGTCGGTTGCCGCTGGCGGCGTTTCCTCCTTCGGCACCGCGACCTACGGCAGTGAGAACATGCAAGCGACCTCCCCGTACACCGGCGGCACGGCGGCCAATTACAACGATCACGGCTCGGGCGGAGTCGGAACGAACAACGGACCGGGAGTGAACATGTTCGCCAATCCGGCTGCGGTTGCCGGTGAGTTCCGCGACTGCACACTGGGCATCGATCAGAGTTGCAGCGGCTATGCGAACATTCGCGGAATGCCGCGGTGGAACCTTGACGCGAGCTTGACGAAGGACATCGCGCTCTGGAAGGAAGGGCGCGTCGGCGCGCAGTTCAACTTCCTGTTCACCAACGTGCTGAATCACGTGGTGATGAACAATCCGTCGCTGGATGTGTCGAGCCCGACCACGTTCGGCCGCATCCTGAGTCAGATCAACGTTCCACGCCAAATGGAGTTTGGCTTGCGAATTCACTTCTGATTTCTGTCTCACAGCTTCTCCGATACGCGCGGAAGTGGAGGCATAGGGTTGACGCGAGCCGACGCGTCAAGCGGGTAAAGCAAGCCCCCCGCGGCGAAACCGCGTATCTCGAAAAGAGTTGATTCAGTGCGATTTTCGCTGAGCTCCAATTTGGGAACGGAAACGATTCGCCAGAAAGTTGCGCAACTTCACGGAGCATCGCCCTGACGACCTCGCCGGGCCAGCGTGGTTAAGTTATCTCTTGCCTTCCCGGCGTCGACGGGACGTTCTTACGGCGAAGGTGTGTGAGAGCCGTTCACCAAACGAATCGTTCGGGTATCGTCCGGTTCGGAAAGTGAGCCGGCAACCAGTTCGCTTTGCACTTGGCGACGCCTCAAACTGTGCCGGACGGCTCTTGGTTCCACTGACGATCAGGACCTCAGCCGGGAACCTCATGTTGCGGTCAGTGGAGTGCTTCGAGCGCCTGACGCTTCACTTCGATCAACTGCTCCCTTGAAAGCGTGGCGACATTTTCACGAAGCTCTCCCGACATTTTGCAGCGCATCGTCCGAAAGGCTTCAACCGAGATCGGTGCTTGAATTGTGAATCGCGGCAGGCGCTCGGATGAAGCCAGCGCGCCGGCCTCGGCAAGAACGTGCCCTAATTTGCCTGGAGTGACAAAGCGGAATGCGTCAGAGCATCGGGCGCAGGTGGTAGCGAGTCGATATACCGTTCGATACCGCGACAGCGTGCAGTGGAAAGGATTTTTTTCGGCGACTTCACCGTTTCCTGAGTCGGAGAGCTTCACTTATACTAGAATCTCGAATGGAGGAATCATGTCCCTGCGCATCAATGATACAGCCCCGAATTTCACGGCCGAGACCACCCAAGGCACGATCAACTTTCATGAGTGGATCGGCGATGGCTGGGCGATCCTGTTTTCGCATCCGAAAGACTTCACTCCCGTCTGCACCACCGAACTCGGTTACATGGCCGGGCTGCAACCTGAGTTTGCCAAGCGCAACTGCAAGATCATCGGACTCAGCGTGGACCCTGTAAGCAGCCACGGCAAGTGGGCCGCTGACATCGAGGAGACGCAGGGTCACCGGGTGAATTACCCGATGATTGGCGATCCGGAGCTCAACGTCGCCAAGCTTTACGACATGCTGCCGGCCGACGCCGGGGATACCTCCGAGGGCCGGACCGCGGCCAACAATGCGACCGTGCGCACCGTGTTCGTGGTCGGTCCGGACAAGAAGATCAAGCTGATGCTGAGCTACCCGATGAGCACCGGCCGCAACTTCGACGAAGTCCTGCGGGTTGCTGGATTCGATGCAGCTCACTGCCAAGCACAAGGTCGCCACGCCGGTGAATTGGAAGAAGGGCGACGATGTGATCATCCTGCCAGCGGTGTCGGAGGAAGAGGCGAAGCAGAAATATCCGGGCGGTTGGAAGCGCGCCCCGGCCGTACCTGCGTATTGTTCCGCAGCCGGAGTAGGCCCATATGTTTGCACGATCGCGGATGGTCGTGCTCGGCGCCTTACACCGATTTCCCCGAGACAGCGAAAACTCGACATGGCCTTGCGCTTGACTAGCTTAGTGCTTTCTCAAGAACCTTCGCGAGAGATCCGGCCAAAATTCCTTGAGGATGTTGGCCGCCATCGCCCCGCCAAGCTGAGCGCTCAACCCAACGGCGGAGCCCGCCGCGTCGCGGTGGCGGGCGTAATACAAGCTTGAAATCGCGACCGTGCTAGAAGCGCCAAACATTCTGGAATAATTAAATGCCGTTCCTCCTGCGTCCGTTTGCGTCCGGAGGACCCGGCTAATCGCATACCCGGCGCGAGAACCCGCGGATCCGGTGCCCTTTCGAAAGTACCGTGGATCCTGGTGAAGCAAAGACGGGTAGACGCCCTCTGAGAGGAAGTCGCCGATTACATGGTTCGCGTAGGCGGCGCCGAAATAGCGACCGTATCCCGATGCTTCTTGCCCGAAAGGACGATTGGTGTTGGATAACTGCGCTGCGCCCCCAGTCAAGGCTGCAAGCGCAAATGCGCCGGGGTCGAAAGCGTCCTCGCTCGCGATCTTGTACTTGTCTTTAGAGCTGATCGGCACATAGGGAGAAAGACAAGGCGAAGTGTTGTAATTGGGAAAGATCCCCAAAATGTGTCTAGGCTGCGGATTTGGAGCGGCAGCCGCCACGGTGGACGATCCTCCATTCGCGAGCGTGTCTCTGCACGGTTCCGGCGGTTTGGTTTGGCCCGCGACGTGGCCTGCGCAAGCATTGCAGAAGACCAGGGCGACACACCCAGTGGGGCCAGGAAACCTGCTTCTCCACCGGCCAAGCTTGATACCAGGCATTGATGTTAGCTCTCCGGCGTCTTTTAGGGAATTCTAAAACACTCCCGCCCTTTCAATCATGGCTCATTTCAAGGCTAGCTGCGGCCCGCGTAGGTGTTCGGTTTCCGCTCGATCGTTCCGAAGCATTCTGTTGCAGTCCGGTAGATATGAAGATCGCGATGACTTCGCCAACGGCACTACTGAACGATCGCCTGATACACCAGGCTCCTCGACAAGGCATGGATCGGCCGCGTCGTACCGAGATTCTGGTGCTGCACCATCCCTACAAAAGCGAGGTCCTCGACCGGATCAATCCAGAACCAAGTGCCCACGATGCCGAACCAGCTGAACGTGCCGTTCGAGACGGCTTCACCCGCGGCGGCGGCGTCCGTCACGATCTGAAAGTCCATGCCCCAGCCAGTGCCCTGCGGCATGGTCCTGAGTGGCTCGGGATTGACGTGGTTGGTGCGCATCATTTCCACCGTACGCGGCGCGAGTAAGCGGACGCCGTTGAGTTGTCCGCCCTGCAGCAGCATCTCGCAAAAGCGCGCGTAATCCATGGCCGTGGAAAACAGCCCGCCGCCACCTGAGGGCCCCCGTGGAATCACCGTCGGGTCCGGCCGATTCGTGTCGACCGCGAGACTCGATCCCGCGCCGGTGTGGACTTGCGCGAAGCGCGGAAGCTTCTCCTTAGGAACATAAAAGGCCGTGTCCTTCATCCCGAGCGGCTCAAAGATTCGCTTACGCGCGAATTCTCCAAACGGTTGGCCGGAGAATTTCTCGACGAGGTACCCCTGGACGTCGACGGCGATGCTGTAGGACCAGCGCGTGCCTGGCTGCGCGAGCAGAGGGATTTTCGTCAAACCATCGATCATCGTTTGCAGCGGCGCCCCTGAGTTCAGCACGTTCCCGTCGATGATCATCTTGTCGACCGGATTGTTCGAGCTAAGGACGTAGCCGAGTCCAGCGGTATGTGTCATCAATTCGCGCATCGTCATCGAGCGTCGCGCGTCTTCCAGTTTCGGCGTGCCGTCGTCGTTCTTTCCCGTGTAGACTTTCAATCGAGCGAACTCCGGGATGTAGCGCGACACGGGATCGTTGAGCTGCCACTTTCCCTCTTCGTACAACATCATCATCGCCACGCCGGTGATGGGCTTGGTCATCGAGTAAATGCGGAAAATCGAGTCCTTTTGCATCGCGTCCGTCTTGCTCACGTCGAGCTGGCCAACCGCCTTGAAGTTCACGATCTTGCCATGGCGCTCGACGAGTGTGACCAGGCCGGCGACCTGCTTTTCGTCGGCGAGACGCTTCATGGCGGCGTTCAGGCGGCTCAACCGTTCCGTGGACATACCGACCGATTCGGCCGTCGCCGGCGCGAGATCGCGAACGCGTGCCTCCGACAGTTTGGCGCCGGCGGAAGCGGCGGGGTGGCTCCCCTGACCGAACGACGTCAGCGTGAGCGATGCGGCGGCGAACAACCCGAGCGGTCTGAGCGCGAAAAAGCGGAACTGACGTGTCATAGATCTCCTTCTGTTTCGCCGTGAGCGTAGTCGTCAAACGATAGTCGATTTTGGTTCCAATCATAACACTGGAAGTCCCCTGACCGGCCTCCGCAAATCGGTTCGGACGCCTCGAGCTGATATTTCTTTTACCTCACAGTCCTACGCTCCCGGACGCCCAACGAGTTTGCGGAGACGCTCAGTGCTTCGGATAATCGAGGGAGGTCAAGTACGCACCAGATCCGGCGGGCAGACTCGGCGATGGCGAGGTCGCTCGATCACGACTTATCCAGGCCGGCCAGTGGCTGACTTTTACGATCAATCCGACGGGTCCGAATTCTTACCATCCGAGTCAAATCAACGGTCAATCGAACACCGATATCGCCAATCGAACCGGCGCGTCTCTCCGTCCGGACTGCGTGGGCAATCCTGTTCCCGGTAATCAGACGCAGGGTCAGTTCTTCAAAATCAATGCTTTTTCGTCCATACCCCCAAGGTGCCGCACGATTCGGCAATTGCGGCGTGGGCATTCTGCAAGGCCCCGGAATGATGGATGTGGACCTGGGATTGGCCAAGCAGTTCCAGATCCACGAGCGGATGCGACTGCGCTTGGAAGCGTCGTTTACCAGCGTGCTGAATCACGTGAATTACGCGCCGCCGGCGACCAGCATCAGCAATCCAAGCGTGTTCGGAGCCTCGCAATCTGCCATGCCGCAGGGTTCGGGAGGAAATCGCGCCCGCCAAACGGCTCGATTTCCAGAGATCGGGCCATCGATTCTTGCAAGCCGCAGGCTGCGCGCCCGGCTGCCGTTTGAGCCTGCTGAAGACTAACGCGTCTTTTTCGCCTTCCCGCGACGCGCGGTGCCTGTGAAGCGCGCAGACCGTTACTGCCTTAGAGCCACCTCCGAGTCGGTCGTGATCTTCCGTACGGTGACCTTTGTAAAGCCAGCCGCTCCGCGAGGGATCTGAAACTCGTGAATCTCACGCCGCCCGGGCCGGCACCAGTAGATTGCCCACACACCGTTGTCCATATGATTCCCATCCTTGTCCCAGAACGAGACCATGACATAGACGGCATTGTATTCGCGCGAACAGCGGCTAACGGCGTTGACCAGGTAGCGATAATCCTCGGTCTTGACCATCTCGCGCACCGTAAAACATTGTGCAACGTCCTCGGCTGTGGCGCTGGAAGCACAGGCAAGCAGCGTGAGGGGAAGCCAAGCCCTAAGGACGCATGACAGCATACGTTCACTCCTTACCCAATGGATACGGATCGCCCGAGTCTCCAACACAGCTCCGGCGAGGTCGAGCGCAGTCCGCCCCTCCGCCCTACCGCGGCGGATTGCGCGTCGACGCACTTGACAACACTTGGTTCTTGCGGCGACCAAACGGAGCACGAATACGGCCAAATCACGAGAAGTCCTGTTTTCAGCGATCGCCACAAATGTTTTAAACACTTCAGGTCAAAACTGTGGGACTTTTTCTGCAGAAGTGGGTTCTTTTGCCGCGAGCTTTTCTCGCGCCCATAAACAAGGAGCGATACGCAAGGGGCGTGGGGTACGATGTTGGGCGTGAGCGACGTCATCGTCAGGCCGGCCAAGCCGACGGATCTTTCGGAACTGGCCGCTATGTGCAACTGTCTCTGGTCCGGCGGAAGTGCTGAGGAGCACGCCCGGGAACTAGCTCCGCTGCTGGCTGGCCAGCCTCCTGGAAGCCTTCCCGCGATGGTTCTATTAGCCGAGGCGTTGGACGGCCGCGCGATCGGGTTCGTTGAGGTCGGCTTGCGTTCCCATGCCGACGGTTGTGATCCCGCGCGCCCGGTCGGTTTCATCGAAGGTTGGTACGTCACGCCAGCAAACCGCCGCAAGAAAATCGGAACGCGGTTGATTGCCGCGGCCGAGGCGTGGGCACGCACTCAGGGCTGCCGTGAGATGGCTTCGGACACCTGGATCGATGAACACGATTCCCAGTGCGCCCACGAGGCGCTCGGGTTCGAGGTCGTCGATCGCTGCGTGCACTACCGAAAACGTCTGTAGTCGGCGAGCGGAAAGACATTGTGGGCAACGCGAGCCGGTTACTTAAGTTGTTTCTTTGCAAACCGCACGCTCAACATTGTGCTGATTGCAACGATGCCTGCGAAGAAGATAACAAGTGCTGAGTCGTCTCCGCTTGAAACCCTTCCGGCCCGAAACAGGACGTAACCGGCGACCAGATTAAGTAGTGCCCAGAGGACGTTCACTGTTGGCGATCGGGAAACAGTCGCCGGAAATGTCATGCACGAAATGACGCACGACATTAGCGAGAAACATCCCGGCGAAGAAACCAGCGATGTAGTCATGCCAGTTCACTGTAGTTTTTCGTTTCGGTTGGCTTCATTAGAAGGATCTCGCAGGTCGCAGATGCGGTGAATCAAGTGATTGAGTTTGGCGCCCGCGAGCGAGCGCACGGTTCGAAACCGAGGCCCGCCGGAATCGCGAACTTGCAGAATCTGTGACGGTTCGCCAGGCGTGAAGCCGATCTCGATTGAACGTTCCTCAATTACTCGTGCGGATTTCGAGCGCGCAGGGAAGAATTTCCCGTGACCGGTCTAAATTCGCCCCCACAATCCGCAGGAGTATTTGAAGGATCTTCAACCGTCCGAAATCAGTAAGGAGGAACGCGATATGAGGACAATCGTGGATTTGCGGATCATCTTGGCGGGAACCTTGATCCAGTTCGTCGGCGCACAGAGGCTGCCGAATTCGTTCCCGCTCCCGAATGGAAGCGGGTTCGTCGAAACCTATAACATTGACAACACAGACATTAAGCTAACGGGCGCGTTTTTTCAGTCGTTAGGGACGAACGGGCGGTCCTGTTCGAGCTGCCATCTGCCGACCGAAGGCTGGTCGGTTTCCGCCGCCGAGGTTCAGCTTCGGTTTCTGCTCACGCAGGGATTAGATCCGATCTTTCGCACCAACGACGGCTCCAACTGCGATCACAATATCAACACGGCTACGTTTGAGGGACGCCGCGCGGCTTATAGCCTGTTAACCAGCCGGGGCTTGATCCGCATCGCGTTAGCCGTGCCCGCCGACGCGCAGTTCACTGTGGTCAGCGTTCAGAATCCTTACGGATGCGGCGACATGGCGACATTATCCATGTATCGCCGGCCGTTACCGGCTACAAACCTGAAGTTCTTGAGCACGGTGATGTGGGACGGACGGGAGTCCTCGCCGCAGACCGGGACGCAAAAGATCACTTACGCTACCAATCCGGGCGATCTGCTGGCGGATCTCACTCACCAAGCCATCGACGCAATCGCCGGCCACGCGCAGGGGACCACGCCGCCCACTACCGCGCAACTTGAGGAAATCGTCAATTTTGAAACCTCTTTGAGGACCGCGCAAGCCATCGATTTTCAAGCCGGCCTGTTGAATTCCAACGGAGCCACAGGGGGACCAGTCGCGCTCGCGGCGCAGCCGTTCTTTATCGGCATCAACGATTCTTTCCCGCCGAGCTTCGGCTTCAATCCGACAGGCGCCCCATTCACTCCCGTGATCTTTACGCTGTTTAATTCATGGCAGAATTCGACGTTTGCGGCGCGCGCCAGCATCGCACGGGGCGAAGCGTTGTTCAACACCAAGCCAATCAACATCACCGGCGTCGCCGGCATTAACGACGCGCTAGGCGTCGCATCGCTTTCGGGCACATGCGGGACGTGTCACGATTCTCCCAACGTGGGCGATCATTCGTTTCCCGCGCCCCTGAATATCGGCGTGGGGGATTTGACCAGCCCTCTGGATGTCAGCTATCTCCCGATATTCACTTTTCGAAATAATGCGACCGGCGCGACCATCCAGACCACCGATCCGGGCCGGGCGCTGGTCACGGGATTCTGGGCTGACATCGGCAAAGTCAAAGGCCCGGTGCTCCGCGGGCTCGCGGCGCGCGCTCCGTATTTCCATAATGGCTCGGCCAACTCGCTCGGCGATGTGATTACGTTCTACGACAAGCGTTTTAACGTCGGATTCACAGCGCAAGAGAAAGCCGATCTTATCGCCTTCCTGAAAACGCTGTGAGCGGATTGCCTGGATGCTCTGGAACGGATAAGATCGTCCTAGCCGTTGGGCATGTCTACGGATGAACCGCGAAGCCGAGAACCTGTTTCATGAGCTGGTGGATCTGCCGCCCGAACAACGCGAGTCGTTCTATATTCGGCAGCAGGTCCGCGAAGACGTTAAAGCCGAGGTGGAAGCGCTTCTAAGATTTGATGCCGGCGCGGAAGTTGCTTTGGAGGACTGCGTCGGCGCCGGCGCGGAGCAGTTATTAGGAAGCTCCGCGCCGGCTAAATTAGGGGCCCGGTGCGGTCCTTATGAACCCACACGCCTTCTCGGCCACGGTGGCATGGGTTCGGTGTATCTGGGTGAGCGAGCCGATGGCGAAGTGAAACAGCGTGCCGCCATCAAGCTCCTGCGTTACGGAAGCAACGAACCCTGGTTTCGGGACCGATTCCTGCGGGAGCGGCAGATCCTGGCGACGCTCGATCACTCTGGAATCGCCCGGTTGCTCGACGCCGGTCAAACCGCGGATGGCCAGCCATTTCTGGCGATGGACTACGTCGATGGGACGCCGATTGATGTCTTCGCTCAAGACCTTGATCTGCGTGCGAAGTTACGGCTTTTCCTCCAGGTGTGCGAGGCCGTCTCTTATGCGCACCGCAATCTGATCGTACATCGCGACCTGAAGCCGTCCAATATTCTGGTTAGCCGCAGCGGAGAACCGAAGCTGCTCGACTTCGGGATCGCAAAGATTCTGGATGCGAGCCTGGATCCGAATGCCGATCAGACGCAAACGCGAGAACGGTTGTTGACGCCGGAGTTTGCCAGTCCGGAACAGGTCCGCGGCGGCGCGCAGACGACCGCCACAGATATCTATTCCCTCGGCGCGGTGCTTTACAAACTTCTGACCGGCCGCTCCCCGCACACATTTGCCTCCGGCGCGCCGGGCGAGATCGAAGCAGCGATTTGCCTTCAGGACCCGCAAGCGCCCAGCCGGGTGAATCCGCAGATCCCGAAGGATCTGGATTACATTCTCGGCAAGGCGCTGCGCAAGGAACCGGGCGAGCGGTATCCCTCGATCGATGTCTTCGCGGACGATTTGCGCGCGTTTCTCGAATGGCGTCCGATCCGTGCCCGATCGGGAAACACCTGGTACCGGACGCGCAAGTTCCTACGGCGGTATCGCGTGGCCGTGGGGGCGATCGCGCTCACGCTGGCCGGACTCTCCATTGGTCTGTATATCGCCAATCGCGAGCGGCTGACTGCGCAGCGCCGGTTTCAGCAGGTACGGCAGATCGCCAACAAAGCGCTGGCGCTCGATACCGTCATCCGCGGGCTTCCCGGCGGGACGAAGGCCCGCGAGGAGATCGTGGCGATGTCGCAAGAATATCTCGCAGGACTTGGCGCGGAAGCGCGGGGCGACCAGGAACTGGCCCTGGAGGTCGCCTTGGGCTACATTCGGCTGGCTATCATTCAAGGCGTCCCGACCGCCCCCAACCTGGGCCGATACGCGGAGGCTGAGGTGAGCCTTAAGAAGGCCGATGCTCTGCTCCAAGATGTTCTCAAAGCCTCGCCGCGAAACAAGGAGGCGTTGGAAGCGGCGGCCGAGGTGAACCTCAACCTGATGATTCTGGCGAGCACCGACCATCGCCGCGAGGAAGCGCTGGCTCACGCCAAGAAAGCCGCGGCGCGC
The DNA here is from genome assembly GCA_963808335.1 of Terriglobia bacterium. Classification (GTDB taxonomy): domain Bacteria; phylum Acidobacteriota; class Terriglobia; order Bryobacterales; family Bryobacteraceae; genus Palsa-187. The sequence goes on from CAWEFR010000004.1 coordinate 859,528, forward strand.
GTGGAGGAATCGCTTGGCATTTGGCCGGTGTCCCCGGCTGACAAGGTGGACGCTGCCTCGGCCTTGACCAATATTGCCTTGGCACACAAGAATCTTCATCTTTACGCCAACTCCGTAAGCTATGCGCGCCGGGCAGTTGAACTCGGCCGCTCCAGTGAACAGGCCGATGGTATAATCTCCAACGCGCTCAGCATCCAGGCCGACTCGGAGCGATTCTCAGGCGACTTAGACGGAGCCCTCCAGGTGATCCAAGAGGCGAAGACCCTAATCGAAAAAGCAGGTGCCCCCGGCGAAACGAACCGCCGTACCAACTTATTTAACGTTCTTTGGCGGGAAGGCACGATTCTGGGCCAGGATGGCAGCATTAGCCTGGATCGGCCTGCGGAGGCCATCGCGGTCCTGCAGCGCGCATTCGATGTGGTCGAGCTGGGTGCGGAACAGGATCCGAATGATTCGACAACCCGCATCCTGGTCGGATCAGCGGCTCGTGAATTGGGTCCGCTGCTTACCCGCAGCGATCCGAAACGGGCGCTAGCAATTTACGATAAAGCTCTTCTGCGGGTTCGGGAAATCAAGAACAACAGAGATGCGCGGCACTCGGAGGCGGCGTTGCTGGCCGGCTCGTCTTACGCCTTGCGGCGCTTGAATCGGGCCGCTGAAGCCCGCCAGCGGATCGACGCCGCGGCTCGCCTGCTGCGCGAGACGAACGATTTTCCGGAGAATCGGATCAACCCCGACAGCGAGGCCGAGAAGGTTTGGGCGGCGCTGGCGGATCATCTCGCGGAGACCGGCCAGCCGCAGAGCGGCGCCGCAACCTATCGCCAGTTGCTCGATAAGATCACAGCTTTCAGACCCGATACCGGCAACGATCTGCGCGACGCCATCCGGGTTTCGAACATTTCTCAGGCGCTCTCTGCGCTCGATCGGCACATCGGCAATGCACCCGAGGCGGATACTCTGGACGGGTCGCGAGGCGCGCTGTGGCAGGGCTGGTTGCGCAAACTTCCGGGGAATCCATTTGTGCGCCGCCAGGTCGCTGCAGTCTCGGCAGCAAGGTGATCCAAGTCTCAGCTCGCCATTTCTTTGCGCAGCCATGCCTGAGCGACGCGGAGATCGCGCCGAACCATATGTACGGACATGGACAGCAATCCGGCGGATTCTTCCGCCGTCATTCCGGCGAAATAGCGCATTTCCAGCAGACGGACTTTACGGGGATCGGTCTGTTCCAGCTTCTCGAGAGCCTCCTCCATCCGTAAAAGAGATTCATCCGGCTGGCGGCCGAGGTCGGGTATTTCCGTCAACTCCACCTGCCTGCCAGGGCCGCGCTTTCCCGCGGACCTCGCACGCGCCATATCCACCAGGATCTGGCGCATTAACCGCGAAGCAACGCCGTAGAAGTGAGAGCGGTTCTCATAGCTGGGATGGCGGCCTCCGGCGAGTTTCAGATACGCCTCATGCACCAAAGCGGTGGTCTGCAACGGCTCCACTTCGGATTCGCGGCGCAGGCGCGCCGAGGCGAGCTTCTTCAATTCCTCATAGACCAACGGAATCACTGCGTTCAAAGCCGCGTGATCGCCTTTACCAACGCGGTGCAGGAGTTCCGTAATCTCCATTCTGCTTCCTGAGCTATTACATCATGTCTGTACCAATCGGATAGGTGCCAGGACGGGAACGGCCAGAAGTCCCTTTTACCTTGTGAGGGATCATTTCACTTGTGACGACGCCGCCACTGCAACCGCCTTGAGAGCTTGACCGTTTTGAGCGAGTGCCGTCGAGTAGGGCTTTCCCGGCGAAGCTTCCAAGAGAGCCGCCAGGCGCTCCTCGTCCACAACAATGGATGGTCGATCGGTCACGATGGTGCAGAGTCTCACTGCGCGGTTAACATCGGCGCGATCGAGTGCGGCGCGAATTCTCTCCGAGGGTGTTCTCATATATTGCCCGAGACAGCCCCCGATTACCATCGACTCGCCGTGATTCCGAATCGTTTGCGGCCTGGCAGTCCAGACTACATCCGGCCCTATGCCAAGGCTTGAAGGTACGAATCGCCCACGCGCTGTTGTTGTGTCAGCTGGTAGGGAGCATACCACCGTCCCTGACCACTGGCAACCGCTTAAGATTCTTTTTGTCATGGGCTTAAGCAGTACCAGTTTGTAAAGAGTACCAGGCGAATTCCTCACGCCTCCATCCGGCAATTGCCATCAGAGCGACACGCTTCTCCCAGCGCCGCGCTGCTTATCGGGACTATTCAAGGCGGCGCAGAAGACTCAGCCACGCGGTGCTTTCGACGGCGGATTTCTCTGCGAACGTGACTGAAGCCCACCTGCGGCAACACCCGAGCCCGGCATTCTCGCGGTAACCTTCGCGTTCCTTGCTGCCACAGTGGAGACGCAAGCGTCTTATCGCATCCCCAGTTCTAATCGAAGGCGTGCTCCCGGCTTGACGGTCAGAAGGCGTTCGCGATAGGTGGATCCGAAATCGGCTCCAATTCGATACAAACCGGGCGCCATCGACAACTCAACCGGGGAGGACTCCGCGACAACCGAGGTTCCGTTTACTCTCACGGATCCGGGAACCGAAGTCTGAATGAGCACGCTGCCGCGAAGAACTTCCAGCGGCACGGCGACATCCTGCAAATCTGCGCGAATTTCGATGTTTTGCTGCGCTTCCCGATACCCGTCGAGGCTGAGCCGAAGCGGATATTCGCCGGCAGCCAAGCGGATGTTGCACGGAGTTTGGCACACCGGATCGGATGAAGTTCCGACGAAGACGCGCGCTCCGGTGGGTTCGCTCGTGACCTGTAGCGTTCGGCCTTCTGAGGAATTGCCTGACATGTCAACTGACTGGACGGCGCGAGGCGATTCGGCAGCCGGACGCGATTGGGCTGCCGTAACTTCACGCCACGGGTTATCGCCTCCGGCTACCGGGTTCGGCAGAGCGGGAAGCGGAACGTTTGGGGGCGCATCCACTGCCATGGCGGCAAGCACAGCCACCGGTTCGTTGTCTTCCAGCAGCTTCGGTAGCGGACGCCCATATAGCTCCAGAGGCCTTCGATCGATCGCCGGAATCATCGCCGCGATCCGAACCGGTTCGCGGGGGCCTGGTTCACGGAAAAATTGAGCCGCGTCACTGGAAGTTGCGTTGGCCGAAGGCTCGACAGTCGCCAGCTCTTTCAACATCGCGCCGGCCGGCGCCTCGACGTTCGGATCCTTGCTCTCGCGCAACCGGGCGAGCAGCGCCGAGGCGTGCTCCGTGTCGTCGCAGAGAAGCAGCGCGGAAGCCGCGTCCATGCCGTTCTCGACGCGCGCCGGAATCGAGCTCCACGCGGATTGATACAGCTCCGCAGCTTTGGAATAATCGCCGCGATCGTCCGCCGCTTCCGCGTCGGCGCGCATCGAGTGGTACATCAGCTCCCGCTCCGCGGCTTTGCGCGCCGTCTCGAGCGCCTGCTTCATCGCCGGATCGGTCGCATTGGCTACGGCGATTTCGAGGAACTTGGAGGCCGTCTGGTAGCCGCTTCCGTCGCCGTTAAGCCCTGCCAGCAGCGCGGGTGCTTCCCAACGCTTAGGATCGATGCGGCCAAGCTCTGCGGCAGCCGAGCTTGCCTCGCCCGGCGACAATGACGGGAGCTTCCGCAGCAGCGGTAACAGAGCTTCATCGTAGGCGCGCTTGCGTCTGCCTTCCGCCAACTTTTCGAGTTTGGCGATGACACGCAGACGCTCCAGCTGCGGCTCTGCGGCCGGTCCCAGAGTCGAAGGCGCCAGCCGCGAGGCTTCTTCGAGCGCGGCGACGGCATCGTCCCATTTTTCGGAGATCGCCGCGACAATTCCCAGGTCGAAGGCCGCTAACGCGTAGGTGCGATCGTCGATCAGCGCTTGTTCAAAACCGCGCAGCGCCTCCTTAAGGTTTCGATTTGCCGCCAGATCGGCAAGCGTGGCTTGCAATCGATGGCGGGCTGCGTCGCGCGGCGAGGCGTAGGGCGAGCTAAGATCCGGTGGAGCGAGGGGCTGGACGGAAACCATCACCGCCGGGGTTGCCGGTTGTACGGCTTCGGCGACCGGAAGAGGCGGATCTTGGCCGAATACGCCGATGGCCGCGATGGTCACGAACAGGAAGGTTCGAAACATGGCAGACTCCTTCTAGCGCTTCGCGCCGGAGCATGAGGAGAGCAGATGGTCCAGCTCCGCCTGCAAAGCGCTTGCGTCCTGCTCGCGCGCCTCCGCCGGTTTCGCGGTCTTGTCCGCACCTGGAAGAACGGAATCCAGCAGATCGCTCTTTTTCTGCTGCCCGACGCCCGGTGTGCCGTCCGATGGCGCCTTGAACCATCCCGAAGCGAGCGCCAGAGCTGCCGTTTCCGACCCGGCATTCTTGTTCGCGGCGGCAGCGGGCGCGGCAATACCAAGCCGGCTTCGCAGATCGTTGATGCGCGCCGACGCCTCAGGCGCGCAGCCGTCGTTGGTCAGCTTCCGCACGTTGCTGTCGCGGATCAGGTTCAAATTCTCGGTCGAAGAGCTCAGAGCGTCCAAGGCGCTCGAGCCGGGATTTCGCGCGCTCTCGGGCGATTGCTTGGCCGAAGGCGGCTCCGCGGCGGGAGCAGGTTTCTTCAGATTCTGATTGGATTCGAGCATCGTGCGTTTCGGCGTGTCGGCCTGAGGGCTTTGCGCCTGCGTGCCCGCTGCCGCCAAGATCATGAGAGTCATAATACGCATGTCAGTGTTTCCCCTTGTCTTCTTCAACAAAGAAAACTTTTCGCGAGCGCCCGTCAAGCGTATGGTCGGCGTCCGCAACCGCTTCCGTCAGATGACCCTGTTTGTCGTACTTATATTCGATGTGCGACGCCGCGCCCTGGCCGTTGATGGTCTCGCTGGTCAGCCGGTCGCCGGAGTAGCTGAGCGTTCGCGAATATACCACCGCGCCCGATTCGTCGTGTCCGGCGACTTTTAGCAACCGTTGGCCGTCCCAGGCGAAATCCAGTCTTGGCGCGCCGGGAGTGTCGAGTTCCCAGGCATGGATCACGCGGCCGCTTTCGTCGTAATCCAGCTCGAACAAGTGGATTCCATCCCAAGCGAACGGGTGAAAATAGCGGTTCCCGGAAAAACCGACCGCCGCGCGCTTGCCGGTCACTTTGAAGGCGATGCGCGTGTCCAGACGGGGGTTGTTCCACAAACTCAGGAAGCCTTCCGACGATCCGCCCTGAGGATCGGAAACCACCGAATAATTTTGCGACGGCGCCAACTGTTTCACCGAACCCAACGATGAGAACCCGCTGATTCCGGACATGCGTCCCGAGCCCGCCAAGCGGCTCAAGATGGCGGAATTTCCGGCGCCGGCGATTCCTCCAAATGATCCGAGGCTTCCCAGTCCCGAAAGGCTGGCTCCTCCTCCCAGCCCGCCCAACCCGGGGAGACCTTGCATGAGTCCTCCACCTCCTGCCATGCTCCCCAGGCCTCCGATTTTGCTCAAAGCTCCGAGCTTGCTTAGATTGCCCAGCGCGCCCAAGGCTCCGATGCCCGCAAACGGCCCGAACATTCCGACGCCCGGAATCGAGATGGGAATCCGGCGGCTCGGCACTACTGTTTTTTCGCGGCTCACTTTCAAGATCTGTGGCGCGTCGTCGTAATAGTTGAAGAAGAAATCGTTGGTTTCGCGAGCGGCGGTTTTCCATCCGACCGTGGTTGAAAGTCCAGCCGCCGATGCCGCCGCGGCGCCGGCCAACCGCGCGATGTTGCCGCCGGTCTGCTTCTCTTCATGCTTGGCGTGCACCGATCGCAACTGGTTTTCCCCCCAGTCGTAGAAAATCGTGAGGTGATCGGATGCTTCCACGCGCGTGACCTTGGTTTGAAAGGACAGGCTGACAGGATCGTAGAACACACCGCGTGCGACCAACGCGCCTGAGAACCAACTGAGCTGGCTCTTGTCCGTGTCCTTCGCAGGCTCCTTCGATTCGGCGGCCAGCGCCAGCGATTCCCGCAAGAGCTGCATCGCCATCAGACGCCGTTCACGGCTTCCCTGCGCCGAATCGGTCACTTCCAGGAACCGGCGCAGCATCGGCTCCGCAGTTCCGCAATGGCGCAGGACGCAGGCATTGACGGCGGCGAAATACAGAAACTCCGGATTCTCGTTATCCAGCTTCAGCCCCTCCGCCGAGGATTCGAGCGCAGTAGCAAACCGCTGCTGGTTCAGATCGCCCTCGACTTGCGTCCGCTTCTTGCTCAGCGAATTGTCGATGGTGTATTGAACCGACGCGCGGAGTTTCTCTCCCTCCGCGAAATCCTCCGGCGTGACAGCGATCCCGTCAAAGTTGTCGAGTTGCGCCAACGCTTTTCCCAAGTCGCCGCGCGCCACGGAGAGGCGAGCCTGAAGTAACGTCAGGCGCGGCTCGTCTTTGTCCGTCGCTTCGGCTTCCTGAAGCGTCTTCTCCGCCTCGGCGATCTTGCGGTCGTTCATTTGCTGTTCCGCCAACAGCAGCTTGCGCTGCAACTGGACCTGCGCCGGCGAGCGCGGGTCGATTCCCCGGCGCGTTTCGGCAAACTTCCGGACCGACAGCCTGGCGGCTTCAAGCCGAACTCCTTCGAGCAGATCGTCCGCCGCCTTTAGCGAAGGATCGCGCCACCTGGCAATCAAAAGATGCCGGATCGCGCCCATGTAGTCGCCGCTTGCTTGAAGAGATTGGGCGGTCTTCACGTGCGCGGCGGCGCTGGCGCGCATGTGAGCTGCGCGGGCCTTCGCTAACTCCGGAAACGATTTGTCATACACCTCGAAATCGCGGTAAGCGATCAGGAACGCATCGGATTGCTTGCCCGCGTCGAGCGCCCGCAGGATCGCCAGCTTGCGATCCAGCGCTTTGCGGATCGATCGAACTCCGCTGCTCAGCTCGGCGAGCGATTTATCCTTCGGGAACGCAACGTCCGCCGCTGCGGCCAACGCCATAGATTCGTCCAGGACTAGTAATGACGCGTCTCCGTCCTGCCAACGCTGGAGGTGCTTCAGCAGGCTGCTGGTGAGAAAATCGCTGATCGTCTTCGAAGCCGGACCCTCAGAAAACGCCTTGGCCGCATCGGGAAGAAGCGCGAGCATTTGGCGAAAGGCATCCGCATCCGACATACCCGGGATCTGGTGCGGGCGAGGGTCGGTAGCAAGCCATGCCGCCGAAGCGGCCGCATCGCGACTGGGGACGATCGCATATAAGTCCTCGAGTCGAACCGCGGTTGCCGATTTGTCCTTGCGGTCCGACTTGAACGCGATCGTCGAGCCACTCCACAACTGCGCGACGGACTCCGCCGTCTTCGAATTGGTGTTTTCGGGCAAGAGGGCCTGCCAGTTCCCCGCCTCACCGGCGCGCCCGACGATCGACCCGTCCGCCGCCCGGCGCACCACGGTGAAACTCGCCAACTGGACTTCAGCCAAGTGTCCGATCGCCTTGGAGTCGAACGTCGCGGCGGGAAGCGGCGCGCTCCGAAGCTTCTCCTTGCCGTTGACGCTAATCGATTCCACGTCCTGAAACCCCCAGCCGCCGTTCGAGGGATGCGTGACGATCAGATATTGCCCGGCCTGAACCGCCGGAATCCCGCACCCCGCAATCATCAACAGCAGGAGAGTTCTAGAAGCTCCTGGCATAATTCCTCCACTCGTGGGCAGCGTTACTAAACGCAAAATTGCCGGGGAAACCGGCTCACGAAATCCATAAACATTTATTTGGATTTCGTAATCGCGGTTAGAATGGCGTTATCTGCCTGCTCGATCAACGGAGTAACGACATCGTCGCCATCGCTTTTGGCTTTGGCGGTCGACGAGTTGGCGATCACGGACTCCCCGCTTCCCGTGGCCAGGACCTTGTACTCAAACGTCACTTCGCTCTTGGCTTTCACCGTGTTAGCGACGCTGGCGGCTCCCGCGGCAGTGCTAGCCGCGGCCCCGGCGGCCATGCCCGCGAGCCCTCCGGCGAGACCGACCATGGGGATCATGCTAGCCACTGGCATCGCCTTCTTCAGCAATCCCAAACCGCCGCTATTCATCTTCTGGCTCATGGCCGAATAGAGCACGTAATCGCATTCCTTCTGCTTTAACTCCGCCTCGATTTGCTGCGGCGCCATCGCCGCGATCGGCGTGACTTCCAGCACCGGACCGCTGAGATATTGGACGATAAGCGTTCGTACCGCATCGGCAACGTTGTTGGCGCCTGGACCGGTACCACCCATCTGAGCCTTAGGAGTCACCACTCCGATGCGAATCGTTCCGGCCTTCTTCGGCGGCGTTTGCTGCGCGGTGGTCATCGTCGGTACCGGTACCGGACTGGTCCGGGCCAAGGCTGGCGGCATCGGCGCGGCTCCAGACGGTTGCGAGGCAAACATCTTCGCCAACGCCTGAGCTTGTGCCGCGCTCACGGAGGCCGAAGGAGCCGCGGCAGATGTCTGAGCCATCGCCTGCATCAGCATTTGGGCCTGGGCGGCGCTCGCCGCCGAGGACGATGCGGGAGCTTGCCGCATCATGTACAGAAGCAGGGCTTGGAGCTGCGCCTGCGTCATCGCGGACGCGGCGGCGCCCTGAGCCTGCGCGGTTAAAGCCTGAATCATGGCTGCGGCTTGTGCGTCGGTAAGTTGTCCGGTAGCTGGAAGTTGAGCGCTCGCAGGGATCGCGGCGATCAGCACTACAACCAGCGGCAAATGTTTGACGAATGATACGTTCTGGCGATTCATTTTCACGCCTCCTTAGGAGTGGTTACATGACAGTAATCGGAAAGCGCGACCGGAAGGGCTCACGAAAAAATTCCAACCTCTCGAAATTTTTCTTGCTATGCACCGTACCGTGTGTAGTATGTTAAGCAGATCGGTTCCAGCCTGTGAGGCGAGTCGAATGGGGGACAGAGCGGCCGATATTACGGCCTTACTTCGTGCGTGGTCGGCGGGGAGCGCTCGCGCGCTCAACGACGCGGTGCCGGAAATCTATTCCGAACTCCGCCGCATCGCCGCGAACCGTCTGCGCGATCGCCAGAGGGGCTGCACGCTCGATCCCACCGCGCTGGTGCACGAAGCGTATTTGAGGCTCGCGGAATCTTCGCCCGTCATTTTTGAAAATCGATCGCATTTCTTTGCGCTGGCGTCGCTTCTGATGAGAACCATCCTGATCGATCACATCCGCGCCAAGCGAGCCATCAAGCGCGGAAGCGACGGAGTCGCGGTTACGCTCAGCGGCCTGCCCAGCGAGTCGTTCCCCCACGCCGAACCGGATTTGCTGGACCTGGATGCGGCTCTCAACGATCTGGCGTCGAGCTATCCGCGCCATGCCCAGATCGTCGAAATGCGCTTTTTTGGCGGGCTTTCCGTGGAGGAATCCGCCGAGGCTTTGGGAATCTCTCCGGCCACGGTAAAACGCGACTGGACCTTCGCGAAGGCCTGGATCATGGAACGATTGTCCGTTAAATAAATCGGGTATGAAGCCGGAGTCCTGGACCGCATCCGAGCTGTTTGGCCACTGTGTGGATCTGAACGATCCCGAACGCGAAGCTTTTCTCGCATCCATGGCCTCGGTGCAGCCCGACATCGTCGCGCAAGTCCGAAAATTGCTCGCGGCGCACGATCAGGCTCCGGAGTTTCTGGAGCGCCCGGCGCTCGATCACGTCCGCGAAGCGCCCGAGGCGCCGGCGCAAACCGTGCGGCCAGAGCTCGGGAGTTGGATGCGGTCCAGGCCGCGCGCATTCTGGGCGTTCCTGGCGATCGATATCGTCGCGCTGGGTTTCTACATCTTCACCGCCGCGACCATCGCCCGCTACAACGCGCGAAGCGTCGATTGGGGCTACGACATCGAGCTGGATGGCGGGAGATTCTGGCGCGTCACTTCCGTGGACCCGAGAGGATCGGCGGCGGGGATACTCCAGCCCGGCGACCAGATCGTCGCGATGAACGGCGACGCTCATACACCGCCGACCGCCGTGATGGCCACCATCGAATCCACGCGCCCCGGTGTTCCCTATCTGATGCGTGTGATGAGAAATGGGACGCCTCGCGAAGTGCCGCTCATCATGAACGTCACGGAAACTCCAAATCTGGTGGGCGATCTGGTTACCTTCGGGATGGTCAGTCTTGCCTTCTTTCTTACCGCGGTCGTCCTCGGATGGCTGAAATCGGATCAGCGGGTGGCGCAACGGGCTTACGCGGCGCTCGTGTCGGAAGCGCTGGTGTTAGCCAAAGTGCTGATCGGTCCGTACCAACCGTTCCTGCACGGCACGCCGTTTGCCCTCTACCAGGTGCTTTCCTCGCTGGATGGAATTCACTTCGCGCTCGGATATCTGTTCTACTGCACATTGTTCGATCGTGCGATCAACACCCGCCGATGGGCCAATGCGCTTTACATTTTTTTCCCGTGGGCGGTGTCGCTCACGGTTTTTCGAATCGCCCTGGAGTGCGGCGTCGCGTCTCCTTTCCTGGACCGGCACCCGAAAATCCTGGAGTTCACGTGGGCTCTCGACCCGGTCTATTACGTTCTCGCCCCGCTCAGCATCTGCGCGGTGATCGCGCGCAACTACGTGAAGGTCCGGCAGCCCGACGATCGCCGTCGCGCGCGCTGGATCGCCTTCGGCTCGCTGGCCGGAATTCTTCCGTACATGTTTTTCAAGCTGATCGTCATCGCGATGGGATCGCTCGGCGATCCGCGGGAGCCTGTCACAGACCTCTATCAGGGTCTGCGCCGTGTGGTGATCCTGGCCGCCATGGTGATCCCGGCCGCAACCGGGTACGCGATCTATAAGCACCGGATGTTTGACATCCGCGTGGTCATCCGGCAGGGCGTGCGCTACATGCTGGCGAAGAGCGTTCTGCAAACCGTGCTTGCGCTACCCGCGCTCGGCCTGTTGGTCGCGCTGATCCGGAATGCCCACAAGACCATCGCCGATGCGGTCTTGAATAACGTTTCGTTCATTGTGCTGTTGGTGCTGCTGGCCGCCGTGCTGAAGTTCCGGGTGCCTCTCAGTCGCTGGCTCGACCGGCGGTTCTTCCGTGAAAGCTATCACCAGGAACAGATTCTCGTCTCCCTGATCGATGGAGTACAGAAGCTGCACTCGCTGTCCGAGATGGCAGTCACCGTGGGCGAAAGCATCGAGTCGGCGTTTCATCCGGAGAGCGTTGCGATTCTGTTTCACACCGGCTCACAGCGCTTCTTCACGCCGGCGTATTCCTCGGGACGTATCGGCTCCGATCTCCAGATTCGCGCCACTTCGCCCCTGATGGCGCTGTTAGAGGGGGATGCGGAAGCGCGGCAAGTGGCCTCCATCCGAGGACTCCCCGCCGACGAGATTCACCGGTTCGGGGCTTTGGATCTGGACCTTGTCGTTCCCATGACGGGTGCCGCTCCGCGTGTGGCGGGCCTGATTCTGCTCGGCAAGAAGCGCGCCGACGAACCGTACACCGCAGAGGATCGTCGCTTGCTGGCCGCGCTCGCCGGACAGATGGCGATCGTCTGCGAAAACATCTTCTTGCATCGAATGTTGACAGATCAACGTAAGAATACCGAACGCATTCGATCCCGGCTGGAGGCCGGCGGAGTCGATGGCTTCAGAGAATGTCCGGTCTGTGGACGTTGCTATGACCTCCAGGTTCTGCAATGCGCCGAAGATGGATCGGAGCCGGTGTTCTCCTTGCCGATCGAACGGACCATCGGCCGCTACCGTCTGGAACGAATGATCGGGAAGGGAGGCATGGGCGCCGTCTATGAGGCCGAGGACATTTCCTTGCGCCGGCGAGTCGCGGTCAAGATTATGACCGGAGCCATGATCGCGGACGCCACGGCGCTCGAGCGGGTCAATCGTGAAGCTCGGGCGGCAGCGCGGCTAAATCACCCGAACATCATCGCGACTTACGATTTCGGCATCGCAGGAGATGCCGCTTATCTCGTGATGGAACTCATCCCCGGAGAAACCATGCGCGCGAGGATGAATCGCGGCAAGATCGAAGCGGCGACGATTGCCGAATGGTTCGACCAACTGCTGGCGGGATTGGACGCCGCGCATCGCGCGGGGATCGTCCATCGCGATTTGAAGCCGGAAAATGTTCTGATTTCGACGGTGCACGGAGGCGGTCCGCTGGTGAAGCTCCTGGACTTCGGCATCGCGAAAACTCTTTCGGTCGGGGAAGCCGAGGCGACCAGCCTTACTCGGCCGGGCACGGTCCTCGGCAGCATCCAGTACATGTCTCCTGAACAGTTCAACGGAGGCCGGGTAGACGCGCGATCCGATCTTTTCTCCGTTGGCGTCATGGTGTTCGAAGTCTTAACCGGTGCGCTTCCGTTTCCGGGAAACTCCCACACGGAACGCATGCTTTCCGTTCTTCACGGCGAAGTCGCGATTCCACCCGGGTGGGCTGGCGGCCTTCGCCTCGAGTCGGCGTTGAAAAAATGCCTGGCTAGAGATCCCGCGAATCGATTTGCTTCCGCCAAAGAACTCCGCGGCACGCTCGTGCCTCTCATTGCCGGACACCCTCATCCAAGCGCGTAATGGAGCTTCGCTGTTTTGCTAATCGAGGCGTGTAGCCTCCCAGTCCCGGACATGAGACGGTTATGGCGCTCGTAGCGGAGCCTTCAAGCGCCAACGCAGCCAGCTTGGACGAAGCCAGATTCGGCTTCTTAATGTTGGTTGCAGATTTTCTCTTCGGGAAACCGCTGGTCTAGATTCGAGTTAACTGAGCACGCAATGCCCAAATGCGACTTTTTCTTTCGCCACTGGTTGGTAGGGCGCCAATACGCTGCCTAATTTTCTCTACATCCTGCCGATGATCCAAGCCAAAATATCCGGAACGCCGGCCGCCACCGGCAACGGCCTGCAAGTCAATCCCGGCGGGCAGACCGTGTATGACCCCATGACGAACATCACGTGGCTGGCGAACGCCAATTTGGCGGCTACCGCCACCTTCGGGCTGCCTCCTTGCGAGGACCCGACCACTCCTACAATATGCGTCGGTCAGGACGGCGCGATGACGTTCGATTCGGCCAACCAGTTCATGGCGTTTGTCGCCTCTGCCCGTCGTCACGATCGGCGGCACGCCGGCGGCGGTGCGGTTCGCGGGACTGGTTTCGCCGGGCGAGTTTCAACTTAACGTCGTGGTTCCTCCCGGTACGCCGGATGGAGATCAGGCGGTCACGGCGACCTATAGCGGGCTGACCATGCAAGCCGGAACATTGATCGCGATCCAACGCTGAACCAGCGGCCAGAATCACCCAAGGCCCTTTTCCTGTTGCCGTCGACGTCCGGTGCCCCCTGGACCTGCAAAGCCTAGTTGACTTTGACTTTGACTTCTCCGTTGGTCCAGCAGCAGACGAAGTCGCCGCCGCCGGGACCGGACGAATCGTTGGCCACGACACGAAGAATGTACTCGCCGGGTTGGCTGAATGTCACGAGGGTCGTGCCCTTCCCGTTGAAGACGTCCTTTATGGGGATTTCGCTGCCCGCAGTCTCGTCGACGCGCGGCTGAGCGTTGTCGAAAGTAACTTCGCCCGTGCCGCGATACTTCTGCCATGAGAGCGTGACGCTGGGGCCGCCCTTGAACATGGCGATCGTATTGGCGTCGAATCCCGCAGCGGCTGCCGCCGCCAGGAGTTCGGGAGTTGAGACCGCGTCCGCCCCGCCGGCGCCTGCCGCAGGTGCTACGGCGGCGAGCGCGCCGGTTTCGCCTCTGGCTTCTAAAGCGACTTCAAGCACAACTCGCAATACCTTGATCCCGAGACTTTTGTCGTCATCGGCGGCAAAGACATCCAGGCTCAACGGTTCGCCCGCTTTGGCCGTGCGCTCCACAACCACTGGCTTCGGGCCCTGCGCCGACGGGCCTTTTTCGTCGAAACTGATGGTCGGCGGAGTATTGCCGATACCGATCTCCGACATCGGGTTTATGATCCAGGCCGCGCCGAGATGGCCGGGAACGGAGAGACGATGGCCGTTCGATGAGATGGTCCAAGTAAGTTGCTTGTCGCCGAAATCCTTGGGCACCGTGACGGTAAACACGCCCTTTTGGCGGCGGGGGAGGAAGTGAGTGGGCTGGCCCTGATCGGGCGGTCCAGGGTCCATGTGATTATCCGGGCCGATGGGGATGTCAAGGATTTCTTTGGTGTTCCGGTTGTAGTACCCGAACAGAAGATTGTAGGTGCCGTCGGAGTTCTGCCACCACCCCTCGTAGGCCGGCGTAACACTCTGACCGTTTTCATGGGGCCGCTCATATGGCACTTGCTTGAACTTGAATTGCGCGTCGGCCGGCACCGCCGTGAACACCATTGCCGCGGCCGCGAAAGCGATCGCGAATCCGCGCTTACCCATCTGAGCGGATTCCCGCATCATTGACCGCCGCGCGCGGTTTTACCGGAGGATTTGTGGCTGGCGAGCCAGTCGGCGTACTCCTGATCGCTGATGTTGGTGATGTTTACGAAGGCTTCTCCCATTTCTTCAATGGTGCGGTCGCCATAGCCGACCCACTGATTTGGATCGGGATTGTACTTGTTGGCCGACGTATTGTCATACCACGCGGTGATGTGGAGGACCGTCCCTTTGGGCAGGACCGGAGCCGATTCGTCGGTATAGATGTAGTTGACCATCCAGTTGAAATCGAACCGGTCGACATAGCTGAGCATCTGGACGGAGCCGTCCGGCAGGATGGCTTGCATGGCCATCGCCTTACCGCGTAGATGCATGTGCGGCTGGAAGTTTTCAAGGCGCGCCGCGGATCGCAGCAAGGTGAAGCCCTGTGAGGACGCGATAGAATTCGGTGGAATGTCCAGGTCGTTCTTCGAATACATGGCCAGCGGAGACGACAGGCGCGTGCGGTGTTCCGGTTTCTGGCCTTTTGGATAAAGATAGATGGCCAGTTCGAGATGGTCCGTGACCGGTTCGCCCGCCGAGTGGTAATGGATGTCCCAGCGAATCTTCGCGCCGGGAAGGATGAGCTTACCCGTGTCGGGACGAAAGGCGTCGTAGTTCTTGCCGATCGACCACTCCATCAGGAGGCCGGCGTCGCCGCCGGAGTCTTCCGGGGAGGACGGCTCGTACTGCACCAGCATGGTCACTGCATGGTGGGTGACCTTGCGGCCGGCGACTGTGTCCGGGCGCATTTCCACCGCGCGAATCCAGCGCGCTTCCGTCAAGGGAACATCCGAAACCGGCTTCCACCATTGGTCCTGTCCGATTGCCGGGATGGTCAACGGCTGAGACTTCACGACGATATCGGGTTTCTGGCCTAGGATCTTGGCATATTGCCAGTCCAAGTCGTCAGGCCACGCCTTCGGAGCGGGAAGAACTTTTTGATCCCCGAACGGCGCGCCTTCATCCACCCAGCGTACGATCGTCTTGATTTGCCTGTCCGAGAGGGAACGGTCGTTAGCGTACTCCTGAATGCCGATGGTCTTATCGAGGTGCCACGGCGGCATATTCCTGATGGCAACCCGCTCTTTGATGGATCGAGCCCACGGCCGGACTTCCTGGTAAGTCTGGAGGTTCATCGGAGCACCTTGCCCCGGACGATGACACGACTCGCACTTTTCCCGAAAGATCGGTGCAACGTCCTTCGCGAATGTGACGCGGTTAGGATCCGAGATTTGCGCGCTGCCAGCGGGAGTAACGGATTGCCCGTATCCATACAGGTGTGAACCCGATGCCAGCGCTCCGATCTGGGCGACCCATACCAACCGTTTGAGAACGCAAAGCATGACGGGACCTCCCTCGTCCGCCGTTTTCGCACCCTATACGAGCATAACAATCGGCCACCCGATTTTCTCCTGTCACCAAATTTGGCTCTTCCGCCACTTCGGTGCGGCCGGACACAGAACGTTCGTAGAGAGAAATGTTCCAACCTCAAAAAGCGATGGGGATGATACAGTGGGAGGACTTTCCAAGGTCGATGGCCATGTGGCTCCCTCAGCCCTTTCATCCGGACGTCGCGAGTCGCCGGGAGGCATCCTGGAGATGAGCCGCTTGCACGGTGATCAAGTGGAGACCCCGCATAGCGGCTCGCGGTGCAGCACATCCCCGAGGACTGACGGCCGACCGGGATTCAGGCAATCTCGAAATGCGGGCGCAGGTGACACCTGAATTGCGCCACCCTTTCCTTCTGCTCTCCGCGGTAGTCGCGGGTATCTTCGCCGTCCTGCTGCTCTATTCCCAGACCGCCGCGTTTCTCTGGGATGACGGCTACCAGATGCTCGCCGCTCAAATGATTGCGCACGGCAAGTGGCCGTACCTGGACTTCTGTTTTCCGCAGGCCCCTCTGAATGCCTTTTGGAACGCAGCGTCGATGCGGATCTTCGGCGAGAGCTGGCGCGCCGTACACGCGCTCGCGGCGACAGCCACGGCGTTGAGCGCCCTGATGGCCGCGCACCTCATTTACGCGCGTTTTCCCGACCCTGCATGGCGATTGCCTGGCTCGGTGGCCGCGGCGCTGTTGATCGGACTTCATGCCGCCGTCATCGAATACGCGACTCTCGGGCAGCCGTACGCTCTATGCCTGCTCCTGCTCATGGCGGCGACTCGCGCCGCCCTATTGGCCGTGGAGCGGAAAGGATGGCTGCCAATCGTCGCGGCGGGATTCCTGGTCTCGGCTGCCGCGGCATCGACGCTTTTGGTCGCGCTTGCGCCCGTGGTTCTGCTGGTCTGGATTCTGAAAAGGGGCAGGCCTGGAGCGGGCTCCGTTTTTCTCGCGGGTGCCATAATTCCTTTTCTTCCGGTGTTCTGGCTATTCGCTCGCGCGCCGTACGCCGTGCTTTTCAATCTTTTCGAATACCAGTTGTTCTACCGGCGCGCCAACTGGGAAGACGCCACGCCGCATGATTGGAAGGTGCTGACCTCCTGGCTGGCTTCTCCGCAATCGTTGATTCTAGTATTGCTGTCGATCGCGGGCCTGTGGTTCATTGCCAGGCGCTCCGGATGGGAGCGGGCGCGGCGCGAGGAGTTCTATTTGTTCTGCTGGATGGCCGCGGCTGTGGGCGCCGAGCTTTGCCTGGCGCATCCCACCTTCGACTGGTATTTCGTCCTGGTGATTCCGTTGCTCGCCATTCCCGCCACCGTGGGACTCTACGCCATCGCTTCGCGAATGCGCGGCGGGGTCCGGCCGTGGCGATTCGTCGCGATGCTGTTTGTCATTTTTTCGCTGGGTTGCGCCAGAACTCTTTTCCAGGATCGCAACGGTCTTGCCTGGCGCGAATTGGAGGCGGTCGCGAGCAAAGTGAATCAGGTGACGCCGCCTGGTAGCGCGCTGTGGGCCGACGAGTCCGTCTATTTCCTGACGCGGCGTCCACCCGCTGAGGGCACCGGATTTTCCTATGCGGAAGTGATCGATCTGCCGGACCGTCAGGCCGCGGCCCTGCATATCGTTTCTCTAAACCAGCTGGACGAGCGAGCCGCAAAGGGCGCCTACAGTACTGTGGAGACGTGCGAAGAGCCGGAGCAAATCGAAGACTTGAATTTACCGCGCCTCTTCCGCCGCAGCGCCGCCGTCGGAAGCTGTCATGTGTTCTGGGAGCCGATTGGACGTGCGGCGCGATAACGGACAGAATCTCGTCTACCGTGTCTTGTACTACCATTTCTGAATCAGCATGCGGATCGCGGGTTTGCCTTCGTTGTATGTGTTGTTTTTTCTATCCGGGTTCCCCGCACTGATTTATCAAATCGTCTGGCAGCGCGCCCTATTCGCGATTTACGGCGTCAACATCGAGTCGGTCACGATCGTCGTAAGCGCGTTCATTCTGGGCTTGGGGCTGGGCAGCCTCATCGGAGGCCGCATCGCGGCGAATCGTTCCGCTCCCTTGCTGTTGCTGTTCAGCGGAGCCGAGTTGGGAACCGCCCTGTACGGAGTGGTGTCCTTGCCGCTATTTCATTGGGTGGCTGAGTTCACAGCGGGCGCGCCGCCGTTCCAAACCGCCCTGCTGTCGTTCACGCTCGTCTTGTGGCCAACCGTCTTGATGGGCGCGACTCTACCGCTTTTGGTCGAGCAACTCGTCAAGCTCTCCGGCAACGTGGGACGCTCGGTGGGAGTTCTATACTTCGTCAACACGCTCGGCTCCGCAGCGGCCTGCTTCCTCGCGGCTCTGTTTACGATGCGACGGCTGGGGATGTCGGGCTCAATCGAAATGGCTGCGATGCTGAACGCATTTGTAGGCCTGACCGTATTCGCCATGCATTTCCGTTGGCGAGGCCAGGAACGGGCCGAAGAGGCGGGGCGAGCCGAAAGAAAATACTCGTCTCCGATCCTGTCTTTTCGCATGGCTATCTTACTTGCGGCCATGACGGGGTTCCTCTCTCTTTCTTACGAGATCGTCTGGTACCGGCTGTATTCGTATGCCAGTGGTGGACCTGCGCAATGTTTCGCCCTGGTCCTCGGTTCGGTCCTGGCCGGCGTTGCCTTTGGTTCTCTGCTAAGCCGCCGCATGTGCCGCGAAGAGTCCGCTCAAGTCGCGCTGCTGGTGCGTTCTATATTACTGCTGGTGACAATAGCGAATCTGCTGGCGTTCGCGATCGTGCCGGTGACGGCCTTGCTCGTGCAGCGCGTAAGCTACGTTTGGAGCCTGCCTCTAGTAGCGGTCGCGGCAGGCATGTTGGGATCCACGTTTCCGCTGGTATGCCACATTGCCGTCCGGCCCGATGCGCGCGCCGGAGCCGGCATGAGCTACCTGTACTTCAGTAACATCGCCGGTTCGGCAGCGGGAAGCTGGATCGTGGGGTTCGTCTTAATGGACTTCTGGACGCTACGCTGGATCTCCGTGTTCCTGGCCCTTCTTGGAGCCGGGATTGCTTTGGCATTGTCAGGCGCCGCGCAGCTCCGTCGTCGTGAAAGGACCAAGGCGCTGCTTCTGACCGCGGGTTTAAGCGCCGCGGTTTTGCTTTCATCCCGGCCGCTGTTCGCCACCATCTTCGGACAGATGCAGTCCAAGCAGGATTGGGGACAGCCGGGCACGCGTTTGACCGATATTGTCGAGAATCGGAGCGGCGTCATCACGGTCGACGAGGATGGCGCGATCTTTGGCGGCGGCGTTTTCGACGGCTGGATGACCACCGATATCCGCGAGACGGATCAGCTCATGCGGCCGCTGGCTCTCAGTTTTTTTCACCCCAGCCCGAAGCGGGTGCTGGTGGTCGGGATGTCCGGCGGCGCCTGGTCTCAGATCATTGCCAATCATCCGCAACTGGAGCAGGAGGTGATTGTTGAGATCAACCCTGGATACCTTGAGATCGTCCGGAAATATCCGCAGGTCGCGCCGCTGCTCCACAATTCTAAGGTGGAGCTGGTAGTCGACGATGGCCGCCGCTGGATGTTCCGGCATCGCGCCCGCCAGTTCGACGTAATCGTGATGGACACGATCTATAATTGGCGCGCGAACGCCACCAGCCTGCTGTCGGTCGAGTTTCTGCGCCTCGCGCGGCAACTGCTGGCGCCTGGCGGAATTCTTTACTACAACACGACATTCGCGCCCGAGCCGCAAAGAACTGGCGCAGTGGAATTCCCATACGCGTTCCGTTTCGGACCGATGATGGTGGTCGGTGACAGCCCGATCCAGATCGACCGGGAGCGCTGGCGAAGCGTTCTGCTTAGTTACCGGCTGGAGGGAAAGCCGATTCTCGATCCGGCCGTTCCAGAGGATCGCAGCTGGCTGGAAGAAATCCTGCAGCGCGCCGGCACCCTGCCGGGGAACCAATATGTTTCCGAGGGTATGGAAACCAGAGAGAACATTCTGCGGCGCACGCAACACAAGCAGCTGGTTACCGATGACAACATGGCGACGGAATGGAGGCCTTAGGTGCAGCGCGGACGTGGGAAACGGGTCGTCGTGGGATTCCTGGCATTCGTGTCGATCGCGATCGCGCTGGTGCAGGCGGGGGATTGGACCTACGGCGCGCCCTTGTGGCCGGGTTCGCGGTATACACAGGCTGACAGAGACCGGGCGATCGAGCGCGGGCTCAATTTCATTTACCATTCCATCGCCACCAACGCCAAAGATTTTCAAGATTGGGGCAGCGATCTGCTGTTTGCCTTCTACAAGATTTCAGAGACGTCGCAGAGCCCGCAATTGCGGCGCATGGCCTCGGCCATGGGACGCGAGCGAGCGCAGGAGTGGCGTCGTATTCACCCCACCGTGCCCAAAAACGCGGATGCATATGACGTGATCGATCTGGCCAGCGGGAATGACGCAGCCGAACGGCTAGGCGTGCCGGACGTGCAGATGCGCTCGCAACTCGTCGACGCGGCTCCCCGGGTCTCCGTCTACGATTACTTCCTGTTCGATCCAGCGAAGGAGCCGCCGCCCTCCGACATCCCGGAGCAATGCTCGAAATGCGGGCTGCAAAACGCGCGCGGGGAGAGGACCTGCAAACGCTGCGGCGCCAAGCTCACCATGCGCAATCGCTACGACCTCTACCAGGATGCGCTGATCGGAACCTACACGGGCGACCACACGGGAATCACGCTGGGCGTACCGTACGCGGCCGTCTTGCAATGGCTGCCGGCCATGAGGCCGTACCCGGCGCGTCGCGCACGTAACGACTCGGATTATTACGGCGGCGTGTACGCCGCCACGCACCTGGTGTACACCTACAACGATTACAGCCGGTTTAAGGTTTCACGCGCGTGCTTCGCGGAAGAGTTCGAGCACCTCACAGCGAATTTGCGGCAAGCGATCACCGAACAGGATCCGGAGACGATGGGTGAATATCTCGATTCCTTGCGCTCGTTCGGACTCACCTTCCGGGATCCGATCGTGCGCACCGGCTTCGAGTATCTGCTCTCGGCGCAGAATGACGACGGTAGCTGGGGCGACACGAAGGACCCGGACCCGTACGGAAGATATCACCCAACCTGGACGGCGATCGATGGATTGCGCGAGTATCGCTGGACGCGAGTGTTGCCGTGCCCGGCTTTTGGAAGGTGAGAGCGGCCGAGAAGGGCCTTCCATAGCCGCCCCACAATCAAACCAACGTAAGGTCTACAACTACAGCGCGCCGCCATCCTTCTTGGGCGTTTCTTCCTTCTTCTTGCCGCCCTTTTTCTTACTGGCCTTCTTCGTGTCTTCCTTCTTCGGGGTGTCCTGCCCGAAAGTTACGGCGGCGGCGGCGCCGAAGAGACTCAGGGCGAGCAATACCGTCAAAAGCTTCTTCATGGGTTTCTCCTCCAGAACAATGAGCAAATTCGATGCTCCTTGCAATATTAAACGGTCCTCGTCGCGGCGAGTCTCACGGCGCAATTAAAATTCTTTAAGAAAATCGGCGCACCGTCACTTCATGACTCCCCAGAGACTCGAAAAATCATCGGTCCACATGCGGAAGTCCTGCCGCGGCGCAAGAATCTCCCCGGCTTTCACCAGATCCGGTGCGCTCTGGCGAATCCCTGGATCGGCGATCACCACCCAACCGGATGGGTAGCACAGAATGTCGTCGTCGTCGGGGCTAAGACTGTAATACAGCGCGATCTTGTTGAAGGAGGACGCGGCGCGTTCCAAGACAGGGCGCAGATCGAGGTAGTTGTTCGAGACGTTTAAGGCCAACAGACCTCCCGGCTTGAGGTGGCGGAAGTAAATTTGGAGCGCCTCCCGAGTGATGAGGTGTACGGGTACGGAATCGCCGGAGAACGCGTCCATCACCAGAAGGTCGAACTGCTGGCTCGGTTCATGCTCGAGCGTAAGGCGGGCATCGCCGAGCGCAATTTCAATCTTTGCGCGACTGTCCGTGAGATAGGTGAATTGGGTCTTAGCGATCGGCGGAACCAGCGCGTTGATCTCATAGAAGCGGTAGATGTCTCCGGATCTTCCGTAGGCGGCCAGGGTGCCGCACCCCATGCCCATGACTCCGACCCGCTGCGGCGCCGCCGGTCGCGCGGACATTACATGCCCGATGCCCGATGCCTTACAAAAATAGGTGATCGGCTGCCTGCGGTATTCTTCGCTGAGCATCTGCTCGCCGTGGTTGATGAGGCCGTGAACCAGCATTCGGTACGGCTCCTCGTCCGGTTCCGCATACTCCCTTACCCGTAGCTGGCCATAGAAGTTACGCTCGACCAGAAGGTAGTTGTGCACGCTTCGCCGCATCACCATTCCCAGATAAATCAAAAAGCCGCAAAAGACGACGCCCAGCGCGGGCCTCCAGAACCTCGGCGAACTCAGCCGTCCCGCTTTCGGCCGTGGCGCGAGTATCCCGGCGAGCGCCGCGCACATCGCCAGTCCGATCGGAAACTCGTAATAAGAGTTGAAGAAGTTCGGCGCGATCAAGCTGACAAACACTCCTCCCGCTGCGCCGCCCAGCGCGATCGCCACGTAAAATCCAGTCAGGTGGCGAGGGTCTGGCTTCAGCCGCACGAGCTCGCCGTGGCAGAACATGCAGCACACGAAAAGCAAGGCTGTAAACACGCAAATGGTCGGAATGATATGCGGCCTCCAGGCGGCCGGATGAAGCCAGTAGCCGGCGATCGCCAGCGCCAACGCCACCAACGGGAGATAGATCGCGCGTCTGTACGATCCGGGTGTGTTGAAGCAAAGGATGAAGCTGAGTAGGTAAGCCGCGAGCGGAAGCACCCAAAGGAACGGGATCGCCGCCACGTCCTGGGTGAGGAAAGTGGTTACAGACAGCAACAGAATCGAGGCGCATCCGGCCAAGGCGACCCACAGGATTCGCGTCGCGACCCGCGGCACCTCCGGAGGCGCTGTTTCCGCCGCGATGAGTATCGAAGGATCCCCGCTCGTTCGCGTGCCCAGCCACGCCGTTGCCGCGCACAGGACCACGAAGCACGCGTATCCGACGGACCAGACGTTGGCTTGTAAACGAGTCGTCAACGCCGGCTCAAATACAAGCGGATAGGACAGGAGGGCAAGCATCGAGGCGAGATTGGAAAGCGCAAAGAGCCGGTACGGGATCGCGCCGCGGTGCGTTCGCGCATACCATGCCTGCACCAGGGAGCTGGTCGTCGAGACGACGAAATACGGCAATCCGACCGTGACGCTAAGCAGGCCGAGAATTCTGAGCGAAGGGCTATCCGCCGGCGTAGGCTTCCACGAAGGATCGGCAAATATGGGAAGCGCGAGCAGGCTCAGCGCCAGCACTGTGCTGTGGACTAACGCTTGACGGCGGGCGCTGAATCGACCCTGAATCCAGTGCGCATATATATAGCCGACCAGGAGCACGGTCTGAAAGAACAGCATGCAAGTGCTCCAAACGGCGGACACGCCCCCGAACCACGGCAGGATGATCTTCGCGATCATCGGTTGGATTTGAAAGAGAAGGAAGGCGGAGAGAAAAACCGTGCATGCGCACAAAATCTCGAAGACCGTCATGGGCTACAGATGGAAGCAACCGGACGGGCGCATAAGCGAAGAGTCTATCACACGAAATAGACGCCGGTGACAGACGCAGCAAACACGGATTCAGGGCCGATCGTGACGCCCGAACTCAAACTCGAGGTGCGATTTGATTGCCAGGCGCGGCTCCTCGGGCGTCAAACCTACACCGGCTCCGACGCTCCAGACCAGGCTCTTCGACAGCCTGATATCCAGACGTGAATTTCGAACGGATCCTGCGCCCAAACGGCGCCGGCTGCACACAGCAACAACAGTACTCTACTTATCAGGGGATCGCTCCTCGATTCGAAAGCCGAGCGTTTGGCCCGGATCGGATACCAGCTTGACATGCGAGTCCTTGAGCTTGCACGACGATCAGCATCGCCGAGCGTGATGATAGGATAAACTGCAAGATGCGCTGCCACCGTGTCTTTTGGCTTTCGTCGAGTTTGGCGCTGATCGTCTTGCCCTGCGCCTCGGCGCAGCGTCGCGCCGCGACTCCGGAGGACCTGTTCAAGATCAAGAACATTCCCGCCCTGGCCCTGTCGCCGGATGGCTCGCGTGTTGCATTTGCGGTGCGCCAGGCGAGCCTGTCAGACAACAAATATAAGAGCAGCCTTTGGCTTGCTTCGCTGAAGGACCCTTCGAGTCCGCAAGAAATTGCGGCTGGCGCGTCGTCGCCGCAATGGTCGCCCGACGGCCGTAGACTCGCCTATCTCGCGCCCAGCGCAGCCGGGCCTCAGATCGTCATGGTCGACCCGGAATCGCCCGCTGACCACCTGGAAACTCCCCCGCTGGCGGGAATTCTTTCCTTTCAATGGAATCCGAACGGCTCCTCGATCGCGATCCTGGCGCGGGAAGCCGCGGCGCCATCCCGCACCGGCGACGACCAGGGGGCCGGCCGGCGTGGCGTCGTCATCGACAAGCTGACCTTCAACATGTATAAGCTTCTCGGCAACGACCTGTTCCTGGATCTGGCGCGTCCGGTTCATTTATGGTTGTTGCACCTCCCCAATAAATCACTCGAACCGTTGATCACGACGTTTCAGGTCGATGAGGCCGTTTGGGCGCCCGATGGATTGTCATTGGCGGTGACGGGCAGAGAATCCTCGGAGCTTGGGGTTCCGGGCAGCATCTACTTGTATTCGCTATCCACACGGAAAGCGATTCCGGCGTTGCGCGGTATCGAAAAAGATCATGTGGCCACGCTTGAATACTCGCATCCCACCTGGTCGCCCGATGGATCGGAGCTTGCCGTGGTTGCAAAAATCAGTCAGGATCGGTGGGCCAATAGCGGTGCGCTCGGAATTCTTACGCTGCGGACATCGGCATTCCGGATCGTCACCGAGGAACCGCAGTTGGAATTGTATGCGCCGCGATTCTTTTGGCTGGCGAAGCTCGGGCTGGTGATCGAAAACACACTTCGAGCCGAGACCAATCTGTTTGAAGTAAAGAACGACGGCAGCGTTACGGCGCTGTCCCAGTTCCACGGCGACAGCGCCTCGTTTTCATTCTCCACTTCGGGCGATCGAACCGCATTTGTTGGAAGCGATATCCAGCACGCTCCGGAGATCTACGTTACCCGCATTCCTTTCCGCGACACAAAATCGGCGACCGCGTTGAATGCTTTCGCCGCCGATCTGACCGCGCCGCTATCGGAGCGAGTCCATTGGTCAGGTTCTGGAGGAGTCGAAGTCGAGGGATGGTTGCTGAAGCCTCCCGGCTATACGTCCGGCCGGCGATACCCGTTGCTCGTGATGGTGCATGGCGGTCCTGGAGTCGCGGTCAAGGACAGCTTCGAGCCGTATTCCTTATTTTCAGAATGGGCTTGGCCGTATCCGTTTCGCATCTTTGCCGAACGCGGATATCTCGTGTTCTTTCCGAATTATCGCGGCACCGGCTCCTACGGGAAATCGTTTCGCACGTTCCGCGACATGGCAGGCGAGCCGGCGGAGGACATCGTGAGCGGCATCCAGGCTTTGATCCGCCGCGGCGATGTCGATCCCGCCTTGATCGGGATCCTCGGCCACAGTCATGGCGGATGGCTAGGACCGTACGTTCTGACGCAACACAAGCGGATGTTCAAGGCAGCCTCGTTCGCCGAAGGCGCGCTCGACGCGATCTCCCAGTACGGCCTCCTTCCCGGTTGGCTGAATCTTTACACGCACGAATACTACAATCCTGGCACGCCCTACGAGAATCTCCACCGCTATATCGAAATGTCGCCGGTGTTCGCGATGAAGGACCTGGACGCGCCGGTTCTGCTGGAGTTCGGTCAAAGAAGCCTGGCCCTGCTCGGCCTCGAATCGGTAACGGCGCTATGGCGGGAAGGCGTCCGGCACGAGATGATCGTGTATCCCGGCGAAGGGCACAACCTGGCGGCCCCGCAAGCCCAACTCGAATCGGCGTACCGGAATCTCGACTGGTTTGACTACTGGATGTTGGGGAAAAAGGCGAGTTCTCCGAACCGTCAGGAGCAGTACGTCCGGTGGGACAAGATGGCCGCAGATATGAAAAAGATGCGTGAAACCCACCCTCTGCCGCGCTAACATCGGGAGCATGTTGAGTATATAATCGGTTGGATTCCTGAGGAAAACGTCTATGAGATGGCGCGCCGTCTTCCGGTTCTGGGCCGCCGCGGCGGTCGTGTGGTCTCTGGTAATCGGGCAGGCTCCGCCCGCGAGTGGCCAGAGTCCCGCTGTGGGCTTAGTGATTTCGGGCAAGTTCGCACTCGATGACGGATCGGTTCCGCCGGAGCTGGTTCGAATCGAGCTGACGTGCAACTCGATCGCCAAGCCCCAGGGATGGTCGGACGCGAGAGGCAAGTTCTCGGTTCAAATGGGCGTCCCAAATCCAGATGACCTGTTCGATCTGACCTACTCCAAAACGGTCGAGCGGGCGCCGTCAGGGCCGGCAGCAGCCACCTCCGCGCCATCCATCGACGCAATTCCCCGCGATTTGGCGGGCTGCGACATCCGCGGCGTGCTACCGGGCTACCGCTCCGACGTGGTTTCCCTTTCCGGAAGTCGAAGGCTGGATTCGCCGGATGTGGGCGCCATCGTTCTGCATCGTCTGGCGAACGTGGAGGGTCGCACATCCAGCGCAACTACCGCCATGGCACCCGCTAAGGCACGCAAGGCGTTGGAGAAAGGGGTGGAGGCCATCAAGAAGCGGAATCCGGACGAGGCGCAGAAGGCCTTTAAGCAGGCGGTCGAGATTTATCCGAAATACGCGCTGGCCTGGTTGGATTTGGGCAAAGTGTATGAATTGCGGAATCATCTGAAGGAAGCGATGGATGCTTATCAGCATTCGATCGAGGCCGATGACAAGTTTCTATATCCGTACGAACGGCTCTACATCCTCACCGCTGCCCAGGAACGGTGGCCGCAGGTGCGGGAACTCATCAATACAGTGATTGGCCTGGATCCCTACGATTTTCCACGGGCGTATTATTTCAGCGCGCTCGCCAATCTGAACCTGAACGATTTGGACGCCGCGGAGAAAAGCGCGCGGGAGGCGGTGAAGCTCGATTTGGCGGGAAATCCCCGGGCGGGCTATGTGTTGGGTGTGATCCTGGCGCGGAAACAGAATTTCGTGGAGGCAATCGACCTGCTACAAGCGTATTTGAAAGCCGTGCCGAACTCGATCGAAGTGAATATGGTGAAGCAGCAGCTCGCCGAACTACAGAAATACGCCGCTTCAAAGTGACCTCGCCGTCCTCCACTCCAGGCGCGTTACTATAGCTATACTTGGCACACTGGTGAAACACGAAGATTCTGAGGCAGATGACTGGAGGTCACAACATGAGATCCGCAAACCCGATTGTTCTGATCCTGATAACGGCGTCGAGCGGGGCGTTCGCGCAGGCGACGGCGGACCCGATTGAGCGCGCACTCGCCGCTGCTCCGCGTCAGCTCCATGACGGGGCGACCGTCATAAAGTGGCATGCCGATAACAGTTATGAAACCCTGAAAAAAGGTACTAACCGCCTGGTGTGCTACGACCGGTCTGGAGAGTTCGGCCGCCAACCGTTTGCGGTGCAGTGCACCAGCATCGGCAACCTGGATCGGGCCGCGCAGAACCGGAAGTTCGAGGCGATCAGTGACCGAACGGCGAGACAGGCGGCGTTGGACGCGGCCGAGGCCAACGGCACTCGCGTGAAGCCTGAGTACGGATCCGTGTGGTACGACATGAACGGACCCGACCAGGAGCACGCTCGAATTCATACGACGGTGGCCGTCCCCGGCGCCACCACACAGTCGACGGGACTGCCCGACAATCCCAAGCAGGGCGGGTCGTGGATCATGAATGCGGGCACGACGACCGCGCACATCATGACGCCCGGGAACTGAGCGGCCGGCCAAAAAGCGCCGGAAGCGGCGTTCATTTCCGACTTTTTCGGAACCCCAGAGTCGTAATTCCGATCCGTGGATCGCCGTATTGCTCAATTCAGCGCCCTCCTTGACAACAAGTACTTTGTAAGATAAAGTACTCTCGTGACCACCTCGATCCAGCCCTTCTCAGCTTCTGTCAAGCGCTCTTTTCGCCCGACCGATATGACCCGGCCGCCGCTTCTCGACGCCGCGATCCCCGCAGGGTCGCTACAGCCGCGCTATGCTCTGCTGATCAATCCGTTCTACCCGAAGGATCCCAACGCGAGCTTCGGCAAGCACGTGCTGACACCGACGCTCGCGTTGACCAGCTTCGCCGCCACCACGCCTGGACACTGGGAGGTTCGGTATTGGGATGAAAATCTGCTCGATGGCCGGCCGCCTTTCGCGCCGATGCCCGAGGTAGTGGGGATCACGGTCCACCTCACCTTCGCGAGTCGCGCCTTCGAGCTGGCGCGATGGTACCGCAACCGGGGAAGCAAGGCCATCCTGGGCGGACTGCACGTCCTGTCGTGTCCCGGCGAGTGTGCACCCCATGCGGACGCGCTTGCCGTGGGTGATGGCGTGCACCTTTGGCCGAGGATTCTGGCGGACGTGGAGCGGGGCTGCTCTACAGTCCAGATACACCGCAACCTATGAAAGCGACTACCGCCAGGACCCCGCGCCCAGGCGGTCGATTCTGCCGCGAAAAAGCTTTCTGACCACCGCCAGTTTGATGGCCACTCGCGGCTGTCACAACCGGTGCGGATTCTGCTATTTGGCAACAGACGGGTTGCGCATGCCGTACCGAATGCGGGAACCTGGTCAGGTTGCCGCGGAGTTCGTGGCGGATGGCCAGCCTTACGGCGTCTTTATCGATAACAACCTGGGATCCAACCGGGCGTTCTTGCGCGAATTGTGTCATGCCCTGCGGCCGCTGAACAAGATCTGGAGCGCGGCCGTTTCCATCGATGTCACCGACGATCCAGCTTTGATCCGCGACATGGCCCTGGCTGGATGCACCGGCGTATTCGTGGGATTCGAGTCGCTCACCGACGAGAACCTCGCCGACGCAAGGAAGAAGACGCCGAAGGCCGGCGACTACGCGCGCCGCGTCCGTATGTTGCACGACCATGGCATCCAGGTGAATGGTTCGTTCGTGTTGGGATTCGATCACGACCGGAAAGATGTTTTCGCCCGCACGGCCGAGTGGGTCGAGGAGAATCGCCTGGAGTGCGCGACGTTTCACATTCTCACTCCCTATCCTGGGACGCCGTTGTTCCGGCAGATGGAAGCGGAAGGGCGCTTGTTACACCGCGATTGGGCTCTTTACGACACCGCGCACGCGGTTTTCCGTCCCAGAAATATGTCCCCGGAGGAACTCGAACAAGGTTATGCGTGGGTGTACCAGCGCCTGTTTTCGCACGCCTCGATTTGGCGGCGCCGGCCGGCCGATTGGCGCGCCGTGGTTCCCTACCTCGGCGATGTCGTATCTCTATAAGCGCTCCAACCGGCTGTGGCGATGGCTCATCAAGTATCATCTAGTGCAGGCCGTGTGGCGGCCGCTCATCGAACTCTCGCGGCTCCGGCACGTGCGTTTCCGGCAGGAGTTGGCCGTGCGCGAAACGTCGAGCCGCCCCGCGGGCAGCGTTGTAACCGCCGGTGTCTAGTGGCGTGTGGAGCGTGCGCTTTTCCCGCGGGCGAACAGCAATCAGGCGCGCACGTATTTGTTGAACCAGTCGATGGTGCGCTGCCAGGCTAGATCGGCGGCGGCCTTGTTGTAGCGCTCCGGCGTCGCGTCACAATTGAAGCCGTGAACGGCGCCGGGATAGATATAGCCTTCGTGCGGAACGTTGGCTTCCTTTAGAGCCGCGTCATACGCCGGCCACGTGGCCGCGAGTCGCGTGTCGAGCTCCCCATGATGGACCAGAATCGCCGCTTTGATCTTCTGAATCTGGTCTTTGGGAGGAACCGCGCCATAGAACGGCACGGCGGCTCCGATATCGGCTCCCAGGCGCACGGCCAATGTGTTGGCGATGCCGCCTCCATAACAGAAACCGGTGGCGCCGATCTTGCCCGTGCAGTCGGGGCGCGATTTCAGCCACGTCGCGGCGGCCACGAAGTCTTCAGCCATCTTTTTGCCATCCACCTTGCCGAACATCTGGCCGCCGTGATAGTCGTCGCCGGGAAAGCCTCCCAGAGACGTGAGTCCATCCGGCGCAAACGCCATGAAGTTCGCCAGGGCGAACCGCCGCGCGATGTCCTCGATATGAGGATTCAAACCTCGATTCTCGTGGACCACGATAATACCGGGCAATTTCGCCGGAGTGGCGCCTCGCGTATCGGCGCTGACGGGCCGAACGAAATATCCCTTGATGCTTCCGTTCCCTTGCGGCGATGGGACCGTCTCATAGGCGGCCTTGATCCGGTCGTCGCTCTTGGACACCTGCTGCCCCAGCGCGTAGTTCGGCATCAACGCTTCGATAATCGCGGTGAACGCCAGACCGCCTATGGCGAATCGCTGCACGCCGTCCATAAAGTCACGCCGGCTGATCTCGCCGTGAATGAAGAGATTATAAAGTTCTATGGCTTCGCGCGGAAGTTTGGGTTTGGTGGGCTCCATGGGCTGTGTCCTCTCCAGGAGAATATATCATTCCACGGCAGGCGCAGGGGATTCAACGCGCGGGAGTCATATGTAAGTACATAGGTCATAAGACCAAAAATGTGAGTGGGTTAGGCGTTTCCTTCAGTGCCACAGTGGGGACAGGGGACTAAGCTGAGATCGAGCGGAGCTGGAGGCGCGCTTTGGAATGACTTCTCGATACGTCGTGCTCGTACTTGCACTCTCGGGCACGATCTCCGCGCAAGGTCCGTCAATCGGCTCGTGCCCGGTGTTCCCGGCGAGTAACATCTGGAGCATCCCGGTCGACAAACTCCCGGTTTCGCCGAATTCCGCGACGTACGTCAACACCATCGGCGCCACGCTGCCCGTGCATCCGGATTTCGGCACGGTCTACAACGGCGCGCCAAACGGGATCCCCTACATTGCCGTTCCCGGCACTCAAACTAAGTATTCCGCCACGTTCACCTATGCAAGCGAAAGCGACCCGGGGCCGTACGCGACTCCACTCACTGCGCCTATCGAGGGAGGCAGCGGGGGTACCGGAGACCGGCACGTCATCTCGGTCGACACCGACCATTGCATTTTGTACGAAATGTGGGATGCCACCCCGCTGGCAGCGAGCTGGCAGGCCGGCTCCGGCGCGATCTTCAACCTGAACTCGAATACCTTGCGGCCGGCGACCTGGACCTCGGCGGACGCCGCGGGGTTGCCGATCTTTCCGGGTTTGGTCCGCTACGACGAGGTTTTGACCGGAGCCATCCGGCACGCGATCCGCTTCACCGTGCCGCAAACACAGCAGGCTTACGTCTGGCCGGCCCGGCATTATGCCTCCAATCTAACCGGTGCGCAGTATCCGCCGATGGGCGTCCGTTTTCGCCTTCGCGCCAGTTTCGACATTTCCAAGTTCTCGGCGACGAATCAGATCATCCTGCAGGCGCTAAAAACTTACGGGATGATCGTCGCCGATAACGGCAGTTCCTGGTACATCTCGGGCGCTCCCGACCCCCGCTGGATCGACGACGATCTTCACAACCTGACCACGCTGACGGGCTCGGATTTCGAAGTGGTGGACGTATCGCCGATGATGGTGAACCCTAACACCGCACAAGGCGCCACCTGCGATCTGAACGATGACGGCGCGGTGGACAGCCGGGACGTGCAGATCGCCGTGAATTCCGTGGTCGGCCTGGGAGCGTGCACAGTTGGGGACCTCAATGGCGATGGCGTCTGCAACGTGGTCGACCTTCAACGCGTGATCAATGCCGCTCTGGGCGGCGTTTGTCTGATCGGACCCTAGCGGCCACCGTGGAGGCGACTTTGTTAGTCCAAGACTTTGACCGAGGCGACCTTCCCCTTTTCGATCCTGATCCGGGCTGTGGTGTGGTCGTCGAGCGTGTAAGTGAGCGATTCCACCAGGCCGTCATCTTCGAAAATAGACATCGCGGAATGCGGTTTCCCCAGGACCCCCTCGACTGCGGCGCGATCCATGCCGACTTGTATCTCGCTTACCTTCGCTCGGCTGACGGGAGGGAGGCTCGGCGCGGCTGAGGCTGGTTCCGGCGCAGCGACGACAATATTCTTCGGAACCGTACGCTGTGTGCTCGCAGCCGTCGCACTGCGCGGCGAAGCAGCCGCGGCACGCGACTCGGCGATCCGGCGATTCAAGTCGTCGGTAAATTCCTGGTGCGCCTGCGCTCTTTCCTGGTTCAGGCGCACCGCCTCCTGCTGCCCTTTTTGCACCTGTTCCTTCAGTTCTTTACCGCGACGGTCGATATCGGCCTTAATCTGCTGCGATCGTCGATGGATCTCCTCCCAGTAGGCTAGAACATACGCTGGCGGCGGCGTATAGCCCGCTTCTTCGCTAAAGATCTGCCCGTCCCAGCAGTAAAACTTCTTGCAAGTCGCGCAGAGCGCCGTGATGAATTTGCCATCCTTGGGATCGCACTTCCAGCGAATTTGCGCCGACAGGCATCCGGTCGAAAGCAGGATCAGGGAAAACCAGCGGCGCATCAAATCCCCCAGTCTGAAAGCGTTTGAACGATTCGTTCCCAAGTGGACTGAGGAGCCTGCGGCTCACCGCTCATCGCGCGATTCAGGTGTTGCAGCTGGAAGTTGATAACCAGCCAGGCCACCAACGCCGCGACCAGCAGATGCGCGGTCTTGAACCGCTGCTTCGCACTTCCTCGCGGTTGATTTCGTGACTTGCGGGCACGCTGGTATACCACCCACAGGCAGACCGCCAATCCGAGTATGGTAATCGGCTGCATGAATCCTCGATCATTCATCGGAGGCCCCTGGAATCGGGCACAGAGTACTGCAGCGTTCCGGCCCGTCGTCTAGGGTCTTTTCAGCAGATTTCGTTGAGCGGAACACCCGGTGCGGGCGTCGTCAGTCTCGGGCGCACACGCGAAATCGAGCGCGATACTGATCCCAAGACATTGGAGCCTTGAATCGCCGTTTCCAGCAGCCATCGCTAGAGATCCGTGCTGCCTTCACCGCGCCGCTTGGTTTGCGCGGCGCTGCCGGCGCAGTTCCGCGGCGCTGCGGCGGTGCTTTGCGGCCTTCTCCAAATCTCCTCCGGGCTGGGAGTGGATCGTTACCAGCCAGCGATGTGCATTCACCAGTCCAGGCAGCATGGAAAGCGCCGTTTCGAAGGCCATCGCGGATCGCTCGAACTCACGGCGGCGAGCCAAGGCGACTCCCAGGAAATAATGCCCCATCGGCAGGTGGTGTTCGAGACCGACGGCGATAAGCGCTTGCTCGGCGGCTTCTCGATTACGACGCTCGGCCAGCGAAACCATCGCCAGCCCCAGGTATGCCGTTGCGCTGTCGCCGTCTAACTCAAGAGCACGTTCATAGGCCCGCCGGGCATCGACCCATCGCGCCATGTGCCGGTAGACTCTGGCAATACGAAGGTGCAAGTCCGGCAGCCGGGGACTGGCCTGTTCAGCTCGCAGTAAATGAGCCATGGCCGTTTCATCGTCTCCCTGCTCGGAGTACGACACGCCGAGAAGCCAGTCCGCCCAGGGCTGGGCGCCGCGCTCCGCCAGGGAATTCAGAACCGCCTGCGCATCGTTGCGCCGCCCTAGCGCCAGATAGCAACGCGCCAGTTCCAAAGCAAATCGTATTTCGGCATCGGGGACCGCTGCCAGCTCTTCGAGCAGCGGCAGCGCTTCCAGCGGCCGCATGCTGTCCATGTAAACGCGCGCCAAATTGTAGCGGTGCCCTCGAATCACCGATTCGACAGCTTGGGAGTCGTTTTCGCCAGGCGGGTCCAGGTATCCGAGCGCGGCAAATTGCCGTAGCACCGCCTGCGCCGCAATCGGATCCGTGCGCAGATCGGCGGGATGCATTCCACACTCCCCCGGCTCGTCTTCCCAGCTCGGAATGACGTCCGGCTGTATGGGAGCCTCCAGAGCCTGGGTGATCGAGCGTCCATCCATGTCCTGTCCGACCGGCAGACCGAACAGAGTCAGCACAGTCGGGGTAATGTCCAGCAGCGTGGCGCCATAGATCCGCTCGTCCGCGCGGATTCCGGGACCTTTCAAACAGACAATGCCGATCGGGCGATGCCAGGCCGTATTCCCCGCGGGTTCCATCGAAATGTTCCGCGGGCGCAGGTCGTCGGAATGGAATCCGTGATCGGACACAATCATCACCGTGGCATCCGGGCCAGCCAACGAAAGCAAGCGGCCCAACAGCAGGTCGTGGAAGCGATAGGCCCCTTCCACTACGTCCCTGTAGATTTCGCAATCGCGCTCCGCAAGCCCGGGCATCGGCGGCGGGTAATACGGCATGAAGCGGTGGCAAAAATGATCGATGGCGTTATAGAAAACCGCCAGGAAGTCCCACTCCTGGTTTTCGAGCACCCAGGTCGCGGCATTGTGAATGGAGCAACACTCGGCCAGCACCGTCGCCACCGAAGCCAGCCCGCTGTCGCGCGTCTGATCGACTTCGGCGGCGCGCGGCACGAACGGCAGCAACTCCTCGGCGCCCAGCTCCGCCGGATGCACACGCAGATCGGCAAGAGTCTCGCGCAGACCGGCGGGATAAACGGATCCTTCGGCCAGTGGCCAGTCGCCGGGCGACGCAGAAGTCGGGATCGGGTAGAGCGGCGACACCGAGACTCCGTTGACCGGCTCGGCCGGATGTCCCGCGAACCAGCCCACGACGTGACTGCGTAAGCCGCGTTGCGTGAGAATGTTCCACACGGCTTTGACCCTGCGGGACGTGCTGCTAACGGGCCGGATGCCGCCGGTTTGGGGATCGGGTTCGTGGAAATCCAGAATTCCGTGCTTATCGGCGCGCTTTCCGGTCGCGACGGAGTTCCAGAGGAGCGGAGAAAGCATGGGACGGAGGGACGTGAGGTTTCCCATGACACCCTGGCTGACCAAGCGATCCAGGAACGGCAGCTTCCCGGCATCGAGAAGCGGATTGATGATCTTCCAATCGGCGGCATCCCAGCCGATTAGCAGCACTTTTTTCGCGAGACGCGGAGCCATTTCTGTTACTTCGAGACGAAGACCCGGCGGCGGGCTGGTTCGGCTTGAATCAACGTGACTTGCAGAACAAGGTAAACGCTATGCAGCGCGCTGCGCTTGTTTGCGCTTGCGCCATGCGCCGACCCCGCCGGCTCCCAACGCGAGCAGCGCCAGTCCCGCGGTTCCAGGTTCAGGCGTAGCCCCTCCCGCGCCGGTGTCGCCGCCAACGATCGGCGTGTTGATGGTGGTTTGGTACGCGTAACCCTCGACCGTAAGGGTGAAGTTTGAGCCGGCACCGACGCCGCCGGTCAAAGTGGTGTTCAGATCGACCCAGCCGTAGTTCTCATCGGTGCCGTCCAGACTGAACTGCAACCCGAGAATATGGTCGCCATTCACCCAGTTCACGGGCGAGTCGGGGATGATGACCGGACCGAGCGAATACCCGAAATTTGCCGGCGCCGGGCCGATGCTCAGCCCGTTCATGTCGGGGAACCCGAAACCATTGGTGGTCCGGTAGGCTTGCGCCGGGGTCGTACCAAGCCCATGGAACGTAATGAAGCCCGAGCTGCTGACAATTTGAATGACCAGCGAAAAGTCGGTGGTGGCGTTATTGTCCAGGTCGATATTCAGCGGCGAACTGGTCGCCGAACTGCAAAAGGACGTACCGCAGGAAACGTTGACCGTGTCGCCGACGGGCGCGGTGAACACAATCCCGGCGTGCGCCGCCGGTGCTGCGGCTACCGCTCCCGCGCCCGCTAGCGCATATGCGACCCAGCGCTTTTCGAGAAGCGCGGACAAGTCTCTCGATTCGGTTTCCTTCCTGCGTAATGTCATTACCGCCCGTTCCTCCGCACTACGTGTACGTAGATGCGCCATCATAGCATTGAGTGGTATTGCGTCGCAAGTATGCTGTCATGGTACCATCGAAAGTCGTTGATTTCGTTGGAGGATAACTTGACCAAATTCAGAAATTCGTCCGTATTGTGCGCGACGCCCGTGCTTGCGCTGGTGTTCGCCGCCGGGGCGAACGCGCAAGCCACGCGGACCTGGGTGTCCGGAGTCGGAGACGACGCCAATCCGTGCAGCCGTACGGCGCCCTGTAAGACCTTCGCGGGCGCGATTTCGAAGACCGCCGTAAGCGGAGAAATCAATGTGCTCGATCCCGGCGGTTTCGGCGCCGTGACCATCACCAAAGCCATCAGTATCATCAACGATGGCGTTGGCGAGGCCGGCGTTCTCGTGGCGGGTACCAACGGCATTGTCGTGGCAGCCGGCCCGACCGACAATGTTACGTTGAAAGGCCTCACAATCGACGGACTCGGACCCACGGCCGGCAGCATCAACGGAGTCCAATTCAATTCCGGCGCATCGTTGACGGTGGAAAAGTGCCGCATCATGGAGTTCCAATCGAGCGTGAGTTCAGGAATCTTCTTTCAGCCGAACTCAGCCGCGACGCTGAATGTCCGCGACACCGTGATTCTGACTAATGGAACGTCTTCCACGGGCGGAGGCATTCTGGTTCAGCCGGTCTCAGGCGGCAGCGCGAACGTCGTGCTCGATCATGTCAACGTGATGAACAATTTCAATTTCGGCATCAGCATCAACGGAACCACCAGTGGCGCGGGAGCGGTTAGCATGAGCGTGAGCAACAGCGTATCCAGCGGGAACGGCGCTCAGGGCCTGGTTTCGGTCACTTCCGGGGCAATCTTGAACGTGATGATCGACTTGAGTACGTTCGCCAATAACGGTACGTTTGGCGTACGTTCGACCGGCGCCACCTCCACCATCCGCATCGGCAACTCGACCATCACCGGCAATGGAACCGGGTTGAGTTTCGGCGTCGGGGGCACGCTGCTTTCCTTCGGAAACAATTTACTCAACGGCAATTCGAGTGACGGAGCCCCCTCGAGCACCATCACAACGAAGTAGCACCGCCCCGTCAGCCAGACTCGCGGCTGCCGGAGCGCCTGGTGCGCGGAGGCACGTAGTGGAACCGAACCAGGTAGATGTTTTCCCCTCTGCCATGCTTGGCCACCTTCAGCAAATCGATGACCCCCAGAAACCCCGACGCGCGCGCCAGCGCTGGGGTGATATCCAGAAAGCCGATCGGCTCGATGGAATCCACTTCGATCTCTCCTTCTTCCATGCGGTAACGGGCGCCCACTTTGACGTGAGGCCGGGTCCAGATCCGGACGCTACAGGTGATTTCTCCACACCGAACTCCCTTGCGGAGACGCTTGGTGAACACCATGACGAAAGTTTACCCGCTCGTCCTGGAAAGATGGGCGGACTTTTCAGCGCGGCCCCCGGTCCGCGAGGCCAAAGATCAGAAACTGCTGACGCGGCAGAAAATCGTGCTGGGCCAAGAGCCGGTACCCCGCCTTGGACATTTCCGACTTGAATTTTTCCGGAGGGAAACGGAACTCTTTGGGAGGTCCCTCCGGAGAGTCTGGCTTAAAGTCGATGATCGCGACCCGCCCGCCCGGCTTCAGCGATTTCGCCAGCCTTCGGAAGTACACTTCGCGGTCGCCGATGTGATGATACGTATCGACAATGAGAACCACGTCGACGGGCTCGGGCAAATTGGGTGTGTCCGCCGCTGCCTGGACCGCAACCACATTGCTGAGGCCCTCCTTGGACGCGCGATCCCGCAGGTACTTCACCATGGCGGGCTCGACATCGGCGCCGTACACTTTGGGCGCCGCCGGCGATTTCGCAAGGCGAACCGAAAAGTATCCGGTTCCGGACCCGATGTCCGCGACCGTTTGTCCCGGCTTTAAAACCAAAGCCGCAATCACGCGGTCCGGCAACTGCCACGCATCGCGCGCCGGGTCGTCAAAGCTCTTGGCCGACATCTCCGGATTGTCGAACCGGTGCTCCATATGATCCGCGTGGGACTTCTCCTGTCCCGGGGATTGTCCGAACAAGACGCACGGCGCAATCACGATTGCGACTCTGAAAGCGAACGTCGAGCGCATAGTAAACTCCTGATCCAAAATTATCAGTTTTCGCAGGCTGGGATGACCCGCATCAGCGCTGCCGATTCCCGGTCACAACTGGTCTTCCACCAAAAACTGCTCGTACTTCCCGT
Organism: Terriglobia bacterium; assembly: GCA_963808335.1. Classification (GTDB taxonomy): domain Bacteria; phylum Acidobacteriota; class Terriglobia; order Bryobacterales; family Bryobacteraceae; genus Palsa-187. Next base: position 897,367 of record CAWEFR010000004.1, read on the forward strand.
CCGGCATCACATAGATGTTCAGCGCCAGCGTCTTTTTCGCAAATTCGGCCCGGTAGGACCGATGCGTCATGCCTCCGCGCAAATTCTCCGAAATCGCCCGTACCGACTTGAGTTTCCCCAGCGGTCTCAGCGAGTCCTTGCAATCCCGCAAGGCTTGGTCGCTGAAATAGGTATTCGCGTTGGCCGTGAACAACGCGCGATCGATCTTTCCCGTCTGCAACGCGGCAAGAATCCGGCGAACCTGTTCCGTCTCTTTGCTGGAAGGTTCGGGTTGCTCGGGAAGGAACGCGAGCGTTGCGATCTGCTGCGATACAGGCCCGACCATGTTCACTACGTCCTGATTGGACAGCACGACCACCGCGCCGCGGCGCGCCGGGAAGACCGCATTCGACGAGATGAATCCGGACACTTCGCCGCCGTGTTCGAACGCCGGCATGCGGCCAATCTCGGCGAGAGTCAGGCCCAAGGCGTAGTGGGTGGAGTCGCCATTTTCCAGCTTCACCTCACTGGTGAATTCGCGATACGACGCCGCGGACAGGATCTTCTTCTCGAGGAACGCGATATCCCACTTCGCCAGGTCCGAAGGCGTCATCGCCAGTTCGCCGGCGGCGAAATACCAGCCGCTGGCCTCCCTTTTTGTCGGCCGCGGCGGACCGATCGCATAGCGGGTATATGCTGTCGCGTCGGCAGCCTGTTCCGGTGGCCAGTCCGATGCCGATTGCATCCCCAGCGGCTGGAAAATCTTCTCGCGCAGGAACGCGACCAGAGGCTGCCCCGACACCTTCTCGAAAATCTCTCCGGCGAGAACATAATTCGTGTTGCTGTATTGCCATTTCGTGCCGGGATCGAAATTGAGCGGCTTCTTGGCCCAGCGGTCGAGAATCGCGCGGGGCGTAGTCGGGCTTGTCCATTCAGGGATGATGTAGTCCTGCGGAGCGTAGTCTTCATACCCGGAGGTATGCGAAAGCAATTGACGGATGGAGACTTCGTTTGCGCGTGTGAGATCGGGGAAGTATTTCGACACCCGATCGTCGAGCGAAAGCTTGCCTTGCTCCTCAAGCAGCAGGAGCGCCGCCGCGGTGAACTGTTTAGAAATGGAGCCGACCGCGTACCGCGTGTGCACGTCCGCATCCCGGCCCGCCGCCAGGTCGGCCTTGCCGAAAGCCTTGGCATACACCAGCTTGCCGTCTTTCACGACCGCGACCGAGACGCTGGCTGCGCCGGCTTTCTTGAGCGCCGCGGAGATTCTTTCATCCAGTTTCTGTTCGAGATCGGGCACTGTCTGCGCGGCGAGTCTGAGGACACAGGCAACTAATGGAAGAAATCGAAGGTGCTTCATAAGATTGCTCAACATTCGAGTTTAGTATGGCTCGCGGATCGTCATGAGAGAAAATAAACGGTATGCGGAACTGCTGGATGCTTCTTTTGCTGGCGGCGCCCATCCGCGCCGCAGTCGAGCCGATCCACGTGGTGGTGGCCCAGGACGGCAGCGGCGACTTCCCGACGGTGCAGAACGCGGTGGACCACGTGATGGATCGTACACTCGCGCCCTTTGCGGGGCGGGTGATCGTCGAGATTCGGCCCGGCGTTTATCACGAACGGGTGCGGGTTCCGGCGGACCGGCCGCGTATGACCTTCCGCGGGCAGGACGCCGCCAGCACGCGGATCAGTTTCAGCGTCGGCGCCAAGGACGTAGGCGGCACGTTTTTCAGCGCTGTAGTGGACATCAACGCTTCGGATTTTGAAGCCGACAACATCACGTTCGAAAACACGTTCGGCGCCGGATCGCAGGCGCTGGCGATCTCCGTGCATTCCGATCGCGCCGTGTTCCGTCACTGCCGTTTTCTCGGCATGCAGGACACGCTCTATGCCGCCAGTGGCCGCCAGTATTACGTGGACTGCTCCATCGCCGGTCATGTCGATTTCATCTTCGGCGACGCGCAGGCGGTGTTTGAACGTTGTGAGATTCATAGCCGCGGTTCCGGCTACATCGCGGCCGTCAGCCGGACCACGCCAACCGGACCGGAAGGCTTCGTTTTCGACCGCTGCAAACTCACCGCCGACGAAGGAGTCCGCGGCGTTGCCCTGGCCCGGCCCTGGCGACTCTACGCGCGTGTCGTCTACCTGAATTGCTGGATGGGCGAACACATCCGGCCCGAAGGGTGGAATAACTGGAACAAGCCCGCAGCCGAGAAGGATTCGTTTTTCGCCGAGTTCGGCTCCGAAGGGCCAGGCGCGAACGTCACCCAGCGGGTGCCATGGGCGCACACGCTGACAGCTGGCCAAGCGGCGCAATTCCGTGCCGGCGTGTTCCTTCGCGGCGCCGACGATTGGAATCCCGCCGCGCCGTAACTGAAATGAAAGGAATGTAAGGCTACAAAACCGCTTCGCTCATTTCGACTTCCGCTCGTCCGCGCGAGCACCCACCAGGATATCCTGCAAAGCGTAGTTCCCTTCATGGCAGGCGTACTCGTAAATCGGCCCGGAGGTCGCATTGAACGGCAGTTCGCCGGTCCATGGCTTCGTGTAAGTTGTAGGATCGTCGATGGTGAACCGGTATAGAAGTGTATTCGCATCCACCCGCGTCAGCCGCTCGATCACGTGCAGATTCTCGCTCGAACCGCGAAACCGCGTTTTGCCGGTAAAGTTGGTAGTGTCGATCACCAGGGTGTCGCCCTCCCAATGCCCGCGCGAATCCCCGGCCCACGCACGGATCGCCGCGGGCGCATGGGGACGCCCGTCGAGCGGAATGATTCGCGCCTCGTGAATCATTTCGCTGAGAATCATCACGTAAGCTGCCGTTTGATAGATCTGATACGTGTTGTTATAAGGACCGGGAAGCATCGGTGGACCCGCCGTCGCCCAAAAAATGCAGCGCTCGGTGAGCGAACGGTCTTGCGCGCGATCCGCGGGATGCAGCTTCGCCTCAGCACGCTGTTGCTCCTGCCGGCTTTGCCCGTCAGTCGTCAATGGAGGAATCCTCCCATCCGGCGGATCGACGATCATCGAAGTCCGAAAGCTTTCTCCCACGCGCGCCAGCTTGTCGCCGTGGTCGAAAAACAGTTCGTTATACGCGCGCGCAACATCGGCTTCCGAGTCTCCGTCGCGGCGGTCGCGATTCCCCTGCACCAACATTCGCTTCTCGTAGGCGGCCGCTTCCGCTTGGGTCAGCGTTGGTTTGCCGCGAAATTCTTCCGGGCGTTCGAGGGGCGTGAGCGTCGAATTCGTCCAAATCCCTTGCAAGTCCGGCTGCCCGTCCGGAGTACGCGGAGCCCGGTTGTTCCCCGCCGGCTGCGCCTGCAAAACCATCGCGGCCGCGACTGCCATGACGATTCGTCGACTCATATGAACCTCCCGTCCGCAGGTCCTTCTCCTGCGCCCCTAGTTTCTCAAATCGCCAGCGGCAGCGAAACTACGCGGCGAATCGATCGACCGACCACTAAACAAGCATTATCGAACGAAATAAGAGTGCGAGAAACCATGGCCGCCGGCCACTACCACAGGGTATGGCCCTGTTCCGAACCCTGACGGCCGCCGTTTTCGGGATCGACGCGCACCTGATCGATGTTGAGGTCGACATGTATCCGAGCGCACAGCGGGACTTTATCACCGTTGGCATGCCCGATACGGCCGTCAAGGAAAGTCGGGAGCGGATCAAGTCTGCGTTGATGAATTCGGGCTTCGGATACCCCAATAAGAGCGTCACCATCAACCTGGCGCCGGCCAATGTCCGCAAAGAAGGCGCGGGTTTCGACCTCCCCATGGCGCTGGGAATTTTAGGCGCGATGGGCACGGTCGCAAAAACCGACCAGCATCTGTTCGTGGGAGAATTATCGCTCGACGGCGCGATCCGGCCGATTCGAGGGGCTTTGTCGATCGCTGCGTGCGCGCGCCAACAGAAGATTCTCAACCTGCTGGTTCCCTTCGAAAACGCCGCCGAAGCGGCGGTAGCCGAAGGGGTGCGCGTATTCGGGGTGAAGCATCTTGCGGAAGTGGTCGCCCTACTCAACCGTCCCAACGACTTCCAGCCTCACCAGGCGGTCCAATGCGTCCGCGTTCCGGAGCCCGGAGGAATGCTCGATTTTCGCGACGTGCGCGGCCAAACTACGGCAAAACGGGCGCTAGAAGTAGCCGCATCGGGAGGCCACAACGTGCTGATGGTGGGACCTCCCGGTTCCGGCAAAACCATGCTCGCGAAACGGGTCGCAGGAATCCTGCCGGCGCTGACTTTCGCCGAAGCGCTGGAAACGACGCAAGTTCACAGTGTCGCCGGGTTACTCCCCGGCGGCCAGGGCCTGATGTCGGAGCGTCCGTTCCGGGCTCCGCATCACTCGGTTTCGGACGCGGGCCTGATCGGCGGAGGGTCGGGGACGCCGAAACCCGGAGAAGTGAGCCTGGCGCACAACGGGATACTTTTTCTGGATGAGCTGCCGGAATTCCCACGTAATGTGCTGGAACAATTAAGGCAGCCGCTCGAAGAGGGCAGCGTCACCATCGCCCGGTCGCAGATGACGCTGCGATTTCCAGCCAACGTGATGCTGCTTTCCGCGATGAATCCCTGTCCGTGCGGCTATTTTTCAGATCCAACGCGGGAATGCCGGTGTACCGGCGGCATTATCCAACGATATTTGGGGAAAATCAGCGGGCCGCTCCTGGATCGAATCGATCTGCATATTGAAGTCCCCGCCGTGCCGTATCAGGAGCTGCGCGGAAAAGATCAGGGCGCGACCTCGGCTGAAATTCGGGAGCGCGTCGAAAAGACCCGTGCAATTCAGCGCGCGCGTGGGTTTTACAACGTGGATATTCCGGTCAGGCAGTTGCGCAGCCTCTGCGCTCTCGACGAGTCGGGAGAGCGAACGCTCGAAATGGCGGTCCGGCGCATGGGCTTGTCGGCACGGGCACACGACCGGATTCTGAAGGTCGCGCGCACTATCGCCGACCTCGATTCGAACCCGCGGGTCACCGCCAAGCACCTGGCCGAAGCGGTGCAGTATCGAAGCCTGGATCGAAGTTATTGGCAGTAGGAATTAGTTTCCCACCGGCTCCTCATGAATCGGCTATTCGTCGTGCGCGAAATCGCTAATGCCCGTGCGTGCGATCACGCGGGACTTTCGCTCCCGTAGTTCCACTGAAACCAGAGGAATAAGTGGATCTACTGATAGCGGCGCTCAGGAAAACTCCAGTTGCGGCGGCTGAAATCACTGAGGCGATGCCCGAACGAACACACCGACTAGAGTTGACGCGGACGCGAACACCGTTGATTCCAATCGGTTAGACGAACTTCCGCTTCCCCCGCCCATCTCGACCGCGTTCCTGGTGCGCCCATCCTGGACCGCCACCTGCATTTCACCCCACCAAGATTCGGATGCTGGGCCATCAGACACGGCCGATAAGCGCGAAGAGGATGGCCTTCAGGACCGCCATAAGTGGCAGGGAAGAATGTACTGGGATCGCCCAAGAATGACTATGACCGATCGATGCACTGCGCGCGGGCCGCTGTGGCGGGCTTCTTTGACGCTGGCCCTTGGCTTGGCGAGTGTCGGCGCCGCCCAGGGTCCGCTCCCGCCTGACCTGACGCAAGCCAGCCTGGAGGATCTGCTGAACACCCAGGTAACCTCGGTCTCGAAAAAGGATCAGGCTTTATTCAAGGCCGGCGCGGCGGTGTTCGTGATCACGCAGGACGATATTCGCCGTTCCGGGGCCGCCAATATCCCGGACCTACTGCGCATGGTGCCGGGTGTGAACGTCGCCCGCGTCGACGCCAACACTTGGGCCATCAGCATTCGGGGCTTCAATAGTCGTTATTCCGACAAGGTTCTGGTCCTGATCGACGGCCGGTCCGTTTATACACCTTCATTCTCGGGCGTCTACTGGGATCAGCAGGATGTGCCGCTCGAAGACATCGAGCGAATTGAGGTCATTCGCGGGCCCGGAGGGACGGTGTGGGGAGCCAACGCCATGAACGGCGTGATCAATATCATCACTAAGAGTTCCAAGGATACAGTAGGCGGCCTGGTCAGGGCGGGTACCGGCACCGAAGAAAATGCCAATGGTCTTATGCAATACGGCGGCCGGATCGGCGACACGGGCACCTACCGGGCATTCGGATCCTATTCCAACACCGAAACGTCCCCTCTGACCAGCGGCGTGGAAGGCGGCGATGGTTTTCACGATTTTCACGGCGGGTTCCGTTCCGACTGGGATCTGTCTCCGCGGGATTCGCTGACCGTTCAGGGCGATTTGTACGAATCCGGTGCGGGCCAGACCCTGACGACGGTTCTTCAGAACCAGCTTCCCACGGTCGCAACGTTCAACGACCGGATCAGCGTCAACAGCGGCAATTTCCTGGGCCGCTGGACGCATACCTTGTCCGACGGGTCCGATTTGTCGCTCCAGGTTTACTATGACCGCTTTAATCGCGTCGACGTTGGCACCGATGAGACGCTGAGCACCGTCGATTTCGATTTTCAGCATCATTTCAAGATCGGGTCGCGGCAGGATATCGTTTGGGGAGGCGGCTTCCGGCGATACGACGACACAATCGCGCCAGGCTATGCCGCCACTGTCACCCCGCCGTACAAGTCTGACAATCTGTACAGTGCGTTTGTCCAGGATGAGATTACGTTGACGAACTCCTTGAGCTTTACGATCGGAGCGAAGGTGGAGCATAATCCCTACTCCGGATTCGATTGGGAGCCGAGCGCGCAATTGGTTTGGACGCCGACGGATCGCCAGGCGATCTGGGTTTCGGCATCCCAAGCCGTCCGGCAGCCCGCGCGGGTGGATGCGACGGTGCAATACAACGTCACCACCATGCCGTTGGGCAACAATACTTTTGGCCTGGTGGCAATATTTGGCAGCCCGAAGGTTCAGGCTGAACAACTTCGGGACTATGAGGTGGGCTATCGCGCGCAGGCGACGCGGCGCTTATCCATCGACGTTGCTTCCTTTCTCAGCTATTACCACAATCTGGAGACCTCCGAGCCAGGCAATCCGTTCCTGGCTTTTACTTCGGGATCGCCATACTATGTTTTCCCGCTTTACATAGCCAACCTAGCGAAGGCCCGAAGTTATGGCGGCGAGGCCTTTGTGAACTGGGATGTGAATAGCCGCTGGCGGATCAGCCCGGGCGTGAGCCTGCTGCACATGGAACTGGTACAAACTTCGCCAAATCCCGGCTCAACAGTGTTGGGTGCGGCCGGAGACAGCCCTGAGCACCAGTTCGAAATTCGCTCGTTCGTGAAACTGTCGCGCAATTTGGATTGGGACACCTCCGTTTACTTCGTCGGCAGGCTGCCGGCTGAGGGGATTCCGGCTTACACGCGCGTGGATACGCGGCTGGGCTGGCGGATTAACAAATCGGTGGAGTTGAGCCTGGTGGGCCAGAATCTCCTGACACCGCTTCACGCTGAATTCGGCGATGCCTTTGAAGTCAACCACACGCTGGTAGAACGGAGTGCTCTGGTAAGGATGACGTGGCGGTTCTAAATCCAACCCGATGTCTGGTTCTCCTGCTGGCCGCCGGCCGGATGGGGGGTGCGCAGGCGATCGACGAGTATCGCGTCAAGGCTGCATTTCTTTATAACTTCGCCAAGTTTGTGGAGTGGCCCGCGGACGCGTTCAAGAGCGCCACGGATCCGATTACGATCTGCGTTCTGGGCAATCCTTTTGGGGATCGTTTGACCGCGACGATCAATGGCAAGCAGATTGACGACCGGCGCCTGGCGGTGCGCGAAATTTCCGACGCCGCGGAGGCTTCCGGATGCCAGATCCTCTTTGTGGCCGGCGAGAAGAAGCGCGCGGCCCTTTTCGGCCATGTGAAAACGCAGCCGATTCTCACGGTTGGGGAATCCGGAAACTTTGCGGCCGCCGGAGGAGTGGTCGCCTTCAAACTCGACGGCGGCCGAGTACGGCTTCAGATCAATGTCTTCGCCGCCGATCGCGCACGCCTGCGGATCAGCTCGAAACTCCTCAGCCTGGCGGAAATTGTCACGGAGGCGAAGAAATGACGCTGGGCCACAGCTACAAAAATCTTCCGGTGAAACGGAAACTACAACTGATCATTAGTTTTACGGTGGCGGCGGCGCTGGCGCTGGCGTGTACGGCGGTCCTGGCCTACGATCAGTATTCCGGTAGGCAGGAAATGCAGCGCGATGTGGGCATTCTGGCCGAGATTTTCGCGTCCAACAGCACCGCGGCTCTAACTTTCGGTGACCAGCGGGCGGCCGAAGAGATTCTCTCCGGGCTCAAAGCGAAGCCGCATGTCGTCACCGCTGTGATCTACGGAACTGACGGCCTTCCCTTCGCGACGTACTTCCGCGAGGGAACGCTGCCCGCCGCCGCGCCATCCGTACGAGCGGATTCCGCCTGGTTCGAGTCCCAACGGCTGAAGCTGTTCCGAACCATCGCGCTGAACCGGCAAGCAATCGGGGCAGTGTACATCGAATCCGACCTAAGCGAGATGCGGGCACGGCTCGGACGCTTCGCGTGGATGTTGCTTGCAATCCTGTTGACCGCCTTCTTTTTCGCCTACGCGCTATCGTCGCGGCTGCAGCGTGTGGTTTCCGAGCCGATCGCGCACATCGCGACTACCGCGAAAATCGTTTCCATCGACAAGAATTACTCGGTGCGAGCCGTCAAGAAGGCCGACGATGACCTGGGCCAGCTCACCGACACTTTCAACCAGATGCTGTCGGAAATTGAACAGAATCGCGACAGCCTGGAGCAGTTGGTGGTCGCGCGCACCGCGGAACTGGTCCAGGCGAAGGATAAAGCCGAGGCAGCCAGCCGCGCCAAGAGCGAGTTTCTCGCCAATATGAGCCATGAGATCCGCACGCCCATGAACGGCATCATGGGAATGACCGAATTACTGCTGGATACCACGGTGACACCAACGCAGCGCGAATGCCTGGACGCGGTGAAGACGTCGGCCGACGCACTGCTCATCGTCATCAACGATATTCTCGATTTCTCAAAAATCGAAGCCGGGAAGCTCGATCTCGACCCGGTCCCGTTCAATCTGCACGAAGTTCTGGAAGGGACCATCAAGGCGCTGGCCCTGCGCGCCCATGCCAAGAATCTCGAACTGGTCTGCGATTTTAAGTCCGGCCTTCCGGAATTCGTCGAAGGCGACCCGTTCCGGATCCGGCAGGTGGTCACTAACCTGGTCGGCAACGCCATCAAGTTCACGGATCGCGGGGAAGTCGTGTTGAGCGTGGAGCGGTCGGAGCCAGGGCGCTGTTCTCGGGCGATCGAAGAACCCTCGGGCCACCTCTGTTTGCATTTCACCGTTCGCGACACCGGGATCGGCATTCCCCGGGGATAAGCAGGCGCTGATCTTCGAAGCTTTCGCGCAAGCCGACGGCTCGACCACGCGGAGATTTGGAGGCACGGGGTTGGGGTTGACCATCTCCACTCGTCTGGTGAACCTGATGGGAGGCAATATCTGGGTCGAAAGCGTTCCCGGACAGGGAAGCTGTTTTCACTTCACAGCTCGCTTCGCCATTACGCGGATTCCCGAAGGCGACGCGCGGCCAAACGAAATTTGGCTGGACGGAATTCGCGCGCTGGTCGTCGACGACAATCTCACCAATCGCCGTGTCCTGATGGGGACGCTCAATGGCTGGAAGCTGCGGCCCTCGGCCGCGGCCAGCGGCGCAGAAGCGATTCAGATGCTGCGATCGGCAAAGGAACAAGGCGATCCGTATTCAATCATCGTGACAAACGTCCACATGCCGGAGATGGACGGCTTTGAGCTGGCGGCCAAAGTTAAAGGCATGCCCGAATTGGCGAAGGCCGTGGTTTTGATGCTGACGTCGGGACATCGCCAGGGCGATGTGGCGCTGTGCCGCGAGCTCGGCGTCCCAGTCTATCTGACCAAACCGGTGGCGCGAACGGATCTGCGCGCCGCGATTGTCGCAGCCCTGGGACTTTCGGCGAATCCAACGGAAACGTCCTATGAAGACGCGCGTGAGCAGTCCACCCGGCGCACAGGATCCCGCTTACGAATCCTGCTGACCGAGGACAATGTCGTGAATCAATGCCTTGCGTCGCGCATCCTTCAGAAAGAGGGCCATGGCGTTGTGATCGCGGGCAACGGGCGTGAAGCCTTGGCTGCGCTCGCGAAATCCGAGTTCGACGTGGTGCTAATGGATGTGCAGATGCCCGAGATGGACGGCTTCGAGGCAACCGCCGCGATTCGTAAGTCGGAAATGGTCACGGGGAACCATGTGCCCATCATCGCCATGACAGCCCACGCGATGAGCGGCGATCGCGAGCGATGTCTCGGCGCCGGCATGGACGAGTATGTCTCCAAGCCGATCGGGGCCCGAGCGTTGTTGAATGTGATTGAAAAGTGCGCCGCGGTCGCGCACGGGAACCCATAGCGACGCGATTTTGCAGCCTCCGTTGGGAGGCTGGGTGAAAGCCCGATATGCCGACCGCTCCTTTGGTCGCGGCTCGTTTAAGCCGCTGATACTTCAGAGGGCCGACACCGACCCGCGACCGCAAGGAGTGATGGATGGTCGCTTTCCACACCGCCTCTTGTTCTAACGGTGAAAACGCCCCACCAGGAGTCCCTTGCCGAGGATATGGCCATCCATTGCTTTCATCACATCCGCGCGCGTGGCATCCGGTCCAAGGTCGAGCTTGATGTCTAACGCGTAGAGTTCAAATGTATAGTGATGATGCGGACCGACGGCGGGCGCGCCCGGGCCGCGATATCCGATCACTCCGCCGCCGTTCTTGATCTGAATCGCGCCGTCGGAGGGCTGAGTGTTGGTGGGCACGCCTTCGGGAAGAGAGCGCGCGGTTCCGGGAATGTTGAACATCAGCCAGTGCAGCATGTCGTCCGTGGTTTTCTGCCGCGCGACATCCGGATCGTGCATGTGCAAAACGAAGGTGACCGTGTTCGGAGGAACGTTGGACCACTCAAGCACCGGCGAAGTCGGGTTCGGATCGGATTGAGTATATTTCGCGGGAATCTCGCCTCCGTCGGAGAAGGCGTTGGTTGTGAGCGTCAGGCCCGGCGTGGCGGGCGCTTTGCCTTTGCCTTTGTCCTGCGCGGCCAGCGCGAGGCCAACCATCAACATCGTTGTGAAGATCTTCATCGCAAGTTCCTCTCCCGGACCATCAGAATATCACGAGGTCGTTCACTCCAAGATTCCGGCCCAGTAGTTCCTGCGCGTCTGAATCACCGCCTCCGGATAATCGGGGACGCGGACGCGCAGTGCATGAATTCCGAACGTCGCCACCTGCGGCTTGAAGCTGAGCAGATAATAATTGTGGATCTGATTGGAGATTCTCTGCAACGCATCGTCGAAGCCCTTCTGGGTAGTGAAATTCACATATTCGCCTCCCGAAAGAGATGCGAGTTCCGATGCGGTGTTTCGCCGCAGCGCGTTAACGATCAGCATCAGTTGTGGAGGCAGCACAAACAGCGGAGTGTGCTCCGAATAGTCGGGATCTTTTTCCGCCTTCTCCGGGTACAGCGGCGGCGGAGTGAAGCTGGCCGGCGGCGGAGGCGGTTTGTCCCCGTTACTGAATCCCGAGACGATGTCATCGCGAAGGGGCGAAAAAGCGACGGTGTAGATCACCGTGTCGGTGATTCCCAGTTCGGCGACCACTTCGTGAAGCTTGGATTTGCTTCCATGATCGCGGGTCTCGCCGATCAGCAGGATGGCGCGGCGGTAATGATTTTGCCGGTGGTTCAGCATATTGATCGCGTAGTAGACGGCATCGATGGTCGCAGCGCCGAACTCGCCGCAGGATTTGAGCCTCGATAAAGCGTGACGGGTCGATTCAGAGTTGCTGGAGAAATCACCAAGAACATAAGGCGCTTCGCCGTAACTGACCACGGAAACTTCATGCGGCGCACTGCCGACAATTCCGTCAATCATCGCGCCAAGGCCTTTGAGCTTCTTGAATTCGGAAACTGCGGACCGGCTGCATTGCACGACCACCACTAAAGAGAGGCCGGTGGTGTTCGGATCTTCGTCGACATTTACAGGCTGGGCTATGCCATTGTCCTCAACGATGAACTGACTAGGTTTGAGACCATAGATGGTCTCGCCGTTCTTGTTCTGAACTCGGGTAGGAAGGAAGACCAGGTTCGAACGGACGTTGAACTTCGGATTTTCGTTTTGACCGGACTTCGAAAGAGGATCCTGGGCGGCGAGAAACGTCGATGCCAGCGCCAGGATCACTAAGAGTTTCACGGAGTATTCTTCCGCACCTGTTCCGCCATCATCTTTACGAGCTCCCCATTGCTCATGGGATGCCAGCCGTGGCCTTTCATGGGACGTCCGTACTCGAAATTCGCGCCGGCGTTGGTAGTCTTCATGAAATCTTCAAACAAGTAAACGGCGAGATTCAGATAGAAATTATCCATGTCGCCGCAGTAGACGTTGATCTTTCCTTTCAGCTTCGGCCCGATCTCCTGCCAGTTGGTTTTGGTGTAATACGTCAGATCGAAGCCGTGATCGCGCATATAATTGGCGACTTCGCGATCGATCTTGCCGGTGGACTTGTCCCACAGCGGGCGCGGGTAACCGTCATCACCCACTGGACCATAGACCGCGTCCCATGCCTCAAACTGCTGCGCGGAACGCCCTTTGCTCCCGAGCACCGCTTCCAATTGGCTCATCTGGCGCATGGTCTGCGTGACCTGGCCTTCGGCGGTGCGCATCATGGGACGCTCCGGAACCATGAAATCGTAGCCGGGTGCGGTGAAGGCGTTATCGTCTTCGTAGATGTTCACAAGTTGATATTTGTGGAAGTCGATTGGATCGGGAAAGAAGGTCCAGGTGCCGCCGAAAAAGTTCGGATGAAAAAGCTGCAGCGCGAGCGATTCCCATCCCCCGGTTGACCCGCCCGTCAACACGCGTGCGTACGGCTCGCGAATGATGCGGAAATGCTCTTCGAGGTAGGGAATCAGTTCCTGAAGCAGAGCGTCGCCGTAGGGACCGTTGTTGGCTGAGTTCACGGCATAAGAATCGTCGAAATACGGCGTCGGATGCTGGAACGTCACGGCCAGCATGCGGGGCAGACTTCCGGAGGTCCACTGCTGGTAAAATTCATACCCGGCCTTTGCGCGATCGTTGCGCGGCGGGGTTTCCGTGAATCCGAAGGGCGCGTTCAGACCGAAGTGGCCCTGATCGTAGATCACGGGATAGCGCTCATTCGGACGATCGTCGTATCCAGCAGGAAGAAGGACTGTGGCGCCGATGTACATCGGATGTCCCCAAAATCTCGTCAGGAGCTGGCTTTGGATTTTGATTCGTTTCACCCACGCAGTGTCGGGCGGCACTTCGATGGAAGGAATCGCTTTGTTCAGCTCGAGTTTCAAGTGGGCAGCGGAATCGACGTGGACGCGGCGCACGTCGCTATATAAATTTCCTGGAGAGCGCGAGAAGTGCTGGCCTTCCCACTGGTCCATATGGGCCCAAATGGTATGCCCATCGGAGCGTGGAAACCGGGTGTAGACGTTGACCAGCGCCTGCGCATAGTAATCGCCCGCCGGGACATCTTTGAGGCTATTCACCGGGTATCCGATCGCGCGGCCATCGACCACCGCGGCGCGGCCGGGCTGGAGTTGATCGATGTCCATCGCGAAGAACGGCGTCTGTCCGCCCCAAGACCCCGCTTGTTGCAGCGGCGGCGGAGTATCCTTCTTGGCGAGCATCACGAATACGCGTCCGGTGATGGGTCCGGCGTGCGCAGAGGCGGGGAAGGAGACCTCAAACTTCTGAGCGAACGCGGACGCACACGTGAACAGAATGGCGACAAACGGGAGTCTCATCGCCCACTATCATAGCGCCGTAATGTTTCCGGAAAGAATGGTAACCGCGCTGAATAAATCGAAGTATAAAGGAAGGAGGAGATCGAGCTCGTGAATCCAAAAATACGCACCCTGATTCCCGCGGTCTGGTTGGTGTTAGCGCTCAGTGGGCAAACGCCCCCGGAGAAAGCCACTGGCAATTCTGGCGACGATTCCAACGCGAGACCGCCTGTCACAAAGGCCGACGTTAGGATCGTGCAGCGCGCGCGAGAGATTCTCGACTCGCCTGCAAAGTGGAATCGTGCCGATAACCGGGTCTGCCCGGCGACGGCCAAGACTTTCAGCTTGTATTGCGCGATCGAGAAGGCCACCGATGAAGTGAGCGGCGACTTTAAACACCGCGGCGCGGCGATGCAGGAGGCGCGATTCGTGATCGATGACATAGCCCCGAACCGGAAAGACTACCAACATCGCCTGATGGGCTATAACAACGATCCGACGACTACGTTCGCCGATATCCAAAAAGTGTTCCGGCTGCTGGAGGATCGCATCGCCAAACGGCTGGCGGAGCAGTCTGCGGACACAAAGAAGTAATACCGAAGTCTTATTCGACTCGAAAGGGCTGGCGGGTTTCCCAGGTCTGATTGCCAATCTTGTCCCGCACAGTCACGACCAGCGTGTACGCCGCCTTCGGGACATTCGGGTCCAGAGACAAGCTCAGTACTCCGGGGACGAAGCGTTGCGGATAGAAAGACTCCTTCGCCTCCTTCGCGGCGTCCGGTTGTGCGAAGACTTGCGCGCCGGCGGCGTTCAGAATGGCCAGCCCGTATTCCACGGAAAATCGATTATTTTCGCCGAATTTGTAACCGGTGATGTCGAACCGGGCCCACAGCATATCGCCGGGATGATACACGGCTGGGTGCATGGGAACCTGGTCGTCCTCGGCGCGCACGAACACGAAGTCGCGCGTGACTAGCGTTTCGCTCGGCTCGACGGAACGGCCTCGGACACGAAATTCCAGGTCGGACGCGGCCTCTGTTCCCGCAACCTCGTCTTTCACGCTGATCTTGACGTGATAGATCCCTGTGGGTGTGAAGCCGGGAACGATGAAGCTCGCCAGGAACTTCGGCTTCCAATCCTTGTCCTGCGGCAGCACGCGCCCTTCGATGACGCCGGCCTGGTCCTCGTCGATCGGGATCTCGGATGGGTCCAGCATGCGGATTTGCCAGATCAGCTTGACGCTTTGGATCTCATCCTTTTTCAAGGTTCGATAACCGGTGATGCTGCAACTGAAATACGCGGTCTCGCCTGGCACGAATTGATACTGGGAAGAAAGAATCGGCCCATCTTCGAACTGGTGCAAGGCCGCATCCAAAGTGAGCTTGGCCTGGGCGCACAGAATCAAAGCACTGAACCCGACTGCGGCGACGATGTGGCGGGCGTTGCCCACGAGTTACCCTACTTGACCGGATTTCCCACCGTCGGCGCTCCTTCGAGCCCGTTGTCCCCGTCCATGCGCAGAGGAATCTTGATCCACGCGGACTTGTCGCTGCCCGGGTCGCCGCCGTCGCTGACTCGCAAACGGTAGTTGGCCAGCGGCACGTCGAAAACCAGCCTTCCCTGCTGCGTCTGCGCGGGGGTAAGGGTCCGCAGAGCTCCGAACCAGTTCTCGACGCTGTCCCCGTTGTCCGATTCCTGGTAGACTTTGGCGTTCTGATCTTCGAGCGACAGCAGCGGAACCGAGACCTCTCTTCCGCCCCCGTTGGTCACCGAGATCGTGATCATGAGAAAGCGATCCTGCGGAATCCGCAGTTTGAAGTCAGTGCCCAATTGACTTCGCCATGCCGTTTCGACGACATTGTAGGTCAATGGTCCCACGACGACCCGGTCGCCCATTTCGTAGTCGACGCGAGCGCTTTCCTGCTTACTGCACCCATTTAACAGGAACGCCCCCGCGGCTACAACATAAAGAGACGCCAATTCTGCACATTTAAACTTCATGGGGATCACCACACAATCTATCTGGTCTGGCGCCCAAAGGCAAATCCGCCTCTGGATCGCCATCGGACTTTTGAGCCTCGCGCCCGCCGGATGGGCGTTCCAGGCCGAGCATCCGCTTACCGGCCGGCCCATCGCGCCGGTGATGGGAGTGGGCGGCGCCGGATGGCTGGACCGCAGCGAGCGCGAGACCGAAGAACACCCCGATGAGGCGTTGGACGCGATCGGTATCAAGCCCGGAATGGTCGTAGCCGACGTCGGCGCCGGGACCGGGTATATGACGCTGCGGATGGCCCGGCGCGTGGGACCATCCGGCAAAGTCTACGCCAACGACGTGCAGCCCGAAATGCTCAGGCGTCTGCGCGAGAATGCAGCCAAGGCGAAGCTGACGAATATCGAGACCGTGCTGGGGACCGAATCCGATCCCAAGCTCCCGCTCGGCGAGCTGGACCTGATTCTTCTAGTCGACGTGTATCACGAGTTTTCGCAGCCGCAGAAGATGCTGCGCCGAATGCGCGAGGAGCTGAAGTCCCCAGGACGCTTGGTGCTGCTCGAATACCGCAAGGAAGATCCGGCCATCCCCATTCGTCTTGAACACAAAATGAGCGAGCTGGAAGTGAAAACGGAGGTGGAAGCCGAGGGCTTTCACCTGGACCGCGTGCTGGAGACGCTGCCACGCCAGCACATTCTGATCCTGACCAAGACCCCGTAGGGCGCGGCTTAGCTTCCGAAGATCTTCAGTTGATTGTCGACGCTGGTGACGCCTTTCACCTTCTTCGTGATCTTCTCGGCTTTCTCCTTGGCACGGTCGTCGTGCACCACGCCTTTTAGTGTGACCACGCCGTTTTTGACGGCCACTTCGAGCCCGCCGCCCTTCACGTCCGGATCGTTCGCGAGCTTCTGACGCACCTGATCGTAAATCTTGTCGTCCGGGTTCGAATTGCCTTGGGCAAGCAGCGGAACCGCAAGAGCGAAAATGAGGAAAACGCAGAGAACGCGCAGAGCCATACCTTATTAACCTATATTCCAGTCATCCTGCGCCAGTCCGCTTGCGCCAGGAACTCGGGATCGTCGCGCCAGTGCGGCCGGACCTTCACGAAGGTTTGCAGGAAAACCTTGCGGCCCAGCGCATACTCCAGTTCCTTCCGCGCCTGAGTGCCGATTTTCTTGAGCGCGGCTCCGCCCGGCCCGATGATGATCGCTTTTTGGCCCGGCCGTTCGACGTAAATGGTCGCGGCGATGCGAACCAGCTTTTCAGTTTCCTCCCAGGACTCGACTTGCACCGCGACCGAATGCGGAACCTCCTGGCGTGCAAAATGCAAAATCTTTTCGCGAATGATTTCGGCTGCCAGGAACCGCTGTGGCTGATCGGTCAGATAATCGGGCGGATACAGCGGAGGCCCCTCCGGAAGGCGCGCGATAATCTCGCGCCGCAGCACATCCAGACCTTCGCCCTTCAATGCCGAGACCGGGATATATTCAGCAAAATCGTGCAGCGCCCGGTATTGTTCGATCAGCGCCAGCAGCTTCGGCTTCTCTTCCAGCCAATCCGTTTTGTTGAAGACGGCGATCGCGGGGACGCCGGATTTCTTCACCAGATCCACTGCCTGCCGGTCTTCTTCGGTCACGCGAGCCAGCGCATCGATCACGAACAGCACCACATCGGGCGCATCCGCCGCCGTGCGGACTTCGTCCATCATGCGCTTGTTGAGCAGCGTGTCGGATTTGTGAATCCCCGGCGTGTCGACGAACACAATCTGCGCCTCGGGAAGCGTGAGCACGCCTTGAATCGACGTGCGCGTAGTCTGCGGCTTCGATGCCACGATCGCCAGCTTCTGCCGCAGCAGCGCATTCAGCAGCGTCGATTTTCCGGCGTTCGGCCGCCCCAGGATCGCCACGAATCCCGAGCGATGAAGCTTATTCGTGGCCATTCGCCGCCTTGGCTACACGAACCTGATCGACGCGCAGATGGTTCGCCGCCAGCACCTTGATCGAAATGCCGTCGCGCTCGATCTCTTCGCCCACCTCGGGAACGTGACCCAGCCATTCGGTCACCAACCCGCCCACCGTGGTCGATTCGGTTCCCTCGCTCGGAGTGAAAATCCAGCAGATCTTCCAGGCGCCCCACGTCGAAGCTGCCCGAGACCACGTAGCTGCCGTCCGGATCCTTGCGAGAATCGCGATCCGGCTCATGCTCGTCGTGAATCTCGCCCACGATCTCCTCCACCATGTCTTCCATGGTGACGATTCCGGCCGTCGAGCCATACTCGTCCACCACCACAGCCATGTGGGCGCCTTCTTCCTGCATCTCGCGCAGCAGATCGTTGACGGCTTTGGTCTCGGGAACAGCGCGGATGGGCCGCATGATGTCGCTGCACTTTGCGCCGCGCGCGTTCGTCCTCATCGAGCTCGAACATGTCGCGCACGTGCACGAACCCGATGATCTGGTCGATGGTGTCCTCGTACACGGGAATCCGCGAAAATTGCTCATTGATCACGAGCTGCCGCAGCTCCTCAAGCGTGGCATCCTGCCGGATCGCCACCACGCGCGGGCGCGGCGTCATCACTTCGCGCACGGTCTTATCGCCGAATGCGACCACGGACTGAATCAGCTCGCGGTCGCCTTTTTCGATGATGCCCTCTTCCTCGCCGGCCAGGATCAGCGCTTCGATGTGCTCCTCCGGCCGCGCCACTTCGCCGGATTGCGGCGCTCCGGAAAGCTCGAACAGCGATTGCAGGAATTCGAGCGCCCACACCAGCGGCCGCACCGCAATCGCCAGCGCGCGCAGCAGCGGAACCAGCGCCATCAGCCCCCGCCCACTGCTCGATCGATACACAATCTGAGGAATCAGATAGGTTCCGACGACCGTGTACACGGTTATCAGCAGCGCCGACGCGGCCAGCGCCTCCCATTCCGGCGTCCCCTGCATGGCCGCACCCAGGGTCAGGCATCCGATGAATGCGAGTCCAATATGTTTGATCAGCGAGAAGGTTAGCGAGCCGCGCTCGGTTTCGAGGCCGAGCCGCGCTTCCAGCGTCTCCTTGAAAAATTCCAGCGACGCACGTTCTCGCGTGCGTATCCGCAGCGATTCCAGATAGAGAAGCTGCACGCAGGTGACCAGCGTGACGATGATCGAGACGGCGATCGCCAGAGCGGCCAGCGCGAGAGTCATCGCCCGTTCCTCTCGTATCAAGCCTTGAGGCAGACCCAGCCGCTTGCGCCAGCGCGTCTCTGCGCGAGCCATTTCGCCCGAGTCCGTTCTCGTGATCCAGACCCGACAAGGTGCAGCACACCGTGCAGCATCAGGATGCGAACTTCGTCACCAACGCCGTGGCCACGCTCGCCAGCCTGCGCGATGGCGCGGTCGAGCGAAATTGCGATTTCCCCACCGCCCCCGGAAACCGGGAACGACAAAACATCGGTAGCGTAATCCTTGCCGCGAAACTGCCGGTTCAGCCGGCGCAATTCGCGATCGCCCGTGATCAGACACGTCACCCCGGCCCCGCGCGCGACCCTCCGCACCAGCGTCGTGAAGAAGTCCCGCAGCTCCGTCCGGCGCACACGCCGCGAAGAATGGCGAAACAATAAGGGTATGTCGTCAGGTGACATGGAAACCGCTCAGGCGGCCGGCGATTCGGCGGGAGCGGCGGGCTCCAACGCGGTCGTTTCAAGAGGCTCCGCTGCGGGTTCGCCGAGTTTCAGCGACAACTGACGGTTGGCGCCGGTTAATTCGTTATGCCGTTCGTAGGCGCTGACGATTTTCTGCACCAGGCTGTGCCGCACCACGTCGCGATCGTCGAACTGCACGAAGCTGATGCCTTCCACGCTGCGCAGCACCTCCACGGCTTCGATCAAGCCGCTGCGCAGTCCACCCGGCAGATCGATCTGCGTCGGATCGCCCGTTACTACCATCTTCGAGTTGAAGCCCTGCCGCGTGAGAATCATCTTCATCTGCTCCGGCGTGCTGTTCTGGGCCTCATCCATGATGATGAAGCTGTCGTTCAGCGTGCGTCCGCGCATGAACGCGATGGGCGCGACTTCAATGGTATTGCGCTCCAGCAATTTCTCGATTTTCTCCGACTCCATCATGTCGTACAACGCGTCGTACAGCGGACGCAGATACGGATCGATCTTTTCCTGCAGTGTCCCCGGCAGGAACCCGAGTCGCTCGCCGGCTTCCACCGCGGGTCGCGTCAGAATGATGCGGCTGACGCGTTTCGACACCAGCGCGGAAACGGCCATCGCCACGGCGAGATACGTTTTCCCGGTGCCGGCTGGGCCAACGCCGAACACCAGGTCCTGCCGCTCGATCGCGTCCACGTAGCGGCGCTGCGTCATGGTCTTGGGCGCGACCACTTTCTTCCCGAAGCTGCGCTGCTTGCCGCTCTCCACCATTCCGCGCAGGCTGGTCTCCGCGTCGGCGGTCACCACGCGCAGGAAGCTGTTCAGATCGCCGTTATTGAAGACGTGACCTTCGCGCACCAGGGCGACATAATCGGTCAGAATGTTTTCCGCGCGCGCGACGGCGGCATCCTCGCCTTCGATTTCCAGCCGATCGTTGAGCAGCCGCGTCCGCACATTCAATCCGCCTTCGATCAGCCGGATATTTTCGTCGCGGGTCCCGAACAGGGATTCAATGCCGCGACTGATCTGTACGCTGGACTTCATTCGACGTGAAAGTGGGGATGACGTAACCCGGATGTCCGCTGTCGCGGAGGCAGGAACCGCATCTGCCTTCAGCATAACAGAAAGGCTTCGAGTTTTCCACGCCTTTTGGTTGCGTTTCGGTGACGAAATACGCGGCAATCTTCCCTTGTGTTATTCTGTAGTTCGGCTGACAAAGCGGGGACGTAGTTCAGTTGGTTAGAACGCCGGCCTGTCACGTCGGAGGTCGCGGGTTCGAGCCCCGTCGTCCCCGCCACACTCTTCCTTTTGTTTCCTACACTTAGCGTTCTCGGAGGGGGCTCCGGGCTAACATTTGCTAACATGCGCGAGGATTCCCGAGGAAAACACGCGTGCGTAAGCTGATCGAGGCCGTGCTCCGAAGGCGCCACGACAACCAAACAGGCTGCCGAGTCCAAGCCAGAGTGAGGGCCGCGCAGAGCAGGACGAGAGGTGGGGTTCGCTACTCGGTACCGGTTCGTCGTGCGCGGCTAGGCGATGAGGACGCAGCGGTTCGCCGCGTATTCGAGATGACGTCAGCCATTGAGTCATTCCAAATCTTCGCCGCCGCGCGAGTGTCTGCCGGCAGAGCGTGGCTGTAGATCGAGAGCGTTATATTCTGGTCGGCGTGCCCCAGACGCTCACAAACAACGGCGGCCGGCACGCCCTCGCTGAGCAGGATGCTGGCGTGCGAATGGCGAAGCGAGTGAAGGCTCACGCCTTCGAGCCCGCCCTTCCTCATAAGCTCCACCACCCGGGCACCTAAGCGGTCCGGCGAGTAGTATCGGCCGCCCGGCTGGCAGAAGATCAAATCGTGGTCGACGTAGTCTGCTCCGAAAATGGCCCGGTCTCTCCGCTGTTCACTCCGGTGCTCCTTCAAGACCTCGAGTGCCCATTCCGGCACACCCAGTTGGCGCGAATCTTCAGATTTCGTACTCTTCAACCGCAGACCAGCTTTGGTTTGCTCCAATGACTTGGATACGGTGAGCAGCCCTGTGTCCAAGTTCAGGTCCGTCCACTGCAAAGCGAGCAGTTCCCCGCGACGGCAACCGGTGGCGGCAGCCAATACGACCAAGGGATAAAGCCGGGTGTTGCGAGCGCGATCAAATAGAGTTTGAAGCCTGCTCGCATCGAGCACCGCTGGCCTTCGCTTCGTCAGTTTCGGCATCAGCACACGCCGATTTGCCATCGGGTGCGGAATCCTTAGCACGCCTAGCCGCTCCGCATCGGAGAGCACGGTGAACAACAGAGTGCCCATGTGCCGGACGGTTTTCGGCGCCAGCGGCCGCCCTTGCGGTTCAGCTTGGGTCCGTCGGCCACCATGATCTTGCAAGCGATGAATGGTCTCCTGAATCTTCGCAGTCGTCATCTCATTCAACCGGATTTCACCGAGTTCGCGAATCAAATAGGTTCCGATGTCGCCGTATCGCTCGAGTGTCTTCGGTGCGCAACGGCGGCTCGCGTGTTCCTTCAGCCAGTGTTCGAAGTAATGAGCGAATTGGGGCCCGCCACTCTCGGCCTCCACTTCCGCCTCCTTCGCTTTCTCAGCATCGCGGCGCGCAATCGCCTTCTGCAGAGCGAGTTCGGCTTCGGACTTCGTCTCAAACCCCGAAGTACGTGCGTCACCGAATGAGAAGGCCCAGACAAGTCGGCCCCGCTGGTCAATTTCACGTGAGACCTTGCCATGGGCGGCTTCGTACTGCTCGATGGCAACGCGCACGGCCCTGGAGGCGGCGTCCTTGGTTGGGAACCCGGACTTGAATACCTGAATGCGCTTACCGTTCTCGTCCCATCCACCAAAGAAAACGTATCCCCAGCTAACACCGGTTCTCCGTTTTCGCTTGAAGATAGATCCTGTCATCCGCGGCTACGTCCGTCCAGCCAATTTGCCTGGCCTCATGACAGTTACCTCTGAATGGCCTGGAGAGGCAACGAGAGCGGAGCGCTCGCTGGAATGCACTGGACTTTGGCTGGTGCTATGCGAACCGGCTGTTCGAAGCCACTCGGCGATGGCCGCCCTCGGCAAGATGAACCGGCGCCCAACGCGGATGTGCGGAATCTCGCCGCGCCGTAGCGCGCTGCGCGTGGATCGCTCGCTTAATCCAATGTCTGCGGCCAGCTCAGAGACCGAGCGATACGTGCTCACGCACCCGCCCGTCTGCGATTCCAACTCTGAGGATGTCGATGGCTCACATAAGTCGTGTTGCATCGTTCCCGGCCCTGTTAGCGATCCCCCAGCCACTCGATCTCGACCGAAAAAGGAAGGCCATGTCTCACATCGACCACCAGGAGTTCCCCTTCACCAACTCGCTGCATCAGCGAGAACAAGTCGATAAGACATTGCCTTAGACACCAGCCGCTTCGGATTTCCGAATCCGCTTTACGATCCTCGCTTGTCATCTTCACTGCGGCAATTACGCGCGGCAGAGGCTGAAGGATCGGCTTCCCGTCGCGAAACCGAAGGTGCTCAATTCTGCCGAAGTTCAGGTTCTCCATCAGCTCGACAAGCTTGCGTTCCGATTCGAGAAGGTCCGACCTCTTAAGTAGCGCCGCGGACACATCACGCCTTTCGGCAACGGACTTCGGACTCACGAATGTTTTCGACATATGCTCATACAGGCTTCCTTCCTTGTGGCATCTTGGATTCGGCTTCACCCGCCGCCTGGCGCACTCCGCGTTCTGTTTCGTCCGTGCCCACGTCGAAGCGCGTGTACTTCTTCGAGTGGAATAGCGGCAGGTACATACCCTGCAAGCCGTATCGGTTTTTCCCGAGTTTGAGCCAGGTCTTTACCGGGCCGACCGCGTACATTCCGGCCTGCAAGGTGCGCGCGCGGTCGTCCTTATCCTCGTAGATCAACATGCACGCCGCGGCGTCCTCTTCGATCGCACCGCTACCACGGAGGTCGCTCACTTCCAGTTCCGAGCGCCGGTCCGTCGTGTTGTTTCTGCTGGTTTGCGATACCAGCAACACCGGCAGTTCCAACTCCACCGCAATCTGTTTCATCGTGCGCGAGATGGTCGTGAATTTTTCGTAGTCGCCCCGGACGCTGCCCGTCGCGGCCATCAGTTGCATGTGATCGACAATGATCAGAGCCAGTTTTGATTTGCCTTTTATCCGGCCGCACTCTTTGCCGATATACTCCGGCGTAACACAACTCTTGGTCGAGACCAGCAAAGGCAACTGGCCCAACTCTCGGCTCTGATCGACTAAACGCTGCGTCATCTCAGGAAGGTCGATACTGAAAACGGCCGCGCTTTTCTGTAAATCCCGAAATTCGAGAAGATCAACCCGCGCCTCGATCGCTGCCATGCGCTGGAAGACGTCGCGGGCTGACATCTCCATGGAGAAGTACAAAACTCCGAGAGTTTTGCGCAAAACCGCAACCGCGAATTGCAGCGCCATGCTGGTCTTGCCGCTGCCCTGGTTTCCCCCGATCACGTAAATTTCGCCCTTGCGCATCCCGCCGCTGAGAGCGCGGGTGAGCCGCGGAAGAGCTGTTTGGATTCCCTCCTGGGCAGGAAGATTCCAGAACTGCTCAACGCCACCGGCAAGATTCATTTCGCATTGGAACGTGTGGAGGTACTTCTCTGCGGCAGTATTGTCTACGGCGACCTCAAGCGGTGTCAGAAATTCGAACGTATCGCTGAAGGTTCGCGCGTTGCGGAACAGGCCGCGTAATTGCTCGACAGTCCCACCGGCTGCAGCCAGTCCGACACATCGCCCTTCGGCGGCAAGTCAGGCAGTTCGATAATCTTCACCGAGGCGGCTCCGGTGGAAAGCAGGTCCGCGACTTTCAGCGCGTGCTCGCGCCCGGGCGCATCAAAATCCGGCAACACCGCGACGTGTTTTCCGTTAAAACACTTCGCGAGCTCCGGGCTGAAGTTTCCAGCGCCGCCGTTGTTGCACGTCGCCGTGATGCCGATACGATGCAGGTTGTTAGCGTCCTTCTCGCCCTCGACCACCGCAACAAGTCTTGAGGCGATCACGTGGGGCAAGCCGTACGAGACAGGGCTGGTGCCCTTCATGTTCCAGATCCAGCCGCCCGCTGAGTCCGGCCGTCGCTGCACAAGCTTTTTGCCGAGCTTGCGTACGACCTGGTAAAGCAACCTTCCTGCTTCGTCGACGTAGTCGTAGCAGGCTTCAACGTCCGCATCTTCCCGCGTGGGCGCTGGGCGCCCGATGATGGAAAACACAGCGGTTTTCGCCGTCGCGAAATCGCTACCAGAAAGCGCCATTTCAAGCCCGATCACGTCCCAGCCTTTCTTGCATTGCGAATGGCAATGGGCGAAACCCGTCTGGGACTGAACGGAAAAGTTCGGACCGGTCCCGCTGTGCACCGGGCAAGGTCCACGCCATTCGCGCTTGTCGGGCTGCGCCATCGCCGGCATCCGCGCGTCGTAATACGCCGAGATTTCGCTGAACGTGAGCTCGATCATGGACGTTTCACATCATGAGTTTCGGCGGCTGTGCATTATCACCGCCCACGCCAGCGGCGCGCGGTGGAGGTTCGTTCCAGCGCTCTTTTGTCGGCGCGAGCCAGTTCGAAAGCCCCTTGGCGTATTGGCCATCCTCTTTTTGCCACTCCGGCCACGAGCACCAAGCGGCGTGATTCTGGTCGATTCGGTGCAGCAGCTCGACCCGCTTCCCGGACGAGGTCCGGCGCATGATTGCCCTGAGCTGTTTCTTCACCTCGGTGATTCCGCAACGCCGGACCGCCGGATGCCGCGCGTGTATTCGCCGCGAAACTTGCTCCAGCACCGTTTCCACATCGGGAGCCGGCGGAGATTTTTTCGGTGTGCCGTTGGTTTTTGACCAGGCCTCCTCCCGCTCCTTGTCCGAGAGGTCGAACGTTTCCGCGGCGAGATCACATGCAGCGGCGGTTTCCGCCGCGGAGAGGGGATTAGGCTCTGGCAGGCTGCCGTTGTCGGGACGTGACCGGACCATGTCCGGCGTTTTGCCGCCATTGTCCAGACATTGTCCGGCCACTTTCCTGGTAACTTGAACGAATTGCGAGTTGGAGCGTGAGAGCCGCTTTTTGACCGCGTCGTCGCAGTGTTCGGGCCAGGCATGGACACATAGCCGGCATTCCGGATGCTGGTCCAACCATCCGGACTGGAGCATCGCCGACACCAGCCTGCCTGCCTTTCCCTGCCAGTGAAGCGCTGACTCGATCCGCTCATCGGGGAAGCGTCCGACATCCCCGCGCGGCGCAAATTCGGCGGTGAAGTGCCACAACAATTCCAGGTAGCCGACCGCCGGGGCCATTCCGATTTTGAGAATCTATCGGAAGTGCGCCAACTTCGGATGACGTGGCGTTCCCCGTTTCATAAGCCGATCTTCCTCCGGTGCCCTACTCGTCGCAGAGCCGCCAGTATAAACATTCGCGTCAGACGGTAGAGCCAGCAACCGAGAGCGAGAGTGATTTGCGATTCGAGATCGGCACGGGTACTCAGGTGGTAAGTGAACTCGTTGAAAACGTCATCCAACTGGGCGGAGCGAAGTTTCAAGCGATCTACTCCCATGTAGTTCACTGCACGTTTTCCCGTACGACGCCAGCAAAGCCTGGAACGAGTATTGAGAGCGTAATGCGAAGCCGTTGCACTTCTGCCGCCTGCAACATGCCCATGATCGGGTCCTCAAAGGCGACGGCAGCCGCCCGTTGCTCCGCCTGCTGAAACGCGAGCTCGGCAGCTTGACGAAGCAACCCTTCGTCTTCGACCGTGGCAACCGACAGCGGACGCTGGCCGGGCGCCTGGTAAGTAATGGTGAGCGATCCCACGAAAAAGCCTTCTACCTATACGGCACACCGTTACGGACAAAGCCTATGACACGCGCGATTTCGTACCGCTGCTGCGGGAGATGCGCGTCGGTGGGCACGTTGCGCAGAATGGGAATCGCCGAGGCGGTAGCGCAGTGGACGCGCGGACGACGCGCCATGCCAGTTATCAGGTCAGCCAAAAGAGACGGCCGCGAATCGAGCGTGTGTTCGGGTGGATGAAAGCGGTGGGAGGCATACGCCAGGTGAAGCTGCGGGGCCTGGTCAAGGTCGACTCGTTGTTTGTGATGACGGCGGCAGCGTTCAACCTGTGGCGAATTCCGAAACTGCAAGCGGCGACGGTCTGATCGAAGTGCCGCCCGGTCGCGATGGGCGGCCGCGGAACACAACATCCGCCGGGTTTTCCGCCAGAGCAACTCCTGAACCGCGATTACTACGTCGCTGGGCCCGTCCCGGAGCCGCTTTTCAACAAGCTCCTAGCCAGCCAGGCGCCAAGACGCTCTGGAACTGCGCGCTTCTGACAGTCACCAGAAGCTGGCTCAGGAATCGATATCACGCCTTCATAGCCCGAGCGATTGCGTAACCAAGCGAGCGGTAAGCTGTGAACCGGTCTGGTCCGAAATACTGGTTGACTGTGGACTCCTGTGGAAATGCCTCGTGTGTCTCAGCATAGGACTTTACGATCTTTGTCTGGTCGCCCAACAGGGCCTCATGCATCGAGAGCTTCAGGTAGAAAATTTCGCCATAGGGCGTCGTCCCATCCATAACCGGCTTGTCTGCACGGAATTTGCTGCCGTTGATGATTTTCTCCACATCGGGCACGTCAAGCTCAACGCCTGCGTCCTTTAGCTTCCGGTACGCACCAAACTTGTAACAAGGGTCGTATTCCGCATCCACTACGAGGATGGTCCGGCAGCGACGCCGGAGTAGAGCGTACACGCCAAGATTTTCGGAATGCCCTCCATCACTGAGGCGAACTATGCGCCGGAGGTCAGCTGGGCTCGGCACGACGTACTCAAGCCCCAAATTCGCCAGCCGGAAGAACCACCGAGCCTTCTGCGACTCGATACTCGTGCCGCTGAGAGCCGCGCCTGAGATGGCGGGAGCAACGTTGAAGTTGCGAATGGTAGCGTACGGCGAGCTGACGAAGGTGGTCTCGTAACGCTGCTGAAGCCTCGACCTCAGACGCTTCCACAAGAATTCTTTTTCTACAGGTGCGCCTGGTTCCCAGCCGAGTTTCTCGGTATCTTCCCACGCGAGGTAACCACACGAATCCGAGCCAAAGCCCATCGATCCAAGCTCGAACACGCGCTCCACTAGCGGGGCCTTATCACGAGGTCGAGGCGGGACCACTGTGGTATTAAAAACAAAGCTCGGCAATCCTGCTCGGTGAGCGAAGGCGCTCATCGCTGGAAAGGCCACTGGTGGGACATCCTCACGCGTTAAGGCGAGGAATTGATAGGCTTCAAATACTCGTTCAGAAAATGTAAGGCTCTGTGCGGGTGCCTTCTCTTCCGAATCGGGGAAGACCTGATAGGTATGCTGGATGCCCTCCCGGTACCCCTGGCGAGATCCACTCCCCGCGTTCAACCGGGCTGCAGTTTCTGCGGCCATGCCTCCCAACAAAAACGGTGCCGATAGTAAACGGAGCGCATTGAATGCTATGAGGTCCATCGGCAACCAAATGGCCACGTACGCCAGGAGATCCACCCAACCCGAAGCCCCCAAAGGGATTGCGTTATCGACAAGGTAGCGCTGGAAGGGACCATCTACGTCGAACATCTCAGCCTGTACCATCCCCAGGCTTGCTTTAGGGTCGTTGATGCATGCACGGTGATAAAAGGGTTGCAACAGGAGCCAGGACAGGGCATACGAACCGCCCGATACGGCAGATATCACATCAACCTTGCTAAGCAGTCCCAGTTCGTGTAGCGCCCTTAATACGCCGACTGCGAATGCCGCAGATCGATTTCCGCCCCCGGAGAAGCAAACGCCCAAGAGCGGGGGGGCCGATTGATGTTCCTTGTTGAATGCCCATTCGCGCTCGTACAGACTCGTAGGAGATTCAATCATCGCCTCCGCGCCCCTTTCATTACCTATGCTAAGATCTACGGCATTCAATCAGTGTCGAAAATGAGTCCATAGATTTTCTTCCGCGAAGCGGCTCAAAGCGTCGAGCCGCCCTGCTGCACGTGTGCTGCTTTGTCCTGCTTCTCCTGATCCGCCAGGCAATAGGCGGCCCAGGGCACTGCTTCCAGGCGCGCCGGTTCAATCTGGCGTCCGCAGGCGGTGCACTTGCCATAAGTGCCGTCCTCGATACGCTGCAAGGCGTCTCGCACTTGCGTCAGAGTCTGCGACGCGAACGTTTCTTCTTCGAGGGCCTCGGATGTGCCTTCGGACACAGTAGCGTCGTCAGTCGGATCTCTGACTTCAGGTTCGGCCGCAACCCGCGCGTCCTCTTCGAGGCGCTTGGTCTCCAGCAGAAGTTCGCGTTCTTTCTCGCGCAATCGCCGCTTGATATGGTCGAGGTTCATGGCAGTTTGAGTATCCCACACGACTATTCACGAGATCTCCCTCCCTACCGAGATGAAGAAACTAGGAGAGTATGCGGGGGGAGGTGGGACTTTTCGTGAAGGACGCCCATGGGCCGAGGGCAGGGCGCTTTTGGGACATGAGGACGCATCAGAGGGCATTTTGGGGAACCTGCCTATACCCGCGGCATGTAGGGAGGTTATGGAAAACAGCGTTCAATGCGTCAATGCGTCCACCAGCGAAAGCAGCTTTTCTGTGCGCCTTGACCACCTTGCCTCGCCGACGAATAGGGACTAGACTGGCTGGGGTGGTTTCGAATGTCTGCTGGCGGAGGTGCAACACGTGCCGGAACATAGTCCCAACCGAGGAAACCCCTTCCGTCGACTGTGGCACCTCGTGAAGCGCGAAATCATCGATGACGCTCCCGAAGACATCGCGATGTGTGAGTTCGACTGCCGCAAGGGGCAATGCATGCAGGAAGAATGGGCGACTTGCGAGCGACGGAGTCGCAAGGGCAGCGGAGAATTATTTCCAGCCAAAAAGCCTCCGTCGAGCGCGACCGGTCCGTAAGCCAGTACTACCCCATAGCGTTGCGGTTCGTGTTTTGAAACCGAAGCAAGCTCTTTCACCGCAGATTGAAGGGATTTCACCTCTTGCGCGAGGACGCCGCACGCCTTCTTGGATTTCCTTGAGTGCAGCCGGGCGGCGCCACCGGGCGCGAATCGTTGGCGTCCGGTGGGAATTGGACGCTGAACCGATAGAATCGCCCGTCGACGCGTACGGCGAATTGCTCAGCGCTCGTGTTGAGATGCTATTCGCCGGCTGAGGCGGCCTTAGAAATCGAGCCGCAAGGCTGCCTGCCCCACGCGATTTCCCCCCGAACCCTGCGGCAGCGCAGATTGCAGTACTCCGAACGTGCTTGGATTGCTGATGTTGGTCGCCGGCGGCGCGTAGCTTACGTGATTGAGGACGTTGGTGAACGAAATTTCAAACCGCAATCGCGCGCGCTCGCCGATCGGAAACTGTTTGGCGAGTCCCAGATCCACATCAATCATTCCCGGGCCTTGCAGAATGCCGACGCCGCAATTGCCGAATCGGCCCGCGCCGGGAGGCGTCGAAGAGAAGGCGTTGATGTTGAAGTACTGGCCGGAGGTTCGATTCGACGGGATCGGATTCCCGATGCAATCCGGACGAAGCACCGCGCCGGCGCGGTTGGCGATGTCGGTATTGGATTGATCGTTGATCTGAGTCGGATCGTACGAATTCGGGCCAGTGGGATTGATGGTCGGGGTCAGCCACTGGCCGGTCTGCATGGTCGTGATGGTGCTAAGATTCCAGCCTCCCAGCACCGCGCTGAGAATACCGGACGTGAGCCAGGTGCGGCCGGCTCCGAAGGGCAACTGGTAGATGCCGGTCAACAGCAGTCTCTGGCGAGGCGTCCCGACGACGTTTCCGCGATCCGACGCGACGTTGAAGCGGTTGCCGATCTCCGCCGCGTAGGCTTCTTCGCCTGAAAACGCCGTTGGCGCGTCGCTGCCTTGGGCATCGCTGATGTTTTTCGCCCAGGTGTAATCGGCCTGAAACGACAGGCCCTTCGACAAGCTTCGCCTCACCTCGCCTTGCAGGGCCTGATAGTTGGCGAAGCCGAGATTCTCGCTCGACATCAGCAGAAACCAGTTCTGGTACGGCGCACGCGGATCGACAAAGGCGCCGTTAGGGATGGTGTAAGGCGTCGTGCTCGCCGGAATCTGATTTAGGTCGATGGTGACGGGCATCCGGTAGGAATTCATCCCCACATAGCTGACGCGAGCCAGAGTGTTGGGGCTCAACTGGCGTTCCAGCGTCACATTCCATTGTGCCGATTGCGGATCACGGAATAACGGGTCGTTGGCCTGTTCCAGGCTGCCTCCCCCATACGTGAGGGACTGCCCCAGCGGAGCCGTTTGCGGAAACTGAAATTGCGGAGCTTGCAACACGCCGTTGGAGTTGTAAACCGCGTTGACGTTGGTGATCAGATCCGACGTGGGATTGCCCGCATTGTTAAATGACATGGGTCCCATGGTCGTCACGGTGAAGATGCCGAACCCGGCCCGAATTACGGTCTTGGTGTCATTGAACGGACGATACGCGATGCTAATTCGGGGATCCAGGTCCTTCCAGTAAATCTGTCGCAACCCCGCTGCCACGCCGTCCTGGCTGTTGGTCTTGACATTCGAGCAGGCGAGCGCGGTATTTCTCCCGGGAAGCGAGCATGCATTGAACGACGCCAGGAAGCCGTTGTAAACCTCCTGAAGGGCCGGGTTGTTCGCGATCGTCTGCAGGAACTTGTCGGGGATCAGAACGCTGTTGGAGCGCGGGTCGAAGCTTCCCAGGTCACCCGTGGTTTCCGCAAATGGCGGAAGCAGTTCCCAGCGCAAGCCGATGTTGACCGTCAGGCGGCTGCCCGCCTGCCACTCGTCCTGCACGTAAACGCCCCATTGCGTGGTTTGCGCATTGATCTGCGGGCTGGTGATCGCGAAAAAAGATTCCTGCGGCAGACCCAATAGAAAATCGCCAAGCGCATAGTTGCTGAACAGGCCGGGGCTGAAGGTGAAATCGCCGAAGTCGTCCGAAGGCTGGAAGAACATCAGCGCGTTGTAGCGCACGCGGCGCGCATCGACGCCGAAACGCAAAGTGTGCTTCTTCACCGTGTGGCTGAAATTGTCGGTAAACTGCATGGTCTGCGAAATCGTGGTCCCGGTGCGATCCTGACCGATCGAAGAGAACGATCCGTCGGAAAAGGAGAAGGTGGGAAAGGCCGCGCCGGTGGGATGCTGGCTGATATCGATGCCCTGCAATCCGAGCTGAGAAATCGCGGCGCTCCCCTGGATGGGGAATCCGTCATTCTCCTGAAAGTTCGCGAACCCGAAGCGAAATTCGTTGATGGAGGCTGGACTGATCGAATAGTTGTAAGAGAGAAGAAAGCTGCGGTTCTGATCCTGCGCCGTGACGTTCGGCAAAAACTGATTGGCGAGAAGACCGCTTCCGCCTTGTTGCGCGTTCACATTCTTCCAGCTATAGCGAGCGTACACCTGCTGTTTGGCGGTGAACGTGTGGTCCACTCGTATGTCCCAGCCGTCGGTACTCGCCGGAATCGGCACCAGCGTCTGATAATTGAACGACGGGTTCGCCACGTTCAGGTTGGCGTTCGGCAACGGATAGTAATTGAGCATGGCCTGGGCGACCGGATTGATGCATCCCTTGCAGGCTCCGGTGGGAATGGTATTATTCGCGTACGCCTCGCCCGTGAATGGATTCGTCACAGGACCGCTTCCGTATGCAGCCGCCAGCGCGCTCAGATTGCCGTTTCGCTCGGCAGCCGTAGGAACCAGGAGCTGTTCCGGGTCCGAAGTTCGCTTGCGGTTTCCTTCATAGTCGAAGAAGAAAAATGTCTTGTCCGTGCCGTTATACAACTTCGGAATCCTGACCGGGCCACCCAGGCTACCGCCAAAGGTATTGAAGTGCTTGGGAGCCTTCGCTGGAAAATTGAGAATCGTGGCGTCCAGCTTGTCGTTTTGCAGGTATTCGAACAGACTTCCGTGAAACGCGTTGGCCCCGCTCTTGGTGATGAACGTGACATCGCCGATCTGCGAGAACTCGGCGTTGTTGTTGAAAGCGGTGACCTTCATCTCCTGAATTCCCTCGGACGAAGGATACGCGTCGAGCAGAGCGCCATTGGAGCGCACGCTGGCAGTGGAAATTCCATCGACCGAAAAGCCGACCATCGCGGCACTCGCGCCGCCCACGTTGATGTTGCCCTGGCTGTCTTTCACCACGCTGGGCGAGGTCGCCAGCGCAGCCAGGGGACTGGTCGAAACGGCGCGCGAGTTCATCGGCAATGCCGTGATGTCGCTGTTGTTCTTCGAATCCGCCAGGGTCGCGTTTTCGGTGTTGACGCTGGCGGCCGACGCGGTGACCTCTACCGATTGCGCTTGCGCCGCTACGGCCAGGTTGACGTTGATCCGCAAACTCTGGCGCGCGGCCAGCTCCATTTGCTTGACTACGGCGGTCGTGAATCCCTCCTTGGCCGCAGTCACCGAGTAGTGTCCGGGTTTGAGGTTTTCAAAAACGAAATTTCCGTTCGCGTCACTCACGGCTTTGGTTGTCGTGTTCTCGTCAAGGCTCCGCAGCGTGAGCTGTGTGGCTGGAAGCGCCGCGCCGCTTTGATCCAGCGTGCTTCCTCGGATGCTTCCGAAGGTTGACTGAGCATTGCTATTCACCGTAAGGCCGGCGAGGACCGTCAGGAGAAGACCCTGGGCCGCTCTGCCGATAATTGATTTCATAGTTTCACCCTCCCCGGGATCGTGTAGTCACACGTATTCCCGTTGTTCAGAATCGACTCACTTCAGCGCTAGTTGGGTCCGAAGCCCTCGCTGACCTGGGCGGAATCGGCCTCCGGTCTGGCTTCGGGGCGCAGTGGAAGTTTCATAAACAGCCCGCGACTCGGCGGGCACCGGCGTTCTTTTGGAAGAATAACCGGGAAGGCCTTAACAACGCATAAGGAACGCCTAAAGAAATCGTAAAGCTCCTTACGATAGGGACCTACGACGACGGAAACCGAGGGTCAGACCCAGCTCATCCACCCGCTGGGAAAGCTTAGTATCAATACCCGTTCGGGTGCTCGCGCGATTAACGGGCTGAATTAGCCTTCTGCTTCAGGATTACCGCTAGGGCGCGCATCCGCTCCGCGTCGGACGCGCTGTTCGTCGATCCCGCGTCTTTCTCGAGACTGGCTGCCATGTTCTTCGAAGGCGCGGCGTCCTTAGCGGAATGCGAGGCGCCAGCCTTGTCGATTGCCGAATTGATGGCCGCGATCCGCTGCTGCGGCAGCGCACCGCTGCGAGCCAGTTCATCGATGTACGCGCGCGCGACCACAAAACTCGACGGCCACATGATTTTTGGCCGATTCTGAACGTTCAGCTCCCGGGTGTGTCTGCGCGGCGGGCTGGCTCGCCGCCGCTCCATGTGAATTCACTACCTCAGTCTACCGGCCGATACTGCGATAGAAACCTGGCACCTGCACGATTGAGCTACTGAACGACGGATTGCGTCATCCCGCGCGATCCGAGGCGCCGCACTGGCCGCCTGACCCGCAACACACGCCGCGCGGCGCAGAATACGCTCGAAATGCCGGGAAACAGGATCGCCAAGCGCTGAAGTTAGCTGCGAGAGCGGGCCGCGTATGGATCGGGTGTTTGGACCGATGTT
Organism: Terriglobia bacterium; assembly: GCA_963808335.1. Taxonomy (GTDB): domain Bacteria; phylum Acidobacteriota; class Terriglobia; order Bryobacterales; family Bryobacteraceae; genus Palsa-187. Next base: position 931,361 of record CAWEFR010000004.1, read on the forward strand.
CCTTCCGAATGAACCACCTCAGCCCTAACAGCCGTGCGTGCAGTGCCGGCCAGGTTTCAGCAGTCAGCACGACCGGCAGGTCGCCGCAGTCGCGTTCTCGTCCAGACAGGCGTCGTCCCTAAGGCAAAGGTACGGAACTTGCTGGATAAATGGTGATTCGATCTTGTAGAGGAGCAAATTTCATGAAATCCAAGAAAAAGAAAGCGGCGAAAGCCATTACGCTGTTGGCGAGGATTGAGACTTTACTCGCCGACGTTCTCGATGAGTTTTCAGTTATTGAAAAGAGCGTCGAAAAGAACGTCCGGGAGCTGCTTCTTTCTGCGGAAGCATCGATCTCCAAGGCCAAGGACTTTATTACTCCTTCGCCATCTGTCGAAGTGAGGCGCAGGGCTGTGCCGCGTGCGGTCAAGGCCAAGGCGAAACGCACAGTAAAAGCCAGGAAGGTCACCTCTGCCCGGGCCGCTTGAGATTTACGAGCGTTGGCTTAGAGCGTTTGACGCGTTCGCGGCACAGGCTTGGATGAGTTGTTCATCGTCTGGCGAACGGGCCCGTGCCATTTGACCCAGGCCCCCAGGGATCGCGAGCGTGTTTCGTCTCGCTCAACGACGCGGGAGCGAGTGGCGTTTGGCGTGCTCCCGCAACGCTTGGAATCGGTCTGGAGAGTTGAATCGTTCAGGAGACTGAGAGGAGATGATATGGGATCGGGCATAAAGTGGGCACTCGCAATCGGAGCCGGAGTTGTCGGCGGCTGGGCGATCAGGAGTCTCGCCGACTCGCCGGAAGGCGCCGGCGTGAAGCTTCTGGAGATGGGGATCAAGGCCAAGGATCAGGTCTCCAGTTGGGCGGCAGTGGAGCGCGAGCGTCTGGATGACATGATGGCGGAGGCTCATTCGAATATCGCGCGCGAGAACGCAGCCGCCAACAAGCCTGGACATGCGGGCCCGTCCGCAGCGCGACGGGGTGCGCGGTTGGTAAAGCGCGAGAACGAGCACAACGAGTCTGTCGTCTGAGCGGTCAGCACGCACGCGATCGGATTCGTAGGGGGGCAGAATGCGCAGCTATTCGCGGACGGACGATACCAAAGTTTCGGGCGCTGAGGGACAAAGTGTAAGCGAGATCCCGCTCGAGCACATTGAGGAATCGTTGCGCCTGGTGCATCATCATCCAGGCTATCTGCGAATTCGAGCAGGCGCTTTCTTTCAGGCTGACGAGGACAACCCGATTGTGACTGCGGCACGGACCGCGGCTGAGACCGCTCCCGGGTTTCGCTCCTGGTCTCTCAATCCAAAGACCGGCAGCGTCGTGATCCAATATGAGCCGGGTGCGCTGGAGGCCGACGATCTCCTCAAGCACATCGCGAAGTGCGCCGGATTCCAAGGCGTTGAGATCGCGACTCGAACCAAAGTGAATCGCCAGGAAGTGGTGAGCGATTTTCTCGATACGATTCAGGGCATCAATCGGGTCATCGATCAATTCACAGGCGGAAGAGCAGACCTGCGGGAGTTAGCGCCGGCCGCACTCGCTGCGGTGTCCGTCATCTCGTTCGTGCTCAATCAGAATCGCGGCCGCCTACCGGAGTGGAGCGGCGCTCTGTACCATGCCTATCGCGTCTTCATGCACTGGCATCGGCCGGAAGTTCGAACTCGCGAACGAATCGGCAGGCAGGAAGATGAACGGGCCGCCGCTGACGACAAGGTCGTTGACGTGGGTTGAGTGAAGCGGGATGAGTAAGGTGGCGCAGCGCCTGCGCGCCTGGACCCAAAATCAAGCCACCGCGATCGTTGGATATATACCTCGCATCCGGGCGCCGCTTCACCACTCCATCTCACCACTGTACTTAGCCACCGAATCGGCGAACGCGCGTAGCGGAACGCTGATTGCCCGTAATATGTCGACAGCTACGTCTGTCGATCCCCAAATAGTAGATAGGAGGGATGTATGACCAAAGAAAAAGTGGGGAGAAAGACCGAGTCGCGCAAGCATGGTCCAGTCGCCAAGCACGAAAAGGGCGGATTCGAACTGGTCAAATCCTACTTGCCGTCTGGTTCTCCGCAACGGACCGCGGCCGGCATCACAGCCGCGGTGGGGGGTGCCTTGCTTGCCGCTGCAGTGTTCGGTGCGGGCCCGGCGGCTCTTGCGGGGGCAGCCGGCTACCTCGTGTACCACGAGATTCATCCATAGTGACATTTCGCTGTCACTCAAGCGCCGCAGACAAACAAGCGGCGCAGACTCGCGCGCGGTGGCACTGTTGGCAAATGTCAACGCGCCACCGTTCGCGCTTCCCGCTAATCGCCCGGGAGGGTATTTATGTCCGACATCACGCTTGTGAGACCTTATTCGGTGCCGATCGCCGAGGCGAAAGCGCGAGTGCAGAAAACGGCCGACGCACTTGCCGCTGAGTACCACCTCAAGAGTGAATGGCACGGCGATTCTTTGCGGTTCGCGCGCACAGGCCTTCATGGGGAGATCCACGTGACCGATTCCGAAATCCGCCTCCACGTGAAGCTAAGTCTATTGATGACGCCGCTCAGGGCGCCGCTCGTTCACCGCATCGAAGATAAGTTCGCGCGATTGTTCCCGGAACCCAAAGCCGGCGCAAAAAGACCGCACAAAAAGACGACGCCTCCCGCTCGATGAATCAAAGAGCCGATATCGTCCGTTGGCCACGGAGATGCTCCACAAAAGTGTTAACCGCGGTCGTTGACGAGGAACGTCGCTCCATGAACAGTGAGTTGCAGGTTTTTACGAAGGCGCGCGGGACCAAAGGACACGGGCGCGCTTGTATCCTTGGCGTGCGTAAGGGTTCATCCGAAGCGATGGCGCTCGAGGCCTGGCTGGCAGAGCGGATCGACGTGGTTCGTTTCGAGCAGCGACATCGGTACTGGCGCGTTTTATGTCGACTACGACGACGGAACCGCTCTTCCCGGCCGATTCATCCGCAGTCTGCGAGACAAGATCCACACCCTCAATCGCCCCACTCCAGAGCCGTTCGATGTCATACCGGTGCACTCGCTGAAAGGACGTGTTCGTCTCCGGGTGACCGGCATCGGAGAACGAGAGCTCGCCACGCTGACGATGCTCGCCAGCGGACTGCCCGGAGTGCAAAGTACCAAGCACATTCCCGGCGGCCGGACCATGCTGGTGATCTACGACCCGGAAAAAGTAAGCGAGAGATTCATTGTCGCCGGCGCTGTTGAAGAGCGATCCGGCCGAATGGGCGCGTGAATGGCACGAGCCAACTCCGATCCGTTGGCTTGCCGCTCTGTCCGGCACCTCGACGCTCATCGCATGTCTTGCGCGGAGTCGGCGCCATTTCCATGGCTGGCGATCGCGGTGATGCTGAACACGCTCCGGCCGCTCGGCCGCAGCATCGCAGCGCTGCGGGAAGGAGAGATCAGCATCGACCTTCTCGATGTGGCGGCGACGTTCGCGGCGCTCGCCACGCGCCGGCCCATCACCGCCGCCTTCGTCATCTGGATGGTCGGCGTCGGCGATCTGCTTGCTCGACATCTCCGCCAACAACGCGCGTTCCGCGCTCTCGATGTTGATGCGGCGCAAAGAGCCGGAAGCGCTCCGGGTTCTTGCCGACGGCCGCATCGAAACGGTGCCGGTCGGCGATCTCCAGGTCGGGGACCATTTCGTCGTCCACACCGGGCACAGCATCGGCGCCGACGGCAGGGTCGTTTCGGGCGTGGCGGAGGTGGACGAGAAGGCGCTCACCGGCGAGTCGCGCCTGCTCTCGAAGAAGGCGGGCGATCCCGTGTTCGCCTCTACGGTCGTGGTCGAGGGCGAGCTCGTCGTCGAGGTGGATCGTTCCGGCAGGAATACCGAGGCCGCGAAGATCGAGCGAATCCTGAACACCGTCGGATCGAAGCCGCTCACCTTGCAGCGCGACGCGCTCGAGCTTGCGAGCAAGCTGGTTCTTCCGACGTTCGGCGTCGCCGGGCTCGCCGCCGCTTTGTCCGGCGACGTGACCCGCGGCGTGTGCGTGCTCATCACCGACTTCGGAACCGGCTTTCGCATCGCGGTGCCGACGACCGCGCTGACCGCGATGGCGCTGGCGGCGCGCGAAGGAGTGCTGGTCAAAGGCGCTCAGTACCTCGAGCGGCTCGCGAAGACCGACGTCATCATCTTCGACAAGACCGGTACGCTCACCAGCGGCGTGCCGGAGGTGGTCGAGGTGGTGACCGCCAGAGGCATGAAGGAATCGACGCTCATCAAATGGTGCGCTTCGGCCGAGGCAAGGCACGACCATCCAGTCGCAAGAGCGCTGAAGTCCTACGCGAAAGAACAGGGCATTCGACTCGTCGAGCCGGAGCCGGGAAGCGAGGAGTACGCGGTGGGGCTGGGGCTCTCCGCGCGCGTCGAGGGCCATCGCGTGCGCGTCGGCCGCGCGATGTGGATGGAGAGCCAGAAGCTCAAAATCCGTCCTTCGTTCAAGAAGCACCTTGCCCGTTTCGAAAAGAACAGCAATTCGAGCCTTTGCGTTGCGGTCGACGACGAAGTGGTCGGACTGGTCTGCTACTCCGACGGCACTCGTCCTGAGAGCGCGGCGATCGTGCGCAGGCTGCAAGGCGACGGCCGGCGAAAGGTCGTGCTCCTCTCGGGCGACAGCCCCGAAGTGGTGAAGAACGTCGCGCGCGAGGTGGGGATCGACGAAGCCGTGGGCGGTCTGCTGCCGCATGAAAAAGCCGAGTACGTAAAACGATTGCAGGCGGCGGGCCGCGTCGTCGCCATGGTGGGCGACGGCATCAACGACGCGCCCGCGCTGGCGGCGGCGGACGTGGGAATTTCGATCGCCGGCAGCACCGACGTCGCACTCGAGACCGCCGACGTGGTGCTGCTCGAGCGGCGGCCTGGCGCGGCTCGAGAAGGCGTTCCGGATCAGCGACCAGGCGATGTCCAGCGTCCGGCAGAATCTGGGCATCATCATCGTGCCGAACGCCATTGCGATCGCCTTGGGTGCGTTCGGACTCATCGGTCCGCCGCTCGCCGCCGTCATCAACAACGGGGCCACGGTTCTGGCGGTGCTGGTGGGAACGATTCCGCTGTCTCCAGATGCCGGCACGCGTCCCGTCGAGCCAGGCGCAGATCGCCAAACGACCGTTGCTCGAATGGCCGGGTTCACCAGCGCCTGCTCACCGCGGGCGAGGAAGGAACGAGAACCGGATGATGCCGATGGCTCTCACGACGTTTCGCGTCTTCTTGCTCCTGGCATCCCTTCCCGAGACAGGAAAGCACTTGGCTCGCCTGGTGAAAGGAGCGCTCGACTGGTGGTCGGGAAAGAAGATCGCGGTGATCGGTCCGACGGCCAGCGGCAAGGACAGCTTCCTCGCGCGGCTGCAGAACCAGGAGATCCCGCGGGTCCACTCGAACTCGCCGATGGGCGAGACGGTCAAGTCTTTCGACGTGAAGCTGGCGCTCTCGAATCGCCAGATCATCGACATCACCTGCAAGGGCGTGATCAACATTGGCGGCGAGACGGACTACCGCGACGCGCCCTCGGGATGGCTTTCCGTCTGCAAGGACGCCGACGTGGTCTTCTACGTGATGACCGTCAACGATCTATCCGCAGAAACGGTTCCTCAAAGGCCGGCGGATTCGGCAAGACCTCGATTGGCTGCTCACCGCGATGCCGCACCTCAAGCAGGGCGCGCTGATTCACATCCTGATCAACAAGATCGACGAGGAGATCGAGAGCCACACCGACTATCAAGCGCTGGCCGAAGAACTTGCGCAGGAGCTCGCGCGCGCTCGACAGGACAGTCAGGAGCGTGCTGCATCCGTACGAGACGGAGGTATACCGGCGCGACCTTGATCTCGATGAAGAACAAACAGATCTACACGCGCGCGATCAATAATGTCTTTCGTGCTGTGTATTCCGCGTTCCACGAAACCGCGAAGCGCCGGAAGGCGGGGTGATCGCGATGCGAGCCTACTGGATTCTTCCCAATCGCGATCAAGGAGACGACATTCTTGCGAGCGACGGCGAGACGATCCTGCCGCTCCGACAGATTCTCGACCCGAAGCTCCGCCCCGAGGGGTTTTCCCATGGCGTGCCGACGGAAATTCTGGAGAAGTGCGGACCAAAGGCTGTCGAAAAGATTCTGTTTGCGCAACGGTTTCCGCGAGTGGAATGGGGGCAAGCAGCTCTTCTCCGTATCGACCCCCGCTGGTGTCGACGCCACGGGAAGAGTCGTTCACCTCGGGCTTCTGTTCATTCTCGACCCGCATGAGCGCCCGCGATTCGAACTCTCCTACCGCAGCCTCGCTGAAGAAGACCAAACCTATGCGAGCGCTTTGCTCCACCGGATGGCGTCACCGCGCGATTCCTGGGCGCAGAGTGTACGCGAGCTTAGCGAACTTCCATCCGGCAGCAGACCCTCGACAAATGTCGCGCTGCATCGCTCCGTCGTCACGGTTCCATTCTCTCTACGAGGCGGTCCCGGCGGCTTGACCCGCAAGGCCACGAGTTGGCAGTCGCTCGCGACCACCGTCATTCTGCTGATTCTTTTCGCAGTCGTCGGTGCGTGGCTTTCGGCGCGTGCGTGCGAACGAGCCTCGCGGGCAGACGTTCAGACTGGAGTGATCCTATGGCGTTTCAACTGAAGGCGAACGAACCGGTGAGCGAAGGGGTGACGCGCAACGTGAGGCGCCAGCTCGAAAAGGCGCTTGAGTACTTGGGCGCCAGACGGAAGCAGTCCCGCGGTGGCGTCTCGGAGAGTGACGCCGTCTTCGAGGTCCGCAAGTGCTTCAAGAGAGTGCGGGCCGCGCTCCGCCTGGTTCGCGAGGAGCTCGGCGACGATCTTTACCGACGAAGAGAACTTCTGCTTCCGCGACGCCGCACGCCCGCTGACCGAGATCCGCGATGCACACGTTCTCGTCGAGACTGCGGATAAGCTCAAGCCGCAGTTCCCGAAAGCGATCGAGCCGACGTTTGAGAAGATTCGCGAAGCTCTGCTCGCCAATCAGCAGGAAGTGAGGCGCCGCGTATTGGAACAGGACAAAGCGTTCGCCACAGTGAAAGACGTCGCCCTTCGTGCCCTGGCGAGACTTCCGGAATGGAAGCTCACGTGCGACGGTTGGGCCGCAATGGAGACGGGCCTCAGGCGAGTATACCGGGCAGGTCATCGTGCGCTCACTTTGGCCGCGGAAAGCCCTACCGTGGAAAATCTTCACGAATGGCGCAAGCAATCCAAGTATCTTTGGCATCAACTGCAACTTCTCGAGACCGCGTTGCCGGATAAGGAGAAGGAGCTGATCGATCTAACTCACAAGCTGGCCACCCTTCTCGGGGAAGATCACGACCTGGCCGTTCTCCGAGCGACACTGGCCGCCGATCCGCTCGCCTACGGCGGCCATCGCATCCTGAAAGATCTGTTCGTCGTGATCGATCATCGGCGCCATGAACTCGAGCAGCAGGCATTCGCTGTTGGCCGAAGAATTTATAAAGACCCGCCGAAGGTCTTCATCAGTCAAATCGAGGCTTCGACGAGCAACGAGGCGATCCGATGAAGACTGCTAACAAATACAGAAAGCTGCTAACGGAATTGAATCGAGATCCGCGGTTGAAGCAAGTCATCGCGAAAGCCAGACGTCGACCGCGAGGAAAGGTGAGAACCAACGTCGAAACGGTGACTGATACGCTCCTGCTCGTTTCGGGGATCGCTTCCCGTTTTTCAAAGAAAAAAAGATCTAGAGCGTTGGACGAACTGGCGGAGCTGGTTCATTTGTTGGTTCAGGTGAGTTTGTTGCTAAAGGAAAATATCTTCGATCGCCCTGAAGTGAAGAAATTTTTCCGCGAAAGTTTCGAGCAGATCTACCTGTTTGCGCAGGAATGGCTCTCGATGATATTGCAGAGAACGAGGATTCAGAACACGAATCTCCGCCGCAGTCAGAATCGACGCAAAGCGCTTGCGCCGGGGCGATTGTGATCGAGAGTTCGATACCCGTGCGCAGTCCCTGTTTCGCGATTTGGCGATGGCTCGCGCCGATGGGAGCCTGCGCAACCTGCTGGCCGAGCGCTCGCATTGCTAAAGGCCGCGAACGGACTGTAATAGGTCCCCCAGGGACTGTCGCGCGCAGGCCGAAAGTAAAAGGGTGTGGCCTCGGCCCACGCTCCCTTTCGTTCGGCATCAGTGAGACCCTCGATACCGTGCAAACCCCCGAGTTTGTCAGCGATCTCATAATCGACCGTTGGACGAAGGTTCGTCTCAAAGCTTTCATAGATTGACTGTGTGACTCCCGGTATCACGAGCGCCATGGTTACATTGTCTCGAATTCGGTGGCGCTTAGAGTTCAGCCGGAAAACGCTCTCTCTTCTTGTTGCCGTGCGGAGCAACTCCTGTCACATTGCTTCAGCGTTTGGTGTTAACCACCCTACCGTCATCTCAAATCACATGTTCGTATAAGTCGCCAACTCGTATAATGGGCCGACCCTGTGAAGTCGCGGTCACGTCAAATTGACAACTGACGCCCTTGAATTTGATTCATCTGTCCGGGAGCCACCCTCGGCTCACACGGCTTGAGGAGGCGCGTCGCGCCTCACGTGCTGTGCGCAGCCTGCTAGAATCCAGGTCACCAGTTTGGAGGAGTCATGAGAAACATAATTCTTGCGTTATTGCTTTCGGTTCAAGCGCGGCCGCTGCTCGCCCAGGGTTCCCCGACACAGGGAGCAGCAGATCAGCCGTATGCAGTGGAGTATTACTACAAGGTGCAATGGGGACACCAGCAGGAGTTTCTGCAACTCTTCTTGAAGAATCACTACCCGCTGCTCCAGAAAATCGTCGAGAGCGGCCGCATGATCTCCGTGAAGATTGAGCAGCCTGCCAACCACATGACTGAGGATTCACGCTGGGATTATCGTGTCACAATTCGTTTCAAGAACTCGACAATGGCGACAACAGCGAATCCAGACGAAGAGCGCCTCATCAAACAACTCTGGCCTGACCAGACGACTTACCAGCGCGAGGAACAGCGCCGGTTCGAGATTTTGCAGGGCCACTGGGATCTTCCGGTGACCGATATCACATCTGCGAAAAAATAGCGAGATGGATTCCCCGATTGGCTGGGCACACCTGCGCATCAGCAAGCTGGCTCGCGCTATTCCCCACAGTCTGCGTTGTGTCCGTCGGCCCTACCCGACTCGCCGTAAGTGGGGGCTCTGCCCGCTTCCGTAAGAAAGCGATTCACCCGGCCAAGGAACGCGCTCCCTGGCTCACGCTCGCCGCGTTCCCACTGCGCCAGCATCGCAGGATCGACACGCGATGCACGTGACAGGCGGTGCTTGTGATCGGGCGCTCAAAGCCACATCAGCGAGATGGCGACTACACGTCAACATGGTTCGCCAGATGTTGGCGCGTGTCTCGTTCCCTAATCCAGTCATGCGGCTTCCAGCGTTATGCTCTCCTCGGTTTCGAGCATGTCGTCCGTGCTGAGCTTGAGATCGGCGGCGCCGGCAATGCCTCTTACCTGCTCGGCGCTACGAACGCCGACGATGGCGCCAGTCACCGCCGGGTTCAGCAGGGTCCATGCGATGGCAACTTCACCAGGTGTGGCATGGTGGCGAAGCCCAACGGCGCGGAGTGTTTCCACGAGGTGCAGATTGCGAGACAGCAAGGGCTCCTGGAAGTTCGGGCTGTGTTTCCTCCAATCGTCGTCGGGAAGCGCGGCGATCCGTGCGCGCGTCATGGCACCGCTTAGCAACCCCGAGGCCATAGGCGAATAGACGATCACGCCAATCCCGTGCTCCAAAGCGTACGGAAGAATCGACGATTCAATATCGGTTGCCAGCAGAGAATAGGGTGGTTGAAGCGAAGCGATCGGCGCCACGTGTTGCGCACGCTGCATTTGCTGCGCGTTGAAGTTCGATACCCCCATATTTCGGATCTTCCCTTCCGCTCTTAACTTCGCCAGGGCGCCGACGGCTTCTTCAATCGAGCCCGGTGAGGCCGATTCCGGGCCGTCCTTCCACGCGGGCCAATGGATCTGATAGAGATCGATCGCATCGACCCCAAGCCGCTTGAGGCTGGCCTCGGCTTCCCGGCGAATCGACGCAGCTTGCAGATTGTGGGAAATGTTGCCGGACTGGTCCCACACGAGGCTGCACTTCGTGAAGATATAAGGGGGAGTCCGAAGCCCATGGACAGCCCGGCCAACCACGATCTCCGAATGCCCAAGCCCGTAGGCCGCCGCGGTGTCGATCCAGTTCAGGCCGCGATCGAGCCCTGCGCGGATTGCGGCAATCGATTCCTCGTCATCTTGTGGGCCCCACCCGAATTCCCACTTTCCTCCTCCGATAGCCCAGGCTCCAATGCCGATTCGGGTGATGTTCAAATCGCTCTGTCCGAGTTTCCTTAAAGTCATTTCCAGGTCTCCTTTCAAGAAAGAATTAGCTAAGCGACGGTTAAGCTGCTGGCGGCACAGCGCGCTTCATGCCTTGATGTTGTTCCATTTGCCGGATCACGGCGGAAAAATCCTCCTCGCGATTGACGACCGCTTCCGCGGAGTTGACTGCTGCTGCCGCCTCCGTCGCTGGCATCGAAAGATTCAGGTGCGTCGCAGCCGCTAGGATCAGCCCAAAATCCTTGCGCATAAGGCGAGCCGGAAATTGCGGCGCGTAGTCCTCTCGCTTCGCCGACGCGAGCTTACCCACGTGAGCAGGCGCGACAACGGCAGTCTTGGCCAGCGTGTCAAAGAGAAGATCGCGCGGCAAGCCTAGCCGGGAACCTAGCGCTACCGCTTCGGCCACCGCTTGCATGCCCAGACCGAGCAGCGTATTCACTACGAGCTTCATCGTCACGCCCGATCCACTCGGCCCCATGTAAAACCACTGCTTGGCGATGGCTGCAAAGATAGGCTCGGCCGCTTGGAAAGTCTTCTTTTCTCCACCACCGAATAAGGTCAGCGCCCCCGCCTCCGCGGCCTGAGTACTACCGGACACGGCGACATCGAGCATCGAGACTCCAACCTTCCGCGCTGCATCGTGTAACGCCCGGGATGTTTCCGGAGCGATTGTGCTTAGCTCCACGATCCGGACGCCGGGTTTGACGTTGCGCAGAACACCGTCTGCTCCCGAATAGACGGCGTCCACAGCCGCGCCATCCGGGAGGCACGACAATACGACATCCACGTCGTTCGCCAGGCTCCGGCGACTTGGTGCGATCCTGGCGCCCAGAGCCGCAAGATCCGCAGTTTTCCTTGAGTCGCGATCGTGAACGACTACGGGAAACCCCGCGGCGATCAAACGTCCCGCGATACGCGACCCTAAATATCCCAGGCCAATGAACCCCAGCCTGCTTCCAGTAGTGATTTGTTCTTGTAATGACATTGGACCTCCTTTACAGTCCTAGTTTTTCCTTAGCCCTTACGCAGCGACGGCAAAGTGGGCAGTTCCCGAACGCTCCAGCCGCCGCCTACGGCTTTGATGAGCAGCACACTCGCGTCCATTCGCCGCCGCTGAATGTCGATTTCATTGCGCTCGTTACTCAACGCGATCGTCTGCGCCGTGATGACCTGAAGGTAATTGTCCACGCCACCTTGATATCGATTGATGAAAATCTGAAGCGTTTCCTGTGCCGAGGCGACGGCCTCGCGCTGCTGCCGGTCTTCATTTTCCAGAATGCGCAACGCCGCCAGACTATCCTCCACCTGTTGGAACGCGGCAAGCGCCGTTTCGCGATAGGACGCCACCGCCGCATCGTAGCCGGCGACGGCTGCGTCAGAACCAGCGCGGCGGCGGCCGGCGTCGAACAGGGTCTCCGCGAGCGAAGGTCCGACCGCCCAGAAGCGGCTTGGCCAATTCAGCCAATTGAGGATCGAAGTGCCTTCCAATCCGGCTGACGCGCCCAGAGTGACGGTAGGAAAAAAGGCCGCGCGGGCGATGCCGATCTGTTCGTTTGCCTCTTGCACACGGCGCTCCGAAGCGGCGATATCGGGACGCCGTTCGAGGAGCTGCGGACGGTAGCCCGACCGGAATCGCAGGCGGCGCCGCATTTAGCGGCTTCGCGGCCAGACTGAAGGCCGCCGACGGCTTGCCAAGGAGCGTGGCGATGGCGTGTTCATATTGCGCGCGCTGCACTTCGATGTCAGTTTGCCGGGCAAGCGCGGTATCCAGTTGCGTCTGCGCCTGCGCGACGTCGGATTTCGGCGCGGCGCCGCCTTCGAATCGATTCCGTGTGAGTTGGAGCGCGTCCGCGTACGCCTTTACCGTGTCGTCCAGAAGCTGCTTCTGTGCGTCAGCGGCGCGCAATTCGAAATAATCGTAAGCCAACTCGGCCTGAATCGTCAGCGTCGCCGTCGCGAGGTCGGCGGCGACGGCCTGCGCTTCCTCGCGCGACGCATTCACCGTCCGGCGCACGCGTCCCCACAAATCGACTTCGTAAGACAGGTCGAATGGGAGCACGAACTCGCCCGTGGCCGCCGCAGGGAGCGCGAAATACGGTTGATTCTGCGAATCGCGCAAAGACGCGATCCCGGGACTGGTGGAGATCGTCGGGAACTCGGAGGCGCGATTGACGCGGATCAGCGCCCGGGCCTGGCGGAAGCGCGCCTCGGCGATCTTCAAATCCTGGTTTCCGGCAGCCACTTGCTGTTCGAGCGCGGTGAGTTGCTCGTCTCCGAACGTCTCCCACCATTTCGCCGGAAGCGATGGCGCGCCGGGCTGCGCGAATTTCCAATTCTTGGTTTCCTTGAAGCTGTCCGGCGGCGCTTCCTTGAACGAGGTCGTCATGGGAGTATCGGGTTTCACATACTTCGGCCCGACCATGCAGCCGCCCAGCGTCAACGTGACGAGAAGCGTGAATATGACCGTGATCGTAAGGCGGATTTTCATTGCGCTGATCCTCCATCCAGGCGAACCGGCGTGCCGCTTTCGAGCGAATCCGACGGGTCGAGAATGATCGTGTCGGAGGGACGCAGGCCGGATACAATCTCGACGCTCGCGCCGTAATCCCGGCCGATGGTGACCGGAACCAGGCTCGCGCGGCCTTCGCGAACCACGCCGACCCGCAACCCCTCGCGCCGGAACAGAAGCGTGTTGGACGGGATAGTGACAGAGCGCATGATCGCCGGAAGCTTCAGATGAACCGATACGTACGCGCCGGGCAGCAGCAAGCCGTCCGGGTTATCCACGTCCACCTCGACCAGCAAGGTTCGCGATGCCGGATCAATCGCGCTCGAGTTGCGCGCCAGCCGTCCATGAAACACGCGCCCCGGATATTCGTCGAGCGTGAGCGCGGCCGTGGCGCCGGGCCGCGCGGCGTTGGAATACGTTTCGGGAACCGGCACGAACACGCGCAGGGTGGAAATCGCAGCCAGATGAAACAGTTCCTTGCTCTGGCGCAGCCGACCCGGCGTCGATCAGCGCGCCGATATCCGTGCTGCGCGCCGTGATAACTCCGTCAAACGGCGCGTACACCTTTTCGAACGACTGCAGTTGCTGAAGCCGGCGCACATTGGCCGCATTCGAATCGACGACGGCTTTTTGCGCGGCCATATTCGCGACCGCCTGGTCCGTCTCTTGCTTTGAAACCGAGTTGGTTTGCAGCAGCCATTGCCAGCGCGCCGCGGTTGTTTTCGACAGCTCGTAGTTGGCCTGCGCTGTCTCAAGCTGCGCCTGCGCCTGTTGAAGCTGCTGATCGATCTCCGGCGTCTCGATATCGGCCAGCAGGTCGCCCTTTTTCACCCGCGCGCCGATATCGAAATACCAGTGCGCCAGGTAGCCGCTGGTGCGCGCGTAGATGGGCGAATCGGTAAACGCCTGCGTGTTCCCCGGCAGAACAATTTCCTCGACGGGCGCGGCGAGGTTGGGATGAATCACTTTCACCACCGGTGTCGCGGCCTGGTTGGTGGCGCGTGCCAACTCCTCGCCCGCCTCGGCGCGTGTGCGGATGCCGTTGCGGATTCCGAATCCCAGGGCCGCGGCCGCCGCCAATATGAAAAGCGCCGGCCCCAAGCGCCATCCGCCCCGCGGCCGACCGGTCCTTCCCGTTTCGGTGTACTGGATTTCTTGAACGGTCATAGTCTGGTCCGATCGAATGCTGTTTCAGTAACGGTCTCCGGCTCGTCGTGCCGCGGCGAGCCATGCAGGATCGCGAACACTGCCGGAACGAAAACCAGCGTGGCCAGCGTCGCGCACAGCAAGCCCGCCGATCACCGCGCGTCCGAGCGGAGCATTCTGCTCGCCGCCCTCGCCCAGTCCGAGCGCCATCGGAATCATGCCGATGATCATCGCCAGCGCCGTCATCAGCACGGGGCGAAAGCGCGTGATAACCTGCTTCAATCGCGGCCTCCACGGCATCGCCATGATGGCTAAGCCGCTCTTTGGCGAATGCGACCACCAGGATGCTGTTGGCCGTCGCCACGCCCATGCACATGATGGAGCCCATCAGCGCAGGAACACTCAGCGTGGTGTGCGTCAGGAATAGAAACACCACGATTCCCGCCAGAGCGGCAGGAAGGGCCGTGATGATGACGAAGGGATCGAGCCAGGACTGGAAATTCACGACAATCAGCAGATACACCAGAACGATCGCGAATCCCAATCCCGCCAGCAGCCCGATGTAGGACGTGCGCATCGTGTCGAGTTGCCCGCGGATGGTGACGAAAGCTGCCGCGCGGAAGTGATCCGCGGTTCCGCGTCGACGATGCGCGTGATGTCGCGCCCGGCGCCGCCGAGATCGCGATCTTGCACCGCCGCATAAATATCGACCACGCGGCGGATGTTGTAGTGATTCAGCACCGCCATTTCGTTCGAGCGTGTGATCGACGCAACGTCCGCGAGAATTTCCGGCCGTCGCCGCGGTCGGCGAAGTGATCGGAATGTTCTGCAGATCCTGAAGCGACTGAATCGCGTACTGCGGCGTCTGCTCCACCAGGTTGTAGTTCACGCCGTTCTGCCAGTTCAGGAAGAACGCCGGCGTCACCTGAAAACTTCCGCTCAGCGAAACCAGCAGGCTGTTGGCGACATCGCGCGGCGTGTAGCCGCCTTCGGCGGCTTTGGTGCGGTCGACCGCGATGTGAAATTTCGGGTAATCGAAATCCTGCTGGATCCGCGCGTCGGTGACTCCGGGCACGTGGCGAATCTGCTGCAGCATACGGTCCGCCACAACGCGGTTGCCTTGCACATCGGCCCCGTCGATTTGAATGTCCACCGGCGCCGGCAGTCCGAAATTCAGAATCTGTGTGACGATATCGGCGGGAAGAAAATAGAACGTCACGCCCGGAAACTCCGTGCGGAAGATGTCTTGCGCAAGTCGCGAATGTAATCCGCCGTGGGACTGATGACGCTGCTTGGAGAGAGACGAAAATGTCCGCATCCGCGTGCCGATCAGTCCGTTGGTGGAGCGCATGAAGTTCAACTGGCTGTAAGGAGATCCCGATGTTGTCGAAGATGCCGTGCAACTGCCGCCTGCGGAATTTCGCGGCGAATGGAATCTTCCACCAGGTCGCAGAGGCGCGCGGTCTCCTCGATCCGCGTTCCGGTCTTCGCGCGCAGATGCAGAATGAACTGGCCGCTGTCGGTCGTCGGGAAGAAATCCTGGCCGAGCCAGGGCACCAGCAGAAACGCGGCCGCACACAGCCCGAGAAACGCCGGGACGAAGAGGAATCGCCGGTACACCAGCGTAGTCAGCAGAAGCTGATAGCCAAGGCGCAGGCGCTCGAACATTCTTTCGAATCCGCGCTGAAACCAGACCAGCGGATTGCGCGACGCGACGCTTCCGCGCTTCACCTTGAGCAGATACATCGCCAGCGTGGGAACCAGCGTGCGCGACAGAATATAGGACGCGAGCATCGCGAACACCACCGCTTCCGCCAGCGGCACGAACAGGTAGCGCGCCACGCCGGACAGGAAAAACATCGGCAGGAACACGATGCAGATGCACAGCGTGGAAACCAGCGCCGGAACCGCGATCTGGCCCGCGCCTTCGAGAATCGCCTCCCGCAACTCGCGTCCTTGTTCGCAGATAGCGCTCGATGTTTTCGATGGTGACGGTCGCGTCGTCCACCAGGATGCCGACCGCCAGCGCCAGGCCGCCCAGCGTCATCACGTTGATGGTTTCGTGCAGGAATCCGAGCACGATCACCGAGGAAAGAATCGATAGCGGAATCGATACCGCGATGATCAGCGTGCTGCGCCAGCTCCCCAGAAAGATCAAGATCATCAGGCCGGTGAGGCATGCGGCGATAATCGCCTCGCGAATCACGCCGTTCACCGCGGCGCGCACGAAAATCGACTGATCGGCCAACGGCTGAATCTTCAACTCCGGCGGCAGCGTCAGACTGAATGCGCGGCAGAAGGTTGCGGATGCCGTCCACTACGTCGATGGTCGAAGCGTTGCCCGCTTTCAGAATCGTCACCAGTGCGCTGCGTTTTCCGTCCTGCCGCACGATGTTGGTCTGCGGCGCGAAGCCGTCGCTCACTTGCGCGACGTCGCGCAGATAGATCGTCGCGCCATTAGCGATCTTCACCGGCAGATCGTTCAACTCCGGGACCGTACGCGGTGCGGCATTCAAATCGACGTCATATTCGAACTGGTCGATTTTCGCCGTCCCGGATGGCAGTACCAGGTTCTGCAAATTCACCGCCGAAACCACGTCGCCGGGCGAGAGCCCCTTGGCCTGCAAGAGCTGCGGGTTCAGCGAAACCATCACCTGGCGCTGCTTGCCGCCGTATGGAAACGGAACCGCAGCGCCAGGGACGGTGACCAGTTGCGTCCGCAGAAAGTTCAGGGCGATGTCATTCAGTTGCGACTCGGTCAGGCCGTTGCCGGATAACGCGAGTTGCAGAATCGGTACGCTCGACGCGCTGTAATTAATGATCAGGGGCGGCTGGGTTCCCGCAGGCAGCTGTCGCAAGATCGTCTGCGACGCGGCCGTGACCTGCGCGTTTGCTGTATCCAGGCTGGCGTTCGGTTGGAGGAAAATCTTCACGACCGCGGTGCCGTTCACCGTGGTCGACTCGATGTGCTCGATATTGTCGACCAGCGTCGTAAGCATGCGCTCATAGACCGTCGTGATGCGGCCTTCCATCTCCTCCGGGTTCAAGCCCGTGTAGGTCCACGCCACCGCGATCACCGGGATATTGATGTTGGGAAAAATGTCGGCCGGGGTGCGCAGAATCATCACCGGGCTGACGAGGAGGATTAGTAAAGCGAGAACCAGGAACGTGTACGGCCGATCCAGCGCAACTTTGATGATCCACATGCTCTAGAATCCTTCCAACTGGCACTTTAGATGGGCTTGGGAACGCCAGGAATCACAGTTAATTCAGGGAACAGCAATCGGAAAAACCGATAGACTGGATCTATGGAACTGCGACACTTACGATACTTCTGCGCGGTCGCCACCCATCAGGGCTTCAGCCGCAGCGCGCGGGCGCTGCACGTTTCCCAATCCGCGATCAGCGAACAGATTTCCGATCTAGAGGGCGAAATCGGCGTTCCATTGCTGGTTCGCGGACAGCAAAAGACGACCCTGACGCTCTCCGGCGAGGCTTTTCTCGGAGAAGTTAAGAAAGTGCTCGACGCCGCGGATCGTGCGGTCGAAACGGCGCGGCGGGCGGCTCGCGGCGAAATCGGGTCTCTGACCGTGGGATTCTTCAATGGTGGTACGGGCGCCGAACGTGCCGGAGATCATCAAGGACTTCCGGCGTCTGCACCCGGGTGTCCGCGTTACCGTCGCCGACATGGTGCCCGGCTTGCAGTCGACGGCTCTGCTCCACGGAAGCATGGACGTAGGCTTCACTCGGCCGCTGGAAACTCCGTTCGATCAGCTCTTGCGTTCGGAGTTGCTCTACCTAGATCCGCTGGTCGCGGTATTTCCTAAGGATCATCCGCTGGCAGGCGAAACGGTCGATTTGCGGAGTCTCGCGGGGGAGCGGTTCGTGCTAGTGGCGCGCGAGTCGTCGCCGTCGCTGTTCGGCAAGATTCTCGCGCTGTGCTCGGAAGCGGGTTTTTCGCCGCAGATCGTTGGCACGGGCGTGGCATGGGCGAGTGTGGCACTGCTCGTAGAAGCGGGCGAAGGCATCGCGATACTGCCCAGCAATCTGCAACATGGCGCATCGAAAAATCTGGCATTTTGCCGGCTGACGAATCGCGGAGCCGCGATCGGCCTGATGATGGCGTGGGCGCCACAGCGGGAAGGTCCCGTACTCAGGGCGTTTCTCAACCTGGTCCGCAACTATGGGAGATGGCCCCTTCCAGTCAAGCCGCCCGCTCGCGCAAAGACTTGATTTCTTCAAGCTGCGGCGTTATTCAACCACCTCTCGTCTGGCACGCTACGTTCATACTCGGTACAGTTGCAAACTGCACGGGTGGACGACCGTGACATTTTACTACTGGGCCTACCACCTCGCCGTTGCACTAACGCGACTCCTTGGGAAAACGGTCTGGTGGGTATCGGGGGGGCGTTCGTCGCAGGAACGGGGGCAACCGAACGAGGTAGCGAGTTCCTCCAGTCTACTGGTTGTGCGTTTTCGAACAAATGGCGGTCACACGATAGTCTGCGCGAAGGCTGGGGTTGATCTGGCCCACATTTCGACGAAGGCTATCGTTTTCCAGCGCTTAAGTGAAAAATCAGCATCGGGCCGGTGATGTAAAATCGGCGTCGCTTCGAAGACGACGGTTCGCAGCGTATCATCCTTGGCTCTTCAGGAAGTGCCTAACGTTTTCTGATATAGATCGTCTATATCAACCGACGATGAGGAAACAACCGACAGAACTTCTTCAGGGCACACTCGACATGCTGATCTTGAATACTCTGGCGCTCGCGCCGCTGCACGGGGTGGGAATCGCGCGGCGGATCGAGCAGGTGACGCGCGGAACGTTCCTGGTCAAGCCAGGATCGCTATTTCCGGCGTTGCATCGGATGGAAGAGGCAGGCTGGGTCTCCTCCGCGTGGGGCGAAACCACCAGCGGACGGCGCGCCAAATTTTACCAACTCTCGCGGGCCGGCCGGCGCCAGCTCGAGAGAGAAACCGCGCGGTGGGAACGGGCTTCGGTGGCCGTCAACCGGGCGCTGGGAGCAGAAAGCTGACCAAGGTGATTAGATCCATCCGAAGTTTGGTCCGAAATTTATTCCACCGCGAACGCGTCGAGAGCGACCTCGACCTGGAAATCCGCAGCTACGCCGATCTGATCGAGGAGGAGAACATGGCGAAAGGGATGAGCCCCGAGCAAGCACGCCGTGAGGCGCGGATTGAGATGGGCGGCGCGGAGCAGATCAAGGAAGAGGTGCGCGGAGCACGTGCGGGCGTGTGGATCGAAACGGTCTGGCAGGACTTGCGATCCGGCGCGCGGACACTACGCAAGAATCCGGGCTTCGCCGCGACGGCGATCCTCACGCTTGCGCTCGGAATGGGAGCGAACACGGCAGTTTTCAGCGTGGTGCGCGCCGTTCTGTTGAGCTCACTGCCGTACCACGAGCCGGATCGCCTCGTGAAGATTTGGGGCCAGCTCACCAGGGAGGGACTCCCAAAAAATTCCTTTTCCGATCCCGAGTGTTTCGAACTCGCCGACACGAATCAATCCTTCGAGCAGGTGGCAGCCTACTACACAAACAGCAGCGCCAACCTTGGCGGCGACAGCACCGAAGCGCAGCGAGTCACCCGCGGCCTTGCCAACTGGACGCTGTTTCCCTTGCTAGGCGTGCAGCCGATTCTGGGCCGCACGTTCTCGGCGGAGGAGGACCAGCCCGGGCACGACCAGGTCGCGGTCATCAGCTATGGTTTATGGCTATCGTTCTTTGCCGGCGATCCGAACGTGGCGGGTAAGACCATGCGGATGAACAACCGGCCATACACCGTGATCGGAGTTCTGCCTGAGGGGTTCAACTTCGGCGCTAACAATCAGGTGTGGATCCCCCTCGCGCTGGATCGAAATCATCCCGGCAATCGAGGCAACCATTCCTGGAGCGTGATCGGACGGCTCAAATCAGGCATCACGGTCGCGCAGGCGTCCGCGGAGATGGCGCGCTTCGGGCAGCAGCTCGCGCGGGAGTTTCCAGCTTTCTACCGGCAGTCGTCCGGTTGGGGCGTGTTTATTGTTCCGCTGCGCGAGGAATTAGTGGCGCAGATCCGGCCCGCATTGCTCATTCTGATGGCCGCGGTGGCGATCGTGCTGTTGATCGCTTGTGCGAACATCGCCAACCTGATGCTGGCGCGAAGCTCAGCACGCGAAAAGGAAATGGCCGTGCGTGCATCGCTCGGGGCGGGCCAAGGTCGAATGATTCGCCAGCTTCTCACCGAGAGCCTGCTGCTTTCGCTAATCGGATCCGCAGTGGGACTTGCATTCGGTGAAGCCGGGATGAGGGCGATTCGCGGTTTGCATGCCGATATCTTGCCTCGCGTCGGGAAGGTGGAGCTGGATTCTGCGGTGCTGTGGTTCACACTGGCGGCTGCAGTACTTACCGGCTTGGTGTTCGGGCTCGCGCCAGCGATCCACATTTCCCGCTCGCGCCTTCATGACGCGATGAAGGAGGGTGGACGGGAGGGCGTCGGCAGTCGGAGCGGGCAGCGGACGCG
The DNA here is from genome assembly GCA_963808335.1 of Terriglobia bacterium. Taxonomy (GTDB): domain Bacteria; phylum Acidobacteriota; class Terriglobia; order Bryobacterales; family Bryobacteraceae; genus Palsa-187. The sequence continues at coordinate 951,882 of CAWEFR010000004.1, forward strand.
AGACGCGCTAGTGGTTTCCGAGATTGCATTCTCCTTGCTGCTGGTCATCGGCGCAGGCCTGGCGATCCGGAGTTTTTACCTGCTTCTTCGCGTGGATCCCGGCTTCAATACAGACAATATACTGACCATGCGCATGACGTTGCCGCCCGCCACGTATCCCACCGGTCAGGCGGTGTCGCAATTCTTTCATCAGCTTCTCGAGGGGGTTCGCGTGATGCCGGGAGTGGAAAGCGCAGGGGCAATCTCGCAGCTGCCGATGGGCGGCCTGCGATCGTCTGGCTCAGTATTCGTCGAGACCTCGAACGAGCCGGTGCTCCAGCACGCGCCCCCCTTTCCCTGGGGATACATCGAAACGGATCAGATCTTCGCAACGCCGGGTTATTTCGAGACGATGAAGACGCCTTTGATAGCGGGGCGCACATTTTCCGACGGGGACACGGCGTCTTCAACCCGTGTCGTCCTGGTGGATGCGAAGTTCGCTGCGAGCGTCTGGCCTGGGCGGAATCCATTGCAGCAGCGTATCTGCATCAATTTCGTGGGTGATTCGAAAGCGCCGCAGCCGCAGTGGGCCACAGTGGTAGGCGTGGTCGCGCACGCCCATAACGACGGCCTCGCCGTGGAAGGGCGCGGACAAGCGTACTTTCCGCAAACGCAGGACCCCTTCGGCAGCTCGCGAGGAATGTTTGTCGCCATCCGCACGTCCAACGATCCGGTGTCGCTCGCCAATGCCGTGCGTGCGCGGGTGCTCGCCATGGATCGGAGCGAGCCGGTGTACGCGGTTCACACCATGGATGAAGTGGTGGCCGCGTCCGTGGAACAGCCGAGGTTGAGCCTTGAACTGCTCGGGTTGTTCGCTGGTCTGGCGTTCGGACTGGCCGCCATTGGAGTGTATGGGCTGATTGCGTTTACGGTGAATCAGCGAAAACACGAACTCGGAATCCGTATGGCGCTCGGAGCCCAGCCGGGAGATATCCGTAGAATGGTAATCGGACATGGCGCACGGCTCGCGTTCGCTGGAGTGGCGGTAGGGATAGCGAGCGCGTTCTATCTGGCGCGCTATATGGCTCCGTTGTTGTACGGCGTGGAGACACGCGACCCCGTCACGTTTGCGATCGTGCCCGTTTTGCTGATTGGAGTGACGCTCGCGGCCAGTTGGCTTCCCGCAGCACGAGCAACACGCGTCGATCCGATCGAGACACTGCGGCATCAATGAAACCCGGAAGCATCATTTTTCTGACGGTTTGGTGCGCGGCATGCGGGATCCAGGAAGTCGAGAGATCTCAAAGTCGAGTAATTCGCGAAGAATCGATCCGTTTCGCGAGCGGCAACCTGAGCCTCTCAGGAACGTTGATTCTTCCGGGGGGGCCGCGGCCTCATCCGGCAATATTTCTGTTTCACGGCTCAGGCCGCCAAGGAAGGGATCTTTCGACCGCGCGTTGGTTCGCAGAGCAGGGATTTGCGGCGTTGACTTACGACAAGCGCGGGGTGGGCGAGTCGACGGGCGACTTTCGGGCCGGTCCGTTCATGGACCTTTGTGACGACGGTCTGGCCGCGGTCCTGTATTTAAAATCCAGAAGGGAAGTCGAGCCCCGGCATATCGGCGTATGGGGATTGAGCCAGGGAGGGTGGCTCGGGCCGCTCGCGGCATCGCGCTCTGCCGATATTTCCTTCGTGATCGCGGTGTCGGGGCCTGCCGTTTCTCCCGGCGAACAGATGCTCGTGTACTACGCGAATGAGCTGCGGGATCGAGGAATGCCGGAAGCCGATGTTCGCGAAGCCGATGCGCTGCGGCGCGATGTGTGGAGCTATTTGTTCACGGGTAAGGAATACGAGAAAGCGCGGCGCGAACTGAACGACGCCCGTAGGAAAAGGTGGTTCGCTGAAGTCAATTCGCAGCAGGATCGACTTTTCGACCAGCTTCAGAAGCCTTCCGAACTCGATCACCCGGGGAGCGCCATCCTGAGCTTCAGACGCGAGATGACTTACGATCCGCTGCCCGCTTTGCGAGCGTTACACGTGCCGGCGCTGTTCTTGTTCGGGGCCGAGGATCGCCTGATTCCGTTGGAAAAAAGTGCCGCCGTGATTCGCGAGGTACTGACTCAAAGCGTACACGCGGATTTCACGATCGAGGTGTTCGATCACGACGACCACGGTATGCATGATGCAGGCGGCTCGGTCGACCCTCGATACCTGGACGCAATGCGGGAATGGCTGACCGAGCGGGTGCGGACGGATCATTGAACCGTCGTTTCTGAGGTTTCATGGGAACCGAGAAACTGGAGTGACGCGGGCTGTTTCCGCTAACAGCGACGGCGGAGTAAAGACCCGGGCTGTTGTGGTTCATGTCTGAAAGCGCTGCGAACGTCAATCGCTTTTTTTCGTTCCGCCTGTCGGAGCCAAATAGAAAGTTCCTATTCCCGGCCAAGTAGAAAGTTCCTATTTTGAGGGTTGACTAAAAACCCTCATGGTATGTTCGCACAGTCTCGCCGGGGTCGCGCCTGGCGGGGCTGCCCAAAGCCGAGGCGACGGAGTTGGCTCCGGAAGCAGTCGGCGCAGGCCCTCCAGACAGCGATTAAAACCCGGGTGGTCTCAACCGGTCGCCGAGGAGGGCCTTCCTGGACGACAGGTGCTTTTGGTGAAACTCCCGAGCGGAGGCTTTGGGCCATACAACGCGAGGATCGCCGGGCTTGCCCGGCGCACCAAATAGGTTTTATTCGCGGATCGCTTTCCACAACGGCGGACTGGGGCGATCGAAGAAGCCCTGCATCCAGTTGCTCTTGCCTCCGGCGTTGTGATCCTTGCGGACCGGTTTGCGCACTGCCGGTTCAGGAGCGGACACGCGCGCGCCGCACTCGGCGATGCTCAAGTACCGCTGTTGGTAGCGAGCATGCAACTCCCCGTTTAAGCGCAGTTCCACGCGCAGTCGCTGATGGCGCATGCCGGCTTGCGCATGGTCGCGCGCGATCTGGTAGCGCCGCCCGGCGAAGGAAAAGGTGTAGTCGTTGCCGATGACGCGCTGCTCGACGTGGCACAGGATCGCCGCCAACTCCAGCGCTGGCGTCAAGGCTCGATGCTGATTCGGAAAATCCGCGATCGGGCGCGCGAAACGCTCATTCCACTCCGGCCAGTATTCGGTTCTCCAGAAACGTGTTGGCCGCTTCCATGGTCGAGACTTTGGCCAGACGCAGATCTTTCACCAGGCGGTCCTGGGCGGTCAGGAAGCTGCGTTCGATGCGGCCTTTGGCCTGCGGCGAATACGCCGCGATCCAGCCGATGCCCAGTTCCCGCAGTCCCCGTCCCATCTGCGTCAGCCGATCCGCGGCGGCGCGTTCCGCTTGGCTTTCGCCGGCGCGCGGCGACACGGCGAACATCGAGTCGCGGTCGGTGTACACGTCCACCATCCGCCCGTTTTTCTCCAGGTATTCCCACAGCACGGCCATGTTGAAGGGCGTCGCGTCGCGCTCCACAAACCGGCCCCAACTCCAACTGGTGGCGTCGTCGATCAGCCGCACCAGGTAGCGCACCGGCCCGCGTCCTTCCAGCCAATCGTGCTCGGAGGTGTCCCACTGCACCAGCTCGCCGAACGCGCTGCGACGGGGCCGCCAGCCGTGGACCTCTTCGACTCTGCGCGCGCCGGGCTTCCACAATCCGGCTTCGATCATCCATCCGCGCAGCGTCTCTTTGCCGACCTGGATCTGATGCCGCTTGGCCAACTGCTCGCTGGCAAAGGTTGGTCCGAAGTCGTGCCAGTCGGGCTGCTTCAGAACTTCGATGGCCCGTTTCTGTGTCTGGCTCGCGATCTTCCGGTTCGATGCCCGGCCCCGCAACCCATGCACCACCACCGCATCGCCATCGCTTCTTCATCCGCTTGAGCAGCTTGCGCACCCAACGGTCGGTCACCCCCATCTTACGGCCGCTTCGCGCTGAGTGATCACGCCGTCCTTGGCCCGTTTCAGCCATTCCAACTTGTCGCGTTCCTCTTGGCTCATCTCGATTCGTTCCATCCTTCAGCCTTGCGGCTGTCAAGAGGAACTTTCTACTTGGCTCAATTAGGAACTTTTCACTTGGCCGCGACACTTTTTTTCGTTCCGCCATTGCGAAAAACTGCTCGTCCAGATACACTACCAACGACCGGAGCGGAGGATAAGCCAATGCTGGGAAGCAAGCTGAGCGCCGACTCCGGGCCAGACCAGGCTGGGGTTCGAAGTCCGAGCCCCAGCAATTGAAATCAAAACTGGGATGGCCTGAAAGCGAAAAATCCCAGGGGTCTGGGGGTGTGCGTCCGAGAGGACTTGATGGACTTGTTGATTGAAAGGAATCAACTCGGGTAATGACTCGTTCACCCGATAGCCTGGTCTCCTCCGCCGCGGAGCAATCGGCGACGGAGAAGCGAGACGACAAAGCCTTCACCTGTCGGCAGGGAGGCGAGGCGAATCTGCGGGCCGCAACAGAAGTGAACGCCGCTTCAGCATCGACAACCCCACCAGTGAGTAGGCCGACTCAACTGGAGTTATTCCCGGGGCGAGCCTGTGTCCCTAAGGCGAAGCCTGTCACGATTCGGAATACAGCGAGAATGGAACCGAATCGCCGGGACGGTGTATCGGGCGGCAGCACGCAGAGACAGACCATCCAGTTAACCGGAGAGACCCTGTTCGGTCCGGCGGAGGAAACTCCGACCGGTAGGGAGGCGTATAAGGGGAGAACCCGAAAGCGCGGTAACGAAGCCGGACAGGGAGTTGGAGGTGGCCGTAGTACCGATGAACTTCGGGAAAACCGAGGGGAGGGAAGGGCCGCTACTTTCATCAGGCGAACGAAACAGGGAAAGGCAGCCGGACTGCCCCCGCAAGGGAAGGCTCAACCCCGGCGAAAGCCAGCGGAGCGCAAAGCGCCCGTACGGCTGAACAACGCCCGCAAACTGCAACGGACGCTATACCGAGTGGCCAAGCAGCAACCCGAAAGGAGGTTCACGCTTCTCTACGATAAAGTCTGTCGATGGGACATTCTGCAAGAAGCCTGGCAACGGGTGAAGTCCAACAAAGGGGCGGCGGGAGTGGACCAGGTGGACATCGACGCGATCCACGACTACGGCGAAGATCGGTTCCTGAACGAACTTGAACAGGAACTGCGGAGCCGACAGTATCGGACTGCGTTGGTACGCCGGGTTCATATACCGAAGCCCGGACAGCCGGGAAAAACTCGGCCGTTGGGCATCCCGACGGTGAAGGACCGAGTAGTGCAGATGGCAGTGAAGTTGGTGATCGAGCCATTATTCGAGGCCGATTTTCTGCCCTGCTCATTCGGATTCCGCCCGAAGAGAACACCGCGAATGGCGCTGAGCACGATTGTGCAAAGCGTCAACGATGGATATTCTTTCGTGGTGGATGTTGACTTGAAATCCTACTTCGATACGATTTCGCACGAACTGCTTCTTGGTTTGGTGGAACGGCGAGTAGGAGATGTTCAGGTTTTGCGCTTGATCCGCGCTTGGTTAAAGGCAGGAGTCATGGAGGAGGGCAAGGTGACGCATCCAGACCGGGGTTCTCCCCAGGGCGGGGTGATTTCGCCGACGCTGTCCAACATCTTTCTGCACGAGGTAGATCGTCAATGGTGCCGGAGCGACGGTGTCGCCCTCGGCAATGTTCGGCTGGTCCGTTATGCGGACGATATGGTGTTGCTGGCGCAAACAGAGCGCGAGGCGCGGGAGGCGTGGGAGCAACTCCAGGGCCAGTTCGCCGCTCTTCACTTGGTGGTGAATCAAGAGAAGAGTCGGCTGACGACGCTGGCAGAAGGTTTCGCGTTTCTCGGCTTCGAGTTCCGTAAGGCGCCTGGTCGGATGTTGTGTATGTGGCCACGTGAGAAGGCCTGCCGCAATATTCGCCAGCGCGTGCGTGAAGTGGCGCGGTCGTTCCCGTCGAACGGGCAGGTCGATGTGGTGATCCAGAAGCTGAACCCTGTCTTGAATGGGTGGTGCACCTACTTCCGGGTTGGGAACAGTAACTGGACATTCCATAAAGTGGACTGGGCGGTTCGGAGCGAGTTGCAGTTATGGCTCCGGCGTAAGCATCAGTGCCGCTGGGGGACTGCCAAGAAACGATGGGGATATCGCTTTCTTCATGAACGATGTCGGCTGTACCGAATGGTGGGCCAAGTGAGCCATCTGGAAGGACTGCGGCGCAAGCCGCCGGAGGAAGATGATCGGAGAGCCGGATGCGGGAAATCCGCATGTCCGGTTCGATGAGGGGAGGCAGGAAACCTGCGTTCGCGCGGCGCGCCTGTCTCCTACTCTACAGAGTCCCCAGAAAACGTCCCTCCTTTTCACGACCTTTTCGTCGGTCCGCTCATTTCGATTTCCGTTCTTTCGTCGGAAGCCATGTCTCCGCCCTCAACCTCTGCATGAGCCTTTTCCGCCGCTGGGGTGTCGCAATCATTATTCAGCCTCAAGGGCTAGGCAATTGGACGCGCTTACCCGTGCGTTGACGAAAGAGCTTTATCCGCGGCCCGCGGCTCGCGATAACCTTCCAGTCTGGTCAGAACCCACCAAGCTGCCTCAGCCAAGTGGCGGGCCACCGCCACCGCTGCTTTCTGATGATTTTTGGCGCGCTTGATTCGCTGATACAGGCGCACGACATGCGTGCCCGCCAACCGGCGTTGGTTGATCACGATCAAATTCGCGGTTTCGACGAAGGCCCACTTCAGGTTGCGGTTCACATTTCCACAGACCTGGCCCATTCGCGTGCGGCCGCCGCTGGAGTGCACACGCGGTACGAGGCCGGCATAGCTGGCCAAGTGCGCCGCGCTCGGGAAGCGATCGACTCTGCCGATTTCCAACATCATCACCATGCTCAAAATCGTCCCGACGCACGGAAGAGTTTTTAGCAGATCCGCTTCCGCGCTCACCTTCATGATCGCTTCCAGCCGGTTCTCAGCATCACCGATTTGGACCTCCAGAAAATCCAGCGTGGCGAGCTCTTGCTCGACGGCCTCGCGACTGTGCGTCGGCAACTCCGGCAGCCGAGCGCCGAGTTCCGCACGAGGACCGGCCCCGAACAGATCTGCTCCCGGGATCTGGACGTTATGACGGGATAACGTTCCGTGAATACGATTTTTCACGCGCGTGCGCAGCCTTACCAGGAAAATACGCAGCCGGAGCAACTCGCGTTGGTCGCGCAGTTCGCCCGGCGGGATCCACACTTCCGGTAGCGTACCGTTCCGAAGCAGGATCGCTAATCCTCGCGCATCTAGCTTGTCGGTTTTGTGCGTTAGGCCCATGCGGCGCTTGGCCTCGAGTGGATTGCAGAGTCTGGGTCGGTGACCGGCACGCTCCATCTCGTCCACCAGCCAACTGTAGTTCCGACTGGCTTCCACTGCGATTGAGGAATGCGCCGGCAGTCGTGCCAAAAACTTACGAAGAACCAGGCGATCATGCGCGACACGAAGCGCCTCCCCTGCTTGTCCCTTCTCATTCACTGCGACGAAAACTGAAAAGTTTTTGTGGGCGTCGCACCCGATAAACTGTTCCATACACTGCAGCCTCCTTTCCGGCTTCGCCGAGTCTACGCGAAACCGCGCCGCAGCGCTTTCATAGCAATCATTATCGTCCGCTCGCTGTTTGCTGCCGCAACCGGACGAGCATGACCAAGTAGGAGAGTCGGTCCCGTGTCCAGCCGCCCAGCCAGCATACACGCCAATCGTCGAAGCGAGAGCCAAGCGTGACCGGCGTGCGAAGTTGCAGGAATTTCGTTTCGAGCCGCATCGTGCTGACCGCTGGTAGAGTCACCACATTCATTGATCGGGCGAAGCGGAACGTCAAGTTGCCCTGCAGTGCTGGGTGAATGCCACGGGATATTCGAGATTTCACTTGCGTTCGCGCCGGAACTGAGTGATCGATGTCGTGACGCGGTAACCACCGCCAAAGGAGAAAACATGACATCGATTCCAGAACAAACTGAGACGGCGCAGCCGGCAGCGAACATTGCGGCGGCAAAGCCCGCCAAAAAGGCCGGCGGTGGCGCACGTCGCGCCCACGTCGCGCCGTCCAAGGGGAAGTCGGGCAAGAGGGCCACCCCGGCTAAGAAAGCGCCCAAAAGCGCGAAGAAAGCCACCGGCTCCCGCGACGGCAGCAAGGCCGCCAAGATCCTCGATCTGCTGAAGCGGCCGGGCGGAGCTACATCCAAGGAGCTGATGAAAGCCACCGGCTGGCAGCCGCACTCGGTGCGGGGGTTCCTCTCGGGTACCGTGGGCAAGAAGATGGGTCTGACCGTTACGTCGACCAAGGGGGAAGACGGCGAACGCAGCTACTCAGTGAAAGCTTGATCTGAATCACCGCCGTTTCTCAATCGCGCCGCCGGAGCTACAAGCTCGGCGGCGTTTTTGCTTCTGGGGCCGATTCGATAACTTCTCGCCGCGGCTTGATGCGTCATGACAAGTTCAAAACTGCGAAATCGTCACGCGATCGCTGAAGACAACCGTCTCCTCCCGTAACACGACTTTGAGGAACGCCATCACCAACGCTTCCGCGCGATCCGGCGACGACTGCCCACGCTTCCTCGCCTCCTCCTTGCTCTCAATTTCTGTCCGGCCGGAAGACGTTGGCCGATATAGGATCGCCGAGAGCTGCGCCTCGGTTTCGAGATCGTTCAATCCACTGATCGCACCCTTCTCCATGTGCTCGCGCAATTGCCAGTATGCTTCTGCTTTCAAGTTTGTGAATCGTTCCGTGTCGATTGGTCGATGGCCCGCGTTGAACTGCACCACGGGAAACCCTAGGTCTGCCAGGTGCAGAGCGAAGTTGTAGCCGATTCCAATAACGTCGACGACCACCCACTGCAGCCTTCCGGTCCGCTTCCACCGAGACAGCACCTGAACGACGCGCCCCCGCGGGTCGGCCTCCGCGAATGCCTGTGTCTCTAAGACGACGCCGCCACTCCTCACCACGACCACGGTTTCGTCTTCGCCTGGACCAGCGACATCGATGCCTATCTGTATGCGCGCCGTTTTCAAGAGCTCGGTTTCCTGCGCAGTGGGATCGCGCTTCGAGCGTTCGATGAGTTCCAAGCTGAAGACGCAGTACGCGGATTGAGTCGGAAACTCGCCAAGCACACGGGCGCAGAACATCGGGTGCTTCTGGCCCCACGCCAGCGCCCGCTCTTTGACCCACCGGCGAGTCACTAAGTATGGAGCCGGGGCGTACGCGAGTTCCTCATCGCCCATTGCGAGAAGCTGCTCCATCGTTACGCCTGCAAGATTCGGTGTATCGAAGGCGCTGATGGTGAACGTGTCCCAAATTGCCCGCCCCCGGCCGAAAGCGTTAAAGAAATAGCCGCTCGGGATAACGGGGTTGCCGAGCATGAGCACGTGAACATCGCCGCCGGCGCGAACACCTTCGATCGCGTCCCAGATGTCCGCACGGATTCCCGGTGCTTCGTCCGCGATGATCAGGATCTTGCGCCCGTGGATTCCCTGGAACTTCACAGCCTCGTTCGTGGAGATGCCCTGGATGTAATTGGCGTCTGTGATGCGCAATTCGGTCGCGCTCGGCTCGGGGAACGCGATTCGGGATTGTCTTCGAGCCAGGCGGATTTCATCCCACATCAGTCGAACCTGACGCCAGCCCGGAGCGGTGTTGATAACCTTTCCCTCCGGGAATCGTATCAACCACCACAGGGCGAGTCTGGCGGCCTGATACGTCTTTCCGCTCGCGTGGCAGGCTTTGACCGCGACTAAGGGCTTAGTCGCCACGGCGCGCATGATGTCGCGCTGACGCCGCCACAACATCGAGCCCAAAACATCGGCCGCGAAGTGCGCGGGGTCGGTAAGAGAAGTGGATATTTCATTTTTTGATGGGCTTTTCATCCTCATCCTCTGGAGGCCGCGAGGCTGCCGCATTCTGCAGCAGTTCACGCACGGCCTCGATGGGAACCAACGCCCGGCCGTCTGGTCCCGAGTGCTCCACTCGGCTGGTTTCTTTCCATCCGTGGCACTTTAGCCAGAAATAGGTCGCCGAGGGTGGGTTGCCTGCCACCGCCATCTGGTAGGCCCTATTGGCCACCGCTGCGTTGGCTTTAATCGCCGCCGTCTTGAGCTCCACGGCGAAATGCTTGCGCATGGTCTTCGGGTCTATCCCCGCGGTCCCAAGGCAGGTGGCGATCTGCTCATGCGGGAAGCCGGTGGCAGCCATCGATCGGACGGTGTTGCGGTCGGCTTCCGTCGGCTTGTACTTTGGCTGTCCGCGTGGCATAGCTTTTTTATAGGCGGGAAGTATTCGCTTCGCCCGGAATCGTCAAGGACTTGGCCGCTCCTTTCTTAATCGAACATTTCGCTTGGCTTTTGCTTGAAACAGAGCGCGGATCGCGGGATAGCGCCACCATCAGCCGCACCCCTTCACGCCGCCGGGTTCGCCCTGGCGGCGTTTCTCGTTCTGGAGGATTCTCACCTCGGCGGACCAATCGGACAGTGCCATGCACAAGCCCGCGACATCGGCATGCCCGGAGAAGATCAGCGATTCGATTTCCGCAATCTCCCGGCGGCAACGTTCGATTCACGCGGCGATCCCCGCTCTCTCGGTTTTCACCTGCTCGAATGTTCGGCCGTCCGCTTCGAGCGTGGCCTGCTTCCCGGTGAGTTGCTGCCAGCGCTCCACGATGACGTCGACGTACTTCTGATCAAGCTCCAGTCCGCAGCAGGTCCGCTCCGTGAGTTCGGCGGCCGCGAGCGTGGTGCCACTGCCAAGGAACGGGTCGTACACCAGCTCGTCGCGCCGGAGATGATTCAGGATCGGGCGCCGCATCAGCTCGACGGGCTTCTGAGTCGGGTGGTCCCATTTCTCTTCATCCGATCCGCCCATGATGAATTTTGGCGATGGAGAGTTCCAGACGGTGGAATTTTCGCCGGCTTGTCCGAACCACGGAGCGTTCTTTTTGCGAACGTACCAGCAGGGCTCATGCTGATACCAATAGTGCGTGCGCGTAAGCACGGTTCGGCCCTTATTCCATATGATTTGCTGCGGATACAGGAAGCCGAGCCGCAGCAGTCCGGCGAGAACCTCGGACGAGTGAATGCTGGCATGCCAGGCATAAATGATCTCGAGGCTCGGAACAAGCTCGTAAGCTTCCGACCAGTCGGCACGTGTGTCGCCGGAAATCGATGTCTCGATGTGACCCTTGGTTCTGTTTTTCATGTAGCTCGGTTCGGCCGGCCCACAGGAATTTAAGCCCGCTCGATCTCTCCATTCGCTATCGAGGCTTATTCCGTACGGCGGATCGGTGACCATCAAGCGCGGCTTTCGTTCGCCGAGCAGTCTCGCAACGTCCTGCGCACTGGTCGCGTCGCCACACAGAACGCGGTGCTCGCCGCAGAGCCACAGATCCCCCGGCCGCGTGGCAGCGACGGCGGGAAGTGGCGGCGCTTGGTTTGCCTTTTCCTCGTCCATCGGATCGCGTAGGAGCGTGTCCAGTTCGTGGACGTTGAAACCCGTGAGGCCGAGATCAAAATCAAGCGCCCGTAGATCGGCGAGCTCGGGGGCGAGAAGATCGAGGTCCCAGCCGGCTTCTTCGTGCGAACGATTGTCCATCAAACGGTACGCGCGAATCTGAGCCGGTGTCAGCTTATCGGCGACGTGCACCGGCGCCTCGGTCCAGCCGAGCTGGAGCGCGGCGAGCCGGCGAGCGTGGCCCACAATAATCACACCGTGCTTGTCGACTACGATGGGTTGCTGCCAGCCGAACTCTTGCAGGGAGGCCGCGACCTTGTCGACCGCCCGCTGCGGGATCTTGCGCGCGTTTTTTTCGTAGGGCCGGATGCGTTCCAGTGGCCACATCTCGATTTTCATAAGATTCTCAATCTCTGCGTCCGCGTCCTCGGTTTTTCGCAAATCGGATCCCACGATTAGCCACATCTGAACGCGCTTCGGCACTGCGTACAGGTTGAAAGCGGTCCAGTCGTATGGTCGATTATAAGAGCAGAGCGGGCGCTTGTAAAGTATTGCAATCTAAGATAGTTATCGGTTGCCAATCGTTGATCACAGTTACCCGAACCATAACCAAGTCCGCTGAGGCGATCCTAGTGTCTCTCCCGACTCCCGAATCTACGCGAGTATCGTTACGGCGGGAGCGAGCCAGCCGAGCCGCCATGGTTGCTCTGTGTGGTCAAATAGCATCCAGTGATAGTCCACACCAATCGAAAGCGACATTCAGGACGTGATATGTTTGGGCTTCGGGGGACGGAAGCATTGATGAGCGTTCTTAGGAGCGGGGGTGTTCAATCGCGTACCAGAATCGTAAGGGGAATCGATGGCTGATTCGCGGAATATCGGACTAACCCCCGAAGGTACTCTCCCGAAATGGGACGCGCCGCCTGAACGCAACGACGACCAGACACCCCCAGTACCGCTGACATCTGACGTGTCCCGAAGAGCGGCGGCGCCGCTCGCGTTACCAGTGCTATCGCTCGAAATGCATCGCGCTGACCAGGAACGGCGTAGGAAAGCAAGAGGGGACCTGAAAAAGACGGTGGAGGACTATTTTGGCACCCTCACTCGATCTAGAGATGTAGAGATTACCAAACTGGCGGAGATCGTCGGAGCGTACGCGTGCGAGATTTACGATTCACGCGCTGAAGGATACCTAGCGATTCCGTCTTTGGATTCTGAATCGCTATTCGGAATGGCCGGCCCGCTCAACGCTGGTCTCACGATCGCTGACGTGGAAAAATGTCTCTCGAGCCTCAGAGTGCGGCGGCCATGGAAAATTTCGAAAGATCCGGTGCTTCGGGTTCTTGATGACGGTTGCGAGTCATTGGAACAGTATTCCGATGATCCGTGGATGCGGCGGGAGATCTGGAATATTGTAGCGAACCGCGTTGAAAGGGCGCGAGACGCCTACACCCAAGCCGTCCGCAGTCCACAAGCCTCAGACGGCACCACGCAGTCGGTAACTATCGATTCGCTGCCGCCCGAGAGAAAGAGACGCGGTCGGCCTCAAACGATATCGGATGAAAAGAAGAAGGCGGCCCTGGAACTGAAGGAGTCAGGCGGGACGAATGCAGGCGCAGCCGCCTTGCTCTACGACACCAAGTTCCCGGACAACCGGCAGAAGAGAAACGTTCCATCCATCTTAAAGAACTACAAAAAGAAACAAAATCAACAACGGGAATCTCCCTCATCGGCTTGATCCGATGACTCGAGAGTTGAAAAAATCAGAATTATTAGGTACCGGCCGTAAAATTGTTCGGTAACCATTTTTCAACCGGAACCGCGGTACGCTCGCTTTGCCTGGCAATGCAAGCCGGCACAAGGAGCGTAAATGGCAATAGAACATAACCTCTCTGAGCTCTTGACCGAGCATGACGTGGCGCGCGTGACGGGTCTGTCTGTGGCGTCAGTCAGGCGCTGGCGGCTCCTCCGCCAAGGCCCGAGATATCTCAAAATCGGCTCGGCCGTACGATACAAGCCCGAGGACGTTGCGGCGTGGCTTCAAACTAGGCCGACCGGCGGCGAACATCCAGTGGAGTCGAAATGACATGCTGGCCCTCGCTCGATCACTGCGGCACACTGTTGGGATTCCTTTGGATGCGCTCACTTGCGGCACTGGGAGAGCGTAAGAGTCCATGTCAACTGATCAGGCGGCCGCGACACGAAAGCTGCCTGGTCCCGGTGAGCCATTCAATCCCCGAGAGGTCTTCGGCAGCTTCGGGTTCGGCCTCTTCATCCCAGAGAGAATTGCCGCTTCGACGGTTCTTTCGATGACCGACAAAGTTTGCTACGGCCACCTTCTGCGTCGTGCAGGCAAGAATGACCGTTGCTGGCCCTCTTACCGGGACATTGCTGAGTCGACGGGACTCCAGAAGCGGCAGGCGAAGCGCGCCGTCAAGGCACTCGTGGGAGCTCAGTTGATTCGATCTGTTCCGCGCAGCGACGAGTCCGGCCGGCAGACGAGCAACGGCTACGAGTTCATTTGGGGGCCAATCCTCCAAGGGGAGGGAGACAGATCTGACACCCTCCCCCGAACCCAACGCGACACGGGGAGAGGGACAGACAAGACACCCACGAGGGAGTCAGAAACGACACCCCTTGAAGCTAAGAATATCAATCATCATCAGGGAAGCAACACACAAGGAAGTTCGGAAGAGGTCGAGTCTACTGATCACGCTGAATCCAGCCCCCAGTCCGATCGTCCCCCTTCCCAGAGGGCCGATGACGCCGCCCGAGGCAAGACTGAGTACGCCTCGGGCAAAGACGAATTAAAGGCGATCTATTTCGCCAAAACCGGCGAGTCTTTCCGGGTCGCCAACCTTGACGCGATCGAGTCTATTCTTTTCGGCGCAAGCATCACGTGGGAGACGTTTGTCGCCAACATTCGGGGTCACTCCTGGGAACGCATTAGGAACCCGATCGGGTTCTTGAAGAACCGCGCGAAGCATTTCCACGCCCTGAATCGGACGTGCTGCGGACCCGTTACGGCCTCAGAGGCGGCCGATAGGGACTATCGATGCAACGAGTGTGGCTCCACTGTTCGCGGTGAGGGTGTCTTGATCGGTGCTGACCGCGAGTGGGTACCGTGCAAGTGCGCCAGCCCGGAATACGTTGCTCGCCAACGTGCGCGGGGGGTGTTTCGGAAGGAGACCGCGTAATGAATGGTCCTCATTTCCGACCCCGATCCGCGGTTGACTTTGTTAGCCGAAACACGCGACCAATGTCATGGCCCACGGAAAGGGCGGGCTTGTAGCGATGGGAGTGTACAAGCGCGGCCGCGTTTGGTGGTACCGGTTCACCTGGAAAGGAGAAGCGTTCCGGGAGAGCACCAAGCAGACCAACAAGCGCGTCGCCGAACAGATCGAAGCAGCCCACAAGACTTCGCTCGCCAAGGGTGAAGTCGGTATCCGCGACCGAAAACCGGCAGCCACGATTCGGCAGTTCGCTACTGCGGATTTCCTGCCTTTTTGTCGCTCGACCTTCGCAACGAAGACCAAGACACTCGGGTACTACGAGAACGGGGCGGCTCGGTTGCTGGAGTACGCCGCCGTCGCCGACGAGTCGCTTGACACGATCACGAGTGAGAAAATCGCGGGCTACGCGCGGCGCCGTCTCGATGCGGGGTTGAAGATTGCTTCCGTTAATCGGGAGTTGCAGGTCTTGCGACGAATGTTCGCACTCGCGATGGAGTGGGGAAAGCTGCAAAGAGCGCTGCCGCGTGTACGGATGATTCCAGGTGAAGCCCATCGGGATCGTGTCATCAGCGTGAACGAGGAGAAAGCCTACTTCGAGGGCGCGCAGGCCGTTGGGAACGCCAAGCTGGAGATGTACCAACGTGCGCTGGTCGGTATTAGGGCCGACCGCGGTGAAATCCCGATCAAGCCCCGAGACCCGTTCCTGTTGCGTGACGTCGCGACGATCCTCCTGGACTGCGGCGTTCGCCCCGAAGAATGCTTCCGTCTCCGATGGGAAAACTGCCAGAACGACGCGATCGAGATCATGTACGGCAAGACCGATAACGCGCGCCGGCGCATCCCTCTCTCTCAACGCGTCCAGTCGATCCTGGATATGCGGCGCGGGCAGGTCGAAGGGCCGTGGGTTTTTCCCGCACCAACGCGGAGCGGCCACATTGAGCCGTCGAGTCTTCAGGGCCAGCACGCAAAGGCGTGCGTACTCGGGAAGGTGACGCACTTCCCGCTATACACCTTCCGCCACACTTGCCTAACCCGCTGGGCGCCGTTTATGGACCCGTGGACGCTCGCTTATCTTGCCGGTCACCGCGATATGTCGATCACGAAAAGGTACGTGCACCCGCAGGAACACAACACGCAGGGCCGCGATTGAGAAGGCCCGAGTGGCGTTGAGTCGGCACAGTTCTGGGCACAGTCTGATTCTGAACCCAGAAACCCCCATCGGGGATTCGGCCGTAAGTAGCTAATTTCTTTGAAGTTAGTGGTGCGCCCGGCATGACTCGAACATGCGACCTTCTGGTTCGTAGCCAGACGCTCTATCCAACTGAGCTACGGGCGCGCTAAACAAGACTGAGAGTTATTTTAACACGCTCATCGCCCAGCCGCCTTCCGCAGCGCAGCGATCCGTGGGGCCCTGCTCTTCGGACTATCCAGCGAAAACGACCGCGCATCGCCCAGTTGCACGCGAACGTATTCCTCCATCCGTGTCACCGCGCGTTCCAGATCCTTGTTCTTCGCGACAAACGCCACCCACGCGATCGATTCTGCCTCTGTATCATACTCCCACAACCCCACCAGCTTGCCGCGATCGAAAATCTGGTGTCCGGGAAGGTCCAGCGTTCCGCGGCTAAGGTCCACCCCCGTGACTTTAGCCACTTGCTTCAAAGTTGCCTCGTCCGCCAGATTTTCGACTCCGCGCCGCAACAGCGACAACCCGTCGATGCTGCTCACCAGCGCATATTGCGCCTGTTTGAGAATTTTGAAGGACTCGAATTGTTCCCGATCCGCACAAGGCATCATCCGCTCGCCGTCCAGCGTTTCGAGTTTCAACGACTCGACGGCAGCTTTCGCCGCCTTCGCCGGCAACGCCGAGAACCATTGAAATTCCTTGAGCGTCGCCGGACCGATCCAGGTGAAGTACCTTCGCGCCAACTCCGTACTGACTTCCTCCGGGGTCATCTTGCATTTCGCCAGCGGATTAGGCCGCCAAATCGTATAGCGATACCGCTGCTGATCGAGCCTTCCGTTCACCGGCACTCTGCGGATCTCGCCCGACGCCTGCAATTTCCCCAGCGCCAGCGGAAGCGTCGTCGTCAGGCCTTTCTTCTTTCCTTCCTCGCCCAGGCTGCGCGACGCGCCGCCGGTCCCTTCGCGAATCCCTTCGGGATCCAGGGGCCCCTTGCCCAGCGCCTTCAGCACGGAGTCACATAGCTTGTCGACTTCTTTATCGGTAACCCCGAGCTTGTATGCGACCTTCATTTCCCCGTCGGCGAAGCCCGCGCCGGCTTTCAGCGCCAGCGCGAAATCGTTGCTGGGTACGACGTACGTACACCCGCGCGCCGCGGGCAGCTCATGAATCTCCGTCTTTGCTACCGCCGTATCCGCAGCTTCGCGCGCCGTCCCCGTTCTCGCGAACAGCGTCAAGTAAGGAGCCGACCCGCCCACCGACCTCGCCCATCCCGTCTGCTCCAAAACCTCGGCAGGGGACGAACCGTCGAGCCGGCCATTCAATCCCTGCCGGTGCGACCACCACGCGCGAAGTTTCTCCTCAAGCGGAACTGTCATATCGGACAAATTTATCACGGATTTCAAGTACCGAACTTCCGGCGCAGCCCGCGCACGAACCGCTGGTTCCACGATCCGAAGGGCTGGTCGGTGGTGAGATAAGTCCACACCGCGCCTCGGTCGGAGGGAACGGGGTTCCCCTCGGCCTGAGCTTCGGCAACGCGCTTGGCGATCTCTCCGGGCAGCGTTGCCTCCATTTCCGAAAACCATTCGTGGATCTTCTGCGCATATTCGTACTGCGCGTCCCTGCGGTCCAGCGTGAGCCCGGGCAGACCCGTGTGACCCCACGAGAGCCACGGGAGACCGGATCGCAATTCAGCGATCCGAGCCAGATAATCCGACCACAGATCGTCGATCGTGCGCAGCGTCACCAGCCGTTCCAATTCTGAGTCGCACGCCGCGTTGCCCTCCAAGACCTCCTGGCGCCGCGAGTGGATGCGATGCCGCTGCCCTTCGATCGGCAGCTCGTAGCGCTGAAGAAACAACCGCGCATCCAGATTCCGGCCTTCGACCAAACGCTGCACCGTATCCGGATCTTTTCCTAACGCCGGGTCCAGGTCGCCGTATTTCACCATGAGATCGTCTTCGAGCGACACGAAAAAACGAGAAGATCCTGGATCTCCCTGCCGGCCCGCGCGCCCTCGAAGCTGGTTGTCGATGCGGCGGCTCTCGTGCTTCTGCGTCCCGATCACGTGTAATCCTCCCAGCTCCGTGACGCCCGCGCCGAGCCGAATATCGGTGCCGCGCCCAGCCATGTTGGTCGAAATCGTCACCGCTCCACGCTCTCCGGCTTGGGCGATGATGGCGGCTTCCCTCTCATCCTGCCTGGCGTTCAGAATGCAGTGCGGAATGTCGCCGAGCATCCCGCTCAGACGTTCCGATTCCTCAACGCTGCCGCTCCCCACCAGGACCGGACGGCCCGAAGCATGGACGCGCCGAATATCGTCAATCAGCGCAGCTTCTTTTTGCCGCCTCGTCGGGAAGACCGCGTCCGGATCATCGACGCGGATGACAGGCCGATTGGGAGGAATCACTTCCACCCGCATGCCGTAAATCTTTTCAAACTCCAGCGCCTGCGTCGCCGCGGTCCCTGTCATTCCGCACACCTGCGGATACAAGGCGATCAGATGTTGCAGCGTAATCGAGCCGAGAATCATTCCCTGCGGCTTGGCCGCCACCCCCTCCTTGGTTTCCACCGCGGTGTGAATCCCGGCAGGCCATCGCCGGTCGAGCGCGATTCGTCCCTTGAACTCATCCACCATCTCCACCGCGCCGTTCTTGACCACATAATCGACGCCGCGGCGCAGCAGGATATGGGCGTGCAGCGAGTCTTGAACGGCGGTCAGCAACCGGAAGTTCCGTTCGTCGTAGAGGTTGCCGCAGCCAAAGGCGTTTTCGACCGTGGCGATGCCGGCATCGGTGAGCGCCACGTTGCGTGCGCCCACATCCACGGAACAATGAAGAGGAGCGCGGAAGCCGCGGATCACCTGGTCGGCGACATATGCAAGGGAGCTATCGTCGGCGTCCCCGCCTGCGATCACCAAGGGGATGCGAGCTTCATCAATCAGAATGGAATCGACTTCGTCGATGACAGCGGCGGCGAAGGGGCGCTGCACTTGCTCGTCCAGACGAAGAGCCCGGCGATCCCGAAGGAAGTCGAAGCCAATTTCATTGGCCGTCGCATACAGGACGTCGCACGCGTAAGCGCGCCGCCGCTCTTCAGCGGTCATCCCCTGTTGAAGAAAGCCGGTCGACAAGCCGAGGAACCCATAAATGCCGCCCATCCAACGAACGTCGCGACGGGCCAGATAGTCGTTCGCGGTGATCACGTGGACAACCTTCCGCTGGCGCGCATACCAAGCAGCGGCTGGCACGGCCGCCAGAGTTTTTCCCTCGCCGGTTTGCATTTCCGCGATGCTGCCGCGCGCCAACGCCAATGCGCCGCGAAGCTGGACGTCGAACATGTTCTCGCCGAGCACCCGCGAAGCGATTACCGAGGTTGCCGCGATCAACGGAAGCAGGTCTCTAGTCTGCGCGGCGCCGCGCAGCTCGTCATCGCTCAAACCGCCGAATTCGGCGCGCATCGCATTGATCCGTTGAACATCGGACCGGTCGCGGCGCGAAGACGCAAGCATAGATTTCAGAAAACGCACAGCTCCTCCTCTTCGTTTAAAAGCCGTCTTTGGTTGTTAGGAACGAAAGGCCGATGGAGGGGGGCGCTGAAACAGGGATCGATCCAGGAAGACAATCGCGCTGGGCGAATCATCGGGCGGAATCGTAAGCGTGGTGTTCGATCGATCCGAGAAACTGGTTTTGCGGGGCTCGCGAATCTCTCGCTGCGCCCGTTGGGATCGGTCGATCCAAACGATACTGGTCTGAACGCGGGGGATGGCGAAATGGACGGCTGGAGTACCGAAACCCGCCATGATCAGCAGGAGCACCGCCGCGAGCCAGGTTCTAATCCGCAGTCTCACCTAGGCAGAGTATGCCATAACTCCCCCGATGGGCGTTACCATCTTTTTATGTTCCCTGGATTCTCCGGCGAAGCGTTGACCTTCCTCCGAGGGCTCGCGCGCAACAACAATTGCGAATGGTTTCAGCCGCGCAAGGAAATCTTCGAGACCAGAATCAAAGCTCCCATGCTCGCGTTAGTGGAAGCTTTGAACGCCGACCTGGGCAAATTCGCACCCGATTACATCGCCGATCCTAAGAAAGCCGTGTATCGCATCTATCGCGACACCCGTTTCAGCGCCGACAAGTCGCCCTACAAGACTCATCTGGCCGCCGTGTTTCCCAGGCGCGGCGGCGATCGCGGATCGGCGCCTGGATTCTTCTTCTCCATCGGGGCCAAAGAAATCGGCATCGCCGCGGGAGTTTACGAGCCATCTCCGGAACAAATGCTCGCGATTCGCACCTGGCTTGCCGAGAATCACGCGTCATTTCGCAAGATCGCCCGTGGACCGGAAAAGCTGATGGGCAAGCTGCATGGGGAGTCGCTCCAGCGCACTCCCAAGGGATTCGCCACGGATCATCCGGCCGCGGACCTTTTAAAGATGAAGCGCTGGCTTTACTACACCACGCTCGACCCGAAACTTGCGACAACCCCGAAGCTTCAGGCCGAGCTCGTGAAGCGATTTAAGGTGATGCTGCCGGTTTTAGAGGAGCTGAACAAGCCCCTAACTCAGGCGCGCCGCCGCTCCGTGGCGATGTCCATCGATTCTTGAGGACTGCCTTATTTCGCGACCACCAGGTTGTTGGTCACCTTAAAAACCCCCGGGACCCCGTTGGCCGCGATCCCGGCGACGTTTTTGTCCATTTCGTTGTCCACCACCCCCTCCAGCGTGACGTTCCCGTTCTTGACGATAATGTGAATCGGAGGGACGGCGCCCAACGCGTATCTTTCCAGGCTCGGTTTCGAATAGATGGCGCGGAACAGAGTCCGCCGCAGGCGATCGTCCATCGAGGAAACAGGAAGCACCTCGATCTCATTGGTCACGCCGGTCACGCCTTCGATCTTCTTTACAACATTTTCTGCGTCGGACCGGAGCGTCGGGAGTACCACTTGGCCGAAAAGAGTTACACGGGTCCCGTCGACGCGGTAGGAGAGGTTGTCGAACACGCTATAGTACGGCAGCATGACGAGTTCGTGGCGAACTTCCTTAACCAGGCGGTCCCTGGTCTGGGTGGCCGCCAGCATGGCTAAAGGCAGAAGCAGCAGTACAGTCTTCATGGGGACCCTCCTAGGAAGAGTATAGAAGATTCCCTGCTCTTGCCCCCTGGGCTGAGACAAACCGTTAAGACACAGTTCGCCGTTCGCTGAAAAGATCTCGACCGGCAAGACGACATTACAGCATACTGGTGACCGGCTGGTGAAGCGGAGGCGGGCTCTGCTGGAGAGCAACCCGCCAAGGAATAACCAGCCGGAAACTCATCCAGACGATGAGCGGGGGCGTTGGCCGCAAGGCGGGCGCCCTCATCGGATGGAAAGATTTCCGGATGCCTCAGAAAACTCATACAGAAAGCTGCCGCGAAGCGGCATCCTTGTGGTGCTGCGCTTCGAACTCGGCCGGCGGCAAGTAGCCGAGCGCCGAGTGCAGCCTTTTTTGGTTGTAGACTTTCTCCAGGAACTCGGCGATGCAAGCACGCGCCTCGGCCAAGTCCCGGTATTCGTTGCGATGGACCTCTTCGTACTTCAAGGTCTTCATGAACGACTCGCAGGCTGCGTTGTCCCATGGGTTGCCCTTGCGCGACATACTGATGTCGATGCCGTTGGTTTTCAGCAAGTCCGTATAGTCGTTGCTGGCGTACTGGGAGCCGCGATCGGAATGATGGACCAGCCCGGCCTGGACGATGCGGCGCGATAACGCCATGCCTAGCGCGGTCAGGGTAAGTTGGTCTTCCATCGTCCGCTCCAGAGCCCAGCCGATCACGCGGCGCGAGTAGGCGTCCAGGATCACTGCCAGGAACACGAACTCGTCGCGCAGCCGGATATAGGTGATATCGGCCCTCCACAGCTGATCGGGTGCGGTGAGGATCAGGCCCTCAGCCAGGTTCGGGTAGATCCTGCGTGTGTGGTTGGAATCGGTAGTCACCACGAACTTCCGCTTCCGTATGCACAGCAAGTTGTCCTCGCGCATCAGCCGGTACACCAGCTTGGGATTCACGGTCCAGCCCTGATGGCGCAGTTCGGCTGTGATCCGCGGCCGGCCGTAGCAGGGCCATTCCAGCGCGATCCGCTGGATGTCGTCGCGCAGATCCATGTGGGGGTCCGGCCCCGGCTCGGCGTTTTCGCCGAAGCGATAGAAGCCGCACCGGGAAACCCGGCCCAGCTCCACCATGCGTTCGATGGTCAGTCCCTGGCCGGCCTTCACTTCTTCTTGGACCTTCCGGTAGACCGCGGATTTCCAGTCACTGCCTGCAGCATCCGCTGTTCCTCGATGCGCTGCAAACAGCCCTTCAAAAAATCAATCTCCAGAGCCTGCTGGCCGATCTTACGCTCCAGCTCCGCAATGCGTCCCTCGGCCCAGCGTTGCTTCCCGTGGCCCGGAAACGCGTTACCTGCACCGGTCCGGAACTCCCGCCGCCAGCGGTGCAGCACGTTGGGGTTGACCTCCAACGCCCGAGCCGCCTCCCCGATGGAAACCCCCTGCTCTAGCCGCCGCACGGCGGCCAGCTTGAACTCCTTCGTGAACATCCTTCTCGACAATCCCATGACTCAATTCTCCTTTGAATGGATTTTGAGTCTTAACTGGTTGTCTCAAAACTGGGGGCAAGTCCACCCTGTTTACCCCTCTTGCATATATGTGGTAGCATGGGAATGCTTCCATGGAGAACCTCCACGAGGCAATCCCCCACCTATGGAGTCGAAGATAACCTCCGAATGAGTTTCACCGTTTTCTTGGGCAATTTGCCCGCTTGGGTGACTGCGGACGACATCAGGGGCTGGCTATCAGCCGAAAACCTGGTCGCGGACGCTATTAAAGTGATCCGCAACCCCGAAACGCAGGAGTCCAAGGGATTCGCGTTTATCGAAGCGCCGAATACGGAGGAAATGAACGCCATCATCCGCCGCTTCGACCGGGCGCCGCTGGAAGATCGTCTGCTTCGCGCCAATCCGGCACAGCCGCCTAAGCCGAAGGGGCAGGTTCGTCCCAGCAGTGGACCGGACCGTAGCGCCGGGTCACGCCGGCGGTGGTCCTTCGGGACACGCCGTTCCACATGCCGTTCCTCACGCGCAGCCCAGCCAGGGCGCGCCGCAGGGTCCTGCGGCTCACGTCGAGCAGCGTCCTCCACGCCGCGGCAAGAAAAGCGGCGGAAAGAAGCCCAATGGCGGTGGCCCGAATAGCGCCTTCGCCGAAGAGCTCGCCAAAGCCCTCTAAGTTCCCCGCCCGTTCCAACCCGCCTTCCTTGACACCTCTCGATTCTGACACCGCGAGTTGACAATGGT
Source organism: Terriglobia bacterium (assembly GCA_963808335.1). Classification (GTDB taxonomy): domain Bacteria; phylum Acidobacteriota; class Terriglobia; order Bryobacterales; family Bryobacteraceae; genus Palsa-187. The sequence goes on from CAWEFR010000004.1 coordinate 975,052, forward strand.
GTTATACTAGTCCGCTAAGAAATTGCCAGTGAATTGTTTACCGGCCGGAAGCGGGCGCGCGTGCAGCGTTCCCGCCTCCGGAGGGGGGATTCAATCTTGTGAACGAGCTGCTCATCATTCGCGTTTTATTTATCGCGGTCCTGGGCTGCGCTTCTTACTTCCTTCATCCCTTCGCCCTGCAAGGACCCCTTGCCGCGGCGGTGGGCGTGGCGGCGGGTCTGTGCGCGGTCCTGTTTGAGATTCGCATCAAGCGGATCAGCCTCCAGCGGCTGATCGGCGCGGCATTCGGGAGCGTGCTCGGAATCCTGGGCGCGTACCTCATTTCGCTGGCCCTGGGTGACCTGGCCAGCCGGTATAACACCATTCATTTCCTGAATGTTGCGGTGCTCGGACTCATGATGTATTGCGGACTGGTGGTCGGAGCGGCCAAGGGCGAGATGCTGAATCTGACCGCGCTCGGCGGGCTGTTCGGCGGCGAAAAAGTCTCCAAAAACACGTTCAAAATCCTGGATACCAGCGTGATCATCGACGGGCGCATCGCCGATATTGTCGAAACCGGGTTTGTCGACGGGACGCTGGTCATTCCACAGTTCGTTCTGCGGGAGCTGCAGCTCGTCGCCGATTCATCGGACTCGATGAAGCGCAACCGCGGGCGCCGCGGCCTGGATATTTTGCAGCGGATTCAAAAGATGCCGCAGTTGAACATCCAGATCCTGGAGGACGATTTCCCTAACGTCCGCGAAGTGGACATGAAGCTGATCGAGCTGGCCAAGGTCTACGACTGCAAGATCGTCACCAACGATTTCAACCTTAATAAGGTTGCGCAGCTTCACGGCGTGGAGGTGCTGAACATCAACGAACTGGCCAACGCGCTGAAACCGGTAGTTCTGCCGGGCGAGGCGATGCGCGTGTTCATTTTGAAGGAAGGGAAAGAATACAACCAGGGCGTCGCGTATCTGGACGACGGGACCATGGTAGTGGTGGATAACGCGCGGAAGATGATCTCGAAAACCATCGACATCGCCGTGACCAGCGTCTTACAAACTACGGCCGGCAAGATGATTTTCGGGCGCTTCGATGAACGCACCCATACGGTGCATGAGAAAGAGCGTCCCGAGCGGCGCGAACATGCCCCAGCTCCCGCGGCGGGTGCGAGCAGCTAGCGTTGGGCTCGTTCCCAGGCGAACTGGGCGATCCGGGCGATGACGCGATCGCGTTCGGTGTCGCCGGCGCGTGAATCCGAGATAAGCACCGCGATGGCGAGCAGACGCCCGTCGGACAGCGTGACGATGCCGATATCATTGGTCGCGGCGGCGATCCCGTTTCTGGCCCCGGACGAGCCGCTCTTGTGCGCGACCACCGTGCCGGGCGGCAGGAGACCTTTGATGCGGGTCGGGAACGTAGTGGTTTCGGTCATGAAACGCAGCAACAGACCGCGGCTGGCGCTGGATAACCCGCGGGATTCCTGCAAAGCGCGCAGAAGCGCTACGGCGCTTTCGGGCGTTGTGTAGTTCGCGTATTGAGCTGACCAGTCCCGGCTGAGTTCCATCTCGGTGTCGCGAACCACCAAGTCGCGGATGCCGATGGTCTGCAAAAAGCGCATCACCGCAGGTGGTCCTCCGATCAGACGCAGGAGCACGTCAGAGGCGCTGCCATCGCTTTCAGAAACCGCCAAGCGCACAAGCTCATGTAGCTTGACATCGGCGCCGCCGGGGTGCGAGTCGCGAAGCGGGCTGTGGAGTCCGGCGGGGACGTACTCGGCGCTGTCCACGTGAATATCCTGGCTCAGCCTCAGGCGTCCGCGATCGACTTCGGCGAGGACGGCCATCGAAATCGGAAGCTTGTAGACGCTCTGCATCGGGAATCGTTCGCGTGAGTGAAAGGCGACAACCTCTTTCCCTCCAATGATTGCCGCCGCGGCGCCGACGTGACCCGCGTCACGGGCGATTTCGGCGATCGGATTAAGCGCAAAAAGCATTGCGAGAAGAAATACGGCCATTTTCACAGGCTAACATTCGATACCGAATCGCAATGCGCAGCGGCCACTGCTTCGGGTTACAATCGTAGATCGCGCATGAAAGTTTCGGTTATACTTCCGGCCGCGGGCCTGGGCACGCGCATGGGCCGTGAAAAATCGGGCGTCAGCCGCAAGCAGTTCATGCTGCTGGAAGGCGCGCCGATTCTGATCCATACGATCCGTAAATTTCTGCACTGCCCCATGGTCTCTGAAATCGTGGTGGCGATCCGGAATGAAGATCTGGACTGGGCACGCGGCCTGGTGCATCAGGAGCACCCATCCAAGCCGGTGAGATTCGTCGAAGGCGGCGACAGCCGTCAACAATCGGTGGAGAACGCGCTGGCGACCATCGAGGCCGATACCGAATTAGTAGCCGTGCACGACGCCGTGCGGCCGTTCATCGATAGCGAGCTGATCGAAAAAGTGATCGCCGAAGCGGCGCAGACCGGCGCGGCGATCGTGGGGATTGTTCCCGTGGATACGGTAAAACGGGTCCACAAGAATAAGATCCGCGCGACATTACCACGCGAGCACCTGGTGCTGGCGCAGACTCCGCAGGTATTTCGCCACGACCTGCTGAAGCGCGCCTTCGAGATGGCGCGGCAGGACGCGTTCCTGGGCACCGACGAATCGAGTCTGGTGGAGCGGCTGGAACAGATCGAAGTGAGTGTCGTGCAAGGCACCGATCGCAACCTCAAGATCACCAAGCCGACGGATATGGATCTGGCTCGCTTGTTCCTGGCCGAAGAGTTGACGGCATCGTGATCCGGACCGGGTTGGGGTGGGACGTCCACCGCCTGGTCGCCGGGCGTCCGCTGATTTTGGGAGGCGTGACGGTGCCTTCCGAGATGGGCCTCGAGGGACACTCGGATGCCGACATCCTGTCGCACGCGATCACGGATGCGCTGCTGGGAGCAGCGGCGCTAGGCGACATCGGGATGCATTTCCCGGATACCGATCCCAAATGGAAGGGAGCAGACAGCTCCCAATTCCTGGCGCATGCAGCGAGGCTGGTGCGGGAACTCGGGTATGAGATCGTCAACGTCGACAGTACGGTGATTCTGGAGAGGCCTAAGTTGAAAGATTACCGGGTGGCAATTCGGGAGGCGCTGGCGGGGACGCTGGGGGTTGAAGTGGGTCGTGTGTCGGTGAAGTTTAAGACTGCGGAGGGAGTGGGACCGGTGGGAGAGGGTCGGTCGGCGGAGGCTCAGGCGGTGGTTGCGGTGTCGAGCGAGGAATAGCTTCCTGCGCCACGCGGCCCGGGGTCGCCGAACGCCTTGCAGCGCCGTTAGACGCCGAATTCCCCACATAACATTTGTGTATAGCAAAAATATCCCATAGATATTGTTGGAAATTCAGTTCTTGCAGCTGCGGGTAGTCTCGATTACCCTTCAAATATGAACGTTTGTCCAAGTGTTACCTCGTGGCCGCTTCGTTTCGACCGGATGAAAAGGCGGGAGAGCATCTAAAACGAGCGAAAGCGCGAGGATGAGGGGCGGCGAAACGGACCGAGCGGCTTGCCCGCTCGCCAAAGCGGCAGACGCGTTCCGACATGACGTGAAGAAATCTCGCTGAGAATATGATTCAGTTGTTTGCTGGATTCTGGGGGCTAGTGACAGCGATTGTCGTTCTGGCGCCGCTCTGGAGAATTTGCTACGGGACGAAGAAATTTTCCGCGTACAACCTTGACCCGCAGGCCAAGCCCGGTGCGTTTGAGCCGTTGCTGCAGAAGTACCTTCACCTTGCCGAGTTCACAATTGGATTGGCAACTGGGTCGATCGTTCTTCTGATCGGGTCATCCATTCTTCACGGAAAGGACGGGCGTCTGCCGTGGTTTTACGCCGCGCCGCTTTTCGTGCTTGCGGCATCGGTTCTCGCCGGGGTTTTGTTCATGACCCTACTCATCCTTAGCTATGAAGATGTACAGCACGGGAACCCCCACACGCGCGGTGCATACGCTCTGATCGAAACATGTGGTTTTGGCTCGCTGCTGTTGTTCGTCATTGGCTATGGCTGGTTGATCTTCGCCGTTACGCGTTCATGAGAGCGCTGGGGAAAACCGAGGAAAACCGGGACAGACATTTTTCAGAAGTCTAAGAAAATCGGGGAAATGTCCGGCTCGGTTTTCCTCGGTTTTCCCCGGTTTCCAACTCGATTTGGAAGTTGAGAAAGGGGGCAGACCGCTCTGTCCACGGGTGGACTTTTTGGACCTAGGCGTGTTTTGTGCTTCGGGACAGAGGGGTCAGTCCCCCTTTTTCAACACATTTCTTGAAGTTCAACCGGGTTGAACGCGTCTGCGACAAATTTTGAATTCACACCAGCAAGACTAGCTTTCCGGTGGTTCTCCGGCCTTCGAGGTCGTTATGCGCCTGGGCGGCATCGGAGAGTTCATAAGTGTGGTCGATGCGAAGGGAGAGCTTACCTTCGGCGATCCAGCGGAACAGGTCGCCGGTGCGCCACTCGAGTTCGTCCCGCGAGGCGACGTAGTGCGCGAGCGTCGGGCGTGTCAGGAACAGCGAGCCCTTCTGGCTGAGAACCAGCGGCTCGACTGCGGGAACCGGGCCGCTGGCGTTTCCGAACGTCACCATCATTCCGCGGGGGCGCAGGCAGTCGAGGCTTTTCAGGAACGTGGATGCTCCGACGGAATCGTACACTACATCGACACCGGCTCCGTTGGTCAGGCGGTGGGTTTCTTCGGCGAAGTCGCGATCGCGATAGAGGATCACTTCGTCGGCTCCGGCGTCGCGGGCGATTTGGGCTTTTTCGGGCGAGCCGGCGGTTCCGATCACGCGGGCTCCGGCGATTTTCGCCATCTGGACCAGCAGACGTCCGGTGCCTCCCGCGGCGGCATGGGCGAGAATGGTGTGGCCTTTCTTTAAAGGAAAGGTTGAGTGCGTTAGGTAGTGCGCGGTCATGCCTTGCAGCATGATCGCGGCGGCCTGTTTGAAATCGACGGCGGCCGGAATCGGAATCAGAGCCGAGGCGGGGACCGCGGCGTATTCGGCGTAGGCCCCGCGGGAGGTGCCCCAGGCGACTCGGTCCCCGGGCTTGACGGTGGTGACGCCCGAGCCGACGGATTCGACCACGCCCGCGCCTTCCGAGCCGAGAATCGCGGGCAAAGGGAGTTTGTAGAGACCGCTGCGGTGATAAGTGTCGATGAAGTTCACACCGGCGGCGGCGATTTTGACGACGGCTTGACCGGCGGAGGGCTCGGGCTTGGGCAGGTCGCCATAACGGAGCGCGCTGGCGTCGCCGGGTTGTTCGATGTAGACGGCTTTCATAGGGTCCTCAATTTTCTGCGGGTATGCACGAATGCCGCGTAGAGCAGCAGATACGAGAGCGTGACGGGGAAGAACAGGAGTCGCGCGATGGTGGGGACGGCGGCGGCGCCGGTGAGGCCGGCGCGATAGAGAGCGAAGTGGATCATGACGCGCCAATGACTCCAGTCGAGCCAGAAATAATCGGCGTTTTCATTGAGAATGAAAATCTTGGCGGGAAGACGGGCGGCAAGGGCCCATTTCCATTTGGTCATGATTTTTTCGCCGGAGCAGATGATGCCGGCGATGGGGTAGCGGTGCTTGGCGAGCTCGGCGTAGAGGCGCTTGCGTCCGGCGCCGCCTGGGTAGTCGGTGACGCGGAAGACGTTGCCGCGGAAGCTCGCCGGGACGCCGGCAAAACAGGTCACCAGGTCGATCTGGAGCTGTTCGCCATACAGGTTGTAGAGGCCGGGAATAAGGCCGTCGAACAGGCGGCGGGATCCGCTTTCGATGAGAAGGACCTTGGTGAAAGGAGGGTTTCCGCGGCTGAAAAAATGGCGCAAGAACCTATTGTACCCACGCCGGACCGGCGGCCTTCCGCCCAATTTGGAATTCGGCGGTAGAATGAGGTCAGCTTATTTGATGCCGGCACAATTCGACCTTTCAAAGCTGAGCGTTCGCCAGTTTGCAGAGCGGTTTCGCGGAGACATGATCCCGCTGAGCAATACGTTCTCGTATTTTTGCGCCTCGGTACCGATGTCCGAGGAGGATCTGAAGGAATATCTGGAAGAACCGGTAGCGGCGCTGCCTCCGGCGATCACCGCGGGGTTGCCGAAGATTTCCATTCTTCTGGTTCCTTATCTGGAGCGCGGGAACGGGCGTGAGGGAAGCAAGGCCAAGTCGGCCGGCGACTATATTTCGATCGAAAAGCCGCCGGAAGGCCGCACCGCGATGTCGACGCATTTGCGGATGGGCGAAGAAACGGTGCTCGTGTTCGCGCTGAAGGATCAGGAAGTGGCCGAGTATCATTACCGCTTCTATCACTTACTGGCGACGCTGATGGGCGATCATCAGACTGAGGACATGGAATCGACGTACGGGCGCGTTCTGCGGGAAGAGCTGAACGCCGACGCCCATGGCGAAGTGGATGAGCCGAGCTGGAGGCTGAAGCAGGGGTTGCATCGGTCCAAGAGCAGTCACGGTCACGCGGGGCGCGGCGGGAAGGCGTTTCGCGAATATGCGCGGCAGAGTTTTGTCGATACCTTGACGCTGTACTTGCACGGGATCTGCTGCGATATCGACGTCGATACGGGGCCGCGTCAACTTCCCAGCCGGTTTCTGCGGAAGCGGCTGCTGGCGCTCGAGGAATTGTTCCCGCCTCCGAAGGGCTACGCGGTTTTTCCGGAACAACTGGAATCGTGACTCGTGTGCGGGATCGCTGGGTTTACCCACTCCAAATACCGGCCTGAGCGGAAGCGGATCGAACAGATCACGCGCAGTTTGACGCACCGGGGCCCGGATCAGCAGGGCGTGTGGGAATCGAACTGCGTTTCCTTGGGCGCGGTGCGTCTGAAAATCATCGACCTGGAGCACGGCGATCAGCCGATGTCGAGCGATGACGGCGCCACGGTTCTGGTCTTCAACGGGGAAATCTACAACCACGCAGAGGTTCGTCGGGAACTGGAGAAAGCCGGGCACAAATTTCGAACGCATTGCGACACGGAAGTGGTTCTGCGGGCATTTCTCGAATGGGATGTGGCGGGTTTCGAGCGGCTGCGCGGGATGTTCGCGGCGGCGTTGTGGACCGAATCGCAACGGCGGCTGGTGTTGGTGCGGGATCGGATGGGAATCAAGCCGCTGTACTATTTGCGGCGCGGCGGGGATTTATACTTTGGCTCCGAGTTGAAGGCGATCCTGCTGCACCCGGAGATCGAACGGCGGCTCAGTACGGCGGGGCTCGACGGGTATCTGTCGCTCAATTATGTACCGGGGCCGTTCACGCTGATCGATGGAATCGAAAAAGTGCAGCCGGGCCATTGGCTCGAATGGCGGGACGGAGCGGTTCGGAGTGAAGCGTACTGGCGGCTCGATTTTCGGCCGGATTCGCGGCTGGATCTGGAATCGGCCAAAGGCGAATTGGATCGCTTGCTGAGCTCGGCCGTGGGCGAGCACTTGATTTCGGATGTGCCGCTCGGGGTTTGGTCCAGTGGAGGGCTCGATTCGACGACGATCCTGCATTACGCGGCGCAGCAATCGAGCGGCCGGCTGAAGACGTTTTCAGTTTCCTTTCGCGGGCGCAGCTTTGACGAAAGCGCGTATTTCCGCGAAGTGGCGGCTCGCTATCAGACCGATCATCACGAGTTCGACCTGAACCCGGAAAGCGAGCTGCGAAACGCGATCGAGCAGTTTGCCTTTTATTCAGATGAGCCGAGCGCGGACGCGGGAGCCGTGCCGGTTTGGTTTCTGTCGAAGATGTGCCGCAGCGAGGTAACCGTGGCGCTCTCGGGTGATGGGGCGGACGAGTTGTTCGGAGGCTACTCGACCTACCTGGCAGATCGTTACGCGCGAATGCTCCGGGCTGTGCCGCGGCCGCTGCGACGCGCCGCCGCCGGGTTGGCGCGATTTTTGCCGGTGTCGGATGAAAAGATCGGCCTCGACTACAAGATCGTCCGGATGCTGGAAGGCTCGCTGCTCGACCCGATGGATGCGCATTTGTTCTGGAACGGGACCTTCGCTGGCGTGGAAAAGCGGCGCTTATGTGCGATTCCTGAAGGCAATCCGCGGTTGAAGCTTCCCCCGGATTCGGCGGGGTATCTGAACCGGTTCATCTGGCTGGATCAGCTCTATTATCTTCCCGACGACATCCTTTACAAGTGCGACCGGATGAGCATGGCGCACTCGCTGGAAGTGCGGCCGCCGTTTCTGGATCACCGGTTGGTTGAGTTTGCCGCGAAGCTGCCGGAAAACTTGAAGATCCGCGGCGGAACGCTGAAGTTCATTCTGCGCGATTTGATGAAAGATAAACTGCCGCTGTCCGTGATTCACAGAAAGAAAGAAGGATTCGATATTCCGGCTCATCACTGGCTGCGGACGGTGCTGCGACCCTTGCTCGAAGAGACGTTGACGGAGCGCAATATCGAAGAAACCGGGATATTTTCGTGGCCGGCCGTGCGGGAAACCATGCGCGCGCATCTCGACCGGCGAGCCAACCTCGGTTATCATTTATGGGGGCTTCTGGTGCTGTTTCTGTGGATGAAGCATTGGAAGGTGCAACCGCCTTCGCCGGCGGCTCCTCAGGTTCCGGAGTATATCTCGGCTCGCGGTTGACATTGCATGCGCGTCACTATCGACGCTACGTCTGCTCTTTTACGCAGCGCCGGCGTTAAGAATTACACGTTTCATTGGGTCCGCCACTTGCGGCAACAGGCGAACGACGACCGGATACGAGCGTTTCCTTACCTGAGCGATTTAGGGCGGCTGGACCATGAAGTGTCGACGCTGACGCGCGTCCAAACGCTGCCGAGACTAGCGCTGCTGTATTTCGTGAATCTGCCTGGGAATCCGGCGATCAACTGGGTTTTGGGGGATTGCGACCTGTTTCATGCGTCGAACCAGGTTCATCATGCGCCGCGGCGCGTGAAGCTGACGGCCACGATTTACGATCTGACGTGCCGGCTGATGCCACAGCTTCACACGGAGGCGAATGTTCGTGCGGACGCCAGTTTTGACGCGGAGATCGTGGCGCACGCCGACGGATTGATCGCGATTTCGGAGAACACCCGGCAGGACGCGATCAGGCTGCTGGGCGTAGCTCCGGATCGAATCCAGACGATTTATCCGGGGATTACCGAAGAGTATTTCGACGCCAAGCCGACTCCGCGAGACCGTCCGTATGCGTTGTACGTGGGTACGATTGAGCCGAGGAAGAACCTGGACACGCTGTTGGATGCCTGGAGTCAGTTGAAACCCGGTCTGCGCAGCGACTTCGACCTTCTGATCGCGGGACCGGCAGGATGGGCATCGGAAAAGACGATGGCGCGGGTCGCGGACGAAGCGGTTTACCTGGGTTACGTTCCGGAGGCCAAGCTGCCAGGCCTGATCGCCGGGGCGACAGCGTTTGTTTATCCATCTCTGTATGAGGGCTTTGGGTTTCCACCGGCACAGGCGATGGCGGCGGGGGCCGCGGTGCTGACGTCGAACAATTCGTGCCTGCCTGAAGTCGTCGGCGACGCGGCGCTGCTGGCGGATCCCAATAGCGCGTCGGAAATCAAGGAGGGGCTGACCCGGCTGCTGGAATCGGAGCCGCTGCGGGCGCAGCTTGTGGCGCGGGGCCGGGAGCGAGCGAAGTTATATCGATGGGATCGCTGCGCGAAGCAGTCGCTCCAGTTTTTTCACAAAATCTCGGGGAAATAATCTAGGAGCTTGTTGAAAAAGGGGACAGACCGCTCTGTCCACGACCATGCTTTCGTGCGAAATCAGCGGGTTGCGGACTGGGACAGAGTAGTCTGTCCCCTTTTTCAACAACCTCTAACGAACTGAAAAATCCCAGACCTGCACGTTCACTTTGCCTTCTGTGTATTCGACCAGCGCATACTCGCCGGGAGCCAGATCGTTTTCGGACCAGATTTTGAACAGCAGGTCGCCGACCTGCTTCTTGAAGGTGGGTATTTCGTCGCGAGTCTCGACCACTTCCTTGCTGACCGGAATGATTTCGAGATGTTCAATGACGCGCCCGCCCTTCTTGCCGGGCGAAAGCTTGATGATGCCGAAGCGCTCCTCGTCGGAGAGGCGGAAGTAAAACTCGGGGCGCTTCTCGGCAACGCGGGTCGGCGCGGATTCGCCGTCGAGCTCCAGGGTCTGTTTGCCGGGCAGCATGGGAATCGGCGAGATCGCTTTCAGGACGCTCTGGCGTTTGTTGTTGACGATCTTCGATTCACCCACTTTGATGGGATCGAGGTTGTCGCCGTGGATATAGTAGGCGCCGGGCTGGGCCGGGATGCGCTGCACTTCCTTGACCTCGGCGTTCAACGCTGCGTCTTCGACCACTTGCTCCTTCTCTTCGGCTTTGGCGGCGGCTTCGCGCTCGGCGGCTTCTTTCTTGGTGCGGTTGAGATCCACCAGGTCGAGCGGGATTTCCTCCCACTCGTCACGCTCCGTACTGAAGTACCGGATGCGGTCCTGGAGCACCTGATATTCGCGCGCGGGCTGAAAAGTGCCGTCCTTGAGGTACAAGCGGATGGTCGCGCCGAAAGCGGCGACCGCGAACAGAAGCAGAATCGAGATGCGGCGGAACATCTGCTTCTATTATGGAAGAATCTTGCGGATCGGGATTCATACGTCCATTGCAGGCGCGCTGGAACGGGCCGCGCTGAAGGCCGCGGAGCTTGGCGCGAATACGTTTCAGATTTTCTCGTCCAGTCCACGGCAGTGGAAGGCGTCGGTTCCGAGCGCTCCCGCGATCAAGCTGCTCCAGAAAGCGCGGGAGAAGCATGACCTTACGCCGCTGGTGATTCACGATAATTATCTGATCAATCTCGCCACGGCGCAGGAAAACGTGCGCGCGCTTTCGATCCAGGCGTTTCGCGGCGAGCTGGAACGCGCTATTGCGATCGGCGCCGAGTATGTCGTCGCGCATCCGGGAAATTATAAAGGGCAGACGATCGAGCAGGGGATTCTCAATTTTCTGGAAGGCGTCGCTGCGGCCGCTGCGGGCCTGAAGTTCGGCAAGCTGATGCTGTTGATCGAAAATACGGTGGGAGCGGGAGCGCAACTCGGAGGGCGGCTCGAAGAACTGCATGTGATGCGCGAATACGCGAGCAAGATGACCGATCTGCCGGTCGGGTTTTGTCTCGACACGTGCCATCTGCTGGCCTCGGGTTACGACGTCTCGACGGCGGAAGGATTGAAGAAGACCGTCGCTCAGGCGGATCACATTCTGGGGCTGGAGCATGTCCCCGTGATGCACGCGAACGATTCCAAAGGCGGGCTCGGGTCGCACATGGACCGGCATGCGAACATCGGCGAAGGTTATATTGGATTAGAAGGGTTTCGACGCATTCTCGCCCACCCGAGGCTCCGCAACAAAGCTTTCATTCTCGAAACGCCGGTGGATCAAGACGGCGATGACCGGAAGAATCTCGAAACGCTGAAAAGTCTATGCCCGAAATTGTCTACGACCACAATCAAATCGAGTTGAAATGGCAGGAGCGCTGGAAGGGCGCGGATCTTTATCGCGCCGACCAGAATTCCGTCGCGCCAAAATACTACGTGGTCGAGATGCTCCCGTATCCGAGCGGACGGCTGCACATGGGGCATGTTCGCAATTACGCGATCGGCGATGCGCTGGCTCGCTACATGTGGATGCGCGGGTACAACGTGCAGCATCCCATGGGTTGGGACGCGTTCGGCCTGCCGGCGGAAAACGCGGCGATCAAGAGCGGCGTGCATCCGCGCGAGTGGACCCTGTCGCAACATCGCCGAGATGAAGCGCCAGATGAACCGCATGGGCTTCGCGTATGACTGGACGCTGGAAATCACCACCTGCGAGCCGGAATATTATCGCTGGAACCAGTGGTTCTTTCTGAAGATGATGGAGCGCGGCCTGGCGTATCGCAAGAAGGCGCTGCTGAACTGGTGCCCGGAGTGCGGCACGGTACTGGCCAATGAGCAGGTGGTGGACGGCTGCTGCTGGCGTCACGAATCGACGCCCGTGGAGCAGCGCGCGCTCGAACAGTGGTTCTGGAAAATAACCGACTATGCGGAAGAGTTGTTGCGCGACCTCGACACGAAGCTCGAAGGCGGCTGGCCGGAGCGCGTGCTGTCGATGCAGCGAAACTGGATCGGCAGGTCGGAAGGGTCGGAGATCGAGTTTCAAACTCGAAGGCTCGGGCGAGCCGATCCGCGTATTCACGACGCGCGTCGATACGATTTACGGAGCGACATGCGTGATCCTGGCGCCGGAGCATCCGCTGGCGCAGAAGCTGCTGGATGAAGCGGGACGCGCGCGGGCCAAGCAGATGATCGATGCGCGGGGGCAAAAGGGTCCGGGCGATGTAGAGAAGGAAGGCATTCCGACTGCCGCGTTCGCGATCAATCCATATAGCGGAGCGAAGATTGCCGGTGTGGATCGGGAATTTCGTGTTGATGGATTATGGCACGGGCGCGATCATGGCGGTGCCGGCGCACGATGAGCGCGATTTCGAATTCTGTACGACGTATGGGCTGCCGATCGTTCCGGTGATTCGTCCCGTCGATGGGCCGCTGGACGAACATCCGAAGGCTCCGTTCACGGATTACGGAATCGTCGAGAGGTCGGGAAAATATTCGGGGTTGCCGAGCGAAGAAGCGCGCCGGGTAATGAATCAGCGCGCCGAACGGGACGGATTCGGCAAAGCCTCGATCACGTACCGGCTAAAAGACTGGGGCATTTCGCGGCAACGCTACTGGGGTACGCCGATTCCAGTGATCCACTGCCCGAAGTGCGGAATGGTTCCGGTGCCCGAAGAAGATCTGCCTGTGGTCTTGCCGGTCGACGTGAAGATCACTGGCAAAGGACGGTCCCCGCTGGAGGATGTTCCATCGTTCATCAACGTGAAGTGTCCTCAGTGCGGTGAAGACGCCAGGCGCGAGAGCGACACCATGGATACGTTCGTCGATTCGGCCTGGTATTTTTACCGCTACTGCGATCCACATAACGGCTTAAGCGCCGTTCGACTCGGCGAAGGTCGAAAAGTGGTTTCCGATGGACCAGTACATCGGTGGCGTGACGCACGCGATTCTGCACCTGATGTATTCGCGCTTCTTTACGAAAGTCATGCGCGATCTGGGCCTGGTCACCAATGATGAGCCGGCCGCGAATCTGTTCACACAAGGCATGGTGCTGGGCGCCGACGGTACGGCAATGTCGAAATCGAAAGGCAACACGGTAGATCCGGAAGAGATGGTGGACAAGTACGGCGCGGACACGTGCCGGCTGTTCGTGCTGTTCGCCGCGCCTCCCGAAAAAGACATGCCGTGGATCGAGGCGAGCGTCGGCGGACAACGCCGGTTCCTGGAGCGCGTGTGGCGGTTCGTCACCCGCAATCTGGGGCGCGTTCCTGACGCAGGCGACCCTGCCGCGGATCGGCGGGCGCTGCGCAAATTGCATCAGACCATTCGCAAGGTGACCGAAGATTTCAACAACCGGTGGCACTTCAACACGTCGATTGCCGCGCTGATGGAGTTGCTCAACACGCTGTATGAGGAAGAAGAGAAGTTGTCGCGCGACGCGCGTCGATCGCATCCTGCCCGCGATGGTGCTGCTGCTGGGTCCCTTCGCGCCCTATGCTGCGGAAGAACTGTGGGAGCAGTTGGGCCGCGAAGGTCCGGTGTTTCGGCAGACGTGGCCGGCGTACGACGAGGAACTGGCCAAAGAAGACGCGGCCGAGATCGTTTTGCAGGTAAATGGAAAGGTCCGCGGACGGATGGCTGTTCCGTTCGGCACGCCGGGCGATGAGCTGGAAAAGCGTGCGCTGGCAGACCCGAAGATTCAGGCGTTTATGGCGGGCAAGCAGGTGGTGAAGGTGATCGTCGTGCCCGATAAGTTGGTCAATATGGTCGTGAAGTAAGGGCGGGACTCCGAGAACCCGCCCTATCTTCTTATTGCACCGCGATCGTCGCGGTGATCTGGGTCTGCACGCCGTCGATCGTGATGATCACCGGCAGAATGCTTCCCGTCACGCCGAACGGCACTTGCAGATTCACCTGAACCACGCCGTTGATCAGAGTGGGCGCAGCTCCCGCGAATTGGACCGTTGCGGGCTGACCTCCGATGGTCGCCGTGACCGTGCTGGATCCTTGCGCCCAGTTCTTGAGCGGAAGCAGCGTGTTCGACGGGTTGACGGAGCCATCCACGCTGCCGGGACTGGTCAGGCCTCCTCCGGTCAGGAACAAGGCGATGAACGAGCCTTGCGGCGCCGGGGCAGTGGCGAGCGAAGTGCCAGGGTACGTGCCCCCGGCCGGTCCGTTATACGGGCTGGCGGCGGCGGAGCTCAGGTTCACGGCTGCCGCTTGTCCCGCGCCGGTCGCGTTCTGCGTATAGATGGCCGGTGCCACCGCGAGGACCTGCAGCGGCAATCCGGGCGAGGGAGTGCTGTTGTAGGAAACCACCATGGTCGTCGACGTGCGGCCGGCGATCTCCCACGGCACGATCACGTTGATCTGCGCGGCGGACACGAAGGTCGGTGTGCCGGCGATTCCGTCGAAGGTAACCTGGACTCCGGCCAGCGTGGAATTGACTGTCCCCTGGGCGTTTACGGTGAACACGGTTCCCGACGCCGGCGATGCGGGGCCCAGATTGACGCCCTTGATCGCGATCAACTCGCCTGGGGCGATCGCGCCGAATCCGTTGCTGATCCCGCTGTTCGAAACCGTGGTCACCGAGGGCGTAGGCGCGGCGTTGACGGTAAGCGTGACGTTCACCGTGATCGGCGAGGCCAACACGCCTGGCGCGCTGATGCTCAGCGAGCCCTGAAGCTGCTGGCCGGCCGCAGTACCGGCCGGGATCTTGGTCGGGTCTACGGTCACGTTGACGATTTTCGAGCCGGAGCTGCCCGTGGATCCCGAAGTCGTGTCGACTCCGAGCCATCCTCCGGTGCTGGTCGTACCGATGCTGAAGCTGACGGGTCCGCCGGTGCTCGTAAGGGTCAACGGGTCGGTTGCTGGAGCGGGTCCGGTCAGCACGAATGTGAACGAGAGTGCGTTGCTGCTGGCGGTCAAGGTTTGTGGTTGGCCAATGATCAATTGGACCGGGATGACCGCGTTGGGCGTTTCCGCATTCTGGAAGGTCAGACTGATTTGCCCGTTGTACGTATTGGCAGGCAAAGTGGTGCTGCCCGCGGCGACCTGAATCGAACCTAGGCCCGTGCTGCCGGATGACGGGCTCACGGTGAGCCAATTTCCGCCGCCGGTAGTAACCGCCGTCGCAAGGAAGTTCGAATTCCCGCCGGAAACGGTGAAATTCAGGGCCTTCGCGGCCGGCACCGGGCCACCCTGCGGTTGATTGAAGGTCAAGGACTGCGGCGTAACCGCGATCTGCGAGATCGAGGTGACGTTCAGAGTGATGTTAAGCGTCACCGGTTGTGGTAATCCGCTTGACGAGGAGATGGTGACGCTGCCCTGATAGGAGCCGGGCGAGGTAATGCATCCCGCGTTGACCTGCACCTGCGCGGGCGACGGAGTGGTTCCGGTCGAGCCGCCGGTAGACGGCGCCGCGAACAGCCACGCGCACGGAGAGCTCTGCGCCGAGACCTGGTATTGAAGCGCGGTGGTTCCGTCGGTGCTGGTAAGCGTAATGTTGCGCGTAATGGAGGTGGTGCTGCCCAGCGTCGCGGTTTCGATTCCAAACCCTTGCGGCAGGCTGATGTCAAGCAAAGGGGAAGTGCTGACGAAGAGCGTGACCGGAATGTCCTGCTCGGTATTGCCAGTGACGCTCGAGTACTGGACTCGGACGGTCCCACTGCAAATCCCGGGCGTCATTCCGGCGGTGCTGACGCTGACGGCAAGAACGTTCGGCGTGACTAGAGGACTCTGTTGGGCGATGGCCTGGAGCCAGTTCGCCGATCCGCACGAGGCCGTATTGCTGACCGAGGTCGCCAAAGTGAAGCCGAGCGGCGGACCCGTCGCTGCCAACATCACGGTCTCCGGCTGCGGAGCGGTCTGACTGGTCTCATAACTGAAAACCAGCGACTGTGGCGCCGCGGTGATCGTAGATGTCGCTCCCACCGTGAGCGTCACCGCGATCGGAATCGTGTAGTTATCGCCGTTGGTAGGCGCGACGGTGATCGTGCCGGTATAGGTTCCGATCCCCAAGGTGCCCAGCACGCTGGAAATGACCCCGACCTGAAGCGTCCCCGAAGTGGCGGTGTTTCCCGCCGTCGGCAGCACGGTGAGCCAGCCTTTATCGGACGTCGCCGTCGCGGTGAAACTGATCGACGCGGACCCCGAGCTGCCCACCGTGATCGACTGAACGCCGGGCGCGGTGCCGCCAAAAGGCGCGCTGAACGCCATTTGATTGTTCGGCGCCGTCGAGACCGTCAGGAACGGATTATTGCTTACCAGCAGCGACACGTTGATCTGCGGAGCGCTTCCACCGTTGCTCGGATTGATGGTTATAGTCGCGCTGTACGTATTGGGTGTGAGTAAAACCGGCGCGGTCGGCGTCACACTGAATTGCAGCGTCGCCGGCGCGTTGGTATTGGCGGCCGAACTTATGGGCGTCACGTGCAGCCAGGTTGAATTCGGAGACTGGCTTACGCTGAAATTCACCAGACCTCCGTTGGAGTTCACCGTAACTTGCTGAACCGCGGGCGCCGCGCTCCCGGTGGTGTAATAGAAGCTGACTTGGCTGGGAGTCACCGACAACGCCGCGTTGGCGCTGACCACCATGGTCACCGCCACAGAGACGGAGTCGGACGTGGTCGTACTCTGCACCAGAATCTGTCCGTAATATGTTCCCGGCGTGGAGACCATGGAAGGGTTGACGCCAACGTTAAAGGGCGATCCGTTGGTGGTCCCGCTGAATGCATCGGGTACGAGCCACGAATTCCCGTCGGTGGTCGACGGGATAATGTTGTAGTGGAGTTGCGGACCGCTGGTCAGAATCGTGACCTGGCATGTCGTCGGCGAGTTCTGGAGGGCGCAGCCTTGCGGCGTACCGAAATTGGCGTTGGACTGCGCCGCGAAATTCAACGATGTCGGAGTTGCTGAAAGCACCGATGAGCTGGTGACGTTGGCGCTGACGTTGACCGTGACTACGCTGTTCGCGTTGCCGAGGATCATCGCCGTGAAGCTGCCGGTATGCGTTCCCGTGGTCAAATTCGCCGCGTTTACGGTGACCGACAAGTTACCGGGCGTGTTGGTGATGACGCCAGGACTGACCTGGATCCACGACGATGCTTGGGGAATCTGAACCGTGACCGTGTTCCCGTTATTTGGCAGCGTCGACACGTTGATCGTTTGCGCCGCGCTGGTCTGGCCGATCGGTACCGTGAAGCTCAGCGGCTGCGTCAACGGCGATCCGTTTACCGTCAATGTGACGGTTTGGGCTAGGGCCGTGTCCGAAAAACCCAAAGCCGCCAGGCACAGCGAAAATAGCAGCGCACTCATCCACCGCGAATTCTTTCCAAGCATCTCTTTTCCTCTCAATGATGAAGCCTTACAAGACATTGTCGAACGGCCGGCTTGGCCGATTGTGGCGCGTCCGACTAGCGGAGGCGTAGCGATACCGTTCCATGCAATTGACGAACCAGACGCCAAGGTGTTTCACCGAACGCGAGAGCCTAGGCCCTGAGAGCATGCCGGCAGGGTCAAATAATTGCGGAAATTCGAGCTCAATTAGATGACGTTTATTTAATAAATTCAGGATGGTATCCTGCCCGGCGAATTCACATTCCTTCCGGTAGAATTGAGGCAAGGAGTCTCCGCTCTTGTCTCACCCGCTGATTCGCGCCGAGCGCCTGGAGAAGCGCTATCGCTCCGGGGACGCGGACCTAGTGATTTTCTCGGATCTGAATCTTACCGTCGCCCGCGGGGAACGTCTGGCGCTGGTCGGCGAATCGGGGGCGGGCAAGAGCACCTTACTCCACCTATTGGGCGGTCTGGACAGGCCTTCCCAGGGTGCGATATACTTCGGGCAGAATGACATTTGTCAGCTTCCGCCGAACGCCCTCGCGGAGTTCCGCAACCGGGAGCTGGGTTTTGTCTGGCAGATTCACTCTTTGCTCGCCGAATTTACGGCGCTCGAGAACGTGATGATGCCGCTTCTGATACGGGGTCAAGGGCGTGACGAAGCCGAATCCGTATCGATGGCGAGGCTGGATGAAGTGGGGCTACGAAGCCGTGCCACCCATCGCGCGGGGGAATTGTCGGGGGGAGAACAGCAGAGGGTGGTGCTGGCCCGCGCCCTGGTTGGAAATCCCAGCGTCCTGCTGGCCGACGAGCCGACCGGAAGTTTGGACTTCCGGACGGGCGAAATGATTATGGATCTGATTGAGGACCTGCATCGCTCCCGAAGCCTGACCTCGATCCATGTCACCCATAACATGCAGTTTGCGCGTCGCGCGGACCGGATGGTGCGGCTGGAACACGGCGCACTGATCCAAGACGAGTCTTCTTCCGATCTTTATAGAGAGTCTCAGGGCGAGAATTATGTTTGAACGTTATACCGAAAAGGCCCGCCGGGTGATTTTCTTCGCCCGCTACGAAGCCAGTCAGTTCGGCAGTCCTTGCATCGAAACCGAACATCTGCTGCTCGGCCTGCTGCGCGAGGACAAGGCCTTGGCGAACCGGTTCCTGCGCTCCAGCGCTTCGGTGGAATCGATACGGAAGCAGATTGAAGCGCACACTACACTGAGGGAGAAAGTTTCGACCTCCGTCGACCTGCCGTTGAGCCACGAGTGCAAGCGTGTGCTCGCCTACGGCGCGGAAGAGGCCGAGCGGCTGAATCACAAACACATAGGAACCGAGCATCTTCTTTTAGGCCTGTTGCGGGAGGAGAAATGTTTCGCCGCCGACATTCTGCATGAGCGCGGCTTGCGTTTGTCCCAGGTTCGCGAGGAGATTGCCCGGTCGAGTTCTGAAAAAATGTCATCCAATCGCCCCAAAGAAAGTTCCTTACTGAGCGAATTCAGCCGCGATTTGACGCAGGCCGCGATGGATGGCCTTCTCGATCCGCTGATCGGCCGCGACTATGAACTGGAGCGCGTGGTCCAGATTCTATGCCGCCGCACCAAGAACAACCCGGTGCTGATCGGCGAGCCGGGCGTCGGGAAGACTGCCATCGTCGAAGGCCTGGCGCAGCGCATCGCCGATGGCGACGTGCCGTCGTTCCTGGCTGACAAACGAATCCTGGCCTTGGACCTGTCCCTGATCGTTGCCGGCACCAAGTATCGAGGGCAGTTCGAAGAGCGTCTGAAGACCATCATGAAAGAGCTGATGGAAAATCAGAACGCCATCATCTTTATAGACGAGCTGCACACGCTGGTGGGCGCCGGATCGGCCGAAGGCTCGCTGGACGCGGCCAACATCTTGAAGCCGGCTCTTTCCCGCGGCGAAATCCAGTGCATCGGCGCGACCACTCCTGCCGAGTACCGCAAGTCCATCGAAAAAGATCGTTCGCTCGAGCGCCGCTTTCAGGCCGTCAAAGTGCCGCCGCCGAACGAACAGGACGCGATTCGCATTCTGTTCGGCATCAAGGAGCGCTACGAAAAGTTCCACGCGGTGGCGTACACCGACGAATCGATTGAAAACGCCGTCTATACGTCGACCCGATTTATTCCCGACCGCTTTCTGCCCGACAAGGCCATCGATCTGATCGATGAAGCCGGCGCGCGCGTGAAACTGCGCCAAACCACGCTTCCGGGTGAAGTCGCCGATATTCAAAAGCGCATTAAGTTCATCGTGCATCGCATGGAGAACGCGATCGCCAATCACGAGTTCGAAAAGGCGCGCTTCTATTCCGATGAAGAGCGCAAGGAACGCGAGAATCTCCGCCAGTTGCGCGAGAAGTACAACTTGGACGACACTTCTACGGGCGTCGTGACCAAGGACGATATTGAAGATGTGGTAGCGCGCTGGACGGGCGTCCCGATGACGGCGATCCGCGAAGAAGAAGTCGCGAAACTGCTGCGCATCGAGGAAGAACTGCATCACCGCGTGATCAGCCAGGAGAAAGCCATCTCGGCTCTGGCTCGCGCGATTCGCCGCTCGCGCGCAGGCTTGAAATCTCCCAAGCGGCCTGCTGGATCGTTCCTGTTCCTGGGGCCGACCGGAGTCGGAAAAACCGAAGTCGCACGCGCGCTTGCAGAATTTCTTTTCGGCAGCGAAAAATCGCTGATTCGCTTCGACATGTCGGAGTTCATGGAGAAGCATTCCGTGTCGAAACTAATCGGCTCGCCCCCGGGCTACGTCGGATACGAAGAGGGCGGCCAATTGACGGAGCGTGTGAAACGCGCGCCCTATTCGGTGATCCTGCTGGACGAAATCGAGAAGGCGCATCCGGATATTTACAACATCCTGCTGCAAGTTTTTGAAGACGGCCAGTTGACCGATGGTTTGGGTAACACGGTCGATTTCAAGAACACGATTATCATCATGACCTCCAACCTGGGCGCGCGGTTCCTGGAAAAGCGCAGCCCGATGGGATTCTCGGCTCCTTCGGAATTCGGCATGCCGACCAAGGTGGAAGACCAAGTGATGGCTGAAGTGAAAAAGGCCTTCAATCCGGAATTCCTGAACAGGCTCGACGAGACAATTCTGTTCACGTCGCTGAGCGACGAGGATCTGTTGAAGATCATGGATCTGTTGACCGAGCTGATCAACAAGAATCTGGCTGCGAAGCAGATCAAGATCAAGCTGAATCACGAAGCTTCGAAGTACATCCTGGAGAAAACCTGCGCCGATCGCAGCTACGGCGCCCGGCCATTGCGCCGCGCCCTGCAAAAGTATATCGAGGATCCGTTGAGCGAAGCCTTGATCCAAGGGACTTTGCCGCGTCCGGCAGAGCTGGAAGTATATCTAGCCGACGGCGGAATTTACTGCCGGCCGCTGCTGGAGCAACCCGTAGGCGCTCCCGCGGACGAGCCTCAGGCGACCGGGACGCCGCTCCTGCTGTTCCAATAGACTACGCAGATCGAAATAGCAGCATATCCAGGCTGAACGTCACTCGCATCCCTTCGACGGGACGCGATCCCATCGGCCGATAAATCGAAAGCAGGACATCGTGAACCGAGGCTGCGTCCAAATCAGCTTGGGTTGATACGCGCCGCTGGTCCACCAAACTGAAGCCGGGTGCGAAAGTCTGGATGGCGCCGGCCACTCGATCTCGACCCGAGCCGCGCAGCTCGATCAAATCATCAGGCGCGGGAACACCGACCAGCAGGCGTCCATCGCTGCGCAAAACGCGCCGGAATTCGCTTGCATTCATGCGTGCTGTGATCGACATGACGACGGAAAACGACGCTTCTGCATAAGGCACGAAGCGGTCGGCATTGGCCACGATCCACTCGCATTCGGGATAGCGCCGCGCCGCCGCGTCCACGGCGATCGATGAGATGTCGACGCCATGCGCATCGAAGCCGATCTGGCGCGCGAGCGTGCCCAGATAAAAGCCGTCGCCGCACCCGGCATCGAGCACGATATCTTCAGCCCGCGCGTCGAGCATTTCCGAAATCTCGTGTACCATGGGTTGCGTGACGCCGCGATCGTGCAATCGACGCCGCGCCGAGACGGCCTCCGGCGTATCGCCAGGCTGTTTCGACCGGCGCTCCTGCGGCTGCAAAAGATTGACGTATCCGCTGCGCGCGATGTCGAAGGAATGCCCACGCGGGCAGACCATCCGGCGATCCTCCCGCATCAGTGCCAGGTGGCAATCGCGGACCGGACAAACCAGCATTATTCCAGCCGGTAATTCGGAGCTTCCTTGGTGATGATCACGTCGTGGACGTGGCTTTCGCGCAGGCCGGCCGACGTGACGCGCACGAACTGGGCTTGCTCGCGCAGCTCGGCGATGGTCGCGCAGCCGCAATAGCCCATGCCGGCGCGCAAGCCGCCCACCAGTTGATACACCAGATCGGCCAGCATGCCTTTGTACGGCACGCGGCCTTCGATGCCTTCGGGAACCAGCTTGCCGCTCGTGTCGTCCTGCGCATAGCGGTCGGCGAGCCCTGCGTCATCGCGCCCATCGAACCCATGCCGCGATAGCTCTTGAACGTGCGGCCCTGATAGAGAATCGTCTCGCCGGGACTCTCTTCGGTGCCCGCGAACAGGCTGCCGATCATCACGCAATCCGCGCCGGCCGCGATGGCCTTGGTGACGTCGCCCGAAAACTTGATGCCGCCGTCGGCGATCAGCGGCACGCCCGCTGCCGCGCGCGGCCTTCGAGCATTCGGCGATGGCGGTGATCTGCGGAACGCCCGCGCCGCTGACCACGCGCGTGGTGCAGATCGATCCCGGCCCGATGCCGACCTTGATGCCGTCCACGCCCAGCGCGATCAGATCGCGCGCGCCTTCGTAAGTCGCGACATTGCCGGCGATCAGTTGCACATCCGGCAGCGCGCGCTTCACCGCTGGCGACCGCCTCCATCACGCGCTCGCTGTGGCCGTGCGCCGAATCGATGGCCAGCACGTCCACTTTCTTCTTCACCAGTTCCTGCGCGCGCTCCAGAAAATCGCCGCGACGATCCGAGCGCCGCGCCCACGCGCAGGCGTCCCTGCGCGTCCTTGGCGGCGTTGGGATACTTCAACTTCTTCTGAATGTCCTTGACCGTGATCAGGCCCTTCAGGTTGTAGTGATCGTCCACCACCAGCAGCTTCTCCACGCGATGCTGGTGCAGAATCGCTTCGGCTTCTTCGAGCGTGGTGCCCACCGCCACCGTGATGAGGTTCTCCTTGGTCATCACGTTTGCGATGGGCAGATCGAAGCGCGTCTCGAAGCGCAGATCGCGATTGGTGAGGATGCCGACCAGCTTGCCGTTCTTGGTCACCGGAACGCCGGAGATGCGGTAGCGCTTCATCACTTCCAGCGCGTCGGAGATCTTCTGCTCCGGATCGATGGTGACCGGATCGACGATCATGCCGCTTTCCGAGCGCTTCACGCGGTCCACTTCTTCGGCCTGCCGCTCGATCGACATGTTGCGGTGGATGATGCCGATGCCGCCCTGCTGCGCGAGCGCGATGGCCAGGTGCGATTCGGTCACCGTGTCCATGGCCGAGCTGACGATGGGAATGTTCAGGCCGATGTTGCGGGTGAGCCAGCGTGCGGGTATCGGTTTGGGCGGGGACCACGTCGCTGCGCGCCGGGAGCAGCAGGACGTCGTCAAAGGTGAGGCCTTCGGGGATCGTTTCTGGGATCATTCTTCATTCTACACGGCAGTCTGTTAGACTGAAAGTTCCCTTTATGATTTCAGCAACACAACTGCGTCCGGGCATGGTGATCAAGTTCAACAACGAGCTTATTCAGCGTCTTCAAGATGGAGCATCGCACGCCCGGCAACCTGCGCGGCTTCGTGCAGGTGAAGATGCGCAACTTCAGAACCGGCACCATGATCGAGCACCGCTTCAGCTCGGAAGATAAAGTGGAGACGAGCCTCGCTCGATGAGCAGGAGATGGAATATCTGTACGACGACGGCGAGTACTTTTACTTCATGAACACCGAGACGTTCGAGCAGATGCACCTGACGAAGGACATCCTGGGCGACGCAGTGAACTTTCTGATCCCGCAGTTGAAAGTGAGCGTCGAATTCTACGAAGGCAAGCCGATCAGCGTGGAGCTTCCGCCGTCGGTGGATATGAAAGTCGTCGAGACCGAACCGGGACTCAAAGGCGCCACCGTTTCGAACGTCACCAAGCCGGCCAAACTCGAAACCGGACTGGTCGTGCAGGTGCCGCCCTTCATCAACGAAGGCGAGAAGATTCGCGTCTCTACTTCGGAATCAGCGTACTTAGAGCGCGCTTAATCTCGGCGTCTTCCTCCGGAAAAACCGTTCGCAAATCCAGCACCAGGCGATCGTCCTCGATGCGGCCGATGACCGGCGGTTCGCCCGCCCGCAGCTTCTTTTCGTTCGCAACCGCATCGCCAGGAACCGCGAGCAGCCAGGTTGCAAGCGATTGATCGGGTGTCGAACCGCCGCCTGCAACGCTTTGTCCTTCAATGATGTCAAGCGCCGGAACGCGGCTCTTCATGCGCTCAGCCCGCTCGCGGATTTCTTCCGCCGCCATGCGGATCATGCGCAGCGCGGGAATTTCGTCCCATCGCTCGAAAACCAGATGACGCAGCGTGGTTTCGAGCGCCTGCGTGATCAGCTTGTCGATCCGCAGCGCGCGGAACAACGGATTGCGCCGCAGCCGAGTCACCAATTCCGCGTCGCCGGCAATCAGCCCGCCTGCGGACCGCCCAGCAGCTTGTCGCCGCTGAAGGAGACCAGATTCACGCCGGCGTCCAGGCTCTCGGAAACGCGCGGCTCGCGGATTCCGAACGGCGCGAGATCCGTCGACGCAGCCGCTGCCTAGGTCCTCATACAGCGGCAGACCGCGCTCGCGCGCCAGCGCCGCCAGTTCGTCCAGACGCTGGCTTGGAAGTGAATCCTTCGATGTGGAAATTGCTGGGATGGACCCGCATCAGAAGGCGCGTCCGCTCGCCAATCGCGTCGCGATAGTCGTCGATGTGGGTGCGGTTGGTGGTGCCCACCTCGCGCAGTTCGGCTCCCGATGCAGCCATGATGTCGGGAATGCGGAAGCCGTCGCCGATCTCGATCAGCTCGCCCCGGCTGACGATCGCTTCGCCGCCGCGCGCGAGCGTGTTCAATGCCAGCAGCACCGCCGCGGCGTTGTTGTTCACTGCGATCCCCGGCTTCCCCGCCAGGCGTTCCAGGAGCCCCGAAATGTGCGTATCGCGCTTCCCGCGGCGTCCCTTCGCCAGATCGTATTCGAGATTCGAATACCCTTCGAGCGGCGTGAACTTGACTGCGGGAGCCCGGCCCAGATTGGTGTGCAGAATCACGCCCGTTGCATTGATGACGCGTTTCCGAGACGAGCAGTCGAGCGCGGTTAGATTTGGCGCGGACCCGAGTCTCACCGCTCGCCGGGTCCACGTCGATTCCGGCTAAAACGTCAGCGCGCATCGCAGCAAGAACTCGCCGTATTTCATCGATCACCAGCGCACGTGGCGCGTTCAAATCGCCGAGCTTCGACGCGACTTGATCCACCGATGGAAGTTCTCGCAGAGCCGTCATAATAACTTACCTCCGCGCCTTCGGATGCGCCCGATCGTACACCGCCATCAAATCCGTCAGCGAAACCTGCGTGTACTTCTGCGTCGTCGCCAGCCGCGCGTGGCCCAGCAGTTCCTGAATCGCGCGCAGATCCGCGCCGTCGGCCAGCAGATGCGTCGCGATAGGCGTGGCGCAGGCTGTGCGGATGCAGCGACGCGTCGCCCGAAATCATGCGCGCGTAAAACTTCACGATGCCGCGCGCGCCGCGGTCGGACAGCCGCGTGCCCACGGTGATTCACCAGCAGAGCGCGCTCGCCCGGCTTGGCGGCGCGCACCGCCAGATATTTTTCGAGCGCCGCGGCGGCTTTCGATCCGTACGGAACCTGCCGCTCCTTGCGTCCCTTGCCGCGCACGCGAATCCAGCGCTCGCGAGCGATCGAAATCGTCCAGATTCAGCCCGACCAGTTCGCTGATGCGCAGGCCGCAGCCGTACAGCAGCTCGAACATCAAGCAGGTCGCGCTCCGGATGCGGGCGCTCCAGACTGTCCGCGGCGACGCGCATCGACCAGCGTCGTTGGTCTGCTCGGCGGTCGGGACCGACGGGCACGCGCTGCGGAGCCTTGGGCGTCCGCACCAGCCGCGCGACGTTCGTCGGCACGGTGCCTTCGCGCAGCCAGAAACTGAAACAGCGACCGCACCGCGGCCAGCTTTCGGCGGATCGAGACGGCGCTCAAGCGCGCGATCGTACAGATCGCCGAGCCATTCGCGCAGCTCGAAGCACCGTAACTCGGCTGCGGCGCGGGCGGCTGCTGGCCCGGCGGCGAGAAATAGTCGACGAACTGCTCCAGATCGCGTCGCGTAGTTGCGCAGCGTGTGCGGCGAAGCGTTTTGCACGCGCAGCTCGGCGAGATAGCGGTCGATGGCACCGCCTGCGCCAGCTCAGACATGGGCGTACAGATACTGCGTCGAGCGCCGCCAGCGCCCGGCGGCACACTTCGGCGTGCCGCAGCTTGCGATCGCGCGGCGGATTTTCCAGCTTCGGCAGCAGATCGAAGGTGATGTTCGCCGGCTGATAGTTGGCCGGATCGGCGCCCGAGACGTAGGCGCACAGCGATCCGATGGCGGTTTCGCGCGGGAAAGCCGCGCGGCGATTCGCCGGCCGCCAGAGCGGCCGCAGCGCGCCCGGCGACCAGCCCCGTGGCGATGGATTCCACGTATCCTTCGACGCCCGAAATCTGTCCCGCGAAGAAAATATTCGGGCGCGTCCGCAATTGCAGCGTCGGCGTCAAGCAGCGCGGGACCGTTGATATACGTGTTGCGATGCACCTGCCCGAAGCGCAGAAACTCGGCGTTCTCCAGGCCCGGGAATCATGCGCAGCACGCGCTGCTGCTCGCCGAAGCGCATGTGATTCTGGAATCCGACCAGGTTGAGCTGCCCGCGCGCGCGTTCTCCTGCGAAGCTGCACCACCGCGTAGGGCCGCCGGCCGGTGCGCGGATCGGTCAGCCCCATCGGCTTCATCGGTCCGAAGCGCAGCGTGTCGCGTCCGCGCCGCGCGATCTCTTCGATCGGCAGGCAGGCTTCGAAATAGCGCGACGCTGATCTTCGTCGATGTGCGCCGGCACGCTCTCGGCCGCAAGCAGCGCGTCCAGGAACGCCTCGTATTGCGGCCTTGTCGAACGGGCAGTTCAGATAATCGTCGGTGCCGTCGAGCGATTTTCCGTAGCGCGACGCCGCGAACGCGATCGAGGTATCGATCGACTCGGCGTCGACAATCGGGCTGATGCTGTCGTAGAAAAACAGCCGTCGCGATCCGGTGAGCCGCGCGATCTCCGCCGCCAGCGCGTCGGACGTCAGCGGCCCGCTGGCGATGATCCAGATGTGCTCCGGATCGAGCGACGTCACTTCTTCGCGCCGGATTTCGATCGCGGGTTCGTCTTCGATCGCGCGCGTGACTTCGGCGGCGAACAGCTCGCGATCGACGGTCAGCGCGTGCCGGCCGGGAACCCGCGTGCGCGGCGCGATCTCGCCGATCAGCAGCGATCCAGCCGCCGCAGTTCTTCTTTCAGCAGCCACGGCGCGCCGTTCTCCTGTTCGCTCTTGAGCGAATTGCTGCACACCAGCTCGGCCAGCGCGCTCGGTCTTGTGCGCCGGCGTCTGACCGCACGCGGCCGCATTTCGTAAAGCACGGCGCGACCGCCGGCGCGCGCGACCTGCCAGGCCGCTTCGCAGCCGGCCAAGCCGCCGCCGATAATGTGGATCGGTTCAGTCTCTCACGATATTCGCCGAACACGCTCCGCAGCCGGTCGGAAATCTCGCCGACCGTGGCGATACGCTTCGCAGGCCGCCAAGAATCTTCGGCATCAGATTGTCCGATCCCGCGCGCGGCTTGTTCCAGCGCGCTCAAGCGTCGCTTCCACCTCGGCCGCTGATCCGCGACGCGCGCAGCTCGCGCAGACGCTCCACCTGTTCGCGCTCCACGTCGGGATCCATGCGAAACGCCGCCGGCGGACTGCTCGTTCTGCCTGGCTGAAACCGGTTCACGCCGACCACGATCGTCTCGCCGCGCTCCACCTGACTGCTGGTATTCGTACGCCGCGTTCTGAATCTCGCGCCTGGATGAAGCCCTTCTCGATCGCGGCCAGCGTCCCGCCCATGGCGTCGATGCGCTCGATGTAATCCTGCGCGCCGCGCTCGATCTCGTCGGTCAGCTCCTCGATGTAGTAGCTGCCGCCCACCGGATCGGCCACGTTGGTGACGCCGCTCTCATACGCGATGATCTGCTGCGTGCGCAGCGCCAGCCGCGCCGATTCCTCGGTGGGCAAGCGCCAGCGCCTCGTCGCGCGCATTGGTGTGCAGCGATTGCGTGCCGCCCAGCACCGCCGCCAGCGCCTGCAGCGCCACGCGCACCACGTTCACGTCCGGCTGCTGCGCGGTCAGCGTCGATCCGGCGGTCTGCGTGTGAAAGCGCAGCATCATCGACTTCGGATTCCTTCGCGCCGAAGCGGTCGCGCATGATGTGCGCGTACAGCCGCCGCGCGGCGCGGTACTTGGCGATCTCTTCCAGAAAATCGTTGTGCGCGTTGAAGAAGAACGAAAGCCGCGGCGCGAACGAATCCACGTCCAGGCCCGCGCTGCATCGCCGCCTCGATATAGGCGATGGCGTTGGCCAGCGTGAACGCCACTTCCTGCATCGCGGTCGAGCCGGCTTCGCGAATGTGATAGCCGCTGATCGAGATGGTGTTCCACTCGGGCAGCTCCGCGCCGGCCCACGCGAACAGGTCGGTGATGATGCGCATGGCCGGCCGCGGCGGATAGATGTAGGTGCCGCGCGCGATGTACTCCTTCAGAATGTCGTTCTGGATGGTGCCGGAAAGCTTGCGCAGATCGGCGCCCTGCCGCCGCGCGACCAGCACGTACAGCGACAGCAGAATCGCCGCCGTCGAGTTGATGGTCATCGACGTGGTGATCTGATCCAGCCGAATGCCCTCGAAGAGCCGCTCCATGTCGGCCAGCGAACAGATCGCCACGCCCACGCGTCCCACTTCGCCCGCCGCCAGAGGATGGTCGGAATCCATGCCCATCTGCGTGGGCAGATCGAAGGCCACCGAAAGTCCGGTGATGCCTTGCGACAGCAGATAGCGGTAGCGGCGGTTGCTCTCCTCGGCGGTGCCGAAGCCGGCGTACTGGCGCATGGTCCAGAGGCGGCCGCGGTACATGTCGGGATAGATGCCGCGCGTGAAGGGATACTGGCCCGGCATCTCGCGTCATGAGCGCGAGATCCTTCGGGCGCGCAGGAACGAGGTGACGCCGAAATAGGCCATCAGCGCGGCAAAGCAGAACGACAACACGATGCGGAACAGACTGTCGGCATCTCCCTCGTAATGACGTACATAGCGCACGATCGAAGGAATCGGCGCGCTGGCCAGCACCAGGAACAGGAAACCGATCAACTCGTTCCACAGCGCGCGCAGCGGGCGAACGACGCCGGGCACAACGTGGCCTAGAACGCGAGTGATAAGTCGGCCCATTGCCTGTACTCTCATCCTAACAAACGCGATCCGATACAGAATCGCCCGCCGGCTGCCGATAATTTCATCAGGAGGCGGGTCCTGGAACCGTCTAGCCTCTGACGGCATCAGATGATATGCTGAAGGTGGTTTGGGAGAAGTGATCCGCCAGCCAGCGGGGCGCAGAAAAGAGGGTCCTTTGGAAGATCGATTGAAGGAGCTCATGCAGGAACTGGGGAATGCGATCAACGAGTCGCTCTCCGATTCCGACCGCATCGCCGCCGCGATCGGCGAAATCAAGCGCGCCGGCTACGACGTCTTCCTGGTCCTTGAGGCCACCATCGGCTTCAACAAGCGCGACGAATCCGAAGAAGACGAAGAGGGCGAGACCATCGAGCTGAAGACTCCGCCTGAGACGGGACGGCGCAAAGTGGGCAAGATCAAACTCACTTCGCAGGATCAGAAATTCCTGCGCGCACTGAAGATCGCCATCGACGACGAAGGCCGCTAGATTCTTACCCCGCCTCGCCTCGGACTGGCACTGTCGCTTTTAACAAACTTCCCAACCGGTTGCCGAAGCGCTTTTGGGTTCCCGATTCTTCCCCCGCCGTCGCGACCGTCGTGGCCAGGGTCGCCAGCGTTTCTGGTATGCTCTCGGCGGCTTGCGGCGCGCTTGCCAGCGCTCCCGGTTTGACGAATGGCATCACAAGTTCGGGCGAAGGCCGGTTCGCTTCCAGGGCGTCCATGCCATCCACCGTGATCTGCAAGCTGCTCTTGTCGTCGTTGATCACCAGGCTCCGCTGCTTCAGGTACCACAGCGCGAAATTCAATTCCTCCGGAGTCGCGACGAGCATGTTCTCGATGTGCCGCATCGACAGGCTGGGCGTGAACGGACGGCTGCGCCGCCGGTCGTACATCACGCACAGCAGGGCCGAACGCAGACCAGTTCCGCGCCCCATCGCTTCGAAAAATTCGAGCCCGCTGAACTTTGGGTCGCCACCCGTGTCCACGCCTTTGATCTTATCGAAGCCTTTACGAAGTTCCGGGTCGGAGAGAACTTCATACGCCAGATTCACGGCCTCGAACTTCTCCGCGTCCCCGGTTTCGGAATTGCCCGGATGATATTTCTGCGCCAGCTTCGTATAGACGGCTTGAATCGTTTCCGAGTTTGCCTTGGGATCGATATTGAACAGCGCGTAATGATCCTGAAACTTGCCGGCGGACGAAGAGGACATAGTTTTTCTTCCCTCAGTTGTTTATCGGCGCTAGGAGGGTCGAGCCTTAGGCCACGCGCGAGCCGTCCGTGATTCCCGGCATCGCCGGAGCCTCGCGTCCTTTAACGATCGACTCGACCCACTCCGCGCCCTTCATCGTGATCGTGTGGCGCGCACTGTCCGACCGCACCAGGAATCCGCCCTCTTTGAGAAACCAAAGACTGAACTCGAGCTGCTGCCGCGGGATCGCCAGAACTTCCTCGAAATCCCGCAGCGACATGCTCGACTGTTCGGGATGCGCGGCCCGTTTCTTGTACAGCAGCGACAGAATCTCCTGCCGTTTGTACTTTTCAACGTCGACGCCTTGCGAAGCGTTCGCTTCCTCGAATAGATCCCGCGCGCTGCGGCGCCGGGCATTGCGATGTTCCACATCATAGGACGCCCTGCGCGACGGATCGCTCAGGATTTCATACGCTTCCGAGACCCGGCGAAACGCCTCGGGGTCGCCGGTCGCCTGGTTATCTGGATGAAAACGCTGGGCTTGGATGCGGTAGACGCGATAGATCGTCTGTTGGTTGGCGTTTGGGCTGATTTGAAGAATCTCGTAGTGGTCGACGAACACGCAAGCTCCCACCTGATTATCGGCCGGGTGGTGTGAAGGGTAAATAGGGTCTGAACCTTAGCCCATCTGCAAACCTTTAGCGCTAGCTTGAGCGAGCCTCAACATCCTGTTTAGGATTCCTCGTTTGACGTTCCTCGCGCACAGCCTTATATTCCGGAATAGGTCTCGTTACGCAGAATTCATTCTTCCTCGAAGGGCTGCGCATGGCTACGTCGCGTGTTGCGGATGACAATTTCGAATTCTGTTGTCCCCTTTCTTCTCGAATAGCACCTCCCCAAAAAGAGACTTCAGGAGTCGACCGATGCAAAAGATCGTAAACCATACTGTTCATTGGATCCTCGCCGTCACTTTGCTCGCGATCCCAGCGTTGTCTCAGGAATTTCGCAGCACAGTCAGCGGTGTCATCTCGGACCCTGCGGGCGGCCGCGTCCCGAATGCAAAGGTGACCGCCACCGAGGAGCGAACCGGCACCAAGGTCCAGACCGTTTCCGACTCGGCTGGTCAATATACGCTCCCGTTCCTGTCGCCCGGCATCTACGACATTCAGGTGCAAGCCGACGGATTCAAGGAATTAACCCATAAAGCCATCAACGTCGGCTCCGGCGAGCACCCGGTAGTCGATATCGCGCTCGAAGTCGGCAACGTTTCGCAGAGCGTCGAAGTCACCGCGGATGCCTCGCTCATCAATTCCGAAAATGCATCCGTCGGGCAAGCCATCACCACCAAGGAAGTGGAGGACCTGCCACTAAACGGCCGGACACCGCTGGTGCTGGCTTCTCTTTCGATGGGCGTTCTGGCCACCGGACAGCCGTCCCTGATTCATCCCTTCGATAGCGCCGGAGCCGCCGGCTGGAGCATCGGCGGCACGCCTTCGCAAACCAACGAAATTCTCGTCGACGGTTCCCCCGACGCCACCTGGGACGGACGCCTCGCCTACAGCCCGCCCACCGACGCGGTTCAGGAAGTCCGCGTGAAGGCCTTCGATTCCGACGCCTCCTTCGGCCATACCGGCGGCGGCACCATGAATCAGGTGCTCAAAACCGGTACCAACTCTCTTCACGGGTCGGCTTGGGAATTCAACCAGCCGAATACTCTCGCCGCCAACAATTTTTTCAACAACAAGGCCGGCCTCGGGAATCCCGTGACGCACTACAACCAGTACGGAGTCACCGCCGGCGGACCCATGATGATTCCGAAGGTTCTGAACGGCAAGAACAAGCTGTTCTGGTTTTTCGCGTGGGAAGGGCTCAAGGACAGTCAGCCGAATACCACCTTTCTGACCGTTCCCACCCCCGCCGAACGCACCGGGGATTTCTCGGCGCTTCTCAAACTCGGCTCTCAATACCAGCTCTACGACCCGTATAGCGCCGTCCAGAATGGAACCACCATCACCCGCCAGCCCATTTCCGGCAACGTCCTGCAGTCGAACGAATTGAATCCCATCGCCCAGGCGTACATGAAGTTGATCCCGCTGCCCAACATCGCGGGCCAAGCCGGTGGATTCGACAACTTCGGAAGCACCGCGGGTACGCCCGACAATTACAACAACGAACTGGGGCGTCTCGATTACAACATCAGCAACAACGACCGCATGTTCTTCGATATTCGACGCACCGGCTACGAACAAAGCAAGAATGACTACTTCGGCAACGTCGCCACCGGCTCGCTGCTCACCCGCAACAACTGGGGAGCCAGCCTCGACAACGTTTACACCGTAAACGCCACGAATGTGATCGATACCCGATTCAACTTTACGCGCATGGGAGAAGCGCACCCGTCGCCCAGCGCCGGCTTCGATCCCACCAGCCTCGGCTTCCCGTCCTACATGCTGAGCACCTCGGAATATCCGCAGCTCCCGAACATCGCCTTCGCCAGCACCACCGGACTCACCACGCTCGGCACCAACTCCTCCAATACCCTGCCGTCGCAGTCGCTGCAATTCTTCGGCACCTGGATCACGATTAAGGGGAACCATACGATCAAAGTAGGCGTGGACGCACGCCAGTACAATTTGAACGTCTTCAGCGCGGGAAATTCAGCGGGCGACTTCTCGTTCAGCTCGAATAGCTGGGTGAAGCCATCCAGTAGTTCGTCCTCGACGGTGGTGCTGGGTCAGGACGTGGCCGAGCTCCTGCTTGGTCTGCCCACCGGCGGCGGGTACGACTTGAACACGTCCGCGGCATACTACGAACATTACATCGCGGGTTTTGTCCAGGATGACTGGCGCGTGAAGAAGAATCTCACCATCAACCTCGGCTTGCGCTTCGATTATGACGCGCCTTATAACGAGAAATACGATCGCACCGTGGACGGCTTCAACGCCACCGCCCAGAACCCGCTGGCGCCCGCAGCCATTGCTGCTTATAACGCCCATCCCATCTCGGAGATTCCCGTCGGCGGCTTCAACGTAAACGGTGGTCTAAATTTTCCAACCGACGGAGCCCTTTATAACCAGACATCCCACCCGTTCAGTCCCCGCGTCGGATTCGCGTGGACTCCCGACAAGCTGCATGGGAAAACCGTATTTCGAGGGGGTTTCGCCATGTTCGTACAGCCGGTGAGCATCACCCAGCTCGCCATCACCGGCGCCTATTCGACGAATCCCATCCTTCAGCAGTACGGATTCAGCCAGACCACGACCTATGTCCCCTCCAACAACAGTTTCCTGACCCCGGCCACGACGCTCAGCAATCCATTTCCCAACGGGATCAAAGCGCCGGCCGGATCCTCGGCGGGCTTGGCGACGTTTGAGGGCCAAACCGTGCAGTTCATCGATCCCAACGTGAAGGACCCCTATTCGCTCCGTTGGAACTTCGGTTTCGAGCACTCCTTCACACCCAATACTCTGCTCGAATTCACCTACATGGGCAATCACGGCGTGCACCTGCCGATCTTCGTCACGCAGCTCAACGGAATCCCGGTTCAATACCTGAGCACCATGGGAACTCGCGACCAGAACACCATCAACACACTGAGCGCGACCGTGCCGAATCCCTTCTCGGGCCTGGCGACCGCCCAGAACGGCACCACCACCAGCGTCGCCCAACTGTTGGCGCGCTATCCCCAGTTCCCCACCGGAACCGGCAGCTTCAGCAGCGGCGTGGTCGAGCTGAACAACACAGCCGGCAGTTCTTTTTACGACAGTCTAAACGTGCGCTTTCAAAAGCGGTTTTCAAGCGGTCTGACTCTGGTCGGCAACTACATCTTTTCGAAACTGATTGAGCGTGATACCTGGTTGAACGATACCGCTCCGCTCCCCGAAAAACGAATCTCTCCCTTCGATCATCCCAACCGCTTTGTGCTCGCCTTTGTGTACGAGCTTCCCTTCGGTACCGGCAAGCACTTCCTGAACAGCAGCTCTCACTTGGAAAACCTGCTGGTGGGCGGATGGGGCATCAACAGCATTTACACGTATCAAACCGGGGCGCCGCTCACCTGGGTGAACGGCAGCACCACGAACCCCGGCGACTACGTGTACTTCGGCGCGCCGATCGTCCTGAATAACCGCGACACCAGCACCGCGGCCTTCAATACATCTGCCTTCGACACCAAGTCCACGGACCAGTTCCAGTATCATATCCGGACTTTCTCGACCACCTTCCCCAACCTCCGCCAGGACGGCATCAACGACTGGAGCCCGTCCATCAGTAAGCGCTTCTTCATCCGAGAGCAAATGAACTTGCAGCTCCGCCTGGAAGCCTACAACGTGTTGAACCATCCCGTGTTTTCAGCTCCGAGCACCACCGCCAGCAGTTCCGGATTTGGCTTAATCACGACGCAGGCGAATCGTCCCAGAACGCTACAATTGGGCGCCCGATTCGTTTTTTAACTTTTTCGGGATCGGCGCGCATCGGCGTTAATTTGTGGCCCAATCAACGCATTTTGCAGAAATCGCGCGATCGAGGCCGTCAGCGCCCGCGGATGCTGCGCCCGCACCGATGCCAGCGCTTGCTGCCGCACCAGGCGTCGTCCCGCCACGCGAAACGTCCGAAAGAACCTCGGCTGGCTGCGCAAGGCATATTCCGGCAGAATCGAATAGCCGAACCCCGCCTCCACCAGCCGCTTGATCGCCTCGGTATCGTCGGCTTCCATGATCACTCGCGGCGTCAGAGCGATCTCGCGAAAGAACCGGTCGATCATCGCCCGCATGTTGCTCCGGCCCGGATACAGAAGAAACTGCGCCGACGCAAGCTCCGCCGTCTCCATCGTGCCGACGTGCCAGCCTCGAACCCGTGCCGCCGACGGTTTCAAAATCAGCAATTCTTCTTCGAACAGCGGCAGAATGGTTAGATTCTCATCTTCGAGCGGGAGCGAAATCAGCGCCAGATCGAAGCGCCGGTCGTGCAGCCCCGCGACCATTTCCTCAGTCGACGAAACCGTAATCTTCACCGGAGTATTCGGATACTCTCTACGCAACGCGCGCAGCGGTGCGCCCAGCCGATGAATCAAGGTGGTCGCGCCCGTCGCCAGGTAAAAAGGTCGCGTGTCGGAGGCAGGGTTGTTCTCGAACTCCTGTTCGATCTGCCGCATTTGCCGAACCACCGTCTTGGCGAGTTCCGCCAGCCGCAGCGCCGCCGGCGTCGGAACCAGACGCTTTCCGGTTCTAACAAACAGGTCGGCGCGCAAGCAGGCCGCCAGGTTCTGCAATCGGAGACTGACCGCGCCGGGCGACAGGTTCACCTTCTCCGCCGCGCGAGTGACGCTCGAATACTCCATCACCGCCAGGAACAGTTCTAGTTGCCGGACGTCCATAGCCCTGGGATGAGCATCGCACAACTCATCATTTAACGGGCATGGGCACAAATATGTCCGCGCAACCGGTGGCGTTGGCCCGCCCCGGCTTGCCGGTGACCGCCACATCGTCGCCCGAAGGAGCAAAGTTCACGGTACCGGGTCCCAACGTGATGCGAGCATGATGCGCCACGATCTTCGTCTCCGCTGGTTTGCCGAGAATCACGCCGTCGAACGTCATTTCCAGGCGGTGCGTTTCGTCGAATCCGTCGAGCGTGATCGTCCCCGGAGTCAGGATCTTCACGTCGCGCAGGATAATGCCGGCGAACCTGGGCAGCTTGTCCCGCTCCTTGCCGTAAAAAGAATAGTTCGAATCCATGTAGATCGGATTCTTGGTGTCCGCGATGCAAACGTCCTCATAAACGACGTCTTCCACCAGTCCCCCGCGGCTCGAATTGGACTTGATCCGCAGCCCGTTGTCCGCTCCCTCAATCGACAGATCCTTGACGCGAATCGCATGAACTCCCGCGTCCGTCTCGCTTCCAATCGACATCCCGTGTCCGGTGTAGAAATGATTATGCGCGATGGTCATGTGCGACGAAGCGCCGGAGCCGCCGCCTTTGATCGCCACCTGATCGTCGCCGGTATGAATGAAGCAGTGGGTGATGGTGACGTTGGTCGCATTCGCCGGATCGATGCCGTCCGTATTGCGCGCGGTCTTCGGCGCGTCGATGATGACTCCCCACGCCGTAAATCCATCGCCGTGACTGTACGACACATGGAAATTCGGCGAATTCTTCAGCGTTATTCGGTACAGGGTAAACCGGTCGCAATAGCTCAGCACCAGAATTCGCGGGACGTTTTGATTGAGATTCTTGACTTTGGCCTCCTGCGCCAGGTCCCACCAGGAAACCTTGGCGCCGGTCAGGGTCGCGCCGCCGCGGCCGTCGATGATTCCATCGCCCATCACCGCCGCGTCCGCCACGTGATCGCCGCCGATCAGCGGTTTGCAGCCTTTGCCCTTGTCGTCGACCGTCCCGCATCGCCCCGGCGCGACATCGTAATCCCGCGGATTGCGCGATGCGTATAGTGTGGCGCCGCCACCCACCAACAGCGTCGCTCCCGCGCGCAATTGAAGCGGCCCCGAAAGGAACGCCCCGCCTTCGAGCGAAACCGCTTGCCCCGGTTTACATTGATCCAGCGCGTGCTGGATTCTCGCCGTATCCGGATTGCGCTCGTCGCTTTCAGAGAGGGTAAGCGACAAGCGAGCCTTCAGCCGCGTGCACACCGGCGGAATCACGGGTTCATTGACAGTGCGCGTATCCTGCGCTGAAGCCAGCGCGGTCACGGCGAAGAACAACCATTTCACTAGGCTGCTCCCAGAAACAGCGGAACGATGTGACGCTCATACAAATTCCCGGTCACATTTTTCGAAATCGCCGGCTCGCAGGAATCGAGCAGCTTCGTATACCGCTCGCCCATCTTCGCCGCGATCTTGTAGCCGACGTGCAGCAACTGCCGGACACTCGGATTGAACAGCGGATTCTTCGGATCGTGCCGCAGCGCGCCCGCAAACTGTTCCGCATTCCACCCGCGCACTTCGTCCGGAGCAGGTAGCCGCGCCGGATCGATGTCGATCACCGCCGCGTACGGCGCGCACAGTTCTTCGCGATGGTCATACGCCGCCGCATAAATTTCTTTGCTCAGCGCGAGCCCCTCCGGTCCCGCTTCGGCGAGCCCGATCAACTCCTCCAGCCATGTGGTTCCCGCTGTTTTCAGATGCACTCCGGCGTTGAATTTCGTGAGTACCCGCCGGATCGGCGCGTATAACGAAAACTTGTCGCTGCCCGAATGAACGCTCAGCTTCAAATTCCCAGGAAGCCCGTACCGGCCGACCGCAATCGCGATTGCCGAGACATCGTCGGCAAACTCCCGCTCAAACTGCGCGACGTCGCCCACGTAATCCACGCCTTTGTTGAATCGCCCGGTGAACTTCGGCGCAATGGTCTGAATCGGAATCCCTTCATCCGCGATCGCGGCCAGAATCAGCAGCAGTTCCGAAGGGGTCTGCGGAGCGTCGGTCTCATCCATGGACACTTCCGTCACGAAATTCCCGGCGCCTTTGAGGCTCGCGATTTTCCGGTAAATCCGCCCGGCCTCACGTACCGCAAGCAGATACTTCCTTGCAACGGCCAATGCCCCCGCGCGCGACCCCTCCGTCAACTCGGGATGGCGGTCGAGAAGCGCTTCCGCTGCACCCACTTCCGGCGGACGGCCAATCGACGATGCCACGTCGATGGTGAAAAAATCGCACGGATCCAGAAACCGGTCGACCGTCTTCAGATCGATGTGATCCGCATCGACGTAATAGGAATGCTTCCAGTCCAACTCGCGAACCGCAGCATCCACGGCCTTTCGAGTGCTGCCCGGCTCCGACCCGATGGTGATATGCTCGCGGTTGGATTTATTCCACACCGGAACGATAGTGACGCCCCGCCGCTCGGCGCACCTGCACGCCGCCAGTTGCGCCTTGGCCTGGTGGACAAACCGGTCGCCCACACCGATCGAATATTTCTCGAGCTTCATCCGCTCCCGATTCTATCCGACTGTTCGGCTCAATGGTACCGACCGTTTTCCTAAACTGATGATTGAGAAGAACTAAATGTCTTTTCCTGGAGCGAATGCGTGATAAGGATAGACAGCATGATCACCCGAAGAAGCTTCGCTGCGGGAGCAGCAGCCGCTCTGGCCACGTCCGCTTTTGGCGACTGGCGAGACGGAGCCGCCGCAATCGTCGCCCGTATCCGTCCGCCGAAATTTCCCAATCGCGATTTCGACATTACCCGTTACGGAGCCAGGCCCGAAGCCGATTCGAGCGACGCCGTCCGTAAAGCCATCGCCGCCTGCTCAGTCGCCGGTGGAGGTCGCGTCGTGGTGCCACCGGGAATCTTCCTCACCGGCGCGATCTATCTGAAAAGCCACGTGAATCTTTACATCGCCGAAGGCGCCACCCTGCGCTTCAGCCGCGATCCCAAAGATTATCCGGTGGTTTTCACGCGCTGGGAAGGCACCGAATGCATGAACTATTCGTCCCTGATCTACGCCTTCGAGCAAACCGGCATCGCCATCACCGGCTCAGGTACCCTCGATGGCCAGGCCGATTGCGACCACTGGTGGCCGTGGAAAGGCGGCGTCACGTGCGGCGCCCATCATGACGGCCCGAACGCCCTGGCGGACCGCGCCGCGCTGGTCGCAATGGCGGATAAAGACATTCCCGTGAAGGACCGCGTCTTCGGACCGGGCCATTATCTTCGGCCTCAGTTCATCCAGCCCTATCGCTGCGAAAACGTCGTGATCGAGGGAATCAACATCCGAAATTCGCCGATGTGGGAAGTTCATCCCGTCCTGTGCAGCAACGTAACCGTGCGAAACGTCAACATTTCCACGCACGGCCCCAACAACGACGGCTGCGATCCCGAATCCTGCCGCAACGTCCTGATTCAAGGCTGCACTTTTGACACTGGCGACGATTGCATCGC
Source organism: Terriglobia bacterium (assembly GCA_963808335.1). GTDB lineage: Bacteria > Acidobacteriota > Terriglobia > Bryobacterales > Bryobacteraceae > Palsa-187. The sequence goes on from CAWEFR010000004.1 coordinate 1,014,187, forward strand.
CATTAAATCCGGCCGTAACCGCGACGGCCGCCGCATCAACGCTCCCTGCGAGAACCTGGTAATCGAGAACTGCGTCATGAAAGACGGCCACGGCGGCGTCAGCATCGGCAGCGAGGCTTCCGGCGGCGTCCGCAACGTATTTGTTCGCGATTGCAAGATGAGCAGTCCTCATCTGGAGCGGGCGCTGAGAATCAAAACCAATTCCTACCGCGGCGGCGTGATCGAAAACATCTCTTTCCGGAACGTGACCGTCGGCGAGGTCGCGCATGACGTCATCCAGATCGATTTCAGCTACGAAGAAGGCGAAGGCGGGGCATTTCTTCCGACTGTCAGGAATGTCGAAATTCGCGACGTGACCTGCGAAAAAACGGTGGACGCCTTGAACTTGCGCGGCTATGCGTCCGATCCGGTCCGCAATGTCACTGTGGCGCATTGCAAATTCGATCAGGCCGCGAAGCCCAACATCATCGAACACGTGGAAGGGCTGCAAGTCGACAACGTCACGATGAACGGTAAGTCGTGGCGGCCGTAAGAGTAGCCTTGTAATCCCTCCGCAAAGCAGACTAAGGGGTGAGTGAAGACCCCCAAAAGTGCGCCACCGCACGCACTGCGTGTCTTGGCGTGATCTAAGTCGATGATTTGAAAGTACGGTCGCCGGAGGTTGGCATGCTCCGTCCGTGCTAGCGCGGCTCGTAACCCGCGACCGGATGATGTTTGTCCGAGGAAGGTTTTTTCTTATGAATAAGCATTGTGTGCCCATTCGGGCCGCGCTGATTTTGACAGGCGCGTTCTTTATCCTCGCCGCGTCCGCGCAAGACAGGCCGGCGAAACAAAATCCATCCTTCCGTCCCAATGCGACGACGTTATTCGATTCGTTTAACACCGGCGCCGTGATCCAAATCAAAAGCGCCTCCATTGCCAAGGACGGCACCATCACCACTCGCTTTACCATCACCGATTCCAACGGCGCGGGCCTCGATATCAACGGCGCATTGACGCCGGGAGCCGAAAGCGTCGCTTTTGTTGCAGCGTTTATCCCGAGTGGCCAAACCCAGTACGTCGCTTACACCACTACGGTCGATAAAGCGACCACGAATTCCAATCCATCGCAGACGCAGGCCAGCACCGACAAGGGTGGCACCTACACGCTGGTGGATGCGGCCAGCGGCACCTACGATTACGTCTTCGGGACCAAAGCCCCGTCCGGTTTTGATGCAACCGCCACGCACTCCATCGGCACCCAGTTGGAACGCGACCTTTCCGCCTATGGCTACCCGGAAATGTTCACCTCGAACGATGTGTTCACGTTCGTTCCGAATGGCGCCGCGGTCACCAATGTCCGCGATGTGATTAATGAAGCCAGCTGTAACGGCTGCCACAATCCGTTAAACGCGCACGGCGGCCCCGGCCCGCGCACGAAGATTGCGTTTTGCGTTCTGTGCCACACCCCGCAAAGCACCAACCCGGATTCTTTGAACACCGTTGACATGAAGGTGTTCATCCATAAGCTGCACATGGGATCCAGCCTGCCGAGCGTAGTGGCCGGCACTCCCTACTACGTGGAGCACCGCGGAACCCGTGAGGATTATTCCAAGGTGATCTTTCCTCAGGACATTCGCAATTGCACAACGTGCCACGCCCAAGGCCCGACGCAAGCCGCAAACTGGAAGACCAGTCCCAGCCGCGCGGTTTGCGGCTCTTGCCACGACGACGTTAACTTCGCCACCGGCCAGAATCACGTGAACCTGATCGAGGGTGACGATACGCAGTGCACGAACTGCCATACCTCCGTCATGCACAATGAATTCGACGCGTCGATTCCCGGCGCGCACACCGTCCCCAACAACTCCACCTCTCTTCCGGGCATCGTCTTGAAGATCCTCAAAGTGGACAATGGGACCGCCGGCAGCAATCCGACCGTGACCTTCCAGGTGACCGATAAGTCCGGCAATCCGGTGGACATTACGAAGCTCACCACGATCCGCATGGTCCTGGGTGGCAACAATGTCGATTACGGCGTCGCGCCGGGCGGAATTCGCGTTTCCGAAACTCCCACCAAGGCTACCGGCAGCGCAAATGGAATCTACATGTACACGATGACCAATGCGATCCCGGCCACAGCCACCGGTTCCTACACCGTTTCAATGGAAGCGGCCAACACGGTTACGCTGCTTGCCGGAACCACCCAGCAGGTTACGGCCACCGACATGGCAGTGCCGGTCGAATACTACTTCTCGCTCGACAGCACGCCCATGGCGGCGCGACGCCAGGTGGTTTCGCTGGCCAATTGCAGCAACTGCCACCAGAACCTCGGTATCGTGCACGGCGGATCTCGCGGCGCCACGCAAGAGTGCGGCATCTGCCACAATCCGACGCTGTCTGACGGCACATCCAAGCAAAGCGTCAGCTTCGCCACCCAGATTCACAGCATCCATCGCGGTGCGAACCTGGCCAACCCATACATTCTGGGCACCACCAATTATCAAAGCGTGCTGTTCCCGGGCGACCTCCGCGATTGCACTACCTGCCATATCAATAGTTCGTATCAGGTGGACAATGTAGGCGCCGTCGCCTCGGTTGCCAGCCCCGGCGGCTTCACCCCGACCACGCCTCCGATTTCGGCCGCCTGCCAAGGTTGCCATGACGACAAAGCCACGGCGTCCCATGCGCTATCGAACACGTCAGCGCTGGGCGAAGCTTGCGTGACCTGCCATGGTATCGGCGCGCAGTTCGCGGTCGACACCGTGCACGTGCGCACGCAAACTCGGTAGTTTGTTTCCTCCAACCACCGGCCGCGTCCTTCACGGGATGCGGCCGGCTTTTTTATGGGTGGGTGCCTTCGGGACGATCGTCCGCTTTATCGAGTTGCAGCAGCGCATCCGCCATATGATTCACGGCGTACTCTTCCTCCCTGCGGCTTTGCTCGGTGCGGGTCATGTTGGCAAACTCGAGGTGAATCAATTCGTGAACGACGGTGAACTCCATGTCGCTCAGCGCCGCGCGGAACGGCGGCTTATAATCCGACGCGTCGAGAACCCGGATCACGGCCGTTTTCTGTTCGGGGTCCCAGCGAATGCTTCCCAGCGTTCCGCGTCTCAGTTCGCTCGGGTGCGACATGACGATCGAGATTTGCCAGTCCTGGAGTTTCAGACGTTGCTGCCAGATCGCCAACCTTTCGCGAACGAAGGCGTCAGCCAGGCGGCTGCGGTCGCGAATCGAGGGTTCGGGCGGAGTCTGCGGCGCCTGACACACCTTCGCTGCCGCGCCCATCAGCACCATGGATGCCAGAACCGTCTTTACAATCTGAGGGGGAATGGATAACCCCACGATCCAAGGATACCATTTCCGCCCTCAGCTTGGTCGAGCTGCGCCGGCAGCTCGACGTTAGCGGCCCATTACCGATGAATCACTGAATCTGAATACTGTGTACGGTGATGGTTCCGCTTTTTTCAGTGCCGTCGACTTTTGCCATTACGGCCGCGGATTGCGGCTGATTTGGATCGGAACGGTCCGCGCGATTTTTCAGCGCCGCGGCGGCCTTGGAGTTGCCTTCCGAATCCAGTTTGTAAACTGTGCCGCTAACATCAATCCCGAAAGCCGTCGTCGCGCTCGACGCGCCGCAGCTTTCGACTTTCTTCTGTTGGTCGTAACACGAGGCATCCACTAACTTTCCCGACCAGCTCTCCGCGAGGGCCAACATCGAGAACGCTGCCAGCAGCAGCAATAATGACGCAGTTTTTCTCATTGTCTTCTATCCTCTCGTTTTGAATTTTGCCGAACATGCGGCAGTCCTACGGGGTGCAGGTGAGATGCCAGCCGCAAATGCCGTACAATCTAACGTGACACTTCTATTATTTTCAAGTCCATCAAGCCGTTCAAGCTCGAAAAAGACCTGAAAATCTTACTTATGTACAAATTGAACCCGGTCAATTGTACTTTGAATTCAATCGAGCGACTGTCGGAGAATGGATCATGATCGGCGTGAGATCGCGGTGAGAATCGACAAGTGGCTCTGGGCCGCGCGCTTCTTCAAGACACGCGCGCTTGCAGCACGAGCCTGTGAACTCGGCAGAATCGAGTCCCACGGACAAACCGCCAAACCCTCGCGCGAGGTGCGGGCCGGCGACCGGTTGCGCGTGAAAAACGATAGCGGCGATTTTGAGATCGAGGTCCTGTTGCTCAGTCAGGTCCGGGGTCCGGCGCCGGCGGCGCAAAGGCTCTATCGCGAGACGGATGCCAGCCGCGAGTTACGCTTGAAGTTAGCAGAGGAGCGTAAATCCATGCCGCACTTCGACGACTCGCGCGAAGGCCGACCATCGAAACGCGATCGCCGCCTCCCGGACCGCCTTCGGCGTGGAGTCGCACAGGACTAGTCTCCGGCGGCAACCAGAGTTATTCATGCCGCAGCGCGACGGTTGGGTCGATAGTAGCGGCTCGCGTTGCGGGAAGTCCGCCTGCCAAGCACGCCGCGGCAAGAAAAACCGCCGCAGCCGTCGACATGACGATCGGATCGGTTGGAGCGATTCCAAACAAGAGCGATCGGACCGCCGTCAATAAAACGAGAGCACCAGCGAGTCCAGCCATCAGACCCGCGCCAACCGTGCTGAACATGTCGCGAAACACGAGAAAAACCAGCGCGCGAGGGCGAGCGCCTAGGGCCGCGCGAATCCCAATTTCCCTGGTCCTTCGCGTCACCGAATAATTCAGCAGACCGAAGAGTCCGATGGCCGCAAGAAGCAGGCCGAGGGAGGCAAAGAAGCCGCCAATTTCCGCGAGCAGCTTTTCTCGCAACAGCGTACTGCCGATGAGCGTTTCAAGCGTGGTCACCTCGCGAACCCTCGTGCCGAATCCGACCGCTTGCGCTTCCCGGTCGACCATTTTGACGACCGAGCCGAGATCGAGAGGCGAGCGAACGTACAAAGTGAACAAGTTGGTTCCGCGAACCACCGTGTAAGCGATGGGTTGCGGCCCGTTCCGAAGCGAGCTTAAGGTCGAGTTCGCGACCACTCCAATCACCTGCATGCTCATCAGGTGTCTGCCGTCATAAGGCGTCTGAAAAACTCGACCTACTGGATTCTCGCCGCCGAAATATCGTCGAGCGAAAGCCTGATTTACGATAATCGGGCGCGGTTGCGAGGGGCTGGTTTCGCCACGGTCGCGCTGTTCGAAGTCGCGGCCGGCCAACAGCGGTATGCGCATCGCAGAAAAGTATCGCGGCGAGACGGAGTAAATGCCCTCTTCCTGCTCCGACGGAGGTTTGCCAGGTAGAATCACTTGAATCGACTCGTGAGTTACGTCGAAAAGCGACCACTGCGCCGTGGCCGCGCCCTGAATCCCAGGCAGCGCCTCGATGCGGGTTTGAAACTGATCGAGCAGCACGTTGAGCTGGGCCTTTTGTGTCATGTCGCTCAACCCGCTGCTGCTGAGGGTGATCACGGCGACGTTACGCGGATCGAATCCGGTGTCGACGGCAAACAGGTTGCGCAGGCTGAACAGGAAACTCGCTCCGGCGATCACCAGGCCAAACGCAAAGGCGACCTGTATGCCGACGAAGAATCGTCCCAGGCGAAGTTTGCCTGCCTGATCGCGCACGCCGCGCAGTTGCTCGATCGGTTGCGCGCCCGAAGCTTGCCACGCGGGGAGCAGTCCGAAGATCACGGCTGCCAGGGTGGATACGGCAGCGCAGAAGAGGAGGACGCGGGTGTCCATGGAGAGCGCGAAACGCACCGGATCAGTTTTCCCGCGTGAAAGCATGCCGACCAGCGCAGGCGCCGCAAAACGCGCCATGATCCAGCCGAGCGCTCCCGCCAGGATCGAAAGCAGCAGGCTTTCTGTGAGGAGCTGACGCACCAGCCGCGACCTGCCCGCTCCCAGAGAGATCCGCATCGCCATCTCGGCCGAGCGCGCCGTAGACCGGGCGAGCAAAAGACTGGCTACGTTCGAGCAGGCGATCAGCAGGATGCCGGCGGCGACTCCCAACACGATCCACAAGGGACGCGCGAAAGTCTCACGAAACGTGGACGCACCGGTCGCGCCGGGATGCACGCGAAGATCGGCGTCCCGAAATTGTTGCTGGATCGCTGGCGGCATGGTGGGAAATCTCTTGACCAGCTCTTCCTGGCGATCGCGCAAAATAGGCTGCAAGCGCGCCTGCACCTGCACGCGGGTTGCGCTGGAATCCAGCCGGCCGAGGATGCGGAACCAGCTCCAGCTTGGGCTGGTGAACGCGGCCTTGCTGTACATCATGGCGGGAAGCCAGAACGTCGACAAACTCGCCCGGTTCGACGCCGAAGAATCCCTGGCGCGCCACGCCGATGATGGAATATGTTTTCCCCCAGATTTGCATAGGGCGGCCCAATATGCCCGAATCGGATTGAAAACGCCGCGCCCAATAATCGTGACTGATGACCGCAACCGGATGGCCCCAGGGAACGCGATCTTCGTCGGCGGAGAACATGCGACCCAAGGCCGGCGTAACTCCCAGGATGTCGAAAGACTCTCCCGAAACGAACTGCCGCACGGCCTTTTCGATCGGCGCATCGGCATTGGGGATCTGAACCTCGATCTGCTGCGCCCAACTGAAAAGAGCCAGTCGCGCGGAATTTCCCGCGGCGGTCCGAAATTGGAGGTAGAGAGGATAGCTGAAGGATTCATCCTCAGCGGACGCGTCGCTTCCTGGTTCGTCGATTTTGGGCAAGGCGAGCCTGAACAGGCGATCCGGCTCGGCCACCGGCAAAGGCCGCAGCATGGCCGCATCGACGATGGAATAGATCGCAGTATTGGCGCCGATGGCCAGAGCAAGCGACAAAATCGCAGTGACGGCAAATGCCGGGCTCTTGAGCAATCCTCGCCAGGCGTGGCGAAGGTCCTGCAGCGTGCTTTCGAGTACTGCCGACAGCCGGATTTCGCGGCTCTGCTCGCGCAGTTGAGTCGCGTTGCCGAAGCGGATCGACGCTTGGCGCTTCGCTTCCTCCGCGCTCATGCCTCGCTCACGCAAAGCTGCGGTGCGCCGTTCCAGGTGGTCGGACATTTCTTCGCGAAGCTGATCGTCCAATTTCTCCGGGGAAAGCGCATTCTTGATTCGAGAAATCCAGGACATACCGATTTCCTTTTTACGCGTGACGCAGCACGCGCGCGACGCCGGCCGAAAAACTGGTCCAGCGCCCGGTTTCCGCGGCGAGCTGCTTTTTGCCCGCGCGGGTGAGTTCATAAATTCGCGCGCGCCGCTTATTCTCGGTGACCATCCATTTCGCGCCGATCCAGCCGGCCTCTTCCATGCGATGCAGCGCGGGGTAGAGCGATCCTTCGTCGATGCGCAGGGCTTCTTCCGAAAGATCTTCAATCGCGGTGGCGATTCCGTAGCCGTGCAGAGGCCCGCGGCGCCTGAGAACGGTAAGAACGAGTAGATCGAGCGCGGTTTGAACCGAATTGGTCGACGCCATATACTTAGTTGGCTAGGGTAGCCAACTGAGCATATCACAATTATTTCAGAGTTGCTTTGGCGAGGTGTGCTACGGCTCCCAGGGTGGTCTGCGCCGCATTCAAACCCAGCCGGAAATCGCCATCTGAAAAATGAGAATAGACGTCGATGGGCTGATGATGCGTGGGATCCCAGCCGCCGCCGATCTGCGAAACTCGCTCCATCTCGCGCAAGCTGATGGACGGAACCAGATCCTGAAACGGTCCCGAGTCCGTGTTCGTCATGTGATTTCCCACCACGGCAGGATAGTCCGTAGCATATTGTTCGTTCGCGGCCAGGAATTCCCAGGCGAGCTCGGCCGCCTGCGGCGCCATTTTCGATCGCGATTGGAACTCGATATTCACGTCGGCCTCCGGCCGCTGATGATCGCTCACCGTACCGTCTTTAAACGGCATCCCGTGATCGAACAGCATCATGTCGTGTTGAATCATGCCGAGCCACTTCGGCTCCGGATACTTTCCCGAACCGGGCGGATCTTCCTTGCCTTGCAGATCCTTTCGCTGTTCGATGTACGCGCGAGCGCCATTCGTTCCAGTCTCTTCGTTGTTCCACAGGGCGAAGCGGATGGATCGTTCGGTGGTGATGTCCGGACTGCTGAGCACCCGCGCGACTTCCATCACCAACGCTGCGCCCGATCCGTCGTCATTCGCGGCTTCTCCCCAGCCGATTCCGTCCATATGCGCGCCGACGATATACATCTCTTCCGGATGCGTCGTGCCGATCTTGGTGCAAAAGACCTCTTCGCGCAGGCCGGGCGTCGACGGTTGTGAATTCAGCTCGCGTAGGCGCGAATCCGGCTGCAACTCCGCATCGTTATTGACGCCCACAGGACCACGGTCGCCGCGGACTCTTCCACCGGCCTGGTTTCCCCTACCGCCGCGGCCGCCTCTGCCTCCCGTTTGGGGCGGAGGGGGTTGAAAGTCGTAGCGGACGCGCTCCGTGTTGGTGCATCCGTAGCTCTTGAGCTGCGCTTCGATCCAATCGAGCGCGGCGCGGTTGCGGTCCGTGCCCTGGCGCCGGTCGCCGAATTTAGTCAGGCCGCGGATGGTCGCCTTGTAGCGCGCGAGATCCAACCGGCTGACCAATATCTTGATCGGATCGGTTTCAGAGGCAGTCTGAGGAGTCTGGGCGTCCGCGGAGCACGCAAGCAGCAGGGCAGCCGAGGTTGATAGCAGTATTCTTGAGCGCATGGGCTTCCCGCCATTGTATTTCACTTGGCTAATGGCTGAAAGTTCGTTAGCATGGTCGTGCGACCGGGGGCAAGGCAATATGAGTCAAACGATAGAATGTGTATTCCCATCAAAACCGGCCGCAAAGGAGATTCGAAATGCCTTCGAAAACGCACGCCAATCTATTTCCCGGTGAATCGCCCCGATATCGTTCTGCCCGGAACCGCCTGCTTGCAGCGGAGACTGACTTGCGAAGGCGCGTCGAACGCGTGGCCGCGATGAGGCGCAAGCTGCCGCTTGGCGGGCCGGTGCCCGAAGATTACGTGCTCGACGATACCTCCGGCAGTGTGAAACTCTCCGAACTTTTTGGAGACAAGTTCGATACTCTTCTGATCTACAGCTACATGTTTAGCCCCGCGATGAAGGCGCCGTGTCCGATGTGCACTTCGTTTCTGGACAGCCTGGAGGGCGCGGCGTTGCACCTGGCTCAGCGCGTCAACCTGGCAGTGGTAGCGAAGTCGCCGATTGAGCGTATCCAGCAGTTCGCCCAAACGCGCGGCTGGCGCCGGCTGCGGCTCCTCTCCTCGGCCAACAACAGCTACAACCGGGATTATCGTGGCGAATCGCCGGAAGGCGGCCAGTTGCCGATGATGAACGTGTTTGTGCGGCGCAAAGGGAAAATTTATCATTCCTATGCCACCGAGCTTCAGTTCATGCCGCCCGACAAAGGGCAAAACCAGCGGCACATCGATATGATGTGGCCGCTGTGGAATGTCCTCGACCTGACGCCAGAGGGCCGCGGCGCGAACTGGTTTCCGTCCCTCACTTATCCTTCTTAAGAACCGGCGCGCTTAAGAACCTGCGCGAATGGCCCGGAAGATGCTCCGTTAACCCTGAAAAGGAGCGCAGCATGAGGCAACTATTGGCTGTTTGCTTGTTGACGACGAGTCCGCTTCTCCTGATGGGGCAGGAAAAGTCGGCGTCAAAAAAAGCCGAGCCGGTTTCCGTTGAACAGACGCTAATTCAAATGGAACAGGACTGGAACCACGCTACCCTCGTCAAGGACTACAAGGCTCTTGATCGAATCATGGCTGACGATTGGACCGGGATTGACTTTCGGGGCATGACGGTAACTAAAGCCGAGTCAATCGCTGAGCTGAAATCGGGCGAATCCAGCAATCAATCCGTCGAACTGGGCGAGATGAAAGTCAAAGTCTTCGGCAATACGGCGGTTGTCATCGGAAGCGATACCGAAAAGAGCACCTATCACGCCAAGGACAGCAGCGGCGCATACGTGTGGATGGATGTGTTCGTCAAGCGCGACGGCCGCTGGCAAGCCGTGGCGTCGGAGAGCACTAAAGTCCAGAAGTAGCCGTAGCGTGATTTAGCGCTACTGGAACGCAGGTTGGGGGAATGCGCGCAGAGGTTATTTTTTTTCGCTTTCCATCTTGCGCGCGCCGCCCAGGATGTCTTCCATGGCATAGTTGCCTTCGTGACAGGCGTATTCGTAAACCGGTCCCGCCGTCGCCGAGAACGGATACTCCATGGTCCACGGCTTCGTCCACACCGTCGGATCGTCGACCGTGACCCGGTACAAAATCGTGTTTTGATCCACTCGCTGGAATCGTTCGATCACATGCAGACTCTCACTCGATCCGCGGAATCTGGTTTTGTTGGTGAAATTCGTGGTGTCGACCACCAGCGTGTCGCCTTCCCAATGCCCGATTGAATCCCCCAGCCAGCGGCGAATTTCGGGGCCTTCGTGGGTCCCATTCATGCGGACCACGCGGACGTCGTGAACCATCTCCACCAGGATCATGACGGCGTCGGGAGTCTGCACAATCTGATAATTGTTGTTGTAGAGCACCGGCATCATCGGAGGCCCTGAGGTCGACCCGAAGCCTACCAGGCAGCGCTCGGAAACCGGACGATTCTTCACGCTGTCATATTGATTGCCGAACCCTGCGCCCCCGCGTCCGCGCGCTGGGGCTTCGCTATTCGACGCCACCCGCGGAGGAACTTTGCCATCCGGCGGATCGATGATCAGCGAGCTGCGTTTCTTTCCATCCACGCGGGCGAGTTCGTTTCCGCGATCGATGAACAGCGCGTTATAGCCGGCGTTGGCGCCCGAGAATACTTGCCCGCCGAGCACCACCCCGTCCCGGCCTGGGCGTTCCTCGGCATCGTCGTGGTCCTTGGATTCGAATTTCGCGGCTTCTTCATCGCTCAGATCGAGCTTCCCGTTGAACTCGGGCAAACGCTCCATGCGCGTAATAGTGGCGTTGCTCCAGACGCCTTGCAGGTCCGGGTGTCCGTCGGGAGTGCGCGGAACCGTCCACGCCTTTTTGACGGCCGGCTTGGCGGGCGTTTGAGCCATCAGAAAAGCCGGCGCCGCAATCAAGGTAGCAGCGCCCAGGGAAACGAAAAGTCGCAACGTCATAGCGGTTTAATTATACTTAACCATGGCCATTTGTGCCCCGTTACCCCTTGCACCGGGTCTCTTGGTTGCTAGTGTGAAAAAGGGAAAACCTGTGGAACGACAAGGTCTGGTTCTGGCGGGGATCGCGATTACGCATCCCGATCGAGTCATTTCGGAGACGGGCCACGTCACCAAGGGCGAGCTGGCCGAGTATCACGCGGCCATTGCGCCGTTCATGCTCCCCTGCATTGCACGTCACCCGCTGAGTCTGTTACGCTGCCCGAGCGGCATCGACCGCGAGTGCTTTTATCAGCGCTCTCCGGGTAAGGGTCTGGGAGCGGATGTACATCCCTTTCAGTTCCGGCAGAAAGGCAAAATCTACGAATACCTTTATATCGAGGACGAAAAAGGATTGCTGGAGCTGATTCAGATGGGCGCGATCGAAATTCACCCGTGGGGAGCTGCGATCGATGCCATCGACCATCCTGACCGCATGATTTTCGATCTCGATCCGGCACCCGAGGTACCCTTTGAAGCGGTCAAGCTGGCCGCCCAGGACCTGCGGCAAAGACTTCGGAAAAAAGGACTGGAGTCGGTACTGAAGTGCACCGGCGGAAAAGGACTGCACGTGACTGTGCCCCTCGCGGGCGAAGATATCTGGTCCGGCGTGAAGTTCTTTGCGGGTTCGGTGGCCCAGGAAATGGTACGCGCTGAGCCCACAGCTTACGTTGCCACCATGACCAAGGCCAAACGTGCCGGCAAGATTTTCATTGACGTCTTGCGCAACGGCTACACGGCCACCGCGATCGCAGACTATTCGGTTCGCGCCCGACCGGGCGCACCTGTGGCGGTTCCACTGGATTGGAGCGAACTCGAGAGTATCGAGTCCGCCAGCCAGTTTTCGATGCAAGACGTGCTGAATCGGATGAAGAAGAAGAGCGCGCCGCCGGCAGTCCCAGGACAGCGTCTTCCGTGAACGAGAAATCGCGCAGCCCTGCTCCGGCCGGCATGCGATTCAGCCGTTCAGATCGAGCGAGCGCCGCAGACCTGCGCGCAGGGCGAAATACACCAGCAGGCCCATGGGCCCAAGAAAGAACGTCAGGGCAAGACCGGGCACCGTGAGCCAATGCGATATCCCGTGCTTGGCGGCATCCCGTACTTCCCAGCTTCCGACGAATAAATCGAACGCCAGGTAGTGAACCCACCCCGCGAGCAAGAGCCATCGATTGCTGAACAGCGAGGCGACGCCGGCGAGCGTGCCAAAGCCTCCCTGCGTCTCGCCCCAGTGCGAAGCGATTAGCCCCGCATAGACGATCGCGAGGATCGCCGGGATCACGGCTCCGGTGACCAGTCCCGCGGCCCACCGCCTTCGGCCCGCGAAGATGAGAATGATCCAGCCGCCCATCGCCGCCAGGTTGCAAATGGAGAAGAGTTGATCGGGGCTCATAAATTCAAACCAGAGTTGCGCTGCGCCGCGCCAGCGTGGAGGTGGTTGGACGGACCGACCAAGCCAAGCCGGTCAAAGTCGCAGCCAGCCACGCCGCCGCAGCCCATGCCGTTGCCGAATCCGGATCGATCAGAGATTGGCCCCGCAGCGCCTGCCACATCAGGATCGCCACCAGAGCGAAATAGCTGGCCGCCAGTACGAATACACTGCGCGGCGAGCCTCGGCGCCGCGACATCAGCCAGCCAAGGAGCGGGAGCGCTTGTAAGCCGTGTAGCCCCAGGAAGTGGGGGATGCGTAAATCGCCGTGCTCGACGCTCCAGCCGACGCCGGGCAGACCCGGTCCGCCATCGGGCGCGCCAACCGTGTGCGCGCCCACGGCGGTAATCTTCTCATTTGCGCGCATCATCGCTATCTGTTGCGGAGAAGGAAGAATCATCATGCCTCCGGTGGCTGACCCGATCACGCTGATCAGCATCCCCAGCCGAAGCGACCACCCCCACGTCCGATCCACGAACGGCTGCTTGAACAACATGATCGCAATCCCGACGCTGGCCAGCCAGAGGATCAGGATCATCAGTCCCATGATTCCGAATAAAGCCTGATCCAAACGCGTCGCGGCGTTGAAGTGGCTGGCGACGCCGCGCGCCGCCTGAACGTCGATGATCGCCACTTCCCCGATTCCGACAATCGACAGAATCCATCCGGATGCGCGCTTGTATCGAGGCCAGATGTGAACATAGCGAAACAGCCAGGCGATGGAAGCGGAAAAGATCGCGACCGAGATGGCGAACTTCGCGGGCTTGAGCCATGCGGGCATTCCGGTGATGATGCGGGGATCGGTGAAGATTCCCACCGCGGAAGCGATAAATGCGGCCAGCAGCAGGATCGCGGCCGCCGTGAGGGGAGCGCTTTCGCCCCAGAGTTTCCTGAGTTCAGTGCGCAGCATGTTGACCTCGTCAACATCGTATCCGTAAAATGTTGACGGTGTCAACACCCTTGTGCGAAAATTTTCTTGATGGCGAAAAAAAGGCGGGCGTACCATCACGGGAACCTGCGCGCGGCGTTGATCGAAATAGGGCTGAAGATTGTTGAAGAAAAAGGGGTTCGCGCCTTAACATTGCGGGAAATCGGCTCGCGTGCCGGAGTCTCGCGCATGGCCGCGTACCGCCATTTTGGCAATAAACATGATTTAATCTGCGCGATCAGCGAAGCCGGATTCCGCGAGTTCGCCAACGCGCTGACCGCCGCCCGGAAATCCGCGCCGCCCGACTTCGCCTCCCAGATGTCCGCCATGTTCGTCGCCTACGTGAAATTTGCCAGGGAGCATCGCGCCTACTATGATGTGATGTTTGACGCAGAAGAGCACGGCGACGAAACCGAAGCCCCGCACGATTCTGAAGGCGCCCGCGCGTTTGCGATTCTGGTCGACACGATTCGGGAAGGACAGGAAAGCGGCAACGTCCGGCCGGGAGATCCGGTCGCGCTGGCGCGATTCGTGTGGTCCGCTGTGCACGGCATCAGCACGCTTCGTTTCGACCAGGGCGATGGATTTATGCAACTGAGCACGCAACTCATCAGGGCAGCGTTGGCTCCCCCGAAGCCCTGAGCGATTTGAGATTCTGGTTTCCGGGAGGACTTGCCGCATGGAAAGAACGGGGCGGATGACGGACGAAGAGCGCAAGCTGGCGGTGGACCGGCTGCGCACCTCACGCGACAAATTCATGAGCGCGATCGACAGCGTTTCCGCGGCGCAGGCGAAATTCAAACCCGCGCCGGAGGAGTGGTCGATACTGGAGCTGGCCGAGCACATCGCCATCAGCGACGAATCGCTTCGTGGGCTGATCCGCCGCGCGCTGGAATCACCGGCGCAACCGGAGCTGATGGAGCAGGTGCAGGCCAACGACTTCCGCTATCGCCGAGAGTTTCGGCCGCATCCCAAGGGCGTGAACAAAGCGCCCGAAAGCATGTGCCCGCATCATCGTTTCTCGACGCTGGCCGACGCGGCGGCGGAATTTAACCGGCAGCGCGACGGGACCATCGCCTACGCGATCGAAACACAGGACCCGCTGCGCGATCACATCTCTTCGCATCCCGTGTTTGGACCGATGGACGCTTACCAGTGGCTGGTAGCCTGCGCACTCCACGTAGAAAACCATGCGCACCAGATGGAACAAGTAAAACTGGACCCGCAGTACCCTGCCGCGTAAGTGCCATCATGGCAACGTTATAGCGGGAAGCTTCCCTGGCGGTCAGCCCTGAGAGTTTCGACGGGCGCTCTGGAGTGGTGAGTGGAAAGGAGCGCCCGTCTGTCGTAACGGGGATATAAGTTAACCTAAGTGTACGCGGGAATGCCAATCTTGTGAATACCAGACGCCTGGTATTCGCGGTCCTAAAAGGGCAGTAGACCCGGCTAAACGAAGAGGGTTGCCGGATACCTCCGGGTAGACCGGGAAAATCGCCATTCACCGGTATATCGAGGGAAATGGATCGCTCGTAAACTGATGGCATGACGAGTAGAGTTCTCTGCACGCTCGGGTTTCTGCTCACTTCTTCGAGCCTGACTTTCGCTCAATCTGGTGAGGATTATCACCGGAACAACATCACGGTCGGTGTCGGCCCCGCGATTCCCACGGGAAGTTCCACCAACTACTTCAGCGCGGCTCCCATGGTGACCATAGGTTACGGCTATCGGTTCAATCGCTGGTTCCAGGCGGACGCGGGCCTGCAATTTGCCTTCGGCGCCGCGAATAATTCGAACGCTGAGATTTCGGACTTCGGCCCGGTTCAGGGTGGCGATCATGAGTTCATGCTTCCGCTCGGCGGCCGCATCTTCATTCCTACGCCGTTCAAACGGTTCGAAGTGTCGGCCGGCGCCGGCACCGCATACCTGCACTACTCGGAGACGGTTCCTCAGAACGGCTATTATCAGAACAACTGCTATTCCTGCACGTCGCGGGGCGGGTGGGGCGGGTACGGCCTGGCGAACTTCAGCTACTTCCTCGATAGCAACCGCAATTTCCGCGTCGGGACCACGCTTCAGTACATAGTGGCTGGAACGAATGGGCAAGCCGTCGGAAATGTTCCCGGCATCCACACCACCGATCATTGGTTAAACCTGATGTTTGAGTTTGGTCTGAGCTTCTAGCCTGTTTGCCGAGCTGCGCGCTATCGCAGCAGGCCGATGGTATATTGAAGCGCCGAATACTGAGTTTGATAATCGTATTTCGCGCCCACGTTCTCAATTTCCGCCAGCGTCAGATTCAACTGCGCCTGGGTCAGCTCGACGATGTTGGAAAGGCCTAGGGTATAGCGCCCCTGGGCCAGATCGAGAGCCATTGCGGCTTGGCGCAAAAACTGCGCTGTGACATCGATCCTCTGGAACGCGTCGGCGGTTCCCGCCCATGCCACGCGAACGTCGCGGGACACCCTCTGCTGTTCATCGCGAAGCCGCTGATCGGACTCCATGGCTCGCTGGCGGGCAGCCTCGCGGCGCGCCGCGAACAGGTGTCCATTGAACACCGGAATGCTGACGTTGGCGCCCAGGCCTTCGTATTCAACGGGAACGGGAGAGGTCGGCGGCGTGTTGATCAGGGGAACGAAACCGCCCACCGCGATTGCGGTGACGGTGGGGCGCGACAGATCCTTTTCAGCTTCGGCGAACTTATAAGCGGCATCGCGCGAAAAGCGCAGCCCGGCGAGCTCCGGCCGGTTTCCCAGCGCCTGGGCGACCAGATCGTCGGGGGTAGCCGGGGGTCCAGGCGGCAGCGGCTCGTCGGAAAGCTGATAATTCGCGGGCTGGTCGGAGCCCAGGGCCCGACCCAGTTCAGCCAGCGCGCCCTGCACGCTGTCCTGCGCGCGGAGCAGCAGCAGTTTCGCTTGGGACACGTTGATATCCGCAAAGTTCGCATCCAGTTGAGATCTGAGCAGGTTCTTCGCCAGCTCATTCACCTGATCCGCCAGTAGCTGCCGGGCGCTCACCGTTTCCTGCGCGACTCTCACCAGCGCCTGGGCATGCAGCACGTCGAAGTAGGCGCGGTTCACCGCCAACAGAACGTCGTAGCGCGTGGCTTGAGAATTCTGCTCCGTCGCTTTGGCCACCAAGCGCGAGCTGGCGACGAGACTCGAAGTGCGTCCTGAGTCGGTAATCAACTGGTTGACGACTACGCCTTGCCCGAAGCGATCGAACAAACGCGAAGCCGACAAGTCCCCGGCGCCGATCCGCGACAGGTCGTTGCCTTGCGTTCCCGTCAAATCGCCGGTGATATTCGGGTAGTAAGCGGAACGGTTCACCACGATCTGCTGATTCGCGTAATTGATTTCATTCTGGGCGGCTTGAATCTGGGGATGATTCTGAACCGCGAGCGCCTCCGCCTGCTGAAGGGTGAGCTTCGGAGCCGTTTGACCCGAAGGCGGCTGCGGCGGCGGCGGAACCTGCCCGGCGCACGTCAGGGCGACCGACACTACGAAAATCAACGAGAAAATGAGCTGGTTATTGAGTCTGAGAAGCATTGCGCGTTTTCCTTCCATACACAAGAAGGTAAGCGGCAGGTACGATGAACACGGTAAGAATGACCGATGAAGTCAGGCCTCCAATGATCGCCCGTGCCATCGGCGTGTACTGTTCGCCACCTTCGCCGAGTTTCATTGCCATGGGAATCATTCCGATAATGGTCGCCAGCGAAGTCATCAGAATCGGCCGCAGGCGCACCCGGCAGGCCGTCACCACCGCGTCGGCGACGGACATGCCCTGCTCTTCCAGCTTGTGGGCAAAATCGACAATCAAAATGCTGTTGGAATCCGCGATGCCAATCAGCATTAGAACACCCATCAGCGACATCACATTCAGCGTCGTGTGGGTCAGCGGCAAAATGATCAGAACCCCCACAAACCCCATCGGAATCGCCAGCATGATCAAGAACGGGTCGATCCACGACTTGAACTGAGCCACCAGAATCAGAAACAGCAGAATGAACGACATGCCGAAGCCGAGCCCGAAGCTTTTGAACGACTCATCCATGCTGTTGACCATGCCGCGAAGCGTCACGCGGATGTTGGAGGGAAGCTTCGCATCCGCGATGGTCTGCAAGATTCCCGCGCGAAGCTTGGCCAGGTCTTCCCCCGACGGAGTGACGTACACATCTACGATTCGCTGAATCTGGTAATGATCGATTTCCGTCGGCGACTGAAGGCTAACCAGTTTCACAACCGAATCCAGAGTAGTGGGATCCTTCAGGTTGGGTGCGCGTAACGGAATTTGTTTCAGGTCGACCAGATTATGGATGGCAGGTTTGCCGTGTTCGGCGTATTGGACACTGAGAAAATAGTCGTTTCCGGTCTTGATAATCCACCCAATAATTGGGCGCGATCATGATGTTTGAATTCAGAGCGGTAATGACGTTGTCGACCACATCCTTCTGGGAAAGCCCCAGCTCACCGGCGTGCACACGATCCACATCCATGCGAACCGCCGGATAATTCATATCTTGCGGGATATAAATCTGGCCCACGCCAGGCAACTGGCGAATCCGCCGCGCCAGATCCTGGGCGACGTTGTAGGTTACATTAAGATCCTTCGTATTGACCTGAACATCGATGGGCGCAGGCTGCCCCTGATTCAGGATGGCATCCTGCATCGATCCGCTCTGGAAAAATGTCCGCACATCGGGAAATCTCGCCGCAATCTGATCCCGCACACGATCCATGTATACAAAGCTGCTCTGCTCGTGTCCTTCGTTCAGAGCCACCTGAATGGTCGCCATGTACATTCCCGCATTGGTGGTGTACAAAGATGAAATGTCGTTTACCACTCCGATATTGGAAAGGACCATTTTCAGATCCTTGGGCTCGACTTCATGGCGAATCAGATCTTCGATCTTAGCCACGTAATCGTTAGTGATTTCCAGGCGCGTCCCTGTGGGCACCTTCACGTTCACCGTAAATTGGCCCGCGTCGGTCTGCGGGAAGAACGCGCGGCCGAGCAATGGATAGATGAACAGGCTGGCTCCGAAAATTCCTAACAGGAAGATCAGCGTAAGAGCGGGATGCTTCAGCGATGATCTCACGGAGCGTTCATAACCATTCAACAGACGGTTGAAACCGCGATTGAACCAGGCGTTAAACCGGCCTCCCCAGGAGAGGTCTTCATGTTCTCCCGCCCCATGTTCTCCATGTTCTCCATGTTCTCCGTGCCCGCCGGGAACGGCCTTGAGAAACTTGGAGCAAAACAGCGGAATTACGGTCATCGCGACCACGAAGGAAGCCAGCAGCGCGAGGCAAAACGCGAGTGCGAGCGCCGAAAAGAGAAATTTGCTGACCCCGAACAAAAATGTGACGGGGAAGAAATCGACCACGTCGACCAGCGTCGCGGCCAGCACGGCGAGATTCACTTCCGCTCCGCCCTGTTCCGCCGCCACCGCCGGCGACGACCCCATTTCCAGATGCCGGTAAATATTTTCAAGTGAAATTACGGAATTATCGATCACTCGCGAAAAAGCCAACGCCAACCCGCCCAGGATCATGGTATTGGTGGTGCTGCCCATCAAATACAGGACTACGAAGGTGGCAAGCGCGGAGATCGGAATCGACAACAATACCGCGCCGGTAGCGCGCATGCTTCCCAGGAACAGGAGAATCATGAGGCTAGTCAGGGCCAACCCGATCAAGCCCTCGTGCATCACCGTGTTCAACGCCTGTTTGACGAAGACCGACTGGTCGAAGACGATATCGGTGACCAATTGCGCGGGAAGATCAAAAAGACCCTTAACTAACTCGCGAACGTCGTTGACCACTTGGATCGTATTGCTATCTCCGCCCGATTTCATGATCGGAATATAGGCGGATTTCTGGCCATCGATGCGGACGATGTTGTATTGAAGCTGGCTGGCGTCTTTACTTTCTCCAATATCTCCCACCGATACCCACCGCGTGCCGACGGTTTTGATCGGAACGTTATCCAGGTCTTTCACGTTCTCAACCAAGCTATTGGAGTAAACGTAGTAATCGCTGGAGCCGATCTTAACGTCTCCCGCGGGGAGGATGAGATTGCTGTTATTGACCGCGCCCACCACATCCATCACGCTTAACTGCCGTGACAGGAGCTTGTAGGGATCGACATAAATCATCGCCTGGCGGTATTTGCCTCCAAATACTGCCGGGATTTCCGCGCCGTTGACCCTTGCGATCTGGTTGCGGATCTGAAACTGGGAGAGATCGTGGAGCTGAGTTTCGCTTAACCCTTCGCCTTTCACCGTCACCAGGCATACCGGCAGGCTGGAAGCGTCGAACTTCAGCACCAGCGGGGGAAGAGTTCCCGGAGGAAGGCGTTTCAGGTCGGCCAGAGCCAGGTTCGAGAGCTGTGTGACATCGGAATCCGCGTTGGTTCCCGGCTGAAAGAATACCTTAATGATGCTGACACCGAGTATGGACCTCGATTCCATGTGGTCGAGACCGCTCGCCTGCGTGAAGAAGCGCTCCAGTGGATTGGTGATATCGACCTCGATATCCTTCGGAGGCATGCCGCTATAGAACGTCGCCACTACCACTTCCGGGAGATTAATAGGAGGAAACAAATCCACCGGCATTCGCAAAACAGCGTTTGTTCCGATGACCACCAGCGCCAGGCAGATGACGACAATGAAGTACGGATTTCGAATCGAAAAACGTGGCATTTGGCGCTTACCCTACTGTTGATTTTCCTGGCCCTGATATTGGAGCAATTCGATGGTCTTGGGCCGGACCTCTTGACCCGCCTTCAGGCTGCTGCGATCGCTGACGACAATGGTCTCGCCTTCGGTCAGTCCCGACAGGACTTCGGCATCGGTCGCGGTTTGAACGCCAAGCGCCACCGGCCGGATCTCGATCGTGTGATTGGCTCCGACGACGACGACCGTCACCTGCTCGCCATTGCGATCCACCGCGGAAAGCGGGACGGAAACGACATTGTGCCGGTTCTCGAGGTTAAGGGTTGCGTCTGCGTAGAGTCCGGGTAATAATACGCGTTTGGGATTCAGCACGTCCACTTCGGTATGCATCGTGCGCGTGTCTTCCTCGAACGTCTACCGAGAAGCGGGATACTTTACCCGGAAAGGTTCGGTTCAACGACGGAACATTCACCCGCACCGAGTCGCCGATGTGGATGAAGCGCACGTAGGATTCCGGCACCGGAATCACCAGGCGGAATATATCGTCTTCGGAAAGCCGGACCAGCGGCAACACGGAAGTGCTCGAACTGGTCCCGGCCTGCACCAGAGTTCCCAGATTCGCGTAGCGCTGCGTGACCACGCCGGCAAACGGCGCGGTGATGTTCGTATAATCGAACAGGACTTGGTCGTGCTCTCGCTTGGCCTGGGCCTCCGCAAGCTGACTTTGCGAGGATGCCAGGTTTGACTTCGCCGCCTCAACCTGGGCATCGGTGGCCAGGGCTTTGCCTTGCGCGTCATCGACTTCCTGCTGCGCTACCAGCCCCGGCTTCGCCTTGGCGACTCCGTTCAGCCGGTCATACTGAAGCTGCAGCACTTTGTGCTGAGCCTCCACCCGGCTCAATTCGTTTTCCGCGTGACTAATTTGATCGGATTCCCTCTTGATCGCCGCGTCATCCTGTTTCAACTGCGACTGAAGTTCCGGAATTTCGAGCGTCGCGATGATCTGATTTTTCTCCAGGCGCGTTCCGTAGTCGACGCCATGCAGGTCTTTTACAAAGCCGGACTCTTTCGCATATACATCGATTTCCTGAAATGGAACGAGTTCGGAAGACACCGTCAGAGTTCGGGTCAGGTCTTTTCTTCCTACCTGGATGACTCCTACGGAGGTTTCGGTCACAGTGGCCTTCGCTTGCACTTTATCGTTATTGCCGCACGAAGCCAGGAATCCAGCTGTCGCGCCAATTAAGCCGAGGAGCAGAAAGCTTGCTGACTTGGAGCTCATACCGGTCAACGCGGCCTCCGGGGCAGATCGCAACACGAACTCATATCCCGGATCCGGTCCGCTAACTCGCGCAGGGAAAATCGCGAAGAATGGCAAAATTCGATCAACTCCCGCTCATCTTCCAGGATTTTGGCAGCTTCATCGGGTACTTTTCCCGCCACGGACAGTGGCACGGTCAGAAAGCCGTGGCGGTCGCCGTGAATCAGATCTCCGGGCGCGATCTTGAGCCCGTCGATTTCTACCGGCTCGCCGAACTCGATAATGTGCGCATACGAGTGGGACACGGAAGTGCGGCACGCGAAGAGTTGAAATCCCATTGCCTCCACGGATGGAAGATCCCGGACCGCACCATTCGTAACGCAGCCTACACAATTCAACGCCACGCCAATCGTCGCGTGAATTTCACCGACAAACGCTCCCACGCCGGGTGTGTGATCGGCGTCTTCGAGCACCATTACGCGCGGCTCGGGAAGGGAAGCCACGTAACTCCACCAGTCCATCCGGTCGTAATAACAACGATGCGTCATGGGCGGCGAGGTGGTGCGGATCCGGCCCGTGGCCGCGTAGCCGACCATCGGCGAAAAATCAGGGAACTGGCACCTCGCTACACCGGAAGCGAAGCCTTCGTTGCGCAGCCGCACGTCCAGCCGCTCGATCGCGTTTGAGACGGTGCAGGAATCGAGTGCGCGCAGCCTGGCAAGGTCCACGGCTGGAAGAACGTTTTGATGGGTCATCTGTACTATCGTAGAACCGTCGCTAGCTCAGCCACCGTGACGAGCAGTTGCACACCAGGATTGTTCTTCTTTAATAACATAACAATGGAACGGCTTCACCCCCCATACCGGAAACTTGGTATTTTTCGACAAAAATCTTGGTAGCACGATCGGATTCTTCGAACCTCGGTTAGCATTGGATCAATGCACGTTGGCGATCCGATAAAGGTCAACTTGCCTCGCTCCGATCATGTTGGTTCCGACCGGCCTTTCAGCTCCCGTCTGGCGTTGGCGATCGGCTTCGGCGGCCTGCTCTCGATCATGGCCGCGGCCGGAATCGACGCGCAACGCGTGTTGCAGCAGTTTCGTCGCAGCGACGATCAAATCCGGCGCCGTTATCTATCTCAAAACCACGTCCTCAACGATATCCGGTCCGATGTTTATGTTTCCGGCACCTACGTCCGCGATTACTTGCTCGATCCGGACCCGGACACGGCCGAGACCTACCGGACCAGTCTCCAAGCACGTCCGCGCGCACATGGAAGGCGCTCTCGAGTCTTATCGACGGGAGGCTGCCCCGCCAGAAGTCGGACACTACAGCGCTCTCCGCACGGAGTTGATGGATTACTGGAGAATCCTGGATCCGATCTTCCAATGGAATCCCGAGGAACGGCGCCGCTCCGGGTACGCATTTCTGCGCGATGAAGTGTTCCCGCGCCGTCAGAATATGCTCGCAATCGCGGACCGGATCGCCGATATCAACGAGCAGCAGTTGAATGCCGGCAACGATCAAGTGGTGTCTCTGTTGATCCGTTTTCAAACCCGCCTGCTGCTCACGCTGGTAGCCGCGCTGGCGTTGGGCCTGGGAATGGCTTGGTTCAGTTCGCGCAAGATCTTGAGACTGGAGGATCAGGCGCGCAACCGGTATGAGGAAGTGGTGGATGCCCGCCGCCAGCTCAACGAGCTTTCCGCGCGGTTGGTGCAAGCGCAGGAAACCGAACGGCGAGCGCTTTCGCGCGAATTGCATGACGAGGTGGGCCAGTCCCTCTCGGCCGTGCTTATCGAGCTGCGCAATCTTTCGCAAGGGCTGGCCGTGCGCTCCGGACAGCAGTTGCGCAGTCACGTGGAAACCATTAAAGCTCTGGTGGAGACCACGGTTCGCGTGGTTCGCAACATGTCCCTGCTGCTCCGGCCCTCCATGCTGGATGACCTGGGGCTGATTCCGGCTCTGAAATGGCAGGCCCGTGAATCGTCCAAACATTCGTCCATGGATGTGAGCGTCGCCACCGAACTCGACTCTGACGATCTTCCCGACGAATATAAAACCTGCATCTACCGGGTGGTCCAGGAAGCGTTGCACAATTGTGCGCGTCATTCCCAGGCGACCACCGTGCGCATTCGCGTCGAGCAGAAACCCGACCGCCTGATGCTGGTCATTCAGGATGACGGGCAGCGGATTCGACGCCCAGCAAGTCAAAGGAATGGGGTTGCTCGGCATTCAGGAGCGTGTGGCCCGCTTGGGAGGTATATGCGACGTTCACTCAAAGCCGGGAGGTGGAACCATCCTTTCCGTGGAATTGCCGTTCGACCCGCAAAAATGGAGCGCCGAAACGCGTGAAACCGATTCACATCCTGTTAGCTGACGATCACACCGTCATGCGCCGGGGCTTGCGGCTACTGCTGGACAACCAGCCCGAGTTCAGCGTCGTCGCCGAGGCTTCCGACGGGCGCCAGGCGGTGGAGCAAGCCGAAGCCACGCAGCCGGACGTGGCCGTGGTCGACATCGCAATGCCCAACTTGAGCGGAATCGAAGCGGCGCAGCGTATTACTCTGGCTCTTCCTCGCGTCGCCATCGTGATCCTGAGTATGCACTCCGACGAAGGTTACGTTCTGCGCGCGCTCAAGGCCGGAGCCAAGGGCTACGTACTGAAGGACTCCGCCGAAGGCGATCTGATCGAAGCCATCAGAGCCGTGCACCAGGGTAAGACCTTCTTCAGTCCCGAGATTAGCAAGATGCTGGTAGAGGACTATGTGCGCGAGATCCGCACGCGCGGAGTGGAGGATAGCTACGATCTGTTGACCTCCCGGGAACGGGAAATCCTCCAGCTCTTGGCGGAGCGAAAATCCAATAAGGAGATCGCAATGGTCCTGAATCTCAGCCCCTATACGATTGAAACCCATCGCCGCAATCTCCAGGAGAAACTGAATCTGCATAGCTTCGCCGATCTGATCTTATACGCCGTAAGAAAAGGCGTCATCTCGTAGACGGAACGCCTGTCGGCGCAGCCAGGAAGCGAACCGCGGCTTGAATCACATGCAGAACCGATTCTTCCCGTAACGGACGAGTCACCACGTCATAGCCGCCATGCTGGATCACTTCGCCCCACAGGTAATCGTCGTTCAGGGGCGAAATTAACACAACGCAGCTTCGCGGTGCATCGGCGGAAAAGCGATCCAGCACCTCGCGCCAGGGATACCCGGGCTGATTGCGATCGCACAAAATCACGTCGAAACCGCTCTTCGACGCGAGTCTGAATCCTTCCTTCGGCGATTCGAGAGACCACAACGCCCAGCCCTGTTGCTTACCGAGCCGCTCCATCAGGAAACGGTCTTCGAGCGACATGGAGAGCAGGAGAACCCGCAGCCGTTCCGTGTCCGGAGGCGGTTGGGGCCGTTTCTTGAACCATCCGGACAGGAACAAGCTTCAACTCCCATTGCGGCGCGACGGCAGGGTCTCCGGCCGGGCCGCGCTCGCAACACTTTTCCAATACGATAGCGCCAGTTTGACGACCCGCGCCACGTCATCGGCGCGCAGCGGCTTCGCCAGCACGTCATATCCTCCGTGGCGGATCACTTCTTCCCAAAGGTAATCGTCGGCAACGGTAGACGCCAGGATCACGCAAGGCCGGTGCGCCGACGACGCCAGATCCTGAACCATGACGCGCCATTCCGCGGCAGGCCAATCCCGGTCGTACAGGATCACCGGCGCGCCCAATTGGCTTGCGATGGCCCCCGCTCCTTCACACGACTCCACGAAACGCAGGTCCCACTGCTCCCGGCTCGAAACGCTGGTCAAGACGTTGCGTTCCCGGTCGCCGGACACCAGCGCCACAAGCGCGATCCGGGCCGGCAGCGATCCCGGCTCGGGCTGCTCGCCCACCATGCGGCTGGGCATGCCCGCGAAAAACGAACGTATCGATTGCCACGCGGCCAACATGCGAACACCTGTCCGGCTCAGACGGTGGCGGACGTTGGGCGTCGCACCGTTCATATCCAAGTTCGAGCTTACCGTCGATACCGGTTTCTCGGAATACCAGACGGGTGGTATTCATGGACCGCGTATTCAGGTAGGGACGTTTCCCATCCTCAAAGGTCCCTACCGGCGGAGGTGTTCCGCAATTACCGGCCTGTGGCATCCAAATAACCAAACGAGCCGGTATAGTGTAAACGCCGGTGTTGCAATAGCATGAATTCGAGGTCACGCCACATGGAATCGCACGACTCTGAACACCGCAACATCGCTGGTTTTAAACGGGTCCTGGTTGCCAAGCGCGCGGAGCTGATCGGGCGGCGGGACCCCGAGGGGATTGTGATTGAGCGCGCCGCCAACTCCATGGACGAATTAGTTCTTGCGAATGAACGGGACTTGGTCGTGGAAAGGCTGAACCGGGAAGCGCGGCTGCTGCGCCACATCTCCGAAGCGCTGGAGCGGATCGCCCGCGGCGAGTTCGGAAGCTGCACGGAATGCGGCGAGACGATTTCCGATAAGCGCTTGGCGGCCTTGCCGTGGGCGGCTCTCTGTTTGAAATGTCAGGAAGCCGCGGACCGTAAGCTGGAACAGCAAGCTACGGATCGCCGGACGTGGGCGGCGTTGCAAGCCGCCTGACGCGAATCCTACCAGGCAGCTTTAGCCAAGGCTTCAAGACCTTCTGCCTCCCTTTGCCAAGCCGGCCTGTTTCCGGATCGCGCCATGGCCGCCCGCACCCGTTCCGGCGTGCCCAGGTCGCTCCACCCTACGTCGGCCAGCCGGAGCACGGCCAGGTTCTGCGTGTTGGCGGACAATACCTGTTTCGAAAAGTCTCCTGGCGCTAAAACTGCGTATAAATCTTGTGCGCCGGGCGTGTCGAGCCTCACTCCCGGCTCGCGTCTCACCGCTTCAAAAGCTTCGAGCATATCTGGAACCGTCGCCCTAAGCAGATCCAGAAACGCCGACACGCGCCCCATCATCGTGAACGTATTCCACAAGCACCCGCGTTCATGAAGCATGCGAGCCACGTGAGCCGACGGCTTCTCCCAGAAGCGGTTCACGCGAAACAGGGACTGAGCCGAGCAGCGCTCCAGGCGGCCGCTGGGCTCGATCCAGCCATACTCGACCTCGGGATATTCGGAGATCGCCCCCAGCAGGACCAGCGTATCTGGACGATCCCGCGCTGCCTCCAGGCCCGATCGAACGCTGGCGATGAACGGCTGGTCCTGCGAATAATAGTGATCGGTGGGAAAAAACGCAACGATCGGATCGCCCTCATCCAGAATCGCGATTCGCAACAGACTGCTCACCACCGCGAGCGTGGTGCCTCTGTTCGCGGGTTGAACCACCATCAAAGCCGGTGCGACGCCGCCCAATTCGTGTTGATAAAACCGCTCATGAGCTTTGACCACCGAAAACAGCATTCGCTCCGGCGAAATCGCGGGCGCGAGGCGGGAGCGCGTCTGCCCCAGCAAAGTCTGGCGACCGCCAAACGAACAAAACTGCTTCGGTCGATCTTCGCCTGAGATCAAGCGGGTTAACGATCGCAATCGCACGCCATCCCCACCCGCCAGAACAACCGCCCACGCTTGCTGGTGATTCACTGCTTACCTTTCTGCGTCGCGATTATGATCTCCATTTACACCTTATTCCTCTTTTTGAAACCCTTCCATACCTTCGAGATGGTAATTCGAGACAGACGATCTAGGTACCCACCGGCTGACGTGATTTCAGCGCGATTCCGCCGGAACGAACAGCAACAATGCGAAGACGGCAGTCTGTGCAGCGGTGGTGGATCAGCCTGGAGATCAACGCGAGTTGGTTTCGCCAGAAGGGCGAGTTACCGGGCGTTCGCCAATCGCCGTGCAACTACATCGTAGACGGCGGGATTAAATGCCAGTCCGATGTGGGTGCCGGGAACCTCCACATCGATATCCGGGTCTCCCGTGATGCAGTATTGCCAGTCCACCACGCCGTCCGATTTGGTATAGATCGCTGTTTCGGCCACCGTCTCCGGCAAATCGCGCCGCAGCGAGTCCAAAAAATTACAGGTGCAGCGTCCCGTATAACAGTCCGGCAAAACGCCGGGCCCATGTTTGTCCAGGATGTGGATGCGGACCATGTTTGCCGTCCGAAGCACCCGCGAATGAACCACCGTGCCGCGGAACGGCGACCCCAGGGTGATCACCGATGCGACATCATCAGGCCGTTGCCCCGCCGCCGATCGCGCGATGATGCCGCCCAAACTGTGGCCGATGAGATGAATTTTACGCCCGGTCTCGGCGCGCGCCCGGTCGAGGGTCTCGTTCAGCCGCCGCTTGATCAGCAGATTGGGACATTCCGCATTCAAGCCGATGCCGGAAAAATACGCCTGATACCCGATGCGGCGCAGCCACGCGAACATCTCCATCAGGTACATGTCGGTTCCCAGAAAACCGGGAATCACCACCACACCCGAATCGTCGCCGCGCGGCAGCCCAAGCCCGTAATAGCCGGGCGATGCGCGCAGCAGAAGCATCTCAATTCCGAATAAGGCTTCCTGCCACATGGGAACCGCTGCGGCAGCTTCGTCTTCTCGAATCCTGTTTACGGCCATGCACCTTCCCGCTGCGGCTTTGTCAGCCGACGTTCTCTTGTACACCGGCGGCGGCCGTTTGCAAAGTGGCCGGCGGCATCGGGATCGTAGTTTCCTCCGCAGGCGCGGGCCGCGGCTTCCGCGTGCGTTTAGGAACCAACCCCGCCGCCGCGAGCAAGGCCGCGAAGGCCTGATCCAGGAACCTCTTCAACCGGTCGAGGTCGGGCGCTGCGGCGACATCTCCCGTCAATCCAAAGTACAGCTTGTGATTGTAGCTTTGGATGGCGCACCCTACTCCCATTTCACTTCCGATCGGCACGTATGGATAATACGTCAGCATCTGGTGATCCAGTGCATAGAGTGGAAACTGAGGTCCGGCCACATTCGTACACACGAGATTGAACGGCGGCAGCGGAAGCAGCGCGGCCACCGGCCCCAGCAGCGCCTGGATCGGCGCCGGCGCGGTTCCCATCCAGGTCGCCATCAGGCTGATCAGGTCCGCCACGTGCGCGTTCTTTAAGATTTCAGTTCGTTCCCGCACCGCGTTCAGCAACTTCGCCGGATCCGAGATATCCAAGGGAATACTCACCGGTAGCATCGACACTCGATTACCCAAGCCGGTCGCGCCGGCTGGACTGCGCAGATTCACAGGCACCATCAGCCGCAGCAAGCGGTGTTTCAACGGAACGCCGTGCAATAAAGCGTAGTTGCGGATGGCGTGCGTCACCATGGTCAAAGCGACGTCGTTCAGCGTCCCTCCGCAGACCTCGCGGATCGCCTTCACATCCGGAATCGAAAATTCGCTCCACGCGACCTTTCGCGGACCGGCCAGCGGCCGATTAAAAGGTAGCCGCGCCACCGGCGTCAGAAGCTCCGGCACCAACCGCGTCAATTGATCCAACCCGCGCAGCGCCTGGTCGCTGGTCAGCGCCTGAGCGATGTTCAACGCCGCGGATTGCGTAGCCAGAATCCGGTCCACCAGCTCCGACCAGGAGCTGGCCAGTGCGTCCAACATGGATTCTTCCGCTCCCGGCAGGGGAGGGGCATGATACTTTCCCTTTTTCTGAGCCGGAGGCATTTGACCATCCGCATTCAGCATGACGTTCATCAATCCCACGCCCGAAACACCGTCCACCAGGCAGTGGTGCACGCGCGAAATCAGGCCGCAACGTCGACCATGCAACCCGCCCACCAGCGTCAAGTCCCAGACCGGCTTGGTCCGATCCATAATCCGGCTGAAGATTTTTCCCGCCAAAGCGCGCAGTTCTCCTTCGGTACCCCTCTTCAGCTTTTGATAATGGACGTGATTTCGGATGTCGAAATTCGGATCCGCCTCCCACGTCGGATGCCCGATATTTAGAGGAGGCATCACCAGCCTTTGCCGGTATCGTGGAATCGAAGGCAGTCTGGACTCGACGTATTCCGTCAGCCCTTCAAGCGGAATTTCACCTTCGAAAATCGAAACGCTGCCGATGTGCAGCGGCGTCTCTTCGTTTTCGAGATATAGAAACGCGGCGTCTTCCGCCGTCAGCCGATCGCTTGCCCGCACATGCGCCATGGCACACACCTCCAGGCTTGAATCGCCATGATCCGTGCACGCGGCTTGCCGCCCGCTGGGGCAGGCCCTATTACCTGCCCCAGTCGACGCGCGACCTCAATGGACCCGCGTCCGGCGCCCCGCCGCACGAGCCTTAGGAGGCGGCGGCGCATGCGGCGCGGTTGAACGCGGCTTGGTCATCACATCGAGTAGCGACTTCTGGGCGGCGACGAAGCTCTCCACCCCCTGGCGAGTCAAATCGGAAATCGTGGCGCCGGGCATCGGCGAAAAATTCACCTTCCCAGCCGCCTTCAAGCTGGCCCGGGCCTGTTCGCCGGCGGTGTCGAGCAGCTTCTTCTGTGCATCAATAAACGCGTCCACGCTCTGCCGCGCGAGTTCGGAAAGCTGCGTCTTCTCGCCCGCGCCAGCGGCCCGGCCCTTCGCGGCCTTGGCCGTCTCCTCGGCGACTACATCCAGGAACTTCTTCTGCGTCTCGGCGAATCGCTCCATTCCTTCCTTCGCCAAGTCCGCCAACCCCTCTCCGCTGAATGCCTTTCCGGTCTTGGCCGCATGCACCCACGCGTCGCTTTGCTTGGCCGCGACGTCCAGGAAATGCCGCTGCAAATCGATAAACGTATCTACGCTGCGCCGCAGCAGGTCCGTCATAGCGGCCGCCGTACCGGATGCGCCCACCCGCTCCTTCACGCCCGTGAGCACGATTTCATTCTCCCGCTGCGCCAAATCCAGCAGGATTTTTTGCGCCGCGATGAAGTGGCCCATCCCCTCGCCCGCCGCTTCACTAAGCGCTGAAGCGGGCCGCGCGGTCGCCAACCGCTCCCGGAGCGCATTCATCGCCATGGCGTTTTGCCGCATCACCAGATCCAGCAAGATCCGCTGGCTGGCGAAAAAACTGTCGGTTCCCTGTTGGATCCACTCGGTGAACAGGGAAATGGGAGAAACCTCCCGGGGATGCCCGGTCTTTGCTTCATCCTTCATGCCTTTCCTCATTTCTTGCTGCAATGCAGCATCCAATCAATATATAGCCCCGGCTCCCGGCTGTGTCAAGATATATTTCGTAGCTTGCAACACCAGGACCAATCCGTGCCCTCGAACCCAGTCATCATCAGAAAATACGGAAACCGCCGCCTTTATGACACCTCCACCAGCCGCTACGTCAACCTCGACGACATCGCCAGCCTGATCCGAAAAGGCGCTGACGTTCAAGTGGTCGACGCCAAGACCGGCGAGGATCTCACGCGCGTCACTCTCACCCAGATCATCGTCGAGGATGCCAAAGACCAGCCCTCCGGCCTTCCCCTCGAGCTCCTGCGCCAACTGATCGTCGCCTCCGATCAGGCCCGTCAGGATTTTATGATGTGGTACCTGAAAACCGCCTTCGATACGTACCAAAAGGTCCAGGACGCCGTGCACAGCCAGTTGAGCACCGTTCGCTCCGCCGCCACAGCTCCGCTGGAAGCGATGCGCCATTTCTTCGCCGGCGCGCCCGCCCCGGATCTCCAAATCGGCCAACTCCAGCGGCGCATTGCCGAGCTCGAGGCCAAACTCAACCGCCAGGCCAAGCCCCGCAGGCGCGCCAAGAAAAAAGGGTGACTAAACCGGCCCCGCCTCCAGCCTCGCTCGAATTTCCCGCTTCAGGATCTTTCCGCTGTTGTTCTTCGGCAAAGCTGTCAGAAACACGACTCGCGCCGGCACCTTGAACCGGGTCACGTACTTTGCTACATGCTGGCGGATCTCATCCTCGGTCACCTCGGCGTCCCGCGCTCGCTGCACTACAGCGCAAATCTGCTCGCCGAACACCGGATCGGGAATGCCCACCACCGCAGCTTCCGCCACGGCGGGGTGCAAATACAGCGCTTCCTCTATCTCCCGCGGTGAAATGTTTTCGCCTCCTTTAATGATCAGATCCTTCTTGCGATCGGTGATGAACAAATACCCTTCCTCGTCCAGGTAGCCGACGTCCCCGGTGCGCAGCCATCCGCGGCCCAGCGCTTCTCCGGTCGCCTCGCTATTCCGCCAATACCCGAGCGTCACGTTCGGTCCGCTGATACAAATCTCGCCGATCTGTCCGGGCGGCAGGGGCTGAGCGTTTTCGCCCATGATGCATAACTCCACTCCCGGAACCGCCTGCCCCGCCGACCCCGGACGATACGGCCGGCCAACCTCATAACCCGTAGCCACCGCCGCCGATTCGGAAAGTCCGTAGCCTTGATCCACGCGGCAATGAAACGCGACCTCCAGATCCCGCCGCAGTTGCTCGGGAAGGGCCGCGCCGCCGCTGGTGATTCGGAACAGGCTCGAAGTGTCGAACTGCCCCCGATCCGGATGGCGCAACAAATAGACTCCCATGGTGGGCACCAGCGGTAAATAGCGCACCCGATACTGTTCGATCGACTCCAGCGCCCGCCCGGCGTCGAATTGCCGCAGCAAAACCGTGCTCCAACCCCACAGATTCGCCAGATGCTGAATCAGAACTCCATAAACATGGGTCAGGGGCAGGCTATGCAACATCGGCCCCGGCTCCAGATCCGGATTCTGCCGGAACGCGCCTTCGAGCGCGGCCCTCATGTTCCTATGTGTCAGCACCACCCCCTTGGGTTTCCCCGTGGTGCCGGACGTATACAACAAAATCGCCACATGCGATGGCGAGCGATCGATTGGAGTCTCCATCGCCGGCAATTGCGGAATCAGCGGAGCAATATTGATCGCTGTGGCGATATCCGATTCGCCGAACACCAGCAGCCGCTTGTTGACCCCCGCCAGGTTCATCGCCTCTTCCAGCCGCTGGGCATGCGACGGGGCCGTCACCAGGATCGACGCTTCGGAGTCCTCCAGTATGTTTGCCACTTCCGTCGCCGTCCATTGCGGAATCACCGGAACAATGGAGGCTCCCACCGTCCAGATGGCGGGAAAGGCTCCCATCAGCTCGGGTGAATTCGGCATCATCGCCAGCACACGATCCCCCGGACCCACTCCATAGTCACGCAGCAGACGCGCCAGAGAGCCCGCGAAGCGAAATTCATCCACGTTGGTATAGCTTCGCCCCTCGAAATGAAGCCTGGTATAGACTCCAAACCGGTCCAGGTGATCCAGTTCAAGCAGAGCAAGGTTGCCCGGACGGGTGCGCATGCCGATGGCCGGCGTCATGGCGGTTCCTCCTCATGGGTTTTGCTGCGTTGCGATAGCTGATGCTCGCAAGCTGGCTTCCAATCGTTGAATACCCCTAGTAGGCCTTCGCGGATGGACCGCTCTCACTGCACCTGGGGTAACTGACTCAGTTAGGCCCTATTTTTGGGTGATTTTCAGCATCCGATTCATGGAAAACACCCAGAAACGCCGAGTCGTGCCCGAAAAGCTCAATGGAAGAAAAGTTGCTGCGGCATCAGGACAGTGGGAAAACAATCGGAGCCTTAAGCCAGAGTCGAACTGGGTCCGGGCGATCAGGCTCCTGAGCCGGAACAACAGACACGCACTTCGATGTGTCTAGCGCGAGACTTTTCGCCGTGCCGCGAGCGAAAGTCTCACTGGTTTTCGCGGCAACGGGGGTCCCCAAATGCATTTGAAGTTCTCCAACACCCTTCTTTACCTGATGGTCCCGGTATTTCTGTTTTCGTGTGTGTACGCTCAGGTCGACGTTTCGACAGCAACCCTCAAAGGCACCATTTACGATCCGAACGGGGCCGTCATCCCCGGCGCGACCATCGTCGTAACCAACCTTGATCGCGGAATCACCCAGAGCGTCACGGCGGGCGACGATGGCTCCTATCAGGTGCTTCTGCTTCCGCCAGGCTTCTATCGCGTCGAGGTGCGCGCGGAGGGATTTGACAAGGCTGTGGCGCAACGCCTGGAGTTGACCATCGGCCAATCCGCTGTCTTCGATGTTCGTCTTCAAATCGGTTCCGTGAAAAGCGAGGTCGTCGTCACCGAAGCGATTCCTTTGATTGAAGCCGAAAAGACCCAGCAGGCCAACACACTCGGCAGCGTTCAGATCGGCAGTCTTCCGAACATCACCCGCAACTTCACGGATTCAGTCTTCACCCTGCCCGGCGTTTCCAGTTCCGACGCCCCGCGCGCCCAATTCCCTGGCTATTCGGGATTTGTGACGTTCCGGATTCTCGGTGGGCGGCAGCAACGGGCGGAGTAACCTGGTCACCTTCGATGGTGGTGAAAATGACTATGGCTCCGGACAGCTTCGCACTCCCAACATCAGCGTCGAATCCGTCCAGGAGTTTCAGGTGAACCGCAGCGCCTTCGCCGCCGAATTCGGATTTACTTCCGGTACGGCGGTCAACGTCATCACCAAGAGCGGCGGGAATCAGATCCACGGCAGCGGCTATGCATTCTTCCGGGATCAGTTTACGGAGGCTCGAAACTTCTTCGACACCACTCCGACTAAACCGTTCGACCAGAGCTTCTTCCCCGGCGTCACCCTAGGCGGTCCGATTATCAAGAACAAATTGTTTTTCTTCACCTCGTATGAGTACCGAAAAATCGACACGCCTGAATTTCGCAGTTACCTCAATTCGCCGGAGGCGTTGGGAATCAACGGAAGTCCCGATCAGCTCAATTACGTGAACCTTCTGGCTTCCTCCGGCGACCCCACGTTGCAAGGTCTCGCCGGATTCTTCAAACAGTCTCTAGTACCCTTGGCGAATCCCAACGTCGCCAAGCTTCTGAATGCGAATAACGGCGTGTTTACGGACACCACCGGCAGCCATGACTGGGTGACTCGCATCGATTATCAGATCAGCGAAAAAGATACTCTGATGGCGCGCTTCTCGCTCGAACATTGGGACTACACCAACATCGGCGCACCCACATTGTACGCGTCGAGCGACGCAGCCAGTACTTATGACCGGGATTACACACTTCTCGGCACCTGGAACCACATCTTCAACGCGCGAATTGTCAACCAACTCCGCGTTCAAGTCGTTCCGCGCAACTCAGCCAACCAGGTCCCGTTCAGCCCCGGCACCACGGAGCTCTCGATAGGAAACCTCGGCGTCTTCAACCAGAGCTATACCAATCCTTACAACGCGCGCCAGCAACGCTACCAGTTTGAAGACAGCCTCACGTGGATGAAAGGCAACCACACGATCAAGTTCGGCGCTTCCTACCGGCCCGTGGATTACACGGTCCAGAACAACCTATGGTTTGGTGGAGAGTTCGATTTCTTTGAGGGAACCCTCCCGCTGATCACGCTCGCTCCGCCCGCTGCCCAAGGCGCTCTGGTGGCCTTTAACCTTCAGCACGGTTATCCGGCTACCGGCCCTATAGCAACCAATCTCAGCGCTCTGGAATCGTTCTCACTCGGCCTACCCGTCGACTACCGGCAAGGCTTCGGCAATCCCTTATGGCAAGGTTGGGCCAACTATCTCGGGGCATTCGTCCAGGACTCCTGGAAGGCCACTTCCAGGCTGACCTTGAACTACGGACTGCGGCTGGACTATGATGCCGAGCCTTCGCCCGTCCCGCACAACGTGTATTTCTCGCCACGGCTGGGATTTGCGTGGGATCCGTTTGGTGATCAAAAAACCATTATTCGCGCCGGATCGGGAATCTTCGTCGCGCCCGTCAACTTCATGATTCCTTACCTGACGAATCTTCTGAACGACAGCGGAAAATACATCAATCAGTACGCTACCGTCCTCAGTCCCACCGATCCGACGGTGTTGGAGTTGTGGGGCATGGGCTTGCAGAGCGGCAAACTTCCCTTCGGCCAGTTAGCCGCTTCGGATCTCGCCCCCTTCGGCATCACTCCGGGACCGGGAGGCAACGGCCGCGTGATTTTCGATCTTGCTCCGAATTACAAAAATACCTACACGATTCAGGCGAGTCTAAGTATTGCCCGCCAGTTGAACTCCAGCATGTCTCTGGAAGTGGGATACCAGATGTACCGCGGCGTTCACATTCCGCTGGATCAGGAAACCAACTTCAAGGAAACCGGCGTCATCGATCCCGAGTGGGGTCCGCAATACACAGCCATCAACCCGTCCATCACGCAGAACAACGCCTATTCGTCGGTCGGCAACTCCATCTATAACGGCTTGACCACGTCGTTGACCAAGCGCTACAGCAATCACCTGCAGGGTCAGATCAACTACACGTTCAGTAAAGCTATCGATGACGCGACCGATTTCAACTCTCAATTCGCTTCGTTCTTCCCCACGCGCCTGTACATGGAGCGCGGGATTTCCGACTACAACGTCGCGCACAACTTTTCTGCGAACGCGGTCTACTCCACTCCTTTCAAGAGCGGAACCGGCCAAAATTTCCTATCGCGCGCGTTCGCGGACATCACTCTGTCTCCCATCCTCTACATGCGCAGCGGGATTCCGTTCTCGATTCGAGTTCCCGGCGCCGAAAACGGTACGCTCGGACATTCGTTGTACGCCCGGCCGTGGTATGTCGGGCGGAACACGGGCATCGGCCCGGATTTCTACGATTTCGATCTGCGGCTCACCAAGGCGTTCTATATCAATCGTGAGCGAGGAATCCACGTCGACGGGCTGATCGAGGGAACGAACTTGTTGAATCACACGAACTTCAGCTCCGTGAACGATCAGTTCGCCGTGAACGATCCGTTCCTGCTGACCGGGCCTTTCAACGTGCACGGGAACAAAAATCTCCCGTCATCGGATCCGCTCGGCTTCACGTCCGCGTTCGCGGGACGCCAGATTCAGTTCGGGGTGAAACTGATCTGGTAGCAGGGCTAGGGCGCCCGTGCAGTGCGGGCGCCCCCCCGTTCTGAAAGTAAGGAGACAACCGGTGGCTATCGAAATCGCGCGCGAGCGGCTGCGGGTCCCGCGGGATAAAGAAAACGACTATACAGAGCAAATCGCCGCCGAGCGGCGCGAGTTCGTCGCGGCCCAAACCGGAGCCGATTTATCCCACCTCGCGCGCTACTCTTTCGATCCGGCGACGGTCCGTGGGAACATCGAGCATTTTATCGGCGTAGCACAGGTTCCCATCGGGATCGCCGGACCAATTCACGTCTGCGGCGAATTCGCGCGGGGCGATTTTTATGTTCCGCTGGCCACCACGGAGGGAACCCTGGTGGCCAGTTACAACCGTGGCATGCGGCTGCTTACCGAATGCGGCGGCGTAAAAACCACCATCGTGGAGCAGTCCATGCAGCGCGCGCCGGTTTTCATCTGCGCCGACGCAACCGAAGCGCGAGAGTTCGGCCGCTGGGTCGCTGAGAATTTTGAGGCCATCAAGCTGGAGGCTGAGTCCACCACGCGGTGCGGCAAGCTGGTCAGCATAGGCCAGTATCAGGTGGGCCCGCTGCGCTATCTGCGGTTCAACTACACAACCGGGGATGCGGCCGGCCAGAATATGACCGGTCGCGCAACCTGGGCGGCCTGCGAATGGATCCAGCGCGTTTATCCCCGCGACATTAAATACATCCTATCGGGCGGTCTCGATACCGACAAAAAACACTCTCATCTCAACACGATTCTGACCCGCGGAAAACGCGTCGTCGCGGAAGCGGTGCTCCGCAAGGACCTGTTGAAGAGCCTGATGGGCGTCGATACCAAGGAACTCTTCTTCTCCCGCCAGATTCACCAGACCGGCGCCTTTCTCGCTGGATCGGCGAATAACGGAGCGCACGCAGCCAACGGCTTGGCGGCGCTTTTTATCGCGACCGGCCAGGATGCCGCCAACGTTTCCGAATCGCACGCGGGCATCAATTACTGCCAGCTTCTCGACAATGGCGATTATTATTGGTCGGTGACTTTGCCCGCTCTGATCGTCGCCACCTGCGGCGGGGGCACGGGACTGGCGACGCAAAGGCAGTGCCTCGAAATTCTCGATTGTTACGGCAATGGCAAAGCGAACAAATTCGCGGAAATCTGCGCCGCCACGGTGCTGGCCGGCGAGACCTCCTTAGCCTGCGCGGTTCTACACGGCGACTGGGTCTCGAGTCACGAGCGTTTGGGCCGCAATCGGCCTTGAGGTTCAATATCTTACGCTTCCGCCGGAC
This sequence comes from Terriglobia bacterium, assembly GCA_963808335.1. GTDB lineage: Bacteria > Acidobacteriota > Terriglobia > Bryobacterales > Bryobacteraceae > Palsa-187. Next base: position 1,051,701 of record CAWEFR010000004.1, read on the forward strand.
GGTCGGTCGGTTTTTCATGATAAACTCGACCCCGAGATGCGTACCTCATGGCTTTTCGCTCTGGCATTCACGGCGCTCGCCGCGCGGCAAACGGTCACGCTCACCTCGCTCTCCAGCCGGCCGGATATGGTCAGCGGCGGCGACAGCCTGATCGAAATCAAAACCACCGCGTCCAAGGTGCAAGTTACTTTGAACGGCCGCGACGTGAGCAAGGCGTTCCATGCCGATGCAGCGCGCGGGGGATTCGTGGGCTTGGTTGAAGGCCTGCAAAACGGGCCCAACACGCTGGTGGGGAAGGCCGGTTCGGAAACCGCGATTCTGCGGCTGACCAACTATCCGATCGCCGGCCCCATTGTTTCCGGCGAGCACCTGAAGCCGTTCGTCTGCGAAACGGTGGAATCGGGGTTGGGCGCGCCGCTCGATTCCGATTGCTCCGCCGCAACGAAGTTCGAGTATTTTTATAAGTCGACAGACGGAGCCTTCAAGCCGCTGGCGAATCCGGCGGGCGCAGCGCCGGCCGATCTAGCGCAGACTACAACCGGTGAAGGCAAGACTCTGCCTTACATCGTGCGCGTCGAATCCGGGACCATCAATCGCGCGATTTATCACATCGCGGTTCTCGACGATCCGGTTCATCCGGCGGCGACGGGTTGGAATCACCGGCTGTTTTATAGTTTCGGCGGCGGATGCGGCACGAATTATAATCAGGGCAAGATGCTGGCGACCGCGGTTTTGATGGACCCGGCGCTGTCGCGCGGCTTTGCACACATCACCTCTTCCCAAAATGTCATGCAGCAGCACTGCAACGACAATCTATCCGGCGAAGCGGTGATGATGATCAAGGAGCATTTCATCAAGACCTACGGCGTGCCGGTGTGGACCATGGGGTACGGGGGCTCCGGCGGATCGATCCAGCAGCTCTTGATCGCGCAGAATTTTCCCGGCCTGCTGGATGGCTTGCTTCCGAGCCTCACCTATCCGGATAGCGTGAGCACCCGTCCAGGCGTTACCGATTGCCGCCTGCTGTTGAACTACTTCTCCAAGGACGGCAAGGACTGGTCGCAGGAAAAGAAGACTGCCGTGGAAGGCTACACTCCGGGGACTTGCAGCTCATGGAATCGCAGCTTTATCGATATCATCGTCGCGGCGTATGCGAAAGGGTGCGGGATCTCTCCGGAGCTGGTGTTCGATTCGGTGAAGAATCCCAAGGGCGCGCGCTGCACCATCTGGGACACGAACATCGCGACGTTCGGCCGCGATCCAGCGACCGGATACGCGCGGACGGCGCTCGACAATGTCGGCGTGCAATATGGACTGGAGGCGCTGAACGCCGGCAAGATCTCAAAACAGGAATTTATAGACCTGAATCAGAAAATCGGCGGCTACGATCGCGACGGAGTTCCGAGGGCCGAGCGGACGCTTGCGGATCTGGAAGCGGTTCGCCTGGCCTATGCGGCGGGCCGGATCGATAGCGGCGCGGGAAGCCTTGGCTCGATTCCGATTCTCCATTACCGCAGCTACAACGACGGCCTCGGCGACATCCATGATCGGCTGCGCGATTTCGTCATTCGGGACCGCATCCGCAAAGCGAACGGTAATTCCGACAACGAGGCGTTTTGGGTGTATCCCAACGGGAATCGCGCGCTCGCGGCCAAAGTGACCGGCGAAGCGATCGAGACGATGAGCCAGTGGCTGGACGCACTGCATAAAGATACGACTTCGGCGAGCGCTCACGACAAGGTAGTGCATGCCAAGCCGGCCAAGGCGATCGACGGCTGTTGGGCAGCGGACGGGACGCGCATTGATGACCCGAATACGTTCAACGGTCCGGGAAAGTGCAATGAGATGTACCCGGTCCACAAGAATCCGCGGCTGGTAGCGGGCGCGCCGCTGTCGGACGACGTCAACAAGTGCCAGCTTCGTCCGCTGAGCGCCGGCGATTATAAAGTGCAGTTCACGGACTCGGAGATGGGCCAGCTCCGCGGCGTCTTTCCGGGCGGTGTGTGCGATTATTCGAAACCTGGCGTCAATCAGGTTGCCGTGGCGGGGACCTACCTGGTTCTTCCTTTGCAAACTTCGGCGAGTCGCGGGGCGGCGACATCGGGTTCGGGCCAGTAGACCCTTCGCATGCCGTACCGCTTCACCCTCGTGCTGCTCTGCGCAGTGCAGGGATGCGCGCAGCGGGATTCGTACCTTTTCGTTTGGGCGGGGGATGACTCGAAAAAAGACAGCGACTTTCTGGCGGTGTTAGACGCCGACGCGGCATCACCGAACTACGGCCAAGCCGTAGCCTCGGTCGCGGTTCCCGGGCCGAGCGGAACGCCCCATCACACCGAACTGGAGATGCCCGAGGGCGGATTCCTGCTGGCCAATGCGTTCGAAAGTGGGCGCACCATGCTGTTCGACTTGCGCGACCCGCGACATCCCTTGCTCGCCGCATCCTTCGGCGATCTGGATGGATACATGCATCCCCATACTTACGTGCGCGTGCCCGGTGGCAACGTTCTCGCGACGTTCCAGTACCACGGCGGGCACGGACCGAAAGCGGATGGAGGAGGCCTGGTGGAGTTCGACCAGCGCGGCGGGTTCATTCGCAGCGCCAGCGCGATGGATCCGGCGGCCAAGGGAGAACTGATCCGTCCTTACAGTCTGGTGGTGATCCCGAAGCTCGATCGCGTGGTGAGCACGAATACCGCGATGCACGAGAAAGAAGGGTACAGCCGCACGGTGCAGGTGTGGCGCTTATCGGATTTGAAATTGCTGAAGACCGTGGTGCTGCCAGCGGGACCGCGGGGATCGGAACTGGATCCAGGCGAGCCTCGTCTGCTGGCGGACGGGAAGACCGTTCTGATCCACACGTTTTCGTGCGGATTGTATGAGCTTGACGGCGCGGAGAGCGAAAAACCGTCGGTGCGGCACGTGAAAACGTTCGACGGCTCCGAGTGTGCAGTGCCGCTGCGAATCGGCCATTACTGGATCCAGACATTGTTTTCTGCGCATGCCGTGGCGGCTTACGATCTCCACGAAGCCGCGCACATGCGTGAGGTATCGCGAGTCACCTTCGACGCCAATCAGACTCCCCACTGGATCGCCGCCGACGCAGACGGACAGCGGATCGTGGTGAACTCCGGCGAATATGGCGAGCACCGCATTTTTGTTCTGAACTTCAACCCGCAGACCGGATCACTGTCGCTGGACGGGCGTTTCCACGACCCGAATAGCTCGCGTCAGGGAGTGAGCATGGATGGAAAATCCTGGCCGCACGGATATCACGGCGATGCTTACGCGCACGGCGTGGTGTTCTCACGTCGGGCTGCGGTTCAGTAGGCCTACTTTGCCTTGCTCGATACCGGTTTCCCGAATATCGACTCGTCGATGGGGACGTTGGTCTGAATCTCGCTCAACTGAATCGCATCCCGCCCGTCGAGCCAGGCGAAGGTCAGGTGGAATGGCATTTTGACTCCGTTCACGTCGCGATAGTCCGAGTAATCCACCTGTGTCGGAACGCGGCCGATGGGCGACGGAGCATACCGCACCATGCGCACCAGAAGGCCCGACTGCTGATCGAAATACATCGTCGCGAAAGCGCCGCGGAGGCCGCTTCCTTGCACCACGTTCACAGGGCGGTCCTGTCCCAACCCGACCGCGCCGGATTCCTTCGACGTCTGACTGGACGGTCCCGGGAGATCGCTGATCGAGGTCGGCAAACTGACCTGCAAGTTGGTGAGGACCTGCTTCATCTGCGCTGGAAAGGACAGTTGCGCGTCCAGGCGGGCGCCGTCAAGTTCGCCGCCCGTCAGCGGGTATTCGGTCAGCACGGCGAGCGGCGTCATGATCCAACCGGCGCTGCCGTTGTAGGTGCGGATGCTGTCGCCGCGATCGGGAGTGTCCTTAAATACGATGCTGGTGGTGCGCTGATCCGGGAATTTCGCGTAAATGCGGACTTCGCCGCCACCGCCGAATCCTCCAAAGCCGATGCTGGAGCCCTTGGCGACGTAGCTCTTGATGGCCGACAGGCGCTGCATGCCGCCGATGGCCTGAATGTATTTGTCGATAATCTGCTCGGCGGGCGGCTGGCCGGGCATCTGGATCAGGCGATCGTCCATTTCGGTTGAGCCGGGGCCGTATACGGTCTCGAGCTGCGGCGTGGTGGCCGGACGATCGCGGCCGTGATGACAGCTCCAGCAGGTGACCATCTGACGGCCGCTGAAGTTTTCCTTATTGATGGTTTGCATCATGGTCACCATCTTGCGCGCCATCACCTTCTTTTGAGTGTCGAAGGCCCAATCGACTTTCTCCGTGCCGGCTCCAATGTGGCATTCCGAACAGTCGAACCCCACGGCGGCTGACATGACTCCCATGGTCGCCATGAAGTCGTCGACGGGAATACCTTTCAGCACTTTGATGTTCTTGAAAACCTCCTCCGCGAGCTGCCCCTTTCCTTGTGGCGCGGCCTGGCCGTGCGCCAGCGGAAACCCGAGCAAAGACACGACGGCGATTCCTGCGGCGGCGTGCGTCAGCCGCCTCGACAAAGACTTCATTTTAGGTCCCTTCCTTGGGTGGTCTGAATTTTGATTGTACTCCGGCGCGAGACTCGGGAATTGTCTGAACATGTAAAGTTGACACCTGGGTGAACTAACGCACCCGGCTCTTGCGGCGTCTAAACTGGATCATGCTAGACGCGCTTTTGCAGGATCTACGCTACGCGTTTCGAACGCTGCGCTCCAGCCCTGGATTCGCGGCGGTAGCGATTTTGTCGCTGGGGCTGGGGATCGGCGCTAATACGACGATCTTCAGCCTGATCGATGCGGTGATGTTGAAATATCTGCCGGTGAGCCATCCCGAAGAGCTGGTAGAAGTGAGTTTCGAGCGCACCAGTTTTACGAATCCGCTATGGGAAGCCCTGCGCGAACGCGAGAACGTTTTTTCCGGCGTGGCGGCCTGGGGGCTGGCGCGCTTCAATTTGAATTACTCCGGCGAGGCGCGTTATGCGCCGGGCGTGTATGTCAGCGGCGGCTACTTTTCGACGCTCGGCGTGCAGGCGGCGGCGGGGCGCATGTTCACGACGGAGGAAGACCGGCGTGGATGCCGCGCCACCGCCGTGCTCGGCTACGATTTCTGGCAGAAAGAGTACGCCGGACGCGGGGATGCGCTGGGGCGGAATATTTCGCTCGACGGGCATCCTTTTGAGATCATCGGCGTGGCCCGAGCGGGATTCTTCGGGATGCAGGTGGGCAGCGCGGCCGATGTGTTCATTCCGCTGTGCGCCGAGCCGGTGATTCGAGGCGAATCGTCGGCTCTGGACAAGCGCGGCAACTGGTGGCTGGCGGTGATCGGACGGCCCAAGCCGGGGATGGATCCACGAAGCGTGACGGCCGGGCTCCAGACAATCTCGCCGGACGTGTTCGGAGCGGCGGTTCCGAAAGAATATCGTCCCGAAGATCGGCGCGAGTTTCTGGGGCGCAAGTTCGTCACGATTCCAGCGGGAAGCGGCGTGTCTTATGTCCGCACGCAATACCGGCAGGCGCTGTGGGTGCTGATGGGAATGGTCGGAGTCGTACTGCTGATCGCGTGTGCGAACATCGCGAATCTGCTCCTTGCCCGGGCGGCGCTGCGGCAAAGGGAAATCGCGATCCGCTTGGCGATCGGGGCGGGGCGGGGAAGACTGGTCCGCCAGTTTCTCACCGAAAGCCTGCTGTTATCGTTCGCGGGCGCGGCGCTCGGCGCGCTGTTAGCGCAGTGGGGCAGCCGGATGATGCTGGGATTTCTGCCCACCTTCGGCAGCCGCGTATTCCTGGATCTGACCATAGATCTCCGCGTTTTCGGGTTCACCACGGGAGTCGCGGCGACGACCGGGTTGCTCTTCGGGTTGGCCCCGGCGTGGCGCGGAATGCGCGCGCAGCCGCAGGCGGCGATGAAGACGAATGCCCGCGGAGTGGCGGAGGGCCACACGCGCTTTCATTCCGGCAAGGCGCTGGTGATTTTACAAGTGGCTTTGTCGCTGGTACTGGTGGCGGGCGCGGGGCTCATGCTCAAGACGTTTGGAAAGCTTGCTTCGGTGGATGCAGGGTTTGATCGCGAACATGTGTTGCTGGTGAAGACCGATTTGCGCCACGCGCGCTACGCGCCGGAGCGGCTTCCGGCAGTCTTCGAGGAGATGCGCGCGCGGCTGAAGGCCCTGCCCGGCGTGCTTGCGGCCAGCTTTTCCGACATCACACCGGTCAGCGGAAGCTCGTCGCAGATGGTTATCGACGTGGAGGGATTCGTCGCCAAGTCGCGGCTGGATTCGAACGTATGGACCAATCGCATCGGCCATGGCTTTTTCGAGACCTTCGGCACTCCGCTGGTTCAGGGCCGCGATTTCGACGAACATGACGCAAGCGGCGCGCCCAAGGTCGCCATTGTGAATGAGGCACTGGCGCACAAATTCTTCGGCAATGCGAATCCAGTGGGGCGTTATTTCCGCACGAATCTTTTCAGCCCCGGACCGCCGATCCAAATTGTCGGTTTGGTGAAAGACGCGAAATATCGCAGCCTGCGCGAGGAAGCTCCGCCAGCTTACTACACCCCGTTTGCGCAGGAGGAGCATTATTATCCTTCCTCGACGTTCGAAATTCGCGGAATTGGAGATGTGGCGAATATGGTACCCGCGGTGAAGGCCGCACTGGCCGAAGTGAATCCGGACATGACATCGAGTTTCGAACGCTGGCGGTCCAGGTGGCGGAATCGCTAAATCGGGAGCGGCTTTTGGCGGCGCTCTCCGGTTTTTTCGGCGCTCTGGCACTGCTGCTGGCGACGCTCGGGTTGTACGGCGTCATGTCTTACAGCGTCGCGCGGCGCACCAATGAAATCGGCATCCGCATGGCGCTGGGCGCCGAGCAGGGACGCGTTCTGCGCATGGTGTTGGGCGAAGTGTCGACGCTGATTGCAATCGGCCTGGTTGCGGGTAGCGCGGCGGCGCTGGCGACCGCTCGCTTCGTTTCCGGCTTGCTCTACGGCGTCACGCCGACGGATCCGGTCACGTTATCGCTGGCGGTGGGAGTGCTGGCGTCGGTCGCCGCGATCGCTGGATATTTACCGGCTCGGCGAGCTTCAAAGCTCGATCCAATGGTAGCTCTGCGCGAAGAGTAGCCTCCGGCGACGCCCTGTGATACCTTGAAGCCGACAGGAGCCGTATGAGGGAAGAGTTCCCACGCCCGCAAATTAACAGCGCCAAGATCCAGGTTGGAGCGGGCGTGATAGGAGCGGTGATCACGATCGGCAGCATGTTGATGTTCCTCATCGGCATTCCTTTGCTGTGGTACGTATTTCCTGCGGCTATCGTTTTGGGATGCGGGGTTGCGCTGATTCTTCGCTTCATCCGGCATGACACTCCAGGTGCCTCTTGGCTTCTTTCCGCGACCGAGACAGAGCTGGAACCCGATCGCAAGCCAAAACTCGTCGGGAATTCTGGGCGATCCACGATGATTTCGCTGGATCGTCCAACCATCTGTCGATCACCGATCTAATCTAATTCGCTCCAGGCAAATTGCGGATACTAGCCCACCGAGTCCGTTTGATGCGTGTACACTAAAACGTGTTCGGGGCAAGAATCCCGGATCATTTTGACGATTGCCGCGCTTACGCGTTGCATCAGGAGCCGCTTATGTTGAACCGCCGTTTCCTTCTCTCTCTTCTCCCGCTCGCTGTTCTGGTTCTGTCCGGCTTCGCGCCGGCGACGGTCGGCGATAAGGACGGGTCCACGCGTATGCTGCGCGCGCCTACGGTCAGCGCCACCCACATCGCCTTCGCGTACGCGAACAATATCTGGATCGTGGAGCGCGCCGGCGGAAATGCGCGGCGTTTGACCAGCTTTCAGGGGCAGACCTCGAATCCGCATTTTTCTCCAGACGGGAAATTGCTCGCGTTCAGCGCCGAATACGCCGGCAACACCGATGTATACGTGGTCGCGGCGGAAGGGGGCGAGCCGAAGCGGTTGACGTGGCATCCCGGCGCCGACACCGTGCAGGGCTGGACTCCCGACGGCAAAGCGGTGCTGTTCGCATCAGCGCGCGCGACCTGGGCTCCCAGCGCTGCGCCGCGATTCTGGACCGTGCCGGTGGCAGGCGGGATAGCTGAGCCGCTGGCGTTGCCGCGCGCCTATCAAGGCAAGTTTTCGCCCGATGGATCGCGCATCGCGTATCGGATGAACAATTCCTGGGATGAAGAGCGTCGCAATTATCGCGGCGGACAGAACCGTCCGATCTGGATCGTCGATTTGAAGTCCTACGATCTGGTATCGCCACCGTGGACCGATTCGAAGGACATGGATCCGGTGTGGGTGGGCGATGTTGTTTACTTCATTTCGGATCGCGACGGCGTGGCGAATATCTGGTCCTACGACACGAAGAGCAAGAAGCTTGCGGAGGTGACGCATCTCACCGGGTTCGACGTTAAGACGCTCGACTCGGGCGCGGGCGCGGTCGTGTTTGAGCAGGCCGGCTACGTGCATGAGCTGGATCCGAAGACCGGCAAGACGCATGCCGTGAACATCACGGCGACCGGCGATTTTCCGTGGATGATGCCGCGCTGGGAGGACGTGACCAGCCGCATGACCAACCTGTCGATCTCGCCTACGGGCGCGCGAGTTCTGGTGGAGTCTCGCGGCGAAATTTTCACGATCCCGGCCGAAAAGGGAGACGTTCGCAATCTTACGAAGTCGAGCGGCTCGGCGGAGCGCGACCCCGCGTGGTCGCCGGATGGCAAGTACATTTCGTATTTCAGCGACAAATCGGGCGAATACAAGCTGGTGGTTGAGGCGCAGGACGGCTTGACGCCGCCGCGGGAAATCGCGCTGCCGCATCCCACGCATTACTACACGCCGTCATGGTCGCCGGATTCGAAGAAGCTGCTTTACACCGACACGAATCTGAAGGTCTGGGTAATGGATGTCGCTTCGGGGCAAGCGAAGATTGTCGGCAACGATCCGTGGATGGTCCCGCAGAGAACGCTGAATCCGACCTGGAGTCCGGATTCGAAATGGGTCGCGTATTCGAGCCGTCTGAAGTCGCTGTATCACGCGATTTTCGTGACCAATGTCGAGACCGGAGAGAACCAGCAGGTGACCGACGGTTTGGCCGATTCGGTTTGGCCGGTGTGGGATGCGAGCGGCAAATATCTGTGGTTTTTCGCCGCGACGGATCTCGGACTGCGCTCACAATGGCTCGATATGACTTCCTACGATCATGAGGAAAATTTCGGACTGTACCTGGCGGTGCTGAAGAAAGGCGAGCCGAGTCCGATCCTGCCGGAGAGTGACGAGGATCATGGGGTCGGTAGCGCTCCGGCGGGCGGTGGTCGTGGAGGGCGCGGCGGGGCGGCTGCGGAAGGCGATCAAACAGCGCCGGTGGCGCGCGGTCCGCGCACGCCGGTCACGGTTCAGCTCGACTTCGATGGATTGCAGCAGCGGATCATCAATGTGCAGAGTGTTCCGGAACGGCCTTATTCGCAACTTCGCGCGGGCGTGGCCGGGACGGTCTATTATCTTGAAGCGGGCAACGGCGGGCGTGGAGGCGGCGGTGGCGGCGGAGCGGGCGGCGGCAGCACTTTGCAGCGCTATCGTCTAAGCGATCGAAGAGCTGCGACGTTCGTCACCGGAGCCGCGGCCTACGATGTCAGCGCGGATGGCCATAAGCTCGTGTATCGCGCGGCGGGCGGCGCTGGCGGACGCGGAGGTCGGGGCGCGGCGGCGGGTGATGCGGCTCCCGCGCCAGCGTTGTTTCTGGTCGACGCCGATCGTCAGGCGCCCACGGCCGGATCCGGTCGATTGAACGTCACGCTGCGCATGTACCTTGAGCCCAAAGAGGAGTTCAAGCAGATCTTCTACGAAGGCTGGCGCAATCAGCGAGATTACCTGTATGTCTCCAATCTACATGGCGCGGATTGGCCCAAAATGAAAGAAATGTACGGGCAGATGTTGCCGTACGTGAATCATCGCGCGGATTTGAATTATCTGCTCGACACCATGGGAGCCGAGATCGCCATTGGGCATTCGTTCGTGCGTGGCGGCGACATGCCGGCGCTTCCTCCATCGCCCGGCGGATTGCTGGGCGCGGACTTCGCGATCGACAACGGCCGCTACAAGATCACCCGCATTTACGATAACGAGAGCTGGAATCCGGATCTGCGCGCCCCGCTGGCCGAGCCGGGCGTAAATGTATCCACCGGCGATTACATTCTTTCGATCAACGGAGATGAACTGAGGGCTCCCGATCCGATTTATCGATTGCTGGACGGCACGGCGGACCGGCAGACAGTGCTGACCGTGAACGGCCGTCCGTCGATGGACGGAGCGCATCAGGTAACGGTGGTTCCGGTGGCGAATGAGCAGGGCTTGCGGACCCGCGCCTGGGTCGAGTCGAACCGGCGGCTGGTCGACAGGCTATCTGGCGGGCAGCTCGCCTACGTATATATTCCAAGCACCGGTCAGCCCGGCTACACGAGCTTCAACCGGTATTATTTCGCGCAGCAGGAGAAGCTGGGCGCGATTATCGATGAGCGGTACAACAGCGGAGGGTCGGCGGCGGACTACATTATCGACGTGTTGCAGCGCCAGTTCGATGGCTACTTCAACAATGTTGCCGGGGATCGGTACCCGTTCACCAGCCCGGCGGCCGGCATCTGGGGACCCAAGGTGATGATCATCAATGAGATGGCGGGTTCGGGCGGCGATCTGATGCCGTGGATGTTCAAACATCGCAGCGTCGGGGAGCTGGTGGGGAAGAGAACCTGGGGCGGCCTGGTGCATACGGCCGACACGCCGGCCTTCATCGACGGCGGGTCCATGATCGCGCCGCGCGGCGGCTTTTTCTCGAAGGAGGGCAAGTGGGCGGTGGAGAATGAAGGCACGCCTCCCGACGTCGACGTTGAGAACTGGCCCAAGGAAGTGATCGCGGGGCACGATCCTCAGCTTGAGCGCGCCGTTCAGGAAGCGATACGTATGCTGAAGGAGAAGCCGGTGACTCGCATGACGACGGAACCGCCATCGCCGACCTGGGGTCAACGCAAACAGCCGCTCACGGACACCGAGAAACGTATCCCGCAATAGATGTCTGGGTTATAAGACGCTACACGGTTGTGCTTTAACCCATTCGAGTCGGATCGCCTTATGGAACTAATTGATTCGATGTGATCTGCAACGGTGCCCCGGATGCTTTCATCCATGCGCAACCGGCTTCAAAGAAGGAGGCTCTATGCGGATGGTTCTGTTCGTGACCCTCCTGGGCTCGCTGTTGGTGCAGGCTCAGGACAAACAAATCAAGAAAGTCCCGATTACGCCCACGTCGGCGAGTTCCGGACAACAGATGTTCGTTACCTATTGCGCGACCTGCCATGGGAAGGAAGGCAAAGGAGATGGTCCAGCGGCTTCGGCGTTGAAGAAAGCGCCTGCGGATCTGACCCAGTTGGCCAAGAAGAACGGCGGCAAATACCCTGACAATCACGTGATGGCGACGATCATGACGGTAGACTCGCCGGTGCACGGCTCCAAAGAGATGCCGGTGTGGGGACCCCTGCTGTCCTCGATCAGCAGCAGCCAAGGCGAGGTGCAATTACGCGTGTCGAACCTGGTGAAATACATCTCGACGCTGCAAGCGCAGTAGGAACTCCAATCCAGGGAGCTAGTTGATCATCGCCTGATAAACCATGGTGCGCGTCTGGCGCCAGACGACGTTATTGGCAGCTTGCGCACTCTGCGCCATTAGGACCGCGACCAGCTTCTCCTTCGGATCTACCCAGAACAGGGTGCCGGTGATTCCTCCCCAGGAGAAATCGCCAACCGAGCCCGGCACGGGATTGCGGCCGGGATCGACCCGGACGGCGAAGCCCAGTCCAAAGCTTGTGCCCATCTCCGGAACCGGACCGAAGGCTCCCAACGCCATCGCCACAGGTGTGTGACGTTCGGTGGTGGCTGGAAGCTGGTCGGAAGTCATCAGCGCGATGGTCTTCGGGGCGAGAATGCGGACGCCGTCGAGCTCGCCGCCATTCAGCAGCATCTGGGAGAAGCGCGCGTAGTCGCCGGCGGTGGAGAACATACCGCCGCCGCCGGAAAGCAGGGCGGGCCTTTGGGTTGCATCGGCGAAGGGCAGATTGGACTGGGCGTCGGGCTTGGCCAGACGCGAAATCGCCGCCGGTTTCACCCAGAATCCGGTGTCGTTCATCTTGAGCGGACCGGTGACTCGCTCCTGCACGAACTTGTCGAGGTCCATTCCGCTGACCACTTCGACCACTCGGCCCAGAACATCGGTAGAGACGCTATATTCCCAGGCTTCGCCCGGTTGGTGAAGCAGTGGCATTCCCGCCACCATCTTCACCATTTCGGCAAGAGATTTGGCGCCGAAAATATTGGCTTTGCGGTACATCTGGTCGACCGGGGAGTTCCCGAATAAACCATAGGTCAGCCCGGAAGTGTGGCGCATCAGGTCCTGGATGGTCATGGGACGTTTAGGGGCCGCGCCGTCCGCGCCAACTTTAACGTCCCGGAACTCCGGAAGATACTGAGCGACCGGCGCGCCGACGTCCAGCTTACTTTCCTCGGCCAGGATCATGGCGGCCACGGTGGTGATGGGCTTCGACATGGACGCGACGCGGAAAATGGAGTCTTTGTTCATGGGCGTCTGCGCCGCGCGCTCCTGGTAGCCAATGGCGTCATAGGCGACCAGCTTGCCACGATGCACGATCGCGAGGACGGCGCCGGGAAGGCGCTTGGCTTCGACGTCGGCCTTGATCGTCTGCCGCGCGGTTCCCAGGCGTTTGGAAGAGAATCCGGCATCCTCCGGGCGGCTGGCCATAGGGAGGGGCTGCGCGACGGCGCCGGCATAAAAAACCACGCCTATCAGCAACGCGGATCGGTGCAATGGATAACAGAGAATTTTCCGGAGCATTTGGGATTAGTCTAGACCAGTCTCAGCGTCTTCGTCGAGCCCCCGGCCCGATCCGCGTTGCGGCTCAAAAGGCGGGCTAAACGGTCTTACACTGATAAGACCAGGGAGGCCCATGGAACTGCGCATCGAGCATCTGTCAAAGCGGTATCGCAGCGGCGTGCAGGCGTTGCAGGACGTCTCGCTCAACATCGGAGCGGGCATGTTCGGATTGCTCGGCCCCAACGGCGCGGGCAAGTCTAGCTTGATGCGAATTGTCGCTACGCTTCAGGAGGCGGATTCGGGTCGCGTTTTTCTGGATGACATCGACGTCTTAAAAAACAAAGATCGATTGCGCCAGGTCTTGGGATATCTTCCGCAGGAATTCGGGCTGTATCCGAAGGTCAATGCCTGGCAATTGCTGGATCATTTCGCGAATCTGAAAGGCGTCGTAAACCGGGCTCAGCGGCGGACGCTGGTGGAAACGCTGTTACGCAAGACCAATCTCTGGGACGCGCGCGATCAGAGGCTGGGCACGTTTTCGGGCGGAATGAAGCAGCGCTTTGGAATCGCGCAGGCTCTGATCGGAGATCCGCGGCTGATCATCGTCGACGAACCGACCGCGGGGCTGGATCCGGAAGAGCGCGTCCGGTTTCACAATCTGCTGAGCGAGATCGGCGAGCAAGTCGTGGTGATCCTTTCGACACACATCGTGAGCGATGTGAGCGACCTGTGCCAGTCGATGGCGATCATCAATCTGGGGCGAGTGCTGGTGGAAGGCGAGCCGATTCCGCTGGCGCGCTCGCTGCGCGGAAAGATCTGGCAGAAATTGATCCCACGCAGCGAGCTTGCGGCATCGAAGCAGGATCTGCCGGTAATTTCCTCGCGACTCATGGCGGGCAAGACGTTGATTCGGGTATATGGTGAATCGGCGCCGGGGCCGGATTTCGAAGTGGTGGATCCGGATCTGGAAGACTTCTATTTCTGGACCGTCACGCGGCAACAACCAGACGCCAACGTTGCCGCTGGAGCGGAGTCATGATCGCCATCATCCGGTTCGAACTGGCGCGAAATTTCCACGCGATTTCCACGTACATCTATTTCGCAATCCTCGCCGCCCTCGCCTATGTTCTGATGATCGCCGCGGCGGGCGCGTTTCAAAGCGCATCCGTGATCGTCGGCGGAGGCGGAAAGGTGATGGCGAACTCGCCGTTCACAATTGCCGAATTCATTTCACTGTTGAGCTACTTCGGGCTCCTGATCATTTCAGCCACTTGCGGAAAAATAGCGTTCCAGGATTTTGAGTATCAGACCCATTCGTTCTTTTTCACGGCTCCGATCAGCAAAGGTGCATACCTGGGTGGGCGGTTCGCGGCGTCGATCCTCGTCGTGCTGGCGATTTTCTCTGGAATCGCGGTGGGCCTGGCGGTCGGAACCTGGATGCCGTTCGTGGATAAGGCGCGGCTTGGCCCGAATCACCTGTGGGCGTACGTGCAGCCGTATTTGATCAGCGTGATTCCGAATGTGCTGGTGATGGGCGCGTTGTTTTTCTCGCTGGCGGCGCTGACCCGGCGCATTTTGCCGGTGTACATGACCAGCGTGATTCTGCTGGTGGGATATCTGATCGCGATCAGCCTTTCGGCAAAGCTGGATGAGAAATTTCTTGCCGCTCTGCTTGATCCATTCGGGCAGCTCGCTCTGGATCGCGTGACGCAATACTGGACCATCTCGGAGAAGAATGTCCGGCTGGTGAGTTTTGAAGGCGCGCTGCTATGGAATCGCTTGCTGTGGATGGGGGTGGCTGCCGCGATCATGGCATTCGCCTACGTAAGATTCAAGTTCGTTTTCGCGCTGGAAGGCCGTCGCGCTCCGCAGAAGGAAATGGCCGCAAGCGAAGTTGTTGCGCTGCGCATACCCACGGTGACGCGCGAGTTCTCGACGGCTGCGTTCACGCGGGCGTTGGTTCGGTTAACGCGGCTTGGTTTTACCGAAACCGTGAAGAACGTTTACTTCGCGGTCATCGTGCTGGCGGGTGTTCTGTTCATGATCGCTGCGTCGCGCAACACCGGCGATATCTACGGCACCCCGACCTATCCTGTGACGTATCAGATGTTCGAGCTGGTGGGTGGATCCTTCGGCCTGTTCACTTTGATCATCATCACGTTTTATTCCGGCGAACTGGTGTGGCGCGAGCGCGACGCGCGGACGAACGAGCTGATCGACGCGCTGCCGCTGCCCAACTGGGTCCTGTTCCTCTCGAAATTGTTCGCGCTGGACCTGGTAATGGTCCTGTTGAGCGGCGTAGTGATGCTCACCTGCATGGCGATCCAGCTCGCCAAAGGCTATACGCATCTGGAGCCGCTGCTGTACATCAAAGTCTTATTCGGACTTCGCTTGATCGACTACCTGCTGCTGTCCGTGCTCGCGATCGCGGTGCAGATCCTGGTGAACAACAAATATATGGGGCACTTCGTGATGGTGCTTTATTACCTGTCGAGCGCCTTCATGGGCCAGCTCGGTTTCGAGCATCATTTGTACCGTTACACGGCGACCCCCGGCTACACTTACTCGGACATGAACGGATTCGGCCACTTCCTGGGCCCGGTATTTTGGTTCGATGCGTACTGGGCGGTGTTCGCGGTGCTGCTGGCGTTGCTGGCCCATCTTTATTCTGTGCGCGGACTGGCCACGGAATGGGGATGGCGCAGCGCGCTCGCGCGCGAGCGATTTCAATCGCGCCAACGCTGGATTGCCGCCGCCGCGGCCGCCGCCTGCATCGCGCTGGGCGGATTCATTTTTTACAACACCAACGTCCTGAATATTTATCGCACCCAAAAAGCCGGCGAGAAGCTGCGTGTCAGCTACGAAAAGGAATACCAGAAATATCGCAGCGAGCCTCAACCGCGGATCACCGCCGTCAAGCTGGAGGCGGATGTGTATCCCCAATCGAGAAGCGCGCGAATTCGCGGACATTACGAGATCGCGAACCGTACCTCGCAGCCGGTGGAGACCGTGCTGGTGCGCGTTCCCGAGGAAGTTACGGAGCGTCATCTTCAATTCACACCGGCGGCCACGCTCCAGTCCGACGACCGGCCTCGTCAAGTCGCGATTTACCGCATGACGCAGCCGCTGCCCGCGGGCGCGACCGGATCGCTCGACTTTGAGTTGGCAGACACGCCGCACGGTTTTCAGAATGACGAAGGCCCCACCAGCGTCGTTTACAACGGTACATTCTTCAACAGCTTCGCGCTTCCGCACTTCGGTTACGACGAAGGAGAAGAGCTGTCCGACGACAATACGCGGCGGAAATACGGCCTGCCGGTCAAGGAGCGCATGGCGGATTTGCACGATCTGGCCGCGCGCCGCGACACGTACATTTCGAATGACTCGGATTGGATCGACTTCGACGCGATCTTGAGCACCAGCGGCGACCAGATCGCGATTGCGCCCGGCGAACTGGTTCGCGAATGGAATAAAGACGGCAGGAATTATTTTGAATACCGGACTCTAAAGAAGATTCTCGATTTCGCGTCCGTGCTCTCGGCGCGCTATAAAGTCATGCGGGATCATTGGCATGACGTTCGATCTGGGAATTTACTACCAGCCCGGCCATGAATATGATCTAGAGCGCATGATGAAAGGCATGAAGGCGGCGCTTGATTATTGCACGACCAATTTCAGTCCGTATCAAAATAAGACGTTGCGCATCGTGGAATTTCCGCGCTATGCGACCTTCGCCCAGTCTTTTCCGGCGTCCATTCCGTATTCGGAAGCCATTGGCTTCATCGCCCGCGTCGACCCCAAGAATGAAGAAGACATTAACTACCCGTTTTACGTCACGGCGCACGAAGTGGCGCATCAGTGGTGGGCGCACCAGGTGATCGGCGGAAACGTGCAGGGCTCGACTTTGATGTCGGAGTCGTTGGCGCAGTACACCGCGTTGATGGTGATGAAACGCGAAGTCGGTCCGGAGCAGATGCGGCGTTTTCTCAAATACGAAATGGATCGCTACCTGATCGGCCGCAGCGTGGAGCGCAAAAAGGAATTGCCCCTGGAGCGCGTGGAGAATCAGCCCTATATCCACTACAACAAGGCCAGCGTCGTGTTCTACGCGCTTCAGGATTACGCCGGGGAAGAAAACGTCAACCGCGCACTTCACGATTACGTGCAGGCCGTCGCCTATCAGGACCCGCCATACACTAACGCAGTGGAGCTGATCGACCGGCTGCGCAAAATCGTCCCGGCGCAGTACGCCTACATCGTCGACGACATGTTCGAATCGATCACGCTGTACGAAAACCGCGCGCTTTCGGCCAGCTATCGCGCCACGCAGGATGGAAAATACGAGGTGAAGCTGAAAGTAGCGGCCAGGAAGATCAAAGCGAGCGCCCTCGGCGAGGAAAAGGAAGTGGCGCTGGCGGATTGGATCGACATCGGAGTGCTCGACGCCGCGGGCAAACCCTTATACATGGAAAAGCACAAAATCGACAAGCCGGAGACCGAATTCACCATCACGGTGGACCGCGTTCCCGCCAAAGCCGGCATCGATCCTTGGAACAAGCTGGTGGACCGGAAACCCGACGATAATGTCATAACCGTGACAAAATCCTAGCATTGTTAGGTGTAATTCGCGGTTGCATGGCGACGCGGCGGTGACGCATACTATATCGAATGAAATCGGTTTCCCTGGTTTTTCTTTTAATTCTTGCGGAAACCGCGTGTACCCGACTTTCTGTGCCACGCGCCGCGAGCGCCGTCCCGCCAACTCCCGTCCTCCAGCCGGAAGAAGCGAATGACGAAACGGATCGCGGCGAGGTGGAGGACGACGGCCATGCCACGGAGTTTTACCTGAAGCGCCGCGTAGCGCCGGGCGAGACGACGCTGTCGCTCGATCGCTATATCGCCGCACGCGAGCACTCGCGCCAAATGCCGACGGTCTCGCTGGCTGCCATGTCCCGCAACGAGACGGCCAAGCTCTCGGGCGGCTCGTGGACGTCGCTGGGGCCCGGAAACGTCGGCGGCAGAACGCGCAGCCTGGTGATTAACCCGCAGAATCCCAACATTATGTATGCGGGCGCGGTCACCGGCGGGGTTTGGAAGACGACAGACGGCGGAAACTCGTGGACGGCGCTTACCGATATGCTGCCGGTATTGAACATTGGCGCGCTGGTAATGGATCCTAACGATTCGAACACGCTGTATGCGGGAACGGGCGAGTATTATAAGGCCTTTCCGGGCCAGGGAATTTTCAAAACGTCCGACGGCGGCGCAACCTGGAACCTGTTGACCCAAACGGGCACCAATGTCACCAACGCTTTCGAGTACGTCAATCGCCTGGTGATGAGCCCGACGACCCCGAACCGGCTGTACGCGGCCACCTGGTCGGGAGTGTTCACGAGCGCGGACGGAGGAAACACATGGGTCTCGACCGGCATGAGTCCGACCTATAACGGATGCCAGGACTTGGCGATCCGAACCGATCAGACCACCGATTATCTGTATGCATCCTGCTCCGGAAGGACGTTCTCGAATCCGCACGCCATCTGGCGAAATACCAGCGCCGCCGGCGGGGGCGCCTGGGCCCAGGTTTACACGGCACTCTACATGGGCCGAACTTCGCTCGCGCTCGCGCCGTCTCAGCAATCCACGATTTATGCGATGGCCGCCAGCATAGGCGGAGATCCGCGATATGAGGAAGGGCTGCTCGCGGTGTACCGGTCGACATCCAACGGCGATGCGGGCAGCTGGACCACGCAGGTGTCCAATGCCGATCCGGACATCACCAACACTTTGCTTTTGACCGACAGCCGTTCCGTTACGTTGGCGTTTTGCAACGGCGGGGCGCTCACCTACACGACCGGGCAAGGCAGTTATGACAACGCCCTGGCCGTGGATCCGAACGATCCCAACCGCGTGTGGGCGGGCGGCATCGATGTTTTTCGTTCCGATGACGGCGGCATGACGTGGGGTGCGGCTTCACTCTGGCAACTGCCCTATGGATCTCCGCAGTTTGCGCACGCGGACCGGCATCTGTTCGTGTTTCACCCGGCCTACAACGGTTCCTCCAACCAGACCATGTTTCTGGCGACGGATGGCGGCCTGTTCCGCACCGATAACGCTCGCGCTACGGTATCCACAGGACCGAACGGCACCTGCCAGAACGTGTTCACCTCCACCGCGAGCATTCTGTGGGCGGATTTAAATCATTCCTACGTCGCCACGCAGTATTATCACGGCGTCTCGTATCCGGGTGGCCAGGCGTATCTAAGCGGAGCGCAGGATAACAGCGTGACACGCGGCAACGACGCCGCCGGTTCGAACGGCTTCATGTATTTCAGCACCGGGGACGGCGCCAGTGTCGCTCTCGACCCGGCGGACGCGAATCGCATGTTTGAATCGAAGCAGTATGTTTCGCTCGCCAGGGCCACTAACGGCCTGAACGTGGTGAGCGCCACGTCCGGAATCACAGAGCTTTCCAACACGTTTCCCTTCATCGCATTCCTGGCGATGGATCCGCACGAAGGAAAGCGCTTGTTCCTGGGCGGCACCACCAATCTGTGGCTCACGCAGGATGCCGCGGCCACCTGGACCGCGGCAGCTCCGGTGGCCGGAGGCAACGTATCGTCGATTGCGGTTTCGCCGTTCGATTCGAATACAGTACTGTTTGGGACCCAGTTCGGATACATCTATCGAAGCACCAGCGCACTGACGTCGGATGGGCGCACACCCTGGGCCAGCGCGCTCCCGCGAATCGGATCGGTATCCAGCCTGGCGTTCGATCCGATGAATCCGACCGTGGTCTACGCGGTGTATTCATCGCTCAAGGCGGGGTTGACCGACGCGCACGTGTATCGCAGCGCGGACGGCGGCGTCACATGGACCCCTTCGGATGGAAGCGGCAGCGCGTCGTTGCCCGATACGCCCTCGTTTCGCCTGTTGGTGAATCCGTATAACGATCAAGACCTGTATCTCGGCACCGATCTGGGAATCTATGCCAGCCAGGACGGCGGCAACACCTGGTCGCGGGACACATCGATGGAGCAAGTGATCGTCGAAGAACTCGCGCTCGATAATGGGGCGCAGAGCAACTGGCTGTTCGCGTTCACGTTCGGCAGAGGGATTTACCGGATTCCGCTGCCGGGCGCTCCTAATCCGTCGTGCACCTACAGCGTGAGTCCCACCTCGATCAGCGCCAACGCTTTCGGGAGTATTGTTCCCGTCACGGTGACCGCGCCGGCCGGATGCTCGTGGATCGGGTTGCCGGGAAGCTTCGCGACCCAATTCTACGTTCAGTCTCCGGCGCAGGGCTCGGGCAGCGGGACCGCGTTTGTGGTGGTGGAACCGAACACCACCGAGACTCTGGCCGTCGATCAGCTCACCATCGCGAACACGGTGATTCCGATCACCCAGGAGGCGGCCGCGGTTAGTTTCACTATCGCGCCCCTTCCCACTGCGCCCACGGTCCTGAGCGTTCCGGGCGAGGGGGTGATCAACTCGGAAAATCTCGCTTTGAGCCCCACCGGTCCGGTGCAATCGTGCAGCGGCTCTGCCGGCTATAAGACGGCGTGGTGGATGGTGACGGCGCCGGCCTCGGGTTATCTTCAGGCGCGCGCCTACGGCCGCCGATATATCGTCTTCGGGAATTCGGGAATCGTGATCACGGCTTATCCTCAGATCGCGCCGTCCGACGAACTGGCGTGCGCGCAAGTCCCGCGGGATTCCAACTACGAGATCGACGCGGTGATCCAGTTTCCGGTAACGGCCGGCTCGAATTATCTGATCGAAATTGCGGCGACGGGGGCGACCGCCACAGACGGCGGATACACCGCGCTTTCAGTGACGCAGGGTGCGCCGCCCGCGAGCGTAACCGTCACGCCGGCGACGGCAACCCTTACCGCAAACTCCGGGGGCAGCCAGCAGTTCTCGGCGCAAGTGGCGAACGCGCCCAATAGCGGCGTGCGCTGGTCCCTGTCGCCGCCGCTCGGTCTGATTTCGACTTCGGGGCTCTATACGCCGCCAGCGTCGATCGGCGCGCCCGCCACTGTGAATGTCACGGCGACGCCGTTCGCGGACCCCACCAAACAATCGTCGGCGATCGTGAGTCTGTTGCCGGCCGCGGGCGCGCCGCCGACGGTCAGCCTGGTCGCAACGGCTAACGCGCAGAGTCCCAATATTTCTCAAAATACCTGGATAGAGATCAAGGGCAGCAATCTCGCACCCGATACAAGGACCTGGCAGGCGGTGGATTTCGTGAATAATCAGATGCCCATCGAGTTGGATGGCGTCAGCGTGACCGTGGACGGAAAGCCAGCGTTCGTCTATTACATCAGTCCGAATCAGGTGAATGTTCTGACCCCGCTCGACGCCAACATCGGGCCCGTCGAACTTCAACTGAGCACCGCGGCGGGCACTGCGGCGCCGGTCACCGCACAGATGCAGCCCTATTCGACCGAATTTTTCGTCTTTAAGGGCGGACCGTACGTAGCGGCGGCGCATCTGGACGGAAGCTACCTGGGACCCGCCAGTCTGTATCCCGGCGTTACGACTCCGGCCGCGCCGGGCGAGCTGGTGGTGTTGTTCGCGAACGGATTCGGCCAAACCACGCCGCCGATCGTGAACCGGTCGACCTCGCAATCGGGGACGCTTCCCACGCTCCCATTGGTGACCATCGGAGGCATCCCGGCAAGGGTGCAGTTTGCAGGCGTGGTCAGCCCCGGTTTGTATCAATTCAATGTTGAGGTTCCCGCCAATGTGCCGACCGGAGACAACGCGCTGGTGGCCACGTACAACGGACTCAAAACCCAGTCGAACGTGCTGATCACGGTGATTCCATCATCGTCACGTGCGATGGCCTCCTTTTCGCCCTCGTCGCAACCTATTTCGGCTACTTCTATAACGGAACCGGCAGCGGGCAGCGCGGCTGCTACCTGGTCTGCCACGGCGAAAATCATAATCCGCGGACGTATTGAAATGCGCCGCCTCGCCTCGGCGCAACCTGCGGCCGAGCTGGAGTTTCAGCATCTGGCTACTTATGGATCGAAGCACGGCATTCATCCGCCCAAGATCTTGAATCGCCGTCCTGCCAAGGCCGCGCTCGGCGAAGACGAGCATCCTTACGGTCTGGGGTTCCCCTCCGGCGTCGTCAGCGATACGAAACACCGCGTCTGGATCGCGGACAGCGGCACTCAGTCGGTCCACGTGTTCGATCCCGCCACCGGCGCGTATCGTGAGATTCGTCGCGCCGGCGACGCTACGCTGCAACAGCCCTGCGGCCTGACCATCGATTGACCGATACCGCTTCCGGCAGCGTGCTGGTTTTCGATCCTGCCGGCGAGTTCGATCGTTCTCTGATTCCCAGGAGGAACGGCCGGCCCCACCGTGATTGCGCCGTCGGAAGACGGCCGGACTATCTTTGTCGCCGATCCTCCCAGAAAAGTGATCGTGGCGCTGAACCGGGAAGGCGAGTCCATGGGAACCATGGGTTCACCGGAAATGCCGATTGACGCTCTGGCTCTCTCCATCGTCGGCAGCGAAATTTTCGTTCTCGACCCGCGCTCCCGCAAGATCGAAATTCTCAGCTTCAGCGGCCTGCTGCGCCGCGAACTGGAGTGGGATGGCGTCCTTCTGCCCTCCGCCTTCGCCTACGACCGGAGGCGCGGACTCTTTTTCGTCGTGAATCCGCGCTGGATGGTGATCAACGTCTTCACGCCCGACGGCAGGAATCTTAGCGCATTCGGCCAGTACGGCGACGCTGTTCATCAGATGAAGAGTGTGGATGCGGTGTATGCCGGTCCCGAAGGCTCGATTTATGCTATCGATTCGCGGGAAGGCAAAGTGCTCGTTTTCGGGGAGTCCGGCCAGACCGCCGGCAAAAAATAGCACCAGAATTATGGATGCCGATGCAGCACGTGGGTGGCGATGTCCGGCCAGAACTCGCGAAATACATTGGTGAGGGCATCCCGCCCGACTGCGTAACCGTACTTCACCGCGAGTGATCCGATGGTTCGGTCCGAGCTAGGGTAGTATGCGGCCGAGATCCCCTGAGCTATGCCACGGCCTAGCACCTCAGAGGCGTTAAAGGTGTCGTGCCCATGGTAATTAGGTGTGATGAGAACGCGGGAGGCCGCGTAAATTCCGCGCTTCCAGAACCCGCCTTCGCCCCGGGCATAGTAGCGCTCGTCCTGATGAAAAATGGTGGGTAAGGCGAAGATCACCAGATAATTGCCGTCAGTTTTATCCACCAAGCCACGCCAGTAATATCTTCCATAACCTGGCAGGCCTTCCCCCAGTTTCGGATGTGCATCCGACCACTCGGCCAGCGCGGAGGTGACACCTACGAAGGCAAACGACGAATAGTCGAAGCTGTTTTGGGTGGCGATCTTAAACGCCTCCTTGGCCGTGGGCGGCGGTGGAATTGCCCCCGCGCTAACGGCACGGTAGTTGGGCATGATGCCTAGGATTCGCTTTGGTTGCTGTTTTGAACCGGGTACCGCGGGCGTTGCCGGCTGCGCCGAGGATCCGGCCTGTCCGCCCGGCTGCGAAGTTTCGGGTTTAGCTTGCCCTTCGCTCGAAGCCGTCTGATCCGCTTCCTGCGCGGCGGACAAATTTATCGGTACGTCGCCCTGTTGGGCAAAGGCATAAATTGCTTGTAAGATGAGTACGAACCTTAAAAGAGAGCGCAATCGTCCCCCCCAAACTTTTTACTTTCGTGGCGTCAGTAAGATTAGCCTCTGTGCTTCTTGCCGCCAAAAGAATCCGACCGCCTCAGCCACCAGTCGGTGCTAAAAGACCTTACACCAGCATAACCCGCCGGAGCGCATGAAGGGTATCGTCCGCGAGTTCTTCTGGCGATTGGCCCTCCGTCGGCGCTTTGTCGGTGAAATTCAATGAGAGGAAATGAAGGCATGCACTCTGTCGACGGCCGGAATGCCATCTCATCGCGCGGGCCTGTCCGAACTGGCCCGACTCACCATCGGCACAAAGTGGCGCGTCCAGGAGTTGTTACGTCCGCCGCGATTCCGTTCGCGCTGCCGCCATCGCTGGGACGGTCGCGCACCGGCGAAATTGCGAGCCACTTTGCTCAAATGGCTCCGCGCGTACAAGGCCGGGTGACAGATTAACGACCTGCTGCGGCCACCATCTTCATGAATTCTGAAATCTCGCGCTCTTTCAGGTTCTTCAACTCCGTCAGTTGCGCATCTGCACGGCCAGCCAGATCTTCGAAAACGTCGTAAGCTTGCCGCGGCGGTGCCTCGTCGGAGCTCTGAACCACCGCGGTCAGCGTCGCCAGCCGGATGTTCAGTGTCTTCGGGGGAACACGCATGGGATTGGGCCCCAGCAGTCGAGTAAGAGTGCCCTCGATCTCCACAAGCCTCGCATCCAGCTTGGCCGCGGCCTCCGTCGCCGCCTGAGCCCCCGAGCCAACTCCCATTCGCTTCGCGGCTTGTGCCACTTCGCCGCGCATCTTTCGAACTTCATTCACGGCATCGGTGACTTGCGACAACTTGTCTCGAACTTGCAACATCAATGCGAACTGCGCCCGGAGATCCTGCTCGGTGGCTGAGACGCGAGGATCTTTCCGAATCTCGAACGTCTGCTCGTAGTCCCGGCCCCCAGCGTGCAAACGGACCTTATATCTTCCTGGCGGAGCCACCGGCAGTTGTGCGCGCGCCCACTCCAGCGGGAGGAATTGCCCCGGCGGAATTTCTCTTGCCCCCGGGTAAGTCATGTCCCACACGAAACGGTTCGTGCCCGGCGCGGCTGGCACTCCGGGACCGCCGCCTTTGCTGCCCGCACTGCTTAGCTGCCGGATCACCTGATTGTTTGCGTCCAGGAAGGTCAGCGATACATCATCCTCCGGCTTCTGCTTCAGGTAATAGGTCACAACGACACCCGCGGCTGGATTATTCCCGGCGTTCAGATACGTTCGCGCGACGGTGCCATCCGCTCTTCGAGTTTCGTGCAGCGCGATTCCATCCCCTGAGATGCGAAGGTAATCAGGTCCGGAAGCGGGCCCGCCGCCACCACCTCCACTCCCACGTCCGCCCAGCAGCCGATAGGTAGGCAGAACCTTGAACAGGTGCGCCGGGGCTTCGGTAACTTCGCGCGTCATCTCACGCAATGGAGTCAAGTCGTCCAGGATCCAAAACGCCCGGCCGTGGGTGCCGGCAACCAAGTCGTTATCCTTGACCACCAGGTCGTGGACCGGTACAGCGGGCAGGTTCAACCGCAGCGACTGCCAGGATGCACCCGCATTGAACGAAACGTACACTCCGGTTTCCGTGCCCAGGTAGAGCAGTCCTTTGCGGACGGTGTCCTCACGGATCACTCGCGGAAAATCGCGCGGGCCAACCCCGTTTTCGATGTGCTGCCAAGTCTGACCATAATCGGTCGTCTTCAACACGTAGGGGCGCTGATCGTCGAGCTCATGCCGATTCGCGGCGACATATGCTGTACCTGGATCGTGCGGCGAGACATCGATGGTACTGATATTGGTCCACTCGGGAAGGTCCTTGGGCGACACGTTCAGCCAGGTCTTCCCGTCGTCGCGAGAAAGATGAATCGATCCATCATCGGAACCAGCCCACAGTTCCCCGCGCTTCAGGCGTGACGCTGCAAGAGCGAAGATCACACTGCTGTATTGCGATGAGAACCCTTGCGACGTGATCGGGCCGCCATCGATCTCCTGCATTTTGCTGAGATCGTTCTTCGTGAGGTCGGGACTGATTACCTCCCAACTACTCCCCTGCGTTGACGAACGGAAGACCTTGTTGGCCGCCACGTAAAGCACGTTCGGGTCCTGTGGAGAGAGGAGCACGGGATAGGTGAAATGAAAACGATACTTGACGTCCTTCACCGGCGAGCCGTACTGATCCTCCGGCCAGACCGCGATCAGACGCTGCTGACCCGTGCGATGGTTATATCGCAGCAGATTCCCTCCACCACCCCCGGAGCTGCCGATGGAGCCCACAAAGACAATGTTCGGATCGTCGGGACGCACCGCAATGTTCCCGCTCTCGCCTGTTCCGACGGCGTAGCAGTCCTTCCATTCGATGGCAGCACCGTGGGTTCGACTCGGCACACTGATGGCGCTGTTATCCATCTGCGTGCCGTACACGCGATACGGGAACTGCGTGTCCACCGTCACGTGGTAGAACTCCGCCGTAGGCTGGTTGTACTGCGACGACCAGGATTTCCCGCCGTTGACAGTCACGATCGCACCACCGTCGCTGCCCTCGATCATGCGCTGCGGATTGCGCGGATCGATCCACAGCGCGTGATGGTCGGAGTGCGGCATGGGCAGGCTGGTCAACGTGAGCCCGCCGTCGGTGGACTTGAAGAGCTGCATCCACGGGAGGTATACGGTATCGGGCTCCGTTGGATGCGCAATGATGTGCGTATACGAGGAGGCCAACCACCGGAAATCGCGCTGTTTGTTTATCAGTTGCCAGGTAGCGCCGCTGTCTTCCGAGCGGAAAAGTCCACCGTCCGCGGCCTCGATCACCGCATAGACACGGTTGGGCCGGGATGGAGATACGGCCACGCCGATTTTACCGAGCACACCTTTGGGGAGGCCGGGGTTTCTACTGATCTCGGTCCAGGTATCGCCGCCGTCGGTGGTTTTATAGAACCCGCTGTCCGGACCGCCGCTCGGCTCACTCCAGGGCTGCCGCAGAAGCTGATAGATGGAAGCATAGATCACGTCAGGATTACTCGGATCCATCGAGAGGTCAACGGCCCCGGCCTTGTCGCTTTTGAAGAGCACCCGTTTCCAGGTTTTTCCGCCGTCTTTGGATCGATAGACTCCACGCTCGGGATTGAATCCGTAATGGTGTCCCAAAGCTGCCACGTACACCACGTCGGGATTCCTCGGATGGATTACAATGGCGCCGATGTGCTCGCTCTCCTTGAGTCCGACATTCGTCCAGGTTTTTCCGGCGTCCGTGGATTTGTACACGCCATCGCCGCCTTCGATATCGGGATGCGTACAGACCTCGCCCGTGCCGGCATAAATGACGTTTGGATCGGACGCAGCCACCGCGATGGCGCCGACCGATCCGGTCGTGAAGAAGCCGTCGGAGACGTTCTGCCAATAGGTCCCCGCGTCGTACGTCTTCCAGACGCCGCCACCGGCCGAGCCGAAATAGAAGACCGACGGATCGCGTGGATCTCCGGTCACCGCCGGAGCACGACCTGCAATGGGCGGTCCAATGGAGCGCCACTCCAGGGACCGGAAGAAACTCTTGTCCACGGTTTGAGCTAGGCCCGTCGCGAGGATGGCCCAAAATCCGACAACTACGAGTTTATGATTCACGACAACACCTCAATGTCCTCGACCTGTTGTTAAGAGCAGGACTGCTGCGCGGGAGGGGCACGTTACTGCGACGGTGACGTCACGGCGGCTTTAAGATAGTTCCACCTTTCATCATCACGAATTTTACACTCGTCAGAGCGCCCACGTCGCGCAACGGATCGCCATCCACGGCGATGATATCGGCGAAATGACCGGGTGCAATGGCCCCAATTCTTTCTCATTGTGCAGCGCAGCACGCGGCGGGGTGCACCATGGCGGCTGGAATCCGTGGTCCGGGTGATCAAACAGGAGTTCGCCAGACCAGAGCCACCAGTGGCCTGATTCAAGAAGGAGCCAAATGGCCGCGGGGTGACCCGCCCTTTGCAACTGATGGCAATCCTCATCATTCAGGCATAACGCTCTCCCCAGCGTTTCATAGCGCCCAACACGGGACCCAGTTCCCGGCCCTTCTCGGTCAGACTGTACTCCTGCCGGGGCGGGTGTTCGGAATACAGGCGGTTTTCGATCACACCATGCTCTTGGAAATCCCTTAGCCGCCTCGAGAGCACGCCTGGCGTGATCCCCTTCAGGGAGCATTCAAAATCCTGAAAGCGGCGGGGTCCATAAAGAAACAAGTCACGCAATAAGAGGATGGCCCAGCGGTCGCCAATCACGTTCATCGTACGCGCCACCGGACATCGAAGTTCATATTTTCTAATCATTGCTAAGCGGGAGTAACTATGATATCAATAGTCACTGAGGATTCGACCCATGAAATCTACGGCAACATTCCTGATCGCGTTGAGTTGTAGCTCCGGCGCTTTCGCGCAAACGCCGGCGGCCCCGCCCGCTTCCGTGGGCGCCGCCATTGACCGCGAAATTAGTCTGGTGGAACGGCAAATCATGGCTGCGGTGCAAGCCATGCCCGAAGACAGGTTCAATTTTTCCCCGGAAAGCCTCGACATCAAAGGAGCGAACTTCAAGGGTGTTTACACTTTCGCCGGTCTCGCGAAGCATCTCGCGGCCGCGAACTACTTCTTGTGGGGCGGAGCAGGCGGCGATAAGGTGCCCGCTGTCATTACGGGCGTCAAAGGTCCAGAGTCGATGACGTCAAGAGCGGAAATCATTCAGTTGCTCAAAGACTCCTTCGCCTCGGGGCACCACGCGGCGGCTGCTCTGACACCGGAAAACTCACTCGATATGGTACCCGGCCCAGGCGGCAACAAAGTGCCGCGCGTGTTCGGCCTTACCTTCGCGGTCGTTCACGCCTATGACGAATATGGGCAGATGGAAGAATATCTCCGCATGAATGGCGTCGTCCCGCCCGCTAGTCGCGGCAACTGACCCTGCTAACCGCAGCCAGTTTCCGGTCCAACCCGGCGCTCGGCCAGCCGCCTGCCCGCTAATTTTACCTCTGTTATTTCTGGCTGCTCACCCATGACACGAAGCAGCAAGCCCCTTTCGTCTTTCATCGTCACGGGCAGCGTCGTCTCCTTCAATTGGGCAGCCTGGCAGTGCTTCACGGTCACCAATCCATTCCCTCGGGGCGTGAATCAGCTCGGCAAGATCGCGGGTGTCGGCGCAGGCTTTCGTGTAACAATCGTCGCAAAAACATAGCCACTCCGAGAAGAACCGGTCGTCCAGGTTGGAGAACACTCGTGGCCCGCCGGGAATCTTTATTAGATGCGCGCCGTGCGACGCTGCGCTCTTGACGATTGAGTGGGCACAAATCATGACGATTTCTCCGGCTCGGGGCTGTTGGTCGATTTTCGATTCCATTCAAGGGACCTCCTTAGCCGCCGCCAGGCGTGTGCGGCCACCGTTTTCGCTCTGCAGCGTTAAGCGGCCACGTCAAAGCATACATGCTCGTACCCGCGGGCGCAATGGCCCAGTCCGGGCAGTCCCTGCCGAGACAGACGGAGCGCTCGGTGGAGCCTCCGGCGGTGCGCCGCTCCACTTAAGGACGCTTAGATTTCAAACCGGATCACGAGTTTCTCATGCTCCGCAGAGCAGTCCACATCGCTGGTGAAACACCGCTGGCGGCCCCTGCGGGCCTCGAGCGTGCCCGCAACGCGTCGATGAGGGCACGGTCGGTCATCGGGCGATCTCCGTGGCGCGCTGGAGGAGCCCATCCAAGCTCGCGGGTATGCTGAGACCGAGCAGGACCATGATTGCCGCGGGCAGCATCATCCCGAGCAGCGGGGACCAAGCCTCGGGCTCGCGGCTAGCCGCGGCTGTCGGCTCGCCGAAGGCCATCGAACCGGCATGGTGGGGCAGGCCGGCAAAAATGACCACAGCCATCGCGAGGAAGATCGCGATCGCCACCCAGTGGCCCTGGCCGATCCCGGCGCGCAACACCATCAGCTCACTTACGAAGATCGAGAACGGGGGTACGCCGGTGAGCGACAGCGCCGCCAGCATCAGAAGCGTTCCGCCGATCGGGGCCACGCGGAGCAGGCCCCGGATGACCCGCATGTCGCGCGAGCTTAGCGGGCGATGGCTTTACCGGCGGCAAAGAACATGAGGGCCTTGGTGATGCCGTGATTCACGACGTGCAGCAAAGCGGCGTAGGTCCCGACGCGGCCGCCGAAGCCCAACCCGAGCGCGACGATCCCGACGTGCTCGACGCTGGAGTAGCCGAGGAGACGTTTTAGGTCGTGCTGAACATTGCGGATAGTCCTGTAAAGCACTTTGAGCAGCCGCGGCGGGAGCACATGCTATGAGAGGTCCGAGGAAAATGAGTGCGCGGAAGAATTTGGCTCGCAACAAGTCCTCCACCTAAGTCAACCTGCGAAAGAATTTCGGCCCCACGCTCCCCGTTAGCTGTCGTGGACTGCGCGAAGGACCATCGGGCGACAAGCGGCAGCAGCCGGCGTTCACGGTTAGACGCACATGCCATCATGGGTCTTCCCACTTTTATTCTGGTCCGGAACTGGTGATAGTTCATACGCCCCGAGACGATCCCTCACCTGGTTCAACTCGGCTCAGGGTCAGCCCGACACCGCGCATTAACGTCCAGCCAAAGCAAATCAGTTTCACGCCTATTCATGTCGGAGGGCGACGATAGGATCGACCCGCGCGGCTCGGCGCGCCGGAATCCAGCAGCCGAGAATCGCCGCGCAAATCAAGGTAGCGGACGCGATCGCAAGGGTGATCGGGTCGGAGGGGGGCACGTTAACCAGTTGAGCTTGAAGCGCGCGGTTGACGCCGAACGACGCGGCCAGTCCGATGGTGAGGCCGATTACCAAAGGAAGCGTACCCTGCATGAATACGAGTCCCAAAATATCGCGCGCCGTTGCGCCAACGGCGATTCGGATTCCGAACTCCTGGGTGCGCTGGCTCACCGAATAGGCGATGACGGCGTACAGACCGAGCCAGGCGAGCAACAGCGCGATCGCGGCAAAAATTAGGAAAAGAGTTCCATTCACCCGGCTGTCCCAGTAATTGTGCTCCAAACGTTCTGCGAGAACGAAGGGTCCGTGCCAGACTTTCGCATCAGGATCCAGCGCCTGAACCTCGCGCCTGAAAGGCGCCGCGAGATTGTCCGGAGGCACTCGGGTCCGGACGAAAACGTACATGCCGGTTCTCGGCGCCTGCCGATATGGCAAGTAGACCACCGGGTCGATCTTTCGCCGGGAAAAATCCTGAATGATATTTCCCGCGACTCCCACCACAGTCAGCCAGGGTCCAGTGGTCTTTCCATCGAACAACCGCAACCGGTTTCCGATCGGATCGGCTCCGGGCCAGGATTCATTGGCGAACCGTTGATTGACGATCGCCACGGGGACTCCGGAAACGTCGTCTCCATCATTGAACTCTCGTCCCGAGAGCAATGTGCCGCGCAAGGTTCGGAAGTAAGTCGGGCCAATAACCACCTGCAAGATGATTCGACGATCCAGATCATCGTCAAGAGCGGTGCCGGCAAGCTGGTATCGCACGTTCCGGGAGCCGTTCGCCGGCATAGTGTCGGCGATGGCCACGGACTCTACGCCGGGAACCGCTTCAAGATTTGCCGTGAGGCGATCATAAAAAGAGATCTGCGCTTCCTCGCGCAGGTACTTGTCTTTCGGTATGGCCAGGTCCGATGCAAGAACACTGCCCGTATCAACTCCAATGGCAGTGTTATACAAATTCAGGAAGCTGTGGATCATCGCTCCTGCTCCCGCAAGCAGCACGACGGCAAGCGCCATCTCGCTGGCCACAAGGACATTGGACAAGAACCTTCCGCGCCTCCCACCCGCCGCGCCGCGTGCGCCATCTTTTAACGCGGCGTTGAGATCGACGTTAGAAAGCTGGATCGCCGGTGCAAGCCCGAAGACCACTCCCGTGCCGATGGAAATCACCACGCAGTACGCGAGGACGCGATCGTCAAGCGGGTAACGCCAATGGTTATAAAATTCGGGCGGAACCGCGGTCAGTTCGTAAATTCGTATACTCCATTTGGCGATCCACCAGCCGAGGACGCCCCCGAGTCCCGAGAGCATCACGCTCTCGATCAGCATTTGGCGAATGATCCTCCACCGTCCCGCACCCAGCGCGATCCTGACCGAAATCTCGCGGGATCGGCCGACGGCGCGAGCCAGCATCAGATTCGTCAGATTGGCACACGCGATCAACAGAACAAACCCGACAGCGCCAAACATCGACGCGTAAATCAAGCTCGCATTCGGACCGAAAAAGAACCGCGGGAAATCCATCACGCCGGGAACATATCCCTGATTCGTCTGCGGATAGGCACTCTCCAGCCGGCGTCCGATCGTTGCCATTTCGGCCTGGGCGGCGGCCATCGTAACTCCATCGGCCATTCGGCCGAAGACGAAATAAAAGCTGCTATAGTCGCGCCTTTGGAGGTTCGGCTCCTGCTCGGTCGGCATCCACAGATCGGTGCGGATCGGGAAATCGAATCCCAGGGGCATAACGCCGATCACTGTTGTTGGAACGCGATCGATCCGCACGGTCTGGCCGACGATGGCCGGGTCCTTTCCGAAACGTCGTTCCCAAAAACCATAGTTCAAAATGGCTACCGGAGCCGCACCGGGCTTCTCGTCGAACAGCGCAAAATCCCGGCCGAGGATCGGTCCCTGGCGAAGCACCTGGAACGTATTCGCGCTGATTCGGGTGAGATCGTAAGTTTCGGCGGAGTCGTTGCGGTCACGAATTAACACTCGTATGCCGCCTCTTTGGACAAAAGCCAGGCCATCGAACGATTTCGCCTGAGCGCGCCAGTCCTCGAAATCAGGATAAGAAACGCGATCCCAACCGAGCCGGTTGTTATGCGCGGCAATGTAGACGAGGCGATTGTTCGGGTCGACAGAGGGAAATCCTCCGAAGAAGATGGTATTAATCAACGTGAAGACCGCCGCGTTCACGCCGATGCCTACGGCCAGAATGGTGGCCGCCATGATGGTGAATCCGCGACTCTTGCGCAGCGTACGCAAGCCCAATCGAACGTCGCCAAGCAAATGCATGTGCCCTCGATTTTACCGAACCCGCGCAAACTCTGTGCCGCCAAGTCCAATTACGAAGCGCAAGTTAAGTGGCGTTATCGGAGGTACCGTGCGGTGCTAGCCACGCGGAT
The DNA here is from genome assembly GCA_963808335.1 of Terriglobia bacterium. Classification (GTDB taxonomy): domain Bacteria; phylum Acidobacteriota; class Terriglobia; order Bryobacterales; family Bryobacteraceae; genus Palsa-187. Next base: position 1,084,468 of record CAWEFR010000004.1, read on the forward strand.
TCGGAACCTGTCTCGGCCGAGTGCCCTCGATTGGTGAGTAAGTCCCCGGCTTTTCGTGGTCGACAGTTCGCATCGAATCTATCGGTTTCTGCGACGGCGGACGACGAATCGGCAAAGAGAATTGCGAGGGCGAAATAGGGGAGGCGGTCCAGAGTCCAGAGCGAGGATTGGATGTGTGCGCGGAACTGGACGACCTGACGGTTCGCGTCGGCCGAGACTGTAACGGGTTGGCCCCAATCGGGAGCGATCAGCCGCGGGAGAAGTCCGCGGCGTACGCATGCTTCGAGATTGTAGATGAAGAGGATCGGTGAGAAATAGGCGGCGACGACCAGGTCGTGCGCGAGTTCATCGAAACTCAGCGGGATGAATTTCGAGCCGGGCTGAGGGTCGCCGGCGGTGCTGCCGACGACGGTGGCCTGCGCCGAGGGCCCATATTGCCAGATGACAGCCGGGTCGGCACGGTGATTGAAGCTCGAATAGAGCATGAGCACTTCGCGGTCGCCTCGGACCTCAACGATGCCGAACAGACGCTCAAGAAGCGTAGAGTCCGCGGCGCGTTCTTCCGCGATGAAGGGAAACTGGTACCTCTCGACGTTGTATCCGGCGAGTGAATTTGCGAGATGAGCGCGGCGAAGTCGGTCCTGGCGCGGTGGTGCGCACGGCTATCGCGAAACCGTGATTCCGAGCTGGCGTTCGAGTTCGCGGGCGCCGAGATGGGTGACGCGTACCGCCCGCCTACCGGGTATCGTGGCGATCCACCGAAGTTCCGTCAGACGGGAAAACAGAGCGGCTCCCAATGCGCCACCCAGATGATGTCGTCGTTCTGTCCAGTCGACGCACGCCCGGCTCGAAAACTCTCGGGAACGCACAGACGTAGGAAGAGTCATTCCAAACTGGCGCCACCATTTCTGGCCGGGCTCGGTCAAGTGATAGATTCTTTCTATGCCCGCGACCAGGATCCCGCGAGCAAGAAATGAGTGGTGGATCTCGACCGCCAGTGCGCCGGCGAGATGTTTGTAGCAGGTGCGGGCAAAGCGCAGTTCCTTGATGCGTTCGGACTCATGCCTGGACGCGCGCGCCACTTCCGGGTCCCTTTCCGGGGCCAGAGTTGCGAGTGACTCCAGAGCCGAGGCGACCCGCTCATTCGCCAATCGATAGTAGCAACGCTTACCTTGTTTTTCGACGGTGATCAAGGCAGCGTCCATGAGTTTGCGGAGGTGGAAGCTGGCGGTTTGGGGTGCGACGTTGCCGATGAACGCCAGTTCTCCGGCCGGAAGCGCCCGGCCGTCAACCAGCGCAACCAGGATCGCCGCGCGCGCAGGTTCTCCCATCAGCCCCGCGATCAGGGCCACGTCCGGTCCCAGTACCACGAGAGTGATGGTATCGCAGAAGTTGGAAAAACAGTTCCATCCCCGTCGAATCGATCAGGAGCATTCATCCTGTACAGTTGCTGGCGGGAGCGTACATCATGATAACGACTCGAAGCAGGTTGATTTCCGGGGCGGCCATCTTTGTGATGGTCATCGTGTGTGCCGCCCAGCAACCGGGCGCGAAATGGAACGAACTTCAACGCCACGCTATTCCCGGCACGGCGCTCGAGGGCGTGACGACGACGATTGAGATCCCGCCGGGCGCGCTGTCCGCAAGACACAGCCATCCCGGTGAGGACTTCGGTTATCTCATCGAGGGGACCATCGTGCTTTACGTGGATGGGAAACCCCCGATGACGATAAGCGCCGGAGAGGTATTTTTCACCGAGCGCGGCCGCTTTCACAATGCCCGCAACATCGGGACAACGACGGCGAGGGCGGTGGACACCTACGTCATCGATAAAGGAATGCCGGGTATCACGCCGGCTCCATGAGGCGATCTCTCGCCGGTTCCTAACGCACAGAACGGCAACCGGTAGACCGTAACCCACATGGATCGGCTGCGATTCGTCGCGAGTTTTACTGGTATGATCTACTGGACCGCAATCACAACCCTCGATTGCGTAGAGCTTCCATCGACAGTCGCTTCGACTGGTTGATCTCCGGTCCCGAACCTGGCGGGGATGGTCAAATTCAATTGAAAGAACCCGGGTGAACTCAAGCCAACGAAGGTAGGCGCGACGATGGTAGAACCGATCGTGACCTGAGCAAGAAAGGACGCTTTCGCTCCCGCGACCGGTTGAGTCGTAGAGAAAGCAATGACACTGTCAGTTGGATTTGTCGGTCCGAATCCGGTCCCGAAAAGCACGACATTATCGCCGGCCTTGGCCGGAACCGTCGGGTATCCGAGGCTTGTTCCCGCAGGGCCGACGATATCGTAGCTCCCACCTCCATACGCGCCTGAGCCGTCAGGTCGAAGAATATCGCGGCTACATGTTTGGCGTCGCTGAGCAGGCTGAACGATGGACTCACGGTCCCCGTCGTAACCGTCGCGGTTGCCGAAGAACCATTCCCGTCCGTTACCGTGACATTCACGGATCCTCCCACGCCGGTGGGAGCGAGCGCGGGCGGCACGAGCAGATTGATCAGACCTGATGAGACGTAAGATAGAACCGCCGGTTGGGTACCGTTTCTGTCTGTAAATGTGACGGTCGTACCGCCGAGTGTCAGCGGGTAATCTCCGTTCCAGCTCACGGGCGTGGAGCCGGATATCAGATTGCGTCCGTAGATCGAAATCCACTCGCCCGCCTGAATCGTCGAAGAGGTGCTAAATAGAGGAACGATTCCTCCTTGGGAAATCGAAGGTACAGGCCCTGACGGCCCCGAACCGGGCGTCAACAACCGCACCAGGTTATGATCGCTGTCGGACACATAAATGCTGTTGCCCACTACCGTCAGGCAGCATGGGCTTTGTAGTCCGGCGTTGGTCGCCAAGCCACCGTCACCCTGATATACATCGCTGTCATTCCCAGCGACCGTCGTTACGATTCCATCAGTCGAGATCTTGCGGATTCGATTATTGTTCAAGTCAGTAACAAACAGATTGCCCGCCGCATCGACGGATACATCGTTGATATTCGCAAATAACGCGTTGGCCGCCGGGCCGCCGTCGCCGCCAAATCCATAGCCGCCATTACCCGCGATGGTGGTGATAATTCCGTTGGCATCGACCATGCGCAGAAGGTCGCCGTCGCAGATGTACAAATCCCCGGCCGCATCCACGGCGATTCCACCGACGCAACAGAGCGAAGCCGACGTGGCCGGGCCGCCATCGCCGGAATATCCGTGCACGCCATTGCCGGCGACGGTCGAAACGACGCCGTTCGTTGTAATCTCCCGGATCACATCATGGTCCGCGACAAACAGATCGCCGGCGGGATCGAACACCAATTTGCCGACCGAGGCGAATCCCGCGTTTCGAGCGGGGCCGCCGTCGCCGGAATTCGCCTGCTGACCATTTCCGGCAAAGGTGGAAATCGTGCCATCAAGCGCGACTTTTCGAATCGCGTACAGATCCGAGATATACAGATTCCCCACGACGTTCAACCGCAACGGAGCTTGGCGACAACGTAGCACTCGTTGCCGGTCCGCCTTCCCCGGAATAGCTGCCACAGGTGCCTGTTGAATCCGCAGTAGGGCCGCTGCCGGCCACCGTAGTGATGGTTCCACTTGGCGATACCTTGCGCACGCGGCAATTGGATGAATCGGTAATGTATAAATTTCCCGCTACATCCATCACCAAGGTTATGGGATCCCGAAGTTCCGCCAACGTTGCGGGCCCTCCGTCGCCGGAAAATCCGCTATCGTAAGGACCGTAGAGGTCCCGGCAATGGTTGTAATCACATAGCTCTGCGCCGGACATGATCCTGCCAGGTAGATTGCGATTCCGATAACGGAAACAAATCGGAAGTAATCATCGAAACCTGGGGGAATTGCGCCTCATTTTCGTTTTAGAAGCGAACCTGCGCAAATATAATACCGCAAAAAGAAAAACCGGGACGGATCCTGCGCGGAGGAGGTCGCCAAGTCGTCGCCCGTTATCTTCTGTTATCGGCCGTCTGGTGTTTCGCCGGGTCATCATCTGTCCTCAATCGTAGCTGGGGAACTCGTTCCGTGGATAAAACCTCGCTTGATGCATCCTGGCGTTTTTCTCCTCCGGTTCAATGTAATGACCGGCTTTTCGAGGACCTGCTGACATAAGCGAGGACGGCGGCTGAGGTTCGTTCAGGCTGGTCCGCATAGGGAGCGTGGCCGCAGTCTTCGAGAAGCAATATGTCCGAGCCTTTGATGCCTGAGTGAACAATCTCAGCCATTGCCGGTGTGATCAAATGATCATCTTTGCCGTCAATCACCAGAGTCGGGACACGCACTCTGACAAGCAGAGGCCGGTCGTCACGCGACATGTAATGATTCTGTTCGTTGTAAGACACGGCCCAAGCCGCTTCGAAAGAATTCTGGGCGGCCGCCGACACGTTGTACTTCGCCTCCACGAGTTTCATCCTTTCCGTATAGGACTTCCGCAATTCAGGCCGGCCGCCTTCGAAGTTGGGGATCCTAGACCGAACTGCTTGCGCTTGAAGTCCTCGCTCAATTCCAATGGGCAGGGCGCGATTTTCTGGAATCGTTCGCAGTTGCTCCTCGGCGGCTTGTTTCAGCGCAGCGTCACCACTGCCAGCTTGCGTGCGGAAGAAGGATTCGGCTCGATCCACCAGGCTATCGTTGAACCATGGCATCGAAATCAACCCATCCATAGATATGAATGCGCCGGCGCAGCGAATCCGCGCGGCGTCCTCGACCTAGAAACGCGATTCAAACCCCATAGATTCCACCCGGCTCAGTTCAATGCATTCTATCGGAAGCGCCGCCTTTAGGGTATGTTATCGGCGCCATTGGATAATCATGGTAGTTTCGGTACGCCCCACCAAGATCGCCGCTTATGTGCGCACTGTCCTACGATCGTGCCTCATTCGACGCGGCCCAGCTTCGCCAGATCGGGCGCGGAATTTTTGGTCCGTCGCCGGCCGCGAGGATGTGCGCCTGGTCCAGCTGATAATACTTTTGCCCGAGGTTCTGCACCTCGGACGCGGTCACCGCGCTGATGGGGGCCGGATGGCCTTCCCCGCGAGTGCGTCGGCAAGCGTCGATTACTCGGGCGAACTGCGTTTACCGCTCTCGTCTTTGTCTCGTGAAGGCGCTTGCGTCCTTCGGCAATCTGGTAGACAATACACTACACCTCAGAAATCACCGTGTGGCGCGGGTCCGGCAGGTAACCTTAGGAGGCACGCCCAAATGGCGGATCGCAAAAGCGCTCTGCTTATTGAAGCGCGTGATAGCGCCATTGCGTAGCCGGGTTGTCTTTTCGTCCGTACTTCGGTGAGGAAGGAGGGAAGCGCGAAATTCTGCGATAAACACGCTGGAAAGAGCGGCGGGCGGCCACGTCCTGAACGCCGGAGCGGCGGCAGTATCGAGTCCCTCTAGCGAGCGCCGCTGAGCTCGCGCCGCAGCCACGCGCGGGCCATCGCCCAATCGCGATTGATCGTTTTGGGCGCGACCTTTAAAATTTCGGCAACCTCCTCGATCGACATCCCCGCGAAAAACCGCATTTCAACAATACGCGCCTGCCTTGCGTCGAGTTGTTCCAGCCGCTGCAGCGCTTCGTCGACCGCGAGCACGTCGATTTCATCGTGAAGCTCGATAGCGATTCGCAACTCGTCGAGCGTGATCCGCCGCGGGTCGCCGCCGCGCTTCAACCGCGAGCGGGCGCGAGCGTGGTCGATCAGGATCTGCCGCATGAGCTGGGACGCCGCTGCAAGAAATTCCGCCCGCCCCGCCCAGGAAGGTTTCGGCGAAAGGCGAACGTAAGCTTCGTGAACCAGCGCGGTGGTCTGGAGCGTGTGAAAGGGGCGTTCGCGTTCCAGATACCGATGGGAGATGGAGCGGAGCTCGTGATAAACCTCGCCGATCCAAGCTTCCGTGCTTCGCTCCGGTTTCATTTGTAGAGTTGAGCGAGCGCCCGTTCAGCTTCCTCGGCACCGGCCTTGAGATCCACATCGAGCGGGCACCGCTTGCGGACGTTGCGCCAGAGATTGACGGATTGCTGAAGGTCTCGATTGGCGTCGATCGGATCCCGCCGGCGGGCCGCAACCTCCGCCTTGCCTCGATACGCTCTCGCGAGGTTCGCGGCGACGTACGGATCCGAGGGCGCCTCAGCCTGGGCCTGGCCACAAACGGCGATTGCCTCATCGAATATCGTGGCAGCGTCCGCCATTTGGGCCCGGGCGTTCACGAGAACTCTGCCCACGCGAATCAAGCTGGCGCCGTACGCGCGAAGCCCGTTGTAGTTGATTGGGTCTTTTGCGCTCTGTTCTTTGCTCAGCCTGAGGGCCTGCCGAAAGCTCGAAAGCGCGTCGCTCGGTCGTCCTCGGGCCGCCGAAATCTCTCCGCGCTCGGCGTAGGCGGTCACCAAATCCCATTTCGCCTGCGCGTTGGCCGGATCTTCGGTGGCGATCGCGCTCAGTTGCTCGAAGGTTTCGCGGATGCACGCTGAAGCTTCGGAAAGTTCACCCATTTCCCTTCGTGTTGAGCACAGAAACAGCGAATTGATGGCCGTGTCGCGACGGGTCTTCGGCGTTCGCTTGATGGTCAGCAGCTTGTCACCGAGCCGCTTCGACTCCAAGCCTTCGCTCACCGCCATCCCGAAATCTCCCGTCAAGGTGTGAAGCCTGCACAGCAATCCATATTCGGCCGCGGCGGTCTGCAATGACTTCGGATCGGCAGCGCGCTGCGCGAGCGCTCTGCGCCCCAAATTCCGCGCCTCGCTAAAGGATTCTATCGCGGCGGCCAGATCTCCGGACCGCCAAAGCCGCTTCCCGCGACTTTCCAACAAAATTGCGGATGGGTTGAAAACGTCGAAATCCTCAGGATACTTCGACGTCAACTCCGACGCGATCGGCATCGCACCCGCTAAGAACTCGGCAGCCTGCCCGGCGTCTGCCATCAAGTTGCCGATGTGGGAAAAAGTTCCACAACAGTGGAACGCCGTGCGCCGCGTCGGGATGGGATCGCCATTGCGCCAGCAGGATGGAATGGGCCTTGCGATAATCCTCCAGCGCCGCGGCGCTGTTCCCTCGATTGGGGTTGAAGGCGTCCCCCTCCGCGTCGCCCAGCGTTGAGTAGGCGGAGGCGATGTCCATCTGCAACCGATCGTCGGCCACCCGTTCCCGGCCGAGCTGATCAAGATAGTCCACCGTAACATTGGCAATTAAACGCTGCGCCTCAGTCTGCCCGGGCGAGCTGGGCTGGTTCAGTGTGGAAAGAATGGAGTGCGCGAAGCCGCGGAGCGCGCCGTAGCGCAACTCGGCGGTCCGCAGATTTTTGTTCCGCGGCACGCCATTTCCATGTGGTCAAGGCCGCGCCGCCGATTAGGGCGCAAACCGCGAACGACCCCAGCGCCACCGCGGCCCGATTTCGCTGGATAAACCGCCGAAGCGTGTACATCCGCGATCCCGCGCTGGCAAGCACGGGGCGGCCCTCCACATACCGGCGGATATCGGCGGACATCTGCTCGACGGACGCATAACGCAGTTCCGGATCCTTGCGCAGCGCTTTAAGCACGATGTTGTCGAGATCGGCCGCGAGGTTCGGACGATGCGGCTCCTGATCGAGCACGGCGCGCGATACTTCTTCCACGCTGCGGGCCGCCAGCCGATACGGCAACGATCCGGTCAGCAACTCATACAGCACTATGCCAAGCGAATAAACGTCCGTTGCGATGGTGATCGCGTCCCCCCGCACCTGTTCGGGGCTGGCATAGGCCGGTGTGAGGCGCGGAGCAGCGGTGACTGTAACCCCGCCGCCCGTCCTCAGCAGCTTGGCAATGCCGAAATCCAGGAGCTTCACCATTCCGTCCTTATTGACGAAGATGTTGGCAGGCTTTATGTCGCGATGAACGATCAGGTTGCGGTGCGCATGTTGCACCGCGTCGCAGATTTGCAGGTAAAGATGAAGGCGAGCCATGATGTCGCACTTCAGTCCCCGGCAGTATTCATCGACGGGAAGGCCATCGACGTATTCCATGGCCAGAAACGGAGCACCCTCCGCGGTCTTTCCCCAATCGAGCAGATGCGCGATGTTAGGATGATCGAGCTGCGCGAGTGCGCGCCGCTCCAACTGGAGCCGGTGTCCAAAATCGCGATCGGCGGCATAGGAGTACAGAAGTTTGAGAGCGACCGGGCGATGGAATTCGTCGTCCTCGCGTGCTGCCAGGAAGACGCGGCCCGATCCACCGGAGCCAAGCTCGCGTTCGATCCGATAATTCGCGACGCGCTCCGGGATTTCCGGCTCGAAAGAGACGCCTGCGGGTTCCAGGAATATGCCGTTCCGATCGTGTTCGGCCAGCAAGGCTCGAAGCTCGGCCGCGATTTCCGGATCGGCGGCGGCAAACTGCGCCAGCCGGTCCTCACGGCTGGCCGCATCCAGATCGACGACTTCATGAAACAGGAGCTTTAGGCGGCTATAGGCTGCTGGGCTCATGGGACCCAAATTTTACCAGAAAATCGAGATCTTGTGTCCCAATCTTTCAGGATTTGACGCAAATCTCTTTATGGGGCTTATCGGATTGCAAATGTACAGGAGGTCGGTAGGATGATTTCAGCAAAGATGATGAAAACATGGTTGTTCGGCGCCCTGTGTTCGGTCGCTTTTGGGGCTCGCAGTACGATTGTCGTACCCAACGCTAACGCCACCACAGCGAGAACGACAACTCGGGCAACGCAAGAGGTTTCGAGAGGAGGAGAGCAATGACACGGCTGTTACTCACGGTTGCGGTGGTTGCCTGGTTTGGTTCGATCACACAGGCAGCGCCGATCACTTACACACTCACAACCACGGCTTCCGGCACGCTTGGCGCATCGACGTTTACGAATGCGACAGTAACCGTGACACTCTCGGGAGACACGTCTGGCATTGCCGTTGGTCCTGCTCCCAACACTAACTTCCTGGTGAACCCCGGAAATGCGTCGGTGACCATCGGTGGCTTGGGGACAGCCACGTTTACCGACCCCATTATCATGGTATCCAGCTACAATGGCCTGTTTAGCGACGGCACGAGTGCCGTGCTTATCTTGGACAATGCTACCGGCACTGGTATATTGCTGCAAGAGGGCACCGTCTTCTCCGGCTATGGACTTGGTGTGATGGCGCCGGTGACGGGCACCGGAGGCGTGGCGAGTGGATCGCATGCGGTGCAAGTTTTTCCGACGACGAAGGGCAACATGACTTGGGCCGTCGGCCAAGCTTTGGGAACCTCAACCTTCACCGCGTCAACCACCGCGACAACGGCTCCCGGGACCACGACGAACATCACGCTGAACCTCACGGCGACGAACCAGACGAACAGCGTGCCGAATTCGTTCAGCGTCGTTGAGACCGGCTCCGCCGGTCCGCTGGGTCCCGCCACCCTGTCCATGAGCAGCACTCCGACGATCGATACCAATGGGAACTTCATCGCTCCGATCCTGTTCACCGCGACGTTGTCCTTCAACCAGACCGATAGCATCGTCGCCGTTTTCATGGATAACGACCTGAACGTTTTCAAGGAGTCGCCATTGACCCTTTCCGGCGGAACCATCACGGACGGGACGGGAGCGTACAAGGGAGCCTCCGGCTCCCTGAGTCTCAACTTCACGCCGATGGGCCCCACCAACTCGTACACCACCACCGGCTCGGGAAGCGTGACCGTGGGAAGCAAGACGACCGCGTTAAACCTCACGAATTTTCACGGCGGCGTGTTTTGTTTGCAGTGCACGGAGGAATTTCACAGCGGCACCATATCAGGCACCATCGCGCCGTTCGGAAACGTGACGATAGCTCTCACAGACGACGTCACCAACTCTCCTCCAGAACCGAGGATAGGCTTTGGCACCATTCCCGTGAGCGCGACGGACAGCTTCAATATCTTCTCTCCCACGAGCTTCAACAACCTGGGGGACACCATCACGGAAACGGTCTCGGGGGGACGGGAGCGTTCGCCGGAGCGACGGGATCATTTACGCTTACGATTGGTCAAAACAGCGCGGGCGCTAACATGGTGCAGGGCTCCGGCACCATCACCACCGCGGCCGCCGGTGCACCCGTCATTACCTCGGTAAAGACGGCTTTTGGACAATCCGTGATCGCCGACAACACCTGGTTGCAGATCAACGGAACCAATCTCGCGCCCGCCAACACTCCCGCCGGCGGCGTCACATGGAGCAACGCGGCCAGTTTCAACCAGGGCATGATGCCGTCGCAACTCGGCCCGATCAGCGTCACCGTGGACGGGCAACCGGGATACATTTTCTTTTATTGCAGCGCGGCCACGGATCCAAGCTGTGCCAGCGACCAGATCAATGTGCTCTCGCCGGTGAACACCTCATCGTCGCTGTATCCGGCGCAGGTAGTGGTTACCAACAACGGGGTCGCCAGCGCTCCGTTCACGGTCTTGAATACCGGCCTGTCGCCAACGTTCCCGTTGTTCGACGCGGCCGGGCACGTGGTGGCGCGGCACCTGGATTTCAGCCTGCTGGGTCCAACCAGCCTGTTCCCCGGAGCGTCAACGCCCGCCAAGGCGGGAGAAACCATCATCCTGGTGCTTTACGGGATGGGTCTGCCGAGCGGCGCTGCTCCGGTGGCGGGATCGGCGATGCAGTCTGGTTCCATGCCCGGCGCGCCGGAGTGCTGGATTTCGGGAGTGGGGGTCGCGCCGAGTTCGGTGGCCTTCGCTTTAATCAGCCCCGGATTGTACCAATTGAACCTGGCGGTGCCACCTCAGACACCCAGCGGAGACAACCCGATCGTTTGCAATTATCAAGGGTATCCGACGGCCCCCGGCACTCTCATCGCGGTGCAATAGCGGATCCGGCGTCCTCGCGGCCGCAGTGCTCTTGGCATACTTGAAGCTCGCCGCCGTGGCTCGACAACAGACGCCGTACGGTTGGCCAATTCATTTGGCTCATTTGTCGGCGAACCATAGGTATGGCTGGTAGGGACGAATTAGCTCGATAACGGCCATCCAGGACTTGGGCGCTCCTGATCGCTAGGCTGGATTTAAATCCACCGCATGTCGCTTTCGCCTAGCGACAGACTCGGCCCTTACGGAATCCTCTCGCTTTTCGGGCGTTGTCGCGCTCGGGTTTGCCTATTAGCGCACTTTGTGGAAGTTTGAGCCAGTTCCGGAAGTAATGTAGAAACGTACTTCGCCCGCCGCGGAGGCCATCGCCAAGCTCTTCCACGGCGGTCCGGCCCGCTCCTGTTGGGCGAATAGCTCGCGGCATCCGGCGGCCGCGGCTATGGTAAAATTTCGCAGCAATGAGAATCCTATTCCTGCTCTGGCTCCTGAGCTTGGAGCCGGTAACTGCCGGTGAATCCGCCCGCTTGCTGTTTTCGCGCGTTGGTCCCACGCGAATCGGCCTGTTCCTCGCCAATGCCGACGACAGTAACGAGCGTGCGCTTCTGCCGGCGGACAGCCTCGACTATAACCCGTCGTTTTCCGCAGACGGAAAATGGATTGTGTTCACCTCCGAGCGCGGCGGATCGGCGGACATTATACCGGGTCCATCCCGACGGCAGCGGACTGGAGCGGCTCACTGATGATCCCGCCTTTGACGATCAGGCCGCACTATCACCGGATGGTTCGACGCTCGCGTTTGTGTCCACCCGGGAAGGCGGCTTTGCCAACCTATGGTTGCAGGATCTGTCGAGCCCGGGCCGGCGCGCCAGGCCGATCGTAAAGACAAACGCGGGTAGCTTTCGGCCGAGTTGGTCGCCAGACGGGAAGTGGATCGCGTTTACTTCCGATCGCGACACCGAGGCGCGCGCGATGGGACGGCGGGTGGGAGTTAATCACAATCGACGGCGCTGTATATCGTTCGAGCCGACGGAAGTTCGCTGCGGCGCCTGACCGAACTGGGCGGCTACGCCGGGTCGCCGCGATGGAGTCCGGACGGGCGGCGAATCGTGTTTTACCGGTCGACTCCGAAAGACGTTTATCCGGGACGGTTTGGCCGCAACCGTCCTTCGGTATCGCAAATCGTCTCGATGGATGTGGAGTCGGGCGCGGTCCACGAACTATACTTCAGGACCCGGATTGAAAGTCGCGCCACAGTGGCTGCCGGATGGCGAAGTCGGATTTCTGCAGAAGTTCGGCGATGCCAAAGGGCTGGCTTTCGTGTCCGGCAAGACTGGGGTGCGCGGCAGCCATGCGAGAATCCGTCGTGGTCGGCGGACGGAAAGACGGTGGTGTACCAGAAGGCGATTGACGACCAGGCGCCGCAAATGCTTGCCGGTTTTCAGCCGCGATCCACGAGTTTTCCCTGTATCGCACCGGCAATTTTCCCGCGTGGTCGCCGGCGGGAGACCGTTTCGTGGTGACGGTGGGCACGAAGCTCCAGATGTTCGATGCGAGGGGCGAGAACGGCCGGACGATTTACGACTAGCAAGAGACGGTCAGGTAACGTTTCCGGCCTGGTCGCCGGACGGGAAAGCGATCGCGTTCGGGGTCGGCTCCTACTTTACGGGCCACGACAAGCCGGCCGCGGTCGCGATGGTGAATGCGGACGGCACCGGGTTCCGGAAGCTGACCAACGGGCCGGGAAATGCGGGTTTTCCGAGCTGGTCGCCGGACGGGAAACGGATCGTGTACCGAGTGGCGGGGATCGGAGCAGGGCTTACGAATTAAGAGCCTGGAGGACGGCAAGGTCGTCAAACTGACGACGGACTACGACAACTTTCCCGCCTGGTCGCCGAAAGGGGACCTGATCGATTTCACGAGCTTCCGCGACGGGGATTTCGAGATCTACACAATCAGCCCAGACGGCTCCGGCGTGCGGCGGCTGACACAGACGGGCGGCAACGACGCGCACGGAATATGGTCGCCAGACGGGGAGTGGATCGTCTTCAGCAGTTCGCGTCTGGGGTGGAAGGACGAGGCGTTGGTCGGCTATAACGGGCCGCAGCCGTACGGCGAACTGTTCGCGATGCATGCGGACGGGAGCGCAGTCCGGCAGTTGACGGATAACCAATGGGAGGACGCGCTTCCTTCGTTTCAGCCGAGACCGAAATGAGCGGAGTGGCCGACATTCACACGGAGGTAGCTCTGGATGAACCTCATCCAGACGTTATCCCAAGAGCGGAAACGCGCGTCGCTGACGTTTGCCGGGCGCACAGTGGCATAGATGTCGCCTGACGCCGTAGCGTTTACTTTCGTTCTGTCTGGTTGGTCGCCATCCTTCTCCTATCGGTCTGATGGTGAGCTATTCGCCGTTTGGTTCGATTCCGATTCGGTCATTCACTGCCAACCGAATGCGCTGCTTGCAGCCGAGATATCGCTCCGTAGTCTGGATCGAGACGTGGCCAAGCAGGAATTGTATCTGTTCCAGTTCCGGCAGGGTGCAAGACGGTCTTTGGGACGGGCCGCTGTTGTTTGGGGGAGCGCTTGTTTGCTATCGTCAGCGGTCCTCCTCGACCGCCAAACGATGATTCAATAGTGAGAAGTAGTGAACGGGTGCGCCGTCATCCAGGCGCTAGCGGCCTAGATTCACTTCGATGAGATCGCGACTGTTCGGCCAAATGCATCTCTCCACAGGCCAACCGTCGGAGCCCCGTGCTCTTTTGGGTGTTCAAATCCTACCTGGAGAGCCACAAAGTTTTCGGTCTCCGTTCTCAGTAAACCACTGGAGACGCTCACCCCAGCCGCAGGTCCGGACGCAGGGGACGCTCACCCCAACCCGTGAATCATGGTTCGAAAAATGGGTCTTGACTCCCGACCGTTGATCGTGGTGGCCTATGGGCGTGCTTCCGATGCGCCGTAGGCAGCCCATTGACGAATAGGTCCCAGATGGCGATGCCCGGCCCGCAGATGCGTTGGATTGAGCAGGTCTGCTAACCTTCATTCAAAGAGCATTGAGAGCCCAACCGATCGGAAAATTTCTCACGGACACAATTTGCACCCAGGCGGCAAGACCGGACGCATTCCGACCGGTGTGACCACCACGCCTCCGACGATCACCGAGGTCGCCAATGCGGAGGGCGAGGCTCCCACGATTGCGCCGAACACATGGGTCTTAGTCAAAGGCTCCAATCTCGCCAACGCAGGCGATTCGCGGATCTGGCTGAGCTCGGATTTCGTGAATGGCCAGATGCCCACGCAGCTCGACGGCGTGAGCGTGACGGTAAACGGCAAACCTGGGTATGTTTACTACGTCAGCCCGACGCAGTTGAATATCCTCACGCCTCCCGACGCCATTTCCGAATCCGTGCAGATCCAGGTCACCAACAATGGAGCCATGAGCGCGACCTTCACAGCGCAGGCGCAGGCCGAATCTCCTTCGTTCTTCGTCTTCAACGGCGGACCTTACATTACCGCCGTCCATCTCAATGGAAACCTGATCGGGCCGACCACGCTTTATCCCGGTTACAGCACTCCCGCCCAGCCGGGCGAAGCGGTCGTGATTTACGCCAACGGATTCGGACCGACGTCGACGCCGGTCGTGAGCGGGTCCTCATCGCAACCGGGATCGCTCTCGCCGCTGCCGGTCATCAATATCGGAGGCATAGGCGCGACGGTCACGTTCGCCGGTCTTGTTGCGCCGGGCGAATTTCAGTTCAACGTGGATGTGCCGTCCTTGCTCGCCAACGGCGACCCGCCGGTGACCGCGATGTACAACGGATTGACCACGCAGGCCGGAACGCTGCTCACCGCGCACCAGTAGCGCGAGCCGTCAATGCCGGAAATGTCACCAATACGGTGAACCTCCTTCTCACGCTTTCAGTCGGTGTCATTGCGTTTGCAGTCAACATTCTCGTGGCTTCGGGCACCACCTGTTGATAGATGTCCTGCGTCGACGCCGCAGCTCTAATTTCAGCTCCGGTCCATATAGTCTGCCAACCGGAAACGATTCAGGATTCGGCATTCATTACTCACGATAAATCGCCCAGTTCCATGGATCGCTCGCATGGAAACCGCGCGCGCAAGCAAGCGCCTCTCTCGGGAGCTGTCTAAGCCGTGCGGGTGCTAAACTCTTCGAGAGATGGGCTATCGCGAACAGGCGCCCGCAGCAGGACTCGCCCAATGGGTGGAGTGCGGCTGGTCTCTGGAAAGCCCTCCCCGCGTTGCCAGCCACCGCGTTCCGCCGGATGGATGCCTGGATATCATTTATGACCGGCGCGACGGTCTGCGCGCTATCGGCGCCATGACCGTCGAGCAGCGCTTCCCACTGCCGGAGGGCGCTTTTTCCAGTGGGATCCGTTTTCGGCCTGGCATGGCGAGGGCTTTCCTGGGTGTGACGCCGGCCGAGCTGACCGACGGCTCGGCCGAGCTGATCGATCTGTGGCCGCGGCGCGCGGGCGAGTTGAAGCGGCGGCTGGATGATGCGAGATCGATTCAGGAAGCGATGCGAATTCTGCTCGGCAATTTGCCTGCGCCGGCGGAGTCGCCCAACGCGGTGCAACGCGCGATTGAAGCTGTCGCCGCGGCGAATGGAAACGCCGATCTCGATCGGGTTGCGTGCCAGGCCAATCTTAGCCTGCGCCAGTTCCGCAGGCGATGCCTAGAGGAGAGCGGTCTCACCCCCAAGCGCTTGTGCCGCGTGCTCCGTTTCCGGCACGCATGCCGAATGGCCGAGGCCGCGGAACGGCCGAACTGGTCGGCGATTGCGGCGGAGGCGGATTACTTCGATCAGGCGCATCTGATCCGCGATTTCCACGATTTCACCGGGCTCTCGCCCATGGCCGTTTTTTCCAATACCTAAACCGGCCTCCCCGGCTAGTATTGGGGCATGAAGATTACACCAGTTCTGATTGTGGAAGAAATCGAGAAATCTTTGCCCTTCTGGATCGGCCGGATGGGTTTTACAAAAACCGTAGAAGTGCCGGAGGGGAATCGTCTGGGCTTCGCGATCCTGGTGCGGGACGGCGCGGAGGTGATGCTCCAAAGCATCGAAAGCGTCCGCAAAGACGCGCCCCAGTTTGTTTCGCAGACGCGGTCGCACAATGTCGGCCTGTTTGTCGAGGTCGACAGTTTTGAGGACGTGTTGAAGCGTCTGGAGGGATATGCCATCGCCTTGCCGGATCGCACTACGTTTTACGGGATGCGTGAGATCGGCGTGTTTGAGCCGAGCGGCCACACAGTAGTGTTCGCGGCCCGCGTTCCTCAGGAGGGGAAATAAAGCCATGCGGACAATCCTTGTGTCTCTGATGCTCGCGGCGGGGATGTCCGCGCAGGAGAAGACGATGACCGTGAAAAGATTGACGCCGGAGTTGTACACGGACGATGTCGAGTCCTGCGTGAAGTTCTGGGTGGAGCGGATGCATTTCGAAAAACCGGAGAGGTCCCGGACGGAGGAAAGGTGGTTTTCGCCTCTCTCAAGAAGGGGAACTTTGAGTTGATGTACGGAACGTATGCCAGCCTGGATATCCCCTACATCCGGCTGCGCGACGAGTTCGTCTTCCTGGCCGTGATTCTGGACGCCTACTCGCGCCGCGTGATCGGCTGGGCGCTGGATCGTACCATGGAAGATTCGCTCACGCTGACGGCGTTGCGCGTGGCGCTTTCGCGCCGCAGCATTCCTCGTAACGGTGCCGAGCCCGGCTTGGTGCATCATTCCGATCGCGGTTCCCAATACGCCAGCAGCGATTACACGGATCTGCTCAGAGCCAACGGCATCGAAATCAGCATGTCGCGCAAGGGCAATCCGTGGGATAACGCGGCCTGCGAATCGTTCATGAAAACGCTGAAGGATGAAGAAGTGCTGCGCAACGAATACCGCAACCTGGCCGACGCTCGCGCGTCCATCCGCGAGTTCCGGGAAAAGATCTCCAACGAAAAACGCCTGCATTCCGCGCTGGGCTACATGCCTCCCGCTCGGTTCGAACGAAATCAAAAGGATGCCGCTGCGCGGCAGCTTTCTATATGAGTTTTCCCAGGCATCAGGAAATCTTTCCATCCGATGGAGGCGCTAGCCCTGCGGCCAACGCCCCCGCTCATCGTCTGGATGAGTTTCCGGCCGGCTATTCCTCGGCGGGTTGGTCTCCACCAGTGCCCGCCTCCGCTTCACCAGCCGGCACCAGTATGCTGTAATGTCGTCTTGCCGGTCGAGAACTTTTCATCGAACGGTCAACTGTGTCTTAACTGTTTGTGTCAGCCGAGGGGGCAAGCGCATTCAGACATCAGCGATTTGGGCGCTTTCGTGCTGTTTTCTAAACTTGTTTATTTGTAAGCGTCCGAGGAACCCGTCTTGATTGCCAGGGTGATGCTGCCGAAAATGGCGGGATGCGAAGCAAACAGGAAATCCGCGACATCGTCAACGGCTTTGCCAAAAGCGGGATGACGCGGCGGGAGTATAGCGCGCAGCACAACATCGCGATCACGAGGCTGGATTACTGGCGGCGGGCTCAAAAGAAAAGCAAGCCGAGGCTGGTGGAGGTCGCGATCGAAACGCAGCCGGTGGGCGGGTTCGTGCTGGTATTGGCGAACGGGCGGCGCATCGAGAGCTCGTGGAAGTTCGCCGAACCAGATCTGGCGCGATTGATCCGCGTGGCCGAGGCTTGAGCGCATGTTCGGGCTGGGGTTGGCGACGAAGATCTATGTCGCCGTCGAGGCGGTGGACATGCGAAAAGGCTTTGAGGGATTGTATGGGCTGGTGCGCGATGAGCTCGGTGCAGATCCGCTGAGTGGGCATCTATTCTTGTTTTCGAATCGCACGCACACGAGACTGAAAGCCCTGGTGTGGGATGGCAGCGGATTGTGGGTGTGCGCAAAGCGGCTGGAGAAAGGCCGCTTCCGTTGGCCCACTCCTAGTGAAAAACAACGCAGCGTAACGATGCGCGCCGAGGAGTGGGCGATGCTGGTGAACGGGCTCGATTTCAAGCAGGCGCAGCCGCGCAAGTGGTACCGGCGTTCTGCATAAAAACTCTGGAACATTTTCATCTGATCGCGTAAAATAGAGCTTCCCTCAACTGTGAACGCTCCCGCGCGCATCGTCGAACGGGAGAGGCAACTACACTGGGCGCATTTGGAAATCCAAGCGCTCCGGGAAGAGCTGCGGCAGCGGCGCATTCAACAACTAGGTCCGAAGAGCGAAACGCTGAGCAACCTGCAACTGGCTCTGCTGACCGAGGAAGAACCGAGCACGACACGCGATGAGGTGGAAGCGGAAGCGCGGCGCGAGACCATCTCTGATTCCAGCACGACGCGCACGCCCTCGCGAGAGGCGAGGCCCCATCCGGGCCGCAAGCCGTTGCCGGAGGATCTGCCGCGCGTCACCCACATCCTCACCTGCAACGAGCGCACGTGCGCGTCCTGCGGGGAGGAAACGGCGGTGATTGGCTACGACGAAAGCGAGCCACTCGACGTTCGAGCCGGCGCGCTATTTCGTGCGCGTGACCAGGCGCGAGAAACGAGCCTGCCAACGTTGCTCGACCATGACGGCGGCGCCGCTGGCCGAGCGCATCGTCGAAAAGGGATTAGCCAGTGACGCGGTAGTGATCAACACGGTGATCGCGAAATATTGCGATCACCTGCCGTTGTACCGCCAAGCGGTGATGATCGAGCGCGAGGCGGGAGTCGAGATCGGACGCGCGACACTCGACGGCTGGGTGATGCGTGTGGGCGAACTGCTGGGGCCCATCGTGGGAGCGATGCGGCGAGATCTGCTCGCCGCATCCTATTTACAGGCCGATGAAACCCCGGTTCCAGTGCAGATGCATGATGGGCGTGGTGAAAATCATCAGGCGTACCTGTGGCAATACGGTAAACCCGGGGGGGAGACGGTGTTCGACTTTTGTTTGGGCCGGGGGCGTGAGGGTCCGCGCAAGTTTCTGGGCCAGTGGGAAGGGATTTTGCAAACCGACGGCTATGCGGCCTACCACGATATCGGCGGGCCGAAGCTGGTGCATGTCGGATGTTGGGCGCACGCGCGGCGTAAGTTCGTCGACGCGGTGAAGGTGCATCCGCAGGATGCCGCGGCCATCGCGATGGTGACGCGCATGGACGCATTGTTTTTGATCGACCGTGACGCGCGCCGCCGCGAGTTGAGCCCGGAGGATCGTCAGGCGCAACGCCGGCAATACGCCGAGGAGTGGCTGCGGGAGATTCGCGAGGCGTGCCTGGCGCTGGCTCAGCAAGTACTGCCCAAAAGTGCGCTGGGGCAAGCGGCTGCCTACACCTTAAATATGTGGGCGAAGCTGCTGCGGTGTTTCGATCACGGGGAAGTGGAACTGTCCAATAATCTGGCGGAGAACTCGATGCGACCCGTAGCACTCGGACGCAAGAACTGGCTGCACGTAGGCAGCGTGCAGGCCGGACCGAAAGTGGCGGCGATCCTGTCGGTGGTGGAATCCTGTCGCCGGCTTGACGTGCCGGCCAAGGAATACCTTGCTGCCACATTGCCCGGATTGAATCGGCGGACGCTCAGCCAGGTGTCGAACCTAACCCCGGCTCGCTGGTCCGCTGGCCGCGCCTGATCCGCCCCTGGGTTCGCTAGACGCTTACTTTGTTTACCTAAATTCGCTGATCGCCCACGAAATCGGCCACTACGTGTATCAAGAAGAGGATTAATAGCGGCGATCTCGCAAACTTGGAAGCGAGGCTTAAGACAGCGACACAAGACGCATTGACATCAATTATTGCTTCGATCACGCCTCAAGACGTTGAATGGTGCCGTGGGCGTTTAATGTCTTGGGCGCAAGAAGTTTTTTGCGACCTCTTCGCGATCCGATTGATCGGGGCAACGTACACCTTCGCGTACCAGGAAGTCTCCGATCTGATACTAATCCTGGTAGTGGGTCAGTTTGAATTTTCTCGCTTCGGACATGGCACAAGACGTGCCCCGTTAGGTCCCTATCCGCTCAAGCATCGGCGTTATCCTGTAGCTATGACAATAGCGCTCGGGATTGTAGCAGGTGACTGGCAAATTCTCGCGGCGGACACGCAACACAGTACGGACAGCGAAAAGCTGGGCCAGGGCAAAATCTACGTGCGGTGCAGTCCAGCGAGCGATGTTCGAGAGCGTGGCATCATCGCAATCACCGGAGCGGGAGACAGCTTTTTACTTGAGGCGCTTCAGGTCGAGCTATCTGAAGCGTTTTTGGCCCTGCATCGCGTTGAGTCAATGGCGGAGGTCAGGACGGTGCTCGCAAAGTGCTTGAAGGACTTTTATAAGGAACACATTGCTCTGACACCACACCTCAGCGAGAGACCAGAGGTGGAACTTATCATTGCGGCTAGGCACGGCGTTTTTAGTCAGATGTGGGTGACCAAGAGAAACCGAATTGACAACGTGCGACCGCCAGTAGCCGTCGGGATCGGGGGCACATACGCTGCGGATTTGCTGGGACAGATGTCCCTGCCCCAGCAGCCTGAGACCGCCATGCTGTTGGCTGCTTACGTCGCATTCTTGGTCAAGAAGAGAAACTTGTGGGTCGGTATGGATACTCAGGTAGTCTGCCTTGAGGATTCCATCCGGCTTTTTCCCAAGCACGGTTTCAGCGCTAAGGTGTGTCGTGAACTTGAGGAAATGTTCAGGCTTTATGTTGGCGTCGAAGCGAGAATGCTACACCGCTTTTTTGGCAGCGAGTACGATTTTTGCGAGGCGGCATCCGTGCAGAGAGACATGGAGATACTCCGGGAGCGGATGGGCAATTTTCTTCATCCGAGAAGCGCGAGCAATTCCGAAATTTCCCAAACATGATTGGTGAGTCCGGCAAGGATGGGTTAGCTGTCAAGTCTCGACAAATTCAAACTGACCCACTACCCTAATCCTAGACCCCTCGAACAATGCGTTGGCACGCGAGTCAATTTTTAGTCCTACCCACCCCGCCAACGTTTTTCGCTTAAGGGAGCAGGGTCGACTGCTTGAAACCACCGGGTGGTGGGATCTTATCAAAGACGCGCGATCCCGCCATCGGCAGACGCTGGAGCCCGCCGCCTCGTAGATTTCCCGCACGTTAAGTGATATCGGTCGCTGCGCCGATACTTCCCAGAACCGGCCTTCTCGCCCGCGTCCGGTCGACGCGGCGCGGAAGGCTCTTACGGAGACGCAGCGGTCCGGGTGCTGTTCTGCTTTCGTCGGAACATTATGAACGCTGCAAGGCCCCCAGCCGGGGGGCTCACGGCCCCAACGAGAAGCATCCCCAGCCGAAAGGGAGCGAGCACATTTACGTGAGCCTCCGGGATTGCCTCCAACTCGACCGAGATGCAAAGGGCAGCTAAAACAGAGCCAGCGATGAAGCCCAATACAGTCCGCCCCCGAACCTCGGCGCCGTAAACAATGCCGATTGGAAACAGGCCTATTCCTGCGCAAACGCATTCACGATGACAAACGCGATTGAGAAGCTAAGCAAGATGAATACAACCCGTTCGTTTCCATGCATACCCTGCGTCGGGATAAGGCACACGAACGACCCTGCTGCCTCGAAGCCAGCGGCCAGGAGAAATGACACAACTGCAGCGATTAAACGCACCCCAAAGTGGGAATATCAGAGGGCCAGCCGACGGTCGGTTTCGCAGCACGCGCCGGCGTGCGGAAATTCGCCGTCTCACTCGCGCGAGAAACGGCGTTCCGGGACGCGTGGATTAGTCCA
Source organism: Terriglobia bacterium (assembly GCA_963808335.1). GTDB lineage: Bacteria > Acidobacteriota > Terriglobia > Bryobacterales > Bryobacteraceae > Palsa-187. The sequence goes on from CAWEFR010000004.1 coordinate 1,106,013, forward strand.
TGGCTGGGCGCCAGCCGGTTTGCTCGACACTTATCACGCTGAACGGCGCCCGATCGGGGAGCGCTTAATGACGCTTACCCCGGGCACAGGAAGCGCTGGCAGCATCCCCCAATCTGGATGCGATGCTCGTCCGGCCGGATGGATACGTGGCGTGGGTACTCAGACCCGCCGATCGACAGGAAGAATCTGAGCGAACGCTGCACACTGCTTTGGGGGATGTTTCGGCGCTGGCGAATGGCGCTAAAACTCGCCATGCGAAGAGTCCGAGCACATCGGCAACGGCTGCCGGTTGACGCGCAATCCGGAAACTATCTGAATTTCCACTGGAGTCGGCGGTCGGTTCGGGGACCGTTGTTGTGAACCGCAACGGGTTGGCGGCTCGATTATTGCTTCAGAGACGCGCTCAGTTGAGCACTACGACTACTTCAGCGGATTCAGACCGCGTTACTGGGACGGAGATCAGGTAGCGCCCAGGTTACGTCGAACCCCGGCAAGACGTTCCGCAACACCACGATATTCGAATTTCCCGTCAAGTAGTCGATGCCTAAACTGGTTCCGTGATTATTGCGATTTGCACGATCCAGTTGAGATAATCTGAATCGACCTCGAACGCGCCAGGAGCTACTCATGACCTTCCTGTATCAAAAATCAACTGTCCATTACCTTGCAGCCGTGACCTTGTACATTGCGGCTGTCGCTCCCGGAGTAAGGGCCCAGGGAACGCTCGCCGATTATCAACGAGCACAGGACTTGCAGGTTAAGGCTGGTGGCCTTGTTGTAAACGCCCCGGGAACGATGACCTGGATCGGAGATTCAGATCACTTCTGGTATCCGCGCTCGGTCAAAGGCGGATCGGAGTTCGTACTGGTGGATGCGACCGCTTCCTCCAAGAACCTGGCGTTCGACCACGATAAACTTGCCGCAGCGATTTCCGCAGCTACCGGTCACAGATATACGGGCCTCGCGCTGCCATTCGCGCCCGTCCAGGGCGGTCGGGGTAGTGGCGGTCGAAGTGCCGAGGGAGGTCCGCCCCTGACGGCGCCGCTCACATTTCTGGACAACGAAATGTCGATTCAATTCGGCACTGGCGGTTTCCTATACAAATGCACCCTGACCGACTACACGTGCACGAAAGTGGGTGCCATTCCGGCGAATGCGGTGGGTGGTCGCGGTGCGGCTCCGCAGGATGACGCACTCCTGAACCCGGAAGGACCCGGTGGCGACCCTGTGGATGGGATCGAGTTTGAGCCGCCTGCTCCACAACAAGACAACGGCGCGAGACCCAATGAGCGCGGTCAGCGTCCATGCGCGGAGCGGCCCCAAGATCGGGCGGCGCGCGCGAACCGCGAAGAACGCGGCCCGCGCGGGGTCGGCTATGTATTTCCCGGACAGCTTCCGTTCGAACCTGCCGAAGTCTGCACGTCTTTCGACGGTAAATGGCAGGCCCTGATCGAGAACTACAACATCTTCATTAAACAAGCTGGCACGGCTGAACCTGGAGTCCCGCTAAGTACTGATGGCTCCGAAGGCAATTACTACACGCTGCGGTCGATTGCCTGGTCGCCGGATTCGAAGAAACTGGTGGCCTATCGCACGCGGCCCGGCTACAATCGCGAGGTGCACTACATCGAATCGTCGCCCGCGGACCAGATCCAGCCGAAGCACATGACGATTTCCTATCGCAAGCCCGGTGACGCGCTGGATATCGCCTATCCGGCGTTGTTCGACTTCGCGACCAGGAAAGAGATCGAGATCGATCGCACTCAGTTCCCGAATCCTTACAACATTACTCCGCCGGTCTGGTGGAGGGACGGGCGCGGCTTCACCTTCGAATACAATCAGCGCGGCCACCAGGTCTACAGGGTGATCGAAGTGGACGCGCAGACCGGCAAAACGCGATCGCTCATCGAGGAGCAAAGCAAGACGTTCATTTATTACAACCTACTGGGGCCGGGACTTTCAGCCGGCAGGAGATATCGCCACGACGTCGACGACGGCAAGGAAATCATCTGGGCGTCCGAGCGCGATGGCTGGGAGCATCTGTATCTCTATGACGGCGTCACCGGCCAGGTGAAGAATCAGATCACGAAGGGCGATTGGCTGGTTCGAAATGTGGATTTTATCGACGACGACAAGCGCCAGATCTGGTTCGAAGCCGGCGGAATGATTCCCGGGCAGGACCCCTATTTCACGCAATACTACCGGATCAACTTCGACGGTACCGGCCTCACGAAACTCACCGATGCGGATGGGACTCACACGGTCACGTTTTCGCATGATCGCAAGTATTACGTCGACACCTGGCAGCGCGTGGATCTGCCGCCGGTCGCCCAATTACGCCGCAGCTGACGATCGGAAGGTCGTCATGGATCTCGATAAGGGCGATGCCTCCGCCCTCCTTGCCGCGGGTTTCAAATTTCCGGAAGTGTTCGTCGCCAAGGGCCGCGACGGCGAAGACCGATATCTGGGGCATCATCATCCGGCCGACGAACTTCGATCCGCAGAAGAAATATCCCGTCATCGAGAATATTTACGCCGGTCCGCAGGGCTCCTTCGTTCCCAAGACGTTTAGCGCAGTTTCGGGCGATCAGGCGCTGGCCGAACTCGGGTTCATCGTGGTGCACATCGACGGCATGGGGACCAGCAACCGATCGAAAGCGTTTCACGACGTTGCGTGGAAGAACCTGGGCGACGCCGGATTCCCGGATCGCATCCTGTGGCACAAAGCGGTGGCGGCGAAATATCCTTCCTACGACATCGCACGCGTGGGGATTTTCGGAACCTCGGCGGGCGGGCAGAGTTCGCTGGGCGGTTTGCTGTTCCATCCGGAGTTTTACAAAGTCGTCGTTACGAACAGCGGCTGCCACGATAACCGGATGGACAAGATCTGGTGGAACGAGCAGTGGATGGGCTGGCCGGTGGGTCCGCAATATGCCGCGTCGTCCAACGTGGACAACGCTTACCGGCTGCAAGGCAAGGCACTGATCATTGTCGGCGAAATGGATAGCAACGTCGATCCGGCATCCTCGCTGCAGGTAGTGAACGCGCTGGTTAAGGCTCACAAGCACTTCGACATGCTCTACATTCCCGGACAGAATCATGGAGTGGGGATATTGGTGACCGAGCACTATCGCGACGACTATTTCGTGCATAATCTGCTCGGCGTCGAGCCTCCGGATTGGAACCACGTTTCGCTTGCAGCCGAGCCCGAGGCAAATTGAGCGAGATCCTGGCCACGATTCAATCGACACGAGTGACGTGCGCCCGGCGATGCCTCCCGCTGTACGCTTGACGTGAAGGACACTCCCCTTTTCGTGGTCGGCTTCCAGCGCTTCTGCAATCTGCTTCGCGTAGTTGAGCGCAGTCGCGAGCGGGAGCGGCCCCTTTTAACGTCTCTCCGCCGGCCAACTCCATCACCAGCGCGCGGTAGTTGCTCTGGCGGAAAACCCGGCGGATGTTGTGTTCCGCGGCCGCCCATCGCGACCGGGCGGCGCTTCGATCAGACCGTCGCCGCTTGCAGTTTCGGAATTCGCCACAGGTTGAACGCTGCCGCCGTCATCACAAACAACCAGTCGACCTTGACTAGGCCCCGCAGCTTCACCTGGCGTATGCCTCCCACCGCTTTCATCCACCCGAACACACGCTCGATGCGCGGCCGTATCTTTTGGCTGACCTGATAACTGGCATGGCGCGTCGTCCGCGCGTCCACTGCGCTACCGCCCCGGCGATTCCCATTCTGCGTGACGTGCGGACCAACTCGCATCTCTCGCAGCAGCGGTACGAAATCGCGCGCGTCATAGGCTTTGTCCGCGCCCACGCTGCGGATCGGCTCACGGTTTCGCCAGCGCCGGTGCACCATCAGCAGCGCGGCATCGCGCTCGGCGGTTCCATCCGCAGCGGTCACCATCGCATCCACGATCAGGCCCTTCCGATTCTCCATCCAGCACGTGCCCCAGATAACTCAACTTGGCTTCCTGTCCATGCCCCTTGCGATACAGCTTCGCCTCCGGATCGGTCTTAGAGACATGCGTGTCGTTGCGCCGCTGGTGCCCGTGAAAGTTGCCCGGTTCCTCATCCCCCCGTCCTTTTTCTGAAAGCTTTTCTGGCTGGCCCAGGCTTCGATCAGCGTGCCATCCACCGTGAAGTGCTCATCCGACATATACCCCCGCGCCTGTTCCCGCACGCGCTCGAAAAACATTCGCGCCACTTCTTGATTCAGCAGCCGCTCGCGATTCTTGCGGAACACCGCGTGATTCCACACCGGTTCGTCCATTTCCATGTCCACAAACCAGCGGAACAGCAGGTTGTAGTGGAGCTGCTCCATCAGCATCCGCTCGCTGCGGATCGAATAAAACACCTGCAATAACAGCGCGCGCAGCAACCGCTCCGGTGCAATCGAGGCCCGGCCGGTTTCCGCATACAGTTTGTCGAACTGGCGCGACATCGACCGCAGCACTTCCTCGACGGCCCTGCGGATCGGCCGCAACGGATGATCCTCCGGCACCCGCTCTTCCGGTCTTACATAGCTGAAAGCATCAAACTGTTGTTGGTCGTCTCCACGCATGCTGTGAAGACGTTTCCAAGCATCAGAAGGCTACGTCCAGACCCTTTTTCAACAAGCTCCTAGTGCGATCGGTGCAAACCGCCCGTCGGCCGTGCAAACGAAACCGAAGCGGCGCGGCTGTGAGATGATTTCCAGGAAATTCTGCCGCGCAAGCAACCCCGCACCGCAATTCCCTCGTTGCGCCGTGGTTTCACGGAATATTACGAGTGACTGCCCTGGGGCTGGCCGCCTGGAGTGCTTTTTCGGATATACTGGCAAGGTTTCATGGGCGAACTATGCCTTTAGATTTACACCAGAATTGTCTGCAGCGCTTGCAGGGAGTATTAGCGAAGGGTCTTTAAGGCGTCACGATCGAAAACCAGATGTTTATCGAATCGATGGGCTCGATCGGGGACGCGGACGAGAAAGTGATACCGCAAGGAAAGCAGCGCGAAGCGCTCAACGCCTACCTCAGCGAGTCGCCGTTCGAGGATTTTGTCTCCCTACAGCTATCGCAGGAACTATTGGAAACGCAGAAATATGATTCTAAAAAGCGCTTGATGAAGCTATCGGAGCTCCCAGGTTACGAAGATAACCAGGCCACCGCGACTCGTCTCACTCAAGAGTTCCAGTCCCTCCCCTGGGAATACGTGCTCTCGTTTCCGTTGCCCCTGCAAATCGGCGGCACCATACGCAAGGCGATGGAAAACCATCCTATCTCCGACGGGATAAAGTTCGTAGTTCCCGACGAGACTTTCTCGACCGAATATTCACTAACGTCTGGAATCGAGGCGCGGGATTCTAAACTCACTCGAGACATCGGCATTCCGGACGACTCCACCGGCGGAACATCGGCGTTATCACTTGCGCTGGCAACTGTCGGGCAGGCATTTATGAAACCGAAGTGGAACTCGGAGATACCATATCTGCAGATCCACGTGAAAGGCTTCATTGGATGTTACGGATTGACGGCGCCTATGGAGGACGGTATTGATTATTTAAAAGCATTACTTGGCCTGGCCGTGGCGGGTCCGGCGTGCATATACGTCCTTCACGACCTTGCGCAACTGGACCTCGATCCCGCCGCGGCTCAGTTCGACGTGGTGGTCAGCGGTCATTCGCATAAGGCTGGCCAGTTTGAAAAGGACGGCGTGTTGTACGTGAACCCAGGGAGTGCTGGCCCTCGACGCTTTCGATTGCCGATTACCGTTGCGCATCTTGATTTACGATCGCACCCGTGGAAGGTTGAGTTTGTCGAGCTGCCAGAAGATCATTCGAGAACTTGATTTGAACGGCGTTTCCCGGGAGTTTAAACGTCCGAGGAGGACCTCAACGGTTTGGACGTTGCACGTCAAGTTGAGATGACATCGACTTTCCGGCAGTAATTCGACTGTCCATTCCGCAGCCATCACGGCGGGTTTAGATATCGCCTTCTCGGATACAAGACTTCCACTTGACAATCCAGTGCACCGTGCGCGATACTGGCCGTGGAGGCTCCACTAGATTGTCAAGTGAATTGAAATCGCGCAGTCAAGTACTCCAAGGCACGCTAGATCTGATCGTTCTCAGCACGCTCGCCAGTATGGGGCCGCAGCATGCCTACGGCATCGCCTCGCGGCTGGAGCAAGTCTCTGAAGACCTGCTCAAGCTGAACCAAGGCACGCTTTATCCGGCGCTGGTTCGCCTGGAGCAGCAGGGGTGGATCAAGGGCAAGTGGGACAAAACCGAGAACGGCCGCGAAGCGAAGTATTATTCCATCACCAAAACGGGTGTGAAAGCTCTCAGCGAGGAGACGGAGCGCTGGCGGCAACTTTCGGGGCTAGTGGAAAAGCTGCTGACGGAAGAGCGGTGAACCATGCGACGCCTTTTCGCGAAGCTCAAGAACGTTTTCAGTCGCGGATCTGCCGAGCGTGACCTGATGCGCGAAGTGGATGCTCATCTGGCGCTGCTTCAGGACGAATTCGAACGTCGGGGAATGAATCCCGCGGATGCGCGATTCCAGGCGCGCCGCGCGTTCGGCGGCATTGAGCAAGCCAAAGAACTGCATCGCGACGAGCGGTCCATTCCGTGGGTCGAACAGACTTTGCAGGATGTGCGCTACACCGTGCGCACTTTGTTGAAGAGCCCGGGATTCACGGCTGTTGCCCTGTTGACCTTGGCTCTTGGTATCGGCGCAAACATCGCCATCTTCACCATCGTCAACGCCGTTCTCCTGCGCCCGTTGCCGTTCCCCGAGCCCGAGCGCTTAGTGCGCGTTTACGACGATTTAAACGGCACCGGCGCGAAGGACGTTGGCCTTTCGGTTCCGGAACTCGATGATCTGCGCGATCGTTCCGGGCTATTTGAGAGCGTCAGCGCGATTTTTCCGGCAAGTGCGGCGCTGCGCGGCGGCGATCGCACCGAGCGGGTCGAGGGGCTAACCACCTCCTTCGAATATTTCCGCCTGCTCGGGGCCAGCGCGGCGCTGGGACGCGTGATCGAGCCCTCGGATGCGGTCCCCGGTTTCACCGAAGCAGTGGTCATTAGCGACGGACTCTGGCGCCGTCAATTCGGCGCGGATCCGCATGTCCTCGGCCGGCGCATCCTGGCAGACGAAGACGGTTACACGATTGTCGGCGTTATGCCGCCCGATTTCCGGCACCCGGCCCAGGGGTTGACCGCCGACGTGGAATTGTGGACGGCGGCTGGTTTCAAGGCCAACCCCTTCCCGCTTCCGCCCTCGCGCGCATACCGTTATCTGCCCGGCGCGCTCGGACGTTTGAAGCCGGGATTGACCGTTCAACAGGCCCAACAGCGCTTGGATGCGTTCGTCGCGGAGTTGAGCCGATCTTACTCGATGGAGTATCCGGCGGCATCCCGCTGGTCGGTGCGGCTCGAATCGATCGAGGAAAGCTGGACCGGCAGCGTGCGGCCAATGCTGGTGGTTTTACTCGCCGCAGTCGGTTTCGTTCTGTTGATCGTCGCGGTGAATTTGGCGAGCCTGCTGGTGGCACGATCCTCGGCGCGTACAAGGGAAATCGCCATCCGGCAGGCTCTGGGAGCTTCACGCCCGCGCTTAGTACGGCAGTTGTTGACCGAGAGTATCCTGCTGTCGCTAGCCGGCGGCATGTCCGCAGTCGCGGTCCTGGCGCTCGGCAAGAAGTCGCTGCTCGCTTTGATGCCCGCCGATCTGCCGCGGCTGAACGAAGTACATTTCGACGCCCGTGTGGTTGCGCTCGCTTTCGGACTTTCGCTCCTGACCGGCGTCCTTTTCGGATTGACGCCCGCGTTGCACGCGTCCGACGCCGAACCCAACGGGGATCTGAAGGAAGGCGCACGAAACGGTAGCCCGAGCGCGCGTAAGAATCGTTTTCGAGGATTGCTGGTAGCTATGGAGATCGCGTTATCTGTCGTGTTGTTGAGCGCGGCCGGGCTACTTCTGCACAGCTTCTGGAACTCCATGCAATCCAATCCCGGTTTCAATCCGAACCAGTTGACGGTGGCGCGTATCTGGATTCCGTCTCCTAATAACCCGGAAGCCAACCATTATCGAACCGCTCCGCCGATCGCCGCGATGAGTCATGAAGTGTTGCGTCTCGCAAGGGAGCTTCCAGGCGTCGAGGAAGCGGCGATGGGAGGCAACAATAGTGTTCCGCTGGTAAGCAATACTCATAAGCAAACTCCTTTTTCACTGCCCGATGAGACCGATTCCAGCCAGAAGCAGCGAACTACGGAAACTGCTCTGGCCAGCCCCGAATACTTCCACGTCCTGGGAGTTCCGTTATTGCGCGGGCGTGGGTTTACGGAGGCAGATACCGACAAAACGAAGCTGGTTGCCGTCGTGAGCGAATCCTTCGCCAAACAATATTTGCGGAAACATGACTTGGGCGCGCGCATAGGTTTTCGGTTGGCCGAACCAGAAACCAGGAGCTATGAGCCGCGTACTTTGGAAATCGTGGGAGTGGTGGGCGATGTACATGCCGACGGCTTGGACACGCCGGCGGCGCCGCGTGTTTACTTCGCGCTTTATCAGCGGCCCGCGAATGAGATGGCCATTTTCCTGCGCGGTGCACCGAACTCCAGCGCGACCAGACAGGCTGTTGCAGCCGCGGTCGAAGGCGTAGACCGCGATTTGCCCGTGTACGGTATTCGAACGATGCAGGAGATGATGGCCAATTCGCTCGCGCGGCGAAGGTTCGCGCTGATCCTCATGGCCCTGTTCGGGGCGCTGGCTTTGTTCTTGGCATCCATTGGGATTTACGGCGTGATGGCTTACGCCATAGGCCAGCGATCGCAGGAGTTCAGTATCCGCATGGCGCTCGGAGCCGAGCCTCGCGACATCTTGCTGCTGGCGTTCCGGCCGGGCGTGGTTCTCACCTGTATCGGCATCGCCGTGGGCCTTGTCGGCGGGTTCGGCTCGGCGCGCCTGATGAGCACTCTTTTGTATGGGGTCGCGCCTTACGATCCGGCCACTTTTGGCGCGGTTGTGGCCGTACTCGCATTGGTGGCTTTGGTCGCGTGCGGGATTCCCGCGCGACGGGCCATACGAATTCCGCTGAGCATAGCCCTTCGCTCTTAACCGGGCTGCAGGCATTAGAAAGTAGTCAGAATACAGCTGAGAAGAGGAGATGTCTATGAGAACGATTCGAACAAGAACGATTGCATGCGCGGTCGCTATGACGGCGGTTCTAAGTCTTGCTCCGCTACACGCGCAGGCCACGCAGGCGGCCTTGTCCAAGGAGGCAGGGACGCTGTCCGACAAATTCGCCGGTCTGGCGCGGGTCATGGCGGGGAAATACGATTGGAAGCCTGCCGAAGGCGTGCGTTCTGCCGGCGAGGTCTTCAACCTGATCGTGACGGAGAACGGCGTGCTGGTGGGAACTCTTACCGGCGCGGGCGGCGGTCGGGGCGGCGGGCGCGGGGCACAGGTCACGGACCCGGAAAAACTGCAGGAAGCACTAAAGACCTCCTACGCGAACCTGCAAAAGGCCATCTCGGGGCTTTCGGACGCCGATCTGAAGGCGCAGGTGAAACTGTTCGGCAGGGATATGACCAAGGAAGATGCTGTCCGCTACCTTTTCGGGGACCAGCATGAGCACCTCGGGCAGTCGATTGCCTATGCGCGAGCAAACAGCGTCGTACCGCCATGGTCGAAGTGAAATAGTGCAAAAGACCAACGAGAGGACGTACAAGGCCGAAACAGGCGGTTGGGAAATCTCACGGTTCTGACGTGAAGTGCCGAGCGTCAGACCCACCGGTGTTGCCGGTCGACGGCCTGTCATTGTTGACCCTCGCGTGTTCAAGAGTCGTTCTGTTGCCCCGTCTTGCTTTGTGCACGCTTGCCGAAAGGACACCTTTGATCGAGGCACGGCGCCCGGAGCTGACTTGGAGCGATCGGCGTTTTTGCGCGACGAAGGTCACCTACGATTTGTTGGATCCCTCCGAGCGGTCAGATCCTGTGAAGTCGCCGTCCCATCATTCAGGAATCCGCGCGGGGCCGGATCCCCCGTTTGGACGTGACCGGCTTTTATCGGGACCGATCTAGCGAAACTTTCCACAGGCGGACTTGGTGCCTGCCGCCGTAGCATACCGCGTTACGCGGGCACAAACGTGAAGGCGGCCCTGTCAGATGGAGTGGCTCGCCGGCGCTGGTACTGAGACTTCATGAGGAGGACGCGGTGAGGCTGCCGGCCCTCGCATCCCAACTTGCGGCGCAGTAAAATCCCCTCCAGCTCTGGCATGAGCGAGATAGGCAGCTAGCGAAGCGAGCGTACCCCATGATTGGGTTCGTCGCGTCGGGTTGCGCTGAAACTGGCCCTATTCACTGGCTTTGGGCCTGCGATATTTGCGGACACGGTGCACCGATGCCTGATCCAGCGTCAGCGGAGGAACGTCGTCTCGCGGCCAATCAAAGGGCTGCGGATTTAGATCATGGTCCGAGGCGAAGACGACAATTGATCGACCTTTTCGCTGCGCACTCGGATAGACAATGCCGTCGAGGCCCTGACTCCCGCGAATCTGGTAATGGTGTCGAAAATACTCGGTCACAATCTGAGTGGGAACGTAGTCAATGTGCACCTTGTCATCGAAGCTGACCGGTTGCGTGATCGAATGAACGAAGTGGCGCAGAAAGACCAGATCATCTCGGTTGTAACGAGGGACCTCGTAGACGCTCGGCAGGTCCGGCAATTTCGTCAGGTCCAAGACCGCTAACGGACGGCTATTGATCCACCTTGCGCAGGTAAAACTGCGCCCCGGCGGCGATCTCAGAGTGGTCTCCGCCCGCGCTGTGACGATATCGAACGCTGCATAGAAAACGCTGATGCCGGCAGCGCTCATCCGACTAGCCTTCGCCAACTCGGGTGGCGGGGGCCCGAAGCTCGCGCCACGTCGAACAGACCGTCTTTGGGTCGTGTTCCCTGATCCGGTAAAACGCTGAACCGGCGTCGAGCACCCGGACTAGATCGGCGGCTTCAATCAGTGAACGGAGGGCACCGAGCGAGCATTTTTGAAACGGGAATCGTTTCCGAGTACTCTTCCGCCGGCACATCACCGAAAAAATAGCGAAACTTGTGCTTTACGGTATTGCAGAACTCATCCCAACTCGAATCGTAGCGGTCGACGCCACTGAGAGAATACGGGTGTCGATCACACCATATCTCGTCGCCTAAACTTTCGACGATTTCGTCGATTACGCGGTCGTTATCGCTTGGAAGGCCTAGCTCCTCGATGACCTCGCGCGAATCATAGGTGGTTCCGAACCATCGTTCATCTTCCTTGTCCCAGCCAAGTCCCTCGTCATCAACCGTCCCAAAATATTGGCGCACAGTTTCGCCGGATGCGTTCCATGACGACGTTGAAATCAATGGCCACGTTCTTTCGGCGCGGGCGATCGCAGAAGCTGCATTCGGATTGGTCGGCGCTCTCCTTGACGATCTCTCGGAGAACAGGGTCTGTCAGGCAGCGATAGCAGATCGTGCTATCCATGAACTGCCAGCCCTGCTCCCACTGCTGGATCTGGCGCTCCTTTTCATAACCCATAGGGGATGTTTTTTAGAATACGCCGTCAGCAGGTGAGGTGGACGGGCGTGAAGCCGCGCTGGGGCCGCCTGGCGTGCACCGAGAAGGCCAAAATAATCGCGGGCGCTGTCGAACTCCCGCCTACCCCCGAACTGAAACCTACGAAGATGAGCGTCTCAGGGACATTTTCTGTCCAAGAGATCACTTTTGAGATCGATGACTTCCTTGCTGCCTCTCGGGCTTCCGTTGATTTCGGCGGAACCGTCTTTGCACTTCACCTCGGAATGAACAGGCGGACCAGCATCACCAAAGTGCTCGAGTCTCTCGCAAAGGCGCCGGAACCTCCCTTCGCCTTTCTATTGGCGTGGACAGTCATGGATTGAGAGTCTGAAAACCTATCGGGACGAGTGCGTCCACTACCGCGCCTTACGGACTCAAACTGGGTATGAGGCAGTTCGTCGTGAGGGCGTATTGGCCTTGGTGATATTGCCGTTTGTGATCCCCAAGGTTATCGGGAAAGATCGGCCGGACACTCGTGCAGAACGATTCGGGCTGTATCGCGATGATACTCTCCCTGAAGGCCTCGACAAACAGGAATCCTGGGGCGAGGTCACTATGGACGATGGAACTGCGCAGGTGATGGAGCACTCGATCAGCTATTGCCCGGCGAACGGCTATGTCCGCGTGGAGGAGTTCTGCACGGAACATCTCGATAAGCTCCGCGAATTCCTGGTGTCAGTGTTCAAAGAGTGTCTAGTCGCAAAGTTCACTCTTCAGCGGCCGAAATGAGGACGCGCTCCGGGAGTGGCGGCTCACCGACGCCGTTCAGGATCGATCGTGGCTAAGGAGCCGTCGCATTGGTTGAATGGTCGGCCACTCGGACTTTGGCTGAAAAACGGCGTTGTGAGAGATCACACCGACGCCTCCCAAAGGTGGACTTCTTCGGTGCTTCTGCTTCAGACTAGCCAGCTTACTTACCGCGCGGACATCACCAGATGCGTACTCTCGCCTCCGGCGCGAGGAAAAGCCGGTGACCAGCATGCACGCCGAACGCGTCGTACCATGCATCCAGATTCCGAACAACACCATTCACCCGGAACTCGACCGGCGAATGCGGATTGCTAACCACTTGCCTTCGCACAGCGTCGTCGGTCGCCTTTCCTCGCCACGCCTGCGCCCATCCGAGCAACACCCTCTGATCGCCCGTCAACCCATCGATCACAGGTGCCGGGCCTCCGCGAAGCGATGCATGATATGCATCCAGTCCCAGGGTCAGGCCACCGAGGTCGGCAATGTTCTCACCCATGGTGAGGTCGCCGTTGACCTTCACGCCGGGTAGAGGCTCGAACTGGGAATACTGTTCACCAAGCTTGCGGGCGAGCGCCTGAAACTTCGCGTCGTCTTCCTTGGTCCACCAATCGCGCAGCGCACCTGAGGCGTCGATCCTGCGCCCTGCGTCGTCGAATCCGTGCGTGAGCTCGTGACCAATTACCGCGCCGATGGCGCCGTAATTCACGGCTGGATCGGCATTGGGATCGAATATCGGGGCCTGCAAGATTCCGGCAGGAAACACAATATCCCTTAGCAATCCGCTGTAAGCGTCGTTTGTCTGCGGCGTCATCGCCCAATCTGACTTGTCCACAGGACCATCCAGCCTGCTCGAATAGAATTCCGAATCTGCCGCTCCGGCGCGCCGCACATTGCCCACTAAGTCATCATCGATAATCACCAGCTTCGAGTAATCGCGTGCATGATCCGGGAATCCCACCTTGATCGTGTAGGTATCGAGCTTTTTGAGAGCCTCCGCTTTGGTCTCGGGTCCCATCCACTCCAGCCTCTCCAGACGCGCGTGATAAGCCGCCTTCAGGTTCATGACCAGCGCCTCAATTTTCGCCTTCGCCTCAGGCCCGAAATACTTCGCCGCGTAAAGTTGGCCGACGCCAAAACCCAAAGTGCCGAATTTAGCCAGACGGCCGCCCGCAAGGAAATCGCCGCCGCCAACCGCATAGACACCTCTTTTCCAACGCGCCTGCTGCTCTTTCTGGCCAGCGAGCACATGGTCGTGCATCTGAAAATGAGCGTCGGCAAACGGCTTTGAAAGGTACGGCGCAGCGTTGTCGGCGATATGCACGGCATGCCAGGCCTGTAGCGTCTCCACAGGCGTCCGGGCCCAGATCGCCGCGAGCGCCGGAAATGCGGTCTTTTCGCCAACGATCACTCGTTCGAGCTTCGAAAAGCTCGCATTCTTAAGGAAACCCGTCCAACCGAACCCCGGGGCGAATTTCGACAATTCGGCCGGCGAAACAGGGTTATACATCGCGACGACGTTGCGCTGCTGCGTTTTCGTCCAACTCGCGTTTGCAATCTGAGCTTCAAATTCCACCACGTCCCTAGCGCGGGACGTCGCGTCGGGCCAATCGATCAACTCCAAGAGCCGCAAGGCATAATCTTGATATTTGCTCTTCTGCTCGGCGAACTTCGGCTTCAGATAGTAATCCCGGTCGGGTAGACCAAGACCTCCCTGGTTGACGTAGAACGCGTAGTGACCGGGATCCTTCAAATCGGAACGCACGGAGAAGCCAAACAGAGTTCCCTCGTAGTCCGAACTATTCAATCCCGAAAGGGCCGCCAGATCGTCGCGCGTCCGGGCAGCCCGTACCTGGTCGAGCTCGACAGCGATCGGCTTTGCCCCCAACTGCTCGACGCGCGCCTCGTCCATGAAGGATTTGTAGAATGCACCCATCTTGCCTTTCAGATCGGAGGGCTGATGCTCGACGTGGGCGGCGGCCTGGTCCATCATTTCGTGGAGGCGCGCCTCGGTGCGATCGCTCATCATCTGGCGCAAGCTGACACCTGACTTATCGGGAGGAATCTGCGTGCGGTCGAGCCATGCGCCATTGGCGAAGCGGAAGAAATCGTCACCCGGATGGGTGGCGCGATCTTCGCCGGAAGGATCGAAACCCCACGCACCGAAAATCGGCTTCGACGTTTCCGGAGTTCGATCGCAACTTGCGATGACTACCGCGCACCCCACCGCCGCGATGCGATTCCACGTCACCCGTCTGTTCATTGTCAACTCCTTTGCATCCGCGTCATTGTACCTGCATTCCCGCTGGCCACGGCGAGAAAGCCTACCAGCGATGAGGCGCCCGATTAAACTGTCCTTTCGGCGGGAGTTGGCGAAACGTAAGCTGGAAACTTACCCGGAACGGCGTCATGGGAAATCACTCCCGTGAAGTCGCCGTCACGTCAACGTGGAGCGAAACACCCGTTGCTCACGTTTAGCAGGCCTATCTGTCTCCTCTGACGTTCTCTTTCAAACCGACCAAGACTGATCTCTCTGATCAGGATCAGTACCGATCCCGAATTCTGGGGCACGTCGCTTGACAGCGTCGAGCGCACACCTGCCTAAGGGTGGCTATTTGGGGCCTGCGTCTACGGCGGCTCGTTGGTTGACCGGTCGTACCTCAACTGGATACCTTAGTTCTTTGTCATCATCAGACCGGTTACCATCACATCCGTGTTGTGAGCGAAGCGCAGGCCATATGTCCCGTCAGTTGATTTCAGTTTGCCGCCGGTTACCAGCAGCGCCTTGTCATAACTGGCAACCACCGTCCCGTTGATGGAGCATTCCACCTTGCCGTCCTTCACCGAGAGCGCGATATCTTGACCGACGGGCTGGCCTTGTCCCGCGGCCTTGTGAACGACGTCATTGGCTTCGCCCAGAAAGCCATTCATTTTGAACGGCGCCGGTCCGAATCCGCGCACGATGAACTTGCCGTTTCCGTAGGCCGCACAGTAGAGGTAGTTCTGGCCAGGCGTTCCCATGTCATTGCCGCCGATGAACACCCCGTAGGGGTGCGGATGCGTGTTGAGGTTCATGTACTTCGGCTCATAGAATGTGGCTTTCACCGTGTAGTCCCCGGAGGCGTTTGCGCCGTTCATCCAGTAGGTCGCGGCGGGACCCGTGGTGGCGTGGAGGGAGTCACCGTCCTGCGAGAGCTTCGCATCACTGATGCTCATACCCGCTCTTTGTTCTGCGGCGTCAACGTCGCCGTTCCAACCCGCAATTTTAATGCCGCCGTCGCTGACAGCGCGCGAGCCATCCGCGGTGCGGCTTCCGGGAAAACCGACGAAGGGGCCTTTTACGTAGAACAGTCCGGCGAGCAACGCCGCAATCGCGAACAAGGAACCGAGAACGATCAGGGCGATCTTTTTTTTCATATGCGTCGAGTCAAGAAATCCGCATCAAGAGATATTCTTGACCGCAGTATAGTCCGTTTTGGCCTCCGCCGCGACGGACGGGGCCGTGCTTTCTAGCAGCAGGAGAAGGGGCCGCGATCGCAACGGTTCATCAGGTTGAATTACAGGTGTAAATCAGTCGGCGGAGCCGACTGTCAACATCGGGTCACCTCCACCTCCAACATCGCCGCCGGTCCCGGCGCACACTGATGCTCCCGGAAAGCGCGCAGGGCCAGCACCGCGGCCTCGTACAGGGTTTCGGCCTGGACCGTGACCGCGTGCACGATCCCGTCTGGATCTGAAAACGAAACCGTGCATCGGCGAGCTGGCACGATCAAGAGGATATCATCTTCGCCCTGTATTCGCCAGGACAAACCACCCGATTTACACCGGCAAATCGGCTCTAGCGAGAGTGCTTTCGGGCGGGCGGCGCGACCTTGGGCATTAGCGCCTCCATGCGAAGCACAATGTCGGATGATTTCACGCCCAAGACGGCGGCAACCTTGGCCACGGTCCTAAGAGTGGGGCTCTGGACGCCGCGCTCGATCAGGCTCACATACGTTCGGTCCAATCCGCTGTCCAATGCGAGCCGCTCCTGGGAGACGCCGCGTTCCTTTCGGATTTCCCGCAACGCATCTCCGAATGCCCGCTCCGGCCCGGCACCCGGCTGCACATGTCGGTTCTTATTCGCGCCGCGGTCACGTTTCATCAACAGCACAATGCTGCGATGAGAACGATAATAGTCCCACGGATAATAGTCGGAATTAGCTCTATTGGAATGCACCCTGACGGCCGATGGATCGATTGAAATGCGGAGTCTGTTTGGGTTGGAAGCTGCACGATGAATCAGCGGCATGAGCGGGCAGACCCCTCGTCTCTCGTGTGCCGCGTCGCCAGCCCTGTATCTGAGCGGAGGCACATCTGCGCCGCTCTTGTAGTCGGTTCAGCCAGTCGATGCGCCGTTCAGAGCGGTCGACTCGACCTGTGAAGAGGATGTGTTCATGGACTTTTTCAATGGGGAAACCTCGCGGTATCGCAAGTTCGATCTAGTGGTGACCACGCACCGCCTGATTCTTGACAAGAAACAGCAGAACCAGCTCCAAGCCGTGACATTGGATTGCCTGGGCATGTGCGAGTACACGATGAAGACGAAACCTTGGCTGATCGCAGTCGGCGCTCTGGCTGCCGCCGCCGGAATCGGAATTCTGGTGAATGATAACAACGGCGGTTGGGCCGCGATCGTGATCGGAGCCGTATGTATTGCGGCCTACTTCCTGACGAAGAAGGCCGTAGTTAAGATTCATGCGGACGGATCTAGCATCGATATCGAGACTGCCAGGCATCGAGAAGACGAGCTGGAAGAGGCGATCAACGTCATGCAACGAGCACACATCGAGTACGTGTATAAGACAAGCGTCCCAGCCCGAGTTGAGGACCGTGCGCCAACGCTAACTAAGTAGCGTGGCTGTGATCATCGCCGGGGCGAGGAATGCGACAACGAGACGATCGCCAATCTCACCCCAGCTCGTTGGTCGACCGGTCGCACCTCAACGGCTACTTTAATTCTTTGTCATCGTCAGACCGGTTACCATGACATCCGTGTTAAGAGCGAAGCGCAGACCATACGTCCCGTCAGTGGATTTCAGTTTGCCGCCGGTTACCAGCAGCGCCTTGTCATAGCTGCCCAGATGCAAGCAAGGAAGCGGTCAAAGCGATGATCCAATGACATAGCGTTCCGAATCGCATCTGAGCACCTAATCTAGATGACAGACCATCGCAGGCCATAGTTCGATCGGAGCTGCAAACGAGCATGCCGGGAAGGGTGATAAAGAATTCCCTCGACACCAGATCCGTTCCCCTCGAAATTATCTGGCGCACTTTTTTCAAACGCTATTTCGTGGGAGGCTCTATGCCCCACCTGATGCCGCCCCACACGCGCTCGTGCAAGAAATAGGCAACGGTGGTGTAGATGTTGCTAACAATCATAAAGGTCGCCGCCGTCATCACCTTGCCCGTAAGCAAGTAGATCACCAGAAAATCGAGGCAGACGATGATGCCGCGGTATGTGATCGCTTTGACAATGGAGCGCTTCCTGCTTGCACGATTCTGCATGTGGTTACCTTTCGTCGGTCCCCTGCCATCCCTAGTATCCATTCGTCGCCCCCCAGCAGGCACTTGCCTTGTGAGAAAGACAACTGGGATTCCCCGTTCCCGCGATCAGCCGCCAAGCATATTGTTCAAGTGCGGATTGGTGAAGTCACTGTGTTGCCTGCACGCACACGTCCCGCGATCTTCGCGAGCCGCGTGAACGCCACAACAGCGAGTGCCGTGAAAACGATCGCCTGTGCCACGTGAATCCAAAACCAGGCGTCGGTGCCGCGTTCCCCGACCAGCGGGCGCGTCGAGTCATGGGGCCACACAACCGTGAAAAAAGTCAGATCTCCTAAGATGTGAACCGCGAGCCCTGGCAGAATCGACCCACTGAGGCACGCCATCGCACCGAACGCGACGCTCGTGAGAAAGTAAAACACGAACTTGGGCCACAGCACTGCGCCCATCGGGGGATGCGGTCCCAGGCCAAAGAGAATCGACAGGATTACGATCGCAACCGGCGCACTGAACGCTTTTTCTAGCATGACCTGACCGTAGCCCCAGAAACCAGCCTGCTCCATCACGGGGCCGATGAGTGACCCGGCCGCAACCATGAGCGCTACTGTCAACCATGGATACTTGGACGTATCGGGGAGCGCGTTGCTCGGCATCCTCACGATCTGGGTCATCACGATCCAATAACCAGCCAAAGCTGCGACCGCCAACGCCCCGGCCAGCACCGCCAAGATGAACACCTGGGTCGGTATGGTGTGCGCGCGAAGGTGGCGGCGGCGCGATTCGGCAGTGCTGCGCGGCCACCATTTTCCTCCCAGGTACTGCCACGCGAGCCACACCAGCACGGCTATCGCTGGGACGGACCAAGGGATCGCCGGGCTGGTATTCAGGTTGGCCACAATCAGTGCCAACCAAACGCTTTGAAGAACCAGCGCAATGAAGTACGACGCAATCCCAGCTTGAACGACGGCGACCAGCCGCCTCCACAACGATGGTGCATTTGTCATTGATGTTTCCATGAACCGACCGCGGGGGCCTTTCGGCTCGCAGGTCCGAACAAACGGATAGGCCTTTCAAGCTCAGATGAGTCCATCGGCAGCCATTCAGAATACACCCGAAGCGAGCGGTTCGGCGGAGATATCTGCGGAAATCCTCGACGTTGAAGACCGGATCAACAGCATGCCGTCTTCTCGGCCATGTGGATAGCTTCCGGGGTTAAGCCGACCATCCAGACGGAGCACTGCGGGCCACATCAGCGGATGCTTGTTATGCGTCAGGCTGACAGCCGTCCTGTACGGAACCTTCTAAAAATATCTTGCATCTTTCAGATTACTGGCGTAATCTTATGAGCATGAGGTACCCAGCAGAGCAGAAAGCCGAGACCTACGAGAAGATCCTCACGGTGGCTGCACGGTCGTTTCGAGAGCACGGGTCTGAAATAAACGGCATTGGGCAGGTCATGAAGGAACTGGGCTTGACCAAGGGCGGGTTCTACCGCCATTTTGAGAGCAAGGGCGATCTTTACGCCGCAGCGGTAGCGCTAGCTTTCGAGGAGTCGGGCGACCGATTGGTGGCAGTTGCGGAAGCTGCCCCAAAGGGTGCCGAATTGCGAGCCGTGATCGAGCTGTACCTCAGCGCGAAACACCTGAATGCCCCCGGAACCGGCTGCCCGCTTGCAGCTTTGGCGCCGGAGATCGCCCGTCAGCCTTTGAATGTCCGCAAGCGAATTAATCAATCAATGCTGGCCTATTGCGAGCGGATGCTGCCCTTCATTCCGGGTCGCACTGTCGAAGAGAAGCGTGCACGCGGTTTCATTTTGTTTCCGGGAATGGCTGGCATACTCGTCGCGGCCCGAGCGATTGCGGACCCGCACGGCCGTGAGCGCATGCTGGCCGCCGCGCGGTCATTCTATGTGGCGACGTTTGCCTCCGACGAGGCGAGTTAAAAAAATTTGCTGGTTAAGACGACGATCGTACTCTTTCGAGGAAAGAAACAAACCAAACTGAATCGAGGTTAATCCATGAAACTAATATTCCCTCTACTTATGTCAATGCTTCCCGCGGCCTCCTTGGCGCAATCTCCACCACCGCCTCAGCCGCCTTCTGGTGTGGCGTCGCCCAAGACGACCGAAGTGATGGTCATCCTGACGACCAAACAGGGAGTGACCCGCCAGCAGATCATGAACGTCATGCCGGCCGAGATCCGGGCAACGGTCAAGCTCTATCTCGACGGTAAGATTCGCCAGTGGTACTCAAGGGGCGACGGCCGAGGCGTGATTTTTCTTCTTGATGCGAAGACCGTTGACGAAGCCCGCGCCATCATGGACACGCTGCCGTTGACGAAAGAGAACCTGATGGACCATGAATACATCCCCGTTGGTCCCCTCATGCCGCTGACTGCGTTGATTGGCGACGGGTCAGCTCGGCAATGAAAACGCAAGCTCGATAAGGAGATTCCCTGTGAAACACCCAAAGATTCTAATGACCGGCGCGAGCGGCAGGACGCGGCGCGCGGTGGTTGATGAACTTCTCGCGAAAGGAGTTCCGGTGCGGGCCGTGGTCCACTCGAATGATGCCCGCAGCGCTGCACTGGGAAGCAACGGAGCCGAAACGGTGGTCGCTGACGTTCAACGGACCTTGGTGCGAGGCGGAACATTTCCGCACATTTCCTCGCATTCAGTAAGGAAACCCACAACCCGCAGGGAGGAAATGTATTTTCATGCCAAATAATTTCAATCTTCCCTTCGTTCTGAGCGTTATCGGCGCATTCTTCGCCAGCTTCGTAGTAGCCAAGCTCTACGCATGGCCGCCGCTTCGTTCGTTGCCCCGATCCAACGCACTGCGAATCCTCTCCTCTCTGCATGCCTTTCGGTTTTTGGGAATGAACTTTATCGTGATTGGATTCGTACCTCCCGCACTCAGCTCTGCTGTCGGTAACCAAATAGCATGGGGCGATTTCGTCGCCGCAGTCTTGGCCCTTTTTTCGATTGCGGTGCTCACGTGGCGTTGGGCGTTTGCGATTCCGATCGTCTGGATCTTCAATCTCTGGGGCACGGCCGATCTTTTGAACGCGTACTATAAAGGTGTCACTCAAGTTGCCGACGTGGGGCTCTTCGGTGCCGGAATCTACATTCCAGCCCTTTTTGTCCCGATACTGCTCACCGCCCACATGCTTGCCTTCATGCTTCTATTGAAGCGCGGCGACGTTGTGGAACGATACGGGAATTCACAGTCGCTCAAGGATTTGTCGCACGAGTTTCAGCACGGTCCCCATGAGACGCGTTGAGCGGAGCTCGACCACCAACGTGGGTCCCAGGTTTCCTTGATGTTCGGCGCGTGCGCCCGCTTGCCATTCACGAAGAGCGTATCAGCCTGACATCCGACATTGTCGGCAAGTACCCGGAGCGCGCACGCTACTTCGTCATCGCCCGACCGGATTTGCGATCAATCAAACTAGTTATACGAGCTCGCCAACTTTTCCCATAGGAACCGATGCAGGAAATTCTCCATGCGGCCGAGCGTGTACATCCACCGGCTGTGTAGCAGCGATTCGTGCACGTCATCTGGAAAGACGATGAGTTCGAAGTACACGTCACGCTGTCGCAACAATTGCACGAGCCCGACTGTCTGCAAGAATGCGACATTTCGATCGTCGTCGCCCTGGACGAGCAGCACCGGCGATTTCCAGCTATCGATTGCGCTAATCGCCGAGGATTTGTACGAGACGGATTCCGGATCGAGCGAGTTGCCCTCAAGGTGCACGCCTGCGAGGTCGACGCCAGCTTTGAACATATCCGAGTTGCGCGCCAGAGCCTCGGAAGTGAGCAGCCCGCCATACGACAGCCCCCAGATTCCGACACGATTCGGATCGACGTCGGGTCTGGTCTGCAAGTACTTGCCGCCGGCGAGCACATCCTTATACTCGCTGTTGCCGGCGGCACCGGCATTCGCCGCCTGGCGGAAGGATCGGCCGTAGCCGACGCCGCAGGCGGTAGTTAATCGACATCACGATATAGCCCTGGCTGGCCAGCCATTGATTAATTCCGTACGCCCAATGATAGAACTGCATGTAGTGATAAGCCGGCATCATCTGCCGCGGGGGGCCGCCGTGCACGAAAACAATGGCGGGGCGCCGCTCACCCGGTTTCAAGTCTTTCGGCAGGAACAACTGGTTGTGGATCTCGACTCCATCGTCGGCTTTCGTGAGTACGATCTCCGGCTTCACATGCGCGTCCTTCGGAAAGCCTGGCATCGACGTGGGGAAGACGATCTTCTGCGGCGCCGCCGCCGCGACCGGTCCCGCTGTTCCCATCTTCCACACACCCAGCGATTGCGGCATGTTCCAATCCGCGCTGAGCGTGGCCAGGTACTTGCCCGAAGCAAGCGGAGCCGGGTATGTCTCGACGCCTTCACCCGTAGTGATTTGCACCGGCGCGCCGCCGCCTGCCGGCACGGCCCAGATATGGCGCCGCTCGATGTCTTTGGCGTTGGTGCAGTAGTAGAAAGTCTTCCCGTCGACCGAAAGCGCGATCGACGTTTGATTTTCGATGAGCCCGCCGGTGGTCGTTAGCAGCACGGGACGCGCTGACGCATCCTTAAGGTTGAGCGCGTAATAGCGATCCCATTCGTCCTTGGCTAGCGCCGCCGCTTCCGCAGTCAAGGGGACTTCCGGGGCTGCGTTTCCGCCTCGACCTCCAATTGCTCCGCGGCCGCCGCGTCCACCTCGTCCGCCGCGGCCGGACCCGGGCGCGGCGAATTGGAAAATGACCAGATCGCCCGCCAGACGGATATTCGCCGGACTGGAGACGATGGGATCGTTGGGCTGGTTGTGCCAGACTTCCTGCGCTTCGCCCGTCGTCACATCAGCTTTATAAAAGCCGATCGTGTACCCGCCTTTGAACGTGGCCCGCATGATGCCCGGCGAGTTATTGATGACCGGATTGGCCGTCGTGGCGGCAGCCTGCCCGCCTCGACCGCCGCCGCGGCCCGCAGGCGCCGCGGTCGCCGGCGAAGGCGCTGCATAGGCAGCACCGCTTCCCGCCCCGACTTGTAGTGTCTGTTGCCCAAACGGCAAACCCGGCTGCCGCATGAAAATCAGGTGCTTGCTGTCGGACATCCACATCGGCAACGTGTCGAAATCCACGCTCGGCGACATGTACTTCACGGACCGCGTCGCGACATCGTACACCATGATGAAGCTGTGATCGATGCGAGTGCTCACGAACGCGATCTTGCGACCGTCAGGCGACCATTTCGGATCGCTCTGCACGCCCCACTCGGTGATGAACGGCTTCTCGCCGCGGTCGACCTCACTTGCGGGCTTCATGGGCGTGACTTTCGCGCGATAGATCTGACCCGCCTGGACGAACAGAATCGCGCTGCCATCCGGCGCCAACTCAGGATTCGTCGCGTCGACGACCCGCCACGCGCCGCCAGCGCCGCTGGTGCGCGCGGCCCAGACCGCGTGTTCCGGCCCGTTGGGGTCGGCGGAGGGGTTAGGCGACCAGCCTTCGCGATTCGCTGCCTCACCGCGCATGAACACGACGGTGCTGCCGTCGTCCGAAATCCGAATCCCCGACATCATAATGCCGTCGTCTTTCACGAAGTTCGTCAGTCGCACGGGCGCAAACAGGGGCGCCGCCGCCGTGTAGGCGTTTCGCTTGCCTTCGGCATAGTCCACCCATGCGACCCGATCGACCTTTCGCGCCGCGACCACCTCCTGCGGCGACGCCGGACTCAGGAACCGCTGGTAGGAGGGCACTTCGGGAGGAGCAGAGGCGAGCGGCCTCAAGAGGAAGGCAGTTACCGCAATCGATATGACGGCTAGACGGGTCAAGATGCGCATAGAGACCTCTGTTTGAGACAACGGCTCGAATGACCAGGGAGTATAACACGACCATCGTTTCCGAGTGGAGCAACCCTGGGACTGCCCGCCATTGCCGGAAGCAAGCTTCGAGGAAGGCATTCCTTTACATCCGATACGTCCGAGCCGCGAGATAAGATTTGCAGGATTGCGACATAATGGAAAACGCCGAGCAAAGATGGGGGTTGTTATCGCCCCTCCAGGCGCAACTCCGGGGAACGTCGCCATCGCGAAAGGAGAACACATGCCGAGATTGCAAGTTTGCGCCCTTGGGCTGATCGCCGCGGGTGTGGCGTTGTTCACCGGGACGGGTCTCGACGCGCAAGAACTGGGGAGCATCAGTTTTCCGACGTCGGGCGCCGCAGCCGCGCAGCCAAAGTTCATTGAGGGTGTCAAGGATCTTCACAGCTTCGAGTTTGATGAAGCGGCGGAAGCGTTCCTTCAGGCACAGCAAGTGGATCCGAACTTCGCGCTGGCTTACTGGGGCGAAGCGATGAGCTACAACCATCCACTGTGGGCTCAGCAAGACCTGCCATCAGCGAGAAAAGCATTGGAGCGGCTGGCGCCAACGCTGGAAGGACGCCTCGCGAAAGCGCACACCGAGAAGGAGAAGGCTTATCTGCAGGCGGTGAATGAGCTGTTCTATGCTCAAGGCGACAAATTGGCGCGGGATAACGCTTACTCCGACGCGATGGCCCGCCTGCACGAGCGCTGGCCGGACGATCACGAGATCTCGATCTTCTACGCGCTATCCTTGCTGGGCACGGTACGGCCTGGCGACAAAGGCTTCCGGCGGCAGGCGCTGGCGGCGTCGATCGCTCTTACGGTTTTTCAGCAAAACCCGAACCATCCGGGCGCCGCGCACTTCATCATTCACGCATTCGACGATCCGGATCACGCGATTCTCGCCTTGCCGGCGGCGCGGGTGTACGCCAGGATCGCGCCCGCAGCGCCGCATGCACTGCATATGCCGTCTCATATCTTTGTTCAGCTCGGAATGTGGCAGGACGTGGCCGCGTCCAACATCGTCGCGTACAAGGCTGCGGTCGACCTGATCGAGCGGATGCACCTTCCGGAAGGACGAGAGGATTTTCACACGCTCTCCTGGCTGGAGTACGCAAACCTGATGCTGGGGAAGTTCGACGAAGCGCGAAAGAACGTGGATCTGGCGAAGCAGGCAGCGGATCGAAATCCGAAAAACGCAGCGATCGGCCAGCAATACCACACCATGCTGGCTCGCTACATTCTGGAGACCGGTAAGTGGGAGAAGATCCCGTTGGCGGGTTCGACGCAGGCGTCGGGAGACCACGAGTCGATGCCCGGTATGCCTGGCATGGGTGCGCGGTATTCGGGAGAAGGGGCATGGATCTTCATCGCCGGCCTGAGCGCCGCAAAACTGGGTGACGCGAGCGCCGCCGAGCAGGCCCGCGCCAGGCTCAGCGCGATGAGGCAAAGCGTGGAATCGGGAGGCGACGCCTACGCTGCCAAGCCGTTCGGCATCATGGAAAACGAGGTCGCCTCGGCTGCGGAACTGGCGCGTGGACACAAGACGGAGGCGGTGCGCCTGGCCAAACAGGCAGCCGATATCGAATCGACTTTGTCCGCGCCTTCAGGGCCGCCGGAGCCGATCAAGCCGGCACTAGAGTTTTACGGAGAGGTATTGCTGGACGCGGACAGGCCGGCCGAAGCTGCCGCGGCGTTCCAGCAGGCGTTGCTTCGAACGCCCAAACGAACGCCGTCGGTTAATGGACTTGCGCGAGCTACGGCCAAAGGCGGTGCGGCAACCACCGCGAAAAAGTAATCGGGCCGAACAGAGCAGGGACCGCAGCAAGAGTTGTGGTATTGGAAAGCCGGACAACAGCCCATACCAGCAGCAGCCGGGGCCAGCAACCGTTCCATGCCGCCGTGTAGTAACGGGACTGCTTCGGCGAAAAAGGGGCGGACAAAGGGGCTTGCCGCCAGAACTGTCAGCAAGTAATATTTTCTCGATCGCTATGATATCTCACCAAACTCTCATCCGACTCATTCCGATGATCGCGGTCGCGATCTCGGCCTACGCGAGCAAAGCCCCAGTCGAGCTGGGAGGGGTGGCATGTCAGACGCCGCCGCCCATGCACTGCCCTGACACCGGTTGTCCTGCCGACGTCATTGCGCAAACCGGCGCCGCAGTCGAGCCCAAGACCGGCCGTAATTTCTTTCTTGACTATCCTTGTAATCTGAAGTCCGGCGAAAAGGTCACCTTCATCTTGAGCTTGCACGGAGCGGGGTCGATCGGAAACTGGCATCGCCACTACTTTCCGCTGATCGACTACGAGGACAAATACCGACTGGTGATCGCGACTCCGACGTCAAGCGTGGTTCCGAATTCGAATCCGCCGTCGCACGTCTGGAATGGCGAAACCGACGACGCGTATCTTCAGAACATCGTGGATCTGGTGTACGCGCAGGCGAAGGAAAAGAATATCAAGATCAAAGCCTTCTGGCTGGTGGGCCACTCGCAAGGTGGGGCAACCTCCAGTCGGCTCATTCGCACCGATTTCTTCAAAGGCAAGGTCGATGGATTCTTGAGTCTGTCGGGCGGCCGCATTGGAGGAAGTCCCGGACGCGGTGATTTCGGACGCGGACCAGCCGGTGGTGCTGGACGCGGAGCAGCCGCCGGTGGCGGCCGCGGGGCTGCGACGCCGCCGGCTTTGCCGGGTAACGATTTTTCGTTCATCTACGAAACCGGTCAGCACGAAATGGACGCGAAGGGCTTGCCGGAAGCTTCCACGTGGGCGCAGAAGGAAGGTTGCGGCGCGCGCATTCGCAAGGCGGACGTGGTCGACTCCAAGGCCGGCTACGTCTATGACAGCAGACCTCAGACGAACCCCTCGGACGCGTGGGGGCGTCTGCCGCGTCCGGGCACAACCGAGGTCTTCGAATATCCGCACTGCGGCGGCGGCCGCATCGTCTTCGATGTGGTTCGGGCAGGTAAAGGGCACACCGAAGGGCTCGAGCCGCACGTCACCGAGACCCTTGTCAAGCTGATGCTCTCGGCCAAAACAAAAAAAACTGAGTCAGGCAAGCCGACCGACTGATCCGATGCGCGCGCGTGTCCTGCTCGGAATCCTAAACCACCCGCATCGGGTGCTTTGGGTTCTCCGTGTTGGGTACATCTGCGCGCTGCGGACGCGGCTTAAAGAGCTAGGCTGAGACGCGAAAACCTGGACGTAAAAATCCGGCACTCTTCCCGGGTCGACGCCCAAAAATCCCGGCGGCGCGACACCGATCGCCGTGAAAGGAACATTGTTGATGAACACCGGCTGCCCGACCGCGTTCGGCGCACCGGCGCGGTCGTCGTCGCCGCTAATCAAGCGTCCCGAAGCCGGCGCCAGCGCGAGCCCGCGAAAATAGTCGCCCGAAACATAGTCGCCGCTCACGACTTCGGCCTGTTTCCGGATCGTCACATTCAGTTTCGGGGCTCTGCGATGCGCGAACACGACCGAAAACTGCTCGGATTTGCGCAGCAGCTCGAATGCGGGGTATGGAAAAATTCCAGTGGTCTTCCCGGTCTTGGGATCGTCGTAGAAGAAGCCGCTCACGTCATGCACCACGGAAACATGCACATTTTTCTTTCCCGTAAAGTGCCAACTGAGCACCACTAGCGACTCAGGATTCCCGACCGGCAGGGAACGCATCAACAGCGCATCCATGAAGCTGTAAATCGCCGTGTTGGCTCCGATCCCCAGCGCCAGCGACAGCGCGGCAAGGAACGTGAACGCTGGATTATGAATCATGGTGCGGGCCGCGTAGCGCAGATCCAGCAGCAACTGATCGAGCCACATCCATCCCCACGCCGCGCGCGTATCTTCCGCGATCAACCCGGCGTTGCCGAGATCGCGCTGCGCCGCCCAGCGCACCTCGGTTTCGGGCAAACCTTCGGCCCGGCGCGCTTCCGCTTCCTCCAGATGGAATTGCAACTCCGCGGCCAGCTCGCCTTCCTTGTCGCGCCGCCGCGCCAGCCAACCCAACTTCCGCAAGAATGAGATCATCGGCCCTCCCGCTATTATGTAGTCATTCTACTGTATATTGTGTAGAGTGTCTATAGTTAATCGCGAGCCGGAAATTGCTACTCTTCCGGCTCGACCGGAGGAACGTCGTTTTGATCTTGACATGTATTCCGTCCCAATATAAACTGAGTGAACTTCCCCCGATGCTCCGTGGAACGAGCCAGCGCGGCTCTCGTAACGGAGACTCTAGAATGACTCCCTCCCCCGGCGAGTTCCAATGTGGATCGGTGTGTCGAAAGTCCCGAAACTTCTCATTCCAGTGGATATCTATGGCGATTCATAAGCCTCGAAATCGTATCCTGATTTTTCGGCTGACGCAGGACGAGTACGAAGTCCTTCAAGCAGCGTCGAGCGGCGCGCGAAGTATGTCGGAATTTGCACGCGCGAAACTCCTGGGTTCGCTAGGCGCTAATCACGTAGACGTGCAGTTGATGGAGTTGCGATCGACGGTCGCGCGATTGGCGGATCTACTGGAGAAGAACTGATGCGGATCGTTGTCTTGGCGCTCTTCTCGGCGCTATGCGGAGCGCAGATGCGGCCGAATCTGATGGAGGATGCCGGCAAAGCGAATCTGCCCTCGCAGAGGCTCGGCGTCGACGATCTGATCGCCGTCTCCGTCTACGACGCGCCGGAGTTGACTCGCACCGTGCGCGTCGAAACCGACGGAACCATTCACCTGCCGCTGTTGAAGAATGGGATCGCCGCAACCGGCATTTTTCCGGGCCAACTCGAATCGAGCATCGCCGGAGCGCTGAAAGAAGAGCAGATCCTGGTCGATCCGGTCGTGAAGGTCACCGTAGCCGAATACCACAGCCGTCCCATCGCGGTGATGGGAGCCGTGCACAAGCCGCTGACGTTCCAGGCCGTCGGCGCGGTCACCGTGCTCGATGCGCTGGCCCATGCGGAAGGCTTGACCAACGACGCCGGAACCGAGATTCTGCTAACCCGATCCGATCAAGTCGAGCGCATTCCGGTGAAGCGCCTGATGAAGGACGCCGATCCCGCGGTGAATTACGCGCTGCACGGCGGCGAAGAAATTCGCGTGCCCGAAGCCGGCAAGATTTTTGTGGTCGGCAATGTGCACAAGCCAGGAGCGTTCCCGGTGCGCGATCCGGCAGATGAAAGCGTGTTGAAGGTGGTCGCGCTTTCGGAAGGCCTACTGCCGTACGCGGCGAAATTCGCGTATGTGTATCGACGCGACGGCGCCGGCCCGAAGAAGGAAATCCCCATCGAGCTCGAAAAGATCATGCAGCGAAAATCCCCCGACGTTCCGCTCGAAGCCGACGACCTTCTCTACATTCCCGACAACAAAACCAAGCGCAACACCATGACCGCGATCGATCGCATTTCCATGTTCGGCGCCTCCACTGCGTCCGGACTGCTGATCTGGCACTGATTTCATGAAGAAGTTCGAGCCTAATCTTCCCGCCGTGCCGGAAACCATCCGCGTGGCGTCGCAAGCGCCGGTTCTCGACTTCGAATATGAACCGCAGCCGGCGCATGTTCCGCTCGCGCATTACCTGTGGATTCTCCGGCGCCACGGTTGGAGAATCGCCGGTTTTGTCGCCGGAACCGTGCTCGCGACGCTGATCGTTTCCTTGCGTCTCACTCCGATTTACGAATCCACCGTGACCGTCGATATCGACCGGCAAATGCCCACCGGCGTCCTGGGCCAGGAAGCCTTGCAGAACGCCACCAACGACGCCGATCAGTTCCTGGCCACGCAAGTCAAGCTGATTCAGTCCGATTCCGTGCTGCGCCCAGTGGTCGATAAATTCCGCCTGCGCGAAGTGGAAAAAGACGCGCTGGAAGAAGCCATCGATAAATCCACGACCAGTCTCGAAGCGCCGGTGATTCTGAAAAATCTGAAAGTCACGCGTCCGCCGAACACGTACCTGCTGCTGATCAGCTATCGATCGCAAAACCGCCAGCTCGCCGCCGACGTCGCCAATGAAATCGCCCAGTCAGTATCTGCTGCATACCTACCGGATCCGCTACAAAGCCACGGCGAGCCTCAGCGACTTCATGGAGCGCCAGCTCGAGGAGCTGAAGGCGCAGATGGAAAAATCGAGCGAGGCCTTGAACCGCTTCGAGCGCGAACTGAACGTGATCAATCCGGAGGAGAAGACCAATATCATCTCCGCGCGCCTGCTGCAGTTGAACGAGGAGTACACCAAGGCGCAGGCCGATCGGGTCAAGAAAGAAGCCGCCTACAACTCGGTGAAAGGCGGCACGCTCGCCGCCGCGCAGGTTTCCACGCAAGGCGAAGCGCTGAAAAAGCTCACCGAAAATCTCAACGAAGCCCAGGAGAAATTCGCGGAAGTCA
Organism: Terriglobia bacterium; assembly: GCA_963808335.1. Lineage (GTDB taxonomy): Bacteria > Acidobacteriota > Terriglobia > Bryobacterales > Bryobacteraceae > Palsa-187. Next base: position 1,136,140 of record CAWEFR010000004.1, read on the forward strand.
AGAACCACTACGGCGTCAACCATCCCGAATACAAGAAAGCTGAGACTAAAGTCCAGCGAGCTGGAAGCCGCAGATCGAATCGACCCAGCCATAGCATCGGCCAGCGCATCGAGGTCGAGTATCAGCGAGTCCGTCAATCGCGAAGCGATGCTGCAAGCCGCGGTGAAGGACACCAAGGCCGAGTTCGACCGCCTGAATGCGCGCTCCTTCGAATACCAGACGCTGAAGCGCGAAGCCGAGGGCGACAAGAAACTGTACGAGGAGCTGGTGCGCAAGATCAAGGAAGCCGGCATCAACGCGAGCTTCCAGAACAGCTCCATTCGCGTCGCCGATACGGCCCGCCCCGGACTGAAGCCGGTCTTCCCGAAGACGTGGCTGAATGCGCTGCTGGCGTTTCTGTTTGCGACGTTCCTTGGCGTCGGCGCGGCCGTGCTCTGCGATGTGCTCGACAACACGATTCGCGATCCCGGACCAGGTGGCCCGGCTGCTGAACACGGACGTGATCGGCTCGCTGCCCGCGGTGAAGGATTGGCGCCGCCGCCTGAGCCCGATTCAATCCATGGCGCCAGTCAACGGGCACGCGCATGGCAACGGAAACGGGAAAGCAGCCACGGCGCTGGTGCACGCGGCCGAGCATGAGCAAATCCTTTCGACCTACGAAGAGGCGATCCGCACGCTGCGCAATTCGATCCTGCTGACCGATTTCGACCGCCGCCTGAGAAGCGTTCTGCTGACCAGCGCGTCGCCATCGGAAGGCAAGTCGACCGTCGCCGCGCACCTGGCCGCGACGCACGCGAGCCAGCACAAGCGAACTCTGCTGATCGACGGCGACCTGCGCCGCCCGAGCGTGCATCGTCTCTATCAGGTCCCGAACAGCGTGGGCCTGGCGAACGTGCTGCTGGAGCAGATTTCCTGGCGCGACGCGGTGATTCGCATGGACGATCCCAAGGGCTTGGACGTTCTGCCCGCCGGTCCTTCGACGCGCCGGGCGTCGGATCTGATGGGCATGGGCTTGGCCGAGCTGATCGAAGAAGCAACTCGCGAATACGACCTGGTGGTGCTCGATGCTCCTCCGCTTTTGGGTTTCGCCGAGCCGTTGCAAATGGCGACCGCGGTGGACGGAGTGATCGTAGTGGCGCGCGCCGGCGAAACCAGCAGGAAGGCTCTGAGCTCGGTGATCACGACGTTGGCAAGGTTGCGGGCGAATTTAGTGGGCGTGGTGTTGAACGAGGTCCACAAGGAAGTGAGCGCCGGGTATTACTATTACTACGGCCACTACAGCAAGTATTACGGGCGGCGGGAGTCGTGATGTCACGCCACGCTATTGGACATCAATTGGTTGCAGCCACACCGCCGCTGTGGAAAATCTGGCGCTCATACAAGGCACACCGGCTCAGATTGATGTGCCGGACGTTCGACTCACACTTTGGTCTCGTGGTTCGCAATGGTCCGTTTAAAGGACTCAAATATCTTCCTGAGTCCGTCGGGAGCGCGCTGCTTCCAAAACTGCTGGGGAGCTACGAGCATGTGCTGCATCCGATCTTAGCCGGCCTCCTGACGAATCGGTATTCCGGAATCATCGATATTGGTTGCGCTGAGGGTTACTACGCCGTCGGTCTAGCGCAATGCTGTCCTGAGACGCCGGTAGTCGCATTCGATTCGGATCCGGTTGCCCGCGAACTATGCAAGACGCTCGCCGCGCTCAACGCGGTAGACCATCAAGTTACGGTCGCAGGAACTTGCACTCCCGAATCGCTCGGTGCGGCGATTCGCGCCAGATCGCTCATCGTGTGCGATTGCGAGGGTGATGAGGCGAGGCTCCTTGATCCGGCGCGCGTAAGCGGGCTGGAAAACTGCGACTTGATCGTGGAACTACATCCGCATCTCGATCGCAACATACCCGACTTGATCGACTCGCGATTCCTGGAAACCCATTCAGTGGAGCTCGTACATGGGCGCCACGAAGCGAATTCGATGGAGGACCTGAAAGTGTTTAAGTGGCGGGACCGTAAGTTGGCGACCTATGAGGAGCGGTCCGGAGCACAGCCAATCTGGGCAGTGCTGCGCGCCAAGGCCTATTGGGAAGGCGCGGTTTCGCCTCGAGGCGGCGCAAGCCGCGAATTGCAGTTGGAGATGAATAGGGGCTGATACTTTGCGGATTGCGCTTTCGGCGCTGTGCGAAAATCCGGACCGCAAGACAGGACTCTCCAGCATGTTTCGAGAGCTGGTTGCCCATGCCCGACGGGAATTTCAGAACGTGGAATGGGATGTCTTCTTACCACGCAACTACGCTTGGACTCCTTCAGACGGCGTGCGGACCATCAAACTGGACATTCGAAGCGATTGCCTCGCTGCTCGCCTGGCGGCGGATCATTTCCATGTTCCTTTCGCCGCCCAAAAGAGCGGATGCCGAGCCCTGGTAACCGTAGGGTTTTCCCCTGCAAGGTCGTCGATTCCGGTTGCGGCGCACGTTCTGACACTTCATCACCGGGACCCCGCGAATCAGACCGGATGGCTTCGATCGCAGTATCGCGCGTGGGAGGTTAGGAGGGTTCTTAGCAAAGCCCCCCTGGTGATTACCAATTCCCAAGTCGCGGCAAGCGAGCTGGTGCGCATAGACGCGAGCGTGCGAGGCCGGCTTCTGGTTAGTTCGGAGGGTGTTCAGCACGACGTATTCCGCGACGATGCGCCCGCCGGCGAAGCCGATTCCATCGCGGAGCGATACTCGCTGAGCCCAGGGTACCTCCTCTGGGTTTCCAATTTTTATCCCTATAAGCAGGTTGACATGTTCCTGCGCGCGTATGCCGGCCTCAGCAAAGGCGAGAGGGAAGGTCATCCAGCGGTCTTGGTGGGAGGAGACTGGCGAGGTTCGCGACGAAGCGCCGAGCAGCTTGCGAAGCATCTTGGAATCGCCCGAAATCTCCGATTTCTAGCTTGGGTTCCCGAGGAGTGGCTCGCGCCGCTATACCGCAATGCCGCATGTCACGTGCTTGCGAGCCGCGCCGAGACCTTCGGTCGAACGGTGCTCGAAGCCATGGCGTGCGGGACACTTTGCGTCGTGAACGACATTGCAATTATGCGGGAGGTAACACAAGGCCACGCAATTTTCACAGATTTTGGGGACACGGAAGCCGCAACTGCGGCTTTGCGTCAAGGCCTGGCGAATTCAAACTCGACCACGGAGCTTCGGAACAAAGGTATCGAGCGTTCACGTCAGTTCAGCATGCGGAGACTCGCACGGGAGCGCGTCGCAGCGATCCTGGAGCGCCTCGCGTAGGGTGGACATCTGTGGGAGGCCAATCCGTCTAATGCCGTTAGGAGTGCGAGGGGCGATTTTCGCGCTATCCATTTTGGTTTTGTTCTGCAGCGCGCTGGTTGACCTGCCGAGGGCAATTCAGGTGGGGCCCGTTACCGCTCAGGCGATTCTCACAATCGTTTATTTCATTGGCGGTGTTTTTCTGCTCTGTGTTTCACCCTCGTTGCCAGGGGAAAATCTGATTCTGCTTCCAGTACTCCTGTTTACGTCGTGGGCTGCGTTATCCCTAATCTGGACTACAGCGCCGAGCAATGGAGCCCAGAACGTGCTGGCGATCGGAACGTTGGTAGTAATGATATTGCTCGGCCGGGCGGCGGCGTCGCTCGATCCGGAGTTTGGGTTCTGGCTGGAAAGGCAACTTCGGCGAAGCGCAGCATTGGCAATCTTGATCTACACCGCATCAGTGCTTTGGTTCGGCGCAGGAAGCGACGATATCGTGAGCGCACGGGTCTTTGGCTTGTTCGCGCTCTTCGGCGTCGTGACTCAACTGGCTCGATGGCGAAACGGCGAGTCGATGGGACTTCTCTGGGCATCGCTGATCACCGTGTTAATCGGAATAAGTGAGTCGCGACTTGCGCTGGGGATCGGCGTCGCTCTATTTCCGTTGGCGCAAATGCCCACTCGAAAAGCCAAGAAGCTCCTGAAGACGATCACGGTGTCGGTAGTCGCGCTAGCCCTGTCCACAGCGGCCTTCCTGTACTCCGACGCTCTTCGGCAGAGATTCCTAACAGGCGATACCTCGCTCAAGATTGGATCCATTGCGATCAACGGCTCCGGGCGAGCCGCTTTTTGGAAGAGCACGGTGGCCTCATTCGAAGAGGCACCGGTCGTTGGAAAAGGCGCGGGCTCAGCTGAGGGCCTGATCGAAGCCCTTTACGGCGAGATTCGTCATCCACACAGCGACTATCTGCGAATTGCTCACGACTATGGATTGATTGGGCTAGCTGCGTGGGCCACTGCTTTGCTCACGCTGATGATCGCGTTATGGAGCAACTGGCGTGAGGCCGACGGGACACTGTGGGGTGACGCAAGACTACAGCTCGGCGCCCTGCTGGCGTTAATCTCCTTCGCGTTGCAGATGACTGCCGAGAACGCCCTGGTTTATGTTGTGATCTCGGCTCCCCTGGGGCTTTTCGTAGGCTCAGCGCTTGGGCTTCATCGCGCGAGGAGATTCGCTGCGAGCAGCGCGGAGATGGCATCGCGAACGGCCACATACGCCGGAGCACGCCGAGGGTACAAGGTGGCTTATCGGTGAACGTCCAAAGCGGTGAAATCCTCGGCGTCCGCATCGATGCGACGGATTACCAGAACGCCACGGCACAAATTCTCGACTGGGCGCGCGCGAGCGAGTCGCGATACGTCTGCTGCGCTTGCGTGAACAGCCTCATGGAAGCGCACGACTCCTCCGAGTTTCGAAAAGTAATGCTCGACGCCGACCTGGTTACATCCGACGGCATGCCGCTGGTGTGGATTCTTCGCCTCCTTGGAGTTCCCCGGGCCAGTCGCGTGTACGGGCCCGACCTCATGGCCAAGGTTCTGGAGGCCTCGGCCGAGGCTGGCGTTCCCGTCGGCTTCTACGGCGGAAGTGAAACCGTCCTGCGCGAGTTGGTTGGTCGGGCGAAAGCGCGTTTTCCCGGGCTCAACGTTGTCTATGCGGAGTCGCCGCCGTTCCGCCCGCCGACTCCTGCGGAAGACGCGCAGACCACCCGCGCCATCGTCGAATCGGGCGCGCGCATTCTGTTTGTTGGCCTCGGCGGCTCCAAGCAAGACCGCTGGATGAACGCGCACCGTAGACGGGTTCCCGCCGTGATGCTCGGGGTCGGCGCTGCGTTCGATTTCTTCGCTGGAGCCAAGCCGCAAGCGCCGCAGTGTATGCGGAAATGCGGACTCGAGTGGCTGTTCCGCCTGCTCACCGAACCCCGGCGTTTGTGGAAACGCTATCTGTTTCATAACCCGCGCTTCGCGGTGCTGGCCTGCGCGCAGATTCTTCGCGCCCGATGGACATGAGTACCGCGGCCCGTCTGGCTCCCGCGCTTAGCGAATCCCACCCCGTTCAATGGGCGCCGTGGACCGTTGCCGCCGCTGACGTCGCCGCGCTGGAAGCAGCGTTCGTGCTCGGTCTCACCGCGCGGCGCATGGTCTCGTCCTGGTTTATCGCCGACATTGGGGTCCCGCAATATTTCGCGGTTGCCATCGCGATTCTCCTGCTTCCCATCGTCCACTATCAACTCGGCCTGTATCCCGGATACCTGCTCGGGCCAGTGGAACGGCTGCGGCGCAGGATGCTCGCGACGTTCGCGGTCTTCGGCGGATTAGTCGCCTGGGACAACATCGTCGAGCGCGGCGTGCTCTCGCGCGGCGTGCTGCTGGCGACGTTCGTGTTCGCGCTGATCATTCCTCCGGTCGTGGAGATGATGGCGCGCGCGATGCTGATGAAGCACAAACGCTGGGGGATTCCCGCCGTGATGATCGGCGTGGGGGAGACCGGACGGCTGGTGGCGCGCACACTCGCACGGGAGCCGCATCTGGGGCTGGTTCCGGTGGCGTTCCTCGACAATCGCCCGGCATCGTGGAACACCGTGGTCGAAGGCATCCCCGTGGCTGGACCGCTGGGCCTCGCGCCGGATTTCGAAAGACGCGCCGAAGCCGCCATCGTCGGTCTGGCCGATCTCGGCAAGGACGACGTACCAGGGCTGCTCCAGGAGCTGAACTTTCCCCGCGTGATCGTGATTCCGGATCTGACCGGCGTCGCAAGTTTGTGGGTGACAGCGCGCGATTTCGGAGGCTGTCTGGGGCTGGAGATCAAGAAAAACCTGCTTATCCGCCGCAACCACGCGCTGAAGCGCCTGATGGATTACGCCGTAGGGGTCCCTCTCTTCGCCGCGACGCTTCCCCTGATGGCCGCGGCCGCGTTGTGGATCAAGCTGACCAGCCGCGGTCCCGTGTTCTACCGGCAGATGCGTGAAGGATTTGACGGCCGGCGCATTGCGGTGTGGAAGCTCCGCACCATGTATGTCGATGGCGACCGCTTGCTCGAACAGTGGCTCGCAACGCATCCCGAGGACCGCCTGGAATGGACGCGCTATTTCAAGCTAAGGCATGATCCGCGCGTGTTGCCAGTGATCGGGCATTGGCTGCGGCGGACCAGCCTGGATGAACTGCCGCAGCTCTGGACGGTCTTGAAAGGCGAGATGAGCCTGGTGGGTCCGCGGCCGTTTCCGTATTATCATCTGGAGCAATTGCCGGCAGAGTTCCGCGCGCTGCGCACGCGCGTGCTGCCGGGGCTCACCGGATTGTGGCAGGTGTCGGCGCGCAGCGATGGCGACGTGAAAGTGCAGGAGGCGCTGGATACTTACTACATCCGCAACTGGTCTCCGTGGCTGGATCTGTACATCCTGGCGCGAACGGTCGCGGCGGTGCTGATGGCTCGCGGAGCTTACTGACAGGCCCATGTCTGCCCGGCGGAAATTCACCAAAGAGTTCAAAGAATCCATCGCCCGCCGCGTGGAATCGGGTACGCCGGTGAAGCACCTGGCTCGTTTATACAAGATAAGCCCGGATGCTGTGCGCCAATGGCGCGACGAGTTCCGCGAACTCGGTCCCGCAGCGTTCGCCAGTCGCGGACCGCGGAGGTTTACCAAAGAGTTTCGGGAAGCCGCAGTCCGGCGCGTGGAACAAGGGACGCCTTTGAAGGAGGTGGCCCGTTCTTGCCGCATCCATCCGGTCCTATTGAGGCAATGGCGGGACAAGTTGCGAACTTTGGGCGATCGGGCGTTCCCGAATCGTAAGCGCCGGGACAAGGTTGTGTTGATTCTGCTCACGGAAGAAGAGCACAAATGTCTGAAAGTACTCGCCAAAGCGGACCGGTCCCGTAGCCTCTCGGATTTTGCGCGTTCGCGGTTACTGAGTTAGGCACTGTCCCCCAAGAAGCCCTTTCAGAAGAGAAAAACCCCGGAGCGCGTGGTTCCGGTTTCGCGGTCGCTTCTGTAGCTCTTGCGTGCTTACCTGGTTTCAACGCGAATCACTGCCAGGTCTGCTTGTTGTTCCGCGGCTCGGTGCTCCACAGCTGCCAGCAGGTTGCGGTCGGCCCGTGCCAGCCGCGCCAACGTCACCGCGTCGTTGCGGTCGTTCTTGGTGTCGCCGACGTGATCCACTTCAGCTCGCGCGAGTTGGCCACGATCGCTTCGTGGCCCAGCTTCTGAAACTCGCGCGCAATCCACGCCGGCTGCGTGCCCACTTCCAACAAAGCGGTGAAGCAGCAACCAGCCGAGACCATCGGCGTGGACCTAGGCGACAAGATGAGCCGCTACGCGATCTTGAATGAAGGGGGCGAAGTGATTGAGGAAGGCTCGTCCCGCAACACCGCGGAATCGATCGCCAAGCATTTCGCGAAACAGGAGCTTTCGCGCGTAGCGATCCTATCTGTCCCTGTTCTATGCTTGGGGCGAGAATTGTGCCGCCTCTTTCGGGCGGAGCAGCGGCGCATCTGGAACGATCCGGGTTGGTCTATTGAACCTCCACCTTCCAATGCTGCCCAGTCCGATCAAACCAAGGCCGAGAAGCAGCATGCTTGACGGTTCGGGCACAGGCAATCTGCCCTCAGGGTGAAATCCAAAGATCCCAGAGCCGAAGATGTCGAAGGGCCCCCCAACCAAACTTCGGTGTAGCTTGCATCTTCAAAGACGACACCTAAGTTGAAAGGTCCCTCCACGGACTGGGCCAGCAACAGCGTCTGGTTGATATCCGCGGTGCTATCCAGCTGTTCACGGTAATATCCAATGAGCCCGTTCAGTGGGGGAAGAGAAGGAAAGACCTCTTCTCCCCAGATTTCAAAAGTGACGTCGATTCCGTGACTGCTCGAACAGGACACGGCCAAAAAGCACGAGTCATCCGTAGTTACGAACCCATTTAGATCAAGATATAGATTAACGGGATCCGTGGAAAGGGGGGAGAGTTCCCCAGACCACGTTACCTTTGCACCTGCCGATTGCTGGTCATAAAAACCTGACCAAAGCGATTCGCCTGTCGCAGTGGTAGTAGTATTAGCCAAAGCTCCGCCTTGGTATACGCCATTGATGACATCGCCACTGTAACCCAGAATCGTGGCGGTATCTTTAAGCGATGACGAATAGGCTGTGAGCGGCGTCACGCTGTTGATATTTAATACCAACGGTACTGGATCGGCGTCGACACGGTTTATAATCAGTCCGCTCATGGCCATCAGCGTAATCACGAGGCCTGAACGTTTATTTCTGCTCGACATACGAAAATCCTCCGTTTCTGTTCAACAGATTCTGGATGTTTTGATGGAATGAAACCGGCAGCGAGGAACTGTCTTGACCGGCAGCCCAAGCAGGCCGCCGAAGACGACGGTTCCCACGACCCAGTATGAGATTGGATATCTGACACCTGCCTCCGGCGGTAACAGGAACAAGCAAGAGAATTACACCGACACTAAAGGTCACTACCGCCACAGGCGCGATACCTCAAACCGGCCAGGCATCTCAAACGACGCCGGACTCGATTTGTTAATGTCGGCCCAATACGTATCCCGGTGGATCTCGGGTTACTCTAGGGCAATTTATGGACCGATCTACGGCGAATTACTAAGTCGCCTCCTTCCAATCGCACGAATGGCACCGCTCGCCCTTCCCCATGTCTGTTCGTGTTACAGAGCGCAGGCGAACCCCAAAATTGTGCGTCCATTCGCGCTTCCGCTAACCAACGCTATCCGTGCCCGACCCCACTGTTTTGCGGACGGAGTGCATCCGGAGCGTTTCGACCTCCCGAGATCGCTGGATGGTGCCCGCGCGCGGACACACGATCGCGCACGCCATCGAAGGCGGCTCGGAAAGCTTCCTTTCAAGTCGAGCACGGATCGCTCTACCCGGGCGAACAGGGCGATCCTCGGCGCGGGCGGCAGGCAGCGCGCATCGATTCAGTAACTGCCCTACGCCAGGAGTAAGAGGTCCGTAAACTCCTTGTTGCTTCCGACTCTATGCCTGGAGTAGAATACTTCATCCGATAGTTTAAGATAAAGCCCCTGTGAGGACTGGCGTCGCCCGATGTACGGAGCCCGGGTGCAACCCCAGCCTGACAGCGATTTGCATTGAAACGCCGCTTGGGAGCAAGCTCACTGAGACCTTAGAGGGATGCTTCCAGCGGCGGAGGTAGACCGCGTGAATCCGGGGTGGCAGAGACCCCGGCTAGTACTGAAATTCTAGAACGAGTTGCACTATGTGTTCTACTGACCCGTTTGCGCTTGCTCGCGTAAGATCGAGCCCTGTGATCAAATCCTTGTCGCGATTCAGCCTGGGACTGCTAAGCGCGCTAACCCTGGGAACCTCCCTGCACGGAGGGCCGATCAGTTCGTCGAGTTTTAGTAGTAACGCTGCCGTGATCGACTTCAGCAACCTGACCGGCGGAAGCTGCAATTTGTGCGGTCCTTCCGTAAGCAGCCAATACTCCAGCATGGGCGTGACCTTCAACAACCCATCCTATCCAGGCGAGGATACGGCCGACAACAATCTGGACTCGTTGATGCTCATCCCGGACCCTCCGGACTTCCTCCCGAATACTCTATTCGTGTACCAGGGCGGTTTGCTCGGCGACGGGCCGGCGGCGCCTTTTCAGATCGTTTTTTCGGTTCCCGTCACGAAGGTGGGGTTCGAGTTCGGCAGCAGTAACGATTCGTACTTGGAATTGGACGCATACGGTGGCAATGGCCACTTGGTTGAGACGCTGGATTTCACGGGCAGCCCGGCGCCCATCGGGTTGGTGGGATATGCAGGCGTCGGGGAATCGACTCCCATTGCGTGGGTCGATGTGTCCTACCATCCTTACAGCGACCCGAGCCGGACCTACAACTTTTCCATCGAAAATCTAGAATTCGAGGGAATCGCAACGCCGGAGCCGGAGACGTTCGCATTGATCGGTGCGGGTCTCTTGGGGTTGGGGGCGTTGCGCCGGCGGCGCTGAAGACTGCGATACGCCGATCTCACCCGGCACTCGCGGTCAAAGTGGTGGGCGGTGAGAGCCTCGAACTCCCGACCTTCTGGGTGTAAACCAGACCACCCCTTTGTAAGCCTATCAGTTTCCGTTGTAATTCGGGCCATTTCTCCGCGTTTAGCCGTGCTTCTCGGCGGGTTTTGGAGGTGCATTTGGAGGTGCAACGCCGCCGCGAAGAACAGACAGGCGACGAGCACTCGCATAAACGCGCGCCGGGGCGCGCCCGTGCGCGAACGTCGCGGCATCCTCGAACCATTTCCGACCCAAAATGTTCAACGAGCGGTAGCAACTTGCGGCGTCTCGCCCAGGAGGTGCCCCAATGAAGATCGAGATCCGCCCGCTTCACGAAATCTTTCCGTATGAGAAAAACGCGCGCAAGATTCCGCAGAGGGCGGTCGACAAGGTCGCGGCCTCCCTGCAAGAGTTCGGCTGGCAGCAGCCGATCGTGGTGGACAAGCACGGTGTGATTATCGTGGGCCATGTTCGCCGGCTCGCAGCGCTCCAACTCGGCTGGACCGAGGCGCCGGTGCATGTCGCCGAGAAGCTGACGCCGGCTCAGATCCGCGCATACCGATTGATGGACAATCGCTCGCACGAAGAGGCGACTTGGGACCTCGGACTTCTGGCCCCCGAGCTTGCGGACCTGCGAGCGCTCGACTTTGATCTTGACCTCACCGGTTTCAATGTCCACGAACTCGACACGCTCCTGCGCGATCCGATGGATGAGGAAAGGGCAAACCAAGCGCCGCCACTTCCCGCCGTCGCTGCCACGCGGCCGGGGGATCTGTGGCTCTGCGGCGAGCACCGCGTGCTGTGCGGCGATGCGACCAGCCCGGAGGCGGTGGCGCGGCTGCTCGGCGAACGAACGCCGCGGCTGATGGTTACTGATCCGCCGTACGGAATAAGCCTGGACAGCGAATGGAGGGATCGGGCGGGCCTGAATGGCTGCGGGCCGGCCGAGCCGAGCTACATGAAGAAACGGACCGCGGGTCACACCGAGACTTCGATCTCCGGCGACACGCGCGCCGACTGGTCGGAAGCCTTCGAACTCGTGCCCTCCTTACAAGTCGCGTACGTGTGGCACGCCAGCATCTACACGCGGGAAGTGCTCGATGGAATCCTACGAATTGGCTTTCTGTATCCGCAACAAATCATATGGAACAAAGGCCGAGCCGTGCTCACCCGTACACACTATTGGTATCGGTCATGAGCCCGCTGTTTACGCGCGAAAAAAGAACGCTCCCTGGTTCGGCAAGGCCGGCGAAAATTCCACCGTCTGGGACTCGCCGTCACCGAAATTCATCATGGGCGGCTCGGATGAAGAGAAATGGGACCACCCGACTCAGAAGCCCGTCGAGCTGATGCGGCGCCCGATCCTGAATCATCTCCGGCGCGGCGAACTGGTGTACGACCCGTTCCTTGGCAGTGGCACCACGCTCGCGGCCGCCGAACTCACGGAGCGCGATCTGCTGCGGACTGGAGCTTGATCCGAAGTACGTCGACGTCATCGTGCAGCGCTGGCAGCAACTCACCGGGAAG
>CAWEFR010000005.1:0-410121 GCA_963808335.1 Terriglobia bacterium
AAACGGGAAAAACTCGTCACCGGGGCTTGCCTCAACTGCGTTCCTCGTTCTGGATGATTCGCAACTCTGCCGACCAATCTGAAAGAGCCAAGCACAGCCCGGCCAAGTCGGGATGCCCTGCGATGATCAGCGTCTCGATTTCCGCGATCTCGCGGCGGCAGCGTTTGATTCATGCCGACTCCTTCCGTTCCTTCGCGATCTCGTCGAACGACCGTCCGTCGCTGTCGAGTGTCGCGCTTTTGTTGGTCAGGGATTGCCAGCGCTGCACCACCACGTCGACGTACTTCGGGTCGAGCTCGATGCCATAGCAAACGCGTTCGTTCAATTCCGCCGCGGCGAGCGTCGTTCCCGATCCCAGAAATGGGTCGTACGCCAACTCGCCGCGCCGAAGGTGGTTCAGAATCGGGCGACGCATCAGGTCAACGGGCTTTTGGGTGGGATGATCGTACTTCGTTTCATCGGACCCGCCCATGATGAATTTCGGCGACGCGGAATCCCACACGGTGGCGTTCTCCCCGGCCTTTCCGAACCATGGCGCGTTCTTTTTTCGGACGTACCAGCAGGGCTCATGCTGGTACCAATAATGCGTCCGCGTGAGCACCGTCCGGCCCTTATTCCATATGATTTGTTGCGGATACAGGAAGCCGATCCGCAGCAGTCCGGCGAGCACCTCGGCCGTGAAGACACTGGCATGCCAGACGTAAGCCACCTCAAGACTGGGCACCAGTTCGAATGCCTCGGACCAGTCCGCGCGCGTGTCGCCAGAAATGGTCGTTTCCGTGTGACCCTGCGTGCGCTTTTTCATATAGCTGGGCTCCGCCGGCCCGTGGCCGTTCAGGCCGGCACGATCGCGCCATTCAGAATCCAGTTCAATTCCGTAGGGAGGGTCTGTGACCATCAGTCGCGGTTTGCGATCGCCGAGGAGTCGAGCGACGGCTTCCGGGCTGGTGGCATCCCCGCAGAACACGCGGTGCGCCCCCAGTAGCCAGAGGTCGCCAAGCCGGGACACCGGAGATTCCGGCAGTGGCGGCGCGGCGTCGGCCCTCTGATCGTCGTCAAGCGACAACAGCTTGTCGATTTCCCCAACGTCGAAGCCGGTTAGGCTGAGATCGAAGTCGGCTTCCTGGATCTCCCGCAATTCCAATCCGAGTAGTTCCTCATCCCAATCGGCCCAGGACACCGAGCGGTTCACCATGAGCCGGAACGCCTTCACCTGCGCGGGAGTCCACTCGTCGCAAAGGATCACGGGAATCTCAGCTATACCCAGCGTGCGTGCAGCCTTGAGCCGGAGGTGTCCGTCGACGACCTCACCGTCGCTTCGTACTAGACATGGAATCTTGAAGCCGAACTCGCGGATGGAGGAACACATGCGATCAACGGCGTTATCGTTTTTTCGTGGATTGCGTTCGTACGCGACCAAGCGTCCGATTGGCCATGACTCAATACGATCTGGTTCGCTCGGCATAAGCTTTCCGCCGATTATAGAGTACTTTCGCGAACATGTAAAATACTGTAATATATAGAGTTATCTGTTGTTAATCATCGTTCTCTGTGGCTACTTCAAACTGTGGGTCGCTGAGCGAAAGTCCGTGAATATGCTCCGCGAGGCGCTATGCTAGATCCCGATGCGGACATTCAAGCGAAGGCTATTTGGCGCGCGAGGCGGTTCGCTAGAAGGCGCCAAGCCGGGAGAGAGGCGCTTGAACTAGCCCTTACCACCAGGCTGCGCGCCGCAACAGATTTGCGCAACGAGCTCGCAACCGCGGTGCAGCGATCCTTGCCATCTACCACCCAGCAATTGGAAGAAATCTTTTGGCCTGCGCTCTCAAAATACTGCGAGGCCGTATTTACCAAAATCGCGGAATCGCGTTTGCAGGTCTTAGGTCCGAAGCTTCGGGTTCAACACTTTCTTCATTGGCTCGGTTGCACGTGCATCCCGGCGGTTGTGGAAGATGCTTGCAACGGGATTCGTTTCTCTGATACCGCCAAGTACTTAATTGACGTGATTGGCGATCCGCGGTGGCCTGCACCCGAAGAGCAGACCCGAAGAGCTCTGGCGAAACTGATGACTGAAGTAATGGGTGGGCCGCATTCCGACAGCCTTGAGAAGCGCCTCAAAGCTTTCCTTGACGGACAAGTCTCCTCATGGGAAGCCAAGGCGATCGAAGCGAAATCGACTCTTGAACCTCCCGTGCATCTCATTCGCAAGCTCGACGTGATACGAATCAACAAATGGATTAATGACGGGGGGTATACCAATGAAGAGCTGGCCGGTATCCTAAAAGTCAGCGTTCGGACGGTCTCATCGTTGCGCAACGACGGCGATTATCACGGCGATGAAGCCGTCACCAAACTGGCAAATCTGATGAAGCTCGATCCCGAAGACCTTTACTTGTCGTGAAGCTTCTAGTTTGCTTCACGTGAAGCTTCTACCCACTTCCACAACGTGATGTTTTTCTTTTCAGCCGTTTAGCTCCCCACTCTAGGGTCTTGCGGGCAGTTCACGAGATAGTGCCCAGTATGAAACCTTCCACACCCCGCGAACGCGAGAGCGGCGCCGAATCTGACTTAGAAACTCTGCTCACAGAACATGAGTATGCCCGGATCATTAAACGCAGTGTCGCCAGCGCGAGGCGTGACCGGTTACTTCGACAAGGCTGTCCTTACGTAAAGCTGGGCGCTCTCGTCCGCTATCGGCCCGAGGACGTGAGGACATACCTCGAACAAAGCCTGCACCGCCCTCGCGTTTCTGATCCAAAGCCAGCCGGGGATGGCGAGTGACCGCGACAACGGGCCCGGCCTCCCCTCCCCGGCCTGCTTGGGGCAGGAAGCTTAACGACGCGGACTACGCCACCCTCGCGCGCTCGTGGATTTCGCGCGAGTTGGCCAACCAAGCACTGCTGAGGCGCGTTACCAGCGCTGACGGCGCCATGATCGTTGGACGACGCGATAACCTATCCTACGACGGACTCGCTCTCCCGTACGTCTGGCCCGGTGAGGGTTGCATACGAGAATACTGGCTCCGACGCGACCAGCCGGAAATTGGATACGACGCTAAGGGACAACCAAAGGAGAAGAACAAGTATCTGGGCCCTCCCGGGCGTGGAAATTTGCTGTACATCACGCCCGGGACACCGCCTCAGCTGCTGAACGACGTTCGCGTTCCGGTCGCGATCACCGAGGGCGCTAAAAAGACAATCGCGTTGCATCGGCTCTCGACCACCGGAATCCCGGACGACCGGCCGCCTCGTTTCCTCGCCGTCGGGCTCGGCGGTGTTTGGTCGTTCAAGGGCACTATCGGAAAAACCGTTGGAGCCGACGGCTCTCGGCGTGACGAGAAAGGCCTGATCCCTGATCTTTGTCGGCTTTCCTGGAGCGGCCGAAGAGCCTATGTCGTTTTCGATTCGAACGTTCACACCAATTCGAAAGTTGCGGCCGCCCGCAGGCAGCTGACCGCGGAATTGATAAACCTCGGCGCAGAGGTTTACTGGGTCAATCTTCCACGACCGGACCAAGCTGCCGGCATGAACGGGGTCGACGACTTGTTAGCAACGTGGGGACCAGAGCGAGTTCTGGAACTCTTCCATTGCAGCGAACCTGCCCCATCAAGTGACCCGCCGCCGAGCCAGGCCCAGGAGCTTATTGGCTTGTGCGAAGACGCGGAATTATTTCGCACTCCCGAGGGCGAGGCTTATGCGCGAGTGGTTGTTGGAGACCATCGGGAAACTTGGTTGCTACGGAGCAAGGGGTTCACGCGCTGGCTCTCCCGGCAGTTCCATCAGTCCGCGGGCAAGCCTCCGCGGGCGCAATCGCTGCAGGAAGCGATCGCGCTGCTCGAAGCGAAAGCGCAATTCGAATCGCCTGTTATGCCCGTCTGGGTTCGCGTGGCCGAACACGAGGGCCGGATCTACCTCGATCTTTGCAATCCAGACTGGGAGGTAGTCGAAATCAGCCGGGAGGGATGGCAGATAGTCGCAGACCCACCTGTTCGGTTCCGCCGGACAAAAGGAATGCAGCCCCTGCCCCGCCCGGTACACGGGGGCTGCGTCACCCTCCTCCGACATTTGATCAACGTTGGCGATGACGATACCTGGATTCTGTGTCTAGCTTGGCTGCTCGCGGCGCTCCGTCCGAAAGGACCCTACCCGATCCTGTTACTCCAAGGAGAGCAGGGAACCGCCAAGAGCACGATGGAAAGAATGCTGCGGCGGATTATCGACCCGGTCATGGCTCCGGTGAGAACACCGCCGCGAAGCGATCGAGACCTCTTGATCGCGGCAGTGAACTCGTGGGTCATCGCCTACGACAACCTCTCTGGTATTCCGCATTGGCTTTCAGACGCGCTATGCCGGCTCGCCACTGGTGGTGGATTTTCTACCCGAGAGTTGTACACGGATTCTGACGAAGTCATTTTCGATGCGATGCGGCCCGTGATCCTGAATGGGATCGACCATCTAGCAGAACGAGCGGACCTAGCCGATCGTGCGTTGATCTTGCAGTTGCCGCGTATCGAGAACAAGGATCGAAGAGACGAACAGCAGCTCTATCTTCAGTTCGAGCGTGATCTGCCGAAGATACTGGGGGCGTTGTACACGGCCGTTAGCACGGCTCTCGCGAGGATCGATCAGGTCTCATTACCCGAGAAGCCCAGAATGGCCGATTTCGCACTTTGGGCCACCGCGGGGATTCCAGGATTCGACCTTCCGCCACAGGTTTTCCTGGACGCCTACTGTGGCAACCGCGTTGAAGCAGTCCAAGACACGCTCGAAGCGGATGCCGTCGCCACGGCGATTTTCGATTTCCTGGAGCGAATCGAGAAGGACGGCGCCCATGAGTGGGATGGCACCTGCAAGGTGCTGCTCCGCGAACTCGAACAGTTCGCCGACGAAGGAATCAAGAAATCACCGGCTTGGCCCAAGACACCACGCGGCCTTTCAAGCCGGCTCCGGCGCATTTCAACGTTCATGCGGGAGTCTGACATCGAGATTAAGTTTCACCCGAAAACCGGAAGAGGGCAGCGGCGCCTGACGGTCAAACGAACCTCGCAAACAACCGCCGCAACCGCCGCGACCGCCTCCGCCAAAGGGAATGAGTAACCGGATGAATGGGATGCAGGCAACTCTCGCGGTGGCGGTCGGTGCTTTCGGGTGGCGGTCCGACCGCCTCCGGCTCGCCAACCGCCGCAAGAGGAAGTTCTTGGAAGTGATTGATCCGCAATCTCGTCACGATCGCTTGCGGCGGATGAGGCGGTGGCGGCGGTTGTTTGCAAGCATCGCTACAAGCCCGAACCGCGCCGCATCGCGGTTGACTTCAGCGGAAGACCACGCGACTAATGTCATGCGCGTTCACGAGCGCGTGCGAAAGGGACGTCCGTAGGAAGCCAGCGATGGGAGTTTACAAGCGCGGAAAAGTCTGGTGGTACCGCTTCACCTGGAAAGGAGAAGCGTTCCGCGAGAGCACCAAGCAGACCAACAAGCGCGTCGCCGAACAGATCGAAGCAGCCCACAAGACGTCGCTCGCCAAGGGTGAAGTGGGCATTCGGGACAAGAAGCCGGTCTCGACCCTTGAACAGTTTATGGAGCAGGACTTCCTCCCGTTCGTCCGCACTACGAAGGCATCGAAGCCCAATACAGTCCGCTTTTATGAGAACAGCGTCGCGAACCTGAGAGCCTACTCTAAGCTGGCGAGGTTGCGCCTAGATGAAATCACGACGGAGCACATTACCGGATTCGTGGCGCGTCGCCAGATAGCGAACTTGCAGGTCTCGACGATTAACGCGGACCTCGCGGCGCTTCGACGGATTTTCCATCTCGCACTCGAGTGGGGCAAGGTCTCCGTCGCCCTTCCACGGGTTCGGTTGCTGCCGGGCGCGAACCACCGAGAGCGAGTGTTGAGTCCTGAAGAAGAGGAGAAGTACCTTGGTGCCGCAACGGCCATCGGGCATCAGCTTCAGGAGGGATACTTGCGCGCTCTCGAAGGCATCCGCGCCGTAGTACGCGGCGAGCCGCCACAAAAGCCGGACTGCTACCTTCTGCGGGATGCGGCGACGATCCTAATCGACTGTGGGATGAGGCCGGAGGAGTGTTTTCGTTTGAAATGGCTGGACAATATTCGGGACGGCGCGATCGAGATTCATACGGGCAAGAGGCAGGGTTCACGGCGACGCATCCCGTGTTCGCGACGGGTGCTATCTGTCCTTGAGATGCGACGCGCCAGCGCGAGTTCCGAGTGGGTATTCCCGGCAACGACCAAGAGCGGGCACGTCGAAGCCTCCAGCCTTAAAAAACGGCACGCCGCCGCGGTAACAGCATCCGGGGTGGCGCCGTTCGTCCTGTATACGTTCCGGCACACGTGCATCACGCGCTGGGCGAAGTATATGGATCCATTCACTCTTCATGTTCTGGCCGGCCATAGGGACATGAATACGACCAAGCGGTACGTGCATCCGAGCGACGCGGACATTCTAGAGGCAATGGAGAAAGTGCTCGATGGTGGGCACAAAACTGGGCACACTCCGAAAAACGCGGTTTCCAAAGAAATCGTAGAATCGCCCGTAATTCAATGACAGGCAAAGGGTTAGGTGGAGCCACCCGCCGGGGTTGAACCGGCGACCTGCTGATTACGAATCAGCCGCTCTACCAACTGAGCTAGGGTGGCCTGACGTTTTCAATTATAGTGCAACTAACAACACAACTCGAGTCAACCCCGGACGCTAGACATCGCTTGATGCAGATGTTCGGCCACCTCCGAAAGTTCCGAGGCGTTGTTCCGCACCCGTCCGTTCCCTTCCGCCCTTTGGCCGGCGGCGCGGTCCACAACCACAATCTCCTTAGCGATATCCTGTGTGGCTTGGGAGCTCTCCGATACGCGCAAATTGGCATCGTGGACACCCGTGGAGGCCTCGGCGATGTTCCGCGCGATGTCTTGGGCCACGGTGGCCTGTTCCTCAATGGCAGCGGCGATCGAGGAGACAATGTCGCTGACCTCGCGAATCACAGCCCGAAATCTTCTCGATTTCCGCGATACCGTTCGCGGTCGAAGACGGAACGCCATCAATCCGAACTTTGATGTCTTCGGTCGCGCTGCAGTCTGTTGGGCGAGCCCCTTGATTTCGTTGGCGACTACGGCGAAGCCCTTCCCGGCCGAACCCGTGCGCGCAGCTTCAATCGTTGCAGTCAGAGCCCGGAGATTGGTCTGGGAAGATCTCGGTTATGGTTTCCGTGACTTTGCCGACCTCCTGCGCCGCCTGCCCCAACTGCTGGATCTGTGCTGTAATTCGGTTGGCTTAGGCGCAAAAAACCCGAACCCAGCGGAACCGGAATCAGCTAGAGCGCGGCTTTCGCCACGCCAGCCCTGACCTGGCTGCCGACCTGTTGCGAACTGGTCCGCAACACAAACGCGCCATGCATCTCGCCAGGGCGCCAGCCTTCCATCCGGAAACCAAGAATGTCTTTTCCGTCCGTGCCGTTCGAAGCGTCGCCGTGACACATCATGCATTCGTTGCCGAGGTGAATAGGCCCCGGCATAGACCATTTCATCCCTGGCGGTGTCCACCGCAAAATATTCTTCCAGCTTGCCGTCGCTCAATGCGCTGAGGATCTTTTCCTCATCCGGCGCCGGTCTGTTTTCGCGTTTCGCGGGTTGTCGGACGGAATGCGAAATTCGTATCCTTCCTCCATCTGAACTTCATAACAATATAGGCTCCCCGGTAACGCGGCCGCACATGCCGCACATGAACCGTGTCGCTGTCTCACCGGTTGACTCCTATCGGCGTGGATTACGAAACTCCCAGCTTGGCTGAAGGAACCGGGACCGGGATCAACGGGAGCCGAAGACTCGATCCATCCAAGTTCGGATCAATGGCCCCGCTTTCGAGGGGAACCGGTGGGTTCCGGGCAGCAGGTGGAACTCGACGTCGTCTGCGTGATGTTTCAGGCGGGCCGGGAAGCCGCGGACCAGATCGGCAGGAAAATACTCGTCCTCGGATCGCGAAATGTGAAGAAGCGGCGCCTCGACGCAGTGATACTTGGAGTCTTCCCAGTCTTTCGGAACCCCCCCGCAGAGGCCGACGACCCCGCCGGCCTCCGCGGGGAAAGTTCCAATGAAACGGTAATTGAGGCCCACCGGCTGTGAAAAACCCATCAGAACGGTGCGATTCGGCGCGATGGCGAAGCGGGCGCGCAGCGAAGCCGCCACGGTCCGGACGATCTCATGATGCAGGCGAATATTCAGGTCGGGGTGGCGGCGCGTGCCCCAGTTGTAGCCGACTTCGTCGCTCGCCGGGCTTCCTGAAAGGTAGTGTTGATTCGGCCCCCGCAGGCCTGCGACGATGCAATTCTCGCCCACCATGGGAACGGTCAGGCGCAACATCACTTCTGGACTGGAGCCAAATCCGTGCAGGGTAAGCACTAACAGGGTGCGGGAGTCCACATGTGGCGGGACATGCAGCAGATAGGCGGCTTCCAGGCTGACGTTGACGGTTTCCAAATTAATCATGATAAAACGTCCGCTGCTGTCGATATGTGGATAGAAGGTAAAATGCGGAGCCAGAGATGAGTGTAACCCCGACCGGACCGACGCATACGGAAGGCTCCGTGGACCGAGAGCTGGCTTTGTCCCGTGTGGGCGGCGACGTTGAGTTGCTTAAGGAGATCGCCGATTTGTTCCTGGAAGAATATCCGAAAGTGCTCGACGAACTGCGGACGGCAATCGCGCGAGGTGACGCCAAAGATCTGGAGCGGACCGCACACGGGCTGAAAGGGTCGGTGTCGAACTTCGGCGCGCGAACAGCCGTCGAAGCGGCGCGGACACTGGAATCGATGGGGCGCGCTCAGCAACTGGCGGAAGTCGGCCAGGTGATCCACACGCTGGAGCTGGCGCTGGCGGCGCTTCGGCCAGAGCTGGAAGCTCTGTAGACCGCCCGGCGCACCTGCTATCATTGTTGTTGTTTCGTCCTCAGGCATGCCTTCCACTCTTTCTGAAATCGTCTGCGCGCACAGTCCGGATTCCGACGACGCCTACATGTTCTATGCGCTGGCGACGCAGAAGATCCGATCGTCGATGGTGAAATTCCGCCACGTGCTGGAGGATATCCAGACCCTGAACCAGAAAGCCCGGCGAGGCGAGTACGAGCTAACCGCCATCTCCTATCACGCCTATCCGCTGGTCGCGGATAAGTACGTATTGATGGCTTCGGGCTCGAGCGTCGGCGACGGATACGGACCGATGCTGGTGGCTTCTCATCCGATGGCGCCGGAGGAGCTGAAAGGCAAGCGGATCGCGATCCCCGGCAAGTTGACAACGGCCTATCTGACGCTGCGTCTGATGCAGCCGGACTTCGAACCGGTAGAGGTTCCCTTCGACCAGATCCTGGACGCGGTCCGTGAGAACCGGGCGGACGCGGGCCTCGTCATTCATGAGGCGCAGCTCACTTACTCGAAGAGCGGTTTCCATAATATCGTCGACTTGGGGCGCTGGTGGAAGAATACGTACGGGTTGCCGCTGCCGCTGGGGGCCAATGTGCTGCGGAGGGATCTGGGACCGGAGCTTTCGTCGGAATGCTGCCGGCTGATGCGGGAGAGCATACAGTACGCGCTCGATCATCGCGAAGAGTCGCTTGTGTACGCGCTGCAGTTCGCCCGCGACATGGAGCCAGCGCTGGCTGAGAAATTCGTGGGCATGTACGTCAACCATTACACCGTGGATTGCGGGGAGCTGGTGCCGAAGGCTGCGCAAAAGCTGCTCGATTTAGGGTACGACGCCGGGCTGATTCCGCGCCGCGTTTCGCTCGAGTTTGTACGGTGAAAACAACACTACATCTACTTTCAGCCGCCATTTTTTCATGTGGGTTTGCGCTGGGCCAGGGACCCACGGTGGACACCAAACAGCGGGTCAAGAACGTTCGGGAAATGGCCAAGCAGGGTCCGGACGCGATCCCGAGAATCGCGCCGTACGTAAAAGATCCGGACCTGAGCGTCCGCATCGAGGCGGTGAAGGCGCTGGTGGAGATCGGCGGACCAAAGACGCTGGATCCGCTGATCGGCGCCACAAGCGATAACGATCCTGAGATTCAGATTCGCGCGACGGACGGCCTGGTGAACGTGTATCTGCCGGGTTACAACAAGACCGGGATGAGCGGGACGCTGCAGCGCGTGGGAACGTCGATTAAAGGCAAGTTCACCGACACGAACGACAAGGTGATCGACGCTTTCATTCAAGTCCGTCCCGACGTGATCGAGTCGCTGGGGAAGCTGGCACGCGGCGGGGCGAGCATCGAAGCCCGGGCCAATGCGGCGCGGGCGGTGGGCGTGCTGCGCGGGCGCGCGGCAATCCCCGACCTGATTGAGGCGCTGCATTCGAAAGACGATCGTGGTGATGTATGAGGCGTTGATCGCGCTGCAGAAGATTCGCGATCCGTCGGCTGCGCCGCGCATTTCGTTTCTGCTGCGCGATCTGGATGACAAGATTCAGATTGCAGCGCTGGACACGAACGGAATTCTTCGCAATAAGGAGGCGGCGCCGGAGGTGCGCGACGCGCTCGCGCATGCCCGTAATATTAGAGTGCACCGCGCGGCTTTAAGCGCACTGGCGATGATCGGCGATCCGGCCGACCACGCCACTTTCATACGCGATTTGAGCGACAAGGATGACGCGCTGCGAGCCGCGGCCGCGGAGGGATTGGGACGGCTGAAGAATCCCGCCGACCGGAGCGCGCTCGACAAGGCGTTCACCGATGAGCATAAGATGAACGCGCGTTTATCGGATGCTTTCGCGGTGGTGAACCTGGGCAATCTGGATACTGGCGATTTCAGCCCGCTGCGCTACCTGGTGAATACGCTGAACATCCGGTCTTATCGGGATGTTGCGTCCGCATATCTCACGGAGCTGGCGCGCGATCAGGCGGTGCGGACGGCGATCTATCCTCTGCTGACCCGCGCGACCAAGGATGAAAAGATCCAGATGAGCATGGTGCTCGCGCGTTCGGGCGACAAGGATAGCGTGCCCTATCTTCAAACCTTGTCGACGGATCCCGATGGCGAGGTGGCGCAAGAAGGAATTCGCAGCCTGCGATCCCTGCAGGCGCGGCTGCCGTAAGAGTCTCGTTTGAAAAGCGACCACGCACCGCTTCCTGCGGTCGCGGCTCAGGGCCAACACTGAGACCGGCCGGAGCTTACTTGGCCTTCTTCTGCTTCTGTTGTCCGACGCGGATCTTGAACTGCTTCTGCTGCGCTTCCTGGAAAGCCTTCCAGTCAAAACGCTGGGCGGCATCGGAAAGGTAGGCGTTCACGTCGACGTTCTTGGGCAGCACGGCCATCAGGCTGGCGGTCATCGCTCCATCCGGGCTGGTGATGCGATACCGTTTTACGTTCGGAATGGACATACAATCTCAAGATAACATAGTTCTCGACTATGAACATCCCGATCGGAACCAAGGGCGAACATCGCCGCGTGGTCACTGGCGATATCGCCATTAATTTCCTGGGACTTGAGGGTGCGCGGGTGCTGGGCACGCCGTTTATGATCATGCTGCTCGAAATGACGTTGCGCGATTCGATTGTGCCGCTGCTCGACGCGGGCTATGATTCGGTCGGCACGGAGGTAAATGTGCGGCACCTGGCGGCGACTCCGATGGGTATGGAGGTGACATTCAGGAGCGAAGTGATCGCGGTCGACGATCGGCGCGTGCGCTTCAAAGTGGAGGCGTTCGATGAAAAGGAAGCGATCGCCGACGGGACGCATGAACGGTTCGTGATCCACGTGGAGCGTTTCGCGAAGCGGCTGGCGGAGAAGCGTTTACCGCTTTAACGGATCTTCGATCCAGGGAGGAGTCGCTTCCATCAGGCGCCCCAATTCGGGTTCGAGTTGTTCCATTTTTTGTTTCATTTCCCAGGCGACTTTGCGATAGCTGAAATGGCCTTTTACGCCGCTGCGCAGTCGGGAGATATATTCGGCTTCGGCGAAATCCATTTTAAACAGAAATCGGGAGCGGGCGGCGAAGGGCATCAGGTAATGCGCGTCCGGGCCATCAATGCCCGCCATCGCGGCGAGGGTTTCCGTCATCAGAGCGTCGTACGATTCTTTGAGCCCCGCCTCGACCAGCGCGTCCGGCGTATCGTAGCCAAGACGGCCCGTGTAGGCTTGCCGGAATTGGTGGCAGCGGCGATGGCGATGCAGGTCGCGGTAAGCGCCGATGTCCATCACGATGTCGAACGCGTAGAGCCCGCCGCGAAATCCGCGGAGCAGTTCATCGCGCTTGGTGCGGGACTGCAATGCGACGTCGAGCACTTCGTTGCGGCGGGCCGCGCTCCAGCCGGTGACCATGTCATAGAGTTCGTGATACGGCCGGTCGGTCACCGGATAGAGAAGCGTCGCCGCGATATCGGCATGGGTGTCGATCGGCCGGGCCAAATAAACCATTCCGTTCGCGCTTCCGGTTGAGGCGGGAAGGTTCTGACGGGCCCACGTTTCGAGATCCTTCCGGGATTGCGCGTCATGCTGGTCGGGTTCGACATGCCGGGCGAGCGTAGGCGCGAGCGGCTCGCCGGCTGACGATTCCGTCCACACGCAGGCCGGTGGCGCCGCGCACGCGGCAGCGATTTCCTCGCCGATCTCGCGGACTTCGGCGTATTCAGAGGCCTTCAGGCGCCGGACTTGCCGTTCCAGCGTGCGGATGCTGGTGACTTGACCGACTCCGGTGGGAATGCCGAAGAACAGCACGTATCGCGCGACGTCGAAGGCTCGGGCGGCAATGTTGCGCTGGTACATGTCCGGCTTCATTTCTTCCGGCCGCGGCAGACGTTCGGCGAGATGCTCGCACATGCGTTTGTGAATGTCGTGATAGGCCGCGAGCAGCCGAGTGGCGGCAGCGGAATATGCGTCTGAAACTCCGGGCGGAGTGATGAATCCAGATTTCGAAAAATCCTGATAGCGCGAGGAGCGCGCCTGGCCATCCCATAGCTGCTCGTCTTCTATTTCAGTAGCGGCGAGCTCGGAGACACCTTCGAAGCATAGAACCACGTGGCCGAGATCGGCGATGGACGCGTGGCCGTACTGGAAGTAAAAGCTCTCCAGAAATTTCGATGAGTCATGCGTGCGCACCCATTCGATGGAATCGCGAATCGAATCGGGTGAGCGGCTGTAACGCGCCAGCGCATAGGCGCTCTTTTCGGGGGGCATCGGAGAGACAGCGAGAACGCGAGGAGTTTTTGGGGAGCTCAAACGGTTATGATAGCTGGTTCCGGCATCATGAAAATCAGAATCAAGAAACTTCACGCCGACGCGACCCCGCCGGTTTATGCTCACGGCGCTGAGGAAGACGCCGGGCTGGATTTGCGCGCCGTGGAACGCACCGTGCTAACGCCTGGCATCGCTAACGCCGTTCCCACGGGATTGGCGATCGAGCTGCCACCGGGTTACGAAGCCCAGGTCCGGCCGCGCAGTGGACTGGCGCTGAAGCACGCGGTCACTGTGAATTTCGGCACCATCGATCCCGGTTACCGGGGCGAAATTCGAGTGGTGATGTTCAATCTGGGACATACCGATTACGTAGTGGAAAAGGGCGACCGCATCGCGCAGTTGATCGTCGCGCGATATGAGGCCATCCAGTGGGAGGAGGGCGACCTTAGTACTTCGGAGCGCGGAGCGGGCGGATTTGGGTCCTCAGGCCGCTGAAACGTTTTGCGGGAGCCCGCTATCTACAGCTTAGACCGCAGCACACGGACACGTCACCTCTGTGGGTTGCGAACACTCGTCTCTTGGACACGGAGGGCGCGAGGTGGCTTTCATTCGTAATTCATAAAGGCTAACCTCGCGGTCCTCGGGGCGGATTTTTTCGAGACCACGGCAAGCGGCCGCGGCCGTCGTAGCGGCGATTCAAACGATCGACGAGTTTCTCTAGACTATCGATCGCTTCCGCCACGGGCATTTTGTGAACGCAGGCGCGCTTCGCCCAGTTTTCCCAGCTCGTCACGATTTTGGCGTGCGATCCGGATTCCGTGTGAATTTGCCGGGTGTGGACCAACAGGGTCTGTTCCAGTCGGAGAACGGCCTTGCCAGTCGCTTGAACTTCGTCTCCGGCATCTACCGCGTTCAACAGGGAGCGCGATTCTTTATCGAGTCCGCCGATCTGCCATGGCTGCCGGGAAACTCCGATCGCGACCACCGCGGGCCACAGTGCTCGATGAAGGAAAGTGTCTTTACCTGAAATCAGCTTGGCGGCCAGCACATCCGGATGTTCCGCCAGCTCGGTGAGCACGCGAAACATTTCGTGCGACAGCGGATGCGCCCACCACGATCCGCGCACCGGCTCGCCTGCGACTAATGCACAAACATTGGGCAGCTTCGCGTCGATTTTCAGCAGCAGGCCATGCTCTTCAAGCTGCGCGAGGATCGTCACTGCACCGGAATCTCGACGTAGGTCGGGTATTTCGCGGAACGGAAGATTTTCTGCGTAGCCGGTTGATAATCGGACGCGGCAGCCTTGTAAATGTTGTCGACGAAGGTCTGTGGATTGCGGTCGATGAGCGGGAACCAGGTGCTCTGCACCTGCACCATAATGCGATGGCCGCGGCGGAAGGCGTGATTGGCGGAGTGAATATCGACCGGGAATTCGTATACCTTGCCCGGCTCTAGGGGCTCCGGCTTCTCGAAGCTGTTGTGGAACCGCGCGCGATATACTTCGTTGTCGATCATCAATTCATAGCCGGGCAGCTTTTCGTCGTTCTCGGGATAAACGTCGATGAGCTTCACGATCCAATCGCCGTCGGATCCCGAGGTCGACGCGAACAAGTGCGCGACCACGTCGCCGGCGATGACTAGGTCGTCCTGCAAGGGCTCGGTCTTCCAGCTCAGAACATCGGGGCGCAGGTCGACGAAGCGCTGATCCTCCACCAGCCACTGCGTCCAACCGGAGTTGGACGAATAAGTCGGCGGAATCGGACGATGGCGATAGGGCACGGGATGCGCAGGGTCGGAAACGTAGCTGTCGAAAGCATTGCCGGAACTGTCGCGTGGCACATCGAAGGTCAATGCGCCCGACACGGAAGTATAAAGCTTTCGCTTCTGGATTCCCTTCTGGGGCGGCCAGGCGTCGTATTTTTCCCAGGTGTTCCGCCCGGTTTCGAACGCCATCGCCTCGGGCTGATGCAGTTGACCTTTGTCCTTCAGCCAATAAGCGAACCAGGGCGCTTCAATCTTCTCGCGAAAATATTTCGACTGGTCGCCCGAGAAATCGATGGGGCCGAGATTCTTACCATCGCCGCCCCATCCGCCATGCCGCCACGGTCCGATCACCAGGTAGTTTTTGTGATCGGCGTCATCCTTTTCCAAGGTCTCGTAAATCTTCATGGGGCCCCAGTAATCTTCCTGGTCCCACCACCCGGCGACATTGAGATTCGGGACTGAAGTTTTCGTCAGAATCCGCTGCACGGCTTGCTGCTGCCAGAACGAATCGTAGTTGGGATGATTCACGAAATTGTTCCAGGTGGGCTTTTCGCCGTGGAAATAACGCTTGTCGATCTCGGAGAGCGGGCCGAGCGTCAGGTACCAGTCAAATGTGTCGTACTTGTCGAAATCAAACTTGTATTGCACTTTGCCGGTTTCCATGCGCGCGACGTATTCGAAACCGTAGCTCAGCCGGAAGGCGCCGTTGTGATGAAAATCGTCGCCGAGATACATGTCGGCCGGCGAGGCTTGTTCGCTGGCGGCTTTCAAGGCCGGATGCGGCTCGATCAGCGCCATGGCGGTGAGCCATCCGCCGTAGGAAATTCCCAGCAGCCCTGCGCGGCCGTTGTGATTGGGGACGTTCTTGAGCAGCCAGTCGATCGTATCGTACGTGTCGGTGCCTTCATCGATCGAATTGGGCTGCGAGCGATCGTGCACCGGGCGCTGCATCACGAACTGGCCTTCGGATTGATATCGTCCGCGAATGTCCTGTAAGACGAAAATGAATCCTTCGTCGGCCAGTTCCTTGTAGCGCGTCGCCAGCGTCCGCTCCGCGCGGCCGTTATCGAATCCGTACGGCGAGCGTTCAATCAAGAACGGCAACCTCCCGCTCGCATTTTTGGGCGCAAAGATCAGCGTGTGGAGTTTGACGCCATCCCGGGCGGGGATCATGACGTCGGTCTTGTCCCACTCCGAGGGTCCTTTTTTCGTGCATCCCGCGAGCAAAACAAAACCGAGCAAGGCGGCGAGCTTCATGGGGTCTAATGTTATCAGAGATAAAACAGGCTCAGCCGGGGCAGCCTTGCCGATTCCAGGAGGCGGCGCTCGAGAAACTGCTTTTCGAGCATCGCCAGTTGATCGGCAGTCATCTTTCCGCGATATGGCTTCAAGTCGCGGTCGAGCGCGCGGCGAGCTTCAAACAGAGCGTCGTCGCTGGCCGTCGCCCGCAGGCGCGCGATCATTTTTTCTTCGATCGCGGTGAGGCGCTGCTCCAGTTGTTCCAGATCGGTGTACAAGCGCATCCAAGTCGATGGCTTCGAGCGACGCGGCAAGATCCTGGTGTCCTGCGTTTCTGAGCGCACCCGCGTTGCGAGCGACAAACTCGCGGACATCGTCGGGCGCGAAGGGCGCTTTAGCTTCCTTATTTGTGGCGGGAGTAGCGTTCGCCAGCGCCTGCGCTTCCGTGGCGATCGCCTGCGTGCAGTATGCCAGGGAATTCACCATTTGAATGCGAGCGCGCGGAGGGCGGCTGCGCCATTTCTCAAACGCCGCGTCGATCCCGCGCAGGACCGCTTCGAGCGGAATGCCGCGCGTTCTTCCAGGCCTCGATCAGCGCCCAATCGAGCGGAGAAAGCAGAAACAGGCCGGTGCCGCGCGCGCGCTGGAAATGCTCCTCGATTTCGGTGAAATAGTTGAAGTAGTTTTCGGTCATCCACGTGACGATTGGTTTCTTTCCCAGATCATCCGCAGTCCGTCGAGCGTCAAATCTTCATCGCAGATTTTCACCAGGCGCGATCCGCGCACGATCAGCGACCCCTGCCCGCCAGTCGCCACCGCCATGGTTTGCGGACCCAGTTCTTCGATTAATCGCTCCACGATGCCGTCGATCATTCCGACGAAACCGTAATACAGGCCCGACGTGATGCTGCCCACGGTGTTCGATCCGATCAATTTTTCAGGCTCGCGGAAATCGACCATCGGCAGCCGCGCGGTTCGCGCGAACAATCCGCCGATCGACATGCCGATGCCGGGGCAGATGATCCCGCCCAGAAACTCGGCGTCCTTCGACACGATGTCGAAATTGATGGTGGTTCCCAGATCCACCGAACACGCACGGCCCACCGTACTTATGGAACGCCGCGACGCTGTTCACCAAACGGTCCGCTCCCACCTCGCGCGGGTTGTCATAGCGCACCGTGATGCCAAGATCGATCAGATGATTTACAAACATCGGCTGGCGATGAAAATATCGTTCCGCCATGGATTCGAGCGGCTGATCGACCGCGGGAACAACGCTTGAAATCACCACGCCGTTCACCTCCGACAGGTCGAGCGATGACAGCGAGAACAAGTTGCGCATCAGGATGCCCCATTCATCCGCGGTCTGCTCCCGAATGGTGCGAAGGCGCCAGCGGCCGATCAGTTTCGAGCCATAGAAGGCGCCGATGGTAATGTTGGTGTTGCCCGCATCAAGCGCAAGTAGCATGGCGTGTTAAGCCGGCCGGACACCGCCGGCGAGAATGGTGGTTTCCTTTCCGTCGTCTTCGCGAATCACCAGAAAGCCGGAGGGGTCCAGGCCGCAGGTGACTCCTTCAATCATCGCGCCATCCTGCTCGACGCGCACGCGGCGGCCTTCGGCGTAGCTCGAGGCGCGCGTGAACATGCGCAGAATCGCGGCTGGACCATCCTCGCTGAGGACCTTACAGCACGCTTCAATTGACTTGACCAGCGAAATCAGCAGATCCTCGCGCGAGACGCCGCGTTTGCCTTCGAGCCTGAGCGATGTCGCCAGCGGCTCGATTTCTTGCGGAAACACGGTGTGATTCACGTTGATGCCGATTCCCGCGACGACGGCGCTGCCTTCGATTTGCGCCAGAATGCCCGCGCACTTGCGGCCGTTGATCATCACGTCGTTTGGCCAGCGCAGATCCGCCGCAAGACCGGTGGCTTCGGCGATCGCCTCCTGCGTGGCGAGCCCGAGGGCAAGCATCAGAACCGGAAGATCGTTGGGACCGATCGCCAGGCGCAGGACGATCGAGACATACAAACCCGCTTCGGCTTCCGAGTGCCACGTGTGTCCATGCCGTCCGATCCCGGCCACCTGGCCGTCGGCGCCGACGATGGTTCCGGAAGGGCATCCGTCACGTGCCAGGCGAGCCGCCAAGGTCATGGTCGAAGTTACGCTCGAAAACCAGTCGATGCGGCGATCCGGCAGGCGGGCATGCACGGAAGCCAGATCAAACGCCATAGATGCCACAGTTGATATCGACAGCCACCGCCGAGTGCGTGATTGATCCGGAAGAGATGAAATCCGGACCGGCCTCGGCGTATGCGCGCACATTTTCGAGCGTCACGCCGCCGGAAATTTCGGTTTCCGCGCGACGATTGATGAACCCGATCTCGATGGCGGCTTGCTCTGGCGTCAGATTGTCGAGCAGCAGTCGGGTCGCACCCATTTCCAGGGCGTCTTGAATCTCTTCGCGGGTGCGAACTTCAATTTCGATCGGTCGATTGGTTTCACGGGCTCGCTCGATGGCCGGACGGACGCCTCCCGCGAGGCGAATATGATTGTTCTTGATCAGCACGGCGTCGTAAAGTCCCATGCGATGATTCACGACGCCGCCCGCCGAGGCGGCCATTTTTTCGAGCACACGCAGCCCGGGCGTGGTTTTTCGCGTGTCGAGAATCCGCACTCCAGTTCCTTCCACGGCGGTTACGAATTTCGACGCGAGCGTGGCGATGCCCGAAAGGCGTTGCAGAAAATTCAGGGCTACGCGCTCGCGCGACAGCAGTAACCGTGCAGGTCCGCGCACCAGAGCGAACGGCTCATCCGCCGCGGCGCGGGCTCCGCTCTTGTAGCGCAGCAGGGGGGCCTCAAACAACACCGTGAGCAATTCGACTCCTGCCAGCGTCATATCCTGCCGCGCGACAAACTGCGCCTGAGCGGGCAGACGCAGAGGGATGCAGGCGTCAGTAGTGATATCGCCGGTCCCGAGATCCTCGGCGAGCGCATTCTCGATCGCGCGCCTGACGTCAGGATGATTGATGTCGAAGATCATGCTCCGTCGAGCGCCGCGCGATTCTTGGCGAGCTGCGCCTCATACTCGGCCAGCTTGGAGCGCATGCTCGTGACAATTTTTTCCGGCATTTTTCGGACGAACGTCCTCATTTTCGAGTTGTCGCCTGGAATTCGCGATCGACCTTTTCGAGCTGTTCGATCTCCTTGTTAATCCGGACCTTGTCTACAGGTGCCAGCTGGTTCGGTGGAATGTCCAGCATCACGGTGCACCAATTGCGCGAGGGCCCATCTGGATTATCCGGGTCGGGACCTAGGACGCCGAACTGAGCTCTGGACGACGCAACCGAGATCGCCGGCGAGCCCAGAGATCCGATGTTGAGTGTCACGTTTGCTAGCCGCTCGATTCCCGCCCGGAGCTCGACCAACTCGTCGTACCACCAAGGCGCGGCGTCTGTGATATGCGCGCTCCACCGTTTTCTGTTGTCGCCTTCCACCTCGGCGCGGCGGATGCGAATGCCGGTAACAAGAGTTTGGACCACGCGAATGTTGCGCTCCGCTGTCTGATCGTCTGCGTCCTCGCTCCACTTGGGGTACAACTCGAGAGCGATGGATTTCCCGGGCCTTTCGAGTCGCTGCCACAACTCTTCGGTGATGAACGGCATCAGCGGATGCAGCAGCCGCAGCGCCTTTTCATAAACGATGTAGGCGTAGCTCCAATCGGTCGTCGAACTTCTTCAGTTCCAGATACCAGTCGCAGAACTCGTCCCACCAGAAGTGATACAGACGCGTCCGCGGCTTCGTGATAGCGATGCTGCTTCGAACGCTCGATTCGCACTCCGCGCGCACGCGTTCAGGCGGCTGCCGATCCAGCGGTCGGCCAGCGACACCGGGCTCGCCCGCACCCTCCTTCGACTTGCTGAACAGCAGCCGCGACGCGTTCCAGATCTTGTTCGCGAACGCTGCGCTCGCGCATCGATGCGATCTTCGCTCAGCGCGATATCATCGCCCGGCGCCGCGCTCACCAGCAACCGAAGCGCACAGCATCGGTGCCGTACTTGTCGTTGATCACCAGCGGATCGATCACGTTGCCCTTGGTCTTCGACATCTTCTGCCGCTCGGCGTCGCGCACCAGGCCGTGGATGTGGACCTGGCGGAACGGCACCTCGCCCGTCATCTCCATGCCCGAACATGATCATGCGCGCGGCCCAGAAGAAGATGATGTCGAAGCCCGTCACCAGCAGCGTCGTCGGATAGAACGCGCGCAGGTCCGCGCGTATCGTCCGGCCAGCCGAGCGTCGAAAACGGCCACAGCCCGCGAGCTGAACCAGGTATCGAGCACGTCCGTATCCTGCTCGAGTTTCGCCGACCCGCACTTGCGCACACTGCGTCGGGGTCTTCGCGCGCCACCGTGACGTCCTTGCAATCGCCGCAATGCCACGCCGGAATGCGATGCCCCCACCACAGCTGCCGCGAGATGCACCAGTCGCGGATGTTGTACATCCACTCGAAATAGGTCTTCGACCAATTGGCGGGCACGAACGTGATGCGGCCGTCTTCCACCGCCTTGATCGCCGGCTCGGCCAGCGGCTTCATCTTCATCCACCACTGCTTCGAAACCAGCGGCTCGACGACGGTCTTGCAGCGATGGCATTTGCCGACGCTCAGCTTGTAAGGCTCGATCTTTTCGAGCAGCCCGAGCTTTTCGAGCTCCGCCACCACCTGCTTGCGCGCTTCGAAGCGATCGAGCCCGGCGAAGTTGCCCGCCGCGGCGGTCATCTTGGCGTCTTCGCCGATCACCTTGATGCTGGGCAGATTGTGGCGCTTGCCGGCTTCGAAGTCGTTGGGATCGTGCGCGGGCGTGATCTTCACCGCGCCCGAGCCGAACTCCGGATCGGCCATGTCGTCGAGCACGATCGGAATCTCGCGATCCGTCAGCGGCAGCTGCACGGTCTTGCCGGTGCAGCTCCTCGGCGCGCGGATCGCTTCGGATTGATCGCCACCGCGGTATCGCCGAGCATCGTCTCCGGGCGCGTGGTCGCGACCACCAGCTTCATCGAGCTTCCGTTCACCGGATAACGGATGTGCCACAGGTGCCCGTCGCGTCTCCTCGTGCTCCACTTCCAGATCGGAAAGCGCGGTCTGGCAGCGCGGGCACCAGTTGACGATGTAGTCGCCGCGATAGATCAGGCCCTTTTCGTACAGGCGCACGAAGGCTTCGCGCACCGCGCGCGACAAGCCCGGATCGAGCGTGAAGCGCTCGCGCGACCAGTCGCAGCTCACGCCGGCGCGCTTCATCTGCTCGACGATGCGCCCGCCGTACTGCTCCTTCCACTTCCACACGCGCGCTTCGAACTTCTCGCGGCCCAGGTCGCGCTTGGTCAGGCCCTCCTCGGCGAGCTGCCGCTCCACCATGATCTGCGTGGCGATGCCGGCGTGATCGGTGCCCGGCAGCCACAGCGTGTTGACGCCGCAGCATCCGGCGCCAGCGCACCTGCGCATCGATGATGGAATGCTCGAACATGTGGCCCATGTGCAGCGAGCCGGTGACGTTCGGCGGCGGAATCACCAGCGAAAAGTATGGCTCGCCGGGATGCGCTTCGGCGACTGAAAGATGGGTATCCACCCACCACTTGGCCCAATGCGGCTCGAACCGCTGGGGCTCGTAGACCTTATCCAATGCTGGAGTTGGCGCCGGGCTTTGATCCTTTTCCATGGGGGAATTTAATTTTAACAGGCGCTACTTCAACTCGACGATGGTGGCGCCGGAGCCGCCCTGTTCCGGCGCGGCGAAATAGAACTTTTCGACGTGTGGATTCTGTTTCAGCAAATCCGCGATGGCCTTTTTCAGAATCCCCATACCATGGCCGTGGACGATGCGCACGCGTTCCACTTGCGCGAGTGCCGCGTTGTCCAGCATCTTGTCCACCTGCTCCACCGCGGCTTCGGCGCGCTGCCCGATCACGTTGATTTCGCGATAGGAAGCATCGAAGCTGGGCCCTTGCTGGAAGCTGACTGCGGGACGGCCCGCGGAACTCGACGGCGGAAGAACTTCCTCGACGTCGGACAATGAAACCTGCATCTTGAGAAAGCCCGCGTCCACTTCAATCAGGTCGCCCGCCAACAGACGACGGACCGTCGCCGGCTGCCGAATCCCTTTGAGTCTTACGCGCGCATCCGGTTCGAGTTTCAGTCGAATCGGCGCGTCATGCGTATGAATGGCCGCGGGCGCAATCGTTTCGACCGATTCCTGATACTCGCGTTTCGTCTTCGCGACCTTGGCGCGGGCTTTCTGGCTCAGTTCGCCGAGTGTCTCCTGCGCGCGCTGCTCGAATTGCGCTGCGAGCGAAGCCGCTTGTTGTTCCATCTCGCGAATCTTGGCGGCGTAGCGGCGTTCCCAGGTCTGTTCGAGCGAATGCTCCCGCTGGTCGAGCGCCTGCGCGCGGACCGCAACGTCACGCCGTTCCTGTTCGAGCCCATCGATACGAGCGTGAAGCTCCGCCAGGAATTGCGAAACGTCACGCTCCGTGGTGGTCATCCGAGAACGCGCCTCTGCGATTAACGCCGGATCGAAACCGAGCCGGCTCGCGATATCGAGGCCCGCAGATTTGCCCGGCGCGCCGAGCCGCAGAACATACGTCGGCTCCAGCGTTTCTTCGTCGAATCCCATCGATCCGTTGCGAACGCCCGCAGTGGACGCGCCGTAAACTTTCATCGCCATCAGATGCGTGGACGCGAGCGTGAATGCGCCGTGACGCCGGAACGTTTCGAGCACAGCGACCCCCAGCGCGCCGCCTTCCTCAGGATCGGTGGCGCGGCCCAGCTCGTCCACCAACACCAGAGAATCCGGGGTCGCGCGCTCCAGCATGGTCCGCAGCATGACCATGTGAGCCGAAAACGAGCTTAGGCTTTCCTGAATCGACTGATGATCGCCGATATCGGCAAGGACCTCGTCGAACAGCGGAAACTCGGCTTCAGTGGCGGGCACCGGAAGTCCAGCCTGCGTCATCAGGGCAAGCAATCCCACAGTCTTAAGCGCCACCGTCTTGCCGCCGGTATTCGGACCGCTGATTAACAGCGTACGGGTGGATTCATCGAGCGAGAGCGACACCGGCACGACGGTCTTTCGCTGAGTGCGAAAGATGTCTGCGAGCAGAGGATGGCGTGCCTCCCGTAAGATCAACACGCGCGTTTCCGGCGGACTGAGCCGGGGCACCGTGCAATCGAAATCGATGGCGAATTCGGCTTTGGCAAAAAGAAGTTCCAATTCGCCGAGGGCCGATGCGGTCGCGGCGATCTCCACCGCGTGGGTCCTCAATCGAGCCGTGAATTCCCGCAGGATGCGATGAACTTCGCGCAGCTCTTCCTCACGCAGCCGGACCATCTCGTTGTTCAGGTCGATAGTTTCAAGCGGCTCGACAAACAACGTACGGCCGCTGCCGCTCGCGCCGTGAATCACGCCGTCTACGCGACGCTCTCTGCCGGTGACCACCGGGACCACGAAGCGATCGTTGCGGATGGTGACGAAATCCTCTTGCAGCGTGCCGTCTTCGTGGTGCGCGCGCAGAAAACGTTCCAGCGACTGCTGAATCAGGTGCCGCTGCTTCTCGACTTCGCGGCGCAACCGGGCCAGGGCGACGCTGGCGCTATCGGCGACGCTGCCGTCGGGAAGAATTTTCCCGCGCAGGTCGTTAATCAGCTCGTGCAGATCGACGATGGCGGAGGCGTGCCGGCCCAGGCGCGGAAAACGATCGCGGGCAGCCAGCAAAATTCCCCGCGCCTCCGACGCCAGGTCTAACAGCCGGCCGAGCTCGAAGATCTCCGTCGCTTCGAGCGTCGCGCCTTCAATGCGCAGACGCGCGACGGCCGGTCCCGGATCGGCAACTTCATCGAATCGAACCCGGATCGCGGCGCTGCGCGAGGCCGTCTGTGGCCGGCACGCCGCACGCAAATACTCGATGGCTTCCGCTGTATCCGCCAGCGCGGATTCGATCGCAGCGCGATTGGAAACCGGCGTGACTTGGGCCAACTCGGATCGCCCCAGCATACTGCGCAGATAGCGGCCCACCAGCGCCCGCAGCGCTTCGAATTCAAGAACGTTTTCCGCGTGCATCGAATGCTTTCTCTATAACTCCGAGGGTCCCTTCGGTCAGTCGATAGTTCGGCAGGGAGCCACGCCGCACCCACTCCACCCGGCTGACATCGTCCCCCGCGCGAAGCCCCCCACTCACCACTTTACACACGTAGTCGACCAGAACGTAGTGATATTCGACCCGCCCGGCGGCGTCGCGCATGATCCTCTCGAAGATTTCGAATTTCTCGACCGGCTTCACGCGAAGCCCCGTCTCTTCGAAAACTTCCCGTTGGATCGCATCAGGCAAGAGCTCTCCAGTTTCCACCAGGCCGCCCGGCAACGACCAGTATCCCTTCAGTGGTTCGCGTCCACGCTCTACCAGCAGAATCGATCCTCGACGGAAGATCAAAGCGCCTACGCCCAGTAGCGGATGCTTCGGGTAGCGGCGGCTAATTGGAAGACCCTTTCACGCCGATTCTGACTCGATAGAGCGTGGATCGCGCGGTGATGAACAGCGTTTCCATATCTCCATCGCCGAAGGCAAGATTCGAAGGCGTCTCCGGCAGTTCAATGTGGCCGATCAACTGGGCTTGCGGCGAGTACACGTACAGGGCCTTCGCCGCAACGTAGATGTTTCCTTTTTCATCGGTGCGAACGCCGTCGGGAACGCCAGGAATCCTATCGATCAGCACCCGTTCTCCGGAAGCCGCGCCGCTGCGATCGACGTCGTAAGCGCGCACGCAGCGCGCATCGGAATCACTCACGTACAGTGTGCGTCCGTTGGGCGAAAGCGCGATGCCGTTGGGCCGCGTCTTCCATTTAGCAACCAATTCCAGATCGCTTTTTGGGCTGATATGAAACACACCGTAAAAGTCCAGCTCGCGCGCGTCTTCCTGGTTGCCGAAAGCGGGATCGGTGAAGTAAACGTGGCCGTCGTGCCGCACCACGATGTCGTTGGGGGCATTCAGCCGTTTTCCCTCAAAGCGCGACGCGAGCACTTCCTGCTTGCCATTCTTCGATGTACGCGTCACGCGCCGCTGGCGAAATTCGCAGGTGTACAGCCGTCCCTGCGAATCATAGGCATTCCCGTTCGGACCCCCGGGGACGCTCGCCAACTCCGAATCGCCCTTGCCGGGAACGAACTTGTGCAGCTTGTTGGTGACGGTATCGCTGAAAACCAGAAATCCTTCGGGCGACCACGCCGGCCCTTCCGCAAAATGCAAACCGTTGGCGACCTTCTCAACCTTGATATCCGAAAAATCCTGCGCGACGGCGGCCGCGGCGATCAATGTGAAGAGGAAACGCGTCACGTTTCCATCCTAGCAGCGCTAATCTTTTTCTTCGCTTTTGTGAAGCTGCTGGGCCAGATAACTCTCAGGACCCATCTCGTGGATCGCGTGCAGTTGTCCCTCCAGATGATCCACGTGGTCCTCTTCCTCCGCCAGGATCTGTTCGAACAACGCGCGGGAAGCGTTGTCGCCGGCTGCTACGGCAATCTTGATGGCGCTGTTCAGATGATTCACCGCATGTAGCTCCAGTGCCAGGTCGCTCTCGAACATCGCCTTCACATTCTTGCCGATGTTAATGGGTCCGATATCGGTCATGTTCGGCGCGCCATCCAGGAACAGAATCCGGTTGATGAGCTTTTCCGCGTGCACCATTTCTTCAATCGATTCCTTGCGGTAATAGCCGCCCAGCCGAGAATATCCCCAGTTTTCACACATTTTGGCATGCAGAAAATACTGGTTAATGGCCGTAAGCTCGGCCTTCAGCGCTTCTCCCAAACATTGCAAAACCTTGTCGTTACCTTGCATCTCCAGAATCTTATCAGATGTAACGTTCAACGCAGGATTCGTTCCGGAAACCCGTGGGCGACATAGCGGCGGCTCCAGGTGACGGTCGCGCCGTCTTTCATTGCGATTTTGTATTCGCCATGAAACCACGGCTGAAGCTGCCGAACGCTATCCAGGCGCACGATGGTCGAACGATTGACCCGCACGAACGACGCCGGATCTAATTTCTTCAACAGACCATCGAGAGTGCCGCGCAGCATGTGCGTCTTGCCCGATGCGTGCAGCACCACATAGTTCCGCGCGCCCTCCACCCAATCGATTTGAGCCACGGGGACCAAAAACGCGCGATCGTTTTCGGTCACCAGGACCCGATCCGCGTAACGCGAAGTAGACTGCATTTCAGCCAGCAGGCGTTGAAGTCTTTCGACCAGCGCATGGTCCCCCTGGGGCTGCCTCCGTTCCCGTACCCGTTCGAGCATCCTGCGGAAGCGATCTTCATCGTAGGGCTTCAGCAGATAGTCAAGCGCGTGCACCTCGAACGCTTTCAACGCGAACTGGTCGTGCGCGGTGAGGAAGACAATATCCGGCAGCGGCGGCTTCAGCGCGGCGGCTACCTGGAATCCATCCAGCTTCGGCATCTGCACGTCCAGGAAGACTAGATCGGGGTGCAAACGTTCGATCGCGGCGATGGCCTCCGCTCCGTCGTCCGCTTCGCCCACGACTTCAAAATCGGTCGCGGATTCCAGGTAGCGCAGCATCTTGCGCCGCGCCGGGCGCTCATCATCGACCAGCAGCAGTTTGATCGACATGAAACGGAACCTGGAGCGTTACCACCAGCCCCCCATCCGCGGCGTTCTGAAGGTCGATGTGATGGGACCCACCGTACAATCGCTCGAGGCGCTCGGCCGTGTTCGACAAGCCCACGCCTTTGTGCAACGCGGCGTCTTTCGTGCCGGCCAGCCCCGGACCATGATCGCGAACTTCCAGGACCAGCGTGCCGTTGGACCGATGCACCCTGACACGCACATCCACGATCGACGACGCTGGGTCCGCGCCATGGCGAATCGAGTTTTCGACCAGCGGTTGAAGCAGCAGCGGCGGCACCAGCGCGTTCCGGATATCGGCGTCCGCGTCAACCTGCACATTCAAGCGCTCCTCGAAGCGCGCCTTCATGGTCTCGACGTACAAACGCAGGAATTCCATCTCCCGCTCCAGCGTCACTTCCTGGGAGCCTCCCTGTTCCAGGCTCATCCGCAGCAGATCGCTCAGGCGCGCGATCATACGGTCCGCCACGCGAACGTCTTCATACATCACCGACGAAATCGTGTTGAGCGTATTGAATAAAAAATGGGGCTGGAGCTGAAGCCGCAGATTGTGAAGCTGTGCCTGCGCGAGGCTCTTTTCGAGCTGGGTCGCCCTAACCTGCGCATCGTAGAAGCGAACGATGAACATCGTGATGATGTATCCGATCGCCTGGACCGGAAATTCCATGAAGTAACGCGTCGGCATCGTTCCGTAATCATAGGGGCCTAGGCCGAATAGCGGAAACAACAGGACTCGCGAGCCCCACATGAATGAAGTTGCCGTGACCGCTGCTACCACCAGCGTAAGCAGATGCTTGGGAAGATTGCGCAACCAATGCCGGGCGTCCAGCGGATATCGCCGTGTAATCCAAATGACGGCCGGAACCCACATGAATGCGCTGTATGCGCCCGTGATCTCCTCGATCAGCTTGATCAGCGGCGATTCATGCTGCTCTCGCGTCAGGACGTCGAGGTACCGGTAAGCGAACTCAAGCAAACCAAACGCGGTCGCGAATCCAAAGATCAGCAGCGCGAATCTGGCCCGGCGGCTCACATTAGAAACTATATCGGATCCCGAGCGACGCGTACGAATTGCGGCGGTACTCTCCCAGAAAATCCGTCATGTCCCCGCGAATCCACGCAAGAGCCGCCGTCGCGCGCCAGTGCTGTCCGATAGGTTTGCGAATACTCGAAGCGCGCGAACGATCCTGCCGCGCGCACGGCCGCTGAGATCGCCAGGCTGCGATTCGCGTCGATGGTCCAGCCGGCGCGCCCCACGAAGGATCTCGCAAATCCTCGATCGGGCGCAAATTCCAAGGGATTTCCCGCGCGCGTCAGCATTTCACCGGCGTATCCGCCTACGAACGACCACTCCTTCACCTGCCGTTCAAGCTGGATCACATACAACGCGTATTCATCCGTGTCGGGCGTGGTCGAAGTGAAGTACGCGGCTTCGCCTTTCACCGTGAACCAAGGCAGCGGCACAGCCGCATCGCCTCCATACAGGCGCAGCTCCGGATAGTAGCGTTGCAAACCGGCCGAATTCGTCGCCGGATCGAAGATCGTGGAGAAGAGGGGCAGATTGTTGAACCCGTCGAAAAAGCAGAGCGAATATTCGTAGCCCGACCCGACGTGGTTCCAGCGCGCCCCGTACTGCGACCCGCCGGGATAGCGCGCTCCCAAATCGTCGAGCGTCACGCCCTGCAGCCTGCGCCGGCACGACCGTCCAGCGCTGATCCAGCAGCGGCGTGCGGCTGGGCGTGAACCAGGGCTGCCAGACCAGATCGACAGTGTCGCCGCCCGATTCGTACGTCACTCGCGCGGCGATCACGCCCAGAAAATCGGTGTCGACCACGCTGCTCAGATAATCCTTCGGCGCGAAGCGATCGGTGGGATTCAGAATGTCCGTCTTTCCCCAGCGGATGAACTGGCGCCCGATCTCGGCCGTGACTTTCCCCTTGTGAATGCGTCGCGCTGAAGCGCCGCAGCGAAAAAGCCGGACGCTGGATGCGACCGGTCGTCGCAATCGAGCCGGAACGCCGCGTTCACCTGCCGGTGCGAATCCGTCGCGGCATCGAACGCGCCGGAGACTTTCAGCCACGGTGTGAACTTGTAGGACGCCTCCCAGCGGAACAGCGTTTCATCCACGATCTGCGCCGCTGTCGTTCGGCGCCGTCTGCGGATAAAACGCGGTGCTGTTCTCGATAAACCCGCGCTGCTCGAAATTCTGCGCCAGCATCGTGAATAACAGCGGCGATCATGACTCGCGCCGCAGCGCCTGCAGCGTGAATTCGTCGTCCTTCATCGGCAGATTGTATTCCAGCTTGTCGTATTTCAGAATCGTGCGGCTCTTGCGCGTCACGTCGAACACCTCGGTCGTGCGCGCCGTCCAGATCCCCTTCACCTGCTCGAAATCGCGATAGTCGATGACGCGCGCCAGGCCCTTCTTGTTGTAGGCCTCGACCTTGATGAACGTGTAGTTGTCCTTCTTCACCCAGAAGATAGGAATGCGTGTACTGCGACGATTTCCGCGGCCGCGATTCGATCTTCCACGTCCCGCCCTCCTCGCCGAGCAGCTTGTAATCGAACTGGTCGACGTCGCGCTCCTCCAGATCTTCGAAGCTGAAATCTGTCCCGAAGAAGCGCGTGGAGCGGTCCTGCAAGGCAATGCGCTGATCGCGCCCGATGTTCGGCCGCCACATCCACTGGTCGCTGGCGCGGTCGGGATGATTCACGATCAGCAGGCCGACGCCCTTCACTTCGGCGGGCGCGGTGAAGCGCAGCATCGCCTTGCTGTTGCCGAACGATCCCGATGCGCTCGAACACCCAGCGCTTGGTGGCGATCCGGTTCTCGCCGCCCGATCACTTCGAGCGTTCCCTCATAGCGCTGCGAATTGGAGCGCGTCCGTTTCTGGACCTCTTCGATGATCTGCCGCGGGTCCTGTGCCAAAGCGGACGCCGCAAGTGAGACCATGCCGAGCGCAGACAGAGTCAGCTTGGTCCTGCAAAGCCGCGAGCACACCCACGCAGGACCAGCGGACGGGTCTTTTCCGGTTCGTCGCGGCAACCAAAGTTAGCGTAGGCTATTCATATTCCAGAGCCTCGACTAAGCGATCCGCGCACCGCGCTCTCGGCCGGTCCCAGCGCGGCGAGAAAAGCCGGTCCCAGAATCACCGGAGCCAGCGCCAGCGCGGTTTGGAACGGATACGCGTAACCGATGTCGATGCCGATCAGATCGCGGCGCGCAATCTCCACGCTGTAATAAAGCTGCATCGCGCCCAGCGCCAGACCCAGCACCAACCCGATCGATCCCGATCGCCATCGCCTCCATCCAGACCGTGTGCCGGATCTGGTGCCGCAATCCGCCCACCGCGTGCAGCACGCCCAGCTCGCGCCGGCGGTCCGTGATCGAAACCGTCAGCGCGTTGACGATGCCCAGTACCGCCACCAGCACCGCCACCGCGATCTGCACGTAGGTCAAGCCGAACCACTGATCGGTAATTCGGATGACGTAATTCGCGCACATCGCGGTTGGTCAGCACGAACAACCGCTGCCGCGATCCGAACGCGTCCAGAATCCGCTGCCGCACTTCGCGCTTCGTCCGCGCCGGGCTTCAGATAGATGCGGAAGACGTTGACCGAATCGTCGTGCCAGTAGCGGATGAAAACGTCGCGCTGAATCAGCAAGGCTCCCCTGCTGATCGGAAAAATCGCGCACGATGCCCACAATCGGCAGCTGCAGCGTCCCGGCCGGCGCGGGGATTTCCAGCATCTCGCCCATGCGCGCGCCATGCAGTCGCGCGAAATTCTCCGACGCCACCACGCCTTTTCCCTCCGCGGTCAGCCGGTACATTTCCTCGGAGTTGCCTTCCACCGGCGGCAAGTTTCGCGCGCCGCGCGAGTGAGCCCACGTCGATCGCGACCACCATGATCGGCGTATTCTTCACCAGCACGCGCACACTGCGCACCAGCTGCACTTCGCCGACGCCGTCGATCGCGCGCAAGCCCTCCGCCAGCGACGCCGGAAACACGAAAGCTTCGCGCGGTCACGCTT
Organism: Terriglobia bacterium; assembly: GCA_963808335.1. Classification (GTDB taxonomy): domain Bacteria; phylum Acidobacteriota; class Terriglobia; order Bryobacterales; family Bryobacteraceae; genus Palsa-187. The sequence continues at coordinate 30,902 of CAWEFR010000005.1, forward strand.
TCCGCCGTGGTCACGAACAGATCCGGATTCAGCGCGATGCGCATCCATTCCGCAAGCGAATTGTAGCTCGACCGCGCCAGCCCGCCCAGCGAAATCACCAGCGCCAGCGACAGCATCAGCGCCGCCACCGTGCCCGAAGTGCGCCGCGGCGCCTGAATCAGGCTGTCGGCCGCCAGCGCTCCTTCCACCGGCCGAATCCTGCGCCAGCACGGGACGCAGCGCGCGCGCCAGCCAGAACGACAGCGCCGGCGCGAGCAGCACCGCCGCCAGAACCGCCAGCACGAAGCCCGCGTAAAAAACCGAACGTGTATCGGTTGAACGCGCAGCGCAATCGACGGACAACGCCGCGCAAGCGATCGCCCAGCGGCGCCGCAGCCCGGTTTTCGCCTTCGCCCAGCGACTGAAATCCGCCCTTCTGCAGCGCCTTCACCGGATCCACGAACGCCGCGCGCGCGCCGGAATCACTGCCGCGATCAGGCTGGTGACAACTCCCATCGCGACCGCGGCGCCGATCAGCCACGGCGTCGAGCTTCGATGATCGCCGGCGCTCTGCGCGACTCCATAAATTTCTGTCGAGCAGGCCGCCGATATAGCCCGCCATCGCGCGCGCCATCGCGATTCCGAACAGCACGCCGGCCAGCGTTCCCGACAAGTCCCGCGATCGCGCTTTCCGTCAGAAACAGCGTGCGGATCTGCCCGCGCGTCGCGCCCAGCGCGCGCAGGATTCCGATCTCCGCCCGCCGCTGCGTCACCGCGATCGCGAAGGTGTTGTAGATGATGAACATCCCGATGAACAGCGCGAACACGCTGGTGATGTTCGGACGCCAGCGCATAAATGCGCGACGTCGCTTCGAACTGCTGGCCGCGCGAGCTGGGCGGCTCCACCTGAAATCCCGAGCCCGAGCAGCGCCTGCAGTTTCGCGATCGCGCCTGCTCGAGCGTCACGCCGTCCTGCAAGCGCGATATCGATCCGGTCGAACTTGCGCCCGCGCCCGAAAATCTTCTGCGCGGCGTAGATGTCCATGATGGCCAGGTCGCCGCCGAACGCGCTCGCCAGGCCGCCGGGCTTCATGATGCCGCGCACGGTGAACACCCGCTCGCCCTCCATGGTGCGCATGGGAATCTGGCTGTTCGATCTTGAGCCCTCGTTCGATCGGCGAACGTCTTGCGTCACGATCAGCGAATCGGGCTGCGCCAGAAACACCAGCGGATCGTCGATGCGCAGTCGTCGGCGCCTTCCAGATCGTAGTGCGCAGGCTGCGGTCGCCCAGCATATCCACGCCCAGAATCAGCAGATTGCCTTGATCCGTGGAAACCGTCGCTTCGATCACCGGCGCGGCCGCGCGAACCTCGGCAACGCTCTGCACTTTTTCAAGCACGTCTTCGTCGAAACCCGGCTCGCCCGCCGAAATCTGAAGCTGCGTCTGGCCCGGCGATGCGGTCGATGGTCTGGTGGAACGCCGCCAGCACGCTTTGGTTCGCGGTGTGCATCCCCACGAACACGCGCCACGCCCAGCACGATCCCCGCCGTGGTCAGCAAGCGTCCGCAGCAGATGCTTGCGCGCGTACGGCCAACTGATGAGCCGCAGCAGGATCATCGGCGGACTTCGTCCTGCGCATATCAGCGATATCGGCCGTCGCGAATATGAATGGTGCGCGGGCAGCTCTCCGCGACCGCCTGGATCGTGCGTGACGATCAGCACCGTCGCTCCCAGCCGGTCGTGCAGATCGCGAATCAGCTTCAGAATCTCAGCCCGGTGTGCGTGTCCAGGTTGCCGGTGGGCTCATCGGCAAGCAAAATCGGCGGATACACGCTCAGCGCACGTGCGATGGCCACGCGCTGCCGCTCGCCGCCCGAAAGCTCGTCAGGCAGATGATCCATGCGCGCGCCCAGCTTCACCAGTGTCCAGCAGTTCCCGCGCGCGCTCCTCGATCTTCTTGCGCGGCCAGCCGCGCAGATGCAGCGGCAGCGAAACATTTTCCAGGCACGAGAGCGTCGGCAGCAGATTGAAGAACTGGAAAATGAATCCGATCTTGTCGCGGCGCACGCGCGTCAGATCGTCGTCGTTGAGCTTGGCCAGCGCCGCGCCGTCGATCTCGATCTCGCCCTCGGTGGGCCGGTCCAGCCCGCCGATCAGGTTGAGCATGGTCGATTTCCCGGAACCCGACGGCCCCACGATCGAAACCATTTCGCCGCGCTCGATCGAAAGGTCGACGCGCTCGAGCGCCGTCACCTTGCGCTTGCCGTCAAATTGTTTGGAAACGCCCCGGAGGTGGATCACCTGTTAAATACCATCATCACTCAGCGAACTAAACCCGCGCATTCGTCGTCTAAAACAGATATGGACATACGTAAACAATTTGCCAAACCGGAGGGAACCGTCGGCTGGTTTGTGGGCCACTTGATGGCGATGAAAAATGGCGAACGCAGCGAATGGGTACTTGCATTGCTCGACGTGAAACCGGAGGAGCGGATCCTCGAAATCGGGTTCGGCCCCGGAGCCGATCTTGCCCGTGTCAGCCGCCAGGCCGCTTTTGTCGCGGGCATCGATCATTCGGACGTTATGGTAAAACAGGCGTCGAAGCGTAACGCCGCCGCGATCCGAGAAGGCCGCGTGCAAGTGAACCTCGGCTCAGCCAACCGGCTGCCGTATCCAGAGGCACATTTCGACAAAGTTTTCGCGATCAATTCAGCTCAGTTCTGGAAGGATTCCGTGGGCACTCTCACCGAGGTCGGCCGCGTCTTGAAGCCCGGCGGTTGGGCCGCGTTGGCGGTGCAGCCAAGGAGCAAAGGCGCGACCGAAGATCACGCGCATCAGGCCGGCAAGGGGCTCGCCGATGCGATGAAGAAGGCCGGATTCTCCGAAGTGCACTGCGAATCGCGGTCGATGAAGCCAGTCTCCACCGTATGCGCGATGGGAAAGAAGTAGCCGCCGCTATGCTAATCTCGCTGGATGCGCGCTGGACCACTTGAAGGCATCCGCGTCATCGACTTCGGACGCTTCATCGCCGGCCCTTACTGCGGCATGCTTCTCGCCGATATGGGAGCCGATGTCATCCGCGTCGATCGCCGTCAAGGTAGCGAGGATCGCTACACCGGCCCGGTCACCGAACAGGGCGAAGGCGGGGCATTTCTATCGCTGAACCGCAACAAGCGCAGCCTTACGCTCGATACGTCAAAACTCGAATCCGCGGAGGTGATCCGGCGTTTGGTGAAAAGCGCCGATGTGGTAGTCGCCAACCTGCCCATTGCAGTGATGACCAAGATGGGTCTCGATTATCCTTCGTTGCACGGGCTAAAGCCCGGCATTATTCTGGCGCGGATTTCCGCGTTCGGCCCCGATGGACCTTACGCGAACCGTTCCGGCTTCGACACCATCGCGCAAGCCATGTCCGGCGCGATGAGCCTGACCGGGTTCCCGGATGGTCCGCCCGTGCGCTCGCTGGTACCGTTCGCCGATTATGGAACCGCGCTTCACACGGCGTTTGGCGTGGTCGTGGCGTTGTATCACCGGGCCCAAACCGGGGAAGGCCAGATCGTCGACGGATCTTTGCTCGCCACCAGCGTGACTTTCATACAGGCGATGCTGGCCGAAGCGAGCGTAACCGGAATCAAGCGCGAACAGCGCGGCAATGCCGGATTTTATTCCGCCCCCGCCGACACTTTTCGAACTCGGGACGGTTGGATCGTAATTCAGACGATCGGCCCCGATATGTTCACGCGCTGGGCCCGCCTTGTCTGCCGCGAAGATCTGATCGCCGATGCGGAATTCGCCACGGATCTTCTTCGCGCCGACCATCGCGAAGTCATCGCTGCCGCAATGAAGCTTTGGCTGGCCGATCAATCGACATCCCAGGCACTGGCTGCCCTTGAAGCGGCCAGGATTCCCGCCGGGCCAGTGATGAAGCTCCCCGAAGTGCTCGACGATCCACAGGTTAAAGCACGGGAAATGTTGCAGTTCGTCGATTATCCTGGCGCGCCGAAGCCGGTCCCGCTGGCCGGCCCGGCGATGCGGCTTTCGGAAACACCCGGCCGCATTCGCCATCGGGCCCCGCAGCTCGGCGAGCATACCGACGAAATTCTCGGCGAAATCGGCTATCCCATTGATGAGATTAAACTTCTGCGAGATGCAGGGGTCGTCTGAGGTTAACAAATCACTAAAACGACTCTTTTTTTGGGACACCCCAGGGGACTTGACCTCGCATCGCACTTGCATTACGCTGAGACAATCTCGTTTTGTGTAACCGGGCTGCAATCTTCAACCCGGGCTGAGTTAGTCAGAGTTCAACAGCGAAAAGGGTGAATCGCATGAAAATCCGATTTCTATGCGCACTTGTGGCGCTTTCCACAATATCAATCTTTGGCCAAGCGGTGGGCTCGATTTCGGGCACCGTCAAAGACTCATCCGGCGCGGTGGTTCCTTCGGTGAAGCTCACGCTCACCAGCACAGCCACCAATGCCGAATTTAACACCACCACCAACCCGGAGGGCGAATTTCAGTTTCTGCGCCTACCTCCGACCACGTATTCGTTGACCGCGGAGGCGAGCGGATTCAAGAAAATCACGGCTTCCTCGGTTCTGGTTCAGGTAGATCAAATCACGCACCTCGAATTGAAGCTGGAAGTGGGGACGGTGAACGAATCGGTGCAGGTGGAAAGCGCCGCGCCGCTGCTCGAAAACGACAAGAGCACGCTGAGCAGCGTCGTCGAAAACAAAGAGATCATCAACATGCCGCTGAACACACGTCAGGTGCTCGATCTGGCGCTGATCACGCCCGGCGTGAATCCAACGGCGGCGGGGACGCAGGTTTTCAGCTTCAACGTGGCCGGCGCACGCTCGCAATCGAACGTGTTCATGTGGGACGGCGTCAGCAACATGGATACGCAGGTCAACGGCTCGATCAACAATTTCCGCATCACCGATGCCGTGCAGGAATTTTCGGTCCAGACCAGCGTCTCCAGTGCGGAATTCGGGCGCGGGAGCGGCGGCGAAGTAGACGTCGCCACCAAGAGCGGAACGAATCAATTTCATGGAGTCGCTTTTGAGTATCTGCGTAACTCCGATCTGGACGCCGAGGACTTCTTCCTCAACCGCTCCGGCGCCCCCAAATCGCCGTTGCACAGAAACCAGTATGGCGGCGGAGTGGGCGGACCGATCAAGAAGAACAAGATTTTCTTTTTCGGCTATTACGAAGGATTCCGGCAGATCGCGCCGACGGCCAGCAGCCAGGTAGTGCCGACGGCCGCGCAGCGGGCCTCGGTTACCGACCCCATCTCCAAAAATCTATTGCAATTCTATCCCCAGCCGAATACCTCGATTCCCGGTTCGGCGATCAACTTCATCGCCAACGTCGGCTCCTTCGATTACGATCATACCGGTTTGATCAAGGTCGATTACGAGATCAGCGCCAACGACGTGTTGTCTTTGCGCTTCGCGGATTATCAGGGGAGCACGTTCTCGGCGGGCCAGCTTCCCAACCTGGACGGCACCGGAAACGTCCCGGTAAGCCGCAGCGCCATGCTGAGCGAGAATCACACCTTCAGCCCGACGATGATCAACGAACTGCGCCTGGGCTATTCCCGCAACCAAACCTTCATCACGGTACAGGATGTTGGCTTCAACGCGCAGACCGTGTTCAATATCAATGGTGCGCCTCTGGCCGGTGTGGTGGATGGAACCAAGAATGTCCAGGATTCCGGGCTCCCGACCGTCGGCATCGGCGGCGGATTTGCGTCGCTCGGTTCGACCAACAATCTTCCGCAGGGCCGCATTACCAACACCGAGGAGCTTTTCGACAACTTCTCTTGGATTGCTCCGTTCGGCAAGAGCAAACATAACTTCCGCGTGGGTTACCACATCCGCCAGGAGCAGGCGCGACGTTATCTGGACGGCTCCTCGCGCGGATCCTTCAGCTTTGTGAACTTCTCGGATTTCGCGGCGGGCCTGGTAAACACCTCCAGCTTCCGCTCCGGCAGCACGCTGGCCTATTGGGATCGTTTCCCGTGGGACGCCTATTTCCAGGATCAATACAGGATCCGGGACAATTTCACGCTCAACTACGGAATTCGTTATGAATACCCGTCGGCGATTTACCAGGAGCGGGCGCAGGCGACGAACTTCATCCCCAACGTCGGGCCGGTGCTGCTGGGCACGAACAAACTCCTGACCGTCAATCCCACCGGGCTGGGTCCGGCGGCGTTTGGCTACACCACGGCTCCGTTCACGCTTAGCAACAGCGGAGTCAATTCGGACAAGAATAACTTCGCTCCGGTGATCGGAATGGCCTACACGCCTCGTTTCGCCAAGAAAATATTCGGCAACGACGATACGGTAATCCGCGCCGGATTCCGCGTCGGCTATGACGATATTTTCAACAACATTCCCGCCAACATGGGACTGAACGCGCCTTACAGCCTCAGCACCTCGCAGACCGCGGGCGTGACGCAGCCCGGAAAGTTCCCATGGGCGACCGGTTACAACCAGGCGGTGCCGCTGGTGAAGCTGAATCCGAATGGCACGCCTCACGTCGGGCTGGTTGGCATCAGCGCGGAAGATCAGAACATCCGTAGCGCTTACGTTTACCAGTACAACATGGGAATTCAGAGGCGGCTCGGCCGGGCGTGGTCGATCGAGACCGACTACCAGGGCAGCGCCGGCCACAAGCTGGGCCTGTTTGTCGATCAAAACCAGCCCTACGTCACCGTGAACGACCCCACCAAGCCCGGATCCTCGGCTCCCAACGTTCAGACCTTCCCGTATCCCACGTTCGGATCGCTCGGCACGGGAATCGACGCCGGCAATTCGATTTACAACGGCGTCGTGGGGATCCTGAAGTACCAGTCGCCGAAGGGCTATTTCCTGCAAGCTTCCTACACCTATAGCCACTCGATCGACGACAACTCCGCGTTCTTCGGATCTTTGGCCGGCGGTGGTATCGCCGACACGAGGCTCCTGAACCTGGAACGCGGCAATTCGGATTTCGACACACGGCATCACGCCGTGATCGTTTACGTCCTCAATGTGCCGGTGGGTCCGGGGCATCGTCTGCTGGGATGGAACAACACCTTCAATCGGGAAGTGTTCGGCGGCTGGCAGATCTCCGGAATCACCACCGCACAGAGCGGCCAGCCGTTCACCGTATTTGACAGCGCGCAGGACTTCAGCGGGTTCAACCAATTCGCGGACCGGCCGGATTTCATCGGCTCGGGTACGATTCCGACCAACTACACCAATCCCAACCTCGCCTTCGGCAATCCGACGGTCGCTGGACTGGGATATTTTTCAGTGGTTCCGCCGACCGGCCGTGTCGGAACAGAAGGCCGGAACGACTTTTACGGCCCGGCGCTGATTAACTACGACATGTCGGCGGTCAAGAGCTTCCGCTTGTGGAATGAGGCGTCGAACCTGCAATTCCGCGCCGACTTCTTCAACATCTTCAATCACACGAATTTTGCGAATCCCGACAGCAACGAGAGCCACGCAACGTTCGGACAGATCACGCGGACGCTGGGAAGCGCGACGGCGACGGCCGTGGGAACCACGGCTGGCGCAGCCGGCGGGCCACGGACGATCCAGCTTGCGCTGCGGTTGACGTTCTAAGCTCGCGGCACATTCGGTTCGACTCGACGCGGCGGCGCCTTCTTGAAGGTCCGCCGCGTTTTTCTTTTAGTCTTTTCCTTTAACCTGGGAGAAAGTCATGGATTCATTCGCACCCACTCCTCGAACGCAGGTCCGGCGCTTGCCCAAACGCGGCATCTACGACAAGGCGCAGGTTCATTCCATTCTGGATGAGGGCTTCATCTGCCATGTTGGCTTTGCGGTGGACGGCCAGCCCTTCGTGATCCCCACCGGATACGCGCGCCTCGAGGACAAGCTTTATATCCACGGTTCGGCCGCCAGCCGGATGCTGCGCACGCTCGACTGCGGGGTCGACGTTTGTGTCACGGTCACATTGGTGGACGCGCTGGTGCTGGCGCGTTCCGGATTTCACCATTCCATGAACTATCGATCCGTGGTGGTGCTGGGGAAGGCTCGCCTGGTCACCGATCCCCATGAAAAACGGGAGGCTCTGCGCGCCCTCACCGATCATTTCGTGCCGGGCCGCTGGGATGAAGTGCGTCCACCGACTGAACAGGAGTTGAAAGGTACTAGCGTTCTTGCCCTGCCGCTCGAGGAAGTGTCGGCGAAGGTCCGCAGCGGGCCGCCAATCGATGAGGAAGAGGACTATTCGCTACCGATCTGGGGTGGTCTGGTACCGTTGCGCATTCGGGCAGGCGAACCGATCTCCGACGGCCGATCGCCGGAAGGCGTAATCCCGTTCGATACTCGTCGGCTCACCAGGTTTTAAGCGGGGTTCAATGGGACGTTTCGTTCTGCCAGGGCAGAAAGCGTTTCCCCGCCGCGGTCAGCTCCAGCATGCGCAGCGTGCCGCCGATCGGCCCCACGGACTTGCCGTCGACGCTGATCTCCACACCCGCCCCGTATCCCAGATGGAGCAGCGCTTTTTCCGAAAAGCCGAAATCCCAGACCTCGCCCTTATTCATCACTTTCCCAGCTAAGGGCTTGCCGTCGGCGTTCACGGATACCCAGCTCTTCTCGATGATGGAAACGTGCGCATGATGGATGCCCGCAACGGCCGGAGCATCCGGCCGAGGTTTCTCCACCACCGGTTTCACAGGCGCGGGATCTGCGGGAACGGGTGTCGGCACAGGCGTCGCGACCGGCGTCGGCTCCAGCGTAGGGGGCATGGGCGGAACCTCTGAAGGAGCCGGTGTTGGCGTGTTCTTAGCCTCGGCCTGGGGTGGCTCCGATTTCGCGGCGGTGCTGTGCTGCAGGACTGTGAATCCAATTCCAGCCGCCAGCACCAAGGCTGCCGCGAGCGCCAATGGAATTTTCCACGACCGCTTTTCGTCCTTTGCCGGACCTTCCTCGCTCGCGGGTGACTTCGCTGGCGCGGCTTGGGCTTGCGCCGTTCCAGGATCCGCCTGCACCCTTCCTACGATTCGATCCAGCGCCTCCAGCGCCAGCATTCTTGACGCCACTTCCTCGCCTGCCAGGACGCGGCGCTCCAGATCCTCGATCATCTCGGAAACACATTCCCCGATTTCGCCGCGCTGCGAGCCTTTGGGAACCTGGTGCAGCCTCCGCACGCCGGCGACAAACTTATCGCCCTCGGGATGGCAGTGGCGAATCTGCGCCAAAACCACCTGATCCTCCACTTCGATTGCCACCAGTTCTTCCAGAACCAGCGTCACGTCCGACGCGATGCGCATTCCAGTGGCCGATACGTCCATCAGGCGGCAATCCAGCACTTGTGCCGGTGGGCCTGGCAGAATCACGCGAATCGGGAGAGAAACCAGCGAGCGAGGCTCGGTGCGATGCTCCATTTGCCCCTTAGTATCGGCACTTACCACGTACTACGTTAGAATTCGGCGACAAAAATTCTGTGCTACCCACATCATGAGACTGATATATATAGAGATACCGATGCCCCTCCGCCTGATCGCCTTATTCCTGATCGTCGCCTTGCCAGGTTTATCCTATGGCTCCGACGACCTGCTCCCCATCCCCGCGACGCCCAAAAAGCCGGTGACCGACACGTATCAGGGCGTCCAGGTGGTCGACGATTACCGATGGCTGGAGCCGGCCGCGAATACCGAGGTTCGCCAATGGAGCGACCAGCAGAACGCCCGCACGCGAGCCTACCTGGATCATCTCCCCGATCGCCCCGCCATCATCGAGAGTCTGAATCGGGTAGAAAAGACCGGATCGGTTCGTTTCTATGGCATGACCTTCCGCGGTGGAGTGCTGTTCGCGATGGAAATGCAGCCGCCCAAGCTCCAGCCGTTCCTGGTGACGCTCGCGTCGGTGGACGATCCTGCTTCTGCGCGTCCTGTCGTCGATCCGAACACAATCGATCCCACGGGCTCAACGGCCATGGATTTCTATATCCCTTCGCTCGACGGCAAACTGGTCGCTGTGTCGCTTTCGAAAGGCGGAAGCGAAGACGGATCGGTCTCGGTCTTCGAGGTCGCGACCGGGCAGCAGATTCCCGGCGTCATCCCGCGCGTGAATGGAGCCACCGCCGGTGGCAGCCTCGCCTGGAACGCGGACTCGAGCGGCTTCTGGTACACGCGCTATCCACATGCCGGTGAGCGCTCCGAGGCGGACTTGAACTTCTATCAACAGGTATACTTCCATCGCCTGGGAACGCCGGTTTCCGAGGATAAATATGCACTCGGAAAAGAGTTCCCGCGGATCGCAGAAATATCGCTTCAATCCTCCGACGACGGCCGCTTCGTGCTGGCCCGCGTCGCCAACGGCGACGGCGGCGATTTTCTGCATTACATGCTGACCGGGGAGGGACGCTGGCATCAGATCACGCGATTATCGGACCAAACTTCGGATGCGAAGTTCGCCCCCGACGGCTCCCTGTACCTCCTGTCGCATAACGACGCGCCAATGGGCAAGCTGTTGCAGCTCTCCGCGCCGATGTTTTCTCTCGGCACCGCGAAAACTGTAGTGACTCCAGGCCGGTCTTCCATCGATGGCTTCCTTGGCTCCGGGACGCGTCTCTATATTCGTTACATGGCGGGCGGTCCCTCGAAGTTGATCGACAAAGAAGGCTCCAAATCGGAGCGTACCATCGACACTCTGCCGGTTTCCTCGGTCGGCCAACTGGTGCGCGGTCCAGGCGGACAGCTTCTGTTTGAAAACGAGAGCTTCGTCGATCCGTCTGCCTGGTATCGCTACGATCCCGCGACAGGTTTGGTGAAGAAGACGGGGCTGTTCGAGACCTCGCCGGCCAATTTCAGCGACTCCGAAGTGATTCGTCAGGTCGCCGTTTCGAAAGACGGGACCCACGTCCCCATGAATATCCTGCGGCGCAAGGGAACCAAGCTGGACGGCTCGAATCCCACGCTGCTGTACGGCTACGGAGGATATGGCATCAGCATGTCGCCCGCTTTTTCCGCCCGGATGCGGTTGTGGCTGGATCAGGGCGGCGTGTGGGTGGTCGCGAATCTGCGCGGCGGCGCGGAATTCGGCGAATCCTGGCACGAACAGGGGCGTCTCACGAAAAAGCAGAATGTGTTCGACGACTTCATCGCCTGCGCCGAATATCTGATCAAGACAAAATATACAAATCCGGATAAACTCGCGATCGAAGGCGGCAGCAATGGCGGATTGCTGATGGGCGCCGCGCTGGTTGAGCGGCCCGATCTGTTTCGCGCGGTGGTGAGTCACGTCGGGATTTACGACATGCTGCGCGTCGAGACCTTCCCGAATGGCGCTTTCAACGTTACCGAATTCGGCACTGTGAAGGAGCGCGACCAGTTCCAGGCCTTGTACGCTTACTCGCCGTATCATCACGTGAAAGATGGCGCGGATTATCCGGCGGTGTTGTTTCTGACTGGCGATAACGACGGCCGCGTGGATCCTATGAATTCCCGTAAAATGACGGCTCGATTGCAGGCCGCGACTCATTCCGGCCGCCCGCTTTTCCTACGCACCAGCTCCGGCTCCGGCCACGGCATCGGAACCGCATTGAATGAACGGATCGAGCAGGACGCGGACGTGTTCGCGTTCCTATTCGATCAGTTGGGCATGAAATAAGGATTTAATCGCAGCGCAGCGCGATCAGCGGATCTACGCGGCTCGCGCGGCGCGCCGGCACGTAACAAGCAGCCATCGCGACGGCCAGCATCAGCACGGCGACCCCTGCATAGATCAGGGGATCGGATGGGCTGACGTCAAACACCAAGCTTGCCAGAAATCGCCGTAAGGCAAACGCACCAGCGAGCCCGATGGCAAGCCCTAGCAAACTGAGTCCCATGCCGTAGCGAATCACCATGCCGAGCACGTTTCCCGATCCGGCACCGAGCGCCACGCGAATCCCGATCTCCCGTGTTCGTTGCGCCACCGACCACGACATGACGCCGTAAATCCCCACCATCGCCAACACCATCGCGAGCCCCGCGAACGCCGCCAGCATCGCCATGGTCCAGCGGCGCGAGCTGGCCGATTCTTCGAGCACTTGGTCCATGGTGCGAATCTCAGACAAAGGCAGATCCGGATCGACGCTCTGGATCTCCCGCCGCACGGCTCCAATCAGCGCCTGCGGATCGCCCGCGGTGTGAACGATCACCGAATACAGATCGAGCGCCGGGAAATAGAAGTCGAGACTCGGCTCAGAATCCAGCCCGAATTGCTTCACGTCGCCGGCAACTCCCACAATCGTCGACCACGTAGGATTCGGCCCCCACGGCCCCGTGATGAACTTCAGGCCGACCGGATCGCGTCCCGGCCAAAACTGCCGCGCCATAGTTTCGTTGACGATTACCAACGGCTGGTTCAAATCTCGATCCGTGAACGCCCGCCCGGAGCGAATAGGAATCCGCATCGCACTGAAATATTCCGGACTGACCCATCTCAATTGCGCGGCCGGCAGAGAATCGGGATTGATCAGCGGGCTCCCCGGCACATTGAATCGTCCCGCATTGCCATGGCCCGTCGTCAAAGGGAGTGCGTTGGTAGTCGCGAAGGAATCGACACCCGGCAGCCGGCGCACCCGCTCTTCGATGCGGCGAAACGTATCGGACGGATCGCGGTTCGCTCTGAACGATACACGCATGGTGAGCAATCCCTGAGGGTTGAACCCCGGATCGACGTGCATTAGCCGCAGAAAGCTCTTCATCAGAATTCCCGCGCCCGCCACCAGGACCATCGCCAGCGCAAACTCGACCACCACCAGCGTGGATCGCATCGTCGACGACCCTCCGCCCGTAACCGATCCCGACTTAATCACCGTATTAGGATCGCTCCGCAGCGCTAGAATCACCGGTGCAAGTCCAAACGCGATGCCGGTAACGACAGAAACCGCCAACAGAAACAACAGCACTGTAGTATCCAGCGGAGTCTCCACCGGCGACAACGCCTTCAGCCCCGCTTCTCCCAACGCGAGCCCAAGCGCTCCGCCTACACTCGCCAGAACCACGCTCTCGGTCAGCAATTGCCGGGCGATCCGCCATGCTCCCGCGCCCAGCGCGCTGCGCACCGCGATTTCCTTAGCGCGGCTACTCGCGCGCGCCAACAGCAGATTCGCAACGTTCCCGCAAGCGATCAACAGAACCAGCGCGACTGCGCCCAGCAGCATCAGCAGCGCCGGCCGCACGTTCGCGGTCAGGTCGTCCTGAAGACTCGACACCCGCATGCCCCACCCGGTGCTGGTCTTGGGATGCTCCGCCGCCAAACGCGCGGAAAGGGTCTGCAAACGCATCGCCGCCTGCTGCATACTGACGCCGTCCCGCAGCCGCCCAATGAATTCAGCCCCGTGCCTCACCGGATTGGTGAGTTCATCGCCGAGCAGCGGGCCCGGCGGAAGCCATAGATCCGCCCAGTCGGGAAACTTGAAGCCCGCGGGCATCACACCCGTCACTGTAAATACCTCGCCGCCCAGACGCATCGTCCTGCCGACGATCGCCGGATCTCCCGCGAAACGAGTCTGCCACAAATTGTGGCTGAGCAGCACAGAATGGGGAGGCTCGCCATCGGCAAAACCTGGCCCCATCGCCGGCGGCACGCCCATGACGCGAAGCAAGTTCGTCGACATGAATCCGGCGTGGACGCTGAGGGCGTCGCCCCCCGGCGCGGTCAGGTCTACGTCGTAAGAGATGAAGCGGAACCACGCGGTTTCCGCGAACACATCGCTCTGTTGGCGCCACAAATCGAGCTCCCGGAGGAGCGACACCGATCTTCGGGAACATGGGCAGATTCTTGTCCTGCGGCAGATAAGTGTCCAACGCCACGATCAGCCGGGCGGGATCGCGATACGGCAGCGGCTTCAGCAGCACCGTGTGGACCAGGCTGAAGATCGCGGTATTCGCGCCGATCCCGAGCGCGAGCGTCCCTACGGCGATCACGGCGAATCCGCGCGCGCGAATGAGCGTGCGGACCGCATAACGAAGGTCCTGGAGCAGAGTGCCCATGACTTTACTGTAGACGGACTGCGCACTGCTTGGTTTCGCCCAAGGGTTTCGCCAATTGGCCGCAGGGTTGCTCTTATCTCTTCCAGATGTCCAAAATCATGACCAAACACTTGGGACGGATCGAATACGACGATAGCTCGGTCCTGAACTTTCCGGCGGGCCTGCCGGGATTTGAAGATCAAAATCAGTTCGTAATGGTGGAACGGAAAGAGGCGGCCCCGGTCGTGTTCCTGCAAAGCACAAAGACCAAGAGCCTGTGTTTTCTTGCAGCTCCCGTAAATGTGATCGACAGCACGTATGAGCTTTCGATTACGCGCGACGATTTAAAGGTTCTCGGCCTGGAAGGGCCTGGCCCGTTTCAGGCGGGCACCGGAGTTATGTGTCTGGTGATTCTGGCAGCGCCAGAAAATGGTCCATTGACCGCCAATTTATTGGCGCCGGTGGTCGTGGACGTCCGCACCCGGCGCGCAGTGCAGGCCGTGCGGATCGATTCGCGCTACTCGCACCAATTTCCGCTGGCGGCGCGACAATCCGCATGCTCGTAATCCGGCGCCGGCCCGGAGAAGTGTTGGTGATTGGCGACGAGATCGAGGTGGAAGTTCTCGACAGCTCGCACTCACAGGTGAAGCTCGGAATTCGCGCACCCAAAGAAGTGATTGTGCTGCGCCAGGAAATCTTCCTGACTCAACAGCAGAATCAGGTCGCAGCGCAAAAAACCTCGCCGGCGGCGATGCGCCGTTTGCTCGGAACGTTGCGTTGAAATGTTTTTTCTTCAAGGTCTGCACGGCGGGTCCGATAAGCCCCATGTAGATCGAGCCGGGAAAGGACTCCCGGCGCCAACATCATTCAAGGAAAGAAGACACCATGAGTTTTTCAATCAATACCAACATCGCGTCCCTTCAGGCCCAGAATTACCTGCGCCAAACCCAAAACTTCCAGAACCAAACCATCGGCGAGGTGACCTCCGGGTTGCGCATCGTCAATTCCGGCGACGACGCGGCAGGGCTGGCGATCGCCAATGCAGACCGCTCCAATGCAGCCGTTCTGACGCAAGGCATTCAGAACGCGAATAACGGATTGAGCCAGTTGCAGATCGCCGACGGCGGCTTGAGCAACATCTCGCAACTCCTCGACAGCGCCAGAACGTTGGCCACGGAGTCCGCGTCGGGATCCTTCACAGGCGACCGCAACGTGCTTAATTCCTCGTTCCAAAGCATCATTCAGGAAGTCAACCGCCAGGCGCAGGCTATCGGTCTAAACCAGGGCGGGACGTTCGCGACCAACCTGAGCGTGTTCGTGGGCGGCGGCGAAGCGTCCAACGGCATCACGGCCGCGCAGAACGGGTCCGTGTCCGTCAATCTGAGCCAGGCGACCGTGGACGCCAAGAGCCTCGGTCTTCAAGGCGTACAGGCAACCGGAGTGACCGGAACCGACATCGGCACCGGCAGCGCCAACAGTGTCGCGAACATTCTGGCCAACGTATCGAACCAGTCGACGATCAGCAACAACACCACCACCTTCACGTTCACCGGGCCGGGATTCGCCAACACCTCGGGCAGCAACGTTCTGAAGGTGGATGTCAATCTGACCGGCGTCACCGACTCCAACACTCTGGTCACCGCGCTCAACCAGGCCATTCAGAATGCCGGCAACGGCTCCAGCCAGCAGGCGACCGCGTTTAAGAACGCCAACATCACGGCATCCGTCAACACGGATTCGAGCGGCAAACAGCAGTTGTCGTTCAATTCCGCCAACACCGCATTTCAGGTGCAGGGCGGCGACCAGGTCGCAAACGCGTTCTTGGGCAATTTCCAGACCGTAGCAGGTCCAGTCCTGGCGGCAACGGGAGTCGTGGCGAAATCGCAGACAACCGCTTTCGTATTCGGCACTCCGGCTGCGACGGAAAGCGTGAAACTTCGCATCCTCGGCGCCGGCCTGACGGGAGCGTCGGCGAATGATCTTACGGTCGGCCTGGTCGCCGCGGACACAGCTACCACCGCGGCGGCGAAAATCAATGCGCAAATCGCACTGAACTCGACGGTGGCAGCCACCGGCATCCAGGCCGTGGTAACCAATGCCGGCGCCAACATTTCCTTCCAAGGTCCCGGCGGATCCAGCTTCCAAGTGCTGGCTGCGGGTGATACCAACAATGCGCTCGGCCTGGGAGGACTCTCCAGTTCTTCGGGCGTAGGCGCAGCCGGGGCGGGTACGTTCGACTACAACACGCTCACGGCCGCGGCGACGACGCTGGCTGCCGGCTCCCAGACCGTTACGGTCTCCCTGAACGGCGGCGCAGCCATCGACCTCGGCGCTGTGGCCAGTTCCGCCACAGTCGCCACCTCCCTTGCGAACTTGAATGCTGCATTCCAGGGCAACGCAGTCACGCGAGCGGCCGGCCTGCTGGCCAGCTCCGCCAACGGCACGCACGTCACCATCTCGACCACGGCGGGCAGCGGCGAAAACTTCCGCCTCCAATTGGCAGGCGACGCCACCAACGACTTTGGTTTCGGCGTTCCGGGCGGCGGCGGCAGTTTAATGACACCGCTCTCCGGCGTCAGTTCGTATGCGGCGAAAGACACGGTTAATTCCGCCGGCGCACAGTCCAGCGTCAACACCGCCGCCAACACCGACGTATACGCCTTCACCGGCTTGCGCAATGTCGGCGACGCTCAAACGGTGACGGTCTCCGCGGTGGACGCCGCAGGCGCGGCGCACTCTCTCAACATCGCGCTCGACACCACCAATGCCGGCACTCTGGACCAGGCCGTAGCCACCATCAACCAGGCCATCCTGGCTTCCAACGATTCCACCCTGGAACAAGTCGGGGCCTTCAAGGAACAGGGCACTACTGCCACCACTCCCGTGGACGGAGCCGAAGGTATCCGGTTCCTGAGCGCCGGCGGCGCGTTCAAGGTCAGTCTGGGCGCCTCCGCGATTAGCGCCAACGGCACTACCAGCGTCGGACTCGCCGACGGCGGGACCGGCACCAGCGGCGGCGGCGTGCTAAGCTCGGCCGTCGCCGGCTCCGGCGGAACGGCTGACATCAGTAACATCAGCACGGCGACGGCTGCCGTCAATCAGTTGGCCAACTCGGTTCAGATCCTGGGCCAAGCGCAGTCTTCCGTCGGCCAGGGTGAGAATGCGATGAACTATGCGATCAACCTGGCGAATTCGCAACTAACCAATGTGTCGGCCGCCGAGTCCGGAATCCGCGATGCGGACATGGCTAGCGAGTCCGCCAACCTTACCAAGGCCTCGATTCAATTGCAGGCCGGCATCGCCGCTCTGGCACAGGCCAATTCGGCGCCGCAGGCCGTTTTGAAGCTGCTCCAATAAACCGAAGCGGCGGGTTTCCTTTGAAGCCTTTGAGCCATGCCGGGTGATCCCCGGTATGGCTCTTTTTTTGCTGTTTGCATTGACCCTGTGGCGGCCGCCCCGGCAGGATTTATCCTCGCTCGAATTTCTGCAAAAGAGTCCCGCATCCTGCCGATATGTAGACTGTGAGTACCACAGCCGTTAACGTACCTTTCACTGGCGTAAGCCAGTACGCCACCGACTTTCAGTCCGAATTAAATAAATCCGTGCAGGTGGCCTCGATCCCTTTGACGCTACTGCAATCTCAGGACACCAGCGTTCTGGCGAAAAAAACTGCGCTGGGAAGTTTGGATTCCACCGTCGCGGCTCTTACCACCAGTTTGACTTCTCTTGGGAAGCTCGCGTCGAGCCAGGCTCTGACGGCAACCAGTTCCAACACCAGCGCGGTCACTGCCACCGCGACCGGTGCGACCGCGGCCACATCCTACACCATCAACTCGATCACTTCGGTCGCCGCCGCGGCGAATGAGACCAGCACCAACAGCTACACGGACTCCAACTCCACTCCCGTCTCCACGGGAACCATGACTCTGGCCGTAGGCGGCGTGAACACCACAATCCAGCTCACCGCGAACAATCTGAGCACCCTGGCGTCTCAGATCAACACCGCTAACGCGGGCGTCACCGCTTCGGTGGTGACGGCGAACGGCACCAGTTCGCTGTCGATTGTGTCCAACACCGGCGCTGAAGAGATTCAGTTGTTCGACGGCACGTCGACCGCAGGCACGGACCTGCTGAGCAACACCGGCAGCGGTACCGAAACATCGACCGCCACCTATGCCGACCCCGCGTCCACTCCCGTATCCACCGGCACCATGACTCTGGTCTCCGGGTCCCAAACCTACACCTTCCAGCTCACCAGTAACAGCCTGACTTCGCTCCGCGATCAGATCAACGCGCAAAACGCGGGCGTGACTGCCTCGATCCTGACCACCTCCGGTGGGAATTATCTTTCCGTAGCGGCCAACAACACCGGAGCGACCACGCTCCAGTTGTACGACGGACCGAGCGCCACGGGCACGGATCTTCTTTCGAATTTGAACCAGGGCACGAACGCCGAATTCCACTTGAACGGCATCGACATCCAACAAGCCGGAAACACCGTCAATTCGGTGATTCCGGGCGTGACCTTAACGCTGCAAGCGCCCACCAATACTGCCGCCACCATCACGCTGGCCAGCGATCCCACCCAGCTTTCTTCGGCGCTGCAGGATTTTGTAACGAACTACAACGCCGTGTCTTCCGCAGTCGCGTCGCAGGAAGGCACCAGCGGCGGCGCCCTCGCCGGGGATACGACCGTCAACGGCCTTCAGACTCTTCTCAACCAGATGTCCGCGCACACCGTTTCGAGCGGCACCGTGCAGAGTCTTTCGGACTTGGGGATCACCTTCAGTGAAACCGGCCAGGCGTCGTTCAATCAAACCACCTTCGATTCGCTGAGCCAGACTCAAATCACCGACGCGTTCAAGTACATTGGATCGCCCACAACGGGCCTGGGCGCCTTCTCCCAGAGCCTCGCCGGATTTAGCGATCCCGTCACCGGACTGATTGAGAGCGAAGTGAATGGCCTTACCCAGAGCGACACACATTTGCAGAGTCAGATTTCTGCCATGAACGCCAAAATCTCCAGCTTGACTGCCAGCCTGACGGCCCAGTTTGAAAAGGCGGACGCACTGCAAGCCGAGCTCCAGTCGCAGCAGCAGGCGCTTACCGCCAGCTTGCAGGGCCTCAGCCTGGTCCTGTACGGCAAGAATCTGAACCAGGCATAATCTGATGACGCTCGGACAAGCGAACGAATCCGCACTGGCCGCGACCGAAGCCGGCGATCTGAACGCGCTTGACCAGGCGCTACAGGCGCGCGCCACAGCCATCGCGAGTCTAAGACGCGAAGCTCCTTCCGTGCCTTTGGCGGCGCGGATGAAAGAAGCGCTGAAAGCCGGCGAATCGATCTCCGAAGCGCTATTGGCGCTGAAGCAGCGGGCCGGAATCGAATGCGCGCGGCTGGCGCAGCTCAAATCCGGATTCACCGCGGGACTCGGGTTTTCCCGAAAAACTCGTTTCAGCTACCGCGGTTGAATTATTTCCTCAGCCCGGCCGTCGCTTCGTCGATCAGGTCCGCCTCCTTAATCAGGCTGTTCCCCACGCGCTGGATCTGCTCGTCGGCTTCCTGCCAGCGCTTCTGCTCGATCGCCTCACGCACGCCTGGAATCGTTTTCACGCCGTATCCGGTATAAAAACCAGGTGCGTAAATCATGTGACGGAACCAGGGACGCCCTGGCAGCCCGGCCGCATCCGTCAGACGCCGTTCGCTCTCGATCAGCTTGGCGTTCACCGCTTTGGCGTTGGACGCCGTCGCTGTCTGCCGCGCCGCGTCGTACTTCTGCGCGCTGCGCGCCAGCGCGTCGATGCCGTTTTCGAGCGGAGCAAAATTCAAGTGCGGCGGCACCGGATTCTTCGTTGGAGCAATATACTGTTTTCTTGGATCGGCCGCCGCCGCGAATGCCCCCTCGTCGATCTCGCGATTCAGCTCCTCCGTTTGCGCCCTCTGATCCGAGTCGAGCTTCTTCAGCTCATCGATATACCCGCGCACGGTTTCCGAGAAATCTCCGAACTGGAACGGAAGCAGGTCCGCGTCGGCCAGCCGCATCATGGCCGTACCCGCGGTTTGCGCCAGCGCGCGTCCGTACGCAAACTCAGTGTCGGAAAAATGCGTGAACCAGTAGAAATCGTCGTAGATCGAATGATACACGCCGCCTCCACCGCCCTCGCCGCCGAAGCCGAGATTGATCGACGCGACCCCCAGGTGATCGATGAACGCAGTGTAGTCCGATCCCGACCCCAGCGCGCCGATGCGCAAATCCGGACGAGTCCGCAGCTCCCGCTTCCGGTCCGCCGCTGGCGACCGTTCGATGCCGGCGAGCTGAGCGCGTTTCCACACCGTCAGCTTGGTCTCCGGATCTTGTATGTCTTTCATCACGCCGTTCATGAAATTCTCCAGCGTGTGCGACCCCTGCGAGTTCAAGAATCCGCGCCCGTTGCCGTCCGAATTAATGTAGGCGACCGCGTGCCTTTCCAGATCCTCGGCATGCGTCTCGGCCCACTCCGTCGATCCGAGCAGCCCCGGCTCTTCACCATCCCAGAAGGCGTAAATCATCGTACGCTTCGGCTTCCAGCCCTGTTTCAGCATCTCCGCCAGCCCGCGCATTTCTTCCAACTCAGCCACAGCGCCCGACAACGGATCTTCAGCCCCGTTCACCCACCCGTCGTGATGATTGCCGCGGATCACCCATTCATCCGGATATTCCGACCCCGGAATGCGAACGATCACGTCATACAGCCGCTTGATGTCCCAGTTGAATTTCAACTTCATGTGGACTTTCGCGGGTCCCGGCCCGATGTGATACGTGATGGGCAGCGCGCCGCGCCAGTTTTCGGGCGCCACCGGACCTTTCAGCGCCGCCAGCAGCGGCTGCGCATCGCCATACGACATCGGCAGCACCGGAATCTTCGTCAGCGTTTTCGCTTCCGAGATCGGGAGCCGCTTGGCATCCGGGACCGCGCCGATTCCCGGCGTCAGCGGATCGCCAGGATATAGCGGCATATCCATTACGCTGCCCCGCTGCGCGCCGTCGCGCGGCCGATCCGGCCCCTCTGGAAAAACGTCGTTCACGAAATATCCGTCATCGCGAGGATCTGAATAGACGATGCACGCGAGCGCGCCGTGCTCGGCCGCAACCTTAGGCTTGATGCCTCTCCACGACGCCCCGTAGCGCGCGATCACGATCGCTCCGTTCACCGAAATCCCCATGCGCTGAAGCACTTCGTAATCGGCGGGGATTCCGTAGTTCACATACACCAGCGGCGCCGTCGCTTCGCCATCGATCGAGTAGGCGTGATACACCGGCAACTGCTCGCTCTTCTGGTTTGATGTCGGGTCGACCGCAACCGCCGGCTCTTCCAGCTTCGCGGTGAACTTCACCGGCTCGGTCATCTCGACCAGACGCTGGTTCGGCGTCGGAAACAGCACGTCGAAGTTTTCGATCTTCGCGTCCAGCCCCCAGCCTTTCAGCTTGGCCAGCAGCCATTCGGCATTGTCTTTATCGTAGGGCGAGCCGACATGGTGCGGCCGGGCCGACATTCGTTCCATGTAGTCGCGCATGTTGTGAGGATCGGGAATCGCGCGGAATTTTTCTTCCCAGGGATCCTTGCCGAGATCGGCGGCGAACAAAGAACTGACGCACACGAAGACCAGACATTGGCGCATGAGCCAATTCTACCGGTTCCACCACCCTGCAATTGTGTCCGGCGGCATTTTGGAAAGAACGTGCTCCGCCATTTCCCTCATCCGATCCGCGCTGCTCACCGGACCCGAGTAGCAGTGCCCTTTCGCGGCCCCGTAAACGAACAGTCCTTCGTAGTGTGGACTCTCCGTCTTCTTCATCCAGTCCTGAAGCTTGCGAGTCCCGTTATTCAGGAAAAAATTGTCCGCGTCGCCGACGTACACATGCACTTTATCCGTCAGCTTCGGCCCCAGTTCGGACCAGTTTTTTTCCAGATGATTCCGCAGATCGTAATGCTCCTTCCAATACTCGGCCACGCGCGGATTCATCGCGCCTGTCTTTTTGTCCCACAGCGGATCGAAATAGCCATCTTCGCCCAGCGGACCGAATACCGCGGACCAGATATCGAGCTGCTCTCCCGATCGCCCGTGCGTTCCGTTGGTCAGCTCAAACCGGTTGCGCTCCTCGGCCGTTTGCCGGATCTGCCCGTTGATCTCGCGGCTATTGATGGTCGGGACTCTTCTCCACTCGAATTCCTTGTAGAACGCGTTCTTGTCGTGATAAACATCCACGCCTTCAACGTCCGAAAAATCCACCGAATCCGGGCAATACGACCACGTGCCGCCGAAGAAATCGGGATGGAAGACTTGCAGCGCCAGCGATTCCCATCCTCCCGTCGATCCGCCCGAAAGCAGCCGCGCCCACGGCTGGCGGATGGTCCGAAACCGCTTTTCAATCTCCGGAATCAGCTCCTGCATGAATGCGTCGCCGTACGGACCCACATTCACCGAATTCACCGCGTAGGAATCGTCAAAATACGGATTCGGATGCTGCATCGTGACCACCAGCATGCGCGGAAAATCGTCGCGCATCCACTGGTTGTAGAATTCCTTGTCCGCCGCATCGAATCGCATCGGCGCAGCCAGCGAAAAATGCCCCTGCTCATACAGCACCGGGTATGAAATGTTGGTTTTATCGTAATCGCGCGGCAGCAGTACCGTGGCCCCGATGTAAATCGGCCGTCCCCAGAATCGAGTCAGAATCTGGCTCTGAATCCGGAATCGTTTGACGAACGCCGTATCGGGCGGCGGCTGCACCGGCGGAATCACCTGATCGCAAACCAGCGGGATTCGATAGCCCTTCGAACCATCCACGGTTATTTTCTTCGCCGCGCTATACAAGTTTCCCGGCGACCGGTTCCAGTGCTGGCCCTCCCATTTGTCGTCGTGCATCCACAGCACGTGCCCGTCAGAGCGCCGAAACTCCGAATAAATATTGACGAACCCCTGCACCCAATATTCGCCTGGCGGAATCTCGGAAAGGCTGACCACCGGCGAACCCACATCGGTTGCATCGATGATCGCGTTCTCGCCCGCACCCAGCTTTTCGATGTCGCGGCCGAAGAACGGAATGCCCACGCGACCCACCTGAAGCCGCGGCTCCGGACTGTTCACGCGCGAAATCATCACGTAAACGCGCCCCGTAATCGGTCCGGCATTGACCGAAGCGGGATAGGAAATCTCGAATCGCGTCTCAGCCGCGCTTAATGCAGTAGAAACCAGTGCGAGTCCGCACAGCAGCTTGATCATCCAGCCATTCTATTCGAAAACTAGGGCAGCAACCCCTCGACCCGCAAGTCTTCGAGCAAATCCGGACCCGCATTCTTCGGATACCCAAAATCCCAGAACGGATCCCCGGCAGCGCTCTCCCACACGCGAATCTTCGTGTCTTTGAGCTGTGCCTTCAACCGCTTGTCGAGCGCCCGCACCTCGTCGTCCTCGCCGGCCAGCGCCAGAATGGCTCGAACATCAAGATCGTTGCGATATTCCTCCAGTCCAAACTTGTACTTTCGTTCGGCCTGATCGACAAACTGGTGCCAGCGCCGGAGCAGGCCGCGCCGGCCTTCCTTAATGACATACTCGGGATACGCGTTTTCGCGCAAATAATTCTGAAGGTCTGCTTCAGTCATTGGGTCGTGTAGCCTGTCTGCGGAAATACCGCTCTCCATCCACCGGAATAAAGAAGGTCCGGATGGTCCGGTCTGTATTGTAAGCCCCAAAAGCGCCGGTTCGCCGATCGAATCGCGTGATGATCCCTCCCGGCTTCAGCGCCTCAAGAATAGAACCGCCCACCGAAGCATCCCGCAGCGCCTGCGCCATCCTGAGATACTCGTCTTGCGAAATGTTCCCAAACTCGTGACCATGCTTGGCATAATGCTCATCGAAAGCCCGCCTGCTGCGAAATCCCGGCCCGTCGGCGAGCAGGAGCAACGCCGCCATCAGCAATGCCACGGCGATGCGAACTTGCCTCATGTATACAAGATACCCTGCACGCGCGCCGATTCCTGTGCGTCAATATAAACGATGGCTGCTGGCGGTCAATCCCCTTTTTCCGGCATCCTCAAGGATATACATGGCTGAATGGATGCTGAAATACGCCGATGCGCGCGGCGAAATCCACCAGCAGGTGGCCGAAGCCGGGTCCGAGCGCGAACTGCGCGACCGCTACACCCAGCAGGGCTTCCTGGTCTATTCCGTCAAGCCGCGGTCGGAGATCAGCGGCTCTTGCCACCGCGATCAAGCCGCGCCGCAAGAAGCTCAACCTCGAGAAATTCCTGATCTTCAACCAGCAGTTCGTCACCCTGATCCGCGCCGGCCTGCCGATTCTGAAAGCGCTCGACCTGCTGGCCGAGCGCCTCACCGACCCCAAACTGTCGCGGCTACATCAAGGCCGTGCGCGAAGAAGTGCGCAACGGCGCGCTGCTCTCCGACGCCTTCGCGCGCGCAGGGCGTTTTTCCGCCGATCTACGTCACCACGGTGCTGGCCGGCGAACGCAGCGGCTCCCTGGCCGAAGTGCTCGACCGCTACATCACCTACCAGAAGCTGTCGCTGGCGGTGCGCAAGAAGGTGCTGGTTTCGCTGATGTATCCGGCGTGCTGATCGTGCTGGTGATCTGCCTGATGGTGTTCCTGGTGACCTTCGTGGTCCCGAACTTCGCCGAGCTCTACACCAGCATGCAGGCGCAGCTGCCCGCCGCCACCGCAGATCCTGATCGCCATCGGCACCACGGCGCGCAGCTACATCCTGATCGGCTTCGCCGGCGCTGGTTGCTGGCGATCTTCGCGTTCCGCTATTGGGCGCGAACCGACTCGGGCGAGCGAGCGGTGGACCGCTTGCTGCTGCGCGTGCCGCATCGCCGGCGAGATCTGGCTGAAATATCAGGTGGCGCAGTTTTCGCGCGTGCTGGGCACGCTGCTGATCGGCGGCATTCCGCTGATGCAGGCCCTCGAAACCGCGGCCGATTCGCTCGGCACGCAGCTGCTGAAGAAAGTCCTCGCAGCAAGCCGGCAAGCTGGTGCGGGAAGGCCAGTCGCTTTCGGCGTCGCTGCGCCCGACCAAGGTTTTCCCGGCCTGTCCATCGACATGATCGAAGTGGGCGAATCCACCGGCGCGCTGCCCGCCATGCTCGCCAGCGTGGCGGAGTTCTACGAAGACGACGTGAACACCCGCATGACGGCCGCGCTGTCAGCTGATCGAGCCGGCCATCATGATCTTCATGGGCATTTTCGTGGCGTTCGTGTTGATTGCGCTGTATCTGCCGATCTTCTCGCTGGCGGATACGATTCGCATGAAAGTAAGATCATTGGTGAATCGATGAATCGATGGCAGGCGCACGCAACCAGGCAATGGTCATTCTCCGCAGACGATCCTCGAAATTGGCCACCGCCGACGAGATCGCGCCAGGCCGCGCGCGCCGCCTGGCCGCGCGCTACCGCTGCGAGTTCGTCGACCTGCGCGAAGCCCGCATCGATCACGACCTGTTCCACTCCATCCCGGTGGACCTGATGTTCCGCTACAATTTCGTGCCGATCCAGGCGCAGAACGGCACGCTCGAAATCGCCCTGGCCGATCCGCGCAACCTCAACCTGATCGACGAGCTGGCCGTGCTGCTGGACAAGAAGCTGCGCGTCAAGGTCGCCACGCTCTCGCAGATCTCCGATCTGCTCAAGAAGACCGAGCAGTCGCAGCGCGTGCTCGAAGAAGTCACCGAAGGCTTCACGCTGGACGTGGTCGGCGAAGAAGAGAACCCCGACGAGACGCTCTCCATCGACAAGCTGACGCGCCGCCGATTCCGACATCGCGCCGGTGATCAAGCTGGTGGACACCACCATCTTCAACGCGCTCGAGCGGCGCGCCAGCGATATCCACATCGAAACGCGCGACCAGGAAGTGGCCATCAAGTACCGCATCGACGGCGTGCTGCACTATGCCATGCCGCCCATCGCCAAGGACTGGCACTCCACCATCATTTCGCGCATCAAGGTCATGAGCGAGCTGGATATCGCCGAGCGCCGCGTCCCGCAGGACGGCCGTTTCCGCGTGCGCTACAAGAACCGCCTGATCGATTTCCGCGTCTCCATCATGCCCACCATTCACGGCGAAGACGCCGTGCTGCGCGTGCTCGACAAGGAATCGATGAGCGAGAAGTTCGCCAAGCTCTCGCTCGACGTGGTGGGCTTCGCGGATAGCGACCTGGTCAAGTTCCGCCGCTACATCAAGGAGCCCTACGGCATGGTGCTGGTCACCGGACCCACCGGCTCCGGCAAAACCACCACGCTCTACGCCGCGCTGAGCGAGATCAAGAACGACGAAGACAAGATCATCACCATCGAAGATCCGGTCGAATACCAGATCAAGGGCATCACGCAGATTCCGGTGAACGAGAAGAAGGGCCTGACCTTCGCGCGCGGCCTGCGCTCCATTCTGCGCCACGATCCCGACAAGATCATGGTGGGCGAAATCCGCGACCAGGAGACCGCGCAGATCGCCATCAACGCCGCGCTCACCGGCCACCTGGTGTTCACCACCGTCCACGCCAACAACGTGCTGGACGTGCTGGGCCGCTTCCTGAACATGGGCGTCGAGCCGTACAACTTCGTCTCGGCGCTGAACTGCATCCTGGCGCAGCGCCTGGTGCGCGTGATCTGCCCGCACTGCAAGAAAGCCGGTGAAGTATCCCGGACGCATATCTGGTCGAAAGCGGCCTGAACCCGGACGAGTGGCGCGACGTCACGTTCTATGAAGGCGCGGGATGCTTCGAGTGCGGCGGCACCGGATTCCGCGGCCGCACCGCGATTCACGAACTGCTGGATCTGAGCGAGCAGCATCCGCGAGATGATTCTGGACAAGCGGCCCGCCTCGGAAATCCGGCGCGCGGCGCGCGAGGAAGGCATGACGTTCCTGCGCGAATCGGCGGTCGAGAAGGCGCGCGACGGGAATCACCACGCTGAAAGAGATCAACAAGGTGACGTTCATCGAAGGCTAGATCGTCCGATGTCCTGTGGAATCAAATCACGCGCCTGGTGAAGGATCCTCCGCCGAGCCATGTCTTCGAGCTCTCCGAAGCGGGCATCGCCTTCGCGCGGCACGGCGGCAAACCGGCTTCCAGCCGTTCGAGCCCGGAACGCTGGCGGTTTCGCCGGTGGACGACAACCTGCTGCGGCCGACGCTGTCGCGGCCGTGCTCGAGCGCATCGCGCCGCTGCAACGGATCGAAGAAGCGCCGTCCCGCGGCGGTGATTCTGCCGGACTATGCGGCGCGCGTCAGCGTGCTCGATTTCGATTCGTTCCCCTCCGGCGCCCGAAGAGCAGCTGTCGCTGGTCCGTTTCCGCGTGAAGAAGACCATCCCGTTCGATATCGACTCCGCCGCGGTCAGCTATTTCGTGCAGCCCTCGGCGAACAAGGCAAGAAAATCGAAGTGGTCGCGGTGACCGTGGCGCTCGAAGTCCTGGCCCGCTACGAAGCGCTGTTTCGCAGCGCCGGCTTTCATCCCGGCGTCGTCACCACTTCGGCGCTGGCCGCTCTGAACCTGTATCGCGGGCACGGCGAACGCCGTGGTGGCCAAGCTGGCCGGACGCGCCCTCACCGTCGCGGTGCATCTCGGACGCTACCGTCAAGTTGTTCCGCTGTGTGACCCTCGAAGAAGCGACCGAAGAGGAGATCCTGGGCGTCCTGCATCCGACTTTCGCCTACGTCGAAGACGAGCTGAACGCGCCCGTCGGCAAGCTGATTCTCTGCGGCCTCCCGCCCGAAACGGTGGCCAGCTTCCGTTGTGAAGTGGAGCCGCTCCGCAGCCGCTTCGGCGCTCCCGGTCCGTTCAACGCCGGCCTGCTCGGCTACCTGGAGCTGCTGGAGAATTAAATGGCGCATAAGTCACCATCCACCGCTCCCTTACGAATCTGTGTGAAAGCCCGCTATATCGACCGCTTCCTTTGGTCGCGGCTCATTTACGCCGCGCCCAACCAGCCGCGACCGCAGCAAGCGGTTGGATGTTCGGGTTTTCACACGGCCACTGAAAGGAGCGGTCAATCCGGCGGAGTGGTTTAAATGCGCATCCCCGTCAATCTTTCAACCCAGCCGTTCCGCCGGGACCGGCCCATCCTGGTCGCCTCCGGCGCCTGCGCCGTGCTCCTTGCGGGTCTGCTCTGCCTCCTGATATTTCTCATCGTCTCCGAACGCGGACGCGCCAAAGAGTCGCGAGTCGCCGTCGACCGCTTGAACAGCCAACTCCGCAGCCTCTCCGCCGAGCAAGCCAAGCTGGACGCCTTCCTGCACGAGCCCGCCAACGCCGTTGTCCTGGAGCGCAGCATGTTGCTCAACGAACTGCTGGTACGCAAATCCGTCAGCTGGACCCAGATTTTCGCGGATCTCGAAAGCGTTATGCCTTATAACGTGAAGCTGATCTCGGTGCGCCTGCCGCAGATCAATTCGCGCAATGAAGTGATGCTCGACATGGTGGTCGGGACCAAGGAACCCGACGCGGTCATCGGATTCTTCAAGAAACTGGAAGAATCGCCGCTGTTTGGGCCGACGGAACTGCACAGCTCGATTCCGCCATCGCAAAATCAGCCTTTGTATCAATATCGCGTCACGGTGAACTATGCTCAGAAGCTTTAAGAATTCGCGTGTGCGAGACCCGCAATTCGTGGTGCGCGTGGTGCTGGGCATTCTGGTGCTCGCAAATGTCGTTGCCGCCGGGCTGGTTCTGTTTCCGATTGGCGGATCCGCGGAGGACCTCGAACGCCAGGGCGTGACGCTCGGAGCGCAGCTCCAGGCCAAGCGGGTTGTGCTTGAAACCACGCGCCAGCACGCCTCCGCCGTCGACAAAGGACGTTCCGAAGGCGACCAGTTCCTGAGCCAATACTTCCTGGCGAACCGCATCTCGTCTTCCACCTTGCTCGGCGAGCTCCAACAGGCCGCCAGCCAGACCAAACTGAAGGCGCGCGATACGACTTTCTCGATGCTGCCCATCGAAGGCTCCGATACGCTCAGCGTGGAGAGCATCGTTGCCGCCTACGAAGGCACCTATCCCGACGTGATGCATTTCGTGCATGAGCTGGATCGGTCGAAGAGATTTCTGATGATCGAATCGCTGACCGCGGCGCCGCAGCAGACCGGCGACATCCTGACGGTCAGCTTAAAGGTCAACGCGTTTGTCCGCGAAGATGCGTCGCAGCCGGGGGGACAGTGAATTTAATCCCCAAGAACCTGGGCGCGGATCGAAAGAAGCTCACGTATCTGGGCGTGTTGCTGGTGGTTCTGATCGGCGTGTTCCTTTACGAGCGCGAGCCATCCACGCCCGACGCCGCTCCTCGCTCGCCGTTATCTGTAACCCCTGTCCCGGTCGCATCGGGCGCGCGCCCCTCCACGTCCGGACCCGCAGTGCCCCAGCGAACCGGCAGCCGCGGTGGAATCCGGTCGATCGAGGATTTCAAACCGTCGCTCAAACCGAAAGAAGGAGTCGACGTCACCAAGATCGATCCGACCTTGCGTCTCGATCTGTTGGCCAAGCTGATGGGCGTCCCGCTCGAGCCCGG
Source organism: Terriglobia bacterium (assembly GCA_963808335.1). Classification (GTDB taxonomy): domain Bacteria; phylum Acidobacteriota; class Terriglobia; order Bryobacterales; family Bryobacteraceae; genus Palsa-187. The sequence goes on from CAWEFR010000005.1 coordinate 60,420, forward strand.
TCCTCGAGGCAGCGTGTTCGACTGGGGCAAAGCTCCCCCGCCTCCTGCCCCGGAGGTCGCGAAGATCCAAGTCGGACCGCTCCCGCCCGGCGCGTCAAAGGGAGGGCCAGGAGCGCTGGCAGACAAGACCGAGCCGCCCAAACCGGCGGGTCCTCCTCCGGCTCCGCCCATTCCGCTAAAGTTTTACGGATTCTCGTCGCGGAGCGGAGCAAAGCGCGCATTTTTCCTGGACAGCGACAACGACATCGCGGTCGCCGCCGAAAACGAAGTGATCAAGAACCGCTATAAGATCGTCAGGATCGGCGTAAACTCGGTGGTAGTGGAGGATCTGACCAACAAAAATCAGCAGACTCTCCCGCTGATCGAGGAGCTGGCTGGATGAAAGCCGCGCGTAAAGGCGAACGCGGATTCGCCATGTTGATCGTGTTCCTGCTGGCTGCGGCCATCGCGCTGATGCTGTACGCGCAGATGCCGCGCATCGCCTTCGAGAGCGAACGCGACAAAGAACAGGTTCTGATCGATCGCGGCGAGCAATACAAACGGGCGATTCAGATGTATTTCGTGGCGTTCAAGAAATACCCCTCGAAAATCGAGGACCTCGAAAACACCAACGACAAGCGCTTTCTCCGCCGCCGCTATCTCGATCCGATGACCGGAAAAGACGAATGGCGTCTGATCCACGTGGATGGAGCTGGTCAGTTGACGGATTCTCTGGTCCAGAAGCCCACCGCCCCCCTCGGCGCGTCCGGCGCGTCTGGTGCGAGCGGCGCCAGCGGAGCCAGCGGCGCCAGTGGAGCTTCCGGTGCCAGCGGCCCCGTGGAAGTCAATGCCGCCGTGCTGCGCCGTCCCAGCGATAACACGCTGGTGAACGGTGCTCCCGGTTCCATGCCCGTCAATCCTGCCGATATCGACCCCAACGACCAGCGCTATTGGCCACCCATCGGCAATGTTCCCGCCTCGGGTCCCACAGGTCCGGGCGCGGGTCAACCCTTGTTCCCTGGCCAATTCCCCGGTCAGTTGCCCGGTCAGTTGCAGGGCCAGTTGCAGGCCTCCGGCCCCACCGCCGGGGTTCCGGCCGCTTTAGCCGGACCACAATATCCGGGCCAAATCGGACCGAATCCCCAGATTCCAAATATTCCCGGCCTGAATGGACAGCCCTTTCAATTGCCTAACCAGTCCGGTCAGCCAGGTCAGCCCCCCGGATCGCAGCCAGGCCTGGGTCCGCTGGGCCAAGCGATGTTCGGCGCCAGCGGCGGACCCAATCCAGCCCTCAGCGCGATCCAAACTCAGTTGACCAACCCGGCGCAAGCGCCACCGAGCCCCTCTGCCTTCAACAACACCACCGCAGCCGGAGGCTTGGCCGGTGTCGCCAGCACTTTCAAAGGCCCCAGCATCAAGATCTACAAGGATCGCCAGAAATACCAGGAGTGGGAATTTATCTTCGACCTGAAGAGCGGCCTGCCCGGCCAACCCGCGACCCCCCAAGGCCCCTCGGGAGCCGCCGGGCCGCCCGGACAAGGCGGCCAACCTGGACAACCGGGTCAGCCCACGACTCAAACCGCCGCACCGGCCGGACCAACGGGCAACCCGAATCCACAGTAACCCCCTTGGCAAGCGAGTAACGTCGCGAATCTTCTAACTGCACTGTTACACTCTAACTTTTCCCATGCGCATGTTCCTCCTGCTCGCGCTGTCTACAGCCGCGCTTGCTCAAAATCAAAAAGATTCGATCATCGTCACCGGCGTCTACCAGCCCGTGCAGGTCGATGAAGCCAACCGCGACGTCAACGTAATCGAGCTCGATACCATTCGCAAGCTCCTATCGAACACGCTATTCGACTTCCTGCGCCTCGACCCCGAACTCAACGTCCAGAGCCGCGGCGTCAACGGCATTCAGACCGACATCTCCATCCACGGCGGAAACTTCGGCCAGACCCTGGTCCTGCTCGACGGCATCCGCATCAACGACGTGCAGACCGGCCATTTCGACCTCAACATCCCGATTCCACCCGACGCTGTCGGACGACTCGAGATCCTGAAAGGCGCCGGCTCAGCGATTTATGGCTCGGATGCTGTCGGCGGCGTGATCAACGTGATCACCGCAACGCCGGAATCGAACGAGCTGCACCTGCGCGCCGCCATCGGAAATTTTGGCACCAATCAGGAGAGCGCGACCCTCACTACGGTCTGGCAAGACCTGACCGAACAGTTTTCTTTCTCCCGCGATTTTTCCACCGGCTTCATGGACGATCGCGATTATCGCAATCTCTCTCTCGCCTCCATCTCGCATCTCAAGACCTGGCTAGGCGCGACCGACGTCACCCTGGCGTACAACGATCGCCCCTACGGCGCGAACCAGTTCTACGGCCCGTACGATTCCTGGGAGCGCACCCGCACCTGGTTCGCTTCCCTCCGCCAGGCCCTTGGAAAAAACACTGACGTTTCCTTCGCTTTCCGCCGCAACTCCGATCTCTTCGTCCTCCTGCGCGACGACCCTGCCGTCTACACCAATCATCACTACACCGAAGCCTATCAAGCCGCACTGCGCCGCCATAACCGGCTTCGCCAGAACATGACCATCAGCTACGGCGGCGAAGCTTTTCGCGACGAAATCGACAGCAATAATCTGGGCCATCATCAGCGCAACTACGGAGCCGTCTACACCGCCCTCGATGTGCGCGCCCTGAAGCGCTATTCCTTCACCATCGGCGCGCGCGAGGAGATCTACCACGGCGGAGGCCGCCAGTTTAACCCCACAGCGTCCGCCGGCGCGTGGCTCAACTCGCACTGGAAGCTTCGCGCATCAGCCAGCCGAGCCTTCCGCCTTCCCAGCTATACCGATCTTTATTATTCCGACCCGGCCAATCTGGGCAATCCTTATCTCAAACCCGAGACCGCCTGGGGCTACGATGCCGCCGCCGAATGGAACCACGGTGAGCGTATCAAAGGCCAGTTCGGCGTCTTCGTGAATCGCGAACGCAACGGCATCGACTACGTCCGCACCTCTCCAACCTCCATCTGGATGGCCACGAATTTCGATCACCTCAACTTCATCGGCGCGACTGCCAGCCTGAAGATTCGAGCCGTCAAAACCCAATGGATCGACCTGAGCTACACAGCTCTCCACGGCGCGCAGGATCTTCTAAATGGCGAACAATCGAAGTACGCCTTCGATTACCCCAACCACAACGCCTCCGCATCCTGGGAAGCCGTCTTGCCCAAAGGATTCGTGTTCCGCACGCGCATCGGCGCAATCAAGCGCTACGGCCTGGACCCCTACGCCTTGTGGGATCTCTACGCCGCGTATCGCCACGGCCGCTGGTCTCCCTTCGTGCAATTCACGAATCTCACATCGACGCAATATCAGGAGATCCCCGGAGTCGCCATACCCGGCCTCACCGCGATCGCCGGCATGGATTTCAAACTCGCGTTCTGAAATTTGACACCACGGCGACCCATATGTTCTGATGCGACGACATGCCAGGGATTCTTTCCGGTCTCCGCGTCATCGACTGCGGAACTTACATCGCCGCCCCCGCCGCGGCCGTCATTCTTTCCGACTTCGGCGCCAACGTAATCAAAATCGAGCGCCCGCCCTACGGAGACCCTTATCGTTACCTCGGCCGAGTCCCCGGCATGCCTGTTTCCGATCAGAATTACTGCTGGCTCCTCGACGATCGCAATAAACGCAGCGTCGCACTCGACCTGGCCGACGAAGACGCCCGTGGCGCACTCCTGAAACTGGCCGCAGCCGCGGACATCTTCATCACCAATCATCAGCCGCAGACCCAGCGCAAATTCCGCATCGAATATTCGGATCTTTCTGCGTTGAATCCGCGCCTGATCTACGCCTCGGTCACGGGCTACGGCGAATCCGGCGAAGACGCCGAAAAGCCGGGCTACGATGCGACCGCCTTCTGGGCCCGCAGCGGCCTGATGTTCCACATGCACAATGGCGACGCCGAACCCGTCCAGTCCCCTGCCGGGTTCGGCGACCATCCTACTTCGATGACCCTGTTCGCGGGAATCATGCTGGCTCTTTATCAACGCCAGCAAACCGGCCGAGGCTCGCGCGTAACCACGTCGCTGATGGCCAACGGCGCCTGGTCCAACTCCTGCATGATCCAGGCCGCCCTCTGTGGAGCCCATTTCATGCCCAAATGGACCCGCAAGGAAGCCATCAATCCCCTGGTGAACCACTACCTGACCCGCGACGGCCACCGCATTTTCTTCTGTCTCCTCGATCCCATCCGCGACTGGCAAAATCTCTGCCGAACCCTGAATTTCCCCGACTTGCTCGACGACCCGCGCTTCACCACTCCGCCCGCGCGCCAATCCAACAGCGCCATATTGATCGAGCGCATGGACCGAGCCTTCGCGGAACACGATCTGTCCCACTGGTCCCAAGTCCTGAAGGAGCACGACCTGATCTGGGGCCCAGTCCCTCCAGCTTGGGACGTCGCGCACGATCCTCAGATGGAGCAGAACGGAGTCTTCGCGGAAATTTGCCCAGGTTTGAAGACGGTCGAGAATCCGATCAATGTGGAAGGAATAGAAAAGCAACCCCCACGTCTGGCCCCAGCAGCCGGCGAGCACACTCGCGGAGTTCTTGAGGAGTTAGGTTATTCCGACGCCGAAATCGAGAAGATGATTGCCAGAGGCGCGGCCCTTGATTGTTTACGATGAATTGTCACAGAGACCTTCCAGCCTGATCGTGAGAAGGCGATCATCGACCGAGCTGGACTAGTGGCGAAGACTCAAGAGTTCGAGGCATTGTGTCATAGGTTCGTCCCTCCAGCAATCGACCGGTGCGTCCCTTCTGAACGCCGCCCCATTGCTTGAAGAAAAATGCCACTCCGGAAGCGAGGCACTGGTTCCGAATCGACTTCACCCAATCCGGGTGCATTGATCGCGCGCCCGGTCCGGACTCACCACCCACGATCACCCAATCAATTCCCTTCAAGTTGAGCCCCTCCAGCGATCCGAGAAGCGGCTCCAACGAAAGAAATTTGGTCCGCGCGCCGGTCTTTCGCAGATGGTCAATCCGCTTCGTGTAACTCTCACATTCGACACTAACCCCCATCCAGACGTTGCTCGGCCAATCGATCTGATCCGAGAATGCCAGCAAGCGGCCCGAGCGTTTCGTTAGAACCTGGAATTGATGCCAGGAAGCCGCTCGCATGGTTGCGAAAACGCGTTGAATGAACTCAATCGGCACGTCGTGATGAAAAAGATCGCTCATCGAATTGACGAAAATCATCCGTGGCTTCTTCCATTTAAGGGGGATTTCTAGGGTACTAGGATGAAGCGTCAAGTTGAAGCCATTCGCATACTTTTCTTGGCCCATCGCCTGCAGCCGTTTCGTCAGCCGTTCGGCATAGCAATTCTCGCATCCCGGGCTCAGCGCATCGCAACCCGTCGATGGATTCCAGGTGGCCCCTGTCCATTCGATTGAAGATTTATTCGCCATGGTCTCCTTCATCCCTGAACTGAATGTAAACCTCTTTTGATAACGTTCGTTTTTGTCGGCCAGATTGAAATGGTCGCTGAGTGGCAGGCGGATCAACTGTGATGCGCTCGTCGCGCTCCAGATTAAGAAGCGCGTCTCGGTAGCTGCTTTCAGTGAAACGTGTATGCGATTCTTTTAGCAACAAATCGCCAAATCGGATCCTGCATCCGGCATACGCAGTCAGGAGCCGTTCTTCCACTTCGTATAATCCCCCGAATAGTGGAGCAGTGGTCCGCGCGGCTCGTGGGTCAAATCCGCCCGACCCGACGCCTTCGACCATCGTCGAACTCGCGGAGTTCAGAATTCGCTTCATCGTGTTTACGGCGTTCTGGTTCTTGGACGCAAAAACTAGGTGATGGCTAGTACGATTCATATCGCTGAGAAACGGGAAGAAAAGCGGAATCGCACCCGCGTCTTTAATAGCCGACTCGACCGCGGCTAAGATGAGTCTTTCCCGGTCCTCCGGGCCACGACCCGCAATCGCGGTTCGCAAGAACTTGGCGCGCTCCGCCTCAAAGAAATCGTCGATCGATTTGTTCATGATCGCAAGGTCAAGCTTCATATTGATTCGACTGTAGTTAAAGAAAAATATGCAATCGTTTCCGTACCCCCCAAGGGCGGATGCCACGAGCTTCAGCGACAGGCCTTTGTATCCGCAAGGATCGAGGAAGACGAGCGTTGGCACCGTTAACCTACTCAGCTTCGACGCCCAACGCGTGTCGACGATCTTATTACTAATCGTGGGCTCGTAGCGGAGCGTTTCAATCTCGGATAGTGATCTGATTGCCGTCTTCAGATCATTGTAGTTCTTGGTATCGCCCTCGTTAAACCAAAGGTGTACCTTCTGGCGAATAACTTCCTCGCGGATGGCTGCCTCGCACACCAACACGGGGATTGATTTGTGTGGCGGCCCTCCCCCTGCATAAAAGCCGGGCCCTGCAAACAGATCCGCAAAGCCCACCTTGTCGTTACCTCGCCCCATCACGCGGTTATAGTAGACGAAGTAGTCGTACACGATCTTCTGTTTTTTTCGAGAACCCTCCCTCAGCTTCGTGAAGAACTCTGCTTCGGTTCCTAACCGCGTGTGCTTGGTCACTGCGGCCCCTTTCAAGAGCTCTATGCTAAAAAAAGCCTTCCGTTTACCTATATTTCAAAATCATTTTATCAGGTCTTTGTTTTAAAGGGTACTTCTCGAATCGCGTTTGAATCGCGAATTACTCTTTCGGCCGACAACTCGTCTATCTCCCCGTCCTCAATCCCGAGCACTTCCTTCAGAATCTCTCCCGTATGCTCGCCCAACCCCGGAGCGCCTCGCGTCGCGCTCCCTGGAGTCTCTGAAAACTTCACCGGGGCTCCCGTTATCCGAAAACCGTCCACCACTGGGAACATCTCCCGATGCGACGCTTGTGGATCGGCCACCACTTCATCAATCGTCTTCACCGGAGCGCATGGAATCCCATGCGCACGCAGCTTTTCAATCCACGCCGAGCTCGTGTTCGTCTTGAAAATGTCGGCGATCAGCTTCTCCAGCACCTCGCGATTCGCCACACGCAACGCGTTGGTTGCATAATCCGGATGGTCCGCCAATTCCGGCCGCTTGATCGCGATGCAGAATTCCTGCCACAGCTTCGGGCTCGCTACCGCGATCACAATATCCCGATCCGCAGTCGCAAATCCTCGATACGGCACAATCGCCCCAAATCGAGTCCCCAGCGCCCCCGGCACAATTCCCGAGCCCGTGAAATAGGCGAAATTCGACGACATCGCCGAAATCATCGAGTCCAGCATCGACACATCCACGAACTGCCCCACGCCCGAACGGTGCCGAGCCTCCATCGCCATCAGAATCCCGATCAGCGCGAACATCCCCGCGGTGATGTCCGCCACCGAATGGCCGCAGCGCACTCGCTCCCCGCCTTCGACGCCGGTGATGCTGATCAATCCGCTTGAGGCTTGCAGAATTAAATCCATGGCCGGCTCATCGCGCGACGGCCCCGTCTGCCCGTAGCCTGAAACCGAGCAGTAAATCAGTCGCGGATTACGCGCCCGCGCCGCTTCATACCCCAGCCCGAGCCGCTCCAGCGTTCCCACGCGCATATTCTCGATCAAAACGTCACAATGTTCGATCATGTCCAGGCACAGTGCGACCCCTTCGGGCTTCTTCAGGTCGATCACCACGCTGCGCTTCCCGGGATTGATGCCCAGAAAATATGACGCTTCGCCATCGGTGAACGGAGGCGCCCAGGTTCGTCCCACTTCTCCCTCCGGCCCTTCGATTTTCAGGACCTCGGCTCCATACTGCGCCATCAACATCGTGCAGTACGGGCCTGCAAGCGCATGCGAAAAATCGAGGACACGAATACCGTCAAGGGGACCAGACATATTCTCAATGATATGCTGAGCACCATGCCCTCCTACGAACAGATCGAATACGGCGTTTCGAATCGCGTCGCCACCATCACTTTGAATCGCCCCGCCAAGCTCAATGCATGGACGCCAAAGATGGAAGAAGAAGTGACTGCGGCTATTCGCGAAGCCGCCGCCGACGACTATGTTCGCGTCATTATTCTCACCGGAGCCGGCAAAGGCTTCTGCGCGGGCGCTGACCTGAGCGTCCTGGCCGGAGTCGCGGACAACCGCGAAGCCGTGGGAGCGAGTCTCACTGCAAAGATGGATATCGATGAAAGCGTCCGCGCTGATTTTCGCCACAAGCACGCGTGGCTGCTCTCAGTGCCCAAGCCGATCATCGCCGCCATCAACGGCCCCGCGGTGGGACTCGGTCTCATCGTCGCCATGTATTGCGATTTTCGATTTGCATCTGAAAAAGCCAAGTTTTCCGTGATTTTTTCGAAGCGCGGCCTGGTGGCCGAGTACGGTATCGGATGGATTCTGCCCAGGTTAGTCGGCCTTCCGAACGCCATCGAGCTGATGTTCACTTCGAAAACCATCGACGCAGCGGAGGCGCTGCGCGTCGGATTAGTGAGCCGCGTTTTTCCCGAAGAAAATTTCCTGCCTGCCGTTCAGCAGGTGGCGCAAGAGCTGGCGGATACGGTTTCTCCGCGATCCTTGAGCGTCATGAAGCGCCAGATTTACATGGGATTAGTGCAGAACCTCGACGACGCGTTCAATCTCGCCATCGAGGAAATGAAAGGCAGCTTCGGCACCGCCGATTTCAAGGAAGGCGTCGCGCACTTTCTGGAAAAGCGCGCCGCCGCGTTTACCGGGCGCTAGACTCTTTCGATAATCGTCGCCGTGGCCATCCCGAAGCCGATGCACATGGATTGCAACCCGTAGCGGGCGCCGGTTCGCTCCAGGATATTCACCAGTTTGGTCATCAGCGCCGCGCCGGTCGCGCCCAGCGGATGCCCGTGTGCGATCGCACCGCCTTGAATGTTCAGTTTTTCCAGCGGCACGCCCAGTTCGCGCGCCCAGGCCAGCGCAACACAGGCGAACGCTTCATTGATTTCAAACGCATCGATATCGTCGACACTCAGTCCCGCCATCGCCAGCGCTTTTCGCGTGGCTGGGATGGGACCAGTCAGCATCAACTCCGGATCGCTGCCGACCACCGCGCGAGCTACAATGCGTGCGCGCTTGCGCAGCCCTAACTCATCGGCTTTATCGCCACTTGCGAGCAGCACTGCGGCGGCACCGTCGGAAATCTGGCTCGAATTTCCGGCCGTAACCACGCCATCCGGCCGAAAGACGGGTTTCAGGGCGCGCATTTTGGCGAGATCGGGATTGGCGCGAACGCCTTCGTCAGCCTCCAACCCGTTCAAAGGAAAAAGCTCGCAGCGGGTCCAGCCATTGCGCTGCGCGGCTGCGGCGCGGCAATGGCTTTGCGCGGAAAATTCGTCCAGCTCTTCTCGCTTCACCCCGAATTTCTCGGCGACCATCTCCGCGGAAATTCCCTGATGCAGCAGAGCGAACGGGAAATCGGCGCGAAATTCATCCGAAAGCGCGAAATCCGATCCCATGGTGACGCGGCTCATCGATTCGACGCCGCAACCGATCGAAATCTCCATATCTCCAGCCGCGATTTCCTGCGCCGCGAAGTGAATCGCCTGCTGGCCGGAGCCGCAAAACCGGTTGAGCTGCAACGCCGGAACTTCAATCGGCAGACCGGATTTCAGACCTGCCAGACGGCCGATGTTCGCTCCCTGTTCACCGATCGGCGTGACGCAGCCCGTGATGATGTCTTCAACCTCACGGCCGGCAACACCCGAACGCTCCATCAGCTTCTTGAGAGTGACCGCGAGCAGATCCACGGGATGGATTCCATGCAGCGCGCCGTCAGCTTTCCCGCGCCCAAACGGCGTTCTGATGGCGTCTACGATGAATACGTCGCGCATGGTTCGCCTCCAGTATTGACAACCCTGTTAGAATACCGTAATTTGGGTTCAACGTTAGTCAACGGTCGAATCCCGTGGGGAAAGGGTAATTTTTAAGGCGAGTTTAGCGGAAGAACTGGAGCATTACGTCGTATTCCGCCTTGAATTCTTCCAGCGTCTTCGCCAGCCGCTCTTCGCTCAAACCCAGCGTCTGAATCAACGCGCCATTGGCGCAATCCGCCGTCTCCGGCGAGATGCAAACGCCCATCGAGTTGACGTAGTGATCGGCGCACTCCACCAGGCGGCCCAATTGGACCGCACCGGGAGCGCCTTGCAGTAGCCGGTCATGATGATGCAGTACCGCCACGCGAATCGGCTCGGGAAGATTCCAGACCGCCAGCGCATCGGCCGATAATTCGGAATGTGTGAATCCGAGGATCTTCAGCTCGGCGTCGACGTGCCCCATGCCGGTTTCGGCTTGCAGCTCGATGATGCGCACATGCTGCTCTCTTAATGCCGTGGCGATCAGCAGCCGACCCAGATCGTGCAGCAGGCCGGCGACGAACGCGCCTTCGGGATAGTCGACGGTCAGCCGCTGCGCGAGCAAATCGCTCAAAAGGGCCACCGCGGCCGAATGCATATTGAACTGCGCCATCGACCACGATTGCGGAACCGGCGTCTTGTTCCACATGCGCGTGAGCGACATGCCCAGCACCGCATTGCGCAGCTTGTTCAAGCCCAGAATCGCAAGCGCGTGCCGAACGGAATTAATGGTGCCGCGGCGTCCATATAGAGCCGAATTCACCAGGTTGAGAAGGTTTCCGGCGACCACCGTATCTTTTTCGATCAAGTCACCCAGTTTTGAAAACGAGACATCCTCGCCGGCCAGAGTCGCCATCAAACGACTCAGAATCGCCGAGAACGGCGGTAGAGTGGCAAGGGATTGAAGCGCCCGTCGCTTGAGAGCCGCGGAGGCGGGCGCGGACTCAATCGTGATTTCGGTCATTGGAACCACACAGAAGATATCGGCCATCCCGGAAGAAAACTGAAGGCGCTATGCTGATGGAAGTGTTGAGGATCTTTCTTCTGGCCGGGCTCGCGGCGGGCGCAGTTCGCGCCGAGTTCCTGCACATCGAAGTTTTCATTCGAGATATGAATTGCGAGTCATGCACTGATTCGCTGGCGGGCGCCTTCAAGAGAATGCGCGGCGTGGAGCGGGTGAACGTCGATTTCAAGGCCGGAACTGTGGCGCTGGACTTGGCGGCGCGGAATCGAGTTGGGGTCGATCAGGTCTGGGACGGGATCAAACGCGTGGGATTCACGCCCGGCGAAACCAAGGTAGTGGTGCGCGGCTCGGTGAAGGCCTCGAAGCTCGAAGTGGCTGAAATTAATAAGATATTCGAGCTCGACGGCCAGATCCCAGAGGGGGATCAAGAAGTAAAAGGATCGATTACGCCGCCGCCTAACCCTCGGACGCCTGTAAAGATTCGTATAGAGTGACTAGCGACCCTGCCAGCAGGCCGGGCGCTTTTCTAAAAATGCAGTGATCCCTTCCTGGGCGTCATATGCCGCGGCATTCATGGACATAACCTCTTTCGCATAGGCATAAGCGCGAGGCTGATCGAGCTCGATCTGCGCGTAATAGGCTTGCTTGCCCACCGAAATGGTGAATGGACTGGCTTCCGCGATCTGACAGGCGAGTTTGCGTGCTTCCGCTTCGAGACCGGCGGGCGGCACCACTCGATTGACCAGTCCCCAGGATTGCGCGCTGGCGGCATCAACCGGGCGGCCGGTGAGCAGCATTTCCATGGCTCGCTTCCGTCCCACGGCGCGGGTTAGGGCGACCATCGGAGTGGAACAAAACAGACCGTTCTTGACGCCGGGCGTGGCGAAGGTCGCTTCGGAGCTTGCGACGGCTAAATCGCACGTTGCGACCAGCTGGCATCCCGCTGCCGTGGCGATACCTTGCACCTGGGCGATCACCGGCTGCGGAATCGACTGAAGCTTAGCCATTAGCTGTGTGCAAACGTCGAAAATGCGGCGGTAATCGGCGATGGTTCCACCCACCAGCTCATTCAAGTCATGGCCGGAGGAAAATACTTTTCCCGCAGCGGCCAGAATCACGGCGCGAACATCGGTCTTTGAAGAGATTTCGTCCAGACAAGCGATGAGCTCGAGCATCAAGTCGAGCGACATGGCGTTGCGCCGTTCGGGTCGATTAAGAGTGACTACGGCGAGAGAACCTTCGCGCTCCGAGAGAAGATAGCGGTACATGTTCCCACTATACTCCGCGAGAACGAGCCGATTTACGCGTTGGCTTTGTGATATGCGGCCCAGCGCTTCTTCTGTGCCTCCGCCATGCGCTTGCGCGTCTCAGGGCTGAGAACCCGGGTCTTGTGCTCGGCGGCGGGGGACCCGGTGGCGCTGCGAATAGCCGTCATCCATGAAGGCGGCCTTCCCCGTCGCTTTCCACGGGTCTGTGCCAGCTTTCCCAACACCAGAAGAGCGTCTTCAATCGCGGCTCTCTCGGCTTGGAGTTCGGCGATCATTTGTAGAATGTCCATAAGCTGAATTTTTAACGATTGTAACAGGTTAAGCTCGAATGGTACATACGAATCGTTCGAATGTTGTAAGAGATTGTCAGTGAAGTCACGCGCCGGATTGGCGCGCACCCGCTATAATCATAAACATGCGAAAATTTGCAGGAGTCCTTTGTCTTATGTCATCCGCTATGTTTGGCGCGTCGGTTTACGACTTTACCATGAAGTCGATCGACGGCAAGCCGGTGCCGCTGGGCGAGTTCAAAGGCAAGCTTCTGCTGGTGGTGAACGTCGCCAGCAAATGCGGTTTCACGCCGCAATACAAGGGCCTGGAAGCGCTGTATGAAAAATACAAAGATCGCGGATTCGTGATCGCGGGTTTCCCCGCCAACAATTTCATGGCGCAGGAACCGGGCACCGATGAAGAGATCAAGACTTTCTGCTCCAACAAATACAACGTGACCTTCCCGATGTTTTCAAAGATCTCGGTGAAGGGCGACGACAAAGCTTCGCTCTACCAGTTCCTGACGGACGCCGGCGCAGACCCGGCCACGGGCGGCGAAATCAAGTGGAATTTCACCAAGTTCCTGGTGGATCGCAATGGAAAAGTCATCCAGCGGTTTGAACCGGCTGTGACTCCGGAACAGATGGATGCGGCCCTCGAGAAGGCGCTGAAGCAGTAATTCCAGATGTCGAAAATCCTGGTGACCGGCGGCGCCGGGTACATCGGCAGTATCACGACGCATCATTTGCTGGCCCGCGGATACGAAGTTGTCGTGGTCGACGATCTTTCCCGCGGGCATCGCGATATCGTTCCCAGCGAAATTCTGCGCGTGGTTCGCTTGCAGGATACAGAGGCGCTTCTGCCGTGTCTTGCAGGTGTGGACGCAGTAGTACACTTCGCGGCCTACATCGCCGTCGGCGAGTCCACCGCGAAGCCGGAGCTGTATTTTTCTAACAATGTGGGCGGGACGCTGTCGCTACTGGACGCGATGGCGACGGCGGGTGTGCGAAGGCTGGTGTTTTCGTCGACGGCGGCGGTGTACGGGAATCCTGAATCGGTTCCGATTCCTGAGACTGCCCGCTTTGCACCGGTGAGCCCGTACGGAGAAACGAAGGCAGTGGTGGAACGGATTCTGGGTCAACTGGATGAGTTCGGCGGGCTGCGCAGCGTGGCTTTACGATATTTCAACGCGTGCGGCGCGGAGCCGGCGGCGGGGCTGGGGGAATTGCATGAGCCGGAGACGCATCTGATTCCTTTACTGTTCCGAGCGTTGAGCAGCGGCCAGGCGATCAACATTTTTGGCAACGATTATCCGACACCCGACGGCACCTGTGTGCGCGATTATATTCACGTCAGCGACCTGGCGGAAGCGCACGTGTCCGCGCTGGAGCGTCTGATGACGGGCGGCGGTTCGGATGCCTTCAACGCTGGGACGGGCAAGGGTCAGACGGTGATGGAAGTGTTGCGGGCGGTGGAGGAAGTGACCGGGCGGACGGTTCCATACAAGATGGCTCCCCGGCGGGACGGCGATGCCGCGGAATTAGTGGCGGATGCCGGGAAGCTGCGGCGGGTCTTAGGCTGGGAGCCGAAGCGGAGCGCGCTGCGGGATCTGGTCCAGGACGCTTGGGATTTCTTCCAGCAGCGCAGCCCGTAAAGGCGAACGCTTATTTCCGTTTGACCACGTGGCCGCGTCCATCGCGCATTTCATTGCCTTTGAAGTGCCCGGCATCGACGCGTCTTTCCGGGACCGCTCTTTCACCGCGTTCCGGGAATCGACCGCGATATCCATGGTCCGGATGGAAATGATTGTCTACCCAGCCGTGGAATTCGTGCGGGCCATGGAACCACGGACCGACGCCGATGAAGATGCCGTCGTTAAACCACTCCGGCCCGTAGTAACCGGGAGGGGCGCAATTATAAGGAGGGACGTCGTAATAACCGTAGGGACAATCGGGCGCTACGCCGACTTCGACGCCGACCTGCGCTTTCGCCGGGGGTGCGGTGGCCGTCAAGCCGATCACGGCAATCGTAGCCGATAGAAGAAATGCAAACTGGCGCATTTTGATCACCTCGCATTGTTAGAGCGGCGCGGTCCGGAAGTGTTTCACGGCCCATTCCGTTCAATTACTTACGGCACACTACACTAGAAGCAGCATGTCTCTAACGCTCACCACTGCCGACTCGCCGGTCACCGCGCCGATTGCGAAAATCGAACCTAAAACCATGACCGTGCTGAACGATACGCGGGTCGACGATTACTTTTGGCTGCGGGACCGGAAGGATCCAGACACCGTGGCATATCTGGAAGCCGAAAATCGCTACACGGAAGCGGTGATGAAAGGCGCCGGCGCGCTTCAATCCCGGCTATACGCGGAAATGCTGGGACGGATCAAGCAAACGGATCTGAGCGTCCCCACGCGGCGGGACGAGTATTTTTATTACACGCGCACGGAAGAAGGAAAGCAGTACGCGATCCATTGCCGCAAGAAGGGGAATCTGGATGCTGCGGAGGAAATCCTGGTGGATGAGAACGCGATGGCCGATGGGAAGAAATATTTCCGCATCGGCAACTTTTCGGTGAGCCCGAATCACCAACTGCTTGCGTACTCGGTCGATTTCGACGGCGATGAAGAATACACGATTCATGTCAAGGATCTGCCGACGGGGGATCTGCTGGCAGACGAGATTCCCAACACGTATTATTCGCTCGAATGGGGAAATGACAACGCGACTTTCTTCTATACGGTGCTGGATGCGGCCAAGCGTCCACACAAGATTTTCCGCCATCGGCTGGGGGTCAAGAGCGATCAGCTCGTCTATCACGAGCTGGACGAGCGATTCACGGTGGAGCTCGCGAAGACCTCGAGCCGCGCCTATATTTTGATCAACATCGGAAGCGCTCTGACGTCGGAAGTCCGGTATGTCAGCGCGGATCGACCTAATGATGAGTTTCAAGCGGTGCTGCCGCGCGTGCATGAAACGGAATACGACATTACTCATCACGGGGACTCGTTTTTCATCCGGACCAATGACGGCGCCAAAACGTTTCGCGTGGTGGAAGCGCCGGTGAAGGATCCGTCGAAGGCGAACTGGACAGAAGTGATCGCCAAGCGCGACGACGCGACCATCGAAGGGATCCTCGCGTTCCAGGATTCCCTGGTGGCGGAGGAGCGGGATCGCGGGCTGAGCCAGATCCGGATTCGCAAATTCGCCACCGGCGACACGCATTTCATCGAGTTTGGCGAGCCGGTGTATACGGCCGGATTGGGCGCGAACGCCGAATACGATACACGTGTGGTGCGCTTCGTCTACACGTCATTGGTGACGCCGAACTCCGTGTTCGACTACAACTTGGAAACGCGCCAGCGCGAGCTGAAGAAACAGCAGGAGGTGCTGGGCGGGTACGATCCTTCGAAATACGGATCGGAGCGGGTGTATGCGACGGCTCCGGACGGGGTGAAGGTACCGGTCTCGCTGGTTTACAAGAAAGGTTTCGTGAAAGATGGGTCGGCTCCGATGCTGCTGTACGGTTATGGAGCATACGGGATCAGCATGGACCCGGCGTTCGCGTCGGACCGGCTGAGTTTGCTGGATCGCGGATTCGTGTATGCGATCGCGCACGTGCGCGGCGGCGCGGATCTGGGTAAGCCGTGGCACGAAGACGGGCGGCTGCTCAAGAAGAAAAATACATTCACGGATTTCATTGCCTGCGCTGAATATCTGACGCGAGAGCGGTTCACGTCGGCGAGCGGCCTGGCGATGATGGGCGGCAGCGCGGGAGGGCTATTGATGGGCACGGTGACGAATATGCGTCCCGACCTGTTCGCCGTGGTGGTCGCGATGGTGCCGTTCGTGGATGCGCTGAATACGATGCTGGATGCGTCGCTGCCGCTGACCGTGGGCGAATACGAGGAGTGGGGCGATCCGAACGGGCAACCGTTTTACGACTACATCAAGTCCTATGCGCCGTATGAGAATGTCGAGGCAAAGGCGTATCCGGCCATGCTGGTGACGGCGGGATTGAACGATCCTCGCGTGTCGTACTGGGAGCCGGCAAAGTGGGTCGCGAAATTGCGGGCCATGAAGACCGATCGGAATCCGCTGCTGCTCAAGACGGAGATGGGTAGCGGGCACTTCGGGTCCAGCGGGCGATACGAGAGGTTGAAGGAGACGGCATTCAACTATGCGTTCGTTCTGAACATCCTGCGGATCGAATAGATCGGTATGGCTGTGTGAGCCACACAAGTATGGCATTCTTATATGTATGAAGAAGACGCTGAATATCGATGACAAACTGCTCAAGGACGCGAAGACTGCCTGCGGAGCTACCACGGATACAGAGACGGTGCGTCGAGGCTTGCAAGCTCTGGTGAGCCACGCGGCAGCCCAGCGCCTTCGTGCGTTCCGAGGCTCAGAGCCCAACGCGCAGGACGTACCCAGACGCCGCGAGCGGGCTTCGCGAAAACACCGGGCGGCCTGATGGTCCTGGTGGATACTTCGGTGTGGATTCGATTCGCCGCGAACCGCGCGCCTGACGCGGACGAACTGGAAAGGCTCTTGAGCCTCGACCAAGTGGTTGGACACGATCTGGTCTATGGCGAGCTTCTCGTCGGCGATCGCGGAGGCCGAAGGAGGCTCCTGGCCGAATATGAACAATTGCCTCAAGCAGACGCGGTTTCCCATAGCGAAGTGGTTGCGTTAGTTCGCGACCGCAGTCTGCATGGACTGGGCGTTGGCTGGATCGGCATTCATCTGCTCGCGTCTGCCATGGTGGGGCGAATGCGGTTGTGGACGGCCGACCCCCGCTTCGCGGCGATGGCTGAAGACTTAGGCGTCGCCTATCGGCCGGGCGCCGATCTGTCTCCGAACGGCAAACATCGCTAAAAGCGCTACGCCGATGCTGATGATCGAGCCCTCGACCGCCACGTCGGGGAGCCAGCGCGATTTTAGAAAAAACCCATACAACAGGAGCAGGAACATCACCCGCAAGGCGTTGCGCGCGATGGCGGATGAGAATCGAAGCGTGATCCAGGCCGCGGTCGAGGCCAAGGCTAGTGATGCGGTAAACCCCAAGACGCAAGCCTGACCGAGAGTCAACAGGTCCGGGGCGAAGGCGAAACGGTTGGCGGCATAGACGGTGCCGAATCCGGCGAGCAGAATTGCGATAGCCATCGCTTCGCCATACCCGACGGCGAGTGCGATACGGATAACCGCGTCCGTCATCAAGTTGGGCCGGTCGAGCGCGAATCCCTGGGCTACGGCGGGTGCTGCGAATAGTACTCCTAGGCATGCGTAGGCAGCGGTCATGACGGGATCGAGAAAATCGACTCCGCGCATCCACGGGAGAAGGATGCCGAAAACGCCGAGGATCGCGAGGTGGATCAGAATGCCACGCAGGCCAAAGCGGGAGCGAAATTGCAGCCATTCGCGGCCCAAGTGACCTGGAAGATTCACCATTGACGTTGCCATGGTACCAATCCAACTGGCGTAACATGAATAAGGATCGCCCTAATGTGCACTTAGGGCAAATTTGTCTAGGGCCGAAACGCTAAACAATCGTGAGTGCGGGGCCGATTGAGTCAGTAGATATGATGGACAGGCGAATCGAACCGAGGATGCTGTGTGCAGACCTCGTGGACGTTAAGTGGAAGGATCAGACGGGCCGCACCCGGCGCGGGGTGGCCAATCTGGAGGACATTTCCCTTTCCGGCGCCTGTCTCCAAGTGGACCGTCCGGTGTCGCTTGGAACCACGTTCCGGATCAGCTATCCGAATGGCGAGCTGATGGGCAAAGTGAAATACTGCGTGTTCCGCGAAATCGGATATTTCCTGGGAATCGAGTTTGAGCCTGGCAACCGGTGGTCCCAGCGTCATTTCCGGCCGCAGCACTTGCTGGATCCGCGGCGCCTGGTGACTCGGGTGACCAACCGCTTGAAGCCCGATGCACCACCACTGGCGAACTAAAACCCTTTTCAGCCCCCATTTTTTCGACGCTGACGCGCCCAATCGATTTGTGATTAACTGAAAACGATGGCAACAGTTACGGGCCAACTGCCGGAGTCGGCGTCCGCCGACAGAGTTCGCCCGGTGCCGTGGATCGCGATCGGTTGGTTCCTGACGCTCCTGATCGCCGGTTATTTCCCGATTTTGAAGCATCTGGTGGAGCAGTGGGCTAACGATGCCGACGTCGGCCATGGGTTTTTCGTCCCTCTGGTGGCGGGGTACGTCGCGTGGCAGCGCCGCGCAGACCTGCTGGCGCTCGAATGGAAGCCGGCCTGGTGGGGCATCGGCATCATGGTGTGGGGCATGTTGCAAGGGTATATAGGCTTGCTGGGAGCGGAGTTGTTCCTACAACGGACCTCCTTCCTGATCACGCTGGTGGGGCTGCTGCTGGTGCTGGGCGGAACGCCGGTGGTCCGGAAACTCACGTTTCCCCTGCTGCTGCTGCCGTTCATGATTCCGATTCCGGCGGTGATCTATAACCAGATCACGTTTCCCCTTCAACTATTCGCCAGCAGCGTGGCCGAGACGGTGCTCGACTGGCTGAACCATCCGGTGTTCCGCGACGGCAACGTGCTGGAATTGGCCAACGATCAGAGGCTGGATGTGGCGGAGGCGTGCAGCGGGATTCGAAGCCTTCTGTCGCTGTCGTTCCTGTCGCTGGTATACGCCTATGTCTTCGACCGGAAGGTTTGGATGCGATGGGCGCTGCTGGCGGGCGTGGTGCCGATCGCGATCCTGGCGAACGCGGGGCGCGTCACCATCACGGCGCTGCTGGCGGAATGGAAACCCGATCTGGCGCACGGATTTTTCCATAGCCTGGAAGGCTGGGTGATTTTCATGATCGCGGGCGTCATGCTGCTGGGGCTGCACCTGGCGATCAACAGGATCTACAAATGGAAATTCGAGAACCAGGCGGAAGCGAATGCTTAAGTTTCTCAACTCTACGCCCGCGCGGGTGGTGACGCTGCTGCTGATCCTGCAAGGGGCGCTGCTGTACAGCTCGATTCGTCCGGAGGCGGTGCCGGCGGGGCGGCCGTTGGCGCAGTTTCCCAAGACCCTCGGCCCGTGGCAGATGGCGCGGGAGGGTGTGATCGAGCAGGAAGTTTTGGACGTTCCTGAAAGCGGACGATGTGCTGACTCGCATATACGCCGATGAGAGCACCGGGAGCGGAGCAGATCTGTACATCGCGGCGTTTCGATCGCAGCGCAACGGCAAAGCGCCGCATTCGCCGAAAAATTGTCTTCCCGGCAGCGGCTGGCTGCGGCTGGATTCGAGCGAAATTCAGATCGACGTAGGCGCGGCCGCTCCCATACCCGTGAATCGATACACCATCTCGCGTGGGGATTCGCGGCAGGTGGTTTTGTACTGGTATCAATCGCGCGGCCGGGCGGTGGCCGACGAGTTCAAAGCCAAGTTCTGGGTGATTGCCGATGCCATCCGCTACGATCGGACCGATACCGCGATCATTCGCGTGATCGTACCAGTCATCGACCGCGACGCCGACCGGGCGGAGCAGACCGCAATCAGCTTCGTGAAGACGATTTACGGGACGATCCGGCAGTTCCTCCCGTCCTAGCCAGTCCCGGTCTTTCGTGAGTGCCTGAAAAGCGCGTCGCGGCGTAACGATTCTGCGTGTGCTTCGTCAGTCGAACATAAGGAGACCGCTAAATGATCCGAATCGCTTCAGTTTTGCTGTTGGGGGGCTGCCTCGCGTTCGCTCAAGACCACCACGCCGCTGTCAGCGAACATGGCGACCAGGTGATGGGATTCTCTCACGAAAAAACCACGCACCATTTTGAACTGAGCTATGAAGGAGGGGCGATAGACGTTCGCGCAAACGATGTGAAGGACACGGCGAGCCGCGATCAGATTCGGAGCCACTTCCAACACATCGTCCAAATGTTTGCCGAGGGAAATTTCAACGTTCCGATGCTAGTGCACAGTACCACTGTTCCAGGAACGGCTACCATGACCAGACTCAAAGATCAGCTTCACTGGGCATTGACGGAAACGCCGCGCGGTGCGCGAATCACGGTGACCGCCGACAACAAGCCAGCGCTGGATGCGGTTCACCAGTTTCTCAGATTCCAGATCCAGGATCATCAGACAGGCGACTGCCCAATGGTTCGCTGAACGGATTACGCCGCCCGTCCGGCAAGATCCCAAACGTGGGCGGCGATGTGAGCTTCCGTCGAGGGAGTAACGTGAGGCGATTGGCTCTTCTTCAACGGGCGCGGGGATTCGAGTAGACTATCCTTGATGCGAGTTCTCGCGGGTTTCGCTCTTCTTGCGCCGCTGCTGGCGCAACCACAAGTCAATCCGAACGATCAGGTTCTGAAGGCGCTGGATGACATCGAATGGCGCATGAAGCTGAGCGATGTCGCCGACGTGGATAAGATCGCCTACGCCAGCCTGCCGCTGGCGCATAATCCCAACCCGACGGCTCCCGGGGCGGGGAACCCGCTGATTATCCGCGCGTACACTTTCATTCCGAAAAAGCTCGATCGCACCAAAAAGCAGCCTCTGCTGGTGCTGGCGCATCAGGGTATTCACGGCAATGTTTCGTCCGCCGAATTGGGACACATCATGCGTGAACTGATGGACCAGGGTTATACCGTGATCGCGCCGGATTATCGCGGCAGCAGCGGCTATGGGCAGGGCTTTTATCAGGACATCGATTATGGCGGGCGCGAAGTGGACGATGTGTTCGAAGCGCGCAAGTGGATGCTCGACATGTATAGCTTTTTGGATTCGAAGCGCGTGGGAATGATCGGTTGGAGCCATGGAGGATTCATCACGCTGATGAACATCCTGCAACACCCGGATGCTTATGCAGTCGCGTATGCGGGCGTGCCGGTGAGCGATCTGGTGCTGCGCCTAGGCTATCAGACCGATCAGTATCGCGCTCTGTATTCGGCCCAGTATCACATCGGCAAGACGGTTCGCGAAGATATTAAAGAATACGAGCGGCGGTCGCCGATTACGTACGTTTCGAAGCTTCAGACGCCGTTGCTGATCCACACCAATACCAACGACGAAGACGTGAATGTGCTGGAAGTGGAACGGCTGATCACGGCTCTGAAGGCCGAGGGTAAGCCGTTTGAATACAAGATTTACGAGAATGCTCCGGGCGGGCACATGTTCAACCGGCTGGATACTGATCTTGCCCGGCAGTCGCGGCAGGAGATTTATAAATTCCTGGCGAAGTACTTACTGAAATGAAACTGCTTCTCGCACTAGCGCTGTTGACTCCACTGATCGCGCAAACACCGCAGCCGGGTGGTCGCGGAGGACGCGGAGGTGCTGCGCCGGCAGCGACACCTCCGATCGAGCCTTCGGCCGCACCAGCTCCCGCGACGCCCGCACAGCAGGGTCCCGGGAATGACGAGGTTCTAAAAGGCATTGACGACTTGGAGTGGCGCCTGAAAATCAGCGATATCGCGGATTTCGACAAGGTCGCTTATACCAGCCTGCCTCCACGCCGCAATCCGAATCCGACCGCGCCGGGGGCGGGGAATCCGCTGATCGTTTACGAATATACGTTCATTCCGAAGAAGCTGGATCGCACCAAGAAGCAGCCGCTGCTGGTGATGATTCATGGCGGCGTGCATTCGAATTTCACATCCGAATCGGCGCACATTGTACGCGAGCTTCTGGAGCAAGGCTACACGATCGTTTCGACGGATTATCGCGGCTCGACTGGTTACGGGCGTGGGTACTATCAGCAGATCGACTATGGCGGGCGCGAAGTGGACGACGTGTACGCCGGCATGCAGTGGATGCTGGAGCGCTACAGTTTTCTGGATTCGAAGCGCGTCGGAATTATCGGCTGGAGCCACGGCGGGCTGATCACGCTGATGAATATTTTTCAGCATCCCGAAGCGTTCGCGGTGGCTTACGCCGGCGTTCCGGTGAGCGACCTGGTGCTGAGGCTCGGCTATCAGACCGATGCGTATCGCGCGGAGTATTCGGCTCCGTATCACATCGGCAAGACGGTCCGCGAAGATATTAAAGAATACGAACGGCGGTCGCCGATTACTTACGTTTCGAAGCTCCAGACGCCGCTGCTGATTCACACCAACACCAACGACGAAGACGTGAACGTGCTGGAAGTGGAGCGGCTGATCACTGCGCTGAAGGCGGAGGGGAAGAAGTTCGAGTACAAGATCTATCAGGACGCGCCCGGCGGCCATCAGTTCAACCGGCTAGACACGAAGTCGGCTCGTGAATCGCGGCAGGAAGTGTATCAGTTCCTGGCGAAGTATCTGAAGCCCGGCGCATGATCAAGGATTCTGCCGCGTTGAATCGCAGCCAGGCGCGTTCCATGGTGATCTCGGAGGGCGGGATCGTCGCCACCAGCCAGACGCTCGCGTCGCAGGCTGGAGCGCAGGTGTTGGCCCGAGGCGGGTCGGCAGTCGATGCGGCGATCGCGGCGAATCTGGTGCTCGGTGTGGTCGAGCCGATGATGTGCGGCATCGGCGGCGATCTTTTTGCGATTTATCGCGATGCGCGCACCGGTGTTTTAACGGGCATCAATGCCAGCGGATATGCTCCGAGGGCGCTGACGCTTGCATCTCTGAATTTCGTGGTGCCGTCGTCCGGAATTCATAGCGTGACGGTTCCCGGCGCGGTGGACGGATGGTCGAAAATGCACGCGAAGTTCGGGAAAGTGGCGTGGGCGGATCTGTTTGCACCCGCCATTTACTATGCCGAACGGGGATTTCCCGTCACCGAAATCATTCAATACGACTGGGAGCATGAGAACGCCAAGTTGACGGAGGGCTTGTTCTGGCGCGGCGGGCGAGCGCCTGCGGTGGGCGAGATTTTTCGCAATCCGGAATTGGCGCGGGCGTATCGGATTTTGGCTGAACAGGGTCCGCGATCAATGTATGAGGGCGAACTCGCGGCAGCGATTCTAAAAACATCGGCTACGCTGGGCGGGAAGATGGCGGCTGAGGATCTGCGCGAGTTTTCGTCTGAATGGGTGGAGCCGCTGTCGATTGAGTATCGCGGCTGGAGCGTCTATCAGCTTCCACCTAATGGGCAGGGAGTCGGGACGCTGGAGATGCTCAACATCATGGAGAATTTCCCGCTGCCGGAGATGGATCCGTTGAGCGCCGCAGCGATTCACTTGAAAATTGAAGCACAGAAAATGGCGTTTGCGGATCAGCGGCGGTACATTGCCGATCCTCGGTTTAGCGAAGTACCGATTGAGAAGATGCTTTCGAAGCCGTATGCGAAGGAGCGGGCGGCATCGATCGGGCATACGATTTACCTGGCCGCGGTCGATCGCGAGGGCAACACGGTTTCCTGGATCGAGAGCATTTCGGATCTGTGGGGCTCGGGCGTGATTGTCGACGGCTTCGGATTTCATCTGCATAATCGAGGCAGCGCGTTTTCGAACGACCCTGCCCATCCGAACGCGCTGGAGCCTCGGAAGAGGCCGTATCATACGATTATTCCTGGATATCTTCAGCGCGGCGATCGGCACATCGCGTTCGGCATCATGCGCGGGATGAATCAGGCTCAGGCGCAGGCCCAATTCGTGTCGAACGTGGTGGATCACGGGATGAATATTCAAGCTGCTTTGGAAGCGCCGCGATTCACCAAGATGACGCTGGGTGGAAATGACGTGCGGATCGAGGGTCGCGTGCCGGCGGCGACGATCGAGGAGTTGAGGGCTCGCGGCCATGACGTGGAAGTGCTGGGCGATTATTCGGGAATGGTGGGCGGCGGGCAGGCGGTGCTGCGCGATTCGAAGGCTCGGATGAATTATGGCGCATCGTCCCCGCGCAAGGATGGCGCCGCGATTCCGGAGCCGGAGCCATACTGGAAGTGAACCATATGTATTTCCAACAGTTTTATCTAACTTGTCTTTCGCATGCGTCCTACATGATCGGGTCGAAAGGCGTGGCCTGCGTGGTGGATCCACAGCGCGATGTTTCGATTTATCTCGATGAAGCACGGGCACAGGGGTTGAAGATCGAGCACATTATCGAGACGCATCTTCACGCCGATTTCGTTAGCGGGCATCGCGAGCTGGCGGAGCGGACCGGCGCGAAGATCTATGTGGGCGCTCGCGCGGGCGCGAAGTTCCCGCATGTTGCGGTGAAGGACGGGATGGAGATTCGTTTCGGGCGCGTGATCCTGCGGTTCTTAGAGACGCCCGGCCATACCATCGAAAGCGTTTCGGCAACGGTTACGGATCTGGATCGCGGAGAAAATCCCGTGGCCGTGCTCACCGGGGACACGCTGTTCATCGGCGATGTGGGCCGCCCCGATCTAGCGCCGGATATGACACCGCAGCAGCTCGCGGGCATGCTGTATGACAGCTTGCATCAGAAACTGCTGACGCTTCCCGACGAGGTGGAGGTTTATCCCGCCCACGGTGCCGGATCGCTGTGCGGCAAAGCGATGCGGCCGGAGCGGCAATCGACCATCGGCAAGGAGCGGGCGTGGAATTATGCGCTGCGCCCGGCGACCAAGGAAGAATTCGTGCGGCTGCTGACTGCGGATCTGCCGGAACGGCCGGGATATTTCGCGCTCGACGCAGAGATCAATCGCAGCGGTGCGCCGTCGGTGGAGAATCTTCCGCCGATCGCGCCGCTAACAGCCGAGGAAGTCTTGGCGCGCCAGGCTGCGGGAGCGATCGTGCTGGACACGCGGCCGGCTCAGCAATTCGGCGCGGGCCATATTCCGGGAGCAGTGCATATCGCACTGGTGGGACAATACGCGTCGTCGGCCGCAACGATCCTGGGGCTCGACCACGACATCATTTTGATCGCCGAAGATGAGGAGCATCTGGAGGAATCGCGCCTGCGGCTGGCTCGCGTGGGGCTGGAGCGCGTGGTGGGAATGCTGAAGGCCGGGATGGCTTCATGGACCGGACCGGTCGCCGAGGTCGGGCAGATTCCGGTGGAGGAGCTGAGTCGCGAACTGGAGCACGTGCAGGTGGTCGATGTTCGGCGTCAGGGCGAATGGGATGAAGGGCATATTGAGGGCGCGAAGCTGATTCCGCTGAATGTGCTGCAGAAGAGGCTTGGGGAACTCAGCCACGATCGGCCGATCGCGGTGCACTGCAAGGGAGGGTATCGCAGCTCGATCGCGTCCAGCCTGATTCAGCGGGCGGGGTTTGAGAATGTGATGAACGTGATCGGCGGGTTCGACGCGTGGCGGGCGTGCAAGCTGCCGGAGGTTCGGGAAGTGTCCGCGCCGCTCTGATAGAGGCGTGATTAGCCTTGGCCGCCGACGTTGCGTGATGCGACGGCGGTGGGGACCGCGCGGAGGGCGGCGGCTCGCTGTTTCTGACGTTCCAGGCGTAACAGTTCGCGGCGGCGGCGGCGCTTCACCTGATCGTCCACCTTGCGCCAGAACTTGCGGAAATAGTCGGCTGCCGACACGATGCCGAACAGCATCACCGCCCACATCGCGATCAGCGCGAATTCATTCAGTTCCGGCCAGCGGATGCCGCCGATGACCAGCGAAATCGCGACCACCTGCGCGGCCATTTTGGTTTTTCCCAGCTCGCTCGCGCGGATCATGTAACCGGAAGCTGCGGCGATGGAGCGGAGACCGGAAACCGCGAATTCGCGCCCGATGATCAGAATCACGATCCAGGCCGGGACGCGATGAATGTCGACCAGCGAAACCAGGGCGGCCGAGATCAGCAGCTTGTCGGCGATCGGATCGAGCAGCGTCCCAACGGTGGTGACTTGCCCCCAGCGCCGCGCCAGATAGCCGTCGAGCAGGTCGGTTGCCGCGGCGGCCAGAAAAACACCCAGCGCGAAAAACTCCCGCGTGACTGGAATGAGGCTTAGCCAACGCTCGGCGTAGGTTCCGTCCGCCAGCAGCGCTGCCACCAGCAGCGGGACGAAAAAGATCCGCAGAAGCGTGAGCAGATTAGGGAGGTTCATCCGCTTCCTAGATCATATCCCAGAGTTTTAGGAAGCGGGGATCAGGTAACGCTGTAGCCGGCGGCGGATGGATTCGGGCACATTGGCCTCCACTTCGCACGTATCGCCAGTGTAGCGCGTTGCCAGGACTTCGGCGTGTTCGTGCAGCAGATGGAGCGGGCGCGCCTTCGGCGATCGGGAAACGAAAGACGCAAGCCGACAGCGGGTCGAGCGACAGGACCTCGTCGATTTTCTGGAGCAGCGCCTCAAATCCGGCGCCGGTGACGGCCGAGATCGCGACCGCACCGGCGGGTTGCTGCTCGGGATCCCCCAGGATTCGCCGGGCAAGCGCGGCGGCATCGGGATCGCCTGGGATGAGATCGGCTTTGTTGAGCACCAGGATTTGCGGAGTCGCACCCGCGCCGATTTCGGCGAGCGTCGCCAGCACGTGCGCGGTATGATGCGCGGCCTCGGGCGAACTGGCATCGACGACGTGCAACAGCAACTCGGCTTCAACCACTTCTTCGAGCGTCGCACGGAACGCGCGGACCAGCGTAGTGGGAAGGTTGCGAATGAACCCGACCGTGTCGCTCACCAGCGCGCGACGGTGCGAGGGAAGAGTGATGTGGCGCACGGTCGGGTCGAGCGTGGCGAACATTTTCGCATCGGCCAGAACGCCAGCGCCGGTCAGACGATTGAACAGGGTCGATTTGCCGGCATTGGTGTAGCCGACCAGCGCGATGGTGGCGAGCGGGACGGCTTGACGCTGGCGGCGCTGCGTGGTCCGGCCGCCGCGGACGCGTTCCAGGCTTTTCTCGATCGCGTGAATGCGCTGGTGGATGCGGCGGCGGTCGGTTTCGAGCTTGGTTTCGCCCAGGACCTCGCGTCCCGATGCCGCCGCCGAGCCGCGACATCGCGGCTCCATGCCCGGTCAGGCGCGGCAGCAGGTAGTTCAATTGCGCGAGCTCCACTTGCAGCTTGCCTTCGCGCGTCCGGGCTCGACGCGCGAAGATGTCGAGGATCAACTGCGTGCGATCGAGAACCTTCACGTCCAGCGCTTTTTCTAGATTGCGCTGTTGCGTGGGCGACAGTTCGCGGTCGAAGATGACCGTATTCGCTTCGTGGAGATGGATGTGGCGCCTTGAGCTCTTCGACTTTGCCGGAGCCGACCAAGGTGGCGGCATCGGGACGCGGGCGCGACTGGATCAGCGTTCTCCGCGACGCGCGCGCCTGCGGTGGAAGCAAGAGCCGCAAGCTCGGCCATGGATTCGTCGGCGCGAGATCAGCGGATTCATCGACGGCCGCGGGAGCTGCGCTGAGAGGTGCGGCCTGTGAGGCGCAGGCCGACCAGGAGCGCTATTTCTTCGCGGCAAATCAGTTTTCGGATTCCACCAGCGGAGCGCCGGGGATGCCGTGTGTTCCGGCACTGGCGGCGTTGCTGTGCGCAGGAGTTTGGAACGGCTTCGAAACCACCACCGTCGAAATGGCGTGTTTGAAAATCAGCTGTTCCTGATTGTTGGTTTCGAGAATCACCGAATACTTGTCGAAACTCTTGATCCGGCCGGAGAGCTTCACCCCGCTCATCAGATAGATGGTGAGGAAAGTCTTGTCTTTGCGCGCGTTGTTTAGAAATGCTTCTTGTATGTTTTGCGCCTGTTTTTCCATGGAGCATCCTTCCTTGGTCCTCCAAGAGGGCCTTAGGCCTCTATGAGGGCCCTTTAAAATAGCCCCGCGGGGCGCCCGCACGTCCGCCCCGTCGGGCGAGATAAATCTTGCTTCATCATACCGTAACGATGGTTACGCGGTATGCGCGTGGTGGCTCCCCTGATCGATCACCAGGCGCGCGATGCGCTCGCGATGAAAGGTTGCGTCGCCAAAAGCGATCTCGCTGGACTTGGCGCGGCGGTAATACAGGTGGGTGTCGTTCTCCCAAGTGAACCCCATGCCGCCCTGCACCTGGACTCCGCGATTGCCGACTTCCCGGCAGGCGTCGCTCGCGTACACCTTGGCGACGCTGACCGCCGTGCTTGCGTCGGCTGCGCCGCTGTCGAGCATCCACGCCGCGTAGAACGCAGCCGAGCGCGAGCTTTCGGTCCACACCAGCATGTCGGCGCATTGATGCTGCACGGCTTGGTATTGGCCGATCGGCTTACCGAACTGCTTGCGGGTTTTTGCGTACTCGACCGCGATATCCAGGGTCCGCTGCATGCCGCCGGTCATTTCGGCGCATAACGCTACGGTAGCGACGTCGAGCCCGCGATCGAGTGCTTTTCGCGCCGCTTCGCCACGAGCAAGCAGTTCGCCCTGGGCCTGATCGAACACAACCTTATATAGACGCCGCGTCAGATCGACGGCGGGCATCGGCTCGATCTTGACGGTCCCCTCGTCAACCAGATACAGCGCCAACTCGCCGGCATCTCTGGCCGCGACCACCAGAAAATCCGCCGCGGCGGCATCCGGGACGAACCACTTTTCGCCGGTCAGAGCCGGCATTTTTACAGCGTCCGGGTCCCAGCTTCGCGGTCGATTCGAGCAGCGCCAAGGTTCCTTTGGCTTTGCCGCTTGCAATTTCGGCCAGATGCTTCTTCGATCCTGCGGCGTCGATTATCGCGCCTGCCAGGAGCGTGGATATGAAAGCTCCGGGCACCAGCGCGCGGCCCATTTCTTCGGCCAGCGCGGCCAGTTCGACGTTGCCCAGGGCCAAGCCGCCGGCGTCCTCCGGAATCACGACGCCGAGGAAGCCTTGCGCGGCCATCTCGCCCCAGAGTTTTTCATCGTGCGCGGTTTCGGTTTCCATGATGCGGCGCACTTCCGCTCGCTGGGCATTCCGAGGCGAAGAATTTTCGCGCGTTATTCTTCAAAATTTGTTGGGATTCGCTGAGTCCGAATTGCATCTTGATCTCCTTAATGAATCGCGCGCGCTCCCTGACGAGACTGTGTGAAAACCAGCTAGATCCACCGCTTCCTTTGGTCGCGGCTCGCTAAGGTGCTGATATTTGGCAGTGCCGCTTTTTACACGGACTCTGACGGTCGCGCTTCGGCTAGTCAGTGCCAACACGTTTGCCGGCGTCCGAGCCGAGCGCGTGAGCCAGCGCTTTTCGAAGTTCTTCGGGAGGTCGCAGCCTCTGCGGAAAAAACGTGGACATGATCTTTGGACGAGTTTGTGTCTAACCCGGCCATCCACCGCTTCCTGCGGTCGCGGCTCGTTGCCGGCGCGAGCGAAGGAGGCGGTCGATCCGCGGGTTTCGTGCGGCATGTGACAGGCCATTAGTAGCTCTTGGGCAGCCCCAGCACGAAGTGCCCGATGATGTTCCGCTGGATCTCCGACGTTCCCGCCTCGATGGTGTTGCCGCGGCTGCGCAGATAGTTGTAGGCCCACTGGCCTTCGTCGAAGGCGTCGCACGAGCCGTGCGCGAGTTGCCCGTACGGTCCCATGATCTCCATGGCGACCTGCTGGAAACGCTGGTTCAGCTCACTCCAGAAGATTTTCTGAATGGACCCTTCAGGTCCGGGGACGCCGGTTTCATTGATGCGGCTGAAAGCGCGCATCTGATTGCAGCGCATGACCTCGATTTCGGCGTAGCATTGCGCCAGTTTCTGGCGCAGCACCGGATCCTGGGCGGCCGTGTGGCCGTTGCGCTGGATCTTATGCGCGATCTCGACCAGGCGGTTGAAATTGCGGCGGTAGTTCACTTGTAGAGCCAGCTCCGAAAGTACCGCGCTCATGCATCAGCGTGCCCATGGCGACACCCCAGCCTTCGTTCACCTTGCCGACGACGTTTTCAACGGGCACGCGGACATCGCGGAAAAAAATCTCGCAGAATTCGCTCTCGCCGCTCATCTGCTTCAGCCCGCGCACCTCGATGCCGGGAGATTTCATGTCGACTAGCAGCACGGTCAGTCCCTTATGTTTCGGCGCAGCCGGATCGGTTCGAACCACCAGCTCGCACCAATCGGCGGCCCAGCCGTAGCTGTTCCAGCACTTGTGGCCGTTGACGACAAAATGATCGCCGTCGAGTTTGCGCTTCGGTCGAAAGAGCCGCCAGGTCGCTGCCGGCGTTGGGTTCCGAGAATCCCTGGCACCAGATCTCTTCGGCGCTCAAGATTTCTCGAAGATAGCGCTGTTTCTGCGCGTGCGTGCCGAAGGCGATGATCGTCGGACCGATCAAGCCGAGTCCCAACACGTTCGCCATGGGAGGAGCTTCCGCTCGGGCCATCTCCTCGATGAAAATCACTTGTTCCATCAGAGAGGCGCCGCGCCCGCCGTATTCCGTCGGCCAGGAAATGCCGGCCCATCCGGCGTCGAAGAGTTTTCGCTGCCATTGGCGCAGATAAGCGAAGCGGGCTTCCATCGATTCTTCGGCGTTACGGCGCTTCACCCAGTCCTTGGGAACATTGGCGGCAAACCAGGCGCGCACTTCATCGCGAAAGTGAAGCTCTTGCGGGTTTAGATTAAGATCCACGTGTTGGTCCTTCGAAGGTCGAGTTTAGCATGGTCGTTTTCCAATGGATTAGGGCAGGTAAACTCCCGCTAGCCGATTTCGTCTTAATAGGCATGAACAAGCTAGTTTCCGCACTCCTATTTACCGCAACGCTCGTGTGTGCTCAGCCTGCGAATCCTCCCGATCCAGCGACCATGGCTCAGCGCGAAGTTCAATTCTTGACTAAACGTCTGGGGTTGACTGCCGCGCAGCAGGGGGAAGCGACCACGATTTTCACCAATCAATTCACCGCCAACGTGGCTACGCGCGCCAACATGAAGACCGCGCGAACGGCGCTGCGGACCGCGATCGAGGCCAACAACTCGGCTGGAATCCAGGCAGCGGCGACCGAGATCGGCACCTACACGGCGACGCTGACGGCGAGCGACGCGACCGCGCAGGCGGCATTGTACGCGATTCTGACTCCGGCGCAGCAAACCACGTATAACCAGCATCCGGGCGGCATGGGCATGGGTGGAGTTCGGCCAATGGGCCGGTTCGGCGGCCGTCAGTAAACTACTTTTTGGGTCTTCGGAGGCGCCCGCCGCTCGCGTAGACGCGACGCAGCAGGACGCCGGGAAGCAGCTTCGTCGCGGTGACGATTAATTTATATCGCCAGCCGGGAATGACGAACAGTTTCCCGGCGTCCAGGCCGCGAAGCGATTCCTCGACCACGAAATCCGCTGACATCCAAAAAGATTGCGGAATCGTGCTGCGGTCCATGCCCACGGTGTCGTGAAATTCCGAGAGTGTAAATCCAGGGCAGAGGGCTTGCACTTTGACCGCGGATTTCTTCACGCTGAGTTCGATGGCTAGCGCTTCCGTGAAGCGGTTCATCCAGGCTTTTGTGGCGCAGTAACTGACGCTCTGCGGTGAAATCACGAAGCCAGCCACGGAAGCTACGTTGATCACGCCGCCTTGACCGCGCGGAACCATGTTCGCCAGTGCCGCGTGCGTCAGCCGCATGGCCGCCAACACGTGGAGCAGATGCATGTCCTTTTGGCCGTGTACGTCGGCTTCGTAAAAGAACCCGAGGGTTCCGAAGCCCGCGTTGTTCACGAGCAGGGAGAGTCTGGAATCCTTTTGAAGGCGATCTGCAACGCGCTCGACGTCGGCGTCACGGACGAGATCGGCGACCATCGGCTCGGCTGAAATATGATGCGCGGAAGTCAACTCGTCTGCAAGCGAGCGCAGGCGGTCTTCGCGTCGCGCGACCAGCAGCAGA
Organism: Terriglobia bacterium; assembly: GCA_963808335.1. Lineage (GTDB taxonomy): Bacteria > Acidobacteriota > Terriglobia > Bryobacterales > Bryobacteraceae > Palsa-187. Next base: position 92,405 of record CAWEFR010000005.1, read on the forward strand.
TCGTAGCCGCGCGCGGCCAGCTTGCGGGCGAAGGCGGCGCCGATGCCGCTCGACGCTCCGGTGATCGCGGCCAAGGGCCGTTCAGGCATGCACGTGCTCCTTTTCTTTGAGCTTGATAGAGTGGCCGCGGGCAGCCCATTCCGCCCCGGCCAGCACCAGCATCGATGCTAGAAATGCTAGGAAAATCAACGACACCGAGTATTGAAAAATCCGGTATTCGGCTTCGAGCTTCCTTTGAAACCAGGGCCAGACCAACTTGTTGAAGTACTTCATCACTTCGAGCAGGATTCCGACTATGATGGCCGCCGCGATCACGCGATTCATCGGCGGGCGTCCATTGGGCAGAAAGTAATAAATCAAGAACAGCACCAGCACCGCCATCGGCATGGCTGCGAGCTTGAAGAACAGCGCTGGCAGGAATCCGACCGCGGCCGCGGTTTGGTTTAAAGCGGTGAGAGCCATCGACCCGAGCGCGAGGACGCCGCAGGCGAAAATCAGCGCCAGGCTGACCAGTTGATTGCGGAAAAAGCTTCGGTTCTTGCGAATGCCCCACACGTGGTTGAGGGCGACTTCCAACGGCTCGAAAATTCCGTTGGCGGTAAACAGCAGCAGGATGATTGAGACGATCTCGATAGCGCCATGCGGCGGAAGATTTTCGTGCTGGCCTTTGGTGTAGAGAAAGCTGGTGAACGAGTCCGGGAAATAATCGTGCAAGGCGAGCTGGATCGCCGCGATGGTTCGCCGTTCGTTGAACATCAGCCGCGAGACGGACATGGTGACGATTAGAAATGGATAGAAGGAAAGCAGGACGTTCGCCGCGACGGAAAACGCGTACACGTGGACCTCGGTTTGCATCCAGTAGCGAAACGTCGGAGCCATCGCGGCGGCAACTCGTCGCATTCATACAGAGTAGTGGATACTCTGGAAGCAGGTGAACGTCGTACTCATTTCGACTTATGAGCTCGGGCATCAGCCGTTCGGGCTGGCGTCTCCCAAGGCTTGGCTGACGCGCGACGGCCATTCTGTGCGAGCCGTGGATCTATCCGTAGAACGCCTGCCCGAGCAGGCGATCAGCGAAGCCGGGATGATCGCGTTCTATTTGCCAATGCATACGGCGACGCGGCTCGCGGTGCCGGTAATCGAGCGGGTGAAGCGTATGAATCCCGGCGCGCTCATCGTCTGCTACGGCCTTTACGCGCCGATCAACCCGGAAATGTTGAAGCAGTTAGGAGTCGGCGCAATTGCGGGAGGCGAGTTCGAGCAGACACTGGTGAATCTCGCGCGCGGCGAAGGTACAGTGCCGGTTTCGCTGGAACGATTGCGGTTCATCCCGCCGGATCGATCGGACTTAGCCGGCGGGCGGGCGCACTTGAGGCATGGCGATGAGTCGATCCAGGTGGCTTATACGGAAGCGAGCCGCGGCTGCAAACACCTGTGCCGGCACTGCCCGGTGGTGCCGGTGTATCAAGGGCAATTTCGCGTGGTCCAGCGCGAAATGGTGCTCGCCGACATCCGGCAGCAGATCGACATGGGCGCGCGGCACGTGACCTTCGGCGATCCCGATTTCTTCAACGGTCCCACGCATGCAGCCAAGATCGTGGAGGCGCTGCATGCCGAGTTTCCCGAAGTCACCTATGACGCGACCATCAAGATCGAGCATCTGCTGAAGCATCGCGATTTGCTGCAGTGTACTGCGCGACACCGGATGCTTGTTCATCACCAGCGCGGTCGAATCGGTGGACGACGCGGTGCTGGCCAAGCTTGAAAAGAATCACACGCGGCGCGATTTCATCGAGGCTGTCGCGCTGATGCGCGAAGCCGGCTTGACGCTCCAGCCGACTTTCATCGCGTTCACGCCGTGGACTACCCTCGAAGCTATCGCGACTTGCTGAGCGTGATCGCCGATCTGGACCTGGTGGAGAATGTCGCGCCGGTGCAGCTCGCGCTGCGGTTGCTGGTGACCTCGGGCTCGCGGCTGCTGGAATTGCACGATATTCGCAGGTGCGGTCCGTTCGATCCGAAATCGCTGGTGTATCCGTGGAAGCATTCGGACCCGGAAGTCGATCGGCTTGCCCATCGCGTGTTTCGTTTGGTGGACCAGAGCCAGAAAGAGACCTGCACGCGAAGCCAGATTTTTCGCGAGATCGCCGAACTGGCCGGGCTGTCGCTGGAAAATTTCCATCTGATGCCGCGAGCGACGATTCCATATCTCGACGAGCCTTGGTATTGTTGAGCGGAACCAACGGAGGCGCAGGTTGCGCTCATCTGATGAAGACGAGTCTTATTGATTCGCCTCCACCACCGGATATCAGGTCCGCGTGTTTGCGGATGCCGCGCGGCGCATGGGGCTCGAATTGGTGCTGGCTACGGACCGCTGCCACGTGCTCGACGATCCGTGGGGCGATGATGCCGTGGCCGTGCGTTTCGAGGATCCATTGTCTGCGGTCGAAGCGCTGGCTGCACGCGGACCGTTTCGACGGCATCGTCGCGGTCGGCGACCGGCCTGCATTCGTCGCGGCGCAGATCGCCGAACAACTGGGATTGCGCTTCAGTCCCGCCGATGCGGTTCGCGCGGCGAATCACAAGTTCCTGGCTCGGGAACGTTTCGAAGCGGCCGGCTTGCTGACGCCGCTGTATCAGGTTGAATGCACAGCCCGATGCGTATCCTTGCGTGCTGAAGCCGCTGGAGCTCTCCGGCAGCCGGGGCGTAATCCGCGCCAACGATCGAAGCTGAATTCGCCGCGGCATTCGCGCGAATTCAGAAACTGATCGAGCATGAAGAGGACCGATCCATTCAAGTGGAGGACTTCATTCCCGGTCGCGAGTTCGCGCTCGAAGGCCTGGTGACCGACGGCCGGCTGCAGAGTGCTTGCGCTGTTCGACAAGCCCGATCCGCTGGATGGGCCGTTCTTCGAGGAAACCATCTATCTGACGCCGTCGCGCGAACCTCGCGAGGTTCAGCAAGCCATCCTCGAGACCGCGCAGCGCGCCGTGACCGCACTGGGCTTGACCCACGGTCCGGTTCATGCCGAGATGCGGGTCAACGACCGCTGGGGTCTGGATGCTGGAAGCCGCGGCGCGGCCCATCGGCGGACTGTGCTCGCGCGTGCTTGCGGTTCGAAGCGGACGCGACGCTTGAAGAAGTGATTCTTCGTCACGCGCTCGGCGAAGATGTGTCGCGTTCCATCTCGACGTCCGGAGCCACGGAGTGATGATGATCCCGATCCCGCGCGCGGGCGTTTACCTGGGGCGTGGACGGCGCCGAGAAGCCCGCGGATCGAGGATCGAGGATATCGTCATCACCGCGAAAGAAGGCCAACGCTGGTCCCGCTGCCGGAAGGAGCCAGTTATTTGGGCTTCATTTTCGCGCGCGGAGCTTCCGCCGATCTGGTAGACGTGCGCTGCGCGCAGCGCATTCCCGGCTGGAGTTCCAGATAGCGGCTGCACTTCCCGTCGTAAGATAGAAACTTGTGAACGTCTCCATCCTTGGAACGGATACGTCGGTCTGACCACGGGGGCTTGTCTCGCTTTCTGGGCCACAAGGTCACTTGCGCGGACGCCGATCCGAAGAGAAGATCGCGATGCTCGAGCGCGGCGAGGTTCCGTTCCACGAGCCGCACTGGCGGATCTGATTGCCGAAGCCCGGCCGCAATCTGAAGTTCACCACGGAATACGCGCACGCGATTCCCGGGCGCGCAGGTGATCTTCATCGCCGTCGGCACGCCGCCCGGGCCGAGCGGCGCGCCGGATCTGAAGTATCTGGAAGCCGCGGCGCGCGGCATCGGCGAACATCTGACCGGTAGCTTCACGGTGGTCGTGAACAAATCCACGGTGCCGATCGGCAGCGGCAACTGGGTGGGATCGCTGGTGCGCGAAGCTTACGAGCAGCGCACGGCCGCAAGGCTGACGGACGTGTTCGCGGTGGCGTCGAATCCCGAATTTCTGCGCGAAGGCTCGGCGCTTGCACGACAGCCTGTATCCCGGATCGCGTGGTGATCGGCGCCGATGAACGCCAGACCGCCGAAGTGCTGTACACGCTGTACCGGCCGATTCTCGATCAGACGTTTCAGGCGCCCTCCTATCTGCCGCGGCCGGAGGAACTGGGCGCGGTGCCGCTGATTTCCACCGATCTCGCTTCGGCGGAACTGATCAAGTACGCGGCCAATGCGTTTCTGGCGCTGAAGATCAGCTACATCAATGAAATCGGCCAGCTGTCGGAAAAAGTGGGCGCGGATATCGCGCAAGTGGCCAAGGGCATCGGCCTGGACGCGCGCATCGGCACGCGATTTCTGCAGGCCGGCATCGGCTGGGGCGGGTCGTGCTTCGGAAAAGATACGGCGGCGCTGATCGCGACGGCCGCCGAATACGGCCTGGAAATGCCCATCGTCAAAGCGGCGCGCGAAGTGAACCGGCGGCAGCGCGAGCGCGTGGTCGAAAAGCTGCTCGGCGAGCTGAAAATCCTGAAGGGCCGCACCATCGGGCTGCTGGGCCTGGCGTTCAAGCCGCACACCGACGATCTGCGCGAAGCTCCGGCGCTCGATATCGCCCGCAAGCTGATCGAACGCGGCGCGCGCGTGAAAGCGCACGATCCCGTCGCCATGGAGCGTTTCAGACGCGAACATCCCGATCTCGACGTGACTTGCTGCGACGAGTCCGGAGGAAGTCGCTGCGCGATTCCGACGCGGTGGTCCTGGTGACCGAATGGCCGCAGTATCGCGAGATGGATTGGGAGTCGCTGGCCAAGGTGATGCGAACCGCAATGGTGCTGGATGGAAGGCAGGTGCTGGATCCCGCGCGGATGGCGCGTGCCGGGTTCAAGTATTTGGGAATGGCGTGCTGATATGCAAACTTATCGTTGGAGCGAAGTTTCCAGAGAACAGGTGAATCCGCTGATGGTCCGGCAGATGATCCATGGCCAGACCATGACCATGGCCCGGATGGAAGTGAAGAAGGGCGCCACGGTCCCCGAGCACAGCCATCACAATGAGCAGATCACCAGCGTCGAAAAGGGACGCATGAAATTCCTGATCGGCGGCAAGGAAGTGCTGCTGGGCGCGGGCGAAACTCTGCACATCCCGCCGCACCTTCCGCACGCGGCGGAGGTGCTGGAGGATGCAGTCGTGGTCGACATCTTTTCGCCTCCGCGAGAGGATTGGATTCGCGGCGACGACGCGTACCTGCGTAAATAGAAGGTGGAAGCCGTGACCTATCTGCGGCAAATCTTGGCGGACCCGGAGACGCCGGGAAGGTCCGTCTGGACTTGGCGTCTCTCGATTTGGCCGCGATTCAGTTCCCCGGCCTGGAAGTCGGAGCCGGTGCTGGACCGGTTGAACGAGCTCGCGTCGCAGTTGGGAGACCGCCTGCGAAATTTTAACGACGGCCGCGATTTCGTCGAGACCGCGCAGCGCTATCTGTTTCAGGAACTCGGCTTCCACGGCAATCAGGACGATTATTACGACCCGCTGAATAGCTGCCTGAATCAGGTGCTCGACCGGCGCACGGGGATTCCCATCAGCCTCTCCGTGCTGTACATCGAGGTCGCCCGGCGCCTGATGATGCCGGTGTTCGGCGTCGGTCTGCCGCGCCATTTCATCATCCAGTACGACGATGGAAACTACCAGACTTATATCGATCCCTTCCACGGCGGGAGAACCATAACACCCCGCGAATGTTTTGCGCTGGCCGGCGCGCCTGCCGCCGATCCTGCCCTGCTCGAACGAGTTTCCAACCACGACATGCTTCGCCGGATGATCCGCAATCTGCATCGCGGCTACATGCGGCGCAGCGATTGGGTTCGCGCAGTGGAGACGCTGGACCTGCTGATGCTCGGACGCGAGGCCACTGCGCCAGGCGCTGGGGGATTGCACAAGCTCCGCGGGATGTTGTCTCTGGAATTGAAACGCTATCAGGCTGCCCGCCGTGATTTGGAACAGTATCTCGCGCTGGAACCGGGCGCGGCCGATCGGGAGGAAATCCTGAAGCAACTGGCGGCGATTCATCATCGTCTGGCCAGTCTGAATTGATTTACCAGCCGCTGGCCATCGCCCAGTTGAACGAGCGTTCTCCCGTCCACCACGCCGATTCCCCGCGCCACCGCATCGTATCGACCCACAACCGCCGCCCGTCGGTGCGCACCGTAACGAGGCCGTCAATATCCGTGCGCAAAGTCGCGGTGTGCCGCTCGGCAAGCCTCTTCAGCACGTCCGGATGCGGATGGCCGAAGGAGTTCTCAAATCCGTCGGAGACAATGGCAACCGAAGGCGCTACGGCATCGAGAAACGGTTTCGTCGAAGAAGTTTTCGAACCATGATGTCCCACTTTGAGCACGTCGGCATGAATCGTCCTCGCGTCTAAAAGCAGGCGCGATTCCATCGGCCGCTCCATGTCGCCGGTGAGCAGAAAAGCGCGCGAGCCGTAGACGATCCGCAACGCCAGCGAGTCGTTATTTCCAGGCTTCGGATTGAGGTAACCCTCCGGCGGCGACAGAATCTCGATGGTCGCGCCTGAGAACGAGTAGGGCGCTGCCGCGCGTTTTTCGATCACCGGAATGTGCAATCGAGCCGCGCGATCCAGCACGCGATCCAGCGGATTCGCACCCACCCACAGCTCCTGGGGACGAAAATTTTCAAGCAGCGCGCCGATTCCGCCGGAATGATCCTCATGCGCGTGCGTCGCCACCAACAAGTCGATCCGGCGGATTCCGCGGCTCCACAAATACGGCGACACGACGTCTTCGCCGGAATCCAGGTTGGATTTTCGCTTGCGCCCGTATTGCAGCAGGCCTCCGCCGTCGATCACCATGATCCGGCCCTCCGGAAACACCACCAGCAAGCTATCGCCTTGCCCTACGTCGATAACGGTCAGCTCCAGCATTCCCGGGGCAATGGACGGCGGCCACGGGTGCCACAGCATCAGCGCAAACGCCGCCAGAACTGCGCCGATCGCCGGCCATTTCCACCAGCGATAGGCGACCAATATCGCAGCGCTGATCAACGCCGCGATAAACGCCAGCGCCAGCCATAAAGGAGGATCCGCCACGCGCCAGTTCGGTTCCATGGAGGCGTGCACAACTGCGATCTTCGCTGACAATTTCAGGAAAACTCCGGCGGTTCCGGCAACCCAGCGCCATCCCGTGAAGATCGCAATGAACCCGAGTGGCACCACCATATTCAGCAGCGGCACGATCAACAGATTCGCGGTCAAGCCTGTGAACGAAACGCGATGAAAATACTCCGCCATCGGCAACGCGAGCCCGATCTGCACCACCGTCGAAACCAGCGCCATTTCGAACGCGAACAATCCTAGCCGGCAGATCGCCGCGAGCACACCCAGCGACCAACGCCCGGGCAGCCGCGTCCATAGCGCCAAAGTTTCTGCGGCCAGCCGCAGCTCGATGCGGAATTGCGCCACCCGAGGCTCTAAATCCGGATCGAATCCTTGATCGACGATCGAGCGCATTCCACGCGCATAGGGACCCAACGTCGCATGAATTAGCGGCGCCGCCAGCGCCCCGATCGCCGCGACACACAGGAAGGAAAGCTGGAAGCTGGCGTCGAACAATTGCCCCGGGTCCCACAGCAGGTACACCAAGGCGACCGCCGCCAGCAGATTCATCACGCGTCCGCGCCGGAAGAAAAACCGCGCGATCAGATACAACGTGAATCCGCCAGCCGCCCGCACCACGGGCGCGGAAAACCCTGAAACCAGGGCATACACCCAGGCTGCCGTCGCGGTGATCGCCAGCGCCGGGATCTCAGGCATCGCGCACACGCGCAGCAGGAACAGCAGCACGCCCGCCAGCACGGTGACATGCACGCCCGAAATCACCAATGCATGAAACGTTCCGGTGCGCCGGAAACTATCGGTCCAGACCTTCTCAAGTTTCGACGTTTCGCCGATCAGGATCGCTTCCATCATGCCGGTGGAATAGGTGTCTTCGCCGTACAGCCGCTCGATCCGGTCGAGCGCAGCCACGCGCAGCGCAAACACCGCCGCCATGAATCGCGACCCGCAGCGTCCCGGCAGAACGCGCGCTTTCGACCCTGGCGCCATCGCAGCGGTCCAGAAAATATCCTGCCGGGCCAAGTAGCCTGCGTAATCGAACGAACCCGGATTGTTGTAGTTGTGCGGCCGGCGCACACGCCCTTCGATTTCGATACGCTGCCCGTAGTCGAGCCTCTGCGGCGGATCGTCATCTTTCAGCGCCAGGCTCACTCGGGCGCGCGCCTTCCGGTCCAGCTCCAAAGTAAATTGTTCGCGATTGGCTGAAAAGACCGTAGGTTCGACCACGCAGCCTTGAAGGATCACGGTCTCGCGCGACCCCGCGTCAATCTCAGGCGGCGCGCCAGGCCGGTGCCACGCCTCCGCGCACGTGCCGACGAAAATCAGCGCCAGTACGGCACAGATTTTGCCAACCATGTTGGCCTTGCCAGGTTGCGCCATTACGCCCAATAATGTGAACGCCGCAATCGGCCACATGGCTTCCCACGTTGAAAACGCTAACAATTTGCCGAGCAGGATCCCCGCGGCCACGGCGACCGCGGGCATTACCAAACGATCTCGATTGGCCAGCCCCACTCCAGATTAGTCGCCGCCGCCGGAGAAATTCTCTTTTTGGGAATTTCTGTCGATAGGTAAGGCATGATTAATCCCGTAACCAGTTCAGCGATTGCCAGTCAGCAGCCCGAGAACACCCACGTGAAGCCCCAAGCCGCTCCGCCGCCTGCCCCGAAACAAGACTCGGTCCAGTTGAGCGACGCCGCGAAAGCAGCTACGAAGAGCGCCGGCGACGTGGACCACGACGGCGACAGCCATTAGTCTCTCCCGGCGGCTGGTCATGAGAATTGTCATGATAAGAAGGGATGTACCGCCTCCTTTTCGCAATCTCGCTCGCCGCCTCCGCCCACGCCGCGAGCTGGATTGAATACCGCATCGGCCCTTTTCGCGTCGTCAGCGACGCCGGCGACAAATCTTCACGCGAGCGCCTCAATGAAATGGAGCAGCTCCGCCATGTCTTAGGCGTGATGCTGGGCAAGGACAGCCTCGGCGTCGGCGGACCGCAGCAGAGCCAGATTGAAACCATCTGGCCGATTCACGTCGTCCTGTTCTCGAGTACCAAGGAATACGGCCCGCACGCGCTCAGTCAGCCGTTCATTGAAGGCGGATCCGCGATGCTCAGCGCCTGGACCGCCGACGTTCCGATGCCGCGCGACTGGCTGCGTGCGCTGACGCGCGCATTGATCGATCAAAACGCCGGCCGCATGCCCGAATCGGTGGAAACCGCGTTGTGCGATCTTTTTTCGACTATCAAGGTCAACGGAACCAAGGTGATGCTGGGAGCCCCGCTGCCCGCCGGTGAGCTTCCTCCCGATCGTTTGCGCACATGGGCGAAAATGCAGCTCATCGCGACCAACCCCGATTTCAGCGGCAAGGCTCGCGTGTATCTCAACAACCTGCAAGGCGGCGGCGATCTCCTTCTCGCCACGCGCAACGCCTTTGGATTGACACCCGCAAAACTCGATGAACAAGTAGAGGCCTACGTCCGTGCCGGCAAGTTTGAAGCTGCGCCAGTTTCCGGCGAATCGTTGAACCCCAATCTCGATTTCATCGAAAAGCACGTCGACAAGGAAGCACTCGAATCGTTGTTCGCCGAGCTGACCGCAGGCGGCAAAAAGTTTCCGCCCGGGAGTCCTCGCGGACTTCTGGCGAAAGGAGACCGGCCTTCCCTGGAGCTCGCCGCGAAAGCCAATCCCCGCTGGGGCGAGCCGCATGAGCGTCTGGCCGCGCTCGAAAAGGACTCCGGCGCAAAAATCAAGGAGCTGAGGCTTGCCGCGACGCTCGAACCGCGCAATGCCGCCTACTGGCAGAGTCTCGCCGAAGTGCAGACTGACGCGAATCTCTACGTCGACGCCGATAAATCCTGGGCTTCCGCCATGCGGGCAGCGCCCAACGATGCCGAACGAGCTCGCATCAAACAGGTGCGCCTGGATCTCGACACGCGCCGCGCCGCGTATGAAGCCGCCGAGAAAAAACGCATCGCGGCTGAGCAGGCGGCTGAATTGCAGCGTATCAAAGAAGGCGCGGCCGCGGAAGTTCACGCCGCCGAAGAAGCCGCCAACAAGCAGCAGGGCGGGATGAAACCGGGAGAGAAACCGATACAGTGGTTCGAGGATCCTCCGGGCGAGAAATTATCCGGGACGCTCGCGCGGGTCGATTGCCTCACCGGCGGGCCTATGCGCCTGACCATTAACATCGACGGCGGCGGTGCGATTCGTCTGGTGATTCGCGATCCGAATCGTCTGACGGTCCACAGCAACGATGGCGTCAAGTTCGCGTGCGGCGTCCAGCGCCCGGCTCGTAAAATCAGGGTGATTTACAACGTCAAGGCCGACGCGAAACTGGATGTGGTCGGCGACATCGCCATGGTGGACTTCCCCTGATGCCGCGTATCCCGCTGCGATGGATCGCGATCAGCGTCTTTCTTTTTTCCTCGGCTTTGAATTACCTGGATCGGTCCCTGCTCGCCGCCGTCGCACCCGCGTTGAAGCTGGAGTTTCATCTCACCAATCAGGATTACGGAAAAGTCGTTTCGATATTTTCGATTCTCTACGCGACGGTGGCGCCGCTGGCAGGATTGTTTATAGACCACGTCGGTTTGAACGCCGGCGCCAGCATCGCCGTACTGGTATGGTCGCTGGCTGGAACCGCCACCGGATTCACGCTTAGCTTTCGAGGTCTGCTCGCCTCGCGCAGCGTTTTAGGAATCGCGGAAGCGGCAGGCATCCCCTGTTTTGGAAAGGCCAACGGTATTTATCTGGAGCCCAGCGAGCTCGCCATGGGCACCGCGTTTAATCAGATCGGCATCAGCCTGGGCCTGACCGCGGCGCCGTTGGTGGTCGCGTGGATCGCACCGCACTACGGCTGGCGCGCGACCTTCATCTTTTCCGGCGCGCTCGGTTTAATTTGGGTGCCGCTATGGCTGATCACTGCCAAGCGAGTCCCCGTGCATCCGGCAAAAACCGTGCGATCCACAGTCCCGATCGTGGACCTTCTGTCCGACCGCAGACTGTGGGGATTGATGATTTCCACGGTTTTCATCATGTCGCTCTACACGCTGTGGACCAACTGGACTACGCTGTATTTCGTCGAGCAGTGGCACATGTCGCAGGAGCAAGCTAACGCGCGCTTTGCGTGGATTCCACAAGTGGTGGCGACCATCGGCGGATTTTTCGGCGGCTGGATCGCATTTCATTGGATCCGCGGCGGACTCGCAGTCCTCGACGCGCGGCTTCGCGTGTGTTGGATCTGCGCCATCGCCTCGTTGATCGCCACCGCCGCGATCCCGTTCATGCCCAACGTAGCGCTCGCGACGGCGGCCATCTCCATCAGCTCCTTTTGGGCGATCTGCGTGTCGACTAATCTCTACGCGATGCCGATCGATTTATTCGGCCCGTCGCGAGCCGCCTTCGGAGTCGCCGGTCTGACCTGCGCCTACGGTCTGATGCAGACGTTTTTCTCGCCGGCCATCGGCACCATCGTGGATCACGTGGGATTCACCACGGTCTGCTTCAGCATGGCCGCGTTGCCGCTGGTCGGCGTGATCATCCTTCGGGCGACATGCCGCTGAAGCCGCGAATCAAGTCCTGGCTGTTCGCGCTGATCGGAAAAGACCCGGAAGCGGTTGTCGTCAGCTTTTGTTCCGGCGATGAAGCTCTTTCCCGCGCGATGTGTGAAGAGATCCGCCGCCTGGAGCCGTCGCGCCGGCACTTTGAAGCCCATGCAAACGAATCCTGGCGCGACTTGCGCCGCCGCCTTCGCGGATATCGAATCGGCCTCGCGCCGGTGCTGTTTACCGGCGATGCCTCCTTCCGCGGGCTTCGCCGCGCTGCACTCCTGCTCGCGCCGACCAAGATTCTGGCGTACAACACCAGGCTGGAACGCCATCACCTTATGCCGACCCTCGCGTCGTGGCTATTCTTGCGAGGCGTCCCGCTGGATCGAATCTTCCTGCGCCCGCGCTGGCTTTTCCCGTGGAAGCGCGACAAAACGATCAGACCCGATTCTCACCGCCTAGTCCAGGGCCGTCCGCGCGACCCGAAGCGCCGTTCGATCGCAATCCTCACGCCGTATTTTCCGTTCCCGCTTTCGCACGGCGGCGCCGTGCGGATGTTCCACCTTCTTCGCGAGATCGCGCGCGAATTCGATATCGTGCTGTACGCGTTTTCAGAAGGCTCCGAAACCGGCCTCGCGCCGGTGCTCGAACTGGTCACGGAAGTTTATCTGGTCCCCAAGTCGCGCTATCGCGAGCCGCGATGGTCGACCTTTGTTCCTCCCGAAGCCGGCGAGTATCGATCCCCCGCCATGCAGCGTCTCATCGATGCTCGCGAAACCGATTTACTACAAGTAGAGTACACGTACCTAGCCAGGTATGGCGGCGACATTCTGGTCGAGCACGACGTCACCTTCGATCTCTACGCTCAGGTCCATTCGCGCCGCGGCGCCATCAGCTCCTGGTGGGATTGGTGGCGATGGCAGCGTTTCGAGCGTCGATTCACCCGGAAATTCCACCGCGTGGTCGTGACGTCGGAAAAAGATCGCTCGCTGTTGGGTATTGAGACGGCCCGCGTGATCGAAAACGGAGTCGATCTCGCCCGTTTTCAGCCCGATCCCGAGCGCCCCGGCCGCCGGGTCCTGTTCATCGGTTCCTTTCGCCATTTTCCGAACATTGAAGGGTTCCGCTTTCTGGTCGACCAGATCCTGCCCCGGACACAGGCCGTCGAGCTTACCGTCGTCGCCGGCCCCGACCCGTGGTTGCATTGGACCCACCACACCGGGACGCTGCGCCCGAATTTTGAAAATATCCGCATTCTCGAGTTCGTCGCCGACGTTCGGCCTTTGTATGCAGATACGAATCTTGTAGTAGTACCAACGCTGGAGTCGGCTGGTACCAATGTAAAGGTCCTCGAAGCGCTCGCCATGGAGCGCGCAGTGGTCTCGACCACGTCGGGCTGCGCCGGTCTTGGCCTGAAGCATGGCGTCGATATCTGGATCGCGGACACGCCGGCCGATTTCGCCAGCGGCATTAACCACCTGCTCGAAGATGACGCTCTGCGATCGACCATCGCACACGCCGCCCGAGCCCATGCCCAAAAACATTTCGATTGGCGCGCGATCGGGCGGCGCCAGCGTCAACTCCTGCGCGAACTCCTTGACGATTCCATAACCCTTCGGCCCGGGCGCCCAGACGATCTTGCCGCCATCGCCGTAATCCAGGGAGCTTCAAGCTGGGAGCCCGGCCGACTATCTCAAATACGAATGCACCGTCGCCATGGTTGACAATCAGGTCGCCGGTTTTCTGGCTTGCCGCCAAACCGCGCCTGGTGAGCGTGAGGTTCTAAACATCGCGGTCCACCCGGACTTGCGACGCCGCGGAATCGCCCGACGCCTGCTCGAAGCCGAGCTCGCCAGCGCCCGTGCCGCTAGGTTTCTAGAGGTTCGCGAGTCCAACAAAGCCGCCATCAAACTCTATGAAAGCCTTGGGTTCCGCCCCACCGGACGGCGTCATGAGTACTATCACGATCCCCCTGAAGCCGCTATTGTCATGAGGTTTTTTTCATGATATCGTCATGTTGCAGCAGTCGGCCGTCGGTGACCGGCTGTCTTTACGCATGATTACGACCCACCGAGCCCGACCAACCCTATCAATCAGACTCGGCGTGGATCTCGCAAACCACATAGGAGAGTGTTTGATGGAGACTAACACGCAAGATGAATTGAAAGCGCATCTGATTGCGAGCAGCGAAGAGTTTCGTACTTTGGCTGCTCAGCACGCCCAGTTTCACAAGGAACTGGAAGTGCTCGAATCCAAATCGCATCTGACCGAACAGGAACAGATCGAAGAGGTTCGCTTGAAGAAGCAGAAACTGCGCCTGAAGGACCAGATGAACGCGATTCTGGCCCGTACACGGGCGCAGAATGTTGCCTGACCCTATCGGGTGCGCGTAAATTTAAGATCTACAGCCGGGCCGCCATAACGGGCCCGGCTTTCGCATTTTTACCCGAGGAGAAAGTGTGAGTCCCATCACCCGCCGTCATGCTCTAGCCGCGACCGCTGCCGCCCCGTTTGCATTCGTCTCCGCCGCCGGCACGCAGCCGAATATCGTCTTCATCATGGCCGACGATCTCGGTTACGCCGATCTTTCCTGCTACGGCCGCCGCGATTTCACCACCCCCAACATCGACCGCCTCGCCGCTTCCGGAATCAAGTTCACGCAAGCCTACGCGAATTCCTCGGTCTGTTCGGCGACCCGCACCGCTCTCATCACCGGCCGCTACCAATATCGATTGCCCCTGGGACTCGAAGAGCCGCTCGCATCCCCGGTCCGCCATCACGGTCTCCCACCCGAGCATCCCACGCTCCCGTCGCTATTGAAAAAAGCCGGCTACGGAACCACGCTGGTCGGGAAATGGCATCTCGGCTGGCTCCCCGATTTCAGCCCGACCAAAAGCGGTTACGATCACTTCTGGGGATTTCGCGGCGGCCAGCTCGACTATTTCACCCACAAAGCCGGCCCCGCTAACACGGAAACGGACGACCTGTGGGACGATGACGCGCCGATTCATCAAACCGGCTATCTAACCGATCTCCTGGGTGGCCGTGCGGTCAAAGTAATCGGCGATTACGCCAAAGCGAAGAGTCCGTTCTTTCTAAGCCTCCACTTCAACGCGCCGCACTGGCCGTGGGAAGGCCCTGACGACGAGGCGGAATCGCAGCGCGTCAAAGGCCTGATCGATTTCGACGGCGGCTCGCTTGCGACCTATGCTCGCATGGTCCGCCAGATGGACCTCCAAGTCGGTCGCGTTCTGAAATCCCTCGACGACAACAGCATCGCCGACAACACCATCGTGGTCTTCACCAGCGACAACGGAGGCGAGCGTTTCTCCGACACCTGGCCCTTCACCGGCAAGAAAACCGATCTACTCGAAGGCGGCTTGCGGATTCCCGCGCTGCTCCGCTGGCCCGGCCACGTTCAGCCCGGCATCACGACCACGCAAGTCGCGATCAGCATGGATTGGCTGCCGACTCTGCTCGCCGCCGCAGGCACCGGGCCCGATCCGGCGTATCCCACCGATGGCATGAATCTCCTTCCGGAAATAACGCAAAACGCGCCTCCGGTGTCGCGCAAGTTGTTCTGGCGCTACCGGTTCAACGCTCAGCGAGCGGTACGCGATGGCGACATGAAGTGGCTGCAAATCAACGGCAACACGTTTCTATTCAACGTCCTCTCCGATCCGCTGGAACGCGCGAATCTCAAGAATCGCCAGCCGGATGTCTATCGCAGACTGGTGAATGAATACGAGACCTGGAACGCCACTATGCTGCCCGAAGACCCCCACGCCTATACCCACACGTTTTACGATGACGACATGGCCGATCATTACGGCAACAAGCGCAAGTGAATACGTTTTATAATTAGGTTTCCCCCCGAGAAGAAGGATCTCCACCATGGAAGCAAAAACCGACGAAAAAGAACGCAGCCGGGCCTTGGGCGCAACGCTGGGCCAGATCGAGAAGCAGTTCGGAAAAGGCTCGGTCATCCGCCTGGGCGCGCAAGCCGTGCAGGCCGTTCCCGCGATTTCCACGGGCTCGATTTCGGTCGATTACGCGCTGGGCATCGGCGGGTTTCCGCGCGGGCGCATCTCTGAGATCTTCGGCCCGGAATCGTCGGGCAAAACCACCGTCGCGCTGCAAGTGGTCGCCGAAGCGCAGAAGGTCGGCGGCATGGCCGCCTACATCGACGTCGAGCACGCGCTCGATCCCGCTTACGCTCGCAAGCTCGGTGTGGACGTCGACAATCTGCTGGTTTCGCAGCCCGATTACGGCGAGCAGGCGCTGGAGATCACCAACGCGCTGATCACCTCGGGTTCGATCGACGTCCTGGTGGTCGATTCGGTGGCGGCGCTGGTCCCCAAAGCCGAGCTCGACGGCGAAATGGGCGACAGCTTCATGGGCGTTCACGCGCGCCTGATGTCGCAGGCCATGCGCAAGCTCACCGGCATCGTTTCGAAGTCGAATACCTGCCTGATCTTCATCAACCAGATCCGCGAAAAGATCGGCGTGATGTTCGGCAATCCCGAAACCACCACCGGCGGCCGCGCGCTGAAGTTTTACGCCAGCGTGCGTGCCGATATCCGCCGCATCGCCGCTATCAAGGATGGCGAGACGGTAACCGGCAATCGCACCAAGATCAAGATCGTCAAGAACAAGATGGCTCCGCCGTTCCGCGAAGCCGAGTTCGACATCATCTACGGCGAGGGAATTTCCAAGGAAGGCGACCTGATCGACCTCGGCGTGGCGCAGAACCTGGTCGAAAAGAGCGGCGCCTGGTACAGCTACAAAGGCGAGCGCATCGGCCAGGGCCGCGAAAACGCCAGGCAGTTCCTGAAGGATAACGCCGACGTCAAGAAGAAGCTCGACACGGAGCTGCGCAAACTTCTGAATCTGGTGCGAACCGAGACCCAGCCCGCAGCCACCGCTCCCGCGCCCTCCGCCCCTCCACCGGCCGCCGCCGCCCGCGGCCGCAGCTAACACGACGATTCGCGACCGACCGCTCCTTGTGGTCGCGGCTCATTCTCGGTGCGTTCGAATTTCAGCAGCTCAAGCGAGCCGCGACCGCAGGAAGCGGTGGATGTAGCGGGTTTCCTCACTGCCTCGCGAAGCAGCAACCACCTCTACTGGGCGCCAATTCGATACACAAAACTCTCCCGCCCACTCCCGTCGACCCTCGATCCCGCGCGCACGCCGCCGATCTTCTCCACCGCCTTCTGCGACCGCAAATTCAGCGGACCGACCAGAAAAACTACACTCTTGACGAATCGAAAAGCGTGGCGCAACATCAATTCCTTCATTTCCCCGTTGTAAGTGCCACCCCAATGCGACCGGGCCAGGAACGTCCACCCGATTTCGATCTCGCTGTTCGCCTCATCGTAACCGTGAAATCGCGACGACCCGATCACGCAGCCATCTTTCCTGTCGTTCCCGATCAAAGCTCCGCCGGATGCCATAGCCTCCCGAAAAAATCCGCGAAAGACTTCTTCCTGGTACCGGTCCTGCGCCGGATGCTGCTCCCAGATCAGCGGATCGCGAGCCACCGCGTAAAGCGCGTCGAAATCCTCCGCTCGAAGCGGCCTGAGTTCCACAAGCTCGCCTTTCAAAGTGGGTTGTAGATCGAACGCCATCCTGGTGTGAATGTACCGTAAAATAGACTCATGAACTACTACGGAGCCAAAGAACTCGCAGAAAGTTTTCGCACTGTTCGAAAAAATACCTTGACCATCGCTGAAGAGATCGGCGAAGAGCACTATGGATTTCGCGCCGCGCCGGAAACGCGCACCATCGGCGAAACGCTGGTGCACATTTGTTATGGCTCGAAATTTCAAGAGCACGCTAATGGTCCCGCGAAGCTGAAGACACTCGAAGGCTTCGATTTCCCCGCATTCATGAGGCCCATTATGGAGGCCTCGGCGAAACCCCACACCAAGCTCCAGATTCTGACCATGCTGAACGAGCAGGGCGAGCACTTCGCTCATTTCCTCCAGGGCATGTCCGACCATTTTCTCGGCGAACATGTATCCATGCCAGGCCGGCGCGACTCCCGCGAGCAAGACGCGGTTCGAAATGCTGCTCGGCGTGAAGGAGCATGAAATGCACCATCGCGCCCAGCTAATGCTGATGGAGAGGATGATCGGAATGGTTCCGCATCTCACCCGCCAGATGCAGATTCGCATGGCCGAGATGATGGCCCGGCACACCGCGAAGACTAACGCCTGACCGTTGCGCAAGAGTCTGTGAAAGGCGACATCCACCGCTTCCTGCGGTCGCGGCTCGTTGCCAGCTCTCTCAAATATCGGCAACTTAAACGAGCCGCGACCAAAGGGAGCGGTCAATCCCGGGGGTTTTCACACAGGCTCGCCAGCAAGCGGGTGTTTCCTCGCGTTTTCACGCAGACTCGTAAGCTAACGTCTGACCGAGTGCGCGGCCGCGGTCGATTCGACCACTTCCAGTAATTTCGCCGCTTCAATCGGCTTATTGACGTAGCTATCCATACCGGATTCCAGGCAGCGCTCCCGGTCGCCTTGCATGGTATGCGCTGTCAGCGCGACGATCGGTGTGTACCCGCCGGTCTGTTTTTCGCGCTCGCGAATGATGCGCGTAGCTTCCACGCCGTCCAGGTCCGGCATCTGCACGTCCATCAAGATCAGGTCGAATCGCTGGCGCTCCAGCCACGCGAGCACTTCATGTCCCGTCACCGCCAGCGCCACGCGATGGCCGCGCTTTTCGAGAAGCCGCATCGCCACGCGCTGGTTGATCGGGTTGTCCTCAGCCAGCAGGACGTGAATGCTCTGCGGCGTCACCGTGCTGGTTCCTACCGCTGCCGCCATGTTCTGCAGGCTCAGCGTATCGGTGGGCCGCTCAGGACCGGCTTCGCGCACCACGCCGAACTGCGCCGTGAAGTGAAACGTGCTGCCCTTCCCCGGTTCGCTTTCGACGCGGACCTTGCCGCCCATCATTTCGACCAGCCGTACACAAATCGCCAGACCAAGCCCCGTGCCGCCGTATTTGCGCGTGGTCGATCCGTCGGCCTGCCGGAACGCTTCGAAGATCAGCTCCTGTTTATCGCGCGGAATTCCGATGCCCGTGTCGGTGACCGAAAAGTGCGCAAACAGCGTGTCTCCGTCGCTTTTTTCCGCTTCGATCGCGATCGTCACCCCGCCCGTTGCCGTAAATTTTATGGCGTTTCCCACCAGATTCAGCAGCACCTGCCGCAGCCGGTCCGGATCGCCGATTACATGGTCCGCCACGCTCTCTTCGAACCGTACTTCCAACTTCAAGTTCTTTTCCCCGGCCGCCACTGAAAGCATTCTGGCCGTGTCGTGTACGCATTGACGCAGAGAAAACTCAATGGGGCTCAGCTCCATGCGGCCCGCTTCGATCTTCGAAAAATCCAACGCGTCATTCAGAATCGTCAGCAGAGACTTCGCGGACAGGCGAGCCGTTTGCAAGTATTCGCGCTGCTCGGCCGTGAGCGGCATCGCCAGAGCCATGTCCGTCATGCCGAGGATCCCGTTCATCGGCGTGCGGATTTCGTGACTCATGTTGGCTAGAAACTCGCTCTTGGACCGGCTGGCCTGCTGCGCTTCCTGGAGCAATCGCTCGATCTCCACCTTCTGTTGCTCGGTGCGCGCTTTCTCCTCGATCACACGCTGCTTTTCAAGCGACAGTTCGCGCGTGCGTTGCGTTACCGCGGTCTCCAGGCGGCTTTTTTCTGCCGCCAGCCGCCGGGTGCGCCGATACCACATATAACGGCCGATCGCGAGAACGATCAGCACGTTTCCGATCCGGAACCACCACGTGAGAAACCACGGCGTCAGCACCTGGAACGTGAAACGCGCCGGCTCCGCGCTCCACATCCCTTGCTTGTTGCGCGCGAGCACTTCGAGTGTGTATTGACCCGGCGGCAAACCGGGAAAATCCAGCTCGCGCTGCGAAGTTTCCGTCCAGTTGCCCCGTATGCCTGCCAGGCGATACCGGAACAACACGCTCGACTCCTGCACGAACGTCAGCGCAGCAAATCGAACTTGGAGCGAATTGCGCCGGTATTGAACCTCCGGCGCCGTTGCCGGATCTACGCTCTGCTCGCCGAACTTCACCGAAGTGAATACTACCGTCGGAGGCACACTGGCTGTCGTGGCAGCGGCCGGTCGAAAACGCGAAAGCCCGCGGCTGGTTCCCACCCACACGCCTCCATCCGCGTCCGCCATGAAGCCGTTGGTGTTGCAATCGTCCCAGATCATGCCGTCCGAGCGCCCGTAGTGGCGCCATCGCGTCCGATCGAAAACATCGACCCCGTGATCTGTCCCCGCCCACAACCATCCCCGCGCGTCAAAACCCAGAAACAGCGATTTATCCGAACGCAGTCCGCTGGACGTCGTGAAATGTTCCAGGCGCGGCTTCCCTGCCTCGAACGTCATGCGCGTGAGTCCAAAAGCGTCGTAATATCCGATCCATAATGATCCGTCAGGATCTTCCGCCACGTGTGCCACTACGTCTGATTTCAGTCCGTTGCGCGTGTTAAAGCGCGTTTTCTGTCCTTGCGAAAAGCGCACCAGCCCGTTTGCCCCTGCGGCCCACACCGCGCCATCGCGGTCCGTCATCGTCATGTGAAAAGTTTCGTCCGGTATCAGAGTTTCGAAGCTCGTTGATCCGGCTTCCGCCCGAAACAGGCCTTCGCGCGTCGACACCCATACGCGACTCTCGCGGTCCACCATCACATGCCGGACGTAGTTACTCGTTAGCCCATCGTCTTCGCCAATGAATCGTGTTTCGTGCGTCCGCGTGTTCAGCCAGCGTAAACCGCCGGGCCAGGCCCCAATCCATAGCGTGCCGTTCGGCCCCGCCGCCAGCGCGCGGATCATTTCGACCCCCGCCAGAGGCTGCTTCTTCCACACCACGCGGCCCTTGCGCTCCTCCGCATAATTCAACCCGAACTGCGTGCCTACCCAAAGCCGTCCCATCGTGTCGCGCGCGATCGACCAGATCGATTCGCGGCTCAGCCCTTCGCGATCGCTCCAGCTTTGCCATTCGTTGTATCCCAGCCATCGCGCCAGTCCCGATCCCAGCAAACCCAGCCAGATCGATCCTTCGCGATCCTGCATTACAGCGGAAATGTCGTTGGTCGCCAACCCTTGCTGCGCGTCCAGGATCTCCCACCCCTGTTCGGTCTGCCGGGCCAATCCACGATACGTCGGAACTAACAATTTTCCCGCAGGATCCAGCGCCAGCGTCGGATAAGTGTTCGTCGATTCCGGCAGCCCGCGCCGAATCTCGAACCGCTGCGATCCGCTCGCGCGCATATACAGCGACTTCTCGCTGCGGACCCACAGATTCCCGTCCAGATCCCCCAGAATCGCATCCCAACCCTCAGCGGGTAGCCCTTCAGCCGAGCCTACCTCGACCGCTTCTCCGTGCTCATAGCGGCACAAGCTCGGGCCGCATCCGAACCACACGATTCCGCTTCCGTCAACATACGCGCTCGCAGCCTCGCCGCCCGGCGCGTCGATCAATTTGAATGGAGGCCCGGTCACCAGCCCGCGTTCCGTCGCCAGATAAATGCGTCCCGCCGCGTCGGACGCGATCCCCTCGCGGCTCACCACTCCACGCGCGACTCCCATGGGAACCACTTCGAACCGGTCTCCGCTCTTCCGCGCAAGTCCCGCCTGCGTCCCGACCCAAAGCGTGCCGTCGATCGACTCGTGCAGGGATTCGACGCGAGCCCCCGGCAGTCCCTCGTTCTTGCCGAACCCCACAAATCGGCTGCCATCGTAGCGATATAGGCCGTTCTGCGTCCCTACCCATAGGAACCCGGTGCGATCCTGCAAGACGACGTGCACCGCCATGTTTTCGAGGCCGTCTTCTTCGCCGTAAAACTTGAAATTGTAGCGCTGCGCGTAGAGGCAGGACGATGCGATCAGAAACGCCAGTACTCGCGCGCGCATGTGGCTATAAAATCGGCGGTTCTCATTGATTCCATTAGCCGTGTTAGTCTTTTTCCTAGGTGTCCAAACCCCGTATCGCAGTAGTTGGAGCCGGCGCGTTCGGCCGGAATCACGTTCGTGTCATTCGAGAAAGCGCCCAAGCCGATCTGGCGGGCGTCCTCGACCTTGACCGTGAGCGCGCCGCCGCGCTCGGTTGCCCTGTATTCGCGTCGCTGGAAGATCTCGCGGGTGATGCTGACGCCGCCGTTGTCGCCTCCCCTACAGTTACCCACGCTGAGATCGGATGCCGCCTGATCGAGCTCGGCCTGGACGTCCTGGTTGAAAAACCGATCGCCGGCGATCCCGCCGCCGCGCGCAAACTGGTCGAAACCGCGGCACGCTACAAAAAAATCCTGCAAGTAGGACATCTGGAGCGATTCAATCCCGCCATCCTCGCGCTGGAACACGTGGTCTCCAAACCGCTTTTCTTCGAGATTCATCGCCTTAGCGAGTTCAGTCCCCGCAGCCTCGACGTGGACGTAGTGCTCGACCTGATGATCCACGATATCGACATCGTCCTGTCCCTAACCGGTCTGATGCCCGACGAAATTCGCGCCGCCGGCATCTCGATTCTTTCTCCGAAAGTCGATATCGCCAACGTGCGCCTCCAGTTTCCCGGAGGCTGCGTTGCCAATCTCACCGCCAGCCGGGTATCTACGGAACGCGTCCGCAAACTGCGTCTGTTCCAGCCGCACGAATATATTTCACTCGATTACAGCCGCCAGGACGCAGTGCGGTTTAGAGTAAGTCCACCCATGAAGATCGACTTCGAGGCTCTTCCCGTAATGAAGAACGAACCGCTGCGCCTGGAGCTGGAAGCCTTCATCGATTCCATCCAGACGCGCCAGCCTCCTCGCGTTACCGGTGAACAGGCGCTCGCGGCCTTGGATGTTGCCGCCGCGATTGTTGCTAAGATTGATGAGCATGCGCGACTTGTCGCGCGGACGCTCGGGGCGTAAGCCTTTCAGCATAGTAATCTCGCCACCCCGGAGCGCGTCGTTAAGATCGGGCTACAAATGCCTTCAGCCATAGGTGTCGCCGGTCCAATCGAACCTGATTTTCTCCGCCCCTGGCGGGAACCAGTAACGCCCCGGCGCATTCTTCGGAATAGCTTAGCCTCGATTCTCGTCCATATCCTCCTGATCGCGTTCATTGTTTCCCTGCCGGACGTGGAACGAGCGCCCTACGCGCCGATCATGACCGACGTTCACAAAGCCGTACGTCTGTTCGCTCCCAAGTTCTACGAGCCGACCCAGAAAGCCCCCAACACGGGCAAGGTAACGCGCGAGCTGGATGTTCGCAGCGCCAACCCCGCCCCTCAACCGCAGACGCCACGTTTCCGGGCTCCCTCACCGCCTCCCGGACCCGTGGTTCAGAGCCCAATTCCCACGCCGCTCCCGGTCACCGCGGCGGAGCCTCCCAAAATTGAGATCGCCTCAGCGCCCCCGCCCCCGCCGCCCGCAGTTCCAACCACCCCGCCCAAACCACCTCCCCCGCAACAGCAAGCTCCTGAAAAACCTAAGCTTGCGTTCGAGGACGTGGCATCTCAGCCGGTGCAGACTACCCGTAGACCAAATTCCCCGGTCCCCCAGCCCTCATCCTCGGTTCAGGATCTGGCTCGGGGAGCGGGCGGGGCCATGGTCGGCGATATCGGCGATAGCGCAACCAATATACCGAATCTCAGCCAGAGCCCGTCCGCGGGCCGCATTGGCAGTAACTTGCAGCTCTTAAGCGATGCCAAGGGCGTCGACTTCAAGCCGTACCTGCTTCAGGTCTTGACGGCTGTGCGCCGCAACTGGATGGCGATCCTTCCGGAAAGCGCCCGCATGGGGCGGCGCGGCCGGGTTTTGGTCCAATTCGCCATCGATCGTCAGGGGGCGGTTCCTAAGTTAGTGATTGCAGAGGGCGCCGGCACTGACGCCTTGGATCGCGCGGCCGTCGCGGCCATCAGCGCATCGTATCCATTTCCGCCCTTACCCGCCGATTATAAGGGCGACGAGATCCGCCTTCAGCTCGCGTTTGCCTATAATATGCCCACTAAGTAAGTAAGTGCCTATGGATCTAAAGTTTATAGCCGCGATGTCGACTTATGCCGCGCTCGGCCTGCTGGCCGGTTTCACCCTCACCGGCCGGATTCGCATCGCCACATGGCTAATTCTAGGTCTTTTTGCGATCAAAACGTGGCTGGTGGTACTGAAGCGCCGTGAGAGTTAGAGCCCGGGCATATCCCGCCTGAGAAATTTATTAGGTCCCATCTAAGGTAAAGCATCGAGGTACGAACCCCTCCCTCCGCCATTACGCTGCTATATACCAGAGAGGTTGAGATTGTTCTGGTTCCCAGAACAGTCCCCAACGTTTCAGTCTGGGAGCGGACGGGTGGGAAACAGGTTCCAAATCGGTACGGGTCGATCGCGTGCTTCGAGCATCGGCATCAAGCTGACCGTTGATCGCGTACTCGCCGTTCTAAGGTTTCCTTCTGATTCCAAAGTACAACGCTCGTTTACGCGGCCGCTTGTTGTATCGGCGGAAGCGCGCGTTCCCACTAGAGGGATGGATTGGCCGGGGGCGTGCATTTCCAGAGGCGCCGGTGAATTGAACTAGGAGACAAGCCGAGATGATGACGATGACGAAATACAAGACTGCTGCCAGCCCCGTAGCCGTGCGTGCGCTTCCTTCGAACGACGCCACGAGCCGAGGGCGAACCGCACCGGTCAAGCCGATGGGCATGTCCGCGACTCTACACGCTCCGGCGCAGTCCAAGCCGGCGACGAACTCCCAGGCTGCCCGCCTGGCGCGCCGCGACCGTGTGGTCCTGGAGCATCTTCCGCTGGTGAAAGCCATCGCCGTGCGCGTTCATGAAAATCTGCCGGTCCACGTGGATCTGGACGATCTGGTTCACGCTGGTATTCTCGGCCTCTTCGACGCCGCCAACAAATTCAATCCGGAAAAGCAGGTGGTCTTTTCGAGTTACGCCAAACATCGCATCAAGGGCGCCATCCTCGACAGTCTTCGCCAGCTCGACTGGGCCTCTCGCGATATGCGCCGCCGCCACAAACAGGTGGAAGCCGCCACGCGTGACCTTTCCTCCACGTTGCAACGGACCCCGACCGAAGCTGAGGTCGCCCAGAAGCTCGGCATGGACGTGGATCGCTGGCGCACCATGATGCTCGACCTGCGCAACGTCGGATTGATCTCGGCGTCCACCCGATCGAACGAAAACGAAGACCTTCCCGCCCCCGATTTTCCAGGAAAACCCGAAAGCCAGCCCGATTCGATTTGTGCCCGCGAGCAGCTTCGCAGCGTACTCGGCGTCGCGATGAAGACCTTGCCGGAGCGTTATCGCAAAGTCGTTCTGTTGTACTACACCAACGAAATGACGATGAAAGAAATCGGCGGCGTTTTGGGAATCAACGAAAGCCGTGTTTCGCAGATCCACAAATCTGCGCTTGAGAAGATGGCGGTTGCTCTTCAGTCGAGCGGCATCACGTCCAGCCAGGCATTTTAGCTTGATGATCGATAAAGCAAATCTTTATCGATCATAAAATAGGATATTCTGAGTGATGAAACATTCTTCCATCGCTCATGGCCTGGAACTGGCAGCAACCCGATTGGCCTAGCTTCACTTGGGAGAAAACCTGCCTCCTAAAAGCTGAAGAGCTATTCCTGATAGAATCGGGTGTATTCGCCGGCACAGTCAAGCACCTATCTTTGCCGGATCGCGAGCAGCTCCCCATAGAAGCGATCGGCTCCGAAGCGATCGCCACCTCAGAAATCGAAGGAGAGATCCTCAACCACGCGAGCGTGCGATCCTCCGTTCGCCAGATCTTCGGCCTGGTCGCAGACACGCGTCACGTGACGCTGGCCGAACAAGGGATCGCGGAGATGATCGTTGACGTTTCCCGTTCTTTTGCCGAACCGCTCTCCGATCAAACCATGTTTCGCTGGCATCGGATGCTGGGCCAGGGACGCAGCGACGTTACCGATGTTGGCCGCTATCGCACCAGTGACGAATACAAGCCGCGACCGCATTTCGAAGCGCCACCGTGGTCGCGAATTCCGCAAGAAATGGCGCGCTTCGTGAAAGGGTTCAATCGGACCGCGCCAACTGGCCCCGCGCCTCTGCCCGCTCTGACGCGAGCCGGAATTGCGCATCTGTATTTCCTATCCATCTACCCCTTCGAAGACGGCAACGGACAAATCGGCCGTGCGATCGCCGAAAAGGCGCTCTTACAGCGTGCCGGACAACCCACGCTGACCGCTCTGGCGGCGACCCTGCTCGCCAGACGCGACGCTTATGACGAGGCGCTGGAGGCCGCGAGGCAGAGCAACGAAGTGACCGCGTGGCTGTCCTGGTTTGCCGGAATCGCGATCGAAGCCCAGCGCCGCGCCACCGCTCGCGTCGAGTTCCTGATCGACACCACGCGTCTGCTCGACCGGATGCGCCCTCAACTCAATCTACGCCAGGAAAAAGCCCTGATTCACATGTTGCGAGAAGTTCCCGGTGGATTCAAAAGCGGATTGGGCGCCGGGAACTATGCGAGCATCACCGGCGCCTCCCCCGCAACCACGACGCGCGATCTTGCCGATCTGGTCGCCAAGGGCGCATTCGAGCGAACCGGAGAACGCCGCCACGCACGCTACCACATCACAATTCCAGAACGGATGATATCCCCGGTTGCACTTGACGAACATGGGAATATCAGCTAGGCCGATTTGATTTCGCATCCGTCTTTGCGCTAACCTCGAAGTTCGAGTTCGCTATGATTCTTGTCCTCTAAGCCTCGATTTGCCGATTCCATTTGAGCGGCGCTGACGCTCCACTCGACCGGTCTCGGCGACGGTTTCCCCCCTTAAACGAGTCTGTGGAGGATCTTCCATGCAAGAAGTTGTTTCCGAGAATCATGGCGTCTTCGCCTCGATTCGCGATGCCATTCGCGGCGATAGCCATCGCGATTTCACCAGCGAGCCCATCGGCCGCGCCATTGCCCTGCTCGCCATTCCGATGGTGCTCGAGATGGCCATGGAATCTCTATTTGCAGTGGTCGACATGTTTTGGGTCGCGCATCTGGGTGCGGATTCGGTCGCGACGGTCGGCCTGACGGAAGCGGTTCTGACACTGCTGTTCGCGGTCGCGATGGGTCTGAGCGTCGCTACTGCGGCGATGGTCGCGCGTAGGATCGGCGAAAAAAATCCAGCGGGCGCGGCGGAATCGGCGGCGCAATCCATACTGCTGGGCCTGATGGTCGCGGCTGTCACCGGATTCACGGGCGCGTGGTTCGCTCCGGAAATCCTGCGTCTGATGGGCGCGTCGAGCTCGATCATCGCCATCGGCTCGGGTTACACGCGCGTCATCTACGGCGGCAGCGCCGCGGTGATGCTGCTGTTTCTGATCAACGGCGTGTTTCGCGGCGCGGGCGATGCCGTGCTCGCCATGCGAGTTCTGTGGATCGCGAATCTGATCAACATTGTCCTGAACCCCTTGCTGATTTTCGGCCTTGGGCCGTTCCCGCGATTAGGAGTGCTCGGTTCGGGAATCGGAACCACCATCGGCCGGTCCAGTGGCGTCGCCATTCAGATCTGGATGCTGACCCGCAGCCGCAGCCGTGTCGTCGTGCGCGCAAAGCATTTCCATTTCCGATTGGATACGATGCTACGCTTGATCCGCCTCTCGATCGGTGGAATCTTTCAATATTTCGTGGGCATGGCGAGCTGGATCGGCCTGGTGCGCATGGTTGCGTCCTTCGGCAGCGTTGCGGTCGCAGGCTATACGGTGGCGATGCGCATTTTCATCTTCGCGATTCTCCCCAGTTGGGGCATGGCGAATGCCGCGGCGACTCTGGTCGGCCAGAACCTGGGTGCGCGCAAGCCGGATCGAGCCGAGCAATCGGTTTGGCGCGCCGGTTTCTACAACATGGCCTTTCTGGGCCTGGTCGCGGTAGTGTTCGTCGTTTTCGCGAAGCCGCTAGTGTCGATTTTCACCGATGATCCCAGCGTGATTCACGTCGCGTCTACCGCTCTGCGCGTGATCAGCTATGGATACATCTTCTACGCCTGGGGCATGGTGATCGTGCAGGCGTTCAACGGCGCGGGCGATACGTATACTCCCACCGCGATCAGCATCTGCACCAACTGGTTTTTGCAGATCCCCTTCGCGTGGTTTCTCGCCTTCAAGATGGGCTTTGGACCGAACGGCGTATTTTCGGCCGTAGCGATTTCGGCGTCCATCTACGCCGTCGTCGCCGTAAGTGTGTTTCGAAGAGGCAAATGGAAGGGCCAATTGATTTGAATGAGATAATCGTGTGTTAAGGTGCCCACCAAGACCCTCACCGTTCGCCAGTTCTTCGGCCGCAAGGGACTGCTTTCCGAGTGGCACCCGAATTACGAATATCGCGCCGGCCAGCTGGAAATGGCCGAAGCCGTGGAATCCGCGCTCGCCGATAAGAAGCACCTGATCGTCGAAGCGGGCACCGGCACCGGCAAGACGCTGGCGTACCTGGTGCCCGCGATTCTCCGTGGAAGCGCGTCGTCGTCTCCACCGGCACGAAGAATCTGCAGGAGCAGCTTTTCTTCAAGGACATTCCGTTCCTGGAAAAGCACCTGGGCCCGCTGCGCGTCTGCTACATGAAGGGCCGCGCCAACTACGCCTGCCGCCAGAAAATCTACGACGCCGAAAAGGAGCCGGTGCTCGACGGGCCTGGAAGAGGTCGCCGATTTTCAGATCATTCGCGAGTGGGAGAAGACCACCGAAACCGGCGACCGCGCCGAGATCAAGACGCTGCCCGAATCGAGCACCGCCTGGGCCAAGATCGACGCGCGCGGCGATCTGTGCACCGGCCAGAAGTGCCCGCAGTTCGAGCGCTGCTTCATCACGCTGATGCACCAGAGGGCGCAGCGAAAGCGACATCATCATCGTCAATCACCACCTGTTCTTCGCCGATCTGGCGGTGAAGGGCGACGAGCGACGGCGCGGCATCATCCCCGACTACGGCGCCGTGATTTTCGACGAAGCGCACGAGATGGAAGACGTCGCCGGCCAGTATTTCGGCGTCACCGTTTCGCAGCTACCAGTTCGAGGAGCTGACGCGCGACGTCGCGTGCGCTCGCGCATCGCAAGAAGTTCGGCATCGCAGGAGCTGGACCGCATCCTGATCACGCTCGGCGGATCGCGCCGACGCAGTTCTTCGCGCTGTTCGGCGCCGCCGAGGGCCGCACCGGCTTCCGGTCGCACGAGGCGTTTCTCGAGAAGAACGAGGAAGCCTATCGCGACGTGCTGGCGCGCTCTGGAACTGATCGCGCTGCAACTGGAACTGCTGAAAGCCGCGCCCGAGGAAGTCGATTCCGCTGGTCCACCGCGCGCGCGGAGATCGCGCGCGCGCTTGCAATTCTGGATGGAAAGCGGCGACCGCGCGCTACGTCTATTGGATCGAGCGCGCGGCCGCGGGACTTTTCTGCAGGCCACGCCCATCGACGTTTCGCAGCTCCTCGACGAGAAGCTTTTCGACGCGGTCGATACCGTGGTCCTCACCTCCGCCACCCTGGCCGTCGCCGGCGAGTTCGAGTTCACCAAGAGCCGGCTGGGCCTGCGCACGCGCGCGCACGCTGGTCGTGCCCAGCCATTTCGATTACCAGAAACAGGCGCTGCTGTACGTGCCGCAGAATCTTGCCCGATCCGCGCAATCCCGCGTTCACAGCCGCCGCCGCCGACGAGATCATCGAGATCCTGTACGCACAGCCGCGGCCGGGCGTTCGTGCTGTTCACCAGCTACCAGCAGATGCGCCTGATCTACGACCGCGTTTCGCTCGAAATCCCGTATCAGACGCTGCTGCAAGGCACCGGCCCGCGCAGCGCGCTGCTCGAAGAGTTCCGCGCCACGCCCAACGCCGTGCTGTTCGCGACCTCGTCGTTCTGGCAGGGCGTGGACGTGCCGGGCGAGCAGTTGAGCTGCGTTATCATCGATAAGCTGCCGTTCGCGGTGCCCAGCGATCCGGTGGTGGAGGCGCGCATCGCGGCGATTCGCGAACGACGGCGGCGATCCGTTCTACGATTACCAGGTCCCGCAGGCCGCCATCGCGCTGAAGCAGGGATTCGGGCGGCTGATCCGCAGCCGGACGGATCGCGGCGTGCTGGTGCTGCTGGATAATCGGATCACCAAGACGCGCTACGGCCAGGTGTTTTTCGACAGCCTGCCGCGATTACGGGTTCACCACCAAACGAGACGACGTGGAGAAATTTTTCGAATGTTTGAAGTTTCCGTGGAACAGACATTCGCCGCCGGCCACGCGCTGCGCAATTACAAGGGCAAGTGCGAGAACGTGCACGGCCACAATTTCCGCGTGCAGGTGGTGATCGAAGGCGAGCGCCTGGACGACACCGGCATGCTGGTGGATTTCGTGGACGTGAAGAAGCCTGATGCAGGCCGTGATCGACCGCCTGGATCACAGCTTCCTGAACGAAATCCCGCCGTTCGACGTGAAGAATCCGTCGGCCGAGAACATCGCGGAATATTTCTACGAGGAGATGTACGCGCCGGTCTCAGCGGCAACGCCTGTCGCCCATCCGGATTCGCGAAGTGAAGGTGTGGGAGACCGACATTCAGAGCGCGACGTATCGGCTACCTAGCGCCCGAAATAGGCGGCGTTCTTCTGCGCGAAATCCGACCACTTCTCCGGCAGATCGTCGAGCGCGAAGATCGCCGACACCGGGCAAACCGGCACGCAGGCGCCGCAATCGATGCACTCCACCGGATCGATGTAGAGCATATCTTCGGTCGGCGAATTTTTCGGCGTCTTTCTTCGGATGGATGCAATCCACCGGGCAGGCGTCCACGCAGGCCGTGTCCTTGATTCCGATCAGGGTTCCGCAATAACGTAAGCCATAGAAATCTCACTTGTAGCCTGGACCGTTCTGGCAGGGGGTGAACCTACCATTTAACCACAGGGGGTCTACGGTGACAATCATCCTGCGTCCGATGGTAGGGACGGGCAGATTCGAACTGCCGACCTGTCGCTTAGGAGGCGACCGCTCTATCCATCTGAGCTACGTCCCCAAAATGTCTTTTACGTTTCGATTGTAGCAGCGTGCGAATGACCGTCGGAATGGAACATCGATCCGGGACGCAGGCGATTTCTGCAATTTGGATTGGCTTGTTCGTCGTCGCGCTGACCTCGCCGCCTTAAGCCCGGGCCAGTTCACCGAGCAGAGGTCCAGCGCTTCAGACCCTTTTGCGCAATATCCCGGCGATAGTGCATGCCATCGAAATGAATCTTCTCGACCGCAGCATAGGTGTTCGCGATGGCGCCGGCGAGATCCGCCCCGGATGCGGTAACGCCCAACACCCGACCGCCCGCCGTCTCCAGCCCCGCCGGCCCAATCTTGGTCCCCGCCTGAAACACCTGTGCGCCGCAGTCTTCGATCCCGTGAATCACATCGCCGGTGCGGACCTGCCCGGGATATCCCGCAGCCGCCAGAACGACGCACACCGAGGGCTGCCGTCTTTCCAGTGAAGCTTCGCTCCAGCCAGAGTTCCGCGTAGCAGACGCGCATCAGCACATCGCCAAAATCCGCCGACATCCAGCCGATGCATCAGAGGCTGTGTTTCCGGATCGCCCAGCCGCACATTGAATTCGAGCACCTTCGGCCCGTCCGCCGTCATCATCAGGCCCGCGTAGAGAAATCCAGTGAAGCCGGTTGCGGCGACCGCGGGTTCGATGATCGTATCGAGCACGCGCTGCGATTCTTTCGATGTCAGAATCCGCCCATCGCAATAGGCGCCCATGCCGCCGGTGTTCGGCCCGGTGTCGCCGTCGCCGACGGCCTTGTGATCCTGCGTGGCTTCGAGCGGGACAGACTGCGGCCGTCACTCAGCACGATGAAGCTGACTTCTTCTCCCTGAAGGAATTCTTCGATCACCAGCCGCGGCCCCAGTGAATGAATTGCCGCTTCGGCCTCGTGCGATCGTGCGCGATGATCACGCCTTTGCCGGCCGCCAGCCCGTCGGCTTTGATCACGACCGGATAATCGAATTGGCGCAGAGCATCGATGCCGGCCGCCGCGGATTCGACGCGCACGAAGCGAGCCGTCGGAATCCCGAGCCGCTGCATGAACTCCTTCGAATAGATCTTGCTCGCCTTCGAGCTGCGCCATTTCTTGCGTCGGGCCGACGATGCGCAGTCCCGATCGCGCGGAATTGGTCGACGATGCCCGCCACCAGCGGAACTTCCGGTCCGACGACGGTAAGATCGGGATCGACGGCACGAGCAGCCGCGAGATAGTCCGGTGGAAAAAGCTTTCCCAATTGCGCGATGCCAGGATTGCCGGGCGCCGCGAAGATCTGCATGACCTTCTTGCGCCAGACGCCACGCGATCGCGTGCTCGCGCCCGCCGCTTCCAATGATCAGAATTTTCACGGTTCGAACTGCCAGTTTACCGCGCCACGTTAGAATAGGGTGACGTGGCGAATCGTTACCACGTGATCGTAGTCGGCGCCGGACACGCCGGCTGTGAAGCCGCGCGCGCCTGCGCGCGCCTGGGCCTGAAGACCGCGATGGTCACCATGAACCTGGATCTGATCGCGCAGATGTCGTGCAATCCGGCGGTCGGCGGCATCGCCAAGGGCCACCTGGTGCGCGAGATCGACGCTCTGGGCGGCGTGATGGGCGAGGTGACGGACGCCGTCGGAATCCAGTTCCGGCTGCTTGAATACCAGCCGCGGGCCGGCCGTTTGGTCGCCGCGCGCGCAGTGCGACAAGAAACAATATCGCCTGCGAATGCGCGAAGTGCTAGAAAAAGAGCCGAATCTCCGGATCGTGCAGGCCGAGGTCGCTCAACTGCAAATATCGGACGGAAGGGCCGCGTCGAGTCAGCGGTGTCTTGCTGCGGGACGGCCGCATCATCGAAAGCGGAAGCGGTCGTGGTCACAACCGGAACGTTTCTGAACGGCCTGGCGCACGTCGGCGAGCAGAAAGTATAGCTGCGGCCGCAGCGGCGAGGCGCCCTCGAACTTGCTGGGCGATCAGCTGCGGTCGCTGGGTCTGGACTGGAAGCGCCTGAAGACCGGCACCCCTCCGCGCCTGGATGGCCGAACCATCGAATGGTCGCGCTTCGAACCGCAGCACGGCGACGCCGAACCGACTCCCTTTTCGTTTCTTACTACAAAAATAGATCGCGCCCAGGTCCCCTGCCATATTGCCTATACGACTGAAGAGACACATGAGATCCTTCGCGACAGCATTGCTCGTTCGCCGCTATATAGCGGACAGATCGAAGGAATCGGCCCGCGCTACTGCCCTTCCATCGAAGACAAGATCGTAAAGTTCCCGGACAAGTCCCGGCACCAGATTTTTCTGGAGCCGGAGGGTCTGGATACCTACGAAATCTACGTCAATGGCATGTCCACCAGCATGCCGACCGATGTCCAGACCCGCGTGGTCGCGTCCATACCCGGGCTTGGAGACTGCCGAGATGATCCGGCCCGGATACGCCATCGAATACGATGCCATCGATCCGCGGGAACTGACACATTCTCTTGAAGTTAAGTCTATTGAAGGCCTGTTTCTGGCTGGTCAGATCAACGGAACATCGGGTTATGAAGAGGCCGCTTGTCAGGGCTTGATCGCCGGCCTGAACGCCGCCGTACGCATCGGCGGTTCTGATCCGGTGGTGATCGGTCGAACCGAGGGCTACACCGGCATCCTGATCGGCGATCTGGTGACCAAAGGTGCGGACGAGCCGTACCGCATGTTCACGTCGCGCGCGGAGTTTCGGCTGCACCTGCGAATCGACAATGCGGACGAGCGTTTAACGCCGATCGGTCGACGCGTCGGTTTGGTCAGCGATGAGCGCTGGGCGCTTTACCAGCGCAAACAGGCTCAGAAAGCGCGTCTTCGTGTGATGATGGAAACGGCTCGCGTGGAAGCCGGCTTCAATGGGCTCGCGCACGATGATCGCCCGACACTGGCGGCTTGGCTTCGCCGTCCGGAGGCACGAATCACTCAACTTCGCGGCTGGATTCAGTCTCAGCTTGGCGAATCCCCCGTTCACGGCGTGCTGCAAACGGTGGAGACGGAGCTGAAGTATTCCGGCTATATCGCGCAACAGCAGCGTCAAGTCGATCGGTTGAAGGATTCCGAGCGTCGCCGCATTCCGGCGGAGTTTCTCTTATGCAGGCATTCCGGGCTTGTCTCGCGAAGTTCGCGAGAAGCTGGAGCGCGTTCGCCCGAAACTCTGGGCCAGGCCGGAAGAATTCCCGGCGTGACGCCCGCTGCGGTCTCCGTGCTGGATGTCTATCTAAGCCTATGTTCCGGGACCTCCTAGCTGCCCAATTCGGATCACTTTCCGAGCAACAATTGGCCCAGTTGGAGCACCACTTCAACACTCTGACGCAGTGGAACAAGAGCCTGAATCTCACCCGAATTGACACCGCTGAGGATGCAGTCCGCTTCACTACTGCGAGTCACTACTTCTTGGCGTCCACGCTTCCCCTCCGGCCCATTGCGGATCGCAGACATAGGTT
This sequence comes from Terriglobia bacterium, assembly GCA_963808335.1. Taxonomy (GTDB): domain Bacteria; phylum Acidobacteriota; class Terriglobia; order Bryobacterales; family Bryobacteraceae; genus Palsa-187. The sequence continues at coordinate 126,511 of CAWEFR010000005.1, forward strand.
CCGGCGCGGGTTTCCCAGGTATTCCGATCGCCGATCTTTCGACCTGATTGCTCGGTCGCTCTGATTGAGGCGCACCGCCGCAAGGCCGTATTTCTTGAGCGAGACTTCGCGGGACCTTCCAGAACGTTCGCGTGCTCACAGAACGAGCCGAAACTTCGGAATGGCGGGGTGACTGGATGGTCGCCCGCGCCGTGAAGCCGCTTGATGTCCTGTCGGCTTCCACTGGCGCCATGGGCTGCCCTACTGATCAGCTCTTCGAGATCTCCCGCATCGTTCGGGCTCCAGACAGAGTACCGTCAAGATTCCGTGGCTCAATCGAACCGAGTGATCGCGACGTTCCACGTGGAACATGGTAAGATCGACAAGCATGGCTAAGGTAATTGCCATCACGAACCAGAAGGGCGGCGTCGGAAAGACGACGACCGCCATCAATCTAGGTGCATCGTTAGCCGCCAATGATTTGCGCGTGCTTTTGATCGATTCCGACCCCAAGGCAACTCTACAGCGGCCTGGGAATCGAGAAAAGGCCCGGCAATTTAACGTTCTACGATGCACTGCTTGTGTGGAGTGCCTCTGGACCAAACGATCGTCAAGACCGATTGCGACGGCCTGGAAATTGTGCCTGCGGACAAGAATCTGGTTGCGGCCAATCTGGATATGGTGGATTTGCCGGACCGGGAGTATCGGCTTCGGCAAGCGCTTGCGCCTGTTCGCGACCGGTACGATTACATCCTGATCGATTGCCCGCCCGCGCTGGACCTGCTGACGCTAAACGCCTGGTGGCCGCGGATTCGCGTGCTCATTCCGATCCAATGCGAGTTTTTCGCCCTGGAAGGGATCTCGCAGCTCATGGACACCATTGACCGGGTTCGCGAAGGCTTCTGACCATCCTCTGAAAATCGAGGGAATCCTGCTCACCATGTACGACGAGCGAACCAATCTGACGCGTCAGGTCGCCGAGGATCTGAAGGAATTCTTCAGCGAAGAGGTCTTACGACGGTGATTCCGCGCAGCATCCGGCTGGCGGAGGCGCCCAGCTACGGTAAGCCCATTCTGATGTATGATCCGCGCTCCCGGGGCGCCGAGAGCTATATCAAGCTCGCCAAGGAGATCCTTCGAAATGAACAGCGGAACCGACAAACCACGCAAAGCGCTGGGTAAGGGACTGTCGGCTCTCCTGCCGTCGAGCCGCCAGCACCCCGGCCGCTGCGACATCCGCGTCCGACTTCGCGGCACCGGCGTCACTTGCCGATCGACTCGATCCAGCCCAATCCGATGCAGCCGCGGACTGTCTTCCAGCCGGACCGACTGGAAGAACTGGCGGCCTCCATTCGCGCCAACGGGATCATTCAGCCGCTGATCGTGCGGCGACAGCGGCGATGCTTATCAGATCGTCGCCGGGCGAGCGCCGCTGGCGCGCCGCCAGCTCGCGGGGCTGACCGAGGTGCCCGTCGTGGTTCAGGACGTTGCCGAACCGCGGATGCTCGAACTGGCGCTGATCGAGAACATCCAGCGCGAGGACCTCAATCCCATTGAAACCGCGCATGCTTATGAGCGGCTGCATCGCGAGCTTGGGCTTGTCGCACGAGGAGATCGGCCGGCGGACCGGCAAGGACCGGACCTCCATCGCCAACATGGTCCGGCTGCTGAAGCTGCCCAAGGAAGTCCAAGCTCTGCTTGCCAGCAACGGCTTTCGATGGGACACGCCAGGGCAATTCTCGGCCTGCCGACCGCCGAAGTGCAGATTCAAATCGCCGAAAAGGCTGCCGCCAAGGTCTTTCGGTCCGCCAGGTGGAGACCCTGGTCCAGGAGCTCACGTCTCGAACGCCCCAAGAACGGTCGGCACGCAAGAGCGAAACGGCGCAGGATCCCAACGTGAAGGCGGCGGTGGAAGAACTGGAGCGGGCTCTGGGAACCCGAGTGCGCATCGTCGAGCTCAGCGACCAGCGCGGCCGGATCGAGATCGAATATTACTCGCAGGCAGAGCTGGACCGCCTGTTCCAGCACATTCGTGGGATCGCAACTGAGGTTGGTGCCGGCGGCAGGAGTCGAACCTGCGACCTACGGATTATGAGACCGTCGCTCTAACCACCTGAGCTACACCGGCGCTATTTACCAGCGTATGCGGCACGCTCGAATGCGTGTCAAGTATCGACAATATGTGCTTCTATTCAAAGGATCGCATAGTCTACAATCTCAATAGTGTCTCGCCGTCGAATTCTCGAACGTTTCGAAGAGCTACTCCATCTACGCCGCTCCGGGCGATCGATTGAAGGAGCTGGCCACTTTCAACAGCGGCGCTTTCACACCGATTATTGGGCACTTCGCGACGTGTCCTTCGAAGTGAAGCGCGGCGAAACGTTTTGCATCGTCGGCGAGAACGGCTGCGGCAAGAGCACGCTGCTTGCAAATCTGCGCCGGAATTCTGCAACCCACCTCCGGAACTGCGACGGTCAACGGCCGAGTGGCGGCGCTGCTCGAGCTAGGCTCCGGGTTCAATCCTGAATTCTCCGGACGTGACAACGTTTACCTGAACGGCGCGATCCTGGGGCTCTCCAACAAGGAAATGGATCGCCGTTTCCCGGAGATCGAAGCGTTCGCCGAGATCGGCGATTTCATCAACCAGCCGGTCAAAACCTATTCGAGCGGCATGGTGGTCCGACTGGCCTTCGCTGTCGCGATTCACCTGGATCCCGAGATTCTTCTGGTCGATGAAGCACTCGCTGTCGGCGACGTGTACTTCCGCCAGCGATGCATGCGCAAGGTTCACGAGCTGCGCTCGCGCGGAATTACTATTCTTTTCGTATCTCATGCAACAGGAGATGTGAAGGCGCTGGGCGATCGCGCAATGTGGCTGGACCACGGCCGTGTGATGGCGCTCGGCCAGACCGATCTCGTGGTGTCGCAATATCTTGCAGCGATGGCGGCCAAGGATCGCAAGTACCTTGAGCATGAGCCACTTGCCAACGAATCGCGCTCCGTTCAGACGCCCGCAGAAATCATTGAGGAGATTCCTAACATCGACCACCGCTTTGGCGATGGGCGAGCGGAAGTCATCGGAATCGCGAATTTACGACGATAGGGGTCGTAAGCTATCTACTCTGGAGCCTAGTACTACAATCGTAGTACGAATCAGCGTCCGGGCGAAAGCGAGCCTGGACCGGCCCATCGTCGGCTTCATGTTCCGCAACCATCTGGGAGTCGATTTCGCCGGGACCAATACGGCCCGCGAGGGCTATATTCTTCCGCCGCTGGCCGGCGGGCGAGGCGTGCACCGTGGATTTCTACCTCGACTTGCCGGCTCTGTACGCTTCGACATTCTCTTTCTCGCCCGCGGTCGCCGACGGCACGCTGGACCACTACTCGATGTGCGACTGGATCGATAATGCAGTCGTGCTCCACATGGCGACCTCCGACACACCGATTTACGGCCAGCTCCATTTTCCGTGCCGGGTGGAAGTCAATTCCAGAATCGCGGCCGAGGCAATATCGGGAGCAATGTCTGGAGGAATGTCTGGAGCGCTCTCCGGGGAAATGGACTTGTGATCGAGTTCACCGGCGAGCGCGTGATTCCCGGCGAGGTCAATGACGATCTCTGGGCGGAGCACCTGGCCCGCTACGCCTTCGCGTCCCGTTATGCGGGTCGCGGCCGCGCGCTCGATATCGGGTGCGGCACAGGATATGGCGTCGCTGAACTCGCCGTCCATGGAAGCTTCGCGGCCGGCGTCGATCCGGCCGCGGAAGCGATCGACTATGCGCGGGCGCATTACCGGATGGCGAATGCGAGTTTTCTGCGCGCATCCGCCCAAGCCCTGCCGTTCGCGGATTGCGCTTTTCATTTGATCACGGCTTTTGAAGTGATCGAACATCTTGGCAGACTGGCGCGCGTTGCTCGCGGAATCCCGGCGCGTCCTGCACCCGGACGGGATCTTTCTGGTTTCCACACCGAACAAGCTGTACTACGCTGAGTCGCGGGCGAAGGACGGCCCGAATCCTTTTCACGCGCACGAATTCGAGTTCGCGGATTTTCGGGCTGCTCTTTCCGAGTTCTACCCGCACGTCAGCACGCTTCTGCAAAATCGTCTGGAGTCTTTTCTTTTTTCGCCGGCGGACCGTCCGCCGCAGCCGCCGGACACGCGGAGCGACGGCATCGCCGGATCGCCCGCGGAAGCGCACTTCTTCATCGGCTGTTTGCTCGGTCAACAACCGCTTCGACCCTCGCAGTTTTCTGTATGTGCCGCGCGCTTCGAATCTGCTTCGCGAACGGGAACGGCACATCGGTCTCCTGGAGGCCGAGCTGCGCCAAACCAAACAATGGCTGCATGGCGCGATCGCCGATCACAAAAAGCTATTGGACGTTCACGCGGAACAAACGCGCCACCTGGAGGAACACAATCTTTGGGCCCTGAAACTCGAGGAGGATTGGCGGGCGGCACTGGCGCGCGTCGTCCAGCTTCAAGACGAGCTCAAAGCCGAGCAAGCGGCAGGCGCAGAGGTCGCAGCGGGTTATGAGCGCGCCGTAACCGAACTTCAGCAGGAAACTTTTCGCCGGACTGAATGGGCGCTCGAAACCGAACGCCGGCTGACAGGCGAACTTGCCAAAAAGGGCGGGGAGGTCGCCGAGGCGGTTCGGCTACTCGATGCGGCGGAGGCCACGGTCATCGAACGAACACTTTGGGCGCAACAACTCCAAGAGCGGCTCGAACGCGCTGAGGGGCAGATCCGGATGATCCGCGAATCGCGGTGGATCAAGCTGGGACGCAAGTTTGGTCTGGGTCCGCGGGTGGAAGGTTGATGCGGCGGACGCTGGGTGCGTTGTGGCGGCTGTTGAAGGGTCTTCCGCTGGCGCTGATCGCGCCGGTTCTGTTCATCCTGGCAGCGCTCGCGCTTTTTCTGACCGATCTGATCGCGACGCTTCGACCCCGTAAGAGTCTCGCGCCTTCTACGCGGCCAGCATCCACCGCCGCCAGCATCGTGATTCCGAACTGGAACGGGCGGGATCTGCTCGAAAAGTATCTGCCGACCGTGCTCGCGCGCTGCGCAGCAGTGCCCGGGAAGCGAAGTGATCGTCGTGGACAACGGGTCCACCGACGGTAGCGCGGAATTCGTGTTGGAGCGGTTCCCGACCGTCCGGCTGATCGCGCTCGAACAGAATCTCGGATTTGGCGGCGGCTCGAACACTGGGTTTCAGCATGCCCGGCATGACGTGGTGGTACTGCTGAACAGCGACATGCGCGTGGAGCGCGACTTTCTTGCAGCCGCTGCTCGACGGATTTACCGACGAGAACGTGTTCGCGGTTTCGTGCCAGATTTTCTTTTCCGACCCGAGCAAGCTGCGCGAGGAAACCGGCCTCACCGAAGGCTGGTGGCAGCAAGGCGGGCTGCGCGTGCGGCATCGGGTTGAGCCCACCATCAAGCAGTTATATCCCTGCTTTTACGGAGGCGGAGGGTCGTGTGCGTTCGACCGGCGCAAGTTTCTGGAGCTGGGCGGACTCGATTCGCTGCTGGCGCCGTTTTATCTGGAAGACACGGATCTCGGGTATCTGGCGTGGAAACGCGGCTGGAAGGTGATGTATCAGCCGGCGAGCGTGGTGTACCACGAACATCGGGGAACCATCGGCCGCACGTTCAGGGATGCGTATATTCAGTCGGTTCTCAAGAAAAATTTCCTGCTGTTCACCTGGAAGAATATTCACGAATGGCGCCTGCTGTTCCCACACTTTTTTTTCGCGTGGGCGGGTGCGATGTTGAGCTGGCTGTTTGGGGATTCGCCGGAACGCGCCAGCTTTCCGGGAGTCGCTCGGGCAGCCCTCCAGCTTCCTCGCGCGATGCTTTCCCGCTTCCATGCGCGATCGCTCGCAGTCGTCTCGGATGAGGAGGCGTTCCGAAGGCCGTTGGGAGGGCATTTCCGCGACACCTTCGGTCCGTTCGCCACGGATCGCCTCAAAGTCTTGTTTGTTTCGCCATACCCAATTTGCCCGCCGGTGCACGGCGGCGGGGTGTTTATGTACCAAACGGTCCGGGAGATGGCGCGGCTGTGCGAACTGCATCTCATCGTGTTGCTCGACTATCCGCACGAGCGCGAGGCGCATGAGGAGCTGGAGCGGATCTGCGGATCGGTCGAATATATCGTGCGGATGGAAGGACGCCAGAAAGCCATCGGGTCCGCGGAGCCTCATGCAGTGCGCGAGTTTCGCAACCCGGACCTGGCGTGGCTGATCCACCGGCAGATTTACACGCGCGGCATTGACGTTCTACAGCTCGAATACACTGTGCTCGGCCAGTACGCGGGGCAATTCAAACATATTCCCAGCATTCTGTTCGAACATGATATTTATTTTCAATCCATCGCGCGGCGGCTTCCTTACATGAAAAACCTGGTGGAACGCACACAGGCCCGTTGGGAATATTTGAGGTCATTACGGTACGAACTGCGGATGCTCCCGGCGCCGGACCGCATTCAGGTTTGCAGCGAGGAGAATCGAGCTTATCTCGAATCGTTTCTGCCGGAGCTGCACGGGCGCATCGACCCGGGGTTTCGCGCCGGCATCGATACATCGCTGTACGATTTCAAACCCGACGGGCGTGAGCCGTTCACGCTGCTGTTTCTCGGCAGCTTCCGGCATCTGCCAAACGTCGAAGCCTTGGATTGGTTTGTGCGGCGCGTGCTGCCGCTGGTGCATGGCGCCGAACCTCGCGTCCGGCTGATCGTAATCGGCGCGGAACCGCCGCCACGGCACTCTCTTCCGGAAGCCGAAGCGATCGAACTGATCGGATTTGTGGAAGACGTACGGGAACCGCTCGCTCAGTATGCGGTGTTCGTTTGTCCCATCTTAAGCGGATCGGGCGTGCGGGTGAAATTGCTGGAAGCATTTGCCGCGGGGATTCCGGTGGTGTCGACGCGGCTGGGCGCGGAGGGATTGGCGACGGCGGACGGCGAAATTTGCGCGCTGGCGGACGATCCGCCACAGTTCGCGCAACGGGTACTGAAGCTGATCGAAAATCCCGCTGAGGCGGCGAACATGGCTCGGCGGGCGCGGGCCGAGGTGGTGGACAAACGAAACATGCGGGCGATGACGGAGCGGCTGGTGGAGTCGTATCGCCAAGAAGTGCGGCGGATGCGGTCGTGAGGTTACCTAGTTAAAGAGTGAAGTTCTGCGATCACGCGATCCAATTCGTCGATTACTTCGCGGATGCCGTCTGAACCCAGCGCGTCGCGTACGGCGCTGTAGTACCACAGGGTCCCTTCGCGGCCGCCATTGAAACGGGTCCACAGGGATTCGCCCTGGGCGCGGTATTCCTTCACCAGCGACCTGGCATTGTGCAATTTGTCGCACGCGCTGACCAGGCGAACCGATCGTGGCGCGGTCCGAACACGAGCGATATAGGCTTCTTTCCGCTGGCGCCACGGCGGCTTGGGATCCTCATCGGCATCGGTGCAGCCATCGACGATCGAAGTGATGTGGGGACCGAAGCGCAGCAGAATTTCGGAACGGGTCGCTTCCCCACCCTGATCCTCGACGGCGTCGTGCAGGAGCGCAGCGATGGCTTCATCTTCGCCGCCGCCGTATTCGAGCGTCAGACCGGATACGGCCATCAGGTGCGAGACGTAAGGAATTCCGGAACCTTTGCGCACCTGATTGCCGTGCAGACGAGCCGCATAGACGAGGGCCTGCTCGAAACGATCGCTCAGCACGCCTACTTGCCCTTCAGGTCCTTGGACAGTTTGCCGGCGATTCTCTCGGCGACGCGGTTCATCTCGTTGGGCGAGCTGTTCTTGGGGAGGACATACAGGCTCCACAGGACGTTGCGGGTTTTGCGATCGACCAGAAAGATGGTGCCGCGCGCACGGGAGGCAGGGGCGATGCGCTTAGGAGCGGCGTTTGTGGGGTCCTTCTCGGAGTCCTTCTGCGAATCTTTCGTGGTATCCGGCGGCGGTGTTTTCGGGGCGTAAAGGTCCTCGATTTTGCCGTCCAGCGCGGGCCCGATTTGATCGCTCAGAATGGCGTCGGCTTTCAGGGGATCGGTCACCACCTGCAACACGTTGCCGGCGGTGAGGCGAATCGCGAGGAACTGATCGAGCCCGTTCCCCATCGGCAGCACATACACGGTTTTCACGTCGGCGATCTCGGGGCGGGCCGCGCCTTGCGCCGCTATGGCGGCCAGCATCGCTACATACAGCTTCATAGCTTCAATGATACACAGGGGGAGGTTACGTTATTCTGGTGCAGCGGCTGAATGTACAAAGGGCAGAGAATCACGGTCATCATTCCGTGTCTGAATGAAGAGCAGGGGATCGAGTCGGTGTTGCGGCGGATGCCGGAGTTTGTTGACGAGGTGATCGTAGTCGATAACGGCTCGACCGACCGGACTTCGGATGTCGCCCGCGGCTTCGGGGCCAAGGTGATCCGAGAGAATGTGCGCGGGTATGGGCGCAGCTACAAGACCGGTTTCGGATTCGCTTCGGGCGATCTGATTGTCACGCTGGACGGCGATCACAGCTATCCGCCGGACGCGATCTCGTATCTGCTGGAAGCGTTTCTGCATCTGGATGTGGATTTTCTCAACGCATCCCGGTTTCCGGTGCGGGATCCGCGGGCGATGAGCTTCAAGCACAAGTTCGGAAACTGGATGCTGTCGTTCGCCATGTCGCTGTTGTATTTCCGTTGGGTGCGGGATTCGCAGTCGGGCATGTGGGTGTTCCGGCGGTCGATTCTGAAGGACATGAAGCTGGTGGCCGACGGCATGGCCTTTTCGGAAGAGATCAAGATTGAAGCGCTGAAAACGCATATCCGCTTTGCCGAAATCTCGATCATGTACACATCGAGGCTGGGGGAAATCAAACTAAATCCTTGGCGCGATGGCTTTTACAACCTCTGGTTTCTGGTGAAGAAGCGCTTTTCATGAGCGTCGCCGCTGTCGTTCCGAACTGGAACCGTCGAGACTTGCTCGAGGGGTTGCTGCCGAGCGTTCGCGCCCAGACGGTGCCTTTCGATGAAGTGATCGTGGTGGATAACGGATCGACGGACGATTCGGTTGAATTGGCCCGCGGGTCGGGGGCTCGGGTGCTGGCGTTGGAGAAGAATTTCGGGTTCGCCGCGGCGGTGAATCGGGGGATTGAAGTTGCGCGGGCAGACTGGATCGCGATTCTGAATAATGATGTGACGCTCGATGCCACGTGGCTCGCGAACTTGCTGGCGGCCTCCGGCGGTAATTCTTTCATAACAGGGAAAATTCTGCGTACCGGGAGTCCTTCGATCATCGATGGAGCGTTCGATGAGATTTCCCGCGGAGCATGCGCTTGCCGTTGCGGATCCGGGAAGCCGGATTCCCAGGTGTGGAACCAGCCGCGGAAAATCCGCTTCGCATCGATGACGGCAGCCTTGTTTCGGCGCGACCTGTTCCTGGAAATCGGAACCGTTGACGAACGCTTCGGTTCGTACCTCGAAGACGTGGATTTCGGGCTGAGGGCGGCGCTCGCGGGCCATACGGGCGCCTATGTTCCGGCGGCGGTCGCCTATCATCGCGGCAGCGCCACCCTGGGAGCGTGGAATTCGGACACGGTCCGGTTGATTTCCCGCAATCAGGTTCTGCTGGCACGAAAGCACTTCCGGGCTCAGCCGCGCTGGCCGATTGTGGCCGGTCAGTTGCTATGGGGAGTGCTAGCCCTTCGACACGCAGGAGGTATGGCTTGGCTGCGGGGCAAGCTTTCCGGACTGGCGAGCCGAGACTACGGGGATAGTAGTGCAGAAAAAGACGCGGAACAACTCAAGCTCCGAGCCATCATCGAGTCCAGCGAACAGGCGATTTACCAGCTGGAGCAGCAGACCGGTTTCGACTGGTACTGGAGGGTCTACTTCTGGCTGCTGCGGCGGTGATCGTCACACACAATTCGGAGGAGGTCATCGAGACTTGCCTGGAGGCGCTCGTTAGAATGGCTCCCAGGGTCGCGCGGATCGTGGTGGACAATGCGTCGACGGATGGCACACTTCAACGCTGCCGTGGCGGCGTGGCCAAGGTGGTCGCAAACGAAGATAATCGTGGATTCGCCGCCGCCGTCAACCAAGGTGTGAGTGCGTCGGACGCCGAATTTGTTCTGATCTTGAACCCTGACGTAAAACTTCTGACTTCGGTTGACGCACTGGTCGACGCGAGTGGGCGGTATGGCTTGGCGGCCGGAAAACTGGTGGATCTGAACGGGCGCGCACAGGCTGGATTTTCTGTCCGTCGATTCCCGACGCCGGCGGCCCTGATTTTCGAACTGTTTGGCATCAATCGTTTGTGGCCTTCGAATCCCGTGAACCGCCATTATCGCTATCTGGATCGTTCGCTCGATCAACCCGCCAGCGTGGAGCAGCCGGCGGGAGCGTTCTTCATGTTCCGGCGCGACGTTTGGCAGAAACTGGGCGGCTTCGATGAAACGTTTCATCCCATCTGGTTTGAGGATGTCGATTTCTGCCGGCGCGCGACCGATTCAGGCTTTGAAATTCAGTATGTTCCGCAAGTTGTGGCTTTCCATCGGGGCGCCCATTCGATCGGCCGGCTGGGGGAGGGATGCCGGGCATGGTATTGGTGTGTTAGCCTTCTAAAGTATGCATCCAAGCACTTCAGTCCCTTGGCTTACCGGGCAGTATGCGGGGCGGTGGTGCTCAGTTCGTTTCCGCGGATGGTCGCGGGGATGATTCAACAGCGAAGCTTAGAACCCATCCTTGTATATAGCAGGATTGTCGCGTTACGCAGGCGCGTGCCTTGTTTCGTCAAGAGGGCGCGGGGCAGTCTCGACGAATTCTTAATCCATTCGCATGGCCTATAACGACTTGGTATCCGTCACTATCGTGACTTATAACAGCGGCCGATTCATCAAGCGGTGCCTGGAATCGGTGCTGGAGCAAAAGTACCCGAATCTGGAAGTCATCGTCGTCGACAACGCGTCGACCGACGGCACGGTGGACCTATCTGGAGCAGTTCGCAGACCGTGCCGGATCTATTACAACGACGAAAACATCGGGTTCGCAGCGGCACAGAACCAGGCCATCGGCTTGTCTTCCGGGGAATGGGTCCTGACCCTGAATCCGGACGTGCTGCTGCTGCCGAATTTCATCCAGGCGCTGGTCGAGGCGGGCCAGATGGATCCCAAGGTCGGGACGGTGTGCGGGAAGCTGCTGACCATCCGCGCCACTTTCGACCTGCCCGACAAGCAACTGGTGGATTCCACGGGGATCTATTTCACGCCCATGCTGCGCCATCTGGATCGCGGCAGCCAGGAAATCGACAACGGCCACTACCTGAATTTCGAGTACGTCTTCGGCGCCACCGCCGCGGCGGCGCTGTATCGCCGCCAGATGATCGACGATATTTCGGTATTAGGCGAATTCTTCGATCCGGATTTTTTTGTTTACCGCGAGGATGCGGACGTCGCGTGGCGCGCGCAATTGATGGGCTGGCGCTGCATTTACACGCCGCTTGCCCGCGGCTATCACGTCCGCAACGTTCTGCCCGGAAACCGCCGCGCCTTGCCGCCGGAAATCAACATGCATTCGGTGAAGAACCGCTTCCTGATGCGCATCAAGAACATGACGCCGGACTTGTACCGGCGGCAACTGGCTCTCGATCACCGCCCGCGACCTGGTCGTGGTGGGCGCATGCCTTTTGCGCGAGCATTCGTCGCTGCGGGCCTTCTGGTACCTGGCGAGAAACTGGCGGCGCGTGGTGGCCAAGCGCGGCGAGATCATGCGGCGCCGGCGCGCCAAGGACGACTACATCGCCAGTTGGTTTTCCTACAAGCCCGTGAGCCGGCCGGCTCCGAAGCCGACCGCACGCACGCTGGCAAAAGCTCGCGCCGCGCGGGGCTAAGGCCCCGGGCGCTGAGGAGTGAGATTCGCGATCGTCGGCACCCGCGGCATTCCTGCCCGTTACGGCGGATTTGAAACTTTCGCCGAGGAGCTTTCGACACGGCTGGCGGCTCGCGGCCATCGAATGACTGGTTTATGCCGCGATCGCTACACCGAACCCGAATATCGCGGCGTCCGCCTGAAGTATCTTCCGACCATCCGCCACAAGTATCTCGACACGGTCGTCCACACCTGTCTTTCGACGTTGCACGTCCTGACAACCCGCCAGGATGCGGTTCTCTACTGCAATGCCGCCAATGCAGTTTTCACCTGGATGCCGCGGCTGTTCGGAATGCCGGCGGCGTTGAACGTGGACGGACTGGAGCGGAATCGTAAAAAATGGAATCGCGCGGCCAGAGCCTGGTATCGCATGTCGGAGTGGCTGGCGACGTGGATGCCTAACGTGGTGGTCACCGATGCCGCGCGCATCGCCGAATATTATCGCGAGCGCTACCACCGCGATTCGATCATGATCCCGTATGGCGCGGAAATCGGACCGGTGGAAACCACGAAGGCGCTCGATCGGCTGGGGCTCGAGCCACAACGGTATTTCCTGTACGTCAGCCGCATGGAGCCTGAGAATAACGCGCTGCTGGTGCGAGAGGCATTCGAGCGCGTGTCCACTCCGATGAAACTCGCGCTGATCGGCGACGCGCCTTATGCCGCCGATTATATCCGCAAAGTGCGCGACACACGGGATCCGCGCATCGTGATTCCGGGAGCGATCTACGGACAGGGCTACCGCGAGCTCGGGTCGCACTGTTTCGCGTACATTCACGCGACAGAGGTCGGCGGCACGCATCCCGCGCTGATCGAGGCCATGGGCCGAGGCGCGCTGACGCTGTATCTGGACACTCCGGAGAACGCGGAGGTCGCGGCGGAGGTGGGAATCCCCTTCGATCATGCGAATCTGTCCGATGTGTTACAACGTGTTCTCGAAATGTCCGAAGCAGGAACGCGAGCAGTGGCGCGCGCGAGCCGTGGAACGAGTCCGGTCACGCTACAGTTGGGATGCGGTGACGGACGCGTACGAAAATCTGCTAACAGGCCTGTCGAAATGAGAAGTTGGGTCGAAGTTTCGCGCTCACGTATTCGCGAGAATTATCGCGCGGTGCGCGCCCTTACCGGCGATTCCGTGGAAGTGATGCCGGTGGTGAAGGCGGACGCTTATCGCCACGGCGCTGTGGAAGTATCGCGAGTGCTGGAAAGCGAAGGCGTCGCGTGGCTGGCGGTTTCAAACGTGGAAGAGGGCGTCGCGTTGCGGCAAGCCGGCATCGCCGCGCGCATTCTGGTCATGGCGGATTTTCTTCCCGAAGAGCGCGGCGCGCTGGAACTGTTCCGCCTGACTCCGGTGATTCATTCGCTCGAAGATCTCGCCAGCGTCCACGTTCCGTATCATCTGAAGATCGACAGCGGCATGGGACGCCTGGGGACTCGCGCGGCGCCGCAGGAAATTCTACGTCACGTAACAGGCGGCGCGCGCGCCGCTGGAAGGCTTGATGACGCACTTTGCGTCGTCGGCGAATTACGAAAGCTTGCAGACCGATGAACAGATCGCGTATTTCGAAGCGTTGCTCGCGGCGTTTCGCGCCAGTGGAGTAGCACCACGATATGTGCACATGGCCAGCACCATCCCGGTCGCGTACCGGCGCGTCGAGGCGTGGGGCAACCTGGTTCGGCCCGGCCATGCGATCTACGGCTACGTTTCGCCAGGGCGCGGTCCCGTGCCGCCGGCGGCGCTCAAAGTTCGTCCTGCGCTGACCTGGAAGGCCACGGTGCTGGCGGTGAAGGATCTGGAAGCGGGCGCGTTGATCGGTTACGGAGGCATTCATCGCGCCGCGCGGCCGACTCGCATCGCGGTGCTGGCGGCCGGATATGCCGATGGCATCCCGCATCGTCTTTCGAATCGCGGCAAGGTGATCGCGGCCGGGAAGCTGGCGCCGATCATTGGAGCGGTGTCGATGGATCTGACTACCATCGACGTAACTGCGTCCCCCGACGTGAGCGTGGGAGATGCGGTCACGCTGATCGGATCGGAAGGCGAGGCTACCATCGACGCGCAGCAGGTCGCGCGATGGGCTGGGACGATCTCCTACAGCGTCTTATGCGGAATCCACGCGCGCGTCAAGCGGGTGTATGTCGATTGAAGTGGTAGAGTGAAATTCTCCATGAAGAAAAAGCGCGTAACCAGAAAGCAAAAGCTCGCGGCCCTGAAGGCCGAAAGTGATCGCGAGCTGACCGATATGATCCGCCGGCTGCTGGATAAGCCGATGAATCAGCGGACGCATTTTCTGCGCAAACGGATCGGGTTCACGGCCTCGTCTCTATGAACAGATGGCGTCAATTGTAGAAATAGGCGTCCTGGAAAGCATTGTACGGCATCATCGGATTTGCGCTGATCCCGAACGGTTCTGGACTCCTCGCGTACTCGCGGAAGTTCTGGTACGTCGGATCGTCGGGGCTTAGAAGGGAAATGTTGCCGGACATCGTGGCCCGCAGTCCGAGACGATCCAACACCGTGGTTACCCGGCGATAACCCTCCAGAGATCCGATCCGGTCGACCGTTCGCGATCCAATCACCAGCCGCCACAGCCCGGACTCTGGAATGCGGCACCAGAACGCCCCAGAGACTCGCAACCCTTCTTTGCGCAGCTCTTCCTGAATCGCGCGCCCAGCCTCGATTTTGTCGTCTACCAATACTTGCACAAACACTGCATCACTCCGTGCCGCCCGTCTTCAATCGCGAGGATCATTTCCCTCGCCTTTTCCTTCGCAGCCCTTACCGGCCGAAGGACTTATCTGTCTTCCGACTTCCAGTCTTTCACAGTGGCCCAGCAGTTCTCAAGCCGAGAATCCGCGGCGCGCTCAACTTGGAACGAATCCTCAATACCGGCCGCCTTCACCAGATTTTGCAAGTCATGCGAGTATAGTTTACTCGCGTCGCGGCGAGGAAAGTCGTGACGTTTCGTGTTCCGAGCGATGCAAGCTTTCAACGCACACTCCACAGCGTAACCCGCCAGATAGTATGCGGCGTCATAACGCTTCGCCGCAAACAAGACCTTCGCATCCCGAAGCCGCACCGCCGCGAGCTTCTGAAACGCGCGGCGGTTCTTCTCTGTTAAACGTCCAGATTCCGAACATCCAGCGCGTTCTCTTCGATGAACTTCCGCCGGCTTTCCACATCCTCGCCCATCAGCGTCGTAAACATCTTGTCGCTCTCGACGGCGTCGCCTTCGTTTACCTTGAGCAGCGTCCGGGTTTCGATATTCATTGTGGTTTCCCAGAGCTGCTCCGCGTTCATCTCACCCAAGCCCTTGTACCGCTGGATGCTGACCTCGCGGGAGCCTTCATTCTTCACATACGCGAGCAGGTCCCGCCAGTTTGCCTGCACCTCGCGCTGCGTGTCCCTCAGGACCGTGAAGGGCGGCAGATTGTACTTCGCCGATTGGCGCGCGAGGGTGCGCAGACGGCGATACTCGGGTTGGCCGGCGAGCTCCAGATCGATGGACCGCTCCGCGTTGGTCGGATCTTTGTACACCACCATCCAGGCGGAATGCTCTTCTTCGCGCTTCAGCTCGGCCTCGATTTTTGCGGCTTTCAAGGCTTCGAAGACGGCTTGCAGATTCTTCTGCTCACTGAAATCGGCGCGCGTGTCGAGCGCGAGCGTGGCGCGGGCCAGAACCTCGACCACGCGAGAATCGCGCAGACGGCGTTCCAGGCGGCGCCAGGTGATCTGAAAGTCGTCGAGCTGCATCAGGAAGTTTCGCAGCTCGGTGCCTTCAAGAATGGCCTTGTCGCTGGTTTCAACTTTCAGGTTTTCGGTGGCGCGGCGCAGAATTTCGCGCGTGAATTCTTTGTCGTCTTTGATGTACTTCTCGGATTTCCCTTTTTTCACGCGATACAGCGGAGGCTGCGCGATGTAGACGTGCCCGCGCTTGATCAACTCGTGCATGTGGCGGAAAAAGAACGTCAGCAGCAACGTGCGGATGTGGGAGCCGTCCACATCGGCGTCGGTCATGATGATGATTTTGCCGTAGCGGAGCTTGGCGGGATCGAAATCGTCCTTGCCGATGCCGGTGCCGATCGCGGTGATCATGGCGCGAATTTCTTCATGGCCCAGCATCTTGTCGTAGCGGGCCTTTTCGACGTTCAGAATCTTGCCGCGCAGCGGAAGAATGGCCTGGTAGCGGCGGTCGCGGCCGCCCTTTGCCGTGCCGCCGGCCGATTCGCCCTCGACTAAGAACAGCTCGCAACGTTCGGGATCTTTCTCCTGGCAATCGGCGAGCTTGCCGGGAAGACCGCCAGAATCGAGAGCTCCTTTGCGGCGGGTCAGGTCGCGGGCTTTGCGCGCGGCTTCGCGGGCGCGGGCAGCGTCGATCGCTTTCGAAACGATCTTCTTCATCACGGACGGATTCTTGTCGAAAAACTCGCCCAGTTTTTCGTTGATGAACTGGACCACGAAGCCGCCGATATCGGAGTTGAGCTTACCTTTGGTCTGGCCTTCGAACTGCGGCTGCGGCAGCTTCACGCTGATCACGGCGGTGAGGCCTTCGCGAACGTCGTCGCCGGTCAGGTTGCTTTCCTTATCCTTGAACAACTGTGCCTGCTGGCCTGCGGAGTTGATGGTTCGCGTCAGGGCGCTGCGGAACGCCGTCAGATGCGATCCGCCGTCGACCGTGTTGATGTTGTTGGCGAAGCTGAACACCGATTCGCTGTAGGAGTCGTTGTACTGGAGCGCGACTTCCATGGTCAGGATGCCGCCGTTGGGAAGCTCGCGCTCGCCTTCGAACGCGATGGGCTTGTCGTGCAGCACGGACTTGCCTTTGTTCAGGTGTTTGATGAATTCGACAATGCCGCCGCTGAAATGAAATTCGACGTTGCGGGCAGGCTCTTCGCGTTCATCGCTCAGGGTAATCTTCAGGCCTTTGTTCAGAAACGCGAGCTCGCGCAGGCGCTGTGAGAGCGTATCGAAATTGAACTTGGTGACGTCCATGATGGACGCGTCGGGCTTGAAGGTGATTTTCGTTCCCGTCTTGCGCCCGGCCTTGCCGGTTTTCTCAAGCGGCGCCTTTGGCGTGCCACGAGCGTATTCCTGAACGAACGTGCCTCCATCGCGCCAGATCTCCAGTTCAAGAGCTTCAGACAGCGCGTTCACGCAGCTCACGCCCACGCCGTGCAGACCGCCGGAAACTTTGTACGAATTCGAATCGAACTTCCCGCCGGCGTGCAGCTTGGTCATCACGACTTGCGCGGCCGACACGCCTTCCTCTTCGTGCAGGTCCACGGGGATTCCGCGGCCGTTGTCGACTACGGTAACCGAATCGTCTTCATGAATGGTGACGTTGATCTCGGTGCAGTAGCCGGCGAGAGCTTCGTCGACGGAATTATCGACCACTTCATAGACCAGGTGGTGCAGACCGGTTTCACCGGTCGAGCCGATATACATCGCGGGCCGCAGACGTACGGCTTCGAGTCCCTCGAGCACTTTGATACTAGTGGAATCGTAGGTCTGGCGGAATATTGGTAGTCATGTTTCTTAATTGCTAAATGCCGGTTCAAATCCGCATGGGCATGATCACGTAGCGATAGATGTCTGCCTTGTCGCCCGCCGGCCGCAGTTCGCCGGCGCTATTGCGGATCCTTGAACAGGAATGAAACCTGCGGCTCTCCGACGGCCCGCAGAAAATCCAGCATGTACTGCGCGTTGAATCCGATTTCAACGGCAGGGCCGTCGTAGGTTGCAGGGATGCTTTCTTCGCTCTCGCCCGTCTCCGAGACCGACGAATGAATCTTCACTTCACCCGGCAGCGACGCGGACGCGAATCGCCCGCGAACGCTCATCTGAAAACTGCGCCACTCGTTCGATCGCGCCGCGGAACTCTTCGCGCTCGAGCGTGACTGAGTTGGGCTGATCCTTGGGAAGCACTCGTTCGAAGTCCGGAAAATTTCCGGTCAGCTTGCGGCTGAGCAGCAGCCGGTCGCCGAGCTGAAAGAATAGATGGTTCTCATCGCCTGAAAACTTCACAATCGCCGCGGGATCGGATTCGCCGGCCAGCTTCTGCAACTCCTGCATCGCTTTTCGGGGAAGCAGCGCGCTGATACGCTGCGTTGATGCCTGGGAGATCTCCGGAGCTTTCCGCACCATCGCCAGGCGATGTCCGTCGGTTGCGACCATGACCACACCGCCCTTGCGCAGAACCAGCAGCGCGCCGTTCAATGTGAACCGGGATTCTTCAGTCGAGATCGAAAAAATCGTCTTGCCGATCATCGACGCCAGCACGCCGATGGGAATTTCGGCCAGCACTTCCGGCATCTGCGGCAGCTCCGGAAAACTTTCGCGCGACATCCCCGCGATACGCGTCTTCGACCGGCCGCACACCAGGCTCGCCCAATGGTTCTCCTGAATCTTCACCTGCACATCGCCGTCCGGAAGCAGGCGAACATAGTCGAGCAAACGACGCGCCGGAATCGTTCCCGCACCGCCTTTCTTCACGCGCGCCGCGCAGGAACAGCGAATCCCCAATTCCAGATCCGTCGCCGTCAGATGGATCCGGTCGCCATCGGCTTCCACCAGAACGTTCGACAAAATCGGAATCGTCGTCTTCTTCTCGACCACGCCTTGCGAAAGGTTCAGTTCACGAACCAGATCGGCCCTGCTGACGGTGAATTCCATGGACGGTTCCTTAGCTCTTCTTTCTAGTGTTCTAAATTATGTAACTAGATAAGAAGAAGATTCATAGGGACTGTTGAAAAGTTGATTTCTCTCTAAATTATAGCAAGAACTCGGGGTTAAAGTCATCAGCGGATGTGCGGAACCGGGTGCGTTTGTGAGCATATTTTGGTCGTTCCGTCTTCATCCACAGAGGCGCACAGGACTTTCTAAGGCCCGAGTGTGGAAAAAAATACTAAACTCAATGAATTGAGTCGGTTACGCTGTGGATCAGCCTGTTCAAATCGGGATCCTTCTGGCGCAGCTTGTCGATCTTCTGAACGGAATGAAGGACGGTGGTGTGGTGCTTGCCGCCGAACATGCGCCCGATCTCGGGCAGCGAGGATTGCGTCAGTTCTTTGATCAGGTACATGGCGATCTGCCGCGGGTAAACGATGTTCCGGGCATTGGTCTTTTGCTTGAGCTGTGAGGGCTCAACTGGAAGCGTTCGGCGACAGCGCGCAGAACTGAATCCATGGTGATTCGCCGTTCCTGATTCGGGATCAGATACTTCAGAACCTGCTGCGCCATCGCCAGCGTGATGGGAGATCCGGTGACCGACGAGTAGGCGATCAGCTTCACCAGCGCGCCTTCCAGTTCACGGACGTTCGACTTGGTTTTGGTGGCGATGTAGATGCGGACATCCTCGGGAAGGATCACGCCTTCCATCTCCGCTTTCTTGTCGAGAATCGCCATCTTGGTTTCCAGGTCTGGCGGCTGAATATCGACCATCAATCCCCATTCGAAACGCGAGCGCAGGCGTTCCACCAGGCCCGGCGTGCTTTTCGGCGCCGAATCGCTGGAGATCACGATCTGCTTCTGATGATCGTAGAGTTCATTGAAGGTATGAAAGAACTCTTCCTGCGTGCGCTCCTTGCCGGCGAGGATTTGAATATCGTCCACCAGCAGCACGTCGGCGGAGCGATAGTGACGATGGAACGCCGGCATCCGCTCCGATTTGATGCAAGTGATCATCTCGTTCATGAAGCGCTCGCTCGACGTGTAGACGATACGCATTCCGGGGTAGCTGATCCAGAAGCTCGCGCCCGATAGCGTGCATCAGATGCGTTTTTCCGACTCCCACGCCGCCGTAGATGAACAGCGGATTGTAGCTGCGCGAAGGACTGTTGGCGACAGCTCTCGCCGCTGCGTGCGCAAACTGATTGCAGGAGCCCACCACGAAATTGTCGAACTGAAATTTCGCGTTGATCTGCCCGACCGCGGACGCAAAAATCGGTTCCGTCGTGAATCCCGCCTCGGTCGACGTCGAGGGCTGGGACAATTGAGTGGGCCGCTGACTGTACTGAATGCTTTGCACAGCGAGATTCAGTTCACGCACGGCGCCGCGAATGTCTTCGGAGTACTCCTGCTCCATGAAATCCTTGGTCACCTGGTCGGGAACGGTCACGCGCAGAACGCCTTGGTCCAAGCCTTCAAAGGCAGTGCGCATGATCCAGTTCTCATACGCTTGCGCACTGATTTTGGTAGCTAGCCGCGCCTTGATGTGGTCCCACACGTTGGATCCCGAATCCATGGCCAGGGCACTCGCTGTTCTCTGCATCACCGGTTACGACCCTCGTTGTTGAATGGCTTGAAACGTACAATTCCCACATGATTTCCACATACTGTGGAAATTCCGGACCTTCAGCTACGATTCTGTCTGGAACCGTTCGCCGTGAAAGCTAGGATGCCGGGCGCCGAAAACGCCCTCCGATTTCGCGCGACGGATTTCAGCATACCATAAAACGCGTGGCGGGCAACAACTAGTTTATTAAATTTAAGGCCTTTGTTTTTATACGGTTAACGATTACTACATCCGTAGCAGAACATTTCCTCTGCAACCCGTTTTTCATATTTCATAGACCCGTTTTCCGCGCGTTTTCCATGTTGCACATCGGTGCTGGCCACACCGAAATCGAAGCGCCGGCCTTTGACAAAACGGGCTGTGGGGAGTGACAATGTTAGCTGCCCGGTTCGATTCTTTCTGGCGTGCGGGAGTAACTCAGCTGGTAGAGTGCAACCTTGCCAAGGTTGATGTCGCGGGTTCGAATCCCGTCTCCCGCTCCAAAACGCCGCTTTCCTCAATCGCACTACATTCGCACAAGTTCGTCCCATCAACGAACAGTGTGGGTCCGAACATCCTATTGTTTACAATCAGATACAATTGGCAGAGTGCGTGCGATTACCAGTTTGGACCCGTAACGCACTAAAATCCTCTTGGGGGACTTCTTTTATGGCAATGGATGTAAAGCGCGAAGGCGTCGCAAAGAAGAAGATGATCCGCCGGATCATCATTCTGACGCTGACCGTGGCCGCGGTAGGGGCGATTAGCTGGCAACTCTCGAAGCTGAAGCCGGCCGCGCCGACGGTGGAACGCGCCACGGTATGGATCGACTCGGTGAAACGCGGGCCCATGGTGCGCGATGTGCGCGGGTTGGGAACGCTGGTCCCGGAAGACATTATTCAGATTCCGGCGCTGTTCGACAGCCAGGTGGCGAAAATCGAAGCTCGGTCCGGCGACGACGTGAAACCGAACGCGGTTTTGTTGGTATTAAGTAATCCGGACATGGAAGAGGCGGCTAACGATCTCGAATGGCAGGTGAAGGCGGCGATGGCGCAGTACCAGGATCTGAAGGTCCGGCTGCAAAGTTCGTCGTTCGATCAGCAATCGGTGGTGGAGTCGACGCTCAGCGACATGAAGCAGGCCGAGCTGACCAAGGACCGGGATCAGGAGCTGCTAAAACTGAATCTGAAAGCCGACATGGACGTGAAACTGTCGGTGGCGAACTGGGAGAAGCTGGTCGGTAAGTATAAGATTGAAAAGCAGAAACTCGATATTTTGCAGCAATCCGTGGATGCCCAGCTTGAGAACGCGCAGGTCTCAGATCGACAAACTGAAAGCGCAATGGGCGCTGAAGAAGAAGCAGGTTGACGAGCTGACCATCCGCGCCGGCATCGCGGGCAAAATGCAGGAAATGACGCTGCAAGTGGGCCAGAAGGTGAAACCGGGCGACGTGCTGGCAAAGGTTGCGCAACCCTGGAAACTGATGGCGCGTCTGAATATAGCCGAAACTCAGGCGAAAGATATTTTATTGGGCCAAAAAGCGGAAGTAGATACTCGGAACGGAATTGTTGCGGGGCACGTAATTCGAATCGATGCGTCTATTGTGAATGGCACCCGGACGGTGGACTGTAAGTTGGATGGCGCTCTGCCGCCGGGGGCCGTGCCGGATCTGAGTGTGGACGGAACCATCGAGATCGAACGGCTGGCTGATGTTGTTTTTGTCGGACGGCCGGTGTTCGGGCAGCCGAACAGCTCGGTGAGCCTGTTCAAGTTGGAAGAAGATGGAAAGGGAGCCGACCGCGTGACTGTGAAGTTGGGGCGCAGCTCGGTGAACACGATCGAAGTGGTAGAGGGGTTGAAGGTCGGCGATCAGGTGATCTTGTCCGACATGTCGGCGCAGGATCAGAATCCGCGCATCCGACTGAATTGAATTTGAGATTTCTAGGAGACCGCACATGCCCGATGGATTGATTCATTTGGAAGGCGTGACGAAGGTATTCGTCACAGACGAAGTGGAAACGCACGCGCTGGCCGGCATTCACCTGGATATTCAAAAGGGCGAGTACCTGTCGATCGCGGGGCCGTCGGGCTGCGGGAAGTCGACGCTGCTCGCGATCCTGGGGCTGCTCGATTCCCCGAGCGACGGCACCTATATCCTGAACGGGAAGCCGGTCCAGGATTTGAAGCTGAGCGAGCGGGCGCGCATTCGCAACCGCGAAATCGGATTCATCTTCCAGGCGTTCAACCTGATCGGCGATCTGACGGTGTATGAAAACGTCGAACTGCCGCTGACGTATCGCGGCATGCCGAGCGCGGAGCGAAAGAAGCGCGTGCATGAAGCGCTGGAACGCGTCGGAATGTCGCATCGCGTGAAGCACTATCCTTCACAGCTCTCCGGCGGTCAACAACAGCGCGTCGCGGTAGCTCGCGCGCTGGGCGGCGACCCGTCGATCCTGCTGGCGGATGAGCCTACCGGAAACCTGGACTCGGCCAACGGCGAAGCGGTGATGGACCTGCTGCGCGAGCTGCATCGCGGCGGTGCGACGATCTGCATGGTGACGCACGATCCTCGCTATGCGCGGTACGCGGACCGGAACATTCACCTGTTCGACGGTAGAGTGGTCGAAGAGAGCACGGAAGCGGCTTAATTAGCCACAGATTAACGCCGATGGACGCCGATGATCGGTGTCTATCCTTGGCCCGTTTCGCTTGCGAGCTTGCTTGCCAGTGGACGCTCCTGGCCTGCGTACTTGTTCCCTTTTTTATTCCGATAGGAAACTGCGACCCTCGACGATAGCTGCTCGAACGTGAAGGAGCATATACGCATGCCTGGATACAGAGCCACCGGCATGCGGCCAAGGTTGCTCAATTCCAGCGTCGCTTTACCGACCCAGCCGGGATCGAATAAACCAGCAGTGCCGTGGACGATGATGCCGATGCGGCCCAAGCTTGACCGGCCCTCCAGGCGGCCGAGAACATCGTCGTCCAGGTCCAAAGTTTCTTCCGTGATCGCCAAGGCGAATTCGCGCGGCTGAAGAATGAAGGGTTCGCCATCCTTGACGGTGATGGTGCGCATCAGGTCCTGGATCGCGGTGCGCTCGCGCAGGTCTATGAAGGCGTGACGGCTGTGCTCGAAGACGCTGAACTCGTTGCCCAGGCGAAAGTCGACCGAGCAGCTTCCGAACTGCTCCGGCGGCAATGGCGGCGTGATTTTGATCTTGCCCTCGGAGATGTAGCGCCGGATGTCGATGTCGGAAAGCACCATAGTCTTTGAGGTTACCAGACCAATTCGACGGGATCGGCGTCACTCACCGATAAATTCCGCGAGTTCCTCTTCGGTCATCGGATCGTTCCAACCCTCGTGGAACTTGATCGTACCCTTCGCGGTGCCGAACTTGCGCTCTTCGACTCTAACAAGCTTGGCGATCGGCTTGCCGTTCTTAACAATAACGATCTCCTCGCCTTGCTGGACACGATCCAGCAGGCGAGAGAGATGCGTCTTAGCCTCGTGAATGCTTACTTCGGCCATGTTTACTTGGTGTACTTCTCCATCCACGCCATGATGTATTCGATCTTATCGATGTAATGGCTATTGTGGCCGTGGATGCCGTGGAATTCGTCGGGAACACGAACTAAAACGGACGGAATCTTCTGCGCCTTCAGCGCGAAGTACAGCTCCTCGCTTTCGGCGATGGGCGTGCGGCGATCGGATTCGCCGGTGATCACCATGGTCGGAGTCTTGAAGTTCTTCGCGAAGTAGATCGGCGAGTGCTCGATGAGCTGCTGCGGATTGTCCCACGGCAGAGTCTTCATCCACAGAGCGGAATGCGTGTAGCCGCCGTCGGCTGTGCCGGCTTGCGTCACCCAATCCGTGACGGGATACTGCGAAACCGCCGCGGCGAAACGATCGGTGTGGCCGATGACCCACGCGGTGAGCAATCCACCGCCGCTGCCACCGGTGACGCACAGCTTCTTGGGATCGATATAGCCCTTCTCGATCATTTTGTCGACGCCGATCATCAGGTCCTTGTAATCGTCGCCGGGATAGTGCGTGTGAATGATGTTGCCGAAGTCCTCGCCGTAGCCGGTGGATCCGCGCGGGTTCATGTAGAGCACGACATAGCCGCGGGCGGCCTGGATTTGCAGCTCATGCTGGAAATTCACGCCGTACATCGAATGCGGGCCGCCGTGAATGTCGAGGATGAACGCGTACTTCTTGGACGGATCGAAATTGGGCGGCTTGATGATCCAGCCCTGCATGTTTTTGCCGTCGAAGGTGTCGAAGGTCAGCTCTTCCACTGCGCCGAGTTGATATTGCGACATCAGGCTCTCATTCACTGAAGTCAAACGAGTGGGCGGGGCCTGGCGATACGCCGGCAGCACGACCACGTCGCCCGGCTCCTCAGGCGTCGATCGCGTGGTTGCGACCATGGCGTTGTTGGCGATGGTGAAATTCGCGCCCAGTTCCTGCGTTCCGCTGGTGACCTGCTTCACCGTGCCGGTGTCGGCTTCCGCGGAATAGAGCTGCGAGTTGCCGTGATCTTCCACCATGAAGTAAATCATCTTCCCGTCCCACGACCAGTGCGGGTTGCGCACGTCGCGATCGAGCGAGGCGGTGATGTTCTTGGAATTGCTGCCGTCGGGGTCCATCAGGTAAAGGTGGTTGACGGTGTAGCTCTGAAATTTCCAGTCGTGGCCGACGTAGGCGATCTTCTTGCCGCCGGGGCCGGGAACCGGGTCGGTATCGGGGCCTTTCCGATTGGTCAACTGCTTGATCACGCTGTTGTCGTCGACCGAATAAGCATAGATGTCGCCGCCTTCCAGGTTGTACTCGGCGTCGGGAATGCGTGCCGTCGACGTGTAAATCCATTTGCCGTCGGCCGACCACGAGAATTGCCCGTGATTGTAATCGCCGCTGGTAATCTGCTTCGGCGCTCCGCCGCTGGAGGGAATCGCGAAGACATGCGTGTAGCCGGGCTGCAAGATACCCTGGCCGTCGGCGGTCCAGCGAAGTTTGGTGATCACGATGGGAGGATCGGGCCACTTTGCGCCGTTGGGTTTTTCGGGCAGACGAATCGAGAAATCGTTCTTCGCGGGAACGCGAGCCGTGTAGCCGATCCACTTCCCGTCGGGCGACCATTCAATGTTCGATGGACCCTGTTGCAGATCGGTGATCTGCGCTTCCTGGCTCGAATCGAGCCAGCGGACGTGAATCTGATTCTTGCCGCTGCGGTTGGTGAGATAGGCGATGCGGGTGCCGTCCGGCGAAATGCGCGGCGAAGAGTCTTTATATGAACCGGTGGTCAGCGGGCGATTGTCTTTGCCGTCGCTCGAAACGGTCCAAATGTTGCTGAGGCGCTGATCGGTCATCTTATCGCTCCAGCCGAGCACGTAGATGACGCTTTTTCCATCCTTGGTGATCTGGGGATCGCTGACAGAGCGCATCTCCCAGATGGTTTCCGTGTTGAGGCCGGGCTTGGCGGCGAACAGCGTCGCGGAAGCCAGCAGTATCAAACCAAACGTGCGCATAGGTGTCCTTTTTTACTTCTTGAATTCGTCCCACAGATTGGCGATCCCCGCCGATGCCGCGTCGCCGGGATGAATGACGATACGGTACCGGAAATGGAGCGACGCGCCGGGATCGAGCGCGACGCCGCTTCCGCCGGGCTTGGCTCCGGAAAACGCGGTGTCCCCGAAAGGATTCGCTGCGAACAATCCATACGCCCGCACGTGCCAGCGGGCGCGGCGCGAATTCGACGGATGATCCAGGATCGCGATGCCGAGCGATTCGCTTCCGATCTGGCCTGAATAGTCCACCCAGTCCGCGGGTTTGCCCCAGACAGCTTTCTCGCGCTCGCCGCCCGAGGAGCTGACGATCTTGCCGGGCGCGCCGGGAACGGTCTGGTCCGGCTTGCCTTTTTCCTTGATCACCTTGTCTTCCTGCAATTCGGGCACCAGGCGGATGCCAAGCACGCCGTCCTTCGCGTCGCCGAAGGTGACGTTGGTGGCAGCGGTCAGGGTGATGTCGAGATCGATGAGGCGCAGGTCACGCAGCGGGATGATGTGCGTGACGCGGGTTTCGTCCAGAAGCTTGACGCCGTCGGGACTCATCCATTGAGCGGTTGCGATGAAGCTCCCCTCATGTTTGTTCATGGAGATCCCGCTGATTTTCGTCACCACGATGCGGCCACGCGGCGGCGGCGATTTGTAGGATGCTTCATTGTTCCAAAAATCGACGCCATTGACGCTTTCGTGGGCGAACCAGAGGCCGCGCTGATGCGGGTGATCGGTGGGCTCTCCGGCGACGGTTTCCATGGGGAAATGACGCGTGACCATGGTTCCGGAGGCGGCGCTCAAGGGCCACAGATAGGGTTTGGTGACTCCGTCGCCCTTGATGAAGAAATCGGTGTAGGGCTTGCCGGCGATCTCGACGTGGACGCGGGTGGGTTCCGAAGTAACCTTAATTTGAGCGATCGCGGTCGCAGCGATCAGGGGAAGGATCGATGCAAGTCTCATCTGTAGCAGTACACCATAAATGAGGATCGGAGTGGGCGGGCATAGAATAGAAGCATGTCTGCCCATCCTGACCAGAAGATCACTCCGGAGGAGTATCTCAGAATCGAACGGGCGGCGGAGTTCAAGAGCGAATATTACGGCGGCTATATGTATGCGATGTCGGGGGCTTCGTATACGCATTCCATCGTTAAGGGCAACCTGGAATTTGAACTCAGGAACCGTTTGAAGAAGCGCGACTGCGCAGTATTATCGAGCGATTTGCGGGTTCTGGTTTCACCCTCTGGGCTCTACACATACCCGGATGTGCTCGTAGTCTGTGACAAGCCGCAATTTGCGGACGGGTTGCGGGATACGTTGACGAATCCGATCGTGATCGTCGAAGTCCTGTCGCCATCGACTGAACTTCACGACCGTGACTTTAAGGCGAGGCATTATCGAACCGTTGAATCGATGCAGGAATACGTTCTCGTATCGCAGAAAGAAGCCCGCGTAGAAGTCCATCAGCGGCAAGGGAGCGGGAAGTGGATCTTATCGGACTTTGCCGGACTCGACGCCGTCTGCAAACTGGAAAGCGTCGATTGCGAGATTCCCCTGTCCGCCGTTTATCTTGGAGTGACGTTCGAAGAAGTGCGGCCTCCACTCCTGCCATAGACTGCTATGATGACGGTAGGCGATCGCCATTCTAGGCGGTCGTCTGCAAAGGAGCAGGGCCACCGATGTTTGGTACGATTGGCGTCCAAGAGATGGTCGTCATTTTCATCGTAGCCCTGGTTCTGTTTGGGCCGAAGAAGCTTCCAGAACTGGGGCGGACGATCGGAAAAGCGCTCACCGAATTCCGACGCGCCTCGAGCGATTTGAAAGCGTCGTTCGAGCGCGAAATGCACAATCTGGAGCGGGAAACGGAGCTGGCCAAGACGCAAGCGGAGATCCAAAGCGCTCTTCCCACCAGCACTTCCGAATACGAGTATCCGTATAACGATTACGGCGAGTCGTACGACTATGCCGCAACCAATCCAACTCCATCCAATTCAACGGTAAGCGCTTCTGAAGTTCCAGGCGCCGAAGAAACAGGCAACGTCGCAGCCACGCCCGAGCAGGCGGAGGCAGCGGCGCCGGCGGTGGAGGGAACCGTCCCTCGCACCGAATCCGCGCCCCAGCATACTTAAAGGAACGCGCCTCGCGTAAGACATGGATGAACCGAAGAACGGGGATTCGTCCCCGAATCCTAACGTCTATCCCGACGATCCATACGGAGGGAGGACGGCGGAAGTAACCGCCCCTCCGACCAAAGCCTTGACCAAGACGGGAGGGGGTGGACGTACGCCTCCTCCACCTCCGCCCGAGGATCCCGAGGATCAGGAGGATTCGGGCATGCTGCGCATGTCCTTCCTGGAGCATCTCGAAGAGCTGCGCATGCGGCTGATCAAGGCGCTCCTGGGCCTGGGCGTCGCGTTCATGCTGAGTCTCACCTTCTCCATGCAGTTATGGGACATCATTCGCGCGCCGGCGTTTGACGCGATGACGAAACTCGGTATCAAAGACCCGCACTTGGTGATCATCGACCCCATGGAAAGCTTCATGATCATCTGGTTCAAGCTGCCGCTGGTAGTGGCGCTGTTCTTGGGTGCTCCTTGGGTTGGCTATCAGGTGTGGGCGTTTATCGCGCCTGGCCTGTATAAGAAGGAACGCCGCTGGGCGATTCCCTTCGTGGTGACCACCGCCGGCCTGTTCATCACCGGCGGCATGTTCGCGTACTTTGTGGCGTTCCGGTACGGGCTGGCGTTTCTTCTGGGCATCGGCCTGAGCGGAGGCGTGCAGCCAATGGTCACGGTGACCAATTATTTCGACCTGTTCGTGGACGTGATGCTGGGAGTGGCTCTGGTATTTGAGATGCCGGTTGTGATTTTTTTCCTGACGCTGCTGCGGATCGCCTCTCCCAGATGGCTGATGGCGAATTCGCGCTATGCGATTCTGGCAATCGTGATCCTGGCGGCTATCGTCACGCCGACGCCGGATGCGTTCACGTTGATGCTGTTCGCGGTGCCCATGTGTCTGCTGTACTTCGTGGGCGTATTCGCCGGTTACCTTCTGGTGATGAAGCGCGAAGGCCGCAAATTCCCGTGGATGAAAGTCCTGCTGTGGACCGGGTTGGTATTGCTGGCGCTGGCCGGGTTCGTGTACTTCGAGATCGCGCATTACCACTACCATTTGATCCGGCATTGGCCGTTTCTGAAGAAGTGATTAAGCCGGATTCTTAAAGAACCACAGAATGAAGTACTGATCTCCGGCGCCGTGCCGGTAGCGAGGCTCGAAGCCGCAGCGGCGCGCCATCGCACAGGCTTCGGCGTCAGAAAAGGGAACGCCCAGCCAGGTATCGTCGGGAGTGGTTTCGGTCCTGGTATCGCCCTGCACCCAGAACTTGAACAGTGCGCCGGGACGCAGCAGGCGGTGCACCTCCCGAACGTAATTTTCGATGATCTCGCGGCTGGGAATGTGCTGGAAAACGATGGCGGAATAGGCAAAATCGAACTCACGGGGCGGGATCACGGTCAGATCGCGGCCGTTGTTCTGATAGACGTGCGCGCCGGGATAATCGGCGACGGCTTTTCGCGCCGCAGCCACCATTTCGCCGCTGATATCCACGGCGTGGACCTCGCCGAACAGCTTGGCGAAGGCGCGCGTCAGCCGGCCGGCGCCACAGCCGATCTCCAGGATCCGCATGTCGCGAGGGTCCTTGCCCTGGCAGATATTCTGCATGTCGGTAAGGATGTCTTCGGCGATCTGTTGCTCGCCGGATGCGAAGAAAGCGTCGTCGGTCCAGTCGGTGCGGCTGGTGTCGACGTAATGCCGGGCGTTTTCCTTGGCGCGCTGATCCCAATCCCGGCGCATTTTTTCGAGCTGTTGCTCGACTGTGAGCTTACTTGGCCTCAATAAGTTAACAGGATAGCATCAGCCGGCTCGCCGATTACAGTCGCAGCGCCGCGGCGAGCTCTTTATTGCCCCGGACCCGCCATATCTTCGAATCGAGCATGTAATGCGTAAACGGGATTCCCCAGATCGCGGCCTTGATCCATTCGACCCCGGGATTCATGGTCTGGGGCAGAACCGACAGGACCAGATGCAGGCCAATAGCGGTGAACAGATAAACCCCGAAGTCGCGCGCGAAGAACGCAGCCAGGCCGAACTTCTGCCACCCGTCTGGAACGGCGTAACGGTTTCGATTATGGAACCAAAGCAGCCGGTGATATTGGAAGGAGTGAAACAGCCCCAGCGTGATTCCGGCGCGCAGGATTCCGTCGGGTCCCAGAGACGCCGCGTGGGTGAAGATCAGCCATTGCAGCGGGACCAGCACGGCGAGCAAGAGCAGTTTCGGCGCGTTCATCGAAAGACCGGCGCGCAGTTTTCTCGCCTGATGAATCAGATAGACTCCCGTGAAGGCCAGGTACATCGCCAGCGCAGCGCTTCCCGCCATTTGTGCAATGGGAAAACGCATCAGACGCGTCTTGATCACAAACAGCGCCAGCGGAAGGATGGTGGAAGTCAGCAGGAACCAGCGATCCAGCTTGAGATCCAGCGGGTCGCGCTCCTTGTTTTTCGCTTTCCACAGCATGATGAATCCGAAATGCTGTTTGGCGATGTGGTAATGCTGCCAGCAGACGGCGAAAAGATAGAACAGCGACGCTTGCCCCAGCCATACCATCGCCGGTCCGGCAAACAGGAACGGTATGATGATCCACAGAAACCACCCCAGACGCTGGCGCTCCTGTTTGTCGAAGTAGGTGCGCGTGACGGTGGCGATCACGTGGGGACCGTCGACGCCCACCAGCCAGATCAGGTAGATCAGTGTGATCGGGAAGCCGGCTGCCATTAGTCCGAACGCGGCGTAACTGACCACCGCAGAGCCAATGAACCAGGTCAGATCGTCGCGGCGGGAGATGATCCAGTTGGTCCGCCAGGGCCCCAGCAGCGGGGCTGAAACGGGTGCGGTGAATGCGCTGGTGCTCATTTGCGCGTTTCAAGATCCATCGGCCGTTGGGAGTACGAGCTATATAAGGTATTGGACTTACTCTATACTTGGCTGCAAGGGGATGGAAACATTAGCCCGGCTGATACGATCACTTCGGTAGTTCCACTTCATGCGGGAACGACATCGTAAAGTCGCTCGGGTGGACTACTGTGGGCGTGATGACAGCCGCGAGTGTGGCGATGCTCGCGACCTGGAGATAGTGGGGGTTGGTGGACGGCGGGGGGATCGAACCCCCGACCTCTGCATTGCGAACGCAGCGCTCTCCCAGCTGAGCTAGCCGCCCACTTATAGGTCTACGATCCTCAATATATCATGGACGCCATTGAGAGATCGTTTTCGACGTTGCTTCGATCGTTAGCGTTCCTCGAACGCGTCCACTGGCAGCGAGCGATTCTGGAGAGGATCGTACCGCATCGCGATTAACGTTTCAAGACTGCTTGTCTGTGCCGCGTCAGGTTGAAGAATCATTCACCCCACGCGTTGCCCGTCATCGCTAACGGCTGTAACGCGATCGGCCGGCTGTGCCGATGAATTGAAATCGAGAAGAAACAAATTGCGGGACGGCGTGTCATAGAAGACCTCCTACTGACCGTTAAACTCCGCTCCTCGGCAGCGGAGTGAAGATTTTCGATTTATCCGCGCCGCAAACGTACTTTTTTTGCTTGCCCTACACGTCAAATCGAAGGAAACTAAGAGTTCATGGCAACGGTACTAACAAACGGCGCGCAGGTCCGGGAACCGGCTGACCGCTGGACTACGGCTGAAGCCGCGGAGCTTTACGACGTCGCGAGTTGGGGCAAGGGCTACTTCTCGGTCGGCGCGAATGGTCACATCTGGGTACATCCGAATAAAGACCCGAATCGCGCGCTGGATCTGAAAGAGCTGGTCGACAATCTGCAACTGCGCGGGATCTCGCTGCCGATTCTGATACGCTTCGGCCAAATTCTTCAACACCGCCTGGGTGAAATGCATCAGGCATTTCAAAACGCGATCGCCGAGCACAACTACAAAGGTAGTTACTGCTGTGTGTTTCCGATCAAAGTCAACCAGCAGCGGCAGGTGGTGGAAGAAGTGTTCGAGTACGGGCGCCCTTACAAGTTCGGTCTCGAAGCCGGCTCCAAGCCGGAGCTGCTGGCTGTGCTGGCGATGGCCGACAACGACACGCCCATCATCTGCAACGGGTTTAAAGACGACGAGTACATCGAAATGGTCATGCTGGCGAGCAAGATCGGCCGGCGGATCATTCCGGTTGTCGAGAAATACACTGAACTGGACTTGATTCAGAAGCATTCCGCGAAGGTCGGGATACGGCCGGTGATCGGTTTGAGAATCAAGCTCGCGAGCCGGGGCTCGGGGCGCTGGAAATCGTCGGGCGGGTATCGATCGAAGTTCGGGTTGACGGTAACCGAGGCTCTGCGAGCGCTCGAACAGCTCAAAGCCGCGGGCATGGAAGATTGCCTCCAGCTTCTGCACTTCCATCTGGGCAGCCAGATTACGAACATCAGGCAGATTAAGGCCGCGGTGATGGAAGCCGGCCGGGTGTACGTCGAATTGAAGCGCGCCGGCGCGGGGCTGGCTTATATGGACGTCGGCGGCGGCCTGGGCATCGATTACGACGGCTCGCAGACCGATTTCGAATCGAGCGTGAACTACACGCTTCAGGAATACGCCAACGATGTCGTGTATCACATCCAAAGCGTGTGCGACGAAGCCGAAGTGCCGCACCCGATCATCGTTTCCGAAAGCGGACGCGCGGTGGCGGCTTATCACAGCGTGCTGGTCTTCAACGTGCTCGGCGTCACTGGATTCGGAGACGGAGACACGCTGCCGGAAGTTCCGGACGATGTCGAGCAGCCGCTGATCGATCTTCAGTTAACATTACGGGGGCTTAGCCAGAAGAATCTGCTCGAAAGTTTTCACGACGCGCAGCAGGCGCTGGACTCGGCGCTGAATCTGTTCAGCCTCGGCTATCTCCCGCTGATCCAAAGAAGTTGGGCGGAGAGCATTTACTGGGTGATCTGCCGGCGCATTCAGAAGCAGGCCAAGGAGCTCGACTATTATCCGGAGGAGTTGGAAGGCCTGGAAAGCGTGCTTTCGGATACCTATTTCTGCAATTTTTCGCTATTCCAAAGCCTCCCCGACAGTTGGGCGGTGAAGCAGCTGTTCCCTATCATGCCCATTCATCGCCTGGAAGAGGAGCCGTTCCGCCACGGCATTCTGGGCGACATTTCCTGCGACTCCGACGGCAAAGTAGATCAATTCATCGATCGCCGCGACGTGAAGAAAACCCTGCCGCTGCACGCCTTCAACGGGGATCCGTATTTCCTCGGCGCGTTCCTGGTCGGGGCATATCAGGAGATCCTGGGCGATCTGCACAATCTGTTCGGCGACACCAACGCAGTGCATGCCAGCCTGGATGAAAAAGGCGCCGTGGTGCTGGAAGCTGTGATTCGAGGCGACACCGTTCGCGAAGTGCTCGATTATGTGCAGTTCCAGTCGAAGGCGCTGCTCGAGCAGTTCCGCAAGGACGTGGAAGGCGCGGTTCGCGAAGGGCGCATCGGATATGAAGAGTCCGGTCTGCTGCTGCGTTTCTATGAAGACGGGCTGAACGGGTATACCTACCTGGAGCAGTAAGCGCGTTTATAATCGTGGTGCATGCGATTCATCACGGTTATGCTCTCTTCCGCGATTGGTTTTGCCGCGCTGCCTCCGCCGCCCGCGTTCACGCTGCCTGACGACGTCGTTCCCAGGAAATATACGGTCGATCTGACCATCGATCCTTCCAGAGCCACGTTCGATGGCGAGGTGCGCATCGATGTTGAGCTGAGAAAGCCCGTGACGGTGATTTGGCTGAACGCGAAGGACATTTCGCCTTCAGAGACCACCGTCGGCGGAAAAAGTGTAGCCGCCGAAGCAGCCGCCGGGGAATTCATCGGTATCGATCTGGGTTCGCCCGCGGGACCCGGACGCACCACCATTTCGATTCGCTACCAGGGCAAGTTGGACGACAAATCCGTCGTGGGGCCGTATCGGAAACAGGTCGGCGACGATTGGTATGTCTTCACCACATTCACTCCCATCGATGCCCGGCGCGCGTTTCCTTGTTTTGACGAACCGAGATTCAAGACTCCCTGGGACTTGACCATTCACGTGAAGCAAAACGACAAAGCGTTCGCGAATGGCAAAGAAATTCGCGAAGTTCTGGAATCGGGCGGGATGAAGGCGGTCCATTTCGCGGAGACCAAACCGCTTCCTACTGAAGTGGTTGCGTTCGCCGTGGGACCGTTTGATGTCTTTGAAGGTGCCAACGCAGGTCACGGTACACCGATTCGCGTAATCACGCCGAAAAGTCTAGGCTCCGAGGGGAAAACCGCCGCGCAGGCGACCGTCGATGTGCTTCCGAAGCTCGAAGCCTATACCGGGATTCCATATCCGTTCGGCAAGCTGGATCACGTTGCGCTGCCGGAAGGAGCTTTCGGCGCGGTGGAGAATCCTGGCCTGATCACCTATCGTCAGCGAGGCCTGCTGACTGCGCCGGGGGAGGACACGCCCGACAAGATCCGCGCGATTCGCAGCGTCGAATCGCATGAGATCGGCCACCAATGGTTCGGCGACATGGTTACGCAAGCGACTTGGGACGATGTCTGGCTCAGCGAAGGATTCGCGACTTGGTTTTCGGCGAAGATCATGGACGAGTTTCAGCCGCCCGCCCGCAAGCATCTTTCTGCCGTCGCGGCGCGCGATCGGATCATGACCACGGACGATTCCGCTCGGACGCGTCCAGTGCGCGTGCCGATGACCAGCCGTGAAGATACCAAGGGCGTCTACAGCCAGATCGTGTATCAAAAAGGTGGAGCGATTTTGTTGATGCTGGATGGATGGCTCGGCGAAACGAACGTCCAGGCCGGTCTGCGCGCCTATCTCAAGAAGTATACGTTCGGGAACGCGACCACCGCGGATCTCGAAGCCGAGCTGCGGAGCGCCGCTACCGCCGATCCTGCGCCGGTGATGGATTCATTTCTCAATCAGACCGGGATTCCGGTGGTCCGCGGACAAGTTCGATGCGATCAACCCACGCCGCGAATCGAGATCGAGCAAACCAACACCGCGCATCGCTGGACCGTTCCCGTGTGCTGGCGCGCCGGCAGTTCTTCGAGCTGCACGGTGCTCGACACTCCGCGCCGAGAGGCCGATCTCGCCAAGGGCACGTCGTGTCCTGCGTGGATTTATCTGAACGCCGGCGCTACCGGCTATTACCGGACTGAGTGGACCGCCGCGCAGTTAAGCATGCTGGATGGCGCGCTCCCGCAGCTCAGTCCCGCGGAGCGCCTGATGCTGGTTTACGATCTGCGCGCGTCGAAAGGTCGCGTCGATGGATCTGCACTGCTGAAGAAGCTGACCGCCGATTCCGAACCCGAAATCGCCAAAGCCGCAGGTGAAGCAATGCAGGCGAAATGAGGCCTACTGCTTGTAGACGTCCTTCCATCCTCCGGTCGGAATCAAAACTCCTACGATCGCGCCGACGACCGCGCCGAACGGTGTGATAAGCTCCTTGCCGATATTGTTGCCAAGGAAGCAGTGTGGACTACAGGTCGCATCTCCAGCCGCCCCGATCGCGAACCCCGCGCCCGCGCCGATGCCCAAGCCGATCAAGGTGTTTCGAGCTCGATGGCCTTGCTTTTTCACGGAAACACGCGTGACCTGTTGACGCGCGAACGTCTCATGCGCCGCGCTAGAGGTCAACGCCAGCGAATCGTCGGTCGCACTGTCGAGTTCTCCGCGAATCGCGCCGGGTCGGGGACCCATGACACGGATCTCGGTCCCCGGCGCGATTGCCTTGACATTATTCCAAGACTGCACTTGAGCGGGCAGTACTGGTGCGCACGCCGCCAGGCACACGATCAACCATCGCAGCATCATTCCACTCCCCTTCGAGGCTGCGATTCTATCACTATGGCGTCATGGCTGGAATCGGGCGATCGCGCCTTTCGGTCCCACGGCCCAACCGGCTGAGCTCGACACAAAGCTCATGGCATTGAAATCGCCGGTGCCGATTTGCTTCCAAGTTTTTCCTTCGTCAAAGGAAATGTCGGAGCCTGAAGTGCCGATGGCAATGAACATCTTGCGGTCGGCAACATACTCGACGTCGGACCGGAAGCCGCTCGGCCCCGCTCCCTGCGGTTTTACCCACGTCTTGCCGCCGTCTGAAGTCAGCGCGATATTGCCTGCTGTCTCAGTGGTGAGCTTGTAATCCCCTCCGACCGCGACGCCGTGACGTCCGTCGGAAAAAGCCAGCGAGAAAATTCCCGCGCTCGCGCTATCGCTGCGTACCGGTGTCTTGGCGACCGACCACGTTTCGCCCCCGTCGGTTGAATGAAACACGCGTCCGCCGCCGGTGCCGAACCATGCTTCGCGAGTCCCGCGCACGATCAGACAGGAATTGCTCGCCGCGAACGCGCCTTCATTCGGAAGCGCTCCCGGCGTCTTCTGGCGCTTCCAGGTCTCGCCCCCATCAGCCGTTGTAAGAACAACGAAATGACCGTCTACCGGATCACCGAGAACGATTCCATGGCTAGCGTCCCAGAACGCCAGGGCGTCGAAAAATCCTTTCGGATCGGGATTCGTGTACCGCAGCTCCCAGCGGTCGCCGCCGTCAGTGGTCCTGTAGATCCGCGAGTTCGCGCCGGTGCCGATGCTCAACGCGATGGCGGTTTTTTCGTCGAAGCCGCGGATGGCTCGAAAATCGGAGTCACCGGCGCCGGTTACGGTTCCTCTACGCCAGCTTCGACCGTCGAGCGATAGAAGAAACGTGCCCTTGGTTCCGCTCGCCCAGATCACGGTTCTGCTCACCGCGCTGACGCCCCGCAGGTCCGCGGTGGTGCCGCTATCCTGCGGAGTCCAGGACTGCGCCAGCGCCGCGCCTGCGAAAATAATGCCCGGAATCAGTTTCATTGGAAACAAGTGTAACGCTGCCGAAGTGGTCCCACGTTCCGGATAGGTGTACTACGTGATATAGTACACCGTGTGATCCCGTTCCGCCTGACATTCGAGCCAGGCATCTCCATTTACGAACAGATCGTCTACGCTGCCAAGAAAGCCGTCGTCTCCGGCCAGATGCGGCCCGGCGACGCGTTTCCTTCCGTCCGCGCCCTCAGCCGCGATCTGAAAATCAATCCCAACACCGCGCACAAAGTGATTCTCCAACTGGTCGACGAAGGGGTACTCGAAGTGCGCCCCGGTATTGGCACCGTGGTCGCCGAGCCCGCCGCGTCGAGCGCTTCCGAGCGCGGCACGCTTCTCAAAAAGGAGCTGGAACAACTGGTGGTGGAAGCCAAACAACTGGGCCTCTCGCTCGACGAAGTCGCCGCAGCGCTGGACCGGCATTGGAAACGTCTGGATGGAAAAAAATCATGACCGACATTTTGCGAACCATCGATCTTTCGAAACGATTCGGCCGCGCCACAGTGGTCGACCACTTGAATCTGGAGCTTCCCGAATCGAGTATTTATGGCCTCGTCGGCCCCAACGGCGCCGGCAAGACCACCACCATTAAAATGCTGATGAACATTGTTCAGCCGACTGAGGGGCGGGCGTTGGTCCTCGGGGCAGACTCGCGCAACCTGGGCCCGCGCGACTTCGCGCGCATAGGCTACGTCTCCGAAAACCAGGAGATGCCCGAGTGGATGACCGTCGGCTATCTCATGTCCTATCTGAAACCGTTCTATCCGGGCTGGGACGACGCCCGCGCGTCGGAACTGTTGCGACAGTTCGATCTGCCGCTCGATCGCAAGCTGAAGCATTTATCGCGGGGCATGTGGATGAAAACCGCGCTTGCCTCCTCGCTCGCCTATCGGCCTTCGTTGATCGTCCTCGACGAACCGTTCACCGGCCTCGATCCTCTGGTGCGCGACGAGCTGATTGAAGGCGTGCTGGACGCGGCCGAAGGCGCGACGATCCTGATTTCTTCACACGATCTGGCCGAAATCGAGACCTTCGCCAGCCACATCGGCTATCTGGATCGCGGCCGCTTGCAGTTCTCCGAAGAAATGACCTCGCTCGCCGCGCGCTTCCGCGAAATCGAAATCACATTCAACGTAGCGCCGTCGATTCCCGCCAGGCTCCCGTCGACCTGGCTCCAAATCGAAACCTCATCGACCGTTGTCCGGTTCGTCGAGACTCAATTCGATGCGGAACGCACCGCCGCCCAGATCGGCAAGGTTTTCGTCGAAGTGAAAACGGTGTCGATGAATCCGATCCCGTTGCGGACCATTTTCCTGACGCTGGCGAAAGCCGCGAGAAAGGCTGCATGACTCATGAAACAAGCTCTGCACATTCTCAAGAAAACGTCCGGTACCTTCGCTTTGAGATTGCTGCCGCGCTGTTCTTCGTCACCGCGTTCACCATCTCCGCCCTTCGCCGTTCCCTGAGCAAGGGCTATGTCGACGTGCTCACAGGTTTCATTCTTCCCTTAGCGCTGCCCCTGGTGGGCTGGTATCTGATCGCGCGATTAATCCACGCCGAAGCTCTACCGGGT
Source organism: Terriglobia bacterium (assembly GCA_963808335.1). Classification (GTDB taxonomy): domain Bacteria; phylum Acidobacteriota; class Terriglobia; order Bryobacterales; family Bryobacteraceae; genus Palsa-187. Next base: position 164,752 of record CAWEFR010000005.1, read on the forward strand.
GACCGTCAGTTTTGGATCACGCGCCCGTATCGATGGAGAAGCTTGCTGTGCGCCAAGGTGCTGTTCGTGCTCGCATTCGTAAATTTGCCGATGATGGTAGCCGACGCGGTGATTCTCCGCGCCAACGGATTCTCCGTTTTCAAAGAACTCGCGGGCTTGGCCGCCGAGCAGTTTCTGATCACCACGGCTCTCCTGATTCCGATGGTCGCGATTGCAACGGTAACCACCGGGTTGGTGCAAGTGGTCCTGGTGGTCCTGATCGTGTGGGCCGCCGCCATATTCCGCAGCTTCGTTTTCATGGGTTCGGCTTTACCGGGCCCGGCGGATTGGGTAAATACCACGGCGGCTCTTGCCGGAGTTGCGTTGGTCGCGTCTCTCGTCATTGTGTGGCAGTATTCGCGGCGCAAAACCGCAATCGCACGCGCGTTCTGTGCCACGGGAATCGTTGTTGTCGCGGCGATCAGTGCCAAGATCCCTCTTCGCATGGCTTATGCGATTCAATCGCGAATCACGAACCGCATCGACGCGTCATCGATTCAGATCAAGCCGGCCGAGCAGGACACGTGGGTGGTCCATCGAGTCGCAATGCGAGATGACTTTGTGACGGTTCAGCTGCCCCTCAGAGTCACCGGGATTCCGCTGGGGATGATTCTCCGCCCAGACGCTCTGACCGTGACGTTCGAAGCGCCGGACGGCGCTGTTTGGAAAGTCACTAACCCCTGGCCCGGAAACGCTTGGCCCACGATTGGTATCGACGGCGCGTTCTTCGACAAAGTGCGGAATCAGCCAATCCGTCTCCGCGGCTCTGCGTTCGCGACGGTCTACGGGAACGAGAGGCGCACGGAGGTCCCCTTCACCGGCAACTTGATCGACGTGCCCGGCGCCGGTCTGTGCGCGAGCATGCACACAAGCACTCTCACGCAGATTACCTGCCGGTACCCATTTAGAAGTCCGCGCGATGCCGTTACTCTGTTCGTTGGACCGACGGGTACAGATCCGTTGGGGGCGCGCCACTCCTATTCGCCGTTTCCAGCCGAGATCGACGACAGCCCGATCAGCATGTTCTCCGACAAGACTCTTCGGGACCTTTCGACGGCGCCGATTGTTGTTACGGCCGAGCCGCTCGCGCACATCCGGCGGGACTTCGAGATAAAAAACCTGCGCCTCAGCGACGCTCACTAAAAGTGAACCCGTAGCCGGGGCGCAGGTAATTCGATTACTGGAAGAGAATGTGCGTGGTCGTGCCCGCCACGCAGATGTCTTTGATCTGATGGTCGGCGCCTTCTTTGTAGCCGACCGTCGTGTAGACGTACTTGGCCTTGTTCTCTTCCACTTTGACATCGGCCTCTGCCGACGTTTTGCCCTGGTGAATTACCGCTTTGTTGTCTTTGAGTTCAAGCTTTGCCTCGCCGGCCTTGAAGCTGGTGCCGTTCACCACGGTCGCCTGATAGAGGTTAATCTTGAACGCGTTTTCGGCGCTGGCCACGGCCAGCGAAATCACGGACAACAACAGTAGTAAACGTTTGGTCATAAGTCTTCTTTCCTTTATGGTGTGAGTTAGGTTAACGCTGTACTCTTATTTAACGATGTTGATGGTGCGAAAGTTCGGGAGGATTCAGGAAAAACGTGCGCGGGGCCTAAAAAATCAAAGGCCGCGTATCGCTGCTCTATGGCATGGAGCCTGAAGAACGGCGGAACGCGGCCGGAATCTTAAACTGAGGACAGGACTTAGCTGCTGCTCTTGGTCGAGGACTTGGTGCCGCCCTTTTTCTTTCCCTTGGTGCTCTTCTTGGTGTTGGTGTCCTGGCCGAACGCGACAGTGGCGGCGCCGAGGACGAGCGACAGGCCGAGCATCAGGCTCATGATCTTCTTCATTGTGATAAGTTCTCCTTGTGGTGTGTCGACGACTTCAACGCCGTCTTTCAGGTCCTATCATGCCAGCGGGACATGAAACCACTCTTAAGCGTGAATTAAAAGACCTTCATCGGAGCGGGCCGGTGACGAGCTGCCAGTCCAGCGGCAAATGTCTTAGAAACAGTACTTTAACTGTGAGAAAGCTGGGGCGAACCATCCTAAGGCAAATGAAAACCCACGATTTTACCCGCTCGCTGGCGCGCAAGACGGGCGTTTCGCAAGCTCCTAGTCTTTGAGTTTAAGAATTTGGTACACGTTGCTGTAATCGTCGGTCCACGCGCGGAAATTCGCGGAGACTTTCGCCGCAGCCATATCCGCACCCTTAAAGGTGACGGTATCGAACCAGCTCGCCCGCGACGTCAACAGGACCCACGTGGATGAAGACAGGTAGGGCGCTTCGTCGCCTTCGTCGGAGACCGTCATGGCGGTCTTCGAAAAAAACTGGGCGCCGCGCGCGCAAACCGGCTCCAGATCCAAATACCGGTTGGAAATGTGCAGCGCGAGAATGCCGTCGGGATTCAAATGATGAAAATACAGCGCCAGCGCTTCGCGCGTCAGCAGGTGAATCGGAATCGCATCGCTTGAAAAGGCGTCGACGGCCAGCACATCGAAATTTTGCGGCTCCTGCCCCTCCAGCGTGAGGCGGGCGTCGCCCATCATGATCCGCTTGTTCGCCAGCGAATGCGGATAAAACGAAAACTGCGTCTGCGCGATCACCGGCACCAGTGGATTGATTTCATAGATGCGGTAATAATCGCCCTCGCGGCCATAGGTGGAAAGCACGCCCGCGCCTAACCCAATCACACCGACGCGCACGGCTCCGCCGCGTCCCTGCGCGGCCCGAATCGCGCGGCCCACTCCGGAGTCGACGCCGTAGTAGGACGTCGGTGTGTATCGAACCTTGTCGTCGTCAATCACTTGCTCGCCGTGGTTAATCGTGCCGTGCAGAAGCACGCGCTCCATGAAATTGTCGACCTTGTCGTCCCGCACGCTCAGGACGCCGTAGAAATTGCGCACCATCAGCCGGTAGCCTTTGGTGTCCTCATGCTCGGATCGCGCCAGGTACCCGGCCAGCACGCCCGCGGCGATTACCAGGACGGTACGAAGCGGCCACGCGCCCAGCTTTGGAATCTTCGCGTTCCATACGACGATTACCGCCAGCACCCCGCACACCACCAAACCCACCGGCAGCTCCAGGTAATTGTGAAACACGCGCGGCGCCACGATCGCGACAAACACGCCGCCCACCGCGCCGCCCAGCGACACCATCAGGTAAAACAGCGTCAGATGGCGCGCGGCGGGCTTGCGGCGCGCCAGCTCGCCATGGCACATCATGCAGCACAAGAACAGCCCCGCGCAGTACCCCGGAATCAGCCTCTTGATATGCAGGTTTCCCGCATCCGCCCAGATCCCATACGCCATCGCACCCAGCGCCGGCGCCAGCAGCGGCAGGAACAGCCAGCGGTGGTAGATGCGATCGCTTTCAAACGCGAGGATGAACGTCAGCAGATACAGCGCCAGCGGAATCACCCACAGCAGCGGAATGGGCGCCACATTCTGGCTCAAGTGATTGGTCACGGAAACCAGCAGCGTGGACGCGCAGGCGGCCAGCGCAACCCAGAGAGTCAGCTGCCCGAATCCCGGGCCGTCGGCGAATCGTCGGAAACTTGCGCCGGTTGCGTTTTCTTGCCTTCTTTGCTCGACCATGCCGCAAATGCGCACACCACCGCGAACAGCCACATACGCCGCGCTCCACGTGTAAGCCTGCTGCCGCGAGGTGAGCTTCGGCTCGACCAGGAACGGAAAACTGATCAGCGCCAGCATCGATCCGAAATTCGACAGCGCAAACAATCGATACGGCAATCCACTGCCGGTACGCCGCACGTACCAGGCTTGCAGCAGCGGGCTGGTGGACGACAACAAAAAATACGGCAGCCCGATGGTCGCCGCCAGCAGCATCAGGATGCGCAGCGTCGGATCGCCGGCTTCCGTCGGTTTCCACGCCGGCGACGGCAGAATCGGCAGCAGCGCGCAGCTTCCCGCCAGCAGCGCCGCGTGCACTGCCATCTGCGCCCGCGGCCGCAGAAACCGAATGACGGCGTGCGCATAGGCGTAGCCTGCCAGCAGCAAGAGCTGAAAGAACAGCATCGCCGCGCCCACACCGCAGCCGAGCCTCCGAACCACGGCAGGATGATTTTCGCGATCAGCGGCTGCACCTGAAACAGCAGGAACGCGCTCAGGAAAATGGTAACGGCGTAGAGAGTCATTTTAAGATTTGAAGGATGTTGCTGTAGTCGTCGGTCCAGGGACGAAAGCCGGGCTTAGTGTGGATGCGCGCCACCGAAGCATCGTGAAAATTCTCGTGATCGAAAATCTTCGCCGACCGGCTTACCAGCACCCAGGTTGACGGCGAATAGTAGTCTTTTTCATCGCCGTCGTCAGCCACGGCCACGCCCGTCCACCCCAAGTCCGTCGCGGCCTGGGCGACCACCGGCTCCAGATCCAGATATCGATTCGAAATATTGATCGCCAGCACACCGCCGGGATTCAGATGACGCGCATACGTTGCATAGGCTTCGCGCGTCAGCAGATGAACCGGAACGGCGTCGCTGGTGAAGGCATCCATCGCCAGAAAATCGAGCCGTTCATCCGGCATGCGCTCCAGCGTCAGGCGCCCGTCTCCCATGAACAGCCGCTTATCCGCCGGGCAGGCCCGAAAAAATCCGAATTCCCGATTGGCGATATCCACCACCAGCGGATTGATCTCGTAATAATGCAGCGTATCGCCAGGGCGCGCGAGAGCGGCGGTAACGCCGGCGCCCAAACCCAGAATGCCGATGCGAATCGGGCCTGCGTCGCCCAGCGCGTGAATAGCCCGCGAAATGCCGGAGCCGCTGCCGAAATACGACGTAGGGATGCGATCCGTTCCCGGCCCCAAAAGCTGGGTCCCGTGATTGATGGTCCCGTGGATCAGCGCCCGCTTGCCGGTTTCGCCGGGAGCGTCCGGATCGTCGCGAACATGCAGCACGCCATAAAAATTGCGCGCCGAAAGCACGTAATCTCGGTTGTTTTTCACCTCCGCGCGCCCCAGGTAGACTGCAAATCCGATGGTCGCCAGCGCCGCCGCGGCCCGCGCCCAGACCGGCCACTGGATCCAGACCGCGCATACGGTCAGCGCCGCGCACGCCACCATCGCGATCGGGCAGCTCCACGAATAGTGTGGAATAACCGCGGCGCCGCCAGCGCGACGAACAATCCTCCCGTCGCGCCGCCCACCGAGACCATCAGGTAGAACCGCGTCAGATATCGCGGATGCGGCTTCCTCCGCGCCAGCTCCCCGTGGCACACCATGCAGCACACGAACAGCGCCGCGCACAGTGCCGGAATCAGGCGCTTGGTCACATCGCCATTGTTCTCGTAAAGGTAATCGCCCCACGCGAATAGCCCCAGGGACCCTGCCAGCAGCGGCAAAAACACCACGCGGTTGTAGAACCGATCGCTCTCGAAACACAAAATAAAGCTGAGCAGGTACAAGCTCAGCGGCGCGATCCACAACAGCGGGATCGGCGCTACATTCTGCGTCAGATGGCTGGTCACGGCGAGCAGCAAAGTCGACGCGCACGCTGCCAGTCCGATCCACAGCAGCGTGGTCCCAATCCCAGGGGCCGTTACGCTCGCCGAGCTTTGCAGCAGGGCGCTTCCCTGGCGACTCTTCCAGGCAGCCGCCGCGCACAGCGCACCGAACGCCACATATCCACAGGACCATGCGATCGCCTGATGGCCCAGCGCCAGCCGCGGCTCGACTACAAACGGGTAGCTCAGCAGCGCCAGCATCGACCCGAAGTTTGAAAGCGCAAACAGACGGTACGGCATCGCGCCGGCGCGCGTCCGCAGATACCACGCCTGCAACAGCGGACTGGTCGCCGACAGCAGCAGGTACGGAAGGCCGATGGTCGAGCCCAGAAGCAGCAGAATGCGCAGTGTCGGATCGCCCCCGCCCTCCGGTTTCCAATGCGACGCCGGAACAATGGGGAGCGTCGCAAAGCTCCCCGCCAGCAGCGCGCCGTGGACCCACGCCTGTTGCCTGGCCTTCAAGTAGCGGATCAGGCAATGCGCGTACAGATACCCGACCAGCAACAGCAACTGAAAAAACAGCAGCGCCGCGCTCCACACCGCCGCCGATCCGCCAAACCACGGCAGAATGAATTTCGCGATCAGCGGTTGTACCTGAAACAGCAGGAATGCGCTCAGGAAAATCGTGGCTGCGTACAACGGCATCGACCGCTTAGGATAGCGTAGTCCGCCGCGTACGCAAAGAGAAAACTAAAACATCTGCCGCGCGCGTTCCAGGTGGATGTTCCCGGTGGCGGTTTTCAAGCGCACCACGCGATGCGAACGCCCCACGTGGCCGCTTGCGAACTGGCCCCGATTTGCATCCCACCTCATCATCAGCGGAAATTCCGAATCCACCTGCCCCAGGGCCGTCTCCGCTCTCACATCCGCGCCGAGCGATGGATTCATATCGACATTTACGTCTCCACGCACGCTGTGCGCTTCTACATCCTGTTCCAGCAGATGCGCCGAAACCTCGCCGTCCACCGTGCGGCCGATGAAACGCAGGCGCTTGGGAAGCCTCACCACGAAATCCACGCGCAGATCGTTCAGAAGCACGTCGCCGCCGCCGCCATTCTCCCAACGGATATGCGCTTCCGATTCCGAGGTCGCCGCCATCCGGAATCCGCCGCCATGGCTGGGACGGCACTCGAACGGATGCTCTTTATTCGCGTTGGGGTACACCGCGCAGATGGTGACTCCGCCTTTGTGCTCAACTACTTCGATCGACACCTCGTCGGGATTGTCGGTGCCTCGCTTGGTGGCGATCACCTCAATTTCGTCGCCTGAAGCCGCTTCCGCGCGCACATTCCCGTTGACGTTATTGATTTCGACCACTTGTCCGCCGGGCACCCAGCCGTGCCAGCGCATTTCTTCCTGAACCGAAGGTGCGTGCACACCCTCTAAACCGGGCATGGCGAACACAGCCAGCGCTCCTATCGCAGCCATCGCGAGCAGCTTCATGGAGCCCTCCTTAGCTTTAGGCGAAATGAAGCACGTTAAATACCCTCCTAACTGTTTGAGGCCGTTACGCTTGCGACTTCGGAAACGCTCTCAGGTGTTCGTCTGTGGGACAGCCGAACCTGAAACCGGACAGAATGCAACGATTTGTAAAGACATGCTAATCAAACATTGATACAGTTGAACTTCAGGAGCGACGAATGACCCGATATCATTTGGCCCAAGTGAACATTGGACGAGTGCTGGCGCGTGTTGAAGATCCGATCATGGCGGGATTCTACAGCCGCCTCGACGAAATCAACGCGCTGGCCGAACGGAGCCCCGGTTTCGTCTGGCGGCTTCAAACCTCCGAAGGAAACGCGACCTATTTTCGGCCTTATGATGACGATCGAATTTTGATCAACATGTCGGTTTGGGAATCGGTGGAGGCGCTGAAGCATTACGTTTATCGAACGACTCACGCCGAATTGCTTCGCCAGCGCCACGAATGGTTCGAAAAATTCGCGGGCGTGTATCTGGCGCTATGGTGGGTACCGGCCGGCCATCGTCCCGGCATCGACGAGGCGAAGAAGCGCCTGGCTCATCTTGAAGCGCAGGGTCCTACGCAGTTCGCGTTCACTTTCAAAACAGTTTACCCGCCTGATGACGAATTCCAGCAAGCTATCGACTGGTCGTCTTTCCAGCCTTGCCCGGCGAATTAGCCGTTGCTGCTATCACTAACGTGCAGGATAGGTAAACACGGGCTTTCCGGACGCGTTGATCCACGCGAAGGATGTAAACGATCCGACATGTTTCCCATAAGCAACCGGAGCGAGCCCATGGCTGAACGACGCGGCTGCGGCGAAGGTTCCGGGAAATGCGGGCTTGCCGGTCTTGTCGATGAACCGAAAGCCCCCTTGGATTCCGCCGACGTCTTCGGAAACTACTGCCCGGCCATCTGAAAACGCGTCCGCATACTGAAACTGAGGAACAATCACAAATTTGCCGGAGTGATCGATGAATCCAGTCTTCCCGTTTTGAGCGACCGCCGCGACACCCTCTGAAAACGGCTCGGCTGCGTCGAATTGTGGCGCAATATTGATTTCGCCCGCCTTGTTCAAGTAGCCCCATTTTTTCTCGATCCGCACTGGTGCGAAACCTTCGGAAAAGTCTCTTGCGCCGTCAAAACGCAGATCGGAGATCGGACTCCCGCTCTTATTGATATATGCATAGCGGCAACTGTACGTCGCGGGCGAGCGCGTCGGTCTAAATTCGTCAGATCCACACGATCCGCCATTTACGACTTGGCAGGGTCCGTCCATGATGACCGCGGCGACACCCTCGTGAAAGCTCGAGCTGTAACTGAATCGTGCCGGAATGACCAGTTTTCCGCTCGTGTCGATGTAGCCCTTGCTTCCGAAGTCGCGCGAAACAACAACTCCTGCCACCCCTTCGGAGAATTCGTCCGCTCCGAAATACTCCGGCGGAATCGCAAATCTCCCGGTCCGATCAAGGAAACCCGATTTAAGCCGTCCATCTAGCACAGCCGCCGGAGCAAGCCCTTCAGAAAAATTGAAGGCACCCACAACATCGGCCCGAAAGACAACCTTGCCAGAGCGGTCAATGTACCGGTAGCCATGGTCCTGGGACACGGCAAGAAGACCTTCGTGAAACTCGCCGAAAGTATTTCCACTCTCGCTAGGCAAAGTCGGCTGAATTAAGATTTTCCCGGTGGAATCGATGTAACCCATCTTTCCGTTTCGAGTAAAGCGGAACGAAGGATCAGCTGCTTTGTCTCGGATAGCCCAGATCAGATAGTCCAACGAACAGGCGCGAGCAGCGGGAAAGAAAACTAGCGCGCCGGCGGCGACAGTCAGGATCATCCAAAGCGGGCACGTCTTAAGGACGCGACTGGACTGACCCATACGCTTAGATTAGTAGAAATACCAGTAGAAATGCGGAGAACTAGCTATTCATTCCGAAGCGCGACCACCGGATCGACCTTCGCTGCTCGTGACGCTGGAATTGCGCATGCGATCAGAGCGACTCCTGCCAGCGCTACGAAGGTGCTCACGAATGTTGCCGGATCTGTCGGGGTGACTCCGTACAGGAAATTCGCCAGCAGCTTCGCCATGAATACCGCTCCCGCGATGCCGACGATCATTCCGCCTAAAACCATCCCCATGCCTTGGCGGACAATCAGCGTCAAAACGTCGCGATTTTTCGCGCCTAGCGCCATTCGCACTCCGATCTCCTGGGTGCGCTGCGACACGGAGTACGCGATCACCGCGTAAATCCCAATCGCTGCCAGGAATAACGCCAATGCGCCGAAAAATCCGGTGATCTGCGTCAAGATTCGATCGCCGGCTTCCCGCTCTTCGATTGCCGCCCCGACCGTCAGTATGCGCGAAACCGGTAGCGCCGGGTCGATGTCATGCACCACGCCGCGGATGGCCGGGGCGATTGTCATCGGAGTGCCTTTGGTTCGAACCACCAGGCTCATCGAAGCCACGGGACTCTGCGCGAACGCGAGATACACCTGATTTTCGGGCGGCGCGGCGGGATAGTAATACTTGACATCCTTCACCACTCCGACGATGGTGCACCAGGCATTCGTGTCCTTGCGACCGAACCGCAGGCGTTTGCCCACAGGATTCTCGTTTGCGAAAAACCGCTTTACCAGGGTCTCATTTACCACGACTACCGGCGTCGCTTCGCGTGAATCCTGCGCGGATATGGTGCGCCCGGCCAGCAGTGCAATGCTCATGGCCTCCAGGTACCCCGGCGTTACGACATTGTTCCTGACACTCGGGACTTGCCCCGGAGGTGGTTCCGGCTTGCCCTCCAGCAGCACGGGAGTAACGTTTCCGCCATCGCTGCCGGGAGTGAACATAGCTGCCGCGGCTCGCTCCACGCCGGGCATTCCCGCGAGCCGCTGAAGCACGGAATCGTAAAACTGCGAAACGCTTGAGGCTGTTTTATTCTTCGAAAAAGGCTGCACCTCGGTCACCAGGACGCGTTCTCCATCGAATCCCAGATCGACGTGCAGCATCCGTACAAAGCTGTTCGCCAGCAGCCCTCCGCAGATCACCACTACTACGGCCAGCGCCATTTCGCCCGCGACCAGCGTTTTGCGAAACCGATTCGCACTGACGCTGCCGGTTCCGCGACCGCCTGAATCTTTCAGCATTGTATTCACGTCGAACCGGGTGCCCTCCAGCGCCGGAGCCATGCCGAATGCGAGGCCCGTCGCCAAGGCAATCGCCGCCGTAAACAGGAGCACCTGCGCGTCGATCTCTACACGGCCGAAGTTGGGCAGGTACGCCATGGACCGCGCGGGAATCGCATGCAGCAGATAGGCGACGCCAAACCGGGCGAAGAACATCCCACTGACCGCTCCCGCAATGAACAGTAGCAGCGTCTCGCCGAGCTGTTGCCGCACCAGCCGCCATCGTCCAGAGCCCATCGCCAATCGCACCGCCATTTCTTTCCGGCGCGCGGTCGAGCGGGCCATGATCAAATTCGCGACATTGGCGCACGCCATCATCAAGATGAACGTGACGATGGCGAAGAGAATCTTTACGGCGGGAGTTCCACTTTGCCGGTCGATCTCCTCCTGCAACGTCCTTACCAGCACGCCCCGATTCGTGTTGGTTGCCGGATACGTCTGTTCCAGCGACGCCTGAAATGCGATCATTGCCGCGCGGGCGCGCGCCGCGTCAATGCCTGCTTTCAGCCTGCCTACCGGCCGCAGATATCGAGAATCGCGGGCACCCAGCTTTTCGGGCGAAAACGTCAACGGCGTAAACACTTCCGCCAGTCCCATGGGAATGTACTGGAAATTCTCCGGCATCACGCCGACGATGGTATTCGCCGCGCCATCGAGCGTAATTTTCCGCCCCAGCACATTCGGATCGGACCCGAAGCGGTCGCGCCACAGGGAATGCGCGAGAATCACGACGTTGTCGCGGCCGGGAATCTGTTCTTCTTCCGTAAACTCACGTCCCAGCGCGGGCTTCACGCCCAAGACGCGGAAGAAATTCGCCGAAACGTAATAGCCGGCGATCTTCACCGGCTCATCGACGCCGGTCAGGTTATAAGTTCCCCAAGTCGCCGAGGCGAGATCGTCGAAGATCCCCGATTTTTCGCGCCAGTCCTTCCAGTCGCCCGGAGAAACCGAACCCTCCGATCCTGTCTTCTTGTCGGTCTCGAACAGGAGCACCAGTTGGTCGGGATTCGGGAACGGCGAGGGCCGGATGATCCAGGAGTTTACGAAACTGAAGATCGCGGTATTGGCTCCGATGCCGAGCGCCAGCGTCAACACTACCACCAGCGCGAATCCGGGGTTTTTGGAGAAATGGCGAAGCGCGAGTTTGAGACCCATGCTTTCCGAAGACGCAAACCTGCTCTGGTTTGTTCAGTCCGTGCTGATCCAGCCGTCGACGATCTTGATGATCCGGTGCCCGTAGGACGCATTCACTTCGGAGTGGGTCACTTGAATGATCGTCGTGCCGGATTCGTTCAGCCGCTTGAAAACTTCCATGATTTCCTTGGCTTGGCTGGAATGGAGGTTGCCGGTGGGCTCATCGGCGAGAATCACTTTAGGGTTGGCGATAATCGCGCGCGCGATGGCTACCAGTTGCTGCTGGCCGCCCGAAAGCTGGTTGGGGAACAGATCCTTTTTGCCCACCATTTGAAACTGGTCCAGCGCATCGCACACGATGCCGTCGCGCTCGGACTTTTTCACGTTGCGATAGCTCAGTGGGATGTCAAGATTCTCATAAACTGTCAGCGAATCGAGCAGGTGATAGCTCTGGAACACGAATCCGAAGTATTTCTTGTAAATCTCGTCCCGGTCTTTTTTCTTCAGCCGCTGAATGGGGTGATCCAGGAAATTGTACTCGCCGGTCCATGCCGAGTCGTGCATGCCGATCAGGTGCAGCAGCGTGGATTTGCCGGCGCCAGAGGGTCCCATGATGGAGACGAACTCCCCCTCCTTGATATCCATGTTGATGCGGCGCAGCACAAACGTCTTGGTCGGGCCGTGTTCGAAGTACTTTTCGATGTTGCGAAGATTGATCATGATCTCTTTTCGAATGTTACCACTGGGCTGCAACTCGAGTGCCAGTTTAACTCGCTGAGAGCAAGGGAGTCCCACGCGCGGGCCGTGTTCGCTAATGGGAAGCGCTGTCCTGATACAATGCCCCGTGACATGCGATTTTTCTGTGTTTTGGCAATTTGTGGTTTGGCAGGATGCTCGAAACCGAAGCTTGCGGCGTCGATTCCACCCGCGCCGGGCCAGATGCACACGCAGTATTCTATGCGCTATATCGATGTTGCTGTCGGCACCGGGAAGCCAGCCGAGCCTGGAAAAGTGTACGTGGTCCAGTACACGGGCTGGCTGCTGGATGGCACCAAATTCGACTCTTCGCGCGATCGTCCGGAGCCGTTCAGCTTCGAGCAAGGCAAGCGCAGAGTGATCCCCGGTTGGGATGCGGGATTTGAAGGCATGCGCGTCGGCGGGAAGCGGCGGCTGTTCATTCCTTACCAGCTCGCGTACGGCGAGAAGGGACGGAACAAGATTCCGCCCAAGGCCGAACTGATTTTCGATGTCGAATTGATCGATGTGAAAGAACCGCCGCCGGCGTCGGCGCAGTAGCTACAATTTTTCTTTCAGCAATCGATGACGGCGGCCGGATCGGCCTGGCCGCGGCTGGCTTTCATCACTTGGCCGACCAGGAATCCCAATCACCGCGGTTTTGCCGCTGCGGTACTGCTCGACCTGTTTGGGATTCGCGGCGATGACTTCGTCGATGATCTTGCCCAGCGCGCCCTCATCGCTGATGATTGCAGCCCCTCGCGCTCCATGATGGCTTCGGGAGCTTCGCCGGTCGCGAACATTTTCGGAAAGATTTCCTTGGCCAGCTTGCCGCTGATCTTGCCCTGCGCGATCATGGCCACCAGCTTGCCCAGATTCTCCGCGCTGACCGGCGATTCGGCCAATTTCCTTCTTGCTTTCAGCAGACCGGCCAGGTCGCCCATCACCCAGTTCGCCGCGGCCCGAGGATCGCCGGCGACCGCGGCGACGTTTTCGAAATAGTCGCTCATGGCGCGCGTGCGGTCAACACTTCCGCGTCGTATTCGCGCAGGCCGAAGGATTCGATGAAGCGGCGCGCGGCGCGCCGCGGGAAGCTCCGGCATCCGTTCTCGGATGCGCGCCAGCCAGGCTTCGCTGACACGCAGCGGAACCAGATCAGGCTCGGGGAAATAGCGATAGTCGTGCGCGTGTTCTTTGCTGCGCATGCCCACGGTTTCGCCGGTGTCGACGTTGAACAGGCGAGTTTCCTGCATCACGCGGCCGCCGCTTTCGAGGATGCCCACCTGCCGCTCGATTTCGTGATCCAGCGCCGTTTCAGAAAGCGGAACGAGTTCAGATTCTTCACTTCGGCCTTGGTGCCGAACTTTTCCGCGCCCTTCAGGCGGACACTGACGTTGGCGTCGCAGCGCAGATGGCCCTTTTCCATGTCGCAGCGTGGAGACTTCCACATATTGCAGCACCTGCTTCAGCTCGGTGAGATATGCGTGCGCTTCGTCGGAGCTGCGCATGTCCGGCTCGCTGACGATCTCGATCAGCGGCGTGCCGCTGCGGTTCAGATCCACGTAGGTGTAGCGGTCGGAATCCTTGAAGCCGTCGTGGATGCTCTTGCCGGCGTCGTCTTCCATGTGGACGCGCGTGATGCCGATGCGCTTGTGACGCCGCCGACCTCGATGTCGACAGCCGTGCTCGGCCAGCGGCTGATCGTACTGCGAGATCTGGTAGCCCTTGGGCAGATCGGGATAAAAATAGTTCTTGCGCGCGAAGATCGACCGCGGATTGACGCGGCAGTTCAGCGCGAGCGCGGCTTCGATGGCCAGCTCCACCGCGTGGCGGCTCAGGACCGGCAGGGCGCCGGGCAAGTCCCAGGCAAACCGGGCAGACGTTGGTATTGGGCGGCGCCGAAACTGGTGGGGCAGCCGCAGAAAATCTTGGTGCGCGTCGAGAGCTGGACGTGCACTTCCAGGCCGATCACCGGTTCATACTTGGCGATCGCGGCGTCGAGCGTCATACTAGCGGACATGTGTCTTAATTATAAAGCTCTCCTGTTCGTGAGCTTTGTTTTGCAGGCTGCCGACGCCGATCTGGTGTTGCGCAACGGCCATATCTGGACCGGCGATCCGCAAAATCCTTGGGTGGAGGCGCTGGCGATTGAGGGCTCGAAGATCGTCGAGGCGGGCCCGAACGGCGCCATCGGGAAACGGGTGGGTCCGAGGACGCAGGTGATCGATTTGAAGGGACGCCTCGCGTCGCCGGGGTTCAATGATGCGCATATCCACTTTCTGAATGGATCGCTGGGGTTGTTTCAAGTCGACCTGTTCAACGCGGGATCGCTCGAAGAGATGCAGCAGCGGATTGCGGCGTATGCGAAGGCGCATCCGGACGAAAAGTGGATCACCGGCGCGGGGTGGGAGTACAACTGGTTTCCGGGAAACCGCCTGCCGCTGAAAGAGGATCTCGACAAGATTGTGCCGGACCGGCCAGTGTATCTGAAGGCGTTCGACGGGCACACGGGATGGGTGAACTCGGCGGCGCTGCGCGCGGCGGACATCAACGGGGCGACGAAATTTCCTGGCTATGGCGAAATCGTCAAAGACTCGCAGGGACGGCCGACAGGATGTTTGAAGGAGACGGCGCAGAGTGTGGTGACACGGTTGATTCCGCCGCCGACGCGGGAGCGGAAACTCGCTGCGCTGATCGAAGGGATGAAGTTGGCGGCGAAGCTGGGGATTACCAGCATTCAGAACGCAAGTGGCACGCCGGATGAACTGTCGCTGTATGACGAATTCCTGAAAGAAAATCGGCTGACGATGCGGGTTCGAGTGGCGATGTCCGTCGCTCCGGGAGATGACCTGAAACTGCTTGAAACATACGCCGCGCAGAAGCAGACGCACGAAGGTCCATGGCTGCGGGCCGGGGCGATCAAGTTGATTATGGATGGGGTGGTGGAATCGCATACCGCGGCGATGCTCGCTCCTTACGCGGACCATCCGGAAACGTCGGGAACGCCGGTATGGACGCAGGAACAGTTAAACCGAGTTGTGGAACGCGCGGCACAGCTCGGGTTGCAGGTGTATACGCACGCGATCGGTGACCGGTCGGTGAGGATGACGCTCGACGCGTACGAGCGCGTGAATCCACAGGGCAAGCGATTCCGGATCGAGCATATCGAAACGATTTCGGCTGAGGACTTGCCGCGGTTCGCGAAGCTGGGGGTGATGCCGTCGATGCAGCCGATTCATGCCGACCCGGAATCGGCCGATCCGTGGGAGCGGGCGGTGGGTCCCAAGAGAATGCAGCTCGCGTTTGCGTGGCGGGATTTCGTGAAGTCGGGCGCGAACCTGGTGTTTTCGAGCGACTGGCCGGCGGCGATCAGCGTGGATCCGATCCGCGGGCTGTATTGCGCGGTCACGCGGCAGACGATCGAAGGCGAGCCAGCAGGTGGATGGGTTCCGGAGCAGAGAGTCGACATCGAAACCGCGCTACGGGCTTATACGGTGATGGGGGCTTCCTCGTCGTTCGAGGAGAACGTCAAAGGCCAGCTGAAGGCGGGAATGCTGGCGGACGTGATCGTGTTTTCCCAGGACCTGTTTCGGATTCCGGCGCGGGGGATTTATAAGGCTCGGGTAACGTTGACGGTTGTGGACGGGCGCATCGTATATCGGGGAGAGTAATATCATGGGATTGCGAACCGATGCCAACGATTCTCTTTGTCCAGGGTTGGCGGTTCTATTTTTACTCGAACGAGGGCAATGAGCCGATGCACGTGCATGCGGTCAAGGGAGATGCAGAGTGCAAGTATTGGCTGCTGCCGGACCGTTTCGATATCGTTGAGGATTTTGAGTACAATTGCACACCGCGCCTGCGACGCGAGGTGCGCCAGATAATCTTCGAGCATTTCGATCAGATTGCGTCTGCTTGGCGGGAGCATTTTGGAGGGGATCGTGCAGAATAAGACGAAACCAGTCCTGGCAAAGGCAATCGAGACGACGCCGGATGCGCTCATTCTGATTATGGAAAGCGGGTCTGTCTCGATCCCCTGGGAAAAGTGCTCTGAGCGACTGGCCCGATCATGCTGGATAGAGCGACGCCGGGCAGAACTTTCGCCTTCAGGCTATGGAATCCACTGGCCTTTGATTGACGAGGACTTGGCTGTCGGCCCTTTGCTTTTGGCGGCCACTTGATTAGCTTCTGACTGCCTCGCCAGTGTTCGCTACCATCAAATGGATGCGACTCGCTCCATTTGCCCGTTTTTTGATCACAGCTTTCTGTGTCACCGTGCTCGCGCCAATTGCGATTGCGGCGCCGGCCCCGGCCGCGATCGATGCGTTTATCGCCCGCTATCAGGAACTTGGATTGTTCAATGGCTCGGCTTTGGTGGCCGACCAGGGGCAGGTGGTGCTCAGGAAAGGCTACGGCCTCGCGAATATGGAGTGGAATATTCCGAATGCGCCCGATACGAAGTTCAGGCTCGGGTCGGTGACCAAGCAGTTTACGGCAACTCTGATCCTGCAACTGGTCGAGCAGGGAAAGATCGATCTGAATGCTCCGGTCACGCGGTATCTGCCTGATTATCCAGCTCGCACGGGGGATCGTGTGCTGATTCGGCACCTGTTGACGCACACTTCCGGCATACCGGGTTATACCGAGGTTCCAGCTTGGGGTTCGAAGGCGCGGGATCCTTATACGCCGGAGAAGTTCATCGACTTCTTCTCGAAACTCGATCTGTTTTTCGAACCGGGAACCCATTTCAGCTATAGCAATTCCGGATACTTCCTGTTGGGGGTGATTCTTGAAAAGGTCACCGGGGAGCCGTATGAGAAATTGCTGCGCGAGCGGATTTTCGCGCTCGCCGGAATGAACGATTCAGGGTATGATTCGACGGCGCCGCTGCTTGCGAAACGAGCGGCGGGGTATGACAAGACGTTCGATGGGAAATATGTCAACACCGGCTATCTCGACATGACGCAACCGTACTCGGCGGGGTCACTGTACTCGACAGTGGAGGACTTGTATCGATGGGACCAGACACTGTACGGGGACAAGATTCTGTCGTCGGCGAGCAAGGAAAAGATGTTCACCCCGGGGCTGTCCGATTACGGATTCGGCTGGCAGATCACGAAGAAGGACGGCGTGACCACCATCGAACATGGCGGCGGAATTAACGGGTTCAACACCGTGATCACGCGCAATCCGGAATCGAAACGGCTGATCGTGTTGCTGAATAATACGGGCGGGGCTCCGCTGAACGCGATGGCCGCGGGGATTCGGACAATCCTGGATGGCAAAACGGCGGAGATGCCGAAGCAGCCGGGAGCGCTGGAGATTTACAAGACGTATCAGGCATCGGGGCTCGACGCGGCGCTGAAGCGGGCCGCGGAAATGAAGGCCGGGTCTCAATATGACGCGGGCGAGGGAGAGATGGAGCGATTCGCCGGGCATCTCTTGCGAACCGGGAAGGCTGCCGATGCGTTAACGGTGGCGAAGATGATCGCGCACGATTCGCCGAAGTCGGTTGGGGCAGCAACAACCCTGGCTCGGGCAGAGCAAGCCAATGGACATCGGGTGGAGGCGGTGCAAGCGTGGTCGAAGGCGATTGAGTTGAGCGATACGCCTCGCGCGCTGCTGCTATACGAAGAACAGCTCAAATAGCATGCGCTGTGACTGATTGTCAGGTCGGACTAAGGTATTTACTTAGAAGCATATAGGCGAATCTCCTAGGGTCTAATGCGAAAGCAATCATGAGACGATGAATTACCTGAAAACAGATAAGGTTCCATACGGAGACACTTCTCATGAGCAATCGCCCCTCTCGTTTTCGCACGTTCATCATGATGATGCTGCTGGGCGTGCCGCTTCTGTTGGTTTCGCCTGCCAAAGCTTACGGGTACGCGGATCCGGGCTCGGGGGCATTTCTCTACCAGATGATCTATGCCGCGTTTCTGGGCGGCACCTTTTACTTGCGCAAGGTGCTCAACCGGATTTGGGGTAAGCGCAAGTAGCGCGGGCGCGGAGCCGGTCCAGGATGATCGCAGATCATGAGGCCGCGTCTCCGCCCATTCGATCGTTTCGAGATCCAGCGGGGACGCTGTTTCGCGAAGGCGGGCGGATTCTGCGCCGCGTAAACACGGAAGCGGCTGAGACGCTGGAAGTTTTTCTAAAGACTCGCATGGCGCAGGACGCGACGGAGTGCGGAAAGCTGGTCACGTCCACCCGCCTCTCGGAAAGTCTATACGAACATGAGCGGGTTCCGTTCCCGAGTTATCCCTACGAGTGGCCGGCCGAAATGCTGCGCGCAGCCGGGGCGCTGACGATCGAGCTGGCGCGGAGCTCGCTTGACGAAGGATTCGGACTGAAGGATGCGACTCCTTACAATGTGCTGTTCCGCGGAACCCGACCAGTTTTCGTAGACGTGCTTTCTTTCGAACAGCGCGATCCGCTGCATAGCGCGTGGATGCCCTACGGGCAGTTCGTGCGGACGTTTCTGCTGCCCTTGATCGCCAGCCGGCACTTCGGATTACAGCCGCATCAGACCCTGGCCTGTCAGCGCGACGGGTTGGAACCGGAGATGGTGTATCGATGGACGGGGCCGCTGCGGCGCCTGACGCCTCCATTCCTGAACCTGGTGACGATTCCGCGATGGCTGGGCAAGAGTGGCGAAGAACCTGTTTATCAGCCGAAGCGGGAGGAATCGGCCGACAAAGCCGCGTTCATTCTGAAGTCCCTGCTGCGGAGCTGTGAAAAGCAGTTGTCGAACGCGTTGGCAGGAGGGTCGACCGAGTCGACGTGGTCGAACTATCGTGAGCAGAAATCGCTGTACACGGCGGCACAACAGGCGCAGAAGGAAGCGTTCGTGACGAAAGCGCTGGCGCTGGCGCGTCCGCGGACGGTTCTGGACGTGGGTGCGAACGAGGGGCACTTCAGCGTTCTGGCGGCGGAACAAGGCGCGTCGGTGGTGGCGATCGATTCGGACCCGGTGGTGGTGGGGTCGATCTGGCGCAAGGCTTCGAAACAGGGGCTGGACGTGCTGCCGATGGTGGTGGACATCACGCGGCCGACGCCGGCGATGGGCTGGCGCAATCAGGAGTGCGCCTCGTTTCTCGACCGCGCGCGCGGCGGGTTCGATCTGGTGCTCATGCTCGCAGTGATGCACCACATTCTGGTGACGGAACGGATTCCGCTGGAGGATTTACTCGAGCTCATGGCGGAAATTTCCCGCGAATATCTGCTGATAGAGTTCGTGGCTCAAGAGGATCCGATGTTTCAACGGATTGTTCGAGGCCGGGCGCAGCTCTATTCGCATTTGACTCGGGCGCGGTTTGAAGCCGCCGCGAGTGCGCGCTTTGAGCTGGTGCGGTGCGAGCGAATGGACGGAATGGAGCGATGGCTTTATCTCTTTCGCCAACGGCACGTGAACGGCTAACCGACCTGCTGATCTGCTTTTCGGTCGGCAACCTGTGCTTTTTAAGGCGCTGGTACGACCTGGAACATTTGCAGGAACGCGCCATGGATTATTACCGCACCGGCCCGGCGAATCCCGCCCTGTTGTTCGCCACGCTGATCGGCGCGCTGCTGCTGACGGGAGTGCTATGGGTCGCGTGGCTGTGGGTACAGCGGCGGCCAGAGCCATGGAAGCTGAAGCTGGCGCAGTGCGGGTTTCTGCTGCTGTTGATGCGCTCGCTCGAATCGGTGCGGCAATATTGGAATACGGACGGGGGGAGTTACGACCTGACCAGCAATATCATGCTCCTGGCGATTGAGGCGATTCTGGCGGCGGGAATTCTCCTGGCGCTGGCGGGAAATACGCGAGTGGTGAGCGCGGCCCGCCGGGTAGCCCTGCTGCTGACGTTGTTGTTCCCGTCGCTGATGCTCGATTTCGCGGTGCGGGGGTTGAGTGCGGAGCCTGCGTCGGCGTATGAGCCGAAAAAATCGCTGGCGATGCTGCCGACGGCCCAGCAGAACCGCGTGGTGTGGGTGCTGTTCGACGAACTCGACCAGAAACTGGCGTTCGATTTGAGGCGGCCGGCGGTGGAGCTACCGGAGTTGGACCGGCTGCGCGCGGAATCGTTTGTCGCCAATCGAGTGGAGCAGACGGCGGCGTGGACTACGCAAGCTTTGCCGTCGCTGCTGTCGGGGAGGACATACACGACGGCCCAACTGGTGGATGCGTCCACGCTGCGGGTTTTCACAGAGGGTTCGACCAAGGGGGAGAGCTGGCACGACGAGCCAAACGTGTTTAAGAAGGCGCGCGCGGAGGGCGTCAACGCGGCGCTGATAGGATGGCACCACCCCTACTGCCGGGTGCTGGGCGACAGCCTGGTGCGGTGCCTGGACGTGCCAAGCGGGCACCCCACGGCCGCGCTGCTGCGCGAGACCAGCGTGGCGGATCAAGGCGTGTGGCGGTCGGTTCCGTTTCTATTCCGCCTGCAACTGGGCAACCTGGTGGAAATGGTGAGCCCCAATAACCAATACGGCTCGGAGAATTCGAGAGATGAATATGTACAGCGCCGGCAGCAAAAGCAGTACTTCAAAATTCGCGATCTGGCGTACGCGACCGCGGTAGATCCGAATATCGGCCTATTATTCGCGCATTTCCCGTTGCCGCATCCGTTCGGAATCTACAACCGGCAGCGGCACGACTTTACTTTGAACGATAGCCTTACCTACGCGGATAACCTTGCGCTGGTGGATCGCACGGTAGGGGAGCTACGGAGGGCGCTGGAGCAGGCGGGCATGTGGCGGTCGACAACGGTATTGATCACCGCCGATCATGGTTTGCGGCCAGACCTGTGGCGAGGCCGGCAGGGTTGGACCCCGGAGTTGCAGCAGCTGACGGCGGGAGGGCAATCGCCGCTGGTGCCGTTCATTTTGAAGCTGCCGGGCGAGAATCGAGGGTGGGTTTATGAACAGCCCTTCTCAAATGTCGTTTCAGGCGATTTAATCATCGCAATCTTAAAAGGCCAGATTCGGACCGCGGCGGATGCGGCCGAGTGGCTTGACCAGCGCACGCAAGATAAACGCGCCGCGCTACCCGGGACAATTGTGAGATAATTCTCGGGTGTTCATGTCGGATTTCCGCCAGGCATTTCGGGTATTTCTGCGCGAGCCCGGGTTTGCCCTAGTGGCGACAGTGGTGCTGGCGCTGGGAATCGGCGCGACCACCGCCATTTTCACTTTGGTCCACAGGCTGCTGCTAGAGCCTCTTCCTTATCCCGATAGCGCAAAACTGGTTTGGATTTCGAGCGTGCCGCCGCGCTCCGGCCAAGGGGTTGCGGGCATGGTGGGCGGAGATTTCGCCGAATTTCGGGATCGCAGCCGGTCCTACGACAGAATGGCGGCGCTGATTCGGGGTCTGTGGATCGCCGGGATCGGCGGAGACGCGGAAAGCCTGCCGGGCGCTCGGGTGACGCCGGGATTTTTTGAAACCCTGGGGGTACAACCGGCGCTCGGGCGGTTGTTCGTGGCGGATGAATACCGGCTGGGCCACGAAATGGAAGTGATCTTCAGCAATGCGTTCTGGCGCCGGCGATTTGGCGGGGATCCTGGGATCATCGGCCGTCACGTCACGCTGGACGGGATTTCGTATGAAGTGGTGGGAGTGGCGCCGGCGGATTTTCCGCTGGCCGAAGAGTTCCAGATGTGGGCGCCGCTGCAGATGGACTCGAGCTACGCGACCGGGCGGGTGGCGCGCGCGATGCGGGCGTTCGGGAGGTTGAAGGACGGGGTTCGCTTGGAGCAGGCGCAGGCGGAAGCGGATGGGCTCGCGGCGGATTTCGCGCGTGAGAATCCGAACGATAAAGGTTACACGCTGAAAGTCGGGACGTTTCTAGACCGCGAAGTCGGCGGCATCCGGCGGACGCTATGGATTTTCGCGGCAGCGGTGGGATGCCTGCTGCTGATCGCGTGCAGCAACGTGGCGAGCCTGATGCTGGCGCGCGGCGCGGTTCGGGTGCGAGAGATGGCGGTGCGCGCGGCGGTGGGAGCCAGCCGCGCGGCTCTGATCCGGCAGATGCTGGTGGAGAGCACGCTGCTGGCGCTGGCGGGCGGCGTGGGCGGAGTCGCACTGGCGGCAGTGGGCGTGCGGGTGCTGACGCAGTTGGATGCACAGGCGCTTCCGCGCGTACAGGAAATCCATGCCGATGGCGGCGTGCTGCTGTTCGCATTTCTGATTTCGCTGGCAACCGGCGTGATCTTCGGCGTGGTACCGGCGTTGCGCGGATCACGCGTGAACCTGGGCGATGCGTTGAAGGAATCGGCGCGCGGCGGTACCGGTGGAAGGCGGACCGCTCGCTTCCGGGCGGCGCTGGTGGTAATCGAAGTGGCGCTCGCGGTAGTGCTTATGGCCAGCGCGGGCCTGCTGACGCGCACGTTTCGCGCGCTGACTCAGGTGGAACCGGGATACCACGTGAAGGATGTCCTGACGTTGCAGATTATTCTGCTGGGTCCACGCTATCGCAGCACGGCGGAGTGCCGGCGCTTCTTCGACCGGCTGCTGGCCGGCGTGGAACGGATTCCCGGCGTGGAGGCGGCGGGAACCACCAACTGGCTGCCGCTGCGGGCCGATAAGAACATGACCAGCCTGTGGGTGGATACGCAGCCGGTGCACACCGAGGAAAGCAAAATCCGCCTGGACAACCGGGTGGTGACGCCCGGATATTTTGGCACTATGGGAGTGAAACTGCTGGCCGGGCGGCTGTTCGACACGAACGACACAGCCGACAAGCCGCATGTCCTGATCGTCAACGACGCGTTTGCGCGCGAATTCTTCCCCCAAGGAGGCGCGCTGGGGCATCGCGTGACGATCGACATCGGCGTGCCGTGGGAGGCGGAGATCGTCGGGGTGGTGGGGAGCTTTCGCGAGTCCAGCATGGCGGAAGAGCCGAAGCGGGAAGTTTTCACGGCGTATTCGCAGACCACCATTGCAGGTCAATCGCTGGTGGTGCGGACCAAGGGCGACCCCGCGGGTTACGCGGCGGCAGTGCGCGGGGTGGTGGCGTCGATCGACCCGGACATGGCGCCCATCTACAACCTGCGTACGATGCAGTCGCAAGTGGACGAATCCCTAGCGCAACACCGGATGCGCGTGGTGCTGCTGGGGATTTTTTCGATGGTGGCGTTGGCGCTCGCCTCGCTGGGCGTGTACGGGGTGATCTCCTGCGCGGCGGCGGAGCGGAGGCAGGAGATCGGAATCCGGATGGCGTTGGGTGCGGAGCGAGGTCAGGTGCTGCGTCTGATGCTGGGCGGAGGACTGAGGCTGACGGCTTTAGGCCTGGCTTTGGGCCTCGCCGGCGCTGCGGTCTCAACGCGCCTGTTAGCGACGCTTCTTTATGGCGTGACGCCGAGCGATCCGGTGACGTATGCGGGGACGGCTGCGGTGTTCATCGCGGTGGCGCTGGCAGCGAGTTATCTGCCGGCGCGAAGGGCGGCTCGAGTGGATCCAATCGTGGTGCTCCGGGAGGAGTAGCACTGGTGCCGATGAAGGTGCGCGAAGGGATTCGCCTGCTGGAGAAGCAGGGATGGGTGGAGATGCGGTCAAGGGGAAGCCATCGGCATTTCAAACATCCGAAAGAAGCTTTTATAGTTACCGTACCGGGAAACGACGGCAAGGAACTGGCGCCGGGCACGCTGAACGTATACTCAAGGGCAGGGCGGAAATGAGACGTTATCCAGTGGCCATCGAACAAACGGGAACGGGCTATTCCGCCTATTCGCCGGATGTCGCGGGATGTGCGGCCGTTGGCGATACGGAGGAAGAGACTCGCCAGAACTTTCAGGATGCCCTGATCGCGCACTTTGAGGCGATGCGAGAAGTTGGGGAGCCGATCCCGGAGCCGCACTCGTCGGTGGACTACGTAGAAGTCGCGGCCTAGCAGGTTTGGGGCACTTGTGCGCTGCCAACCTGTCGTTGGTGACCCTCGCTCAGTTGCTCAGTTCAAGGTCTTGAATGCCTCTTCGATGACCCTGACCGATTCGTCGCATCGTCGGCAAAGGTTATGAAAGTGCTCCTTATACGTGCCATGGTCGTTGAGGACTTGTTTCTTGATCGCAGCCCCGTCCTTGCCGGAGGCATGCCCCTTCACCTTGGAGCGCAGATCGTGCGTTTCTTTGAGGGGGGCGACAACGGCCTTCGCTTGGTCCTCTGCAAACCCGAGTGCCAAAAGACACTCCTCCACCAATTTCAGTGAGGCGAAACTGACGTCAGGCGTCCGCCCCAGGGACTGAGCCGTGTTCCTGAGCCACTTAGTTTCAAACCCCTCCACGACCAGCTGATCGAGACTTAAGATCTCGCTTGCCCATTCGTCAGCGGACGATGTGATCGGGTAGTGCAGTTGGTCGAGGAGTTTCGCGGACCGCAGGGTCCACCATGGAACCTGGTCTCGATTCAGATCCCCAATTGCGCTCTTGAGGCTATCCAGGGGCTCGTATTCCAAGTGCCACCTGCCTTCGAAGTCGGTCGTAAACGCGCGCTTCGATATCGGGGCCTTGGGTTCCTCATTGTATGACTTCCAGTAAAGTTGTTCTTCGTAGGGCAAGTCCCGCAGATACACGAGGTAGGTATGAACCTGCCCAGCTTCGTTGACGTCATAGGTCTGAAGAGACCACGCGCCACGGCAAGAGATCGACCGCCCGGCGAGACGGTACTTATCCGAATCCGCCTTGTACTTCAGGAGCACCTCGGGGTTAAAGAATGCAGGACTTACCTCGAAAGGCAGGTCGGATTTCGTAAAGTAATTAGCCGTATGCCCTGGCGCGCACGAAATCTCTTTGATGACTTCGTTTTTCCAATCGAATGCGATAAAGGACGCGTATTGCTTGTCCTTCGGCGTCGTGAAGTCGAATCGCCGGATAATCGCGTCTCGCGTTGTGAGGGGGCGGATGAGCTGAAATCCGCGCAAGTAACTCGCATATTGCGGCTCGATGTGGGAGCGATAATGTATATCGCCGTCACTCTGAAAAGCGCTATCGTGCGCGGCGCGCCACCCGCTAAAGGCTCCAGGCCGATAACGCACGAAATCGAACGTCCGAACGATGACAGAGTCCGTAAGGACAAGATATTCATCGAGCACGGCGCGGTCGAAGGTCAGAACGTCTGTGTCGAATTCTTCCCCTTTGCCGGGTATCTCGACGATGCGAATCACGTCCTCTACGTCGCCACGCCCGTCCAGACGGCAGTATGCATTGCGTTCCTCCATATAGTGAAGATCGAACAGGTGGGTGAACTTCTGCAGAACCTCGTAATAGTTCTTCCCGGCGGGACGCCCATCAAAGTAACGCGCAAACACCAATTGCTCGCCGCCGCGAAGCGTTTTACTCCCCGTGTTGTCGAGTGGGGGCGAGATCCAAACCGAAGGCGGCCGTGAAAATTGGACCGCGATTCCCCAGGATGAGGTCGCGTTGCAGTTCCAGGACATGAGGTCGGCGATGTCCGCCGGATTCAACGAGGAGGCGGGGGTTAGAATCGCGTGAACGAAATTGAAGCGGTTCGATGCGTAGACAACGAATTCATCTTGGGTGTTATCGCGCAGAAAGTCAAGAGCGCTTCCCATCTCCAACCAAGTATCGAAGTCGTCCTTTTCGGGAGGCGGTTCCGATATACCTTCCAGCCTATCCACCACGACAGACATACAGCCCCTCGATTCGGACGGAGTTTGAGATCCAACGACGCCTGCGCGCAGTTCGCCCTGCTGTTGACCCTCATCCCTTAAGGATCGCATCAACCATTCGGACGTGCATCCATATCGTTATCGTTGCGGGATACCGCGTTCCTATCGTGGAGATGCGAGATCGGCTGATCGAGCGCCTCTACTGCATATAGGTCGTCGCACTTGGTGTTCACCTCTGCGTGTACCAAGGTGCCCCGCGGCTTCCTCAAATCACCTGCTCGCCGAATGCGGTCTGGCTGTGCCCAAACGGTAGCTAGGCCATCTTGTTGCGAGTCTACTTCTTAACGTGATCGCCGACCTTCACATCGGCAGCGCCGCTGAAGGTTCCTACTGAAGACTCGTCGTCTACTTCCGTGATGGTCACATCGCCGATCTGGGCGTCGGTCCGGCGCAGGACGCGGCCGGACGCGGGGTCCTTAATCTCTTTGCCAGTGCGGAACACGATCAGCTTGTCACCGACCCTGATGCCCGCGATCTTGCCGAGGTTCAGGATCAGCGTCTTGCCGCTGACATCGGCCACCATTCCATCCAGGGTGGGCGTCGGAAGCTTGGCGGCGCTGGCTTCGATCTTAGTGGCGCATTCGCTAACGGCCTGGTTGGTCGCTTCGCCGAGAATCGTCGCGCCGAAGTTGCTGCTGCCCATGGTCATGCCCGCGCCGGCCGCTCCACCGCCGCCACCGCCTGCACCGAGCAGGGTAGCGCCGCCGCGCTTCGATTCGCCGTTGCCGGGCGCGGAGGCGAGAATCTCGCCGGTATTTACGTCAACCAGGCGCGCCGTGATTTGCACCACCGCTTTCGCTTCCTTCTTGCCGATTCCGCCGATGCCGAATTTCCCTAAGCCCGCGGCGCCTCCGCCGATGCTCTTATTGCTGTCGTCGCGGCCGAACTGGGTGATGGAACCGATCACAATCGCGCTGACACCGAGGAGTTTGCCGATCTTCGCGGCGCTGGCCGGATCGGCGCGGTCGCTATTGGAAAAATTCTGCTCGGCCATCAGCTTGTCGAGAGCTTTGCGTTCGATGACGGAAAAGACGCCGTCGTTCACGAATCGATCCACCAGCATGTCGGCGATACCTTTGCCAACGTCGACGTTGGTGCCGAAAATCTGGGCGGTCGCCGTCGACACCGTCCCGTAGTCGAAGTTCATCACGGCGATGCGCTTCTTTACCGTATCCTGCGCGAACGCCAGCGTGCCGAATGCCACCAAAACGATTAAGCGACGCATATCCACTCCCTCCGGATTATTATATGCACATATCGGCGGACCAGCGGCGCAAATGTAGGGAGCCCTGCTGGGTCCTTCGGGCAGGCGAACTGATGTACCATCTAAATCTGTTACCATTTGGTCATGATCGTTTCCCGCCTCGCCGTTCGTCCTAAACCTGAATGACCCCACGAGGCTTTCCACCCCGCCGGCCGAGAATCCGGGAGAACGTAAATGAGGCGATCCGCGCGCGTGAAGTGCGTGCCGTGTTTCCGGATGGCTCGGTTGAGATCATGCCGACTCCGGCCGCCGTGCGCAAGGCGCAGGAGATGGGCCTGGACCTGATTCTGATCGCGCCCACCGCGGAGCCGCCCGTCGCCAAGGCGATGGATTACGGGCAATGGCAGTACGAGAACAAAAAGAAGCAGCACGAGGCCAAGCGCAAACAGCACATCATCCAGGTGAAGGAGCTGAAGTTCCGCCCCAACACTGACGATCACGATTACGACTTCAAAAGGAATCACGCGATTCGTTTCTTGCAGGAAGGCAATCGCGTAAAGGCGGTGGTCCAGTTCCGCGGACGCGAAATCGCCCACACGGATCTGGGAAGAAAGCTGCTGCTCCGCTTCGCCGCGGACCTTTCGCAATACGGCGTAGCCGAAGGCTCGCCCCGCATGGAAGGCCGCAACGCGCACGTGCTGCTGAGTCCGGTGAAGACCGTGACGCCGCATCCGCCGGCTAAAGAAAAGCCGCCGAAGCCGCCGGAGAACAGCGGGTCTTCAGCGCCTACTGCTGGGTGAGCGTCGCCAGAACGCTTTTGTCGATCTTCGCCACCACGTGAACTAGAGGATCGACCAACTCTGCGATGTCGTAGTGGATGGATGATCCCAGGACAATCGCGACTTCGTTCGGGTTGAGCTTGTAATCGTCGGTAAGCCATTGCGCCAGGCTGGTGGTCGCGGCCTGCACGGCTTCCGGCAATGAATTGGCAATCCCTGACGCCATTCGATACTGGGCGTTCTCCGCGCGCGGCATTTGCGGACCTTTTCCGCGAATCACGTCGACACTGAACGTGTATGCGGTGGACGTTTCGAGCGCGTCGCCGGTCAGCTCGCCATCGCCTTGCGCGGCGTGGCCATCGCCCAGGAAAAGCAGAGCGCCGGGCTGAAAGACTGGGAAATAAATGGTCACGCCTTCGATGAACTGGTTGTAGTCCATGTTGCCGCCCCAGGGTCCCAGGTAGCCGGAGCGGAACGACTGCTGGGCCGGCGGTGCGACGCCGATGCAACCCAACATCGGAACCATCTTCACGTGAAAATTCTTGAGACGGTCGGTGGGCTTGGCGAGTGAAGCTGTGCCGTGATCGCGATCGAGCTTCCACTCACTCGAAAAATCCTTGTCGAACTTCAGGTCTCGCTGGTAATAGGGATTCAGCGCGCTGGCGACGATCGAATCGCCGCTTTCCGCGGTATCGCGATTCAGGCGCAATCGATTGATGTGGACCGCCAGAGTGTCTCCGGGCATCGCGCCTTCGACGTAAAAGGGTCCGGTGAGAGGATTCCCGCCGGGCGAACGCCGTTTGCCTTTCTCGTCCTGGCCGCCGGCGTCGACGCTGTTCGTCTCCACGCTATCGCCGGGGAAGATGTGCATCACTGGCGGGATCGCGGAGGAAAAATAGTTGTGAAATTCGGTGGGAGTGAATTGAAGCGCGCGAGGCGCGGAGGGTCGCGGTGCAGGTCGGTGGGCGGTCCATGTAAAGGGGTCGCCGCCATCGGCGATGGCGCCGTCGCCGGACAGTGCAGCGTTGGCGAGGGTGCCTGACAAGGTCGCCGTAACTTTCTTGTCTTTATTCAACAACTGGAGCTGAACGGCCGTGCCCTTTACCGTGCCTTCGACGGTTCGCTGTCCGACGTTACCCGTGAGTTGGTCGCCATGCGCCTCCAGGCTCGCGCGCATAGAATCGTGCTGCGCGCCGTTGAAGCGGAGGAGTGTGAACTCCCACTCTCCGGTGAGATTCGCAGGCTGCGCGAAGGCGGCCGCACAAAGAAAGGTCGAGACGAGCGCGAGTCGATACATATACAGCAGTGTATCGGCTCGCGCGCGAGAAGGTTACCGCCAGCGTCCCTCGTGAAAGCGGTAACGGCCGCCGTGATGCTCCCAATACGGCGAGACCCAGACTGCCCGCGGACGCGGAGGACGAGCCCAATTACCTCCGACCCACACATAATTATTGCCGCGCCAGCCCCAATATCCGTTTACCCAAACGTATCCGGGACCAGGAGCGGGTCCATAAGATTCGACGCGCAGCGGCGGGGGCGGAGCCGCCGCGTAATAAACGCCTCCCGCGCATCCCACCATCGTGGTTGCCGCAAACGCAACTGTTAGCAGCCAACGTTTCATTTCACCGACCTCCCTACCTGTGAGAGGCGCGGAAAGCGGCCAGCGTTGCGGTCTTCACACGGCGTTAATGTGTAGCGTTATTCATCTGGCACGGCGGGTGCGAATACCGCATCGGCCATGGCGCGCTTCAACGCGTCGATGCCTTCGCCGGTGACGCTGGAGATTTTGTAGAACGGAAGACCGCGCGCCGCAGCGAGATGTTCCAGCGAAGTAATGCGTTCAGGATCTTGCGCGGCGTCGAGCTTCGAGGCGACGACGAGCATCGGTTTCTCGACCAGGGATTGCGAAAAGCTGGCTAGCTCTCCCATCACGATTTCGAAATCGTGAACCGGTTCGCGTCCGGTCGCTTCGGAAACATCCACCAGATGGACCAGCAGGCGCGTGCGCTCTATGTGACGCAGGAATTGCACGCCCAGCCCATGGCCGAGGTGTGCGCCTTCGATCAGACCGGGGATATCGGCAACGACGAAGCTGCGATCCTCGCCCGCGTTGACCACTCCCAGATTCGGCACCAGAGTTGTGAATGGATAATCTGCGATTTTCGGGCGCGCGGCCGAGATGCGCGAAATCAGTGTCGATTTGCCGGCGTTGGGAAATCCCACCAGGCCTACATCGGCAAGAAGTTTGAGTTCCAGGCGGAGATGGCGTTCTTCTCCGGGTTTGCCGTCTTCGTGTTCCGTCGGCGCTTGATGCGTCGAGGTTGCGAAACGGGCATTTCCACGTCCGCCGCGTCCACCGTGCGCGACGATGAAACGATCGCCGGGAGTGGTGAAGTCATGAAGCAGCTCGCCGGCGTCGGCGTCGTAGACCACGGTTCCAACGGGAGTCGAGATCTCTTTGGATTCTCCATCGTGCCCGGTGCGATTGCTGCCTTCGCCGTGGCGTCCGCGCTGGGCTTTGTGCTCGGGATTAAAACGGAAGTGGAGAAGAGTGTTGTGATGCTCGCGTGGCGACCATGATCACGTCGCCTCCGCGTCCGCCGTCGCCTCCGCTGGGGCCGCCGCGAGGGACATACTTTTCACGGCGAAAGGCCAGGCAGCCGTTGCCGCCATCGCCGGCCTTCACGTAGATTTTAACTTCGTCGATGAACATCATAGGGCGGTCGTTTCGTCGCTATTCGCTCCCTAGAATGCCCGACATTTGAGAGTGCCGGCACGAGCCGCGACCAAAGGAAGCGGTGGATGTCGCTTTTCACGCGGACTCGTCCGAATTATTCGGCGGGAACGATGCTGACGAACTTGCCCTGGCGTCCGCGATCGCGAAATTCGATCACGCCGCTGACTTTCGCGAACAAGGTATCGTCTTTGCCGAGTCCGACGTTGTTGCCCGGCTTCATGCGGGTGCCGCGCTGGCGCACGATGATGGAGCCGCCGGGGACCAATTGGCCTCCGAACGCCTTCACGCCGAGCCGCTGTGAGTTCGAATCGCGCCCGTTCTTAGAACTGCCTAAACCTTTTTTATGTGCCATGTGAGTACCTCTTTATGCGACGATCTCGCTGACGTTGACGCGGGTGAAATTCTGGCGATGGCCGATGGTGCGCTTGTACTGTTTCTTGCGCTTGAACTTGAAGACGATCAGTTTGTCTCCCCGGCCGTGAGCTTCAATCGTGCCTTTGACGCGCGCGCCGGCGACATGGGAGCCGGCTTTGACGGAATCGCCGTCGACCACTGCGAGAACGCGGCCGAACTCGACCTCAGCGCCGGGATCGCCGGCCAGGGTTTCGACTTCAACCGATTCGCCGGGAGCGACGCGATACTGCTTTCCGCCTGTTTCGATGACTGCGTACATAACACGTTCCTTCGCAACGAAGATGGATTCTTCTCTTGAGGAAATCGCGCAAAACAGGTGTGCCGCACCTTTTGCGCCTCAAGAACCTCAGAAGCTTCAGCATACTACAGTGGGCCGGCCGTTCGCAAAGCTGAGCCTGCGACTTGGCCTCGCTACTTCGATTTCGACGCCGACGCCGCCAACCCGGCGGGGCGAAGTTGCGCGTCTTCCAGGCGCTTGGTCTCCTGCCAGGTGAACACCATGCGGTGAATCACCGTCAGGTTGCCAAGCACCGCGATCACCCATAGCACCGGCGCCATGCGGTCGAACAGCGCGCCGATGATCAGCAGCACGACGCGCTCCGGACGTTCCATGAATCCGACTTTGCACTGCGGGATCGTGTTTTCGGCGCGGGCGCGGACGTAGCTGACCATCACCGATGCGGTCATCGCGATCGCCGTCAGCACCACGTAGCCGAAGCGGTTGATGGACCCGTACCAGACCAGCAACCCCACTAGCAGGGCCAGATCCGAATAGCGGTCGAGCACCGAATCGAAGAATCCGCCGAAGCGCGTGACGCGATTGGTTTCACGCGCGACGCGTCCGTCCACCATGTCGAACAGTCCCGCGCCGATGATCACCGCGCCTGCCCAGCGGAACTGGCCCACAGCGAGCAGCGCGGCCGCGCCGATGTTGATCACCAGGCCCAGGGCGGTCAGAACATTGGGATGGATTCGGGAAAGCGCCAGGCCGCGCACGATCCAGTTAATGATTTTTCCGCAGACAATGCCGATCGCGCGCGTGTACGTCATGCTAATGTCCTGCCTGGTGAATGGTGATCAATTCTATGATCTCCATCTCCCGCACGCCGCCGGGGATCTGGATTTTGACCGTATCGCCCACGTTTTTGCCCAGCAGGCCGCGGCCGATCGGCGAGCTGGTGGAGATCATGCCCTTCGAAACGTCGACATCTTCGCTGGTTACCAGTTTGTAACGGATTTTTTCGTCCTTATCGACGTCCAGCACGATGACCGTCGAGCCCAGGCCCACGCGGTCATGCGGGATCTTGGACATATCGATCATCGAAAGCTCGCGCAGACGGCCGCGTAACTGGTTCAGACGGGCGTTGACGTAGCCCTGGCGTTCCTTTGCTGCGTGATACTCGGCGTTTTCACTGAGATCGCCATGGGCGCGGGCTTTCAGGATTTCCTTGGGAAGCTCGACGCGAAATTCGTTTTCGAGCACCGCGATTTCGTCCTGGAGCTTTTTGATGAGTTCTTCCATTTCTTGCGATCGCAGCGGGCGATTGCCGCTTCCGATTGCGATTATACCTCGCCCGTAAGGATGCTAATGGGCCGGTTCTGGGTCGCCCCTGTGCAGGACCTTGCGGCGCATGTCGGGCCAGAACTCGCGAAGGACGTTGAAGCCGGCATCGCTGATCACGTTGATGGCGAACTTTTCCATAGTGTCGCCGAAGGTGCGGTTCAATGAGGGGTAGTACAGGTTGCCAAGCGCGGAGGATGCCAGATTGCCGGCAATCTCCGATGTGTTGAAACGCTCGGCTCCGGAATCCCCGCGCGTGATAAGAACGCGCGTCATGGCGTAACCGGCCCGTTTCCATTTAGATCCCACTCCGAGGCGGAAGTAGCGCGGATCTTCGTGCAACAAGGAAGGCAAAACTCCTTCGGAGAGGTAGGTGCTGAGGGCGCCGTCGGCGAAGGTCGCGCCGTACCGCTTGGCGTAGCCCTGGGCGCCCTGGCCGAACTGCGGATAATCATTTTCAGCCTGGTACACGGCTGCGTACACGCCCGCGATCACCCAGTTGAAGGGATCGAAACTGTCATGGGCGGCAATCTTGAATTTTTCGCTTACCGGTATCGGTCGGTACGTTTTCTCAGGCTCGTTGACCGCCGTGTAGTTGGGCACGACACCCAATATGTGCTTGTCGTCCTTGGCGGAATCCGGTTTAGGTGCTTCGAGCGCTGAATCGACTTTCGGGTCGGGAGGATCGGGAGCCTGCGCTCCGGCAATTCCCGTACACACGAATGCCGCCAACAGCTTACCCATCGACAATTTGACGATTCCTAGGGCCCAAAGAGTACATCCTACTTAGAAAGTTCGCGCCGCATGTTTTCGAGAGATTGTTGCATTGTAGCGTTCGCGGGCCATGGCGCAGCATCTTGCGAACTGGAGGTAGGCTTTTGGCATATCTCGGAGAACAAAGGCACCAGCTCCGGATCGCGCCAGCCGCGCCGCGATTCTTCGAGCATGATTTCGATGGCGTGCTGGTGTGTGAACGCGGGTTTATAAGGACGGGCGGTGGTGAGCGCGTCGTAAATGTCAGCGACTTGAAGAATCCGCGCCAGCAGCGGTATCTCTTCGCCGGCCAAGCCGTCCGGGTAGCCGCTGCCGTCCCAACGCTCGTGATGGCTGCGGATGATCGGCAGTACGGGAGCCAGGGTTTTCATCGGACGGCAAATTTCTTCGCCTCGAATGGTGTGGAGGCGCATAGTCTGCCACTCTTCGTCGGTCAGCAGGCCGCGCTTGAACAGGATCACATCGGGAATGCTGATTTTTCCGATGTCGTGCAGATAGCCGCCCCGATATAGGGCGAGCTGATCCTGCCGCGGAAGGCCCAGAGCCTGGCCGAGCGCGATGCTGTAGGTTGCCAGACGCTCGCAGTGGAGGCCGGTGTATTTATCGCGATGCTCGACGGACTGCGCTAGGGCGAACAGAATGGTTTCCGCTTCTTCCAGAGAATCGATCAGCGCTTTGTTGCGAAGCATGGCGCGGATGCGGGTGCGGGCGACGGTCGGCTGAAGCGGCTTGATCAGAAATTCGTCGGCTCCTGATTCGATGCCGGCGACTTCGTTCTCAGACCCCTGGACACTGGTGGTCATCAAGATCGGAATAAGCTGCGTTTTCCGGTCGCTCTTGAGCATGCGGCAGAAATCGGGGCCGGACATTTCGGGCATCACCAGGTCGACCACTACCAGATCGACTTTTTCACGCTCGAGAATCGCGATGGCTGCGGAGGGGCGTTTGGCCTCAAGAATCCGGTAGTTAGCAGTTTTGAGCATGGCCTTGAGCAGGCGGCGATTGAGGTCGATATCGTCGACAATAAGGATCGCCGGCGCTTGGGCCGCATCTTCGAGGACGCTTTCCCAGCGAGGCAAATGCATGTCCGGACGGAGGACAATGACTTCCTTACCGGATGCTTTTTTCGTGTGTGTCGACACGACGACCTTACCCTCTATCGGCAGAGGACTAAGAAAGAATTACTGTAAAAACCGGGTAAGAATGCTGAGGACGTAGTTCTGGGTTTCTGGAATGTTTGGAACGCCGCCAGCCTGGTCGACCCGACCAGGGCCGGCGTTGTAGGCGCTGAGGGCCAGCGAAAGGTCGCCGTGGTATCGATCGAGCAATTGTTTCAACAACTTGCTGCCGGCTTCCAGGCTCTGTTTAGGATCGAAAGGATCGTTGACCTGCATTTGCTCCTGGGTGGCGGGCATTAGTTGCATCAGGCCTTCGGCTCCTTTGGAGGAGACGGCGCAGGGTCGAAAGCCGGACTCCTGCCGGGCCACTTCTTTGACCAGGGCTGCGTCAATTCCTGACTTTTGAGAGACTTCATCGATCATCTTCGAGAGTTCGGGTTGCGGAATCGGATCGCAAGGAATAGCTGGCGAAGGCTGCGAAGGTGCGGTCCACGGGACCATGGCGGACCCCATCGATTGGGCCTGCTTACGCACGGAGATGCGCTGCTGCTCAAGCGAACCTGCCATGGCTGCGCGCACCTGGTCGGCTTGAGAGCGCGGATCTTGCGCGAGAAAGAGAGTCAGCCAGAACATCACACTCTGAAGTTCGGCATCCGGAGCGCGATTCAATAGATGGGAAGATGCCGCATTTGTGAGCTAAACCTTATGTTTGATAAGCTTCAAATCGGCAGGTTTTACGATTGCGTTCAAGGGTCAGAAATTTATGGTGCGTGATGCTGCTGGCAGGCGCTTGCGTGCGTGCACAGGACCGTTCGCGCGTCTTCCAGCTTTCGCCACCCGACGAAAAACTACTGGCTGAGGCCAATGAGCTCGATCGGCAATTTGAGAAAAAAGGCTTGATTTACCACGATGCGAGCGCCGAGACTTTTCTGGCGGGTATCGGGAATCGCTTGCTCGCTGGCGAAACTCCTCCGGACCTGGTCAGCTATAAGTTCTGCATCCTGCGCGACCCGATGGTCAACGCGTTCGCGCTTCCGAACGGGTCGATTTACATCAACACCGGACTTATAGCCGCGCTGCAAGATGAGGCCGAGCTCGCCGCCGTGATGAGTCACGAAATTACACATGTCCTCAACCGTCACACGTACATTCTAAATCGCGACGTCCGCCGCAAGGCCGTGACGATGGACGTGATCTCAGTCGCGGCGGCGGCAGCGAGCTACTTCCCGGGAGGTGTGGTCTACGGCTATAGCCTCTGGTTTGGGGCCGATTTCAGCCAGGCTTTGATGATCGCGACCGTCTATGGGTATAGCCGGGAACTCGAGGCCGAGGGGGACGCGGCGGGATACGCCCGTCTCATTCACGCCGGCTATGACGGCGTGGCGATGGTCCAGGCATTCCAGGCGCTTGATGAGCGGATCGAATTCGAACCGGTGGAGCCGTTCTGGCGCACGCATCCCAAGCTCCAACAAAGAATCGCTACGGCAACGAAACTGAGCGAGGCCGGAAACGCGCTCCATCGCAGAGTCACCACGACGAATGAATACTTCAACCACCTGGCTGCGGTAGTTCGGTACAACATCGGTCTGGATTTGGACAGCCGCCGAGCCCGCACGGCGGTGGACCGCGCGGACCGCCTGCTGAAGTGGAATCCGCAAAATGCAATAGACCGGACGTTGCTGGCCGACGCGTACCGGTCGCTGGGCGCAAAGACGTTGACCCCAGCGGGAGACGAGGAATCCAAGCAGGGGAAGGCCGTTGCCCGCAAGCAGATAACCAAGCTCACCGCCGATGAAGAGCAGCGTGTGTTGCTGGCCACGCCGGCGGGCAAGGCTGCATTGGAGGCGAACCAGACAGAAGCCGAGGCGCTATATCGGGAAGCCATCGCCGCCGATCCGCGCCTGCCCGATCCGCATCGGGGGCTGGGAATGCTGTATCAAGACGAAGGTAAACTCGCCGACGCCGCGCGCGAGTATCGTAACTACCTGGACCTGGCGCCGCGAGAAGCTCCCGATCGTTTGCGAATTGAGCGGCGCCTGGAAGCCTCTCTTCGCGTCGCGCCGCCCGCCCCGGAACGAAAATGAAACGCCACCATTGGCTGCTGGCGCTCGCGGCCAGCGCCTGTTTCGCTCAGACCTACTCGGATCCCAAAGCACGCGCGATCGATCGCGTATGCGTGCTGCCTGCGGAGGCGCGTTTAGTGCGGGTTGGGATGAAAGGCGGTGAGAGTTTGACCGCCGAGTCCGCGGAGTGGTCGGCGAAGCTCGGTAACGCCTTGCGGCACGCGGTGGTGAACGCGGGCGGTGAATTGAATGGCGATTTTTCCCCGGAGGCGCTAAAGGACGACCAAGCCGCTCGTGAGTCCCTACTGCATCTGCGGCAAAAGTACGAGAGTGTGTCGGTTCAGATGCGGAAGAAACGTCGCGGCGTGAAGAGCGGACGATACACCCTGGGCGACGAGGTTTTACTGCTGCCGTGCGCGGCACAAGCCGATGCGGTCGCCTTCATCGACGCCACGGGAACGATTCAGACGGGCAGCCGAAAAGCTCTGTCCATTGTGACCGGCGGTTTCCTGGGTATCTTGCTGGCGATGTCGGAGTACGACATCTGGATCTCTTTCGCGGACGCGAAGACAGGAGAGATCACCACGTTACTGCGTCTGAATTCGCTGGGAGGGAAGGCCGGTAAGGATCCCGATGAAGCGTTGAAAAAGACCCTGGTGGCGAGGCTGAAAAAGCTGCATATGGGATCGGCATCGCGTCTACCAGTCAATAGCGCTTTCAGGGCGGTCACGCCTCCATGAGCCAGGTGCAGTCCTCATAACGGCTCTGGCCGCCGTCGTTGACCGCGAATCGCGCGGGCGTCGATCTCTTCCACAGCGTTACAGCAGCGTATTCGCCATCGTTGCGAAGGGCGTAGAACTGAATATCGACCGCCCCGAGCCAAGCTTTATCGTTCTTGAAATTTCGCGCAATTCGTTTCAGGGCATCGAGACCCGCGTCTTTGGGAGACATCCCGTGGCGCATGTTTTCGACGATGGTATGGGCGCCGGCGATGCGGATATTTTCTTCACCGCGTCCAGTAGAACCGGCGGCGCCGACATCTTGATCGACGTACAGACCGGCGCCGATGATGGGCGAATCGCCAACGCGGCCGGGGATTTTCCAGGCCATGCCGCTCGTAGTAGTCGTGCCGGACATTTCGCCTTTTGCATTCAGGGCCAAGCAGTTGATCGTTCCCGTAGTGGGATGCATGGCCTGATTCCACGCCCACGCGAGAGTATCTTCGTCAGCATGGGGAAAGATCCGCTTCAGTTCGGCGGTCGGGGCGGGTTTCTGGGGCGCGGTGTCGAGGCCAGGACCCCAATTGGAGTGGCCTGCTCGATCGCGAAGTGATTGTTTCCAGACCATCCACGCGAGGCGGGATTTTTCGGTCTGCAGAGACTCAGTGGGAAAACCCATTGCTACGGCGAATCGATCCGCGCCTTCGCCGACCAGCATGATGTGATCGCTCTGTTCCATCACCAGCTTGGCGATCTTCGATGGCGTGCGGCAGCCGCGCATCGCGCCGACGGCTCCACAGCGGCGCGTGGGACCGTGCATGACGCTGGCATCGAGCTCGGTCACGCCGTCTTCATTGGGCAGGCCGCCATAGCCGACTGAAGTGTCTTCGGGGTCCAGCTCCTGAATGTTAACGCCGGCGATCACGCAATCTAGCGTATCGGCGCCTTGTTTCATCATGTCCATGGCGCGCTGTGTGGCTCGGAGGCCGTTAGCGCTGGAGATGACGACCATCTTTCCGTTCGCGGCGCGCGTTTGACCCGCGTAGGCGAGAGCGGCTCCTGAAATGAACAGATCGCGTCGGCTCAGCATGGGTGTAGCTCCTTTCGGTATGTTATGTAGCTGCCTGCGCTTTTTGCAGGGCCCGCGCTTTGGCAAGCGCTCGCAAGCCTTCACGGCGGCGAGTTAGAATCGCTTCTGCGCCGGGAGCGCCTAATACAACCGCTTCCATGTGCTTGCAGAACTCAGGCTCATTACTTACCCTTCTAATTTCGTCAAGAAAGGGTTGGATCTTGCAGAAGGTCCCGAAGATCTCTCCATGCGCGGCGCGAAAGGCGCCGGCATCGATCGCACCGCTGGTCACGAGCGAAGCCGCCATGTCCCAATAGCCGAGCACCATTCGAAAGGCAGCATTTCGCTCGGAGCTGAGCAGGGCAATGAGTTCGGCCAAGCTCTCCGGGTTGAAGTCGATCAGAAACCAGGCGCGGGCCTCGCGAAGCACAGATTCGCGCCGCAGATCAAAGAGCTGAAGATTTAATTGCGCGCTCTCAAACGGCGTGGGCATAGCTTTTCCATTATGACATCGCCATTTCTACGCGCTCGCGTACCGTAAACTAAAAACTCATGGATGAAATCATTTCGCCAGCCAAGGCGATTGACGGCGTCATCACGCTGCCCGGCGACAAGTCTATTTCTCATCGTTACGCGATGCTCAGCGCGATTGCGGAGGGGGCGAGCACCGTCAGCAATTACTCGACGGGCGCGGATTGCCAGTCGACGCTGCGCGCGATGGAGGCGTTGGGTGCGGGCATCGAAAGGCGCGGCGGAAAGATCATCGTCGGCGGCGGGACGCTGCGGGTGCCTGCCGGTGAGTTGGATGCCGGAAATTCAGGGTCGACGATTCGCATGCTTTCGGGGATTCTGGCAGCTCAGCCGTTTGCCTCGCGCATCGGCGGGGACGAATCGCTTTCGCGGCGGCCGATGCAGCGCATTATGGGTCCGCTGACCGAGATGGGCGCGTCGATTGAGGCGCGCGAGGGAAGGTTTCCTCCGCTGACGATTGATGGGCGCGCTTTGCACGGGATCGATTACACGCTTCCGGTAGCGAGCGCACAAGTGAAGAGCTGCGTTCTGCTGGCGGGACTGTTCGCCAAGGGCGATACCACGGTACGGGAGCCGGTTCGCACGCGCGATCATACGGAAATTGCGCTAAAGGAGTTTGGCGCCGATATCGAGATCGAAGGGCGGGCCATCACGCTGCGCGAAGGGGCCAGACTTACCGGACGCGAGCTGGTGGTTCCGGGCGATTTGAGCTCGGCTGCGTTCTTTCTGGTGGCCGCGCTGCTGATGCCGGAAGCAAATCTCGTGATTCACGGGGTGGGGCTGAATCCCACGCGATCCGGGCTGCTCGACTTTCTGGTCGGGATGGGCGCGTCGATCAAGGTTCTGGATGTGAGCCAGACAGGCGGTGAATTGATCGGCGATCTGCGGGTGCGCGCATCGAAAATCTCGGGCGGGGTGATTGAAGGCCCGATGACCGCGACGCTGATCGACGAAATTCCAGCGCTGGCCGTCCTCGGCGCCGCGAGCGAACACGGGTTGACCGTTCGCGACGCCTCCGAATTGCGAGTCAAGGAAACCGACCGCATTGCGACGATCGAAGCCAATTTCCGGCGTATGGGTGTGAATATGGAAACGGCTCCGGACGGTTTCCACGTTCCGGGGCGGCAGAAATTCCATGCGGCGGAGCTCGATTCGGAGGGCGATCATCGCATCGCCATGGCGTTTTCCGTGGCCGCGTTGGCCGCCGATGGGGCCTGTGTAATTCGCGGAGCCGGAGCGGCGGGGGTGTCTTTTCCCGAATTTTTTAGTACACTGCGTGAAATCGCCGGTTAAATGGTTTATATGGGAAATCAACACGACACCGATTTGACGCTGCCGTGTCTCGTACACGATCTGAATAACGTTTTTCAGACGCTGGTGGAGGCGGCGGATCTGCTTGCATTCGACCCGCGCTGGGCCTCGCTCTCGGCCTTGATGTTGCGCACCGTCGAGCGCGGGAAGAACCTGACCGCAAGCATACAGGATGCCGGCGAAGGCGCCATGTCGCTCGAAGAGATTCTGGCCAACGCCATTTCCTTTGTGGAGGATTCGCTGGTCGGCGGGCGCGGTCCACAAATCCAGTTTGTGCACGAGGTTGAGCCTGGAATCGAGCTGC
Organism: Terriglobia bacterium; assembly: GCA_963808335.1. Lineage (GTDB taxonomy): Bacteria > Acidobacteriota > Terriglobia > Bryobacterales > Bryobacteraceae > Palsa-187. The sequence goes on from CAWEFR010000005.1 coordinate 205,061, forward strand.
GGCGCGGTTGGGCGTGGGAGCGCGTGCTGGTCAACCTGTTCTCGAACGCGGTTCGCGCCATGGCGGGCGGCGGGACAATTCACGTCCGGGCGCGCCGGCAGGATGGCGATACGGAGATCGTGGTCCGCGACGAGGGCGAGGGAATCGCGCCGGAAATCCTGACGGATGTTTTCAAGCCGCATGTTTCGACGCGCGGGTCCGGCCTAGGTCTGCACATTGTGGAGACGATCGTGCAGCAGGACGGCGGGCATGTGCGGGCTGCAAATCGAACCGACGGCCGCGGTGCGGAGTTCACCATCACCATTCCAGTCCGGGTGTCCAGCGCGTTGACGGCCAAGGTTTGAACTAGTTGTAATAAAACCGGACGCGCGTGCGTCTGCCTAATATGCGCCGGATGCTTGCCGCCGCCTTTGCGATCTGGCCGATATGGGCCCAGGATCCGCTGGAGATTGTGCGCCGGTCGCTGGAACGCGACACCGAGAACTTCGAGCGCTTAAAAGACTATACCTACCAGCAGCGTGAGGAAGATCGAGAGCTGGATCCTAAGGGGAATCTCAAAAAGACGGAATCCGAGACCAGCGAGATTCTGATCATGGCTGGTCGTCCATATGAGCGGTTGGTCGCTCGCGACGACAAGGCGCTTTCTGAGAAGGATGCTCACAAGGAGCAGGAAAAAATGGATCGCGAACTCGCGCGGCGTCAAAACCTGTCTGGAAAAGAGCAGGCGAAGCTCGAAAAGGAGCGCGCCGAAAATCGCAAGTTCCTGCGCGAACTGCCGGACGCGTTCTCATTCCGTCTGCTGGGAGAAGAAAACATCAGCGGCAAGCCGGCGTGGGTGATCGACGCGGAGCCCCGGCCTGGTTTTCATCCCAAGGATTCGAATGCCAAGATTCTCGCGAAGGTCCGGGGCAAGGTCTGGGTGGATCAAAGCGAATATCAGTGGGTGAAGGTGGAGGGAGAAGTTCTGGACACGCTGTCGTTTGGCCTGGCGTTGTTTCGCTTGGCGGCGGGTGGGCGGATGAGCTTCGAGCAAACTCGCGTCAACGACGAAGTGTGGCTGCCCGCGCACATCTACATACGGGCGGATGCGCGCCTCGCGTACGTGAAGAAGTTGCACGCGGAAATCGACATCACGTATCGGGATTACAAGAAGTTTCAAGCCGATTCCCGCTTGGTGTCTGAGCCGGAAAAGTAGTCATATACCCTGGTTCTCCCGGCTAAGGAGATCTAAGGTTTTTCCCTGCCTCTGACGATGTTTCTCCAGCGAGAGATTTCCATTGAGACTTCCACTTCTATCTCTAGGAGTACTGCGCGTGCGAGCGCAAACTGGAAGTTTGGGCGACCCTGGAAAGATCGAGCAGCGGGCTGGCCGGATCTCGGACCCGGTGGAGCGGTTGCGCTTTCTGCGATCTCACGTGCAGAAACCTGCCCCTTCTCCGGTGTTGACGGCAATACACGTCACCAGGGCGCGGCGAATGCCTCGCGGAGTGCGGCAGATCGCGTGGCTGGCGTTGGTGGTCGTGATTGCGCTCGCGCCTGGGCCGAATCCGAAGGGTGCGGCGGAAATGTCGGTTCGAGAACGAGGTCTGCTGGTTCCGCGGGCGGACACTCCGGAATCGCCAGCCTCGGTGGAATGGGTGGTTCCACGGGTTTGGAGGGTCGATCGTTCTGAAAACACGGAAGTTTATAGCAACGGGCTGCGCGTCGACACTAGTTTCATGGTTTCGAATCGGCCGCGTGGGGAGTATCCCGTTTATGCACTCGCGGGCGCCTCCACTCCGGCGAAGATGGGGACGACGCCGGTTGGGATCGTGTATCACACCACGGAAAGCCACATGGCTCCGTTCGCGGAAGAGGAGAACCGGCATTTGCGGCAGTTCGGCCGCAACGTGCTCGAAGTGATCCGGCAGGGGCGCTCTTATCACTATGTGATCGACCGGTTTGGGCGCGTGTTCTCGGTGGTGAATGAGTTGGATGCGGCTAATCACGCCGGGGCGTCGGTGTGGGCCGGCGCGGAGGGAATTTACGTCAACCTGAACGACAGCTTTATCGGCGTCGCGTTCGAGGGAACGACGGATGCAACCGATGAAGTGACGCCGGCGCAGATCCTGGCGGCCAAGGTTCTGACCGAAATGTTGCGCTCGCGCTATGGGATTCCAGCGGAGAACTGCGTCACGCATGCGCAGGTATCGGTGAATCCGCTGAACATGAGGATCGGGAATCACACGGATTGGGCTCGCAATTTTCCGTTCGGGGCGCTGGGGCTTCCGAACAATTACGCAATTCCGCTGGCGAGTATTTATGCGTTCGGCTTCGAGTATGACGAGGTTTACCTGCGTGCCACCGGCGACAATATTAAGGGCCTGATTCTGGCTCAACAGCAAGTCGAACGGCAGGCCGCTGCCGAGCGGACTCCGTTCTTGCAGTACCGCTCTATGCTTCGGCATCGTTACAAGGACATCGCAACCGCTCTGAAGGAACAGAGCGAGGGAGGGAGTTAATATGTCTAAGAATTCCGTAGGACCAGCTCTGGGTTTGGACGTCGGCACGAGCCGGATCGTGGTGGCGCAGCGCGGCGGCGACGACTTCCAGTTTGAGTCTCAACTGAACGCATTCGTCTCGATTCCGCATTCGAAGATCACGCAAGCCGTGCTGGAGCGTGAAGGGATTCCGCACACTCCGGTGTCGGGCGAGATCATCGTGCACGGGAACGAGAGCGAGAAATTCGCCGGAATCCTCAACGCGGAGATCCGGCGTCCGATGTCGCGCGGCGTGCTGGACGCGACGGAACCCGAAAGCCTTCGCATGTTCCGGGAGATCCTGACTTCGATGGTCGGACCAGGCAATAAGGATCGGCAAAAATTGTGCTTCACGGTCCCGGCTGCGCCTCTGGGGGCGGAGGGAAGCCTCACCTACCATGAAGCCACGCTTCGGCAAATCCTCACGGAAGCTCGGGTACCAGCCGTCGAGCATCAATGAGGGCTTAGCGGTGGTTTACGCGGAACTGGAAAGCTCGAATTACACGGGAATCGGAATCAGCCTGGGGGGCGGGCTGTGCAATGTATGCCTCGCGTACCTGTCGGTTCCGGTGCTCAGCTTCAGCGTTCCCAAGGCAGGCGATTTTATCGACGCAAGCTCGGCTTCGGTAACCGGAGAGCGCGCCAATCGGATCCGGCTGACCAAGGAGGATTCATTTCATTTCAATGGATTCTTCGCCGATAAAGTCCACCAGGTGATCGGCGTGTATTACGACGACATGATCCGGTCTCTGGTGAGTGCGCTGAAAGAAGCGTTCTCGCGGACCAAGGATTTGCCGAAGTTCACGCGACCGGTGCCGATGGTGTTAAGCGGCGGAACAACCATGCCTCCGGGATTTCGCGACCGGTTCGAAAAGCTGCTTTGGGAGCAGGACTTCCCGGTCACGGTTTCCGAGATACGGCTGGCGCAGAATCCGTTGTTTGCGACCGCTAAGGGCGCGCTGGTGTACGCGTTGAGCGATCTGTAGGCTAATTCGCCTGCCCAGGGCTCGTCAGAGTTCCGAGTACGCGCTCCAGTTGCTGCAAGCTGAGGGGCTTGCTGACGAAATCGGTCATGCCCGCGGCCAAGCATCGTTCACGATCGTCGGCCATGGTGTTTGCGGTGGTCGCGATGACCGGAATCTCGACGCCCCGTCCACCTGATGCGCGAATGCGGCTGGTGGCTTCGAAACCGTCCAGATCCGGCATCTGACAATCCATGAAAATGGCCTGATACGGACGTTTATCCCAACGCTCCAGCGCTTCCTTGCCGTTGCTGGCAACGTCGACTTCGCATCCCAGCTTTTCAAGCAGGCGGCGAGCCAGCTTCTGATTGATATGGTTGTCGTCTGCGACCAGGACCAGCCGCCGAGTCTCCGTCTCAGAGGGTAGATGAATCGCGTGCAGACGGCCCAAATCTTGCTCGATGCGCGGAGGAACGGTCGTCACCGGCAACGGGAGCCGAACCCAGAACGTGGAGCCATCTCCCGGCGCGCTGTGCAACCCGACACTCCCGCCCATCAGCTCGGCCAGCTGTTTGCAGATCGCCAGACCGAGTCCCGTCCCGCCAAATCGGCGCGAAGTAGAAGAATCGGCCTGTACAAATTTGCCGAACAGGAGCTCCTGCTTTTCGGGCGAGATACCAATTCCGGAGTCGGATACCGAAAGTTTCCAGAACGGCCCTCCGGGTTCGGGTTCCACTTTCACGCGGACCGAGCCGCGTTCTGTGAACTTCACTGCGTTGCCGATATAGTTGATCAGGATTTGGCGAACGCGGGCGGCGTCGCCGATCAACACGTGCGGCGTTGATCGATTGAAGAATAGCTGCAGGTCAAGCCCTTTCTGCACCGCTTTGGGGCGCAGCATCAGAACGGCCGAGTCCACGACTTCACTCAGGTCGAATGGCTCCGCGGCAATGGTCATTTTGCCGGCTTCGATCTTGGAGAAGTCGAGAATATCGTTGATGACGGTCAGCAGCGACTCGGCGGACAGCACCGCGGCCTCCGCCCAATCGCGCTGTTCCGGATCGAGGTCGCTTTCGGCGAGAAGGTGGGTCATGCCGAGAACGCCGTTCATCGGAGTGCGAATTTCGTGACTCATGTGAGCCAGGAACTCGCTCTTGGCGAGGTTGGCTTTTTCGGCGCGCGCCTTTTCCAGTTCCAACTCCTGGGTACGCTGCTCGATTGCGGCTTCCAAGCGGCGTTGTTCGCGGATGTGCCGGGCGAGGTGCCTTCCCCAAAGAATTCGCACCAGGATGCTCGCGATCGCCCCGCACACCGACCAGAATGACCACGACATCCACCAGGGAGAGGAAATGATGAAAGAGAGTCTGACCGGCTCCGTGCTCCACACGTCTGCGGGATTGCGTGCCAGAACTTCAAATATATAGCTTCCTGGCGAAAGGTTGGCATAGCGAGCTTCGCTTTGAGTGCCTTCAATCCAACCCTGGTCGATTCCCTGGAGTCGATAACGGTAGACGCGCTCGCCATTGTTGAAGAGCGCGGGTGCGGTGAACCGAACAACCAGATACCGATCCGAGTAGGGGACGGTAATTTCAGAGCCGGCGGTGAGCTGAGTCTCGCCCAATCGCGCATCGGTCAGGACCACGACCGGCGGAGGGGTAGGCACGTTCGCGCGCCGGTGGAAACGCGACAAGCCGCGGCTGGTTCCGATCCACACAGCGCCATCCGGATCGGCGAAAAAAGCGCGGGAATTGCAATCGTCCCACACGAGTCCGTCGGCTTGGCCGTAGTGCCGCCATTTTCCGGCCGTTAGAACGTGCACGCCGTTGTCCGTGCCGTACCAGATGGAGCTCGCGGAATCCGTGCCGAGGAAGAGAGCTTGATTGGAAGGTGCTCCGTCTTCGGCGGCGGTTGTATGCTCCACCCTCCACGTCGATCCGTTCAAGCTCAGCCTCGACACGCCCAGCGCATCACCATAGCCGACCCAGATGCTTCCGTCTGTCGCGACAGCGACGGGTCCCACATCGTTGTTTCGAAGGCCGTCGCGAGTGGTCAGCCGCGACCATCGGCCATGATCGTAAACGGCAAGCCCCTGCGTTCCCGAGGCGAAGACGCTTCCTTTGGAGTCTTCAACCAGCGCATAAAAGACTTCGTTTTCGACCAGCGCTGGAACCGGCTGCTCGACCATCCTGGGCATTCCCGGTCCCAGTGGCGCCGCACTGCGATACAGCGCACCTCTGGTGGTCACCCAGAGGTAATTTTCGCGGTCCACCAGTATTTTTGATTTAAACGCGCCTCGCTTGTCGCTTATTGGGACCTGCTCCGCGCGACCGGAGCGGCCATCGATACGCCAGATACCGTTTTCACCCGTTCCGATCCACAGCGAGTTGTCTTGGGAATGCGCGAGAGACAATACCATCCGCCCGGCGAACTCCGGGCGTACGCTCCAGCGCTGCTTGGCGCCGGAGAATGCCTGACCTGAGAACGCCAGACCCGCGCTGGTTCCCACCCATAGGGTTCCGCGTGGATCGCGGTCAATCGCCCAAATAGCTTCATGGGGCAAGCCTTCCGATTCGCCCCAACTGGCCCACTCTGCCATTCCGATCCAGCGCGCCAAGCCCAGGCCGGCGAATCCAACCCACAGGGAGCCTTCGCGATCGGCGAGCAGCGTTGAAACATCGGTGCGGATCAGGCCGGAAGCGCGATCGATGCGATGCCATTGGTGCTGATCCCAACGCGCCAGTCCCTCGCTTGTGGTGACAATCACGTCGCCGTTCCAGTCAACGTCGAGTTCGGGATCGCCGAGAAACGGGCTGCTGGGAAGCGGCGGCGATGGCAGAGGCTCGAACTTGTGCGCGCCGTCGCGCTGCATCCAAACTGCACGAGTGGCGAGCAGCCAACGCCTTCCGTTGCGATCCATTTTGATGCTGCGCCACGGCATCGCGGGCAACTCCGGCGCCACGGGAATCAGGCGGTCGTTTTCGACGGCGCACAATCGATCACCGCAGCCCGTCCAGATCTTTCCATCCGCGTCGCGATACACGCTGTAAACGACGGAACTCGGTGTCAACGCGACCGTCTTGACATTACCGGACCGCTCCACTCTGAGGCCACTCTCCGTGGCCAAGTATAAGGCGCCGGTCGAATCGGTGGCGATGCCCTGACGCCTGAGCGTGGTTGCGGCGTTCACCGTCACGAATCCGTGGCCAGAATAGCGCGCCACTCCTCCGGGTGTCGCGACAAACAGCGACCCGTCCGGATCTTCGTACAAGCTGTTCACCGCATTCGCCGGAAGGCCTTGCTCCGGATGAAACGCTTCGAAGTGCGTGCCATCGTACCGAAAGAGTCCGTTCTGCGTGCCGACCCATAGGAATCCAGTGTGATCCTGCAACATGCAGAGCGGTGCCAGATTGGTCAAACCGTCGGCTTGGCCATACAACTGGAACTTGTAGCGCTGTGCCGAGCAGACTTGGGCAAGCGTGAGCAGAACAAGCCCGAGCCTGCATCGTAGGCTACATGGATTCATATGAATACGGGACACGTATCTATCGGCTAAGTCTGGGGCTTGGCTTTAGGCTAAGTAGTGGTACGATAGCGAAGAAAGAGCGAAGTATGAACTTGACACTGGGCTTTCCCGAACCGGCGCAGGAGCGGATGCTAGCGAAGCGAACCGGGCTCGCGGGCGCGATCGCGCGGTTCGAAGAATGGATGGCGAATCCGGACTCGCCGGTGCGCGCCATCAGGCGTCAACCCGCTCGATCAGGCGATTTCGTCGATTATCCGGCTTCGCTTTCGCCGTCGCTTCGCCAGGCGCTCGGCTCACGTGGGATCCGGCAGCTTTACACCCATCAGGCGGCTGCCTACGATCACGCAAGCGGCGGACGCAACGTTGTGATCGTCACGCCGACGGCCAGCGGCAAGACGCTGTGCTACAACCTTCCCGTGTTGAACCGGATGCTGGCAGAGCCGGGCGCTCGCGCGATGTATCTGTTTCCGACCAAGGCGCTGGCTGAGGATCAACTTCAGGAGTTTCAAGCCGCAGTGGACGCGATGGGCTCGGATCTGCGGGCTTTCACCTACGACGGCGACACTCCGCAGGACGCGCGCCGGGCGATTCGCGAACGGGCCAGCGTGGTGTTCACGAATCCTGACATGCTGCATGCGGGAATTCTGCCGCATCACACCAAATGGGCCAAAGCGTTTGAGAATTTACGCTATGTAGTGATTGATGAACTGCATTATTATCGCGGAGTTTATGGCAGCCATTTGGCGAATATTCTGCGGCGGTTGAAACGAGTTTGTGAATTTTACGGGTCTTCACCCCAGTTCATCTGCTGCTCGGCGACCATCGCGAATCCCAAGGAGTTGGCCGAGGCGCTTACGGAACAGCCCTTCGAACTGGTGGATCAGAACGGCGCGCCATCTGGTGAAAAATATGTCGTGTTTTACAATCCGCCTGTGGTGAATCGGGCGCTCGGCATCCGGCGAAGCTATCTGAATGAGACGCGCCGCATCGCGCACGAATTGCTGGAACGCGGACAGCAGACCCTGGTATTCGCTAACAGCCGCCTGACCACGGAGGTGCTGCTCACCTATCTGAAAGACGATTTTGCGGGGGTTCGCGGGTATCGGGGAGGGTACCTGCCGAAAGAGCGACGCGAGATCGAGCACAGGCTGCGCGAAGGCGAAATTCGCGCGGTGGTCGCGACGAACGCACTGGAACTGGGAATCGATATTGGGTCTCTGGACGCGGTGGTGATGGCGGGATATCCGGGGACGATCGCGTCCACGTGGCAGCGCGCGGGCCGCGCGGGAAGGCGGCAATCGACGGCGCTGGCCGTGTTGGTCGCGTCCAGCGCCCCGCTTGACCAATATATTATCGAGAATCCTCAGTATTTCTTTGATCGTCCGCCGGAACACGCACACATTAATCCGGATAATCTTGAAATACTGCTCAATCATTTAAAGTGCGCCGCGTTCGAATTGCCAATTAAGGACGATGAGAAATTCGGCTCGCATCCCACGACGGAGCTGTGCCGGTTTCTGTCCGATTTGAAGTTTCTGAATCGTTCCGGCGGGCTTTGGCACTGGACTTCAGACACGTATCCCGCCGACGCCGTCAACCTGCGCGCCGTGTCGAGCGACAATTTCGTGGTGGTCGATATCACCGGTGACCATCGTGTGATCGCGGAAGTTTCTTTCCCCGCGGCGCTGACCACGCTGCACGAAAAAGCGATTTATCTGCACGAAGCGCGGCAGTTTCAAGTAGAGCGTTTCGACTACGACGGCCGCAAGGCATACGTGCGAGCGGTCGATGCGGATTATTTCACGCAGGCGATCGACTATACGCAAGTGAAGGAGCTGGAAGCGTTCGATTCGTCGCCGGTCGGGGCGGCAAGCGCCGCGCATGGAGATGTTCGCCTGAATCGCCAAGTGGTGGGGTTCAAAAAGATCAAGTTCTATACGATGGAAAACGTCGGCGCCGGGAATCTGTTCATGCCGGAGCAGGAGATGCATACAACCGCCTTTTGGCTGCATTTCCCCGAAGCGTTTCTAGCGCAGTTCGCGGATCTGACGCCGACCGAGAAGCAAAACGGCCTGGTGGGATTGGGGTCGCTGTTGAAAACCGTGGGGTCGCTGCTGGTGATGTGCGATCCGCACGATTTAGGAGTTTCGATCACGGAAGCGGTCGCCGGCGGGTTGAAGAGTTTCGAGCCGAACCTGTATCTGTATGACAATTATCCCGGTGGAATCGGGCAGAGCGCGGCTTTGTATCGGTTGCGGCGGCGGTTGATAGAGGGCGCGGCGGGTTTGCTCGCGTCGTGTGGATGCGAATCGGGATGCCCGAGCTGCGTGGGGCCGATCGGAGAAGTCGGCGAGCGCGGGAAAGAAGTCGCGGGAAGAATTCTGGCAAAATTGTTGGCATGACAGGTGCTGGCGAGACACATTCCGTCGCCAAGACATTTTTGGCAATTATCGCTTGCGCCATTGCCTTCATGGCACAGCGGACCCACTCCACGATTTGAAGGCTATCCGGCAACAGAGATATTCACCGGCACGCCTGCAGACCCTCGACTGATTGTGGTGCCCGGGGCGGGACTTGAACCCGCACTCCCGTTGCCGGAAAAAGGATTTTAAGTCCTTTGCGTCTGCCAGTTTCGCCACCCGGGCACGTTTAAATATAAGCTACTTAGCGCGTTTTCGTTTCACAACTCTTAGAACTGTGGGGGAATTTGTGGGGACGCTCGGCCCCGCATCCATTCTCGCGATCGCGGTCTTCATCGTCTCGGTCGACGGATGTACGTACTTCTGAGAAACCGCGACGCTCGAATGCCCCATCAATTTCATTATCGTAAACGCATCGGCGCCTGTCTCGCCCAGGCGGGTTCCGAACGTGTGGCGGAGGGAGTGCAGAACGAAATCAGCAGGCAGGCCGAGCGCTTCCCGGACCGCGGCGTGTTGTTGATTCAGCCAGGTATGATACAGCGGCTCACCGTCTGGATTGCGAAACACCAGGCCCGACTTTTCGCGGTTGGCTTCGAGGATCTTCCGCACGCGATCGGTGAGGGGAACCGTCCGCGGGCGGCTGTTCTTGCTGTGGATCGGCCGGACGCGCAGGTATCCGGGGTTTTCCCTCAGAACGACGGCCGACCATTCCAACTTCAGAGCTTCCCCGACCCTGAGTCCGGTGTCGATCAGCACCGCGGCCAGGTCGCGCATCGACGCCGGTAGCGCCTTCAAGTATTTCGGCTCCATCTCACGGCTCAGAACGAACTCGCGCGAAATTTCGCCGCGGAGTAGTTTGATCACCGGAACGCGCCCGATGATCTTCCAGGCGTGCGCCATTCTCAGAAGTCTTCGAAGCGTCGCCAGCTCGCGATTGACCGACGCCGGCGACAGTCGCGTTTTCCGATTCGATAGGCTCTCGGTCCGCGCACGCTTGTACGCTTCAATCGCTTCCTCCTCGATCCTATCGAGCGTGACTTCCGCGAGCTTCCCCGCGAGCAGCCTGGTCACCTTCGATTCATAGAAGCTGATCGTCGCGGGCTTGCTCGCGCAGTCCATCCTGATCTGTTTCAGAAACAGCGGCGCGAACTCGCGCACGGTGGGCGCCGGCGGCCGGTCAACAATCCCGACTTCGCCCTTCGCGAGCTGCGTGCGGCGCGCGGACTCAATGGTCTTCGCGACGTTTTGGTTTCCCTGCTTGGTGGACTCGCGGATGCGGCGCCCCTTGAAGCTGAACTCGAACCAATAAACACCGCCCCGCTTGTAGATGGCCATCCTCAGCCTTTCGCGTCTTTCCATGTCCGGTCACAGTCGCTCTTGACAGCCTCGAAAGCCTCGTTTAGAGCGACGTTGCGTTCAAGCTGTGCCGCTGCGTGAAATGCACCGAGCATGTAAACCGCGGACAAGTGCGCACACTTTAAGGCCACGTCGAGTGATTTTAGAGAAGGGGCTGATCCGATTCCCAACGTCTCTGTTGACTGTTGAGCCAGGGACCGAACGTTCCCGTGCTCGAAGTCTGAAGCGTGTTGATAAAACATCGGGTAGAGCTCTGCTACTTCAATCGCCTCGCATCGTTGTCGCAAGTTTCGTTTGCACCATGACCCGCGCGGCTTCTTGCGGCCGTCGGTGAAGCGGTCCTTCACCTTCGAATATTCGGAATCGATCTCGTCGATTCGGTCCTTTGATGCTGCCGTCACCTCTGTTGGCGCGTACTGCCTGTAATAGTCGACTGTCTGTCGGAGCCGGATCCAATGAAAATCTAGAAAGTCGTTTAGCTCGCACGGATCTCGCCTGATGTACTCGGCGTTTACGGCCGTCTCGAACATGCTGCGCGCGATCCGCACGGCGTCGTGACCGTATCCATTCAGCGCCAGGGTCATAACCGCCCCCAACGAGTTGCTCACGGCGCCGAGCATAAAACGGAGAACGCGACAAAGCCTACCTTTCACTGGTTCGTCAAGGAACTGGTTCGCGGTCTTCATCAGGTTGACGGCCGCTGAAAAAAACTGCGGGTAGGCGTCATACGAGGTCTGCCAAAAGTGGGGGAATCCGGCTTGAACCCGCAATTTGCTGCGTTCCGTCGAGCCTTCGTTTGTTTTGGAGTTCGACTCGCCAACTAGCGGACGCGTTCGTTTCAATCGTTTTGATTTCTTAAGCCGCCTCTGTGACACAGTTGCACCTAAATGCCGCTCCCCGTCTCCGTTCCGAAACGAAGAAGTATAGCGCGGCCGGCGGGCGACGATTAACGGACCAAACATTCACAGTGCGACGTGTTGTAGGATGACGAAAGCCGCCTAGCTCCTGCAGGGCGACAAGCGGGCACCCCTGACCCGCTGGCGGCCAAATACCAACTCGGGGACGCAGCAGGGAGCGATGGACCTTTCCGAAATTTTCAACGACCCTCGCGCGAAGACGAAACTTGCCGAAGCGGAGCGGTGTATCCACATTGCCCGCCAGAGTGCCGTGCGGGATTGGGAGGCTTACGACCGGCACATCACCCCGCCAGCAGGGGACGAATACGATCGGGGACGGCGGGATGCAACGCGCCTACTGTTCGACGGGTATGCCGAGCTCGTGTTTGAGCGCGAACCTGACACCCAGACTTTCGTCGAATTTCTGCCGAAAATTCAGCAGCGAGTCGGTGTGGATCTGCAGGTCGAGTACGACGGTGAGGACCCCGCCCACAAAGGCAAACGGATCGCGCGAATCGATCTTCAGGAAGCCGAACTATGCCGCCTTGAATGGGTGGAGGCAGCCTGGAAGAGCCACGCTTCACTGGTCCAACGTATTCGGCGATACTTCCGACGTGGTGGTGTTCACAGGCAACGGCCCGGCTCCGGTGCCGTCTCGATCGTGACCAATTCCCCTGAACGAAACGGCGAGCAGGCGTGCGCCGCTGAAACAGTTTCGGAGCCGGAACCGGCAGCAGTCCAATCACCAGTAGCGCCAGTTAACCATGTGGATCTGCTGGAAAGTGTGCTTGAAAAACGGAAAGACACCACCAAGAAGAGATGGTTCGAGGACCAAGGTTTTGGCGGTTCGACGGGGCTCGATTGGCAGAAGCGCTACCGTGAGGGCGGACCCAAGCGGGCTACAGATAAGGGCGGAAGAGATGAAGAGATCGAGGCGGCCATTGAAAAAGAAGCCGTTAAGCTTGGTCTGATCGCTCGGACTCGATCTGGCGCTCAGACCAAGCTTTAGGTCTGAGCGATCGGACTAGCTCGGACCGGCTCGGACTTTACCAACTTCGGCCATGGCTGCATAATTCTGCCATGGCAATTGAGACTTATTCAGATGCAACCCTCCAAGATGCTGCGCTGACCGCTACCGCACCACGCCTCACGCTTCGAGATGGAGCGCGCTACCTGGGAATGACCGAGGAAGGCTTGCGCTCGATGCTGAAGCAACGGCGTGGTCCCGCGGTTCACAAGATCGGACGTCTGCTGAGATTTTCCCTCTCGGATCTGCAGGAGTTCGCCGAGCGGAATCGGAGACCCGCAGCGTGAGTCCCTCAAAAGAGCCGGACCCGTGGGTCAAGTCACGGGCCGGGTTCGAAGACAATCACCGCAGCGATGATACCCCAGCTTCCCCACAGTTGGGCTTGTTCACGACGAAAAGGAATCCGGCGGCCACATCGAGGCTCGCCTTCCAGGACGTGACCATTTCAGGCGTCCGCGGCCGTCACAAGCGCGAGCTGGTAGCCTGGCTCCGGTCTCAGAGCGTCATGATGACCAGCGCGGAAATCGCGCGCGAGTTTGGAATCGAACGCCACGCAGCCGCCCGCCGGCTGCCAGATGCCGAAAACGACGGCACGGTAAAGCACGGTCCTGTCAGGGTTTGCACGGTCACCGGACGCCCGTCGATCACCTGGGGAGCGACGTAGGCGTGATCGGCGGTGCGGATGGCTGAGAATTTCAATCCTTACGGCCTGCACGCGATTCGCATTCCGCTCGCGCTGGTCAACTACGACGGCGCTACAGCGACGTGCAAGAGCCTGTCATGGGGCGCGAAAGTGTTCTACGCTCTGCTCGCCTTCCACCTGGGACGCCCGAAGGCAGTTAATTTTTGCTGTCCGGGTATGAAAATGCTGGTCAAAGAAACGGGCGCATCGACCGATACTATCGGGCGATGGCTGAACGAGCTCATTGATCACGGTTTTCTACAACGGGTGCGACGGGGTCGCCAACCGGAGGAGTTCATCTTTCTCCCGCATCCGGTTCTGAAAAACCCTCCCGAGAAACCCGCCTCTGACTCCGCAGAGTTGCGGAATCAACACGAAACTCTAGAGCCGCAATCTTGCGGCGGTGACTCCGCAGATCCGCAGTTTCGATACCGCAATTCTGCGGCGCCGACTCCGCAGAATTGCGGTTCCCCTATATCGGAAGAAAACGTTCAGGAAAACGTACATCAAAACGTTCACGAAAACGTTCAACATCATCAGCGCGATGATGCTGCTTGCGCCCCTATGGAGGAAGAAGTTCTCGAACTCGCCGGAGTGCGGAAGAACGCCGCGAACCTGAGAGAACTGAGGAAGTTCGTTTCGGCTGGGGTCACAATCGAGCAGATCCGCGGCGGCGTCGCCCTCGGACGGTTGCGGCACATGAGCAACGCCGGGGCGCCCCCAATCGTGTCCTTTCGCTTCTTCAGGAACCCGATCGCAGACGCCGTCGAAAAGTACTCGGAGGAGCAACTGGAACACACGATACGCAGACTGAAGCGTGAATTGTCGCGTCAGAGCGCAGAACCCGATACGGGAAATTACAAGCAGCCGCCGGCCGAGGAGAAGGCGGCGCCGTCCGCGTCCGAGCCACTTGCCTCATAATCGACGGGAACGAATGACCACGAAAAAGACCACGAAGCCGCGGGAGCAGGTAAATTGAACATCCTGATCCGACCGTTGTCCGAAATCTTCCCCTACGAAAAGAACGCCCGCAAGATTCCACAATCCGCCATCGATGCGGTCGCGCGCTCACTCAAAGAGTTTGGATGGCAGCAGCCCATCGTAGTGGACACCAAGGGCGTTATCATCGTGGGCCACGTTCGCCGGCTCGCCGCGCTGCAGCTCGGTTGGACCGAGGCCCCGATTCACGTCGCCGACAAATTGACCGCGGCGCAGATCCGGGCATACCGGCTGATGGATAACAGGAGTCACGAGGAAGCGACCTGGGAGCCGGGCGTTCTCAATCTGGAAATGCTGGAGCTGAAGAAGCTCGACCTCGACCTGAGCTTTACCGGATTCTCCAGCCGCGAAATCGACGCCATCCTACGCCCGGCGATCGCAGGCGAGGACGACGCGCCGCCAGTGCCGGATACGCCGTTCACACAACCGGGTGACCTGTGGATGCTCGGGAATCACCGGCTGCTATGTGGGGATGCAACTGACCCGGATGCCGTGTCGCGCGTTTGTGGCGAAGCGAAGCCGTTTCTGATGATTACCGACCCGCCCTATGGCGTTTTGTACGACCCGACGTGGCGTGACGGCAAGGGCGGATTTTCAACAGCGGCCGTTATCCAGCGCGGCAAGGTCGTAAACGACGACCGGGTAGACTGGGCCGACGCGTATCGGCTCTTTCCGGGTTCGGTCATGTATGTATGGCACGCATCGCTGAAGAGCGTCGAAGCCGGCCAAAGCGTAGCGGATGCTGGGTTTGAGGTTCGCGGCGTCATTATCTGGCGGAAACAGCAGCCGCTTTTCGGCCAGGGACACTACCATTGGCAACACGAAGCATGCTGGTATGCCGTCAGAAAGGGCGCGAAGGCAAACTGGTGTGGTGACCGCAGGCAGTCTACGGTGTGGGACGTCCAGAATCTCAACCCGACCGGGAATCGTGACGAAGAGCGCGTCGGCCACGGCGCACAGAAGCCGGTGGAGCTCATGCGGCGCCCGATTCTCAATCACACCAAGTCGGGCGCTTGCGTGTACGATCCGTTCGTCGGCAGCGGAACGACGCTGATCGCCTGCGAACTGACCGAGCGGCGCTGTATCTCCATCGACGTCGATCCGAAGTGTTGCGACATCGCGGTCAAGCGTTGGCAGAATCTGACCGGCAAGCTGGCGCACAATCAGGATGGAGTGTGTTTCCCGGATGACTAAGAAAACGGCTGAGAATACTGCACCGCATAAAAAGCGTGGGCCGAAGCCCGTCGAAATCAAGATGGACCAGCTTGTCGTACTGGCGGGGATGCAATGCACCTACGAGGAGATCGCCGCCGTCTTCGGCATCAAAAAACGCCAGTTCATCGACCGGGTGAACGCCGACCCCGAACTGAAAGAAGCGATTGAGGAAGGCTGGGCCAAGGGTCGAATGAGCATTCGGCGCGAGCAGTTCAAACTTTTGCAGGACGGCAACCCGACCATGGCGGTGTGGCTCGGTAAGCAGTATTGCCGCCAGCGTGACCAGATCGGCATCGGGAACCCGGACGGCAGTGCGAACTCGAGCGCCGAAAATCTGGAAACCCGCGTGCTGCTCTCGATTCTCAACGAAGAGCTGAAGGACGCGCCCGAGGTGCGTTACCGGATCGCCCAGCGGTTGCACGCTATTCAACAGGAGTCGTCGAAGGTCCAATGAACGCGGTATCCGTGGCGCTGGCGCTCGATCCCGCACTGATCTTCAGCCGCGCTGGCATGACGCCGGATCCTTGGCAGGCGAATGTTCTGCGCGAGCGCGCGCCGCAGGTATTGCTCAACTGCTCGCGCCAGGCGGGGAAGAGTCAGACGACGGCAGCTATCGTGCTCGATGAGGCGATATCCAACGCGCCCGCACTCATTCTGGTATTGAGTCCATCGCTGCGACAGAGCGCGGAGAGCTTTCGCACAATCATGCAGCTCTACCACAGACTCGGTCTCGGCAGCGTTGCTCCAGACCAAGAATCGAGCCTTCGAGTGCAACTTCCAAACGGCTCGCGCATCCTGGCGTTGCCCGGTAAAGAGGGAACCGTGCGCGGATTCTCGAAAGTTGGTTTGCTTGTCGTAGACGAGGCGAGCCGGGTAGAGGACTCATTGTATCGCGCGATTCGGCCCATGCTCGCGGTATCCGGCGGGCGGATCGTCGTCTTGTCGACGCCATTCGGGAAGCGCGGATTTTTCCACAAAGAGTGGATGGAGGGCGAAGGCTGGGCGCGGGTGAAGATCACGGCCGATATGTGTCCACGCATCCCAGCAGCGTTTCTTGAAAACGAACGGCGCTCTATGCCGGAGAGCTGGTTTCTGCAAGAGTACTTCTGTCATTTCGCGGATTCGGAAGGCGCGGTTTTCCGATACGAGGATGTCGTCGGCGCGGTGACGGACAGCGTCACACCGCTATTCAACGCGCCGTCCGCGATCAGCAGCGAAATCAAGCCGTTACTGGTGAGCTGAGGGAGACTATGTCAATTTTCGTCGCAGGACTCGACCTAGGGCAGGCACGAGACTACAGCGCGCTCGTTATCACAGAAGCGACCGGCACGAAGCGCGGCAAGGCCTCGGAGGAAGTCCTGCCGTTCGCCGAGCTCGCGGTGCGTCACATCGAGCGCTTCCAGCTTGGAACGAAATACCAGGACGTAGCCCGTGAGGTCGAAGACCGTCTCAGACGGACGCCGGCGCCGCGCTACTTCGCGGTAGACGCCACAGGCGTAGGCAGCGCCGTAGTCGAGATGCTGGCGCGGCTGAAGCCCGCGGAAATCACGATTACGGGCGGCAACGCGGTCTGCTATGGCGATCGGCCGAATCAATTCCGCGTTCCGAAGCGTGACCTGGTGGGTGGCCTGTCCGTCGCTCTACAGAACGGCGTTTTAAAAATCGCCAAAGGACTGCCGCATGCGGAACTCTTGACGCAGGAGCTGCTAAATTTCAAGGCGTCAATCACCGAGGCTGGCAGCGATACGTACTCGGCCTGGCGCGAAGGCGTCCACGACGACCTGGTGTTGGCTCTCGCCATCGCGGTCTGGTATGCAGACCTGATTTTCCACGGGCGCGAGTATCAAGCCGAGCAGGCAGCCGAGTTGCGGCAGTTGAACGATTTGAGAGACCAGGCGAGGGTTAGAATCAGCAGATTTTGAGTCTGGCGGCCAGGGATTTTTTCGAAGTCGCTCGACATTCAACACATCCGACATACGGGCGCGTGGGGGTTATCGCGCCGAAGCTCGCGGCGGAAATCGCCTACACTTGAGGCAGGGGACGACCAATCAATGAACTTGAGACCCGGCATCTATCTCTTCCTCGCAGCGACCTGTGCCAGCGAAGCGACACCTGACATCAAGGTCGACGTTCCGGCCCACACGCACCAGGATTCGAAAGCGCCTCAAGGCCCGAACACGTATGCACTTTCGTTCGCGCACAATGGCGGAATCACAACCACACCGGTGGTAACCACGATCCTAACCACTGGGCGCTAAGGTTGTTCTCGGCCGCCTTTGGCGGCTTTTCGCCGCGATCCTAGGCGTGCGGAAACCCATCGATTTCCGTAGGGCTACGCGGCCTCGGAACGCGGCTTTGTTTTCGCGTCCGCGGCGGGTCCTTTTCGAGGGACGATTTCCGTACACTTGTACGCATCGACCACAGTCGAAACTGGAAGATTGAGCTGCGCGGCGATCGCCCGCCAGCTAAGACCCTCTCGGTCGCGAAGCCGGATGACCTCGTCGCGGCGAAAGACCCGCTTCGGCCTGCCGAGCACTTTCCCGTTCGCTTTGGCGGCCCGGACGCCGGACAGGGTGCGCTCTTTGATGATCTCTCTCTCGAACTCAGCGACGCCGGCGAGAATCGTTAGCAACAGACGGCTGGACGGGTTCGCCAGGTCCGTGTCGATGTTCTGGCTCACGGCCATGAACCGAACGCCGTAGCTGGACAGGGCCGCGAGCTGCTGACTCAAGTGGAGCACCGACCGGCCGAAGCGGTCGATTTTCCAAACGAGCACGCAATCGAACTCCCGCTTACTGGCGGCGCCCATCAGCCGATCGAGCGCCGGCCGGCTCGCCTTCGCGCCTGAGAAGCCCGCGTCGACAAACTCGATCGCAGCATCCCATCCGCGGCGCGCAACATACTCGCGTAGCTCGCGAAGTTGGACTTCGCAGTTCTGATCCGTCGTGCTGACTCTTGCGTAAAGGGCGGTTTTCATCGTTCGATCCTGAATTATCGTACAGGTTTTCCGAACGCTCTCAAATAGTACGAAGGGTTCAATTTCGCTTACAATCCACGATCATTCACTGCGACTCGACGGCGGACCCGCTGTTCGGCAACTATGCGGCCCCTGGGAGCTGATCCTTGGTCGAATGCCGAACTGGCGGCTCAATTCATGTTGAGGTCGAGCAATTTCCAGCGGCCGTCTGGCAGGCGTTGTGTCGCGCAAGAGTACTGCGCCCGGATCATGGCGCCGAAGCCGTTCTGAGCGTCAACAAAGCCGTCAATCCGGTATGGGCCGTCGTTGCTGCCGCTGATGCTTGTATCCCAAACGTGGCTAAACTTCGCTGTCGACGGAGCCTTCAGCCTACGTTCAATCCACTGTTCGCACATCGTCATCGCTTCCGCTGGGTGATTGGTTGCCTTGGCTTCTTCGCGACTTCGCGCTAAGGCTGCGTTGTACGCCGCACGCTGCTCCGGCGTCGCGGTTAGCCAGCGCCACAAGGCGACCGAGTATAAAAGCCCAATCAACAGAACGATGCCGAGAAGCACATGTTTGCCCTTCATGGGCAAAAGGATCGGACTTTGTGAAAAATAGCTTTAATTTCTCCTGATAAAGAATGCCGATCGGTCTGCCGATCTCCGGTGTATGCCTATCCATCTGTTACCGCTACTGTTCGGAGCCGCAGCCGGCCGGGCGACGAAGAAACCCAAGAAGCGACAGGCCGTGTCGAAGTACACGACGAAAGCAGGCAAAAAAGTGAGAGCCTACACTCGCAAACCGAAGTAAGATCGGAGCAAACTAGTGACGAGAACAATTCTGCAATGTGCGTCAACCGTGATCCTCGCCGCGTCAGTTCACGCCGGCCAGAAGATGGATGTGACGATCATCGATCGACGGGATATGGGATCTCGGTATTCGTACGTTGTGCCCGGCTCCTCCAGCACAAGTTCGACAGCGAATGTTGGTTGCCTCGCGCGGAGAACAGCGCAAATTGTTCCGGTTCAGCGGCATCCACTACTTCGAGCACTCCTCCGCGCGTGATGTCATACGACGTGGCCGGTGCGACTCTCGCCCTACAATTGCCAGATGGTCGGATCGCGGTCGTAAACTGCGAGAGCAAGGTCAATTTGACAGATTTCAGCAGAATGAACCAGCAACGTCGTAGCTGCCGAATCCCACTCGTGAATAAAATCGAAGTGGATTTTGATGGGAGCAGCGCGAAGCTGAAGTGGCCCGTTAGCATCGATGGAAAAAAGTTTCAGTCTGAAACCTACAAGATTTTGGCTGTGATTGACAAGCCGTGAAGGGCCTACGTGCGTGGCTCAAGCGCGGTTTTCGGGTATACTACCCAACGTCCATGATGTGTGTTGACGATTGGCGCTAAGCAAAGACAGTTGAAGAACTATGAGCCTTCCAAATGATGTCATCTGGGAACCTCGATGTTCGGTCGGTTCGATTACTATCGGCGGCGGATTCGTGGCTGGCTCATCAAGCACCGATGCTCGGCAAAACGCCCCGAGCAAGGAGCTGATCAGTATGGAAGATCCGCCCCAGTCAAGACTCGAAGTTCGCCGGTTGACTCCCGGCGAATCACTCCGAAAGCCGCCCGCGGCACTCCGATCTGCGTAAATAGCGCGTGGACTTCGGACGCGTAGCGCTGCGACGACTTGAATCTTCCCGCTTGAAACCAATCCCGCATGACTGACGCATCGGCATCAAGGGTCGGAAGAAATTCGCGGCCATGTTCCAGGACCATCTGTGCTCGAATGTTGGACGACTCAAGGTGGTCAGAGATGAGCTCTGTCAAGTAGTACAGATTCCAGAGGCCCCGAACGAACGGAGCCTGCGAAAGTAGCATAGATCGCGCGCTCTTCGCCGCTTCGCCAATATCATCCGTTGTTCGCTCACCAACAAATTCACCTAAGGGCAATCCGAGCGAAAGAAACTCGGGAAGAAATGTCTCGTGGTGAACGACGTTGAACAGATGCCCAGCCATTTTGCCGAGGCTCAACGATGGATCTCCTAAGGCGCGTGCGCTCCACACCTCGTCCGGCTCCCAACCCAACACAAGCGGGTAGCCCGCGCTGTAAAGCTTCAGGTGTAGCAATTCGTGCACTAGCGCTGCTGCGCGACGATGCGACCGCATTTGAAGTTTAATGCGCACTTCGTCGAGTGCAACCTCGCGCTCAGGAGTGAGGTGCCTGCTGATTTCGTAAGTACTCCCAGCAATGCCCCGATCTTGCTCAACAATTTTGAATTTGTCGCCGTAAAAGCTCGCCATCTGATCGAACAACGCGAGCGCGACCGGCTTACTGCTGAGCAACGTTCGCGGATTCCACGATGGACGAATCGTCCGCGGACCATCAGGCGCGCCACAGCACTTTTTGAATTTCTTTTCGCTCCCACACGTGCAGGGATCGTTGCGCCCTACTTTGGCCATGGCGAGATGTCACTCGACCTTGGCGCTGGCTTTGGCGATGCCGAACGGCGCGTCCGATGTAGCCTCGCCGCGCACTTGGGAGTTGACATGGATCACCACGTGAACGGTTCCGGTCTTGCCGTCCGCAAGGATTTTCTCCCGCTCCATGATGTCTGAGCTATCGCTCGCGGTCACTTTCGCTTTTTGCGCTTCGAGGTAGGCGAGTATTCCCACCGCGGCGGGGAACGAATCGTGATAAGGAAACTTCACCTGCTTCTGTTCGGTCGAGCCGCTGGCATTGGTGAAGGTGAGATTCGCGTACTTCGCCGTTCCGTCTACGTCGTACTCCACCATCCGAATTTCGAAAGGGCGGCTCGACGAAGCCGCGAGCAGGATCAAAGTCGGAACCGCCAAAACCACGCGCATGACCGAAACCATCGGCGGATTGTCGAAAACCCCGTAGGCCGTCGCTCAGTCCGCAACGCAGGTAAAGCCGGCCAGCCTTCGGAGGTAGTCTACTGACCCCACCAGCGTCGACGCCACGGCGCGCGCCCAAGGCGTCAAAGCGGCGTTCTTGCTGTGGTGGGTGTGGTGGCTTTTGTGGGGGGTGCCTCTAAGTTTCGAGTGGTTAGCAGTGGTCAGGTATGGACGGCACTTTGCGGATAACGTGCCTATTAATCAGGCAAATAGCGGACAATGATGGACTTGTCCGAAAACCTGCGGAAGTTTGCGTATGGGAGTTTAAGTCCTTTGCGTCTGCCGATTTCGCCACCCGGGCACGAGTATCCTTATTGTAGCGGAGAGAAAAAAGCGGGCCTCTAACCACTACATGAATACCCCAGTACGGGTATCGAGTGTGCCCAGAATAATCCTGCTTTTGGCGATCTGCGCAGCCGTTTTCGGACAGACGGTGGACCCGGCGTACGCTCTGCTCGATAAAGCATACGAAGCGCTGCGCGCGAAGGACTACGATCGCGCGATTACAGGGTTTCAGCAAGCCATCGTGCTGGCGTCCGATCGTGCTTCTATTCGCAAAGATCTGGCTTACACTCTGCTGAAAACAGGGGAGACGGAAGCCGCGCGGGATCAGTTCGCCGAAGCGATGCGACTGGATCCGGGGGATGAGCATGTCGCCCTCGAGTACGCTTTCTTGTGCTATGAGACCAAGCAAACGGCGACCGCGCGGCGTACCTTCGACCGGTACCGCCAAACGGGCAATGCGACGGCGGCGCAGGCCTTTGAGAATATCGATCGACCGCTACGCGAAGGCATCGAGCGGTGGACCACGGCTGTTACGCTCGATCCCGGCAATTTCAGCGCGCACGAAGAGCTGGCGAGGCTCGCCGAACAGCGGGACGAGCTTTCGATTGCCGGGGTCCATTACGAAAAAGCATGGCGACTGCGGCCGGACCGGCGGGGCCTGCTGCTTGATCTGGGTCGCGTGTGGAAGGCGCAAGGACGGAATGAGGAAGCAGCGGCTGCATTGCTCGCAGCGTCGCGCGGGGCTGAGCCGATGGTCGCCGAACAGGCTCGCGAGCTGTTGCCGGCGCGCTATCCGTATGTTTACGAGTTTCAGAAGGCGCTGGAACTCGACCCATCGAACGTCGAGCTTCGGCGCGAGCTCGCGTATCTTCATCTGGAAATGAAGAATCGCGCGGAAGCGGCAAAAGAGTTCGCAGCGGTGGTGGAGCGTGCGCCGGACGATTTGGCTTCGGTGACGCAACTCGGATTGCTGCGATTAAGCGAAGGGGATCGGAACGACGCGTTGCCGCTGCTCGAAAAAACCTTGGCGGGCGGGGACCAGGAACTGGCGGATCGCGTGCGTGCGGCGCTCAACATGCCCCAGGCGCTGGTCCGGCGTCCAGCCGAAACACGATCCAGCGCTCCCGTCGAGGCCCGCGCGCTCGCCTGGAAAAGTCTGGAACAAGGCTATCTCAAGGACGCGCTGAAATATCTGCTGATTGCGCATGAGAAGGACCCGCTCGATTTCGAAGTGATGTTGAAACTGGGCTGGACGTATAACAATCTCAAAGACGATTCAGAGGCGGTGCGCTGGTTCGATCTGGCACGGCGCAGTCCGGATGCGACGATTGCGGCGGAGGCGTCGCATGCCTACAAGAATCTTGAGCCTGAATTCCAACGATTCCGAACCACATTCTGGGTATTTCCGACGTTCTCCACTCGCTGGCACGATCTGTTCGCGTACTCGCAGATCAAAACTGAGCTGCGCTTGCCGCATTGGTTTGTGCATCCCTACCTTTCGGCTCGATTTATTGGCGACTCAGAGGGCGCGGTGAACGTCGCGAACCTAGGTCCGCAGTATTTGTCGGAGCGAAGCGTGATTCTAGGCGTCGGCTTGGCGACTCAAACGTGGCACGGAGCTACGGGCTGGTTCGAAGCCGGAGAATCGCTGCGCTACTCGCCGAGCGTCTCGGATCCAGGTAGAGTCGTGCCCGATTACCGCGGGGGTGTCTCATACGCGAAAGGCTTCGGCAACTTGTTGGCGCGCGGCAAGCACGGGCTGTTCGCTGAGAGCAATGACGACGGCATCTTCGTCAGCCGTTTCGGAAACGATACCTTACTGTACTCGCAGAACCGTACCGGCTACACGTTTCGCTCGACAGAGAGCTTTCTGAGATTTCATGGGCAACTCCTGTGGAACTGGAATGCGACGGTGGACGCGTTGGGGCAATACTGGGCGAACTACGCCGAAACAGGACCGGGCGTGCGGTTCCGGTTCGAAGGGATGCCAGGGCCGCTCCTGTTTTCGGTGAGCGCTTTGCGCGGCGCTTACTTGATCAATCAGGGCAATCCGCGTGGACCGAACTTCAACGACTTGCGCGTGGGGATCTGGTATGCGTTCACGAAATAATCTGTGGATCGTCGCATTGGCAAGCTGTTCGATCGCGTCGGGAACCGGATTTACATTTCACGTCATGGGAGAAGGCGCGGGTTCATGGCCCGCGATTTTGTCGTCGGTCGGGTTGGTGGAGGGTCCGCTCGGGGGCGCGGGCATCGTAGTTGCGCCACAAGGCACAAAGGACGATCCGGCGGAATGGACCGCGCGCGTCGAGAAAGGGACGATTCTGATTCTTGAAAGCGATTCGCCTCTGGCGGGTGCCTTCGGATTCAAACCTACTGAAAAACGAAATGTGATGGCGCAAAGCGCGGAGGATATGCACGCGCCCAAATTGCGAATTGTCTGGGAAAAACCGCTGGAGCTTCCGATTTTCGAGATGCCGAAGGAGGCTCGCCTGTTTGTAAGGGAAAGATGGCTGGGAGCGCCGCTGATGGCTGGCTTCCGCCGAGGGGCCGGCGCGGTGTTGTGGGTAGCCGCCGCGCCCGGTCCGCAGGGATATGAGCGGTTTCCCTACCTCGTCAGGCGCTCGCGGATCTGGGTTTTGAGCCGCCGTTCCGTTCGCAGCGATTGTGGGCATTCTTCGATTCTGCGTATCGATCGCGCGTCGATCTGGATTACTTCGCGGCCCGCTGGCGCGCGGCCGGCATCAGCGCGCTGCACGTGGCCGCGTGGCATTACTGGGAACCCGATCCAGAAGCCGACGAGTATCTGCGGCACTTGATCGACGCCTGCCATCGCAAGGGCATTCTGGTTTATGCGTGGCTGGAGCTGCCGCACGTCAGCGAAAAGTTCTGGGACGAGCATCCCGAGTGGCGCGAGAAAACGGCGTTGTTGCAGGACGCGCAGCTCGATTGGCGCAAGCTGATGAATCTGACTAATCGCGAGGCATTTGCGGCAGTTTCGCAGGGGCTGCGCGAGCTGACGGCGCGATTCGATTGGGACGGCGTGAATCTGGCGGAGCTGTACTTTGAATCGCTGGAAGGCCACGACAATCCGGCGCGCTTCACGCCGCTTGAACGACGACGTGCGGGCCGAATTTCGCGAGAAGTCCGGATTCGATCCGCTGGATCTGTTCGATCTGAAATCTCCGCGGCACTATTCGAAGAACGCACCGGGCTATCGCAGTTTCTGGACTTTCGCGCCGACCTCGCGCGCCGGCAGCAGGCGGAATGGATCGCGCAGATCGAAGCGATCCGTAAGACCAAGCCGCAGCTCGATCTGACGCTGACGCACGTCGACGACCGCTTCGATACCACCATGCGGGAGAAAATCGGCGCCGACGCCTCCCACGTACTGCCGATGCTTTCGCAGCACGATTTCACGTTTCTGATCGAGGATCCGGCGACCATCTGGAACCTGGGCCCGCAGCGCTATCCGCAGATCGCCGCGCGCTACCGGCCGCTGACAGCTGCGCAGGAGAAACTCGCCATCGATATCAATATCGTCGAGCGCTATCAGGACGTTTATCCGACCAAACAGCAGACCGGGACGGAACTGTTTGAACTGGTCCATGCGGCTTCCGAGGCTTTTCCGCGCGTAGCACTGTATTTTGAAAATTCGATTGCGAAACAGGACTGGCCGCTGCTCGCTTCGGCCGCGTCCACGGTCGATCGCGTTGAGAAAGTGGGCGGAAAACTGGTGGTCGAATCCTTGCGCGGAGCCGGAATTCCGTGGCATGGCCCGGCGATGGTCGACGGACGGCTGTGGCCGTTCGCGAATGATTCAACGGTCTGGCTGCCGCGCGGCATGCACGCCATCGAAGCGGCGGAAAAACAGCCGCCCAACCGGCTGCTCGATTTCAATGGCGATTTGCGATCTGCGTCTGCAATTGCCGGCGGCATCGAATTCGCGTATCAAAGCAGCGCGCGGGCGATGGCGCGGCTGGAACGGGCTCCTCGAAAGCTGGAGATCGACGGCGCGGAGTCGAAGCCGGAGTTCGCCGGCGAGATCCTGATCCTGCCGCGCGGACAGCACCTGGTGACCGTCGTCCAGTAGCTATCCTTTTCCGAGATAGAAAAACCGCGCGATGAACAGCGCCGCCAGCAAATAAACCAGCCAGTGCGTCCGGCGAAATTCGCCGCGCAAGATTCTGAGCAGCGCATACGCTGTAAATCCGAAGGCCAGCCCGTTGGCGATGCTGAACGTCAGCGGGATCGTCACCAGCGTAAGGAACGCCGGGATCGCCACGGCCGGATCCTTCCAGGAAATCTCGCCGATCTGCGACATCATCAGCGATCCGACCACGATCAGCGCGGGCGCGGTCGCCGCCGCGGGAACCGCGCCCACCAGGGGCGCGACGAACAGCGCGACAACGAACAGCAGACCGGTGACGATCGCGGTGATGCCGCTGCGCCCGCCCGCCGCCACGCCGGCGGCGCTTTCGATGTAGCTGACAACCGTGGATGTCCCGGCGAGCGATCCGGCGATGGTGGCCGTTGCGTCCGCGAACAGAATCCGCCGGATGCGCGGAATGCGGTTAGTCCCAGGATCGAAGAGCCCGGCTTTCTTGCCGACGCCGACCAGCGTGCCGACGTTGTCGAACAGATCCACGAACAGGAACACGAAAACGATTTCCGAGAATCCCAACTTCCAAGCGGCGCGAATATCGAGCTTGCCCGCGGTCGCCGCGATGTCGGAGAGATGATACGTATCGGGCGACCATTTCACCAGGCCGAACACGGCGCCCAGCGAGCGTGGTCGCCAGAATGCCGATCAGCATCGCGGCGCGCACGCCCCAGGCGAGCAGCGCCGAGATCAGCGCCAGCCCGAACACGGCCAGCAGCGCATTCTTATCGCGCAGATTGCCGAGCGTGACTAGAGTCGCGGGGCTGGGAACGACAATCCCCGCGTTGCGCAGGCCGATCATCGCGATGAACAGTCCGATGCCGGCGGCGACCGCGGCATACAGCTCGCCAGGAATCGCCTCGACGATCAGCTGGCGCACGCCGACCGCCGTCAGAATCAGAAACGCGACGCCCGACAGAAACACCGCGCCGAGCGCCGTTTCCCACGGAACGCCCATGCCTTTGACCACCGTGTAGGTGAAATACGCGTTCAGTCCCATGCCCGGCGCCAGCGCGATGGGATAACGCGCCAGCGCGCCCATCAGGATGCTGCCGAATGCCGCACAGAAGCACGTCGCCGCCACCACGGCTTGAAACGGCATACCCGCTTCGCTGCAGGATCGACGGATTCACGAACACGATGTACGCCATGGTGACGAAGGTGGTGGCGCCGGCGAGGATCTCGGTCCTCCAGTTCGTGCCCAGCCGGTCGAATTCGAAATAACGCTCCAACCGCCGCAGCATCACTGTTTCTCAAACGCGAGCTTGGCGCGCGCGGCCTGTGCGAATACTTCCTTCAGCCGCTTCCGCCCGGCGTCGTCCATTCGCGCGGCTGCGGAGTTCATCATCCTAGTGAGCTGAGCCATCGTCTCAATGAATTCGCGGCTCATGGATTCTCCGCGATCTTTGTGGAACTCGAAATTTATCCAGTACTCGGCCAACACGCCTGCAAGGCCCTCGCCGAATGACCTTTTCTTCGCGGTTGAGTTGAGAAGGCTTGCGTAATCTTCCGTTGCACGCGTCATTCGGTCCGTGTTTCTAGGCGTTTCCGCGATTTGCGCCGCGTCGCGGAAGAGGAACGTCTGCCATTCGGTGTCGGGGGCCTTCTGCGCAAGTGCCTCCAGAGCTTCACGGACAGCACGATTCAGTAGTTCCCGTTGGCCCTTACCTGCGTTCGCATGGGAGGCGAGCATGCGCTGATAGAGAGGCTCCACGGGAACCCATAGCTCGTCGGTGAACCGCGCATCGGAGGCAGATAGGATCCGCGAAAAGAGCAGCGTGAGGATGGAGGCGCGGCGCATGAACCCGGTTAGAGTAGCAGATCCGCCGGCGTTTCGACGTTACTCTTCTGAGAATTGCCTCGCGCGCTCGAAGACGTCGCGAAGCATCTTCGCCGTCAGCTTGCCCGTCGATGTATTTTGCTGGCTCGGATGATAGGAGCTGATCAAGATCGGTAATCCCGGTCCAATGTGATGCTCGCGATCATGGCCGAAAGCGAATGCGGATCGGCTGCGAATAACCGCACGATCGCGGAGTATCGCCAGATAAGTATCGAATGCAATTCGCCCCAGAGCGACCACCACGCGCAAGTTCTTAAGCAAATCAAGTTCCCGCTGCAGATAGGGGCGGCAATGGCGGAACTCATCGATGGCCGGTTTGTTGTCCGGCGGTGCGCAGCGAACCGCGGCGGTGATGTAGACGCCGGTGAGCGTCATGCCATCGTTACGCGAAATGCTTTCCGGTTGTGACGCGAACCCGGTTTCATAAAGCGCGCGATACAGAAAATCGCCAGACCGGTCGCCAGTGAACATACGACCCGTGCGATTACCGCCGTGCGCCGCGGGCGCGAGGCCGATCACCAGCAGCCGGGCTTGAGGGTCGCCGAACGGAGGAACGGGCTTGCCCCAGTAGGCCTGGCCGCGATAGGCTCTCTTCTTCACCTCAGCGACTCGCCTGCAATATTCGCGTAAGCGAGGACAAAGCTCGCAGGCGATCACTTCGCGAGCCAGCACTTGAAGTTTAGTCATCGGAGGCATTCTAAAAGAAATTTGCCCGCCGGGCAGTTTGCCGGCGGGCGAAAGCGCGTTAGATCACGCGCAAGAGTCTACTGTCCCGGATACCCGGCGCGATCCGAGGTCCGCATCTGGCCGAGCTTTGTGGCCATCGACTCACTGCAAGCCGGCAGGCCGCCGCGGAAGCCGCGCTCGAACATGAGCACGCGTTCCCCAGCCGGGCCGTGAGCGTGATCGGAATTGAATGGCGTGTTCGGACCGTCGCCGCCGAGCTTCAACGCCAGCTCGCCCTCTTCAAAATCGCCGGGCTCAAGATTCTTGGCGGCCGCAGCATACGCGGTGACCACTCCTGCCAAACAATCGGCCAGGTTCTCTCGATTGTTGGTGTAGGTAGGATTGACATCCAGCATAAACGCGGCCGCATGGCCCATTTCATGTGCGAGCACCACGATCGGCGCGTAGTCGCCGTCGGTGTTGAGCTGGTTGCCGGTGTACTTCATCATCTTAGTCAGGAACACGATGTCGTAGTAGATGGTGTTGTCCGCGGCGCAGTAGTGGGCGTTGTTCGCCTTCAGTTCGCCGCAGCCGCTCTTCGCCGTTTCGACATAGCCGGTCATCTTCGGCGCGGGATACCTGTAGCCGGCGCGGGCGAAAATGTCGCGCCAGGTGGCTTCGAAAAACTTGGACGCCATGTTGACCTTGTAGGTCATCGCTTTCGCGTCGTCTTGGGTAATTTCAAGGCCTTGCCCAAACGAAGCGGCGCCCGCCATCAATGCGATCACCGCCGGAAACAACACGATCTTGGCTCTTTTCAGCATCGACTTATCCCCTCCTTACCGGATAGGCGAAATCCGGGTGGACGAATTAGCGGGTTGTAGAATAATTTCGGACCGTCCGGCGACCCGCGTTCGGTAGAATTAGAAACAATGATTGCCAAAGTCCGCAAAGCGGTGTTTCCCGCCGCTGGGCTGGGAACACGTTTTCTTCCCGCCACCAAAGCTCAGCCGAAAGAGATGTTGCCGCTGGTCGACAAGCCGTTGATTCAATACGGCGTCGAGGAGGCAATCCAGTCCGGCGTCCGTAACATCATCATCGTGACCGGACGCGGAAAGACCGCGATCGAGGATCATTTCGACGTCAGCTTCGAGCTGGAACATCTGCTCGAAACGCGCCACAAGAAGGACCTGCTGGCGACTGTCCGGGCAGTATCGGACATGATCGACGTGTCGTATGTTCGGCAAAAGGAAGCGCTGGGTTTGGGCCACGCCGTGCTGCGGGCGCGTGAGCTGGTGGGCGGAGAGCCGTTCTCGGTGATCCTTTCCGACGATGTGATCGACGCCGACGTCCCCTGTCTGCGCCAGTTGCTGGATGTCTACGAGTTCTACGGGGCTCCCGTGGTCGCGCTGATGGAAGTGCCCGGCGACGCCATTTCCGCATACGGCGTGGTGGATGCGGAGCCGGTGGCTCACAACGGCGGGCGCGACCGTCTGTATCGCATCCGCAACATGGTGGAAAAGCCTAAGGCGAGCGAAGCTCCGTCGAACCTGGCGATTATCGGCCGGTATGTGCTGACGCCGGAAATTTTCTCGTCGCTTGACGCGGTCGAGCCGGGCAGCGGCGGCGAAATCCAGTTGACCGACGGTCTGAAACACGTGCTGCGCAGCCGTCCGATCTACGGGTACCGCTTCGAAGGGAAGCGCTACGACGCAGGCGATAAGCTTGGCTTCCTGAAGGCGACCGTCGAGTTCGCGCTAAAACGTTACGACCTTGGCGAGGATTTCCGGACGTATCTGAAGGGCCTTGCGTTATGACCCTCGATGACAAAGTTGCGCTGGTCACGGGTGCCAGCCGCGGCATCGGCCGATCGATTGCCGAAGTCTTCGTTCGCGAGGGCGCCAAGGTTGTGATCGCGGGCCGGAAGCAGGAAACACTCGACCAAGTCGCGCGCGAAATCGGACCAGCCGCGAAAGCGGTCGCCTGCCACGTGGGACGCGCGGACCAGCTTCAAAACCTGGTCGCTACCGCGACGCGCGAGTTTGGCCGCATCGACGTCCTGGTGAACAACGCGGCAACGAATATCGCCCAGGGACCCTGTCTCGAAATGGACGAGGGCCAGTTCGACAAGATGGTGGACATCAACCTCAAGAGCACGTTCCGGCTGATGAAACTGGTGGCGCCGGGCATGTGCGCGCGCGGTTCGGGGTCGATTATCAACATCGCGTCCATCTCCGGTCTCCGGCCGCAATTCCACAGCCTGCTCTATAGCATGACCAAGGCTGCGCTGATCATGATGACGCAGAGCTACGCGGTAGAACTGGGACCGCGCGGCGTGCGCGTGAACGCGATCGCGCCGGGACTGATTCAGACCGCGCTGAGCGAATATTACTGGAAGGATGACGAGCGGCGTGGAAAACAACTTGGCGCGCAGCCTATCAAGCATCTTGGCCAACCCGTAGAGATTGCAGAAGTGGCGCTGATGCTGGCGGGTGAGGGATCGTCGTACCTGACCGGCCAAACACTGGTCGTCGATGGCGGGTACTTGTTATCCTCGATGTAGAGGCTCCTCAAGTGCGATTCAACGTTCTCCCCCTGCTTGCTTCCGCTGTTCTGGCCGCGTCTCCAAATCTGATCGACAGTGTGCGCAACGCCATCGCGAACAACGATTTTCGCAGCGGCGCGAAGATGCTCGAGACGTATCGAGGCGCGCGCGGGACAACTCCCGAATGGCTCGAGGCGCTGAGCTGGATGGGCCGCGGCGAACTCGCCCTGAAAAACTACGATCAAGCGGAGAAGTACGCCAGTCAAACCTACGATCTGTGCGTCGCCGAGATGAAGAAAGTGCCGCTCGACCGGGACGCATACCTGCCGACCGCGCTCGGTGCCGCGATCGAGGTGGAGGCGAATGTGCTGGCGGCTCGGAACCAGCGAGCCGAAGCGATCACGTATTTGCAGGACCAGCTCAAGACCTACTACGGAACTTCGATTCGCACGCGCATTCAGAAGAACATAAACCTTTTGTCGATGGAGGGCAAACTGGCGCCGGCGCTGCAGAGCGTGACGCTCGTGAAAGGGAAACCCGTGCTGCTGTTCTTCTGGGCGCATTGGTGCACCGACTGCAAAGCCGAGGCTCCGATCCTCGCGAGGCTGAAATCGGAATTTGGTCCGAAGGGTCTGGAACTGGTTGCGCCGACTCAAAAATACGGCTACGTGCAAAGTGGGATTGAAGCGCCGCCGGACGCCGAGCTACGCTACATCGAACAGATTCGACAGGAACGTTATGCCGACATCATCACCACGCCCGCTCCGGTGAACGAAGAAAATTTCCGGAGATACGGCGCGAGCACCACGCCGACGCTGGTTCTGATCGATCGCGCGGGCATCGTGCGGTTGTACCATCCGGGCCGCATGACGTATGAAGAACTGCGTCCACTGGTGGCGAAGCTGTTTCCCTCATCCTCTTAAGAAGGTCGATCACAAAGAAAAACGGCCCCGATTTCTCGGGGCCGAATGGATTGAACTCGAACTTGTCGAGCCTGCTTGGACTACTTCTTCTTCTTCGGAGCAGCCTTTTTCTTAGCAGGCGCTTTCTTCTTCGTTGCGTTCATCATCGATTGATTCTCCCTTAACATCAAGATTCGCGCCACTCATGAGAGAGCGCGGTTGTGTCCCCTTTATAAGGTTCTTTGCGGCGAAAGTCAAGAAAAAAATGAACGATGCGTACGCGAACCTCGGCCGCGCGCGGCGTATCGAGCACGGCAAAACGCCGCGAAACGTAGTCGAGTAGAATTGTTTTAGTGTTCCGGAGCCCTGATCATGCGGGTGCGGTGAACCTCGGCGAGAAAGTTTTCGCCGCCGCGTTTTGCTTCGCGATGTTGTTCGCCGCGACGGGTTGTGGACGCCGAACCTCCACGCGAATTCCTGCGCCGGCGAAAATCGGCGACACCGAAACCGGAATCGCAAGCTGGTACGGCGAGCCATACAACGGGCGGCGCTCCGCATCCGGCCAGATCTACGACATGGAGCAGCTCACTGCCGCTCATCGAACGCTCGCCTTCGGAACCTGGATCGAAGTGAACGATCTCGATAACGGAAAACGAGTGGAGGTTCGCATCACCGATCGCGGTCCGTTCGTCAAAGGACGAATCATCGATCTCTCTCTTGCCGCCGCGCAAAAGATCAACATGGTCGGACCGGGCACTGCCCGTGTCCGAGTAAAGGTCATCGCCGCGCCACCATCCGAACCTCTTCAAGATCCAAAAGCGGAAGAGCAGAGCGCCGAAGATCCGGTCGAGCGATACGCGGTTCAAGCCGGCGCCTTCTCGACTCGGGCTCGCGCCGAATCCTTCGAGACCTCGCTGCGCGAACAATTCGAAGACGCGCGGGTCGTCGAAGCGACTACGGTTTGGCGAGTACTGGTGGGACACGGCATGACGCTTGACGACGCTAAACGACTGGCGGAAAAGGTACGAAACGCAGTCGGTGACGCGATGGTGGTTCCTGATCGATAGCCGTACCCGCATCCGAGGGTATTTCTTACCCCTAACGGACTTATCCTACATCTCAATCGGTGGGTGTTGAAGAAGTTTCAAATCGACCGTAGAGTTTATGTTTGCTCAACGCACTACAATTTAAAGCCAAAACGGCAATGCTGCCAACTATGGATGAGACCAGACCCGTATTGGTGGGGCAATCGCCCCGCACCCGCCATGTTCTGCATCTGATTCAAAAACTGGGAAAGTGCCGCTGGCCAGCGTTGCTCCTGGGCGAAACGGGAACCGGGAAGGAAGTGGTCGCGCGCGCTATCCATAATGTTAACCCCGCGGGGCCGTTCATCACGATTGACTGCTCCGCCATGGTCGGTCCACTCATGGAAAGCGAACTCTTTGGGCATGTTAAGGGTGCGTTCACGGGTGCGGCTACCGCAAAAGTCGGTTTGATTGAGAGCGCCAACGGTGGAACGGCATTGTTCGACGAGATCGGCGAGCTGCCGCTCGATTTGCAGGCGAAGCTGCTGCGCGTGTTGCAGGAGAAGGAGTTCCGCCCGGTGGGCTCGGTGAGTACGAAGCGCTCGGATTTTCGCGCCATCGCAGCGACCAATCGGGACCTGGCCAAGGAAGTGGAGAAAGGAACTTTCCGGCGAGACCTTTATTTCCGTCTCAACGTGATTAATATTCGTCTGTCGCCGTTGCGCGAGCGTCGCGAAGACATTCCGGCTCTGATCAACTACTTCCTTGGGCGGGTAGGCGGAAATTATTCGATCACGGCGGAAGCCATGGAAGTGATGCTGAACTACGACTGGCCGGGCAACGTTCGCGAATTGGAGAATTGCATCCAGCACATGGTG
Organism: Terriglobia bacterium; assembly: GCA_963808335.1. Classification (GTDB taxonomy): domain Bacteria; phylum Acidobacteriota; class Terriglobia; order Bryobacterales; family Bryobacteraceae; genus Palsa-187. Next base: position 238,842 of record CAWEFR010000005.1, read on the forward strand.
GCGATCAATTCGGGGCCATTACTGCACGTTGCGGATCTGCCTTCCAACTTGCAAAACTTCCTGCTTCAAAAGAAATCCCAATATCTCATGGCAGCAGCGGGAACGGTCCAAACGGGTCCAGCTCCGAATGAGACGGCCGAGGCCGACCCGGCGCCGCCGCCGGCCGCGATGCAGAGTCTGCCGGGGGTGGTCCCGTTGATTGAGTTGGAAAAGCGTGCCATTCTGAACGCACTCGAATACACCAAGGGTGATCGTGCCATTGCAGCGCATCTTCTGGGGATCGGACGGACCACCCTGTATCGCAAGCTGAAGGAATATCACTTGGAGGCGTAGTCGAGTACGGCGAACTGGTTTGAGATAATCCGGCCCTCGGCCGCACTAAATACAAGCCAAGGGACCTTCAGATCATGACTCTCCGTGTCCTACTCGTCGAATCCGAACCGGAGGATGACATCTTCCTGTCCGACGTCCTGACCGAGATTGAAGAAGGACGATTCTGGAACAGCTGGGTGCATATCGAAACGTTTCATGCGACTACCTGGAGCGAAGCGTGCTCGGTTCTTGGCAACGAAACAATCGACGTAATGCTGCTGGATCCCGACGTGGCGAACTGCCAGGGAGTCGAGACCTTTCGCCGTCTGCAAGCGGCCGCCGAGCGCGTTCCCGTTGTGCTTCTCATCGGGCCGGAGGACCAGGATATGGCGGCACGTCTGATTCGTGAGGGCGCACAGGATTTCCTGGTCAAGAGACACGTGGACCCCGCGCCGCTGGCCCACGCGATTACGGCTGCGATCGAACGGCACCGGCTGTTGGCCGCGATGCGGGCGGGTGCAATCACGGATTCTCTGACCGGCCTCCCCAACCGCAGCGGCTTCCTTACTTTCGCCGATCGGGACCGCAAGCTGGCGGAGCGTCTGGGCCGGCGTCTGATGATTCTGGTAGCGGAGCCGAACAACCTGGGAGAATTGGTCACCGCGTTCGGCCAGCAGCGCCGGGACTTGGCGTTGGTCGAAGCGGCGGATCATCTGCGCAGTATCGCGGGTCCCACGGATTTGGTGGCGCGTATTGGAGACGCGCGGTTCGGGGTCGCCGTTTTCGAAACCGATTTCGAATCGCTCGAAGAAGCCTGGGTGAGGATTCACTCGAGTGCGCTCGCGCACCGGATCTCGGTGGGCGCCGCGATTTTCGACGGGGATCGCCCAGCATCGCTCGACGTGCTGCTGGAACAGGCGGCGCTCGACCTGTCGCCGAACGCTCTTGCGATGCGGCGCTAGTCCCGCCGGTGGGATCATAGCAATTGCTTGGCGATTGCTCTCGACGCATCCTACAGCCTCGGCCCAAACCTATCCGGTCTTGGCGTGTATTCCCGCCGGATTCTATTCGGCCTGGCGGATGCCCACCGCGAAGAGGAATTTCTGTATTGCTATCGGCCGCAGCGCTTTCTCAGGTCCTATCGCGAATCGCTTCCCGCGAATGCCCTTCGCCGGCTCCTGATCGGCGCTCCGCCTGGCGATTTGTTTCACGCTCTCAGTCAGCGTGTCGACGCACGCGGCCGCCGTACCGTCTGCACGTTTCATGACCTGTTCGTCATGACCGGCGATTACTCCACGCGCGAGTTTCGCGACCGCTTCACCGCCCAGGCACGCCGCGCGGCCGAACTGAGCGATCTGATCATCACGGTTTCGCGCTTCACCGCGATACAGGTCGAGCAACTTCTGGGTGTGCCTGCGTCGCGGATTCGAGTGATCCCGCACGGGGTTGACACGGCCGCGCCATCCGATCTTCCCCGAGAGAATCTGGTTCTGTTTGTCGGCGCGATTCAGCGTCGCAAGAATATTGCGCGCCTGGTTCGGGCTTTTGAGCGACTGCCCAAGGGGTGGCGGCTCGCGCTGGCCGGCGCTCCGGACGGTTTCGGAGCCGCGGAGGAACTGCACGCGGTCGAACAGAGTCCTCGCCGCGAAGCGATCGATGTGCTCGGCTATGTCTCGCTTGCCGAACTTGAGCGGCTGTACCAGCGCGCCAGGATCTTCGCGTTTCCATCGCTCGATGAAGGGTTCGGAATGCCGGTGCTGGAAGCGATGGCGCACGGTGTTCCGGTGATCACCTCCAACCGCTCCGCGCTGCCCGAAGTCGCAGGTGACGCCGCGTTGCTGGTCGATCCGGCCGACAGCGATGCCATTAGCAGGGCGATGCTGAATCTCACTTCAGATGAAGCTCTCCGCGACGAATTGGCCCGCCGAGGGTTGGAACGAGCACGCCAATTCACCTGGGATTCCGCAGTCGAGCGGACCTGGGATGTATATCAAGAAAGCTTACTCGCGTGACCGCGACAGCTCTTCGCGCTCGACGTGCGCGGCACGCCGCAGCTCCCCGATTCTCGCGCCGGTTACCGCGAGCGCGATGGCGCCGCCGATCAGCAGCGGCAGCGTCACGATTCCCCACAGCACCAGCGAGAACCGCTCCGCCTCCACTGGCACCACGTGGAAAATCTTCACCAGGCTTTCTTTAGTAAGGAGCTGGAACAGCCCAAGATTGCCCGGCGCCTGCGGAACCACGCTGCCCATCCGCAGAATCACCATCAACGCGAAAGCTTCCTTGAGCAGCAGATCGTCGAACCCGTAGCCTTTGAACGACGCGTAGATTGGAACTACCTGGAGCAACAGGTACGGGAGGCTTTGCAGAAACGCGAAGTACAGGTATCGCGAATGGCCGATCAGGCTCAAATCGTCGATCAGCACCCGGACGTGCCGTCTCCACGATCCTCCGGCCAGCGCCGCGCGCGCCCGGTGCCGGTGAAACATGGCCACCGCTAACAGCAACACGCCCGCAAGGACGACGCTCCCCAGCACGTATCCGCTACCGGTCAGAAATCGCATGTGCGGGTGCGGTACGATGCGAAGCGCCAGGAACAGGCAGGCACATAGCCACACTCCGTCGAAAATCCGTTCAATGACGGCGCTCGATAGGGACACAGAAAAGGGAAGCGCACTCCAGCGCGAAAGCAGGTAGCAGCGTACCACTTCGCCGGCGCGGAACGGCAGAACTTCGTTCGCGAACAGCCCGACGTAGATGGCTCGCACGGCGTGCCAGAACCCGACCGGCTCAATCGGGTGCAACAGAAGGCTCCATCGCCAGGCCTGCCAGCTATAGACGGCGATTTCGGCCGCCACGGCCAACGCGACCCACCACCAATTCATCGTCGCCAGGTCGTCCATCAACGCACCGAGCTTCACGTCGCGCAAGGACCAGACCAGGCAGGCGGCAGAAAGGATGTTCGCTACGACCAAAACCACGCGTGTGCGCGTAGTACCGGAGTTGTTCTCACCCAAACATCCATCATAGCGTCTATGCCGAAAGAAACTCGCGAATGTAGCGATTCACCAAGTCCGGCTTCTGGTGTACGATCCAGTGGTTCGCATCGGGGACGCGGCGCATAGTGAGATCGGGCACAAATTTATCGAGACCGTCAAGATTCCCCGGCAGCAGCGCCGAGTCGCGCTCGCCCCAAATCACCAACGTCGGCACGCGGACGGTCAGCGCCGCGACGTCAATCACGGGTTCAGGCGCGGCCGTTCCAGGCGCCGGCGGCAGCATCCGCGCCGCGCGATAGTAATTCAGACCACCGGTCAGCGCGCCGGGCTGCGACCATGCCTCTAAGTACGCCAGCCGGTCTTCTTCGTCGAGATATCCGCGCTTCAAGCCGTGCGTCAACAGCGCGTCGACCAGGTACCGGCAGTTGTCGCGACTCAGAGTCTCTTCCGCCTCCGCGGTGCAGAACATCCGCATATACTGGCTGGCCTGCTGCTGGGCGAGATTCGAGTGAAGCTCTCGGGCGAAGACGCCCGGATGCGGCGCGTTGATGATGACCAGCTTCTCGAGCAGGTCCGGATGCGTCAGCGCGAACGCCCACGCGACTGCGCCACCCCAGTCATGCCCCACCAGTACGAATCGCTTCGCACCCAAGTACGACGCCAGCGCGCGCAGATCCTCCACCAAATGCTTTACGCGATACTGCTCGACCTTGAGCGGCTTCGATGTCAGGTTGTAACCGCGCAGATCGGGCGCGACGGCGTGATGATCGCGGCCGAATTCGGCGATCTGCCTACGCCATTCGTACCAGAATTCCGGGAAGCCGTGTGCGAACAGCACCAGACGACCCTCCCCGGCTGTGACATAATGCATCCGAATACCGTTCAGTTCCGCGAAGTGATGTTCCATGGATTAACGTGTACGACTATATCGTGATTGGCGCCGGAAGCGCCGGCTGCGTACTGGCGTCGCGTCTCACCGAGAATCGCGACGTCACGGTGCTGCTGGTCGAAGCCGGTCCACCCGACCGCCAGCGCGAAATCCACATCCCCGCGGCGTTTTCGAAGCTTTTCAAAACACCCCTGGATTGGAATTACACCACCGAGCCGCAGGAGCATCTGAATGGCCGCCGCTTATATTGGCCGCGCGGCAAGATGCTGGGCGGATCCAGCTCGATGAACGCGATGATCTACATTCGCGGGCGCCGATCGGATTTCGACGCCTGGCGCGATCTGGGGAATCCCGGCTGGGGCTTCGACGATCTGCTGCCGTTATTCAAAGCCGCCGAGTCCCAGGAACTGAGCATTTCCGGCCTGAAGTGCATCAACCCGCTTTCGCGCGCGTTCGTCGAGGCCTGCGAGCAAGTACGGCATCCCGCCCAATCCCGACTTCAACGGTCCGTCGCAGGAGGGCGCGGGTTTCTATCGCGTCACGCAGAAGAACGGCCGGCGATGGAGTGCAGCCGACGCGTACCTGAAACCCGCGGTTCGCCGCGGCAACCTGACCGTTTGGACCGGCATTCACGCTACGCGAATCCTGTTTGAAAACGGCCGCGCTAACGGGATTGAGTATATCCGGAAAGAATCCACCGGTCAGGTGCGTGCGGCGCGCGAGGTGATCCTGGCTTCAGGCGCCATCGGATCGCCGCAGACACTACTCCTGTCCGGCGTCGGACCGGCGTCGCAACTCGAAGCCTTGGGGATTCCCGTGATCGCGGACCTTCCCGGAGTCGGCGAAAATCTGCAAGACCATTTGGCGGTGGTCATCCCTTATTTCTGCACACGGCCCGTCTCGCTTACCAACATCGAGACGCTACCAAATCTGTTGAAGTTTCTGATCGGCGGCAACGGTCCGCTCACCTCGAACATCGCGGAAGCGGGAGCGTTCGTCAAATCGCGTCCCGATCTGGCCGAATGCGATCTTCAATTTCACTTCGGTCCCGTACATTATGTCGATCATGGATTCGCGAAGCCGGGCGGCCACGGGCTGAGTCTGGGACCCACGCTTCTGAAGCCGAAAAGCCGCGGCCGGATCACGCTGCGCTCACTCAATCCAGTCGAAGCGCCGGCGATCGACCCGGCATATCTCTCCGATCCCTCCGATTTGCCTCTGCTGGTGCACGGCGTGGCGCTCGCGCGCCGCATCGCGGAATCGAAAGCGCTCGAACCGTTCCGCGGCGCGCCAGTCTTCGAGCAGGACGATCCCGAAGTGTACGTTCGCGCGCGGTCCGAAACGATTTATCATCCTGTCGGCACGTGCAAAATGGGACAAGATCCGGCGAGCGTGGTCAATGAACGTCTCGAAGTGCACGGCGTTGCCGGACTGCGCGTCGTGGATGCGTCGATTATGCCGGTCATCGTCGGCGGGAACACGCAAGCAGCGACGATGGTCATCGCCGAAAACGCGGCGCGAATCATCAAAGAAGGTTAATCCCGGATCACCAGGCACGAGGCGATCATGTCGTGCAGCGCCTGCTTCTTTTGTGTGAACGCCGCCATGATGAAACCAATGTGCAGCATCAGCGCGGACAGAATCTTGCTGAAGTAGCGGATGGTTGCGGTCCCGAACGTGATTTGCTCGCCGGAGAGGCCCGTGACCTTCAAACCAAGGGCTCGTTTTCCTAACGTTGCCTGATAGGAGGAGCTTTCCATCAGCGCATAGTAAAGCCAGCCTTCCGCCAGCACCACCGGCAGGATGAAAATCCACACGCCGAGGATCGCCAGCGCCGCAACACCGGTGAAAAACAACGGGGCGATGATCAGGGAAATGAGAACCGGCAACAGCCCCAGGATCACGCAGTCGATCAAATAGGCCCAAAATCGCAGCCAGAATCCGGCGTAACGAAACTGCGGGGCCACGCGGGGAACCACGTCCATAACGACGTGCGGAACGACGTGAGGTACGACGCGCACGGCAGCGGGCTCGGCCGCCGGCGTCATACCCAAGCCGCAGCTTGTACAGAACTGCACCGTATCCGGGTTCTGTGCGCCGCATCGGGTGCAGAACATCGGCTCAGTATAGCAGCGAGTCCTAACTCGCCACAGCTTCCAGGCTCTTCAGCTTCGCGGCCAGCGTAGTACGCTTCAATCCGAGCATCTCCGCCGCGGCGGTCTTGTTCCCGCCTGCCCGTTGCAGCGCTTGTTGCAGGATCTGACGTTCGATGCCGCCGACGGTCCGCTCGAAGTCGAGCCCCGTATCAGGCACGGCAATCGGAGCGGGAGCTGCTTTTACAGGAGCCCCTAAGGCAAAATCGGATGCATACAGGACGTCGCGCTCGCCGCTCAGCGCCACTGCCCGCTCCACCGTGTTCTCCAGCTGGCGGACGTTCCCGGGCCACGAATACGCGCTGAGCCGTTCCAGCGTTTCCGGCGCCAGCCGCCGCAAGGGAATCTCCTCCTGCCGGCAGATTTTCTCCAGGAAATGACGCGCGAGCAAAGGCACGTCTTCCGACCGGTGGCGCAGCGGCGGCGTCGTGATTGGCACCACGTTCAGACGATAGTACAGATCCTCGCGAAATTTACCCTGCCGGATGCGCTCCGCCAAATCCACGTGGGTCGCCGCGATCAGCCGCACGTCCACACGAACCGTTTCTGAGCTGCCGACGCGTTGAAACTCGCGTTCCTGCAACACGCGCAGCAGCTTGGTTTGCGTGTCCAGGGGAAGATCGCCGATCTCGTCCAGAAACAGCGTCCCGCGATGAGCCTGCTCGAACCGGCCTACGCGCTGCTGGATCGCCCCGGTAAATGCGCCTTTGACGTGCCCGAACAACTCGGCTTCGAGCAAAGTTTCGGGAAGCGCGTTGCAGTTGACGGTGACCATCGGCAGATTTGCGCGCGGGCTGGCCATGTGAATCGCTCGCGCGACCATTTCCTTTCCGGTTCCGGTCTCGCCGGTAATCAGAATCGTGGCCCGCCGTCCGCCCACCAGGCGAATTACTTCTACGGTTCGCAGCATCGCCGCGCTTGATCCCACCAGCAGCTTCCGCCACGGCTCGCCGCCGCACTCGGCTTCGCGCTGGCCGCGCCGCAGTTCGATGACAGACTCGATCATCGCGATGACGCCGGTTTCGTCTTTTGCCACATCGTGCGCGCCAAGCCGCACGTAGCGAACCGCATCGGCTACGGTCGCTGAAGAATCGTAAACCAGAATGGGTGCGTTCGCGTGCCCGCGCGACAGATCTTCAAGCAGGTCGTCCACGGTACGGCCCGGAACCGGAACCGCGATGACCGCGATATCGAAAGCCTTCAACGATGATACGATCGTCCAGCCGGCCGGTAAGCTGCCAGCCGATGGTCCGATCCACAAAATGTTAGGAGAATCGTGCGCCAAAATTTTGTCTCCGATCGTTGATCGACAATTATCTCTGCATCAGATATCCCAGATATTGCGTAACCCAACAAACCGGCAAGAGGTAGCTATCGCGTTCCCCGATACCGCAACGGAGTCGAGCCTAGCGCTTTCTTGAACATGGAAATGAATGCGCTGGTGCTGCGGTAACCGGTCTCAAGCGCGACCGTAGTAACTGCCTCGCCTTCGGCCAGCATTCGCAGTGCATGCAGCAGCCGAAGCTGTTGGCGCCAGCGACCGAGACCCATGCCTGTCTCTGCGCGGAATCGCCGTTCCAGAGTTCGCTTACTGGCTCCCGCGGCCCGCGCGACTCGATCGAGCGACGCGGTCTCCCCCGGTTGCTGGCGGAGAATCTCCGCGGCTTTCAATGCTCGTGGATCGCGCGGCATCGCCAAATCGAGTGGAGCCTCCGACCACGTCTGGATCTGGTCCAGCATCACGCCGATCAATCGCGCGTTGGCGGCCACGCCTTGGTCCAGCGATCCAATTTTTGTCGCGTGCAGAATCAGCTCACGCATTAAAGGCGAAACATTCACCACCGAACACACCTTGGGTACTCGCCGGCACGCGAATCGTGGAGCAAAATAAAGTGTCCGGATCGAAACTGAGCCTGACATCTGAATCGAGTGTGTAACGCCGGCCGGAACCCACACGCCTCGTTCCGGCGGCACCACCCACGCGCCGCGTTCGGTGCGTACCGTCATTACGCCTGACGACGCGTAGATCAACTGGCTCCAATCGTGATGATGGGGCGGAATCATGTATCCGCCGGAATGGCCGAATGCGAACGTCCTCACCACGACTTTTGGATCTTGACGTGTTTTCGGCATTTACTGTCACAGTATCGTAAGTTCGCCACCGGCGCACGGCGTATGCTGGACATCATGCCAAACAACATCGAACGTTTCGCCATCCACGCAGACGACGTGTCCCGTGCACGCCGGTTTTACGAAAATGTTTTCGGTTGGAAATTCGAGGCCTGGGGACCCCCGGATTTTTACCTGGTCACCACCGGCACACCGCAAAATCCAGGCGTCGGAGGCTTGCTCCAGAAGCGTCAAGAGCCGTTGACCGGGACCGGCCTCCGCGCTTTCGAGTGCACGGTCACCGTGGACGATGTGAACGCCATCGCCAAAGCAGTGGAACAAAACGGCGGCAAAGTCACCATGCCGAAAGCCGTAATCCCGACCGTCGGTTGGATCATCCGGTTCTTCGATACGGAACGCAACGTCGTCTGCGCCGGCCAATTCGACGCGAACGCCAAATAACCGCTTTTAAGCCTTATACATGTATTTGATGTTCGATTTGAACACCAGCAGATTCGGTTCGCCGTCGCGATTCACTTTCAGGCAGGTTTTGTCGTACCACTCGATGACCCCTTTTAGAGTTTCGCCGTCTTTGAGCACGATGGTCATCGGCGTCTTCGACTGCATCTGCTTCAAATAATAGAAGTTCTCGGCATTGGTCTGGTCCGGCGGAGCGGACTTTTTCTGTCCGTCCTTGCGGATTCGATTGTCTTTGATCTCGTTAAGAGAGGGGCGGATCAACTTGCGGTTTGCGGGCTCCACTGCTTCGCTCCTTCGCGAATGATGAAAGATGGATGGAACTACCTATCTCGTTCCTTGATAGCACAGCGGTAGCGCGAGTGCAATTCACGTTAGCGTGAACGGAGCTCGATAACCAGCGCATCCAGGGCGATCGACTTTTGAATATTACGGCGCACCAGATCCATCAATTCATCCACTTTCTCGACCGCAGCGCGCAGCCACTCGAAAGAAACGCGCTGCGCCAGCGCGGCCAGCTCGCCGCGAATGTCGTCGTTGCGGATCGCCGGCACGCCATTCGCGAGCCGAACCACATCTCCGAGCAGCACATACAGCACGTCGAGATAAGAATCGAGCTTCTCCGTCCGCCGCGCGGCGATCGAATCCGAGTGTTTCAACCACGCTCCGAAGGGCTGCATCCCGCTCGCGACACTCAGCAGCGCGAGCATCGCCGTGCGCCGCCGGTCATAGGCTTCAAGGTCGATCGAAACCGCAAGTCCAGGCGAGCCTTCGGCCAAGGTTCGTCTTCTTTCCGGATCGCTCAAGCCCCGAAAGCCAATAAATTCACGCATTTCGGCGTCCGCCAGAGGTGAAAGCCGGAACGGAATCGCCCGCGAACGGATGGTCGGCAGCAGATCGAAAGGATTGCGCGCCGTCATGATCAAGACCAGGTGCGGAGGCGGCTCCTCTAACGTTTTGAGCAGAGAATTCGCGGCTTGCTCATTGGCGCGATCGATTTGATCGATCAAGAATACCCTCCACTCGCCTTTCAACGGTTTCAGCGGCGCGCGATCTCGCAGAAGGCGCATCTGAGGAATGGTGATCTGGCGCAAGGGTCCGTCCGGCGCGAAAGTCACGAAATCAGGATGAGAACCGAATAGAAGTGGATCTTCGTTGCGCTTCTCGGCGGTCCACTTTTCGCGATCCGCGATCAGCGCCGCGTTCGATTCCAGGCTCAGGTCGTCCTGTTCGATTTTCTGCGAATCCCCCAACAACAGGGCCGCGAACCGTCGGGCGAGCGTCGCCTTCCCGACGCCTTCCGGCCCGGAAAACAACAGGGTTTGGGCAATCCTGCGCCGGGAAATCATGTCTTCCAGCGCAACCGCCGCTTCGCGATTACCGAAAAAGTTCTCCAACCCTCAAGCTATCATGCCGGATAAGCGAATAGAATAATGAAGAGGGTCATCCATGTTTCGAATCCTCGCGGCATTTTTGGTATTTGGGATCACCGGCGTGGCGCAGTCGCGAACGCCCGTGGTCGTCGAACTGTTCACGTCAGAGGGTTGTTCGAGCTGCCCTCCGGCTGACAACCTTTTAACTCGCCTGGTGCGTTATTTCCCGGATATCGATGTCATCGCCTTAAGCGAGCACGTCGACTACTGGAATCATCTTGGCTGGAAGGACCGATTTTCGTCTTCGCTGTACACCGCCCGGCAACAGGATTACGGACGCATGTTTCGGCTGGAAAGCGTCTATACGCCGGAAATGGTGGTGAACGGCCAGGCCGAGTTCAATGGGTCGGATGAGATCCGCGCGCGCGACGAAATTCGCAAGGCTGCGCAGGGAGCTAAAGCCGCGGTGGATGTCTCGCTACAGAACGGCGTAGCGCATCTCAAAGTCGAAAAACTTCCGGAGGGAACCCGCAACGCGGATATGTTCCTGGCCGTTACGGAGACGAATCTCGAAACCACTCCCGTCGCCGGCGAAAACGGAGGCCGCAAATTGCGCCACACCGGCGTGGTGCGAAGCCTGACCGGAATCGGTCACCTCGACTCGAAGAAAGCCGCGACCTACACCGCCGACGCGAAGGTCAACTTGAATCCCGAATGGAATCCTCAGAATCTCAAGCTGGTGTTGTTCGTCCAGGACCGGTCCACGCGAAAGATCATCGGCGCGGCGACTGCCCACCCCTAATCCTCCATCTGCGTTCATCCGCGTCCGTCCGCGGCTAGGTGATCGTTGGTCGCCGCCGATGCCAGTCCGTGTGGCTCTGGAACGTGTGCCCCATCGCGATCAACTGATTTTCATACCACGGCCGCCCGACGAATGAAATCGCGATCGGCATTTTGTCCGCGAACCCGCACGGCAATGAAATCGCCGGCAGCCCGCACAGATTCCCGGCAGGAATCAGCCCGCTCAATCCACGCGACTTCGGTCTCGGACCCTCCGTAGTCCGGTCGAGCGGTTCCGTAATCTTCGACGCCGGCGCCAGCCGAGTCGGTGTGAGCAGCAGATCCACGTCAAGGAATAAACTCCGAAACGCCTCCTGAACGATGGTGCGGATGCGCATGGCTCTCAGATATTCAATCGCCGGCAATTCGAGAGACGCTTTCATCCCAGCGATCTGCCGCTTGTCGGCAAGCTGATCCACCTTGCCGCTGCGAATCAGATCCTCGAAGACCGATGCAGCCTCGCCGTTGCCAATGGTGTTCGTCAGAGCGCCATACGGGAAGTCCGGAATCTCCACTTCCTTCATCTGTACGCCCATCGCCTTCACCACGCCCAGCGCATTTTGAAGATCCGGACGCGCGGAGGCGTCGGCCCATTCCACGAAGTCCACGGGTGCGTACCCGACGGTGATCTCCTGCGGTTTGCGCGCGAACTGTGGAGCGTAGTAGAAACCTTTTCCGGCGGACCCCGGGTCCTGGCTGTCGGCGCCCGCGATCGCTTGCAGGACCAGCGCGCAATCTTCCGCCGACCGGCACATCGGCCCGATCTTGTCGAGCGTCCACGATAACGCCATCGCCCCACGGCGGCTGACCAGCCCGTAGGTAGGGCGCAATCCGGTGACTCCGCAGAACGCGCTCGGCGTCAGGATCGATCCCGAGGTTTCCGATCCGAGCGCGAACGTAACCAATCCCGCTGCCGTCGCGATTCCCGATCCGCTGGACGATCCGCCGCTCCAGCGCGTGCGATCCCACGGATTCAATCCCGGGCCCGTGAGTGATGCCGCCGGAAACCGGTAGCCGCCGGCACCCGCCAGCTCCACCATCGCGAGCTTGCCGATCAGGATCGCGCCCGCTTTATCGAGCTTCGCCACCACTTGCGCGTCTTCGTCGAACACCTGACCGGCGTATGGCTTGGCGCCCCACGTGGTCGGCTGGCCGTGCACCGCGAGCAGGTCTTTAACGCCGTACGGAATCCCCTGCATCGCGCGATACCGCCCGCGCTTCAGCTCCGCGTCGACGTCCTTCGCCTTGCGAATCGCTTGCTCTTTCAGCGACAGCGCCAGCGCGTTGTAGCGTGGGCCAATGCGTTCCAGACGATCGCAAAACGCGCGTGTCAGCTCAATGGCCGAGAATTCCTTTGCCCGCAGTCTGGTCGTGAGCTCGCCGATGCTCGCAAAGAAAACATCATCGGGAGGAATCGCCATCTCTTTACGCTTTGAAGTGGAATGCCGGCTCGGTCGCCATCGGCAATTTGACCTTGGCGAGCTGTTGCGCGCTATTCGTCATCTGCTCATGCACGGTCTTCGAATCGCCGTCGGAAGTCTCTTGAGGCGCAGCGGCCGCGGCGACTGCAGCAGTTCCGGCCAACATTCGGGCAAGTGATCGGCGCGTTACGTCCATGTGCACATTATAGGTGGAAGCCACCCGTGCTACGCGCCAACCGCGGCCAGTCCTGCCGCCAGCGCTTCGATCGCGGCCTTCTCCATCACCCCTCGTGGAGCCGTTTCGCCGGTCCAGATCTCGAACTGCCGCGCAGACTGCTCCAGAAACATCTCCAGCCCCGGAATCACCGTCGCGCCCTGGTCCTTGGCCTTGCGCGCGAGCAGCGTTTCGAGCGGATTATAGACCATATCGAAAACCAGCTTTGCGGGAATCCGGTCCGTGAAGAAGCATTGGTCGACTTTCGGGAACATCCCTAGTGGCGTCGCGTGAATCAGCACATCGAACATGCGCGCCTCGGCCTGTTCGCGCGAAAGGGGCTCCGCATCGCAAGCTTTGGCGAGCGCTCGCACGCGGTCCAGGTTGCGCCCGGCGATCGCCAGTTTGGCGCCGGCTTCGGCCAGTGCGTAGGCGGCTCCGCGGGCCGCGCCGCCGTTGCCCACCACCAGCACCGATGCTTTTGCCACGCGTATGTGACGTCCCAATGGCACTGTCACGCCATAAACGTCCGTGTTGGTGCCGCGCCATTTCCCGGCCTTGCGCCAAACCGTATTCACGGCCCCGATTCGCCGTGCCAGCGGATCGATCAGATCCAGATAGCGCAGGATCTTCTGCTTGTGCGGAATCGTGACGGCTGAACCCGGCCAGCGGCAGCTTATCCGCAAGCAACAAGAAATCTTTGAGTTGGATTGCCTTCACCAGGAAGGGCAGAAACACAGAATCGGCGCGCCGCGCCTGAAACGCACGATTGTGCACTGCCGGCGAAATCGAATGCCGAACCGGATCCGCCACCACTCCATAAACCTTAGCGTCGCGGGTGAATTTTTCAACGCGGTACAGATGGCGCAGCTGGCGCGCGCTGACTTGCCCCGCCGCGGTCCCTTCGGCGGCGTTAGGCGCGGCATACGTGTACAACCCCCCTACCGCCGTCGAAAGCACGCGAGTGGCGAAGCCGGCCTCACCCATCGCCAGCAGGACCATCGGTGTTTTCGAACGTCCTCGCCAATGCCAGCACGCGATAATTGTCCGAAGGCTTGCGCGCGGTCGTGACCACTTTATATCCGTCGGACGGGATGCGCGCCATGCGCCGCAGCACGCCGTCAAGCGGAGGCGTCCCACCATAGTTGTGATACGAGATTAAGAGATAGGCCTGGGAGCGCAGGGATTGAAGGCGTTCCACGCAGTTCTCGGCGCTTTCGATCTCGATATCGACGGCCTGCGCGCCGGCTGCGATCGCGCCCTCCAGAATCCGCACTTGCTGCTCCACGCTGCCGTTGTAGTGCCCGTGGTTCTGATGGCGGCGGCAGGTCGCCAGGATGGTGCAATCGCTGTGGCGCGCGAGAAACTTTCGGATGGCCGCGATCCCTTGCTCCGGCGTCGGAAGATAATCGATTCGAAACTCGAAAAAGCGCTCGCCCGCGTCGTATTCCTTGCGCGCGTGGGCGAGCAGAGTTTCCGCATCGGGCAATCCGAGCGCGATGCAGATGCGAGGCAGTGAGATCCGCTGGGGCATTCAGCGCCTGAACAGCATACCACAGCGCGGTTTCGCTAGAATCTCATCGCACCTACGCGTGTCGCCGCCAAAGCTTTATCGGACTCTGACCAGCCCGCCATGGATCCTGCGCTGGACCCCTTCCTTCAAGCGGCCTCGTTTTATTTTGGGAGGCCCTACCGGCTCTACGACGCCCTCATCTCCAACTTGCAAGCTGGGTCCGAAAAGCCACATGAGTTTCTGGCGGCCGGCGCCGGCACCGCCGTTTGCGGTCTTCTGCTGCTGTGCGCAGCGGCGATGTTCTACCGGGAACTGCGCGTTGTCCACCACCGAAGCCTCGCCCTTGCGGGCTCCCTGGGTCCTCGCGGCGTCTCTGGCGATCCTAGTTTCGCCCATCGCAAAAGCACCGGCACGCCGGGCCGCGTTAGAATTCATTCGGAAGCTAGTCTTGGCCGGTGCTGGGCCTGGTCTTCAAAACCAGCGTGGGGTACTTTGTGCCGCAGGTGGGTTCGACTCCCACTAGCTTCCGCCAGGCTTGACACGCGCCTTGGGACAAAACTCCGAAATAAGGCTTAACGCTTCCACGCAGCGACGTGAACGCCCGCCGGCGCCGTCACATGAGCTACGTCGAGGTCGTCCTTCGCGATTGGAACCGTTATCGAATATTCGGCGGGAGGCGACGGGTAATTCGAAGTGATCGAGATCCTGATGCTGTTTGCCGATTCCGCCTTCTTGCCGGGCGCAGCGGCAATCCGATGCTCCGCCACCGACAGCCTGCGCATGGCATCCGCGAAGGACCGAAGCAACGTCGCCAAATCGCTCTTGTCGCACGTGATCAGCGCTTCCCGAAGCACGCGATCTCCCGATGCATAGGTCAGCACCGCAACCACGTTCGGTGCCCGGAGCCTTGTGTCCTTCACGTCGTCGCCCGGCACCTCCAATCCCACATAGCGCAGTTCCTGAGTTTCCACGCCGATCGATAACGAAACCGGGGGCGTGTACGTATCGAACAAATGCGCGCCGTTACCCAGTTTGTAAACCGACCACCACTCGACCTCCTCCAGGCCGCGCGAAAGGACCAGCAGCTCGTTGTTGACCGTTTTCGGGTCGACGCCGGGAGCTGTCAACGCGTAGAGTGGCTTCTGTGTTAAGTCGACGCCTAATGGCCACGCCTGAACGGTCGTGGAGGCTTCCATTCCGATTTCATCCACCACTTCTCTAGTGTGGGAAGTCTTGCGCAGCATCAGCCGCTGATCCCGCGGAAGCCCCGGGATTCCGTTGCCCGTCAGTTCAAAGGCGACGTTGGTAATCTCAATCGTCTCCTCGTTCTCCTTGACGCTGTACGCCATGGTTGACGCCAACTGCGCCTGAACGGGCTTCTTTTCGCCCGCGCGCTGCGGAGTCTGCGCCGATAGTGCCGTTACCACTCCGATCGCCAATATGGCGTGTTTCATGGTCCTCCGTCCTCCCGATCATTTCCAGGCGCCGAGCAGCTTCCGCACCAGCACCAGTTGTCCCAGGTGATACGCGTTATGATCGGCCACTAGCAACGCTTCGCGCAGGATGGTTTGCCCATCGCCGTGCGGGATGCGCGCGAACAAATCCATTGCTGGATCCGTCACCAGCGCGCACATCGCCTCCAAATCCTGGTGAAAAGCCCGCACGCTTTTGGTCCACGCAGCGGCGCTCGGCGGAGCAGGGGTTTTCGGCCAATACCCTTCCGGCCACTTTGGCGATTCGTGCTTGGGGTTGCGGCTGAACTCCAGAATGTCCCGCTGGGCCAGCCGCATGTGTTCCAACAGCTCCCAAGGCGAATGCGGCGAGCCTTTGGGCCGCTTGCCGCGGAGTTCCACGGGAAGGCCTTTCACCGCGGCCTCGAATCCGAGATGAGCTCCGCCGTCCTTCAGCAGATAGAGCACATGATCGCGAAGTGATTTGTCGTCCATCCTCTCATTCTTGCACCGCAGCGATTAGAATGACCTGCGATACACCGCGAGATAGTAACTGGACTGAGGCTGATACGATTCAGCCGCCTCGTCCCAACGGTATTCCGTGTGGTCCCTCGTCAGGATATCGGCCACGCCCACCCTCCGGTAATGACGGCGACCATACTCCGACCACCAGTCGAAGATGCGGGTAGGGGAGTGCTCATCTTGCAGCCACGATTCGTGGGCCACCACTCGCACCACAAACTCGGGCGCAGCCGCTTCCACCTCGCGGATCATTTCGTTCTGCATCGCGAGCGCGTAAGGCTGATCTTCCATCATTCCGTACGTGTAGATGTAGGAAGTGGCGGAATAGCGATCCGCGTAGAAATAAATCTCGGGCTCAGAGCCAAGCACGGCGATCCGCGCATCGTTTGCCGAATGTGCGCGGATATAGGCGGCCACCGGGATCGCCTCAGGAAACGGATTGCGATCGTAAAGTCGGCGGCAGGCCTGGCGTGGGCTCATGCCGAACAAAAAGTCGCGCTGCACCACCAGCGACAAGATCAGCGCCGCGCCGAACACGTAGTAGGGCCATCGGCTTCGAAACGCGGTGCTCGCGATGTCTACCGCCGCTCCCGCCAGCACGGCTACCGCGGGAAGCAGGAGGACAAAATAGTGCTCGCGAAAATACAGCCCGGGACACACGGCCAGGAAGGAGAAAACCAAGAACGCGCTCGCGAAGGCCGCGGAGCCTCTGTTGTCCCACTTCCACCAGGCCAGAAACAACCCAACCGCGGCGGCGATCCAAATCCCGATGTTCTCCTCCAAGACGGGCGGGAAGGAGCCTTCGAAGGCGTCCAGTCCCATGCTCAGCGAGTTTTCCGTGGCGTAAATGCGGGCGTAGGTGAAGGTTTCGAACCAGAATCGCGAAAAAACGCCGGCTCGCCACAGAATCAGGCACGTCAGTGCGAAGGGCGTCGCGGCGGCCACCGAAAATATTGCCAGCTTCTTCACCAGCGCGAGCCACGCGTTCCGTTCGCGGCTCCAGTGGAAGGCGGCAAGATAGAGCATGCCGAAGATCGTGAACAACGCGCCAGCCTGCTTCATCACCAACGCCAGCCCGAAGAGCAATCCCGCGCCACAGAGAGTGGATAATCGTCTCGAATCGGCAAAGCGCAGCAGCAATAAAATGCCCGCCAGCGCAGGCAGCATCACGAAATGCGTGGCGTGGGCTTGCGTGCCCATTACGCTGGCTCCCACCGACATCAGAGCGTAGGCCGCACCCGCGGCCAATCCCGCGGCGGCCGAAAACAGCCGTTTTGCAAGCAGATAGACCAGCACGATCGTAATCGCATTCACCAGCAGCAGGCCAATGTGGATCGCGCCGATCGTCTGTCCAAACACCGCCAGAATCACGGCGTAAGCCGCATAAGTTCCCGGCAGCTTCATGTTTTCGGCCAGCCGGTATGGAGGAATTCCCTGGAGCATCAACTGTCCGCAGTAAGCGTACTCGCCCTCGTCGCGCTCGAGCGGAGTCTGAAGAAGCCGGATGCGGATACTGGCTACAGCCAGAATCACCAGCAGCACCACGATCCAAGGAGACCACTTCATTTATATGTATGAGCCTACAACAGGTGTATTATGTCCATCATGTCCAGGCACTTGTTATTGGCTTGCATCCTCGCGATGTCTGCTCCAGCCGCAGATCCCGACGCCGAACGCAACGCCCGCAAGGCAATGGACCAATTCATGGACGCCTTCAATTCACGCGACGTGAAGGCGTGGGCCGCCACCCTCAATTATCCGCACGTTCGCTTCGCCAGCAACACGGTGGCCGTGTACAACAACGGCGAGGATTTCGTCCGCGCGAATGCCGACTACCCGCGGCGGCTGGCGCCGTGGCACCACAGCCGATGGGAATCGATGAAAGTGATCCAGAGCGGACCCGATAAAGTCCACTTTGCCGTCGAGTTCATCCGTTACGATGCCTCCGGCAAAGAAATCGGCCGCTTTCCGTCTTTGTATATTGTCACCGTCGCTAACGGACATTGGGGCATCCAGGGCCGCTCGAGTTTCGCTCCGTAGGGAAACATGCTGCTCTATCTGGCATTCTTAATGACGCTGGCGTGCTACGCCGCGACCCCCATCCCGAAAGTCACGCCGATTCCCATTACCCCGGATTCCTATCCCTTCGGCGCCGCCAACCATACGCGCGTCTCCGAAGATCTGTCCAAGTCGTGCTCGACCGTTTCGGAAATGTGACCGGCGGCATTCGGTCGCCATTCGTGGATGTGCCGGTCAGCATATGGTACGGCAACTCCACTGGACCCTCGTTCTGCCGCATCGCCGGCCACGAAACGCCGTTCGACCAAGCGCGCCTTCAGGAGCTGTATCCGACGCACGAAGCCTACGTCCGCGCCGTGACGGCAAACGTCGAGACTCTGGTATCGCAACGCTTCGTCACCCGCGAAGACGGCGACGATCTGATCAAGCAGGCGAAGAAAACGGTTCTTCCCCACTGAAAATACACTACCTTAGCAACAAATCCTTTTTCCTGGATTCTTTGAGAACTCAAACCTCCGAGGCCGCATCTGATTAATGTGGGACCTTCCGACCTGCTCCGCGCCTGGTACAAGATCTTGAAAGGCGAGCGGCCCTCGCTTTCCATCGAAATCACTACGAAATGCCCGCTGCGTTGCCCGGGCTGCTATGCATACGACGACTCGCACCTGGGCGACGGAGTCACCCTGCGCAGCCTCGCTGACCGCAAGGGTGACGAGTTGATTCGCGGCGTTCTGGCAGTAGTCGATCGTCTGCGTCCCTTGCATCTTTCGATTGTGGGCGGCGATCCGCTCGTCCGGTATCGCGAGTTGGAGTCGCTTATGCCGCAGTTGCTGGATCGCGGAATTCATGTGCAGGTGGTCACCAGCGCTTTCCGCCCGCTGCCGCCGGCATGGAAGAATTTTTCACGTCTCACCGTCGCGGTCTCCATCGATGGTTTGCAGGCCGAACACGATGTGCGCCGCGCCCCCGCCACCTACGATCGCATTCTGAAAAACATAGCCCGCCAGCGCGTCACAGTTCATTCCACCATTACTCGTCCGATGATGGAACGTCCCGGCTATCTGCGCGAGTTCCTGGAGTTCTGGACCCCGCGCACTGAGATCCAACGCGTATGGTTCAGTCTGTTCACGCCGCAGATCGGCGCTCAGTTACCCGAAATGCTGGACGATGACTCGCGTCGGCGCGCCATCGCCGATCTGATCGCCCTGCGCAAAGAATTTCCAAAGCTTGAGATGCCCGAAGCGTTGATCCGCCAGTTCGCCGCGCCTCCCAGGAATCCGCAAGATTGTGTTTTCGCCCAGACTACGGAAACCATTTCGGCGGATCTGAAAAGCAAAATCGTCCCGTGCCAGTTCGGCGGCAACCCCGACTGTTCGTCATGCGGATGCATCGCTTCTATGGCCTTAGCCGCAGTCGCCGATTACCGCCTGGCGGGCGTCGTGCCGGTCGGATCCATTTTCCGCGCCTCCTTGGCGATCGGCAAAATGTTCGCGGATCCGGTTGTCACCGGGGCTCCCTCCAACGAATTACGCGTGTTGCCCTAAGAGCTTGTTAAAAAAGGGGACAGACTGTCCCTGCCGCAAGCCGCTGATGGCACAAGAGCATGGTTGTGGACAGAGCGGTCTGTCCCCTTTTTCAACAGCTCCTAAACTCCCTGAAAACATCTGCAAAAATGGAAAGGCTCGATGTTTTACCTTTTCCATCTGTTCCGCTCATTCCTGCCCCTTCACAATCCCATCGGTTTTGGCGCTGCGGATTTCATTGAGCTGGCCATCGCGATTGTGTTCGTCGCGCTGGCTCTCACCTGGCGATCCTGGATCGGATTCGCCTCGCGGCTCGCCTCCAAGACCGTGCTGTGCATGCTGATCCTCGCGATTCTACCCATCGCTCTTCGCCTGATCCTTCTGCCCGTGCATCCCATCCCCACCCCGATGGTCTCAGACGAGATGAGCTACCTTCTTCTCGGCGACACGCTCTCGCATTTCCGGCTCACCAACCCGCCGCCCCCGCTCCACCAGTTTTTCGAAACGTATTTTGTTTTGTTCGAGCCGACTTACAGTTCGATTTATCCCCTCGGCCAAGGGATCGCTCTTGCCATCGGCAAGGTAATCTTTCACAATCTCTGGGCCGGCATCGCGCTTCCGATCGCCGCATTTTGCGCGCTCTGCTATTGGATGCTCCGCGGTTGGACCACGCCAGGCTGGGCGCTGGCCGGCGGCCTTCTCGCAGTGATGGAATTTGGCCCGCTAAATCAATGGATGAATACCTACTGGGGCGGTGGAGTATCCGCCGTCGCCGGCGCCCTCGCCTTTGGCGCCCTTCCGCGGCTCCGCGACTCCGGCCGCACCTGGCACGCGGCGATTCTAGGAGCCGGCCTGGGTTTGCAATTGCTGGCGCGTCCATTCGAGTCGATCTTCCTGTTGCTGAGTGTCTTGCTGTATTTTCTGCCCGCGCCTCGCAGCCTCTTGAAGTTTGCGCCAGCGATGATTTTGCCCGTTCTTCCCGCCGTCGGTCTAATCCTCCTTCACAACTACCGAGTCACAGGAAGCCCGGGCACCCTGCCCTATATGCAGAGCCGCTATCAATACGGCATTCCCACGACGTTTGTCTTTCAATCGGAACCAATTCCACACCAGCAGCTTACGCGCGAGCAGCAACTTGATTACGACCTTCAATCCTACGCGCATCAATCCAATCCGCCCGGTATCCGTGCCTATTTCGCGCGCCTCGCCCATCGAGTTCGCTTTTATCGTTTTTTCTTTCTAGCTCCGCTGTATTTGGTGCTTCCGGCGGCACTGCTTTCCCTACGCGACTTCAGATACTTATGGGTCCTCTTGACTATATGTCTCTTTGCGTTGGGCACGAATATCTACCCATACTTCTTTACTCACTACGTCGCTGCCGAGACCTGCCTTTTTGTCCTCATCAGCGTCACCGGCCTTCAGCATCTCAACCGTCTCACCATTCGAGGGCAAGATACCGGCGCGGATGCCGCCAGAGTCATCTTCTTTCTGTGTGTCACACATTTTGCGTTTTGGTACGGACTCCATTTATCCGGAAACCAGGACTTCGCCGAATACATGTGGCGATATGAAACCTGGGATACTGTGAATCACGGCGATCCGGACAACTATCTCGCCATTCATAGGCGCCTCAGCGACCATCCCGGCCGGCAACTCGTTTTCGTTCGCTACGGACCGTCGCACCGCAATCGGGAATGGGTATTTAACGATGCCGATATCGACGGAGCGAAAGTCGTGTGGGCCCGCGATCTCGGTGAGCCGGAAAACGAGAAGCTTCGGCGCTACTACCCCGATCGCACCACCTGGCTTCTCGAACCCGATGCTAAGCCCGTCGCCTTAGTTCCCTATCAGTCGCTGCCCTATCAAACCACTCAGCCAGAGCAGCCCCAACCGGAATCCGCTAAGCCAGGTGAAAAGAAGACCCGCAAGCCTCTGAAGTTTGAGGAAGTGAAATAACGGGTATGTCATTTCTTCCCTTAGAGAACCCCATCGGCTTCGGAGCTAGCGACTTCATCGAGTTGTTCGTCGCCGCGATGCTGGTGCTGCTCACGCTTCTATGGCGTCCCTTGATTCTCCCTTTTCTTTTGAAGTTGTCTACGCGCTCAGTCGTATCGATGCTATTCCTGGCGCTACTCCCCGTAGCACTTCGACTGCTCCTTTTACCGCACCACCCTGTTCCTACACCCGACGTTTATGATGAATTCAGCCATCTTTTAGTTGCCGATACGCTCCGTCATTTTCGACTTGCGAATCCGCCGCACCCGCTGCACCAATTCTTCGAGACCTTTTTTGTTCTTCAGGATCCGACCTATAGTTCCATTTACCCGATCGGCCAAGGAATCGCGCTGGCTATCGGCCGCGCCCTGTTGGGTCATCCCTGGGCCGGCGTGCTCCTCTCTACCGCAGCCTTCTGTTCCCTGTCTTATTGGATGCTGTTAGGCTGGACCACTCCACCGTGGGCCCTCGCGGGTGGAGTTCTGGCGGTAATCGAGTTCGGTCCTCTGAACCCGTGGATGAATAGCTATTGGGGTGGCGCATTCGCCGCTGCCGCGGGATCCTTGGTCTTCGGGTCGATACCCAGACTCAAGGACACAGGTCGTTTGAAATATGCAGCTCTGTTAGGTCTCGGACTCGGCTTGAGCTTACTGACTCGGCCGTACGAATCGATATTCCTGACCCTCAGCGTAATCTTGTTCACCGCACCTTCGTGGCGCAAGCCTAATCTAAGAGCAATTACCCTGGCGATTGTCGCAACCCTACCGGCCACCGGCGTCATGTTGCTCCAAGATAAGCGAGTCACAGGCAAATGGCTGACGCTTCCTTATGCCCTCAGTCAATATCAGTACGGCGTCCCCGCATCGCTGACGTTCCAGCCAAACCCGGTCCCTCACCGTGACCTGACTCCGCAACAGGAAATGGAGTATAGATCTCAAATGGCATTTCGCGACGGCGATAGAGAGACTCTTAAAGCCTATCTTCTTCGCCTGGAATATCGCGTCCGCTTCTATCGCTTTTTCTTCCTCCCATCCCTCTTCGTAGCTCTGCCGTTCTTCTTATTAGGCTTCCGCGAGTATCGATTTATGTGGCTCCTCCTGTCGCTCTTAGCCTTCGCCCTGGGCATCAACTTCTTTCCGGCGTTTCAGCTTCACTATTTAGCTTCGATTACCAGTATCCTCGTGCTCATCAGCATCCGAAGCCTGGAGCGTTTGAACAGCCTTGGCCGCGGTGGCGCTGAAGCTGCGCAATTCATCACCTTCCTATGTTTGATCCATTTTGTCTTCTGGGGATCACTTCATCTATTCGACAATCGCGGCTTCTCCCAGGAAATGCGTCAGTATGAGACCTGGGATGGCCTCAATCACCAAAACCCACAACGTCGAATCTTTGTAAATCATCAGCTCGCGAGCCTTCCGGGAAAACTTCTGGTTTTCGTACGATATTCGCCGCGTCACATCTTTCAGGACGAATGGGTCTATAACGAAGCCGATATCGACCGCGCAAGAATCATATGGGCACGGGACCTCGGTCCGCGACAGAACGACGAACTTCGCGCGTATTATCCGGACCGCGCCGCTTTGCTACTGGAGCCCGACGTTGGCCCGCCAAGGCTCACTCCGTACGATCCGATCAATTAATTCTTGTGTACCAGCACCATTACCATCGCTAACAAAATAAATAGACTGAGGGCGGCGCGCTCCGGGATCTTCGTTCCGGTTTACCGGCGCCATGTTGCAGTTCCGTTCCGATCTGTTTAACCTAACAGGAAATGATGCGCCTATCTTTAGCGATCCTGCTCTCCTCCGTCTGCGTCTTCGCGCAGCAAAAGGTCTCTACCGAAAAGGAAGCCGCCATGAAGGCCGACATGGCCGGCCAGATCGATGGCATGAAGAAACAGGCGCAGGTCATGGTCGACAGCGTCTTCAGCTTCGGCGAACTGGGCTTCCAGGAATTTGAGACGTCGAAATACCTGAGCGCCATCCTCGAAAAGGAAGGTTTCAAAGTCGAGCGTGGGGTTGCCGGCATCCCCACCGCCTTCGTCGCCACTTGGGGAGAAGGCAAACCGGTGATCGCGCTCGGTTCCGACATCGACGATATTCCCCAAGCGTCGCAGAAGCCCGGCGTGGCGTATCACGATCCCCTGATCGAAGGCGCGCCGGGTCACGGCGAAGGCCACAATTCCGGCATGCCCCTGCAAATCCTGGCGGCGCTCGCCGCGAAGCACGTCATGGAACGCGAGCACTTGAAAGGCACCCTCAAAATTTGGCCCGGCGTGGCCGAGGAGCTGGTTGGCGCCAAAGCCTACTTCGTTCGCGCCGGAATCTTCAAGGACGTCGACGTATGTTTGTTCGCGCACGTCGCGAACGATCTCAACGTCTCCTATGGACCCACTAACGGCAGCGGCCTGGTTTCGGTCGAATATATGTTTAAAGGCGAAAGCGCGCACGCCGCCGGTGCGCCCTGGCGAGGCCGCAGTGCGCTCGATGCAGTCGAGCTCATGAGCGTCGGCTACGAATTTCGCCGCGAGCATCTGCGCCTGGCGACTCGCGTCCACTACGTGATCACCAACGGCGGAGATCAGCCCAACGTCGTTCCGCCCAACGCGTCCATCTGGTTTTATTTTCGCGAAGCGGATTATGACCACATCATGAACCTGTGGCGCATCGCCGACAACATGGCGCAAGGCGCCGCGCTCATGACCGATACCACTTACACCTCGCGACTCCTCGGCAGCGCCTGGCCGGGCTATTTTAACCAGCCGATCGCCGAAGATATGTTCGCGAACATCAAGAAAGTCGGCTTGCCGCAGTGGTCCGAACAGGACCAGGCGCTGGCGAAAGCGTTTCAAGCCGAAATGAAAGTTCCCCTTCGCGGACTGGCCACGCGAATCGGCGAGCTGCGTCCGCCGCGCCCGCAAGCCAACGCCGATGGAGAAGAAGGCGGTGTTGGACCCACGGGAGGTCCCTCCGATGACATCGGCGATATTTCATGGAACGTGCCTACGGTTACTCTGCGCTACCCTTCGAACATTCCCGGTGGCCCCGGCCACAACTGGGCCAACGCAATTTCAATGGCGACGCCCATCGCCCATAAGGGCGTCGTGGCCGGCGCGAAGGTCCAGGCCATGACCATCCTCGATATTCTTCTGCACCCCGAGCTGGTCCAGCGCGCGTGGGATTACTTCAACAACGTGCAGACCAAGGATGTGAAATACAAAAGTTTCCTCCGCCCCACCGACCAGCCCGCCCTATTCCTGAATCAGAGAATCATGGAACAGTATCGCGAGCGCATGAAGGCTTTCTACTACAATCCCGCGAAGTACGACACGTATCTGGAACAGCTCGGCATCCAGTATCCGACCGTTCGCCACGCTCAGTGACGCACTGTCCAGTCATACTGGGCCACGGCCTGATCGATCACGTCCGGAAAATCCGCCGCTAATAAAAAGCGTTCCGCGACCAGTTGCCGCGCCGCGACAGCCGTCTTCCCCAGGAATTGCGCGCGGCTCGAGTATCGCTCCTCGATCGACAATCGGGAATCGCCCTTCGCTCTCTGGGCGCGCGTCGGCGCGAACGGAAACACCGATCCCGCCTCGCCATTCAACTGATCCGCCGACCCCAAACTCGCCGCGCGATAATTCCAGCCCGAATACGTCGCCACCGGCACCTCCACCGCAGGCATTCGTATCCCCGCGCGAACATTTCCATCCTTGTCGACCGCCGGCACCAGTCCCACAAAGCGCTTCCCGACGTGCGGCGGCTCAAATCCGACAATTCCCCGCGCGAAATCCGGCCCGAAGTCGAGCCGATACGTAATCAGCATCGGCGGCGGAAAACGCACACCCGGAATCGTCGGCCATCCCGCCGCTTCGGGCGTTGTCAGCGTGCCGTCGGAAATTTTCGGATACCGGCTCGGCGGCGGTGCGATT
Source organism: Terriglobia bacterium (assembly GCA_963808335.1). Taxonomy (GTDB): domain Bacteria; phylum Acidobacteriota; class Terriglobia; order Bryobacterales; family Bryobacteraceae; genus Palsa-187. Next base: position 264,583 of record CAWEFR010000005.1, read on the forward strand.
CCTTCCACCACCCACGCGTCCATCGCGTGCAGCAAAGCGCGCAGAATCGGGCTGCGATCCAGCGGATTCAGTGGAGCCGCCGTGCCATTCACCCGCTCCGGCGGCCACGGCCCGATAAAATGCGGCCCCGACGCGATCACGTAAATCCGCGAGTCCGCCGGAGGTTCGATATCGCGCTGCCCCGCCGGGTCGGTATGAATCAGCGACCCCGCGCGATTGAAATATTCCGAATTGCTCAGCACATGAAACATTTTCGGCCGCACGTGCCGCGCTTCAGCCCGCGCCAACAATGCATCTGTTTGTCCCGTCTCCGGATCCGTCTCCGGACCGTCGGTGAACGGAAACATATCCACGGGATAGAAAATGTTGAAAAACTGTTCCGCATCGCGCGAAGCCTGTGCGAAACGATGGTTGAACGATCCTCGCCCAGCTCCGCCCACTTCGTCGATCACGCCGTCGAACACCTGCCGCCCAGCTTCGTCTTCGTTGAAGCCTTCGTACAAAAAATGCCTCAGAAATCGTCCGCTCTGCGATATTCCCCATCCATAAGCGACTCGCACCCCGCGCAACGGATTCGCCTCGCTCTTGTCATATTTCAGAAAACTGATCAGATCCCGTGTACCAGTCAGTCCGCATCCCACCACTCTCGGCTCCCGCGCGCGATAAGTCACGTCGTAAATGCGCCCCAGTTCGAAACCACCATCCAGCGCGACACTTCCATCGCCCACAAACCGCCACTTCTCCCGCGCGATTCTTTGCGGTGGATCCGTCGGCCGGTCACGAACCGTCATCACGTGCTCCGCGCTTTCCGGATTTTCCACCGGATACGCCCGATGCCCGCGATCCGCCAACGGCTGCGTCGCCGAGGTCGTATTCGGTATGAAATTCCCCCGGACCAGTCCCGTGATCGGCTTCCCATGATCGGTCGCGATCGGCATGTCCATCCGCATCATGCCCTCGGGAACGTCCCATTGCCAGCCCATCCACAGCAGCGAATATCCGTCATTCATCAGCAGACCATCGCCGAACTCCGCGTCAGTCTTGGGGTCTTGGCTCGCATGCGCTTTCTGAAAGACTCGCAAGGTCGCCTTCCCGCCGCGATTCCCCACTTCATACAGCACCCTGCCATTTCCGCGCGAAGCGTCCACCGGTTTCAGCAAATAGAAATCCGCGGTGAATTCCACTTCACCGCGCGAATCCCTCGGCGCCAGCCCCAGGTCCACGATTCCGGAATTCAACGCAGCCGCCGGATCCAGCGCAAACTCCACTTTGCCAGCCAGCTTTTCGTATGGACCCGCCAGTCCGAACACTTTTCCGTTCAGCACCGCTTCCCGCCGCTCCACCCGCAGTTTGACCACCCGTGCCTCCGCGACTCCCGTCAGAAACGTCAAAAGACCCACGCCGGCAACGAATTTCCGAATCATGCGCTGAGCGCTTTCGCGATGAACGGCCATCCGCGGACTCCGTGAAATTCATGGCCGCCAGGAAAGATCTCCTGCTGCGCCGCCTCCGCCGCGCCGAACATCTCATAAATCTTCTTTACCCTGGCGAAGCTCTCCCGAGTCGCCGGCGGCGGAAAAATCGGATCGTGGTCCCCGCCTTCTGAAAACAGCGGCCGAGGCGCGATCAATCCCGCAACGTCGTACATTTCCGCCCAATTCAGAATTCCCGGAACGTAGTTGTCCATGCAGTGAGACATGCTCATGATGCTGGCTCGAAACGTGTTCAGGTATCCGCTCACCAGCGCCGCTCGAATGCGCGGTTCCAGCGCCGCCGAAAACAACGCGCACGTCCCGCCGCCCGAAATACCCACGCAACCCACTCGTTTCGCGTCCAGCTCACTACGCGATTCAATCCAGTCGATGGTCCGCATCACGTCGTACACGCGCCATCCGATCATCGTCTCACCCAATAGCAAAGCCGATCCCGCGACCGGCTGGCACGCATACGCCGCCGGTCCCTTCGCTTTCGTTAGCGCATCCCGGCGGCAGCCGAACGCCATCGGTTCGATCGCGACCGCCGCCAACCCGTGATCGACTGCCTGAAGCGCGAAATCGTACTCGTACCCGGACCTCCGATCCCGATCACCTCCGTGTTCATCGATGCCGACAATATCATCCACGCCGCGCCCATGGCCGGGATTGCACACCACCGTCGCCATCCGTCCCGTCGCCTTCGCCGGAGTAATCAGATATCCGAGCACGCCCACACCCGGCCGGCTCTCGAACACAAATTTTTCGCGCTTGTACGTCGGAAATTCCCGGAACGTTCGAGCGTTTGCGCGCGCAAAGGACCGCCGGTCGCCGGCAACCCACCGATCAACTCCACCACCTTCGCGCGCAACTGTTTTTGCCACGCCTCTGTCTGTTTCCGCGTGGATGCCTTGAACGTCAGCTTCAGCGGAGCCGAATCATGCCTCTGCATGGTCCAAGCGACGGGATCGAACGCCTTCGCGTCGACATTCGTTCCATCGAGAGCCCCGCCGTAAGTCTTCTCCGCCTCCTGCGCCGATGCCGAAGCCATCCCCGCAGCGGCAGCCAGCGCCAGCTCCCGCCGCGTCATTCGAATGCTCATGCAGTTCTCTCCAAGCGATCCTACGCGCTTAACTTACCAGAAAACCGTCCGCCGCACGTGCTACGGTTGGCCTATGCTCATGAAAATCCTCGGTGTTACGTTTTTCTATGCGCGGTTAACGCCCAAAATCCCCTCAGCACCGACGCGCGGCAAGCCTATACCGAAATGAAGAACAACATTCTGCGGTCCGCCGAGAAGATGCCCGGAGAGAATTACAGCTTTAGGCCCGTGCGCATTAAAGGCTTGGTTCCGCCGTCGACGGAAGGCCAGTAAGCCTTCGTTTCATGAATCGTCTTTCCGGCTCGGAACACGAGCATCGCAGCGCCGCGCGAAAACAGGCAGCGGCTTCTTCGATTCGTCCCAGCTCGACCAGAAGATGCCCGCGCACGGCTAACCGCAAAAAATAGTCACTTAACTTGGGATTCGAATTCAGCGGCTCGATAGCCGCCAGCGCTTCCGCCGCGCCCCGCACCTTCTCGATCGCGACCGCACGATTCAGCATCACCACCGGCGACGGGTTGATCGCCAGAAGCTGATCGTACAAGCCCAGGATCATCACCCAGTCGATCGACTGCGTATCCGCCGCGCGCGCGTGCGTCGCCGCAATCGCCGCCTGGACGTGATACTCGGTAACTTCATCGCCCGCGATGGACCGGCTAAAGTGATGAAATCCCAGTGCGATCAACGGCTGATCCCACTGGCTACGGTCCTGCGCCTCGAGCAACACCAGATCCCCCGCCCCATCCACCCGAGCCCTCCAGCGCGCAGCTTGAAACGCCATCAGCGCCACCAACGCATGCACCTTCGGAACCGCTATCGACGAAGATGCCACCAGCCGAGCCAGACGCAGCGCTTCCAGACACAAGTCCTGGCGAATCAAGTCCTCGCCTTCATGCGCCGCGTAGCCTTCGTTGAACATGAAATACAGAACGTCGAGTACGCTCTCGAGCCGATCCTTCAACTCCGTCGCCGGCGGCATTTCGAGCGTCAACGAACCGCTGCGAATCTGCCGCTTAGCGCGCACCAGCCGCTGCGCTACCGCGGTCTCATCGGCCAGGAACGCGCGTGCGATCTCCCGAATGCTGAATCCACTCACCGTTTTCAGGGCCAGAGCCACGCTCGAATCCCGCGACAACGCCGGATGGCAGCACATGAAAATCAACCGCAGTTCGTCGTCGCCAAGCTGCTCTTCGACATCCGGATCGTCCGGGGTAGCCGCAGCCGAGCGATACAATGCCGAGACCACTTCTTCCGTTTTCTCGCCCAGCAGTTTCTTGTGCCGAACCGTGTCGATCGCGAAGTTATGCGCCACCCGATAAAGCCACGCCGCCGCATTCTCCGGCGGACCCTGATATGGCCACGTCTGCAGCGCCCTCACCATGGCTTCCTGTACCGCATCTTCGGCAAATTCAAGATGCGCGGGCCCGAACAGGCGTGTGAAATGCGCCACCATGCGCCCGGATTGGCGCCGGAACAGGTGCTCCAGTAGTTCGCTCGGCATCGCTACCCAAAAGAGTAACGGACCGCGAATCCGGGAATCGACAATCTAGTTAATCTTCAGCGCGGCATAGTCCAGGGTCTTGGGCAGCCCATGGCTGCCCGAGATCCCGATGCGGCAGCCCGCATACGTTCCCGCTTCCACCAGGAATCGTATCACCGGGAGAGATGATATCCACCGCGTGCTGCAAGCTTTTCCACGACTTCACGGGTTTCCGCAACGGCGGATAGTACTAAGGCCCGCTGGATCATGGTACGTCTTCTTTGAGAGTACTCTAAGGTCGCGCCCGAACTTCAAGTGAAGAATCCACCTATCCCCAAATGTCGCCGACCGTGAATCCCTCAGGAAACGGATCTTCTGGATCTACAACATATTGCGCGAACCCCGTGATCCACGCCGACCCGGATAGCGTCGGGACCACCGCCGCGTAAGGCCCCACGCGCGTCTCCTCGACTAAGCGCCCCGTGAAAGTCGTCCCCAAAATCCCCTCGTGGACGAAATCCTGATTCAGCGCCAATTTACCCTTGGCATGTAATGTCGCCATCTTCGCGCACGTCCCGGTCCCGCATGGCGACCGGTCCAGCGCCCCGGTCCATGATGCAGGCCTCGACCAATCCAGCTCGCCCGTCGAAACCACCACGGTATTGCGCCGATGCGCGCCAGCCCCGAAAGCCGGTCCCGAAAGCTGAGCGATCGTAACCCCCGCGATTCCCGGATTCTCTGGGTGCACCACCGGCAACTGCTCGCGCGTCGCGGCTTTGATCATCTCGGCCACGCGCACAATATCGCGAGCCTCATCGGGTGCCAGCCGGAATCCCAGCGGCTCCGCGTCGGCGATGACGTAAAACATCCCGCCATAAGCCACATCCACCGTCACCGTCCCCAGCTCTTTCACTTCGACCTTCGCATCCAGGTGAGTCGCGAACGCCGGCACGTTGCGAAACGTCACCTGTTTCACTTTGCCGTCGCGCACTTCCGCCTCGACGCCGATCAGCCCCGCGGGCGTTTCCAGCTTCAAGCGTGTGATCGGCTCCGTCGCCTTGACCATCCCCGTCTCGATCAGCACCGTCACCACGCAGATCGTGTTGGTGCCCGACATCGGCGGATATTCCACCTGTTCCATGATCACGAACCCTGCGTCGGCTTCCGGATGCGTCGGCGGAAGGATCAGGTTGCAATTCGCCGCCGGATACCCGCGCGGCTCGCGCAGCATGCGCTTGCGGATGTCGTCGGCGTGAGTTTCGAGATAGACTTTCTTCTCGAACATGGTCCGGCCGGGAACGTCGAGAACCCCGCCCGTGATCACACGCCCAGGCTCCCCGCAAGCGTGCGCGTCCACCGCCGTAATCATGCTTGAGAAACGCAAGCTTAGACCACGCCCCGGATCATCCCGCCATCCACCTGCAAAGTCGCACCCGTAATGTACGCCGCCGCATCCGACAGCAGGAACACCGCCGCGTTGGCGAATTCCGCCGGATCGCCGTAGCGCCCCATCGGAATGGTGCCCTCCATGCGCTTCTGCTGTTCCTCGATTGGGATTCCCAGCCGCTTGCTATTCGCTTCATCCAGCTCGCGTAGCCGATCCGTGCTGATCCGCCCTGGAATCAACTGATTCACGCGAATTTTCTTGGAAGCTAGCTCGATCGCCAGCGTCTTGGCGAGCGACGAAACCGCGCCCCGCAAGATATTCGAGAGCGCCAGGTTCGCGATCGGCTCCTTGATCGACGACGATGTCGGAAGCACAATCGCGCCTCCGCCGCGCATCGCCATGGACGGAACCGCCAACCGGATCATCCGTACAGCGCTCATCAGCAGCAGTTCGAACGCCCTCTGCCAAGCCGCATCGTCGAACGATAGCGTCGACCCCGGCGGCGGTCCGCCTGAGTTGGTGAACAACAGGTCGATCCCTTCAAACCGGTCGAGCGTGGCCTGATGCCAATGCGCAATGTCCTTCACGGATTGCACGTCCGCCGCCACTGCCAGCACCGTTCCGCCGGTTTCCTTCTGGATCTTCTGCGCTGCGGCTGAGATCGCGTCGGCATCGCGCGACGACATCGATACCATCGCCCCCTCTTCCGCCAGCGCGTGCGCCACTGCGAATCCCAAGCCGCGGCTTGCCCCCGCGACCATCGCGACTTTCCCTGTCAAGCCGAGATGCATTCCGCGCTCCGATTCTCTTCGATCCACGCCAGCACCCGATCGAGCGCGGCCAGCGTCGGCGCGTCGAGCTTCGCACCCGGCGCCCGAATCGCCGCGCTCTTCAGCGCTCCGCGCCGCTTCAGCACTTCTTTGCGAATCGCCATGCCGATCCCCTCCTGAAACTCAAAACGCATCAGCGGCACGTTCCTATAAAACACGTCAGCCGCTCGCTTCAAATCGCCCGCTCGGAACGCTTTTACAATTTCGACCAGAATCTCCGGATAAGCGAATCCCGTCATGGCCCCCGTCGCACCCGCCATCAGTTCTTCCAGCAGGAAAACTCCGCCCAGCCCGCCGAAAATCTTGACTGGAATGTCTTTCACCGCCTCCAGAATCCGCGACGTCTTGAACGGCGTCGGCGGATCTTCCAATTTGATGGTCCGCGCGCGCGGAATCTCGCGTGCGATCCGCGCCAGCAGCGACGGCTCCATCGTGAACCCCGAGATCGGCGGAAAGTCCTGGACGACAATCTCGATATCCACCGCGTCCGCCACCGCCGCGAAGTGCCGGACCACCGCATCCGAATTCAGCTTCGCCATGCGCGGCGGACTGATCATGACCGCCGCAGCCCCCGCCTTCCTCGCATTGCGCGTGTATTCAATACACGTGTGCAGCCCTTCCGCGGTAGTCCCCGCGACAATCGCAACCCGCCCAGCCGCGTGTTCGATCACCGTTTCCAGCACCGTTTGCCGCTCCGATTCGGTCAGCTTGGCGACTTCCCCAGTCACCCCCAGTGCCGTCAATCCATTCACGCCGCAGCGGATGAACAAATCCACCACCCGCCGCATGCTATCGAGGTCCAGCGACCCGTCGTCAAAAAACGGCGTCGGCAATACCGAATAAACGCCTTCCACGTAATCCTCCTTTTATGAGTCTGTTGCAAGCCGCGGATGAACGCGGATTAACGCAGATCAAAAAAGCGCCTTATCTGCGTCCATCCGCGGCCCAATCTATAAAACGGCCGTCTCTTCAATCAGCCGCCCCTCTGCGAACCGGTTGTAATCCAGCAGATGAACGTCGATCAAATCCGTCGTCCCGGTCAAAATTAAATCGGCCAGAATCTTGCCCGTGGCCGGAGAATGCATCACGCCGTGTCCGCTAAACCCGTTGGCGAGGTAGAATCCGCCGATACCAGGCGCCGCTCCCAACACCGGATGATGATCCGGCGTCATTTCATACAATCCCGCCCATGCCCGCGACGGATTCACTTCCGCCTCTTCCAGCACCGGAAAACGGTGCACGCCACGCGTCAGAATTTTTTCGATGAACGCGCGATCGAAATTGGTGTTGAAACTGGTGGTTTCGTCGGGATCGTTCCACGCCATTAATAATCCCAGGCCTTCAGGCCGGAAATGAAATCCCGTGGTCATGTCGATGGTCATCGGCGCTTGATGGGAAATCTTGTCGAACGGTTCGGTCGGAACCAGCATGCGCCGCAACGGTTCCACCGGCAAATCCAGCCCCGCCATTTTTGCGATTCGCGCCGACCACGCCCCCGCCGCATTCACCACCGTTCGCGTCGCCACTGTGCCTTGTTCCGTTTCCACCCCCGCGACGCCCTGGGCGTCTCGTACGATTCCCGTCACCGCGGCCTCGCGAATCAACTGCGCCCCTTGATCGATGGCGCGCAGTGTGAACCCCGTCATGACGCTATAGGGATCGACGAATCCGTCGGTCGAGCAGAAACTTCCCCCAATAATATCGTCGGCGCGAACCTGCGGCACCATGCGGACAATATCGTCGGTCGAGACTAATTGAACCGTTTTCAGCCCCGCTGCAACCTGTAGTTCATGATTCGCACGCAAATATTTCATGTGCCGCGGTTCCATGGCCATAAACAGGTATCCCTGGGAACGGTATCCCGATGGATACCCCATCACCTGTTCGAAATCGCGAAAAAACGGAATCGAGAACAGCGACATCTGAATGCTCGCCGTGGTCGAAAACTGGGCCCGCACGCCGCCCATGCTTTTTCCCGTCGACCCTTTGCCTTGATGGCTTTCCCGCTCCAGAACCACCACGTTGCGGCAGCCGGCTTTGGTCAACTGGTACGCAATGCTCGATCCAACGATGCCGCCTCCGATAATCACCACATCTGCCGATGAGACCACTTCGACAGTTTACCTTTTCGGGCCTTACTCAGGTATACGCTCGATAGGCAAGAAGTCTTACGGGGATTAAACTGAGTGAGGTTTGCTTGCGCGCGGCTGATTTTTGGAGAGTGATACAGCATGGAAAAATGCTTGGACTGCAACTCGACGCTGAAAAAGGGCGAAACCGAATGCTGGGCGTGCGGCCAAATTGTGCCCGGCAGCCAAGCGTCCTCGAAAGCGAGCGGCCACTTTTCAAAGCTGATCACCTTTTTCCTGTATCTTTCCGGAGCATTCACGATCGCATCTTTGTTTTTTGATGCCACGCCGCCCTTCTCGCGATGCCTCACCGCAACCGTCGTCCTGTTCCTGGTCAAAAGCTCGATGGGCCAGATGCTTCAGAAAGACGAGAAGGACTAACCCGCCACTCTCCCGAGTACACGTTAAATCGCCCGTCCCGGACGAACCCAGCCAGCGTCATCCCGTAGCGTAGCGCGACTTCTACCGCCAAGCTCGACGGCGCTCCTACCGCAGCCATCACCGCGATTCCAGCCATCAGGGCCTTTTGCACCAGTTCGAAACTCGCGCGCCCGCTGACCAGCAAAATATTTCGATTCAGCGGAGTTTTTCCGTCCAAAAACGCCGCCCCGATGAGCTTGTCGAGCGCATTGTGACGGCCTACGTCCTCCCGGACGTCCAGCAATCCACCGTGCACGTCGAACAACGCCGCGGCATGCAATCCGCCGGTTCGATCGAACACGGCCTGCTTGGCTCGCAACGTCTCTGGCAACCGGTGAATTACTGCCGGATCCATATGCGGTTGGGCGCGGTCGAGCATGGGACATTCGGCCGCTTCCAGCGCCTCAATCGATGCTTTTCCGCATACGCCGCAGCTTGAACTCATATAAAAATGGCGTTCCAGCCGCTCGAAATCGATCCCTGTTTCATTCACCAGCGATACCGCTGCCAGATTGCGATCCGTCACGGAAACGGAAGAAAGCTGCCGCGGGTCTTTGATAATTCCTTCTGTAAACAAAAAGCCCACGGCCAATTCCCGGTCGTTACCCGGAGTCCGCATCGTGATCGCGACATTCTTCCCGTTGAGGCGGATTTCGAGCGGCTCCTCCACCGCCAGAAGATCCTGTTCCATCGACGCTCCGGTGCCTTCTACCTTCCGGATCGGCACCGTGATGATGTTCCGCTTCATAGCTCTGGACTAAAGTATAATGTGGGAGACGGAAAGAGGGACCATATGGAAGGCTTGTTCCAACCGATGCATTTGCTGATCATCCTGGTCGTGGGTGTTCTGCTATTCGGACCTAAGAAAATCCCCGAGCTCGGCAAAGGTCTCGGCGAAGGGATCCGCGGCTTCAAAGACGCCATCAAACAAGCCACGGACGACATCAATAAACCCGACCCGAAGTAGCTTTCAAATCAGAAACGGATTCCGTTCCTTCTCCCGTCCGATGGTTGTATTGGGCCCGTGTCCCGGAACAACGACGACGTCCTCAGGCAGCGTAAGCAGTTTAGTATGAATCGATTGCAGGATCTGCCGGCCGTTCCCGCCCGGTAAGTCGGTCCGGCCAATCGAATCCCGAAACAGGGTATCTCCCGCGATCAGCTTGTTCTCCTCGGGTATCCACACTGAAATACTCCCCTGCGTGTGCCCCGGAGTTTCCAGAACATGGAACGATCTATCCCCCAGCATGATCGAGTCCCCTTCCCGAGCTTCCTCATCGATCGGAGTCCGCTCCGGCGTGTTCATTCCCAACCACCCGGCCTGCACGTCCAGATGGTCGTATAACTCCTGGTCGTTCTGATTCATATACACGGGAGCACCGGTAGCCGCCTTCAGCTTCGCCGCACCGCCAATGTGATCGATATGCGCGTGCGTGATCACGATCGCTTTCACCTTCAGGCTATGCCGCGTCAGGATTTCCAGGATCTGGTCGACATTGTCTCCCGGATCGATGACGATCGCTTCGCGCGTCTGTTCATCTCCGAAAATCGAGCAGTTACATTGCAACATTCCCACCGGAAGAATCTCGTGAATCATCTCCTCGATTGTATACTCGGGTTATGGATGCAGCTCTTCCGCTCGCGATGCGCTGGCTGCATATCGCCTCCGTGATCGTGCTGCTGGGAGGCGTGTTTTATGCCCGCGTCGCGGCCGGCGAGATGACGCCTGCATTTCAACCCATGGCATATGCCGCCATCGGTGGAATCCTTGTCTCCGGTTTGTATAATTTCTTGAGCAAACCCGCCTATCCGCCGCACTATCACATGTGGTTTGGCATCAAGGCACTTCTTGCGCTGCACGTGTTCGCGGCGGTCATTCTTTATCGGAAAGGAAAAGAACGGGCGTTGACCGGTGTCGTTATTTCCGGCGCTTCCATCGTCGCCATTTCGGCTTACCTCAGGTGGCTGTCTCTCAACTTCAAATAACGCCCGGGTATCAGGCCTTGCGCGAACGCGCAGCCTGGCTCGACCTGTGCGCACGCGGCAAAATCCGCGTGACCGGCGAAGATCGGGCGCGCTTGCTCCACGCCATGACCACCAACGACGTGGAGCATTTAAAGCCCGGCGAAGGCTGCTACGCTTTTTTCCTCAACGCTCAAGGCCGCATTCTGGGCGACGCGAACATTCTGTGTTTCGAAGATCATCTTCTGCTCGACACGGAACCGGAAACCCGGCAGAAACTGTTCGAGCATCTGGACCGCTATATCATTAGCGACGACGTAACGATTGAAGACGTAACCGATGCCATCGCGACCATCGCCGTCGAAGGTCCGGTCGCTGCTTCCGCGCTCCAAAACGCCGGCGCGCCCATCCCGGATCTCCCCAATTCCTGGGTGAAATGGAACACCCGCACCGTCGCTCGCATTAATTCCACAGGATCGGAAGGCTTCTTCATTTTCGCGCCCGCAGCCGAAAAACAGGCGCTGATCGACGTTTTGGCGATCCCGGCGGCGACCCCCGAGGAAGCCCGCATCGTCCGTATCGAAAACGGCCGCCCGCGCTATGGAGAGGAAATTACGGAACGCAACCTGGTTCAGGAAACCGGCCAGTTACAGGCAGTCCATTTCAATAAAGGCTGTTATCTCGGTCAGGAAATCGTGGAGCGAGTCCGCAGCATCGCCAAAATCCACCGCGCTCTGCGCCGGGTCGAGCTCGGTACCGCGGAGCCCGGCCAAATGGAAATCATGAGCTCCACAGTCTCCCCAGCAACGGGCAAAACGGTGGCGCTGGCCTACGTCAAGATCGATAGGCCCAAGTAAATCAGCGGCTTAGGTCAAGAACGACTTGCCACAGCTACAGTGCCGCTTGGCGTTCGGGTTTACGAACACAAAGGCGTTCTCCATCAGCGATTCGGTATAGTCCAGCGTCAGCCCTTCCAGATACTTGTAGCTCTTGGGGTCGACAAACACCTTCACGCCGTTGTATTCAAAGACGTTATCGGTCGGCTTCGGCTGGGCCTCGAGCTTGAATTTATAGCTCAACCCCGAGCATCCCCCTCCAACCACCCCCAAACGCATGCCGCCTTCGCATTGATTCTTATCGAGCAGCACCCGAATCCGACTTGCCGCCTGTGGAGTGACTTCAATCATCTTGATTCCCCATTATCCCCGATGGCGTAAACCGGGCAACCCGACATCGCTTCCTGGCACTGCAATTCCTCCTCCGGGGTCGCTGGCTGCTTGAAAACGTAAGCGTGCCCGCTGTCGTCCACTCGGAAATTCGCAGGCGCCACGGCCACGCAAAACTGGGACAGAATGCAGGTCTGATCGACGTAAAATCTCCCCGGAACATTCTCCGGCCACTTCTGGGTTTCGTCCGCCATCGTCTTCATCTTAGCGCAATCTTGACTGATTAGTACAGTTTCGCTAAAGTGGAGTTGAAAGACCTTCATGAGCACGCAAATCGACACGATCGAATCCCTCGCCGAACGCGAGTACAAATGGGGTTTCGTTACCGACATCGGGGCCGATACGGTCCCGCCCGGTCTTAACGAAGACGTGATCCGTGTGATCTCGGCCAAGAAACAGGAACCGCCTTTTATGTTGGAATGGCGCCTGCGCGCCTTCCGCCACTGGCAGACCATGACGGAGCCGACCTGGCAGAACGTCCACTACCCTCCCATCGATTATCAAAGCATCGTTTACTATTCCGCGCCCAAGTCGAAGAAAGACGGCCCAAAGAGCCTGGACGAGGTCGATCCGGAGCTGCTCAAGACCTACGACAAACTGGGCATTCCGCTTCGCGAGCGGGAAATGCTGGCCGGTGTCGCGGTGGATGCCGTGTTCGACAGCGTTTCCGTGGCCACTACGTTCAAGGAAAAGCTGGGCGAGCTGGGGATCATCTTCTGCTCCTTTTCGGAAGCCGTCCGCGAGCATCCCGATCTGGTCAAAAAGTATCTGGGCTCGGTGGTGCCGTTTTCCGATAATTTCTTCGCGGCTCTGAACGCCGCGGTGTTCAGCGACGGATCTTTCTGCTACGTCCCCAAAGGCGTCCGCTGCCCGATGGAGCTTTCGACTTACTTCCGCATCAACGCCGCCAACACGGGCCAATTCGAGCGCACCCTGATCATCGCCGACGAAGGCGCTTATGTCAGCTATCTCGAAGGCTGCACTGCGCCGATGCGCGACACTAATCAGCTTCACGCCGCGGTGGTCGAACTGGTGGCTCACGACGACGCGCAGATCAAATATTCCACGGTTCAGAACTGGTATCCCGGCGATAAAGAAGGCAAGGGCGGCATCTACAACTTCGTCACCAAGCGCGGCAAATGCGCCGGCGTCAATTCGAAAATTTCCTGGACGCAGGTAGAAACCGGCTCGGCGATCACCTGGAAATATCCGAGCTGCCTGCTGCTGGGCGACAACTCCGTCGGCGAATTCTATTCTGTCGCTTTGACCAACAATTACCAGCAAGCCGATACCGGGACCAAGATGATCCACATCGGCAAGAATACGCGGAGCACCATCGTTTCGAAGGGCATCTCCGCGGGCCACGGCCAGAACACCTATCGCGGAGCCGTCAAGATCCTTAAAAGCGCCACCAATGCCCGCAACTATTCGCAGTGCGATTCGCTGCTTCTCGGCGACAAGTGCGGCGCGCATACATTTCCATACCTCGAAGTGAAAAACACCTCCGCGACGGTGGAGCACGAAGCGTCCACTTCGAAAATCGGTGAAGACCAGATCTTTTATTGCCGCCAGCGCGGCATCTCGACCGAGGATGCCGTCTCCATGATCGTGCACGGATTCTGCAAAGAAGTGTTTCGCGAGCTTCCCATGGAATTCGCCGTCGAGGCGCAAAAATTACTGGGCGTCAGCCTCGAAGGGAGTGTCGGCTAATGCTCGAGATTCGCAATCTTCACGCGCGCGTCGGCCAGAAAGAGATCCTCAAGGGAATCGATTTGACCGTGAAGGCGGGCGAAGTTCACGCCATCATGGGCCCTAACGGTTCCGGCAAGAGCACACTCGCGCAGGTGCTCGCTGGCCGCGATCTGTACGTCGTTACCGGCGGCGAAGTTCTCTACAACGGCAAGGACCTGCTCGAAATGTCGCCCGAAGACCGCGCCCGCGAGGGCGTTTTCATGGCTTTTCAGTATCCCGTGGAGATCCCCGGCGTCAGCAACCTGTATTTCCTGAAAGCCGCGCTCAACACGATTCGCAAGAATCGCGGGCTGCCGGATCTCGACGCCATGGATTTTCTGGCGCTGGTAAAAGAGCGGATGAAGATCATGGAAATGGATCAGAGCCTGCTGAATCGGCCCGTCAACGCCGGATTTTCCGGCGGCGAAAAGAAGCGCAACGAAATTTTCCAGATGGCCGTGCTGGAACCCAAGCTCGCGATCCTGGATGAAACCGATTCCGGCCTGGATATCGACGCTCTGAAAACCGTCGCTGCGGGCGTGAACGCGCTGCGGTCGCCGGAGCGATCCATGATCCTGGTGACGCACTACCAGCGCCTGCTCGATTACATCACGCCCGATTTCGTGCACGTGCTTTCGGAAGGGCGCATCGTCAAATCCGGCGGCAAGGAACTGGCGCTGGAACTCGAAACATCCGGTTACACCGGCCTCGAATGGGAGACCGCCGATGCCCGTTGAGCAGGCCGCTCTCGAACTGTCTTCATACCTGACCAGTTTCGAACGTGCGGCGAAGCTTCGTCCCAGCGGCCCATTATGGCTGCATGAGCTGCGCGATACGGCCATGGAATGCTTTACCGAGCAGGGCTTTCCCACGACGCGCGAAGAAGATTGGAAGTTCACTAACCTCAGCGCCCTGGCTCGAACCTCGTTCGAACTCGCGCAGCCCGGCGAAACGCGACTCGCTGACGATCTTCCTTGCGATGGTCCCTGTCTCGTGTTCGTGAATGGCTATCACATGCCGGCGCTGTCCGGACACGATGCGGCTGCGGGCAATCTGCGTGACGCGCCGCCTGCATTTCTAGAGCGTCACTTGGCCCGCTATGCCGATTTTCGCAAGCATCCCTTTGTCGCTCTAAACACGGCATTTCTGGGCGAGGGAGCTTTCGTCCACATCCCGGCCAGAGTCATCGCCGAACGCCCCATTCACATCGTTCACATCTCCACGGGAAGCCGGCCGGCTCAGGTTTCGCATCCACGCAGTCTGATCGTGGTCGAAGCCGGCGCGCACGCATCCGTGACGGAAACTTACGTCGGCGCCGATGAATATTTCACCAACGCGGTCACCGAGATCGTCGCCGGCGAAGGCGCCATGGTCGAACATTCGAAGCTGCAAATCGAATCCCTCGACGCGTCTCACATTTCGAGTATCCATATCCGCCAAAGCCGCGGCTCCGTGGTCACCTCGCGCACTTTCGCGTTCGGGGGAGCCTTGGCGCGAACCGCGATCGATGCCGTGCTCGAAGAAGGCTGCGAGTGCACGCTGAACGGGTTGTACAAAGTCACCGGCAAGCAGCACGTCGATACGCGCACTTCCATCGACCACGCCAAGCCCAACGCCGCCAGTCATGAATTGTACAAAGGGATTCTCGACGGCCATTCAAGCGCGGTTTTCAACGGAAAAATCATCGTGCGCAAGGACGCGCAGAAGACCGACGCGAAGCAGACCAATAAGAATCTGGTGCTTTCCGAAGACGCGGTCATCAACACCAAACCGCAACTGGAGATTTTCGCCGACGACGTACGCTGCACCCACGGCGCCACCATCGGCCAGCTCGACGAGGAAGCGATTTTCTACCTGCGCAGCCGCGGCATCGATCGCGAGCATGCCCGCAAAATGCTGTTGAATGCCTTCGCGCACGAAATCGTCGATCAGATCCGGTCCGAAAGTTTTCGCGATTACGTAGGAAAACGGTTATGACCACCGCCGCCAGAGCCTTCGATGTTGCCGCCCTGCGCGAGGATTTTCCGATCCTCCATCAGACCGTGCACGGGCATCCGCTGGTGTACTTCGATAACGCCGCCAGCAGCCAGAAACCGCGCCAGGTAATCGACGCGATCAGCCGCTTTTACAGCTCCGATTATTCCAACATCCATCGCGGCGTGCACGAATTGAGCGAACGCTCCACGCGCCTGTATGAAGACGGACGAACGAAAGTCCAGAAATTGATTCACGCCGCGCACGCGCACGAAATTATCTTCACGCGCGGCACCACCGAAGGCATCAACCTGGTGGCCTGGACCTGGGGCCGGAAACACATCGGAGCCGGCGATGAAATCCTGATCACCGCGCTGGAACATCATTCGAACATCGTTCCATGGCAGATGCTGTGCGAAGAAAAAGGAGCCACCTTACGCGTGGTTCCCGTGAACGATCAGGGCGAAGTCGGCCACGTCGAATTGACCGATCGCACCAAACTGGTCGCCATCGCGCATGTCTCGAACGTGCTCGGTACCGTGCTCCCTGTTCGCGAAATCGTCGCGCAGGCGCATCGCCGCAACATTCCGGTGCTGGTCGACGGCGCACAGGCCGTTCCGCACACGAAGGTCGATGTTCAGGAATTAGGTTGCGACTTTTACGTTTTTTCGAGCCACAAACTTTACGGCCCCACCGGGATCGGAATTTTATACGGCAAGACCGAACTTCTGAATGCGATGCCGCCCTATCAAGGCGGCGGCGACATGATCCGTTCGGTCACGTTCGAGAAGACCACGTACAACACACTGCCCTATAAATTCGAAGCCGGAACACCCGATATTGCGGGAGTGGTCGGACTCGCCGCCGCGATCGATTATGTGAACGACGTTTCGATCGATAACATTGCCGCCTACGAGGCGGAATTGCTCGCTTACGCAACCCGTTCGTTGCAGAAAGTCGACGGCTTGCGCATCCTCGGGACTGCAAAGCACAAGGCTGCGGTTATTTCTTTCGTTCTGGACCAGATTCACCCTCACGACGTCGGGACAATTCTGGATCGGCAGGGAATTGCGGTGCGCACCGGGCATCATTGCGCACAGCCGTTGATGGAGCGTTTCGGCGTCCCGGCGACGACCCGCGCGTCGTTTGCGTTTTATAACACCCGTGAAGAAGTGGACGCGCTGGTGGCCGCGCTCGCCAGAGTGAAAGAGGTGTTCGCGTGATCGACGATTTATATCAGGAAGTGATCATCGACCATTCGAAGAAGCCTCGCAACTTCGGGAAGATGGAACATTGCAGTTCGAAGGCCGAAGGCTTCAATCCGCTGTGCGGCGATCGTCTGACGTTGCAACTGAATCTCGAAAACGACATCGTGCAGGATGTTCGATTCGTCGGCAATGGCTGTGCGATTTCCATGGCTTCGGCTTCGCTGATGACGGAAGCGCTGAAGGGGAAGACGCGGCAGGAAGCCGAGGCTCTGTTCCAGAAATTCCATCTGTTGCTCACTACGGAGACGGGTAAACCGGAGGATCTGGGCAAACTTGCAGTGTTCTCCGGCGTGCGCGAATATCCGGCTCGCGTAAAATGCGCGACGCTGGCGTGGCATACGCTGCACGCGGCACTGGAAAATTCGCCCGAAAAGGTGTCGACGGAATGAACGAGCTGGAAACCAAAGTCGTCGAAACGCTGCGCGGAATCTTCGATCCGGAAATTCCGGTGAACATCTACGAACTCGGCTTGATTTACGATCTCAACGTGTCACCATCGGGCGAAGCTCAAATCAAAATGACGCTGACCGCGCCGGGTTGTCCCGTCGCAGGCATTTTGCCAGGCCAGGTGGAAACCGCGGTACGCGCCGTTCCGGGCATCACGGATGCCAAGGTGGAGCTGGTTTGGGATCCACCATGGGATCGCGACAAAATGTCCGACGCAGCGAAGTTGGCGCTCGGATTCGATTTGGGTTTTGACGTAGTTCCGGCGAGCAGATTAGGACGATGAAACTCACCGCGCACGAAGAGTACGGATTCCGCTGCCTGGTCCAGATCGGGAAGAGCGGACCGCTCACCATTCCCGAGATCAGCGAAGCCGAAGGCATTTCGCCGTCGTACACCGCGAAACTGCTCAGGATGCTGCGGCGCGGCGGATTCATCACCAGTGCGCGCGGTAAAGTAGGCGGTTATTCGCTGGCTCGGCCGGCTAGCGGTATCATCGTCGGCGAAGTCCTGGCGGCGCTGGGTGGAAAAATGTTCGAAAAGAGCTTTTGCGATAGCCACGCCGGCCAGGCGCATATTTGCGCGCATACCACCGATTGTTCGATTCGCACGCTGTGGAGCCGGGTGCAGGGCGCTCTGGATGAAGTGCTCGGCAAGACCACGCTTCAAGATGTGTTGCGCACCGACGATCACATGACCGGTCTACTCACTACGCTCGCCTCGTCGGGCTCTCTTTCCAACATTGTCTAGCGAGAATTTGGTCGACCATTTCGTCGATCGCCATGTGCGCGAAGGACGCGGCGCGAAAACGGCGATGGTCTGCGATGGACGCGCGTTTACATACGGGGAAATCGCGGAGCAGGTGAATCGCGCCGGGAACGGGCTGCGCGGGCTTGGCGTTCAAGAGGAGCAGCGGGTGCTTCTGTTGCTTCCGGACGGTCCCGAGTTTGCGGCGGCGTATTTCGGAGCGATGAAGATCGGCGCGGTCGCTGTTCCCACCAGCACCGCCCTGCGCGCTGCGGACTACGAATACTTCTTGGAGGAGAGCCGCGCGAAGGCGGTGATCGTCCATCCGTCGTTACGAGACTTGATAAAGCCTGGGCCCCGAGTGATTGCGATGACCGACGAATGGCTTGCGGAGCAATCGACCAGGCTCGAAGCCACACCGATGCGCGGAGACGATGCCGCGTTCTGGCTGTGGACGTCGGGAAGCACGGGGACTCCGAAGGGCGCGATACATCGCCATCAGGATTGGATGCACTGCTGCGAAGGTTATGCGCGCGGCGTGCTTGGGATCGATGCGAACGACCGGACGTTTTCCACGTCCAAGCTGTTTCACGCTTACGGGCTCGGCAATGGGCTGATGTTTCCTTTTCACGTCGGCGCGACGACGATTCTGCATCCTGCGAAACCGCAGCCGCAGGCGATTCTGGAACTTGTGCAGCATTCGCGTCCGACGCTGTTTTTTTCAGTGCCGACATTGTATGCGGCGATGCTGGATGTCCCGGAATCGTTCGACTTGAGCAGCGTGCGGCTGGCGATTTCGGCCGCCGAGCCGCTGCCGGCGGAGATTTTTCGACGCTGGAAGCAGCGATTCGACATCGAGATTCTGGATGGAATCGGATCCACGGAAGTGCTGCACATTTATTTGTCGCCGCGGCCAGGAAAAGTGAACCCGGGCAGTACGGGGCAGCCGGTTCCAGGCTACTCGATTCGTATCGTCGACGATCAGCACAACGATGTGGCTCCGGGGAGGATTGGAGATCTTCTAGTCCGCGGCGAAAGCACGGCTTCGTGTTACTGGAATCGGCGCCGGTTGAGCGCGCAAAGAATGCTGGGCGAATGGTTTCTGAGCGGCGACAAATATTGGATGGACGGCGACGGCTACTACTGGTATGCGGGCCGGAGCGACGATATGTTTCGCGTTTCGGGGCAGTGGTTGTCGCCGGCGGAAGTAGAAGCCGCGCTCGCGGAACATGCGGCGGTGCTCGAAGCGGCGGTGGTCGCTTACACGGAATCGAATGAGCTGCACACTCCGAAGGCGTTCGTGGTGCTGAAAAACGGATTCACGGCGAGCGAGGAGCTGGGGCGCGAGTTGCAGGAATTCGTGAAGCAGCGGATCACGCCGTACAAGTATCCGCGGCGCGTCGAGTTTCTCGCCGAACTGCCGAAGTCGGCGGCGGGGAAGCTGCTGCGCTACAAATTGCGACAATAAGAAAACATGATGAACTTTACAGAGCTGTATCTTGACGGCCGCTGGCAGGCTCCCGCGGGCAAAGGGAAAATCGACGTGCTTTCGGCATCGACAGAAGAAGTAATCGGGTCGATTCCGGAAGGAACGGCAGAGGACGTGAACCGGGCGGCAGCGGCCGCGCGACGCGCATTCGACGGCGGATGGGGTGAGACGTCGCGCGAGGAGCGCATCGCGTGGCTGGAGAAAATCGCGGCGGCCTTGAAAGAGCGCACGGAGCAGATCGCCAAGACTATCGCGATGGAAGTGGGCTCGCCGATTGGCTTCTCGACGATGATTCAAGCGGGTTTGCCTGTAACGGTCACGTCGAGTTACGTGCAGATTCTGCGCGACGCGAAGCTGGAACATGAGATTGGAAACTCGCTGATCGTGCGCGAGCCCATAGGGGTGGTCGGGGCGATCACGCCTTGGAATTATCCGCTGCATCAGATCATGGCGAAGGTCGCGCCGGCGCTGGCCGCGGGGTGCACGGTTGTTTTGAAGCCGAGCGAGGTAGCTCCGCTAAACGCGATGCTACTCGCGGAGGCTTGCATCGCCATCGGACTGCCGCCGGGAGTTTTGAATATCGTCACGGGATACGGGCCGGTCGTGGGTGAGGCAATTGCCACGAATCCGCAAGTGGACGCCGTGAGCTTCACAGGGTCGGTTCGCGCGGGAAGACGCGTCGCGGCGCTGGCGGGGGATTCGATCAAGAAAGTCACGCTGGAGCTGGGCGGGAAATCGGCGTGCGTGATTCTCGAAGACGCGCCGTTTGAAAAAGCCATTCCGAACGGGGCGCGCAATGCGATGTTCAACTCGGGTCAGACGTGTTCGGCGTGGACGCGGATGCTGGTTCCCAGGGCGAAACAGCAGGACGCGATTGACTTGGCGGCGAAGGCGATCGGCGGATTGCCGCTTGGCGATCCTCTGGATGCGGCGACGCGGCTGGGCCCGCTGATTTCATCGACCCAACGCGAGCGCGTGGAAGGCTACATCGCCAAAGGAAAGAGCGAAGGGGCTCGGTTGGTGGCGGGCGGAGGGCGGCCGGCGGCGTTTTCGAAAGGCTACTATGTGGAGCCGACCATTTTCGCGGACGTGAAGTCGCCCATGACCATCGCGCAAGAAGAAATTTTCGGGCCGGTGCTGTCGATTCTTCCTTACGATTCAGAAGACGAAGCGGTGCGGATCGCGAACGACACGATCTATGGACTCGCGGGCGGCGTGTGGTCGGGTGACGCGGAGCGCGCGATGCGCGTGGCTCGAAAGATGCGCACCGGGCAAGTGGATATTAACGGCGGGAAGTATAACGCGCTCGCTCCGTTCGGAGGGTACAAGCATTCGGGCATCGGGCGCGAGATGGGCATGTACGGGCTGGAAGAATATCTGCAAGTTAAGTCGATTGCTCGATGATCCGGATCTCTTCGAACGGGTACTCGCCTTCGATGGCGATCAAGTTCGCGTCCTTCAAAAGTTGAAGCTGCGCATACATTGCGTCAACATCCAGGCCGCAGGCTTCATGGACTTCGGGCATGGTCGCGATGCCCGGGCGTTTGGATGTGAGCGTTCCGTGAGCGATCTGGCTTTCGATCAAGGCGAGCAACTGACGTGCGGCGGGCGGCAGGTCAGTTGAAGCGGACATATTCGAACTCG
Organism: Terriglobia bacterium; assembly: GCA_963808335.1. Taxonomy (GTDB): domain Bacteria; phylum Acidobacteriota; class Terriglobia; order Bryobacterales; family Bryobacteraceae; genus Palsa-187. Next base: position 285,888 of record CAWEFR010000005.1, read on the forward strand.
ATGGGCATGCCGTGGATGCCGCGCACGGGCGGGGCGATCCAGTTGGCGAATTTTCCTGGCTCGACCACGCGCGTCATCAGCGATTCGATGTAAGCGTGGTCCGCGGGCGTGGGCAGCCAACGATCCGCGCTTGCGTTCCATCCGGCCTCGGTGATCACGCGGCCATCGGGCGTGATGTGATGGCCGGCGAAACTTCCGATCTTGCGGTGAAATCCGATGTGCGGCAGAGCGAAGCGGAAGGGGATGTCGTATTTCTGCGGGATGCGGTTCCAACGGTCGAGTCCGGCCTGGACTTCGCGAATGTAATCGTCGCGCAGACGCGCGTTGAGGGCGGTCAGGGCGGGAACGTCCTTGGTAACGATGTCGCCGTTGACGACTTCGTGCACCGCGTACTCCGATTCTGAAAGCTTGTGATCGTCGGCCAGTTTGCTTTCCTGAAAGCGGCCTTTCAGTCCCGTAGTGAAATACGTCGCGGCGTTGGAAGAAAGCTCGGAGCCATACAAGTCGAGCGTGATGCTGTAGTGGAAATTCACGAACTTCTGCATGGTTTCGAGATCGATCGCCCCGAAGCGGCGGGCGTCACTGGTTTGATGCTGGTGCATCAGCTGGCAGGTTCGCTCAATGGCGCGCGCGATTCCGGATTCGCCGACAAACAGATGATGGGCTTCCTCGGTCAGCATGAATCGGCAGGTGCGCGATAAAGGATCGAAAGCGGATTCGGCCAGCGACGCCAACTGATATTTGCCATCGCGGTCAGTGAAAAACGCGAACATAAAAAACGCCAGCCAGTGGCGGGTTTGTTCGTTGAACGCGGTCAGGATGCGGGGATTATTGAGATCGCCGGAGCGGCGTTCCAGCAGCGCTTCCGCTTCTTCGCGGCCATCGCGGCCGAAATAGCGATGCAGAAGGTAGACCATCGCCCACAGGTGCCGGCCTTCCTCGACGTTCACCTGAAAAAGATTACGCAGGTCGTACATCGAGGGCGCGGTCATGCCGAGCAGGCGCTGCTGTTCGACCGATGCCGGTTCGGTATCGCCCTGGGTGACGATGATGCGCCGCAATGTGGATCTGTATTCGCCGGGGACTTCCTGCCAGGCAGGTTCGCCCCGGTGATCGCCGAAGGGAATCGAGCGCGTTTCGTCGCGGGGAACCAGAAAAATTCCCCAGCGGTAGTCGGGCATGCGCACGTAACCGAAATTCGCCCAGCCGTCCTTTTCGACGCTGATCGCGGTTCGCAGATAAACTTCCAGGGTGGAACTGTCGACCGGACCGGTCTGGTTCCACCAGCCGAGGAATCCCGGTTGCCATTTCTCGAGCGCGCGCTGGAGCGATTTATCGCCGGCTAAATCAACATTATTGGGAATCAGTTCGTTGTAATCAATCATGGATTATGTCCGTTCCCAATCGAATTTCGGGCGGATTCCGGTGCCATATACTTTCAAAGCACCGCTCGGTCCGGAGCCGTTGGGACGGGTGAAAACCCAGTTTTGCCACGCCGAGAGCCGTCCGAAAATTCGAGTCTCCATGGTTTCGGCGGGGCCGAAACGCAGATTGGCTTCGAGGCCGGTGAGGGCGTCGGGGGAAAGATTAGTGCGTTCCTCGATGGCGAGCCGGATCTCGTCGGCCCAATCGAGCTCGTCGGGAGAGAAAGTGGCGAGGCCAAGTTCGACCGCTCTTTGGGCGTCAATCCGCTCCCCAATTAACTCTTGAAGTGATTGATTGGGAAGGCGCGGAAGATGGTTCACGCCGTACAGAGGTCCGAAGCTCATTTCAGACAGGACGAGCGAGGTTTGGCCGTCCAGCATGTAAACGCGGTCGGAGGCCAGGGCGAGTTCGAGGAGGGTTCCGGCGAAGCAGGAGCCTTGGTCGATGACGGCGTAGAGGGATCGGGCGGAGACATCGAGGCGGGCGAAGGTGCGGCGCAGTTTGCCGATCACTTCGTGGACGAGTCCATCCGCGCAATGGTCAAGAAGATATCGATCGAGAGCAAGGACCATGTCTAAATCGCCGCGAGTCTTGAGAATCCAGAGGCCTATTTCCGGCTCGTTGGTCCGTAAATCCAGAATTGCGTCGTCTAATTCACGAGCCATTTGTAATGGCCACCAGGCGGCGGTGGGCTGGAATTCGGCGTTCTCTGGTCCGAGCACCGTGAGTGTCGCGGTTCGGTCAGAGTGGTCCAATTTGACGTCGACGTATCGATACGGGCGATGCACTGGCGTCAGGGCCACGGGCGGCGCGTCCGCTCGATTGCCGTGAGCGGCTAGTTCGAGGGCGCGAGCTCTTACAAGCGCGTTGAAATTCTGTGGTTTCGCGATCTCGTCGACCAGTCCCCACAGCTTCGCGCGCGGCGCTTGAAAGCCTTCCGGCCTGGTACAGAAAACGTCAGCGCGATCGCGGCGGACTTTACGTTTATCGGTGAGGCGCGTCAGGCCGCCGGTGCCGGGAAGGACGCCGAGGAGGGAAACTTCGGGAAGACTCACGGTTGAGCTGCGGTCGTCGATCAGGATGATTTCGTCGCACGCGAGAGCGAGCTCATAGCCTCCGCCGGCGGTGGATCCGTTGCACGCGGCGATGAATTTCAGGCCGGAGTAGGAGCTTGCGTCTTCGATTCCATTGCGGGTTTCATTGGTGAATTTACAGAAATTCACCTTCCAGGCGTGCGACGACAGGCCCAGCATGTAAATGTTTGCGCCGGAGCAAAACACGCGGGGCTTGGCGCTGGCGATGACCACGCATCGAATTTCGGGATGCTCGAAGCGAAGACGCTCGACGGCATCGTGGAGCTCAATATCGACGCCGAGGTCGTAGGAATTGAGTTTGAGCTTGTAGCCGGGTCGGATGCCGGCGTCTTCGCGAACGTCTAGGGTCAGGGTCGCAATGGGGCCGTCGTAGGAGACGCGCCAGTGGCGATACGCGGACGGGTCGGTCTGAAAATCCACCGCCGCCAAAACCTGATCCATGCGCAGATTATAATGCACTGCTTGACTGACTTTATAGAAATCCAGGGGCACCGGGTCGAGTACCAGTTCGAGCGGAGCGGAAATCCGGTGATGGTGTTCTTGCACGAAGGGCTCGGATCGCTGGCGATGTGGAAGGATTTTCCGTCGCGGTGCGCGCGGGCGTGCCAGTGTGATGCGCTGGTTTATTCGCGGTATGGATACGGGCGGTCGGAGGGGCTGACCGGGGCGCGCGCGGTCGATTTTATGCATGAGGAGGCTCTGAAGGCGCTGCCGGAGCTGCTTGTAAAGCTGGAAGTGCAGCGGCCGATTTTATTCGGACATAGCGACGGGGCGTCGATCGCGCTGATTTACGCCGCAACGCATCCGGCAGCCGGGGTAATCGCGCTGGCGCCGCACGTGATGGTGGAGGAGGTCGCGATCGTCAGCATTCGTGCGACCAAGAAAGTCTACGAAACCACTGATTTACGAGATAAGCTGGCGCGCTATCACGACCATCCGGATTCGGCGTTTTGGGGATGGAACGACATCTGGCTGAACCCGGAGTTTCGGGCGTGGAGCATCGAAGAATATCTGCCGAAAATCGAGTGTCCGGTGCTGGCGATTCAAGGGTTTGAGGATGAATACGGGACCTTAGAGCAGATCCACCGCGTGGAGGCTGGGGTTCAAAGGGTCGAAGTGTTGAAGCTTGAAAAGTGCAGGCATTCGCCGCATCGCGATCGGCCGGATGCGGTGATCCAGGCGGTTTCACGGTTCGTTCATAATCTAAGAGATACGCCGAACGGCACAGAGACGCACCGCTCGCGGCCATCTAAAATATAGATACCAGGAGCAGTGTGAAGTGTGGATTGTCAGAGTCGCGCTTAGCCGTCCGTATACGTTTATCGTGCTGGCGCTGCTGATCCTGTTGATCAGCCCGCTGGTGATCCTGCGGACGCCCACCGATATTTTCCCCAACGTCAATATCCCGGTGGTGGCGGTGCTGTGGAACTACACGGGTCTGAGCGCCGAGGAGATGGAAGAGCGCATCACCACCGCAGTTCGAGCGCGGGCTGACCACGTCGGTCAGCGACATGGAGCACATCGAGTCGCAGACGGTGAACGGGCGCAGTATCGTCAAGGTCTTTTTCCATCCCGCCGTGAAAGTCGAGATGGCGGTGGCGCAGGTGACGGCGCTGGCGCAATCGAGCGTGCGGCAGATGCCGCCGGGCACCACGCCGCCGTTCATCCTGGTCTACAGCGCGTCCAGCGTGCCGATCCTGCAACTGGCGCTTTCGGGCAAGGGGCTGACCGAGCAGCAGCTGTTCGACTTCGCGACGCAGCAGCATCCGCACGGCGCTGGCGACGGTGCAGGGCGCGGCGATTCCGTGGCCTTACGGCGGAAAGCAGCGGCAGGTGATGATCGACATCCGGCCGGACCTGCTGCAGGCCAAGGGACTGTCGCCCGCCGATGTGGTGAACGCGGTCAGCCAGCAGAACCTGATTCTGCCGGCCGGGACGTCGAAGATCGGGCAGTTCGAATACGACGTGGATCTGAACAGCAGCCCGGCGCGGGTGCAGGAACTGAACGATCTTCCGATCAAGGCGGTCGGCAACACCACGATTTACATTCACGACGTGGCGCACGTGCGCGACGGCTTCTCGCCGCAGACCAACATCGTGCGGCGCGACGGGCAGCGCGGCGTGCTGCTGACCATCATGAAAGTGGGCACGACGTCGACGCTGGATATCGTCCAGCAGGTTCGCGACGCGCTGCCGGCGATCGCCGCGACGCTGCCGCCGGAGCTGAAGATCGAGCCGATTGCGGATCAATCGGTGTTTGTGCGCGCGGCCGTGAACGGAGTGGTTCGCGAGGCGATCATCGCGGCGTGCCTCACCGCGGTGATGATCCTGCTGTTTCTGGGAAGCTGGCGCAGCACGCTGATCATCGCGATTTCGATTCCGCTTTCGATTCTGACGTCGATCTGCGTCATGAGCGCGCTGGGCGAGACGATCAACATCATGACGCTGGGCGGGCTGGCGCTGGCGGTCGGCATCCTGGTGGACGACGCGACGGTGACCATCGAAAATATCGATCGCAATCTGGAGCTCAGGCAAGGGCGACGTGCGTGCCGGCGATTCTGGACGGCGCGCGCGCAGATCGCGGTTCCGGCGCTGGTTTCGACGCTGTGCATCTGCATCGTGTTTCTGCCGATGTTTTTCCTGACCGGCGTGGCGCGGTATTTGTTCGTCCCGCTGGCCGAAGCGGTGGTGTTCGCGATGCTCGCTTCTTATGTTCTTTCGCGCACGCTGGTTCCGACGCTGGCGATGTACTGCTGAAAGTGGATGACCACCATCATGTGGAACCGTCCAGCATGGAACCTGGCCGGGCGATTCCAGCGGGCGTTCGAGCGAGGGTTTGAGCGCGTTCGCAACGGGTACCGCGAACACTGGCCGAGAGTTGCATCCGCGGCGCGGTACATGTTCGTTCCCGGTTTCCTGGCCGTCTGCGCCGCGGTCTTCCTGCTGGTTCCGTGGCTCGGGCAGGATTTCTTCCCGACGGTCGACGCCGGGCGGTTCAATCTGCACTTCCGCGCCAAGACGGGAACGCGCATCGAGGAGACCGCCAGCATCGGCGACCTGGTGGAGGCCGCCATCCGGCGCGTGATTCCGGCGACGCGAGCTGGCCAGCATGATCGACAACATCGGGCTGCCGTACAGCTCGATCAACATGACCTACAGCACTTCGGCTCCGATCGGAACCATGGATGCCGATATTCTGGTGACGCTGGCAGACGGTCACCGGCCCACCGAGCGATTACGTCCGCGAGCTGCGGCGAGCGGCTGCCGCGCGAGTTTCCCGGGCGTTTCGTTTTACTTCATTCCGGCGGACATCGTCAGCCAGATTCTGAACTTCGGGCTGCCGGCGCCGATCGACGTGCAGATCGGCGGGCCGAACTCGGAGGCGAGCCGCGAGTTCGCGACCAATGCTGATCGACCAGATCAAGACCGTTCCCGGCACCACCGATCTGCGCGATTCATCAGCCCTTCGACCAGCCGAAACTGCACATCGACGGTCGACCGGACCAAGGCGGCGGAGAGCGGATTCACGCAGCTGGATGTGGCCAGCAGTGTGCTGGTCTCGCTGAGCGGCAGTTTCCAGACCACGCCCGAGTTCTGGCTGGATCCGCGAAACGGCGTGAGCTACAGCGTGGTGACGCAGGCGCCGCAGTATACCTTGACGTCGCTGAGCGATCTGCAGAACATTCCGATCTCGTCGCGCGTCGTTGAACAAGCCAGGAAATTCTGGGCGACGTGGCCACCACCAGCCGCGGCGCAGGGCTGGCCGTGGTTTCGCACTACAACATCCAGCGGGTGATCGATATTTTCGGCTCGGTGCAGGATCGCGACTTGGGCGGCGTGGCGGCGGACATCAACCGGATCGTGGATGCGAATCGCAAGAAGCTGCCGCGCGGAACGCAGGTCACTGTGCGCGGGCAGATCGAGACGATGCAGTCGTCTTTTATCGGGTTGCTGGGCGGCCTGGTGCTGGCGATCGTGCTGGTGTACGTGCTGATCGTGGTGAATTTTCAGTCCTGGCTGGATCCGTTCATCATCATTACGGCTCTGCCCGCCGCGCTGGCTGGGATCGTGCTGTGTCTGTTCGTGTGCGCACACTACCGATCAGCGTGCCGGCGTTGATGGGATCGATCATGAGCGTCGGCGTGGCGACGGCGAACAGCATCCTGGTGGTGAGCTTCGCCAAGGAACGGCTGGCGGAGGGGGCGACGCCGCAGCAGGCTGCGCTCGAAGCCGGCTATCGTGCGTTTCCGCGCCGGTGCTGATGACCGCGCTGGCGATGATCATCGGCATGGTTCCGATGGCGCTGGGCCTGGGCGAAGGCGGCGAACAGAACGCGCCGCTGGGGCGCGCGGTGATCGGCGGGCTGATGTTCGCAACGGTTGCTACGCTATTCTTTGTACCCACCGTTTTCAGCATGCTCCACCGCGTGCGGGCGGTCCCCAAGAGTTAGAACAAATTTATACCAATGGCTCGAACGGTCAAACTCATTTTTCTTGTCCTGGCGGTGGTGCTGATTGCCGGCGCCGTCGTGGTGCGCGGAATCACGTCGCGAATCAAGGTTGCGGCGATCGTGAAAAAGGAAACGCTGGATCTGGCGGTGCCGAGCGTGGCGGTGATCCATCCGAAACGGGGCGCCATGAAGGACGAAGTGGCGCTGCCCGGCAACATCATGGCGTTCATCGACTCGCCGATTTATGCGCGCACCAGCGGATATCTGAAAAAGTGGTACGCGGACATCGGTACACACGTGAAGTCAGGGCAGTTGATCGCCGAGATCGAATCCCCTGAAGTGGACCAGCAACTGGATCAGGCGCGGGCAACCCTGGCTACGGCGCAGGCCAATCTGAAACTCGCCGGGCTGACGATGAGCCGCTACCAGTCCCTGCTGAAACTGGAAGCGATCGCCAAGCAGGACGTGGACAACGCCGAAGGGGCTTACGAGGCCGACAAAGCAACGGTCGCCTCAAACGTGGCCAACGTGAAGCGCCTGGAGCAACTGGTTTCCTTCGAAAAGGTGTTTGCGCCGTTCGACGGGGTGATCACGATCCGCAACACGGACATCGGCGCGCTGATCAATGCCGGGAATGGTGGAACCGCGCAGGAATTATTCCACATCTCCACCACCAACCGGCTGCGGATTTTCGTGAGCGTGCCGCAGACGTACTCGCGCGCCGCCGTGCCTGGAGTGATGGCAACCATCACGCTGGCCGAATCGCCTGGGCGGAAATTCCTTGGGAAAGTGGCGCGGACGGCGGAAGCGATCGACCCGGCCACTCGCACGCTGCTGACAGAAGTCGATATCGATAATCCTTCGGGTCAATTGATGCCCGGGTCTTATGCCGAGGTCCACTTGAAGCTGCCGACGGAAACGGCTTCTTTGATTCTGCCGGTGACCGCACTGATCTTCCGGGCGGAGGGGTTACAACTGGCGGTGGTGCGGGGTGGGAAAGCAGAACTGGTTCACATCACGCTCGGCCGCGATTACGGGACCGAAGTGGAAGTGACTAGCGGCATCACAGAACAGGACTCGGTGGTGCTGAATCCGCCCGATTCGCTCACCACGGGCGCGGCGGTGCGAGTGGAGCGGCCCGCCGAACAACAGTAAACGGTACCTGCGTTCCCACGCGGAAGTTCTTTCGTTCGAGCCGGAGGTTCGACTTCCGCGTGGAAACGCATTGGAGTCAACGGCCAATCGTCTTAGCGGCGTCCGTGAGAGCCGCCGCCGCCGTGAAATCCGCCACCGCCACGGTAGCCGCTGCCACCGCCATGGTAGCCGCCACCACCGCGATAATAGCCGTGGCCATACCCGCCGCCGTAGTATCCGCCGTGACCCCAGCCGCCGCCGTAGTACGCACCGCCCCAGTAACCGGGGTAGCCGTAGCCGTAACCGTAAGAATACGGGTCAACGTACGGTCCGCCGTACGGCGCTGCATAGGGCGCCACGTAGGGCGCAGGAACTATGGGTGCGACGCCAAATCCAAACCCAAAGCGTGGGCCGGCGAATAGAGAGCTTCCTGCCAGCAACAAGGTTCCGATGATCTTTTTCATTTTCTTCCAGCGTCCTGCCCTTGTTAGTGCAAGCCTCGTGCCATGTGTAATCAGTTGAAACAACAGGAGTACAACGCTACGAGTACGGTTGAAGGCCACCAGCCGCGGTGGTTTTCGGCCAAAGGGTTTCATGGGATTTTGACCAAATTCACTTCAGGCAGGTAAGGAGGGCGGATTAGCCGCAGGGCGTCGCGAGCGCTGAGCGTCACCCCGCAGCCGTAGAAGAGCCAGCGCGCACTAGCGGTGCCATCCACGAACGTAAGGTGCGCGATAGACGGGTCCGAAATAGCGCGGACGCCAGTAACCGGGATAGTAACGCGGTCCCGCGACGTACGGATACGGCGCCACGTAAGGAACAACCGGCGCCGGATAGGTCACCACGGGCGCGGGGGCGACCGGGACGATCGGCGCACCGATTCCAACGCCAACGACGAAGCGCGGCCCAGCGAAGAGAGAGCTTCCGGCCAAAACCAGCATTCCAATCAATTTTTTCATTTCCTTCAAAGCCTCCTGCGCGAATTTAAGCAAATCGCGTGCCATTGATAATCGCCTGAAAACAAATCTCACAGAGACGGCTGGAGAGCACCGGCCGTGGTGGTTTTCGGCCAGATGCGATCGATTACGATTTTGTGACCAGGAACACCGCGACCTCGGCCATCAGGTTGGGTAGGAATCGAATCTGGCGGTTGCGGGACAGAAAGATTCTTCGTTCCACGAGCCATTTCTCCTGCTGCACCAAGGCTTCAAAATCGAGGACGGTGAGGAAATGGATGTTCGGAGAATCGTACCAGTCGTAGGGGAACAGTTTGGTTTGTGGCGCGCGCCCGCTCCACAGGTGCGCAGCGCGGACGCGCCAATGGCCGAAGTTGGGGAACGCGACGATGGCGCGGCTGGCGATGCGAAGCATCCCGCGGAGCACGTGCAAGGGATTGCGAGTCTCCTGCAACGTCTGGCTGAGGATCGCGTAGTCGAAGGCGCGGTCGGGATAATCGTCGAGCGCGGATTCGAGGTCACCCTGGTAGACAGAGACTCCGCGGGCGATGGCTTTTTGCACGCTGGGCGCAGTCATTTCGACGCCGCGCCCGTCCACTTGTTTATTTTCCTTGAGCCAGGCGAGCAGCTCGCCTTCGCCGCAGCCGAGATCGAGTACGCGGGTGCGGGGCTCGATCAACTCGCCGATGATGGCGTAGTCGCTGCGTCCATACAGCTCAAGCATGCGTGCTCGCCAGGAAGCCGCGCACCAGTTCGGTCTGCTCGTCGGCTTCGAGCAGAAAGGCATCGTGGCCGTAGTGCGACTCCAGGTTGCAATAGGCGACGTCGCAGTTACGGCTGCGGAGAGCGCTTACGATTTCGAGCGACTGATAGCTGGGATACAGCCAATCCGAGGTGAAGCTGATGACCAGGAAGCGCGTCTTTACGCGCTCGAACAACGAAGCCAGATTGCCACGCTCTGTAAGGTCGAACGTATCCATGGCGCGGGTAATGTAGATGTAAGAGTTCGCGTCGAAGCGGTCGACGAACTTGCTGCCGCGGTATTGCAGGTAGCTTTCGACCTCGAACTGGTCCGGGGCGCGGAGCCTGCGGCCGAATTTCTCGCGCATGCTTTCATCGCTCATGTAAGTGATGTGGCCGACCATTCGAGCGACGGATAAGCCACGCGCGGGCGGACGGCCTTGATAATAATTTCCCTCGTTCCAATCGGGGTCGGCCATGATCGCCTGCCGGCCGACTTCGTTGAAGGCGATCTGCTGGGCGCTATGACGCGCGGTGCACGCGATGGGAAGAACGGCAGCGACACTTTCGGGGTACGCGACGGCCCATTCGAGGGCCTGCATGCCGCCCATGGAACCACCGGCGACGGCCAGCAGGCGCGGAATGCCGAGATGATCGGTCAGCATTTTTTGCAAGCGAACGATATCGGAGATGGAGACGGACGGAAAGGCCATCGCCCATGGACACCCCGTTTCGGGATTGATGGAGCCGGGACCCGTGGTCCCGCGGCAGCCGCCAAGAATGTTGGAGCAGATGACGAAGTAACGATCGGTATCGAAGGCCTTACCGGGACCGATCATATTCGACCACCAGCCGCCTTCGCCGGCCGCATGTGCATCGCCGGAAAAGGCATGAGTGGCGAGAATCGCGTTGTCCTTGGCCGCGTTCAGCGTGCCGTAGGTTTCATAGGCCACTTCAACGGGCGAAAGGATCGCGCCGCAGTCGAGCGGAAGCTGGTCGAACGTGGCTGTAGCAACCTGCGTAATCATGCGGAAACTTCTATTTTACCGCCGTCTGCTCCAGCCGGCCGATCACTTCGTGGAATGCTTCGACGCTTTTGCGATCGATAGCGCGCAGAGCGTCAGATTCCAGGTTTTCCAGGTACTTGTGAATCTTCGAAGCCTTTGCGGCGCCGGATCGAGTCAGGGCGACGACGAAAGAGCGGCGGTCGAGCGGGCTAGGCTCGCGGGTCACCAGGCCGCGCGCGACCAGGCGGTCGAGGACGCTGGTCAACGTCGAGCGTTTATGCGCGAAGGCGCGATGCAGGTCGGCGATGGTCGAATCCCCCGATTCGGCGAGGTGGCAGAGAATATGAGCCTCGGCTTGATTGAGATCGGGAGCATGACGCTGGATGAAGAGTCCGATCCGGTGGGTAGTGCGATGGATTTCGAAGATGAGTCGCAGGTTCATCAGATTTCAGGATACCTCTTGACGGACATAGTACGATTTCGTATATTTCATAAATGAATGATCATGAGTTCGCCCGTGCGTTTGAGAATTGCGAGCTTTCGAACGAGTCGTTTCATCATCGCGACCACCTTCGCTTGGCGTGGATTTATCTGAAGCTTTATGGCGAACAAGAAGCGGCGACCAGGATTGCCGCGTCCATCCGCAACTTCGCGGCGCATTTTGGAAAGACCGACAAATATCACGAAACAGTGACCGTCGCGTGGATGCGCCTGCTGGCTCACGACGCGAAAGGCAGCTTCGAAGAAACGCTGGCCGCGGCGCCGATGCTGCTCGAAAAGAACACGTTAGGAGCGTTTTACTCGGAGCGCCTGCTGCAATCGGAGCGGGCGAAGAAGGAATTTGTCGAGCCTGATTTGAAGCCGCTGCCTTAATAACTCTGGCGCGGGTGCGGCGCGGTGTGGTGAAATAGAAGTTACTCCCCCGGTCTGGAGGCATCGAACCCACTTGAACCCAGCAGTCCTCGCCCTGGAAGACGGCACGGTCTTCGAGGGCATGAGTTTTGGTGCGCCCGTCGAACGGACCGGCGAAGTGGTTTTCAATACCGCGATCACCGGCTATCAGGAAGTATTCACCGATCCTTCCTATTCCGGCCAGATCGTGGTGCTGACCAATCCGCAGATCGGCAACTACGGCGCGAACGAGGCGGATAACGAATCGGCCAAGCCGTACATCGAAGGATTGGTGGTGCGCGAGTTCTCGCCGCTGGCCAGCAACTGGCGCGCGGATGAGACCGCGCAGCAGTTTCTGACGGAGCATCAGCGTGCCGGTGATCGCCGGGATCGACACGCGCGCGCTGGTGCGCCATCTGCGATCGCGCGGCGTGATGCGCGGCGTGCTTTCCGCCGACTTCGACGAACGGCGAAGGAATTAGTCGAGCGCGCCAAGAAGTCGCCCTCGATGGCGGGTCTCGATCTGGCGACGCGCGTCTCGACGCCGACGGCCTACGAATGGACCAAGACAGTCGGACCCGTGCTCGCCGTCGGAACTCGAAGGCGATGCCGGCGGAATCGCGCTTTCACGTGGTCGCCTACGATTTCGGGATCAAGCGCAACATCCTGCGGCGGCTGGTGCAAGTCGGGCTGCCGGCTGACGGTGGTGCCCGCGGGGACCACGGCCGAGGACGTGCTCGCGCTGAAGCCGCACGGCGTGTTTCTGTCGAACGGTCCCGGCGATCCGGAGCCGCTGGAGTATCAGGCCGCGCAGGTGCGCAAGCTGGTCGGGCCGCGTGCCGATTTTCGGCATCTGCCTGGGCCATCAGATTCTGGGTCTGGCGCTGGGCGGCAAGACCTACAAGCTGAAGTTCGGGCATCGCGGCGCGAATCATCCGGTGCTGAACAAGGTCACCGGACAAAGTGGAGATCACTTCGCACAATCACGGATTCGCGGTGGATCCGGATTCGCTGAATCTCGAACGAACTCGAAATCACCCACATGAATCTGAACGACGAGACGCTCGAAGGCTTCCGGCATCGCAACCATCCTGTGTTCTGCGTGCAGTATCATCCGGAGGCCGCGCCGGGGCCGCACGATTCGCGCTATCTGTTCGACGATTTCGTGAAGTTGATGGAGACAGCTAGATGCCGCGCCGCAACGATCTCCATCGCATCCTGATCGTCGGCTCCGGGCCGATCATCATCGGCCAGGCCTGCGAGTTCGATTATTCCGGCGCGCAGGCCTGCAAAGCGCTGCGCGCGGACGGCTATGAAGTGGTCCTGATCAATTCGAATCCGGCCACCATCATGACCGATCCGAATCTGGCCGACCGCACCTACGTCGAGCCGCTGAGCGTCGAATTCGCGGAAGAGGTCATCCGCACGCGAGCGTCCCGACGCGCTGCTTTCGACCGTCGGCGGGCAGACCGGATTGAATCTTTCGGTCGCGCTGGCCGAAGCGGGCGTGCTGGACAAGTACGGCGTGGAGCTGATCGGCGCGAAGATCGATTCGATCAAGAAGGCCGAAGACCGGCTGCTGTTCAAGGACGCGATGCGGAAGATCGGCCTGGATCTGCCGCAATCGCAACTGGTGAACATCGGTCGAGAAGGGCCTGGAGTTCGCGGCGCGCATCGGATACCCGGTGATTCTGCGGCCCAGCTTCACGCTGGGCGGCACGGGCGGCGGCATCGCCTACAACCGCGAGGATCTGGAAGAGATTCTGGAACGCGGCCTGGATCTTTCGCCCGTGCACGAAGTGCTGATCGAAGAGAGCGTGCTGGGCTGGAAGGAATTCGAGCTGGAGGTGATGCGCGATCTGGCCGACAACGCCATCATCGTCTGCTCCATCGAGAATTTCGATCCCGATGGGCGTGCACACCGGCGATTCGATCACGGTGGCGCCCGCGCAAACGCTGACCGATCGCGAATATCAGATGATGCGCGACGCGTCGCTCGCCTGCCTGCGCGAGATCGGCGTCGATACCGGCGGATCGAACGTGCAGTTCGCCATCGATCCCGAAAACCGGGCGCATGGTGATCGTCGAGATGAATCCGCGCGTGTCGCGCAGCTCGGCGCTGGCCTCGAAGGCCACCGGATTTCCCATCGCCAAGATCGCCGCGAAGCTGGCCGTGGGCTATCGCCTGGACGAAATCAAGAACGACATCACGCGCAAGACGCCGGCGTGCTTTGAGCCGACCATCGATTACGTGGTGGTGAAGATTCCGCGCTGGCAGTTCGAAAAATTCCCCGGCGCCGAGCCGGTGCTGGGCACGCAGATGAAGAGCGTCGGCGAGGTGATGGCGATCGGCCGCACGTTCAAGCAGGCGCTGGGCAAGGGCATGCGGAGCCTGGAAACCGGGCAAGGCCGACGGCGCGGTGAAGTATCAGCGACGATCTGATCGAGCCGCGGCTGATCACGCCGAATCCGGACCGGCTCGGCTACATTCGCTTCGCGTTCGAGCGCGGCTACACCGAGGAGCAGGTGCACGCGCTGACGTCGATCGATCCGTGGTTCCTGCGGCAGGTGCGCGAGATGGTGGATCTGGAGAAGGACGCTGGCCGAAGCTCATCGCTCGAGAGCGTCACGCGCGAGCAGTTGCTCGAGGCCAAGCGCGACGGCATCTCCGATTCGACGTCTGGCGCGGGCCTGGAACGTCGACGCCGCTGGACGGTGCGCGCGCGGCGCAAGGAGCTGGGCGTCACGGCGGTGTTCAATCGCGTGGATACCTGCGCGGCCGAGTTCGAAAGCTTCACGCCGTACTGTATTCGAGCTACGAATCGGAGTGCGAAGCCGCGCCTTCCGATCGCAAGAAGGTCATGATTCTGGGCAGCGGGCCGAATCGCATCGGGCAGGGAATCGAGTTCGATTACTGCTGCTGCCACGCGTCTTTCGCGCTGCAGGAATTCGGCGTCGAGTCGATCATGGTCAACTGCAATCCGGAGACCGTCTCGACCGATTACGACACCAGCGACCGCCTGTACTTCGAGCCGCTGACGCTCGAAGAAGTTCTGAATATTTGCGACACCGAGAAGCCGGACGGCGTGATCGTGCAGTTCGGCGGGCAGACTCCGCTGACGCTGGCGCTGCCGCTGAAGCGCGCGGGCGTGCCGATCATCGGCACCGATCCCGAGAATATCGATCTGGCCGAAGATCGCAAGCGATTCGGCAAGCTGCTGGACGATCTGAAAATTCCGTCGCCCGCAAAACGGCTCGGCGACCAACGTCGAAGAGCGCGTGCGAGGTCGCGCGGTCACATCGGCTTTCCGGTGCTGGTGCGGCCCAGCTACGTGCTGGGCGGCCGCGCGATGGTGATCGCCTACGACGAAGACACCGTGCGGCGCTACATGCAGGAAGCCGTGGTGTTCTCGCAGGACCGTCCGGTGCTGATCGACCGGTTCCTGGAAGACGCGACCGAAGTGGACGTGGACGCGCTGGCGGATACCAGCGGCGCGGTGCTGATCGCCGGCATCATGGAGCACATCGAAGAAGCGGGCGTGCATTCGGGCGATTCGAGCTGCGTGCTGCCGGCGACTTCGCTTGCCCGAGCGGTGCTCGCGACCATCCGGACTTACACCGAGCGACTGGCGCGGGCGCTGAACGTCATCGGGCTGATGAACGTCCAGTACGCGGTGAAAGACGGCACGGTGTACGTGCTGGAAGTGAATCCGCGCGCCTCGCGCACCGTGCCGTACGTCAGCAAAGCGACCGGCGTGCCGCTGCCGAAGATCGCGGTGGGCGTGATGCTGGGCAAGAAGATCTCGGATTTCACGGACGCGCACGGGCGTTCTGCAGGTCCCGCAATTCTTCGTGAAATCGCCGGTGTTTCCGTTCAATAAATTCCCGGGCGTCGACCCGACGCTGGGGCCGGAGATGCGCTCGACCGGCGAAGTGATGGGCGTCGGCGAAAATTTCGGCGAAGCGTTCGCCAAGGCGCAGTTGAGCGCGGGCACGCCGCTGCCGGACAAGGGCCGCGTGTTCCTCAGCGTGAACGATCGCGATAAGCCGGTGGCGGTGGCGCTGGCGCGGCGGTTCACCGAGCTGGGCTTCGAGGTGACGCGCCACGCGCGGCACGGCCGACGCGATTCGCGCCGCGGGGATGCCGGTGAAGACCGTCTTCAAGGTGAACGAAGGCCGGCCCAACGCGGTGGATCTGCTGAAGGCCGGGTCGCTCGATCTGATCATCTATACGGCCACCAGCGGCGCGCACGCATTTCGCCGATGAAAAGGCGATCCGCAGAAACGCGGTGACCTATCGCGTGCCGTGCATCACCACCATGAGCGGCGCGCGGGCGGCGGTGGAAGCGATCGCGTCCCGGCGCCGCGATCCGATTCGCGTGTGGAGCTTGCAGGAGATCCACGGGACGGCGGCGAAAGGGTCGGCTTCGTAAGCTCGATTATCATTTAAGGTAAATGGCAGAAGTCAGACGCCGCGACGCTCGACGCGAAGATCCGGTCGAAACCATTGCAATTCCACAGGAACAGCAAGAGGAGACGATTGAGCCCAAGGTGTCGGCGATTCTGATCGGGTTCAACCAGGCTGCCGCGCTGCGGCGTGCGATCCAGGCACTGGAGCGCAGCCAGGATCGAGAGCACCTGGAAATTCTGGTGGTCGACTGCGGCAGCCAGGATGAAAGCTCGCAGCTCGATTCGGAGTTCGAGGGAGTCACCATGCTGCGCCTGCCGATGCACCTGGGAGCGACGCGGGCGATGAATATTGGCACGCGGACGGCGAAGGCGGCTCTGCTGTTTTATTTATCGCCGAATGTCGAAGTGGCGCCGGATACAGTGATCAAGCTCGCCGAACGGCTGGAAGCGGATCCGGATGCAGCGGCGGTATGCCCGCTTCTGAGCGATCCGGAGGGTCACGTGGTGTCGCGGGATCATCGAATTCGCGCGATGCTGGCGGGGCAGGAATCTTCCGTGGAGATCGATGCGGCACAGGATTGCGTCGAGATGGAACATCCGGGCCTCGACGCGCTGATGGCGCGGAAGCAATTCATCAAGAGCATGAATTACTTCGACGAACGCTACGGGCATTCGTGGTCGGACGCGGACTTGGCCATGCAGGTCCGGCGGGCGCAGAAAAAGATTAAGCTGTATCCCTCGATTCGCGCGACGTTTTATGACGCTCCGGATTCGAACGCGGGAGATCCCTTGTACGAAGCCGACCGGGCTTTGGGCGCGGCCGCATTTGTGGGCAAATACGACGGATTTTTCGCGGGCTTACTGTTCCGGATCGGCGCGATTTTCCGCGCGTTGGGACGCTTTCAATTTCGCCAGATCGGCGCGCTGGTAAGCGGGCAGAAGCTGGACGGCTCGCAGGCGATGTAGCCGCTTTTCGCTTGACATAATACGCATCGCATAGTATGCTGTGGATCTGGATGATCCGTTCCTGCAAGGACAAAGAGACGGAAAAACTCCTCCGTCGGATTTCAAGCAGGAAGTTTCAGAGCATTGAGACTACAGCCCGCGTGAAGCTGGCCCTTCTCGATGCGGCGACTTCGCTGAGGGATTTATCGCTGCCTGGTCTTCGCTTGGAAAAACTTAGCGGCGATCGCGCGCAAGCCTACAGTATTCGAATCAACGACCAATTCCGTATTTGTTTCCATTGGCGCGATGGCGACGCCTTCGATGTTGAGATCACCGATTACCACTAACCAAAGGAGCAGCCCTCCATGCCTGCGAAAGTTACAAAATTGCGGCCCGTGCATCCCGGCCTGGTGTTGAAGACAGTTCTTGAAGACGCCGGCGTCACTGCCAACGCCTTGGCGCTTGCATTGCGTGTTCCGGCAAACCGCCTCACGGAGATCGTCAACGAGAAAAGATCGATTTCGGCGGACACCGCGCTTCGGCTAGCGCGATACTTCGGCACATCGGCTCAAATGTGGATGAACCTGCAAGCCAAGTATGACCTGGATTCGGCGGAAGACGCGCTGTCCGATCGGATCATGAGCGAGGTGCAGCCCATGCGGAAAGCATCGTAGACCGCGCTACGGGAGCGTGTACTCGATATCGTAAAAGTGTTTTCCGCCCTCGATTTTGATCGTCATCTGGCCCGCAATCCCCACAAGTTGGCCGGTGCCGGAGTCGGGGACGATGGTAACCGTTAGCGTCGGCTCGCCGCGATTCATGGTCCCCGTGTGTTGGAGGAAAAAAGTGCCGCTGCGGCCTTCGAGGGTTCCCGTCACCCGCTCGATCGCGACATAGCCGGCCGATCCTTTGACTTCGGTCATCGCGCTCAGCATCTGTCCTTTGCTGGTCGCCTCGAGATCGCCGTGGAATCGCTTGTCGATGGTCATCCTTCCCATGGTTGCGTCTTCAAACGTGCCGTCGGGCGTTTGCGGAACCAGCTTCACTTCGAACGATCCTGTTGCATGATGCGACATGACTGCCTCTTTCTTAATCGACGATGGAGTTTGCGCGTAACCGAGGCAGCCAAACCAGCAGACGGCCGCAATCAGACCGGATATTTTCATCTTCGCTTCTTACTAGACCACGAAGGACCGCGTGATTGCGCCCACCGAGGGTGTTCCGCATTGCTTCATTGCCAGCGTCAGCTCGGCTCGCAGGATGTCCAGAACGCGCTCCACACCAGGCTGGCCAAAAGCTCCCAGGCCCCACAGATATGGCCTGCCGACGCCAACCGCCTTCGCGCCCAGCGCCAGCGCTTTGAAGATGTCAGTGCCGCGGCGGAATCCACTGTCGACCAGCACGGGAATGCGGCCTCGCACCGCGTCGATCACTTCCGGCAAGTCTTCGATCGTGGCGCGGCCGCTCTCCGCGGCTCGTCCACCGTGGTTTGAAACCACGATTCCGTCCACGCCGTGCTCCACGCACAAAGCTGCATCTTCGCGAGTGACGATGCCTTTCAGGATCAGTTTCATCTTGGTCAGATTCCTCACTCGATCGACGTATTCCCAAGTCATCGTGGGCGGATTGATCCCGACTTGTCCGAGCCCCTCAAACATCGGCTTCGCGCGCGGATGGCACGAAGAACATTGGCGCGTATCCGCTCTGGACATGCGCGTCTGCGTCTCCGTGTTGCGGCCGCCTGTCAGGTCGATGGTGAAGACCAGGACCGGACAGCCGGCGGCTTCGACGCGGCGCACCAGCTTTTCGGTCGCTTCCCATTTGGTTGGCGCATAAAGCTGATACCAGGGCGGATGCCCCAGCGCTTGCGCCACATCCTCCACTGATGTCGAAGTTTGAGTCGATAGTACTTGCAGCGTATTTTTCGCCCGAGCAGCACGAGCAACCGCGAGCTCGCCGTCAGGATGATACGCCTTCTGGCTGCCGCAAGGGCAGATGAAGATCGGTGTCTCCCATTTGGTGCCGAACAACTCGACGGAAGTGTCGACGTGGCTGACGTCGACCAGGCGGCGGGCCCGCAGCTGGATTTTCTTGAATCCCTCGCGGTTCGCGCGTAGCGTCGCGTCGTCATCCACGCCAGTCGACATGTAGGCCCAGTGAGCGATCGGAATCGCGCGACGCGCGGCTCCTTCGAAATCGAGGACGTCCAGGGCGTCTTTCGGATTCGCGATGACTTCAGGCTGCGCCAGCGCCAGCGGACTGGCGGCAAGAAAGCTCAAAAATTCCCGTCGTGAATTCATAGGCTCTATCCTACCTAAGTTTTTTCACCTAGCACCCTAACTTTCTTACCATAGCCCTCCGATAGAAGGTAAGCAGGTTGCCCCATATGCACATGGAAGCATTTCTATGGATGTTCCTCCCGGTTTTCGTAGCGGGTGGGAGCGCTCTTTTGTCGTTTTACATCATGCAGGCGCGGATGGAAGTCGCGCTGGCCAAGGAGCGCGAATCGCTGGCCGAAGCGCGCGCGACCATCTCGTCCCAGCGGATCACGATGGAGGAGCGGATAAAAGCCACGGAAGAAGCCACCAAGCGGCACTCGCTCGACGAGTTCATGCAGGATTTTCGCGTGGAGGAGCGCAGCTACGTGCGGGAGAGCAAATCGCTCACTTCGGCAAAGAAAAGCATGGTGATGCAGGAGCGGCTGTTTTTCCGTAACATCCCTCTTTCCAACTGGATCGAGCATGAAATGCTGGTTGAAGAGGGCCACGACCTGGATCAATTGCCCAAGGAATCCGTATTCGCCGCAGCGGCAGCCGTGGGCGAAGGCCGCTTGCCAATCTCGAAGTTTCTCGACGAAATGCACGTCACGCACGAGACGACGCCGGATGCGGGAGTACTGGTGACGGCTCGTATCCCCGCCTTCGGGGCGCAATAAACCCTTCGTTTTCAAATCGTAAGCCCTTTGTAAACCGCCCTTTCCGGAATCTCGTCCTGAAGAGTATGATGGGGCTGATGGCCGAACCTCTATTGGCCGAGAAGTCTGATCCCGGGGCATTGCGCGACTTCAGTGCGTGGATGACGTCGGAGCAGAGGCGCGTTTACTCGTTATGCCAGCGCTTCTTGCAGGATCGCGACGAAGCGGATTCCGCCACTCAGGACGTGTTTCTAAAGGCTTACCAGGCGCTGACTCGCGACGACGCGGTGGAATTGGACGATCCGGCGCGCTGGATTACCCGGGTCGCCGTCAATACGTGCCTGGACCGGCTGCGTTCGCGGAAATGGCAGTTCTGGCGGCGCAGGCCGGCCCATGAAGACGAACAGGCGATTCTGGCGATGGCGGAGTCGATGGCTCCGGAAGCGGAAGATCGGTATTTCGCTGGAGAAATCGGCCGGCGGCTGGCACTGGCGCTGGAAAAGCTGTCGCCGCGGCAAAGGGCGGTGTTCACGCTGCGGCATTTTGAAGAGCTGAGCCTGGAAGAAATCGGCGCGACCCTGGGCTTGGATGTGGGGACGGTAAAAGCGCATATGTTCCGCGCGGTGTCGAAGTTGCGCGAGGAACTGCGCGATGTGTACGGGGGAACCAGATGATGCATCTGACGGACGACCAGTTGATCGACCGGGTTTACGGAATGGAACCGGACGGCGCGAGTGCCCATCTGGCGGAGTGCGACGCGTGCGGCGCTCGCTGGCGCGCGTTCGAACAGCGGCATCGTGAGATGATCCCGGCGACACCGGTTAGCGCGGAGTTTCTGACTGCGCAGCGCCGGAAAATTTACTCGCGATTGGACCACCAGCCTGGCCGGCGCTTGAAGTGGGCGCCGGCGCTGGTGGCCGCGTGTGTGCTGGCGGTAGTCGTGCTGGTGCACCGGCCGGCTCCGCCCGCTCCACGTACGGATTCGGGTGACGCGCAGTTATTCTCCGAGGTGTATTCGATGGAGCAATCGACGGAGCCTCGCGCGGCTTCCCCGATTCATGAGCTTTTTGAGGATAATCAGTAGTCTATGCGGATCTGGTGCCTTCTGGCGATTCCGGCTCTCCTGTGCGCGCAGCCGCGCGGGCCGCGTCCGTGGTTTCTGGATAGCGAGGTCACCAAGGATCTGAATCTCAGCGACGCGCAGACGAAACAGATTCAACAGACGGTCCGCGATTTCCGGCCCCGCATGACCGATGTCCGCACGGCAGTAAACAAGGCCGAGAAAGACGTTGAGACGGTATTCAATGAAGATCCGGTGGATGAGGCCAAGGCGAACGACGCCATCAATCGCCTGGCGAGTGCGCGCGCGGATCTGACCAAGGCCGTCTCGCAGATGGATCTGAAGCTTCGCATGACTCTGACCGCGCAGCAATGGTCGGATCTGAAGCAGAGGCAGAGGGTCTGGCCGGATCGTCCGGGAGGACGCCGCCGCGGTGCGCCGGTGCCGACTCCGCAGGTGAATCAGAAGTAATTGCGGAGTTGACATTCCCCGCGCTGCCGGGGTATCTGTTTAAGTAGGCTAATGGCGCGGTAGCCAAGTGGTAAGGCAGAGGTCTGCAAAACCTTTATTCGTCGGTTCGACTCCGATCCGCGCCTCCAACAATTTAGACACTAATCCCCATTTCCACCGAAAGTTCTGAGTTCACTGCCCTTCACTGAAGGTCATGCACTCTCTGTGGAAATCACGTCGCTTTGACCGGAACTGGACGGACAAAATACGGACATCCGCCGGACAAAACGACCTGACTCAGCTGTACACTCGTATTTTGTCGGATTTGAGCACCGGGACAGCCTAAGAACTGCGGTTTGGCGCACGATTGGGCGCTCCAGGAGCGATTTTGCGCGCGTCGCTTAAGGAAACACACCGGAACGGCGGGAATTGTCCCGGCCAAGCGCCGCCCCACGGGAAGGCAGCCAAGAACACGAGTACGACGAGGCAGAGGATGCTGCGCTTCCATCTCATGCGCCCATTCTAGGACACTCGGGCCGCTGACACCCTGCACTCGACAGCATAGCGTTGTTGCATTACCGGAAAGCGCCGACCGCCAGTCGGTCTTATCACACCCGATGATGGGATGCGTCCTGCAGGCGGGTAGGTCTCACTTGGTAGCGTAGCGTTGATCAATCCAGTCAACTGCGAATCGGAGCGCTGTCGCGCTCCGCGCCACTGTGTGCTGAGGCGAAACATCCTCGACCCCTCGTGCACAACGCTAATCGCATCGAGATGCGCGGAATCGTGAATCCGGACAGGGGACTCCGAGGTCAGACTCGTCGGGGGAAAGAACCTCGACGAAAGCTTCGAACTACTGGATTCCTGTGATCTGGTACGAGGTCACTCGTCCCATCCACGCCTTGCTGAACGGTTTCGCCTCGCCGGGGTTCAAGTCGGAGACCGTCACTGATCCAACGCCCCGTTTTCCGTCATCGTCACGCACATTGATATGGATCGTCACCGACTTCAGCAGCTCACCGCAATCATTTCGAATCATTCCGCTGACTACTGTGGAAAGCTCTGTGCTATTCCGGGGAACGAACTCTTGGCCCTCGGGCACATAAAACTCGCTGTTCGACAGGGTAACGCTGTAGGGCTCGACGCAGGCCAATGATTTCGATGGCTTGATCGTGCCGCCGCCAGAAACGGCCCCTGAAGCATGACCCATCTGAACAAAGGCTCGAACTGCAAAAAATGCGACGAACGCAACTCCGGGCAACGCCCCTGCCCACCACGGAAGCTTGCTGCCCTTGGGTCGGTTGGGATCAGGGACACCTGGAGTCACGCTTTAGTTATCGGCCGACGAATGATTTGCGGCCATCAGTCAATCACCCTAATTTCGATGCTCCCGACATCCGCACGAGCCCGGAACGCGAACGGCGCTGCGGGGCCACTGTGTGCTGAGGCGGGGCTTCCGCCGTTGCCCGGCAGAACAGCGTGCGGGCGAGCGTGGCGAGGGCGGGCCGAGTCCGCCCGCGCCGGTGGCGAATGACTTAGGTTCAGACCCCTACTGTTGCGGCGATCTTGTGGAACGTCGAACTCGCGACTTCGTAAGTCTGAACTGTCGGAGTGCCTTCGATGAACCTGTTCAGGTTTTTCAGAACTTCTGGATAGCCGGTTTTGGCGTAGGCGTCGGCATTCTCCTTCTTATCCCAGAAGCTCATCGCGAGAGCTTCGGTCCCGCCCGGAGCGAGCAACGTAAGTTTGCCTTGAAATCCTTGGTGCTTTCGCAACGTTGCCAAAGTTTCGTTCTCGATCTGCTTGGTGAACGCCACGGAGCTGTTGGGCTTCAGGTGAATGGATACGCTACGTGCAAACATTTCAACCTCCTGGGTTGCGTGGTTTGGCTAAGAATAACGAAGAAATCTCCAGATTACCTGGCTTAGGTCAGATGATCTGATCGGTGCAGCGGAATTGCTCAAGCACCGACTCAGTGTGAGCCGATGGGATAAGGTTGTCAAGAGGAATGCACGATCATTTCGAGTGCCTTTGCCGCGTTCGCTCATTCCAATCAACTTCCGCATTGAGATGCGTGGCGATTCGATGCGCAAGAATCCGGGGAAGCCGAACGCATAGCGCCATAACGCTGGATCGGTAAACGCCAGGCGACTAGCAGCGAGCGACCGCATTTGAATTCCTCAAAGTCCGGCGTCGCCGGTACACAGGACTGTCCAGCTTTCTGAGAAACTTCGGAATTGCTGCCCATCGAATCGACAAGTTTTCTAAACTGGGACTTCTCGTGCAACCTCCATCGGAACGAAACCCCATCCTGGTAGGAATCAAGATCCTGCACTCGGCGATTTGGCTCTTCTTCGCCGGATGCATCATGGCGATCCCCGTCGCCGGTGCCCGGCACCAGTTTCTATGGGCAGCGGCTCTGACCGGGTTAGTACTGGTGGAATGCGCCATCCTAGCGGTGAATCGGGGCCGCTGTCCATTGACCGATCTCGCAGCTCGCTACACAGAGGAACGCGCGGACAACTTCGACATCTACTTACCCCTTTGGTTGGCCCGACGCAACAAGACCATCTTCGGGACGCTTCTCGCCATTGGGGAATTGCTCGTGCTCGCGCAGTGGTTGGTCTCCGGGCGATAACGGCCGTCACACAAGCACGGAAAATCTCGCCTGACGGCGCAGTGCTCACTAACCTGTCAGCCCCGATTGATCCGCAAGCAGGAACTTTCGGTTCGGAGCGCTGGTCGCACTCCGGGGCAACTGTGTGCTGAGGTCGGGACATTTTTGACCCAGATCGCCGGTTCAGAAAGTCTCCGCGAGGCTGACGAACAAATCGAGCCGGGTCCAGACGCTCTGCTATCCTCTCTAAAAAAGGGGTGCATAAATGACGATCAGCAGCGCGTTGTTAGCGGAGTTCGACGAGGAAATGCGCAGCACCCGCAAACTCCTCGACTGCGTGCCCGAAGATAAGTTCGGTTGGAAGCCACACGAGAAGTCGCACACCTTGGGACAATTGTCGAATCACATCGCAAGAATTCCATTGACACCGACCGTCATCGCCGGTCGGCACGCCTCCAAACCGCCGGATACAGCCTCAAAGACCGAGTTGCTGGCGAACTTCGATAAATACGTCGCGGATTCGCGCGATGTGCTCGCTGGCATCGATGACGACTTCCTCGCGCGAACGATCAAAGTTACCCCTGAAATATCCAAAACCGTCTACGTGGCGCTGCGGGGGCGAGGCCTAATGAACCACTTGATCCATCACAGAGGACAATTGAGCGTTTATCTCCGCCTGCTCGATGTCCCGATTCCAGGAATGTACGGACCTTCTGCTGACGAGAAATCGTAGTGTGGGCAGCGCTCAGCGCTGCGGGGATCAAGGTACGTCTACCAGAAAGATATACCGCGCACCGCGCGAAGCGGGGTCGCCGCGAAACGCATGTGATTTCATGCGGCCATGGAGAGGAGATCCGATGCACCACCTGTCGAGTGGGCGAGATTAGTTTGCTCGGATGCACCATCCTTGAATTTCGGCGACGTTAAACTTGCCAACCTCTTCACCGCCTTCATCCGTGACAACTAGCCAGCCTTCGACAACGGCTGTTTTCGCTCCTGGGAAGATAGCCGGTTCGTTCTTGCCTTTCAAGTGAACATGAATGATCTTCGACATTGCGCCTCCAATGGATTGATGAAACCGCGCGGGAATTATATCATCCGGCTGGCTTAGGTTCGGCCCGCGCCTAGCCCGCGCCAAGAAATCTCTTCGCCCCTTTGGGGCGGGTATGTATTGATGACATATGTACCTGGCTTCCCCGCACATCCGCCCTCCGGGCCCCGGGCGCACTGGGGTGACGAAGTGACGGTGGTGACGATCCCCCAGGGACCGCCCTACTGGCCCGTGGGAGCCCAAAAAGGGCAGCCCACCGGGCACACCTTGGAAACCGTCACTATCATCACATCGTCACGTACACATACATAACCACATAAACATCAATTAGTTACCGAGATCACGCTGGTTTTCTGACGATAGAGAACCGCTCGCAAAGCGTCTTGAGCCGCTTCTGATCAATGCTCAACACGGCCCCGTGGTTGGTGTGTCGCGTGCGGAATCCCAGAGTCTTGGCGATGCTGCTGACCTTACGCGGACTGAGCAATCGCGCTTCGGGATCTTCGCCCAATTCCGTAGTGATATTGTTTCGCACATTCGCGCACGTCAGGGGCATGCCTGAAGCAGTCAGCGCAACGTACGCGGCCACCAACGCCGCATCCATGGTTTCCCGCCGGTCCGGCGCGTCTGCGAATCAAGTTCGCGTGCGAACGCCAGCAGGTCGTCTTTGTGGCGGGCGTCTTTTCAGCTCCTCGGCGATCAGCAGCAGCGGCAGAACAATCCCGTCGTCAGACCAGCCCCGCACCCTGATGACAGTCAGCCGCGGCGACCGAAAGAGCCGGAGGCTCACCGGAGCCAGCTGCTGTTCCAGGCGCGTGAGCGGAACGAACCCGCCACTGAAGTCGCGGGCTCCTCCCTTACCGGCGACGGTTCCGCGGGCCGATGATGATGGCGGATCGCCATAACCGTCCAGCGCACGCCCTCGTACGTCCGCCAATACATGTTCGTGCGGTAAAAATCGCTGCGGACACTCAGGATCTGCCGGCGCGCCAGCCGCTCAAAATAGTTCCCGTGCACCGGCAACGAGGCCGAATTGCCCGATTGCAGCAGCCGCGGCTTCGCGCAGTCGTTAAGCCGGACGATCGCAATGCGCCCATCCGTGCTCATCGGATCGCCCGTGGCGTTTTTCGCCGATAGCGGCGCGCCCGGCCGGTCCCACCAATCCACCAGGTCCGTGCACGACGTGAATTGCAGGTCGTAGGCGATCTTGTCCCGCTCCAGATCGACATCTTCTTCGATGCGGTGCGTCCACGCGCCGCCGTGGCGCATGTACGCGAAATTGATGTCGCGCGTGGCCGCCCCAGCCCAGATCTCCTGACCGTCCCACGTCTCCGCCTGTTTCCACACCCGTACGTGATGGCGCTTGGAAACGTCGTTCAACCCCTTCTGCCAGGACATATCGGGTTCGGTTTCGTTCAGCAGCAGCATCGACATGGGAGCGGCGCGATATCCCGCGCCCTCGACGTACGCCCGCACATTCTGAATGCGGGAGCGCATGGTGGGGGCGCTTGCCTGCGTCCATCCCGCCGCTTCGAACGCGCCGGCAATCTGATTCCGCGATCCCACGAACATCACGTTGACCAGATCCGACGGCACGCTGGCCTTCGACGTAGCGCGATAGGGCATTTGCGAAACCAGCAGCCGCACCTGCTCGCGTTCCCGCCGCGTGAGTTTGTTGTCGGGGTCCTGCCGCGCCGGCGCCAGCATCGGCTCCGTCAGAGACAGCGTCATTTCCACACCGGGCGCGTAATAAATCTCCGGCTCCGGGACCCGGACCAGCAGGCTTTTCACCGCCCACAATGCCAGCCGCGCGTGAATCTCCCAGCACAGCGCCGTGCGGATGTAGCCGCTGAAGCGATACGCCACGCTCGACGTCGTGCGCACTCCCAGAATGCTTCCGTCCGGGATCACGCGCTCGCGTCCGTTGTCCACTTCGAGCACCCGGCTCGCCACCGGCACGCGCTCTCCATCCGGCAGCCGGATCTGGTCGAACTCCAGTTCGAGCGCTGCCGTCTCGTGGACCAACCCCAAGCCCACGCGCGTCACGCGCTTCACCGTCCCTTCGAGCGAGCTGCCCGCGGGCAACAGCGTCTCACCCGTCTCGGCGGCCACCGGTGCGATCAGCACGGCGCTGACCGGTTCTCCCACCGCGCTGGCATAAGTTCCAACCGGTGCGGTCAGGCGAATGTGCAGCTGCGTTCCTGCCGGCGCATGACCCATGGCCAGCAAGCTCAGGGACAGCAAAGTGTACGTGAGCATCGATCTATCATAGACTATCGGCGGCTCTGCTAAAATGTGTAAATCTTAATCCGCATGACTACTCAAGAACGCATCCTCGCCGTCATCCAGAAGGTCGCGCAGAAACCCATTCCTGCCGACCCCGAAGCATCTTTGTTCGAATCGGGCGTGCTGGATTCGTTCGCTCTGCCCGACATGGTCTCCGCCCTCGAGCAGGAATTCAAAATGAAGGTGCCCGATGCGGAGCTGAATCCGCGTAAATTCGATTCGGTCGCGCGCATCGAAAACTACATCGAAGTCCACGCTGCCTGAGCGGCCATGGCTTTTCTCAAGGCCTTCGGCCGCTACGTTCCCTCGAACATTGTCGGCAACGCTGAACTCGCCGCTCGCCTGGGGTGCGAGGCGGATTGGATTCTCACTATGTCGGGAATCGTCGAGCGCCGCTACGCTGAACCTTCCGAATCCGTGATCGATCTGGCCGAGCGAGCCGCTCTCGATTGTCTGAAGTGCGCCGCCATGGACGTTCTCAAAACTCGGCATGGTGATCGTATCCAGCGGATCCAGCCCGCGCCGCTTCCCCGGACCCGCAGCCGAAACCGCCGCCCGTTTGGGCGCTGCCGGAATTCCCGCCATCGACGTCCCCATGGCCAGCGCGGGATCTTTATTCGGCCTGGCGTTGGCCGGGCATCTCGCTGGCGTTTACGGCCCCGTACTGTTGATCGCCGCCGAAAAAATGTCGGCCGTGGTCGAGCATCCGCCGCTCGATCGCAACACCGCCATCCTGTTCGGCGACGGAGCGGGCGCATGTCTCATCGACCCCAACGAAGGCCCGGCGAAAATCGTCGATTCGCGCCTCCACTCCGATGGCTCCTTCGCCGAAAACTTGAAGCTGGAGTTCGACCAGCCGATTCACATGGACGGCCGCACGGTGATTCTGCAAGCGTCGCGAAAAGTTCCCACCGTGATTCGCGAGCTGCTCGACCAGCGCGCTCTGCCGGCCTCCGCGATCGATACGTTCCTGATGCATCAGGCCAATCAAAATCTGATTGTGCGCATTGCGCAGGCGCTGGAAGTCGCCCCCAAAAAGTTTTTCTCGAACATCGCCCGCTACGGCAACACTTCGTCGGCGTCCATGCTGATCGCCGCAACCGAATGGAGCGCGCAGTCCGGATTCAAGCGCGATACACCGGTCGTCTTCGCCGGATTCGGCGCGGGATTCCACTGGGGAGCCTTACTTGTTGTAGGCTCGTAAATTGCCGTCGATTTCCATCGTCATTCCCGCGTATAACGAAGAAAAGCGCCTCCCGTCGACACTGGAAGCCGTTTTGGCGTATCTTGGCTCTAAAAACTTTCCCTTCGTTGAGGTCATCGTAGTGGACGATGGATCGACCGACGGCACCGCCGCGCTGGTCGAAACCTGGCAGCGCAGCCACCCCGCGATCCGCCTTCTGAAGAATCCCGGCAATCGCGGTAAGGGCTACACCGTTCGCCACGGGATCCTGGACGCCAGAGGCGAATGGATTCTCTACACCGACGCCGACCTCTCGGCTCCCATCGGCGAGCTGGACAAACTGATCGCCGCCGTGGAAGGGGAAGGCGCGCAAGTCGCCATTGGATCGCGCGCCATCGACCGGTCGCTGGTCGGCGTGCATCAATCCGCGTTTCGCGAATTATCGGGCCGCGCTTTTAATCTGTTCATGCGCTGCGTTACCGGTCTTCCGTTTCGCGACACGCAATGCGGATTCAAATTGTTTCACTCCGCCGCCGCGCGCGAGATTTTTCGCCGCCAGCAACTCGACGGATTCAGCTTCGACGTGGAAGATCTGGTGATAGCCAAGGTTCTCGGGATTAAGGCGATTGAAGTTCCGGTGGTGTGGAATAACGTGGAGGGAACTAAAGTAAGCGCGCTCTCCGGCGCCGCATCGTTCGGCGCGCTGATCGGAATCCGCTGGCGCGCGCTGATGGGTGAATATTCGAAGTAGCCGGTCACAGCAAAATTCATCAATAGAATCAGCCGTTTCCCGAAATTCGCTTCGCGCCGTCTGCTATCTTCGAATCAGAAAACTTCCTGGCCAGGAAGCGTCGTCGTGTTGAAGTGGTACTGAACTCCTGGAAGCCGTTAACGCCTTACGGTGTCAGCTCGTAGCATGGCATCGACTGGAGATTGTTTCGAATCGATTCGATAATCTTCCCGTACGGGGAAATCAGAGAGGAAGCATCGAAAGCCGAGTAAACCGAGGGACGCCAACAAGCGAGTACCCCAGATCATCGTAAGCTAGACCGCTCCTCAAATCATCGACGGCCGGACCACGCCTGGCGATAAGTCCAGAAGCCCCGGCCGTCATCGACGTTTCTACCGCAACCAATCCTCGAGCTGTATTTTTGCGTCCGTTTTGCTATCCCGATATTTCACGATCACCGGCGTGTACAGCGAAATTCCCCACTCTTTGCCCTTGCCCTCGCGAATCGCGCGCGAACCGGCCACCACCACCGCTCCTTCGGGAATCACCAGCGGGTCGATCGTCGGTCGCCGAATAGCACTTCGCCGCGAACCACGTCGTAGACCGGCGTCGAGCGCGTCAGAATCACGCCGCTGCCCAGCACCGCGCGGCGCTTCACCACCGTGCCTTCGTAGACGCCGCAGTTGCCGCCGACCAGCACATCGTCTTCGATGATCACCGGCAGCGCGCCCACCGGTTCCAGCACGCCGCCGATCTGCGCCGCCGCGGAAATGTGGCAGTTCTTGCCGATCTGCGCGCAGCTTCCCACCAGCGCGTGCGAATCGACCATGGTTCCGTCGCCCACCCACGCGCCGGCGTTGATGTACATCGGAGGCATGCAGGTGACGCCTCGTGCCGATGTAAGCAGCCGTCGCGAATGCTGGAGCCGCCCGGCACGATGCGCACGCCGCTCGATCCGCGTGAATCGCTTCACCGGGCCACGTGGCTTTGTCGAAGAACGGCTGCCGCGCGCGGTCGATCGACATGTCGACGATCGCGCCCATGCGAAACCCCAGCAGGATGCCCTTCTTGACCCACGGCGTTCACGCGCCAGCCGGTTTTCGCGGACGCGTCCGGCTCGGCCGCGCGCACCGCGCCTGCAGTTCAGCGCGTGCTTTGAAACGCTGAAACAGCGCGAAATGTTCTTCGCGTATAAGCGGCGGGCTTGTGGTCGAACAGCTGTTCGATCTCAGTCTGCATGCGTAGCTCCGCGAGCGCGCCGCGAGCAGTCCGACCGGCTTTGAGCACCGCTTCGATCTTGGCGCTGATTCTGCGGCGACGGCGGCACCATCGGCAGGCGGAAGACCGGTTCGCAGCAGGCCCATCATGCGCCATCGCGGCCTTCACCGGAATCGGATTCGACTCGACGAAATTCACTTCCATCAGCGGCGAACCACGTGCGCTGCATCGCGCGCGCCGCCGCGAAATCGCCGGCCAGCGCGAGCTGCGTCAGCTTGGTCATCTCGCCCGGAATTTCGTTCGAGACCACCGAGATCACTCCGCGCCCGCCCAGCGCGATCAGCGGAATGGTGATCGCATCGTCGCCGCTCAGCACGTTGAAGCGCTCCGGAAGCTCGTGCACACCGCGCGCCATCTGGCCGATGTTGCCCGAGGCTTCCTTCACGCCGACGATATTGTCGATCTCCGCCAGGCGCTTCAGAGTCGCCGGCTCGACGTTGACGCCGGTGCGTCCCTGCACGTTATAGACGACGATCGGCAGCGGCACCGCTTCGGCGATCGCTTTGTAGTGCTGATACAGCCCTTCCTGCGTGGGCTTGTTGTAGTACGGCGTGACCGAAAGGATGCCGTCGACGCCCATGTGTCGCAGTTCCTTGGCGAGCTCGATCACTTCCGCCGTGTTGTAGCCGCCCGCGCCCGCCCAGCACCGGAACTTTGCCCTTGGCTTCTTCGACCGTGATCTCGACCACGCGCAGATGCTCCGCGCGCGTCAGGGTCGGGCTCTCGCCGGTGGTGCCGCAGGGAACCAGGAAATTGATGCCCGCCTCGATCTGCCGCCGGACCAGCTTGCGCATCGCCGCTTCATCGAGCGACTGATCCTTGCGGAACGGAGTCACCAGCGCGGTGCCGCATCCTGTAAACATATCAGTCACCTCCTTCGTGAACAAAACGTCCTGAAACTCGAACACGCCCTTGCTTGCCCGACGATCCATTGCGCCGCTTTCAGCGCGCCGCGCGCGAACCCTTCGCGGCTGCGCGCCGTGTGACGCAGCGTGATGGTGTCCGCCGCCGAATCGAAGCCGATCTCATGCGTTCCGGGATGCGCGCCCGCGCGATTCGAGCTGGCATCGATGTTGCGCGCGTATCCGGCCGGCCTTCATCTCTTCCACCAGCTTCGAGCAGCGTTCCCGACGGCGCGTCTTTCTTGGTGTGGTGATGAATCTCCCAGGCCCACGCGCCGTATTGCGGCTCATTCGCCAGCAGCCGCGCGGCTTCGCGCACCACGCGCAGAGAACACGTTCACGCCGATGGAAAAATTGGGGCTCCACACCAGCGCCGCCCCGTTCTTCTCGACGGCGGCCCGCACGCGATCCATGTGCTGCGAGCCAGCCGGTGGTGCCCACCACCACCGGAATGCCCATCGCCGCCAGCGTTTCGATATTTCCGAGCACCGCGTGCGGGCACGCGTGAACTCGATCGCCACGTCGGCGCCCGCGGCTTGCTTCGAAATCGTCATCCACGTCGATGCGGGCATGAATCGTGAACCCGTACTCCGGCGCGAGCTGCTCGATCAGCCGTCCCATCTTCCCGTAACCGATAATCGCGAGTTTCATTCATTCGAATGCCGCCGGGTCCGGGTTGCGAAAAACTCCCGGTGGAGCGATTCTACCGCGCGCTGCAGGTCCGCCGGCGGCCACCACCAGGCTGATATTCAGCTGCGACGCGCCTTGCGAAACCATGCGCACGTTGATGTCCCTTCAACGCGCAGAAAGCGCGCGCCGCGACGCCCGGCGTCTGGCGGATGATTTTCGCCCACCAGGCACACGATGGCCTGATTTTCTTCCACCGAGACTTCGGCGAACGTCTTCGATCTCCGCGCGAATCGCCTCCAGCGAGCGAGTGTTGTCGATGGTCAGCGATACGCTGACTTCGGACGTCGCCAGCATGTCCACGGGCGTTTCGATAGCGGTCGAAAACCTCGAAAATGCGCCGCAGAAATCCATGCGCCATCAGCATGCGCGTCGAGACGATGTTCACCAGCGTGATATTGCGCTTGCAGGCGATGGAGCGGATCGGCGTTCGTCGACGGCGGGGCTTCCGAGGTGATCAGCGTTCCTTCCACTTCCGGCCGGCGCGAATTGAGAATCCGCACGGGAATATTTTTCTCGATGGCCGGCAGCACCGTCGCCGGATGCAGCACCTTCGCGCCGAAATACGCCAGTTCGGCGGCTTCGGCGAAGGAGCACGCTTTCACGCGATAGCCGCCCGGCAGAATGGTCGGATCGGCACGTCAGCATGCCGTCGACGTCGGTCCAGATCTGGATTTCCTCCGCGCCGATGCCCGCGCCGACGATCGACGCCGTGTAATCCGACCCGCCGCGGCCCAGCGTGGTGGTCACGCCGTCTTCCGTCGATCCGATGAAGCCGCCCATCACGACCACGTGCTTCGCGCGAGCGCGGAACGCCGTCGCCAAGCGCGCGTTGGTTTCCGCGAAACAGCGGCGCGGCCTGGGTATGGCGCGCGGTCGGTGACGATCACGTTGCGCGAATCCAGATGCGCTGCGTTGATGCCGCAGCGCTGCGAAAATGCGCGGTGACGATGATGCTCGAAATGCGTTCTCCGTACGCGGAGATCGCGTCGGTCGCGCGCGGCGTCAGCTCGCCCATCACGGCAAGCCCGCGCACCAACTCGGCCAGCTCCTCGAAATGCGCCTCGACTGCCGCATCGATGCCCAAGCCGCCGATTCGCGCAGATGAAACTCGCGCAGTTCTTCGAGCTCGTCGAGCGCCGTTCGCACGGTCGCCCGCGACCGCTGCCGCGGCGATGGCCAGCAGCTTGTTGGTGGTCTTGCCCATCGCGGACACCACGACCACCGGCCGCTGATGCAACCGCGCACGCACAATTCCGGCGACGCGCTCGATCGCTTCGGCCGATTCGACGGAGGTCCCGCCGAACTTCATCACAATCATTGTTATTCCTCGGACCACCCGTGCATTGACTGCTCCCTGTGGTCGCGGCTCGGGGCGCAGATCGGGGCGTACATGAGCCGTGACCGAAGGGAGCGGTTACTGTTTCCAGCTTTCACGACAGCCATCCCTCGGACTTCATCAACTCCGCATTCAGCACCGCCGCACCCGCCGCGCCGCGCACCGTGTTATGGCCCAGCGCGATGAACTTGTAATCCAGCACCGGACATTTCCGCAAACGGCCGACGAACACCGCCATTCCGTTCTCCCGCTCCACATCGCGGCGAGGCTGCGGGCGATCCTTCTCCTCCATGTAAATCACCGGACACGGCGGCGCGCTCGGCAGGCCCTTCTGCTGCGGGATCCCGCGCCAGCCCGCGCATCGCGCCGATGATCTCCGCCTCCGACGGCTTCTTTTCCAACTCCACCGACACCGCGATCATGTGCCCATCGACCACCGGCACCCGATTGCACTGTGCGCTGACCTTCGCGGCCAGCGGCTCGACGCGCGCGCCCGAAAAATCGCCCAGGATCTTCTGCGTCTCTGCTCCATCTTCTCTTCTTCGCCGCCGATGAACGGAACCACGTTGGCGTTGATGTCCATGGACGCGACTCCCGGATAGCCCGCACCCGAAATCGCCTGCATCGTGGTCACCATCACCTTTCGAATGCCGAACTGCTTCAGCGGAGCCAGCGCCATCACCAGCACGATGGTGGAGCAGTTCGGATTGGTCACGATCTGCCCTTCCATCCGCGTTTCTTTTCCTGAAGCGGCAGCAGCCGCAGATGATCGGCATTGATCTCCGGCACCAGCAACGGAACGTCCTCATCCATGCGATGATTGCGCGAATTCGAAACGATCACGTGTCCCGCGCCCGCGAACGCCTGCTCGATTTCGGTGGCGACGGACGCGTCCATCGCGGAAAATACCAGCTTCGGCGCATCGCCCGGCTTCGAATCCGAGACCACGATGTCGCGCACATACGCCGGCATCACGCCGCCCAGCCGCCAGGACGTCGCCTCGCGATATGGCTTGCCCGCCGAACGGTCGCTCGCGCCCAGCCACGTCAGATCGAACCACGGATGGCCTTGCAGAAAACTGACAAATTCCTGCCCCACCATTCCGGTCGCGCCTAAAATCCCAACTGTGATTCGCTCGCTCATTGCTTCAACAGCCTCCTGATCATGTTCTTATAGATTTCGATCGCATCCAGCAGCTCTCGCTTCGGCACGCGCTCTTCGGCCGTGTGCGCGACGTGAATGCTCCCCGGTCCGAGCAGAAACGGCTGGCCCCACGTGCCTTCGAATGCCGGAATATCGGTCGCGTAGGAAACGACAGATGGTTTCAAATCCCGCGAGCGTACCGAATTGCATCGCCGGCAGGCACAGCACTTCGCTCAGCTCCGCGCGGCCGTCGAGCACGCCGGCCATCATCGAACGAATTGGCGCGCCATCGTCCACCAGCCGGAAAAAAATTTCGGCTTTGGCATGATCCGGAATCACGTTGGGAGCGCGGCCGCCTTGAATGGTGCCGATGTTCATCGTGCTCGGGCCGAACAAGTCACTGGACGGCAGTTGCATCTTTCGCACCCGATCGAGCACGTCGAGCAGTTTTTCGATCGCCGATTCGCCCAGATGCGGATACGCCGAATGCGCCATGTTTCCGTGCGTGACGATCTCGTAGCGCAGCGCGCCTTTCGATCCCAGCGCCAATTTATTTTCAGTCGGCTCGCCATTAATCAAATAGCGGCTGCCGCGCGGATCGCGAGCGGCCGCCATCGCTCCCGCGCTGTTGCGTTCCTCGCCGACGACGAACAATAAACCGACATTCTCGACGCCTTCCTTCAGCAAAGCCTCGACCGCGAAAATCATCGACGCGATGATGCCCTTGGTGTCGCAAGCGCCGCGTCCCCAGATGAATTCGCCGTCTTCGCGCGACTCGAAGAACGGAGGCACCGTGTCCATGTGCGTCGAAAGCGTCACCACCGGGTCGCCCCAGTGCGCGAACACGTTGAAGCGATGCGGCTCCACGGACATTCGCTCCACGCGCGCGCCGGGAATCTTCGACAGATAGTCGAACAGCCAGTTCCCGACAGCCTCCTCATTGGGAGTGACGGAGTCGATATCGATCAGCGCTCGAGTCAGCTCGAAAACGTTCATATAAAGGTTAGAAGGTTGCTGAAAAAGGGGTCACACCATTACCGGCGGTGTCAGAGCGGTCTGACCCGTTTTTCAGCACTCTGCTAAGGGATGGAGAGACGGGAAGGCGAGCTTCCTCGATAGCGCTCCACCCGATTCCTCACGAATCGAATGACAGTGAGCCGGTGTTAGCCTGGCCCACCAACCGACACGCCTGCGAGTCCCGCGCATCGATTTCGGCGAGGCTGCCCCGTTCCCCAGGCGCTCCGGAACTCGCCGGAACTGCGCGCCGGGCTACTGATGGCCCCCGCTCCTCTACCAAGACTTTTTCAGAATACCACGAATGCCTTATGATGATCGCTTGGCGTCCACTCCCGCCCGTGAACGATGGCAAGCGTCCGCGTACGCGATGGTGCTCGTCGCCGTGAACGCCAACATTTCCTACCGCCTGTTTAGAGTGGCGGGCGCGCACATGAACTCGATGCACGGGTTCTGGGTGTCGGTCGCGCAGCGCATCGGCGGGGAGCTGGTTTCATCCCACGTGGTGGCCTTATTGGGATGAAGGCATCCCGTTCGAGTTCGCCTACGCGCCGCTGGTTCCGGCGCTGATCGCGATCTGGTCGGCGGCGCGCGGCGTATCGGGATTGCTCGCCTTTCAGGCCGTCACCGCGATGGTCTACTGCCTGGTCCCTTTGACGCTGTTTCTCTGCGCGTGGCGATTGACGCGAGCGCCGGGGTACAGTTTTGCCGCTGCGCTGCTGTATTCGCTGGCCTCGCCCACCCAGTTGCTGATGCCTGACGGCGCGTTTCGCTGGAGCGGCATCTTCGATTCCCGGCGTCTCTTGATGGTCACAGTCTGGGACGAAACGCCGCACCTTCTGGCGCTCGCGCTGCTCCCTCCGGCGATTCTTTTCCTGGCTCGTGCGATGGAGACGGGACGCCGCCGCTACTATGCCGCCGCCGCCGCAACCATCGCCGCCGCGACCTATGCCAGCGTGTTCGCCCCGATGGCCGCGATCATCGCCGCGCTGTGCCTGATCGCCGCGTTCTCTAATAAAGGTTACGCGCGTAACCTCGCGATCACCGCGGGAATCGGCGTCTTTGCCTACGCGCTCAGCGCGGCGTTTTTGCCGCTGTCGCTTATTTCGGCGATGCGGGCCAGTTCCAGCACCCCGATGCATCCCGAGCAGGTCTGGACCCTCGGGTCCTTCACCGCCATCGCGATCATCGCCTTGGGCTGGGTGGTGCTGTGGCAGCTTCTTCCGCGCTGGACTTCCGATTGGAAACTGCGTTTCTTCTCTTTCTTCGCATATCTGACCGCCAGTATCCCGATGGTCGCGGCGCATTTGCATCGCCAGTTTCTTCCGCAGCCGGTTCGCTATGATTTCGAAGCCGAGCTCGGGCTCGCGTTGCTGATCACATTCGCATTGCGGCCCTGGTTCGAAAAAATGACGCCGGCTCTCAGGCGGTCTGTGGTGTTTTTGTTGCTGGCTCTCGCGCTCGAACAGATCCACCAATATCGCG
Source organism: Terriglobia bacterium (assembly GCA_963808335.1). Classification (GTDB taxonomy): domain Bacteria; phylum Acidobacteriota; class Terriglobia; order Bryobacterales; family Bryobacteraceae; genus Palsa-187. The sequence continues at coordinate 323,080 of CAWEFR010000005.1, forward strand.
CCGATCTGCATACGTACTTACCGCCGGTGGATGTGGCCGCCACGATTGAGTCCCGCGCCTCCATCTGGGCCGATCGCAACCTGCCCGGAGTTCGCGTATTCTTCCCGGGCTCCATCGCGCAGTGGGCCAATGGATTCGGCGAGGTTCCGCAGTTCTCCGGCAGCTCCTTCAGCATGGCGCACAATCCGGTGGAGCAGCTTGGGATCGCGGCGATTTACCATGGCGATGCGCGTGTTTCGCTGGCCTGGCTCCAAGCCTTCGGAGCTGGAGCGGTCGCGGTTCCGGGCGCCAACAGTGAAGAATATTGGAAAGGCTTCGCGAAGCCGGAGAAGTTCGAAGGCGTTCTACCGGTGCTATGGCGCGAAGGCGGCGTGACGATATATAAGGTTACGCAGCGTGCCCCGTCACTTGCCCACATGATTCCGGAAGCCGCGCGGGTGCGACAGGCTCCGAAAAACGTGGACGACATCGCCGAGATGGAACGCTACGCCGCCGCGCTCGAAGATCCAGCCGAGATGCACTGGGACAGTCCGAATCGCATCCATATTAGAACCACGCAGGCTCCGGGACAGGTGGTTTCGATCCAGATCTCGTATCATCCCGGCTGGCATGCGACGGCGAATGGCCGCGGCGTGCGCCTTCATCCCGACGGTCTCGGCTTGATGTGGGTCGAGCCCGATTGCAACGGCCCGTGCAGGATCGATCTGAATTACGACGGAGGATGGGAGTTGCGCCTGTGCCGATGGATCAGCGCGCTCGCGTTCGTGATCCTTTTACTCATGTTCTTCCGGCCGGAAGTGAAAGCCGCATGACGCCGCGTCTTCACTTGTTCCAGCCTGGATTCATCGCGCGCCTGGGGGCGTTGCTGCGGGCGGCGTCGGTCGGGCTGTATCTGGACGGCTGCCTTGGGATCGCCAAAGGCGCGGCGTATTCGGGATTGCTATCGTTCTTTCCGCTGCTGACTACGTTGGCCGCGCTGCTGGTGCAAGCCAAAGCCGAGTCCGTCTCGCGCACCATCGCGCGCCTGCTGTACGATGTCGTGCCACCGGGAACCGAAGACGTGGTGCGCACGCTCTTCGTTGTGCATGGACAGCGCCCCGGGTGGCTGTTAGTAACCGCCTCCGTGCTGGCGTTGTGGGCCGCTTCGGGCGCGATGATGAGCATCATGGAAGGATTTCGCGCCGTCTATCGAACCGCCAACACCCGATCCTTTCTTCAGGAACGCGGGATGGCCCTGCTGCTGGTGTTCACCACCTCGCTTCCGGTGCTGGGCGCATCGGCGCTGATCGTATTCGGCCGTCGCGGGGAGCGCGCCTTCATCGAGTGGCTTGGCGTCGCCTCCGAAACCCGCGGATGGGTGCTGCTCGGTGGGCAGGCGCTGCGATTCGTGGTGGCCACCGGATCGATCGTGCTCGCGATGGCCTTGGTTTACCACTGGGGGCCGAACCGCAAACAGGCGTTCCGCCAGGTAATTCCCGGAGCGATCCTGGCGACATTCTTATGGCTCCTCGCGACCTTGGGTTTCACTCTGTACGTGGAAAAAGTCGCGAATTACAACGTCATGTACGGCAGCGTCGGGGCCGGGCTCGCGCTGCTGGTGTGGATGTACATTCTTTCTCTGATCGTTCTGTTCGGCTGCGAATTCAACGCCGTCCGGGAACGGATGTTGGGAGGCTAAAGTACTGCTGCGCTGGCCGATAAGGTCAGCGTGAAGATTCTGTTGATCGGGCTTCTGCTCGCGCTTTCGAGCCCAGCCGCCGATATGGTTCTCGAAAATCCGCATCCGCGCACGTCCAAGCGCGTATGGATCCGCCGCGCGACCCTCGCCGCCGGATGCGCCGCCAGCTTGGTTTTCGATACTCTTAGTACTCGCCGTGCGACCAACGCCGGTGCCGTCGAATCGAATGGGCTGTTCGCCAGCCCGCAAGGCAGCCCGCAATGGGGCCGGATGATCGGGTTCAAGGCCGGGTTATGCGGGGCCACCGCGGTCATGGAAGAAACCCACATGTTCCACGCCTGGAAAAACCCCAATGCCGACTGGACCTGGACCGGCGTCAACGCCGCGACCACCGCCCTCTATACCTGGACCGGCTTTCACAACATGAAGCTGGCGAATGACTTGTCCTCCAAGTAGCTTTTTTTTAAACACTTTTCCCGCCACCGGCGTCTAAAGTTACAATCGAGCATGGCGCGGAAGTGCAGCTGCGTATTGACGGCGGTACTCTTGTCCGCGTGTGCGCAGTCGCCGGTGCGCGAGATTTCGGCGCGCGCGGATTCTTCCTCCAGTCCGGCGGTTGTTACGGCGCCGCGCCACCTTCGATCCACGGGAACCATTCAGGCGGTGCGCGTTTTCAACGTAATGGTTCCGCAGATTCGCGGCCCCGGCGGACAGTTGACGCTCACCCGGCTGATCCCCAATGGCGCCGATGTAAAACAGGGCGATCCGCTGGCCGTGTTCGACCAGGTACAGCAGCTCGACGACGCGCGCGACGCCCGCGCCAAAGTGGACGACCTGAATCATCAGATCGACCAGATGCGCGCGCAAAATCGCAGCGATCAAGCCAAGCGCGGCGCGGATCTGAAGCAGGCCGAGGCCGACCTCGCCAAGGCTGAAATCGAATTGCAAAAAGGCGAGGTGCTCAGCGAAATCGACCGGCTGAAAAATCAGGCCAAAGCCGAAGACGCGCGCGCCCATGTGGCGAGTCTGAAAAAGTCAAATCAATTTCACGACGTGGCGGACGAGGCCGGTCTGAAACTGCTCGAATTGCAGCGCGACCGGCAGCAGGTGGCGCTCGACCGCGCGCAGTCGAACATCGAAAAACTCACGGTGCGCGCGCCGATCGCGGGAATGGTGGCCCTTGAAGCGGCGTGGCGCAACGGATCCATGGGTCCGTTTCAGGAAGGCGATCAAGCCTGGCCCGGGCAACCGCTGGTCCGCATTTTCGATCCCAGCGAAATGATCGTGTTGACACAAGTCAGCGAGCCCGACGGCGCCGTGATCGCCGAGCGCGGCGCGCGCGCCAAAGTCTATCTGGATGCCTACCCCGGCGTAGCGTTCGACGCTCACCTGGAAGCCGCCAGCCCGGTGGCGGCCGGTGGATTCCAAAGTCCCATACGGAGCTTCACCGCGAAATTTCGCGTGGAACAACATGACCCGCGTCTGCTGCCGGATTTATCGGCGGCGGTGGACATCGTGCCGAATGCAGGCAAGCCGTGAAACGCATTCTTCGAGCCTTGGCGGGACTGATCGCTCTCGCGTCGGCGGCGGGCGCGGGCGTGTGGTGGTATCGCACCTCGCAGGTGCAGGCCAAATCCGATTTGCCGGTGGCGACAGTGCGCAAAGGCGAGTTTCAAGTGATCGTGCGCTGCCGCGGGGAGTTGGCCGCCATGCGCTCCGTCACGCTGAGCGCGCCGGTGAACGTCCCCGGGCTGCAAATCGCCTGGCAGGCTCCGCCGAACAGCACCGTGATGGCGGGCGACGTGGTGGTGCGCTTCGATTCGAGCGCCGCGCAGCAGCAGTTGCTCGAAAAGGAAGCCGCCTTGCAACAGGCGCAGGCGACGCTCGATCAAGCCGTCGCACAGGCGCGCATGACCGCCGAGCAGGATCGCCTGGACCTGACTTCGGCGCAAGTAGACGTCGAGAAATCCACGCTCGAAGCGTCGAAGGAAGAAATCGTCAGCCGCTTGCAGGGCGAGGAGAGCAAGATCGACCTGAGCATGTCGCAGGCAAAACTGCGCGTGGAGGAGGCCACGGTCAACCTGCATCAGAAATCGGATACATCGAAAATTGCGTCGTTGACGCGGCAGCGCGATAAAGCGCAGCAGGATATCGACGTCACCAAGGAGCGTCTGGCGAAAATGGAAATGCACGCGCCATCCGGCGGCGTCATCGTGTATCTCCCCAATTATTCGCAAGGCTGGATGAACGCGAAACCGTTCGCGGTGGGCGACCAGGTATGGCCCGGCAGCGGCATCGCCGAACTTCCGGATCTTGGAACGCTGGCGATGCGCGGCAAGCTGGAGGAGACCGATCACGGCCGCATCAGCGCCGGACAGGACGTGCGCATTCTGGTCGATCCGTTCCCCGAAAAACCGTTTCCCGGCACGCTGGCCGCGATCTCTCCGCTGGTCGAGCAGAATTTCGATTGGCCCCCCACTCGAAACTTCCGCGCCATCGGCCGCTTCAACGATCCCGACCCGCGGCTGCGCCCCGGCATGAACGGGCAGCTCGATATCATTATCCAGCGCATCCCGGACGCGATCAGCATCCCTGCGAAGGCGCTGTTCACGCGGCTCGGCCGGCCCGCGGTGTACATCGATGAAAAGGGCGCCTGGAGTCCCAAAGAAGTAGAAGTGCTGGCGCGCAATCCTGATGAAGTGGCGATTCGCGGCGTCGCCGCCGGAGCCAAAGTCGCGCTGGTCGAGCCGGACATGCAGGGCACCGGGGCGAAACAGTGAAATTGAAAACGTTAATCGGATTGGTCGTCGCCGCCGGATCGCTGGCGCTGGCTGCCTGGGGAGGGGTGACGCTGTTTCGCGCCGCCAACCCGTCGCCCATCGCGACGATTCCCACCACCGCCGTGAAGCGCGGCAACGTCACCTTCGCGGTGTATTCGCGCGGCGAGTTGCAAGGCGGAAGCTCCGTCATGCTGAGCGCGCCGATGGTAGGCGGCAACGCGCTGGCCATCACTTTTCTCAAAAACTCCGGCGATATTGTGAAGAAAGACGAGGTGGTGGTGCAGTTCGACACTACCGATCAGCTCTACAAGCTGCGTGAAGCGCAAGCCGATCTGGCCGAAGCGGAAACCAAAGTGGTCCAGGCCAACGCGCAGATGAAGGCTAAGGAAGAGGAAGACACGTATGCGCTGCTGAAGGCTCGCGCCGATCTGAATCAGGCGGAGCTCGAAGCGCGCAAGAATCCGCTGGTCGGCGCAATTCAAGCGAAGGAAGCAGATCTCGCGGTGAGAGCCGCGCGTGAAACGGTGGCGCAGCTCGAACGCGACATGCCGAATCGCCTGGCGACTTCCAAAGCGGGCGTCGAGATTCAGGAAGCCGCGCGCGCCAAAGCCAAGGTGCAGGCGGAGACCGCGCAGAAGAACATCGACATGATGACGCTGCGCGCGCCGCGCGACGGCTACGTCAGCGTCCAGACCAATACGCAGACCAATATTTTGTACGGCGGCATGATCCTGCCGCTGCTTCAGGTGGGCGACACGATCCGCGCCGGCATGGCGGTAGTGCAAATCCCCGACCTGGAACATTGGGAAGTAATGGCGCACATCGCCGAGGCCGATCGCGGCCACCTGGCCATCGGCGAACCGGTGCGCATCGCGGCCGTCGCGCTGCCGGATCATCCCTACTCGGGAAAAATCAAAGATCTGGGCGGCACTTCCGGCCCGCCGTGGGAGCGCCGCTTCGATTGCCGCGTTTCCGTCGATAATCCGTCGCCGCTGCTGCGTCCGGGCATGACCGCGAACCTGGTGATCACCGCGGAAACCATCCACAACGCGCTGTGGATTCCCGCGCAGGCGTTGTTCGAATCCGACGGGCGCCAGTTCGTTTACATCCGCACGCCGCAGGGTGGATTCGCCACGCAAGATGTAAAACTGGTCCGCCGCAGTGAAAGCCAGGTGGTGCTGACGGGCCTCAACGAAGGCCAGCAGGTCGCGCTGGCGAGTCCGGACCGGCTGAAAGAGAAGGAACAGAAACAGGACAAGAAGGCTCCCGCTTCCGTGACGCAAGCTTTGCCCCAATGACGCTGGTTCGCTATCTCGCCGATATTCCGCGCGCGTTCGATAATCTGCGCGCGCAAAAAACGCGCACGGTGCTGACCGCGCTGGGAATCGTGTTCGGCGTCGGCTCGGTGATCGGCATGCTCGCCATCGGCGCGGGCGCGCGTGAAGAATCGCTGGCATTCATCGAACAATTAGGCGTCCGCAACGTGCTGGTGGAATCGATCCCGGCATCGAGCCTGCAAGAAATTCAACAACGGCGCCGCTCCTCGCCCGGGCTGAGCGAGCGCGACGTGCGGATTCTCGAAGCCAACGTCGAATCGCTCGAAACCTTGTCGCCGCGCCGCACCCTGCATCCGGCGCGAGTGCTGCCCAAGCCCTCGCAATCGATTCCGAACGTGAATGGCGTGCGCCCGTCGTATGCCGCAATTCACAATCTTCGATTGTCGGAAGGACACTTCTTTTCCTCACGCGACGACACTTCGAGCGCAGCGGTGTGCGTGCTCGGCGATCGCGCCAAGGTGAGTCTGCTCGGCTACGGACCGGGCGCTACGGGCAAGTTCGTCAAAGTGAACGATACCTGGCTCGAAGTGGTGGGAGTGCTGGCGCCGCAAGTCGCATCCAGCGTGAAGAGCGCGCACACGGAGGATCGCGACAACCTGGTTTACGTTCCGTTCAACACCTTTCAATATCGATTCTGGGACCAGACTTCGTTCATGGTGAAGGACGATCTGGACGGCATCGACCTGCGCCTGAAGCCGGCGGCGGACAGTGTTCGCGCGGCGGAAGTGGTGACGGCGATTCTGAACTCGACGCATCGCAACACCGAAGATTTCACGGTGACGATTCCGGCCGCGCTGCTCGCCCAGCAGCAGAAGACGCAGACGATTTTCACTTACGTAATGGTGGCGATCGCGGCGATTTCGCTGCTGGTGGGCGGCATCGGCATCATGAACATCGTTCTGGCCACGGTGATGGAGCGTACGCGCGAAATCGGCATCCGCCGCGCGACGGGAGCTCGCCGGAGCGACATCGTGCGCCAGTTCTTGGCGGAAAGCGTGCTGATCTCGGTGGGCGGCGGGGTATTGGGAATCGGCTTCGGCCTGGGATTATCGTGGCTGATCGCGCGCACGGCGGAATGGAAGACGATTGTAACGCCGTATTCTGTGATCATTGCATTCTCGGTATCGGTCCTGGTGGGAGTGGTGTTCGGAATTTACCCGGCGGTAAAAGCGTCGCGGATCGATCCGATCGAAGCGCTGCGGTACGAATGAGTTTAGAATGAAAGAGCAGCGGACGTCGGGGCGTAGCGCAGCCTGGTAGCGCACCTGCCTTGGGCGCAGCCCGACGGCTTCCAAAGCTTCTTTTAATTCTCCACACTTCTAATGGTTTCAACAATTTGGGGCATCTGCTTTTCGCTCAAAGCTAACCCCAGCGGCTCCAACACAAAGAGTTTTGACACGGTTTTGCCACGGTCAGGCCGGGCCTGAACGTCTTCCCGCTCGGTGTGTTCATCGGTTGACCCGGTCTTCGAGTTCGCGCAGGTCGGCCATCACGGTATCGAACGGTGGAGGCTCAGAAAAGAACATCTCCCGCATGTCCCGGTAGTCGCTTCGAATCTGTGCAACGTGGGATTCCGGAGGGCATACGCGAAGGCTCCCGGGTTTGGCTAGATCGTACCGCGCTGCGGCTTCTCGGAAGAAAACCTTCTTGTGCTCGACTACGCTTGCTAGCAGGCCGAAATCTTTGATTGCAAGCTCCCCGAACTCATGCCGATACAAACGAGCCAAGTCGTAGTGGTGCCGCGAGAGCCGTGGCGGCATCTTGCCCGAATGGAAGACAGCATGGAGCAACGTGGCCTTTTCCCAGAAGGTGCGTTCAGGGCGAAGAACGTGGACTTCGGCGACCGGCTGGGCCATGAGGCCCGGCAGCATATCAGCGACATACGGCTGGATCGACTGACGATCAGAGGGCCACACATCCCCGCGGCATCCGAACTCGAGTCGAACCACGGGACGAATGTAGCTACCCAAGCCGTAGAGGTCCGCCTCTAGGCCGAGCGGATAAGCGAACAAGAGGCTCTGGCGATCGGCATCGGCCGGATCCTCGCTGATCTTCCAATCCGCCTCCCCGAGGACTGAGCGAAATGAGTTTTGAAGCTCGTTGCGGACCGTGCCTTGAACAGTCTCCGAACATTTGCCCACCAGTTCATCCAGTTTCCGGTTGCGCTTGTTTGTACCCGCGATGTTGGGAGGGTCCTGCTCTCCGACGAATCCGAGGGTGTGGCGATCGAGGACGATGTCAACGTCTTCAGAAAAACGCTCGATGATCTTGTAGACCTTGGACAGCGAGGTCCCACCTTTGAAGAGAGGTCCCGGCAGCGCTGCATCCGAGAAGATTTTCTGAAGCGTCCAGCAGACCCAAAAATCCTTTTCAATGATGGTGGCCGAACCCACTCGAAGTCGGGCGGCAGCTTCGCGGAAAACGGTTGCGCGTTCCGCGGCAGGCAATAGGGCGAAGTGATCCATCTTTGGACTCGCCCTAATGTTAAGCCGTGACCGCGTCTATTGCAGAAGCCATCCACCGTGGCGCATGATGCGCAAGCTTCTTCAGTCCTGTCTTTGCATCTGATGGCAGGTTTTGCCGAAGCTGCTGGATGATGGCGGCGCTAAGGTGGTGCGGCCCAAACGCACGAATCGCCTGCAGAGCAACGCCCTCGGGAGTACCCGCTCCCAACAAGGCCCTTGGGCCCGCATGCTGAAAATGGATGATCTGGTTCCCGACTTTGATCTTCCGCGAACTGCCGTCGATCAAATATACGATCTGCGCGGGAACCTGGGAGGAAAGACCGAGCGCGTTCGCCGCTCGCGCCGGCGTCGGTTGCAGGCGATACCCTGACTGATCCGCGATAGCCCTCGCCACGGCATCGGGGTCCGGCGAGAGCGGACCAAGCGTGGGATGGTTCTGGGGGACATCGTAGACCCCTCGAGAAATTCGTCTGATCTTGCCAGCTTTGGTCAATCGGCTCAGTGCTTGATCGACGGCATCGCGATTGCCCAAGTCATCGAACACCCTAGGGGTGAGCGCTGATCCCGGACCCACCGCTTTTGCGCGCTTCAAAACCTTCAGCGTGAGATCCCTCATGTCAGGAATATCATAACATATTTCTGACATAACCAAACCTCAAAATCGACTGAAGCGCTCGCATCGCGAAACATAACCAAGGTCTTTCAGACATCAGGATTTCGCCGGGACATGCCGTTTAGCCGGCCGCGAGAAACGAATGTTTTGCACGATCACCTGTGTATGGATGAGCTGTTGCAACGCCTCGAATCCGACCATTGCAAGGACAGAGAGCGTCAACCCGCGCGTCCGTTCGAAGAACTCACGCCACGTCCAAGTGACGGTCGCTTTGAGATCTTCAAATCGACAAGTACCTAAAGCGACGTCGATGACTGGAGTTCCATGCACCAAGGCGTTTCGTACCTGACGATCGATGCAGCCGACGACCGGATCGAGACTTTTGTGCCGGCCAGCCATAGCCAGAAGATTGTTCAGGTTTAGACTTTTCCACTCCGCCCACGTACGAGGTCGTCCTTCGGCGTTTTCGGCGCAGAGCAAGAGAACGCGTAACCGCGTCTCGAAGACGCCGGCTGAAAGCGTGTACTCATTTTGGAGTTCGAGTAGCCATCGATCGGTCATCCTCTTGGGCGGTTCCGCTCGAAATCGTCGGCATGCGGTTTGAAGCAGCCGCACTGAATGGACATATCGTCGCGCATCGCTAGAACCAGACCATTCATCGAGCCCTGCGAAAATCTGTGCCGGAGCAGCGTGCGTGTATAGATGCACGAGAAAACCGCAGAGGGCGCTCCGGATCTCTTGGTAAGCCGGCAATTGAGCCCACTTAGCGCGCGGCGGCTCCGCTGCCTTGGCAGCCATTCGGAGAAGCGCTTCCCAGGAGTCTTCACCTAGACGCAGCCTCCGTCCGCCGGCGCGGAGCACGAATGCCATAAACTGCTCGAGGGCGGCGCAACGCTCGAGGTCTGCGGCGGGATTGCCTTTGAGTTCTTCCAGCTTTTGAAGGGACGGTGAAGTCGAACGCAGAAGTCGGTCGATCTTCTTTTCGAGGCCCGCCTTGTCGCGTGCAGAAAGGCGCGGAAGTGGGCGGCCAAACATCGAGGCCAGTTCGTTCCCGAGTAGCGGGAGAGCTCCGATCAGACCGCTCCGAAGTTCCTCCAACTCGGGGCTTAGATTCTTGGGCAGTTTCTTCATCGGTGCAAACCAAGTGACCCGCTTATTGTCCTGCCGCAAAAGGGGCCAAAGCAATTGCCAACGCGAGCGGGAAGCTGCTCCAGGTTCTGTCAGGCAGCTTAGCAAGCCCTTTCGGCAAACTCCGAGCCCAGATACCGCTCCAACACGCAGGAGCGAACGCTTCGCGACGACTTCTCCCATCTGAAGCTCGTGGCGTCATCAATTCAGGTAATGGGACGAGGTGCGGTGTGGTTTTTGGAGCGGTCGAATGAGGCTGCATCTCCGACCAACTCTCTAGCCGCCGTGGTTAGCGCCCTAACCCAACCGCCCTCGGCCTGTAATCAACGGATATGACGGCCGAAACCCGGTATCATGATGATTCCGCATCCGATCAGAATTTGATGACGCGAGTGCAAGGGTTTAATCGCGCAACACATGAGTCTCCACGCCTTCAATCAGCGGATTCTCGCCGAGGATCTTGTCCGGGTCCGCCGTCCGGACGACCGGGAACGCTATGCGGCTGCGCAGCGCCAGGCGCGCATCGATCCAAACCCCCACCAGATTGACGCGGTAATCTTTGCGCTTCGACGTCTCCGCGAAGGCGGCTGCATTCTCGCAGACGAGGTTGGCCTGGGAAAGACGATTGAGGCCGGCCTGGTCATTGCGCAAAGCCGAGCGGAAGGCGCGCAGCGCATCCTGCTGATCGTGCCCAAGTCGCTGATCGGTCAGTGGCAGGGCGAGCTCTTAAACCTATTCGGCATCCAGGCACGTGAGAACGATGCGAGCTTCTTCGCGCCCGGCGTGTATCTGGTCGGCCGGGAATTCGCGGGCAGCGAGCGCGGCGCGACCCCCCTGGGCGCCGTCCCGCCCTTCGATCTCGCCGTGATCGACGAAGCGCATGAGATCTTCGCCGGACTGCACAAGAGATACGGGCGCGACGGGATCTACGACGAAAGCTCGGATGAAGCCCTGATGGCACACCGAGTGCGCGGCTTTCTGCGTTCAACGCCGGTGCTGCTGCTCACTGCGACGCCGATGCAGAACTCCCTCGCCGAACTGTGGGGCCTGGTGCAGTACGTGGAGCCCACGGGCACTCTGCTCGGGGATATCACGACGTTCCGCGAAGTGTTCTGCGATGAGGACGATCGAACATTGGTTCCCGGCCAGGAGCACGAGCTTCAACGACGTCTCGCGATCGTTCTCCAGAGGACTTTACGCCGTCAGGCCCAGGAGTTTCTCGACCGGCCCTTCACCCAACGACGCTGCAGATTGTACGAATACGCGATGAGCGACGCTGAGCGGTCGCTCTACGACGACGTGACCGAGTACCTTCTGGAACCGTCCCTGTATGCATTCGCCGGCCGACAACGGCGGCTTTTGTTGATCGGGTTCCACCGGCGCATGGCTTCGTCAATCCCCGCCCTGGCCGCAAGCCTGGAGAATGTCGCCGGCCGTCTCCGTCGCCTGCAAGCAGGTTTACGCTCCGACGACACCGTGATCAACGTGCTCCGGGATCTTGAGGAGGAGGACGAGAACGACGAGCATTCCGAGGAAGCGGCCCCGCCTGATCGATCGCGCAACACTCGCGGCCGAGCTGGTCCGCGTCGAGGGTTTCGTCGACCGCGCGCGATCGCTGCCGAATGATGCCAAGGCACGCTCATTCCAGGAAGCCATCAAGGTGATTCTGGATTTGGGGCGGGACGGTCGCGGCAGCGGCAAGGCCGTCGTGTTCACTGAGTCGATCACCACCCAGGAGTACTTGCGGCGCCTGCTGCTGGCCATCGGCCTCGGCGATGAGGACATCACCTTGTTTCGCGGCGTCAACGATCACGAGCGTGCCGGCCAAGCACTGGCGCGGTGGCAGCAGGAGGAAGGCTCCCGCTTTGCGCCGGGAGCCAAACCGAGCCGCGAGGTGGCCGTGCGGCTCGCACTTGTGCACGAGTTCCGCACGCGCTCGAAGGTTCTCATCTGCACCGAGGCGGGCGCAAAAGGGTTGAACCTGCAATTTTGCGAGACGGTTATCAACTATGACTTGCCCTGGAATCCGCAGCGCATCGAACAGCGCATCGGGCGCTGTCATCGGTACAGCCAGCAGCGTGATGTCACCGTGGTCAACTTCATCGCCAGGGACAATGAGGCGCATCGGCTGACGTTCGAAATTCTGAGCCAGAAACTGGATCTGTTCGGTAAAGTGCTCGACGCGTCCGACCATGTCTTGCATGAGCCGCGGACGGACGCTCCCGAGATATTGGTGTCGGCTCTATCGGTCGAATTCGAGAGCGACCTCCGCAGCATCTACAGCCGATCCCGCACGCTGGACGAGGTCACGCGCGAGATTGCCGCTCTGCGGGACAAGATTTCAGAGCGCAGGGACGCTTACGAAAAGGAATACGAGCGGACATCGCAAATCATCGAGTCGCGGTTCGATGAGAACGTGCGAAAAGTGTTCAAGCGCTTGCGCGAGGACCTGCCCGACAGCCTTGCTGATTTCGACCGGGATCTCGCCGAGCTCGTGGATGGATACCTCACCACATGCGCCGTCGCGTACCGCCGTTCTGACGAGGCTGGGCGGGTGGTGTTCGATTTGGCGCCCGGCGCTGCATTGCCCGTTGAGATCGGGGATGGCCGGCGATTTGCGACGGGGGACGCAAGAGGACTGACCGACGCCGAATCTTTGAACCTCGTACATCCGCTGGTTCACGCTGCGATCGCAAAGGCTCGAACATGGGCAGGTGGTGGTGCGGTCACGCTGCATCTGCCTCCAGACGCTTCTCCAGACCTCGCAGCCCTCGCTGGAAATGAGGGCCTTATTTGCGTCGTGCTGGTGGATTATCTTGGCTTCGAGCCGGTTCAGCGGCTCATCGCGGCGGCGGTCGTTTCACGGCGCCCCAATCGATCCATCGCTCGCCGCCAAAATCGTGCGCTTGCAGGCAACCGACGGCCCGGTATTCAAGGCCCCTGTGGACGCGCAGTGGCTCGATGACGCGGTGGACGAAGCCGTGTTCGTCGACCAGCGACAAGTCGAGGAAGGCGAGCAGAAGCACTTCGAGCAGGCCATCGGTCAGCTTGAGCGGTTCGTCGAGGACAAAATCCTGGTGTGCCGCCGGGAGCGAGCGAGCATCGCTGAAAAGCTCCGGGCCGCTCGGGCTCGACGTGATGAGATTGTCGGTTCCACCGCGCGAGATCGGATCGAGGCGGAGATCTTGAAACTGGCAACCAGGGAAGAGAGTCTCGAACGCCGGATTGGCGCATTGGAATCCAGAGAGGACGAGGTTTACAGAAAATGGCGCGACGAATACCACGAGCTTCGTTACCGGGCGCCGACGGTGACCCGGCTGTTCCAGGCGGCGTTCAAGATCGCCGCACCGAATCCGGAGACGTCGTGCTGAGGCTGCTGCACACCGCCGACTGGCATCTCGGGCGGCGCTTCCCATCGTTCCCCGACGAGGGACAGAAAAAGTTGTCACGGGCGCGCATGGATGTGATCTCGAGGATCCTCGACGTCGCACGCCGCAACGCGGTAAATGCCGTGTTGTGCGTTGGGGACATATTCGACGATGCGGACCCGGCCCCGGACTTTTGGGAAGGGCTTGCCAGGACGTTCCGAAACCATGCTGGTCAGCATCCGCCGCTCTTTTTGATTCCTGGCAATCACGACCCTCTGACGCCGGAGTCAGTGTGGGCGCCGGGTCACGCTTTTCGAGCACGGCTTCCCGAGTGGGTGCACGTCGTCGACCGTGATGATTTCATGTATGAGCTGGGGCCTAACGCGGTGTTATACGCGCGGCCGTGCCGGTCGAAGGCAGGCGAGAACGATCTGGCGATGGCGCTGCCGGCGCGCGAACCTGGCGATGAACGGCTCCGCATCGGTTGCGTCCACGGTTGCACATTTGACATTGACGGTTACCAGACGAACTTTCCTATTCGCCGGGATGCAGGCGTGCAACGCGGACTGGATTATCTCGCAATAGGCGACACACATTCGTTCCGCGACGTTACCGAGAACCTGTCTGTTCCGACAGTATATCCGGGCGCTCCGGAACCCACGAGCTTCGACGATGCCGGCGCCGGCCGCGTCGCGCTCGTCGCATTATTCAGGCGCGGTTTGCGTCCCCGCGTCGATGCCGAGCCGGTTGCCTTCTGGCGGTGGATCGACGTGCGGTGCCATGACATGAATGAGCTCCGCAGCTTATTGACCACACCGGATCTCGACCGCCATGTCGTCAGACTTCATCTCGATATGACCGTCTCCCTGTCCGAGGAGAGTGAGGTCGAGCGGATACTGCGCGACCTCCAGGGGACCGACGCAACGCACGGCCGCGTTGGCGTTTTGATGGTGGACCGTGCGGGCCTGCGGTTGCAAGTGGGTTCAGGCGACGCTTTTCCCGATGACCTCCCGCCGGTACTCAAAGACACCGTGGCGCGACTCGACCGGCTCATCGCGGACGCGACAGACGAATCTGAGAAATCGAGGGCAACACGGGCACTGGCGCATCTTTACAAACTGCTGCAGAGCCATGACGCGAATGGTGGGCGCGGTTTATGAAGCTCCATCGGCTGCGCATCACGAGTTTTGCTGCGATCGGGAACGTCGACGTCGAGTTCGGGCCGGGACTTAATGTGCTGTACGGACCCAACGATCTCGGGAAGTCTTCGGTGGTGGCCGCCATCCGCCTGGGATTGCTCCTTCCTCACACGTCAACACATTGTGAGCAGTATGTCGGATGGACGGGTGCCGACGACCCGATTGTCGAGATGACGTTCCAGACCGAAGAGCAACGGATCTGGCGCATAAGGAAGCAGTTCGGCAAAGGCGGCTCGTCACTTCTGCAGGAATCGAAGAATGGACAGGACTTCGATGATGTGGAGCGCGGGAGGAAGGTGGACGGGAAGCTGCGGGAGATTCTGCGTTGGGGCATTCCGGAGCCCGGCGGCTCGGGCGGCGCTAAGGGATTGCCGACAAGCTTCCTCGCGACAGCACTCTTGTCCCCCCAAGACGACGTGAGCGCCGTGCTTCGCGAAAGCTTGCAGGGCGATCCGACCGGCAGCGGTAAAGAACAGATCGCCGCTGCTTTGCAGGCGGTCGCGCAGGACCCGCTATTCCTCGCCCTGCTCAGAAATACGCAGGCGCAACGGGACAAGGCGTATACCGACAAGGGTGCCAAAAAAACCGCCAAGGGCAGTGTGTTCAAGGACGCCGCCGAGCGACTGAATGAAACGAGGGAAGAGAAGGATAAGCTTCACAGGATCGTGGCTGAATCAGAAGGCGCAGAGAGGCAGTTGCGGGATCTGACCGATAGACGCGCGCAGAGGCAGGAGACATTAGCTGCGGCTGCGGCCGTCGTCGCAAGCCTTGAGCAGCTTGCTTCGCAGGCCACGTGTCGCTCGGTCGCGGCGGAACAGGTCCGGATCGCACAGGAAGAGGTAGCTGCGTATCCGAAGGACCGGGACCGAAGTGGAGATCGGGGAGCGCAAGGTAGCGGAGCTGGTTAGGAAGATCACTGAGGCAGAGCAGGCGCTGCAAGTCGCGCGAGACGAGCAAGGGAAGGCAGCCGCCGCACTCGATGCTGCCGAAGAAGCCGCCCGCGCGGAAGGATCAGATCCAGGCGTGACCGACACCGTTGTTCGTCAGCAGCTCGAACTTCGAAGATCTGCGGCTGATCAGGCTGCACGCGAGGCACAGCAACGGATCGATGCTGCTTTGGCTGCCCAGAAGCTTATTGAGGCCGTCGGTGCAGCGGAACTCGATCTTCGGGACCAACGGGCAAAAGCCGCCGGGGCGCTCGAATCCGCTGCCAAAGCGACAGCGACGGAAAAGGTTACTGAGAGTGGGCTTCAGCGATGCGATTTACTTGAGCGTGCTCTAGATGTTCACGCTGCCGATAAGCAGGTCGCCGATGGTCAGGCAGATGTCGACAAAGAGGCTGCTCTCCAGGGCCGCCTGGGGACTACTTCAGGCGAACGGGCGGAATTGGCCGAACAGCGCGCTGCGATTACAGTTCCGGCTCATGGGGCGCTCGGACCCATGCGCAGGCTCGCCACTGAGTTGGCGGCCGCGCGGGGCGCGCTCGACGTCGGCTTTGTGGTGACGGTGAGCCCGAAAGGTACGCCTCGACCTGCGCGTTCGAAAGGATGGGAAGAAAGTTGAGGCGAAGTCCACCGCCAAACCCCTGGAGATCGAAGCGGGCGCGGAGGTTGAGATCGCTATCGCGGACGTTGCAACCGTGCACGTTCGCGGTGGTCGACGAGAAGCGCAAGAAAAAGCCCAGGCCCTGGAGAATAACTGGGGCCGAGACGTAGAGCCGCATCTCGTTGCCGCCGGCGTCGCAGACCTGGACGGCCTCGACGCCAAGATCGCGGAGTGTCGAGAGCTGGATGCCGGCATCAAGGCGAAGGATGCCGAAGTCGAGTCGCTGCGCACCCAGATTGCCGCGCTTACCGGTGCGGCGGCGGCGTTGCGCGAAGCGTCGAAGAGGGCGGAGACCTGCCGGGCCGCGCTCGGAGACGTACAGCTTGACACCCTGGCCGCTGATCTCAAGGCGCTTGGCGCTGATCCAATCGTCGGGTTACGAAAGCGGCGACAAGAGCTGTTAAAGGAGGCCGAGGGTGTGCGCGCTATCGCCAACGATGCTGTCAACGCCCAGACCCTTGCCGACGAACGCACGCGGCACTCACAGTCGGCGTTGGATGCGGCCGTCGCATCACGGGATGCCACGCTGCCGGCCTTCCCTGAAGGCGTGGATGCCGCATTGGTCGCCGCAAGGGCTGCGCTCGCGGCTGGTATTGCCGAGAAGGAAAAGGTCGCCGCTGAGTTTGCTTCCCTGGAGCGTACGATTGCCGAGCGGAAAAAACGTATCGACGCGGTCCTGGGCAACGCTCGCACAAATGCCGCTAAGGCCACGAGTGCCGTCGATAAGGCGCAAGGAGACCTCACGACGGCAAAGACCGACCACGCGTTGCACGACGGCCGGCTCATCGAATTGCGAAAACTGCGCGATGCCGAGAATCTTGGGGACGCCGAAGCGAGGCTTCTTGAAAAGACTGGCAGTCATGCGGCGTTGCCCGTTCCTGATCGGCTCGTCACCAATGACGAGGTCACCACCGCCCAAAATATCGCTGCGGGCATCAGGTTAGATCTCGAAGGCATCGATCGAGAGATCCACCGGGCGCATGGCGCTCTCGAACAAGTAGGCGGCTCGGTGGCCCGTGAGCGGCTGCACGACGCGACTGAAGCTTTCGAGTTGGCGGAGCGCCAGGAGAGGGAAATCGAGGCGGAATACGAGGCGTGGAGACTGCTGCTCGATCAAATGAAGGAGGCCGACGCTGCCCAGGCGAGCAATCTTGGACAGGCGCTCGTACCGGCCATCGCTGGTCGGTTCCAGGAGTTGACCCAGCGACGCTACCAAACTGTCCAGATCACCGCTCAATTGGCCACAGAAGGTGTTGTGGTCTCGGGTGCGTTGAGGCAAGCGGGACAGATTTCGGTCGGCACCCGCGAGCAATTGTCGACTTTGTACCGGTTGTCGCTCGCGGAATATTTGAAGACGGCGATTGTCCTTGATGACCAGCTCGTGCAGAGCGACGACAGCCGGATGGACTGGTTTCGCGCGTTGCTTGCCGAGAAGGCCCACAGTTTCCAGATCGTAGTATTCACATGCCGACCCGGCGACTACCTTCCAGCAAGCGCGCTTGTGCCCCAGGGAAGCGCCGTTCACGCAGACACGGATGGCGGGTTCATACGAGCGGTCGACCTCGGGCGGGCGCTCCGCCGCCGCTAGCTTAGCTGTCGCCAGTAGCGAAGTGCGGGCTCGAAAAGGTCGGAGTCGAAGGGTACTGGGTGCGCACGACCACAGAACACGCCGATACAGGTTCGTTCTTCGCAATCAACTTGGTCCTCGTTGGGCTGGCTGCGACAGATCTCGCGCCTTTGATGAGCTGCTGCACTTCTTGATGGAGGGGAAGGACCGGCTGGCGGAAGACCTCTTGCGCCCGTTACCTCCAGAAGCCAGAAGACGAAATGTGCGGGGCGCTGTTAACGGATTTTAGAGCGGAAGCGAGCCGCCAGAGCTAATTGGTTGAGGATTCCGGACTTCCGTGGCGGCGTACCTGTCGATGCCTATCAGCCTGAACTTCTGCGGAACGTCTTCCCTAGAACCTAGAGGAGTACGAGGCGATCCGACGGGTCTCGCTCCAAAAGCGGCTGAACCCGAAAAGGGGGATTCAGGCCGTCGCGTGACGTTGGTGTGGGACACCAGAGCAGTGTTCACCCGCTTGCGGCGCCGACCCTTATTCGACAAAACTGAGGGCAGGCCAATCCGGGATACTGTTCTCCGAGATAGTAAGCTCGTTCAATACCAGATTCCACATTCGCTCGAAGTCGTTCGCATCTGCGGGGCGAGTGCCGTGAGCAAGCCAGGATTGGTTCCTCTTTTCAAGGGTTGGCTTGAGCCGATCGTAAACCTCCGGACGTTTGTGGTCTTCCACGAAGGGGCTATACTGCAATGCCGTGAAAACCTTGGCACAACTCAACTGGAGGCGGTTTCCTTCGATAAGATCGTCCGGAAAAGTTGATTTCAACTTGGCGGCCACACCTTCGTCGAGCGTATTCAACTGGATACGACCGGAAATGGCACCGAATGCAGCGTGAAGACGGTTCTGAGCGAACAGTTCCACGGCGCGGTACAGGCGAGTGATCGCGTCATCGTGATGCCCTTGGCGATGCCGCCGGCGCGCGTTAGCCAGCAACTCCAAAAGAGCGCGAGGATGATCCTTCTGACCACGAGCCTCGGTGTCCAATGCTTGAAAGTGCTCTCGTAGCGCGCGCAGCCAGGCGAGGGCTTTGCTGTTACCCTGATGCTCAAACGCGATCTCGACCAGGCGTTGGAACTGTCCCAGTTCGTTCGGCAGTCCTTTGAATTGGAAGAGATCCAGTCTGGCGAGTACACGACAGAGGCGGGCGAAAGCCCTTAGCGTCTCGCTCCTCCCGGATGCAATCTCGGCAGCTTGATCGAGCAATTCGGATGCTGCCTCAACGTGGCCCTGTTCATAAAATCGAGTCGCCAGTTCGCGCTGACGGATCGCAAGCTGTATCCAGGGATTCGGTCCGGCGACGGGTTTCTCGGTACCAGTAATCACGGTCCCCAGACCACTCTTCTCCCTGTCGCCAGAAATATAGTGGTAGTTGGGAATCCACTCGACGGCCGCCAATGTGAGGGCAGCGCTCATCGGCTTGGTGCCTCCGGTGAGATCGAAATAGACATTCTCAGAGCGCAACCGCCGGCGATCCAGCCACCCGCTAATGGCCGGCCGAATTTGCTGATAGCACCTGTTCAGGTCGTCCACGTCGTCGAGTCGCACACACTCCCACTGCAATTCATAACCAATTGATGGGAGCACGACCTGCTCGACCTGCGGTTCGGACTTCTCCGACACCACAAACAACGCGCACTGGACCGGCTGGCGCTTCAACGCGTCGATTACCGGGGCAGGAGTACCACCCAAGCTGAAGATCGCTCCACGTGGCATGATCGCCTTCCTCTCAAGAAACATATTCCCAGGCAGGATCCTTGGGATTAGCAATTTTGATCTTGAGTTTGACGGTGTCACCCGGTTTTGCATCGAGCGGCACCGCCTGGGAATTCTGAATGGCACCGGCGAGTCCGGACACAGTCTCTTGAGCCTTCCAGCCCCCCTTTCTCGTTTTCTCCTCCAGCAGAACACCCTCTACGACGACGCCGACTTTGAGCACGGAAGCGCTAGGAGGCGGGGCCATCGGCGGGGCGATTGACGGCGGCGGAGGCGCCTGAAACGTCTTCATGCGTTGTGCAATGTTCGTAGCCAGCTCAGTGATAAAGGCTGAGAGAAACTCCCGATTCTTTTCGAAGCCACGCAACTTCTCGGACGGAAACGCGACAACGTTGGTCTTGAACCCGGAATCGCTCCGGGCCAGATGGAAATGAACCGGAGAAGCGTGCCGATTCAGTTGTTGCAGTTCCGAATCCGGCTCCTTCATTCGGCGCGGAAGGCCTAGCGCCTTCTTGTCGATTTGGTGCTTGTAACTCTGTGCGAAAGTTTGGATGGCGTCCCCGAGCTGATCGAGCGCATTCCAGGGATCGCGGCCCGGAAGGTCTATGAACGTAGGACCGAGCATATTTTCGAGACTCGACGAGTAATGCAGGAACCCGAATTGTCTGGTCTGGTAGCCGACAGCCGCCCTGACTTCCACCGCACGCTGCTTGCATTCTTCGAGACCGGCGAATCCAGTATCTGCCTCGATGCAGCCGAACCCCTTCCTGGACTTTGAGCCGAGTCCACCGAAGTTTGAAAGCAGCCACAAGGCGGCTCGCGCCTGATCGATCGCTTCCTGGCTGGAGAGTTGGCCGGTTGGATTCGCAATAATGGTGAGCCTCCACTGCGAACCGGGCTGCACGTAGTGCCGGGCTCTATCTTTCTCATCCATCCCAAAAGTGATGTATGAGAGGCCCTGGATGGCTTTTGCCCGCACTGGCTTCGCCAATCTCCATCGCGTCGCTTCGTCGGTTTTCCGGTATCGAACAGGAGAGATCTCTCCAATTGGTTCAAGCGAAATGCTGACTGCCGAAGCGAGGTCCTTTTCTTTGCCGCTGAGGGTAGAACTGACCGTTCCGCCCCAGATCAACCGCTCAAGTTTCAGAAGTTCGGCCAACGCGAGATGTCCAGCGTGCATTGTGCGCCACCACCAACGGAGCAAACCGCGTAGCGTCGTCGGTCGCAGTGTACAATCCTCCGGGCCTTGGAGTGCGCCGGCTAGAAAGGCTGGGCTGACCAGCGTCAGCGTGCTGGTAAAGACGGAACGGCCGCTCGTAGCGGGCAGAGTGGCATCTGTCGTGAAGCGCCCGTAACCTGCGTTGGTCTTCGCTCCAGCGCCGAGCCAAGCGACCGCCCCGTCGATCCAGGACTGAGCCAAATCCAACAGCCGGTCGTTGTTGTCTGATCTACTACATGCGGCGACGCGGAACTCGAATTCCGTTCGCGGAGCGACCGCGAGGAAGTTGACCGGAACTGGATTCTCCCAGTCACCCGGAGGACCGTCGCCACGGTAGTAGTCGCCGTGATGGCTATTTACAATGTCGACGATCAGTTTCGGCCACTGGACGGGCAGGGCGTCGAAAAAGACCACGCCTCCGGCTGTACCGTCTTTGTTACTGCTTGTGTCTCTTCCGAAGACCGCCTCAATGTCGGCGGCAGTGGCCCGAGCCACGTTGCGGGCATAGAAACGCGCCATGCCCTTGAGACCCGTTCCCGGCAGGTAGGCAAAGCCATAGACCGGGTGCAGGCTGAGGCCCGCATTTTCGAACGACCCCACCCGCGATAGATGCATTGTCAGCGGCCCTGCGGTTCGATGCTTCCAGCTCCTCAGTTTGAATTGAGCGAGTGCCTTCTCCAACCGCTGGCGGACTCGCGACAATAACACCTCATCGTGGTGCGCCTTCGTCACCCGTTCGAGTTGCTTGCGTTGGAAGTCCTTCGGCGACGATGTCTGCCAGCATTCATGCCACTTGTCCAACAGAAGACCCGGATGCATCTCCGTGTCCGCAGGCAACGCGATCATGATTTGCCG
Organism: Terriglobia bacterium; assembly: GCA_963808335.1. GTDB lineage: Bacteria > Acidobacteriota > Terriglobia > Bryobacterales > Bryobacteraceae > Palsa-187. The sequence continues at coordinate 344,662 of CAWEFR010000005.1, forward strand.
CCCTTGGCAGCATCCGCGAAGCGCACCAGCCATTCTAGGTACGCGAGCGCCTCAGCCGTGAGTTGCCGCAGGTCTGCCGCCGTGCCGTCTTTGAACTGAATCATTAGCGCATCATCGCTTGCCTGATTGATCAATTCCCGTTGTCGGCACCAAGCGGTCAAAGCTGCGACCACTTCGCCACCTTCCTTGGCGCGCATGAACGCCACCGTCTGTCCCAGGCCCGACGCCCGGATCCGGATCGGCATCTTCTTCGCTGGGCCAGCGAACTTATCGTCAAATTTCTTGAGTTCCGCCTTTTCCAGATCCGCGGGGGAAAGCCTCTTTCCTTTCCGCTCTAGCTCTTCTCGACACTCAGTTGCCAGGCGCTTCTTTCCTTCTTGCACCTCGTCCCACGCGTGCCGTGCGCGCTGTTGAGCCAGGGTCTGTGGTGCCATCTTAGTCACCCCCCTTCACTAGGCGGATCGCACAGAGACCCTTGCCCGTCGTCTCGTCCCCACCGATCTGAATAGTCTCGGGCGGCCGGAAAGCGCCGAGATTCTGCTCGGCTGTGGCCGGTTGGTCACGCCTTCGCGAAGGCGAGGCCAACACAAGAGAGTAGAGGAGGGTTTCCGCTGGCAGAAACTCCTGGTAGAAAAGTGCATGCTCCTCCACCGTCTTGGTTTCCTCCTTGAGTTTGATTCGCGCTGTCACTTCGGTGGCATAGGTCGCAAAGTGGGTGAAGTTCGTATCATCCAGCACGACCAACCGCTTTCGCTCTTCGCTTTCCAAGGCGTCGAAGAAATCGAGAACGGCGAATTTAGCATCGAAGACAAACTCTTCCAGGATCAGCTTGTTACCGTTGTGAGCACATGGCGATCCTTCCTCAAAGAAGGCGCCTGACTCACCGGGGTCATTGATTTCAGGAAGCGTAATTTGCGCGCCTACTAGTCCCGAGTCACGTTTCCAACGCTGGATCACTTGTGGGCACGTCACCCAGGCGAAAACGCCCTTGAGACTGCGCACCGGAAATGCAAGGGTTCGCGCGTCAGTGAACGACAGCGCGCCGGCAGAAGTCCCTTCGTTGTCGCCGGCTCCGAACAAGCGCGGGCGCAGATCTTTTGGCGTGGCCTCCCGAAGAACGCCCTTGACACTCGATCCGGGAATGACGGGCCAGTTGGTGTGCCGCTCCCGCTGCACCGGCAGATCCACCGCCCCCAGCGCCGTCCCCGAACCGGGGTGTAACGGCGTGAGTGCCTGAAGGTACAGAATAGCGCCTACATTATTCGCTGGCATAGTTCCACGATCCTTTCAAGAAGAAGCCATAGCCCAAACAAACATCTTCGCGGTCCTCATTCAGACTCCGGACCGTCGGTACGCGGCCCTCGATGAAGAACACAGAACCCGAATCGACCCCGAACCGCGCCGGCTTCGGACCGCCACGAGCCAAGTCCCACCCGGAGACTGCGTATGGCCCCTCCACGGCTGCCGCCCGGAGTTGCGCATCCGGAATAACATCTGGCTGCCAACCCTTGATAAAGAACCCGGGGCTCAACAGCAACAGTGACACGCGATCAGCGGAAGCAGCCTCAGGCCACGTTACGAGCGGGACTTTGCGGATGGCGACGTGATGGCGTTCGCCACCCCAAGCAACAGTGGTTGGAGTGTCGAAGTGGCCCGCCTTGTTTTCCGGCACGTCCGCTTCAGCATAGAAGCCCCAGCCAGGTCTGAGGCGAAGGTTCCGGGTTGAGTAGATTTCGCCCTCTTTCGACGCGCTGGTATCCGGATCGATGGAGACCCCGGTCCGGTCCTCACGAAGGTAAGACTCGTCGTGGCGACGCACATCCTTCGCCTTGAGCGGGCTGTTGCGCAAGTACGCCGTCAACCCCTCGAAGTTGAGCAACTCAGGCCGCTGCTTCGAGGGCTTCTTCCCCTTTCGCCAGAGCGGGTACATACCAGCGAGCGGTGGCTGCCAGCCGGGGATCATCCGGGCGGCAGGCTGCAGCCGGACAACCTCGCCATCGACAAACCGCAAATCAGCAGGCGCGGGGATCAATGGTCGTGGCACTGTCCCATCAAGTTCCGCGAGCCAAGGACCGCGGAAGCAGACATCGCCGAGCCACGCCGCCCCAGCGGCGATGAAGGCCTCGCTCAGGGTCGGCTTCCCTCGCATGGCGGCGAAGTCGGCGTTTTCGCGGTCAAGCAGGAATGTGCGTAGCACTCCAGCCAAAGATTGCGGCGACGGCAACGACGACTCGCCGGGCAACCCCGCCCCAAACGGTCGGCCGCCACGAAAAAACAAGGTGTCAAGCGGCTCGAATACCAGTCCGATCGTCTTCATCGCAATCAGTCCCTTCCCCGAGCGATGAAGCTTGCCGACTGGCACAAGGCCACGAAGTCCTTGAACGCGGGGCCGCTCAGCTGCACAAAGCCGTCCCAATGTTGGAGAAAACTCATGTCGCGCTTTTCCGAGCGCGCCAGCAATCGCCCGATCTCTGCGCGAAAGGCACCTTCGGGCAGGCCCTCCAACACAGGCAGCTGCCGCCGAAGCTGATACGTCCACCGATCTGAATACCCATCCCGGAATGTGTCGCATTCGTTCACCAGCGTGGGCACATAATCCCACCCACACGTGGCGAAGCTGTGCTCACCGCTGCGCCGCAAGATGGCAAGGGTCAAGCGGTCGCGGCCGGCATTTTTGGACCGCTTCTCAGCTTCGCGGACCGAACCAAGAACGTAGCGCAAATTCTCCATCTGGTGGGCCAGTACAAGCCCTGCCGAAGTGCTTGCCCGCGCTCCGAGCACATCGAAGGAGGAAAATGCCTTCCGCAACTCATGGGCGCACTGAAGTGCAGTGTTCAGGGGCAGCGCAGCGAGAAGGTCGTCGCCTCCGGCGTAGATCACGACTCCGTTGTGCTGCGTCACGATCTCTGGGACGATGCGGATCGCGAATCGATTCAGTGCCTCGCTTATAGCCGCGTGCAACGCAGGCGACACCGGGCGCGGAAGACCAAGAGCCTCCTCAGCGGCACCGTTCCGCTCTTGCCACGCGGCGATCTTCGGATGCAGGACTTTTGAAATCTTCGGCGATTTCTCGCCCGACAGCCATTTGCCCATTTCATCCCCGTCCATCGACAGCAATGCGTAATAGTGGCAACCATCTCCAGCCCGCCGGCTGAGCTGTTCCGTGTCGGGGAACCGAAAATTCTCGGGATCGATACCCAGGCGGCTCTTGAAGTAGTGCTGAAACGCGAAACGCTTGGTCAAGGAGATGGCGCTGAGCCGGTCGGAGTCCTTATACATCTTGGGGTACAACCCTGCGAGTGCCTTAAAGAAGTCGGTCGATTGAGCGAATTTCGCGGGGCCCATCTGCTCGTACGTTCCGAGAAGCGAACACTTCTCTGGTACCTCTCCATCGGGCTGGTAATCAGGGATGTGACGAATCCGGGTCGAGGCGTCCATGAGCATAGTTGAAATCTCGATGGAGTTCTGCCACATTCCTGGCTGAGTATCCCCGCACCAACCCAGGCGTTTGATCGGCTCAAAACGCCCTACCCTTTCCTGTCCCAGCAACGCCGCATGATCGGCGTCCGCTAGGCGGAAAGATATCGTCCGCAGGTCAAAATAGGAACTGATCTGGGCGTCCCATAGGCGGTCCCAGCCAGGCCAGTCATGGTCGAGCTGAAGCTTCAAACGTGTGCGGACGCTGTTGGCAATCTCAGTCCACTTGGCCTGCACAGCCTGCCGCGCCTCCGTCATCAGCGTGTCCGCCAACCCATGCGGAATGAGCGCAAGGAACCGATGCGGAATTGAAGGCCGAGAAAGCGGCTGGGACTCAGGTTCCCCGACTTCGACCCCTTGATGGCGGAGCCAATCGTCCATGAGAGGGACTCCCCGAAGCGCCGGGTAGATCAGCGCGGTCGGCCCGCAGGCATCCAGGATGGGCTCGATGGCTGCGAACACAAGCGTCGAGAGCAAGTAGCTGCCCGTGAGGAGGTCGCGCAAGCTGCGGGCTGCCTCAATGAAGGGCTGCACAGGACCGATTTTGAAACTGAGCAGTGCCGGCCCACCTCCTCCGCGTAAGGCCCACGCCATGGCAGCTGTTGAGTCCAGGTGATGCCACAACGTGTGGTCCGGACAGCGCGTATCGGCGGGTTGCAAACGCAAGCCAGGCCAGCGCTCCGCGAGACGGCCGGGAGCCAATCGCCACAGGGCGAGAAAGCGCGCCATCGGCGAAAGCTCGGGGCCGACCAAAGCCCGCAAGGCCTCGCCAACTTCGCGTTCGTTCAACGTTATTTCAATCTCTCGCTGCTCCGCACTGAGGGGATGAGAAACCGTAAGTCGGCCGTCGACCGGCCCTACGCCCAGCTCTTCGTAGCGGTCCCTTGCGTCAGGCATGGGAAGCCGTTCGTAGGCAGACGCCAGTTGGTCGGCAAGGTCCCCCTTTAGCTCGGCCGGGGTTACCTCGCGATCTAGAATTGCGACTGCGTACCGGAGCGCGCGAGAAAAGTGTCCACGAATGTCGGCCGCCTTGTCAACGGGATCATGGAGCCATGCGAGGAGTAGGGTCTCCCACGGTTCGTTCATTGAAGTTTCTCTCCCGACGAAACAATCCTGACTTGATCGCTCCGTAGCCGCAACCCATACTTCGTGTTGGGTCGTTGGCTGGTGGCATGAATTCTGTAAACCTCAGCTTGCGCCCCCAGCACCTTTCGCAACAGCGCATGAACTCGCGACTTGTGCTGGAGAAAGAAGTCCTTGTCCATGCCATGCCGTAGAGCGTAGGCCGTTCGTGAATCGTCGCTGGAGTCGCCAATTATGAGCCGGTATTCCCGCAAGTACTCTTCGGCTAAGGAGGCGTCTCCATATTCGGGAGGCGGGCAAGCAAGGGGCTCACGTGCCTCGACTGCTCGGCGAGCGAACATCGCGTAGAAAGCCAGGTCGCCTGGACAGAGCCGTAAGGAGATGCCGCCGCCTTTCGCTTCGTTCCGAATAAGGTCGACAATGAGTTCGGGGGGGCCCAAACTGCGTTGGGCAGCTTCGACGGCTTCAATGAATGACGTCCGGCCTGAAAGCAACGATTCTGGCAACCCGTGCCGCAGGCGCACGAACGGGATATCCGCGAGAGTGACCTTTGCCGTTGACGTATCCAGTGGGCGGCTATCGGGTGGGGCAGTGTAAATAACATGGCTCTTTCGCGTTGGAAAGAAGAAGCTCGGATGTGACTCGAACGGTGGCGACACAAGAACATGCGAAAGCCTGTCTTGTGCACGGCCGTACAGCGAAATTGCATAGCCCAAGAAGAAGCCGATAGTCTTTCGTCCGCCGGCTATCGAGACGTGCAGGGCACCCTCATCGTCCTCTGTGAGTTCCCGGATAAGTTCCGTGATCCCGTCCGCGGCATGCTGGTTGTCCTCGGCTGAGCGGATGTCGTCCAGCGCTTGGCCTTGGCTGTCTTCAAGGACGACGATCATGCCCGGGTTGAATACGGCGGGCGGCAACTGATACTCGTCCAACAGCCGTTTCAGCCACTTCTGATCGTCGCCGAGCAGCATCAGCCTCGCTCGATCAGCTCCTTCACGCGTGGTCGCAAGCCTGACTTCCGTTGGAATCCAAGGGTGGGCGGCAGCGACGGCTAGAGCGTAGAAGGATTCGGTGACCACCTGGGGCGTCAGCCCGGCGGCGACAAGCAGGATGCGGCGCGCGTACTCGCTCGGATCTCCATTTATCACGTTAATCGGTTTATTTTAGCGCCATTTTCTACGCAGGAATGCGTTCACAAGCTTGCGACGATAAGCCTTCCCGTGGAAACAGGACTCTCGCCCTCAAACGACTGGCGTCACAGTGCTGCCCGTCCGGCAGTCTTGTATTGGGGGGTTCCGGTCGCGCTCCCCGGACCTCTGGATCAGCGGACTGGTCTGTGGAAACCCGCGGAGTACGATCTCTCCATCTCGATCCGGCGAGGATTGCCGGCAACCCCCGTCAACCCGCCTTTTCCAAAGCCCCTTGTCCGGAGTGATCACCAATCCACAATTGACAAGAGGTAGACTAGGGCTTCATGGCAAAGCAGACAGCCGCATCCGCACCACAGGAGCGACCTTACAAGACCACGGGCGTCCACCTGCCAGCGGATCTTTGGGAACTCCTCAACCGTGTTGCTTTCGAGCGTGCCAGGTCCCGAGGCGGCCGGGCATCGGTTTCGGCGCTCCTCGTTGAGATGATCGAGCGGCATCGCAAGCAACTCGAAAAGGAACTGGCTTCCGCAACCCGCTGACCCCGCGAGGGAAGACATGACGACGCCGGACAACTATCATCGCCCAGACGAAGCCGCCCAAACTCAACAAGCACGACTCACCGATTGGACATGGGAGGGTGCAACGGTCGTAGAACTGACCGGGAAGGTTGCCGAGCTATTTCCCCACGTTCCTGTGTTCAGCCGCCACCCGTTCCGGGTCGGGAGCGAAGAGAACCGCTTCAAAGACGAAATTCGGCGGGAACCTCTGAAGATCACGGACGAACCCATTCCGGTGGCAACAGTGTCGAAGACCTACTCCCTCATCCAACACAGGGACGTCCTTTCGTCGGTCTTTCGGGCGCTGAAGATGATCCACATCGACATTTCTGGCATCGACTCGTCGCTTCTTCTTTCGGAGTACGGGGAGCGGATGCAATGGAGTTGCGCCATCCCGAACATGGACTTCGATCCGGGAGATGGCTACCCTCTCGTGTTGCGGATCAACTGCCTAAATTCGGTTGACACGAGCACTGTCCTCGAAATCACCTTCAGTTGGTACCGGCTGATTTGCAGCAACGGGATGATGTTCGGACTCAAGGACAGCCGACTGCGACGACGGCACGTCCAATCTCTCGATCCGGAAGACATCGCCGCCTATCTGAAGGAACAACTCGATCAACTCCCGCAGGAGAAGAGCCTAGTTGCCGCTTGGCTCAAGACCACGGTGGAACCGCCATCACTGATCGGGTGGCTTGAAGAGAAAGTGGCGAAGGAATGGGGGCCGCACGCCGCTGCAAGAGTCTGGAACATTATCAACGAAGGCTTCGACGGTGAGGTCGAACAGGCAAGAAATCTCAAGCCTCTTCAACTGCCCATCACGAGCACGAACGCAGTACCAGGAGCTTGTGCGCCAGTGCGGAATCTTTTCCATGTCAGCCAAGCGCTCAGTTGGATTGCCGGAACCCGCAACACGATACCCGAGAGGCTGGAGCATGTGAAGGCCATTCCACGCTTGATGGAACCGCTCACGGAGGCGGCTGCATGAGCCAGTTGAGTCCGACTCGTGCAGCAGTAGAGTTGGGCCCTTCATTGACAGTTGGCGTGTCGGTGATGGGGGCCAACCGAAAGGACGCATGACCAGCAAGTCCACCGACTCGGGCGTGATTCTAGCCCAACTTGAGCAAGCCATCGAACAGGCAGCAAGCCAGTATTTTCGGCTCGTCATCTTGGCGGGTGCCGCCTGGCTCTGGGAAAACCGCCGCTTTGCAGTCCGTTGCGCAGAAGATCGGCTGCCAAGTAGTGAACGTCAACCTGGAGTTGAGCAAGAAGATGCTCGAACTGACCCGCACCCAGCGGTCCCGGCAGGTCGAGCGGTTGCTGAAAGAAGTGATCGCCGCCGTTCCCGGCGACGTCGTGCTGCTCGACAACCTGGAGATTCTGTTCGACACCGGCCTGGAGGTCGAACCGTTGCGTCTGCTTCAGGTGTCGAGCCGGAACCGCACCATCGTCGCCTCGTGGAGCGGCAGCTATCGCGACTGGGACACTGACCTACGCCGAACCCGGTCATCCTGAGTTTGTCCAGTTCAAGCAGTCCGAGGCAGTCGTCATTACGGTCGGCACATAGCGCCGACAACTGAGGGAGTCACGTCGCCATGAAATACAGCGATCTGGTCAAGTTTCGAGCCAATCGAATCCGTCATCCAGCTTGAGCAGGCGGATTCACCCGCCGCCGTGCGGCAACTCGTTCAGACGTTCGTGATCTCGAAGCGCATGGCCGAGCAGTTGTGCGATCTGGTGATCCCCAACCTCCAGTTCGAGTCGCCCGCCGACAACAAGGGCGTCCTCATCGTCGGCAACTACGGCACAGGTAAGAGCCACTTGCTGTCGCTGATTTCCGGGCTTGGCCGAGTATCCCGACATGGCCAAGGTCGTCAAGGACAAGGACGTGGCGAAGGCGGCGAAGGCGATCTCCGGGAAGTTCAAAGTCGTGCGGCTCGAACTCCCGGCCACGAAGAAGAGCTTGCGCAACATCATCTGCGGCAGACTCGAAGACTTCATGTCGAACGAAGGGCTGACCTTCAGCTTCCCCGCCGACGATCAGGTGGACAGCAACAAGGACGACCTGTCCAACATGATGGCGCAGTTCAGCGAGAAGTATCCCGAACCACGGTCTGCTCCTGGTCGTGGACGAACTGCTCGACTACCTGCGCTCCCGCAAGCAGCACGATCTCATCCTCGACCTCGGCTTCCTGCGGGAAATCGGCGAGGTCTGCAAGCTGATCCGCTTCCGCTTCATCGCGGGCTTGCAGGAGAGCCTGTTCGACAACCCGAAGTTTCAGTTCGTCGCCGAGAGCCTGCGCCGGGTAAAGGATCGCTTCGAGCAGGTTCGCATCGTCCGGCAGGACGTGGCCTACGTCGTTTCCGAGCGGCTGCTGACCAAGAACGACGAGCAGAGGGCCAAGATTCGGGAACACCTTCAGAAGTTCACGCCGCTCTACGGCGGCATGGCCGAACGGCTGGAAGAGTTCGTGCGGCTGTTCCCGGTCCACCCGACATACCTGGAAGTCTTCGAGGCCATCTCCATCGCCGAGAAGCGGGAAGTGCTGAAGACTCTGAGCGCCGAGATCAAACGCTGCCTCAACAGCGACGTGCCGCAGGACCAGCCCGGCCTCATCAGCTACGACTCGTATTGGGAGTTCCTTCAGGGCAATGCCGTGCTGCGTTCGGTCCCGGAAATCCGGGAAGTGATCGACGTGAGCAAGGTCGTCGAGAACCGCATTCAGCAAGCCTTCACCCGCAAGGCGCTTCAGCCGATGGCAGAGCGCATCATCCACGGCCTGTCGATCCATCGGCTGACGACCGACGACATCCGGGCCAAGATCGGCCCGACCGCCGAAGAACTTCAGAACGGCCTGTGCCTGTTCGCTCCGATCCCGGAGAAGACCAGCGACTTCCTGCGCACGACCGTGGAAGCGTGCCTGAAGGAAGTGATGAAGACCGTGAGCGGCCAGTTCATCACGCACAACACCGACAACGACCAGTATTACCTCGACCTCCAAAAGACCATCGACCACGACGCCAAAATTCAGGACAAGGCCGACACGCTCTCCGATTCGCAACTGGACCAATACTACTTCGACGCCCTGACCCGTGTGCTGGAATGCGCCGACCAGCCACCTTACGTGCGTGGCTACCAGATTTGGGAACACGAGATCGAATGGCGAGAGCACAAGATCACACGCCGAGGATACCTGTTCTTCGGCGCACCGAACGAGCGATCCACGGCCCAACCGCCACGAGACTTCTACCTGTACTTCCTCCAGCCATTCGAGCCGCCACACTTCGAGGATCAGAAACTCGCCGATGAAGTGTTCTTCAAGCTGACCCACATGGACAAGCAGTTCCAGGACACGCTGCGCCTCTACGCTGGCGCTCGTGAAATGGCAGCGTCGGCCAGCAGCGGCACGAAGAAAGTCTATGAGGACAAGGCCGACGGGTTCCTCAAGACGCTCGTGGCGTGGCTGCGGACCAACATGCTGACTTCGTTCGATGTCATCCACCAGGGCGTTCCGAAGAAGATGGTGGAGTGGCTGAAGGGACACCGAACCGGCAACGCTGCCGTCCGTGAACTGTTGGAACTGACAGGCTCGGTCTGTCTGGCGGCTTCGTTCGAGGATCGCTACCCGGAGTACCCGAGCTTTCACGGTCAACTCACCGCCAGCAACCTCAAGCAGCCGACAGAAGACGTGATCCGCTGGCTGGCCGGTGGCGTGAAGAACAATCTGGCGACCGCCGTTCTCGACGGCCTGGAACTGCTGGACGGCGACAAGCTGAAGCCGCACCAGTCCCGCTACGCCAAGGTGGTGCTGGAGAAGCTGGAAGGCAAGCCGCCCGGCCAGGTCGTCAACCGCAAGGAACTCATGACGGTCAAGAACGACGTGGAGCGGGAGACCCGGTACCAGCTTGAGCCGGAATTTCTGCTCGATCGTCCTGGCCTCGCTCGTGCAGAACGGCAACATCACCCTGAGCTTGACTGGCAAGAAGCTCGACGCCGCCAATCTGAGTGAAGCCAGCAAGATGCCGCTGGATCAACTTCTGGCTTTCAAGCACGTCGAGAAGCCCAAGGGCTTGCCGCTGGCCGAGTTGGTCGCCCTGTTCGAGTTGCTGGGGCTGGCCGAAGGGCTGATCCGCAACGAAAACACGCACGACGAAGCGGTAAAGCAACTTCGAGCCAAGGCCAACGAACTGACCGAGAAGGTCGTCACGGTCGCCCAGCACGTCCAGACCGGCTTGCCTTGCTGGGGTAGCGAACTGATTCCCGCCGAGGACCGGGAGCAGCAGCGTCAGAAACTCGATGAACTGAAGGCGTTTCTGGAGGGACTGCAAGCGTTCAACACGCCCGGCAAGCTGAAGAATTTCTCCAAAAGCGTGCTGGAGATTCAGGTTCAAGCTGCCAACCTCGATCTCATCAAAGCAGACTCGAAGACCTGAACGGTCTGGTGCAGGAGTTGACGCCACTGACAGGCTACCTGGCGACCGCTGCTGCTGTGCTGCCGCCGCAAGACCCGTGGCGAACGCAGATGGACACGATGCGCAGCGAATGGCGTGCGAAGCTGATGGACCCCGCCGCCCGCAATGCCGCCGACTTCCGCCAGAAGATCAATCGGGCGCTCTCGAAGGTGAAGGACGACTACCGGACGGCGTACTTCAATCTGCACAAGAAGGCTCGGCTGGGGGTCAACGAGGACGGCAAGAAAGAAGGAACTGCTGAAAGACCCGAGGCTGGAAAGCTTGAAGAAGCTGACCAGGTGTATCGCTGCTGCCGCATTCAACTCTCACTGAACTTCAGACCCGGCTGGCAAAGCTCCAACCGTGCTTCACGCTGGTCAAGGATGATCTGAACGCTTCGCCCATCTGTCCCCACTGCAACTTCCGACCGCAGGAAGAGAGTCGTGGGCGCCAGCGGAATGGCGGTCCTCCAGCAGATCGACCAGCAGCTAGACGGCCTGTTGGAGAACTGGACGCAAGACGCTGCTGGAGAACCTGGACGATCCCACCGCCAAGAAGAGCATCAAGCTGCTTGCCTGACGATCAGAAAGAAGCGGTCAATGCCTTCCTCAAGGCGAAGGCACTCCCGGAGAAGATCAGCAACGATCTGGTCCAGGGGATGCAGACGGCGCTATCCGGCCTGATCGCCATCCCAATCCGCCCGACCGAACTGCTCGACGCCTTGAGCGATAGCGGCGCTCCTTCCACCGCCGATCAGATTCAGTCCCGGTTCGAGAAGTTCCTGCAGAAAGATCACACAGGGGCAAGGAACAATCGAAAGTCCGTCTGGTCATCGAACGTAGCGAGAATCCAGGAGGACAAGAGTGACCACGCACCTGTCCACCCGCCTCGTCTGGCACGACCGGGCTTGGGACGGTCACATCTGCGATCACCCCAGCAAGAACGCCTACTGCATTGTGCAGCAGCACATCCGGGATGGCCGAGATGACGACCAAGGAGGACAAAGCGGCTGGTCTGGCTCTTGCGGAACTCAAAACATGGCAACCCCCGTGCTCCCGTGATCCCATTGCCTTCTCGTCTCGTGGCTACACGATCACGCACAACGATCCGCTTGAATTCCGCCAGTTGCCTTCGGTAAAGGAAGACATACCGCCGTATTCGGTCTGCCCGTCGCCGTACCGCTGGCTGCGAGAGGAGAGCTTTCGCAGCATCTGCGAGGATGAAAAGCTCGACATCCGGGAATCGGACACGAAGGACAAAGAGTTCGGCTGGGTCTTTGAACCCGACCGGCAGATCGAACTGCTGCGCAACTTTTGGGGAAAGCTGGAGAAGAAGCAAGTCGCTGCTGTTCTTCTATTGCAACCACGGCAACCCGCTCGATGAAAGCCTGAACCGTATATTGCTCGGGGTCAGCCGCATTTCTCAAATCGGTCCTCAACTATTCTTCGGAAAGAAGCTCCCGAAGTTTCCCGACCAGTATCCGATCTGGTCCCGCTGCATTACGCACGACTTCGAGAACCAGGGCTTCCGGTTGCCATACCACGAATATCTAAAGGCCGGCACGATCCGAAGAACATCCTTTGCCTTGTCCCGGAAGGGGCGATGCTGAACTTCTCCTACGTCGCCGAGCACGTTGGCGACGACATGGCAGTAGGCGCACTGGAGAGGTTGCTGCAATCGGTTCAGGCCGTCAAGGACGAGAACAAAGTCTCTGGTGATTGGGACCGGCATCTTCTTTGGCTGAACGATGTGCTGTCCGAGGTTTGGCAGAATCGTGGGCCATTCCCCGGCATCGGCAGCGTACTCCAGTACCTCGGCTGCGAATCGGGCACGGCGTTCCAGCGGGAGGTTCTGGTGCCCTTACTGAACAAAGGCGATGACGCATGGGAATACGTCAAGGCCATTCTGGAAGGTCGCCGCAAGTGTGAGCAGCAGCAGTATGCAAAGGCGCTGAAACAGGCAGGTGAACGCTGGATGGCTTACAAGGAGCCACGCCGCCGTCTGTTGTCGATGCTCGTTCGACTTGAACTGACGCCTCAACAGGTGGAGCGGGTCGCCAATCCCGACAAACGTTCAAATTCCGGCATCAGCGCCACGGACGAACAACTCGTCGCCAATCCCTACTTGCTTTCGGAGATGGACCAGGGCGACGGTGAATCCGACCTGATCGCTTTGGAAACGGTAGACAGGGCAATGCGACCCGAAGGTGCCGCGGCTCGATTCATCGACAAGGCCGACATCTGCGTTCAGGATGACCCTCGCAGAGTTCGTGGCGTGGCGGTCGCCGTACTTCAAGGAGCGGCGCAACAGGGCGACACTCTACTGCCGTTTGCCGAGACCATCAACCGCATCATCAAACGTTTTCCCGAACGCCGCACGTGTAGCCCTGACAAAGATTTGGTGCAGGGCCAAGCCAGCTTCTATCAGGAAGCTCTGGATTTCCGAGTGGATGGCAATCCGCCCACGATGGCGCTGAAGTGGCTTTCCGAACTGGAGCGTGAAGTCAGCAGCCGACTGCCCCGGCGAACGAAGGCCAAGAATCCAGCGCCCAAGGCCGGATGGAGTTGGGAGAAGCTGCTGCTGGACGAGTTCGGCAAGAAGTCCGGCTCCAAGTTGCCGCCCGAAGTGGAGGAACGGGCCAGGAAGGAGAAGGCGGAAGCTCTGGCCAAGCTCTACGAGGGCCGATTCAGCGTACTGTGCGGACGAGCCGGGACCGGCAAGACATCGGTGCTGAAGGTCTTCCTCAAAGGGCTGGAAGAGTTGGACGGCAAGCGCCCGATTCTGCTCCTGGCCCCGACCGGCAAGGCCCGTGTGCGCCTGATGGATCGGACAAAGCGGGACGACGGTAGCGTGCGGGATGCGTACACGATTCACCAGTTCCTGATGCGGCACAAGTGGCTCAACCCGGAGAACTTCGCCTTGAAGCTCCAGGGTGGCGAACAGCATGGCGCACCGACCGTCATCATCGACGAAGCCTCGATGATCCCGATGGACCTGCTCGGTGTTCTGTTCCGGGCATTGGACTTGAACAAGGTGAATCGTCTGATCCTCGTGGGCGACCCCAACCAACTCCCGCCCATCGGCCCCGGTCGTCCGCTCGTGGACATCATCGCCTGGCTCGAATCGGACGCTGGATCGAACGAAGTGCCTGGCGCGGCTGATGGAGCGTGCCAGACACGAAGACCATGACAGCCAGGCCCTTCAGCTTGCGGACGGCTATCTGCGGGACGACACTTCTCCCGGCGACGATGACATGCTTTCCCGTGTTGCCCGTGAGGACGTGGGCGGTGATCTGGAAGTTCGCTACTGGCGGGATGCGACCCAACTGGAAGAACAGCTTGCCGCTGCAATGCGGAAGCACCTGAAGTTGACCGACGACACGAAGGCATACATTCCATTCAATGCCAGCCTCGGACTGCCTGAAGACGCCAAAAAGAACGACCCGGTTCAAGCGGAGACGTTGGCAGATTCTCAGCCCAGTGCGTAACCACGAGTTCGGAACCACCGAGATCAATCGTAAGATTCAGGCGAAGTATCGGGGAGGAATGCTCACGACAGCAAAGAATCAGTGGAGCAAGGTCGTGAAGCCATTCGGCGAGCAGGAGATCGTCTGGACCGACAAGGTGATGCAGGCGATCAACTGCCGGAAGACCTCCTATCCGAAGGGTCAGGAGGGGACTGGATTACGTCGCCAATGGCGAGATCGGCCTCGTAGTGCAGACATCCAAAGGGAACGGCAAACCAGACTCGATCAAAGTCCAGTTCTCGACTCAACCGGCGTCGTCCTATTACTACTCCCGTTCCGATGTCGATGGCCAACTGGAACTTGCCTACGCCCTGACGGTCCACAAGTCGCAGGGCAGCGACTTCGACATCGTGTTCTTTGTCCTGCCGAAGAGCGCAAGCACCCTCTCACGGGAATTGCTGTACACCGGCCTGACCCGGTTTCGCAAGAAGATGGTGCTGCTGCTGGAGCGGGACACGACGGTTCTCGAAAAACTCCGCAATCCACAGTGCTCGGATACGCTGCTTCGGAACACGAATATGTTCGTTCTGGCGGTTCGCCCCGAATCGGTGGACCGCTACTATGCCGCTCATCTGATTCACCGCACACGCCCATCGGCGCAACACCCGCAAGGGATTCTGGTCCGCTCGAAGTCGGAGGTAATCGTCGCCGACATCCTGACAAGCCTAGGAGTCAGTTACGAGTACGAGCAGAAGCTCCCCTCCAAGGACGACCCGAACGACTTCAAGCTGCCGGATTTCACAGCGAGCTACGAGGGCGACACGTTCTATTGGGAGCATCTGGGGATGCTGTCGGTGCCATCGTACCGGGAAGCGTGGGATCGCAAGCGGCAGTGGTACGAAGACAACGGGTACCTCGACCGGATCATCACGTCCGAGGACGGCGCTGACGGGAGCATCGACGCCGCCGAGATCGAGCGGATCGCACGCAAGAAGATTCTGATGGAAGGCTTGAACTAGCGACGAGCGATATGGCAAACACAACGCAGACCAAAATGTTCGCTTCGGACCGGAACGTTGCCTCAGACCAGCCGGTCGAGTGCTTGGGAATCAAGTTCCCAAACGATGAGGCTCGTCGAGCCCACTTCCTTGAGAAGTTGCGGGAGAAACTGAAGGACCCTGCTTTTCGCAAGATCGACGGATTCCCCCGTGGAGAGGACGAGGACATTTTGGCCATGTCAGACCCGCCGTATTATACGGCGTGCCCAAACCCCTTTCTTCACGACTTTCTGCTGGCGAACGGCAAGCCTTTCAGTCCGAACACTGACAAATACCATCGAGAGCCATTTGCCGCCGATGTTTCAGAGGGCAAGAACGACCCGATCTATAACGCTCATAGCTACCACACAAAGGTCCCGCACAAGGCGATCATGCGGTACATTCTTCACTACACAGAACCGGGTGACGTTGTTTTGGATGGATTTTGTGGAACAGGTATGGCCGGAATTGCTGCACAACTCTGTGGCGACGCCAGCGTGGTCGGATCGCTTGGTTACAAGCGTTCTAAAGGCGATACCCTCCTGAATGAGAGTGGCACGCCTTTCTCCAAGCTCGGGGCCCGCCGAGCGGTCTTATCCGATTTGTCGCCAGTTGCCAGCTTCATCGCACACAACTACAACACGCCCTTAGATGTTCGGGCGTTCGAAAAAGCCGTTGCCTCATTCTTCGCAGAGATTGAAGTCGAGTTGTCGTGGATGTACACCACGAAGCATTCTGATGGGACCGCCTGTCGGATCAACTACGTTGTGTGGTCCGAAGTATTCTTGTGCCAAGACTGTGGAGCAGAGGTCGTCTTTTCGAAACAGGCGCTCAATGAAAAGACGGGGGAAGTGCTAAAAGAGTTCACCTGCCAGAAATGTAACGCCATCGTCTCCAAGCGCACGATGTCCCGAGTGTTCGAGACGTTTCTTGATCCGGTGAACCACACCACTGCGAAGCGGGTCAAGCGGCTTCCGTTGATTATCAACTACACATTCGGTGGGACGAAATTCGAAAAACAGCCAGACAAGTCTGATCTTGCCACCCTCGCAAAGATCGAAGCCTCGCCTGTCAACGGGTTCTTCCCCGCAGTTGAAATGCCTTACATGTTCATCACTCATGTCAAGGACAGGATGGCGAATTTCGGCATTTCCCACTTTTCGCATTTTTTCCTTCCCCGATCTCTGCGCGCTCTGGCGACTATGTGGAGAGTCGCCAACAGATGTGAGGATGCCCGTGTTCGACATGCGCTGCTGTTCATGGTGGAACAGTGCAATTGGGGAATGTCGCTCTTCGCTCGATATGTTCCTACACACTTCTCCCAGGTTAACCAGTATTTGAGCGGCGTGTTCTACATCAGTTCCCAGATAGTGGACGTATCCCCGTGGTACATACTAGATGGAAAGTCTCGGCGCCTGGGCAAGGTGTTTGCAGCGCTTCCTTCAAACGGCGGCGTCGTGACATCACTTCACTCGGGTACCGCGGCGCTGCTGCCGAGTCAATCCGTAGATTACATCTTTACCGATCCTCCGTTTGGCGAGAACTTGCAGTACTCCGAACTCAATTGGCTGACGGAAGAATTCTACAGGCTGAAGCCCAAGATTGAAACAGAAGCGGTAATCAATGCGGCGCAAAAGAAGGGGCTACTTGAGTATCAAGGTCTGATGGAGAAATGCTTCGAGCAGAACTACCGTGTTTTGAAACCGGGACGTTGGATGACCGTGGAGTTCCACAATTCCAGAAATGCCGTTTGGAACGCAATCCAAGAGGCGATGCAACGGGCTGGCTTCGTTGTGGCCGACGTTAGGGTCCTCGACAAACAACACAAAACATACAAACAGCAGGTTCAAGGCGTGGTGAAGGCGGATCTCATCATTTCGGCGTACAAGCCATCCTTAGAGCTTGAGGAGCGGTTCAAGATTGAGGCCGGAACCGAACAGGGTGTCTGGGATTTTCTTCAACACCACTTGCAACAGCTTCCCAGTTTTGTCGAAAACGGAGGACGAGCCGAGGTCATCGCCGAGCGCCAAGGGTACCTTCTGTTTGATCGTATGGTGGCATTTCATGTTCAGAGGGGAGTGGGAGTGTTCTTGTCCGCCCCGGAGTTTTACGCAGGGTTGCGTCAGCGGTATCCCGAGAGGGACGGCATGTACTTTCTGCCAGTTCAGGCAAATGAGTATGACCGCAAGCGTCTAGAAGTGGAGGAAATCGGCCAGTACGATCTTTTTGTCAGCGATGAAAAAAGTGCGATTCAATGGGTTCGTCGCCAGCTGTCGGAGACCCCGATGGACTATCAGCAATTGCAGCCAATGTACATGAAAGAAGCACAGCGAGTTTGGGAGAAACACGAACAACCATTGGAACTCAGAACGATCCTAGAGCAGAACTTTGTTGAGGGCAAGGACGGGACCTGGCATGTTCCTGATCCAAAAAAGGAAACTGATCTCGACCAACTTCGCAACCGAGCGTTGTTGAAGGAATTTCAGCAGTACCTGGAGGCGAAAGGCAAACTCAAGGTCGTCCGCACAGAGGCTCTTCGGGCGGGATTCAAGGACTGCTGGCAGAGGAAGAGACTTCACCACTATTGTTCAGATGGCAAAGCGTCTCCCGGAGACTGTGATTCAAGAAGACCAAGCGTTGCTGATGTACTTCGATAATGCGTCTCTGCTATCCGGTGAGTAGGACATGCCGCAGTCTTTCATTCAGAGTCGTGCAGTCGGCAGTTGGGCGTTCAGTGCGGCCCACGGAGAGCCTGTGCGCATCCTCGACGTGGAGTCCGTCTGGAACCACACTGTCTATGAGGTCTGGGTTCCCCGGCTGGAGAAAGTCGAGAGAGTTCCAGCCGAATCGCTGGCTCCAACTCAATCGCCCAAAACGACCGGCTCAAAGAGGACAGGCATCGACCGCATCGCATACGCCGTTTGTGCGGCCCGGATCGCCGACGCATTGACCCAGGACGTTCTGCTGGCTCCACTGGAAGCTGGCGTCATCCCGCTCCCGCACCAACTCTACGCTCTCACTCGTGCAGTGGGCGACGACCGGATTCGCTACCTGCTGGCCGATGAGGTTGGCTTGGGCAAGACCATCGAGGCTGGGCTGATCTTTCGGGAACTGAAGCTCCGTGGGCTGGTCAAGCGGGTCCTGGTGGTTGCGCCGAAGGGTCTGGTGACGCAATGGGTTCAGGAAATGCAGACGCACTTCGGCGAGGAGTTCCGGCTCCTCACGCCAAGCGAGTTTTCGTTGTGGCGCAACCTCACCGGCTCCGAGAACATCTGGCGGCAATTCGATCAGGTGGTGTGCCCCGTCGATTCCATCAAGCCAGTTGAGAAGCGGCGAGGTTGGCCGAAGGAGAAGCTGGAAGCCTACAACCAGGAACGCCTCGGTGACCTCATCGACGCCGGGTGGGATTTGATTATCTGCGATGAGGCCCACCGGCTCGGTGGCAGCACCGAACAGGTCGCCCGGTATCGTCTGGGAAAGGCTCTCGCAGAAGCCGCACCCTACTTGCTGCTGCTGTCGGCCACGCCGCACCAGGGCAAGACCGCCAGCTTCCAGCGCCTCATGGCCCTGCTGGACCGTGACGAGTTCAATACTGCTGGAACGATCCGCCGCGAGAAAGTCGTCCCGCTGGTAATCCGAACGGAGAAGCGGAGAGCGATCAACGAACGGGGCGACCCGCTTTTCTTGCCCCGGCTGACCAAGCTGATGCCTGTTCGCTGGGAAGAGAAGCACGAGCTCCAGAAGCATCTCTACGAATCGGTCACGGAGTACGTTCGCCTTGGCTACAACCAGGCGATCCGGCAGAACCGGCAGTATCTCGGCTTCCTGATGATCCTGATGCAGCGCCTGGTCACCAGCAGCACGCAAGCCATCGCCTCGGCTCTGGAGCGCCGCCTGGAAGCGCTGCAAGCCACAGACATCACGGCGACCGACGAGGAACCGCCCGAGAACAACGGCGAAGAGCAGGACAGCCAGGAGCAGCTGGACGAACTGCTGTCCATCCGGCTGGCCGGGTTAGCGAACGAGAAGGAAGAAGTGCGGCTGCTGCTCGATCTGGCTCGGCGCTGTCAGGCGCAGGGACCGGACGCACGAGCCGAAACACTGCTCGACATCCTCTATGAGAACCAACGGCAAGAGAACAACCCGGAGTTGAAGTACCTGATCTTCACGGAGTTCGTTCCGACGCAGAACATGCTGCGGGACTTTCTGGAGCAGCACGGCTTCTCGGTCGTCTGCCTGAACGGGTCGATGGATCTGGACCAGCGGCGGCGAGTCCAGCGGGAGTTCGCAGAGAAGGCTCGGATTCTTGTTTCGACCGATGCCGGTGGCGAAGGTCTGAACCTGCAATTCGCCCACATCGTCATCAACTACGACCTGCCGTGGAATCCGATGAAGATCGAGCAGCGCATCGGGCGCGTGGATCGCATCGGCCAGAAGCTCCCCGTGAAGGCGTTCAATCTGATCTTCGAGGACAGCGTGGAACTGCGGGTGCAGGAAGTTCTTGAAGAAAAACTGGCCACGATTCTGGATCGAGTTCGGCGTGGACAAGACCGAGGACGTGCTCGATTCCGCTGAGAGCGGAGCGATCTTCGAGAGGCTATACGCACAGGCGATCCTCAATCCCGGCGACATCGAGAAGAACATCGACAAGCTGATTCAGGAAGTTCGGGAGCAGGCGCAACAGGAAGTGGCTGGCCGGTCGTTCTACGGCGAGACGGTACTTGATCCCGACGCTGGCCCAGCAGTTGAGTAGTCACCCACTGCCGTTCTGGGTCGAGCGGATGACGACGGCGTACCTGCGCTGTGAAGGCGGCAAGGTGCGATCGGGACTTGTTCAGCTACAGCCTGGAATGGCCCGATGGCAGCAGGATGGAGCGGGTATCGTTCCACAGCCGGGATGCGCAGGACCGTGGGTTGCAGCATGTCAGCCTGGAAGACGACCGCATTCGTCGGCTTGTCCAGCAGTTGCCCCGAGTCGTGGTCACCGAGCCGATTCCGATGCGTTCGGTTGCAGAGCTTGCCAGCCGAAGTGGTTGGCTACTGGTCGCTGTGGCGGATCACTCTCGACCACCAGTCGTTCCGGGACGTGAAGATCATTCCGATCTTCCACCATGACGATGGCCGCATTCTGTTGCCCACGGCTCGGCACATTTGGGACCTGCTGCTTGAAGACCGGCCCGAAGTCGAACAGATGGGAACGAAGGCCGGCACCGAAGTCGAAGATGTATTCCGGCGTCTGCGATCAGAGGCGGAACGCCAGGGCGAAGACGCCTTCCACGAACTCCATGCCCGGCACCAGCAGCGATTGAAGCGGGAGCAGGAGAAGGGGCGATACGCCTTCCAGGTTCGGCGAGAAGCCCTGAACCGCATCGGCTTGCCCGAAGTCCGGCAGCATCGTCTGAAGCGGCTGGACGAAGAGGAGAAGGCCTGGGCTGAAGAACTGCGGAAGCGGGAGCAAGTGTTGCCCGAACTTCAGCCGGTCATTCTCTTGCGGGTGGAGGCAGGGAATGGCTAACTGGCGGGACAGCATCCTGAAGAACTTTCAGCCAAAGATTTCCCGGCTGACTCTGGTGGCCGACCCGGACGGTTTGCTGACCGAGGAAGGGATGCTCTCGGCCATCCGGGAGCGGGGCTTCGACCTGATCCCGTTCGATGATCCCGATCGCGTTCCGCTTCGCCTACGAAGTCGCAGTACCGCAGCGAGTGGGACCAAGGGCCAGAACACGGATCTTGGTGGTGGTCCTGCGTTCCGCCGAACAGCAGTTGAACAAGCTGCCATTCGATCTGCTGAAGGCTGGGACGGCCGCTCACATTCGCTTTGCACCAGTTGTTCCCGAAGCTGAACTATCCGGTGATCGCCGGGCTTGACCGTGCCTACCTCGACGCGGTTGCTGAGTGCGTACGAGAAGCATGACGGCGCCCAGTTGACCGAGCGGGAAACCAAGGACTTCGTCCTGATGCACTGCTTCGGCATCGTGCCGAAGCTCATCAAGACGCCGGTTGAGTTGCTGAAGGTGCTGCTGTCGCTGCACGCCCGTAAGGTTCGACTGCCCGACTTCCTCAACGACTACCTGCTGGAGAGCCTGACGAAAGACTCGACGTTTGCGACGTGGCCGCTGGCCGACATTCTGCCCAGCCGGGAGAAGTTTCTGCGGTTCCTGCAGGACGAATGGCAAAGTCTTCCTTGGCTCCTTCGCCGACGATGGCACGAACAAGCCGGGTTCCCTTCCAGCCACGAGGACGTGCGTGCCTACATCGACACATTCTTCCTGGACGGCTCGCTGAAGCCGGTCGAACAGGAAGACGTGGCCAAGCTTCCAGCCTGGGTCCGAACTGGCGTGGTCCACGATCCCAAGGCCGACGCCATGCGGCGATTCCGTGCGCTGCGGCAGAAGTTCGAGACTGAAATCCCCGGCGCCGAAGTGTCGCACCGGGATTGGCAGCAAGCGGCCCAGCGTTGGGCCGAACTGGTCGTGCTTGCGCTGGGAGTGGGACGAGGCGATGGACGCCGCCGACCGAACGGCCTGGGCTGATTTGCAGTCGAAGGTGGAGGACGCCTTCGGCCAGTGGATGATGCAGCGTTACGGCTCGCTCCACAACCTGCCGTACCACCAACAGCCGGTCATGGTGCATCAGATTCCCCGTTTCTTGGCCGTCGAGCGGGCACGGAAGAAGACTGGCCAAGATCGCACTGCTCGTGCTGGATGGCCTCGCCTTCGATCAGTGGCTTTTGCTGCGAGAAGAGCCTTGAAGCTGGCGATAAGGCGTGGCGTTTCCAGGAATCGACCGCATTCGCCTGGGTTCCGACGCTCACTTCCGTCACCCGCCAGTCGATCTTTGCCGGAGAGCCGCCGCTTTACTTCCCGGACTCAATGGAAACGACATCAAAGGAGCGGACGCACTGGCTGCGGTTTTGGGAAGACCACGGCGTTCAGCGGTCGGGCGTCGAACTGGTCACGAACCTGGACGGCCCGGCCGACCCTCGAGCTGGAAACGGCCCTAGCCAATCCCCGGCTGTCGGTCCTGGGCATCGTGTGGAACAAGGTCGATGACATCATGCACGGGATGCAGATGCAGACAGCAGGGATGCACAGCCATGTGCGCCTGTGGGCGTCTCAAGGCCACCTGCAACAACTGCTCGTTCGTCTCCAGCAAGAAGGTTTCGTCGTCTACCTGACCGCCGATCACGGCAACGTCACGGCCACGGGCATTGGGAATCCGAGAGAAGGCGTGCTGGTGGAGACCAAGAGGCAAGCGAGCCAGAGTGTACGACCGGCCTGAATTCCGTGACGAAGTAGCAGTCCAAGTTCCCAGACTCGATTCGCTGGCCGAACTACGGCCTACCACCGGCTCGGTACGTTCTCCTGGCTGGCGACCTGAAGGCGTTCACAGATCGAGGGTGACGAGATCGTGTGCCCACGGCGGCATCGCTCTGGAAGAAGTCATGGTTCCGTTTGTGGCGATCACCAGGGAAGGCGCATGAGGAAGATCGTCGGCATCTCACAGAAGGATCAAACGGGCATGGCTCGACGCCGTGCTGGATCGTCTCGTGCAGACGACGGACGAGAAGGAATTGCGTGCGTTTCTCGATAAGCATCTCCGGGAAGAACTTCCTGGAACGGAGTCGAGGGCCAAGGCTGCCGGCATCATCCTGCGTATCTGGAGCGGCATCGATCCAAAGCATGTTGCCCTGCGAGACCGGGCCGTGGCGTTGCTGCCTCGAATATCGGGCCAGGAGCGCATCTGGCTGCATTGGGGCATGACGGCGCTGGCGTACCCTTTCTTCCGTGATCTCGCCGAAGTCGTCGGTCGTCTGCTCGCCCTTCAGGACGACTTCACCACGGCCCAGGTGCAAGCCCGAATGCTGACGACCTGGGGCGACCGGGCAACGAGCAAGGAGGCGGCGCAGAAGCTCATCACGACCTTGGTGGATTGGGAGGTGCTTCGGTCAACGAAGACGAAGGGTCATTTCCTCTTGGCCCGGAAGATGACCACCAGTGTCACCGACCTGCAACTTTGGCTGCTCGAAGCACTGCTGTTGGCCAATGCTTCCGACGAGATCGAGGCCCAGCAGTTGTTGCGCTTGCCGGAATCTTTTCCCTTCACATTTACGCGTCGGTGTCGGCGATCTGCGTAAGCATGAAGGCTTCAACATCCACCGGCAAGGGCTGGACATGGATATGGTCGCCCTCCGCAAACTCAAAGTAGCGCAGTCTCCGACATCAAGGGCGCAAGGGAAGAAGTCGAATGCCGCCGAACCGGTACAACTCAGCATCTTGACCGAGCCAACCGAAGGTGTAGTTTCGTGCGATAACCATACTGCCGCGGTGATTGAGACTGTGGACGACGCGCATGAGCAGCGCAGGATCGAGGATGCCATTAAGAATGAAGTCTTGCGAACGCTGTCGGATCGGGCGGCTCGATTTCTCCAGGTCCGCACGACAGTAGTCGTGCCCGATGCTCCCTTTGCGGCCCCTTCCGCCGAGTGCGCCGAGCAATTTCGTGACGGACATTACTTCGGCTGCATCGCATTGACTCAGGCCCTACTGGAAGCTGTTGTCCAACACATGGCGCAGTTGAAGATCAAGAAGAATCCGCATAAGGACGGGGGCTTCGAGAAGAACCTCGATGCGCTGCAGAAACAGGGGTTCATCAGTAGCGCCATGAAGATCGAACTCGAACAGATGTGGGCAGACCGTCATTCGTTTCACCACTTTCGACCTTCCATCACTTCCGATCAGCAGAAACTCGAAGAGACCGCTCGCAAGTCCCTGAAGCTGCTCCAAGACCTGGAGGAAGAGTGTTTTTCGGTCGCTGAGCCTTGCTAAATTGCTGAACTCCTTCGGCTGCCAGCTCGTTGACAGCATCGCGCTGAAGCCACTGTGAGGCTTCTGCGAATTCGCAGTCTCCTAAGTTTTGCCGCCACGGTCGAGTGCTGCGCAGAAGCCGGCAAGCGCGCGAGGCGCTGACTGCCTCAAATAGGATCAGATCGAGCAACCGCTCCAGCGTGAGTTGTCCAGGCGGCTACGATTCGCGTACGCGTTCCTTGCCAGTGCCCAGGCAGATCTTGCGAACGGCGGCTGACCGGAACCTCACCGTTACCCTACCGACTTTCCCGTCGTGGATGACAACACGCTCGATTAAGGCGCGGATGACCAGCACGTGTTCGCGGGAATTCAACGAATCCCATACCGGCTCAAACTGCTCAAGCGCGATCCTAAAGTCGCCTTCGTCCACGCCCTGCCCATCGAGATTCCCTAGTTCCTGAAGGATCTCCATCAGCCTACGTTCCATCTGGTCGACCCGCATCTGAAGATCGGTCGTGCCGTAAGTTACCTCCTGGTTGCGGCAGTCCGCTAACGGCATTAAATTGCGCAACTCGGCTTCCATGCTTGCCAGTAGCCTTTGCGCAGCTTGGCGCTCGATGGTCAAGTCCGCGACACTGCTTCGTCTCTGCTCCTCAGCCTTGGCCAGCGCACATGCGACGATGCGCGGGTCGGATCCGATCTTCCGAATCTGGCGGGTCACCACCGCCATGATCGTCGATTCAGAAACGGGCGTGGTTTCGCAGTTCGCCTGCGCACAGACGTAATGCCGATAGGTGCGCGAATCGTTCGTCCTATAGGTGCGGATCATGCTTGACTCGCACGACGCACAACGCATCAGTTCTTTCAGAAGGGCGCCGTAGCTGTTGCGAGCCTCGATGCCGCCGCTCCGACCATTCCGCTGGAGGATCTGTTGAACACGCTCCCAAATCGGTGTCTCGACGATTGGCTCATGTTCGCCCTCGTAAGTCTGCTTCTGGAAGTCGACCTTGCCGATGTAGATCGGATTTGTCAACAAGCGGAACAGCCGGCCTTTGGTGAACGGCTTGCCGCCGTGCGTGACGCCTTTTCTCGTGATCCACTGTTTAGTGCGCCAGCCGCGGCGGTGGATCTCCCGGACTACCGGCACCAAGGCGTTGTAGTCGAGGTAGAATTTGAAAATCGTCCGCACCTGGAGGGCCTCTTCGGCGTTGATGGTCAGGCGACTGCCATGCGGGTCGATGTCGTAACCCAGCACCGGTCGCCCTCCGATCCATTTGCCCTTGCGCCTTGCCGCCGAAATCTTGTCGCGCGTTCGCTCGGCGATGATCTCCCTCTCGAACTGGGCGAAGGATAGCAGGATATTGAGGGTGAGGCGTCCGAGGGAATTGGTGGTGTTGAATTGCTGCGTGACCGAAACGAAGCTGACGTTGTGCTTTTCGAAGACCTCGATAATGCGGGCGAAATCAATCAGCGACCGGCTCAGCCGGTCCACTTTGTAAACGACCACGCAATCGATCACCCCCGTCCGAATGTCGGCCAAGAGCCGTTCCAGCGCGGGCCGGTCCATGCTGCCGCCGGTGAAACCGCCATCGTCGTAGCGCTCAGGTAGGGCGACGAGCCCTCCGCTGCGTTGGCTGAAGATGAAGGCTTCGGCAGCCTCGCGCTGCGCGTCGAGCGAGTTGAATTCCTGATCGAGGCCTTCGTCCGTGGACTTGCGGGTGTATATAGCGCAACGGAGTTGGCCAACGGCTGTTCGCGAAAAGGGGTCAGTTTCCGTCTGGGGTGCGCGATTCAAGATCAGTCTCCTTTCTCTCGTGGCGCTAAGCTCATAGCACCATAAGGGCGCGCGCCCGGCGCGCTATCAAGTGGTTCTCCGGTGGCTTGGAGTGCTGAAGGAGCGGCGGATTCGCTCAGGGTTCGCGCTTTGCGCAGGCGAAGATAGCCGGTGGCGAGAAGGGCGGCGATCTCCTCGATGACGGAAGCAAGCGGATCTTCTCGGAAGTCCATGTACATCTCCTGAAACGGGAGGCCGATGTCTCGGCTATCGGGCGGGTGACGTCGCGATGTCGGCCGCGATCAGCGGAACCGTCTAGCGCGGTCCTGTTGCGTCGGCCGGCGTTCGACGAATCTCGTTCTGCGGCTATCCTGCTGCCTGGCGTCAACCGACTAGCAAGAAAAGCTGGCTACGGTTATCCGTTCCGCTAGACGAGCATCGATGCCAGCTTAGAGGCAAGAACGATGCTATGCTGGCGCGTTGACGTTCGAATTCTATCGGTTTCGCTTTCAGTTTCGTTCTGCGGGCACGCTTTATTTCCCGCCTCACAAGTCGGGCAATATAGTTCGCGGTGCATTCGGAACCATTTTTCGCAAGCTGGTGTGCATGTCGGACTGCGTGGACGCCAAAGGGTGCGACGTCCGCGCCACGTGCCCGTATGCCTCCGTATTCGAACCAAAGGCAGCGCGTGGCGAGGGCCCCAGCGGGCTCGCAGACTGGCCCAGGTCTTTTGTGTTCCGCGCCGCTCACTTGGACGGGCACACAATCCGGGACGGCGAACATTTCCACTTCGACGTACACATTTTCGACGTCCACGACCCTTCCCTGCGGTACTTCGTGCTGGCTTTCGCTCAACTAGCGCGCGGGGGCATGGGCCCGGGGAGGGGCCTTGCGGAACTGGTAGCCGTGGATCAACTGGACTTGGGCGGCGCGACCGTAGAGCGAGTTTTCGACGGCGAGCGCTTCCAAATGTGCGAATTAGCCGCGCCCATTCGGGTGGACCTATCCGAGGCCCCGAGTCGAGTGAACCGCGCGCGGGTACGGTTTGTGACCCCGACGGAACTGAAGAGCGAGCACAAGGTGGCGGACCGACCGGAGTTCGGAGTTTTGTTCGGGCGGTTGCGCGATCGAGTCAGCACGCTGCGGACACTTTATGGACCCGGCCCACTCGACATCGATTTCCGCGCGATGGGTGAACGGGCAGCGGCGGTGCGGATGACGGAGTGCGAGTTGAAGCGGACAGATGCGGACCGGCTCTCATCGCGGTCGGGACAACGGCACCCGTTGGGTGGTTTCGTGGGCGAGGTGGAGTATCAAGGAGAGCTGGGCGAGTTCGTGGTCTACTTGCGATTGGGGAAATGGGTGGGAGTCGGAAGGCAGACTGTTTGGGGGAAAGGCGAGATGGAGGTCACTGAGTTGGCGTGAGTTATCGCGAATTCTTCAAGACTCTTACCGGATTCTACCCCTACGTGTATCAGGAACGGGTGGAAGAGCGGCTCCGCGCTGGAGACTCGGTGATCTTGCGTGTTCCGACGGGAGCCGGCAAGACGTGGGCGGCCGTAGCTCCGTTTCTTTACCGGCTGGCTGGCGGTCAGCGCACCGCCGACCGTCTCTTGTATGCTCTCCCGCTTCGGTCGCTAGCGTCCAGCCTCCACGCCACCGTCTACAAAAAGATGGAGACCGTCTTCGGACAAGTTAGCGCTGCAGGAAACAACCGCCAATACCCCGACGGACCCCGCTACTGTAGCCTTCAAATTGGCGGCCAGAAGGATGATGTGTTCTTCCATTCTGACGTGATCTTCACAACCATCGACCAGCTGCTTTCGGGCTATTTGTTTTTGCCAGTCTCGCTTCCTGATCGGGTGGGCAACATCAACGCCGGAGCGTTGATTGGGTCTTTGGTCGTGTTCGACGAGATCCACCTGCTGGATTCTTCCATCGCGCTTGGCACCGTGATCGAAATGCTTGATCGACTGCGCGGCGTATGCCAATTTGTCCTGATGACGGCTACGACTTCTGATAAAGCCATCTCATGGCTGGCCAACCGGTTGGGAGCTGCTGCGGTGAACGTCGCCGATGGCGAGATACGTGCCCTGCCCTCTCAGCGAACTAAGCAGCGAACATGGCGCTGGTCTGCCGAACAAGTTGATGCCGACACAGTGGCAACACAACATACCGGTGCCCGCACGATCGTTCTCCTCAATTCGGTACGGAAGGCGCAAAACATCTTCCTCGCACTGGAGCGTCATTACGAGAGCCATTCTGATAAGCCGTTGTTAATGCTGCTGCACTCTCGGTTCTATCCCGAAGATCGGAAGGCCGTCGAAGACCAACTACTCGCCTGCTTCGGCCCCGCGGCCACAAAAACAAACGTGATCCTGGTCACCACCCAGGTGATCGAGGCCGGGATGGACATTTCGGCAGACCACCTGCACAGCGAACTGGCTCCCATGAACGCGCTGGTTCAGCGCGCCGGCCGCACCGCTCGCTATGAACATCGCCCCATCGGTAGAGTGACCGTTTACGAAATCTCAGGACTTGGCCCGTACAAGGAGGATAAGTCTCTTGTGGAAGCTACCCGCAGCAAGCTCCAGTCCTTGCCCCCGGAAGGTCGAGTGGTTGATTTCGTCGATGAGCGAGAGTGGGTAGAAACAGTTCACGCCGATGCAGAGGTAAAAAACTTAGCGCGTTACGACAACTTGCACGAACGTCGCGCCGAAGTTCATAAAGCGATGGATCAGGGTGATCGCGGCAGGCTGAACGCACTTGTACGGGATATCGATTCCGTAAGTGTCCTCGTGACGTCGGAGCCTGAGAAGCAATTCGACCGCCCAGCTTGGCCACGGTTGCTCGGTGTCTCCGGATTCGCCCTGATGAGCCTCAGCCGTCATTTCCAGAATCTGGCACCTGGGCAGTGGGTGGCGAAGGGTGCGGTCGAAATGGACGGCGATGAGCGCCCCGGAATCACGCTCGCATGGCCGACCCTCACCGCAGGGCAGCTTCGGTCGCAGTGGCTGGTCGCGATTCACCCAGATTTCGCATTCTACAATCCACGGCTCGGATTGAGGCTGGGTGACGGTGGACCGCCATTGCCTCCTGCTTTCAACGAAAGGCCTGTGTGGCAGTCCTACGATTACCAGTTTGAATCCTGGGCGAAGCATTGTGAGCGAATTATCGCCAAGGCCCGCGCCATGCGATCATCCTATTCGCGGGCCGCACTGACTCTGGCTGCAAGATATCGCGTGCCAGAAGGGTGGATTAACCACTTGCTGGAAACTACGTGCGCTCTGCACGATGTGGGCAAGCTCTCCACCGAATGGCAAAAGCGCGCATGGCTCTGGCAGGACCACAAAGACGCCCGTGCTCGCGCCGCTGGGAGAGAGGTTCCTACCCGTGCTCGTGTTCCAATCGCCCACACTTGGCTAGAATCCGAGTCGGACGGGCCTTTCCGGCGAAAAGCAGAGTACAAGTTCCCGCCGCATGCGGTCCAGGGTGCATTTGCCGTGTGCGATGCCTTGTTCGCGCAACTCATGGCAGTGGACGATCCGGTGTGGGCACAAATGGCGGCGAGATGTGCCGTGACTGCCATCGCACGTCATCACGGGACTCGTACAAAGGAGTGCACCTTGTTCCGCCTGCCGCCGGGATCAGAGAAGGTGGTCGCGGATGCTCCCGGCGGTTGGCCTGACCTGACGCTCCAGGAGTGCGCTGACCCGTTGAGTCGAGAACAATTCCCGGAGGTCCTACTCACGTTTGGAGTGGACGCCCACGAACCCGCTTGGCCCCTTTATGCCTTCCTAGTCCGCCACTTGAGACTCGCCGATCAGTCAGCAACGGCTGCGGAGTCCAGAGGTTGAAAGAAATCCCTTGTATAGCTTACGGTATCCATGTAGAATCAAATTGCGCGGAGAGGCCACCTAAGGTCGGGTATCTTGCCCTTGAAGCAAGACCCTGGTCCTCGCCTCTCCGCCAGATGATTGTACTCCGAAGGACCGCTGGGCTGTTCCCCGTCGAGAAGGGGACTGAAATTTGTTCAGCTTGCGGTTGACTCGGGCGGTTACCCGTTGAGAAGGGTGCATGCCGCCCAGGATCTTTCATGGATTGCTATATCGACAAAGAGACCGGAACCTACGCGGAGACCCTCGAAGCCGTCGGGCTGGCGTCGGCGATTCGTGAACTGGGGTTTCGTGGGGTCCGCGTGACCGACCAGGGTACTCAGTTCCGTGTTCACTCGGACCAGGATTCCGCCCCAAATAACGCACTGTCGGCGGGCTATTTGTACATTTGGAAGAAGAGCAAAGAGTCGGAGTGCCCCACAATTCCCTTCCTTGACTACGAAGGAGAGAAGGAGAAGCGCGACGCTGCGAAAAAAACAGCAAAGAAAGCTAAAGCTGCGCTGGATTCCCAGGAAATAGAAGCGCCGTCCGCTCGGCCCGAGCTTGCCACCGCCGCGATTCTCGCGTCCATGCGCAAGGGATGGAACGGAGATCGAGACGTCGCCAAGTGGGTTGAGGCTCACCCGGCGCAAGCCGTAAACTGGCTACTGTTCCGCGCGGGTCTACGCGCCCAGCCATCGGAGAAGTTCCCAGAAATATCCAATACTCAAATCCTGAATCCAATTTCCGGCAAAGGTGTTCATGCGGGAAAGACAGAGATCCGTTCCGCAAGCTCCCTTCCCAGTCAATTGATCGACTCCTTCTCCGAGTGGATGAAGATGCGCGGACTGTGGACCGCGATGCTCCTTTACAGATCAGATGAAGACTTCAAGTTTTTCGTCATCGAACCGACGGATATCGCTGTCGACGAACTGGAAGGCCTGCGTACGGATTTGCAGAGTTTGAACCTCTGTAGGGTGGCGTTCAACTGGACATTAAGGCGGCCTTGCACTGTACGCGGATTCTGATTCAGCGTTCAGACGCAATGCAGGACGGGCCAGGGGTAATGAAGCTTCTAGGCCGCAGACCGCGCGCGGTGATTGCCGGCCTCCGTCAGGCCTATTTCAAGAGTCTCGGAACTGCAGCCGCGCTCATGAATGATGCCTTCCTGCCCCTGCCCGATTGGTTTGCGATTACGAACCGCGATGATGCACGCGCGTACTACGGTCATCATTGACGAGGTGATCGCCAAGGGCGGTTGCCTCAATTCGTTGCAAGAGAAGCATTCGGACGACGGGCGCGTCCTACAGCAATATCGCGAGTGGCTGTTGTCGGGCGAACTCCCGGACCTGCTCGAGTTCCACTATCTATTCGCCCTGCACCTGATGCAGTGCTTGAGTCGCAAGGATTGGGCTCGCCCCTTCGGCACGGAAAACCTATCGATCCTTCTGACAAGAGCCTACGAGGAGAAGAATGTGACAGAGATTATCGAGAACCCTGGATTCCAGAGCGTCGCCCGCGCGCTGCGCAATGCGACCGTCTATGCACTGACCATCCCCAATCAAAAGCGCGAGGTGCGTTTCGGAATCGCCCAAAAGTGGAAGCAGAAGATGAAGGCAGGCGATGAGGAATTCGCAGCGGAGGTCGCCGAATTCGTTCAGGAGTATAACTGGGAAACGGCGCATCGGCTCAAAGGCAAGGGTCACTCAGTAACCACCGACGATCTCGATGCACTTCTACTCCTGATTCACGAACGTAAAGCCGATCTAGTGGGTGCGCTGCTGCTGGCCTACGGCTATGCGCGCGCGCCCAAGGTAGAAAGCAGCGCAACCCGAAGAAGCCGTATCAGAAGCATAAGAGGAGAAAGCTGTGTATCAATCGCTGAGTATTTCCGGACTCATCACCTTGGAACTGCATGCTCTCAATAACGAGGGTGCGGAAGGCAACACCATGATGACGCGCATGGTGGATATCATCGACCAGCAGGGCCAGAAGCATTCTGTCAACGCAATTTCTGGCGACATGTTCAAGCATATCGTTGTCGAACATTTGCTGGGCGAAGCCAAGTCCGCGGGACTGCCGCTTTGTGCTGGCTGCGCGTTGTTCAACGCCAACCGGATCTGCGCTGACGTGGACTTCATGAACACCCCCGGCTGGGACAAAGAAACGCTGGATAGTGTAATCCTGGGTGGCGTACTGAAGCGTTGCACGATCGATGACTGCGCGGGGATTTTGATCACTGGGGAAATTGGCAAGAAGCGGT
Organism: Terriglobia bacterium; assembly: GCA_963808335.1. Taxonomy (GTDB): domain Bacteria; phylum Acidobacteriota; class Terriglobia; order Bryobacterales; family Bryobacteraceae; genus Palsa-187. The sequence goes on from CAWEFR010000005.1 coordinate 376,604, forward strand.
CGATTGCCCGGAAGTCCTGCTTCGAAGTCGGGTGGATCGTCGGACGTCCTGGCGCGGTCACGACCGAGTCTTACTTCCACGCCAAGTATGTTCCCGAAGGCCGTGGCGGAGGCTCGGGCGAAGGCGAAAACCTCGGACAGAATATTTTCCATCGCCCCGCCTCGTCGGGGCAGTATGCCGTGGTCGCCAACCTGGACTTGTATAAGGTAGGGCGCAACGATATCACCCTGGCTTACGACCTTGACGAGACAGCGCGCAAGAAGAGAGTGTCAGCTTTGCTTCGCGGTGTTCTCAGCGCGTTCGTGAAGCCGACTGGTGCCCACCGGAATACGCAGAATCCTCACGTGGTCGACTTCGAGGGTGTTATCACTACTTCCACATCCACGTTGCCGGCTCCGGCCTTGAGTGCCTTGAACAAGGACTATGTGGGTGAACTCGACCGGATCACCGCTGCGCTCAACGGGTTGAGTACTGCGAACAACAACATCGTAGTTCGGAAGTTTACGGGATTGGCTTCCTTCGCCGAACAACTGGCCGGGATCGAGCGCCAAGAGGCGTCCTAAGGTCAACCCATGGCGTCTTCAACATCCCGTTGGCTTATTGCCGCTTATCGTCCGGTCACGCTATTTTCCCTCCGGATGACGCACGCCACAAGTAAGGGCGGGAAAACTTTGGTGGTACCCACGCCGTATTCCATCAAGATGGCGTTGCTCGACGCCTGCTTTCGCCGTTACTCTTCTGCGGACGCCCTCGCTTGGGCGCATCGAGTCATGGGCTGGTTGATCAGCCGCGCCGTGCGCGTACGTCCGCCGCGCCACTGCGTCGTGAACAATACGTTTGTCAAAGTGCTTGACTGGAGCCGCGAACCGGTGGACGGCCCATTCAAGAACACCATTGTTTATCGGGAATTTGCGTTCTTTGGTGGTGACGAGATGTTATTGGCCATCGAATCCACAGACCTGAACGAGGAAGACCAATCGGCACTGGAACAACTGTTCGCTCACATTAACAGCCTGGGCAAACGCGGCGGCTTCTGGCAATTCATGGGTGCGGAACGGATCGAGGGCGACCTTGCATTCGGATTCACAATTCCGCGTCCCGACGCTTCGTTTGAACAGATCGCCAGCTACCAGTTGACACAGGCATTAGACGATTTCGGCGACGCGTTGGGCAAACCAGCCAACGCCTTCGATAAGGTCAGTACCTACGGATCGGGCACCGTTCGCCTCGGCGAGCAGCGGACCCTCACAGCCACAGCGATACCCTATCGCCGCCGCACTGCATCCCGCCATTTTACTTGGTATGAGCGTGTACAGGAGCCAAACAGGAGCTAGACCTCATGTCTGAAGCAGCACGCATTCTCTACGACGATCCAATCCGTAAGCCCCCGGCTTCGGAGGGGCAGTACAACTGGGTCACCGGCGCGGTCGATGTCATTCCCGAACAACTCGATCTACCGTTGCCGCCGCTCGATGATGCGATCCTTCCAGACGACGGAAGCGTAATCCTACTCGCCACCGAAAATGGATCGCAGTTGTTCGTCTCCGGGTTTGGGCTGTTCATCGGAAAGAAGAGCGAGCGAGTGGTGGTGAAGCAAGGAAAGTCAGTCTGTGCGCAGGTTCCGCTCATGCGACTGCAAGAGATCATCATTGCTTCGCGAGGGATCAGCTTTTCGTCGGATCTCATTGAGGAACTGTGCGAACGCGGAATCCGGATCGCATTTCTGAATTCCAGCGGAAAGCCGCTGGCGTTGATCACGTCGCCAATGCTGACAGCGACGGTCGAGACACGTCGCGCGCAACTCACCGCTTGCCAGAGCGATCGCGGTGCCGACTTATGCCGCTGGATCGTCGCCGGCAAGTTGCACAATCAGGAAAAGCTGCTCCGCTATTTCGCGAAAAGCCGTGACGGAGAAAAGCGGAGTGCCCTGGAAACCAGCGCCGTCGCTCTCCGCCGGCTGCGACGCTCCGCACTTGCAACTGAGGGCGTCACGCCCGATGAAGTCCGTCCGGCGCTAATGGGTTTGGAAGGGACTGGCGGGCGGCTCTACTGGAAGCAGGTCGGAAACATGCTCCCAGATGCCCTCGGCTTTGCAGGCCGGTCCCACCAGGGGGCCACTGATGCCGTCAATGCCGCGCTCAACTACGGTTATGGCATCCTGACCTCACACGTTTGGGGGGCCGTCATGAACGCCGGCCTCGAACCGTTCGCCGGCTTTCTTCATGTAGAGCGCAGCGGCAAACCGTCGCTGGTTCTGGATTTGATGGAGGAGTTTCGGCAGCCCGTCGTCGACCGTCCCATCCTCTCGTGGCTCAACAAGGGAGGCCAATTAGTGCTTCAGAAGGGCATGCTCGATGCGGCGTCGAAGGAGAGCGTCGCTTCCCGCGTGTTGCTGCGGCTAGTGGCCGGGGAGCAGCATCGCGGCAAGCAGCACCAAGTACGCTCGATTATCCAGATGCAGGCCCGACTTGCGGCAAGCGCGGTGCGGGGCCTGCGGCCCTATCGATCATATTCGTTCAAGTGGTAAGCCATGGCGCGGAAGAATCGATATACCGGCGTGCTGAAACCTCTGCAACAAGGCAAGGGGGCCCCGGAGGTGTCGGTGGTGCTGATCTATGACATTGAGAATGACCGGCTGCGCACACGCATCGCGGATGCTTGCATGGATTACGGGCTAGAGCGGATTCAGTTCAGCGCGTTCTTCGGGAAGCTGAATCGGAATCGGCGGCAGGAACTCGCCTTGCGGCTAAGGAACGAACTGGGTAACGAGTCGGGGCGTGTCCGTATCATTCCAGTTTGCGAGCAAGACCTGAAAGACATGTGGGTGCTGGACCAGTACCGCCGCGACGCCGATCAGCTGAAGGCCGAAGCCGAGGCGCGGGATCGCGAGAAACCGCGCTTGAAGGTGCTGGGAGCCGAGGACGATCAATGATGCTACGCGTCACCGACTTGAAGCAGTGGGCCTATTGCCGGCGCATCGTGTATTACCAGCATCGAATGCCTGGAATAGGAAAGCAGACCTACAAGATGGGGGAGGGCAAAGCGGCGCAAGACATGGTGGAACAACTCGAAATGAGGCGGACGCTGCGAGAGTACGGATTCGAGGGCGCCGTTCGTAAATTCGGTGTTTGGCTGGAGAACGAGGACCTGGGGTTAGCGGGCAAATTGGACCTGTTGCTGGAGACGGATACCGAGGCCGCGATCGTGGAATTCAAGTTAACCTCTGGGGAGGTTGGCCATAACCACCGGCTCCAGCTCGCAGGCTATTCGCTGTTGGTAGAGACAGTGCTGGCTAAGGCAGTCAAGTGTGGGTTCGTCTACCGGATTCCAGATGGGCGGGTATTTCCGGTTCCCATTGACGAAGGCTTGCGGCGGGAGGTCCGCCAAGCCATGATCGAGATGCGCGAAATGATCTCAGACGGGTGCCTGCCGGAGCCGACAGACGTGAGGAAGCGGTGTGAAGAATGCGAGTACGCAAACTATTGCGGAGACGTATGGTAACGACAGGATTCGCAGATTGGGGGCTTTTCGGCGCAGAAACCGAATCTGCGAGGAAAGGGCTTCCCGAACGCAGTATAAGTGTTGTAGAATGTGACTGTTCAGGAGCGGATGCAACACCGTCCCCATCGAGAAGGGGACTGAAACTGAGACATCGCATGGCGTCGATGCAACACGTCCATCAGAAGGGACTGAACTGCGATATCGCCAGCACGATGCAACACCGTCCCCATCGAGAAGGGGACTGAAACAGCATAGACTGCTGACAGTCGCGCGACTTGCAGATGCAGATGCAACACCGTCCCCATCGAGAAGGGGACTGAAACTCGCTTGTTGTCCGCGTCCGTTGGCGCCGGCAGCCCCGATGCAACACCGTCCCCATCGAGAAGGGGACTGAAACGAGCGTCGGTCGCATTCTGGCCGCGCTTGATCCGCGCGATGCAACACCGTCCCCATCGAGAAGGGGACTGAAACGTAAGCGAAATTGTCGTTATTGAAAATCTCGCTGCTGCGATGCAACACCGTCCCCATCGAGAAGGGGACTGAAACAATCGCAGCTTCTTGCGCTCCAATCTGAACTTCTCTTGATGCAACACCGTCCCCATCGAGAAGGGGACTGAAACTCAAAATTACCGCTGCATGCTCGACGGCGCACCTACCTGATGCAACACCGTCCCCATCGAGAAGGGGACTGAAACTTGAATGTCGCTCAATGTCAGCTTTCAAGTGGTCAGCGAGATGCAACACCGTCCCCATCGAGAAGGGGACTGAAACGAAAGATCCTTGCCCGCGCGTGCGATCATAATCAAACGATGCAACACCGTCCCCATCGAGAAGGGGACTGAAACTTTTAATTAGTCATCAGTCATTACTGGTTACGCAGTGATGCAACACCGTCCCCATCGAGAAGGGGACTGAAACTGTTTGAATCCTTTCACGGCGCGCCGTCCACTGGCAGATGCAACACCGTCCCCATCGAGAAGGGGACTGAAACTGTGGCTTGAATATGGCACGTGGGAATCGTGGATGCGCGATGCAACACCGTCCCCATCGAGAAGGGGACTGAAACAGACGGGTAAGTAGACGTTGTTGAGTTCTTGCCCGGTGATGCAACACCGTCCCCATCGAGAAGGGGACTGAAACTACGCATGAAGCTCTTTAGACCCCCCTCCATCTGCGAGATGCAACACCGTCCCCATCGAGAAGGGGACTGAAACCGGACACGACAACCCCAGGGGGAACTCCGACGCCGGGCGATGCAACACCGTCCCCATCGAGAAGGGGACTGAAACTACCGATTCACCGATCAACTATGGTGCGAATTTCGTGATGCAACACCGTCCCCATCGAGAAGGGGACTGAAACGGTATCGATCCCATCGCCGACATGTTGAAGCAAATCAGATGCAACACCGTCCCCATCGAGAAGGGGACTGAAACTAAAATAAGGGTTCCGAATGTCGGAGGTTTTCGGAACGATGCAACACCGTCCCCATCGAGAAGGGGACTGAAACAACGATGTGCTCCGCAAGCAAACGGCGGAAAGTGTCGGATGCAACACCGTCCCCATCGAGAAGGGGACTGAAACTATCGCACCGATCCTGCCGCGCATAGAACAGCGCGGTTAAGATGCAACACCGTCCCCATCGAGAAGGGGACTGAAACTGTCGACACCCACAGCCAAAACTCCCGAACTTTGTGATGCAACACCGTCCCCATCGAGAAGGGGACTGAAACAAGAACGAGAAACGTGGTGCGGAGAGCATGGAACCAGATGCAACACCGTCCCCATCGAGAAGGGGACTGAAACAACCATCCGCTTCGACAACCAACATTCCATCGAATGATGCAACACCGTCCCCATCGAGAAGGGGACTGAAACTCCGATGGCCGCGCGGTCGCAACAAGTTGGTTGGCTGAAAGATGCAACACCGTCCCCATCGAGAAGGGGACTGAAACCCACTTATTATTGCCGCCATCATTGCTGGTTTGTACTTGATGCAACACCGTCCCCATCGAGAAGGGGACTGAAACGCCTCGATTCGCGTCGATTTGGAGCACTTTTCTGAGATGCAACACCGTCCCCATCGAGAAGGGGACTGAAACTAAAACGATCAAAAAGAGAACGCCTGCGAAAAGCAAGATGCAACACCGTCCCCATCGAGAAGGGGACTGAAACACAATTTGATTGATGAGATTTCCTTCGCTTGTTACAAGATGCAACACCGTCCCCATCGAGAAGGGGACTGAAACAAAACAAAATTTATGCTCATACCACAACACATCCATATGATGCAACACCGTCCCCATCGAGAAGGGGACTGAAACAATGTTGGCTGCACGGCAAAGGATGAGTGTTGTGAAGATGCAACACCGTCCCCATCGAGAAGGGGACTGAAACCTTGCGCTCGGCTGTGTACTCGGGCGGCTCTTGGCCGATGCAACACCGTCCCCATCGAGAAGGGGACTGAAACTCAGAAACAGGTGAACGTGGTCGGGCATCACTTCGAGATGCAACACCGTCCCCATCGAGAAGGGGACTGAAACGCACAAAGCCCACCACGGTGTTCTTGGGAGCGCTGAGTGATGCAACACCGTCCCCATCGAGAAGGGGACTGAAACAGGAAAAAGAACAATCCGCCGCCCGCGCCACCGGAGATGCAACACCGTCCCCATCGAGAAGGGGACTGAAACTTTGTTGAGTTACAGAAATTTTCATTAGCGTGTATTGGATGCAACACCGTCCCCATCGAGAAGGGGACTGAAACCCGATTGTCTGAATCACGCATCAAATCATCTTCACAGATGCAACACCGTCCCCATCGAGAAGGGGACTGAAACTTCCAAATATTTCAACCACTCTTTCGGGTGTAAAAGATGCAACACCGTCCCCATCGAGAAGGGGACTGAAACTCAGATATCATTTGCTGGCATTCTCAGGCCTGTGGGATGCAACACCGTCCCCATCGAGAAGGGGACTGAAACACAAGCTGAGAATGCGCGAGCACTCGAAGAAGAACGAAGATGCAACACCGTCCCCATCGAGAAGGGGACTGAAACGTCATCAGAGGCCGGTTACGCTGACTTTGATACGGGATGCAACACCGTCCCCATCGAGAAGGGGACTGAAACATGCATAACGGTGATTATGCCGATTCCGTTCCAGCTGATGCAACACCGTCCCCATCGAGAAGGGGACTGAAACGGCCCCGCGTTCAAGGACTTCGTGGCCTTGTGCCAGTGATGCAACACCGTCCCCATCGAGAAGGGGACTGAAACCGTGTTCAAGCATCGGGTGGGCGTCCTATTGAAAAAAGAAGATAGGCAATCGGGTATCCCAACAGAACCGAGCACACTCTCGAGCCGGAATGGTTTGCTGTAGTTGGGCTGATCGGGATCAGCACCGCAGTACGTATCGAAGTGATAGCGCAATCCCTGTCCTAGCGCAAGCACAGTGGCCCCGCGTTCGGGTCGGTAGTGTTGTCCTAATTTTGTGGCGCTTTAGCCGTGGTACGATTTATCACACGGGGGCATGGCACATCAAAAATGGCGCATGCGATGCCAAGCTGGTTTGGATTTCTGGCACTAGAGGCCGATCTCGCGATGACCTTTATCGACTGTGCAAGGCTTCGCACGCTTCGCGCTAACCCCGAAGGTTTCGCCAACTCTGTCAACAATGCGCGCAAGGCCCTTGCGGAAATACAGCGCGGCCTAGTGAATCCCACTGCGCGAGGGCTCAGTGGAAATGAAGCATCTTTTTTGGAGCGAAGGTCCGGGGAAATCGAATCGGCACTGGTGGCATTGACCGCAGATGAAACGCGGACTAATTTGGTTTTCGCATCCGCCATTTCCCCAATTAGGACACTACCTTCGGGTCGCCAGGCTTGGCGCGCGCGCCAGCTTACGGAATGAGGTTAGCCGTCGTTGGCAGACTGTTCGGCGCGGTCAAGTTCGTTTGGAATCTCCCCGTCGGGAGGGCACTCGCACCTGATCAGCAATCCAGAGTTCCATTCGTTTCGCAAGCTGACTCAGCGGGGTCTCCAGTGCGTCGGCAATCTGCCACAGGCGGCCCACCGTCGGGTTGATGATCCCTCTCTCGACCCGGCTGATATATGTTCGGTCGAAGCCGCACTCGCCGCTGAGACGCTCCTGTGAGTGTCCTGCCATCTTGCGGAATTCGCGCACGATGGCCCCGATGGCCCTGATCTTTAGATCGGTCGGTTGGATCTGCTTGTGGCGCCGTTGCATCCGCAGATCCGATGGTGCTATGTTGAAGCGTATCAGCCAACGGCATATACGCCTCATTTGTAAACGCGCCCGGTGGTGTGAGTCCGGCGCAAACTAGCGCGGAATTGGTGCCAGATCCCGATCGGATGTTGTATTCTTGAGAACCGAGTGGACAAGCCGCTTCTTTCCCTCGCGAACCGTTGGGCTGTGACGGAGCCAGTCAGCAGCGCACGTTCTAGCTTTTGAGAGTCACGATGAACCGTGTTGCCAAGTCTCGGAACGCTGAACTCGACCTTGGGAGGCGATCAAAGCACCTTGCGGAGGACGAACGCGGACTTGTTGCGCCGGACCGTCTTGCGCAAACCATCACCGAATTCATCGAGTGGCGAGCATTTTCCTATTGGCTCCGTCTGATCGTCGAGACCCAGGGATTTGTTTCTGATCCGATGACCGCGATTCTGCAAGAGCGCTGCTCTGGTTTTCTGGAATACGCGGCTGCGTACGCCGCAGAGCATCCGCGAGAGCCGGCGTTTCTTTGGCTTCGCTTTCTTGAGTGGATTGATGAAAAGCGCTTTCAGGTTCCTATCGCCCAGGGCTGGCGCCACGCGCTTGGCTACTACGCGACTCGAGATCCCCGGATGGACCAACTCCGGGCGCACTGGAAACAGTGCCGGCGGGCGTGGAAACTTCAGGCGCCCCAATCCTTTCCGAGTTTTGAGACATGGCGTGAGTCTGCGCTTCAGCGCCGGTGACCCTCGCTTTCTCGGCTTCCACAAGCTCCGATACCCAAAAGGCAGTGTCTTCATCAAACACCGGCCATTTCAAGGTCTCGGGGTGACTGTAGAAGAAAGATTGCAAGGATCCTTCATCGATCCGGCCGTTCCTCTTCCTATGAAGAAGGCCGGCTTCAACCCACTGCTGAACGCTCAAGCGCCTCACGTGAAGTTTTTCTGCCAATTCGCGCATAGTGTATCCGTCTTGGAATCTGGCCGGGATTCCACGTTGGCCAACCATGTCCCAAACCGCCTTCTCTGATCTTCCAATCTCTTCGGCGATTTCCCGCACGCTCATGTGGTTCAGGGATTCGATGGCGAATCGGAACTCTACCATCGTCCAGCGCCGCCGCGAGCCCAAAGGTCGGGTGGGAATTCCCAGTTTATGGGCCCGCCGCAAGATAGTTTTTCGGGGCCAGCCGGTGAGGCTCTGAATACCCGAGACGGCTGCGCTTAAACCCGCCTCTTCGTGGGTGTGGATCAACCGTTCATCCAGTTCATCCGTCCATCGAAACGGCGGGCCTGTGTGTCCGTTCTCTTTTCGTTGTTCCTGTAGTCGTCGAAGACGCGCCCAAATTGTGCCGATCCGCAGTTCGGAAAACTTTCGCAGAACCTTGTCAACTGTTTCGCGCTCTAATCGGTTCGCATTTCGAATTCCGCTCAGTAGGATTGGGTCAACCTCGGTTCGCCAGAACTTTTGGTCCATTTTTGAAGGCAGCGCCATCCGGTCCGCTTGGGCTGTGGCACTCGAATCGGCTTGTCCATCGGGGGCCGCCGCCCGCGGGTGGCCGCCGTTCGGCGCCGCGAATGCCGGTGCCAGGGCTTGCAAGTCGCTCCGGCCGTTGTTTTCGCAATCGTCGGAGACGATCCCAGATCATGCTGACGTGGAGCTGCGGGAAAGCCTGCAGGACCATCTCAACCGCTTCGTATTCGCATTGGCCGGCATTCCGGATACCGCTAAGGAGAATTGGATCGATCTCGGTCGCCCAGAACGCCTGGTCCATCCAGCGGGGGAGCCCTGTCCGAGCGACTTCCTCCATGCGGGAGCCGAGCCATGAGATCGAAAGCTTCGGCCAGACCGAGCGGACCCGCTGTACCACTTCATCTTGCGTGACATTGCGGGCGAAGATTCCCTGGATCAGCACCTTGTCAACTTCCTGCTGCCAGAATGCGAAGGTCAACCAGGGAGGTACCCCATCCTCTGATGGTTTGTCAAACACCTTGGCCAGCCACTTCTCAAGATCCTTGGGGTAGCGCTCCTTCCCTTGCGGCAGAGGGTGCAAAGCCTTCACTCGCTCTTGTGCCTCTTGTTTCCCTTGCCTGTTGTCCCCGATGCCATCCAGCAGGATGACTCCGAGTTCCCTTGTCCAGGCGGCACTTTCCTTTGCGCCGTGTTTCGCGCTCATGAGTAGAACCCCTTAACAGCGATACCCAGGGCTCTCAACGCGGGTACCACGCGCACGCGGAAAAAAAGGCCCCCTATATAAATAGGCATTCGGAAAGGCCGATTTCGCCGCTCGGATTTGATTTTTTTCACAGAGAAAGACATTCTTTGGACGCTTTCATTTTGCAAAGCCTCAAGCGGGCGATTGGTGGAACGAAAGCCTTTGCGTGGCGTTCGGGTTCGTTTGGTCGTTGACATTTCCACGGGAGCTGGGGTTTTCCCCCTGCCAAAGGCCGTGCGGCATCCAGCCCTTCCGCTGTTCCAGGTTTCGAGCAAGGCTTGTGCGCCCCGCGGGCCGCACACTTGGTATGTCGACGGTACTAAGGCCCCGTGAGAGCTCACAATTTGCAATTTCGCCACTCGAATGAAGTTTTTTCGGCAGTATAATAAGGGCATTCTGATCGGGGATGTAAATGCCGGTCAAGCCTCCCCCACTTGTGCCTCCCGACTCGCGCGGGAAGCCGTCGGAAGGGTTTTCGTGCGTCTCCGCGCGCGCGAAGGATACCGTTCGGCGCGTACGGGCTTACCTCCGTGGCCGCGGTTCCGCGGATCTCGAATCTATCACCAACGAAGCAAAGACACTGACTCCGACCCAATGGTCCGCCGCCCTTCCCGAGCTGCGACCCAATGGAAAACTCGTTTATCTTGACCGGCCCTCATTGGAGCGAATTGCCGATGCGCGGCCGGATCCCTTCGAGACCGTCTATCGCCAGGAGCTCGTCGCGTTTCTGGAGGCCCAACTTCCACCCGAGCAGGTTCCGTACCTGGACGCGTTCCTCGCCGCCGACGAACCCAAGGACATTGCTCCGCGCTTGGGCATTAGCGCAAAAGCCGCTTCGGCACGAATGAGGCGGTTCCAGGTGAAGCTCGGGGTGATATTGTCGGGCCTTACGCCGCGTATTAAGCCGCCACACTGATGCGAGTTAAGGCATAATATGCTATCGAATGGACATCGAACGGATTCGCAAGGAGCTGCAGGAATCTGCCCTCAGGGAATTTCCCAACCCTGAACGCATTGGCTGTCCCGACCCCGAGATCTTGGGTGGCATGTCTCGGCGAATCATACAGATGACACAGGACCAACTCCACCACGTCACCCATTGTTCGCCTTGTTTTCAGACGTTTCTGGCGATCCGCCAGGAAATGCGTCAAAGGCGAGTCGTTAGGTTTCGGATCGCGGCCGTTGCGTGTGCTGCCGTCCTTGTTCTCGGCGCCGTTATTTACTGGGCCGGCGTCGGCCGACCAACTTCCCCCGTCCAAATCGCCAGCGTCACCACGCCCGCCACTCTCGACCTTCGTCCGTTAACCGAGAATCGCGGCTTGGGGCAGGGCCGCCCGAACACGCCAAAGCCCCCACTGATCCTTCCGAGAAAGCATCTGCGACTCACTCTCTATTTTCCAGTCGGCGCAGACGAAGGCGAGTACGCATTGCAGTTGCTCGATGGCCAGTTGCGTACGCTTTTAAAGCAGCATGTGACCGCAACGCTCCAGGATCACATCGTAACGGCTGTCGCTGAACTCGACCTCAGTTCTTTATCGCCCGGTCTCTACACGCTCGCCATCAGAAAGAGCGGCGATGAATGGCGAACCTATTCCGTTGTTCTCCAATAGTGGGTCACAGTTCGTTTGCCACGTCGATTGCCCGCTGCAACTGCGCATCTCGGCCATTGCGTATCGCTGACACGGAGAACGGCTCCTCCATGTCGGGCGTTACGCCTCTTCCCTCCAGAAAAGTCCCGTTCCACGTATAGTAAGCGACTACTGGCAGCGCAATCCGGTATCCGTTCCCGACGCGGAAAGAATGCCCACCGAGAAGCCGGCCCGGTGTTTTTGTCCCGACAATGGTGGCAAGCTTGTTTTCCGACGCGAACGCGGCAACCATTTCGCACGAGCTCGCGGAATGCTCATTCACCAACAGAACAACCTTGCCATGAAAGCGCTGTTTTCCAAGCCTCTCGGTGGCTATGGCTACCGATTGGTCGCGACTCGCAAATTTCAGCAGCAGGCCGATGAGGCCGATTTTCTTCGACGGAATGCGGTCGAATACGGGCAGTTTCTCTTTCGAGAACGATTGCTCCGCCCGCCGCCGCGTAACACTGTAGCCAACGGGAACTCGATCTGGCGTGAGATAGCTCATCAGCCGCAGACAGCCGATTCCCCCGCCAGTATTGCCTCGAAGATCGATGATCAGTCGCTCGCAATCCAGGCTCTTGATTGCCTTGTCGATATCGCGTGCGACGTCGATACCGATCGCGCCCGGGAACATGCAGACCTTCAACCAACCGACCTCGCCGTGCTTCATGGACGAGACTGGTTGCAGCTCAATCAGCGGCCGCTCTTTCGTCTTCGACTTCGGTACCTCGATCCGCAGTCTCACGTGGGTGCAGTCCCGCCGCTTGATATCAACCGGGGTCGTTTCCCCCAACGGAAACAACGGAAGTTCGGGGGGTGCAATTTCGTTCTCTCCGACTCGCAACAGAATATCGCCCGGCTGCACGCCAGCTTTGAAGGCCGCGCCACCGGGATGAACGTCTTGGAAAACCCAACAGCTTCGACCGTCGTCTTCCGCCTTGAAAAGCGTAGCGCTGATGGCCATCTTTCCCGCCGCGCGAGGCCGCTTCTCGTGATAGAAACCCGCATGACTGACCTTCAATTCCTTGATCATCTCATTGAACTCCCGCTCGAGTTCCTCGTCGCTGGCAGCAGCGAGGATTCGCTCCTTCCGTGCTTCGGCCAGCTGGCGCCAATTGACGCCATTCAGCTTGGGATCGTATAGCTTCTTCTCACACGTGTCCACGACCTTCCGGAACATCAAATCCAACTGGTCTCTCGTGAGCGAGTTCATTGATCCTCCGAATCCTTAATCGGATAGAAGGCTCCGTCGGCTCTCACCAACCATGATGAAGCCCGCCCAAAGACGCGGCGAAGAAGCATCCTGTCCATACTTCCGAATCATCTCCAGCTTTGCCTGCTGCAACGCGCGTCCCTTGTCCATACCCGCCGCCAATCTGGTATAGAATTCGCGCATCAGCCCGCGGCTGAAATCATCGTTGGACTCCCATAGATTCGCGACCACGGTGCGAGCACCCGCGATCAGGAACGGGCGCACCAGGTTCGAGACGCTTTCTTCTCCCACAACCAAACCGGAGCCAACATCACACGCAGACAGCGTCACCAGTTCAGCATTCAATTGCGTTCGTGCAATCTCCCGCGCCTGCCAGAAACCGTCTTCGTTGCTCGCTGGATCCGCGTTCAGAAGTAGCGCCGATCGGTCAGGAAAGTTCGTGCTCACAAGGCCATGGACAGCAAAATGAAGCACGCGGAACTGTCCGAGCGGTTGCTTTTTCAAGGCGCTTTCCGTTGCAGCGTCCGCTAACAGCATCACAGAGTCCGACGCCCATCATTCCGGCTACCATCCGAGCCTCGCCGTTGGCGGCCGGCAGAGGGTTTGAGCTGAGACTGACCCGGCGTCGAAGATCTCGCGGTTAATGTTCCCAAGACGCTGTTGTTGATCCGCCATTCGAGCACGCGCCTCGGCCAAAGAATCAGTTCCAGTTGCTACCGCAAGCAGAGGAAGGGATGGCCGGCTCCCCTTCTTTTCCGACAAAAGCGTGAATACTGTCCCCGATGGGGCGTATGTCACAACGTGAGAGGCCAACAAGCGCTGGTCCGGTCGAGGTCCGAGCATCTCCAACGGAAGTTGGTAAAGCGGGCCGTCAGGAACAATGGTCAATCTGGTCTTGGAAGAGACCACACTCGCCATGGGGCCAACCACCGTCGCATATAGAGCTGCCTCTGCTCCTGCGTCCGTGCCTCCCTTTCGGAGCGCAGTCAGAACCGCTTCAACCTGTTTGCCAATCTGACTACGTCCAGCCAAGTGGAGCACCTCGATATGGTCTCGGGTGATCGCCAAACAATATGAAACCGGGTCGGTCAGCACATATTCTAGGAAAGCCTCATCTCCTCCCAGAGCTCTTTGCAAGCGTGCGAGCGGGATCGGTTGCACTTGCTGGCGCAGCCACGGCGGATCTTGTCCGGCTTCAATTTCAATGGCTCGCTGCTCGAGGCTGAGCAAATCCGTCAGCAATCGCTTTCTCTCCCGGGTGCTGGCCCTAAGAAACCGAAGCTGAAGCTGGGAGATCTCCTTTTCGGTGCGCGTGAGCGATGCTGGCTCGGGCTCACGGCTCACTCTCCTGAACCGCAAGCTGTCGGCTATCGACCTGCCCCGAACTCCTTCAATTACCATAAACGCTTTGCTGGGGCTATTCAGGTGCATTGCGGCCAGCTCGAAGTGGCCCAGGAAGATCCCGTCCATAGATCCCGCCACGGAGCTTTTCGCGTTTGCGGTAGTCGTCGTTGAGAGGATGGCCTCTACGACATCTGTCGCCTCATTGAACAGCTGATCCGCGATGTGATATTTGCCTCTTGATTCCTCGACCGCAGCAAGCTGCGCCAGGGATCGAGGCACTAAGAGCTTGTCGCCGATCGCCCGGCTTGCCTCTACGCTTTCCTTCGCCGCCAATTCTGCCTCGCCGTAGCGTTTCTCCTTCGCCAACACCTTCGACAATTCCAGGTCCGCTTCACTGATGAGGTTATGCCCGTCAACTTTCGTCGCAGCAGCAACGGCTTGTCTAAAGTGATCGATCGCCTGCGTGTTTTGGCCCGTCCTCTCTTCGAGCTTCGCCAACTCCAGCAAAGCTTCGCTTTCGTAACCAAGAGCGGTTCTCTTGTGGGAGATTTCCAAGACGCTTTCCAGCAGTTTTTTCGCTTCCGAGGTCCGGCCGAGAGCGGCTAATGCCTGCGCCTTTCCGGCATACGTCATCACAGGTTGCCCGAGTTCTGGAATAGTCTGCGCTACCGCCAGCGCCTGATCGAACATGGAAATTGCTTGCTCGTTCCTCTGAAGCTGAATCAGACCAACGCCGACCAAAGTGAGATATCGAATCTGGGCCCCTATGTCATTCAGTTTCGTGGCCTGTGACAGGGCGCCCATGACTCTCACGGTTCCGGTCCGATAATCGCCCTGAACGAAGCTGATGATTCCGAGTTCGCCATTCGCGCGATTGACCCACGCTGCATCCTCGAGGCGCTTCGCAATTGACAACACTTCCGTCCAATCGCGCGCAGCGAGAGCTGTATCGAAATCCAAATCGACATCCCCCTTCACGGTCAGGCATCGAAGCCGAAGGCGAGCGTCATCTTTTGTGAGGGGGTCGTCCAGGACGGACGCCAGATAGGTTGAGGTCTCGAAAAGCCCGCGGCTTGGCAACTGGCCTCGCATGCGGCTGATCCGGGCGTACAACTCGTTGCGCTTGTCGCCGCGCTCTCGGAACAGGACTTCTGCCTTCTCGAAGAATGGCTCCGCTGCCTGCCAGTTCTTCAACCACGCAAGCTTATCGCCCTCGGCGATCAGACGCTCGGCCTCACCCTGCTGCCCGAACGCCGAATGCCCGAGCACAAACGCAACGGCGTAAACTGCGAGGACCTGAATACGTACAGCTTTCATAGGCAGTTAGCCTCGAAAGACGGGAACGACCTTTCTTTAGATAAACCGTCTCATTTACCGAAAGTTGCGGCCAGCGAACGTAACCGAGTTGCAACAATGGAGGCTCGAATCTCGCGCGAGCCGTCAAAAACCCAATAGACGCGGCAGAACGTTGAATCGGGTACTTTGTCGTCACCTTAGTCGCCAGCGCTACTGAGCCGCCGTACTCCTTCTCACATACATTCCAAAATCCGCAGAATCGTCTTGAACACAATGGACTGCTGCGCCGAGGCAGGAAAATCCCTTCACGGATTGAATCCTGGACCATCGGATAGATCGTTTCCGCGTAGTGCCTGTCCTTCTCGTTGATAAAGAAGCTCTTTTGAATCAGGCTGACCGTCTTCCCTTTTGTCACGGTGTCCAACCGGCAGGCCCCGCTTGCGGCCGGCGTGATCATCACATAGCTCGTAAGCTGCAGGTGATGATCGTGCGCGATCCCCTTGAGCGGCTTGAGCGCACTTTTGGCGTCGATGATCCGTCCTTCGATATCGAGCAGATCCACGTAGCCCGACACCTTGACGCCGCCAATCACGCCGGAGACTCTGGATTCGACAGCGGCCGGCCGGATTAACGGAGCGGCATCTTCGATGTATTTTGTGACCATGGTCTCTCCCAATTCGAGCAGTTCCATGGGATGTTCGCCCTTCTGTAGCTTGGCTTCTTCCAGTTGCGGTCCTAAAGCCTTCCGGAAGCAGTCCAGGCATTCCGCGACTGGGAGATCGTGCGCCGTCTCCGCCTTCTGGCGGAAATTGTGGGCAATGGTCTCATGGAACGCTCTACCCAATGCGGTGGCCGCAGTACCTGGCTCCTTGAGATCGAGAAGGTATCGAAACATCCACTTGGCCGGACAATTCAAGAACTGCGAGACCTGGCTCGGAGAGAGTACCTCGGCGAGAAGCATTTCCTGTCCAGCTTCCATACGACACCTACTTCGCGCCGGTCGTGTAAATGCTCAGCCCGATCTCGCGCAGATCTTCGCTGGTGAACTGCAGCTCCAGACCGCACGCGGTCGCATAGCGTTCGGTCGCAGCCGCTACGTCCACCGCTGCTGCCAAGGCCTGTAGCAGGAACTGCCCTTGGCCCGTTACCAGAAAGCCTTTGGCCTCGCTGAGTGAACTCGGCCTGTGACCATTTCCGTTTGCCGGCGCCGATCCGGCTCCGCCGCGGCGCTGAGCCGGCGCTGTGCCGTTCGGCTGCTGATCGCGCCTTTGAGGTTTTCGATCTCCGCTTCCGTCTGTCCCAACCACCCACTCGATGGTGCGCCGTGTTCCGTTCTTCTTCTCCGCCTTCGTGATCGTGAACAGTTCGCCACGTCCGATTCCGAGCTCGTCAATCTTCTTCTTGACGATGGGTGGGACGTACATGACGCGGCCATCGGTGAGCGTGTAGAGGACTTGATCACCGTACTGCCCAGTCACTTCCTTGCCATCGTTGTACTTCAATGCGACGTCGATCGGGACGTTGGTTTGAAATTGAACTTTCTCGCTCATCTCACACTTCTCCTTCCCTCACCGCGGCGGACGGACGCTCGCGACGAAGCACTTGATCAATCGGGCCGGGCTTGAACCACAGGTCCCGTTCTACCGGCAGGCCCAGCGGGCCGCGCGCGCTCGCAATTTCGCTCAGCAGAGAATACCCCCACTCCTCTTCGAATCCGATCACCAATCCGAAGAGGAGCCAATCGCCGTCTTCCTGTTCTGCTCCCTCGGTAACGTACCAGGTGAATGACGAGTCGGGTGTGAACAACTTGACGTGCACGATCGGGGTCGGGCACGACTCTTGTGAATACAGCGGTGGCAGAGTCTTCCTCAGTTCCACAGGAAGCAGTTCCATGGGCTCCTTCTCCTTTGTTGAGCGCTCGCCACCGGAAATGGCGGCGAGCGTTCCGTTGTGTTCGGGTTCGATCTCAGAACAGCGAGAGTTGACAGTCCGGTTCGACGACGAGGGGCCTTCGTCGAGGCGACTCCTTTTCGAGCCGTGCCCCAAAAACCAAGGCCGCAGCCGTGCCATCGACTGCGACCACTTCGTCGAATGGTCCGGCGACCAGTTCCTCTCTGAGCTCCTCATCGAGCACAGATGAGGCCGGCAGTAGCCGAGCGTGCTGCTCTTGAACAGCCTTCCAAACGGCGGACGCCGACTCCCCTACTCCCCTTTGGGTTACCAGCTCGCGCGCCATCGCAGTGAGCACGTCATCATCGTCTTCGATGCCCTGAAGACCCTCATTCGAGAATTTCCCTTCCATGGCCAGCGAGACGAGTAGCTTCTTGCCCATCAACCGCAGGCATGACGTCTGCATGGTCTCGTTGTAAGTCAGGAAGCGCACGACGACGTTGGACCGCTGTCCGATCCGCCACGAGCGGCGGCTCGCCTGGCGCAAAGTGTAAATCGAATATCCCGTCTGCACGAAATAGATGGAGGGCGCCCAAAGCAAGTCCATCCCAACAGAAACGAGGCGAGGGTGAGCCACGCACACTTGCATTCCGTTGCGAAGCTCGCGCTCATACCAGGCCTCGCGCTGATCGGGAGGCACCTGAGCCGTGAGTATGGAGACGCGGATGCCTTCTTGCGACAGAACTCGTTCGAGCCGACGCGTTACGTCCCTCTTCGCCGTGTATACGGCATAAATTTGGCATTTTCTGCCGCGGGCGAGGTCCGCCTTGACGCACTCCACCAGTTGGCGCTCCTTCGCGTAGGCGAAGTCCTCGCTGAGGTCCTGTGTTTGAGCGATCAGAAATGGCACGCGTCGATGCAACTCCGGGTCGTACTCGGTTCCGATCAGATCACCGAAGCCGTAAGGCCGATCCGGATAGGCGAGCAATGCATTGAGGGCCGTGCTGATCACGGAATGGTTTCCTCGATGCTCTTCGAGCGCCTCTTTGATCTGCTTTTCGAGATCCGCATATGCTTTCGCCAGCGGTTCGTCCATGTCCACGCCGATGACTTCTTCGCGATAGGCTGGCAATTCACTGGAGATGTCTTCCAGTGAGACGAACGCGCCGAGTTCCATGAGAAACTTGCCGAACAGCAGTGGCGATGCGCCCGGTTTGCGTTTGACCTGCTTGGTCACCTTCGCTTTCGAGCAGGCATTCTCTTCGGGCGCGATGATCGTCACTCGCTCGAGCACGCCGTAGCTCTCCGCGAAGTTGCGGACCCCCGACTCGCCCCACTCGTAGCCTTCTGTCACCATCTTGTGTGGTTCCAGGCGATAAAGCACATTGAAAAGGTCGTCGGCGTAACCGCCCATGAGGGTCCCGGTAAGTACGGCGATTCTGTCCACCGACCTCGCCATGGTCCCTAGCGCGTTGCCCTGTGCCGTGTCTCCCTTTAGTTCATGCACTTCATCCGCGATGCCGTAATCGAAGAAATCCGGCATGTAGCGCCCGATAAACTCCAGCGGCGCGAAGCGGCGGATGCGCCCGCCGTCGGCCTGCCAAAGAGGGCTGTACATCGCACGCCGATTCTTCCCTCGGTCGTCGGCGGCGTCGCCGATGATCTCGCTCCGCCGTATCTTTTCAAATTCGCTCGCGAGCACGCGCTCATCGTTCACTATTAGCGGCGCGCCCGTGTCAGGATTGATCACGGTCCCCAGGCATGGGCCGGACTTCGCCACCGCGTAACAATGCTTCCAAAAGAAGGAAAGCTTTGCCCTGTCTCGGCCAACGATAAAGAACGACGGACCTGGGCAGATCTTTTGCCAGCGATCGCGCGCCGATTTCGAGTTCTTCCGAAGGCGGAGATCCGTGAGCGTTGTGTGCAGGCCTTCGCGCACGATCCGGCCATTTCGATAGCGAACTTCATTCACCCCGTGCGGATTTGCGCCCGATTGTCCCGGTGTTCGCAAGCCGTCGATGATGAAGACACGCGCGCCGGGGACGGTGATTAGAACCTCTCGGCACCACTTCCCGACGATGTTTGGCGGCGCCATCACCAGAGCGGTATACGGTCGACCAGCAGAACGCACATGGATCGCGGAAAGCGCCATGAGTGTTTTGCCGGTTCCGCATTCTGCAATGACCGCAGCGGCCTTGGCACGATGCCAGCGCTTCACGATGCCCATCACCGCCAGACGTTGAGCTGCGAAGGGGCTTCGCAACAACGTCTTGAACCGCTCCGACACGGGATCCTGGGGAGCCTGAAGCGCCGGGTAAATTTGCAGAATGCGGTCGCCCAATTCCTGCGAGAAGCAGCTCAAATATTCGGCGATGGTTGAAGGGATACTCATGTGCGATTTTTCCTCCTGTGGTGGATCTCTTTGCATGGCGAACAAAAGGCGAATCTAGCTGGTATACTTTGAGGCGTGGTGGGGACCCGCTGCCGCGTCAGCTACCTGGATTCCAGAAACATCGAGCACGCCGTGGATGTCACAGCGGACTCATTGTTTGAGGCCGCGGCGGTTGCTGTACGAGCGTTCCGGGAAGGTGCCTTAGTAGAGGAGTTGCCCGTGGCCGGTACAGAGTTGCGCATCGCAGTCTTTCCGCTGCCGGTCGAGCACAGAGTTCGCTTACAACGGGTGGAACAGTGGGCTCAAACCGGTACGGTGAAAAGCCCTGTGGAGATGCTGCGGCGGGAGCGCGTACGCGAGCTGTTGGGGCTCAAGAACGAAGCTGTCAGGTAAGCCGGGCCGCGCTGAACGACTGCCAGGGAATCGAGCCGCCGTCATCAGGAATCTCGATTGTCTTGTCCTTCACGGCCTCCCCGATCCACTCCAAAAACTCCTCTTTGCTTCCGACGACGGCGATTGGCCGGTATCCGAGACCATCCAACGGCTGAATGCGTTGTTTTTGTTGCAGCACGCTCCAAAACCAACTCGCCCAGGAAGGATGAACCGGCAGGCCGAGCCGTTGCGAAATCCGGTACAGGACAAAGTCCGGATCGTCATCAGACAAGATGATCCGTCCGACATCGCCTTCATCGGCTACCTGAGCGGAGAGGGCGACCAGGTGACGCACGCTGCGGCTCCGTCCGGCCACGGCTATGGTGCCGCGGAAGACCCGTGGATCCTTTCCCAGCGTCACCCTTCGTTGAGCGAGGTCTGGGCCGGAAACGGTCACCCACTCCTGGCCCGCAAGTCCAGCCCAGATGGCGCCGATATCGACGTCGTTCCCGAACACTGAAACGAGATGGCAAGTACCCGAGGCTTCCTTATTCTCGGCAGGTTCGCTGATGAACCGGTCTAGTGCAACGCGGAGTCGCGTTCTCGTGTCTTTCAGCTGCTTTTCAAACTCCAACCAGCCAAAGCGTTCGTGTGCGTTCTTCATCGGCGGACTCCTTTCAAAGACGAGCGCGAGGGTCCCTGTCAAACCCGCTATTCAAGCGTGCCCGTTTCCCCGGTCGCGAAGACGACGGAAAGCTCCTGGACAAAGCGTTCCCGCTCGCGGATCACGGTTGTGCCATCCTCCTCTTCCTCGGTGAGTTTCGTCGTAACCTTTTTGCTCTTCCACGCCGCGATGTGGCGCTCTTCGCCCGAGCCAAAAATTCCGTTGATGAGACCAGAGCAAGCGACCAGGCCAACTTGGCCCGCATGCAGCGGTGTGAGTGGCCTTCCTCCGATAACGGTTGGTTCCGGGGCGAGAATTCGCGCTGGTTTGCCGGTAGGCCGGCGAGTTCGCAACGAGATCCTCCAATTCATCGAGAGGCAGGCCCTTGAACGTCAGTGCTGCCGGCCCACTGGTCGGCACGGCGTATGGGTCGTCGCACGAGTCTGCCAGCTCCGGCAAGCTCTCGTACTCGCGTCCGAGCGTGGTGAAGCGATAACGGCACTCGCTGATCTCGCGGTCACGAAGTTGTTCGCGCTCACGGCGCGTCCGCCGAACGCCGGCAATGAGGACCTGGCGATAGCGAACCGACTCCGGATCGGACAGGCGAAACACCCGCGCACGTTTGAAGTGGGAAGCGAGGATCTGCGCGCAGTCGGTCGCGCGCTCGGCCGGAATCACCAGCAGGAGTACCCCACCGGGGATCAGCCACCGGAAGATGTGATTCAAGAACACCGCCTCAAGTCGTTCCCGAGCGTTACCTGCGAGCGCCCAGTCGTACGGGGGATTGCAAAAGCAGAGCGAGAACGACTCGACGGCGCAATGGGTTTCCAGACAGTTTCCCTGAACAATCTTGGTAAGCGAGGGCCCGGCTTGTTCGGCGCGATAGGCATCCAATTCAATTCCGTAGCGTCTTGCGCTGGAATCCCCGGTAATCGCAGCGAACGCCGCGCCGTCTCCGACGCAAGGATCCAAGGCCGAAAACGGCTCGACCGGGAACCGCAAGAGATTTCGGATTCTTTCCGCTTCTCTGAGCGGCAGAGGGTAGTAGTTGCAGCGAACTTTGGCGTTGAGGCGGGACACGCGAAAACTCCTATCGTTTGATTCGTTGGGTGCGACTTGAAACATAGAGTGAATGCCACTGTATGCTTCCATTTCTGATCTGGCGATCGGCATCGCGTGGGTGCAAAGCCTCAAATCAGTTGATTACAATGCTTGGTGCGGCAACCTCCGGAAGGCGCCGCTCACAAACTGGCGTTGGAGAGACGCCAGGCTTTAAACTACAGCCGTGCCGGAATCGAAGACAAAAGCCGCCTTCATCAAGCCCATGTTGCTTCTCCGAACTGAGCGACTGCCCGAGGGAAGCAAGTGGGCATACGAATTAAGCTGGACGGCTACCGCGCGATCACGGTGAAAGCAGCGGGCCGCGTGCGCCTTTGGTCGCGCAACGAAAAGGATTTCGGCCGCCGCTATACGGCTATCGCGGCGGCGCTGGACAAGCTGCCCGATGAGAGCGTCGTCGACGGAGAGATCGTGGCGCTCGATGCGTCCGGCAGGCCTTCCTTCAACGCCCTGCAGAATTACGGCTCGGCCCCGGCGAACCTGATCTATTACCTGTTCGATGTGCCCCTACTCGGCGGGCGCGACCTGCGTGGCGAAACACTGGACGTGCGCAGGAACATGCTCGAAGGCAAGGTCCTGCCGCGCCTGGCCGAGCTGATCCGCGCCTCTGCCGTCCTGCCCGGCCGTCTCGACGACCTCATCCGCGCCGTCAAGGAACAGGGGCTGGAAGGGCTGGTCGCCAAACGGCGCGAGAGCCGCTTCGGGACCTCGCACTCGGCCGCTGTCTGGGAACCCAACGCCCAACGGGCCGACTTCTGTTCAGCGCCGGTAGCGGCATTCGAGCAGGGATCCGAGTCGAAGGCCAGCCAAGTCATTGCTTTTATTGGTTTCATGATGACGGCCCCAGGCGATTTCTCCATCTCAGGCCCACTTTTCTTCCTCCAAGGGGCTTGACAAGAAAGCCAACACAGCATTATTGTTGTGTTGTGCTGCCTGCTCTGACGAAAGACGGCTTGCTTCCCCCGGGTATCCACCTGGCTGAGTGGGCTGAGGTGTACGCAACATTCGGTACGACTCCCCACCGGCGTCGCTTGCTCGACGGTTTTCGCCGCGCGATCAATGTCCTCAAGAATGCCGGCTGCAAAAAGGTCTATCTGGACGGAAGTTTCGTCACCGGCAAAGTGTCGCCCGTCGATTTTGATGGTTGCTGGGACGATGCGCATGTCGATTTTTCATTGCTTGATCCTATCCTTCTTACGTTCGCGAGCGGGCGGGCTGCACAAAAGATCAAGTTCGGCGGTGAACTTTTTCCAGCGGGGTTAATAGCGGATCCGACGTCGGGAAGTCTCTTCATCGACTTCTTCCAGATCCACAAGGACACGGGTGCCGCGAAAGGAATTATTGCTATTGACCTCGAGAGGCTACAGCCATGATTAAGAACGAGCGTCAGTATCGGATCACGAAATCCCAGGCGGAGAAGTTCGCGGACGCCATCCGCCGCGTTGAGAAGGCTCCTTCGTCCGCGAATCCCCTCGTCGTTAAGGCGTCGCGTGAAGCGCTCGAATCGCAGCTGGCGGACCTGCACTCCGAGATCGAGGAGTACGAGCGCTTGCTGACGGGCGATGTGCACCTGGTGGAAGTTGAGTCGTTTCAGGAGCTCCCCGCGGCGCTCATCCGTGCGCGTATCGCTGCCGGTTTGAGCCAAAGGGACCTTGGCGAGCGGCTCGATATGAAGGAACAGCAGATCCAGCGTTACGAGGCCACAGACTTCGCCGGGGCGAGCTTCTCAACGCTCTCAGCGATCGTGAATGCGCTGGGCGTCTCCATGCGCGAAGACATCCTTGTTCCGACCGAGCATCTGACCGTAAACAAGTTCCTCACGAGGCTAGAGGGCTTCGGGCTCGACAAGACGTTCGTGCAGAAACGACTCTTCCCAAGAGACGCCGCGAGTCCACCCTCAGCGGGGCAGCAGACGGGCGAGCTCCTGTTCAAGACAGCCGCCAACCTCAAGCGTGTCTACGGCTGGAGTCTCGGGGAGTCCGTGGGGACCGCAATCCCGAAGTTCGACGTCGCAACGGCGGGCGCTGCACGGTTCAAGATTCCGGCTCGCGTCGCTGACCAAAGACTGAGCGCGTACACCATCTACGCCTATCACCTCTCGACACTGGCACTTCAAGTCACGCCGAATCTTGAGAGCAAGCCGATTCCCCGCAAGCCTTCTGAGGTCGCAGCAGCGATCGCGCACGAGTACGGGGAACTCAGCCTTTCCACCGCGCTCGATTACGTGTGGGGCCTTGGCATCGCGGTACTCCCGCTCCAGGATGCTGGAGCGTTCCACGGAGCCTTCTGGCGCATGCAGGGTCGAGGCGTCATCGTGCTCAAACAACAGACGAAGTCAGAAGCCAGGTGGCTCTTTGATCTCCTGCATGAGCTCTGGCACGCCGGAGAAGAACCCGACCAGCCCGAACGATCGCTCCTGGAGCTTCCGGAGACCGACCCGGATCGGCGGCAGTCCACCGAAGAAAAGCACGCGAGCATGTTCGCCGGCAATGTCGTGCTCGCGGGACGCGCCGAAGAACTCGTGAACATCGTTCTGAAGGAAACGGATGGCCTCATCCCACGTTTCAAAGCCACGGTTCAGAAGGTAGCGGATCGTGAGGGCGTGTCGGCTGCGTCACTCGCAAACTACATTGCGTTCCGACTTTCTCTCCAAGAACAGAACTGGTGGGGGACCGCGAGCAACCTTCAGCCCCAAGGCGACCCCTGGACGATTACGAGAGATGCGTTCCTACTCCGATGCGATTTTTCCCAAGTAAACCTATCCGACCGAGAGCTGTTAAGCCGAGCACTCGAAGAACCGGAGGCAACCGCGTGATGAGCGACACCTTCCCCGAAGACCTCCCGCCGCTGAAGGTGCGGTGCACCGACTCCAACTGCGAGGAAGACTTGCACTGCTACCGTGCCACGGCAGAGATGGTGCGCGACAAGACCGCTGGCCGTTGTCGCTCGTGCGGCATCTCGCTCGTGGATTGGGACCGAGTCCATCAGCGTGATGTCACGGATGCCACGTTCACCTTCGAGGTGATGAAGACCGAATTCATCAGGCATCACTTCTGGCACATCGAGATCGACGCGAAGGCGATCGCGCACGCCAGGAAGAACGGCCTCACCGCGATCCTGGACCACATACCGAAACGCCTGATGCAATCGATCGGGAAGGCAACGCCGTTCCGCGACGGCACCCAGACGCCGTTCACCGGCAAAGCGGAATTTTACGCGCAGCACGCGACCGCGACCTGCTGCCGCAAGTGTGTCGAGGACTGGCACAACATCCCCCGAGGCCGGGCCCTAACCGAGGAAGAACTCACATACCTGAGCAGTCTCGCTGTCCTATACCTGAAGGAACGCTTGGCCGATATTCCCGCCGATCCCACGAAGCCGCCATCGAAGAAGAAGACTAAGAAATCCCTGCCGCTCCTGGACGAGGGCCAGTGATGCTGACGAAAACCATCGACACCGAAGCATGGTCCGACCGTTATCGCAACGAGGCGATCGACGTGCCGGGACGGCGCGTGCTCATCACCAACTTCATCGGGACCGAACAGGAACACGACCTTTCCGAGCCCGCGAACTGCAAGGGCTTCGGTCGCGTCCGCCACTTTCACCGGCGACGCAGCACGAACTGGCTGGCGAACCCGTTGCCGATCGATCCAGCGTGCCGAGCGCTCGGTATGGGAAACGCCGCGACCATCCGTGCGCAGGTCTTCCAGAATGCTGTCTGCAACTGGCGGTGCTGGTACTGTTTCGTCCCGTTCAACCTGCTCAACGCGAACAAGCGCCACTCGTCCCTGCTGACGCCGGCCGAACTGCTCGACCTCTATCTTGCGGATCCGGAACCGCCGCCAATGATCGACCTCACGGGCGGACAACCCGACCTGACCCCGGAATGGGTGCCATGGATGATCGAGGAATTGCAGCGTCGCGACCTGACCAAGACGGTCTACCTCTGGTCGGACGACAACCTTAGCAACGATTACTTCTGGCGTTACCTGACGGATGACCAGCGTGCCGCGATCAAAGGCTATCGGAACTACGGTCGCGTCGCGTGCTTCAAGGGCATCGACCGGAAGTCGTTCGCGTTCAACACGGCTGCCGATCCGGAGCTCTTCGACGCGCAGTTCGACCTGTTTCGCCGCTTCGTCGAGTTCGGCCTGGACATGTACGCGTACACCACGTTCACGACGCCCGATCTCGACGGGTCGCGCGCCGCGTTGTCGGATTTCGTGGACCGCCTGCAGCGGATTCACCCCCTTTTGCCCTTGCGTACCGTACCGCTGGAAGTAACCGTGTTTACGCCCGTGCAGAGTCGGATCGACAGCCGCTGCGAGGCAGCCATGGCGAACCAGTACGTCGTCGCATCGTACTGGCAAGAGGAGCTCGTCCGGCGCTTCGGCGCGTCAGACTTTAGTAAGAACATCTGTGATGTAAACATGAAGTAACAGGCAAGGAAAGGGTTAGAATGCAGCGCAGTACAGAGACTCCCATCTCGAAACTTCCCGTCGCGCGAGTCCCTAGCGGCTCCGAACGTCCGCTGGTCGTGCCTCACCCGCTTGATTTCGACTGGCGCTTCACGCGTGACACCATTTGCTTGATCTGGCAGGCCATACGCGAGCTCGCGAATCCGCAATCGGATGTAGCACTGCTCGGAACGCCATCCTTGGCGGCGACGGTAGAGCCATGGAAAGAACTCGGCTCCGTCACCCTTCATGAACGAAATCAAACACATTATCGGTCCCTCTCCGACGGGATCACCTTCGCCTGCTGCGATGTCTTGCGAGATCCCATCTCGCGCGGATCCAACGGCGTGGTGGTAGCCGATCCCCCGTGGTACGAAGCCGAAACGATCGGCTTCCTGTGGACCGCATCAACCCTGTCCCGAACGGGAGCGCACGTCCTGCTCAGCCTGCCACCGGTCGCAACCAGACCGGGCGTCACAGAGGAGCGAGAACGCATCACTGCAGCGGCGGCAGGATTCGGCCTAGAGTTCCTCCGCTTAAACGACGGCGTCTTGCGCTATGGCACACCGTTTTTCGAGACCAACGCGATGCAAGCGGCTGGTACGCCCGTCACGAATGATTGGCGACTCGGTGATCTCGCGGTGTCTCGGCGCACAGACGGCGAGTGCGGACCGCGACCAATAATGGAGACCGAACCGACCTGGACGGAACGATCGCTAGGCCACACGCGGTTCAAGCTGCAGGACACGCTCTCGACCGGCTTCGCGTCGCCCGTCCTGGGCTCGCTCATCCCCGGCGACGTCCTGCCTTCCGTCAGTCGGCGCGATCCTCGCCGCAAAGACGCGACCGTTTGGACATCCGGCAACCGGATCTTCGGGTGCGACGGTACCGCCACGCTGGCCACCATCATCGACGGGGTCAATGCCGGCGAAGCGCCTGAAATCACCGTGGGAATGCAAGAAGGACGAACCTTAACGAACAGTGAAAGAATTCTCGTCGCGACCGCAGTCCAACAAGTGAGAAATGTAGTCAAATGGGAGAGTGCTGAGTTTCGAAACAGCGACGCCATCAACGGGATCTCGAAGCTGGGTCCAAACCGTCATCGACCAATTACGCTCGAACGCGCAGGATGATCCTGAGTGGGGCAAGATCGTCGAGGACTGCACGAGCCCAGGGCCGCACGGGAAATCGCTCCACCTCGCCGTCTTCACCGAGCCGTACTTGACCTTCTTGATGGCTGGGAAGAAAACTGTGGAATCGCGGTTCTCGCAGAACGGCTGTGCCCCATACGATCAGGTAGCGCCGGGGGACGTCGTACTGCTCAAGCGTTCCGGTGATGAGATCGTCGGCTTAGCGCACGTGAGCAACGTGCAACACCTCACACGCAGCGAAGACTGGGAAGAACTCCGGTCGTGCTACCAGCAACAGCTCTGCGCAACGGAAGATACCTTCTGGGCGGAGGTCAAGGACTCCGATTACGCGACACTGATGTGGTTTGACCGCATCCGCGAGTTGCCGCCGATCGACTGCGACAAACGTGACCGCCGAGGCTGGGTCGTGATCAATCACGCGACCGAGCAGCTCTCCCTGTTCTTCTAATGAGCACGCATCTGGTCGCTGCCTTTGCCGGGAGAATCGGTGCCGGGAAGTCGTCCGTCTCCGCGGCCTTCGCGGCAGACCTCGGGTGGAAGTTCACCAGCTTCGGAGCCTTCGTCCGGAAGACCGCCACCGAACGCGGCACGGACCTTTCGCGGGAGTCCCTGCAGGCAGTAGGCGCGGAGCTGGAGGCCAAGGACGCCGCCATGTTCTGTCGCGCCGTACTCGACGATGCCGGATGGAACGCCGGAGAGTCGGTGGTCGTCGAAGGCGTCCGTCACGTCCGCATCCTGGACACCCTCAAGAGTCTGGTGGCACCACAACCAGTCTTCCTGGTGTACCTCGAAGCCCCCGAAGAATTGCGCCGCAATCGCCTGCATGAACGAGGGGTACGGGAAGCTCAGTACCTGGAACGAGCGGAGACGCACTCCACCGAACGGGACGTCATTGCCGAACTCCCACAGTTGGCAGACCTCGTCCTCTCCACGGAAGGCGCTGAGGTTGCCGACCTGGTACGGCAGATCAAAGCGAACGCGTTGAACGCATCGTAGCGTCCGCACGAGCCATTATGAAAATCGGCGACACGCTCTTCTTCTCACCCAAGCACGCCTTCCGGGACCTCGACTTCACCAACCCCGACCAAATCGCCCTCGCCTTCCAAGACAGAGTCGACGGGTTCTACTTCGCACCGGCAGAGCGGTTGATCGGCAGCAACGACGCGTTCGCCGCCGGACTCGTCATCTTCGCCGGAGTAGAATTCTTGGCAACCACGAGCTCGGAGAGCGAGCCCAGCGCTTGGCTCGCCGACAACCTCAAGATCGACCATGCCGTAACGGCCAAGGTATGGGAATACTTCCGCCACGGCCTGTCGCACGAAGGGCGGGTCAAGGGCTCAGCGCAATTCTCGTTCGAGACAGGCAAGGTGGTCGTCGAATCCGAAGGCATTTTCGTGATCAACCCAGACCATCTGTTGCAGGGAGTAAGGACAGCGTTCCAGGACCGCTGCGCCCGGATGGACGCAAACCGAAAACAACTCGTGACTGATCGCTTGAAGCGACACTTTGAGCGCGAAGCGCGAGCGGCGAAAAGTGAACCCTTCACTGTCTCGGCACCGTCAACCGAAACATTCTGATAGAGTTCTGTTGTGGCTGTCGAGTATGACGAGATCGGTATCTGGTCGGAAGTCAAACTGGCCATCGTGCGCGAATACGCAGCTGCCTACTCGAAAATCATGGAAGCATGGCGTCGCGACAAGATCAACCGCCTCAGTTGGATCTACATCGACGGGTACGCCGGACCGGGTTATCACGTCTCCAAGGCAACCGGCGAGGTGGTGGAGGGCAGCCCGGTCATCGCCATGAACATCGTGCCCGCCTTTCACGAGTATCACTTCATCGATACCGAACCAGCCCGATCACAACAGTTGCGGGACATCGCCGGGGACCGGAAGAACGTGTACACGTACACCGAGGACTGCAACACCGTCCTGCTGCGCGACGTGTTCCCACGGGCGAAGCACAGCGATTACCGGCGAGCACTCTGCCTGCTGGACCCCTACAACATCGATCTGACGTGGGATGTTATAGAGGCGGCGGGGAAGTCGGGATCCGTCGACATGTTCCTGAACTTCATGATCATGGACATCAACAGGAACGCGCTGCGCAAGCGAGTCGGAGAAGTCCCTGCAGAGCAAGGTCGACCAGTTAACCCGGCTCGTCGGGGATGAGTCCTGGAAAGAGGCAGGGTATCGTAAAGTAGAGACGCTCTTCGGCGAGGACTACCAGAAAGTATCGAACGAGGAGTTCGCAGAGTGGTTCCGCCAGCGGTTGATCACGAAGGCGGGGTTTAAGCATGTGCCGAAACCGATGCCGATGAAGACGAAGAACAACGCGGTGATCTACTACCTCTATTTCGCGTCGCAGAAGCCTGCCGCACTGAACATCGTCAACGGCATCTTCAAGAAGTACGGGCAACGATAAAGCCATGGCCACCAATTCCCCCATCGAATGGACCGACGCGACCTGGAACCCGGTAACGGGCTGCGACAAGATCAGCCCAGGTTGCAAGCACTGCTACGCCGAGCGGATGGCGAAGCGGCTGAAGGCGGCACGGAATCCCAACTACAGGAACGGTTTTGAACTGACGCTCCAGCCGCAAATGCTCACCCGTCCGTTGGAGTGGAAAAAGCCGAAGAACATCTTCGTCAACTCGATGAGCGATCTCTTCCACGACGATGTTCCCCTGGAATACATCCAGCAGGTTTTCGACGTGATGAGCCAGGCGAACTGGCACCAGTATCAGGTGCTGACGAAGCGCGCTGAGCGGGTCCACGAATTGAGCAAACATCTGAAATGGGCTCCGCATATCTGGATGGGCGTGAGCGTCGAAAGCGAGAAGTACCTCGACCGCATCGATCACCTGCGGCAGACCGGCGCGCATGTGAAGTTTCTTTCGCTCGAACCGCTGCTCGGCCCGCTTCCCAAGATGAACCTGCGCGGAATCGACTGGGCGATCGTCGGCGGCGAATCGGGGCCAGGCGCGCGCCCTATGGACGCAGAATGGGTGACTCGACATCCGTGACCAGTGCCTTCGAGGCAGGCGTCGCGTTCTTCTTCAAGCAATGGGGCGGTGTGTATAAGAAGAAGACTGGACGCGAGTCTGGAAGGCCGGACGTGGGACCAGATGCCGGAGCTCGCGGTTATTTCTTGATGTCGCGCTGGGTAGTCCACTGCAAGAAAGAGCCTTACGACGTCTACATCGGGCGCGCGGTTCCGAGGAGTGGTTTCAAGGCATCTATCTGGGGCAATCCGTTCAAACTCGGGAAAGACGGGACGCGAGAAGAAATCATGGCGAAGTACCGCGCATGGTTGCCTACTCAGCCTGATTTGATGGCGCGTCTACCCGAGCTGAAGGGGAAAATCTTGGGGTGCTGGTGTGCGCCGGAGGCGTGCCACGGCGACATACTCTCAGAGTTCGCAAATCGCTAAAACCTCCCGGGGTGTGTGCTCTATTTGTGCTCGATCTCTTGTAGGAAGCCAAGTGCGGATACCGGCGAAAACGCCACCGCCAGATAGTGGTCCAGGAAAAACGCAATGTCCTGTGTTTGCAATTTACCGTCGTCTTCCCAAGCTGAACGTCAGCGCGCTTTCCAAGTCCAGAACCCGGCCGCAAGGTTCGGCGCCCGCAACGGAGGTACTTCGACAGCATCAGCACGGGGCACACTCTTCGCACACGGAATTGGAGTCGTCAAACTGTAAACGCAAGAAGCCGCTCGATCGCCGACGCCGCAATCACTGATCGAAGCGAATCAGTGTCAATTGGCGCCGGCGTCCGGCTCCGTTCTTGACCGATTCGCCAGGATTACTCTTGAGAAACTCCGAATGGGTGAGAAGTCGCTTAGTATCCCGTTGATGTGCGCCGTCCTGTCCTGATCAGCCTCTCTCTCGAGAAAAGCCGTTCTGCAGATGGTCGCCTCGCCGGTGTCGAAGGCGCAGCGATAAAATAGAGCGGGATCTGGTCATGAAGCGGCTGATCTTGCTCCCCTGCCGGGCCGCCTTCAATCAGATCGAGCTTGACTATTGAGATGGCTATGCCCAATCGTGATCTCATTCGCGCTTCTGAAATCGCAGATTGGTGTTTTTGCCGAAGATCCTGGTATTTGAGCGCCCGCGGCGTCGGCCCCAGCCTGGTGCAAATTGAGAAGAGGCACGCCGGCGTTGACTATCATCAGCAGCATGCTCGCAGTGTGAATCAAGCCCGGGGCGTAATGAATGGCGCAACTCGCGCTCTGCTCGTTGCCGTGGTGCTTGCTGCGGCCTACTGGTTCTGGGCCTACGCTCGCTGAAATGGACCGGAGTCGATGTTCTTCCTCATTGCCCTCATCGCCGCGGCCTTGGCATGGTTCGTGGGGCGCGGACTGTTCGCGCGAACCGGCCTCCCCACGCGAGACATTCTCTACGCGGACGTCGGCAGCACCTTTCCACAGCCCGCACCTCTCATATCCAACCGCTATCGCCTCAGCGGAAAGCCGGATTACCTGGTTCGGGTCAAAGACGGCATCGCTCCGGTCGAGTTGAAGTCTAGCCGGTCTCCCTCGTCCGGCCGCCCCTATGACGGTCACCTCTTCCAATTGGCGGCCTACTGTCTACTCGTCGAAGACGTTTGTCGTGTCTCGGTCCCTTACGGACTGGTCCAATACGAGGATCGCACCATCCGTGTCGAGTATACTCCGTCGCTACGTGCAAGCCTGATTGCGCTTCTTGACGAAATCCGAACGGCCAAACGCTATGGGGAATGCCACATCAACCACAATCAACCCAGCAAATGCCGGTCTTGCGGTTTCCGTTCTGTTTGCGGAGAGGGTCTGATTTGAGCGCCCTACTCGCCAAGCAACGGCTCGGCTTTAGACTGCACGCTGTGTGTGCTCGTTTCGCCGGCATGATCAGAGAGACCGTTACGGCCAATCCAGAGCTCTTCCTGCCGGTATTTTTGCTGTTCGTCTGGCAGATCACGGCGATCGCGGTGAAGCCGCAGACCCTTGGGCTCGCCCTGCTGATGACCTTGCTCTTATTGGTTTATGGCTATCGCGTGCTCGGAAAGACGCCCTGGCTTCGTCGTTTAGGCTGGGTGTCCCCGCGTCAAGGGTTCTGGCTCTATAGCGTTCTTGCCGGCCTTGCGTCCAGCGCTGGCGTCTGGTCGATCGCCAGATCGTTTCACGAATCCCTGGGTGGTGTTCCTCCCCCTCATCGAGTCCTCTTGGCCAGCGCATCCGGACCAATGCTGGAGGAAATGCTTTTTCGAGGCCTGCTCTTCTGGCTGGTCTTCGAGCTTCTGAGCCGCTGCCGCGTTTCGAAGCTCGCCGCCGTTAGCGCGACGATTCTCGTCATCGCCGTAGGCTTCGCTTTCTCTCACGCTGGCAGGACTGGCCTCAGCCTCTACACAACAATTCTCACTGGGATTGCATTTGGCTGGATGCGGGCACAATCCGAATCCACGGCGGCCGCAGCCCTCATGCACGCCGTCTACAATTTGGTGCTCTCGTATATTGCGACGTTTTAGCGCCGCCGCTTCCGTTCTTCATCGTGGTCTTCCGCCGCTTTTCGGCCGCGCCTTTTACCGCCGACGAGAAAACCGACTCATACGAAATCGGCCAGCGATGCCGGGTGCCTTTCAAGCGCAGCATCAGATAGCCCGGATGAAGCTCAACCAGCAGGGGCCTTCCCCGTTCGCTCGCCGCCGTCTCTTGTACAATCGGCCGTCCGATTTTCGTCAGGAGCTTTGTCCTTTGCCATCAGGTATTCTTGCCGAAACCGGCACGACCCCCGGTGGCGCAGTTCCTTGCCGCACGGACATTTGTGGTCGATCCGTTTCCGGACAGCCAGCATTTTTTGATACCAGTTATCGCCGGCGCTCATCGAGATACCGAGAGCGTCGCACGCCTCCCGAATTGTCTTGCCATCGACGAACACCAGCCGATGAAAGTCCGGCTTCTTCGACTGAGTCGGGTGATTGATTCCTCCCCGGAAGCTCCGATCGATGACAAAGCTTCGCTGGCAATCCGGATTCATGCAACGCCAGCCTCGTGTACCGGAGCTGTTGCGTC
>CAWEFR010000006.1:0-15963 GCA_963808335.1 Terriglobia bacterium
GCCTGCGAAGAAGATAACAAGTGCTGAGTCGTCTCCGCTTGAAACCCTTCCGGCCCGAAACAGGACGTAACCGGCGACCAGATTAAGTAGTGCCCAGAGGACGTTCACTGTTGGCGATCGGGAAACAGTCGCCGGAAATGTCATGCACGAAATGACGCACGACATTAGCGAGAAACATCCCGGCGAAGAAACCAGCGATGTAGTCATGCCAGTTCACTGTAGTTTTTCGTTTCGGTTGGCTTCATTAGAAGGATCTCGCAGGTCGCAGATGCGGTGAATCAAGTGATTGAGTTTGGCGCCCGCGAGCGAGCGCACGGTTCGAAACCGAGGCCCGCCGGAATCGCGAACTTGCAGAATCTGTGACGGTTCGCCAGGCGTGAAGCCGATCTCGATTGAACGTTCCTCAATTACTCGTGCGGATTTCGAGCGCGCAGGGAAGAATTTCCCGTGACCGGTCTAAATTCGCCCCCACAATCCGCAGGAGTATTTGAAGGATCTTCAACCGTCCGAAATCAGTAAGGAGGAACGCGATATGAGGACAATCGTGGATTTGCGGATCATCTTGGCGGGAACCTTGATCCAGTTCGTCGGCGCACAGAGGCTGCCGAATTCGTTCCCGCTCCCGAATGGAAGCGGGTTCGTCGAAACCTATAACATTGACAACACAGACATTAAGCTAACGGGCGCGTTTTTTCAGTCGTTAGGGACGAACGGGCGGTCCTGTTCGAGCTGCCATCTGCCGACCGAAGGCTGGTCGGTTTCCGCCGCCGAGGTTCAGCTTCGGTTTCTGCTCACGCAGGGATTAGATCCGATCTTTCGCACCAACGACGGCTCCAACTGCGATCACAATATCAACACGGCTACGTTTGAGGGACGCCGCGCGGCTTATAGCCTGTTAACCAGCCGGGGCTTGATCCGCATCGCGTTAGCCGTGCCCGCCGACGCGCAGTTCACTGTGGTCAGCGTTCAGAATCCTTACGGATGCGGCGACATGGCGACATTATCCATGTATCGCCGGCCGTTACCGGCTACAAACCTGAAGTTCTTGAGCACGGTGATGTGGGACGGACGGGAGTCCTCGCCGCAGACCGGGACGCAAAAGATCACTTACGCTACCAATCCGGGCGATCTGCTGGCGGATCTCACTCACCAAGCCATCGACGCAATCGCCGGCCACGCGCAGGGGACCACGCCGCCCACTACCGCGCAACTTGAGGAAATCGTCAATTTTGAAACCTCTTTGAGGACCGCGCAAGCCATCGATTTTCAAGCCGGCCTGTTGAATTCCAACGGAGCCACAGGGGGACCAGTCGCGCTCGCGGCGCAGCCGTTCTTTATCGGCATCAACGATTCTTTCCCGCCGAGCTTCGGCTTCAATCCGACAGGCGCCCCATTCACTCCCGTGATCTTTACGCTGTTTAATTCATGGCAGAATTCGACGTTTGCGGCGCGCGCCAGCATCGCACGGGGCGAAGCGTTGTTCAACACCAAGCCAATCAACATCACCGGCGTCGCCGGCATTAACGACGCGCTAGGCGTCGCATCGCTTTCGGGCACATGCGGGACGTGTCACGATTCTCCCAACGTGGGCGATCATTCGTTTCCCGCGCCCCTGAATATCGGCGTGGGGGATTTGACCAGCCCTCTGGATGTCAGCTATCTCCCGATATTCACTTTTCGAAATAATGCGACCGGCGCGACCATCCAGACCACCGATCCGGGCCGGGCGCTGGTCACGGGATTCTGGGCTGACATCGGCAAAGTCAAAGGCCCGGTGCTCCGCGGGCTCGCGGCGCGCGCTCCGTATTTCCATAATGGCTCGGCCAACTCGCTCGGCGATGTGATTACGTTCTACGACAAGCGTTTTAACGTCGGATTCGCCAGAGCGCAAGAGAAAGCCGATCTTATCGCCTTCCTGAAAACGCTGTGAGCGGATTGCCTGGATGCTTGGAACGGATAAGATCGTCCTAGCCGTTGGGCATGTCTACGGATGAACCGCGAAGCCTGGAACCTGTTTCATCAGCTGGTGGATCTGCCGCCCGAACAACGCGAGAATCTTCGTTCTATATTCGGCAGCAGGTCCGCGAAGACGTTAAAGCCGAGGTGGAAGCGCTTCTTAAGATTTGATGCCGCGCGGAAGTTGCTTTGGAGGACTGCGTCGGCGCCGGCGCGGAGCAGTTATTAGGAAGCTCCGCGCCGGCTAAAATAGGGGCCCGGTGCGGTCCTTATGAACCCACACGCCTTCTCGGCCACGGTGGCATGGGTTCGGTGTATCTGGGTGAGCGAGCCGATGGCGAAGTGAAACAGCGTGCCGCCATCAAGCTCCTGCGTTACGGAAGCAACGAACCCTGGTTTCGGGACCGATTCCTGCGGGAGCGGCAGATCCTGGCGACGCTCGATCACTCTGGAATCGCCCGGTTGCTCGACGCCGGTCAAACCGCGGATGGCCAGCCAATTCTGGCGATGGACTACGTCGATGGGACGCCGATTGATGTCTTCGCTCAAGACCTTGATCTGCGTGCGAAGTTACGGCTTTTCCTCCAGGTGTGCGAGGCCGTCTCTTATGCGCACCGCAATCTGATCGTACATCGCGACCTGAAGCCGTCCAATATTCTGGTTAGCCGCAGCGGAGAACCGAAGCTGCTCGACTTCGGGATCGCAAAGATTCTGGATGCGAGCCTGGATCCGAATGCCGATCAGACGCAAACGCGAGAACGGTTGTTGACGCCGGAGTTTGCCAGTCCGGAACAGGTCCGCGGCGGCGCGCAGACGACCGCCACAGATATCTATTCCCTCGGCGCGGTGCTTTACAAACTTCTGACCGGCCGCTCCCCGCACACATTTGCCTCCGGCGCGCCGGGCGAGATCGAAGCAGCGATTTGCCTTCAGGACCCGCAAGCGCCCAGCCGGGTGAATCCGCAGATCCCGAAGGATCTGGATTACATTCTCGGCAAGGCGCTGCGCAAGGAACCGGGCGAGCGGTATCCCTCGATCGATGTCTTCGCGGACGATTTGCGCGCGTTTCTCGAATGGCGTCCGATCCGTGCCCGATCGGGAAACACCTGGTACCGGACGCGCAAGTTCCTACGGCGGTATCGCGTGGCCGTGGGGGCGATCGCGCTCACGCTGGCCGGACTCTCCATTGGTCTGTATATCGCCAATCGCGAGCGGCTGACTGCGCAGCGCCGGTTTCAGCAGGTACGGCAGATCGCCAACAAAGCGCTGGCGCTCGATACCGTCATCCGCGGGCTTCCCGGCGGGACGAAGGCCCGCGAGGAGATCGTGGCGATGTCGCAAGAATATCTCGCAGGACTTGGCGCGGAAGCGCGGGGCGACCAGGAACTGGCCCTGGAGGTCGCCTTGGGCTACATTCGGCTGGCTATCATTCAAGGCGTCCCGACCGCCCCCAACCTGGGCCGATACGCGGAGGCTGAGGTGAGCCTTAAGAAGGCCGATGCTCTGCTCCAAGATGTTCTCAAAGCCTCGCCGCGAAACAAGGAGGCGTTGGAAGCGGCGGCCGAGGTGAACCTCAACCTGATGATTCTGGCGAGCACCGACCATCGCCGCGAGGAAGCGCTGGCTCACGCCAAGAAAGCCGCGGCGCGCGTGGAGGAATCGCTTGGCATTTGGCCGGTGTCCCCGGCTGACAAGGTGGACGCTGCCTCGGCCTTGACCAATATTGCCTTGGCACACAAGAATCTTCATCTTTACGCCGACTCCGTAAGCTATGCGCGCCGGGCAGTTGAACTCGGCCGCTCCAGTGAACAGGCCGATGGTATAATCTCCAACGCGCTCAGCATCCAGGCCGACTCGGAGCGATTCTCAGGCGACTTAGACGGAGCCCTCCAGGTGATCCAAGAGGCGAAGACCCTAATCGAAAAAGCAGGTGCCCCCGGCGAAACGAACCGCCGTACCAACTTATTTAACGTTCTTTGGCGGGAAGGCACGATTCTGGGCCAGGATGGCAGCATTAGCCTGGATCGGCCTGCGGAGGCCATCGCGGTCCTGCAGCGCGCATTCGATGTGGTCGAGCTGGGTGCGGAACAGGATCCGAATGATTCGACAACCCGCATCCTGGTCGGATCAGCGGCTCGTGAATTGGGTCCGCTGCTTACCCGCAGCGATCCGAAACGGGCGCTAGCAATTTACGATAAAGCTCTTCTGCGGGTTCGGGAAATCAAGAACAACAGAGATGCGCGGCACTCGGAGGCGGCGTTGCTGGCCGGCTCGTCTTACGCCTTGCGGCGCTTGAATCGGGCCGCTGAAGCCCGCCAGCGGATCGACGCCGCGGCTCGCCTGCTGCGCGAGACGAACGATTTTCCGGAGAATCGGATCAACCCCGACAGCGAGGCCGAGAAGGTTTGGGCGGCGCTGGCGGATCATCTCGCGGAGACCGGCCAGCCGCAGAGCGGCGCCGCAACCTATCGCCAGTTGCTCGATAAGATCACAGCTTTCAGACCCGATACCGGCAACGATCTGCGCGACGCCATCCGGGTTTCGAACATTTCTCAGGCGCTCTCTGCGCTCGATCGGCACATCGGCAATGCACCCGAGGCGGATACTCTGGACGGGTCGCGAGGCGCGCTGTGGCAGGGCTGGTTGCGCAAACTTCCGGGGAATCCATTTGTGCGCCGCCAGGTCGCTGCAGTCTCGGCAGCAAGGTGATCCAAGTCTCAGCTCGCCATTTCTTTGCGCAGCCATGCCTGAGCGACGCGGAGATCGCGCCGAACCATATGTACGGACATGGACAGCAATCCGGCGGATTCTTCCGCCGTCATTCCGGCGAAATAGCGCATTTCCAGCAGACGGACTTTACGGGGATCGGTCTGTTCCAGCTTCTCGAGAGCCTCCTCCATCCGTAAAAGAGATTCATCCGGCTGGCGGCCGAGGTCGGGTATTTCCGTCAACTCCACCTGCCTGCCAGGGCCGCGCTTTCCCGCGGACCTCGCACGCGCCATATCCACCAGGATCTGGCGCATTAACCGCGAAGCAACGCCGTAGAAGTGAGAGCGGTTCTCATAGCTGGGATGGCGGCCTCCGGCGAGTTTCAGATACGCCTCATGCACCAAAGCGGTGGTCTGCAACGGCTCCACTTCGGATTCGCGGCGCAGGCGCGCCGAGGCGAGCTTCTTCAATTCCTCATAGACCAACGGAATCACTGCGTTCAAAGCCGCGTGATCGCCTTTACCAACGCGGTGCAGGAGTTCCGTAATCTCCATTCTGCTTCCTGAGCTATTACATCATGTCTGTACCAATCGGATAGGTGCCAGGACGGGAACGGCCAGAAGTCCCTTTTACCTTGTGAGGGATCATTTCACTTGTGACGACGCCGCCACTGCAACCGCCTTGAGAGCTTGACCGTTTTGAGCGAGTGCCGTCGAGTAGGGCTTTCCCGGCGAAGCTTCCAAGAGAGCCGCCAGGCGCTCCTCGTCCACAACAATGGATGGTCGATCGGTCACGATGGTGCAGAGTCTCACTGCGCGGTTAACATCGGCGCGATCGAGTGCGGCGCGAATTCTCTCCGAGGGTGTTCTCATATATTGCCCGAGACAGCCCCCGATTACCATCGACTCGCCGTGATTCCGAATCGTTTGCGGCCTGGCAGTCCAGACTACATCCGGCCCTATGCCAAGGCTTGAAGGTACGAATCGCCCACGCGCTGTTGTTGTGTCAGCTGGTAGGGAGCATACCACCGTCCCTGACCACTGGCAACCGCTTAAGATTCTTTTTGTCATGGGCTTAAGCAGTACCAGTTTGTAAAGAGTACCAGGCGAATTCCTCACGCCTCCATCCGGCAATTGCCATCAGAGCGACACGCTTCTCCCAGCGCCGCGCTGCTTATCGGGACTATTCAAGGCGGCGCAGAAGACTCAGCCACGCGGTGCTTTCGACGGCGGATTTCTCTGCGAACGTGACTGAAGCCCACCTGCGGCAACACCCGAGCCCGGCATTCTCGCGGTAACCTTCGCGTTCCTTGCTGCCACAGTGGAGACGCAAGCGTCTTATCGCATCCCCAGTTCTAATCGAAGGCGTGCTCCCGGCTTGACGGTCAGAAGGCGTTCGCGATAGGTGGATCCGAAATCGGCTCCAATTCGATACAAACCGGGCGCCATCGACAACTCAACCGGGGAGGACTCCGCGACAACCGAGGTTCCGTTTACTCTCACGGATCCGGGAACCGAAGTCTGAATGAGCACGCTGCCGCGAAGAACTTCCAGCGGCACGGCGACATCCTGCAAATCTGCGCGAATTTCGATGTTTTGCTGCGCTTCCCGATACCCGTCGAGGCTGAGCCGAAGCGGATATTCGCCGGCAGCCAAGCGGATGTTGCACGGAGTTTGGCACACCGGATCGGATGAAGTTCCGACGAAGACGCGCGCTCCGGTGGGTTCGCTCGTGACCTGTAGCGTTCGGCCTTCTGAGGAATTGCCTGACATGTCAACTGACTGGACGGCGCGAGGCGATTCGGCAGCCGGACGCGATTGGGCTGCCGTAACTTCACGCCACGGGTTATCGCCTCCGGCTACCGGGTTCGGCAGAGCGGGAAGCGGAACGTTTGGGGGCGCATCCACTGCCATGGCGGCAAGCACAGCCACCGGTTCGTTGTCTTCCAGCAGCTTCGGTAGCGGACGCCCATATAGCTCCAGAGGCCTTCGATCGATCGCCGGAATCATCGCCGCGATCCGAACCGGTTCGCGGGGGCCTGGTTCAC
Organism: Terriglobia bacterium; assembly: GCA_963808335.1. GTDB lineage: Bacteria > Acidobacteriota > Terriglobia > Bryobacterales > Bryobacteraceae > Palsa-187. The sequence continues at coordinate 6,713 of CAWEFR010000006.1, forward strand.
GGAAAAATTGAGCCGCGTCACTGGAAGTTGCGTTGGCCGAAGGCTCGACAGTCGCCAGCTCTTTCAACATCGCGCCGGCCGGCGCCTCGACGTTCGGATCCTTGCTCTCGCGCAACCGGGCGAGCAGCGCCGAGGCGTGCTCCGTGTCGTCGCAGAGAAGCAGCGCGGAAGCCGCGTCCATGCCGTTCTCGACGCGCGCCGGAATCGAGCTCCACGCGGATTGATACAGCTCCGCAGCTTTGGAATAATCGCCGCGATCGTCCGCCGCTTCCGCGTCGGCGCGCATCGAGTGGTACATCAGCTCCCGCTCCGCGGCTTTGCGCGCCGTCTCGAGCGCCTGCTTCATCGCCGGATCGGTCGCATTGGCTACGGCGATTTCGAGGAACTTGGAGGCCGTCTGGTAGCCGCTTCCGTCGCCGTTAAGCCCTGCCAGCAGCGCGGGTGCTTCCCAACGCTTAGGATCGATGCGGCCAAGCTCTGCGGCAGCCGAGCTTGCCTCGCCCGGCGACAATGACGGGAGCTTCCGCAGCAGCGGTAACAGAGCTTCATCGTAGGCGCGCTTGCGTCTGCCTTCCGCCGACTTTTCGAGTTTGGCGATGACACGCAGACGCTCCAGCTGCGGCTCTGCGGCCGGTCCCAGAGTCGAAGGCGCCAGCCGCGAGGCTTCTTCGAGCGCGGCGACGGCATCGTCCCATTTTTCGGAGATCGCCGCGACAATTCCCAGGTCGAAGGCCGCTAACGCGTAGGTGCGATCGTCGATCAGCGCTTGTTCAAAACCGCGCAGCGCCTCCTTAAGGTTTCGATTTGCCGCCAGATCGGCAAGCGTGGCTTGCAATCGATGGCGGGCTGCGTCGCGCGGCGAGGCGTAGGGCGAGCTAAGATCCGGTGGAGCGAGGGGCTGGACGGAAACCATCACCGCCGGGGTTGCCGGTTGTACGGCTTCGGCGACCGGAAGAGGCGGATCTTGGCCGAATACGCCGATGGCCGCGATGGTCACGAACAGGAAGGTTCGAAACATGGCAGACTCCTTCTAGCGCTTCGCGCCGGAGCATGAGGAGAGCAGATGGTCCAGCTCCGCCTGCAAAGCGCTTGCGTCCTGCTCGCGCGCCTCCGCCGGTTTCGCGGTCTTGTCCGCACCTGGAAGAACGGAATCCAGCAGATCGCTCTTTTTCTGCTGCCCGACGCCCGGTGTGCCGTCCGATGGCGCCTTGAACCATCCCGAAGCGAGCGCCAGAGCTGCCGTTTCCGACCCGGCATTCTTGTTCGCGGCGGCAGCGGGCGCGGCAATACCAAGCCGGCTTCGCAGATCGTTGATGCGCGCCGACGCCTCAGGCGCGCAGCCGTCGTTGGTCAGCTTCCGCACGTTGCTGTCGCGGATCAGGTTCAAATTCTCGGTCGAGAGCTCAGAGCGTCCAAGGCGCTCGAGCCGGGATTTCGCGCGCTCTCGGGCGATTGCTTGGCCGAAGGCGGCTCCGCGGCGGGAGCAGGTTTCTTCAGATTCTGATTGGATTCGAGCATCGTGCGTTTCGGCGTGTCGGCCTGAGGGCTTTGCGCCTGCGTGCCCGCTGCCGCCAAGATCATGAGAGTCATAATACGCATGTCAGTGTTTCCCCTTGTCTTCTTCAACAAAGAAAACTTTTCGCGAGCGCCCGTCAAGCGTATGGTTGGCGTCCGCAACCGCTTCCGTCAGATGACCCTGTTTGTCGTACTTATATTCGATGTGCGACGCCGCGCCCTGGCCGTTGATGGTCTCGCTGGTCAGCCGGTCGCCGGAGTAGCTGAGCGTTCGCGAATATACCACCGCGCCCGATTCGTCGTGTCCGGCGACTTTTAGCAACCGTTGGCCGTCCCAGGCGAAATCCAGTCTTGGCGCGCCGGGAGTGTCGAGTTCCCAGGCATGGATCACGCGGCCGCTTTCGTCGTAATCCAGCTCGAACAAGTGGATTCCATCCCAAGCGAACGGGTGAAAATAGCGGTTCCCGGAAAAACCGACCGCCGCGCGCTTGCCGGTCACTTTGAAGGCGATGCGCGTGTCCAGACGGGGGTTGTTCCACAAACTCAGGAAGCCTTCCGACGATCCGCCCTGAGGATCGGAAACCACCGAATAATTTTGCGACGGCGCCAACTGTTTCACCGAACCCAACGATGAGAACCCGCTGATTCCGGACATGCGTCCCGAGCCCGCCAAGCGGCTCAAGATGGCGGAATTTCCGGCGCCGGCGATTCCTCCAAATGATCCGAGGCTTCCCAGTCCCGAAAGGCTGGCTCCTCCTCCCAGCCCGCCCAACCCGGGGAGACCTTGCATGAGTCCTCCACCTCCTGCCATGCTCCCCAGGCCTCCGATTTTGCTCAAAGCTCCGAGCTTGCTTAGATTGCCCAGCGCGCCCAAGGCTCCGATGCCCGCAAACGGCCCGAACATTCCGACGCCCGGAATCGAGATGGGAATCCGGCGGCTCGGCACTACTGTTTTTTCGCGGCTCACTTTCAAGATCTGTGGCGCGTCGTCGTAATAGTTGAAGAAGAAATCGTTGGTTTCGCGAGCGGCGGTTTTCCATCCGACCGTGGTTGAAAGTCCAGCCGCCGATGCCGCCGCGGCGCCGGCCAACCGCGCGATGTTGCCGCCGGTCTGCTTCTCTTCATGCTTGGCGTGCACCGATCGCAACTGGTTTTCCCCCCAGTCGTAGAAAATCGTGAGGTGATCGGATGCTTCCACGCGCGTGACCTTGGTTTGAAAGGACAGGCTGACAGGATCGTAGAACACACCGCGTGCGACCAACGCGCCTGAGAACCAACTGAGCTGGCTCTTGTCCGTGTCCTTCGCAGGCTCCTTCGATTCGGCGGCCAGCGCCAGCGATTCCCGCAAGAGCTGCATCGCCATCAGACGCCGTTCACGGCTTCCCTGCGCCGAATCGGTCACTTCCAGGAACCGGCGCAGCATCGGCTCCGCAGTTCCGCAATGGCGCAGGACGCAGGCATTGACGGCGGCGAAATACAGAAACTCCGGATTCTCGTTATCCAGCTTCAGCCCCTCCGCCGAGGATTCGAGCGCAGTAGCAAACCGCTGCTGGTTCAGATCGCCCTCGACTTGCGTCCGCTTCTTGCTCAGCGAATTGTCGATGGTGTATTGAACCGACGCGCGGAGTTTCTCTCCCTCCGCGAAATCCTCCGGCGTGACAGCGATCCCGTCAAAGTTGTCGAGTTGCGCCAACGCTTTTCCCAAGTCGCCGCGCGCCACGGAGAGGCGAGCCTGAAGTAACGTCAGGCGCGGCTCGTCTTTGTCCGTCGCTTCGGCTTCCTGAAGCGTCTTCTCCGCCTCGGCGATCTTGCGGTCGTTCATTTGCTGTTCCGCCAACAGCAGCTTGCGCTGCAACTGGACCTGCGCCGGCGAGCGCGGGTCGATTCCCCGGCGCGTTTCGGCAAACTTCCGGACCGACAGCCTGGCGGCTTCAAGCCGAACTCCTTCGAGCAGATCGTCCGCCGCCTTTAGCGAAGGATCGCGCCACCTGGCAATCAAAAGATGCCGGATCGCGCCCATGTAGTCGCCGCTTGCTTGAAGAGATTGGGCGGTCTTCACGTGCGCGGCGGCGCTGGCGCGCATGTGAGCTGCGCGGGCCTTCGCTAACTCCGGAAACGATTTGTCATACACCTCGAAATCGCGGTAAGCGATCAGGAACGCATCGGATTGCTTGCCCGCGTCGAGCGCCCGCAGGATCGCCAGCTTGCGATCCAGCGCTTTGCGGATCGATCGAACTCCGCTGCTCAGCTCGGCGAGCGATTTATCCTTCGGGAACGCAACGTCCGCCGCTGCGGCCAACGCCATAGATTCGTCCAGGACTAGTAATGACGCGTCTCCGTCCTGCCAACGCTGGAGGTGCTTCAGCAGGCTGCTGGTGAGAAAATCGCTGATCGTCTTCGAAGCCGGACCCTCAGAAAACGCCTTGGCCGCATCGGGAAGAAGCGCGAGCATTTGGCGAAAGGCATCCGCATCCGACATACCCGGGATCTGGTGCGGGCGAGGGTCGGTAGCAAGCCATGCCGCCGAAGCGGCCGCATCGCGACTGGGGACGATCGCATATAAGTCCTCGAGTCGAACCGCGGTTGCCGATTTGTCCTTGCGGTCCGACTTGAACGCGATCGTCGAGCCACTCCACAACTGCGCGACGGACTCCGCCGTCTTCGAATTGGTGTTTTCGGGCAAGAGGGCCTGCCAGTTCCCCGCCTCACCGGCGCGCCCGACGATCGACCCGTCCGCCGCCCGGCGCACCACGGTGAAACTCGCCAACTGGACTTCAGCCAAGTGTCCGATCGCCTTGGAGTCGAACGTCGCGGCGGGAAGCGGCGCGCTCCGAAGCTTCTCCTTGCCGTTGACGCTAATCGATTCCACGTCCTGAAACCCCCAGCCGCCGTTCGAGGGATGCGTGACGATCAGATATTGCCCGGCCTGAACCGCCGGAATCCCGCACCCCGCAATCATCAACAGCAGGAGAGTTCTAGAAGCTCCTGGCATAATTCCTCCACTCGTGGGCAGCGTTACTAAACGCAAAATTGCCGGGGAAACCGGCTCACGAAATCCATAAACATTTATTTGGATTTCGTAATCGCGGTTAGAATGGCGTTATCTGCCTGCTCGATCAACGGAGTAACGACATCGTCGCCATCGCTTTTGGCTTTGGCGGTCGACGAGTTGGCGATCACGGACTCCCCGCTTCCCGTGGCCAGGACCTTGTACTCAAACGTCACTTCGCTCTTGGCTTTCACCGTGTTAGCGACGCTGGCGGCTCCCGCGGCAGTGCTAGCCGCGGCCCCGGCGGCCATGCCCGCGAGCCCTCCGGCGAGACCGACCATGGGGATCATGCTAGCCACTGGCATCGCCTTCTTCAGCAATCCCAAACCGCCGCTATTCATCTTCTGGCTCATGGCCGAATAGAGCACGTAATCGCATTCCTTCTGCTTTAACTCCGCCTCGATTTGCTGCGGCGCCATCGCCGCGATCGGCGTGACTTCCAGCACCGGACCGCTGAGATATTGGACGATAAGCGTTCGTACCGCATCGGCAACGTTGTTGGCGCCTGGACCGGTACCACCCATCTGAGCCTTAGGAGTCACCACTCCGATGCGAATCGTTCCGGCCTTCTTCGGCGGCGTTTGCTGCGCGGTGGTCATCGTCGGTACCGGTACCGGACTGGTCCGGGCCAAGGCTGGCGGCATCGGCGCGGCTCCAGACGGTTGCGAGGCAAACATCTTCGCCAACGCCTGAGCTTGTGCCGCGCTCACGGAGGCCGAAGGAGCCGCGGCAGATGTCTGAGCCATCGCCTGCATCAGCATTTGGGCCTGGGCGGCGCTCGCCGCCGAGGACGATGCGGGAGCTTGCCGCATCATGTACAGAAGCAGGGCTTGGGCTGCGCCTGCGTCATCGCGGACGCGGCGGCGCCCTGAGCCTGCGCGGTTAAAGCCTGAATCATGGCTGCGGCTTGTGCGTCGGTAAGTTGTCCGGTAGCTGGAAGTTGAGCGCTCGCAGGGATCGCGGCGATCAGCACTACAACCAGCGGCAAATGTTTGACGAATGATACGTTCTGGCGATTCATTTTCACGCCTCCTTAGGAGTGGTTACATGACAGTAATCGGAAAGCGCGACCGGAAGGGCTCACGAAAAAATTCCAACCTCTCGAAATTTTTCTTGCTATGCACCGTACCGTGTGTAGTATGTTAAGCAGATCGGTTCCAGCCTGTGAGGCGAGTCGAATGGGGGACAGAGCGGCCGATATTACGGCCTTACTTCGTGCGTGGTCGGCGGGGAGCGCTCGCGCGCTCAACGACGCGGTGCCGGAAATCTATTCCGAACTCCGCCGCATCGCCGCGAACCGTCTGCGCGATCGCCAGAGGGGCTGCACGCTCGATCCCACCGCGCTGGTGCACGAAGCGTATTTGAGGCTCGCGGAATCTTCGCCCGTCATTTTTGAAAATCGATCGCATTTCTTTGCGCTGGCGTCGCTTCTGATGAGAACCATCCTGATCGATCACATCCGCGCCAAGCGAGCCATCAAGCGCGGAAGCGACGGAGTCGCGGTTACGCTCAGCGGCCTGCCCAGCGAGTCGTTCCCCCACGCCGAACCGGATTTGCTGGACCTGGATGCGGCTCTCAACGATCTGGCGTCGAGCTATCCGCGCCATGCCCAGATCGTCGAAATGCGCTTTTTTGGCGGGCTTTCCGTGGAGGAATCCGCCGAGGCTTTGGGAATCTCTCCGGCCACGGTAAAACGCGACTGGACCTTCGCGAAGGCCTGGATCATGGAACGATTGTCCGTTAAATAAATCGGGTATGAAGCCGGAGTCCTGGACCGCATCCGAGCTGTTTGGCCACTGTGTGGATCTGAACGATCCCGAACGCGAAGCTTTTCTCGCATCCATGGCCTCGGTGCAGCCCGACATCGTCGCGCAAGTCCGAAAATTGCTCGCGGCGCACGATCAGGCTCCGGAGTTTCTGGAGCGCCCGGCGCTCGATCACGTCCGCGAAGCGCCCGAGGCGCCGGCGCAAACCGTGCGGCCAGAGCTCGGGAGTTGGATGCGGTCCAGGCCGCGCGCATTCTGGGCGTTCCTGGCGATCGATATCGTCGCGCTGGGTTTCTACATCTTCACCGCCGCGACCATCGCCCGCTACAACGCGCGAAGCGTCGATTGGGGCTACGACATCGAGCTGGATGGCGGGAGATTCTGGCGCGTCACTTCCGTGGACCCGAGAGGATCGGCGGCGGGGATACTCCAGCCCGGCGACCAGATCGTCGCGATGAACGGCGACGCTCATACACCGCCGACCGCCGTGATGGCCACCATCGAATCCACGCGCCCCGGTGTTCCCTATCTGATGCGTGTGATGAGAAATGGGACGCCTCGCGAAGTGCCGCTCATCATGAACGTCACGGAAACTCCAAATCTGGTGGGCGATCTGGTTACCTTCGGGATGGTCAGTCTTGCCTTCTTTCTTACCGCGGTCGTCCTCGGATGGCTGAAATCGGATCAGCGGGTGGCGCAACGGGCTTACGCGGCGCTCGTGTCGGAAGCGCTGGTGTTAGCCAAAGTGCTGATCGGTCCGTACCAACCGTTCCTGCACGGCACGCCGTTTGCCCTCTACCAGGTGCTTTCCTCGCTGGATGGAATTCACTTCGCGCTCGGATATCTGTTCTACTGCACATTGTTCGATCGTGCAATCAACACCCGCCGATGGGCCAATGCGCTTTACATTTTTTTCCGTGGGCGGTGTCGCTCACGGTTTTTCGAATCGCCCTGGAGTGCGGCGTCGCGTCTCCTTTCCTGGACCGCACCCGAAAATCCTGGAGTTCACGTGGGCTCTCGACCCGGTCTATTACGTTCTCGCCCCGCTCAGCATCTGCGCGGTGATCGCGCGCAACTACGTGAAGGTCCGGCAGCCCGACGATCGCCGTCGCGCGCGCTGGATCGCCTTCGGCTCGCTGGCCGGAATTCTTCCGTACATGTTTTTCAAGCTGATCGTCATCGCGATCGGATCCCTCGGCGATCCGCGGGAGCCTGTCACAGACCTCTATCAGGGTCTGCGCCGTGTGGTGATCCTGGCCGCCATGGTGATCCCGGCCGCAACCGGGTACGCGATCTATAAGCACCGGATGTTTGACATCCGCGTGGTCATCCGGCAGGGCGTGCGCTACATGCTGGCGAAGAGCGTTCTGCAAACCGTGCTTGCGCTACCCGCGCTCGGCCTGTTGGTCGCGCTGATCCGGAATGCCCACAAGACCATCGCCGATGCGGTCTTGAATAACGTTCCGTTCATTGTGCTGTTGGTGCTGCTGGCCGCCGTGCTGAAGTTCCGGGTGCCTCTCAGTCGCTGGCTCGACCGGCGGTTCTTCCGTGAAAGCTATCACCAGGAACAGATTCTCGTCTCCCTGATCGATGGAGTACAGAAGCTGCACTCGCTGTCCGAGATGGCAGTCACCGTGGGCGAAAGCATCGAGTCGGCGTTTCATCCGGAGAGCGTTGCGATTCTGTTTCACACCGGCTCACAGCGCTTCTTCACGCCGGCGTATTCCTCGGGACGTATCGGCTCCGATCTCCAGATTCGCGCCACTTCGCCCCTGATGGCGCTGTTAGAGGGGGATGCGGAAGCGCGGCAAGTGGCCTCCATCCGAGGACTGCCGCCAACGAGATTCACCGGTTCGGGGCTTTGGATCTGGACCTTGTCGTTCCCATGACGGGTGCCGCTCCGCGTGTGGCGGGCCTGATTCTGCTCGGCAAGAAGCGCGCCGACGAACCGTACACCGCAGAGGATCGTCGCTTGCTGGCCGCGCTCGCCGGACAGATGGCGATCGTCTGCGAAAACATCTTCTTGCATCGAATGTTGACAGATCAACGTAAGAATACCGAACGCATTCGATCCCGGCTGAAGGCCGGCGGAGTCGATGGCTTCAGAGAATGTCCGGTCTGTGGACGTTGCTATGACCTCCAGGTTCTGCAATGCGCCGAAGATGGATCGGAGCCGGTGTTCTCCTTGCCGATCGAACGGACCATCGGCCGCTACCGTCTGGAACGAATGATCGGGAAGGGAGGCATGGGCGCCGTCTATGAGGCCGAGGACATTTCCTTGCGCCGGGAGTCGCGGTCAAGATTATGACCGGAGCCATGATCGCGGACGCCACGGCGATCGAGCGGGTCAATCGTGAAGCTCGGGCGGCAGCGCGGCCAAATCACCCGAACATCATCGCGACTTACGATTTCGGCATCGCAGGAGATGCCGCTTATCTCGTGATGGAACTCATCCCCGGAGAAACCATGCGCGCGAGGATGAATCGCGGCAAGATCGAAGCGGCGACGATTGCCGAATGGTTCGACCAACTGCTGGCGGGATTGGACGCCGCGCATCGCGCGGGGATCGTCCATCGCGATTTGAAGCCGGAAAATGTTCTGATTTCGACGGTGCACGGAGGCGGTCCGCTGGTGAAGCTCCTGGACTTGGGCATCGCGAAAACTCTTTCGGGTCGGGGAAGCCGAGGCGACCAGCCTTACTCGGCCGGGCACGGTCCTCGGCAGCATCCAGTACATGTCTCCTGAACAGTTCAACGGAGGCCGGGTAGACGCGCGATCCGATCTTTTCTCCGTTGGCGTCATGGTGTTCGAAGTCTTAACCGGTGCGCTTCCGTTTCCGGGAAACTCCCACACGGAACGCATGCTTTCCGTTCTTCACGGCGAAGTCGCGATTCCACCCGGTGGGCTGGCGGCCTTCGCCT
>CAWEFR010000007.1:0-416251 GCA_963808335.1 Terriglobia bacterium
CCTCAACTTTGCGGTCGTTGTGGGCGGCGAGTTCTCCCTGTAGCTCCTGGCCTCCGCGGCGGGGATCGACGAGGAGCGCCGTTGAGCACGTGGAACGGTTCGTCGAAGCTCGGGTTCGTCCGGGAGATTCTTCGGCTCGGGTGCTTCGGGTTCACCCAGGAGGAGTTCCGTTTTGTCATGGAGCTGCTCGGCCTCCGGGTCCGGCTGTTCCACCAGCGCCTGGCCGAGGCCTTCCAGCGGTAGCGGCGAGGATTTTCCCGATCCGGACACACCTGTGACCACGGTCAGACGATCGTGTGGGATCGCCAGCGAGATGCCCTTCAAGTTATGAACCCGGGCGCCACGAATACGAATGGAGTCGTTCAAGGGAGGGTTACCTACTAGTATAGAGAATTGAACCCAACGGCCATTCGGCGGAATCTCGTACGGTGGTACGATCGCGAGCGCCGCGACCTCCCTTGGCGACGCACCAGCGATCCCTACGCCATCTGGATCTCGGAGATCATGCTCCAACAGACGCGCGTCGCGGCGGTGATTCCCTATTACGAACGCTTCTTGAAACGCTTCCCATGCGTCGAGGATCTCGCCCAGGCGTCCGAGACCGAGCTCCTCTCGCTCTGGAGCGGCCTGGGATACTACTCGCGCGCCCGCAACATGCAAAACGCCGCCCGTCATATCGTCGAGGCAGGCGGTTTCCCGCGCGATCATTCGTCGATCCGCGCGCTGGCAGGCGTCGGCGATTATACGGCCGCCGCGGTAGCGAGCATCGCGTTCGGGCTGCCTCATGCTGCCGTTGACGGAAACGTCCGGCGAGTGATCATGCGGCTCGTCGGCGACGGTGCTGACGTCAGAGCGCTCGCGACTCAATTTTTGGACAGGCGCGACCCCGGCCGATGGAACCAGGCCGTGATGGAATTGGGCGCTACAGTGTGCCTGCCGCGCGACCCCCTGTGCGCAGGATGCCCTCTATCGGGAGAATGCGAAGCTAATCGCCGCCGGAATTCAACGCTCCCTCCCGCCACCCGAAGAAGAAACCCGCGATCGTGCAAAAGACGCGAACCCTGCTGGTCATCGCGGCGCAAGGGCGAATTCTACTGACTCCCAGCCCTGGTCTCAGGATTCTGGGAGCTCCCGGAAGTGTCTACGGCGTTCGCCTGGGCCTAGCGGGCGCGTTCCGTCACGCCATCACCCATCGCCAGTATCGTTTTGTAGTGCGCGAAGCGACTTAGCGAATCGACACCGTCCCTAAAGCCTTGCAATGGTTCGCCGATGAAAAACCTAAATGAAATCCCGTTAAGCACCGCATCAAAAAAGGCTTTGTTGTGTTTGGAGAAGTAAGTGACCACGAAACAGCTTACAAAGAAAATTCTATGGGGAGCGGGCGGGACCTTCATCGCGATCTTTCCCGCATTGTTACTGGGACATGTCGAGGGGCCGGATGTGCGCCATACGGCCGCGCCCGGCGAGACGATCCGCTTGGCGTGTGCGACTTCGGGCTGCCACACCGACTTACCTCACGGGCGGCCCGATTGAACGCCGCCGGCGGCAGCGTGACGGCGACGTTTTCGAGCTGCGCTTCTACACGCCCGGCGGCCCACCGATCACGATCAGCGTCACCGCGACCGATCCGGTCAACAACCATTTCGGGTTTCAAATGACGGCTCGCATGGGGAGCACCAATGCTCAGCTATCGTCCCAGCCGGCGGGACATTTCGCGACCGGCGGCCCCAACCAAGGCGTATTCTGCGACAACACCGACAACTTCGAGCCACCCAGCGGGTGCGGCGACGGTGTCGTGGAATTCATTGAGCATGCTTTCCCGAACATGAACAGCACGTCGCAGACGACGGACACTCCTTATGTGTTCACCTGGACCCCTCCTGCGACGGATGTCGGGCCCGTGCATTTTTATATCGCGGGCAACGTGGTGAACAATAATCATCAGGCCGACAGCGGCGATCACGTTTATACGAACAGCTATGTCCTGACGGCTGCTTCCCCCGGTCAGCCTCCGTCCGTGGCCAACGGAGGCGTGCTGAACGCCGCCAGCTTCGCGAAGAATCCGCAGGGATTGGGAACCGCAGTCGCGCCTGGCTCCCTGGTCGCGATTTTTGGAAGCTACCCTGAAGCGTCTGTTGCCGCGGCAACGTCTATTCCGTATTCGACCGCGCTCGGCGGGATCTGCGTCGCATTTCTGGACTCGTCCGGAAAGAGCCATCCCGCGTCGCTACAAGCGACAACGCCCACTGGCCCGTATCCTTTCATAACCGCCCAAGTGCCGTTCGAAGTCTTGAGCAGCGGCCAAACCTCGGCCACCGCGCAGGTCGTGGTAAACGTAAACGGGCAACCCTCGCCGCCGCAGAGCGTACCCATCGTGCAGAGCGCTCCGGGCATCTTCACCATTCCCGCGACCGGACAAGGCGCAGGAATCCTGGTGTACGTCGACACAGATAAAGTGGCGAAGATCGCGGCTCCGACCACGGCGAACCTGGGGTACCCGACGGCTCCCATCGCGCGCGGCACGTCAGGATTTTCTACGCGACGGGGCTCGGCTCGATGACGCCCTCGGTCGCCGATGGCGCGAGCGGAATCGATGGCGTCACCCATGAAGGGAATTTCAAGCCGACCGTGACCATCGGCGGAATCACCGCGCCGGTCTCGTACTGGGGGCCAAGCGGCTACCCAGGCGTGTATCAGGTCAACATCACGGTTCCGCAGGGCGCTCCTACTGGCGACGGAATCGCGCTCGTGGTGATAACTCCCGATCAATCGGTCACCAGCAACACGGCAACAGTATCGGTGAAATAAAATCGGTGTGCATCGGTGGCTAAACCCCTCTTCGATCCCCCCACAGATCGATGTGCAGCCGCGGGCTGTACCGAAACCCTTCGCGCTTGCAGATCTCGGCGAGCCAGCGCGCCCGCTCGCGAATGCGTCTCCGCATCGGTGCCTTCGGCCATCAAGACAACCCGGCTGCGATCGGCGGCTGTCTCGTTCGAGAATCGTTGCGATCTCGCCAAGTCCTCCGGCGCGCTCACCACGAACTTGAGCTGATAGTCGTACTCGCCATCAGTTGCTTCAGGACCTCCGGCTGATAGCGCAGACGATCGTGCTGCGCCGCCCAACGTCCGCCCTCGCGCTCCAGCGGAGTCGAATTGGCGAGCTTCGGGCTGATGCTCATCAGGTCGCAGAGCACGGGCTTGATAGACCGTGCCCGCGGTTTCGATCGTGACATGCAGGCCGAGATGCTTCGAGTCGCTCCGTCAGCGACGATGTCCTCGGCGATCATCGGCTCGCCGCCGGTCACCACCACGTGCGTCGCGCCAATAGCTGCGCGCACTTCCGCGAGAATCTCGTTCGACGCTCATCTCGCGCCCTCCGGCTTCCACGACGTGTACGGCGTATCGCACCAGGTGCAGCGCAGATTGCATCCGCTGGTGCGCACGAACACGCTGGGGACGCCGGCCAGCATGCCCTCGCCTTGAATCGAATAAAAAATCTCGGAGATCTTCATGTGCGGTATGGAAGCGGATCGCGCACGCCCGCCTCCTCGAATCCCTTTCGCCGCAGCAGGCACGAATCGCACTGGCCCGCACGGCGCGCCCTCGCGGATCGGGATCGTAGCAGCTATGCGTGAGCGCGAAATCGAGCCCAACTTCGACCGCCAGCTTCACGATCTCCGCCTTGCTGAGCTTGGCCAGCGGCGTGTGAATCTGCAGATGCGTGCGGCCTTCCACGCCGGCCTTGGTCGCCAGGTTCGCCATGTGCTCGAAAGCGGCGATGAACTCCGGGCGGCAATCCGGATAGCCCGAATAGTCGATCGCATTCACGCCGATGAAAATGTCGCGAGCATTCCAGCACTTCCGCCCACGCCATGCGCGATACGACAGAAAAATCGTGTTGCGCGCGGGAACATAAGTGATCGGAATGCCCTGCGCCATCTGACCACGACCGCTGCTTCGGAACGTCGATATCCGCGGTCAGCGCGCTGCCGCCGAACGCGCGCAGATCGATCTTCAGCGACGCGATGCTCGCGCACGCCGAAGAATTCAGCGACGCGCGCGGCCGCCTCCAGCTCGACTCGATGCCGCTGGCCGTAGTCGAACGACGAGCGCGTAGCACTCGAAGCCGTCGCGCCGCGCGACGCGCCAGGCAGGTGGAGGAATCCAGTCCTCCGCTCAGCAGACACACGGCTGGCAGGGGAAACTGCGCATCTTATTGTAGCCAGACGATGCTTCATTCGTGATCGAACTGCATATGAGTCGTCCGTTTCCATCGAAACACCGTCCCTTTCGTTCCCGAAAACATCAGCCATGAAGGAGTTCACGCTGCGCGCCGTGCTGCTCGGGTCTGGTGATGTGCGTGGTCCTGGGCGCCGCGAACGCCTACCTGGGGCTGCACGCCGGGCAGACCATCGCGGCCACCTATCCGGCGGCGGTGATCGGCATGGCGGTGCTGCGCGTGTTGAAGGGACCGTGCTCGAAGAGAACATCGCGCGCACCGCCGGATCCATCGGCGAATCGGTGGCCGCGGGCGCGATCTTCACGATGCCGGCGTTTCTGATGTCGGGCTCGTGGACGTCTTTCGATCCTGCGCACGCCTACTGGAAATCCACGGCGCTGATGGTGGTCGGCGGCATCCTCGGCGTGCTGTTCGTTTCGCTGGTGCGGCGCGCGCTGGTGGAGGATCCCGTCGCTTCCCTTCCCCGAATCGGTGGCCGCGGCCGAAATTCACAAGGCCGGACAGCGCGGCGCCGATGCGGCCCGTTACCTGTTCTGGAGCATCGGCCTCGGCACGCTGATCCAGGCGCTGGGCGAAGTGTCAGCTCTACGCCGTCGACAAGGATTTCATCGTGCGCATCGGCGAGCTCGGCAAGAGCTTTGTGCGCCTGGGCACGCTAGGCAGCACGAAATGTCTTGCAAACCGGCGCGGTCTCGACGGTCTCCGCGCCCACGGTCAGCCCCGCGCTGATCGGCGTCGGCTACGTGATCGGACCGGAGCTCGCCGCGCTGCAATTTTTCGGGCAGCGTGCTGGCCTGGGGAGTGCTGGTGCCGCTGATGATGTACTTCCTGGGCCCGAATCTGCAGAACATTCATTCCGGCCGGCGCGGCCGACGACGAGCTGGGCAGGGCAGGCCGCGGCCGTGTGGCGCTACATCGTCCGGCCGATCGCGGTCGGCGGAATGATGGTGGGCGCGGCGTACACGCTGTTCCGCATGGGCAAGAATCTGACGTCGAGCCTGGGCCGCGCGCTCGCCGAAGTGCGCCACGGCGCGCCGCCGATGGAATCCATGGCGCGCACCGAGCGCTACATGGGCATCGAAGACCGTGCTCGTCGCTGATCGGCGTGGTGTTCCTGGTGATGATCGCGCTGTATATTTACATTTCGGGCAACATGGTGCTGGCTGCGGTCGTGGCCGCCGTGGTGATGCTGATCGTCGGATTCTTCTTCGCCACGGTGTCCGGAAACCTGGTGCGGCATGATCGGTTCGTCGAACAATCCGATTTCCGGGCTGACGCTTTCGACGCTGATCATCGCGGCGCTGCTGATGGTCGCGCTCGGCGTTTCGGGACGCGGCGGCGTCGCGGTGGTGCTGGGCGTGGCCGCGGTGGTGTGCGTTTCCTCCGCGGTCGCGGGCGAACTGATGCAGGATTTCAAGGCCGGCTACATTCTGGGCGGCACGCCGCGCACGATTCAGATCGTCGAGCTGATCGCCGTGGTGCGTGGCAAGCCTGGTGATGTACTATCCGCTCTACATCCTGCAACAGGGCAATATCAAGAGCGGCGGCACCGGCTTCGGCGATCCGAAGCTTGCCGCGCCGCAAGCGGGATTGATGGCCGCGCTCGCGCAAGGAATCGTGGGCGGCGAAATGGCGTGGCCGCTGGTGGTCGCCGGCGCGTCTGTTCGGCTGTTCGCTGATCATGATCCGCGTGAAGCAGCCCCATGCTGGTGGCCGTCGGCATGTATCTGCCGCTTCCCGACCACCTCGCGATTTTCGTCGGCGGCATGCTGCGCTGGGTCACCGATTGGCGCAGCCGCGCCGCCGGCAACAACGAAGCGCAGCGGACGCGCGTCGAAAGCGTCGGCATCCTGATCGCCAGCGGCCTGATCGCCGGAGAAGCGCTCACCGGATTGCTGTTCGCGTATTTCAAGTTTAAAGACATTCCGATCCTGCAAATCTTCAAAGACCCGTCGTACCTGTTCGGATTCGCGGTGATGATCGTGCTCGCGCTGGTCATGGTCCTGTTGCCGCTCTCGAAAGCCGGCCGGCCCGAAGACCCGGCTCCGCCCGCCGCAATGATGTGATGAGGAACCCGTCGTTTCGCGCCGCGCGACTGGCGCTGGCCGCTGTGATCGCAGTGTTCTGTGGCAGTGGCTGACCGTTCACTACAACTACGGCGGAAAC
This sequence comes from Terriglobia bacterium, assembly GCA_963808335.1. Lineage (GTDB taxonomy): Bacteria > Acidobacteriota > Terriglobia > Bryobacterales > Bryobacteraceae > Palsa-187. The sequence goes on from CAWEFR010000007.1 coordinate 6,409, forward strand.
TGGACCGCACTTTTCTGCATCCGCCCCGGCATGCCCGTTCCCGCGTTCCTCAAGTCCGAACACCTGTACATTTTCGAAAACAGCTCGGGCTATGACGGCATGGTGTATCACCTGATCGCGCACGATCCCTGGATGCGCAAAGGATCGCCCGGCGCTATTGCCGGCGCGTCATTCCGCTATCAGCGAATTCTCGTTCCCGCTCTCGCATGGCTGCTCGCATTCGGACAAGACCGCTGGATTCATCCCGCATACTTCACCGTCATCCTGGGATTCGTGTTTCTCGGCGTCTACTGGCTGTCGCTCGTTTCGATGAGAGCCGGATTCGCATCAGCCTGGGGACTCCTGTTCGTATTCGCACCCGCCGCGCTCACCTCCATCGATCGCATGACCGTGGATGTCGCACTGGCCGCTTTCGCGGTTGGCTTCGCACTGTACGTACAAACGTCGCGGCAGTGGCCGGTCCTGATAATTCTGACCTGTGCCGCGCTCACACGTGAAACTGCTCTGCCGATCATCGCTGCCTATGCAATCTTCCTGATCACGCGAAGACAATTCCGCAATGCCGCGTTCGCCGCAGCCACCGCGCTGCCGGCAGCAGCTGGTTCGTGTACCTGGCCCGGCGAGAACGCTCCGAGCTCGACAGCTTTCTTAGCCCGATTCCCCTGGCCGGATTCGTCGATCGCGTAGTTCACCCCACCATTTATGCGCTTCCCCATTTTGAAAACGCGGTAGCGCAAGCCTTCGACTTGATCGCCCTAGCCGGAGTCGCCATCGCTCTAGCCCTGGCATTTCGCCTGGCAATACGCAAAACCTGGAACTCGCAATCCGCAGTGATCTACGCCCTAGCCGCCGCCGCGATCTTCCTCGGCAGCCGAGCCGTCTGGGACGACGCCTACGCCTTTGGCCGCGTACTCACGCCTTTTCTTTTGCTCACCGCGATCGAAACCGCGCCCGCGCATCCCTTAGTCGCGATTCTCCCCATCCTCTGCGTCGACTCGCGCCTCGGCCTGAATTTCGTCACGCAAATCGAAGGCGTGCTGCACGGCTTGCCGGGACTCTGAAGAGTGCGCCTGTTAAAGTAGTAGATTGTCGCGTATTGTCTCCTCGCAGACGCCTCCATTTCCTTCGTCCGTAAGCTGGCCGCAGCTTTATCTGGGACTCAGCTTCACCACGCTGGCGACGCTGATGCTCGAGCTCGCGCTGACGCGTATTTTCTCGGTGGTCTTTTATTACCATTTCGCGTTTCTGGCGATCTCGATCGCTCTGTTCGGGCTGGGCGCCGGCGGCGTTTTTTCTTACGTGGTCGGCGGATGGAACGCGAATCTCTTTGCGAAGCTCGGCGCGCTCGCCGCCGCCAACGCGATCTCCGTGGTTCTGTCGCTGTGGTTCCTTCTCTCGCGCACCAATGAGCTCGGTGATGCCACGCTGACGGTCATTTATGTCGCCAGCGCGATGCCGTTCTTTCTGGCTGGAGCCGTCGTTTCGCTCGCGATCTCCGAAGCCATCGAGCGCGTGGACCGCGCGTACTTTTTCGATCTGGCCGGCGCGGCCGCCGGATGCCTGCTGCTGATTCTGTTTCTGGATACCTTCGGCGGCCCGAACACCGTGATCGCGGCCGGCGTGTTCTACGGCGTCGCGGCTGCGATCTGGTTCAACCTGGCAGGCTCCGCACGTCGCCGCGCCGCGGCGGTGCTGCTCGCGCTGCTGCTGGTCACGCTGATGGTGGTCAATCGCGCAGCCACGCTGCTCGATGTCCACTTCGCCAAGGGCCAGCGCCTTCCACCAGAACGCTTCGTCGCGATGGAACAGCTTTTCGCGCGTGGGCGTGCACTTCGACGGCATCTGGAGCATCGTCATCGACGCCGACGCCGCCACCGGGCATCGCCGTTCGATTGGGACCACTGACGCCCGGCGATCGCGCCAAGCTCACGCACAACGGCCCCGGATTCCGTATATCTGCTGCGCCCCGGCGCGAAGACGCTGGTGATCGGCGCGGGCGGCGGATACGATGTCGCGCGCGCCTTCGCCTCCGGCAGCCGCGATATCACCGCGGTCGAGATCAATCCGATCATCGCCAACACCATCATGCGCAAGGAATTCGTCGCCGAAAGCCACGGCCTGTATTTCCGCCCCGAGGTGCACGTGTTCGTCGAAGACGGCCGCTCCTTCGTGCGCCGCAGCCCGAGAAATATCAGGTGCTGCAGGCGACGCTGGTGGACACCTGGGCCTCCACGGCCGCCGGCGCGTTCGCGCTTTCGGAAAATAATCTCTACACCACCGATGCCTTCTACGATTACCTGACGCACCTGACCGACGACGGCGTGCTGGCGTTCACGCGCTGGGGCTTCGATCCGCCGCGCGAATCGCTGCGCCTGCTCTCGCTGGCCATGGATGCGCTGGCGCGACTGGGCGAGACCGATCCGTCGCGCCACGTGATCGTGGTGCGCGAGGACGCGACCAAACTCAACGGCTGGGGCGCGCAGGATACGGTGCTGATTTCGCGCAAGCCGTTTTCAACTGACGATTTGAATCGCCTGCGCGCGGAGTTGCGCCGCGGCCCATCTCGATGCTCGTGTATCTGCCCGGCGATCGCTCCGGCAAATCCGTTCGGTCAGCTGCTGACCAGCCCCGATCCCGCGGCGTTCTACGCGCAATACCCCTACGACGTCTCCCCGTGAGCGACGATCGGCCGTTCTTCTTCTACACCGTCCAGCCGCGCGATCTGTGGAATTTCGTCACCACGCGAACACCGCGAGCGCGGATTACAAAATCAATCGCGCGGTGCCGCTGCTGTTCGCGGTTGATGGCGGTGAGCATCGGCGCGACCGCGCTGATCCTGATTCTGCCGCGGCTGCTGTTGCGCAGCCGATCTGCCGAAACAAAAAGGCGTGATCGCGTTCTTGTGGTATTTCCTGTGCCTGGGCGCGGGCTACATTCTGATCCAGGTCGCGCTGATTCAGAAATTCGTGCTGCTGCTGGGCCATCCGACCTACGCGCTGACCGTGATCGTCTTTTCGATGCTGGTGGCGAGCGGCGCGGGCAGCTATTTCAGCCGACGCGTGGTCGCAGGCGACGATGCCCGGCTGATGCGCGTACTGGCCTGCGATCGCCGTTGCTGGTCGCGATCCTGGCCTTCGTCGCGAGCCCCGCTGACCGCAGCCGCCGCGGGCTGGCCGCTGATCGCGAAGATGGCGGTCACCGCGCTGGCCATCGCCCCCGCCGCGTTCCTGATGGGCATGCCGTTCCCCAGCGGCCTGCGCCGCCTGGAAAAGCGCCATTCCCCTTCGGTGCGCTGGGCCTGGTCGCTGAACGCCGCCGCCAGCGTGCTGGGATCGGCGGGCGCCGTCGTACTGGCGATCTACCTCGGCCTGCGCGCGACGCTGCTGATCGGCGGCGCGCTGTATTTGTGCGCGCTCGCGGTAATTCTGCTGACCCGGTCTACCCGCCAGACTGCCTGAGCAGCTTCGCCGCCTCCTCGATCCGGTCCGCCATCGCCTTCAGAACCTGCGTCAGCCGCCGCGCCTGCTGATTCGCTTCCTCCCAGCGCTGCCCCTCCACAGCCTCTCGCACACCGGGTAGCGTTTTCGCGCCGTAGCCCGTGTACACTCCCGGCGCATAAATCTGGTGCCGATACCATTCACGCCGCGGAAGCCCATCCGGCAGCAGCAGCGCGGATTCAGCACGCATCAGGATCTCGTTCACCTTCAGGCAGCGCTCTGACCCCATCGGCCGCCGCATCGCCGCCGCCAATTCCTCTTCGTAGCTTCTCGATACCGTATTCAGCCGCGCCAGTTGCGCATGCACGTCGCGAAGGTCCACCGGCCCCGCACTGCTCTTCTCGATCTCTTCCAGGTATCCGCGAATGGACCGCGCCAGCCGGTGAAATTCGAACGGCAGCACGAGAGCATCCGACAAACGCAGCAGCGCCGTGGTCATCACCTGCGCCAGCGCCTTCCCGTACACGAACTGCCCGTCAGAAAAACGCCGGTACCAATCGACCGTATCGTAGCTCGAATGATACACGCCCGAATCCGCGCTCCCGAATCCGAGGTTGAGGCTCGCGATGCCCGCGTGATCCAGAAACGCCACGTAATCCGATCCCGCGCCGAGCGCCCCAAAACGAACGGTGCCCTTCGCCCCCGCCAGCCCGCCCGTACTCTGCGGATTCGCCACGTCGCGCAAGACTTCATTGACGAACATCGACAGCGTGTGCGAACCGTTCGCGCCGATCTCTCCGCGCCCGTTCGAATCCGAGTTCAGATACGCCGCCGCCTTGTGCTCCAGCTCGTCCTGATGCTTCTCCACCCATTCGGTCGATCCCGTCAGCCCGAACTCCTCCCCATCCCACAGTGCCAGGACGATAGTCCGCTTCGGCTGCCAGCCTTGTTTGCGAAGAACCGCCAGCGTGCGCGCAGTTTCTAGCAGCGCCGATGCCCCGCTCCCGGGATCGCTCGCGCCGTTCACCCACGCGTCATGATGATTGCCGTACAGAATCCACTGGTCTTTATAAACCGACCCTGGAATCGCGACCACGACATCGCGCAGCGGCTTGTTGGTCCAGTCGAAATCGAGCTTCAGGTGCACCGTCGCCGGTCCCGGCCCGATGTGATAGCTGATCGGCAGCGCGCCCCGCCACGCTTCGGGAGCAATCTGGCCTTCCAACGATTCAAGCAGCGGCTTGGCGTCGCCATAAGAAATCGGAAGCACCGGAATCTTCGCAATCGTAGGCGCATCGGCGCGGGAAAAATGTTTCGCCAAAGGATCGCCCGGAAACAGCGTAATATCGAGCACGCTGCCGCGCTGAACCCCTCTAGCCGGCCGCATCGGACCCTTGGGATAAACGTCGTCTTGAAAATATCCGTCCTCACGCGGATCGGAATACAGCAGGCACCCCGCCGCGCCATTCTCCTGCGCGAGCTTCACCTTCACGCCGCGCCACGCCCGTCCGTAGCGAGCGATGACGATCTTCCCTTTCACCTCGATATTCTGCTGTTTGAGAAATTCGTAATCCGCTGGAAGCCCGAAATTCACGTACACCAGCGGACCCGTCACATCGCCCGACGCCGAGTACGCGTTAAACGGCGGGAGTTGCCCCGCATCGCCCGAATCGTCATCCCCCGGAACCGGCGGCTCGCTCAACAGTGCGCGGAATCGAACTGGCGCAGTCATCTCGAGCGCGCGATACGTCGGATAAGGGAGCAGCGCCTCAAACATTTCCACCCGCGCGTCGAGTCCCCAGTCCTTCATCAATCCAACCGCATAATCGGCAACCGCCTTGGCGCCTGGCGATCCCGCCGGATGTGGCTTCGCCGCCATGTGCTCCATGTAAATCCGCAGCCGCTCAGTCGATGGAATCGCCTGAGCCAGTTCTTCCCGCTCATGCTGCGCTTTCCATTGATCCGGCGAAAAGCCTCGAATGGGGGACTGGGCGGAGACCGGGCCGAGGACCGAAAGGGCCAGAACAATTCGATACATCTTCTGACAGTTTACGTGGGTTTCTTGCCGCTCTTCACGAACGCGAGCACTTCCTGCGGATCGGTCGACCGCCCCGCCAGCGTCGCCACCACTTTTCCATCCGCGTCCAGAATCGCATAGTAAGGAATCGCAACCGTCTTAAACTCCTGGTCTTCCAGCTTCTGAAATTCTTCGGAAGCCTTGTCGGTGCCGTCCGTGTACAGCTCCACCAGGATCAGATCCTTCATCGCTTCGGCGATCTCCGGCCGCGGCCACATGTTGGCCTTCATCCAGTGGCAATTCGTGCAAGCGTATCCGGTAAACGCCACCAGCACGCGCTTGTTTTCCTGCTTCGCGCGATCGAGTGCCTGCGTGTACTGATTCTTCATCCAAATCTGGCCGGCCTCCGCCGTGGTCCCGCCAGGACCCACAGCCGCCGGCACAAACGCGTCCAGATCACCCAGCGGCGCGCCGAACATCCCCGGCAAAAGGCTGATCGCGAACATCAGAATCACGCTCGCGACCAGCAATCTTCCGACCCCCAGCGGCTCGCCCGGTTCGATTCCATCCAGACGCAGCAGCCCCAGCAGATACAATCCCGCCATCGCGAACAGCACGAACCACGCCGCCAGAAATCGCTCCCGCGTGATCCAGTTGGTTTGCAGCACCTGATCCACCGTGCTCGCATATTTCAACATGAACGCGAGCACCGCGAATCCCATCACCACCTTCACCCGCACCAGCCATCCGCCGCTGCGCGGAAGCTTTTTCAGGTACGACGGAAATGCCGCGAGGAAGAAAAATGGCGATGCCAGTCCGGTCGCGAAGCTAGCCATCCCTAGAACCGGCTGCGCGCCCTTGGTCTGCACCGACGCCGCCAGAATCGTGCCCAGGAACGGCCCCACACAAGCGAAGGAAGTCAACGAAAACGTCAAGCCCATCAGCAGCGTGCCGATGTATCCCCCGCGCCGCGAAGCCTGGTCGAGTTTCGTGAGCAATCCCGACGGCAAAGTAATTTCGAACGCGCCCAATAAACTCAGCGCGAACACGCCGAACACCAGCGCGATGAATCCATTCACCCACGGATTCGAGCCCAGCTGCACCACGCCGAACGGTCCCACCGCCGCCGCGACTCCGAATCCCAGCGCGCAGAACAGCACCACGATGCCCAGGCAAAACACCAGCGCCTGCGCGATCCCGCCTCTTTGGTTGAGGAAGAACGAGACCGTCATCGGAATCATCGGAAACACACACGGCGTGAAAATCGTGGCGAGCCCGAAGCCGAACGCGGTTAGCAGAAATGTTGCCAGGTTGTCGCTCGATTTCGGCGCCGCAGGAATCACCGGCGCAGAAGGCGCGTCAATGGTGACTTCCTTATACTCAGCCGGAACCACAAACGCAGCAGTCGCCGATGCTCCCGGATCGACATTCAACGTAAACGAAGCTGTCTTCTTCCGGGGAGGCAGACATTGTCGCGCATCGCAAGCCTGATAGCGCACCTCAGCGGTCACGTCTAAAGGTCCCGTCGCAGCGTCTTTCTTGACGCCCGTGACGATCCAGAACACCGCCTCTTTTTCAAACGTCTCCGTGTCCAGATTGAAGTTCGGATCGAATTTCCGCTCCGGCTTCGGCTCATAAACCTTCTGTGAAGTTACCGCCGGATTATCGGAAAGCTGAATGGTGGTCGGATTCGGACCGGGATTGTCGACCGTCCCCTTCGGCGTGGTCGGCGAATAAAGATGCCATCCTTCTTCCAGCGTGGCCGTCAGCTTCAAAGGCGCGCTCGACCCGGGCGAGACTTTCTGTGTTTCCGCCGAAAGCGCCCACTGCACCGGATCCTGCCGCGCGGCAAACAGCCACGGAGCCACCGCAAGGATCAGGCCAAGTCTCATTTTCCCGCTACTTTAGAAGATGCCACGCCATCCAGCTCGGCTGCAATTTTCTCGTTGATCTTGCCCTGCGCAAACTCAGCCGCCACGCGAATCGCGTTCTTGATCGCATTCGCGTTGCTGCGGCCATGGCAGATGATATTCACACCTTTTACTCCCAGCAGCGGCGCACCACCGTACTCGGAATAATCGACGCGCTTGCGGAAATCGCGATAGGCCGCGCGTGAAAGAACATATCCGATCTTCCGCGTCACCGTCTCCGCCAGAGATTCTTGCAGCATGCTCTTGATCATGTCGACCAGGCCTTCGCTCACCTTCAACGCCACGTTGCCGATGAACCCGTCACACACGACTACGTCGACAATGCCGCTATAGATGTCACGCCCCTCGACGTTTCCCATGAAATTAATGGGCAACGCCTTGAGCAAAGGCGTAGCCGAGCGCGTCAGCTCGTTCCCTTTCTGCTCTTCCTCGCCGATCGACAGCAGCCCGACGCGGGGATTGGGATTGCGAAAAATAATGCGCGAGTACATTTCGCCCATGATCGCGAACTGCGCCAGCATTTCAGGAGACGAATCGACATTGGCGCCCACGTCGATCACCACCACCGGCCCGCCCTTCACGGTCGGAAACGCCGATGCCAGCGCCGGACGATCCACGCCGCGGATCATCCCTTGGACCATCTTCGCCGTCGCCATGCACGCGCCGGTATTTCCCGCCGAAACCACCCCCGCGACTTCGCCGTCGCGCTGCAGCCGGCAAGCCACGCGAATCGAAGAATCCTTCTTGCCGCGAAACGACTTCGCGGCCGAATCCTCCATCGTCACTACTTCGCTGGCGTGATGGATCCGGATCGGCAGGTGCGCTGCGGCTGGATGCAGAGCGAGCTCCTTGTGCAGCACATCCTGCTGCCCCACCAGCAGGACTCTGACATTGAGCGACCCCGCGGCTCTTATCGCTCCTTCGACTTCAACCTTGGGCGCATGATCGCCGCCCATCGCGTCGACCGCAATCGTGGTCATGGGAGCGCGTCGATCGGCTACTCTTCCGCGACCTCAACCACTTCACGGCCCTTGTATTTTCCGCAGTGCGGGCAGATCCGGTGCGGAAGCTTGGGCTCATGGCAGTTGGGGCACTCGGAAAGCCCCGCGGGCCGCAGCGAATCGTGGGTGCGGCGCGCCGAGGTCCGGCGCTTGGAATGACGTCGTTTCGGATTAGGCATGTTGGCTCATTTACTCAGATTTTTCAGCGCCGCCCAGCGGTCGTCTCCCGCCTGCAATTGGCAGCCACATTCTTTCAGATTCCGGTTCTGCCCGCACACCGGGCAGATTCCCTTACAGGACTCGCTACACACGCGCTGCATCGGCAGCGCCAGCAAAATGTACTCCCGCAGGACGTCGTCCAGTTCGATTCCGTCCCCTTCAAAGAAGCCCATCTCGGCTTCGCTCTTGTCGATCTCCACCTCGTCGCCAAACCCTTGCACGACCGGGCGGTAATATAACTCAAAATCCGAATCGATCGGAACCGGCGCGGGCTCCAGGCAGCGGTCGCAATCGGCCTCCATCGCCACCGAAACATGGCCCTTCACGCGAATCTCGCCGAGCGCATCCGACACCAGCTCGACGATTCCCTTCGCCTTCAGCGTCCCTTTTTGACGCAGCTTCGGATCGAAAAATTCGATTTTTCCCGGGGCCAGCTCGACGTCGAAGCGGGCCGCGCGAACCTCCAGATCGCGTATGTGAAAGAACATGGGACACCTACCCCGCTTGCCGATCGGAGCTTAATAAATCATCAGTATAGCAAAGGTTAAATGGGTTCGGGACGCGGCGGCGCAGGCTCCGGCAAACGTAATGGATCGTTAGGCATAACGATCCACGCCACGAAGTAAGCGATCAGCCCGACGCCCGGCGGCCAGAAGATCAGCACCACCGCGATCAGCCGGACCAGCGTTGCATCCATTCCCAGATATCGCGCGAATCCCGCGCAAACGCCAGCCACTTTGCGGTCGTCGCGAGGCCGGCTTAATTTAGCGTAGGGCTGAGCGGGCGAATAGGCGTTGTGCGCCGTCGGCGCCCCGCACTGCGCGCAAAAGTTCACTGCCGGGTCGTTTAAAGCAACACCGCATCTGGTGCAAAACATGTGTGATCCCTCACACAGTTAGTACGATTTTATCCGCCTGCGGGTTCCCTTAGGAAGCCGCGGCTCGCTAATCTGCCAATCTTCGAATCCGCCCGGGCCGCGGCCCGAGGTTTCAAGCTCTTACGGCAGATTGTACTCGGACTTGATCGCTTCGATATTCCTCGCAGCCTGCTCCTGGAACGGGCTGCGAATCGACGCACACCGCCGCATGAACCGCAGCGCATCCAACGGACGAGTCCGGTCATTGCCGGCTTCGGCCAGCCGATAGTTCGCCATCCCCAGGTGATACAGCGCCGCCGCGTTCTGCGCCTCGTTGTCCTTCACGTAATTCAGCGAGGCGCGGAGCATCAGATCCGCCTTCAGGTAGTTGTGGTTCAGGCTATTGGACATTCCTCCCATGTAATTGGCAAAGCCCAAGGTCTGCGCCTTCTTTTTTTCCCACTCAGCTTCACTCAACCCCGGCGGAGGTTGCGTTTTACTGATTGCGTCGATCACCTTTTCGGCATAGCTCAGCACCAGTTGCCGGTCATGCGGATTATCTTTACGGAAATGGACCTCTGCCAGAAATATCAGCATATCGATATTTTCCGGCTCCGATTTCAGCCCCTTTTCCGCCATTTCGATGGATTTTTCTTCGTTTCCGAGTTGCCGGTAAATGCGGAAAAATTCATTCGTCAATCCTTGCGCATACCGGCTCGACGGCATCTCCCGCTCCAGATGCTCGAGAATGTCCAGGCGCCTCTTCAGGTCGGTGGAAGCCACGGCCGTGGAATACACGCAGAATTCCGCGTACGTCTCCGCGGTCTTCGCGTCCGCCGCATTGGCGCCGTTCTTCGATACCGACGTTGAAGCGACCTGCCATACCCGGTCTGCCCACTTCAACATTTGCTCCGGATCGTGCTTGGCTTCCGCCGAACGCAGCGCGATCATCGCGGCTTCCAGATTGTCCGGCTCAATCGCCATGCGCAGTGTCCCGATGTGCATGGCTTGGTCCCACTCTTTGATCTGAAAATACGCCGGCTGGAGCTGATCGTATACCCATGCCAGAGCCGGATGCGACGGGAACTGCGCCGCGAACTGCTCCATGTAATGGAGCTTCTCCGTCGCGTCCGTCTCCTGCTGAATATGCTGGATCAGCAGGCCGTCCTTGGTTTCAGGATCATACCCCGGCCGCGGGCGCTGCGCCATGAGCACACCCGTGGCGAGCAGCAGCATCGGCAGTAGCCTTCTCACCGTTTCCCCTCCTTCCCTGGTGATATTCCAAAGCTGGAAGCTTGTTGAAAACGGGGGCTGACCACTCTGTCCCCATCCGTAGAACTTTGAATCCCGGCAGCCTTCCAGTAGCGGACAAAGCGGTCTGTCCCTTTTTCAACAAGCTCCTCTTTACCGAATGTTGTAATATATCTATTCCTTGTTCGGATGATGATAGGGGAAACTTTAGTACGTTTCTCGTAGCTCAATACCAAAAACGTCTATGCTGCTTCCTACAACATACGCCGCCGCCCTATTGCTTCTCCTGGTCTCCATGATCTGCTGGGGATCTTGGGCGAATACGCAAAAACTGACCGGGAGATGGCGTTTTGAGCTGTTCTATTACGATTACTCGATTGGCCTGTTCCTGTGCGCCTTAATCGCGGCTTACACATTCGGAGAAATGCTGCCTAAGGAGCTGACCTTTTCCGACAACCTGCTGATCGCCTCCAAACGGCAAATGATATGGGGATTCGCCGCCGGAGCCGTCTTCAACCTGGCCAATATGCTGCTGGTGGCGGCCATAGCGGTCGCCGGGATGGCCGTCGCGTTTCCCATCTCCATCGGACTCGCGCTGGTGATCGGCGTAGTGTGGAATTATCTTTTGAACCCGCAAGGCAACCCGGCGCTGCTGTTCGGAGGCGCCGTGCTTGTGATCTGCGCGATCGTCGTGGACGCTTTCGCCTATAGTTCTTTTTTGGATGCCAAACTGAACGCCACAGCAGCGGCGCAGAAGGCGTCTCCGCGCGTGAGGACCATCGCCCGGGCGAAGACCGGCGCGGCGCGTGGGATCATCCTGAGCATCGTCAGCGGGATTCTGATGGGCACGTTTTACCCGATGGTGGAGATGGGAAAGCAAGGCGACAGCGGCGTCGGTCCCTATGGAATCGCCCTATTGTTCGGTGGAGGAGTGTTGGTTTCGACGCTGCTTTACGTCCCGTTTTTTCTGACCTTTCCCGTTTCCGGCGAGCCGATCGAAGCGCGCCAATATTGGAACGGAACGCGTAATCAACACTTGCTGGGATTGCTGGGCGGCCTCATCTGGATGATCGGCGGAATCTGCAATTTCACCGCCGCCAGCACCCCGGTCCAGGTGCAGGTGGGCCCGGCAGTCAGCTACGCGCTAGGCCAAGGCGCCACCCTGGTCAGCGCGCTATGGGGTTTGCTGGTGTGGAAAGAATTTAAAGGCGCCACCCAGCGAGTGAAGCTTCTGATCGTGGTGATGCTGGTCCTGTTCGTGGCTGGTTTAGGAATGGTCTCGATCGCACCCCTGCATTCTTCGCATTGAAGGCGGTGCACGTTGGGAGGCTCGGCCGCGTCTAGCCCTGTGTAGGAAGCTGTGTCGAAAAAACTGTGTTGGGCGATCTTGATGGCGACTCCGGCTATGGCCGGTGAATACGCCATTTTTTCCAGTGGTTTACGGCTGCATGTCGAGCGTCATGAATCCGGCGGCGGCACCGTCCGCCTGTTTACCAAAGATGGCTCCTCCGAGGTCCCCGCTGACGCAATCGCCGGATTCGAAGCTGACGACTACGTTCCTCCTCCGGTTCCGGAGGCGCCCGCGCCTGCCGCGGCCGCACCCGCGCCGCGCCCGCCGGAGCCCAAGGAACTCCTGCGCGACGCAGCGAAGCGCTATGCCCTGCCCGCGAACTTCGTAGAAAGCGTGGCGAAAGTCGAATCAGCTCTAAAACCCAACGCCGTATCGCCCAAAGGCGCCATCGGCGTGATGCAACTGACGCCCGCCACCGCCCGCGCTCTCGACGCCGACCCGAACGACACCGAGCAGAACATCGACGCCGGCACCCGCCTGCTGCGCGAGCTCCTGATCAAGTACGACGGCGATGTTGTGAAGGCGCTCGCCGCATACAACGCCGGACCCGGCGCCGTCGACAAGTATCAAGGCCTGCCCCCATATCCCGAAACGCAAACCTACGTCGACAAAGTAATCACGAACTACAAGAAATCCGGCGGCCAGTAGAATCGAGCACCGTCGATCTTTCACGTCAGCCTGCTAGCCGAGCCGCGACTGCCAGGGAGCGGTCAATTCGCCTTTACCACATTAGCGGCCAGCCGGGCTGCACGCCAGAGTCTTGTGTGAAAAGTCAGCATCCACCGCTGCGGATCGGGATCTAAGAAGCGGCTTCCAGGCAGGTTATGATCCCGGTCCACCGAGCCCGATTCATCGCCGTGCAGCCGCACTCCGTAGCACGCCAAGGTTATGAAATATCTCAAACCCCGCTTCCGGGCGGTCGCGGCTCGGCGCGCGGCACCGCCACGCGTGGACTTCCTGCCCTGTTCACGAAGCTACCATTAGGCACTTCACGATACACTGAATTGTATTGATGATCTTTGATTTTGAGCAGTTTCATACCCGCCATATTGGTCCCGATCATACCGAACGCGAGGCGATGCTGAAGGCGGCCGGCGCGCCGTCGCTGGATGCGCTCATGGATGAAGCGATTCCGTCGCGAATCCGGCTGGACCGGCCGCTGAATCTTCCGCATGGCCAAAGCGAATACGAATTTCTGCGGGATCTGCGCCAAACGGCTGCGCAGAACCAGCTTTTCAAGTCGTACATCGGCCTCGGCTACGCACGATTGCGTCACGCCCAGCGTGATCCTCCGCAACGTCCTCGAAAACCCCGGCTGGTACACGCCCTACACGCCGTACCAGGCGGAAATCGCGCAGGGCCGGCTCGAAGGCTGCTGAATTTTCAGACGATGGTGCGCGACCTGACCGGGATGGAGGTCGCCAACGCGTCGCTGCTCGACGAAGCCACCGCCGCCGCCGAAGCGATGACGATGCTGCATCGCGTGGCCGAAGTCGCGACGCGCTGAAATTCTTCGTCGCCGACACGTGCTTCCCGCAGACGATCGACGTGCTGCGCGCGCGCGCGGAGCCGCTCGGAATCGAGCTCGTGATTGGGCGACTGGCGATCCGCGCAACTCGGACCGCAGCTTCTTCGGCGCGCTGGTGCAGACGCCGGACGAAGCGGGCATGCGTGCACGATCTTCGCGACTTCATCGCCGAGGCCAAGCGAGCCGGCGTGCTGGTGGCCGTCGCCACCGATCTGCTCAGCCTGACGCTGCTGACGCCGCCGGGCGAAATGGGCGCCGACGTCGTCTTCGGCAACTCGCAGCGATTCGGCGTGCCGATGGGCTACGGCGGACCGCACGCGGCGTTCTTCGCGACGCTCGAGAAGCACGTGCGCCAGGCGCCCGGACGCATCATCGGCGTGTCGGTCGACGCGCACGGCAACCCCGCGTATCGCATGGCGCTGCAGACGCGCGAGCAGCACATCCGCCGCGAGAAGGCGACGTCGAACATCTGCACCGCGCAGGCGCTGCTCGCCAACATCGCCGGCCTCTACGCCGTGTATCACGGGCCGCAGGGCCTGACGCGCCATCGCGCGCCGCGTGCACGGGCTCGCGAAGCTGCTCGAGCGCGAGCTGGCCAAGGCTCGGCGTCGCGCCAGCTGAACGACGCTTTCTTCGACACGCTGCGCCTCGAACCGCCGGCCGGCGCGGCGCGAGAAAATCCAACACGCCGCGCTCGCCGCGGAAATCAACTTCCGCTATCGGCCGATGGCGCGATCAACGTCGCGCTCGACGAAACCACGACGCTCGACGACGTCGAGGCCATCGTGAAGGCGTTCGCAACCGGCACCGGCGCGAATGGTTCGTTCGACCCTTCGCCCGACGACCTGGTCCTCGATTATCCGCGCAGCCTTGGCGCGCACGTCGCCGTTCCTGACGCATCCGGTGTTCAACACGCATCACTCCGAAACGCAGATGATGCGCTACATCCGCGGCCTCGAGCGGAAGGACATCGGCCTCGACACGTCGATGATTCCGCTCGGCTCCTGCACGATGAAGCTGAACGCCGCGTCCGAGATGCTGCCGATCACCTGGCCGCGAGTTCTGCGAAGCTGCATCCGTTCGCGCCGGTGGAGCAGGCCGCGGGCTATCAGCAGATCTTCCGCGAGCTCGAACAAGCTCTGTGCGAGATCACCGGCTTCGCCGCGGTCTCGCTGCAGCCGAACTCCGGCGCGCAGGGCGAGTTCGCCGGCCTGATGGTGATCCGCGCCTATCATCACGACCGCGGCGACGCGCATCGCGACGTCGTGCTGATCCCGGCCTCGGCGCACGGCACCAATCCCGCCAGCGCGCGTGATGGCCGGCATGCGCGTGGTCGTCGTCGCGAGCCACGGCCGAAGGCAACATCGACGTCGCCGATCTGCAAAGCGAAGGCCGACGCAGCATCAGCGATCGCCTGGCCGCGCTGATGGTCACCTATCCGTCCACGCACGGCGTGTTCGAAGAGAGCATCCAGGACATCTGCGCCATCGTCCACGAGCACGGCGGCCAGGTCTACATGGACGGCGCGAACATGAACGCGCAGGTCGGCCTCACCAGCCCGGCGGCCGATCGGCGCCGACGTCTGCCACCTGAATCTGCACAAGACGTTCGCCATCCCGCACGGCGGCGGCGGTCCCGGCATGGGGCCGATCGGCGTGGCGGCGCACCTGGCGCCGTATCTGCCCGGCCATCCGGTGGTCAAGACCGGCGGCGCGCGCGCGATTCCACGCCGTTGTCGGCCGCGCCGTGGGGCAGCGCGAGCATCCTGCTGATCTCGTACGGCTACATGAAGATGCTCGGCGGCGACGGCATGACCGACGCGACGCGCTACGCGATCCTGAACGCCAACTACATCAAGTCGCGCCTGGAGCCGCATTATCCCGTGCTCTACACGCGCGAAAACGGCCGCGTCGCGCACGAGATGATCTTCGACCTGCGCCCGCTCAAGCAGGCGAGCGGCATCGACGAAACCGACGTCGCCAAGCGGCTGATGGACTACGGCTTCCACGCGCCGACCGTGTCGTTCCCCGTGGCCGGCACGCTGATGGTCGAGCCGACCGAGAGCGAACCGAAGGAGGAGCTCGATCGCTTCTGCGACGCGATGATCGCGATTCGCGGCGAGATTCAGGCGGTGATCGACGGCAAGGCCGATCCGAAGGACAACGTCCTGAAGAACGCGCCGCACACGGCCGCCGCGGTCTCCGCCGACGACTGGACGCATGCGTACTCGCGCGAACAGGCGGCGTTCCCGCTGCCGTTCGTGCGCGCCCGCAAGTTCTGGCCGAGCGTCGGACGCATCGACAATCCTTACGGCGATCGCAACCTGATGTGCTCGTGTCCGCCGGTGGAAGCGTTCGCCGAAAAATAATCCCGCGCTGCGTCAATCACTTTGCGATTCACACCACCGCGTTTCGAAAGCCGCCCGGTTATCTTATGGTCGAGAGGTTGGCGCGCTTGTCGGCGTCCAGCTCACCGCGCGGCGGCAGTCCTAGGAAACCCCGCTCAGCATACGTCAAACGATAGGCGCACACCGGCTGCGAGAGTGTGGTCCCTTAACTGTTCTGGGTCACCGAATGGAGGAGACGTCTCCGATTTAGTTGTTCTTTGAAAATCAAGAAAACGCGCGCGCGCCGGCAAGCGGTTGCTGGCAGTCACCGGGCGATTAACTACCGAGTCTTATCCACCACCACTGCGCCCGCTTTCATCACCCACCGTACTTTTTGAATCACAACCTCGATATTGTCCAGCGGATTCCCTTCCACCGCGCAAATATCGGCAAAATACCCAGGCTTCAAATACCCGAGCTTATCCTGCACTCCCAGCAACTCCGCCGAGTTCACGGTCGCCGTTTTCAGAGCCTGCTCCGGCGTCATACCGGCTTTGACGAACCACGCCAGCTCGCGCGTATTCTCGCCAAACATCGTGTACACCACATCGGAACCCATCGCGAAACGCGCTCCCGCGCGAAACGCTTTCTTCGCCGTTTCGAGATTCCGCGCAATGTAGTCGTTCAGCGGACCGATCGCCGCCGGCGGATAGCGCAGCATGCGCGCGTTGTCGACATAGTAGCGATTGTGATCGATGGTGGGCACGTAGAAAATCTTCTTTCGCGCCATTTCGGCGATGGTTTCGTCGTCCATATCGGTGGCGTGCTCAATCGAATCGGCGCCTGCGCGCACGGCGTCGCGAGCGCCTTTGGGACCATAGGTGTGAATCGCAATGGTCTTCCCCAGAGCATGCGCGGCGTCGACCGCGGCCTTCATTTCTTCATAAGTAAACGTCTCTTCGCCGGTGACATCCTGGCCGGAGCCGGTGGACCCGTACATCTTGATCACGTCCGCGCCCGCGCCGACCTGCTGGCGTACGACTTTCATCACTTCGGTGGGACCGTCGGCGGTTTGGGGTCCGCCGCCCCGGCCGCCGCGCGTGATCTGCAAACCGTAGCCGGAAACGTACATGCGCGGGCCGGTCATCAATCCGGCGTTGATCAGGTCGCGCATGGCGATGTCGGCATAGTCGCTCGCGCCCAGGTTGCGCACCGTGGTGACTCCGGTTTCGAGCGTCTTTTTCGCGTTGTCCTGCGACAGATAAACCGTCGCCGCGCCGCGTCCGGCCTGGCTGATGCGCGCCATGTCGAACACGTAGGTCATGTGGGTGTGGACGTCGAACAGGCCGGGCAGCGCGGTATAGCGTGTCAAGTCGATCGCCTCGCCGTCGCGTGGACCGATGCTCTTGATGCGGTCCTTCTCTACAACGATGACCGCGTTGTTCACGACTTTTTCGCCGTCCCAGACCCGTCCGAACCGGTACGCCTGCGCTTGCGCGGCCACCGCGGCCCCTAGCAGCAAAACGATTTTCATTGAGCACCCCTCCGTGCATCCAGAATTTTGACAAACGACGCGGAACGCAGTTCTCCCAGCGTGAGCCCGGCGCGAGCCAAGGCGTCGCTCTCGGAAATCGCGCCGCAATCGGCCGCGCGCAAGAAGTAATTCAGCAAGCCTTGTCCCGTGGCCGCATCGTCGAACACGCCGCCCACCTGCGTCGCCTGCGCGGCCTGGGCGATGAAGTTCCGCAGACGATCCGAAGCCGCGTCCATTCCTTCCAAAAAAAAAGCATACACCGCCGCGTAGCGCGACGGAAGCTGCGCCGGATGCAGGTCCCACCCCTGATAAAACCCGAGTTCCAGAGAGTGACGAATGTGATCAGCATGCAGCTTCCAGGCCCGATGCATCGCTCCACGATTTTCGGCTTCCTCGCGCGGTGTAGGAGTCGCGCCGCGATGCGGCGGGATGGGCAGCACATTGGTCGCGCCATCGGAAAGCGCGATGCCTGTGCCCGCGAGCTGCGCCTGCATCATCGCCCGGGCGAAATCGCAGACCGGATGCAGCATGTCCTGATGCGCGGCAGTGATGCCGAGGCTCGCCGTGTAATCGTAGATGCCGAAGTGCGCGCGCACGCACCGGCCGCGCGCAGCTTCGACCAGCTTCGGCAGAAGAAACAGCGACTGCGGCGTCTCAATCATCATCTCCATGCGAGTAATGCCGAGCCGGTCGAGAGAGTCCACCAGCGTGCTTACCTGCTCGGGAACGGTAATCTTCGGGAGCGCGACCACGAAGTTCTCAGGCAGACGCCCCAGCGTGGAACGAAAGATTTCAAGCGTCCGCAGACTGCGCGCCTTCCACTCTTCATTCAACGGCTTGATGCGGATTCCGAGGAATGCCGGAAGCGTTCCCTCGGCAAGGCCACGCGCGGCTTCGCGGGCAGCCGACTCCGCCGTGGCATCCTCTTCCGCGTCGGATCGAACGCCAAAACCATCTTCGAAATCGAGATGGAAATTCTCGACCGGCTCACGCTCCAGTTTTTCGACCACGCGGCCGTAGACCGCGTCGGCGAGGCGATTCGGAATGCCTAGCGCCAGCGCCAGCGTGGCTGCGTCCGGCGCATAATCGTCCAAGGCGCGCCGGGCGAGCGTTCCCACTTTGCGGCAAATATCGGACTTGAACAAATGTGCTCCGCCGTAGACTACATGCACCGGCTGCCGCGATCCGGATTCGCCGGGATGGGTGCGCGCGAACTCGAGATTCGCGCGAGTGAGCGAGTCCATCTTTAGTAGTGTATGCGATCGGCCTTCGCTTCCCACGCTTTAAAGCATGCGAGCGCGTCGTCGCGCATCAGCGCGAGAAACGGAATCTTGCGCTGCTCCGGCGCGAGCGCGATCTGGCGATAGATGAATGCATCGTCGAAACCGGCCGCGGCCGCGTCTTCCGCCGTGGCTCCGAAATGAACGCGGCGCGGGCGCGCCCAATAAATCGCGCCGAGACACATCGGGCACGGCTCGCAGGTGGTGTACAGATCGCAACCATCGAGCTGAAATGTTCCGAGCGACGCGCAAGCCGCGCGAATCGCGATCATTTCGGCGTGCGCCGTGGGGTCGTTCGTGGAGTTCACCAGATTGGTTCCGGCAGCGATGATGCGTCCGTCCTTCTCGATCACGGCGGCAAACGGTCCGCCGCGGCCGGAGTCGACATTTTCGATGGCGAGCTCGATCGCGCGTGCCATAAACGGATTCGGCATCGTATGTTTTAAGTGTACGCTGGTGTCGATGCCGCTGGTTCGATTCATTAGCTGGAGTGGGCGCACGCCAAAACTGCGCGGCTTCACCGTCGACGCATCGCCGTGGACCAGTTCCAGAATGATCGGGAAAATTCGCGATCTGGCTCCGGCAGCGATCCTGATCGATCTCGACCGGAAGCCATCGTACGGACGCGTGATCGCGCTGGTGTTGCGGACCACCAAGAGCACTTGCGGAATCCCCATCGTGTTCGCGGGCGGGCTACCGGAGAAGATCGAACGCGTGAAAAAAGACGTGCCCGGCGCGGTTTTTACGGATTGGAAGAACGCAGCCGCAGCGCTGAAGAAAGCCATCGCCAACGCGCCAACTGCTCCTCTGCCGGCCGTTCATTACGTACAGCAGTGGGCGGGATCCAGCCTGAGCAAGAAGCTTGGATTAAGAGGGAACGTCGCGCTATTGAATGCTCCGGATGGGTTCGAGGATCTGCTGACAGAAATTCCAGAAGGTGTCGAGTTGCAAACGGCGATGACCAGGCAGACCAGGGTCGCGATCTGGTTCGTGCGGTCGCGCGCGGAGCTCGAATCGGGAATCGATTTGATGAGTGTCCGCTTGCCGAAGGGATGCCAGATGTGGATCGTGTATCCGAAAGCGACCAGCCGCCTGAGATCGGACTTCACCCAGCGCGACATACGCGCGATCGCGCTGACCGCGGGCCTGGTCGACTACAAGATTTGCGCGATCGACAAGGGCTGGACGGGCCTGAAGTTCACGCGCAAAGGCTGAGTGGAAAACCGCGAAATCCACCGCTCCCTGCGGTCGCGGCTCAGAGTTGGCGCTTTCGAATTTCGGCAGCTTAACGAGCCGCGACCACAGGAAGCGGTGGGTGGTCTTGCTTCCACACGCTCTAAAACAGCAGTTTGATTCCGAACTGAATCCGGCGCGGGTCTTGGGCGGAGACGATCTGTCCGAACGTCGACGATCCCAAAAAATTGTCGGGCAGATTGAAATTGGCATGGTTCAGCAGATTGAAAAATTCGGTGCGGAACTGGACCGTGAACCGCTCGGCTAGCGCGGTGTTTTTCACGATGGAGAAATCCACGGTTTCAAGCCCCGGGCCATCCAGAATATTGCGGCCCGCATTGCCGAAATGGCCGTACGGAGGCAGCGCGAACGCGGTGGTGTTGAACCACTCCGACGCCGACGGATTCGCGAGCTTGGGATTCCCCACGACATTCGGCCGGTCGTTCGCGCCGAATCCGAGCGCCGCTTGACCGGTGTTGGCATTATCAACGTCAGGCAGCAGCGCGACGGTGAACGGCTGACCGGTCTGGAACGTCAGCACTCCAAAACTTTGCCATCCGCCGAGCCAGCGGTGTCCTTTCGCGATCGGCAGGTCATACGCGTAGCTGAGCGTGAAACGCTGGCGGATATCGAAGTCGCTGCGGCCGCGCTCCGCACTCAGATTGTAGCTGTTCTGCGGGAAATTGGGATCGCCGGTGGTGGAGAAAAATCCCGAGGCGTCGTCGATGGATTTCGCATACGTATAGGACCCGAGCAACGACAATCCCTTCCACAGCCGCTGCTCCAGGCGAGCTTGCAGGCTGTGATAAACCGAGTTCGCGGCGGACTCGATGATATCGATATCGGCGAACGCGGGATTGGGACGCAGGAAATTCGGATTGGTCGAAGGCTGCGGCTGGTTGATGTCGCGCGAGTCGATTAAATGCGTGCCTTTCGAGCCGACGTAGGCGACTTCGAGCACGCGCGACGCCCCCAGCTTCTGTTGGATTCCGAAGTTCCATTGCTGGATGTAAGGAGTCGCCAGGTTGCGCTGGAACGCGGTGGCGGTCGCCGGGTAGGGATACGGAAAATTGCTGGGGAACACGTTGTTGAGCGACAGATTGAAAAGGTTCTGAATTGGGAAATAGACATTCAACGTGTAGTACGGGGCGCTGAAATACAGACCCTCGCCCGGCGCAAGAGAAGACAGGTCGTAGTGGATTCCATACGCGGCGCGCAGCACAGTGGAGTTGTGACCGGCGGGCGACCACGCGACTCCCAGCGTCGGCGCGAAGTTGTGATCCTGCGCGTTGTAACCGGCGGCGGGAAATCCGTTCTGGCCTACCGGAACCAGCGTCCCCGAGGCCGGATTATAAACCTGCGCGTGATTCGCGGCATCGACGGCGGGCGAGTTGAACTCATATCGCAGGCCCATGGTCACGGTGAGATTCGGCTTCACGCGCCAGGTATCGTTCACGAAAAAATCGAGACTGTGGGTGCGCAGATGCTCGGGATTATTCATCACCGCGCCGCCCGAATCGGTAGGCAGGCCGAGCAGCAGCTCTTCCAGCGGATTGCCGGTGTACACGCCTTGAAAATCGATGAAGCCGCGCGATTCCACGTCGCGATAGGCGTTTTCCTGCAAGATGCGAATATCAGTTCCGAACTTCACCAGATGGCGGCCGCGCGTCCAGGTGGCGTTATCCGCGATCTGATACGTGTTCGTGGTCCCGTGCTCCGGGCTGGTGGGTTCGTCGCCGATCGGTGAAAAGCCGTTGACGTTGACCAGGCTCATGCCCCAGTCGCGCTGATTGGTGGATAGCTCCGGCAGACCGAGCTGGTGATTGACGCTGGTTCCCTGGTTCTGTTGAAAGTCGCCATTCGAGACGCGATTGAAGGCCAAGCGCAGCTCATTGAGCAGGGTGGGCGTGAACACATGCGTCTCGCCAATCGCGGCATTCTGCGCGCGGCTGGGAATATTCAGGCCGTAGCCGGGCAGCGAAGAATCTCCCGACGATCCAGCGAAGGGGGTGAACAGCGAATCGTTGACGAAGCTGTAGCGGGCGAACAGACGATCGGCCTGCGTGAAGGAGTGGTCGATGCGAGTGTCGAATTGATTTCGAGTGTCGGTCTCGTTGGGCGAGCTGACGAAATTCGCGCCGGCAACATTGCGATTCGGCAAAGGAAAGAGGTTCGCGATTTTCGATCCGATGGGATCGAGATAGGGAGACGGGAGCTGATTGCCGGGAATCGGCTGCCCGGTCGAGGGGTCGACGGCGGTGAGTCCGCTGCCATTGAAGTTCCCGGAGCGTTCGGCGGCGGTGGGGACATCGGTGACCAGCGTCTGGCCTGCGGTCAGCATGGTGCCTTCGAAATCGGCGAAGAAGAAAGTTCGATTCTTCTTTATGGGTCCGCCGATGACGGCTCCATACTGGTTGCGCGAATAGGACGGCGCGGGCTGATCGGAGGGCGCGAAGTAATTATTCGCCTCCAGCGCGCCAGGGCGGACGAATTCATAGAGAGTGGCGTGAACCTGGTTTCCGCCGGAGCGCGTCACCACGCTGATCTGGCCGCCGCCGTTGCGTCCGAAACTGGTGTCGTAAGTGGACGTGGCGACTTCAAATTCGCGGATGGCGTCGACGGGTGAAGTGACTCCCACGCCGTTCAGCTTGGGATCGCCGTTGTAGGCGCCGTCGAGAAGGAAGTTATTGGCGTCCTCCCGCGCACCGTTCACGTTGATCGAAAATGCTCCGCGAACGGACCCTGCCGATCCCTGGGCAGGCGGCGCGACGCCGGGCAGAAGAAGGCTGAGTTCGTAGAAATTCCGGCCATCGAGGGGAAGTCCCAGAATTTGGCGGTTGTCGATGACTCCGCCCATTTCGTTGGTTTCGGTGCGAAGGAGGACTGGCTCGGCGGTCACTTCCACTGTGCCGGTTGGATTCTGAGCCATCTTAATGCTGACGCGAACATCTTGATTTACTTCGAGATTTAGGGTTTGAATGTACTTAACGTAGCCTGTGAGGTCGGCTTCCAGGCGATAGGGACCGGGGGCGAGGGTGGGCACGGTGAACTCGCCATGGGAATCGGTTACAGCCTTACGCTGAATGCCCGTTTCGACGTTGGTGACCGTAATCGCAGCCTTCGCGAGGGGCGCCGAACTCGGATCTGCAACCACGCCTCCGATCACTCCGCTCACGCTTTGGGCATAGCCTGCGGCGGCCAATATCAGAACAGCAGATAAAAATCTAAAATTCACAAGAAGCGTCCTCGGTTGGGGATTTCTATACTATAGCGTGATGAGTCTTGCAGGCGTCTTATTGCTATGCGCGCTAGCCGGCGACTGGCCGCAGTTTCTGGGGCCGACCCGCGACGGCGTATATACAGGCGCGGATATCGCGCCGGCGTGGCCTGCCGCGGGACCTCCTGTGGTGTGGAAAAAAGACGCCGGCGAAGGGTTCGCGGGACCCATTGTCGCGTCCGGCAAAGTGATTCTGTTCCATCGAGTTTCGGGTCGCGAGATCATTGAAGCTTTGGACGCGGCCACGGGAAAAAACGTTTGGTCCTACGAGTATCCGACCGCGTATCGCGACGATTTCGGCTTCGATGAAGGCCCGCGAGCCGCACCCGTAGTCGCGAATGGAGTCGTATATACGTTCGGCGCGGAGGGCGTGCTGAGCGCGGTGGATCTCGCCACCGGAAAAAAACGCTGGGTCGCGGAGACCCACAAGATGTTCGTGGTGAGGAAGGGCTGGTTCGGCGCGGCGGGATCGCCGGTGGTGGAAGGGGGACGCGTGCTGGTAAACGTAGGCGCGGAAAACGCCGGGATCGTCGCGTTCGATGCGGCGACAGGAGCGGTCGCATGGAAGGCGACCAGCGATGAAGCCAGCTATTCGTCTCCCATGGTCGCGACCATCGGCGGCGCGCGGCATGCCTTATTCTTCACGCGAGCGGGACTGGTGGATCTGGACCCGGCCACCGGACAGGTGAGGTTCAGCATGCCGTTTCATTCGCGATCGTCGGCGTCGGTGAACGCGGCAACGCCGCTGGTGATCGGGAACCTGGTTTTCGTCTCCGCGAGCTATGGAACCGGCGCGGTGCTGCTGGAAGTAAACGGATCCACGTATAAAAAAGTGTGGGCCAATGACGACTCGATGTCGAATCATTATTCGACGTGCGTGTATCGCGACGGCTATCTTTATGGGTTCGACGGACGGCAGGAAGAGGGGCAGACGCTGCGCGCGATCGAGTTGAAGACCGGCAAGCCGATGTGGAGCGTCAACCAGTTCGGCGCGGGCACGGTGACGCTGGCAGGCGACCGGCTCTTGATCCTGAGGGAAAATGGCGAATTGGTGATCGTGCCGGCGACGCCCAAGGCATTTCAGCCGTCGGAACGGGCACCAATTCTGAAGAGCGTGGTGCGCGCTTATCCGGCTATCGCCGACGGGCGGCTGTATGCCCGCAACGAGCATACGCTGATCTGCGTAAAGCTGGCGAAATGAAGCCTAATCAATTAACGAATTCCCGCCGATAGAGGATCGCATGCGCTTATTCGTAGTTTTTCTGCTTGCGATGTCTTCCTTGGTTGCCGCGCCGAAGAGGACGGGCGTCCGGCATTCGCCGGGCAAGGCTGTCAAAGTGAAAATGAAGAAGCACAGAGGCGGGCGGCTGACTCCGCAGAAACGATCGTCGGGCCATCTGAAAACTCGCTAGCGTAGACCCTGGCTCGCACCTGGCGAGGCGCGCCAAACAAAAAGAGTCTTATGTCTAAACCGGCACGATGTCCGCTCCCTCGCGAGTGTGTGAACACCGGTTCTTCACACAGGCGCCTGATCCGCTCCTAGGCTACGCTCGATACCTCGGCGGAATCGAACTGTTTCACGAACTCTTCAACAGGACGATAGAACCACTCCACGTTGCGGCGAACTTGCTCATCGGACCAGTCCCACCAGGCGATGCGCAGCAGGCTTTCCACGATCGATTCGCTGAAACGATAGCGCGTCACGCGAGCGGGGTTGCCAACCGCGATGCCGTAGGGCGGGACGTCCTGAAACACGACGGCTCCGCTGGCGATCACGGCGCCGTGGCCGATGTGGACGCCGCTGGCGATGTGCGCGCCGTGGCCGATCCAGACATCGCTGCCGATTTCAGTGTTCCGCGACTTCGCATAAGAGCGGGTGGGGTTCATGCGGCCGAGGAACCAGGTGTCGAAGGGATAGGTCGACACGGTTTCCGTCGTGTGACCGCCTCCAACCAGGATGGTCACCTCGCGCGCAATGGAACCATACTTCCCGATGATGATCTTTTCGCCGGGAACATAGCCGAGGAATCGAGTCTCGCTCGGGACATAATAGGTGTGCGCCCCGATCTCGACATACGCGGGTAAGGAGGGATCAAAGCCGCCGAAAGAAATCTTCGGGGTCGGCTGTACCGGCCGCTTCTCGATGACCTTCTTCTCGACGATCGGGCGGTTTTCGACAGCCAGGGCCTGGGCGAATTTTTCCAGGTAAGTCCACTGTGGGCCAGGCGGAAAAGACGCGGGTTTGAGCGCCTTTTCCACTCGAATTGCGATAGCAAAGCCGTTGCCGACTTTATCGTCGATGTCCTGAACTTCGAGCGGCGTCCAACCCAGATAGCGGATCAGTTCGACGAAATCCTCGGTGATCCAAGCCGAGCAATGGTCCTGAAAACGTTCCGGCTCCCGGCCGGTTTCGTGGCGTTCGATCAGGTCGGCGAGCGTGGTGCGCGGACGGTCCTTGTCGAAGGTCCGCTCTTTGTGCGGCGCGATAATGTAAAGGTAACCGCCGGGCTTGACCACGCGATGCCACTCGCGCAGGGCTTTGATGGGATCGGAAAAATGCTCGATCACGTGAGAGCTGATGACGAAATCGACGCTGTTGTCCGCGAGCGGCAGGCGGTCGCCGGGCGAAACGATGTCGACCGGCAGGGACTCCCCGCACAGCTTGATTTCTTCTTGCTTGAAGCTGGTGATTTCGGCGGTGAAGTCGACATTGCGGGTCTTCAGACCGAACGGGTTGTGGGCGGACCCTCCGATCTCGATGCCTGCAAGTCCGTCCAGCAGCCGGTGCGCGAGCGCACTTTCCCTGAATTTCATAAGGTTGTCCGCCCGTACCCTGCATCTCGCGTGCCGGACGCAGGATGTTGATTTTGCTGAGTTGAGAACCTGAAAAGCGTCGCGATTCGGACGATGAGCGTCGGTTCTCCGCCGCGAGTACAGCCGCGAGTACAATGGTTCGGGGCAAGTTTCAGGCATAGTGCAAATCCTCGACGTTGCCGATGACACCCGCAGCCGCGTCACTCGACGGCTGATGCCGTTTCTATTCCTCCTCTACGTGGTCGCCTACATCGACCGGATCAACGTGAGTTTCGCGAGCTTGCAGATGACCGGCGAGCTTGGGTTTTCGGATGCGGTGTATGGGTTCGGCTCCGGGATTTTCTTTGTCGGATACATGCTGCTGGGGATTCCGGGCGCAATTCTGGTGGAAAAATGGAGCGCGCGCAAAATGGTCGCGACCACCATGCTGGTGTGGGGATGCGTCGCGTCACTTACCGGCCTTATTCACACGGCGCGCGAGTTTTACGCCATGCGGCTGCTGCTGGGTGTGACGGAAGCCGGCTTTTTCCCGGGAATCATTACCTACCTGGGCCACTGGTATCGGCCGCAGGATCGCGCTAAAGCAGTGGCGATGTTCATGGCGGCGATCCCTGCGTCGCAAGTGATCGCCGCCCCGCTGTCGGCCGCGATCATGAAGGCGGGATGGCTCGGGCTTTCGGGCTGGCGATGGCTGCTGATTCTGGAAGGTGCGCCCGCGGTGGTGTGCGGGGTCGTGTGCCTGCTTTACCTGACGGACCGGCCCGCGCAAGCACATTGGTTGAGCGTGGAGCAGCGGGAATGGCTGGTCGAGCAAATGGACCGCGCGCGCGCTGTCACGGCCGAACGAGCAGGCGGGACATGGAAGTCGATTTTGTCGGCGGCGAGCCATCGTAATGTGCTGCTGCTCGGCATCGCGTATTTCGGCGGAGCGGTGGGGAATTACGGGCTCGGTCTGTGGATGCCAAAAATGCTGCAACGGCTAGGCGGGATGAGCGCGGCCGAAACCTCGCTGCTTTCGGCGATCCCGCCGATGTTCGCGATTCCGGCGATGCTGCTCTGGGGCAGACGTTCGGACCGCACGGGGGAGCGGCGATGGCATACCGCGGGTCCGCGCATCGTATCGGCGTGTGCGCTGGCTCTGACGACGCTTGCGGTCATGCGCGTGCCGGGAACCGTGGCGCTGTTCGCCGTCGCCTCGGCGGGATTGTTGGCGTCCTACCCAACGATCTGGTCGATGCCGGGAAGCTTTCTGAGTCCGACAGAAGCAGCCGCGAGCATCGGCATGATTAACTGCTTCGGCAACTTGGGAGGTTTCGCGGGGCCGTACGCGATCGGGTGGTTGAGCTCGCGCACGGGAGGCTATTCAGGTGGGCTGTGGAGCATGGCGGGCGCGGTATTCGTCTCGGGATTGGTGGTGCTTCTGGTCCGGCTGCCGCGGCACAAAGGCGTGTCATAATGTCGGGGACTCGATATGGATCGCAGGCAGGTGTTGAAGAGCGTCGCGGGGCTGCTGGTGCCGTCCGTCGATCAGGCGGCTGATTCAGGACTTCGGATCGCGGGACAGAGCGTCGAAGTGCGCATCGCGCCGTTCAGCCGCTTCACGATTCGTCTCAGCGTGGTCCCGGTTGCAAATCCATCCATTCCTACGGACGGATCGTTGACACGGGCGGCGCTGGCCGCGACGGGGACCGTCATTCGATCCGGCTCCAAATCCGTGCGGGTGAATGGGCTCAAGGTCGATTTCGCGCCTCTTTCATTCCAGATTGAAGGCGTTCAGCATCTCAAGATCGATCCGGAAACTGGTGTAGTTTCCTTCGCGACCGGAGATGCGCCGCTGCTCGGTTTCGGCGAGGGAGGGCCTCAGTTTGATCGGCGCGGGTCGATCGATAAGATGCGCAGCGGCCAAGGCGGGTATCAGCTTCGCACGCATGGCGGCCGCGTGCCGATTCCGTGGATCATCAGCACGGGCGGGTGGGCGATGTACATTCATCAGCCGTTCGGCGCCTTCGATTTCAGCGGCGCGGAAAGCCGTTTTCAGCCGGCGACTGCGCTGCCATTCGACATTTTCCTGGTCGTTTCGCGCGATCCGGCGACCATTATGAGTGAGTATGGCAAGCTCACTGGACTGCCGGAATTGCCGCCGCTGTGGAGCCTGGGATATCAGCAATCGCATCGGACGCTGGCGAGCCGGGAAGAGATTCTCGATGAGGCTCGGATGTTTCGCGAGAAGAAACTGCCGTGCGATACGATGATTTATCTGGGCACCGGGTTCTGTCCTTCCGGGTGGAATACGAACAACGGCGAATTCGCGTTCAATCAAAAAGTTTTTCCCGACCCGAAGGCGATTTTCGACGAGCTGCACAAGGAGCATTTCAAAATCGCGCTGCACGTCGTCATCAAGTCGCGTGCGATGCACGGCACCGTTCACGATGCCTGCGACCCGAAATCGCCAATAGAAGAACAGCCGAGCTGTTATTGGGACGAACATCGGCCGATTTTCGCGCTGGGCATTGACGGGTGGTGGCCGGATGAAGGCGATCCGCTGGACATCGCATCGCGCCTGACGCGCAATCGCATGTATTGGGAGGGTCCACAACTGGATCGGCCGAATGAGCGGCCGTTCGCGCTGCATCGCAATGGCTACGCGGGCATGCAGCGGTACGCGGCGTTTCTGTGGTCGGGCGACGTGTATTCCACGTGGGAAACTTTGCGCACGCACATCCCGGTGGCGATCAACACGGGGTTGAGCGGCATCCCGTATTGGGGCACCGACATCGGCGGATTCGTGCCGACGAAGGAATTTACGGCGGAGCTGTACGTGCGCTGGTTCCAGTTCGGCGCGTTCTGCCCGCTGTTCCGTTCGCATGGACGAACGTGGAAACTGCGGCTGCCGTGGGGATGGAATACCGGCGATGCATCGCCGATTGAAGTCACGAATTATAACGGCGCGGCGACGCCGGATGCGAGCGAGCTGCACAATCCGCAGGTCGAGCCGATCTGCCGCAAGTTTCTGGAGCTGCGCTATCGCCTGCTTCCTTATCTATACAGCGCCGTGCGCGAGTCGACGATGACGGGTATGCCGATCATGCGCGGGCTGTGGCTGCATTATCCCGACGATCCGATTGCGGTGGAGCGATCGGATGAATATTTGTGGGGTCGAGATGTGCTGGTCGCGCCTGTAGTGGAGCAGGGCGCGAACTCGCGTGCGGTTTATCTTCCCCGCGGAGCCTGGTACGATTTCTGGACCGGCGAGCGGCAAGAGGGCGGACGCGAGATCGTGCGCAAGGTGGATCTTGAAACCATGCCGCTGTACGTGCGCGCGGGATCGATTCTGCCGCTGGGTCCAGTGAAGCAATACACCGAAGAGCATGTCGACGAGCCGCTCGGCGTAACGATTTATCCCGGCGCCGACGGCTCGTTCCTTTTATATGATGATGACGGACGAAGCTTCAATTATCGGCAAGGCGAATGGTCGGGGATTCAAATGACGTTCCACGACGCGCGGCGTGCTCTGTCGCTGAAGCAGATTTCGCGGCAGGCGAGTCGCCGGAGCTTGCGGATCAAGCTCGGCGAGGCGACGCGGGATGTGCAGTTCGAGGGGCGGCCGATGGAGGTTCGATTCTGATGCGACGCATTCTTATCTTGCTTCCGTTCGCTGCTTTGTGTGCTCAGACTCCGCCTGCGCGAATCAAGATCGATATCGACCGGCAGATCGGCGAGGTGGATCCGCTGCTATTCGGCAATTTCGCGGAACACCTGGGCCGGATGATTTATGGCGGCATCTTCGACGAAGGCAATCCGCTTTCGGACAGCGACGGCTTTCGTAAAGATGTGATGGAAGCGGTGCGGAAACTGGGTGTGTCGATTCTGCGCTACCCGGGCGGGAATTTTTCTTCGGGTTATGACTGGAAGGATGGAATCGGGCCGCGCGATCAGCGTCCAGTCAGGATGGAGCTGGCGTGGAATGCTCTGGAAACGAACCGGTTCGGCACCGACGAATTTCTTCGATACGCGCAGAAGATTGGCGCCGAGCCATACATCTGCATCAACGGCGGCCTGGGGACGGTCGACGATGCTCGGCATTGGGTGGAATACACGAACGAGGCGCAGCACACGTATTGGGCCGATCAGAGGCGGAAAAACGGTCGCGACGCGCCGTACAACGTGAAGTATTGGGGCCTGGGAAATGAGATCGACGGGCCGTGGCAGCTCGGGCACAAATCGGCAGAAGATTACGCGAAGTTCGCCGTGGAAGCGGCGAAGGCGATGCGGCTGGTGGATTCGTCGATCAAGTTGGTCGCCAGCGGGTCTAGCAACTATGGCGCAAACGTGGACTGGCAGGGTTGGAATCGCACGATAATCGCGGCGCTGCGCGGGCAGTCGGACTATATTGCGCTGCATACGTACATTAATAATCGCGATAACGATCTGGAGAAGTTTTTAGGCAACTCGCAGAATGTCGATCGGTATATCGAGACGACGGCTGCGTCCATCAAGGCTGTTCCGTCGTCGCGGCCGATGTATATCGCCTACGACGAGTGGAACGTCTGGTATCGCACCAGCAATAAAGAGCACCTGGAAGAGGTGTATAACTTCGAGGACGCGCTGGCGATGGGGATGTTTTTCAACTCGTTCTTCAACCACGCGGACGTGGTGAAGATGGCCAACCTGGCGCAGATGGTGAACGTGATCGCGCCCATCCTGACCAATAAAGACGGCCTGTTTCTGCAACCGATCTATTTCCCGATTCTCGAATACGGCAAGCAGCGCGGGAACGTCGCGCTGGAGACGTGGGTTTCGTCGCCGACGTATCAATTGAATCGCCAGCCGCTAACCTACCTGGATGTTTCGGCGACGTATAACGCAAAGGATCGCAGCGTGTTCGTGAACGTGTTGAATCGCAGCAAGACGCAGGATTTGGAAACGCGGATCGAAAATCAGGAAGGCGCGCTTTCAGCGAAGGCGCAGATCTGGCAGGTGAATTATTCCGATTTAAAGGCAACGCACACGTTCGGCGACGACAAGAAGGTGGTTCCAACCACGCGTGACGTGACGCCGAAGATCGAGAAAAACAGTTTCAAGTACGTATTCCCGGCGCATTCGCTCACGATTCTTCATTTGCGGCTCGAGTAGTTTTGGCTTGCCCGTAGGTCGCCTTTGGGCCGTGTTTGCGGAAATGATGCTTGTCGCGAAGAGTTTGTGAAATCGGCTCGGCAAGCGGATTGATGATCAACGTCTGCCACGCCATCGCGGCCAGTTCCTCTACGACGACGGCGGCATGCGCGGCCTCGGTTACGGTTTTTCCCCAGCAAAACGGCGCATGACCGGCGACCAGGATCGCGGGACAGCCCAGCGGATCGCGGCCCTGCATTGCGCGGACAATCGCTGCGCCGGTGTTCAACTCGTAGTCCGATTCGACTTCCGTGGCGCTCAGCGGAGCGGTGACGGGGATCGGGCCGCAGAAATAATCGGCGTGCGTGGTGCCGAAGCACGGAATCTCCCGGCAGGCCTGCGCCCAAGCGGTGGCGTGGCGTGAATGCGTGTGGACCACGCCGCCGATCGCCGGAAACGCCCGGTACAGCGCGGCGTGCGTGTCGAGATCCGACGAGGGCCGCAGCGCGCCTTCGATCACGCGACCGTCCAGGTCTGTGATCACCATGTCCGCGGCCGACATTTTTTCATACGGCACGCCGCTCGGCTTGATGACGATCAAGGAATGCTCGCGCGAAATCGCGCTGGCGTTTCCGAACGTGTAGAGCACCAGGCCGCGCCGCACGATTTCGAGATTCGCTTGGTAAACTTCATTGCGCAGCGCTTCGAGCATCGATTCCTCCTCGCGCCTTGGCGGCGATTCTGCGCAGCTCCGGCAGCACGTGACCTAACTCGGCGGCCTGCGATCGCCGGGCCCCGAACGCGAAGTAGAGTTTCTTGAAGATCGCGTATAGCTCATCGTAGATGGCTGCGGCGGCGGGATCCGGCTCCACGGTCGCATGACCTGGACATAGCGCATTCTGAGCTTCTTCGATGGTCGCGAAGGTCCCCGCCGCGAGAAACGCGAAGACCGCGGAACCGAGGCTGGTCACATCCCCTTTCGGCACCAGGATGGGCTTGCCGAGCACGTTCGCGTACACGCGGTTCAGCACAGGATTTTTCTGCGGGATTCCGCCGCCGTTGATGATGCGATCGACGGGAACGCCGTGCTGCTCCATTCGTTCGAGAATAATGCGCGTGTGAAATGCCGTGCCTTCGACGGCCGCGAACAGCTCGTCTTCGGCGGTGTGGGTCAGGCGCCAGCCGAGGGTCACTCCGCCCAACTCGGGATTCACCAGCACCGTACGATCGCCATTGTCCCAGGTGAGACGCAACAGGCCGGTTTCTCCGGCGCGATGATTTTCGATGGCGCACGACAGATCGGCGACCGTCTTTCCAGCGCGATTTGCGATGGCTTGAAAGATATCGCCCGTCGCCGAAAGACCCGCTTCGATGCCGGCATAGTTCGGATACACGGATCCTTCGACCACGCCGCACACGCCGGGAATCAGCGACGGCTGCTCGGCGATCGCGATGATGCAGGTGGAAGTTCCCACCACATTCACCACGTCGCCCAGGCGCACGCCCGCGCCGACCGCGTCCCAATGCGCATCGAAAGCGCCGACCGGAATCGGGATTCCCGCGCGGAGACTGAGCTTCTCGGCCCATTTGGTTGAAAGATGCCCCGCGATTTGGTCCGATGTCTGGTAGCGACCAGGAAGCTTGACGTTTTCGAGCAGCGCATCCACCGACGCCCAAAAATTGGACGGCGGGCATGCGCCCCGCCACATCCACTTGTGACCCATCGCGCAAATACTGCGTGGGGCTTGATCCAGATCGCGAATCCCGCACAGAGTCGCGGCGATCATGTCGCAATGCTCGAAGGCGGTGGCGAATCGATCGCGCTTTTCCGGATTATGGCGCAGCCAATGCAGCAGCTTGGCGAATCCCCATTCGGAGGAGTACACGCCTCCACACCACTCGATCGCATCCAGACCGGCCGAATGCGCAGCCGCCGTGATCTCGCCTGCTTCCTTCCACGCGCGATGATCGCACCACAGGTAGTAATCGTCGATGGGCTCGAGATTCGCGTCGACCGGAATCACGCTGGAGCCGGTGGTGTCGAGAGCGATCGCTTCAATCTGGTTTCCCGCGATTCCCGCCGCAGCGATCGCGGCATGCATAGCCTCGACCAGCGCGCGCAAGTGATCGGCGTGACTCTGCGTAGCGTGATCCGGGTCATCCCTCTTGCGAAGCAGCGGATAATCCGCGTTCGCCGCGCCCAGCCTTCCGCGCACGCTATCGAAAATGGAAACGCGGACGCTCAGCGTGCCGAAATCGACCCCTGCGGCGATGCTCATCTCTAGCCGTGCTGATGCACGCTCCAACCGAGATATCGCGCCGCGGCCTCGCGTACCGCTGAAGCGGAGGTGCTGAAATTCGCCGCGACGTGATGCTCGAATCCACGCTCGCAGATGTAACGCAGCAGGTTCTGCAAATTCGGGATGTGAACGACGCCCGCTCCGCCGAAGGTGTCGAGCGGATCGTCGGTGAATTCGCCTTCGCCAACGTAGCCGTGAATGGTTCCTTCGCGGTCGTTGGTTGAAAAGCGCGCGAAACTCATCGGCCCGCTCTTCACGCGGCCCACGCAGGTTCCGAAGGTATTCTCTTTGCCCACGGTTCCCGCGATGATTTCCTGAAAATCCATGCGCACTTCTTTAAAGAAATGTTTGGGCAGATTGCTGCAATGGAAGCAGACGGCTTTGTCCGGATCGTCACCGTAGTTATTGTTCCAGTCAAGCAAAGCGCTGGGCGTGCCGGAGGCGAGCTGCAAGGCGTGCATGCCGACGACGCCGCAAATATCGACCTCGCAGGCGCTCGATAGCAGGTTTTCGCTCATCATGCTCATCACGGTGCATGGCACGACGCCGAAGAATTCTTCGAGAGACGTCCAGCACTGGACCGCGCTGATCGCGACCTGCGTTTCCGCCATCCACTGGTCGATCACCGTGCCAAGCTTCGCCATTTTCATCAGCGCGTCCGCGGGCACGGCGCCGGTTGAGACATACTTGCGAATTTGGTCCAGTTTTTCCAAAGCCGTTTCGTCCTGCATACGCGCGATACGGCCGAGGATCTCGGACAGATCGATCGGCTCAACCGAAATTCCGTGGGCTTCCAGGATCTTTTCGCTATAGCGCACCGTGTTGAACGCGGCCGGACGCGCGCCGATCGCGCCGATGCGGAGCCGCCGCAATCCTCGCGTGACGCGGCACACGGCGGCGAACCAATCCAGATCGCGGCGAAAGAAATCGGAGGCGGGCGACTCCGTGTGGCGCGTGGTGAGCGAGTAGGGAATCCCGTATTGCGTCAGGTTATTGCACACCGACATCTTCCCGCAGAAGCTGTCGCGGCGGTCGGCGATGGTCATGCGGCCCGGAGTGTCGGGCGTCGCCTGGATTAGCACCGGCACGTTCAGTCCGGCCATGCGCAGGGTGTCGGCGACGGCTCGCTCATCGCCAAAATTGGGGAGCGTGACGATCACGCCATCGATATCGCGCTTGCGGCTTGCAAACAGCTCCGCGCAGCGAGCCGCTTCAGCGCGCGTCTCGATGGCGCCGAACTTGGTTTCGTCCGGGCTGACAGCAACCACTCCGTAGCCGGCTTTTTGAGCCGCATCGATCATCTCCGCGCGTCCGCTGCGCGCCAGATGATCGGGGAAGAAGCCGCGATTCCCGACGATCACGCCAAAGGTGACGGCCATCGTTAGGAGACCTGCCAGTACACCGAGTAGCGCTTCCCGAAAATGCTGTTGATCGGCGACAGCGCGACATCCCTGGCTTGGCCGGAAGTGCGGAATGACAGGGGGCCGTCGGCAGGCTTGATCCACGATGAAAGCTCGCGACCGGACGCGCGGAACGAAGGAATTTCGAGCTGCGGCGCTTTGCGCACCGGCGGAACATTGGGGCCGATCGTCAGCGCTTCCGTCAATCCTTCCGATCCCAGGTCGCCCGCCAGGACCAAAGGTCCGTACAGGAAGGCCGTCTGGTGCGGATCGTCCGGCATGCTTTCCGAGCGCAGGCTCATCGGCATCGACATCTCGATTCGATCGCCGCTCTTCCATGTTCGCGATAGCGAGAGATAGCTGCCCGGACTTGCGAGCGCGTCCACCGGCCTTCCGTTGATTTTCACCGAGCCTCCGGAGATCCACTCTGGAATGCGAAGACGGATCGCGGCTTGAACCGGCTTGTCCGCGGTGATCGTAATCATCGTCGACGGAGTTTCCGGAAACTTCGTCTCTTGCTTCAGGCGCAGGCCCTTCTCGGCCCAATTCAACTCCGAAGCGATGAAGAGGTTGACATACACGCCGCCCGGATCGTGCCAATAGATGCTGTCGTTGAGCTTCGAATATTCCTCGACGCCGGTGCCGGTGCAGCACCAGAACGAATCGAACTCGGTGTTGAACGTTTTCCACGCGCCGGGCGTCAGCGAAAGATAATACTGCGTCTGCCCCGTGTGCGGATGAATAGTTCCCAGGCGCATGTTCAGCAGGCTGCGCTCGTAGTAATCGAAATAGCGCGGGTCGGCGGTCCATTGATAAAGGTGGCGCGTCAGCTTCAGCATGTTATAGGAGCAGCAGCATTCCTCGGTCGAGACGGCGCGCTTCAACTCACTCGCGAGCTGCCGCGGCTGCGCGAGCCATCCCTCGCCGTTGCTGGTCCCCGTGGTGACGTAGCTCCGCGCGCCAACCACTTCGTACCAGAAATAATCGGCGACGTCGTGGAAGCGATAGTCGCCTGACAACTCGTAGCGCCGCGCGGCGCCGATCACTTGCGGGATATGCGTGTTGACGTGCAGGCCGCGCAATTCATCGCGGCGCGACGCCAGCGGATTGAAGAAACGCTTCTTGGTGTAACGGTCGCCTGTTTTGGCCCAGCGATCGTCGTTGGTCGAAGCGGCCAGGTTATAGAGGATCTCATTCATGCCGCCGTATTCGGTGTTGAGGATGTCCTGCATGTGCTCTTCGGATTTGGACGCGGTCCATTGGTCCGCCCATCCCGCCATTCCTTGCAGCACTTCGAGCGCTTGCTGGTTGCCGGTGAGCTGATACATGTCGAACATCCCGGCCATAATTTTGTGGACCGTGTAGAACGGCGCCCAAACTTCCTGGCGGGCGTCGAGGCGATCGAAGAATTCCGAAGGAAAAGCGCTCAGATATCCGCCGCTGAGTTGCTTCTGGCACTTCGCCAGCTCGTCGACGATCTCGTCTCCTTTGGCTTTCGCAGCTTGGTCTCCGGCGGATGCATAAAGCTGCGCGCTAGCAGAAAGGAAGTGACCCGTGAAGTGGCCGCGCAGCTCGCTGGCGCGATGGAGTTTCTCGCCGTTGTTCGGCTGCTCCCATCCGCCGAAGGGTTGCGCGGAGGTCGGCAGTCCGGCGTTGACTTTGAAATTCCGCACCAGCCGATCGACGGGCAAACGAGACATGTAGGTGCGATTCCACTCCGCGGCATCCTGGAACGGCCCGGCGAGCAGGCGCACCTGCGTCATCGGAAACGGCCGCACTTTGGGAGCGGCGTCGCTGCGCGTGAACGCGAGCGGGTCCTGAAACGGAGGAACCTCGGGCGCGGTTCCGCGGCGCTGGGCGTCGGCCGGCGGGGCAGGCGGTGCGGGTGGCGCCTGTTGAGCCGCGGCGACGGGCGCGGCGGCGAGCGTGGCGGTAAAACGGCGGCGGCTGAGTTTCATGAAATCGCCTCCTTGGAGAATCGGTTACATTATACATTTGCGGCTTCGAAGCGCTTTCATTGAGCTTACGAGTAACCTACGGCTGGAGCCTGTGTGAAAACCCGCAATATCCACCGCTTCCTCTGGTCGCGGCTCGCTAAGCTGCCCCCCGGCCACGAGCCGCGACCACAGGGAGCGGTGGATGGTCGGTTTTCACACAGGCTCCGGGCCGTGTTGGTCCTTCTCGCCGCGGCTGTCACGATGAGCGCAGAAACGAAAATCACGCGCGCCGAATTCGGCGGCTCGGTTCAGATTTATACGCTGACCAACAAGAATGGCGTCGAGGCCAGAATCACGAATTACGGCGGCAGGCTGGTTTCGCTCAAAGTCCCGGACCGCGCAGGCTCCTTGGCGGACGTGGTGCTCGGGTTCGATGCGGTCGACGGGTACATCGCGAATGCGGGACCGTTTTTCGGCGCGCTGATCGGGCGCTATGGAAACCGCATCGGCCGCGCGCGATTCACGTTGAACGGCGTCGAGTACCAGGTCGACAAGAACGATGGCGAAAATTCGCTGCACGGCGGCGCGCACGGATTCGACAAAGCAAACTGGGCCGCGCGCGAGCTTCCCAACGGCGGGCTGGAGCTGAAATATCTGAGCAAAGACGGCGAGCAAGGTTTCCCCGGCAACCTGACGGCGACGGTCCAGTATCATCTCACCGATGCGAACGAATTGAGAATCGATTACGTCGCCACCACCGACAAAACCACAGTGGTCAACCTGACCAATCATGCTTATTTCAACTTGAAGGGCGCGGGTTCCGGCGACATTCTGGGGCACTTGATGATGTTGAATGCCGGCCGGTTCACGCCAGTCGACGCGGGCCTGATCCCTACCGGCGAACTGCGGCCGGTCGCGGGCACGCCCTTCGATTTTCGCAGGCCCACCGCGATCGGCGCGCGAATCGATCAGAATGACGAGCAGTTGAAACTCGGCAAAGGGTACGACCACAACTGGGTTCTGAATCGCACCGGCGGCGAACTGCGGCTGGCGGCGCGCGTCGAGGAGCCGTCGACGGGGCGCGTCATGGAAGTGTTGACCACGCAGCCCGGTGTCCAGTTTTACACCGGAAATTTTCTGGACGGCACTGCGAAAGGCAAAGGCGGCAAGGTTTACGCCCGCCGCTCCGGCTTCTGTCTCGAAACGCAACATTTTCCGGATTCTCCCAACAAGCCGGCATTCCCTTCGACCACGCTCAAGCCAGGGGAACAATTCCGAAGCACGACCGTCTACCGGTTCTCAGCCAAGTAGGGCCCGAATTGCCAATCGGATCCGCGACCATATAAACTGGCGGAGCCGGTAAGCTCCTATGACCACCTCACTCGATGCTGCGCGCGCCGATACCAGTTTCTACGGTCACCCGCGCGGGCTTGCCACGCTGTTCTTCACCGAGATGTGGGAGCGGTACAGCTACTACGGCACACGCGCGCTGTTGATCCTGTTCATGACCGCTGGGACGCAAGGCGGCGGCCTGGGATTCCCGGTGATGAAAGCCGGCGCGGTCTACGGATTCTACACCGCCTCGGTGTATCTGATGACTCTGGCCGGGGGATGGGTTGCGGACCGCATCATCGGGCAGCAGCGCGGGGTTCTGCTTGGCGGCATTTTGATCGCGGGCGGAAACTTTTGCCTGGCTGCGCCCAGCATCACGGTCTTCTATGCCGGCTGGGCCTGCTGATCCTCGGCACGGGGCTTCTTAAGCCCAACGTGAGCACCATCGTCGGTCATCTCTACAAGCCCGACGACAAACGCCGCGATTCCGGTTTCTCTATTTTTTATATCGGAATCAATGTTGGCTCGCTAATTTCGCCTTTGATCTGCGGATGGGTTGGAGAAAAGATCAGTTGGCGGCTCGGGTTCGCAATTTCCGGAATCGGCATGGTCGCGGGAGTGATTCAGTTCTTGTGGGGAACCAAGTATCTCGGCTCGGCGGGCGCGCTTCGATCTACCGCCGGCGACGCTTCGGCCTATCGCTCCGATAAACGCATTGGCATGATCGCGGCAATCGCCGGCATCGTGATCCTGGTTTCGCTCGCGGCGCTCAACTCGGCGGGTGTCATTGAGCTCACCGCTACTTCGATCTCGAACGGCCTAGGTTGGGTGCTGCTCGCCGTCTCAGTTGGGGCGTTTTACTGGCTTATCTTGGGCAAGGGCTGGTCGGTAGAGGAGCGCAAACGCGCGGTAGTGGTGCTGGTGCTGTTCGTCGCCGCCGCTATTTTCTGGGCGTCGTTCGAACAAGCCGGATCGTCACTCAATCTTTTCGGCGAGCGGAACACGAACCGACACGTCCTGGGCTACGAATTTCCCGCTTCCTGGTTCCAGTTCGTCCAGCCATTCTTCGTAATCACTCTGGCTCCGGTCTTCGCCTGGCTGTGGCTGGCGCTGGGCCGGCGCGAGCCGTCGAGTCCCGCTAAGTTCACGGTTGGCCTTCTCTTCGCCGGCCTCGCGTTCGCGATCATGGTGCCCGCCGCTTACGGATCGCAAGTATCGCCGTGGTGGCTGGTGGGTTGCTATCTGTTTCAGACGCTGGGCGAGCTGTGCCTGAGTCCAGTGGGCTTAAGCGCGATGACCAAGCTTGCACCTGCGCGCGCCGGCGGATTCGTGATGGGAATTTGGTTCCTGGCCACCAGCGTCGGCAACTGGCTCGCTGGAAAAGCCGGATCGTTGTTTGAGAGCATGCCGCTTCCCAGTTTGTTCGGCTGGGTGGCCGGGATCGCCATCGGGGCCGCCCTGGTTATGGCGCTGTCGATCAAACCGACCCAGCGGCTTACGGAAAGCCCGTCCTCGTAGCAGGTCTCAAGAAATCCGCCGGCGCTGACGATCCGTTATCATGTTCCAAAGGAGTGTGGGCGTGAAACGCCGCGAGGGTCGTTTTTCACGCAACTCAAAGGGGAAGGGAAACTTATGTCTAACACGCCTCCATCGATGCCGCCTCAGAATCCGGGAAGCTCCGGCAAAAAAAGTAAGCCCTCTGGTTTGGATCCTTGGCGGTCTCGCCGTGGTCATGTTCCTAGGCATGATGACGTGCGGCATCCTTGGCTTCCTGGCCGTTCGCGCCGTGAAAAACGCGGGATTCGATCCCGGCCTGATGAAGAGCAACCCCGGATTGGCCATGGCCAAAATGGCCGCGGCGCTGCATCCCGATCTCGAAGTCGTCTCCACCGACGACCGCGGGGGCCGGATCACCATGAAAGAAAAATCCACCGGGAAGGTGATGACGTTCCGCTTCGACCCCGACCAGAAGACCCTGGTGATGACGGGCAACGATGGCAAAGATGTGACCGTATCCGCCGCCGGCAACGGCAACGTGACGTTGAAATCCAACGACTCCACCTTGACGTTCGGCGCCAACGGATCGAAACCGCCGCCCTCGTGGGTGCCGGTCTACCCCGGATCTTCGACGGAGGCGAATTACTCCGCGCAGACTCCGCAAGGCAATCAGTTCCAGTTCAGCTTCAAGACCAAGGATCCCGTGGCGAAAGTAATCCAGTATTATCAGGACTCCTTCAAGAGCGGAGGGTTCAACGTGACCCAGGCCGTCAGCGCCGAAACCGGCGGCATGGTGAGTGTTGAGGATGCCGACAAGAAACGGACCAGCGTGGTGACCATCGGGTTTACCAACGGGGAAACGCAAGTCTCCGTGATCGCGATCGAGAAGAAATAGCTCTTTAGGCCAGGTCCAGCAGAGCCGCGACGGTTACGGAGCGATTTGCCAACTAATACGCGGTTACGATCAGCCGCTGGGGTGTAGGCTGAAGGTCCTGCATCCGGCTCTCTCCGAAACCGGCCGCGCGGAACATCGCGTCCAGCTCGCCAAAGGTGTATGCGTCGCCGCCTTCGGTATTGCTGAGCATGATCAGGCTGAATGCAGCCGCGGTCGGCGGCGAGACGCGATTGTCGTTGGGGACGAATTCGAGGGTCGCCATGCGCCCGCCCGGCTTCATCGCGGCTCGAATCTTCTTGAGCAATCCGATGTTGGTGGGCGCATCGAAATGGTGCAGGAAGTTGGTCAGCAGGACAAGGTCGAAGCCGGCGCCGAAATCGACGTCGAACGCGCTGCCTGGAATGGTGTGGTGCCGGTTCGCGACGCCCGCGCGACCGGCGTTCTCCACGGCGACTTCGAGAACTTTCTTCCAATCCGTCGCGAAAATCTCTGCTTGCGGATTTGCCAGCGCGACGTTGATCCCGTACAATCCGTGCCCCGCCGCGATGTCGAGTACCTTCATCGGACCGCTCCCCGCCACGATTGGAGCCAGAATTCGCCCCTCCATCCCCGCCATGGGCGCCATGGAGCGCGCGAACTCGACCCACACGGGACTATCCGGCTCCTGGTGATGATGCGCGGTCGAGATGGTGCCGCCCTTTCGCACCGAAGCCGCGACGTCTTTGAAATTTTCCAGACTCATGGGGTGCATCAGGAACGTCGCCATGCTGCCCATATACGCCGGCGAGCGCTGACTCAGAAACGCCGCGGCTTCCGCCTCCAGACCGTAAGCGCCGTCGTTCTTGGTGAGAAACCCGTGCACCACCAGAAAATCGCACAGGATGCGGACCCCGCGCTCGGACGCCTGGCAGCGTTTCGCGATCTCCGCGGCGCTGGTGGCGCCGTCGGCGATATGCGTGAAAATCGCCAGTTCGATCGCGCCTTTCAGCGCCATGGAACGCTGAAAGCCATTGAGCGCATTGAAAATCAGATCCGGATTCGCGGATTGAGAAGGTCCTGTCATGGGGTTCGCCATATCCAGCCATGATAGTCTACCGAGCCGCCAGCGCCGCAACTCGCGCAAGCAACGCGTCCAGATCGTCGCGCGTATAATAGCGGCCGCGCATCACGACGGAATTAATTTTCTGCGTATTGTGAATATCGGCCAGCGGATCTGCGTCGAGCAAAACCAAATCGCCGGCTTTTTTCAGCTCGATGGTTCCAAAATCCGCGCCGCCAAAATAGCGAGCCGCGTTACGCGTGGCGCATTGCAAGGCTTCGAGCGGCGTCAGTCCCGATTTCACCAGCAGGGCTAATTCTTCGTGCAGACCGAACCCCGGAAACACCGGATTCCTTCCATTGGCGTCGGTCCCGGCGAGAATCTCGACTCCCGCGCGATGCATGTCGCCGACCAGCTTTTCATAGCGCTCGAGCAAGGCATGCAGACGCGCATTCAGAGAATCATAGTCGGAAGGCGAAAGATCTTTTAGGAAAAACGTGTTGCGCGGATCCCACTCCGCGCTCCATGCCTTCAAAAGATATTTCCGTCGCGGATCCTTGATGAAGTCTTCATCGCGAGCCCGCGCGAATCCTTCAAGCAGAGCCAGCGTGGGCGTTTGCCAGGTCCCGTTCTTCACGAAGGTCTGGAACAACGCGGTCGCCTTGGTTTCGCTGTAGGTGTCGAACAAGCCTTCGGGCCGGGGAAACGCGAGCAGCCGCATCCGTTCCTCTCCGGAAATTTGATCGTTGAGCATCATCGAAACGCGCGCGGTGCGCAACGCTTCTTCATTAGTCGAACAAGCCAGAAGAATATTGATCAGATGTTCCTGGCTGCGCTGCCCAGCATCCGACGCCTCGGCGGGACTGACGGCTTCCGGAACATGCCCTGCGAACGAAATCCCGATGGCGCGCGCCTCGGCCGCGATCGCGAAGTAGGTGTCGCGGGGAAGGCTGTTATAGACCTTTATGAAATCGACGCCGCTCGAGGCCAGCAGGCGAACTGCCGCGCGCCCTTGCTCCGCCGTCGCCACCGCGAACGCGCCCGGCGCCGGAGGACCCGCCGACAGCAGCAACGGGCCGTCGAGAAATCCTGGCGCGACGATCCGCGGAACATCCGGACGCGAGCGCCATGTGCGGATCACGGGCATCGGAATGCCGGTGAACATCTCGCGCACGCCTGTGATCCCATTGGCAATCAGAAGCGGGAAAAACATTTCGGGCGGACCGAGATGGATGTGCATGTCCCACAGACCCGGGATCAGGAATTTCCCTTTGGCGTCGATCACGCGATCCGTGCGGCGCGCGCGAACCTTCCCGATCGCGGTGATGCGGCCGCCGGTAATGGCGACGCTCCCTTTGCGCGCGGGCGCACCGGTGGCGTCGATAATCGTGGCGTCCTTGAAAATCAGCGATTGCGCGGAAAGGGCATGCACCGCAAAAATGAATACCGGCACGAGCCTGTGTGAAACGCGGGCACCCACCGCTTCCTGCGGTCGCGGCTCGGGGTCGGCACTTTCAAATTTAGCGAGCCACGACCGCAGGAAGCGGTGGATGTCGCGGGCTTTCACACAGACCCTATTTGTCACATCGGTCGCTTGCCGAGCCGCGCGCGCCAGCAAGCGGTTTTCCGGGTTCTTCAACAAGCTCCTACAGAA
Organism: Terriglobia bacterium; assembly: GCA_963808335.1. Classification (GTDB taxonomy): domain Bacteria; phylum Acidobacteriota; class Terriglobia; order Bryobacterales; family Bryobacteraceae; genus Palsa-187. The sequence continues at coordinate 49,630 of CAWEFR010000007.1, forward strand.
TCTTGACGACCGCAGCTTCAATGACGTTGATCGGCGTCTCGCCTACAAACGACTTGACCCTCTTACCGCTTCGATCATAGAGGAACAACGCCGGCAGCACGCCGCCCCATTGTTTGTCGATCGAATCGTAGAACTTGTCGTCATCGGCGGCTTTCTTGATGTACGGAGCGCCGGAAACGTGATTCTCGCCGAACACTTTGACAGCGGCCGTTTCCCGCTCCGGCAGATCGTTGGAGATGGTCACGACATCGAACCCGCGCGCGCGTAGCTTCTCCTCCAGCTTCACCAGCTCCGGCATTTCCTTGCGGCACGGCACGCACCAGGTGGCCCAGAAGCTCACCAGCACGACTTTACCTTTGTGCGACGCCAACACTTTGGGATACGACGCGTCATCCACCGGCGTCGCCTTCGGCTGCGCACACAACGCCAGCATCGCCAACCACAAAACGCATTTCTTCATTGTTTCGATTCCGGCTTCTTCTCGGATTTGGCGAGCTTGAGATTAATGATCGGCTCCTTGCGTGTGTCGAACACGCTCAGCGTCTTCCAGCCGCTGGTCATGCCGTTGTAATCGGCTTTCATTTGATAATCGTTGTCGATCTTCAAGCCGGAAAAATGATACGCGCCGTTGTCCTGGGTGATGAAAGACCGGACTTGCAGCGAGCGCTGGTCCTTCAACTGCACCACCGCGCCGTTCACGAATTTGTCGTCAGGATCGTAAACCGTCCCCTGCACGATTCGTTCCGCGGCGGCTTCCTTTTTCTCTTTCTTGGTCTGCTGCGCGAACAGGACCACGCTCGATGCCAGAATCGCCGCCCACACCATCCACTTCACGCTACACCTCGTTTCGAAAATCATTTCTTCGGCTGCGGCGACAGCACCAGATTGACACTCACCCGCACCTCACCGGAGACCGCCGCTTCTTTCTCTTCGGGACCATAGCCTTTGAGCGACGCCTTCACGAGGTACGTCGCCTCTTCCGGAGGAACGCGAAATAAAAACTCGCCGCGATAATTGGTTTCCGCTTCTAGCAATTTCTTCGCCTTCGCGTCGCCTTTAAGCGTCAAGATCACTTTGGCGCCGGGCAGCGCCAGGCCGGGGTCGCGAAATACCGTGCCCTCCACGATCGCATAGGCTTGCCGCTGCTTCTTCGACTGCCCTGAAAGCACTCCCACCGCCGCGACCAAAAACAGCGCGGCGCAGCGCCTACTTCCACTCATCCTCTTCCTCGTCTTCTTCTTCCTCGACGTCCTCGTCGTCTTCGTCGAAATCGTCATCCTCAAAATCGTCGTCTTCTTCGTCTTCCTTATCGGGCGAAAGCTCCAGCGGTGAAACTCCAGAGACTCTCAGATTCGCTCCACATTCTTCACAGATCAGAGAATCGCCCTCGTCCAGCTCTTCTTCGTCAACATCGATGACGGCGTCACACATTGGACAGTTGACCATGTCATTACCTCCCATTCGCGCCCCCGAGGATCCCCGGCGCTCTCGTCAGATCCTATATTTACCACGATGCCGAAAGAAAAGAAGTTACACCGGTTGTGCAATTCCAGCGGCACGTTCGAGATCGGCGGGCGACAGCGTGACCAAAGTTTTTTCCAGGTCCTCACCCGACTCGACCATGTGTTTCAGATGCACAGCCGCCAGCTTCAAACACCATGCATCGGTGAGCGGGTGGCCAGTCTGCCCGCTCAGCGCAAGCAGCGCGGGATGAGGCAGCGCCAGAACTTTCTCCTGTTTTGGCTCGTCCGCGGTCCATACCACGAACTTCACATCCACGGTATCGGCATGGCGGATCGAGATTCCGGTCTGAAGCCAGCGGAACTCTGCTTCCCAGATGCGTCCGAACGGATCCGGTCCGGCTTCGAAGCGGCGAAAATTGTCAGGCATCCACTTCAGATTATCAAAGCGCGGGTCACTGACTCCAATGCCGCGGCCGAGGGAACGCTGCCCTGCGCCAGCGCCGCATTTCCGCCGCCGCGCCCTCCCGCGGCCGTAACCGCCGCTTTCACGCGATCGCCGGCGTGAACGCCCGAATCCGCCGAAGCCGCCAGCAGCACCGATGGCGGATTCTCGCAAATCGCCAGAAATACGGCCTTCGCGGCCGCTACAAACGCCTGTGCCCGCGCGCGCATCGCATCGTCGATGGGGCCGCGCTGGGTCGCTTTCCGCACGCCCGATTCATCTGGAGCTGTGGCTGCATACAGTTCCCTGCCCTCGCGTTGCGCGAGTTCAGCAGCCAGCCGTTGATAGCTTTTTTCCAGAGTCTTGGCTTTATCGATCTGCGCCGCCACCAGCGCCGGCGTCTCTTCGAGCGGCACCGAAACCAGCCGGCTGATCTCCGAGAGCGTCCGGAAATCCTGCCGCGCTTGACGAATCGCCCGCAGGCCGCACACAAATTCGATCCGCACGTTGCCGCGAATCTTTTCGAGCTTGCGAATCAGCAGCGGCCCGATTTCAGCCGTCGAACGCACGTGAGTCCCTCCGCATGCGCTTCGATCGAGTCCGTCGATCGATACGATCCGCAGGGTGCCCGTCCGCGCCGAGGCTTTTCGCAAGGCTAAATCCGCCGATGAATCTTCGTAATGGATCGACACTGGCCGCGCTTCCGCGATAATCGCGGCGCAGCGTTCTTCCACGCGCTCGATTTTTGAAGCTTCCAGCGCCGGCGCGCCCACATCGATGGTCGACGTCACGGCGCCCAGGTGAAAACTCAACGTGTTGATATCGAACGACTCGATCAGCACCGCTGAAAGCAGATGCTGCCCGGTATGCTGCTGCATGTGGTCGAAGCGGCGCACCCAATCGACTCGTCCCTCCACTTCCTGCGCCGCCAGCGGCGAATCCAGCAAATGCGCGATGCGCTCCTCTTCGTCCACGACTTCGCGCACGGCAACTCCGCCCAATGTTCCCAGATCAAACGGCTGCCCACCGGAGGTCGGGTAAAACGCGGTCCGATCCAGGTACACGCGCCTGCCCTCGTCCGCGATCTCGACCACGTGTCCGCGAAACTCGTGCAGATAGCAGTCGTCGTAATACAGCCGTGTCGTCATGGCGCTGGCGATGTGATCTCGAACTGCCCGCGCAGGAATTGCCAGTCCGGCAGCTCGTAGATGCGCATCTTCGTCGGCACGGTCACCGAAACGTCCTTCGATTCGTTTGGCCCGATCGACGGAATCGACGCGTCAAACTCGGCGATCGGCGGATCGTCAGGTTTAGCCGCGCTGGTGGTCAGCTTCATCTTCAATCCCAGGTCGCCGATGTCGGCCGTGGAATGATTAATCACCACAAACGTTATCTTCAGTTTCCCGGTCCCCGACTCTTCCATGCGGAATCCGCCAACCTCGAGATACTTCGCCAGCGGATGCTTGTTGACCGGCACCGCCGCGCCCGGAGGCTCCGGCGGACCCGTCTTTTTCATCTTTGTCGTATCCGGCGCCGACGAGCAGGCGGCCAGTGCAAGAATCATCGCGATTACCGTAATTCGCACCTAACCAGGATAATACGCGCGATAATGACGGGTGATGGGAGCCATCCGCGAGCAGATCGACACCGTGTTCCGCCGCGATCCAGCGGCGCGCAGCGTGCTGGAAATCGTGCTGTGCTATCCCGGCTTCCATGCGATTCTGCTGCATCGCGTGGCCCACGGGTTGTATCGCCGAGGCTGGTTCACGCTGGCGCGCGTTTTATCGCAATTCTCGCGAACCATAACCGGAATCGAGATCCACCCCGGCGCGACCATCGGCCGACGCTGCTTCATCGATCATGGAATGGGCGTGGTGATCGGCGAAACGTCGGAGATCGGCGACGACGTGCTGCTGTATCAGGGCGTCACCCTCGGCGGCACCGGCAAGGACACGGGCAAGCGCCATCCGACCATCGGCAACGGCGTAGTAATCGGCACGGGCGCGAAAATCCTCGGCAATATTCGCATCGGCGATTTCGTGAAAGTCGGCGCGGGTTCGGTGGTGGTGCGCCCTGTTCCCGATCATTCCACCGTGGTCGGCGTTCCGGGACGCGTCGTCGGCGATGCCGATTCCGAGCTGAACCCTCTCGAACACGGCAAGCTCCCGGATCCCGAAGGGCAAGCTATCGACGATCTGTCGCGCCGCGTGGCAGAACTGGAAGCATTGGTGCGGTCGTTACACGATGAAAAAATTATTGCTCGGCGTTAGCCTGATCGGCACGCTATTGGCCGCCGACACACCTTACTGGGTCGCGCCCTGTACGAATCCTGAGACTGAATGCGTCGCGGGCGATGTGCAGCTCGCGCGCTGGGCGTTCGAAGCCTGGCAGAAAGCCTCGGATGGGCGTCTGCATTTCGTTCCGACGGAAAACCGCTCTGCCGCTGTGATTCGTCTGGTCTGGGCGACGCCAACTGACGGATTGTACGGCGAGACGATGCCGATCGAAGTCAACGGCCACCGGGGTGCGCAGATCAACGTGCGCATTGCGGCGGGCGGTACCAAAGATGCTCTGCTTCGCGACACCGTTGTTTACCTGACCTGTTTGCACGAATCCGGCCACGCGCTGGGCTTGCCGCACACGCCGAATTTCGCGGATATCATGTACAGCTTTCAATACGGCGGTGATATTCCTGAATACTTTGGCCGCTATCGCCGGAAGCTGAAGGTCCGCGAAGACATTCACCTGAACTCCGGAATTTCACCATCGGACCGCGTCGCGCTGAATGGCGGGTCCAAATGATTTCGGCACCGGCCGCTCCTGAATCAGCAACAGCCAACCGCGAGAGTCTGTGTGAAAACCCGTGACATCCACCGCTTCCTGCGGTCGCGGCTCGTGGCCGACGCTGTCAAATATCAGCAGCTTCGGAGCGGTGGATGATCGCTTTTCACAACCGCGGTTCGTTTTGTGTTTTCACGCGGACACATCGGCGTCCAAATGATTTTTCATTTTTGAAACGCGTACCGAAAGCTGTTCTCGGCTAGCTGCGCAAGTTCCGCCTCTGTAAACCCGAACTGCTGCGCCGCCAGTTCATATTCACTCGTTAACGTGCAGCCGAACAACGCGGGATCATCCGTGTTCAATGTAATCGGCACTCCGGCGTCGAACAGCCTCCGCACCGGATGCTCCGCCAGCGATCCCACCGCGCCGGTCCGCACATTGCTGGTGATGCAGATCTCCAGCGGAATATCTTCTTCGCGAAGACGGTCCATCAGCCGCGGGTCTTCGATCGGCTCGAATGCCGTGGCCGATCCGCTCCGCGCCGATCTCGAGAGCATCCCAAATGCTCTGCGGACCCGTCGTCTCGCCCGCGTGACACGTCAGCCGCAAGCCCGCGATCGCGAGCCTCCTTATATAGATCAGCGAACCATAAAGCCCGACCGCCCGCCTCATATCCTCCCAGGCCGATCGCGACCACGCCGTCGCCGACTCGCTCCGCCGCAAGATCGAAACACCGGTTTCGCAGCCTCCGCGCCGAATTGCCGCGTCGCGTCGAGAATCCATCGCACTTCTACCGCGGACGCTTCCAGCTTCGCGCTGCAAATCGCGTCGTAGATCGGCGCGAACTCCTGGCCTTTCCACAGCATCATGCCCGCCGACAGCGTCACTTCCGCGTATGTCACGCCTTCATTCGCCAGCCGTTCGAACAGGCGCCGCGCGACAATCGCGTAATCCGCAGGCGCCTCGCAGCCGCCGGTTCACCCAGATGTAGCTGTTGATGAATCCCGCGAAATCGGTGTATGACGTGGCCGCCGCGATCTCTTCCCGAGTCAGCGACGGATCGAACTCGAGCAGCGTTTCCGGCTCCACCGATCCTTCCAAATGCAGGTGCAGTTCGGCGCGAGGCGTCATTCTTGCCATAATAGCGTTCGTGCCTCCACCGGATGAGATTCAGGCGCTCGCCGAAAGCGAGATTAAGCGATTGTCGAAGGCCGCCATCGCGACGCTTTCAGTGTTCTGGGCCTACACGGCATGGAAATTCGCGCGTGGCTTCCGGGAAGCCAAGGAGGCCTCGGTCATCCTTGGCGATCGCGCCATCCCGATGACGCTGGTGCATCCATCCGGTTTCTTCGTCGCTGAACTCCGCCAAAGCCGCCGGCGAATATCGCCTGCTCACCGGCGCCTACGAATTCAACGATCCCTACCGTTTCCCTCCTCTGCTCACTTCCTTCGAACTGCACCTGCACGGCGAGGGCACCAACTACGAAAGCTACCGCACGCTGGGCGCGCACCGCGTGAAGTGCGAAGGCGTCGACGGCGTGCGCTTCGCCGTCTGGGCTCCCAACGCCGAGGTGGTCAGCGTCATCGGCGATTTCAATCGTTGGGATCGCACCCGCCATCCCATGCGCCTGCGCGACGGCGGCATCTGGGAAATTTTCATTCCCGGCCTCGACCGCAGGCGCGCATTACAAATATTCCGTGCTCTCCCGCACCGGCGAGGAGCAGGAGAAGTGCCGACCCCTACGCGCTTCTTCGCCGAAGATCCCGCCCAAGACCGCGTCCATCGTCTGGAGCCTGTCGAATTACACCTGGGCCGACGCGGAGTGGATGGAAGCCCGCGCCGGCCGCGAATCGGCTGCGCGAGCCCGTTTCGATCTACGAAGTGCATCTGGAATCCTGGATGCGCGGGCCCAACAACGAGTGGCTCACCTATCGCGAGCTGGCCGACAAGCCTGGTCGAGTACGCGAAGCGAGATGGGCTACACGCATCTGGAACTGCTGCCCGTGATGGAGCATCCGTTCTCCGGCTCGTGGGGCTATCAGGTCACCGGCTACTACGCGCCCACCTCGCGCTTCGGCACTCCCGACGATTTCCGCTACTTCGTCGACCACTGCCATCAGGCCGGCCTCGGCGTGATTCTCGATTGGGTGCCCGGCGCATTTCCCGCGCGATGCGCACGGCCTGTGGCGCTTCGACGGCACGGCGCTCTATGAGCACGAAGATCCGCGCCAGGGCGAGCATCGCGACTGGGGCACGCTGATCTTCAACTACGGCCGCAACGAAGTGCGAACGTTTCTGCTCTCGAACGCGCTATATTGGCTGCGCGAATTTCACATCGACGGCCTGCGCGTGGACGCCGTCGCGTCCATGCTGTATCTGGACTATTCGCGCGAGCCCGGCGAATGGATTCCCAACCGCTACGGCGGCCGCGAGAATCTGGAAGCGATCGACTTCCTGAGGCGCTTCAACGAGCTGGCGCATCAGGAGCCCGGCGCGCATCACCATCGCCGAAGAATCCACCGCCTGGCCCGGCGTCTCGCGGCCGGTCTACTCGACGGCCTGGGCTTCACCATGAAGTGGAACATGGGCTGGATGCACGACATGTTCGATTACTTCGCCAAGGACCCGGTGTTCCGCAAATATCACCAGCAGAACATCACCTTCAGCATGCTGTACGCGTTCACCGAGAATTTCGTGCTGCCGGTCTCGCACGACGAAGTGGTGCACTGCAAGCGATCGCCTGGTTTCGAAAATGCCCGGCGACGAGTGGCAGCGCTTCGCCAACACCCGCGCGTTCCTGGCCTACATGTTCGGGCATCCCGGCAAGAAGCTGCTGTTCATGGGCATGCGAATTCGGCCAGACCGAGGAGTGGAATCACGACGCGCAGCCTGCCCTGGCGTCTGCTGCAATGGCCGGTGCATCACAAGCTGCAGACCATGGTGAAGGAGCTGAACTGGCTCTACCGCCGCGAGCCGGCGCTGTACGAAGTGGACGACAACTTCACCGGCTTCGAGTGGATCGATTTCCGCGACGCCGAATCGTCGATCATTTCCTTCGTGCGTTTCGCGCAAGGATCGCGAGGATTTCATCGTGTTCGCGTGCAATTTCACGCCGGTGCCGCGATACGGCTATCGCATCGGCGTGCCGCGCGCGGGCCTGTATCGCGAAATTTTCAACACCGACGCTGCGATGTTCGGCGGCTCGAACATGGGCAACGGCGGCTGCGGCGATGACGCAGGACCTCGCGTTCCACTGGCCACCCGGCGAGCCTCTCGATTACTTTGCCGCCGCTCGCAGTGGTGGCCTTTAAGCCTTATCCGCGTGAAACCTTGGAGACGCCGGTCCCCTTGACTTAGCTCTTCCTAAGTCCGTGAAAACCCCGTCGCAAGACAAGCGGTGAAACCTTTCATCATCCGTCGCGGCGGCCAAAAGTAGCCGTAGGCTACCAGAGCATCCGCTCTAGAGCTTCGCAGAAGAAGTATTCGCCCCACATCACCGATTCATCCACGCCCAAGCCCTTGTGGACGTGATACACGCCGCCCTTCAAGAATCCCTTCCCACTTCGGATCGGATTTCGCCAGATGCTTCTCGCACAGCGAGCGCAGGATCTGCACCGCGGTCGACCAATACAGGTGCCCCTTCAGCGAATCCGGCTCCAGGCGGCACAGCCGCAGCAACCCCGCCGCGCAGATCGCCGCCGACGAGGTATCGAGCAGCGTCCGATTCTCCGCCGGAGCATTGAAATCCCACGGCGGAATGCCGTCCGCCGGGCAGTGCGTAGATGTAGTAATCCGCGCAGGCTTGCGCGGTTTCCAGGAAATGCGGATCGCGGCTGTATTCGTAACACGTCGTGAATCCGTACAGCGCCCACGCCAGGCCGCGCGACCAGCAGGAATCGCCGCGATAGCCCTGATGCGTGGTCTGGCGCAGAAATTCGCCGGTGTCGGTGTCGAAAATTCCTTCGTGCGCGGTCGAGCCGTCGCCGCGCACCAGCACTCGCCGCGTGGTCAAGCGAATGCCGCACCGCGATGTCGCGCAGCCGCCGGTCGCCGGTCTCGCGCGCGGCATAAAAAATGATCCCGACGTTCATCATGATGTCGATGAACAGCGAATTATCGGCGACGAACGAGCGCAGATACTGGCCTTTTTCCTTGAAACGCAGCGCCAGGGTCTTGCCCGCCTCGATCAGCACGTCGCGCAGCGCCGGATCGTGCGTCAGCCGGTACCAGCGGTAGTAAGTCGACAAGAACAGAAACCCCAGATCGTGCACATCGCGATCGTGCTTGCGCGGCTCGAGCGGCTTGGTGTAGCGGATCGCCTGCTCCAGCCAGTATTTCGCTTCCGGCGAATCGGCCGGCGCGTGCTTGTGGAAGATCCACATCATGCCCGGCAGAAACCCGTCGCACCAGTGGGTCCAGGCCGGACCTTCGTGCTTCCACGCGCCGTTTTGCGTGTATAGAGGATAAACATCCGGGATGCTTTTCGATCAGCTTCCGCACCTGCTTCTGCGCGAAGGCGAAGGCCTGCGCGAATAAATCTCCGGTTTCACTCGACAAATGAATCACGAAATCGTTCTCCAAGACATGAAGGTGCCGTGCGCCAGCGTGGGGCGCTCCGGCCGCAGAATCAAGATGCCTTCGCCCGGACGCGGATCCGGCGGGATGGTCCCGCGCGGCTTGGCTTCGATCAGTTGCTTTCCCCCGATGTCGTCCAGTTGCAGGTGCAGCGGCGCGCGCGCCTGGCTCGACTCCATTTCCGAAAATTCGATGCCAAGCACAAGGTAGTCGTCGCGCTGTTCGAGGCGTGAAATGCGGCCGGTCGCCGTGGCACCCTTCGCAAACAGCACCTGGCCGTTGTGTTTCACGGGACTTTGCAGCCGCGCCCGCACCGGATCACCCACCGCCGCGCGACGCGTGTCCACGTCATCCAGCAGGATCAACTGGACGGTGATTCCCGCCGGCAACTCGATGTGCGCCAGCGGCGCCGCGGCCGGCGCGGACACGGGCGCATCCCCGAACGTCAACACGGATTCGCCCGCGAACTGGCGGCAGGACGCAAACCGTACCTGGTTGTGATTCTGGCTCCCGTCCAGGCCGATCATGGTCAATTCGCTCGTCTCCGGCAACAGAAATTGTCCCTCTCCGATCGCGACACGTGCGTAATTCACGCGATCCTCCGCGGCTGACAACCCCAGTTCCGCCGGAATATTGTCCGCCGCGACTTCGATGCGCTGAACGTCGAGACTTTTTGCATCGGCATAAACCGATCCATGATAACCGACCACCGCTTCCCGGTTCCCGACATGCAGCTTGTAACCGCTCATCAGCAGCGGCACGGTATAGTCGAAGCGCACCACGGCGCGATCGTCCAGCGTTTCTTCGCCGCGATATTTAAAGGTCGCGCTCTGCCCCTCGAAGATCGCCCGCGCGTGCAGGGCGAAGTTCCCGTTCCCGATCGCCCCGCCCTCGGGCACCAGTTTTTCCAGGTCCACGTCTTCGAATTTTTTCGCGCCCGGCCAGCCGAACATTTCTTTTCCATCCACCAGCGCGACTTCCAGGCGCAGCGTGTCGATCAACTGAAACTTCTTCGTCCGGGCGCCGCGGCGGCTCCGTTCCACCGTTTCGACGCAGGTGTAATTGGGCAGATGCACCAAATTCTCCAACGCGTGATAGCGAACCTTCGAGAGCAGCATCAGATCCGGCGGAAGCGTTCCTGCCTGCTCCTGCGCGCCCAGCCACCCCATGCCGGCGTACAGAAACACCAACCAACGCATAATTGTTGATTATAGGGGACGCGTGCTAGCATCGGTTTAATGGCAGCGAAGGTTACAATTTTCAACAACGGTTCCATCCGCATTGAAGGCGATTTCACCGTGCATGACGCCGACGGCAATCAATTCGGTCTCGCCGGCCGCACCACCATCGGATTGTGCCGCTGCGGGCATTCTGAAAACAAGCCGTTCTGCGACGGTTCCCATAAACGCGTAGGATTCGAATCGATGTGTCCCGCGCGCGAATTGCCGCCGCCGCAACCCAAGCTGTAGTCCCCATGCGCGAGTGGTTGGCGCTTTTCTCGGCTTGCGCGATCGTTAGCGCACAAAAGCCCGACATTCGCGTCGATGTCGGACTGGTCACCGTCACCTGCGCCGTCGCCGATCGCAACGGCGTTCCCGCGAAGAACCTTACTGCGGCCGATTTCGAACTGCACGACAACGGACGACTTCAGAAAATCGACCAGCTCTGGCAGGAATCCGACCTGCCCCTGACCGTCGGCCTGATCGTCAACGTCAGCGGCAGCCAGTCCGCGTTCATCGATCAGCATCGCCGCACCGCCGGGCAGTTTCTCACCCAGGTGATCCGCCCCCAGGACCGCGCCTTCATCGTCACAGTGGGAACCGACGTGAAACTTATCGCCAACCTGACGGCTTCGCCGGAGGAGATGCGCAAGGGTCTGAGTCTGATGGACATGTTCCAGCACGCGGGCGAGCAGTTCGGTGAATCCTGCGAAACCGCCATTCCCCTCCGCGGATGCGGCGGTACCGCGTTGTGGAACGCCGTTTACGCCGCCGCCGGTCAAAAGATGCGCTGGGTGCACGGGCGCAAAGCCCTGATCATACTCTCCGACGGACTCGACACCGGGAGCCCGCACTCGCTCTCCGACACCGTAGAATCGGTGCAGGAATCGGCCACGGTGGTCTACGCGATCAAGTACATCGACGCCGATCTGACTCCCAGCCAGGCCGGAGTCTCCGGACGCCACGCCAACCTTCGTGGATTGGAACGCCTGACCGACGAAACCGGAGGTTTCACTTTTCCCGATCCGCAGGGCAATCTCGCGGAGATTTTCTCGAAAATCGAGCGGGATTTGCGCAATCAGTACGTGCTCGGCTTCACGCCGCCGCCCGAAGCTCGCGATGGCCGCTTTCATAAGCTCGAAGTGAAAATGACACGCACGGACCTCTCCGTTCGCGCGCGAGCGGGATACTACGCGCAAACGCGATGACAACCCGCTACACCGACCGCTCCCTGTGGTCGCGGCTCACTAAGCTTCCGTCACGCAAACTCGCCAGGATGCCACTAGCGGTCCTCGCATCCGCGCTGCTGGCCCAGCAGCCGGACATCAAAGTCGATGTCGACCTGGTCACCGTCGCTTGTTCCGCGACCGATCGCGGCGGATCGCCCGCAAGAAATCTTAAAGCGCAGGATTTCGTGGTCACCGACAACGGCCAGCCGCGCGAAATTTCCAGCTTTTGGCAGGAATCCGATTTGCCGCTCACCGTCGCCCTAGTTGCCGACGTCAGCGGCAGCCAGGCCGGATTCGTCAGGAGCCACCGCGATGCCCTCGCGCAATTCCTGAAGCAAGTCATCGGCCCGAAGGACCGCGCCATGGTGCTCGAAGTCGCCGAACAGGCGTGGCTGCTTTCGGACCTCACCGGCTCGCTCAACGATCTGCGCGCCGCAGTCAACAAAATCGGCACGCGTGAAGGAAAAGATGAGCCTCTGCTCGGCCCGCCCTGCCGCAACGAACGTTTCCCGAGAACCTGCGGCGGCACCGCGCTCTGGCACGCACTGTATTACACGGGCCAGCTCGGATTGAAACCCGTCACCGGCCGGAAGGCGATCGTGGTCCTCTCCGATGGCATGGACACCGGCAGCGACATCGGCCTCACCGATGTGATCGAAACCGCGCAGTCCGCCGGGGTGGTGGTTTATTCCATCAAGTATGAGAATCCGCTGCGCTTCCTCTCGATCAGCGGGACTATCGCACAAGCCGTCAGCAAAGGCCTGGAGCGCCTCACGCGTGACACCGGCGGCCTGTTTTTCGCCAACCCCGGCCATCACACGCCGGAGGTTTTCGCGAAGATCGAAACCGACCTGCGCAACATGTATGTGCTCGGTTTCACGCCTCCCGAAGAGGCGCGCGACGGCCAATTCCACAAACTGGTGGTGAAGCCGGTTCGCAAGGATTTGGTGGTGCGCGCGCGGGCAGGATATTGGGCGCACGGCAAAGAAAAAGAATAGGAATAGCCTTAAAGCCGATCGTTACAGGGTTATCCTTCCCCGCTTAGACAGAGATAATCCGCTTCCAAATCCAACCATTCTGGAAAGGCAAATTCTCGAATCGGAACACGATTTTGGGACTTCCCGTGCCCGCTCCAGGGTAAACGTGCGCCTTCACAAAGCGAGGGTATGAAAAAAACGTGTCTATTCGAACCTTAGCGATTTCCATATTGGGATTGGCGGGGATGGTAGTGCCAGCGCATGCGACGCTGTCGTTCTTTACCGGTAGCTCGGCCGGAGGCACGGCCGCAACCGCGATGGCCAACTTCAACACGGCGGAAGCAGGACTACCTGTGATTGACCCGCTGACCGGTTTCACCGGGACCGGTCTGGTGAGCGGCTTCTACACGGACTCGATTACAGGCGCCGAGTTTTTCGGATTCGCGCTGACCGGTTCGGACACCAGCGGAGCGCAAGACTCGTTATCGATCTCCGGCACTCAGCTCGAACAGCTCAACAACGGCGGAATCATCGAGATGACCAGCTTTCCAACTGGAACGCTCGCATTCGGCTTTGACTTTGAGATCGTCACTGGATTCGGCAGTACAGGCAACTACTGCGTTGAGGAAAACGTCACCGCGTACAACGAGTCAGGCAATTGCAGTCAAACCGTGTTCGTTAGTTCGTCGAGCGACGTTGAGTTCGCCGGATTCGTCAGCTCAGACCCGGCTCAACCGATCACAAGCATTTGGGTAGGGCCAAGCGGATCGCAGTGGGGATCGGAGACGACGAAAGCCATCAACTTCGAACTCGGCGACAACCAGACTCAGGAGTCCCAGACTCCCGAAGCCTCCACGCTCGCGACCATCGGAGGCGGCCTCATACTCCTCGGCGTTCTGCGACGCTGGCGGATGCTAGGCGCGGCACCGTCGCAATAATCTCGACCTCTTTCGAACTGGCTCGAGCCAGCGCCGCGCCGGAAAACACCACCTCTGCCAGCTCGCCGCGCTGCGTTTCCGGCCGCTGGTACTGGTCGAATACCAGGTTTCCAAGGGAGTAAAAAATGACGCCCGATTTATAGCGCTCCCACGGCTGCACGACGTGCGGATGATGCCCCACCACCACGCGTGCGCCGGCGTCGATCGCCGCCCGTGCGAACAGGACCTGCTGTGGATTCGGCCGGTTCCAGTACTCCCAGCCCGCGTGCATCGATACGATGACCGCATCGGCCCGCGTCAACAGATCGCGGACGTCGCGCCGCATGGTGGCGACGTCCAGGGTCGCGATGCGTTCGTCGACGTCCGTATAGTTGCCATTGGCTTGATCGTAGGTGTAAGCCAGAAATCCGAACCTCAGCCCGTTGCGCGTCAGAACCACGCCGGAGTGCGCCGCTTCCGGCGTCTTGCCGGTTCCCGCCGCCGCGATTCCGTGGCGTTCCAGCCATTCGAGCGTAAACCCGACGCCGTAAGCGCCACAGTCGCGCGCGTGATTATTCGCGGTCGACACCACGTCCACCTGCGCCAGCGAGAGCGCCTCGATCATCTCGGGCTCGGCTTTGAATACCATCCCCTCGTCGACAATGCGGCCGCGATTCGAAAAAGGCGCTTCCAGATTGACGAAGGCGAGGTCGGCCGCGGCTAGCACCGGCGCGAGATCTTTCAGCGGCGACGAGGGATCGCGCCGGGCGCGCGCCAGCCGTCCCACGAAGCGCGACAGCATCACGTCGCCTCCGAAGACGATTCTGGTTTCTTTCGAACGTGGGAAATCTTTCTGCGGCTCAGCCCCGGCAAACGGAACGGCCGCGAGCATCGGTAGCAGGACGCGTCGCGTGATCAATTCACGCTAATCTACCAGACGTGCTGCCGCCTCGTCCAGAAAAAAATGAACGTCCTTTGCTTCGCGTGCGATAAGCTGCGTTGGAATTGTATTCGGATTGTATTCACTTTTCAAAACGTCGCGCAAAACGGTTCCTTTATCCGCGCCGGTCACCAGCATCGCGGTGTGTTTCGCCTTCAGCAGGACGCCCGGCAGCAGCGTGATGCGCCACTGTTTGAATTTTTCCACCCACACTGCCGCGGCGACGCCCGCGCGATCTTGAATGCGCGGCTCGCCCGGAAATAAACTCGCGGTGTGGCCATCGGGACCCATCCCTTGATGAATCACGTCGAACGGCTCGTTGCCGACTTCGGCCGCATACTTCTCGGCGGCAACCTCGGGCGCGAGCTCGGCTAAAATCCTGTGGATATTCGCCGCCGGAAACGATCCCGGAGCCAGCCAGGTGTCGTTCGCGAACTTGAAGTTGCTCTGCGAATCGGCCGGCGGAACGCCGCGCTCGTCGACCCAGAACAGTTGAACTTTCTCCCAAGGAAAGCGCGTCGCCGCGAAGATTTCAAACATCGGCCGAGGAGACGATCCGCCCGAAATGGCGAGCCTTGCCGAGCCCTTTCCCGAAATGGCCTGTTCCAAACGCGCGAGTATGTATTGCGCGCACCCTTCCGCCGCCGAGTGTGCGTCCAGGAACCGATGAAGTGTCATAGATCCAACATAACCCGTGGTAACATTAAGTCTCCTTCCTGATGCCGACCGGCGAAAATAGAAAGATTCTGGCCGTGCTTGAGGATTTGTTCTTCACCGTGAAGATCAACGAATCCGCCAAACGCGCCAACATGCCCATCGAGTTCGTGAAGAGCGAAGCCGACGCGCTCGCGCGGGCCCGACTGAACCCGGCGCTGATCATCATCGACCTGAACTGCGCGCGTATCGATCCGCTGAAGCTGATCGCGACGCTGAAGACGGGCGCGGATACCAAGCCGATCAATCTGATCGGTTACCTGTCGCACGTGCAGGGCGAATTGAAGCAGCAGGCGCAGGAAGCCGGATGCGATATGGTGATGGCGCGGAGCGCGTTTTCGCAAAACCTGCCGCAGATCCTGAAGCGCTATTCAGGGCAGTGACGATTTGGGTTTGCGCAGCCGTTCGTAATCGGAAACGAGCTGGCGGGTAATTTTGTCGGCCACGTCGGCGCTGGCTCCGCGAAACTTCGCGCCGGTGCTTTCCTGTGTGGTCGACCAAACCACGTCGCCGTCTTTATTCACCAGACGCACCGTCGCTAGCGCTTCATGACGGCGCTCCTTGATGTTCGACGAATCGTTCTCTCCGACGCCCATGGACATGGTCCGGCTGCTGCGCGTGTCATAGCCGGAACCCGCGCCGTTATAACGCGAGCTGGTTCCCGACCCCGAGCTGTTGGCCGCCCCCGCGTGCATGTTCAACCCTTCCGAGGTCGAAAACGAATCCGTGAAAATCAGATCCTCGGCCGCTCCGCGCAGGATCATGTCGGCGCGGTCTTCCCGTTCAGTCAGGATGAACAGTTTGGAGCTTTGCAGGCTGCTCATAATCAGGTCGCGCATCTGAGCCGCGGTTTCGCCGCCGGTCAGGCGGTCGATGTATACGCGCTTGACCGTCAATAGCTGTGGAGAAAGATCCTCCACCGGTGGTTGGAAAGCTAATAACGTCAGAAAGACGATCATCCATGCCCCGCTTTCCGCGCTTCTTCATCCTGATACTGGACTCTCAGCCCGGTGCGCGCTTCCAGGCTGACCAGCGTGGCTCGAATATCGTTCTTGTCCACGCGAAACACCAGCGCCTGATGATTCCCTTCGTCGTCGACAAATCCGACGCTCAGGAAATGCTTGCGCTTTTTGCTGAGCAGGAACATCGGCGAGATCACGACCGCCATCAGCAAACGCCGGTCCACTTTCTGGCCGTATTCGAGAATGTCAATCCGGGTGTACGGCACACGAACCTGCGCCTTCTTGGTGTAAAACGCGAAGTAATGCTGGTCGTTCACTTCGATGGAACCGGACGCGCCGCTCTCGATGGATGCCGTTCCGCCGACATATTCCACACGGCTCTGTGCGCTGGCACAGGCCGCGAGCGCGGCAGCGAGCAAGACCATCCGCATATTTGAATTAGTAGCCCGAGCAGGCTACTTTTCTCAGGGAGATATTACCGGGATGGTCACCGAGCCGACGGAGCGAAGACCGCGGTCGTACGCGATCACGCGAACCGTCTGAGCTTTGTCCGGAAACGGCACGCCCTTCGAAACCAACAGGCCGTCTTTGGCGGCCTGCTGAAACTGCTCCTCGGTAAAGTCCATATCCACGCCGAAACGCGCCATGGTGCCGGTCACGAAGCTTTCGAACGTGGCTGCCAGAGTCAGACCCACGCGGCCTTGATAATGATCGTGATGCGGCACCAGCAGGGGGTCCGCCAGATCTACGCGAATCCGAAACTGAGCGATCTTGGTGGCCGGATCGACCGAGACGGAAACGCGCATTCCAATATCGGAAGCATCGCAGGGGCTGCGGCGGGCGGCACTGACGATGGCTTCCTCCATGGCATCTGGATCCGGCACCGGGGTGTCGCCGTAGTAGCCTTCGATGGTCTGGAAACGAATGCCTTTCCGCGGGGATTCCACGCGGATCTTGTGATATTTCTTGTCCCTTTCCACCTTCGGCGAAAGATACGCGAGAGTGTAGTTGCCGCGCGCGTCCGTTCGGGCGGCAGCGGCGGCGCGGTCGATATTGTCGCTCGGGAACCAACGCCCGCCGGTCAGGTTGGAAACCATCTCGAGAGTCGCGCGAAACAGATCCGGGGTAGCGCCGGCTCCTTCACCCGATTCTTGCACGGGATAAATGGCGATTCCGGCCTGCGCCGCGGCTGCGCCCAAAACCTTCACCTGGGGCGTAAAATCCGCGTAATCGGTGGTCGGAACCAGAGTCGCGGACAGGGGCACGCCGTGCGTTACCCAGATCAGACTCTTTCGGCCCGACATCGCGGCCATCTGTGCGCCCAGCGCGTTGAGGGCTTGCGCCGTTACGTTGAAGCGAATGATGGGGTCCTGCTCGTCGATGTCGCGGAATCCTTGCAATTTCTTCACCGCATCGTCGAGCATGGTGGCGAGCTGCTGGGCGGAAACCTGGCCGGCTGCACGCGCGTCCGCCTGGGTGCCGGGGATCGCACGGATGGGATACAAGTCACCATGGTTGGTGAGCATGTAGAGATACACGCCGCCGGTGGCTTCCAGGTTTCTGATCTCCTGGCTAAGCTCGTTCCACGCTATCGCCGTGGTCATCATACGCTCATTCCAACGGTCCAGCAGGATGACGGTGGTCGGCGGTGTGGACGGTTGAGTGAACTCGCCGGGGCCGGTGGCGAGAGCGGGACGCCTGCTGCCCGCGAAACGGAAGAGGGCGATGTGGCGCGGCCGGCCGTCTTCGCGGAGCGAGACTTCGGTGGCTCTCAGATCGGTAACCGGGTCGCCCTTGGCGTCGATGGCGGCCACGTTCAGCTTGATCAGCCTGCGCTGACCTTCGGATTCACCCTTCGATTGCGCGAGGCCGGGCCACGCCGCGGCGGCGAATGCCAGCAAGACGAGGAAGCGCATCGATCTGAATATACACAAAGAGTCGAACGAAATGCGTTCGCTATTTTTCTGAGGGAGTTGCGATCGGGACGGTCGCTGACCCGACTGCGTGAAGCTCGCGATCGAATACGATGACTCTAACCCGTTGGGTTTTTTCGCTGGTGCCGATATCCTGGGTCATCAGCAGGCCTTCTTTTTCAGCCTGTTTGAACTGCTCTTCGGTGAGATTGACATCCACGTTGATGGGCGGAGACGCGCCGTTCAAAACGCCGCCGGCGTAGGATGCGAGCATCAGGCTCAAATGGCCGCGATGGTGCTGATCGGCGGACTCAAGCAGCACATCCGCCGGGTCGACGTGAATCCGGAAATGCTCCGTCTTGGTTGCAGGATCGCTGGTCAGCGCGACGCGCAATCCGATTTCGGTGGCATCCAAGGGGCTGCGGCGCACGTTGTCGAAGACGGCCGCTTCGAGAGCGTCGGTTTGCGGCTCCGGGGTGTCGCCAAAACGCCCGTCGCGGGTTTGGAAATGAAGGCCTTTGCGAGCGGATTCCAAATGGATTTTGTGGAATTTCTTGTCTTTCTCAGAAATCGGCGCATAGTAAGCGACCGTGTAGTTGCCGCGCGCGTCGGCCGATGCGCCGGCCATCGCAGTTTCGATGGCGTCGCTGGCGAACCAGCGCCCGCCGGTCAAGTTGGAAAGCATTTGCAAGGTTTCACGAGACAAGTCCGGAGTGGCTCCCGCTCCCGCGCCCGATTGGTCCACCGCATAGAGAGCGATGCCAGCTTGTGCGGCAGCCACGCTCAAGGCCCTTATCTGGGGCGTGAAATCCTGGTAATCGGCGCCGGGGAGGCGCACAGTGAGCGGAACCCCATGCGTGAGCCAGATTAAATTCTTGCGGCCCGTTACAGTCGCGAGCTGTTGGCCCAGCGCGCTGAGGGCCTTAAAAGTCGTGTTAAAGCGAAGGAACGGGTCCATTTGATCGACATCGCGGAAGCCTTGCATTTTTTTCACGGCATCGTCGAGCATGCCCGCAAGCTGCGCCGAAGAAACCTGCGTCTCGGCATGCGCCTCCGCTTCCGTAGCGGGGATGGGACGTACGGGGAGCAGTTCGCCGTGATTGGACAGGATATATACGTACACGCCGTCGGCGGTTTCCAGTTTCTTGACCGCCTGGCTGAGTTCCGTCCAGGCCACGGCGGTCGTGATGATTCGCTCATTCCACCGGTCCAACAGCAGTACGGTTGGCGACGGAGCGGAGTGCGCGGCAACCTCGCCCGAACCCGGCGTGGGGAGGGGACGCTTGCTTCCTTCGAAACGGAAAAAGGCGATGTTGTGTGGCTTGCCGTCTTCCTTGAGCTGAACGTCGCTGACGTTCAAGTCGGTCACGGGATCGCCTTTGGCGTCGGTGACGCCAACGTTCAACTTGATCAATTTCTGCCGTCCTTCGGATGCCGCGTGCGCGGGCCAAGCGCAGAGCACGACGAGGGGGAACAGGAGTATGCGCCGCATGCCTCTGAATATACACGAGGGCCGAGCAGAAAAGTGCCTGGCGACGTTATCCTGAAGTTTACCCATGCAACAGGAAGTCGTCGAGGCCGAAGGCCATCTGATCGATTCGCACCTGATGGAGCAGATCTTCGACACGGTGGTCGAATATCAACGGCCGGTTCGAAGTGGAGCAGTTCCGCATCGGGCGCACCAACGCCGAGCCTTCGTATCTGCGCCTGAAAGTGGAAACGCCGGAGGCGTCGGACATGCAGCAGCTGCTGGCGCAGTCTGCTGGGGTTGGGTTGCTCGCCCGTGGATACGGGCGACGCCGAGCTCGCCACCGTGGAGCGCGATTGCTGCGCGCCCGAGGATTTTTATTCGACCACCAATCATCGCACGCTGGTGCGGCATGAAGGCGAGTGGATCGAAGTGGAGAATCAGCGCATGGACGCGATGATCGTGGTGCGCGACGGAAAACGCGCACGTTGCCGCCGCCTGCGCGATCTGCGAGAAGGGCGATCGGGTGGTGGTCGGGATGCGCGGCATTCGCGTGGTTCCCGAATCGAAGGAGCGCGACCGCCTGGCGTTCGCGTTCATGAGCAACGGCATTTCCTCGGAGCGCCAGGTGGAAACCGCGGTTCGGCAGACCGCGGCGCTGATGCGAGCAGACGCGCGCGGCGGGTCAGAAGATCGTCGTGGTGGCGGGACCCGTGGTGGTCCATACCGGCGGCGCGCGGCCGCTGTCGGCACTGATTCGCGGCGGATGGGTGCAGGCGCTGCTCGCCGGAAACGCGCTGGGCGTGCACGATATCGAAGCGTCGCTGCTGGGAACATCGCTCGGCGTTCGGCAAAGCGACGGGCGGCAGGAAGAGCACGGGCATCGCAATCATATGCGCGCGATCAACGCGATTTATCATGCGGGCGGCATCGCCAAAGCGGTGGAAACGCGGACGCTTGACAAGCGGCGTGATGTACGAATGCGTCAAGGCCAGGCGTGCCGTTCGTGCTCGCCGGCAGCCTGCGCGACGACGGGCCGCTGCCCGATACCATCACCGATATGAATCGCGCGCAGGACGCTTACGCGGAGCAGTTGAAGGGCGCGGGACTGGTGCTGTGCCTGGGCTCGATGCTGCACTCGATCGCCACCGGCAACATGCTGCCGAGCTGGGTGAAGATCGTGTGCGTGGATATCAATCCGGCGGTCGCGACGAAGGTCAGCGATCGCGGCACGGGGCAGGCCGTCGGCGTGGTGACGGACGTCGGGCTTGTTCCTGGATCTGCTGGCGCGCGAATCTGGAATGCCAAAGTCATGAAACGGCAATATACCGACGAGCACGCCGCGGCGGGCGTGCGATGCGGCGCTGCCTGAGATCGAGACCTGGCCGAATCAATACCGGACCGGCTACGAGATCGAAATCGAGATGCCGGAGTTTACTTCCGTGTGCCCCAAGACGGGCTTGCCGGATCACGGCACGCTGACGCTGCGCTATGTGCCGGATAAGCTGTGCCTGGAGCTGAAATCGCTCAAGATGTATACGCTGGCGTATCGGAATCTGGGGATTTTTCAGGAGAACGTGGTGAATCGGATGCTGGCGGATGTGGTGAAGGCGGCGCGTCCGATTTCGGCGACGCTGATCGGCGATTTCACGCCGCGCGGCGGCATGTCACACGAAAATCACGGCGAACGGACCGTAGGAGCCGCAAACGTGCGCGATGAAGAATGACGGCGGCGATTCGAGAAGTTCGCGAACGCGCGCGGGCGCGGCATCCGGAGGAGCGCTGGGCCTGGATGGAGTTGTCGCGCCGGATCTGATGCCGCTGGTGCATGCGCGCGATGCGGCGGAAGCGAAGGTCGCGGCAATCGGCACGGTGAACCCGCGACCGCCGGGGCTGAAGAATTCGATCGCCAGTTTTTCAAGAAGACTATCGCGCGTGCGCTCGACTGGCATGTTCGGGAGCAGGTGGAGTTCAATCGCGCCGCGATGGCGTGCGTGCAGGCATCGATCGAAGCGCTGGCGGATAACGGGCGGGCACTGGCGGCGCTGGCGTCGCATCATCAAGCGCTGCGACAGGACATGGAGGGCGTGTATCAGCAGCTTCGCGAGGATATGGGGGTGCTGTATCGCGAAGCCCAGGAATTGAAGGATATTCGCAATCACTGGGCGCAGTGGCGCGTCGGGTTTGAAGATCGGCGCGATGCGAGCGAGATCCACATGCTGCGCACGATTTCCGAGCTGCAAGGCGCGTTTCAACATCGCGTGACGCTGCTGGAGCAGAGTTTTCGCGAACTCGCGCGGCAGCAGCATGCATCGTTTACGGACGCGCTGGAACGCAACACGATGGATGTCCAGAAGCGGCTGTGGCGCGATCTGGAAAAGATCCGCGGCGAGTACGAGAAGTTGATCCATCACGAGCTGAAGCTGATCCGTCAGAAAGCGGCGGCTGTGCCGGTCGGCAGCGGCGGCGGAACCGGCTCGGCGCAGGCCGCAGGTCGATATCGACTGGTTCGCGATTCGCCGATGATTTTCGCGGCTCCGAGGAGCGGATTCGCGAGCATCAGAAGATGTACGTCGCGAAGTTCGCAGGCGCCAGCGGAGATTCTCGACGTCGGCTGCGGGCGCGGCGAATTTCTGGAGGCCGCGCGCGAGGCGGGAGTCGCAGCGCGCGGCATCGATCAGAGCGAGGAGTCGCGTCGCCGTGTGCCGGTCGAAGGGTTTGCACGCGGAGCGCGCGGAATTGTTCGAATATCTGGATAGCGCTGGCGGATGCGTCGCTGGGCGGGGTGTACTGTTCGCAAGTGGTGGAGCATATGCCGCCGGAGCGCTTGCCCGATCTTGGTGAATTTGCTGGCGAAGAAGATGAATCACGGGGCACTGGTGGCGATCGAGACTCCGAATCCGGAATGCCTGGCGATTTTCGCGACGCATTTCTATCTCGACCCGACGCACACGCGTCCGGTTCCGCCGCCGCTGCTGCGGTTCTATATGGAAGAAGCGGGATTCGTGAATATCGAAGTGGAGCGACTGTCGCCGGCAGTGGAGACGATGCCGTCGCTTGCGGATTTGCCATCGTCGTTTCGCGAGGCTTTCTTCGGCGGGCTGGACTATGCGATTTTCGGACGAAAATCATAGTCGCTTGTTAAGAAAGTCCGAAACCGCTTGCTTGCGCGCGCGGCTCGGCTAGTGGCTGATGCGACAGAGGACGGGAACCGAGCCGCGACCGCAGGGAGTGGTGGGTCGCCTAACGTGCCAGCCGCTGCTAGTTTTCGGCGGGCTTTTGCACGGACTCGATTACGAAAAGAGATACGGGGACTTTCTGCGATTCCAAGTGAAGACCGAGTTGGTCGGTGAGAGCCGAAAAGAGAGAAGGCCCGACGGATTCGTCCCAATCGAGGGTGAAGTCATAGACGCCTGTGAGTCCGGTCTTGTCGATCACCGGGTCGGGGCTCAGGTTCGTCAGCAGGTTTGCCAGCATCGCCATCGAATACTTGCGAGCCGTGAGAGAGATGGGGCCGCCCGGCATTGGCTTGAACTTATTCGCGCCGCCGAACGTCGTGACAGCCTCCTCGCCTTTCGATTCCTGTAGCTTGGGTCCTCTCTTCGCGACGACGAGGGCGAAACCCGGCTTTTCCACACTTTCGCGGTGGAATTTCAGATCGAAGCGCTCGATGAGGAGGGCCCGAAGCATCTCGAGGAGCTGCGCTTCAGTGGTGGCAGCGGGATCTTCGGCCTTGGCTTCGATATTGAACCGGTCGGCGCCTTGGATTACCCATACCGGCGCGCCTTTGATTAATGCCATCGAGCGCAGGTCGAAGGCGATGCCGATCAAATGGCTCAGCCGGCCCGCGGTGATCACGCATCGGCCTAAAGGCGGGGCGCTGGCGATCTCGTTGGGGGTGTATTTGGAGTCGATCCCGTGGCAGCCTCCTCTCACGCCGTTGCCTGATTTGCTCACCTTTACCGAGGCAACCTCGAATTCGGCGGGTGCGGCGTAGTACGCCTGAGCCAGCAGAACTAGTCCGATGGCGATGAACATGACTAATAGGATAGCCGCCACTAATGTCCGGCGCACATGCCCGCCGATTACTCCATGGGAGAGAAAGAGCATGAAAACAAAATCACTCATTTGCGTTCTGGCGAGCGTGGCTTGCCTTCATGCAGCGGGCCGCGAAGAGCGCGAGCGATTCGCCAACGCGATCGTCGCCGGGGACGGGCAGGTGGCCAACGGGCAAAAGGAATTCATGAAGCAGTTGAAGCCGTTTCAGGATGGCCAGCCGGGCGATCTCCCGGCGCTGGAGCGAAGCTATTCGAGCCTCACCAAGTCGGTAGCCGTCGCGAAGGCATCCGCGCGCAGCCTGACGCCGCCCGCCAAATCGCCCGATTGCGTCCAGTTGCAGCGCGCGTTCTTGGGTTATCTCGAATCGGAGAACACGGTGATCGCGGAACTGGGTGACGTGGTGGCGAAGGTGAAGGCGGCGAACGGGAAGCTGGACCTGCTCGGGAAATTGCAGGTGATCGGGGATTTGAAGAAGTGCGGAGAAGCGGAAGATCCAGCGCGGCAGAAGTTCATCGATGCGGCGAAGGAGTACGACCGGGTCGACCACACGCTTTAAGACGGAGGGACCGGTTTGCTGACGGGGACAGAGTGGTCTGACCCCATTTTCCGCATCCCTTTAGTCCGGGTCGTCTGAAATTCCGAGGGGATGGCGCGGGACTTCCTTCAGCTTGTCCCGCCAAACCCGCGATTGGCGCCGCATGGCCCAGCGCAGGCCGAGCAGCAGAGCGACCACGATCAGAATCGCCGGCGGAATGCGGCGGCCGAAGGGATGAATCGCCTGCGCGATCGCGAGGCAGATCGCCGCCGCGGCCAGGATCAGCGGCACGTTTTCATTCACGGCCTCATTTTACCGCCGCCAGTTGAGTTAAGCTAACCATTCACGGCTCCCATGTCTAAACAAAACGTTGCGGCTGTTCTTCTGGTGCTCGTGATCGTGGCGGGCGGCGCGGCGCTGGCGACGCTGCTGCCGATGGGCGCGAAAATCAACGATATCGGCTACAATTCGCTGTGCCCGTTCGCGCCATGGAGCACGCTGCTGCTCGCGGCGCTAGCGGGCGTGATCTGGGTGATTCGCCAATACGTGCTTACGCGCGTCAAGTAAGAAAGCCGCCAGGTCTTCATACTGATCCGTCGCGATCAGGTCGACACCGGCGTCGTGGGCGGCGCGCCATCGAGCTTCGGCCTTGGCGCGCGAGCCGAAATTGTAGCCTTTATCCCAACCGCGATTTTCCTCCGCGCTGAAACCGTCGAGCGTGTAAAAGCGGATCCAGTAGCCGAGATCGTGGGCTCGCTTCACTAGCGCGCGCAGACGTTGGTCACTGGCCGAGGTCCAGTCGCCGGCCTTGGTCTGGCCGCCTTCTTCGACTTCGAACCAGGAATTGTTCCACCAGCGGCGGTAGTTCGTGGGGCGATCGACCAGCAGTTGATCGGCGGGCATGGTGGCGAGCAGGTGAATCCGCTCCTCCTTTGATTTTCCTTCCATCGAAGTGGTGTGCGCGGAACCGAAGACACGCAGCTTCGCGCCGGCGGGAATGGGGCGGAAAAAGACTTGTTCCTGCTCGTCGGCATCTTCGGTCAGGACCAGGATCGGTTTGGGATCGAACGGGGCGAGCTGATGCGGATCGGAAGTCTGGCGCGCGGTGGTGATCCAGGATTCGTACTCGCCCAGAATTTTCCAGACGCCTTCGAGCACTTGAGGCTCGAGCGATTTGAAATCGAAGTGAAGAATGATGATCGGCCACTTGGCGCGGTCGTTGTCTTTCAGCGCCTTCTCGATAATCGGGCGCACGTGTTCGAAGAAATAATCGCGAAGCGAGGGCTCATCCCCTTTGGTTTTCGACGTATGCGTGACGACGGGCATCCCGCGGGCCCATGCGATATCCTGCTCGATCGCGACCGGGAATCCGGTTTTCAAAGCTCGATCAATGCGGTCGGACCACTGGCCTTCGTAGGGATAGCAGTTGTGCGCATCGAGCATCGGGCGGTTGTGATTCAGAAAATCGAGCTGCTGCCCGCAGAGCGTGAGCGCGGCGAGGCCCAGACAGGCGAGCGGTTTCATGAAGGCAAGTATAGCGGCAAAACATTACAGACTTCTTACACGGCGAACGCAGACGTGACCATCAACGCGAGCACGTACCGTAAGGCGCAGGTCGCATCATAATCCCGCGTCTCTATTTTTTAGGCCGCGAATCGGGAGGCACCATACCGTTAGCCCGATAGTAGGCGACCAGCAGGCCGTAGTGCTCAGAGGAATGCTGGAGCACCGAGAGGAATGGGTCGAGCGACTTTTGCCATCCCTCGGGATTCTGCTT
This sequence comes from Terriglobia bacterium, assembly GCA_963808335.1. GTDB lineage: Bacteria > Acidobacteriota > Terriglobia > Bryobacterales > Bryobacteraceae > Palsa-187. The sequence continues at coordinate 75,603 of CAWEFR010000007.1, forward strand.
GAGCGAGGCATTCGCGTCCTGGATGCTCTGCTCGAGCAGGGCGACGATCGCGGCTTTGCCCTTGTAGTTCTTGGGGTCGAGCTCGTCCCACTTGACCTTTTCGCCGCGGCCGGCTTTAGCCGCGTACATGTTTCCCGAGGCGACGTGGACGATCACGTCGCCGAAGGAACGCATCTCCGGCTTGAGTTTGAAATCGTACTTCGGTTCCGGAAAATCCTTGGCCATGTCGAGGAGTTTTTCGTTGACATAGGCGAACGTCTTGCCAAGCCGGCCGGCGGCAGTGGGAGCGGGCGTTTGCGCCTGCGCAAGAACCGCTGCCGCCAAAGCGAGTGCGTAACCTGCTAATCTGTTCATAGTGGTTACGCTATCAAGCTGCGGCGTAACCTGTCAAGTCGATGAAACCGGTTACCGTTCCTGTGATGAAATTCGTCGGGAGACGCTTGTGCCTCGATTTTGTCAATACGGTTGGCGCGCGTATCGGAAATGCGCCGCTGCGCGATAAGCTGGCTTCTTACACCGATCTGGCCACTTGGAGCGAACTTGCGGGCCTTCCCGCGCCGCGTAGGACGGGCGGCGGGGCGAGGGTATTCAAGAGAGCGCTCGCGCTGCGGGAGGCTCTGTATCGGATTTTCACCAGCCTAAAGCCCGGGGCCGTCGACATGAAAATCCTCCGCCGCGAGCTGTCGATTGCCCGTTTGCATCAGCGGTTGAGCGATGCGTTCGCGTGGCAGTGGGATCGGCCGAATGCGCCGGATCGGATGCTCTGGGAAGTCTCGCTCTCAGCGGCGGAGCTGCTGACTTCAGAGGAGCGTCACAAAATCCGGCGGTGCGCGGGCGATGAATGCGGGTGGCTGTTTCTCGATACCAGCCGTAATCACTCGCGGCAATGGTGCGATATGCGAGACTGCGGGAATCGCGCCAAGGTGCGGCGGTTTCGCGAGCGGGCTGGTTGAAAGACGCTATTCTAAAATTCAAACCGTGAAAAACAAACTATTTTTCTGCACCTTGACCTGTGCTGCGCTGGTGGCGCAGCCGAAATCGGATGCGCGCATCGGCGCGATTTTGAATGATCTCAGCTCGACGCACAGTTTTCAGGAAGTGGCGATTTCTCCCGATGGCAAGCGGATCGCGTGGGTTGAAGAGCTGATCGAGAACGGCAAGGATACCGGCAGCGCGGCGATTTTCGCGAAGGAGGTTGGTTCCGCGGCGGCGCCGGCGCGTATCGGCATGGGGCGGCACATCGCGTGGTCGCCGGACAGCGCGCGCATCGCGTTTCTTTCCGATCATGAGAAGAAGCAACAGAATGAGCTGTACGTCGCGCCGGCGGTGGGTGGACGCGCGAAGAAGCTTACGAATCTAACTGGGTACATGACCGATCCTGAATGGTCGCCGGATGGGACTCGGATTGCCATTCTGTTCGCCGAGAACGCGCCGAGCGGCGGCGGACCGTTGGAAGCGGAGCCGATTGAGACGGGCGTGATCGGCGGCGAGATTCACAATCAGCGGATGACGATTGTGAACGCCGCGTCCGGCGCGACGAAACAAATTTCGCCGGCGGATCTGAATATTTATGAATACGACTGGTCGCCCGATGGACGCACGTTCGCGGTGAGCGCGGCGTCTGGTCCCGGCGATAACAATTGGTGGATCGCAAAACTATACACCATGGCCGCCGATACCGGACAAATGATTGAGATTTTTCGACCGGAGACGCAGATCGCGATGCCGCGGTGGTCGCCGGATGGGTCGACGATCGGCTTCGTTCAAGGCTTGATGAGCGATGAGGGTTTTACCGGTGGAGAAGTGTTCACGATTCCGGCCACTGGCGGGAAGGCCGTCAATCTGACTCCGGGGCGCAAGTCGTCGCCAAGCTCGGTTGCGTGGATTTCGCAACAGAAGATGATGATCACGGAGTTTGCTGGAGGGTCGAGCGCGATCGCGACCATCGACACGAAGACGGGCCAGAGCGAACGCATCTGGCAGGGCGACGAGAGTCTACACGCGGGCGGGAATTTCGCGAATTTTTCGCTGGCGCGCGACGGCAAGACTGCCGGAGCCATTCGCAGCGACTGGCAGCATCCGCCGGAGGTTTGGGCCGGACCCATTGGGGAGTGGAAGCAAGTTACTCGCCTGAACGACAGCCATCATCCGCAGTGGGGGCAGACGAAGAGCATCGAATGGTCGAGCGACGGATTTTCGGTGCAAGGGTGGCTGCTGTTCCCTCACGATTTCGATCCGTCGAAACGCTATCCGATGGTGGTGTCCGTGCATGGGGGGCCGGCGAATCTCAATTCGCCGCATTGGCCGGGCGCGATTTTCGATTTGAGCATTCTTTCGTCGCTGGGATATTTTGTGTTTTTCCCGAATCCGCGCGGAAGCTACGGGCAGGGCGAGGCGTTCACGCTGGCCAATGTGAAGGACTTCGGATATGGCGATCTGCGCGATGTTCTCTCCGGGCTGGACGCCGTTCTGAAGCAGGCGCCGGTGGATCCGAATCGTGTGGGCGTCGCGGGGTGGAGTTACGGCGGGTACATGACCATGTGGACCGTCACGCAGACGAATCGTTTCAAGGCGGCGGTGGCGGGCGCGGGGATCGCGAACTGGCAGAGTTACTACGGAGAAAATTCGATCGATCAGTGGATGATCCCGTACTTCGGCGCGTCGGTGTATGACGATCCGGCGGTGTATGCGAAGAGCGCGCCGATTACCTTCATCAAGAACGTCAAGACGCCGACGCTTGTGGTCGTTGGCGAGCGCGATGGTGAATGTCCGTCGCCGCAATCGTACGAATTCTGGCACGCGCTGACCACGCTGGGAGTCCCGACGCAGCTGGTGGTTTATCCAGGCGAAGGCCACATGTTCCACGAATCGGACCACAAGCGCGACGTAATGGAGCGCACGGCGAAGTGGTTTGAGCAATACCTGAAGTGACCGGGGTAGACTGAAAGAAACCCTTGTCCAGCGCTACTTTCAATCCAGTTCACACGCAGGAGCGTGTTGCGTTCAGAGTCCTGGCGGCACTCAGCGTGTGCCATCTGCTGAACGACATGCTGCAATCGGTGATCCCCGCGGTATATCCGATTCTGAAGACGTCCTATCATCTGGATTTCGGGCAGATCGGATTGATCACGCTGGCGTCGCAGCTCACCTCTTCGCTGCTTCAGCCGGTGGTGGGAAGCTATACCGATCGGCGTCCCATGCCGTATTCGCTGGCGCTGGGGATGGGATTTACGCTCACAGGACTGATTCTGATTTCTCACGCGCCGGGATTTTCGACAGTGCTGCTGGCGGTCGCGCTGGTGGGGATCGGATCGGCGGTGTTTCATCCCGAATCGTCGCGCGTGGCGAGAATGGCTTCGGGCGGACAGCATGGGCTGGCGCAATCGCTTTTTCAAGTGGGCGGAAACGCGGGCAGCGCTCTGGGGCCGCTGCTGGCCGCGTTCATCGTGCTGCCGATGGGACAGCAGAGTATCGCGTGGTTCTCGATCGGAGCGCTGATCGCGATCGCGCTGTTGATGAAGATCGGAGCATGGTACAAGGCCAACCGGTCGATCCTGACGAAGGGACGGGCGCATGGCGCGCATGCGAGCTCGAATCTGACGTTCGAAGAAAATCGGCTTGACCATCGCGGTTCTGATCGCGCTGATCTTTTCGAAATTCTTTTACCTGGCAAGTCTGGTCAGCTACTACACGTTTTTCCTGATCAGCCGGTTCCACATTTCCGTGCAGTCGGCACAGCTTCACCTGTTTATTTTTCTGGGCGCGGTGGCGGCGGGGACCATCATCGGGGGGCCGGTCGGCGACCGGCTGGGGCGCAAACGCGTGATCTGGTGGTCGATTCTGGGGCCGCTGCCGTTTACGTTGACGCTGCCGTTCGCCAATCTGTTTTGGACCAGTTGCCTGACGGTGTTGATCGGCCTTTTCCTGGCGTCGGCGTTTCCGGCGATCATCGTCTATGCGCAGGAGCTGGTACCGGGAAAGATCGGGACCATTTCGGGTCTTTTCTTCGGCCTGGCGTTCGGAATGGGCGGGATCGGGGCGGCGATGCTGGGAAAATTGGCAGATTCGACCAGCATCGAGTTTGTGTACCGGGTGTGCTCCTTCCTGCCCGCGATCGGGTTGCTGACCGCGTTCCTGCCCGACCTGGAACGCGCCGTTCGGCGTCCCGTGAAGGCGTAACGGGACCTTTTTTCCCAAAAGCGCGTCTAAGAGTGCGATGGAAACTCTGGCGCACGATCTCAAGCACTCTTTGCGGATGCTGTACCGCAGCCCGGGCTTCACCCTGACGGCGGTTGTCGCGCTGGCGCTGGGAATCGGCGCAAACGCGGCGATCTTTTCCGTCGTGAACACGGTGCTGCTGAAGCCGCTTCCCTTCCCTCAACCCGACCGCATCGTCGTGTTGGTCAACACTGGGCCACAGGGGAGCTTTCCGGCCGCGTCGGTGCCGCGCTATAACGCGTGGCGGGCGCAGGATCTGGTTCTCGAAGATGTTGCGGCGTACGATACCGGCGGCCCGGGGATCAACATTACTGGAAGCGACCGGCCGGAACAGGTGAAAGGCATTCACGTTTCTCATGAGTTTTTCGACCTGTTTGGCGCATCGACGCAGCTGGGCCGGTCGTTTACTCCCGATGAGGATCGTCCGCGAGGCGGGAGCGTGGTGGTCATTTCGGACGGTTTGTGGCAGCGGCGATTCGGGTCCGATCCGTCCATTGTCGGCAAACCTCTAAACCTCGGCACCGACGCCTATACGATCATCGGCGTGCTCAACCCGCAGTTCAGCTTTGACCCTCCGGCAGATGTTTATCTTCCATTTCAGGCCGATCCGAATAGCACGCAACAGGCGGTGTACTTCCGCGTCGCCGCGAGGCTGAAACCTGGCACTGGCGTCAAAGCCGCCAATGCGGCCTTAAGTCTTGCAGCCGAAGAGTTCAGACGGAAATTTCCGGCCGCCATGGGTGCAAAGAACGGTTTTGGGGTCGAGCCGATGCAGGAGTTGATGGTCGGGAACGCGCGCACGGCGCTGTTGATCTTATTGGGCGCGGTCGGATTCGTTCTCTTGATCGCCTGCGCCAACGTCGCGAATCTGCAACTGGCTCGTGCGTCGGTGCGGGCTCGCGAAATTGCGATTCGAGCGGCGATCGGCGCGGGCCGCGGACGAATTATCCGGCAGCTCTTGACAGAAAGCGTGGTGTTGTCGACGGCCGGCGGTCTGCTCGGGCTGATGATTGGAGCGATTGGGGTTCGAGCATTGCTCGCCGTTAATCCTGGTAATATTCCGCGAATCGGTGTGAACGGTTCGGCTGTGACTCTAGACTGGACCGTATTCGCATTCGCTCTGGCGTTGTCGGTGCTGACGGGGATTCTGTTCGGAATGGTTCCGGCGCTGCACGCGTCGCGCGCCGACCTCAACATCACGCTGAAAGAGACGGGAGCGCGCTCGGGAGCCGGCCTGCGGCAGAACAAGTCGCGCAGCGTGCTGGTGATTGTCGAGATGAGCCTGGCTATTGTGCTGCTCGTCGGCGCGGGGCTGCTGATCCGGACGTTTTCGGCGCTACATCGCGTCGCGCCGGGCTTTGATGCGCACAACGTCCTGACTATGGAGCTGTCGCTCACCGGCGATCGTTACAACCATACGGCGGCAATTGCGGATCTGGTGCATCAGGCGGAAGATCGCGTCGAAGCGCTGCCGGGTGTCGAGAGTGCCGCCGCCAGTTGTTATCTGCCGTTGGAAGGCGGGCTCGGGCTGCCGTTCACCATCGAAGGGCGACCGCTGGTGAATGCGCGATTTCATGGCGGCGCCGGTTGGGCCTACGTCACATATCGCTTTTTTGACGTGTTCAAGGTGCCGGTGCTTCGCGGGCGCGCCTTTACCGAACGCGATAATGCGGGCGCGCCCGGCGTGATCGTCATCAATGAAGCCTTCGCTCGCCAATACTGGAAGAACGAGAACCCAGTCGGCCAAAGGCTGAGTATTTCCGGACGCAACGATCCCGTTTTCGGGGAGCCTGCGCGGGAGATCATCGGCGTGGTGGCCGATGCTCGCGATGGCGGGTTAAATCAGAACCCTCAGCCGGAAATGTTCATCCCACTGCCGCAGGTTCGCGACGCGATCATGGTGCTGAACAACCGGTTCCTGCCGCTTGACTGGGTAGCGCGGACCAGCGTGCAGCCATTTTCGCTGTCGACACCGATCCAGCGGGTGTTTCAGGATTTGGCCGACATGCCGGCCGCTCACGTCCGCAGCATGGATCAGGTGGTGGTGCAATCCACCGCGCGCGAGCAGTTCAATACGCTGGTGCTGGGCGTGTTCGCGTTGATCGCGATTCTGCTCGCGTCGATCGGGTTGTATGGGCTGATGGCTTACTCGGTGCAACAGCGCACGATTGAATTCGGAATCCGGCTGGCGCTGGGCGCGGATGGCTCGGCGCTGCGCAACATGGTGGTGGGTCAGGCGCTCAAGCTGGCCGTGGTTGGAATTGCGATTGGCTTGGCGGCGGCGTATGGACTGACCCGGCTGATGGTCACTTTATTGTTCGACGTGAAGCCGACGGATGCGCCAGTGTTCGGATCGGTCGCGGTGCTGCTCGGCGGAGTGGCATTTCTGGCCAGCTATCTACCGGCGAGGCGCGCGGTGCGGATCGACCCTATGGTCGCGCTGCGGTACGAATAGCCGGCCGACTACATCTTCGCCGAGGCGATGGTGTCGATCTTCAAAGTGCTACCCTCGACTTTACCCGTGACTGTTACCTTGTGGCCGATCAGCGGGGTGATTTTGTCTTTCGACGCGGGATCGATCTTCAGAATCTTGTTGTCTTCCGTGACAAATACCACCGGTGAGCCGGCTTTAACGCATTTCTGTACACATGATTCAAAGGCAGCCGGATTGATCCACTCGGACGCGGTTTTCGCTTTGGCGCTGCTGAGCGCACATTTTTCATCGGAAAGATAACCTGTGATTTCGCCAGCGAAAGAAGTCATAGACCCGAGAGCCGCGAGGACAGCGACCGCAAATAGTCTGTTCATGTTTATCTAATATACATGCGTAGCGACTCAAATACCATCTTCATTACCGGCGGCGGCGCGGGTATCGGGCGCGGGCTGGCGGAGGCGTTTCATCGGCTGGGCAACCGGATCATCATTGGCGGGCGCCGAGAACAAATCCTGAAAGACACATGCGCGGCGAATCCAGGAATGAGTTATGTCCTTATCGATACCGCGAATGCCGAGAGCATACAAACGGCTGCGCGGCTGGTGATCGCGAAATTTCCCGAGCTGAACTGCGTGATCAACAATGCCGGACTGCAAAGAGCGCACGATTTTGCGTCGGGTTCGGTGAAAGACGCCGATGTGGCTGAGGAGATCGATACGAACCTGCTGGGATTGGTCCGCGTATGCGCGGCATTCGTTCCGCATTTGACGACTCGGCCGGGTGCGACGTTGATTCATGTGTCCTCCGGACTTGCGTTTGTACCTTTCGCGCGAGTCCCGGTGTATTGCGCGACCAAGGCTGCGGTTCATTCTTTCACGGTTTCGCTGCGGCATCAATTGAAGCGCGCTGGCGTCAAAGTGATCGAGTTGATTCCACCTTATGTCGACACCAATCTCGATCGCGGCCGGCGCAGACCCGGCGGCCCAGCGCCGATGCCGCTGCCCGAGTTCATCGCCGGGGCGATGGAAGGGCTCGCTGGAGATTCGGATGAAGTTGCAGTGGGAGGCGCGAAGTTTTTATATGCAAGCTCCGGCACGGGCGCGGCGTTTACGAACGTTTTTTCACGAATGAATTCATGACCGCGATGTAATGATTTAGGGTCTGGCTCGTCTGGATTCAGAGGTCCAATCGTGTTGCAGGATATTCGCTACGCCCTCCGGGGCCTAGTTCGAGCGCGTGGATTCGGTCTCATCGTGATCGGCACGATCGGCCTGGCGCTGGGGTTGAATACCACGATGTTCACGGTCTTCAACGCTTTTGTTCTGCGGCCGCTAGCGGTGCACGACCCGTTCAGTCTGTACGAATTCCAATGGACCACGAAAAGCGGCGGAGAGCATCGCTTTACGCTTGCCGAGTTCGAAGAATTTCGCGCCAGGAATCCCGCCTTCGCCGATGCTTTCGGATACGAGATTGTGTTCGCGACCGTGGACGGGCAATCGATGCTCGGCCAGCGGGTGACGGCGAACTATTTCACCCTGCTGGGAGTCGACACGGCCCTGGGAAGGCCGTTTGTCGCCGGCGATGCGGGCAACGCGGTGATCGTGCTGAGCCACAGCGCGTGGGAGAGTCGCTTCGGGTCCAATCCGCAAATCCTGGGCAAGCGAATCGCTTTGCTGGGGAATTCGTATACGGTCATCGGCATCGCGCGGCCGGAGTTCAATGGCACGACGCAGGCTGCTCCGTACTTTTGGGTTCCACTAGCGACATCGGCGCAACCGCCTCCACGCTGGATCAGAATAATCGGGCGTTTGAAGCCGGGTCTTACGGCGAGGCAGGCTCGCGCCGCTCTGATGGTGTGGGCCCGGCAATCGACGGCGGATCGGCCGGAGAGCGAAAAAGCCGCGGGAATTTATCTTGAGTCCGCCGCGACCACGCTCCCGATCACTCCGGCGATGATGGCCGGGTTCGCTCCGATCCTGATGGCGTTTGCGCTGGTGCTGGCGATTGCGTGCGCCAACGTCGCGAATATGATGCTGGCGCGCGGGATGGCTCGGCAGCGCGAAATCGGAGTGCGTTTATCGCTGGGAGCGAACCGGTTGCGGCTGGTCCGGCAGTTGATGACCGAGAGTCTGCTGCTTGCACTGCCCGCGGCAGCGGTGGGGTATGCCATATCGCGACTGACGATTCGCTTCGGCACGGAGGCTCTGTTCGCCTCGATGCCGGCGGCGTTAAGAGGCTTGGGAAGATTCGACACGATCGCGCCGGATCATCGCGTCTTTTTCTTTATCCTGGCCGCCGCGGCTGCGTCCACGCTGATTTTCGGACTGGTACCCGCGCTTCAGGCGACGCGGCCTGAACTGACGTCGGCCACGCGCGGCGATTTCAGCGCCAGTTTTCGCCCTTCGCGGCTTCGCAACGGATTGGTCAGCAGCCAGGTGACGGTGTGCGTTTTACTACTGATCGTTTCCGGAATCCTGCTGCGTGGCGGGCACCAGTTGGAAGAACGCGATGTGCGCCTGGCAACGCGCGGCGTGCTGGATGTCGAACTGCAACAGGTGTCGCCATCGCGTGTAACCGATCACCTGGCGCAGGAACCCTGGGTCGATTCGGTGGCCACCGCTTATCGCCCGCCGCTTAGCGGAGCGCCGAGCCAAGTTCCAATTTCTCCGAATGCAGGCTCTCGTTCCCGGGTCAGCTACAACTTCGTCTCGCCCGAATATTTCGGCGTGTTCCGGATCCCCGTCATTCGGGGCCGGAATTTCACCGCGGACGAAGCGGATTCCGAAGCCGCGGTGGTGATTGTCAGCGAAGCCACGGCGCGGCGCTTCTGGCCGAATCAAAATGCGCTGGGGCAGTCGGTTTTCATTGAGCCCGACGCGCGGATCGACGCCGGCAAGAAGCTGCCCGGCTTTCACGCGGCGCGAGTGGTTGGCATCGCGGGCGATGTGATCAGCGGCATGGTCACGGACGGGCTCGATTCCGCTTATCTATATTTTCCGACCGGACCTCGCGGCGGGCAGAATGCGTCGCTGCTGGTTCGGGTGAAGGCCGACCCGGACGTTGCCAGACGATCGATGGACACTCTTCTGACCAGCATCATCCCAGGCGGTGTGCGTCTGCTGACCCCGATGGATCAGCTTCTGGCGTTGCAACTTTTTCCGTTCCGGGTGACTTTCTGGATTTCGGGATTCCTGGGTAGCCTGGCGCTGTTGCTGACGCTTTCCGGGATTTATGGAGTTCTTTCGTATCTGGTTTCGCAGCGCACCAAGGAAATTGGCATCCGCATGGCGCTGGGTGCGACGAGGGCCGCGGTGATCCGGATCGTGCTGTCGCAATCGATGAAAATGGCGGTGATCGGAGTGTCGATCGGCGGCGTGCTCGCGATCGGGGTTTCGTGGTTGTGCGCATCGTTGGTCGAAGGAATCAACGTTTTCGACGCGACGGCGTATGCGGGAGGCATCGTTTGCGCTTTGATCGGAGCGCTGGCGGCGGCCTATGTTCCGTCGAGACGCGCGGCCGCCGTCGATCCCGCATCTACGCTTAGAAGTGAGTAGCTATTCGAAGCGGAGAGCGACGAGCGGGTCGATTTTAGTCGCGCGACGTGCGGGAAACCAGCATGCCGACACCGCGACTGCGAGCAGAACCACGGCGACTCCAGCCATGGTTGCCGGATCGCGTGGAGCGATGCCGTACAGCTCGCTGGAGATGACGTGGCCCACCAGGATCGCTCCCAATAAACCGGCGGTGAGGCCGGCGAAAACCGGAACCATACCTTGCCGCAGGATCATCACCATCAGTTCACCGGCCGATGCGCCGAGCGCGATGCGGATACCCATCTCCGGGGTGCGCCGCGCGACGGTGAACGAGATGACGCCGTAAATTCCGAGCGACGCCAGGAACAACGCCGCAATCGCAAACGCAACCGCCAGGTACATCTGAAATCGTCGCGGCGCGACCGATTCTTCCACGATCTGCTGCATGGTCCGCGCTTGCGGAATCGGCATTTCAGGATCGGCATGCGAAAGCAGCGCCCGAATCGCGGCGGCCACGCGCGCCGGGTCCGCGCGTGTTCGCACGATCAGCGACATCGCGAGCGGTTCCATGCGCCATTGATGCTCATAAACCATCATGGTGAGCGGATGATCCAGGCCCGCGCCGCGAACTTCGCCCACGACGCCGACGATTTCCAGTTTCGGGGCCTCTTTTCCCATACCTTCGAGATGCTTACCGAGTGGATTCTCATTCGGCCACATGAACTGGGCGGCGCGCTCGCTGATCACGGCGATCGGCTTGCCCTGGTCGGAATCGTCCAGAAACCTGCCCCGCTTGAGCGGAATGCCCATCGCCTGCCAATAGCCTGGACTTACAAAGCGAAAATTGGCGAGCTCCCGATTGATCCGCGCTCCTGGGCGGTTGATCGGGATCGGTCAGTTCGCCAACCCAATCCTCTCCGAGCAATGGCAGGTGGTTCGTGGCCGCGGCGACATCGACTCCAGGAAGTTCTCGAAGCTTCGCGAGCAATTCGGCGGCGACGCGGCGGTGGGCGCCATGCGCGTACTTCGGATTGAGAAACGAGATGTCCTGCGTGATGATGTTGGCCACGTCGAATCCCTTTTCGACGCGCAGCACGTGGAAGAAGCTGACCATCAGCAGTCCGCCGACGATTAAGAGCACGGTGCTGAGCGCGACTTCGACGCTGACCATCGCCTCGCGCAGGCGCAGTTTGCCGCGGCCTTCGGTCGAAGCGGCCGAACCGGCTTTTAGCGACTCGATCGGCTCGGTTCGTGCTAACTTCCAAGCTGGAAACAGGCCACAGATCATGGTAGAGAATACGATCGCAGCGCCAGAAAAGCATAGCACGCGCCAATCGATCTGCACTTCATCGATTCGAGGCAGCGCCGGTGCGGCGGCCGCGAATGCTTTCAGGCCCGCCGCCGCCAGGCCCAGTCCGAGCGCGCCTCCGATCGCGACCAGCAGCAGCGCTTCTTCGAGCACGAAGGCGAACAACCAGCCACGGCTCGCGCCCAGCGCCAAGCGGACGCCCGCCTCGCGATATCGGCCGGAGGTTCGCACCAGCATCAGATTTCCGACGTTCACGCACACGATCAGTAGCACCACTCCAACCGTCCCAAGTAGCAGCCACAGCGCGGAGCGCGCGTTTCGGGTGACCTGTTGCTGAAGCGGAATCAGCGTGATGCTGGTTTCGAGCTGGTATTCGCGATAAATATCGGCAAGCAGCGAGTTCAGCTCGGCCATGCCTTGCTCGCGTGAAACCCCCGGCTTCAGGCGAATCAGAGCGCTGTAGTTCAGGTTCCCGACCGGCCGGACCTTGTAGTTTCCCGAATCGATTGGAAAGAAAACCATCGGCGCTTCGGCGGGACCGAAAAACCCACCCCAGTCTTCGCCCTTCGGCAAATGCAGATCGGGCGGCATCACGCCGATCACGATGAAGCCATCGCCGTTCAGACCGATTTTGCGGCCGATGATAGACGGATCGCTGGCGAAGCGGCTTCGCCACAGCGCGTCGGTCAGGATCACGTTTCCCCATTCGCCGTCCGCAGAAACAAAATTGCGTCCGATGGCCGGCTGCACGCCGAGAGTGCTGAAAAAATCGAGGGAAATTCGCATGCCAGGTATGATCGCTGGATCGCCCGCGCCGATGAGCGTGAATTCGTCGAACTTGGCCAACGCCATCTGATCGCATCCGCGACAATACTGCCGCCATCGATCGAACTGCGCGGCGTTGATGGGAAAATCCCGCGTCATCTTCGCGCGAGCCGGCGGGAGCGTGCGCGCCAGGAATAAGCGGCCGGGATCGCGATACCGTAGCGGCTCCAGCAACACGCTGTTTACGATGGAAAACATCGCAGTGGTGGCTCCCAGACCGAACGCAAGGGTCAGCACCGCGGCGGCGGTGAATCCTTTGTTGCGGGCCATCTGGCGAAATGCGTATCTCAAATCCTGAGCGATTCGCTGGATCGTGGTCCATCCCCACGCTTCGCGCACATCCTCTTTGACGCGCGCCAGATTGCCGAACGCTCGGCGCGCGGCATCGGCATCGCCACGCTCCTCGGCTTCGAGATCAAGATGATCGCGCAGCTCGCGGTCCAGGTCGTCTTCGCGATTTGCCATTTCAGGCCTCCCCGGCCGGCCACATCACGCGTGCGATGGCGGTGGCGAGCCGTTTCCACTTGGATTCCTCCAGCGCCAGCCGCTTGCGTCCCGCGGCGGTGAGCCGGTAGTACTTGAATTCGCGATTACGGCCCTTCGCGATTTCCCATTTCCCAACGAGCCAGCCTTTGCGCTCCAGGCGGTGAAGCGCGGGATACAGGGAGCCGTGCTCCACTTGCAGCACGTCTTCGGTGGTCGCCTGGATATGCTTCGCGATTGAATGCCCGTGCGCGGGTCCGAATAGGAGCGTGCGCAGGATCAACATGTCTAGAGTGCCCTGGACCAAGTCGAGACGGTCTTTGTTCATGGCCGGAAGACAGTCTACCATCGCGAGGGTAGACCGTCAACCCTCCCCTGGCTGGATGGACTTGACTCCGGCCGGCTTGGATGTAGAATGTCTACATGGTCAATCGCGACGACGACCTGGACGACGAGGTTCGCAGCCATCTGCGCATGGCCGCCGAGGATCGCGGCGAAGAAGCCGCCCGCCGCGAGTTTGGCAACATCGCTCTGATCAAGGAAGTGACGCGCGAAATGTGGGGATGGGCGTCGCTCGACCGGCTGGCGCAGGACCTGCGCTACGCGTTGCGCGGTCTCCGACGAAGTCCCGGATTCGCGCTGACCGCGGTCTTTTCGCTCGCGCTCGGTATCGGAGCGAACACCGCGATCTTCAGCCTGATCGACGCATTGCTGCTGCGCTGGCTGCCGGTCCGCGATCCACAGCAGCTCGTCGGGCTGATCATGATTCAGAGCGGAAAACGCGTCGATAGCTTCTCTTATCCCGTGGTTCGCGTTTTGGCAGTCCAGAAGCAGATTTTCTCGGGATTGAGTGGATTTTCCGCTGCGAACTTCAACACGGGTCCTCGCGATCAGCCCGAGCGTGTTCCTGGCGCGTGGGTGAGCGGCGAATATTATGAAACGCTTGGCCTCCAGCCTGTGGTTGGCCGCCTGCTGCGGCGTGACGACGATCAACCCGGCGCCGCTCCGGTCGCGGTGATAACCGATGAATACTGGCAGCGCATTTATGGCCGCGATCCGGTTGCGGTCGGACGGTCGATTCTGATCGAGGGTATCCCGGTGACGATCGTCGGTGTGAGTCCTGCCGGATTCACTGGAGCGAACGTCGGGCAGCTCGCCGATATCACGATTCCGCTTTCGGCGAACGCTCAGCTTTTCCCGGAAATGACTGGGCGTCTTTCGGCAGCAGCGGAGTGGCTGCGAATCCTGGCGCGCCCACAGCCCGGCATCTCGCAGGAACAGGCCAAGGCTCGGCTGGCGGTGGTCTGGCCGCAATTGGCGAGCGTCGCCGTAACTCCGCGCATGCAGCCGGCGCGCCGCAAAGCGCTGCTGACTTCCGCCATGGATTTGATTCCCGGCGCAACCGGCTGGACCAATTTGCGCGGTCGGTTTCGCCAACCTTTATTGGTCCTGATGGCGCTGGTCGGGATGGTTCTGCTGATCGCGTGTGCCAACGTCGCGAATCTGCTGCTGGCGCGCGGGCAGGCTCGGCGGCAGGAAATCGCGGTGCGGCTCGCCATCGGGGCCAGCCGCGCGCGGCTGATTCGCCAGTTGCTGACCGAAAGCCTGTTGCTGGCGTTGTTGGGAGCGCTGTTCGCGATCGCTTTCGGAGGAATCGCAAGCCGCCTTCTGGTTCGTCTTATGGATACCGGACGCGGGGGTCCCCTCGCGTTCGATCTGGCTCCCGATTGGCGGGTGTACGCTTTTACCGCAGCCCTGGCGATCGGCTCGGGGATTCTCTTCGGCATTGCGCCGGCCCTACGCTCGACGACTCTGAATTTCCGCGCAAGTACCCGAACGCGGTTGGCGCCCGTTCTGGTCGCAGCTCAGGTAGCTATATCGTTAGTCTTGTTGATCGGCGCGGGACTCTTTGTCGGAACCTTCGAAAATCTCGCGCACATCGATCCCGGATTCAGGCACGATGGAGTGCTTCTCGTGGAAGGCGACCTGCACCGCGCGATGAGTTCCACACACGTTACCTTCTACCGGGATTTGGTGGAGCAGGTGGAGCGCCTGCCTGGCGTCGTATCGGCCAGCTTCGCGGGAAATACCCCCTTGAGCGGCGGCTGGTGGACGGATTCGGTTTCGATCAACGGGCAGCCGCCATCGGGCGAGGTCGCGCATCTAAATTCCATTGCGCCACGGTACTTCGAAACCATGCGAACGCCGCTGGTGGCCGGGCGCGACTTCACGGATCGCGACGACACCAGCGCTTCGCAGGTTGCGATCGTGAATGAGGCGTTCGTACAACGGTTTCTTCCCGGCGGCCACGCGTTGGGCCAGCACGTTTCTGCCGGTACCAGCCGCGACCTGGCTGGAATGCAGATCGTAGGGGTGGTCAAGGACACGATCTCGCAAAGTTTGCGAGAGCCGCCTCCACCCGCCGTGTACATCCCGTTTTATCAGCATCAGACCGAATTTCCGACTCTCATCGTTCGCGCCTCGGGCACCCTGACGCAAGTCGCGTCCGCGTTGCGGCGTGAGTTTCAGCCCAAGCTACCCGGCTCGGCGATCCAGATCCGGGCCTTGACTTCGCAGGTGGAAGCCGCGCTGGTCCAGGAACGATTGATGGCGACGCTCGCCGCCGCTTTTGGGACGCTGGCGCTGGTTCTGGCGAGCATTGGATTGTACGGATTGCTCGCGTACACGGTCGCGCGGCGCACCAGCGAACTGGGAATTCGCATGGCCCTCGGAGCCAACCGCGGACAGGTGATGTGGCTGGTGATGCGGAACGCTCTCCGCTTGCTCACCTGCGGTGTCATTTTCGGATTGCCCGCGGCATGGGCTGGTTCACGGCTGATCGCGTCGATGCTGTTCGGCCTGAAGGCTAACGACGTGTTCACGATGTGCGCGGCAGTCGGCGTACTGATCGCCACGGGACTGCTGGCCGGCTATCTCCCCGCCCGCCGAGCCTCACGGGTCGATCCAATGGCCGCGCTTCGTTGTGAATAGCGCGGTGTCGCAGCCATTTCATTTCTTATGAAGCGCTCGCTTGCCGACGGACCTGTGTGAAACGCGGCGATCCACCGCTCCCTGTGGTCGCGGCTCGGGGTCGGGCGGGTCCGAATCGTGCGAGCACGACCGTCAGAGATGATCGCGGACCTACTGATTTACCCGCACCGGGAAGACCTTGGTCTCGGTCCGGTAAACTTCAAAGCGCAAGCTCCATTCCTGGTCGGTATCGGCCGGCTTGAACTTCCATTGCCGGGCCGCTTTCAAGGCGCGTTCGCCAAAATATTTGCTGGACGATGGAGGTTCGAGCTTGGCATCGAGCACGTTGCCCATTCGATCGACATGCACCTTCACTGCCACCTTGGCCCGGTTATGGATCGTGCTCCGCGCCTTGAGTGGAATATCGGGCATGATTTCCTGCACGATGCCCTCCGGAGCAGGCCCGCTGGCTACCGGCTCAGACGCGACCGGCGGTTCGGCGGAGCGCTCCGCTCGTTGCTGCCTCTCCGGAGGCGTTGGCTTGATCTTTGCAGGAGCGGGAGCCGGCGTGTTTTCGGCCTTCGCAGGCGCGGGGACCTCCGCCGAAGTTTTCGTCTGCTCGACCTGTTTGACCGGTGGAGCGGCGACGTTCGCGGATTCGCTCGGCGATCGAACGGCCAGCCATATCCCAGCGATCACCACGGCTGCGGCAGCGGGAATCAGGTAACGCCATTTGGAACCACCCCCGCGCAGACGCGCTGAGATGTCCGCCACCGTCCATCGCTTAGACGGGTCCGGCTCAAGACATCGCTTGGCGATGTCGCGAAACGGTTCGGGCAACGTCGCCGGAACCACCGCCTCCCGGCGTTGCGTCAGGACCTCGATCAGCGTCAAGCCCACCGCCCAGACATCCGCGGCAGGATCCGCGGTCTTCGTTTCTCCCGCGCGAGTCACGCTCTCGCTCGAAATTTTCAATTGATCGCCCATCGCCATGACGTTCGACGATTTCAGATGACCGTGCACCCAGCCTTGGGAGTGCAAATACTCGAGGACACCCAGTAGCGGCTCCAGCATCTGGCGCGTTTCGTCGGTGGTCAGAGGCCGCCCTGGAAGAACCTGCGACAGATCCTCATCCATGTACTCCATCACGACGTAGACGGCCGCCACGCTGCCGGCCTTGCAGCGTCCCCATTTCAGGAGCTGAATCAGATGAGGATGGAATAACTTGGACGCAGCCTGCCATCGGCCCAGCTGGAGATCGGCGCTTTTCGCATCGGCCGCCAACAGCTTGATGGCGGCTTTCTTTCCGCTATATTCGGTCAGATACACGGCTGCGTTGGCGCTGCCCCCCAGGTACTCCTGGAGCGGTAAGGCGCCATCCACAACCTGACCCACGTATTGCTTCCAAGACTCGGCTGTGACTTTGCCCAAGATGCCATTGTATAGGAGTCCAACCGCTTCGGCTAAGGCCCCTCCCGGAGTGGACACCCAAACATCTTGCGTGGCATACTGAACCTACACCGCGTAGTGCTGTTTGCCCGCCATGGCGCTGGCTCCCATCGGAATCAGGAGATAAACATGAGCAAACGGACCGTTGTGTTGGCATTTGCCGCCGGATTGCTAGGCGGAATTACTTCACGTTATTTCACGCCGCAACTCGTGCGCGCGGATTCTGCACCAAGAGAGTTTCGCGGCCAGAGCTTCGTGCTGGTGAATGAGCAGGGTATGGTGCTGGGGACATTCTCGGAAGAAGCGGGACGCCCGGCGCTGAAGCTTTTCGACGCCGGCGGCAACCAGATCTGGAGCGCCGGAGGCAAGCCAGCCGTTCGGAGCGCCATTCTCGGAAAATAGAGCGCGGATCGTCTGGAGTTTGGATCGTCGCTCTAAATCGGCAAGTTTCGCCGGCCGCGCAGTAAAGGCGCTATTTTACGGAATCGACATGAATCGATTCGCCGGTCATGGTGCCGGTGACGGTCACCTTCTGACCCTCATGTCCTTTGACCGCGGCCTGGTTGTCGATGGCGTACACTTTATCGCCGGACACGAAAACGGCCTTGCCGCCGCTCTTAATGCAGCTCGCGGCACAGCGCTGATCGGCGGCGGTTGCGGCCGCGTGTTTGGCGCCGCAAGCGTCGTCGGAAATCACGCCGCTCCAGGTTTCGGCGAATGCGGCCGAAGCGAATAGCGCGGTCAATAAGAAAGCTCGTCTCATGCAACACCTCCGCTTGAAAGAATAGCAGGACCTAGCCCGGAAACGGCCAGACCTTGTCCGCTGTCTCGCGCAACCTCCGGATCACTTGGCGGTCAGGTCGTCTCGTTCCACCACGCCGCCCTTCATCACGAATTTGACCCTCTGCATTTCGGTGATGTCCTGCAGCGGGTCGCCCGCCACGGCGATCAGATCCGCAAACTTGCCCTTTTCGATGGATCCCAGGCTGTCCTGCATGCGGATGATCTGCGCATTCGCCGTGGTTGCCATCCGCAAGGCGTATACCGGCGTCGCGCCCCAACCGACGAAAATCGGAAACATTTCGGCCTGCACGCCATGCGAGCATTGGCACGCGGAATTAAAGATCCTTCCCGGCGGCGGCGCCGCGCCGCTTCCGAATCCGAGCCTCACACCCGCGGCGAGCATTTTCTTCCAAGTTTCCCGCATCAGGCGCCAGCGGCTGTACGGGGCCCATTTGGCCAAATCGCCGGGTTCATCCTGACGTTGATCCAGAATCGTCGAAGTGATCGGAATGTTTTTCTGAACGAACATCTTTATATCCGAATCGTCCGCGGCGACCGCATGCTGGATGTTGTCGACGCCCGCTTCAATCGCCCACTTGAGCCCGTCGCCGCCATAAGTGTGGGTAGCCACCCACAGGCCCCGCCGGTGCGCCTCATCCACCGCCGCGCGCAGCTCCTCCAGGTTGGGCAACGCTTCGTTCACCATCTCCCCGTCCGGCTTGAAGGAAAAGCGGCCGGTGCCCATGATCTTGACGTGGTCGGATCCGTAGTGAGCCAGTTCCCGCACTGCCTGCCGCATCCCCTGAGCTCCGTTGGCAATCAAGGAAGGTTCGAACGGCTTAAACTCCAGCGGGAAGACGGCGCTTGCGGGACTGGTAATCTCGATCACCGGTCCCGCAGTGATCAGCCGCGGTCCGTGGACCAGGCCGGTTTCGATGGCTTTTTTCAACTCCACGTCGGCATAGCCGCCGCCATGCGACCCCATGCATACCTGAGTCGTAAAGCCGGCGCGCAGGCTTTCGGTGGCGCTGTGCATCGCGACCAGCATCTGGTGCTGCAACCCGCCTGCGGCATCGGTAAGGTGAACGTGCCCATCGATCAACCCTGGCAACACGGTGGCGCGGCTCAGGTCGATCATTTTGGCGCCCGCGGGAATCGACACGTTCGCAGCCGGCCCGACTGCCGCGATTCGGTCGCGCTGGATGAGAATGACCTGGTTTGCCAACAACTGGCCGGATTTAGGATCGAACATCTGGCCGGCCCGTACAGCGACTGTCTGGGGAGCCTGCGAGAAAAGCTGGCCGGCCAAGCCCAGTATTCCGATCGCCAATCTGAATAAATTCTTTCCTGGCATTCGTCGAACCTCAATCGATCGTCTAGCCGCGAGTGATGTCCCCGGTTGCACTATCGCGAGTGGGCAACCGGCCGGCGCGAGCCGTGTATTTCAGCGTGTGTCCATCGATCGCGATTTGATGCTGCGTGACCGCGATCTGATCGTCCTGCGCCTTGGCGGTCGCAGCTAGAATCAAGGCGCTCAGAAGATTGAACCCGAGGAATCGCATTTCAGGAAAGCGCCTCCAACAGCTTGTCGATATCGGCCTGGTCGTTGTAGACCGAAGGAGACACGCGAACCCGGTGCGGGTAAACCGCAATGTCGACGTTGGCGCGCTTCAGCCGCCTGGAGATTTCCTGCGTGTCCTTTGTGGCGAAAGTCACGATAGGAGAGGTGCTCTCGGCAGGCGTCATCGGCTCGAAGCCCAGCCGGGGCATCTCTTTTTGCAAGCGGCGCAACAGGGGTTGGCGGTACGCCTGAATCTTTTCGACCCCCAGCTTCTTGATGTAGTCGAACGAATACGCCAGACAAGCGACCGTGGCGTTGGCGACGGTGCCGACCTCGAAATGCCCGCCCGCATCGGTGGCCTGGGTCCAGTCCATCACGGCGCTACCGGGAGGATCGTAAGGAAAGACATGGTATTGCACGTCAGCCACCTGACGAAATCCGTACTGGCTCCGATGCAAACGGCCGAGCAGGTCTTCGCGCACGTAGAGAAACCCCAGCCCCATGTCGCCCATCAGCCATTTATAGCTGGACGACGCGCAAAAATCGACGCCGCTCGAGCGCACGTCGAACGGCACGGTTCCGATCGCTTGCACCGCGTCGACGTACACCAGCGCGCCGCGTGAGTGCGCGAGATCGCAGAGCTTTTTGAGGTCGTATTGAAAGCCGTTGATCATCGAAACCAGCGATACGGCTACCAGCTTGGTCTTCGAATCGATAACCTTGTCCAGGTCCCCGAGTTCGATACGCCCTTCGCGCGGCCGCACAATGCGGACATCCAGCCCCTGCTTCGCCAGCGCGCCGTATTGATACAACGAGCCATCGAAGTGGAGAGCATCGGTGACTACGTTGCCGCCGGAGCGTGGAAGATCGAGACTCGCGGCCACCAGATTCTCGCCCACGGTAGTACTCGGCACGAAGCTGATCTCGGCCGGGCGCGCGTGAATCAACTCGGCGAATTGAGCTTTGACGCGTCTCTGCATTTCGCCGGAGTAATCCAGGGCGTTGATTCCACCGCCCGACGCTTTGTATTTCAGATACTCATGCACGGCGCGCGTTGCGCCGATGCTGATGGGATGCCACCGCGCATTGTTGAGGCAAGTCTCGGACTTGACCACTTCAAAATCCGACTTGGCCGGCAGCGCTGACGTCGAGTCGGCCGATGACGGAGAAATCGCCGCCGATTGCCACGCTGCCGCTCCCGCGGCGAACATCCAGTTGCGACGAGACAGCTCCATAACGCCTTCTTTCTATTGCCGGCTATCTATTGCTGGACGGACGGCGTCGGCCGCTTAGCCGGCTTAGTCGGTCGAATAAAATTCACCCACATCGAAATATATCTGATGCAGGATCGGTTTTTCCACGTACATCGAATGCCCGCCAGCATAGTAACCGAACACCCAATTGCTCCGCAACCCGGGATCGAACCCCATATGACTGACGGCGTGGCCTCCGGCGAAATACGGCGTCACTAGGTCCCTGGGCAAGAAACACACGCATGGTGGGAACCCGTCGCATTGCGTCGGCCAGATCCGCGGCTACGTTTACGTTTGGCGCGCAGTCGTGCGGGGCATGGCGACCGTCGCGGAGCTCTCGACGCGCTGGATCATCTACGGGCCATCGCACCGGTCTCGGGGCACGATCTGGCGATGCTCTACGCAAGTATCGGGAGGCCACAAATGGCGTTGGCGTCTCTGACGCAATCCTGTCGCGATCACGATGTATGGCTCTGCCTGAGCCTGGTGCAGTTCGGCCAGGATCCGATCCGCTCCGAGCCGGGTTTCCAGGAGCTGCTGTCGCGCATCGAGCCAGGGCCGCTGCTGGAAAAGAATGAACGTTGAAGCCTCGGAACGCTCTGCGGGCCGTCACCGCTCCCTCCAGAGTTTGCGTGAAAAAGTCAGCATCCACCGCTTCCTGTGGTCGCGGCTCGGGCGGCTTAGTGAGCCGCGACTACAAGGAGCGGTGGAGATAGCGGGTTTTCACACAGACTCCAATGGATACGCCAGGAGATGGAGTGGTGAGCCGGGCGGGACTCGAACCCGTAGAGGCTATTGACAACACGCAAGTTACTGAATTTATAAAGGGCACAAAAGGACAAAAGGGCCAGATTTCCTCGAAGTGTCACCACAGTGTCACCACCGAGTTGAAGCGTCGGAACGTATGCTCTGCGTGTTTCGCCCTCAATCTATTCATTGCAGCATGAAAACGGAACCTGTCAAGCCGGTGAAGCGGCGGGGACCAAGCCCAGCTTCCACGTAGTCGCGCATCGCGCCCGCACCCGATATCGCCGCATCCGGGTCAACAGCCCTTGCTGGGTCACAAAGGACGATCGGAACGCGGCCGGGGCGGTGCGAGTCCTGATCATCCAGAACTGGGTGCTTCTGAGATCTTGGGCGTTACCAGGATGTATCTGACGTAACGGGATATAAAGGTCCAAGGCTGGCGGGGTGTCAAGTGTCGCCTGACGCGCGTCTTCCACAACGCCAACAATTTCGACAGGCCGCTGACCGGTGTTATTGTCGTCGATCAAGAGACGGCGCCCAAGTGGAGCCTTATGTAGGACTCGCTCGGCAAGCGCTGAACTCACGAGTGCAACCGCCGGTGTGTCCGATCGGTCCGCCTCAGAGAACGAACGCCCGCTGAGCAGGTGAGTCCCGACCGCAGTCAAATAGCCTGGTGAGATTTCACGCAGATTCACGCTCAGTTTGTCACGTTCATTTCGAGCTTCGCCCTCGACTGTGAACGGGACGGTCCGGAGAATTCCGCTCAACAGCGCGACGGAAGTGACCCCGACGCTCTCGACACCTGGCAAGATTACGAGCCGCTCCGACAAGCGGTCATAGAAGCGGGCCACGTCGTCCGGCGACCTGTACGTCGGCGGGATCGAGATTCGGGCTTGAGACACCGAATCCGGGCTGAAACCCGGTTGCACATTTTGGAGACGGACGACGTTCTGGAGAAGAATCGTGGTTGTTAATAGCATAAGCAGCGCGGCAGAGATCTCTCCGATCACCAGCGTTTGCCTGACTCGACCACTCCATCGATTGCCACCGGTGCCCCTGCTCGCCAAACGAAGCGCGTCCGCTGCCTTCGCTCCCAGGACAGCGCCCAGCGGCGCCCCGGTTAGGAACGCGGTGGCAACGATCGCAATGAGGGCTGCGAACCCAAGCACCTTTCCGTCAGCGCTCACTTCGTTCAGGCGGGGAATCGAAGAAGGCGCCCACGGTAGGGCAGCGGATATGGCCCAGGTTCCAAGCATCCACCCCAGGCCGCTGCCCAGCAACGCAAGCAATAGAGACTCCACCATGATCTGACGGACCAGATGCAGGCGCGACGCCCCGACGGCGACTCGAATGGACAACTCGGCTCGCCGCTCGTTAGCTCGAACCAGTACGAGCGACACAAGATTGGCAAGCGCCGTTCCAAGCACAACTAGGACGGCACCGAAAAGGAGAAGCATCGACTGGCGATAGTCGCCGATCAAGGCCTCATGCAATGCAACGGTCCGTACGGCGTATTTCCGCGCGTACTCAGCCGGAAACTGCTGCCTCAACGATCCGCAGATCGCAGTCAACTCCGCCTGAGCTTGTTCACCGCTACTGCCCGGATTCAAGCGGCCAAAGAATCTCAGAAAATTCGCAGAACCACGGACGTATCGATTGGGGTCGCGGTCCGGCACAAGCGGGACAAACACGTCGAACGTCTCGAAAAGGGAAGGGAAAGTGCGCGGGAAGGACTCCGGCGATCAGAAACGGTTCGCCGTTCAGCCGTACGATCCTACCCACCGCCGCCGCCGAACCATTGGCCGAATTGACAGCGGAAGGGTGGATCGAAACAACCCAGGGGCGCGGGACCTTCGTCACGCGAGCCATCGTCAATCCTTCGGGGAAACCGTTCTCGCGCCGACTGGGCCTACGCACCCACGTGTCGGCCCATGTGCCTTTCGCGCTTCCCGAAACGCCGGCCGCGTACCGGCCACCGAGTCTGCCACTCGGCACGCTGGACTTGAGGAACGGCGCGCCCGACGTCCGGTTGGTCCCCGCGCGGTCGATCGGCCGCGCTTATCGGCGCGTGCTGGGATTGCAAGGCGCCAAGCTGCTCGGTTACGGCGATCCCGAGGGGCATGCCGCGCTCCGCAGTGCGCTCGCATCCATGCTCGCGAGCACGAGGGGACTGTCGGTCGGCCCTGGCGACGTGTTGGTTACGCGCGGCAGTCAGATGGCACTGATGCTCGCGGCTCGGGCGCTGCTCCGTCCCGGCGACACTATCGCGGTCGAGGAATTCGGATATCGGCCCGCATGGGAAGCGTTCCGAGCTGCAGGAGCGACCGTCGTCCCCGTCGCAATCGACCGCGATGGCATAGACATCGACGCGTTGAAGCGCCTCGCGAGTCATACGACGCTTCGTGCCGTCTACGTCACTCCTCATCATCAGTATCCGACGACAGTGACGTTGAAAGCGGCGCGCCGCCTTGCGCTTCTCGCCATCGCGCGCGCCGGACGGATCGCGATCATCGAGGACGACTACGATCATGAGTTCCACTACGATGGCCGTCCCGTGCTTCCGCTTGCCAGCGCGGACCACGCGGGACTGGTCGTGTACATCGGAACACTCTCGAAGATCCTGGCCCCCGGCCTGCGCATCGGCTACATCGTCGCGCCGCCAGAGGTGCTGCGAAGCGCCGGCGCGATCCGCTCGCTCCTTGACATCCAGGGAGACCTGGCGACCGAAGCGGCCGTGGCGGCGTTGATCGAGGAGGGCGAACTGCAGCGCCACGTCGCGCGTGTCCGGCGCGTGTACGCCAACCGCCGCGAGATTCTCGCCGATAGCCTGCGGCGCGTGTTTGGCAACGGCGTCGAGTTCACCCTGGCCCCAGGCGGAATGGCGCTTTGGGTCCGTTTGCGCATGTCCGTCGACGTTGACGCGTGGGCGCTGCGCAGCGTGAAGCGCGGCGTTTCCTGGTACACGGGCCGGCGGTACGCCTTCGATGGTCAACCCAAGCCGTTTGCGCGATTCAGCTTTGCATGGCTGAACGAGTGCAGCGGCGTGGGGGTTGACGCGCTTGATCGCCAGCTTCCTCTTTGGCGTTCGGGGGCATGACCCTCTCGCCTTTATCGCCGTACCTGCGGTTCTCGGCGTCGTCGCGCTCCTCGCGGTCTTGCCGGCTGCAAGTCGCGCTAGCGGGATCAACGCGTCAGATTCGCTGCGTTACGACCTTGTTTTGCCGCAAGCCCGTTCCAGTGGCCCCTCCGCTGTTCTTTAGGACCGAATTAAGGTCGGCGCGCGAGGCTTGCAGCGCCGGCAGCAGTCCGAAAAGGATTCCCGTCGCGAACGAGACTGCCAGAGAAAACGCGATCACTCTCCAATCCAGATTCACCGCCGACCCTCTTTCTCCAACCATCGCCAGACTGGCCGTGTTCGTCGCCAGTAGCGCGCGAATCCCTCCGTAACCCAGCAGCAATCCCAGTGTCCCGCTAACCATCGAAAGCAGGACGCTTTCGGTCAGTAATTGACGGATCATTCGTCCACGTCCCGCGCCGATCGCTGCGCGGATCGCGATTTCGCGTCTTCGACCCACCGCTCGAACCAGGAGCAGATTCGCCACATTGGCACAGGCAATCAGCAGCACCACAATCACCGCGCCTGATAGGACCATCAGCAAGGGACGGTCACCCCCGACCATATCCTCGCGGTAGCGCTTGGTGGTGAAACTGTCGTTCGCGCCCAGCGCATTCGGGAACCGCGCCCGGAATTCGGCGGTGGAGGCTCGCAATCGTGCTTTGGCCTGCTCCAGTGTGACTCCAGGTTTCAGGCGCGCAACGACCGCAAAGAAATTTCCTTGCTCGATCGAGTGAGGATCGATTTGAAGCGGCACATATACGTCTGAATAAGGGCCATAATCATCGCCGGCGGCAACACCTCCCACGATCCCGATTACAGTGTGCGCCTCTCCGTTTAGAGAAATCGTTTGGCCAAGAATCTTCGGATCACCCGCAAAACGGCGATTCCATAAACCCTGGCTGATCAGCGCCACCGCAGGACCATTCGGAATATCTTCCTCCGGCGTAAAGGCGCGCCCTCGCAATATTGGCAAGCCGAAACAGTGGAAGAGATTCGCTGACGCCAGCGTGTAGTGCAACTGCTCCAATACTTGGCCGCCCGTGTAGTTTGCCACAGAGCCGGTGTAGGCGGACACGTCCTCAATCACGCTGGACTGAGATCGCCAATACGCGAACTTCGCCGGAGACGACGCAGCCCCATCGACCGCCGTGGTTGCCAATACCATCAGTCGATCCGCGTCCGGAATTTGTAACGGCTTCAGCAATACCGTGTAGACGATCGAAAAAATGGCCGTTGTTCCGCCAATTCCCAAAACCATCGCGGCGACAGCGGTCATGGTGAACGCGGGGCTCTTGAGAAACATCCGGAACGAATACGTCACATCTTTAAGGAACGTGTCCACCCTGCTTTCTCCTGATACTAATTTTAATCTGGCCGTTCACACGCATCGATCCAGGCGTGACAGCAGAAGCGCCGAGAACGGGCGTCGCTTCGAGCGCCCGGCCGCCTTGGTCCGGCTCTTTCGCTTATTGGCTTGATCCGTTCCGAGAGGACGAAAGTCCGCAAGATATTTGATGAGAGCCAGATCAGTCTCGTCGTAGGTGCGTCCCGCCGATGCGCGATATCAGGCGCAGAATGACGCATTTTATTCGGGTTCATTCTTCTTCTGGCGGGCCATGAATGGGCGCCGGGTTCGTTTCACGGCGTAGCTCCGCGCGGCCATTTCGAGACCGATTCTGTCGATGCTTTCGAGCGCAAGGCTTTGATCCGGCGAAAGGCCGGCACGAGCAGCCTCGCCGCGGGGATCGGCCAGGAATCGCGCTCGGGACGCGGAATCGACATAAAGTTTCGCTAAAAAGCGTTCCACCAACGGAGTACTCACTGCGGCCTCCTCCTCGCGCGGCCTGCCGCCAGCGCGTCTCGCGCGCAATCGAGATGATGGAGCAGGTGCGTCATGGGCGGATAAGATCCATCCCGCTCGAGAATCACCGTGAGTGGATTCGGACAACGGGCGGCGAGTTCGTTGAGCAGGTCGTAAATGGGCTCGGGCGGCGCATGCAAATGATCATCGAGCAGCCGGCGGTGCGAAGGATCGCCGTCGTCTATCCACTTGCCGCCCGAGATGTGGACTTGATGGATGAGTTCCATGGGTAGCAGCGCAAGGAACGCCCCGGGATCGCCCCCGAAGTTCTCGGAGTTCGCATACAGGTTGTGAAGATCGAGCAACATACCCGCGCCGGATGCCGCCAGGATTTCCGCCAGCCACGCGGGTTCACTGCGATCGCTGAGTGGCGGATCGATCAGAGTCGCGATGTTTTCAACCAGTGGCATCGTTCCGACCGCCGCGCGCGCCGCGTCCAATTTAGTCGCGGTCGCTTCGACGGTCGCCGCGGTGCGCGGGGGTGCGGCCAGATGCCCGATCTCGATGCCATCCGCGCGCACGAAAGCCAGATATTCCGACCAACTCTCAGGCCGGATAGCCTGGCACAGGCGCGCCATCTTTTCCAGACGCTTTCTCGCAATCGGTCCCGTGGAAGCCAAGCCGAGCGATATGCCGTGAAGAAGCACGGGCTTCTGCGAGGCAAGCATTTTGATCGCACTACTCCCCCGAGACGAATTCCAATAGTCGTCGGCGATCACTTCGATGACGTCGATGCGATCGAGATTCGCAAATATTCCCGCGGCCAGGTCGGGCCGCCAGCCAAGGCCGACGCGGTCTCGCATACTGTTAACTCCCACACCCACCGCACCCGCCGCCGCATCCGCCTCCACCGCATCCGCTGCCACAAGACGACCCGCAGGAACTGGACGACGCGGCCTGAGGATAGAGTTGCTTTGCGTGCGGAAACACGCTCGCTGGAATCATACCCACGCCGAATACCGCGGCGAGAAGAAGAAGCTCGTTCGCGTTTCGTCCGGCCACCAAAGTGGACGCACGCAGCTGCAAGGAGCCGAACAGCAGCTTCAGATTCGCCACGGTGGCTGCGCCTTTGCGCGTAAGCCGGGGCAATCCGAACTTGAAAGCAAACAAGGTAAAGATACCCGTCAGCGCGATCAGAAACTGAATATTCGAGTGGCCTCGTGAGAGCGCCACGACGATTTTGATGAGCGCGACACTCCACAGAACCAGCAGCCCCGCACTCAGCTTGATCGCGCGCGTGAATCGTCCTTGGGGGCCGGGAAGCAAATCGGCCCTGATGAGCGCCTGCTCATACACGTTTTCGTCGAGAATAGGAGCTTTGAAGGCAGAGGCTGCTTCAGCGGTCGTTTTGAAGTAAGAAACCAGACTTTGTTCGATCGGAATCCGAAGAGCACTTGCTGAGCGGTCGCGCGCAGTCGATACTTTCGAGCCCGAAACCGTCAGTATGCCCCGGTCGATCAAGGAAACCGTGGCCACCCGCAGGGCTTCATTTTTTCCACCACGGAGATAAGCAATCAAGTAAGGATCCGAAAGATCGATCGCCGGCGATTCCGGGCCATCGACGCCCACCCACCATCTCAACGCAAATACGACGCAAACCCCCAGGACGATATAAAAAACCAGAAATTCGGGGCCATTCAAATCGAAGGGAAACATGCCTCAATCCAGGCAAGCCACCCGGGCAGCCAGGCGCGCGGTCAATTCGATCAACCCGATGACGGTCTTGTCCGCGAGAGCCGCGGGAAGCTCGCGTCTCTCGCGCGCATCCGAAACGTGCGCCAGAATTTCGTCCCAGCCCGAAGCCGGCAGGGTCGCCACAAACTGAACCAGCGCTTCCTTCGGAGACGCGGCGGATTTACCTTCGAGTTCCAGCAGCGTTGCCGCACAGGAGCGAAGCGGTCCTGCCGCCTCCGCGATCAACTCGGAGACGCGTTCCTGCGTCGCCCCCTGTTCCACGTATCCTTCACGAAGGCGCAGCATCAGATTGAGCAAAACCTGCCGAAGGCGGAGGATGATCGCTGAGCGAGGAATATTCGCTCCCACCAATGGATCGGGACCGTACAATACCTGATGGCGACGCAGGACGTCAGAGAATTTCTGACCGAACGAGATCAGGACTTGGGGAAGCTCGGATTCGAGCAGAAACATCGCCTTCAATCGGATCGCCGCCTGCGCCGCTGCGTACGGGGCGCGAATCGCGCCGGCCTTGGTGGAATCGAAGCTCGTCAGGATCAATATGACATTGACGTCCGACGCGGGACGCAGCCGGCCCTCCGCTCCGCTTCCGAAAAGAACCACCGACTTTAAGTCCTCCCCAAAGATGACACGGGAGGACTCGACAAAACGCGAAAGGCCCAAGGCGACGACTTCCGGGAGGTCTCGAATCTGGTTCGCAAACGTCGGGGACATTTACACCAATCGTAGGTCGAAGAAGAATCGTCGCGCAAGCATCCCTCTGATAGGTGATCTGTCGACCAGTCTGGGCGGGTTTCGAGCAAACTGGCTGCGGCGACGCGAAGCAAGATGGCGTGGATCTGAGCGTCGTGTTGCGAACCCGAATCTACTGATATATCCATGCGAGAAGTCGGCGTGCCAAACCCGCCCCGTCGCATCGTGCGAGGACGACAAGGCGACCTGAATCGGGAATCGATAGGCGGCGCAGCAGGATCGCATCGACCAAGCTGAAATCGAATCGGCGGCGCGCTACCGAGTGCAAGCCAGAGACTTCGTTATCGGAAGTCGCCAATCAATGCCACCGCTGCCGGCACCCGCATAGTTCCGACAATGTTGCGTATCAGGACCGATTTGGCCACCGTGTCGCAGTCGAGTCAGCGGAAAGCCGACTTTCGCCGGGACCGAATTGCTGTCAATAGCGGCTGCTGCCGGGGCGTGAATCGGTCGGGATTCTGAGCAAACCGACAGGTTAGCGATCTTCAATACAAAAGGACCAACCGCAACGTGAAGGTTTCGTTATCATCCGCCTATAGAGCCAATTTTGCACGACGCCTTTCGGTTCGGTACAGTTCCAGAGTTTTACTGGCGCGGGTCTGCGAGTCGCTGCGATTTCGGGGAAATCCGGCTCAGGACTCTAACCGGGAACAACCGCGACGTGCCGCAACTTGTTCAGCTTATGATGAGGAGGAACTCTTGAAAATGAGCAAGACCTTGTGCGCCGCGACGGCCGCGCTGCTTTTGGCGACGACGCGCATCTCGGCGCATCACGCATTCGCCGCTGAGTATGACGTAAACAAACCCGTCACAATCTCCGGTTATACTCTCTATCGAACTGGTACAAATTATCGGTCAGGTCAGGTGACCGCCGCCCCTATGCCGATCAATGCCGCTTAACAAGACACTAAGCGTGACCCTCCGAGTGAGAGAGTGTATCCTTAGATCCTAAGATCATGGCGAAGCGGAAATCGCGCCGTGGACCAGCGTCGCCCTCAAGTAAACCCACCTCAGTTTCGCGGGCAATTCAAGGGGGTTTGTTCAATGTACCTGATCTGTTGATCAGTGCGCTCCTGCTGGCGGCCGTTTTCTTCGTCTATTACCAGGTCCTACACTTCGATTTCGTAACATTGGACGATCCAGAATATGTCACGGAAAACCAACACGTTCAAGCCGGCCTGACCCTAGCCGGCGTCGCATGGGCATTCAAAACTTCGGCCGCGGGGAGCTGGTTTCCAATAACCTGGCTGTCTCACATGCTGGATTGCCAACTCTTCGGATTGGATAGCGGCTGGCATCACTTCACGAACGTTTGCCTTCACGCTTTGAGCGCAATGTTTTGGTTCGTGGCCCTCGATCGGATCACGCGAGCGCGATGGAGGAGCGCCATGGTCGCCTTTCTATTTGGACTTCACCCGCTGCACGTTGAAAGTGTTGCGTGGGTGTGTGAGCGCAAGGACGTGTTGAGCGCGATGTTCTTTGCGCTCACGTTGTGGTCCTATGCGGATTACACCTCCAAGCCGAGAATTGGCCGTTACCTTCTGACGTTGCTCTTGTTTTGTCTCGGATTAATGAGCAAGCCCATGCTGGTGATGTTGCCGCTCGTACTCATCTTGCTTGATCGCTGGCCGACTCGAGCGGGGCCTAAAAATCGTCGAAAAGATCCCTTTCTTTGTCGCGTCCATTGCGGATTCGATCGTCACGTACCTCGTTCATTTGTCGGGTCGCGCGCTGCCTTCCTTGCAGCAGATTCCTATCAGCGTTCGATTGGAAAATGCTCTGGTCTCATATGTGGTGTATATCTTTCAGATGATTTGGCCCGCGAAGATGGCTGTCTATTACCCGTACCCGTTGGGATCGCTTCTTCTGCCGGCTATTACCGCGGGAATGGCCATTGGTGCAACTACAGCCCTGGCGATCCGCGAGTTTCCGCGTCGCCCGTACCTTATGATCGGTTGGCTCTGGTATCTGTTAACGCTCGTTCCCGTTATTGGTCTAATTCAAGCGGGCGCGCAGGCGCGAGCGGATCGGTTTACGTATATTCCGATGATTGGCATTTCCATCGCCGTAGTGTGGGGTATCGCAGAGGTCCTAGGAGACCGACGCCGCATTCAATTTGCCGTTTCTGCGGCGGCGTGCCTGGCGTGTCTCGTCCTGACGTGGGTTCAGGTCGGGTACTGGCGCGATAGCGTTTCCCTATATCAACACGCGATCGATGTGACCACGAATAATTACCTGGCGCATTTCAATTTGGCAGCAGTCTTGGATGGCCGAGGCGATTCCCGAGATGCGATTACGAATCTGCGGGCGGCGGTACGCATCAACCCAAATTTCGCACTGGCACACGCAGAACTGGGCCAATTACTGGTGAAACCAGGCCAATCGGAGGAGGCGCTCCTCGAATTGCAGACAGCGGTGGAGCTACAACCCAACAGCGCCGATGCACACTTTCGTCTGGGGTCGGTGCTCGGCAGTCTTGGGCGAACCGAAGCGGCAGCAAGTGAGTTCTCCCGTACTATTGAAGTCGACCCTGAAAATGCCGACGCCCATTACAATCTCGGAACAGCCTTTGCACAAGCAGATAAGGTGCAAGAGGCCGTGCGGGAGTTCGGAGCTGCGGTTCGTCTGAAGCCGAACGACGCAGATGCGCATTTCATGCTGGGCATTGCGTTCGCCAGGCTGGGACGGACCGAGGATGCCTTTGTGCAATTGTCTGAAGCCGTGCGTATCAGGCCCGATTTCACAGATGCGAGCCAAGCCCTCGAAGAGCTCAAAGGATCGTCCAGCAAATAATAACGCACGTTTGTTTTGCCTTGATTTGGTTCGCCACATGGACGAAATGGCCACATGATCTAGCAACCGATGCCCATCATCAGGACCCTTGCTTCGGCAGAAAATGCTCTGCGGGCCGGCGGATAACGTGATTCTTTACTGGACTTTTCTTTGCAAGCTGTCACCAGCTCCACGGCGCTGAAACTCGTCCCAGCGTCGCGCCGCATCATCGTCTTGGCCGCGTAGGGCGTGCGCGTACACATCAACCGTGGTCCGGATCGAGGAGTGCCCCAGACGCTCGCCTACGGCAACGGCACGCCATCGGCCACCAGATGCGACCGGTGGCTGTGTCGTAGCGAGTGCAGGCTCGCTCTCTTGGGAAGGACGCGACTTCAGCGGCAGGAACAAGACGAAATTGTCTGGCTTGCTCCCGTCCGTCAAGCCGATGTACCGTTGCGTGTAATTGAGGCTCCGCGTCCTCTTCGCCGATTTGTTGATCCTTTCCAAACAATCGTCTGCTATCTTGAGCATGTCTGGGCCGACGTATGACATCCAGCTATTTCGGTCCGTCGACTTCGCCTTAACATCGGCCCTTTCGTCGCGCCGGAGAGCCCGAGTGTCGTTTGTCACGCGTCCTCGGACGCATGGTCGTCAATCGAACTGGGCTGATCGGGAGTTTCAATTTCACGATGAACTACGCTGTGGACAAGAATGAGATCAAGAATGTGATGCTCCTGGCATGCCGCCGCCTCCCCTTCCATCCGATACGTATTCCGCTCTGTGAGTCACAAAGATTGAGGTCGGCTTGTAACCAAAGCGAGCCTGCTGAGTATTGCAACAGAGAAGTGCCGCGAACGATTTGATAAGGACGGTAAAGAAAAACGCATGGCGGACCTACAGGAAGCGTTTCGGCAACTAAAGAAGGCACCTGGATTCACCACAACCGCGGTGATCACGCTGGCACTGGGAATCGGCGCAACAACAGCCATTTTTACGCTGGTACATCAGGTGATGCTCAAATCTTTGCCGGTCACCAAGCCAGAAGAGCTCTGGCGCGTGGGCGACAAAATCCGCTGCTGCAACTGGGGCGGCTATACGCAGGGCGACGACGGCGATTTCGCGCTCTTCTCCTGGGAAGCCTTTCAGAACTTCCGCGAGCACACGCCCGAGTTCGCGGATCTCGCCGCGTTGCAGGCTGGCAATGCGGCGCTCGGTGTCCGCCGCGCCGGATCGCCGGCGCCTGTCGATACACGCAACGGCGAATATGTGTCCGGCAATTTCTTCCGCACGCTCGGCGTCCAACCCTGGATCGGCCGCCTCATGACCGATGACGATGATCGCGAGGGCGCGCCTCCGGTGGCCGTCATGAGCTATCACATCTGGAGCGATAAATACGGCTCCGACCCTTCCGTCGTCGGCGCCAGCTATCAGATTAATGGCCATACCTTCACCGTCATCGGCGTTGGTCCACCCGGCTTTTATGGAGCCAAGCTCAACGGCGGTGGCATGCCCGACATCTGGATACCGATCACCACCGAACTTCTTCTTGCAGGCGAGTCCGAGCGCCTCAACCGGCCCAACCAGAACTGGCTCGACATCGTAGGCCGCGTGCGCCCCGGCGTGAATCCCAAATCGCTCGAAGCCAAACTCCGGGTCGAATTCCATGACTGGCTCGCCAGCCATGTGCCCGACATGGAGCCCCGCGAAAAACAAACCTGGAGCCAGCAGACGCTCCATCTGATTCCCGGGGGTGCCGGCGTCGCCGCGATGCGCGATCAATACGAGGCCGGATTAACGCTGCTGTTCATCGCGTCCGGTTGCGTGCTCCTCGTGGCTTGCGGCAATCTCGCCAATCTCATGCTCGCCCGCGGTTTGAAGGAGCGCTCGCAAACCTCCCTGCGCGTGGCACTCGGGGCTTCGCGCGGCCGGCTGGTGCGCAGGGCGCTCGTCGAGTCCACGCTGCTCGCCATCATCGGCGGATTTCTTGGAATCGGTATTGCTTACGCCGGCAGCAAACTCATTCTCTATCTCGCGTTTCAGTACGGCGGCGGACCCGCGAATTACGTGCCGGTGGATGCCTCGCCGTCGTGGCCCGTTTTGCTGTTCACCCTCGCCACTTCCGTCCTGACCGGCATTCTGTTCGGCATCGCTCCTGCCTGGATGACTTCGCACGTCGATCCTGCCGAAGCTCTGCGCGGCAGCAACCGGTCCGTCCGCGGCGGCGGCTCCATCGCGCAAAAATCGCTGGTCATCGCGCAAGCGGCGATGTCGCTCGTTCTGCTCTCCGCTGCCGCTCTTCTTAGCCAGAGCCTGCGCAATCTCGAGCACCAGAATTTCGGCTTCGAGACGAATGCGCGCTATCTCGTCTCCCTCAACCCCAGCCTCGCCAACTACAAGCCCGAACAAATGGAGCCGCTGTTCCGTCGCATTGATGAACGCCTGCTCCGCATTCCCGGCGTGCGGATGGTGGCTCCAGCCCTTTATGCGCCGATGAGCGGCGACAGCTGGAACGAAGGTGTTCGAATCGCAGGCCGCCCCGAGCCCGGACCCAAAGAAGATACCGGCGCCGGCTGGGCGCGCGTGATGCCCGGCTTCTTCGAAGCCCTCGGTGCGAAAATCGTGCAGGGCCGCTCGATCGAGGAGCAGGACAGTTCCACCACCCGCCCCATCGCCGTCGTCAACGAAGCGTTCGTTCGCCGCTTTTTCGAAAACCAAAACCCCATCGGCCAGCACTTCGGTATGGACCGGATCAAATACTCCGGCTCCTACGAAATCGTCGGTGTCATCCGCGATATGCGCTACATGACCTGGGGCATCAAGGATCCCATCCGCCCCATGTTCTGGGTGCCCGAAACACAAAGTGTCAAATACGACGATCCCCAATTCAACACCTTTGACCTCTTCTCCCACTTCCTCAACAATATCGTGATCTGGGCGCCCGGTAATCCACCCGGCCTCGAAACCGAGGTACGAAAAGCGCTCGCCAGTATCGATCCCAACCTGATGATCTATGCCGTCGATCCTTACTCAAGAATTCTGGCCGGAGATTTTCAGCAGGAAAACATGATTGCTACCCTCACCATGCTCTTCGGCGTGCTCGGTCTCTTACTCGCCGCTGTGGGCTTGTACGGCGTTATGGCTTATTCGGTCGAACAGCGCACCAGTGAAATTGGCGTCCGTATGGCTCTTGGCGCTGATCGCAGCAGCGTAGTCCGCATGGTCCTTCGCGGTGCCTTCGCCCAGATCGGGATCGGACTCGGACTCGGCATTCCTCTCGCCATTGCCGCCGGCCGCCTCATGACTCGGCAGCTCTACGGCGTCGCCCCGTGGGATCCGCGAATGCTCACCATCGCCACCCTATTACTCTGCGCTGCCGCGCTCGTGGCATCCTGGATTCCAGCTGCACGCGCGGCAACCGTCGAGCCGATGGTTGCGCTACGCACCGAGTAGTAATCACGCGCTCAATAGAAGTAAGCCCTCACCCCAGCGCTTCGTCGAACTGCCTGGCATCGTTCCAATCCAGCCGAAAGGCTACCGTCCCAGAGACCAGCCGAAAGCCTCTGAACGAAATCGCTACATTTCCGTGGCCGGGGTGCGGAAGCTTTCGCTGGCCGAACCAGGATCTTCGGTTGATGTCCCCGCGGTACCGAGGGAATGTTCATGTGGCCGATAATGAGAGCATTCTATCGGGTGTGCTCACGTGCGATCAGCGGCGAGGGCAGAGGACGGTCGGCGTGAGCACTGCCGATAGAATTCATTGGACTGAGCCGCCCGGGATTTGGCAGGGCAATTGCCTTTATGGGTATTGAATCGACTTTTTAATGTTAAAGCATCTTGACACTGGCGCGCCGTAGTGGATCGTCGAAGGCTTGAAGACGAGTCGCATGCCAATCGCCCTGCCAAATAATATCAGGCATCGGCGTTCTAGGCGCCGGCGGCAGGCGCGGCGGGCTGATCGCTCGATAATATTTGGCAGGCCAACTGCGATGGCGCACATCAGTCCTTGTGTATCAAGATTAGCTTATTGCCAAACGGCTGTCTGCTAGGATTTCTTCTGCGATCGAAGGACTGCGCTCCACAGATGTACGTGCGCCCTCCCAATTGCCTAGTCCACGTGATGATAGCTTTCTCCGGTGGTGCCGCTGTACTTGCGCCCTGCCATCTCTGCTCCGTCACCAGGATTTTGACGAGAATCACTGTGGGTGCGCAATGCGTGCGCACGTAAACCCGAAAGACGCCAGTTTGTCGTCGGTATGGACATTGCGACGTGATTCGTATAAAGGTCGTGCCGCCTTCTCAGGTTCTTACGCTATGGTTCGGCAATTGCTTTACGACGATCCGTGCCAACCCACTTCATGAACAATCGTCGCAAATTCAAGGTCGGCGCAGCGATCGGGCTGCTCCTGTTGAGTGCGGTTTCGGCCTTGGCGGACACCTCCAAGATCTCACCGGACTTGCTGTCCGTCATCACGGCGAATCCTTCGGCTAGCGTAAACGTGATTGTGCAGTACAACAGTCAGCCTCAGTCCGGGGGTGGCGGCGGGCTACTGGGGGGATTGCTGGGAGGAGTACTGAATCTGCTCGGCGGCTTGCTCAAAGTGGTCTTCTCGTTGATTTGGGCGGTTTCCGCGACCCTTACGGGCGACCAGGTGATGGCTGTCTCGAACCAGTCGAACGTGACCTACGTCTCGCTCGACCGGCCGCTGGCCGCGATGCTCGACTACACGGCCGAGACGGTAAACGCGCCGTACGCATGGAACTCCGGCTTGGACGGGACAGGCGTAGGTGTTGCAATCATTGACAGCGGAATATATTCGCATCCGGATCTTGCTGGTCGCGTGGTTTACCGTCAGACCTTCATCGGAGGGGGCAAGAACTACGACGACTACGGCCACGGAACGCACGTCGCAGGAATCGTCGGAGGCGACGGCAAGGAATCGACGCAAAATGGCTCGTTCTATACCGTCAAGGGGATCGCTCCCAACGCCAATCTTATCGATCTTCGCGTGCTCGACGCCCACGGCATGAGCAGCGACAGCGTGGTGATCGCCGCCCTCCAGCAAGCCGTTCACTTGAAACAAAAGTACAACATCCGGGTGATCAATCTGTCGCTCGGCCGGCCGATCTATGAAAGCTGCAATCGGGATCCCCTGTGCCAGGCGGTGGAAGCGGCATGGAGAAATGGAATCGTGGTCGTGACGGCGGCGGGCAACCTGGGTCGGAATGGCTATGCGACAGTTCTCTCACCGGGAAACAGCCCGCACGCGATTACCGTCGGCGCGATGAAGTCGGAGGGCACTCCCACGCGCACCGACGACTTGATCGCCAGCTACAGCTCGCGAGGCCCGACCTACATCGATCTGACGGTCAAGCCGGACCTGGTGGCACCTGGGAACCTGGTGACCTCACTTCTCGCGCCTGGATCCACGCTGGTTTCCGAATATCCCGGCAACGTAGTCCCGCCGTCGGAATACACATCTTCGACTTCCGCGGCGGCGAATCAGTACTTTACTTTGAGCGGCACAAGCATGGCAACGCCCGTGGTTTCCGGAGCCGCGGCCCTGATGCTACAGAGAGATCCCACGCTGACTCCCGACACCATCAAGGCGCGGCTGATGAAGACCGCATCAAAAACATTTCCTTTGACGAGCACGGCCACGGACCCGACCACTGGGCAAAGCTATACCGACGCCTATGACATCTTCACAGTCGGCGCAGGTTACGTGGATGTTTTCGCTGCACTGAACAGTACGGACAAGGCTTCGTACCCCGCCACCTCGCCTGCCGTCTATTACAACCCGGCATTGAAGACGGCGATATTGATGGATCCGAGTGGTTCGGTCTGGAACAACAGTACTTGGAGCCTGGCGAACGTCTGGGGCTCCCAGGTAGTGCAGCCTCTAAGCGGTTCTTTCGCCGCTTGGGGCACGTCGGCAGCGTGGGGCAGTTCAGCCGCGTGGGGAGACTCAGGCCAGTGGGGAACTTCGGCGGCGTGGGGCGACTCCGGTTCGTTCGGAACGTCGGCCGCTTGGGGAGATAGCATCAACGGGAAAGGCGAAAAGTGAGGCGGCACGAATAGGGGCATATTCCATGGCTTATCTCGGGCATCATGCCGATTTCGAATCGTAAACACGATTCGAATCCAACCGCAGAGCCACTTGTCCAATTCCGAAATAGTGGGCCCTGACAACGCGCATTAACAGCAGCGAGGAGCGTCGCTCCTGTCGTTCGCAGCGAATTAACGCTCGAACTCACCGCCAACGAGCCGCCACAGCGGCTACTGTTTGATAACGATAAACCACGCGGCGATGATCGGACCCTGCGGACCGCGGCCACGTCCACCCCTTGCGGGTGGCGCTGCGTCAGCGGGCGGCGCCGGAGCCGGGCCGCGCTCGGGCTGGAAAAGGTAGACGTTGTGCGTAGACGGATCAACGGCGATCGTCTTTGCGCCTGCGAACGTTTCGACCGTAGCAACCGTGGTGTACTTGTCAGGTGAATCCTGGTGGACAACTGTGACGTTGCCCTCTCCCCCATTAGGAATGTAAATCAGTTTTTTCGACACATCCCATCCCAGGGCGTCAACGCGAGTGCCGTTCTGGACGGTCGCCACGACCTTGCCCGTGTTTGGATCGACGACAACGGAAATATTGTTGCAACCTGAGAAAATGCGGTCGGATGCTTTGTCATACGCGATTCCCGTCGGTCCCTTACACGGCTCCAGCGGCCACGAGGCCGTCGCCTTCCACGTCTTGACATCAATCACCTGAATCGTGTTCTTGCCTTCGTTGTTTACGAAGATGTGTCCTTTGCCATCGGCCGCAGCGCCTTCCGGCGCCGTGTCTTCCAGCTCGACGGTGGCGACGATGTCACCGCTCTTTGGATCGAGCGCGGTGAGAGTGCCGATTGGGCGGCTATGATTCGTCAGAATGATCTTGTCATCGGGCTCGTCGTACATAATGCCGTCGAGACCGGGGCCGACCTTGATTTGCTTGATCACCTCCAGCGTCTTCAAATCGAACATTGTGACGGTCTGGTCACCACCGTTCGTGGTAAAGCCATGACCAGCTTTGGTGGCGATGCCCGCGCCGTGCACGCCCGGCGTGTTTGGAATGTCACCGAGGACTTTTCCCGTGGCCCCTTGGACCACCATCATATGCGTGCCGCGCGAGACGAACACCCGCCCCGTAGCGGCTTCGACGGCGACATAGTCCGTGCCTCCGTCGCCCTTGATATCAAACTTTTCAACCTTAAACGTCTGCGCACGGCCAATGCTCGGTACGGCAAGGCTTGTGAGAAGAACCACGAGTGCAGCCAGTACGCGTTTAGTCATACGACCTCCGTTGTAGTTGCGTAGTATGCGTCAAGGGCTTCCCACGTGGGGACTCCTACGTCCTGCAGCCCAAGTTTGGAGTATACAGCAATCGCACCAGCCGAGACGAAAGTTCCTAAGCGTCCACGGGATGGCAAGTTGCCCTGATTCGCGGATTGTCGGGGAATTAATCAGAGCTGGCCGGACAGCCCTTCTGCGTCAGGAGTTCGATCAAGCGCTCCTCGAACGTGTCCAGGTCCGCTCCTAGCTCGCTCGTTGCTCCCGTGTAGACCACGCGGCCGCCTGAGATCACACTGATCTCGCCGCATAGGCAGCGAACCTCCTGTGCGTCGTGACTGCTGAGAAACGTGGTGACTTTCTGTTCTGTTGCGAGGCTCCGGAGGAGGTTCCACATGTCGCGCTTGGCGGGAAGATCAAGCCCCCGAGTGGGTTCGTCAAGAAACAGCACCTTCGGACCACCCATTAGAGCGCGAGCGATCTCCACGCGGCGCTTCATGCCCGTGCTATAAGTGCCAATCAGCTTTCCCCGGAACCGCGAGTCCAAACCGACATCGTCCAGGATGCGCTCGACCTCTGCAAGAGCATGGGGGATGTGGCGGATGCGCGCAAAGTAGGACAGGTACTCCCGCGCCGTCCATGTCGATTGGCTCTCACTGGTCTCATCGCTGACGAGCCCCACAAGTCCGCGCACTGCCAGCGGTTCCCTGACCACGTCGTGCCCCCACAGCCTGGCTGTTCCCGCGCTGGGTGGGAGAAGCGTGGTGAGCATACGAATGGTAGTTGTCTTTCCCGCGCCATTGAGACCGAGAAAGCCGTACAGATGTCCCTTGGGAATCTTCAGCGTGATCCCATCGACGGCGACAAAATCGCCAAACCGACGCGCGAGGCCGGAGGTCTCGATGGCATAATCGACTCCGTCGTTCATCGGGTCCGCCGCCAGCGGGCGAAGGCCGCTCCTAGACACAAGAGGGGCAGAACGGACGAGGCCGCGCCCATCTCATAGATCGCGCTTGACACCTCCGCTTCGATGGCGCCGCGTGCCGTGAACTTCTGAATTTCGGCGCCAGGTGCGATTCGATAGGTCGCGGTGACGTTCAGCGGATAGCGGTTGCCACCGATGTCCCAAGGTTTCGTTGGCATCAGTGTCACGGGTACGCGCGCGATCCAGCCATTGACAATGTGGCGCCCCTCCGCCGCCGGACCCGCATTGTTGACATAGGTGTGTGCCTCGAGTTGTCGCGGAGGGTCCGCGGTAATTTCCAACCCATCCTCCCCGTCGATTAGGACACGCAGGTCGGTAACGGTCTGGGTGGCATCGACAGGGAGAAGCAGCAGTATGTCACGCTGTGTACGCTCGTCGGTCCCCAGAGGCGCGTCCTCGCGATTGAGAAGAGCACTGCAACAGTGCTCGGGAAGAGGAGCACCGGAGGGGACCAGCGCGAGGCTG
Source organism: Terriglobia bacterium (assembly GCA_963808335.1). Classification (GTDB taxonomy): domain Bacteria; phylum Acidobacteriota; class Terriglobia; order Bryobacterales; family Bryobacteraceae; genus Palsa-187. The sequence continues at coordinate 116,144 of CAWEFR010000007.1, forward strand.
CCGCTCGTGCGTCCCGAGATTCGGAGAGCCGGCGCGAGATTCGGCGGCGGCGCCGGAGCGTCGTAGTTGGTGTCCGCAAGCATCATAGGCAGCAGCACAATCGCGGCGATCGCGAGCGCGATCGTCCACCGCTGCGCACGCGTAGTCTCCCATGTTTCCACCCCCTGAGCGCGTAGAAAGATCCATACGGCGAGGAGGAAGGCTCCGATCACCACGCTCGCCAGACTGATCCATGTCATTTTTGTCGTAGCGGGAATGCGTCCCACGGCAAGCGTGAATCCGAGGGCATTCTTGAGGAGCACCGCCGGACTCGCCAGGGCGATGTGGCCGGAACGCGTGGCGCCATTGCCACGCGCCACCATCAACTCCTGAAGAGGGACGAGACCCACCCAGGCGAGCAGTACCCCCATACCGGCCCCGAAGGGCGCGGCGACGCTACGGCCGATGAAGAGGACGCCGATCAACGTTCCGATGGCGATGCTGGCAACCATGATGCCGGGAGTCCAGCGCAAGAATTTCGCGAGCAGGAATGGGAGCCCGACGTGATGCGTGTACACCAGTTGCATCGGGATCAGCGCAAGATCATACGCCGCCGCGATCGTCACCAGCACCAGAACCTTCGCCATGAACCAGTCTCGGCGTTCCACCGGAGCGGTGAAAACACTCTCCACGAAGCGATTGGCACGCGGACTCGCGATTGCACCGGCCGCGAACGGAATGAACGCGAGTGGGACCAGACCGTAGGCCACGATGCCGTAGCCATCGAGCCAGGTGTCCTGCGTGCCGACGGTGGCAACAACGCCGATTGCCAACAGAACCGCGGCCGCGCCTAGCCACGCGTAACGGCCGCGCATGGTGGCCTTGAGCTCTTCCGCGAAAAGCGTCGCAACTCCCCGCACGTTTTATTTACCCGCAACGGTCAAAAACAAATCGGGTAGTGCCGCCGCGGGGGCCGGCCAGGCTGAAGCTCGTCCGTTCGCCACCAACATCAACGGCGACGCCATAATTGTGAGAAACCCAAGTCGCATAAGATCCTTACCCGTCCGTAGAACCTACTATGAGAACACAGCTACCTGAATTTTCGCTGAAGAGCAGCGCGGCGCACGGCCACGGTTTTATTGCCATCAACGTAAACGATCCGCCGAGTCACCGGTCACCGTTGGCGGCAGCACTGGCACTCACAATGCTACCGTTGCGTCATCGGGCAGGATTGCCCGCGAAAACGAAACTAGGTTGGGCAAAGCGGAGCACAAAGGCCAGCAGTGCCCGGACGTGTTATGTGGTGATATCGGCACGGTACGGCACTTCGCGCTTGGCCAACTTCCGAGAACGCCGTTTCGGGCCAATGTCCGAGTGGCTGACAATCCGCCCAACCGGCGTCCTTCAACGAATTGGGCGTTTTGAAGCCAAGTGGGAGAAATGAACGCTGAACGAAAGCGGTACACCCGAATTTCGAGATCGGACAGGTTCCGATCAAAGGCCCTTTAGGCTGTGGCGCTTGCACGGAACAGGGATTGCAGTAGGATGTGGAATATGGACGCCACGACTTTCTTGCGGGATATCAAATTCGCGATCCGCTCGCTAGCGCGGACCAAAGGGCTCACGATTACGGTCATTGTTACGCTGGCGCTCGGCATCGGCGCGAACGCGGCGATCTTCACGCTGGTCCGGGGGGTGCTGCTGCGTCCGCTGGTGAACCGCGACGAGGATCGGCTGATCTACATTCACCAGAGCGCTCCCGGAATCGGCGCTGAAAATGTGAATTTCTCGGTACCGGAGTTGAACGATCTGCGCGCGGGCGTGAAGACGCTCAGTGAATTCGGCGATTTCTCCACCATCGGGTTCAGCCTAGTGGGGTTGGGCGAGCCGCGGGAGATCCGCGCGGGCGTGGTCGGGGGAACGTATTTCGAGACGATGGGGCTTCATCCAGTGTTAGGACGTCTGCTGGACGCGCGGGATGACGGGCCGAAAGCTGCCGGCGCGGTGGTGCTGACCTATCGATTCTGGATGACGGCGTTTCGCGGCGATCCGTCGGTGTTGGGCAAGGCGGTGCGGCTGGAATCCTTCGGGCCGGCGAGCACAGCAACCATTGTTGGGGTCTTGGAGCCGTCGATACCGTATCCGGCGGATACGGAAATCATCGCGAATATCGTGACCAGCCCGCATCATCTGTCGGCGACGATGGTGACTGGACGCGTGCACCGAATGACGGAGCTGTTCGGGCGCCTTGCGCCGGGCGCGACGCTCGAGCAGGCCCGCGCGGAGCTGAATACGGTTTACGGAGCGATGGTAAAGGACCATCACGAAGCGTATCCGGCACAGGCGCATTTCCAGATCAGCGCCGTGAAGCTGCGCGATCAGATCACGTCGAACGCCAGAACGATTCTGCTGGTTCTCATGGGAGCGAGCATGCTGGTGTTCGTGATCGCATGCTCCAACGTCGCCAATCTGATTCTGGCCCGGACAATGCGACGGGAGGCGGAACTCGGCATTCGCGCGGCGCTAGGCGCGAGCAATGCGACGCTGCGGCGGACGCTGCTCGCCGAGAGTCTCTTGCTGTGCGGGGCGGGCGCGCTGTTGGGAATTTTGAGCGCGAGGCCGATGGTATCGATTCTGGCGCGATATGCTTCCAGGTTTTCGGTGAGGGCGCTCGATTTGACGGTGGATTCTAGCATGCTTTGGGTGGGCGCGCTGCTGGCCCTGCTCGCCGCCGTGCTATTGGCGTATGTGCCGCGGCTGCCGTCGGCCGAGTCGTCGCATGGATTCGGACTGGCAACCGGGAGTACGCGCGTCACCGGGAACGCGACGGGGCGGCAGCGGGTGTTTGCGGTGGTCCAGATCGCGGCGTCGTTCGTGCTGCTGGCGGGCGCGAGTATGCTGCTCAAGACGCTGATGACGCTTCAGGCGGCGCAGACCGGAATGGATACACGCCATGTGCTGGCAGTCAACGTGCCGATCATGGAGTACGGGAAGTCGCAGGATCAGGTGCGGGAGTTCTACCGCGAATGCATCCGCCGGCTGATGCAGTTGCCTGGTGTGGACCAGGTGGCGGTGGGCAGCTCCGTGCCGTGGCGCGATGCAGGACAGGATCCCGAGTTTCAATTCACGGGAGATGGCCACGTATCGAGCGAAAACGATCCTCGGGCGCGGTGGCGGGTCGTGTCGCCGGCATTTTTTGCCGCTTTGGGGGTTCCCATCCTCTCGGGGCGGGATTTCAATGATGCGGACCGCAAAGGCAGCGAACTGGTGGTGATTGTCAGCAAGAGCGTGGCGGAGCATATGTTCCCGGGCCAGGACGCCGTGAACCGGCACCTGACGTGGAGCGATCCCGTGATGAAGTTTGTCGGCGTCGATATCAAGCCGATGCGGATTATCGGCGTGGTCCCGGATCTGGAAGACCAAAAAGTGGCGCCGGGCCGCGCGGTCACGGTTTACCAACCCTTCGAGCAGCAGTTGTTCGGAGGGCGGCTGTTTGTGCATACGCACGGCGACCCGTACGCGGTGGTGGCGCCGATTCTGCGCACCATCCGGGGGTTGTCGGCCGACCAGGTGGTGGAGCGGGCAGCGACGCTCGAAGACGTACGCTCCGAAGTGTTGACGCCGGACCGGTTGAACACGATCGTGTTCGGAGGGTTCGCGGGCGTGGCGCTGTTGATCGCGGTGGTGGGAGTGGCGGGCGTGCTGGCGTTTTCGGTGAGCGGAAGAACGCGCGAGTTCGGGATTCGCCTGGCGATCGGATCGCAGCCGCGGCAACTGGTGGGGCGCGTGGTGACCGAGGGTGCGGTGATCGCCGCGATCGGGATCGCGACAGGGATGACGTGCGGGTATGGATTGATGACACTCGCGCAGGGTTGGGTCAACCAGACGGAGGCCCCGGGAGTGTTGGTGCTGGCCGGTTCGGCTGCGGTGCTGCTGGCGGCGGCTGTGGTTGCGTCGCTGATGCCGGCGGCGAGGGCGGCTCGGGTGGATGTGATGCAGGCTTTGCGCAGCGAATAAAGCGGTGAGCGAGTTGACTGCCAGCAGGTGAGCAGCAGAATGTTGCCGAGGGTGAGCGGCCGAACGGTCAACATCAGACGTATAAAGCCTCTGAATAGCAGATAGCAGGATGCCGCGGTTCTGAGTTGCCTGACGAATTCCGCGCAAGCGTTGGACAGGTCTCTTGTGTCACAACGACGGTGCGACACACTGCCGCTGAGGTCCGCAACGCGAGCGGATGACGCGTCACTCGGAAACTGGTCTGGATTGTCCCGAAGTCCGGTTGTGGGAAGTTCCGGCGGGCGGTCTCCGACGGCAGTTTACTCCCGAGAAACGCCGTTCCGAGAAAGTTGCCTCGGATGCAGCTACGGAGCGTACGCCGCGCCAACGGCTTCGTTCAAACCCGCTTGTGGCCCGCTATAGTCCTGAAATTCCCTTGATGTGTGCGGCTTCCCGAGGTAATGTCCAAATGGCCGACAATGGCGGATAACGCCGCACACTACGGTCGTCCCCGCACCTTGCCCACCGGAGTAGAATCAAGCGAGCCGCTATGCCTCTCGCTGCCGGCAGTCGCCTCTGCCACTTCTTCTGCTGATCAGGCCATGTTGGATCCGCTTGGAGCCATCAGCGAACCGTTTCTTATAGCGGAAAATCGCCAGGCGAAGCTGCAGGACAAAACGGGAGCGATTGTCGCGCCGTGGGTTCTGAAGCGTTTGCAGCTCTCATGTCTCCCGCGAAAACCGCCGATAATCAGAGACGTTCGCTCCGATGCAGATAGGCGATCCATTCGATGTTCCTAGGCCCTTCCGGCGATCTCCGTCGGGCGAGATCGAGCTTCGCCACGGCGGAGGACCCGTCGCGTGGATCGTCTCTGTGTTTTTTTTCGTCGCGGCCTCTTATCCCGCGCTTGCCGCCTTGGGGTTCGCCCACCTGCACGACGAATTCAGGCACGACCTGCCGCCGCAGATACCCGCCTTGCTGAGCGCATTCTTCTTCGGGTTCGGGGGCCTGGTGGCATTCGGGCGCCGATCAGTGGCGATCGACGTCGCTTCCCGGACATTGACGCGGCGCTATTCGGTCCTCGTCCCGCTGAGTACCGATCAGCGCCGTCTGGATGAATTTCATTCGGTCGCAATCGAACTCCACGCCGGAGACTCCGAATCGCCGGACCGTTACCCGGTCAAACTGCTCTCCTCTGCCGGAGAGCCTTTTACGATCTCCTCTCCGGCCGATTTCGGCGAATCGCGGCGCCTGGCCGAATTCCTCGTCCGCCTCCTGCGCATCCCCCTCGCCAACGCGACCACCGAGCACGAAACCGTCCTCAGCCCCGAACACGCCGCCGACAACATCCAGCAGCGTTTGAAAACTCCCGGCGGGGCAGGCGAGGAACCACCGCTTCCAGCCAGGATGCGTTCCCACGTGGACAGGTCCTCGACGGAGATGATCATCACGATACCCCGCCGCGTAGCGCCCTTCGCCGGCGTCGTGGGATTGTTAGGCGCCGCAGTGATTTTCTTCCTCCCCGCGCCGGCATTCAGGAACGCGTGGTCGCGTTACGGGCTCTCGATGAGCTTCTCGATGCTGCTCGTGGGGGTCCTCGTTTTCGCGATTCTGCCGCTAGTCTCCGTCGCCATTGCGTTCGGCTTCGTGCGCAATACCGTGATCGTCCGTGTGTCGCCCTTGGCTTTGACGATTGACCAGCGCGGCGTCTTGCGCACCTCGAGTCGCACCATCGCCGCTGCCGATATCCTCGATGTCGATTCAAGCGCGGTTCACGGAATCTTTCAGGCCAACCAGCGCGGCGGGTCGCTTGCTCCTGCCGCCGCCAGTCCGCACGCGAGACTTTTCCCGAGCAAAGGTGTCGTAATCAAAACCCGCGAGAGTCTCGTCGAATTCGGCGGAGGCCTCAGCGCGGCCGAGCTTGGCTATTTGATCTGGCTGATCCGGAAATCACTCGCCGCGCCATCTATCGGACGATTCTGAAACATGGCGCCACCGCGCGGACGCACGATATCAGTCGGTTCCTGATGTTTCAAAGCGACATTCTCATTCGCCCTCGTGCCGACCGATCCTCGTAATAATTCGCCACGGTAGCGCTGCGCACAAACCCGAGCTTGCGATTAAGCCGGATCGCTCCTTCGTTTTCGCGCCGCACCATCAGCCACACTGCCCTCGCTCAGCGCCGCCGCACTTTGCAGATCGCCGCCTTCAGCAGTTCCGTCGCGACGCCCACCTGACGATAGGCGGCCGCACCGCGAGCGACACAATTTCCGCGCCCCCGCTGCTCATAGTCGCGATGACATACCCGGCCATTCTGCCGTTTGCCATGGCTACCAGAAACAGTTCCGGCGCGGTCTCCGCATATTCGAGAAGCGCGTCGGGTGGCCGAGCGTTGTGCGCGAAGGATTCCCGTTCAATTCGCAGAATGCCAACTAGGTCGCGTTCTTCAAACCGGCGCACTGCAACGGAGCGATTCACATGAACGAGTCGGCAATGAATTTGATGGTCGCCTGATTCTGAAAATAGTTTGCGTGGTGTACGCCCGCTTGATCGAAAGTTTTTCACCTTCTTCTTATCGACGGCCGCGTCGCTCACTTTACCAGCGGGAGCGTGACATTCCCGGCCACGTACAGCACGATGACAACCCTGCCGGAGTTTTCGAGCCGATGATAGTCCAAGACCTCGTTACCATCTCGTCGGGCTGTGCTTCTGAGCGGCACATCTAAATCGCCGACCTTGAGACGCACGCCCTCGAGACCCACCTGAATCGCTTTGCCGCCGGAGGCGGCGGCGAAAGCTGCCTTGCCCCAAGCTTTGGAGCCGATGGGAGCTACGATCACGCCATCCACTTTAAGATCGCTGGCCAGCATGAAAGTGACCGGCCCGCCGTTTTCTGTCGTCTTCGCGCTCCAGTCCTCCACCGAAATCAGGGACACAGGCGTCCCTTCCGGCAAAATCCGCTGAGAGATCCCCGCAGCCGCCTTAGGCACATGAGTGCTCACCTTGCTGAAAACGAACTCATGCAGCAGATTATCTGCTGCTCTGCCGCCGAATTCGAGCAGGATGTTATCACCGAGCCGCCGCACGGGCCGCGAGGTGGGCGGATAATACAGTGAGGAGAGTTCCTCGGCCGCCGCTCCGCCCACCACATCGGAATAATCGGGCTGCCAGTGGCCGCTGTCGCTTTTTCGAACGAATGCCATTCCGATGGCGTACAGCGCTCGCGAGCGGAGGCTGCCGGTGCCCTTATAAAAGTAACGGGGGTCCTGGCGAAAGATCGACTGCATCACCACATGGCCGATGATGATCCCACTTACCCGGTCGGCGTAGAGAGCTCCATACCGCTTCGCGTAGCCCGCCGTCCCTTGGCCGAACTCCGGGTTGTTGTTGCGCCATTGCTGGATGCCCGCGCCGAGCCCGGTGTCGATGAGCACAACAGGGTCCGTGATGGTTTTCCAGCCGAGCTGAAACTTCTGCGTGGCAGTGAGTGGAGCCGCATTCGGTACATAGCTGACGAAGAAATCCGGAAACAGGCCTAGCACACGTTGCTTCTCCTCGGCTTTCAACTGGTCCGCGGCCAGTTCGTGCGGCAATAGTGTGACGTTCACCGAAGACGACGCGGCAGCGACCTGCAGCACTGCGGCAAGCGATGGTGGATTGTCGCCCGAACCGACTGCCACGTTCGCCGCTGTCCAAACCGCGAATCCAAGGGCGTCGATCTTGATGTTGTAATTTCCGGGCTCCACGCTAGAAAAGCGGAAAGATCCGGCCGGGTCGGTGATCGCCGTACGCTGGCCCGTCGAGATAGCAGTTTCCAAGGTGACAACGGCGCCCGCGACTGTCGATCCAGAGGCGTCCTTCACCGTGCCGTGAACCACGCCGGCGCCCGGCGCGTGGTCTCCCGCCGCTTGGGCGATTGCCAATACCGGAATCAACATCATACAAAGCGCGGGCGGGAGAAGCATTGGGCTAAACGATCGCGCCGCAGTCGCCGCCCTCGGAGTTGACGGAAGTGCAATCTGTGATGTCAGGGGGCCCTTCGTGCGATTCACGCCTGGGAACACAGCTATCGGCGCTAACGAGGAAAGACGCGGCCCACGTCTAGCGGGTTTCAAGGTGAACACGATTTAGTTCATTTGTCCCATTCCGATTAACGCGTATGGGCCTCCTACTCAGTGTGGATCTCCGTGGTCCGGGCGTGCGTGCCGTTTGCTGCCGAATCACTTTCGCCGACAACACGACACGACAGGGACTCCGCCGGTCTTTCCGAGCACCGGATGCATGGAATGTCGCCGACTCCTCTTTTAGGCCCCGGGGCTCCCTGTTTGCTCCAGAACGGAGACCGTCTACTTTATCTGCGCGATAAACGCCCGCAACTCGCGCAGCACGTCCGCTTCGTTGGTCATGAAGACGTAGTGATGCGCGTTCGGAATCCGAACCACATGGGCGTCCGGCAGGCCTTCCTCGAACGCCCTCACCTGTTTCTCCGCAAGCGCGCCGAACTGTTGATTGAAGGCTTGTGTTTTTTCCCGCACGTCGTCTTTGGCGGTCGCAAGCCACGGCGGATCGGAATGCGGAATCGCAAAAATCGCCAGGATGGGCGCTCGAATTTCGGTGTACTTCCTGAAGCCTGCGAATATATCCTGAGATACTTTCGGCCGCGCGCGCGGGAGGCCGACGCCACCATCCGGTCTTGCCGCAAATAACTGCCGCACCTCGGATTCCGGAAGATGGTTTCCGTTGGTCCGCTCATTCCAGTCGCGGAACGCCGCGAAACTCGCGCGATCGGCCGCCAGCGGCAGAGGTCCGAGCGGTGGCGGATGTTTCATCGCTTCGATCTGCGCCTCGGTCGTCATGCCCTTGCCGTTGTCGAAAGCATAGGAGTATCCTGCGTCCAGATAAATCAACCCGGATACTTTCTCTGGTTGACGCGTGCCGACGGAGCTCAACTCCTCGCCTCCGAGCGAGTGTCCGGCGAGCACCGGTTTTGAAATTTTCAGTACATCGATTACCGCGAGCACATCGTCGCCGAGCCGATCCGCGTCATAGCCGGATTCCGGTGCGCTCGATGCGCCGAATCCTCGCCGTGTGATGCCGTAGACGTGAAACGCCCCTGTCAGCTTGGGAGCGAAATCGTCGAACACGTGCGCCGTGTTTCCCAAGCCTGGCAGGAAAATAATCGCGCGCCCCGATCCGCCCCAATCGAGCACTTCGAGTTTTACGTTTTCCTGGACGTTTACAAATTGAATATCGTGCGATGAAGGGTCCTGCCACTCCGATTGAGTCTGCGCCCAAGTCGCACCGGCAGCCATCAGGACAATCGTGACGACAGAGTTGGCGCTCATGCTCTCGTTATTTTATTCGATCCGAGTCAATCCGCGTGTTGCCGTCATCGATTGAGCGTTATTGTGATACTCGAGAAGCACAGTTTCGAATGTCGGCATCTATGTCTACTTCACGCAAACGTCTCACCCCGAACTAACGCGCGTGCGGCCACACAGGTCGCGCTCGGCCAGGGTCGGGACGATTTCAATCGAAACAATTTGAAAACGACGATCGAGGCGCTCGAATCGAGAAAGCCGGTGACGCAGCTTGAAGAGTGACACGGGCCGAGGTCGATAATACGCTATCTGGTGGAGCACGCCGGCCGTCTGGTGACCCAGGATGAACTCCTGGAGGCCGTGTGCCCCGATACCTTTGTCCAACCGGAGGTCCTGAAGTATCAGATCGCCGACATCCGAAGCATGTTAGGGGATCACGCAAAGAACCCTACTTTCATCGAGACCCTTCCCGGCGCGGATACCGCGTCATGGTCGCAGTCAAGGACGGCGCTCCGGATTTCGCCACGCAGGCAAGACCGGAACAAGGCGGATTGGCGGAGAGAGATCGGGTACTTGACGAGTTACGGGATTATCTTCGGACCGTGCTGAACGACCAGCGGCGGATCGTGTCCATCACGGTGGAGTCGAGGGTCGGTGACGCTGTCCTGGTCAAGAAATCAAGCCTTAGACGGCAGCCGCGGACGGGTCATTGTGGCGGGATGAGTAGGCATGCGCTTTTCTCCCAAGAGAAGTCTTGAAAGAGCCTTTCGGCGGGACGCTTTGCGCTGGCCGGGCGTACCGGCCTCAGAGCGCCACTACGCCCCGTGGGTGCAGGCGCGTTAGGCGCAACTGGAAGCGGACATGGCGCACGCCTGGAGGAACGATCCCATCGCCCGGGTAGAGATGCTTCGAGGCCAGCCGGCGTCCGAGTTTGGGCCGGGCCTGCGAATGGCGGCGACATATCCGCGACACGAAAAGGAGGAGGCCCCTAACTGACTGACAGCGCGCGAGAAGTTTTGGTGAGCCGGGCGGGACTCGAACCCGCGACCACCGCATTAAAAGTGCGATGCTCTACCAACTGAGCTACCGGCCCATGGACCTGAACGAGAACCGGTCGAATCCCTGTTCTCTCAATCTCGCGAGGCCATCCGAGCCCGGAAAACGAAATATGTTCCTTTGCTTTATGAAAGTCCAGCTTCGCGAGTGCTCACTCATTATATGATATCGCTTGAAGAATATGCGCGGTTCGTAGTATCTATAATTGCTCTATGCGAATACGTCCGCGTCACGCTCCTGTTCTTCTGTTGGCAGCGTTTTGCCTTCGAATCGGCGCCCAGCCTGCGCCCGCGATCGTCGTTCTGAAGGCGGCTCGGACTTTCGACGGCGATGCGATGCACGAGGGTTGGGCCGTGCGCGTCAAAGGCGACCGCATCGAAGCCGCCGGTCCGGCGGCTGGCATCGAACTTGCGGGAGCGAAAGTCATCGACCTCGCTGGAACCACTCTCATGCCCGGCCTGGTCGAAGGGCATTCGCACGTGCTGCTCCATGCCTATAGCGAAACTTCGTGGAACGATCAGGTGGAGCACGAGGGCCTGGCGCTGCGCGTGGCGCGCGCCACCAATCACCTGCGCGCGACCCTGATGGCCGGCTTCACCACGGTTCGAGACCTGGGCACCGAAGGCGCGGGATACGCCGACGTGGAGTTGAAGCAGGCGGTGAATCAAGGGATCATTCCCGGCCCGCGCATGCTGGTATCGACCCGCGCCATCGTGGCCACCGGCACCTACGGGCCCAAGGGATTCGCCCCCGAATGGACCGTGCCGCAGGGCGCCGAAGAGGCCGACGGAATCGACAGCCTGACGCGGGTGGTTCGCGATCAGATCGGGCGTGGAGCCGACTGGATCAAGCTGTATGGCGATTACCGCTGGGGACCGCACCCCGGCTCGCACCCGACGTTTTCGCTCGAAGAGATGAAGCTCGCGGTGGAGACGGCGAAGAGCGCGGGTGTTCCCGTGGCAGTGCACACCAGTACGCCGGAGGGCATGCGCCGCGCGATTCTCGCCGGTGCGGAAACCATCGAGCACGGCAACGAGGGCACCCCCGAAATTTTCAAGCTTATGGTGGAACATCACGTGGCGCTTTGTCCGACGCTGACTGCGGGCGGCGGGCGCGGCGGCCGAAGCGGCTCGCCGACCGAATCGCCGGCGGTCGCGCGCAGGCGGGCTACTTTCAAAGCAGCGCTCGATGCGGGCGTGACCATCCTGAGCGGCAGTGACGTGGGCACGTTCGCCCACGGCGACAACGCGCGAGAACTGGAAGCCATGGTCGACTTCGGCATGTCGCCCGTGAACGCGTTGAAGGCCGCAACCTCGGTGGCGGGACAGGTGCTTCACCTGGACATCGGGGCCATCAAATCCGGGATGCTCGCGGACTTGATCGCGGTCAATGGCGACCCAACGCAAGACATCTCCGCGATCCGCGGGGTGAAGTTCGTGATGAAGGGCGGAAATATCTATAAACAGTAAGCGGCGATCAATCGCCGCCTGTACCATCAGGGCCGCGACGGCAGGACACACGCGAAATTCTCCGCCTGATCCGTGCTGCCCGAGCCTTTCCACTGCGCTTCGTACCGATATGCCCACAGCGGACGCGTTCGATCCACCGCGCCGTTGGTAAGATGCGACGCAATGATCCTGGTGGCCTCTATCAAGCGGTCCGGCACTTGGGAATGCGGTTCGTAGATCTGTGGCGGAGGCTCCTGATTCAACATGATCGTGGGAAGGGGAGTCGCTCTGGCGACATCAGGCATTGCGGCGGGACTGGCGGTTTCGCTTATGCTCGCTCAGTCGGTTGGAGCATTCCTGTACAAAATCAGCCCGCAAGTTCCGCTGACGTTTCTGGTTGTACCCGCGGCATTGGCGGGGGTTGCGGCAGCCGCTGCTTGGATTCCAGCGCGCCGGGCGTCCCGGGTCGATCCGATGCAGAACCTGCGCGGCGGCGGATGCTTGTCATACGCGCTCGCTGGCCGATTGGTCTGCCGCGCGTGGCCCGCCTCTTACGCTTGCTGAAGCCGGCACAATCGACGCGCGATCCACCTCAGCCTCAACAGACCCGGAATTGCAAAACGGAGAGCTTTGAGCGAATTGCCCCAGTTTCTTTGGCCGAATCACGCACAGCACCGGAAAGAGAAGCGCCAGGCCGAAGCTTATGGCGAGTCACTCCCTGCGCTCGGCGGCGTCCACGATGTCGAATTCGGCTAGCTCCAACTCGGCCCTCGGTACCTCAAAACGGCCGCAGTCAGGGCACACGATCTCGATCGTCTGTTTCTCCTGATCGAGAAAGCGCCAGTTCGCCATCTCTCCACAGCGCGAACAGAGCACCTCGGATGGATTCTGCTGTAGTTCGTTCATATCGTCCCTTCCAAACCTAGATGCACTCGGAGGGCCGTCCCCAAACGAGCTAGCGTTTCTGGATTCGAAGCGCGTGGCAGTCAGAATGCGGAGTGAAGTAAATCAATGAACTCCCGCCTCGCCTTGCCGGAACACCTACTGATCCTGGCTGCGGTACTGGCAATCTCGTTGGCGCTGTCCACCGTTGTGCGATGCAAAGCCAGACTGAGCCGCGCGATTCGATTCTCGCTGGGGGCCTTTCTCGCCGTGAACGAACTGGTTTGGTATGGTTATCGGCTCCACGAGGCAGGTTTCCGGTTTCCCGAAGCGCTTCCGCTGCAGCTTTGCGACCTCACGTTATGGCTTACCGTGATCGCGGCCTTGACACTCAACCGCGGCGTCTATGAGGTCGCCTATTTCGGTGGGATTGGCGGCAGCAGCATGGCTTTGCTCACCCCGGATCTGTGGGCGCCAGTCCTCTCTTACCCGACCGTGTATTTCTTCCTGTCTCATGGTTTCGTGGTGATCACGCTCTTCACGCTGACCAAGGGGCGTCTTGCACGGCCGCGACCGGGCTGCGTGTGGCGGGCGTTCGCGATCTTGAACGTCTACACTGCGGCGATCGCCGTGTTCGATGCGACTTTCAAGACGAACTACATGTATCTTTGCAGAAAGCCCGTCAGCGCGTCTATTCTCGATTATTTTGGCCCGTGGCCTGCTTACATCTTGGTGGAAGAAGGCTTCGCCCTCGTCGTGTTCTGCCTTCTTTGGCTGCCGGTCCGCCATTATGCCGACGCCGGAGACCACAAAGTCCAAGTGAACCTGTGATGTGGCCAAACCGTTATCTTCGAACCGCCGTTCGGGGCTTGTCGGCCGGCGTCTCGGTCGGTGTTGCGGCGTACTTGACCTGCGTCGGGATCGCCTGGCGCCGGTACGGGCGCCCTAAACGGCCAGCGAGCCATGCTGAAGCCGACCCGCTTCTCGACCGGTTCATGCCGTCTTATGAAGTCGCGGAACGCCATCATATACGCGTCGCCGCACCCGTGGAAATCACCTTCGCGGCCGCGACGGAACTCGATCTCAGCCAGTCCGCCATCATTCGCGCCATCTTCAGGAGCCGGGAACTGATTCTTCGCGCCTGGCCCAGCGGCTCCGCACAGCCGCGGACGCTTCTTGCCCAGATGAAAGTCTTGGGCTGGGGCGTTCTGGCCGAAATTCCCGGCCGTGAGATCGTCATGGGCGCCGCGACGCAGCCATGGCGGGCGGACGTGGTGTTCCGCACGCTGCCGCCCGGCCAGTTCGCCGATTTTCACGAACCCGGCTACGTGAAAATCGCCTGGACCTTGCGGTCCGATCCGATCGGATCACAGGAGTCCGTCGCCCGTACCGAGACGCGCGTCATCGCCACGGATCGCGGCGCGCGTGACAAATTCCGATGGTATTGGTCGTTCTTCTCTCCTGGAATCGTCTTAATCCGAAAGATCTCGCTCGGTATTGTGAAGAGAGATGCGGAACGCCGCGCGGCGAAGCGGATTGCGTGAATAAGATACAATCTGTACGCTGTAACCGGCGTCACGAAGAGGAGAGATCGTCATGAAAACTGTTCTGCGTCTTACACTGGCGGTTGCGCTGGCCGCGCCGGGATTGATTCGGGCCCAGGTGACCGCTTTGCGCGTAGGTCATCTGGTGGATCCCGAAGCCGGGACCGCGGTTGCGAATCAGGTGATTCTGATTGAAAATGGCAGGTTCTCAGCGGTGGGCGCGAACGTGGCGATTCCGTCCGGCGCCGAGATCGTGGACCTGTCGCAATACTACGTTTCGCCCGGATTAGTGGACGCGCACAATCACCTCGCGCTGACTTACAAGGAGGAACCCGAGCACAACAGCTACTATTTGACCAGTGTGCTCGATTCGACGGCGATTCGAGCCATTCAGGCGGTCTCGAATGGCATCACCATGATGTCGGCGGGATTTACGGTGGTTCGCGACCTCGGAAACAACGCAAATTATGCCGACACCGCGCTCCGTGTGGCGATCGAACAGGGATGGGTTCCCGGCCCGACGCTGGTGAACTCGGGCCTAATCATCGGCGGTTTCGGCGGACAGTTCCAACCTGTGCCCGAACGCGAAGGTCTGATTTATCCCGAATACCTGAACGCGGACACTCCGGATGAAATCGTCAAGGCGGTGCGCCGGAATATCCTGTATGGCGCTAAGGTGATCAAGATTTGCGTGGATTGCAAACCTTATGGATACACCGCGGACGAGATGAAGCTGTTCGTATCGGAGGCTGCCAAGGCCGGTTTGAAAGTCGCGGGGCACGTGCAGACGCACCCGGGCGCCATGCGGGCGATCGAAGCCGGCATCTGGTCGATCGAACATTCCGGCGCCCTGGACGATGAAGCACACAAGCGGATGGCGCAGAAAGGAATCTGGCGCGTGGGTACGGAAACTCCCCTGACGGATTACCACACTGGAAACACGCCGCAAGCTCAGAATCGATACAAAGGCCAGGAGGACGGCCTCAAGAACGCTTACGCCAACCACGTGAAGATGGCGTTTTCGACCGACGCGGACTACTATATTCCCGGCATGACCCGCGGCCAACTGGTGATCGATTTTCTCAAGAGCTGGAAGGACGCCGGCATTCCAACGCCCGAGATTCTCAAAATCATGACGATCAACGGATATCAGGTCGCCGACCTATACGGCACGCGTGGGCCGATCAAGGTAGGTCTGCCGGCCGATCTGATCGCCGTAACGGCAAATCCACTCGAGAATATCGACACCCTGCGGAACGTTCGCTGCGTTATGAAGGATGGAATTTTCTTCAAGAAAGACGGCGTGGTGACGCCGGAAAAATTCTTCCACAGCGGTCCTACGCCGGCGGGCTCCTGGCGGGCGCATTAACGACGTGCCATTCTTAAGTCATGCCGGTTCGCGTCCGCGCCGTGAATACGGCACTGGAATCTGAAAATAAAATTCACGACGACTCCGTCGCGGGAACTTTCGGGTTCAGAGGTGGATTGGTGCCCGGCGTTACAGTTTACGGCTACCTGGCCGCCGCCGCGCTCGAGTCACTCGGCGATTCATGGCTGGAGCATGGCGCAATGGACGTGCGCTTCCTCGATCCCATTTACCATGGCGACGAGGTTGCAGTTTCCGCGCAGCCCGAACCCGGTGGACGCGTGCGCGTCGCAATCGGCGATTGCGCCAGCGGCGTCGCGTGGATCCATTCCGATCCTGCGCCGAGCGCGGCCGACTACGCCGAGGTCCCCATCGAGCGCCGCCCCGCGTCTCACCAGAACCTCGCTTCGGGAACGGTGCTAGGAACGATCGTCCGCAAGCTCGACTTGGCGCAGGCGCGGATGAGCGCGCCCCTCGACCCTGCGGTCGGACCAGATCGCTTGGCCCACCCTGGGATCCTGCTCGCGCTGGCCAATGAAATATTGGTGACCAACTACGTTCTTGGCCCATGGATCCACGTTTCAAGCGAGGTGCGTAAATCGAGCTCGGTGAGAGACGGGGAAGACATCCGCGTGCGCGGCCGCGTCGAGAATCTTTTCGAACGCAAAGGCCACGAGTTCGTTGCGCTCGACGTCCTGATTCTGAGCAACGAACGAGTGATCGAGCAGATCCGTCATACTGCCATCTGGCGCCCGCGCGCTCCCCGGTAAGATGGACGGCCTTCGTTTCACCTGCCAACCCGGTTGCACCAACTGCTGCGATCAATCCGGAAACGTGTACCTGACCGAAGGCGATCTGATCCGCGCGGCGAAGTTCGTCACGATGTCTCTGCGCGCGTTTGAGAAAAAATACGTGTATCGGACGCGCCACCAAATGCGATTCCGCAAGCCGCGCGATAAGCAGTGTCCGTTCCTGCTCGATCACGGATGCAGCATTCATCCCGCGAAGCCCACCCAGTGCCGCACTTTCCCGTTCTGGCCCGAACTGGTGGAGAATCGCGCGGCGTGGAACGGCACGGCGCGCTACTGCCCTGGAATCGGGAAAGGTCCGCTGATCCAGATCGGCACCGCGCTCGAAATGGCCGAAGAGCAGCGCAAGGCTTATCCGGAAATGTACAAATAGGCTATTTCTGACTTAGTCCGCCGTCTACCGCCAACACCTGCCCGGTAACGAAGTTCGAAGTCGACAGAAAAAAAACCACCGCATCCGCGATGTCCTGCGCCGTCCCCGCGCGACACGCCGGAGTCTTGGCGATCAATCGCCGCCTTCGTTCATCCGGCTCGCTGAACGGAATCACGCCGGGCGCGACCGAGTTCACCGTCACTTTGGGCGCGAACGCCTTCGCCAAGCGCGCGCGTCATCATAATGACTCCGGCCTTCGACGCGCAATAGTGCGCATTTTGCGACCACGGCCGGATCCCTCCCAGGGAACTTAGATTGACGATCCTTCCGCCGTTTCGCGCGAGCATGCCGCGCGCGGCCTGCTGGCAGCAGAAAAACGTCGCCTTCAGATTCACGGAATGGATGAAGTCCCAGTCAGCCTCGGTTACTTTCAAAGGATCGATAGTGGTGAATCGTGCGGCATTGTTCACGAGTCCGTCGATCGGCCCAATCTCTGCAAACATCCCCTCGATTTCCGCAACGCTTTCAAGATTCGCGCGCACCAGCCGAGCATCGCCGCACTCCGCAGCGGTCGCCTTCGCCTCCGATTCGGACGCGTGGTAATGAACGATGACCTTCGCGCCTTCGCGAGCCAGGCGTAGCGCAATGCCTCGGCCGATGCGCTTCGCGGCCCCGGTCACCAGAATCACGCGGCCTTCGAGTAGAGCCATGTTCCTATTGTCCCCGCTCGGCAATGAACACGCCGATGAGCACCATCGCGCCGCCGAACGCGAGCGCCCACGTCACAGGCTCACTCAGGATTAAGTATCCGAGGACCGCCGCCAGAACCGGTTCTGCGTAGGTGAACGCGCTCAACCGCGACGCAGGCATATAAGCGAGCGCGTAGTAATACACCAAATAGGCGATTACCGACGAAAAAATCACCATGTAGGCCAGGCTCAGCCACACAACCGCGCTGACCTGCGCGGGCCGAAAGGAGCCTCGATAAAACCATGACAGCGGCAGGAGCGTTACGCTCCCGATCGTGTAAGCGAGCATGTTCATCGGAATACTTCCGTAGCGCGCGGTGAGATCCTTGCCGATCACCGTGTAAAGCGCAAACGCCGCGGTTCCCAGGAACGCGAGGAAATCCCCGAAAGGCGTGGCGACTCCTGAATTGCGGTTCGACAATTCCAGCGCCAGAACGCCCGCCATCGCCACCAGCATCCCCGCAACCTTGGCGAACGTGAAGCGTTCCTGGCCGATCACCGCCGCCAGGATCAGAACAAGAATCGGCGACAACGCGATGAACACCGCCATATGCGCCACGCTGGTCCGGCTCAATCCCGCGATGAAGAAGAACTGGTTGAACGTGATTCCGCATAGCCCCGTCGCCGCCAGTTTGGGCCAGTCGGCGCGTGCAAAGTTTTGTTGCGGCCGCCGCCACAGGTAAATCGGGATCAGGCAGATCGTCGCCAGCGCTATCCGCACGCCAGGCAGGACCAGCGCCGGAATTTCCCGCAGAGCGATTTTTCCGATAACGAAATTGAGCGCCCATGAAACAATAATGAACGCGACCATCGCGTACAACCGCGCCCGTGACGGCGCGTCGCGATTCAAGCGAGCGTTTCCTCTCGCACCGTGACCTGTTTCAAATAGTCGTGATCGATTTCAAAGCCGAACCCGGGCCCCGTCGGAACGGTAATGGTCCCGCGCGACGACACTTCCACGGCCGGCGAAACGATGTCGCGCTTCCAATATCGCTTGCTCGCCGAAACGTCGCCGGGAAGAATGAAATTCGGCAGCGTCGACAGCGCGATATTATGCGCCCGCCCGATGCCCGATTCGAGCATCCCGCCGCACCACACCGGAATCCCGTGCCGCTGCGCGACGTCGTGCACGCGCTTCGCTTCGCGGAATCCGCCCACGCGGCCCAATTTAATATTGATGATCCCGCAAGCCTTCAGCAGAATCGCCTGCTCGGCCTGATGCGCCGAGCGGATGCATTCGTCGAGACAGATCGGCGTCTGAAGCTGCTCCTGCAATGCGACGTGATCGATGATCTCGTCGTGCGCCAGCGGCTGCTCGATCATCATCAGATTGAATTCATCCAAACATTTCAGGCGCGGCGCGTCTTCGAGCGTGAACGCCGAATTCGCGTCCGCCATCAGCCGGATATCTGGAAAATTCTTGCGAACCTCGCGGATCACTTCCACATCCCAACCCGGCTTGATCTTCATCTTGACGCGCTGATAACCGGCGTTCACCTCGGTCTCGATCTTCTTCAGCAACTGCGGAACGGAATCTTGAATCCCGATGGAAACCCCGCACCCGATCTCCGTTCGCGCGCCGCCGCCGATCTGTTTCGCCAGCGAAACGCCGTTCAGGCGCGCTTCCAGATCCCACACCGCCACCTCGATTCCGCCGCACGCCATGTGATGCCCGCGAATATGCGAGGTGCGATCGGCCACGTCCGACGCGTGTTCGAACTTGTGCTTCAGCACCCGCGGACCCGCGAAATCCCGCGCGATCAGCCACGCCGATTCCGGTCCACTCTTCGTTGTAGAACGGATTTTCGCCGGCCGTGATCTCGCCCCATCCGGAAACGCCGTCGGAAACCACCTCCACCAGCACGATGTCGCGTTCATAGATCCGGCCGAAGCTGGTCTCGAAGAAATGCACCAGCGGCATGTGGATCTGGCGCAGAACGATGCGGTCTATTTGGAATCCCATGTGGTGAATAGGTACGAGCCGGCTTCGGGCGTGCGCTCGAATCCGGTCACGGCCAAACCTTTCGCAAGATTTTCTTGAAATTGCTCGCTGACGCGCTGTTGAATTTCCCGCGCCCGCGCGTGATCCGTTTCTTTGATCTTGTAAATCTCCGACGTGACGGAAATCCGCGCGACTTCCGGTGCCCGCTCGCGCTTTACGCCGGAGAGAATCGCCTCGACGCGCGGGCTGTTCAGCCACCATTCCGCAATGCAGCGATCTGTCGGCAGCCCGCCATGCAGTTTACTCGACGTGGTCCCGTATTGATTCAGCACGAACCGCCGCACGATCGCTCCCAGCCGCTCCATATTGAAATACGCGTTCTTGATTTCAAGCGGATCGAAGGTCCATTCCATCAATTCGATCCCGCGCGACAACGCTTCGCGCCGCTGCTCGAGTTTCAACAGCCGCCCCACGCCCGCGTCGCGATATTCCTTCGCCACGCCCAGCATGTGGCTGTGAAGATACGAACCGCCGCCGGCCTTGATCCCCGGAATCGCCAGGCAGAAGCCGACCATCCGCCCGCCGTCGAACGCGCCAAACGCCTGCCCGCCGACCTTAGTCGCCGTAACGAACAACCGCACCGGCAGCAATTCCACTTCTTCGAATCCCCAGATCACCTGCTGCAACTGGACGGCTTCAACGAATTCGTCATGTGTATGCAGCGCGCGTATCTCAATCATGGCGTTTCGCGTCCTGCCACAGCGCTTCCATTTCCTCAATGGTCGATTCGCGCGGAGTTTTCCCCCGCTCCGCAAGTCCATTTTCGACGTGCGCGAAACGCCGCCGGAACTTCGCGTTGGTCTTGCGCAACGCCTGCTCTGGATCTACTTTCATAAACCGCGCGATGTTGACGATCACGAACAGCAGGTCGCCGATCTCGTTCTCGATCTCACCCGCGCTTCCAGCCTCGCGCAATTCGCCCAGCTCCTCGTCCAGCTTTTCAAACACCTGCTCGACGTTCTCCCAATCGAACCCCGCGCCCGCGGCTCGTGACGCGATCTGCTGCGCCTCCACCAACGCCGGCAGCGCGCGCGGAACGCCCTCCAGCAGCCCCTTTGGTCGCGGTTTCTCTTCGGCTTTGATCTCATCCCAGCGTTTCTTTACATCGTCGGCCGTGCGCGCATCGCCATCTGCGAAAACATGCGGATGACGGCGGATCAGCTTTGAATTGATCGCGTCGAGCGAATCGGCAATGTCGAAGCGCCCTTCTTCGGCCGCCATCTGCGCGAAGAACACCGGTTGCAGCAGCAAATCTCCCAGTTCTTCCGCGAGCCCTTCCCAGTCGCGCGCGTCGATCGCGTCCATCACTTCGTAAGATTCTTCGAGCAGATACGGTTTGATCGTGTCGAAGGTCTGTTCGCGATCCCACGGACAGCCGCCCGGTGCGCGCAGCCGCGCCATGATCTCGACCAGCCGCGCGAAGCTTTCTCCGGGCGACAACTTGGGCCTGGTTTCTGCCACAGGAATTTCAGGTTACCACGCGTTATTCGTGAGAAAGCTTCGGCGTGAGCATCCACTGCAATACACCTCGCGGCTCCACTCCGATGGCCGCGAAGTCGATCCTCATCAGCGCCGCTTTCTTGAACTCCACCACCACATGCGTCGATCCCAGCATCCACGCCACGGTGTAGGAAAACAACGGCTCGTGCCCCGCCAACAGAATCGATGCCTGGTGGCGATGCCCGCGAATCTCCGCCCAAACGTCGCGTGGCGATGAATCCGGCGTCAGCGCGCCCGTGCGTGCGATTTCACCTTGATAGTGAAACGCCTCCGCTGCAATCTCCGCGGTTTCAATGGCCCGCTTCAAAGGGCTCGACAGGATCAACGACGGATTCACGCCTGCTTTAGCCGCCCGGTCCAGCACGCGGCGCAACTTCTTTTTTCCGTCCTCGGTCAGACGCCGGTCTGCATCACGACCGGTGGGAGCGCGGTCCTCAGCGATCCCGTGACGCAGTAAATATAGCTCCAAGGCTGCTCCTACAAACTTCCGAAAGAGTATCCGTGGCTACTCTACGCCGCTCTTCGGCTTGCTGATCGTCACCGCCGGGATATTCGCGTCCTTTACTGCTTTGTTGAACGCCGCGATGTCCTCGGTCAGCAGCTTTTGCGCCGCGCGCAATTGGACGTTGACCTCGCTGGTCAGCTCCTCATTCACCGCTTCGGACTGGCGCGTCGGCCCCGCGTCGGTTCCCTCGACCACGCCCAGCAGCGCCGCGATCCGGTTGTTCATCTTGATGGGGTAATTCAGCGGATCTTCGTGAGCCTGATTCTTCACCTGATAAAGCTCCTCCTCAACCGAGGAAAGCTTCTTGGTCAGCTCCTGCGCCGTGTCGACCACCTTCTTCGCCGCCGGATTATCCTTCCATAGCGAAACATACTCGCCCAACTGCTTCTTCGCCTCGCGTATGTCGATCACCGCCTGGTTGGTCTGCGAAAGCTTATCGCGAATCTGAAGCGCCAATGCCAGCTGGCGGTTGAATTCTTCCGCAGTGGTCTTCAGCCGCGGATCCTTCACCACCGTGAATGGCTGTGTTTGCGTCTTCCCATCGACGGTCAGCCGCACCTGGTAATTTCCCGGCACCACCATCGGCCCGCGCGTCGAACCCGCCCACAGGATCATGTTCGGAAACGTGGTGGCGTCGGGATAATGCAGATCCCAGACGAATCGATTCATGCCCGCCTGCGCCGGCACGCGAGCCGGGCCGCCTCCCGCAAAAGGATTGAACTCGGCCTCCTGCTCCGCGATGGCCGCTTGTTCCGCGGAACGCTCCGCGCTGCGGCTCGAATACTTGTTGATGGATTTGCCCGAAACATCCAGGAACTCGAGCGTCACCTCACCCTGAGGCCGGTCCTTCAAATAAAACTCGACCACCGCCCCCGTGGGAGGATTCGCGCCCGCCGCCACTCCCGCGCGTCCGCCGCCCCCGCCGCCGCGCCCGCCTTCAGTCCGCATCGCAGACCGCGGCTGATACAACTTCGCTTCTTCGGTCGGATTCGCGCCGCGAACCTGATTCAACAGCGCCAGATCGTCCATGATCCAGAACGCCCGCCCCTGTGTCGCGACTACCAATTCGTCATCGCGCTTATGGAACGCCAGATCGGTGATCGGAACCACCGGCAAATTGAGCTGAATCGACTGCCAGTGATCGCCCGAATCGTAAGAAACATAAATTCCGAATTCTGTTCCGGCGAACATCAGCCCTTTGCGATTCGGATCCTCCCGGACTACGCGAGTAAAGTGATCGTCCGGAATCCCGTTGACGATCTTGGTCCAAGTCTTGCCGTAATCCGTGGTCTTGTACATGTACGGCTTAAAATCGTCGGACTTGTACATGGTCGCCGCGACATACGCCGTCGCCGGATCGTGCGGCGAAGGGTCGATCGCGTTGATCTGGATCCACTCGGGCATAACGTCCTTCGGCGGAGTGATATTGGTCCAAGTCTTCCCGCCATCGCGCGTCAAATTGACCAGCCCGTCATCCGATCCGACCCAGATTAGACCCTTCGTGATCGGCGATTCGTTGATCGTGAAAATCGTGTCGTAATACTCGATGCTGGTGTTGTCCTTGGTAATCGGCCCGCCCGACGAACCCTGCCGCGACCGGTCGTTGCGCGTCAAATCGCCCGAAATCGGCGTCCAGGATTGCCCCTCGTCGGTCGATTTGAACATCACGTTGGCGCCCGCATAGATCACGGTCGGATCGTGCGGCGAAATCACGATTGGAAAACTCCACTGGAAGCGGTATTTCAAATCGGACGCCGGATGCCCCATCGGATTATCCGGCCAAGGATTAATGTTGCGTTGGATTCCCGTCCGCGCATCGAAGCGCGTGATCAGGTTCCCGTACGATCCCGCATAGACGACGTTGGTATCGCGCAGATCCGGCGCGATCCAACCACTCTCGCCGCCGCCCACGTCGTACCAGTCTTTCTCCGTGATTCCGCCGCGCCCGCGCGTCGCCGTCCGCACGGTGGAATTGTCCTGCTGCGCGCCGTAGGCGTGATACGGAAAATCGTTGTCCAATGCGACGCGATAAAATTGCGCCGTCGGCTGATTCATGATGGTCGACCAGGATCGTCCCCCGTTGAAGCTTACGTTCGTCCCGCCGTCATTCGACTCGATCATCCGCTGCGGATCGTCCGGCGCCAGCCACAGCCCATGATTATCGCCATGCGGCGTCTGAATCGATGAATAGGTGCGACCGCCATCCGTCGACTTGAAAAATCCAGTATTCAGGTAATAAACCGTGTCGACATTTTTCGGATCCGCGAAGACGTGCGTGTAATACCACGCGCGCTGGCGAAGATCGTTGTGGGAATTCGTCCGCACCCAGGTATCGCCGCCATTGTCCGACCGGAAGGCCCCGCCCTCGGCTGCTTCGATCAGCGCATACACGCGCTGCGGATTCGCCGGAGAAACGCTCACGCCCACCCGACCCATCAAGCCCTTGGGCATGCCGGGATTCTTGCTCAGGTCTTTCCACGTGTCGCCGCCGTCGGTCGATTTCCAGATCCCGCTGCCTTCGCCGCCGCTCTCCAGGCTATATGGCGTCCGATACACTTCCCAGAACGCCGCATAGATGACCTTGGGATTGTTCGGGTCCATGGAAAGATCGACCGCGCCTGCTTTAGGTCCCCGCGTCAAAACCTGTTTCCAGGTCGCGCCGCCATCGGTGGATCGGAACACGCCCCGCTGCTCGTTCGGCCCGAACTGGTGCCCCAGCGCCGCCACAAACACGATGTTCGCGTCTTTAGGATTCACAGCCACGCGGCCAATCTGCTCCGTGTCTTTCAGTCCGACATTCTTCCAGGTCCGCCCCGCATCGGTCGACTTGTAAACTCCATCGCCCGGCGATGCATTGCCGCGAATGCAAGCTTCGCCCATGCCGGCGTACACTACATTCGGATCCGACTCCGCCACTGCCAGCGCCCCAACGTCTCCATTGGCGAGCTGTCCATCCGCTACCGGAATCCAGGTCGCGCCACCATCGGTGGTCTTGAAAATCCCTCCGCCGGTCGCGCCGAAATAATACACTTGCGGCTGCGAAGTGACTCCGGCCACGGCGAGGACTCGCCCTCCGCGAAACGGCCCGATCTGCCGCCATCGAATGTCCTTGAGAGGTCCCTCGATCCGAGGTCCAGCCGCAGCCATCCCCCGGCCGCCGCGTTGAGCAACCGCGTTTTCAGTGGTTAAGCAAAGTGAAAGAGCAAGAAAAGAGAGTGCAAACGTGATGCGTCGCATACATGAAGGTTAACACTAGGGCCAATAGTAGAGCGAGCCTCGCTCAACTGATTGATGCCATTTTTCGCACGATTGCTTCGTGCTCGATCATGCGTACGCGCTCCTCTAAAAGACTCAGGCGTTCGTCGAGCGATCGCAGCCGTATGTCCGTCGTGCGGGCCTTTCCTTGGAACTCGCGGAGGATCTGCGTCTGCATCTTGCGTATCTCCCCGATGATGCCGTCTCGAAGCTGCTTCATTTCGCTTTCGAGCAGGTCGATATCTTTCTTCGTTGCGGGACGATCTTCGTCGTTAGACATGGCTGGCTTATTTTAATACCAGTTGCGCAACCGACTCCCGTCTGTTACCTTATATTTTTGTAGTCACCTTGGGAGGCGTTGGGCCGGCAGTATCGCGTCCCGCCGTTTGGACCAGTCAAAACATGAGCCGCAAAACAGGTAAGAAGTATACTGCTGCGTTCAAGCAGGTCGAGCGCAAGCCTTACACCATCGAGGAGGCCGTGCCGCTCGTTCAAGAAGGTCAAGTTCGCCAAGTTCGACGAGACCGTGGAGCTGCATATGCGCCTGGGCGTCGATCCGCAAGCACGCCGACCAGATGGTCCGCGGCACCGTCGTGCTGCCCAACGGACTCGGCAAATCGAAAAAAGTTCTGGTGATCGCCTCGGGCGACAAGCAGCGCGAAGCGCACCGAAGCCGGCGCCGATTTCGTCGGCGGCGACGACATGGTCGCCAAGATCCAGACCGAAAACTGGACCGATTTCGACGCCGTGATCGCCACTCCGGACATGATGCGCGGCGTCGGGCGGCTCGGTAAGATGCTGGGCCCGCGCGGTCTGATGCCGAATCCGAAGACCGGCACGGTCACCGTCGACATCGCGCAAGCGGTGAAGGAAGTCAAGGCCGGCAAGGTCGAGTTCCGCGTGGACAAGACCGGCGTGCATCCACGTGCCCGGTCGGCAAGGTCAGTTTCGCGAGCGAAAAGCTGGTGGAAAACGCCAACACGTCTGCTGCAGGCCGTGGTCAAGGCCAAGCCGGCGGCGGCCAAGGGCAAGTACGTCAAAAGCGTGACCATCTGCTCGACCATGGGACCCGGCGTTCGCCCTCGACGTGACGCCTTACAACCTGAAGGCGGTCTAGCTCCAATGAAGAAGAAACCGGAAAAGCAGAAGGACATGGAGCGTTGCAGGCGGAGCTGCGCCAAGCCGGCAACGTGTTCCTCACCGGCTACGAGAAGATGACCGTCAGCCAGGATTTCGAGCTGCGCAAGACGGTCCGCGGCGCGGGCGCCAATTACAAGGTGATCAAGAACCGCATCGCCGAGAAGGCCGCCGAAGGAACTCCAGCCGGCGGAGCTGTTGAAGGAGCTGAAGGGCATGTGCTCGCATCGCCTACACTTCGGGCGATCCGGTGGCGCTGGCCAAGGCGCTGACCGCTTACGCCAAGGCGAATCCGGCATTCACGTTCCAGGCGGGCATGGTCGAGGGCCGCGTGGTGGATGTCACCGGCATCAACGAGCTGGCGACGCTGCCTTCCAAGGAAGAGATTTACGCGAAGCTTTTGTTTCTGATCAATGCTCCGGCGCAGCGGCTGGTGACGGCGATGAATGGGGTAGGCCGCAATCTGGCGGTGGTGGTGGATCAGGGCGTCAAAGAGAACAAGTTCAAGGGGTAGCCTCAAAGCACCTCGATTCAATCACTATCTAAGGATAAAGAAATGGCTGACATCAATGCGATTGCGGAACAGATTCAAGGGCTGACGCTGCTCGAAGCGTCTCAGCTCGTCAAGTTGCTCGAAGAGAAGCTGGGCGTTTCGGCTGCGGCGGCTGCCGTGGCGGCGGCTCCGGCGGCGGCGGCGCGGCGGCTGCGGCTCCGGTGGAAGAGAAGACCGAATTCACCGTGGTTCTCACCGCGGCGGGCGCCAATAAGATCAACGTCATCAAAGCGGTCCGCGAAGTCACCAGCCTCGGGCTTAAGGAAGCCAAGGACCTGGTCGACGGCGCTCCCAAGACCATCAAAGAAGGCGTCAACAAGGAAGAGGCGGAGACCATCAAGAAGAAGTTCGTCGATGCCGGCGCGACCGTCGAAGTAAAGTAGTAGTGAAGGAGCGGGCGGCGATTCGGAACCGCAAGCAGGTCGCCGCAGTGCCGTTTGACGAGCCGAACGGCGTTTGTTATGATTAGAACAACCGGAGAAGAGAGCCCCGGCCCTGGTTACAGTGAATTTGGTACCCCGCGATCTGCTCGGCAGTTCGTCTGAACTACCGCTAGGCTTTGCCCTGCGCGCACATATCCCGCCCGAAGTGTGTCTACACCTTCGGGCGTTTTCGTTTTGAGTCTTGGTTCTAGCTGGAGGCCAAATGTACGGCCCCATTTTGACGTCGTTAGCGGCTCTCGCTGAATAGAGGATTTTGAGACATGCAAACCCCGGAAAATGGCCAAACATCGCGAACGAGTCGATTTTTCGAAGATCAAGACCACGATCCCGATTCCGAACCTGATCGAGGTTCAGAAGAAGTCGTACGAGCGCTTTCTGCAAATGGACCTGCTGCCCAGCGAGCGGGACGACACGGGTCTGGAGAGCGTTTTCAAGAGCGTCTTCCCGATCTCCGATTTCCGCGGCCTGAGCCAGCTCGAGTTCGTCGATTACGCCATCGGCAACTGGGAGTGCAAGTGCGGCAACCTCAAGGGGCTGCACCACCTGCGTTCCACCTGCCGCAATCCGGCCTGCGGCGCGACCATCAAGACCGATCCGTTCCACCTGGGCGACGTGCTGTGCCACCGCTGCGGCACCTTCAACAAGAACATCGTTACGTTCTGCAACCGCTGCGGCGATCCCGTGGGCCTGCAGCTGAAGTACGACGTGGCCGAGTGCGAAGAGCGCGGCATGACCTACGCCGCTCCGCTCAAGGTCACCATCCGCCTGACGGTGTTCGACAAGGACCCGGAGACCGGCAACAAGACCATCCGCGACATCAAGGAGCAGGAAGTTTTCTTCGGCGAAATTCCGCTGATGACCGAGAACGGCACGTTCATCATCAATGGAACCGAGCGCGTCATCGTCTCGCAGTTGCACCGCTCGCCGGGCGTGTTCTTCGAACGCCAGCAGGCGCAGGGATATTTCCTCGGCAAGATCATTCCCTACCGCGGAAGCTGGGTGGAGTTCGAATACGACAACAAGAACCTCCTGCACGTCCGCATCGACCGCAAGCGCAAATTCTACGGGACGGTGTTTCTCCGCGCTCTGGGCTTGAAGACCGACGCCGATATCCTGCGCGCGTTCTACAAGTGCAACGACATCGTCATCAAGGACAAGAAGCTGTTCTGGAAGGTGACCGAAGGCACTGATCGGCCACAAGCTCTCCCACGCCATCACCAAGGGCGGCGAAACCGTGGTCACCGCAGGGCCGCAAGATCACCGACAGCGTCTTCAAAGAAATCCAGAAGGCCAAGATCGAGCAGGTGGAGGTCGCGCCGAACGATCTGGAAGGCGCCTACGTCGCCGCCGACGTGATCGACATGGAAACCGGCGAGGTGCTGATCGAGGCCAATCACGAGCTGACGCCGACCATCGTCGGCAAGCTGATCGAAGCCAAGATCCCCAACTTCGACGTGTTCTTCCCCGAGCTCGACGACGTGGGCAACGTCATCTCCATGACGCTCCGCAAGGACGGCGTCAAGCAGCAGAACGACGCGCTGCTCGAAATCTACCGCAAGCTTCGCCCCGGCGATCCGCCCACCGTGGACACCGCCACGCAGTTGTTCCAGGGCATGTTCTTCGACGCCCGCAAGTACGATTTCTCGCGCGTCGGGCGCATGAAGTTCAATATCAAGCTCCACGACAAGGCCGACGCCACCTCCGCTCGACAAGCGCACGCTCGATCACCAGGATTTCATCGACACTATCCAGTACCTGCTGAAGCTGCGCAGAGGCATCGGCGCGGTGGACGACATCGATCACCTGGGCAATCGCCGCGTTCGCGCGGTGGGCGAGCTGCTCGAAAACCAGTTCCGCATCGGCCTGGTCCGCATGGAACGCGCCATCAAGGAAAAGATGAGCGTGTACCAGGAAATGTCGACGGCCATGCCGCACGACTTGGTCAACGCCAAGCCGGTGATGGCCGCGATTCGCGAATTCTTCGGCTCCTCGCAGCTCTCGCAATTCATGGATCAGACCAATCCGCTGTCGGAGATCACGCACAAACGGCGCCTGTCGGCTCTCGGACCAGGCGGTCTGTCCCGCGAGCGCGCCGGATTCGAAGTCCGCGACGTGCATCCCACCCACTACGGCCGCATCTGCCCGATTGAAACGCCGGAAGGCCCCAACATCGGGCTGATCAGCTCGCTCTCCTGCTTTGCGCGCATCAATGAGTACGGCTTCATTGAAAGCCCGTATCGCCGCGTCAAAGATGGCGTGGTGGTGGACGAGGTTCGCATTTTGAACCCTGGCGACACCGAGTTCAAGGTCGGACAGGTGATGCTGCGCGCGGAGCTCGACAAGGCAAACAGGGGCGCCAAGAAGCAGCCGGCCGAATCCGAAGCCCACTGCGACTATCTTTCCGCCTGGGAAGAAGACAAGTACATCATCGCACAGGCCAACGTCGGCCTGGACGAAAAAGGCCGCATCACGGCTGAACTGGTCAACGCCCGCCAGGCCGGAAACTTCGTTCTGAAGCACGTCGGCGAAATCGAGTACATGGACGTCAGCCCCAAGCAACTGGTCTCGGTTGCCGCGAGCCTGATTCCGTTCCTTGAAAACGACGACGCCAACCGCGCGCTGATGGGATCGAACATGCAGCGCCAGGCTGTTCCTCTGCTGCGCGCCGAATCTCCTTATGTCGGAACCGGCATGGAGCGCGTCACGGCCCGCGATTCGGGCGCCGTGGTTCTGTGCAAACGCTCCGGCGTGGTCGACTCGGTCGACAGCGAACGCATCATCGTGCGCGTGGAAGGCAGCAGCCAGGAAGGCCAGCTTTCCCGCGAAGTGGGCGCGGACATCTATCAGATGACCAAGTTCAAGCGCTCCAATCAAAACACCTGCATCAATCAGAAACCCATCGTATTTCAAGGCGAGCGCGTGAAAAAGGGCGACGTTCTGGCCGACGGTCCATGCACCGAATCGGGCGAGCTGGCTCTGGGCCGGAACGTCCTGGTCGCGTTCATGCCTTGGCGCGGCTACAACTTTGAGGACGCCATCGTCGTGTCCGAGAAGCTGGTCAAGGAAGACTACTACACCTCGATTCACATCGAGGAGTTCGAAGTCGACGCCCGCGACACCAAGCTCGGTCCCGAGGAAATCACGCGCGATATTCCCAACATCGCCGAAGGGTTTCTGCGCAATCTGGACGAAAGCGGGATTATCCGGATCGGAGCCACGGTGAAGCCGGGCGACATTCTAGTGGGCAAGGTCACGCCTAAAGGCGAGACGCAGCTCACTCCAGAAGAAAAGCTCCTGCGCGCAATCTTCGGTGAAAAAGCCGGAGACGTGAAGGACGCCTCGCTGTACTGCCCGCCCGGAATCGAAGGCACGGTGGTCGATTGCAAGGTGTTTTCGCGAAAAGGCGCGGAACTCGACGAGCGCTCCAAGCTGATCCTCGAAAATTCCGAAGAACGCCTTCGCCGCAACCTCGAAGACGAAAAACGCATTTTGAACGATGAGCGGTCCAAGCGCCTGGCGGTCATGCTCGACGGCAAGGAACTGCTGGCCGATCTGCACGACGAAAAGACCAACAAGAAACTGCTCTCCAAGGGCACGTTCATGTCCCGCGATCTGATCGAAAAATTGCGGGCGCGCGACCTGAAGCGCATGAAGCTGAAGGACAAGGATCCGCGGCTCAACGAACAGGTCGACGAAATCGAGGAAATGACCTCGCGGCAGATCGCGGTGCTCGAAAAGATCACCGATGAGCGCATCGCCAAGCTTCGCAAAGGCGACGAGCTGCCTCCGGGAGTCATTAAGCAAGTCAAGTGCTACATCGCCATGAAGCGCAAGCTTTCGGTAGGCGATAAGATGGCCGGCCGCCATGGCAACAAGGGCGTGATCGCGCGCATCGTTCCCGAAGAGGACATGCCATATCTGCCCGACGGCACTCCGGTGGAGATCGTTCTGAATCCGCTCGGCGTTCCCAGCCGCATGAACGTCGGCCAGATTCTCGAAACGCACCTTGGCTGGGCCGCGCACGCGTTGGGCGTGAAATTCGCCACGCCCGTGTTCGACGGCGCTACCGAGAAGGACATCAAATCGCAGTTGACCTCCGCCAGCCTCCCGACTTCTGGGAAGGTCCGGCTGTGGGACGGCATCAGCGGCCAGCCGTTTGAGCAGCCGGTGACCGTCGGATACATCTACATGCTGAAGTTGTCGCACCTGGTGGACGACAAGATTCACGCGCGGTCCATCGGACCGTATTCGCTGATCACGCAGCAGCCGCTGGGTGGCAAAGCTCAGTTCGGCGGCCAGCGCTTCGGGGAAATGGAAGTGTGGGCTCTCGAAGCCTACGGCGCCGCTTACGTATTGCAGGAATTGTTAACAGCCAAGTCCGACGACGTGTACGGACGCGCTAAGATTTATGAAGCCATCGTCAAGGGCGAAGCGGCAGCCGAGCCGGGCGTCCCCGAAAGCTTCAACGTCTTGATCCGCGAGCTCCAATCGTTGTGCCTGGACGTCGAGTTGATGAAGAAGCCGCGGGAAGCGCTGGAGACGGCCATCGCTGCGGATTGAGGGAGGCTCTTTTGACGGAGCAGCAACTGTACCTGGTTGTCGGCTTGCCAACGATCACCGCGTTGATCGGGATCCTGGTGAACATTGGATACTTTGTTTCGATCAATGGCCGCATTAATTCGCTCGAAACGAGGCTCGACGGGCGCATCGACTCGATCGCACGCAGCCTCGATGCGCGCATGAATTCGCTGGAATCGAAGTTCGACATGAAGATCGACCTTCTGGTTGGCAAGGTGATCGAAGTCGACAACCGCCTGGTCCGTCTTGAAGAGCGGTTAAGGCACTGAAGAATTTATTAAAGAAAGGGACTGGAAATCATGGGAGATCATATGTATCGCTCGTCTCCATACGATCGAGCGAATTTAATCGCGGATTTTGATTCCATTCGCATCTCGCTCGCCTCTCCGGAAAAGATCCGGAGCTGGTCGCATGGCGAGGTCACCAAGCCCGAGACCATCAATTACCGGACCTTCAAGCCGGAACGGGATGGCCTGTTCTGCGCCCGCATCTTCGGTCCCATCGCGGACTGGGAATGCCTGTGCGGCAAGTACAAGCGCATGAAACATCGCGGCGTCATTTGCGACAAGTGCGGCGTCGAAGTCACCCTGTCGCGCGTTCGCCGCGAACGCCTGGGACATATCGAGCTCGCCAGCCCCTGCTCTCACGTCTGGTTTTTCAAAGGCTTGCCGAGCCGCATCGGCTACCTGCTCGATATCACTCTTCGTGAGCTCGAGCGCGTTCTGTATTTTGAAGCCTTCGTGGTGGTCGATCCCGGCGAAGTGCCCGATCTGAAAAAAGCCGAGGTGATCAGCGATGAGCGAAAGCGCCAGCTCGACACCGAATTCGGCGGAAAATTCGTCGCCATGATGGGCGCCGAAGGCATTAAGGAACTGCTCAAGAAAGTCGACGTCGACTCGCTCAGCCTCGAAATTCGCGAGCGCATGAAGACCGAAGTTTCGCAGCAGAAAAAACTCAAGTACGCCAAGCGCCTGCGCGTCGCCGAGAGCTTCCGCAAGTCCGGCAACAAGCCGGAGTGGATGATTCTCGATGTGATTCCGGTCATCCCACCGGAACTGCGCCCGCTGGTTCCGCTGGATGGCGGACGTTTTGCGACTTCGGATCTGAATGACCTGTACCGCCGCGTCATCAACCGCAACAACCGCCTGAAGAAGCTGATCGAGCTGCATGCTCCCGACGTGATCGTGCGCAATGAAAAGCGCATGTTGCAGGAAGCTGTCGACGCTCTATTCGACAACGGCCGTCGTGGACGCGTGCTGCGCGGGGCCAACAATCGCCCGCTCAAGTCGCTTTCAGATACTTTGAAAGGCAAGCAGGGACGCTTCCGCCAAAACCTGCTCGGCAAGCGCGTCGACTATTCGGGCCGCTCCGTGATCGTCGTCGGCCCCGAGCTGAAGCTGCACCAGTGCGGTCTTCCCAAGAAAATGGCGCTGGAGCTGTTCAAGCCGTTCATCTATCATCGCTTGGAACAGCGCGGCCACTGCACCACCATCAAACAGGCCAAGGAACTGGTCGAACAGCAGGATCCCGTGGTCTGGGACATCCTAGAAGAAGTCATCAAGGACCACCCGATTCTTCTGAATCGCGCTCCCACGCTTCACCGCTTGGGCATTCAGGCGTTTGAGCCGGTGCTGGTCGAAGGCAAGGCCATCAAGATTCATCCGCTGGTCTGCACTGCCTTCAACGCCGATTTCGATGGCGACCAGATGGCCGTCCACATTCCGCTCTCGCCCGAAGCACAGATTGAAGCGTCCACGCTGATGCTGTCGGCGAATAATATACTCTCGCCCGCGCATGGCTCGCCTATCGCCGTCCCAACGCAGGACATGGTGCTCGGCCTGTATTACCTGACCAAGGCGCGCCCGGGAACCAAGGGCGAAGGCCGCACTTTCGCCTCCATCGACGACGTTTTGATCGCGCTCGAAATGGGCGAGGTTGAAACCCTGACGCCGATCAAGCTTCGCTATACCGGCAAAGTGATCGACCTGGTGAAGGCGTTCGACAACCAGAACCTCATGCATACGGAGCCGATCGAGTTCTCCAAGCAGTACATGGACACCACCGTCGGCCGCGTCATTCTGAACGACGTTCTGCCCGACGAAATGCCGTTCATCAACGGCCTGCTCAAGAAGAAGGGGCTGACGCAGCTGGTCCAGTATTGCTATCTGAAGTACGGCCTGTCGATCACCGTCACCATGCTCGATCAGGTGAAGTCGCTTGGATTCCTGTACGCCACGCGCGCTGGAATCTCCATCGGGATCGACGATATGATCGTCCCCGGCGAAAAGGCCGGCCTGGTGCGCGACGCCGAAAAAGCCGTGATCGAGGTTCGCTCGCAGTATCAGGAAGGCGCGATCACGCACGGCGAACGCTACAACAAGATCATCGAGATCTGGTCCAAGGTTACCGAACGCGTCTCCGAAGAAATGTTCAAGACGCATGGAGGAGGACGACCGCACCGGCCGCTACCTCAATCCGATTTACATCATGGCGGACTCCGGCGCCCGCGGATCGAAACAGCAGATCCGCCAGCTCTCCGGTATGCGCGGCCTGATGGCCAAGCCGTCCGGCGAAATCATCGAGACGCCCATCACCGCGAACTTCCGCGAAGGATTGAACGTGCTGCGAGTACTTCATCTCCACGCACGGCGCGCGTAAGGGTCTGGCCGATACGGCTCTCAAGACGGCGGATTCCGGCTACCTCACTCGCCGCCTGTGCGACGTCGCCCAGGACGTGATCGTCACTGAATTCGATTGCGGCACCAGCGACGGAATTTACGTCGAGCCGATCATCGAATCGGGCGAAATCATCGAGCCGCTGCGCGACCGCATCGTCGGCCGCGTGGCCCTCGAAGATCAGCTCGACTACGAAGGCAACGTAATCGTTCACGTCAACCAGGAGATCACCGAGGATCTGGCCGCGGCGATTCAGGCCGCCGGTATCGAGCGCGTCAAGATCCGCTCCGTGCTGACCTGCGAATCCAAACGCGGCGTCTGCCAGCTCTGCTACGGGCGCAACCTCGCCACCGGCCGCATGGTCGAGCGCGGCGAGGCGGTGGGAATCATTTCCGCTCAGTCCATCGGCGAGCCTGGCACGCAGCTCACCATGCGTACGTTCCACATCGGCGGCGCGGCCACCGGTTCGGCGGAACAGTCGAAGCAGGACGCCAAGTCCGACGGCTTCGTGAAGTTCATCAACGTCGTCACCGTCAAGAACGCCAAGGGCGAGCTGATCGCGATGAATCGCAACGGCATCATCGCCATCATCGACGACAAGCGGCCGCGAAAAAGAGCGCTATCAGGTGGTTTACGGCGCGAAAATTCACTTCGCGCGACGGCGCCAAGGTCGAAGACCAACGACGGTCCTGCTGGAATGGGATCCGTACACTTTCTCGATCCTTACCGAAGTCAGCGGCGTGGTTCATTTCAAGGATCTGAACGACGGCATCACCATGCAGGAACAGGTGGACGAAATCACCGGCCGTTCGCAGTGGGTGGTGATGGATTCGACCGACGAAAAGCGCGTTCCCGCGCTGATCGTGCGGCCGACCGGCGGCACCAAGCACGACGAAAAGCGCTACCTGATGCCGATGCACGCTCACTTGATGGTGGCCGACGGCGATGAAGTGCACGCCGGCGACGTGCTGGCCAAGATCCCGCGCGCCACCACCAAGACCAAGGACATCACGGGCGGTCTGCCGCGCGTGGTGGAGCTGTTCGAAGCCCGCAAGCCGCGCGAAACCGCGGTGATCACGGAAATCGACGGCATCGTGAAGTACGGCGAAATCGCCAAGGGTATGCGCAAGATCTACATCATCGGCGACGATGGCGAGCAGCGCGAATACCCGATCCCGCGCGGCGTTCACATCAACGTGCAGGAAGGCGAGCGCGTCAAACACGGCGATCCGCTGATGGACGGTCCGCGCAATCCGCACGACATCATGGCCGTGCTGGGCGAAAAGGATCTGCAGAAGTACCTGGTGAACGAAATCCAGGAAGTCTACCGTCTGCAGGGCGTCAACATCAACGATAAGCACCTGGAAGTCATCGCCCGCCAGATGATGCGCTGGGTGAAGGTGGAAGACATCGGCGACACCGAATTCCTTCCGGAGGAAGTGGTCGACAAGTTCAAGTTCCGCGAAGAGAACAATCGCGTGGTCGAAGCCGGCGGGCGTCCGGCGGCCGGCAAGACCGTGCTGCTGGGCATCACCAAGGCTTCGCTTTCCACCGATTCGTTCATCTCCGCCGCCAGTTTCCAGGAGACCACGCGCGTGCTGACCGAAGCCGCCATCAACGGCAAGGTCGACTATCTGCGCGGCCTCAAGGAAAACGTCATCATGGGCCGCCTGATTCCGGCCGGCACCGGTATGGAATACTACCGCAGCGTGAAGATCGCCGGCGAGGATGTGGAAGAGGAGATGGTGGCCGAGCAGGAAGCCGCCGCCCTCGACGCGATCCCGGGCTACGACGAGGAGACCCGCGCGCTGTATGCCGGCGGGCTTTCCGAGGAGCATCCCAGCGGCGGCGAAGAAACGCTGGCCGAGTAGCGGCTAATGCCGCTGGTCCGTTCGCTGCGGAACATCCTAGTGCGCCTCGATGAGGCGCTCTCTCATCTCGATGTCGACACGAAAACGGCGGAGAGCGTTCCCCCGCGCAGCCGATACGACGAGATTGTGTCGTTCGTGCGCTCGATGGACCTGCCGGACGCCGATGCGCGGAAATACCTGGAAATTCATATTCCCCGCATCGGTCGCACTCTGACGCTGGTCCCGGCACCGAAAAGCTCCAAGCGCGTGTTGGAGATGGGCGCCTACATGCAAATGACGCCTGCGCTTCAGTGCGTTCTTGGATATCAGGAAGTGCGGGGCGCCTATTTCGGTCCTCTCGGCCGAACGGAGGAAAAGACCAGCACCGCCGCGGGAACAGAAGTCTTCCGCTGCTCCATCGACCTGTTCGACGCCGAAAAGGACCGCTATCCTTACCCCGAGGGCCACTTCGAATGTGTGCTGGCCTGTGAGATCTTTGAGCACATGTTGCACGATCCGATGCACATGCTGATCGAGATGCATCGAGTGCTCGAGGAAGGCGGCACATTGATCCTCACCACACCCAACGTCGCCAGCCACTTGGCGGTAGCGCGGATTCTCGAACAAAGCGGCAATCCTCAGCTCTATTCAAAATTTGCACATCCCCTTAGCGAGTTCGCCGACAGCGAAATCCCTCATGTCCGCGAATACACGCCGATCGAGCTGCGGGAAGCGGTCGAATCAGCCGGCTTCGAAGTCGAAAATCTCTTCACCGAAGTCATCCCCGGCTACGGCACAGACCTGTGGGTAAAAGAGTTTTTGGAGCGCAACCGTTACTCCTCCGCCTTCCGCGGCGAACAAATGTACTGCATCGCCAAAAAGCGCGCCGGACGCACCACGGTTCGCTACCCGCATTTCCTTTACGAAGGCTGCTGATCGCCGGATTCCCTGGACGAAGGGATTCCGAATGACCCTGCCGGCTCACCCCTCACCCAGAAGGGGCATCACCGCCTCTGGCGTCAGGCACCGCACAGGAGGTCCGTGCAATCCCTTCGGATCTTGAGTCATAATGTAATCGCATCCGGCAGCGTGCGCCGCAGCCGCTGTCACCGCGTCTTCAAAATCGGAACAAGACAACTGCAGCGCCCCATCGATGACGGCGCCATCAACCGCCGCGACCCGAAACACCTTCAAGATTGCTCCGACGATGCGCTTCGCTTTTGTAGCTCCCATCTCCTTTCGTACCAGGTAGTGGATTGTCGTCACTGCATGCGCGGCTAGCAGCCCTTCCGCCGCGCGCGTTTCGACGGCAGCCCACGCGGCCGCGCTAGCCTCCGCATATGGCTTTCAGTCGAGCAAAACGTCCAGGACGACGTTGATATCGAAGAGAACTCTTTTCATCGATACTTGGCCGCCAGATGGCTCCTGTATTCGGTGAGATCTGCCTTTTTGAGCGACCCTCGCAGAGCAGCCAAAACCGGCGCATCCGGTGCGGTTGGAGAAGAGGGCCCAGCGACCGCGTCCAGGTAGGTTTCGACCATTTCAGATACGGAGACGCCACGCTGCCTGGCATACTGTTTCGCACGCGAAACCACGCGGCCGTCGACGCTCAGAGTTAGCTTTGCCATATACGTATTTTGTCAATAAGACCATACGTTCAATCAGCGACGCAGCCCTTCGGATACGAAGCAGCTACGACGTTGACATTGCAGGACTTTAATCCCCCGCCCCCAATCGCTTGTCACCTGCGAGGTGCTGCCCGCGTCTCATAGGTAGGATTGGAGGTCACTTTATGACCGGCACAACGGGAAAGTGGCTGGTACAAAAAGCGGTGGTGGTTCTGCTTCTTCCCTGCCTGACTGTATTTGGGATGGCGCAATCCGAACCGCAACCGCCTCCGCCTGCGGATCCTCAGGCGCAGCTCTTATCCCCGCAGGATCTGGATAATCTGGTAGCACCCATCGCGCTTTACCCTGACCCGCTGTTGGCTCAGGTGCTGGCCGCTGCCACTTATCCGCTCGAAATCGTCGAGGTGCAGCAGTGGCTTCAGGCTCATCCCGGTCTGCGCGGCCAGCAGTTGATGGACGCCGCCAAGCACCAGAACTGGGACCCCAGCGTCCAGGCGATGGTCGCCTTCCCCGACGTCGTCACTATGCTCAATCGCGACGTCCGGTGGACTACGGATCTGGGCAACGCGTTCCTCTCCCAGCAGGCCGACGTGATGGGCGCCGTTCAAAGAATGCGGGCGCGCGCTCAAGCCAACGGCCGCCTGACGACCACTCCCCAGCAGACCGTCACTACGCAATCGCAAGACGGCCAAACCGCGATCGATATTGAACCTGCCGATCCTCAGGTCATTTACGTTCCTACCTATAATCCCGCCTACGTTTGGGGACCCCCGGTCTACGGCTACTATCCCCCGCTATGGTATCCGGCCATCGGCTTCGGGTTCGGGTTCTACCCTCCCTGCTTCCTGGGCGGCTTCTTGGGCGGCTTCGGTCTGGGTTTTGGCTGGGGCTGGGGTTTCGGCTGGTTCAACCATAGCCTGTTCGTTAATGCGGGCTTCTTCAATCACTATGGATTCCGAGGCTACGGCGGATACGGCTTCGGCGGGCGTGGCGTGTGGGCGCATAACCCTGAGCACCGGCTCGGAGTGCCCTATTCGAATCACGGCGTCGCGAACCGTTTTGGTGGCAACGCCCGCACGGCCGCCGGAGCGCGCAGTAGACCGCAAGGCGGCGGGCGCAGTTTTAACAACGCTTCGAACGGGCGGAGCTTCGGTGGCGCCTCCAATGGGCGCAGTTTCAGCGGCGCCGCCAATCAGCGCAGTTTCAACAGCACCGGCGGTAATCGCTTCAGTGGATCGAATCGCGCCACGTCTCCCGGAACCGGCTCCTACGGTTCGGCGGGAACCTCGCGCAGTTTCTCAAATAATGGCTCGGTGAATCGCGGCTACTCGAACAGCGGCGGACAAAGCCGTAGCTTTGCACCTGCCAGCCGCGGCCAGAGCTTTTCAGGACAGCGCTATTCGGGTTCGCCGAGCGGACACTTCTCTGCCCGCCGTTCGCAAGGATTCTCCTCTCACCCCTCAGGAGGCGGAGGGCACTTCAGCAGTGGTGGTGGACATTCAGGAGGCGGAGGACAGTTCAGCGGCGGCGGTGGACACTCAGCCGGAGGCGGACACTCCGGCGGCGGCGGTGGACACGCAGGCGGGGGCTCACATCACCGCTAGGCTGCTATCGACAAGACGGATCATAATTCATTCGGCATGGTCTCAAAGCGTGCCAGGCTTTCGCCCAGAGTGCTGGCGAAGTGGGCGACGACCAGGGCCATTTCCTGCAACGCTCGCCGCGCCGCCATCGGCCGGACTCCCCCGGTTGCAGAGCACCACACGGCCATGGCCCAGTAGTTAATCCGCAGCATCCGCCTTTCGACCGCTTCTTGATGTGGCGGCGCGGCGGCCGCATATCTCAGCAGATAACTGAGCAGCCGGAAATCTCGATCCAGTGCGTCTTTCAGTCCCAGGAGATCCACTGCGGCGCCGATATTGAGAGCCGTTTGAACCTCGGGAAACGTGAGTTGATTCGCAATGGCCACGCCTTTGGCGTAATCCCGAGGAGTCTTGGCGACAAGTATAAGCAGGCAGGCCCTACGGAACCAATACACAAACAATAGGCAGGAGACGATTGTGACTATGGCGGTTTCGATCATAGGCTCGGAGATGTCCCCCAACCGGAACACCCACAGTTACGTGTCGTTACGAACCAAACTGTGACACAGAGTCGTCATGATTTGAAGGGCATAAGAACATTTTCTTGAAAGACATATGCAGGGCGGAGCAAAACGCAGCACCCGTGCTTGACTATGTCACGACCGCGAATCTAAAGGGGACTTGTCCACGACCGCGAGCACCTTCGGGAGACACGTGCGAAAGCGGGTCTGCCCACGTGCAAATGCTCCCAAGATCGCCGTATCACGGCATGAAGCACCGCCGGTTTTTTCCTCCCGATTTCCCTGAGAGAAGGCCTGCCCCCGTCGCACTCTATTTACGACCAAAGGCAAGGAGCGCTGGGAGCCGTCGATGATCGAACTACGCTTCGGGAATCTGAAGGACAGCCGCGAGATTTTTTGAGGAGGTCCCTATGTTCAAACAAATATTTCGCCCCAAAACGGACGCCGCAATCAATGGGCCTTATACTCCGAATTCCGCGGATCAAGCGGAATCCGGCACAAACGGCGCGGTAGCCTCGCCACGCCACTGGGAGTTAGGCGCTAATGCTGCCAAGGAGCGCTCCGGGGAGCTGGAAGCCGATCGCAAAGCACCGGTCAAGACGGCTCCTATCGTTGACATCGCTATAGCGACCCGCGGCGCACTCGAATCGTTCGAGGAGATCTATCGGAACGCGCCGGTTAAGCCACCCAAGGTGGCCTATTCCAGTCTGGGTATTCTGAGGGTCATCGAGATGGTCCATAGCCCCCACCTGTACGGAATGTCTGCGGAAGCCAAGCGCGGCGCGGTGTTGATGGCGCTCGAGACGGTGGGAGTAAAGGCGGAAGATCTGCTTCAGGACGCCATGGTGCGGCAGCGCGCCCTCAACGAGTATGAGGAATCCCAGCAGACCAAGATGAAGGAT
This sequence comes from Terriglobia bacterium, assembly GCA_963808335.1. Classification (GTDB taxonomy): domain Bacteria; phylum Acidobacteriota; class Terriglobia; order Bryobacterales; family Bryobacteraceae; genus Palsa-187. The sequence goes on from CAWEFR010000007.1 coordinate 156,800, forward strand.
TTCGAGGTCGCCAAGATGAAGGAAAACGCCCAGATCCGGGCGGAGTTGGACCGGCTCAGCGCCGCGCATCTGGTTCGTGTTCAAGCGAATCTCGATGAGGTCTCGCGGATGCAGGACAATCTCCGGCAGTGGACCGAGCGTAAGGAGCAGGAATCGCAACAAATCGCTGAGGCGGCCGCGTATTGCGCGCTTCAAAGCTCCGCTGCCGGAGGCAGCCTGACTGCAACCGTCGCCCGCTTCGGTGCCGATGCCGTGGTGGGCAAAAGCGCCGAAGCTGCGGTGGGCAAAAGGTGAGGATACCGGGCGGAGCCCACGCGGCGGAATAAAGGAGATGAGTTTATGGACAACGCCGATCAAGACCGCGGGCAACCCATAGGGCTCGACATCGGAACCAGCCGCATCGTCGTGGCCCGGAATATAGCCCAGAATATAGCCCAGAATATAGCAAAGAAGCCTCAATTCGAAGCGCAACTCAACGCCTTCATCACTCTGCCGTACTCCGAGCTTACAGAGCAGCTCCTGGTGCGGGAGGACGTCTTCTATGCGAAAGCGGGCTCGGAGTTCGTCGTATCTGGTGACGACGCGCAGAAGTTCGCCGAGATATTTCACGTCGAAACCCGGCGGCCCATGGTCAACGGTGTACTCAATCGTGATGAACCGCACAGTCTCGAAGTGATCCGTCGGATCGTCGGCAAACTGATTGGGAAGGCTGCCGCGGCGGGCCAAAAGATCCGCTTCAGCGTCCCGGCCCCGCTCGCGAATACCGGGAAAGCCCCCGTCTATCATGAATTACTGTTCAAGGAGATCTTGGCCGAGCTCGGGTACGACGCCAAGCCCATCGACGAAGGGCTCGCAGTGGTCTACGGCGAGCTTGGCCCGTCAAACTATACCGGATTCGGAATCTCGTTCGGCAGCGGGCTGTGCAACACTTGTTTGGCTGTGCTTTCCGTACCTGTCATCAGCTTCAGTGTCCCTAAGGGCGGCGATTACATCGATACTCAAGCGGCGATCGCCACCGGTGAGTCGGCCACCCGGCTCCGGATCTACAAGGAACACGCCTTCGAGCTCAATGGCTTCACTGCCGACCGTGCGGACAACGTGCTGACCGTCTACCACGACGATGTGATCCTAAGCTTGGTGGAATCCCTGCGCTCCATCCTCTCGTCGGCGGCAAGACCCAGGATCGATCAGAGCATTCCCTTGGTGATTTCCGGAGGAACCAGCATGCCCAAGGGATTTATCGATCGCTTCGAGAAGGCCTTGCGGTCCTCAGAGTTCCCGCTTCAGCTCTCCGAGATACGCCAATCCAGCGACCCGCTCAACTCCACCGCCCGCGGAGCCTTGGTCGCGGCCCTAGCGGAGCAAGGACACGCAAAGTCAGCATCGGCTTGAGTTTACTTAGACCCGAGCGCGAACAAATGCTTCCGCCCGCGAAGGTACAGCACATCGCCTGAGATCGCGGCGCTCGCCATTACCGTCTCGCCCAGGTCATTCTCGCCGAGCACCTTGTACTCGCCTCCCTTGGCGAGCACATACGTGTGACCTTCCTCGTTCGTAATGTAGAGGCGGTCCGCAACCGCAACAGCCGAGCTGGTGAATCCCGAAGTTCCTCCGCCCAGCCTTTGCTGGTATAACTTCTCGCCGGTCTTCAACTGATACACCGTCAGGATTCCGTTATCAAAGCAAAAATATCCCAGCCCCTGATCGAGCAGGGGAGTTTGCATATAATTCCCCGCCCTATCCACCGACCACGCAAACGCGGTCTTGCTGCCCGTGATATCCCCCGACGCATCCGTGCGGATCGCATAGATCGGCCGCGCCGCTCCGTGCGCATTCGTAATCACCACCAGTCCATCCGCGAACACCGGAGTGGGAACCGGAATGTCGCCGCCGCCTTTCAGCATCCACAGTTCCTTGCCGGTTGTGAACTCGTAACCGGCGATGTGATGCCACCCGTTCACCACCACCTGCGATCCGCCGTTGGCGTATGGAACCACCGCGGGAGTCCCGAACGTGGGCACATCGTTGCGCGGAGTGCGCCACAGTTCTTTCCCGCTGTCGGCGTCGAACGCCCCGACAAACGAATTCTTCTGCACGTCTGCCTGAACGATCACGACGCCGTCATGCAACACGGGCGAGCTGGCAAATCCCCACTGCGCGTCGGGAACCATGTAGAATCCCGAATCGAGCACGCCAAAATCTTTTTTCCACAGCAGCTTCCCGTTGAGATCGTAAGCGAACAGACCCTCCGACCCGAACGAAACCACCAGGCGCTTGCCGTCGGTCGCCGGAGTTGGACTCGCGTGCGTCGATTTAGGATGGCGCATGATCTTCGGAACGCCGCTGGTCGCCGTGCGCTCCCACAAAATCTTGCCGCTCTTCCGGTCGATGCAATAGACATTGAATTTCTGCGCGCCCTCACCCTTGACCGAGCCGATGTCGCCGTACAGACCGACCTTGAGCGCCGCTTCGGTTTCGGAGACGGCGCTGGTGACGAAAATCCTGTCACCCCAGACGATCGGACTCGAATGGCCGAGCCCGGGGATGTCTGTTTTCCACAAAACATTTTTCCCGGATTCCGTGTTCCACTCGATCGGCGGGTTTCCACTCCCGACGCCGGCCGCATCGGGACCGCGGAATTGGGGCCAGTTGGAATCGGCGCCGAAGACCGCGCAGACGTTCAAAACTAAGACCAAACTTGCAGTTTTCATCGACTTTGCCCTCAACTGCTGCGGACGTTCGTTTCCGCAATCATTATAAATCGACGCGCGCCGCGGCGCTCTTAAGCGGTCCGCATGGTGTCCGATTTGTCGCCGCTGATGGCCGCCTGCGCGGCCGCCAGACGCGCGATCGGCACGCGATACGGCGAGCACGAAACGTAGTTCATGCCCACGCGATAGCAGAATTCGCACCGAGCTCGGCTCGCCGCCGTGCTCGCCGCAGATGCCGATTTCGAGATCGGGGCGCGTCTTGCGGCCGAGCTTGAATCGCCATCTCGATCAGCTTGCCCACGCCTTCCTGATCGATGGACGGCGAACGGGTCGGCGTTGAAGATTTTCAGATTCTCGTATTCTTTCGGAGAACTTCGTGTAGTCGTCGCGCGAAAGACCCATGGTGGTCTGCGTCAGATCGTTGGTGCCGAAGCTGAAGAACTCGGCCTCGTTCGGCGACCTTGTCGGCGGTGAGCGCCGCGCGCGGGATTTCGATCATGGTGCCGACCAGGTAATGCAGGTTCTTCATGCCGGCCTTTGCCGAGCACTTCCTTGGCGACGCGCACCACGATGTTCTTCTGGTTCTCCAACTTCCTTGACGCTGCCGACGAGCGGGATCATCACTTCGGGAATCACTTTGATGCCCTTCTTCGCCACCTGCACGGCCGCTTCGAAAATCGCGCGCGCCTGCATCTCCGTGATCTCGGGATAGGTGATGCCGAGACGGCAGCCGCGATGGCCCAGCATGGGGTTGAACTCGTGCAGCTCTTCCACGCGGTGCAGCAGCTCCGGCAGGCGCTTCTTCAGCTCGCCCACGGGGATGCTGTATTTCGCCGACATTTCTTTCTTGATCTTCGAGTCGACGTAGGGGAATCGCGCGACGATCGACCATCAGGTCTTCGCGCTTGGGCAGGAATTCGTGCAGCGGCGGATCGAGCGTGCGGATGACCACCGGCAATCCGTCCATGGCCTCGAACAGGCCCGCGAAATCCTTGCGCTGCATCGGCAGCAGCTTCAGCAGGGCCTTGCGGCGCGGTTTTTCGTCGCGCGCCAGAATCATCGCCTGCATGTGCGGAATGCGATCTTCGGCGAAGAACATGTGCTCCGTGCGGCACAGGCCGATGCCTTCGGCTCCAAACAGTGCGTGCGACTTTCGCGTCGCGCGGAATATCGGCATTGGCGCGCACGCCGAATTTGCCGCGAAATTCGTCGGCCCACGTCCATCAGCTTCGCGAAGTAGCCGCGAGCTTCGGATCGGGCAACGTGGTTTTCGCCTGGCCCAGATAGACGTTCGCGCTGGTGCCGTCGATGCGAAATCCAGTCGCCTTCCTTCACGGTGACCGTTTTGCCGCCCACGGCCACCGTGAAACTGCTTTTCGCGTCTCGCTGATGCTGATCGACCCTGCGCCGACGATGCACGGGCGCCCCATTCCGCGCGCGACCACGGCCGCGTGGCTCGACTTGCCGCCGACGCGCGGTCAGGATTCCTTTGGCCACGTCCATGCCGTGAATATCGTCGGGCGTGGTTTCTTTGCGAACCAGAATCACCGGACCCGATTTGCCGAGCTCGACCGCTTCGTCGGCAGTGAACACCGCGCGGCCGACCGCCGCGCCCGGCGAAGCGTCGATTCCGTTGGCCAGCAGAGTCAGCGTCTTCAGCGACGCGGCGTCGAACACCGGGTGCAGAAGCTGATCGAGCTGCTGCGGCTGCACGCGCAGCACGGCTTCCTGCTTGTCGATCATGCCTCTCTTCCACCATGTCGACCGCGACGCGAACCGCCGCCGGGCCGGTGCGCTTGCCGTTGCGGGTCTGCAGCATGTACAGCTTGCCTCTTCGATGGTGAACTCGAAATCCTGCATGTCGCGATAATGCTGTTCCAGCTTGTTGGTGATCTCGCGCAGCTGCGCGGTAGGCGTGCGGCATGACTTTTTCGAGCTCGGAAATCGGCTGCGGCGTGCGGATGCCGGCCACCACGTCCTCGCCCTGCGCGTTGATCAGAAATTCGCCGTAGAAAGTCTTTTCGCCGGTGGCGGGATCGCGCGTGAAGCCGACGCCGGTGGCGGAAGTGTCGCCCATGTTGCCGAACACCATCGCCTGCACGTTGGCCGCGGTGCCGATCTCGTCCGGGATCTTTTCCATCTTGCGATAGTAGGCGGCCTTCGGATTCCACCAGGAGCGAAACACGGCGTCGCGCGACATGGAAAGCTGCTCGCGCGGGTCCTGCGGAAACGGCTTCTTGGTTTCTTTCTGGACCAGCTTCTTATATTGATCGATGATCGCCTTCAGATCGTCGGCGTTCAGATCGGTATCGAGCTTGGCTTTGGCTTTGTGCTTGCGCTCATCGAAAATGTGGTCGAACTTCTCCATGTCGATGTCGAGCGCGACTTCGCCGAACATCTGAATGAAGCGGCGATAGGAATCGTACGCGAATCGCGGATTGCCGCTGAGCTTGGCGCAGCCCTTCCACGCTTTCGTCGTTCAGCCCGAGGTTGAGAATCGTGTTCATCATGCCCGGCATGGAAAACTTCGCGCCGCGAGCGGACGCTGACCAGCAGCGGATTGTCGGGTCGCCAAGCTTCTTGCCGATCTGCTTTTCGAGTTTGTCGAGGGCTTTGAGGATCTGCGTTGTTGATCTCGTCCGGAACTTTGTTGCCGTTCTGGAAATAGATATTGCAGACTTCGGTGGAAATGGTGAATCCCGGAGGCACGGGAATTCCAGCGCGGGACATCTCCGCGAGCCCGGCGCCTTTGCCGCCGAGGACATCTTTCATCGTGCCGTCGCCATCGGCGGTGCCGTTGCCAAAGCTATAAACGTATTTTTTCATTTCTGTTCTCCTGAGGTGACGATTTCCGAGAAGTCGGCGATGGTGGAAAATTCGTTCAGTAGCTTATCGAGCAGCGTGAGGCGGTTCTCGCGGATTTGCGGGTCCGGCGCGTTCACCAGCACTTTGTCGAAAAAGCGATCGACATGTGGCCGCAGTGACGCGATAGCTTCAAGCGCCGTGGTGTAATCATTTTCCGCAGAACGCGCGATCTCGCCGCACATCCTGATACTCTTGGTAAAGATCTAGCTCCGGCCCAGGTTCGAGCAGCGCAGCGATTGATCGGGCCTTTAGCCGCGAATTCAGCCTGCTTCAGAATGTTCTGGATGCGTTTGAAGCTGGCTGCCAGTGGCTCGAAATGCTCGGTTGGCCGCACTTCGGCCAGCGCTGCGAGCCGCTGCTTCACATTCCAGAATCGATCCGCAGCCTAGCAGCAAGACGGCGTTGACCTCGTCATACTTGAATCCGCGATCTCACGGAAGTAGTGTTCGATCCGTTCGCGCAGGAACTCGTAGCAGATCTCCCTGCGCGAGGTGCAGGAGCGGATATTTCAGGTCTGCCTCAGCGATGATCTTCACGATGCCCTGCGCGGCCCGACGCAGCGCGAACGGATCTTTCGACCCTGTCGGCGCCATTCCGACCTTGAAACATTCGCGCAGCGTATCCAGCTTATCCGCCAGCGCGAGGATCTGGCCGTCGCGAGTCTCCGGGATCGAGTCCTCCATGCTGAGCGGTTTGTAGTGCTCGTAGATCGCGCGCGAAACAGCTTCTGGCTCGCCCTGATGTTTCGCGTAAAGTCCGCCGACGATGCCTTGGAGATCGGTAAACTCTTTCACCATTTCGGTGGTGAGATCGGTCTTGCACAGCAGCGCCGCGCGCTGCGCTTCGGCACTCCCGCCAAGTTCTTTCACCAGTTCCACCACGCGGCGCGGTCTTATCCAGGTATGATCCGAGCTTGACCTGGAACGTCACCTTCGCCAGATCTTCGACGCGATCCGCGAGCTTCTTCTGCTGATCGACATCCCAGAAGAAGCGGGCATCGTTGAAACGAGCTTTCAGCACTCGCTCATTGCCGTGCTTGACCAGGCCATCGGGATCGCCCGATGGTGTTCATCACCGCGACAAAGTAGGGCGCGAGCTTCCCGTGCTCGCTTTCGACAGAAAAATATTTCTGATGATGCCTCATCACCGTGGTGAGCACTTCCGCCGGCAGTTCGAGAAACGCCGGATCGAACTCGCCGCGAATCGCGGTGGGATATTCGGTGATGAACGTCAGGGTCTCAAGCAGATCCGAATCGATTTTCGCGCTCTAGCGCCGCGGCTTCCTTCTCGATCTTGTGGCGGCGCTCGTGCGAAGAAAGAATCACGAAGTTCTTGCGCAGCTCGGCTTCGTAGTTCTCAATTGTGACCGGGATCGACGAAGATCCGAGCTGGCGATGACCCCGCGTGACATTGTCCGCTCTTGACGCCCGCGATTTCGAAAGGGATCACCTGATCGTCGAGCAGCGCGACGATCCAGCGGATCGGACGAATAAAGCGCGGGCCCGTCTTTCCGCCAGTCCAGTACATCGTCTTCGGCCACTGAATCCCGAGGATCGCGCCAGGCAGGGATTCGCGCCAGAATATCGACGGCGCGGCGGCCGGGAACGGTCTTGCGAAGCTCGTAATAGTCGCCGGCCTTTTCCATCGCCGACAGATCGACGCCTTGTTTCTTCGCGAAACCCGCGGCAGCCTTTTCGCCCGCCGAAACGGGAGGACCTTTGATGATCTGCTGCTTGGTCCGGCGTGCGCTCCGGGACGCCGGTCGCGCGCAGGACCAACCGGCGCGGCGTCGCATCGACCTGCGCGTCTGCGCCCAGCAAATCGAACGCCGCGAGCTGCTTCAGCGCGCTGACGGGATCATCCAGTGCGGGAATTTCTTCGGTCCCGATCTCGAGAAGAAAATTCATGCCTGTTTGATCCACCCAAGCCTTCGCCGTCCCTACCGCCAGATCGCGGACCCGCTTGATCACCCCACGCGCTCAGTCACCGAAATCGCCCCGCGCGCGTCCAGCAGATTGAACAGATGCGAGCACTTCAGCACCTGCTCATACGCGGGAATCACCGGAAAGCGCTTCTTCTCCGGCGACTTCTCGTCGTAATTCGCCCAGCAGACGTTTGCACTCGGCTTCATACTCATCGAAAAGCCGCCGCAGACGGTCGACATCGGCCATCTCGAAGTTATACACCGACGATTGCAGTTCATCGGCGAAGCGCACATCGCGATACTTCACGCCCGGAGCCCACTCGATGTCATACACGCTCTCGACGCCCTGCAGAAACGCGCTGATCCGTTCCAGGCCGTAGGTCAGCTCGGCGGGAACCAGGTCGAGATCGAACCCGCCGCATTGCTGGAAATAAGTGAACTGCGAAATCTCCAGACCGTCGAGCATCACCTGCCAGCCGATGCCCCACGCCCCCAGCGTGGGCGCTTCCCAGTTGTCTTCTTCGAACTTGATGTCGTGCTTCTTCAGATCGATGCCGATCGCTTCGATGCTGCCCAGATACTGATCGATCACGTCGTCGGGCGATGGCTTCAGGATCACCTGCAACTGCTGATGCTTGTACAGGCGATTGGGATTTTCGCCGTAACGGCCGTCGGCGGGACGGCGGCTGGGCTGCACGTAGGCGACTCGATACGGCTTCGGACCCAGCACGCGCAGAAAAGTTTCGGGACACATGGTGCCCGCGCCCACTTCCATGTCGTAGGGCTCCTGAATGATCGCGCCGCGATCCGCCCAGTAGCGCTTCAGCTTGAAATACGGTGTCTTGAAATGTGTCCAATTACAGCGCCTCCAGAATCGGGACGGTCAGGAATTTTCGTTCCACGTGCTGTTCCATGGTTCGGACCAGAGCGCGCCGCAGATCGGCCGCGGTGGATTTGGTCCACTCGCGCGGGGTCAATTTGTTCAACGGCCGTCTCCAGCATTTCCTGTGCGATCTCCGCGGATTCGTGCTTCACCCGCAATTCGGGTAACACGCCGCTGAGCCGCACGGCCCACAGGCTGAAATACAAAACCGAGGCCCACACATCACCGCCCGAACGCAAATACGCGAGCACCGCCACCATCAGGCGAAAAACTTTCTCGTTCGGCTCATGCGGCGGCAGCAGATGCTCGGCCACTTCGGTGAAATAATCCAGCGCGACCCCGCTGGCATAATCCGAGCTCAGGTCGAACTGCGATTGAATCAGCTCGCAGCCGGTCAAGGTCGCCAATTCCGCGTTCTCGCGTTGAAAATACGCCATACGGACGTGAGACAGCCGTTCCAGGCCGGAGCCGAACGGGCTCTTCGGCCGGCGCGCCCTCCGCGCCACGCCGCGCATCTTACCCACATCGCGGGTGAAGAAACTCACGATCAAGTCCGCTTCCCGAAAGGGGTAAGTGCGCAGGACAAACGTCTCGCTGACCCGCGCGGGCATAGGTTGGCCGCAAACAATAGGGTAGCATGGAGAGGGAGAGTTCATGATTCGGTTTGCGATTCTCATATTGCTGGCGGCCGGAGCGCAGGCGGGATGGATCATCGATCAAACCACCCGCGGCGACGAAAAGGTCCGCATCGTCATCGGAAAATCCGACTGGAAGGAAACGCGCGGCAAACGCGACCTGATCGCGGACTTCGCCGACGACATGGTGTTCCGGGTCGACCACCAGGCCAAGACCGTTGCCAAGATTGTGCTAAAAGCGTATCTCGAAAAGGAAGCGGCGGCGCAGCATCACGATGCGGAGAAACCGAATGGTCCGGATCGGGTGGGCGGCGTCGCGTGCCTGAGATTTCAGTCGGTATACACTCCGGGCGACGATCGGGGAGCGGAAGGCTGCGTGACCAATATGTTCACGGTGGCGGCTCCGTATGAGGAAAAACTAGAGGCGTGGCTGCGCGCGACGCAGGCGTTCGGCGATCGCGGCTTGCTGGTCTGGATGCGCGCGCAAACCGGCGGCCCCTGGCACGTCACGCTGTGGACCACGCACGCCGTGCAGCGGGAAATTTCACGCGAGGAATTTTTCCCGCCGCCCAAGTATCAGGAAGTTCCGTTTACTTTTGAGTGATCCCCAGCTTGGCCAGGTTGGCGCGCAGGGCGGCTTCTCCGCGCGAGCCCACTTCATAGGCCGCGACTTTGCCCTCGCTGTCGATCAGCACCATGGTCGGAAACGCGTTCACGGCTAGCTGCGCTACCAGCTCGGCTTCATTGTCGACCAGAACCAGCGGATAAGTGAGCGCCATCGAGCCCAGGAATTTGTCGACGGCGGTGCGCTCTTCGCCGACGTTCAATCCGACGACCACCAGGCCCTTGTCTTGAAATTCGCGATGCAGTTTCTCAAGATTCGGCAGCTCGCGCTGGCATGGCAGGCACCAGGTGGCCCAGAAATCGAGCAGCACCACTTTTCCGCGCAGCTCGGCAAGATCGACGGCGGCGCCCGCGATAGTCTTGGCTTTGAAATTCGGAGCGGGTTTGCCGATCACATCGGGTTTGGCGATGCCGGGGAGCGTCCAGTCCGCGGTTTCGGTGGCTCCCGGCGGCGGCGTGAACTGGAACAGAGAATCCTGAAGATTGATATTCAGCCGCACCGCGGTGGTGCGCGTCGATTGCGTCATGGTGACGGGCTCAGCGACGCCTTCCATGGTCAGCTTCGCGGTGAAGGCGGTTTGCAGATTCAGATGATCGGATTTTCTGATCCAGGAAAGCTGCTTGCCTTCATTGATGATGATGTCGTGATCGGGAAGCTCGATCTTGTTGAACACGGTCTCCACCACCCAGCACGGCATGTCGTCGCCATTCACCGGCAGCGATTCTTCGCCGGTGATTTTCACGGATTTGATGGACTTGCTCACATCGGGAAGATTCTTGGGCAGGATTCCCGAGTCGTTCACGGCCGCTTCGGGCGAGCCGCTGGCCTCTCGCTTGATATATTTCTTCGCCGGCGACATGTAGTACCAGGTATGTTCGCCGTCGCTGACGATGGTGACCTGGCCGGCCTTGCTGCGGGATTCGATCCGCATATGATCGGGCCGGCGCACCGAGATCGAAGACGGCATTTCGAGTTTGGTGTCGATGATGCCGCCGTGCATTTCGATCAAGACGATCGATTCCAGTTCGTACGTGGGGTACTGCTTGATCGCGTTGGCGGACTGGCGCACCAACTCGCGAGGATCGGGTTGCGCGGCGAGCGCCAGGGGCAGGAGCAGCAGCGCGAGGCCTCTCATTACCTCTATGTTAGCTGCTCCGGCCCTTGAATTACCCTATTTGGCTGAAGGATCGTTTTGCATGATCCCGAACTGATTGCCTTCGGGATCCAGGCAATAGGCAAGCCAGCCGATGCCGGGTACGGCCATCTTGGGCGCGACGACTTTGCCACCCGCGGCTTCCACCGCGCCGATGGCCTGATCGACATTGGCCACGCCGATGGTGTTCACGGTAGAGAAGCCAGGATACATGCGCTTCATGATACCGCCGTTGATGCCGGGCTCGGATGCATCGCCGGTCGAGACCAGCCAGTAATCCATCGGACCGCCCCATTTCTGGATCTTCCATCCAAAAGCCTTGGTGTAAAACTCGACGGCGCGCTCCGGATTATCGGCCGGGAGTTCGAAATGAATTACTCTTCCCATGATTGTTCTCCTTTGTGAATTAGAAGCTTGTTGAAAAAGGGGAGCGGTACAGGCTCTTAGTGTCCTGAGCCAGAAGTTCGTTGGATAATAGCTTCCCCACGTAGTCCTACTTACAACGCCCGTCATCCCGAGCGCAGCGAGGGGATCTGCTTTTGAAGACTTGATAACAGCCGAACGAAAAGCAGATTCCTCGCTCCGCTCGGAATGACGTTGGGGTCGGTTCACCATTATAGCCCCGGCATGTAATGCTGCGATTTTCTGACTCAGGACATTAGACGGTCTCCGCTTTAGGCTGTCTCTGCGTCGCAAAACCCACGATCGTGCCCAGAATGCTGCCGGGCAGCATGATCGCGAAATAATACTTGCCCTGCATCTGCGCGACGGCGAAGCTCAACAGCATCCCGACCAGCAGCCCCACCAGAATCCCCAGCGGAACGCTGTTCACCTTGCGCGCGAAGATTCCAGCCGCCAGGCCGGTCAGGATTCCTTTGAAGCAGGAGCCGATGACGATTTGCGCAATCTGAGACCGCACCTCCGGCGTGAACCACGCAGTTAGGCCGTCGAATACGCCTAAGACTCCGCCCAGGACGATGCCGATCATCAATTTTTTCATGGGTCCTCTGAGGATACTATTAAACCTCCCGCGCGATTCCTTTAAGGGGCTGTGTGAAAACCCGTTATATTAACCGCTCCCTTTGGTCACGGCTCGCCTAAGTTGCTGATATGTGGAGGTGCCGACCTTGAGCCGCGACTGCAAGAAGCGGTTAATCGTCGGTTCTTACACAGATCCTGGCGGGCGCGGCTTCCATGAGGGGGCCACTAGCCGAGCCGCGACCGGCGAGGGAGTGGCGGACGCCGTTTTCACGCAGACAAATCGCTCCCTGACGGTCGCGGCTCCGCTGGCGCGTACGATCTGCTACCAGCGGAGCCGCGCGCGTCAGCGAGCGTTCACTTCGCGATTCCGTTACAGCAAATCGTGCGCGGCCGGCTTTTTCCAGGCGCTTTACCAGTTCGCCCACCTGCTGCGCGCGGCTGCGGTCGGCGATCAGCAGAGCATCGGGCGTATCGACGACGATCAGGTCTTTCACGCCCAGCAGCGCCACCAGCTTCTTTCGGCGTCGACGTAATTGCCGGTGCTCGCTTCGATCGAGCGACGTCCGCGCGCAGCGCATTGCCGTGCGCGTCGCGCTTGTGCAGCTCATAGACGGCGTTCCAGCTTCCGACGTCGTTCCAGCCGATGTCGCCCGCCGGCAATTCCGGCCACGTTCGCGGCGCGTTCCAGCACCGCGTAGTCGATCGAAATGTTTTCGCACTGCGGAAACGCGTCTGCCAGGCGCGCGGCAAATTTGCGGCTGCCGAACGGCGGCAAGGCTGGCCAGCAGGCTCGCGGTCTTCGGCAGAAGCTGGCGCAGGGCGTCCAGCAGGACCGACGTCTTCCAGAAGAACATGCCCGCGTTCCAATAGAAATTCCCGGCGGCGAGAAACTGCTGCGGCGGTCGGCGCGTCGGGCTTTTCGCGGAAGCTCACGACCGGTACGGCTCCGCGCCGCCGGCTTCGACGCCCTTCGGGAAATTCGATGTAGCCGTAGCCGGTCTCCGCCCAGCGCGGCTGGATGCCCAGCACCACGATCTTCCCTGCTGCGCGCGGCTTGAAACGCCGGCCGCAGCAGGCGGACGTATTCGCGCGGCTTGCCGATCACGTGGTCGGCCGGAAACACTCCCATCACGGCGTCGGGATCGATGCGATTGGAGAATATGCGCCGCCAGGCCGATCGCGGGCGCGGTGTTGCGCTGCGCGGGCTCGGCCAGAATCTGGCGCTTGGGAACCTCCGGCAGCTGGCGGACGATTTCGTCGCGCAGATGATCGTTGGTCAGGATCCAGATGCGCTCGGGCGGCAGCACCGGACGCAGGCGGTCGACGGTCTGCTGGATCAGCGAGCGCTCGCCGAAGAAACGCAGGACCTGTTTGGCGCGCGCGCGGCGGCTGCGCGGCCAGAAGCGGGTGCCTCGCCCTCCGGCCAGGATCAGCCCGTAGTGATGGACATTGATCGACTTACTGGATCGGGATAACCGCGCACCAGCTTCAGTTCGCGGTCCCAGCGGGTCTTGATGAAAAAGTTCTTGCGCCAGATCGATGAAGTGGTTGGCGCTGTAGTCCACCAGATCCTCGGTGGGCGCGTCGTAGGACCAGAAGATCACCAGCGGCTTGCCGATGATGTTCTCGCGCGGCACGAATCCCCAGTAGCGGCTGTCGAGCGAATTGTCGCGATTGTCGCCCATGGCGAAATAGTTGCCCGGCGGCACCACCAGTTCGCCGTTCGCTACGTGCTCGGCCAGCATCTCGCGCGCGCGGTCGACCACCGGGCCCGCACGGCTCCGCCGGAAAATTGTCGCGATACGGCTCGATGCGCGGATCGATGTGCTGGGCGTACGGCTCCATCAGCGCGCTTGCCGTTCAGATACACCACTTTGTCCACCACGTGAATGTGATCGCCCGGCACGCCCATCACGCGCTTCACGTAGTTCTGGCTGGATGTCCATGGGATAGCGGAACACGATGATGTCGCCGCGCTTCGGCTCGGTGTACGGCAGCAGATGCTTGCTGATCGAGCCCGGCGGCGCGTAGGACAGCTTGTCCACCAGCAGATGATCGCCCACCAGCACGGTCGTGTCCATGGACGGCGTCGGCACGATGAAGGCCTGCACCAGCGTGGTGGTGCCGAACAGCAGGATCAGGATGTTCAGGGACCACTCGTGGATGAAGTCGCGCGTCGAGTCGGCGAATTTTTTCATGGCTTATTTAACAGGATACCCGTGGATCAGCATGAAAGTCCGGCGCCAGCGGGTTTTCGAGAAGAAATTCTGCGCCAGGTCGAGGATGTGGTCGAAGCTGATGGACGGAATCGTTCAACTGGTCGGTGGGCGCGTCGTAGGACCAGTAGATGACCAGCGGCTTGCCGATGATGTTCTCGCGCGGCACGAATCCCCAGTAGCGGCTGTCGAGCGAGGAATCGCGGTTGTCGCCCATGGCGAAGTAAGAATTCGGCGGCACCACCACTTCGCCGTTCACCACGTGGTTCTGCAGCATGTCGATGGCGCCGGGATCCACCGTTGACGTTGGGCTCGCTGGGAAAATTGTCGCGATAGGAATCGATGTAGTCGGTCTTGTTGACCTTGTAGGGCTCGTCGAGCTTGACGCCGTTCAGGTAGACCTGCTTTGTTGATGATGCGGATGCGGTCGCCGGGCACGCCCATGCACGCGTTTCACGAAGGTCTGGCTGATGTCCACCGGATAGCGGAACACGATGATATCGCCGCGCTTGACGTCGGTATACGGCAGAAGATATTTGCTGACCGGGCCGGAGGGCGCATAGGCCAGCTTGTCCACCAGCAGGTGGTCGCCGATCAGCAGCGTGTCTTCCATGGACCCGGTGGGGATCACGAACGCCTGCACCAGGGTCGTGGTCAGGAACAGCAGCAGCAGGATGGTGATGGTCCACTCGGCGATGGTGCCGCGGGGCGGTTCGGTCTCCGGGGGTGTTTCTACGACAGGCGCAATTTGCTCGGTAGCGACCTGTTCAGCGGCGGGTGGCTCAGGAGTGAGCGGAGTGGCAACAGAGTCCGTCGTATTTTCCGGGCTCACTGGTTCTATTTTAACCCGTTCGAGCGGTCAGTCGGCAAAGAGTCTAGCAGGTTGCCGGGGCTATAATGGCCATCCGGCCCCAAAGTCATTCCGAGCGGAGCGAGGAATCTGCTTTTCATTCGGCTGTTATCAACGCTTTAAAAGCAGATCCCTCGCTGTGCTCGGGATGACGGGCGTTGTAAGTAGGACTACGTGGGGCAGCAATTATCCAACGAACTTCTGACTCAGGACCCTAGTACGGCGTACGTTCGTAGGTCTGATCGGGGACGCGGCCCCGTGCGCGGCGGCTGCCCGGCCAGTCCAGGCGCATGTCCTTGCAGACTTCGTCGAGCATGTCCACGGTGCAGACCTTCTTCTCGTCGGCGAAGGCGGTCAGCAGCAGGTTGTCGCAGATCGCGTTGATGACGCGCGGGATCCCCTGCGCGCGCAGGTGAATTTCCGCCATCAGCTCTTCGGAAAAAACGGTCTGTTCCGGCATTCCCGGCTTTTACCAGGCGCGATTCGATATATTCCACCGCGTCGCGCAGCGTGAACGGCTGCAGATTGCAGCGCAGCACGATGCGCTGCTTCAGTTGGCGCAGATTCGGAGCGTCCAGCTTGCGGTCGAGCTCGGGCTGCCCTGCCAGGATGATCTGCAACAGCTTGCCGTTGCGATTCTCCAGATTCCCCAGCAGGCGGATCTCTTCGAGCACTTCCCATTCGAGGTTGTGCGCTTCGTCGACGATCAGCACGACGGTCCGGCCGTCCTGCGCCTGCTCGACCAGCAACTGATTGAGCGCGAACAGCACTTCAGTCTTGGAGGTGCGGGCGCACGGCAGATCAAGATCGTAGGCGATCATCTCGAAAAACTGCTCGACGTTAATGCGGGAGTTAAAGAGAAAGGCGAATTCGATGTACTGGGATTCCAGGTAGTCGCGCAGGCACTCGAGCATGGTCGTTTTGCCCGGTGCCGACCTCGCCCGATAGGACGATGAATCCCTTGCGAGCCTGGACTCCGTAGACCAGGTTGGCCAGCGCCTCTTCGTGCTGTTCACTTCGGTAAAAGAATGCAGGATCAGGACTTAGACTGAAAGGGCTCTCCGAGAAGCCGAAAAAGGCATTATACATATTGGGCCATCCGCCATCCTCCGCCGGGGCTTAAGAACCCTCTCTTTGTCTTATCGATAGTACCACGCTAAAACGTGAGCTCAAACGGGTTTTAAGGTACCGCCTGTACTGAACTGACGCTAGGCAACTTCGAGCATTACCCACCCTGGCAAACTAGCAGGGCGGCTTCCTTGGAACACGATGCGGCGCGTCTTGGGAAACGGCATGCCAGTCTGCATCACCTGCTGATATATCGGCACCTGACGTAAGATCCTCCGATAAGAGTCGTCCTGGGTATCCAGGAACGAGGATTTTCCTAGCAATCCGGTGCCCCAACCGATCGACAACAGGCAGACGTCCGGACGGCTGCCGATCTCGGCCAAGCGGTTTTCAAGGGCAGTGAGGGTCGCAGCGAGGGCTGCGAGGCCATCATGCGAAGCAGCGTATTGCTTATGGCGTTCGATCAAGCCAGCGGCGTAGCGGTTGGAGGCCTGGAAAAGCTTGGCTCGATCGGGGACGGAACGTTCCCGCCAGGCACCCTCGAATGCAGTGCCGGGCGAGGCCATTTCGGCGAAAATCGGCGCGGATTCTTCGAGGCGGCGGGCGTCGACGTTGCCGCGCGTCGATTTCCAGCCGAGTTCGTATTTCCCGCCTCCGCGAGCGATCAGGGTCGAGACGCGGAGCAGGTAAACTTTCATGCCTGCATGCGTGATCGACGCGGAATCGGCCGCGGCAAGCCTGCGCATACGGCTGTTCCCAGCGACGCCGAGCACTGCCTCTTCTGCTTTCGCAGCGGGATTTCGAGGCGCACGATCCTCGGCCAGTCGAGCCGCGACGTCTTTCATGGTGGCTTCCGTCCAGCGATCGAAAACGGCGCCGGTTCGCAGCGCGCCCTTGATCGCGGTCGCGGGAACATACGGGCCGCCGGAGCCGATGGCGAAGGTCGGGATGAAGAGATTCTCGCGCCCGGGCCTTTTCCCAGAAGGGGATCGAGCTTGGATGTTCGAAGGGAATGCGCCGGCCGGCGAAATTCTGCGCGAAGCCGCCCCACGACGCGAAATCGAGCTTTTCGGCTTTCTTCAACTGCGCCAGATAGCCGTCCAGGCGCGGACCTTTTGCCAGCAGGCGGAAAATGCGGCGCTGGTCGAGCACATTGACGTGGTCCTTCCAGACCATGTAGTCGATGGGAGAGAGCTTCTGGCCGTCGCCGACCAGCGTCGGCGTCAGGCAGGTAACGCGGTATTTCATGACGCCGGCCTCCGCCAGAGCGGAATGGGAATCGCCAGCGCGAATCCGGCGCGATAGACGGGATGCGGAAAATCCTCGGGCGCGACATCGGTTGCCGCGCCGCGCGGCTCCGATGCAGACACGATGCACCGAGCCTTCCGCGACCATGCGAGTCGGCTTCTTGGCATCGCCCCAGCCGATCGCTTTCGACGCGTCCGCCGCGCGTGGTCAGCGAATAGTTGCCGCGCTGCCAATCGACGGCGTCGACGGCGCCGGGATGAAACAGAGACAGCATCCACCAGGCGGTCTCGCCGGTAATTTCAGGAGTCGCGAGAAGCGGATTCTCGCTGTCTGAGATGGCATATCCGCACGGCCCCAGCCGCTGGACCGCTCGCCGCCGAATCCGGAATCGGCCAGCAGGCGCAGCGCCGCTTCGACGGGTCCGTTCCATTGTTCTGCGCGCTTCATCGTCGCGAAACGCAGCGAGCATCCACAGTCCGGCGTTGGGCGCGAATTCGAGGCACGCGGAGGAATGCGGCGCGTAACGCCCGATCCCAGCGCGATCCACCGCGGCGCTCGATCGCACCGAAATCGCGGAACGGACCTTGCGCGCCGTGCGGGATCAGGCATTCGCTCGCTCCGTCGACGGTCCAGGCATCTTCGGAAATCGGGCGGCCGTGAATCAAGTCGTCGACGACGCTGAGCGGCACGAACCGCGCGCCTTTCCAGCGCACCTTGGACGAAGCGAGCGGAGGCCACAGATTGCGCGGCGGCACCACGAATAGCGTGATCGCCATGAAACGGGAAGCAGGAGCTGAAGCGCACGGCCGGCTCTTCGGCGCGCGCCGTCGCATCCAGCCATTCTTCGATCAGCCCAGGCGCGCCATCGCGGTGGAAACGGCGGAGTACAGCGAATCGCTGTGATAGATGCGGTCCACGCGGTCGCGATCGCCCGAATCGGGTCCGATGCGCCACGGCCCGGTGGGCCGCAGGCGAATCGACAGGCCTTTGAAACCGGCAGGCATGATTTCAGCTCGCCAGCTTCTCCGCGAATTCGGCGTTGGTCACCAGCGCCTGCACGGCCGCCAGATCCGCGCCGGACGCCAGCTCGGCTTCCGCGCCGCCGGACGAGTAAAACGCGCGATTGCGCCAGGCCAGCTTGAGATTGGCGAAACGGACGCGGCCGCTGCCGCGCGATCCTCCGCCGCCGAGCGCGTCGTCTTCGAGCAGCCGCAGGCCTTCGAACACGCGCGCCGCCAGCGCCTTGTCCTCTTCGCACAGAACGTCCAGCACCATGCGGACTTGGAAGCGCGCGCCGGCGGGAACGCGTTCCAGCGTGCGCGGATTGGCCTGCGACGTGATGCGGTCGATGGCGTTCTCGCTCTTCACTTCGGTGATTTCGTCGTCGAGATTCTCGCGCATCTGCGCCGTGATGCTCTCGGGATCGAGCGGCGCATCGTAGATCGTCAGCCGCGCCGGACTGGCCGCGCGGGTTTCGACGCGCTTCGCCTTCGACGCGTTCCATGCGGCCCGGGATTGCGGCCGAACAGCAGGCAGATCTCGTCATCGGGGCGGTCGCTCTGATGAATGCGCACTTCCTGGCCGCGGCGCTTCGAAAGATACACCAGCTCGGCGGGCGACGGTCAGGCCCAGCGCGTTCTCGAGCAGCGAGCGGACGCTTGCCGCGCAGCGAGCTGCCGGGAATGTAGGGCAGCCCGAAGGCATCCTTGACCACCGGATTGTCGGCGCCGCCGATTTCGAGCGATCCTTTGCCGGCGCCGATGTGCAGGCCGGTTTCGCAGTGCAGGTCGCCGGACAGAATCAGCTTGCCCACCAACTGCAATTGTGTTTGAGCGGTATGTGTGCTCATAATCCTCGTTATTCGTTGTAGGCGACGATGGCTTCGAACAGATCTTTGAATCGCTCGTATCCGCGCGCGTCGTTTCTGCGCGTCACTTGCAGCAGCAGGCGTTCCAGCGCATCCAGACTGCGCAGCGAATGCCGCGCGATGGTGTACGCCAGGCGCGCGCGCAGCATCACGAACTGATGCTGCCGTTCGTTTTCGGGCGCGCGCACGGCGCGGCGCACCGCGTTATACAGACGCCGCAACTGGCTCTTGGTGCCCGAATCCATGTCGCGCATGCGAGCCACCACGGCGTGGGCCTGATTGTCCAGATACAGGCTGTCGGAGATCAGCTTTTCGAGCTCGATCTCGGGAGGGCCTTCGAAGGGACGCCCGCCGCCGGGACGGCCGCCTTCGCGCCGATCTCCCCGGTCGCCACCGCGATCTTCGGGACGATGCTCGCCACGCGGGCGATCGCCACCGCCGGGTCCGCCACGCCGTTCGCCGCCGCCAGGTCCACCGCGATTTTCCTGCGGAGGACGCGGCGGCCGATCCTCGCGGCGCGGCGGACGCTGGCCTTCTTTGGGCTCAGGCTTCGCGCCTTCAGGCTTCGCGCCTTCGGCTTTAGCGGGCTCGGGTTTCGCCGGCTCGGCTGCTGGCGCTGCGGGTGGAGCGCTTCACGGCGCTTCCGCTTCCGGCTTGGCATCCTGCTTCATCTGCCATGCGGTATCCTCTTGAATCTCGGCGCCTACGTGTCAGCCGCGACCTCCGAGTCTGTGCGTAACTTGCGACTTCATCGTCCCTCGCGATCACGCTCGTACAATTCTCTTCAACATCAGCATGATACTAGTCCGCCGACAGCCTCGCCCATTCTAGCGCCACGCGGCCGGCGGGCCGCAACTTGACGGTGACCGCGCTGCGCCCGATCAGGTCGGCGATCAGGCCGTGCGCGCTTTCTGAAAATCGCCGCGCTCCGGTCCAGGCGGGCCGCGCGGCGCCCAGGATCCGGCGGATGCGCCGATGATAGCGCCACGGCCGCTCGCCCCCGGTGCGGCGGGCTTGCCGCTTCGACATTTTCGATTGCGTCTCGCGATAGATGCCGCACAGATCGCGCAGGTATTGCGGCGAGCAGCCGAAATCGCGCGACCATGCGCATCAAGCGAATCCTTCAGCTCGGCGGCTTCGGCGAACTGCTTCCATTCGAGCGTCCGGCCCAGCAGCCAGATGCAATCCTTGTCGGCGGATTTCGCGGCTTCCAGACGCCGCCCGGCTTCTTCGAACACCGCGCCGAGCGACGCATCCACGGCGGGCGCCAAGCGCCAGCGCCATGCTGATGGTTTTGCCTTCGGGTCCCGCGAAATCCTTCAAGTTGGCTTCGGCGAAGCGGTGGAACAGGCGCTCCATTTCGCGCGCCAGCCCGATCAGCGCGTCCCAGGCGCCGTAGACCGCGAAATCGTCGCCGCCGGAATAGATCACGGTGACTTTGCGCCAGAACTCGGGCATGGAGCAAAGCACTTCCAGCTCGCCCGCGAAGAATTGCTTGTACATCACCGAGAGCTGGATGTGCTCCTCGATGGTCTGGGCGCGGCGGATGCGGATGCCGAAATTATCGACGTCGCCGCGCAGCACGCCCCAGGTATTGAGGCCGGCGGCGCGGGCTGCCAGCGCGCTGGTCGACGCCGGCTCGCGGCCATCGTCGCTGGGCGCGGCGTGGCGCGCGAACGGCAGCGATTCGATGGACGATCCCGTCAGACTCCACAGGTGTTTCCCGCGCTGGTCAGAATATCCGGCCCGGCGTTTCCGGCGACCAGCCGACGGTTTCGGCGTCGCGCAGCTTCAAGCCGAGCTGCCCGGCGAAATATTCCTGCGGATTCGGCTCGCTGGCGCGAACCGGAGCGGCCTCAAATCGCGGGCGTGCCGCGGCGATGATTCATCTGCTCCGTCAAGCGGCGGCGCACATCGCTCCAATCGCCCAGATTTTCGGTGACGCTCCACAGCAGTTTCAGCGCGCCGTCGCTAAGCGCGGCGATTTCGGCAGCGGCGGCGTTAAGGAATGCCTCAGCCGGTTCGCGGGACTCCTCGGGCAGAACCAGCAGAAACTGCCCTCCGCCGCTCGAACCAAGCAGGATTTTCGCCAAGCCCAGTTCGGCGAGCAAGCGCGCGCGGCAGCACCTCGCTCAAGCAGGCTGATCCAGTGCGAGCGCCCGGTGAAGACCTGGTCGTGGTCCCGTTCGGCCGGGGCGAACAGAAACTCGTCGATTCCGAGGAGCTTCCCTTGAAGGAAAATTTGCACGGACATCGGAGGCGAAATCAACACTTTAACACGTTAGCGGACCCGCTCTACATAGCAAAACCTGGCCGCCGCGTCCCCGGCGTTTGCCGCGTCCCAGATGAGCCGGCTGGGCGGACGACCGGTTTCTAGCCAGACGGCCTGTTCAGCGATCTCGCGAGTGCGCGGGAAACAGGCGACGTAAATGGGTCCCTTAGTCCGGCGAGAGAGCGCGATTAATTGCTCGGTGGGCGCGGCACGATCGAGAAACTGGGCGCGCTTTTTGGTCCAAAGATAACCGATGTTGTGGACCAGCAGGATCACGGCTAACGCCGGAACCAGGCGCGCGCGCCTCTGTTTGATCGCCACGAACGCGGCGCCGACCAGCAGCGCGACTCCGGCGCTGGCCAGGTAGGTTTGCCGGCTGGGGATGCGCGTCGAATACGTAAGAAAGCTGTACGGAAGCAGGCCGATGATCGCCCACGCGAGCCCGATCCAGACGACGCTATGCTCACGAATCCATCGCGCGGCGGCCAGTGCGAGCAGCCCCCAGAACCATAGAAGAGCGAAGAAGCTATGCGGCAAGGTCCACCAGAAGGGCGCGTGGAGAGAAAAGCTTCCGTCGCGGAATCGGAAGGAATCCGAGCCGGGGAAGAAAATCGACCAAACGGCGAACATCGTCATGATGAGAAAAGGCAGTAACCACGCGGCTTTCTCGCGAAAGTCGACCAGCACGGGTAGCGCCATCAAGACGAGGAATATCGGCGCGGATTCTTTCGACAGCAGCGCCAGCGCGAAGCAGAGGATCGAGACCGGATACCATCGCAGGCGGGAGTCTTGAAGAAAGCGGATCCAGCAGACCAGAGCCGCGACTCCGAAAAAGAACTGCAATAGTTCGCTTGCGGCGGAAAACCACATGACCGCTTCCTGATGACCTTCGCTCACCGCGAAAAACAGGGCCGCCCACGCGCTGATCGCGTAGCCGATTCGCCGCCATGCGCCCATCGCGAAAATCAGCCACGTATTCAGAACATGCAGCGCGATGCTCGCCAAGTAGTAGGGGGCCGCGGTCATGTCGAAGGTCGAATAGAGGGCGGAGGTAAGGAGTTGAAACGTGGCGCGCAGGCGAAACGCGGGAGCGTGGAGCAGATCGGTCCAGCCGGAAACAGGTCCAAAGCGATTCGCGAACGCGATGTTGGGATAATCGTCTTCGAGCAAGGGCTGATGAAGCGTGGGCAGGTACGCAACCATCGCCACGATGGCGAGACCGGCCAGGATCGCCCAACGTTGGCGCATCTGATTCCAGTTTGGCTCAATGTCGCGTGTTACGCTGGACCAATCTACCTCGCATGAAGACAATTCTGTCTCTGATCCTCTGTTCGATTCCGATGCTCGCGCAGGGCAATTACGAAATTCAGGTGTATCCTTCGGAAACGGTCAAGCCCGGATGCACCATGGTCGAGCTGCATAGCAACGTTACGATCGAAGGCTTCAAGACTCCCATCGACGGCGTGCTGCCGGATGAGCATCAGTGGCATGAGACCATCGAGATCACGCACGGGGTGACCGATTGGTTCGAGGTCGGTTGGTACATTTTCACCAGCGAAGGTCCGGGACAGGGGTTCAACTGGGTGGGCGATCACATACGGCCGCGCGTGCGCGCCCCGGAGAGCTGGAAGTGGCCGGTGGGTGCGAGCATTTCTTTCGAATTCGGGTATCAGCGGCGAATGTTTTCGACCGATACGTGGACGCTAGAGATCCGGCCGATTGTCGACAAGACTATCGGCCGCTGGTACATGGCGTTTAACCCGACGTTCGACCGGTCCTTTCACGGGGTTTCGGTGCATCAGGGATTGGTTTTCTCGCCGGACTTCAAAGTCGGGTACGACATCACGAAAAAAATCAATGGCGGGTTTGAATACTACGGAGTGGTGGGGCCGTTCGGCAGTTTTTTCCCTACGCGCGACCAGGAGCATCAATTTTTCCCGGACATCGATCTGAATCTTTCGCCGAACTGGGAGTTTAATTTCGGGGTCGGGGTGGGCGCCACGGCGTCGACGGATCACCTGATTGTCAAGGCGATCGTGGGGTACCGGTTCGGGGGGAAGAAGAGTTAGATCAGCGCCTCAGCCAGACGGCGGAAGATCGCCGCCAGGCCGTTGATGGTGTGAACCAGCAGCAGGAACAGAATACATCCGAACAGAGAAATCAGCAGCGCTTCCTCTGAAGTGGCGATGCGCTCGCCCATCACCATGAACGGAACCACGGTATGAAGCACCGGAGCGGCCATCATAATCGTGGACGTGAACAGAAGCATCGACGCGACGAAGCCGGCTACTCCTAAGGGGAACCGCAGGACCAGAAAGATCACCGTGGTCCAGTTGCGGCGATCGGTGAGGATCGCGCGCAGGCCGCGGCCGACTGCCGGAGACGGTTCAAAAGTGGCTCCGAGCAGCGATTTCGTGAGCCCGCGCTCTAACGTCCCGAAGATTCGCGCCAGGCCTAGGGTCATCGCCATGGTCAGGAACCCGACCAGGAGAATCGCGAGGCCGGCGCTCAGCGAGACGCCGACGATCATCGTGATGAAATACAGAAGCCCCAGGGGGAACGATATCGCGAGATACAGGAGGTTCTTGTAGGTTCGCGATTGCAGGACCGGTCCAAAGATGCGGTCGATTTCGGATTCGTGGGTAAAAGTGCCTTCAGCCGTCACAACAGCATATACGAGAAATGTAGCGAAAAGTTCCGGGGGAGAATGAGTTATGAAACGATTCGAGGGAAAAACGGTGGTGGTGACCGGAGGCGGGCACGGGATCGGGCGCGCCGTGGCGGAGCGATTCGCCCAAGAGGGCGGGCGCGTGTTCGTGAACGACGTGGACCGGTCGCGCGCGGAAGAGGTTTCGAACGCGATCGGCGGGGTCGCGATCGTGGGCGATGTGTCGAGCAAAGCGCAGGTGGATGCGATGTTCGAGCGGGCGGGCGAGGTCGACATTCTGGTGAATAACGCGGGAAACATCTATGCGGACCGGCACTTCCTGGACGGAGACGAAGCGTGGTGGGATCGGGTTTTAGGCGTGAACCTGAAGGGGGCGTTTCTATGCTCGCATCGGGCGGCGCAGGGCATGGCGCGGCGGCGAAGCGGAGTGATCATCAATATGTCGAGCGGCGGGGCGACGAAAGCGCATCGCGGGAACGTGGCATATGACGCGTCGAAGGGCGGCATCGAAGCGATGACGCGGGCGATGGCTCTCGACCTGGCGCCTTATGGGGTTCGCGTGAACGCGGTGGTGCCGGGGTTGATCCGGACCTACGATATTTCGGACGCGATTGCCGCCGAGCGAGGCGCTGCGGTGCCTATGGGATACCTTGGGTCAGCGGAGGAGATCGCGGGTCCGACGGTGTTTCTCGCGTCTGAGGACGCCCGGTACATGACCGGCGCATGTTTGGTGGTGGATGGAGGCGTCCTGGTGCAGCAGAGGTCGGCGCCGGTGGATACTTTCCCGTTAAGCCGTTTTCCTAAATTCGATTAGCCACAGATAAATGCAGATTTTTAATTATCTGTGTCCATCAGCGTTCATCTGCGGCTATAATTGGCCCCGGAAATAGTTGACTGTCTCTCTCAAACCGTCGTCCAGTGGGACTTTCGGTTGCCAGCCGAGCACTTTTTTCGCCTTCGAAATATCGGGACGCCGTTTGCGTGGATCATCCGCCGGAAGCGGCTCATAAACCAGCGGAAGATTCGAATCCATCAGCTTGCGGATGGCTTCGGCGAATTGGAGAATGGTCAGCTCGGCTGGATTGCCCAGGTTTACCGGGTATCGCTCGTCCGAGCGGCTCAGTTTGATCAAACCATCCACAAGATCAGCGACGTAGCAGAAGCTGCGTGTCTGGCTGCCGTCGCCGAAAATGGTCAGCGGCTGGCCGTGCAGCGCCTGATCGAGAAACGCGGGCACCACGCGGCCGTCGTTCAGCGCCATTCGAGGGCCGTAGGTGTTGAAAATCCGCGCGATGTTGGTTCGCACGCCGTGGGTGCGGTGATAAGCCATCACCAAAGCCTCGGCATAGCGCTTGCTTTCGTCGTAACAGGAGCGCACACCGACCGGATTCACGTGGCCCCAGTACGTTTCGACCTGCGGATGCTCCAGCGGATCGCCGTAGCATTCCGACGTCGATGTGAGCAGGAAGCGGGCGCCGTTACGACGCGCGACATCCAGCATATGGTGCGTTCCCGCCGATCCGGAGAGAAGAGTTTCAATGGGATGCGCCAGGTATTCCTTGGGGCTTGCGAGCGACGCCAAGTGCCAGACGTGATCGAACGGGCCGGCTACGTCAACCGGCGTCGTCACGTCATATTCGATGAACTGAAACGCCGCGTGCCCACCGAGATGCGCAAGGTTGCGCTTGGACCCGGTGATGAGATTGTCCAGCGCCACAACCGAGTGACCCTCCGCAAGCAGACGGTCGCAGAGATGAGAGCCAATGAATCCAGCGGCTCCGGAGATGAGATGGCGCACAGATCACATTCTAACAGTGGGTGCGCGTGTTAAAGTATTCGTTTCCATGACCTTCTCGCTTCCCGAAAAAATTGTATTCCTGGTCGCGTTAGTGGCGTCCGTGTATGGATTCTGGGCGCGATTCGGCAAAGTGGTTGAGAAGATCCGTGCCGCGAAGCCGGATCCCGACTTCTCGATTCATCCGATCGGAAAACGAGCGTGGGATTTCTTCTGGGAAGTGCTGTGCCAGGCGAAAGTGATCGAGGAACGGCCGCTGCCGGGGCTCGCGCACGCGTTTGTGTTCTGGGGATTTTGCATTTTCGGGTTGATTACGCTGAATCATTTCGCTACGGGCCTGGGATTCCCGTTCCTGGATAATATGTTCGGCGACGCGTATAAGAAATTCGCGGCCGCCTTCGGAGTCCTGGTTGCCGTTTCGATTTTCGGCCTGTTTGTGAGACGGTTTTTCGTGCGTCCTCAATGGCTGGGGGAGTTGTCGAAGGAATCCGGGATCATTGCGTTTTTGATTTTCGCGTTGATGGTGACGTTCATCGCAGCGGTCGCCTTCCCGCAGGAGGAAAAGCCGCTGTGGTGGGCCCACACACTGGCGCTGCTGGCGTTTCTGCCGCTGATTCCGCACACTAAGCATCTGCACCTGGTGCTGAGTCCAGCGACCGTGTTTCTGTCGCGTGGAGGCTTCAGCCGGATTCCTCCGCTCTCCGGCGATGAAGATTTTGGCCTGGATACGGGCAAGGATCTGACGCGGCTGGTCGCGTTGCAGGCGTATTCGTGCGTCGAATGCGGGCGCTGCTCGCAGCATTGCCCGGCGTTCAATACGCACAAGATTCTGGATCCGAAGAAAATCGCGCTGGGCGTGCGCGGATATCTGAACGAGTTCGGCGCGGGATCGGAAGAGCCGCTGCTGGGGGCTTATATTTCGCAGGAAGCCGCGTTCCAGTGCACCACTTGCGGCGCCTGCGAATTTCAGTGCCCGGTAGGAATCGAGCACGTTCCCATCATCATCGGCCTGCGCCGCGGCGCTGTGAATACAGGTAAATGGGAAGACGATTACGGCACCAAGTTATTCCTGGCACTGGAGCGAAACGGAAACGCGCTGGGGTTTAGCTCGACGGAGCGCGACAAGTTCATCGCAGAAACAGAATTTTCCGATTTTCGATGGGACACAGGAATACTGCCTGTGGCTGGGATGCATGGGCGCGTACGATCCACAGGGGCGCGAGATTATCTCGAGCTTCGCGCGCGTGATGGAGCATCTGGGAACCACGTTCGGCGTTTTGAAAAAAGAACGCTGCACGGGAGATCCGGCGCGGCGGTTGGGCAACGACCTGGTGTTTCAGCAGCTCGCCGAGCAGAATCTGGAGACGCTGAAGCAGTCGAAGGCCGCGAAAATCGTGTCGATTTGCCCCCACTGCGTGCGTACGATTTCGACGGACTGGAAAGAGTACGGCGAGGCGCCGCCCATCGAGCATCACAGCGAGTTCATGGCTCGGCACATCGATAAGTTGCCGAAGAGCGGAAGCGATAAGGTTGTGTTTCACGATCCCTGCTACCTGGGCCGTTATCGCGGCGTGTATGAGGAGCCTCGCACCGTGGCTGCGCTGGCTGGTGAGGTGGTCGACCCGGAGCGCTCTCGCGAGCGCAGCTTCTGCTGCGGCGCGGGAGGCGGGCTGGCGTTTCTCGGCGAAGAGAAAGGCGATCGCGTGAGTCACACGCGCGCGACGGAATTGGTCGCGACGGGAGCCAACATCGTGGGCGCGGCGTGTCCATTCTGCAATACGATGTTCCGCGATGCGCTGGCAGCGGTGTCGGAGACTCCGCCGAAGCTGATGGACATCGCGCAGATCGCGGCGGCGGGGATCAAGAAAGTTTAGCCACCGATGAACACCGATAGACACCGATGCAGATTGCTATTCTGCAGGCGATCATCAGAACGCACGCGACGGCTCCCAACAGCGTGATCAGCAGGGGGCGCACTCGCGCCACGGTTCGATCCGCAAGCGATACCGCGTTCCCACCCTCACCCGTGAGCGTAGTAGGATTCTGCTGCTTGATTCGCCGGGCGAGGTTGTCGATCTCGGTCCGCGCCTGCTCGACACGAATGCCGGGCTTCAGACGCGCGACCACGTTGAACCGATGATTCCCGCGCTGCTGCTTGAAGTTGGCGGGCACATTCTGCCAGACCGGAAGCCATTCCTGGACATCCGAGGCCGGATAATCGAAGCCCGCCGGCATCACTCCAATCACCGTGTGCATCTTATCGTCCAGCCGCATCTGCGTGCCGATCACGCGCGGGTCCGCCGCGAACCGCCTTCGCCAGAACCCGTCGCTGATGATGACCACTCGCGCGGCGTCGGCAGCGTCGTCTTCCGGAAGAAACGCCCGGCCCAACGCCGGCTGGATTCCGAGCGTCGCGAAAAGATTGTAGCTGCAGATCGCGCCATTGACGTTTTCCGGCAAACCGCCATCGTGCGCGGACAGGCTGGAGCTCCAACTGCCCCAGATGGCCATCTGCTCAAAGCTCTGCGCATCGCGCTGCCAGTCGAGAAAATTCTGCCCCGATACGATATTGAAGGCAGTCTCGCCGATCACGTTGCGTTCATGCAGCAGCACTAATCGATCCGGATCGCGATACGGCAGCGGAGCCAGCAGCACCGCGCGGACCACGGTGAAAATGGCGGTGTTCGCGCCGATTCCTAGGGCGAGCACCAGGATCGCGGCGAGGCTGAATCCCGGATTGCGTCTGAGCGTACGGAAGGCATAGCGAATATCCCGCATGCGAATATTACGGCCGACCCTGAAAAAGGTTTCACCCTCAAAACGGCGATATTCTATGCTAGGGTGATGCGGTTAACCGGCGCGCTTGCGGCTTTGACATTGACCGTCGCTGCGTACGCGGCCCGTCCGGTGGCGAAGCCGAAAAAACCGCTGACGCCCGAGCAGCGCGCCGCGCAATCGATCATGAAATCGATGAGCTTGCGCGACCGCGTGGCGCAGCTCGTCATCGGCGTCTGTTATGGCGACGTTCCCAGCCGTAAATCGCCCGAGTACGAAAAATTCCGTCATTGGGTTCACGACCTGCACATCGGCGGCCTGATCGTGAACAATCGCGTGCAGAACGGCCTGGTGCAGAATGCCGAGCCGCACGCGTTCGCGCTGTTTCTGAACCAGATGCAGAGGCTGGCGAAGACTCCGCTGATTGTCGGCGCGGATTTCGAGCGTGGAGCGTCCATGCGCGTGAGCGCCGGCGCGCGATTTCCCTTCAACATGGCGTATAGCGCCGCGCGCGACATCGATGCGTCGCGTTTTGAAGGGATCGAAACCGCCCGCGAAGCGCGCGCCCTAGGCGTTCACTGGATTTTCGCGCCGGTGGCCGACGTCAACATCAATCCCGAAAATCCGGTGATCAATATTCGATCGTTTGGCGAAAATCCTGACGAAGTCTCTCAGCATGTGGCGGCTTACATCGAAGGCGCGCATTCTGACGCCGACCATCGCGTGCTGGTCACCGCCAAACATTTTCCCGGCCACGGCGACACCAATATCGATAGCCACCTCGGCTTGGCGCGCCTGGAAGCGTCGAGCGAACGAATGCACGCCGTGGAGTTGAAGCCGTTCGAAGCGGCGATCGCGCACGGGGTGGACGCAGTGATGACCGCGCACATGGCCGTTCCCGCTATTGAGCCGGACGATATTCCCGCTACTGCATCGCCGAAGGTGCTCACCGGTCTATTGCGGAACGAGCTCGGATTCAACGGCCTGATCGTCACCGATGCGCTGGACATGCTCGGGTTCGCCAAGCAGTTTAGCGGCGGCGAAGGCCCCGTGCGCGCGATCGAAGCGGGCGCCGACGTGCTTCTGATGCCGCCCGATCCGGAAAGGGCGATCCATGCAATTCTCGCGGCGATTCAAAGCGGACGAATCACGCGCCAGCGCATCGACGACTCCGTAATGCGTATGCTGGCGGCGAAGGTGCGCGTCGGTGTGCTCAAGAAAAAACTGGCTGATTTGGACGAAGTGAGCGACGTGCTGGATTCGCCCGAAGTCGACGAGAAGGTGCAGCAGCTTTCCGATCGCGCAGTGACGCTGGTGAAGAATGATGGAGGTATGATTCCGCTGGCGCAGCCCAATCAAGCGTGCTTGGTGATCGTAGTCGAGCGGCGTTTGTCGCAATACGGCCAGCGGACGGTCAGTGAGTTTCACAAACGCGCTTCGGGCGTGCGCGCGACCATCGTCGATCCGTCCATGCCGCTCGCGGCGATCGAGGCCGACGTCGGCGATACATCCGCATGCTCCGCCGTTGTCGCTGCTGTGTTTCTATCGGGAGGATCGCTCGGCGGCGACCTACCAGCGTTCCTGGATAAACTCACAACGTCGCCGATGGTCCTGGTGGCTATGGGGAGCCCTTACGTTCTCGGCAATTTTCCTAAGTCAGCCGCGGCGCTCACGACATTCAGCCCCACCACGCCCTCTGAAATTTCCGCGGTGAAGGCGCTGTTCGGAGAGATCGCGATCGGCGGCCACCTGCCGGTGACTATTCCTGCGTTCGCACAATATGGCGACGGCATTCAATTGCCCGCCCGATCTCATTAGAATCAAAATATGGTCGAGATCACCTGGCTTGGACACGGAACGTATCAGATCCGCCTCACCACGGGCGAAGTGATTCTGGTGGATCCCTGGATCGACGGTAACCCTCGTTCCCACCCAAATTCAACATCGATCGCGTGGACGTGATCCTGATTACCCACGGCCATTTCGATCACATTCATGACGCGCTGCCCTTGGCGAAAAAGTTTTCGCCGCAGATCGTCGCGATTTACGAAACTGCGCGTTGGCTCGAAACCAAGGGCGCGAAAAATACCATCGGCATGAATAAAGGCGGGACCGTGACCGTCGGTCCGATCGCCGCCACGATGACCCACGCGATTCATAGCTGCGGAATTCTGGACGACGACAAAATCATCTACGGCGGCGAAGCGGCCGGGTACGTGGTGCGCTTGCCGGATCGCCGCGCCGTTTACTGCGCCGGCGATACCAACGTCTTCACCGATATGCAGCTCATCGAGCGGCTGTACCATCCCGAGCTTGCGTTTCTGCCCATCGGCGATCTGTACACCATGAGCCCGCGCGAAGCTGCGCTCGCCTGCCGCATGCTCGCCGTCCGCAAAGTGATCCCGCTGCATTTCGGAACGTTTCCGCCGCTCACCGGACGGCCCGAACAACTGGCGGAGCTGATCCGCGACCTGCCCGGCACCGAAGTCTGGACGCTGGAGCCCGGTGTGCCCGTCCAGTGGTAGCTGCGGCTCGCCCGTGGCTAATCGTCGCGGCGCTGATCTTTCTGTTGCGCCTGCCATTTCTCAATCAGGCCATACAAGGCGACGACCCTTACTACCTTTACGGCGCCGAACACGCGCAGATCGATCCTCTGCACCCGACACACGCGAAGTATCTATTTCAAGGCGATCTGGTCGACATGCGCGGCCATCCGCATGGACCTCTGAACTCGTGGATCCTGGCGGCCGCGCTGGCTGCCGTCGGCGATGTTCGCGAAGTCCTGTTTCATTTCCGGTATATCTTGTGTTCCTTGATCGCTGCGCTCGCCATGTGGTCGCTCGCGCGGCGTTTCTGCGATCGGCCGATGTGGGCCGTGCTGCTGTTCCTGGCCGTGCCTGCATTCGTCGTCAATGGAAATTCGCTCGAAGCCGACCTTCCTTTTCTCGCGATGTGGATGCTGGCCGTCGCGCTGTTCGTTAAAGCCGTCGACGACGATTCGCGCGCCGCTCTATGGGGAGCCGCAACCGCCGGGGCGCTGGCCGGGCTCGCCGCGTATCAAGGGATTTTGTTGACGCCGGTGCTCGCCGTCTACTTATTCGAGAAACGGCGCAACTGGATTCCGGCATGGAGCGTCGCACTCGCCGCCCCAGGAGCGATTCTCGCGTGGCAGCTGTTTGAACTGGTGACCGGTGGGATGTTGCCCGCCGCGATGCTCGCCGGCTATATGCAAACTTACGGCTTGCAGACCGGTTCGAACAAGCTGCACAGCGCCGCCGCGCTGATCGTGCATTCGGGCTGGATCGTGTCACCCTTGGTCGTCCTTTTCTTGAAAGGTCCGAAGTGGAGATGGGCCGCCGCTGCGATCGCGGCTGCAGGCGCCGCATTCTACGACCACAACCCGCTGTTCTGGTTCTCTCTCGGCTGCGGCGTGTTCCTGCTCACCTCGTGTTTCCATCGAGGATTCCTAGGCGGCTGGATTCTGATCTTCTTCGCGGGAGCCGCCGTCGTGTTTTTCGCGGGGTCGGCGCGATACCTGCTGCCCATCGCTGCCCCGGTAGCGATTCTCGCCGTGCGCGATGTGAAGCCGCCCGTGCTCGCCGCCGGATTCGCGTTGCAGATGGCGCTTTCGCTCGGCCTCGCGATCGTCAATTATCAGCACTGGGATGCCTACCGGCAATTTGCCGCTTCGCTTTCGAAGACCGCAGGGAATCGCCGCGTATGGGTCAACGCCGAGTGGGGATTGCGCTACTACCTGGAATCGGACGGCGCTCTGCCGATCGCGCGAGACCAAGCGCTTCAACCAGGCGACGTCATGGTCTCGAGCGCGCTCGCCTACCCGGTCGCGATTAACGCGCCAATGGTTCCGCTCGCGGAAACCGAAATTCGCCCGTCGATCCCGCTTCGCATTGTCTCACTCGACCACCGTTCGGCGTATTCTTCGGCGTCTCGCGGCTTGCTGCCGTTTGAAATCTCCTCTGGTCCTATCGATCTCATACGAGCCGGAATCGT
Source organism: Terriglobia bacterium (assembly GCA_963808335.1). Taxonomy (GTDB): domain Bacteria; phylum Acidobacteriota; class Terriglobia; order Bryobacterales; family Bryobacteraceae; genus Palsa-187. The sequence continues at coordinate 189,347 of CAWEFR010000007.1, forward strand.
CGTCGCCCGCAAGCCGGAGCTTACGTTTATCGATCCCGCCGATCCGAACGCCGCGCTGCAAATCATCAGCGGACTATACCCGGATCGATGGATGACGGACCAAGCCACGGTCCTGTTAAAGCGCCCCGAGCACGTGACGCCGCTGCGCGTTCAGCTTTACGTTCCCGCGCAGGCGCCGGCTCGCAACATCAAGATGATGGTCGACGGCCGGCTCGCCGCCGAAGAGACCTTCGGCCGCGCGGGCGTGTTCAGCATCGCCGTTCCCGGTGCCGAAGGCCCGCCGGAGGTCTCCGTGACGCTGATCGTCGATAAAACATTCATGGTCCCCGGCGATTTGAGGAAGTTGGGGATGATCGTCACTAAAATCGGCTACTGGTGACGATCACAGCGTTCGGGCGACATCCACCAGATCGCTGAACACTCCGTAGGCCGTTTGCTCGACGCCGGGATTCAGCTCGATGGTCCCGATCGTGCCCATCAGATCCGTATCGAACAGCAACAAACTCGACGTATCCCGCGCGCTCGCCAGAACATCGGTCTCGGCGATCACTTCGGCGCGCACGCGCAGCTTCACTCCAGTGGCCGTCGCGCGAGCGCGGCTGACCAGCCTGATGGTCTTGCCCTGCCCTTTCAACTCCGCCAGCTTTTCCGGCGTCAGCCGCCCGATTCCCCGGCGATCCACGTCAAGCGGCGTCACCCGCGCATCCATTAGAACATTTGCCAGCGCCGCCGTCTTCGCCGCTGCGTCCCATCCGTCGATGTCGTAACTCGCGTCGGCTTCGGTGATGCCGATGCGGCGCGCCTGTTCGATTCCGTCCTGCAACGTGCGCCCTTCCCGCAGCGCTTCGATCACCACGTTGGTGGTCGAGTTCAGCACGCCCGTGAATCCGCGAATCTTGCACCCCGGCAGAGTGTAGCGCGCCAGGTTGAACACCGGAGCGCCGTCCATCACAGTGGACTCGAACCGAAACTGCACACCCGCCCGATTCGCCTCCTCAGCCAGCGCCGCGTAGGCGTGCGCGATGGGCCCCTTGTTCGCCGTCACCACGTGTTTCGAGCGCGTGAACGCGGCGCGAATATGGGAAATCGCCGGCTCGCCTGTAGCCGGATTCAGCGTGGTCAACTCGACCACAACTTCGGGCCGCGCTCTGTCCAGAAATTCTTCGATGGATCCAACACGCGGGCCGAACACCGGATCCACCGGCAGTCCATAAGGGTCGAACGCGCTTCCGTGCCGCAGCGTCTGGATCGCCACGATGCGGAACGGAAATACTTTGCGTTTGGCTTCAATCAGACGGGCGAACGCCCGCCCGACGTTGCCATACCCGATCAACGCCAGTTTCAGAAGTCAGCGTTCTCCATGATTGAGTTGAGTTCCGATTCTAGCGTAGCTTTGGTGCGCCGCAACTGGCTCTGCGTGTCGCGCAGCGTGGCCATTTTGTTCTCGGTGGTGGCGAGCTGCTTGGCGTACTCCTGGACCTGATCCTGCTGGCCGCTGATCTGCTTCAGGCTGTTGAGATTCTGCCGCAGGCGCTCCTGATCCTGCGTCAGGTCGCGAAGATCGCTGTCCGTGCGCTTGGTTGCCGCATCGTTGTCGGCGATCTCGCGCTTCTTCTGCGCGATCTGTTGAAGTTCTGGCGGCCCGCGGCGCTCAGGGACTTGTTCTGAAGATAGGTTGCCAGCACGTCCGGCGTCAGATTCGAAACCGAAATGGTCTGGTCATACACCCGCTCTTCGCGCACCGGGAATGTTTCCGTTCCTGACGCCGCCAGTTTCACTTCGAAGCGATACGCGTTGGCAGTGGTTTCATTGGCAGCCTGGCTCAGCAGCTTGTAGCCCGGCCGCTGCGCATGTTCGATGATCAGCGTCTTCGCTTTCGCGTCGACATTCTTGATGGTGTAAGTTTTGGTCTCTTCGACCGCGGAACGCGTGGTCAGGATGCCGCGGCGAAGTGGATCTCGCGAACCGTATCGCGTGTCGAATCGAAGGCGGTGGTGACGCGCGTTCCCAGGTCGACGCCATAGCTGATCAGCCGCTTGTCGCCGGCTTTCAGCGTTTCGACCAGCGCCTCGCCCGCATAAGACCCGGCGTCGTAGACCGTGATCGGTCCGCCGTCCAGCGTCTTGCCGGTGGAGTTGGTGATTTCGGCGGCGTCCATCGGATGCAGCCCGAAGCTTTCCGAATAGATCAGCAGCTTGCGCGTGGTCGATTTTCTGTTGCAGAAACGGCAGCATCGCGGATTCGCCTTTCTTCACCGTCACCGGACCGGCGAAGCTGTACTCGAACAGCTCGCCCGCCTCGCGGCCTTCGGCTGTAGAAGCGACCGAGGATTGCTCTAACCTGCCGAACTCATTCATCTCGGAGGCGGAGTTCAGCGCCGCGCTTGTGCGCATTCGCGCCGGAACTGGGGGCTGGGCAGGAGCGGCGTCTGAACCTACCGTTGGCGTCGGCGGCTACGCCCCCAACCGCCCCGTCAAACACCACCGGAGCCGTCGCCTGATTCTCCGCCAACTCCGCCTCCGGCCGCTGCACATATCGCGGCTCGTACAAGCTGCGTGATGAACGAGATCGGCTTCCCCGACACCACCGACAGTCTCACATTGGTCCAATCGTCGCCGCTGGTATTATCGACAATCGCCCAGCCTTCGAGCATCGGTTGAGATTCCGTGCTGAACATCAGCCGATAGCTGGACTTCCAAACCGCAGCCGGCGTCATGTACCTAGCCACAAGTTCCCGCGCCGCCGCGCCCGCCGAATCGATATAAATGCTGCGCCGATCCTTCGATCGCGCCTGGCTCAGCACCGCCAGATAATCTTTCAGCAATCCTTGCAGCTTCGGATCGGTCAGCTTCACCGCGCTCGCCGCAGCCAGATCGAACGAACGAATTTCGCCTGAATCGGTGAGCAGCAGCACCGTTTCCCGGCTCGCGGTATTGCCGGATGCCGGAATCACCCGCGCGCTGACGATCACTCCGTCCACCGCCTCGTTTCCCAGCTTCAGTTCCAGCCGCGCGCCCTTCATCTGATCGAGAAACTTCGCGAGCGATGCTTCCTCGCCTACAGCAAATGGAAAATCCTCCAGGCGCTTCGTCCAGCGTCTCGCTCGCGTCATAGCGCACGCCCACGACCTTGCCGTCGCCGGTCAGATGGTCAGCGACTTTAGCACGTCGTTCATGTCGCCGGCCTTGAAATCGAGCCGCGCCGTTTCGCCCGCCTTCAGCTCGCCCGCGCGCTCGAAATAACCGACGCCGTGTTTATAAAGAATCACTTCGCGCACCGGCAAATCGGCCGCGAAGGTGGCCGCCATCAGCGCGGCCGGAAGCCAAAGCGTTCGTATCAGCGTCATAGAATCCTCACGAAAGAAATGCCACGCACAGTGCAATCCTTGCACGCTTGACAGGACTTAGCAGCAGGCGTCAGACTCGGAACAGTTGCTCATTTTGAGTCTAACGGATCGGAGAAAAGCTATTGACAACCATTCGGACGACGCTATTCTGCGCGTTCGCATCCTGTGCGATGGCCCAATATGGCGGTTATCTTGGGCCGGGAGTTTTAAGCCGCGGCGCCGGCGATATCGGCCAGGCCAGCGGCCAGCAAGTGGACCTCCGGTTCTACGCCACTCTGAGCGGCGTGTATGACAACGGCATTCAGCCTTTTGCCGTCACTCCCCAAGGCAATCTGGTCACCATCAACGGACTCTACGGCGTGCAGCTTGACCTGGGCGCCTACGGAGTCCACCAGTGGCGGCAAGCGCAGTTGGGTCTGAACTATACCGGCGACTTATATCATTACGAAAACGCGCCGGCCTACGACGGCAGCAATCAAAACCTTACGCTAGGCTACACGTATCAGAAATCCCACCGGCTCGCGTTTGATTTCAGAGTCCTGGCCGGAACCAGCACTCTGGGCTACGGCGTCCCGGGTTATTACGGAGCCATCAGCAGTCAAATTCCGTCTAATATCGTGAATCAGCCCACATCCCTGTTGTTCGACAATCGCATTTACTACGCGCAGGCCACCGCGGATGTGAACTTTATTCTTTCCCCGCGCGACGTACTCGTCATCGGCGGCGAGGGCTACCTGGTGCGCTACAACGCCTCCGGACTCGCCTCGTTGAACGGATGGTCGGCGCAGGCCAGCCTTCAACACACGCTGTCCCGGACCAAAACCATCGGCGTAACTTTCGAGCGCCTCCACTTCGATTACCCTCCCGCCTTCGGAGGTTCCGACGAAAACTTGGGCCAGGCGTTCCTGACCGCCGTGCTCGGGCCGCGCTGGACCTTCTCGCTCAGCGCAGGCGCGTTTCAAAGCAACGTCCAGGGAGTGCAACAGGTGGCTCTGAACCCCGTGATCGCCGCCCTCCTCGGTCAGTCCTACGGGCTCCAGACCTTCAGCACCCAGAATGTCTTTCCCAGCGGATCGGCGGGTCTCACCGGGAAATACAAGACCTATCTGATTGCGGTCCAGTATGGGCAGACCGTCCTGCCAGGAAATGGACTCTATTTAACGTCCCGTCAGCAATCCGGATTATTCAGCTACAGCTACACCGGGCTCCGCAAATGGAATCTGGGCGCCAGCGGCGGTTACTACAAGCTGCAGGGAATCGGCCAGAACCTTCAGCCCTACTCTACCTTCACCGGGGGCGCGGGACTCACATATTCTCTGACTCGCGCCTTCCACATCATCGGGCGTTACGACTACCGCTACCAGGAAATCGCGCTTCTCGCCACCGGCTTCAAGGCGACCGGTTCGCGCGTCACGCTCGGCTTATCGTTCAGCCCAGGCACCCTTCCCCTCTCGCTGTGGTAGCGCCCCGCCTGCTGCTGGTGGATGACGAAGCGGGCCTCCTTGAGCTGCTCGAGAAGTATCTGGAGCGCCTCGGCTACGATGTGGATGCGTGCACTTCCGCGGAAGACGCGCTGGCCCGTTTCGACGCCGATCCAGTGCGTTACGCGCTGGTATTGACCGATCTGACCCTGCCCGGAATCAACGGCGAGGAAATGCTCCACCGGATGCGCGCCCGCAACCCGAGCCTGCCCGCCATCGTTTCCAGCGGCTATCCACACGTTCCGCAGTCGAAGCTCACGGGTTTCTTGCAAAAACCCTACGTGCCGAAAATGTTGGCTGAGATGATCGAAAAGAAGCTCGCGTCGAAGTGAGATAGACTAAGAAAAAATGAAACCAGCATATCTGTCGGCAGCCTTATTACTCTCCCTCGGAGCCGCGTTCGCGCTCGACGAGCCACCGATGAAGGAGGGCTACTGGTCAATCCACAGCGTCACCACCACAAACCCGGGGAACCGGAAGACCGAGGGTAACCGCTCCCTTTGCCGCAGTCACGAGTACGACAACTACATGCGCGAGAGCGCGAAGAAGCAAAGCCCGTGCAAGACCGTCACGGAAAGCAACTCCGGCGGAGCCTGGATTAGTGAGACGGAATGCGACATGGCCGGCACGGTCGTGAAGAGCAAGAGCGTCACCACCAAGTCCGGCGAGAACGCGACGCACGCAGAGATCCACGCCACCTACACGCCGGCGATGCATGGAATGGCCGAAATGACCATGCTTATGGACCAGAAATATGTGGGAGCCTGCCCGGCCGGAATCGTGCCCGGCGACATGGTCCAACCGGACGGCAGCAAAGTCAACACCTGGAAGCACTAGGAGCGTGTTGAAAAACTCCGAACATCGCTCGCGCACGCGCGCGGCTCGGAACTGAGCCCATTGGTTTCGACCGTAATCGCCACGTGAAAAGTGACCATCCACCGCTCCCAGTGGTCGCGGTTCGCTTTTCGCGCTTAATTGCGCCCGCACAGATCCGGCGTGCGGCACATCCCCGACGCGCATCCGCCCATCTCCGCCGCTTTCGGAGCCCCGTTGGCATGGGCCGAAAACGTGGAAAATTGCGTGGTCAAATGGCTCTCGCCGCATTGCGGACACAGGACCTGGTCGTCCGAACGCCGCACCAGCTTCTCGAACTTCGTCCCGCAATCGTCGCACAGATATTCAAAAATAGGCATGTTCTTTACTCCGTAAGCGCTGTTGCTATTTTATCAATCCACTGCCTCACCTCGGCAAGCGGCGTCGAAAAATCGTTCACCAGGATCGAAAACGCCAGCCGCCCCCGCGTCTTGCTATCGGCGTATCCCGATAACGCCAGCGCCCGGCTCAGCGACCCCGTTTTCGCCCGAATCCCAAGTCCGTCCGCGACACAACACAGCCGCCGCCGCAACGTGCCGTCCTCGCCGCCCACCGGCAGCAGCGACACCCACTCCTCGCGATATTTTCCGCCATACAGATACGCGAGCAACCTCGTCATCAGCCGCGGCGTCACCAGCGCGTTGCGCGACAACCCGGAGCCGTCTTCGAGACGAGCCTCATCCTTGGTCCCGCCCATCTCCACAATCATCGCGTCCAGTTCCTCGAGCCCCGCTTCGCGCGTCGCCACGTGGCGCTGCGTGCGTCCCACTTCTCTCAGCATCAGCTCGGCGAATAGATTCTGGCTCACCTTCTCCATCACCTGCAATAGCTCGATCAGCGGCGGCGACGTTCGCGACGCAGCCACCACTCCCTCCGGCGGCGCGTAATCTTCTGTCGCAAGCCGGTGGCGCGCCACCGCGCTCCCCGTAATGGACACTCCGCGGCGCGTTAGCGCGTCGTGTAAAGCGTAGGCTGCGTACAGCGCCGGATCGTCGACGGCCAGCGGTTCCACAATCGCCGCGTGACCCGCGGGAATGCTCCCCCACACCAGAATCTGCCGCGAGCCCGCCTGTCGCGCGATCCGTATTTTCGCTTCGCTGCCACGCGCGACCGTCATCACCCGCTGATCGATCGAATAATATTCGAGCGCGGGTTCAATCGCCAATTCCGCGGGATCGCCAGCCCGCGCGCCCGGCCGCAAGATCAACGCGATCGCATTATCGTTGACGGTCAGCGCGCTCACCGGTGCACCGAACTCGCGCAGCGCGTCATCCTGTGTCCAGCTCGGCGCGTAGGGCGCCCACGGATACAACCGGTCGTCCGCAACGATATCCCCATCCACGCGCATCACCCCGCTAGCCACCACCTGATCGGCCAGATCCTCGATCGCCTTCAGCCCCGGCCCCGCAGCAGCGTCTTTCTGATACGGAAACACGCGCCCGGAGAGCGATGGGTCGCCGCTTCCCGAAATCACCAGATCGCCCGAAGCTTCCCGCGTTACCTGCGTAGTAAACCGATGCTCCGGCCCCAGCCGCAACAAGGCCACAGCGCTGGTGAACAGCTTCATATTCGACGCCGGCAAGAACAGCCGATCGTCATTCCGTTTGTAAATGGTCTTGCCGCCCGCCAGCTCCAGCACCGAAATCCCGATGAACCCGTGCCCCGCCGGCCGGCTTGCATCCGCCAGGGCATCGATGCGATGCTCCAGGTCTGTGCCCGAGCAAGACAGCGCCAAACACAACCAAACCGCCAGCCGCATGTTCCTTCGAGGATCGCACACAGTACCGGTGCTGTTGTTCCTAGGCGTTTATTTGTTCTCGGGCCTCAGCCGCGTAGGCACCTCTTTCGATTCGCGTTGGACCGTGTACATCGCCATGAGCCTGGCGCGCCACGGCGTCACCAATCTGGACGAATACGCCGCGGTGATTCGTGCCTCCGACTACTACGCCGCCCACTGCGTGGACGCCGCCGGCCACACCCGCATCGGTGCTCCCGAGGCTTGCGATGGTCACTGGTATAACAGCTATCCCATCGGTGGACCGTTCCTTGAAACGCCACTGGTCCTGGCTGCCGTGGGTGTGATGCATGCGCTGCATCCGCTGGTCGGCGGCTTCCATTCTTCGAACCCGGTGATCGAAGGCTTTCTACGCGACGATTACGACGCCGGTCACGCGCTGATCGAAATGGAGGTCGCCTCCCTGCTGCTGGCTGCATCCACCGTGGTGATGTATTTCATCGCGCGCCTCTATTTGCCGGTGAACCGCGCGGTTCTCTTGTCGCTTCTGTTTGCGCTCGCCACGCCCGCCTACAGCGTCGCGGGCCGAGGCTTGTGGCAGCACACCCCCTCGATGCTGTTCCTGGCGATCGTCATCTACATGCTGCTGCGTGCCGAAGCCCGGCCCACGCTGGCCGCTTGGGCGGGCCTTCCCGTGGCCCTTTCCTATACCTGCCGCCCCACCGATTCCCTGTTCGTGATCGTCTTCACCGCCTACGTCGCCATCCGTCATCGACGCCATCTTTTCTGGTACCTGCTCGCGGCCGCGCCCGTCGCGACAGCGTTTCTGGCCTACAATCTTTCCGTCTACCACTCCATTTTGTCGCCGTATTATCAAAGCCCGCTGTCCGGATTTTATCCGCACAACTGGCCCAAACTGGCCGTCGGCTTGGCAGGCAACTTGATCAGCCCGTCGCGAGGCTTGTTCGTCTACGCGCCAGTTTTTCTCTTCGCCGTCTGGACCATGATTCGCCAGAAATGGATCACGCCGCTCTCGCCTTGGCTGGCCGCCCTCGTTTTGACGCACTGGCTCGCAGTCTCGGCTTATATCTGGAGCTGGTGGGGCGGCATGTGCTACGGTCCCCGCTTCTTCACCGATTTGACGCCGGTCTTCGTGCTCTTTCTGATTCCTTATTTCAAGGATTGGATCGCGCTTTCGCGCGCCATGCGCACCGCCTTCGTGGCCTTAGCGCTGATCAGTCTCGCCCTGAGTCTGCGCGGCGGATGGTCCTACGCTGTATATCTCTGGAACGTCGACCCGCAGAGCGTCGACCGCCACCCGGAGCGCAACTGGGACTGGTCCGACCCGCCGTTCCTTCGCTGGCGCGTCAACGTGCCGCCGCGCTGAGCCGGGCCTCCAGCGAGATCAGCATCAGCAGTAAGAAAACCACCGCCGACCCCGCCAGCGGCAGGCCCATCACGACGCGGACACCCCATTCCGAAGCGAAATAGCCCAACGCGCACGGCGCCAGCAATCCCCCGGCGATCGCGAAAGAAAAAATGCCGTTATAAAACCCCGGATGATAATACGGAAATCGGTGCCCGATTTTTTCCACCACCAGCGGATAAATCGGCGCAAACGCGCCCCCGATCAGCAGGATCCCGCTCATGGCCCCGAAGCGATTGTCGGTCGCCAGCAGCATGATGCATCCGAACATCGCCGCCAGCACGCTCCACAACAGCAATCGTCCATGGCGCACGCGCGGCAAGACCCACTGCGCCCCGACGCGGCCGACCAGCAGCGCCAGCCAATACATCGCCAGCATCCCAACCGACGTCGCCGGACTGATTCCCAGCCGCTGGCTCAGGAACAACGGCAGCCATCCTGCGATAGCCCATTCATTTCCGAACTGAAAGAACAGCAGCAAGCTGAACAGCACCGCGCCCGGACTCCGCAACTCCGAGAAAATCGCGTGCGGCGACGGTTGATGCGGAACCGGCTGCGGCGCGAATCGCGACCGCACGTAGAACCATCCGAACAACCCCGGAATCACCGCGATCCAGGTCTGAATCGCGGGAGCGCTGTAGGCGTAAAACGTCCCCGAGATCAGCAACGCCACGGTCAGGCATCCCAGCCCGAACAGAACTCCCGCCAGGTTGATGGTCGCCGCCGGATCGTGCCGGTACATCGGCGAGATCGCGTGGAAAATCGCGGTATGCAGAATGCCCGCCGCGAATCCGATCACCGCCAGACCCGCGACGCGCCACCACGGCGAAAACGGCGGCGAAACGAACGCCAGATACAGCAGCGCCGACCGATGCGATTCCGCACGCAAACGCCAGCGTCCAGCCGACGCCCCGGCTTTCAAGCAGCGGCGGCGATACCCACACCGATCCCCAGCACCCCGGCGATCAGCCCGACGAAATACCACGCGATGGTCGAGTAATCCGACGATAAGATGATGCCCCCACGAAGGCAGAATCGCGCCCAAAAACGCCAGCAGCAGCCCGGATACAAAGAATCCCGCCAGCGCCCGCCGCGCCCCGGTGGCGCGCAAGCGTGCCCTGCTCGACCTGCCACTGGCTTCGGGGCTGACGCTGCATCGCCGTCAATCGCTGGATCCTCCGCCGCTTCGCCGAGCTTCACCTTCAGGTTCAGCGACCGCCCGTCCGAAAGATGGTCAGCTCGAGAATATCACCCGGCTGCTTCCGCGAAAGCTCGCGCAGAATCGCGTCGTCCTCGCTCACTGGCTTCCCGTCGATCGCGGTAATAAAATCGCCGCCGACGCCCAGCCTCGCATTGCCTACCCGCACTTCTTCATTCGCCGGCCGCAATCCAGCATCCGCGGCCGCCGATCCGCGGACAATTGTCTGGATCAGCAATCCGCCGCTCGCCGGAAGATTCAGTGCTTCGGCCAGATCGCCCGCGATGAACACCGTCCCCACGCCCAGCCGCGCCGGCCGGAAATTCTTGCCCGCGCTGAAATCTTCCAGCATCGTTTTTGGCGCGATTGATCGGGCATCGCAAACCCGATGCCGACGTTGCCGCCGCTCGGGCCCGTAAATCGCCGTGTTGATCCCGATCACGTTGCCCTGCGAATCGAGCAGCGGCCCGCCGCTATTGCCGGAGTTAATCGCCGCATCGGTCTGAATCATGCCCTCCAGCATCTGATTATTCTCGCTCTGGATGGGGCGGCCCAGCGAGCTGACCACGCCCACCGTCAGCGTCCCCTGCAAATCCCGAACGGATTGCCCGATCGCCAGCACCTTCTGTCCCACTTGCAAATGATCGGAATCGCCCAGATTCAAATGCGGACAGCTTCTTCTTCGGCTCGATCTTGATCAGCGCCAGATCGTCCGGCCGGTCCCGCACCAGCATCTTGGCTTTGTAAATGGTCTGATCCGGCAGCGTGACTTCCACATCGGAGCTGCCGCTGATCACGTGAAAATTGGTCAGAATCTGGCCATCGGAATTGATCAGGAATCCCGACCCGACCGCGTGGCCTTGTTCGTCGAAAAAGAACCTGCGCTGCAACACCGTGCTGGTGATGTAGACCACGCTGTCCTTGGCCGCCTTGTAGATATCGATATTATTCTGCTCATCGGAGCCCAGGCCCGCCGAATGCGCCACCTGCGGCTCGCTCCACAGCGCGCCCGGTGTCGAAAAATTACGCCGCACGAATGAATTCGGCTTGCCGGTGAAATACACAAATCCGCCCACCAGCAGAACCGCCAGAATCAGCGATCTCAAAAATCTCATAGGTTCAGACTCCGTAGCGCCTCATACACCGCTCGCGTCTGTTCGAGGGTGCGCTCTTTCGTTCCCGAAGTATCGATGACGTAGTCCGCGTACTTCACTTTCTCCTCAAGCGGCATCTGCCGGCTCAGCCGGTCCAGCACTTCCTCGCGCGTAAGCTGGTCGCGCGCCATGGCCCGTTCGATCTGCTGCTCCTCGCGCAAACGGCAACGATCGAGACGGTCATAGTCGCGATAACTGCCAGTCTTCTATCAGTATCGCAGCTTCCGTCACCGCGATGCCATCGTGGCTCCCGTTCGGCGAACTCGCGGATCGCATTCTCGATGCGCGCGCGCACCGGTGGATGCACCAGCGCATTCAGTTTCGCCAGGCGCTCGGGATTGCCGAAGACCAGCGCCCCCAGACGCCGCCGGTCGATGGTCCCGTCTGCCTTCAGAATCTCGCGGCCGAATTCGTCGACGATGCCCTGGTACGCTTCGCCGCCCGGCTCCTGCACCTGGTGCCCGATCTCGTCGGCGCTGGATCACCAGGCATCCGAGGCGTTCCAGCGCGCGACCCACAAAACTCTTGCCGCTGGCCAGACCGCCGGTCAAGCCTACGCGGAGCATGATTCGGAAAACGCCACGATGCCTGTTCCGCCAGCTCCACCGTATTCGACATCAGCATCGCGATGGTCAGCGGCCCCACGCCTCCCGGCACCGGCGTATAAGCCGCCGCCGCGTGCGTGCACATCCATCGGATGCACGTCGCCCACCAGCACGCTCCCCTTGCGGGCGAACTCCTCAGACCGTGCCCAGGCGCTCCGCCTCCGCGCGATCCGTCACCCGGTTCTGCCCCACGTCGATCACCGTCGCGCCCGGCGCAATAAATTCGCTGGTCACCAGCGCCGGCCTTGCCGATCGCCGCGACCAGGATATCCGCCCGCCGGCACTCTTCCGCCAGATTCGACGTGTGCGAGTGGCAAATCGTCACGGTCGCGTTTTCGTGCAGCAGCATCAGCGCCATCGGCTTGCCCACGATATCGCTGCGCCCGATCATCACCGCCCGTCGTCCCGTCGATCGGGACGCGATAGTACTTCAGCATCTCCATGATGCCCGCCGGCGTGCACGCCCGCGGCGCCGGCCGGCCCGCCACCAGATGTCCGACGTTCATCGGATGAAACCCATCCGCGTCCTTGTCCGGAGCCACCGCTTCCAGCACGCGCCGCGAATCCACCTGTTTCGGCAGAGGCATCTGCACCAGAATCCCGTCGATCTCCGGCCGGCGGTTGAGATCTCCGATGATCGCCAGCAGCTCTTCGGTCGTCACCGTTTCCGGCGGAGTGATTTTTTCGCTGTAAATCCCCAGCTCGCCGCAGGCTTTGATTTTGCCGCGAACGTAAATCTCCGACGCCGGATTGTGCCCCACCAGCACCACCGCCAAGCCCGGCGGCCGCTTTAATCTGGAGATGCGCGGCTTCAGCCGCTTGAAGATTTCGTTCCGGACTACCGCACCGTCAAGAAGTTGCACACCTTCATTGTACCGGCGGCTTACTTACCCGCCGGCTCCAGCAAAATTCGTTCTTCTGTCGCCGCTTCCACCGCCTTCCGCGTGAACGGCATCGGATGATACTTCCCGTTGGCCCAATCGTCCACCAGGTCGTGATAATGCTTGCTCTCCGGGTCGCCCGATTCTCCCGGCACGTTCGTCATCATCGACCGGTCCCAGTCCGCCACGTCGAGAATTTCCCGATACGAAGCCCCGCTGGTGCCGGTCGTGCCGCTCGACGCGTGCACCGTATTCGCGTCTCCGGCGCGCGGCGTCGGCGGCAGATTCAAAGTCTTCACGTTCAGCGGATGCCGCCACGCCATCGTGTGCACGGCGCTCCACTTCCAGTCTTCTTTACGCGGCAGATTCTTTTCGATCTCGGCAATCGCCCGGTCCAGCGATTCATCGAGCGTATGCTGATTCGGCTTCTGTTCCAGCATCCGCAGCACAAACTCGATATTCGTGCGCCCCTTCCACTCCGGAGGATAAACCGACGCCGGCAGCGCCGCGCTCCACATCTCGTAAACCAGCGCCGGCCGCGAATCAATGGTCATCCGCGCATCCCATTTCAGAAACTCGTCGACGATCTCGCCATGCCGCGACGGCCGCGTTTTCCGTACGATGGCCTGCAATCGCTGCGCGGGAAGACTGACGACGTCATACTGCATCCGCTCAAAATCCTCGATCGTGAATTTCTTCGGCTCGGAGAGCATCTGCTCCACCCTATGCACGCGAAACGGCAAGGCCCAGTCGTACGCGATCGGTTTCGTGTAGCCCGCCGGCAGAATATTCGCGTTCGCCGTCGCGATAAAATGCTTCGGCGGATTGTACAACTGCGGCATCTCGGCAATCGGAACGTACCCGGACCACTCGTACTCGCCCGTATCGCCCGGAACGGGAAGCAACCCGGTCCAATTTTTGCGAATGGGATTGAATCCGGAAGCGAACCAGCCAATATTCCCCGACGTATCCGCGTAAACCATGTTTTCCGACGGAATTTTGAACCGCCCCATCGCGCCCAGAAATTCCTTCCAGTTTTTCGCCCGTGCCGCCGCGAGCCCCGCCAGATACCCCGCGCCTCCCGGTTCGGCCCCCACCCATTTCAGCGCGTAGGCCAAATGTTTCTCGCGATCCTCAAAAATGATCGGCCCATGCTGGGTATAGCGCAACTCGGTATCCACCGGCGCCGATCCCTTCACCACAATCCGCTGCCGCTCCACCGTCACCGGCTTCCACGCGCCTTTGAACATGTATTCATTCGGATTCGCCGGATTGATCTTCTCGACATACAAATCTTCCTGGTCGGTCCCGACAATGGTGAATCCGTACGCGACCGTTTCGTTATGCCCCAGCGCAATTCCCGGCAGCGCCGGCTCCCCTGCCCCGATCGCATCCCATCCCGGAGCTACCAAGTGCACCGTCTTGCGCAAACTCGGGAGCAAAACCGGCCGATGCGGATCGTTCGCCACCAGCGGCTTTCCCGTCGCGCTCATCGTTCCGTCGATCACCCAGTCATTCGACCCCTGATCTCCTGGAAATCGCGGAGCTCCCCGTCGCCGCCTGATAATCCTTCAAAATTTCTGTGGTAATCGCCTGGATATCCACTCCCGGCGGCACTTTCAAATGCACAAACGGATCGGGCGCGGCAAATCGTTCGACGTTCTCCACGCCAAACTTCCCAATCTCGACCGCCCGATTCACCTCCTGCGTCAGGTTACTCGTCATCCCGAGCCCCGCGATCCGAGCCGCGACGTCTTCCGGAGTCCACACCCCCGGATCGTACCCCGCCAATCTGAATTCGAGCGGCCTTTTCCCGCCCAGCGACTTCACATACGCGTTGATCCCATTCACAAACGCTACGACGATTTGCCGCGCATCCGGAGAATAGCTCTCCCACTCCTGATTCCAGTCCCCGCGATATCTCACCAGCCGCGCCAACCGGTCGCGTCCCACCGCCGATGGCCCCATCACCTCGGCGAGCTTCCCGGTTCCGGTTCTTCTCCACAAATCGATTTGAAAGAGACGATCTTTCGCGGTCATCCAGCCCTGCGCGAAGAATAGATCGTCGGTATTCTTGGCATAAATGTGCGGAACACCCCATTTATCCCGAAGAATCTCTACCGGCGCCCGCAGTCCCGGAACCTTCTCCGCGCCCAACGGGAGAATCATCAGGGAAATTAGTATTATCTGTGTGAATCTGCGTGAATCTGTGGCCATAAATCCCTAATCCCCCAGATACTTAGCCACCCAATCGATATGTCTCCGCATGATATCCAACACGAACTTCGGCTCCTGCGGACCGTGCGGGGTCCGCGGATACACCACCATCTCCGCCGGCACTCCTTTGCGCTTCAATGCGTGATACATCTCATAACCCTGCGACGTCGGCACGCGAATATCGGCTTCGCCATGCAGGAACAGTTGCGGCGTCACCGCGTTTTTCACATGAGCCAAGGGCGACATTCTGATATACCGTTCTGGTTGTTCATACCAGGTCCCTTCGAAATAATCGTCGAGCGTAGTCGGGATGTCGTTGGTTCCCCACATGGATATGAGACTCGAAATGCCTGCGCCCGCGGCCGCGCATTTGAACCGGTTGGTCTGCGTGACCACCCAATTCGTCATGTACCCGCCATAACTCCAGCCCATGACCGCCAGTTTATTGGGATCCGCCACGCCCGTCTGAATCACATAGTCGACGCCGGACATCAGGTCCTGATAATCGCCGCCGCCCCAATCGTCCAGATTCGCCGCGCGGAACGGCAGCCCGTAATTGGTCGACCCGCGCGGATTCGCGCGCAGCACCGCCCAGCCGTGCGCTGCGAATGACGCGATCGGATACAGCCCGCTCGCCCCGATAAACGTCTCGTTGAACGCCCCCGATGGTCCGCCATGGATATTCAGGATCAGCGGATACTTCTTCGATTTGTCGTAATTAACCGGCAGCGTCAACAGGCCTTCGATTTCCTTTCCGTCCTTTGCCTTCCACGTGATCACGCGCGTCTCGCCCAGCCCGGTCTTGGGAAGATCGACATTGGCCGCGCTCACCCGCACCGGCTTCATCGACCCGACCTGCATCACGTACGCTTCCACCGGCTCATCCGGAGTCTGCATCGTGAGCCCGGCGTAAGTCCCGGTGCGATTGAAAATCACCGCGTTGCCAAAAGTTCCTCGCACAGGATGAAACACCACCGCGGGCGGCCCATCCACCGGCATCGCGTACAGCGCCGCGCGGGTATGCAGTCCTTCGCTGAAATAAATTTTCGATCCATCCCGCGCCCATGCATCGAGCGATGGCGATTCATCCGGAGTTGCCGGCAATTCGCGAACTTTCAGATCCGTAAGCGTCAGCAGCACGATCCGGTCCCCGTCAATCCGCTTCGCCGACAGATTGCTTCGCACGAAAGCAAGATATCGTCCATCCGGCGAATAGCGCGGCTGGCTCTCCGTGCTTCGCGTGGCAGCGAGCGGGCGAATGTCTCCGGTTTCGATGTCGGCTTCGAGAATATCCGACTTGCGTCCGTCGTCCGCATCCGGCGTGGGCCGCGTCTCATACGCGATTCTCTGCGAGTTGGGCGACCAGTCGAATCCGCCGATGTTATACGGACCCGCGGCCACTTTCTTCACCTCGCGCCGCCCGTGAACATCGGTCTCGACCGGAATCATCCACAAAGAATTATTGTGCGGATTCTCGTCGAGCACCCGAAAATCGCGCTTCTCGCGCTTGGCGCGATCTTCGTCCGTATCCGGCATGCGGCCCGTGAACCCGACCCACTTCCCGTTGGGCGAAATCGAGAACGCGCCCAGCGTACCGGTCCAGTTCGTCAACATCTCCGCCTCGCCGCCGTCCACCGGGATCCGATAAACATTGCGCTTCCCGCTGCGGTCCGACGCGAAGAACACATATTCGGAATCGGGCGAAAACGCCGGCGCATTCGAGCTCTTCTCGCCGCGCGTCAGCTCAATCCGACCCGAGCCATCGGAATGCGCCAGATAGACCTGCGTGACGGATTCGCTTTTCTCTCCATCCATCACGGGATGCGTTTCGGTCCACGCGGCCAGTTTTCCATCGGGCGACGGCACCGCCGTCGAGACCGTTTTCACCTTCATCGACAGCTCCGGAGTCCATTGCGCCTGCAAGACCGGAATCAACAGCAATGGCAGGTATTTTTTAGCGAACATATTTATCCACCCAATCCAGATGTCTCTGCATGATGTCCAGAATGAACTTCGGCTCCGTCGGCCCATGCGGCTGCCGCGGATACACCACCATTTTGGCGATGGTTCCTTCGCGCTTCAAGGAATGATAAAACTCATAGCCCTGCGACGTCGGCACGCGAACGTCGCTTTCCCCGTGCAGCACCAGCGTCGGAGTGGTCACGTTCTTCACATACGTGATCGGCGAATGCTTTTGAAAATTCTCGAACTGGTCATACGGCTCGCCGCCGAAATAATCCGGGATGAACCCCATCACGTCGGATGTTCCCGTGAAACTCCACAGATTCGTCACGCCCGCGCCAACGACAGCCGCCTTGAATCGATGCGTCTGCGTGACCGTCCACGACGTCATGAACCCGCCGTAGCTCCACCCCATCACCGCGAGCTTGTCCGGATCGGCGACGCCCATCGAAATTACAGAGTCGACCCCGGTCTGATCGTCTTCGTAATCCTTGCCGCCCCAATCGTTGTAATTGGCGAAGCGAAACGTCTTTCCATATCCGCCGGACCCGCGCGGATTCGGCCGCAGCACCGCATACCCGCGAGCCGCAAACACCGCGATCGGATACAGGCCGCTGCGTCCGATGAAGGTTTCGTTGAACACGCCGGTGGGCCCGCCGTGAATATTTAGAATCAGGGGATATCGCTTTCCCTTCTCATAATTTACCGGATACGTGAGCAACCCCTCGACATCCTGCCCGTCTTTCGATTTCCATCGAATCACTTCCGTCTTGCCGAGTTCGAGCTTCGGCATATCGACATTCGCGCGGCTCACGCGCACCGGCGTCATGCCTTTCACCGGCATCACGTATGCCTCTGGCGGCTCATCCGTGCTTTCCATAGGCAGTCCGATGAACGTCCCGTTGGCGTTGAGATGCGTGCCGCCCGCGCCGATCACGCCTTTCGCGGGCTCGAACAGTGCGCGCGGCGGACCGTCCACCGGCATCTCATAAATCGCGTCGCGAGTGTGTTTCGCTTCCGTAAACAGCAAACGATCGCCGGACCAGCCCAGCAGCGACGGCTGCTCATCATATGTAACTGGAAGCGTCCGAGCCTCACCCGTCGACCGGTTCACTAAGACAATTCCGTTGTCGAACGCCCAGCGCGGAGCATCGGTCCACGATTTTTCAAACGCGAGATACCGGCCGTCGGGCGAATAGGCAGGACGCGATCCGCCGAACGTATGCGTTGGTGAAATCGGCTTAACCGTGCCGCTGGAAACCTCCACTTCAGCAATCGCAGATTGAGTCCAGTTGTCTGCGCCCGGGGCGGCCCAGTGGCTGAAAGCGATTTTTGACGAATCCGGCGACCAGCTAAATTCCGTGACGTGCCGTTTCCCGTCCGTTAGCTTGCGAGTCGACCCCTTGCTGTCGAGAACATACAGCGCCATGTTCTCCGGATTCGCATCCACTACGCGATAATCGCGTTTTTCCTTCTTATTTTTCTCTTCATCGGCAGGGGGCTCGTAGCCGGTGAACGCGACCAGCTTTCCATCAGGCGACACCTGATAGGCGCCGAGCTGGCCCTTGAAATCGGTCAGCATTTCGGCTTCTCCGCCGGTGATGGCGATCCGGTAAACGTTGTTTTTGCCCGATCGCGCCAACAGGAAGTAAACCGACCCGCCGTCGGGAGAAAACGACGGGCCGGTCGCGCTCTTTTCGCCGCGCGTCAATTGCAAGCGATGCGAGCCGTCGGCGTTCGCGAGAAAAATGTGCGTCTGCGTCTCGCTGTGTTCCGCATCCATCACCGAATGGCTTTGCGTCCAGACAACCTTCGTTCCATCGGGCGAAGGAACCACGCCGGAGACGGTTTGAAACTGCATCGAGAATTCGGGGGTCCAACTGGTGGGCGCTTGCGCAAGCGCCGTCGCGATGGAGGCCAGCACGAGCAACGTGGCTTTCATAATTGGATCTACTATGCCACAAAGCGCGTACAATTGGAGGAGCAGAGTCGAGGTCCTATGAACAATCTGATTCGACTTTCCCTGATGTCTTTCCTGGCGGCTGCGAACAGCCAAGCCCAGACCAAACCCAACGACCAAATCGAGCGCGGTCGCTACATCGTCGAGTCGGTGGCGATGTGCGAGCAATGCCACACCCCGCGCGACGAACACGGCAACCCCGACAAAACGCATTGGCTGATGGGCGGACCCGCGCAGATCCAGCCGACGTATCCGTCGCCAAACTGGGCGATCCGCGAGCCGCGCATTGCCGGCGGGCCTCCAGGAACGGATGAAGAGATCATCCGCCTGCTGACCACCGGGATTTCGCGCACGGGCAAACCGCCGAATCTTCCCATGCCACCGTTCCGGATGACGCGGGCGGATGCCGAAGCGGTGCTCGCGTATCTGAAGTCACTTCACGGATAACTGACCTGGTCGCCGGGCATCAGAACCAGCCGCATCAGGTTCGCGCCCTTGACTGGGATCGGCCGTCCTTGAAACATCCTGAGCACTTGCACCTGGCGTTCGCCTTCGACCGCGTCACTGACGGTTCCTCCGATGCGGACGTACGCGTCGCTGCCGTTCACGCGAACACGAAGCTCGGGGTTGACGGCCCAGTCAGGCGGCACAGGAATGCAAGCGACGCCGGATCCGAGCTCGACTCGACAGGAGCCGTCGGGCTGAGCTTGAAACTGGCGCGTGGCGTTTTCAAGCGCGGACCGATTCTCAGCCGCAAGGATCGTCGCGTAGTGATTCGCAGAGGACCGGCTGGTCCAGAAAAGGACGCGAAAATAATCAGCGGTAGTCGGAAGGGAAAGCGGCGTGGCGGGAGGAGTGCCCGGCGGGTTGGTGGTAAACGAATCGAACGCAAGCCGCATGCGATCGTCCTTTGCGGCTGCCGCGATCGAATAGTAGGCGACTTCGACTCCGGACGGGAGCGGGCTGACGACTTTCAGTCGAAAATCCGAAGTGAGCTCGACGAAGCCGGATTGAACGAAGCTCCCGAAGCGCAGTTGGTAGGCGGTCATGGTCGGAAGAGCGAATCTTTCGGTGATGGCGGCGATGATGCGCGAACGCTCGTCGGCGGTCAGGCAGCCTTTATCAACGTCGGCAGCAAGGGCGGAGCGGAAGGCTTCGATGCTCTTGAGATCGTCGGTGAACATGCGGTCCGGACCGCCGAGATCGCCGGAATCGCCGTCGGACGCGGTCATGCGTACGCGCGCGGTTTTCCCGGTCCAGCGCAGGGAAATCCAATCGGTGTCGATGTCGCATCCGGGATTCGGCTTGAGGCGCGAATGAGGAAGCTCGATTTCCTGCGCCGGACGGATCGGAGGCATCAGGATCATTTGCGGTCCCTTCGGAACCAGCGTGTAGGCGACGGGTTGATGACGACACGCGGTGAGGAGAACCGTTGCTAGACCCAAACAAAATACGCGCATGCTAGATTTTTAGCACGATTTGGAATCAGACGGCAAACGAGCTGAGAGTGCTATTCTGCGCTTGGATGGCGACCAAGGCCTTCGTGACGCCACAGCAGTATCTGGCCACTCATTTCGAACGCGAACCAGAGCTCGTTCATGGCGAGCTTAGGGAGAGAACCTTGCCGACCAAAAGCCACGGCAGGACTCAACAGCGGCTGGCGGTGCTGCTCGACCGCCTCGGTTATTGCTGTACGGAGGTGCGGATGCGCCTGGCCGAGGATTGCTACCGGATTCCCGATGTGGCGTTGTTTGAGGGAAGCGGACCGGCAGAAGAGGTGCCGTCAGAACCGCCCTTGCTGGTGGTGGAAGTGAGTTCACCCGACGATCGGCTGCATGACCTGCTCGAGAAGTTCGACCAGTACCAGGCGTGGGGCGTGCCGAATATCTGGCTGATCGAGCCGGAGTTGAAAAAGCTATACCGATTCGAAGGCGGGCTGCGCAGCGTCGAGAGGCTCGAGTTGCCGCCGTTTGGATTCGGAGTCACGGCGGCCGAGTTGTTTTCTTAGTATTGGCCGCGGATCAACGCCGATAAACGCAAAATTAAAGTTGCTGAAGGCGCGTCAGCGCTTCCGTCACGACGGCTGGATTTGCATTCGCGAGGGCGGTGGCGATTTCGACGGCGCGGTCTTCCAGCTCAAATGCAGGCGCGACGTGGTGGACTAAACCCCAGGCCAGAGCGTCGGGGGTTGAGAAGACGCGACCAGTAAGGGCCAGCTCTACGGCTCGGCGCTCGCCCAGGGCGGCGGCTACGGCACGAAAGATTGGCTCGCTCCACTTGCCTTCGCGGATTCCAGTGAGGCCGAAGCTGGTTCCCTGCGCAGCCACGACGACGTGCGCGTTCGCCACGAGCGCCAAGCCGCCCGATACCGCGACGCCTTGCACGGCCGCGATGATCGGCTTCGGGATGCGGCGGCCGACGGTGAAAAGACGATCGTCGTCGCTTTCCGCGCCGGTGCAGAAAACCGGGCCGTCGGCTTCGAGTAGAATCGCGCCGGTGCCCGGATCCGAAGCGGCGGCCTCCAGTTCATTCAGCAGCAGACGGCAGGCGGCGGAATCGAGCACGTTGCGCTTGGGAGCGGCGAGAGCGATGCGGCACAGCCGTCCATCCTGTTCGATGCGCAGGCTCATAACATTTCTATCGCCAGATGTTCGCGATTTCCGTAGGCCGTGGCCGCCTCGAAGGCGAAAGCCAGCACGCGGCGGGTTTCCAGGGGATCGATTAAGGCGTCCACATGGCCGCGGGCGGCGGCGTGACGGGCGTCCAGCCAACGCTCGTAATCCGCACGGGTTTGGGCGATGCGCTTCTCCAATTCCTGCGGGACAGGCTCGCCTTTAGCTTTGTAACGCGACAATTCCGGCCCGTGAACAGCCTGGACCGCGGAATCGCCTTCCATGACCCCGATTCGGGCGGTGGGCCAGGCGAAGCTGAAGTGCGGGTCGAAGCCTTGCCCGGCCATCGCGTAGTACCCTGCCCCACTCGCGTGATTCAGGGTCAGGATGATTTTCGGGACGGTCGCGCAGGCCATCGCTTCCACCATTTCGGCCCCGGCGCGAATAATCCCTTCGCTCTCAGCTTCGACTCCGACCATGAAGCCCGAGACATCTTGCAGATACAGCAGCGGCAGATTGTGGCGCTCGGCATTTTCGACGAAATAAGCCACTTTGCGCGCCGATTCGGTGTAGATGATCCCTCCGATCCGCGGGCCGCCGGGAGTCTTCAGGAAGCCTCGCCGGTTGGCGATTACTCCGATGGCCCGGCCGTGAAGGTGGGCGTTCGCGCACAGCATTTCTGGAGCGTGGCCGGGCTGAAACTCGATGGAATGGCCGGCGTCGACGATGCGGGCGATCACTTCTTCCACGTTGTAGGGAAGGCGATGATCGGCGGGCATCAGGTCGTACAGACCCTCGGCGGGCTTGGCGGGCGCGACGCCTTTCGGGACCGCGGCGGGAGCAGGGGTTTCCCGAATCAGGTCGCGGATCAGGAGCAGACACGCGGCGTCGTCTTTCGCGGAATAATGCGCCACGCCGCTGGTTTTGGTGTGCAGGCTGGCGCCGCCCAGAGATTCGGCGTCCACCACTTGGCCGACTGCGCCCTTGACAAGGTTCGGTCCGCCCAAGCCCATGAAACTGACCCCTTCGACCATGATGATCACGTCGGAGAGCGCGGGCAGATAGGCTCCTCCTGCAATGCACATTCCCATGACCGCCGCGATTTGCGGGACGCGCAGTTTGCGGCGCATCAGGGAGTTGTAATAGAAGATGCGCGCAGCTCCGTACTCGCCGGGAAAAATTCCGTCCTGATAAGGGAGATTGACGCCCGCCGAATCGACCAGGTAGACGATGGGCATGCGATTGCGCATCGCGATCTCCTGGGCACGCAGAATCTTGTGGATAGTTTCGGGCCACCAGGCTCCGGCCTTGACGGTCGCGTCGTTGGCCACGATCACGCAGGGGCGGCCTTCGATGTGACCCAATCCCGTCACGACTCCGGCGGCGGGAGCTTGGCCTTCATACTTGTCGTAGGCGATCAGCAGGCCGGATTCGAGGAAGAAGGTTCCCGGGTCAATCAGCTTGGCGATGCGTTCGCGGGCGGTGAGTTTTCCGTCGTTGTGCTGCTTTTCGATTTTCTTGGCGCCGCCGCCGGCCCGGAGCTTGTCTTCAAGGTCCTGGAGACCGGCGACCAGCGCTCGCATGTGGTCTGCGGGCGTTTGAGTCACTATTGATATCGTAAAACGCGCCGGGCGGGTCCTGTGTTAACGTAGCGTGCGATGCTTGGGATCGACCGGCGCACGCTCGACGTGGTGTGGACCATGTTTCTGTTCGCGCTCACGCTGCTGGTCGTCTACTGGATCCGCCGGACGCTGCTGATTTTCGCGGTCGCGCTGATTTTCGCGCATCTGCTTTCGCCGGTGGTAAACCTTGTGGAACGGCAGTTTCCAAAGCGGATGCCGCGCGTGTGGTCGCTGGCGATCGTGTATGTCGCGCTGCTGGGAGTTCTGATCGCGGCTCTAATCCCCATCACCACGCGAATTTCGCAGGAAGCTGGGTCGCTGGCCGCGCATCTTCCTCAAGTGCTGCAAAGCGATCCTGTGGCGCGCCTGCCTTTGCCAAAATCGTTGGAGCAGTTTCGTCCCCAAGTGACCGATTTCGTGCATGAGCGCCTGTCGAGCGCGGGCGAAGCCGTGGGACCTTTTCTTTCCGAAGTCGGCACACGGCTGATCAGCGGCCTGGGAAGCTTGCTCAGCGTCGTGTTGATTCCGATTCTGGCGTTTCTGTTTCTAAAAGACGGGACTGAGATGCGGGAGGCGATCGTCGACAGCGTCGACGCGCGGCGTCGCGAGCTGGTGGATCATATTTTCACCGATCTGCACCTGCTCCTGGCCCAATATATTCGCGCGCTGGTATTGCTGTCGCTCTCGACGTTTTCGTTTTACTCGGCGTTTCTGGCGCTGGCCAGCGGTCCGTACCCCGCGCTGCTGGCGGGGATGGCGGCGGTGCTCGAGTTTATTCCGGCGATCGGGCCGCTGGCTGCGTCGGTGATTATTGTCATTGTGGCCGCGGTGACAGGCTATCCGCACCTGCTGGTGATTATTCTGTTCCTGGCCGCCTACCGGATTTTCCAGGATTTCGTGCTGGCGCCGTACCTGATGAGCGCGGGCGTCGCGATCCATCCCATGCTGGTGCTGTTCGGCGTGCTGGCTGGCGAGCAACTCGCGGGAATTCCCGGGATGTTCTTTTCAGTCCCCGCGATGGCGGCGCTGCGCTTGATCCTGATCCGGCTGAGGAAACGTCATCGTGCGGCTTAGCTGGGGATTTTTGTTGTTGGCTCCAGCGTGGGCGCACGTGGTTAGCATGAGTACCGGGGAACTGCGTGTGGACGGGCCAACCGCGGTGTATGAGCTGCGCATTCCCATGTATGAAGCGGCACACGTAGCGAATCCGCAGACGGCGCTGATCGATCACGTGCGGTTCATCGGGGCGCACCGGACGTCGTCGAAGTGTCACGAAGAAGACGGGACCTATGTGTGCGTGGCGACATACGAATTTCCTACGTTGATCGACCGGGTAGAGGTTGACTGCACGCTGTATCAGGTGACTGTCCCGAATCATGTGCATCTGTTGCGCGCGGTGCAGGGAGCGAATAGCGACGAAGCGGTGTTCGACCAGACGATCACGAAGGAAGAGATCCGCTTCCGCCCTCCTTCACGGTTTGAAATCGCATCGCGAGACGCAGCGGCGGGGGTTCATCGCGCAATCGCGAGTCCGGCGGTGCTGTTCTTGCTGATTTTGATTTTGGCCGCTCGATCAGGGCGTGAAGCGGTAGTACTGGCGGCGATGTACTTGGCGGGCGAGTGGATTATGCGGCCGATCGCGCCTCGAATCCCGTGGCCGCTTTCGCCCCGATTCATCGAGGCCGCGATGGCTCTGACGGTCGCATACCTGGCGCTGGAGATTCTGACGCTGCCGAATGCGGGGAAGCGGTGGGCGGTGGTGCTGGTGCTCGGGTTATTTCACGGCCTATATTTCGCGTCGTTTCCAGCGGCTTATTTGGGTGGAGCGGCTGTCGTTCAGGCGGCGTTGATCGGGGGACTGGCGTGGGTCACGCTGCGGTTTGCGGGGTCGATGACTCGCCGGGTAGGAGCGGTGTTGCTGTTGTGCGCGGGGTTGGGGTGGTTTGGTACGAGAATGATTCATTACTAGCCGCAATCGAAACGGATAAGAGACTATATTTCTTGTCTGTGTTCATCGGTGTCTATCTGCTGCTGAGTTTCGCGACTAAGGAGAGCTGTGGCCGCCGCACTGGAGCACTCCGAGGTAAGCGCTCCATGGACCCACCGCCTCCCGGTATTGGTGAGCCATGATCCTCGAGATTTGGTGCAGATGAGTCAAGTCATGAGCTGCCCAGGTCGCCAGCAATTGCGACAGAGTCACGACTCCCAGCGCAGGATGCCGTCCACGCCGATCGAGGTCCTCTGCCCGCAGATTCAAGGCACGCAGTTCGTCCAGATTTTCCGAACGCACTCTGGCAAATTCATCCAATAACTGCCCCAGCGACTTCCCTTGACTCTCGCGCACGTGTCCCCAACGATCGAAAGGCCCAAACGGCTGAGTCTCGCCGAATTGCAGGATGATCTTCGCGCGCGGCATCCAATCCGTGCGCTCGCCGTGGATCAGGTGGCCGACGACATCGAACGCGCTCCACGTGTCTTCCCCTTCATTTCGGAGCGTCCACGATTCCGGCAGGTCCCGCAGGAGGGCGTTGAGAGTTGTGGGGGTGCGGGTTAGAAGCGAGATTGTGTTTTGTAAGTTGTGTTCGTTCATGCTGTTCGAGCCGTGACGGGGTGACCTCACTAGTGTAGTGCGTCGCTGATCTCAAACAATATGATTCGGGCGGGGCAAAAAGGGCTACAGGCACGAACTTTCGCAAAAGCGGCGAAATTCGAGCCAGTCCTCCTTTTTGCACGCTCTGCCGTTATTGGACATGACTTGCGACGCAGACCACCAGTGTCCCGAGTCAGAAAATCGCAGCATTACATGCCGGGGCTATAATGGCCATCCGACCCCAAAGTCATTCCGAGCGGAGCGAGGAATCTGCTTTTCGTTCGGCTGTTATCAACGCTTTAAAAGCAGATCCCTCGCTGCGCTCGGGATGACGGACGTTGTAAGTAGGACCACAGGTGGGGCAGCAATTATCCAAGGAACTTCTGACTCAGGACACTAGTATAGGCATCCGGCCGCTGACGCTCGCGGCTCCGAAGGGGCGAATGTGTCTGCGAGTGGATCGGGGCCGTCGAGATTTGGTCGAAAAACCTTAGCCGTGCATTTCGGGCAGCGGAAATTTGTATTGTCCGGCGAAGATTTCGGCGAATAAGGCAAGGATGTGCGGGTGCAGCGCGCCATTGTCGGCCAGCACATGAGGACCTTTCAAATTCAGCGGACCGCCGTGCATGTCGGAGCATTCTCCGCCCGCTTCGCGGATCAGCAAAACTCCAGCCGCCATGTCCCAGGGGTTCAAACCGAATTCCCAAAAAGCATCCAGACGGCCGCAGGCGACGTAAGCTAAATCTAATGCGGCGGACCCGGCTCGCCTGACTCCGTGTGACAGCATTGCGAGCTGATAGAAGAAATGCACGTTCACGTTCAAGTGCCGCCTGCGCGACGGGAAGCCGGTGGCGACCAGGCTCGATTCAATGGAAGACGTTTTGGAGACGTGGATGCGGCGGTTGTTGAGATAGGCTCCAGAGCCGCGCTCGGCTGTGAACATTTCGTTGTGCACGGGGTCGAAGACCACTCCGGCGATCAACTCGCCCTGGTGTTCCAGCGCCAGCGTCACGTTGAACATCGGGAAGCCGTGGGCGAAATTTGTGGTGCCGTCCAGCGGGTCGACGTACCAGCGATATTCGGAGTTGCCCTCCTGCCCGCCGCCTTCCTCGGCCACGATTCCGTGGGTGGGGAAATGGCTGAGCAGGCGGTCGACGATTAGACGCTCGCTGGCGCGATCGGCTTCGGTTACCAGATCGAATTCGCCTTTGAGTTCGAAGCCGATGCGGCGTTCCAGGTACAGATTGATCAACGCGCCGGCTTCACGGGCGATTTCGGCGGCGGTTTCGAGGTACGAAGCCAACGTCAGATCTCGTACAGATACTTGATGTCGTGCTTGAACAGGAACAGGTTCGGCTCACCATCGCGCGTGATGCGGATGAAGTTGGCGTCGTAGAACTCGACGGTGCCCTCCACTTCCTGATTGTCGCTGAGGCGTACGCGCACCGGCACCTGATCGTCGATCAGCCGTTTCAGATACTTCACTTCTTCGAACGTCTGGTCGGGGGCTTTCGTGGTGCTTATTTTTCCTGGCATTGGTTGCACGTTATCGGGAGCTGGTTGAAAAGGGGACAGACTACTCTGTCCCAGCGTACAGTCCGCTGACTTCGAACCAGAGCGCAGTCGTGGACAGAGCGGTCTGTCCCCTTTTCAACAAGCTCCTAACGAGGCTCCTCACCATAATAGCCAGTTCGCGTCTGAGCCCGCAAATCTTTGCGCTTCAGCTCGACGCGCACGTTGTGGAATCCTTTGCCCGCGTCCTTGGGATAGTAGCCGATCATGTACTGCGCCCGAAGATCGCGCAGAATTTCTTCGAACGTCGTGTCGAGTTGCCCCAGCGTGGGATCGAACCAGCGACCGCCGGTGTCGGAAGCGAGGGTCTGCAACGCGTGCTCGCCGCCGGTGTTGCGTCCGGCGTCGTTGGCGATGGGCACGATCACCACCGGGTACATCACGGCGTCGGCCCGCTGGGCGGATT
The DNA here is from genome assembly GCA_963808335.1 of Terriglobia bacterium. Classification (GTDB taxonomy): domain Bacteria; phylum Acidobacteriota; class Terriglobia; order Bryobacterales; family Bryobacteraceae; genus Palsa-187. Next base: position 216,987 of record CAWEFR010000007.1, read on the forward strand.
CGCGCGCTTCTTTGTAGAGCTTGGAGCTGGTGGTGTTGCCGCCGTCGCTGACTACCACCATCACATGGCGTCCGTCGCGCGATTGAATGTCGTGCGCGCAGTGAAAAATCGCGTCGTAAAGCGACGTCCCGCCTTCGGGCTTGATGACGCGCAGCGCATTTTCCAGGCGTTTCGCGTTGCGTGTGAACGGAAACGCCGTGATGTCGTAGTTGAAGGTGTACAGTGCCGCCATGTCCTGCGGATTGCCTTCGACGAACAGAGCTTTCAGGAACTTCTGGAAGGATCGCACCTCGAGCTGCCAGTCCTTGAGCGTGGATCCGCTGGTGTCGATGCAGCAGCGCGACTGAGAGCGGTTTCGTCGTGTAGCGCTCGAAAACTTTGATTTCCTGCGGGACATTGTCGTCGTAGACGGTGAACTCGTCTTTATCTAGCGAACCCACCAGCTCGCCGGCCTGATTCTTCACGTTGACCAGCAGGCGGACCAGGTTGACGTTGGTCTTGAACTGGCCGCTGGCGGGATGGAGCGCCAGTAGAAAATAGCAGCGCGTATTTCATGAACGGATCACGGCTTCGTCCCACTCGCCGTCGACCCAGACTTCGCCGTCGACGAAAAATTCCTTCTTCCAGATCGGCACGGTTTTCTTCAACCGGTTGATTCCTTCGAGCGCGGCATCGAACGCGGGCTTGCGATGCGGAGCGGTTACTACCACGCAGACGCTGGTTTCGCTGATGCCGATCCGGCCTAGTCGATGGACCATCGCGATCCGGCCGATGGCGTGGGAACGCAGCGATTTCACGGCCAATTTCGGCCATCACTTTGATCGCCATCGGTTCGTAACACTCATATTCGAGGTGAACCGTCGCGCGGCCTTTCGTGTTGTTGCGCGCCACACCTTCGAAGTTGACGAAGGCTCCATCTTCGCCGCTCAGCAAGCTATGAGCGATCTCAGCGCCGTCGATAGGATCGCGCGTCAGGGCAAAGAAATTGCCCGTTTCGGCGTCGACAATCTGCTGAGTGTACTTCCCGGAGCCTCCGCTAACCGGCGGAAGGAGGGCCACTTCATCGCCATCGTTGACGGCAGCCGAAAGCGGAGAAAACTGCTGGTTCAGCGCAAGAACGATGCTCGGGGCCATGTCTTTAAGCCGCGGAAATCGGGCGGTGAAGCTGGTCAGAATCGTATCCAGGCGCGAGCCGTCGGGAACCTCGACGATATCCTCGCCAAGACCCACGATTTCACGCACTACACCGAAAAAAAGAACGCGTACCCGCACAGGCTCATACTATCAGACTGGCCTCGCGCGGCTTTGGTTTCAACAGGTTGCTATAATCACCACGCTATGCAAAAGATCGAGGCGCGGCTGCGCGTCCGGTATGCCGAAACCGATCAGATGGGCGTCGTTTACTACGCCAATTACCTGGTGTGGATGGAGTTGGGGCGCGCGGAATATTGCCGCGCGGCGGGGATTCGATATCGCGATATGGAAGCGAACGACGGCATCCTGCTGGCCGTCGCGGAGGCGAGCTGCCGCTACGCTTCGCCGGCGCTTTACGACGAAGAGGTGATCGTGAAAACGTGGATTGAGGAAGCGAATCCGCGGATGATCCGGTTCGGATATGAAATGATCGAAGCGGGAAGCCAGAGGCGGCTGGCTCGCGGCGAGACCAAGCACATTTTTTGCAATCGGGAACGCAAGCCGATGAAATTGCCGGAAAAATACCGGCCCGCGTTCGGTATTCAGGGAGTATCCTGAACGCATGGCTTCCAGGTTCTTACTCGTCTTGGCGACTGCCCTGCCCGCGATGGCTCAGCTCGAATCCAGCGGGTTGCGCGCGAAATTCGGTACACCTCTGAATCGGGAGACGTTTCACATCCCGCAGGGATTCGACTTGGTGGTGGATTATGGCGCCAGCGGCCTGGCTTGCAGGCTGGAAGTTCCGGCGCTGATGCCGTCGAACGAAACCGTTTCGAATGAATTGGTGATGCAGCAGCGAATGTACGCATTTCTCGAACAAGTCGTCCCCGCGTCGATGCGCGGGAATGAAAAGAATCGGTTCCATGCATCGACGGGCGTGCATTCCGTGTCTTGGACCGAATACGACAACGTCGTGATCAGCGAACCGCAGGGAAGCACGAACCCCCGCGACAACACGATCACCCTCGCGTTTAACCGCGACGAGTGTCAGAAAAAGCCATAACTACTGCTGCACTGCCAAGTACCGCCGGGAACCGTGTTGGCGGTGTGGCCATCCAGCAAACGGCTGCTTCCGGCGAACGTGGTCGTGAGGTAGGATTGAGCGAGAGCGAGTGGCGACAAGGCTCCGGCCAGCATCCCTGTGTAGAGGAATCTGTAAACTCGCATAAAAGTTGGTTCTGAACACTATAAGGGAATTTCTTAACTTCGGCAATAAGAAAGTTGGATAAATGAGCACACTTTCGATTCGCGACCTGGATTTGCAGGGAAAACGCGTTTTCATGAGGGTCGATTTCAACGTCCCGTTAACCAACAATGGAAAAGAGATTACCAGCGACAAGCGCATTAAAGCCTCGCTGCCGAGTATCCGGTACGCGCTGGATCACGGAGCCGGGCTAGTACTGGCAAGCCATTTGGGGCGGCCGAAGGGGAAGCCGAATCCGGAGATGAGCCTCGCGCCGGTCGCGCAAAGGCTCGGCGAACTGCTGGGAAGTCCGGTGAAGATGGCTCCGGATTGCGTGGGGCCCGCGGTCGAAGCGATGCTGCCCAAGCTCGGTGAGGTGCTGCTGCTCGAAAATCTGCGCTTTCATCCGGAAGAAGAGAAGAATGATCCCGGATTTTCCAAGCAGCTGGCTGCGCTTTGTGACATTTACGTGAACGATGCGTTCGGGTCGGCGCACCGCGCGCATGCCTCGACGGTGGGCATGATTCCGTTCGTCAAGCAGGCCGCGGCGGGGCTACTGATGGAAAAAGAGCTGGAATATCTGACCAAAGCGACCCGGAATCCGGCGCGCCCGTGCATCGCGATTCTGGGAGGAGCCAAGGTTTCCGACAAAATCGAGGTGATTGAGAACCTGATCAAAATCGTCGACCGGATTTTAATCGGCGGGGCGATGGCGTACACCTTTCTAAGGGCGCGGGGAGAATCGACGGGGAAATCGCTGGTGGAAGAAGACAAGCTGGACTTGGCGCGTGAGCTGATGGCAAAGGCGCGGTGGAAGCTGATGCTGCCGATGGATCACGTGGTTGCGGCGGAGATTAAGGCTGGCGTCGCTACGGAAGTTGTGGAAAAGGTGCCCGAAGGCAAGATGGGGCTTGATATTGGGCCGAAAACGGTCTGGGCGTACAAGGAAGTGATAGCGGGAGCCAAGACAATCATCTGGAACGGTCCAATGGGGGTATTTGAAACGCCTCCGTTCGACTGGGGCACAGTGGAGTTGGCGAAAGCGGTCGCGGAGTCAGGCGCGATCAGCGTGGTGGGCGGCGGCGATTCGGAAAAAGCCATCAAATCGGCGGGCGTGGCGGACAAAATTTCACACATTTCGACCGGCGGAGGCGCGTCGCTCGAATTTCTCGCCGGGATCGAACTGCCGGGGGTCGCCGCGCTGGATAGATAAAGGCTACTTCACCGCGATGGTCAGGCCGGCCTGGCTCGCGATTCCGCCGACGGTCACGACCACCGGCAGCGCGGGGCCGGCTTTTAAGGTCGAGGGAACAGTCACGTTGAGCTGAATCAGTCCCGGTACCGATCCCGGCGGCGCTTGCGCGGCGAGAACGGAAGCACCTTGGCCTCCAATAGATACGCTCGGTGTAAGCACGGGCGTCACGGCCGGCGACATCGCGATGAGTTGATTGTCGACATTCGACGAAGTGGCGCCGGCTCCGGTCATGTAAATCACGACCACGGATCCGGTGGGCGCGGGATTCGACGCCGAATTGATGGTGTAGTTTCCGCTGGCATAGTTGAGAACCGCGGCCTGGCCCAGACCGGACGAGGCAAGCGAATAAACGCCCGGATCGGCTGCCGCGACGGCGACGGTGACCGCCTGCGAGACGAGGCCGCCGTAGGTGACCACAACTTGCGCGGTCGGTCCGGCGATGGTGTAGGGGACGATCACTCCGACGACATTAGCACTGGTATAAAGAATCGGCGCCGCGGTTCCATTGATGGTCACCGAAGTGGACGGCGCGGTGGCGGGAAGCGAAGTGGCGATGGGCGGCGTCGCGGGATCGAAGATGGTCAGGGCTGCGGGTCCCATGCCAATTCCGAAAATCGCGATCAGATCGCCGGGCGCGAGTGTGCCTTGAACGTAATTCGCGGAATTAACCACGGCAGTGATCTGCGGATTGGGTCCGTAGACCACGAACGATCCTTCATTCGAAGTTCCGCCGCCGGGGGCGGGCGTAGTCACGGCCAATCGAAGAACTCCGGCATTGAGAAGGACGCCGGCCGGCAGCGTGGCAAGTAAAGAAGTCTCGCTGACGATGGTCGGCGTGACGGGTCCGGCGCTGCCGTCGGTGGACGGTGTTCCGCTCAGAACCCCGCCGGCGCTCAGCGCGAGTCCAGCGGGAAGATTCGACGATGACCACGTATAAGGTCCGCCGGTGCCTCCAGCGACGGTGAGCGTCACTGGGACGTAGGCGGTTCCCATCACGCCGAGCGGCAGAGGCGCGGCGGCGACTTCAATCCGCAGACTGGCCGCGGCGACCGGATCGATGGTCATCTGAACCTGATCGTAGGCGACGATCGGCGGCGTCGAGCTATCGGTCACCTGGACCGTAAACAAGTACGTTCCGGCATTTGTGGGCGTGCCTGACAGGACGCCAGCGCCGCTGACAGAGAGTCCGGCCGGCATCAATCCTGCGATCGCCGCATAAACATATGGACCCGTCCCTCCCGCGGCAGCGAGGTTCTGCGAGTAGGCCGTCCCTACTGCGCCGGATGGAAGCGGCGAGCTGACGCCTAATCGCAAGCCTGTGGCGGTCGGGGCATAGACGGGAATCAGAAAGGTCTGGCTCACGGTGCTGGTTCCATCGGTCACGGTTACGGTGGAGGCAGGGGTGAATCCGCTTACCCCGACAGTAGAAGTGGAGAAATAGCCGTTTCCATCGACGGTCGCCATGGTCTGCGGCGATCCCTGAATGACTCCCGGAGGCCAAACCGTTGTCACGGTGGGGACTTGCGCATTTACGGTGAGAGTGACCGTGAGGCTCAGAGTCTTGTTCGTCGCCTGTGGAGCGCTGATTTTGATCGTGCCGGTGTAGACTTTGGGCGCCAGTCCAATAGGATTCGCGGTGACCGTAATCGTGTTCAGCAATCCGATCAGGGAAATTTGGCCGGAGGGCTGGACGGTGAGCCAGGTGGCTCCGCTGACGCTGAGTGTCGCGGAAAGCGGCGCGCCGCTGCTGGACAGGATGAAGGCACTGGCCAGAGATGCGCTGGGAATCGGACCGCCCGTGGTGTAAGAAAGGTTCAAGGCGGCGGGCGTCGCGGTGATGGCCGCGGGAGCGCTGGCGACCAGAAGAGTCACGACCGTGAATGCGGTGTAAGTATTGACGCCGCTGACCGCGGTGACGGTGATGGTTCCGACGTAGGTCCCGGCCGCGAGACCGGTGGGGTTGGTTTCAACTTTGATGCTCGCGGGACTGGTCCCGGCGGATTGGGAGACCAGCAGCCAGGCGGCGTTAAAGGGCGCGCCTGAGATCGCCACGGTGAAGTTGATCGCTTTGGGCAGCGTGGTCACCTGCAAAGTCTGAGTCGCCGGCAGAGCAGCGGTGCCGATCTGATAATTGACGGTCATCGCCGTAGGGGCGAGCGTCACGCCGTTGGTGGCCTGCGCCCAGACAGCGGCGGCTGAACACACTACGAGCGCGAGCGTGGAAATAGCTTTGGTCACAGAATCTCCTGCTAAGGCGGCTTCGGACTTACCGTCTACTTACACATCGGCCGGCGGGGCGGCGGTGATAGCAGGGAAAATCCGAAGTCGCGAGTTCCGTTCGCGATCCGAACCTGTGTGAAAACCGACGATTAACCGCTCCTTGCAGTCGCGGCCCCGGGTCGGCACCTCCACATATCAGCCAAAGGGAGCGGTTAATGTCACCTTTCGCGGAGACCCACAGGGAACGGTTCGGTATACCGATCTTTACGCAGACTCAATCTGGGTCAGGATCGCCTCGGCGTCTTCTTCCGTGAATGCCTGCGTCTTGGCGGAGTGATTCATCGAACAGAACTTCGGTCCGCACATCGAACAAAACGCGGCATCCTTGAAACCCCCCTGGGGCAGAGTTTCATCGTGATACGCGCGCGCGGTTTCAGGGTCGAGCGAAAGATCGAACTGCTTGTTCCAGTCGAAGGCGAAACGGGCGCGTGAAAGTTCGTCGTCGCGATCGCGCGCGCCGGGACGATGGCGGGCGATGTCGGCGGCGTGGGCCGCGATTTTATAAGCAATCAGGCCCTGCTTCACATCTTCGCGATTGGGCAAGCCTAGATGCTCCTTCGGCGTCACGTAGCAGAGCATCGATGCGCCGTGCCAGCCGATCATCGCGGCTCCGATCGCCGAAGTGATGTGGTCGTAGCCGGGAGCGAAGTCGGTGACCAGCGGGCCCAGCGTGTAGAACGGGGCTTCGTGGCAGATTTTGTTTTCCTTCTCGACCTGCATCTGGATCTGATCCATCGGAATGTGGCCCGGACCTTCGATCATCACTTGCACATCGTGTTCCCACGCGATCTTGGTCAGCTCGCCCAGAGTTTCAAGTTCGGCGAACTGCGCGCGGTCGCTCGCATCGGCAAGCGAACCGGGACGAAGGCCGTCGCCGAGCGAAAACGTAACGTCGTGTTTCTGAAAGATCTTGCAGATGTCGGCGAAATGTTCGTACAGCAGATTCTGGCGATGGTTCTTCACCATCCATTCGGCCAAAATGGCCCCGCCGCGGCTGACGATTCCGGTGACGCGGCCGGTGGTCATGGGGATGTATTGGACCAGCACGCCGGCGTGGATGGTCATGTAGTCGACGCCCTGCTCGGCTTGCTCTTCAATCACTTCCAGCATCACCTGGATGTTGAGGTCCTCCACGCGGCGGACGCGTGAAAGAGCTTCGTAGATGGGGACTGTGCCGATGGGAACAGGCGAATGGTCGATAATCGCCTGGCGGATGCGCGGAATGTCGCCGCCGGTGGAGAGATCCATCACGGTATCGGCTCCATAGCGAACCGAGTAGCGCAGCTTCTCCAGTTCCTCATCGATGTTGGAAGTGGTTGAAGAATTGCCGATATTCGCGTTGACTTTGCACAGGGATGCGACGCCGATGCACATCGGCTCCAGATTGGTGTGATGGATGTTGGCGGGTATGATCATTCGCCCGCGCGCAACTTCGTCTCGAACGGTTTCAGGAGTAAGGCGTTCCCGTTTCGCTACGTACTCCATTTCTTCCGTGATCCGCCCTTGCCGGGCGTAATATATCTGCGTTCGGATGCGGTCGCCGGAGCGCCGCGAGACCCATTCTTGTCGCATACTGCATTGATTATACTCGCTAAAATTTCGGGCGCTTGCGAAAGACGGGGGGACAGACCGCTCTGTCCACGAGCGTCACTCTGGTGTGAATCAACGGTTTGCGGCTGGGGACAGAGTAGTCTGTCCCCTTTTTCTACCCGCGGCGCGATGAACCCTATAGAAAACTTTGATTGGACGGAGGGAGGGGTTGCGGCTTAATCTCGTTCATGGTTATCGACTCCGATGTTTCCGTGTTGCGGCGGGTGAGCCGCGTGGTGAGCTCGGAAATCTCACTCGATGAGATGCTGGGCGAGATTGTGGGGCTGGCTACGCAAGCCAGTGGATGTGACGCCTGCCTGGTGTACCTGCTGGATTCCTCCACCAACGAATTCGTTCTGCGCGCATCCTTGGTGCCGCACGTCGCCGACCTGGGGCAACTGCGCGTGCAGATGGGTGAAGGCGTTACCGGCTGGGTGGCTGAGAATCAGTTGCCGGTGGCGCTGTCGGAAAACGCGAGCGAGGACCCCAGGTTCAAGATCTTCGCTTCGCTGATTGAAGATACCTACGAAGCGCTGGTTTCGGTGCCGCTGGTGAATCGGGCGGTGAACAAGGGGCGAGCCATCGGCGTCATCAATGTGCATCATCGCGAGAAGCATGAGCACACGCAAGAAGAAATCGACATTCTGACGTTCATCGGCGAACAGGTGGGCGGGGCGATCGCCAGAAGCCTGCTGGAGGAAGAGAACGCTCGCCTGGCGGAAGAGACCGCCGAAATGAAACGGCAGCTCGAAACCCGCAAGAGCGTCGAGCGTGCCAAGGGGATCCTACAACGCCGGCACAACCTGACTGAGGAAGACGCGTATCTGCGGCTCCGAAACGAGAGCCGCCGTCTGCGGCGTCCCATGAAGGATCTGGCCGAAGCGGTGATTCTATCGGAAGAGATGGCGCGCCGGGGCGATTCTTAACCGGCTAGAGCGAACGACGCCGAAGGTTCGTCGCGTGGGCCGAGGTTGACGCTCAGCCAGTGCGCCAATTGCACGATCTGCTCGCTGGTCTCGACCAGACTGCAAACTGGCAATCCGGTGATGTGTTCGGCTTCGACGGGTCCGACGCCGCCGGGCTCGCGGGTGAGCAGCAAGGCGCAGCGATCGTCGAGGTTAATCGAACGCAGCCAGACCAATTTTTCCTGCACGGCTTCAAGAGCCACTCGGCTGGAGTCCGAAACCATGAAAATCGCGTCGGAGGCGCGCAGAACTTCCAGCGTCTGAGCGGCGCGGGCCTCGGTTAAATCGGCTGCGATCATCTGGTAGCTTTGGCGGGCGTATTCGAGTAACGGACCGAGGTGATGGGGGTGCACCTCGGTCGCGGCCAGGATTTCCAGGCCTTCGTGTTCGGTGACCAGCGCTCCCCAGGTGTGGCCATCCAGGCGGCGCTGGGCTTCATTCAAACGCCACAGCGGATAGCCGGTGCGGTGAAAATCGGCCAGCAACACGGAGACCCCAGAGCCCTCCGCCAAGGTGCGGCTCAACTGCTGTGCAACCGCACCTGCCTTGGAATCGCCGCGTGCTGGCACGAACGAAAGTATCGAACCGGCTTGCCGGTCCCTCGGAGAAGGAATTTCCGATTTTCCCACGTTGTGTTCCACCGGCCGAGTGGGATGCACACGGGTCGCCAGAAGTCAGATTACTGAAAATACAGGAAATTTACGCACTACACTGTCCAGGACAGGGCCAATGTGTCCCACCGGGGCGGACACGTTGGCACAGTGAAATATCCAGACTGTTTAGTGGCGGCCGGCCAGCTCGGCTTTCATCGCGTTGTTCTGCTGGTACGCCTGATTTTGATAGGGACCTTTCGTCGCGGCGGCTTTTTCCATATACTGCTGGCCGGCCTGCATCTTGGTTCGATCGTTGGTCAGCTTGCCGAACTGATAGTCGCAGATCCCGAGCGAAAAGTATGCCGTCCCCAGCTTGTTGGTGTTCTGGATCAAGGGCAGCGCCAGTTTCAGATTCTTGTCGCAATCGATCCAGCCTTGTTTCTGGCCGTTGATGTTGCCCAAATGGAAGTACCCGCTGCCCAGCGCCTCATTTTTGGTCTTCTCCCAGTCCGCCTCCGAGACTCCTTCCGGCTTCGGCTTTCTCGCGGCGGCAAGCAGTTGATTCGCATACAGGAGCGACGGCCGAGCGTCTATCAGCGCGAGCAGTGCGACGATATTGTCGGGGCGCCCCTTAGCGATTTTTGCCATGCCGTCGAGTTGCTTTGCGGCCGAACCGCCGGGGACTTTGCCGAGCGCTACCAGGTAGGCGTTTGCCGCGGCGTCGTTAAGATACTGGCTCTTGGAGTTCTGAGCCAATAACGCGTCGATCAGTTCCACAGTTTTAGCAGGCTCGCTAACCAGTTCCGCGGTAGTCGCAAGGGCGTATTCGGTATAGTTGGAAACTTCCTTGCCGTATTCGACGCGTTGGGCCCAATTCTTGGCCTCATCGGCGTCGGAAGGCTTGGGAGCGTTGATCAGTTCCTGGGCGAACTTCAGTGTCGCGGCGGCATCGGTTTTAACGGCGTCGGCGTCTTTTTTTGCGACGGCGTCTTTCAATTTCGCGTAGGAATCTTCGAGTTCGTCTGGCGAGGCCGACATAGGTCCTGCCAGGGAAGCCATTGCAATGGCAATCATTAAGGTCTTCAAGGTCCATCCTCCCGGAACATTCGATTATACATCCCCGCACGGCGGGTTATAATCCCATCATGCCGAAAATCGAAAAACATGCGCCCGGTGCGTTCTGCTACGTTGAACTGTCGACTTCGGATCAGAACGCCGCCAAGAAGTTTTATAGTTCGCTGTTCGGATGGTCCATCAAAGAGTTTCCGATGGGACCAGGCGACATCTACACCATGTTTCAAGTGGACGGGGCGGATGCCGCGGCCTGTTACACCGCGCGGCCCGAAGAGCGCGCACAGGGAGTGCCTCCGCACTGGAACCTGTACATCGCCACGGCGAATGCGGACGTCACGGCTACGCAAGCCGGTACGCTGGGCGGGAAGGTACTGGCGCCGCCGTTCGACGTGATGGATCAGGGAAGAATGGCGGTGGTGCAGGATCCGACCGGTGCGGCGTTTTGCATCTGGCAGGCGGCGAAGGGCATCGGGATCCAGATCGCCGGCGTGAGCGGGACATTGTGCTGGGCGGACTTAAGTACAGGCGATCCGGGGCGCGCGAAAACGTTTTATGAAGGTCTGTTCGGCTGGCAGGTGACGCTGGCGGAAAATGACTCGTCGGGCTACCTGCACATCAAGAACGGCAAAGAATTTATCGGAGGGATTCCGCCGGCCGAATTCCGGAATCCGAATTTTCCGCCGTACTGGGTGATTTATATTCTGGTGGACGACGTGGACGCTTCGGCGGCGAAGGCGAAGGAGATGGGCGCGGCTATATATCAGGCGCCGATGAGCGTCGAGAACGTGGGACGCGTGGCGATTCTGGCCGATCCGCAGGGCGCGGCCTTCGCGATCTTCACGCCGTCGCCGCGCGGGTAGATGCATCCGGTTTATTGCGACGTAAGTCTGCCGGTGCCGATTGACCAGCCGTTCACGTATCTGCTGCCGGAGACGCTGCGGCATCGGGTGCAGGTGGGGTGCCGCGTGCTGGTTCCATTTGGTAAGCGCAAGCTGACGGGGATCGTGCTGCGGACGCACGCGGAAGCTCCTGCGGGCGCGGTTCGCGAAGTTCTGCGGCTGCTGGATGAGGAACCGGCGCTCGATGAGGATCTGCTGAAACTTGGGCGCTGGATCTCCGCGTATTATTGCGCGCCGCTGGGGCAGACCCTGCGCGCGATGACTCCGCTATCGGGGGAAGTTCGCCACGGGAAGATTTATTCGCTGACTACTGCGGGCAGAGATGTCGCGCGGCAGCTTTACTTCGGGGAAAACGACGAAGATCCGGCGACTCAGGTGCTGCGGCTGCTCGACACGCGGCCGTCCTCTGCGCCATACCTGACGCGAAAAGTCACCAGCGCGGTGGCGGTCCTGCGGTCGCTTGAAAGGAAAGGGTTCGTGGAAGCGGAGGATGTGGCGGCGGATCGGGATCCGCTGCGCGCCGGGGCCGCGCGGTTGCGAGTGGAGTTCGCCAGGCGCGCGGGAGACACAAAGCTTCCTAAAGCCGAGCGGGAATTGCTGTCGTATCTGGAGCTGCATCCGGGTACGCATCGATTGACGGAGGTCGAGAAAATCATCGCCAAGGCGAGCGTCGCGGCACGGAGTTTGGCGCGGCGTGAGCTGGCCAAGCTGACGTTGGAACCTGTGACGGCGGGCGCTGTGCCGATGCGCGGGCCGCATTTGTTGAATCCGCATCAACGGGAGGCGTTCGAGCGAATCCGAGCGGCCGTGGAGGCGAAACAATTCCAAACGTTTTTGTTGCAGGGCGTCACGGGATCGGGAAAAACAGAGATTTATCTGCGCGCGATCGAGGCTACGCTGGCGATCGGGCGCAGCGCGCTGATGCTGGTGCCGGAGATCGCGCTGACTCCCGCGGTCGCGGGGCAGTTTCACCAGAGATTCGGGGAGCGCGTGGCGATTCTGCATTCGGCGTTTAACGATTCGGAGCGCGCGCAGGAATGGCGGCGGATTCGATCGGGTGAAGCGGGAGTAGTGGTGGCGACGCGTTCGGGCGTGTTCGCGCCGGTGCGGAATATCGGATTGATCGTGGTCGACGAAGAACACGATCAGAGCTATAAGCAGCAGGAAACGCCGCGCTATCACGGCCGGGATGTAGCCATCGTAAGGGCGCGGGATGCGGGCGCGGTGGTGGTGCTGGGGTCGGCCACACCGAGTCTTGAGAGCCGCTTCAATGCCGAGCGCGGCAAGTACGCGTACATACACCTGCCGGAGCGGATCGAGGGGCGGCCGATGCCCGAAGTGAAGCTGATCGACATGCGCACGGAGTTTCAGGAAACGCGCAAGCAGGCGTTATTTTCACGCGCGCTGGTGGATGCGGTGAAAGAGCGGATCGATAATGGCGAACAATCGATGCTGCTGCTGAACCGGCGCGGATTTTCGAGCTTCGTCGCGTGCCGAGCCTGCGGAGCGAGGATGGAATGCCAGTTCTGTTCGGTCACGCTGACTTATCACCGGCGGGACCGGCGGATGCTGTGCCATTACTGCAATTATTCGGCTCGCGTGCCGGACCGTTGCCCGAAGTGCGATAGCGATTACATACAGTTCCTGGGAACCGGATCGGAGCGGGTGGAAGACGAGCTGCACGGGGCCTTCCCGCGGGCGCGAATCGCGCGCCTCGATCGCGACACGGTGGGGCGGAAGCGCGACATGGAAACGATCCTGGCCGGATTCCGCGATGGCGATTACGATATTCTGGTCGGCACGCAGATGATCGCGAAGGGGCACGACATTCACAACGTTACTTTAGTAGGAATCGTGAGCGCCGATGTCGGTCTGGGGCTGCCGGATTTTCGCGCGGCGGAACGCACATTTCAATTGCTGACGCAAGCCGCCGGCCGTGCGGGGCGCGGAAACATGCCGGGAATTGTCTTGATTCAGACCATTAATCCGGATCATTATGCGATTCGATGCGCCGCAGCGCAGGATTACGATTCGTTTTATGCTAAAGAAATCGACTTCAGGAGGTTGATGTCTTACCCGCCCTACGGCGCGCTGGCGAACGTGCTGGTGCGCGCATCGAGCCAAGAAGAAGCCAAGGAGCGCAGCACCGCGCTGGCGCGATCCCTGGAACCCGCACCGGAAGGTGTGCGAGTAATGGGACCCGCCGCGGCGGCGATGGTCAAGCTAAAGAACGAATATCGCTATCAGATGCTGCTCAAGGCATCCACCCGGAAGCGGCTGAATGAAATATTGGGGCGCGTGCGCGAGTTCGCGGCAAGGGAAAAGTGGAATCCGGTTTCGCTGTCGATCGACGTGGACCCGGTGACGCTGCTCTAAAATGAGCGAGTATCAGATCATCGAAGAGAATCTTCGCCACGCGATGCGGTTCTTCGGAGAAGCATCGGGGTCGGGCGAGGTGCGCGCGCTGGACGGAAGCGTGGCGATGTTTTCGGGGCTCGATTACGGGGTGTTCAACATCGCTCTGCTGACGCGCCCGGCGGCGGACGGCGAGTTAGAGTCGCGGCTGACGGATCTGGCGCGTTTTTTCCGGGAGCGGACGATGCGGTGGTCCTTTTGGCTGTGCGAGGATCTGCTGGACGCGGCGGCGCGGAAACGCGAGAAGCATACGTTTTCCACGTTCGGGATGCGGGCGATTTCGCAACCTCCAGGAATGCTGGCGCCGATGTTGCTGCCGCCGTTACGCCCGCTGCCTGAGATCGAATGCAGGCCGGTCCGGGATGCGGCCTTGCGGAGCGTGTTCGCGGAGATAACCGCCGTCGCGTTCGATATTCCGTTCACTGTGGCGCATACAGTTTATTCGCGTGAAGAGGCGTGGAACGGCGATTATCAGGGGTTTGTGGGGCTGGTGGACGGACGGGCGGTGGCGATTGTCGCGATTGTACCGGCGGGCGGGGCGATCGGAGTCTATTCGCTCGCGACCATGCCTTCCTTGCGGCGGCAGGGGTACGGGGAGGCGATGCTCCGCGCGGCTGCCGCCGAGGTCCAGCGCCGCACCGGATTGACCCAACTGGTGCTGCAATCGACCGATGCGGGATATGCGATGTACCGGCGCATGGGGTTCCGTGACGCTACCAAATTCACAGTCTATCTGACACGATAAGTGGTTAAAATTAGAGTGACATGTGGTTCCTGCTGACCGCTTTCCTGGTGCAGAGCGTCGACTATCAGGCAGAGGGTATGAAAGCGCTCGACGGGAAGAGATACGAGGAAGCGGCCGGGTTGTTCGCCAAAGCGGTCGCCGAAGATCCGAAGGATTATGGCGCGCACTTCCACCTGGCGCTGTCCTACAGTCTGCTCGGGAAGGACGCGGAGGCGATTCCGGAGTACAAGACTGTTCTTGAACTCAAACCGGGGTTGTATGAAGCGGAGCTGAACCTGGGGATTGGGTTGCTTCGCGGCAAGGATGCGGCGCAGGCGCTCTCGTACCTGAAAGCGGCCAGCGAGCAAAAGCCCAAGGAGTTTCGACCGGCGCTTTACGTCGCGCAGGCGGAGTTCGACACTGGGAAGTTCGCCGAGGCGGAGACTGGATTTACCGCGTCGCTCGAGATGAACGCGAATTCGGCGGCGGCGGAATGGGGGCTAGGCCAGGCGATCTTCCGGCAAGGGCGGCTGCGCGACGCTGAGCCGCATTACCGCAAAGCGGCGGCGCTCGATCCGTCGTATAAGAGCTACTTACTTCAGCTCGCCGAGGCGTACGAGAAAGAGCATCAGGCGGACGCGGCGATCGCGATTTATCGGGAGTTTCCGGAGAATCCGGGGGCGCAGGAACGGATGGGCGCGCTGCTTTCGGAATCGGGCGACGCGAAGGATGCGATTCCCGCGCTCGAAAGCGCGGTGGCGAAATCGCCTACGGCGGCGAATCGGGTGGCGCTGGCGCAGGCGTATGTGAAAACGAAGCAGCTAGATAAAGCTGGGCCGCTGATCGCGGCGGCGCTGGCGATCGATCCGAACGACTATGAGCTGCGCATGTTTTATGGGCGCATGCTGCGCGATCAGCGCAAGTTCATGGAAGCCGCGCCACAGTTTCTGGCGGCGTCGAAGCTGAAGCCGGACGCTCCGCAGCCGTGGAATGAACTGGCCGCGGCGCTGATCGTGGGCGAGCAGTACGCGCAGGGGATTGCCGCGCTCGACCGCGTGCGCGCGTTGGGCGCGGAAACGCCGTCGCATTTTTACCTGCGCGGGTTGGCGTATGATCATCTGCATCAACTGAAGGACGCGGTGGCGAATTACAATAAGTTTTTGGAGCTGAGCCAGGGGAAGTTCCCGGATGAAGAGTTCAAGGCCCGGCAGAGGGCCCGGATTATTCAGCACGAGTTGGACAAACGGTAATGTTTTGGTGGTTGCTTTTAGCTCTCGCGCCGAATTTTGATGCCGACTTGACTACGGTCAAGGCGGAGGCGAATCTGGAACGCCGCAGCGACATCGCGCTCGATTACGCCAATGCCGAGCTGGACGAGGCTCGGGAGGCGTACAACGCAGGAGATGCGGCGAAGCTGCAAGCCGCGCTCGAGGACGCACGCGCATCGGTGGAGTTGTCGTTTCAATCGCTGGAGGAGACCGGAAAGAGCGCGCGCAACAGCAAGTATTACAAGCGGGCGGAGCTGCGCACGCGGGAACTGCTGAGGAGGCTGGACGGGTTGCGCGACCTGGTCGGATTTGAAGAGCGTTCTCTGGTCGAAAGAGTGCGAGACCGGGTGGCGGAGGTCCACGACGATCTGCTCAAAGGTATTATGAGTAAGAAGAAGTAGGGATTTATGCGATTTCTAGCGATTCTGAGTTTATGCGCGCTGCCGATGGCCGCGCAGGCAACGCGCGATTTTCTAACTTCGGATGAAGCCGATCAGGTGCGCGAAATCCAGGAACCGAATGAGCGCATGAAGCTGTATCTGCACTTCGCCAAGCAGCGGCTGGACCAAATCAATCAGCTCCTGTCGAAGGACAAGCCTGGAAGAAGCGCGCTGATTCACGATCTGCTGGACGATTATTCGAAAATCATCGAGGCGATTGACACGGTGGCCGACGATGCGCTGCGCCGCAAGCTGGCGATCGGACTGGGCAACACTGCGGTGGCTGCTGGAGAGGCCGAGATGCTGCAAAAGCTCCAGAAGATCGAAGATTCGCAGCCGAAGGATCTGGCGCGATACGAATTCGTCCTGAAGCAGGCGGTAGACACGACGCAGGACAGTTATGAGTTGTCGAAGTCGGACACCATGGAACGAGCGGCGGAGATCAGCTCGAAGGACCAGAAGGACAAGGCCGAACGGGCCCAGGAAATGACGCCGGAGGAAAAGAAACAGGCTCAGAGTGAGGCCGACAAGGCCGCCACTCAGCCGAAGAGGAAAGCTCCCACGCTACGTCGGGCGACGGATCCTCCGCCGGACAAGAAACAGCCGCAGTAACTACTTTTTTTCGGGCGCGGTCGCTGCGGGAGCGGGCGTCGCGGGGGCCTGAACCACCGGTTTGACGTTTACCGGCTGGAAATTCACGCGGCTGTCGAAATCGATAAAGCAGAACATCAGGAAGATCCCCAGGAACAGGAATCCGGCGACCGCGATGATCGGCGTTGATCGGCTTTTCGTGGTTCAGGTGCATGAAGAACAGCGCCACCAGGGTGGCCTTGACGGTGGCGATGAACAGCGCAATGACGACGTTGCCGGAGCCGAAATCGACGTACGATGCCGCTACCGTAATGATGGTCAGGATCAGCAGGGCGACCAGCGTTACGAAATACGTCCTGGATTCGTTGCCGCCGTGGGCGTGCGTGTCTTCAGTGTGCGTGCTCATTTGATCAGGTAGTACAGCGGGAACAGGTAAATCCAGATCAAGTCGACCAGGTGCCAGTACAGGCCGACCAGGTCGACGGGCGTGTAATAGGCGCTCGAAAACTCGCCGCGATTGGCGCGCACGGTGATCCAGGAGAGCAGGACGATGCCGACCAGAATGTGGATGCCGTGCAGGCCGGTCATCATGAAATAGAAAGCTGAAGAACGTCGCGTAGCCGTGGCTAAGGGTCCCGCCGCGGTGTGGACCGTGTCGGTGACCTGCGCTTGATACCAGTGTCCGGGCAGCAGGCCTTCTTCGAACTTGTGCGAATACTCGAAATACTTGACGCCCAGGAAGATGCAGGCGCACAGGATGGTGAGCAGCAGGAACATCACCGTCTTCTTGCGGTTGGCTCTTTTGGCCGACATGACGGCCATCACCATGGTCCAGCTGGAAACCAGCAGCACGATGGTGTTCAGCGCGCCGAGCGGACGCTGCAAGTGCTCATGCGCTTCGACAAATTCCCGCGGATAGCGCGCTTGCATCAGGCCGAAGCCGACGAACAGTCCGCCGAACAGCAGAACTTCGGTGGCCAGGAACAGCCACATGCCGATCTTGGTGGTATCGGACTGCTGCTCCATCGTGGCGAAATGATGCTGCTGATGCGGGTCGTGCCCGTGGCTCGTGCGGATCTGCGATGGTCGTGGATGTACTCATGCGGTTGTACTCATTTGTGGCCTACCGGCTCGGGACGGTAATCGTACGGCTCGCTCTCTGAAGCACCGGCTGATCTTCGAAATTGTGCTCGATGGGCGGCGAAGAAGTCTGCCATTCGAGCGTGGTACCGCCCCAGGGATTATCGGGCGCGTCCATCGGCTTGCGCAGCGAAGCCAGCAGGTACGCCGGCGGTGATGAACAATCCGCTCGCCAGAATCCAGGAGCCGACGGTCGAGAACGCGTGCAGCGGCTGGAACTGGTCCAGGTAGTTGTAATAGCGCCGCGGCATGCCCCGGCTGCCCAGGATGAACTGCGTGAGGAACGTCACGTTGAAGCCGATGAAGACCAGGACGCAGGCGATGCGCGCCCCAGATTTCGTTGTACATGCGTCCGGTCATCTTCGGCCACCAGTAATGCAGGCCGCCGAGGAACGCGATCACCGTGCCGCCCATCATGACGTAGTGGAAGTGCGCGACCACGAAGTAGGTGTCGGTCAGGTGGACGTCGGTCGGAAAGCGTGCCGAGGAAGATGCCGGTCAGGCCGCCGATGGCGAACAGCAGCAGGAACGCAGATCGCGTACAGCATCGGCGTTTCGAGCGAAATATTGCCCTTGTACATGGTGCCGAGCCAGTTGAACATCTTGACGCCGGAGGGAATCGCGACCAGGAACGTCAGCGCCGAGAAGATCACGGTGGCGAGCTGCGATTGCCCGGCGACGAACATGTGATGGCCCCACACGATGAAGCTGACCAGCGCGAGCGACACGCTCGAATAGGCGATCGCGCGGTAGCCGAACATCGTCTTGCGCGAGAACGTCGGGATCAGCTCGCTGATGATCGCCATGCCGGGCAGAATCATGATGTACACGGCCGGGATGCGAGTAGAACCAGAAGAAGTGCTGGAACAGAACCGGATCGCCGCCGATCTTGCGGATCGAAGATGCCGATGTTGAACACGCGCTCGAGCATCAGCAGCACCAGCGTGATTCCGAGCACCGGCGTCGCCAGGACCTGGATGATCGCGGTGGAATAAATGCCCCACACGAACAGCGGCATGTCGAACCAGCCCATGCCGGGCGCGCGCAGCTTGTGCACCGTGGCGATGAAGTTGATGCCGGTGAAGATCGAGGAGAAGCCGAGGACGAACACCGCCATCGATCATCAGGCCGACGGTGCCGCTCAGTGGTGGTGCTGTAGGGCGTGTAGAAGGTCCAGCCGGTGTCGACGGCGCCGATGACCATCGAGCAGATCGCCATCACCGCGCCGGCCACCCAGAGATAGAAGCTGGCCAGGTTCAGCCGCGGGAAACGCGACGTCCTTGGCGCCCAGCATCAGCGGCAGCACGAAATTTCCGAGCGCGGCCGGGGACCGACGGAATGATGAACAGGAACACCATGATCGCGCCGTGCAGCGTGAAGACGCGGTTGTAAGTCTCCGCGGTCATCAGCACTCTTCCGAACAGCATGTGCGTAGGCGTCAGCAGGGTCAGGCGCACCAGCAGCGCGAACATGCCGCCGATGAGGAATGCGGACAGCGACGCCCACCAGATACATGACGCCGATCCGCTTGTGATCGACGGTGGTCATCCAGCTCCAGATGCCCTTGTTCGCGTTCAGATAGTTCATCGCGGGCCGCGGCCGGTCTCCGATGTGCGAATGGGATGTAATCGTGTTTGCCATGTTCAAATCCCCTATTTTTGCTCCGTAGCCGGCGCCGGCTTGGGCGGCAGCGAGAGAACGGTGGGAGCCGGCGGGCCGCCATTCGGGTCATTCCCGAGCGACTTGATAAACGCCATCGATCCCTTGAATTTCGTGCTCGCGCAGCAGACCCTGGAAGGTCGGCATGATCGGCTCGAAGCCGGCGACGATCTTGGCCTGCGGCTGCATCATCGACTCCCGGACGTAGTCCTCGTCCACCAGGACCGTCTGACCGTCGTTCAGCTTTTCCATTTTGCCCCAGATGCCCTTCCAGCTCGGGCCCCTTGGCGGTCGCGATGCCGTCGATGGAGTGGCACGTCGAGCAGCCTTTGCGCTCCCATTGGAGCTTGCCCCAGTCGGCTGGATTGGTCTTGTAGTCCTCCCACTCGGTGCCGCCGGTCTCCATGAACTTCTGCGAAATCCGCGTCGTGTATCGACCACCAGCTTGGCCTGCATGTCGGAGTGGCCTTTGCCGCAATATTCGGCGCAGGTGACGTGGTGCAGGCCGAGCACGGTGGGCGTGAACCAGACTTCCGTGTAGCGGCCGGGAACGATGTCGTGCTTCACGCGCATGTCGGGGACGAAGAAATCGTGCAGCACGTCTTCACTGGTCATGATGAAGCGCACCGGCTTGTTGACCGGCACGTGGATTTCGTTGACCGTGCGCGAGCCATCCGGATATTCGAACGGCCACAGCCATTGCTTGGCGGTGACCTGGATCTCCATGGCCTCGCCGGGCGCGACCGCGTATTTCATCCAGCCGTTCAGGCCCCAGAAAAAGATGCCGACGCACAGCATCAGCGGGCACCACGCTCCAGACGATTTCGAGCGTGGTGTTGTGGGTCTGATGCGGCGTCACGCGGCCGGGCTTATAGCGATAGCGCCAGGCGAAGTAGATCGCCGCGAACGGCGATTCCCAGGAACAGGACCACGCTCAGCCAGAACAGACCCATGTACACGGTGTCCACTTCGCCCGCGAACGCCGAGCCTTGTGGAGGCAACATTGATGCGCGAAGCCACTCCATTTATGCAATTCCTTCTTTCAAGGCGAGCCGCTCTTTCCCGCTCGCCTCTGAACATGCGCCACAGAAAAAACGCGATGATCAGCACCGTCAACGCCCCGCCGATGCGCATGACGTTAGCCGCGAAGAGCACGTAGGCGTGCTTGTTCGGGTCGTAGTGATAGCAGAACAACAGAAGCTTTTCGACCGTCATCGTGGTCCGGTTTTCGGAAGCCTCGGCCAGGGCGAAGCGCACGTCCATGGGCCGGAAACGCGTCGCCGTAGAGATAGCGCGCCATGCTGCCTTCGGGCGTCAGGATGAAGATCGCCGCTGCGTGCGCGAACTGCTCCTGCTGCGGATCGTAGCGGTAATGGAATCCGATCTCCTCCGCCAGCTTTTTCGCGTTGTCGTCGTTGTCGCACAGGAAATGCCAGCCGCGGCGCGGACGGTCCATAGCTGCCGAGGTAGGTCGCCTTCTTCTGGCGCGCCAGATCGAAAGACTCGTGCGGATCGATGCTGATGGTGACCACTTCATACTGGTCGCCGGGAGTCCACGGGATCTCCCGCATCACCTGCGTCTGTCCGTTCAGGATCAGATTGCACAGCATCGGGCAGGAGTAATAGACCAGATCGAGAAGCACCGGGCTTGCCCTGGTGAAAAAATTCCTTGAGCGCGACGGGATATCCGTTTTCGGCGATGAAGGTAAGGTTGAGATCGATGTTGCGGCCCAGATGCTCGTCGACGCCGACGCCTTCCAGCTGCGGCGGGCGCACGCCGACCGGCAGCGGACCGGGCTTACCCGCGGGGATCGGGTCCTTTTGCGCGAACAGCGGCGCAGCGAGCGAGCCAGAATCGAAGCTAGTGCTACGTGCAATTCACAGTCAAAATCTCACTTCGCCGGGCGCTGGAGCCACCGCGGGAGCAGGCTCCTCTTTCTTCGGCAACACGTTCTTCGCCGGGTAAAACAGTTTCCCCGCGGCGGCTTCCTGCACTGAACAGTTCCATGGCACGGTCGAGCGGGATCCGCACCGACGCCGTTCTTCTTGTCGGCGTACGAATAATGCGTCAAGAACCAATCTTCGCGAAGTGCAGGGCCTTCAGTTCCTCGCTGGGCGGCGCCAGGACTTTTTCGTACACCGCTTCTTCCCAGATCTGGTTGAAATACACCTGCAGCGCGACGATGGTCAGGATCAGCAGCACGACGCTGCCGACGGCGAAGGCGACGATGGCTCCCGCGCTGCGGCTCGGTACTGATCGAAACCTTCGCTGGGATCTGCGTGGCGGATCTCTGGTCGTCACTCATGTTATCCTTACGCGTTCTCGAAATGCAGTCCCTGCTCGAAGCGCAGGTCGCCCACCGGGACCATCTTGTGCTTCCTGAACCGGCTCCAGAACACCAGCCCGCAGATGCTCACGTCGCCGCCAGCGTCGCGAAATCCAGCCAGTGGATCTGCGGACCGTCCTTGTAATACACCGGCATCACGACCAGTACAGATCGATGTATTCGACCACCAGGCTCCACACCGCGACCAGGCCCAGGATCGTCAGATTGCGCTTGGCCGGGCGGCACAGCAGCGTGAAGAACGGAATGATGAAACGGATGAACGGCATCGCCAGTCCGACCAGAACAGCCAGCTTCCCGCGATCCGGTGGCGATACCAGATGGTCTCTTCGGGAAGATTCGCGTACCAGATCAGCAGGTATTGCGAGAACGCGATGTAGGTGTAAAACGCCGTCAGCGCGAACAGCCACTTGCCCAGGTCGTGATAATGCTCCATGGTGATCGACTTGCGTCAGGATCCCGGCGCGGCGGAAGCCCAGGGCAGACCAGCGTCACGACGCGACATGAAGGCCAGCGCGCCGCCGGACAGAATGTACAGGCCGAAGATGGTCGAATACCACTTCGGCTCGAGCGACATCAGCCAGTCGAAGGAGGCCAGCGTTCCGACCACGACCACCAGGAACAGGCCCGGCGCGCTCCAGCGCGAGGCGATGTGCATCTGCCGGACCGATTTTTCGGTGTCCTGCTTGGTCGACTGGCGGTAGATCGAGAAAATCCAGAGCGACCACAGCGCGAAGATAGACATAGGCGCGCGAACAGGAAGAAATTCTGCGATAAGATAGCCTGACTTCGCCTTGCAAGCACCGTGTCGTGCGCGACCAGCGTCGGCGTTAGTCCACGAATAGATGTCCTTGAGCCCAAGCGCGACCGGAATGAACAGGAGCGCGCCGAACGGCAGCGTGACCATGATGTTTTCCATGATGCGGCGCACCGTGACGCTCCACGCCGAGCCGGTCAGATACTGCACCATCACGAAGAAAAACGCGCCCAGGCCGAGTCGCCGCGGTGAAGGCGAAGGCCACCATATACGACCGGAAGAAGCGCGTCGGGATCCTGAATGTATCCAGCGACGCAGGCGACCACGGCGACCAGCGCCGCGAACACCAGCACGTTGCGGCCCGCCGACCAGCGGGCCGGTTCCATTTGATAATTGTCGGCGACGAGCTCATTGATGTGTCGTGCTCATTGCAAGTCCGCTCTGTGATCCGCGGGAACGTCGTTCACGGTGCCGTGCGCGGCGCGCTGCAGCACGCGCACATACGCGATGATGGCCCAGCGGTCTTCCACCGAAATCTGATACTTATATGCCGGCATGGTCCGCCGGCCGTTCGATAATCACGTTGAAAATGTCGCCGTCGGCGAACTGCACGACGCGATCTTCCATCAGGTTGGCGGGCTGCCAGGAGGCGCGTGAATCGGCACGATTCCCTGCCCCGAACCGGTCGCGGTCATGGCACGGCGAGCAGTACGTGTTGAATCTCATCTGGCCCTGCTTCAGCAAGTCCATGGTGACCGGCACCGGATTCTTGCCGACGTACATCTCGCCGTCCATGCCGGTGTTGTAAACGGTGTCCTCGTGCAAGATGGCCGCGCGCGACCGTGCCTTCCGGACGGACGGCGGCTGTCGCGCTGATCGGCGAACAGATCGTTCTCGCATCTGCGGCTTGAACTTGGCTTGGCGCTTCATGTCGTCCCACACCTCGACGCGGAGGATCGCGCTGGACGCTGGAGCATCCCGACAGGAACAGCAGCGCGACCAAAATGCACGACCAGCGGCAGCGCGCAATATCCGCCGATCCACAGCAGCCGGATGTTGTGTCTGGCTCGTCATCCTTCCACCACCTCCACCAGTTCCGGCGCCCACGCTGCGCAGATGCTCGGCCGCTTTCTGCGCGTCGAACTTCGGATCGTCGGCTTCGATCACCAGCAGGAACCGGTCGTCGCGTGGCGCGATGCGCGTTGCGGTAGTTGAACGACGGATGATACAGCCGCGGCAGGCCGTTCAACGCGAGCATCCCGATGACGCTGGCGAACGCCGAGAACAGCACCGTCAGCTCGAACGTGATCGGAATCGAAAACGTGAAATCGAACAGCGGCTTGCCGCCGATCACCAGCGGATAGTTGATCGCGCCGCACCACCAGATCAGCAGCAGCGCGGTCGCGGTGCCGCACAGCCCGACGCAGATCACGATCCAGCCCAGCTTCGAATAGGGAATGCCGATGCGCGTCGTCGATGCCGTGCACCGGAAACGGCGACATGGCGTCGAGCTTGGTGTAGCCCATCTCGCGAATCTTGCGGCCGGCGTGGACCAGTTCGTGCGGATCGGCGAACTCGCCGATCACGCCGTAAACTTTGTCGTCGCCGATACCCAGCTTGTCGCGAATCTCGTTCGGGATCTGAGTCGTTCATTTCGTCATCACCGCCCGTCTTCCTGCCCTTTGAAGAACTGTTTTTCGTACGCCAGCACGCCCTTCACTTCCGACATCGCGATCATCGGCAGGAAGCGCGCGAAGAGCAGGAACAGCGTGAGGAACAGCCCGAAGGTGCCGGCGAACGTGCACATGTCCACCCAGGTCGGCTGGAAGTAGCCCCAGGAGCTCGGCAGAAAGTCGCGGTGCAGGCAGGTGACGATGATCACGAAGCGCTCGAACCACATGCCGATGTTGATGGTGATGCAGATGACGAACATCACCGGACAGGTTGGTGCGCATCTTCTTGAACCAGAACAGCTGCGGGATGAAGACGTTGCAGGTGAACATCGTCCAGTGCCGCCCACCAGTAGGGCCCGAAGGCGCGGTTGAGGAACGTGAACCGCTCGTAGATGTTGCCGCTGTACCAGGCGATGAAGAACTCGCATGGCATACGCGTAGCCGACGATCGAGCCGGTCACCAGGATGATCTTGTTCATGTTCTCCAGGTGCTTCATGGTGATCAGATTCTGGAGATTCAGCGTCCAGCGCGCGATCAGCAGCAGCGTCATCACCATCGCGAAGCCGGAGAAGATCGCGCCGGCGACGAAGTACGGCGGGAAGATCGTCGTGTGCCAGCCGGGAATCACCGACGTCGCGAAGTCGAAACTGACACGATGGTGTGCACCGAGAGCACCAGCGGCGTCGAGATGCCCGGCCAGGATCAGGTAGGCCGCTTCGTAATTGCGCCAGTGCCGGGCCGATCCGCGCCAGCCGAGGCTCAGGAATCCGAAGACCACTTGCCTGAGCTTTGTTGGTCGCGCGGTCGCGCAGCGTGGCCAGATCCGGAACCAGGCCGATGTACCAGAACAGCAGCGAAACCGTGAAGTAGGTCGATACCGCGAACACGTCCCAGATCAGCGGGCTGCGGAAATTCTGCCACATGTTCAGATCGGTGTTGGGCACCGGGAACAGCCAGTAGGCGCGCCACGGACGGCCGGTGTGGAACAGCGGGAAGATGCCGGCGCACATCACCGCGAACAGCGTCATCGCTTCGGCCGAACGGTTGATCGACGTGCGCCACTTCTGGCGGAACAGGAACAGAATCGCCGAGATCAGCGTGCCGGCGTGGCCGATACCGATCCAGAACACGAAGTTGGTGATGTCCCACGCCCAGCCGATGGGCCGATTGTTGCCCCACACGCCGATACCGGTGGAGACCAGGTAGGTCAGCATCGCGCCCAGCAGCACCGGTGATCGAACCGGTGATGCCCAGCGTGATCCAATACTTCAGCGGCGTCTTGAGAACGTCGCCCTCGACGATGGAGCTGATCTGCTCGGTGAGGTCGTGATAATCCTGTCCGCCCGAACCAGCGGCGGATTGACTTCCATCAAGCCGGATCTTGTGTGACAGCGATATCAGCACATTCGCTATGCCAACTCCGGATTCGGATTGCGCAACTTCGCCAGGTACGTGGTGCGCGGCCGGATGTCGAGCTCGGCCAGCATGGCGTAGTTGCGCTCCTGCTTCTTCAATTTCGCGACCCTGCTGTTCGGGTCGTTGATGTTGCCGAACACGATCGCGTCGGCCGGGCAGGTCTGCTGGCAGGCGGTGACGATCTCGCCGTCCTTGATCGTCGCGCCGGCCTTCCACCTTCGCCTTGATCTTGGTTTCCTGGATGCGCTGCACGCAGTAGGTGCACTTTTCCATCACGCCGCGCATGCGCACGGTGACGTCCGGGATTGTAAACCATGCCCTGCATCTCCGGCATCGTGCTTGTGGAAGTTGAGGAAGTTGAAGTGCCGGACCTTGAACGGGCAGTTGTTCGCGCAGTACCGCGTGCCGACGCAGCGGTTGTACGCCATGTCGTTCAGGCCTTCGGGACTGTGCGTGGTCGCCGCCACCGGGCAGACGTTTTCGCAGGGCGCGTTTTCGCACTGCATGCAGGGAACCGGCTGCTCGACCGCGCGCGGATCGTCTTCCGGACCCGACGTAGTAGCGGTCCATGCGGATCCAGTGCATCTCGCGGCCGCGCATCACCTGATCCTTGCCGACGACCGGAATGTTGTTCTCGGCCTGGCAGGCGACCACGCAGGCGTTGCAGCCGGTGCAGGCGTCAGGTCGATCGCCATGCCCCACTGGTAGCCCTGGTCGTAAGCGCGCTCGGGATAAATCGAATGCGAGCTCGGGGACCTCCTGCATCTCCTCGATGGCCTTGGGATTCTTCTTGTATTCCTCGAGCGTGACTTCGCGATACACCGGGCGGCCGTTCTGATGCTCGGCGTTCACGCCGTTGTCGTCGATGGTGCCGTGCTCCTGCGTGGTCGCGTGCTTGAATTCTCGCCGGTGGCCGCGATCGAGAATCCGCTCGCGAACCATGGAGCGTCGGAGGTTCGAATCAGGTCCGCGTTGAACCCGACATCCTTGCCCACCGTGCCGCATTTCGCGCGCCCGTAGCCCAGCGCGATCGTGACTGCCTGATCGGCCTGGCCCGGCTGAATCATCACCGCGGCTTCCAGTTTGTAATTCGCCGCGCGAGAGCGTGACCATGTCGCCGTCGGTCAGATTCTGTCGCACGCGCCGTGGCCGGGCTGATCAGCGCCGCGTTGCCCCAGGTGAGCTTGGTCATCGGGTCCGGCGCTTCCTGCATCCAGCCGTTGTTGGCGAACCGGCCGTCCCAGGTGGCCGCGCTGGGAACGAAGGCAACTTCGATGCCGTCGGTCGACGCCTTGGGTTCGGCCGCGATTGCCGCGGCGAGCTTCTTCGCGTCCACCGAAGTCTTCGCGGCTTCCACCGGCTTCGCTCCGGCGACCATACCGTCGTGCAGCGCTTTCCGCCAGGTCTTCTCACGCTCCTTCGCGGGCCACTGCGCGGTCCAGAAATTCTTGACGATGTCGTAGCGCTTTCTGATCCTTCGCATCGATCATCAGCGCGACCATCTCGGCCGGCGGTCTTGCCGCCGTACATCGGCGTCGATCATCGGCTGCTGGATCGCCACGGTGCCGTCGGTGCTGCGCGCATCGCCCCAGGTTTCCAGGTAATGCGCCTCGGGCACATGCCACTTCGCGACCGCGGCCGTCTCGTCTTCTTCCAGGCCGAGATGAATCGAATTGGCGACCTTCGCGAGCGCGGCGGCGAATTGCAGATCGGCCGGCGCGGTGTAAACCGGATTGCCGCCCAGAATCACCAGCGTCGAAACCTGGCCGACGTTCATTTCGGCGGTCAGCGTCTTTAGCGCTGCAAGGCCGGAATCGATTCCCGGCTCGGGCTTTTCGGGCTTGACGTAGGTGACCGCCGCGCTGCCGAGCGATCTGATTGATCAGCGCCGCCAGAGCGTGAACGCTCGCAGGCTGACGCGGACCCGCCACCACCAGCGCTTCGGCTCCGGCAGCTTTCAGATCCTTCACGACCGCGGCCAGGAACTTCGCGCGCTTGTCGCCGCCGCCCACGACGTTCAATCCCGGAAGCGCGCCCAGCGACGCAGCCAGATCGACCGCGAACTGCTTCACTTCGGCGGCCTTGCATCCGCAGCCGGTGATCGGCGTTCGCGCCGGTCATCGAGAATTGGCTCTCGACCGCGTACAGCCGGTTGATGCTTGTCCAGATCCTCTTCCGATCCGACGCGCCGGCGCTTGGAAAATAGCTTGGTCGGCAGCGGCGAGGGCGAATCGAGCCCAGGAAATCCGAATCCAGCGCCACGATCACTTTGGCTTTGTCGAACTGCGGATGAACGTCGAGCGGCTGCGCCGAACGCGAGCATCGCTCCCGGCGCGTTCGTTCTCGCGCGAGATGGATTCGTACTCCACCCACTTCGCCTTGGGAAATTTCTTCAGCGCATCGGCGCGCAACGCCGGCGAGCGAAGGCGAAATCACCGCTTCGCTCAAGAACCGCAGACCCGAGCCGTCGCCGAGCGACAGTGCCTTTGACGATACGCCTCGAACTTCTCCCAGCTCTTCTTGATTCCGCGCCGTTCTCGAGAAACCGAGCCGAGCGGTCCGGATCGTAGAGCCCAGGATGCGTCGCCTGCTGCATCGCGGTCGCCGCGCCCAGACTGACGGATGATCCGGATTGCCTTCGATTTTGGTCGGACGGCCGTCGTGCGTCTCGACCAGCAAGCCGGTCGCCTGCCCGCCCAGCGACAACACGGTGCTGTAGTAATACGCCTGCGCCGGGAATCAGATCCTCGACGGCCTTTGCATATGGAAGGATGTGCTCCACCGGCCGGCGGCACGCCGCCAATCCGGCAAGACCGAACGACGCCGCCATCATCTTCAGAACATGTGCGGCGCGAATTGCCGTCCAGCATTTCGCTGGCGCCCGCGGGAAATTCGCGCTCCACCCATTCGCGGAACTCGGGCGTGTCGGCGAGCTGGTCCAGGCTGCGCCAGTACTTTGCGCCCGTCGGCGTTACTTCGGTCTTGATTGAGATCAAACTCATCGATGGCACCCCGAGCAGTTGGTAGGCGGATTCAGATGCTTCTGCGCGATGATCTCTTGCGCCGATCTCGCGCGCGTCTTGCCCATCGCCGGGTCAGGCACCCAGTCGAGCTTGGTCACCAGCTCGGCCGGCCGCACGTTCGGCGCCGGGTCGCGGTGGCAGTCCAGGCAGAACGCCATGTTCAGCGGCTTCTCCTGGTGCACTTCGATCATCTGATCGATGCGGCCGTGGCAGCTCACGCAGCTCACCCCGGCGGTGACGTGCGCCTGGTGGTTAAAATAGACGAAGTCGGGAAGAAGGTGAATCTTGATCCACGGAATCGGCTGGCCGGTCGCATAAGCTCTGCGCGGACCAGTTCCAGGCGAGGACTGTGTCGGCTTGACCTTGGCATGGCAGTTCATGCAGGTCTCGGTCGCCGGAATCGCGGCGTAGGCGGCTTTGTAAACGGTGGAGTGGCAATAGAAGCAGTCCAAGCCCAGTTGTCCCGCGTGCAGCTTGTGGCTGTACGGTACCGGCTGGACCGGCTGGTATCCGGTGTCGATCACCGTCGGGTAGGTGTAGTAGGCGTAGCCGGCAACACCGGCCAGCGCGCCCAAGCCGACCACCGCTCCCAGCGATCTTTAGAACGAGGTCAGACGACTTCGGAAAGATAGCAGCCATCTGTGAATTGTTCTTCACGAATTTGAGCCTTCATAGTTTCTACCATAGCCGCAACGGCTACGCAAGCGGAGCAATAATTCTTGTCTGACCAGAAGAATTACAGTCTAACAAGAATGTTCGGCAATCTCAAGGTCCGGCCGAAGCTGATGGTCCTGCATAACCTCTTCTTCCTAGTGCTGGCCTGCGCCGCTTATTTCTCACTGATTCCGCTGTTTGAAAAGCTGGTCGCGGACGCGCGCGCCCGCGAAGTGAGCATCGTGCAGCAGGTGCCGCACTCGGCCGGTGAAATCCGGCTGTCTCAGCAATCCTATAAGAGCGCCGTGGCGCGGGCGAAAATCACACTGTTCCTGGTGCTCGGGAGCATTTATGTGCTGGCGGTGCTGCTGCTCGAATCGGCGATCATGCCGCTGTACGTGTACCGGCCGTTGCGGAAAATGCTGGAGGCGGACACGGCCACCCAGGCCGGCGATCGCGACGCGCGAGCTGATTCCGCCGGAGGAAATTCTAGGCGACGAGATCGGCCAGATCATGCGGTCGCGCAACGAAACTGTCGCGGCTCTGCGCAAGCAGGAAGACGAACTGGCCGACCGCGCTGCGGCGCTTGGAAGAGCAGGACCGCCTGGTGAGCCTGGGCCTGCTCTCGGCGAGCGTGGCGCATGAGCTGAATACGCCGCTGGCGGTCTTGAACGGATCGATCGAGAAACTGATCGAGACCACGCGCGATCCACAAACGCTGGAGCGCCTGGCGCGAATGCAGCGCGTCGCGCAACGCTTGCAGCGCATCAGCGAGAGCCTGGTGGATTTCTCCAAGGTCCGCAAGCAGCAGGTGGAGCCGATCGCGCTGCGCCCTTTGATCGACGAAGCGTGGGGCTGGTGGCGATCGACGAAAAAGCCTCGGGCGTCGAGTTTTCGAACCAAGTGCGGCGCGGAGGATCGGGTGATCGGCAACTCGGACCGGCTGGTGCAGGTGTTCGTGAATCTGCTGCGAAATGCTCTGAACGCGATCGAGAGCCCGTCAGGCCATATCGACGTTCGATCCCAACGACGGATGCGCGGCGGCAAGCCGTGGATGATGATGGCGGTAGAAGACAACGGTCGCGGCATTCCCGCTGAAGTGCTGCCCGACATTTTCGACGCATTCGTGACCACCCGGCTTGATGCGCGCGGAACCGGGCTGGGATTGACGGTCGCGGCAGGAATCGTCACGCAGCACGGCGGGACGATTTCAGCGAGCAATCGGCCGGAAGGCGGAGCGTGTCTCGAAGTCTCACTGCCCGCAGTGTAGTGTTATTCGGAATCCAAACCGGCTTTACGGATCAGGCGCCGCAGCCCACCTTCGCCAGCGACTCCCTTGTGTTCGCCAGCGACTTTACCGCGGACATCGATCATCACGTAATAAGGATAGACCCGGGCTGCATACCAGGCGGCGAGGTTGGTGTCCTCGGTGAGGACAATCTTGCAGGATCGCGGCGATTTTTCGAGAAATTGCTTCACCTTTTTTTTCGATTCGCCAACGTCCACCGCCAGCACGATCAATCCCTTGCTTTGAAACTCATCGACCATCGCATCGACCGCCGGCTGATCTTGTTTGCAGTACGGGCACCAGGTCGCCCAGAACTGGATCAGCACCGCTTTGCCGGCGATCGACTCGTTGTTGAATAATTCGCCATCAATTGTTTTGGCTTTGAACTTCGGCGCGGGCTCGCGAGTGTCGATCGCGAGCAGGCCTCCGCCCGAGGCTAGCAGCCCGAGCGCGGTTCGGCGGGAAACGGCGGTTCGCGGTAGCATATCGAACTGATGTTATCAAAAAGACGATCATTAAAAGGAAATGCGCGGCCCATTCGTTTTGTCGGCGTTTTCATCGACACTTCTTTGACGTGGCATCCGCACGCAGGGGCGCCGGGTGCGCCATACGATCGGCGTCGCGGACATCCGAGTCAAATTGAGGTCCCCGGTCAAGGAGATCGTCTCGGCCGAGGGATCTCTTAAGTTGTAATAATGGCCTGCCGGACTATAAGCCGGTTTCTGGACCCCCTGCGGGGTGACAGTCATTCCTCTTGGCCGGGAATCTCTCCCCGGCTCCAGCGACCTACCCGGAAGTGAAACGGAGCGGGCCGCTCCTCCTCCCCTATTTGGTCTTGCTCCACATGGGGTTTACCCTGCCAGCGCGCATTACTGCGGCCGCGGTGCGCTCTTACCGCACCTTTTCACCCTTACCCGCTGGAGATTTACATCCCCAATGGGCGGTATTGTTTTCTGTGGCACTTTCCGTAAAACTCGCTTTAAGCGAGCCCCCCCGGCCGTTAGCCGGCATGTTGCCCTATGGAGACCGGACTTTCCTCCCGCCGCCGTGGGATTCCTCCCCCGGCTCACGGGCGACTGCCCGTCCGGCAGGCCCGCACCCATTATCCGGGTTGGGGGTGGCAAGTGCAAGAGAATTTGTGAAACGCGACGTACAAGTGGCGTATCTACAGGCGGTTGGTGTATTCTATAGCAGCGGATTGTTTCTGAGGTTGTCGCGGTCCGCCAGCTCATTTTTGTTAGTGTGCAGTTGAAGTAGGCGTAGTAATCAGCCGATTACCCCTGGTACTGATACGGTGCCTCGGGCTAGAACGCTGGGTGACGAATTGCGCGCCATTCATCTTTTTTTTAGGCGCCGTGTTTTCAAACAAGTTTCTGGGGAAATGTTGTAGTACTGGGAGGATTACTTCAATGTCGAAACGACTCGCCGGATTGATGGCCGTCCTGATTCTTATAGGGACCGGCGCTTCGGCGCAGGGGTTGAATACCAACGCTAGTAAGGATGACTGGGAAGAGGTCAATTTCGACTTCAATTCGTCCGTGCTCGTGGATGGATATCCGAGCCTGCTGCGACTCGCGGAGCTACTGCAAAAAAATCCCGGGTATAAAGTCAAGATCGAAGGACACACGGACCTGGTCGGCGGCAATCAGTACAACGACAAGCTAGGTATGGCCCGCGGGAGTACGGTACGCGACTTCCTGGTGAAGTACGGAGCCCGCCCCAGCCAGATCGAAGTGTCGACCCGCGGCAAAGTGGACCCGAAATATCCCGGCCAGAAGCCCTATAGCAAAACCGATGAAGCGCGCTGGATGAACCGGCGTGTGGTAATGACCGTTATGGACGATCAGGGCCGGACTGTGAGTGCGGCCGGGGTCGGCGAGGCGATCCGCGCCATCGAGCAGCCCAAACCCGCAGGCGGCGGGATGACCGATTGCTGCAGCGAAGTTCTGAAGCGCCTGGACAAGTTGGATGACATCGCACGCATGTTGAAGGACCTGGCCGATCAGAACGCGGCTTTGCGCCGCGAAGTGGACGGGTTGAAACAGGCGCAGCAGGTGCTCGAATCGAAGGCCAACCAACCCTCAGCCAAGCCGCCGACAGCGGAAGAAGTCGCGCAGGCGGTGGAGAAGGAAATCGACAAGAAGAAGGATCCCAAGTTCCAGTTACTGGGCGTGAACGTCGGTATGGACCAGAATGGCAACGTCACGGCGACCGGCCGTGGCCGCTTTTTCGGGACCTTCGCGGAGCACTACGCCTTTCAGGCGCAGGGCGAGTATCTGTATTTCAAGGGCCAGAAAGAAGGTCAGATCGACCTCGGCCTGGTGGACCGCATCGGCCGCTTCCAGGCCAGCCTGTTTTCAAGCTTCAAGAACATTTCGCTGGCTGGAAATCAGAACAGCGGCACGCTGGGACAGGCCAACGTCAATTTCGACTACGTTTTCAAATGGGGCAAAGTCGGGATATTCGGAACCTACGCGTTCCTGAACAACTCCCTGATCAACAGCCAGGCGGCCGTGCTCGCCAATGGCGTCACGTCGCCCGATCTTCTCAGCCAGACGTACTTGAGAGTGGTCAACCAGGCGGGCGCAAGCTTTGCAGCCGGCCTGTGGGGCAACAACTACCTGGAAGGCAACATCGGTTACCTGAAGAGCTTCGTGTACGGCGACCGCGCCGGCGCAACCCTGCGGTTCGTGTTCCCGCTGAATAACCGGCTCGCCTTCACCGTGGAAGGCGATTTGAATCCGACCCTGCTGGGGCCCAGCAACGACGGCCGCGCGGTGGTTGGCGTCATTTTCGGCAATGCGCTGCGGCCCAAGGAATTCCTGGCCTCGGATCGCCCCATCCCGGTGGACGTGCCGCGCGTGCGGTATGAAGAAGTCACCCGGCAGGTCCGCATCGGTCATACCGCTCCGATCGCGGACGCGGGACCTGATCAGTTCGGAGCGCCTGCCGGCCCCATTACCTTAAACGCTTCGGCGTCGTATTCGCCGGACGGTCTTCCCATTACGTTCCACTGGCTGGAGGACGCAGGCCCCGCGGTCACGCTTTCCAACCCGAACAGCGCCATCACGACGTTCCCGGCGACCGCAGGCCAAGCCTACGTTTTCCGCGTAGTGGTGACTGACAGCCTGGGTGGACAGGGTATGGCGCGAGTCCGCGTCACGACTTCAGCGGCGACTACAGTGTCGATCGATTTCTTCAACGCGAATCCGACCACCATCGCAGGCGGCCAGTCCGCGACCTTGTCCTGGAAGGTGGTCAATGCGACGACGATCACCATCAGCGGCATCGGAAACGTCGCGGCTGCGGGTTCCGCGCCGGTCTCGCCCACGGCGACGACCACGTACACCCTGACCGCGTCTAACGCCAACTCCAGCCAGAACGCGACCGCGACCGTGGTGGTGAGCGGCTCCAGCACGCAAGTCACCTACTGCTACGCATCGCCCGCCACCATCATCACGGGTGAATCCGCGACCCTGTTCTACCAGACCACCAACGCCAGTTCGGTGACCGTCAATCCGGGCATCGGAAGCGTGGGGTTGAACGGCAACGTGGTGGTAACGCCGACAGCGAGCACCACCTACACCATCATCGCCAATGGCCCGAACGGCGTGACCAACTCGTGCACCGCGGCCGTCACCGTGACCAATGGCCAGTTGCCGCGCATCATCCAGTTCTCGGCCTCGCCGCAAAACATCGCGTCGGGTCAGAGTTCGACATTGCTGTGGGTGGTCGAAAACGCGACCTCGGTGAACATCAACAACGGAATCGGCAGCGTTTCGCTGGGCGGCACACAGGCAGTGAGCCCGACGGCGAATGCCACCTACGTGCTGACAGCGACGAACGCCGCCGGCAGCGTTACCTCACAAGCGTCGGTTAACGTGGGTGGGGGCGTAAGCATCACGTCGTTCACAGCCACACCAAACCCGTCGCCCTCGCCGGGTGCGGCGGTGGTTCTGAGTTGCCAGGCCTCCAACGCGACGTCCATTACTTTGAATGGCGCGGTAACCAACGGCAACACGGCGAACATGACGGTGAATCCGCAAGCGACCACGGCGTACACCTGTATCGCCACGGGCGCCGGCGGTCAAACCGTGCAGCAATCTCTGACCGTGACGGTCCCTGGCGGTAACGGCGGAGGAAACTCCAACCCGACCGTCGTCATCAAGGGTGGAAACGTTATCACCACGAACAACCGCAACGTCACGCTCGACGCGTCCGGGTCCTTCAGTCCGACGGGGAACAATCCTCTGACCTTCATCTGGACCTCGCTGAACGACCGCGCGATTATCACCAACGCAGGCTCTGCCGTCGCCCAGGCGCAGGTCGGCCTGATTCCGGGCCAATACCTGTTCCAACTGACGGTGATCGATAGCAAGGGCAACTCGTCCACCACTGTCGTCACGGTGAACTGGATGATCTAGGGGCGCTGAGAGGTCCGACCGCTGGCACGCGCGGCTCGGTTTATTTGCCGAGCCGCAACGGCTATCGAGCGGTCGTATTTCCGTTTTGTTCGTGACATGCCACGATGCTTCGGCGATTCGATCCGCCGGTGGAACCGCGCCGCGTCGTTGTTTCGCGGATGTGATTAAGTCGACGGGAAACTTACAAATCCCGGGCCGCACAAGGGCGCGATTCGTGAGGGGCCTCTCTGTATTTATGCTGCGATTTGGGCTAATCTTAGGAAAGGCACGCCGAAAAGCCAGTTTCAGCGCCACGACGGCCGTATAAGACTCTCCCGACGGTATGAGTGCTCCAGCGCTTGCACGCGAACAGGTCCGCCGGCAGGAAGCGCAGCCGCACGCATGGATTTACTGCGCGGCCGCTGCCTACGCGATCCTGGTCGCGGCCGTGATTCACCGGCATGAACCTTGGGCCGACGAGGCGCAGGGGTGGTTGCTGGGGCGCGACGCTTCGCTGCTCGATTTGTGGATCAGGCTGCTTCACTATGAGGGATCTCCCGGACTGTGGCAAACCTTGTTGCATGTCTTAATTCGCCTGGGCTTGCCCTATTCAGATTACAATTTTGTGTCTGCGGCGCTGGGGTTCTCGGCGGTTTTGTTAATATTGCGTTATTCGCCGTTCCCGCTTTTCATTCGATTGTCGCTGCCTTTTACATACTATATTTGTTACCAATACGCGGTGGTAGCGCGCAGCTATTCCCTGATGGCTCCGCTATTGTTCGCGACCGCGGCGATTTACAAGCAGGCCAGAGAACGGCCCGTGCTCTTCCCCGCGCTGCTATGTTTGATCGCCGGGATCAGCGTGCACGGCTTGGTGGTCTCGGCTTGCATATGGCTGACGGTGTACGGCCGGGTCGCCTTGCGGTGGTCCAGCCTGCGGCAGGCCGAGCGGCGGCGCCTGCTCGCGATCACGGCATTGTATGGGCTGGTCCTGGCGCTGCTGGTGGTTTGCGCGTGGCCGGCCAAAGACGTCGCCTTCGCGGAGGAACGGGGCAGCGTCGCGAACTTCCGCTTCCTGTGGGACATCACCAAGCTCACGTTGTCGGAAGCTTTCACCGGATCCTGGGTCGCTTCCCTCGGCGTGATCGCACTTTCGGCTCCGTTCCTGTGGCGCGGCGGCGGATGGCTGTTCTTTCTACTGGTCAACGTAATTCTCTGGCTGTTCGGGACGGTGGTCTACGCCGCGGTCTGGCATTTCGGCATCCTATTTCTGGCCTGGCTGTTCGCCATATGGATTTCTGCGGAGAACATGCGGATTTCTCGCGCGGCTACCGCGGCGGTGCTGATCGCGATTTCGATGCAGTGCTATTGGACGTTTGAGGCGGTACGCTACGACTGGAATTCCGCGTACTCGGGCAGCCAGGAAGCGGCGCGCTATCTGCAACGAGAACCGTCCGGGGAGTTATACGCTGTCGGATACCCGACGCTCGCGATTCAGCCCTATTTTTCCGCGAACGTGTATACGGATTATCATCAAGGGTCGGCGCGGGCGTACTGGGATTGGTCGAAACGGAATCACGCCAGAGACGCGACCGCATTGTTCTCCTCGCGGCCGCCCGATCGCGTGTTGGTGGGCTACACCAAGGCTACGGAGAGAGAGCGCTGGGCCGGCGTGTTTCGAGTGCTGGGCTACGAGCCGGCCCAGCATTTCGAAGGCGCCACGTTCTGGCGCACGCATATTTTCGAGTTGCAGTCGTACGACCTGTATCGCCGGGCCTCGGACCCGAGCGCGCGCGCCGCGAGCAGTCTGGACATGGGAGATCCGGCCAGCGACGCCCAACTGCTGACCGGATTCTATGGCGTGGAAGAGAACGCATGGCGCTGGACGGCCAAGAACTTTTCCGCGGTTCTCAAGCCGCCGCCGGGTTCGGACCAGAACGGCGCGAATCTCACGCTGCGGGTGTACGTCTCGCCGGGGCAGCTTGAGGCACTGGGTCCGATGACGCTGCGCGGCGACATGAATGGCTACCCGTTGGGTCCGCGGGTGTTTCAGACGCCGGGAAGGTATGTCTATTCGGAAAGGGCTCCGGCGCAGGCTCTCAGAGCGGGTCTGGTATTGGTCAATTTCGAATTGGACAAGGCGGCGAACGGCGTCAAGGTCGATCGCAGGGAACTGGGAGTGGTGGTTTCCTTCGTCGGGCTGGAAGTGGAAAAATAGGGCCGCCGATAGACGCGGATACACGCCGATACATGGACCCGGAACATTCATCTAATGGATCTTTTCAGGCGGTTGTGTCGTACTAGGGACATGGGAATTTTTTGGCAGGACTTGAAGTTCGCTTGCCGGACTTTGAAACGCAGCCCGGGATTTCTAGCGGTGGTGATGGTTTCCATCGCGATTGGGATCGCTGCTAACACGACCATCTTCACGATGGCGAATGCGGTTCTGTTCGGCGAGCTTCCCGTGCGCGAGCCGGGCCGACTGGTGAATTTCGCGAATACCGAGACCGGCAGCAGCTATTCTTATCCGAATTACCTGGACCTGCGGAACGGGCTGCGGGGGGCGTTTGAAGATGTCGCAGGACATTTCGTCGTCGCTCCGGTGAGCTTGAATTCAGAGCGGGTGTGGGGACAACTGGTCTCCGGGAATTACTTTTCGGTGATCGGCGTGCCGTTGGCGGGGGGGCGCGGGATTGAGCCGAAGGAGGACGAGGTTCCGGGGCGCGACAGAGTAGTGGTGCTGAGCAACGGGTTGTGGAAGCGGCAGTTCGGAGGCGATCCGGGGATCGTGAGGCGGACGATCCTGATGAACGATCGCGCGTGGACCGTGGTGGGCGTCGCGGCGGCGGAATTTCACGGGACGGATCGGATGCTGATCGGCGAGTTTTGGGCGCCGCTGGCGATGTATGCGGAGTTGCTTCCTGAAATTGCGCGCGAGGGGCCGGCGATGACGCAACGGGACAACCAGTGGATTCTGCTCGACGGGCGGATGAAGGCGGGGGTATCGCGGAAGGAGGCGCTGGCAGCGGCCAACGTGGTGAATGCGCGGTTGGATGCAGAGTATCGGAAGAACCAGCGTCCGTCGAAGATCATCCTGGAGGCATCGGGTACACTGCCGGGCGACATGAACACGGGCGCGTTCGGGCTGCTGGCAGGGTTGATGGTGGTGGTGGGGCTGGTGCTAGTGATCGCGTGCGCGAATGTCGCGAATTTGTTGCTGGCGCGTGGGGCGGCTCGGCAGCGGGAGATGGCAGTCCGGCTGGCGGTGGGCGGGAGTCGGGCGCGGCTGGTCCGGCAATTACTGACTGAGAGCGTGCTATTGTCGTTAGGCGGTGCGGGTGCTGGATTCCTGCTTTCGTGCTGGGCTACCGTGGCGATCTCTCACGTGGAGTTGCCCATTCCGATTCCAATAAGCACACACTTCGCGCCCGATCTGCGGGTGTTGCTATTTACGATCGCGCTGTCGTTGGTGAGTGCGGTGTTGTTCGGGCTCGCTTCAGCGTTGCGCGCTACGCGGCCGGATCTGATCAAGGCCATGAAATCGGGCGATGCGCGAGTGGGCGGGTCGCGCCGATTCGGGCTGCGCAATGTGCTGGTGGTGACGCAGGTGACTCTGTCGCTGGTGCTGCTGATTAGCGCTGGGCTGTTCCTGAGGAGTTTGGGAAGCGCGGGGTCGATCGCGCTGGGGATGAAAACGGGGCCGGTGCTGTCGATTGCGTTCGATCCGAACAACTTGAGATCGAAGGAAATTGGGCCGTTTCTAGAAGAGGTGAAGCGGCGCATCGCGGCGCTGCCGGGGATCGCGTCGGTGAGCTACACGGATTTCATCCCGCTAAGCGTGGTAGGACACCAGAGCCGGTTCACTTCGGGGGATTTGCCATTGGTACATACCTCGGTGGTTATGGCGGACCACGCATATTTCGAGACAATGGGGATTCCATTGTTGAGCGGTCGGGATTTCGGTCATGAGACTGGACGGCCGGTAGCGATTATCAATCGCGCGACGGCGGAACGGCTATTTCCGGATAAGAATCCGATGGGCGGGATGATCCGCAATCCCGATAATACCGATACATATGAAGTGATCGGGGTGGTGGGGAATGCGAAGCAGAGGACGCTCGGCGAGGGCGATGTTCCGACGGTGTATGTCGCGCTCGATCAGAATTTGGGCAAGATCATGAGCCTGACGGGAATCGCACTCGTGGCGAGGAGTTCATCGCCGGCGGCGATGCTCGAAGTGGTCCGGCGGGAGATCCATGCTCTCGACCCGAATTTGGCGGTGTTTAATGCGCTCACGATGAAGGATCACGCAGAGAAAGCGATGCTGCTGCCTCGGCTGACGGCTACGTTGTTCACCATTTTTGGTTTAAGCGGGCTGGCGCTGGCGGTGGTGGGGCTGTATGGGGTGATGAGTTTCTCGGTCGGGCGGCGGACGAAAGAGATCGGGATCCGGATGGCGCTGGGGGCGGAGCGGAGGAAGATTCTGGCGATGGTGACGAGGCAGGGGCTCGCGTTGACGGCGGTGGGGTTGGGGATCGGGATCGTTCTGGCGCTGGCGGCTAGCCGGTTCGCTGCTAGTTTGTTGTATGGGGTGAGTCCTCGGGATATGCTGACGTTTGTGGGGGTGCCGGTGATATTGGGGGTTGCGGGGTTGGCGGCTTCGGTGATTCCGGCTCGAAGGGCGGCGAAGTTGGATCCTATGGTCGCGTTGCGGTATGAGTAAGTATTATGTGCCGCAGCATTAAAGTGCTCAGGAGGCCGGAGGAGCCGGCGACTCGGGAGGAGATTTCGGCGGCGGCGTTGCAGTTTGTGCACAAAGTGAGCGGGTACCGGAAACCGTCGCGGACGAACGAGGGCGCGTTCGATCACGCGGTGGTCGAGATTGCGAAGTCGGTGGAGACGCTGCTCGACCAGATCGGTTATTCGCCGAAGCAGTAGAGCTTGCCGTCCTGCGATCCGATCACGATTCTCGATTGCGAGATTGCTGGCGATGCGGAGAGTGGGGCCCCGGCCTCGAAGTCCCACAGTTTGGCGCCGGTCACCTCATCGAGAACGTAGAAATGGCCGTCGTTTGAGCCTACATACACGCGGCCTTCGACGACTGCGGGGGATGATTCGACTCGGGAGCGGGTGGCGAATTCCCAGAACTCCTTACCCGTCTGACGGTTGAGGCAGTGGACGATCTTATCGCGTCCACCTACGATAACTTTTCCGTTGTCGAGCGCTGCCGAAGAATAAAACGGGAACTGACGCTGGGGGTTTTCATAACGCCATAGGGGTTTCTTGGTCTTGAGGCTGAAGGCGAGCACATTGTTGTCGAAAGTGCCGAAATAGGCCTGGGAATTGGCTATCGCGGGAGAGGCTCCGGTGTAGGAGCCGGTGGTGATGGAGACCATTTCCCTGCCGTCAGAGATGCGGATGCCGCGGAGGACGCCGTCGCATCCGGATATGTAGGCGAGACCGGCCGCCACGCTGGCAGTTGCGTGCACGGGGCCGTTGGTTTTGAATCCCCAGACCAGTTTCCCGGTGGCGAGCGAGAGGCAGTAGAGATTGCCGTCGTAGGAGCCGACGATCACTTTATCGTCGACGATGACGGGGCTGGCTTTTACTTCGCCGCCGGCGGTGAAAGTCCACAGGCCTTTGCCGTCCTTCGCGTTCACGGCGTGTACGACGCCGGACAGATCGCCGACGACGACTACATTCGAGTGAACGGCCGGTGAGGATTCACCGATGCCGTCCTTCACTTTGTATTTCCAGAGGAGTTTGCCGGTGGAAAGACTGACGGCGATCAGATCGGCGGATTGCGAGCCGACGTAGACGACTCCGTCGACGATGGCGGCGGAAGATTCGATGGAATCGCCGGCTTCGAAGGTCCACAGAAGTTTTAACGCCTTGGGTAAGGGGGACGGGGAGACTCCGGTCAAGCTGGGGTTGCCGCGAAATTGAGGCCAGTCGTCGGCGAAAGCAAGAGAGAGCAGAGTGAGAAAAAGAATCAGTACGCGCATCGATAAATGTCCAGAGCGGCGGCGGCATCGAAGGGGCGCGGGCTAAAGCGGCCCGGCCACTGCGCGGCAGCTTCCTCGGCGAGACGAGGGAGGGCCTCTTCGGGGACCTTCGCGTCCTGGAGGAACCTGGGCAAGCCTCCGGTTTCGGCGAGGCCGCGCAGGCGGTGGACCAGATCGCCGGCGCCGAGTTCGTCGTAAAGCTGGGCGACTCCGTTACCCTTCGCAACGTGCGAGACGACGTGCGCAAGCACCAAGGCGATCGCGGCGCCATGCGGGATCTTGTAATGCGTCGTCAGCGGAGTAGCGCAGGCGTGCGCGGCGCCGAGCGCGGAATTTTCGATGGCCAGGCCGCCGAAGTGCGCGCCGATGAGCATCGCGCCGCGAGCGTCGAGATCGTCGGGTTCTTTCAGAACACGCTCAAAATTGCGGTTGAGCAGGCGCCACGCGGATCGCGAAAAACATTCTGAAAGCGCGGTGCGGCGCGTGCTGACCAGAGTTTCGACCGCGTGCGAGATCGCGTCGTAGCCGGTGGCAGCGGTCAGCTCACGCGGCATGGAAACGGTGAGCTTCGGATCGAGAATCGCGGCGCGGAAGGCGGCTTTCTGGTCGCCGCAGGTCATTTTCGAGTTATGCTCCGGATCGAGAATCACGGCGAAGCTTTGCGCTTCGCTACCGGTTCCGGCGGTGGTGGGAACGGCGATCATGGGCAGCATCGGCTTGGAGGCTTTGCCGTAACCCCAGTAGTCCCGAATGGAGCCGCCGTTGGAATCGACAAAGTTGATGGCCTTGGCGCAATCCATGGAGCTACCGCCGCCCAGCGCGACGATCAGATTGACGCGATGCGGCGCGACATAGTCGGCGCCCGCCTGGACCATCGCGGCGGTGGGGCCGGCAGAAAAATCGTGAAACGCGAAGACCTCGATGCGGCGGGCTTTTAGAGTGCGGATGGCTTCCTGGGCGTAGCCGCAATCGAGCATTCCTTGATCGGCAACCAGCAGGCATTTGGTGCCGCCGAGCTCGCGGGCCACTTCACCGAGACGGGAAAATTCGCCGGCGCCGAACAAGAC
Source organism: Terriglobia bacterium (assembly GCA_963808335.1). GTDB lineage: Bacteria > Acidobacteriota > Terriglobia > Bryobacterales > Bryobacteraceae > Palsa-187. Next base: position 258,889 of record CAWEFR010000007.1, read on the forward strand.
GCGCGTGCGCGGACGAAAGTCGAAAGAAGTCATTGAGAACGTCTTCTCTTCGAGCGCGTAGAGGCGATGCTGGGTTCGATAGAGGAGCGTGCGGCCGGTGATGGCGGGCGTGGCCATGGAGACGTCGCCCATGTGGTTTTCAGAAAGCAACTCGTATTCGGGGCCGGCTCGGACCACGAAAACGTCGCCATCTTCGCTGGTGAAGTAAATTTTGCCGCCGCCGGCGACCGGCGATGCGGTGAAGTATCCGCCGGAGCCGAGGCGCTTCTGATAAATCTTTTCACCGGTGCGGGCTCGATAACACACCAGGATTCCGGTGTTGCCCATTACATAAAGATATTCGCCGTAAACCAGGGGCGTGTTCAGATACGGCGCGCCCTTCTGCGTGGTCCATTGGAGCTGCGCGGTGGATTCCGCATCTTTGGGAGGAGTGATGTCGCCACGCGCACCGGGCTTGATCACGTAAATCGGTTGAACGTAGCGCCAGTATCCGGTGAAGACGTAAATCAGATCGCCGGTGGCGAATGGAGTGGGAACGGAGATCATGGAAGTGCCCTTCAGCTTCCATAGCTCCTTGCCGGTCATAGGATCATAGCCGCGCACGTATTCCGTTCCGTTGACGATCAGCTCGGCGCCGGTTTTGCCTTCGTAGATTCCCGGCGTGGCCCAGGAGGGAATGGCATCGCGCTCCACGCGCCAGACTTGTTTGCCAGTGTCGACGTCGAAGGCGGCGAGGAACGAACCCTTGATCTGATCACACTGCACGATGGCAAGATTCTTATAGATGATCGGCGAGCTGGCGTAGCCCCATTTGTAATCCGGCACATCGAACGCGGCTTGATCGAGAACGCCCAGATCTTGTTTCCAAAGCAGCTTGCCATCGGTGTTGAAGCCATAGAGTCCTTCGGAACCGAAAAACGCGACCACGTGCTTGCCGTCGGTAGCGGGGGTCGCGGCGGCGTAGCTGTTATGGGGATGGCGGGCGACGTGGGGTTCACCTTCATAGGCGAGCTTGTCCCAGACCACTTTCCCGCTGGACTTGTCGAGCGCCATGACGCGGAACTGGTGTTTGGAAGTATCCGTGCGGGTGTCGAGCTCGCCTTTGAGGGGAAATTGAAGGACAGAGTTGGGGTCGTCACTGACCGCGGTGGTCAGATAGATGCGATTGCCCCAGACGATGGGGCTCGAATGGGCGAGACCGGGAATCGCGGTCTGCCAAGCGACGTTGCGGCCTTTGTCGACGTCCCATGAAGCGGGCAGAGGGGCGTTTTCTACGACGCCGAGGGCGTGGTCTCCGCGAAAGGATGGCCAATTCTGCGCTAGCACACAGATCAGAAAAACATTAGCGAGCACCGCCGGTTCCTTTCTGGCCGCCGCGAGCTTGTGTGACCATGTCTTTTACGTCCTTCATCAACTCCGGGACGTGATAGGGGATGCCGTCTTTGATGGTCCACTCGATACCGCCGCCGTGGACTTGCTTGCCGTCGATCCAGCTTTCGATGCCCGTGGGATACAGGACTTTAAAGTCGTCAAGGGGATTGCCATTGACCACGATCAGATCGGCTCGGTAGCCGGCGCGCACTTTACCGAGCTGTTTTTCCTGGCCTAGGATTTTCGCGTTGTTGAAGGTCGCGTGCTCGATCACTTTGAGCGGCAGGAATCCGGCCTCCTGTTGCAATTCGAGCTCGCGGATCAGGCCGAAGCCGTACATCGAATAGATGAATCCGGCATCGTCGCCGACGCCGACGGTGCCGCCGCGCTCGGCGAAATCGCGAACGGCGGCCATCCAAATGCGATAGTTCTCCTTCCAGAAAGCTTCATCAGTGGAGGTCCAGTGATCGAAGTAGGAACCGTGATTGGCGGGGTTCGGCGCGAAATACTTTTCGAGTGTGGGATGCAGGTAATCCTTGAACTGCGGCTGCGTACGGGCGCGCTGCACGTCGCGGCTGGCTTCATAGATACTGAACGTCGGGACCCAGGCGACTCTGGCGTCGACCATGCCTTGCAGGACGGCTTGCAACTTTTCGGGATTGGCCTCGCGCCACAAGCGTCCGCCGTAACGGAAACGGTCGCCTTCGTTATTGTAGTTATACGTGGCCGGGAAGGCTTGGACGCCTTCGTCGAGCGCGGCATCGGGGATTCCATACCAGTGCTCGATGCTGGTGGTGCCGAATTTGATATCGTCCCAGGCATTGGTTTCTTCGACGCCGACGTGGTGCGCGATGCGCAGGCCGACTTTGTGAGCTTCGTCCTCGGCGGCTTCCATAATGTCGCGCTGGATGCCGAGGAACTTGATGCCGTCGGCGGTCTGCGCTTGAATCTCGCGGACGCGGGCGCGGGCGAGGTCGGGGGTTTTGGGCTGGCCAAACATCGGATAAACAAAAATGCGCGGCGAGGCGACTTCGCCAGCGGCGCTGCGGCGGCGCAGTTCGAGCGTTTTGCGCGTGTCGCTGCCGACATCGCGCACGGTGGTGATGCCGCAGGAGAGCCAGATCTTCAGTTCATAGTCGAGGGGCTGGGGAATCCCGCCGCGCTCGTCCTGGACGTGGGCGTGAACATCGATGAGCCCGGGCAGAACGTATTTTCCGGTCGCATCGATCTCGATATCGCCGGCGGGGCGGCGCGCGTTCCCTTGCGCGAGCGCGACGCCATCGAGCGGAATGACATCGGTGATCATGTTGTTTTCGATCACGATGTCTTTAGGGCCGGCGGCGGGAGTTCCGCTGCCGTCGATTACGAGGGCTCCGCGAACGACGATGCGCGGATAGCGGCGGCCGCTGGTTACATTGGTGCGGGGCGCCTGCGCGGCGGCGAAGGACGCCAACGCGAGAAGAGAGAGCAGAAGTCGACTCGGCATATCAGCAACTAGTTTATACCGCTGTGCTGCGCGTCGTCGGAAAAGGCGAAAAATGGGGGCTGACGCCCTGTCCGCTCGGGCTGCTTCGTGCCCTCAGGCTACAGTGTGCCTTTTGGGACAGAGTGGTCGGTCCCCATTTTTAATCTAGAACTCGTTTGACTGCGTCGACGCACAGGACTGCGGCGTGCTTCGAGGCGGGTTCGAGGCCTCCCAGTGCGTCTTCGATGACGGCGGGGGTGAGAGATTGAAGCTCGAGGCGCGATTTTCCGATCATCCATTCGGTGAGCGCGGAGGCGGCGGCGATGGAGGCGGTGCATCCTCGGGTCTGGAAGCGCGCTTCGGCGATGCGGTCGTTTTCAAAGCGGGCCCACAAGCGCAGCATGTCGCCACAGGCGGGGTTGGAAACATCCACTTTGACGGCCGGCGGAGCGAGTTCGCCCGAATTGCGCGGATTGCGGAAATGGTCAAGCAGACGCTCGCTATGCATTCGTGCTTCAATTATCGCTGAATGAATGTTGTCGCCGCGGCGATCGAGAGAGACGGGCGGGTATTGATCTGCCAGCGCAGGGAGGGCCGTCGTCACGCTTTGAAATGGGAGTTTCCGGGTGGGAAGGTGGAGGCGGGCGAGAAATTCGCCGACGCGCTGGTGAGAGAGCTGCGGGAGGAACTAGCGATTGAGGCTCGGGTAGGCGCGGAGCTGGGGCGATATGACATCCGGTACGGACACGGCGCGGCGATCCGGCTGATTTTTTTTCAGGTGACGGAGTTTACAGGGGAGCCGGTGAATTTGGAGTTCGAGAAAATCGTGTGGGAGGAGCGGGAGAATTTATTTGACTACGATTTTCTGGATGGGGATGTGGAGTTTGTGAGGAAGCTCGCGGGTGGCGGCTGAAAAAAGGGGACTGGCCGCTCTGTAGGGAATGTTCGGACTTAGCGATGTCTTGCGCTTTGGGACAGAATGGTCAGTCCCCTTTTTTCAGCGGCTTTCTTAAAATTTGCGCGAAGCGGTGGATTTCGTCTGCCGTGTTGTAATGCACCAGCGATGCTCGGACTGCACCGTCGGGAGCGGTGATCTTGAGGCGCTTCATCACACGCGGGGAATACATGTTGCCGTTGCGGACTGCGATGCCTTGTTTCGCCAGACGCGTCGCCACTTCGGACGCGGATTTATTTTTCACATTGAAGCAGAAGGTGGGAGTGCGGTGGAGGACGTCGGCGGGATCGGTGATGCCGTAGGCGATGACGTTCTTTACGGACCCGAGGGCTTGGAGAAATTCTGTGGAGAGCGAGGCTTCGTAGTCGCGGATGGCTTCCATGGCGTTCAGGATCAGTGCGCGGCGGCCTATCGCCTTCGGCGACAGACGCTTGCCCAGGGTTTCGATGTATCGGATGGCGGCATCCATTCCGGCGACGTTTTCGTAAACATAAGTACCAACTTCAAATTTCGACGGCGCCGTGTCGGGTATAAAATCCTCGCGAAAGGTCGGCAAACTGTCGAGGAGGTGCTTGCGGCCCCACAAGAATCCCATGTGCGGGCCGAAGATTTTGTAGCCGGAACAGACCAGGTAGTCGCAGTCGAGCGCCCGGACGTCGATGGGTCCGTGAGGACCGTAGTGGACGCAGTCGATGAAGACCTCGGCGCCGTGGGCGTGAGCCCGCCGCGAAACGTCGGCTACGTCGAGAATCGAACCCAAAGAGTTTGAGGCCAGTGGGCACGCGACGATCCTGGTTTTTTTCGAGAGCCGTGAGTCCAAGTCTTCGCCGTGAAGGCGCCCATCCTTGCGCATCTTCCACCAGACGATTCTTGCGCCGTTCGCTCGGAGGGCGAGCCAGGTGGCGATGTTCGATTCGTGGTCGAGATCGGTAACGACGATTTCGTTGCGGCTCGCGCGGAGTATTTGGCCGATAGCCATGCTCACCTGGCGGATGAAGGAGGTCGCGTTCATCCCGAAGCAGATTTCTTCGGGTTGGCGGGCGTTCAGGAACATCGCGACGCTTTCACGGGCTCGGGCGATGGTCGCGTCGACTTCCCGGGACTGTTTGTAGGGTCCGCCGCGCTGGACGTTGCGGAGGAGCAGATGTTCGGCAACGGCATCGAGGGCCTGCTTCGGCATCTGCGCTCCGGCGGCGTTGTCGAAAAAGATGAACTTTTCGCCAGCCTGTTTGAGAGCTGGGAAAGACTTTCTTACTTCATGTATAGGGAACATGGATTATTCGGGGATTACCGCAGTGACTTCGATCTCGACGCGGGCTCGGTGTTCGAGCAGAGCGGCGACCTGGACCACGGTCATGGCCGGATAGTGGCGTCCGATGATCTCGCGGTACGCGGCGCCGGTTTGGGTGCCCGACGCGAAGTATTCCTGTTTATCGAGAACGTACCAGGTCATGCGAACGATGTGTTCGGGCTTGGCGTTTGCCTCGGCAAGCACCTCGACGATGTTTTTCAGAGCCTGGCGCACTTGCGTAGCGAAGTCATCTGCGACGATCTTTTCTTGCGCGTCCCAGCCGATCATGCCGCTCAAGAAAATCACACGTCCCCTGGCAGAGACGCCGTTCGAGTATCCTTTGGGGCGCACCCAGTTTGGCGGTTGCAGAAAATCCATGATTTATGCGGGAGCACAAAACTGGGCGATGCGGGCGCGAATGTCATCGGGGATGGTGAGCGCGCGTTTGCGGCGCGTGTCCATGAGAACCAGCACGACTTTGCCGCGCACACGATCGACGCCGTCGGGTCCGCGCAGCAGAATGTCGAGCGCAATCGAACTGGTCCCGAGGCTGGTGACGGCGAGAGTGGCGGAAAGCACTTCGCCCAAGAAACTGGGCGCGACGAAATCGACGTTCAGGTGAACGGTAGGAAGGCCCCAGCCACGTCCGCTGTGGACTTCAGAGAACGGCAGGTTCAGCTCCTCCTGGCACCAGTCTTCCACGAGATTGTTGAACATTTCCAGGTAACGCGGGTAGAAGACCATGCCGGCGGGATCGCAGTCGGCGAAACGCGCCAGGACATTTTTGTGAAATACCCGGGTCGATTTGGAGGCGGACGCTTGCGTCACGCCCTCATTGTTGCATCCTGCGGGAGGGAGTGTAAAATTAATCTCCCTCGAAAACTGGCGTTTGTTTGGCGACGAAGGCATGATAGGCGCGATGAAAGTCGTTGGTCGCCGCGCAGATGGCTTGTGCCTGGGCTTCGGCTTCGATGGCTTCATCGACGCCCATGTTCCACTCCTGCTGAAGCATTTTCTTGGTGATGCCGTGGGCGAACGTAGGGCCTGAGGCCAATTGGGCGGCGAGGGACCGCGCGTCGTTGCGGAGCGCGTCGGGTTCGCACAGGCGATTGAAAAATCCCCAGCGTTCGGCTTCGGTGCCGTTCATCGACCGGCCGGTGAACAGCAATTCGGCGGCTCGGCCCTGGCCGATGACGCGAGGCAAGAGGGCGCAGGCTCCCATGTCGCATCCGGCGAGGCCGACGCGGGTGAAGAGAAATGCGGTCTTGCTGCGCGCGGTGCCGAAGCGCAGATCGGATGCGAGGGCGAGCAGGGCTCCAGCGCCGGCGCAGACCCCGTCGATCGCGGCGATGATCGGCTGCGGGCCAGCACGCATAGCCTTGACGACATCGCCAGTCATGCGGGTGAACGCCAGCAGGCCGGGCATGTCGAGCTTAGTCAAAGGACCGATGATTTCATGCACGTCGCCACCAGAACAGAAGTTTTCGCCGGCGCCTGTGACGATGACGGCCTTGATGTCTTCGGCGTAGGGCATCGCGCGGAACAGGTCGCGGAGTTCGGCGTAGGAGTCGAAGGTGAGCGGATTTTTGCGCTCGGGGCGATTGAGCGTGATGGTCGCGACTCGCCCGTCGACCTCGTATTTGAAATGCCGGCTTTGATAGTCTTCGAGCGGGCTGCGGTTGCCGGGTAACTGGTGCGGGTCTCCTGGAAGATGGCGCATGTTGGTCCTTTTCTAAGTGACTTCGCCGCCGGACACGGAAATCGCCTGACCGGTGATGGATTCGCTGCCTGGGAGGCACAGCCACGCTACCGCGTTTGCGACTTCTTCCGGCAGCACCAGACGGTTCTGAGGATTGCGAGCGGCGAGTTCGGCTCGAGTTTGTTCGGGCGTGCGTGCGGTTTTGGCGACGATGTTTTCGACGGTTCGCTGAAGCATGGCGGTGTCGGTGAAGCCGGGACAGACGGCGTTCACGGTGATGTTCTTGGTCGCGAGTTCGAGCGCCAGGGAACGGGTCAAACCGATGACTCCGTGTTTCGACGCGCAATACGCCGACACGTAGCCATAGCCGATGAGACCAGCAGTGCTGGCGATGTTGACGACGCGTCCCCAGCCGGACCTCAGCATATCCGGCAGCGCGGCTTGCGTGCAATGGAACGTCCCGTCGAGATTGACGGACATCATTCGACGCCAAAGGTCGGGATTGGTTTTCAGGAACGGTGCGGATTCGGCTTGGCCGGCGTTGTTGATCAAAATTGAAACCGGACCGGATTCGGCACGTGCTGTTCTGAACGCTTCGTCAACTGCGGCTGGGTCAGAAATGTTGGCGCCGATGGGGCTCGTGTGGCGGCCGAGAATCGTGACATGCGCGCCGTGGTCGCGAAGAATCGTGGCGATGGCGGCTCCGATACCGCCGGCTCCTCCGGTGACGACGGCGTGTTTGCCTTCGAGCGTCACACTTGTAACCTCAGTTGCGCGGCGCGAGAGAGATTGCGCTCCAGTTGCAGCTTGCCGCCCAGGTAGGGCTCGGGCCACCATATGTCGAAAAAGCCTTGGCGCGCGGCTTCATGCAGAGTCCAGGCGGGATCCGCGAGATGGGGGCGAGCGATCGCGCAGAGGTCGGCACGGCCGGCGGCGATGATGGTGTTGACGTGGTCGCTTTCGAAAATATTTCCGACGGCGATGGTTGGGACGCCGACTTCATTGCGAATGCGATCGGAAAAAGGCACTTGAAACATGCGGCCGTAAATGGGCCGCTCGGCCTTACTGACCTGGCCGGAGGAGCAATCGATGACGTCGGCTCCAGCGGCTTTGAAGAGGCACGCGACGCGGGCGGCGTCTTCGGGAGTGAGGCCACCGGGGACCCAATCGTGCGCGGAGATGCGTACGCTCATGGGCTTTTCCTGGGGCCAGACGGCTCGCATGGCTTTGAAAACTTCAAGAGGGTAACGGCAGCGATTTTCGAGCGAGCCGCCGTACTGATCCGTGCGGTGATTGGTCAGCGGAGAAATGAAGCTTGACATCAGGTAGCCGTGGGCGCAGTGAAACTCGATCCAGTCGAATCCGGCGGCGATGCCGCGTCGCGTGGCCGCGACGAAGTCGGCCTTGATGCGTTTGAGGTCGGCGGGCGTTGCTTCGTGCGGGACTTGCGACATGCCTTCGATATACGGAATCGCGGAGGCCGATACGATGGGCCAGTTCCCGGATTCGAGTGGACGATCCATTCCTTCCCAGGCACGCCGCGTCGAACCTTTGCGGCCGGAGTGGCCGAGTTGCAAAGCGATTTTCGCGTCGGTTTGCGCGTGCACGTAATCGACGATGCGCTTCCACGCCGCGAGCTGTTCGTCATTCCACATGCCGGGGCAGGCCGGCGTGATTCGGGCGTCAGGCGAGACGCAGGTCATTTCGGTTACGACCATCGCGGCGCCCCCCATCGCGCGTGCGCCCAAGTGAACAAGATGAAAATCGCCCGGCACGCCGTCGCGAGCCATGTACATCGCCATCGGCGACACGATCACTCGATTCTTCAGCGACACACCGCGTACGGTGAACGATGTGAACATCGGCGGAACGGGATGATCGACACCGCTGCGCGCGGCGAACCAGCGTTCCACGTGGGCGACATAAGCTGGGTCGCGGAGCTTCAGGTTTTCGTGGCCGATGCGCTGGCTGCCGGTGAGAAGGCTGTAGGTGAATTGCTCGGGGTCGAGATGGACGTAGCGCTCGACGTTTTCGAACCATTCCATGCGATTGCGGGCGGCGCTTTGGAGCTTCAGCGCTTCGATCTCGCGCTCTTCCTGATACGATTCGAGGGCGTTCGCGATGTCACCGCTGTGCCGGGTGAGGACGCGCGAAAGTGCGATCGCGTCTTCCATGGCGAGCTTGGTTCCGGAGCCGATGCCGAAGTGCGCGGTATGCGCGGCATCGCCGATCAGGACGATGTTTTGGTGGAACCACTTTTCGCACAGGACGCGGTGAAATTTCAGCCAGACTGCGGACCCGCGCAGGTGACGGGCGTTTGAAATCAGGGGAAGACCATCCAAGCGATCGGCGAAAAGTTTTTCGCATAACCGGATGGATTCTTTCGCGGTCATGCGGTCGACGCCGGCTTTCCACCACGTCTTTTCCGGAGTCTCAATGATAAACGTGGACCATTCGGCATCGAAGCGGTAGGCGTGCAGGTTGAACCAGCCCCATTCGGTTTCCTTGAAGTCGAAAGTGAAGGTGTCCAGTTTCTTGCGGCTGCCGAGCCAGATGAAGCGGTTGTGGCGGACCTCAATGTTGGGCTTAAAAACGTCTTCGTAGCGTCGGCGCGTGATGGAGTTGACGCCGTCGGCTCCGATGACCAGGTCGCATTTCGAGGCGTATTCTTCGGGGTCGGTTACTTCGGATTGAAAGTGCAGCTTCACGCCGAGGCGTGCGGCGCGGCGTTGCAGGATTTGCAGCAGCGCGATGCGCCCGATGCCACAGAAGCCGTGTCCTCCGGAAGTGAGCTTGCGACCCTTGAAAAAGACGTCGATGTCGTCCCAGTGGCGAAACGCTTCGGTGATGGACGCGTGGGTCTGGGCGTCGGCGTCCTTGAAGCCGTCCATGGTTTTGTCGGAAAACACGACGCCCCAGCCGAAGGTCGCGTCGTATCGATTCCGTTCGATCACGGTGATGTGCCAGGAAGGATTCGCTTTCTTGGCCAGGATCGCGAAATAGAGGCCGGCGGGACCTCCACCAAGGCAAACGATCTTCTTAGTGGGCACCTGTTTCATGCGGTGACCTCATTGAGCGCGGCCGATAAGGTTCGTCCGCTGTCATCGGCGAGCGCGGCCTCGCGAAGTTTCTTCAGGCGCATCGCGGCGTCCGGTTTGGTGCGCAGCGCGGGAAGAGCGCCCATGAGAGTGTCGAAATTCCGGCTGCCGAGGATGTGCGTATCGCCATAGCCTTTGATAAGGCGCGGACACTCGGCGACTTCGGCGGCCAAGTCGTAATTTTCGCGCGCGAGGTCCGGGATTTGCGCAAGCCATCCCGCGATCTTCTTCTGCTCGCGATCGAAGCGCAGGGATTTTCTACGCAGTGGGCGCAGCGCCGCGAGAAAATAGAGTTGCAGAAAGCCCGATAAAGACGTGGTCCGCAACGTCATGCCCTTTCGTGTGAGTCTTTCGACCAGGCCGCGCGTCCAGGCAGTGTCGCGAATCCATTGGCCAAGAGACCGGGGCAGGATGTCGGTGATTTCGGCCAGTCGGGGATGCAGGAATTCGATGATTTCGAGGAGCTGGCCGGGTTGGACCCGGGTCTCGCTATGGACGCGTTCAAAGCGGGCGCGGCGGATCTTCAGATCGGCGACGCGGATGGCGTCTTCGTAGGACATCCACAGCGCGAGATGGCGCGCAATTTCGCGCAGCAGAGTCGAGGGCGCGCGGTCAACCGCGCGGATCGGTTCGAGCCGACTCAGGTAGTCGGCAGCGTAAGCTTCATCCTGATAATCGGCGAGACGCTCGATTCCGGCGAGAAGAATCCCGTGCGCGGCGGGCGGAAAATCGCGCATGATACGCTGAGTCAGATCTTTCAATACTGGCCCTGGCTTAGACTGCTGCGATGGCGATAGCGTGACGGCGACGCCGCCGGTCGCGGCCGTATAGCCTCGCGAGAATGCTTTGAGGCTCGATTCGATGCCCACACCGCCGCTTTGAATAGCGGCTTCGAACTTCGCGCGATCGAACGGCAACGCTCCGGTGGCCGCAAGGGCTCCGAATAGCGCGGCGCTGATGACGCTGTTGGATTCTTCGGCGATGTGCGCGAAATCGGCTTGGACGAATCGTTTGGACGCGCTCGCGCAAACTTCTATGAACTGATCCGCGTCGGCACGCCCGTCTCCCATCGCGGTCTTTTCGGTCATCGAAAAGACGCGATGGATGGAGGCAATTAACGTCGTGCGATCCGGAGTTACTAAGCCACGCTGAACGGCTCGGGCGGCTTCCATCAGCTCAGATCCGAGGACGATATCGAGCTCGCCTGGAACCGGCATCAGTGCCAGCACCGGCTCGCGGCCCGCGACGCAGGCAAAAAGCTCGAGGTAGTAGATGGTCGACCCGGTGCGCTGCGCGACGCCGGGAACCGACGTGGTCTGCGCGCGATAGCCGTTCGATTCGGCCAGGTCGACGATCCAATCCGCCAGGACACCGCCGCCTTCGCCTCCCATGGCGAGGATGGCGATGGTGATCGGGCCCGTGACCATTTACGCAGTGATCCTCGCAAGTCGGCGATCGATGCGGCGCTGCAGGAATCCGATCACGCCGCGGCTGAAGCGGTGTATGAAGCGATCCCACGTGGTGGGATTCGAGATGATTTCAGCGCGAAAGAACGATGGGCACAGGACCGCCGCGTGCGCGACTTCGCCGCAAAGTCCGCATCCGACGCAACTGTCGAGCACGGTGGCCACTGGGTCTTGACGCAACGCGTCGGGATTCGGCTTGATGGTGAGAGACGGGCAACCGGAAAGCCGAATGCAGGAATGGTCGCCCGTGCAGGTATCCGCGTCGACGCCGAATCGCTCGCGGACAACGCGCCGTCCTTGCTCGATCATTTTGCGCTTCAGCGGCTTCACGCGGCGTTCCTTGTTCAGACTACATTCGCTCTGCGCGACTACGACCTTGGGCCCTTTCTCTTTTGTCGTCAACGCTTCTCTCAGAACGTCGCGCATGGCGGCGACGTCGTAAGTCCGCGTGATGGTCCGGACCCACTTCACGCCGACTCCGCGAACCGCGTCAGCGATCGAAAGCTTGGTGGTCCGGATGGGATTCGCGGCTTCCGAGGACAGAATATCCTGGCCGCCGGTCGCCGCCGTGTAGCTGTTGTCGACTACGATGAGCACGCTGTCACTTTGGTTGAACACGGCGTTACCGACGCCGCTGGTCAGGCCGTTGTGCCAGAATCCGCCGTCGCCCATGATGCTGATGGTGCGCTTGGCGGTTTCCTTGGTGTTGAAGGCGGCGGCTCCAGCCCAGCCGAGGCCGTAGCCCATGGTGGTGGCTCCGATGTTGAAGGGCGGAAGGATGGAAAAAAGATGGCAGCCGATGTCGCAACTGACGTGGCTCGGGCCGAGTTCGCGCTCGACCAGCTTCATCGCGGTAAAAATGGGGCGTTCAGGACATCCCGTGCAGAAGGACGGTGGTCGCGGATGGATATCGGGAAGCGAAGGCTGCCGCGCTGGGCGAGCGGCTTTCGGCAGATGATCGCGGTCGAGCATTTCAGGCGCGTATTGTTCGATGAATTTCAAAATGCCTTGAATCACCGCTGCGCCCGTATATTCGCCACCCATTGGCAGCACGTCCTTGCCGTGGACCTTGGCGCTCATGCCGGCTTTGCGCAGAATCGAGTTGAGATTTTGCTCGATGAAGTCGGGCTGGCCTTCTTCGATCACGAGCACGCCGCGCTTGTCGGCGCAGAACTTCTTGATTTCGTCGTCGACCAGCGGGTAAGTGACGTTTAGAACATACAGCGGAACCTGCGTATCGCCATAAGGATCGGAGAGACCGAGAAGCTGCAGCGCCCGGATCGCGGTGTTGTACATCCCGCCTTGCAGAATGATTCCGAAATCGCGAGCATCGGGCGCGAAGAATTCGTTCAGACTGCGTTCGACGATGAAGCGCTGCGCCGCAGGCCAGCGGGTGCGGGTTTTTTCCTGCTCGTGCAGATAACTGGACGGCGGAAGCACGATGCGGCTGACATCGCGAACCGGATGCTCCATCGCATCTTTCAGCGTGAAGCGCGGACGGATATTCGGCTTGGTAATGAAGCGTCCATGGACGTGGCAGGCGCGGATGCGCAGCTCCAGCATCACAGGCGTATGGCTGGCTTCCGATAAATCGAAGCCTTGCTCGACCGCGCGAACGATTGACGGGAGGTTGGGGCGCGGGTCGAGCAGCCATATCTGGGACTTCATCGCGAACGCATGCGAACGCTCCTGCATGATGCTGGAGCCTTCGCCGTAATCTTCACCGACGATGATCAGCGCGCCGCCGGTCACTCCGCCTGAAGCCAGATTCGCCAGCGCGTCCGACGCTACGTTGGTGCCGACGGTCGATTTGAAGGTCACGGCTCCGCGCAGAGGATAGTTGACGGATGCCGCTAAAGTGGCGGCCGCGGTCGCTTCCGAGGCGCTGTGCTCGAAATGCACGCCCAGCTCTTCGAGAATATCGTTGGCATCGGTCAGGACGTCCATCAAGTGTGAGATGGGCGCACCCTGGTAGCCGGCGACGTAGGAGACTCCCGATTGCAGCAGCGCTTTCGTCACGGCGAGGATTCCCTCGCCATGAAATTCAGCGCCGGCGGGAAGCCGAAGTTTCTCGACTTCCTTCTTGAAGGACCGCTCCGCCATGTATCTTCAGTTTAATGTTACGGCTTGGAGACTAAGGCAAGCACGCGACAGGGGCTCCCCGAGCCATTCACGATCTTCAGCGGCGGCGTAATCAGGATCGCGCCGGTGGGCGGGAGCTGATCCAGGTTGGTCAAACTGGCGAGACCGAATTTGTTGCTGCCGTGCATGACGGTGTGGCACGGAAACGGCGGATCGAAGCGGTAGGCTTGGCCTGCATCGGTGCCGACGCCTTCTGAGCCCCAACCGATCACGTCGCGTTCGCGAGCGAGGAACGGAACGAGATCGGGATGCGGACCGGGGGCGTGCGAACCGTCTTCCTTAATGTTAAGGATGTCTTTGCGCTTGGACCAATCGGTACGCATCAGCACCCAGGAGCCGGCGGGAATGCGGCCGTGTTTCTGCTCCCAGGCTTCGATGTGCTCCGGGGTCAGAAGGAAATCGGGATTTGCGGAGACTTCGCTCGATACGTCGATCACGCAAGCTGGGGCGAAGAATTTCTCGACCGGAATGGAGTCGGTCGCGTTGTTGGGATAATCCTTGCCCGTGATCCAGTGCACGGGCGCGTCGAAATGCGTGCCGGTGTGCTCGCCGCACGAGAAATTGTTCCAGTACCAGGCGGGACCGCGCTGATCGTACCTGGAGATTTCTTCCATGCGGAACGGCCAGCACTGGCCGAACTCGGGCGGTAGCGGAATGATAGCGGTTGAGGCGTCCAGAGGCTGCGTGAGATCGATGACCCGGATGGCGCCGGAGGTCAGGGCTTGGGCGAACTGGCTCAGAAGGTTCATGATTTTACTGGTTTTCGGCGGATGATGATGAAGTAAGCGATGGTAAGAACGCCTAGCCACGGGATTCCCGATATCAGGGTCACGCGCATGCCTTCCACCCACCATGTCGTGGCAAGAATCGCGACGATCGCCGCGGTTCCCAGGACCGAGGTGTACGGGTAGCCAATCATGCGTACCGGCAAACGATGGCCGCCGGATGCGTCCCACTTCTTGCGAAACGCTAAGTGAGTGACGAAGATCACCAGCCAGGCGAACAATCCGCCGAAGAGTGAGACCCCGAACAAATACACATACGCGCTGTTGGGATAGATCGTCGCCACCAGGATCGCCAGAGCCAATCCCGCAGCGGAAACCAGCAGCGCGGCGATCGGCGTATTGCGTTTGGAGACGACGCCGAAAGCAGCCGGCGCATACCCGCCGCGGGCCAGTGAGAAGATCATGCGGCCGCAGAGATACAGGTTGCAATTCATGCTGGACGCCGCAGCGGTAATCACCACGAAGTTCACGACATGCGCCGCCGCCGGCACGCCAATCAACTGGAATACTTTGACGAACGGACTCGCCGTGACGTCGGACCCGGGTTGGATCTGGTTCCAGGGAACGATGGCGATCAGCACTGTGATCGAGCCCAGATAAAACAGAATCAGTCGGCCGACCATGGATCGCATGGCTCGTGGCACGGCAGTGTGCGGGTCCTTAGCCTCGCCGGCGGTGACTGCGACCACTTCGGTCCCCAGATAGCTGAAGATCACGAACACCATCGCCATCCAGACTCCGCGCCATCCCGTGGGCAGGAAACCGCCGTGCGAAGTGAAGTTCGAAAAACCGATGGCGGGCTTCGGAGTGAATCCCAGCACCAGCGCGAGGCCGCACACCACAAACAGAACGATGGCGACCACTTTGATCATCGCGAACCAGTATTCGAAGCTGCCGAAATTCCCGACGCTGCGCGCGTTCACATACACCAAGGCGACGGAAAAGGCGAGAATCCACAGCCATTTCGGAGTATTCGGGAACCACCACTGGCAGTAAATCGCGATGGCCACGGCTTCGCCCCCGATGGCGATGCATTGCGCCGCCCAATACGTGTAGCGGACCACGAAGCCGGCCCAGGGATTCAGGTAAAGCTCGGCGTAGACGCCGAAAGATCCCGCGGTGGGATGCGCCACGGCCATTTCCGACAGCGCGCCCATGAAAAGGAGGGCGATGACGGCTCCGATCAGGTAGCTGAAGATGACGCCCGGTCCCGCGAGGCGCACCGCGAGAGCGCTGCCCAGAAAAAGTCCAGTGCCGATCGCGCCGCCGATCGCGATCATGCTGAGCTGGCCGGAGGTGAGTTGACGGGAAAGCTGCTCGCTTTTTTCGATGCCGCCCGGTTCCGATGTACGCGCTTCAGTCGTCTTCATAGGCCGCGCCAGGGCTGCCGGAGGGATAGAAAACGCCGAGCAGCTTGATGGTCGCCGTCCCCGCGTTCTCCACGCAATGCCGCACGCCGACCGGAAAATAGACGCTACAGCCGGGGCCGAATTCGCAGGAGCCGTCATCCGTGTGGACGATGCCGTGACCTTCAAGAATCGCGATGCCTTCCTCGTAGGTGTGATAGTGGAACGGCGCTTTGCTGGGCGGAATCCATCCGACGAATTGAGTCACCTGCTTGCACCCGAGGTCGGTGTAGACCAGGTAGCGGAACAGGCGATCGACGCCGGCGCGAATCGATTCGCGTTGGTCTTCGTGAACCATCAGATGCGGCGGGTCGCCGGAAGCGGCGTGGGGCACGTCGACGATTTTGCGCTGCGGATCTTCCGGGCAGCACACGGCGACGATGTGCAGAGGATCGACTCCGGTGTTCTCGATGTCGTAAATCGCCTTGGGCGGAATAAAGACAGCGGCGCCGGGGCGCAGTTCGTACGCGAATCCGTTGACGCGGCAGGTCCCGGAGCCGGATGCGGCGTAGAGAACCTCTTCAGCGCTCGGATTCACAACCGCGGGCGACCGGCCGGGAGCGTAATCGCTGATGGTTTGCGTGATGCGATCAGCGCCGCTGCTTTTGCCGATCACGCGGCGCGCGGTCCAGTTTCCGAGCGACGAAATTTGCCCGTCCTCCGGCGAATACACGCGGCAGCCGCCAGTCAGAATCTTCACAGGCGCACCATCAGATCCAGGTTGTCTTCCAAAGCGCTTAACACAATCCCGACATCGTCCAGGGTGTTGTACACGTGAAACGCAAAGCGCACACCATCGCGGCGCGTAGAGGCCATGATACCGCGCTCGGCGAGTTTCGCAAGCATCGCGGGCGCGTTCGTAGAACGCAGCACCACCAGGGGTCCGACGCTCGATGCGGGAGTCTTGGATTCGATCTGCAGATTGCGAACGCCAAAAAGGAAAACTCGCGTGAGCCGTTCGATCTGCGCAGCGATGTTCTCCATGCCGAGGTCCGCCAGCAAGGCGAGGGCCGGCCGCGCCAGATAGATATTCGGAATCGGAGGCGAGCCGCCCTCGAAGCGCCGAGCATCCCGCGCGGGATCGAGGTGCTTCGTGTCGAATGCGAAGACGTTTTGCTGCGCCATCCAACTGGTGATGGTTGGGGTGAGCGATTCAATCAGCTCGCGGCGGACATACAGGAAGCCGAGGCCAGGAGGGCCCAGCAGATACTTCAGGGTGCCCGTAACGTAAAAATCCACATCGAGGGCTTTCACGTCCAGCGGCCGGGTGCCGCAATCCTGATAGCCATCGAGAAACACCAGCGCCCCACGGGAGTGGGCGATGCGAACGATCTCGGCAACGTCGGAGCGGGATCCGTTGACGAACGCAACGTGGGTCAACGGCACGATGCGGGTTTGTTTATCGATCGCGGCTTCATAGCAGGCAGTAGGAACGGTGTTGTTGATTCCGTCCAGAAATTGGATTTTGGCACCGCGCGGCTCCTGCGCCAGCCAGATGTGCGCCATGGTCGGGAATTCGTACTCGCTCATCACGACTTTGCTGCGCTCGTCGAACCGCAATGCGTTGGCAATGGGATTGATTCCCGCGGATGCGCTGGTAATGACAGCGACCTCATCGGGCCGCGCGTTGATGAATCCTGCGAAATCGGCGCGCAAAGCTTCGTAGGTTTCCATCCACGTGTCCCACGGCGCCGACAACGTCTGCCAGCTTTCGGCGTAGTCGCGCATCCCGGCTTCCACGGCATCTGAAAGCGCGCCTTGGGAGCAACTGTAGAGATAGATTTTGTTTTGAAGAATCGGAAAACGCGACCGGGTTTCTAAGATCTGATCGTCACTGAGCATTGGCTTTCCTATTCACCGGCAGATCCAGCTTGCTGCGATCGATCACCTCGCCATTTTTGATCACCGTGTTGATGCGCTTCGCGTTGTTGATGTCGTCGAGGGGGTCGGCGTCGAGCAAAACGAGATCGGCGAGCTTGCCTTCTTCAATCGAGCCCAAATCTCGCTCGCGCCCCAGAAACCGAGCTGCGTTCAATGTTGCAATGCGGATCGCGTTAAGCGGCGGAACGCCTCCGCCGACGATCAACTCCAGCTCGCGATGCGCCGCGGGACCGCTCGATTGATCGGTGCCGAGCGCAATGATGCCGCCCGCGGTGTCGACCTTCTTGACGTTTTCCTGACCGGCCGGCGTCATAACCTTCATCCACCAGCCTTGGCGGTTTTCTTTCATCTGCACACTCCCGATGGTTTTCAGGCTCCGAATTTCTTCCGGTTCCATAGTCTCGCGATAAAGAGGTTGATCCAGAAACTCGGGATGCTCGGCGAGACGCGTGTAGTTATCGCCGATGGTCAGCGTAGTCGCCTCGGGAATCAGCTTGGCGCGCATCAAGCGAACGAAATCGTCGCTCTCGACGCCTTGAATGATTGGATGCGCGAGAGTATCCACTCCCGCAAAGATCGCCTCCCGCGCGCGAATTTCACTCGAAATATGGGCCGTAGAGCGAATCCCATGGTCGTTGTAATACTGGATAATGTGCGCCATAAGGTCGACGGGAAGCAGAGTAATCATGGGGCGAAACGCCCAGCCATGCTCTTCATAAGTAAGCTTGAGCATATCCGGGTGACGCGCGATCGCAGCGTCGAGTTTGGGGATGGCTTGCGGCCAGCTATCGACCAACGTCGCGTCCGGCCCGGAACCGTGGCTCCCGGGATAGGTGACGATGCCGCCCGCTGCCAGCAGCCGCGGAGAAACGATTCTTCCCGAGCGCTCCAGGTCGCGCAGACGAAAAATATACTCCGGATTATTTCCGAGATCGAGCACTGTGGTGATGCCGCAATAAATGTAGCTCTGCAGCGCGCGAATGCCCGTACGGTCTCCGTCCGCGCCGCGGCCGCCGCGCAGATGGATGTGTACATCCATCATTCCAGGAATCAGGAATTTCCCGCGGCCGTCCATGTGCTTAGTGGCTGGTACGGGACAGCTTCCCACCTTGGCGATGCGATCGGCTTGCAACACGACGCAGGCATCCGGCTTAGCGGGACGCCCAGTGCCATCGATTAGCGTGACGTGTTCGATGGCGAGCGTCGCTTGCGCTTCAAGCGCCGGTATTGCAAAGATGAAGGCGAGCCACAGACGCCGCATTTCAGTCTCCTTAGAGTTTAGTGTTCGCCGATTGCGTCGCGCACCACGCCGTATTGCGCTCCCCACTGGTCGGTCATCTGGTTGCGGATATTCCACAGCTCCCGAAAGAACTGAACGCGTAAACCATCTTCCAGAAGCTCCACGGATCGACCTTTCAACGATTTGGCGCCCAGGCCAATGGTGCGATGAATTAACTGTAAATGGTGATAGCGGAATTTCTGAAACAACTCGTCGAATTCGGCCAGAGCTTCGGCGACAATATAAGCATCCGAGTGGCTATATTCAGTGTGATAAACCTTTTCGATGGTCAGACTGTGATCATCCAGGTAGTGCTTTTTATACGATTCCCAGATCGGCCGGGGCATTTTCAAAATAACTCGAAATCCCGGCGATTCCTGGCCGCTGCCGTGACCCAATTGCAAACGGATCTCCTGATATTCCTTGGGCGACATCGTTTCGAGAAGGCCGAGCTGCTCCGTCATAAGCCGTAAAGCCAGATGAACCCGGCGGAACAGCGTAACGACTCGATTGGTATTTTCTTGTTGCAGATAGTCGTCGATATCGAGCAGAGTGTAGGCGATCAGCTTCATCCACAGCTCTTCAGCTTGATGTACGATCTGGAATTGAAGCTCGTCGCGGTTACAAAACTCGCCGAAATCTTTCTGGCAGGAAAGCAGAGCTTTGGTGTTGAGATACAGCTCGTAATCGAGCGTACCTTCGCCGTTCATGATGGAGTAAAAATATTGTCGATCCATGGCTATCCTCTTAGATTACACGGAAGCCATGAACCTTCGTCAT
This sequence comes from Terriglobia bacterium, assembly GCA_963808335.1. Lineage (GTDB taxonomy): Bacteria > Acidobacteriota > Terriglobia > Bryobacterales > Bryobacteraceae > Palsa-187. The sequence continues at coordinate 278,507 of CAWEFR010000007.1, forward strand.
CGCCGTAATTCGAACCCAGGCTCTCCCACGCCGCGGTCGCCCCCGACAGCATGCTTCTCGGCGCCGCCCAGACAGTTGCGGCGGTTGATTTCGCCGCGTACATGCCGGTCAAACAGATCCAGTAGTTCTTGTGGACACTTTTCGGCGCCTCTTCGGTGCATCTTGAATTGAACCTTTCCACGGCAAAGCATATCACATCCGCCCTTTTCCGCGGATGGTCTAAAATAATGTTATAGATTCGTCACATGAGCCCGCTTGTGTCCGCATATACTGTCCAGGACCAGCGCCGCATGACGGCCGCTCGGAATTACTTCGCCTGGCAGGCCGGCGTCGTCAAACGGGAGCTGGGAGCACGCGTCGTCGAGGTGGGATGCGGCATCGGAAACTTTACCGCGGCGCTCCTCGACCGCGAAGCCGTGATCGCGGTCGACATCGATCCGCAGTGCATGGAACGTCCTGAAGCGGCGCTACCCGGGTCAACCTAATCTTCATTGCTTTACCTGTGGCGTGTCCGCTTCGGCATTTGCCGATTTAGCGCGATTTCGGCCGGACTCCTGCGTTTGTCTCAATGTGTTGGAGCACATCGAAGATGACCGAGCCGCTCTGTCGCGGATGCAGTCTATACTAGTTCCTGGCGGGTCTATCGTCCTCTTGGTGCCGGCATTTCCGTCGTTGTATGGCCCGATTGACAGGAACCTGGGACACTACCGGCGCTATAGCCGGACCTCGCTTACGAAGCTAGCCACAGCAGCAGGACTCGAAATAAGGAAAATCCATTACGTGAATATCCCGGGTTTCTTCGGCTGGTGGATGAATTCTAGACTCTTAAGACGGGAAGCTCAATCGAAAAGGCAGATCGAGTATTTCGACCGGTATATTCTGCCCTGGACCTCTCGCCTGGAAGCTATCTTAGCGCCTCCTTTCGGTCAATCCATCTTCGCCGTGCTCAAAAAAGCGTGAAAGTAAGCATTCTCATTCCGGTTTATAACGAATTTCCAACTTTGCGGGAAGTCCTTGAGCGTGTCCGCAAGGCGGCCTTACCAGAGGGTTGTTCCAAGGAAATTATCGTAGTCGACGACGGGTCGACGGATGGGTCCACTCAGACGATCGCGGAGTACATGCGCGCGGGGATGATCGTCTCACGGAGAGCGGAATCGAATGCAGGAAAGGGCGCGGCGATTCGTACCGGTATCGCCCTGGCTTCAGGCGACATTATTCTGATCCAGGACGGCGATTTGGAATACGATCCGGCCGACTATGCACGTATCGTTGAGCCGATTGTCAGCGGGCGAGCGGGGATCGTCTACGGCTCGCGGTTCCTGGGCGCGACTGTAGGGATGGCGTTGAAAAATCGTGTCGCAAACGGGATCCTCACGGCCGCCGCAAACCTGCTCTACGATGCGCACATCACAGACGAAGCGACGGCGTACAAAGCCTTTCGTGTTTCTATCCTGCGCAATCTTGCGTTGGAATGCCGCCGGTTTGAGTTTTGCCCGGAAGTGACGGCGAAGGTCAGGCGCCTTGGATTTAAGATCGCCGAAGTGCCGATCAGCTATAACGCACGAGGCATCGCGGATGGGAAGAAAATTCGCGCTCGCGATGGATTCGCGGCCCTGTGGACGCTGATCAAGTATCGTTTCGTGCCGGTGGCTCACTTCGCTTTAATGTCGAAACAGGTAAAGTTGTCCTGATCGCGGTAATATAGCTTCCCGCCGGAAATGACCAGGGGCGACCAGGCCGGCAGGGACCCCTTGTTTACCTCAAATCGCGATACTTCTTGATATGCGCCGGAATTGGCTTCTGCCAGGCCAATCACGCCATCCTCGCCGAGCAGATATAAATGCTTCTCGGCATAGGTCACCGACCCTTTTCCGACGCTCCGGTTCTTCCAGGCTACCTTGCCGGTGTTGAATTGCATGGCAGTCAGGATTGAGTCGCTATATCCATAAAGATAGTTATCGATGAGTACTGAGGTCGAGTAGTGATTCTTCATATCGCCGTTGAAATATACTTCGGACATGGTTTTCGGCCCTAGTTTCAGAAGGGCGCAACCAGTCCCGTACGCGCTGGAGACGAACACAGCGCCGTCATGATAGACCGGCGTGGCAATATTCGCCGTGCGGTTTGAGACTTTGGTGTAATGCCAAAGCAATTCACCGTTACTTTCCAGCACGGCAAGCGCGGCATCGGCGCTCAGCGCCAACACCTGCCGCGAGCCGCCGACGTCCGCGACAATCGCCGAAGAGTACCCGGCGCGGTCGCTGCCGGTCTTCCATTGCAGGCTGCCATCGCGTTTATTGAGCGAAACCAGGGATGCTCCACGGCCGCCCGGCATCACGATCAAGCGGTCTCCGTCGATCAGCGGGGATTCGCTGAAGCCCCAGTTGGGAACCGAGCCCCCGTATTGCTGGGCCACGTTGATCGACCAGACCGGTTTCCCGTTCGCAACGTCGAGACAGAACAGCACGCCGTCGCCGGTCATAGCGTAAAGGCGCTCGCCATCGATCGTCGGGGTGCCACGCGGGCCGTCGCCGCGGTCGTTGCGATAGGCGCGGCTGGTAGGTGTTTCCCAGATTTTCTTCCCCGTTTTTACGTCGATCGCTAAAATGAATTCCTGATTGCCTCGCTGTCCTTGCGTATAGATCCGGCCGCCTGCGATGGCGAGCGACGAATAACCCTGGCCCAGTCCGTTGGTCTTCCACGCCACCGGCGGACCGCCCGGCGGCCAGGCGGCCAGCAGGCCGGTTTCGCTCGAAATCCCGTCACGATTCGGTCCGCGCCACTGCGGCCAATCGGCGGAGCTCGCGAGCATCGATAGAAATAGAAACGGGAAAAGACGTCTCATACAGCGGATGGTACCAGGGTTTATCCGCCTAGGCCGACGCATGCATCGCGGCCACGCGGCGGAGAACCACTTCGACGCGCGATTCACCGGCGACCAACGGTCGGGTTTTGGGCAGGAATCCCGTGCACCAAAAAAACAGCACCATTTCGGGGCGGCTCAGCGTGAAAGAGCCACTTGAATCGGTCTCGGCGTAATTCAAGTCGACGCCCATCACCAGTACGCCCTCCACGGGCTCCCCTTCAGGCGAACGGACGGTGCCGGTGACTCCCACGTCAGGCGACCTTCAGCGAAACCGATGCCAGGATCAGCGCCGCGAGATTCCAGGCAACCACCAGCATGAACAGGATGTTGATCCGGCTCAACAGCTTTTCGCGGCCGCGCTTCCAGCAATAGAACCCTAGCCCGATGGCCGCAACTTTGATCGCTAGTAATCCCCCCAGCGGATGCGGGGCATATTCGAGAGCAGCGCGCACCAACGGGTTCGCCTCACGAATCCCATGCAGCAGGAACGCAATCGTCGTCATGAAGTCCAGGATCTGCAGGTAGGAATATTGAAGGAGTAGTTGATTCACTTAGTGCACCCTAGATTCATCTTACTCAATCTAGACGGAACGCCTTAGCGAGTAAATAGGCCATCTGTCTGGTACCGTGGCACTTCGGCCTATAGTACTTTCGTGTGAACGACTATTTCCCGGTTACAGCGCGAATCACGCGGAGGGTATTGCCGCCGAGAGTCTTCTTGATGTCGGCCTCGGAATAGCCCCGTTTCAGCAGTGCGGCTACCAGCGCTGGCATCTTCGAAACATCTTCCAAGCCCTGCGGCGGCGAGGAGATACCGTCGAAATCGCTGCCGATCCCGACGTGGTCGATGCCCGCGATCTTCACCGCATGGTCGATGTGCGCAGCCACGTCGTCCACCGTGGCGAAAGCTCTCTGCGCCTCGCCCACTTCGTGCTGGTACTCCTTGGCGGCATAGTCGTCGAGTGCTTTTCCGGTAAGATCCGGCGCATCGGACATGGCAGCGACCGTGGCGCGCAGTCGCTCGGCGTCCTTGGGGCTGATGAACCCCTCACCGAAATTGATCCCGATCACCCCGCCGTTCTTGGCCAGCGCGCGCAGCATGTCGTCGGTGACGTTGCGCGGAACATCGGACAGCGCGCGGCAGGACGAGTGTGAAAGGATGACCGGCTTGCTGCTGACTTCGAGCGCGTCATAAAACGTCTTGTCGGAGATGTGAGAGACATCCACCACCATGCCGAGGCGGTTCATCTCGCGAACCACGTCCTTCCCAAACGGCGTCAGCCCATTGTGTTGCGGCTTGTCGGTCGAGGAATCCGCCCAGTTATTGTTGCGGAAGTGGCTGAGCGTCATGCTGCGGATTCCCATGCGGTAGTACATCCGCAGAACGCGCAAATCGTCGTCGATCTGGTGGCCGCCCTCAATGGTCAGAAACGCGGAAATCTTTCCGGACTTCACAATCCGCTCGATATCGGCGGCAGTAGTAGCCAGCTCGATTTGATCCTTATGCTGGTCGAGCACCATCTGCATTGCATCGCGCAGGTCCAGCGTGCGGCGGACAGCTTCGGCTCCTTTGTAATACACCGGAACCCATAGCGCGAACCACGGCGCCTTCATTCCGCCTTCGTGGAGACGCGGAAAATCGACGTGGCCGGAATTGGAGCGCTGCGTCAGATCCACACCACCGATCAGCACGCGCTGTATGGTATCGATATGGCTGTCGATGCCGATCGCCTCCGCGGCGATCCGCCGGGCGCGGGCCATATCGTCCTGGGCGCCGATGGGCAACGCAAGGAGAAACGCGACGAGAATTTTCGAGTACATAGAGGGCTATTGTGTCACGTCGAGCCTCACTACGGTTTTCCAGAATGGCTCGCGTCCCAGGATCAGCCATTGCGGCGGCGTCCAATCCGTGTGCCCGACCACCAGCGCCAATTGCCTAATTTCTGGAGGAATGCTGAAGGCGACCGACGTTAAAACACTTTCGCCGGGCGCCAGTCGGGTGGACAGTGGAACCGTCGTTTCGATCGCGTCGTAACGCTTGCCGCTCGCGTCGGTCAGATAGACGATCGCGCCCTTCTCGCTTTGCTCCACGCGTTGCGCCCGGCTGAAGAATTTGAGATTTACCTCGAATTTGTTTTCGGCGCGGCCGGCGCTCTGGACCGCGATGCACCAATCGTCCGAGCATTGCTCGTCACCAACGTTCAAGACCAGGACCGGCCGGAGCATGAAAGCAACGAGGCCGATTCCTACGTAGATGGCCGCGCAAACGCTCCAAACGCCGAGAACCCGCAACGCCTGAGCGCCTCGCCGGAAAGTCGCGAGCAGTGCGGCGGCCAGCAGAGTCAACACGGAGACGAGGAATGCTGCGAGGAACAGCAAATCGTAGATGGTCATATTGAGAAGTACTTTATAACAGAAAGTACTTCTATGCAAGTTTAAAGATGACGGCTGAATCTGACGATGGCAAGCATGTGGCAGACCTCTATCTCGACGTGCGTCTGGACGCGCTACGGCGAACCCAGAATCCGGACGGCGGTTGGGGTTATTTCCCAGGGAAACAGTCCTGGCTGGAGCCAACGGCCTACGTAGCGTTGGCTTTACATGGCGAACCCGCCGCGGATCGCGCCTGGGACCTCCTGAAATCCTGGCAATCGCCGGACGGAAGCTGGCGGCCGTCGACGGAGGTTCAAATCGCGAACTGGGGTACGGCGCTGTGCGTGACCATCGCCTCGGTGCGCGGTGAATTCGACGATCCCTTCCGCAAGGGCGTCAATTGGCTGCTTGGATCGGACGGGAACGAATCGAACACGCTGGCGCGCGTCATCGCGAAGGTCGGCCTGATCCATCCCGAGCGCAATCTCAGCCTCACAGGATGGCCCTGGAAACCGAATTCGGCCTCCTGGGTCGAGCCGACAGCTCATTCGCTGATCGCGTTAAAGCAAGCCTCCGCGAAGGTCTCAAATGACCGTCTGCGCGAGCGCGTAAGAGTCGGTGAAGCCCAACTTCTCGACGTACGCTGCGACGACGGCGGATGGAATTATGGAAGCCGCGCGGCGCTCGGAGTCAATCTGCCGTCCTATCCCGAGACCACGGGTCTCGCGCTGCTCGGTTTGCAGGGCCGAACCGACATCGCAGGATCGCTGGAAGTCGCCGGCCGGATGCTGCGCGCCAATCCTTCTCCTCTAGCGAAAGCATGGCTGACCGTCGCGCTTAGACTGCACGGCGTAGACATCCCCGCGCTTTCGAACGAATGGACGCCCGACAACATGATCACTGCCGTCGAAGCCTTGAGCTGCGCGAACTACAAATTTTTCAAGACCGGAGGCCAGGCGTGAAGATCAACCGGCGCGAATTTCTTCCCATCGCGGGAGCCGGGCTGCTGGCTGGCGTCGCCGGATTCGAAGGCGGAAAAGCGTCTCCCGGCAAGCGCGGCGGCGGGTCGTCGGCGGTTGCCGTGGTCAAAGCGAAGTCTTACTCAGACGACCTCGCGCAACAGATGCTCCGCGGCATCCGCGAGTGCGGACTCGATGTGCGCGGCCAAAAAGTGTTGCTCAAACCGAATCTGGTGGAGTTCGACCCCGCAACCTGCATCAATACGGAAGTTTCTGTGGTCGCGGCCGCGCTCGAAGTTTTCGAGTCGCTGGGCGCGGCTGAAGTGGTGATCGGCGAAGGGCCGGGGCATCGGCGCGATACGTATGCGCTGGCGGAAATGGCTCGCTACCGGTCGGAAATTCCCAAGTTCGATTCGCGGTTTGTGGACCTGAATCGCGACGACGTCAGCCCCGTTCAGGGATTCGCGGATCGTGGCGAGATTTATCTGCCCAATTCGGCTCTGCGCGCGGATCTGATCGTTTCCCTCGCCAAGATGAAGACGCACCACTGGGCGGGCGCCACGCTATCGATGAAGAACTTCTTCGGTCTGGTTCCCGGCTGCGTGTATGGATGGCCGAAGAATGAGCTGCACCAGGTGGGGATCGACCGGTCCATCGTGGAACTGTCGCGCATTTTTCGGCGCAGTTTCGCCATCGTCGACGGCATCGTCGGGATGGAAGGTAACGGGCCGATTCAAGGGACTCCCAAGCCGGTGGGCGTGTTGGTGATGGGGGAGGATTTGCCTGCGGTGGATGCGACCTGCTGCCGGATCATGGGGATCGACCCGGACCGCGTGGAGTATCTGCGGATGGCGTCCGATAACCTGGGCATCACCGAAGAAGCCCGTATCCAGCAGCGCGGGGAATCCCTACGCGCCGTGCGCACGAACTTCGATCTGATCGCTCCTTTTCGGCAATACCGCCTGGCTTAAGAGGATCAGTTCTGCTGCGGCTTCGGAGCGTTCGGCGCGCCCGCAGGCGGGGGAGCCATGCCGCGCCGAGGGCTAAGGCCGCCCATCAGCAATTCGAGATTCGACCCGACTTTCGTCTTTTGATCCGCCGTTAACGAGCTATAGATTTTCGCCATGGTCTTGGCTTGGATCGACGTTTGTTGCTGGTGGATGGCCGCGATGTCCTGGCTGGCTTTTTCGATCTGATCCTCATTACCGGCCTTGATGGCAGCGGTCAGGGCCTGATGCGCGGTTTGCATCTGCTGCTGCAACCCTTGCCCCAAGACGCGCGATTCCAGCATCGCGGTGTGAACCTTATTCTGCTGTTCGGCGGTCAGGCTCAGGCGCTCAGTAAGCCTCTGTTCAAAGGTCTGCGGGGGACCGCCGGGACCGCGTCCGAAATGGCCGCGCGGGGCGGGGGCTGGCTGCTGGGCGGCGAGAAACCCTACAGCGAGCAAGGAAACGGCGACGTGACGGACCTTCATGTGTGGCTTTTCACTCCTTGTGATTTCCTGACGATGATTCTTAAGCCGAGATTACACGCGTCGGCGATTTTTACCGCACCCTAGGACCTTGTTGAAAGACCGGCGGCTGGCGCCGCTCCCTCACGATCGCAGCTCGGCAAGCGAGTGCAAGCACATATCGGTGCGCTTCCGAGCCGCGCGCGAGAGCAAGCGGTTTCGGAGTTTTTCGACAAGCTCTCAGTGTGCGGCTCGGGCGATGGCCTCAATCGCCGTTTCGAGTTTCTGCGGACGTTTGAGAACCCCTTCGAACAGGTCACCGACCCGGTCGAAGCGGGCCATGGCGTTGCGGATATGGAACTGGTCTGGGGTGAGGCGCGGCGTGACTTCGCGCCAGGCGAGCGGCGTGGCGACCGGGGCCCCCGCGTAGGCGCGGACAACGTAGGGAGCGGAAATTGTTTTACCTTCGGCGATTTGCGCCCAGTCAAAGTAAACGCGCCCTTTCTGGCGCTTCTCGACTTTTCGCGGGGTGGTAAAGAGATCCGGACGTTCGGCGGTCACCAACGCGGCGAGCAGTTCGGCGAAGACGCGAACTTGCTCATAGGTGTAAACAGGTTCGAGCGGGACGTAAAGATGCAGGCCATCGCCACCAGTGGTTTTCGGGTAGCTTTCGAGCTCAGCCAGATCGAGTTTCGTTCGAACCAGCAGCGCGGCTTCGACAACTTTTTCGAAAGAGCACTCAAAAGGATCGAGATCGATCAGAACGTAATCGGGATTGTGATACGACCCGACGCGGCTCATCCACGGGTTGTGGTCAATGCAGCCAAGATTCACTAAGAAGAGCAGCGTCGCCCGGTCATCGCCGATCACATAGCGGATCCCGTCGGGAGCGGTTTGGGTCGGCAGCCATTTGGGAAAACTGGGCGCGACCTCTTTTTGGAAGAAATAGTCAGCCTCGATGCCATTGGGGTAACGCTTCAGAGATAATGGGCGATCTTTAAGATGCGGAAGGATTAATGGCGCCACGGCATCGTAATAATTCAGCAGATCGCGCTTGGTATAGCCTTCCCTGGGATAGAAAACCTTGGCGAGATTCGTGAACTTGAGTTGGTGGGTGTCGATTTCGAGAATCGTTTCTTTGGAATCCGGATCGAGCAGCGGTTTGCGCTCGGCGGGAGGTTCCGGGTCACGCACGCATTCCTGCGGATCGATGTCAGGGCGCAGGCCGAGAAACACCGGAGCCCGCAGGCGGCCGTCTTCGGTCCAGTTGCTGAATTTCACTTCGCAGACCAGCTCGGGACGGACCCAGGTGACTTCGCGGGGAAGAAGGTTGTCGGGCGGGAGCGGCGATTTGGGGGTCGCCATCGGCGCCAGTCTGGAGTGAATCGTTTCCATCATCTTGCGATCGAACCCCGTGCCGACATTTCCGGCCCAGACGAGTTGTCCGCGGTCGTAAATTCCGAGAACCAGGGCTCCGAACAGGTCGCGCTCGCCTTTGGTGAATCCGCACAGGACGAACTCGTCGGAATTCGTGATCTTGTATTTGATCCAGTCGGATGTCCGGCGCGATTCGTAGAAACTTTTCGCGCGCTTGCCGACGATGCCTTCAAGTCCCTGAGCCTTGGCGGCAGCGAACAGGTCTGGACCACCCTTGCCGGGGAAATCGTCCGAGTAGCGGACCAGATCGCCGGGCTTCAAAACCTGTTTTAGCAGGCGCTTTCGTTCGATCAGAGGAAGCCCGCGCAGGTCTCTTCCATCCAGATAGAGAAGGTCGAAGGCGAAGAAAACCACGGGCAGTTTGCGGGCGAGTGTCGCGATCGCGCTGGCATCGGCTACCGTGATGCGTCGCTGAAGCAATTCGAAACTCGGCAGTCCACGCGGGTCGAGCGCCGCAATCTCGCCGTCCAGAATGGCCGACGTAGCTTCAATGTGATGCGGCACCACGGAAAGCTCGGGATACTGCCGTTCCATCGAATGGCCATTCCGCGAGACCATCCGCACGGCGCCGGAATCGATGTAGCAGATGGCGCGGACGCCGTCCCATTTCACTTCATACAGCCAGTCCTCCGTGGCCGGCGGAGGTCCCTTGCCGAGCTGTGCCAGCATCGGCGAGATGTTCTGCGGCATCGGGTCTTGCTTAGGATTTACGGAGTTTTTTTTTACGGCGGGTTTCGGCGGCGGCGGAAGTTCGCGAGCGATTTCTTCCTGCGTGCGCCCGGTCAGGACGCTGCGCGCGTGTTCCTCGACGTCCCATCCGGGCTGCGCGAATGCGTCTTTTTTCTTCAGCAGCAGCCATTCGTTGCCTTTACCGCGCTTCATCCGGACCAGCGCGAAGTCCCCTTGGAGCTTTTCGCCATTCAGATGAAACTTGAAATCGCCGCGCGCAAGTTGTTCTTCAGCAGAGCCTTCCCCGATCAATTCATAAGTGCCGCGATCCCACAACATCACGCTGCCGGCGCCGTAGTTGCCTTTGGGGATCACTCCTTCAAAGCCGCCGTATTCGAGCGGATGGTCCTCCACCATCATGGCCAGACGCTTTTCCGCGGGATCGAGCGTCGGGCCTTTGGGGACGGCCCAGGATTTCAGCGCTCCTCCAGATTCGAGGCGAAAATCGTAATGCAAATGCGACGCGTGATGCCGCTGCACGCAATACGCGAGCGGATGCGCGCCCTTTTTCGCGGCTTGGGGAGCCGGCTCCGGCGTGCGGTCGAAATGGCGCTTCTCGGCGTACTTTTTAAGCGACACAAACACCTGCAAATGTTTGAGTTATAGTAAGCGTAAGGTATCGCCTATGGCATCTACGGTTTGGAAGGGTCATCTTACTTTCGGACTCGTGTCGTTCCCTGTCAGATTGTACAGCGCGGCACGCAGCGAAAGCATCAGCTTCAACCAATTACACAAAGCCGACGGGTCGCGCGTCAAGCAGGTGCTGTACTGCCAGGCTGAGGACAAACCGATCCCGCGCAGCGAAATCGTCAAGGGTTACGAATACGAAAAAGACCGCTACGTCGTGATCGAGGACGAGGAAGTGAAGAAGGTGGCTCCGCCCAGCGCGAAGGTGATGGAGATTCTGGAGTTCGTCAAGAACGACCAGATCGACCCGATTTACCTCGAAACGTCCTATTACATGGCGCCGGACGAAGCGGGCGAGAAGCCGTACGCGCTGCTGTTCGACGCGTTGAAGAAGACCGGGTACGCGGGCGTGGCGAAAATCGCGATGCATAACCGGGAGCACATCGTGATTCTGCGCCCCGGCAAGAACGGCGTGCTGATGCACACCATGTACTACAGCCACGAGATCCGCAAAGTGGACGAGTTCCGCACCGACTTGAGCCTGGTGAAGGAAAAAGAACTGGCGCTGGCGACGAATCTGATCGAAGCGCTGTCGGGCGAATTCGAGCCTGACAAGTATCAGGACACGTATCGCGAAAACCTGCTGAAGATGATCGAAGCGAAAAAGCAGGGCCAGGAAATCGTGGCGACTCCGGAGCCTCAGCAAGCCAAGGTGGTGGACATCCTGGAGGCGCTGAAAGCCAGTCTCGCGATGGCGAAGAAGCCGGCGGCATCGGAGACGGCGGCGGAATCCGAAACGGCCGAGCATGCGCCGAGGCGTCGCGCGAGAGGCTAGCCGGCCGCTATGCGGTCCCGATTTCTACCGCTGGGCCTCGCGTTCTGCTGCATCGCGCTTTGCCAAGAAAAACCGGATGCGGCGGAATTGGTTGCCAAAGTTCGCGCCAACTACGCCAAAGCCACGCGGTTTCATTTCGTAGGAACCGAGTCGGCCACGGGCCAGGACGCGAAGGAAGTCGAATCCGCCGGAGAACTGCCAGGCAAGGCCCGGTTCGAAGGCAGCATTACCGGGGTCAGACCCTGCCTGGTGATCGTCGATGGCGAGAATTTCTTCGCGTATTCCAAGGAGTCCAAAAACTTTGCGGAAGGCAAGGACGCGAAAAGAAGCCGACTTGTTCATGCAGCTCGCGCGCGGCGTCATCGATAGCATGCAGGCCGCGGATTCAAATGAGACGGCAACTGTATTGCGCGACGAGCGGTTAAATGTAAACCAGGAGGCGATTGATTCCTGGGTGGTCGAGATTAAAGACTCCGATTTCGTGCGGACCTGGTGGATTGATAAGCGAACGAACATCGTCTGGCGTGAAGATGTTGTCAGAGTGAACGAGCCTGCCGGCTCGCGAGAGAGCCTTACATTCAAAGTAGCGAGCCTCGACGCACCCCTCCCGCCCGATCTGTTCAAGTTTTCCCCGCCCGCCGGCGCGAAGAAGGTTTCTAGGCTGGCGGACCTTGGGCCGAAATGAGCTCCTGGGCATAGAGTGCTCCCGCCGGCGTGTCTTCATGCTTGAAGAAGACATACACATCGCGCCCGTCCGCGAGCATCTGCGCGACTCTACCCTTAATCTCGGCGCGTTCCTCTACGGAATAATCGCCCTTGCGCAGCCGCGAATAAACGAAACCCGCCGTGATCACGTGGGGGATCTCCAGTTTGTCGGATTCGGCAAGACACAGAGAAACGCGATGTTTTTCGAGCAAGCGATACACTTCGTCGACCAGCCAGGACGTGTTGCGAAACTCGAAAGCGTACAGCAGATCGGGAGACAGCTTTTCGAGGAATGCCGTCAGCAGCGGCACGTCGACTTTGAAGTTCGGCGCCAATTGAAACAAAATCGGACCCAGGCGGCGCGCGGATCGTAACGGATCGATGGCGCGAAAAAATGCCTGCGTGAACTCGGATTCTTTCAGGCGCTGAATGTGCGTGATGCGCTGGTGCGCTTTGCAGGCGAACCTGAATCCCGCGGGCGTCGCTTCCACCCATCGTTCCAGCGTCGAGCCTGAAGGAAGCTGGCGAAAGGTGTAATTCGCTTCGACGGCATTCAATTTGGTCGCGTAATATTTCAGAAAATCTTTTTGCGCGAGCTTGGCGGGATAGAAATCGGGTTTCCAGCCCGGATAGGCGAAACCCGACGTTCCGGCGTAAAGACAGGCCATGCCGTCAATGTACCCGGAAGAAAGGCTAGTTGCAAAACCAGCGCGCGAAAACGAGACTAGAATTACGTGCCTGAGTTGAAGCCGAAACCGAAAAAGAGCGCCTCGCAAAGCCTGCGCGCGATCTGGCCGGATCTTCGCGAGATGATTCTGCCGCGGCGCCCGCTGCTGGCGTTTAGCTTTCTGTTGATGTTGATCAACCGGTTAAGCGGCCTGGTGCTGCCGCTCTCGACGAAATTTCTGGTCGACAACGTGGTGGGGCAGAAGAATCAGCATCTGCTGGGTCCGCTGGTGCTGGGGATTGTCGGCGCGACCATGATCCAGGGGCTAACATCGTTTTCGTTGACCCAGCTATTGTCGAAGACCGGCCAGCGGCTGATTTCGGAATTACGCCAAAAAGTTCAGCGGCATGTGGGATTGCTGCCGGTCGCGTATTACGACGCGAACAAGAGCGGCGTGCTGGTGTCGCGGATCATGACCGACGTGGAAGGCGTGCGCAACCTGATCGGAACGGGGCTCGTGGATTTTGTCGGCGGGTTGATGACGGCGGTCTTCGCGCTGTTCTTCCTGCTCCGAATCAGCGTGCTGATGACCGGGCTGACCGGGATTTTCGTGATCGCGTTTTCGTTCGTGATGCAGATGGCCTTCACGAAAATTCGCCCCATTTTCCGGGAGCGGGGGAAAATCAACGCGGAGGTGACCGGACGGCTGACCGAATCTCTGGGCGGCGTTCGCGTGGTCAAGGGCTATCATGCCGAGGCTCGCGAAGCCGAGGTTTTCGGACGCGGCGTGCTGCGGCTGCTCGATAATGTGTTCAAATCTCTGACAGCGACATCCCTGATGAGCCTTTCGGCTACGGTGCTGATGGGAATCGTGGGCGCGATCGTGTGGTTCATCGGAATCCGGCAGATTTTCGCGGGCACCCTGACGCTGGGCCAATTGATGACCTTCATGGCGTTCCTGGCGTTCCTGATTGCGCCCGTAATCCAGGTGGTGAGCATCGGAACGCAGCTCACCGAGGCGCTGGCCGGGCTCGATCGCACGCGCGAGGTTTTGAGCGAACGTCCGGAGGATAGGGAACCCAACCGGACAGTGGCAATCGGACCGATTCGCGGCCAGGTAGAGTTCGAAAATGTGGGGTTCTCTTACGACGCCGGCAAGCAGGTTCTGTACGACGTGAGTTTTCGATCCGAACCGGGCACCGTGACGGCTCTTGTGGGACCGTCGGGGTCCGGGAAATCGACCATCATCAGCCTGGTGGCCGCGTTTCACACGCCGACTTCGGGCGTCATCAAAGTGGACGACGTCGATCTGTCGACGGTGCGCCTGGATACGTACCGGACGCAGCTCGGCGTCGTGCTGCAAGATACATTTCTGTTCGACGGGTCGATTGAAGAAAACATCGCGTTCGCGCGGCCGACTGCGACCAGGGAACAGATCATGGAAGCCTGCCGGATCGCTCGCGTCGACGAGTTCGCGGAAGGTTTCGAGAAGAAATACGACACCATCGTCGGTGAGCGCGGCGTAAAGCTGTCCGGAGGACAACGGCAGCGTGTATCGATCGCGCGCGCCATCTTAGCCGATCCGCGAATTCTGATTCTGGATGAAGCGACCTCGAGCCTGGATTCGGAATCGGAAGCGCTGATCCAGGAAGGCTTGAAATACTTGATGAAAGGCCGGACCACGTTCGTGATCGCGCACCGTTTGTCGACCATTCGCCGAGCCGATCAGATTCTGGTGGTGGAAGCCGGCAAGATCGTCGAGCGCGGCACGCATGAAGCGCTGTATGCGCTCGGCGGGCGTTACTGGGATCTGTACACGCGGCAGCACGGGCTGGAATCGAACCTGTTTCTGGCGCCGGGCGAAGGCGACAAAATCGAAAGGGATGCCGGGCCCACGGAGGAGATTCTGAGCGGGCGCTGATGGAAACGCGGACGCAACTCCATGAGATCCGCGAGCGGCGTGGGATTTCGGCGGCGCAGCTCGCGAAGTTGACCGGGGTCAGCCGCCAGACCATCTATTCGATCGAAGCCGGCGAGTATGTTCCGAATACGGCGCTCGCGCTTCAGTTCGCCCGGATTCTGGAAGTTCAAGTCGAGGATCTGTTCACATTAGAAGCCGCGCCCGGGCCGCCTCCGAAGCCGATTGCCGTCGATGTTCTTGAAGCGGATTCGGTGCGCAAAGGACAGCCGGTACAGTTGTGCCGCGTCGGCAAGCGGATGATGGCGGTTTCCGCGGCGTCGCAGCCTCTGATGCTGCCGATGGCGGACGGTGTGGTCTTAGATTGCCGGAAGCAGCGCGCCAACGTTCAGGTGTTTCCAGGCGATGTGGACGAAGGCAAACGAGTGCTGATCGCGGGATGCGATCCCGGCATTTCGCTGATTGCGCAACACCTGGCACGCTTCGACGATGTGGATATCGTGGCCGCGCAATCCTCCAGTCAACAGGCTCTCGATTGGCTGAAAGATGGCAGCGTGCACGTCGCGGGCACGCATCTGCGCGATTCGTTAACCGGTGAATATAATCTGCCCGAGATCGGGCGGCTGTTCCCGCATGGCGCGGTGAAAGTGGTGACGTTCGCGATCTGGGAACAGGGAATCGTCACCGAGTTTGGCAACCCGAAGAATATTCGCGGCGTGGAAGACCTGGCCCGTGGCGATGTTCGGATCATCAATCGCGAAAAAGGCGCGGGCAGCCGAGCGCTGCTGGATCAGAGGCTCAAGGATGCCGGTATTTCCCCGCGCGCGGTAACCGGATACGATCGTACCGCGCAGGGGCATCTTCCTGCTGCGTTGGCCGTCAGCTTGAAAGAGGCCGATTGCTGCATCGCGACTCGATCGGCCGCGCGCGCCTTCGGCCTGCACTTCATTCCCCTCGCGACGGAGCGCTACGATCTCGTTGTTCGGCACCAATTCGTGAAAATGCCGGCAGTACAGGCGCTGTTCGACGTGCTGAACCGCTCCGCCATCCGCCGCAAGCTGGAAATTCTCGCGGGCTACGATACCAGCCACACCGGCGAAGTTCTGGTCACGTAGACGCATGATGATCGCGATCCAGGTCCTCGATACGGTGAAGGGCACTCCGGCCTCGCGGATCGGAGTAGAGCTCGATTACTTCATCACCGGCCACGGCTGGCGCCAGGTGGGCTGCGGAGTCTCCGACGATCAGGGCCGCATCCGGGATTTCGGCGAACCGCCGGCGGCCGGAATCTACCGGCTGATGTTCGACATCGCGTCGTACTCGGAAGAAGCTTTTTTTCCGTCGGTTGCAATCACGTTCGAAATCACGGACCCGGCGGACTACTATCCCGTAACATTGCTGCTCAGCCGGTTTGGATACACCGTGTATCGAGGTTCATGACGCTGCGCGTGAAGGTGATCCCACGAAGCGCGAAAAGCGAGATCGTGGGCGTTCTAGACGATGGCACGCTGAAAGTGAAGATCGCCGCGCCGCCGGAGCGTGGAAAAGCCAATGAAGCTCTGATCGAGCTGCTGGCGGACAAGTACGGCGTGCCTCGCGCGGACGTGAAGATTCTAAGCGGGCATGGCACGGCTCGGAAACTGGTGCGAATTTCTTCGCTGAATCAAAACTCCAGCCGCGCCTGAAACGCGATCATGCGCGGAGAGCTGTCGCCGCCCAACCCGACTCCGAGCAGTCCCGTCGGCGGCGACGTCGTGTAGGTCAGAGCGCCGAAACCGGTCTGCGTGGAAGGCTTGCCGGGAATGCCGGCGTAACCGAGCGACCGGAAGCCCGAAATTCGGATGATTGAACAGGTTGAAAAATTGAGCCGTCGATGCGCAGCTTCACGCGCTCATTCAGAGTGAACCATTTCGTGAGATACAGATCGCTCCAGGTGAAATCGGGACCGCGCAGGGCGTTGCGTCCGAGATTGCCAAACTGGCAGTTCGTTGGAGTATCGCCGCCGGCGCACGCGCCCGTGCTCGGATCGACCGCTGGAAACGAAAGCATCCGGGTTCAGCCACTGAATCGTGCCCGGCTGCGTGACGCCGGGAATCGGATTGTGCTCGTAGAGAGGCACGCCGGGAACCACGCTCGCGAATTGCGGACCGCTGCCATTCACGATGCCGTTTCCATTCGCGGAATAGGGCGCGCTCAGGACCGAGAAAGGAATGCCGCTGTGCCAGAACACCGATCCCGATACCTGCCATCCGTTCAGCGCGACGCCGAGCGCGGCCGCGCAGCTTGACCGGCAGTTCATAGACAGTAGCTGGCGGTGAAGTTGTGCCGCACATCATAATCGCAGGGGCCGCGATCGCGCTGAAGATCGCCGGGAATCGGCGAAAGAATTCCTCCCGCGGAGAACGGCAGGAACCCGCCGTTCGAAACCGTGTCGATGCAGTGGCTCCAGGTGTAGTTCGCCTGAACCTGCAATCCATGCCCAAGCCGCTTCTCGGCTGTCGTTTGGAGGCCGTTGTAGTGGCTGTTGGCGCCGGTGCTGAGTTGCGTGACGGCTCCGAATCTCGGATCGATCGGGCTGGCCGTAAGGAAACGGCGCAAAGCAGCCCTGACACACGGTCTGATAACCGTTCACCTGCGTCGTGTAGGGCTGGTTCACGGCGCGCGTGCCGACATACTGGGCGCGCAGATTGATGGTGTTGCCGATCTGCTGTTCCAGGCCGAGGCTCCACTCCATGAAATAGGGCGCGTGCAGTTTTCCATCCGGCACGGCGGTAATCGCCACCGGTTGCAGGCAGGTACTTGCGGATTGAGAGAGCGGCGATGCGCAGGAGAGTTGGCCACTGGCGAAGCCACTGCTGAAGATCCGATTGGCGGCGACGGTCGCATCGATCGCGCTGCCCGGCACACCCGGCGCGATCGCCGTCCCGCCTACGGTTCCGAGCAAGCCGCCCTGAAAGGTTTGCGAGTACGGCGGATTCACGCCGACAAGATCGACAACGCTTCCGGGCAAGAGGTCGCTGAACAGACCGAATCCGCTTCGCAGGACGGTTTTCGGCGCGATCTGCCAGGCAATCGCGGTCCTGGGCTGAAGAATCGCGAGCGGCGTCGAATCGAAAATATTTCCGAGACCGGTCTGAATCGCCTGCGCTCAGCGGCTGATTTACATCGTGAGAGATGGAATCGAACGAACCCGAGAGCCGCGCCACCGCATCGTGCGGATTCAGCGGATTCGAATTGTGCGTCGCGCGGATTCCGAAAGTCCAGGTAAGCTTCGAAGTCACCTTCCAGGTGTCCTGCGCGTACAGATCCAGATTCAGGAAATTGTACGGCTGCGGAATCGGCCAGCGGAAACGTTTTGGACGCGGTCGAAGCCACGCCGTAGATGAACTGCGGCAGAGTCGTGTAGGTGACCAGCGGAACCGCGCCTTCGCCGAAATCGTAATCGTTCAGCCGGAAGATTCGGGTGTTGGTTCCAAAGCGAAGCTCATGCGCGCCGATGGTCCAGGCCAGGTTGTCGTTGATGAAGAAGCGCGTCGCCCGCCGCCCCTGCACCCAGGTATTGTCGAGACCGCCGATGGTGGTGAACGGCGCGTTCGCGCCGCTGCCCTGCAGCACGATGGGAAACGCCGCCAGCGTCTTCTGCAAATCGGCTGGGTCCGAACAGACTCTCGTACCAGGAGAACGCCGGATTGAAGTAGTTCACCAGCTTCGGCGAAAAGATGTGCGTGTAGCCGGCCGCGAACGAATACAGCGGCTGCGGGGAGATGGCGTTGAACAAGCGGATTGATCGGGTCCGTGTAGGCGGCCTGCAAGCCGGTGTCGGCCTGAAACCGGTACCAGGTGATGTTCGTCTCGTTGATGTTGTAGTCGATCCGGCCGGTCTGAACCTGTTCGTGATCGTCGCTGGAATGCGAGATGCTCTGGCGATTGGCGCAGCCGTTGCCGTTGGGCGGACTGCCCGGCGCGCCGGCTTCCGTCGCTGTTGAACGGGCAGCCCAGAATCGCCAGCGGCGTTCCGGCGGTGTTGCCGTACAGGCAGAACATTTTCTGATAGAACGGCACCAATTGCGGCGCAGGCTGGTAAGTGGACCCGGTCACGGAGTCCGATGCCGCCCAGCGGCAGTTGCTGCAGGACGTATTTCTGAAACGCCGGCGTCGGAACCGTGGTGGCGGAGACGATCGGCAGAGCGATCCGCACCCATTCGCTATCGAAAAAGAAGAACAGCTTGTTGCGCAGGATCGGGCCCTCCCACGCTGCCGCCGAAATGGTTCACCGTGGAGCGCGGCTTGTGATTTCCCGGCGTGGCGTTGGTGAAGAAATCCGCGGCATTGAACCTCGATCCGTTCCACAGCTCGTACAGGTTTCCGTGAAACTGATTGGTCCCGGATTTGGTGACGTAGTTGACCTGCGACGCGCCATAGCGGCCCTGGTCGACGGCGTAGGAGAGCGTATTCACCGTCACCTCGGCGATCGAATTGAGGCCCAGCACCAGATTCGTCGAGAGGCCGCTGTTCAGATTCGTGAGCGGATCGTTGGTTTCCAGCCCATCGACGATGTAGCCGTTGGCGAGCGACGGCAGGCCGTTGAATTGCACGTTGCCGTAGCCGTTCGTGCCGCCGACGAAGTCGTTGCCGCTGCCGGCGGTATTGATCAAGCGCGCCCGGCGGCGAACTGCAACGGATAGGTCATGTCGCCGCCGGGATTCGGGCAGGTTCTCCAGCGCGTGCGCGTTCAGCGTGGTCGACGGTGTTCGGGTTCTCGGGGTTGACCAGCGGCGCCTCGCCGGTCACGGTCACGTCTCCTTTTGCCGCCGCGAGCTTCAGCATGAAGTTGACCGTCTGTCTTTGCCCCAGACCTGAGAAGACGGACTGCGTTGATCTGCGGCTCGAATCCCTCCGCCTCGACCTTGACGCGTGTAAGAGCCGGGCTTCAACTGCGGGAAATTGAAGCGGCCGGCGTCGTCGGTCTTGGCGCTGCGCTTCGAGCCCGTCTCCGTACTGGTGATCGTTACCGTGGCGTCCGCGATGCGCGGCTCCGGCTGGGATCGGCTACCGTGCCCACGATCGCGCTGGTGGTTTCTCCCTGGGCCAGCATGCGCGGAAGCAGGCGAACAAATGCCAGAGCAGCGAAGAGGACCCGCAGTCGCCAGAATTAGGCATTCCTAATATATAGCTTGCAACGTACGCAATTGTGCAGGCATTGCGTGTGAGTGAAGCTGCTTACTATCAAGTTAGTGGCAGCTAAACCGATACATCTCGCGACCTCGGAATCCGTCGACGACTACCTGAAAGCCATCCTGGAATTGGGCGGCGCGGAGGATTCGCGCGTCACCACCAACGCGCTGGCCACCAGGCTGGGAGTTCGCACGCCTTCGGTGACGGGAATGCTGCAAAAGCTCGCTTCGCAGCGTCCCGCGCTGGTTCTGTACGAAAAGCACCGCGGCGTCCGGCTGACCGCGGCCGGCAAAGCGCCGGGCCTGGGAACTGGTCCGGCATCACCGTCTGCTGGAATTGTTTCCTGCACGACGTTCTGAAGTACTCCTGGGACGAAGTGCACGAGGAAGCCGAACGGCTGGAGCATTTCATCTCGGAGCGATTTGAAGATCGGGTGGCGGCGATTCTGGGCGATCCGGAAATCGATCCGCATGGCCACGTGATCCCTCAGAAATACGAAGACCGGTGTGTATCGCGATGAAGTGCCGCTCGTTCGTTGGCCGCTTCACACGCCGGCGATCATCAGCAGCGTTTCCGACCGCAGCGCCGTCGCTCTCCGGGAACTGGAACGCCTGGGGTTGATGCCCGGAATCGGGCTGACGGTGGAACAGCGGAACTCGTCATTGGCTCTGATGGTTCGGTTGGCGGATCGCGGGGATGCGGCTCGGCTCAGCCAAGATTTGGCCGGCTGCGTTTTCGTCTCAGCCGCAGGTTTGTGATGGAAATGACACGATTCATGCGAAAATGAAGATTCCCGGTGGCTGAACCAACTCTCGACGACCGATTTACGGAGCTGCGGCGCGTAGTCGACGCGGAGATCGCAAGGGCGCGGCATGATTTGATCGGCGAGTTAGCGCGCGCCATCGCCCGCATGCGTGCGGCGGCGAACGGAGCCGAATGGCATGAGGCGGTGCTCGAATCGGGCAGAGCGTTTGCCGACGATCCCGCCGCGCTGGAGCTGTTGGCTTCGCTTGCGGCGTTGACGGCTCCGTCGGCCGCGGCTTCCCTTGGGTCCGAGGCCGGCGCGCAGCGATTCGCGAAGGTCAAGATTGCCGAGATGCAGTTGTATCATGGCGAGGCGGTGAAGGCGGGCCGCGCCGCGCGGGATTTGTATGGATCGCTGCAACCGCAGATCGATTCGGCGAGAGACGCCTTCCGGCAGCGGTTCCTGGAGAACGGCGGCACAACCGCCGATTATCTGCACACGGAAATGATTCGAGCGTTGGCAAACGATGACGCAACATTGCTTGGTCCGGGGTATCCGGGCGCGCTTATCTAAAGGTCTTCTCGCGGCTTTTGTCGTGGTCGGGGCGCTGATCGCGACCGGCGCGAGCGATCCGCTTGCCGATCTGAAGAGCGCCTCCGCAGCCATCGATGCCAAGCATTACCCCGCTGCCATTGCGACGCTTCAGCCGCTAGGGAAAAGGCTGCCGAAGCTCGGGGATTACGTGGCGTGGATGCTCGCCACGGCTCGATTCGAGTCGCAGGATTACGCCGCGGTGCCGAAGTCGCTGGACGCGGTCGGGACGCAGATTCCGGCGTCGCCGTTGGCTGCGCGAGCTGTCCTGCTGGCCTCGAAGGCGTATTTACAGAGCGGGGACGCGAAGTCGGCGGTCGATATTCTGCGCAAGAAATATGACACGCTGCCGCAGCCATCGGGCGATTCGGCCATGGCAGCGGCATTCGCAGCGGCGGGCGATAAGGTCAGCGCGGCGGTTTACGACCAGCGGGTGTACTACGGATTCCCCATGTCCGCGGAAGCGGCGCTGGCCGATGCGGACATGACCGCGCTGCGCGCCGAGTTGGGCGATTCTTATCCTCCCGCGATGCCGAATGCGATGCTGGGCCGGGCTCTGAAACTACTGACAGCGGGCAGCGCCACGCGGGCAAAAAAGGAACTTGAGGCGATCGCCCCACAGCTCGGCGGCGAGGAGCACGACATCGCTCGGGTGCGGATCGGGGTCGCGGATTATGAAGCGAAGGAAACGTTGCAGGCGCAGCGCTATCTTTCCTCCCTCGAAGTTTCCGCGCCCGAAGCCGATGCCGAGCGGCTCAGCTATTTGGTTTTGTGCGAGCGCCGCCTGAAAAATCAGGATGAAGTGCACGCGACGCTCGATAAGCTGGCGCACTTGTATCCGCAGTCGAAGTGGCGCCTGGAAGCGCTGATCGCGGACGCGAATTCGCATCTCATCGAAAACCAGCTCGATGCATACGCGCCTCTGTATCGCGCCTGCTACGAATCCTTCTCCAAGGAGCCGCAGGCGGCCGTGTGCCACTGGAAGGTCGCGTGGGGCCACTATCTGCGGCGGCGTCCGGATGCGGCGGAAATGCTGCGCGCGCATCTGCGACTGTTCCCGGCATCGGAAGAATCGTCGGCCGCGCTGTATTTTTTGGGCCGGCTGGCGGAGGGGTCGAACGACAACGGCGCGGCTCGCGCTTATTATGACGAGATCGTTCGCGAATATCCGAATTACTATTATACGGTCCTGGCGCGGGACCGGCAGAGCCAGATTGCCGCGAAGCCTTCGCCTCAAGTGACCGAATTCCTGAAGAGCGTGGCGTTTCCGCAGCGGATGCGAACCATGAGCTTCGAGCCGAACGCTCGGGCGCAGGCTCGTATCGAGCGGGCCCGCATGCTCGCGCTGGCTGGGCTCGACGATTGGGCAGAAGGCGAGCTTCGGTTCGCCGCGCAGACCGAAGATCAGCCGCAAGTAATGGCGTATGAGCTGGCGTCGCTCTCGACGCGCAAATCGGCGCCCGATCAGGCCATGCGCTATATCAAGCGCTACGCCGCGGGGTATTTGTACCTGCCGCTCGAATCGGCGCCGGCCGCGTTCTGGAAGCTCGCGTTCCCGATGCCGTATCGCGTCGACATGGAACGATTCGCGAAACAGAACGGCCTGGATCCGTTTCTAATGGCCGCGCTGATCCGGCAGGAGTCGGAGTTCAACCCTAAGGCGGTGTCCGTGCAGAACGCCCGCGGGCTGACCCAGATCGTCCCCTCCACCGGCCGCGAGCTGAGCCGCCGGCTGAAGGTGAAGCCGTACACGACGGCTCGTTTATTCCAGCCCGCGGTGAATCTGCAATTGGGGTCGTTCTATTTGAAATCGATCGTCGACAGCCTGGGCGGTCATTTCGAAGCGGCGTTGGCGGCGTACAACGCAGGTCCGTCACGGGCACATGCCTGGCTGAGCTGGGGCGACTTTCGCGAGCCTGCGGAGTTTATCGAGACGGTCCCGTTCAGTGAGACTCGGACCTATATACAGACGGTGTTGCGGAATGCGGACGTGTATCGGCGGTTGTATGGTGGGTCGGCGGTGCGGGCGATCGCGTCGAAGTGAGGCTACGTCTGTAAATCGGGCACATCTGTGAGCGTTGGCTTCCCCTGGTATAGCCGAACCCCTGGAGTTTGGTAGGCAATTGCCCGACGGATTACCGACGCGGCGTTCTTAACGCCGAATGTATGGATTCTGCCCCCATGTCCTTCGGCGGCCTTGCTACCTTCGTACTTCCAGTGTTCTTTGGTTAGGAAGGGAATGTCGACTCGCCAGATCAAGATTGGCCTCCCGCGTTTCATTCGTTTCGTGGGATCGACCGCGTATCTCCAAATAATGTACCAACCTGCGTGATCGTAGTGAGACTGAATCGCCCATGGCCGAGTGCTGCCCTTCGATTCCAAAGCCTCAGCCGATGGCGGATCGAGTTTGCCGCGCAGGGAAAGATCCGGAAAGCGCTGTTGCGCTATGTCCGGGTGTTTGTGCCGTTTGTAGGGACTAAACGAGTCAAGCGCACGCACGCCCAAAATGCCGACTAATCCGCTGAAGATGTTGGCCTGTTCGAAGTACAGGTCGATCAATTCTTCCGCTTTCTCTTCGACGAAGTCGATCGCATTCCTGAGGTGTGCGATGGTCAGACCGGGAGGTAAGGGTACTGCTTTGTCAAAGCCGTCAGCCGAAAAAGCCAAGTTGGAGTCTGCCTCGTCCGTTCAAGGATACATCATCGACGGATTTGACAACGCGTTTTGTTCCATTCACGGACAATCGAGCCAAGGCCGGAACCGCAGTGACCGCAACATCGAAAAATGCCGGATCGGATTCCACTCCGACGCTCCGGTAACCGACTGCTACCGCAGCGGCGATGGTTGAACCCGCGCCCATGAAGGGGTCCAGCACGATGCCTTCGCCAAGCGGAAGAGAGGCGCGGACAAGCTGCCGCATCAACGCCTGGGGCTTAAGAGACGGGTGAGGCGCAATTGCCCGTTCGTCCGGCCGCGTCGGAGCCGAAGCGATCACGTCTGTGAACGGGGCGTCGGCGGAGGGTCGTCTAAGTCCGCCCGTTTTCCATTTGCGGAGATTATCCTGCACGCGGCCTTCGCAAGGTTTGCGAAAAATGCCCCACGGCTCCCAGCAGGAGCGTGGCATGACGGTAACATCGGGAAATTCATTGTGCGCATTCTTCGGCCGATCGCCACCACGCAGCGTTTGAACCAGACGAATGATCTCGCCGCGCTTCTCGAATCCAACATCCATGAGCGGCCCGTAAACAAGATGGGATAGCAGCGGACTGCTCGCGATGAAGACATGTCCGCCGGGTACGAGAATCTTGAATGCTCTGGTTGCGAACGATACGAAAAACGCTTTTATCCGATCGCGATCTGCTGCGGTAAGGACCGTAAAGCGTGGAACGGGACTGCGCTGGCAGCCATCGTAAGACGGCGGGATTCTCCACACCCCGCCACGCCCGCTCCGCAATTTCTTCTTCTCTTCATGCGTGTATTCCTTTAGCCCATACGGCGGATCCGTCACAATTGCATGCACGTGATTCGCGGGGCTGAGATCCATCCACTCAACGCAGTCCGCCTGCTGCAGGTTGTAATTAATACCGCAAATCTGGCGGCGTACTGGATCAGATTTTGCGAGCCCGGGAGCTGCTTTCATCTCTTTCATAGGCTACACTAATCCGCCATTTGAAACATTGGGGGAGGATAATGTTTCATCCTTCGATTCGGGGACCGGCAGAGTCTGATCAACTCGGCAAAATTGTACCACGTGAGTTAGTGGCGGAATGGAGAGGAGGTTCTCTGACCTTCTGCCTCTGAAGTACCATAGGTCCATGGCTTCTATCGCCGAAAAATCTCTTCTCTCGCCGCCCGATATCGGCGAGCGACGTCCCAGGTTCCGCAGTCAGCGCACCATGCGCTTTACCGAAAGCGTCATCCGCGAAATGACTCGACTGGCGGCTCAACATAACGCCGTCAACCTCGCGCAAGGATTCCCGGATTTCGGGGCTCCTGAAATTCTGAAAGCTGCCGCGCGCGACGCCATCACCGCCGACGTCAATCAATACGCCATCACCTGGGGAGCAAAGCCGTTTCGCGACGCCATCGTCGGCAAATATAAGCGGACCTACAATCTCGACATCGATCCCGAGCGCGAAATCACCGTCTGCTGCGGCGCGACCGAAGGGATGATGGCCGCCCTGATGGCCGTCACCAATCCCGGCGACGAAGTCGTGATCTTCGAGCCGTACTACGAAAATTACGGACCCGACACGCTGCTATGCGGCGCGGATCGCAAGTTCGTCAAGATGCGTCCGCCCGATTGGCGCTTCGATCCCGATGAGCTGCGCAAAGCTTTTTCGCCCAACACGAAGGCAATTGTCCTTTGTTCGCCGAATAACCCGACCGGGCGCGTGTTCGATCGCGCGGAACTCGAATACATCGCGTCGCTCTGCCAGGAGTTTGACGCGCTCGCGATCACCGACGAAATTTACGAGCACATCCTCTACGACGGGACCGAGCACATCCCAATGATGACCATTCCCGGGATGCGCAACCGCACCATTCTGGTCAACAGCATGAGCAAGACCTACGCGGTGACGGGATGGCGCGTCGGCTGGGTGCTGGCGGCTCCGGATCTGACCGATTCGATCCGTAAGGTGCACGATTTTCTCACCGTGGGCGCAGCGGCTCCGTTGCAGGAAGCGGGCGCGGTGGCGCTGTCGCTACCGGAAGAATACTATGCGCATCTATCCCACGATTACGGAGAACGCCGCGACGCGATGGTCACCGTTCTCGAACAGGCCGGCTTCAAATGCTTCATGCCGCGGGGCGCGTATTATATTTTGTGCGACATTTCCGGCTTCGGATACCCCGACGACATGGCATTCACGCGCCATCTGATTGAAGATGCAGGCGTGGCCGCGGTTCCCGGGTCGAGCTTCTTCGAAGATCCGCGCGACGGATCGCAAATGATTCGCTTCTGTTTCTGCAAAAAGTATGAGACCCTTAAAGAGGCGCAAGAGCGTCTGAAAAAACTGTAGCGACAAGCGAAACGTTTCATTGCCGGGTGGAGGGCTGTATGACGTCCGTGATCGTTCTCCCGGAAAGTGTCGCCCGCCAGGATGGAACCAGTGAGGTTTTCAACCTGGAAGCCAATCGCGGCAAGCCATTGCTGCTTACGCTGGGCATTACTCGCATCATTCAAGAGGAGAGTCTGGAAGTGGCCATCTGGGGCTCCGCGGACGCGGAGAACTGGAAGCTGCTTCAGGTTTTTCCACGCAAGTGTTACTGCGGAACTTATTCGGTACAACTGGACCTGACGCGGCAACCGGAGATTCGCTATCTTCGCGCGCAGTGGACCATGGATTGTTGGCGGCAAGGCGACGCCGTTCCCTTGTTCGGGTTCTACCTGCTCGCGGAAGAAACCGAGCTTCGGGTCGCGGGAGCGGCATAGGAGCTTGCTGAGACGTCCGACCGCTCCCTGTGGTCGCGGCTCGCGGTCGGCGCGGTTTTCACTCAGTCTCTAATGGCTGGCGCTGAGAAATCGCTCGATATTCTCATTCAGGAATTTCGCGTCCGCGGGATTACTCGCCGCGCCGGCCGTGTGTCCCCACAATGACGGAATCGGCATTAGCGTCACGCCGGGAATGAACGGAGCTTCGTAGCGTGCATCGCCAACCGGAAAATACAGGTCCGTCTCGGAGGGCATGTACAACAAGGGCACTTTGATGGATTGAAGCGCGCGCTCCACGTCGCCATTGAATCCCAGAGTGGTCCCCACGTTGTGCCGCTGCCAGGTTCGCGCTTGCAGAATGTAATCGTTGGCATCCGCGCGGAATCGAGTCCGAAAGCTGTTCATGGCTTGTTCGAACGTGGTGACCGATGACGTGCGCCATAGCTCGCGTCGCCACCACTCTTGCGAGTAGAGCCACGCCGCCCATACCATTCCGAACGCTTCCAGTCCCTTGGCCGGCGGAGCAGTGTAATCGCCGCCCTGAAACGCCGCGTCCGCGGTAAGCGCCGCGATTTGTCCTTCCAGGCGAACCACGCCGTGCCCGTAAGTTTTCGCCGTGCCTGAAGTCGCGACGATTCGATCGGCAAAGATCGGATAACTCACCGCCCATTGAAACGCCTGTTGCGCGCCCATCGAGAATCCGACCACCGCGCGGAGGTGCGTGATCTTCAACTCCTCGGTAAGCAGGCGATGCACCGCTTCCACATTGTCGCGAATCGTCGTGACCGGGAAGCGGGGGCCGTGAAACGGCTCAGGCGTATTGCTCGGGGACGATGAACGGCCGTTGCCGAATAATTCGGTCGCGACCAGGAACAGCTTGGAAGAATCCAGAGCGCGATCCGATCCGATCAGCCATTCATAACCGCGCAGATTGGCCATGTAATGCGACGGCAGGAGAACCGCGTTGTCCTTGGCCGCGTTCAAGTGCCCATAAGTCCCGTAGACGATGTGCGCCTGGGGCAGAGTGACTCCGCTCTCGGTTTTGAAGTTCGCAATGACGAACTCGTGACGTTCGGCGGCGCCGGAATCTTGAGCCGCCAGGGCGTGCGAAATGAAGAGCAGCAGAATAACGGTTTTCATGGTGCCGGAACCGCGATCTTACCACTTTCGCCTTCGCGAAATTCACCGCAAGCGGTTGATCAGGCTGGCCGAATACGCCGCCCCAAATCCGTTGTCGATATTCACTACCGTCACGTTACTGGCGCAACTGTTCAGCATTCCGAGCAGCGCTGCCAGGCCGTGGAAACTCGCGCCATAGCCGACGCTGGTGGGCACGGCGATCACCGGCGCGGCCACCAGCCCGCCTACCACGCTCGGCAGCGCGCCTTCCATGCCCGCGCACACGATGACCACGCGCGCCTCCGACAGCCGCTCGCGATTGTGCATCAAGCGGTGAATCCCGGCGACGCCGATATCGTGAATCGCGATCCACCTGGTTGCCCATCACCTCCGCGGTCACCTGGGCTTCCTCGGCGACGGGCAGATCACTGGTTCCCGCGCAGACTACGGCGATGTTGCCTTTGCCGCGCATGGTGCGGTCGCGCCAGACGCGCACGGCGCCTGAGGCCGGGAAATACTCGGCTTCGGGATGTTCGCTGCTTCAGGCGCTCGGCGACTCCGGGCGTCGGCGCGCGTGACCAGAACGTTCGGCGGCTTTGGCCAGCAGGCGTCGCGACGATCGCGGACACTTGGTCGGGGGTCTTGCCCTGACCCGAGAACCACTTCGGGCATCCCGTGCCGCAGCGCGCGATGATGATCGACTTTGGCGAAGCCCAGGTCCTCGAACGGCAGGTGCCGCATGCGCTCGATGGCGGCGTCGACGTCCACCGCTCCGGCGCGCACCTGCTCGAGCAAGCGCGCGCAACTGATCCTGATCCATACGCTCAGAGAATACCAGTAATACGTTGAATCGCGCCTCAGGCGATTCTAAGGAATCGCTGTGGGGAGCGATAGTACTGGGGGGTTTCGATACCCGCAAATGAGACGGCGCGAACCCTCCTCAAGGCACTATGTACTCGGTAAGGTGCAGGGCATAATGTCTTTTCCTATGAGAACAGCTAACGACGACTATCCTCAGTTGTGTATCGCTGTAGGCTTGACTTGCGAATCCTGTACGGCCGGAACGGCCGTTCAGTTGGCAAAGGTTTGTAAAGGATTGCGAGGCAAGGCGATCTCTCAAATGTTCGTCCAGATCCATCCGAATTCGGCCTGCGCCCGGATGCATGCGCACTTCGCGGACTGCTATCGTGCCGCCTCAGAGGAGCATCCTAAGCAAATGGCGGCGGTGGCGTGATGTCTCCGGCTCAAATCCAGGCGCCCATCGAACCTCGCCCAAATCAACGGGTAACCGCAAACACCTTAGGATCGGCTAAGTACAATCTCCGTACCCCTAGGATCAAACCTTGGGGTAAATCAGGCTCGCAGGCAATTGTCAGCGAGCCGATAAGCCATCTAGGCTAATAGAGGAGAACCATCAAGGTGCTCAAGAGTATTATTGTCTGCCCAGACCAGGAGGTCGCCAAGCGTCTGCAAGACGCTCTGGAAGCCACTGGCGAGGTGACAGTCGGCCGGTCACTGAACCGGTACCCGAACGCCATTGATCTGGTGCGGTCGCTTCGTGCGCACACTCCGGAAGTGGTCTTCTTAAGTTTCGAGTCGCTGGATAAGGCACAGGAAGCGATGAAGCTGCTGGAGACGGAGGCGGAGGGGATCCAGATCATCGCCGTGCTTCGCCAGATGGATCAGAAGCTGTTGCGCGAGATCATGCGCGCCGGAGTCCGCGATTTTCTGTCGGAGCCGTTTGAGCGCCAGGCGATCCTGGAAGCGCTCAGCACTGTAAAGGCGCTGGTGGAGCGCAAGCCGCCGACCATCGAATCCACCACCGATATTTTCGCGTTTCTGCCGTCCAAGGCGGGCGCCGGAACGTCGACCATCGCGCTGAATGTAAGCGCGGCGATGTCGCGCCGGCCGGACACGCGTGTCATGCTTTCCGATTTCGACCTCAACAGCGGCATGATGCGTTTCATGCTGAAGTTGTCGAACGAGTATTCGGTGGTCGATGCAGTGGAGAACTCCATGCGCATCGATGAGCATCTGTGGCCGCAACTGGTGACCACCATCGGTAATATGGACGTGCTGCATGCCGGCCGCGTGAACCCCAGCCTCCGTATCGAGAGCGCGCAGGTCCGGGCGCTGGTGGATTTCATGCGCCGCAATTATCAGGTGCTGTGTTTCGATCTGTCCGGCAACCTGGAGCGCTATTCGCTCGAGATCATGCAGGACTGCAAGCGCATCCTGCTGGTGTGCACGCCGGAGATCCCGTCGCTGCACCTGGCGCGTGAAAAGATGAACTACCTCCGCACCTTCGACCTGGACACCCGCGTGTCCGTCATTCTGAACCGGTGCCAGAAGAAGGCGTTGTTCACCAAGGAACAGGTGGAAGAGATCCTGGGGCTGAAGGTCACCAAGACGTTTTCGAACGACTATCAGTGCGTGAATCGAGCCGTGACCGCGGGAACCATTATCGAAACGGCGTCGGACATGGGCAAGCAGTTCACCGAATTCGCCGGGGATCTGCTGGACCGCCGCGCCACGGCGCAAGCCGATCCCAAACGCAAGTTCCTGGAATTTTTCGCGGTTCCCACCAAGCTCGCCTCCGGCAGCAAATAAGCAGGGCGAGAGAAACTCCCGGCGCGCGCCGTCGCGGGCTGCTATCAGGGTCTCTGCGCAAAGTGACCACCCACCGCTTCCTGTGGTCGCGGCTCGCAGCGCGGCAGCCTAGCGAGCCGCGACCGCAGGAAGCGGTGGATGTCGCGGGTTTCACGCCAGCACGCAAGCGAACGCGCACCGGCTGCGCGCATTTCGCTATGTTGGAGCGATGGATTCCGTCTTTCAGTGGATCACCCACTACGGCTACGGGGCTATTTTTCTCCTCTTGATGCTGGGCGTAGTGGGCCTTCCGGTTCCCGATGAGACCCTGCTGGTCTTTTGCGGATACTTGATTTCCAAGGGAACCATGCACGCGGTGCCGGCTTGGTTTTCGGCGCTCGCCGGGAGCTGGTGCGGAATCAGTCTCAGCTACACTATCGGCCGCACGCTGGGACTTGGCGTCGTGCATCGTTACGGAAAATATCTGCACATCACCGAGGAACGGCTCAATCGCGTGCACCAATGGTTCGACCGCATCGGGCACTGGGCGCTGTTCGCCGGATACTACATCGCCGGATTGCGGCACTTCACGGCGATTGTGGCCGGAACCTCGAAGCTCCCGTTTCCGACTTTCGCCTCCTATGCCTGGTCGGGTGGATTATTATGGGTCAGCACGTTTCTAACGGTCGGCTACTATCTCGGCGAGAACTGGAGACAGGTCGCCGAGGCCATCCACCACTACCTGGTGTACGTATCCATTGGACTTCTGCTTTTGGTTGCTGTTTACTATGTCGTGAAGAGGAGGAAAGCGTATGTCGCCAAGTCCTGACAAATTAATGGCGTTCATGGGAAAGCTGGTGGGCGACCTCGGCGCGATGATGAGCGTCGGCCCCATGCTCCTGGGCGAGAAACTGGGTCTGTATAAAGCCCTGGCGAAGGGCGGATCGATGACCGCGGCCGATCTGGCTAAAGCCACCGAAACCAATGAGCGTTATGTTCACGAATGGCTGTGCGCGCAAGCCGCCTCGGGGTTCGTCGATTACGACGCGGCCTCGGGCCGGTTTTCGATGAACCCCGAACAGGCGGTTGCGCTCGGAATCGAAGAGAGTCCTTTCTATTTCCTGGGCGCGATCGAAGTAGCGCTGGCGATGATCCGCGACGAGCCGGCCGTCCTGGAGGCCTTCCGCAGCGGAAAGGGCGTCGGATGGCATGAGCATGACGCGTGCCTGTTCCGCGGCACGGAGCGCTTTTTCCGTCCCGGCTATATGAGGCACCTGATCGCCGAATGGATTCCCGCGCTGGATGGAATCAAAGCGCGCCTGGAAGCCGGAGCTCGCGTGGCCGATGTCGGCTGCGGGCACGGCGCGTCCACCATTCTGATGGCGCAGGCGTTCCCCAAGAGCCAGTTCTACGGCTTCGATTATCACGGCCCGTCCATCGAGCGCGCGCGCAAATCCGCTGAAGCCGCCGGCGTCGCCGACCGGGTGAGCTTCGATGTCGCCACCGCGAAGGATTTTCCCGGCACCGGCTATGCGCTGGTCGCGTTTTTCGATTGCCTGCACGACATGGGCGATCCGGCCGGCGCTTCCAAGCACGTGCATTCGACTCTCGATGAAAACGGGGCATGGATGATAGTGGAGCCGTTCGCGCATGACGCCGTGGAGAACAACCTGAACCCGATCGGGAGAGTCTTCTATTCGGCTTCGACTTTCATTTGCACGCCGGCGTCGAAGGCGCAGGAAGTCGGCATGGGGCTAGGAGCACAGGCCGGCGAAAGCCGGTTGCGTAAGGTGATCTCCGAAGGGGGCTTCCGCCACATCCGCCGGGCCGCCGAGACTCCGTTCAATATGGTGCTCGAAGCGCGCCGCTAAAACGTTGGCCCGGAATCGACTGAGGCTACAGATTACTAGGGTCGGCCTGAGATTGAATCCCTATCGACCTTAAGGTGCCTAGGTGAGTCTGGTAGGGTGTGTGCCCGACAGGTGAAACAGCCGATTCCGGGTAAATTGGATGCATGTTCCACTGGATATGCCCGGAATGCGGCCGGGAAATTCCGCCCGCAGTGAAGGAATGTCCGGCCTGCGATCCGAAAGCGATGTTGCTGGAGGTTGCTCCAAAGGCGGCAGATAAGGTCACTCCCGTGGAACCGCCGGCCCCCGTAATTCCGGCCGTCCAGGAATCTCCCGTTGCTGTCGCGCCGCCGCCGCTTCCTGTCGAAGCCGCACCAGCGCTGCCGGACCCGGATCCTTTGCTCGCTTTGGCCGAACAGATTCGATCCGCACATATCAGGCATGCGAATCCGGTCGTAGAACCGCCGCGAGAAGAACCCCGGGACGAGAAAAAGCCAGTCACGGCCGCAGCGCCCGCGCCGCCTGAGGAGACTCAGACGGCAGGACTCGCCGAGCTTGCAGCGGTTCTAGGAACGATAAGAGAGCCGGCCGCTGAGCCGGTCGCGGAAGCTCCCCGCGAACCCGAGGTTCCTTGGTCTATCCGGACGGCGACGCCAGTAGCCCCGCAACAGTTGGCGCTCGCCCAGGGGACGCAGGCTGTGGCTTTGCTTGCTCCGCCGGAACCCGTAGCTGCCGCACCGGTCGAACAACCGGTGGCGTCGGCGATTGCCGTTGAGGCTCCTGTCGAAGCGCCGGTGATGCAGACCGTCGAGGTATCACCGCCGCAGGTCGAATTGCAGCCGGTCGAATCAAAACCGTTGCCGGTTCCTGTTGAGGAAACTCCCCAGAAGTTCGTCGCAGCCGAGCCGCCGCCCGTTCCCGTCGCCGCCGCCGCCGAAGAAATTCCCGCGCCGCAGCCTGCCGAACAGGCAATTCCTCAGGAAGTTTTGGTACAGGCAGTGGCCGTCGAGACTCCGGCTCCGCCACTGGAAGTTCAAGCCGCTGTTCCGGCGGTCGAACCGCAGGCGCCGGCGGGTCCCGCTAATCTGGAAACCTCGCTATCCGGACTGGATAAACCTCTGCCGGTCATGCCGGCCGCCGACGCACAAGTTCCGCCCGCGCCGCCGATGGACGAGCTGCACCCTCCCCTTCTGAAGGAGCTCGCTGCCGTGCAGGAGTTGGTCCCGGCCGACAACCCGCCATCGGGCTCGCGGCTTCAGCTTGCGCCGTTGCAGGAGTACGCCTCCACCGTCAGCGGCGTCGTCCGCCCAGCCGCGCCTCCCACGCAGATCCTGATGCCCGATTCCGGACCCCGCATCACGCTGCCGGGCCCTACGCTTCCGCCCGACTTGGTTAACTTGAAATCCCCCGGCGTGGTAACCGTGATCGGCGATCAGCCGGCGAAACGCCGCATGCCGGGATGGTTGATCAGCGCGCTGCTGATGCTCGGAATCCCGATCGCCGGCGGACTGCTGCTGATGTATTTTCAACCGGTGCAACATTCGAGCGCCGACGCGCCACCCGCCGCGGAGATCCAAACTCCGGCAACGCCGCCGCCCGCGGCAGAAGGCGCGCATTCGCTGGCGCAATTCGTCGAAGTCACCGGGTTCCGCATCGTGGTCGATTTCAATAAGAAATCGGAGATCCACTACCTGGTAGTGAATCATTCCTCCGCGGACCTTTCCGACATGACTTTGTACGTTACTCTGCGCAATGCCAACGCGAAACCAGGTCAGCCGCCGGTAGCCCGTTTCTCCTTCCGCGCTCCGGGATTAGGTCCCTTTGAATCCAAAGAGATGTCGAGTCCCATCGAGAAGCTGACCAAGTCCGTCACATTGCCAGACTGGCAGGATTTGCGCTCCGAAGTACAGATCGCAAAATAGCCTTCCGGAAAGACCGGCCACCTACCAACTCCCTAAGCGAACGGCATCAACGCCGTTCTATCATAGTTAACGCCTCGACAACTCTAAGGAACTTCTACATGCGACGCCTGCTTTGCCTCCTCACTTTTGCTTCTTTTGCGTATCCCCAGCAGATGGACGACGAATTCGCCCGCCTGGTCAAGGAATGGACCACCCGGCCCGAATTCATCAGCCCGCTGGTGGATCATCTGCCGAAATCGTCCATCGTTCCATCGCCCAAGGACGTTCTCGGCTATTATGTCGGCGCGCCCAAGAACCTGACCTATTACGCGGACATGCTGAAGTATTACCACGCGCTCGCCGACGAAGTCGCCGCGCGTGAAGGTCATCGACATCGGCAAGACCGACGAGGGACGCGAGTGCGTCGTCGTCTTCGTCGGCTCCGACGAGTCCATCAAGAACCTCGAAACCTATCGCGACTATCTGGCGCAGCTCGCCGATCCGCGCAAGACTCAGCGACGCGCAGGCGCGCGAGATCATCGCGAAAGCCAAGCCGATCTATCACCTGATGGGCGGCCTGCACAGCGCCGAAACCGGCCCTTCGGAAATGCTGATGGAGCTGGCCTATCGCCTGGCGACCGAAGACACGCCGCTGATCAAGAAGATTCGCGACAACGTGATCGTCACCATCACGCCCGCCGCCGAGCCCGACGGCCGCGACCGCTACGTCGACTGGTACTACCGCTACAAGATCAACGACACCAGCGAAGAGGATCAGGCTCCCGGCCCGCCCTACTGGGGCAAGTACATTTTCCACGACAACAATCGCGACATCAATTATTCGCAGATGACCATGCGGACGCTGCTCGACTGGTACCTGCAATGGCACCCGCCGATCATGCATGAGCTGCACGAATCCGAGCCGTTGATGTACACCTTCAGCGGCCAGGCTCCGCAGAACCCGACGCTCGACCCGATTCTGTACGGCGAGCTGCCCTGGTTCTCGAATTTCGAGATGGAGCAGATGACCAAATACGGCATGCCGGGCGTGTGGACGCACGCGTTCGTGGATATGTGGGCGCCGGGATATCTCGGATTCATGTCGTCGAATCACAACGGCATGATGCGGATGTATGAAACCTTCGGCAACGGCGGAGCGAACACCATGCATCGCCGCATCGACGGCGGCCGCGGCGGTGGAGCTCCCGACGGCGGTCGTGGAGGCCGCGGCGGTAGCATGACTGCTCGCGAATGGTATCGCCCCATGCCTCCGCCTCGCGAAACCGACTGGTCGCCAGCGCAACAACACCAATTACGAAGAGACCGGCGTGCTGACCGCGCTGCAACTCACGTCGGCATTCCCCGACATCATCCTCGAGAACTTCTACAAGAAGAGCCGCAATTCGATCGAATCCGGCAAGAAAGACGCGCCGTTCGGATACGTGATTCCGGCCGACCAGCCCGACATGACGCGCGTCGCGCAGATCGTGAATATTCTGCGCATGCAGGGCATCGAGGTGGGCCGCGCGAATGCGGAAGTGAAGCTCAAGGAAGGAACTTTCCCCGCCGGATCGTTCGTGATCAAGCGCGACCAGCCCTACGGCCGCCTCGCGAAGATCCTGCTCGAAAAACAGAATTTCCCGGACCCGAGCCTGACCACGTACGACGACACTGCCTGGACCATGGGTCTGATGTCGCAGGCCAAAGTGATCGAAAGCGCGGATCACGCGGTGCTCGACGTTCCCGACTTCGTTGATCGACAAATTCGAACCGCGTGGAACCGTGACTGGAACCGGACGCGTTCTACGCGGTGCTCGACAACGGATCGAACAATCTGGTCACGCTTCGTTATCGTCTGAAGGACGTCGCCATGCGCGCCGTCGAGACAGTCTTTCAAGAACGGCGACCAGGAAATTCCCGCGGGATCGTTCATTGTCGACGGCAGAATCCTACGACCGCTTGAAGTCCGCGGTCGAGCCTCTGGGATTAACGGCGGTCGCTCTATCGGCCGCGCCCTCGGCTTCGATGCACGACATCGATCTGCCGCGCCTGGCGGTTTACAGCACCTGGGGCAGCACGCAGGAAGTCGGCTGGGTGCGCTACGCGCTTCGATCATTTCGAAGTCCCCTACGACCTGATTTTCAAGGAGCGCGTGCGCCAGGGCAACCTGCGCGGCGCCTACGACGTGATCGTGATTCCGAACCAGGGCCGCGGCGCGAAAGGCCTGGTCTACGACATCGAGCCGCGCCCCGGCAAGCCTCCGCTGGCGTACACGAAGACCGATCAGTTCAAGAACCTGGGCATGTACGGATCGTCGGACGACATCACCGGCGGCATGGGACTGGAAGGCGTGGTCGAGTTCCGCAAGTTCGTCGAATCGGGCGGGGTGATGGTCACGCTCGGCACGGCGAGCGCGTTCCCGGCCGAATTCGGCATCACGCGCAACGTGGAAGCGGGCCGGACCACTCCTCAATTTTACGCGCCGGGCCCGATCGTGCAGGCGGAAATTCTTCGCCCCGCGAGCCCCATTTTCTACGGCTACACGGAGAAGAATATCCCGGTCCGCTGGGCGAACGGTCCATTATTGACGGTGCCGGAGCGCGATCGGGAAAAAGAAGTCCTGATGCGTTTCACCGGCGGCGAGGCGGGAGTTCTCAGCGGCCTGATGCGAGGTCCGAACGAAATCCGCGCCCGAGCCGCAGTGGTCGATGTGCCGGTGGGCGATGGAAGAGTGGTAATGTTCGCGACCAATCCTGTGTATCGCTGGCAGAATTTCGGCGAATTCAACATGCTTTTTAATACCGTGATGCATTACAACGATTTGAAGCCTCGGTAGTAGAATCAGAGCAGTATCGTCAATTTTTGGCGCGGATCGCAACGATTGGTCAACGAAACATTCGAAGCCCTCAGCAAGGAAGCTCTCTTCACCAGAGAAATGCTTAGCTCTGGCGTAACGGAGATTAGAAACGCCAACTACGCTGCTAGGGGCGTTTATTTCCAGGCGTTCACCAGCCTCTCTACTGGGTTCGAACGGATCGGCAAACTCTGTCTGATGCTCGATCATTATATCGAGCACGGCGAGAGGTTCCCGGACGCCAGCTACATGAAAGATGAAATCTGTCACAAGATTGCCGTGATCTATGCGAAGTCGGCCGGGGTGATCAAGAAACGCTCATTTTCAATGAGATTCCTGAAAAACCTCGATGATCCGATCCATCAAGCAATCCTCAATGTGCTCTCCGAGTTCGCTCAAGGCGATCGCTATTCCAACATCAATGTATTAGTAGGGGGCAAACGTCAAAACGACCCCATTGCGTCGTGGTTTGCGCGGGTAGATCAACCTCTCTACAACGACTGCGTCAGTGAGAAGAAGAAGGAAGTCATCCGCCGAAATTCTCTGACGGTAGCTCAGGCGCTCGGCCCCCATATGATGGTCCGGCACACCTCCGAGACCGGAACCGATATCACGGGTGTCGAAGAGGCGAGCCAGAGAACCGGTGTGTACGAGGCCGTAGCGCCATACCGCCAGCTCTACGTACTGCAAATAGCCCGATATTGGGTTGAACTCCTATACGAGCTGGAGGATATGGCCATGAAGAAGGGGAGTCAAGATGTCCCCTTTTTTAGCGAAATATTTGCGCCATTTTACAACTACGACTCGTACTTCCGAAAAAGGAAAACCTGGGACCGCTTGTGAGCTCTAGGCCTCGACCGCCCGCCAGGCTACAGGTCCTCCGGCCGCAACCCAGTCTTTTTGGCGATCCGCGAGAGAAGCCCAGCGCCGATCTCGTCGCTGTCGTGAAACGCAAAAGTGTAGTTGGCCCATCCCGGCCTCGTAAGACGACGATGAGAGCCGTTTTGCCAGCTCACGGTCCACCCGATCCGGAGTAGCGCGGCCAGCAGCCGCTTCGCTTTTACAGACCGCCAATGGCTCACGCTACTGAAAAGACTTTAGCGAACGGCGCGGGGACCTCCTCGCCATGCTCAATGCAATCGGCGGCAACCCGCAACGCCAGCGCGCGCACGGCAGCGATCGCCGACTCTCGTGTATCTCCATACGCCATCACTCCAGGCATGGACTCGATGTCGGCCCACCAGCGGCCGTCATCCTCTCGCCCTAAGACGATTGGAATCGATTCAACAGTGACTGGCTCCATCGGCTTCATTATAAGTCCGGGCGAACTGCCTTCGTTATTTTGGCACTGGCTACCAACCGATGCGCCAACCGCTTCCTTTGGTCGCGGCTCAGTCGGATCGCTGACCCCGAGCCGCGACCGCAGGAAGCGGTGGGTGGCCGGTTGTTCACGCAGGCGCCAGCAGTTGCTACAGCGCGTGAACTACGCCCGCCGCAGTAACCGATAAACCGGAAAACTCGCCGCGATCAGAGCACCCGCATACAAACTGTGCCGAGTATCGCTAAATAGCGACCCCGCCACGATCCCCAACGCCGCCAGCAACACCACCGCGCTCAACCATGGATATCCCCAAGCCTTAAATGGACGCGCCAACCCCGGCTCGCGACGCCTCAACACGAACAAAGCGCTCAGCGCGAAACAATGATTCACCACGAAGATCACGCTCGCCACCGCGATCAGAGTCTTGAAAGTCCCACTCGACGCCAGTGCGGCCGCCAGCGCCACTGTCGCTCCCAACGCCCAATCCGGATTCCCGCGAGAACTCACGCGCGACATCGGAGCCGGAAACAGACCCGCACGGCTCATCGCGTACAGAATCCGAGGAGCGCACAGCATCACCGCATTGATCATCGGGGGCAGGGAAATCAGCGACAGGATCGTAATCAATCTGCCGCCCGCCGGTCCAAACAGCCGAGCGGCGGCGTCGGCGGCCGGCAGCTTCGACCCGGCCAGCTCGCGCAATGGCAGCACGTACACCAGCGCCGAATTCACCAGCACGTATATCACGATCACAATCGCCACGCCGCCGATCATCGAGCGTGGAAGCTGCCGCACCGGATCGCGGATCTCTTCGGTGAAATACAGCGCCTCATACCAGCCGTCGTAAGTGAGAATAATCGCCTGCACCGCAAGAATAATCGCGACGAACAGAGGCTCGGTTCGCATGGGAGCGGGCTGGTACGGCTTCCCGCCGCCAAACCAGAAACACGCGGCCACCAGCGCCAGAAATGCCACCGCCTTCAATAAACTAGTAGCTTCCTGGACGCGGCTGCTGGAGCGGATGCCGGTCCATTGCAGCGCGCCGAAGATCGCGATCACCGCGACGCCGATCTGTGTTTCGCGCCCCGCCAGCGCCGGAAACATCGGCGCCAGAAATTCGCCGAAAGCAATCGACGCGTAGGCGATCGCCGAGCTTTGGCCGATCCAGTCCGTCCACCCGACCGTGAATCCCACCGCGTCGCCGAACGCCCGGCGCGAAAACACGAAATAGCCGCCGGTTTCCGGAAGCATGGTGCCGAGCTCGGTCACCGAAGCCGCCGCGAATAGCGCATAAAATCCGCCGGCCAGCCACAGGCCCAGGATCAGCCAGGTATTCGCCAGATGCCCCGCGACCTCGCCCGGCGTGCGCAGAATGCCGACGCCGATCACCGCGCCGACAATCACCGCGACGCCGAATCCGGCGCCGAGAATCCGCAGCAGTTTGCGTTCTTTCACCAAATGACCTTAGCGCAGAGTACCGCAACTCCGGCCAGGAATCCCAGCAGCGCTTCATACTCGCGATTGTGGCGATACAGCGACCATCGAAACGATTTTCCGCCGCCCGCGAAAAATCGCGGCACGAGTTTCGGCACGCGGTGCGCGTAGTCCTTATAAGATGGGAAAAGATTGCTCAGGTGCTGTTCTTCCAGCTCCACCACGGGAAGATAGACGAACACGAATACGGCCGCGAACAGCAAGCCCAGCTCCCAGCGCCGCGACGCGATCACGAGTCCGGTGGCGACCGCCAGCGTTCCAACGTAAAGCGGATTTCGGACGTGCGCGTAAGGTCCGCTCTCGGCGAGCGTGGTGTTTTTTTCCAGATGCCCCGCGGCCCATCCGCGAACCACCAGTCCCGCGATCGACACCGGCAACCCTGCCGCAAGCGAAATCCAGGTGGGTTCGGAGAGCCAGAGAAATGCCGCGACCAGAACGAATCCGAACGGCACGCGCAGCTTCGCCACCGCGTCGGCGTACGGTTTCGAAAAACTCACGCGTGACAACCCGTCGAGACCGCGAGAGCTTCCGCAACAGCGGCTGGCGTGATCGCGCGCATGCTTCGATCGTCACCGGTGCGCTTGTACGTCGTCGACGCGCCCGGATCGCGCAGCACGCGGAGCGATCCGCCATACGGACCGTTGCGAGCCGGATCCGTAGGGCCAAAGATCGCCACACCAGGCTTCAACAGCGCGGCGGCGAGATGCATGGGTCCGCTGTCGACGCCGACCACCGCATGCGCGCGCCGTGTGGCGTGAATCAGCCCCGCGATTCCCGAAAGATGCACGCGCGCTCCTCGGATTCGCCTCAATATTTCTTCCGACTCTTTGGGTCCATTCACCACCAGCGGAAAATCGAGTTTTTCTGCCAGCTCCTGATAATAGTCGAGCGGCCACTGCTTCGCGCCCCAACCGGCAAGCGGGCTGGCGAGCACGAATTTCCCATCGGGCAGACTGTCTTCCTGAGATCCGGCGGGAATCGGAAACGCGCGTAGAATACTGGACGCGCCGGCCGCTGTCACCAGCTCCAGATTCTGTTCCACCACGTGCGCCGAATGCGTGATCACCGCGTTCGAATAGAACAGCGACGCCCAGCGCTCCGCCACTTGCGATCGATGAAAGCCGGTGACGCGGTCGGCGCGCGCGGCCGCGGCAATCAGCGCGGATTGCACCAGCCCCTGAAAATCGACCGCGAGATCGAACCGCCGGGCTCGCAGCGCGTTCCACGCCGCGCGGATGCCGGTAACATTGCGCTCATACGGAATCACTTCGTCGACAAACGGATTGCCTTCCAGCAGGGGCATCCAGCGCGGGCGAATTACCCAAGTCACGTGACTGCGCGCAAATCCGTGCTTCAGGCTGGCCACGCCGGGCAGCGCGTGAATCACGTCGCCCATCGAGCCAAGCCTCACTACGAGGATGCGAAAAACATCCATTGTGTTTATTTGAGCAGGTCGAGCGCGGCTTCCGCCACTCGCGCCGCCGGGACGCGCGTCATGCAGCGATGGTCGATGGGGCACTCGCGCTTCAGGCACGGGCTGCATTCAACGGGCTCGCGAACCACGCGCGCCAGCGGTCCGGTGGGTCCGGTGGTGGTATCGTCCGTCGCGCCGAAAACCGCAACCGTCGGCACCCCGAGTGCGGAAGCAATATGCATCGCGCCGGAGTCGTTGGTGAGAAAAACCCGGCACGCGGCGGCCAGATCGATGAACTCGGCAAGCGACGTTTCGCCCGCAAAATTCTTCGCGGGCCGGTGCAAAGCCGCGGTAACGGACGCACACAGCTCGCGCTCGTCTTTCGATCCAAATACGGCGACGGATGCGCCCAGCTCCATCGCGACGCGATCGGCGGCTTCGGCAAAACGCTCGGGAAGCCAGCGCTTGGCGGACCCGAAAGCAGCCCCGGGGCTGACGCCGATGACGACATCGCGGAGTCCAGCCTCGCGAAATCGCAGGATGCCTGCTTCGTGAGCTGCCCCCGCGCCGTCGAGCCGGATCAAATCATTCTCTGGCATTGCGTCGATGAGACCCGCGCGCCGAAGCAGTTCCAGATAATAGAACCGCTCATGCCGCGGAATTTCGCCGTTGCGCGGCACGGGGATTCGTCGCGTCAACAGGAAGCTTCGCCCGTCGCGGGCATACCCAATGCGCTCCGGAATCCCCGCGAGATATGCAATCGCCGCCGCTTCAAACGCGTTTTGCAGAAGGATGGCGCAATCGAACTCGAAGCTCCGAAGATCGCGCGCGGCGGCCCACTTCGATGCGAGTCCGGTCGGGGAATAAGGAATCAGCCGGTTGCAAAACGGCTCGCGACGGTACAGGTCGGCGACCCAGGGTTTCGCGAGAATCGAGATTTGCGCGTCGGGGAATCGCTCGCGAAGCGCACGAAGCGCCGGCAGCGACATAACCGCGTCGCCAACCCAATTGGTCGCGCGCACCAGGATGTTTTTATAGGGCACTGACGATTCCAGGTTAGCGTAGCCTGTCTCTGCGTCTCCTCGCCGCGAATCGAATCCTAGAGACTCAGTCATGGCGCCTCGAACTTCCGTTCTTGTGAGGCACAGGAGGCGCCTCACTCCCTGGCATGGATCACGATTTTCCAAAACCTGTGATGGGATTCCCAGCGCGGTGGGTGACTCACCCCTTTGGTTTTTGTCGTACTTGTCTTGGGTTTCGCGTTGTATTTCCTGCCCACAGTCGTTGGGACAAAAAAGCGCACTTTTGGTGCGATTTTCGCTTTAAATCTGCTTCTTGGGTGGACGCTTATCGGCTGGGTTGTTAGGTTGGTATGGTCGCTCACGGTCGATACGGTCTTCGTTTCGTGATCTTTATCTTTAAGAGAGAGCAACACGAAAAAATGTTCATACTAACAGAACGCTGCCACAACAGGAGTATCCTTAAGATACGAGGCGTAACATGCGTTCCTGGGCTCTGACGTTGGTCTGCTTGGCCGCGGCGCTGCAGGTTCGCGCGGGCGGGAAAGTCGTCGCTGTCGATGTCGACGGCATCATTCACCCTGTCACCGTCGAAATCATATCCCACGCCATCGACCAAGCTGAGCGCGAAAATGCCGTGGCGGTTCTGCTGCGCCTGAACACTCCCGGAGGCCTCCTCGATTCGAGTCGCGAAATTACTTCCAAAATGGTCGCCTCGCGAGTCCCGATTATCGCCTATGTCACTCCCAGCGGCGGACGCGCCGCATCGGCGGGATTCTTTCTGCTCGAGGCCGCGGACGTGGCCGCGATGGCTCCAGGCACCAACACCGGCGCGGCATCGCCAGTCCTGATGGGCGAGCAGATGGATCCGGTGATGCGCAGCAAAGTCGAAAACGATGCCTCGGCGTGGCTGCGCAGCATCGTCGCCAAGCGCGGGCACAACGCGGAACTGGCTGAGAAAACCATTCGCGAGGCCAAGGCTTTCACTGAAAAAGAAGCGTTGGATAATCACATGATCGATCTCATCGAGGCCGATGCGACGCACTTGTTAGCCGCGCTCGATGGCCGTGAGATTACGCGATTCGATGGACGCAAAGAAATTCTGCACACGGCCGGCGCGGAGATCGTCGATTACCAGCCTACCGCGCGCGAGCGAATCATCCGGTCGGTCGCCGACCCGAATATCGCATTCATCCTGCTAGTGCTGGGCGCGCTGGGGATTTATGTCGAGTTCAGCTCGCCGGGGCTGATCCTGCCGGGCGTGGCTGGCGGCATCCTGGCGCTGCTCGGATTATCGGGACTGGCCGTTCTTCCGATTAATTGGATTGGAGCCGCGCTATTGATGCTCGGCGCGGCGATGTTCATCCTGGAAGCGAAATTCACTTCGCACGGCGTCCTCGGCAGCGGCGGAACCGTGGCCATGATCCTGGGCGCGCTGCTTCTGATCAACGGTCCGCCGGAGGTTCGCATCCGTCTGTCGACCGCGCTCTCGGTAACCATCCCCTTCGCGCTGATCACCATGTTCCTGGTTTCGCTGGTGGTTCGCGCGCGCGCCAACAAGGCGCTGATGTCGAACGGCGGGTTACTGAACGAAATCGGCCTGGCGCGCACTCCCCTTACGCCCGCCGGTAAGGTGTTCGTCCATGGCGAGTACTGGGATGCCGTCTCGTCTTCTCCGGTAGAATCAGGAGCCGAAGTGCGCGTCACGTCGGTCGACGGCATGAAACTCAGCGTGGAGCCCACGCACCGATAAATGTGTAACGTTTCCTCGGCTTATGTGTCTCCTAAGTGACGGAGGGCATTCATGAAGACATTTTTCGGCGGAGGCATTCTTTGCGTCATCTTCGCCGTCGCCAACGGGCAGAGTCTCACGGTATCGAACGCGGCTTCGTATCAGCAGAGCGTCGCGATTTCTCCCGGCACCATCGTCGCGGTGAAAGGCTCGAACCTGACCAACGTCACTGCGCAAGCGCCCGATTCGACGCATCCACCCACGACGCTCGGCGGCGTCACGCTGACCGTCAACGGAATCGCCAGTGGACTCTATTACGTCTCTCCGACGCAGATCAACGCTGTGATTGATCCATCGGTCGCGGCCGGCCTTCAAACCATCGCGCTGCAATCGCCGACGCTGAACACGCAAAACACGGTCCTGATTCAAGCGCCAACGTCAGCCGGGATTTTCACGCTGAACGGCACCGGATCTGGCGATGGGGCCATCGTCAATCCCAGCACCGGAAACGAAGGCGCGTTCAGCGTGGTCACGAACGGCGGGCCGACGTTTCTCTCGCTGTTTCTGACCAGCTTCGACACGACAACAATGCCTACCGTGTGGGTGGGCGGCACTGCGGTTACGGTCCAGTATTACGGCACGCAGGGAACGTATCCCGGCATGCAGCAAATCAATGCGCAACTGCCCGCGTCGCTACAAGGAGTAGGACGAGTGGAACTGGTGGTCGAACAGAATGGCCGCCGCAGTAACGCGGTGGAAACAGTGCTTCTTCCGCAGCAAACCGTGTTCTTCGACGACCAACCCAATCATGTGCGCAGCCGGGAACTGTCCGCCATTGCGTGGATTCCCGGCACCAAATTGGCGCTGGTCGCCGATGAAAATGACGACGTGGTGCGCGTCGTCGATTTCGGGCAGCGCGCCGTGACGCAC
Organism: Terriglobia bacterium; assembly: GCA_963808335.1. Taxonomy (GTDB): domain Bacteria; phylum Acidobacteriota; class Terriglobia; order Bryobacterales; family Bryobacteraceae; genus Palsa-187. The sequence goes on from CAWEFR010000007.1 coordinate 323,244, forward strand.
GTGATCGCGCTTCCGGACGGCGCCCAGCCGGAAGGCATCGGCGTGAACGCGACCGGCACTCTCGCGGTGGTTTCGGAAAAGGCGCGTGGCAGTGTCGCCCTGCTCGATCTGACCGCATATAAAGTGATCAACGAATTTCCCACCGGATATGGCGCGTCGGCGCTCGCCGTCGCCGGCGATCAGGCGGTAATCACGAATTCGGACGCCGATACCGTCAGCTTTTTCAGTTTCAGCCGAGCGCAGGTTGCTGGGACCACTCCTTCCGGCCGGCTGCCGCGCGGCGTCGCCGTCGACTCGCAATATGCTTATGTGACCAATCAGAGCGATGGAACCGTTACGATGTTTAGCCTGACCACCCACCTGGTCGCCAACACGATCAGCTTGGGCGAGTACGTGCGTCCCGCGGCAATTCAGGTTCTTCAGAATCCTAATCTCGCGGTGATCGCCGAGCCCAGCGCCGGCCCAGGCGGCAAGTTGATCGTGATGCAGCTTCCCAGCGGCCAGTTCACGTCCGTGAACGCCAACCCCGCCAATACGGGAGGCGCCAGCAGCATCATCGCCTCGGGAAATCAAATCTATCTTGCCAATCAAAGCGGCGCCAGCGTGACCACGTCGCCGCTGTCGCTGGTTTTTGACAGCAGCGGGTTCGTTTCCAAGGACGTTCAGTTGACGCCTGTGAATATTGCCATGGACGCGGGCGCGCGATCACTCGCTCTCGATTCCACAGATGGCTTGCTGCTTACCCTCTGCGAAGCCGACGGCCAGCTTGTCGTTACGGATTTAGGGAACAACACGGTCGCAAGCCGGATCAACGCGGTTCGCGTTTCCTCCAGCGACAACTCCGACGATCATTCGGATCGCCTGGCGGCTCCGAACATGCCTACCATCTCGACCGCGGCTCCGTCCACGGCGAATGGCGCTTCGACGCCGGTCACCGTCAACATGACCCTGATCGGCACCAACCTGACCAACGCATCTTCGGTGCTGTTCATCGATCCGGCGACCGTGCCGTCTCTTGCGCCCGGCACGGGCAACGTGAATCGCGGCAATTTCGGCGCTAGCGATCCCGCACTGACGGTCTCCAGCATTAAGGCCAGCCCGGATGGCACACAGCTGACCCTGCAGGTGCAGATCGCGCCCGGAACGTCGCCGCGCACGCGCGTAATTCGAGTCCTGGCGCCGAACGGCGAGACCAGTCTGACCAACACACAGACGACGCTATCGATCCTGTAAGGAACTACAGCAGCTCGGCGGAGCTGAAGAAGAACGGAATTTCCACGGCCGCCGTTTCCGGCGCATCCGATCCGTGCACGCAGTTCCGCTCGATGCTCTGCGCGAACCGCTTGCGGATGGTGCCCTCGGCCGCATTGGCCGGATTCGTCGCGCCCATCGTGTCGCGCCATTTCTTGATCGCGTCGGGCGCTTCCAGGACCATCACCACCACCGGTCCCTCCGTCATGAACTTCACCAGCGACGCGTAAAACGGCCGCTCCCGGTGGACCGCGTAAAAATCCTCAGCCTCAATCTGGCTGAGCCGCTTCATCTTCATTCCCACCACGCGGAAGCCGGCTTTTTGAATGATGGCGAGGATCTCGCCCGTCTGCCCGGCCGCAACCGCGTCCGGTTTGATGATTGCAAATGTTCGTTCCAAAGAATTCATGTTTATAATCTGCTCTTGATCTTTTCGCCGATTTCCGCGGGAGTCGCGCAAACCGTGACGCCCGCGGCCTTCATCGCCGCGATCTTGTCTTCGGCCTTGCCGCTGCCGCCCGAAATGATCGCGCCCGCATGACCCATGCGGCGTCCCGGAGGCGCGGTCTGCCCCGCGATGAACCCGACCACCGGCTTCTTCACGTTGGCCTTGATGTACGCCGCGGCGGTTTCTTCGGCATTGCCGCCGATCTCGCCGATCATCACGATCGCGTGCGTATCCGGATCTTCGTTGAACAAGCGGAGCGCATCCGTGAACGTGGTCCCGATAATCGGATCGCCGCCGATGCCGATGCAAGTCGATTGGCCGATGCCCAGCTTCGTCAACTGCCCGACCGCTTCGTACGTCAGCGTCCCGGATCGCGAAACCACGCCCGACGTGTCCCTGCAAATGAATATGCGCGGGCATGATACCGATCTTGCACTTCCCCGGCGAAATGATGCCCGGGCAATTCGGTCCGATCAGTCGCGTTTTCGGATGATCTTTCAGATAAGCCCATGCGCGAATCATGTCCGCGGCGGGAATTCCCTCCGTGATGCAGACCACCAGCGCGATTCCCGCATCGGCCGCTTCCATGATCGCGTCGGCGGCGAACGGCGGCGGCACGAAAATCACGCGACGCGTTCGCGCCCGTCGCCTTCACCCCCTCGGCGACCGTGTTGAACACCGGCAGATCGAGATGCTTCTGCCCGCCTTTGCCCGGCGTGACGCCGCCGACCACCTTGCGTCTTGTACGCGATCGATTGCTGAGCGTGAAACGTCGCTTCCTTGCCGGTGAAGCCCTGGACCAGCACGCGGGTGTTTTCGTTGACCAGAACGCTCATCTTCGCCAGCCCCACTACTTTCTCCGCGGCGTCGCGCATGCCGTCGGCGACCGTGAAATTGAATCCCGATTCCATCAGGATCTTGCGGCCCAACTCGACGTTGGTTCCTTCCATGCGCACCACGATGGGGACTTTGACGTTCAGCTCGCGCGCCGCGGCCACCACGCCCGTGGCCAGCGTGTCGCAGCGCAGAATGCCGCCGAAAATATTGATCAGCACCGCTTTCACGGCTTTATCGGAAAGCAGGATGCGGAACGCGTTCTTGATCTGTTCCGCGTTCGCGCCGCCGCCGACGTCCAGAAAATTCGCGGGACTGCCGCCGGCGTACTTGACGATGTCCATGGTCGCCATCGCCAGCCCCGCGCCATTCACCATGCACGCGACGTTGCCGTCGAGCTTGATGTAGTTCAGGCCGAACTTCGACGCTTCCACTTCCAGCGGATCTTCTTCGTTCAGATCGCGCAGCTCGGCCAGATCCTTGTGGCGGAACAGCGCGTTGTCGTCCAGATTGATCTTCGCGTCCAGCGCGTAGACCTTTCCGTCCTTGGTAAGGATGAACGGATTGATTTCCGCGAGCGAGGCATCCAGCGCTTCGTTCGCGCGCGCCAGCGCCATCATCGCCGATGGCCGCCAGGTTCGCCGCCGTACCTGTGATCCCGATGCCGAACGCCAGTTTGCGCGCCTGAAACGGCGTCAGTCCCAGGCCCGGCTCGATCGGCTCCTTCAGGATGCGCTCCGGCGTCTTCGCGGCGACCTCTTCGATCTCCACGCCGCCGTCGGCCGACGCCATGAAGACGTTCTTGCCCAGCGCGCGATCGAGCACGATGCCGAGGTACAGCTCGCGTTCGATCGGCAGCGTTTCTTCGATCAGCAGCCGCTGCACCACGCGCCCTTCGGGTCCGGTCTGATGCGTCATCAGCGTCATGCCGAGCATCTTCTCGGCGATCGCCCGCGCTTCCGCGGCATCCTTGGCGATCTTTACGCCGCCGCCTTTGCCGCGTCCGCCCGCGTGGATCTGCGCCTTCACCACCACGCTGCCGCCGAGTCTTCTTCGCCGCGGCTTCGGCTTCGTCCGCGGTCTGCGCCACCTCGCCTCTGGGCACAGGAACATTGTGACGGGCCAAGAGAGCCTTGGCCTGATATTCATGGATCTTCATTGCAATGTTGTAAACTGGAGAATTCTCCAATATAACATGTCGCTCCTGCCGTTCCTTCACCGCGTTTCAAGCGGTGAGAATCTCTCCGCGCAGGATGCTCATCAGGCCATGAGTGTGATTCTCGAAGGCGGCGCGGGCTATGCCGTGATCGCGGGTTTTCTGATCGCGTTAAAGATGAAGGGCGAGACCGCCGCTGAGCTCGCCGGTTTCGCGCGTGCGATGCGCGAACGCTCCATTCGCGTCGATGCCGGCGAAAATCTGATCGACACCTGCGGCACCGGCGGCGATGGCGCGGGTACCTTCAACATTTCCACCCTCGCCGCGCTGGTGATGGCGGGTGCGGGGGCGCGCGTAGCCAAGCACGGGAATCGTTCCATCTCCAGCCTCGGCGCCGGAAGCGCGGAAGTGATGGAAGCGCTTGGGCGTACGCTTCGCCATGACGCCGGAAGAATCGGCACGCGCGGTCCGTGAAATCGGAATCGGGTTTCTGTATCGCGCCGCATCTTCATCCCGCGATGAAGTACGCGCAGCCGGTACGCCGCGAGCTGAAAATCCGCACCGTCTTCAATCTTGTCGGTCCACTGGTGAATCCCGCACGAGCGCAATCTCAGTTGATGGGCGCGCCATCGCCGGTCGCCGCGCGCTTGATGGCCGAAGCCTTGGCCGAGCTCGGAACGGCGCATTCCTTCGTGGTGCATGGCCGCGGTGGGGATCGATGAAGTCAGCATCTCCGGTCCCACCGATGTCTATGAAGTCCGCACGGGAGAAGTGGTCCAGTACGTGTGGAACCCCGCTGATTTTGGCGTGGATGTAGCCTCGCTCGCCGATCTGCAAGGTGGGGATGCAGCGCGAAACGCCGAAATCGCTCTGGAAATTCTGAGCGGCGCACCCGGCCCGCGACGCGACATCGTGCTGGTGAACGCCGCTGCTGGACTGGTAGCCGCAGGCTTGGCGGATAGTCTCGCCTCCGGCATGGAAATGGCAGCCCGATCCATCGATTCCGGCGCCGCCCGTGCGCGCCTCGCCGCGCTACAAGAAAAATTTCCCGCCGCGTGAGCCGGTTTCCATAGAAACTGCGCGTTTCACAGTATCGGAGGTGCCGGCCGGACGCGGAGGGTCTGGCCGGTTTCCACTTGCGCGCGATCGCGCGTGTAAGATGTCACTATGCGTTGCATTCCTGCTGCACTTCTCGCGCTGGCCGGATTAATCGCGGCCGCGCCCGCCAAGGTCCCCGCTCCGGCCGATTCCGCCCGCCTCAAGAAAGCGTTTCGCAAGCCCGTGAAAAACGGCTGGTTCTTCGTGCACCTGGAAGGCTCGCCGGGCGAGATCGGGTATCAGCACGGCTTCCTGCTCGCACCCGAAATCGCCGACAATTTCAAAGCCGTGAAACTCGCGCTCACCCACGATTCCAAGGACTGGACTTTCTTCCGCAACGCCGCGCAAAACGTTTTGTGGCCCCACATCGAAACCGAATATCGCGAGGAACTGCAAGGCATCGTCGACGGGCTCGCGGCCAAAGGCGTCGCGCTGGATGCGTGGGATCTGGTCGCCATGAACGCGTGGCTGGAACTCGATCCTTATTATCTGAAATGGGCCGACGCCAACTCCAAGCGCCCCACTGGCGACCATTGCAGCGCCTTCGTCGCCACGGGCAGTCATACACGCACGACGGCAAACCGGTGATCGCGCACAATAACTGGACCGACTACATGACCGGCTCGCGCTGGAACGTCATGTTCGACATCGCGCCCGAGCACGGTTACCGTTTCATCATGGACGGAATGCCCGGCCTGATTCATTCCGGTGACGATTTCGGCATCAACTCGGCCGGCATCATGATCACCGAAACCACAATCAGCCAGTTCCACGGCTTCGATCCCGCTGGCGTCGCCGAATTCGTGCGCGCCCGCAAGGCCATGCAGTATTCCGCCTCCATCGACGACTTCGCGCGCATCATGAAGGACGGCAACAACGGCGGCTACGCGAATGACTGGCTGATCGCCGACCGCAACACCGGAGAGATCGCCAGCCTGGAGCTCGGTCTGAAGCACGTGAATTTACAGCGCACCAAAGACGGTTACTTCGCTGGATCGAACTATCCCATCGACGCCGCGCTCACTAAGGACGAAACCGATTTCGACATTCACGATACGTCCAACAGCGCGAACGCGCGCCACATCCGCTGGGATCAGTTGCTGATGGAGAACAAAGGCCGCATCGACGTAGCGCTGGGCCAGCGTTTCCTCGGCGACCACTTCGATACTTACGACAAGAAAGTCGAACCCGATGAGCGCACGCTATGCGGCCACATCGAGCTTTCCGCGCGCGGATCGAAGCCGTGGCAGGCGCCCTTCGGCACCGCGGGCGCGGTGGAGGCCAAAGTCGCCAACGCGGCGATGGCGGCGCGAGATGTCGCTGACCGCGTCGATGGGCCATTCCTGTGGCATCCATTTTAAGGCTGCAAAGCACCTGAAATCGCATCCCGAATACGCGTGGGAAAAAGACGAGTTGCGAAATCTCGATTCGCACCCTTGGACCGTATTCAAGATAGCCAAGCAGTAATCCGTCACTGGCGACTGGCAATCGCACGATCCAAAGTTTCCAGTTCGGTTCTGGAAAGCTCAACATTCTGTCTGTTCGACACGGACTTTGTGTCCGTCCGCCAATGAGAAATAATGCTGGCTTTTATCACGCGATACACGTTATCCGTGAGAATGTCCCCGCGTTCTCCCGGCTCTTGAAATCTCCATTTGATCGTGTCGCCAACCATGCCCTCGACGGTAACCGTAACATTCGGTGGGCCTTCAAGACCGTATTGCCGATCCATAAAAAAGGATTCCCGAATCACTTCACGGCTGGTGTGCGCCGGCCGTATCGAAATCGACGACAGTAAACCGATTGTTCCGCGTCACGAAATTTATCTCGAGCCCTTTGTCCCGAATCTCCACGCTCGACATGGCGGAATGCCGATTTGAAGGGCATGACAATCCCGACAGTGCCCTCAAGGACAAAGAATTCTGCGACGAGAGCGCCGAGAACAATGGAACCGATGACTAAGACCTGTTTTGCAGCCAGGCTCATGAAGTGCATGATTCAGCATACTTCGGGAGCAAATCGTCACGGCTCGACTCTGATCTCAATCTTCGACCCGTCCGCGCCGCCAAAATAAATCCGCTCGGTCGCCTTCACGAAATCGTTCGAGTGCGCCTTCGGAATATCCATGAACTTCTGCGGATTCCGATCCGTCAACGGAAACCATGAGCTTTGGATCTGCACCATCATGCGGTGACCCTGCGCGCCAGGTATGATCCACATCGGGCAGGCGGAACGTGATGCGATCCGGTTTTCCCGGCTCGAACGGCACCGGCTTTTCGAAGCTCTTGCGGTACTTTCCACGAAATGGTTCGCCGCGGATCAACTCTTGATACCCGCCCATCTGCACGGTATTCGCAGGCTGATTGCCGCGTCCGCCGCCGCCGGCAGCCGGAGCCGCGCCGGGCGTGTGTCGGATAATCGCCCGGATAAACATCGATCACCTTCACCACGAAATCCGAATCGGTTCCGGTGGTCGAGACTTTCAGATCCACCGAAATCGGACCCGAGGCCGTCAAATCATGATCCAGCGGTTCTGTTTTATACACCAGAACGTCCGGCCGCGTCGCCGCGAAGCGCTGATCCTCCGTCATATAGCTGTTCAGTACGCCCTGCGCAACGAACCCGATATACGGCACCGGCTTGTTCGGATCCGAAAGATATTCGTCGAAGCCCGCGGTAGCAGGCTGCTGCCAGCTCAGCTTGCCTTTGTCGTCGAGATAAATCGCCTTCGATGCCGCCGCGCGCGGAGGCCAGTCGTTGAATTTGCGCCACTGATTCACGCCGGTCTGGAACAAATACGCCTTGGGAAATTTTCCGTCGCCCTTGCCTTTCAGGTAATACATGAAGAACGGAAACTCGATGTTCTGCCGGTAATACAGCCCCGTCTTCGATCCGAAATCGACGTTGCCCAGCCGGTCGCCATCGCCGCGCGAAAAGCCTCCGTGATTCCAAGGACCCATCACCAGCATCAGCGTCGATGGCGGCGTATTCTTCTCCATGAAATCGAACTGCCGCAGCAGCCCCTGCGGATCTTCCGTGTCGTACCAACCGCCCACCAGCATCACTGCCGGTTTGATTCCTTTCAGATGCCGCCAGATCGCACGCGATTGCCACGCCTCGTCGTAAGTCGCATGATCCAGGTTGAACAGCCACAGCGGCTGCGTGTGCTTGAAATATTTCTCGTCGGCATTCGCGAGCGAACCCATGCTCAGGTAAAAGTCGTATCCATCCGGCGTCCCGTAATCGAAGCGCGGAGGCGCCTGCGCCGGCGGAGGCTCGGGATCTCCCTGCCGCAGCTTGAATCCCTGATAGAAACTGAAGCGATGCGCCAGCATGAACGCGCCATTGTGATACACATCGTCGTTCCACCAGTAATCCGACACCGGAGCCTGTGGCGACACCGCGACCAGCGCCGGATGCGCGTCGATCATTCCCGCCGTCACATAAAATCCCGGCTGCGAAATTCCCCACATGCCCGCTTTCCCGTTGTTCCCCGGCAGATGCTTCACCAGCCAGTCGACCGTGTCATAGGTATCGCTCGCCTCATCGATATCTTTGGGACCCTTATTCGGATTATGCGGACGCAGCAGGCTATACTCGCCCTCGCTCATGAACCGCCCGCGGATGTCCTGATACACAAAGATAAATTTCTCGCGCGCGAAAAATTCCGAAGGCCCCAGATTCTCGCGATACTGGTCGATCCCGTAAGGCCGCACGTTGTACGGCGTGCGCTGTAACATGATTGGGTAGGTCTTGCTGTCGGTGAACACGTCCTTGGGAATGTACACCGACGTGAACAGCTTCACGCCATCGCGCATTGGGACTCGATATTCGAACTTCGTGTAATTCTCGCGAACGTAGGCCGCGTTGACCGCCGGCGGCGCCGCGCCACGGGTAGGAGCCTCCTGCGAAAAAGCCAAGGTCGAAGCGAAAAGCAGCAAAATGGTAGTGCGCATCGCTGCAATTCTAACCCAGTTGTCAGCCGCAGATAAACGCGGATCGGCGTGAATCCGCGGCTAAAAAATCAACTTCATGCCGAACTGAATCTGCCGCGACGTCGTGGTCGTCGACGTAATCAGCCCCGCCGAAGAACTGATCGCCCCATTCGAAAACACGATCGCGTTCGGCGTGCTGAAATTCGCGTGGTTCAGCACGTTGAAAAACTCTGCGCGAATCTGAAGCCGCAGCCGTTCGGAAATGGCGACATTCTTGAACAGCGAAACATCCACATCCGCCAGTCCCGGACCCGTCAGCGTCGCGCGGCCCAGATTCCCGTAAGTCCCCGGCGTCGGCAGCAAAAACGCGTTGGGATTGAACCACTGGTTCGGATTCCCCGTCACCACCGGACCCGTAAACGCCGGATTCACGTTGGGACGGTCGGGATTTCGCGTGTCCCCATCGCCCGAACGGTTCGACCCGATCTGCGGCGTCATCGGGAATCCCGTCAACAGCGTTACGATTCCATTCAACTGCCATCCCCCGATCATTTGTTTCTCGAATCCGTGCGTGCCGCGCCCGAACGGCAGTTCGTAAGTCGCCGAGATGCTGGCCTGGCTGGTGACGTTCAGCGCCGAAAGCCCCCAGTCCCGGCCCACGTCGTTGCGGTCGAGCACCATCTGCGCCTGATTATTGGCCTGCGCGCCGGTCAGTCCCGAGTTGATGTCCAGATTCTTCGACCACGTATAATTCGCGCGGAATTGCAGCCCGTGATCCAACCGTCGCGTCACGTCGGTTTGCAGCGCGTTGTAGCTGGTATTGCCTTCCGTGTACCAGAAGAATCCGCCGGACAAATAAGGATTCGGCCGCGACGCAATCGGAATATACTGCGCGCCTTGTGGAACGCTGCCCTTGGTGGTGCCCGGAGTCCCGCCGGATACGCAGCCGCTCGGATTCGAACAAATCTGCGCGGGAATGCTGTTCGGATCGATGCTCAGTAACCCGTGGTACCCGAACGATCCCACATACGCGACGCGCAGCGACGTGTTGCGGTCCAGTTGATGCTCAATCGTGAAATTCCATTCCTCCACCGTGGGAGTCTTCGCGTTCGGCTGCACTCCCTGCGGCGCGAAAGTCGTGCATGGACTCGGACCACTCGGTCCGCAAGCCGGCGCCGGTTGCGTCCCGGGAACCACCGGCACCACCGAAGGCAAAGATACACCCAAGTACGAGGCCGCTCCATTGTAAGGAGGCACCGAGTTCAACAGAAACGCCAGCGCGTCGATCAGCGAATAATATGTTCCGAACGCCGCGCGAATTGCGGTCTTGCCGTTCCCGAACGGATCCCATGCCAACGCGACCCGAGGTGCAAACAGATGCGTCGCGTTATTCTGCGTGAACACCGAATTTCCCACCACCGGGTTCGTCACCAGCGCGCCATTCGCGTCCGTGATGTAGTTCGCGGCGCGTCCTGATTCCTCGTTCCAGCCAGTGGTGAATTCCTGCCGTATCCCGAGTGAAACCGTCAGATTCGGCCGCACTTTGATCGCGTCTTGAAAATACCAGGCTCCAAACAGGCTTCTCCAGCCGAGCTCATTCGGATTCGGAATCACCTGAAACGTGGTGGCCGTTCCCGCCAGAAATGTTTGCAGACTCGCAAAGCTGGCCTGCCCCGTTTGCCGCGACGCGCTGTCTTCGTTGTCCTGGATGCGCTGGAACCACACGCCTGCGCTGATCTGATGTTTGCCCTTGCTGATCTGCACTCCGTCCGTCCAGGTGAACAGATTCCGGCGGTTCCAGGAACCTGCTGCGTTATTCGGACCTGCCGCCGTGAGCGCAGCCGCGCCCGTGGTGGTGGCTCCGCCGCCGATTACGATTCCGCCCGGTCCCCCTCCCGTGACGAATGCCGAGCTGGCGGGAAACGTCGCCAGCAGTGAGGATTCCAGATTAAACGCGGCGCGCGAAAATCCCGCGGTAAATGTATTCAGAATTGTTGGCGAAAAGACATGCGTCTCCTGCGCGCTGGCCACTTGGGCGCGCAGCGCTTCCGCCGACGCAAACAATGGATCCGCGAGCGGAATCAGGCTGTTGCCATCGTCGATGGTGTAGGCCGCCGAAAGCGAATCTTGCGGGCGCATCACATAATCCGACCGCATGGTGCCGAAATCCTCGCGGATGGAGTCCTTCGGATTATTGAAGGATTTCGCGATTCCACCCCCCAGCTCCGGGCCATTCGGATCGGGCCAGAACGACATGTACTGCAGCATCGCCGGATTCAGATTCGTGACCTTGGTTTCCACTCCGGAAGCATTCGGCAGAAATCCCAGCCGCGCCTGCGCATCGGGCACGACGCTCACGCTGCTCAGCGCCAGCGACTGCCGGAAGCCCTCGTAGTTGCCGAACAGGAACAGCTTGTTCTTCTTCAGAGGCCCGCCCAGCGCGCCTCCGAACTGATTCCTGCGGAACGGTGGAACGGAAGCCTGGTCGAAGAAATTCCGCGCATCCAGGTCGCTGTTCCGCAGAAACTCGAACAGCGTCCCATGCAGCGCATTGGTCCCCGATTGCGTCACTACACTGACCTGCGCGCCCGCGCGCTTCCCATATTCCGCGCCGTACGTATCGGTCAGAACGTTGAATTCGCGCACCGCATCGATCCCCAACAGCTCCCCGCTGACTCCGCCCGGCGACACCGCGAGCTGGCTGGACCCGGTGTATTCGATCCCGTTCAGCAGGAAAAGATTCTCCGTCGTGCGCCGTCCATCCACCGAAAACGTGTTTCCGTCGCTGGTGCTGGTGTTGGGGCTCTTCATGGAGCTGTAGTTGATCGCCCCCGCGATTCAGCGCGATCAGATTGTCGAAGCTGCGGCCGTTCAGCGGCAGATCCTTCACCGCGCGCTCGGTCACCATTCCGGAAACCTCGGAGGTGGTCGTGTTCACCACCGGAACATCTTCGGTGATGGTCACCTGCTGAAGAAACTCGCCGACCTCCAGGCGAAGGTCGACCACCGCGTCCTGGCCCACTTCCAGATTGATGCCGGTCCTGACGGCCGCCTTGAATCCTTGCTTTTCGGCCTTCACTTCCTGGCGGCCCACCGGCAGCGCGAGCACACGAAAATTCCCGGTCTCGTTGGTGGTCACCGTCCGCGTCGCCCCGGTTTCGAGACTGGTGACGGTCACGGTCGCAGCGTTGGCGCCCGCTCCCGATGGATCTTCCACGCGCCCCGAAATCGAAGCGGTCACCTGCGCGTGCGCGAAACCCGCGGCCAGCAGGCTAACGAACAGGATTCGGAAAAGCGTCCCGCCCCAGAATCCGTGCTCCGCGGCCGTCTCCTGCACCCCAACCCAGCGCCGACATCCTTTCGGGATTCGCGCTAAAAACAATGTGGAAACTGGAAGGATCATCTGGTGCCGCCGGGGGCTTTCCTCTCCTGGGATTCACCAAAGCAAGATATTTAAGGATAGTATAGATGTCGCCGTCGTCGGGCAAGGTTACGTCGAAATCCTGGGATTGAAACCTTACCCGCGCGTCATGCTCGGCCAGCCGGAACGCCAGAAACGCCGCGCAGTCGACTGCCGATTCGAACCACGCCTCGGCATCCGGAGGAGCGTCCAGATCGAAGTACATCACCACGTGGCGATCCTGTTCGCGCGAAAATTCGCGCACTTGCAGATTGCCGGTGTGCGCCGTCGCCTTCCAGTCGACGTGGCGTGCACTTTCAAGCGCTTCATAAGGTCGGATTCGATAGAAATCGTGCCCGCGCCCGCGCTGCAGCGCTTCCATCTCCCCGCTCACCGATGCCAACAGCGCCTCGAACCCCGGCTGCGGGTCCAGGCACGGATACACCACCACGTCGTGACGGGCCGTCACCATCTCCCGCCGCTCTGAAAATCCGAACGGGAAGCGCGTGGAGAACTGGAAGCTCCGCTCGCGCTGCGCGCCGCGTTTGGCGAAATACAGCTCCACCGGCTCTTCCAGCACCGCGCCTCCTGAAATCACGGGAAAATACAGGATCGCGTCGAACCCGCTTTCCGCCGCGCCCGCCAGGTGAATGCTGAACGACGGAACCCAGTGTTTCAGATTCTTCAGGCGGATCACCGCTCGCACTTTTCGCCTCGCCGAAATGTGTTCGGGCAGAATCACGTCCAGTTCCAGCCCCGCCAGTCCCAGCCGGCTGATGAATCCCGACACCAGCAGCGTGGAAAGCATCGCCGCCAGGATCAGAAACAACAGATTGTTCGCGGACAGAAATGCCGCGAGCGCGACGATGGTCAACGTCGCCGCGAATGCCAGCCCCGCGCGCGTGATCTGCTGCCGCAGCCCGGTGGTTAACGCAGTCGTAACCCGCTGCCACCAGTGAAGGAAGGGACCCACCTCCTCAGCCTATCAGCATCTATCGGGCCCTCTTGACCCGTCGCACCAGCTACAGCCGAGCCGCGCGCGCCAGAGTCTGTGTGAAAACCCGCTATATTAACCGCTCCCTTTGGTCACGGCTCGCATAAGTTGCTGATATGTGGAGGTGCCGACCCCGAGCCGCGACTGCAAGGAGCGGTTAATCGTCGGTTTTCACACAGACTCGCCAGCAAGCGGTAATTTCTTCGCCGCAACCGTGGCTACAGCGCCCGGTCCAGATGCACATATCCCCCGTCGACGAACAGATGTTGCCCCGTAATATGGGACGCCTTCGACGAAATCAGAAACGTCACCATCGCGGCGATCTCTTCCGGCGTCGTCATCCGTTGCCCCAGCGGAATCCGCGCCCGGATATTCGCGAGTTTTTCCTCCGGATCGGGAAATGTAGACAGCCACTTCCTGTACAGCGGCGTCATCACCTCCGCCGGAACCACCGCATTCACTCGGATTGCGTATGGAGCCAGCTCCACCGCCCACTCTCGTGTCAGCGCCAGAATCGCGCCTTTCGCCGATGCATATCCCGATGTATCGCCTTGCCCCGTGACCGCGGTCTTCGACGCGATGTTGACAATCGAGCCGCGCGATTCCTTCAAGGCCGCCAACGCGTAATGCGCCACGTTGTAGTAATGCAGTAAATTTCGGTTCAAGGACGCGACATATTCAGACGGGCTGCCATGTTCCAGCCCCACCCGATCGTTGACGCCGGCGTTGTTGATCAACACGTCCAGCCGGCCGAATTTTTCGAGCGTCTCGGAAACCGCGCGTTCGCAGTTTTCGGCTTGACATAAATCGCCCGCGATCATGTGAACCCAGCCGGCGCATGACGGCGCTTCCAGGCGATCCGCAATCGCCACCCGCGCGCCCTCCGCCGCGACTGCCCGCACGATCGCAGCGCCGATGCCCAGCGACCCGCCCGTCACCAGGACGACTTTATCTTTAAGATCGAGTTCCATAAAAACAGCGCGCGTTTCCCCCGAATATCGCGTGTCTCTCCGCCACCGGCCGGTCGCTCATATAACTGGCGATCAAATCCTTCACGTCGCGATAAGCGCCCGCCAGCAGGCACACCGGCCAGTCCGATCCAAACATCAATCGCTCAGCGCCGAACGCTTCAAACACGATATCGAGATACACCCGAAAATCGTCCGGACGCCAGTTTTGCCAGTCCGCCTCGGTAATCAACCCGGACAGCTTGCAGTACACAAGCGGATGCGCCGCTAATTTCCGAACGCCAGCCGCCCACGCATCGATCTCTTTCATTCGGACCATCGGCTTCGCCGCATGATCCAAGACGAATCTCTGCTCCGGAAATTTTTCGACCAACGCGGCTGCGGCGGCCAGTTGCCTGGGATAGATCAGCACATCGTAAGTGAAATCGAACTGCCGCAGCGCCGCAATCCCGCGCACGAATGCATCGCCGACCAGAAACCAGTCATCCGGTTCCGATTGCGCCACATGCCGGAATCCACGCAGCTTTTCGAATTGCCCAAAATACTCTAGCCGCCGCTCGACTCCGGGATCGCGCAAGTCCACCCAGCCGACCACCCCGGCGATGAACGAATGCTCCCGCGCCAGTTCGAGCAGAAACTGAGTCTCCTTGTCGGATTGATCGGCCTGCACCGCGATCGTCGCGTCCACGTGATTGGCCTTCAGCTCCGGCGCCAGATCCTCCGGCATGTAATCCCGCTTCAGCGCCGCCATTTCGTCCGTGATCCAGCCGTCGCGCGCCGGGTTGTACCGCCAGAAATGCTGATGCGAATCGATAATCATGCCGAAACTATCAATACTATCACTTCAGCCTTTACTTGACCGCTAACTGTACGCACTGGGACCGCGCTTGACAGAGCCGCCGCCGTCAGCCGTTAATAGACCCATGGCCGTCCGGATGAAGGATATCGCGCGGGACCTCGGCGTCTCTCTGATGACCGT
The DNA here is from genome assembly GCA_963808335.1 of Terriglobia bacterium. GTDB lineage: Bacteria > Acidobacteriota > Terriglobia > Bryobacterales > Bryobacteraceae > Palsa-187. The sequence continues at coordinate 338,307 of CAWEFR010000007.1, forward strand.
CTCCAAGGCGTTGCGCGCCCATTCCGATATCAGTGAGGAAACCCGCCAGCGCGTCCTCAAGCGCATGCGCGAGCTGGATTATCAACCCGACTGGATCGCCCGCAGCATGGTCACCCGCCGCACTTATCTCATCGGCTTGGTGCTGCCCGACTTGATGCACTCGTTTTTCGCCGAAGTGGCCATGGGCGTCTCCCGCAAATTCCAGCCTCTGGGTTATCAGGTGGTCCTGTCGAACACGGAAGAGGACCCGGAGACGGAACAGCGCAACGTCGCCGTCCTGATGTCCCGTAAAGTGGACGGCCTGATTATCGCCTCCGCGCAGCATCAGGGCAACCCCGCAATGTTTCGCGCCCTGGACCGCAGCGGCATTCCCTACGTTCTGATCGATCGCCTGATTGCCGGCGTCCATGCGAATTTCGTCGGCGTGAAGGACGAAGACGTGGGAGCGATCGCCACCGAACACCTGATCGCGCAGGGCGCGCGCCGCATCGCCCATATTCGCGGACCCGCCGTCTCCACCGCCCGCGGCCGGCTGCGCGGCTACCGGCGCGCTCTGGCCCGTCACGGTATCAAGGTCCGCGCGGATTATGTCGTGAACGGCCAATTCGGAGACAGCGGCGGTTATCAAGCCATGTTGAAGCTGCTGGACCTGAACCCTCGTCCCGATGCTGTGTTTTGTTATAACGACCCGGTGGCCGCGGGCGCCATTAAAGCCGCGCTCGAAGCCAACGTCAAAGTTCCGCAGCAGATCGCCATCATCGGAGCGGGCAACGTCCATTATTCGGATTTGCTGCGGGTCCCGCTCTCCACCGTGGACCAGAGCAGCGCCCTGATTGGAGAGCGCGCGGCAGAGCTGCTGGCGCGCCGCATCGAATCGAAAACGCCGGCCGGACCCGAGCGGATTTTCATTCCTCCCCGCCTGATCGTGCGCGATTCCAGCCGGCGCATCGAATCGTAAGAGGTTAATCTTATCCACTCCCATCAGCGGCCAAACCACATCGTGGGATCATAGTAGTCAGCGTGTCCCTCGACCGATTCGAACTCCTGGAACTGCGTCGCGACGATGGGATCCAGACCTTCCACGCCCGCGAAATTGCAACCGCTCGTCCCGTTCAGGTGCATCTGTTCGTGAACGGGACCCACGACGCCGTCATCCTTACGCGCCTGGAACGCCTGCCCGCCGCCGAGCGCCGCCGCGTGATCGACCGCGGCGTGTCGGCAGACAAAGCCTACGTCGTTACAGACCGCTTGGCCGGATTCGCCAGCTTCCGCGAATGGGTCAACGCGAAGGCAACCGATCCGTCTATCGACATGCAGTTTCACCAGCTTTTCGAGTCGCCTACGATCCCTGAAGCTGGCCCGAAACCGGCTCTCGACTTAGAGCCCGAACCACTGCCCGTATCGGCGCCCGAACCGTCCCCCGAATCGGCGCCTCAGCAGAAGCGGCCGGCCCTCGCCTTCGCGGCGAAGGCGCTACTGGCCGTCGTGTTGGGCGTTGCCGCTGCGCTGGCACTTTTGGCCGTCGCCATTGCGGTATTCGCATTTCACCGGTGGTAATTTTTATCCGTTCCCTTCCGGAACACCGACTAAAATAAACTTGGCTCGGAACTTACAAGACCTGCAAGGGGTTATTAGACTAGACTACTCTCAAGGAGGCCCGGCGGAAAGTGGGCACGTTATGGGGACGGCATACGCCATTCACAAGCCGCTATACTGGAACTTCGCACATGCGATTCTCGGTTGACGCACACGCCATCGGCTGTCACCTGACCGGAAATGAAGTCTATATCCGCAATCTCTTGAGTCATTTTGCGCGATTGGACAGTGATAACCAGTTCTTGGCGTACCTCGCAAAACCCGACGCTGGTCTCGAATTGCCGGCAAGAGTCGACACCCGCCAGGTCTCGGCCAATCCGTTTCGAAGACTCGGATTCGACCTGCCCCTCCATCTGCGCGCCGATCGCCCGGATCTGCTTCACGTTCAATACACTGGACCCCTCGCTTGCCACGTTCCGCTGGTCGTGACCGTTCACGACGTAAGCTATTTGGAATATCCTCAGTACTTCACGCGTTTTCGGTCCATCCAGTTGAGATTGACGGTGAAGCGCACTGTGGAGGTGGCCTCCCGCGTGCTTACTCCCAGCGAGTACTCGCGCGACGCCATCCTGCGCCACTATCGGATCGATCCGCAAAACGTTGTGGTGGTGCCCAACGCCGCCTCGTCGGTCTTCCGGCCCATCGAGCGCCACGTTGCCGCGTCCGCGGTGGAGCGGCGATTTCAAATTCGCGCACCCTTCATCCTCATGGTCGGCGATCTTCAGCCGCGCAAAAATCATCTCGGTCTGTTGCGGGCTTTTGAAAAAGTGACCCGCGCCCATCCGCATCTGCCGCACCGTCTGGTGTTTGTCGGCAAGGAGACCTGGTATTCGAAGGAACTGCATCGCGCCGTCGCCTCCAGCAGCATCGCGGATCGCGTCGATTTCACCGGCTTCGTCGAAGACTCCGAGCTGGTCCATTTCTACGGTGCGTGCGACCTGTTTGTGTTTCCCTCGTTTTACGAGGGTTTCGGCCTGCCCATCCTGGAAGCCATGGCGTGCGGCCGCGCCGTGGCCTGTTCGAGCATCACCGCGATGCCGGAAGTGGCCGACGGCGCGGGCATCCTGTTCGATCCGCATTCCACTCATGAAATCGCGCGCGCCATCTCCGACGTGCTGCTCGATTGCGAGCTGCGCCAGCGGCTGGAACGGCTCGGCATTCAGAGGGCTTCGCAATTCAGTTGGGAGCAGGCCGCGCGGCGCACGCTCCAGGTATATTATGAAGTCGCCGGCGCGGGACGCGTCCCGCAACCGGCCGAGGCGCCTGCCGCGCTGAAAGCTCGTGCCAGTTCATGAAGTATTTCGCTATCGCTTTCCTGATTTTCCCGGCCTTCGGCGAATCGCTCCACTACACCATCAACTGGCCCAGTGGATTGAGCCTCGGCGAGGCCACGCTGCGCTCCGATCACATCAGCGACAAGGCTGGCGGCGAAAAAACCAATTCACATTGGGATTCCGCCCTGGATATCGACGCCAGCGTTCCCGGCTTCGTCATCCGCGATCATTACGAATCTACGGCCGGCAACGACCTGTGCAGTACTCGTTTCGAGAAGAAATACACGCACGGCAAACACTCCACAGAGGAGCGCATCAGCTTCGATCAGGATCAGCACACCGCTTCGCGCGAGACGGTCGGCGGAGGAAAAAACGACATTTCCATTTCTTCCTGCGCGAGGGATGCCTTGACCTTTATTCAGTTCGCGCGCTCGGAGCTGGCGCAGGGGCGCCTGGCTCCGCAACAATCCGTGCTGCTGGGCGCCGCCTATGACGTGCGTCTCGAATATACCGGCACCATGACGATCAACGTCGGCGACAAAAAGACCGAAGCGGATCGAGTCCTCGCCACGATCCGTGGCCCGTCGTCGAATCTCACCGTAGAAATCTTCTTTGCGCGTGACGCCGCGCGTACTCCGCTGCTGGCGAAGTTGCCGCTCGCTCTGGGAACCTTTTCGGTCGAGCTGCAACCGTTAGAGATGCGGATCGCGTTTTTTTCGCCCCTCCCGCCCGCGAAAAGCGGCATCGCCGATTATTCCGCCGCCGTGCTCGACCCTTTGCGGCGTCTGGCGGAGGTCGACACCTTCGCCGAAAAACCCGCGCATTTCGATTTCTCGCGCTACGACGTGGGGGTGTATCAGCTCGGAAATAATCCTTTTCACACGTTCGCGTACGAAATGGCGATCCGAGCATCCCGGCGTGGTGGTCATGCATGAAGCCAATCTTCATCATCTGATCGCCGACCTGACTATCCGTCGCGGCGATTGGGACGCATACCTGCGGGAAGTCGAGTCGAACGCGGGAGCCGACGCGCTCGCCTTTGCGCGGCGCTACGTTCGTACGCTGGAGCGGGGGCCCGATTACGACATCCCGATGCTGCGTTCGATTCTTTCCAAATCGCGCGCCGTCATCGTTCATAGCGGTGCGGTCGAAGAGGAAGTGCGCGCCGCCGGTTTCACCGGCCCAGTCGCCAGAATTCCGCACGGCGCCTGGATCGTGGATGGCGATCGCATGCAGTTTCGCTCGCGTCTGGGTCTAGACGAGCGCGCTCCGCTGATCGGCATCTTCGGATTCCTGAAGCCGTACAAGCGCATCGCCGAATCGCTGCGGGCGTTTCGACGCGTGGTTCGAGTCGCGCCGGACGCGCGCATGATTCTGGTGGGTGAGGCGCATCCCGAACTGCCGCTCCAATCGATGATCACGTCCATGGGATTGTCGGCGCACGTGCGGCATCTCGGATTTACGCCAATCGAGGATTTCAACGGCTACTTGAGCGCCTGCGATATTGTTTTGAATTTGCGGTACCCCACGGTCGGCGAGAGTTCCGGCACGTTGCTGCGCGCGCTCGGAATGGGCAAGGCCGTGGTCGTTTCCGACGTCGGCTCGTTCCGCGAATATCCGGACGAAATCTGCTTAAAAGCTCCGGTGGACTCGAACGAAGAAGATCACCTGTTCGAGTACTTGAACCTGTTGATTTCGCGGCCTGAAGTGGCGCGCGGGATGGGCGCGCGCGCGAAAAAGTGGGTGGAGCGCGAGTGCCAATGGGAAATCGTCGCAAAAAAGTATGCGGATTTTCTGGGAGCGGTGATCGAAAATGCTGATTGGAAGGGGTTTGACGATGTTACCAGCCGTGACATTGAGCCTCCGGAGGAGCCCCAAGCCGTCGTCGCGCCCGAATACATCGCCGAGTGGGCTCCGGTCGAAGACGGTTCTCGCGCCTACGTCGAAAGCCATCTGACGCGGCTTGAAAAGACGCTGGCGATCACACCCGCGGGCGGACCTGAGGATCGCGTTCTCGAGATGGGCGCGTATCTGCAGATCACTCCGGCGCTGAAAACGCGCCTCGGATACGGTGAAGTGCGCGGCTGCTATTTCGGACGGGCTGGCGAGCACACCATCAAAGCGGTGACCTCGGAATCGGGCGAAACGTTTGAGTGCCGCATCGATTTGTTTGACGCGGAAAAAGACCGATTTCCGTACGAAGACCGATATTTTTCTTCGGTGTTGTGCTGCGAACTGCTGGAGCATCTGGCCGGCGATCCGATGCACATGATGATGGAGATCAACCGAATTCTAAAAATGGGCGGGCATCTGGTGCTGACCACTCCGAACATCGCGTCGCTGCGAGCGGTCGCCGGAATCTTACAGGGGTTTCATCCGATGCTGTTTCCCGCCTACATTCGTCCGCGGGAATCGGGTGAAGTGGATGCGCGTCACAATCGCGAATACACAGCGTCGGAGATCCGGGCGCTGCTGGAGATTTCCGGTTTCGAGGTCACACTGCTCGATACCGGACCTTTTCTTGAATGAGCCGAAGCCGGAGTTCGGATGGGTGGAACATCTGCTCGACCGGTATATGCTGTCGAAAGAGTATCGCGGCGATGGAATTTATGCTGTGGGAAAGAAGGTCGCGCCGGTGAAGGAGCGGTATCCTTCCTGGTTGTATACGTAGATGGCTACATACAGCGGCATCGCGGCTGATGTGGACGGGCGCGAGATTTGCGTTCAGTTTGGCCTCGATGCGCCCTGCGTGGTGGGCTGGCAGATCTACGACCCGTCGACCGGCGCTTTCCTGTTCGAAGGCGAGTGGCGGGAAATCGAGAGCACCCATGTAAGTTTGCGCGTGGCCTTGCCCGATGCCGACGGGCCGTATCGAGTCCAGATCGCTCCCGTAGCCGATCGCGAACGATTCGTTTTGATCGACGCGGAAGTGCATGAGGGCGCGCTCGAAATGTCTCCCCCGCGCGTGACGACGATCCGAGCGCAGGGTTGGCGTCGGGCGCTGCGGGCGATTCCCATGGCGCTCACGTATCCACCGCGGTCGCTGTGGCGGAATCGGAAGCTGATCCGGTCCATGGTGCGGCGCGACCTATTGGCTCGCTATCGGGGGAGTTTCGGCGGGGCGCTGTGGACGTTCCTGAATCCGTTGTTGCTGATGGCGACGTACGCGTTTGTGTTCGGCGTGGTGCTGAAGACGCGGTTCGGCGCCGACACTTCGGGCATCGGGTACCTGCTGTACTTTTTTGCCGGGATGCTGCCCTGGCTGGCGTTTTCAGAGGCCGTGGGACGGTCGCCGTATGTAATTCTGGAGCATCGCAATTTCGTAAAGAAACTAGTGTTTCCCTTGGAGACGCTGCCGGCGAACCTGGTGATCTCGGGCGCCGTGACGGAGATGTTCGGGCTGTTGATTTTCCTCGGCGGGCTGGTTGCCGCCCGTCACGCGGTTCCGTTGCCGGTCCTGTGGCTGCCCATGCTGCTGATACCTCAATTACTACTGACGGCTGGATTGTGCTGGTTTCTGGCGGCGCTGGGGATTTTCATGCGCGACCTGAGCGCGATCATGGGATTCGTCCTGACGCTGTGGTTTTTCATGACACCGATCTGTTACGACGCAGCGAATCTCCCCGCGGGGGCGATGAAGATTCTATCGCTGAACCCGATTTTCGTGTTGGTCCACGGGTATCGTGCGATTTTTCTAGAGAACCGCGCGCCGGATTTCGGGCCGACGTTAGCATTGTGGATTGCGTCCTTGGCAATCGCAATTCTGGGCCACGCGTGGTTTCACCGCCTGCGAAGAAGTTTCGCGGACGTGATTTAGCCGCCGATCGACGCGGATTCACGCCGCACGCTAGTTCCCGGTCTCCATCGCGTAGTAGCCCTTGCGCGCCTGGACTTTGTAGTCCTTATTGTTGACGCGGAGCTCGAGTTTGCGGAAGGTGCCGTCTTTTTTCGGGTTGGTGGGCGAGTAGCCGATGGAATACTGGCTGCGCATTTCGTCCTGTAGCTCGCGGAAAATGTCGTCCAGCGAATACTTGCGATCCACTTTATACACGCGACCGCCGGTCTCGGTCGACATACGCCGCAGGTCGCCTTCGCCCGCGCCGCCGCCGATGCGAATGGTTCCCCAGCCGCCGCCGTAGGCCGAGGGATCCTCATAATCGATGCTGTAAATGATCGAATCGGCTTTCTGCGCGGCTTCGATGGCCTTTTCCTTCGAGATTTTGCTGCCCGTGTCGACGCCATCGGTGATCAGGACCATGGTCTTCCGGCCGACTTCGCCTTTCAGTTTTTCGTTGGCGGCGAGATACACGGCGTCGAACAGAATCGTGCCGGCCTGGCTCTGCTGCGTCGGGACGGGACCGGGATGCAGGCCTCCGACGGGAACGCTGAGGCGTAGTTGATTCAAACCCTCCTGAAGCAGGCGGGGCGAATTGGTCTCATCCTGGAGCAATTCTGCTTCGGCGCCGAACTGAATCAGAAACGCGAGATCCTTCTGGCGCAGCACCTTCGAGAAGAACTGGTAGGCGGCTCGCTTTTCGATATCGAGCAGCCGCTGCTGGCTGGCGCTGGTGTCGACCAGCAGGCCGATGGTCAGGGGCAGATCGGTTTCGCGCGTGAAATACTTGATCTCCTGTTCCTTGCCGTCCTCGAAAATCTGAAAATCCTTCTTTTCCAGGTTGCCGACCAGGCCGTTGGCCTTGTTGCGCACCGAACACAGCACGTTCACCAGGTTGACATCGACCTTGATGGTGGTATCGTCTTGGGCGGAAACGACGGGGGACACGAGCAGCAGGATAGACAGGTACTTCATATTTACAATGATAGATGCACCTGAGAGGAAACGAGTTCCATGAAGAAGGCGATTACACACCTGAAGAAGTCGGATGCGGTTTTGGGGTCCATTATCGAGCGGGTGGGGCCTTACAAGATTCAGTACCGGGAGCCGACTTTTCAGACGCTGGTACGGTCGATTGTCTATCAGCAACTGAATGGGAAGGCCGCAGCGACCATCTTCGGGAGGTTGCAGGCGGCGGCGAAGGTCGACCCGTTGACGCCCGAATCGATCCTCAAGCTGAGGCCGGCGCGGATGCGGTCGCTGGGCCTTTCGGGGCAGAAGATGTCATATATTCGCGAGCTGGCGAGGCTGACGCGGGATGGCGAGGTGGATTTTTCGCGATGTGAGGATATGGAGGATGCGGCCGTCGTCGAGCACCTGACGCGAGTGAAAGGGGTCGGAGTTTGGACAGTCCACATGTTCCTGATTTTTGCGTTGCGGCGGCATGATGTGTTGCCGACTGGGGACCTGGGGGTTCGGATGGCGATGAAGAAGGCTTACGGGTTGGAGGAGTTGCCGAAGCCGGAGGAGATGACCAAGATCGCCGCGGCATGGCGGCCGTATTGTTCAGTGGCGAGCTGGTATTTGTGGCGCAGTTTGGACAATGCGGGCGAGATGTAAGGGGCTTGTTGAAAGAGGGCAGTCCCCATTTTGGTCATTTTTTTAGGATTTCGCGCGCGCAGTTGTGGCCGGGAGCTCCCATGACGCCACCTCCGGGGTGCGCACCCGAGCCGCATAAATACAGGCCTTTGATAGGAGTACGGTAGCGGGCCCAGCCGGCGACGGGACGCAGGACGAACATCTGGTCCAGGCTCATTTCGCCGTGAAAGATGTTGCCGCCGGTGATGCCGAAGCGGCGTTCCAGGTCGAGAGGCGTGAGGGTCTGGCGCTCGACCACGATCGAGCGGATATTGGGGCAATACTCTTCGATCACATCAAGAATGCGTTCGGAATAGGGCTCGCGCTGGTCGTCCCAAGTCGTGCCTTTTAGAGTGTAAGGCGCGTACTGGAGAAAGATGCCCATGATGTGATGACCCGCAGGCGCGAGGCTGGGGTCGTACATGGTAGGGATGGTCATCTCGATCAAGGGGTTGGGGGAAGGGGCTCCATACTTGGCGTCGTCCCAGGCGCGTTCGATGTATTCGACCGACGGGCAGATGTGCATGGTCGCGCGATGCTGCGGACCGGGCGTGCCGGGGAGGGCTCGGAAGTCGGGGAGTCCACTGAGCGCGAGGTTCATTTTGAGTGAGGTTCCTTCGGAGCGGAACTTGCTGATCGCGTCCCGGAAATCGGGGTCCAGGTCGGCTGGGTCCATAAGCTTTAGAAATGTACGGCGCGGGTCCAGATTACTAGCGATGATTTTCGCTTCGAATCACGTCGCCGTTTTTGAGAGCCACGCCGTAGCGCCCGGCCGTTCTTGACCAGGATTCTCTCAACCGGCGCGTTGGTGCGAAGAGTCGCGCCATGAGCGCGGGCGGAATCGGCGATCGCGTTTGAGACAGCGCCCATGCCTCCGCGGACGAATCCCCACAGGCCGCGATGGCCATTCACGCCGCCCATGCAGTGATGCAGGAGAATGTAGGCGGTACCGGGAGATCGAGGGCCCGCCGTTTGCGCCGATGACTCCGTCGGTCGCTAGCGTGACCTTTAGCTCTTCGGATTCGAACCATTCATCGAGAAAATCGGCGGCACTTTGGGTGAAGATTTTCACCAACGCCACGATTTCCTGGCGCGAAAGACCTTTCATGCGTCCCGCGAGCTTCAGATAGTCGAGCCAATCGCCTGGCTTGGGCGGGAAGTTCGGGGGGGTAGTAAGTAGCAGCGACTCGGCTACGATAGCGAGCCGTTCCAGGCGGTCTTCGTACTTGGGATACGTTTCGGCGTCTCGCCTCGAAAATTTGGCGATCTCGGCCAGGGTTTTCGCGCGATCCTGCCACATGAACAGATGCGTGCCGTTGGGAAATGGCGAGAAGAACGCTGGGTCCTTGGCGTCGACCGTGTAGCCGTAGCGGGCAAGTTCGAGCTCGCGCACGACTTTTTCCTGCATGAGACTGGAGAGGTAAGACGCAGTGGATACTTTGTATCCGGGCCAAATTTCTTCGGTGACCGCGCAGCCGCCCAGGAGCTCGCGGGCTCTCGAGCACTAGGACGCGTCGGCCGGCGCGGGCGAGGTAGGCGGCGGTGACGAGTCCATTGTGGCCTCCGCCGATGATGATGGCGTCGAAGGGGTCTGGCATAGAAGTTTTAGGATAACGTTGCGCGATAGGCCTTGACGAGAAAGATATCTTGAGATAATCTTAAAACAGAAAAATAGTCGGAAGATGTCTAGAGAAATTCAGAGAGTCAGGAAGGTCGGGCAGACACTCGTTGTTACGATTCCACAAAGCTTTCTGAACGAAATCAAACTCACGGAGGGGGACAAGGTGTTGATCGAAAGCATGCCACCTCGGAAGATGCTGGTTACGCAGGAGACCGAGCAAATGCCCAACACGAAGCGTGCTGAGCTTGAGATTGATGCGCTCGAAAAGCGGAAAGCGGCCCTAGATTCAGAGGCAAACTGCGCCTGTGAGCAATGGAGTCATTCTGACTACCAAGACATTCCAGATAACGAGGCCGATTTTGCCGTCTATATGGCGCTGCTCAATCGCGACCGGTCAAGACTGGACGCTGAGATCGCAGAGAAGAAACTTGCTCTATTTGATCTCCAAGGGTAAATCGACGGCGTCATGGCGAATCGCGCGTATACTGGGATGGTAGGACCAGCACAATGGTTATTAGCTCAAGCGAAGAGGAGCTTATTTCGGCTTTCAGAAGGCTACCGGCCGCTGCCGCCGACGAGATCTCGTCTCTAGTCCGTCGGCTTGCTTCTCTTCCAGCCGGGACCAAGATCAACTGGTCTGACGAATGGACCGACGACGATCTCCGGGCCTACGCGTCGGCCTCAATCACGGATTTTGAAACCAGGGAAGAGCATTGAGACCTGGCGATGTCGTCTTAGCGAAGCTAGCCGGCGTCGTTGAGACTAAGGTGAGGCCGGCGGTTGTAATCGCCAGCCAAACCTATCTCGCTGAACACCCGGATGTCATCGTCGGAATACTCACGACTAGGATCCCCGCGCCTTTGACCTCAACCGACCACATCCTGGCCGACTGGGCGTTGGCGTCCCTGCGCCAACAATCTTGTTTCAGGGCGTTTGTTTTAACACTGCCCAAGTCGGATGCGACGATTATCGGCCATTTGAGCAGTCGCGACTCCACCGCCATTCAGCTATGCGCCCGCGCCGCGTTCGCTTTATAATTTAACCGAATGGATATCTACGACGAGATCGTGCGTCTACGCAAGCTGGGGCAGAAGTGCGCGCTGGCTACGATCGTGCAAGTGAAGGGCTCCATTCCGAGCTATGAGAGCGCCAAGCTCCTGGTTCGCGAAGACGGGTCTTTCGTCGGAACCATCGGCGGCGGATGCGTCGAAGCCGAGGTTTGGACCGCGGCGCGCGAGGTGATCGAAACCGGGAAGCCGAGGCATCTGACGTTCAGCCTGGGGCAGGATGCGGCATACGACAACGGACTGATCTGCGGAGGCCAATTGAACATCTTCGTCGAGCCTGTGACGCCGCAGCCGCGCGCGTTTATTTTCGGCGGCGGGCATGTTTCGAAAAGCATTTCCAAAGTCGCCAACCTGGCGGGATTTGCCACCGTGATCGTCGACGACCGCGAGGCCTTCGCGAATCCGGAGCGGTTTCCCGAGGCCGATGAGACCTACGCCGATGAATACGAGGCCGTGTTTCCGAAATTGCCGGTGACGTCGACCAGTTATCTGATTATCGTCACGCGCGGGCATCGCGACGATATGCGCGTGCTGCGCTGGGCGGTTGGAACGCCGGCGAAGTACATCGCCATGATCGGGAGCAAGCGCAAAACCATCTCCGTGATTCACGAGCTCGAAAAGGAAGGGTTTCCGCGCGAGGCGTTCGAGAAGATTTTCGCGCCCATGGGGCTGGAGATCGGGGCGGAGTCGCCGGAGGAGATCGCGATTTCCGTGGTGGCGGAAATGATCGCGGTGCGGCGCGCGCCGGAGGCGGACTGGCGGGCGTTGTCGAAATCGATCTTCGCGCACGAAAATTTACGAGCATTGCTGAAGTGATCGCGGGCATTATTCTTGCCGCGGGGGACTCGCGTCGCATGGGGAGTCCGAAAGCGCTGCTCGATTATCGCGGGGAAACGTTTGCCGGCCGGCTGGTCCGCGTCTTGTCGCGAACATGCGATCCGGTGATCGTGGTGACAGGGCGGCACAACGACGCGGTCCGGGCCGGAGTATGCGGGAAGGCGCGGTTCGTGGTGAATCTTGATCCGGATCGAGGGCAGTTGAGCTCGCTTCAAACCGCGCTGGTTGAATTACCCGCGGACGCCGACGGATTTGTTTTTGTTCCCGTGGATTGTCCCACGGTTCGCGAAGAGACCATTGCGACGCTCGTCAAAAAACTTCCGAGACTCGAAGATCGTGATTCCGAGGTATGAAGGGCGGCGCGGGCATCCGGTTTGCGTAGCCCAATCGATGATGGGCGAGTTTCTCAGGCGGCCTTCGACCGATGAAACGCGCGCGGTGATCCACCTGCATGCCCACGAAGTCGAGTATGTGGATGTGGATGACCCGGGAGTGCTCGCCGACATCGACGACGTGCTCGAATATCGGAGGCTGATCGAGTGAAACGAGTCCTGTGGGCCGGGCTCGCGCTGATCATCGCGACCGGGATCGCGGCGCCGTTTTTCGATCTGGAATTTATGCGCCCGAAAATCGAGCGCGCGCTTGAGCGCGGCCTGGGGCGGCGCGTCGAGGTGGGGAAAGTCCATTTCAATCTGTTCACCGGACCGGGATTCACGGTGGAAGACGTCACGATTCACGAAGACCCGCGCGCCGGGATCGAGCCGTTTGCTTATGTTGGGACACTTGAGGCTCGCGTGCGGCTGCTGGGCCTGCTGTCGCGGCGGCTGGAGTTTTCCAGTCTGCGGCTAGGGGGCGACACCAGCATCAACCTGGTGAAGACCGATGCCGGTCCGTGGAATTTCCAATTCCTGCTGGGCGGCGCAACGGCCGCGGCGGGCGGGATGCCGGCCATCAAAATGCGCGGCGGGCGCGTGAATTTCAAGTTTGGCGACACCAAATCCGTGTTCTATTTCAGCGACGCGGATTTCGATGTCTCGCCCTGGAACGATGGGTCGGTGGATCTGCGATTTTCGGGAGCGCCTTCGCGCACCGATCATGCAGCCCAGAATTTCGGCCACTTTTTCGTGCGTGGAAGGTGGACGGCCCAGCGCATCGACATGAAAGTCGAGCTGGAGCGCAGCGATTTGCAGGAAGTGGCCCGGCTGCTCGACCAGCGTGGATTCGGTTTGCACGGGATTGTCGCGTTCGATGCTCAGTTGAGTGGCCCGCCATCGAGACTGGAGATGGCGGGGCAGCTTCAAGTCGACGATGTGCATCGCTGGGACCTGCTGCCCAAGCGCGGCGGGGGGTGGCGCGTCGATTACAAGGGTACGCTCGACCTGCATGGCGAGCGGCTGGAACTGGCCAGCGCTCCGGATGATCCCCTGGCAATGCAGTTTCGCGCGTGGGATTTTCTTTCGCAGCCGCACTGGGAGGCGTCGGCGAATCTGAAGCAGATTCCGCTGGCGACGCTGGTGGAAGTGGCCCGGCATATGGGCGCGACCATCGGGGACAAGCTGACAGCGGAGGGTTCGGTTTCAGGCGAGGTGCGTTATAGCGAGCCGGATGGGCTCGCCGGGCATGTCGAATTGCAGGACGCGACGGTGACTCTGCCCGGCGTACCCGACGTTCAGCCATTGCGGGCGGCGAACGCGGCCGTGGAAGTGGGCGGGACTACGTTTTCGCTCGAAAGCACCACGGTGCGGATCGGTGAGAATGACAGCGCCGAAATCGAAGGGAGTTTCGATTCGAGCGAAGGTCTCGATCTGAAGATTACAACGCGTGGATTGAGCGTCGCGGATTTGCGATCGTTCGGCCTGGCTGCGATTCCGCTGCTGGAACAGACTCCGCAGGGAACGTGGAAGGGGTGGGCGCGGTATCGATGGTCGCCGGGCGGCGCGGGCCAATGGACCGGCGAGTATGAATTGCAAAATGCGCGAATCGCGCTCGAAGGCTTCGCGGACCCGCTGCGGATTCAAACGGCGTCGGTGGTGTCGGCGGGACCGCGCATTTCGGTGAGCCGCTTTCGCGCAAAGATGGGCGCAATCGCGTTCACAGGCGAATACCGTTGGGACCCGGCGGCGGTGCGTCCACACAAATTTCGCATCGCGATCCCGTCGGGCAACGCGACGGAGTTCGAAAGAATCCTGGCGCCGACGCTGGTGCGCGAACGAGGATTTTTCGCGCGCACGCTGCGGCTGGGACCGGCTCCGGTGCCTGATTGGTTGAAAGCGCGGCGGGCCGACGGGACCCTGACCATCGATGCGCTGACGTTCGGCGACTCGCAGGTTCGCGTGGACGGGGCGCGGCTGCTGTGGGACGGATCGCTGGTGCGGCTGGCTCGCCTAGAGGCTCACACGGATCAGACCGCGGTGAATGGCGATCTGGCGATCGACTTGTCGGGGCATGCGCCGCACTATCGATTCGAGGGGAAGTTGTCGGATGTTCCTTATAAAGGCGGCCGGCTCGATTTCGAGGGGAACGTGGAGGCCGACGGCGCGGGTCTGGATCTGGTGACCAGCGCGCATGGAGAAGGCCGGCTGCACGGACGGTCAATCGCGTTTGCTCCGGATGCGGATTTTAGGACGGTGGCGGGTTGTTTCGAGTTGCTTGCGGGGCCTCGGTGGAAGATGACGGGGTCTCGAGGTGTCGCAGGGTGGAGAAACCTACACGGGAACCGGCGCGACGCAGGCGGATGGGCGGGTGGTGCTGGATCTGACGAATCGAGGTCGGCAGATCCGGTATACAAGCGTGATCGCGGGGCTCGGGGGGCAGCCGTAGCGGAGTGCGCAGGGCTCCAGCGCACCTCTACGGTCAATGCGTCACGACTCCGTATGGCGAGAGGTTCTGTCGCGCTTTCTCTACTTCGTGCAGAAGCTGTACGCCAAGCAAATCCCGAAGATGCGTGAATGAAATATTGAGCGGCTCACCTAGCGAGACTGCGCAATCGATCATCCGCGAGCTGGCGCGCGCCACGGTCTCCGAATGCCCCACGTTAGTCCAGTTGTCTTTGCTCATCAGGTTCAGTTTGCCGTCGTTTTGCAGTTCCTTGAGATTTAGCGCAACCTGGTCGAGCAAGAGATAAAGCCTTCTGCGCAGAGCCGTCTCCTGAACTGCAATTTCTCCCGCCTCAGCGGCAGTGATCGAAAAGGTCACGGTTAGATACTTCGTCGCGTACGGATGTGGGTCGTAGCCGAGCAAGAATTGCCAACTCACCGGAACTGTCTCGCCAACACTGAGGCGCGCATGCACTTTATCGCGGACATCCTTTGGCGTATCTCCTTTGGCTCCAAAGAGTGCCGATTCAATTCTTAAGCCGACAGAGTCAGGATGAAAGTTGAACGTGTCTGATCCCCGGCTCTGCGCTTCTTCGAGCGCCTTTGACCACTGATCGCGCTCATCCTCATGCTGCTGTTTCAGCTTCCCGTACTCAGACGCGAAGTCCACTCTCATCACGCTGATCGCTTGGTCATAATCTCGCTTGAGGCTCGTCTCTAGATCGGCCTTTTGATGCTCGCAGGTCGTTAGAAGCCTTGAGCGAGACTCCGCCGCCTCTCTTTGGAGGCGCGTTGCTAGGCCTTGCATCTGCGTCTGATGTTCATCTTTAATGGTCTCCACGTATGCGCGCAAGCCGATCGCGCGTCGAGCGTCAAGAATGTTCCTCCGCACTGCCCAGCCGAGCAGCCCCCAGGCGGCGACGAAGAGAGCTACGTTCTCCGCTACCGACGCGTAGTCGACGCTGGGTTCCTTCCAGTGACGCATCTGGATATATGGCCACAGCAAGCAACTGAATAAAAAGGCGATAACAGCTAACGCCGGGGTCAGCCATGGGCTCGGCATCTTCGGTTGACGGTCCATGCCGCCACTCTACCGCAGCCTTCACCCCTATGCACGAGCAGCTAATCCGCCTAACACGACCGAGCCGATTGACTTGCAAACGCCGAGCGAATGTATTATTATTCAATTGACTGAATAAACATTCAGCCGAGGAGAAACCAGTGGCCGTCTCGATTCCCAGTCTCGTGAAGCCTACTACCCGGCACCTGGCTAGCGACTTCGACTTGCCGGTCGAGGGCGTCATGGAACTGCTCGATCTGGCCGCGCAGGTGAAGCGCACGCCGGAGCGGTTTGCGCAGACGCTCGCCGGGCGCTACCTCACGCTGCTGTTCGAAAAGCCGTCGCTGCGGACGCGGATGACGTTCGAGCTGGCGATCAAGCAGCTCGGCGGCGACGCGGTCACCAGCACGGGCCCGATCGGCGAGCGCGAGCCGGTCAAGGACGTCGCGCGCAATCTGGACCGCTGGACCAACGGAATCGTCGCGCGGGTGTTTTCGCAGGACACGATCGAAGAGCTGGCGCAGTGGTCGCACGTGCCGGTGATCAACGCGCTGAGCGATCTGTTATCATCCCTGCCAGGCGCTGGCGGACGTGCAGACGCTGAAGGAACATTTCGGACGGCTGGAAGGACTGAAGCTGGCGTTCGTCGGCGACGGCAACAACGTGGCGCATTCGCTGATGCTGACCGCGGCGCGGCTGGGCGTGCATGTCGCTGTCGCGACGCCGCGAGGGCTATGAGCCGAATCCGGAGATCGTCGCGGAGGCAGCGAGCTGGGCGAGGTCACCGTCACCAACGATCCCGCGGAAGCGGTGGACGGACGCGCACGCCGTCTACACCGACGTGTGGGCCAGCATGGGCCAGGAAGCGGAAGCGGACGAGCGCGCGCGCGATGTTTCGCTCCGTATCAGGTGAATGAGGCGCTGTTCGCGCAGGCGCGGCCGGATGCGATCTTCATGCACTGCCTGCCCGCCAAGCGCGGCCAGGAAGTGACCGACGCGGTGATGGAATCGCCGCGCTCGGTGGTGTTCGATCAGGCGGAGAATCGCCTGCACGCGCAGAAGGCGCTGCTGGTGATGTTGCTCGGGCTAAGCGCCGGCTCGCGCTACAATTCATACTTATGGCAAAAACCCAAGAAGGTAGCGCTCGCCTACTCGGGCGGGCTGGATACATCCATCATCATTCCGTGGCTGAAGGAGAACTACGGCTGCGAAGTGGTCGCCGTGTGCGGCGATATCGGGCAGGGCGGCGACGAGCTGACCGGCCTGGAAGCCAAGGCCCGCAAGACCGGCGCGTCGGAAGTGCTACGTCGCCGACATGCGCGAGGAGTTCGTCTCGGAATACCTGTGGCGGCTGGTCCGCGCGGGCGGCGAGTACGAGCACAAGTATCTGCTGGGCACTTCGATCGCGCGGCCGCTGCTCGCCAAGAAGCAGGTGGAGGTCGCGCTCGCCACCGGTTGCGACGCGCTGGCGCACGGCTGCACCGGCAAGGGCAACGATCAGGTCCGGTTCGAGCTGACCTATAAGGCGCTGGCGCCGCATCTGCCGGTGATCGCTCCGTGGCGCGAATGGGACATCGTCTCGCGCGAGGACGCCATCGACTACGCGGCCAAGCACAATGTGCCGATCTCGCAGACCACCACGAAGATCTACAGCCGCGATCGCAACATCTGGCACATTTCGCACGAAGGCGGGGCGCTGGAAGATCCGGCCAACGCGGCTCCGGACGATGTCTGGATGCTGACGCAAGAGTCCCAAAGAGGCGCCCGACAAGCCCGCCGACGTGACCATCGGGTTCGAGCAGGGCCGCCCGGTTTCGGTGAACGGCAAGAAGATACGCTTCGGCGGTGGCGCTGCTCGAAGAACTGAACGCGATCGGCGCGCGAGCACGGCGATCGGCCGCATCGATCTGGTGGAGAATCGCTTCGTCGGCATGAAATCGCGCGGGTGTTACGAGACTCCGGGCGGCACGCTGATCATGGCGGCGTTCCGCGAGCTGGAAGCGCTGACGCTCGACCAGAGCATGGCGCATTACAAGCAGAAGCTCGCGCTCGATTACGCCGAGATGGTCTACAACGGCCTGTGGTTCACGCCGCTGCGCGAATCGCTCGACGCGTTCTTCGCCGAAGCCAGCCAGATCACCACGGGCGAGGTCACGCTGCGGCTGTATAAAGGCAGGCTCCAGCCGGTGAGCCGCAAGTCGCCGTATTCGCTGTATTCGCTCGAATATCGCCAGCTTCACCATGGGCGCCGAGTACGACCAGACGCGACGCGCGCGGATTCATCAACCTGATCGGGCTGCCGATTCAGGTGCGGGCGTCGCTGAAGGCAAAAGTCCGCCAAGAAGACCGTATGAAGCTCTGGGGCGGCCGGTTCGAAGAAGGGCCCTCGGAAGTCTTCGAGCGATTTTCCGGTTCGCTGCACTTTGACCGGCGGCTGATCGACGCGGACATCCGCGGCTCGCAGGCGTTCGCGCGGGCGCTCGAAGGCGTCGGGCATCCTGACGGCTGCGGAGCGCGAGCAGCTGGTCGCGGCCTTCGACGCGATGCGCGAGGAAGCGCGGAAGCCGGCGTTCTTCGAGGGCGCGGACGACGAAGACGTCCACACGCTGGTCATCCGCAAGCTGAAGGAGCGCGTGGGCGAGCTGGCCGACAAGATCCACACCGGCCGCAGCCGCAACGAGCAGGTTTCGCTCGATGTCCGGCTGTGGCTGCGCGAGGAGATCGATCGCGCGCGCGGGTTGCTGCTCGGCGGCTGATGGCAGCGCTGCTCGCGATGCGCGCGGCGCGATCCGCGACGCGGTGATTCCCGGCTACACGCACATGCGCCGCGCGCAGCCGGTCCTGTGGCCGCACTATCTGCTGGCGTATTTCGAAATGTTCGCGCGGGATTATCGAGCGGCTCCAGCAGGCTCGGGCGCGCGTGAACGTGATGCCGCTGGGCAGCGGCGCGCTGGCCGGCAGCGGATTTCCGTTCGACCGCGAAGCCATCGCGCGCGATCTGGGATTCGCCGCGATCACGCGCAACAGCATGGACGTTTCGGCCGACCGCGATTTCGCGCTCGATTTTCTGTACGCGGCGTCGACTGACGATGCTGCACTTGAGCCGCCTGGCCGAAGACTGGATTCTCTATTCCAGCGAGGAGTTCGGCTGGCTGGAACTGGGCGACGGCGTCACCAGCGGGTCCAGCCTGATGCCGCAGAAGAAGAATCCCGATTCGCTGGAGCTGATTCGCGGCAAGTGCGGAGCGCGTTTTCGGCGATTATTCGGCGCTGTTTCGTGACCATGAAGGGCCTGCCGATGACCTACAATCGCGACATGCAGGAGGACAAGCCGCCGCTGTTCGACGCGGCCGATCAGTTGTGCGGGTCGCTCGAAATGGCGCGCGTGGTGGTGGAGACGACGAAGCTGAATCCGGCGCGTCCGGCGGCAGCGGCCGAAGAGAGCTGGGTGGTCGCGACCGATCTTGCGGATGCGCTGGCGCGCAGCGGGCACGCCGTTTCATCAGGCGCACAAGATCGTGGGACGGCTGGTGCTCGAAAGCGTGCGCGACGGCGAAGAAGCCGGCGGATTGGACCGCGGAGGCGCTGGCGGCATTCGATCCGGCATTTCACGCCGGAGATGGTCGCGGTATCTGCGGCCGCAGGAGGGCATGAAGACGCGCGAATTGCCGGGCGGGACGGGCCCGAGGGCGGTCGCGGCGGCGCTGGAGGAGGCGGAGCGGCGATTAGCGGCATTGATGAACAAGAGCTATCGCCAGGGCCAGATTCTGAAACTGGTCCGCAGCCGCCGGTTGCGCACGCAGGACGAGCTGGCGCAAGCGCTGCGGGGTGTGGGCATGCGCGCGACGCAGGTGACGCTGTCGCGGGACATTCGCGAGCTGGGCCTGGTGAAGACTGCCGAGGGATATGCGCAAGGCGCCGCAGACAGCGTCCCGGGCGCTCCCGAAGTCGAAACGCTGGTGCGCGAGTTTGTTGCCGACGTGCGCATCGCGCAGAATCTGCTGGTGCTGCGCACGCCGCCGGGTCACGCGAATTCGGTGGCGGTGGCGCTGGATCAAGCGGATTGGCCGGAGGTGACCGGCACGATCGCGGGCGACGATACGATTCTGGTGATCGCGCCGGATGCGAAGACGGCCGAAGCGCTGCGTGAACGTTTTCTGAAACTGGTGCGATAAATGAACATCGATTGGGATCGAGTACGGGCGCAGTTCCCTGCCCTTTCGAACTGGACCTATCTGAATTCGGCGACATTCGGGCAGCTTCCTCGATGTGCCATCGAAGCGGTGAACGGGCACTGGGCGCATCGCGATGAGCTGGCGTGCGTCGATTTTCTGGATTGGTATAACGACGCGGACCGGCTGCGCGCGGCAATCGGGCGTTTGATTCACTGCCAAGCCGAGGACGTTGCATTCGTGGGGAACGCTTCGGACGCGCTGGGGATGGTCGTGGGCGGGATGGAATGGCGAAGCGGCGACAACATCGTCACGCTGAAAGACGAATTTCCCAATTTTCTGTATCTGCCGGCGATGGTGGAGCGAGCGGGCGCCGAGCTTCGCGAGGTGCCTTTCGAGCGGTTCTACGAATCGATCGATGAGCATACGCGGCTAGTGGGCATCAGTGAAGTGAATTATGCGACTGGTTTTCGGGCGCCGGTCGTAGAGATTTCAAGATTTCTTCGCGCGCGGGGGATCACTTTCTTTGTCGATGGCACGCAGAGCGTGGGTGCGCTTCAGTTCAATGTCGAAGAGATCGATCCGGACGTGCTGGCGGTGCATGGATACAAATGGATGTGCTCGCCGACGGGCGCTGGGTTCATGTACATCGCTCCACGGCTGCGTGAAAAACTGCCGCCGAAGGCGGTAGGATGGCGCAGCCATAAGACCTGGCGCGACGTCGACGATCTGCATCACGGCACGCCTGTATTGATGGATACCGCCGAAAAGTACGAGGGCGGCGGGCTGCCGTTTCCGCTTCTATATGCGATGGAGGCGTCGATAAACCTGATGTTCGAGATCGGGCCGCAGGCGATCGAGCAAAGGGTGTTGGCGCTGGCGGCTTCGGCGCGCGAACGATTGCGCCGATTGGGCGCGGAGACAGCGGAGAACGGGTCGCAGATCGTCGCGGCGAAGCTTCCGGGCGCGGACCCGTCGCGGCTGGCGCGGGAACTGAAATCGCGGCGGGTCTTAGTGGCGGCTCGGCATGGATTCCTGCGGGTTTCGCCACATTTCTACAATAGCGAGGGCGATTTAGATCGCCTGGAAGACGAACTGAAACGGGTCATCTGAGATAATATGGTTCCGCGATGAAAACCGATCTGACTGCTGGTCCGCTGCGGGTTGCGCCGGGGAAAATGGCTTCGGGCGCGATTGACTTGGGCGTCACGACGATTCCGCTGACCGTGTGCAACGGCGCCAAGCCGGGGCCAGTGCTGGCCCTGGTCGCGGGGAATCACGGATACGAATATCCGCCGATCATTGCATTACAGAAGCTGCTGCCGCGTATCAACGTGAAGAAGCTGAAGGGCGCGGTGATCCTGGTGCACGTCGCCAACATGCCGTCGTTCCTGGGACGCACGGTGTATTTCAGCCCGCTGGATCAAAAAAATCTGAACCGAGTGTATCCCGGCAAGAAGAACGGCACGCCGTCGGAGCAGATCGCTTACGCGATCACGAAAGAGGTGATCGAGCGATGCGATTTTCTGCTCGATCTGCATTG
Source organism: Terriglobia bacterium (assembly GCA_963808335.1). GTDB lineage: Bacteria > Acidobacteriota > Terriglobia > Bryobacterales > Bryobacteraceae > Palsa-187. The sequence continues at coordinate 359,766 of CAWEFR010000007.1, forward strand.
CGGAGACGGCAATGAATCGCTGCGGCCTTACGTGTACCAGATTGTGACCGGGAAGAAGAAGCTGGACGAGGGGATCGCGGAGCTGGTGGCCCACTGTGGGTTCGATCATGTCGTGGTCGACCGGGGAAGGCCGAAGAATCCGGCGGAGTCAATGTACTGTTCGAACACAGCGATTACGCGCGGCAAGCCGGCGGTGACGGTCGAGGCGGGCGAGTTGGGCATTACGGATGAGAAATCGGCCCGGCGGATCGTGAACGGGATCGAAAACGTCATGCGCTACCTCGGCATGATGAAGGGCAAAGGCAAGCGCGAAAAGAAGCCGGTATTCCTGGACCCAGCGCACGTTCTAACCAGTCCGGCTACGGGGATTCTGTATCCGCAAGTGAAGCGCGACGATACGGTGAAGAAGGGCGCAGTGATGGCCGAGATCACCGATTTCTTCGGGAAGAAGATCGCAGAAGTGAAGGCTCCGGCGGCGGGGAAGGTGCTGTACATTGTCGCCACGCCGCCGATCAGCAAGGGACAGCCGGTGGGGTGCGTGGGCGTCATCAAGAAGTGACGTCTATTCGTATTCGACGTTGACCAGGAACAGACCGCGTGCGGGGGCGGTCGGGCCCGGGGGGATCGTGCAGCCCGGCTTCAGGCGGGCCAATAGATCGGCGTCGGTGAGATTTCCTTTGCCGGCCTCCAGCAGCACGCCGATGATATTGCGAACCATGTGCTTCAGAAACCCGCTTCCTCTCACACGATAGAGCAGACGGTCGTTGCAACGCTCGATCCGCGATGAAAAGATGGTGCGGACTTTCGAACGGCCGAGTCCGTCGCGGTCATCGGAGGCGGCGAGGGCGGAAAAATCGTGTTCGCCTTCGAGGAGCGGGGCGGCACTTATCATCGCAAGTTCGTCCAGGGGATAAGGGTGATGATGCACCCAACGGCGATCGAAGGGCGGGCAGACTTCGGCGCGAAGGATTCTGTATTCGTACGTTTTCGCCACCGCGGCGTAACGAGGATGAAAGTTTTCGGGCGCTTCGCATGCGTCCAGGATGCGAATATCGCGCGGCAGCAGGCGGTTCAGGGCCTTTTGCAGGTTTTTCGGCGGAATCGGGTTGGCGAGCGAAAACGCGGCCACCTGCGCTAGCGCGTGGACCCCGGCATCGGTACGGCCCGAGCCGGTGACGTGGACGGGCGCGCCTTCGACTTCCGCCAGAACGGATTCCAATGCGGCTTGGATGGTTGGTAAACCAGGCTGGACCTGCCAACCGTGAAAATCGGTGCCGTCATAGCTGACGGTGATCCGAATCCGCCTCATGCGGCCGGACGCGAGCCGGGTTTCTCGATGGGGACGCCTTCCCGGCAGAAGGGACACTCATCGGGCTGATAGGAGACAACATCCAACTTGGCCAGTTCCACGCGCGGGACGCCCACCTCGGCGCGTCCGGCGCTGCGGTCGATGATGGCCGCGGCGGCGATCACGTGGGCCCCGGCGGCGCGCAGCAGATCGATCACCTCGGCGATGCTCCCGCCGGTAGTAACCACATCCTCGACGGCGATGGCGGTTTCGCCGGGACGAACGCAGAAGCCGCGTCGAAAGGACATTTTCCCGGAGGCGTCGCGCTCGGCAAAAATGAACCGGGCGGCCAGGGCGCGGGCGACCTCGTGTCCGATAATGAGGCCTCCAATGGCGGGCGAGGCGACGATATCGACCGCCCTGAGCTTCCCTGCCAGCGCGCGTCCGAACTCCTCCGCCAAGGCGGGATGCTGCAAGACCAGCGCGGATTGCAGATATTCGCCGGAGTGCAAGCCGCTCGAGAGCCGGAAGTGACCGGTCAGGTAGGCACCCGTCTGGCGGAATCGATCTAAGGCGTCCGGCATCGAATTATCTCGAAATTATCTTAACAGGAGCAGAGGTATAGGCGGTCGAAGACAGCTACGCGGTGGTGGATGAGGGAACGCGTAAGGTTGATTTCAAGTAAAACCAGTCGCGTTAGGGTCTGCCATATCGGTAAGTTTTTCACTTGGGAACGCCGGAATGAAACATGTCTTGCCGGTCCGAAGGCGCTGTCACTCTCTTTTTTCAATGTTTGCATGGGACTAGAAGCTTGGCATCGGGATTGCTTGTCGAGAGACGTGCTCATGAAAAAAGATGAGAGCTCAAGGAACTTCGGTTGCTCCTCTCAGCAGTTTCCCCAAGCAGTATCCCTAACCCCTTCCCTCTGAAATCCTTCAGCACCCTACCCGACCCGGTTCCTTGAGCCCTCCAAGGGGCTCTGCGCGCGGCGGCGGATTCACGTAGAAATTCATTTCTAATGAAAGCGCCAGCGCCGGCCGATCTTAACTGTATGGATCCCTCCTCGATGCCGGCCGAGGCGCAACACGAGATTCAGTTCCAGTTGAGCCTGCTTCACATTTCGAATCCCGGACAGCCGCCGTCTCCAGAATCGGACGCTCTCGCGAAACTGCTGACGGTCAAGACCACCACTCACTGACGGGATTGATTAGGATGAGGGGATGCGGATCGTCTCCCTTATCGCCAGCGCGACGGAAATGGTGCATGCGCTGGGCTTGGGCGAGTTCCAGGTGGGCCGCTCGCATGAGTGCGATTATCCCCCGGAAGCCATCGCGAAGCTGCCCGTGTGCACCGAGCCGAAGTTCGATATTTCGGGCGACAGCCGGGAGATTGACCAGCGGGTGAAGGCGACCCTGGCGGACGCTGTCAGCGTTTACCGGGTGTTTGACGACGTCCTGGAGCGGTTGGAGCCAACCCACATCGTGACGCAGACGCAGTGCGAGGTGTGCGCGGTCAGCTTGCGAGACGTCGAGCGCGCGCTGGGCGCCCGCTATGGCTCCCGGCCGCAAGTGGTGGCGCTGGAGCCGAACTCGCTCGAAGAAATCCGAAACGACATCCTGCGGCTGGCGCAAGCCTGTCGTGTGGACCAACGGGGCTTGGCGCTGATCGAGAGCATGGAGGATCGTATGGACGCGATCGCGGCCCGGGCGCGCGCGAGCCGGCGATCGCCACGTGTCGCCGCGATCGAATGGCAGGAGCCGCTCATGGCGGCCGGGAACTGGGTTCCGGAGCTGATCCACAAATTAGGCGCGGAAAATCTGTTCGGCGCCGCAGGCGCGCATTCTCCCTGGATGCAGTGGGACGACCTGGTCGCGGCCGACCCCGACACGATTGTCTGCATGCCGTGCGGCTACGATCTCAAGAAAACCCGCGCCGAGATGCACTGGCTGACCGGCCGCGCCGGATGGAGCGAGCTGCGCGCGGTCCGCGAGGGGCGCGTGTTCCTCGCCGATGGGAACCAGTATATGAACCGGCCCGGCCCGCGGGTAGTGGAATCGCTCGAAATCCTGGCCGAGGTCCTGTACCCGGAACAGTTTTCACCGACGTTCGGAAGCGTGGGCTGGGAGCGATTTTAGTTTATAATCGGGAGCAAGGAATTCCATATGCGTGTGCGGGTCTTGCGCTGGTCGCTTCCGGTGGTCGTGATGGGTGGGATGTGTGGCGTTCTGGCGTGGCGCGGGTACGCGCAACAGCCGAATCCCGGCCAGCAGCCCATCAAGGTGCAGGTGAACGAGGTGATCGTGCCGGTCACCGTCACCGACGAAAAAGGGCGCTTCGTTTCCAACTTGGAGCAGAAGGACTTTCAGATCTTCGACCAAGGCAAAGAACAGAAGATCGAGTACTTCACGCGGGAACGGAACCAGCCGGTGGTGGTGGGTTTCCTGATCGATCTGAGCAACAACAGCCGCACTCAGTGGAAGAACTGGGAGGCGGCGGCCGAAGAGATGGTGTTGCAGATGCTGCCCGACGACAACCCGGAGATGCGGAAGAGAATGTCGGGATATCTGATCGGGTACGGCAATGAAGCCGAGCTGATGGTGGATACCACGTCGGATCCGGAGCCGATCTCGAAACCGGCTGCGGAAGCTGAAACCCGGCGGCGGGAGCGCGTTGTACGACGCGATCTACCAGGCCTGCACCAATCGCAAACTGATTCAGGGCGAGCCAGTGGAGCCGCGGCGCATCATTATCATCATCGGCGACGGAAACGACAACCACAGCAGCAAGACGCTGGAACAAGTGCTGGAGCTGGCCCAGCGCAACCTGGTGACCATTTACGGAATCTCGACCATCTACTCGGGTTTCACCAGCGAGGGCAGCGACGCGCTGACCAAGCTCGCCGAGGACACCGGGGGACGGGTGGAATATCCACTGGCGAATCCGTATAAGGACGTGGCCGGATTTCTGTCGCAGCCTCGCGATGAAGGCAATTACGCTTTGCAGCCTGGCACGGGCGGGTATGCCTCTGCGGTCTCGTCTGCGATTTTCGGATCGGTGGCCAACGTGGTGGGCGAAGTCACGACGCAGTATATTTTGCGCTACATTCCCGACAACACCACCCAGGATTCGTCCAAACAATTCCGGTCCCTCAAGGTCAGCGTCAATTTGCCGAATGTAAAGGTAAGGGCTCGGCGGGGTTATTATCCGTTTCCGGCCAATTGACTGTCGTTACCGGTCACAAATTGACTGTCACTCTCACGCGAGCTGCCCGGTTCTGGATTCTCGCAGCTCGAACTGCCGGGCGGGGATGCGGTGAACGCTGGAGTGCTGCTCGAAGACCCCGCACAGGATCGTCTGCATCTCCGCTTGCGAAGAGACTGGGATCTGATCGCGCCGGAGGAAGCCGAGGTTCTCACCGAATTGGAAGCGGATCTGGAGGCGAAATCTACCGAGATTGGCGCGGGCCGGCTGCTCCGTGATCTGGAAGACACGTTGTCGAACGTAGTGCGGGTTTCCGAGCCGCGGGAGGTCATGGTGGAGGATTTCGATCGCGCGCTCGGCCGGCTGTACCGGGAACACGTCGGATCGCGCGTGCAGGAATTTGTCACGCATCTGCCCCGTTTCTCGCTGGCCGTGGCGGCGGGCAGGTTCCGGGAGAATCCGGAAGTGACGGCGCAAGGCTGGGAGGAAGCGCCCGCGGACCTGAAGCTGACGCCAGAGATGTTCGTGGCGCGCATCGAGGGCCAGTCCATGGAGCCGAAGATTCCGGATGGAAGTCTGTGCGTGTTCCGGTACGGCGTTGCGGGGTCGAGGCAGGGGCGTCTAGTGCTGGTGGAGCGGCTGGGCGCGGGTTCCAACGACCGCTATACGGTGAAGCGGTATCGCAGCGAGAAGAAGCGCAACGCGGATGGGACGTGGTTGCACGAAAAGATCACGCTCGAATCTCTGAATCCGGAGTTTGAGGACTGGGACCTGGATCCGGAGGAGGACCGGTTTCGGATTATCGCGGAGTTCGTCCGCGTGCTCGACTGATGATCGAGACGGATCGCCTGTTGCTGCGCACATGGAGACCGTCCGACTGGGAGCCGTTCGCACGCTTGAACGCCGATCCGCGCGTGATGCAATTCTTTCCACGCCGCCTTTCGAGCGAGGAAAGCAACGAACTGGCCGAGCGGATCGATCGGAAGATCCCGGCGCGCGGATTCGGCCTGTACGCGGCGGAGTTGCGCGAAACGGGCGCATTCATCGGATTCATCGGCCTGGCAGAGCCTGGATTCGAAGCGCACTTCACGCCCGCGGTCGAAATCGGATGGAGGCTCGCCGCGGAATACTGGAATCGCGGACTGGCGACAGAGGGAGCGCGGGCTGTGGTCCGTCACGCGTTCGATGTGCTGAAACTGCCCGGCCTGGTTTCGTTCACGACGGAGCAGAACCTGCCGTCACGCCGCGTGATGGAGAAGATCGGCATGACGCACGACAAAGAAGACGATTTCGATCACCCCAAACTCGCGGCGGGGGATCCGCTGCGGCGCCACGTGCTCTACAGGCTGGCGGGCTCCCACAATTCGAGCTTGTTGCCGTCCGGGTCGTAGATCCAGGCGAAGCGGCCGGCTGCATCGGTTTCGCGGCGCGGATCGATGGAGACTCCTTCGGCAGCGAGGCGCTCCAGGATCGCATCCAGGTCGTCGACGATGTAGTTGATCATGAAGCGGGCGGCGCTGGGATCGAAGTACTTCGAATCGCCGTTGAAGATGGCCCAGACGGTGCGGTGCTTCTGGTCCGGATGGTCGAGAGCGCGCCATTCGAAGGAAACCCCGCCGCAGCCCGGCTGGATTCCCAGATGATCCTGGTACCAGGAGTTGAGCTCCGGCTGGCGATCCGACTTGAAGAATACCCCGCCAATTCCGATAATCCGGCCGCGGTCAGGCATCTCTCAATTCAATACCGGAGGCCCGCGAGTGTCAAGATCGCAGCGCGCGATCCTACAAAGTGTCCGAAGCGCGCGATCCGACAAGGCTATACTGTGAAGTTGCCAAACGCCTTACTGATCCCCGCCTACCGGCCGGGACCGGAGCTGGTCGATGTGATCGGCGTACTCGACGCGGCCGCCGGCGGTGAATTCGAAGCCGTGGTCGTGGTGGACGACGGCAGCGGACCGGACTACGCTCCGATTTTCAACGCTTGCCCGGCGACCATCCTCAGGCACGAAAAAAATCTGGGCAAAGGCGCGGCGCTGCGCACCGGAATCGCGCACATTCTATCCGCGCATCCGGGATGCGGCGTGGTGACCGCCGATGCCGACGGTCAGCATCATCCCGAAGATATCGTGCGCGTGGCGCGGCGTCTGGCGGAGAATCCGCAGTCGCTGGTGTTGGGCGCGCGCGGATTCGACGGCGCGGTGCCGGGCCGCAGCCGTGCCGGAAACACGATTTCGCGCGCGGTATTCCGGCTGCTGATGGGCCAGAAACTGCGCGACACGCAGACGGGTTTGCGCGGAATCCCCAGCCATCTCTTGCCGCAACTGGTGGCCATGCACTCGACCGGCTACGAGTTCGAGATCGACATGCTGACGGCCGCCAAGCATTTGTCGATTCCCATCGTCGAAGAACCCATCCGCACGATCTATGAGCCCGACAACCCGACCTCGCACTTTAATCCCTTGGCGGACTCGATGCGCATCGGATTCGTGCTGGCTCGCTTCACGATGCTGTCGCTGGGAACGGCTGTGCTGGATAACGGCGTGTTCTCCGCGGCGATCCACTTGGGATTCGCGGCTGCGGCGGCGCAAGTGGCCGCGCGAGCCGTCGCGGTGCTGGTGAACTATCCACTGGCGCGGCGCGCGGTGTTTCTTTCGAAGGAGCCGCACCGGTCCACTCTGCTGCGATACCTGGCGCTGGTCGCTGCGAGCGGGGCGGTGTCCTTTCAGCTCCTGCGTCTGCTACAGGGGCTGGCCGGATGGAACGTGCTGGACGCGAAGATCGCAGCGGAATCGGCCCTGTTTCTGGTGAACTTCGTGATCCAGCGCGATTGGGTGTTCATGCGCCGAAGCCAGCCGCAGGCGACGGATTGGGATCAGTACTATCGCTCGCCCGCACCCACCGCGCATCTTACGAGACGCTACACCGGTCGCGTACTGGTCAACGCCCTGCGCCGATTCGGCGGGAACATCGAACGTCTGGCGGAGATCGGCGGCGCCAATAGCTGCTTCCTGGAAACCATCCAGGCCGGGATCGCACCGCGCGAGTATCACGTGATCGACACCAATGCGTACGGGCTGTCGCTGCTGCGAGATCGAAAGGTGATCACGCACCAGCAGAGCTGTCTCGCACTGGCGCTGGATCTGGAAGCCGACGCGGTGTTCAGCATCGGGCTGATCGAGCATTTCGATCCCGCGGGCACACGGCAAGCAGTGGCGTCGCACTTTTCCCTGATCCGACCGGGCGGGTGCGCCATCATTTCGTTTCCCACTCCGACGCTGCTGTATCGCGTGGCCCGGTGGCTGACGGAAGCGGTGGGCGCGTGGAAGTTTCCCGATGAGCGTCCGCTCTCGCGGGAGGAAGTCGCCAGCGCGGCGGGCGAATTCGGCCGCATCGAATTTGAAAAAATCCTATGGCCGATTATATTCACGCAGCGCCTGATGGTCTTCCGGAAATATTCATGAAGCGAGCGTGGATCTGGTGCGTGGCGGCCGCCTTCGCAGCATGGGCTGCGTACGGATTCCTGCATGAGCGGTTGTTCGCTCAAGAGCTGTGGCACCACGACGGTCTGATCCGGCTTGCGGCTTATACCGGTGCGTACTGGATCGCCGCGGGGCTCATTTTGTGGCTTCGACCCGCGTGGCTGATGCCGGCGGCGGCGTTGTTTGTGTTCGTGTACAGCGAATGGTGGTGCGCGAGGTTTTTCAGCCCGCTGGCGCCGATCGAGGTGATCTATTTTCTGGTGTCCTGTCTTTTGCTGGGAAGGATGATCGCGCGCCAGGCAGATCCGTGGATCGCTGTTCTTACGGGTCTCTCAGTCTGGATCTTCGTGATTTCGATCGCCGTGCATTTTCCGGTGAACACGCGCCCGATCTACGCACTTGCCTTTGCGATTCCGTATTTATTCAGGAAGGCGTGGCCGCCGCTGCGGGTTCCGCGGTTTGAGGGAAACGCCGGTCTGGCGGCGCTGCTGTCTGTGTTGCTCATGCAGTGGCTGGTCGCGCTGAAGCCGGAAGTGAGCGCGGATGGACTCGCGATGCACTTGACGATCCCGGCCATGATCGCGAATAGCGGCCGGTTTGCGTTCGATTTTCAGCAGTACACCTGGGCGCTGATGCCGATGGGCGGGGATTTCGCATTCACAGCCGCGTACCTGTTAGGCGGAGAAGCAGCGGCGCGGCTGCTCAACTTCGCGATGCTGTGTGTCACGGTCGCGATCGTGTACCGTGTCTCGCAGCGATGGTTGTCGCCGTCGCGGGCCGCGCTGGCCGCGGCGCTGTTTGCGTCGACGCCTCTCGTGCAACTGGTGACCGGGTCGCTGTTCGTCGAGAATGTCTGGGCAGCGCTGATCCTGAGCGCGGCTCTTGCGTTGTGGTCGGGAGAGTTGACCGCGGCGGGAATCCTGCTGGGTGCAGCTCTGGCGACCAAGGTGGGGACAACGGCGTTTCTGGCGCCGGCGGCAGTGCTGGGCGCGATCGCGATGCGAAAGATGCACCATCGCGCGCGCACGGCCGCAATCGCCTGCGCTTGCCTGGTGGTCTTCGCCGCGCCGCCGTATGTTTACTCCTATTCGAAGACCGGAAACCCAATCTTTCCTTTCTCTAACGGTTTTTTCCGATCGCCGTACTTCGATGCTTCGGTTTCGTTGCAGGACGTGCGATACCGGGCGCCGCATGGTCCGAACTCGCTGTATGACCTCACGTTCCGGTCCAAGAATTACATCGAGGGTCAGCAGGGCGCTCTGGGGTTTCAATACTTCCTGCTGCTGCCTGTGCTACTGCTGTTACTGTTCCGGCGCAATGCGCCGCCGCGCGCGCTGGTTTTATTCGGCTTAGCAGGGGCCGTGATCACATTCGTGTCGGTACCGAATTTGCGATACCTGTATCCGGCTTTGCCGCTGATCTCGATCGGGCTGGCATGGCTTTTGGCGGAAGCGCCGCCTATGATCCTTCCGGCGGTGGCGATGCTGGCCCTGAATGTCTGGTTCACGCCTGCATCCGGTTGGTATCACAGCGATTTCGGGCTATTCAATCGCGCGCAATTCGACGATTATCTGGCCACTGCCGGCCCGCAGCGCAAGCTGATCAACGTCGTGAACAGAACCGCGCCGGGCGAACCCGTGGCGTTTCTGGCCGGTGACGCCATCGCGGGATTGCACGCGAAAGCCTACACCGACACTTGGCACACCTACAAGTTCTGGAAGCGAATCACGGCCGCGACGGACCCCCTCCAGATTGCCGCGTTGTTCCGCGAGGCCGGAATTCACTATGTGATCACGCCCATTCCGCCGGAAACCGATTTTCTGCCGATTCAACACTTCGTCGAGCGGTGGACCGCGCCCGCCGGCGTCTCCAGCGGCCGCTTCGAGCTGCGTCACGTCCTGCCGGCGCCCATCACAAAGCCACGGGATGCGACGCCAGCGCCCACGGGAAGCTACGACGATTTCGATCAGCGCATCGAATACAGCGTGGGCTGGGTGCATGACCCGCAGTTCAAGGCTGCATCCGGCGGGACCATTACCTACACCGACCGGCCAGGAGATGCGCTCCGGTTCTTCTTCAACGGCACTTCCATCCGATATGTACATACGACGGCGTTCAACCGCGGAATCGCGGAAGTCGCCATCGATCAAAAGGTCCGCGCTCACGTGAATCTCTACTCCAAGGAAATCCGCTGGCAGCAGCACACGCTGTTTCAGGGGTTGGAGCCCGGACCTCACACCATCGAGGTGCGCGTGACTCATCGCAAAGACCCGCGGTCGTCGGGATACTACGTCGACCTGGACGGGTTCGATGTGAATCCTTAGCTCGCCCTTTCCTGGGCGTAGAATAGTAGAAAATGCGCTCCTTCCTCGTGATGCTGACGGCGGCGGCCATGGCTTTCGGCCAGAAGTATACCGGGCCGCGTCCTCCCAAGCCGGACGTGGTCTATCTGGTACACGCCGATAACCTGGTTCCGACCGAGATGACCGAGGCGAAACAGGAAACCAAGAAGAACGAGATCATGTACTCGATTCCCGGGACCACCTCGCCTGCGCGCACGCCGCTGGCCGAGCCGATCTTTATCATCGAGGCCGACAAGCTCCAGGCGCAGAGCCTGGAGCTTTACAAAGTAGAAGTAAAGAACGGGCATCGGGAAGTGACTATGACGCAAAGGCGAACGCGCGGCGGGCCGCGCCCGGTGCGGATCTCGGTCACCCACCTGGACGGGAAGCTGTACAAGATCGAAGCGGACGAAGAAATCGAAAATGGCGAGTATGCGCTCTCACCAAATGGCTCGAACATCGTCTTTTGTTTCGAGGTTTACTGATTAGACGGTTGGCGGCCCGTCCTGGCGCCTGATAGACTCAATACTTATGTTTGTTGGGCTGGAGCACACAGCCATTGCCTCGCCGAATCCGCGGGCGCTGGCGCAATGGTACGTCGATCATCTCGGCTTCCGCATGAACTTCGAGTACGACGGCAATTATTTCGTCCGCGCGGCAAACGGGGCGATGCTGGAGATTATTCCTTCCGAAGGGGCCCGGGGCGAGCAGAAGATGCGCGATCCGGGCATCCGCCACCTGGCGATCGAGGTGGAGGATTTTGACGCGGCCCACGCCGCGTTGCGCGCGCAAGGCGTCAACTTCCTGGGCGATCCGTATGTGAACATGGGCAACCGGCTGGTGTTTTTCACCGACTGCGATGGGAATCTGGTGCACCTGATCCGGCGGGAGCGGCCGCTTCCGTAGGATCGAATCACGAGACAGGGCACCATTTGATCGATCAAGTATTCAAAGTATTCCGGCATCGCGACTTCCGCCTGCTGTGGATCGGAGCGTGCACGTCGAGCATCGGCTCCTGGGTGCAGATCGTCGCGCAGGCGTGGCTGGTTTACACGCTTTCGAACAGCGCATTTTATCTGGGACTGGATTCTTTCCTGGGCCAAGCGCCGATCATACTGTTTTCGCTGGTCGGCGGAGTGATCGCGGACCGGCGGGACCGCCGCAAGATGCTGCTGATGTCGCAGTATATCCAGATGACCAGCGCATTTCTGCTGACCGCGCTGTTTTATTTCCATGCCGTGCACGTCTGGCAGATCTTGTGTTTATCGTTTGTGTCCGGGATCGGGCAGAGCTTCGGCGGGCCGGCGTATTCCGCGCTGCTGCCGACGCTGGTGGGCCAGGAGGATTATCCCAAAGCGATCGCCTGGAACTCGATCCAGTTCAACCTCGCGCGCGTCATCGGCCCGACCATCGCCGGCATCACGCTGGCGAAGCTCAACGCGACGTGGTGTTTCGGCCTGAATGGAATCTCGTTCATCGCCGTGATCATTTCGCTGTTGGTGATCAACGTCGGGTTCGTGCCGGCGCGCTCCACGGAGTCGATCGTCACCAGCATGAAACAGGGCATCGCCTTCATTCGCACCAAGCCCGGATTGGATTCCCTGATCGTGCTGGCGTTCTCCATGACTTTGTTCGGCTTTCAGTTGCTGCCGTTCCTGCCGGTTTTTGCGCGCGAGATTTTCCACGGCGACGCCGCGACCTACACTCAGTTGCTGGTTTGTTCCGGATCGGGGTCCGTGTGCGGCGCGTTGGTGGTCGCGGCATTGGGAAAGACCAAGCGCCAAGGCCGCACCGCGCTATGGACGCTGGTGATCCTGGGCGGTCTCATCCTGGGATTCTCGCTGTCGAGATCGCTGCTGCTTTCTTCGGTGCTGATTTTCTTGGGCGGCGCATCGCTCATCACGGTTTTTGCCATGATTCAATCGCTGGTGCAGGCCAGCACGGGCGACGCCATGATGGGCCGGGTGATGAGCGTGTACAACGTCGCGTTCCGCGGAGGCATGCCGGTCGGCAGCCTCATCGTCGGGAAGCTCATCCCGATTCTGACGGTTTCGGTGACCATGGCCAGTTCGGGAGCGGTCCTGACTTTGCTGGGATTGTATTTCCTGCTGGTGCACCGGCGAATCGCACAATTGTAGTTTATTCCCATGCCATGATAAAAGCATGCGCGCCGGTGCGGTCCCGCTGATGCTGCTCGCCGCGCCTTGGTGCGCGGGCGAATGGATTCGAGTGGCGACGCCGGGGATGGAAGTGCTCACCGACGCTGGCGAGAAAACCGGGCGGGGCTTGCTGGCGCGGCTCGAACAGATTCGCGACCTTTCGGTGAAGCGTAATCTGCTCGGCGGAGGCGCGTGGGGCGGCCGTCCGTGGCCGGTTCGCGTTTTCGCGTTTGCTTCCGAGAATGAATTCGACTCGTATCGCGAGCCGCCGGGCACCCAGGGTTTTCATTCGAGCGGCAGCGAGCGCGATTATATTGCTCTATACGCAGGCCCAAGTGCGGCGCGTGTCGCGTTTCACGAATATGTTCACCTGATTCTGACGCATTCGGCGATCAAAATGCCGACATGGTTCCAGGAAGGAACCGCCGAGTTCTATTCGACGCTCGAAATCGAATCTGCGCAAGTGCGCACCGGCGGAGCCATCAAACCCCATGTCGACCTGCTTTCGCAGGCTCGATGGCTGACTGCCGCTGAACTAGCGGCGGTGACCTCCGGCTCGCCTTACTATACCGAGCGCGACCGGGCCAGGATTTTCTACGCCGAGAGCTGGGCGCTGGTGCACATGTTGAATCGGTCACCCGCCTGGCGCGACGGGATGCCGCGGTTCGTCGAACTGCTCGGCGAAGAGCGGCCGCCGGTGGAGGCGTTCCGCGCGACGTTCGGCAGCTCGATGGATCGCGCGCTGGCGGACCTCCCGCGGTACCTGCACCTGATGAAGACTGCGGTCACGAAGACTTCCATCGCGGCGCCGTCAGATCCGCGAGTGGAGCGTCTGACCCGCGTCGACGCAACGATCGAGCGGGCGGGACTGGCGCTGAGTCTGCGTCGTCCGCAACTGGCGAGATCGCTACTCGAAAAGCTTCCGGAGTCGGCTGAATCGGCGGCCGGACTGGGAGGACTGGCGCTGGCGGAAGGACACGTCGACGAAGCGCGGCAGGAGTTCGTGCGCGCGATCGCACTGGGTAGCCGGGACGCAGCGATGTATTTCGAATTCGCCATGCTGGAACGGAACGCGGGTGCAACGCCGCACAGCGTTCGCGATCTCCTGAAAACGGCGATTGCCTTCGATCCCGAATTCGCCGACGCCAACTATCTGCTCGGCGTCGAAGAGACGGATGAGGGCAGCGGCGCGGCGGCGGTGGAACATCTGCGCCACGCGGTCCGATCGAGGCCGCGTAGGTCGGACTACTGGGACGCTCTGGCGTATGCGCAGTGGAAGCTGGGGCAGCGCGACGACGCATTGCAGTCGGCTCGGCGAGCGGTAGCCACCGCGGAGGGCGACGCACAGACCCAGCGTGCGGAGGCGATGGTATCGCTGGCCGGGACGCGAACCCCCGGAGCGCCAGCCCCGGCCGAGCGGCCTGAGGTGATTACGCCTCCGTCATGGGAAAACCGCAAAGGGGACGCACGCATTGAAGGGGTGTTGATGCGCGTCGATTGCGAGGGCAGCGTGGCGAAGTTGTACGTAGACGATGGGAGAAGCACCATCACCGTGGAGGTCCATCATCCCGACGAAGTCGTGCTCATCAATGCCGAGCCGGGTTATCAACTTCCCTGCGGACCCCAGAAACTTCGAGTCGCGATTGAGTATATCGCCGCGGAGCGCGAAGTCACGCGAATCGAGTTTCGACGTTAATCCGTCCTGGTATAATCGCGATTGCGGTTATGGGTGTCCTAAAACGTGTGTGGAAAGCATTAAAGCCTCCACCGGCAGTTCACGCCGGGGGTGCCGCGCGCAAGAGACTGACGCGCAAACAGAAACGGCTACTGAGGATTTCCGCCCTCGGAGTCACCCTGGTCGGCGCCGGCTGGAGCGCGTATGCGTTTCTGGGCAGCGCCGAGCAGCGCGCCGACAAACAATATCAGGCCGCCATGAAGTTGATGGGGCCCGGAGACTACCAGGCAGCGATCGTGCATTTCACGCGCGCGCTGGAGATTTCTCCCCAACTCGCGAACGCCTACCTGGAACGCGGCATTTCGTATGCGTATCTGAATGAGACCGACCAGGCGCTGACCGACCTGGGTCAAGCCGTTGTCCTGAATCCTAACCTGGCTCGCGCCTACAGCGCCCGGGGATCGATCTATCGCCGGCGCGGCGATTTTCAGCACGCCATGCAGGATTTCAGCGATTCTCTCAAGATCGAGCCATCGCTCGACGCCTATTATGAACGTGGACAGACCTACGAAGCGCTCCTCGAGCATCAGAAGGCGATCGAAGATTACGACCGCGCCATTGCGGTGATGCGAGACGCGCCGAATGTGTACCGCTCCCGCGCCCTCGCTAAACGCAACCTGGGCGACATCGCGGGCTACGAATCCGATCGCGGCACGGCCCGCGCTCTGGAGCGCCGCCGATAAGAAATCATGTTTGTTCCTCTAACTCCTTTGCGGTGCCTGCACCGCGCAGTCGATTTGTTTGGTTCGAAGATCGGCGTGGTTTCCGGCGAGCGCCAGTTCACCTACGCGCAGCTGGGAGAACGCGCGGAGCGGCTGGCCACGGCGTTGCCAAAGTACGGCGTGGCCGCCGGGGACCGCGTTGCGTATCTGAGCTTCAACAATCACCAGTTGCTGGAAGGTTATTACGGCGTGGTGCAGGGTCGCGGGATCGTCATGCCGTTGAATGTGCGCCTTTCGGAAACCGAGTTGACCACGATCCTGTGCCATTCCGGCGCGAAGATGCTGATGTTTGAAAACGACTTCGCTCCCACGATCGCGAAGCTGCGCAAAAGCTGCCCCGCGGTGGAACGCTGGGTGACCCTCGACGGCGAGATTCCAGAGGCGGATTTTTGCTACGAGGAATTGATCGGCCAGGGACACGCCGAGCGCGCCGATATTTTCAGCTACGACGAAATGTCGATCGCGGAGTTGTTCTACACCAGCGGCAGCACCGGAACGCCGAAAGGCGTGACGCTGGCGCATCGCACGCTGTACGTACACGCGCTCGACATTGGCGCTTTGTATAAAAACATCGAAACGATGGTGGATCTGCACACTATTCCGATGTTCCACGCCAACGGCTGGGGGCGTCCGCAGGCGTCCACGCTGCAAGGCATCAAGCAGGTGATGGTCCGGCGCTTCGAGCCGACGTTCGTGTTCCGGCTTATCCAGGAGCACAAAGCCACGGATATGTGCTTGGTTCCCACCATGGCCAACGCCCTGATCAATGCGCCCGACCGCACTGAATACGATCTGTCGAGCATGCAGCGGGTGATGATCGGCGGCGCCGCGTCGTCACCGGAATTGGCGGATCGCGTGGAGAAAGCCATTCCGAGCTGCGAGTGCATCGCGGGATATGGACTGACGGAGACAAGTCCGGTGCTCACGTCGTCGCGCTCGAAAGGGCTGCATTACGATTCCGACGCCGAGCGCTTGCGCCGGCAGTCGATGGCGGGATGGCCGATTCCCGGCGTGACGGTGCGCGTGGTCGACTTCGATATGCAGGACGTGCCGAAGGACATGAAGAGCATCGGCGAAGTGATCGCCATGGGCGATCACGTGATGGAAGGCTACTACAAGGAGCCCGAAGCGACTGCGGCAGTGATGACCGGACGGTGGTTTCACACCGGCGACATGGCGGTGTGGGACGAAGAAGGATATATTCACATCGTCGACCGGAAGAAAGAGATCATCATTTCCGGAGGTGAAAATATTTCTTCACTCGAAGTGGAGCGCGAGATTTTCGCGCACCCGGCTGTTTTCGAATGCGCCGTTGTAGCCGCGCCGCACGATCAGTGGGGTGAAGTACCGGCCGCGATCGTCGTGCTGAAGCCGGGCGCAAAGCTCGATAAAGACGAGCTGATCGCGTTCCTGCAGCAGCGCCTGGGAAAATTCAAGCTGCCGCGCGTAATCGAATTTTCAACCGATCCGTTGCCCAAGACCGGTACCGGCAAGATCCGCAAGATGGTGATCAAAGAGAAATTCTGGCAGGGCAAAGAAAAACGCGTCCAGGGTTGATGTTTGGGCTCGATGTTTTCCGTGTCCACGTCGCCCGATCTGATCGCAGAATTGTACGAGGCCGGAACTGCTGGCATCATTGAACACGACGGCTGGATTGAAGCATTTTTCGACGATCGCGAAGTAGCCGCCCGCTTCGGCGATCCGGTTCCCGCCGATTCCACCGATTGGGTTCAGCACACCTATGACGCCTGGCCGCCGTTGCTGGTCGGCGAGAGATTCTTCGTGGTCGCGCCGTGGCGTAGCGACCCTACTCCTGCCGGGAGGCTGCGGCTGGAGCTCAATCCTGGAATGCAGTGCGGGACCGGGCAGCATCCGTGCACGCAGTTGTGTCTCGAAGCCATGGAACGAATTATCAGGCCAGGCGATGCGGTGCTCGATGTCGGCAGCGGCTCGGGCATTCTCTCGATCGCGGCCAAGCTTCTGGGTGCGGGACGCGTGGTTGCGTGCGACATCGATCCGGATGCCGCTAAGATGGTCCCGTTTTTCGTCGGCAGCGCCGATGCGGTGCGTTCGGGATCGTTCGATCTGGTAGTGGCAAACATCAACGAGACGGTGATTGAAGACCTGCGGGCCGAGTTTGAAAGAGTAGCGCGCCGGCGAATTCTGTCCGGCTTTCAGGATGACTCCGGTAACTGGACTTGCGTGGTCTGCTAAGGCTTTTCGGGCCATTTGTGCTTCGGATAGCGGCGCGACAATTCCCTCCGCACTTGCGGATAGAGCCGTTCCCAAAAGCCGGCGAGATCCGCCGTGACTTGCACAGGGCGATGATTCGGCGCCAGCAAATGCACCACCACCGGCGTGTTTCCGATGCGCGGTGTTTCGCGGACGCCGAAAAAGTCCTGTAAGCGCGATTCGATCCAGGGAGGCTGGTTCTTCTCGTAGTGTACTTTCACCTGGCGTCCGCCAGGAAGACGCAGCCGCTCGGGAGCGACTCGATCAATCTTTGGGGGACGAATCGCATCGATGAGACCGGTAAGCTGCGCGAAGCTGGATTTCCCGCGGCACAGCTCCGTCAACGCCGCTTCGACGTCGATCTCGATACCGGCGAAGGCGGCGCGCGCACGAAGCTGGTCCAGTTCCTGGCGATCTACAAAGCGTCCCATATCGGCTTCGAGAGCCTTTTCCGCCAGTCGTCGCGAGGTTTCTTCTGAAGCGGGCGCGGGACCGCGAGTTTCATCGATCACCAACTGGTCGTACATGAGCGAAGTGACCTGTTCGACGCGTTCCGCCGCGCGATTCCAATCGAGGACGGTGCGCTCCACCGCGTGGTCCAGCAGCCATTCGGGTTCGATGGGCGCGGTGAGCCGAACCAGCGGCAGGCCGTGTTCGCGGCGTTCCTCGACGTCAATCGCCGCCACAAATTCGTGACTGCAATTCTCGCATTTTGCGGCGCCGCCGGACGCTAACAGCAGCTCGCCGTCGCGCCGGAGCCGCGCCACGCGATCGGGAAACGCGGCGAGAACGGACTTGAGAATTTCAGCATCGCCATTTCGGTCGCGACCGGGGACCATCCTGCGAAGCTGTTCGAAAACGCGACGCGTGTTCGGCTGCCAGTCGCGTTCAATCAGCGCGAGCAGATCATACGCGCCTCGCTCGCCCGTGGTGAGCACGGCGGCGACAGCGCAGCCGGACTCGGGAACACCACGACGTGCCGCTTCGAGCACCAGTTTCGCGAGCCGGGGCGGCAACGGAAATGCCGCCATTTCCGCCGTGGCTTCCAGACGGTCCAGCAGCGTCGCGGCCGCTGCGAGCGCGGCTTCGGGCGGCGGTTCCAGCCAATCCAACGAATCGATTCGCATCGCCCGGAGCTGGAGCAAGAGCTGCGACAATTCCCGGCGGCGAATCTCCGGAGGATCGGAGACCGGGCGCCGGTGAAAATCTTCGGCTGTGTAGAGTCGAATCGCGCGGCCTGGTTGCGTGCGGCCCGCGCGCCCGGCGCGTTGCGTCGCGGACGATTGGCTGATCCGCTGGATGTTGAGTGATGGCAGCCCGGTCCAGGGCGAATCGACCGCGACGCGCGCCAATCCGCTATCGATTACTGCCGTCACCCCTTCCACCGTGATGGAGCTTTCGGCGACGTTCGTAGAGAGAATGACTTTGCGACGATCCGCGCGCGTGACGGCGCGGTCCTGTTCTTCAGGCGTCAGATCGCCGTGCAGAGGAACGGTGAGCAGCCCGAATCGCTCAAGGGCGCGGGCCGCGCGCCGGATCTCGGCCGCGCCGGGAAGGAAGACCAGCACATCGCCGTCGACGCCGTCTTTCAGCAGGCGTTCCAGCGCGCCAGAAACCTGCTCTTCAAGCGGCGCGGCTGAATGAGGCGTGTATTCGATTTTCAAATCATGCGGCTTGCCCTCCGAGCGCAGGATCGGGCAATTCCCCAGATAGGCGGCGATGGGTGCGGCATCGAGAGTCGCGGACATCACCACGATGCGCTTGTCAGTCCGCTTCAAGAGCGCAAGGGCGAGGTCAGTATCGAGGTGGCGCTCATGAAATTCGTCCAGGATCACGATGCCCGTGCCGCGCAGCGATGGATCCGAAATCAGGCGGCGCGTGAGCACGCCTTCCGTGAGAAATCTCAGGCGGGTCCGCGGACCCGTCACGTCTTCAAATCGAACCTGGTAGCCGGCGGTCTCCCCGACGCGCTCGCCCAGTTCGCCCGCGACGCGGCGCGCGGCCATCCTCGCGGCCAGACGCCGCGGCTCGAGCACGATCACGTCGCCCAGAGGAAGCAACGCGGGCGGAACACGCGTGGTCTTCCCTGCTCCAGGCGGCGCCTCGATCACGACGTACCTCGATCGGCACAGCGTGTTCAAGATGTCCGGGATGAGTTCGTCGATGGGCAGTTTCATTCATCGACGACGGCGCGGATGGTTTCCGGAGCGTTTCCCTCCAGGCGATTGTTCACAAAAATGTAAGCCGCCCGGCGCTCTTCCCGCATGCGGCGGATCAGCGCCCGCAAAGCGTCGCGCGCTTCGGGATTCTCGTCGCGGACCTGGTCGTAGGGAGTGAACATCGCCACTGCGTCCTCATAAGCGCGCCCGGGACGAAGCAGCGCGCGCGCGACGGTGAAATCCGCGGAAAACGCGCCAGTCATCGCCATTTGTTCGCCCAGAGGAGGCATTCGCGTCCAGGAATTGAATACATGCGCGGTACGGTGCACGCGTAGAGCATCGAAATAGCGCGGTGCCAGATACTCCCGGTTGCGGACTTCCACTGCGTAGCGAAATGAATTCGGCAACGCGTCAAGAAACAAATCAAGGCGGTCGAGGAACTCATGCGGAGGGGCCGCGCGAGTGCCGAATTCGAAGATCAGTGTCGCGATCCGGGCGGTGTAAGGCGCCAGCACCTCCAGAAACAGCGCGCTGAGAGCGTCGGCGTTCAGGTAGGTTTCATTCTTCAAGCCCGCACGCGGACCGTAGCGCGCATGCCTCGGGAAAACTTCGCAAGTCACTTCCTCCGGCACCTTCAGGGCGAATCGCAGAGAAGGCGGCGCCGAAGCGAACAGTTTGCTCCAGAACTCCGGCGTTGGAAATTGATAGAAGGAGAAATCGCCGCACACTACAGGGAATGTTTCGGCGTATTCGGCTAGACACTCGCTTTCAAAACGCTTCTTCGAAAAACGGCCGCGCGAAAGATAGCGATCGCGGTCATAAATCTGGTCGAGCCAGCCCTCGTACTTCCACGAACTAGTCCCGATCCAGACGTCGTTTTCTGCTAGTCTGCGCAGGCGCGCGGCCAGGCCCGCTCGATCGAAGGACCGCGGCGGATCGAAAAGCGGAAGGGTCACCAGGCGTGGGCGGAGCGATTGTAGAACGGGTCCGCGCCCGCCTCGATAATCCCGCTTGGCAGAACCTTGATCGCCACGGGAGCGGCGCCATTGTTCCAGCGCGATTGCGAGCTGGTGTGGTGGCCCCGCTCGGTCAGATCGGTGAACACCGCCGGCGGGATACGCTCATCCAGAATCAGGTCGCCGCGATTCCAGGCATGGTTATCGAAGCTCGAAATCAGATGCCGCGTCTGGAAGCGAGGCGCCTCCACCGCGTTTTGCGCGTTCAGATTGAATTCGGCGACGTCGAAGAAGATCTGGATCAGCGCCTGATCCTGATTGTCGCCGCCGGGAGTGGACAGGGCCATGTATGGACGGCCGTCAAGATGCGTAACCAGCGTGGGACTCAGCGTCACCCGCGGCCGCTTGCCTCCGGCCAGCTCATTAGGATGCCCTGGAATCAGAACGAAGCTCTGCGCGCGCTCCGTGAGAGGAATGCCGGTATCGCCGGCGATCACGCTGGGCAGCCACGCGCCGGACGGTGTCGCCGAAAAAACCATCCCGTCGTGATCGATGGCGTCGACACAAGTCGTGTCGTGCGCCATCAGCTCATCGTCGATCTTCACGCTCGCGCATTTCCGTCTCGGAGGGATGCTTGCCGATCTTGCCGTTGATTTTTCCCGGCAGGAAATCCTGCGAGGCTCGTTCGGTGATCTGACGGCGGCGCTCGTTTCCATATTCCTTCGACAACAAAATCTCAGTGGGGATCTTGTTGAATTTCGGATCGCCGTAGTATGTATCGCGATCCGCGTAAGCGAGCTTCAGCGCTTCCACCAGCCGATGAATGTATTCGGCCGAATTGAGCGGAGCACGCGAGTCGTATCCTTCCATGATGTTGAGCGTTTCAATCATCGCGGGACCTTGGCTCCAGAAACCCGGCTTGTAGACTCGATATCCGCGATACGTAGTCGAAACCGGCTCTTCCAGCTCGAGCTTGAACGCGGCCATGTCGTCGTAGCGCAGCAGGCCGCCGTTGGCCTTCATGAACGCATCGATCTTGTGCGCAACCTCGCCGCGATAGAAGTAATCGCGGACTGCGTCGATCGCGACTTGGCGGCTTTTTCCCTCGGACAGCGCCTTCTTTTCGGCTTCAGCCATGGAACGCAGCGTGCGGGCGAGGTCGGGCTGGCGGAAAATATCGCCGACGCGCGGAAGCTGGCCGTTGGGCATGAAGTGAGCCTTCGAGCTGGGCCACAGGTCGAAAAAGCGGCGGCTGGCGGCGATGCTCTGCGCGCGCATTTCATCGATGGCGAATCCGTCCGCGAGTTCGATGGCCGGTGCGATCACTTCGTTGAACGACTTCGTGCCGAATTCGCGCAGCGCGAGCAACCCGGCGTCCACCATGCCCGGCACCAGCGCCGGCATAATCCCGGCCACGGGTATGATCCCTTTCAATCCGCCGGGATCCGTTTCCAGAATTTCGCCGATCTTCAACGGGCGGTTGCGGAACATCTCGCCGGTCGCCAGTTTGGGCATGGTGCCCACCCCGGCGATCGAATAGACCTTGCCGGTCTTGGTGCGAATCAGGATCGGCGCTTCGCCGCCCATGCCGAAATGCGAAAGCTCGGTGGCGGATGCGGCAAACATCGCGGTGACACCCGCGTCCACCGCGTTGCCGCCGTGATAGTAGATGCGCATCCCCGCTTCGGTGGCGTATTCGCTCCCCGCGGCAACGGCGCCATGCAGTGCCGCGCACGGCTTGCCGGACCGGATGGTCCCATTCCCGCCGCGATTGGGCGGCGCAAAAACTGGTTAGGGTGAGTATGACGAGGAACTTCTTAGACATTTGGATTAGCTCGTCCGCCGATGCACTCATTATAATGGTTTCGCGTGGAGACGGCTCCCCATCGCGATCTCAAGAAAGACGGGAAGAAAAGTGATAACGAGCCCATGATCTACTGTCCCGTGTGCAGCCGTCGTCTGACTGAGCGCAAATGCAAGCTATTCTGCGAACAGTGCGGCTATTACATGAGCTGCGCGGACTATTATTAAGGACATGAGTGAACTGGCAGAGCTGTTAGAACGTTTCCGCCGCGGCGCGGAATTGCTGGCCATGGCGACCACCGGCGCGGCCGGTACGGAGCTCGATTTCAAGCCCGAAGGCAAGTGGAGCGTGCGCCAGATCGTGTGCCACCTCGCCGACGCGGAAGCCGTAGGGGTCATGCGGTTCCGGCAGTTGATCGCCGAAGAGAATCCAACCATGTTGGCCTGGGATCAGGAATCGTGGGCGACGAAGCTAGACTACGAGAAACGCAAGATCTCACAAGCGTTGGAGATTTTCCGAGTGTTGAGATCGGCGAATTACGAACTGTTAAAAGACCTGCCTGAGACCACATTCGATCGCTCCGGCACCCATACCACGCGCGGACCAATGAGCCTGAAGACCGTGTTGAGGATGTACGCCGAGCACGTGGAAAATCACGTGAAGCAGTTGCAGGGTGTTCGCGCAGCGTACAAAGAACATCGGGCGAAGATGGCGCAGGCCCCGCAGTAATCACGATTCGCAAATCGTGCTAACCTTCTGCCTATGAAGCACCGGATCCTGGTCGCTACGATTTTCGCTGCCGTTTTGTGCGTTCCCGGCCGCGCGGACGAAGGCACGCAACGCGCGATTCAGCTCCCCGACATTCTGGCCTGGAAACACATCCAGACGCCGATGGTTTCGAGCGACGGCACTTGGTTCGCCTACAAACTGGTCCCCGGCGACGGCAATGCCGAGGTGGTGATTCGTAATCTAAAAGACGGCAAGGAGCAGCGCTTCCCCATCGGCGAGTTGCCGCGTCCAGAAGGTTTTGGACCACCCGCCGCCCCAGCGCCGCGCGACCTGGCGATTTCCGAGGACGGGAAATGGGCTGCGTTCCTGATCTATCCCACTGAAAAGGAAGCCAAAGCGCTGCGGAAGCAGAGGAAGCCGCTCCAAAGCAAGCTGATGCTGGTGGAACTCGCCACCGGAACCAAGAAAGAATTCGACAAAGTGCGACGATTTGCGTTTTCAGGCGAGCTGTCAACGGCCATCGCGATCCATCGCTACGCGCCGACGCCGGCCACGCCGCCAACTCCCGCCCCAGCGGCTCCGGCGACTCCAGGACGGCCGAATGAAGACCGCGTGACCGGCTCCGACCTGATCGTCTACGATCTCGCCAAGAGCGTCGAAATCAACATCGGCAACGTCTCGGATTTCGCATTTGACAAGAAAGGCGATTGGCTGGCGTGGCTGATCGACGCGCAGGACAAAGAAGGCAACGGAATTCAGGCGCGCAACATGAAGACCGGCGAGGTGATCGGCCTGGACAGCGCCAAGGCAGTGTACAAGGGGCTCGGCTGGACCGAAAAAGGCGACGGACTTGCAACTGTGCGCGGAGTCGACGACAAAGCCTTCGAAGACAAGTTGTACACGCTGGTGGCGTTCCGGAATTTCTCAGCCGGCTAACCCGAGAAAATCGTCTTCGATCCAACGAAAGACAAGTCATTCCCGGAAGGAATGACGATCAGCCCCAACCGGAATCCGTACTGGATGGCCGACCTCTCGGCGGTCGCGTTCGGGATTCACGAAATTCGCGCGAAGAAGAAGGATGACAAGAAAGACGACCAGGGAGACGAATCCGCCTCGGCGCGGCCGGCACGCGACAGCGACGAGCCCGACAAGCCCGACATGGTCATCTGGAACTGGAAAGACAAACGCCTCCCTCCGATGCAGCAGGTGCAGGAAAATCAGGACCGGAATTTCAGCTTCCTATGCCTGTACCGGCCGGCTGAAAAGAAATTTCTGCGCCTTGCGGATGAGGATCTCCGCCAGGTGACCGCAACGGCTGACTACAAATACGCCACGGGCATCGATATTCGCAATTACGAGCTCGAATCGAACCTGGACGGCAAGCGTTTCGAAGACGTGTACGCAGTAAATCTCGCCAACGGCGAGCGCAAGCTCGCGCTGAAGCAAGCTCGCTGGGTGCAGGGCCCGTCGCCTGATGGAACCCACGTGCTCTATTACGACGACGGCGCGTTCTACACGTTCGATTTGACCACCGGGCAATCCTACAACATCACCAAGCAGATTCCCGCTGTGTTTATCGACACCGAAGACGACCATAACGTCGTGAAGCCGCCGCACCGGCCGATCGGATGGGCGAAAGATTCGAGCGCTGTGCTGCTATCGGACGGATGGGATATCTGGAAGGCTCCGGTGCACGGCGGACCGGGCGTCAACCTGACCGGCAACGGTAAGAAGTGACAAGATCCGCTATCGCGTGCGCTATCGCTTGGATCCCGACGAAAAAGGCATCGATCTGGCTTCGCCGATCTATATTGGCGCGTACGGCGAATGGACCAAGAAAGGCGGCATCGGAGTCATTGAGCCTGGCGCATCGGGAATCCAGATGCTGCACTGGGATGACGCGCATTATCAGACGATGCTGAAAGCCAAGCACGCCGACGTGTATCTCTATACTCGCGAAACCACACAGGATTTTCCGAATTTCTACATGGCTACAGCGAAGCTCGAAGGCGGCCAGCGCGTGACCGATGCGAATCCGCAGCAGAAAGATTTCCTGTGGTCGAAAGGTGTGAAGATCGTCGACTACACCAGCGACAAGGGCGACAAACTGCAAGGCGCTCTGTACCTGCCGGCGAATTATCAAGCGGGGAAGACCTACCCGACCATCGTCTACATTTACGAGAAATTGTCGCAGAGCGCGAACAACTATTCGATCCCGTCGTTCAACGGATTCAATACCGCTGTGTATACCAGCAACGGCTATGCGGTGTTAACGCCGGACATCGTCTACAAGGTCAACGATCCCGGTATGTCGGCGGTGTGGTGCATCCTGCCCGCGCTGAAGGCCGCGGTGGCGACCGGCGTGGTCGACGCCAAGCGGGTCGGCTTGCACGGACATTCCTGGGGCGGATATCAGACCGCGTTCATGGTTACGCAGACCAATGCGTTCCACGCGGCGATTGCGGGCGCTCCGCTCACCGACATGATCGCCATGTACAACGCCATCTACTGGAATACCGGCACCGCGAATCAGCCGATTTTTGAGAGCAGCCAGGGCCGTTTCACGGGCGGTCCGTGGGACAATCTCGAAGCGTATCAGCGCAACTCGCCGGTGTATCACGCCAAGAACGTGCACGACTCCGCTGATCATTCTGCATAACGACAAGGACGGCGCCGTGGATTGGACGCAGGGCATCGAGTACTACAACACGCTCCGCAGACAAGGCAAGCCGGTGGTGATGCTCCAGTACAAAGGCGAAAATCACGGCCTCCGCAAACCTGAAAACATGAAGGACTACACAGTGCGGATGAAAGAATTCTTCGACTATCGAGCTGATGGATCGCCAGCCACCCAAATGGTGGACCGACGGCGTGCCGCTGCTGAAGATGAAGGACGAAATCGATGAACGCCTGAAGCAAACCTCGAAAGCGGCGGCGTCCACTACCGGTTCGGGACAGCAGTAGGCTTATTCGTAGCGCAGAGCTTCGACCGGATCCAGGCCGCGCGGCTTTGCTCGCGGGCCAGATTCCGAAGAACAGGCCGATCGCCGACCGAAACCACGATTCCCAGCCCCGCGGCCCACAGCGGGACCACGGTCGGAAGGCTCGGGAACGCGAAGTGAGCTGGCCACGCGAAACCAGCCATCCGAACAGCATCCCCAGCAGCCCGCCCAGTCCCGTCAGCACCACGGCTTCCGTCAGAAACTGAGCGATGATATCGCGACCGGCGCGCGCCGATGGCTTTGCGCACGCCGATTTCGCGCGTGCGCTCCGTCACCGAAACCAGCATGATGTTCATCACGCCGATGCCGCCCACCAGCAGTCCGATGGAGCTGAGCACCACCATCACCAGCGTCACCATGGAGGTCACGCTGCGGAAATCCTCCACCATCTGATCCGCCGTCGAGACGAAGAAGTTGTCGGGCGCCGTAAGCGGGACGTGGCGCTCCTGCCGCAGCACGACGCGCATCTCGTCGATCGCCGCGGGCAGCTGCCCGTCCTTCGCCTGCACGATCAGCAGATTTTCCTGCGCCGACGGGAACAGCTTGTGCATGGTGAAGTACGGCAGCAGAATGCGATTATCGTCCTGGCCGGGAATAGACGTCGCGGGGCGCTTCATCACGCCGATCACTTCCACCTCGGCTCCCGCGACGGCGATCTTCTTTCCGATGGCGTCTTCCACGCCGAAGAGCGCCTTGTAGACGTCTTCGCCGATCACGGCCACCGGCAGGTGATGCCGATTCTCGGTGTCGGTGAAGAAGCGCCCGAACTTCATTTCGGCTTGTCCGCTGTTGGCGTAGCGATTCATCGGTGCCGCCGATCTGCGGACCCAGATAGTCGTTGCCTTTGTAGCGGACGCGGCCCATGAAATCTCGGCGAGCACAGGAACAGGACTGACGTGTTCCACCGACGGGCAGCGCTCCGCGATCGCGACCGCATCTTCATAGGTCAGTGGCTTGCGATTCCGCTCCTCCGCCGTGCGGCCGCCGAAGCTGGGACCCATGCGCATCTTGAACACGATCGCGGTATTGGTTCCGAAGCTGCGGATCACGCCGGTGACCGCGCCGTCGAGGCCCGCCAGAATCGAGCCGACCGCGATGATGGTGCCGGTGCCGATGATCACGCCCAGCACCGTGAGGAACGAGCGGACCTTGTTCTCGCGTAGCGTCGCGAGCGCCAGCCCGATTACGGAAACCAGCAGTTTCATGTAAGTCTCCGATCTCAGCGCGACGATCGGATCGAGGCGCGACGCTCTTCTGCGCCGGATAAATTCCGAAGAACAGTCCGACCGCCGCGGAAAGGGTCACTCCCAGGATCACGGCGCTCAAGCGGAAGCACCATCGGCACGGGCGTGAAATTGCGGACGAGGAGCGCGATGATCCACGCGATGGTGACGCCGATCAATCCGCCCAGGCCCGCCAGCATGGACGACTCCACCAGGAACTGGTTCAGAATGTCCTGCCGGCGCGCGCCCACCGACTTCCGCACGCCGATTTCGCGCGTCCGCTCGCTCACCACCGCCAGCATGATGTTCATGATCACCACGCCGCCCACCACCATGAAGACGCTGACCACGCCGACCGCAGCCGCCGCGATCGCGCCCGTCAACTGATCCCACGCCGACACCAGCGTATCCGAAGAGAGGATCGAGAAATTATCGTCCTGTTGCGGGCGCAAGTGCCGGTACGACGCGAAGCAGCATGCGAACCTCGTCCTGCGCCTGTTCCAGCTGATCGCGGTCGATCGCCTGAAAGTTGAAACTGATGCCCTGCTGCGCCCCATACATCTTGAAGTAAGTCTGATCCGGAATCGCCACGTAATTGTCCTGCGATTGGCCGAACAGCGCTGCCCTTGGCTTTGCCGACTCCGATCACTTCAAACGGCCGCCCGTCGATCTGCACCGTCTTCCCAAGCGGGTCCGTCGTCGGGAAAAACCGGTCTTTGAAATCTGCGCCCAGGAACACCACCGGCCATGCGCTTTTCGTCTTCGATAGTCCGCGTAGACACGGCCCACGTCCACCTGCGTATTGGTCATCGCCAGCGTATTCGCGGTTCCACCCATCAGGGCGACGCCATCCACCAGATCGCCCTTATAAGTGACCTTGGCGCCGCGTTGCACGAAGATCCCGGCTTCGCGCACCAGCGTGGCGTGTTCCTTAACGAACGCATATTCTTCGCGGGTCAACTGCGGATTGCGGCGCAGCGCTTCCAGGAATTTCTTCGGATCGCGATTGCCCACGATAAGCCACCCGCAGCACCCGGAATCCATCGTTGCCCATGGTGGACGCGGTATTGGCGATAAACACATCCATTCCATGGATCACCGACATCACCGCGATCAGCGTGGTGGTGGAAAGAATGATTCCGAGCAGCGTCAGGAAACTGCGCAGCTTGCTGGAACGCAGGGAGTCAAAGGCTACCGCTGCGGCTTCAATGAAGGAGGCTCGTGATTGCACCTATATTTAGGATACGAGACCGGCGGGAGTTTTGTTCCCGGCCTGTTTCCCGGCAATCGTCTGTTCCACCCAGTCGAGGAACAATCCATCCAGCCAGAATCGCGGCCGCCTGCGCGCGATAAACCCAAGATGTCCGCCGTGGTCCACCGCGACCAGCTTCAGGCATGGATTGTCGCGAAACGCGGGATGGGCATATACGGAAAACGGAACTAACGGGTCGTCTTTCGCCGTCACCACCAGCGCCGGGACTCGAATTTTCTCAAGGTATTGATTCGACGATTGCGTTCGATAGTAGTTTTCCGCGGTTCCGAAACCGAACAGGCGCGCAGTGTAGTAATCGTCGAAATCGTAAATCGTGCGAACCTTTTTCAAATGTTCAACGCGATACATTTCCGGCGCCTGCCGGTGCCGGATCCGGATTTTCTCTTTCAGGCGAGCGAGGAAGCGATTCGCGTAGATGACGTTTTCGCGTTTCCCCAGCGCCCTCGCGCACGAAGCCAGGTCGATCGGCGTCGAAACCGCGCACAGTCCGGCAAGCAAATCCGATCCGGCTTCGCCCAGTTCTCCCGCCAGCTTTAAAGAAACGTTGCCGCCGAGCGAAAATCCGGCGAGAAAAATCGGCCGATTTGCAGCGCGCTTCCGTTCCCGCAGAATATGCAGAACGTCGCTAGTCTGGCCAGAGTGATAATTCGACAGCGCCAGGGATTCCGTTCCGCCGCAGCTCCGCAGATTGACGCGATGCGTCGCGAACCCCGCTTCGAGCGCTGCATACGACATGCTGCGCGCATATCCTGCTTCGCTCGATCCCTCCAACCCATGGACCAGGATCAGCTCGCCGCGCGGCTCGGTTTCGGGCTCCTGTGAATCGACGCACACCTGGACATCCGGCTCAGTTCGATAGGTGACGCGCCTGACTGGCCACCGCCGCTCGCTCTTCGGGCGGCTCCAGAAGTTGCCGGCGATCGACGACAGATGCGGGTTCTTGAAAAAAGGCTCGAAAGGCTCCAAAAATCCATTCTATGCCGCTCACAGGTACAATTTCATTCCGATGTGCGTCGGTTCGAATCCCAAGCGCTGGTAAAAACGCTGTGCATCTTTGCGCCCGGCGTTGGTGGTTAACTGCAACAGGTAACAGCCGCGCTGCCGCGCGCGCTCGATCACCCAGTCCATCATGCGGGTGCCGATGTGTAGATTGCGCAGATCCTCGCGGACTCGCACGGCTTCAACCTGTGCGCGCCAACCGCTTTTCAAGCCCGGGATGAACGTCAATTGCAGCGTGCCCGCCACGCGACCCTCGAACGCGGCGACGACCAATTCATTATCGGGATGCGACGTCATTTCCTCGAAGGACTTCACGTGCTCCTCGCGCGTTCGGGATTCGAACGGAACCAAGGAATCGCGTTCGATCATTTGAACGATTTCGTCGAGGTCGGACAAATTGGCAAGTCGAATGGTGAGTGAATCCATCGTCAAACCGGCAGCTCGATTTCGACCAGCAGTCCCGGCGCGGCGTTCCAGGCCTTCAGCGTGCCCTTGTGCAGCTCCACAGCGCGGCGCGCGATCGACAGCCCCAATCCCACGCCGCCGCTTCCCCGATTCCGATCCGGCTCTACGCGGTAAAACGGGTCGAATAAATGCGCCAGAGCCGCTTCGGGAACGCCCGGGCCGTAATCGCGCACCCGCACGCGCACCTGTCCGCCGCCGTTTTCGAGCGCCACTTCCACCCTCGATTCCGGCGGCGCATAGCGAATCGCATTGCGCACCACGTTCTCGATCGCGCGCCGCAGCAGCTCGCTATCGCCATCAACGGTTACGCGCTGCGGCGCGACCAGCGTCAGTGCACATCCGCGCGCCTGCGCCTCAATCGAACAGTCGTCCACCAGCCCGCTGACCAGCTCGTCGAGCGGCACGCGCTCGACGCGTCGTTGCGACGGATCGTTCTCGAGGCGGGTCACTTCCAGCATGTACCGGATCAGCTCATTCAACCGGTCTGCTTCTTTCTGAATGCGATCGAGCGGCACCGCGGTGGATTCCGCGGACCGCGCCAGCTCGATGGCGACGCTTAATCGCGCGAGCGGGCTCCGCAGCTCGTGCGAAACATCCAGCAATAGCCGGCGTTCGGCGGACAGCAGCGTCTGTATCCGCGTCGCCATACGGTTGAACGCGCGTGCCAGGTCGCCCAGTTCGTCTCCGCGAGAATCTTCCGCCCGCGCGTCAAGGTCTCCATGGCCGAATTTTTCCAGCGCATTCCGAAGACGCCGCAGGGGTGCCGTTAAATGATAGGTCAGGGCGTAACACAGCAGCACCGCAATGAAAACCACCAAGAGGTGGGCGGGCTGCAAGTTCGAAAAAATCAGACGCGTGGGCGAGATGATCAGGAAAAAGCAGTAGCGCCCGTCGCGTGCAAAGCGCGCGAAAATCAATCCGCCGCGGCCTGCAATCGGAAGACGAGGATGGTCCCGCGCGGCGTTGATCAGCCCGGTTTGCGACTCACCGGTTACCAGGTCCGTCCCATTCGCATCCGTAAAAATGACCCCGCGCGCGCCGGTTACGTCCTGAAAACGCTCGAGCGCCGCCGCCAGTGCGTTGCGGCCGCCCGTTTCCCACGCATGGCGCGCCTCAGTCCCTTCCAAGCCGAGCAAAAGAGAGAACGGCGCGCGAATCCGGGCATTGGCGCTGTAGCTCAGCACCGAGGTAAGAACCGTGGCGACCACCGTAATCAGGATCGCCAGCGCGAACCACCCCAGCACTTTTGCGAACAGCGATCTCATGGCCCGGTCTTTTCGCCGGATTCTTCCTCCGCCTGGTCGGCGGAGCTACAGAACTGGTACCCGACGCCGCGCACGGTCTTGATCAGCGTCCGTTCGCTCTCCAGTTTTCGCCGCAGGTGGCTGACGTGCATGTCGATCGACCGGTCGAACGGCGTAGCCTTGCGATTGTACATGTTCTCCATCAGCGTGTCGCGCGACACCACGCGGCCCGCCGATCGAACCAGCATCTCCAGAATGTCGAACTCGAGCGTGGTCATCTCGATCGGACGGCCGTCGCAAACCACCTCCCGCGTTCCCGGATCGAGCACTACTCCGTTCACTTCAATCCGTCCCTTGGAACGAACCGCGCGGCGAAGGATCGCCCGGATGCGCGCCACCAGCTCTCGCGGATTAAACGGCTTGGCCAGATAATCGTCGGCGCCCAGATCCAGGCCGACAATGCGATCCTCATCCTCGCCGCGTGCGGTCAGCACTAGTACGGGAACACGGCTCCGGTCGCGAAGCTGCTTCAACAGCGAGAAGCCGTCGAGACCCGGCAGCATCAAGTCGAGCACGACCAGATCGAACTTCCCGGTCGAAGCCAGGTCCAAACCGCCGATCCCGTCGTGCACCAGCGCGACCTCGAACTTCTCGCGCTCCAGAAATTCTTTGAGCAGCGCGCACAATTCGCTGTCGTCGTCGATAATCAGGACTCGCACAACCTTAACTATGTAACATACAACAGTGGACGCACGATGCTGACCGCGCTGACCCGTGGCGTGAGCCCCAACCTGGAATCCTGCGAGCTCGAATTCTTCGATCGCAGGCCCATCGACCTCGCCCGTGCGATCGAGCAACACCAGGCTTACGAAAATGCCTTGAAAAGCTTAGGCGCGCGAGTCATTTCATTGCCGGGAAGGCCCGAATTTCCGGACGGAATGTTCGTCGAGGACCCGGCGATCGTGCTCGATGAGCTTGCGGTCATCTGCCGCATGGGCTCCGAGGTCCGGCGCAAGGAAACCGCGAGCATCGCGGAAGCTCTGAACGAGTTTCGCGAATTGAAATGGATGTTCGCTCCCGCAACGCTCGAAGGCGGAGACGTGATGCGAGTTGGACAAACGCTCTACGCCGGGGTGTCGCGCCGCAGCAACTGCGAAGGATCCGCGCAACTTGCGGAGTTGATCGGTCCATTCGGCTATCGCGTGGTCCCAGTCGCGGTTTCCGGGTGTCTGCATCTGAAGAGCGCAGTGTGCCCGTTAGGCGATGCGACCTTGCTCGCGAATCGCGAATGGATCGACGCAGACGCGTTTCGCGATTTCAAGATCGTCGACGTGCCGCACGACGAACCCTGCGCCGCAAACGTGCTGCGCATCGCTGACACCGTGTTGATCCCGGCCTCGTTTCCCATAACGCGAGAACGACTGGAAAGCGCGGGATTCAACGTAATGCAGCTCGATATCTCTGAGCTGCAAAAAGCCGAGGCGGGATTAACGTGCTCCAGTCTGATTTTCGACGGGAATCAAGGCCGTCGCGGCGAGACGAAGGCGTAACGCAACGCGTCCATTCGCTCCGCGGAACCGGTAATAATATCAGCCGGGAATCGGCGGAACGTCAGCATGTCGTTGTAAATCACCGCCGGCCGGTCGAAATTTAACCCCATCCCTGCAAGGTATTGCAGACGCATACTGAGATCGTCGTTAATGGCGGCGTGCTCTAGCCACGGCGCCAGATCGTGCGCGCGGCCGGCATAAGTGGCCAGCAGATCGATGGGAGATTGAAATCCTTCCGGCAGCAGCGACCGTACTACGCCCTCATTTTCCGGCCGATTCCAACGCGCCTGAAGCGCGTCCAGATCGATTTTCAAAGGCTCGACTTGCCCCAGCAGCACGATGTCGTAGCCTTCTCCGTCGATGTCGTTTCCCCAGATAGTGCCGTTGGGAAATACGTCGAAAAACGTGGCCAGCTCGCTCTTCACCGTAGCTTCATCGCTCTCATAAAGCGGAACCCACTGCGTGACGATTCCCCCCGGATTCAGATGCTGCTTCACCAGCTCGAAGTATTGTTTCGAATACAGCGACGACGTGCCCTTCACCCACGGATGAATCGGGTCCGACGTAATTACATCGAACTTATCCTTCGACGTGAGAATGTAATGCCGCGCGTCGTCGTAGTGAATTTGCGTGCGCGGGTCGTTCAGCACGTTGTAATTCTCGCGCGCGAAGTATTGGGTGGAAACTGGCGGAATCAGCGGCTCCAGTTCGCAAATGGTGATCTTCCGGATGGTCGGGTGAACCACAAATGTCCCCGCCGTCACGCCGGCACCGAAACCGACCACTAAAACCGATTGCGGATCCGGATGCAGCAGGGCAGGAAGATGACCGAGCATCCGCTGCAATCGCATATCGTAAGGCTCCGTGGATGCTTCCACTTTGCCGCTGACGTGAAAATAGTGTTTACCGTCCGGCAGCTCGGAAACCACGATCGAAGAATTTCTACCTTCCCCCACATACAGCGGCCGGCCCGGATTCGTGGAGACCATCATGCGGCGCCCGTACGCCACGGCCAGCCAAGGCATTTCCGAAACGGTCGTAATCAGCACGATCACTAGCGCTCCGGCCGCTACCAGCCCAGCCACCGCCGCTTTGCTCAGAGCGTTGAGCATCGGCACGAACACCACCAACGCAGCGACGGCCGAAGACGCGATCAGCAGCCGCTCCGAATCCTGCGTGCCGATCCACGGAATCAGGATCACCGCGAATCCCAGCGCGCCGACGATGCCGCCAACCGTATTCGCCGCATATACTTCGCCCACCAGCTTCCCCGCATCCTGTCCTCGCGCCGCGACTGCCGCGAGCGCGAGTGGAAAACTCGCACCCCACAGGCACGCCGGCGGAAGCATGGCCCACAGGCAGCGCATCAGGTCGATTTGAAAGTTGAACCACGGGCTCGTCGCGAGTAACGGGTTGACGGGCCAGTTGGGAATCGAATCGCTCAGCATGTAGGCGGTCCACGCGACTCCCCCGGCTAGCAGCAGTTGGCACAAGCCCAGCGCAATTCGAGGATCTTTGTGATGCCGCGACCACTGGGATCCGGCGGCGCTCCCGAATCCCAGTCCAACCAGGAACACGGCCAGAATAATCGAAAACGTATACACGGTCGCGCCGAGCATCAAAGACAGCAGCCGCGTCCAGATCACTTCAGCTCCAAGCGCGCACATTCCCGATATCGCGATTGCGATCATGACGCCTCGCGATCCAGCCGCTGGCGCCGCGATTTGGTCAGGCGCGCGATCCGCCGCCCGGTACGTGGTCTTCTTTGCCAGCCGGTAGCTGATGAACGCCACCAACGCATTGATCGCGACCGCGGCGTAGGTTGCGGTCGGCATGTCGTAGACGCGTAGCAGATAGAAGCCCGCCAGAAGGCTTCCGAACACCGCGCCCGCGATGTTGCCGCCGTAGAAAAATCCCAGCCAGGAGACTCCTTGCGGCGTGGTTTCCACCCAGCGCGCGATCGCCGGCAGCGACGCGCCCATCAGCAGCGTCGGCGGCAGCAGACAAATCGCCGCGATCATCACTCGCAGCACAATTCCCCACCAGCCTTCTCCGCCAAGAGCAGCGTACAGGTGATCGATCAGTGGATAGGCGAACAGCACCAGCAACCCGCATACCCCGATCGTCGCTTCAATCAGAGCGTAAATGCGCAGCGGATGTTCCCGCGCAGAAACGTAGCGCGGCAACAGCAGGCTGCCCAGGCACATCCCGCCCATGTAAGTGCCGAGCAACACGCCCAGCGATAGCGCGGACGATCCGATCACTAATTGCAGCAGTTGAAACCACACCACTTCATAAATCAGCGCCGCGCATCCGCTGCCGGCGAACAATGCCAGCAGGATCGGTAAATGCCGGTTCGAGACCGGCGCAGCTATAGGTAGTTCGGTGGGAACGGGGGATTTCAACTTCGCTTTCGACATTTGGCCAGAGTCGAATGATAACGCACTTCCGAAGGTATTATCTTCAGAGCATGCGGACCAAAATCTCCTGACAGGAACAGCTGGAACGGGTGCAGCAGGCTAAAATCGTGGAGATTCCGCCGAAGATGCGGAAGCGCTTCGGACGCGGGAAAATGCTGATCCCACGCCCGTTAGATGTAGATGCGCTGATTCGCAAAGTGCCGCGCGGCAAGTTGATTGCAGGGTCAGGTTCGCGAGAAATCGGCGCATGCCTCCGGAGTGGACCTCGCGTGCCCCATCACCACCGGCTTGTCGTTCGAATTGTGGCGGAAGCGGGCGAGGAAGTCGCGCGTCACGCCGTACTGGCGCGTAGTCCGCGAGCCCGGCTGGAAAAGTTCACGAGGAGAGGCATCGCATCGATCGAACCGGCAAGCTGCGAGTGAAGGATCCGAAGCTCGCAAGACTTTAGAACTTCTTTGTTTCGCGGGTTTGCGACCACAAACGGACGCCGCCGGTAAAAGCGTTCTTATTGTCGCCCAAGCGAAAGTCCCTGGGCAGCCCGTCGAGACTTTTGGCGTTTCCACCGCCCAGCACGACATATTCAGCGCCCAACGCATCCTTCAGCTCCTGCGCCACGCGAATCACCTGCCGCCGCCACTTCTTCTTTCCGAGCCGCGTCAGCCCGCGCAAACCCACGTAGTCTTCATAGGTCTTGCCCTTCTTATAAGGCAGGTGCGCGATCTCCATTGGCTCGATAATCCCGTCTACGACCATGGCCGTTCCCAATCCGGTACCGAGGCCTAGGAACAACATGGAACCACCTTCATAAGATCCCAGCGCCTGCATGGCTGCATCGTTGATGACGTGAACCGGGTGCCCCAAGGCTCTATTAAAATTGAACCCCACCCAGCCTGCGCCCAAATTGTGCGGCTCCCGCATCGGGCGTCCGTGCAGAACCGGCCCTGGGTATCCGATCGAAACGACGTCGTAAGTCCAGTCTTTGGTTGCCTTCTTGACATCGCTCACCATCTGGATCGCGGTCATGGCGGGACCCGATGGAATCTTGCGCTCCGTCTGTCCGGTGGTCAGCACCTTGATGTGCGTTCCGCCAACGTCCACCACCAGCACCTTCGGAGTCTTCATTGACTCTAGTCTAGACGGAGTGCCGATCTAGTTTTTTGCGCTGGCCGCGATGCGCCGCCGCGCGCGCATCCTGGACTCATGAGTCGCATTTAGTGCATGTTCCAGCAAGTCGAGCCATGAATTCAAGGCTGCGACCCGCTCCCGCAGGGCGGCCGTGTGGCCGTCGCCGCCGGATACGGCCGAACCCAGCTCTTTTTCAAGAATCTTGATTCCGATCAGTTGGTTAACGATCCAGGTGTCATCGGCAAGAAAGGTTTCAGTCATCACGTCTCCTCACCAGACCCTGTAAGCACGCGAAGGGCCACTTCTATCTCATTGATAACAAGATGGTGTCAAAACGGGGTTGCGCCAATTCGGACCACGAACTAGTTCGTGACGTTCAGCGTGACGGCGGAGCTGGCGACACCGCCCACCTTTACTACCACGGGTTGCGCCCCTGTGTTGATCCCGCTGGGCACCTGAAAATTGATCTGCGTCACGCCGACCAGCCCGGGAGGGATGCCGATGAAAACAATGCTCGCAGGGACGCCATTCACGGCCACCGTGGCACTTTGCAGCGGTTTGGGCAAATCCACCAGGGCAGTAGAAGACAACGGTGCGGCGCCAGTGGAAACCGCCGGTGATACCGCTCCAGCGCCGGTGATGTAAATGGCAATCTCCTGGCCTCGCGCCGCGCTTCCTGTCGGCACCACCACGCCATTCTGATCCATGAAGATGCCGGGCGCCGTCGCAGCCACAATGGAGTTCGCGGTGCTGACTTTGCCATTGTTATTGATGCTCACGACCACGGAGTTGCCGGGAACGGTTTCGTAGGGAAGTTGAATGTTCACCAAGGTGGGAGAAACGTAGTACAACGGCGCGGCCACGCCATTCACCAGCACCGCAACGCCAGCCATCGAAGTCGGGAGAGGTACGCTGCTGGCCTGCTCGGTGGACGGCGCCATTTGCGAACCGAAAATCGCCATGATTCCACCGGGAGCAAAGGCAAACTGATAAGAAGCAGCATTGGCAAGCGCGGCGACCGCGGGCGTCCCGCTCGATGTCGAACCGGACGACGTTACGCTGACGGACACCGATGCGGTCGAGTCATTAGAGGCGCCCGTGTACGCCGCGGTGATCGTGCCCGAGCCCAGCGGCAACTGCGAACCCTTCACCGCAATGGTGGCGGTTGCGGTCCCTGCCGACCCGACCAGAGATGCCGTGCCCAGCAACGAGCCGTTCGCCTCGAAGCTCACACTTCCAGTCGGCGTCACCCCTCCCGTACTTTGAACCGTTGCGGTCAGATACACCACGTCCGTGACACCCAAAGTCTCCAGGTTCGCCAGCAGCGAAATGGCGGTCGAAGGCGTAATCGGAGCGGACCTGCCTCCGCTCCACCCGGTCACTAACTCATACACATCCACCGATCCGAGGCCGGTGGCCTGGTCATAAGCGACGCCCGCATTGAAGCCCACCGGCGTTCCCGCGCAGCTTCGTCGCCTCGTGCAGGTGACGGTCACAATGTTGTTTCCGGTTGTAACGTCGTGGAACACGCCGGGGTTGCTCTGCCCGAGCGAGTACAGATTGGGGTTCATGTTTCCCAACCCCGGGCTGGCTTGGATTCCTTTCGAAACCAGATATTGATTCAGAAGCACGGCTACGCCGGCAAACGAGGGAGTGGGGGCCGAAGTTCCACCGTAGACCTGCTCCTGGCCCCCAGTGAACACAAAATATCCGTCGTGATCCGCCGACGCAGTTAACGAAATATCGGGAACGTGTCGCGCGTTATCGGAGGGTACGCCGGGGCCAGTCTGCCAGGAAGGCTTTTGAAAAAAGATGCTCGCTCCGCCGCCGCCGGCGGAAGGCGTTCCGTCGGCCGCGCTGTCGTTCCAAGTCGTTTCCGGAATATAGGAAAGCGCGGAGGCTCCACTCGCGTCATTGCTCGCGTTCCAGTAATTTCCGCCACCTTCTACGAATTCGGTGCCGCCGATGGCCGTCACTTCGGGAATGCTCGCTGGTGTGTCGACCGCCAAACCGGGATTTTGCGAGTCGTTGCAGTCCGCGCCTCCGTTGTCTCCCGAGGCGGAGAACCATGTGATCCCCTGTGCATTCCCCTGTTGGGCCCAGGAACGAAAAGTCGCGGCGTCGGAGGTCGGAGTTTCCGGCTCGCAGGAGCCGTAACTGGAGCTGATCACCGGGGCCAGATTCTGGTCGATGGCATATTGAATCGACTGCATCACGTCGTAGGTGTAAACGTAAATGATGGTCGCGTTTCTCGCCACGGCGCCCGACCATTCCAGATCCAGATCGGCTTCCGACAAATCGCCCGAGCTAATTCCCGGATTCCTGGTACCCGGCACGAAAACGATCTGCGGATCGTTGGCGGGCAGCTGAAAAGTGCTTCGAAACGTCTCAATGTCCGTAAGGTTGATCTGGGTCTGCCCGGCGACCACCATCGTCTGCCCGCTCCCGTCGAAGCCAGAGTTGTAGAGCGGAGTGATGTCGTAAATCGTCGCGAAGTCGTTCGGTGCGAGGTAATGCCCCCCGCGGCTCGAGGTATAATCCGGGTGCTGCTGGCGGATCTTTGCCGGTCTGAGGCGGAAATCATTGAGTCCATGAACGCCTCCCACCACGCCAGCGAAGGCGGCCGGCACCGAGGGCTCGGTTGAATTCGCGAAACGGGTCTCGCCGTTTATCAGATACTGGTGGAGTTCAATGTGAAACGCCGCCTCCGCCTGAGCCGCCGATCCACTGAATGCAATCGAGTTACGGCCGCGCGCAACGGCTACGACGGTCAACCCGTGGGATTCGAGCCAGCTCTTGATCTGATT
The DNA here is from genome assembly GCA_963808335.1 of Terriglobia bacterium. Classification (GTDB taxonomy): domain Bacteria; phylum Acidobacteriota; class Terriglobia; order Bryobacterales; family Bryobacteraceae; genus Palsa-187. The sequence continues at coordinate 398,679 of CAWEFR010000007.1, forward strand.
CAGGTCGCCATCGCTAACCCCAAACCGCTCCCCGTACTGTTCTGGAGTAAGCCAGCGGTGGTAATTCGTCGAGCCAGGAGTTTGCTGTTCTCTGATGAGTTGAGCAAGGTCGGATTTCTGAGCGTCGGTTTGCGCCAGCGACAGCGTAACGTATGACAACATAAGGGACGGAGAAACCCGCCCCTGATCGTTTTCCGGGCGTGCCTGCGGATGCATGTGTCCCGTCAAGGTCACGCGCCGGTTGTTATCAACCTGGCTGGTAATGCGGTTTTGCTGCGCCAGTGCGCTGAAAGCAAAGATGAAAAGCGCCAGAAAGAGAACGCCGGTCCGTACCAGGGCGGTCCTACACGTCGATTGAAGCGTCATAATCGGCAAAGCTTTCCTGTAAGGCGGCGCGGGTCCGCTTGCAATTAAGGACGGTGCTGGCGAAAGCAGCGTTGCAACATCGCCAGCGTATTTGTCCTTATTTAGCGACTTTAACAACCGGAGTTGCCTTCCCGTCTGATGACTAAAACCCAACCCGCCGGCAAACGACCCGGGTACGCCCGTTCGAATCGAGGAAGCCGATCGATAGGAGGTCTAATCGGCGCAATCGGCCCGGCGACAAATGGTAGACTGGAGACGCTGGCCTGTTAGTTCCTCAAATTCCCCGGTCGTCTAATGGTAGGACAGCGGCCTTTGGAGCCGTGAATCGTGGTTCGAATCCATGCCGGGGAGCCAGTCCTTTAAGAGTTACAACTTCCAGCCTGTTTTGTTGACAGCATCGGAACGCACAGAAACTGCGTCTGTATCCCCAACATTCTGCATGTCTTGCGACTGGTCGTCCTCTCTGTAGATCGCCCAGCAGTCGCGGCCGGGGTGACGCTTGGTCAGCCCGCGGAAGGACGGTTCGGGCCCAAATTCTCCGTTCTCTCCAGTTGACAGGTTGCGTTTGTTGACAGCCTCGTCCGTCCTGGGGTCCCAGAATTGTCTACGAACTCCGATCGATGACGAAGGGGCCCGACGTCCTTAGTTTCGATTGCCGAACGCGTTGAAGATTGTCAAGAGGACAACGCCGCCAACGGCACATGCAAGAACATTATTCGCGGTGGGACTGATCGCAACGCCGGTATGAACCCGATTCACGTCGGTTTCGCAGTTGTCGAGGGCCGCATAGGGCGATCCTAAATCGGCGATGGCGCGCTGTTCGATCTGCCGCCGCTGTTGGACGTTCTTGGTGGCGCCGGATACGCCATCCTGGCTTTCCATCCAGGAACGATTCGATCGTCGAGACATGCTTCCCGAGTCCCGGCATCTTATGCGCTGCAAGAAACTGTGGGTAGAACCCGTGCAGGGCATTGGGCGGGAACACTGCGGTCGTCCGCACGGCTGTCCCGTAATGATAGCCACGTTCAGATTTCTTCGGCCGCACGAGGACGTCACCTTCTTGGATCTCGGGTCCGCGCGTTTGTATATACATGATCCGCGACTCCTTCGCCCTCAGGATAGCCCAACGCTCCGCGAACGGGCGACCGCCTTTCACACGGTAGGGGCAATTCACCGCTTCCAATCCCGGACATCGTGAATCCTTGAAGCGCATACGTTGACGGGTGGTCACTCTGTTCCGGCAGCCGTCAACTGCCAATCCGCAAGGCGCTAGACTATAGCAAATGAAAGATGGTATCGCTGGACGGAACCTCGCGTTCCGCCGATAGAACATCATGCCAGCCAACACCACCGAACTCGAAAAACGTCTGTGGGGAGCTGCCGACGAACTTCGGGCCAACTCCAAGCTGAAATCGTCCGAATACTCCGTTCCCGTTCTCGGGCTGATCTTCCTTCGCTACGCCGACCACAAGTTCGCCAAGGCCAAGGAGAAGTTCACCAGCCAGGGCAGCGGACGCCGCACCATCGGCAAGGCCGACTATCAGGCGCAAGGCGTCCTCTACCTGCCCGAGAGCGCCCGGTTCTCGAACCTGCTGCAATCTGCCGGAAGGTGCGGACATCGGCAAGGCCATCAACGAGGCGATGAAGGCCATCGAAGCCGACAACGAAGACCTCAAGGACGTTCTGCCAAGAACGTACAACCGTCTCGACAAGGAACTGCTCGTCTCGCTGCTGAAGAACTTCGCTGCCGTCCCGATGGACATTGAAGGCGATGCGTTCGGCAAGATTTACGAATACTTCCTCGGCAAGTTCGCCATGACCGAGGGGCAGAAGGGCGGCGAGTTCTTCACGCCCACCAGCATCGTCAAGCTGATCGTGGAGATCATCGAGCCCTTCCACGGGCGCATCTCGATCCGGCGTGCGGATCGGGCGGCATGTTCGTCCAGTCCGCGGCATTCGTGGAGCACCACAAGAAGCCCGTCACCGAAATTTCGATCTACGGCCAGGAGAAGGTGGCCGAGACCATCCGGCTCTGCAAGATGAACCTCGCCGTCCACGGTCTTGTCGGGCGACATCCGGCAGGGCGTCACCTACTACGAAGACATCCACAAGAGCGTCGGCAAGTTCGACTTCGTGATGGCAAATCCGCCGTTCAACGTGGATCAAGGTGGACAAGGAGCGGCTGAAGGACGATCCCCGCTACCCGTTCGGCCTGCCGAAGGCCGACAACGCCAACTACCTCTGGATTCAGGTTTTCTATTCGGCGCTGAACGAAACGGGACGGGCCGGGTTCGTGATGGCGAACTCTGCCGGCGATGCCCGAGGCTCCGAGCTGGAGATTCGCAAGAAGCTGCTCGAAGACCGGGCCGTGGATGTGATGATCTCGGTCGGGCCGAACTTCTTCTACACGGTCACGCTGCCCTGCACGCTGTGGTTCCTCGACCGGGGCAAGAAGAAGACCGGAGCGCAAGGACAAGGTGCTCTTCATCGACGCACGGCACATCTTCCGCCAGATCGACCGGGCGCATCGGGAGTTCACGCCCGAACAGATCGAGTTCATCTCCAACATCGTGCGGCTGTACCGGGGCGAGGAGGTCGAGACCGACGCCGGAAGCCGGGAGTTGATGAAGGAGAACTTCCCGAAGGGCAAGTACACCGATGTGCTCGGACTGTGCAAGGTCGCCACGCTTGCCGACATCGAAGCGCAGGGATGGAGCCTCAATCCGGGCCGCTACGTCGGCGTGGCGGAACGGGCGGCAGACGACTTTCGAGTTTGCGGTGCGCCTGGAAGAATTGAACGAAGAACTGGAAACGCTGAATGTTGAGGCGAGGGAGTTGGAAGAGCGAATTGCGGAGAACGTTGCCCGATTGCTGGAGGTCTCGTGAACTGAAGACGATGGCACGACTAATTGAACTGTGCGAACAGATCGTGGACTGTGAACACAAGACTGCACCTACGCAGAAATCGGGCTATCCGTCCATCCGAACGCCCAACATCGGGAGAGGCAGGTTGACTCTTGATGGTGTGAACCGAGTCTCCGAAGACACGTATCGGGCGTGGACGCAACGCGAGGTTCCTCAACCCGGTGATCTGATCCTTGCGAGAGAAGCCCCGATTGGCAATGTTGCCATCATTCCTTCGGGGCTGAAGGTGTGCCTTGGTCAAAGAACGGTGCTCATCCGAGCAAACCGAAAGGCGGTTAACCCGCAGTACCTTACATACCTGATGCTCGGAGATGAGATTCAAGGCAAGATTCTGTCCATGTCGAACGGCGCAACGGTACACCACTTGAACATGAAGGACATCCGGGAACTGAAGATGCCGCCAATCCCGAGCCATTTCATCCAGGATCGAATTGCGGATATCCTTTCCGCCTACGACGATCTGATTGAAAACAACACCCGGCGCATCAAGATTCTCGAAGAGATGGCACAGATGATTTACCGGGAGTGGTTCGTCAATTTCCGCTTCCCCGGCCACGAGAACGTGCGGATGGTCGAATCGGAATTGGGGCCGATCCCGGAGGGATGGAAAGTTCAGAAGTTATCAAGATTGGTGGAGACCCAATACGGCTACACGGAATCAGCCACCACTAATCCTGTAGGACCAAAGTATCTCCGTGGCATGGACATCAACAAGTCCTCCTACATCCAATGGGGCGCCGTGCCATATTGCCCAATCGCCCCTGCCGATCATGGCGCCTACCGCCTTCGAGTTGGCGATATCGTCGTAATCCGCATGGCTGATCCCGGCAAGGTTGGCATAATCGAGAAGGAAATCGATGCGGTGTTTGCCTCGTACCTCATTCGTTTGAAGATCTGTGACTCGTCGCTGTCGCCATACTATTTGTTTTCGTTTCTTCTGTCCGACCGTTACCAGGACTACGTGAGCGGGGCAAGCACTGGAACAACTCGAAAGAGCGCAAGTGCAGGTGTTATAACGGATTTGCCAATCCTCGTGCCGAATTTTGCAATAGGTGAGCTCTACGAATGCGTAATCCGTGAGACACGGCAAATGCTAAACAATCTGCTTGACCGTAATTACAATCTTCGCCCACCAGAGACTTTCTGCTGCCCAAGCTGATCTCTGGCGAGGTTCAAGTGGAGAGCCGCCGCCGAACTCGTCGTGCAACCTGCATGAGCTACTTCAATCCCGACTCCGAAGACGCTGCAGTCGAACAGCCCACGATTGCTCTCTTCGCTGAGTTGGGATGGGAGACACTGAACTGCTATCACGAAACCTTGGGCCCGTTATCGTTGCTTGGCCGGGAAACGATGGCGGAAGTTGTCCTGCCTAATCGCCTTCGCGCCGCCATCGAAAACCTGAATCCCGGCGTGTCGCCTAATGCCATCGAAATCGCTGTCCAGGAGGTGACCAAGGACCGCAGCTCGCTGAGTCCCGCCCGGGCGAATCAGGCTGTATACCAGTTGCTCAAGAATGGCGTAAGGTCACGTACAAGGGAGCCGGCGACGACGATCAGGAAGAGACGGTCGAAACCGTCACGCTGATCGACTGGAACGAGCCGGAGAACAACGACTTCTTCCTGGCCTCGCAGTTCTGGATTTCCGGCGACTACGGCAAGAAGCGTGCGGATCTCATCGGCTTCGTCAACGGCATCCCGCTGGTCTTCATCGAACTGAAGGCATCGCACAAGAAGCTCGAACTGCCTACGAGAAGAACCTGTCCGACTACAAGGACACGATTCCGCAGGTGTTCTGGTACAACGCTTTCATCATTCTCTCGAATGGCTCCAAAGCGCGGATCGGCAGCATGACAGCCGGGTTCGAGCACTTCGCCGAATGGAAGAAGATTGACGACGAGAAGGAATCCGGCCTCATCAGCCTGGACACGATGATCCGGGGCACCTGCGAAAAGCGGAAGCTGCTGGACTTGGTGGAGAACTTCACGCTGTTCGACGAACGCAAAGGCGAACTGACCAAGCTGGTCGCCAAGAACCACCAGTTTCTCGGCGTCAACAACGCCATCGCCGCCGTCGAGCATATCAAGAGACAACCAAGGCAAGCTCGGCGTGTTCTGGCACACGCAAGGCTCCGGCAAGAGCTATTCGATGGTCTTCTTCAGCCAGAAGGTCCTGCGGAAGATTCCCGGCAACTGGACGTTCGTGATCGTCACCGACCGGGACGACCTGGACGGCCAAATCTACCGTAACTTCGCCAACACGGGAGCGCGTGCTGGAAGACGAAAAGCGGGTCCGGGCTGATAGCGGCGACAGCCTGAAGCGGATGCTGAACCAGGAAGACCACCGCTACGTGTTCACGCTGATCCAGAAGTTCCACACGGAGCATGGCGAACGGTACCCGGTGCTTTCCACCCGGTCGGACATCATCGTCATCACGGACGAGGCGCACCGCAGCCAGTACGACATTTTCGCCAGCAACATGCGGAGCGCCCTGCCGAATGCTGCGTTCATCGGGTTCACCGGAACGCCGCTGATGGCCGGGGAAGAGCGCACCAAGGAAGTCTTCGGGGATTACGTCTCGATCTACAACTTCAAGGAATCGGTCGACGACCAGAACACGGTTCCGCTGTACTACGAAAACCGCATTCCCGAACTTCAACTGACCAACGACAACCTGACGGAGGACATCGCCGAAATCTGCGATCACGCCGAACTCGACGACGACCAGGAGCGCAAGCTGGAGCAGGAGTTCGCAAGGGAATACCACCTCATCACCCGGGACGACCGGCTGGATCGCATCGGCGAAGACATCGTGGCTCACTTCATGGGCCGGGGCGTTCTGGCGAAGGCGATGGTGATCTCGATTGACAAGGCCACAGCGGTGCGGACGTTCGACAAGGTCCAGAAGCATTGGAAGATCGCCATTGCCAAGCTGCGGAAGGAACTTGCCGCCGCCGATCCGATGGACAAGCCGGAACTGGAGAAGCGCCTGAAATTCTTCGAGGAAACCGACATGGCGGTGGTGGTCTCGTCGGCACAGAACGAGATCGAAGAGTTCAAGAAGAAGGGTCTGGACATCGCCACGCACCGCAAGCGCATGGTCAAGGAAGACCTGGAGACGAAGTTCAAGAACCCCGACGATCCGCTCCGCATCGTGTTCGTGTGTGCCATGTGGATCACCGGGTTCGACGTGCCGTCTTGCTCCACGATCTACCTGGACAAGCCGATGAAGAACCACACGCTCATGCAGACCATCGCACGGGCGAATCGGGTATGGCGGGATAAGCAGAACGGCCTGATCGTCGATTACGTGGGCGTCTTCCGCAATCTTGCAAAAGGCGCTGGCGATCTACGGAACCGCACAGGGAGAAGAGCCCCGGCAGTCTCGCCAGTTCACAAGAAAGAGGAACTGGTCAGCCAACTTCGGGAAGCGATTTCCGCCACGACGGTTTTCTGCGTGGAACGTGGCGTCAACCCGGCGACGATCCAGGAAGCTAGAGGCTTCGAGAGAGTGAAGCTCCTGGAAGACGCCGTTGCGGCCTTTGTGGTGAACGACGACACGCGAAGGAGCTATCTGAGCCGTGCCGGTTACGTGGACGGGCTGTTCAAGTCGGTCTTGCCGGATACCGCCGCAAATGAATTCGGTCCAGTCTGCAAGGTGTTTCGGGTCATCGCCGAAAAGATCCGCTCCGAAATTCCGGCCGTGGACATTGCCGAAGTGATGGCAGCAATCGAAGCCTTGCTCGATCAATCCATCGGCGCGGAAGGTTACGTGATGCCTCCGGTGGCGGACCAAGGCCGGTACATCGATCTCAGCCAGATCGACTTTGAAGCGCTGCGAGAGAAGTTCGAGGGGAGCCGCAAACCCATCGAAGTGCAGAAGCTAAGGGCGAAGCTCACCTTCAAGCTGGCACGAATGATCCAGGTGAACCGGACCCGGATCGATTTCCTGGAAGAGTTTCAGAAGATGATCGACGAGTACAACAATGGTGCGATCAACGTTCAGGTCTTCTTCGACAAGCTGCTGGTTTTCGCGACGACGTTTGGACGCCGAAGAAAAACGTGGTATTGCCGAACAGTTGACGGAAGAAGAACTGGTGATCTTCGATCTCCTCACGAAGCCGGACGTATTGCTCACGCAGCCCGAAACGGCGGAGGTGAAAAAGGTTGCGAAGGCGCTCCTGGAGAAGCTGAAGAAAGAGAAGCTGGTGCTCGACTGGCGGAAGCAGCAAACGACCCGGGCGATGGTGTTCACAACTATCAAGGACGTGTCTGGACGAACTTCCTCGGACGTACACAAAGGAACTTTATGAAAAGAAGTGCGATGCAGTCTACCAGCACTTCTACGAGTCGTATATGGGTCAGGGAAAGAGCGTGTACACAGCGAACTGAGCTGAGAGAGGCGCGAGGTTGCTCAAAGGGAATCACGAAATGCGGAGAACCCCACCACGAACCGGCGAAAGGACAGGATGGCCCAACTACTTGGGAAAGAAAAGCCCAAACGCGCGAAGAAGTCGGGGAAGAACGGGGAGCACGGCGCGGACGTGTGGTCGGGTGGGGAGTTTTTCGATCCTGTAGCGCCACGTAGTGTTCCACGCGACGTTGCGCAGCGGCAATTCCTCCTAGTCGCGAGCGAACTTTACGGGGTCACCGCTGATCTACGCGATAACGTTCTCCCCCACTATCTTCGTCTGGCTCCTGGGACCGAAGCGGCACTCACTGAAGCGCTGGGGAATTGGATTAAGCGGTACCAACTCGCCCAACCCTGGGTGACACAGCAAGTGGAAGATACCCTCACATTCTGGGCTTTCGATCCACGCATCGCCCGGCTTGATCTCGCAAATCCGCCCTGGCATCCGCTCTTCGACTTCGTAATCAGACGGCCGCGGCCATCGACGACAGAACCGTTTGTTTTCGCATTTCAGGCTCCCAACTCAGTGCTCACAACAGAAGGAATCAGAACATGGAGCGAGCCCGGCGGTTGGTACCTGGAGTTGGAACGACGGGAAGTATTCGAACGTGAGGCGACCCGACAATTTAGGATTGCGCTCAAAGAGTACGTCGCCAACCAGGCGAAAAAAGCTGAGAACAGAGGATTGATCCGGGTCACGCGGTCTCGCGCGAGCAAGTTCACGCCTCGGTCAAAGATGCAATGGGCAGTGCACCGAAATTGTGGAGCGAAGACGTTCGAAGAGATCGCCGACATCCACCTTCGGACGATTGGCCAAGTTGCTGATATCAGCACCATAATCAAAGCCGCCACGGAAATCTCCCAGTTGATCGAATTGGATTCACCTCCTCTTATGACGTAAGGCACCTCGACCTTACTTCCGTGACATCCCCGGCCCACCATGGTCTGCTGATGCCATGGGAAACGAGAGTCAACCTTCGCAAGGCTTGTTAAACGAACGAGACGTCGCCAGGATCACGGGGATGTCTGTGTCGACCGTTCGCCGATGGCGACTACTCCGGCAAGGCCCGACATTTCTCAAGATTGGTGCCGCGGTGCGTTATCGGCTCCGCGATATCACTGCGTGGCTGGAAACGAGACCGACTGGCGGCGGGCAGGCATCGGGGGCTCGCTGAATGAGGCAGGCCCCGATCACTTTCACGCGAACGGAAGTCTCGGCGTACTACGCCGCCCGCGTTCCGAATCTGACTCAGAGCGGCGCGCGAGAATCGCGGGGACCGTGCCCACTCCACAGCGGCAAGCATGATAACTTTGCCGTCGACAGCGAGACCGGTTGCTGGTATTGCCACTCAGCTTGCCAGCGCGGCGGAGACATCATTTCGCTCGAACGCGAACTCACCGGCACCGACTTCAAGACGGCGCGGGACGAGGTCTTCCGTATCGTGGGCAGAGACATCAACAGCACGGGGCGAGGTGACGGGAGCAGATGGCGCAGGATTGCCACTTACGTATATGACGACGAAGCACGGGCCCCACTGTTCCGGGTTGTTCGGCGGGAACGTGGCGAGGGACAGCAGCGCGAAAAGGCATTCCATATCGAGCGGCTTGAGGGCGGGCGATTTGTAAAGGGCTTTGAAACCGTTCGACGCGTTCCATATCACCTCCCGCAGGTCCTGAACGCAGACCAGGTATTTACCTGCGAGGGTGAGAAGGACGCTGATACGGTCGGCGGTTGGGGGTTGGTGGGCACGACCTGCCCCCTCGGCGCCGGAAAGTGGCTGGCCGTATATTCACCGCATTTCGCCGGCAAGCACGCGATCATTCTGGTGGACAACGATGACGCGGGTCGCGCGCATGCCCTGGATGTAGCGAAGGAACTGCTCCCGTTGGCTGCCAGCGTCCGCATACTGGAACTCCCCGGCCTTCCATCGAAGGGTGACGTGACCGACTGGAAAGTCGCCGGAGGCTCGCGTGAGCAGCTTCTCAATCTGGCGGATTCCGCCGTGTGCCTGACCGAGGGGACACTTCAGGAGCTGATTGGCCGCTGGAAGCCGGAACCGCGGCGGGCTTCGGGTGATGACCAACAGCCGCCCATAAAATCCTTCCCTTTCGAGGTGATGGACCAGGGAGTCTTCTTTTTGAAAGAAACCGAGAACGGGGCCGTTGACGCCATTCGGTTGGCCGCACGAGTGGACGTTGTTGCGATGACTCGCGACGATGCCGGACAAAATTGGGGTCGTCTCCTACGGTGGAGGGATGACGAAGGTCGGCTGCATGAGTGGCCGATGCCTATGGAACTGTTGGCCTCGGACGCAAGCGCCGTGCGTGCCCGCCTTCTTTCGGAAGGACTTCCGTTCCTCACCACGAGTTCGAGACTAAGGGAGAGATTCATCGAGTATCTCCAGACGGCACCTGTGCAAAACCGGGTGCGATGTGTCGCTCGCATGGGATGGCACGAAGACGCATACGTCCTGCCGGATTGCACCATAGCGCCGGAAGGCAGCGAATCTGTTCTTTATCAGAGCCCGCACGAGGGCGCACACCATTGGAACGTCCGCGGTGACGCAGCCGGCTGGCGCGATCATGTCGGTCGGCGATGCAGTGGAAATTCACGACTCGTTATTGCGGCAGCGGCCGCCTTCGCAGGCCCGCTCTTGTCGATTGCGAAGGCGGAGTCCGGCGGAATCCATTTCCATGGTGCAACTTCGTGCGGCAAGACTACGGCTCTGATCGTCGGCGGGTCGGTTTGCGGAGGAGGAGGACCGACAGGTTTTCTCCACACCTGGCGAACCACGATCAACGGTCTGGAGGCGATAGCAGAGGCACATAACGACGGCACGCTGTTTCTGGATGAGCTCGCACAAGTCGATCCGTCGGACGCGGCCGCAACTGCTTATCTTCTGGGAAACGGACAGGGCAAAGCGCGAATGACGCGCGGCATCGGTGCGCGAGCACGGCTTCGCTGGATTCTGCTGTTCGTTTCTACCGGGGAAACAACCCTGGCCGAGCACGCAGCTTCGGCCGGCAAACGCACAAAAGGCGGGGCCGAGGTGCGGCTGCTGAACATCAATGCCGAGGCCGGGGAATTCGGTCTATTCGAAGAGATCCATGGGGCGCCTTCGCCCGACGCGTTTGCGCGCGAGATGAAAGAAGCAGCGCTACGTTACTACGGTGCGCCAATACGTGCGTTCCTTGAGCGCCTGACTCGTGAACGATCAGAAGTTGAGCCGCTGATTCGGAAGGTACGAGAAGAGTTCATCAGACGATTTGTAGCTGCCAATGCCAGCGGGGAGTTGAAGCGGGCAGCGGACCGTTTTGCGCTGATTGGTGCGGCCGGCGAACTTGCCACAGAGTGGGGCTTGACCGGATGGAAGGAAGGAGAGGCAATCCAGGCCGCCGGGAGGTGCTTCCGGGAGTGGGTAGACGGCCGCGGCACGACCGGCGGCTCCGATGTGGAGGCTGCGATTCGCCAAGTTCGAGCCTTCCTTGAACTAAATGGCGCGTCGAGATTTCAACCGCTAAAGGCCGACGACGCAGACACCGAACGTATCATCAATCGCGCAGGCTTTAAACGGTCCAATGACGCGGGCGAAACAGAGTACTTGATCCTGCCCGAGGTATTTAAGACGGAGGTCTGCAAAGGCTATAACTACCGCGCCGTGGTGAAAGAGGTGGAGAAGCGCGGATTTCTGGTTCGCGATCGGGAAAACCTTACGATAAAGCCCCGGCTGCCAGAACTTGGGAGTGTTCGAGTTTACTGCATTCGCGCCGCGATCCTGGACGGTGACGAATGATGACTGTGCCCAAAAACACCCGGGGCAAGTCGGGACACCCGGGACATGGCGACAATCGCACGACTTCGGCTGTCCCGGATTCGTGTCCCGGATCAATCGAAGTCGGGACAGGAATCCGGGACACTTTAACTCTGTGGAAACTGGGCCTGTCCCGGTTGTCCCGAGTTGTCCCGGGTGTCTTAAGGATGGGTTGTGCGTGATGAAGGGTTTTCTTGCACGCTGGGTTGAGGGTGGCGAGTCCGCCGTGCACGGCGAGGGTGCCGACTCGCCATCTTCATTGGGCCAGCCTTCGACTCAGGCCGCGGCTACCGCGCTTTCGGACCCGACCAACGATTCTGCCGAGGCGGGTACGCAAGGAGTGCCTTGGGCAGAGTGGAAGGCAGGTCAATTGAACCGGGTTTTCGAGGAGCAGGGTGTCACCGGAAAATCTGGCCGAATTGCCGCCGAAACTGTTTGCCGGAGCACGAGCGATGAAACCGGAAAACGGACAGAAAAAAACAAAGGAGTTCAGCGGGCATGCGCGTTTGAGACGGCACAAAGTGCCCGCGAAGATCCGTCGCTAACGGAAGCGATCCATGAAGTCGCCGGCCTGCTGGCAACCGCATACAAGCGTTCCTCCGCGCTTCAATGGGTAGGATCCGACCAGCAAGCAGACTCGGGCGATGGCGAACTTGCAAATTCCCGCACGTCGAGCGTTCATGGTGTCGTTACATGAGCGTCAAACTTCAAATTGTGCGTCGCCCGTCCGCGGGTCCATTGCATCTCGACCGTCTCGCACGGATGCGAACGGATGAGCTTCAGCGGCTCCATCGGGCGATGTTCGGCGGCGACATCCCGTCTGGAAACTCAGAGTTGGCGCGGAGGCGAATTGCCTGGCATGTTCAGGCGGAATGCGAGGGCGGGCTGCCGGAGTCGGCGAGACAGCACGCGCTTGCGCTCGCGAGAGAATCCGGTGCTCGGATTGGCGCGGGGATGGAGCAGTCGCGCCGGCGGGATCGTCTCCAGCACTCGACAGTCACCGGGCTTGTGTCGGACCACGACCCGCGTGTGCCGATGCCGGGTAGCGTGATAGTGAAGGAGTATCGCGGTCGGACGATTCTTATTCGCGTCCTCGCAGCCGGTTTTGAATGGGAGGGGCGTCGTTTCGCTTCGCTCAGCGCAGTCGCCAAGGATATCACCGGCACAAAGTGGAACGGGCTCGCGTTCTTCGGACTCGCAAAACCGAGGGCAAATGGCCGCTGAAGCCAAACGCTTCCGCGTCGTCCCGGCCGCATCGCCGGCCCACGTCCGGTGCGCCATCTATACCCGCAAGTCTACCGAGGAAGGACTCGATCAGGATTTCAACAGCCTGGACGCGCAGCGGGAGTCAGCCGAGGCATATATCCAGAGCCAGAAGCACGAGGGATGGGTCGCGTTGCCGGAACGATACGACGATGGAGGCTTCAGCGGGGCGAACATGGAGCGTCCGGCGTTGAAGCGGCTTCTTGCCGATATCGAATCCGGAAAGTTGGACAGCATCGTCGTTTACAAGTACGACCGGCTCTCGCGCTCCCTGTCGGACTTCATGAAACTCCTGGAGGTCCTGGACAGGCAGCACGTCACGTTTGTCGCCGTGACGCAGCCGTTCGACACCCGGACATCGGCGGGACGGTTCATGGTCCACATGCTCCTCAACTTTGCGCAGTTTGAGCGCGAGATGATTGCCGAACGAACCCGCGACAAAATGCGCGCGGCGCGGCGAAGAGGAAGATGGATCGGCGGATTTCCGCCGTTCGGGTATGACGTCGCACCCAAAGGCGGCTCTCTGGTTGTGAATGCGGCGGAGGCTGACCGGATTCGCGAAATATTCCGGCTCTACCTGAACCTGGGCTCGCTTATGCCGGTTGTACAGGAACTGGATCGCCGCGGCTGGTACATGAAGAGATGGACCACGCGCGGCGGGCATGAACGTGGCGGGGCTCCCTTCAACAAGGGGACGCTCCACAACCTGCTCACCAACGCGATCTATACGGGCCACGTGAAGTTTGAAGGGAAACTCCACGACGGCGAGCACGAGCGAATCATTGACGACGAAACATTCAATCGAGTGCAGGATCAGCTCAACCGCAATGGCCGAGGAGGCAGCCGGACCGTTCGGAACAAAGGCGGCGCTCTACTGAAGGGCCTGGTGCGCTGCGGTTGCGGCGCCGCCATGACGCACACTTACGTTCAGAAAAAACAGACTCGGTATCGCTATTACGTGTGCATCATGGCTCATCAGCGGGGCTGGAACAAGTGCGAAACGAAATCGGTATCCGCGCCTGAGCTCGAAGGCGCGGTGATCGAGAACCTTAGCCGGTTCGCGCAACACCCCGCGATGCTCTCGGCCGTGTTCCGCCACCTTGAAGGAATGCGCGGCGAATCGAGCGAAATAGCGATGGCGGAGCCAGCCGATGTGCAGGACGCGCTCGGGAGATTTGACCCCCTGTGGGAACAGCTCAATACGGCGGAGCAGGAGCGGTTCATTCGCGCCCTGATCACCGAGGTGAAATACGACGGGCCCACCGGCACTGTAACGGTTGGCTTCCACAGCGAAAGTATTAAGGAGCTCTGCGAGCAATGAGCAACAGCGCGCCACTCGAGATTCAGTTCCAACTCCGCCCGAGACCGTGCGGCGCCGCAGACGTGGCACGATCCGAACACCGAGGTGCGGGCCGACTCCCGCAAATTACCAGAGTCCTTTCATTGGCGATCCACTTCGATGAAATGATTCGTCGGGGCGATGCGAAGGACTACGCTGACATCGCGCGGCTCAGTTGCCTTTGCCGTGAGCGCGTCAGTCAAATCGCGCGTCTGAATTACCTCGCTCCCGATATCCAAGTCGAATTGCTGTACTTGCGGGCGACGCCGACCGGACGGTACGCAGTCAGTGAGGCCGCCATGCGGAAAATCGCCAATCTCCTTTCCTGGACGGACCAACGCCGGGAATGGGCAGCTTTGAAGCTACGGCAGCGCGTCGATTAAGCGTTTCCGGCGGGCGATCCGAACAATGCTGAGTACTCCTTAACATTCCTGCTATATCTCATTGTAAATACATCATTTATTCCTTGGAAAAGGGAGTGATGATCGCTTACATTTGGGAGGATATGCAAGTCGAACTCTGGCCGATCGACCGCCCAAAACCGTATCCCAGGAACGCGCGCAAGTGGAGCGCCGCAGCCGTCGATAAAGTCGCGGCGAGCATCCGCGCGTATGGATTTCGTCAGCCGATCGTGGTCGACGTCCACGACGTGATCATCATCGGCCACCTCCGGCTTGCATCCGCGAAGACGCTGCGGCTGAAGGAAGTGCCGGTCCACGTTGCCCGCGACCTGACACCCGCGCAGGTGCGGGGTCTTCGACTGATGGACAACCGTTCGCATGAAGAAGCTGAATGGGACATCGCGCTGCTGGCGCCGGAACTCGCCGAGCTTTGTGATGAGCCGTTCGATCTCGGCCTGACGGGATTTGACGTGCACGAACTCGACGACCTACTGCGCGATCCGATGGATGATGAGCGCGCTGATCACGCTCCTCCGCTCCCGGAAATCGCCACGACGGTGCCGGGCGACCTGTGGCTGTGCGGTGAGCATCGCGTACTGTGTGGCGATGCGACGTCGGTCGAAGCGGTCGCGCGGCTTCTTGGCGAACGCAAGCCGCGGCTGATGGTTACCGATCCGCCCTATGGAATCGAACTGGATTCTGAATGGAGGGACCGAGCTGGAATCAACAAGCACGGCCCTGCCGAGCCTTCGTACATGAAGCGCCGCACGGAGGGTCACACCGAGACCACTATTTCCGGCGACACGCGAGCCGACTGGTCGGAGGCGTTCGAGCTCGCGCCGAGTCTCGAGGTGGCGTATGTGTGGCACGCGTCCAAGTTCACTCGCGAAGTGCTGGACGGGCTGTTGCGGATTGGCTTCCTCCATCATCAGCAAATTATCTGGAATAAGGGCCGAGCGGTGCTTACGAGAACGCCCTATTGGTTCGCTCACGAGCCAGCATGGTTCGTCCGAAAAAAGAATGCGCCTTGGTATGGCAAGGCTGGAGAGAACTCAACCATCTGGGAATCGCCAAGCCCAAAATTCATCATGGGCGCGTCAGACGAACCGCGTTTCGATCATCCGACCCAGAAGCCGGTCGAGCTTATGCGGCGGCCGATCCTGAACCATCTGCGCCGGGGAGAATTGGTCTACGACCCGTTCCTCGGTAGCGGCACGACGCTGGCCGCAGCCGAGCTCACGGAGCGTGTCTGCTTCGGGCTTGAGCTCGATCCGAAGTTCTGCGACGTCATCTGTGAAGCGCTGGGAGCAGCTCAGCGGCAAGGAGGCCACGCTCGACGGCGACGGCCGCACGTTCGAGCAGATCAAAGCCGAACGGATGGGGATCAGCGCATGAATCGTCCGCTGCATCCGCGAGATCGCGGAAATCGAGGCGCTGATTCTGTCGGGCCACACCGATTTAGAGGGCTTGTGCTTGGCGCTGTCGGACTGGAGCGCAGAACTCAGGATCTTGCAGGACGAAAAAACGCCGCCAGGACGGCCCGGCGGCGCAAGGGAGGGAGGAGTGTGAAGCTCAGGCTACGACTTGATCTTGTATGCGCGCTCCTTTCCCTCGGTTCGGAACGACTCGACGCGAAGACCGAGCTTCTTAATCAGTGTTCCGCTGACGAATCCGCGCACGGTGTGCGCCTGCCATCCGGTCATTTCCATGATTTCGGCCAGCGTAGCTCCCGCGGGCCTGCGCATCAGGTCAATGACTTCCGCCTTCTTGCTGCCGTCCCGCGCGACGGTAGCGCCACGCTTGGCGCCCGGGCGCGCCGTGTCGCGTCGTTTACTCTTCGGCGGGGACTTCTTCGCCTTTCCCTTGGCGGGCGCAACGTCCCCCGCAGATTTCGCACGTCGGCGGTCAGACGTCGACGGCCTTCCAGATCCGCGAGACCGCCGCTTTCCGGTCGGTGAACTTCTTCACCGGCTTCAGATCGTCGAAGGGAGCGACTCCCGCAAAGCTGTTCCAGGTGTCGATCAGCCGGGACAGGGCCATGCCGCGGTGAGCTTGGCGAGTTCCTTTCGGGTAGTAAAGGATGCCGATTCGTCGCGCCGGCGGGAAGCCCGGCGTGCGCCGTGATGTTGTTGTCAGAGTCGATGGTAAAGGTTGCCATAGCGACACCATTCATCGCTCTGTTCAAAGCAAAAGCCAAGTGAAATGTTCGATTTAAGAAAGGAGCCTTAGGATGGCTGGTGGAAAGCGGACTGGCGCGGGCCGCAAACCGGTACACATCGATCTGGAGCAGGTCGAGAAACTCGCCGCCATCCAGTGCACGGAAGAGGAAATCGCAGCCTTCCTGGGCGTCAGCTTGAGACCATTGAACGACGCAAGCAGCAGCCTGCGTTTGCCGAAGCTTTGGCACGCGGCAAAGCGAAGGGACGGGTTTCGTTGCGGCGCAACCTGTGGGCACTCGCCAACAAAGGAAACCCCGCCGCCAACATTTTCCTCGCCAAGAATCTGCTGGGCTACAAGGATTACGTTTCGAACGAACACAGCGGCCCCGATGGCGGTCCAATCGCGGTCGCGCCGACACCCGAACTGGAGGAACTTAGCGATGAAGAACTCAAACAACTTATCGTCCTGGTTAACAAAACCCAACCTCCTCATAAACCTTGAACGCGAATTGGCGGAGCGAAGTCTTACGAGTTCGTGCGCCAAGCTTGGCACGTCATCGAGCCATCGACGGTGTTTGTCCCCGGCTGGCACATCGAAGCGATCATCGTTCATCTCGAAGCAGTCTCTCTCGGCCAAATCCGCAATTTGCTGATCAACATTCCGCCGCGGCACATGAAGAGCCTGCTGGTTTCCGTTTTCTGGCCAGCCTGGGAATGGATTCGTCGTCCCGATCGGCGGTGGCTGTACAGCAGTTACGCTGCGTCGTTGAGCATCCGCGATTCGGTAAAATGCCGGCGCCTCCTCGAGTCCCCATGGTATCGGGCTCGTTGGGGACATATGTTCAGGCTCACCAGTGACCAGAACACGAAGGGGCGATTCGACAACAACCGTTCGGGCTAT